>NZ_FYEA01000031.1 GCF_900187605.1 Pseudomonas sp. Irchel 3H7
TGTATGTACCGGAGACATGGTGGACACATGTTCGGAGACATAGTGGACGGTTTTAGATCTTCTTACCTGCCGTAACGGTCTGCAAGTTCAAGTCGATTCGGGCGATACGATGTCTACTCCAGTAGACATCGTGGATGCCGTCCTCCGTCGTTTCCCGGATAGCTACTGACCTCCCGTGAAAAGCCTTTCCGACTGTGTATTCACGGTTCCCCCAGTAGATCTCTCCTTTCACCTGAACCTTCCTGACCACATCCCCATCGTCGTACTCAGGTGCCGCTGGTTGCTCCTGGTATTCCCGTGGGCTGCTGCTGTAGCGAGTAGCAGGAACCTGCATGTCCAGCGCTTGATGCGGGCGCTTCTGGTTGTAGATATCACGCCAGATATCAAACGCCCGTTGTGCATCGTCCAGATCGATGAAGAGTTGGCCTTGCAGGACTTCCCTTTTCAGACTGCGGTGGAAGCGCTCCAGCTTTCCCTGGGTTTGCGGGTGATAAGGTCGGGAGTGGCCGACCTTGATGCCCTGGCTCATCAGCCAGACCTCCAGCGCGGTATAAACGCCGGTCTGGTCACCCCATGGCGAACCGTTGTCCATCGTCATGCGCAGAGGCAGACCGTAGCGCCGAAAGGCCCGCATTAGTTGCTCCTGGACGGTTCGGCGCTGCTCATTGGCGCACGCAGCGATGCACAGTGAGAACCGTGAGTGATCGTCCAGTATCGTCAGCGGATGGCAACGTCCGTGTTTCAGGCTGATATGGCCTTTGAAGTCGATCTGCCAAAGATCGTTGGGCGCCTCGTGCTCGAACCGGATAAACGGTTTGACCTCGGCAGCCTTTGGATCAACGCGCGAATGACGCTGTAAAACCGCATGCACGGTGCTGACAGAGGGCATCACTTTGCCGTCGTCTTCCAACACGCGCTTGAGCTTGCGAGCGCCCCAAGCGGCGTACTCCTGACTCACGGTCAAAATCTGCTGCTCAACCTCATCAGCGCAGCGTTTGGGTGACGTCTTCGGTCGTCGAGACTGATCGATCAACCCTTGAGCACCGAGGTTTTCAAACCTGTTGAGCCATTTGTAGGCAGTGCTTGGGCTGATATTGAATCGACGGCAAAGCTGCCGAACATTGGCCCCTTCTTGCCGAGCCAACAGCACGAATTCTGAACGAAGCTGCACGGTGGACACCTCTTCCCAAGACACAGGCCATCTCCTTCGCGATGAGCAATGTGTCTATTAAAATGTGTCCACCATGTCTCCGAACACCTGTCCACCATGTCTCCGGTACATACA
>NZ_FYEA01000029.1 GCF_900187605.1 Pseudomonas sp. Irchel 3H7
TCTTAACCAACCGCTCTTTAACAACTGAATCAAGCAATTCGTGTGGGTGCTTGTGGAGTCAGACTGATAGTCAACAAGATTATCAGCATCACAAGTTACTCCGCGAGAAATCAAAGATGTAACCAACGATTGCTGAGCCAAGTTTAGGGTTTCTTAAAAACCCAAAGATGTTTGAACTGAAGAGTTTGATCATGGCTCAGATTGAACGCTGGCGGCAGGCCTAACACATGCAAGTCGAGCGGATGAGAGGAGCTTGCTCCTGGATTCAGCGGCGGACGGGTGAGTAATGCCTAGGAATCTGCCTGGTAGTGGGGGACAACGTTTCGAAAGGAACGCTAATACCGCATACGTCCTACGGGAGAAAGCAGGGGACCTTCGGGCCTTGCGCTATCAGATGAGCCTAGGTCGGATTAGCTAGTTGGTGAGGTAATGGCTCACCAAGGCGACGATCCGTAACTGGTCTGAGAGGATGATCAGTCACACTGGAACTGAGACACGGTCCAGACTCCTACGGGAGGCAGCAGTGGGGAATATTGGACAATGGGCGAAAGCCTGATCCAGCCATGCCGCGTGTGTGAAGAAGGTCTTCGGATTGTAAAGCACTTTAAGTTGGGAGGAAGGGTTGTAGATTAATACTCTGCAATTTTGACGTTACCGACAGAATAAGCACCGGCTAACTCTGTGCCAGCAGCCGCGGTAATACAGAGGGTGCAAGCGTTAATCGGAATTACTGGGCGTAAAGCGCGCGTAGGTGGTTCGTTAAGTTGGATGTGAAATCCCCGGGCTCAACCTGGGAACTGCATTCAAAACTGTCGAGCTAGAGTATGGTAGAGGGTGGTGGAATTTCCTGTGTAGCGGTGAAATGCGTAGATATAGGAAGGAACACCAGTGGCGAAGGCGACCACCTGGACTGATACTGACACTGAGGTGCGAAAGCGTGGGGAGCAAACAGGATTAGATACCCTGGTAGTCCACGCCGTAAACGATGTCAACTAGCCGTTGGGAGCCTTGAGCTCTTAGTGGCGCAGCTAACGCATTAAGTTGACCGCCTGGGGAGTACGGCCGCAAGGTTAAAACTCAAATGAATTGACGGGGGCCCGCACAAGCGGTGGAGCATGTGGTTTAATTCGAAGCAACGCGAAGAACCTTACCAGGCCTTGACATCCAATGAACTTTCCAGAGATGGATTGGTGCCTTCGGGAACATTGAGACAGGTGCTGCATGGCTGTCGTCAGCTCGTGTCGTGAGATGTTGGGTTAAGTCCCGTAACGAGCGCAACCCTTGTCCTTAGTTACCAGCACGTCATGGTGGGCACTCTAAGGAGACTGCCGGTGACAAACCGGAGGAAGGTGGGGATGACGTCAAGTCATCATGGCCCTTACGGCCTGGGCTACACACGTGCTACAATGGTCGGTACAAAGGGTTGCCAAGCCGCGAGGTGGAGCTAATCCCATAAAACCGATCGTAGTCCGGATCGCAGTCTGCAACTCGACTGCGTGAAGTCGGAATCGCTAGTAATCGTGAATCAGAATGTCACGGTGAATACGTTCCCGGGCCTTGTACACACCGCCCGTCACACCATGGGAGTGGGTTGCACCAGAAGTAGCTAGTCTAACCTTCGGGAGGACGGTTACCACGGTGTGATTCATGACTGGGGTGAAGTCGTAACAAGGTAGCCGTAGGGGAACCTGCGGCTGGATCACCTCCTTAATCGACGACATCAGCTGCTCCATAAGTTCCCACACGAATTGCTTGATTCATTGAAGAAGACGAAAGAAGCAGCCCGAAATTGGGTCTGTAGCTCAGTTGGTTAGAGCGCACCCCTGATAAGGGTGAGGTCGGCAGTTCGAATCTGCCCAGACCCACCAATTTTGTGTGGGAAACGCCTGTAGAAATACGGGGCCATAGCTCAGCTGGGAGAGCGCCTGCCTTGCACGCAGGAGGTCAACGGTTCGATCCCGTTTGGCTCCACCACTACTGCTTCTGAAGTTTGAAAGCTTAGAAATGAGCATTCCATCGCTGTGATGATGAATGTTGATTTCTAGTCTTTGACTAGTTCGTTCTTTAAAAATTTGGGTATGTGATAGAAAGATAGACTGAACGTTACTTTCACTGGTAACGGATCAGGCTAAGGTAAAATTTGTGAGTTCTCTTAATTGAGAAATTCGAATTTTCGGCGAATGTCGTCTTCACAGTATAACCAGATTGCTTGGGGTTATATGGTCAAGTGAAGAAGCGCATACGGTGGATGCCTTGGCAGTCAGAGGCGATGAAAGACGTGGTAGCCTGCGAAAAGCTTCGGGGAGTCGGCAAACAGACTTTGATCCGGAGATGTCTGAATGGGGGAACCCAGCCATCATAAGATGGTTATCTTGTACTGAATACATAGGTGCAAGAGGCGAACCAGGGGAACTGAAACATCTAAGTACCCTGAGGAAAAGAAATCAACCGAGATTCCCTTAGTAGTGGCGAGCGAACGGGGACTAGCCCTTAAGTGGCTTTGAGATTAGCGGAACGCTCTGGAAAGTGCGGCCATAGTGGGTGATAGCCCTGTACGCGAAAATCTCTTAGTCATGAAATCGAGTAGGACGGAGCACGAGAAACTTTGTCTGAATATGGGGGGACCATCCTCCAAGGCTAAATACTACTGACTGACCGATAGTGAACTAGTACCGTGAGGGAAAGGCGAAAAGAACCCCGGAGAGGGGAGTGAAATAGATCCTGAAACCGTATGCGTACAAGCAGTGGGAGCCCACTTTGTTGGGTGACTGCGTACCTTTTGTATAATGGGTCAGCGACTTATTTTCAGTGGCGAGCTTAACCGAATAGGGGAGGCGTAGCGAAAGCGAGTCTTAATAGGGCGTCTAGTCGCTGGGAATAGACCCGAAACCGGGCGATCTATCCATGGGCAGGTTGAAGGTTGGGTAACACTAACTGGAGGACCGAACCGACTACCGTTGAAAAGTTAGCGGATGACCTGTGGATCGGAGTGAAAGGCTAATCAAGCTCGGAGATAGCTGGTTCTCCTCGAAAGCTATTTAGGTAGCGCCTCATGTATCACTGTAGGGGGTAGAGCACTGTTTCGGCTAGGGGGTCATCCCGACTTACCAAACCGATGCAAACTCCGAATACCTACAAGTGCCGAGCATGGGAGACACACGGCGGGTGCTAACGTCCGTCGTGAAAAGGGAAACAACCCAGACCGTCAGCTAAGGTCCCAAAGTTATGGTTAAGTGGGAAACGATGTGGGAAGGCTTAGACAGCTAGGAGGTTGGCTTAGAAGCAGCCACCCTTTAAAGAAAGCGTAATAGCTCACTAGTCGAGTCGGCCTGCGCGGAAGATGTAACGGGGCTCAAACCATACACCGAAGCTACGGGTATCACCTTCGGGTGATGCGGTAGAGGAGCGTTCTGTAAGCCTGTGAAGGTGAGTTGAGAAGCTTGCTGGAGGTATCAGAAGTGCGAATGCTGACATGAGTAACGACAATGGGTGTGAAAAACACCCACGCCGAAAGACCAAGGTTTCCTGCGCAACGTTAATCGACGCAGGGTTAGTCGGTCCCTAAGGCGAGGCTGAAAAGCGTAGTCGATGGAAAACAGGTTAATATTCCTGTACTTCTGGTTATTGCGATGGAGGGACGGAGAAGGCTAGGCCAGCTTGGCGTTGGTTGTCCAAGTTTAAGGTGGTAGGCTGAGATCTTAGGTAAATCCGGGATCTTAAGGCCGAGAGCTGATGACGAGTGTTCTTTTAGAACACGAAGTGGTTGATGCCATGCTTCCAAGAAAAGCTTCTAAGCTTCAGGTAACCAGGAACCGTACCCCAAACCGACACAGGTGGTTGGGTAGAGAATACCAAGGCGCTTGAGAGAACTCGGGTGAAGGAACTAGGCAAAATGGCACCGTAACTTCGGGAGAAGGTGCGCCGGTGAGGGTGAAGGACTTGCTCCGTAAGCTCATGCCGGTCGAAGATACCAGGCCGCTGCGACTGTTTATTAAAAACACAGCACTCTGCAAACACGAAAGTGGACGTATAGGGTGTGACGCCTGCCCGGTGCCGGAAGGTTAATTGATGGGGTTAGCTAACGCGAAGCTCTTGATCGAAGCCCCGGTAAACGGCGGCCGTAACTATAACGGTCCTAAGGTAGCGAAATTCCTTGTCGGGTAAGTTCCGACCTGCACGAATGGCGTAACGATGGCGGCGCTGTCTCCACCCGAGACTCAGTGAAATTGAAATCGCTGTGAAGATGCAGTGTATCCGCGGCTAGACGGAAAGACCCCGTGAACCTTTACTATAGCTTTGCACTGGACTTTGAATTTGCTTGTGTAGGATAGGTGGGAGGCTTTGAAGCGTGGACGCCAGTTCGCGTGGAGCCATCCTTGAAATACCACCCTGGCAACTTTGAGGTTCTAACTCAGGTCCGTTATCCGGATCGAGGACAGTGTATGGTGGGTAGTTTGACTGGGGCGGTCTCCTCCTAAAGAGTAACGGAGGAGTACGAAGGTGCGCTCAGACCGGTCGGAAATCGGTCGTAGAGTATAAAGGCAAAAGCGCGCTTGACTGCGAGACAGACACGTCGAGCAGGTACGAAAGTAGGTCTTAGTGATCCGGTGGTTCTGTATGGAAGGGCCATCGCTCAACGGATAAAAGGTACTCCGGGGATAACAGGCTGATACCGCCCAAGAGTTCATATCGACGGCGGTGTTTGGCACCTCGATGTCGGCTCATCACATCCTGGGGCTGAAGCCGGTCCCAAGGGTATGGCTGTTCGCCATTTAAAGTGGTACGCGAGCTGGGTTTAGAACGTCGTGAGACAGTTCGGTCCCTATCTGCCGTGGACGTTTGAGATTTGAGAGGGGCTGCTCCTAGTACGAGAGGACCGGAGTGGACGAACCTCTGGTGTTCCGGTTGTCACGCCAGTGGCATTGCCGGGTAGCTATGTTCGGGAAAGATAACCGCTGAAAGCATCTAAGCGGGAAACTTGCCTCAAGATGAGATCTCACTGGAACCTTGAGTTCCCTGAAGGGCCGTCGAAGACTACGACGTTGATAGGTTGGGTGTGTAAGCGCTGTGAGGCGTTGAGCTAACCAATACTAATTGCCCGTGAGGCTTGACCATATAACACCCAAGCAATTTGCGTCGAAGAGACCAGATTGCGGTGTGTGAAGACGAAACGAACCGAAAGTTCGAAAGACTCACAAAACACCAGCTGTCACATACCCAATTTGCTGAAGCGAGGCCATCTGGTCACGACTCAGTACCCGAATTTCTTGACGACCATAGAGCGTTGGAACCACCTGATCCCATCCCGAACTCAGCAGTGAAACGATGCATCGCCGATGGTAGTGTGGGGTTTCCCCATGTGAGAGTAGGTCATCGTCAAGATTAAATTCCGAAACCCCAATTGCGAAAGCAGTTGGGGTTTTGTTTT
>NZ_FYEA01000027.1 GCF_900187605.1 Pseudomonas sp. Irchel 3H7
CTTGATCATCTTCACGACTTGCAGCTTGAAGCTGTCGTCGAATGCCCTGCGTTTTTTAGTCATGAATAACTCCTCGATAGATGTATTTTCCACCTATCGGGGTGTCCGGGGAAATTAGACCACTGCAAGTTACGCCGACGTGCGATTGCCGTGTTGAACTCAGATTCTGAAACAGATCAAAAGCCCCTCACCCTAGCCCTCCCGAAACGTCGGACCGCCCGTAGGGAGAGGGGACTGACCGAGTGGTTTGGGAGATGTACGCCGACGTGAAATACCGAGTCGAACTCAGGTTTTGAAAGGCCCACAAATCGGCTCCCTCTCCCTCGGGAGAGGGCTGGGGTGAGGGGTAGCCACAACACAAATCAACAGCCGAACACCGCTTGGCTCTTCACCACTCAACAGGATGAGCGTTAGCTCGGCTGCAGCTCTTGATCTGTAGGGCGACGTCGGAAGGCTGAGTGGAGGGATTGATCCGGGCGTGGGAGCGCAGCGACCGTTTGGCGCAGCCAAACACAGCGAGAGGAGGTGCAGCGAAGCAAACCGTAGGCGCTGCGCCCGGATCGATCCCGCAGCGAAGGAACCCCGAGCCCTAGCGAGCGGGCCGTACGTAGGAGCAAGCGTTTTTGGTTACTTTTGAGGCGTTTGTCAAAAGTGACCCGCCGTAAGGGCGGAACCCTAAGCAGCCGTTACCGCAGCAACGGATATACACACAAGTGCTAGATATGCCGAGATAGACGCTTCAACAGGAAAAACGATATTTCCGCCACCCCCCCCGCCCCAGCTACTCTTCCACGATTACCACCGCCGATTCCCCGGGGACCCCATGCCAAGATCCACCCTAAAACCGCTCTTGATCTCCCTCGCACTAACCGCCATAGCCCCGATCGCCAACGCCGCCACAACCCTGGTCTACTGCTCCGAAGCCAGCCCCGCCGGCTTCGACCCCAGCCAATACACCAGCGGCACCGACTTCGACGCCTCCGCCGAAACCGTCTTCAACCGCCTCACCCAATTCAAACGCGGCGGCACCGACATCGAACCCGGCCTGGCAACAAAATGGGATATCTCCCCGGATGGCCTGCAATACACCTTCCACCTGCGCCAAAACGTAAAATTCCACACCACCGACTACTTCACCCCCACTCGAGACTTCAACGCCGACGACGTCCTCTTCACCTTCCAGCGCCTGCTCGACCCGGAAAACGCCTTCCGCAAGGCCTACCCCGCCGAATCCCCCTACTTCACCGACATGGGCCTCAACACTACGATCAAATCGGTAGAAAAACTCGACGAGCAAACCGTGCGCTTCAACCTCAACAACGTCGACGCCGCGTTCGTGCAAAACCTCGCCATGAGCTTCGCCTCCGTGCAATCAGCCGAATACGCCAACCAACTGTTGAAAGAAGGCAAAGCCGCCGACCTCAACCAGAAGCCGATCGGCACCGGCCCATTCGTGTTCAAGCGCTACCAGAAGGACTCACAAATCCGCTACGCCGCCAACACGGCCTACTGGAAACCCGAAGACCTCAAAATCGATAACCTGATTTTCTCCATCACCCCGGACGCCGCCGTGCGCCTGCAAAAACTCAAGGCCGGCGAATGCCAGGTCAGCGGCTACCCACGCCCGGCCGACATCGAAGTGATGGAAAAAGACCCGAACCTGCGCGTGCTCAAACAGGCCGGTTTCAACCTCGGCTTCCTCGCCTACAACACCACCCACGCGCCACTCGACCAGCTCAAAGTGCGGCAGGCGTTGGACATGGCCATCGACAAACCGGCAATCATCAAAGCCGTCTACCAAAGCGCCGGCCAGTTGGCGCAAAACGCCTTGCCGCCGGCGCAATGGTCGTATGACCCGAACATCAAGGACGCTCCCTACGACCCGGCAAAAGCACGGGTGCTACTGAAAGAAGCAGGGGTTGCGCCGGGTACAACCATCAACCTCTGGGCGATGACAGTGCAGCGCGCCTCGAACCCGAACGCGCGGATGTCGGCGCAGATGATCCAGCAGGATTGGGAGAAAATCGGCATCAAGGCCAACATCGTCAGCTACGAATGGGGCGAGTACATCAAGCGCGCGAAAAATGGCGAACACGACGCGATGATCTATGGTTGGACAGGTGACAACGGTGACCCGGACAACTGGCTTGGCGTGCTCTACAGCTGCGCGGCGGTAAAAGGCAGCAACTACGCCAAATGGTGCGATCCGGCCTACGACAAACTGGTGCAACAGGCCAAGTTGTCCACCGACAAAGCACAGCGGGTAAAACTGTATCAACAGGCGCAACTGATCCTTAAACAGCAAGTGCCGATCACACCGATTGCCAACTCCACGGTGTTTCAGCCGCTGCGCAAGGAAGTTACTGACTTCCGGATCAGCCCGTTCGGTCTAACCCCCTTCTATGGCGTGGGTATAAATAAGTAACACCGAGCCCCAAGGCGGCGCGCACAACGTGACCAACGCACCGTTTTGGGGCTTCATTTGCACCGTAAAAACCACCCGCAAACGGTCAAATGCGTCAGAAGTTATACAGATGCGACATTAAGGTACGTTCGTGCCACGCTTTGAGGCCGGCAGTCACTCTGGATCTTGCAATGGGTATGGCCCCTGCATAAGTATCCGCAGGCACGACTCACGAGGTCGTACCTCACAACTAAAAAATGACAACAAATCATGAGGCCAACATGCTTAAACACGCGGTCATTCCGTTTTTAGTCGGCGCAGGCTTGTTAGCCTCCGCACCTTTCGCATCCGCTGCGACTAACCTGGTGTTCTGCTCCGAAGGCAGCCCGGCCGGTTTCGACCCAGGCCAGTACACCACCGGAACCGACTTCGACGCCTCAGCCGAAACCATGTTCAACCGTCTGACCCAGTTCGAGCGCGGCGGCACCGCCGTGATTCCTGGTCTGGCGACCAAGTGGGACATTTCCGATGACGGCCTGACGTACACCTTCCACCTGCGTGAAGGCGTCAAGTTCCACACCACCCCGTATTTCAAGCCGACTCGTGAGTTCAACGCCGACGACGTACTGTTCACCTTCAATCGCATGATTAACAAGGATGACCCGTTCCGTAAGGCGTACCCGACCGAATTCCCGTACTTCACCGACATGGGGATGGACACCAACATCACCAAGATCGATAAAGTCGACGATCACACCGTCAAGTTCACTTTGAAAGAAGTGGATGCCGCGTTCATCCAGAACATGGCCATGAGCTTCGCCTCGGTACAGTCCGCCGAGTACGCTGCCCAGCTGCTCAAGGAAGGCAAGGCTGCCGACATCAACCAGAAGCCGATCGGCACTGGCCCGTTCGTGTTCAAGAGCTACCAGAAAGACTCCAACATCCGTTACACCGGCAACAAGGACTACTGGAAGCCTGAAGACGTGAAGATCGACAACCTGATCTTCGCCATCACCACCGACCCGTCGGTACGTATTCAGAAGCTGAAAAAGAACGAGTGCCAGGTCACCCTCTTCCCGCGTCCGGCCGACCTGAAAGCGCTGAAAGAAGACAAAACCCTGAAAATGCCTGACCAGGCTGGTTTCAACCTGGGTTACATCGCCTACAACGTGATGGACAAGGTCAAGGGCAGCAACGAGGCCAACCCGCTGGCAGACCTGCGCGTTCGTCAGGCGCTGGACATGGCCGTGAACAAGCCGCAAATCATTGATTCGGTTTATCAGGGCGCAGGCCAACTGGCCGTCAACGCCATGCCGCCGACCCAATGGTCTTACGACACCACCATCAAAGATGCCAAGTACGATCCTGAGAAAGCCAAACAGCTGCTCAAGGAAGCCGGCGTCAAGGAAGGTACCGAGATCGTGCTGTGGGCGATGCCGGTGCAGCGTCCGTACAACCCGAACGCCAAACTGATGGCTGAAATGCTCCAGTCCGACTGGGCCAAGATCGGCTTGAAAGTGAAGATCACCAGCTACGAGTGGGGCGAGTACATCAAACGCTCCAAAGGTGGCGAGAACCAGGCCATGATCATTGGCTGGAGCGGTGACAATGGTGATCCGGACAACTGGCTGAACGTGCTGTTCGGTTGCGACTCGCTCAGCGGCAACAACTTCTCCAAGTGGTGCGACAAGAAGTTCGACGGCCTCGTCAAAGAAGCCAAACGCACGACCGACCAGGCCAAGCGCACCGAACTGTACAAACAGGCGCAACACGTCCTCAAAGATGCAGTCCCGATGACACCTATCGCCCACTCGACGGTGTACCAACCCATGCGCGCCAACGTGCAGGATTTCAAGATCAGCCCATTCGGCTTGAATTCCTTCTACGGCGTCAGCGTCAGCAAATAAGGCACTGCAACGGCGACGTTTATAACGTCGCCGTTGTTTTACCTGCCGGGAAGTTAGGAAATTGCCTACAGCCAATTCCACTGTGGATTACCGCAGCGGTATAGGACGCGTCGCCTTTTCCTACGAGCTTTAAGGCATTTACGCATTTACTGCCAGAACCGCGGCCCCTACCGTCGGGTACTGACCAGTGTCTGCGTGGGCCACCGGTTTGCCGTACGCACTGGATTGAGCTCGATGCAGCCAAAACGTCTCCGGATGAGACGACGGCGCATTGAACAACACTAAAAAAGAGGGAGCGTCATGCGCCATACCTTGATTTATTCCGCATTGTTGGCGGCCGGCCTGTTGGCCGCCTCGTCCGCCAGTTTCGCCGCCAGCAAAAGTCTGGTGTTCTGCTCTGAAGGCAGCCCGGCGGGCTTTGATACCGCGCAATACACGACGGCCACCGATAACGACGCCGCCGAACCGATCTACAACCGACTGGTCGAGTTCGAAAAAGGCGCGACTAATGTCGTCCCGGGCCTGGCAACCACGTGGGATATTTCCGAGGATGGTCTCAAGTACACCTTTCACCTGCGTGAAGGTGTGAAATTTCATACAACGCCGTACTTCAAGCCGACCCGCGACTTCAACGCCGACGACGTGTTGTTCACGTTTAATCGCATGCTCGATGCACAGCAACCTTTCCGTAAGGCTTATCCCACCGAATTCCCGTATTTCAACGGGATGAGCCTGAACAAGAACATCGCCAAGGTCGAGAAGACCGGGCCGCTGACCGTGGAGTTCACGCTCAACAGCGTCGACGCAGCGTTCATTCAGAATATCGCCATGAGCTTCGCCGCCATCCTGTCCGCCGAATACGCCGACAAACTGCTGGCCGAAGGCAAGCCAAGCGACATCAACCAGAAACCGATCGGCACCGGGCCGTTCGTGTTCAAGAGTTATCAGAAAGACTCGAACATTCGTTATACCGGTAATAAACATTACTGGGATCCGAGCCGGGTCAAACTCGACAACCTGATCTTCGCGATCAACACCGACGCCTCGGTGCGCGTACAGAAGCTCAAGGCCGGCGAATGCCAGATTACCCTGCATCCGCGCCCTGCCGATGTCGAAGCGCTGAAGGCCGATCCAAAACTGCAGCTGATCTCCAAGCCGGGTTTCAACCTCGGCTACATCGCCTATAACGTCCGCCACAAGCCCTTCGACCAGCTCGAAGTGCGCCAGGCGCTGGACATGGCGGTGAATAAACAAGGAATTCTCAACGCTGTTTATCAGGGCGCCGGTCAACTGGCCGTCAACGCCATGCCGCCGACCCAGTGGTCCTACGACGACAGCATCAAAGACGCCGCCTACAACCCGGAAAAAGCCAAAGAGCTGCTCAAGGCTGCCGGCGTTAAAGAAGGCACCGAGATCACCCTGTGGGCGATGCCGGTGCAGCGCCCGTATAACCCGAACGCCAAACTGATGGCCGAAATGCTCCAGGCGGACTGGGCCAAGATCGGTCTGAAAGTGAAGATCGTCAGCTACGAATGGGGCGAGTACATCAAGCGCACCAAAAATGGCGAGCACGACATCAGCCTGATCGGCTGGACCGGTGACAACGGGGATCCGGACAACTGGCTCGGCACGCTGTACAGCTGCGATGCCATCGGCGGCAACAACTACTCCATGTGGTGCGACCCGGCTTACGACAAGCTGATCAAACAGGCCAAGGTCGTCACCGACCGCGACCAACGCACCGTGCTCTATAAACAGGCCCAGCAATTGCTTAAACAGCAAGTGCCGATCACGCCTGTCGCCCACTCGACGGTCAACCAGCCGTTAAGCGCGAGGATCGAAGGGTTCAAAGTCAGCCCGTTCGGTCGCAACGTGTTCTCGGGTGTCGGTATCGATTAAACCAGATGATTAGCCGCAACGCTGGGGGGCGCTGTCTAGCCCCTCACGCAAGCGCTTTGCCGAAATTCGCCAATCCGGCTTTTTGCAAACGTTTGCGATGTGTGAACGAGTTCTAAACCAATAACCGGCATACCAAAAAAAGCCGGCATAAAAAGAAAGTAAAGGAGCTTCACCCATGAAACTGAGCAGCACCGCGATACTGGCTCTGGCCATCAGCAGCGTCACCGCCACGGCGTACGCAGAAACCCAAAGCCAGGCGTTCACTCCAGTAACCGTCAACGAGAAGAGCGCCCAGGCCGAGGCCACCGGCTTCCTCGAAGGTCAATCGATCAGCGGTTCGACCCGCAACTGGTACGCCAACGAGCAACTCAAGCGCGGCGGCAAGTTCGCCTATCGCAAGAACGGCCAATCGACCGAAACCGACCGCCGCATCAACTGGGTGCAAGGCACGATCATCAAGTACAACTCGGGCTTCACCGAAGGTACTGTCGGTTTCAGCACCGAAGTGGCGGCCTACAACGCCATCGCTCTTGAGCGTGACCGCGAGAACCTCGCCTCCAACAACGGCGGCGCACCGGGCACTCGTCCAGGCGCAGGCAACAACCGTACGCTGACCAAAGAAGGCGGTGACGCTCAAGGTCAATGGAGCAAAGTGGGCCTGGCCAACATCAAGGCACGTATCTCCAATACCACCCTGACCGCTGGCCGCATGAACTTCAGCAGCCCGCAGGTCGACGTGATCGGCAACCGTCCGCTGCCGTCGAGCTTCGAAGGTATCGCGATCCACAGCGAAGAGCTGAACAACCTCTCGTTCGACCTGGCAACGTTCGACCGCGTCTCGCCTCGTACCGAAGAGAGCCTCAGCAAGTTCCGCTCCGAATACGGCAACATCGACGCCGAAGCTGACCACGTGAATACCGCCGGTATCTCGTACCAGCCGTTCGCCAGCCTGACCACCAGCCTGTGGGGCACCCAGGCTGAAGACCTGTGGAACCAGTACTACTTCGGCGCCACCCACGTGCTGGGTGACAGCTCGATCCTCAGCCTGACCACCGGCCTGAACTACTACAAGACTGTCGACGAAGGCAAAAAACTGCTGGGCGACATCGACAACGACACCTACTCGCTGTCGTTCGGCCTGACTCACCTGGCACACACCCTGACCTTCTCGTATCAGGAAGTGAACGGTAACGAGTACTTCGACTACCTGCACGAAACCAACGGTATCTACCTGGCCAACTCCCTGCTCTCGGACTTCAACGGCCCGAACGAGAAGTCCTTCCAGGTTTCCTACGGCATCAACATGGCCGAATACGGTGTACCGGGCCTGAAGTTCAACATCTACCAGGCGCGCGGCTGGGGCATCGACGGCACTCACTACAAAGGTGGCGGCTACGACGGTGTGCAATCGATGGACGGCGAGCACCACTATGAATACGGCATCGGTGCAACCTATGCCGTACAGAGCGGGCCACTCAAAGCCACCACGATTCGCGGCACTTACACCGCTCACCGCGCCAGCGAAAACCAGGCTGACGGCAGCATCAACGAGTTCCGTCTCGTGACCACGATTCCATTCAACATCCTGTAAAAAACGCCAACCGACGGCTGACTCATGATGAGTCGGCCGTTCGGTTTTTTGTCTTCAACCGATTGCAGAGGGTTATCGATGAAAATGCTTCCCCTACGTGCGGCCATCGCGGCTGCGTTGCTGAGTGTCGCTGTTGGCGTCTCGGCCAAACCCTTGGTGGTCTGCACCGAAGCCAGTCCGGAAGGCTTCGATATGGTCCAGTACACAACTGCAGTCACGGCGGACGCTGTGGCCGAAACCATCTTCAACCGCCTGGCTGACTTCAAGCCCGGCACCACTGAAGTGATCCCGGCTCTCGCCGAGTCCTGGGACATCAGCGAAGACGGCCTGACCTACACGTTCCACCTGCGCAAAGGCGTCAAGTTTCACACCACCGAATATTTCAAGCCGACCCGCGACATGAACGCCGACGACGTGGTCTGGAGCTTCCAGCGTCAACTGGACCCGAATCACCCGTGGCACAAACTGTCGAGCGTGGGCTTCCCGTACTTTGAAAGCATGGGCTTCAAGGAACTGCTGAAGAATGTCGAGAAAGTCGACGACAACACGGTCAAGTTCACCCTGACCCGCCGCGAAGCGCCGTTCCTGGCCGACATCGCGATGGCGTTCTCCTCGATCTACCCGGCCGAATACGCCGACCAATTGCTCAAAGCCAACAAGACCGGCGACCTCAACAACAAGCCGATCGGCACCGGCCCGTTCATCTTCCAGCGCTACGCCAAGGATGCGCAGGTGCGCTTCAAGGCCAACCCGGAGTATTTCCGTGGCAAGCCGCCAGCCGATGCGTTGATCCTGGCGATCGCCACCGACAACAACGTGCGCCTGCAGAAGCTCAAGGCCAACGAATGCCAGATCGCGCTGTATCCAAAACCGGATGACATCCCGAGCATCAAGAAAGACGCCAAGCTCAAGGTCGATGAACTGAACGCGATGACCGTTTCGTACATCGCCATGAACACCCAGCACAAATACATGAGCGACGTGCGCGTGCGTAAGGCGATCGATATCGCCTTCGACAAAGCCGCTTACGTCAACGCGCTGTTTGGCCCGGGCAATGCGACCGTCGCGGTCAACCCGTACCCGGACACGCTGCTGGGCTACAACCACGACCTGAAGAACCCGCCACGCGACCTCGACAAGGCCCGCGCCCTGCTCAAGGAAGCCGGGGTTCCGGAAGGCACCGTGTTTACCCTGTTTACCCGTAACGGCGGTGGCCCGACCAACCCCAACCCGATGCTCGGCGCACAAATGATGCAGGCTGACCTGGCGAAAGTCGGGATCAAGATCGACATTCGCGTGATGGAATGGGGCGAAATGCTCAAACGCGCCAAGGCCGGTGAGCACGATATGGTCTCGGCCGGATGGGCGGGCGACAACGGCGACCCGGATAACTTCCTGACGCCTATGCTCAGTTGCGAAGCTGCCAAGAACGGCGAAAACTACGCGCGCTGGTGCAACGAGAAATTCCAGGCACTGCTCGACGAAGCACGGGCTAAAGTAGATCCGGCCGAACGCGCGAAACTCTACGAGCAGGCTCAGGTCCTGTTTAATCAGGATCAACCGTGGATCAGCATGGCCCACACGCGGATGTTTACTGCAATGCGCAACAACGTAGAGGGCTATCACATCAGCCCTCTCACCACTAATAACTTCGCCACCACCCAGGTGAAGTAGATAAGAAACTCCCGGTGTTCCTGACCCCAGGGACACCGGGCACGCCTAACCGGCTGATGAGGTACCACACAAGATGTTTAGTTTTATTGCCCGCCGACTGGGGTTATTGATCCCCACGTTTTTCGGCATCACCTTGCTGACTTTCGCGTTGATTCGCATGATTCCGGGCGACCCCGTGGAAGTGATGATGGGCGAACGTCGGGTCGACCCCGAAATGCACGCTCAGGCAATGGAACGCCTAGGTCTGAACAAGCCACTGTATGCCCAGTATCTGGACTACATCGGCAAACTGGCTCAAGGCGATCTCGGCGAATCCCTGCGTACGCGTGAAAGCGTATGGACCGAGTTCACCTCTCTCTTTCCGGCGACTTTGGAACTGTCCATGGCCGCCCTGCTGTTCGCCGGCATTCTCGGTCTTCTGGCCGGGGTGATCGCGGCACTCAAGCGAGGATCGCTGTTCGACCACGGGGTGATGGGCATCTCCCTCGCGGGGTATTCGATGCCGATCTTCTGGTGGGGCCTGATCCTGATCATGTTCTTCTCGGTGAGCCTGGGCTGGACCCCGGTTTCCGGGCGGATCGATTTGCTCTATGACATCGAGCCGCGCACCGGTTTCATGCTCATCGACACGCTGCTGGCCGATGACGTCGGCGCGTTCTTCGACGCGCTGCATCACCTGATCCTGCCAGCCATCGTGCTCGGCACCATTCCGCTGGCAGTGATCGCGCGGATGACCCGTTCGTCGATGCTTGAAGTGCTGCGCGAAGACTACATCCGCACCGCCAAGGCCAAGGGCCTGTCGCCGTCGCGCGTGGTGTTCGTCCACGGCCTGCGTAACGCGCTGATTCCGGTACTCACCGTGGTCGGTCTGCAAGTCGGCACCCTGCTGGCCGGTGCGGTCCTGACCGAAACCATCTTCTCCTGGCCCGGCATCGGTAAATGGCTGATCGAAGCCATCGGCGCCCGGGACTACCCGGTTGTGCAAAACGGCATCCTGTTAATCGCCTGCCTGGTGATTCTGGTCAACTTCGTAGTGGACATCCTCTACGGCTTTGCCAACCCACGCATCCGTCATCAGCGCTGAGGTCAATAACCATGAGCACTCCAACATCCTCAGTAGCCACCGCCGCCAACGCGGATCAAAGTCTGCTGTACCCGTCACCGTACAAAGAATTCTGGCAAGCCTTCTCGAAGAACAAGGGCGCAGTTGCCGGCCTGCTGTTCATGTTGCTGATCATCTTCTGCGCGCTGTTCGCGCCGTGGGTCGCGCCGCATAACCCGAGCGAGCAATACCGTGACTTCCTGCTGACGCCACCGGCGTGGCTGGAAGGCGGACAGATGCAATTCCTGCTCGGCACCGATGAACTGGGGCGTGACCTGCTGTCGCGTCTGATCCAGGGTTCGCGCCTGTCGTTGCTGATCGGCTTGTCGTCGGTGGTGATGTCGCTGATTCCGGGGATCCTCCTCGGTCTGTTTGCCGGTTTCTTCCCGAAGATGATCGGCCCGACCATCATGCGTCTGATGGACATCATGCTGGCCCTGCCGTCGCTGCTGCTGGCTGTGGCGATTGTCGCCATCCTCGGCCCTGGCCTGATCAACACCGTGATCGCCATTGCTGTGGTTTCGCTGCCGTCCTACGTGCGTCTGACCCGTGCCGCCGTGATGGGCGAACTGAACCGCGACTACGTGACCGCCGCGCGCCTGGCCGGTGCCGGTCTGCCACGTCTGATGTTCATCACCGTGCTGCCGAACTGCATGGCGCCGCTGATCGTTCAGGCAACTTTGAGCTTCTCCTCGGCGATTCTCGATGCCGCCGCACTGGGCTTCCTCGGCCTTGGCGTACAACCGCCAACCCCTGAGTGGGGCACCATGCTGGCCTCGGCCCGCGACTACATCGAACGCGCCTGGTGGGTAGTCAGTCTGCCTGGTTTGACCATTTTGCTCAGTGTGCTGGCAATCAACTTGATGGGCGACGGTCTGCGCGATGCGCTGGACCCGAAACTCAAGAACGCCGCCTGAGGAGATTCCCATGTCACTGCTAGAAATCAAGAATCTCAACGTTCGCTTCGGCGACAAGACCGCGACCCCGGTGGTCGACGGCCTCGACCTGAAAGTCGACAAAGGCGAAGTACTGGCCATCGTGGGCGAGTCGGGTTCGGGTAAATCCGTGACCATGATGGCGCTGATGGGCCTGATCGAGCATCCCGGCATCGTCACCGCCGACTCGCTCAGCTTTGACGGCAAAGACATGCTCAAGCTGAGCAACCGTCAGCGCCGGCAAATCGTCGGCAAAGACCTGTCGATGGTCTTTCAGGACCCGATGACCGCGCTGAACCCGAGCTACACCGTCGGTTTCCAGATCGAAGAAGTGCTGCGTCTGCACCTGAAAATGTCCGGCAAGCAAGCGCGCAAACGTGCGATCGAGCTGCTGGAAAAAGTCGAAATCCCTGGCGCCGCCAGCCGTATGGACGCCTACCCGCATCAACTGTCCGGCGGTATGAGCCAGCGTGTTGCGATCGCCATGGCGATTGCCGGCGAGCCGAAACTGCTGATCGCCGACGAACCGACTACTGCGCTGGACGTGACGATTCAGGCACAGATCATGGATCTGCTGCTGGCGTTGCAGAAAGAACAGAACATGGGCTTGGTGCTGATCACTCACGACCTCGCGGTCGTGGCGGAAACCGCCCAGCGCGTCTGCGTGATGTACGCCGGTCAAGCCGTTGAAGTCGGCCAAGTGCCGCAACTGTTCGACATCCCGGCGCACCCGTACAGCGAAGCGCTGCTCAAGGCGATTCCCGAGCACAGCCTCGGCGCCTCACGCCTGTCGACTCTGCCGGGTATCGTCCCGGGCCGCTACGACCGTCCGCAGGGTTGCCTGCTGTCGCCGCGCTGCCCGTACGTGCAGGACAGCTGCCGCACGCAGCGTCCAGGCCTTGATCCGAAAAGCAACAGCCTCGCGCGCTGCTTCTTCCCGCTGAACCAGGAGGTGGCGTAATGGCCGTCGTACTTACCGCCCGCGACCTGACCCGTCACTACGAAGTCTCCCGTGGTCTGTTCAAGGGCCACGCGACCGTGCGCGCACTCAACGGTGTGTCGTTCGAACTGGAAGCCGGCAAGACCCTCGCCGTGGTAGGCGAGTCGGGCTGCGGCAAATCCACCCTCGCCCGTGCGTTGACGCTGATTGAAGATCCATCTTCCGGCTCCTTGAAAATCGCCGGCCAGGAAGTCGCCGGCGCCGACAAAGCCCAGCGCAAGCAACTGCGCAAAGACGTGCAGATGGTCTTCCAAAGCCCATACGCCTCGTTGAACCCACGGCAGAAAGTCGGTGATCAGCTCGGCGAACCGCTGCTGATCAACACCAACCTCTCCGCCGCTGAGCGTCGCGAGAAAGTCCAGGCGATGATGAAGCAGGTCGGCTTGCGCCCTGAGCACTATCAGCGCTATCCGCACATGTTCTCCGGCGGTCAGCGCCAGCGTATCGCCCTGGCCCGGGCGATGATGTTGCAACCGAAAGTGTTGGTGGCGGATGAGCCGACTTCGGCACTGGACGTGTCGATTCAGGCGCAGGTACTCAACCTGTTCATGGATCTGCAGCAGGAGTTCAACACCGCGTACGTGTTCATCTCGCACAACCTCGCGGTGGTGCAACACGTGGCCGATGACGTGATGGTGATGTACCTCGGTCGCCCGGTGGAACTGGGGCCGAAGAACGACATTTACGAGCGTCCGCTGCACCCGTATACCCAGGCGCTGCTGTCGGCAACCCCGACCATTCACCCGGATCCGAACAAGCCGAAAATCAAGATCGTCGGCGAACTGCCTAACCCGCTGAACCCGCCGCCGGGCTGTGCTTTCCACAAGCGCTGCCCGTATGCGACCGAGCGTTGCAGCACGGAAGAGCCAGCGTTGCGCCAGCTCGACAGCCGGCAGGTGGCTTGCCACTACGCCGAGCAGTTCCTCGACGGCGCGGCATAAGCAAATCTGGAGAGCGACACGAAACCTGTAGGAGCTGTCGAGTGAAACGAGGCTGCGATCTTTTGATTGTCAGAATCAGAATCAAAAGATCGCAGCGTGCCGCAGCTCCTACAGGGATCGGGTTTATTCAGGGATAAAGTGTTGAGCAAACCCCTTCCACCCCGATTGCGCATCAGTCGAGGCAGAAGGGGTTTTCTTTTGCCTGCGATTTACGTTTGGCTATCGCCTTCGTCGTCCGGATCATCAGAGTCCGGCTCATCGGTGGTCGAGTCGTCGTCATCGGCGCTGCCACCCTGCCCCTGATCGCCCGGCTCGGATTCAGACTTGGCGAGCATCAAACCGCTATGCCCCACCTGTCCGTTGAACGCCTGGGAATCATGATCCTCGCACTCGGCCCAGGCCGTCGCGGTGCCGAGGGACAGCATGACCATCACTTTCAACAGTAATAAAACCCGTAGCAACCTGCTTTTCATAGCCGACTCCATCCATTTTCAGGTGAGACATTCGTGCCTGACTGGCGCTGTGTGAAATCTAGTTCCGATCCATCGGGTTCACCAGATAGGACGCTAACGAGCGCGCAGAAATGCCCTCGGCAGACAGATTGCTTTCGAATAATGCCAATAGCTGGATCAGCTAAGCGACCGGGCGCACGCGCGTGGCCTGCCAAGTCAGAGGGATGGAAATCAACACCATCAGCGCACTCGCCAGCCACACACTGTGGCCCCCGAATTGACCATACAACTGGCCACTGAGCACCGGTGACAACAGCGCACTGGCGCTCCAGCTCATAAAGAACAGGCCGAAGTACTGACCGCTTTTGCCGCCCAGGGCAAAACGCATCGCCAGCACATTCAGCGGCGGCATGAAAAACGCCTCGCCCAAGGTCCAGATCAGCGTCGACAGGCAGACGTAAAACAGCCCGGAACCGAACGGCAACATGCCGAGCCCGCAGGCCAGCAACACACTGCCGAGCAGCATTTGTCGACGCATGCCCCATCGCTCGCCCCAATGCGACAACGGAATCTGCAGGGCGATCACCAACAACGCATTGAGGCCAAACTGCCAACCGATCGCTTCGGTGCTCAAGTGATAGTAATCACGCAGATAATTGCCCAGGGTGCTGTAGACCGTGTCGAACGCGATGCCAAGCACAGCCGTCGCCGCCAGCAACCAGAGGAACGGTTTGTCGCGATACGGCCCCCCGGAACCTGCGTCATCCGTGGACGTTTCGTCATTGATCAGCACCGGACGCTGCCACGTGGTGCGGACAAACCACAGCAAGGCCAGCAACGTCATTGCCGCACTGGCGAAAAATACCCAGCGAAAATCAGCCTGCGCCAAAACCCCGCCCGCCACCCCGGCAGCGGCCATCCCGAGGTTGCGCGCCACCCGGCTCAAGGCCTGCGCACGCGAGCGCTGCGCCACCTCGCAATATTCCATGATCAGGCGCTGATGCAGCGTGCGAATGGCCCCATCGAGGGTTCCGCTGAGCAACAACAATGCCGCCAGCAACGGCACCTGCGTCACCAGCCCCAGCAGCAACAGCACCCACACCGAAACAAAGAACAACGCCGCCGTCAGCCGCGCCGTGCGCACATGATCACTGAGCCAGCCACCGAGCATCGAACCGACCAGCAAACCCGCGCCGTACGCCGACAGCAACCAGCCAACCGTCTCGATCGCCAGCCCCAGCTCCTGACGCAGGTACAGTGCCATGAACAGCTTGACCATGCTGCTCAAGCGATTGATGAACAACAGCGCCGCGAGCACCCAGGCCATTACGCTGAAATAACCGTTGAGCCGCAGCAGTTGAGTCAGTCGACTCGTCATTCCCTTGACCTCTCAAAGCGACTTGCGTGGAGCTGGAACACTAACGGCCAGCAGGCTGGTTGTCGCGTTCGAGAACATCGAGATCACAAAAAACGGAGACGGCCTACAGCCATTGCGCGGACGAAACCAGAAACCGACTTGAGATCAAAAGCCCCTCACCCTATCCCTCTCCCAAAGGGAGAGGGGACTGACCGAGGTGTTTGGGAGAGCTACGCCGACGTGAAATACCGAGTTGAACGCAGGTTCTGAAACAGGTCAAAAGCCCCTCACCCTAGCCCTCCCGAAACGTCGGACCGCCCGTAGGGAGAGGGGACTGACCGCGTGGGCTGGAAGAGATACGCCGACGTGAAATACCGAGTCGAACTCAGATCTTGAAAAGCCCACAAATCGGCTCCCTCTCCCTCGGGAGAGGGCTGGGGTGAGGGGTAGCCACAACACAAATCAACAGCCGAACACCGCTTGGCTCTTCACCACTCAACAGGATGAGCGTTAGCTCGGCTGCAGCTCTTGATCTGTAGGGCGACGTCGGAAGGCTGAGTGGAGGGATTGATCCGGGCGTGGGAGCGCAGCGACCGTTTGGCGCAGCCAAACACAGCGAGAGGAGGTGCAGCGAAGCAAACCGTAGGCGCTGCGCCCGGATCGATCCCGCAGCGAAGGAACCCCGAGCCCCAGCGAGCGGGCCGCACGTAGGAGCAAGCCTTTTGGGTTACCTTTTCGGCGTTTGGAAAAGGTGACCCGCCGTAAGGGCGGAACCCTAAGCCGCCATCACCCAAAAAACGGATATACCCCCAAAACCAAAGCAAAAAAAAGCCCCCTAGGCACACACCGAGGGGGCTTCGGACAAACCAACTCAGAGCTTAGTGATGCTCACGCGTCGCACGGAATTTCACATCCGGCCAACGCTCTTCCATCAACGCCAGGTTAACCCGCGTCGGCGCAAGATAGGTCAGGTGCCCACCGCCATCGACCGCCAGGTTCTCCACAGCCTTGTTGGAAAACTCCTCAAGCTTCTTCTTGTCGCTGCACTCAATCCAGCGCGCGGAATACACAGTGATCGGCTCATACGAGCACTCAACCTTGTATTCCTCCTTCAAACGGCTGGCGACCACATCAAACTGCAGCACACCCACGGCGCCAAGAATGATGTCGTTGCTGCGCTCCGGGAAGAACACCTGCGTTGCACCTTCTTCGGCCAGTTGCTGGAGACCCTGACGCAACTGCTTGGATTTCAGCGGATCACGCAGGCGCACACGACGGAACAGCTCCGGCGCAAAGTGCGGAATGCCGGTGAAACCGAGGGTTTCACCTTCACTGAAGGTGTCGCCAATCTGGATCGTACCGTGGTTGTGCAGACCGATGATGTCGCCGGCAAAGGCTTCTTCAAGCTGCTCACGCTCGGAGGAGAAGAACGTCAAGGCGTCGCCGATGCGCACGTCCTTGCCGGTGCGCACGTGGCGCATCTTCATGCCTTTCTCGTACTTGCCGGAGCAAATGCGCATGAAGGCGATGCGGTCGCGGTGCTTCGGGTCCATGTTCGCCTGGATCTTGAAGATGAAGCCCGAGAACTTCTCTTCGACCGGCTCGACGGTACGCTCGTTAGCGACACGGGCCAGCGGACGCGGCGCCCAATCAACGACGGCGTCGAGTACGTGGTCAACACCAAAGTTGCCCAAAGCAGTACCGAAGAATACCGGGGTCAGCTGACCGTCGAGGAATTCCTGTTGATTGAATTCGTGGCAGGCGCCCTGAACCAGTTCCAGCTGCTCGATGAAACGCTCGTACTCGTCGCCCAGATGCGCACGCGCTTCGTCGGAGTCGAGCTTCTCGATGATCTTGGTTTCGGTGCGTTCGTGACCGTGACCGGCGGTGTAGACAATGATGTAGTCATCGGCCAGGTGGTACACGCCCTTGAAGTCGCGGTAGCAACCGATCGGCCAGGTGATCGGCGCGGCCTTGATCTTCAGCACGGCTTCGATCTCGTCGAGCAGTTCGATCGGGTCGCGGATGTCACGGTCGAGTTTGTTGATGAAGCTGACGATCGGCGTGTCACGCAGACGGCAGACGTCCATCAGCGCAATGGTCCGTGGCTCTACACCTTTACCGCCGTCGAGAACCATCAATGCCGAGTCCACCGCGGTCAGGGTGCGGTAGGTATCTTCGGAGAAGTCTTCGTGGCCCGGGGTGTCGAGCAGGTTGATCATGTGTTCGCGATACGGGAACTGCATGACCGACGTGGTAATGGAAATACCCCGTTGCTTCTCCATCTCCATCCAGTCGGATGTCGCATGGCGATCGGATTTACGGGATTTCACCGTACCGGCCACTGCAATCGCCTTGCCCATCAACAGGAGCTTTTCGGTGATCGTGGTTTTACCGGCATCGGGGTGGGAAATAATGGCGAAAGTGCGGCGTTTCGCGACTTCGGCGGCCTGGTTGGTCATGGGAAATCGCCTGGCGGTGATTCAAAAAAGGGCCGCGATTATAGCCCAACTCGATGCAATAACCGAACCGTTGAGCACATTAAGGGTGGCCAAATGCTGCCGCAGATGGGAACCTTTTGAAGCACGGAGACGTCCATCCCCTGTTACGAATTTTCGTCAGGGGCTGAAAAATCAGCAAGTTAGCCTGACGAGGCTGCGCTCATGGCTCGCTTTCAGACCGCTTTTTGCCGGTGCTGAGGGAGCTGCTTCTCGCGAACGTTTATTCCCGGCAGCCATGTACGGCATGCCACACGGGAGGGCGTTCGCCGACTACAAAAAAAGGAGTCCGCCTGTGGCTATCCGCTATGGCAAAGGGCTGATGGGAGGTGCGGTGGTGATCGCGCTCCTGGCCCTGCTGGTCCACTGGATCGGCATCAACACGATCGAACACTACCGCGACGATTTGTTGTTTTACCTGCAAGCTCATCTGATTCTCGTCCTCGCTTCAATGCTGGCCGCCCTTGTCGTGGGCATCCCCGCCGGCATCTTCCTCAGTCGCCCGACCATGGTCGGCCGCGCTGAACGCTTCATGCAGATCTTCAATATCGGTAACACCGTGCCTCCGCTGGCCGTGCTCGCGATTGCCCTGGGCGTCCTCGGCATCGGCAGTGGCCCGGCGATCTTCGCTTTATTCCTCGCTTCGTTGCTGCCGATTGTGCGCAACACCTACGAAGGCCTGAAAAATGTGCAGGGCTCGCTGAAAGAAGCGGCCGTCGGCATCGGCATGACCCCGCGCCAAGTGCTGTGGAAAGTCGAATTGCCCAACGCTGTGCCGATCATCGTCGGTGGTGTGCGCGTGGCTTTGGCGATCAACGTCGGCACCGCGCCGCTGGCGTTCCTGATCGGTGCCAACAGCCTTGGCAGCCTGATCTTCCCTGGCATCGCCCTGAACAATCAGCCGCAACTGCTGCTCGGCGCCGCGTGCACCGCGCTGCTGGCCTTGCTGCTCGATGGCGTCGTCACCCTCGCCAGCCGCCTCTGGCTGGAACGCGGTTTGCGCCCGTCTTAAGGCTTTTGCGAAGGAATATTTATGAAACGACTTAGCTTGATGTTAGGCCTGATGTTGAGCAGTGCCCTGCTGTTTGCAGGCATCGCCCAAGCCGCTGAAAAACCAGTGATTCGCCTCGGCGCCCGGGTATTCACCGAGCAGACCCTGCTCGCGGAAATCACCGCGCAATATCTGCGCAGCAAAGGCTACGACGCGCAGATCACCGGTGGTCTGGGCAGCAACCTCGCCCGCAGCGCCCACGAAAGCGGGCAGCTGGACATGCTCTGGGAATATACCGGCGTGTCGCTGGTGGCCTACAACCACGTCACGGAAAAACTCGACAGCGCCCAGTCCTACGCCCGGGTAAAAGAACTCGACGCGAAAAAAGGCCTGGTCTGGCTGACGCCGTCGAAATTCAGCAACACCTACGCCCTCGCGCTGCCGAAAAAGGTCGCCGAGGAATATCCGCAGATCAGCAACATCAGCCAGTTGAACGAAGTGCTGCGCGCCGAGGCCAAGACCAATCATCTGGTGGCGCTGGACACCGAGTTTGCCAACCGCTCCGACGGGCTGATCGGCATGGTCGATCTCTACGGCATGAACCTGACCCGCAAGAACATCCGTCAGATGGACGCTGGCCTGGTCTATACAGCGCTGCGTAACGGTCAGGTGTTTGCCGGTCTGGTCTACACCACTGACGGTCGCCTCAACGCCTTCGGCCTGAAACTGCTGGAAGACGACAAGCACTACTTCCCCGACTACACCGCCGCACCGGTGGTGCGTCAGGCCTACCTCGACGCGCACCCGCAATTGGCCGAGCAACTCAAGCCGCTGGCCGAACTGTTCGACGACGAAACCATGCGCCAGCTCAACGCGCGGGTCGACGTCGATCACGAAAGCCCTTCGAAAGTGGCCGCCGATTTCCTGCGCCAGCACCCACTTAACTAAGGAGGAAAAGTCATGGAATTTCTGAACGCCTTTTCCCACCTCGACTGGCAACAGGTGATGCACCTGACCTGGCAGCACATCACCCTCGTCGGCATTGCCGTGACCCTGGCGATTGTCGTTGGCGTGCCGTTGGGCATTCTGATGACGCGGTTTCCGACTCTCGCCGGCCCATTGCAAGCCAGCGCCACGGTGCTGCTGACGGTGCCGTCGATTGCCCTGTTCGGTTTGCTGCTGCCGTTCTACTCCAAATTCGGCCAGGGCCTCGGCCCGATGCCGGCGATCACCGCCGTGTTCCTTTATTCACTGTTGCCGATCATGCGCAACACCTACCTCGCCCTCACTGGCGTGGAACCGGGCATCCGTGAAGCCGCGCGCGGCATCGGCATGACCTTCGGCCAGCGTCTGCGCATGGTCGAGTTGCCGATCGCCGTGCCGGTGATCCTCGCCGGCGTGCGTACCGCCGTGGTGATGAACATCGGCGTGATGACCATCGCCGCGACCATCGGCGCCGGTGGCCTCGGTGTGTTGATCCTCGCTTCCATCAGCCGCAGTGACATGTCGATGCTGATCGTCGGCGCACTGCTGGTCAGTCTTCTGGCCATTTTCGCTGACCTGTTTCTCCAATGGCTGCAACGCTCGTTGACTCCAAAAGGACTGCTCAAATGATCGAACTTCAAAACCTCAGCAAAACTTTCCAAAGCAACGGCAAAGACGTCAAAGCCGTGGACTCGGTAAGCCTGACCGTCAATGAAGGCGAAATCTGTGTGTTCCTCGGGCCATCGGGTTGCGGTAAAAGCACCACGCTGAAGATGATCAATCGCCTGATCAAACCGACCTCGGGCAAGATCCTCATCAACGGCGAAGACACCACCGACCTCGACGAGGTGACCCTGCGCCGTAACATCGGTTACGTGATCCAGCAGATCGGCCTGTTCCCGAACATGACCATCGAAGAGAACATCGTTGTCGTGCCGAAACTGCTCGGCTGGGACAAACAGAAATGCCACGACCGCGCCCGCGAATTGATGAGCATGATCAAGCTGGAGCCCAAGCAATATCTGCATCGCTACCCGCGTGAACTGTCCGGTGGCCAGCAACAGCGCATCGGCGTGATCCGCGCACTGGCCGCTGATGCACCGTTGCTGTTGATGGATGAGCCGTTCGGTGCGGTCGACCCGATCAACCGCGAGATGATCCAGAACGAGTTCTTCGAGATGCAGCGCGCGCTGAACAAGACTGTGATCATGGTCAGCCACGACATCGACGAAGCGATCAAACTCGGCGACAAGATCGCAATCTTCCGCGCCGGCAAACTGCTGCAGATCGATCACCCGGACACGCTGCTCGCGCACCCGGCGGACGACTTTGTCAGCAGCTTCGTGGGGCAGGACAGCACGCTCAAGCGTCTGTTGCTGGTGAAGGCAGAAGATGCGGCGGACAACGCGCCGTCGGTGAGCCCGGAGACGCCGGTGGCTGATGCGCTGGAATTGATGGACGAGCATGACCGTCGCTACGTGGTGGTCACCTGTGCCGAGAACAAGGCGCTGGGTTATGTGCGCCGTCGTGATCTGCACCGTCAGACCGGCACCTGCGCGCAGTTCCTGCGTGAGTTCAATGCCACGGCAGCGTACGACGAACATTTGCGCATCCTGCTGTCACGCATGTACGAGTTCAATCGTTCGTGGCTGCCAGTGATGGATGCCGAACGGGTGTTCCTCGGTGAGGTGACGCAGGAGTCGATTGCGGCTTATCTGAGTTCGGGGCGTTCGCGTGGGATGAAGACCAGTATTGTCTCGCCGGCTGAGGCGGTGGTCGCCTGATTAACCGGTAAAAACACAAAACCCTGTAGGAGTGAGCCTGCTCGCGATAGCGCAATATCAGTCAATGAAGATGTCGGCTGAAAAAAAGTCATCGCGAGCAGGCTCACTCCTACTGGACCGGGGGTGTTACCAAGTCATTCACAAGGCGGAAAAGAATCTCAACACCTGAGAACCAGACAGCATGCGCTGGATAGCCGTCCAAACAGCCAAAATCCCCCTCACTCCCATCTCTCGCGGCCATCGTCGCCGATGTTGCGCCCATCACACTTACCTACGACTTCGCCGGCAAAAGCTGCGAACGTGCAGGTATTTTTAACACTGGAAAATTCTCGGGGAACATCTGCCCGTCATCTCGGTCGGCTACAAAGAGTGATGAACGCGACGCACGTCAGAAGCGTGCAAAAACGCGACATTTTTAGTTGATCTCACGCCCCTCACGCCCTAAAGTTCGCGCCGAACGTCCATGCTGGAAACGATCCATCCGGCTCAAGTACTGACGACGAGACAGCAAGGCCAAGGGAAAGCTGCACATCCCATGGCCTTTTTGCTTTCGGCGACATGCCTTGGGAAGTAGGCGAACCAAAGTGGGGATACGGAGGACGTTCATTTGCACCCATTGTTAATTTCAGTTTGCCAGTAGGAGTTCCCAGCATGTCGATCCAGGTCGAAGACTATTTCGCGCGCGCTACATTCGACAAAATGAAGGCGTTCGCCGACAAACAGGAAACCCCGTTCGTGGTGATCGACACCGCGATGATCGCCCAGGCCTACGATGACCTGCGCGCCGGTTTCGAATTCGCCAAGGTCTACTACGCGGTCAAGGCCAACCCGGCCGTCGAGATCATCGACCTGCTCAAAGAGAAAGGTTCGAGCTTCGACATCGCCTCGATCTATGAGCTGGACAAGGTGATGGATCGCGGCGTCAGCCCGGACCGCATCAGCTACGGCAACACCATCAAGAAATCCAAGGACATCCGCTACTTCTACGAGAAGGGCGTGCGTCTGTTCTCCACCGACTCCGAAGCCGACCTGCGCAACATCGCCAAGGCTGCCCCGGGTTCGAAAGTCTATGTGCGCATCCTCACCGAAGGCTCGACCACGGCTGACTGGCCACTGTCGCGCAAATTCGGCTGCCAGACCGACATGGCCATGGACCTGCTGATCCTCGCTCGCGACCTCGGCCTGGTGCCTTACGGCATCTCCTTCCACGTCGGTTCGCAGCAACGCGACATCAGCGTCTGGGACGCGGCGATCGCCAAGGTCAAAGTGATCTTCGAGCGCCTGAAAGAAGAAGACGGCATTCACCTGAAGCTGATCAACATGGGCGGTGGCTTCCCGGCCAACTACATCACCCGCACCAACAGCCTGGAAACCTACGCCGAAGAAATCATCCGTTTCCTCAAGGAAGACTTCGGTGATGACCTGCCGGAAATCATTCTCGAGCCGGGCCGTTCGCTGATCGCCAACGCCGGGATTCTGGTCAGCGAAGTGGTGCTGGTTGCACGCAAGTCGCGCACCGCTGTTGAACGTTGGGTTTATACCGATGTGGGCAAATTCTCCGGCCTGATCGAAACCATGGACGAAGCGATCAAGTTCCCGATCTGGACCGAGAAGAAAGGCGAGATGGAAGAAGTCGTGATCGCCGGCCCGACCTGCGACAGCGCTGACATCATGTACGAGAACTACAAATACGGTCTGCCGTTGAACCTGGCGATCGGTGATCGTCTGTACTGGCTGTCGACCGGGGCGTACACCACCAGTTACAGCGCGGTTGAGTTCAATGGCTTTCCGCCGTTGAAATCGTTTTACGTGTAAGCGCAGCTGCGAGTTTCAAGCTGCTAGCTGCAAGTGAAAAGCCCATGACGTGTCATGGGCTTTATTGTGTCTGGCTTTGAGATTTGTGGTGTGCTTTCGATCTATCCCCCTCACCCCAGCCCTCTCCCCCAAGGGGGCGAGGGGGAAAGGGAGCAGATCGGGGGCCTTTCAAAAGCTGAGTTCGACCGGATATCTCAGGTCGGTGTATCCGGAACATCCAACTCGGTCAGTCCCCTCTCCCTCTGGGAGAGGGTTAGGGTGAGGGCTCTTGGCACCGTGCAGTGGTCAACTAATTCCGGACACCTCGATAGGTGGTTTTGACGCCATCGCCCGCTCGTAAACGGTCGGTGGCAGATATCCCAGTTTCGAGTGCAGCCGTTCGTTGTTGTAAAACCCAACGATGT
>NZ_FYEA01000026.1 GCF_900187605.1 Pseudomonas sp. Irchel 3H7
CATCCCGAACTCAGCAGTGAAACGATGCATCGCCGATGGTAGTGTGGGGTTTCCCCATGTGAGAGTAGGTCATCGTCAAGATTAAATTCCGAAACCCCAATTGCGAAAGCAGTTGGGGTTTTGTTTTGCCTGTAGAAAAGTTTATCCGGGATAAAAGTTCGGGCAGACTATGAAGTTCAAATTCAAAGCCCCGTCGCAATGGAAATTGCGACGGGGCTTTTGCATTACCGTCAGCCGACGAATTGCCACGGCGAGCCGCGACTACATCATTGATTGTGAACATTAGACGGGGTGCGCTGTTAACCTTCGTTCAGCTCAATTTTACCCATTGAGGTACTGACTTCGGTTATGTGTCGGCGACCGTAGACTTCGTATGTGCGGCTGCCGTCATCGCTTTCCGGTTTACGCAATGCCAGTTGCGCGAACAAACCATTCTTTTCGCTGTAACTGCCGAACCAGTCGATCAAAGCACCGATGTAACAATCATTGCCAATGAAGACCGGCAGGTCGGCGACTTTTTCAATGCTGTAATGCGCCGGGCCAAAGCTGTAGTAATCGTTTTCACCGGCGCCGGTAGCCGGAATAGGGCAGAGCGGTTCTTTTGAAGGGATAGCGGCGGTTTCATTTACTTTCGCCACTGCCAGATTGAGCGCTCGGTGCAGATCGGGTTCGAGTTCAAACGTGCTGTTGCCGTCATCTTTGTGTTGAAGAACGGGCACTTCGAGGTCGTAGCGATAACGGATCGTCATCGTAGGCACCTGGACGTTGATTTTCAGCGGGTTGAGCAAGTAGATCCGATCAGCGCCGTACTCGCTGTTTCGATAAGCCGCGTAAGTTTTGCCACGCAGGCTTATCCAGTCCACTGACTGATTGGCGCCGCGATCATTGGTGTAGAACAGCGAACTTTCAGGCTCAACAGAACGTTTGACGAACCGTTCTCCGTCGCGACGCCAGGTTTCCACATAGGTGAACAGACCGGTGCCCCCGGCGTAGGTATTCACAATTAGATCACGCTGCCCGTCGCCATCCAGATCCTGCAAGGTGTAAGAGGTCAGGCCGGTTTCGGCAGCGTCAGTGATCCGCGAAGCGGTCAACGCTCGCCATTCATTGGCAGTAACGCCTTTGGGCTGCGCTGTCGGAAAGTACGTTATCGAAGAGTCATCTTCATTGGCATCGCCGTGAAAACCGACGGCAGTCGTTTTGACGGCGAGCGCGGCGAGTGCCCGGTCCAGCGCAAATTCGGGATCATCTTTACTGGCGGCTTGAATGCGTTTTTGCAGATCGTCCAGCGCCTGTTCATCGAGGTCATCCGGTTGATAGGCAACCGCTGCCTGCCACTGCGCGCGTAACGCTTGCAGGCGTTCTTGATAGTGCTGGCTCAGGCACGAAACGTCTTCGGCGCATTCATTGCGGGCTTTTAACCACAGCCTTTGAGTGCGCTTGAGTTCAGCTTGTGCGGGAGCAGAGGCTCTGAATAAATCCCGATAAACCACACCCATCTGCGTATCCAGTTCATACAACTGATTGTTCGCGCAAACAGTGTTTTCGACGGCATTCGCCGCTTTTGTGCAATCCATTCCAGCCGCCATTGCCTGCTGAACAAACAGCAGAGCGCAGGCGGAAGCGATGTAGCGTCCTTTGATGTACACGATCTAAGCCTTGTAGTGGGAGGGTGTCCTAGTGCGCAGGGTAAAGGCTGGGTGAGGAATCTTGAAGCACTGGCTTCAGAGAAAAGCACTTCTGGCCGATAACCCATTCGGTGACTTCAAAGTCGCGCGAAATCACTTGATAGCATTTGGCCGCCAGTTATCATCTGCGCGCCTGAAATTGCCCTCACTTCAATTGCCTGGAAATCTTCGATGCTGTCGTATCACCAAAAGAGTTTTCTGATCGTCGATGATTTCTCGGATTTCCGCAGTTCCGTTCGTTCGATGTTGCGTGAGCTCGGGGTCAAGGACGTCGATACCGCCGACACCGGTGAGCAGGCGCTGAAGATGTGCGCGCAGAAGTCTTACGATTTCATTCTGCAGGATTTCCATCTTGGCGACGGTAAGAAAAACGGTCAGCAGGTACTCGAAGATCTGATGCTGGAAAAGCTCATCAGCCATGAAGCAGTGTTCGTCATGGTCACCGCCGAAACCAGCCAGGCGATGGTACTCAGTGCCCTGGAGCACGAGCCGGATGCGTACCTGACCAAACCGTTCAACCGTTCCGGCCTCGCCCAGCGCCTGGAGCGTCTGGAGCAGCGCAAGACGTTGCTCAAACCGATTCTGCAGGCCCTCGACCGTGGCAAACCGGTCGAGGTGCTAAACGCTTGTATCGCCTTGTGTAAGCAGGACATCCGTTATTCGCCACTGTGCCTGCGCTACCGCGCTGATGCGCTGCGCGACCTGAACCAGAACGAAGCGCTGGAGCGCCTCTACGACAGCATCATTGCTGACCGCCCATTGCCGTGGGCATTTGCCGGATTGGGCAAGTTGCTGTTCAAGCGAGGTCAGGTCGCACAGGCTAAAGGCGTTTATGAGAAAGCGCTCAAGGTGTTCCCGATGATGCCGTCGCTGTATGACGGTATGGCCGATGTGCTGGTATCGGAGGGCGATACCAAAGGCGCGCAACAGGTGCTCGAAGAGGCCATTCGTCTTTCGCCATTGGCGGTACGCCGGCAGGCATTGCTGGGCAAACTGGCGATGGCCAACGAAGATTTCGACACCGCCTCGCGTGCTTATCGCCAGGCGGTGTCGCAAGGTGCGCAGTCGCGCTTCAAGGACCCGGAAAGTAACCTAGGTCTCGCTCACGCGTTGATCAGCAAGGGCAGCGAGCGCGGTCTCGACACGCGCACGCGTCTTGAGATCAACACCACCCTCAGCGCCGTGGCCAAAGAAAACCCGACCGATCCGGGCCTGCAGATTCGTGCACGTCTGATGAAAGCCACCAGCCTGCTCCTCAACGATGCCGAAACCGCCGACAAACTCACCGAGCAAGCGCTGATGCGTCTCGACGGCATGGAGCAGTTCATGAGTCCGGAAGCGGCGCTGCTGGTCGCCAAGCAATTGCAGATGCTCGGTCAGGCGGAGGCGGGCACCTCGATGCTCAAAAGCTGTGCGGAGATCTACGGTGATGATCCGGCGGTGATGAAAGACATCGCCAAGCTGACCGATGACCCGACTATTCTCAGCTCCAGCAACGCCGCTGCCGATCTCAATCGTCAGGGCGTGCGAGTGTACAAGACCGGTAATCTGGTGGAGGCCCGCGAGGTCTTCCGCAAGGCGCTGAAGATGCAACCGAAGAACATCAGTATCGCCCTGAACATGGCCCAGTCGCTGCTCCACGGCACCGACACCAGTGTGCCGTCGGCGGAGCTGGAAGAATGTCGGGCCTGCCTGAAAATGGTCGGCCTGATGCCCGACACCGACGCGCGTTTTGCGCGTTATCAGAAGCTGAAAAGCAAGGCGTTTGGCGAATGAACCAAGACGAGCAGGCTCTGGATTTTTCCACGGTGATCGCCTCCACCGTCCACGACATGAAGAACTCGCTGGCCATGCTCATGCAGGCCCATAGCCAATGGCTGGCGCGCTTGCCTGAGGCGCAGCGCCAAGGCTCGGAGCAGGGTGTGATCGACTTCGAGTTCGCCCACCTCAATGGCATGCTGGTGCAGTTGCTCGGGCTGTATAAGCTCGGCGTCAACCAGATGCCGCTGCAACCGGCGTATCACGAACTGGACGACTTCATCGAGGCACAACTGGCGGCGCATCAAGAGGTGTTTGCCAGTCGCGGCATTATCGCCACCTATGAAGTCGACCCGCTAAGCCCGTTGGGTTTCTTCGACCGCGAACTGGTTGCCTCGGTGCTGGGTAACTGCATCAACAATGCGATTCGTTATGCCCGGGAATCCCTGCTGATTACCGTCAGCGACGAGGCCGGGCAACTGGTGCTGAGCATCAACGACGACGGCGACGGTTACCCGGTCGAAATGCTCGAGCGTCAGGCCGATTATGTGCAAGGCATCAACCACAGCAGCGGCAGCACCGGCCTCGGGTTGTATTTCGCCAATCGCATCGCGGCGCTGCATCAGCGCAACGGTGTCGAAGGTCGCACCGAAATCCGCAATGGCGGGCCATTGGGCGGCGGCGTCTTCAGCCTCTACCTACCCTGAACGCACATCCCCTTGCAGGTGCTGCCGAAGGGAGCATTCGCGTTGTCTGTTTTTTTGTTTGACGCTGCTTGATATTCCGAACAGCCGAAGCCTATTTTGTACGGGTCGCCGTTCGCGGCTCGCACAATAACAAGGATTGCGTCATGACAACCGATGGCCAGCGTTCACTCGCGCAGCGATTGACCGGCATTGATGAGATTGAATGTGTCACGCCGGATTTGAACGGCGTACCACGGGGTAAAGTGATGACCGCCGAGGGTTTCCTCGAAGGGCGGCGTTTGCAACTGGCGCGGGGAGTGCTGCTGCAATGCATCATGGGCGGTTACCCGGCAGCGCGTTTTTATGGCAGCGATGACGGAGACTTGGCGCTGGTCGCCGAGCCGACCCAGATCCATCGTTTGCCATGGAGCGACGACCCGCGAGCCCTGGCTATTTGCGACGCCGATGAACTGACCGGCGAAAGCTCCAATCTGTCGACCCGTGGCCAGTTGAAAAAAGTCATTGCCCGTTACGCCGAGCGCGGCCTGGCGCCGGTGGTGGCGACCGAGCTGGAATTCTTTGTCTTCGCGCCGAACACCGATCCGACCCAACCATTCCGGCCTCCCGTCGGTCTCGACGGTCGCCGCGAGGATGGCCAATCCGCGTTCAGCATCAGCTCCAATAACGGTCTGCGGCCATTCTTCAACGAAGTCTATAAATGCATGGCCGCCCTCGGTCTGCCGCGCGATACCTTCATGCACGAGATGGGCGTCAGCCAGTTCGAGATCAATCTGCTGCACGGCGATCCGCTGTTACTCGCCGACCAGACGTTCCTGTTCAAGCACCTGCTCAAGGAAGTTGCGCTCAAGCATGGCCTGACCGTGGTCTGCATGGCCAAACCGCTGGCCCACACGCCGGGCAGTTCGATGCACATTCATCAGAGCATCGTCGAGATCGCCAGCGGCAAGAATGTCTTCAGTGATGCGCACGGTGAGCCGACCGCGATGTTCCGCCACTTCATCGGCGGTCAACAGGCGGGCATGGCCGATTTCACCGCACTGTTTGCACCCAATGTGAATTCCTATCAGCGCCTTTGCCATCCCTATGCATCGCCGAACAACGCGTGCTGGTCCCACGACAACCGTGCGGCTGGCCTGCGGATTCCGGCGAGTGCGGCGGTCGCTCGTCGGGTCGAAAACCGCTTGCCGGGCGCCGATGCCAATCCGTACCTGGCGATCGCCGCCAGTCTGGCCGCCGGGCTGCATGGGATCGAGCATGAGCTGGAACCGACCGAGGCCATACAGGGCGAGTTCGAGGTGCCGGACAATCTCTCGCTGCCGTGTACTTTGCATGCCGCACTCGAACGTCTGAAACGTAGCCAATTGGCGAGGGAACTGTTCGGACAGGAGTTCATCGAAGGCTACATCGCTTCGAAGACCATGGAGTTGACCAGCTTCTTTGATGAAATCACTCCCTGGGAACGGCGTGTTCTAGCAGCCCAGGCCTGACGAACTGTCGCCACCGGGCTATCGTTTTGATAGTCCGGTCTTTACTGCAAGGAGCCGCTCGGAACGCCGATGCGCCAAATCTGGAAATCCTTTCGAGCGTTGTATTTCGCCTCGCTGATGATGTTGATCGGCTCGGGCCTTCTATCCACTTATCTGGCCTTGCGTCTGGCCGCTGACAATGTCGATGGGCTGTGGGTCGGTGCGCTGATGGCGGCCAACTATTTCGGTCTGGTGCTGGGCGGCAAGATCGGTCACCGACTGATTGCCCGGGTCGGGCATATCCGCGCTTATTCTGCGTGTGCCGGGATTGTCGGGGCGGCGGTGCTGGGCCATGGGCTGGTCGATTGGCTGCCGGCGTGGCTGGTGCTGCGGACCATCGTCGGTCTGGGCATGATGTGCCAGTACATGGTGATCGAGAGCTGGCTCAACGAGCAGGCGGATGCCAATCAGCGAGGTCTGGTGTTCAGCGGTTACATGATCGCTTCGTACCTGGGCCTGGTGCTCGGTCAACTGATTCTGGTCATGCATCCGGGCTTGGGCCTGGAACTGCTGATGCTGGTCGCGCTGTGCTTTGCGCTGTGTCTGGTACCGGTGACGTTGACTCGGCGGATTCACCCGGCGCCCCTGCATCCGGCACCGATGGAACCGCGCTTCTTTATCAAGCGCGTGCCGCAGTCGCTGAGTACGGTGCTCGGTGCCGGTTTGATCATTGGTTCGTTCTATGGTCTGGCGCCGCTGTATGCCTCGCAGCAAGGGCTGTCGACCGAGCAGGTCGGTCTGTTCATGGGTAGCTGCATCTTTGCCGGTTTGTTGGTGCAGTGGCCGTTGGGCTGGTTGTCCGACCGTTATGACCGGGCGCTGCTGATTCGCTGCTTTGCCGGGTTCCTGGCGGTGGCGGCGCTGCCGTTGGCGGTACTGCCGCAGGTGCCGCTGGAGGTGCTGTTCGGGGTTGGCTTCCTGTGCTCACTGGTGCAGTTCTGCCTGTATCCGCTGGCGGTGGCGTTCTCCAATGACCATGTGGAAGGTGATCGGCGGGTGTCGCTGACGGCGATGCTGTTGGTGACTTACGGTGTTGGTGCGAGCATCGGACCGTTACTGGCGGGCGTGCTGATGAAACTGTTCGGCAGTCAGAGCCTTTATGCGTTCTTCAGCTTCTTCGCGCTGGTGCTGGTGTGGCGGATCCGGCCGAAAGCCGTGACCAATCTGCATCAGGTCGACGACGCGCCACTGCATCACGTGGCCATGCCCGACAGTATGTCCAGCTCGCCACTGGTAGCGGCCCTCGACCCTCGAGTAGACGAGCAGGTGGTGCAGGAGCAGATGGTGCAGGACCCTTTGCAGGCGCCGACAACGCCTGAGCCTGAGCCTGAGCCTGAAGCCGATGCGCAGCCAGAGCTTGCAGCAGAAGCGGAGCCTGATAGTGGCAGTGACAAGCCTGCTCCGGATCTCAGTGGCGGCAGACCTTGAACTGAACAAAACGCATGGCGCATAAAAAAGGGCAGCCCTGGGCTGCCCTTTTTATTGGCCGGACGAATCAGAGATCGTCTTTGTCGAAACGGCGTGCCTCACGTTGCAGCTGATACACAAAACGCTCAACATTGCGCGCGGCCTGACCACTGATGTTGTGGAAACGCAGGCCGGCGAAGGTGATGTTGAGTTTTTCTTCGAAGTGCAGATAACGCAGTTCAACGGAGGTCGGCTGGTTGCCGAACAGCGGCGGGGCAATCAGGCGGTCATAGACCTGGCCCAGTTGCAGGCGATCAGTGATATCGCCTTCGAAACGCAGCTTGCAGCCGGTCGCGGAGATATCCAGCAGTTTGCCGTTGATCGGCGCCTTGAGCTTTTCTCCGCCCAATTCAACGCTGACCAGATCAGTCAGCTTCAGTGCGGCGCGGAAAGCATTGCGGCGCTGGTGATAAACCACTTCGGTCGGTAGCTCGCCGGTGTAGAAGCGGTCACCGTCGGATTCCTCGATATTCAACGTGCCGGTGCATTCCCAGGCAATGCGCACACCGTCATGAAAGCCTTCGACCTTGAACGGCTCGCCGGCCAGCAGGAAACGTTCGCCGTCACGCGGGATCATCTCGTCCAGCGCGATCGAAGCGCTGTCGCGGTCGACTTTGATCAGATAGCTCTGGAAGCGCTGGCTGCGCTCATGAAAGGTAATGATCAGCGGATCGTGGCTTTCTTGCAGCTGGCGCAGGTTGCTGGAGATTTCCAGTGGCGTGGTGAGCACCTTAGGGGGCTGCGGAGCATCATCCGCGCTGAGGGCGTTGGACACGGTTAATCAATCTCCAGACAAAATATGACGACTAGCCAGCATTTTGCCAGCATGTTCCGCGGGTTGATAGAGCTGGCGCATCAACGGCTCATGCCTGGCTGAGCGGACGCGGTATGGCGGGTTTGGCAAAGGTGCCACTGGCGTTATAAAGCGCTGGCGCTTCACCGCCGGTGAGGATCTTCAGCTGATTGGCCGTGGCGGCCTGCTGGATCTGAATGGACTGGCCGTTCTTGACGTTGGCGGCCTGGCATTGAGCGATCAGATCGGTCAATGCATCGCCTTGCGTCAACAGCTGCTCGCCAATGCTCGACTGGCTGGCCAGTTGCACAAGGCCTGTACGATCAGTCGGCAGGTTGAGGCTGGCGAGGATTTCGCTGCGTTTGCGGCCATGCTGTTCAAGCAGAATGATCAATGCCTGTTTGTGCGCCAGAATTTCTTCCAGCAGGGGCATGTCGCGACCGTGCAACGCGAGAGATTCGGTTTGCAGCAACTCCAGCAATTGTTGAGCTGGAGCAAAGTCGTCGTTGATCAGTTGCAATAAATTAGTGTCGTGCATGGCTGGCCTTGGGTGTTAAGCGTCCAAAAGCCTCGCGCCGGCAAAGGCCTAGCGCTGGGCTTCGAAGTTGAGCAGTTTGCTGGCTACACGGTTGCTGTCGACTTTATAGCTGCCATCGGCAATCGCGGCTTTCAACTCGGCCACACGGGCTTTGTCGACAGCAGGTTGATCGCGCAGCTTGTCAGTGACCTTCTGCAACTGTTGAGCCTCATTGCTGAGGTGTACCGATTCCCCGCTTTTTGCGGTACTGGCCTGTTCGGCCGGGGTATTCAGCGGCGCGGAGGTGCCGGTTTCGGCGGTTTCCTTGGCGTTGCTGGTACGTGTACTGCCCGTAAGTGACGAGGAGCTGTTCAAACGGCTGAAATCGATGACCATGATAAAAACCTCTGGGAATTTGGACGCTTGCCATGTTTTCGGCCATCCCCTGGAAAACTTTAGGCACATTTACAATGAGCCTTGCATGCGCCGGCGCGTGTCCTGCTGCGGCACAGTTTAGGGAACAGCCGGGGCTAGCGCCAGTTTTCTACATCGCCACTTCCACTTGGCCCGGCGCGGTGACTTGCGCCTTGATGACCCGTTGCGAGTTGAGGTTTTTCACCCGGATCTGTTCTTTCAAACCGCCATTGGCCAGCGCTTCACCGGGCATGCGCACGGCGAGCGTGCCGCTGCGCGCAGTGATGACCACCTGATCGCCCTTGCGAATGACTTCGGCCTGTTCCAGATGAACCAGGGTAATGACCTGATCGGCTACCGTTGGTCGGGTCAATTTCTGCCCGATCGCTTCGTCTACCGAGGTCAGAAAGCCTTGGTTGATCGTGCTCACGTCGCGCTCTCGCAGGGTCACGTCCTGTGGCTCGATAATCCCTGCGCGTTTCAGCGGTCGGGTAGTTGTCACAATCTCGCGAAACAGGCGGACTTGAGCGGGCACGAACACGGTCCAGGGCGAGGCGCCCTCACAGCGGACCTTCACGGTAACCCGGCCCAAAGGACGTGCCGGGCTCTCCAGAGTCGCTGTCAATTCCTTGTCGCACATAGGCATGCGCATACGCGGATCGAGCTGGTTTACTTCGATTTCATAGCGGCCTTCCGTTTGACTGGTAGCCAGATAGTCTTCTACGGTGAATTCAAGAAAGCCCTGAGTGACGCCGATAAGCATGTCAGGCAAGGTAACCGCATCAGCAATGGCAGGGCTGCCAGCAAAAGAGCAGCAAATGGCGCACGCGACACAAAGCCCTCTGCGAAGAGGTGATGTCAGGCGTCGGAAAAATGTCGTTTGAGCGTTCATACGAGTTAAAAAGCAAGCGCCGTGCCGTTTAGCAATGAATGTGCGTCGCAACAACACTTGGCGTTGGTGTAGGAGTCTGGGGCATGGCTGGTGTAATGGATTCGGTGAACCAGCGCACGCAACTGGTAGGGCAGAATCGCCTGGAGCTGTTGTTGTTCCGTCTCGACGGTCAGCAGCTCTATGGAATCAACGTGTTCAAGGTGCGGGAAGTGTTGCAGTGCCCGTCGCTGACGTTGATGCCCAAGTCCAGTCCTGTCGTGTGCGGGGTGGCAAATATCCGGGGGGCGACCATTCCGATCCTTGATCTGGCAATGGCCACCGGTTCCGGAGCGTTGAAAGACAAGAACAACCCGTTCGTGATCATCACGGAGTACAACACCAAGACCCAGGGTTTCCTGGTCCGCTCGGTGGAGCGCATCGTCAACATGAACTGGGAAGAGATTCATCCACCACCCAAGGGCACGGGTCGCGATCATTACTTGACCGCTGTGACTCGGGTGGACAATCAGTTAGTCGAAATCATCGACGTCGAGAAAGTGCTGGCGGAAGTTGCGCCGACACCGGAAGCGATTTCGGTGGGCGTGGTCGATGTCGAGACCCAGACCAAAGCACTGTCGTTGCGTGTCTTGACGGTCGATGACTCGTCGGTGGCGCGCAAGCAGGTCACGCGTTGTCTGCAGACCATCGGTGTCGAAGTGGTGGCGCTGAACGACGGCAAACAGGCGCTGGATTACCTGCGCAAGCTGGTCGATGAGGGCAAGAAGCCGGAAGAAGAGTTCCTGATGATGATTTCCGACATCGAGATGCCGGAGATGGACGGGTACACCCTGACGGCGGAAATCCGCGGCGACGCACGCATGCAAAAGCTTCATATCATCCTGCATACTTCGTTGTCGGGGGTATTCAATCAGGCGATGGTCAAGAAAGTCGGTGCCGATGACTTTTTGGCCAAATTCCGCCCTGATGACCTCGCATCCCGGGTAGTCGACCGGATCAAAGCAGCAGATATCAGCTAGGGGCGTTTTGTCCCTGGCGGTCAACACGATTTAAGAGGCGGCATCATTGTCTACGGGTAATTTGGATTTCGAACAGTTCCGGGTCTTCCTGGAAAAAGCCTGTGGCATTCTGCTCGGTGAAAACAAGCAGTACCTGGTCTCGAGCCGTCTCAACAAACTGATGGAGCAGCAAGGCATCAAATCCTTGGGTGAGCTGGTTCAGCGCATCCAGACCCAGCCGCGCAGCGGTTTGCGCGAGCAAGTGGTCGATGCCATGACGACCAACGAAACCCTGTGGTTTCGTGACACCTATCCGTTTGAAGTCTTGAAGAACAAGGTGCTGCCTGAAGCAATCAAGGCCAGCCCCAACCAGCGTCTGCGGATCTGGTCGGCAGCGTGCTCGTCGGGTCAGGAACCGTACTCGCTGTCGATGTCGATCGACGAGTTCGAGCGGTCCAACCTTGGCCAGTTGAAGATGGGCGTGCAGATTGTTGCGACCGACCTGTCCGGCCTCATGCTGACCAACTGCAAGACTGGCGAGTACGACAGCCTGGCCATCGGTCGCGGTTTGTCGCCGGAACGTCTGCAGCGTTACTTCGACCCGAAAGGGCCGGGGCGCTGGGTAATCAAGGCGCCGATCAAGAACCGCGTGGAGTTCCGCTCGTTCAACCTGCTCGACAGCTATGCCGCGCTGGGCAAGTTCGACATCGTGTTCTGCCGCAACGTGTTGATCTACTTCTCTGCCGAAGTGAAGAAAGACATTCTGTTGCGCATTCACAGCACGTTGAAGCCGGGTGGTTATCTGTTCCTTGGCGCTTCCGAAGCGCTGAACGGTTTGCCGGACCATTACCAGATGGTGCAGTGCAGCCCGGGGATCATTTACCAGGCGAAGTGAAGCATGCGGAAAAAAGGGAGCCCTCAAGGGCTCCTTTTTTTTGCCGCATGCTTCACGTAGGAGCTGCCGAAGGCTGCGATCTTTTGATTTTGTTTTTTAAGAACAAGATCAAAAGATCGTCCGATCGCGGCCCGAGCCTTCGGCAGCTCCTACAGGGGGAGGTGTTAACAGGAAGAAGCGGCAGAAAAGCGGCATCCGGCGGAAACCGGTTGCCGCTTTTCTGGCATTGCCGCTTTGCCGACTCCCGGCAAAGCCCCGGTTTATGTGGGTTTTGTGGTTTGGCACGGCCCTTGCTAAAGCTCAGTTACGAAAAACCGGTCACCTGAAGGTTCCCGACATGAGCATCAGCTTCGATAAAGCGCTCGGCATTCACGAAAAGGCATTGGGCTTCCGCGCCCAGCGTGCCGAAGTGCTGGCCAACAACATCGCCAACGCCGATACCCCGAACTACAAGGCGCGGGATCTGGACTTCTCCAAAGTGCTTGAAGCACAGACCCAGAAAAATGCGAACGGCACCATCGCCCTGAACATGACCAACAGCCGTCACATCGAAGCTGAAGGCCTGGGCAACGGCGACGAATCGCTGATGTATCGCACGCCGATGCAACCGTCGATCGACCAGAACACCGTGGACGCCCAACTGGAACAGTCGAACTACGCGGAAAACGCCGTCGGCTTCCAGGCCAGCTTCACCCTGCTCAACAGCAAATTCAAAGGGCTGGTGTCAGCCCTGCGCGGAGAGTAATCCATGTCCCTGTCCAGCGTTTTCAACATTGCCGGCAGCGGCATGAGCGCACAGACCACGCGTCTGAACACCGTGGCCTCGAACATCGCCAACGCCGAAACCGTCTCCTCGAGCATCGATCAGACCTATCGCGCCCGTCACCCGGTGTTCGCCACCATGTTCCAGGGCGGCCAGAACAGCGGCAGCAACTCGCTGTTCCAGAGCCAGGACGCGGCCGGTCAAGGCGTACAGGTGCTCGGCGTGGTCGAAGACCAGAGCAACCTCGAAGCGCGCTACGAGCCGAATCATCCGGCAGCCGACGCCAAAGGCTACGTCTACTACCCGAACGTCAACGTGGTGGAAGAAATGGCTGACATGATTTCCGCGAGCCGGTCCTTCCAGACCAACGCCGAAATGATGAACACCGCCAAAACCATGATGCAGAAGGTACTGACCCTCGGTCAGTAATAAGGGGCGACGGCCATGAGTGTTTCCGATACCACCAGCAGCTTGAGCATGAATGACATCCTGGCGAACTCGTCGAAAAAGACCAGTTCGACCACCGGTGGCATTGCTTCGGCCACTAACAGCGCCACCGGCGGCCAGGCCCTGGGCAAGGACGCGTTCCTGCAATTGCTGGTCACCCAGCTGAAAAACCAGAACCCGCTTGATCCGCAGGACAACAGCGCCTTCGTTGCGCAGTTGGCGCAGTTCAGCAGCCTGGAAGGCATCACCACGCTGAACAGCACGGTCAGTTCGCTGGCCGGCAACTACAACTCCTCGCAAGCCTTGCAGGCTTCGTCGCTGGTGGGTCGCAATGTGATCGTGCAGACCAACTCGGTTCAGCTCGACGATCCGAGCAAAGGCATGACCGGTTCGGTCACCGTTCCGTCGTCGATTGCCGGCGGCACCGTGAGCATCACCGACAGCAGCGGCGCGGTGGTTCGCACCATCGATCTGGGCAGTCGCGCGGCAGGCGCCGCGAGCTTCACTTGGGACGGCAAGGACAAGGACGGCAATGTGGTCAAGACCGGTACTTATACCGTCAAGGCCAACGCATCGATCAATGGCACCTCGACCGACATGGCGACGTACCTGCCGGCCACCGTCACCAGCGTGACGATCAGCCAGACCGGCGGCGAACTGATGCTCAACCTGTCCGGCAAGGGCACCGTTGCCCTGTCCAAAGTACAAACCATTGGTATATAGAGCCGACTAACCGGCACAAAGGAGTGGAATATGTCTTTCAATATCGGCCTTAGCGGTCTCTATGCAGCCAACAAACAACTCGACGTGACCGGCAACAACATCGCCAACGTTGCGACCGCCGGTTTCAAATCGTCCCGTGCAGAATTCGAAGACGTCTACTCGGCCACTCGCCTGGGTAGCGGCAGCAAAGTGATCGGTAACGGCGTGCGCCTGGCCAACGTTTCCCAGCAGTTCACCCAGGGTGACATCAACAACACCGGTAACGTGCTGGACATGGGCATCAACGGTTCGGGCTTCTTCACCATGAGCAACAACGGCTCGGTGTCCTACACCCGTGCCGGTACGTTCAAGGTCGACAACGCCGGTTACATCACCAACACCGACTACACCTCGCGCCTGCAGGGTTACGGTGTGGACGCCAACGGCAAGATCATCAACGGTGTATTGACCGACCTGAAGATCGATACCTCGAACCTGGCGCCGAAATCGACCTCCCTGGTGACTTCGAGCATCAACTTGAACTCGACTGCATTGAAGATCGACGACACAGTGGCGGCCGGCAAGTTTGATCCGAGCAAGCTTGAGACGTACACCAAGAGCTTCAGCACTCCGATCTATGACACGCAGGGCAACTCGCATGTTATGGATCAGTACGTGGTGAAAACTGGCGAGAACACCTGGAAGGTGTACACCTTGGTCGATGGCCGTAACCCGGATGCGGCCGGCAGCGATCCAACCAAGGTTGATCCGGTTGCTTCGACGCTGACGTTCGACAGCTCTGGCAATTTGACTCAGGTCAGCACGCCTAGCACTCTGCCGCCACCGAACCCGAACCCGATCATCAGCAGCGACTTGAAACTGACCGGCTGGAAGCCGGGCACAGTGGTCAACGGTACCTTCACGCCTAACGGTGCGTCTGCCAACCCGGCCGGTATTACCATTTCGATGGCCAAGACCACTCAGTACAACGCTGATACCGCGCGCTCGATTCCGACTCAGGATGGTTACGCCACTGGCCAGATTACCAACCTGACCATCGACGGCACTGGTACCTTGTTTGCCAACTTCAGCAACAACCAGAGCAAGGCCATCGGCCAGGTCGCGCTGGCCAGTTTCACCAACGAACAAGGCCTGCAGGCTATCGGTGGCACCAGCTGGAAAGAGACGTTCGCTTCGGGTATCCCGGGCTACGACGCACCGGAAACCGGTACCTTGGGGTCGATCGCTTCCAACTCGCTGGAAGAGTCCAACGTTAACCTGACCAACGAGCTGGTGGACCTGATCAAGGGCCAGAGCAACTATCAGGCAAACGCCAAGACCATCTCCACTCAGAGCACCATCATGCAGACCATCATTCAGATGACCTGATGGTTGTACTTGGCTCTACCAAAAACCGACGCCCCAAGGGCGTCGGTTTTTTTTTGTGCGCAAACAGCATTTAATTTTTCAATTCTCTACCGTTCGTCGGCTCGTCTGGTGTGGAACTTGCTGGCGTCACCAGTAACAAGCGGTGTCCGTCAAATTTTCGTACGGTCTGCCTCACAGTGCAGCGACAGGCTGCACTGAAATGGATGTCATAAAAAACACTGCCTCGCCTGCTCAACCCTACAAATATCAAGCCCAGTGCACCCTCAGAGAGGGTCAACCCCGGAGTGCCTGGCGTTTCTGCGTAGTTTCGACACACCACACAAGGAAGATGTAATGGCAGTTATAAATGGCACCAACGCGGCAGATACCCTGGTGGGTACCGCGGGTGATGATCAGATACGCGGCTATGCCGGTGATGACGTTTTGAATGGCGGCGCCGGCAATGATGTGTTGATGGGGGGTGAAGGGGCCGACCAGATCAATGGCGGGGCAGGGATCGACATTGCCAGTTATGAGGATGTGACCAACGTCATCCCGGTGACGCTGAACCTCAAGACGGGTATACACACTGGCGCTGCGAAGGGCGATACGTTCACTGACATCGAAGTATTCAGGGGGACGAATTGGGGAGACACCTTCATCAGCGGCGCCGCCGCCGATAGCTTCGATGGCTTGCAGGGCAGCGATGTCCTTGATTACTCAACCTCGGCTCAGGCCATCGGTATCACTGTCTCTGCGGGTGGCGCAGGCACCGGCACTGGTGGCGATGCTCAGGGTGACACGTTCATCAACGTGGAAACTGTCATCGGTTCGGCCTTCAACGATACGTTCACCCTCAACGGTGGATTGGTCATCAATGGCGGCGCTGGCAATGACGTTTACGTCATCAATGGCAATGCCAATGCCAGCATCGTCGAAGCTGCCGGTGGTGGTGACGACGAGGTCCGCACGACACAGACCACCGCGTATCTGGCGGCCAACGTCGAGCGCCTGACCTTCACCGGTACGGGTAACTTCAAGGGCGTGGGTAATGCTGGCGACAACATCATCACCGGCGGTGCGGGGGACGACGTGTTGACCGGTGGTGCAGGGGCTGACCAGTTGATCGGCGGTGCTGGCTTCGATATCGCCAGCTATGAGGAAGTAGTGAATGGCGTTGGCGTGACCCTGAACCTCAAGACCGGTGTAAACAAGGGCATCGCCTTGGGTGACAGCTACTCCGGTATCGAGCTGTACAAGGGCAGCAACTACGGCGATACCTTCGTCAGCGGCGCTGCCGCCGATAGTTTCGATGGCTTGCAGGGCAGCGATGTCCTCGATTACTCAACCTCGGCTCAGGCCATCGGTATCACTGTCTCCGCGGGTGGCGCAGGCACCGGCACCGGTGGCGATGCTCAGGGTGACACGTTCATCAACGTGGAAACTGTCATCGGTTCGGCCTTCAACGATACGTTTACCCTCAACGGTGGATTGGTCATCAATGGCGGCGCGGGCAATGACGTCTACGTCATCAACGGCAATGCCAATGCCAGCATCGTCGAAGCTGCCGGTGGTGGTGACGACGAGGTCCGCACGACACAGACCACCGCGTATCTGGCGGCCAACGTCGAGCGCCTGACCTTCACCGGTACGGGTAACTTCAAGGGCTTCGGCAACGCTGGAGACAACATCATCACCGGCGGCGCGGGTGACGATGTATTGATCGGTGGTGCAGGAGCCGACCAGTTGATCGGCGGTGCCGGTTTCGATATCGCCAGCTATGAAGACGTGGTCAATGGTGTTGGCGTGACGCTGAACCTCAAGACCGGTGTAAACACGGGTATCGCCTTGGGCGATAGCTACTCCGGTATCGAGTTGTACAAGGGCACCAACTACGGCGATACCTTCGTCAGCGGTGCAGCAGTCGATAGCTTCGATGGCTTGCAGGGCAGCGATGTCCTCGATTATTCAACCTCGGCTCAGGCCATTGGTATCACTGTCTCCGTGGGTGGCGCAGGCACCGGCACCGGTGGCGATGCTCAGGGTGACACGTTCGTCAACGTGGAAACTGTCGTCGGTTCGGCCTTCAACGATACGTTCACCCTCAACGGTGGATTGGTCATCAATGGCGGCGCGGGCAATGACGTCTACGTCATCAATGGCAATGCCAATGCCAGCATCGTCGAAGCTGCCGGTGGTGGTGACGACGAGGTCCGCACGACACAGACCACCTCGTATCTGGCGGCCAACGTCGAGCGCCTGACCTTCACCGGTACGGGTAACTTCAAAGGCTTCGGCAACGCCGGTGACAACATCATCACCGGCGGCGCGGGGGACGATGTATTGATCGGTGGTGCAGGAGCCGACCAGTTGATTGGCGGTGCCGGTTTTGATATCGCCAGTTATGAAGACGTGGTCAATGGTGTTGGCGTGACCCTGAACCTCAAGACCGGTGTAAACACGGGTATCGCCTTGGGCGATAGCTACTCCGGTATCGAGTTGTACAAGGGCACCAACTATGGCGACACCTTTGTCAGCGGCACCGCCGTCGATAGCTTCGATGGCTTGCAGGGCAGCGATGTCCTCGATTACTCAACCTCGGCTCAGGCCATCAGCATCACCTCGGCCGTTGGCGCAGCAGGCACCGGCACTGGCGGCGATGCTCAGGGCGACACGTTTATCAACGTGGAAACTGTCATCGGTTCGGCGTTCAACGATACGTTCACCCTCACCGGTGGTGGCTTGATCCTCAATGGCGGTGCGGGCAATGACGTCTACGTCATCAACGGCAATGCCAATGCCGGCATCATCGAAGCCGCCGGTGGCGGTATCGACGAGGTCTTCACTAATCAGCTCAACATGACGCTGGCAGCCAACGTCGAGCGGCTGACCTACACCGGCACGGGCAACTTCACCGGGCGGGGCAATGCTGGCGACAACGTGATCACGGGGGGCGCTGGCAATGATGTCCTCTTCGGTGGCGCGGGCGCGGATCAGTTCATCGGTGGCGCTGGCATGGACACCGTCAGTTATGAAGATGAAAACACCGGTGTCGGTGTGACCCTCAACTTCAAGACCGGCGTGCACACGGGACTGGCCCAGGGGGATACCTTCGACGGCATCGAGACTATTCGGGGCTCGGGCTATGGCGATACCTTCTTCGCCGGTGCTGGCATTGACACGCTGGATGGCGCCGGTGGCAGTGACAAACTGGACTACTCCGGCTCGACTCAAGCCATCAACCTGTCGGTCACCAATGGCGCCGGTACAGGTCAGGGTGGGGACGCGCAAGGCGATCAGTTCAGCAATATGGAGTGGATCATTGGATCGACCCTGGATGACCGCTTCACCGTAAACGCCGGCACCACCGCCATCAGTGGCGGCTCGGGCAACGATGTCTACATCATCGAGGGCACGGGTGGTATCAATGCCATTGAAGTGGCGGGTGGCGGCGATGACGAGGTGCGTACCAGTCAGGCCAGCGGAGTGCTGGGTGCGGAAATCGAACGGCTGACCTACACCGGCAGCGGCAACTTCATCGGGCGCGGAAATGCCGGCGACAACATCATCACCGGTGGTGCGGGCAACGATGTGCTCATCGGCGGCGCAGGGGCTGACCAGCTCATCGGTGGCGCCGGTATCGACACTGCCAGCTATGACGATATCGCCACCGGGGTGGGTGTGACACTCAACCTGAAGACGGGTGAACATACAGGTCTGGCGCGCGGCGACACCTTCAGTGGTATCGAGGCGTTCCGTGGTTCGGTCTATGCGGACACGTTTGTCGCCAGCACTGCCGTCGATACAATCGATGGCAATGGCGGCGTCGACACGCTGGATTACTCGACTTCTGCGCAGGCCATCACCATGTCGGTCACCAATGGCGGCGGCGTCGGTGTGGGTGGCGACGCGCAAGGCGATGTGTTCAGCAACTTCGAGAGCATTGTCGGCACGGCTCAGGACGACCAGTTCACGCTCACCGCAGGTTCAATGACGTTCAGTGGTGGTGCGGGCAATGATGTCTACATCGTCAACGGTAGTGGGACGATGACCGTCATCGAGGGTGCTGACGGTGGCGATGATGAAGTGCGCACCAGTCAGGCCACTAGCGTGCTGAGTGCAGGCGTCGAGCGTCTGACCTATACCGGTGTCGGGATTGGTAACTTCACCGGCCGTGGCAACGCGAGCGACAACATCATTACCGGCGGCAGTGGCAATGACGTGCTCTTGGGCGGCGCCGGCGCGGACCAACTGATCGGTGGGGCCGGCACTGACACTGCCAGCTACGAAGACGATTACAGTGGTGCCGGCGTGACGCTGAACTTCAAGACTGGTGTACACACCGGAAACGCAGCCGGGGACACCTTCACCGGCATCGAGGCGTTTCGTGGCTCGTCCTATGCCGATACCTTTGTTGCAAGCGGCCAGGCCGACGTCTTCGACGGCGCCGACGGCACAGACAAGCTGGACTACTCCGGTTCTGCCCAAGCCATCGTCATGACGGTGACCAACAATGCCGGCACCGGCGTGGGGGGCGATGCGCAAGGCGATGTGTTCAGCAAATTCGAGAACATTGTCGGGACAGCCTTCGATGATCAGTTCACGGTCACGGCCGGAACCATGACCTTCAGCGGTGGCCAGGGTAACGACATCTATATCGCCAACGGCAGCGGTGCAGTCCTGGTGAATGAACTGGCAGGCGGCGGTGATGACGAGGTGCGTACCAATCAGGCCAGCTACACCCTGAGCGCGGAAGTGGAGCGTCTGACCTATACCGGCACGGGCAGCTTTACCGGGCGGGGTAACGCCGGTGACAACATCATTACCGGCGGTGCCGGCAATGATGTTCTGTTCGGTGGCGCTGGTGCGGACCAACTGATTGGTGGGGCAGGTTTCGACATCGCCAGCTATGCCGATGGCGGCATGGCGATTATCAGCACCAAAGCCGGCGTTGCCAGCGGCGGATCAGCTACAGGAGACATCTACAGCGGTATCGAACAGATCAACGGATCTAACACCGGCGACATCTTCATTGGTGGTGAGGGTGCAGATCGTTTCGATGGCGGCACAGGTACCGATTACCTCAGCTTTGCCTATGAAACCGAAGGGGTCACCTTCAACCTGAGCGCGCCCTTGGTCAGCGGAGTGGGAGCGGGCGACGTGTACACCTCAATCGAAGCTTTCCTGGGGTCCAGCTATGCGGACACCTTTACCGGCAGCGCTGGTGCAGCCGAAAGCTTCGTTGGCGGAGGCGGTGCGGATGCGCTGTTCGGCGTTGGGCGCGGCGATGCGGCCTGGTACGTCAATAGTTCGGCAGCCGTTCAGGTCAATCTGTTGACCGGTACAGGCACCGGAGGCGATGCCGAGGGGGATGTGCTGAGCAACATCGACAACCTGGTCGGTTCCGCGTTCAACGATTCGCTGACAGGTAACGCACTGGCCAACATGATCGAAGGCGGAGACGGTAACGACATCATCGACGGTGGTGACGGCAACGATATTCTGTACGGCAATAGCTTCAGCATTACCGGTGCGTTGGCCGGCGAGTTCTCGACAGACACCCAGGCAGACATCATCCATGGCGGTAACGGTAACGACTACATCACGGGTTACGTGCGGGATGCCGGATCGATTTACTATGGCGATGCGGGCAATGACAGGATTACCGTCGTCTCAGCTATCGCAGATGGGGGCGATGGCGATGACGAGTTGATAGCCATCGGTAATGGTTATGAACTACGAGGCGGAGCGGGCAACGACAAGCTGTACTTGAGCGCGTCGGGTGACGGCTATGGTGGTGAAGGAAGCGATCAGTACTTTGTTGCTTCGAAGACCATGGTAGCGATCTTTGATGACGGCATCTCGGGCAACGACACTGTTACCCTGAGGAATATTCAGACGTTCGGTGACGTTGTACTCAAGTCCAATGACTTGGGTGTCTATATCTTCAATAAAGCCGACTTCCAGAGCGGCAACCTGAATTCCGGTGTGTTCCTCAAGGACTGGAATGCGGGTGCCAACACTATCGAGAAGTTCTACACCAACAATGGTGAGTCCTTCACCATTCCGGTGGTTGGACAGGCAATGTCTGAAGCATTCACGGTGTGATGATTAACTAGCGACAACAAAAAAACGGCGAAGCCTGTACTCAGGTTTCGCCGTTTTTTTTGCTTCAATATTTACTCCGGACAAAAGAAAACCCCCGACAACCAGAAGTCTGTCGGGGGTTTCTTTTGCCCGGAGAGTATCAGGCGTCTCGCAACGCCTGATTCAGCTCAGCTTATTGGCAAGCTTCGCAATCCGGCTCGTCGATCGCGCAAGCCTTTGGCACTGGAGCAGGACCGGCAGGTGCTGCCAGAACCGAATCGTCGCCGTGGTTGCCGCCGCTGGAAACAGCGTTCAGCTTGCCGGTGTTGATGGTCGACTTCTCGGTGCTGGTCGCGGCCAGGGCACGGAGGTAGTAAGTGGTTTTCAGACCACGGTACCAGGCCATGCGGTAGGTCACGTCGAGCTTCTTGCCCGATGCGCCGGCGATGTACAGGTTCAGCGACTGGGCCTGGTCGATCCACTTCTGACGACGGCTGGCGGCGTCAACGATCCACTTGGTGTCCACTTCGAACGCGGTCGCGTAGAGCTCTTTGAGTTCTTGCGGGATGCGCTCGATCTGCTGAACCGAACCGTCGTAGTACTTCAGGTCGTTGATCATGACCGAGTCCCACAGACCGCGAGCCTTGAGGTCGCGAACCAGGTACGGGTTGATCACGGTGAATTCGCCCGACAGGTTCGATTTCACATACAGGTTCTGGTAGGTCGGTTCGATCGACTGCGATACGCCAGTGATGTTGGCGATGGTCGCGGTCGGTGCGATGGCCATGATGTTCGAGTTACGAATGCCTTTCTGTACACGGGCGCGAACCGGTGCCCAGTCGAGGGTTTCGTTCAGGTCGACATCGATGTACTTCTGGCCACGGGCTTCGATCAGGATCTGTTGCGAATCCAGCGGCAGGATGCCTTTGGACCACAGCGAACCCTGGAACGTCTCGTATGCGCCGCGCTCGTCAGCCAGGTCGCAGGAAGCCTGGATCGCGTAGTAGCTGACCGCTTCCATCGACTTGTCGGCGAACTCGACGGCAGCGTCGGAACCGTAAGGAATGTGCTGCAGGTACAAAGCGTCCTGGAAGCCCATGATGCCCAGACCGACCGGACGGTGCTTGAAGTTGGAGTTCTTCGCTTGTGGCACCGAGTAGTAGTTGATGTCGATAACGTTATCGAGCATGCGTACAGCGGTGTTCACGGTGCGTTCCAGCTTGGCGGTGTCCAGCTTGCCGTTGACGATGTGGTTCGGCAGGTTGATCGAACCCAGGTTGCAAACAGCGATCTCGTCCTTGTTGGTGTTCAAGGTGATCTCGGTGCACAGGTTCGAGCTGTGAACCACGCCGACGTGCTGCTGCGGGCTACGCAGGTTGCACGGGTCTTTGAAAGTCAGCCATGGGTGGCCGGTTTCAAACAGCATGGAGAGCATTTTGCGCCACAGGTCTTTGGCCTGGATGGTCTTGAACAGTTTGACCTTGCCTGGGTATTCGGTCAGCGCTTCGTAGTACTCGTAGCGCTCTTCGAAGGCTTTACCGGTCAGGTCGTGCAGGTCCGGCACTTCGGATGGCGAGAACAGGGTCCACTTGCCGTCATCGAAGACACGCTTCATGAACAGGTCAGGGATCCAGTTGGCAGTGTTCATGTCGTGGGTACGACGACGATCATCACCGGTGTTCTTGCGCAGTTCGATGAACTCTTCGATGTCCATGTGCCAGGTTTCCAGGTAGGCACAGACAGCGCCTTTGCGCTTGCCACCCTGGTTAACGGCAACGGCGGTGTCGTTCACTACTTTGAGGAACGGAACAACGCCTTGCGACTTGCCATTGGTGCCCTTGATGTACGAACCCAGTGCACGCACCGGCGTCCAGTCGTTGCCCAGACCGCCAGCAAATTTCGACAACATGGCGTTGTCGTGGATCGCGTGGTAGATGCCCGACAGGTCATCCGGCACGGTGGTCAGGTAGCAGCTCGACAGCTGTGGACGCAGGGTACCGGCGTTGAACAGGGTCGGGGTCGACGACATGTAGTCGAAGGACGACAGCAGGTTGTAGAACTCGATCGCACGGTCTTCTTTCTGCTTCTCTTCGATCGCCAGGCCCATGGCCACGCGCATGAAGAAGATCTGCGGCAGTTCGAAACGCACGCCATCCTTGTGGATGAAGTAACGGTCGTACAGGGTTTGCAGACCCAGGTAGGTGAATTGCTGATCACGCTCGTGGTTGATCGCCTTGCCCAGTTTTTCCAGGTCGAAGGAGGCCAGCACAGGGTTCAGCAGTTCGAACTCGATACCTTTGGCGATGTAAGCCGGCAGCGCCTTGGCGTACAGGTCGACCATTTCGTGGTGAGTGGCGCTTTCGGCCACACCGAGGAAGCCCAGGCCTTCGGCACGCAGGGTGTCCATCAGCAGGCGGGCGGTGACGAACGAGTAGTTCGGCTCACGCTCGACCAGGGTACGGGCGGTCATCACCAGCGCGGTGTTGACGTCGGTCAGGGCCACGCCGTCGTAGAGGTTTTTCAGGGTTTCGCGCTGGATCAGGTCGCCGTCGACTTCTTCCAGACCTTCGCAGGCTTCGGTGACGATGGTGTTCAGACGACCCATGTCCAGCGGCGCCAGGCTACCGTCGGCACGGGTGATGCGGATCGACGGGTGAGCGTTGACCGCTTCTTCGGCCGGTGCGTGGGCAGCGCGCTCTTTCGAACGACCGTCACGGTAGATCACGTAGTCGCGAGCGACTTTCTGCTCGCCGGCACGCATCAGGGCCAGTTCGACCTGGTCCTGGATTTCTTCGATGTGGATGGTGCCGCCCGATGGCATGCGACGCTTGAAGGTTGCAGTGACCTGTTCGGTCAGGCGCGCAACAGTGTCGTGGATTCGCGACGAAGCGGCAGCGGTGCCGCCTTCAACTGCGAGGAACGCTTTGGTGATAGCGACGGTGATCTTGTCATCGGTGTAAGGAACGACAGTGCCATTGCGCTTGATCACGCGCAGTTGACCAGGCGCGGTGGCTGCCAGATCCGAATTCGAATCGGCGGCCTGCGGCAAGGTGCCCTGCGGGTTCTCGCGAGTTGTGTCGGTTTGCATGGGTGTCTCCACGTTCTCTATGTTTGTTTGGGCACCATCACGGTGCCCACCGTTCCGTCCTGAAGCACTACAACCGGCACGCGCCGGGCATAACGACTTCGGGACAGTTCAGGAAGAGGGCCTTGTGAGCGCCGCTTCCATGCCGAAGTCTTCGGTTCACGCGATACGCGTATCACCGCATTCCTTTCGGGGAGCAGTTTCGCCACTGCAACACCCGTACCGTAAACACCGTGATCGGCGCAAAAACGGTAGCCATCCGCAGGCGCGGTTTGGGCTTTCGAAAATACGTTTGGTTCAACCAGACAATGGCAATAAAAAGCCTTGAATTCACTGCCGGGTTTGTGTTTGGTTTTTTAGCGTCAAACCCTACATGTAGGGTTTTTTTGCGCTCGGGCTACAAGATAATGCGTTTCAGGGGGGGATTGCAACGTACTACCTGTGGATAAGCCTGTGCGTAAATTGTGTAAGAAACTTCGAAAATGCGTGTAGGCCGCGAACCTGCTGAGCTAGACCGTCTGTCACTGTTTTTTCACCGGGAAAAACGCTTCAGCGGATTTTTAAGGGCGCGAACCCTATCACAAAAAACCGCCTTGTCCGAACGCATTTACCGACTTGTGTTCTGGCTGTACGCCGTTTATACAATCGGTCCATGCACAGGCATTCTTATCCTCCAGAAACATGACAAAAGGACGGGAGGATCACGCTAAATATCGCGTACCTCTGTAGGAGCTGCCGAAGGCTGCGATCTTTTGATCCTGATCTTGAAAAGCAAGATCAAAAGATCGCAGCCTCGTTTCACTCGACAGCTCCTACAGGGATTGTGTGTCTGGGCAATCGCCTTCCTTTTATCAATAACAATAGAAAGCAGAGGTCACCGGTGGAGCAACAAGCCTTTCAGGTATTGATCGTCGAGGATGACCAGCGATTGGCCGAACTGACGCGCGACTACCTGCAAGCCAATGGACTGCGCGTGGACATCGAAGGTAACGGTGCGTTGGCGGCGGCGCGGATCATCAAGGAGCAGCCGGATCTGGTGATCCTCGACCTGATGCTGCCCGGCGAAGATGGCCTGAGCATTTGCCGCAAGGTGCGTAATCAGTATGACGGGCCGATTCTGATGCTCACTGCGCGCACCGACGATGCCGATCAGATCCAGGGGCTTGACCTCGGTGCCGACGATTACGTGTGCAAACCGGTGCGCCCACGGCTGTTGCTGGCGCGAATCCAGGCGTTGCTGCGCCGCAGCGACACACCCGAACCGGTCGCCGAGAAATCCCGTCGTCTGCAATTTGGTCCGTTGGTAGTCGACGACGCCTTGCGCGAGGCGTGGCTGAGCGACAATGGCATCGAACTGACCAGCGCCGAATTCGATCTGCTCTGGCTGCTGGTGTCCAACGCCGGGCGCATTCTGTCGCGCGAAGAAATTTTCACCGCACTGCGCGGCATCGGCTATGACGGTCAGGACCGTTCGATCGATGTGCGCATTTCGCGCATTCGCCCGAAAATCGGTGACGACCCCGACCATCCGCGCCTGATCAAGACCATCCGCAGCAAAGGTTATCTGTTCGTGCCTGAAGCCTGCGTAGATCTGCCGCTGTGAACTCGATCTTCCTGCGCATCTACGGCGGCATGTGCGCAGCGATCATTCTGGTGGCGGTGCTCGGCGTGCTGGCGCTCAACCTGCTTAATCAGGTGCGCAGCGAGCAATATCGCGAGCGGCTGGCCCACGGCACGTTCTCGCTGATGGCCGGCAATCTGCAACCGATGAACGAAACCGAGCGCCATCGCGCGTTGCTGGTGTGGGAGCGGTTGCTGGGGATTCCGCTGGCGCTGAAGAAGTTTGCCGAGACCGATCTCGATCTGTCCCAGCGCACCCGCGTACAGCGTGGTCAGGCGCTGGTCGAGCAGACCGGGCCGCACGCGGCGAAAGTCTATCGAATGGTCAGCGACAAAGAGCAACTGGTGCTGGTGGGGGAAGTGCAGCAGATCAGCGAACAACTGGCCCGCGCGACCATTTACCTGCTGGCCGATGAACTGGTGCGCGTACCGGTCGGCGAGCAGCCCAAGCGCCTCGCGCAGATAAAGGAAGAAAAGGGTTTCGGTTTCGATCTGCGCCTGGTCACGGTGAATGATGCCGACATGGACGAAGACCAGAGCCGCCGCGTGGCCGAAGGCGACACCGTCATGGCGCTGGGCAAGGGCGGCGATTCGATCCGCGTCTTTGCCGGCATGGTCGGCACGCCGTGGGTGCTGGAGATCGGCCCGCTGTATCAGATGAACCCGTATCCGCCGGAATGGCTGGTGCTGATTGCTGCACTCGGCCTGACCCTGATCGGCCTTATCGTTTATTTGTTGGTGCGTCAGCTCGAACGCCGTTTGCGTGGCCTCGAAGCGGCGGCCACGCGGATTGCCAAGGGCAGCCTGGAAACCCGTGTGCCAGCGCGCGGTGCTGACTCGGTCGGGCGCCTGGCGTCGGCGTTCAATGGCATGGCTGAGCACTTGCAACAGCTGCTGGCGATTCAGCGCGAACTGGTGCGCGCGGTGTCCCATGAATTGCGCACACCGGTGGCACGCCTGCGTTTCGGCCTGGAGATGATCGGTTCGGCAACCACGCCGCAAGCGCTGGAAAAGTACCGTGAAGGCATGGATCACGACATCGAAGACCTCGATAAGCTGGTCGATGAAATGCTCACCTATGCGCGGCTGGAACAGGGTTCGCCGGCGCTGACCTTCCAGCGCATCGATCTCGATGCACTGGTCAATCAGGTGATCGAGGAACTGGCGCCGTTACGCGCCGAGGTCACGGTGCAGCGTGGTTTGTGCCTGTCTGCTGCGGATAACGATGATGCCTGGGTCGAAGCCGAGCCGCGCTATCTGCACCGGGCGCTGCAGAATCTGGTGAGCAACGCGATGCGCCACGCCCGTTCGAACGTGACGGTGAGTTATCAGGTCGGGCAATTGCGCTGTCGCGTCGACGTCGAGGACGACGGTCCGGGTGTGCCGGAGGTCGCGTGGGAGCGGATTTTTACCCCGTTTCTGCGTCTGGACGACAGCCGTACGCGGGCGTCGGGCGGGCATGGTCTGGGCTTGTCGATTGTGCGGCGGATCATTCACTGGCATGACGGCCGGGCGATCATTGGCAAGAGCAAGAGTCTGGGTGGGGCGTGTTTCAGCCTGAGTTGGCCGAGGAATCAGGAGCGCCGCTAGGTATTTGCGGTGATTGTGCTGGCCCCATCGCTGGCTTGCCAGCGATGAGGCCCGGACAGGCGCTAAAGATTTCAGGCGTGGATACTGACCAGACTCAACAACTGCCCATCCTGCACCCCGAACTGCGCCTCCAGTTCAGTGCCGTTGCGCCACTCGGCAGACAAGTCCGTCAACAACCGCAACCGGACTTCACCGGCCTCAGTCCATTCCAGCACTTCAGCATGCTCGAAATAAAAGCGCTGCTGCACGATCGGATACAGCGCCTTGAACAGACTTTCTTTCACCGAAAACGTCAGTGTCACCAGCAACGCCAACTGATCTCGCGAGGCGGCCGTCATGCGCTGCATTTCAGGTGGCGTCAGAATCTCCCCGGCCAGACGCTCGGCACGTTCGGTACTCAGCAGATTTTCCAGATCCATTCCCAGCCCGCGCCAGTGTCGTTTGTTGGCAACAATTGCCGCCGCACGACCGGTGCTGTGGGTGATCGAGCCGCAGATATGTGCCGGCCATATCGGCGCGCGGTCTTCACCAATCGCTGGGACAACGCTGCTGCCTTCCAATTGTCGCAACGCCGCGCGGGCGCAAATACGCCCGGCGAGGAATTCCGCCTGCCGCTTGGCCACCGAACGCTGAATGCTCGGCGGTGCTACCACGGCACTGCGCTGAAAGTCATCGCCGAGCAGTCGGGCCGGATCGAAGTGGGTGCTGAGCAGCACGGTGTCGGCCAATACCGTCGGCAACGGCCAGTGGCTGTCGAGTGCGGTGCAGCAGGCGGGGAGGGCGGGGGTGAGATTCATGGCGGGCATTTTGCCGGTTAGTCGCGGCAAGGTCGAGATCGGTGGTGCGGCTTTCGCGAGCAGGCTCGCTCCCACACTGGATCTATGCCGCCCAGAAGATCCTCTGTGGGAGATTCTATGGTTGAGGGGAAGCCCTCAACTGACTTTTGTCTGATATTCGCTTTGCCTTTTCAGCAAGGCGAATACCACCCGAGCAAGTTTGCGAGCCAGCATCACCAACGCCTGCGTGGTGCTGAAACCCCGTGCTCTTTGGGCTTCGTAAAACCCTTTCCAGGCTTTCGTACGGCTAGCCGACATCGCTGCGT
>NZ_FYEA01000024.1 GCF_900187605.1 Pseudomonas sp. Irchel 3H7
GTTGGTTACATCTTTGATTTCTCGCGGAGTAACTTGTGATGCTGATAATCTTGTTGACTATCAGTCTGACTCCACAAGCACCCACACGAATTGCTTGATTCAGTTGTTAAAGAGCGGTTGGTTAAGACCTTTCGTCTCAACCGAGGCGCGCATTCTACAGCAGCCTCATTTGCTGTCAAGTGATTATTTTCAGAAGTTTTCGAAGAATTCTTCAACAACTTCAACCACTTGCGCTTCAGATCTCTCTGAAGCGGGAGGCGAATTCTACAGCGTTACACGCTGCTGTCAACACCTCTTTTTCAACTTCCTTTCGGCTTCGATGAACTGAAACAACTCACTGCCGAAACCTACATAACTCATTGAATCTCAAGGAGTTTTCCGTTTCGACTGCGCCGGAAGTGGGGCGAATTATAGACATCTGAAATCTGCCGTCAACCGTTAATTTCGCTTTTCTTGCAAAACCTGCTTTTTAGCCAGCAAACGCGGGATCCGACGCGTCACCGGCGGAATACGCAGTAGCAGGAGCACCGCACCTATAAAGGCATAGATCGCCCACTCCTCAAGATCAGCGCGCACGATCCACAACATGTGCAGCAAACCCAGGCCCAGAATCACGTAGACCAGACGATGCAGTTTCTTCCAGCGCACACCTAAACGACGCTGACTGTAGCGATTGGAAGTCACCGCCAACGCCAACAATCCGAGAAAGCCCAACGCCCCTACTATTATGTAAGGTCGCTTGCGCAACTCGACTGTCAGCTGCGACCAATCGAAACCCAGAATGAACGCCATATAGCTACACAGATGCAAAACCACATAGGCGAAACACCAGAGCCCCAACTGCCGGCGAACCGCAATCCACCCTGCCCAGCCGGTCAGTTTCTGCATCGGCGTCATGCTCAGGGTGATCAATAACAAGACCAATGTTCCCAGCCCCAGCCGATCAACCAGCACTTTGCCGGGATCCGGCCCAAGCAAATCCTCAAGCGCCTGATACAACCACAGCATCGGCCAGACCGCTGCCGCAATGAAAACGCCTATACGCCAGTACGGGAATCGCATCAGTAGTTCTTCCGCAGATCGAGCCCTGCATATAAAGAAGCGACTTCATCCGCATAGCCGTTGAACATTTGCGTATCACGAACATTCGGCTTGAACAGACTGTTCGGCAGGCGACGCTCCCGTGCTTGCGTCCATCGTGGGTGATCAACCGTAGGATTCACGTTCGCATAAAACCCGTATTCATCTGCCGCAATGCTCTGCCAGGTCGTCTTCGGCTGCTCGCTGACCAGACTGATGCGCACGATGGATTTGACGCTCTTGAAGCCATACTTCCACGGCACCACCAGACGCAGCGGCGCGCCATTCTGATTCGGCAATTCACGGCCATACATGCCTACCGCCAGAATCGCCAAGGGATTCATCGCCTCATCCAGCCGCAAGCCTTCTACATAAGGCCAATCGATCAAGGCAAAACCGGAGCGCTGGCCGGGCATGCTCTTGGGATCCTGCAAGGTTTCAAAGCGAATGTATTTGGCTTTGGACGTTGGCTCGACCTGCTTGAGCAGCGCCGAGATCGGAAAGCCAATCCACGGAATGACCATCGACCACGCCTCGACGCAGCGCAAACGATAGATACGCTCTTCCAACTGATAAGGCTTCATGAAGTCTTCCAGCGCATAGCGCCCAGGCTTACCCACCTCCCCGTCGATCACTACGCTCCATGGTTCGGTTTTCAGCGAGCCAGCATTCGCCGCCGGGTCGCCCTTGTCGGTACCGAACTCATAAAAATTGTTGTAGTGAGTGGCGTCTTTATAAGGCGTGATCGCCTCATCCTTGACGTTGACCGCCCCCCATTTAGTAGAGGAGAGCTTCTCGCTAAACCAGGCAGGTGCTTTGCCCGGCTCGACATCGGCATACCGCGCCGCATCGTCAGCATTGGCCCAGCGCGGCAGGCTACTGACGGCGATACCGGCAGCAGTGGCCCCCAGCAATTGGCGGCGAGAAAGATAGATGGATTCAGGTGTGACATCCGACTCGTGGCAGTCGGACGCTTTGGGGACTTTGATCAACATGGCAACTCCGCAGCTTTGGAGGACAGATGCACCCATAGACTGCGGAGTATGCGGGAAATTACATCACTCGGCTTTTTTGTGCCGACGAAGATGCAACAGGTACTGAACCGGGCCGGACGCCGCGTAAGCAAGGAACACCAGCAACAGAATGCGCGGTGGATCGCTGAATACCACGGCAAACACCAGCACCACAGCAAGGATAGCCACGAACGGTACGCGCCCTTTCAGATCCAGCTCTTTAAAGCTGTTGTACTTGATGTTGCTGACCATCAGCATGCCGGCGGCCGCCACCATCAACGCAACCAGGAACGACATCTTCGAACCCTGAATGCCGTAATCACTGAACGCCCAGACAATCCCCGCCACCACACCAGCAGCCGCCGGACTGGCCAGACCGATGAAATAGCGCTTGTCCGCCGTACCGACCTGAGTATTGAAGCGCGCCAGACGCAACGCCGCGCCTGCTACATAGATAAAGGCGACCATCCAGCCGACCTTGCCCATATCGCCCAACGCCCAACCGAATGCCAGCAACGCCGGTGCAACACCGAACGCGACCATGTCCGACAGCGAGTCGTACTCGGCGCCGAAGGCACTTTGTGTATTGGTCATGCGCGCGACACGACCGTCGAGGCCGTCGAGCACCATGGCAACGAAGATCGCGATCGCAGCGAAGGCAAAATACTTGCTCGCGTTGGCGGAATCACCGGCACTCAAGGCCGCCTGGGCGCTCATCGAGTTGATGATGGAGTAAAACCCTGCGAACAGGTTCGCAGTGGTGAACAGATTCGGCAGCAGATAGATACCACGATGCCGGACTTTACGACCTTCTGCGTCGTGCCCTTCCTCGATGTGTTCATCAATGGGCAGCAGGCTTTCGGCGTCAGAAGCCTTGTTCGGCTCTTCGGGACGTTCGCTCATGGACATTACCTTGCAACGGTTTGGAGAAAATTCGACAGGTGCTTGAGGACGACAGTTCGGCCACAAACGCTGCAGCTTTATACCAGAACCACCGGCTCAAACGAAAAAACGCGGCCGAGGCCGCGTTTTTTCATACAAGGGACGACGGCTTAGTTTTTGGCTTTGTCGACGATCTTGTTGGCACCGATCCACGGCATCATGGAGCGCAGTTGCTCGCCGATGACTTCGATGCCGTGAGCGGCGTTGTTACGACGCTTGGCGGTCATCGAAGGGTAGCCGGTTGCGCCTTCGCTGATGAACATTTTGGCGTATTCGCCGTCCTGAATACGTTTCAGGGCGTTGCGCATGGCCTGACGGGACTCGGCGTTGATCACTTCCGGGCCAGTCACGTACTCGCCGTACTCGGCGTTGTTGGAGATCGAGTAGTTCATGTTGGCGATACCGCCTTCGTACATGAGGTCAACGATCAGCTTCAGTTCGTGCAGGCACTCGAAGTAGGCCATTTCCGGCGCGTAGCCAGCTTCAACCAGAGTTTCGAAACCGGCTTTGACCAGCTCAACGGTACCGCCGCACAGAACGGCTTGTTCGCCGAACAGGTCGGTTTCGGTCTCGTCCTTGAAGGTGGTTTCGATGATGCCGGTACGACCGCCACCAACGCCAGCGGCGTAGGACAGCGCAACGTTTTTGGCGTTGCCCGAGGCGTCCTGGTAGATCGCGATCAGGTCAGGGATACCGCCGCCCTTGACGAACTCGGAACGTACGGTGTGACCCGGAGCTTTCGGCGCGATCATGATCACGTCGAGGTCGGCACGCGGTACAACCTGGTTGTAGTGGATCGCGAAGCCGTGGGAGAAGGCCAGGGTGGCGCCTTTCTTGATGTTCGGCTCGATTTCGTTCTTGTACAGGGAAGACTGGAACTCGTCCGGGGTCAGAATCATGACCAGGTCGGCAGCAGCAACAGCGGAAGCAACGTCGGTCACTTTCAGGCCGTGAGCTTCTGCTTTGGCAACGGTGGCCGAACCTTTACGCAGACCAACGGTAACGTCGACACCGGAGTCTTTCAGGTTGCACGCTTGGGCGTGGCCCTGGGAACCGTAACCGATGATGGCAACTTTCTTGCCCTGGATGATCGACAGGTCGCAGTCTTTATCGTAGAAAACTTTCATGAATTTCCCCTATATATCCAGGCCGTTCAGGCCATTCGCTAATTTGGTTTAGATGCTGAGTACTTTGTCGCCGCGGGCAATGCCGGTCACGCCGCTACGGACGGTTTCCAGAATCGATGCGGTGCCGATGGACTGAATGAAGCTGTCGAGCTTGTCGCTGGTACCGGTCAATTGAACGGTATACACGCTGGCGCTGACGTCGACGATCTGTCCACGGTAAATATCGGTGGTGCGTTTGATCTCGGCGCGCTGGGCGCCAGTGGCCTTGACCTTGACCAGCATCAGCTCGCGCTCGATGTGAGCGCTTTCCGACAGGTCCACCAGCTTGACCACTTCGATCAGCTTGTTCAGGTTTTTGGTGATCTGCTCGATGACTTCATCGTGGCCAACGGTGGTCAGCGTCAGACGCGACAGGGTCGGGTCTTCGGTCGGAGCCACGGTCAGGCTTTCGATGTTGTAGTTGCGCTGCGAGAACAGGCCGACTACGCGAGACAGAGCGCCGGGTTCGTTTTCCAGAAGCAAGGAAATAATGTGCCGCATGATTAAGTACGCTCCGTCTTGCTCAGCCACATATCGCGCATCGAGCCGTCTTTGATCTGCATCGGATAGACGTGCTCGCTGGTGTCGACCGAAACGTCGATGATCACCAGGCGATCCTTCATGGCGAACGCTTCAGCCATCTTCGACTTCAAATCTTTCGATTCGGTGATGCGTACGCCGACGTGGCCGTAGGCTTCAGCCAGCTTGACGAAGTCAGGCAGCGATTCCATGTAGGAATGCGAGTGACGACTGCCGTAGCTCATGTCCTGCCACTGACGCACCATCCCCAGAACACCGTTGTTGAGGATGACGATTTTCACTGGCAAGCCATATTGCAGGCAGGTCGACAGTTCCTGGATGTTCATCTGGATACTGCCTTCGCCGGTGACGCAGGCAACATCGTCATCCGGGAAGCTCAACTTGATGCCCATGGCCGCCGGGAAACCGAAGCCCATGGTGCCCAGACCACCGGAGTTGATCCAGCGGTTCGGCTTGTTGAACGTGTAGTACTGCGCAGCGAACATCTGGTGCTGGCCCACGTCGGAAGTGATGAAGGCATCGCCCTTGGTCACTTCGCAGAGGGTTTCGATCACGGTCTGTGGCTTGATCTTGCTGCCGTCGCCCTTCTCGTAAGGGAACAGGCCGCGATCACCGCGCCATTCATCAACCTGCTTCCACCAGCTGGCAACGGACTCCTTGTTCGGGGTCTCGCCGATTTCCTTGAGGATCGCGACCATTTCGGTCAGGACGCTCTCCACCGGGCCAACGATTGGCACGTCGGCCTTGATGGTCTTGGAAATCGAAGCCGGGTCGATATCGATGTGGATGATCTTGGCGTTCGGGCAGAACTTCGCCGCGCCGTTGATCACGCGATCGTCGAAACGTGCGCCGACCGCGAGGATCACGTCAGCATGGTGCATCGCCAGGTTGGCGGTGTAGCTGCCGTGCATGCCGAGCATGCCGATGAACTGACGATCAGTACCCGGGAAACCACCCAGGCCCATCAACGTGTTGGTCACGGGCAGGTTGAGCATTTTCGCCAGTTCGGTCAGCGGTGCAGAACCGTTGCCGAGGATCACGCCGCCACCCGAATAGAGCACTGGGCGCTTGGCCGCCAGGAGCATTTCTGCCGCCTTGCGGATTTGCCCGGAGTGACCGCGAACGGCCGGGCTGTAGGAACGCAGCTTGGCTTTTTTCGGGAAGATGTATTCGAACTTCTCGGCCGGGTTGGTCATGTCTTTCGGGATATCGACCACGACCGGGCCCGGACGACCGGATTGCGCCAGGTAGAAGGCCTTCTTCATGACTTCCGGGATTTCCGAAGCGTGCTTGATCATGAAGCTGTGCTTCACGATCGGCCGGGAGATACCGATCATGTCGGTTTCCTGGAACGCGTCGGTGCCGACCATGGTGCTTGGCACCTGACCGGAAATGATCACCATTGGAATCGAGTCCATATAGGCGGTCGCGATCCCGGTAATGGCGTTTGTGGCGCCAGGACCGGAAGTCACCAATACCACGCCGGCTTTACCGGTGGCACGGGCATAACCGTCAGCCATATGGGTTGCCGCTTGTTCGTGACGAACCAGGATGTGAGTCACTTCCGGTTCTTTGAACAGGGCATCGTAAACATGCAGGAGAGCACCACCCGGGTACCCGTAGATATATTTGACGCCTTCGTCACGCAAAAAGCGGACGAGCATCTCACCGCCAGATAAAAGCTCCACGTTGTTCACCTCTAAAACGCCAGAATACCGTCCACAAAAAAGGGGCGGGTCTTAATAGGTTTACTTCTCGGCAGAGCATGAGCGACGGTGGTCGCCGACTACGTCAGCACTGACTGAGCAAGTATTGGGATCGTCCCAAGTGTTGCGGGCCTTTCCCACCCAGCGCGAGGTAACGCGTTGCGGGTGTAACAGGTCGGCGCGGATGAGCGCCTCATGATCTACCGAGTGGGTCTGCTTCTGGCAGTCCCTCTACAGCGGACTTTGGATTCTTCTGTTTCGCCCTCTCCAAGTCAAGCCGTCTATGTGGTTAATTGTGGGTAAACACATGAGAACGCAAGAAAAAACCTGAAAACCGCTACTCTGTTAGTGTCAATTGCGCACTTTTACCAAGGATTCAGCATGCGAACGCTCCTCCTCACTCTGCTGATCGGCATCAGCCCATGGGGCATGGCCGCTCAAATCTACAAATGGGTCGACGCTCAAGGCGTCACGCATTTCGATGCGCAGCCGCCAGCGGGCCAGCCGTCGACGACCTTGCAGACGCCCTCGTCGCCCCCGCCCAAGCCCGGGGCAATGCCGGGCAGCGGTGTACTCGGTGACCAGAAGGCTATCGACGACAAGGTGAAGAAACAGGTGGCTGACCAGCAGGCGCAGCTCAAGCAGTTTTGCGAGCAGGCACGGACGAACCTTGCGCAATTGCAGAACAATCCGCGTTTGAGGGAGGAGGTGGAGGGGCAGATGCGCCGGCTGGATGATGCACAGCGTCAGGAACGCATGGTCGAGGCACAGAAACAAATCGCGCAGAATTGTGAATAGACACCTGTAGGAGCTGCCGCAGGCTGCGATCTCTTGATTTTGCTTTCAAAAACAAGATCAAAAGATCGCAGCCTTCGGCAGCTCCTACCTATCCGGTGTCAGTCTGGGTTAGCGCGAGGCAGTGATCAGCAGGTCAAACTCTTTGAGCAGCACCTGCAACTGACGATCCTTGCCACCCAGGTTGCGCTGGGCGAAGACCATTTCGGCCATTTCCTGAATCCCCGAAGCATTCGGCAACGGCAAATCCTGTTCAAGGATCATCTTCATGCGTGGCAGGAAGATCCATTGCAGCCACTGCTCGAAGTCCAGTGTATCGACCGAAAACGGCTCGACACTGCTCAGCGCTTCGGCCGACGGAGAAACCTCATCCCACCAGCCTTGTGTGCGCAGCTCACGCTCGATCAGCAACAGCTGATCAGCGATTTTCGGGAAACGAGCATCCATCACAGCGAAACCTTGGCCTTCTGACGGGCCTGAGCGGCGCCGGCGGAATCGCCTTGTTTCTCACGGGACTGAGCAATGATTTCCCATAGGCTGGCCTGCAAGTCCGGACGACCGTTGGCCATGGTCAACGCACGACGGGCGAACTGCTCTGCTTGCGGCGCGTCACCTTGGGCCATGCGCACCTGCGCCAGACGATAAAGCACTTGCGGCTCACGCGGCGCCACACGCTGAGCACGCTCCAGGCTGGAGGACGCGCCATTGAGGTCGCCACCGGCCTGTTGTTGTTGAGCTGTCGTCAGCAAGGCAAGCACCGGACCGTCCAGTTGCTCATCTGCCGACAAGCCACCGCCGCTGCTGGCCGAAGGAATCCCGCTGGGCGTCGACGGCATGCTGTAGCTGCCGGAATTGATCGGCGCGGACTCGGCCGGCGAAGGATTGTACGGCCCCGCCGTGATACCGCCGGATGCCGGGCCTGGCACGATTGGCGAAGCGCTGATCGGTGTCGACACGGCAGCGCCGCCGCCCGGCACCATCACCACCACACCAGTATCACCTTGCGGAATGGCCTGAGTCTGGCCCTGCGCAGGACGCTTCACCGTCGTTTGACGGAAACCGCCATTGGCCGAAATACGCTCGCTGTTGGACACCGCAGTACCGGAATCAACCACCGGAATCGAACCACGCTGTACGGTAGAGCAGCCGCTGAGCAAAGCCACGGCGGTCACCGCTGGAATCAACCACTTGTTCACTTGAAACCCTCTTCGCTTAATTCATCCAGCCCTTGACCCAATCCATCACCGACTCGCCGGAAGCAGGCGTTTCGCCCGCACAGGCGGCGCCGGGTGGCGGTTCGCTGCCGCGAATATACGGCATCTGCACCGCCCCCGGGCAGTTGGCATCGGAGCCCTGCCCGGTACGCGAATCGACCCACGCCTGCACGACGTTGTCCGGTTGCGGCATGTCCAGCGGCAGCGGATCGGCCTTGCGCATGAAACTGGTCCAGACCTGCAGCGCACCAGTCGCCCCGGTGAACGGTGTCTTGCCGTTGTCATCACGACCCAACCAGACCACCGCCAGCAGATCCTGACTGAAACCGGCGAACCAGCTGTCACGGGAATCGTTACTGGTACCGGTCTTGCCCGCCAGCGTCAGAGTCTTGGGCAGCACGTTATAAACCGAGCTGCCGGTACCTTCACGCATCACGCGCTGCATGGCGTTCTGGATCAGATAGATGGACGCCGGATCGAAACGCTGTTCGATCTGGAAAGGATAACGCTTGAGCGGCTCGCCCTCGGCGGTCAGCACGCTACGAATCCCGCGCATCGGCGTATTGAAACCACCGTTGGCCAGCGTCTGGTACATGGTCGCGACTTCGATCGGGGTCATGCCGCCAGCGCCGAGAAGCATCGACGGGAATGCCGGGAACTCACGCGTCACGCCCAGTCGACCCAGGGTTTTCAATACATTCGGCACGCCGACTTCCAGGCCCAGACGCGAAGTCGACAGGTTGTAGGAATGCGCCAAGCCCTGATAAAGGAACACGGTACCGTGAGAGCGACGGTCATAGTTCTGTGGTTTCCACACCTGACCGTTCGCGCCTTTGACCGACAACGGATCGTCGGACAGCCAACTGGTCAGGGTGTACTGGCTCGGTTTTTCCAGCGCAGTCAGATAAACCGCCGGTTTGATCAAAGAGCCAATCGGCCGCACGGCATCCAGTGCGCGGTTGAAACCGGCATAACTGGCCTGACGGCTGCCGATCATGGCCTGGACTTCGCCGGTTTCCGGATTGGTCACGACCATCGCCGCTTCCACGTCATCAGAACCCTTGCGCCCGGCCAGACGTTTGAAGGTGTCGTTGACCGACGCTTCGGCCTTCATCTGCAGGATCGGATCGAAACTGGTGAAGATGCGCAGGCCTTCTTCCGTCAAGTCTTCGTCGCGGTAGTCTTCACGCAACTGGCGTTTGACCAGATCGATAAAGCCCGGGAACGAGCTGTCGGCCAGTTTGCCGCGAGTGGTCACGCCCAGTGGCATTTTCTTCGCCGCTTCGACCTGTTCGGCAGTCGCCACGCCTTGCTGCTCAAGCACGTCGAGCACCAGGTTACGCCGTTCCAGCGCGCGCTCAGGATTACGACGCGGGTTGTAGTAGGACGGGCCTTTGACCATGCCGACCAGCAACGCCACCTGATGCAGTTTCAGCTCGGACAATGGCTGGCCGAAGAAGAACTGGCTGGCCAGACCAAAACCGTGCACCGCACGCTGACCGTCCTGTCCGACGAAGACTTCGTTGAGGTAAGCCTCAAGAATTTCCTTCTTGTCGTAATGCAACTCCAGCAGCATCGCCATCATTGCTTCGGTGAGCTTGCGAGTCAGGCTGCGTTCGCTGGTCAGGTAGAAGTTTTTCACCAACTGCTGGGTCAGCGTACTGCCGCCCTGGGTCATCTTGCCGCCAGAGGTGTTGACCCAGACAGCGCGGGCAATCGACTTCGGCGACACGCCCCAGTGGCTATAAAAGTCGCGGTCTTCTACAGCGACCAGGGTTTCGAGCAAATACGGCGGCACCTGATCGAGTTTGATCAGAATGCGGTCTTCGAGATTCTTTGGATAAATGCCGCCGATCATCAACGGCTCAAGGCGCACTACGGATAACTTTGAACCGTTGGTCGCCGACAGTTCTGCGACGTAATCGCCGGAGAAACGCACGCGTACCGGCTGCGGTTTTTCCAGGCCTTCATAGAACTGGAAGCCACGGGTATTCAGATCGACCGTATTGCCACTGACGGCTGCGGCGCCGGGGCCATTGCTGACCGCCTCACGGCGATAGCCGAGGGCATCGAGTTCGGTAAGGAAATCGTCCTTGCTGAGCTTTTGTCCGACGAACAGCTCGAGCGGCCGCGCGTAGACCTTGGCCGGGATGGTCCAGCGTTTGCCGGAGAACTTCTCCTGCACCACGGCATCGAGGTAAACGGCGAAGCCGGCCAGCACGACAAGGCCGACCAGACTGAGTTTAATGGCCCAGCTCAACCACGGGCTAAGGCCCTTGGAGGGTGGCTTTTTCTTGGTACGGGGGGATCGAGTTCGAGTCATGGCGGCGGATTATACGCACTTTATTCATCCTCAACAGGAGCGCTCCGAGGTTTGCGTCGGGCTGGCGAGCGGCCATAATGGCCGCCTCGAATTTCCCCCAGTCTCTGAAGGATCGCCCGTGAGCCAGTCACTGATCGCTGCCCTGCAAAACCCGGCCCTCTACCCGCACCCTGTCGAAGGGTTTCAGGTCATCGAAACCCATATCTCGTGGGTGATCCTCACCGGTCCCTTCGCTTATAAAGTGAAGAAACCGGTAAATTTCGGCTTCCTCGACTTCACCGGTCTCGAGTCGCGTGCACATTTCTGCGCAGAAGAGCTGCGTTTGAACCAGCGTTTGACTGATGATTTGTATCTGGAAGTGTTGCCGGTGACTGGCAGCGTTGAAGCACCGCAACTGGGCGGCGACGGCGCAGCGATCGAATACGTGCTGAAAATGCGCCAGTTCCCGCAGAGCGGTTTGCTCAGCACCCTGCAAGCCAATGGCGAGCTGACCACCCAGCACATCGACGAGATGGCCGAGCAGATTGCGCGCTTCCACCTCACCGCGCCAAAAGTCCCGGCCGAACACGATGCCGGCACCCCGGACAGCGTAATGGCGCCGGTCGCGCAAAACTTCGAGCAGATCCTGCCGTTCCTCAGCGACAAAAACGATCTGCTGCAACTCGACGCACTGAAAGCCTGGGCCGAAAGCAGTTTCGAACGTCTCAAGCCACTGTTCGCTCAGCGCAAAACCGAAGGTTTTACCCGTGAATGCCACGGCGATATTCACCTGGGCAACGCCACGGTCATTGACGGCAAAGTGGTGATCTTCGACTGCATCGAGTTCAACGAACCGTTCCGTTTCACGGACGTCTGGGCCGACACCGGTTTCCTCGCGATGGACCTGGAAGACCGTGGCCTGAAATCCCTGGCGCGCCGCTTCATCAGCCAGTACCTCGAGTTGACCGGCGACTATCAAGGCCTGGAAGTGCTGAACTTCTACAAAGCCTACCGCGCACTGGTTCGCGCCAAGGTTGCGCTGTTCAGCATGCCGGCAGACGCAACACCAGTGCAGCGCGCCACCACCCTGCGCCAGTACCGCAACTACGCCAACCTGGCGGAGAGCTACAGCACCATTCCCTCGCGTTTCATGGCGATCACCCACGGTGTTTCCGCGGTTGGCAAAAGCCACGTGGCCATGCGTCTGGTCGAAGCGCTGGGTGCCATCCGCCTGCGCTCCGATGTCGAGCGCAAGCGCTTGTTCGGCGAGCAAACCGTGGCCAACGACGTGCAGGCCGGCATCTATAGCGCCGACGCCAGCACCGCGACCTACGCACGCCTGCATGAAATTGCTGAAGTCATCCTGCACGCCGGTTTCCCGGTGGTCATCGACGCGACTTACCTCAAACGCGAACAACGCGACAACGCGGCAAAAATTGCCGAAGCCACCGGCACACCATTCCTGATCCTCGACTGCAACGCACCGCAAGCGGTGATCGAGAGCTGGCTAGCGATTCGTCAGGCCGACAAACAGGATCCGTCTGACGCCACCCTGGCCGTAATCGAAGCGCAGCAGGCCAATCGTGAAGCGCTGACGCCGGAAGAAATCCTGCGCAGCAAACGCGTGCAGACCAACGAATCCGGCACGCTGGACACCGTGGTCGCGCAGATCCGTCAGCGCCTGCCAGGCCTGTAAGAAACTATTTCGGCCGTGAAGCCCTCGCTCGCTTCACGGCCGTCAAATAGTGGCACTATACTGGCGTCATAAAACCAACGGTGATATGACATGAGCCAGCCGAAACTTCTCGACACCCCGCTGTATGCCTTGCTGCACAAAGACGACATCACAGGTTTCAACAAAGAGCGCCCACAGGATGGCCCGATCGACATGGTCGGCGGCGATTTCCGTGGTCTCGATTTACGTGAACTGAACGCCGATGGCGTGGATTTCCGGGACGCGTACTTCCGTTCCGCCGATCTGCGTGGCATCGATTTCCGCAATGCGTCGCTGGAAGGTGCAAGCCTGGCTCACGCACAGATTTCCGGGGCGTATTTCCCGCCGGAGCTGAGCGCTGACGAGATTCTGATGTCGATGAATTTCGGCACGCGTTTGCGTTATCGCACCCGCTGATCGCCTCATTGTTCCCTGACACAACGCCGTCCCTGCAGGAGTGAGCCTGCTCGCGATAGCGGTTTAGAATTCAACACATGTGTGCCTGCAAGTCCGCTATCGCGAGCAGGCTCACTCCTACATTGATTTGTGTTCCCCCCTCCTCATCTGCGCTTGCAGCCCTTAAAAGCGCCCTTTCTTAGAAGCGTTTGCGTTGAATCCGACCAAACAACCACGCTTTTCCTACTGATGGCTACACTCCTGAGAAGCTCGCCCACGCACCATTCGGCCGTCGCAAGGAGGCTTGATGAATGATGAACTGCAACACCTGAAGAATCTTGGCAAGACGTCGGCGCAATGGCTGCATGCCGTGGGCATCCACAGCGCCTCGGACTTGCGTCGCCTGGGCGCAGTGGATGCCTACCGGGCCGTGCGTACCCGCGGGTTTCGCGCATCGAAGGTGTTGTTGTATGCGATTGAAGGCGCGCTGATGGATGTGCACTGGAACGACATCCCCGCCGAACGCAAGGACGCCTTGAACAAGCAGCTTGAAGCCATTTCCTCGCGCCACAAGAACTGAACGGGCATAGACCGTTATGTATTTACTGGGGGAACAATCGGCCTGGGCCGATGCCTTGATCAACCGTTTGCAGAGCTTGCCTGCACTGTGGCTGCGCGATTTGGCGCCTTGCGGGCCGACTCTGGAGCTGGAAGCGTCGGATGATTTGCTCGCGCAATTGCCCGCCGATCAGCTATTCCTGCTCAATGAAGGTGGGATCAGCGGCTGTATCGCCGCCCGCCCGCTGTTTTATTGGCAGGAGGGTGATTTGATCGGCCTCCAGCAAGGTGAGAACTGGGCTGATTGCCGTTTATGCAATGAAGGGGCATTGCGCTTGACGCCCTATCGGCGTGGTGAGTTTTTCCAGCATTTGCATGCCGACACTCATCGGACAGAGCAGTTTCTGGAGTATCTGCTCGGGCAAATGGCAATCCTTGCCCATGCCGTCGCGGAGCTGAAGCCACGCGAGTTTCGCAGCACCAACGGTTTCAAACGGGTCGAAGCCGGTGAAACCCTGATCAGCCAGGGTGACGCAGCTGACCACGTGTTCGTAATCATCGACGGGCATGCCGAAGCGTTTGTAGACGGGCAGAAAGTTGGCGACGTGCCCAAGGACGAAATTTTTGGTGCTATGGCCGTGTTCACCGGCGAGCCACGCAGTGCCACGGTCATCGCCCGAGAACCGAGCACAATAATGCTGATTCCCGGTGAACAATTCTTGAGCATGACTCGCACCAATCCGAAGATCGCCCACAGCCTGATCGAGAGCATGGCGCGGCGGATCGGCCAGCTGAATCGGCAGATCACACGAATACCCCCACCGGAAAGCCTGCGCTGAACCCTTTGTTTACGGGGTGTTCCGGCCATTTACCAGACGAATTCAAAGAAACGGAAAAACAGTTGTTGACTCGGTAATGAGAATCGCTATGATTATCACAACTGGTCGCGAGATCAGTCGATATTCTGAAAAGCCCTTGGTTCGGACTCTCAGATTATCTCCTCATCAGGCTAATCACGGTTATTTGACCCGGTTTTTACCGGGTCTTTTTTTGCCTGTGGAAAAGTCATTTGCCGAACTGTTTGCGCATCTGCTCGCAGTAATCCTGCTTGGGCGTGGCGGGCGTGTACCAAACGTAATCGGCCATCGCTGCCGTTATCTCGGTGCCCTGCTCTGCCAGCATCAACACCGTCGGGGACTCCGTGGCGCCCAAATCCACAACATGCAACAGCACGCCAACATCCTTGCGCGCATGCCACGCACCGGCCAGCAAGACTGAAGGTGTCGGGGCCGCCAATAGCCCTTCGGCCATACGCCGATCACGTTGTTGCTGAACAGCGAGCATTGCCGGCATCTGTGATTCGGGCAGCAGGCCACAGTGGGAATCGCTGATCTGCTCCAACAATACGGCTTTCACCGACTCAGCATTGCTGCGCTCTCCCTTCAACACGGACGGATTGCGATAGAAGGTTCGAATCTCGTCGCTATCCAGATTTGCCGCCAGTAGCGGATAAGGTTGAGTGAGCGCGAAGCGGACAATCGGCCCATAGAGATTCCAGTCCCAACCGTCCTGCCAGGCCAATGCACCGGGCAGATCAGCGGACGGCGTTTTCGTCTGGCGTGCCTCGTCAACACGAGGCTGCTGGTCCGGCGTGAACATTTCCATTAGAAGACTGCCCTGCGGCCGCTGCTCGCCGAGCGAGCGCAACAGCCACAACTGCGCGGCATGATGATCGGCATTGTCATGCTGCTCACCGATGATCAACCGCTCAGGCTCAGCCAAGCGCTTCACCAACTGCTGCGCCGTCAGCACTTCGCCGTTGCGTAGATCGCGAATCTCGCCACTGACCGGCGGTGGCGCCACAGCATGCTGACACCCCGCAAGCAACACCACCGCCAACAGCCACATCCCACGCATGCAATCACCTCGATGATCCAGTCAGCGGGCGATAATCAGCGGATGCCCACGCTCCGGGTGCGGCTGCACCAACACTTCGAGACCGAATACGGCCTGGAGCGTGTCCGGTCGCAAAACCTGCTGCGGTGTATCCAGCGCCACCGGATGCCCGCCTTCCAGCAGCAGAATGCGATCACAATAACGCGCCGCCAGATTCAGATCATGCAGGATCACCAATACCGCGGCGCCACGATCAGCAAACTCGCGCACGGCCTGCAGCGTTGTGTGTTGATGCAGCGGATCGAGCATCGACGTCGGCTCATCCAACAGCAGCGTCTGCCCGGCCTGCCCCGGCCAAAGCTGCGCCAGCACCCGCGCCAGATGCACACGCTGACGCTCGCCACCGGACAGCGCCAGATAACTGCGACCGCTCAAGTGCCCGGCATCCGCCGCCGTCAACGCCGCCGCAATGATTTCGTCATCCCGCCCCCGACCACTCTGCCAAGGCAAGCGGCCCATGCCGACCACCTCTTCGACGCGGAAAGCAAAATCCAGGGTCGACACTTGAGGCAATACCGCCAATCGCTGCGCACGTTGCGGGCCAGTCCAGTGACTCAACGCCTGCCCGTCGAGGGAAACCCCGCCGTTGCTCGCCGCCAACTCGCCGCACAAGGCGCCCAGCAAGGTACTTTTGCCAGCACCGTTCGGCCCCAGCACACCGAGTACTTCACCCGGTTCAAGCTGCAGCGTGACATCGCTGAGCACTGTCTTGCGACCACGCTGAATGTGCAGATCCTGTGCACGTAACATCAGGCGCGCCCTCGTAACAGCAGATAGAGGAAGAACGGTGCACCGATAAACGCGGTGACAATACCGATCGGCAATTCTGCCGGCGCCAGCGCCAATCGCGCGACCAGATCAGCCAGCAGCAGCAGGCTCGCCCCCGCCAACACCGATGCCGGCAGCAAGACTTTGTGATCCGGCCCCGCCAGCAAGCGCACCAGATGCGGCACCACCAGCCCGACAAAACCGATCATCCCGGCTGCCGCCACTGCGGCGCCAACCCCCAGCGCCGTACAAAACACTAATTCACGCTTGAGCCGCTCGACATCGATGCCTAAATGCCCGGCCTCGGATTCTCCGAGCAGCAAGGCATTCAGCGCTTTCGCCCGACGCGGCAACCACAATGCGACACCAGCGCTGATGATCAGCAAAGGCCACAGCCGCGCGTAACTGGCGCCATTGAGGCTGCCAAGGTTCCAGAAGGTCAGCGTGCGCAGCGTCGCGTCATCCGCCAGATAAGTGAACAAGCCGACGGCCGAACTGGCCAGCGCCGTCAGGGCAATCCCCGCGAGCAACATGGTTGCAACATTGGTCTGGCCGTTGCGTCGCCCCAGTCGAGAGACCAGCGCCGTCACCCCTAACCCACCGAGAAACGCACAGACCGACAACAGATACGGTCCAAACCATTCCGGCAGACCGCCGAAAAACGAGCCACCAACAATCGCGATCGCCGCGCCCAATGCCGCGCCGCTGGAAACGCCGACCAGCCCCGGATCCGCTAACGGGTTACGAAACAAGCCCTGCATTGCCACACCGGACAACGCCAACACACCGCCGACCGCCAGCCCGAGCAAAGTCCGCGGCAAACGAATCTGCCCCAGGATCAGCTCCGCCTGCTCCAGACCGTCCGGTGCCAGCGGCAGGCCGAGCATGCGTAACGCCGCGCGTAATGTATCGAACAGCGGCAGGCTGACCGGCCCCAACGCCAGCGACAGCCAGATCGCCAGCAAACACAGCAGTGTCAGGCCAATGAACAAGGCACGGGGTTTTACCAGTGTGGTCATTGGCCGCTCTTGGCCGGGTAGAAGCCGTCAGTCAGGCTTTTCAGCGCCGCCGGCAAACGTGGCCCGAGGCCGCCGACCAGCAAAGTCGGGTCAAGCTCCAGCACGCGCCCGGCCTTGGCCGCGCGGCTTGAATCGAGAATCGGGTTTTCCTTGAACAGCGCTGCTTTCGCCGCCTCACCGGTCAACGCACGGTCGGCGAACACCAGCACCTCAGGATCAAGGCTGGCGAGGGATTCCACGGAGAACGGTTTGTAACCGGTGTGCGTCGCCAGATTACGCCCCCCGGCCTGCTGCAACAGCCAGTCGGCGGCAGTGTCCTTGCCGGCGATCAACGGTTTGCCGCCCGCATGCCCGAGCAACAGCAACACGCCCGGCGCCTTTTGTTTGCTCTGCACTTGAACAACACGCGCCTTCTGCGCATCGAGCTGCTGTTGATAAGTTTGCAGCAACTGCGCAGCCTTCGGCTCGGCGCCGAGCAATTGGCCCAAATGAGTAACGTTCTTCTCCAGCGTCGGCAGATCCGGTTGAGCCGAGAACAACACCACCTGAACCTTGGCCGCTTTGACTTGCGACAGAACCGGCGGCGGGCCCATTTCTTCAGTGCCAATCAAGATATCCGGACGCAGACTGAGAATGCCCTCAGCCGAAAGGCTGCGCTGATAACCAATGCTCGGCAGCGCCTTCAACGACTCCGGGTGCTGGCTGGTGGTATCGACGCCGACCAGTTTCGATTCGCCGCCCAACGCACTGACCCACTCCGACAGCGCACCGCCGGCACTGACCCAACGTTGCGGCAAATCAGCCGCTGCAGCCTGGTGGCTGACCAAAAGTCCGACACACAGCGCGGCAACGCGGGTACTCAGGCGCATACACAGCTTCCTTGAATAAGGTTTTTCCCGGGCATCAGGATGGCAGGCCAAGTATCCTCGATATCTGCCAGACGCCTGCGGGTGAAGGCCGCCATTTGATAATTGTTTGCATTTAAACGTCAAGCTCGGACATATCCAGACACGAGCGGACACTAGAGGATAGTCATGAAGTTTCTCTGCGCGGGCGCCGATCTGGCTGAAGCGAAAAGCCGTGGTTTTGAGATCGACGGCAACAAACTGTTCGCCGTGCGCCGCAGCGGCCAGGCGTATGTCTACCTCAATCGCTGCCCGCATCGCGGCGTCGGGCTGGAATGGCAGCCCGACCAGTTTCTCGACCCGAGTAACAGCCTGATCCAGTGCGCCACCCACGGCGCACTGTTTCTGATCGAGGACGGCGAATGCGTCGCTGGCCCCTGCGCCGGGCAATCACTCACCGCCATACCCTGCCGCGAAGACGCCCAAGGCCTGTGGATCGATGTTTAACCGTTGAGTAACACGTCGAGACGCCGGTCGATGACCATCTCTTCATGGTCCAGCCGCACGCCATACGCCAGCACCTCAACGCCGCAGGCCACTGCTTCGAGAAGTGCATCGGCGTACGCCGAATCGATTTCCTTCGCCGGCCGCACCGCTTCAATCCCGCTCAGATTGACGCAGTACAACTGCACCGCGCGAATCCCGTCTCGTGCCAGATGCGCCAACTCCCGCAGATGCTTGGCGCCACGCTGGGTCACGGCATCGGGAAATGCTGCCACCGCAGTACCGTCGAAGCCCAGGGTGACGCTTTTCACCTCTACATAGGCCGGGCCACTCGGGTATTCGAGGCGGAAATCGATACGGCTCTTTTCCTGCCCGTAAGCGACTTCACGTTTCAACGCGGTAAAGCCGTTCAGCTCGCTGATGACACCCGCCTGCAACGCCTCTTCGACCAGTCCATTGGCCCGCGCTGTATTCACGCAAAACAACCGGCCTTGCGGGGTTTCACCGATTTCCCATGTACCGGGCAACTTACGTTTCGGATCGTTGGAGCGACTGAACCAGACCTGCCCACCCTCGACCTGACAATTGAGCATCGAACCGGTGTTCGGGCAGTGAATGGTCAGCAACTCGCCGCCAACGGTTTCGATATCGGCGAGAAAACGCTTGTAACGCCGGATCAGTCGCGCCTCTTCCAGAGCAGGATAAAAACGCATCAGCCTTGCCAGCTCTTCAAGCCACGGGCGATTCGCTCCACCGCTTCCTGTAAGCGCGGGAGGTTTTGCGTGTAGGCAAAACGCACATGGTGACTGGCCTGATAGCGACCGAAATCCAGACCCGGGGTGAACGCCACATGCTCGGTTTCGAGGAAATGTCGGCAGAACGCGAAGGCATCGCCGCCGAACTGGCTGATATCGGCGTAGAGATAGAAAGCGCCTTCCGGCTCCACGGCGATGTTGAAACCTAACTCGCGCAACGCTGGCAGGAGGAAATCCCGGCGACGGCCGAATTCGGCACGACGCTCTTCAAGAATCGCAATAGTATCCGGCTCGAAACAGGCCAACGCCGCATACTGCGCCATGCTCGGTGCACTGATGTAGAGGTTCTGCGCGAGTTTTTCCAGCTCGCTGACCGCCGCGTCCGGCGCCACCAGCCAGCCGAGACGCCAGCCGGTCATGCCGAAATACTTGGAGAAACTGTTCAACACAAAAGCGCTGTCATCGACTTCCAGCACGCTGGCGGCATCGGTGCCGTAGGTCAGACCGTGATAGATCTCGTCCACCACCAGATGCCCGTGTTTCGCCTTGATGGCTGTGGATAACCCGGCCAGCTCATCGCGTGTCAGGATCGTCCCGGTCGGGTTGGCCGGCGAAGCCACCAGTGCGCCGACGCTGTCGTGATCCCAATGCCGCTCGACCAGATCAGGAGTCAGTTGATAACGCACGTCCGGACCCACCGGCACCAACTGCGCCGCACCTTCGACCAAACGCAGGAAGTGCCGGTTGCACGGGTAACCCGGATCCGCCAGCAGCCAGTGTTTACCGGGATCGACCAGCAACGCGCTGGCCAGCAACAGCGCACCGGAACCGCCCGGTGTAATCAGAATCCGCCGTGGGTCGATATTCAAGCCATAACGCGATTGATAAAACCCGGCGATTGCCTCGCGCAGTTCCGGAATGCCGCGCGCAGCGGTGTAACGGGTCTTGCCCGCCGTCAGCGCCGCCTGCCCGGCACGAATGATCGGTTCAGCGGTAGTGAAGTCTGGCTCACCGATCTCCAGATGGATGACATCATGACCTTCAGCCTGTAACTCATTGGCCCGCGCCAGCAGCGCCATCACATGGAACGGTTCGATCGCACGACTGCGCGCACTGTAAGGCTGAGCCATTGGTTTTCCTTCGGCAGGGAAAAAGAGACGATTCTACCCATCCGCCGGAACGAGCGAGAACCCGCAGCGGTCACAGCCTCAAGAACGCTGGACTGTAACGATACGCACGTACGCTCCAGGATTGACTAAAATCAGTGATTGAACAGGTCTTCAACACCACCAGACACGGCTTGCCAAACATTTGCAAGCGCCACCCGCCGGGGCCTCGACATCCGGGAGTAGCGCAGGCCGATTTGATCTGGTAAGTTCGCCCGCTTGCAGCCGCAGGGCCGGCAGGTGTCGGTGATGGAGCAATCCTGCGCAATGGATTACAAGAGTAGAGGCGGTCCATTTCATGCCCACCCAAGCAAAGCAACAGCAGCAAACGGCGATCAGCGGCTTCGAACCTTATGTTCAGGCCAAAGACGAAGAGTACATGGGCAAACCCATGCGCGCGCACTTCACCAAGATCCTGACCAAGTGGAAACTGGACTTGATGCAGGAAGTCGACCGAACTGTTGATCACATGAAGGACGAAGCGGCCAACTTTCCCGACCCGGCCGACCGTGCCAGTCAGGAAGAAGAGTTCGCCCTTGAACTGCGTGCCCGTGATCGCGAGCGCAAGCTGATCAAGAAGATCGACAAGACACTGCAACTGATCGAAGACGGCGAATACGGCTGGTGCGATTCGTGCGGCATCGAGATCGGCGTCAAGCGCCTTGAAGCCCGTCCTACTGCCGACATGTGCGTCGACTGCAAGAACCTGGCTGAGATCAAGGAAAAGCAGGTCGGCAAGTAATCTCGACCTGAACGAAAAACGGAGCGTGCGAACGCTCCGTTTTTGTTTCTGCCTTTTGCCTTTTGTAGGAGTGAGCCTGCTCGCGAAATCGGTGTGTCATTCAGCATTTAATCGTCTGAAATTACGCTATCGCGAGCAGGCTCGCTCCCACAGGTTGACCTGCGTATAGCCTGAAAAGTAGCTTCGTCTCCATGACTGCCAAAACATCCCCCGCCTACATCGGCCGCTTCGCCCCAACCCCGAGTGGCCACCTGCACTTCGGTTCGCTGGTTGCCGCCCTCGCCTCCTACCTCGACGCCCGTTCGGTCGGCGGTCGCTGGTTGGTGCGCATGGAAGATCTCGATCCGCCCCGTGAAGAACCCGGTGCGCAGGTGGCGATCCTCAAGGCGCTGGAGAGTTACGGCTTTGAATGGGACGGCGACATGGTGCGCCAGAGCGATCGCCACGATGCTTACGCCGAAGTGCTCAACAGCCTGTTCAATCATGGCCTGGCCTACGCTTGCACCTGCTCGCGCAAACAGCTCGAAGCGTACAACGGCATCTATCCGGGCCTGTGCCGCAATGCCGGTCACGATCAGCAAGACGCGGCGATCCGCCTGCGCGTGCCGGAACTGGAATACCACTTCATCGATCGTGTTCAGGGCGAATACCGCCAGCATCTGGGCCGCGACGTCGGCGATTTCGTGATCCGTCGCCGCGACGGCCTCTACGCCTATCAACTGGCCGTGGTGCTCGATGATGCCTGGCAAGGCATCACCGACATCGTGCGCGGTGCCGACCTGCTCGACTCGACCCCACGCCAACTCTATCTGCAAGAATTGCTCGGCTTGCGCCAACCGCGTTACCTGCACTTGCCGCTGATTATCCAACCGGACGGCAACAAGCTCGGCAAGTCCTATCGTTCGCCGCCGCTTGAAGCGGATCAAGCCACGCCATTGTTGCTGCGAGCCCTGCGCGCACTGGGGCAAAACCCAGGTGCCGAACTGGCTCACGCCTCGCCGCAAGAGTTGCTGGCGTGGGGCAGCGCACACTGGGATGCCACACAGATCCCGCGCACACTGACGCTGCCCGAAGCGCAACTGCTATGACGACACTTGCAGTCGTGCGCCCATCCGTTACCATCGCCGCACGTTTTCGGGCACGCGCATAAAAAAGAGAGGCCGGGATGTACATCTATCGCTTGGTCCTGCTTTTAGTCGTGGGGATCTACCTGTTTTCCCCCGCCATCATGGATTGGTGGATCGACGCTACGGGCGCCTGGTATCGCCCGTATCTGCTCTGGCTGATCCTCATAGTCGTGACCTTCATCCTGCAGAGCCAAAAAGATGCCGATGAGCTTTAGCCTGACCCAGATGATCCTGGTCAGCGCCGCGTACCTGGCGGTGCTGTTCGGCGTTGCCTGGATCAGCGAACGGGGCATGATCCCGCGCGCGATCATTCGCCACCCGTTGACCTACACCCTGTCACTGGGTGTTTACGCCAGTGCCTGGGCGTTTTACGGCACGGTCGGCCTCGCCTATCAGTACGGCTACGGCTTTCTCTCCAGTTACCTCGGCGTGTCCGGCGCGTTTCTGCTGGCGCCGGTGCTGCTCTATCCGATCCTGAAAATCACCCGCACCTATCAACTGTCGTCGCTGGCGGATCTGTTCGCGTTCCGCTTTCGCAGCACCTGGGCCGGCGCGCTGACCACGATTTTCATGCTGATCGGCGTACTGCCGCTGTTGGCGTTGCAGATTCAGGCGGTGGCCGACTCCATCGGCATTCTGACCGGCGAGCCGATCCAGAGCCGCGTGGCGTTGGCGTTCTGTGCGCTGATCATTCTGTTCACGATTTTTTTTGGTTCCCGGCATATCGCCACCCGTGAAAAGCACGAAGGACTGGTATTTGCGATCGCCTTTGAGTCGGTGATCAAACTGATCGCTCTCGGCGGCGTCGGTTTGTATGCGCTGTATGGTGTGTTCGACGGCCCGCAGCAACTTGAGCTGTGGCTGCTGCAGAACCAGACCGCCCTCGCCGCCCTGCACACGCCATTGCAGGAAGGCCCGTGGCGCACGTTGCTGCTGGTGTTCTTCGCCTCGGCGATCGTGATGCCGCACATGTATCACATGACCTTTACCGAAAACCTCAATCCGCGCTCGCTGGTCAGTGCGAGCTGGGGTTTGCCGCTGTTCCTGCTGCTGATGAGTCTGGCAGTACCACTGATCCTCTGGGCCGGGCTCAAGCTCGGTGCAACGACCAATCCGGAATACTTCACCCTCGGCATCGGCATCGCCGCCAACAGCAAACCGCTGGCCTTGCTGGCTTACGTCGGTGGCTTATCGGCGGCCAGCGGATTGATCATTGTGACCACGCTCGCGTTGTCGGGCATGGCGCTGAACCACTTGGTGCTGCCGCTTTATCAACCGCCGGCCGAAGGCAATATCTACCGCTGGCTGAAGTGGACCCGCCGCGCGCTGATCGTCGCGATCATCATGGCTGGTTTCGGTTTCTACCTGATGCTCGGCGCCGAACAGGATCTGGCCAACCTCGGCATCGTCGCGTTTGTGGCGACCCTGCAATTCCTGCCCGGCGTGTTGTCGGTGCTGTACTGGCCGACCGCCAATCGGCGCGGCTTTATCGCCGGTCTGCTGGCGGGGATTCTGGTCTGGGTAGTGACCATGCTGCTGCCGCTGGTCGGCAATCTGCAGGGTTTCTACATCCCGCTGCTGAACATGATTTACGTACTCGACGACACCAGTTGGCACATGGCGGCCATCGCCTCGCTCGCCGCCAACGTGCTGATGTTCACCCTGATCTCGCTGTTCACCAACGCCAGCCCCGAAGAAGCCAGCGCCGCCGAAGCCTGCGCTGTGGATAACGTCCGTCGCCCGCAACGGCGTGAGCTGCACGCGGCCTCGCCACAGGAATTCGCCACACAACTGGCGAAACCGTTGGGCGCCAAAGCTGCGCAGAAAGAAGTCGAGCAAGCGCTGCGTGATCTTTATCTGCCGTTCGACGAACGCCGCCCGTACGCCTTGCGCCGTTTGCGCGACCGCATCGAAGCCAACCTCTCCGGCCTGATGGGCCCGAGCGTGGCGCAAGACATGGTGGAAACCTTCCTGCCATACAAGGCCGGCGGCGAAAACTATGTGACCGAAGACATCCACTTCATCGAAAGCCGTCTCGAGGATTACCACTCGCGCCTCACAGGTTTAGCGGCTGAACTCGATGCGCTGCGCCGTTACCACCGCCAGACCTTGCAGGAACTGCCAATGGGCGTCTGCTCGCTGGCCAAGGATCAAGAGATCCTGATGTGGAACAAGGCCATGGAAGAACTCACCGGGATCGCCGCACAACGCGTGGTCGGTTCGCGTCTGAGCACCATTGGCGAGCCGTGGAAAGAGTTGCTGCAAGGCTTCATCAACCTGCCCGACGAGCATTTGCACAAACAGCATCTGGCCCTCGACGGCCAGACCCGCTGGCTGAACCTGCACAAAGCCGCCATCGATGAACCGCTCGCACCGGGTAACAGTGGTCTGGTGTTACTGGTTGAGGATTTGACCGAAACCCAGATGCTCGAAGACAAACTGGTGCACTCGGAACGTCTGGCCAGCATCGGTCGCCTCGCGGCGGGGGTGGCCCACGAAATCGGCAACCCGATCACCGGCATCGCCTGTCTGGCGCAGAACCTGCGCGAAGAGCGTGAAGACGACGGCGAACTGACGGAAATCAGCGGGCAGATTCTTGAACAGACCAAACGCGTGTCACGCATCGTCCAGTCGCTGATGAGCTTCGCTCACGCCGGCAGCCATCAGCACAGCGATGAACCCGTGTGTCTGGCCGAAGTTGCCCAGGATGCTATTGGCCTGTTGGCGCTGAACCGACGCAATTTCGAAGTGCAGTTCTACAACCTGTGCGACCCCGATCACTGGGTCGAGGGTGACCCGCAGCGGCTCGCCCAGGTACTGATCAATCTGCTCTCCAACGCCCGCGACGCCTCGCCGCCGCACAGTGCGGTGCGGGTCAAGAGCGAAGCCGGCGAACACACGGTCGATCTGATCGTGGAGGACGAAGGCAGCGGAATTCCGAAGAACATCATGGACCGATTGTTCGAACCCTTCTTCACCACCAAGGATCCTGGCGAAGGCACCGGTCTGGGCCTTGCACTGGTCTATTCCATCGTTGAAGAGCATTATGGACAAATCACCATCGACAGCCCGGCTGATGTACAAAGCCAACGCGGCACCCGTATCCGGGTGACCTTACCGCGTCATGTCGAAGCGACGTCCGCTGTGAACTGAGACCGTCGAGAGTATCGAATCAATGCCGCACATTTTGATCGTCGAAGACGAAACAATTATCCGCTCCGCCTTGCGCCGCCTGCTGGAACGTAATCAGTACCAGGTCAGCGAAGCCGGTTCAGTGCAGGAAGCACAAGAACGCTTCACCATTCCTACGTTCGATCTGATCGTCAGCGATCTGCGCTTGCCGGGTGCGCCGGGCACCGAGCTGATCAAGCTCGGCCAGGGCACACCGGTGCTGATCATGACCAGTTACGCCAGCCTGCGCTCGGCGGTCGACTCGATGAAGATGGGCGCGGTGGACTACATCGCCAAGCCTTTCGACCACGATGAAATGCTTCAGGCTGTCGCGCGGATCCTGCGTGATCGCCAATCGGCACCGGCGGCCGGCGAAGCGGTTGCCAGCAAACCGGCCAATGGCAGCGGTAAATCCGCCGTCGACAACAGCAACGGCGAAATCGGCATCATCGGCTCCTGCCCGCCGATGCAGGATCTGTACAGCAAGATCCGCAAAGTCGCGCCGACCGATTCCAATGTGTTGATCCAGGGCGAGTCCGGCACCGGTAAGGAACTGGTGGCCCGCGCCCTGCACAACCTGTCGAAACGTGCCAAGGCGCCGATGATTTCGGTGAACTGCGCAGCCATTCCCGAAAGCCTGATCGAGTCCGAACTGTTCGGCCATGAGAAAGGCGCATTCACTGGCGCCAGCGCCGGGCGTGCCGGTCTGGTTGAAGCGGCGGACGGCGGCACCTTGTTCCTCGACGAAATCGGTGAGCTGCCACTGGAAGCCCAGGCCCGCCTGCTGCGCGTGTTGCAGGAAGGCGAGATTCGCCGGGTTGGCTCGGTGCAGTCGCAGAAAGTCGATGTGCGCCTGATCGCGGCGACTCACCGGGATCTCAAGAGCCTGGCGAAAATCGGCCAGTTCCGTGAAGACCTTTATTACCGTCTGCATGTGATCGCACTGAAACTGCCGGCCTTGCGCGAGCGCGGTGCCGACGTCAATGAGATCGCCACGGCTTTCCTCGCTCGCCAGAGCGCGCGCATCAACCGTACCGACCTTAAGTTTGCTGCGGATGCCGAACAGGCGATCCGGCATTATTCCTGGCCGGGTAACGTGCGTGAGCTGGAGAACGCGGTCGAGCGCGCAGTGATTCTGAGCGAAAGCCCGGAAATCTCCGCCGATCTGCTGGGCATCGATATCGAGCTGAGCGATCTGGAAGACGACGAGTTCATCGGTCTGCCACCGCAAACGGGCGGTAACGCCAGCAACAGCAGCCATGAGCCGACCGAAGACCTGTCGCTGGAAGACTACTTCCAGCACTTCGTCCTCGAGCATCAGGACCACATGACCGAGACCGAACTGGCGCGCAAACTGGGCGTCAGCCGTAAATGCCTGTGGGAACGCCGTCAGCGTCTGGGCATTCCGCGGCGCAAGACCGGGGTCGCCAGCGAGAGCTGAACGTTACCTGTCGAGTGTGCGGGTAACGCTTGAAGATGTGAAAAAACTGTTACCTCAGTCGATTCACGTAACAGAAGCCGGGGTTATCGGTAACGAAACCCCGGCTTTTTTTCGCCCCGACAAAACGGTTATATCGACCTAACCCCTTGTTTTATTGGGTTTCGCAAAAGTTGGCACGGCACCTGCTATATGTTCAGTACAAGAACAATAACAAGCAATGCACAAGACAATAAAAATAAGACGAATCGACTCACGCACAATAAAAACAAGACGGCGAGAGGCGCAGCTAACTGATTCTTTTGGAGAGGCGTTGTATTTGGGGCTTGCCCCACGACCAGGCCGAGAACAACAAAAACTGTCCTAAGACAGAGCCTGTACTGGTTGGATCGAGAGATCACTGCAATTCAGCGACCAAAGCAATCCGTTTGCTCTTGGCTCCCGATTGGGAGGGTCACGAAGGAAACACTTCGTGGCGAGGGCACTCAACAAAAACAAGAAGCCCGAATCAATAATAAAAAGAGCACGCAACTACTTCTTGGGGAGCTTCGGCTCCCCTTGTAGTTTCTCCTCGTAGCAAAATCCCCCCTTTTTATCGTGCGCGATGCCTGTAGCCTGCGGCTTGCAGCTCAAATCGGCCGTGTCCTACACCATCCCCCGACTAAATGCTAGAATCTGCGCCCATCATGCGGTCATTCTTTGGTATGGCCGAACATTCCTTCAAACAGTGCATCCCATGCTGAAGAAGTTGTTCCAGTCATTCCGAGCTCCCGTGCGTCGTACGCAACACATCCGCAGCACCCCTGAAGTGCTCAACAGCGGCCAACATTCGCTGCAGAAAACGCAATTCAGCCGCTATGCGGTGAATATCGTCGAACGCCTGCAAGGTGCCGGTTACCAGGCTTATCTGGTCGGCGGTTGCGTGCGTGACATGCTGCTGGGCATCACGCCCAAGGATTTCGACGTCGCCACCAGCGCCACCCCCGAGCAAGTCCGTGCCGAATTCCGCAATGCGCGGATCATCGGTCGCCGCTTCAAATTGGTGCATATCCATTTCGGCCGCGAAATCATCGAAGTCGCGACCTTCCGCGCCAACCACCCGGTCAACGAAGACGACGAAGACAGCAACCAGTCTTCGCGTAACGAGAGCGGGCGGATTCTGCGCGACAACGTTTACGGCACCCTGGAAGAAGACGCGCAACGCCGCGACTTCACCATCAACGCCCTGTATTACGATCCGGTCAGCGAGCGCATCCTCGATTACGCCAACGGCGTACACGATATCCGCAACCACCTGATCCGCTTGATCGGTGATCCGAAGCAGCGTTACCAGGAAGACCCGGTGCGCATGCTGCGCGCGGTGCGTTTCGCCGCCAAGCTCAATTTCGGCATTGAAAAGCACACCGTGCAGCCGATCCGTGAACTGGCGCCAATGCTGCGCGAGATCCCGTCGGCGCGTCTGTTCGAAGAAGTGCTCAAGCTGTTCCTCTCGGGACACGGTGCGATCACTTTCGAAATGCTGGTTGATCTGCAGCTGTTCGCCCCATTGTTCCCGGCCAGTGCCGATGCGCTGGAACACAACCCGGAGTACACGCACACGCTGATCAGCGAAGCGCTGACCAACACCGACCTGCGCATCAAGCAGAACAAACCGGTAACCCCGGCGTTCCTGTTTGCCGCGCTGTTGTGGCCTGCCCTGCCGGCCCGCGTGTTGCGCTTGCAGGAACGTGGCATGCCGCCGATTCCGGCGATGCAGGAAGGCGCTCACGAACTGATCGCCGAACAGTGCCAGCGCATTGCGATTCCGAAGCGTTTTACCATGCCGATCCGCGAGATCTGGGACATGCAGGAGCGTCTGCCACGGCGCAGCGGCAAACGTGCCGACCTGTTGCTGGACAACCCGCGTTTCCGTGCCGGTTACGACTTCCTGCTGCTGCGTGAAAGCGCTGGCGAGGAAACCGATGGCCTGGGCGAATGGTGGACGGATTATCAGGACGCCAACGACAGCGAGCGCCGCGACATGATCCGCGACCTCAGCGGTAAAGGTGATGACGCCAGTGGCGCGCCGCGCAAACGTCGCCGCAGCAGCGGTTCCAAGCGCAAACGCGCCGGCGCACCGAGCGCTTCGACAGGCGAGTAAAGGCATGGAACGCATCTACATCGGCATGGGCAGCAACCTCGCTGACCCGGCCGAACAGTTGCGCAGCGCCGTCGAGGCGCTGGGGCAATTGCCGCAGACCCTGCTCGCTGGCGTTTCTGCCTTTTATCAAAGCGATTCATTGCTGCCGGGCCAGCCGCGTTACACCAACGCGGTCGCGGCGCTCGACAGCGATCTTGCGCCGATTGCACTGCTCGACGCGCTGCAAGCCATCGAAAACGATCAAGGTCGCGAACGCCTTGAGCGTTGGGGGCCTCGTACGCTGGATCTGGATATTCTGCTGTTCGGCGATCAACTGATCGACGAGCCGCGCCTGAAAGTCCCGCATTACCAGATTCAGGAACGCGCGTTCGTGTTGTATCCGCTCGCCGAACTGGCCCCACAGGACCTGCGCCTGGCCGATGGCCGCAACCTCTCCGATCTGCTGGCAGCCTGCCCGTTCGTCGGCTTGGAACGCCTCCCCCACGCCTGACATAAATCCCTTGTAGGAGCTGCTGAACGCTGCGATCTTTTGATCTTCAAAATCAAGATCAAAAGATCGCAGCGTTCCGCAGCTCCTACAGGAATAGCTTTCCATATCCAGATTTATTGTCGGACAAAAACCCCTCGAATCAGGCCCGCCGCGCCGCTGAATCGCATCAGTAACGGCGGTAACACTCCCCTCGTAACAATGCGGTAACACACGCAATTGACTTCCTGTTGGCTCATCACGACTATAGGCGTCCCGCTGCCGCCAACCCGGCACATACGGGCGCAATCCAGGCCTTATAAGCACGACAAAAGAGCGTGCGCCTGAGTAGATGAAGAATCACGCGCGTTACTCGCAGTAGTTTCCAGAGCGCCTGAACGAGGATTTTTTACATGCCAGCCATCACCCTGACCACGCTCCAGAGCCTCAAGCAGAAAGGTGAAAAGATCACCATGCTGACCTGCTATGACGCGACCTTCGCCCACGCCTGTAATGAGGCCGGTGTCGAAGTGCTGCTGGTGGGCGACTCCCTCGGCATGGTCCTGCAAGGTCACGACAGCACGTTGCCGGTGACCACCGCAGAAATGGCCTACCACACCGCTTGCGTCAAACGCGGCAACACTGATGCCCTGATCCTCGCCGACCTGCCGTTCATGGCCAACGCCACCCTTGAACAAACCATGACTAACAGCGCCATGCTGATGCAGGCCGGTGCGCACATGGTCAAGGTCGAAGGTCAGTTGTGGCTCGCCGAGTCGATCCGTCTGCTCGCCGAACGCGGTGTACCGGTGTGCGCGCACATGGGCCTGACCCCGCAAGCGGTGAACATTCTTGGCGGCTATAAAGTGCAGGGTCGCAACGAGAACCAGGCACGGCAGATGCGCGCTGACGCGATTTCGCTGGAACAGGCCGGTGCGGCGATGCTGCTGCTCGAATGCGTGCCGAGTGAACTGGCCGCTGAAATCAGCCAGGCAGTGAAGATTCCGGTGATCGGGATCGGCGCCGGTAACGCCACCGACGGTCAGGTATTGGTGCTGCACGACATGCTCGGCCTGTCGATCACTGGCCGCGTGCCGAAGTTCGTGAAGAACTTCATGCAGGGTCAGGACAGCATCCAGTCCGCGCTGAAGGCTTACGTCAACGAAGTCAAAGCCACCACGTTCCCTGGCATCGAACACGGATTCTCTGCATGAACACCGTTAAAACCGTACGCGAACTGCGCGCCGCTGTCGCCCGCGCCCGCAGCGAAGGCAAGCGCATCGGCTTCGTGCCGACCATGGGCAATCTGCACAGCGGTCACGTTGCACTGATCACCAAAGCCACGCAACGTGTGGATTTCGTGGTCGCGAGCATTTTCGTCAATCCGCTGCAATTCGGCGCCGGCGAAGACCTCGACAAATACCCGCGCACCTTGGCGGCGGATCAGGAAAAACTCCTGGAGGCGGGCTGCTCCCTGCTGTTCGCGCCAACTGTCGAGGAAATGTACCCCGACGGCATGGCCGGACAGACTCGGGTCAGCGTGCCGCAATTGTCCGAAGGCCTGTGCGGCGCCAGCCGTCCGGGGCACTTTGAAGGCGTGGCGACCGTGGTCAGCAAGCTGTTCAACATGGTCCAGCCGGATCTGGCGATTTTCGGCCAGAAGGATTATCAGCAACTGGCGGTGATTCGCGCGCTGGTGCACGACTTGAACATGCCGATCCAGATCATTGGCGAACCGACTGTGCGTGCCGCCGACGGCCTGGCGCTGTCCTCGCGCAATGGCTTCCTCAGCGAAGAACAACGTGCGGTGGCCCCGGTGGTTTATCGCAGCCTGAGCAACATTGCCGAGTCGATCAAGCAAGGCGAACGGGATTTCCCGGCGTTGATCAGTGCTCAGCAGCAACTGCTGGAGGCATCTGGGTTGCGTCCGGATTACCTGGAAATCCGCCACGCCCTGACCCTGCGTCCGGCGACGGCTGAAGACCGTGATCTGGTGATTCTGGTGGCCGCATTCCTCGGCACCACGCGGTTGATCGATAACCTGCACCTGAATCTCGATACCCCGGTTTAACCTACACCGCAATACCCCCTGTAGGAGTGAGCCTGCTCGCGATAGCGGTGTGTCAGTCAGCATTAGTGTTGAATGACACACCGCTATCGCGAGCAGGCTCACTCCTACAGTGTTTTTCAGCGTCATGAAGATTGCATTCCAGCTGTATTGCCGCCCTCAAAGCCTTCGGGCACACTGCCCGCCGTTCGATTCCAACCCGGGAAAACCCTCATGCACGCGATCATGCTCAAGGCCAAACTGCACCGCGCCGAAGTCACTCATGCGGTGCTCGATTACGAAGGTTCGTGCGCCATCGATGGCGAGTGGCTGGACTTGTCCGGCATCCGTGAATACGAGCAGATCCAGATTTACAACGTCGACAACGGCGAGCGTTTCACCACCTACGCGATTCGTGGCGAAGAAGGCTCGCGGATGATCTCCGTCAACGGCGCCGCTGCACACAAGGCCAAGGTTGGCGACCGCGTGATCATTTGTGCCTACGCCCATTACAGCGAAGCCGAGCTGGTCAATTTCAAGCCGCGCATGCTTTACATGGCGCCGGGCAATGAGCTGAGCCACACCAGCAACGCCATCCCGGTTCAGCTCGCCTGATCGCGAAACCGCCCCGCTCCCCCTCCGTTTGTCGGCCAGTTCCCGGTCTCGATGTTAAAAAAGTACAGGGATCTGGTCAGACAAAGTCAAGACAGAACGCAGCGCGAGGTTTACTGTATTCGCCCTGTGTCCAGAAATCGTGTCGACGCAGTTGATCCCATGCCCAAACATGGCGTGCCGGGTCTGTTCAGTGTTCAAAAGGCCGTTCAAGTAAAAAGGAAAACCGCAGCGATGGCGTATTACCTCACTCCTCAAGACGTTACCGCTCTGCCCGCCTGGCAAGCGTTGAAAGATCACCGCCAAGCCATGCAGGATTTCAGCATGCGCGAAGCCTTCAACGCCGATCCGCAGCGCTTCAACCAGTTCACCCTCAGCAGCTGCGGACTGTTTCTCGATTATTCGAAGAATTTGATCAACGCCCAGACCCGCAACCTGCTGGTCGGTCTGGCCAATGAAGTCGATCTCAAAGGCGCCATCAAAGCGCTGTTTGAAGGCGAAATCGTCAACACTTCCGAAGGCCGCCCGGCGCTGCACACCGCCCTGCGCCGCCCGGTAGGCGACAAACTGTCGGTCAACGGCGTCAACGTGATGCCGGAAGTCCACAAGGTTCTGAACCAGATTACCGATCTGGTCGGCCGCATCCACGACGGTCTGTGGCGTGGTTACACCGAGAAGCCGATCACCGACGTGGTCAACATCGGCATCGGTGGCTCGTTCCTCGGCCCTGAGCTGGTCTCCGAAGCACTGCTGTCGTACGCGCAGAAAGGCGTGCGTTGCCATTATCTGGCGAACATCGACGGCAGCGAATTCCACGAGCTGACGCAGAAACTGCGCGCCGAGACCACGCTGTTCATTGTGTCGTCGAAGTCGTTCAACACCCTCGAAACCCTGAAGAACGCTCAGGCTGCTCGTGCCTGGTACCTGGCACAGGGCGGTTCGGAAGCCGAGCTGTATCGTCACTTCATCGCAGTATCGAGCAACAACGCGGCAGCCGTGGCGTTCGGTATCCGTGAAGAAAACATCTTCCCGATGTGGGACTGGGTTGGCGGTCGTTACTCGCTGTGGTCGGCCATCGGTTTGCCGATTGCCTTGGCCATCGGCATGTCCAACTTCAAGGAGCTGCTGTCCGGTGCCTACACCATGGACCAGCATTTCCAGACCGCGCCGTTCGAACAGAACATGCCGGTGCTGCTGGCCCTGCTCGGTGTCTGGTACGGCAACTTCTGGGGCGCGCAAAGCCACGCGATCCTGCCGTACGACCACTACCTGCGCAACATCACCAAGCACTTGCAACAACTGGACATGGAATCCAACGGCAAGAGCGTGCGTCAGGACGGCACGCCGGTGTCGACCGATACCGGTCCGGTGATCTGGGGCGGCGTCGGCTGCAACGGTCAGCACGCCTACCACCAGTTGCTGCATCAAGGTTCGCAGTTGATCCCGGCCGACTTCATCGTGCCGATCGTCAGCTTCAACCCGGTCTCCGACCACCATCAGTGGCTGTACGCCAACTGCTTGTCGCAGAGCCAGGCGCTGATGCTCGGCAAGACCCTGCCGGAAGCCGAGCAGGAATTGCGCGACAAGGGCATGAGCGAAGAGCAGGTGCACAAACTCGCGCCGCACAAGGTGATCCCGGGCAACCGCCCGAGCAACACCATCGTGGTCGAACGCATCAGCCCGCGTCGTCTCGGCGCATTGGTTGCCATGTATGAGCACAAAGTGTTCGTACAGAGCGTGGTCTGGGGCATCAACGCCTTCGACCAATGGGGCGTGGAGTTGGGCAAGGAACTGGGCAAAGGCGTTTACAACCGCCTGGTCGGCAGCGATGAAACCCTTGCTGATGATCCTTCCACCCAGGGCCTGATCAACTACTTCCGCGGTCGTCACCGCGGTTGATCTGTTGCTTGATAGAGAGCCCCTGAAGTTCAGGGGCTTTTTTTCGTCTGGCGTTTGGCGTGGATTTCGCGGTGGCAGCCAAATCGCTTCCCCCTCACCCCAGCCCTCTCCCCCAAGGGGTAGAGGGGGAAAGGGAGCCGATTTTCACGCTTTTCAATACTTGAGTTCGACTCCGGAATTTCAAGTCGATGTATCAAGCCCAAACACCTCGGTCAGTCCCCTCTCCCTTTGGGAGAGGGTTAGGGTGAGGGGCGGCCTTGATCCCTTCCCCCCATCAGCGCATCTTTATCCTTGTCGCACCACAAGAATAAGGAACCGTCATGTTCGATATCAGCACGTTCCCCAAAGCCGATGCCGTCCGCCAGGCTGCGCAATTGAGTCAGGATGAGTATCGACGGCTTTACCGCGAATCCATTGAACACCCCACGGCCTTCTGGGCCGAACAGGCCACGCGTTTCCTCGACTGGAGCACGCCGTGGCAGACCGTTCAGCGCTACGACCTGAAAACCGGTGAAGCCGCCTGGTTTGCCGGGGGCAAACTGAACGTCAGCTACAACTGCATCGACCGTCACCTGGAAAAGCGCGGCGAGCAGACCGCCCTGCTCTGGGAAGGCGACGATCCCGCCGAGTCGGCGCAAATCACTTATAAAAAACTCCACCACCACGTCTGCCGCTTGGCTAACGTGCTGAAAAGCCGTGGCGTGAAGAAAGGTGACCGGGTGTGCATCTACATGCCGATGATCCCCGAAGCTGCTTACGCCATGCTCGCCTGTTCGCGGATCGGCGCGATTCACTCGGTGGTGTTCGGCGGTTTCTCCCCTGATTCCCTGCGTGACCGCATTCTCGATGCCGATTGCCGCACGGTGATCACCGCAGATGAAGGCGTGCGCGGCGGCAAGTTCGTGCCACTGAAGCAGAACGTCGACAAAGCCCTGCAAAGTTGCCCGGACGTCAGCACCGTCGTGGTGGTCGAGCGCAGCCAAGGCAAGGTCGACTGGGTCGAGGGGCGCGATCTCTGGTATCACCAGGCCGTGCGCGATGTCAGCGACGATTGCCCGCCAGAACCGATGGACGCCGAAGATCCGCTGTTCATCCTCTACACCTCCGGCAGTACCGGTAAACCCAAAGGCGTGCTGCACACCACCGGCGGCTATTTGCTGCAAGCGGCGATGACCTTCAAATACGTGCTCGATTACCGCGACGGCGAAGTGTTCTGGTGCACCGCCGACGTCGGCTGGGTCACCGGTCACAGCTATATCGTCTACGGCCCGCTGGCCAACGGCGCGACCACGCTGATGTTCGAAGGCGTACCGAGTTATCCGAGCAGCTCACGATTCTGGCAGGTCATCGATAAACACAAGGTCAATATTTTCTACACCGCACCCACCGCTCTGCGTGCGTTGATGCGCGAAGGTGCCGAACCGTTGAAAGAAACGTCGCGAGAGAGCCTCAGATTACTTGGCAGCGTCGGCGAGCCAATCAACCCTGAAGCGTGGGAATGGTATTTCAACGTCGTAGGAGAACAGCGCTGCCCCATCGTCGACACCTGGTGGCAGACCGAAACCGGCGGCATCATGCTCAGCCCACTGGTCAGCGCCCAGCGAATCAAGCCTGGCTGCGCCACACAACCGATGTTCGGCGTGCAACCGGTGCTGCTCGATGAACACGGCAAGGAAATCAAAGGCGCCGGCAGCGGCGTGCTGGCGATCAAGTCGAGTTGGCCGGCGCAGATCCGCAGCGTCTATGGCGACCCGCAGCGAATGGTCGACACCTATTTCAAACCCTACCCCGGCTACTATTTCACCGGCGACGGCGCACGCCGCGACGAGGATGGCGACTACTGGATCACCGGGCGCATCGACGACGTGATTAACGTTTCCGGCCACCGCATCGGCACGGCTGAAGTGGAAAGCGCGCTGGTGCTGCACGACAGCATCGCCGAAGCCGCCGTGGTCGGTTACCCCCACGACGTCAAAGGTCAGGGCATCTACGCCTTCGTCACGCCCATGAACGGCACCGAACCGAATGACGAGCTGAAGAAAGAACTGCTCGCCCACGTCAGCAAGGAAATCGGCAGCTTTGCCAAACCCGACTTGATCCAATGGGCGCCGGCCTTGCCGAAAACCCGCTCAGGCAAGATCATGCGGCGCATCTTGCGCAAGATCGCCTGCAACGAACTCGACAGCCTCGGCGACACGTCGACCTTGGCCGACCCGAGTGTGGTGCAGGGACTGATCGACAAGCGCCTCAATCAGTAACACCCCGGGCGTGGTCAACCGACCGCGCCCGCCCTTTCGCACTGAGTGGTCATGGAATTCATCCGCAGTCGTATCGAACAGCAACTCATGAGCCTGACCGGGCTGTCGCTCGGTCAACTCGACCTGGAAAACCCCAAGGGCGACCCCGGCCTGTTCGGCCCCGACTCAGTCAGTTGGCAAGTGCACGGCGACTTCAGCAGCATGTTGATCGGTGGCATCAGCGCGTTGTTGCTGCAGGCTTTGCATCCGCTGGCACTGGCCGGGGTTTGGGATCATTCGAATTTTCGTCAGGACATGCTCGGGCGTTTGCGGCGCACCAGTCAGTTTGTTTCCGGCACCACGTTCGGCTCGCGACGCGACGCCGACTGGTTGATCGAGAAGGTGCGCACCATTCACCTGCAAGTGGTAGGCACGGCGCCGGACGGTCGGCCCTACGCGGCGAGCGACCCGGATTTGCTGACGTGGGTGCATGTGGCCGAAGTCAGTAACTTTCTCGCCGCGCATTTGCGTTATCGCAATCCGCATTTGTCGGGGGCGGATCAGGATCGTTATTACGCGGAAATCGCCGTGATTGCCGAACGCCTGGGCGCGCGGGATGTGCCGAAATCACGGCAAGCCGTGGCCGACTATCTGCAACGCATGCGCCCGCAGTTGTTGTGCGATGAACGCAGCCGCGAGGTTTTGCGATTGTTGCTCGCAGCACCGGCGCCGAGTGTTCTGGCGCGACCCTTTGGTGATTTGATGATGAAGGCCGGCATCGACCTGCTGCCGGACTGGGCCAGCGACATGCTCGATGTCCGGCAGAGCTCGCTGCAACGGCAATTGATTCGCGCCAGCGTCAGGCGCAGCGCACCGATGCTGCGTTGGGCGATGCGCAATGGTTCGATGCAACGAGCGAAACGGCGGATGGGCCTGTTGACCTAAAAAGCTTCACGAGCAGGCTCGCTCCCACATTTGGAATGCATTCCCATGTGGGAGATTCTATGGTTGAGGGGAAGCCCTCAACTGACTTTTGTCTGATATTCGCTTTGCCTTTTCAGCAAAGCGAATACCACCCGAGCAAGTTTGCGAGCCAGCATCACCAACGCCTGCGTGGTGCTGAAACCCCGTGCTCTTTGGGCTTCGTAAAACCCTTTCCAGGCTTTCGTACGGCTAGCCGACATCGCTGCGT
>NZ_FYEA01000003.1:0-526924 GCF_900187605.1 Pseudomonas sp. Irchel 3H7
GTTGGTTACATCTTTGATTTCTCGCGGAGTAACTTGTGATGCTGATAATCTTGTTGACTATCAGTCTGACTCCACAAGCACCCACACGAATTGCTTGATTCAGTTGTTAAAGAGCGGTTGGTTAAGATCTTTCGTCTCAACCGAGGCGCGGATTCTACAGCAGCCTCATTTGCTGTCAAGTGATTATTTTCAGAAGTTTTCGAAGAATTCTTCAACAACTTCAACCACTTGCGCTTCAGATCTCTCGTCAGCGGGAGGCGAATTCTACAGCGTTACACGCTGCTGTCAACACCTCTTTTTCAACTTCCTTTCGGCTTCGATGAACTGAAGCAACTCACTGCCGAAACCTACATAACTCATTGAATCTCAAGGAGTTTTCCGTTTCGACTGCGCCGGAAGTGGGGCGAATTATAGACATCTGAAATCTGCCGTCAAGCGTTAATTGCGCTTTTCTATCGAAGCAAGGAAAAGCCTTCTATATAGAGGCGCTCACGTGAGCCTTACCTGGAATCAAGCCTTCAGCCAGAAAGCATAGGCAAACCCACCCTGGCTCGTAGCAAAGCTTGAGCACGAGGTCAGCGAATATCAAAGGAGAGGAGTTTCAACAAATAGATGGTGTCCCAGGGCAGGTTCGAACTGCCAACCTTCCCCTTAGGAGGGGGATGCTCTATCCAATTGAGCTACTGGGACACACGCTTGTCGCAGCAGACGCTGCATGACGGACGGCGTGCATGTTAACCACCGCACCCGGATTTGTCATGTCGTCCGTAGGGCTTTTTAAGTGTAGGCAGCCGCCCTGCCATTTCGCGGGAAGAATTACCGTGCATTTTGCACACCTCCCTAACGCCTTCATTGCAGATTGCAATCCAAGCAAGCCATAAAAGCCTCTCAAATGCTTGTTTTTAAAGGACTTAACAGAGGTTAAACTGTTGGCACGACGGCTGCTTTATCTGTTCTATAGAAGAACATTCGGAGCCACGCCCCATGAACAGCACTCTTTTGCTTGCAAACGCAATTGCTCTAGTGGTTTTGGTGAGCTCCCAATTTATCCCCGAGAGTTCCGCACCAGAGCCATTGGTTCAGCGTATGCCACATTACCTGCAGGTACAGAGAACGCCGCAACTGGCGGTGCTGAGCGATCAGGTCAACCCCACCTCACAAGCCGTCAGTATTTCCGGGCAGACGCTGCCAGCACTGACTTCAGAACATCTGGTTTTTTGAAATATCTTCAGGAGTACAAAATGTCCAAATCAGCTGCAGGATTTCTGATCCTCGCTTTATTGAGCGGCGTTGTGCATTTATCGTTGTTCGAGGGTACCGAAATCACCCTGCCACTGATTGGCTGCGGTGTGTTTACAGTGCTGTTTGTGCTTGCAATGGCTGCCGGACGGAAAATCAAATTTGATCCGGTTTTACGTTGATCCCGATCAGGCGCAGAAGATCATTGACGGCCTCCGCCAGATTTCCGGAATTATCGATGTGATATACCGGCCCATCACTTGACCTCCGATCCTTGAACAACGCATTGCGAGCCAGTCTTTCTTCAATCTGCTCAAGCGTCTCTCGACCACGTCTGAGCAGACGCTCTCGCAAAACTTCATTCCTGACCGTAAGCAAAACCGGCAGCAGCGCCGGATAGCGCTCCAATGCCTGGCGCAGATTGGCGCGGGAACCGTTGACCAACACATGCTGACCCGCTTTCAGTCGCTGATCCATTTCCACCGTAATTCCATAGGCAAGACCATTGGCGCGCCAGGCCAGCGAGAAGTCGCCAGCGCGCTCGCGTCGCTCGAACTCCTCCGGTGTCACCCCAATGGCATCCTCTCCTACCGATTCAGCGGATCGCGTGATCACCCGACGCATCACCTCGCAGTTCAACGCACGCAATGGCACCCGCGCCGCTTCAATCAAACTGTCCTTTCCCGAACCGGACGGCCCCATCAAATAAATTAGCTTGCCATCCATCCTGAAAACACCCTCCAGCAGGGGTATGCCACTAGTAAATCGGCAATTTGCCACTATCCTGTACAGGTAAGGAACAAGGATTTAGAACCCGCATAGAATGCACGTTCTGATGCCTTCGGACATCAATTGATGTGCGGCAGGAACCGAACAAGGATGCGGACAGTGGCGAAGATTTCAAACCAGTCCGCATTTCTGATAATTGGTGCTGGCATTACGCCTTTACCCAGCTCAATATTTGTCACAGAATTGACGCCAATGATCTGGCAATTTTGAGGCATGATGCGGGCCTCTTAACAATTCAGGTTGAACCATTTGGCGCGGATGCTTGTCCTACCACACATCCTGCGGCCAATCCCGAGAACCGCTCCCCTGAACTAACCGGTTAAATATATGCGCCCATTGAAACAGGCAATTTATTCCAGCCGTACGGCTGACAAGTTCGTCGTACGTCTGCCAGACGGAATGCGGGAACGCATTGCCGAGGTGGCTCGCAATCATCATCGCAGCATGAACTCCGAAATCATTGCGCGCCTTGAGCAGAGTCTTATTCAGGAAGGTGCACTGGGCGAAGAGCTGAGCATGCGCCTGGACAGCCCGGAGCTGTCGTTGCACGAGCGCGAGCTGTTGCAACGTTTCCGCCAGCTGTCTCACCGTCAACAAAATGCTCTGGTGTCCTTGATTGCCCACGATGCAGAAATGGCAGCAGACGCGTCCTGAGCCATACCGAACATCTCAAGCCAGCTTAATTGCTGGCTTTTTTTCGCGCGGATTCTGGGTAATCGCAGGCACAAAAAAGCCCGCCAATTGGCGGGCTGTTTCAATGCTGCCGGTTAGAGCAGGAAGATTGTCGCCAACCCCAGGAATATGAAGAAGCCACCACTGTCGGTCATCGCAGTGATCATCACGCTGGCTCCCATTGCCGGATCTCGCCCCATCTTCGCCAGGGTCATAGGGATCAAAACGCCCATCAATGCAGCCAGTAACAGGTTAAGTGTCATTGCCGCGGTCATTACCACGCCCAGGGACCAACTCCCGTAGAGCAGATAGGCAACAACACCGATCACACCTCCCCAGACCAAGCCATTGATCAAGCCTACCGCCAACTCCTTGCGCATCAGGCGCGAAGTATTACCGGTACTGACCTGATCGAGCGCCATGGCGCGAACGATCATGGTGATCGTCTGGTTACCGGAATTACCACCAATACCCGCCACGATCGGCATGAGTGCCGCCAGTGCTACCAGCTTCTCGATCGAACCCTCGAACAGACCGATCACTCGCGACGCGACAAACGCAGTGATCAAGTTGATCGCCAGCCACGCCCAACGGTTACGCAGAGACTTCCATACCGAAGCGAAGATATCCTCCTCTTCACGCAGACCGGCCATGTTGAGGACTTCGTTCTCGCTTTCCTCACGAATCAGATCGACCATTTCGTCGATCGTCAGACGGCCGATCAACTTGCCGTTCTTATCGACTACCGGAGCGGAGATCAAGTCGTAACGCTCGAAGGCCTGTGCGGCGTCGTAGGCATCTTCGTCCGGGTGGAAGCTCACCGGATCACTGGCCATCACCTCGGCAACTTGTTTGTCCGGGTCATTGACCAAAAGGCGCTTGATCGGCAGTACACCCTTGAGCACACCATCGTAATCAACGACAAAGAGCTTGTCGGTATGACCTGGAAGCTCTTTGAGGCGACGCAGATAGCGCAGAACCACTTCGAGACTGACATCCTCACGGATAGTCACCATCTCGAAGTCCATCAACGCACCGACCTGCTCCTCGTCGTAAGACAGGGCCGACCGCACGCGTTCACGTTGCTGGTTATCCAGACTCTCCATCAGCTCGTGGACGACGTCTCGCGGCAGCTCGGAAGCCAGGTCAGCAAGTTCGTCGGCGTCCATGTCCTTGGCCGCGGCCAGGAGCTCGTGATCGTCCATGTCGGCGATCAGCGTTTCACGAACAGAGTCGGATACTTCGAGAAGGATATCGCCGTCGCGATCAGCCTTGACCAATTGCCAGAGCGTCAGACGATCGTCCAGCGGCAAGGCTTCAAGGATGTAGGCGACGTCGGCAGAGTGCAGATCATCAAGCTTGCGTTGCAGCTCGACGAGATTTTGTCGATGAACCAGGTTTTCGACGCGATCGTGATGCGCGCCTTCCTGGCGATGAGTCAGGTCTTCGACGACGCGCTGACGCTGCAGCAACTCGACAACCTGAGCCAGGCGATCCTGCAGGCTTTCTTGTGTTTTCTTTACTTCGATTTCAGACATAGGCGAACTCCACTCCCAGCAGCGGGGCACGCCGGAAGGATCAATCAGTCAATTCATGATTGGTGAAACGGGGTACTGAGTAACTACTGGGTAAGTCCATGGAGGTTTTCCACAAGCCCCGGCGGGGCTGACGGGCGCAATGATACACCGCCTGACGGTTTAAAACGTTAAAAAATCGCGGTCGAAACAAGCGCTTGCGAAACAATCCTGAGCACTGTCCTGATCCCTGCACATGCGACGACTCATCCTGAAAAGAAAACACACCGGCACTGGAAAATGTAGCGACTACCCTTGAGCGTAGATCGTCATGGAGGACGTCGAATGCCATTGAAACCATCCCACCTTGTACTCACCAGCCTGTTCTGCCTGCCGCCGACCGGGGCCGCCCTCACCCTCCATCGCTGCGAGGCAGTCGATGGCAGCATCACCTTCACATCAATGAGCTGCGCTCAAGGCGAACGACGCTCAGAGCAGGACGTTCACCCCTACTTGCCCGGATCAGTCGCGGCAGTGATGCCGGAGCACAACCACGAAGAAACATCCGGCATGACAAACCGAATTCGGGAACCCGTCATTGTTGGCCACACAGAAGACCGATGCGGAAATCTGATCGACGCGAGACAACGTCGCGAAGCGATCATCAATCGCCGAGTCATTGCCGGCATGAGTCAGCAAGACGTCGAAAGCGCGTTAGGCAAACCGGACAAGGTGAATATTCGAACATCGGCGACCAGCTATCGCTATGACCTCAAGCGAGGCCGTTCGGCTCAAATAGATTTTGATGAGAGGGGATGCGTGAAGGCAAAAACCAAATCCCGGACAGCAAAAAGCCCGCGTTAAACGCGGGCTTTTCGGTATATGGTGCACTCGACAGGATTCGAACCTGTGACCGCTCGGTTCGTAGCCGAGTACTCTATCCAGCTGAGCTACGAGTGCAATTTGTGTTTTTAGACCAGACCACAACTGGCTGAAACCAAGTTATTCACATTGCTGCAACTAACTCTTAAATGGTGCACTCGACAGGATTCGAACCTGTGACCGCTCGGTTCGTAGCCGAGTACTCTATCCAGCTGAGCTACGAGTGCATTTGTGTTTTTAGACCAGATCACATCTGGTTGGAGCCAAGTTATTTACATTGCTGTAACTAACTCTTAAATGGTGCACTCGACAGGATTCGAACCTGTGACCGCTCGGTTCGTAGCCGAGTACTCTATCCAGCTGAGCTACGAGTGCATTTGTTGCGCCGCATTATAGCCCGTCTAATCTCTATTCCAACCACTTTTTCTATTAATTTCAACAACTTACAGAAAAAGCCAGATTACGACGTACTAAGCAAATAATGGCGGAGAACGGGGGATTCGAACCCCCGACACCCTTTTGAGGTGTACTCCCTTAGCAGGGGAGCGCCTTCGGCCACTCGGCCAGCTCTCCGCAACACGGGGCGTATCTTAACCAACCTTTTCCCCGTTTGCAAACATAAAAATCGATAAAAATTAATGGCTTGGTTCTTCGTCCTTCTCTTTCTTTATACGCAGGTAAATTTCCTCACGGTGCACGGCAACCTCTTTCGGGGCATTGACGCCGATACGCACTTGATTTCCTTTAACGCCGAGCACGGTCACGGTGATTTCGCCATCACCGATAATCAGGCTTTCTGCGCACCGACGAGTCAGAATCAGCATACCTTTCTCCTTACGCAATTCAGTTCAGGGACAACAGTCTGCAAAAAAAAGGCACCCGACCTACAACCGGAGCGATCGTAGCCCTACATGCCTGAGTATTGACCAGCGCGAGCAAAAGAACAGTTCAGGGCTCGCGCCATTCAAAAAATAAAGGGCGCGGTCAGACCGCGCCCTTCAAGAAACGGAATTACTCGCCTTGACGGGCCGGAGCATCCAGTTCGAAAGCCGTGTGCAGGGCGCGCACAGCCAGTTCCAGGTACTTCTCTTCAATCACCACGGAAACCTTGATTTCCGAAGTCGAGATCATCTGGATGTTGATGCTTTCTTTCGCCAGGGATTCGAACATGCGGCTGGCCACGCCTGCGTGGGAACGCATGCCGACGCCGACGATCGAGACCTTGGCAATCTTGGTGTCGCCAACCACTTCACGGGCACCGATCTCGCGAGCGGTGTTTTCCAGCACGGTCTGTGCGGCCTGGTAGTCGTTGCGGTGCACGGTGAAGGTGAAGTCGGTGGTGTTATCGTGCGCAACGTTCTGCACGATCATGTCGACTTCGATGTTCGCGGCACTGATCGGGCCGAGAATCTTGAACGCCACGCCCGGGGTGTCTGGCACGCCACGGATGGTCAGCTTGGCTTCATCGCGGTTGAAAGCGATGCCGGAAATGATCGGCTGTTCCATGGTTTCCTCTTCATCAATAGTAATGAGGGTGCCCGGACCCTCCTTGAAGCTGTGCAGTACGCGCAGCGGAACGTTGTACTTGCCGGCGAATTCCACCGCACGGATCTGCAACACCTTGGAACCGAGGCTGGCCATTTCCAGCATCTCTTCAAAGGTGATCTTGTCCAGGCGCTGAGCGACCGGCACAACGCGCGGGTCGGTGGTGTAGACACCATCCACGTCGGTGTAGATCTGGCACTCGTCAGCCTTCAACGCGGCAGCCAAAGCTACGCCGGTCGTGTCGGAACCGCCACGACCGAGGGTGGTGATGTTGCCGTGCTCGTCGACGCCCTGAAAACCTGCGACAACCACCACGCGACCTGCTTTCAGATCACCGCGAATCTTTTGGTCATCAATCTGCAAGATACGCGCTTTATTGTGCGCACTGTCGGTCAGGATCCGCACCTGATTACCGGTGTACGACACCGCCGGCACACCGCGCTTGATCAACGCCATCGCCAGCAGAGCAATCGTCACCTGCTCACCGGTGGAAACGATCACGTCCAGCTCACGCGGAACCGGTTGCGTGTCGCCACTGATTTGCTTGGCCAGATCGATCAGACGGTTGGTTTCGCCGCTCATTGCAGACAGCACAACCACCAGGTCATCGCCGGCATCGCGGAATTTCTTAACCTTGTCGGCGACCTGCTCGATTCTCTCGACGGTACCGACCGAGGTGCCTCCAAATTTCTGTACGATCAAAGCCATTTCAAAGCCGCCTCTGCCCATGAAGGGCGCCCAATAATCACTCGAACAGCCGCCGGGCCCGCCACTAGACTGCGGGCCCGACGGGCCGTCTTATAAACCCTGCTCGACGAATGGAACGGTCAGCGCCAGTGCGCCATCCAGTGCGCCGGCGTCGACACCGCCGCCCTGCGCCATATCCGGACGACCACCGCCCTTCCCGCCCACTGCCGCAGCAGCCTGCTTCATCAAATCACCGGCTTTGAGTTGGCCAGTCAGGTCCTTGGTTACACCTGCAACCAGTACGACCTTTTCCTCATGGACACTGCCGAGCAGGATCACTGCGCGACCGAGTTTGTTCTTCAACTGATCAACCAGCGCCAGCAGCGCCTTGGCGTCCTGACCATCCAGACGTGCAGCCAGAACCTTCACGCCTTTGACGTCCAGCGCCGAGGAAGACAGATCGTCGCCCGCAGCACTGGCAGCCTTGGCTTGCAACTGCTCGAGTTGCTTCTCCAGTTGGCGATTGCGCTCCAGCACAGCCGACAGCTTGTCGATCAGGTTGTCGCGGCTGCCCTTGACCAGGCTGGCCGCTTCCTTGAGTTGTTCTTCTGCCGCGTTCAAGTAAGCCAGTGCTTGCGCACCGGTAACTGCCTCGATACGACGCACACCCGAAGCCACACCGCCTTCGCTGATGATTTTCAGCAGGCCGATGTCGCCGGTACGGTTGGCGTGGATACCGCCGCACAGCTCGACGGAGAAATCGCCGCCCATGCTCAACACACGTACGTTGTCGCCGTACTTCTCGCCGAACAGCGCCATCGCGCCCTTGTTCTTGGCGGTTTCGATGTCGGTTTCTTCGGTTTCAACGGCGGAGTTCTTGCGAATTTCGGCGTTGACGATGTCTTCCAGCGCCTTGATCTGCTCAGGCTTGATCGCTTCAAAGTGGCTGAAGTCGAAACGCAGACGCTGGCTATCCACCAACGAACCTTTCTGCTGAACGTGCTCGCCCAGCACCTGACGCAAAGCAGCGTGCAGCAAGTGCGTGGCCGAGTGGTTCAGCGAGGTAGCGTGACGCACCTCGGCATCGACATGAGTTTCCACTGGCGCGCCGATGGTCAGGCTGCCCGAATCCAGTACACCGTGGTGCAGGAATGCGCCGCCAGTCTTGGTGGTGTCGCGAACGTCGAAACGTGCGCTGCCCGCCTGCAGATAACCGCAGTCGCCGATCTGGCCGCCGGATTCAGCGTAGAACGGCGTCTGGTTCAGCACGATCACCGCCTCTTCGCCTTCATTCAAGACGTCGACCGACTGGCCATCTTTATAGATAGCAACGATTTTTGCCGAACCGCTGGTGTCTTTGTAACCGGTGAACTCGGTGGCCACATCAACCTTGACCAAGGTGTTGTAGTCCAGACCGAACGAGCTGGCCGAACGCGCACGAACACGCTGGGCTTCCATCTCACGCTCAAAACCGGCTTCGTCGACTGTCAGGCTGCGCTCGCGGGCGATGTCGGCGGTCAGGTCCATCGGGAAACCGTAGGTGTCGTAGAGTTTGAAGACTACGTCGCCCGGCACCACGGTGCCTTTGAGTTCCAGCAGATCCTGCTCGAGGATCTTCAGGCCGTGCTCCAGCGTCTTGGAGAACTGCTCTTCCTCGGCTTTGAGCACGCGCTCAATGTTGCTCTGCTGCTTCTTCAGTTCCGGGAAGGCTTCGCCCATCTCGGCAACCAGCGCCGCGACGATCTTGTAGAAGAAGCTGCCGGTGGCGCCCAGCTTGTTACCGTGACGGCAGGCGCGACGGATGATCCGGCGCAGCACATAACCGCGACCCTCGTTGGACGGCAGCACGCCGTCGGCGATCAGGAAGCCGCACGAACGAATGTGGTCGGACACTACTTTCAGCGACGACTGATCGCCGTTTTCGCAACCGATCGCTTCAGCCGAGGCCTTCAGCAGGTTCTTGAACAGGTCAATGTCGTAGTTGGAATTGACGTGCTGCATCACCGCACTGATCCGCTCCAGACCCATGCCGGTGTCGACCGACGGCGCTGGCAACGGATGCAACACGCCATCGGCGGTGCGGTTGAACTGCATGAACACGTTGTTCCAGATTTCGATGTAACGGTCACCGTCTTCTTCCGGCGAGCCCGGTGGGCCGCCCCAGATGTGGTCGCCGTGATCGTAGAAAATCTCGGTGCACGGGCCGCACGGGCCGGTATCGCCCATGGTCCAGAAGTTGTCGGAAGCGTACGGCGCGCCTTTGTTGTCGCCGATGCGGATCATGCGCTCGACCGGCACACCGATTTCTTTGGTCCAGATGTCATACGCTTCGTCGTCGGAGGCGTAGACGGTGACCCAGAGTTTTTCCTTCGGCAGTTGCAGAACGCCGGTCAGGAAGGTCCACGCGTAGGTAATCGCGTCCTTCTTGAAATAGTCACCGAAGCTGAAGTTACCGAGCATTTCAAAGAATGTGTGGTGACGAGCGGTATAACCGACGTTTTCCAGGTCGCTGTTCTTGCCACCGGCACGCACGCACTTCTGGCTGCTGGTCGCACGGGTGTACGCACGTTTTTCCTGGCCCAGGAAGCAGTCCTTGAACTGGTTCATCCCCGCGTTAGTGAACAGCAGGGTTGGGTCGTTGCCCGGAATCAAAGAGCTGGAGGCTACACGGGTGTGGCCTTGCTCTTCGAAGAAGCGAAGGAAGGCTTCACGGATTTCTGCGCTTTTCATTAGGTTCTTCCACGGAGGCTGCGGCCAAAGGCCTGTTCGAAACGTCAACAGACGAAGCGACGGCAAAGGGCCGCATTATATCGGCCCTGCGCGCGGGGTACAGCGTGTTTATACGATAGAAACGGTCAATTGGACGGCTAACGCTGTCACTTGCGCGAAAACTCGACGAATGTCGCGATCACTTGCTCGATTTGCGAGCGATTGACGTCCATGTGCGTGACCATACGCAGGCGTGCGGCGGCGCTCAACTTGATCCCGCGTTCGGCAGCAAAGGCCTTGATCGCTTCGGCTTTGTCGCCCATTTGCACATAAACCATGTTGGTTTGCACCGGTTCGACGATGAAACCTGCTTCACGCAGACCGTCGGCCAGCAGTTGCGCATTGGCGTGGTCGTCGGCCAGACGCTCGACGTTGTGATCCAGCGCGTACAGCCCCGCCGCTGCCAGCAACCCGGACTGACGCATGCCACCGCCGACCATTTTGCGCAGACGGCGAGCCTTGCCGATCAACTCGGCCGAACCGCACAACACCGAACCCACCGGCGCGCCGAGCCCTTTGGACAAGCACACCGACACTGAGTCGAAATGCTGGGTGATTTCCCGGGCATCAACACCCAGCTTGACCGCCGCGTTGTACAGGCGCGCGCCGTCGAGGTGCAGTTGCAAGCCTTTTTCCTGAGTGAAGCGGCGTGCGCGGGCCAGGTACTCCAGCGGCAGCACTTTGCCCTGCATGGTGTTTTCCAGCGCCAGCAAACGAGTCCGGGCGAAATGGAAGTCGTCCGGTTTGATCGCGGCGGCGACTTGATCCAGATCCAGCGAACCATCGGCTTGCACTTCCAGCGGCTGCGGCTGGATCGAACCGAGCACCGCCGCGCCACCGCCCTCGTATTTGTAGGTGTGCGCCTGCTGGCCAACGACGTATTCGTCGCCGCGCTCGCAGTGCGCCATCAAACCCAGCAGGTTGCTCATGGTGCCGGTCGGCACAAATAAAGCGGCGGCAAAACCCAAGCGTTGGGCCAATTCGGCTTCCAGGCGATTGACCGTCGGATCTTCGCCGTACACGTCATCACCGGTGTCCGCCGCAGTCATCGCGTCGAGCATGGCGGGAGTCGGTTGGGTGACAGTGTCGCTGCGAAGATCGATAACGCTCATGAACCTGGCCTCAAATCAGCAGGGGAAATCCCTTTACGAAGTGGAATTACTGCGGTCATCGCGTGGATTAATCAAGCCTTGGGCAAGGAAAAGTCGTTTCGAGCCTGCAAAAAATTCGATGACAATCATCAGAAAGGCGCAATGCACAGACACACAATCTGTGTTAAAAACGCTGCGCCGCCCCAGAAAGGGCGGCAAAAACGTTCTCAGGGCGGGGTGCAATTCCCCACCGGCGGTAATTGCGCGCAATGCGCATAGCCCGCGAGCGCTTGGCGACGAACACGACTTCGGTTGAGATCGGCGGCAAGGTCAGCAGACCCGGTGTGATTCCGGGGCCGACGGTCATAGTCCGGATGAAGAGAGAACGGGATTAACGCCAAAGGGCCGTCCGCACGATGATGTTGTGCGTGTGCGCACCCTTGAATCCCTTTCGATTCATAACGCCCTGTTTTTCACACAAACAGGAGTCAGAACATGCAACCCACCGCTATCGACAGCAAAAGCAAACACCCTCACGGCGAGCGCGTCGCGTTCATCCAGGCCTGCTGGCACAAGGAAATCGTCGACCAGAGCCGAAAAGGCTTCGTCGCCGAAATGATTGCCCTGGGTTATCAGGAGTCGGACATCGATATCTTCGAAGTCGGCGGCGCCTTTGAAATGCCCCTGCACGCCAAGTTGCTGGCCAAAACCGGCCGTTATGCCGGCATCGTCGCCGCTGCTCTGGTGGTTGACGGCGGCATCTACCGTCACGAGTTCGTCGCCCAGTCGGTGGTCAGCGGCCTGATGCAGGTGCAGCTGGAAACCGAAGTGCCGGTATTCTCGGTGTCGCTGACCCCGCATCACTTCCATGCCGGCGACGAGCATCAGAAGTTCTTCTTCGAGCACTTTGTGCACAAGGGTCAGGAAGCAGCGCGGACTTGCGCGGATACGCTGCGCAAGGTTCGCGCACTGCGTCGTACAGAGCCGCATGCTGTAGCCGTGTAAACACGGAACCAAAACTGTAGGAGTGAGCCTGCTCGCGATAGCGGAGTGTCAGTCGACCACTGTAGTGACTGATACATTACAATCGCGAGCAGGCTCACTCCTACAGGGTTTTTGCGCAGGGTCAGGCGAGGTTTTCGTCGGTGGTCGGGACGATCAGGATGCCCGCGCGCAAGCCGTTCTTGACCTTGGGATTGGGGAAGATGATCCGTGCGCCCTCTTCCTCGATGATCCAGCGGGTATTGGCCAAGTCTTCGGCCAACACGTAACCCATCTCCAACTCGGAAAAATTTTCGATGTCCTGCGGCAGGTTCAAGCGAAAGGCATCGCTGTGCTTGATGATTTCCCGCGCCACGCTGAAAAGCTGCAAACCATCCAGCTGCGCTTCAGCCATCTGTGGCTCAGTGCCTTCGATAATCTGCTTCAAACGAGTTTCCAACAGCGAGACGTTAACCCCGTCGTTCTGCCCGAATGGCCGCGCCTTGCCCAGTTCCAGCGTAAACGCTTCGGCACCGAGCTTGTCGTAGGTGTAGGAGCTGAAGACGATCGACGGTTTGTTCTGCAACAGCACCGCTTCCATCCCGGCAGCACGCAGACGTGCCAGCTCCAGACGCGAATGCTGGCGACCTTCCTTCCACGGATACAACGCGAATTGCTCGATCTTCGAACCGCGAATCGCCGTGTGCAGGTCGTAGTGCAGGCGCTGGCGATCCGGCAGGCTGAAGAAACTCGCCGCCAGACGTTCCAGCTCACAAGCTCGCAGCGCTTCCGAACCACTGCTTTGTTCATGGCGGCCGTTGAACAGCCGATTGACGTCCTGCTCGACGAAACGCTCGCCTTTGCGAATCGCTTCCGGGTTGCCGAACAGGAACAGAATGCGTGCGCGCGGCTTCAAATCGCCGCGAGCGATGTCGTGCAGCAACCGATCAAGCAGCTCGATCGGCGCTGTTTCGTTGCCGTGGATGCCTGCCGAAAGCAGCAGATCCAGGCCATTGTCGCGCGCTTCGGGTGGCCGGACTTCCAGCGCACCTTCGCTCAACCAGCGCATACGCACGCCTTCGACAGTCAGTTGAGTCTTCTCCGCCGGTTCGCGGCCGGCGAGGGTCAGTTCAAGCAGTTTGCCGAGGGCGAGCATAGAGCGGTTTCCTTAGTGGTCGTGGTTGCAATCCGGGCCGTGCACGTGGTCTTCGTCGTCGCCGACGTCGGCCGGTTCCATTTCCAGTTGCAGACTTACCAGATTAGTCGCCAATGGGCGCAGCAGCAGGTTGGCGTACTCGGCGTCACCTTCTTCAACGTCCACGCCGATCAGCAGTTGGCCACGGCCGTCCTGCTGGATCCACAGCTCTTTGCCTTGCCACATGACCGCGACGCGGGTGCAGGAGGTCTCCAGTTGCGTGCCGTCGGTGTCTTCAAGGATCAGCTGCAGGGAATCGCTCATGTTTTTACTCTCTAGGTGAGACAAGCCGGGCGCCGCGTTCAGGCGACGCGCTGGCCATCAATTGATCTGGAATGGATAAACCGCGCCCAGTTTAAGGATTTGCGTCAGTTCATCCAGTGCCGTCCGGCATTCAAGCAGCAATTGCGGATCCGCCAGATCGGTTTCGCTCAGGCGGTCGCGGTAGTGCTTTTCAACCCATGCGGTCAACGAACCGTACAACGGTGGCGTCATGATAACCCCTGGATTGACCGCCGCCAGTTCGGTTTCGTTAAGCGCGACGCGCAGACGCAGGCACGCCGGGCCACCGCCGTTCTGCATGCTTTGCTTGAGATCGAAGACTTTCACTTCGCGGATCAGGCCGCCGGAACTGGTCAGTTCTTGCAGGTAAGTCCAGACGCGTTCGTTGGCCTGGCACTCTTGCGGCACGATCAGCAACATCGAGCCATCAGGACGCGACAGCAACTGGCTGTTGAACAGGTACGAGCGCACCGCGTCATCTACGGTGACCGCCGAACGCGGCACACACACAGACTGGAAGTTGCCGCCGGCTTTGGCGAGTTTGCTTTGCAGCTCGGCCAGCATCGAGTCGGTGTCGAGGAACGCGTCCTCGTGATAGAACAACACCTCACCGTTACCCACCGCGATCACGTCGTTATGGAACACGCCCTGATCGATCACGTTCGGGTTCTGTTGGGCGTAGACCACGCCTTCGTCACGCAGCCCGTGCAGACGCGCAACCGCTTGCGACGCTTCGAGGGTCTGACGGGCCGGGTACTTCTGCGGCGCCGGGAAACGGTTGTCGAACGCGCTGCGACCGAATACGAAGAACTCGACGCCGGCCTCGCCATACTCACGGCAGAAACGCGTGTGGTTGGCCGCGCCCTCGTCACCGAACTGTGCCACCGCCGGCAGAGCTGCGTGATGAGCGAAGTGTTGCTGATTGGCGAACATCGCACCGAGCACGCGGCTGGTGGTCGGGTGCTCGATGCTGCGGTGGTATTTGCAGTTGAGGTTGGCGGCGGTGAAATGCACGCGACCGTCTGCGGTGTCGGCGCTCGGGCTGACGGTGGCAGCGTTGGCCACCCACATGCTCGATGCCGAGCAACTGGCGACCAGCAGCGGCATGGCTTCCTTGGCGGCGCGCTCGATCACTTGCGCGTCAGTGCCGCTGAAACCCAGACGGCGCAAAGCGGCCACGTCCGGACGTTCCTGTGGCGCCAGCACGCCTTGCTGAAAGCCCATTTCCATCAGCGCTTTCATCTTCGCCAGACCTTGCAGCGCCGCTTCCTTCGGGTTCGAAGATTGCTGGCTGTTGCTCTGGGAGGCAACGTTGCCGTAGGACAGACCACCGTAGTTATGGGTCGGCCCCACTAGACCGTCAAAATTGACTTCATAGGATTTCATCAGCGAGGCTCCACGAGAATCTGTTGTTATAGGCTTCAGTAACTATTCTTTAACACCGCGGTGCGGCCATCGCTGGCAAGCCAGCTCCCACAGTGACCGCGTCGTACACAAAATGTGTGGACGCCTCCGCCCCTGTGGGAGCTGGCAAGCCAGCGATTGGGCATCACGCCATTTTCACGCCAGGCGTCAGGGCGGCAGGCAACACCAGACTTGGGGTTTCCAGCGACGCCACCGGATACGCGCAGTAATCCGCTGCGTAATAGGCGCTGGCGCGATGGTTGCCCGAGGCACCGACACCGCCAAACGGCGCGCTGCTCGCCGCACCGGTCAGTTGTTTGTTCCAGTTGACGATACCGGCACGGCTTTCCAGCCAGAACTGCTGATAACGTGCTTCGGAATCCGACAGCAAACCGGCGGCCAGACCATAAGCAGTGTCATTCGCCTCAGCGATCGCCGCTTCAAAATCAACGTAGCGAATCACTTGCAACAACGGGCCGAACAATTCTTCGTCCGGACGCTCGGCAACAGCGCTCACATCGAGAATGCCCGGGGTCAGCAGCGCGGCTTGTGCCTGCGGCTGCGTCATTGCCAGCAACGACACGGCGCCGTTAGCCAACAGATGTTCTTGAGCGTCCATCAGCGCTTTCGCCGCGCCGAGGGAAATCACTGAGCCCATGAACGGCGCCGGTTGCTGATCGAATGCACCGACCTCAATCGTCGAGCTGACTTCAACCAAACGCTTGAGCAGGCTGTCGCCCCAGGCGCCTTGCGGTACCAGCAAGCGGCGCGCACACGTGCAACGCTGACCGGCAGAAATGAACGCCGACTGAATGATCGTGTAAACAGCCGCATCGAGATCGGCGACCTGGTCGACCACCAACGGGTTGTTGCCGCCCATTTCCAACGCCAGAATCTTGTCCGGACGCCCGGCAAATTGCTGATGCAGATGATTGCCGGTGCGGCTCGAACCGGTGAAAAACAGACCATCGATGCCCGGATTCGCCGCCAGCGCGATACCGGTTTCGCGAGCGCCTTGCAGCAGGTTCAAAACGCCTGCCGGCAGGCCGGCTTCGATCCAGCACTTGACTGTCAGCTCGGCGACTTTCGGGGTCAGTTCGCTTGGCTTGAACAGCACGCTGTTACCCGCCAGCAGCGCCGGAACGATGTGACCGTTCGGCAGGTGACCGGGGAAGTTGTAAGGACCGAACACCGCCACCACACCGTGCGGCTTGTGGCGCAGTACGGCGGTGGCGTCGCCCAACGGGCCGCTCTTCTCGCCGGTACGCTCGCGGTAGCTCTGCACCGAGATCGCGATCTTGTTGACCATGCTGGTGACTTCGGTCGCGGCTTCCCACAACGGCTTACCGGTTTCCTCACCGATGGTGCGGGCCAGTTCGTCAGCGTGGCTTTTCAGCGCGGCGGCGAACGCCTCCAGCACAGTGATGCGCTCGTCCAGCGAACGCCGCGCCCAGCCCGGAAACGCCTGACGTGCAGCCTGCACCGCCGACTCGACTTGAGCGGTGGTTGCGCCCTCCCCCGACCACAGCACTTGCTGAGTCACCGGGTTCAGCGATTGAAAAGCTTCGCCCTGACCAGCCAGCCACTCACCTGCGATGTATAGCGAATTCATTATTTCGACTCCCGTGCAGCGGACAACGCCACGGCGCGCACTTGATCGCCAGCGTTGAGTTGAAGACGTTTGGCGGTCTGCGGATCGACCACCAGGGTGCCGGCAGCCAGACGCGCCGGCGCAGCAGTGATGCGGCAGTCTTCGCGTTTGCGGTTATGGATGATGAACGGCGTGGCGTCTTCGCCCGGTGTGCCAACGGCCAGCACCAGCGCTTCACTGTCACGCACCGCGCGGATCTTGCCGGTTTCGCATTCGATGGCCGGGCCGGCGTCGAAGATGTCGACGTAACCCTGATAGCTGAACCCTTCGCCCTTGAGCATCGCCAGGGCCGGCTCGGTGTCCGGGTGCACCTGACCGATGACGTTACGTGCGCCTTCGGACAGGAAGCAGGTGTACAGCGGAAATTTCGGCATCAGCTCGGCGATGAAAGCTTTATTGCCGACACCAGTCAGGTAATCGGCCTGGCTGAATTCCATTTTGAAGAAGTGCCGACCGAGGCTTTCCCAGAACGGCGAACGGCCGGCGTCATCGGAGACACCGCGCATTTCGGCGATGATCTTGTTGCCGAACAGTTCCGGGAACTCAGCGATGAACAGCATCCGCGCCTTCGACAGCATGCGACCGTTAAGACCGCTGCGATAATCGGCGTGCAGGAACAACGAGCACAGCTCGGAATTGCCGGTCAGGTCGTTAGCCAGAAACAGCGTCGGAATCTCGCGATAGATGTTCAGCTCTTGCGAAGCACTGACGGTCAGGCCGACACGGAAGTTGTACCAAGGCTCACGCATACCGACCGCACCGGCGATGGCGGAAATCCCCACCACGCGGCCGTCATCGTCTTCGAGCACGAACAGGTAGTCCGCATCACCACGACCGGCTTCACCGCGAAAGGTCTTCTCGGCCCAGCCGACCCGGTGGGCCAGACGCTCTTCGTTGGCCGGCAACGTGGTCAGGCCGGTGCCGGTGCTGCGGGCCAGGTCGATCAGAGCGGATAAATCGCTGCTGCGTACGGGACGAACAATCATGCTATCTCCTCAAACGGGCCGCCTTCGCCACCCGTGAAACTCGCTAAGGCGTTAAACCGCCACCAGGCGCACACTGGCACCTTCACCGACGCCCAGGGCTTCGGCTGCTTCCAGATCCAGAGTCACCGGTTTGCCCGGCGCGTAATCCAGTTCCAGCAGCACCGCGCGGTAATCCTGCAACTGCGCGTTGGCCACCAGATACTGGCGCCCGGCACCTTTCACCGGCTCGCCGATCTTCACCGGCACCACGCGGCTCTGGGCGATCGAACGGATCCCCGAAACACGCGCATGCAGGGTCGGGCCACCGTCGAAAATGTCGATGTAGTGATCGGTCTCGAAGCCTTCGCGCATCAGGATGTCGAAGGTGATCTGCGCACGCGGGTGCACCTGGCCCATCGCCTCTTGGGCGGAGTCCGGCAGCAGCGGCACGTAGATCGGGTAATGCGGCATCAGTTCGGCGAGGAACGTGCGGCTTTTCAGCCCGCACAGACGCTCGGCTTCGGCGTAGTTGAGGTCGAAGAAGTTGCGACCGATCGCATCCCAGAATGGCGAGTCGCCGTTCTCGTCGCTGTAACCGACGATCTCGGTCACCACCGAATCGGCGAAACGCTCCGGGTGGCTGGCAACGAACAACAGACGGCCGCGGGAGTTGAGCTCGGACCACGGTGAACCGACCAGCTCGCGCTGCACGTAGAAACTGGTCAACAAACTGTTGCCGGTCAGGTCGTGGCACTGCGAGAGCACGTGGATCTTGTTGTGGATCTTCAACTCGCGCGAGGCGTGCACGAAGGTCTCGTTACGGAAGCTGTAGAACGGCTCCGAATAACCGGCCGAAGCGACGATGGCCGAGCAGCCGACCAGCTTGCCGGTCGCGGAGTCTTCGAGGACGAAGAAGTAGCTCTCCTCACCGTTGAAGCTCACTTCGGCAGCGAACGAAGCTTCGCTCGCGGCGATCTTGTCGCTCAGACGTTCCACGTCATCCGGCAAGGAAGTGACACCAATCGGGCTGTCCGCAGCCAGACGCTGTACCTCGCCCAGATCAGCCATTTGCGCGGGGCGCATCACCAGCATGGTGTCACTCCTTTCTCTTATAAATTCACAGAAAAAATAACCGGGCCTACATGGAGATCAATGTAGGAGTGAGCCTGCTCGCGATTGCGGTCTGTCAGAAACCAATGAGTCGACTGACAGACCGCAATCGCGAGCAGGCTCACTCCTACAGTTGATCTGGTCCGGCATAAAATTTTGATCGACGCCTGAAAAGCTCCAGGCGTCGAAGGGTCTATCAGGCTTGCGTCAGTGCTGCGGCAGCGCGTTCGAAGCGGTCGAGACCGGCATCGATATCGGCGTCTTCCACCACCAGGCTCGGCGCGAAACGGATCACGTCCGGGCCGGCTTGCAGAATCATCAGGCCTTCTTTTTCAGCGGCGTTGAAGATGTCTTTGGCCTTGCCTTTCCAGGCATCGCTCAGCACGCAACCGATCAACAGACCGAGGCCACGCACCTGAGTGAACAGGCCGTACTTCTCGCCGATCTGCTCAAGGCGCGCCTTGAACTTGTCGTGCTTGGCATTCACGCCGTTCAGCACTTCTGGCGTGTTGATCACGTCGATCACCGCTTCCGCGACCGCGCACGCCAGCGGGTTGCCGCCGTAAGTGGTGCCGTGAGTACCGACGACCAGATGCTTGGCCAGCGCTTCGGTGGTCAGCATGGCCGCGATCGGGAAACCGCCGCCCAGGCTCTTGGCGCTAGTGAGGATGTCCGGAGTCACGCCGTAATGCTGGTAGGCGAACAGCTTGCCGCTGCGGCCCATGCCGGTCTGCACTTCGTCGAACACCAGCAGCGCGTTGTTCGCGTCGCACAGTTCGCGGGCACCTTGCAGGTAAGCCAGTTCAGCTGGCAGCACGCCGCCTTCGCCCTGGATCGGTTCCAGCACGACCGCACAGGTCTTGTCGGACACCGCCGCTTTCAGCGCGGCCAGATCGTTGTAAGGGACGTGGGTAATGCCGGTGATTTTCGGGCCGAAACCGTCGGAGTACTTCGACTGGCCACCGACGTTGACGGTGAACAGGGTACGGCCGTGGAAGCTGTTCAGCGCGGCGATGATTTCGTACTTCTCAGAGCCGAAACGGTCGAACGCCACACGACGGGCCAGCTTGAACGCGGCTTCGTTGGCCTCGGCACCGGAGTTGCAGAAGAACACGCGCTCGGCGAACGTGGCATCGATCAGCTTGTGCGCCAGGCGCAGGGCTGGCTCGTTGGTGAACACGTTGGACACGTGCCACAGCTTGTTCGCTTGCTCGGTCAGTGCACCGACCAGCGCCGGGTGCGCGTGGCCCAATACGTTGACGGCGATGCCGCCGGCGAAGTCGATCAGCTCGCGGCCGGCCTGATCCCAGACGCGGGAACCGGCGCCACGCACTGGAATGAAAGCGGCAGGCGCGTAGTTGGGAACCATTACCTGGTCGAAATCGGCGCGTTGTACCGCAGCGTGCTCAACGGACATCGGAGTCTCCTGATGAGAAACACTCGCCTGAAACTGGCGAGCTTGGTGAGGATTGTAAGGACAGTTTTCAGCCCGGCCTTGTCGCCAAGCGACAACTTCTTATAGCGCAAACCCCGGATTTTCACGGGTTTACGGCAATGCGACATATAGCGTCGCAAAGGCGCAGTTTAACGGGCGCCGCCGATTTGCGGCAGGCTGCAGAGAATACCAACTCCACCCCGCGACAAAGATATAAATATGTACCGCACAAGAGGGGTCGCTTCCTGATTTGCTGCGCGTTCTTTTCAACGCCAAGGATTGGCCCATGCACCTGACTCAGCCACCACCGCCAGTCTCGACTGCCGCGAGCGACGCGCAGCATCACGACGACCACTACCTGCCACTGAAAAACGCCGTACCCGACTGGCTCGGCAACACTTCATCGACCCGCCGCCAGGCGCTCCAGGACAGCCTGCCCCGTCTGTCCACTTCACTCCAATCGGTCCCCGCCGAACAGCATCAACAGATGAAAACCCTCAACGCCGCGCACTGGGCCGCGCAAAGCCAAGTCGATCAAAGCCTCGAACACCTGCAAGACGCCAGCGCCTTTGCCGAGCCCTTGCTCAAACAGGAACTGAACAAATCCTTCGGGCTGGATCTGGATGTGCGCAATACCTTTGTGCGCCTGTACATCCCCGCAACCACCCCGTGGCTCCCGATCAGAACGGGCACGCGCGCCTGGACGGTGTCGTTACTGGAGGCCGCGCTGCACAACTTCGAGGAAGCGGAAACCCGTGACGACGCCTTCGACGTTGACTCGACCTTCGTCACCCGGCCCTCCACCACCGGCCAGTTCATGACCCTGCCGTCGATCAAGGCCAAACTGAGCATTGCCGCCTTCACCCAGCTGTGCCGAAGGCTGGATCTCGGTGCTCAGTACAAAGCCCATCTCGAAGACAACCTCGGCTATACCGATCCGATGGTGGCGTCCGTACTGCGCAGCAAACTGGACGACAGTCAGAAGGCCGCGATGAAAGCGGCCCTGCAATGGGCGCGGATGAACCGCGATGTGTCGGAAAGTTATTTTCGCTTGATCGACGCCGTGCTCGACGGCATGAGAGGACTGTATGTCGGTGGCGCGCCCGTGCGGTGCCATGACATGGGGATGTTGTGCGCGCCGCTCACCGGTATCGTCGTCTTTGCCCCCGACCTGTATGCATCGCGCACCCCGGCGCGGGTGGTGGCCTACGTCCCGGATGATCCCGAGCACCCTTTCAAGGAATACGCATCGACCTACGAACTGTTTGTCGAACTGACGCGCCAGCTGCGTTCGAAAGACTATCAGCAGTTTTTCAGCCGCTTCGTGAACCACGAACATCGCGGCTTTTTCTTCAGCACCCTCAACAGCCGCTTGAGCCAAATGACATGGCATCCGCCGGAGTCCGGCAGCTCACTGCCCGCTTGGCGCGAAACACCTGTAGAACGACCGGATCTGCAAACCACACTGACACCGTTCCAGGTCGATCTGTGGCAACACCTCTATCAATCGAAACTGAACAAAATCTTCAATGACGCCCGGGTGATCGCCGTGCCCACCGCCATGGTGGACCAAAAAGCACGCTGGGCTTTCTGGGACTCGGTGAGCAACATCATCTCGAGCATCGTCCAGGCCGCCGCGCTGATCGTCGCGCCGTTCGTGCCGGTCCTGGGTGAAGCGATGATGGCGTACATGGCGTATCAAATGCTCGATGAAGCTTTCGAGGGCATCATCGAATGGGGACAGGGACGCACGAGCGAAGCGTTCGAACACCTGATGGGCACCGTCGAATCGCTGATCCAACTGGGTATCTTCGGCATGGGCGGCGCGATTGGTGCCGGCGAGTTTCGCAAGGTCTTGCCCAAGGAAGTGGTCGCCTTCATCGACCGCTTCAAGCCTGTACAACTGGCCAATGGCAAAACCCGCTACTGGGATCCCGATCTGGCCCGCTACCAGCACACGGCAGTGCCCGATGCCGGTTCAACGCCCAATGAACTGGGCCTGTACCCGCATCAAGGCAAGCAACTGCTGCCACTGGAAGACGCTCATTTTGCCGTGAGCGAAGGTGCGATTCCCGGCCAATACACGATCGAACATCCCACTCGGCCCGACGCCTACCAACCGACGGTGCGGCACAATGGCGCCGGTGCCTGGCACACCGAACTGGAACAACCACTGGAATGGGACACCGACACGGCGCTGCGGCGAATCAATCCTTCCATCGAGACATTCTCGCCTCCAGACCGCGAGACAATCCTGCGTGTCAGTGGCGTCAATGAAGATGCCGTACGCAAGATGCATGTCGATCAACAAACTCCACCTCCCCTGTTGGCCGACAGCATTCAGCGCTTCAAGATCGATCAACAACTGCAACGCTTTATCGATCAACTCGACAGCAACGTGGCTGAGCAATACCTGCGTGCCGATCCGGCGACACAACTGCAACTGCTGACGCAACACGGCCGCTGGCCGAGCAGCCAACGCCTGCGCCTGGTTGATCAACGAGGCGAACTGCTCTGGCAATCCTCGGCGGACGCAACCTTGCCGCTGACCGAGCTTCGCCTGGACAGCCTGATCGATGGCGACCTGCTCAAGACCCTGCTGGCTTCTCTCGACGAGCAGCAAATCAAAGCGTTGCTCGCAGAACCTTTCAGCGGGCCGACGCCCTCGCTGGAAGTTCGCAGTCAGATGCTGCGCAAGCAACTGGCCCATCTCGCCCGACGCCACCGAAGCTCGCTGTTCGACTCGCGCTATCAGGTCCTTCAGCACATTGACGATCCATTGGCCCAAACAATCATCGACCACGATCCGACACTGCCGGCCAGCCTCGTCCGTGAACTGCTCGAGACCGCCAGCGGTAGTGAATTGATACAGATCAGCAACGGAGAACTGCCGCCGCGCCAACAGGAATTCATGCAACTGGCCAATCAGGAAGTGCGTGTCACCCGCGCTTACGAAGGCCTGGAACTGAACGCCTTGAGCAATGCCGATTCCGATTCCCTTGCGCTGCACAGCCTCAAGCTGCTGCCAGGCTGGAGCGGCGATGTGCGCCTCGAAATCCGCGACGGACGTTACGAAGGCGCGGTACTCGACAGCATCGGACGCGAAGATGCGCCCGCTCGGAAAGTACTGGTTCGCCACCAGGACGGCCGCTATCAATCTTACGACGACCGCGGCCAGGAGCTGCATTCGGCCACGGATTTTTACTCCAGTCTGTTGTACGCATTACCGGACGGCGAACGTCAGAATCTGAACCTGCAGATCGGCCAGGGCGACGCGTTGAGTGCCGCAGTTCGTCAGCGATCACTTGAACGCGAGGAGCTACGCACCGTGCTGTTCGAAGCGCCGATCAGCCAACCGGCCGTGGACACACTACGCCTGGCAGGCTTCGGCAATGATCGACTGAACGCACCCAGAAGCCTTGAAAATGCCGATTTTTTTGAAGCGGGTGAACTCGGTGCGATCGGCATCGAAAACCAGGACAACCTGGTGACCACAGGTCAGCGAATCGTTAGTCCCGAAGAGCGCGTGCAGGCGATCTATCGAGGCATGTCCAACGAGGAGGCGCGTAATTTCGTTGCGGTTTTCCAGAACAACACGGTTGAGTTCAACGCGGAACTGGCCAGGCGCCGCAACGAATACTTCAAGCTCAGTAATGACCTGCGTAACTGGGAAATCGACGTCCCCGCCAATGACCCTGTCAGCGGCCTGCCGTTGACCTATATCGAACGCCGGGCAGCCCTGCAGAATCGCGCGCAGTTCCGAGAAGCGCTACTGCGTTGCTGGCGCAGGCAAACCCGGGGTCCCGCTGGGTACATGTTGCAGATTGCGCAACCCGTACTGGGGGAGCTACCCGCACTGGAAGCGGACTTCAGCCACGTCGTCATGCTCTCCATCAATGGCAGCGCCAATACCAGGGCAGTGGACACCTTTATGCAACGCTTCACGGGCCTGCTGTATCTGGATGCGCAAAACCTCGATCTGCCGAGCCTGCCCCAATCGTTCACCGCAATGCCCAACCTGCGCCAGCTGATCTTGCGCGACTGCGGCATCACCCACTCGGCAACCAATCAGGCAGTGCTTGCATCGTTACCCAACCTTTCGCTGCTGGATCTGCGGGGCAATCCATTGGGCACGCCTCCCGACGTCAGCGCGATGCCTTCGTTGCGTTATCTCAATCTGACCAAGACAGACATCTCCACACTGCCGGACAACCTGCTCGATCACCCGAGACTGATCACCGGCAATTTCGATGGCAACCAGATCAGCGACATACCGGACGTTTTTTTCAACCTGACCAGCTCACTCAGTGACGGCTTCGGTTTTGCCGACAACCCGCTGTCGGCCGCCACCCGAGAGAAAGTGAAAACGTACTATAACCACACAGGCAAACATTTCGGAGTACGCCCGGATCCAGCCGATATTTTGCGCACCACGACGTTGTTTCCTGATCTGAATGCCGACCAGGCCAGTGAATTGTTGTATCGGCTTCCCGGCACATTGACTGACAGCCAGGCTCAGCTCGCCAGTTGGGAGGCCGAGCTCGCAACGTTGAAGACTGAACTCGGCGAATGGGCCAACCAGACACCTGCGCTCGACCCCGTTTTCAATCGACCTTTGACGCTGGATGAGCAAGCACTGGAGCGCAGTGCACGGGATGAGTTTCGGCAAAAACTGGAGCGTTTCTGGCGCACCCGATCAGCGTCTCTCAGAGAAAGCGAGCTGACCGCAACGCTTGATTTCATGGGCGACCTGCCGGCCTTGAGTGCCAATTTCGAGCATGTCTCGCGACTGACACTGACGGGCAATAAAAACCTCACGGCAGTACTGCCGTTCATTCAGCGCTTTGAGAATCTGACCACACTGGAATTGCACGCCTTCGACCTGGAGCCGATTGCCCTTTCGCAGATCAGGATGCCTCGCCTCAGCGTATTGGAACTCAACGATTGCGGCGTGGTGCTGACCCCTGAAAATCAGGCGACACTGGTTTCCCTGAACAACCTGCATACGCTGGACCTGAGCAACAATCCCCTGGGGACTTTCCCCGAGCTGAACCTGCTCCCCGAACTGACCTACCTCGATTTGTCCAACTGCGGCCTCAACGTGACGCCTGACGGGCTGGCCAGTCATCCGAATCTGCGCACTGCAATTATCAGCGGTAACCGCATCAGCGAAATCCCCGATGCGGTGTTCGAGCTGTCGGCCAATCAGAGTGACGGCTTCGACTTTTCCGACAACCCGCTGTCGGTGGCCACACGCAACAAAGTGAAAACCTATTACAGACGCACCGGACAAGACTTCGATGTGCGCGCAGAGACCAGCGATATCGCCCTCATGCGAGATCTGTTTCCGTCCCTGGATGAACAGGAGGCCAGCGATGTAATCTACGACTTGCCCGGAACCCTGGCCGATAGCAGGATTCAGCTCGTCAGGTGGCGGGCCGAGCTTAATCAGCTGACTTCGGACCTGACCGCTTGGGCACCGCAAGTTCCCAGCGTTCATCCCTTGACGGGTGAAGTTCTCACGGCCATTGAACTGTTTGACCAATACGCCGCCCGCTCCGAATTTGGCCAACAGCTGGAACGCTTCTGGCGTCGCCGATCGGTCGAATCAGGCATGCGTGCGGATTTTTTTGAGTCCGACTTGAGGTTCATCGGTGACCTGCCGCAACTGACAACGGACTTCTCTCATGTCGTTGGTGTGAAGCTCAAGGGCAATGCCGCTATCGGTGCCCCCGACGCGTTCATCGATTTGTTCGTCAACACACGCGAGCTGGACCTGCAACAGTTTCCACTGGGTGAAATACCGCAGTCCGTGACCCACCTGCCGAAGCTCACGGAACTGACATTGAGAGACTGCGGCGTGACACTCAGCCCCGCCGACCAGAACACCCTCGCGACACTGAGCGACCTTGAACTGCTGGACCTGAGTCACAATCCACTGGCGGCGATACCCGACCTGCAGCCGCTGCCTGCCATGCGTGACATTCTGCTTTCGAACTCCGGCATTACGGCACTGCCCAATGGCTTCGCCGATCACCCGAACCTGAAAAACGCCTTGTTGAACGGCAACCGCATCACCAATCTGCCCGAAACTTTTTTCAGCCTCGATCTGGACCTCGCCGACGGCACCAATCTGGCCAGCAATCCACTGTCCCTGCCCACTCGCGAGCGCATCAAAACCTACTATGTCGAGCACGGACGCCATTTTGACGTGATGCCGGATGTAGGCGACCTGGCCAGCGCACAAAGGTTGTATCCATGGATGGACATCGACGATGCCAGTCACATGATCTATCACTTGCCCGGCACGCTGCAGGCAGGTACTGCGCAACTGCTGCGCTGGGAAGCGGAAATCAGCCAGATGATCAGCGACTTGAGCGCTTGGTCCGAACGCATACCGTTGCGCAATCCCATGACCGGCGAAATCCTGAGCGTGCCTGAGCGCGTGGAAGAACAATTCAAGAGGAGAGAGTTCAGTCAAAACCTGGAACAGTTCTGGCGCGCCAGAAACACCGACAAGCCCGAACTGAGGCTCAATACGCTAGATATCGTTGCTCACTTTGCGGGGGAACTGCCGTCGCTGTCTGCCGACTTCAGCCACGTCGTCCGCTTGTCCATTCAGGGTAATGAAACGCTAAATGCCCCGGACAGTTTCCTGATGTGCTTCAAGGGATTGCAAGCCATGGAGCTGCGCGGCTTCAAGCTGGGCCGCATGCCACGGGCGCTGGCACTCATGCTGTCCCTCGAAACACTGATGCTGAACAGTTGTGGTGTGGTACTCGACGCCATGGGCCAGGCCACGCTTAGCGCGATGAGCGGGTTGAAAGGACTGGACTTGTACAACAACCCTCTGGGCACTGCGCCGGATGTCGGAGCATTACGCGCGCTGTCGGCCCTGGATCTTTCCCGCACCGGTATTACTCAGGTGCCCGCCGGCGTGGGGCAGTTACCTCGCCTGCGTGACACGTTCCTCAGCGAAAACGCCATTGTCGAATTGCCGGAAGACTTGACTGGCTTTGGCACCAACGGGGTTGTCCTGAGGGCCAATCCACTGTCCACGGCCTCAAAAAACCGGATAAAAGCCTTCTACCAACTCAGTTATCAGAACCTGGGTGTTTTGGCTGAGCAGGCTGACATTGCCCTGGCGCGAGACCTGTATCCCGCCATCAGTGAAGCCGATGCCAACCATCTGGTCTATGGCCTGCCCGGGACAATGGCCGAAGGACGCATCGAATTACTGCGTCGCCAGAGCGACCTCGCCACGCTACTGCGCGAGCTTGAGGTATGGGCGCGGGAGGTTCCGCGTGATCCGCTCACAGGCGCTAACATGGGCGACGAAGCGCTACGCCAGGAAAACGCCAGACGCAGCTGGTTCAGGGATGGCCTGGAACAAAGCTTGCGCGTAGCGCCGGGAGGCCTGGCCTCTTCTGAGGTAGCCCTTGATCTGTCTTTCCATGGCGAGTTGCCGAAACTGAGCGGGCGTTTCGAGCAGACCAGCAAACTGACACTGACAAGTACTGCCAACGTGCACCCCCGGGTTGACCGATTGCTTGAGCTGTTCCCGTCACTCAAAAAACTGGATATTCGCGCCTATCAACTCAACGAGATTCCCGCCTCAATCTTGCGCATGAGCAATCTGACCAGCCTGGAACTGCCCCATTGCCGCATCGTACTGACTGAGCAAACCGTGAATGCACTGGCGGCGATGGAAAACCTGCGCATTCTTGACTTGAGCCACAATCCATTGGGGCTGACACCGGACCTGAGAAACTTCAACGCGTGTCACTCTCTGCGATTGAGCAACACGGGACTGACCGACGTACCGGTCGGCCTTTTTGAGATGCCGCAGCTGACGTATGCAGATCTTTCCGCCAACGCCATCATCGAACTCCCCGACCCACTGCCCTCTCCTGCTGACGGTAGAGGTGCCACCTATGACTTCAGCAACAATCCACTAAGCCTGGAGAGTCAGCAGCGTTTGACTATTTACAATGCGACCAACGAAACGCGACTGCAGGAGGAGCGAGAATGGCTGGCCAGCGCTTACCAAGCGCTGGACAACTTCAGGGATATGTCGTTTTCCGATTGAGCCAGACGTACGCCGAGACCTAACCGCGCTCTGGCGGCACTGACGACAATTCGAACGGACTGCTGCTGCGCCGCTGGTTGCGATCTTCCCGCGGCGTGGCGCCGAAGAAGTTGCGATAGGCGCTGGAGAAATGCGGCCCCGAGGAGAAGCCACACGAAAGGCCGATCTGGATGATCGACTTGCTGGTTTGCATCAACATCTGCCGGGCCTTGTTCAGGCGCAATTCCAGGTAGTACTGGCTCGGCACACGGTTGAGGTATTGCTTGAAGATGCGCTCCAGTTGGCGACGCGACACGCACACGTGTTGGGCGATTTCGTCGGTGGTCAGTGGCTCTTCGATGTTGGCTTCCATCAGCAACACCGCTTGAGTGAGCTTCGGATGGCTGGAGCCGAGACGGTTCTGCAGCGGGATGCGCTGACGCTCGCCGCCTTCACGAATGCGTTCAACCACCAGTTCTTCCGAGACTGCACCGGCCAATTCCGCACCGTGATCGCGGGCCAGCACCGCCAGCAACAGATCGAGCACGGACATGCCACCGCAGGCGGTCAGGCGATCGCGATCCCAGTCGAACAAGTGACTGGTGGCGATGACTTTCGGAAAACGCTCGGCGAAATCGTCCTGCCAGCGCCAGTGCACGGCAGCGCGATAACCGTCGAGCAAACCGAGTTGCGCCAGCGGGTACACACCCGCGGACAGACCGCCGATGACCGTGCCGGCACGCACCAATTGCTTCAGTGCACTGCTGAGAGCCGGCGCCAACGTGGTCGGTGGCTCGTCAGCGAGCAGGAACAGTTTCTGGAAATTTTCGAGTTTGCCGGCCCACGCTTCGCCGGGTAATTGCCAGGCACCTTCGGCGGGTGGCTCGGCTTGCAGGAACGACAGTTCGTAAACCACATCCGGGTGCACCCGCTGAGCAACACGCAAGGCTTCCTCCGCCAGCGCCAGCGTCAACGCTTTAGTGCTGGGCCAAATCAGGAAACCAATTCGATGGGCAGTCATGGGCGGGCAATCCGAAACGAAGAACAGTGATGAAGGCATGGGCCAATGCTAGCCCGTAAATGAACACAAATCTTGAGCCTGACGCAGATCCACCATCGGGACTGGAATGCCATTCCCATGTAGGAGCTGTCGAGTGGAACGAGGCTGCGATCTTTTGATCTTCAAAAACAGATCAAAAGATCGCAGCCTTCGGCAGCTCCTACAGTGGATTGGAGCCAACCTTCAGGTCGCGAAGCATGACCTGATTTGGTGCATAACGGCAGCGATTACTTGAGGCTGCCCGAGAGGAATTGCTGCAAACGTTCCGATTGCGGATTCACCAGCACTTCGCGCGGGTTGCCGCTCTCTTCCACCACACCTTTGTGCAGGAACACCAACTGGTTCGACACTTCACGGGCAAAACCCATTTCGTGCGTAACCACAACCATGGTGCGACCTTCCTGCGCCAGCGCTTGCATGACTTTCAGCACGTCGCCCACCAGTTCCGGGTCGAGGGCCGAAGTCGGTTCGTCGAACAGCATCACTTCAGGCTCCATCGCTAGCGCACGGGCAATCGCCACGCGCTGCTGCTCGCCACCGGACATGTGCCCCGGGAACGCATCTTTACGATGGGCCACGCCGACCTTGTTCAGGTAGTACTCGGCTTTTTCGCGCGCTTCGTACTTGGGTACGCCAAGCACGTGAACCGGCGCTTCCATGATGTTTTCAATCGCGGTCATGTGCGACCACAGGTTGAAATGCTGAAACACCATCGACAGGCGCGAACGCATGCGTTGCAGCTGCTTCGGATCAGCGGCTTTCAGCGCGCCGTCCTTGTTCGCCACCAGTTTCAGCTCTTCGTTGTTGAGCAGAATCTTGCCCGCGTGCGGCTGCTCGAGCAGGTTGATGCAGCGCAGGAAAGTACTTTTGCCGGAGCCACTGGAGCCGATGATGCTGATCACATCGCCGGCTGCCGCTTTCAGGGACACGCCCTTGAGCACTTCGTGACTGCCATAGCGTTTATGCAGGTCTTGGACTTCAAGTTTGTACATGCGGTCGGTTCTCACAAAAACAGTCAGTCAGTCGTTGAGCAAGCGCCCGTGACGTAGCGCTTCGCGCCCCGCCACCTTGGCCAGCCAGAAACCGGGTTGGGCATAACGCAGCCGTTCAATGGCAAACAGCACCCCGGAGGTACCAGCACATACCGTGCTGACCCGATCGGACAGAGGATCAATCACTTCAAAAATCTCGTCGCCGGCCTCGACCCATTCGCCGGGCTTGCGCAGAAAACTCACGACGCCCGGATGCGGTGCGAAGAGCAACTCGGTGCCTTCGAACGGCATGCCTTCACAGGCTTCGTGTGCTGGGTTCGGCCACTCGCCGGTGATCAGGCCTTGCTCGGCGAGGAACGCAAGAATGCCTTCAGCATACGCCTGCGCTTCGGCGCGACCGGTATCGGCCTGACCGCCCAGCTCAATGGTCGTCGCCAGACACGCCAGCGGAATCTGCGAATCAGGGAACTGCCGCGACAGACGCAACCATGGCAACGAACAGGCTTCATCGAACGAGCTGCCGCCGGAATCTTCCGCTAGCAATCCGACCTTCACATTCAGGTGCGCGGCCAGCGAACGCCACTGCGGCCAGTGTTGCGGCAACGCGTACATGTGCAGCGCGGCTTCAGCATCGCAGTGCAAATCAAGCACCACATCAGCGGTGCAAGCGTGGCTGAGCAACACCCGCTGCATGCCTTGCAACTGGCTGCTTGCCTCTGGCAATGCCGCCAGATGATCGGCCATGGCCTGACGGATCAGACGCACATTGGCGTGCGGATCATCACCGAGGCTTTCAGCCAAAGCGGCCGCAACCGGCGCGCTGAGCTCGACGAAATCACGGTTGAAATTCTTGCCGCTACCGGCCTCGAAACGGCCTTGGTGATTGCCTTGCAGCAATTGCCCGAGGCCCAACGGGTTAGCGACCGGCACCAGCTCGATGACACCGTTGAGCAAGCCTTTGGCTTCGAGTTCGCCGAGGCGCTTTTTCAGCTCCCAAGCGGTGCGCATGCCCGGCAATTCATCAGCATGGAGGCTGGCCTGAATGTAGGCCTTGCGCTCGCCGTGGCCGAAGCGGAAAACCGAAATCTTGCGCTCGCTGCCCAGGTGGCTCCACGGCAATACGTGGTCGATGCGTTCCATATCAGTGCTTCCGCGGGGCCAGGTAGCTCAACCAGCGACGCTCGGCCAGTTTGAACAGCTTGACCAGAATGAACGTCAGGCACAGGTAGAACACGCCGGCGGTGATGTACGCCTCGAACGGCAGATAGAACTGCGCGTTGACGGTACGCGCCGCGCCAGTGATGTCGATCAAAGTGACGATGGAGGCCAGACTGGTGGTCTGCAGCATCATGATCACTTCGTTGCTGTACTGCGGCAGTGCCCGGCGCAGGGCCGATGGCAGCAGGATGCGCTTGTACAGTTTGAAGCGCGACATGCCCATGGCCTTGGCCGCTTCGATTTCACCGTTTGGCGTAGCCTTGAGGCTGCCAGCAATGATTTCAGCGGTGTAGGCGCTGGTGTTGACCGCGAACGCCAGACACGCGCAGAACGTTGCACTGGACAGCCACGGCCAGAGGAAGCTTTCGCGGACCGCTTCAAACTGCGCCAGACCGTAGTAGATCAGGAACAGTTGCACCAGCATCGGCGTGCCCCGGATCACGTAGGTGTACAGCCACGCGGCGCCGTTGACGACCGGGTTCTTCGAGACGCGCATCAGCCCCAGCGGCAGGGCCGCGAGCAGACCGAAAAACAGCGACAGCGCGAGCAGTTTGAGGGTGGTCAGCAGGCCGCCGAGGTACAGCGGCATGGCCTCCCAAATGACGTTGTAGTCGAAGATCATAGATCAGCCGCCCTTACGCCTACCGAGTAGCGCTTCTCAAGTTGACGCAGGATCAGCAACGAAACACTGGTGATGACCAGGTACATCGCTGCCACTGCGAGGAAGAAGGTGAAAGGCTCACGGGTGGCATCTGCCGCCTGCTTGGCCTTGAACATCATGTCTTGCAGACCGACCACGGAAATCAGCGCGGTCGCCTTGGTCAGTACCAGCCAGTTGTTGGTGAAGCCCGGAATCGCCAGGCGAATCATCTGCGGCACCATCACCCGGAAGAACACCTGAAAACTGCTCATGCCGTACGCCATGCCGGCTTCGGCCTGACCTTTGGGAATGGCCATGAACGCGCCACGGAAGGTTTCCGACAGGTACGCACCGAAAATGAAACCGAGGGTGCCGATACCGGCGGCCAGCGGATTCAGGTCGATGTAGTCGTCATAACCGAGCATCGGTGCGACGCGGTTGAGCAAATCCTGGCCGCCGTAGAAGATCAGCAGGATCAGCACCAGATCGGGAATCCCGCGGATCACCGTGGAATACAGATCGCCCAGCCAGGCCAGCCAGCGCACCGGCGACAGGCGCAACGCGACACCGATCAGCCCGAGAACGATGGCCAGAGCCATGGACGACAAGGCGAGCTGAAGCGTCAGCCATGCGCCATCGAGGATGACAGCCCCGTAGCCTTTCAACATGATTCAGGTCCTCGAAAGTTGGGATGAAAAAATGGCGCAAACCGCAGAGATCCTGTTGCTTGCGCCATTTCGGACTTGTCGCAGAGACGTGTTACTTGCCGTAGATATCGAAGGCGAAGTATTTGTCCTGGATTGCCTTGTATTTGCCGTTTTCGCGGATGGCCGCGATGGCCGCGTTGATCTTGTCTTTCAGGGCGTCGCCCTTACGTACCGCGATGCCTACGCCGTCGCCGAAGTATTTGACGTCGGTGAACGCCGGGCCTGCGAACGCGAAGCCTTTGCCGGCGTCGGTGTTGAGGAAGCCATCTTGCAGCAGGGTGGCGTCAGCCACGGTACCGTCGAGACGACCGGCGGCCACGTCAAGGTAGATTTCGTTCTGCGAGCCGTACGGCTTGATCTCGGCACCCAGTGGCGCCAGGACTTCGCGGGCGAAACGCTCGTGGATCGAACCACGTTGCACGCCGATGTTCTTGCCCTTCAGCTCAGCCAGACCTTCGCTGACCTGAGTACCGGACTTCATGACCAGACGTGCCGGGGTGTTGTAGTACTTGTTGGTGAAGTCGACCGACTTCTTGCGATCTTCAGTGATCGACATGGACGACAGAATCGCGTCGATCTTGCGCACTTTCAGTGCCGGGATCAGACCGTCGAACTCTTGCTCGACCCACACACACTTGACCTGCATCTGCTCGCACAGAGCGTTGCCGATGTCGTAGTCGAAACCGACGATGCTGCCATCCGGTGCTTTCGAAGCGAACGGAGGGTAAGCCGCTTCGATACCGATCTTCAGAGGTTTTTCGTCAGCGAAGGCGTTCATCGACAGCACGGACAGTGCCAGGGCGCCAAGCAGCACAAGTTTCTTCATCTTGGGACTCCATCGGTAAAGGGCAAAAACGGCAGAGTGAGCGACAGCCCAATATGCGAATGGGTGAATCGGGAAATCGGTTGCTGCATCGGTGGGAAATTTCCCATTGAAACCGTCAGAGATTTCAACGTCAGCCACGATGAGCGAGTGATCGGCATTCTAACGACAGGCCCGAAGCCGATATTTCTTCAATGCGACAACTAATTACAGATGCACAGAGAAAGCGACTTTGGCACATTGACAGCCCTGCAATTTCATGCAAGAGCGAAAGACAGTGAACCGATCTATGCTGCAAATTGCGGGCCTATTATTCGCAAACCCTTCTAATCCGGCAAGCGCAGCGTTGTGTCTTATTTTTCACCGGGGGTTTCGAGGCTCTAAAACGGGGCGATGCGTTTCCCTTTGCCCCGCTCCGGGGCGGGCGGTTACACATTCGGTTACGTGGAACGCGGCGGGTAACAGCGGGAAAGGTCTTACGGGGGAGATCGATAATTATTGGTTGGGTGTTCTTGCGTTCCGACAGTGGACTACACAGTTGCCTGACAGATTGCTATCGCTGGCAAGCCAGCTCCCACAGGGATATTCGGCGAAGCTGAAATTTCCGACACACCACAAACTCTGTGGGAGCTGGCTTGCCAGCGATTAGGCCAGAGCAGCCACCCCCAATATGCGCTGGAACCAAAATCTCCAACGCACCACAAACTCTGTGGGAGCTGGCTTGCCAGCGATTAGGCCAGAGCAGCCACCCCCAATATGCGCTGGAACCAAAATATCCAACACACCACAAAACCTGTGGGAGCTGGCTTGCCAGCGATTAGGCCAGAGCAGCCACCCCCAATATGCGCTGGAACCAAAATCTCCAACACACCACAAAACCTGTGGGAGCTGGCTTGCCAGCGATTAGGCCAGAGCAGCCCCCCCCAATATGCGCTGAAACCAAAATTTCCAACACACCACAAAACCTGTGGGAGCTGGCTTGCCAGCGATGAGGCCAGAGCAGCCACCCCCAATATGCGCTGGAACCAAAATATCCAACACACCACAAAACCTGTGGGAGCTGGCTTGCCAGCGATGGGGCCAGACCAGCCACCACAAAAACAGCAGACACAAAAAAGCCCCGCCCAGCATCACCGGACAGGGCTCCTATGCTTCTAACGCTTAAGCAACATTCATGGTCTTGTGCGTATCAATCAAATGCTGCACCACACCCGGATCTGCCAAGGTCGAGATATCCCCCAACCCGTCATATTCCGCCGTGGCAATCTTGCGCAGAATCCGGCGCATGATCTTGCCCGAACGCGTCTTCGGCAGCCCCGGCGCCCACTGAATCACATCCGGCGAAGCAATCGGCCCAATCTCCTTGCGCACCCAGTTCTTCAGCTCCAGACGCAACTGCTCGGTCGGCTCCTCGCCATTTTTCAACGTGACATAGACATAAATGCCCTGCCCCTTGATGTCATGCGGCACACCGACCACCGCTGCTTCAGCGACTTTCGGATGCGCAACCATCGCGCTCTCGATCTCCGCCGTGCCCATACGGTGACCCGACACGTTGAGCACGTCATCGACACGCCCGGTGATCCAGTAGTAACCATCGGCATCACGGCGCGCACCGTCACCGGTGAAGTACATGCCACGGAACGTCTTGAAGTAGGTATCAACGAAACGATCGTGATCGCCGTACAGCGTGCGCGCCTGACCTGGCCACGAATCGAGAATCACCAGATTGCCTTCAGCCTCACCCTCGATAATGTTACCGAGGTTGTCGACCAGCGCCGGCACCACACCAAAGAACGGACGTGCCGCCGAACCCGGCTTCAGCGCGTGAGCACCCGGCAACGGGCTCATCATGTTGCCGCCGGTTTCGGTCTGCCACCAGGTATCGACGATCGGGCAACGCGACTTGCCGACATTCTTGTAGTACCAGTCCCACGCTTCCGGGTTGATCGGCTCGCCAACCGAACCAAGCAGACGCAGACTGCTGCCATCAGCGCCCTCAACCGCAGCCTGACCCGAGGCCATCATCGCGCGAATCGCGGTCGGTGCGGTGTAGAGGATGTTGACCTTGTGCTTGTCGACGATCTTCGCCACCCGGGTGATGTCCGGATAGTTCGGCACGCCTTCGAACAACAGCGTAGTCGCGCCATTGGCCAGCGGGCCGTAGACGATGTAGCTGTGGCCGGTGACCCAGCCGACGTCGGCGGTGCACCAGTAGACTTCGCCCGGACGGTAGTCGAACACGCGCTCGTGGGTCATCGCCGCGTACAGCAGATAACCGCCCGTGGTGTGTTGCACGCCCTTCGGCTTGCCGGTCGAGCCGGAGGTATAAAGGATGAACAGCGCTTCTTCCGCGCCCATCTCTTTTGGCGCACAAACGGTGCCCGCCACTTTCATCAGGTCTTCGTACCAGATGTCGCGATGCTGGTTCCACTTGATGTCGCCACCGGTGCGCTTGCAGACGATGACTTTCTGGATGCTGCTGGTTTCCGGATTGGTCAGCGCGTCGTCGACGTTGGCCTTGAGGGAAATTTTCTTGCCGGCGCGGATGCCTTCGTCAGCGGTGATCACCACTTTCGATTTGCAGTCGATGATGCGACCGGCCAGGGCTTCCGGCGAGAAACCGCCGAACACCACCGAGTGAATCGCGCCGATCCGGGTGCAGGCCAGCATGGCGACCACGGCTTCGGGAATCATCGGCATATAAATGGTCACCACGTCGCCGCGGTGTACGTCCTGACCACGCAGGGCGTTGGCCAGTTTGCACACTTGTTCGTGCAGTTCGCGGTAGGTGATGTTGCGGCTCTCGGAAGGATCGTCACCTTCCCAGATGATCGCGACTTGATCGCCGCGCTCGGCCAAATGACGGTCGAGGCAGTTGTAGGAAACGTTCAGGGTGCCGTCGGCAAACCATTTGATGTCGACATGGTGATCGTCGAACGACGTCTGTTTCACCGTGGTGAAAGGTTTGATCCAGTCGAGACGCTTGGCTTGCTCGCGCCAGAAGCCGTCAGGGTTGACGACCGACTGCTGGTACATGGCTTTGTAGGTCGCCTCGTCAGTCAGCGTGTTAGCCAGAACCTCGGGACGAACGGGATACAGAGAAGCCGCACTCATCTTTCCTACCTCGGTGTAATAGTTGTTTTTGTATGACCCTGTTGTAACGGGGCGGGGGCCATAGAACCATTCGACGATGGTAGTAACAAGCCCCTACAAATCCTCCACCTACCCCGTTTGCAAGCCAGACACCAACCTCTAAAACACCCCCAAACCCTGTGGGAGCTGGCTTGCCAGCGATTCAGACAACTCGGCCCCACAGACAAAACACCCGGTTATCAACCCCCATCTCAAGGGATTGTTACCAAATCTGCCAAAGGTGTTTATCAAAACCCGCTCTGTTTACCCCCGCCCCATCTCCCTAAAATTCACCTCGCCGACAAGGCAAACGCGATTAACAACGTTACAGCCCCCACGAAGGCCGTTAATCCAGCTCTCAAGTAATAACCGCAAACGATGAAGTTCCACACGCAACCCTAAAAAGGTTGCGTGACCCCACTCGACCTCAAAAAGGTAAATCTGAAATGAAAGCTTTATTGGTTCTGGCCCTCAGCAGTCTGTGCGCAACCGCCATGGCAGATGAGGTTCCGACTGATGTCGCGCAGCAACAACCGGTTATCGAGGAATACACTTACTCCACGCACCTGGACATCGCCAAAGTTGTTTCCATGAGCGAAGTTCCGAATGTCTGCGAAGTGGTTCCGGCCAAAATGGAATACGACGACTCCAAAGGTCAGCGTCACATCCTGCGTTACAGCATCATGGGCAACGGCTGCACCAATTGATGATTTGAGACTGCACCGAATTGGATCTCTCAGCGCTTCATTGAGGGTCGATTCCAGCCCGACTTCGGTCGGGCTCAGTTGTGTCTGGAGTCGTTGAAAAGGGTTGCAAAACACAAGATATAGTGAAAAACGCGGTTTTTTGCTCATTTCTTGAGCAACCAAAGCCCGACGAAAAAATTAATCAAAAAAAATTCTCACCGACCAACATCCGCGAAAGCCCTGTAAACCCTCGCTCCGACTGAAATACCCCTCCTGATCGACCGCCCTGTGCTGATTCACCTCCCCCACGCGCGTGTTTTTTTCCCTATAATGCCGCCCTAATCGGGTCAGCAATATTCCCTTACAGGAATCAAAGCCATTCTGAAGCCCCGCAGTCGCGTTCAACGTGATCTGCGCCCGTCAGAGGCTCTCGGAAACCCGTACAAAATTCTGTTTTATTGCCTGCCTTAGCTGCTGCAAAAAACGATTCCTTAAGATCCAACGCGGTCTGTACGACCGTGTGAAAAACCAACCAATCAGGTTTCACACGGGCGACAGGCCCTCACGCAGGAGACGACACGTCATGCTGAGCTGGGACGAATTCGACAAAGAAGACAGTGAAGTAGCAGCAGTGAAAGGCGCCAACGCCGGCCACGCTACTGAAGCCAACATGGACCGCCTCGACAACGCCGGCGGCGCCGCAGCGCTGGAAGCCCGCGCCGTGACCGCCGACGACTCCGCCGCTGTCGCCCGCGCCAAGGCTGCACTGAACTCCCTCGACGTCGCCGAAGGCCTCGCCGAACTCGAAGGCGCCTCCGCCCGTGTCGCCGTTGACGAAAAGCGCATGATCAACTGCCGCGCCGACCTCAACCAACTCGTGCCATTCAAGTACGACTGGGCCTGGCAGAAGTACCTGGACGGTTGCGCAAACCACTGGATGCCGCAAGAAGTCAACATGACCGCCGACATCGCCCTCTGGAAAAACCCGGAAGGCCTGACCGACGACGAGCGCCGCATCGTCATGCGCAACCTCGGCTTCTTCTCCACCGCCGACTCCCTGGTTGCCAACAACCTGGTACTGGCCGTGTACCGCCTGATCACCAACCCGGAATGCCGCCAGTACATCCTGCGCCAGGCTTTCGAAGAAGCGATCCACACCCACGCCTACCAGTACTGCATCGAATCGCTGGCCATGGATGAAGGCGAAATCTTCAACATGTACCACGAGATCCCATCGGTCGCTAAAAAAGCCGCTTGGGGCCTGAAGTACACCCGTTCGATCTCCGATCCGAAGTTCGAAACCGGCACCCCGGACACCGACAAAGAGTTGCTGCGCAACCTGATCGCCTACTACTGCGTTCTGGAAGGCATCTTCTTCTACTGCGGCTTCACCCAAATCCTCTCCATGGGCCGCCGCAACAAAATGACCGGCGTCGCCGAGCAGTTCCAATACATCCTGCGCGACGAATCCATGCACCTGAACTTCGGCATCGACGTGATCAACCAGATCAAAATCGAAAACCCACACCTGTGGGATGCCGAAATGAAGGAAGAAGCGACCCAGATGATTCTGCAGGGTACGCAGCTGGAGATCGAATACGCACGTGACACCATGCCTCGCGGCGTACTGGGCATGAACGCGGCGATGATGGAGGACTACCTGAAGTTCATCGCTAACCGTCGTTTGAGCCAGATTGGTTTGAAGGAAGAGTATCCAGGGACGACTAACCCGTTCCCTTGGATGAGCGAGATCATGGACTTGAAGAAAGAGAAGAATTTCTTTGAGACACGGGTTATTGAGTATCAGACTGGTGGTGCGTTGAGCTGGGATTGATTACTCTGCATAACCCAATATAAAAAAGCCCCGAAATATCGGGGCTTTTTTTATATCGGCAACTTTATGAATCACACAATCATATAACTAATGATTAGTAATCACACAGGATCAGCTAAAAAATCATGGCGAGTACTAACTACTTGCCCCCGATAGGGCTCCTTAGCTAAGAATTTATCACTATCAAATATGACGTAATTTCGGCCTTGCCCAAAAGAACTATTAAAGACAATGCCATCATAGTTTGCAACCGACTTAACGAACTCACACATATACTGAGTCGGTATGTACTCTATATGAGACTTGTCAGGCAATATTGGCTTGGACAGTTCCAATGAGAAACGCTCCAACAAATCTAAAAAACACAGAACATCCTGCATTTGCTGCTCTTCAAATTTTAATACTGAAGAGTCACATCTAGGATCAGTAAGGCTAAGAAGATTTAAATCCCGAACAGCCACAAATTCAGATACATATATAGAGCTAGCGTTATTCGGCCTAACCTCTGCAACACAAGTTTCTAAATTTTGCGCGAGGTATAAATAGGGTATTCCAATTGGGTTGGCTCGCCCCCCAGAAGCCACCATCGGAGGCGGGGCTCCCATTTTTTCAGCGGTTAGAGCGCTTTCAGATATTCTAGCTCTGTAAAGTAGCTCCCCCCTTTCGAAAGGAGCCTTTAACTGCTCAAGCAGCGCCAGAAAAACTCCAAAGCTTGAGTTGCTTGACGACGGGTTCAGTACCTGAGAAATCAATGCACTACGGGGAAAAAACCTATTCTTATGTTTCAGTTCTTCCTTGAAGCTCAACCATTGACTAGAGTACAAAGAGACATCAAACTTAAATACATACTTTAAATCTGCGATCTCTTCTCCAAAAATTTCACGCACCAGCCTTTGAGCGTCTTTGACAACTGCAGGATTAAGCAAACCAAATTGATTGTAAAGCAGCGACGTTAGATCCTCACCACCTTCAGAAACTTCCAGGCCGTACAAAATCAACTCAACCGAAGAAAACAGAGTATCGGAGCTAATCGTGGGCACTCTAACTGCACCACAAAACGAGCAGTTCGCAACCTCCCCCCTTGACGCCATCTCAATCAAAACTGAATCATTAAAGCAATGAATACAGCACTTCGCCATTTTCAATGCCCCTGTATATAATCACACGTAGTTTCGATATGATGTTTTATTGAGATTTTTTTTACGCTGCCCAAACCGGGGAAATGCCTTGAATTTTGGAGAGAGAAGAATTCATCTAGACCAGACGTCCTAACAAACTTTCCTGGATTAGCGGAAACGTATTGAACAAGTTTGTTCAACGCATCCATAAACTTCCCTCCGGGGTTGGTAGGTGTGCGATCGTCATAGGAAGAAAAATGCCGAACGTGCATTGCGTCATACTCATCTCGATTTACATATGACAAATGCACCGCCACAACATATGCCGGACCACCCGACTCAGAGTAATCCTCACTAAGAATAGTGAAATCACCAAACCCTACAGCATTTTCGATATTTCGATACTCAGTATGCAGCCCCGAAAACAGAGAATCATCCGCATAATCAGAGTTTTTAACCTCTTTCTTGAAGAAATCACCATATACGACTTTATTACGAAGTTGTGAAAACGCGACCGCGTTAACTCTGGCTTGGTTCACAAGAGTAAATATAGACGCATTGACCACATCAACCAGAGCTCTATCAATACTACTTTCCAGATATACAGCAGCGCGACCTTCGAACGACTGAAAAAGCCTAATTGCAGCGAGATCCTGAGGATTTTTTATTTTCACACACGGCAAATATTGCCCATACTCAGTCTCTAAAAGCTGACTAATCGAAATTTCACCTCCGAGATAGTCGCCTAACGAAGGATTAATCACGACCAGTGGTACTATTCCATTTTCAGCGAGCTTCTTTATCGTCCTTTTCAAAGGAGCAATATTTTCCCTCACAGGCTCAATAACAGGCTTTATATATCGAGAGTCGATCACCTCTGAAAGCTCACGCAACGCAATCAACTCATTTTGCTTACCCTTTAATATTGGAAAATACATCAAACATCCCTTTAAATTGGAGAGTGAAGCACCCTCATGAGGTTATTTTTTTTAGCGCTTGATAACTTCAAGCTCAGGCTAGCCATTAACAATGTTCGTGGTAGGGCGAGCGAAAAATCCGGATTCTTTCGCCGCGACTCCTTTAAAGTCTTGCAAAAAAGGGATCTCAGCAACGCCGCGTCTGCCCTCTTAAAAACAGACTCACACCAACTAAAAACCTCTGTATTTGAAAGCCCCTTCGGAGCATCTTCAATCTGGCAAGCAATTGAAAAATACTCTGAACGGCGTAACGATCTAACCAAAACCTCAGGATCAATTTTACTACTAACAATTCTCGCACTACGCACTTCCGACAGAGTATTTCTACCGGTAAGAACTATAACCCCGACATTATCAGCGACATTGCTCAGCGCATATTCCCTGTGACCTTCAGCAACAACTACAAACGTCTTATCAAAAATCTTTGCATATGCCTCAAGCTGATCATTCAATCTGGAAAAATTATCTAGATCAGTTTTTATTTCATAACAAGTACTATTGCCGTTCAAAACAACACAATCAGCCTTATTACTACCTACTCTAAACTCGGATAGCAGAGTGGCAGTAGAAAGCCTATGACGACCAATAACTATTTTATTAGCCACAACATTCTTAAAAAAATACTCGAACCTATAATTTCTACTGAGATCCTTGTAGCAAACATCGTAAACCTCGGCAGGAGTAAAGCCCTTAGACAAAAAATCGGTGTAAGAGTGCGCAACATTAATAATATGCTCGACATTCCCACTAGCAAGTTCTTCCACATTACTGGTTGAAAAGATCTTACTTAGCTCTCGATAATTTCTCATTTCTATCACTACCTACCGTGTACTGCCAACGCTCGAATTCAGAACTCATGCTAGCAGAGAGCCTCAGGCCAAGCTCTATTTTGAAACACAATAATCGTCAGAGGTTAGCCTTGACCATCCATCCCCCACCCCCTACCCTTTTGTCTGGTGCCTAAGAAACACCTCACACAGCGGACTCACCGCACCCGACAGTCGCGGCTTTTTTGTGCCTACGGTTTCCCCGTGCGCATCAAAAACTCTGTTATGCCGGGAGTGGGCGAATACAAGACCCGAAAGGGGAATATGTCCGGCCCTCTGTGTGGGGTTTCTTAGCTCCCGGCACCCAGCCTTAAGAAAGCTGACATCACACAGAGGTAAATGGATATGCCTAGAAATGTCTCCTTCGGCACGAAGGAAATCAGCTTCAACCTCAATATGATCTACATGCTTCCAGCATTGGAGGTCTGCCATGTCTGAACCTCACAGTTCGACTGTCTTCACTCTGCACAAACTCTCTCTCCACGCCCTCCTTCTTGAAGGCCAGCCATGGTTTTGCGCACGCGATATCGGTCGCTTGATGGGTGTCCATCTCAGTGATCGGATGGTCAGCAAACTGGACAAAGATCAGCATCGTTTTCTGTGGATTGAGTATCACCGACAACCTGAAAAGCAGCTGATGCTCAGTGAGTCAGGCGTGTATGCGTTGTTGGTGTATCACTACGTCCCAGGGAATCGGCTGTTGCGTGAATGGCTGACCCATCAGGTGGTTCCGGCCTTACGCGATGCTGCGTCCTCAAAAAATTCAGATCTACCTATGCTGAGTTTTTTGAAATGGCCTGAGATGTCTGTGAGTCTGTTGCATTGGCAAGATGAAAGCTGGATTCGGCTACGAGATATGCCGTATCTGTTGCAGGGTCAGACACAGCAGCGAGCGACTGCCCCGAAGTCTTGGTGGCGGAAGGCTGCAGAGGTATTTCAGTCGTCGAAGCATCTGATGAGTTAGTGCTACTTGTGAGATCACTTGCGAGAACTGTCGCAAATCTATGTAGGAATTTTCCTAGACAGCCATGATGGCCACTCAGTATCGTCCGAGGGTTTTCAACCCTCGGCGATTTTATGAGCGACAAGAAAAAAGACACTGACTGGACTGTTGCTGAGATTGAGGCAGCGGTTGACACCTATCTCAGAATGCTTGATTTAGAACTCGCGGGTCACAAATTCAACAAGGCACATGAGAATCGCGAACTACGCGCATCAGCCTTGTCGACTCGTACAAAAGGCTCTGTCGAATTCCGAATGCAGAACATTTCCAAAGTCCTGATGACGATGGATCGGAAACCCATTAAGGGTTACAAACCGGCGAAAAACGTTGGTTCGAATGTTGAGCAGTTAATTCGAACAGCTCTCACAAATCGCGGCTTCCAGCCGGGCGACCCTGCTATTCCGACAGCCGACGAAGAAACACTAGAGCGTCGCGCTGCTGCAATTCAGAAGAAGCACATAAAAGAGCCGCCGAAAGGCATAAAGAAACCAAAGAAAGCGTCGAGTACTCGCACGGTTTACGTTCGCGATCCCGAGGTTAGAGCCTGGGTTCGAAATGAAGCTGAGGGGCATTGCGAAGGCTGTGGCGACCCGGCTCCGTTTCAAATGCATGATCTGCCATTTCTAGAAGTCCACCATGTCAAACCACTTGCAGATAAGGGTTCGGATCAAGTCTCGAACGCTGTAGCACTTTGTCCGAATTGCCATCGTCGTTGTCACCATTCGAATGATCGCGTGGCGTTTACAGCTTCGCTTTATAAAAGGGTGAAAAGGCTGATTCCAGAGGAGTAAAACTCTGTGACTAGCGGGAGTTTTTGCTGCTGAGTGGGTGTCTGGATTCGGTAATGAGTTGATACCAACAATTCGCCAGCAGGCTGGCTCCCACAAATCCCGCATCATCCTGAAAAACAATCAGTGCAACCCGCGCCGCCTCCCGCTATTAATACCCCTCCCCCACTCAAGGATCCGAGCCCCACCATGAAATTCGATCTCGCCTACTGCCTCAGCCTCGACGACAAGTTGTCGATCTATGACGTTCGCGATCTCAATTTCGATGAGACGGTTGCCTTCGACTCCGCGAAGGAACACTTCCAGTGCCCCAACGATGCCTGTCGTTCGGCGTTCGAGGCGTCCAATGAGTTGGGTACGTTCAACGCCAAGAACGTGAATTACGTGCGCACGCCGCACTTTAAGAATCTGCCCACTACGCAGCATGTGGCAGGTTGTCCGTATGTGAGTTTGAAGGCTTCAGCGTCTGGCGTTGAGACGGCGGATGGCGAGGTGGATGAGGGGCGTGAGGAACACTTCCCATCAGAGTTGCTGCTGACCCGGCGCGAGTATGTGCGCAAGCCTGTCGCGCCAGCGGGGGCGGCGGATGTGTTGCGCGATGATCCGGTGCGGGCGGCGGCGGAGAGTGGTAAAGAGTCGTCGGGGCGTGAGTCGGCGCCGGACAAGACCAGTGTGTTTGCGCATCCGGTAGAGTGTTTTGTTTCCAACTTCGCGGACAAGGAGTTGCTCAAGCGAATGCCGTTGAAGGTCGGCGAGCATTCGGCGCCGTACAGTTCGTTCTTCAAGAAGATTGAGTATCTGACGGACAACAAGGGGCTGATTTACTGGGGGCGGATCAAGAAGATCGAGGATTTTCACAGTGCCAGTTTTCGTATCGATTTCGAGGACAAGGTCTGGTTCAAGAAGCCCGAGGACAGTAAGAAGAAGCCGTATCCGGTCAGCGTTTATCTGAACAAGAAGCTGATCGACAACTACCGCAAGCGCAAGGCGTTTCTGGAGGAGATCAAGCACGCGGTGGATAGCGACAAGGCGTTGTTCTGTTTCTTCTATGGGGTGACGCCGGAGTTGAAGCAGGTGCCCGGCAAGAAGAACCCCGAAAAGCCTTTCGAGGTCTTCAATGCCAATATCGAGAACCTGGATCACTTTATTATTCGTGAGGCGCCGGGGCTGGAATGATGGTTAGCCTTGGGGTAGTTGCAGGTTGACGGCGCCGGGGTGTTGTTTGACGAGTGAGTACGGCAGGATCGACCACTCTGGTTCATCGCAACCACGTTGTACGCGCGGAAAGTACGGTCCCAGGTAAATGCCTTTGGCGGTGAAGTGCCAATTTAAAACGCTCCAAACATTTTCATCGGTGTAATCGCAGCTGTCCTCATCACCATCGGCTGGTTTTTTCATTTCGTTGGGATACAGCGTTGTGAATTGTTTGATCAGCCACGGCGTCAACACATCGCTCTGACTGCTCACGTTTTTTCCAGCCGAGGTATTCTCGCGCTCACCAACCCACAACACGTCTTGCAGCTTCATGTCTTGGCCCGTGTGAACATTGAGGTTGACGGGGGAGTTACTGACATCGGGGTGCGCGCCACCACAGTCATACCCGGTATTGATGTTCAGACTGACCACGTCCGGCGACAGGAACGTGGGCGCGACACTCTGATACTGCTCGGCATTTTCGCCACCCTGCAGCATGCAGGCGTGGTAGCTAATGACCTCTCGCCAAAGTCGCTCAAGCAATAGCTGATTGATGCGTAGTTGATCTTGCGCCGGGTAGCCGGACGCGACGCTGAACAACGAAATTTTCGATTCCGGTTCGACCCACCACTGCAGGTTATAACCCATGAAGCTTTCTGTTTTCGCGGGCTTGAGCTTGAGTCCCTGTAAACGCAGATACTCGTAGGGTTCGCTATTCGGCAGTGTGGCAAAGAAAGGCAAAGTCGTTGATGTCGGCGCTGGAAGTTTGGCTTCGGCCAAGTTCACCGACAACTTCTTGCCCTGCGGACTTTGCCACTCGCCTTGCCAGCCTTCGGCAATGGGTTTCAGCTTCAGCGTCGGCAGCGGCTTGTCGTCGCCGTAGCGATTATTACCTTCGGTCAGGGTTAGTGTGCTGCCCTGCAATGCGCCGCTGAGAGGCAAATCGCGATGATATTTCTCGTAGAAATACCGCCCAGTCACTTCATCCGGCTGTGTGGTATTAAGCTCCACGACAATCGGCGTCTTACCCAGCGTACCGGTGAATACGCGCCGGCCGTCATCAGCCTGAGCGATAGACAGCATTGAAAACAGCACAGCAGCGCAAGTTGCCAGGCGCATCAGTCCCTTGAGCATTGATCGTTCCTTGAAAGAGGCGGAGGCCGCGCCTGGGGTTTGCACGCCGGCCCGGCGAATGTCGGGGCGGATTATGGCGAGGCAAAGCCAGAGAATCGAGTGCAACCGTACATTTCGGCTGCACTTGGGCGCTTAATGAAAAGCCCTGATCTCTCGCCATGCCTCCAGGCGTCGCTTCAAAGCACTTTCGATACCCGCCTCATCAACAGCGCAATATTCACGCAACCAGTGAGCGACCATTTCAACATTCGGCCAGTAGGTATCTTTCTGACCTTTGCTGCTTCTGGGCGTGTCATTCATCGCGGCATCGAAACCAATCTCTTCACGCTCACTCTGTGGTAAACAGCCCCACTCGGCTGCATTGCCCTGGAAATACCAGGCAATTTCATCAATATGTTTTTGTGCACTGCGATGACTGCGCCGATAAAACTTGTAGTCGCGACAGACTTGATCCATACGCTCCGGCATGATGCCGCCATCGACCCAATCCATAAGACCGTGATTGATCGCATCGCGGATCAATCCTTCGCGCCAACGATCAGCAAACCAGGCAACGAAACCTTCTGTGTCAGCCTTTTGCGCATTGGCGAAGACCATGCAGTAACGGGTTTTCACATGGATAACCAACAAAACATGCTTGCGTTGCACAGTGATCGCATGGACTAGCCACTGCTCTACGGAACTGGAGGCTTCGTCATCTTCGATGGCCGGCGACGGCGGTTTGTTGTCCACCGGCGTAATCTTTTTGCCTTTGTGAACTCGGCTGAAAAACTTACTGGCGGCTTCGGTGCAATTGAAGATCAACATCCTGGTTCTCTGGTTAATGCTGGAGGACAACGCTCGGTCATCGATTTTGATTTCTTCCGCTGTAACCTGGCAATGGTTCATTTAAGCGAAATGCACAGCAGCACAATAATCAGCAACCCGATATAAACCCAGGCATGCACCCGATCCGGAATCCGCCCAATCCATGGCGCGGCCAATCGAATCCCGATGAGCGAGCCAACCGTCAGCACCGCAAACGCCAGCAAATCCACATACCCGACAAACCAAGCGCCCAAGTCAGCCTGACTGAACCCGGCTAACGCCATGTACGTCAGCGTCCCGGCCAATGCCACCGGCACACTCAACGGATTGGCCATAGACGTCGCTTGCGACATGCTCAATCCACAACGGCGCAGCAGCGGCACGGTCATGACGCTGCCTCCTACACCGAGAAACGTCGCGATGGCGCCAATGCCTACACCACCTGCGGAAGTTTCCGTAGCGCCAAGTCGGCGTGGGATGACGTCTGCGTTCTGAGTGAGAAAGCCGCGTCGCAGCAGGCAATCGACAATGGTCACGCCGAGGTAGCCGATGAATGCGTAGCGAATCACGTCGCCGCTGACCCACACCGCCGCTATTGCGCCAACGACCGCACCCATCCCGATAAACCCACCCAACGGCCACAGGTAATGACGGATCAGGTTGCCGGCGCGGCGATGTTTGTCGGTGGCTATCAGGGCGTTGACGATCATCACGCAGGTCGAGGTGGCGACGGCGATGTGCATCGCCGATTGGCCGATCGGGTCGTCGGCGCCGTGGCTGGCGGTGAGCAGGCGATACAGCAGCGGCACCACGACGAAGCCGCCGCCGAAGCCGAACAGCACGGCGGTAATGCCGGTCAGGCAACCGAAGAGGGTCAGCAGTAAATAGAACATGTCGAGGCGTCCGTGTAGGGAGAGCGCTCGACGATAGAGCGGCAGCGCTTGGCCTGCTTCAGCAAGTCAGCCAATAATGTTTGCGTTTACGCCAACCACCGGGAAACGCCTGATGCGCAATGTTTCGATCAATCTGCTGGATGAAACGCCGCGCGCGGTGGTGGCGATCGGTACGGATTATTCCCACGGTCACTTGCTGCCTTTTCATACGCATCGACGGGCGCAGTTGTTGTACGGCGCGACTGGTGTGATGCAGGTCAGCACCCATGACGGCAACTGGGTGGTGCCGCCGCAGCGGGCGGTGTGGATTCCACCGGGGGTGGCGCATGAGGTGTTGATGCTTGGGGTCAGCACTCGCAGCTTGTACATCGAACCCGGTGCGGTGGATTTGGGGGAGCGCTGCCAGGTGATCAGTGTGTCGCCGTTGATGCGGCATTTGTTGATGGAGGCGGTGGAAGTGCCGCTGACCTATGACTTGGGCGGCCGCGACGGTGTGTTGATTGATCTGTTGCTGCATGAATTGACGCGCAGTGCGCCGCTACCGTTGCACATTCCGCTGCCGACTGACGGAAAGCTCCTCTCTCTGTGTCAGAACTTTCTGCATCAGCCGTACGCCCACCAATCGCCACAGCATTGGGCTGACCAATTACACATAAGCTTGCGTACCTTCAACAGACTGTTTCGCCAACAAACCGGGCTGAGCTTCAGACAATGGCGGCAGCAGGCATGCGTGGTCCTGGCGCTGGCGCGCTTGGCCTCGGGTGAAGCGGTGACACGCATCGCCCTGGACTTCGGTTATGAAAGCCCGGCGGCGTTCTCGACGATGTTCCGGCGGATCCTCGGGCAGGCACCGTCCGTCTGGTTGGAGGCGGCGAATTAGCGCAAATCAAAAAATGCGTTTGATCCCGGCCGAAAACAACTGTACAAAAACACAGTACATTTTCAATCAGCACTCTTGAGCCCGGAGCACACCATGGCCTCTCTTGCGATGAACCACATCCTCGAACGCATTGCCCTTTTCCAGTTCACCCCGACGCACTGCGTCCAGGCCCGAGCGATGCTGGGCTGGAGCGTGGACCAGCTATCGCGGGAGGCAGAGGTTTCGGTTGAAGACATTCAACGCTTTGAAGCGCAGCAGGATGTCGCGGATGCGGCGCGACTGGCGTTGGCTTACCGGTTCGAGGCGCAGGGGCTGGTGTTCTTTCCCGGGTTTGCACCGGGGCGTAGTGCGAGTTTTCAGGGTGCGCCATTGGAATCGGCGGGGCGTGGGGATTTTGCGATGGCTGAGTAAGACAATCGCCCCCGAAGGGGCGAACTGGGCGAGCTATCAAGCGCTTTGCACCACACCCTCACTCTCCCCTTCAACCGCCAACCACCACGCCTCCCCGCGTTGCGGTTGAGCGATGTTAAACGCCTCGCCCATCTGCGGCGTGGTAATGGAAATACTGCGTTCCCACGCCAATGCCAGGATCCGGTCGAACGGTTCGTGCCAGGCGTGCATGGCCAGGTCGAAGGTGCCGTTGTGGATCGGGAAGAGCCATCGGCCCTTGAGGTCAATGTGCGCTTGCAGGGTTTCTTCGGGCTGCATGTGTACGTGTGGCCATTCGACGTTGTAGGCGCCGGTTTCCATCAGGGTCAGGTCGAACGGGCCGTATTGTTCGCCGATGCGTTTGAAGCCGTCGAAGTAGCCGCTGTCGCCGCTGAAGAAGATCCGCGTGTCACCGTCGATCATCACCCAGGACGCCCACAGGGAGCTGTTGCCATCGAACAGGCCACGGCCGGAAAAGTGCTGAGACGGTGTGGCGACGAAACGGATGCCGGCAATCTCGGCGCCCTGCCACCAATCGTACTGGCGGACTTTGCTGGCATCGATGCCCCATTTGATCAGGGTGTCGCCGACGCCCAGCGGTGTCAGGAACAGGTTGGTCTTGGCGGCCAGTCTGAGCACGGCCTGGTAATCGAGGTGGTCGTAATGGTTGTGCGACAGGATCACCGCTTCGATCGGCGGCAACTGGTCGATGCTGATCGGGGGCTGGTGGAAGCGTTTCGGCCCGGCCCACTGCACCGGCGATGCGCGCTCGGCGAAGACCGGGTCGGTGATGAAGAATTTGTCGCGCAGCTTCAGCAAAAGGGTCGAGTGACCGAGGCGATAGACGCTGTGATTGGGCGCTGCCAGCAGTTCTTCCCGGGTCAACGCTTGCACCGGGATCGGCGCTGCGGGCCGGGTGTTGCGCGGTTTGTGGAAAATCATGTTCCACATGATCCGCAGCATTTTGCGCACACCTTCGCGTTGCACGGGTGCGTGATTGCGAAACAGCCCCTGATGCTGCCGCGAGGCTTCAGGCGTGGATGTGTGATCCGGGATCGAAACTGGATTGGCCATGACTGAGTGACTCCAGAAAAACCGCGCAATTCGCGGTTTTTCCACGGTGGGACGATAAATGGCCAAAGCTGCACGCATAGGCCGAACTGCTGTTTTTTAGGTTGCGAGGATTAACGCAACATTACACTGCTCGGTGTAGTTTCTAGGTTGCATCAAAGCGGATGACAAGTAAACTGCCAAGTGTAATTTCATCTTTTCTCTGCCGAAGCGTACTTATGACAGCTCCACAGCGCCTCACCGACCGTAAACGCGAAGCCATTATTCAGGCGGCAATTGCCGAATTCCGCGCGAACGGTTTCGAGATCACCAGCATGGACAAGATTGCTGCCACCGCCGGTGTGTCGAAGCGTACGGTGTACAACCATTTCCCCAGCAAAGAAGAGTTGTTCGCCGAAATTCTCAACCAGTTGTGGGCACGAATCAGCGCAGAACAATCGGTCGTGTATAACCGTGATCAGCCGTTGCGCGAGCAATTACGGCAGATGCTCCAGGCCAAAGTGCAGTTGATGGCGGACGAGAATTTCCTGACCCTGGCCCGGGTGGCAATTGCCGCCACCATTCACTCGCCGGAGCGCGCGCAGAACATGATCGAGCGCATGGGCGAGCGCGAGGAAGGCCTGACCGTATGGATTCGCGCCGCGCAGGCCGACGGCCGATTGAAACCGGTCGACCCGGAGTTTGCCGCCCATCAAGTACAAGGCTTGCTCAAGACCTTCGGCTTCTGGCCGCAGATGTCGATGGGCCGTGCCGCCCTCGATGTCGATATGCAGAACACCGTCGCCGAATCGGCGCTGGAGATGTTTCTGGCCTGCTATCAGCTCTAAATCGCCCTTCTCCTGCGCGAGTCACTGATTAAATGGCTCGGAAGGACACTGATTATTCCCGTTGGAATAAATGACAATGTCCGACAATCGACCGACGAACGGTCAGCCTGAGAAAATACTGCAAAGTATTTCAGGATGAATTTCGCGCAGGGCATCATGGAAAACCAACGCGGCAAAGGCTTGTCATTCGCCCGGCGCATTTACCTGCCCAGGGCCATTGGTCTGGGCGTGGGATTCTTCAGCGTCGCTGCGGCGCTGTATCCGCTGAACATACCCGGCTGGCTGTGGGCGCTGTTGTTATTCAACGGTTTCGCCTGGCCGCACTTCGCTTACCAGATCTCCACGCGCTCGGCGTTCCCGTATCAGGCTGAACGGCGCAATTTGTTATACGACTCGATGTTCGGCGGTTTCTGGGCGGCGTGCTTTCAGTTCAACCCGCTAACCACCGTGACCATCCTGTCGATGATGACCATGAACAATGTTGCCGCCGGCGGCCAACGTCTGTTCGTGTTCGGCGCCCTCGCGCAACTCGCCGGTGTTCTGCTGGGCTGGGCGATTTTCGGCGTCAAATTCAGTCTGACGATGACGCAGCCTCAGGTCTGGGCCTGCCTGCCAATGCTCACCCTGTATCCGTTGGCGCTGGGCATGGTCTGTTATCGCCTGGCGATCAAACTCTCCCAACACAAACGCGCACTGAGCGCCCTCAGCCGTACTGACAGCCTCACCGGCCTGCTCAACCACGGGGCCTGGAAAGACCTGCTGCACCTGAAATTCAAACAGTGCCGCCAACACAACTCCCAAGCCACGCTGGCATTGATCGACATCGACCATTTCAAGGAGATCAACGACAGCTTCGGGCACATCGTCGGCGATGAGGTGCTGCGGCAATTGAGTAAAGAGCTCAAGCGCCTGCTGGATCAGTACGAATTGGCCGGGCGCTACGGCGGTGACGAATTCTGCGTGATCCTGCCGACACTGCCACTGCACAAAGCCGAAGCGCTGATGGAGCAATTGCGCGAGGCATTGCAGCAGTATCGTCATCCGCACGTGCCAGAGTTGCGAGTGGGCCTGAGTATCGGTTTGGCGCGCTATCAATCCTTGTACAAGGATCCACTGGACTGGCTGGACGATGCCGACAAAGCGCTCTACACCGCTAAACACACGGGTCGCAACACCATTAGCGTGGCCTTGAGCCGTGCCGCGACAGACAACGCCAGCGCCTAAAAAGTTATACAAACTTACAAATAATTACTTCCTTGTACAACTTTATGAAGTTTTGTATAAGTAGCCATCTGCCAGCTATGGAATGCTGGCATTGAGCAGTCATCGCCGAATGCCGTCCGCGCATTCGGTCTGCCGGCGCGGAAATAGGGACTGAATCCTCGATCTTCCCCACTTCCAGAGTACTGCGAACATGTTCTTCAATCGCCACAAAGCCGTCGTCGACGATCTTCAGCGCACCCTCACCGAACAAGCCGGCCTGCTCGATGCGATCAATCGCTCGATGGCGGTAATCGAGTTCGACCTCGATGGCGTGGTGTTGCGTGCCAATGACAACTTTCTCCAGACCATGGGTTACACCGCCGAACAAGCGATCGGCCAACCGCACCGGCGCTTTTGCACAGCAGAATTCGGGCGTAGCGCTCAATACACTGATTTGTGGTCACGCCTGAAAAACGGCCAGTTTCAGTCCGGTACATTTGAACGCGTCAACAGCAAGGGTCAGCCTATCTGGCTTGAAGCCAGCTACAACCCGATCAAGGATGCCTCGGGTCGCGTGGTGAAAGTGGTCAAGTACGCCATGAACGTGACCGCCAAGGTGCAGCAGGAAAGTGAGGCCAACGCCAAGTTGCAGGCGATTGACCGGGCAATGGCGGTCATCGAATTCAACCTCGACGGCAGCATTCTTACGGCCAATCAGAATTTTCTGACGCGCATGGGTTACACCCTCGCCGAGCTGAAAGGCAAACATCACCGTTTGTTCTGCACGCCGGAACTGGTCAACAGCAGCGCCTATGAGGATTTCTGGCGGCGCTTGAATCAGGGCGAGCTTTTCCAGGGGCAGTTCGAACGCGTGGATAAACGCGGGCAAATCGTCTGGCTCGAAGCCAATTACAACCCGGTTTATGACGCTGCCGGGCGCTTGTGCAAAGTGGTGAAATTCGCCTCCGACGTCACCGCCCGGGTCGAGCGACACGAGCAGGACGCGCGCAGTGCCAGCGCGGCGTATCACATCTCGGTGGCGACGCGAAAAGTCGCCGAGCAAGGTACGCAGGTGATCCAGCAAGCGGCCAGTGAAATGCGTGAAATCGCCGAGGACATTGCCCAATCTTCAACGTTGATTGCGCAACTGGGCGAGCGCTCTGAGCAGATCACCGCCATCGTCAACACGATCCGCGCGATTGCCGACCAGACCAATCTGCTGGCGCTCAATGCCGCCATTGAGGCCGCGCGCGCCGGTGAGCAAGGTCGCGGATTTGCCGTAGTTGCCGATGAAGTACGCCAACTGGCGGCACGTACCAGTGGCTCAACGGCGGAGATATCCACCATGATCGGTTTGATCCAGAGCGAAACTCGCCAGGCCATCAAGAGCATGGAAGGCACCCGGGGTCGCGCGGCTGAAGGGGTCGAGTTGGCGAATCAGGCGGGCACGGTGATTCTGCAGATTCGTGATGGCGCCAGTGAGGCGGTGGATGCGGTGAGTATGTTTGCCAATGAGCGGGTGCCGGGTTAAGGCTTGTGCAAGGCAGGTAGACCGCGTCGCGGCCTTCGCGAGCAAGCTCGCTCCCACAGGGAAAATGCATTCCAATGTGGGAGCGAGCCTGCTCGCGAAGAGGTCATGAGCCGCAATGCAGGACTATAGTGAGCTTCAGTCTCAAGTCCTGCCGAGTGCATCATGACCACTGAAAAACCCGCCACACCTGATACAGCTCCCGTCGATCACCTGCGCTTCCACCGCCCCCACGCCCACCTCAACACGACTTTCGGCAACGACACCTTCGCCTTGCGCGCCGAGGCGTTTGCGCGGTTCTTCGGCACGCCAATGTTCCTCGGCGCGCAAACCCTGATTGTGCTGTTGTGGGTCTGCCTGAACGTGTTTGGCGTGACCACTTTCGACGTTTACCCGTTCATCCTGTTGAACCTCGCTTTCAGCCTGCAATCGGCCTACGCCGCGCCGCTGATTCTGCTCGCACAAACACGCCAGGCTGCGCGCGACAAGGCGCAAGCCGATGCCGACGCGCAACACCGTGAAGCGTTGGCATCGGCCAATACCGAGCGGCAGGCCGAAGCGGCGAAGAACACCGCGCAACTGCTTGAACTGCTGGAGCAGAACACCCGCCTGACCGAGATGACCAAAAACCTCACCGAACGCATCGCCAGCCTGACCAGCGAGCTGCACGATCACATGCGCCAGAATCCGCAGCGCTGATCACGGCAACCGTAACGCCCGCCCGAGCTCATCGAACAACGTCACCACCGAGCGCAACGCCCGGCAATCCGGGCGAGTCAGCAGCCATAACGCGGTGTCGTAACCGTGCAACGGCTCGCTCAATGGTTGCAAACCGTCGGTGATCAGAAAGTCCGGTAACGCCGCCACGCCGAGGCCAGCACGAACCAACTCCGTCACCGACAACATACTGTTGCAGCGATACCCCGGAGTGACGCCGGGCAAGTGCTGGCGACGCCAGGCGATGGTCGGATGATCGGGCAAAAAGTCATCCGGGGCGATCCAGTTCAGCGCGGCCAGATCCGTCGCATCGACGTTTTGCAGATAGCGCGCACTGGCGCAGACCCGGTAGGAAATCTTCGCCAGTTGCCGTCCGACCAGATGCTCCGGAGGTGTACGCGTCAGGCGCAGGGCGATGTCGGCATCGCGGCGGCTGAGGTTGGCGAAATCGTTGGAGGTGCTCAGTTCTATGGTCAGCGCTGGGTAATTGGGCATGAACTGCGCCAGCGCCGGCAGCAGCAAACCCTGCAATACCGAATCGGTGCAGGTCAGGCGCACCGTACCGCTGACCACTTCCCCGCCCTGCTCCACGCCGATACGTGCGGCTTCCAGTGCCTGTTCGGCGCGTTCGGCTTGCTCGGCCAGCGTCTGCGCGAGAGTTGTCGGTAAATAGCCGGAGCGGCTTTTTTCGAACAACTGCTGACCCAGTGCGGCTTCGAGACGACGCACGGCGCGGAATACCGTCGACACGTCGACTTTCAACAACTGCGCGGCCCGGGCCAGCGAGCCGCCACGCACCAAGGCGAGGATCAGGGCCAGATCGGGATAGTCGAGTTGATAGTGCGTCGCTGCATTAATCACTTGGCTAAACGCCCATATTGAGTGCGTGAACGCCAATCTATAGTGAGTGCCATCAATCAACAAGCGCAGGGAACCCCCATGGAAAACAGCGCCATCCGTATCGCCCTGATTGGCGATCACGACCCGCAAGTCACCGCCCACCAAGCCATTCCCGTCGCCCTCGGTCTGGCCGCCGAACACCTCAACAGGAACGTGCAATTCGAATGGCTGCCCACCGAGCAGATCCACGCCGATACGCCGCTCGAGCGGTTCGACGGTTTCTGGTGCGTCCCCGCCAGCCCTTACAAAAGTGAAGCCGGCGCACTGCGAGCGATCCGTTTTGCCCGCGAACAACAGCGCCCTTTCCTCGGTACCTGTGGCGGTTTTCAGCATGCGGTGCTGGAGTTTTCCCGCAACGTGTTGGGTTGGGTCGATGCGGAACACGGTGAAACATCGCCCGACGCTGATCGCGCGGTACTCACGCCGTTGACCTGTTCGCTGGTCGAAGCGGTGGACAGCATTCACCTGGTGCCCGGTTCGTTGATCGCCAAGGCGTACGAAACGTCGCAGATTCGTGAAGGTTATCGCTGCCGCTTCGGTGTGAATCCGCTGTTTGAACAGGAACTGTTGAACGATCGGCTACACGCCGTGGGTCATGATTCGGCGGGAGATTTGCGCGCGATTGAACTCAAGGAGCACCGCTTCTTTGTCGCGACGTTGTTTCAACCGGAACGTGCGGCGCTCAAAGGGCTGATGCCGCCGCTGGTGCACGCGTTTGTTGAAGCTTGCGCGGAGGCACGTTGATGACGGCCTGCTTTGCGGTGATTTTTACGTCGACTCGCACCGAGGGTGACAACGGCTATGCCGAGGCGGCTGAGCGCATGGATTTGTTGGTGCGCGAACAGCCGGGGTTTCTCGGGGTGGAGTCGGTTCGAGGGGCGGATGGCTTCGGGATTACGGTGTCGTATTGGCAGAGCGAAGCGGCGATTCTGGCGTGGCGGCAGAACCCTGAGCATCGGCTGATACAGGAGCGTGGGCGTCTGCAGTGGTATTCGGCGTTTCATACGCGGGTGTGCAAAGTCGAACGCGAGTATCGGTTCAGCCTGTGATGTTGGTGGTGAGCTCACCGGCCCCATCGCTGGCAAGCCAGCTCCCACAGGTACGATGTGATCTTCAAGCAACGCATAACCTGTGGGAGCTGGCTTGCCAGCGATGAGGCCGGTACAGCCACTAAAAACTTCAGCCCTGCACCAGACTCCGCACCGCGACAATCTCCGGCACTTCAACCTTGCTCATATAAACGCGCAACGGCTCGGTGATGTTGATCCGCTCATCGATATGCTGATCCAGGAGCAACTGAATCAACTCGCGTTTAAGCGTCATGGTCTGCGCTGTCGCCGGCGCCCAGACGAATTCGCTCACAGGAATAATGCCGTCATCGGCCACGTCCATGCCGAACGAATCTTCGCTGAATCTGACGATGTACTGACCGGTTTTGCGGTTGAGGCCGACAAAGCCCTTGAGATCGTCGGCGGCCTGGCAGATGAGTTGGGAGGTGATGCGCATGGTAAACCTCACGAAAGTTGATCGATGGTTTACACGCAGGGCAACTGAGCGGCGCGCCCTCTGCCGGGACGTCTGCCGAGGGCAAGCGTACTGCAAACCGCGCCACAAAAGTGCAGGAAAAATCGCTTTTAATACGTTTATGTCGGTCCTGCGATAGCACCCGAGCGATTCAGTTGTTAAAAGGTACGTCTTTGAAATTGCCCTGCGAAAGGAACTCGAACATGCCCGCCACTTTCACCAAAAGCGCCCTGGTCCTGAGCCTGCTGCTCGGCCTCGGTCAGGCGCACGCCGCCAGCCAGACTGATCCGAAAGCGATCGCTGCCACCAACGGCATCCCGCACCCGGCGGTGATCGCTCACCGTGGCGCCTCTTTCGATGCGCCGGAATCCACTGCGGCGTCCTACAAACTGGCCCGCGATCTGGGCGCCGACTACCTGGAAATGGACCTGCAGCGCAGCAAGGACGGCGTGTTGTTCGCCCTGCACGACGACAACCTGCAACGCACCACTGACGTTGCGACCAAATTCCCGGATCGCAAGGACGCCTCGGCCACCGCGTTCACCATGGCCGAACTGAAAACACTCGACGCCGGCAGTTGGTTCAACACCAAGTACCCGGATCGCGCGCGCCCGACTTACGCCGGGCTGAAAATTCTGACCCTTGATGAAATCATCGACATCGCCCAAGCCAATCCGCAACACAAGCCGGGCCTGTACATCGAGACCAAAGAGCCGCAACTGTTTCCCGGGATCGAGAAAGACCTGAAAGAGAAACTGCAGGATCGCGGCTGGCTGAGCCCGGCCGGTTCGAAACTGGCAAAAAGTGCGCTGGGTGTGGGTCAAGGCAAGGGCAAAGTGATCCTGCAAACGTTCGAGAAAAACAGCCTCGAACTGCTGGAAAAAGAAATGCCGCAAGTGCCGAAAATCCTCCTGTTGTGGGTGGGCGAAGGCAGCATCGAGCCAAAATCGAAAGTGACGTTTGCCGAATCCGGCGAGAAAGACAAAAACGTTTTCTACGGCAAACAAGAGCCGAAGTCCGAAGCCGAATTCAAACAATGGGTGGATTACGCCAAGGCCCAAGGCGCAATCGGTACCGGCCCGTCGGCGAAGCTGACCAAGGGTGGCGATCAGAGCTATTCGGATCTGGTGCAACCGTGGATGAATAAATACACCCACGACCAGGGCATGCTAGTGCACGTCTACACCGTCGACGAGCCGGTGGACTTCGAGAAAGTCATGGCGGCCGGTGTCGACGGCATCTTCACCAACCGTGCCAGCGAACTGTTGAAGTTCTATAAACGCCCGGCGGCCGGCAGCGTTGATCAGGTACTGAAGAACAACGGCTTCTGATCTTAAATCAAGGCGTTTTCATCGCGGGCAAGCCACGCTCCCACAGGTTCTGTGCAGGTGCATGGCTTGCCCGTTTTGTTTGGCTTTGGGATTTTAAGGGTGAGTTAAGTTGCACTGGTTAACCTGAGGCCACTTAAACGAATCACCCCAAGGAACGAACCGATGAAAACTTTGACTGCCCTGTTTACCGCCGCTGCCCTGACTCTTACCGCTGGCCTGGCCCAGGCTGATGTTCGCGTTGACCAGATTCCTGAACTGGTTAAGTCGGGCAAAATCAAGTCGCTGGAGTCGATGAACGCCGAAGCGCTGAAACTGCATCCGGGTGCGACGATTACTGACACTGATCTGGATAACCACTTCAATGGTTATGAGTATGAAGTTGAATTGAAAACTGCTGATGGCAAAGAGTTCGATGTGGACTTTGATGCAACTACCGGCAAAGTGCTGAGCAACAAGCAAGACACTTGATTGAACGCACCACCAAAAGCCGCACGATTGAAAGATCGTGCGGCTTTTTTTGTGTCTGGTGTTTGGCTTGGTTGATGTGTTGTCAGTGAGATTTTCTCCCCCTCACCCCAGCCCTCCCGAAACGTCGGACCGCCCCCAAGGGGGCGAGGGGGAAAGGGAGCCGATCGGGGGTTACTCAAGACCTGAATGCGCCTCGATATTTCAGGTCGACGTACCTCAAATAGTCACCACGGTCAGTTCCCTCTCCCTTGGGAGAGGGCTAGGGTGAGGGAAAAGGGCATCACGCCGAGGTGCTGACCAGCGAACCCGAGGTGCTCGAGTCAGAATCCTGCAACGCCTGCAACAACGAGGCAGTAGCAGTGGACAGGGACGCGGAGGTAGCGGTGATCTGCGCCTGTGCAGCGGCTACTTCGGCAGCCTTGGCATCAGAACTTTCCTGCTTCGCCTGCGCCGCTTGCAACGCTTGCTGCTCCTCCTGCAATTGCTTCTGCAGTTCGGCAATCTGCTTGCGCAGTTCCTTCACCGAATCCGATTCTTCACTGCTGGAATCGCTGTCACCCGCCGGTGCCGCACCACCGCCCGCAGCCACTTTGCTGGTGTCCGCTTTCACGCCAGTGCTGGCGGCTGCCGTGGTCGAGGTCTCGTCACCGACGTCGCTGATTGCGGTTTTAGTGGTGGGTGTCGTGACGGTCTGATTGATCGAAACTGAAGTAATGCTGACCATGGAAAGGCTCCAATGCCGGTGATAGATAACCGGTCATCGACCATGGCTGCATCAATTTGAGATCGACTGTGTACCGACTCGGTATCCGAATCGGTACACGTTCAATGACCTCAGGCGCTGAGGCGCGCGGTGACTTCGTTCAACTGCCCCGACAGACTATGCAGGTTCTGACTGGCGCTTTCAGTGCGCTGCACATTGTCGAGGTTGGTGCTGGCGATCGAGGTGATCTCGGTGAGGTTGCGCGAGATGTCCTCGGCCACCGAGGTCTGCTCTTCCGCAGCGGTGGCGATCTGACGGTTCATGTCGCGAATCGCTTCCACTGCGTGGGTGATGCGCTCCAGCATCGCACCGGCCTGGGTCACTTGCTCAACGCTTTCATCACTGCGCGTCTGGCCGCTGTCGATGGCTTGCGCCGCATCCACCGCGCCGGTCTGCACGCTCTGAATGATCTGGTTGATCTCGATGATCGACTCGGCGGTGCGTTGTGCGAGGTTGCGCACTTCATCGGCAACCACCGCAAAACCACGCCCGGCCTCACCGGCCCGCGCCGCTTCAATCGCGGCGTTGAGCGCCAGCAGATTGGTCTGTTCGGCGATGCCGCGAATCACCTCCAGCACCTTGCCGATGCGGCCGCTGTCGGCTTCCAGACGACGAATCACCGTGGCGGTATTGGCGATTTCGCCGCGCATCTGCGTGATCGAGTGGATGGTGCTCTGCATGACCTTTTCACCCTGTTGGGCGGACTGATCAGCGTCGTCGGCCGCACGCGCGGCATCGGCGGCGTGACGCGCCACTTCCTGTGCGGTGGCGGACATTTCGTTCATCGCCGTAGCGACTTGATCGGTGCGGTTGAACTGCTCGTTGGTGCCGCCAGCCATGGTCGTGGCGATCGCGTTCAACTCGCCGCTGGCGCTGTCCAGATCACTGGCGCTGCGCTGCAGACGGGTGAAGGTTTCGGCGAGAAAATCACGCAAGGTGTTGGCGGCAGCAGCGAGATTGCCCAGTTCATCCTGACGGTCGCTGACCACACGTTCGGCCAGTTTGCCGCGACTCAATTGGGTGACGTAATCGATCAGTTTACGGATCGGCTCGACCAGGTTGCGGTTGACCAGCCACAGGCTCAACAGGCCGATCAGCAGACCCGACGCGAGCATCACCAACAGCCCCAACAACACCGTGCGATCAGCTTCGGCACTGATCAGCGCCGACTGCGCGGTGCCTTGCTTGCGCAACTCGGCGACCAGTTCGCTCATCTGATCGCTGGCGGCACGGTCAACGCCTTTGACCGCCGCGTCACCTGCCGTCGGATCACCACCGGCAGCCACGTAGGCATCGCGGCCCTTCTGATAGGCAGAACCCAACTGACGATGCTCATCACGCAAACGTTCGATGCGGTTTTTCAGGCTCGGCTCGAGACCTTTCTGGCCGGCCAGTTCACCGAGGATGTTCTGCACATCGCGCTGACGGTCTTCGAACTGCCCCCAGTACTTGGCCAGATCCGCCGGCTGCTTGCCGCGCAACAACACGTTTTTCCATTCCTGCACCTGCACCTTGAATTGCAGGTTCGCCTCGTCGATCAATTGCGAAGTGTGCAAGGGACCGGCGATCAACTGGCTGTAACTCTGCACGCCGTTGGACAGGAAATGAAAACAGGCCAGGGCAATCAACAGCACCGCCAACAGGCTGCCGCTCAGCAGGGCGAGAATTTGCGTTCTCAGGGATTTTTGCAGCATCGAAAGATACTCAGGACAAGGATGAGGCACGCCCGATAGAGCGTGAAATTTTGCCGGACATCCGTGTCGGCACGCCTTGGCTCATGGCCAAGCGCGCGCAACGTAACCCAAGCGTGATCGGCGCGCCAGAGCGCTTCTTGAAGAAAATCCGACCACCGGTAAGTCGCTGATTTGACGTCACTTTGCTGTCATATAAACGTCATGTGACATTGCGATGATGCGGCTCAGTGAACCTGCCATTTGCGTACCGACGCACCCTCCTCGCAGCGAGCCTCCATGAACCACAGCCTCGACATCAGTCATCGCGATCCTGATCTGTTTGGCCTGCTCTACGGCTATCGCTTCCTGCCCGGCGAACGTGGTCGCGAAGTCGATTCGGCCACAGCGTTGCGCTGTTTGCAGGACGACAGCGACAGCGGTGAATTCCTTTGGCTGCACCTCAATCTGGCGCATGCGGCGTGCGAGCGCTGGATGAAAAGTCATCTGCAATTGCCCGAAGAGTTTTTCGAGGCGCTGCACGAAGGCTCGCGCTCGACGCGCATCGAGCATGTCGATTCGGCGTTGCTGGCGGTGGTCAACGATGTGGTGTTCAACCTCAGCAGCATGGTCTCCTCGGACGTATCGACGCTGTGGGTTTGTGTGCGCAGCAAACTGATCGTCAGTGCACGTCTGCAACCGCTGCACTCGGTGGACAAATTGCGCTCGTCGGTGAAGGCTGGCGAACGCTTTCGTTCCCCCTCGGAACTGCTTGTGCATCTGCTGCGCGATCAAGGCGAAGTGCTGACGCAGATCGTGCGCAAGACCAGCATGAGCGTCGATCAGGTCGAGGACGAATTGCTTTCCTCGCGGCTGTCGACCAATCGCGCCGAACTCGGTGCCAACCGGCGGGTGCTGGTGCGTCTGCAACGGCTGTTGGCGCTGGAACCGGGTTCGTTATTGCGTTTGCTCAATCGGCCGCCGCCCTGGTTGCAGAAGGAGGACGTCAAGGAATTGCGCAAATCCACCGAGGAGTTTGCGCTGATCATCAACGACCTCACTGCACTGGGTGAGCGGATCAAACTGCTGCAGGAAGAGATCGCCGCCAACCTCAACGAACAGAGCAACCGCACGCTGTTTACTTTGACGGTGGTGACTGTGCTCGCGTTGCCAATCAACATCATTGCCGGTTTTTTCGGGATGAATGTGGGCGGGGTGCCGTTGTCGCAGGATCCGGAAGGGTTCTGGATTTTGGTCGCACTGGTGGCGACGTTTACCGTGATTGCCGGGCGTTGGGCGTTTCGCAAGCGCGGAGACTACTGACGCCTGAACGCTCGTTCCCACGCTCTGCGTGGGAATGCATCAAGTGACGCTCTGCGTCACAGGGACGCGGAGCGTCCCGGGCGTCATTCCCACGCAGAGCGTGGGAACGAGCAGAAGACCGACGGTTGGGGTATTCAGCCAAACACTGACATGGCGCAGTCTCTCTGTAACATTCTGCAACGATCATGGGCGACATTCCTTCCCTCGCTCAGGATTGTCCTGCCATGGCTACTCCCTCCCTGACCGTCAGCCCCACGTCCGCCCACAGTGGCAGGCCAGCCCTCGACAAGAAAACCGGTCCGTTCACCTACGTGATCTTTTTCGCCGTGTTGGCCATGGGGATGCTGTTCACCGCCTACAGCCTGATGCACGACATGCACGAACTCGGCACGGTGGTCACCACGTGGACGCCGTTTCTGTTGCTCGGTGTGGCGCTGCTGATTGCCCTGGGCTTTGAGTTCGTCAATGGTTTCCACGACACCGCCAACGCCGTCGCGACGGTGATCTATACCCACTCGCTGCCGCCGAACGTGGCGGTGGTCTGGTCGGGTTTCTTCAACTTCCTCGGTGTGCTGCTTTCGAGCGGCGCGGTGGCGTTCGGCATCATCGCTTTGCTGCCGGTGGAATTGATTCTGCAGGTCGGTTCTTCCGCCGGTTTCTCGATGATTTTCGCCCTGCTGATCGCGGCGATCCTGTGGAACCTCGGCACCTGGTGGCTGGGTTTGCCGGCGTCGTCGTCACACACTTTGATCGGTTCAATCATCGGCGTCGGCGTGGCGAATGCCTTGATGCACGGCCGTGACGGCACCAGCGGTGTCGACTGGGCGCAGGCGACCAAAATCGGTTACGCCTTGCTGCTCTCGCCGCTGGTGGGTTTCGGTTGTGCGGCGCTGTTGCTGTTGGCGTTGCGCGCGTTCGTGAAAAATCGTTCGCTGTACAAGGCCCCGGAAGGCAACACCCCGCCGCCATGGTGGATTCGCGGGTTGCTGATTCTGACCTGCACCGGCGTGTCCTTCGCTCACGGCTCCAACGACGGCCAGAAAGGCATGGGCCTGATCATGCTGATTCTGGTCGGCACGCTGCCGATGGCTTACGCCTTGAACCGCACCATGCCGGAAGAACAATCGCTGCAGTTTGCCGCCGTGGCGCAAGTCACCCAGCAAGCGCTGGTGAAAAGTGCACCGCTGCCGACGCCCGCCGATCCGCGTGCAGTGCTCTCCGATTACGTGCGCAGCAAGGACGCCACGCCACAACTGATCCCCGCCCTTGCCGCCCTCACCGGGCACATCGGTGAAGAGGTCAAAGGCTACGGTTCGCTGGCGAAAGTCCCGGCCGAAGCCATGGGCAACGTGCGTAACGACATGTACCTGGCCAGCGAAAGCATTCGCCTGATGGACAAGAACAAGGTCGGCAATTTCGACGCCGACACCAGCGGCAAACTGCAGTTGTTCAAACAGCAGATCGACAACGCCACGCGGTTTATTCCGCTGTGGGTGAAAATCGCCGTGGCCATCGCGCTCGGGTTGGGCACCATGGTTGGCTGGAAACGGATTGTGGTGACGGTCGGCGAGAAGATCGGCAAGACCCATCTGACCTATGCGCAGGGCGCCTCGGCGGAAACCGTGGCGATGCTGACCATCGGTGCGGCGGACATGTTTGGTTTGCCGGTGTCGACGACCCATGTTTTGTCCTCGGGTGTGGCCGGGACCATGGTCGCCAATGGCGGCGGGTTGCAGATGAAGACCATCCGCAATCTGTTGATGGCGTGGGTGCTGACGCTGCCGGCGGCGATCCTGCTGTCAGGCAGCCTCTACTGGCTGTTCACCCAAATTTTCTAACGGACGAAGACCCCCTGTAGGAGTGAGCCTGCTCGCGATAGCGGTGTATCAGTCAACATTGATTAAACTGACACACCGCTATCGCGAGCAGGCTCACTCCTACAGTTTTGACCGGTGATCAGGTTCAGAGCGCGGAGCGAATCAGATCGCCGAGCCAATCCATAAACACCCTGACCCGCAATGGCAAATGCCGTTGCCGCGCATACAACAATGAAATCCCCATCGCCGGCGCGGTGAATTGCGGCAACACAGTCACCAGTTCGCCGTTATCCAGATGCGGCTGCATGCCGGTACGCGGCACCTGCGTCAGACCAAATCCACCGAGGCACGCCGACTCGTAAGCGTCGGTGCTGTTGACAGTAATGCTGCCTGCCATCGGCAAGCGTTTAACCTGACCGCCCTCCTCGTACACAAAACCTTCCGAACGCGAGCCGAGCACGCCGACGTAATGCACCAGCCGATGCTGCGCGAGATCTTCCAGGGTCTGCGGCACACCGTAGCGCTCAAGGTAGGCCGGGCTGGCGCAGTTAACCATGGGAAAGTCACCGAGGTGCCGCGCCACCACCGATTGATCTGGCTGTGCGCCAATCCTCACCACACAATCGAAGCCTTCGCTGAGCAGATCAACACGGCGATCGGTGCTGCTGATTTCCAGCTCCAGATTCGGGTGACGCTCCATGAACTGCGGCAAGCGCGGCATGATCAGGCGCCGCGCGAGAATGTTCGGCATGTCGACCCGAATGCGCCCGGTCAGCGACGCTTCGTCCTGGCGAAACAGGCCTTCGATCTCGTCCATGTGCGAGAGCAGGTCCTTGCTGCGTTCGTACAACACCAAACCGTCCTGCGTCGCCTGAACCTTGCGCGTGGTGCGTTGCAGCAGGCGTGTACCGAGCAGTGCTTCCAGCGCTTGCACGTGTTCGGACACGGTCGAGCGCGGTAAGCCCAAGCTCTCGCCAGCGAGGGTGAAACTCGACAGCTCGCTGACCCTGACGAAGGTGCGCAGCAGTTCCAGTTTGTTCATGGGCCACTCGTAGATTGTTCGGCTGAGCCGATCAGTGATTCCGGATTCACTCTGTTTATCACCTCATGGCGGATAAATAAACTGAGCGCCATCACCACTCACTGCAATCGAGGACGTCCCATGAACAGCAAAATCGCATTGATCACCGGCGCCAGTCGTGGCCTCGGTAAAAACGCCGCCCTGCACCTCGCCGCTCAGGGCATCGACATCATCGGCACCTACAACAGCCGCGCCGATGAAGCCCAGGCACTGGTAACCGAACTGCAGGCACTCGGCACGAAAGCCGTGATGCTGCAACTGGACGTCGGCCGCAGCGAAACCTTTGCCGATTTTGGTATACGTGTTGAGCAGGCATTGCAGCAGACGTTCGACCGTCAGCGTTTTGATTTCCTGATCAACAACGCCGGGATCGGCGTGCATGCCCTGTTTGCCGAAACCACGCCGGAGCAGTTCGATCTGCTGATGAACATCCAGTTGAAAGGGCCGTTCTTCCTGACCCAGCAATTGCTGCCACTGATTAACGACGGCGGCCGGATCATCAATATTTCCAGCGGCCTGACCCGTTTCAGCCTGCCGGGTTACGGCGCTTATGCGGCGATGAAAGGCGCGATGGAAGTGCTGACCCGTTATCAGGCCAAAGAGCTGGGTGCGCGGCAGATTGGCGTGAACATTCTTGCGCCGGGGGCGATTGAAACGGACTTCGGTGGTGGCGCAGTACGCGACAACTCAGCAGTGAATGCGATGGTCGCCAGCAACACCGCGCTGGGCCGTGCCGGGCAACCGGACGATATTGGCGGGGCGTTGGCGTTGCTGCTGTCGCCGGGTGGACAGTGGATCAATGGCCAGCGGGTTGAGGCATCCGGCGGCATGTTCCTCTAACTCTTACTGAAAACACTTACCCCCTGTAGGAGCTGCCGAAGGCTGCGATCTTTTGATCTTGCTGTTAAAAATCAAGATCAAAAGATCGCAGCCTTCGGCAGCTCCTACAAAGGTAGGCGTCAGTTCTGGCAAGCGTTGCGCGTCATGAAGCGCTCGCGCACTACGTCATAGCCCCAGTGATACACGTAGGTGTACGGCAGAAAGAACAGCAACACGCCGATGTCGAGCAAAAACGCCTGCCACAGGCTGACCGACAACCACCAGGCAATCAGTGGCACGCCCATTACGATCAAACCACCCTCGAACAGCAGCGCGTGTACCACTCGCACCCAAGCATTGTGCGCAACGTTCATGCGCGCAAGCATACGATCGAAGAAGCGGTTGAACACCACGTTCCAACCCAGCGCCAACAGGGCGATCAACACCGTCACCGCGCCCATTTCCAGCATCGGTTTTTGCATGATCCACGCCAGCAACGGTGTGCAGATCAGGATGGCCAGCAGTTCAAAACCAACGGCTTGGAAAATACGTTCAGAGATGGATTTGTGGGCAGTCATGGCCTGAGTCCTTGAGTGAAGATGGTTGCCATGATCTATGCTCGCATCGATACTTCATAACCAATAACCATCGACCAAGGCGATAGTTGATGATTTCGCAAGAAGTGCTCTTGGCATTTGTTCAGGCAGCCACCCAAGGCTCGTTTTCCGCAGCGGCACGCAAACTCGGGCGCAGTCAGTCGACCATCAGCGCGGCAGTGGCCAGTCTTGAGATCGATCTGGACCTGCAGTTGTTCGATCGCAGCAGTCGTAAACCGACGCTGCCCCCGGCCGGGCATGTGATGCTGCAACGCGCCGAGGCGATTCTGGCGGCCAGCAGTCGCCTGGAAATGACCGCACGACAGTTGTCCCAAGGCGTCGAACCGAAGCTGACGGTGGCGATTTCCGACACTTATCAGTCGTACCGTTTTGAAGCGGCGTTGGTCGGGTTTGAGCAGCGTTATCCGGATCTGGAACTGGAATGTCTGATTGCCGAATGTGATGACTTGATTGAGCTGGTGCAACGCGGTCGCGCGCACTTGGCCTTCGCTGAGATGCAAGAGAACTACCCGCCGGATCTGGTGACGTCGACAGTGGCCGAGCGCACGGAAATCGCCTTGTTCGTCAATCGCGACCATGCGCTGGCCAGGCTCGATCACATCGATCAACACATCCTGGAACAGCACCGTGAATTGCGCCTGGCGACCATCGTCAATCCGTATGACAGCCGTGGCAAAGGTCGGGTATGGTCGGCGCCGAGTTATCTGATGTTGCTGGAGATGGCCGAGAAAGGCTTTGGCTGGGCGCCGTTGCCGCGCTGGCTGGCGCAGCGCTTTGGCAATGATTTGCTGGTCGAGTTGAAGGTGCGCGGCTGGCCTAAGCCGGTGTTTGTTGATGCGTTGTGGTCGCGGCTGTATCCGCCGGGGCCGGCGGGGAGTTGGTTATTGAGCAAGATGCTGGAATAACGGCGCTGCTGATCGCTGGCAAGCCTGAAGTCAAAAGCCCCTCACCCCAGCCCTCTCCCGGAGGGAGAGGGAGCCGACCGAGGTGTCTTGCGTCAGACATCGACCTGAAAGACCGAGTCGATTATGGATGTATAGCTACGGTATACACCTCGATTCTGGATTCAATACCGATCGTTCAAGTCGGTGAAATTCTCCAATATCCCCCAATCAGTCCCCTCTCCCTCTGGGAGAGGGCTAGGGTGAGGGCAATTCCAGCGCCGAAAGCCGCCCTTCAATAAACCGCCGCTCCGGTTCCTGCCGCGTAAGCTCCAACGCCCGCAAATACGCCGCCCTCGCCTCACCCACCCGGCCCAACTGCCGACAAAACTCCGCCCGCGCCGAATGCGCCAAGTGGTAATCCTGCAATTCGCCGCGCGCCAAAATCCCTTCAATCAGACTCAACCCGGATAGCGCCCCGTCGCGCTTGGCCACCGCGACCGCTCGATTCAATTCAATCACTGGCGAGGGCACCGCGCGCAGCAGTACGTCATACAGCCCGACGATCTGCGCCCAATCCGTCTCCGCCGCTGACGGCGCCTCGGCATGCACCGCCGCGATCGCTGCCTGCAAACAATACGGCCCAAACCGCCGCGTGGTCAGCGCACGCTCAACCAGCGCACACCCTTCGGCAATCAACCCGGCATCCCACAAGGCACGATCCTGATCATCCAGCAGCACCAGTTCACCACTCGGCGAAGTCCGCGCCGGTCGCCGTGATTCGTGCAACAGCATCATCGCCAACAACCCCATGACCTCCGGCTCCGGCAGCAACTCCATCAACAACAGCCCCAGCCTGATCGCCTCACGCGTCAGATCCTCACGGATCAACTCCGCGCCAATCGACGCCGAATAGCCTTCGTTGAACACCAGATAAATCACCCGCAACACGCTGTCGAGGCGTTCGGGCAATTCGCTCAGGCTCGGTACTTGATAGGGGATTTTTGCGTCACGGATTTTGGCTTTCGCCCGCACGATGCGTTGGGCAATCGCCGCTGGCGCGCAGAGAAAGGCGCGGGCGATTTCCTCGGTGGTCAGGTCGCAGACTTCGCGCAAGGTCAGCGGCACTTGCGCATCCGCCGCCAGCGCCGGGTGGCAGCAGGTGAAGATCAGCCGCAGGCGATCATCTTCCACGTCCTCGCCACTCCAGTCGGCCTGCTCAAGTTCTTCCAACTGCGCCAACAGCAAGGGCTGTGAAGCTTTGAAGCGTGCACGTCGACGCAACACATCAATCGCCTTGAAGCGCCCGGTCGACACCAGCCAGGTGCGCGGATTGTCCGGTACGCCGTCGCGCTGCCAGCGTTCGACCGCGACGAAGAACGCCTCGTGCAAGGCTTCTTCGGCTAGGTCGAAATCGCCGAGCAGGCGAATCAGTGTCGCCAGAATCCGCCGCGAGTCTTCGCGATAGACCTGCTCGACCCGCGCCCGAACCTCAGACATTCAACTGTCGAACCGGGCGTACTTCAACGCTGCCGACCCGCGCCGCCGGAATGTTGCCGGCGACCTGGAGCGCTTCGTTGAGGTCCTTGGCGTCGATCAGGTAGAAGCCGGCCAATTGCTCCTTGGTTTCGGCGAACGGGCCGTCGGTGATCGACAGTTTGCCGTTACGCATGCGCACCGTGGTGGCGGTCTGCACCGACTCCAGCGCCTCGGCAGCAACCATCCGCCCGCTGCCCTGAATCGACTCGGCGTAGGCCCAGCACTCAGCGTCTTTCGGGCTGTCGGGCGACGAATGCAGCAGGTGCTCATCGCTATAGACCAGGCATAAATACTTCATGGCGTTCTCCTGAAGCGGACGGTTCAACTATGGCTGAAGATCAGGGCTGCACATCAAACAGGGTCGCGCCGCTCATCGGATCGAACGGCGCCGACCAGTGTTCGTGGACGATTTTCCAAGCCCCGCCAACCTGCCGATAGCAGGCGGTGACGCGCATCCAGCAGCTCTGGGTTTCGCCTTTCTCATTGGTGCCACCGCAGTTGGCCACCCAGTGCGCAAAGGCGATGTTGTCGGCGCTTTCGATGGCGATTTCGTGGAACTCGAAAATGTGCGGGCCGGGGCACATTTCCATGCAGTCGACCCAGTGCGCGCGGTAGGCGGCTTTGCCCTTGAATTGCAGAGCCTTGATCGCGTCGAAGGAGACGATGTCGTCGGCGTACAACGCCATGACTTTCTCCACGTCCTTGGTCATGACGGCTTCGCGGTAGGTGTTGATCACGGTCTGGATTTCAGATTGTGCGCTCATGGTGTTCTCCGTGGTTTTTGTTGTGAAGACACTCTTAGTCGCTTGGTGAACCGGCAGATCGACAGAGCAAACAAAAAAAATTCTACAGAAGACAAAATCGCTAGAATCCGAGGCTCATCTTTGTAGGAAAAAGGAAATTCCCGTGTCAGCCCAACTCGTGCCGTACGACAGCCTCAACGCCTTGCAGCGTGAGCAAGTCGAGGCGATTGAAATCCATGCCGAGCAGATCAAGTTCTCTGGCGATATTCATGGTGCGTTGCACACGCTGCTGTCGAAGCCCGGCCCCGGCGTGAAGGGTTTTGCCCTGTTGGCGGATGAAGTGCCGGTGGCGTTTCTGCTGCTCAAACGCCCGCCGGTGTTGCCGGCCTGGGCCAATGAACACAGCGCCACCTTGCATGCGTTGCAGGTTGATCGCAGGGCGCAGGGCAAGGGTTTCGGCAAGGCGTGTCTGCAAGCACTGCCCGAGGTTGCGCGTCAGGCGTGGCCGGAGATCAAAGGGTTAGAGTTGTCAGTGGACGCCGATAACGACGCGGCGATCGCGCTGTACGCCAAACATGGTTACGTCGACAGCGGCGAAGCGTACAAGGGCCGAATCGGTTATGAGCGGCGCATGGGGCTGTTTTTCTAAGTCATCGAGGGAAGCACGATGATCGATTCAATCGAAGCACTGGAAGCTATTTACGGATTGCCCCACGAGCGGGCGGTGCGCAAGCAGATCGGTTTTCTCAACGAGGATTATCAGGCGATGGTGCGGGTTTCGCCGCTGGTGATCGTCAGCTCGGTGGGCGCCGATGGCCTGGATAATTCGCCGCGCGGTGACAAAGCCGGGTTTGTGAGGATCATTGATGAGCGCACGCTCGCGCTGCCGGATCGCCCGGGCAATAACCGCATCGATACCTTGCGCAATGTGCTGCAGGATTCGCGGGTGTCGTTGCTGTTCATCATTCCGGGGATTGGTGAAACGTTGCGGGTCAATGGCACAGCGACGATCAGTGCAGATCCACAGTTGCTGGAAAGCTTTGCGGTGAATGGCAAACCGGCGAAAACGGTGTTGCTGGTGACAGTGGAGGCGGCGTTCTTTCATTGCTCGAAAGCCTTCGTCCGCTCCGATGCGTGGAACCCGGAAACGCACTTGCCGCGCTCGGCCCTGCCCTCTGCTGGCGCCTTCCACAAGCGCCTGAATGATGGCGAGTTCGATGCCGAAACCTACGACCGTGAAGCGCCGAAACGAGTAAGCGACACCCTTTACTGACCCTCCCGTGAATGATCGTTCCCACGCTCTGCGTGGGAATGCCTCTTGTGACGCTCTGCGTCACGATTTTGGGACGCAGAGCGTCACCGGCTGCATTCCCACGCAGAGCGTGGGAACGATCATTGACAGGAAGAAATGGGTTAGAGGGTCAGGATCATCTCGTGCCACGCCATACCGCCGTGGTCGGACTCCGACGGTTTGATGTAGGCAAAGCCAAACCCGGCATACAACGGAATGTGCTTTTCCTTGCACATCAAATGAATCGTCGCTTTATCCATCCCGCGCATACGTTCAATGAACTCGCCCATCAAGCGCTTGGCCAGCCCCTGCCCCTGATAATCCGGGTGCACCACCACCGACATGATCACCACGTTCGGCCCTTTCGGGTCGTGGCCGATCAGTTCCTTGAACGCCTCGTCCGACATCTGCACATCAAACGCCGCGCCGGAATTGATGAAGCCTGCGACGACGCCATCCACTTCGGCCACCACGAAGCCTTCCGGCCAGGTGGCGATGCGCGTGGCGATCTTCTCGCGGGTCGCCGCTTCGTCGCCTTCATAGGCAACGGTTTCGATGGCGTAGCAGCGGTCCAGGTCGGCGGCGGTGACGTTGCGGATGAGGGTGTTCATGGCGGCTCGGAAATCAGCTGAAGAAAGTGCCGAAAGCATAAAGGAATAAGGCCTGCATATCGATGCGCACGGGCGGCGTAAAGCTTGCGTATAAGCGCTTTTCTTCGCGGTCGGAGCGGGCTATTTCTGCGGTGTGTCTCTGATCACCCTTGGGGGAAACCGCTTATGAGCAGCGTTGAAATCGGCCTGTTGATGGTGTTGGGCATCAGTACTTTCGGCTTTATCACCTTGGGCATCGACCTGTTGCGGGCGCGACGTAAACAGCGTTGAAAGCATGAGGCGGACATGGATCCGCCTCATGCTTGTCCGCTCAAACCTTGGTATCGACAGGCACGCAGATTTCCAGTTTGCCGGTGTGCTCCTTCGGGTTGAAGTCGGCGCTGTAACGCTCGAGTTCCGGGGCGTTGAGCTCCACGTAGTGAGAGCTCGGCAACCAGGTTTTGTAGATGTATTGCAGGGTTTGCGGCAATTGATCGAGCGGTCCCTTGTGCTCGAACACCGCGTATTGCCGGGGCAGCACTTCCACCCACTGATAGACCTTCTGGTCGAGGTCATCAAGCTTGCTGATTTCCACCCCGGCGATGTAATCGAAGCCACCCTTGCCGTCGAAATTGCAGCAAACACCGTAGGTCACTTCGTTCTTTTGCCCTTGGATCTTTCCCAGGTGCGGCAAGAACTTTTCCCACAGCGCCGGAATGTCTTTGGCTGTGTCTTGGGTAAATCGACCGCGAAAACCTGCAATCAGCAGGAAGTGTCCATGTTCGAAGCGAGGTTCAGCCACTTCGACGCGTTTTTGCTCATCCATGACTCGACTCCTGGAACAAAAGAGGGGTTCGGCTGGGAGTATAGAAAGCCAAAGCCGATTCGCACGTTTACAGCGCGTGCAACTGCTCGACGGCGCCGGAACCGACAAATTCGTTATAGCCAGATACGATCACGTACACCGCGAAATAGCAGAAGATCGCTGCAGATGCCAGGTAGGAATAGCGCAACAGCTTATCGCCCAACAGCTTGCCACCATGGCTCGCGGCAAAGCATAAACCCGCCGACCACAGCAGCCCGGCGCAAAGGAATCCGCCAAGGAACAGCGCCGAACTCACCGGCCCACCGCCACCGGAACGGGCGATCAACGTACCGCCAACAGCAGCGAACCAGAGAATCGCGCTCGGCGACGACATCGCGAGAAAAATGCCCCGGAAGAACTCCTTGCGATGGGAGTTCTGCCCCACTTCCGCCGTGGCCGCCAACTGCGCCTCGTGGTGAATCGCCGAGTAAATCATCTTCGCCGCAAAGTAGATCAGCAGCGCTGAACCACCAATCCACAGCACCCAGCGCACTGTTTCGTATTGCAGCAAAACCGTCATGCCGGCCAGCGCCAGCACCGCGTAAATCAGGTCGCCGACACAGGTACCGAGGCCCAGCGCGAAGCCCTGAAAGTAACCGCGCTGCATCGCCAGGGTGATCATCGCGATGTTGGCCACGCCGATATCCAGGCACAGCGAAAGGCTCAGCAAGAAGCCGCTGGTGAATTCCATCTACCGATTTCCTTGGGACAAAATTGTTTACAAACGGGCTGGACAGTATGCCATCACTGACCTTATCTTCCGCCACAGGTCACCGCAGTGACCAGCGTCGCTCGGACGGTTCCGGGCGCTTACGTTATCCGAGGCAACAATGGCTGAACAAGGTTCGCCGCGCCGCTTTGCGCGCATAGATCGACTCCCCCCTTACGTTTTCAACATCACCGCCGAGCTGAAGATGGCCGCGCGTCGTCGTGGTGAAGACATCATCGACTTGAGCATGGGCAACCCCGACGGCGCCACGCCGCCGCACATTGTCGAAAAACTCGTGCAAGTTGCGCAACGCGAAGACACCCACGGTTACTCCACATCCAAGGGCATTCCACGCCTGCGCCGGGCGATTTCCAATTGGTACAAGCAGCGCTACGAGGTCGATATCGACCCGGAAAGCGAAGCCATTGTCACCATCGGTTCCAAGGAAGGCCTGGCGCATTTGATGCTGGCGACCCTCGATCAGGGCGACACCGTACTGGTGCCGAACCCGAGTTACCCGATTCACATCTACGGTGCGGTGATAGCCGGCGCCCAGGTGCGTTCGGTGCCGCTGGTGCCGGGCGTGGACTTCTTCGATGAACTGGAACGAGCGATTCGTGGCTCGATTCCGAAGCCGAAAATGATGATCCTCGGCTTCCCGTCGAACCCGACCGCGCAGTGCGTGGAGCTGGATTTCTTCGAACGGGTGATCGCCCTCGCCAAGCAGTACGACGTACTGGTGATTCACGATCTGGCTTACGCCGACATCGTCTACGACGGCTGGAAAGCCCCGTCGATCATGCAAGTACCGGGCGCCAAGGACATCGCGGTGGAGTTTTTCACCCTGTCCAAGAGCTACAACATGGCCGGCTGGCGCATCGGTTTCATGGTCGGCAACCCGGAACTGGTCAACGCGCTGGCGCGGATCAAGAGCTACCACGACTACGGCACTTTCACTCCGCTGCAGGTGGCGGCGATTGCTGCGCTGGAAGGCGATCAGCAATGCGTGCGCGACATCGCCGAGCAGTATCGCCAGCGTCGCAACGTACTGGTCAAAGGTCTGCATGAACTGGGCTGGATGGTCGAGAACCCGAAGGCGTCGATGTATGTCTGGGCGAAGATTCCCGAGCAGTACGCGCATCTGGGTTCGCTGGAATTCGCCAAGAAATTGCTGGCCGAGGCTAAAGTTTGCGTCTCGCCGGGGGTTGGTTTTGGTGAGTATGGCGATGATCACGTGCGCTTTGCGCTGATCGAAAACCAGGACCGGATTCGTCAGGCGGTGCGCGGGATTCGCGGGATGTTCCGGGCGGATGGCTTAGTCGCAAAAACTGGCGGCTAACACAAAACCTGTAGGAGTGAGCCTGCTCGCGATAGCGGTGTGTCAGTCACCGTAAATGGCACTGATACACCGCTATCGCGAGCAGGCTCACTCCTACAAGGGAATGTGTCCGGCCTCGAAATTTCACCCACAAAAAAACCGCATCGCTGCGGTTTTTTTGTGCCTGAAAGAAACGCTTAAACGAACAGCGACAACAGCAGGATAAAGCCCAACGCGACGATGGACAGGATGGTTTCCATCGCCGTCCAGGTCTTGAACGTCTCGGCCACGGTCATGTTGAAGTACTGCTTCACCAGCCAGAAACCGGCGTCGTTCACGTGCGACAGAATCAACGAACCGGCACCGGTAGCGAGTACCAGCAGCTCACGGTTCACACCCGGAATCATCCCCACCACCGGCACCACAATGCCCGCGCCGGTAATGGTTGCCACAGTCGCCGAACCGGTTGCGATACGAATCACCGCTGCCACCAGCCACGCCAGCAGGATCGGCGAGATCTGCGCACTAACGGCCATGTGGCCGATCACGTCGCCGACACCGCTGGTGACCAGCATCTGCTTGAAGCCGCCACCAGCACCGATAATCAGGATGATCGCCGCGGTTGGCGCCAGGCTTGCGTCGAGCCACTTGAGCATTTGCTGGGAACCGATGCCCTGCTTGTGCCCGAAGGTGTACAGCGACAACAGCAACGCCAGCAGCAGTGCCGAGATCGGGTGACCGATCATGTCCATCCAGGTGCGGAAGAAGTGACCGTCCGGCAACGCCACGTCAGCGAAGGTTTTCAGCAGCATCAGGAACACCGGCAACAGCACGGTGATCAGGGTGATGCTGAAGCTTGGCAGCTTGGTCGAGTCGTCGCTTTCACGGGCCAGTTGATCGACCAGTTCCTGATTCGGGTGACCCGGAATGTGCTTGGCGATAAACGTACCGAAGATCGGACCGGCAATGATTGCCGTCGGCAGCGCAACGATCAGACCGTAAAGAATGGTCTTGCCGATGTCAGCACCGAACACGCCGATGGCCAGCAGCGGGCCCGGGTGCGGCGGCACCAGACCGTGCACGGCGGACAGGCCGGCGAGCAACGGGATACCGATCTTGATGATCGACACGCCGGTGCGACGCGCAACGATGAACACCAGCGGAATCAGCAGGACAAAACCGATTTCGAAGAACAGCGGAATGCCCACCAGGAACGCGGCGAACATCATCGCCCACTGGACTTTGTCTTTGCCGAACGCACGGATCAGGGTCTGGGCGATTTGATCCGCCCCGCCCGACTCGGCCATCATTTTGCCGAGCATGGTGCCCAGCGCAAGGATGATACCGACGAAACCGAGGACGCCACCGAAGCCGTCCTGGAACGCCTTGATGATGGTGCCGATCGGCATACCGGAGGTCAGACCGAGGAACGCAGCAGCGATGGTCAGGGAGATAAATGGGTGAATCTTGAATTTGGTGATCAGGATAATCAGGCCGATTACCGTGACCACTGCATCGAGCAGCAGGTAGGCGTCGTGGGACATGCCAAACATTGGGGGTGTCTCCTGGATTGTTGTTGTTATTAAAGCGGGTTAAACAGAAGTCGGGAGGACAGCGCTATCTCTTTCAACACACTCATACCGCCTGTTTCAGACCGTGGGCCTGCCACCAGACGTGAGCCTGGGACGCCAGTTCTTCAACGCTGTGGATCGAGGCATTCAGGGCCAACGTCAACGGTTCGCCCTTGGGCGACTCGAGGGTGGCGAACTGGCTTTCGATCAGCGTGGCCGGCATGAAGTGGCCCGGACGATGGGACACACGCTCAGCGGCAACTTCAGGGGTCAATTCGAGAAACACGAAGCCCAGGCCCGGCAAGGCACTGCGCAACACTTCGCGATAACTGTGTTTAAGGGCCGAGCAGGTCAGCACCGGACGTTTGCCCGATGCATCGACGCGACGCAGTTCATCGCACAGGCTGTCGAGCCAGCCGGCACGGTCGTCGTCGTTCAGGGGGATCCCCGCGCTCATCTTTTCGATGTTCGCGGCCGGATGGAAAGTATCGCCTTCAATGGCAGTCGCGCCGCTCAATTGGCACAGGGTCTCGCTGACGCACGTCTTGCCGCAACCGGCAACGCCCATGATGACCAGGGCGGTGATGGGATGACTCATATAACACCTCAGCGCGCAGACAGCGCTACCTTTGCTAGCTATGACTCTAGTGCACAGGCAGAAGTTGCCGACGCCTTCTTGTCGTTTTTTTGGGTTGCAGCAGGTTTGTTCCCAACACCAAAAAGCGAAGATCAGGCAGGACCTCGCTTACGCATTTACAGCTGCATCAGGACAGCGCTACCTTAGTGCCTTGATTTTTGTTTGGCAAGCCGTCGATGACCCCCCCTAAAAACGATAAAAATACCCGCACCACCGGCCGTCCCACCCTGAATGAAGTTGCCCGCCTCGCCGGTGTCAGCCCGATTACCGCTTCTCGCGCCTTGCGCGGGGTCAGCACCGTGGCCACAGAACTAGTGGAAAAAGTGCAGAAAGCCGCCCTCGAACTCAACTATGTGGTCAACCCGGCCGCCCGCGCTTTAGCCTCGGCGCAGAGCCATTCGGTGGTGGTGTTGGTACCGTCGCTGTCCAACCTTTTGTTTATCGACACGCTGGAAGCCATTCATCGGGTGCTCACGCCCAAAGGCTTCGAAGTGCTGATCGGCAACTTCCACTATTCACGCGATGAAGAAGAAAACCTGCTGCGCAACTACATGGCCTATCAGCCGCGCGGTTTCTTGTTGACCGGGTTTGACCGCACCGAAAGTTCGCGACGGATGATCGAGGCGAGCAACATTCCCTGCGTGTACATGATGGAACTGGACAGCGCCGCCGGGGTGAATTGCGTCGGATTTTCGCAACTGAGTGCCGGTGAAACGGCGGCCGAGCATTTGCTCTCCCGTGGGCGCAAACGTCTGGCTTACATTGGCGCGCAACTCGATCAGCGCACGTTGTTGCGTGGCGAAGGCTTTCGCAAAGCGTTGCAGAAGGCCGGGCGTTATGACCCGGATCTGGAAGTGCTGACGCCTCGCTCTTCATCGGTGGGCTTGGGCGGGGAACTGTTTTTGCAGTTGCTCGCGGCGCATCCGGATGTTGATGCGATCTTCTTTGGTAACGACGATTTGGCCCAGGGCGCTTTGCTGGAAGCGCTGCGCAATGGCATCAAGATTCCTGAGCAAGTGGCGATTCTTGGTTTCAACGACTTGCCGATGTCCGAACACATGGTGCCGCGCTTGAGCAGCATCAATACCCCGCGTGAAGCGATTGGCCGGCGCGCGGCGGAGCAGATGCTGACGTTGATGGCCGGTAACAGCGTCGCGCGCCCGGTTGAAGACATGGGCTTTGAACTGAAGATCCGCGAAAGCACCTGACCCTTCACAAACGCTGAGTTGAAACACAACCCTTCACCGATCGTTCCCACGCTCTGCGTGGGAATGCCTCAACGGACGCTCCGCGTTCGGCTTTTGATGGGACGCAGAGCGTCCCGGGCTGCATTCCCACGCATAGCGTGGGAACGATCAACCGCCCAACAATTCGACGAGGGCATGCGCGCCCTTCTGCAATGGCTGGCTCTTGAGCCACACCGCGTGCACCGGCATCACCAGACCGTTTTCGATGTTGCGAAAATTCAGCCGTTTCAGTCGCCCGGAGTCGATCCGCGGCTGCACCACCGACAGCGGAAAGTTACCCCAACCCAATCCCGCCTCGACCATTTCCATCGCCGTCTCAAGGCTGTCCGTGCGCCAATACGACTCCGCCACCAACGGTCGCGTCTCACTGATCGGCAAGTCGCGACTGGCGACGATGATCTGCCGCACATGCACCAGATCTTCAAGAAACACATCCTGCCCCTGCAACAACGGGCTGTCCGCCGCCAGCGTGGCGATCATCCGCTCGCTGCCGACAAACTGAAAACGCTCCAGCACATTCATGCTCAGCCCGGCGAACGCCAGGCACACGCTGACCCGGCCGCTGTGCAGCATCGCCAGCACGTCATCTTGCGGCGCGGTCAGCACTTCGATATCCAACAGCGGATGCCGCTCGGCGATCTCCTTGATTGCCGCCAGCAAACGACGGCGGTCGATGTCCGCGACCACGCCGATCGACAACTTGCTCTCCAGTCCCAACGACAACTCCACCGCGTGCACTTGCAGTTGCTTGAGCTGCTCAGCGATCAGCCGCGCATGGGGCACCAGCGACAGCGCCATCGCCGTGGGTTGCGGTTCGCGATGGCTGCGGTCGAACAGCAGATAACCCAGTTCGGCTTCAAGGTTGCCAATGCTCATGCTGACGGCGGAAGGCACCCGACCCAATGCGCGAGCCGCCGCTGAAAACGAGCCGCGCTCAATCACCGCAAGAAACAGCTCGATACTGTCGCTGTTGAAATTCACCCTGAACACCTATCAATAGAACTGAAAGTAGCTGACTTTTTCTGTCAGCCCTATTGAAGCTATCTTTCGCCGCCTTCGCCAGTCCCGCTGGCCAACAAACGGCAAGAAAGAGGCAAATCCCCATGCAAGGCGTCAAACGCAAACTGGTCTACGTGTCGCTCTACGAAGTGATCGGCATGACCTTCTCCGCCCTTGGTCTGGCGCTGTTGTCCGGCACCTCCCCGGGCAGCACCGGGCCGCTGGCGGTGATCATCACCACCATCGCCGTCACCTGGAATTTCATTTACACCTCGATGTTCGAGCACTGGGAAAGCCGCCAGCAATCGCGCACCCGCACGGTGAAACGACGCATTGCTCACGCCGTCGGCTTTCAACTGACGCTGATCGTGTTCCTGATTCCGTTGATCGCCTGGTGGATGAACATCAGTCTGGTGCAGGCGTTTCTGCTGGATCTGGCGCTGATCATTTTCATCCCGTGCTACACGTTTGCCTTCAACTGGCTGTTCGACCGGATCTTCGGCTTGCCGGCCTCGGCGTTGCCAGATTCGGCGGCTGCGGCATAAATCGTTAATTCGTAAACAGATATTGCAAGGAATCAGCGGTTTACCCGGTTAAACCGCCGATAATCACAATCCGTTAACTCCGATAGCAGGCTAAGCTTTTCCATCAATAAAAAATGGATCAGCCCATGACTGCACACGCCCCCGCCGCCGCGCAAAGCGACGGCATCGACCCGATCCGCGCCGCTCAGGTGTCCGCCCGCATCGATCGCCTCCCGGCGGTCGCGACGATTTGGAGCTTGGTGGCGCTGCTGTCAATCGGTGGTTTCTTCGAACTCTACGATCTGTTTCAGACCGCCTACATCAGCCCCGGTCTGATCCGCGATGGCATCTTCGCCACTGGTAATCAGGGCGTGTTCGGCTTCTCCGATCAGGCGGCGTTCGCCTCGGCGACGTTCCTCGGTCTGTTCCTCGGCGCCAGCCTGCTCAGCCCTTTGGCTGATCGTTTTGGTCGTCGCGCGATCTTCACCTTCGCGCTGGTCTGGTACACGGTGGCGACGGTGTTGATGGGCATTCAGAGCTCGGCGCTGGGCATCATTTGCATGCGCTTTCTGGTTGGCATCGGTCTGGGTATCGAACTGGTGACCATCGACGCTTACCTCTCGGAACTGGTGCCCAAACGCATGCGCAGTTCGGCATTTGCTTTTGCGTTTTTCGTGCAGTTTCTGTCGGTGCCCGCGGTGGCGTTGATGTCATGGTGGCTGGTGCCGCAGGCGCCATTCGGCGTGTCCGGCTGGCGTTGGGTGGTGTTGGCGAGCGCGGTGTTTGCGCTGTTTATCTGGTGGCTGCGCAAGCGTCTGCCGGAATCGCCGCGCTGGCTCGCGCAACATGGCCGCTTTGATGAAGCCAAGCGGATTCTCGATGGCATCGAAGCACGATGCGAGAAGGATCACGGTAAACCGCTGGATACGCCGGAAACCGTTCCGGTCGACGTCGAAGGCAAGGGTCGCTTCGCCGACATCTGGCAGCCGCCGTATCGCCGCCGCGCGTTGATGCTGATTGTCTTCCACATCTTCCAGGCCATTGGGTTCTTCGGTTTCGGCAACTGGCTGCCGGCGCTGCTGTCCGGTCAGGGTGTCAGTGTCACCCACAGTTTGATGTATGCGTTCATCATCACCCTCGCCTACCCGCTCGGGCCGCTGCTGTTCGTGAAGTTCGCCAATCGTTTCGAAAACAAATGGCAGATCGTCGGCTCGGCCCTCGGCGCGATGACCTTTGGCACCCTGTTCGCCCTGCAGACCAGCGCGTTCGGGCTGATCTTCTGCGGGGTGATGATCACCTTCTGCAATGCCTGGTTGAGCTTCAGTTATCACTCTTACCAGAGCGAACTGTTCCCGACCAACATCCGCGCCCGCGCTGTGGGTTTCTGCTATTCGTTCAGTCGTTTGTCGACGGTGTTCAGCAGTCTGTTGATCGGCCTGTTTCTCGACAACTTCGGTACGCCGGGGGTATTGGCATTCATCGTCAGCAGCATGCTGATCGTGATGGTGACCATCGGCTGGTTCGGCCCGCGTACACGCAATCTGGCGCTGGAGAACATTGCCCATCGCTGAGGGTGGCAACGGTCATCCTCTGCCGCTTATCGGCAAGGGATGACCGCCACGCACACCTGGCCAATGGTCAACTTGTTGAAATAAAAGGACTTACTTAGAAGGCACGGTAATTGCTCCGATACGCCAGTCAGCAATTACCTTCAGGTCCACACATCATGTTGATCAGTGCCAAACAACAGCAAATCATTCATCTGCCCAAAGCGCTGAATGACGATGCGACGTCCACTGCTGCCGCCGGTCTGCAGGGTGGTCTGCACGGCGCCATGCTGCAAACCCTGCAAAACCAGACCCAGGCGCAAACCGCCGAAGCCACCGCCAAGGTGCAGGACTCGGCCACGCAGATTGCCACTCAGCAAGTCAGCGAAGCCACGCGCATCAGCGACAACGTCGACGAAGCGTTCGCCAAGACCCGCGTCAACCTGCAAGCCACCGATGCCACCACAACCTCGGCAAAGTCCGCCACCGACGAGTTCAAGGATTACATGAGCAAGACGCCGGAACAGCGTCTGCGCGACAGTATCCTGCAGTCGATGGGGCTGACCGAAGACGACATCAAAGCCATGCCGCCGGAGAAACAACTGGCCATCGGCAAAGAGATCGCCGAGCGCTTGCAGGACAAGATGAAGTTGGCGCAGGCGGAGAAAGACAACGATGTGAAGGACAGCGACAAGCAGGCGGGCAAGTTTCTCGCTGCGCTCTGAGACCACGGATTCCAGGCTACCGCACGGTATCCCTGTAGGAGCTGCCGAAGGCTGCGATCTTTTGATCTTGCTTCCAACAACGAATCAAAAGATCGCAGCCTCGTTCCACTCGACAGCTCCTACAGGCCACTTTGTGGAATCAGTTCAGTTGCAGGGTTTCATTGAACTGGCTGATCGCATCCACCACATGCCGGGAGCCCTGCTGGATTTCCAGAATCACCTCCCCCGCCTCATTCGCCAGCTCAACCCCGAGCCCGGTGCGGCTCAGACTTGATTGCATGCTCGACACCGCACTCAGCGACAGGTCATGGTTTTTGCGCACTACCTCGACAATCTCCAGCGTCGCCTGACTGGTGCGCGCCGCGAGGCTACGCACCTCATCCGCCACTACCGCAAATCCGCGCCCATGCTCCCCGGCCCGCGCCGCTTCAATTGCCGCGTTGAGCGCCAGCAAGTTGGTCTGATCGGCAATGCCGCGAATGGTCTGAACGATGGTGCCGATGATGTCCGACTGTTTGCTCACCGCATCGATACTCGCCGCTGCTTCGTTGAGGTCGCGGGAAATGTCCTGAATGATCTGCACGGTTTGCTGTACGACCTGTGAGCCTTTTTGCGCGCAGGCGTCGTTTTGTACCGAGGTGCTGTGGGCCGATTCGGCGGCGTTCTGCAAGGTGGTCATTTGATGGGTGATGTCGCTGGCGAACTTCACCACTTTGTACAGGCGGCCTTTGGCATCGAATAACGGGTTGTACGAGGCTTCGAGATAAACCATCTGCCCCGACTTGTTCTTGCGCTCGAAACGGTGCGAGTGATATTCGCCACGGTTGAGCGAGGCCCAGAATGCCTTGTACTGCGCAGACTCGGCTTCGGCACGATGGCAGAACAGGCTGTGGTGATGACCGACGATTTCGTTGAGCGAGTACTGCATGGTCTTGAGGAAGTTGTCGTTGGCGGCAATGACATTGCCTTCCGGGGTGAACTCGATCACCGCCATGGAACGGCTGATCGCCGCCAGCATGCTTTCTTCTTCGTGCTCTTTATTCACCCGAGCGGTGATGTCGGCAGCCACTTTGATCACGCTGTGGACTTGCTTGTCCGGGCCATACACCGGCATGTAACTGGCTTCGAGCCAGACTTCCCTGCCGGCCTTGTTCAAACGCAGAAAAGTCCCGCTGATCGGCTCACCGCGAGCCAGGTCACGCCATAATTTGGCGTACTCCTCGCTGCGATAGAAAGCCTCTTCACAAAACACCCGATGATGTTTGCCACGCACTTCATCGGCGCTGTAGCCCATGGTCTTGCAGAAGTTTTCATTGGCATCCAGAACGATGCCGTCAGGGCTGAACTCGATCATTGCCATCGAGCGGCTGATCGCCGCCAACTTGGCGTTGGCCTCGGTCAGGGCGCAGCTGAAGCGCTCGATTTCCTGCAGGTCAGCCTTGTGATGTAGGTTGAACATGGTTGTATCACCTTCCGCGCGGACTTTTGATTTGATGAAAGTTCAGTTCTTTCACGATCCACCACTACGTTCCACAGAACAGGCACACGCATTCCTCCACGGGAGGAAGTTGTCAGGTGATAAATGATGATCAATCGGAGCGTCCATGCAGCGACGCTCTAATCAAGACATCCTTCTCTTGATAGCCCGCACGCGGGCCAGCCCTAACGCGTTGAAGAACTTCCATGTAAGCGACGCTCCTTGTTGGTTCAGTGTCGGTGCCTTGGGTTGCGCACTCTGGCAGCATGAATTCACGGACTAACGCTGTGCGTCCGGCAAGTTTTGACATGACGGTCGACATAGTTAGTTATGGGAAGCATAGCCAGTGCAAAGACCTGCGCAAGGCCACTAGTCGGCCAGTATCTGGCACTTTTTGCACAAGAAACGGTTCAGCGCGGGAAGAATTGTTGCCGGGGCAGACGCTTTCGCTGGCAAGCCAGCTCCCACAGGATTCTGCGCTTCTGCAAATCAGCGCAATTCCTGTGGGAGCTGGCTTGCCAGCGATGAGGCCATTACAAACACTACAAAAACGACAGAAACGACTTACAGACTTCCAGTCACCTTGGTCGCCACCTCTGCAGGCACCCAAGGCTTCCAGACCTGCGGCTGATCACGCAAAAACGCCTGCGCTACCACCCTCGGCTGCAAACGTTTTTCACTCATCCCGGCCAGGGTCTGATTCAACAGATCGATCGGCAAATCAACCTTTTCAAAAAACGTCACCAACTCCGGATACTGCGCCTTGAACGGCGCCGATACGCCAATCGCCAGGCTCGCCGGCATTGAGCGGGTGCCCTTGGGGTTGGGATTGTTGGCATCGGCCAGGGTCTTCCAGGCCTCGGCATCGAATGGCGGTTCCTCCAGTTTGACCAGTTTGAATCGGCCAAGCAGCGGCGTCGGTGACCAGTAGTAGAACAACACCGGTTTGCCCCGTTTGATCGACGATGCCACCTCGGCATCCAGCGCCGCGCCGGAACCGGTGCGGAAGTTGACGAAGCTGTCATTTAGCGCATAAGCCTTGAGCTTCTGGCTGTTGACGATCTCCGAGGTCCAGCCGGTCGGGCTGTTGAGGAAGCGCCCACGCGACGGATCTTCCGGGTCGCGGAACACGTCTTTGTAGCGCGGCAGATCCGCCACCGACTTCAACTCCGGCGCCAACGCTTTGATCCCGCGCTCAGGGTCGCCCTTGATCACATACTCAGGTACCCACCAGCCTTCGGTGGCGCCTTTGACCGTATCGCCCAAACCGAACACCTTGCCTTCGGCGGCCGCCTTGACCCACGCCGGACTACGCCCGGCCCATTCTTCGCCAATCACCTGAATATCGTTTTTCGCCAATGCGGCCTCAAGGCTGACCGTACTGCCGGGCAACGTGTCGGTCGGGTAGCCATAGCCTTTTTCAACGATCAGGCGCAGCACTTCGGTGATGAAACTGCCGCTCTCCCAAGTGATGTCGCCGAAATGGATCGGCGCGGTTTTCTCCGTCGCCGAAACAGCACCAACGCTGAGGCTCAGAGCCAGCAACGACGTGCCGAGCAGGGTTTTGATCGATCTCATGCGGACCTCTTGTCTTGCAGGAATTGGTTGGCGCTGTGGCGATCGCACAACGCTTGGGAACGGTTCATGTAAACGCTGACCGAGCGCTGGGAGATACCCAGTTCGGTGGCGATTTGCGGGTAGGTCAGGCCGTCGATGCGGGCGAGCAGAAACGTCGCGCGGACTTTGCCGGGCAAGCGCTGCAAGCTGTGGTCGAGTCGAGTGAGCGTTTGCGATTGCTGGACGAATTCTTCAGGCGAGGCGGCGTAATCAATGTCGATTGACTGGCGATGACGACGCTCCAGATCAGCACGTCGCCAGCGCTGATACAGCAGACGCTGGGCGATGGTCGTCAGCAAGGCGCGAGGTTCACGAATGGCCGTCAGTGCCGGGGCCTCGAGCAATTGGGCGAAGGTTTCGGCGGCAATGTCTTCGCTGCCGGCCGCGTCATGCAGATGACGGTGCAGATAAGCACAGAGCCAGCGATAGTGGGCGCGAAACAGGCCGTCCACGGTGTGACGATGGGAAAGGTCGGCGCCGGACATAGGGGCTCCTTGATGAGGGGTCGCTGAATGTCCGGTGTTCCGGTGGCGCGATCGTAGCAAGGCGCCTTATTCTTTAATAATATTTAAATTTCATTTTTATATTCTACTCGAGAATATAAAAACTAAAGATCGCAGCCTTCGGCAGCTCCTACAGGTGTACGCATTCGATGTAGGAGCTGCCGAAGGCTGCGATCTTTTAGCGTAAGTGGCTATAGCCCCATTCTTCAGCCTCACGTTGATAGTCGAGCAGGATCTGATAATCGCTTTCGCTGGCAGCAAGCACCTCAGGCAACCCCAAGGTCTGCGCGACCTCGGGCAGTTCGCGCAAAGTCAGATTCATCATCCGCCGCAACGTCTCAACCTGCTCGTCCGTGGCGCTGGCGACGGTAATGAACGGCAGGGTCGGGCTCAGGGCGCTGCGCGCAATCACCCGCAAGGCGCTGACCTCTTGCGGCGCATGCTGCGCCAGGTAGGCGTAGGTAACGCTGTCGATGGCAGCCAGATCAGCGCGGTGTTCGCGCAGCCAGCGCAGGCTCTCGCGATGGCCGCCGCTGATGCCGACCGAGGCAAAGAATTGTCCGTTTTGCTGCAACGACGCCAGACGCTGACGCAGCAGGTTCATGCCACTGTTGGAATCTTCGCTGTTGATCACCCCTCGACTGTTTTGAAAGTCCGCTAGCGTTTTGCGTGAGTCATCAGCGCGGCCGAGGATCAGGCTGCAATGATTGCCGGCGCTGGCGTCAGGCAGTTCGTAGCGAGGACGTCCGACGATGCGCACTTGTCCGCGCAATGCAGTCATAAGCGGATAGCCGCAGGTTTGCGTGAGCAGCAGATCGGGGGATAACCAGAGTTCGGGCAACGACAGACCTTCAGCGCTCAGGCGAGTGTGGCCAAGCAGCTCAAGGATGCGCGCAATCCAGCGCTCATTCGCCGCGCGGATTGGCTCGGGGGCGACGTACATCAGGAGTTCGGTGTGGTGTTGAGCCATACACATATTTTCCGAGTTACAAATAGCCAATGGGGGAGCAAGCCTGCTCGCGATAGCGGTGCATCAGTGACATCTTCGGCGCCTGACACACCGCTATCGCGAGCAGGCTCACTCCTACAGGGTTTTGTGGTGTTCTTGGGTTAGTGGTAAGGATGCTCGGGGCTGTCGATTGGCTTCAAAACATGGCGTCGCCAGAACTCGCCATACCCGCGCACGAGAAACCCGCCACTGCGCGCGATCCATTGCTCGCGATGCATCCGGTAAACCTTGGGCAAGTCGTACCACGCAAGCTTGGGCAAGTCGTGATGCACCAGATGAAAATTCAGATTCAGAAATAACCAGCGCCACGGCCAAGCCGCTTCGTTCAACACCGTGCGCTGTTCGGGTTGTGCGTGGGGACGGTGTTCATAGTAGGAGCGGATCATCGCGATTGACAGCGCCGGTACGCTGATCAGCAGCAGGTAATGCCAGACCGGCAGCGCGCTGACACGGGCGACAAACCACAGCATCAATAATGTAAACGCACCATGAGTCAACCACATCAACCAGGCTTGGCGCTCGCCGTTTTTCAGCCGCTGCAACTGTTCTTTGGCCAACGCTAGCAGCGCCAGCGGGGCGCCAACCAGGAAGCGTCCGAGCACGGTTTTGTTCAACCAATGCAAGCTGCGCTCGAACAGCGAACTGCGCTGCCAGCCAACGCGGGTCAGATAGCGGCTTTCCGGATCGACGCCGGGCACGGTGAGATCCTCATCGCGGTGATGCAACAAATGGCTGTCGCGATACAGCGTGTACGGATACCACACGGCAAACGGCGCGTAGCCAAGGATCTTGTTGAAGCGCACCCAGCGCGTCGGATGCCCGTGCAGCAACTCGTGCTGCAACGACAGCCACAGCACCAGCAACGGGATCAGCAACAGCGTGCTCAAGCCACGACCGAGCCAGTGACTATTGAGAACAATGGCAAACCAGCCGCCATAGACGCCGATCAGCAACAGCCAGGTCGGCCATTCGGTGCGGGCGGTAAAGCGTTGGCGCAGGGTTTCGATCTGCTGACGATGGGCGGCGTCGAAGTAATGGGGCATGGCATTGCTCGGAACGGGATTCTTGCCCTTCTGTGCAACGACGCTGCGCAATCTTGCAGATTATTTTCGGGTTCAGGCAGGAGCCCGAGAACCGGGCTCCGGAAAGGCGTGATCAGTGACCGAAGATGTCGACCTTTTTGGCTTTCTTCTCTGCGCGTTTTTCAATCGCGGTCTTGGCCGGTTTCTTCTTCGCGGCTTTCTTTGAATCCATACCTTTGGACATGATGCGTACTCCACTCACAGGGGATGTAGGCTCAGGTATACACCTATCCTGTTGCGTGCGTTCTTTTATAATCGCCGCTTTCAGCGCCGACAGTCCGATCCCATGCCCGACACCCAATACAGCCTGCTCGACGAGTCGTTATGGCCGTTGATGAACAAGTTTTACCGCAACCACCAGTCCTCGATGAAAGCGGTTCGCGATGCGCAATTGTGGGTCGCGCGACGGGGCGAGATTGTTGCCGCGTTGTGTTTGCGACCGGTGGCGGGAGGGCACTGGTTGACCGGGCTTTTTGTTGATCCGGGATGTCGTGAGCAGGGGATTGCCGCACAGTTGATCGCGGCGGCGGTGCAGAATGTGAGCGAGCCGGTGTGGCTGTTCTGCCATCCGGATCTGCGTGAGTTTTATGAGCGGCGCGGGTTCACCTTCGACCCGGCGCTGCCCCAGGCGATGGCGGAGCGCTTGAGCCGGTATGCGCGGAGCAAGCCGATAATTGCGATGGAGCTGAGACCGTCAATCTGATGCAAAACCCTGTAGGAGTGAGCCTGCTCGCGATAGCGGTATGTCAGTGACATTTTCGGTGACTGACATACCGCTATCGCGAGCAGGCTCACTCCTACACGGGGATTGTGGTGTTCTCGGGGATTAGTCGTCGGCTGTGGGATCGAGGTCCGGGAACATCACTTCAGTAAAACCGAACTTGCTGAAGTCGGTGATCCGCGACGGGTACAACCGACCGATCAGGTGATCGCATTCGTGCTGCACAACCCGTGCGTGGAAGCCCGACGCAGTGCGCACAATCGGCTCGCCCTTCGGATCAAACCCTTCATAGCGAATCTGCTGATAACGATCCACCGCACCGCGCAACCCCGGTACCGACAGACAGCCTTCAAAGCCCTCTTCCGTCAGCGGACTCAACGGTGTGATCAGTGGATTGATCAGGATCGTCTGCGGCACCGCTTCAGCGTCCGGGTAACGTTCGCTGTGTTCGAAACCAAAGATCACCAGTTGCAGATCGACACCGATCTGCGGCGCAGCCAGGCCGACACCACCGACGCTTTCCATGGTCTGGAACATGTCGTCGATCAGTTGCCACAGCTCAGGGCTGTCGAACATCTCGGCCGGCACAGGCGGGGCGATACGCAGCAGGCGCTCGTCGCCCATTTTCAGAATTTCACGAATCATGATCAGACTTCGTCAGTGTCCGGCTTGAGCGAATGATCGCGGCCCAGGCCCGAGACGTGTTGTTTGGGATGTTCATCGAGTTCGCCGGGGACTTTCTCACCCGCATCCTTGCCCTCGCTGGACATGTGCTCGATCACCGCATTCATCTCGGCGCCAAGCAACAGCACCGCCGCGGAAATATAGAAATACAGCAACAGCACGATGATCGCCCCGATGCTGCCATACATCGCGTTGTAGTTGGCGAAGGTTTTCACGTAGAACGCGAACCCCAACGAGGCGATGATCCACACCACCACGGCCAGCACCGAACCGGGGGTGATGAAGCGGAACTCCTGTTTGACGTCGGGCATGACGTAGTAGATCAGTGCCACGGCGACCATCATCAGAATCACGATCACCGGCCAGCGCGCGATGGTCCACACGGTGACGATGAAGTCTTCCAGCCCCACCTGCGCGGCGATCCAGCCCATCACTTGCGGCCCGAGCACCATCAGCGCGGCGGCCACCAGCAGCATGCCGGCAATGCCGACGGTGTAGACAATCGACAGCGGGAAACGCTTCCAGATCGGCCGGCCCTCGACCACGTCGTACGCGGCGTTCATCGCGCTCATCATCAAGCGCACGCCCGCGGAAGCGGTGTACAGGGCGATAACGATACCGACTGAAAGCAAGCCACCCTTGGACTGCTGCAACTGGTCGATCACCGGATTGACCTGCTCCAGCGCCTGTGGCGGCAGGACCAGTTCCGATTGCAGGCGCAGCCAGGAGAAGAAGTCCGGCAGGTGCAGGAAACCGATCAAGGCAATCAGAAACAGAATGAACGGGAACAGCGAGAACAGCATCTGGTAGGCCAGTGCCGAGGCGTAGGTCGACATCTCGTCGTCGACGAATTCAGTGACCGTGCGCACCATCACCCGGTGCAGGGGCAGACCTTTCATGTCCGGAAAAATCATTCGCGTCTCCTTTCGCCGCAATACAGGTTGAAGTCGTGGCGACTCAGGGGCCGTTTTTTACATCAAGGTAGCCTGTTTGGCGAACCTTGCCGGGTCTCTGCAGAATTTCGACACAAAAACGGCCATCCTTGGATGGCCGTTCTTGTCTTTCGTTCAAGGCTGAATTACGCCTTGTCGACGCCTTTTTTGACCGCGTCCTTGGCTTTGCCGACCGCTTGCTGGGCCTCACCTTTTTTCTCTTGAATCTTGCCTTCGGCCTGCAGCTTGCTGTTGTCGGTGGCTTTACCGACGCCTTGCTTAACGTTGCCGACCGCTTCGTTGGCCATGCCTTTTACTTTATCGCCTGTGCTACTCATGGTGTTTCTCCTTGGTGCAATTAGGGGGAAAAGTCAGTACGTAATGATTGACTGGCCGGGTTTGCGCCAAGTTTCATTTATTTTCAGGGGTTCATTTCGTCGTCGCGTGCAGGTTGGGCTTTATGTTTGCGTGCGTAGCCCCGAGAATGCGCAACATATGGGCGCCAAGCGCCAGGAACTGATCCCGCAGGAATGTTATGAAACTCGATAAAACGCAGGCCATCGCCCGACGCAACAAGGAACTGGGCGGTGCCGTGCTCGGCACCAACAACTGCCATTTCGCCGAACTGAACCGTAACCGCAACATCTGGTGGTTCGACCTGCCAGTGTCGCGTTTGGCCATCGGTCAGTACGAGTGGATTCACTTGCTGATGCACACGCCGGCCACTGACGAACTGCTGCACCTGAAAGTGCCGACGGTGTTCCTGCGCGAAAAGCTTGAAGGGCTGGTGATTCGCAACGAAGGCAAGCGTAAAGCGGCATTGAGCCTGGAATTGAGTGCGGACAAGGATTCGTATCTGCAGGACATGCGTCCGGCGGGGACTAATGTGAATTTCGCGCCGTTCCGTCAATAGCCCTCACCCTAACCCTCTCCCAGAGGGAGAGGGGACTGACCGAGGTGTCTGGGCAAGGTACGCCGACCTGAGATATCGAGTCGAACTCAGGTTCTGAACAGCCCCCGATCGGCTCCCTTCCCCCTCGCCCCCCTGGGGGCGGTCCGACGTTTCGGGAGGGTTGGGGTGAGGGGGTAGATTTACCAAGCACTGCAAATCTACAGCCTGCCCCAACAAAAAGCCCCGCATCTGCGGGGCTTCGTGTTTTCAGGCGGCGGACTTGGCCTTGATCTTCTTCAGCTCTTCATCACGCAACTCGCGGCGCAGGATCTTGCCGACGTTGGTGGTCGGCAGCGCATCGCGGAATTCCACCGAACGCGGCACCTTGTAGCCGGTGACGTTGGCGCGCATGTGCTCCATCACCGTTTCCTTGGTCAGCGTGACGCCCGGTTTGGCAACGATGAAAATCTTGATCGCCTCGCCCGACTTCTCGTCCGGCACGCCGATGGCCGCGCACTGCAACACGCCCGGCAGGGTCGCCAGCACGTCTTCCAGTTCGTTCGGGTAGACGTTGAAACCGGAGACCAGAATCATGTCTTTCTTGCGATCGACGATGCGCATGTAGCCGTCCGGCTGGATCAGCGCGATGTCACCGGTCTTCAGCCAGCCTTCGCTGTCGAGCATTTCATCGGTGGCTTCCTGACGCTGCCAGTAACCCTTCATCACTTGCGGGCCTTTGACGCACAGTTCGCCGATTTCACCCAGCGGCTGCTCGACACCGTTATCGTCGATGACTTTGCACAGGGTCGATGGCACCGGAATACCGATGGTGCCGATCTGGATGTTCTGGATCGGGTTGACCGTGGCCACCGGGCTGGTTTCGGTCATGCCGTAACCTTCGCAGATGGCGCAACCGGTCACCGCTTTCCAGCGCTCGGCAGCGGCCAGTTGCAGAGCCATGCCGCCAGACAAGGTGACTTTCAGCGCGGAGAAATCCAGTTTGCGGAAACCTTCGTTGTTGCACAGCGCCACGAACAACGTGTTGAGGCCGACGAAACCGCTGAACTTCCACTTCGACAGTTCCTTGACCATCGCCGGCAGGTCGCGCGGGTTGCTGATCAGGATGTTGTGGTTGCCGATCAGCATCATCGCCATGCAATGAAAGGTGAACGCATAGATGTGGTACAGCGGCAGCGGCGTGATCAGGATTTCGCAACCTTCATTGAGGTTGGAGCCCATCAGCGCTTTGCACTGCAGCATGTTGGCGACAAGGTTGCGATGGGTCAGCATCGCGCCTTTGGCTACGCCGGTGGTGCCGCCGGTGTATTGCAGCACGGCAACGTCGCCGCTGTCGGGATTGGCTTCAGCCACAGGCTGGCCCTGGCCCTTGCTCAGCACGTCGTTGAACTTGACGGCTTTGGGCAGGTGATAGGCCGGCACCATTTTTTTCACGTACTTGATGACGCTGTTGATCAGCAGACGCTTGATCGGCGGCAACAGGTCGGCGACTTCAGTGACGATAACGTGTTTGACGCCGGTTTTCGGCACCACGGCTTCGGCCAGGTGCGCCATGTTCGCCAGGCACACCAGCGCCTTGGCGCCGGAGTCATTGAATTGGTGTTCCATTTCCCGCGCGGTGTACAGCGGGTTGGTGTTGACCACGATCAGCCCGGCGCGGATCGCACCGAAGACGGCTACCGGGTACTGCAGAACGTTGGGCAGTTGCACGGCGATTCGATCACCGGGCTGCAAATCGGTATGCTGTTGCAGATACGCGGCAAACGCACCGGACAATTCGTACAATTCACCGTAGGTGATTGTCTTGCCCAGGTTGCTGAAAGCCGGTTTGTTGGCGAAGCGTTGGCAGGATTGCTTCAACACTGCCTGAATGTTCGGATACTCGTCCGGATTGATGTCGGCAGCAATTCCAGCCGGGTATTTATCCTTCCAAAAGTCTTCGATCATGGAAGCCCACTCCTCAGCAACGCGAATTCTTCACCGCATTTGATGCGATTATTATTGGTGTGTGTTTGGTATTGGTGAATCTGGCTTTTATATAGGCCGAGAAGTCACAAAGCGCGCCGAGAGTAGCAGCTTTGCCAAGGGTCGACTAGAGCCAAAAACGGCCCCTACAGTCATTATCATGACTCAAGACTATCTAGCAGTCATTTTAGAGCAAAAATCCTAGAACAACCTTAAAGCCCCGGTTTTCGGGGACTTAAAGCAAAAGATCGCAGCCTTCGGCAGCTCCTACCCTGGAATGCGTTTCCTGTAGGAGCTGCCGCAGGCTGCGATCTTTTCGCTTCTGGTCTTTAAGCGATATCGCGCAACTCGCGCCGCAGAATTTTCCCGACAGGCGTCATCGGCAATGACTCACGCAACACAATGTGTTTCGGCACTTTGTAAGCGGTGAAATTCTCTTTGCAGTAGGCTTTGAGCTCTTCAAGACTGACCCCCGTTTCCCGCGCCACCACAAACAACTTCACCGCCTCGCCCGAGCGCTCGTCCGGCACGCCGATCACTGCGCAATTGGCGACTTTCGGATGCGCCATCACCACGTCTTCGATTTCATTGGGGTACACGTTGAAACCGGAGACGATGATCATGTCCTTCTTGCGATCGACGATTCGCACAAAACCATCCGGATCGATCACCGCAATGTCACCGGACTTGAACCAGCCCTCGGCATCCAGCACTTCGGCGGTGGCTTCCGGTTTGTGCCAGTAGCCCTTCATGATCTGCGGGCCCTTGATGCACAACTCGCCGCGCTCGCCCATCGGCTGTTCGACACCGTCATCGTTGATGACTTTCAGCAACGTGCCCGGTACCGGCAAACCGACCGTGCCCAGACGCGATTGATCGCCGTACGGGTTGGTACAGGCCACCGGTGAAGTTTCGGTGAGGCCGTAACCTTCGGTGATGCGGCAACCGGTTATTTGCTCCCAGCGCTCGGCGGTGGCCTTGACCAGCGCGGTGCCGCCGGAGTTGGTGAGCTTCAGACTGGAGAAATCGAGGGTCTTGAAATCCGCGTGATCCATCAGCGCCACGAACAAGGTGTTCAAGCCCAGCAGCGCCGAGAAGCGCCAGTTCTTCAACTCCTTGATGAAGCCGGCAATGTCGCGCGGGTTGGTGATCAGCACGTTGTGGTTGCCGGAAACCATCATGCACATGCAGTTCGCCGTGAACGCATAGATGTGATACAGCGGCAGCGGCGCAATCATCACTTCCTGGCCTTCGCGCAGCAGCGGCTGGCCGTCCGGGCCGAGTTGCGCGAGACAGGCGCGCACTTGCTGCATGTTCGCCACCAGATTGCCGTGAGTGAGCATCGCGCCTTTGGCCAGGCCGGTGGTGCCGCCGGTGTATTGCAGCACGGCGATGTCGTCGAGACCGACCTTCAGCGGCTTGACCCCAAGGCCACGGCCCATGCGCAGTGCACTTTTGAAGGAGATCGCCTGCGGCAGCGAATACGCCGGGACCATTTTCTTCACTTTACTGACCACGGTGTTGACCAGCCAACCCTTGGCAGTGGGCATCAGGTCGCCCATCTTCGCTTCGATCAGGTATTGAATGTCGGTGTCGGGCAGCACTTCCTGGACTTTCTGGCCGAACATGTTCAGGTACACCAGTGCTCGTGCGCCGGAATCCTTGAACTGATGGCGCATCTCCCGCGCGGTGTACAGCGGGTTGGTGTTGACCACGATCAGCCCGGCACGCAGTGCACCGAACACGGCAATCGGGTAATGCAGGACGTTGGGCATCTGCACCGCAATGCGATCGCCCGGAACCAGATCGGTATGCGCCTGCAGGTAACCGGCGAAGGCGGCGCTCTGGCGCTCGAGTTCAGCGTAGGTCAGGGTGATGCCCATATTGCTGAACGCCGGGCGATCGGCGAACTTCTTGCAGGAACGCTCGAACACCTCGATCACCGACTTGAACTCTCCCATGTCGATGTCCAGCGGTACGCCGGCCGGGCGTTTGTCGTTCCAGAAATCAGGTTGCATTGTTCTTGTCCTCTTTACCTGAGCTGATCCGGGGCCGCTTTCTGTCATTTCTGAAAAAGCGGAGCTTCACGGACACTAGCAGTTATGGCCATTGAGGCAAATATGGGCAAAGCCGTCATTGATCGTGTGAATCTTCCTGCCGTGGCGTGGGCTGATCAGACGCGCTATACAATGATCCGACTCTGAGCAAAGGAATCGCCATGATCCACGACACCCTATGGCTGGACGCGAGTGACCGCAGCCGCCTGTTCGTCAATCAATGGCTGCCGGCGGCGCCGTTGAAAGCGGTGATCCTGCTGGCCCATGGCATGGCGGAACACAGCGGCCGCTACGCACGACTGGCCGACACGTTTTGCGACAAAGGATATGGCGTGTATGCGCCGGATTTACGCGGACATGGCAAAACCGCCAATCACGGTACCCTCGGCCACTTCGCCGATGACGATGGCTGGTGCAAAGTGCTCGGCGATCTGGCCAGCCTCAATCAGCACATCGGCCAGCAGCACCCCAGCGTGCCGATCATCCTGCTGGGCCACAGCATGGGCAGTTACATCGCCCAAGGTTATTTGCTGCATCACAGCGCCAGTCTGCACGGAGCGATTCTCAGTGGTTCCAACTTTCAGCCTGTTGCGCTGTACCGCGCTGCGCGGCAGATCGCCCGCCTGGAAAAACTCCGTCAGGGTGGCAAGGGCCGCAGTGCGCTGATCGAATGGCTGTCGTTCGGCTCGTTCAATAACCAATTCAAACCGGTGCGCACACGCTTCGACTGGCTCAGCCGCGATCCGGCGGAGGTCGACTTGTACGCCAACGACCCGCTGTGTGGCTTTCGCTGCACCAATCAACTGTGGATCGACCTGCTCGGCGGCTTGCAGCAGATCAGCAAAGCGTCCAATCTCGCGCAGATCGATCCGGGCCTGCCGCTGCTGGTAATCGGCGGCGAATGTGATCCGGTGAGTGAAGGCAAGCGTCTGACAGATCTGGCCAATGCCTTGCGCACGGCCGGCAGCCAGCACCTGCAACTGAAGATCTACCCGCAGGCGCGGCACGAATTGTTCAACGAAACCAATCGCGACGAAGTGATCGCTGATGTGCTGGCCTGGATCGATCAGGCCCTGAGCCATCCGCGCCCTCAGCGCAGCGAATAATTTTTTGTGGATTCACTGAATCCGTCACAGGAATCGAGACCGATGACCCAGGTTACCAACATCCCTTACGAAGCCCTCGAAGTCGGCCAGACCGCCAGCTACAGCAAGACCGTCGAAGAACGCGATATTCAACTGTTCGCCGCCATGTCCGGTGACCACAACCCGGTGCACCTTGACGCCGAATTTGCCGCCGCGAGCATGTTCAAGGAGCGTATCGCTCACGGTATGTTCAGTGGCGCGCTGATCAGTGCCGCCGTTGCCTGCGAGCTGCCTGGGCCGGGGACTATTTATATCGGTCAACAGATGAGCTTTCAGAAGCCGGTGAAGATCGGTGACACGCTGACCGTGCGCCTGGAAATTCTCGAGAAGCTGCCAAAGTTTCGTGTGCGCATTGCCACTCGTGTGTTCAACCAGCGCGATGAGTTGGTAGTGGATGGTGAGGCGGAGATTCTGGCGCCGCGCAAGCAACAGACGGTGACGTTGCCGACTTTGCCGGCGATCAGCATTGGCTGATTGATTTGTGGTGTGTCAGTGAGAGCTTTTCCCCCTCACCCCAGCCCTCTCCCCCTGGGGGGCGAGGGGGAAAGGGAGCCGATCTCGATGCTTTTCAAAACCTGAGTTCACCTCAGATCGTTCAAGTCGGTGTATCTCCCACATTCACCCCAATCAGTCCCTTCTCCCCCAAGGGGCGAGGGGGAAAGGGAGCCGATCTCCGTGGTTTTCAGATCTTGAGTTCGACTGGATATTTCAGGTCGGCGTACCTCGACAGAACACCTGGATCAGTCCCCTCTCCCTCCGGGAGAGGGCTAGGGTGAGGGGCCCTTGCTTTGGCTTTCCCCCAGACATAAAAAAACGCCAGACTCGCTGGCGTTTTTTGTACCCGGCGAACGCTTAAGAGCGAGCGCGAGCCTCGTTACGCAGGGCTTTCACCTGGTCGTGGTTGCGTTGTACGCCGTGGTATTGGCGTTCAACCAGATCACGAATACCCACCAGGTTGTGCTTGGTGATTTTCTCGAGGGCTTCTTTGTAGGCCTTCAGTGCGTGGTCTTCACCGCGCTCGGCTTCGTTCAGCACAGCTTCTTCGTCCTTGCCGGTGAACATGGCTTTGACGTCGACCCAACGACGGTGCAGGTCACCGCTGACGCTGGTGGAAGTTTCCGGATCGCCGCCCAGCTTGCGAACTTCGGCCTGCAGTTCTGCTGCAGCGGTTGCGCAATCGGCAGAGCGGGTGACAAACAGGGTTTTCAGTTCTGGATGTTTGATGTCTTCGGCGCAAGTCTTGAACCCTTCCTGACCGTCCTTGCAGGTTTCAATCAGGTCATTGAGTACAGAGATGGCTTCTTTATTCATGTCGGTCATTTTTCAATTCCTTGCGATTGGTTGAAGATGCAAGGGATATTGCAGTGTGCGTGCCAGCTTTTTTATTTATAGAATTTCTTTAATTATCAATGAGTTAAATATAAGTGAACTATCTGTATCACGGTTATTTGCATGATCTGTCATTTGGCCTGCATGCAGAATGCCTGTATTTTCCAAGCTGATTTGAAGCCAGACGAAATCCCTGATGAATCCCGAAAAACTCGAACTGCTGATCACCCGCGAAATGCCCTTCGGCAAGTACAAGGGCCGAATCATTGCCGACCTCCCGGGGCCGTACCTGAACTGGTTTGCCCGGGAAGGTTTCCCTCGCGGCGAACTCGGCGGCCTGCTCGCGCTGATGCAAGAGATCGACCATAACGGCCTCTCGGACTTGCTCGAACCGCTGCGCGCCAAACACGGCAAACCTGCCCCGCGCCATTGAAGCGCCCTCCTCTGTAGAGTCAGCCGACCATGCCCGATAACACCCGCCGTGCCCGTGACGAAGCCTTCTGGCAAACGTTCGCCGACCGTTACGACGTTCAACCCGGTCCCGTGAACCTGGAAAACGGTTACTTCGGGCGCATGTCGCGCACAGTAATCGAGGAATACCAGCGCAATATCGAGCTGATCAACACCAGCAATTCGGTGTACGTGCGCCAGCGTTTCGAGCAGCACGACAACCTCGATATCCGTGCGCAACTGGCCGAGCTGATCGGTGTGCGCGCGCAGAGCGTAGCCTTCACCCGTAACGCCACCGAAGGCCTGCAGTCGCTGATCCGCAACTACAACCGCTTGCAACCGGGCGATCAGGTGCTGATCAGTGATCTGGAATACGACACGGTCAAAGGCGCCATGCGCTGGCTGGCCAGACATCGTGGCGCCGATGTGATCGAGATTGCCCACGCGCACCCAGCGAGTTACGACAGCCTGGTGGAGACTTACCGCGAAGCGTTCAGCGGCCACCCGAAGATCAAGCTGATGGCCCTTACTCACGTCACTCACCGCACCGGTCTGGTGATGCCGGTACAAGCCATCGCCGCGCTGGCCAAAGAGCATGGCGTCGATGTCATCCTCGACGGCGCCCATGCACTCGGTCAGATCGAGTTCGACCTCGACTCCCTCGGCATCGCGTTCGCCGGATACAACCTGCACAAATGGATCGGTGCCCCGCTCACCCTCGGCTTCCTCTATATCGCACCGCAACGCCTGGCCGACATTGATCCGGATATGGGTGAAATGCATTACCCGGCTAATGACATCCGTGCGCGCACGTCGTACAGCACGCCCAACATTCCAGCACTGATGACCTTGCCGCTGGTGTTCGAGGAGCACCGCTCCCTCGGCGGTGCACCGGCCAAAGGCGCTCGCGTCAATTATCTGCGCAATCTGTGGGTCAGCGCGGTAAGGCACTTGCCGGGCATCGAAGTCATGACGCCAGACGATCCAAGGCTGTATTGCGGCATCACATCGCTGCGTTTCACCCGGCACGACGATCAACAAGCGATGGCGGAGCGCCTGCTCAATGATTACAACCTGTTCACCGTGGTGCGTAACGGCGCCGCCAGCGGACCGAGCATCCGCATTACACCGGGGCTGACCACCACCGCTGGCGACATGCAGTTGCTGGTCCGCGCGCTGAACGAGCTGCGCTAAAACACCGCGCCTGTGGACTTCTCGTAGCCAGCAAGGCCGATCTGCGACGACACCGCAAAGGTGTCGACGCCGATCGTCAGGCTGCCGAAGTAGCCGTCCTCAAGACCTTCCCCGCCAATCGCTCGCAACGACAGCCGCGAGGCGTCATCGCCCACCGCTTCACAGCCACATACACTGGGAAGATGCAGCCGTCCTGCCCAGGCCTCCTGATGTGACTGCGGGTGTTGATCATCACTGGCGATGCACACGGTCATGGCGATGCACGAGGCCCCGCCAGAGTGCTGATCCGGGTAAATACTGGTAAACCGCACGATGCCTTGGCTGTCGGTCGACTGGGCGCCGCACAGGCTGTCGGCGCCGATGTTCTGTTCGATCCGGACCTCGGCGCCAACCACTGGCTCACCGGTCATGGCGTCGACCAGGACCAGACGCAAAATCAGGGGCAGGCCTTCGATGCCGCCACTGATGTTGCGCACCTTGCCTTCGGTTTTGCGCCAATCGAAGCTGCCAGGGATATGAGTGTGCCGTTGCCGAAGAGGCTGATGGGGCAAGTCTGCTGATTGATGGTCGTCCATGAGGCGTTCTCTCTTCCGTAAGATGAACGCAGATTAGCGTCACGCCAACGCGGCTGTGCGGTAACTATGTATCGCGTCGTAACGGTGTCGATGTAGGCGCTGCCGAAGGCTGCGATCTTTTGATGTTGGCGCTCAAGAGCAAGGTCAAAAGATCGCAGCCTCGTTTCACTCGACAGCTCCTACATAGCTTCTACACAGCAATTTTCAGGCAAAAAAAAACGGTGCACCGACCAAGCGCACCGTAAAGCCGTAGAACACACAACGAAGTGTCTGGTAACAATCAGTCCAGCAGTGCCAACGCCTCGGCGGTGCATTCCTGAATACGGGCCCAGTCGCCGTTCTTGATCCACTCCGGATCAAGCATCCAGCTACCGCCCACGCACATGACGTTTTTCAGCGCCATGTAGCTCTTGATGTTGGCAGGACCCACGCCGCCAGTCGGGCAGAATTTCACTTCGCCGAACGGGCCGCCGAGAGCTTTGATTGCCGCCACGCCACCGCTGACTTCAGCCGGGAACAGCTTGAAGCGGCGATAACCCAGACCGTAGCCTTCCATGATGCCGGAAGCGTTGCTGATGCCCGGCAACAGCGGAATCGGGCTGTCGACGCTGGCTTCCAGCAGGTCACGGGTAATGCCCGGAGTGACGATGAACTGCGAACCAGCGGCTTCGGCAGCCGCGAGCATGTTGCGATCGAGCACGGTACCGGCACCGGTCATCAGTTCCGGACGCTGGTCGCGCAGGATCTGGATGGCCTTGAGGCCGAACTGCGAACGCAGGGTCACTTCCAGCGCGGTCAGACCACCGGCAGCCAGAGCGTCAGCCAGTGGCAGCACGTCCTGTTCGCGAGCGATGGTGATCACCGGCAGGATCCGCGCCTTGGCGCAGAGGCTGTCGATCAGGGCAACTTTGTCCGCCATGGAAACGGTCGGGGATGGGGTTGTCATAGCGGCTGTTCCTTGGCTCATGGGCACCAGTAAATCTCTAACGTAGGTTGCAGAAACGCGCGCACCGGCATGGCGGCGACGTCGTCGGATGCCAGTGCGGCATTCAGGGTGGTCAGTTTCGATTGACCGGAAATCGACAGAATCTTGTGCCGGGCCGAGGCCAGCAGCGCACGGCTCATGGTCAGGCGCTGACGCGGCACACTCGGCGCCAGCATCGGCCAGCAACGGCGTGTGCCATCGGCCTGCAAGGCTTCGGTCAGGTTCGGGCTGTCGGGGAACAGCGACGCGGTGTGGCCGTCATCGCCCATGCCCAACACCAGCACGTCAATCGGCGGCAATTCGGCGAGCAAGCGGTCAGCCTGTTCAGCAGCCTGCTCGACGTTGGCCGCCGCGCTATAAAGGCTGAGGAACTGCGCCTTGGCCGCCGGGCCTTTGAGCAAGTATTGCTTGAGCAGACCGGCATTGCTGTCGGCGTGTTCAACCGGTACCCAGCGCTCATCGGCGAGGGTCACGACGACCTTCGACCAGTCCAGATCCTGCTTGGCCAGGTGCTGGAAAAACGCTACCGGACTACGACCGCCAGACACCACCAGCACCGCGTTACCGCGTGCCGCAATGGCCTCGCTCAATTGCTTGGCGACGTTCAGCGCCAGACCTTCGGCCAACAGCACCGGGCTCTTGTATTCGTGAGCGTTCACGCCCGCAGGCAGTTGCACATCAGATATCGCCATACCACGACCTCCCGTCCCGCGTGATCAATGCAATGGAGCTCATCGGCCCCCACGACCCGGCCGCATACGGCTTGGGCGCGTCACCGGATTTTTTCCACCCGGCGATCAGCTGGTCACACCACTTCCACGCGGCTTCAATTTCATCTTTACGGACAAACAGGTTCTGATTGCCGTTCATCACTTCCAGCAACAACCGCTCGTAGGCATCGGGGATCCGCGCGCTACGCCAGGTGTCGGAGAAATTCAGTTGCAGCGGCCCGCTGCGCAGTTGCATGCCTTTGTCCAGGCCCTGCTCTTTGGTCATCACGCGCAAGGAAATGCCTTCGTCCGGTTGCAGGCGGATGATCAGTTTGTTGCTGATCTGCAGGCGTTGTTCCGGCGCAAAAATGTAGTGCGACGGTTCCTTGAAGTGGATGACGATCTGCGACAGCTTTTGCGGCATGCGTTTGCCGGTACGCAGGTAAAACGGCACGCCGGCCCAGCGCCAGTTGCGGATGTCGGCACGCAGAGCGACGAAGGTTTCGGTGTCGCTCTGGGTGTTGGAATTCGGTTCTTCGAGGTAACCCGGTACGGATTTGCCTTCGCTGTGGCCGGCGATGTACTGGCCGCGCACGACCTGCGTGGTCAGGCCTTCCGGGCTGATCGGCGCGAGCGCCTTGAGCACTTTTACTTTCTCGTCACGGATACTGTCGGCGGACAGGTCAGCCGGCGGGTCCATGGCGATCAGGCAGAGCAACTGCAACAGGTGATTCTGGATCATGTCGCGCAGTTGGCCGGCCTTGTCGAAGTAGCCCCAGCGGCCTTCGATGCCAACCTTCTCGGCCACGGTGATTTCCACGTGGGAGATGTAATTCTGGTTCCACTGGGTTTCGAACAGACTGTTGGCGAAACGCAGGGCGATCAGGTTCTGAACGGTTTCTTTGCCCAGGTAGTGGTCGATGCGGTAGGTGCGGTTTTCCGGGAAGAACTGCGCTACCGCGTCGTTCACCTTGCGCGACGATTCGAGGTCGGAGCCGATCGGTTTTTCCAGCACCACACGGGTATTTTCTGCCAGACCGACTTTCGCCAGGTTCTCGCAGATCGCGCCGTACACCGCTGCCGGCGTGGCGAAGTAGGCAATCATGCGTTGCGTGCTGCCAGCCAGTTCGGCCAGCGCCACATAATCTTCAGATCTGAGGAAGTCGACGTGCAGGTAGGTCAGGCGTGCGAGAAAACGCTCGGCGACGGCCTCGTCCAGCTCTTTGCCTACATAACGACGCAGTTCGGCGGCGATGAACGCCATGTGCTGTTGCTCGGAACCTTCTTCACGGGCCAACGCGATGATGCGCGTGTCCTCGTGCAGCAGATCAGCGCCATCGAGGTGATAAAGGGCAGGAAACAGCTTGCGCAGGGCCAGATCGCCAAGCGCGCCGAACAAGGCAAAGGTGCACGGTTCAACCGTAATCGAAGGCATGATGTTTGTTCTTTTATCAAGTTAAGCTACAAATACCTTTTTTCAAGGCATCACTCAAGGGAAAATGTAGTAATAACCACAACATTTTCGCAAAATACAGATTCCGAGTGGTGGTCGGTCGGAGCCATCAGTAGGATAGGCCACCGTTACGGGCCATATCAAAGGCCCAATTTGCATAGCCCGGCGCACCTTTGCGCAGGTGAATTAGGAATTCCATATGGACCGCGTGCGAAATTTACTGGAACAGATCCAGAGTCGCCTTGAAGACCTGAACAAGGCCGAACGCAAAGTCGCCGAGGTGATCCTGCTAAACCCGCAGCAGGCCACCCGCTTCAGCATCGCCGCCCTCGCCCAGGCGGCCTCGGTGAGCGAACCGACGGTCAACCGTTTCTGCCGTTCGTTCGGTGTCAGCGGCTATCCCGAACTCAAGCTGCAACTGGCGCAGAGCCTGGCCAGCGGCGCGGCGTATGTCAGCCGCGCGGTCGAGGCCGACGACAATCCCGAGGCGTACACGCAGAAGATTTTCGGCAGCGCCATCGCGTCGCTGGACAGTGCTTGCCAGGCGCTCGATCCGAACCTGATCAGCCGCGCCGTCGACCTGTTGATTCAAGCACGACAGATCCACTTCTTCGGCCTCGGCGCTTCGGCGCCGGTGGCGCTGGATGCGCAGCACAAGTTCTTCCGCTTCAACCTCGCCGTCACCGCGCACGCCGATGTGTTGATGCAACGGATGATTGCCTCGGTGGCGCACACCGGTGAGTTGTTCGTGATCATCTCCTACACCGGCCGTACCCGTGAGCTGGTCGAAGTGGCGCGCATTGCTCGCGAGAACGGCGCTTCGGTGTTGGGTTTGACGGCGGAGAATTCGCCGCTGGCCAAGGCGAGTACCTTGAGCCTGAATATTCCGTTGCCGGAAGACACCGACATTTATATGCCGATGACGTCGCGGATCATTCAGTTGACGGTGCTGGATGTGTTGGCGACCGGGATGACCTTGCGTCGTGGCGTGGATTTCCAGCCGCATCTGCGCAAGATCAAAGAGAGCTTGAATGCCAGCCGGTATCCGGTGGGTGACGAGTTCAACTAAGGCGCTAAAAGCGAAAGCCAACCCTCACCCCAGCCCTCTCCCGGAGGGAGAGGGAGCCGACCGAGGTGTCTTGCGCTATACATCGACCTGAAACACTGAGTCGATTATGGATTCACCGACATTCGTTCATGTCGGTGCATCTCTCGAATATCCCCCATTCGGTCCCCTCTCCCCCCGGGAGAGGGCTAGGGTGAGGGTATCGGTGTACTTGACACTCTCAAGCCGCCGCCCACGCCTGCAAACTCAAATGCGCCTTCTCCCCCGGCGCCAGATGCAGACTGTCCGTCCCGCCCGCCGCCGCTTCCACGCACACGAACTCGGAAATCTCATCCCACGTCACGCCCAACAACGGCCGCGCTCCCGGATGCCACACCACCGTGTCCGCGCTGTCTCCGGTATCGATGCACAACTCACGCTGCCAGGCGTGATCTTTCAACTGCAATTCGCCGTCGTGCTGGAACACCCGCTGACAGCCGCCATCCACTCGCAACTCACCTTCCTGCTGGCAAACCTGGCGATTCAACTGGTCATAACCCTGCGCTCCTTCGAGCCCAGACAGCGCTATCTCACCGACATCGCCAATACGCCAGTAAGCGTGCAAAGCCTGGCTCAACTGGCACGGCATGTCGTCCTGATGCTCGGTGCTCAGGCGTAATTCCATGCGCTCCCCCAGATGCGCGTGCAGGTCGACCTGCCAGTCGCACAGCTGCAATTGCCAGTGCAGGCGCACGCCGTCTTCGGCGCTGCTGCTGTCGAGCAACTTCCAGTCGAGCAAGCGCGCCCAACCATGCGATGGCCAGGCGTTTTCGCTCGGATGACGGCCATACCACGGCCAGCACACCGGCACACCACCGCGAATGGCACCCACGTGCGGCCACTTCGCCGCACACCACAACCACGGCTTTTGCCCACGCGGCTGAAAGTGCAGCAACTGCGCGCCCTGACGACTGAACACCGCCTGACACAGCGGGTGATCGATCACCAACACGTCGCGCATCTGATAGCGCTCCCAGGCGAACACCGGTTGTTCACGCAGGGATTTGAAGAAGCGTTGTAGCGGATGCTCATGCATTGGCCACGGTTCCGAATTCAACTGTCACGGGGATTACTGCCCCTCAAAAAAAAGCGGACAGCCTTGGCTGTCCGCAAATATGCGCACATAGAGAGGAGCTTATCGCAGACGCGTCAGAACGTAGACTGAATTTTCAGGCCAGCGACCAAAGCGTTATCAACTTCATCCACACCACCCGGGTGAGTGATGTACTGCAGGTTAGGACGTACGGTCAGCCAGTTGGTGACGTGGAAGCCGTAGTTGATCTCGTAGTTGTATTCGGTTTCGCGAATTGGCGAGAACACCGGATTGTCGTAGTCCGACACACCGTTGGAAGCGTTCAGCAGCTCGGCGTTTTTCTTCACGTCATCGTTGACGTGGATACGCGCCGCGCCGATACCGACGTCATCCTTCGGACGCGCGTCGAACGGGCCTTTGTAGACGAACATCACCGACTGGTAGTTGTCGATGAAGTTGGTGTCTTTGTCGTGGAACGTGGCGTTGGCCGCGATATTCAGACCGCGAGAAGCATCACCGTTGTGGCTGGTGAGTTGCTGTTGCGCCACGAACCAGTAGCCGCTTTTGCTGCTGTGGGTTTTGTACGCGTCGCCAGTGGTGGCGGCGTCGAAACCGTTGACGTCTTCACGAACGTCGTCGGCATCGGCCGTGCTCTTGTAGTAACCGACGCGGTATTCGCCCGGCAGGCTGTTGACCTTCGGCGACCAGACCAACTCAACCGGCAACACAGTACCTTTGGTGCCGCTGCCGCTGAGTTTGAAGCCGTTGCCGTGTTCCAGCTGCGACGGGTTCTGGTTGTACGCACCGATTTGCGCGTAGAGCTCGTCGTTGATGTTGTACTTCACACGGATCGCGGCCTGGCTGACCGGCCAGTTGTACCAGATGTTGGTTGCCCAGTTACCCACTTGCGAACCGCAGAACGCGAGGTTCTGGAAGTCGCACGGGAAGGTGTTGAAGTCTTCGCCTTCGCCGAAGTAACCGGCCTTGACGTCGAGTTTGTTGTCGAAGAACTGGTGCTGAATCCACAACTGGGTCAGACGCACCATGTGGCCACGACCGTAAACTTCTTGCGAGGAGCTCAAGGTGCCGGCACGCGGATCGCCAACGCGGTCGTTGGAGATGTTGTAACCGTTACGGTTGGTCAGCTGGATCTTCGCCTGGGTGTTATCCCAGCCCCAGAGCTTTTGCAGATCGAGTGCCACGCCCAGACCGAACTGGTCAGCGTAACGCGCGGTCTTGTCGTCGTTGTAGCCACCGTTCAGGTTGCCACCGACTTCCCCAACGTAGTCAGCCTTGATGTCGATACCCTGCTCGATCAGCTTGGTACGCTCGCCACCCCAGTCGCCGGTCATCCATTTCGAATCGGAACTGAAGGCATCCGCCGCCATGGCGTTACCGGCCAGCACCAAGGCCGCCGCAGCCGACACTTGGCAGATCAACCGGGCATTGACGTGTTTCTTTTTCATCCCTACATCCTCGTCTTTATTGTTATTAACTGTTTTTATCTAACGCGGTTTACATAAATTGCGATGGATTACAGGCAATCCACCGCGTGCTCCTTTTGGAATCCAATCCCTGTGGGAGCTGGCTTGCCAGCGATGGCGGTGCTTCAGGCGACATCCATGTTGGATGTGCCGGCCTCATCGCTGGCAAGCCAGCTCCCACATGACCGCATTCCAGCATTGATCTTCAGCGGCCTTTGAATTGCGCCACGTTCGCAGACCGCGCATCGGTCTGTGGTTGGCCGGCATTGCCGAGGCGCTCACCGGTCTTGGCATCGAACAACAACACTTTCGACGGATCGAATTGCAGCGTCAGGTTCTCGCCCACCTGCGGTGCCACGTCCGGCGCCAGACGGCAGCAGACTTTGGTTTCATTGAGGTTGACGAATACCAGCGTGTCCGGGCCGGTCGGCTCAGTCACCTGCACTTCGGCACGAATGCTTGGCAGGCCATTGCCCTCGCCGTTCGCCAACACGATTTGCTCCGGGCGCAGGCCGAGGATCACTTCGCGATCTTCGAGCCCGGCGTCCTGCATGCTCATCGGCAGCTCGCAACGCGCCTGACCGCTGTCGAGCAGCGCCAGCAGACGACCGTCCTTGCGTTGCAGACGCAGCGGAATGAAGTTCATCGGCGGTGAACCGATGAAACTCGCGACGAACAGGTTGGCCGGGTCGTTGTAGATCTCTTTTGGCGTGCCGAACTGCTGAATGATGCCGTCCTTCATCACCGCAACCTTGTCGCCCAGGGTCATCGCTTCGATCTGGTCGTGGGTTACGTAGACCGTGGTGGTTTTCAGGCGCTGGTGCATCAGTTTCATTTCGGTGCGCATCTCGACGCGCAGCTTGGCGTCGAGGTTGGACAGCGGTTCGTCGAACAGATAAATCTTTGGTCGACGTGCCAGTGCACGGCCCATCGCCACACGCTGTTGCTGACCACCGGAAAGCTGACCCGGCTTGCGATTGAGCAAGTGTTCGATCTGCAGCAGTTTGGCCACGCGCGCGACTTCTTCATCGATCGCCGACTGCGGCATCTTGCGAATCTTCAGACCGAACTCAATGTTCTCGCGCACGCTCATGGTCGGGTACAGCGCGTAGGACTGGAACACCATGGCGATGTCGCGATCCTTCGGGCTCATGCCGCTGACGTCTTGATCACCGATCATGATCGCGCCGCCGGTGATGGTTTCCAGACCGGCGATGCAGTTCATCAAGGTCGATTTGCCGCAGCCCGACGGGCCGACGAGGATCAGGAACTCACCGTCCTTGATCGACAGTTCAATGTTCTTCAGGGTGTCCGGCAGGCCGGCACCGTAGGTCTTGTTGACGTTGCGAAGTTCGAGCGTTGCCATGATTACCCCTTGACTGCGCCGGCCGTCAGCCCGCGCACGAAATACTTGCCTGCGACCACATAGACCAGCAGGGTCGGCAGGCCGGCGATCATCGCCGCTGCCATATCAACGTTGTATTCCTTGGCGCCGGTGCTGGTGTTGACCAGGTTGTTCAGCGCTACCGTAATCGGCTGCGAATCACCACTGGAGAACACCACACCAAACAGGAAGTCGTTCCAGATCTGGGTGAACTGCCAGATCAGGCAAACCATGATGATCGGCGTCGACATCGGCAGAATGATCCGCCGGAAAATCGTGAAGAAACCCGCGCCGTCCAGACGTGCAGCTTTCACCAGCGCATCCGGAATGCTCACGTAGTAGTTACGGAAGAACAGCGTGGTGAACGCCAGACCGTAAACCACATGGATAAACACCAAGCCAGTGGTGGTGCTTGCCAGGCCCATTTTGCCGAGGGTGAACGAGGCTGGCAGCAGCACGGTCTGGAATGGCAGGAAGCAGCCGAACAACAGCAGACCGAAGAACAGCTGCGAACCACGGAAGCGCCAGAACGACAGCACGTAACCGTTCAACGCACCGATGGCGGTGGAGATGATCACGGCCGGAACGGTGATCTTGATCGAGTTCCAGAAGTAACCGTCAACCGTGGCCCAGGCCTTGACCCAGCCGATGCCGCTGACCACGGTCGGCCAGCTCAGCAGGTTGCCGGTGCTGATGTCTTCCGGAGTCTTGAAGCTGGTCAGCAACATGACCACCAGCGGCACCAGATAAAGCAGTACGGCGAGGATCAGTACCGCGTAGATCGCGATGCGACTCAGGCTGATAGCAGGTTTGGCAGCGAGACTAGTCATTGCGCTTGGTCCTCAGCTCGGAATACAGGTAAGGCACGATGATCGCGAGGATCGCACCGAGCATCAGAATCGCACTGGCCGAGCCCATGCCCATCTGGCCGCGACTGAAGGTGAAGGAATACATGAACATCGCGGGCAGGTCGGAGGAGTAACCCGGGCCGCCGGCAGTCATCGCCGCGACCAGGTCGAAGCTCTTGATCGCGATGTGCGCCAGAATCATCACCGCACTGAAGAACACCGGACGCAGGCTTGGCAGCACCACTTTCCAGTAGATCGTCGGCATGCTCGCGCCATCGATCTGCGCGGCACGGATGATCGATTGATCAACACCACGCAGGCCGGCAAGGAACATCGCCATGATGAAGCCCGAGGCTTGCCACACAGCGGCGATCACCAAGCAGTAAACCACGCGATCGGGGTCAATCAGCCAGTCGAGACGGAAGCCTTCCCAGCCCCAGTCACGCAACAATTTGTCCAGGCCCATGCCCGGGTTGAGCAGCCATTTCCACGCGGTACCGGTGACGATCATCGAGAGCGCCATCGGGTACAGGTAAATGGTGCGGATAAAGCCTTCGCGACGGATGCGCTGATCGAGGAACACCGCCAGCAGCACGCCGATCACCAGGGTGATGCCGATGAACATACCGCCGAACACCGCGAGGTTTTTGCTCGCGACCCACCAGCGGTCGTTGTCGAACAACCGCGCGTATTGCGCCAGACCGGCCCACTTGTAGTTGGGCAGGAAAGTCGAGGTGGTGAACGACAGCACGAACGTCCACAGGATGTAGCCATAGAAGCCCACCAGCACGATGAACATGCTCGGCGCCAGCACCAGTTTGGGTAGCCAGCGTTGCAATGCATCGAACGGCGAGGCCTTGCTGAACACAGCAACAGAACTCATGGGGAAATCCAGTACGAGAGAAAAGGACTACTTGGGCAACTCGCCCCCTTGTAGGAGTGAGCCTGCTCGCGATTGCGGTGTGTCAGTTGATAAATCTGTTACCTGACCAACTGCTATCGCGAGCAGGCTCACTCCTACCGGGGCCAAGCATTACTTGGCGGACTTGATCGCAGCGCCGAGTTTCTTGGCAGTGTCGGCCGGGTCGGCTTTCGGGTCGTTGATGTAGTTGGTCACGACATCAAAGAACGCGCCTTGCACGGCCAGCGTGGTCGCCATGTTGTGCGCCATGCTTGGCTGCAGGCCGCCGGACTTGGCGTCCGCGAGGAAGTCCTTGGCAGCAGTCTGTGCGCAGGAGTCGAAGCCGAGCTTGTCCATGTTGTTCAACATGTCGTTGCGAACCGGGATCGAGCCTTTGTTGATGCTGAAGACTTTCTGGAAGTTTTCACCCAGCACGACTTTGGCGATGTCCTGCTGACCGGCCGCAGTGCCGGCGTCTTTCTGCTTGAACACGGCCAACGAGTCGATGTTGTAGGTGAACGCCTTGTCGGTGCCCGGGAAAGCTACGCACTCGTAGTCTTTGCCCGCGACTTTCTTCGCGGCGGTCCATTCGGACTTGGCCCAGTCACCCATGATCTGCATGCCGGCCTTGCCGTTGATGACCTTGGCCGCTTCCAGGTTCCAGTCCTGACCTTTGCCGTCGGCGTCCATGTAGGTCGCGACTTTCTTCAGCTCGGTCAGCGCCTTGACCATTTCCGGGCCAGTCAGCGCGGCGTTGTCCAGGTCAACCAAGGCTTTCTTGTAACCATCGACACCCATGACCGAAAGCACTACAGCTTCGAACACGGTGCTGTCCTGCCAAGGCTGACCGCCGTGAGCCAGCGGAATGAAGCCCGCAGCCTTGAGCTTGTCGCCAGCGGCATAGAATTCTTCGAGGGTGGTCGGGTTCTTGGTGATCCCGGCTTTCTTGAACACTTCCGGGTTGATCCACAGCCAGTTCACGCGGTGAATATTCACCGGCACGGCCACGTAATCACCGTCGTACTTCACGGTATCGGAGACTTTCTTGTCGAGCAGGCTGTCCCACTTTTCCGACTTGGCGACGTCTTTCAAAACGTCGGTGTCGAGCAGGCCAGTGGATGCCCATTCCTGGATGTCCGGGCCTTTGATCTGGGCAACGCCAGGCGGGTTGCCAGCGACTGCGCGGCTTTTCAGCACGGTCATGGCAGTCGCACCGCCACCACCGGCGACAGCGCCGTCTTTCCAGGTGAAACCGTCTTTTTCGACTTGGGCCTTGAGCACATCAACGGCAGCTTTTTCGCCACCGGACGTCCACCAGTGCACGACTTCGACCGAACCTTTGGATTCGGCAGCGGAAACACTGAGAGGCAGAATTGCGAGCGGGAACAGGGAGGCGACAGAAATGACAGTAGCGAGGCGAGAAATCGCATTCATCTGAGATGTACCTTTCTTGTTGTTATGCATGCAAGTCTGGTGCTTGCGCTGCACAGGAGTTTAAACAGGACGTTTCCCTTCGCAGGTAACGAAGGGACGCGCGAATGTCACCACATGGTTACACAGGACTGCTCTGGGATAACTGTGCCAGCGCGGTCGCCATACTGGGCGACAAGGGTAGACGAGGGATCAGCACCGCTTGCCAGGCATGATACAGATCGGGTTTGCCCGGCCAGATATCGGCACTTGGGATGTTTTGCGGATTGAGTTCGTGGTGCCAACTGCCGTCGCAACGGTCGATGAAATTCATCTCGCAGAATTCCCAGAACAGCCGGTACCAGCTTTCGTATTGCGCATCGCCGGTGCGTTTGAGCAAGGCACTGGCGGCGGCGCTGGCTTCGGCGTGGGTCCAGTGCAAGCGGTGGCGGACCACGGCTTTGTTGTCCCAGTCGAGGGTGTAGACGATGCCTGGCAGACCATCGACGTCCCAACCGTTGCGGCAATTGTTCTCGAACAGTTTTTGCGCATCGGTGGCGAGCCAACCGGGCGTGAGCATACCGGCCTGCACCCGCGCGGCTTCGAGATGGAGCAACAGCCGCGCCCACTCGAAACCGTGACCCGGCGTGGTGCCGTAGGGGCGGAAACCGTCAGCAGGATTGTCGAGGTTGTAGTCACGCAGTGGTTGCCAGTCGCGGTCAAAATGCTCGATGACCATGTAACCGTTGCCGGCAGCGTGACCGTGGATCACCCGCTCGACGATGCGTTGCGCGCGCACCAGCCAGCGCGGATCTTCAGTGACATCGGCCAGCGCGAGGAACGCTTCGGTCGCGTGCATGTTGCTGTTGGCGCCGCGATAGGCTTCTTCTTCGCTCCAGTCACGATTGAAGAATTCGCGCATGGCGCCCTCTTCCTCGCTCCAGAAATACGTGTCGATGATGTCGATGGCATCATCCAGCAACGCTTGGGCGCCGGGACGCTGTGCGACCACCGCAGAGCTGGCCGCAAGCGCAACGAAGGCATGCAGGTAGGCGTTCTTGCCGGTGTTGTCATCGCGGTGTTCGGCGACCGCGAACCAGCCGCCATGCAACGCATCACGCAATGGTCCGCGCAGGGCGGCGATGCCGTGATCGACCAGCTCGGCAAAACCCGGCAAGCCCTGAATGTGGGCCATGGCGAAGCTGTGGGTCATGCGCGCGGTGTTCATGGTTTCGGCTTGCGCGTTCGCTGGCAGACGGCCGCGTCCGTCGAGGTTGCCGAAGCCTTCGGGCAGTTTTGATGCCTTGGCGAAATCCAGCAGACGCAGGCCTTCGGCGGCGAGCCATTGCTGGTGCGCAGGGGCGTTCAGCCAACTGCTGAAGCCGGGTTGGAAGAGATCCATGGGGGGCCTTTTTTGTTGTTATGACTGCGGGGAGTCTAAACAACGGGTCGGGGTGGGCTTGTAACGAAGGGGGCGGGGTTTGTCACCAGATCGTGACAAAGAGCGGCCCTCACCCCAGCCCTCTCCCAGAGGTAGAGGGGGCCGATCGCAGGATGCTGAAGAGTTGCGCCGACCTGAAAGAGCTGTACCGAATCCATAATCGACTCAATGCATCAGGTCGGCGCAATTCGAATGAAGAACGCGGTCAGTCCCCTCTCCCTCTGGGAGAGGGCTAGGGTGAGGGAAAGCTTTTGACTCAATCCGCCGAACGCGGCAACTGCAGGGTCACCCGCAACCCACCCTCACGCAAATTCTGCAACGTCACCTCCCCGCCATGGCTGTGGGCAATATTGCGTGCAATGCCCAACCCCAAGCCATATCCCTGCTGCTGCCCCGCCAACCGGAAGTGCGGCTCAAACACCTGCTCCAAGCGCTGCTCCGGCACTCCCGGCCCTTCATCATCAACGTGTAAGACAAACGCGCTGTCATCGTCATCGATATGCAGATGTGCGTTCTGCCCATACTTCAACGCGTTGTCGATCAGATTGCCAATGCAACGCTTCAACGCCAAAGGTTTGCCCGGATACGCCGCCAACGCACGGCCATGCTGAGTCACCCGGCCGTTGCCGTTCGGCGCCAGGTACGGTTCGACCAGACAATCAAGCACATGGTTGAGATCCACCGGTTCGATGTTCTCGTGGATGTCAGTGTCTTTCACGCATTGCAGCGCGCCTTTGACCAACAACTCCAGCTCATCCAGATCGCGGCCGAATTTGGCTTGCAGCTTTTCGTCTTCCAGCAGTTCGACGCGCAAACGCAAACGGGTGATTGGCGTGCGCAGGTCATGGGAAATCGCGCTGAACAACTGGCTGCGTTCAGTCAGGTAACGGCTGATGCGCTCGCGCATGGTGTTGAAGGCGCGCCCCACTTCCACCACTTCACTGCCACCGCCCTCGGCCACCGGTTCGACGTCGGCACCCAGCGACAGATCCCGTGCGGCACGTGCCAGACGCTTGAGCGGCCGGCTCTGCCAGTGCACCAACAGGCCGATGAACAGCAGCAAAAATCCGCTGGTGAGGACGATGAACCACACTTGTTGCGACGGCAGTCCCTGTTCTTCAAGACTGGTGTACGGCTCGGGCAACAGTGAGGCGATGTACAGCCATTCGCCCGGGGCCATTTGAATCTGCGTGACCAGCACGGGTGGATTGACCGGTTCCAGGGTCAGCGCGTAATGCGCCCACGAACGCGGCAATTCATCGAGTTTCAGCCCGGCGTTGAAGATTCGCAGATCCTCGGGGCTGACGAAGGTCACCGAAATATCGGTGTCATGGCCCAAGGTCTGTCGCAGCACTTCGTCGACCGCTTTCATCACCGCCGCTTTACGCGGCGTGACCGGCAGTACGTCCATGCCCAGCGGCTTGTCGTTGAGCGTCACGACGAATCGGGTGCCGCCCATGCTGCGCAATTGGTCGAGTACCAACGGCCGATAAGCCACCGGCAACGAGCGGAAATAACTGACGCTGGCGGTCATCGAATGGGCGAGGCTGCGGGCGCTGGTGACCAGACCTTCGAGCTGCGTGGCGCGCAGCTGCGAGACCCAGATCACGCTCGACAAGGTCTGCGCAAACAACACCGCGAGCAACGTCAGCAGCAACATCCGCCCAAGCAGCGAACGCGGTACCGGCACCTTGGCGGCGAGTTTACGCAGCGACTCAGTGAGCATTGCCGGCAACCACGTTGGCTGCCAGTTGGTAGCCGCTGCCGCGCACGGTACGGATCAGCCGTGGCGGTTTCTCGGTGTCGCGCAGACGCTGGCGCAAACGGCTGACGGCCATGTCGACGATGCGATCGAGCGGCATCAGGTCGCGGCCACGGGTGGCGTTGCCGATGGTGTCGCGGTCGAGGATTTCCTGCGGGTGATCGAGGAACAGTTTCAGCAGGGCGAAGTCGGCGCCGGAGAGAATCACTTCCTCGCCGTCGGTGTGAAACAGGCGGTGGCTGACCATGTCTAGGCGCCATTCATCGAAGGCCAGCACGTCGCTGCCACTGCGCTCCTGACCGAATTGCGCACGCCGCAGCAGAGCTTTGATGCGGGCTTGCAGTTCGCGGGGGCTGAAGGGTTTGCCGAGGTAGTCGTCGGCACCGAGTTCGAGACCGATTACGCGATCGGCTTCATCGGAACTGGCGGTGAGCATGATAATCGGCACCTGCGCCTGACGCGGATGCTGACGCACCCAACGGCACAGGCTGAAGCCGTCTTCGTCGGGCAGCATGACATCGAGGATCACCAGATCGCTCGGCGCCTCGTTGAGGGCCTGACGGAAACTGGCACCGTCGGCGGTGGCCCGCACCTGAAACCCGGCGCGGGTCAGGTAGGTTTCCAGCAACTCGCGTATTTCCTGGTCGTCATCGACCAACAATATCGACTTGTTGACTGAGCTCACTTCGAAGGCATCCTTGTTGTTGGAATTGGGGCGGATTATGCCTGATGAACCTTGGATATTTGTTGCCTGTTCTGGCCTCATCGCTGGCAAGCCAGCTCCCACAAGGATCTGTGTCGTTCACAAAACCTGTGGGAGCTGGCTTGCCAGCGATGAAGGCGACTCGGTATCAAGCCTGTTCCAAGGCCACACCGGCGCCAACCAGGCCAGAATACGGCGCTGTCACCAGCCACACCGGAATGCCTTTGAAGTAATCGCTCATGCAACCTTTGTCAGCAAAGCTGCGGGCGAAACCGCTTTCGAGGAAGAAATCGGCGAAGCGTGGAATCACACCACCGACGATATACACCCCGCCACGCCCGCCCGTGGTCAGCACGTTGTTGCCGGCGACACGGCCGAGCCAGCAGCAGAACTGCTCGAGCACTTCCAGGGCAATCGGATCACCGGCCAAACCAGCTGCCGTAATCGCTTCCGGCGTGTCGAGTGTCGGCTCATGCCCGTCCACTGCGCAAATCGCGCGATAGACCCGCGGCAAACCGCCGCCACTCAACGCGGTCTCGGCGCTGACATGGCCGATTTCATTGTGGATGTGCTGCCACAACTGAGTTTCACGCGGACTGCTCAGCGGCAGATCAACGTGACCGCCCTCGCCCGGCAACGCCGCGAAACGACCTTCACCCAAATCAAGCAAGGTGCCGACACCAAGGCCAGTGCCCGGGCCAATCACCACCGCCGGACGCAACGGCTCCGGCGTGCCCTCGCAGACCACACGAAATTCGCCCGGCTGCAAACGGGTCATGCCCAGCGCCATCGCCGAGAAGTCGTTGACCAGCAACAACTGCTCGACCTGCAAGGTTTTGCAGAACGCGCTGCGGCTCAGGCGCCAGTGATTGTTGGTGAATTTGAACTCATCACCACTGACGGGACCTGCCACCGACAGGCACACCGAACCGATCGAACCCGGCGCCAGACCGAGCCCGCGCAGATAGAGGCTGATCGCCTCTTCCGGGCTGGCGTGGTCGGCCGTGGCCAGCACTTGAACCGATTGCAGTTGCTGGTTTTTCCACAACGCGAACCGCGCGTTGGTGCCTCCGATGTCACCGACCAAAGCCAGTTTCAATTAAGCGTCTCCAGGGCAGAAGTGAAGGCGCTGGCGCCCTGCTCCGCCGAGCTGAAGGCCATGCGCATGAAGCCGAACAGTTCGCGACCGCTGCCGATGTTGTTGCCCAACAGGCCTTTGGCGGGTTCGCGCGCTGCAAATTCGGCGGCGTCGACTTTAAGTTCCAAAGTACCTTTGACGCCATCGACGCGGATGATATCGCCCTCTTGCACGCGCGCCAAAGCACCACCGACATAAGCTTCCGGGCTGACGTGAATCGCAGCGGGGATTTTCCCCGAGGCGCCGGACATCCGGCCGTCAGTCACCAGGGCGACTTTGAAGCCGCGATCCTGCAGCACGCCGAGGAACGGCGTCATCTTGTGCAGCTCCGGCATACCGTTGGAACGCGGGCCCTGGAAGCGCATCACCGCGACGAAATCCTTTTCCAGCAGGCCGGCCTTGAACGCGTCGGCCAGATCTTGTTGATCCTGGAACACCATCGCTGGCGCTTCGACGATCTGGTTTTCCAAAGCAACGGCGGACACCTTCATCACACCGCGACCGAGGTTGCCTTCCATCACCCGCAGACCACCCTCCGCCGAGAATGCACGGGCGACCGGGCGCAGGATATTTTCGTCGAGACTGTCGACCGGACCTTCGCGCCATACCAGTTCGCCGTTATCGAGGAACGGTTCCTTGGTGTATTTGCTCAGGCCGTGGCCAAGCACGGTGTTGACGTCTTCGTGCAGCAGACCGGCGCCAAGCAGTTCGCGGATCAGGAACGACATGCCGCCCGCTGCCTGGAAGTGGTTGATGTCGGCTTTGCCGTTCGGGTAGACGTGGCTCAGGGTCGGCACGACTTCGGAGAGGTCGGCCATGTCCTGCCAGGTCAGTTGAATGCCCGCCGCCATGGCAATGGCCGGCATGTGCAGGGTGTGATTGGTCGAGCCGCCGGTGGCGTGCAGCGCAACAATGGAGTTGACCAGCGACTTCTCGTCGACGATTTCGCCGATCGGCATGAAGTTGCCGTTCTGTTTGGTCAGGCGCGTAACTTGATGCGCAGCTTCGCGGGTCAGCGCATCACGCAGCGGCGTGTTCGGGTTGACGAAAGAAGCGCCCGGCAAGTGCAGGCCCATGACTTCCATCAGCAACTGGTTGGTGTTGGCGGTGCCGTAGAAGGTGCAGGTGCCCGGGCTGTGGTAGGACTTCATCTCCGATTCCAGCAGCTCTTCGCGGGTGGCTTTGCCTTCGGCGTACTTCTGGCGCACGTCGGCTTTTTCCTTGTTGGAAATCCCCGAGACCATCGGCCCGCCCGGCACGAAGATCGTCGGCAGGTGACCGAAGCGCAGCGAACCCATCATCAGGCCCGGGACGATTTTGTCGCAGATGCCGAGCATCAGCGCGCCGTCGAACATGTTGTGAGAGAGCGCCACAGCGGTGGACATGGCGATCACTTCGCGGCTCGGCAAGCTCAGTTCCATGCCCGGCTCACCTTGGGTGACGCCGTCGCACATCGCCGGAGTGCCGCCAGCGAACTGGCCGACCGAGCCGATTTCGCGCAGGGCGTTCTTGATCTGTTCCGGGAAGACTTCATACGGCTGGTGCGCCGAGAGCATGTCGTTATACGAAGAAACTATGGCGATGTTCGCCGAGTTCATCATCCGCAGGCTGTGCTTGTCTTCGCTGCCGCAACCGGCCACGCCGTGGGCGAAGTTGGCGCATTGCAGCTTGCCGCGCATCGGCCCGTCAGTGGCGGCGCCGCGAATCAGTGCAAGGTAAGCCTGACGCGTGGCGCGGCTGCGGGCGATAAGCCGTTCGGTGACCTCAAGGACGCGGGGATGCATGTGTAGAACTCCAGGCTAACGGATGTGGCGACCTGATTGTCTATGCTGATCAAACGCCGTTGTTGTTGGAATGACAGACGGCTTTTTTGACCATTCGGACCAGTTGATTCAGGTCACTCGTTGTAGATAAAACAAAATATTGCCACTAAAAAGGCTTGTTTTCTATTTTTATGCGAATAATCTTGTAATTCCAACAACAAAACGACGGCGGCGCTGTTCCATGACTCTTCGAATCGCAATCAATGGTTTTGGCCGCATCGGCCGTAATGTCCTGCGCGCACTGTATACCCAAGGCTATCGACAGGATTTGCAGATCGTCGCCATCAACGATCTGGGCGACAGCTCGATCAATGCTCATCTGCTCAAATACGACACCGTTCACGGCACGTTCGACGCTCAGGTCGAGCATGACAACGAAAGTCTGACCGTCAACGGCGACCGCATTGCGGTCAGCGCCATTCGCAACCCGGCCGAGCTGCCATGGGCGGCGGAAAAGATTGATGTGGTGTTCGAATGCACCGGTCTCTTTACCGATCGCGCCAAAGCGGCCGCGCATATTACTGCCGGCGCGCGCAAAGTGATCATCTCGGCTCCGGCCAAAGGTGCCGACGCCACTGTTGTCTATGGCGTGAACCACGACATTTTGCGCCAGTCGCACCAGATCATCTCCAACGCTTCGTGCACCACCAACTGCCTGGCGCCAGTGGCGCAAGTGCTGCACCGCGAACTGGGGATCGAAAGCGGTCTGATGACTACGATTCATGCCTACACCAACGATCAGAACCTCACCGACGTCTACCACACCGACCCGTACCGCGCGCGTTCGGCCACGCAGAACATGATCCCGAGCAAGACCGGCGCCGCTGAAGCGGTAGGCCTGGTGCTGCCGGAACTGGCGGGCAAGCTGACCGGCATGGCCGTGCGCGTGCCGGTGATCAATGTGTCGCTGGTGGATTTGACCGTGCAGTTGAAAAAAGAAGCCAGCGCCGAGGAAGTCAACGCGCTGATGAAATCCGCGAGCCAGCACTCGAAGATTCTCGGCTTCAACACCCTGCCGCTGGTATCCAGCGACTTCAACCATAATCCGCTGTCGTCGATATTCGACGCCAACCACACCAAGTCCAGCGGCAAACTGCTGAAGGTGCTGGCCTGGTACGACAACGAGTGGGGCTTCTCCAACCGCATGCTGGATAACTGCCTGGCGCTGTGTAACGCCGAGTAAGGTTGTCCTGATCCCCTGTAGGAGCTGCCGAAGGCTGCGATCTTTTGATCTTGTTTGTAAGATCAACATCAAAAGATCGTAGCCTTCGGCAGCTCCTACATTTATCTGCGTCGATCACAAAACAATACTTGACCATTCAACTAGATGATAAGCATTATCATTCGCTTGAAATCGATCAGGTCCTCCCGTGAGTCAATCGCGCTTCAACCACGTCTTCCTCACCCAGCGCACCTCGCTGCTGCGTACGCTGGAACGGATGGTCAACAATCACAGCACCGCTGAAGACCTGCTGCAGGAGACCTACCTGCGCGTGACGCGGGCGTTGAGCGAACGGGCCATCGATCACCTCGAACCTTTTGTCTTCCAGACCGCGCGCAATCTGGCGCTGGATCATTTGCGTGCGCGCAAGATCCATTCGCGAACCATGGTCGATGACGTGCCGCAGGATGTCGTGCACAGCGTCGCCGCCCCCGCCAGCAGCGCCGAAGATGCCGCCCACGCCGAACAGATGCTGGAGCGCCTGAACGTGAGCCTCAGTCAACTCAGTCCCCGTCAGCAGCAGATTTTCATCCTCAGCCGTCTGCACGGGAACAGTTATCAGGAAATCGCCGATGAGCTGAATGTTTCCCTCAGCACCGTGCAGAAAGAACTGAAGCTGATCATGACCATTTGTATCGGCGTCGCCGAACGTCTGAATGGCGACTGAAGTTGTAGGGCTTTTCTGTAAGTGCCAGGATCGCCTGCACGGATCAGTGGGCTTTGTTACCCTTGCCCGACTTTTACGCTTCACTTAAAAAAACAGCCGTGCGCAGACACTGCCGAGGAAACACCGTGACGGACACCCACCGCTCGCCTTCGCCGGATTCGGTGCAGGACGCTGCCAACGCAATGGACCAGGCTCTGGACTGGCTCATCGTGCTCGACAGTCCGGACGAGGAGCAGACCCGGCAATTTCATGCCTGGCTGGCGGCCGATCCGTTGAATGCCGAAGCGTTCGCCAAGGCCCAGGCGATCTGGGACGGCCCGCAAATCGCCCAGTGCGCGCAAAGCCTGGCGGCCAAACCTGCGAAGGTCACTTTCCTCAAGCGTCTGCGTCCACACTGGAAACCGCTGGCCACCGCCGCCGTGCTGATCCTCGGTTTGTTCAGTTTCAGTAATCTGCCGATGCGCATTCAGGCCGATCATCTGACCGTGGTCGGCGAGCGCCAGCGCCTGCAACTGGAGGACGGTTCGAAAGTCCTGCTCAATACCAATTCGGCATTTTCCAGCACCATCAACGATCAGCAGCGCGTTGCCCGGTTGTTTCAGGGCGAAGCGTTTTTCGAGATCGCCAGCGGCCGCAGTCAACCGCTGGAAATCGATGCCGGCCCGGTCCGTGCCAGCGTGCGCGATACCGCATTCGCGGTGCGTTATCTCGATGGCGTGGCGCAGGTCAACGTGCAGCGCGGCGATGTCGATCTACAGGCAACGCATAACGACGCTCGCGTACGTCTTAAGGCCGGTGAGAGTATTCGTATCGGCCCCAACGGTTTCGACCGCCCGGCCAAACTCGACGTCAACACTGACCTGGCCTGGGTGCAAGGTCGCTTGGTGTTCGAGAACTGCCCGCTGAATCAGGTGCTTGCCGAATTGCGCCGCTACTATCCAGGCTGGATCATCAACACCAACGAGCAGTTGGCCGACGTCGCTGTGACCGGCAATTACCGCCTCGATCAGCCACTCGACGTGGTTCGCTCCCTCGCGCACATCACCTCGGCGCAACTGAAAGAATTCCCCGCCGTGGTCATCCTGAACTAAATGAGAATTATTTTTACTCGATAGCCAACGTCAGTACGTCTCGTTATAGCCAATGCAATTGATTCGCAACACGCGAAGCCAATCAGCCCCTATAAAGATTCGTGCGACACGGAGCGCTATCGATGTCCTCACGCCTTACCCGCCAGACTTCCTCCCCTTCCCGCGTCTTGTCGCTGCTGACCGCGGCCATTCTGATGGCCGGCACCGCGCCGCTGATGGCTGCCACCGAGCAACCGACGCGCAACATGGGCGATTACTCGTTCGCCATCGGCCAGCAGCCACTGGTGTCGGCGCTCAACGCCTTCACTGCCGTGACCGGTTGGCAGGTCGGCTTGCCGGCAGAACTGGGTCAGGGCGTGTCGTCGCCGGGCGTGCGTGGCTCGTTGTCCCCGGAAAAAGCCCTTGAGCGCCTGTTGGTGGGGACCAACCTGAGCTTCCGCAAAATCAGCAACAACAACGTAGTGCTGGAAAAGCGCAACGCCAGTGGCACGCTCAATCTGGATCAGGTGACCATCAGCGCCACCCGCCAGGAGCAGTCGGTCAACAGCGTACCGGCCACCGTCACCGTGCAGACCCGTCAGGATCTGGACCGCAACAACGTCAACACCATCAAGGATCTGGTGCGTTACGAGCCGGGTGTTTCCGTGGGCGGCGCCGGTCAGCGTGGCGGTATCAGCGGCTATAACATTCGCGGTATCGATGGCGACCGCATCCTGACCCAGGTTGACGGCGTCGAAGTCCCGGACGGTTTCTTCAACGGTCCGTACGCCAAGACTCAGCGCAATTACGTTGACCCGGAAATCGTCAAACGCGTGGAAATCCTCCGGGGCCCGGCCTCGGTGCTGTACGGCAGCAACGCCATCGGCGGCGCCGTCAGCTATTACACCCTCGATGCCGACGACATCATCAAGCCAGGCAAAGACGTCGGTGCGCGCCTGAAAAGCGGTTACAGCTCGGCCGATGACAGCTGGCTGAAGTCCGCCACCGTTGCCGGCCGCGCCGACCAGTTCGACGGCTTGCTGCACTACAGCCAGCGCGACGGGCACGAGACCGATTCCTACGGCAGCAACAATGGCACCGGCCTTGAGCGCACCGCCGCCAACCCGGAAGACGTCAACGCCTACAACGTACTGGCCAAGATCGGCTGGAACTACAACGAAGATTCGCGTCTGGGTCTGACCTACGAAAAGTACAAGGACGATCGCGACACCGATCAGAAAAGCGCTTACGGCGGCCCGTACTTCAACGGCGCCCCGACTATCCCCGACAGCGTGCTGCCCGGCGGCATGTATCAGTGGCGCACCGGTAACGACACGATCACCCGTGAGCGTTTCGGCATCGAGCACTCGTTCGCCCTCGACAGCCTGCTGGTCGATAACGTGAAGTGGAGCCTCAACCACCAGATCGCCAAGACCGACCAGAGCACCACCGAGTTCTACTACCCGATCACCCGTAAAGTGCTGCGTACTCGCGACACGATTTACGAAGAAAAGCAGTGGGTGTTCGACGCGCAGCTGGACAAGGCGTTCGCCCTCGGCGCCACCGATCACGTGCTGACTTACGGCACCACCATCAAGCAACAGAAAGTCACCGGCTCGCGCAGCGGCAACGGCACTTGCCTGGCCGTCGGTCGTGGCTGCACCGCCATCGGCGCGACCAGTACCGCGGACGTGTTGGCCAAAGCCACCGACTTCCCGGACCCGACCATCAACACCTACAGCGTGTTCGCTCAGGATCAGATCAGTTGGAACAACTGGACCTTCCTGCCGGGCCTGCGCTACGACTACACCCAGCTCAAGCCGCACATCACCCAGGAATTCCTCAACACCGTGGCGGCTGACGGCCAAGGCACGGTCAGCGACAAGAACAAGACCTGGCACAAAGTTTCGCCGAAATTCGGCCTGACCTACGCCCTGACCGAAAACTACACCTGGTACGGTCAATACGCCGAAGGCTTCCGCACCCCGACCGCGAAAGCCCTGTACGGCCGCTTCGAAAACACCACCACTGGTTACAGCGTGGCGCCGAATCCCGACCTGGAACCGGAAAAAAGCAAAAGCTATGAAACCGGTCTGCGCGGCAATTTCGAACAAGGTTCGTTCGACGTAGCGGTGTTCTACAACAAGTACCGCGATTTCATTAACGAAGACGCCGTGACCCCGGGCCGCAACGAACTGACCTTCCAGTCGGCCAACATCAAGCACGCCACCATCAAGGGTGCGGAAGTCAAAGGTCGTCTGAATCTGGATGCGTTTGGCGCGCCGCAAGGCCTCTACACCCAAGGCTCGATTGCCTACGCCTACGGTCGCAACAACGACAACGGCGAGCCGATCAACAGCGTCAACCCGCTGACTGGCGTGTTCGGTCTGGGTTACGACCAGGACAACTACGGCGGCCTGCTGAGCTGGACCGTGGTGAAGAAAAAGGATCGCGTCGACGACAGCAACTTCAAGTCGCCGGATGGCGTCAGCAGCCAGTTCAAAACCCCGGGCTTCGGCATTCTTGATCTGGCCGGTTATTACAAAGTCACCGACGACGTCACCGTCAGCGGCGGCATCTACAACCTGACCGACAAGAAATACTGGCTGTGGGATGACGTGCGCGGTTACGACAGCGTCGGCGAAGCGTCGGTGACGCAACCGGCCAACCTCGATCGCCTGACCCAACCGGGTCGCAACTTCGCGATCAATCTGATCTGGGACATCTGATCCGGTCGACCTCACTGTGCGTGTTCAGGCACCGCGCAGTGAGGTTTTTTTACGCTTGCACGTCGCCTTGTTCGTCTCGTTATCAAGCGCCTCTTTTATCAAGGACATGTCATGAGCACATCGGAAAAAGCCCTGCGTTCACAACGCCTGAACCAGATCACCCACGAGCCGCACAGCAAGCTCGACGCCCTGGTCAAAGCCCACGCGCCGTTCGAGACCCGCGCCAATTTCGCCCGTTTCGTCGTCGCGCAGTACCTGTTCCAGTCGGAACTGGTCGACCTGTACAACAACGCTGAACTGACCGCCATCGTGCCTGATCTGCCGGCCCGCTGCCGCGCCGAAGCGGCCAAGGCTGACCTCGCGGACCTGGAAACCGAAGTACCGGCCCCGGTAGCAGGCGCGGTGAAAAACCCGAGCAAGGCTCGTGCTCTGGGCTGGATCTTTGTTTCCGAAGGTTCGAAGCTCGGTGCGGCATTCCTGATCAAACGCGCGGTGGCGCTGGAGCTGAGCGAAACCTTCGGTGCCCGTCACCTGGGTGAGCCTGAAGGTGGCCGTGCCGAAGGCTGGAAAAGCTTCGTGCGCACCCTCGATTCGCTGCAGTTCAGTGCTGAAGAAGAGGCTGAAGTGGAGCAAGGTGCGATCGACGCGTTCAACCGCTTCACCGTGTTGCTGGAACAGGCTTACGCCACCGAAGCTGAACCTGCCTGACACAACACACATCCCCCTGTAGGAGCTGCCAAAGGCTGCGATCTTTTGATCTTGAAAACAACATCAAAAGATCGCAGCCTTCGGCAGCTCCTACAGGGGAACTGCGTAAGCCTGTAAGATCTCCATTCCGCTTCAGAAGCCACCGCGTAGCCCATGCCGCAACCCGCCTCCTCGAAACTCGCCCGCGTGCTGTTCGGCCTCTTGGCCTACGTCAGCCTTGGCATTGGCCTGATCGCCATCGTCGTGCCCGGCCTGCCGACCACCGAGTTCATCCTTCTTGCCGCCTGGGCCGCGACCCGCAGCTCGCCGCGCCTGAGCGCCTGGCTGGAAAACCATCGCTTGTTCGGACCGATCCTCAGCAATTGGCGCAACGGCAAGATCATCGCGCGCAAGGCCAAAGTCAGCGCGACAGTGAGCATGTTGCTTTGCGCGACGTTAATGCTGGTGATGCTCGATCACGGCTGGCCGGTCTATCTGGCGATTGCCGGGATGAGCCTGGGCAATCTGTGGATCTGGTCGCGCCCGGAATCAATCCCTGCTTGATCCCGCCCCGTCTTCACACTGAAACATCCCTGTAATTAATCGCTTTTTCAGCACTTTCTCCTGCGCAAACGTTTAGCGCTGACCGTCCGTCGGCACGCGCCTCATGCCCTCTGCTTCCACGCCGATGAGCATTGCATGGCGCTGAATGGATTTGGCGAACCGGATAGTTCATATCCGCCTGCCACCCGTTTATTCATTCGCGAGATCGCCCCATGTTCGACTCTCTGTCCATTCGCCTGAAAATCGTTCTGCTCTCCGGCCTGTGCCTGCTCGGTGTGGTTGCGCTGATCGTCGGCATGAACATCTACCAGACCAACCAGAACGACCAACTGGTCAGTGACTCGAGCAATAAATTGCTCACCGCCAGCGTGCAGAATCTGTTGCAAGCCAAAGCCGCCGAGCAAGCCGTGCGGGTGCAGAAGACCTTCGGCGAAAGCCTGACGGTGATCACTGCCCTGGCTGACCAGATCAAGGACATGCGCGTCATGGCCGCCAAGCGTTCGCTGGACGCCGGTGCCTTGCGCGAAGAGTTGAACCTGAGCCTGAAAACCGCTTTTGAGCGCAACGACAAAGTGCTCGGCATCTGGCTCGCTTTCGAACCGAACGCTCTCGACGGCAAGGACAGCGAGTTCGCCAACGATGCTGCGCGCCAGTCCAACGAAGCCGGACGTTTTGCCACGTACTGGAGCCGCGCCGCCGGCGCCTCGCTGAACACCATCATGGTCGAAGAAGACCTGACCAAAACCACCCTCAGCGTCAGCGGCACGCCGTACAACAGCTGGTACACCTGCCCTCGCGATGCCAAACGCACCTGCCTGCTAGACCCGTATGCCGACACCGTCGGTGGCAAGGAAATGCTCATGACGACCATTTCCGTGCCGTTGATCGTCGACGGCAAGGCCATCGGCGTGGTCGGTGTCGACATCGCGCTCGATGCCCTGCAAGCAGCGGCCGTGGATTCCCAGCGCAACCTGTTCAACAACGCCGGGCACATGCTGATTGTTTCCGGCAGCGGCGTGCTCGGTGCTGACAGTTCCGACGCGAGCAAGGTCGGCAAAAAGATCAGCGACACTCTCGGCGCCGATGGCAAGGACGTACTGCAACTGCTGAGCTCAGGCACACCGAAGATTCTCGAACAGGGCGATCTGATTCGCGCCGTATACCCGGTCGATCCGATCGGTAACTCACGCGCCTGGGGCGTAGTCATCGACCTGCCAAAACAAGTGCTGCTGGCCGATTCGGTCAAGCTGCAAGCGGTACTCGACGATGCTCAGGAAACCGGCGTGATCACCGCGCTGCTGGTCGCCGTGGTTGCCGGTCTGGTTGGCCTGTTGCTGATCTGGCTGACTGCGTCCGGCGTTACTCGCCCGATCAATAGCGTTGCCGAGATGCTGAAGAACATTGCCAGCGGCGAAGGTGATCTGACCCAACGCCTGAACTACAGCAAACAGGATGAACTGGGCGAACTGGTGAACTGGTTCAACCGTTTCCTCGACAAGCTGCAACCGACCATCGCGCAGATCAAGCAGAGCATCACCGAGGCGCGCGGCACCGCCGACCAGTCTTCGGAAATCGCCCGCCAGACCAGCGAAGGCATGCAGGTGCAGTTCCGCGAGATCGATCAGGTGGCCACCGCGTCCAACGAAATGAGCGCCACCGCCCACGACGTCGCCAACAGCGCATCAAACGCCGCCAACGCCGCGAAAGGTGCCGATCAGTCGGCCAAGGACGGCATGTCGATCATCGAGCGCAGCACCCGCGATATCAATCAACTGGCCGAAGAAGTCAGCAAAGCGGTGACCGAAGTTGAAGCGCTGGCAGTCAACAGCGAGCAGATCGGCTCGGTGCTGGAAGTGATCCGCAGTATCGCCGAACAGACCAATTTGCTGGCGCTCAACGCGGCGATTGAAGCGGCCCGCGCCGGTGAGAGCGGCCGTGGTTTTGCCGTGGTTGCCGACGAAGTGCGCAACCTCGCCAAGCGCACGCAGGATTCGGTGGAAGAAATTCGCATAGTCATCGAGAAGATTCAGACAGGCACCCGTGGCGTGGTCGCGACCATGCATTCGAGCCAGACTCAGGCACACAACAACGCCGGGCAGATTCGTCAGGCGGTGGATGCGCTGGGCAAGATCAGTGATGCGGTGACGGTGATCAGCGACATGAACCTGCAGATTGCCAGCGCGGCCGAACAGCAGAGTGCGGTCGCCGAAGAGGTCAATCGCAACGTTTCGGCGATTCGTACCGTGACTGAAACCCTGACCGAGCAGGCTACTGAGTCGGCGGCGATCAGCAGCCAGCTCAATGCCCTGGCGAGTCAGCAGATGAAATTGATGGATCAGTTTCGCGTCTGAGCCCGCCACTCAATCCACCACAAAACCTTGTGGGAGCTGGCTTGCCAGCGATGGCGGCACATCAGTCAGTACATTGTTGACTGACACTCCGCTATCGCTGGCAAGCCAGCTCCCACAGGGTCAAGTGGCAACCCTGCAATCGGGGATTTCATCTGACACGGGATTGTTTTGCACTATCATCGCCCTCTCGCTCCGGAGGGCCTTCGATGACTGATTTACTCACGTCCATTCAAGCCGCACTCGGCTTGCCTCGCACACCGATTCCTTTCACCGAGCAAGGCGCCCTGCCCTCGGCGTTCGCCGTCACGGAGCTTGCCTGCGCCAGCATCGCTGCTGCCGGTCAGACCGTCAGCGAGTTGATCCAGCAGCAGTCAGGTCATTTGCCGGCCGTTGCAGTCGACCGTCGATTGGCCTCGTTCTGGTTCTCCAGCTCGCTGCGACCAATCGGCTGGCAGGTGCCACCGCTGTGGGACCCGATCGCCGGCGACTACGCGACCCGCGACGGCTGGATCCGCCTGCACACCAACGCTCCACATCACCGCGCCGCCGCTGAACGTGTGCTCGGCGCCTGCGCCGACCGTGATGCAATGGCGGCGAAAGTCGCGCAATGGACGAGTACGGATCTGGAACAAGCGGTGGTCGAAGCCCAGGGCTGCGCCGCCGAAATGCGCAGTTGGGCGCAATGGCAGAAGCATCCGCAGGGGCTCGCGGTGAATGCCGAGCCGCTGGTGCATTTCCTTGATTCGCAGGATGAACAGCACCAAGCGTGGCAAGGCTCGGTGGCGCAACCGTTGGCCGGGATCAAGGTGCTGGATCTGACACGCGTGCTCGCCGGCCCCACCGCCAGCCGTTTTCTCGCAGGCCTTGGCGCCAACGTGTTGCGCATCGATTCCCCGACCTGGAATGAGCCTGGTGTCATTCCGGAAATGACCCTCGGCAAACACTGCGCGCGGCTGAACTTGCTGGATCCGGTGGATCGCGCGGTGTTCGAAGGCTTGTTGAAAGACGCCGATATTTTGCTGCACGGTTACCGCGCCGACGCTTTGGACAATCTCGGTTTCGGCGTTGAGCGCCGTCGCCATCTGGCACCGGGCCTGATCGATGTCGCCCTCAACGCCTACGGCTGGAACGGCCCGTGGCAGAACCGCCGGGGCTTCGACAGTTTGGTGCAGATGAGCAGCGGCATCGCCGAGGCCGGCCAGCGCTGGCAGCAGGCTGAGAAACCGACGCCATTGCCGGTGCAGGCGCTGGATCATGCGACGGGGTATTTGATGGCGGCGAGTGCGCTCCGACTGTTGACCGAGCGTTTGAACACCGGACGCGGTGGCTCGGCGCGGTTGTCGCTGGCGCGGACGGCGAAGTTGTTGATCGAGCATGGGCCGGGGACAAGTGAGGCATTGCGAGCGGAAGATGAGCAGGATCAGGGTTCATTTCTGGAACAGACCCCTTGGGGCCCGGCGCATCGTTTGCAGGTGCCGGTGAAGATCAGCGGCACGCCGATTCAGTGGGCGTTGCCGGCTACAGAGCTGGGTTCTCATCACCCACAGTGGAATTAAAAGCCCCTCACCCTAACCCTCTCCCAGAGGGAGAGGGGACCGATCGGGTGATATTGAAGAGATTCACCGACTTGAACGATTGATTCGGAATCCATAATCGACTTGGTCTTGCAGGTCGATGGACAGCGCCAGATACCTCGGTCGGCCCCCTCTCCCTCCGGGAGAGGAACTGATTCGGGGATACTGAAGACATTCACCGACTTGAACGATCTGCGCTGAATCCATAATCGACTCGGTCTTTCAGGTCGATGTAAAACGCAAGACACCTCGGTCGGCCCCCTCTCCCTCCGGGAGAGGGGCTGATTCGGGGATACTGAAGACATTCACCGACTTGAACGATCGGCGCTGAATCCGTAATCGACTCGGTCTTTCAGGTCGATGTACAACGCAAGACACCTCGGTCGGCCCCCTCTCCCTCCGGGAGAGGGGCTGATTCGGGGATACTGAAGACACTCACCGACTTGAACGATCGGCGCTGAATCCATAATCGACTCGGTCTTTCAGGTCGATGTACAACGCAAGACACCTCGGTCGGCCCCCTCTCCCTCCGGGAGAGGGGCTGATTCGGGGATACTGAAGACATTCACCGACTTGAACGATCGGCGCTGAATCCATAATCGACTCGGTCTTGCAGGTCGATGTAAAACGCAGGACACCTCGGTGGCCCCCTCTCCCTCCGGGAGAGGGCTGGGGTGAGGGCTGCAATTTCAGGCCGAGCGATGATGTATCAATCTGCCCGGCTCAAAGACGTCCACAACAACTGCGCCGCATACCCTCGATAAGGTCGCCAGGCCTCAGCGCGCAACGACAATTCCCGCGCTGTCGGCCGCTTGCCTTCCAGCACTTCCAGCGCCCGCAGCAACCCGACATCACCATGGGGAAACCCATCCATATCCCGCAACTGCCGCAACGCGATGTACTGCGCCGTCCACTCGCCAATCCCGTGCAGCGCCAACAACCGCGCCACGCCACCCTCGCGATTCGGCTCAAACAACGAGGGTTCATCCAGCAACGTCTGCGCCACGCTTGACAACGTGCGCCCACGACTTTTCGGCATGCCCAACGCTGCCAGATCTGCCGCCGCCATTACGTGCGCCTCGGGAAATACATGGGTCAATCCGGGCACGGTGGAATCCAGCGGCGCGCCATATTGCGCAACCAGTTTCCCCGCCAGACGAATCGCCGCCACCACCGTAATCTGCTGCCCAAGCACCGCGCGAAACGCCAACTCCAATCCATCCCACGCACCGGGAATGCGCAACCCCGGACGCTCGACAATCAACCGCGCCAGCAACGGATCATTCGCCAGATGCCCTTGCCTCAGCGCCAGATCCGCATCCAGATCAAACATCCGCCGCAACCTGACAACGATCTCGGGCACGGCTGCCGGATCAGGAAAGTCCAGCTCGACCTCCAGCGCATCCGCCGTCCCTAGCCAGACCGAAACCGTGCCGTGAACACCGTTTAACCCGATGCTGCGCGAATACACGCCATCGCCCACGGCCTCCATCCCGACCACCGCCCGCGCCGCGAGAAACCCCAACATCGCCTCCCAGTCATACGGCGGCGCATAGGCAAGCGATAACCTCACAACGACAGCACACCGCTGTACAACCCATACGCCGCCAGCCCCGCGCCGATGACCACGCAGGTGAAAATGCCCTTCTCGACATGAGTGAACAACGGCTCGCCCGCCTCATGCTTGGCCTTGGCAAACAGGATCACCCCCGGCGCATACAGCAACGCCGACAACAGCAAATACTTCACCCCGCCGGCATACAACAACCACACCGCATAACCGAGGGCGATGCCACCGATCAGCAGATCCTTGGTGCGCTCAGCCGAGGCGTGTTCGTAAGTTTCGCCGCGCCCGCTGAGCAGCACCGCGTACGCCGCCGACCACAGGTACGGCACCAGAATCATCGACGAGGCCAGATAAATAAGACTGGTGTAAGTGCCCGCCGAGAACAGCGTGATCAACAGGAAAATCTGGATCATCGCGTTGGTCAGCCACAACGCATTGACCGGCACATGGTTCTTGTTTTCCTTTTTCAGGAACGCCGGCATGGTCTTGTCCTTGGCCGTGGCGAAGAGGATTTCCGCACACAGCAAGGCCCAGGACAGCAACGCGCCGAGCAGGGAAATCGCCAGGCCAATGCTGATCAGCAACGCGCCCCATGGCCCGACAATGTGCTCGAGCACCGCCGCCAGCGACGGGTTCTGCAGATTCGCCAGTTCCGGCTGGCTCATGATCCCCAGCGACAGCACGTTGACCAGTACCAGCAGCGCCAGCACGCCGATAAATCCGATCACCGTGGCGCGGCCGACGTCGCTGCGTTTCTCCGCCCGCGCCGAGTACACACTGGCGCCTTCGATGCCGATGAACACAAACACCGTGACCAGCATCATGTTGCGCACCTGATCCATCACCCCACCGAAATTCGGGTTGCTGGTGCCCCAGATGTCGCGGGTAAAAATGTCAGCCTTGAATGCGATGGCGGCGATGACGATGAACATGATCAGCGGTACGACTTTGGCCACCGTGGTCAATTGATTGATCAGCGCCGCCTCCTTGATCCCGCGCATCACCAGAAAATGCACGGCCCACAGCAGCACCGATGCACAGCCGATGGCGATCGGCGTATTGCCTTGGCCGAACACCGGAAAGAAGTAACCGAGGGTGCTGAACAGCAGGACGAAATAGCCGACATTGCCCAGCCACGCACTGATCCAGTAACCCCACGCGGACGAGAAACCCATGTAGTCGCCAAACCCGGCCTTGGCGTAGGCGTACACGCCGGAATCCAGCTCGGGTTTGCGATTGGCCAACGTCTGGAACACGAACGCCAAGGTCAGCATGCCGATCGCCGTGATGCCCCAACCGATCAGGATCGCCCCGGCATCGGCGCGTGCCGCCATGTTCTGCGGCAGCGAGAAAATCCCTCCGCCAATCATCGAACCCACCACCAGGGCGATCAACGCGCCTAATCGCAGCTTTTGCGTCGGTTGCGACATTTCAGTTTCCCTTTGAAGTGTGGTGAGCGTGCATTTGTAACAACTATTAACTAAACGGATAAAGGTAGATGACGTTTATCAGGTAACGCCAATTAACGCCTGTTTATATATAGCCGATGACGCTAACGCCTAGCACGTTAAGACAGTTTTGTGCGCTGATCCTGATAAATCAATTCTGTACTGAAAACAGACGCTGAAAATTTGCCAAAAGCTGAAAAAGAACTAGCGTGATAATTCAAAAGTAATAATAGCCATTCCCAACAATGTAGCCACAACGCCTCTAGGACGGGCCTTGCGGGCAGAGTATTTATGCCTTCAGTCGAAGCCTAAGTCATTCATTAACAATGGAATGTGACCATGCACTGATCTAAGTCAGCTGTTTGAACAGACAACAGAACTACGCTGTGATCTCTTCTCTCCTGCAATGGAGTCATGCAATGTCTGAAGCTCCCGGAAAACTACGACTAGGTGCACTGGTTGCATTGGTAGTCGGCTCAATGATCGGTGGCGGGATATTTTCTTTGCCACAAAACATGGCCGCCAGCGCCGACGTCGGTGCAGTACTGATCGGTTGGGCCATCACCGCTGTCGGCATGCTCACCCTCGCTTTTGTCTTTCAAACCCTCGCCAATCGCAAGCCTGACCTGGACGGCGGTGTCTACGCCTACGCCAAGGCCGGATTCGGCGATTACATGGGTTTCTCGTCCGCCTGGGGTTACTGGATCAGCGCCTGGCTGGGCAACGTCGGTTACTTCGTTCTGCTGTTCAGCACCCTCGGTTATTTCTTCCCGATTTTCGGTGAAGGCAACACCGTTGCGGCGGTAATCGGCGCCTCGGTGCTGTTGTGGGCGGTGCACTTTCTGGTGCTGCGCGGGATCAAGGAAGCGGCGTTTATCAACCTGGTGACCACGGTCGCCAAGGTCGTACCGCTGCTGCTGTTCGTGTTGATCGCGGTGTTCGCCTTCAAACTGGACATCTTCACCGCCGACATCTGGGGCATCAAAAACCCGGATCTGGGCAGTGTGATGAACCAGGTGCGCAACATGATGCTGGTCACCGTCTGGGTGTTCATCGGCATCGAGGGTGCGAGCATCTTCTCGGCCCGTGCGGAAAAACGCTCGGACGTCGGCAAAGCCACCGTGATCGGTTTCATCACCGTGCTGCTGTTTCTGGTGCTGGTGAACGTGCTGTCGCTGGGCATCATGACCCAACCGGAACTGGCGAAACTGCAGAACCCGTCGATGGCCGCCGTGCTCGAGCATGTGGTCGGTCACTGGGGCGCGGTGCTGATCAGCGTCGGCCTGATCATCTCGCTGCTGGGTGCGCTGCTGTCGTGGGTGCTGCTGTGTGCGGAGATCATGTTCGCCGCTGCCAAAGACCACACCATGCCGGAGTTCCTGCGCAAGGAAAACGCCAACCACGTACCGGTCAACGCCCTGTGGCTGACCAACGCGATGGTGCAGATTTTCCTGATCATCACGCTGTTCTCGGCCAGTACTTACCTGTCGCTGATCTACCTCGCCACCTCGATGATTCTGGTGCCATACCTGTGGTCGGCGGCTTACGCCCTGCTGCTGGCGGTGCGCGGGGAAAGCTACGAAGGCTTTGCGGCCGAGCGACGCAAGGATCTGATTATCGGCGGCATCGCGCTGATCTACGCGGTGTGGCTGCTGTATGCCGGCGGGGTCAAGTACTTGCTGCTCTCGGCCCTGCTCTACGCACCTGGCGCGATCCTGTTCGCCAAAGCCAAGCTGGAACTCAAACAACCGATTTTCACTAACGTCGAGAAGCTGATTTTCGCCGCAGTGGTCGTGGGTGCCCTGGTGGCTGCCTACGGTCTCTACGACGGCTTCCTGACTCTGTAATCCCTGATTGATTTGTTATCTGGAGGATCTGAAATGACCACGGAAAAAGTTAAGTACGGCGTCCATTCCGAAGCCGGCAAACTGCGCAAAGTCATGGTGTGCTCCCCAGGTCTGGCCCATCAGCGGCTGACCCCGAACAACTGCGATGAACTGCTGTTCGACGACGTGCTCTGGGTGGCTCAGGCCAAGCGCGACCACTTCGACTTCGTCACCAAAATGCGCGAGCGCGGCATCGATGTGCTGGAAATGCACAACCTGCTGACCGATATCGTCGCCATCCCGGAAGCGCTGGACTGGATTCTTGAGCGCAAGGTCACCGCCGATTCGGTGGGCCTGGGCCTGATCAACGAAGTCAAATCCTGGCTGAAAAGCCTTGAGCCACGGCACATCGCCGAATTCCTGATTGGCGGCGTGTCCGCCGATGATCTGCCGGACAGTTTCGGCGGCAAGACCATCCAGATGTTCCGCGACTTCCTCGGCCACTCCAGCTTCATTCTGCCGCCGCTGCCGAACACCCAGTTCACCCGTGACACCACCTGCTGGATCTACGGTGGCGTGACGCTGAACCCGATGTACTGGCCAGCGCGTCGTCAGGAAACCCTGCTGACCACCGCCATCTACAAATTCCACCCGCAGTTCACCAACGCCGAATTCGAGATCTGGTACGGCGACCCGGACAAGGACCACGGCAGCTCCACCCTCGAGGGCGGCGACGTCATGCCAATCGGCAACGGCGTGGTGTTGATCGGCATGGGCGAGCGCTCATCGCGTCAGGCCATCGGCCAACTGGCGCTGAACCTGTTCAAAAACAAAGCCGTGGAAAAAGTCATCGTTGCCGGCCTGCCGAAGTCCCGCGCGGCGATGCACCTGGATACCGTGTTCAGTTTCTGCGACCGCGACCTGGTGACGATTTTCCCGGAAGTGGTGAATCAGATCGTCGCCTTCACCCTGCGCCCTGACGAAAGCAAACAGGGCGGCATCGACATCCGCCGCGAAGAAGGCACTTTCCTCGACACCGTGGCCAAAGCCCTCAATTTGCCGAAGTTGCGCGTGGTGGAAACCGGCGGCAACAGCTTCGCCGCCGAACGCGAGCAATGGGACGACGGCAACAACGTGGTGGCCGTGGAACCGGGCGTGGTCATCGGCTACGACCGCAACACCTACACCAACACCCTGCTGCGCAAGGCCGGCGTGGAAGTCATCACCATCAGCGCCGGTGAACTGGGCCGAGGCCGTGGCGGCGGCCACTGCATGACCTGCCCGATCGTGCGTGACCCAATCGATTACTAAACGACCATCTCCCCGGCCGCACCCATCCCATAGCGGCCGGGCCGATTACCGAATCCAAGGAGAATCATCATGGCGTTCAACATTCACAACCGTAACCTGCTCAGCCTGGAACACCACACCCCACGTGAGCTGCGTTACCTGCTCGACTTGTCCCGCGATCTCAAACGCGCGAAATACACCGGCACCGAGCAGCAACACCTGAAGGGCAACAACATCGCCCTGATCTTCGAAAAAACCTCGACCCGCACCCGTTGCGCGTTCGAAGTGGCGGCCTATGACCAAGGCGCCAACGTCACCTACATCGACCCGAACTCGTCGCAGATCGGCCACAAAGAAAGCATGAAAGACACCGCCCGCGTACTCGGGCGCATGTACGACGCCATCGAATACCGTGGCTTCAAACAGGAAATCGTCGAAGAGCTGGCAAAATTCGCCGGTGTGCCGGTGTTCAACGGCCTGACCGATGAATATCACCCGACGCAAATGATCGCCGACGTGCTGACCATGCGTGAACACGCCGACAAACCAATCCATGAAATCAGCTACGCCTACTTGGGCGACGCGCGCAACAACATGGGCAACTCGCTGCTGCTGGTCGGCGCCAAACTCGGCATGGACGTGCGCATCTGCGCACCGAAAGCGCTGTGGCCGCATGACGATCTGGTCGAGCGCTGCAACAAATACGCGGAAGAAAGCGGTGCGCGCATCACCCTGACCGAAGACCCGAAAGCCGCCGTCAAAGGTGTCGACTTCATCCATACCGACGTTTGGGTATCGATGGGCGAGCCGGTTGAGGCCTGGGCTGAACGTATCCAGCAACTGCTGCCGTATCAGGTCAACAAAGAGCTGATGAAAGCCACCGGCAACCCACGCACCAAGTTCATGCACTGCCTGCCGGCGTTCCACAACAGCGATACCAAGGTCGGCAAACAGATTGCCGAGCAGTATCCGCACCTGGCCAACGGCATCGAAGTGACCGACGACGTGTTCGAGTCCCCAGCCTGCATCGCCTTCGAGCAAGCGGAAAACCGCATGCACACGATCAAGGCGATTCTGGTCTCGACCCTGGCTGATCTGTAACAGCTGATCGGGATTTCCTGATCAACCACTGACCTGTAGGAGCTGCCGAAGGCTGCGATCTTTTGATCTGGATCTTAAGAAACAAAGTCAAAAGATCGCAGCCTTCGGCAGCTCCTACAGGGTCATCGAATTCTGAAAGGATTGCATTATGCGTATCGTCGTAGCGCTGGGCGGTAACGCCCTGCTCCGCCGTGGTGAACCGATGACCGCTGACAATCAGCGCGCCAACATCCGCATCGCCACCGAGCAAATCGCCAAGATCCATCCCGGCAACCAACTGGTCATCGCCCACGGCAATGGCCCGCAAGTCGGCCTGCTGTCGTTGCAAGCGGCGGCCTACACCTCCGTCAGCCCTTACCCGCTGGACGTGCTCGGTGCCGAAACCGAAGGCATGATCGGCTACATCATCGAACAGGAACTGGGCAACCTGCTCGATTTCGAAGTGCCGTTTGCCACCCTGCTGACCCAGGTTGAAGTCGACGCCAAGGATCCGGCCTTCCAGAACCCGACCAAACCGATCGGCCCGGTCTACGACAAGGCCGAAGCGGAAAAACTCGCTGCTGAAAAAGGCTGGGCGATTGCTCCGGATGGCGACAAATTCCGCCGCGTGGTCGCCAGTCCGCGGCCAAAACGCATCTTCGAAATCCGCCCGATCAAGTGGCTGCTGGACAAGGGCAGCATCGTGATTTGCGCCGGTGGCGGCGGGATTCCAACCATGTATGACGAGAACCGTAATCTCAAGGGTATTGAGGCGGTAATCGACAAGGACCTGTGCTCGTCGCTGCTCGCCGAGCAACTGGAAGCCGACCTGCTGGTGATCGCCACCGACGTCAACGCGGCGTTCATCGATTACGGCAAGCCGACGCAGAAAGCCATTGCCGAAGCGCACCCGGATGAACTCGAACGCCTCGGTTTCGCCGCCGGCTCGATGGGGCCCAAGGTGCAGGCAGCCTGCGAATTCGCGCGCCATACTGGCAAGGTCGCGGTGATCGGTTCGCTGGCGGATATCGAAGCCATCGTTCAGGGCACTGCCGGTACTCGCGTGACCACGGCGAAGCCGGGCATCACTTACCGATAATCAGAAACTCCGGGGGCAGACCGAGGGTCTGCCCTTCTCCCATGCCTTGAAAGGAGAAACCCATGGCCCAGTTTGAACCCGGTCATCTGCACATTGAGCGGCATGCGTTGACGCCGGATGACGTCAGTTACAACGTGCACCTCGACTATGAAGTGTTCACCGATCCGCAAAAAGGCAAAGGCATCCAGTTCACGATGCATGGCAACCTTCAGGGCAAGGACATGAAAGAGACCTTCTTCCTGCCCAAAGAGGAGGCCTACAACTTTGCCAACAACGTGACGAAAATCGCCGAGAAGTACGGCATTCCCAAGACTCACAGTCAGATCGGTTCGGTGCACAAGCATTACGACATGATGTTTGAAGACATCCGCAAGCAACTTGATATGAAATCCGGGGATCCGGTCAATCTTGAGCATTTCGAGTAACCCGCAAAAGCCCCTCACCCTAGCCCTCTCCCAAAGGGAGAGGGGACTGATTGGGGAATGCTTCAGAGTTACGCCGACCTGAACTTGCTTTACCGAATCCATAATCGACTGGTTCTTTCAGGTCGATGTCAAACCTCAGACACCTCGGTCGGCCCCCTCTCCCCCTGGGAGAGGGCTGGGGTGAGGGTGCTTTTGCTTTCACCTCTCTCCAAGCCCAAGGCATACTTGCCACCCTCCGCTCTGCAGATCACTGAACCGCCCCATGCGTATCCACGTCAGTTTCATCGACCGCGTCGGCATCACCCAGGAAGTCCTGGCTATCCTCGGTGGGCGCAATCTCAATCTGGATGCGGTGGAGATGATCCCGCCGAACGTCTACATCGACGCGCCAACGTTGAGCCCGCAAGTGCTCGAAGAGCTGAAAGATGCTTTGTTTCGCGTGCTCGGCGTCGAGGCGGTAACCGTGGTCGACATCCTCCCTGGCCAGCGTCGGCACTTGCAGCTCGACGCGTTGCTGGCGGCAATGACCGATCCGGTGCTGGCGCTCGACAGCGCCGGCAAGGTGCTGCTGGCCAACCCGGCGTTGATCGCGTTGTACGGTCGCGAACCGGCCGGTGAGAGTGTTGCAGAACTGTTCAATGATCCCGCGCTGCTCGACACCTTGCTCGAACACGGCTTCCGTTTGCCGCTGCGCGAAATCACCGTCAACGGTCAGACCTTGTTGCTCGATGCCACGCCGATCACCGACGCTGGCGCCCTGCTGACCTTGTATCAACCGAACCGCATCGGCGAACAACTCTCGGCCTTGCACCACGACCATGCCGAAGGTTTCGATGCATTGCTCGGAGAATCCCCGGCAATCCGCACCCTCAAGGCCCGCGCTCAAAGAGTCGCCGCCCTCGACGCACCGCTGTTGATTCAAGGCGAAACCGGCACCGGCAAAGAACTGGTCGCCCGTGCCTGCCACGCGATCAGCGCTCGCCACAGCGCACCGTTTCTCGCCCTGAACTGCGCAGCGCTGCCGGAGAACCTCGCCGAAAGCGAACTGTTCGGCTACGCCCCGGGAGCCTTTACCGGCGCGGCGCGCGGCGGTAAACCGGGGCTGATGGAACTGGCTAACCAGGGCACGGTGTTTCTCGATGAAATCGGCGAAATGTCGCCGTACTTGCAGGCCAAACTGCTGCGCTTTTTGAACGACGGCAGCTTCCGCCGCGTGGGCGGTGATCGCGAAGTGAAGGTCAACGTGCGCATCCTCAGCGCGACCCACCGCGATCTGGAGAAAATGGTCAGCGAAGGCTTGTTCCGCGAAGACCTGTTCTACCGCCTCAACGTGCTCAACGTTGAAGTGCCGCCGCTGCGCGAGCGCGGCCAGGACATTTTGCTATTGGCCCGCTATTTCATGCAGCAGGCTTGTGCGCAGATTCAGCGCCCGGTCTGCCGCCTCGCCCCGGGGACTTACCCGGCACTACTCGGCAACCGCTGGCCGGGCAACGTGCGGCAATTGCAGAACGTGATCTTCCGCGCGGCGGCGATTTGCGAGAGTAGCCTGGTGGATATTGGCGACCTCGACATTGCCGGTACCTCGGTGGCGCGGCAAACCGACAGCGATGTCGACAGCCTCGAACAAGCGGTCGAGTCGTTCGAAAAAACGCTGCTGGAAAAACTCTACGTCAGCTACCCCTCGACCCGGCAACTGGCCAGCCGCCTGCAAACTTCGCACACGGCCATCGCCCATCGCCTGCGCAAATACGGCATTCCCAACAAACCCTGAGATCACCACAAATTCCCTTGTAGGAGCTGCCGGAGGCTGCGATCTTTTGACTTTGGATGTGTATTGCCCGGATCAAGATCGCAGCCTTCGGCAGCTCCTACAGTCCGGGTTTGCAATTCAAAAAATCAGGGTTCCCAGTTTAAAAACGACCTCCAACTGTACTGAAAGCGCTACAGCGGAACGATATCGCTACACCCTCCTCCGATCACCGCTGTGCAAGGCTTTGATCCCGTTCAGCTTTTATCCTCGCTCCAGGCTGTAGCGATTTCGCTACACACCCCAGCTCAAGCTATCTCACCAAAACAGATAACTTATTGATTTATATAAATAAATAAACGTTGGCCGCATTCTTGCTAATCAACCCCTCATAAATAAGGGCCTTCGCGCCCGACTATTCCACCGCGTCCACCAGACGAGTCTGGCCCCCTGAGGAGTTTCCATGAGCGAGTTGCGTTTTACTGAAGATCACGAATGGCTGCGCACCGAAGCTGACGGCAGCGTTACTGTCGGCATCACCGCTTTCGCGCAGAACGCCCTGGGCGACGTGGTGTTCGTGCAACTGCCTGAGCTGCAGGCTTACGAAAAAGGCGCCGAAGCCGCCACCGTGGAATCGGTAAAAGCCGCCAGCGGCGTGTACATGCCCCTCAACGGCGAGGTACTGGAAGTCAACCCGGCGCTGGAAGATGCCCCGGAACTGGTCAACGAAGATCCGCTGGGCGAAGGCTGGTTCTTCCGCTTCCAGCCAAGCGACGCCGCCGCTGTCGGCAAACTGCTCGATCAGGACGCGTACGACCGTCTGATCAAAGCCCAAGCCGAAGCCTGAGGAACACCGACATGACTCAAGTAAACCTTGGCACCGCCAACGAATTCATCGCCCGTCATATCGGCCCGCGCGCCGGTGACGAGCAAGCCATGCTCAACAGCCTCGGCTTCGATTCGCTCGAAGCGCTGAGCGCCAGCGTCATCCCGGAAAGCATCAAGGGCACCAGCGTGCTCGGCATGGACGACGGTTTGAGCGAAGCCGATGCCCTGGCGATGATCAAATCGATCGCTGGCAAAAACCAGCTGTTCAAAACCTACATCGGCCAGGGCTACTACAACTGCCACACGCCGTCGCCGATCCTGCGCAACCTGCTGGAAAACCCGGCCTGGTACACCGCTTACACGCCGTACCAGCCAGAAATTTCCCAAGGCCGTCTCGAAGCGCTGCTGAACTTCCAGACCATGATCAGCGACCTCACCGGCCTGCCGATTGCCAACGCCTCGCTGCTCGACGAAGCCACCGCCGCTGCCGAAGCCATGACCTTCTGCAAACGCCTGAGCAAGAACAAGGGCAGCCACCAATTCTTCGCCTCGATCCACTGCCACCCGCAAACCCTCGACGTGCTGCGCACCCGTGCCGAGCCGCTGGGCATTGATGTTGTGGTCGGCGATGAGCGTGAACTGACTGACGTGACGCCGTTCTTCGGCGCACTGCTGCAATACCCGGCGAGCAACGGTGATGTGTTCGACTATCGCGAACTGACCGAACGCTTCCACGCCGCCAACGCCTTGGTCGCCGTCGCCGCCGACCTGCTGGCCCTGACCTTGCTGACCGCCCCGGGCGAGTTCGGCGCTGACGTCGCCATCGGTTCCGCGCAACGCTTCGGCGTGCCGCTGGGCTTCGGTGGCCCGCACGCGGCTTACTTCTCCACCAAAGATGCGTTCAAACGCGATATGCCGGGCCGTCTGGTCGGTGTCTCGGTTGACCGCTTCGGCAAGCCTGCGCTGCGTCTGGCGATGCAGACCCGCGAGCAACACATCCGCCGCGAGAAGGCCACCTCGAACATCTGCACCGCGCAGGTGCTGCTGGCCAACATCGCCAGCATGTACGCTGTCTACCACGGCCCGAAAGGCCTGACGCAGATCGCCAACCGCGTGCATCACCTGACCGCGATTCTGGCCAAGGGCCTGACCGCGCTGGGCGCTAATGTCGAACAAGCCAGTTTCTTCGACACCCTGACCGTGGCCACCGGCGCACACACCGCAGCGCTGCACGACAAGGCGCACGCTGCACAGATCAACCTGCGCGTGATCGACGCTCAGCGTCTGGGTCTGTCGGTCGACGAAACCACCACTCAGGCTGACATCGAAACCCTGTGGAGCCTGTTCGCCGACGGCAAAACCCTGCCGGACTTCGCTGCACTTGCTGCGACCGTGCAGAGCACTATTCCAGCCTCGCTGGTACGTCAGTCGCCAATCCTCAGCCACCCGGTGTTCAACCGTTATCACTCGGAAACCGAGCTGATGCGCTACCTGCGCAAACTGGCGGACAAAGACCTGGCACTGGATCGCACCATGATCCCGCTGGGTTCGTGCACCATGAAACTCAACGCCGCCAGCGAAATGATCCCGGTGACCTGGGCTGAATTCGGTGCCCTGCACCCGTTCGCCCCGGCCGCGCAAAGTGCCGGTTACCAGCAACTGACCGATGAACTGGAAGCGATGCTCTGCGCCGCTACCGGTTACGACGCGATCTCGCTGCAACCGAACGCCGGTTCGCAAGGTGAATACGCAGGCCTCTTGGCGATCCGCGCCTATCACCAGAGCCGTGGCGATGAACGCCGCGACATCTGCCTGATCCCCTCGTCCGCCCACGGCACCAACCCGGCCACCGCCAACATGGCGGGCATGCGCGTGGTCGTGACCGCCTGCGATGCGCGCGGCAACGTCGACATCGAAGACCTGCGTGCCAAAGCCATCGAGCACCGCGAACACCTCGCCGCGCTGATGATCACTTACCCGTCGACCCACGGCGTGTTCGAAGAAGGCATCCGCGAAATCTGCGGGATCATTCATGACAACGGCGGTCAGGTATACATCGACGGCGCCAACATGAACGCAATGGTCGGCCTCTGCGCACCGGGCAAGTTCGGCGGCGACGTCTCGCACCTGAACCTGCACAAAACCTTCTGCATCCCGCACGGCGGTGGCGGCCCGGGCGTCGGCCCGATTGGCGTCAAGTCGCACCTGACGCCGTTCCTGCCCGGCCACGGCCAGATGGAACGCAAGGAAGGCGCGGTCTGCGCGGCACCGTTCGGCAGCGCAAGTATTTTGCCGATCACCTGGATGTACATTCGCATGATGGGCGGCGCCGGTCTGAAACGCGCTTCGCAACTGGCAATCCTCAATGCCAACTACATTTCCCGTCGCCTCGAAGAGCACTACCCAGTCCTGTACACCGGCAGCAACGGTCTGGTGGCGCACGAGTGCATTCTCGATCTGCGTCCGTTGAAAGACAGCAGCGGCATCAGCGTTGATGACGTCGCCAAGCGCCTGATCGACTTCGGTTTCCACGCGCCGACCATGTCGTTCCCGGTAGCGGGCACGCTGATGATCGAGCCGACCGAAAGCGAATCCAAGGAAGAACTGGACCGCTTCTGCGACGCGATGATTCGCATCCGCGAAGAAATCCGCGCGGTGGAAAACGGCACGCTGGACAAGGACGACAACCCGCTGAAGAACGCTCCGCACACCGCGGCAGAACTGGTTGGCGAGTGGACTCACCCGTACAGCCGCGAGCAGGCCGTTTACCCGGTAGCGTCGTTGATCGAAGGCAAATACTGGCCACCGGTCGGTCGCGTCGACAACGTCTTCGGCGATCGCAACCTGGTGTGCGCCTGCCCGTCGATCGAAAGCTACGCTTAATGGAATGAGGGGCAGGAATACCTGCCTCTTTCTCCAGAACACCACAAATCCCTGTGGGAGCTGGCTTGCCAGCGATGAGGGTGGATCAGCCTACATCTTTGTTGCCTGACCCACCGCCATCGCTGGCAAGCCAGCTCCCACAAGGAACGCATCAAGCCTGATATTTCCGCCAATTCCTATAACAAGAAACCGGAGAACCACTCATGTCGTTAAGCGTGTTCGACCTGTTCAAGATTGGCATCGGCCCCTCCAGTTCCCACACCGTCGGCCCGATGCGTGCTGCTGCGCGTTTCGCCGAAGGCCTGCGACGTGAAAATCTGCTGACCACCACCGCCAGCGTTCGCATCGAGCTCTACGGTTCCCTCGGCGCCACCGGCAAAGGTCACGGCAGCGACAAAGCCGTGTTGCTCGGCCTCGAAGGCGAACACCCCGACACCGTCGATACCGAAACCGTCGCCGCACGCCTGCAAGAGATTCGCGGCAACGGCCGACTGAATCTGCTCGGTGAGCACAGCATTGCGTTCAACGAGAAAGAACACCTGGCAATGATCCGCAAGCCGTTGGCCTATCACCCCAACGGCATGATCTTCCGCGCCTTCGATGCGGCGGGCCTGCAGATTCGCAGCCGCGAGTACTACTCGGTGGGTGGTGGTTTCGTCGTCGACGAGGATGCCGCCGGTGCCGACCGCATCGTCGAAGACGCCACACCGCTGACCTTCCCGTTCAAAAGTGCCAAAGACTTGCTCGGTCATTGCGCCACCTACGGTCTGTCGATCAGCCAGGTGATGCTGACCAACGAAAGCGCTTGGCGCCCGGAAGCGGAAACCCGCGCTGGACTGCTGAACATCTGGCAGGTGATGCAGGACTGCGTGGCTGCAGGTTGCCGTAACGAAGGTATTTTGCCGGGCGGCTTGAAGGTCAAACGTCGTGCGGCAGCGCTGCATCGGCAACTGTGCAAAAACCCGGAATCAGCGTTGCGCGATCCGTTGTCGGTGCTCGACTGGGTCAACCTCTACGCCTTGGCAGTCAACGAAGAAAACGCTAACGGCGGGCGTGTGGTTACCGCACCGACCAACGGTGCGGCGGGGATTATTCCGGCGGTATTGCATTACTACATGCGTTTTATCCCCGGCGCGAATGACGACGGCGTCGTACGGTTTCTGCTGACGGCGGCGGCCATCGGCATTCTCTACAAGGAAAACGCCTCGATCTCCGGCGCCGAAGTCGGTTGCCAGGGTGAAGTCGGCGTGGCCTGTTCGATGGCGGCCGGGGCATTGTGCGAAGTGCTCGGCGGCAGCGTGCAGCAAGTCGAGAACGCCGCGGAAATCGGCATGGAACACAACCTCGGTCTGACCTGCGACCCGATTGGCGGACTGGTGCAGGTGCCGTGCATCGAGCGCAATGCCATGGGTTCGGTGAAAGCCATCAACGCGGTACGCATGGCCATGAGAGGCGACGGCCAGCATTTCGTCTCCCTCGACAAAGTCATCCGCACCATGCGCCAGACCGGCGCCGACATGAAAAGCAAATACAAAGAGACCGCCCGCGGCGGTCTGGCGGTCAACATTATCGAATGCTGAGCCTTATTCAACTCGGCCTCCCTCAGGGAGACGATCGTACTTAGCCCCCTCTCCCCCCGGGAGAGAAACGTAACTAGCTCCCTCTCCCTCCGGGAGAGGGCTGGGGTGAGGGGCCTTTGATCTTGATCTAGCCCCGACCCTCGAACCACATTTTCAAGGAGCCACGCATGTCCACCGAACAACTGTCGAAAACCCCGCTGCACGCTCTGCACCTCGAACTCGGCGCCCGCATGGTGCCGTTCGCCGGCTACGACATGCCGGTGCAGTACCCGCTTGGCGTGATGAAAGAACACCAACACACCCGTGAGCAGGCCGGGCTGTTCGACGTCTCGCACATGGGCCAGATTCGCCTGACCGGCGCCAACGCTGGCAAAGCCTTGGAAACCCTGGTGCCGGTGGACATCATCGATCTGCCGGTGGGCATGCAGCGTTACGCGATGTTTACCAACGACAACGGCGGCATTCTCGATGACCTGATGGTCGCCAACCTCGGCAACGATGAACTGTTTCTGGTGGTCAACGCCGCGTGCAAGGATCAGGACCTGGCTCACCTGCAACAACACATTGGCGATCAGTGCACCATTACGGCGCTGTTCGAAGAGCGCGCGCTGCTCGCGTTGCAAGGCCCGACGGCCGTTACAGTGCTGGCGCGTCTTGCGCCGGAAGTAGCAAAGATGACCTTCATGCAATTCAACCGCGTGTCGTTGCTCGGCGTGGATTGCTTCGTCAGCCGTTCGGGTTACACCGGTGAAGACGGTTTCGAAATCTCCGTTCCGGCTGCCGATGCCGAGAAACTCGCCCGCGCCCTGCTCGCCGAACCGGAAGTCCAAGCCATCGGCCTCGGTGCCCGCGATTCGCTGCGTCTGGAAGCCGGCCTGTGCCTGTACGGCCACGACATGAACACCGAGACCACGCCGATCGAAGCGAGCCTGTTGTGGGCGATTTCCAAGCCGCGCCGCGCTGATGGCGCACGGGCTGGCGGTTTCCCGGGGGCAGAGACTGTTTTCGCGCAACAACAGAACGGCGTCGCGCGCAAACGCGTCGGCCTGCTGCCGCAAGAACGTACGCCTGTGCGTGAAGGCGCGGAAATCGTCAACGAAACCGGCGAAATCATCGGCAGCGTGTGCAGTGGCGGTTTCGGTCCGACCTTGGGCGGGCCGCTGGCGATGGGTTACCTCGACAGTGCTTATGTAACCCTCGACACACCGGTCTGGGCCATCGTTCGTGGGAAAAAGGTGCAAATGCTTGTAAGCAAAATGCCATTTGTTCCACAACGCTACTATCGCGGTTGATTGACTGTTTCTATAAGTAACGCGATTGCGTTATGCGTGCACTAATGTGTAACGCAATCGCCACAAAAAAGTGCATTTTCTAACATTCGATTCGCATTTGAACTTTGCTTATAACGTTCGAAAACAATTGAACAAGCGAATCGTCTAAGACCGCACTAGCGAACCGACTAAGTGCCAGCAAGCGTAGGAAAACCGGGCTCTTCACGGGGCTTGTTTTTTCTCCCGTAGTTGGCGTAGAGTTTGTCCACTGTGTTTGCATGGGTCAGCTTTGAATCGTGACCTGGGCAGTAGCCTACAAGTTAGCTACATCCCGTTCGACGTCTTCTTACTCTCCTGCAACCAGCCCCAGTACTCTTTCATGAGAAAGAGACTGTCATCAATTTTTGCGTCAAAGGAAATAAGAAATGTCCACACGTCAGAGCGGTACCGTCAAGTGGTTTAACGACGAGAAAGGTTTTGGTTTTATCACTCCAGAAAGCGGTCCGGATCTGTTCGTGCATTTCCGCGCCATTCAGGGCAACGGCTTCAAAAGCCTGAAAGAAGGCCAAAAAGTGACCTTCGTTGCTGTGCAGGGCCAGAAAGGCATGCAGGCTGACGAAGTACAAGCAGAAGCCTGATTTTCTGTTACGAAAAAGCCCCTGATATTGATATCAGGGGCTTTTTTGTACGCGCGAATCCGTAAAATGGCGCTTCATTTTGCATCCAGAGGCTGCCATGTCGAAAAACCTGCTCACGCCCCAAGGGGACTTTCCTCCCGTTGGCCTAGGTCGTCGCCTGGCAGCGATGTTCTATGACTTTCTGCTGTGCACCGCACTGCTGATCGTCACCGGCTTCGTTTACAAAATGATCCAGGCCGCGATTATCGGTGAAGAGCGTCTGCGGGTAATGACCGATGCCGGCAAGCTCGACGGTGATCCGCTCTACTCCACCGTGCTGCTGTTGGTGCTGTTTGCGTTCTTCGCCAAGTTCTGGACCCATGGCGGGCAGACATTGGGCATGCAGGTGTGGGGCATTCGCGTGCAGAACGCCAATGGCACGGCGATCAGCCTGTGGCAGGCGCTGTTGCGGTTTATGGTGTCGATTGCGTCGTGGCTGTGCGTAGGGCTGGGATTCTTCTGGTCGCTGTATGACAAGCAGAAGCGCACCTGGCATGACATCTATTCGGATACCCGCCTCGTCCGAATCCCGAAGAAGACCAAATAACTTCCAGACACCAAAAACTACTGTAGGAGTGAGCCTGCTCGCGATAGCGGTGCGTCAGTCAACATAATTGTTATCTGACACACCGCTATCGCGAGCAGGCTCACTCCTACAGGTTTATTTGTTGCTTGAAAGACCTCAGGCGTTACCGGCCAGCTTCATCCGTGCGGCCTGGGTGAAATCCAGCATGCGCTTCAACGGCCGGATCGCCTGCGGAATCAACGCCGGATCAACAAAGATCTCGTTCGTGCCTTCCTTCAAGCTCTTCAGCGTGCGCTCAAGGGTGTTCATGGCCATCCACGGGCAATGCGCGCAACTGCGGCACGCGGCACCGTTACCGGCGGTTGGCGCTTCGATGAAGACCTTGTCCGGGCACAACTGCTGCATCTTGTAGAAGATGCCACGGTCGGTCGCGACGATCAGCGTCTTGTTCGGCAACGACTGTGCAGCGGCAATCAACTGACTGGTCGAGCCCACGGCGTCTGCCAGCTCAATCACCGAAGTCGGCGACTCCGGGTGCACCAGAATCGCGGCGTCCGGGTACAGCGCCTTCATGTCTTCGAGTTGCTTGGACTTGAACTCCTCGTGGACGATGCAGGCACCGTCCCAGAGCAGCATGTCGGCGCCGGTCTTGCGCTGAATGTAGGTGCCCAGATGCTTGTCAGGGCCCCAAATGATCGTCTCGCCGTTGTCCATCAGGCTTTCGACGATTTCCAGTGCGCAACTTGAAGTCACCACCCAATCAGCTCGAGCCTTAACAGCTGCGGAAGTGTTGGCGTACACCACCACCGTGCGTTCCGGGTGCTGATCACAGAACGCCGAGAACTCGTCGACCGGGCAACCCAGGTCGAGCGAGCAGGTCGCGTCCAGAGTTGGCATCAGCACGCGTTTTTCCGGGTTGAGAATCTTCGCGGTCTCGCCCATGAACTTCACGCCGGCGACCACTACGGTCTTGGCCGGATGAGCGTTGCCGAAGCGGGCCATTTCCAAGGAGTCAGAGACACAACCACCGGTTTCTTCGGCCAGAGCCTGAATCACCGGATCGCAATAAAAGTGGGCCACCAGCACCGCGTCCTGAGCCTTCAGCTCGGCGGCAATGGCGGTACGGTAATAAGCCTCTTCCTCAGCGGTCAGCGGTTTGGGCTGTTTGGCATCGAGGTGGGCTTGAACCAGAAGGCGTTCGGAAATCTGCGTCATGTTCGCAAGACCTGCAGGCGCGTTCGCGCGAAAGTCGAGTATACACCCGGCTCCGGACCGCTTGAGGGTACCGCCGGGAGAGTGAGTATTATCAGGCACGGACAGCATTGAAGCTGCGCAAGGCTACAGAATATCCCGTTGATACAAAAGATGATTCTGACCTGCGTCAGCGCTGCGGGTATTGAAATAACGCATAGCGAAATTGCAGGCAAAAAAAAACCCGGAAATCCTCACTTTCGTGGGCCTTCCGGATTTTCTAAACCGCCAAATATGGTGGGTCGTGTGGGATTCGAACCTACGACCAATTGGTTAAAAGCCAACTGCTCTACCAACTGAGCTAACGACCCGCTGTGTGGTGGCGCGTATAATACTGATTTTTAAGGACTATTCAACACCTTTTTGAAAATAATCAAAAATAAGGTGTTGGATCACTTACACCAGCGGCCGCGAAGCCTTCTGCGCGCAGGCGGCAGCTGTCGCATTTACCGCACGCACGGCCATCATCGTCGGCCTGATAGCAGGAAACGGTGAGGCCATAATCAACGCCGAGCTTCACGCCCGCCTGCACGATCTGCGCCTTGCTCAGGTTCTGCAACGGCGCCTGAATACGGAAACCGTTGCCTTCCACACCGGCCTTGGTCGCCAGGTTGGCCATGCGCTCGAACGACTCGATGAACTCCGGACGGCAATCCGGATAGCCCGAGTAATCCACCGCATTAACACCAATGAAGATATCGCGGGCGCCGAGCACTTCCGCCCAACCCAACGCCAGCGACAAGAACACCGTGTTGCGCGCTGGCACGTACGTCACTGGAATGCCTTCGCCCAGCTCTTCAGGGATGTCGATGCTGGCGTCGGTCAGGGCTGAGCCGCCCATGCCATTGAGGTTCAGGCCAATCACCTTGTGCTCGACCACACCCAAGTCGCGGGCGACGCGGGCGGCGGCGTGCAATTCGGCATGGGAACGCTGGCCATAGTCAAAGCTCATGGTGTAGCAGCGGTAGCCTTCGGCTCGGGCCATGGCCACTACAGTGGCCGAGTCCAGACCACCGGACAGCAGAATGACCGCACGTTTTTCGGTGGTGTTCAGTTGTTCGGTCATCTCAGCGCCCCGGCTCGTCATTCCACAAATATTTATGCAACTGCAATTGCAACCGCACCGGCAGGTTGTCCGCCACCACCCAGTCCGCCAGATCGCGAGCATTGAGATCATGGTGACTTGGGGAAAACAGCACTTCGCCGGCACGTCGATCAAGACCGTACTGAATCAGTTTGGAGACGGCCCAGTCATAGTCGTCGCGCGAGCAGATGACAAACTTCACCTGATCGTTGGGCGTCAGCAGTTCGATGTTCTCGTAACGGTTGCGATGGGCTTCTTTCGAATCCGGCGTCTTCAGGTCGACAACGCGACTGACGCGCGGATCGACAGCCGAGACGTCGAGGGCGCCGCTGGTTTCCAGCGAGACCTCATAACCGGCATCACACAATTGTTTGAGCAAAGGAATGGCATTGGGCTGTGCCAACGGCTCACCGCCGGTGACACAGACGTAGCGCGGGCGAAATCCGGCCACTTGCTCGAGGATGTCGTCGAGGGTGCGCACGGTACCGCCACTGAAGGCATAGGCGCTGTCGCAGTATTGGCAACGCAATGGGCAACCGGTCAGGCGCACAAAAACCGTGGGCAGACCGGCAGTCCGCGTTTCCCCCTGCAAAGAGTAGAAAACTTCGGTGATTCTCAATGTGTCTTGCATAGTCGCCACGGGCGTAACAGCTAAACAGGCTGTCCGCCTCCGTCAGGCACTTCAGGCAATCCCGCCAACGCGTAGACCGCAAGAAGCGTGTTTCAGAAAAAGGGCGTGAATTCTAACGAAAAAACCCGCGACAAGCGCGGGTTTCTTCCAAACGGGTCAAGCCTGCTTACATGCGTTGCAGATCGCGTTGGGCCAACTGAGCAGCCGAGGTACCCGGATATTGGGCCACCACCTGCTGCAGAATGCCTTTGACCTTGTCGGTATGACCGAGGCGGCGCTCTACATCAGCCAGCTTGTACAGCGAATCCGGCACTTTGGCGTGCTTGGGATACAGCTGCGAAACCTTGGCGAAAGCCTGACCTGCGCCTTGCAGATCGCCTTTGGCCAGATTCACTTCACCCAACCAGTACTGGGCGTTACCCGCGTATTGGCTGTTCGGGTATTTGCGCAGGAAAGCGGCAAAAGCCTGGCTGGCCTTGTCGAAATCCTTGGCTTTGATCAGGTCGAAAGCGGCATCGTAATACAGCTTTTCCTTGGCCGGATCACCCGGTTCACTGCTTGCAGCAGGTGCCTGGGCAGCAGCCCCGGCGCCAGCAGCAGCACCGGCAGCAGCACTTGCATCGCCACCGGCAGAAGAATTCTCAGGAGTCGCGGCAGGTGCAACGCCGGATCCTATGCGCCGATCAAGATCCTGGTATCGCTCCAGGGATTCCTGCTTCATGCGCGCAACCTGATTCTGCAGTTCTTCGATCACACCTTGCTGGCGCGATATCTGATCCTGCATCTGTTGCAATTGGTTGAACAGCATGCCTTGTGCCGAGGCAGGGGCCGAAGCCGCTCCCCCGGCATAGGCGCCGTTCGTACCGTAACCTGCAGGCGGATAACTGCTCCCGCTATTGTTATAACCGGAGTTGTCATCGACCACAGGAACCGCAGCCCACGCCGCAAGCGGCGCGAGGCTGAGAGCCAGAACAGTTACAGCACGACGGCACGTTCGCATATCGAATTACTTACGCAGTTCGACGCGACGGTTTTGAGCCCAGGACTGCTCGTCGTTGCCGGTAGCAACTGGACGCTCTTCGCCGTAGGAAACCAGTTCCAGCTGAGCTGGGGAAACACCTTGCAGTACCAGGTAGCGCTGAACGGCTTTCGCACGACGCTCGCCCAGTGCCATGTTGTACTCACGAGTACCACGTTCGTCGGTGTTGCCTTCCAGAACAACGCGAGCGCCGTTTGCTTTCAGGTCTTTGGCGTGAACGTCCAGAGCGCGCATGGCTTCTGGCTTCAGGTCCGAGCTGTCGTATTCGAAGTAGAAGGTGGTGATTGCGCGCAGAGCAGCTTCTTCGCTCAGGGAACCGTCAACGGCACCAGTGTTTGCGCCGTAACCAGCGTTTGGATCAACAGCGCCTTCACCGGCGTTGTCGCCGCCTTTGGACGAGCAACCTACAGCTACAGCCATGGCCAGAGCCAGCGCAGCAAATTTACCAAACTTCAGCATTTCCATCGTGAAACTCCTAATGAACCCCAGTGTGTTAAGTAAAACGTGTAGCGCCCGCTCACTTCAGGTAAGGGGACCAGGACGGTTCTCTGACTTCGCCTTGAGCGGTAGGAAGCGGGAGCCTAACGCGTCCATTAATGGACACGAGCATCAAGACTCCCCGGCCCTGTTGGCGGGTGGCGTAGATTACCATGGTGCCGTTGGGCGCAACAGTAGGTGACTCGTCCAGAGTGCTATCAGTGAGGATCTTTACACTACCTCGCTGCAGATCCTGAGCTGCCACCTTGAAATTGGTGAAGCCATCCTGACGATGGATCATCACCAAAGTCTTTTCATCTGCCGAAAGTTTCGGGTTGGCGTTGTAGTTACCTACAAACGTCACACGCTCGGCACCACCGCCACTGGCGCTGGTTTTGTAGATCTGAGGCTTGCCGCCGCGGTCCGAGGTGAAGTAGATGGTCGAGCCATCCTTGCCCCAGTACGGTTCGGTGTTGATGCCAGGACCTGCGGTCACGCGGGTGATCTGACGCGAAGCCAGATTCATCACATAGATGTCCGGGTTACCGTCTTTCGACAGTACGAACGCCAGGCGATCACCATTCGGCGACCAGGCTGGCGCGCCGTTCAGGCCTTCGAAATTGGTGATTTGCTCACGGCGACCGGTGTCGATGTTCTGCATGAAGATGCGCGGACGCTTCTGCTCGAACGACACGTAGGCGATGCGTTTGCCATCCGGTGCGAAGCGCGGCGACAGAATCGGCTCACGCGATTGCAACAGCGTCACGGCGCGAGCACCGTCGTAGTCCGAACGCTGCAGGGTGTAACGGGTGTTCTTCTCGGAGAAGCGCTCAGCCGTCACGTACAGCAGACGCGTCGAGAACGCACCTTCAATACCGGTCAGTTTCTGGAACGACTGATCGGAGATGAAGTGCGCCATGTCGCGCAATTGCTCGGTGGTACCGGAAACACTGCCGTCTGCCACTTTTTGCTCGGTGGCTACGTTGAACAGCGCCCACTGCACCTGCAAGCGACCGCCCGCTGGCGCAATGCTGCCGACCATCATGTATTGAGCACCCACCGCCTTCCAGTCACGGAAGATGATTTCGCTCGGCTGGCTTGGCTGGCTGATCATGTTTTGCTTTGGAATCGGCGAGTAGTAGCCCGAGTTGCGCAAATCGTTACCAATGATTTCAGCCATGTCGTCCGGCAGCACGGCACCGCCCTGCATACCAAACGGTACAACGGCGATCGGGGTTGCCCGATCGCTGCCGCTGGTGACCAGAATGTTCTTTTCATCCGCCATCGCGATCCCTGCCATGCAGCAGATCACGACCAGCATTCCTCGAAGAAGGTTTCTCACAAGGCTAGATCCTCAGGTGTGAATGTCATCTTGAATGAACGATACGGAGCGAAATCGCTCGGCTTCATTCCCTGCATTTCTGTCAAACGTCCAATATTTTTGACCGCTGCCACTGCCGAAGCATCGAACGGACCATCGCCACTGGATTTGGCCACGCTGACCGAAGTCACCGTACCGTCCGGCAACATGCCGATCTGCAACACCACCGTCATGCCTTTGCGTGCCGAAGGTGGACGGGCCCAGCCTTCTGCAGCTCGCGCACGAATCAGGTCATCGAAACTGCCCGCGACTTCGTCGCCCTGCTCATCGGCCAAGGCCTGCTGGCGCTGCGGCGTATCGGAAAGCAAATCGGCCAAGGCCTGAGCCTTTTTGTCTTCGGTCGATTTACGTGCTGCATCCTGCGCTTTCTTCTTCGCAGCATCGGCAGCGGCTTTCTTCTTCGCTTCGTCGGCGATTTTCTTCTTCGCCTCTTCAGCTTCAGCTTTCTTCTTGGCGTCTTCGGCGGCTTTCTTCTTCGCGTCTTCGACGATCTTCTTCTTGGCTTCTTCAGCGGCTTCTTTCTTGGCTTCTTCCTTAGCCTCTTCTTCAGCCTTCTTCTTGGCTATATCAGCCAATTGTTTCTCTTCGGCCTTCTTGGCTTCGGCTTTCTTCGCGTCGTCAGCTTTCTTGGCGTCATCCGCCTTTTTAGCTTCATCCGCTTTTTTAGCCTCATCGGCCTTCTTGGCTTCCTCGGCTTTTTGAGCCGCTTCTTCTTTCTTTTGTTCCGCAGCGGCCTTGATCTCTTCCTGCTCGACCTTTTTCTGTTCCATCTGCTCGACTTCAGTCTGGCGCGCGGCGGATTTCTTCGCCTCACCCGCAATCTTCTGATTGGTCTGGGTGGTTGCCTGACTTTTCGATTTCAGTTGGTACAGGGTCGCCTGGACAATCGGCTTGGCCGGCGGCAGCTCTGGTGTGAAGGCAAAACTGACGAACAGCATGCCGAACACCAGCACGTGCAGGACAATTGCCAGAACACTAGGCCAGAAGTAGCTTTCCGAGGCGGACGGCTCTCGCTGTTGCTGCATCAGGGGGCCTCGGTAATCAAACCAACATTACCGACCCCGGCTTTCTGCAACCCGCCCATGGCGCCCATGACAGAACCATAGTCGACGGTCTTGTCACCGCGGATGAAGACCTGGGTACGCTTGCCGCCTTCGGTGCCGGCACGAATGATCTTGGTCACCGCGTCGGTCATTTGCGGCAGGGTCATGGCCCTGTCCTGTTGCTTCTCGGTGTCGACTTCGCTGCCAAGGTTCCAGTAGTAGGTCTTGTCAGCCTTGATCGAAATAGTCAGGACCTGCGTGTTGTTGTCCTGCGGCAAGGCTTCGCTGGAAACCTTGGGCAGATCAACTTTCACGCCCTGATTGAGCATCGGCGCGGTCACCATGAAGATGACCAGCAGCACCAACATCACGTCGATGTATGGCACCACGTTCATCTCGGCGACCGGCTTGCGCTTTTTGCGAGCTCGAGCGATTAAAGCCATTGGAAATTACCTGCTTATTCTTCGCTGGTGTGCACTTTGCGGTGCAGGATCGCCTGGAATTCATCGGCGAAGGTGTAGTAGCGGCTCAGCAAGGTTTCGCTGCGGGCAGAGAAACGGTTGTAAGCGATAACTGCCGGGATTGCCGCGAACAGGCCGATCGCGGTGGCGATCAGGGCTTCGGCGATACCCGGGGCCACAGTGGCCAGAGTGGCTTGCTGGGCGCTGGCCAGACCGCGGAAGGAGTTCATGATGCCCCACACGGTACCGAACAGACCGATGTACGGGCTGACCGAACCGACAGTGGCGAGGAACGGCAGGCTCTGCTCCAGTTTCTCTTCTTCACGGGAGATGGCGACGCGCATGGCCCGGGCCACGCCTTCCATCACCGCTTCAGGATCGACGCCTGGCTGCTGACGCAGACGCGAGAACTCCTTGAAGCCGGCACGGAAGATCTGCTCAACGCCCGAATCCGGATCCGGGTTGCTGCCCGCCTGACGGTACAGCTTGGACAGGTCGATACCCGACCAGAAGCGCTCTTCGAAGCTCTCCAGGGCGCGTCGACCGGCGCGCAGCAGATTGCTGCGCTGAAAGATCATGATCCATGAGGTCACCGATGCGGCCACCAGGGTCAACATTACCAACTGCACCACGATGCTGGCATTGCTGACCAGGCTCCACATGGAGGAATGGTCGACGACGTTAGCTTCCACGCTTTATCTCCTGCTTTGAGTGTGTACCCGGGCCGACCGCGTCGGCGAAGGCCGCACGCAAATCTTCGGGAAGGGCCCGGGGTTTCAAACTGTTAGTGCGCACACAGGCCACCAAAAACTGCCCCTCACAGAGCAGCACATTATCCGTTGCCCGCCTGACCTGCTGTTTGAAGCGCAGGCTGACCCGGTTCAATTCGATTACATCAGCGCTTACCAGCAGTTCGTCGTCCAGTCGCGCCGGCGCGTGATAGCGCGCTTCGCTGGAGTGCACGACAAACAACAGGTCCTCCCCTGCCAGCTGCGATTGGGCAAAGCCCAGTTCGCGAAGCCGCTCGGTTCGAGCCCGTTCCATAAACTTGAGGTAATTAACGTAATACACGATGCCGCCCGCATCGGTGTCCTCGTAATAAACGCGACAACGATGTGCGAACGGCTCAAGCCCGTTTTGCGCGCGCATACTCTAGTGCTTACTCCTCAGGTTGCCAATCCGGCCAGGCAACTGTTTTTCATGGTTTCAGAGCTTTACCGCAAAAGTACCGTCCTGTGACCGTACAAACCCTGAATAAATCGACAACAAATGTGTATTAATCGTCCACGGCATCGAGAAACTCGTCTGCCACGGGCATTTCACCCATTCGTGACGGAATGTTTAAACCGAAGTGCAGGTACGCATGGCGCGTCACCACCCTGCCCCGTGGCGTGCGCATGATGTAACCCTGCTGGATCAGATACGGTTCCAGCACATCCTCAATGGTGTGACGTTCTTCACTGATCGCAGCGGCGAGGCTGTCGATACCGACCGGGCCGCCATCGAACTTCTCGATCATGGTCAACAGCAGACGCCGGTCCTGATGATCGAAACCATGCTCGTCGACGTCCAGCAGGTTCAGCGCCAGATCCGCCACCGCTTTGGTGATGTGGCCCTTGGCGCGGACTTCGGCGAAGTCACGCACGCGGCGCAACAGACGGTTGGCGATTCGCGGCGTACCACGGGCACGACGTGCGATTTCGAACGAACCTTCCGGATCCAGCGGCAGACCGAGAATCGCCGCCGAACGGCTGACAATCGTCGCCAGATCGGCCGTGCTGTAGAACTCAAGACGCTGGACAATACCGAAGCGGTCACGCAACGGGTTGGTCAGCATGCCGGCGCGAGTGGTTGCGCCCACCAAAGTGAACGGCGGCAGATCGAGTTTGATCGAACGCGCGGCCGGCCCTTCACCGATCATGATGTCGAGCTGGAAATCTTCCATCGCCGGGTACAGCACTTCTTCAACGATCGGCGACAGGCGATGGATTTCGTCGATGAACAGCACGTCGTGCGGTTCGAGGTTGGTCAGCAGCGCCGCCAGATCACCCGGACGCTCAAGTACCGGACCGGATGTGCTCTTGATAGACACGCCCATTTCCTGGGCAATGATGTTCGCCAGCGTGGTCTTGCCCAGACCAGGCGGGCCGAAGATCAGTGTGTGGTCGAGGGATTCGCTACGGCCACGGGCGGCCTGGATGAACAGTTCCATCTGCTCGCGCACGGTCGGCTGGCCAATGTAGTCGGCCAGACTGACCGGTCGAATGGCCCGGTCCTGGACTTCTTCGCGCTCACGCGGGCTGTGCGCGGCGGTGATCAGACGATCAGCTTCAATCACTTAAATCATTCCCTTCAGGGCACGGCGGATCAGGTCTTCACTGCTCAAATTCTTGTCCTTGATGGCGGTAATCGCCTTGCTCGCTTCCTGCGGCTTGTAGCCCAGGGAAATCAGCGCGCTGACCGCATCGTTCTCGGCGGTATTGACCGGCGCCGGGCCATCAGGCTGATTCGGTACCAGGGCAAACATCGCCGGCGAAGTTTCCCAGGCCTTGAAGCGGTCTTTCAACTCAACCAGCAAGCGCTCGGCGGTTTTCTTGCCGACTCCCGGCACTTTGGTCAAGGCCGAGGTGTCCTGCGACTGCACACAGCGGATCAGCTCATCGACTTCCAGGCTCGACATCAACGCCAGGGCCAATTTTGGCCCGACACCATTGAGACGGATCAACTCGCGAAAAAAGTCTCGCTCACGCTTGCCGGCAAAACCATAGAGTAACTGCGCGTCTTCGCGTACGACCAAATGGGTGTGCAGGGTCAGCGGTTCACCGACCGACGGCAGACGATAAAGGGTGGTCATGGGCACTTCCAGCTCATACCCGAGGCCGTTTACATCCAGAATCAGGTGCGGCGGCTGTTTCTCAGCCAGGGTGCCGCGCAAGCGTCCAATCACGTTTCAGATCCTTGAGCGTTGGCCAGCCGTGGGCTGGCGACTATCGAAAGGCGAATTTCGCGCCGACGACTCAGGCGCAGGAAATCCACTTTCAAGAAAATTGATGCTGATGCTATCAGAGACGCAGGCGCCCGCCACGACTGCGTGCCGTTCCCAAACCGTGGGGCAGCAGACTGGAACGCGTGTGCGCATGGCAAATGGCAATGGCCAGGGCGTCCGAGGCATCGATTTGTGGTTTGCTGGTCAGTTTGAGCATGTGCATGACCATCATTTGCACCTGTTCTTTATTCGCCGCGCCGGTGCCGACCACAGCCTGTTTAACTTGAGTGGCGGTGTACTCGGCGATCTCCAGACTCTCTTCAGCGCCAGCCACGATTGCAGCGCCGCGAGCCTGACCGAGCTTCAGCGCCGAATCGGCGTTTTTCGCCATAAAGACTTTTTCGATGCCCATGGTCACCGGACCGTAGGTCTGAATGATCTCCCGCACTCCGCGATAGACGATTTGCAGGCGTTCATGCAGTTCGCCCGCACCGGTACGAATGCAGCCGGAAGCCACATAAATACAACCGCCACGCCCGGTATCTCGAACAATGCCGTAACCGGTGATGCGCGAACCGGGGTCGATACCAAGAATTAAAGTCATAACGCCTGCAGAAATTGATGCGAAAGCTGAGGGTACATGTAGGAGCTGCCGAAGGCTGCGATCTTTTGATCTTTCAAAAACAGAAAGATCGCAGCCTTCGGCAGCTCCTACAGGTGAAGTGTAGAGCCAGCAAAAACTGCGACCTTTCTATTTGCATCAACCGAGCTGAGCGGCCACGTCTTCCGGAATGTCCGCGTTGGAGTAAACGTTCTGCACGTCATCCAGGTCCTCGAGCATGTCGATCAGCTTGAGTACCTTCTCCGCACCTTCCAGATCCAGCTCGGCGCTGGTGGTCGGCTGCATGACGATTTCCGCGTCATCCCCCTTGAACCCGGCGGCTTCCAGCGCGTTACGCACCGCGTAGAAACTGGTGAACGAGGTAAACACGTCAATCGAACCGTCTTCATGGCTGACCACGTCATCGGCATCGGCTTCCAGCGCCGCTTCGGTCAGCGCATCTTCATCGACGCCCGGCGCGAAGCTGATCTGGCCTTTGCGTTCGAACAGATACGCCACCGAACCGTCGGTGCCGAGGTTGCCACCGCACTTGCTGAAAGCATGACGAACGGCTGCCGCAGTACGGTTGCGGTTGTCGGTCATGCACTCGACCATCACCGCGACGCCGCCCGGGCCGTAACCTTCGTAAGTCAGTTCTTCAACGTTGTCCGCTTCGGTGGCACCGGCGCCGCGCGCCACGGCGCGATCGATGATGTCACGGCTCATGTTCGCGCTCAGTGCCTTGTCCAGGGCCAGACGCAGACGCGGGTTGGATCCGGGATCACCGCCACCCTGACGGGCCGCAACGGTCAGTTCGCGGATCCACTTGGTGAAGATCTTGCCTCTCTTGGCATCCTGACGTTCTTTGCGGTGCTTGATGTTCGCCCACTTGGAATGACCTGCCATAACTCGCTCCGAATTCTCTTTGAAACGTTGCCCGCCCTGCTCATGCAGCGGCCAGCAAACAAAAAAATCTCGACCTGCTCTCTATAGAAAGAAAAAAGGCGCATCCGAAGATGCGCCTTCAGGCCCGTCTTACTCAGCCTTTGGCGTTTCGCGCAAACGAATGTGCAGCTCGCGCAGTGCCTTGGCATCCACGACACCCGGCGCTTGCGTCATCACGTCGGCAGCACTCTGGGTTTTCGGGAATGCGATCACTTCACGAATCGACTGGGCGCCGGTCATCAGCATCACCAGACGGTCCAGACCGAAGGCCAGACCACCGTGCGGCGGCGCACCGTATTTCAGCGCGTCGAGCAGGAAGCCGAATTTCTCTTCCTGTTCCGCTTCGTTGATGCCCAACAGGCGGAATACCGCTTGCTGCATTTCCTTGCGGTGGATACGGATCGAACCGCCACCCAGCTCGGTGCCGTTCAGCACCATGTCGTACGCGCGGGACAGAGCGCCAGCCGGGTTGGCTTCCAGTTCTTGCGGGGAGCACTTCGGCGCGGTGAACGGGTGGTGCAGCGCGGAGAAGCTGCCGTCGTCGTTTTCTTCGAACATCGGGAAGTCGACGACCCACATTGGTGCCCACTCGCAGGTCAGCAGCTTGAGGTCGTGACCGAGTTTGATGCGCAGTGCGCCCAAGGCTTCGCTGACGATCTTGGCCTTGTCGGCGCCGAAGAACACGATGTCGCCGTCAACTGCACCCACGCGATCGAGGATGGCGTTGAGGTTTTCCAGCGGGATGTTTTTCACGATCGGCGATTGCAGACCTTCAACACCGGCTGCACGCTCGTTGACCTTGATGTACGCCAGGCCCTTGGCACCGTAGATGCCGACGAACTTGGTGTAATCGTCGATCTGCTTGCGTGGCATGCTTGCGCCGCCTGGAACGCGCAGTGCGGCGATACGGCATTTCGGATCGTTGGCCGGGCCGCTGAACACTTTGAAATCAACTTCTTTGAGCTGATCGGCGACGTCGACCAGTTCCAGCGGGTTACGCAGGTCTGGCTTGTCGGAACCGTAGCGGCGCATGGCTTCTTCGAAGGTCATGTGCGGGAATTCGCCGAACTCCAGACCCAGCACTTCCTTGAACAGGTTGCGGATCATCTGCTCGGTCAGGCCCATGATCTCTTTTTCATCGAGGAAGCTGGTCTCGATGTCGATCTGGGTGAATTCTGGCTGACGGTCGGCACGCAGGTCTTCGTCGCGGAAGCACTTGGCGATCTGGTAGTAACGGTCGAAGCCAGCGACCATCAGCAGTTGCTTGAACAGCTGTGGCGATTGCGGCAGGGCGAAGAACGAACCGGCATGGGTACGGCTAGGCACCAGATAGTCACGCGCGCCTTCAGGCGTAGCGCGGGTCAGGATCGGCGTTTCAACGTCGAGGAAGCCGTTCTCGTCGAGGAAGCGACGGATGCTGGTGGTCATGCGCGAGCGCAGACGCAGCTTCTCGGCCATTTCCGGACGACGCAGGTCGAGGAAGCGATAACGCAGACGGGTTTCTTCGCCAACGTCGGAGAACTCGTTCAGCGGGAACGGCGGGGTTTCCGACTCGTTCAGCACTTCCAGTTCATAACCCAGCACTTCGATCATGCCCGACGCCATGTTGGCGTTGGTGGCACCGGCCGGACGCAGACGCACCTTACCGGTGATCTTCACGACGTACTCGCTGCGCACGCGATCGGCAGCGGCGAAGCTCTCGGCGCGATCCGGATCGAACACTACCTGAGCCAGACCATCACGATCACGGATATCGAGGAAAATCACCCCGCCGTGGTCGCGACGACGGTGAACCCATCCGCAAAGGGTAATTTCCTGGCCTTCCAGGCTTTCGTTCAGTTGGCCGCAATAGTGGCTGCGCATCATGGTCGTGGTTCGCTTCTCGTAATTCGAAAAATTCGGTGGAGCTCCCGTTGCTTTTCAAGCAATGCGGAAACTCACGCGTGTCGTTCAACCCGGGGTTGAACCCTAGTCAGATTTGTCGCCACCGGCCAGGTTCTTCTTGGCGCCGGTCTTGAAATCGGTTTCGTACCAACCGCCGCCACTGAGGCGAAAGCCTGGCATCGACAGTTGCTTCTTGAGCTCTGGCGCCTGACAGGCAGGGCAGTCGACCAGCGGTGCCTCGCTGATCTTTTGAATGGCTTCCAACTGATGACCACAGGAAGCACATTGATAATCGTACATCGGCATGGGGGGTGTCTCGGCGATCAGGTTGCCACCGCGCGCAGGGCTTTGCGGCGAAAGAGCGGGATTATATCGATTAAATGCGGCCTGTGCAGCCGTAAGACTGCACAGGCCGCGACCTCGTTTGCAACTGCCGTTTCAGAGCGATTCGACAGGTGTAGCTTGCTTGACGCCGTTCATGACACACACCACCCGCACCAGCGCGCTGAAATTTCTCACCCCGCCATGACGCAGATGCACTTCACGGTCGACGTGGGACAACAGCGAGCTGATCGAACAGCAGTTGTCTGCGGCCATATTGCCAAGGATGTTCCAGTAGACCCGCTCCAGCCGCAGGCAGGTCGCATAACCGTTCAGACGCACGGATCGTGACGATGGCTGAACCAATGCCATGTCGAATTCGTGGACGAACGGATCGACTTTCAATTCATGTGGCAAGCCGACAATCCTGTCGCCTCGCCTGTCTCCCTCTACCATATCGGTGACACTCCTTTGCCATCTCTGCTTGTTTGAAAAGTCACATCCTGTGGCTTTCATAAAAGCGCAGACACAACGTTATAGCCAGACGACTTATTGACCGACAACGTAGGAAAAGCCAACGATACAGGTGGGATTGCGGACAGCGCGCGAGCCTTCTGCTGCTGGCCCGCGCACCGGCAGATTTACGCTTCCAGCAAGGCGCGCAGCATCCACGCGGTTTTCTCGTGAACCTGCATGCGCTGGGTCAACAGGTCTGCGGTCGGCTCATCGCTGATCTTGTCGAGCAGCGGGAAAATGCCACGCGCCGTGCGGGTCACGGCTTCCTGGCCGTCGACCAGTTGTTTGATCATGTCTTCGGCACTCGGCACACCCACTTCTTCCTTGATAGAAGAAAGGCGTGCGTAGGTGGCGTAGGCGCCTGGCGCCGGAAAGCCCAAGGCGCGAATACGCTCGGCAATCAAATCAACGGCCAGCGCGAGTTCGTTGTATTGCTCTTCGAACATCAAGTGCAGCGTCCGAAACATCGGACCGGTGACGTTCCAGTGGAAGTTGTGGGTTTTCAGATACAGCACGTAGGTGTCCGACAGCAGACGCGATAAGCCTTCGACGATGGACTTGCGGTCTTCTTCACTGATACCGATATCGATTGCCATGTTTACCCCCTAACGGCGATTGAATTCATCCAACAGGTGCAGACCCACTCTAGCAAGGCTATCGACACCCCGCAGCCCCGATCAGATGCACACGCTGCGACAAATCGACCGACGCCATGCCGCTGGCCGGGCTGATTTGAGTAGCCGCAGGCTTTGCTGTTAAATAGGCAGTGTGTCGCCATGCCCCATTTTTCGGGGCGTTGCGCATAGGCTGATGCCGTGAACGTGTCCACCGCCTCTTATTTTGTCCCGAAGCGAACCGTGCGCCTTCAGCTCTTCCTTGTGAGCCGTCATAAACGTGAGCCAATCAAAATGTTGAAAATCGTCCACCTGCTAATGGGCGCAGCGGCACTGCTGCTGTCGTTCATACCCAGCTTGAAATCCGAAGCCGTTCCCTACCTGCAACAACCCGATGCACTTTACCTGGCCTTTTTCGGCCTGCTGAACCTGGTGATTGCTCCTGTGATTCCTTTCTGGAACAAAGGCCCTCGTCAGCATCTGCAAAACCTGGTCAGCGCGCTGCTGGTACTGACTGTCGTCCTGCAAACCCTGACCCTGATCGCGCCGATGCCCGTCATCGCCGGCCAGCCAGCCGTACTGTTCACCCTGGTGATCGCGCTGGTTGCCGTGGTCCTGCATCTGGCTGTGAGCTTCTATCGTTCTTCACCTGCTGCTGCTCCAACCAGCTATGACATGACCAATCGTGATACCGGTACCGTCAAGTGGTTCAACACCTCCAAAGGCTTCGGTTTTATCTCCCGGGATTCCGGCGATGATATTTTCGTGCACTTTCGCGCGATCCGTGGCGAAGGTCATCGCGTACTGGTCGAAGGCCAGCGCGTGGAGTTCTCGGTGATGAACCGCGACAAAGGCCTGCAAGCCGAGGATGTGATCGCCGCACTGCCGCGACGCTGATCCAGGCATAAAAAAACCGCGAGCAGCCTGCTGTTCGCGGTTTTTTTACGCCTGATGAAAAGTACCTGCCTCAGTAGTGTGGCGGGGGCGCCTCATCCTCAAAGGACTCGAACTGACCGACCATCTCTTCCTGACGCTTGAGCATTGCTGCCATTTGCAATTGCAGGCGCTCGACCACGCGCTGCTGAGCGACCAGTACGTCGTTCAATGCCTGAATAGTGTCATCCTGAAATGCCAGACGGCTTTCCAGATCGGTAACGCGGTCTTCCAGGCTCATGAATCAGCCCTCCAGAAACGTAAAGTCTTCGGTCAACACCAGACGCAACTTTGCGCGAATGGCCTCTACTTGCTCGGCATTGTAAGGCTTGGCCGGGAGCTTGCCCCAGACCGGCGCCGGCCAGGCTGCGTCATCGCGTTTGCGCACAATCACATGCATATGCATCTGGCTGACAACGTTACCCAGGGTGGCGACGTTCATTTTGTCGGCATCGAACAGATCCTTGAGCAGCTCAGCCAGCGCGGTGGTTTCAAGCCAAAACTGTTGCTGATCGGCGACATCCAACTGAAACAACTCACTGATATCGTCGCGACGAGGCACCAGGATGAACCAAGGGTAGTTGGCGTCATTGGACAGCAGCAGTCGGCACAGAGGGAAATCACCGATGGTCAGCGTGTCCTGTTGAAGTCGTGAATCTAAAGCAAACACTGCGCGCACTCCCGGCTGATCTTCATTATTCAGCTTAGCGGCGATCCTTATGGACGGCGCACCAAGCGACAGGACGGCAGCATACCTGCGAATGCGCCTGCCTTCACGGCGACGGTGTACCCCATCGCCCTGCGAACGCCCCGACATGTGACATTTGCGAGCACAACGCACCAGCATGAAACCAGCATCCAGACTCAGCCCGACAAAATGACCGAAAACAGCAGAGACGTTCAGCGTCATCGCCCCTGCAAGCTGTATGAATTCAGAACAGCTGTAAATTTTTTTGCACCAAAACTGCACAGTGCGTCTACGCTCACTGCGTCGGGCATCCGCCAAATACTCACTGGCGGGGTGAACCGGTAACGTTTTTGGTTGTCACGCGCGTTTCTCGGCGTGGCAACACCATAGGAGGTATGGCGTCAAGCACAGAAAAAATCAGGCTTGAAGCCCCGCTTTCACAAGGTTTTCACAAACACAGGCGGGTGTTCAGAAAAATAACCGCAGCAAAATTGCGGTTTGTGCACGCTTGTTGCATTCGTACCCATATGGACTATAAGCGCACCACTGGAAGTGGATGCCTTAAGCCCCATAAGAACAGTGGCAGGGTTGCCCGATGGAGATTCAAGTGTTTTGCCAGGGACTCTTTTTTACCGATGCAAAAAGGCCCATAAACAGCGAGAAAGTTGTCAGTCCGGCTGCGTCGGTACTGTGAATTTGCGACATCCACCACGCCATTTGCGACAACGTCGTAAAGATGCTGAAAGGTTGGATTAGCAAGTATCGCCAACATTGTCGGCGTGATATAAGTTTGCGCCGACACAAAAAGAAAGAGCCGCCCAGATAATAAAACAGGTGGGACGGCAGTACTCTTCTAAAACCAAAGGAGCAAATCACGATGCGCGTGATGAAGTGGAGCATGATCGCACTGGCAGTTGCAGCAGCAGCCAGTACTCAAATGGCTACGGCCGCACCGTTTGTAAGTGACCAGTCTGAAGCCAAAGGTTTTGTTGAAGACGCGAAACTCACCGAGACGTTGAAGAACTACTACTTCAACCGCGACAACAAGAACGGCGGCCGCGACCAGAAAGACTGGACCCAGGGCTTCCTTGGTAACTTCACCTCCGGTTACACCCAAGGTACTGTCGGTGTTGGTATCGATGCCTACGGTTACCTGGCACTGAAACTGGACGGCGGCGACGGTACTTCCGGTTCGGGCAACATGAGCCGCAGCGATACCGTTAACCCGAACAACGGCGCTCGCGACGTTAACGACAGCCAGGGCAAAGCCGGCGCGTCGGTCAAATTCCGCGTTTCCAAAACCGAACTGAAATTCGGCGACATGCAGCCAAGCACTGCTCCAGTGTTCGCTGTCGGCGGCTCCCGTATCCTTCCGCAAACGGCTACTGGCTTCCAGTTGCAGAGCAGCGAAGTCAAAGACCTGGACCTCGAAGCCGGTCATTTCTACTCGGCTTCCAGCCAGGACAAAAACGCCCGTAACGGCGGTCTGTACGCTAACTACGCAGGCGTAGAAGCCGACTCGATCGACTACTTCGGTGGTAAATACAGCATCACCGAAAACCTGAGCGCATCGCTCTACGGCGCCAAGCTGGAAGATATCTGGAACCAGTACTACGCCAACGTGAACCTCACCACCCCATTCAGTGGTGACACTTCGCTGAACACTGACTTCAACATCTACCGCACCACCGACACCGGTGACAAGCTGGCAGGTGACATCAGCAACACTGCCTTCTCCCTGGCAACCGCGCTGTCGTTCCTGAAAGCACACACCTTCACCCTGGCCTTCCAGAAGGTCAACGGCGATACCCCGTTCGACTACATCGGCGTGGGCAAGAACAACCGCGGTGGCGACTCGATCTTCCTGGCTAACTCCATCCAGTACTCTGACTTCAACGGTCCTGGCGAGAAATCCGTTCAAGCTCGCTACGACCTGAAAATGGCCGAGTACGGCGTTCCAGGCCTGAGCTTCATGGTTCGTTACGTTAAAGGTTGGGACATCGACGGTACCAGCACTCCAGCTGGCAGCCCTTACACCGGTCTGTACGGTGAAGATGGCAAACACCACGAAACCAACTTTGAAGCCAAGTATGTTGTTCAGTCTGGCCCGGCTAAAGACCTGTCCTTCCGCATTCGTCAAGCCTGGCACACTGCCAACGCTGACCAAGGCGAAGGCGATGTCAAAGAGTTCCGTCTGATCACCGAATACCCACTGAACATCTTGTAATTGTCAGTGGTTAGTTTGGAAGCATAAAAAAAGGCCCATCTTGCGATGGGCCTTTTTTATTGCCGGTCACTTGCAATAGTTGCCTGACCGACAAGTCAGGCAATTAATTAGCAACCTATCATTGTGTTGCCGATTCCTGCACCACACGAATCACCCGTTGTGGAAAAGGAATATCAATGCCTGCAGTCTTTAAACGATCGCGCGACTGTTCGTTAAACATGAACATCACGTCCCAGTAATCTGCAGTTTTAACCCACACACGCAGCGAAACAGTGATCGAACTGTCGCCCAAGGTCGAAATCACGGCCTGCGGCGCCGGATCCTGCAACACGCGCTCATCCTTGGCCAGATCCAGCAACACCTGACGGGCCTTCTGCAGATCGGCTTCGTAATCAACGCCTACATCAAATACGACTTTGCGGGTCGGCTGACGGTTGGTGTTGGTGATGATGCCATTCGACAGGTTGCCGTTTGGCACGATGATGGTTTTGTTGTCACCGGTACGCAGCACGGTGTGGAAAATCTGGATGCTGTCAACCGTACCCGACACGCCTTGCGCCTCAATCCAGTCACCGATACGGAACGGACGGAACAGCAGAATCAGCACGCCGCCAGCGAAGTTCGCCAGGCTGCCCTGCAACGCCAAACCGATGGCCAGACCAGCCGCACCGATCGCCGCAACGAAGGAGGTGGTTTCAACGCCGATCATCGAAGCGACGCTGACAATCAGCAGCACTTTGAGAATGATGTTCGCCAGGCTGCTGATAAAGCCTTGCAGCGCCAAGTCAGCGTTGCGCAGAGCCAACAGACCGCCGAGCTTTTGCGTGACCTTGTTGATCAGCCACCAGCCGATGGCCAGGGTAATCACTGCCAACAGCACGCGGCTGCCGTATTCCATGATCATCGGGATCCACGCCTGGGATGCCTTGACCAGGTTGTCCACCTCAGCATTCAAATCCATGTTCTATCTCCTGATTTCCGGCTACCCGGGCTGTAAAAAATCAGCGGCAGAAAGACTGAACCTGTTGGGGCTCAATCGTTTCTGCCGTTGCTTGGGCCTCGGACGCTGAAAACGCCGAGAGGTTCCCCGACCGGGAAGCTTAGTCGCGGAAGTTGTTGAACTGCAGGGGCATGCCGAATTCCTTGGCCCGCAGTGCCGCGATGGCCTCTTGCAGGTCATCACGCTTCTTGCCGGTCACACGCACTTGCTCGCCCTGAATGGCAGCCTGCACTTTGAGTTTGGCGTCCTTGATGTGGCCGACGATTTTCTTCGCCAGCTCCTTGTCGATGCCTTCCTTGAGCACGGCGTCCTGCTTCATCAGTTTGCCCGATGCGTAGGCGTCTTTGACTTCAAGGCACTGCACGTCGATCTTGCGCTTGACCAGCGCCAGCTTGAGGATTTCGATCATCGCTTCCAGCTGGAACCCGGCTTCGGCGGTCAGGCTGACGGTGAGGTCCTTTTCCTTGAACTCAAAGCTGCCTTTGCCTTTCAGGTCATAACGACGATCAAGTTCCTTCACGGCGTTCTCGACCGCGTTGGTGAGTTCGTGTTTGTCCAGTTCGGATACCACGTCGAACGACGGCATGTAATCTCTCCAATAAAAAGGCGCGCTCGATGTGGATGGAGCGCGCTTGGCTTGCGGTTAAAATCGGGCTCATTATAACGGGTCTTTTCCCACCGACACGGCGAGCCGCACATGCCTGTACGCAATCGAGCAAAAAACTGATGTCCACCCCCTGGCATGTATTGGGCGCCGGCAGCCTCGGCACGCTGTGGGCTACACGTCTGGCCCGCGCCGGCCTACCGGTCAGATTGATCGTGCGTGATGCCGAGCGCTTGCGCAGCTATGAAGCAGCGGGCGGGTTGACGCTGGTCGAACATGGCTTGGCCAGCACCTACGCGATCCCCGGCGAGACACCGGATAGTCCCGAGCCGATCAGCCGTTTGCTGGTGGCCTGCAAAGCCTACGACGCAGAAAACGCCGTCGCCCGCCTCGCCCCACGACTGACAGCGGACGCCGAACTGATCCTTCTGCAGAACGGCCTCGGCAGTCAGGACGCCGTCGCCAACCGTGTGCCACTGGCACGCTGCATCAGCGCTTCAAGCACCGAGGGTGCATTTCGCGATGGCGACTGGCGCGTAGTGTTTGCCGGCCACGGTTTCACCTGGCTGGGCGACGCTGGCCATCCCGTCGCACCGATCTGGCTGGACGACCTGGAGGCCGCGAAAATCCCCCACGAATGGAGCATCGATATCCTCACGCGGCTGTGGCGCAAACTGGCGCTCAACTGCGCGATCAATCCGCTGACGGTGTTGCACAACTGTCGCAATGGCGGGCTGCAGGAGCATTACTGCGAAGTCGCCACCCTGTGCGGCGAACTCGCCGAGCTGCTGGAGCGTTGCGGCCAGCCGGCCGCCGCCGACAATCTGCAACAGGAAGTCGAACGGGTCATCCACGCGACCGCCGCCAATTACTCGTCGATGTATCAGGACGTCGCCAACCAGCGCCGCACCGAGATCAGCTATCTGTTGGGCCACGCCTGCAAAGTCGCCGCGCGCCATCAACTGAACCTGCCGCACCTCAATCAATTGCAGCAGCGCCTGGTCACTCATCTGCACAGCCTTGGATTGCCCAGCGACTGAGCAGCGGCTACGCTGGCCACTTGTTCCTTTGCTGCGAAAAACCTGATGCCATTGCGCCAGCGTCTCGAAAACCTGCCGGTCGGCCAGAAACTGCTGGCTGCCCTGTTGGTGCTGTTGACCACTGTTCTGCTGGTCGCCAACCTGACCTTTATCAGCGCCGCCTATTACATCTCCCAGGAAAGCATGGCACCGCAGGCCTTGCAGACCATCGGCCGACTGATTTCCAACCCGAGTCTGGTCAGCGAAGCCCTGCAATCACCGCAAAGCGCCGAGCGCCTGCTCAAAGAACTCGACAGTTACTCACCGCTACGCGCCGCCGCGCTGTATGACGGCAAGGGCGAACGCCTGGCGCAAGTCCAGCGTGGCGATAAACTCAACTTGCCGGAGCGCTATCGGCACATCGAAGCGTGGCAACTGACTGAATTTCGCAGCAACCAGTTGATCACCCTGCCCCGCCCCGGCACCGCGCCGGGCCATCTGTTGCTGGTCGCCAGCAGCGAACTGCCGATGGCGTTCTACACCGGCACCCTGACCGCGAGCCTCGGCATTCTGATTTTCAGTGTGTTGCTGTGGCTGGTGATTGCCCGGCAGATCAAACGCCTGATCACCCGGCCGATCCATCAACTCGAGGAATTGTCGCGTCAGGTCACCCGCGAGGAGAACTACGCTCTGCGTGCCTCACGCGGCAATCATGACGAAATCGGCAGCCTCGCCGAAGCATTCAATACCATGCTGTCGCGCATCGAAGCCCGCGAACAGCAACTCAAACGTGCCCGCGATGACTCGCAAGCGGCCTATGATCAGGCGCAGGGGCTGGCCGAGGAAACCCGCCACACCAACCGCAAGCTGGAACTGGAAGTCCAGGTGCGCAGCAAGATCGAGAAGAAGCTCACCGGCTTCCAGAATTACCTCAACAGCATCATCGACTCGATGCCCTCGGCACTGATCGCCCTCGACGAGCAGCTTTACGTCACCCAGTGGAACCAGGAGGCCAGCGCCCTCTCCGGCACCCGACTCGACGAAGCGCTGAACCAGCCGATCTTCCTCGCCTTCGAACCGCTCAAGCCGTTTCTGCCGCAGCTCAAGCAGACCGTCGAGCAGCACACCGTGGCGAAAATCGAACGGGTAACCTGGTTCAAGGACGACGAACCGAAGCATTACGCGCTGACCTTCTACCCATTGATGGGCGGTGCCGGGCGTGGCGTGGTGATCCGTATCGACGACATCACCCAGCGTCTGTCGCTGGAAGAAATGATGGTGCAGTCGGAAAAAATGCTCTCGGTCGGCGGTCTCGCCGCTGGCATGGCCCACGAAATCAACAACCCGCTGGGCGCGATCCTGCACAACGTGCAGAACATCCGGCGGCGCCTGTCCGCCGATCTGCCGAAGAACCTCGAAACCGCCGAGCAACTGGGCATCGAACTGGATACCGTGAACCGCTACCTGCAGGGCCGGGAAGTGCCGCAACTGCTCGACGGCATTCAACAGGCCGGCGCCCGTGCGGCGAAAATCGTCACGCACATGCTCAGCTTCAGCCGGCGCAGCACCCGGCAAATGGCGCCGTGTGATCTGCCGGCATTGATCGATCAAGCGGTGGAAATCGCCGGCAATGACTTCGATCTGGCCATCGGTTTCGACTTCAAGGGCCAGGCGATCATCCGTCAGTTCGACCCGGCGCTCGGTCCGGTGCCGGGCACCGCCAATGAACTTGAGCAAGTGCTGCTCAACCTGTTGAAAAACGCCGCGCAGGCCATCCATCAGCGTGAAGACGACAGCGAACCGGGACGGATCATCCTGCGCACCAAGCTCAATCCACCGTGGGCCGAAATCCAGGTCGAGGACAACGGCATCGGCATGAGCGAGAACGTACGCAAACGCACCTTCGAGCCGTTCTTCACCACCAAGGAAATCGGTCAGGGCACCGGGCTTGGCTTGTCGGTGTCGTATTTCATCATTACCAACAATCACAAAGGGCAGATGGAGGTGCAGTCAGCACCGGGCCAGGGCACGTGTTTCACCTTGCGCCTGCCGCTGACGCAACCGCTGTCCATCGCTGCCGAAACCAATCCATTATCGAGGTAACCCATGGGCTTTCGCCTGTCGAAAATCTACACCCGCACCGGTGACAAAGGCGAAACCGGCCTGGGCGATGGCCGCCGCGTGCCCAAGGATCACCCACGCATCGAAGCGATTGGTGAGGTCGATACGCTGAACAGTCAGGTCGGCGTGTTGTTGGCCGGGTTGATTGCCGAACGCAACACGTTTCCGGGGTTGAATGAACTGATCGAGGTGTTGGCGCCTTGTCAGCACCGCTTGTTTGATCTGGGTGGCGAGTTGGCGATGCCGGCGTATCAGGCGTTGAATGCCGCAGAGATCGAACGACTGGAAGCCGCGATCGATGTGTGGAACGAGGAATTGGGGCCGTTGGAGAATTTCATTCTGCCGGGCGGGTCGATGTTGATTGCGCAGGCGCATGTATGCCGGAGCCTGGCGCGGAGTGCAGAGCGGCGCTGTCAGCATTTGAATGCGCTGGAGCCGTTGGCCGGGGTGGGGCTGGCGTATATCAATCGGTTATCGGATTTGTTGTTTGTCGCGGCGCGGTTGATTGCGCGGCGGCAGGGGATTGCGGAGATTCTTTGGCAGCCGGCGGCAAAACCCGCAGAGATGTAGTGTTTGATCGGCCGCCATCGCTGGCAAGCCAGCTGCCACAGGGTTTCATGGTGTACACAACATTTGTGAACGGCACTAAAACCTGTGGGAGCTGGCTTGCCAGCGATGAGACCGCTAGCCTTTACAGAGAGTCAGGCCAGAACGCGCGAATCCCCGCCACGCCTTGCGCACCCACGCCCCAGGCTTTTTCGCGCTCCGCCGGGCCAACCCCACCCAACAAAAATACCGGTTTACTGAAGCCCTCGATCAACACCTGAGCCTGTTCCCAACCCAGCGCCTGCGCATCCGGGTGGGTCAAAGTCGGTTGTACCGGCGACAGCGTGACGAAATCCACGCCCATCTGCTCGGCCAGCGCCAGTTCTTCTGCGTTGTGGCACGACGCCGCCAACCAGCGCTCCGCCGGCAACGGACGCCCCGCCGCCGCGTATTTACGCAACTGTGCGGAGGTGATGTGCCAACCGGCCGACGGGAAATCGCCGAGCCATTCGAACGGCCCCTTGATCATCAACTGCGCCTTACCGGCACATAGCCCCGCCGCGTCTACAGCCAGATCACGGTACTTGGGGTCATAGCCGTTCGGTGCGCGCAGCTGAATCAACTTGATCCCGCCGGCAATCGCCTTCTGGATACCGCGCAGCAACGCCGGGGTTTCCAGGTCCTCAGGCGTGATCAGGTACTCCGCCGGCAGACGCGCTGCCGCGACGATGGGCTGGTTGGCGGCCGGGAACTCGTAGTTCGCCAGTTCTTTCGCGGTAACCCAGGCCAATGGCTGGCCTTCGGCACCGTGCGGTTCACCGGTGAATGCCGAAACTTCCCAGACATCCAGCAACACCTGCTTGTCCGGGTAATCATGGCGCACTCTGATCAGCGGTCGGGCGGCGCCAACGACGATGCCCAACTCTTCGTGCAGCTCACGGGACAGTGCGCTTTCGACCGACTCGTCGGCCTCGACCTTACCGCCGGGAAACTCCCACAGACCACCCTGATGCTGGGTGTCGGCGCGGCGGGCGATGAGGATTTTGCCGCTGTCGTCACGAATGACGGCAGCGGCGACGTGTACACGTTTCACGGATTCAACTCCTCCAGTCCAGCCTTTTGCCACGCCTTGAAGGCGGGCCATTGGTAGACGGTTTCAACATAGGCTTCGTCGGCGGCCGGCAGCTTCACCTGATAAGTGCGCAGACGCACGGCAATCGGCGCGAAGAAGGCATCGGCCAGACTGACACGGCCAAACAGATAGGGGCCGCTCTCGGTGGCAGCGGCACGGCACTCGGCCCACAGCGCGAGCATGCGCTCGATATCAGCCTTGACCTCCGGCGGTACCGGGTTCAGCGGTGCGTCATGGTTGAGGTTGAACGGCATGTGATTGCGCATGGCGAAGAAACCGCTGTGCATTTGCGCGCAGGCGGATCTGGCCTGAGCACGGGCGAAGATATCGCTCGGCCAGAGCTGCTCGGACGGAAACTGTTCAGCGAGGTATTCGGCGATGGCCAGCGAATCCGCGACGGTACCGCGCGAGGTTTGCAGCAGCGGTACCTTGGCGGTCGGCGAGTGCTTGAGCAGCCGTTCGCGGGTATCGGGCTTGCCGAGTTTGATCAGCTCTTCGGTATAGGGTGCGCCGGTCAGTTCAAGCGCCAGGGCGGCGCGCAGGGACCAGGAGGAAAGCAGTTTGTCGCCGATGATCAGGTGCAGGGACATGGTTGGGTGCCTTTCATCAGGATGGACAGGCCGGATCTTCGGTGCCTGACAGGTCGCCATCGCGAGCAGGCTCACTCCTACAGGGATTTGTGAAATACACAGATCCCTGTGGGAGCCAGCCTGCTGGCGATGCAGGCGACTCGGTCTCAGGTTAGATCACGTGCGATATTCAGCGTTGATCTTCACGTATTCATGCGACAGGTCGGTGGTCCAGATGGTTTCGCTGCAATCGCCGCGACCCAACTCGATACGGATAGTGATCTCTTCCTGCTGCATCACTGCCGAACCCTGCGCCTCAGTGTAGGTCGCGGCGCGAGCACCACGGCTGGCGATGCACACGTCGCCAAGGAACACGTCGATCTTGCTCACGTCCAGATCCGGCACGCCGGCACGGCCAACGGCAGCGAGGATACGGCCCCAGTTCGGGTCGGAGGCGAACAGCGCGGTCTTGATCAGCGGCGAGTGCGCCACGGTGTAGCCGACGTCGAGGCATTCCTGATGATTGCCGCCGCCATTCACTTCAACCGTCACGAACTTGGTCGCGCCTTCGCCGTCACGCACGATGGCCTGGGCCACGTCCATGCACACTTCGAACACCGCTTGCTTCAGTTTGCCGAACAGCTCGCCTTCGGCGCGGGTGATTTCCGGCAGCGCAGCCTTGCCGGTGGCGATCAGCATGCAGCAATCGTTGGTCGAGGTGTCGCCGTCGATGGTGATGCGGTTGAACGATTTATTGGCGCCGTCGAGCATCAAATTGTGCAGGACTTCGCGGGAGACTTTAGCGTCAGTGGCGATATAGCCAAGCATGGTCGCCATGTTCGGGCGGATCATGCCCGCGCCTTTGCTGATGCCGGTGACGGTGATGGTGACGCCGTCATGCTCGAACTGGCGGCTGGCGCCCTTTGGCAGGGTGTCGGTGGTCATGATTCCGGTAGCAGCGGCTTCCCAGTTGTTTTCCGACAGGTCGTCCAGCGCGGCTTGCAGCGCGCCTTCGATCTTCTCGACCGGCAGTGGCTCGCCGATCACGCCGGTGGAGTACGGCAGAATCTGGCTGGCATCAACACCGGTCAGTTCGGCCAGTCTGGCGGTGGTGCGCTCAGCGGCAGCCAGGCCTGGCTCGCCAGTGCCCGCGTTGGCATTGCCGGTATTGGTCAGCAGATAACGCACGGCGTTCTGTACGCGTTTCTTCGCCAGAATCACCGGCGCTGCGCAAAAGGCGTTCAAGGTGAACACGCCCGCCACGGTCGAACCTTCGGCGCAGCGCATCACAACAACATCTTTGCGCCCGGGGCGCTTGATGCCGGCCGAGGCGATACCGAGTTCAAAACCGGCAACCGGGTGCAACGTTGGCAAAGGACCAAGACCAACAGCCATGAATGCGCTCCTTACTCAATGATGTCAGCACCGTCGCGCGCGGCAACGGTGGTTTAAATGGCAAAACGCCGCGACGGCAGGAGCCGGTCGCGGCGCGGGTATTTCAGCGACTGAAACGGGTTTTACTGGATCTGCCCGTGGCAATGCTTGAATTTCTTGCCCGAACCGCAGTAGCACAGTTCGTTGCGGCCCAGCTTCTGCTCATTGCGAACCGGGGCAGTGGCGAGGGCCACATCGACCTCTTCACCGAGTATTTCCGGTTGCTCCAGGCCCGGGGCTTCAGCGTGTTCGAACTGCATGCGGGCGGCCAGTGCTTCGGCTTCCTGACGCAGACGTTGCTCTTCGGCTTCCGGATCTTCGCGGCGCACCTGAACGTGCGACAGCACACGGATCGAATCGCGCTTGATCGAATCGAGCAGCTCGGAGAACAGCGTGAACGACTCGCGCTTGTATTCCTGCTTCGGGTTCTTCTGAGCGTAGCCACGCAAGTGGATACCGTGACGCAGGTGATCCATGGTCGACAGGTGGTCTTTCCACAGATCGTCCAGCACGCGCAGCACAATTTGTTTCTCGAACGAGCGCAGTGCGTCGGCACCGGCCTGATCTTCTTTCTCGTTGTACGCCGCCATCAGCTCGGTCATGAGCTTCTCGCGCAGGGTTTCTTCGTACAGGTGATCGTCTTCGTCGAGCCATTGCTGAATCGGCAATGTCACGCCGAAATCGCTGGCAATCGACGCTTCCAGACCAGCCACGTCCCACTGCTCAGGCAGCGATTGCGGCGGAATATGTGCGCTGACGGTGGCGTTGAGCACGTCCTGACGGAAATCGGCGATGGTTTCACCGATGTTGTCAGCGGCCAGCAACGTGTTACGCATGTGATAGATCACTTTACGCTGTTCGTTGTTGACGTCGTCGAACTCGAGCAGTTGCTTACGGATGTCGAAGTTACGGCCTTCAACCTTGCGCTGCGCCTTCTCGATCGCATTGGTCACCATGCGGTGCTCGATCGCTTCGCCCGGCTGCATGCCCAGGGCTTTCATGAAGTTCTTCACTCGATCAGAAGCGAAGATGCGCATCAGGCTGTCTTCCAGCGACAGGTAGAAGCGGCTGGAACCGGCGTCACCCTGACGGCCGGCACGGCCACGCAGCTGGTTGTCGATACGACGCGATTCGTGACGCTCGGAGGCAATCACCTGCAGACCGCCGGATTCCAGCACTTGCTGGTGACGCTTCTGCCAGTCGGCCTTGATCTGGGCAATCTGCTCAGGGGTCGGGTTTTCCAGCGAGGCAACTTCAACTTCCCAGTTACCGCCCAAGAGGATGTCGGTACCACGACCGGCCATGTTGGTGGCGATGGTCAGGGCGCCCGGACGACCGGCCTGCGCGATGATCTCGGCTTCTTTTTCGTGGAACTTGGCGTTCAGAACCTTGTGTTCGATGCCTTCTTTCACGAGCAAAGCGGACATGTGCTCGGAGGTTTCGATGGTGGCAGTACCCACCAGCACCGGACGACCGGCCGCCATGCTTTCCTTGATGTCCGCAACGATCGCCGCGTATTTCTCTTCGGCGGTCAGGAACACCAGGTCGTTGAAGTCTTTACGCGCCAACGGTTTGTTCGGCGGAATGACCATGACCTCCAGACCATAGATCTGGTGGAATTCGAACGCTTCGGTGTCAGCGGTACCGGTCATGCCGGACAGCTTGGTGTACAGACGGAAGTAGTTCTGGAACGTGGTCGAGGCCAGGGTCTGGCTCTCGGCCTGGATGTTCAGGCCTTCTTTGGCTTCGATGGCCTGATGCAGGCCTTCGGACAGACGACGACCCGGCATGGTGCGACCGGTGTGTTCGTCGACCAGTACGACCTGGCCGTCCTGCACGATGTATTCGATGTTGCGATTGAACAGCTTGTGCGCACGCAGACCGGCATACACGTGGGTCAACAGGCCCAGGTTGTGTGCCGAGTACAGGCTCTCGCCTTCAGCCAGCAGGCCGACGCGGGTGAGCATGTCTTCGATGAACTGGTGACCGGCTTCGTTGAGTTCGACCTGACGGGTCTTCTCGTCAACGGTGTAGTGGCCAGCCTTGGTGACTTCGCCTTCGACTTCTTCAACGTGCAGTTCCAGCTGCGGGATCAGTTTATTGATCTCCATGTACAGCTTGGAGCTGTCCTCGGCCTGACCGGAGATGATCAGCGGGGTACGCGCTTCGTCGATGAGGATGGAGTCGACTTCGTCGATCACGGCAAAGTTGAGTTCGCGCTGGAATTTTTCTTCCATGCTGAACGCCATGTTGTCGCGCAGGTAGTCGAAACCGAATTCGTTGTTGGTGCCGTAGGTGATGTCGGCGGCGTACGCCAGACGTTTCTCTTCCGGCGGCTGGAACGGTGTCACGACGCCAACGGTCAGGCCGAGGAATTCATACAGCGGACGCATCCAGTTGGCGTCACGACGCGCCAGGTAGTCGTTCACCGTCACAACGTGCACGCCCTTGCCGGACAGTGCGTTGAGGTAAACGCCCAGGGTCGCTACGAGGGTTTTACCCTCACCGGTGCGCATTTCGGCGATCTTGCCTTCGTGCAAGGTCATGCCACCGACGAGCTGCACGTCGAAGTGGCGCATACCCATGATGCGCTTGCCGGCTTCGCGGGCGACCGCAAAGGCTTCTGGCAGCAGCTTGTCGAGGGTTTCCCCTTTGGCGATGCGGGCCTTGAACTCATTGGTCTTGGCGCGCAATTGATCGTCCGAAAGGGCCACCATTTGCTCTTCGAAGGCATTGACGAGCTGCACCGTCTTGAGCATGCGTTTGACTTCACGCTCGTTCTTGCTTCCAAAAAGTTTCTTTAACAAAGGCGCAAACATATCGGCAGGATCTTCCACACTAAAGGGATGGAGGGCGGCCCCGTGAGCGTCGCCCGTGCAGCCCTCATGGCCGCATGCGAACGAGCATTCTACCCGGAAACGGAAGTGAGGAAAGTGGCGATGTTCCACGATGCTGGCACTGCGCTTTGACGGGGCTCACTTAAAATAGGGGCGTTTTGCTCAACTTCAAGTCATACAAGGCAGAAGTTAGTTGTTGATTTAATGGGTAAAGCGGGGGCAAAAGCAATGGGCGAGTGAGTTTGGCCTTTCTGCTACCATGGCGATTCTGTTACTTCAGGTGTTCGATCATGGCATTTCGCCCTCTTACGGCCAAAGCACCCGCCGTTCTCCTGCGCGAAGCCAAGCCGCTCAAAGCCATCCTCGGCCATGCCCAGCGCCTGGGCCATTTACAACGCCTGCTCGAAAGCCAATTGCAGCCCGCCGCCCGCGAACATTGCCATGTAGCGTCGTGGCGTGAGGGCAGTTTGTTGTTGATCGTCACCGATGGTCACTGGGCCACGCGCCTGCGTTACCAGCAAAAACGCTTGCAGCGACAATTGCAGATGTTTGACGAGTTCGCGAGTCTGACGCGGATTCTGTTCAAGGTGCAGCCGCCGACGGTTCAACGCGGGTCAGCCGGGCACACGATGGATTTGTCCACGGATGCAGCGGCGACGATTCAGGCCACGGCAGACGGGATCACTGATCCGGGATTGCGCGCGGCGCTGGAGCGCCTGGCGGCGCACGCCAAAGACAAGTCCTGACAGCTATCAATAATTGTAGGAGTGAGCCTGCTCGCGATAGCGGTGAAACAGTCGACATTGTCGTGACTGGCATACCGCAATCGCGAGCAGGCTCACTCCTACATTAGGTCAGCGGCGTTTGCTGCCACCGAGTAAAGAGCCCATCAAGCCGCGTACCAGTTGTTTGCCAAGGTTATTGGCAGCCTGGCGCATCGCCGATTTCAGCGCTTGCCCGGCAGCGGTGCCGAGGAACTCTCCTGCTCTGTCGGCCAGGCTCGGCTCTTCAGGCGCAGGCTTGCCGGCGGGCGCCTCGGCTTCAGGCGCCAGGCCTTTGCGCCCCATCAGAATTTCATAAGCCGATTCACGATCAATCGGCTTGTCATAGCGCCCCTTGAACGGCGAGCCGGCAATCAGCAGCGTGCGTTCGGTTTCGGTCAGCGGCCCGATCCGCGATTGCGGCGGTGCGACCAGTACGCGCTGAACCATTTCCGGCGTGCCTTTCTCGGTCAGCGTGCCGACCAACGCCTCGCCGATCCCCAATTCAGTCAACACCGACAAACTGTCGAACGCCGGATTCGGCCGGAAGCCGTCCGCCACTGCACGTAGGGATTTCTGCTCTTTGGCGGTAAATGCACGCAAGCCGTGCTGGATGCGCAGACCGAGTTGCGCCAGCACATCATCGGGCAAATCCGCCGGTGACTGCGTGACGAAATACACGCCAACGCCTTTGGAGCGGATCAGGCGCACCACTTGCTCAAGGCGCTCCTGCAAGGCCTTGGGCGTATCGCCAAACAATAAATGCGCCTCATCGAAAAACAACGCCAGCAGCGGTTTGTCGGCATCGCCTCGCTCTGGCAACTGCTCGAACAACTCAGCCAGCAGCCACAACAGGAACGTTGCATAGACTTTCGGCGCCTCGTGCACCAGACGGCTGGCGTCGAGCAGATGAATGCGCCCCCGCCCCTCGGCAGTCGGTTGCAGAATGTCTTCGAGTTGCAGTGCCGGTTCGCCAAACAAGGCTTCGGCGCCCTGCTGCTCAAGGATCGCCAGGCGGCGCAACAGCGCCTGACTGGAACCGGTGGTCATCAACGCCGCGTCTTCGCCCAGCAGTTGCGGATTGTCCTTGAGGTGATTGAGCAGCGCCTTCAGATCTTTCAGATCCAACAGCAACAAGCCCTCGCGATCAGCGACCTTGAAGGCTGCGTAAAGCGCCGATTGCTGGCTGTCAGTCAGTTCCAGCAGGCTGCCGATCAACAGCGGGCCCATTTCACTCAAGGTGGTGCGCAATGGATGACCGGACTCACCGTGGATATCCCACAAGGTCACCGGATACGCCTGCGGCTTGTGGTTTAACCACGACATCCCGGCGATACGCTCGGCGACCTTGCCTTGCGGGTTGCCGGCCGCACCGAGGCCACACAGATCGCCCTTGATGTCCGCGGCAAACACCGCGACCCCGGCGTCACTGAACGCCTCGGCCAAACGCTGCAAGGTGACGGTTTTACCGGTACCGGTGGCGCCGGCGACCAGTCCGTGACGGTTTGCCAGGCGCATGGCCTGAGCAATCTGCTGGCCTGCGAGGTCTGCGCCGATTACGAGTTGCGAGGAGTCAGGCATTTTGTCACCCAATGGTTAATCTTTGATTACGCATGGCCGATACAGAAGAGTGAGAGACCCGACCACAAGTCAGGCCGGACATTTCCCTAAGGAGAGACGGAAATATCAGCTTGTTTTCACCCTTGCCCATTTTGCGCGCTTCTATAAAAGCACGCCCTGGACATTAAGACCTTAGCGGAACCCCAAGCCATGAACAAAAATCTGCGCTTCAGCCATAAAATTTTGCTTGCCGCCGCCCTCATCGTCATCGCCGCTTTCGCCTCGTTTACGCTGTACAACGACTGGTTGCAGCGCAATGCGATCCGCGATGACCTGAACAACTATCTCAACGAGATGGGCGAAGTCACTGCCGGTAATATCCAGACCTGGCTCAGCGGCCGCATTCTGTTGATCGAGAACGCCGCCCAGAACATCGCCATCAACCCGGAACCGGTCAATGTCGCCAGCCTGCTGGACCAGAAAGCCCTGACCTCGACGTTCATGGCGTCCTACCTCGGTGATGCCACCGGCCACTTCACCATCCGCCCGGATGCGAAGATGCCGGACGGTTTCGATCCACGGGTGCGCCCTTGGTATAAAGGTGCCGAGAGCAGCAGCACCTCGACCCTGACCGAGCCGTACATCGACGCCGCCACTGGCCAGTTGATCATCTCCATCGCCACCGCCTCGAAAAAGGCCGGCCAGAGCGTGGGCGTAGTCGGCGGCGACCTGAGCCTGCAATCGCTGGTCGACACCCTCGCCGCCCGCGATTTCGACGGCATGGGTTATGTGTTCCTGGTCAGCGCCGACGGCAAGATCCTCGTGCACCCGGACAAGGCGCTGGTGATGAAATCACTGAAAGAAGCCTATCCACAGGACACCCCGCGCATCAGCAGCGACTTCAGTGAAGTCACCGTCGATGGCAAGACCCGCATCGTCACCTTCGCGCCGATCAAAGGCCTGCCGTCAGTGAACTGGTACATCGGTCTGTCGGTGGACAAAGATCAGGCGTTCGCGATGCTCAGCGAGTTCCGCACCTCGGCAGTGATCGCGACAGTGATTGCCGTGGCGATCATCATTGCCCTGCTCGGCATGCTGATCCGCCTGCTGATCCAGCCGCTGCATGTAATGACCCGCGCCATGGAAGACATTGCCGACGGCGAAGGTGATCTGACCAAACGCCTGACCATCGTCAATAACGATGAATTCGGCATCCTCGGTACCGCGTTCAACCGTTTCGTCGAGCGAATTCACGGTTCGATCCGCGAAGTGTCTTCGGCGACCGGCCAGGTTAACGAGGTCGCCCTGCGTGTAGTCGCCGCGTCGAACTCGTCGATGTACAACTCCGATCAGCAAGCCTCCCGCACCAGCAGTGTCGCCGCGGCGATCAACCAGCTCGGCGCCGCCGCGCAGGAAATCGCCCGCAATGCCGCCCAGGCTTCGAATCAGGCCAGCGACGCTCGCGGTCTGGCTGAAGACGGCCAGCAAGTGGTCGATCGCAGCATCAAGGCGATGAATCAACTGTCGAGCATGCTCAGCGCATCGAGCAGCAATATCGAGTCGCTGAACAGCAAGACCGTGAACATCGGTCAGATTCTCGAAGTGATCACCAGCATTTCCCAGCAAACCAACCTGCTGGCGCTCAACGCTGCGATTGAAGCGGCACGTGCCGGTGAGGCCGGCCGTGGTTTTGCCGTGGTGGCCGATGAAGTGCGCAATCTGGCGCACCGCACCCAGGAGTCGGCGCAACAGGTACAGACCATGATCGAGGAGCTGCAGGTTGGCGCTCGTGAATCGGTGAGCACCATGAGCGACAGCCAGCGCCACAGCCAGGACAGCGTCGAGATTGCCAACCTCGCCGGGGAGCGCTTGAACAGCGTGACGCAGCGCATTGGCGAGATCGACGGGATGAATCAGTCGGTGGCCACGGCGACCGAGGAGCAGACCGCTGTTGTGGAATCGATCAACGTCGATATCACCGAGATCAATACGCTGAATCAGGAGGGCGTGGAGAACTTGCAGGCGACGTTGCGTGCTTGTTCGGATCTGGAGCAGCAGGCTTCGCGGTTGAAACAGTTGGTGGGTAGTTTCCGCATCTGAAGATCAAAAGCTTTACCCCCTCACCCCAGCCCTCTCCCCCAGGGGGCGAGGGGGAAAGGGAGCCGATCTTCATGCTGTTCAGAACCTGAGTTCGACTGAAGACTTTCAGGTCGATGCATAAAACCCAAACACCTCGGTCAGTCCCCTCTCCCTCCGGGAGAGGGTTAGGGTGAGGGGCTCTTCCGCTCTGAAGCTCTTCAGCTCTACCGCGCAATCCCGACCGAACATCTATTCTTGATAAAGGTCAACCAAGGGAGAACCACGCAGCGGAGGGTTGGTCACCGTGCATATCGCCGACATCACTATGTTCTACGCCCCGGCCAGCGGCGGCGTGCGCACTTATCTGGATGCCAAACACCGCCGGCTCGGGGTCAAACCCGGCATTCGCCACAGCCTGTTGATTCCCGGCGCGCATTTCGGCGAACACGACGGCATTTACACGGTTCCCGCCCCTGCCCTGCCGTTCGGCAAAGGTTACCGCTTCCCTGTACGCCTCGCGCCATGGCGCAATGTGCTGCAGGATTTGCAGCCCGATCTGATCGAAGTCGGCGATCCTTATCTGACCGCCTGGGCTGCGCTGGATGCGCGGCGGCAGCTGGACGTGCCGGTGATCGGTTTCTATCACTCGGATCTGCCCTTGCTGGTCGGCAATCGCATGGGCCATTGGGTAACGCCGAATATCGAGGCCTATGTCACCCGGCTTTACGGCAACTTCGACCGGGTCCTGGCGCCCAGTCAGGTCATGGCTGACAAGCTCAGCGGACTCGGCGTGCGCAATGTTTTCGTGCAGCCATTGGGCGTGGACCTGCAGACCTTTCATCCAGACGCGGGCAACCGCAATCTGCGCGCGGAACTGGGCATCGCCGAAGAGACGCGCCTGTTGATTTTCGCCGGGCGCGGTTCGAAAGAGAAAAACCTGCCAGTACTGCTCAATTGCATGAAACGCCTTGGCCCGCGTTATCACCTGCTGTTGGTCGGCTCATCAATGCCCGCTGCCGTACCGGACAACGTCAGTGTGATCGATGAGTTCTGCCCGCCACACAAAGTCGCGCAATTGATGGCCAGCGCAGACGCGTTGGTCCATGCCGGTGATCAGGAAACCTTCGGTCTGGTGATTCTTGAAGCCATGGCCTGTGGCATTCCAGTGGTCGCCGTGGCCGCGGGTGCCTTCGAGGAAATCATCAGCGAGTCCTGTGGCTTGCTGTGCGCGCCGAACAACCCGCAAGCGATGGCCAATGCCGTGCGCGAACTGTTTAGTCGCGGCTGCGTGAAACTCGGCCAACAGGCGCGCGAGCATGTTGAACAGCATTACGCGTGGGACACGGTGGTCGACAGTCTGCTCGATCACTATCACGCCGTCCTCGGCCACACACTGCCACGAGTCGCCAATGGCTGAATCGACGAATCTCCCGGCTGTGCTGCTGGTGCTGCACGACGTGGCGCCCTCGACTTGGGCGGATTACCAACCGTTTGTCGCAGCGGTCGACGCATTGGGACAAGTGCCGATGACGTGGCTGGTGGTGCCGGATTTCCATCGGCACAACGCCCTCAATGCTCACCCGGCGTTTCGCCGATTGCTCGATGAACGCGTTGCCCGTGGCGATGAACTGGCCCTGCACGGTTACTTCCATGATGATCAGGAACCCGGCCCGACAACCCCGCGCGACTGGTTCATGCGCCGGGTCTACACCCATGAAGGCGAGTTCTACCGCTTGTCCCGCGAGTCCGCCCTCGCCCGTCTGCGCGCGGGTATCGATGTATTTCAGCGTTACGACTGGCCCCTGCACGGTTTCGTCGCCCCTGCCTGGCTGATGAGTGACGGCACCCGCCAGGCCCTGCGTGAGTTGCCGCTGAGCTATACCAGTGATCCGCAGCATCTGTATCGGTTGCCGGAGTTCACCGCCATCAATGCTCCAGGTCTGGTCTGGAGCGCCCGCAGTGCCTGGCGCCGAGGCTTGTCGAAGTTAGTCTGCGAGCAGCGGGAACAGCGCTGGTGCCAGGCACCGGTGATTCGGCTAGGCTTGCACCCGGTGGACATGCGCCACCGTTTCTCCCGCGATTACTGGTTGAAAACCCTTGAACGACTGCTGGCGGAAGGACGCGTACCGATGACTAAAATCGACTGGCTGGCGCAACAGCACAGCCAATGGGAGCGCGCCGCATGAGTCGCGGCATTCTGCTGCTGATCGGCCTGCTCGCGGCCGTGCTGATTCCGGTGGTGCTCGGCGGCAGCGAAACCTGGGCGCGCCTGCAAAGCTTTCCGCTGCACTGGCTGCTGGTGATGTTCGGCATGATCCTGCTGTGCTGGGGCATCAATACCCTGCGTTTACGTTTGCTGCTCGGCGATCAGTGCGATCGCGTCACGCCGATGAAGAGTCTTGGCGTGGTCATGGCCGCCGAATTCGCCTATTGCGCGACACCCGGTGGCAGCGGCGGACCACTGACGATCATGGCCCTGCTGGCCCGATCGGGTGTGCGCCCGGCGCGAGGCAGCGCAGTGTTTGCCATGGATCAGTTGAGTGACCTGCTGTTCTTTCTCTGCGCCCTCAGCGGGATTCTGATTTATGCGTTGTTTCAACACCTCAGCGATCGGCTGGAGTGGCTGCTGATGGTCAGCGCCGTTTCGTTGTTCGGCGGCTTGTTCAGTTGTGTATTGCTCGCGCGTTATCACCGCGCATTGATTCGCCTGAGCGGGCGCCTGTTAGCCAGAATGAACGTCAAGGCCAGCACCCGACGCCGCTGGGCGCGCAAGTTGCTGCACTTTCTCGCTGCGTTCACCGACACGCTGAAGTTGCCCTGGCAGACGCTGAGCAAAGTCTTCGCCCTGACGTGTGTGCATTGGTTGCTGCGTTACAGCGTGTTGTATCTGGCGTTGCGCGGCCTGGGCGCAGACTTGCAATGGGCCTGGAGTTTTCTGGTGCAGATGCTGTCGCTGGGCGCCGGGCAATTCAGTCTGCTGCCGGGCGGTGCGGGGGCGGCGGAACTGACCTCGGCGGCCTTATTGGCGCCGATGGTGGGGAAATCCACCGCAGCGGCGGCGATTCTGATCTGGCGGGTGGTGACGTATTACTTTTACCTGCTGGTGGGTGGCCCGGTGTTTCTGTTGATGCTGGGGCGGCCGCTGTTGAAGAAGCTGATGAACGTCAGACAGGCTTCTTGACGTCGTCCTGCTGCTGTTCTTTGAGTTGTTCCCACAACTCGGCAGCGCCGAGAAACTCGGTACCATCCTCAGGGCTCATGTCCTCGGGATCATATCGACTCAAACAACCCTCGCCCAACGTTGCCGGAGCTTTGGAAGTGGCTTTGTCCAGTGGATCACTCATGAACATTTCCTCGGGTCAGAAACGGCGAAGGGCCTGGAACGATTGAACGCCCAGACCCTTGGTTTTTCAAGCCTGTGTGGGTTCGATCAGAACACCACAGTCTTGTTGCCGTGCACCAGCACGCGATCTTCAAGGTGATAACGCAGGCCGCGCGCCAACACCATCTTCTCGACGTCACGGCCGAAACGCACCATGTCTTCGATGCTGTCGCTGTGACTGACGCGAACCACGTCCTGCTCGATGATCGGGCCGGCGTCCAGCTCTTCGGTCACGTAGTGGCAGGTCGCACCGATCAGTTTCACGCCACGCAGGGAAGCCTGGTGGTACGGCTTGGCGCCGACGAACGACGGCAGGAAGCTGTGGTGAATGTTGATGACCTTGTGCGCGTATTCGCGGCACATGTCCGGCGGCAGGATTTGCATGTAACGCGCCAGCACCACCACTTCAGCGTCGTGCTGTTTGACCAGGCGCGACACTTCGTCGAAGGCCGGTTGCTTGTCCTGCGGGTTGACCGGGACGTGATAATAAGGAATGCCGTGCCACTCGACCATGCTGCGCAGGTCATCGTGGTTGGAAATCACGCAGGATATTTCGCAGTCCAGTTCATCGCTGTGCCAGCGGTGCAGCAAATCGGCGAGGCAGTGGGATTCGCGGCTAGCCATCAGCACAACGCGCTTTTTCTGCTCGGTGTCGGTGATGCGCCAGTCCATCGAGAACTCTTCGGCGATCGGCGCAAACTTCTCGCGCAGCACTTCAATACCGAAAGGCAGCGAATCGGCACGAATTTCGTGACGCATGAAGAACCAGCCGACTTGGTTGTCCGAGTGGTGGCTCGCTTCGGTGATCCAGCCGTTATGGGCTGCCAGAAAATTACTGACTTTGGCAACAATGCCAACGCGGTCCGGGCAAGATATCACCAGCCGAAAAGTGCGCATGAGGGGGAAACTCCAGAACTTCGCAAAGGCCGCCATTCTAGCGGCTGCGCAGGAAAACTGCAGTATTGATCAGCACGGTCCGGGGCAGGCTCGGCATGACGGATGCTTGACGGGGTGATCGTCCACCTGACAGTGATCCCGTGGTATCGCTTGATCAGACAACTGTGAATATCTGTGATGACTGGGTCACACTATTTAACTGAATATTCAATAGATGGCAGTTTCTCGTAACTAATTTAAATAAAAACTCAGGTTAAATGTTTACTTGATGAAACAGCCTGACTATTATTGCGGCACTGTCCCCCTGCCATTCAGCACTCTACTAAGGTAGTAATCATGTCCTTGATCAACGAATACCGCGCCACCGAAGAAGCTATCAAAGAGCTGCAAGCCCGTTTGAAGAACCTGTCCCAAGACGACAAACTGCAAGCCGAGCTGGAATTCGAAGGCAAACTGCGCACCCTGATGGGCGAATACTCCAAGTCCCTGCGTGACATCATCGCGCTGCTGGACCCGGAAGCAAAAACCAAAGCAGTACGCGGCGGCGCAGTAAAAACTACCGGCACCAAGCGTGCTCGCAAAGTTAAACAATACAAAAACCCGCACAACGGCGAAGTCATCGAAACCAAAGGTGGCAACCACAAAACTCTGAAAGAGTGGAAAGCCAAGTGGGGCGGTGACGTGGTTGAAGGCTGGGCTACCCTGCTGGGCTAAGCCGCAACGCCTTCGCAGAGATATCCGCGAAAAAACAAACGCCAGCGAATGCTGGCGTTTTTTTATGCCCGGCATTTAAGCCCGGTCATGTTCGATTTCAAAGACTCAAACGTTTGCGTAATGCCTGGACATAATTTTGCCATTCATTGAGCACTTCACTCTGCAGCGGCGTGGCATTAAGTGACCACTGCTCTGCCGCTTCTGTAAAAGACTTCAAGGTATTCGGCGCGCCCCATTCAGGCGCGGACAAGCGCTGCTGACAAAATAATCTCCAGCGTTCTTGCTCTTCGAAATTCAACGTCTCGGGAAAGTTGCGTGCGCGATATCGAAAAAGTAATTCGGGCAAACGTTCGTCATCGAAAGGCCATTGCTCTTGCGCTAGTTGTGACGGGTCGGCGCTCCTCACTTGCTCACATAGACGCCGGTCGCGGTCACCGATAAATCCGTCGTACAACTGTTGTTCCGGATCCTCACTCGGAATGAAATCTTCGCTGACATAAATTTCCGCTACTTTATCTTTCCAAACTTGTTGTGCGTCAGTTAGCCGCAGTGCTCGCTGTTGATACAGGGCCATGTCCAGCCCCAGACGTTGCTGATCCTGCGCGCGCAAAACCGCAAGCGGTGCCACCACCGGACAACGGTTGATGTGAATCAGCTTGAGCGGCACCGGCAACTCGCCTTCCAGCAAGTCGTCGCGGCGCGTGTACAAACGCTCGCGCAGGGTTTGCGCGTCGAGATCGAGCAACCCCTGCGGATCGAGGTGCAGGTCGCAGACGATCAGGGCATTGCGGTTTTTCGGGTGCCAGGCCAGTGGCAGCACCACACCGACATAACTGCGCGCCGCCGAGAAACGCCCGGAAACATGCACCAGCGGCTGCAGCAGGCGAATCTGATCCATGACTTTTTGCTTGCTGCGCAACTGGAACAGCCAGTCATACAGTTTTGGTTGTTTCTCGCGGATCAACCGCGCCAGTGCGATGGTCGCGCGTACGTCTGACAACGCTTCGTGGGCATGCCCGTGATCGATATTGTTCGCGGCCGTCAGGCGTTCGAGCTTGAGGGTCACCCGGCCTTCGTCATCGGTCGGCCAGACCAGGCCGTCAGGACGCAGCGCATAAGCGGCGCGCACCACATCAATCAGATCCCAACGACTGTTGCCGCCCTGCCACTCCCGGGCGTACGGGTCGAAGAAATTGCGATACAGGCTGTAACGGGTCATTTCGTCGTCGAAGCGCAGCGTATTGTAACCGGCGCCACAGGTGCCCGGTGCCGCGAGTTGGGCATGCACGCGAGTCATGAAATCAGCCTCGCTCAAACCCTTTTCGGCGAGCTGGCTCGGGGTGATGCCGGTGATCGCGCACGCTGCCGGATGCGGCAGGATGTCCTCGCTGGGCTGGCAATAAAGATTGACCGGCTCGTCGATCTCGTTGAGCGCATGGTCGGTGCGGATCCCGGCCACCTGCAACGGGCGGTCGTTACGCGGATTGATGCCAGTGGTTTCGTAGTCGTACCAGAAGATTGAAGTCACGGGCGGTTCCTGAACTGAAGATCGGCAAAGTCTAGGCGCTCGACCGCGCTCGCGGCCAGCCTCGCGTCATTCAAACACTTCGCGCTTCACGATGTGCAATACATAGTTATGTCGTTTTCCCCCGAGAGGCTGCTAGCATCGGCCTCACTTGCACCCCGAACAGGCGAACATCAGGTAGCCCATGCTCGAGCCCACAGCACCGCCAAGGAAAGCACCGCTGGCCCCGCCGCTGGATACGCGGCATCAGGTCGAAACGCCGGAAGGCATCGACCTGCCATTGCGTCCCGCCGGGTTGATGGTGCGTGCCGTGGCCTTTGCGCTCGATCTGGTTATTCGCGGCGTGATCATGGGCGTGCTTTTCATTGCCCTGGCGTTTCTCGGCAAGCTCGGCATGGGTCTTGGTTCGCTGCTGCTGTTTGCAATCAGCTGGTGGTACATGGTGCTGTTCGAAGTGCTGCGTCAGGGCCGCTCGCCGGGTAAACAATGGATGGGGCTGCGCGTGGTGCACGACGACGGCACACCGATCGGCTGGTCGGCGTCGCTATTGCGAAACTTGCTGCGCTTTGTCGATCTGCTGCCTTTTGGCTACTTTCTCGGCACCCTCAGTTGCCTGCAACACCCGACCTTCAAACGCCTCGGTGACATGGCTGCCGGTACGCTGGTGATCTACAGTGAACGCCCGCTCAGCCGTCCACAATTGCCTGACGCCGAACCGCGGCGCTCACCCGTGCCACTCACCCTCAGCGAACAACGCGCCGTGCTTGGTTTCGCCGAGCGCCAAGGAGAGTTATCGCCAGCGCGGGTCAATGAACTGGCGGCCCTGCTCGCCCAGCCCCTGCATATTTCTGCGCCCAAAGCTGTCGCTGAACTCAACGGCATCGCTCGCGGCTTGTTGGGCCCGACATGAAGCAAAGCCTTTTCGAAAGTCGCCACAAGGACGAATGGGAGCGTTTTGCGCTGGCCCTCGAACGCCTTGAACGGGGCAAGGACACCTCACAAGTCGCCGGTTTCCCCAAGGCCTATCGCAGGCTTTGCCAGCATCTTGCGCTGGCACAGGAGCGCGGTTACAGCAGTTTTCTCATCGACTCATTGCAGCAACAGGTGTTACGCGGGCATCAACAGCTGTACCGCCACCGCAGCCGGCTCGGTGCCAATCTGCTGAGTTTCATTCTCGCTGACTTTCCACGTCTGGTGCGCGCCGAATGGCCCTTTGTACTGGTTGCCAGCCTGCTGTTCTTTGGCAGCCTGATTGGCGTCGGCATGCTGGTATATGTGTTTCCCGAGCTGGTCTACAACCTGATCCCCGCCGATCAGGTGCGTGAAATGCAAGGCATGTACGACCCGGTCGCCGGCCACCTCGGGCGCCCCGCCGAACGCGCGGCCAGCGAAGACTGGGTGATGTTCGGTTACTACGTGATGCACAACATCGGCATCGCCTTTCAGACCTTTGCCAGCGGTTTGCTGATGGGCGTGGGCAGTGCGTTCTTTCTGTTCTACAACGGCATGGTCATCGGCGCGGTGGCCGGGCACCTGAGCGAGATCGGTTTCGGCCAGACTTTCTGGTCATTCGTCATCGCCCACGGCGCCTTTGAACTCACGGCCATTGCCCTCGCTGGCGCGGCTGGCCTGGAACTCGGCTGGGCCTTGATCGCACCCGGACGGCTGACTCGCGGCGAAGCGCTGAAACGGGCCGCGCGCAAGAGCGTATTGCTGGTCTGCGGGGTGATGTTGTTCCTGCTGATTGCCGCGTTTATCGAAGCCTATTGGTCATCGAAAACCAGCGTCACGCCGCTGACCAAATATCTGGTCGGGGCCGGACTTTGGGCCTTGGTTGCGATCTATCTGTCGTTCGCCGGAAGGACCCGCCATGCGCCTGAGTGACGCCACCGTGGTGATCCGTCCGCGCACAACCTGGGAAGCCATGGACCTTGGTGTGCTGATGAGCCAGCAACATCGGCGTCTGCTGATGAGCAGTTGGGCGATCGTCACCCTGCCGCTGTTCACCTTGCTCAGCCTGTTGCTGTGGGATTCGCCATCACTGGCGGTGTTTATCTTCTGGTGGCTGAAACCGGCGTATGAACGCCTGCCGTTGTACATCCTGTCGAAAGCGCTGTTTGGCGAAACGCCGACGCTCAAACAAGCCTTGCGCGAATGGCCGCGCCTGCTCAGACCCCAACTGCTGGCCAGCCTGACCTGGCGCCGCTTGAGTTTCAGCCGCAGCTTTCTATTGCCGGTGCTGCAACTCGAAGGCCTCGACGGCAGCGCCCGGCAACAGCGCCTGCAGGTGCTGCTGCAACGCAACGCCGGCGCGGCGCAATGGCTGACCATCATCGGCGTGCATCTGGAAACCGCGTTGTGGATCGGCCTGATGGTGCTGTTCTACATGTTGCTGCCGCAGCAGATCGAAACGGATTGGGACTGGCAGTCACTGGTTCTCGCGGCGGACAACGAGTGGCGCTGGCTGGAACATCTGACCAATGTCTTCTATGCGCTGGTGCTCGTGGTGTGGGAACCGGTCTACGTCGCCTGCGGCTTCAGCCTTTATCTGAACCGGCGCACGCAACTGGAAGCATGGGACATCGAATTGGTATTCCGCCGCTTGCGTCAGCGTCTGAACAACGGTGTGTTGGGATTGCTGCTGGCAGTCTGTCTGATTGTGCCGAACGTGCCCACGGTTTGGGCCGCCGAGCCCGATGACGGTCCACAGACACCGCGGTTGTTGAATCAGCCGCTGACCAGTCAGGCATCGCGTGACAGCATCAAGGCACTGCTTGAGCAACCGCCGTTCAAGAACAAGGAATTCGTCACCCGCTATCGCTTCGGCGAGGACCCCGCAGAACCGGCCAAAGCGCAAACACCGGGTGAAGCGCCGCAGTGGCTGAAAAGCCTGTTGGGCTGGCTCGATGGGCAACACCTCAACGTGCTGGCGAAGCTCATTGAAGTGTTGCTGTGGGGGGCGGTCATCGCTGCAATCGGCTGGCTGATCTGGCGTTATCGCGATTTTCTCCAAGCCTTCGTCAGCCGCCGCCCGAGACTGCCGGCAAAGCCCAAACGTGCGGTGCCGCAACAAGCCTTTGGCCTGGACTTGAACCGCGACGCGTTGCCTGACGACATCGCCACCAGCGCCGAACAACTCTGGCAAAGCCAACCCCGCGCAGCACTGGGCCTGTTGTATCGAGGACTGCTCAGCCATCTGCTCCACGATTTCGACCTGACGCTGAAACCCGCCGACACCGAACTCCAGGTACTGGCGCACGTTGAACAATTGCAGCGTCCCGAGCTGCTCGCGTTCAGCCGCAACCTGACTACCCACTGGCAGAACATGGCCTACGGGCATCGCGTGCCGGCGGCGTCTCTGCAGCAGGAATTGTGCGATGGCTGGCGCGCCTTGTTCGGCCCCGGAGCCGCCCGTTGAGTCGCTGGACACTGTGGTGGGTCGCTGCGTTGATCGCCTTGCTGCTGGGCGCGCTGAGCGTTTTCCTCGTCCTCAAGGCCAAGCCTTATCAGGAAGCAGTCGATCACGGCCCCTCGCCCGCCGCGCAAGCCAATCCTTATCTGGCGGCCGAGCTGTTTTTGCGTGAGCGCGGCCTCAACGTCAGCCATGCCGAAAGCCTCGCGATGCTCCCCGATATCGATCCGCGCCGGCATACGCTTCTGCTGTTCAACGACCGCTCGCGAATGACGCCGCGGCAGGTCGATCAAGTGTTGAACTGGACGCGAGCCGGCGGACGTCTGGTGTTCGTCGCCGAATCGCTGTGGGATGAGCAAACCAGACAGAGCAACGACCTGTTGCTCGATCAGGTGCAACTGCATCAATCCCTGAGCAAGGATCTGAAAGACTTGCCCGCCGACGCTGAACCCGATCGCTTCCCGCAACTGACCAAACTCTATCTGGAAGACGAAGACGCACCGGCCTACGCTGGCTTCGACACCGACTTCCACCTCGACGACCCGAAGAATCTTGCGCAAGCCTGGGCCAACAGCGCCAAAGCCACGCACATGATGCAACTGCCCTACAGCCTGGGCACGATTACCGTGGTCACCGACGCCGATCTGTGGAAAACCGCAGCCATCGCCCAGTACGACAACGCCTGGCTGCTCTGGTATTTGAGCGCCGACACCGACGTCACGTTGATCTACAACACCGAGCATGATGGTCTGCTCACCTTGCTCTGGCGCTACTTCCCGCAAGCCATCGTCGCCCTGCTCGCATTGATCGGCCTGTGGCTCTGGCACGTCGGCGTACGCCACGGCCCACTGCAATTACCCGCCCCGAGTGGACGTCGGCAATTGCATGAACACCTGCGCGCCAGCGCCGATTTCCTGTTGCGCCACAACGGCCAGCAGGCGCTGCTGCAAGCACTGCAACAGGACGTGCTGCGCCGCGCCCGCCGCCGCCATCCAGGCTTTGACCAATTGAACGTTGCCGAACAATGGCTGGCGTTGTCGCGCCTGACCCGACAACCCACCCGCGCTATCAGCCAGGCCCTGAGCCCGGTGCCGAACCGGCGGGTTTCCAGCGCCGATTTCTGCCGCCAGGTCGCCCACCTGCAAACCCTGAGGAACACGCTATGACTGAACAGATCGAGCCCGGCAGCGCCAGCCACGCCGCCCAGCAACGCCAGCGTGCCAGCCAGTTGGCACAAGCGGTGCGCGGCGAATTGCAGAAAGCGCTGATTGGCCAGAACCAGGTAATCGACGACGTGCTGACGGCACTTATCGCCGGTGGTCACGTGTTGCTTGAAGGCGTGCCGGGGCTGGGCAAGACCCTGCTGGTGCGGGCATTGGCCCGCTGCTTCGGTGGCGAGTTTGCACGGATTCAATTCACCCCGGACCTGATGCCCAGCGACGTCACCGGCCACGCTGTGTACGACCTGCAAACCGAACAGTTCAAGCTGCGCAAAGGCCCGTTGTTCACCAACCTGTTGCTGGCCGACGAGATCAACCGCGCGCCGGCGAAAACCCAGGCCGCCTTGCTCGAAGCGATGCAGGAGCGTCAGGTCACACTCGAAGGTCGTGCCCTGCCCATCGCGCAACCGTTCATGGTCCTGGCCACGCAGAACCCGATCGAACAGGAAGGCACTTATCCCCTGCCGGAAGCCGAACTCGACCGGTTCATGCTCAAGGTACGCATGGACTACCCCGACGCTGATCAAGAGCTGAACATGGTGCGTCAGGTCTGCCGTTCGACCCGCGCTGACATGCTTGATGTGCAACCGCTACGCACGGTGTTGCAAGCCAAGGACGTGCAAGCCTTGCAGCGTATCGCCAGTGACCTGCCACTGGACGATCAGGTCCTCGATTACGCCGTACGTCTGGCGCGCGGCACGCGCACCTGGCCGGGGCTGACCCTTGGCGCCGGGCCGCGCGCGTCGATTGCCCTGGTGCGTTGCGCCCGCGCCCGCGCCTTGTTGCGTGGCGGTGAGTTTGTGATTCCCGACGACATCAAGGGCTGCGCGCTGGCCGTGCTGCGCCATCGTGTACGCATTGCCCCGGAGTTGGACATTGAAGGTTTGCAAGTAGATCAAGTGCTCCAGCAACTGCTCGACCAGATTCCGGCGCCGCGTCTGTGAAACCCTCGCGCCTGCTATTGATCTGGCTGGCCTTGCTGCTGACCATCGGTATTGTGCTGGGCACATTGCGCACACTGGAGATCGAAACTCCGGCGAGCCTGGTATCGATCAATTGGGGGTTGCTGCTGGCGCTGTTGGCTCTGGCGGCGCTGGATGCGCTACGCCTGCAACGTCTGCCGACACCGCGCATCACGCGACAGATGCCCGGCAGTCTGGCACTAGGCCGTTGGGGTGAAGTGCGTCTGGAAATCGAACATGACTTCAGCGAGCCGATACACATTGAACTGTTCGACCACCCGCCAGAAGGTTTGAGTTTCGAAAACCTGCCGCTGGCGATTGAATTGCAACCCGGCCAGCGCAGTCTGCTCGGCTATCGCCTGCGCCCGCTCCAACGCGGTCATTTCAGCTTTGCCCACTGCGAAGTCAACCTGCCCAGTCCCTTGGGATTATGGTCAGGCAAACGCTTGCTCAGGGTCAGCGATCAGACCCGCGTCTACCCCGACTTCGCCCGGCTCTACGGCGGTGAGCTGCTGGCCGTGGACAACTGGCTCAGCCAGCTCGGCGTACGCCAGCGGCAACGTCGCGGTCAGGGCCTGGAATTTCACCAACTGCGCGAGTTTCGTGAAGGCGACAGCCTGCGTCAGATCGACTGGAAAGCGACGGCCCGTCAACGCACACCGATTGCCCGGGAATATCAGGACGAGCGCGACCAGCAGATTATCTTCCTGCTCGATTGCGGCCGCCGCATGCGCAGCCAGGACGATGAGCTGTCGCACTTTGACCATGCGCTCAATGCCTGTCTGCTACTCAGTTATGTGGCGCTGCGTCAGGGCGATGCGGTGGGTTTGAGTACCTTCGCCTGCGATCAGCCACGCCATCTCGCGCCGGTCAAAGGCAGCGGGCAACTGAACGTGCTGCTCAACACGGTTTATGACCTCGACAGCACGCAGCGCCCCGCCGACTTTCAGGCCGCCGCCAATCAGTTGCTGAGCCGCCAGAAACGCCGGGCACTGGTGGTGCTGGTGACCAACCTGCGCGATGAGGACGATGAGGAACTGCTGAGTGCGGTCAAACGCCTGAGCGCACAGCATCGGGTGCTGGTCGCCAGTCTGCGCGAAGAAACGCTGGATACGTTACGTCAGACCACGGTGCAAACATTGCCCGAGGCGTTGGCTTACTGCGGCACGGTGAACTACATGAATGAGCGGGCAGAACTCCATGAGCGATTGAGCGCTCATGGCGTTCCGGTGTTGGATGTCCGGCCCGCGGAGTTGGGGGCCGAACTGGTGACGCTGTATCTGAGCTGGAAAAGAAGTGCGGCGCTTTGATCATCTCTCGATCTTGACGTGCACAGATCCGCTGCTCGAGGTCCCGTCAGGATTCTCGACTTTGACCTCAAGGGACACGGTTTCCGACAGATCCATCACCCTCCAAGCGGTTTCGTATTTACCGTTGCCATTCGTACTGGACTCAATGAATGGCCTCCCGTTAATGGAGACAAGTATTTTCCTTTCCCGTATCGCTTCTCCAGAAGCCTTGTCTACGATCAACGCAGTCATGGTTACCCAGTCGTTCACGAAAGCCGGATTCGGCGAGGCGACAACGGACTTCACAGTCGCTGGACGTTCATTGACAGTCAACCACAGCGCTTTCACGTCCCAGCCAGCCAAGCTGCCATTTACCGACGCCCACAACGAAGCCTCACCTGCTGCGCCCAAGACAACGCGCGCCGTTGCCATCCCATCGGCACCCGTCAGTGTTGCCGGTAAAGATGTGTTGTCGTACTCCCACATCACTTCGACATTGGCCAAAGGCTCGCCGGTATTGGCTGAAACCACCAAAGCCTGAGCTGAAATTTCTTGTCCCGGATAACCGGTCAAATCATCACTGACCAGCTCTTTGATCTCTCGCGGCTCGTGCAGGAAATACGGCAATGAAATCGATTCCGAATACTGCGCGTCCCCCACCGTCGCGGTCAGTTGCGCCGCTCCGGGAGTCTTGGGCACAAAGCGGATCCACGCCTCGCCGTAGAAGTTGGTGGTCGTCGTCACCTCGCCAAGATCCAGAGTGCGCCAGACAACATTCATCCCCGCCATCGGCCTGCCGCTGACAGCCGAAACAAGGGTGATCCGCTCGGACACAGCTTCGCCCCAGTACAGCGTCTGGCTAAGCCGCGAACGCTCGGCAATCTTCACCACTTGCGCGCCTTCACCCACCGATATTGCATTGACAGGTGACCATCGAGCCAGGCTTTCGCAGGCCAGAAACAAGCCGAAACTGCCGTTACGCTTGTCATCGACCATGAAGGAATCGGTGAATCCCGCCTCGCGGCTGAAGGTCCGTGGCAAACCGAGTACTGGTTGAGTAAAACGAATACCGAGTGCCTCAGGCCCGGTGCCGACCATGCCCAGCATCAACCTTTTACCGGACAAGAAGGTGTCTTCCGGAGCAGTTATATCGATTCTATGGGTCTGTTTACGCCGCGCAAAACCGGTGTCCTGGCCAAAAGGCTGCGCAGTCCCGTTGTCCATACTGAACTGCAATCGATCCCACGGATCGTCGGCCAGCGAACAGACCGCCATCGAACGTGTATCTGTAACATTGTCATACGGACTGCTGACAGACACCTCAACCGTCGCCGATCCGTCTGTGGTTGCCCAATGCGCAAAGCCTGCCCAGCCATCGTCAGCAGTCACATGTTCTTCAGAGTGACCATCAACCTTCCACTGCGTTGGTACTTGAACCATGGCTTCTTCCGAGAAGTCCGAACGGACCTTCGCCCACATCCATGCCGGGGCCTGACCCACGATAGGGAAAATGGCAGACTCACGCACGGTTTCAATGCTGAGTTTGTTGTGGCCCAAGTGCAGCGTGGTTGAATCGGTTCGGCCCCCAAGCTCCGCATTAAAATTAACTCTAAAACTTCCGGCAACCCGACTCGCCAAACAATTCAGTGTCCAAGTCATGCCACTTTCATCAATAACATTGCGGCTCATTGGAGGAGGGTCGAGGACGATGCCCAATTCTGATGCTGGAGTTCCGTTCCATTGCAAATCCATCGTAAGCCCCACAAGGGCACTCAGCGCATGGGTTCTAAAAATATACCGGTGTACGGCGCCCAGGCAGGGATACAGCGACTGACCTCGTTCGGGGCTCATTTGATCCAGAACAAGCGTGAACTCATCGTGAATATCCGGTGAAACCAAGCGGCCGAGCAACTCTCGATCTTCCAGTGAATCGGTCAACAACCGCAGTCCGAACATACTGCTGCGGCTCTTGGCGTATTCAGAACTCAGAGTCCAGATCAGCGGTTCATCTGCCCGCAACTCCCTGGGTTCGTCAAGCTCACTCACCACCAGCCCGATGCCTGGTTCGTCAATGCCCCATGCCAGCGTGATTTCCTGGCCGATAAGAGGACTGCCGGCGAGGGCAGTGACCTCCAGGGAATGGGTGAGACCTCGTTTGCAGGCAACCCCTAGATCTTGTTCGATCCGACCACGATCAAATGTGATGTTGACCTTGTCTTTCCAGGAACTCCTGGCAATCGCGGTCACGCTAAATTCGCACTCATGCGACTCGGCCGATTCATGCGCTCGGACCGCCGCGGTGATCGCGTGAATCCCGGGTTCTCTGGTGTAATACTTCAGGCTCCCCCAACCAGCGCTTCCCGTTTGGCTGCGGAAAATGCCTTTGTCGGTTTGCCACTCGATCTTCGCACCGATTACCGGCTCGCCGTCCCCCTGATCAGTAACATGCACCACTTGCAAGCGCAGGTACGCAACTCCGTTCTCATCCACTACCGGACTATTCTCGGCCTGGCGTACCTCTTTGATCTTGATCCTGTTGCGCGCCAGCGACATGCGCTTTCTGGGCGACGGCAACAACAGCTTCGAGCAGACCAGTGACAATTCGAACATCCCGTCGCGCCGGTCTTCACAACTCAGCCTCCACGAGGCAGTGCCCTCACCATCGATCGGCATGGGCACTGCCGTTTCCAGAGGCGGACTGACCACGACACCCAGTTGCTCATGCCTGTCACCGTGCCAGTGCAGATAGAAGTCGCTGCCTCGCAGAGGACTGTTGGCCGCCAGCATTACATCAATGGAATGGGTAGAACCCCGGTTCGGATAACTGTTATCAATCCAGTCCCTGATTTCGTTATTCTCACAGACAGTCATCTGTGCCCACGGATCCTCTCCCAGTACCCGCACGTCAAACGTCTGAGTCCACACACCCTGCTCGTAATAAAGGCTGACCACAGAGGCTTCAATAACGAAGTCCCCTGCTGCCTTCGCCTCATAACAGTAGTAGGCCCAACCTTGTTCATCAGTAACGGCCGCCGCCAACACCCCCCGCTCGGCGGTCGCCCAGTTCACCGTAAGCCCGGCAAATGGCTGGCCGGTGTAATACGACGCCACTTGCACCCCCAAACGGACACTTTGCTCAATCAATGGGTAGTAAGCGGCCTCGACCACCTCACGAAAAATCAGTCGATGATGCCCCAGCGATACAGGGATCTCGTAGGCCTGCGCGGTGTAACGGTTGCGCAAGCTCAGGGTGAATTCGTAGTCCTGATCATCGATCAGCGGGCAATCGAGCGTCCATGGCTCGTCCAGCAATTGCGGGGTGTCCCAGGCAGGCGTCGCGACAATCGCGCCCTGCGGGTTATTGTCGATGCTCAATGCGACCTGGGTGCCGTCCCAAGGGTTATCCGGCACAGGTACAAAACCGAGCATGTGGGGCGTGATCAATGCGTCGCTGCCAAAAGCTCCGCCGCTGCTGGCGCCCTGACACAGGTACATTTTGCGCAAGGGCAGGAACGAGATGCCGTCCAGCTCAATTTCCTGCAACTCAAGTGGCGCGAGTTTCAACTCGACTTTGACGCGTGTAACCCAGAGTTCGCCAAATGGACTCGAAGACTCTGTCGAGCTGTATATTTCGATGCGCAGTGGCTTTGAACTTGAGATGGGCGATGTCAGTTCTACCTCATGCAGGGTCGGACTGAATCGCCTCTCTGGCCCAGATCCGAAACCCTCGCGCTGTTGTGCCAGATCAGGTTTACCGACGGGTTCGAGTTCGATGCGGTAATGCTCCGCTTCTCCCTGAGAAATCTTCACCCAGCCTGATTGGCCGAAACTGCTTTCCCATAGAAAACTCAGCCAATAAGCACCATTGCCATCGGGATCTCTGGGAAGTGTGACGTCCTGAGTGACCCCCGCGCCCTTCGGCGCTTTGAGGTGCTTGACAGGCTTGTTTTCGTAATACGCTGAGCCTATGACAACTGTCCCCGTCCTTGCCCAACATTCGAACCTTTCTTCGAAATCACCGTTGCACACCAGGTTTTCATTCATCCGAACGACAGGATCACTCATGATTGCGCACTCCCTTGCCGGCCAGGCGTTCTTGCGCTGCATTGACCAACTCCTTCACCGAATCGGTAAACGACTGATCTCCGCACTTGGACGAATAGCGAATGCGCAAGATGCAATCGTTCATCGAGCGCAGCATGGCCTCCTGTCGCGGTTCTTTATGCCATGGCCATTTCAGCTCCCAGGTGGACACCACACCGGTATTTTCAAATGGATAGAGCAAACCTTCATCTGGCTTCACCGCCGTCATGCCGTTGTCGGCAATCCCCACAGACAGGGCTATCTGCTGGCCCGGACGCAAGTTGAACAGCAGATCGGAAGGGGCCACTACATCAGGATCAGGATTGTGCAAGTACTGCACTGACTGCACCGAAGCCCGGCTGGTGGTCATGCTGCCGATCTGCAGCAAGGTCGCGCGCACGTCCTCGAATGGGCCCGTCAACACTGCAAAGTCCATTTCCACCGAACTGATCTGCCGACAGTAATGTCCCGGATAATCCCGATCGAACAGCAATTGGGTGAGTTTGAACACCAGCGAGCCGGTCGCCAGCAATTGCGCCAATGCAGCCTCCCAACTACCGATGCCGAGCTGAGGGTCTATTGCATCGTTGAACAGGCGACGCAAGGAGATGGTTTTTACCACTTCAACTCGTCGCTCGGTGCGCTGCAGGTACTCATGCTCCATACGCAGCAGATACGCGCGCAGATGCTCGCCAGCGGTCAAACCGTGGCGTTGATCCTGCCAGACCTGCGGCAAGGGAATGTATGAATCGTAATCGCCGGTTTCGGCGCTCATCGCCGCTTGTGCGCTGAGGCACAGACTGACCACCGCGTCGTAAGCCTGATAGTGCAAAGCCTTGAGCTGGCCGAGCATCCAGCCGAACAATTCGGCATTGGTCGCGCGCTTTTTCAGATAGTTGTACATCGTCAACGCCTGAGCGTTAGCTCGCAGCGTTTGCGCGAGGTTGGTTCTGGCCGCATCAATCGCATGGCTCTGCGCGACGATCTGCGCATCGATGGCAGCGATTTCGGCCAGCGCCTGATCGCGTTGCAGCCCCCATTCATTGCGGCGACGGCGATAACCTTCGGTGGTGGCTTGCTTGTCGGCATCGATTTGCAGCATCGACGAAGCGATTTCCAGGCCAAAGCAGATGGCATCCGTAACTTTGTCGATCCGAAAACCACCGTTCGCCATACCGAAGATATTGGGTGCGGTCGCAAATGCCACGCCTACCGGTTTGAGGATTTTGGCAGCCAGCGCCAGCTCTTTGGACTGGTCCAGGTTTGCCATGACCTGATATTCGACAGCCGATACGTTTTCGTCATAGCGTGCTGCGTAAGCATCAGCCCGTTCCCGCGCCACTGCCCGGCTCTGCTCAAGCGCCGTCATGCTCGCTTCCAACTGAGCGATGGATTGCTCCTGTACGGTTTTGGCGTAGTTGCCCAACTCCACCAGATGGTTTTGCTGCAGCTCTTCCTGCTCGGCACGATCACGCCGCTCAAGCAGATTGAGTACCTGGCTGCCGTAATCCTGCAAGGCCTGCACCGCACGCAAGGCAACCTCGAAGATCACGCGCCAGCGAAACGCAATCACCACCAGCCGTCCGCCCATCGGTCTGGCGCCACCGACACCACCTGCAGCCAGAGCGCGCAGCAATTGGTTCGGGTCGGTCGGTGGGTTGAACAACGGCAGGAGCATGGGCTTGCCATCAATCGTCAGGTTGTTGCGCAAGTTGTTCATGCGGTCCTGCGGCTGGTTGAACCAAGTGAACAACTCATCATTGATGGGTGCCCTGAACGGCGGACACCCCAACATGCCCAGCATGGGAGCCCTATCGGAGCCGGCCGGAACATCTGCCAGGCTGTAATTCAATGTCTGCTCGAACGTTTCCAGTGCCGTACGCGTGCAACTTTGGGCCAAAAGGTCCTTCAGCGTCGCGGTCTGCCACAAGTTCACCGTTTGAGTCAGAGGCGGTTTGCCCATCAATGATCCCGCTTGCACATAGCAAAGCTTTGCCGCCACCAGACTTTCGCGGGTCAGTTGACGGTAATGCCAGTCCCCCCAGGCCATGAGGTTCTTCACATACTCGATGAACATCAGCAGCCTCAAATGCACAGGCGCTGAATATCCAATCGCGTCCGGGTCGGCGGGCGCCACGGCTTCACAGCCGACATTGCCCAGATCGTTGATCAACGGTCGGCAGCGCCAGTAATTCGGTTTCTCGGGTACCGTGCTGCTGTCGGCATTAGCCCGGGGATCGAAGACGAAATGCAACCACGTCTGTGCTTCGGCAAACCGCTCTTCATCACGCAAGCGTGTCGCGATCAAATGCGGCAAGTGGAAAAACAGCTCCCAGAAAAACAGCCCGTTGGCACCGTCGAAAGCGCCATTGCGTTCCTCGAAATCAACACCGGCAGGCGGCGGCTCTGACAGATGCTGGGAGTCCCAATTAATCAGAGTCGCTGGAGAGACAGTGGAGCGTGTGACCAACTCGGGACCGAACAGCGAATTGAGCCGAACGTATTGCATCGCCCAGCCAGCGCCCAGTTGAAAGTCGAGGAACTGGGCGGCATCCGTGGTGTTTTTCAGCAGCGTTGGCGCGAGGAAATCCGAGAGATCGACAATCTTCAGGTCAAACTGTTTACCGCCAAAGCCTTCAGTATCATTCTTTAGAGTGAACCTGACGTTTTTCCACGTCCCTTTTGGTCGAGTGAAGGTCTTCAAGAACGCCATTGTCCAATCGCCGGCGATTGCAACGTCACTTTTCACAGGTTCAGGGTCGTTAACAGTTGCAAGTTCCAACTGCAAGGTAAACGCAGTCTTCCCGATGCCTGGTAACCCTGTTGACCTGCAAAAGCCCTCAACCGTCAGCACGTCGTTGTCATTCACGCGCATGGCGAAGACGTTCAGTCCCAGAAAAGCGGCCATGGAGCCTGACGGCGACTCGCTGGATACCACCGTAACCTCAAGACCCAAGGGGTGCTGAACCGTCAAGGCAGAAACAAATCGATCCGTATTGGCCAGCTCAAGCCAGTTACCACTGTCCCCGGTAACGGGACGCATCAGCACATCGATGATCGCGATCTCTTTCAAGGCACCTGTGCCGGTTTTATCGTTGACCAGCAATACCCCCAGCTTGCCTTTGGGGATCTGAGGATCGACCCACACAGTTGCAATCAGCCGGGCACCTGCAGAGAGATCCTCATCAAACTCGCGATGGCGTAAATTCAAAGGCGCCGACCACTGGCCGTTCTGCCTCATGAAGGCCACATTGATATCCAGCTGATGCGGTACGAACCGGGATTTGTCGTCCTTATCGGGATCCGGAGGATCGGTTTTGATGATCTCGCCGACCTTGTCCCGCCACTCCGCCCAGACCAGACACAGGCGTCCGTTCCAGATCACCGGACGTATGTCCAGCACCCGCCCGGCGGGTTGAATGTCCACCGCTTTCCATTCACTCCACGCCGCCGGGTTGACGGCGCGGCAAGTGGGCGTTATCTCGATTTGCGCCTTGCGCCAGAAGTACTGGAACGGCGGCACCCGCTGACGCCCGACAAAATAATAATCGGCGCGCTCAGGGTTTGTGCCGTCCATGTAGCCACTGACGACATCCAGATCGCAGATCTGCTCGAAGGCTTGCAAGTAATCCTGCAGCGCCGCCTGAACCGAATCGGTGTTGAGACGGGCCTGGTTCAGATTGTTTTCAAGGGTCTTGAACAGATCCGTCTTGCGCTGACGCACAAACGGATTGATGTAGTTTTCCGGGTAGAGCGCGATCATCTGCACCGCAGCCCAGTCCGAGTAGTTGTTGTACAGCGCCCAGTTTTCCAACTGCTCTGGGGGAAATTCGTGGTTTTCGAAACCGGGCTCCATTTTGTTGTACACGGCACTGATGTATTGCTGCGCACAACTGATCGCTTCGGCCACCCCCGACGTCTGCACCCGAGCACTGTCCAGCGGGTCGATGCGTAGCAATTCGAACAGGTCCTCCGGGGTCCGCAAAGGCGGGTAACGCTCCGCCCTTACTTGCCCGATGCAATAATCAAGCAACGCGGTACGACGTTTTTCCTGCAACAGACCAATGTTGTTCGATGTCATGATCCTTGCTCCGTGGAAGAGGTTCCCGCGTCACTGTCAGAAGGCGGTGACGCTTGTTCTAGCGAGTGGCTGCGGCCTTGCGACACCCCAAACCTGATGGGTTCGAAGACAATCCCCTTCGCGCTTGCCAGGCTGCGTACACCGACTTCGAATTCCCCGCTGAAAGCGCTGGTGATATAAACCGTGGTTCTACCGTCCTGATCGGTGAAACCCTGTGCCGGGCGGATCGTTGGCCTTTTCTCGGGATCTGTTCCTTCTTCCCAGGCCCAGTCCACCAGCATGTTGGCCCCAGGATTTTCGTACTGATCCACCATCTTGGCGAAAAGTGTGATTGTCTTACCAAGCTCCACGACCTCCGTTGGCACCGGAGACATTTCCGATGTCGGGAAATTCATGCTTTCGGCGTCGGCAATGACGTTGATGCTCACTGCCCACTCAGGCTCGAGCAGGCTCATGGAAAAATAAAGACTGTCCGTGCCCAAGACTTTGCCCGGAACATACTCAGCCGTGAGGACTCCTTGGGTATCGGTGATACCCAAGCTGATGGTCCCTAGCTCGGAGTGCCAGTCAACCGCGACACCTTTCAACGCTGCGCCCCGGGCGTCAGTAAGCGTCATCGTAATGATCGCTTTCTCGTCTGGTTTACCAGCGAAGACTTCTGTAGGCGTTACGGTGCAAGTCATCCGGACCAACTGCTTCAGTTCGCCCGGTGCTTGCACGACCGGCACACGCGTCTGGGTCTGACTCAGCAAAGCCAGTTCAGCCGCCTGGGCGTAGGCCTCACTGGCATCGGTTGTCTCCGGCAAGGTACCGATCCGCAAAATGGTCCGCGCATCCATACCGGTCTGCATCGACAACTGATAAACGCGCATCAGCAGATCCAGTTGATCCAGGGTTTTCAACACTTGGGTTTCAGGATCGATATGGCGAACACATTCGCTGACTTCCTGCGCGCTCCAGGCAAAGAACTCAGCCAGTTTGATGGCCGCGGCCTGCTGCACCACGCGTAATGCATCGGCGCTGAGCATGGGAGGTAATGAATGGACCTGGCGCAGATAATCCAGCAACTTCTGCTCCGGCTGTTCGCTCAGACTGAACGCGCGAGTCAGCGTGGTCATTGCGTAAAGTATGCGCACCGAGAACACAAATTTTTCAGAGGGATCGATGATGGTGATTTGGTCGATCCACTTGGCGTATCCATAATCCAGATAGTCCCGGACCAATGCCGCACTCAAGCCCAGTGTCGAAACAACTTCAGCGCGCTGACGCACAACAGCCAGCAGCTCGAGTAACGGATCGGAAGGTTCGTCGCGCCTGCGCGCCCTCGCTGGCGATTCGAGGGCGGTGCGGTCATACACCTGGCGCAACAGTTGATATACCGAGGCATCGACCCAGTCCAACACCAGAATGGCCAATTCGCCCTCGATGCCGGCGTAGATTGCCAGCGACTCCCTGACCAGCGACACCTGCGCGTCTCTGGCCCGCAGAAGAACGGTGAGCATGATCTCGACCAAGACGCTGACCTGGGTTTCCTCAATCTCCAGGCCGTTCCTGACGGCCCATTCGAGTTTCTCGCGGGCAAAGGCCAAATAATCTTCCGGCGTTAGGTCAGTGGCCAGTATCAGGCCATTGACATCGACAACCGGCGCCAGCCCCTCACTGTCAATCGAGAGTAAATCCAGCCAGTCGCTTTCTCCGGCCGGTGGAATACCGGCCAGGAGAAAAGAATTACCGGACAACCGCGCGCTGGGCAGGAGGGCGCCGATCTTGTCGAAGAACTGCTGATCCTGCTGCGAGAACTCGCTTAAACGCAGTGGTGCACTCACGTGCTGCAACATCCACAGCACCGATATGTTGCTTTGCTCGCACCATTGCACACAGGCCTGCATGGCTTCGATCAGGCTCAGCACACCCGGCGTAGCGTCAGTGCGGCTGTCATCAACCGCCACGTCGACAATACGCGGCTTGCCTGCCAGCCCTTTGAGCCAGGTTTCTCCGCCCAGCACACGGAGCATCAACACGCCTTCGACCGGCGTGATATTCAACAGCCGGGGCAGTTTTACCAAACGGTAAAAACTGGAGATGACCGCCGAACTGCGCACCAGATCATCGGTAAGATCATGAGCCTGGGCTATCGCCAACGCCAGATAGTGGTAAGTCTGAAGATCAATGCCCAAACCACTGCATAGCTGGCTGACCGTCAGATTGTCTTGATCCGATGTCGGTATCAGCGCAAACGCTTTGTCGTCGAGTTTCAGCGGTTTGCGATAATTGTCCTGATTATTGAAGACCTGATCGAACTGCGACAGTGCATCACCGCGACCGTACAGTGACAGTTCATCGAGGAACACGGCGAAATCTGCTGCCGTGCAGTTGTAGCGTTCACGCAGTCGCTGAAACAGACCCAATGCATGGATCACGTTTACCGAAATCGCCCAAACCTCAGGTTTTTCGGCACCACGTGCTTCAGCCCTGATGGCTGCCGCCAACAAGGCGTCAGTCTGCTCAGGAGGCAGATTCAGCCATTTATCCAGGCGTAACTTGCGGTTGAGCCGATCAAATGTATTCAAGCCTTTTGGGTTATTGGGATTAACGAGTATCCGATGAAGATTAGTCCCTGACTGCGTGCTGATACCGATACCGGGGTGAGCGTTACCATTGATGTAAACCGAGCCGGATCGGCCGCCTTCCGGGACGTCGGGTTTACTGGGGTAATCCACATTGTCCGAACGCCGCGGCGCGTAGTCCCCAACCGAAAAAAGACTTGTAACCTCCTCGGCCACAAGATTTGTACGTTGAGCCAAATAAAATATCTGGTTGAGATTCATATACTCAACGTCTTCGGTGCCAAAGTTCTCCAGATAGAACTGATACATATCCTCGGAATTTTTGTATTCTTCAGTCACCAACTTCTGCTGGTACGGACCAAGCCGAGAGGCATGAGCCAAGGCAGCAGCGGCAAGACTGGTCAGGGACCCGGAGTGCAAGAAGTTGGGGAATTTCCCGTCAACAATGTTGGCAAAATCCCCCACTGATCGTCCGTTGAAACCCGCAACCCCATCAATCGTGTCCCAATGTTGGTAATACGGCAGACCGTTGGGATAGCGTGCGTTGATCAATGCCTGTTCAATTGGAACCTCCGTGTTCGTAGTGATGAACGCCTGTAGCACGCGTACGATCACGTCGACTGATGGCTCCGGCGCGTTCACCGTTTTACTGTCGACCGTCAACTTCATCAAATCCGTGCGACGTTCATGCAACGGCAGCTTGGTGCCGTCACCAACGGATTCGATCAAGTCGCGAATCAAGCGATACAGGAAGACGAGATACGCCGAAGGCCCGAACATGGACTCCAGAGAATCCGAAGGGCATTTGGCGCTCAACTGCAGATCGAATATTCGCTCCAGTTGCGGCCCGTCAAAGAGCGACATCAAACCGCTGGACGGTCCTGTCGACCCGGCTTTGTCCCACTGCGCGTGATGCTCAATAAACCGACGCCGCACATAGGTCGCCAGGCTGTTGGCCCGACGCAAAAAGCGCCGGGCCTCTTCCTGCTCAAGTCCGTACTCGCCGACCAGTACCGGAAGACCCTTTTCGACCAGAGGGAAAAACGATCCCCCCTGCTCAAGGTAACTCCAGAGCGTTGAAAGCCGGTTTTGCGCAGAAGACGTTTGCGCACCAAACAGTTGAATGAACAACTGCGCAGCGGGACGGAGTGAGTCAGCCATGGTCACTTTCCTTGAGTCGATAACCGGCCCGGGCCGCCTGACTGTGGTGTCAGGCGGACCCAGCGTTGCATAAGGATTTAGCGCTTGAACGCAGTCGCTGCCAACTGTCAGAAATGACAGGTTTTATGACCGCTCATCGGAAATTTACAACCGGGTTTTATCCGTCGGCACTGATTCGATTTCAAACCGCTCACTGACGACCCAGTCAGAACCCATCGGATCGCTGTCGCTCGGCTGCAGCTTGAAACGACACCAGTTGCCGCCCAACGGTAGCGTTTGGTCAGACAGGCCTTGCCAGTCAGGGTCGACCTGAATCGACGCTAGCCATGTCTTGTCCGGGTTGAACGGATCGACCAGAACACCGACGCCTTGACGGCCCTTGCCGGCAAACAGCACCGGGTTGCTGACCCAGCGTCCCGGTTCTGGGATCTCAACGGTGGGCAGATAAGTTGCCAGCTGAAGCGTGCGTTTCGCGCTATCGGATACAAACCCTTCGCAAGCCGCCACAGCGTCCAGCTCATGATTGCCCTCGTCTTGACCGGGCTCCAGCGTTACCGACCACGTCCGGTTTTCCCGCACCTCGGCGCTGGCCTGGTCGCTACCCAGCGTCACGGTCACGGTATCGCCGGGCGTCGCGAAACCCGAGACCACGACCCGTCGGCCGACATGGTCATCGGCAGTCGGGGTTTCGATAAACGGAGCCGCCGGCACAACCTTGTAACGCAAACGCTCATTGGCCTGAGAGCGCTGCGCAATGCCATTGTGGACGAAGGTTTGAAAAGCCCAGATGGTCGTGTTGCCCACCGGCAAACTCACTTCGGCATCCCAGTTGCCTGACGCGTTCACCTCAATATCCGTCAGCAATGGCTCAGTAGCGCCTTCCAGCCAGACCTCCACCTGCGCGGTAGCTCTGCCGGTGCCAGCAATTTTCGAAGTGCGCGGCGCTCTCCCGCCAGGGATCGGCATCGTGAATCGAGGCGGCGGCACCACCACCTTGAGCCTGTGCTCAGCACTGTTTGCCGAATCTCGCCCGTTGAGCGTCTGCTGCGCATGGAGGAAATATTCCCTCAGGTCCAGACCGAGCAACTGGATAGACCATTTGCCCTCCTCAAGCAATTCGAGCGGATCACCCAGCGTTCCTCCCATCAGGCTGTCATGTAATTGCATCACCGCGCCCTGCATGCCGTTATCACCTTCAATGGTGACGTCGAACCCCACTTCCGAGCCGGATCCCGGCGCGACAATGAGCGGTTGCAACATGACTCTGTGGACAGTGAAGGTTTTCGAGGTCGGTTTTGAAAGGAGATCGAGGATTGTTTGCGTGACCTCCGCAGCATGTTCGATATTTGCCTCGAACGGGGTTGGTCGCTGAAATGTCCAGGTGGATCCCGTCACGGTCGCCACATGCGTCTCGGTATCGTCGCTGAACCTGATGCTCACCGTGGCGCCCGACAAGCAAGTGCCGCGAAATACCGGCTCCAGCCCCTCTTCGCCAAGATCATCCACGCCTGGCGCCAACGGTGGAATCGTGACGTACACGATGAAAGGATGTTGCGAGGGATGGTCTCCCAGATGCTGTGTAATGCGCACTTCCCGCTTGTTGGTTGGCCCCCAATCCACCAATGCAGACGTCGACCATTGGCCGTTCACGACCACTACACTCCGTGCAGCCTCGTTTGTATCGGGAAACCTGAGCGAGACGGTGGCACCTGTATAACCTTTGCCGCTGAAGACCGGTAGATACTCCTCGGTGTAGCTCGCCTCGGTGATATCCGGCATGTCGTTGTGAACTTCGAATTCAACAGGCTCTGATTCGATCCAGCCACTGGCGTTGTCGGCGATTTTTTGAATCACCTTCATCTTGTAGCTGCCCAGAGACCAGACAACGGGGGCCGTTTCCCAATAGCCCTGGGCATTGACGCGGACGTTGGGCGGCAAAGGCAGCGAGCCGTCGCTGGCAGAGAACTGGATTTCGGTCGAGAGGTTTTGATCGAAATGGCCGGAGCCGGAGAACTTCAAGCTTGTATCAGGAAGAAGGGTGACGTCAGGCTCTGCCAGTTTGGGAGGGCGGATTCGGAAAGAGCGGGGGGCGCTTCTCTTGGACGGTACGCCGCCAAAGGTTTGCATCGCGACAAGCGAGACGGGGCCTGGCTCGACAATGACTGGAGCAAACCAGTTGGCAGCGGATACTGCATCTTCCCCCACTTGAATGGTCGATAGATCCTTGAAAATCTGCATGACTGAGCCGGGCCAGCCCTGCGTGCCACCGATCGAGAAAGAGCAATTCTGTAAAGGCTCAACCGGGCTGGTGATGACGGGCGTCGATCTGCTCGTGACATTGATCGTTGCAGATGGGGGCGAAGGAAAATCGCCGATGATTTGCGTGGCAAAGTAAGACGCGCTGTTACCTGATAGCGTCAAGCGCTTTTCCCACGTCCCATCGGGTTGAATGTCAGCATTGCCCAAGACCCCGCCAGTCGATGCGTTATGCACCCTCACCGTCCCCACGCCATACTCGCCACCGGCTCCTCGTATGGAGAATTGTTCGTCGACTTCCTCTCCGGAAACGGGAGAGATGATCGTCACTGGTGTGACGCGTAGATTCACCGTCACCTTCACGCCACCAACCGGCTGGAGCTCAAGCCTGTATTGATCGGGTCGGAACACGCCCTTTATCACAGTGTCCCAGCGCCCATTTTTTGGCGTAATCGTTTCGGCAGCGACCTCGTCATTTCCACTGAACATACGCAAAACGATAGGGAAGTTAACATCTGAATTACCGGCAACGACAATATCGCCATTTCTCACATAGGCATTATTCACCGGAGTTGTAATCGAAGTAATCAGCACTCCCTCTGACTCGCCTTCAGTAATCATCTGCAGCCTCCCTGTTGTTTAAGACTTTACATAAAAAAGCCAAACATCATTCAAATACTAAAGTCCACCCAAATTTCATTGGAGCCCACTGGATCAGACCCCCCTTTATCGAAGATGTATCTGATAAAGACTCGAGCACGTCCGTTGGCAGCAATCCATCCACCGCGAGGATAGCTATGCCACTCGCCGTCCTGCCACATGGCATCAGGGGAGTCGTTGCCCCACCATTGACTAGAGTCGAAACTAAAATGCAAGTTTGCTTTGTTGCCTCCTTGATTAACCAACTGGGTAATACGATATTGTGAGGAATAGCAATAAAACAAACCTCCACCATGTTTCCACCAATAGCTAAAAGTCAGATCACCTATAAAGTTACCCACACTGACGCGCAGTGTTTTGGTGACTGTCTGAGCACTATCGATCGACTTGAACTCCTCCTCTGAAATCGACTGAGTAGCGCTGACGTCCTCAAGACCGTCCGGATTTGAAGTTGTCAGTTTTTTTCTCTTGTCACTCATAAAAACCTCCGCACTTTGCTGAGCTGATTTGTTCCTGTTGCAAAAACATTGAACGCTCAGCCTGTGCAAGTGCACACCTGTAAGATCTGACAGTCCCGACGAACGGTATTTTTTCCAGCGAATAAACCGACTTGTTTCGGTCGGATAACCCCTGATCAGTTGTCGATCAACTGACTGATCGGAAACTGTTTCTGAGAGAGAAGGCTGAATAACGAGCGGGCGCAATTGATGCAACCCGACCGTTAATAAGCGCGTGCCAGTGAAGATGCTTTCGCGGACAAACCCGCTCTCACAGGATGCAGGTGCACCGGATCCAGTGTGGGAGTGAACCTGCTCGCAAAGCTTTTAGCGGTTTTGAATCAGGCAGAAGCCGGCAACGGCTGAAAACTGAAATAGCGCTGCAACGCCTGCACCAGCTGCCCAAATTCCGGCGGCGCGCGTTGCAGGACGAAGCCGGCGTCGTAGTGCAGCGGGGTGGCGTCTTCGTGACACCACACGCAACAAGCCGTGAGGTCGATTACCTGCTGACAGCCATCGCTGGCGGGGATTTTCAGGCGTAACTGAAAATCCACACCGACCATCATGGGCAGTTGGCTGATGAGCATCAGCCCGTCTTCGGAGAGGTTGCCGAGAAAACCGATGGGCTTGTCGGTGACGCTGTTGAACACTCTGAGGAAATACGGCAACTGATGCCGTTCGATCCGTTCGGTAAACATGCGCAGTTCGCCATGCAAGGCTCCATCACAGAGCCGCACCTTTGCTTCGGAACGAGCCGGATTCGCCGGCCGCTCTCCCCGCTTCCGGTGTAACGGTCGCTACGTCGCCGTCACCTTACAACTGCCAGTCGCGGGTGTTGCTCCGGATTCAGGAACCTGACGCTGAATCCGGGTTATTCGACTATAGCTCAGCTTGTACACACAGCCAGATTTTGTATGACAACTGTCATCAGAAACGGGTCGGTCGCACCACGGCAGCGGCACTGCGCGTCGGGTAGTGGCCCAGGCTCTGCAAGGTTTCCAGACGGGCACGGGCGCGGTAGGCGTATTCGCTGTTCGGGTACGAGGCGATGATGAACTGGTAGGTCTGCGCCGCGTCGACAAACATTTTCTGCCGTTCCAGGCACTGGCCGCGCATCATCGACACTTCCGGCCACACGTACGGACGGGCGCGGCTGGCGCGTTCGACCTTGGACAGTTCGAGCATGACCTGCTCGCAATTGCCACGGTCATAGGCGCTGTAGGCGTTGTTCAAATGATGGTTCATCGACCAACGGGTGCAGCCCGAAACGGCGAGGACGCTGAGGGCAAGGGCGGCAATGGGTACGAATCGCATGAAGGTTCTCCTGTCTTGTGCTCTGTATCGACCCTTGCCGAGAAATCTTCAGAAGTGTTTGCGCCAGTTGTCGAGTTCAATAAAGAAAACATTAAGTAGTGCAAACGAACAATGACTACACCCCAAGAGCATAGTAGCCTTCGCTAGCGCTTGAACTCAGGAGTCTTTGCATGTCCGTCCGTCGTACCAAAATCGTCGCTACCCTTGGCCCGGCCAGTAACTCGCCGGAAGTTCTCGAACAGCTGATTCTGGCTGGTCTGGACGTTGCCCGTCTGAACTTCTCCCACGGCACCCCCGACGAGCACAAGGCTCGCGCGAAGCTGGTGCGTGACCTCGCAGCCAAGCACGGTCGCTTCGTCGCCCTGCTCGGTGACCTGCAAGGCCCGAAAATCCGTATCGCCAAATTCGCCAACAAAAAGATCGAGCTGAAGATCGGTGACCAGTTCACCTTCTCCACCAGCCATCCGTTGACCGAAGGCAACCAGCAAGTGGTCGGCATCGACTACCCGGATCTGGTCAAAGACTGCGGCGTGGGCGACGAGCTGCTGCTCGACGACGGCCGCGTGGTGATGCGCGTTGATACCGCCACCGCCACTGAACTGCATTGCACCGTGACCATCGGCGGCCCGCTGTCCGACCACAAAGGCATCAACCGTCGCGGTGGCGGTCTGACTGCACCGGCCCTGACGGAAAAAGACAAGGCCGACATCAAGCTCGCCGCTGAAATGGAAGTCGACTACCTCGCGGTGTCCTTCCCGCGTGACGCTGCCGACATGGAATACGCCCGTCAACTGCGCGACGAAGCCGGCGGCACCGCCTGGCTGGTGGCGAAGATCGAACGTGCCGAAGCCGTGGCCGACGACGAAACCCTCGACGGCCTGATCAAGGCGTCCGACGCGGTGATGGTTGCCCGTGGTGACTTGGGTGTGGAAATCGGCGACGCCGAACTGGTGGGCATTCAGAAGAAAATCATTCTGCACGCACGCCGCCACAACAAGGCTGTGATCGTCGCGACCCAGATGATGGAGTCGATGATCCAGAACCCGATGCCGACCCGCGCCGAAGTGTCCGACGTGGCCAACGCCGTGCTCGACTACACCGACGCCGTGATGCTCTCGGCCGAATCCGCCGCTGGCCAGTACCCGCTGGAAGCTGTGCAGGCAATGGCGCGCATCTGCGTCGGCGCTGAAAAGCATCCGACCGGTAAAACCTCCAGCCACCGCATCGGCAAGGAATTCACCCGCTGCGACGAAAGCATCGCACTGGCGACCATGTACACCGCCAACCACTTCCCGGGCGTCAAAGCGATCATCGCGCTGACCGAAAGTGGCTACACCCCGCTGATCATGTCGCGTATCCGCTCTTCGGTGCCGATCTATGCGTTCTCGCCGCACCGTGAAACACAGGCGCGCGCAGCGATGTTCCGTGGCGTGTATACCGTACCGTTCGACCCGGCTTCGCTGGAACCGCACGAAGTCAGCCAAAAGGCGATCGACGAGTTGGTCAAGCGCGGCGTTGTGGAAAAAGGCGACTGGGTCATCCTGACCAAAGGCGACAGCTACCACACCACCGGCGGCACCAACGGCATGAAGATCCTGCACGTGGGCGACCCGCAGGTCTGAGTGACACGCTGAAAAACCAAAGCCCCGGCATGTGAGTGCCGGGGCTTTTTGTTGTCTGCGTTGAATCGAAAGCCCCTCACCCTAGCCTCTCCCAGAGGGATAAGGAACCGATTGAGGGATATTGCAGAATTGCACCGACCTGTTATCTCTGCGCTGAATCCGACCGGTTCTTTCAAGTCGATGTATAACGCATTACACCTCGGTCGGCTCCCTCTCCCTCTGAGTGAGGGCTGGCTTTTCAATGTCGTTTGATAAATCCGGTCAACGCCGCCAACGCTTCCGGCGAGCGCAGTCTTTGAGTGAACAATGCGCCCTCCTCCTCGATCACCTTACGAATCAACTCGCGATCCGGCGCCTTCATCAATTGCTTGCTGATACGCACCGCCTCAGCCGGCAGTTCGTCGAAACGCAACGCCACCTCCCGTGCCTTGCGCAACGCCGCATCGCCACTGCCCAATGCTTCGGTGGCAATGCCCCACGCCGCTGCCTGTTCACCGGTAAAGCCTTCGCCCAATAACAAAAGCTCTGCTGCTTTGGCCTGGCCGAGCAGACGCGGCAGAATCAGGCTGGAGCCGAATTCCGGACACAATCCAAGATTGACGAACGGCATGCGCAACCGCGCATCGCGGCTGACGTAGACCAAATCGCAATGCAATAACAGCGTGGTGCCGATGCCCACCGCCGCGCCGGCCACAGCCGCTATCACCGGTTTACGGCACTCGAGCAAATTGAGCATGAAGTGAAACACCGGACTGTCGAGGTCGCTCGGCGGTTGCTGGACAAAGTCGGCGATGTCGTTACCGGCGGTGAAGCACTCGGCACTGCCGGTGATCAGCACGGCGTTGATTTCAGGGTCGCCATCGGCCTGCTTCAGCGCCTCGGCGAGACGGCTGTACATGGCGCGGGTCAGAGCGTTTTTCTTGTCCGGGCGGTTGAGGCGCAGGGTCAGCAAACCGCGTTCGCGTTCCAGCAGGATGGCATCAGTCATGGCGTGTCTCGCGTCTGAAATTCAGCGCTCAACCACGGCTCAAAAATACGTCGGCCAGCAGTTGGTTGCGCGGCAATCCGGCCAGGTACAGACGTCGGGCGAAGGCATCGACACTGGCCGTCGAGCCGCAGACTAAGGCCAGGGTTTGTCGGGAAACAAGGCGCAGTTGCGCCAAAGCGGCGGCTGACTCGGCCGCTGTCCACAACTCGACGCTGAGGTTTTCCCGCTGTGCAGCCAGCGCTGCAAGGGGTTTGCCCAGATAATGCTCGCCCGCATCATGGGCGACGTGAATGACGCGGATCGCGCCTTGGTGATCCTGACGCAAGGCTTCACGCAGCACGCCGAACAGCGGGCCTAAACCGGTGCCGGCGGCCAGCAGCCACAGCGGCCGGTTGTGCCAGTCCGGGTCGTAATGCAAGGCGCCGCCACGCAGTTCGCCGAGGCGGATCGGGTCGCCGATCTGCAAGCGCCGTGCGGCATCACTGAATTCACCGGGCTGGCGGCAATCGAGATGGAATTCGAGAAAGCGGTCTTCTTCCGGCAGGCTTGCCAGCGAATACGGCCGCGCGATGTGATTGATCCACAGCACCAGATGTTGCCCGGCGCTGTAGCGCAACGGCCGCTGCGGGGTCAGGCGCAAACGCAGGACGCTGTCGCTGAGCCAGTCCAGCGCTTCGACCACTGCCGGGCGACCGTCGGTGATCGGGTCGAACGTATGCACCTGCAAATCTTCGACGACCTGACACTGACACGCCAGGCGCCAGCCCTCCTGACGCTGCTCGGCGCTCAAGGCGTCCGGCCGATTGTCAGCCGGCAGGCCTTGCACGCATTGCACCAGACAGGCATGGCAACTGCCGGCGCGGCAGCTGTAAGGCACCGCGACGCCATTCTGATTGAGGGCATCGAGCAGGTTGCTGCCCGTGGCCACTGACCAGTGTCGTTCACCGACGCGAAGTTCAGGCATCGACGTTCTCCCACGCGGCCGCACAACGATTGCGCCCGTCACGCTTGGCCCGATACAAGGCCTGATCGGCGCGCTGCAAGGCGTCGTCCAGATCATCGCCCAATGCCAACAGCGTCATGCCGGCCGACAGGCTGAGGTTGCGCACATTCAGGCCGACCAGTTCAACGTCGGTGAAAGCAATACGCAGACGCTCGCAGCACGCGGTCAACCTTTCGGCATCACAATCGGGCAACAACACAACGAATTCCTCACCACCATAACGCGCCAGCACATCGCCGTCGCGCAGGCATGCTTGAGCAACGCCGGCGAAGGCCTGCAACACCTGATCGCCCGCCGCGTGACCGTGCAGGTCGTTGATGCGTTTGAAGTGGTCGAGGTCGATCAACGCCAGGCCGTGCACGACATCGTCGTCCATCGCATTCAGCTCTCGCGAGGCCAGACGCAGAAAATGCCGACGATTGAACAGCCCGGTCAATTCGTCGGTGGCGACCAGATCTTCCAGCTGACGCATCATCCCGCGCAGGGTGTCCTGATGCGCCTGCAAGGCAAACCGGCGCTGGCGCTGGCGTTGTCGCGAAACCTGGACGAAGCGCGCGTAAAGCACCAGCCACGCCAGCACCATCGCCAGAATGCACACCTGCAAGGCGGCAAGCGCCGGCTCGCGCAAGCGGAAGTAGTAGCCGTCCCACAGCGTGATGGCACAGAAACTGAAGAACACCAGCAGGGCACAGCGTATGAACGCCCGTCGACTGAGGTGGAACAGGCCGAACAGCAGGATCAACACGTAGAACACCAGAAAGGCGCCGCGGGCTTCATCCAGATGGGCGATCAGCCAGGTCTGCCAGCCGAGACCGATCAGCACCTGTGCTTCGGTCAGGCTGGGATCGGCAAAGCGCAGATTGCGCCCGCTCCAGAACAGTGCGAACAGCAGCGACTGGCTGATCACCACCAGCGCACTGCCGACGGCCACAGAAGTCAGGGACTGCTCGTAATGACCCGTGAAAAACGACAGCCACAGCAGCAGCAAAGCCAATCCATAGGTGGCCGCAGCGAGGGCAAAGCGTTTGAGCAAAAGACGTTGAATGGCGTTATGGGTCAATCGTTGACTCACCGTGCGATAAGAGGCTGACCGAGTGTCCTACTCTACAGACCGGCTGCCACTTTAGAGGCGTAGTCGATAAATGACCACCGATTTTCGGGCTCGAAATTTGACGTCAAAAGTGTGGCCTGCTTATACCGCCAAAAGCCCCTCACCCTAGCCCTCTCCCAGAGGGAGAGGGGACTGACCGAGTCGGTTGTTGGTGATACGCCGACCTGGAATACCGAGCCGAACTCAGGTTTGTACAGCATCAAGATCGGCTCCCTTTCCTGAGTCGAAACCAGATTTGAACAGCATGCACATCGACCCCTTTCCTGAGTCGAGCTCAGGTTTGAACAGCATCAAGATCGGCTCCCTTTCCCCCTCGCCCCCCTGGGGGAGAGGGCTGGGGTGAGGGGGTAAATCTTGACGTGCAAACCCGCTGTCCGATATTCGCCCACCCATGCGACCAACGAATGACTGCCGGCGCGTGTACGCCCCACCGAGGCGCGGTATACTGCCGCGCCTTTTTAGCGTCGCGCCAGCAGCCCCGGCGTGCCTTGAAAGGTGCTTGCGACCGACCGATGCACCCAAGCCGCAGGCACCTTATTGAATGTTCCCGTCTTTTAGAGGAGCGCGACTCATGACCGTGATCAAGCAAGACGACCTGATTCAGAGCGTTGCCGACGCCCTGCAGTTCATTTCCTATTACCACCCCGTGGATTTCATCCAGGCGATGCACGAAGCCTACCTGCGCGAAGAATCGCCAGCGGCCCGTGACTCGATGGCGCAGATCCTGATCAACTCGCGCATGTGCGCCACCGGCCACCGCCCGATCTGCCAGGACACCGGTATCGTCACCGTGTTCGTGCGCGTCGGCATGGACGTGCGTTGGGATGGCGCCAGCATGGGCCTGGACGACATGATCAACGAAGGCGTGCGTCGCGCCTACAACCTGCCGGAAAACGTCCTGCGTGCCTCGATCCTCGCCGACCCGGCGGGTGCTCGGAAAAACACCAAGGACAACACCCCGGCCGTGATTCACTACTCCATCGTCCCGGGCAACACCGTGGAAGTGGACGTGGCGGCCAAGGGCGGCGGTTCCGAGAACAAGTCGAAAATGGCCATGCTCAACCCGTCCGACTCGATCGTTGACTGGGTATTGAAGACCGTTCCAACCATGGGCGCCGGCTGGTGCCCACCGGGCATGCTCGGCATCGGCATCGGCGGCACCGCCGAGAAAGCCGCGGTCATGGCCAAGGAAGTGTTGATGGAATCCATCGACATCCACGAGCTGAAAGCCCGTGGCCCGCAGAACCGCATCGAAGAAATGCGTCTGGAGCTGTTCGAGAAGGTCAACCAGTTGGGCATCGGCGCCCAGGGCCTCGGTGGCCTGACCACCGTGCTCGACGTGAAGATCATGGATTACCCGACCCACGCCGCGTCCTTGCCGGTGTGCATGATCCCGAACTGCGCCGCCACCCGTCACGCACACTTCGTGCTCGACGGTTCCGGCCCGGCCTCGCTGGAAGCGCCACCGCTGGACGCCTACCCGGAAATCGTCTGGGAAGCCGGCCCGTCGGCCCGTCGCGTCAACCTCGACACCCTGACCCCGGAAGACGTGCAGAGCTGGAAGCCGGGCGAAACCGTCCTGCTCAACGGAAAAATGCTCACCGGTCGCGACGCCGCGCACAAGCGCATGGTCGAGATGCTCAACAAAGGTGAAACCCTGCCGGTGGACCTCAAAGGTCGCTTCATCTACTACGTCGGCCCGGTTGATCCGGTCGGTGACGAAGTGGTTGGCCCGGCGGGCCCGACCACCGCGACGCGAATGGACAAGTTCACCCGGCAGATCCTCGAGCAGACCGGCCTGTTGGGCATGATCGGCAAGTCCGAGCGCGGCCCGACCGCGATCGAAGCGATCAAGGACAACAAAGCCGTGTACCTGATGGCTGTCGGCGGCGCTGCCTACCTGGTCGCTCAGGCGATCAAGAAGTCGAAAGTGCTGGCCTTTGCCGAACTGGGCATGGAAGCGATCTACGAGTTCGAGGTCAAGGACATGCCGGTCACCGTTGCGGTGGACAGCAAAGGTGAGTCGGTGCACATCACCGGCCCTGCGATCTGGCAACAGAAGATCAGCGAAAGCCTGGCGGTAGAAGTGCAGTAAGCCCTTCGCCCCCTGAAAACGGCCGGTTCATCCAGAGGGATGACCCGGCCGTTTTTATATGTGCAAACCAATCGCGATAAAAAACCTGCCGAAGCACACAAAATGATCTTGCGCACCTGTCAGATCTGACAGGTTCATTTATGCGCTGTTCTTGTTAGCGTCAGTCCATTCACGCCCCTCTCGCGCGCAATGGATTCGACCATGCCTGATCAACAAGAGCTGAGCATCACCACCCCTTCCATCGCCAAAAGCGCATCGATCGCTACCATCGGCAAAAGCTGGGGCGCAGTGGGGCCGACCGGGGCGGCGTCGTTCGAATTGCCGATTCCGACGTCTGCCGGGCGGGGCTGGGATCCGCAGTTTTCGCTGAATTACAGCAGCCAAAGCGGCAATGGTCCGTTCGGCCTGTCCTGGCATTTGGGTGGCGTCGGTCAGATCAATCGCAGAACCAACAAAGGCGTGCCGCGTTACTCCGACCACGACGAGATCATCGGGGTCGATGGCGAAGTGTGGATGCCGGAGCTGGATGAAAACGGTGAATTCAAATTCCGTGAGGAAAGCACCTACAACAGCGTCGACATCGGCCCGCACAGAGTCGTGCGCTACTGGCCTCGAGTGGAAAGCGATTTCGCCCTGCGCGAGCGCTGGCAGCGGCAAACCGGGGAAGCCGATCCACCGGTATTCTGGTTGATACACGGCGCTGACGGCTCGCTGCACCTTTACGGCAAAACCGAAGCCACACGAGTTGCCGACCCGGACGCCCCTGGACACATAGCCACATGGCTGCTGTGCGAAAGCATGAACGCGCGCGGCGAACACATCTGCTTCGAATACAAGGCCGATGATCAGGATCCCGACCCGCTGCATGACTACCGCGCCCAGCGTTATCTGCGCCGCGTGTGTTACGGCAACTTCACGGCCAGCAGCGATCTGTACAGTTGGACAACGGATAATCCGGCCGAACTGGATTGGCACTTTCATCTGCTGTTCGATTACGGCGAGCGCAGCACGTCACTGACCGATATCCCGGTATATGACGGTGACTCCCTCAAACCCTGGACAGTCCGTCCTGATCGTTTTTCAACCCACGGTCAGGGTTTTGAACTGGGCACTCGCAGACTCTGCCAACAGGCGTTGCTGTTTCATCACTTTCCCGGGCAATCGACTGAGCAACCGAAACTGGTGCGCCGCCTGTTACTGGAATATCAACAACCGCAAAATATCGCGCAGTGGGCCTACAGCCAGATCAGCGCGGCGCACTATCAGGCATTCGATGCCAGCGGCGTAGTCGAAAACACACCACCGGTCGAGTTCGACTACGCCCCTTTCGACATCAATAAAACCCCGGCGCGCTTCCTCGAATTCGATGTTCAGCCGGGTATCGAGGACGGTGGTTTTTACCAGTGCGTCGATCTTTATGGCGAAGGCATCCCGGGTTTTCTCTGCCGCTATGACCAGAGTTGGTACTACCGCGAACCACGCCGCGCGACGAAAGGCCCCGATGAAATCGACTATGCGCCCTGGCTCGCGCTGGACAAGATTCCGGTCGCTGATCGCAACCGTCCGGTCCAGCAACTGCTGACCGACCTGACGGGTGACGGTCGGCTCGACTGGGTCACCGCACAACCGGGCATCAGTGGTTTTCGCACCCTGACAGAACAACGCACGTTTGCCGACTTCGTCCCTTTCGGCAGATTCCCGCCGGAGTTTTTCAACACCCTCTCGACGCTTGGTGACTTGATCGGCGACGGTTTGAGTAGCCTGGCGTTGATCGGGCCGCACTCCGTGCGGCTGTACGCCAACCAGCGCGAACAAGGCTTCGCCGCGCCTGAAGAGGTGCCGCACGAGCCCGACGACGACCGCTTGCCACTGTTTAGCAACTCCCGCACGGAACTGGTGCTGTTGGGCAACCTGCTGGGCAGCGACATGCCCGAGCTGTGCCGGATACGTCACGACGAAATTCGCTGCTGGCCGAACCTGGGTCACGGCCGGTTTGGCAGAGGTCGCAAGATCGGCGAATTGCCTTTCAGATACGAAACGTTCGACTCGTCCCGCGTGCGCCTTGCTGACCTGGACGGCTCCGGTGCCGCGTCGCTGATTTACCTGCAATCGGAGTTCTTCGAGATCTACCTGAATCGCGGCGGCAATGGTCTGGAGCAAACACCGATCAACGTACCGTGGCCGGACGGCGTGCGCTACGACCGGCTCAGTCAAGTGAGCTTCGCCGATCTGCAAGGCCTGGGCTGCGCCAGCCTGATCCTGACGGTGACGCACATGCAACCGCAGCACTGGCGCTACGATTTCGTCTCGGCCAAGCCGTATCTGCTGACCAGCAGTAACAACAACATGGGTTGCAGTGCCAGCGTGGTCTACCGCAGCTCGGCGCAGGAATGGCTGGATGAAAAACGCCAAATGCCCACCCTTAGACGTTTTCCGGCGTGCCACCTGCCGTTCCCGGTGGCGGTGGTCCATAAACAGCAGCAACTGGATGAAATCACCGGCAACGTTCTGACGCAGACTTTCACTTGGCGCGAAGGCTTCTACGACAGCCGTGAGCGCGAGTTCCGTGGTTTCGGCCTGCTGCAACAAACCGACAGTGAGAGCGCCACCGGCGCTGAGGGCACCGGATTCAGCGAACCGATGCGGGTCTGCACCTGGTTTCATACCGGGCAATCAATGGATCGACCGCGCGACGACTACTTCAATCGGGATGTACACGCGGTAGCCCTGGGCAACACCCTGTTCAGTCGATATCACTCACAAGACGATGTCGATGAAATCATTCCTGCGCACGATGACGACGCCCGGTATCAGATCTCCCGGGCGCTGGTCGGCGCCGTCACACGCATCGAGACCTATGCCGATACAGCTGTGGACAGCGGCGAAACTGCGACGCTTTATACCGTCGAGGAGCTGCGTTACCTGGTACGTGAAGTGCGCGAGCAAGGTCCTTATGCTGCCGCCGTTCTGCTGTCCCTTGTGGTGGAGAAGATCAGTTACCAGTACGACGGTTTTATCGATGATCCACGCTGTCGCAATGAGGTGACCCTGCGCCACAACGTCCACGGTCAGCCGACGCATTCCATCACAGTGAGCTACGGCCGGCGACTCACAGAAAAGGATACGCCACCGTTCAAGGATCCTGATGAACAGCGATGGTGGCGCGACGCCCATGACCTGGCGCAACAGTCGTTTTACCTGAATGAAAGCCGTGCAACGTTTATCGATCTGATCAGAGACCTGCTGCGTTGGCGCCTCGGCTTGCCCTATCAGCAGCGTGGCAATGCGCTGGTCTTGTCCAAAGGCACACTGCCCACCGGGCTTACGCCTGAGCAAGTGTCCTATGAGTGCCTGAAGAAACATGAGGATTCGGCGCACTGGAACGCTGAACGGATGCTGATCACGCAATCTGTACAGCGCTACTTGAGCACCGATGGCCAACTGCTGGACGACGGCGTTGCCGGATTCGAGGCCCTGGCCGGTCCACTGGAATTGGCACAACTGGACAAGACTGCGCTGGATGCTTACAGCGTGTTGCCTGCGCCCTTCAATGTGCGTGACGAACTGGAGAAGATTGGCTATCTGCCCATGCCGTTTCTGTTCTGGGTAAATCCCTTGGGCAGCACGGAGCATGACCTGTGGTCGGCAAATTTCGGCTACGCCGAATACGCCAGCCTCGACGGTTTCTACAAGGTACTGCGCTATCGCGAAACCCTCAGCCATGGCCACACCCGAGCCGAATATGACGCTCATGCGCTGGCCGTTATCCTCGTGGAACTGCCGGATGGCTGCACCACGCGCATTGAATACGACTACCACGCGCTGCAACCGCTGCGCATCATCGATGCCAACGACAACACTCACGAAGCGCTCCATGAACCTTCCGGCCAGCCCTTGGCCAGCAGTTTTTACGGCACCGAAAACGACAAGGCTGCGGGTTTTAACCCGCTGAGCGACTACTTGCCTCCGCAGGATCGGCGCCCGGCTACGGCGATTGCCGATCCGCCCGCCGCCGTGCAAAAAGCCGCCAGTACCCTGCGCAAGGATCTGTTCAGCTGGATGGGGCAGATCGCCAACGGCGCCAGCGCATGGATTGCCCAAGGCTATCTCCTGCCCAGCGGCCACATCAGGGCCAGTGCGCGGCAAAAACTCGCCCGGCGCCAGGGAGCCTTGACGCCTGAAGAGCGGGCATTGCACCAGGCGATCGGTGCGGTGCGCCGAGAACCGGTGCACAGCGTGATCCTCAGTGCCGACCGCTACCCCGATGATCCGTTAAGGCAGGTCCAGATCGTCAAAGCCTGTGTCGACGGCTTTGGCAGGGCTCTGCAAACCCAGCAACGGGTCGATCCGGGCAAGGCATATGCCGTGGGCGACGACGGTTCATTGATCGTCGAAGATGGCCAGTTCAAAGAGGTCGATACTGACTCGCGCTGGCGCATCAGCGAACGGGTCGAATACAACAACAAGGGGTTGCCGGTCCGTCAGTTTCGGCCGTTTTTCGCCGATACCCACGGTTACGTCAACGATCAGTCGCTGCGCGAAATGGGCTTCTTCGATCAGGTGTTCTATGACGCCCTTGGCCGACAGATCAAAGTGGTCAACGCCAAGGGCGATTGCTCTCGAGAAACGTACCACCCCTGGTTTCACACTAGCGAAGACTTCAATGACACCGCCGAGCCGTCCCCGCCAGCCAAGGCATCGCGGTCATGACTGCCAATGTGCACCGGCGTACACCCGCGCTCGCGGTGAGCGATGCCCGGGGCCTGCCGGTACGGCAAGTTGCTTACCTGCGTAACGTGGCCGATGACACACCTGCTGCCCTTGTCAGCCACCAGCAACATGACCACGCCGAACGTCTGATCGAGCAGTGGGACCCACGCCTGTCGGCACCTGCCCTGACCACGGTCTACAGTCTGGACGGTACGGTGTTGAAATCCGACAGCGTCGACGCCGGTTGGCGCCTGACCCTGCCCGGGCGGGCCGGTGAGCCTTTGGAGCGTTGGGACGAGCGCGGCAGCCATTGGCGCACGACGTTCGACAAGCAATTACGAGTGATCGCGGTCGAGGAAAATGGCGAGGTCAATGTCGATGTGTTCACCTATTCCGACGCCTCGGCCGATGCGGGGCACAACCAGCGTGGCCAGTTGCGGGAGCAGAAAGATCGCTCGAGTTCGCTGCGCACCGACAGTTTTGCCCTCAGTGGCCAGCCGCTGAGCGAGACGCGCACCTTCCAGGATGAGGCAGCGTTCAGCAGCCACTCGGTGTTCAGCCCGATGGGCGCAGTTCTGGAACAGACCGACGCCGGCGGCCATCGGCGCCGCTCTTGTTACGGTCTGGCCGGGCACCTCAAGCGAGCGGATCTGTGGATCAGCGGCACGCCGGACTGGCAAGCGGTGCTGCTGGATACGCAGTACAACGCCAACGACCAGATCATCGAGCAACTGGCCGGCAATCAGGTGCGCAGTCAGTGGACCTACGACCCGGCGGACGCTCGTTTGCACACTCAATCAAGTCGCAAGGACGGCGGGGGCGTCCTGCAAAACGTCGAATACTTCTACGACCGTGTCGGCAATATCACTCGCATCGAAGACCACGCCTTTCAGCCACGCTACTTCGCCAACCAGTTGATCGACGGCCACCGCGATTTCACCTACGACTCGCTTTATCGACTGACCAGCGCCACCGGCTACGACGACGCCCCGCCACCGGACATTCCCGGCCTGCCGCAACCGGGCGATCCGAACAATCGACTCAATTACACCCAGACCTATCAATACGACAACGGCGGTAATCTGATCGAACTGCGTCACGTACGAAACAGCAATCCCTTTACTCGCCAAATGTGCGTCGACCCGAACAGCAACCGCGGCGTGCGCTGGAGAACCGGCGACGATCTGCCGGACTTTGACACGTTGTTTGATCGCCACGGCAATCAGCTGGAACTCAAGCAAGGGTCGACGTTGCAATGGAACGCGCGCGATGAGCTGGAAAGCGTGCCGCTGGTGACTCGAAAAAACAGCAACAGCGACGCCGAGCATTACCGTTACAGCCAGGGCCAGCGCGTCTTCAAATGCCATGAATGGTTTACCGACACGACCCGCCACTTTCATCAGGTGCGTTACCTGCCCGGCCTGGAAATCCGCAGCAAAGACAACGGCGAAGAGCTGCACGTCATCACCCTCGGCAATGCGCGTTGTCTGCACTGGGTCAGCGGACGCCCCGGCGGCATTGAAAACAATCAACTGCGCTACACCCTCGAAGATCACCTCGGTTCCTGCGTCATGGAGATCGATCAACAGGCCGATGTGATCAGCGAGGAAGGTTACTACCCCTTCGGCGAAACAGCGTGGATAGCCGCCTCCCACGAGATCGACGTTGAATACAGGTTCATCCGCTACTCGGGCAAAGAGATGGACGTCAGCGGTTTGTATTACTACGGAGCACGGTACTACGCGCCGTGGTTGCAGCGCTGGATCAGTGCGGATGCAGAGCAGGCCGATGGGCTGAATCTTTATGCGTTTGTGGGCAACAACCCGATGCGCTACGTCGATCCTGACGGCAACAAACGTGCGGAAAGCGTGATTTTACTGACGTCGGAATTTGTTTCAGTCGTCAACAATTACTCCACGGAGGTGGTGAATCAGCTGCATAACATTCTCCATCCGATTGGACTCAACAGAAATATGGTGCTGAGCTTAGTCGTCGAAGGCGGTTATTGGTATGCCGCATCCACCCACGGAGGAAGTCTCGGTAACGGATTTGTCGATAGAATTATCCCCCCTCCCACTGAAATCGCCGCTTATCCGACAGTAGGGAACGTGTTCGGCGGCAACGCCGCTGGCGACGTCGCTACGAAAATGATAGATCCGGTAGCGGAAAGTTTCGGAATCAATTTGGGCCCGCTGATTCCTCAGACCTCGAAAATGTCTGTCAGCGCCATTGACAAAAGTTTGGGCATCGAAGGTCCCGTCAAGGAGATCAAATCGTGGAAAGATGTAAAAAGCGAATTGCGCGACCCTGTCCTCAACGCCGTGTTCAACCCGGAACTTATTATCGGCAGAGTGCTTGGCGCAGTCATATCGTTCGTCCCCCACTTTCTTAATCTGTTTAAAAAGGCAATGGATAACGAGGACATCAAGAATCGACTGGACCCAGCGAAAATCGAAAAAATCGAAAACATGCTTGATGAATGGAAAGCCGCCGTAGAACAACGCGCTGGCTGGGCAGAGAACGCGTTTGACGCTCTGGGCACCGACGTCATTTCGCCCGCCGAGATATTGCCCAACATTACCCATATGACCTCCGCGCAAAGGCTGAAACCGATCACGCGCTCGGCCATGCGTGAACAAACCAACGCCGTACTGGGCAATATTTCACGCGCTCAGGCCATGGTCGCCTGGTACAAGGAAATGGGCACCACGGACAATCAGTTTTTGCATAAGCAGAAACATACCAACAAGAAAAAGGCTGCCTGAGATGACGGTCTGTGCGAGTGTCTGGGCATGAATCAGTCAGTACACTGGCATACGCCAACGCTGCGCGTTCATGACCCCAGAGATCTACCGCTCAGCAATGTCTCGTACCTGCGTACAGTGGCCGGCGCGCAAGTAGAGCGCCATATCACCCGTCAGCAGCATGACCACGCCGGGCATCTGGTCGCGCAATGGGACCCGCGTCTGTCGGCACCTTGTCTGACTACGGTTTACAGCCTGATCGGCGCGGTATTGAAGTCCGACAGTGTCGACGCCGGCTGGCGTCTGACTTTACCGGGGCTGGCCGGTGAGCCGTTGCAGCGTTGGGACGAGCGTGGCAGCCATTGGCGCGCGACCTTCGACAAGCAATTACGAGTCATCGCGGTCGAGGAAAATGGCGAGCAAAATGTAGATGCGTTCACCTACGCCGATGCCTCGGCCGATGCGGGGCACAACCAGCGTGGCCAGTTGCGGGAGCAGAAAGATCGTGCCGGTTCGCTGCTCACGGACAGTTTTTCTCTGACCGGCACACCGCTGTGCGAAACCCGCACGTTCCACGACGGTGAACCGTTCACCAGCCACCAGGTGTTCAGCCCGCTCGGCGCGTTGCTGGAACAGACTGACGCCTGCGGCCATCAACGACGCTCGCACTACGGCCTGGCCGGGCAACTCAAACGAACTAAACTGCTGATCAACGGCACGTCTGACTGGCAACCGGTATTGCTGGACGGGCAGTACAACGCCAACGACCAGATCATTGAGCAACTGGCCGGTAATCGTGTGCTCAGTACGTGGACGTACGACCCGGCGGACGGTCGTTTGCTTACCCAGTCCAGCCACAAAAATGGCGGCGGCGTCGTGCAAGACCTCGAATACATCTACGACCGCGTCGGCAACATCACCCGCATCGAAGACCACGCTTTTCAGCCGCGATATTTTGCCAATCAACGAGTCGACGGCCATCGCGATTTCACTTACGACTCGCTCTATCGGCTGACCAGCGCCACCGGCCACGACGACGCGCCGCCGTCAGAAATTCCCGGCCTGCCGCAACCGGGCGATCCGAACAATTGCCTCAATTACACCCAGATCTATCAGTACGATCACGGTGGCAACCTGATCGAACTGTGCCATGTACGGGCGGGCAACAATTACACCCGGCAAATGCGCATCGATCCGAGCAGTAATCGCGGGGTACGCTGGAAAACAGGCCAGCCGGAACCGGTGTTCGACGATCTGTTTGATCGCCACGGAAACCTGAACGCGATGCCCCCCCGCAAACCGCTGACCTGGAATGCCCGCGATGAGCTGGAAAGCGTGACTCTGATCCAGTGCGAGGACGGCCCCGATGATGCCGAACATTATCGCTACAGCCAGGGCATGCGCGTGTTCAAACGCCACGAATTCCATACCTCCACAGCCGCACACTTTCATCAGGTGCGTTATTTGCCGGGGCTGGAAATCCGCACCCGCGACAACGGCGAAGAGCTGCACGTCATCACCCTCGGCAACGCCCGTTGTCTGCATTGGGCAGCGAAAAAACCCGAAGGCATCGCCACCGATCAACTGCGCTACAGCCTGGAAGATCACCTCGGCTCCTGCGTCATGGAACTCGATCAACAGGCACAACTGATCAGCGCCGAAGGGTACTACCCGTTCGGCGCCACGGCGTGGATAACCGCGCCTTCAGAGATTGAGGTCCCCTACAAGTTCATCCGCTATTCGGGCAAGGAGATGGATATCAGCGGTTTGTATTACTACGGCGCACGCTATTACGCACCGTGGTTGCAGCGCTGGATCAGTGCCGATCCGGCAGGGGATGTGGATGGATTGAATCTGTACGTGATGGTGTCGAACAACCCGATGATTTACGTCGATACCGATGGGCGCGGACGGTTCGATGTCTCCCAGCTCGTCGGTGTATTTCGCACCACCGCCAACGTCGCCAGCCACGCCCATGATGCCGCAACTGAATTTGATGGCCCCGACGACGAAGCCAATGTCAGTCAGGAAACCCGAGCAGGTATGACCTTTCGCCGCTACCTGTTCAGTAAAAACGGATTAGCGGCGTTTGGACTCGGTTTCACCGTGGGTGCCGCTCTCGGCGGAGTAGCCGGATCATTCGCGCTGGGAATCGGTAACACGATTGGCGGTGTTGTCGGCGGCCTGCTAGGCGGTTTGGGCGCAGCCTATATCCGCTACCGTTTTTTCAAGCGCGGCATTCGCGTAACCGAAGCACTGCACACGGCTCAAGTCCGCGATGCCACACAAACCCTTGCCCAGGGTGCAAATGATCTGGCCAACGGCACGCTGCCACAGTCTATTCAGGATGGGGTCAACCAGATCCGGCAAACAGCCACAGAGGCCATTCTGCAAGAGGTCAAAAAATTCGCCCCTCTGGATCAGCTTGATTTCACAAAAATGGTGGACCAGGGCATTTCAGTCGCTGACGCTTACCGCACGATAACGGCTAAAACCACTGCGCTCATCAACGACACCCGGGACACACTGGCAACGACTCAAGACATGCTTGATAACCTCAGCGAAGCCGACAGTGTGACTGAACGCCTGCAACAACTGGAGCAGTCAATTGCTGACGAACCACGCCCCAGACCCGTGCCGAAACCACGGCTGAATCTTCAGCGTCGACCTCAGATACAGGAAACGTCTGTATGACCAATGTGACCGGCGCGAACAGCACGCCGAGCCACCTCGGCGCATGCTATCGTGCCCGCCCGACCTGCCGACCCTTCGCCCAGCATGCTGCCGACTTCCCGTACCTTGCGTCTGTCGTTGTATACCCTGCTGATCATTGCCGGCGCGGCGCTTGCCGCCACACTTGCGATCCGCCACGCCGAACGTCAGGCGCTGGAGGAAGACGCCGCCCGCGCCAACCAGCAACTGGCGTTGTACGCCAATTCCCTGCACACCCTGATCGACCGCTACCGTGCCCTGCCCGCCGTGCTGGCGCTGGACCCGCAATTGCGTTCGGCACTGGCCGGGCCAGTCGATGCCGCCGAACAGGCGGCGCTGAATCTCAAGCTGGAAAAGATCAACGGCGCGGCACAATCCTCGACCCTTGAACTGCTCGACCACACGGGCCTCGCCGTGGCGGCGAGCAACTGGCGTCTGCCGAGCAGTTACGTCGGCCACAATTACGGTTTTCGTCCCTACTTCAGCCAGACCCGCACCCAGGGCACCGGGCGCTTTTATGCCGTGGGCGTGACCAGCGGAATTCCCGGCTACTTTCTCTCCAGCGCGGTGCTGGGTGACAACGACGAGTTCCTTGGCGCGATGGTGGTCAAGCTGGAATTCCCCGAACTGGAACGGGAGTGGAGTCAGGGCAATGACACGCTGCTGGTCAGCGATGCGCGCGGGATTATCTTCATCGCCAATCAGCCCGGCTGGCGTTATCGCGCGCTGCGGCCGTTGAGCGCCCGCGACATGGATGAGATCAAAGCCACCCGGCAGTACGACAAGCAATCGCTGCTGCCCTTGACTCATTTATAGCTGCGCCGCTTCGATGACAACAGCGATCTGCGTCGCGTCGAAGGCCCGCAAGGCACGGCGGATTATCTGTGGGAATCGCTGCCCCTGAGCGCCGAAGGCTGGACCCTGCACCTGCTGCGCCATCCGCAAGTGGCGTTCGAAGACCTGCGCAACGCCGGGCTGGCCGCCGCCGGGGTGTGGCTGGCGCTGGTGTTTCTGTTGCTGTTTCTCAACCAGCGCTGGCGCCTGTCGAAGATTCGTCAGCGCAATCGCCAAGAGCTGGAACAACTGGTGGAAGAACGCACCCGCGACTTGCGCACCGCGCAGGACGGTCTGGTGCAATCAGCCAAACTCGCCGCGCTGGGGCAGATGTCTGCCGCGCTGGCCCATGAAATCAATCAGCCGCTGACCGCTCAGCGCATGCAACTGGCGACCCTGCGCCTGTTGCTCGACCATGGCCGTGTCGACGATGCCTATAAAGCCCTGAAACCGGTGGACGAAATGCTCACGCGCATGGCCGCCCTCACCGGCCACCTCAAGACCTTCGCGCGTAAAAGTCCCAGCGGCTTGCGCGAACGACTGGATCTGGCGACGGTGGTTGATCAATCGCTGCAGTTGCTCGATGCGCGGCTGCGCGATGAGCAGGTCAGTCTGGTGCTGCACCTGACCCGTCCGGCGTGGGTGCGCGGTGATGCGATTCGTCTCGAACAGGTGCTGATCAACCTGTTGCGCAATGCCCTTGATGCGATGCAGGGTAAACCCTGCAAGCGCCTGGAAATCCGTCTGGAAGCCGATGAGCAACTGTGGCGCCTGAGCGTCAGCGACAATGGCGGCGGCATCGCCGAGGACCATTTGGGCCAGGTCTTCGACCCGTTCTTCACCACTAAACCGGTGGGCGACGGCCTGGGTCTCGGCCTGGCGGTATCCTTCGCCATCGTGCATGAATCCGGCGGCCGCCTGAGTGTTGAAAATGGCGACAGCGGCGCGGTGTTCAGCCTGACTTTGCCGATCGATCTGGAGGCACACATCTGATGCTCAACTCAGTGATGGTGGTCGATGACGAAAGCAGCATTCGCAGCGCCGTTGAACAGTGGCTGAGCCTGTCGGGCTTCGAGGTGCAGTTGTTCAGCCGCGCCGAAGACTGCCTCGCCGCCCTGCCCGCGCACTTTGCCGGGGTGATCCTCAGCGACGTGCGCATGCCCGGCATGGGCGGCCTGGCGTTGTTGGCCGAAGTGCAGAAACGCGACGCTGACCTGCCGGTGATTCTGCTCACTGGTCATGGCGATGTACCGATGGCGGTCGAGGCGATGCGCGACGGCGCCTACGACTTTCTGGAAAAACCGTTCAGCCCGGAAACCCTGCTCGGCAGCTTGCGCCGGGCGCTGGACAAACGCCGTCTGATTCTGGAAAACCGTGCCCTGCACGAGCAGGCCGACAACCGCGCCAAACTTGATGCGACGTTGCTCGGCGTGTCCCGTGGCTTGCAGACGTTGCGTCGACAGGTGCTGGATCTGGCGGCGTTGCCGGTCAACGTGTTGATCCGTGGCGAAACCGGCAGCGGCAAGGAACTTGTCGCGCGTTGCCTGCATGATTTCGGCCCGCGCGCGGCCAAGCCGTTCGTGGCGCTGAACTGCGCGGCGATTCCTGAGCAGTTGTTCGAGGCGGAGTTGTTCGGTCACGAGAGCGGCGCGTTCACCGGCGCCTCGGGCAAGCGCATCGGCAAGCTGGAATACGCCGATGGCGGCACCTTGTTTCTCGATGAAATCGAAAGCATGCCGCTGGCGCAACAGGTGAAACTGCTGCGCGTATTGCAGGAGCAAAAGCTTGAACGGCTGGGTTCGAACCAGAGCATTCGCGTCGATCTGCGCATTGTTGCGGCGACCAAACCGGATCTGCTCGATGAAGCCCGGGCCGGACGTTTTCGCGAGGATCTGGCCTATCGCCTGAACGTCGCCGAACTGCGTTTGCCGCCGCTGCGCGATCGTCGCGAAGACATTCCGCTGCTGTTCGAAACCTTCGCCCACAATGCCGCTGAACGCCTGGGGCGCACCTTTCCACCCTTGAGTGGCGCACAGTTGAGTCATCTGCTCAGCCACGACTGGCCGGGCAACGTGCGAGAACTGGCGAACGTTGCCGAACGCCAGGTGTTGGGGCTGGATGAACCGGCGCCGGGGATCGATCCGGGGCAATCGCTGGCGGCGCAGCAGGAGGCGTTTGAGGCGCAGTGTTTGCGTGCCGCGCTGACCCGGCACAAGGGCGATGTGAAAGCGGTGCTGGAAGAGTTGCAACTGCCGCGCCGTACGTTCAATGAAAAGATGCAGCGGCATGGGTTGAGTCGGGAGATGTTTCTGAGCGAGTGAGTCGGGCTTGGGATTTTCGGTGTGGCTGAGATCTTTCCCCCTCACCCCAGCCCTCTCCCCCAAGGGGGCGAGGGGGAAGGGAGCCGATCTTTATGCTGTTCGAAACCTGAGTTCGACTCGGTATCTCAGGTCGGTGTAACTCGAACAATCCACTCGGTCACCCCAGCCCTCTCCCCCAGGGGGCGAGGGGGAAGGGAGCCGATCTTTATGCTGTTCGAAACCTGAGTTTGACTCGGTATCTCAGGTCGGTGTAACTCGAACAATCCACTCGGTCACCCCAGCTCTCTCCCCCAGAGGGCGAGGGGGACGGGAGCCGATCTTCATGCTGTTCGAAACCTGAGTTCGACTCGGTATCTCAGGTCGGTGTAACTCGAACAATCCACTCGGTCACCCCAGCTCTCTCCCCCAGGGGGCGAGGGGGACGGGAGCCGATCTTTATGCTGTTCGAAACCTGAGTTCGACTCGGTATCTCAGGTCGGTGTAACTCGAACAATCCACTCGGTCAGTCCCCTCTCCCCCTGGGAGAGGGTTAGGGTGAGGGGCTTTTGATCTTCGCCCCAATAAGCGGAAATCCGCTCATCAAACTAAATCCTTCGGCGATATCCCGCTCACCCCAACCCGCTCGGCCCTCTAAACCGGCCCTCCCCCCGTTGGCACACCTCCTGCTATAGCCCTCGCAGGCTGCGTTCCAACGCGCTCCACAAAAACAATTAAACGAAGGATCCTTCAATGGATAACTCCAACGCCCTGCCACTTGGGTCGGCTGCCGTGCCGGCCAAAGAAAGAACCACCGCCAGCCGGATCAAATCGATCTTCAGCGGTTCCGTCGGCAACATGGTCGAGTGGTACGACTGGTATGTGTATGCCGCCTTCTCCCTGTACTTCGCGAAAACCTTTTTCCCTGCCGGTTCCACCACCGCCCAACTGATGAACACCGCTGCGATCTTCGCCGTCGGCTTTCTGATGCGTCCGATCGGTGGCTGGCTGATGGGCATGTACGCCGACAAGGTCGGACGTAAAAAAGCCCTGATGGCCTCGGTCTACCTGATGTGCTTCGGCTCGCTGCTGATCGCCCTCAGCCCGAACTACGAAACCATCGGCATCGGCGCGCCGATCCTGCTGGTGTTCGCGCGACTGCTGCAAGGCCTGTCGGTCGGTGGCGAATACGGCACCTCGGCGACCTATCTCTCGGAGATGGCGACCAAGGAACGTCGCGGCTTCTTCTCCAGCTTCCAGTACGTGACCCTGATCTCCGGCCAGCTCATCGCGCTGGGCGTACTGATCGTGCTGCAGAACGTGCTGACCACTGAACAGCTGTACGCGTGGGGCTGGCGTATTCCGTTCGCCATCGGCGCGCTGTGTGCGGTCGTGGCGCTGTACCTGCGTCGCGGCATGGAAGAAACCGAGTCGTTCACCAAGAAAGAGAAGTCCAAGGAAAGCGCCATGCGCACCTTGATGCGCCACCCCAAAGAGTTGTTGACCGTAGTCGGCCTGACCATGGGCGGCACCCTGGCGTTCTACACCTACACCACCTACATGCAGAAATACCTGGTGAACACGGTCGGCATGAGCATCTCCGACTCGACCACCATTTCTGCCGCCACGCTGTTCCTGTTCATGTGCCTGCAACCGATCATCGGTGGCCTCTCGGACAAGATCGGTCGTCGTCCGATCCTGATCGCCTTCGGCGTGCTGGGGACGATCTTCACCGTGCCGATCCTGATGACCCTGCACACCATTCAAACCTGGTGGGGCGCGTTCTTCCTGATCATGGCGGCGCTGATCATCGTCAGCGGCTACACCTCGATCAACGCGGTGGTCAAAGCTGAATTGTTCCCGACTGAAATCCGCGCCCTGGGCGTCGGCCTACCGTACGCACTGACCGTATCGATCTTCGGCGGCACCGCCGAATACATCGCGCTGTGGTTCAAGAGCATCGGCATGGAAACCGGTTACTACTGGTACGTGACCGCGTGCATCGCAGTGTCGTTGCTGGTGTACATCACCATGAAGGACACCCAGAAACATTCGCGAATCGTGACTGACTGATCGGGTTTTCACAGCCACTGCAACGGTGACTGTGACTGTGACTGTGATGGACTCTTCGCGAGCAGGCTCGCTCCCACATTTGGAATGCATTTTTCCTGTGGGAGCGAGCCTGCTCGCGAATGGGGTCACCGCGTTATCCAGACCTGCATGAAAAATTCCTCACACACGCCGCAACGCGATTAATCGCTAATTAATGCTGCCCGCTCATTCTGCAATCACCTGATCGATGACCTGCGCGACGCTCGCTCCGACGACGAAAGCGAATTCAACGCGCCGCCCTTAATATCAGGTTAATCGATTGTTATTAGCATTATTTTGCACTTTTTAATCAATTTAATTGGCGTAGCATTAAACCCATGCAAGACACACCCGCCAACGAATCCGGAGTAACCGACATGAAAACCAAACTGATCCTCGCCCTGACCCTGTCCGTACTGGCCGCCAACACTTTCGCTGCCGACGGCTCGGACAAAACCAAATCTGCCGACTTCATCAGCGGCGCCAGCGCGGCCATTGAAACCAGCCACTCGGGTACTTACGCCGCTGACGGTTTTGATAAAACCAACATTGGTAAAGCTGTGGCTGCCGATGGTTTCGACAAGACCAATCTGGGTAAAACGGTCGCTGCTGACGGCTTCGACAAAACCGGCACCGCCGCTGCCATCAGCTAAGTATCCGCAGTCCTCCCACAGCCCGGCCTTGGCCGGGCTTAGTCATTTCTGGGGCATGATAATTTTCTCAAATACACAAATCCCCTGTAGGAGCTGCCGAAGGCTGCGATCTTTTGATCTTGATCTTTAAAAGCAAAATCAAAAGATCGCAGCCTTCGGCAGCTCCTACACGGGGTTTTGCGTCTGGCTGGAAATATGCCGGGCGTCCTTGCACTATGGCTGCATCCGAAACGCAGCCTCAGGAACTCACCCGCCATGCCCGATGACATCCACTTCTATGAACCCGCCAACGGCCACGGTCTGCCCCACGATCCGTTCAACGCCATCGTCGGTCCACGGCCTATCGGCTGGATTTCTTCACAGGATGCCAACGGCCGGTTGAACCTGGCGCCGTACAGTTTCTTCAACGCCTTCAACTACATTCCGCCGATCATCGGTTTTTCCAGCGTCGGGCGCAAAGACAGCCTGAACAACATCGAGCAGACCGGCGAGTTCGTCTGGAACCTCGCCACCCGCCCGCTGGCCGAACAGATGAATCAGAGCTGCGCGATGGTCGCGCCTGAGGTCAACGAGTTTGAGTTGGCGGGATTGACGACCGTCGCGTCAAAGGTGATTTCGGTGCCACGGGTGGCCGAAAGTCCGGTGTCCTTCGAGTGCAAGGTCACGCAGATCATTCAATTGCAGCGCGCTGATGGCGAGACGGTGCCGAGCTGGCTGATCCTCGGCGAAGTGGTCGCCGTGCACATCGCCAAGTGGCTGTTGAAGGATGGCATCTACGACACCGCCGCGGCAGAACCGATTCTGCGCGGCGGCGGGCCGGCGGACTACTTCCAGCTGGGGCCTGAGGCCCTGTTCAAGATGTGGCGTCCGGGCGCAAACAAGTAACGCGTTACCAGATCAAGTCGGCGTCTTCAGTGACGCCCTTGAGGTTATCCAGCTCATTGATGGCTGCTTCATCGGCAGCAATCGCGCCGGGGAAGACTTGATCATTCAGCAGTTTGTGAAAGCGTGGTGCGCCGCCATCGACCAGGGCCTTGACCGCGATTGCCGCGTAATAGCCCTTGTTGCCGCCCAACTCGACGGGGACGACTGCGGAAACTGCTTCGAAGTGCTCGAACTCTTTACGTGCCATGTCACACATCCCGGCTCAGACAAATTAAGCCGGACATTAAACCCTCAACCGACGAGTTTGTGTACCGGCGCCGGGCATTGGCCGAGGGCTTGCGCCGCCGACACGTCCTTGAAAGTGTGGAAGTCGAGGCTGTTGACCACCAGCTCCTGCACCAGCTCGGCGAAGATTTCCATCGACGGGCTGTTGAAATAGTTGGTCATCATTTGCTGACTGCTCCAGAACCCGGAGACCAGCCACAACTCCGGATCACACTGCGAATGCTGCAAGGCAAAGCTCAGGCAACCGGGGGCGGCGCGGGACGGATCGATCAACGCGCTCAGGCGTACACCGAGTTCCGCCGAACGCCCGGCGCGCGCTCGAACGAAGGCCATATGACTGACGGGAATCTGCTTGGACATGTTCAACCCTCCCAGGGAGTCGCGTGGCAGCCGGGGGACGGGCTGCGACAGGTTCAAAGGTTAAGGGCCGCACGCCGGCCGCCGTTAGTCGATTCCTGCCGCCGCGTTGCACAATCCTGCGAGACTTCATCCAGAAGCTGTAACAACCTGTAAAACGGCGTCACACGGTTGTCATACGCGTTTTGTGTAGGAGCTGCCGAAGGCTGCGATCTTTTGATTTTGCTTTAAAGATCAACAGATCGCAGCCTTCCGCAGCTCCTACAGGATTGAATCGCGACAGGCGCGAAAACAGCTCCGGGCAGAATCAGGCAAGCATTTCGCAGGATGTGTCTACCGCTGGCGCTTGCACAAACATATGCTCTGCTCCATTCCACCTCCCCTGCCGAGGATGCCGTGCATGACGTCATTCGATCGTTTTCAAGCCGAACCCAGCGCTGACATGGAAAAACAGCGTGCGGAACTGGCGGCGATCATCCGCCGCAACACCACCGACGATGGCAGCTACGAGACCGCCATCGGCTCGCTGTTCATGTCGCGCCACACAAAATCCCACGACTTTGCCCCGGTGCTCGCGCAACCGGCGCTGTGCATCATGGCGCAGGGGCGCAAAGAGGTGCGCCTGGCCGACGAGTTCTTCAACTACGACCCGCTGAATTATCTGGTGGTGTCGGTTTCGATGCCGCTGAGCGGGCGCGTGGTCAATGTCTCGCCGGAGGAACCGATCCTCGCTGTGCGCCTGGATATCGACCCGACAGAAATCACCGCGCTGATCGCTGACGCCGGCCCCATGGGCGTACCGACCCGGCCGACCGGGCGTGGTTTGTATGTCGAGCAGATCGACAGTTCGATGCTCGATGCCGTGCTGCGTCTGGCACGTTTGCTCGATGCGCCGAAAGACATCGCCATGCTCGCACCGCTGATTCGCCGGGAGATTCTTTATCGCCTGCTGCGCAGTCCGCAGGGGCATCGCTTGTATGAAATCGCGATTGCCAACAGTCAGAGCCATCGCATCAGCCAGGCGATCAAATGGCTTAACGGCAACTTCGAGCAGCCGTTGCGCATTGATGATCTGGCCAAGGAAGTGAACCTCAGCGTCTCGACCTTGCATCACCGTTTCAAGGCGATGACGGCGATGAGCCCGCTGCAGTATCAGAAGCAATTGCGCCTGCAAGAGGCGCGGCGCCTGATGCTGGCCGAGGGGCTGGAGGCTTCGGCGGCGGGGTATCGCGTGGGGTATGAAAGTCCGTCGCAGTTCAGCCGCGAGTACAGCCGGCTGTTTGGTGCGCCGCCGTTAAGGGATTTGGCGCGGTTGCGGCTTTCGGTGTGACCGTTTAGAAGCCCCTCACCCTAACCCTCTCCCAGAGGGAGAGGGGACTGAATGGGGAATATTGGAGAGGTTCACCGACCTGAAAGTGCTTTGCCGAATCCATAATCAACTGGATTTTTCAAGTCGATGAATAGCGCTTGCTTTGCCGAATCCATAATCGAATCGATATCTCAGGTCGATGGATAACGCCAGACACCTCGGTTGGCTCCCTCTCCCTCCGGGCGGTCCGACGTTTCGGGAGGGCTGGGGTGAGGGGCGATTCGGAGTCAGACCTCGCTCTACGCCCCCAACACCCGACAAGCCTCCACCGGCAACGTCACCGACACCGGATGGCCAATCCCCAATCCGATTCCCTGACACGGCGTGCTCAACGCCGTAAACGTCACCCCGGAACACTCCACCGTGGTCTCGATGGTCGCGCCGATATCGCGCACAAACGTCACCTTGCCGAGCAATCGATTGCCCGCCGTCGCTTGCGGCGCAGACAGTTGCAGGTCTTCCGGACGAATCAGCATCTTCACTTTCTGCCCCACGACAATGCTGCTGCAGATCGGCACTTGCAGCGCATCACCGCCGGGCAGGCTGACCTTGCCATCACCCAATGCGGTAGCCGGGAAAATATTGCCCGAGCCGATGAAGTCAGCGACAAACTCGTTGGCCGGATGCCGGTAGATTTCGATCGGCGTGCCGACCTGCTGGACCTTGTGCTCGCCCAGCACCACGACGATGTCCGCCATGGTCATCGCTTCGCGCTGATCGTGGGTGACCATGATCGTGGTGATGTTCAGGCGCTGTTGCAGTTGGCGGATTTCCACCTGCATCGATTCGCGCAGCTTGGCGTCGAGCGCCGACAGCGGCTCATCGAGCAGGAGGATTTTCGGGTGCGAGGCAATCGCCCGGGCAATCGCCACGCGCTGCCGCTGACCGCCGGAAAGTTTCGCCACCGGGCGATCGATCATCGCCTGCAACTGGATCAGCTCCAGCAACTCGACCACCCGCTTGTGCTGATCAGCCTTGCTGACGCCGCGCAGTTTCAACGGGTAGGCGATGTTCTCGCCGACGGTCATGTGCGGGAACAGCGCCAGCGACTGGAACACCATGCCGAAGTTGCGCAGGTGCGCCGGGGTCTGGCCGATGTCCTCGCCGTCCAGGCGAATCTCGCCGCCAGTGAGGGTTTCCAGCCCGGCGATCATCCGCAACAGGGTGGTTTTGCCGCAGCCGGAAGGGCCGAGGAAACACACCAGTTTGCCTTCCGGCAAATGCAGGTTGACGTCTTGTACCGCGCACGCCGAGCCGTAGAATTTCTCGACGTTTTCCAGAATCAGACCAGTCATGTTGCACCTCAAATCAAAAGGAAACGCCGCCCTTGCCCACCAGCTTCTCCAGCGCCCAGATCAGGACGAAGTCGATCAGCACGATCAGCACGGCAAACGAGAACACGGTAGGGTCGAGCGATGACACGGTGCGGCTGTACATCCAGATCGGCACGGTCATGACGTCGATGGTGTAGAGGAAATAGGTCACGGTGAACTCGTTGAACGAGACGATGAACGCCAGCAGCATGCCCGCCAGAATCCCCGACTTCATCAACGGCACCACCACATCGACAATCGCGCGCAATGGCGAGGCGCCGAGCATCCGCGCCGCTTCCTCGACTTCGTTGCCGATGGAAAGCATCGCCGCCGTGCAGTTTTTCACCACAAATGGCAAGGCCAGAATCACGTGGGCGATCACCAATCGCGAGGTGGTCATGTGGAACGGCAGGCTGTCGAACACCAGCAGCAATGCCAGACCCAACACCACCATCGGAAACACCAGCGGCAGCGACATCAGTTGCAGCGCCACGGCTTTGCCACGGAACTCGCAACGGGTCAGCGCGTAAGCCGCGGGCACGGCGATCAGCGTGGCGAAGATCATCGTCAGGCACGACACCAGCAGACTGGTGGCCATCGCCTGACCGAGGCTCAGCACATCGCTGGCGTCCGGCGAAACGAAGGTGTGCCAGGCCGCTTTGTACCATTGCAGGCTGTAGCTGCTCGGCGGGAAGTCGAGGTTCGACGCACCGCTGAACGACATGACGATCATGGTCAGGATCGGCAACACCGCCAGCAGCAGAATGAAGCCGGAGAGGATGCCGGCGAACTTGCCGGTTTCGCCGGGCAGCAGCGCCATGCGCTTCTTGGTCAGGGCACTCATTGCGAAGCCTCCAGCAGACGCCGACGACGGCCAGTGATGTATTCGGACAAGGTCATGATCGCCAGCGTGGTGACAATCAGTACGACACCGGCAGCGGACGCGGCAGGCCAGTTCATCAGCGGCGCGATCTGGTCATGCACCATCACCGCCAGCATCGGCACGCGACGACCGCCGAGCAGCAACGGCACGACGAAGCTGCTGGCGTTGTAAGCGAACACCAGCGTTGCGCCAGTGATGATCCCGGGCAAACTCATCGGTAACACCACTTGGCGGAACACCTGAAAACGGCTGGCGCCGAGGGTCGCGGCGGCTTCCTCATAAGTGCGGGCGACGCCGCGCATGGCACTGGCGATCGGCAGCACGGCGAGCGGAAACGCGGTTTGCACCAGCCCCATCAATACGCCGTTCTGGTTGTACAGCAACATGATCGGCCGCTTGATCAGGCCGAGCCCCATCAGCGCCTGATTGAGCATGCCGGCCGGGCCGAGAATCACCAGCCAGCCATAGCTTTGCAGCAGCAGATTGACCAGCAACGGCAGCAGTACCGCCGCGAGGAAAATCCGTCGCAGAAACGGCGAGGTCAGCCGCGACATGGTGTACGCCACCGGGATCGCCAGCAGCACGGCAATCACCGCGCTGATCAACGCCAGACGCAAGGTCAGCAACAAGGATTTCAGGTAGTACGGTTCGAGCAACTGGGCGTAACTGGCCAGGCTGAAACCGCTCCACTCCGCGCCTTTGGTGCCGACGCTCATGCGCAGCACCAGCAGGCTGGCGGCGATCAGCACGCCGAGAAACAGCATCGACGGCGTGAGGAAAAGCCACGCCCGCGCAGTCGGTGAAACAGCGCGCGTCGGGCGCACGTCAGCGGCGCCGACCGCTTGGGTCAGGGATTGATGTTCCATAGCAATGATCTCGTCAATGGAAAAACAACTGACGAACACAACTCTCCAAACCACCCCCGCCCCCTTGTAGGAGTGAGCCTGCTCGCGATAGCGGCGTGTCAGCCACCTAATAGGTTGACTGGTATGACGCTATCGCGAGCAGGCTCACTCCTACAGGGGATTTGTGGTGCTCTGAAGGTTGGTGTTCGGCTCAGGAAGAAAAAATTTCCGTATAGCGACGAATCCATTGGTCATGCACGGTGGCCAGGAAGGCGTTGTCGTGCATGATCGCCTTCTCGGCAATCTGCTCCGGCGTGAGGATGAACGGGCTCTTGCGCGCTTCGGCGGAGATGATCGCCTTGGCGTTGACCGGGCCGTTGAAGATGTCTTCGGCCATCTTGCCCTGCACCAGCGGGTCGAGGGAGTGATCGATAAACGCGTAAGCCAGATCGGTGTCGCCCGGACGATTCTTCGGCATCACCGAAAGCATCAGGTCGGTGTAAAAACCTTCCTTCATGCCGAAGGTAGCACCGAGGCCGTAGTTCGGATCGCGGATCTGCTTGGGGAAAAATGCCGGCGCATAGAGGCCGCCCATGTCCAGCGATCCGGTGCGGAACAGTTCGGCGATCTGGTTCGGGTTTTCACCCAAAGTCACCACGCGATCCTTGAGTTCGGCGAGCTTCTTGAAACCTGGTTCGATGTTGTGTTCGTCACCGCCGGCCAGTTTCGCGGCGATGATGATCAGGTCCATCGCTTCGGTCCAGTTTGGCGGCGGCAGGAAAATGTTCGGCGCCAGATCGGCATCCCACAACGCGGCGTAACTGCTTGGCGCGTCTTTTTGTGTGCGGGTGCTGTAGACCAGACTGTTGCACCACAAGAGATAACCGATGCCGTGGCCATTGGCGCCGGTGCGGTATTGTTCCGGGACGTCGACCAGGTTGGGAATGCGGTTTAAATCAGGTTTTTCCAGCAGCCCGGCGGCGGCCAGACCCTCGGCACCGACACCGGCCAGGGTGATGATGTCGTACTGCGGACGGTCACCGCCGGCCTTGAGTTTGGCGACCATTTCCGAGGTGCTGCCGGTGCGGTCGGCGATGACCTTGGCACCGGTCTTGGCTTCGAACGTCGCGGCGATGTTACGCAGTGCGGCGAGGCCGGTGTCATCCGACCAGGTCAGCAAACGCAGGGTCTTGCCGGCAAAACGCGTGTCGCTGGCGCTCGCCCGGATGAAGGGCATGCTCAGGGCGGCCGCCGCCACCGAGGCGACGCCGACGGTTTTAATGAATTGACGCCTGTTCAGATCGTGCTCGCCCATGACGGACTCCCTTTGTTCTTTTAAGTATGAGGTTGGTCGCAACCGTTGCATCCGCGCGGCCGGATCCGCGCCAAGCCCCGTTTTACAAGGGCTTTAGCGCTGCCGACGGGTTCATCCTGAGGTCGTGCAAAACACCTGACTATCGATAAAAACTCATTGAAGCCATGACGCCGACGCATGCCTCGTTGCGAGGCATGCGCTGACCTTTTTCGGGCGTTCAGAGCGCCCGGATCACGTGTTTGATTTCCTGAAAAGCGGCCAGGCCCCATGGCCCCAACTCGCGGCCGATACTGCTCTGCTTGTAACCACCCCACGCCGTTTGCGGGAAGATCACTTGCGGTGCGTTGAGCCACACCAGCCCCGCCTGCAGGGCGTTGGCGACCCGCTCGGCGGTCTCGGCGTTTCGCGTCACCACACTGGCGACCAGGCCGAATTGGCTGTCGTTGGCCAAGGCAATTGCCTCGGCTTCGCTGCTGAAACGGCGCACGCACAGCACCGGGCCAAAAATCTCTTCGCACCACAGCGCACTGTCGAGGGGCACGTCGGTGAACACGGTTGGCTGCAAAAAATAGCCGCGCGGCAAATCTGCCGGACGATTGCCGCCGCAAAGCAGTTTCGCGCCAGCACTGAGACCGCGGTCGATGTGACCAAGCACACGCTGGTATTGCGCCTGATTGACCAGTGCGCCCATCTCCACGTCCGGGTCGAACGGGTCGGCGACGCGAATTGCTTGCGCACGCTTGTGCAAACGTTCGAGGAATTCGTCTGCCAGCTCATCGGCGACCAACACGCGGCTGGTAGCCGAGCACATCTGTCCGGCATTGAAGAAACCGCCACCGCAAGCCAGCTCGACCGCCAGTTCCAGATCAGCATCTTCGAGCACCAGCAGCGAAGATTTGCCGCCCAGTTCCAGACTCACGCCCTTCACCGTTTCAGCGGCGCGCTGCATCACCTGGACACCGACGGCGTTGCTACCGGTGAAGGAAATCTTGGCGATGCGCGGATCCGCCGACAGTGGTGCACCGACCGCCAGACCAGTACCGCAAACGACGTTGAACACGCCTGTGGGCAGGCCGGCTTCGGCGATGATCGCCGCCAGCTCCAGCTCTGGCAGCGGCGTGACTTCCGATGGCTTCAACACCACGCAGCACCCGGCGGCCAGCGCCGGGGCGAGCTTCCACGCGGTGGTGACCATCGGGAAATTCCACGGCACGATCAGCCCGACCACACCGCACGGCTCGCGGCGCAGGCGTGCGCTGAAATCATCGCTGGGCAGCGGCACGTTGCTGTCCTGTCTGGCGTCGAGGCCTTCGGCGAGTTCGGCGTAGTACTCGAACGTGGCGATCACATCGTCGACGTCGATGGCCGCTTCGAACTGCGGTTTACCGTTGTTGCTCGACTGCAGGTTCATCAAGTGATCGCGACCGTTGCGCACGCCATTGGCGATGTTGCGCAGGATTGCGCCGCGCTCGGCACCGCTGGTTTGTGACCAATCCTTGAACGCGGCCGTGGCAGCGGCGACCGCTTGCTCGACCGCGTGCTCGTCACCGCCATTGACCGTGGTCAGCAACGCCTCGGTGGCCGGGTTGATCACGCGCAGATGTTCGCGGCCGGCCGACCATTGACCGTTGATGTAGAGGCCATCGAGAGTGGTTGGAAAACTGATCATTGGGCCACCGCCTGCATCCACTGGTTCTGGTCGATTTCGATCACGGTCGGGCCTTGGCGATCGGTGGCGGCACGCAGCGCACTGCGCAGTTGTTCCACCGAGCTGATCGCTTCGGCAGCGCAACCGAGGGCCTTGGCCACACCGATAAAGTCCGGGGTGTAGATATCGACGCCAACCGGTTCGATGGCGCGGTTGACCATGTATTTCTTGATCTCTTCGTAGCCCTGGTTATTCCACAACAGGACAATCACCGGCGTGCGCGCTTCGACGGCGCTGGCCAGTTCCGGCAGGGTGAATTGCAAACCGCCATCGCCGATCAGGCACACCACCGGTGGCCGTGCACCTTTGTCGAGTTGGCCACCGAGCCATGCGCCAATCGCGGCCGGCAACGCATAGCCGAGGGTGCCGTAACCGGTCGACGAGTTGAACCAGCGGCGCGGACGCTCCGGATTGAACGTGAGGTTGCCGGTGTACACCGGTTGCGTGGAGTCGCCGACGAACACCGCGTCGGGCAATTCATGCAGCACGGTTTCGAGGAAGCGGGTTTGCGCCAGGGTCGGGGCATCCCAGGTTGCGGCGAGATCTTCACGCAGACGCGCGGCGCGCACCTGGCCCCAATCGTTGCGGCGCTCAGCCAGCGCTTTGTGCGACAAGGCGCTGAGCAGCGCCTGCGCGGCATTGCGTGAATCGGCAACCAATGCCACGTGTGGCGGATAGTGACGCACGGTCTGGTCGGCATCGATATCAATGCGCAGCAGTTTGCCGGGAATCTCGAAACCACCGGCGAAGGTCACGTCGTAATCGGTTTCGGCCAGTTCGGTGCCGATCGCCAGCACCACATCGGCGTCGGCGACCAGCGCGCGGGTGGCGACCAGGCTTTGCGTCGAACCGATCAGCAGCGGATGCGTCGACGGCAACATGCCCTTGGCATTGATGGTCAGCGCCACCGGTGCATCGAGCAGTTCGGCCAGTTCGGTGAGTTCGGCAGCGGCATCAATCGCACCGCCACCGGCGAGGATCAAGGGACGCTGAGCGCCGGCGAGCAACTCGCTCATACGGCTCACGGCAGCGGGGGCAGCACCGGCGCGGTCGATGTTGACCGGAACGCTGGCGAGCAAGTCATCGGCTTCTTCTACCAGCACGTCCAGCGGGATTTCGATGTGCACCGGACGCGGACGGCCGGCCTGGAACAAGGCGAATGCGCGAGCGAGCACGCCCGGCAACTCCGACGCCGACATCAGCGTGTGGGAGAACGCTGCGACGCCAGCGACCAGTGCGCTCTGGTTCGGCAACTCATGCAGCTTGCCGCGCCCACCGCCCAACTGGTTGCGGCTCTGCACGCTGGAGATCACCAGCATCGGGATCGAATCGGCGTAAGCCTGGCCCATGGCGGTGGTGATGTTGGTCATGCCCGGGCCGGTGATGATGAAGCACACCCCCGGTTTACCGCTGGTGCGCGCATAACCGTCGGCCATGAAACCGGCGCCCTGCTCATGCCGTGGGGTGACGTGGTTGATGCTCGAACGGGCCAGCCCGCGATACAACTCCACGGTGTGCACGCCGGGAATGCCGAACACCTGCTCGACCCCGTAATCTTCGAGTAACTTGACCAGTACTTCGCCACACGTCGCCATGTCATTGCCCTTTTGTCAGCTAAAAACACAGGGCCTTTCTGTAGGAGTGAGCCTGCTCGCGATAGCGTCTTCACATTCAACACTGCGGTGACTGACTCACCGCTATCGCGAGCAGGCTCACTCCTACAGAGGGCCCTTCATGGGCTCATTGAACGGTCGGCAGGTAGCGGCAACAATCGATTAAAAGTCATACTAGCCATGTCCTCACGTCATACCTTGGATCCACATGAAACGACTGCCCCCCCTGCCCGCCCTGCATACGTTTCTGATCACCGCGCAGTGCTGCAACTTCACCCGGGCCGCCGAGCAGTTGCACATTACCCAGGGCGCGGTGAGCCGGCAGATCGCCGGACTGGAAGATCATCTGGGGTATGAATTGTTCATCCGCCTGGCCCGAGGTCTGGAGCTGACGGCTGAAGGAAGGGAATGGTTGCCGCGAGTGGAGAAGGTTTTCGGTCTGATCACTGAGGCCACCGAGCAGATCGGTCTCAAGCGCGAAACCCTGCAACTCAAGGCCCCCAGTTGTGTGATGCGCTGGCTGGTGCCACGCCTGCTGCAATGGCAAAAGGAACGCCCGGATGTGCCGGTCAAACTGACCACCACCCTGGCCCATGGCGTGGACTTTCAGCGCGAGCAATTTGACGCGGCGGTGATCTATGGAACGCCGCCGGACAACTCCTCGACGGCCCTGCACCTGTTCGATGAGCAACTGACCCCGGTCTGTTCACCGGCACTGTTGAAAGGCCCGCCAGCGTTGTTCGAGCCGGCGGATCTGCAACAGCACTTGTTGCTGCATCCGACTTCCGACACTCAGGACTGGAAGGTCTGGCTGACAGCGGCCGAGTTGCAATTGAACAACGTGAACCTGGGCCAGCATTTCGAAACGCTGGATCAGGCGATGTCGATGGCGTCGCATGGCACGGGGGTGGCGATCGGGGATTGGTCGTTGATTGGTGATGACTTGCGCGCGGGACGGCTGGTGATGCCGTTTGCGTTGAAGGTGAAGACGGGGCTGGCGTATTACGTGGTGGTGCCTGCGGGAACCGAGCCTTCGCCGCAGTTGGAGGAATTGATGATCTGGCTGGTGGAGCAGGCGCATTTGCGGTGAGGCTATTCCCCCTCACCCTAACCCTCCCGAAACGTCGGACCGCCCAGAGGGAGAGGGGACTGATTAGGGGATGCTCTAGAAGTACGCCGACGTGAAATTACTGCGTTGAATCCATAATCGACTCGATCACTCAGGTCGATGTACAACGCCAGACACCTCACCCCAGCCCTCTCCCTCGGGAGAGGGCTGGGGTGAGGGGCAAGGATTCACTCAGTACCCGACAGTAAACCGCTGACGCGAATGCTTCGGCGTTTCCACCTCGTCGATCAACGCAATCGCGTAATCAGCAAAAGTGATCCAGCTACGCCCTTCAGCGCTCACCAGCAAGTGATCCTGGCCGACACGGAAACTCCCCGTGCGCTCACCTTCAACAAACTCCGCCGACGGCGACAGAAAGGTCCAGTGCAGATCTTTCTCCTGACGCAACGCCTCAAGAAACGCCGCACCGGCACTGGCTTCAGCTTTGTACTCCGCCGGGAAACCCGCACTGTCGATCACCCGAGTGTCGTCCGGCAGCAACAACGAACCAGCACCGCCGACCACCAGCAAGCGCTGCACGCCCGCCTGCTTCACTGGCCCGACAATCGCCGCCGCAGGGACGGTGGCGAAATGCGCGGCGGTGATCACCACATCGTGACCGGCCACCGCGTCTTGCAGCGCTGCGGAATCCCGCACATCGACATTCTTGCTGACCACACCGGCACGGGCGCCGATCTTCGAGGTGTCGCGGGCGATAGCGGTCACGCTATGGCCACGACGCAGGGCTTCTTCCAGCAATTGGCTACCGGCGCGGCCGGTGGCACCAATGATTGCGATCTTGCTCATGACATTCTCCAGTTAGCTTGAGAGTGCTGCGTTTTTCAGAATCGGCTTACCACTGCATTTCGCCCTTGGCGACTTTCGCGCTCAGCTCCAGCGAGCTTTCCTCACCCAGTTTCGGGTAGCGTTTTTTCATCGCCTTGATCAGTGCGGTGGAGTCTTTGGCCTTGGCGGTTTCCGCGTCGAACGCCTTAATGTAGTCGGCGGTGAATTTCACGCTGGCCAGCGAACGGCTGCTGTTGCCGAGGTAATGGCCTGGCACCACGGTGTTCGGCTTGAGGGTTTCGATCGCGTGCAATGTTTCCAGCCAATCGGCGTGGGATTGCGCGCTCTGGGTATCGGCCATCCATACGTGAATGTTCTCGGCAACGACGACGCCACCGACCACGGCCTTGAGCGACGGAATCCACACAAAGCTGCGATCCGGCTGTTTGCCCTCAAGGCCGACCACCTGCAACTTCTGCCCTTCGAGCATCAGGCTGTCGCCCTTGAGCACGCCCGGTACGATGGTTTTCGCCGGAACGTCGGCGCCCATTTTCGGCCCCCAGAAGGCCAGTTTGCCGGCGACGGTTTGGTTGATGTGATCAACCGTCGGCTGCGAGGCCACTACCTTGGCTTCCGGGAATGCTTGAGTCAGGGTATCGAGGCCGAAGTAGTAATCCGGGTCACCGTGGCTGATGTAGATAGTGGTCAGGTGTTTGCCGCTGGCGCGGATCTTTTCCACGACCTGTTCAGCCTGGGATTTGCCGAACTGGGCATCGACGAGGATCGCGTCTTTCTCGCCGCTGACCAGTACCGAGGTCACCGGAAAAATCGCGCTGGTTCCCGGGTTGTAGACGTCGAGGGTCAGGTTGGCTGCGGCGGCATGCGCGGCGAAACCCAGGGAAGCGGTGGCGAGCAGAACGCGTTTGAGTGTGGTGAAGCCGATCATCTGTTGCTCCGGTGTCCGAATGCCGTGTTTGGCGATGGAACAGAGCTTAGTTGCCTGACTCAGTACAAAAAATGCGATGCTTGAACATAGTTTGTTTCTGAAAGCGGGCAAATCATGGATCGTCTCCAAGCAATGCGGGTGTTTGTCACCGTGGTGGATCTGGGCAGCCAGTCGGCCGCAGCCGATCATCTGGACCTGTCGCGGCCGGTGGTTTCACGTTATCTGGCGGAGCTTGAGGACTGGGTCGGCGCACGCCTGATGCACCGCACCACGCGCAAGTTGAGCCTGACCGCTGCCGGCAGTGAAATTCTGCCGCGTTGCCGACAGATGATCGAACTGTCGACCGACATGCAGGCCGCCGTCAGCGAACCCCACGACGCACCGCGCGGGCTGCTAAGGATCAGCGTCAGTACTTCGTTCGGCCAGGCGCAACTGGCCGATGCCGTAGCCGCTTACGTCAAACGCTACCCCGGAGTCAGCATCGACCTGCAAATGCTCGATCGCACGGTGAATCTGGTGGATGAGCGCATCGATCTGGCGATTCGTACCAGTAACGATCTCGATCCCAACCTGATTGCCCGACGCCTGACCGTTTGTCGTTCGGTGGTCTGCGCCACGCCGGCGTATCTGCAAGAACAGCCGGCGCCTCTGCGGGTCGAGGAACTGAGTCGACACAACTGCCTGACGCACTCGTATTTCGGCAAAAGCCTGTGGCACTTCGAGGAGGATGGCGAACCGGTTTCGGTGCCGGTGCAGGGCAATATCAGCGCCAACGAAGCCAGTACGTTATTGCGCGCAACATTGGCTGGCGCGGGGGTGGCGATGCTGCCGACCTATCAGGCCGGGGTGCATATTCACAGCGGTGAACTGGTGCGACTGCTGCCCCATGCCGAACCACGGCAAATGAACATCTATGCGGTGTACGCATCGCGCAAACACATGCCGGCGGCGCTGCGTAGCATGCTGGATTTTCTGGTGCTCAGATTTCCCGAAACCCCCGAATGGGATATCGGCCTGTAAACCCGATCCACTGTGGCTATCGATATGCTGAATGGCCAGTTACAAGCTCAAGCGCACTCGCTGGCAACTCCCCGCCGCTGACCTATGCTGAAAGTAATACCGCAGGGTATGTCGTTCAGAGGTCTACGCCATGAACATCAAAACAAGAAGGTACGTCGCGATTTTCATCACCTGCGCCGCCACGCTGGCGCTTTACGGCACCGCTGCCTGGCGGGTCGAACAGCTGCGACAGTTGCCGCGCGAGTACGCGAGCTGCAACTTCGAGCGCTGTATTCCACACAATGCCACGCTGAACGCATTGCGCTGAGCCTGAGGTTGACTCATTACCTGTGGGAGCTGGCTTGCCAGCGACTGCGGTCTGACATTCAGCATTGAAGGTGACTGGGCCACCGCTATCGCTGGCAAGCCAGCTCCCACAGGTTTTTGCGGCGTTTATGAGATTAATGCTCGGCCTTGAGGCTGTCGCGGAAAGCCTTTGGCGATATCCCCACCCGCCGCCGAAACAGCCGCGTGAAGTTGGTCGGATCGGAAAAACCCAACAACTCCGACATCTCGTAAATCGTCATGCTGGTGTACGTCAGCAAACGCTTGGCCTCCAGCAACTGCCGTTCATGCATGATCTGCAAGGCCGGTTGCCCCGCCAGTTCTCGACACGTGCCATTGAGGTGCGACACCGAAATCCCTAGGCGATGCGCCAGGTCCTCGACCTTCACGTGCTGGCGGTAAGTCTCCTCCACCAACTGTATGAAGCCATTGAGGTATTCGCGCTGCCGTTGCGGGCGCTGGCTGGCTTTGTGCCGCACGATTGCCTGACGGCTGACCCAGACCATGATCACGCTGACCAGCGAATGCATGAGCATTTCCCGCGCCGGTTGGTGGCCGTTGTACTCGGCCTGCAGCGCCGAGAACAGACTGTTGAGGTAATCGCCGTCGTGGCCGGCCGGATAGTGTTCTGCGCTGGCCAGCGCATGTACCGAATCGCCCAGTTGCGCCTGCAAGTGGTTGATCAGCGGTGTGGCGAGGGTAACGATGAACCCTTCGACGTCTTCGGAAAAACGAAAGCCGTGCACCGACAGCGGTGGCAGCACTTGAATGGCCGGGGTTTGGAGTTGCGTGCGTTGCCCTTCGATCTCAAGCTCTGCCTGACCTTTGAAGACGAAGAGTAATTGGCACAAATCAGCATGGCGGTGGGGTTTGATTTCCCACTCATGTTCGCGACTGCGGGAGGAAATGGTTTCACAGTGCAGCAAGTCAGGGGTCGGCCAGTCCAGGCTTTCACCGTAGAGCTTGAACACTGGAATCGAAGGCAGCTCAGGCTTGTTCATCACTTCAATCCAGGCCTCGGGGTTGTGGGCGATAATCGCACCGATTGGCAGAATGTACAGGTATCGGCTCAGTTTTCACCTTCAATTGACAGACCCGCAAGGGAAAAATGCAAGCACTCGATCCATAAAAATCATTCACCGGTCTTGGCCGCGTGAAGCTTGCGAGTCATAAAAACAATGAAAATGCTGAAAACCCAAGTCGCCATTATTGGCGCCGGTCCGTCCGGACTGCTCCTCGGCCAGTTGTTGCACAACGCTGGCATCGACACCCTCATTCTTGAACGTCAGCCCCCCGATTACGTGCTCGGGCGCATCCGCGCCGGTGTGCTCGAACAGGGCATGGTAGAGCTGTTGCGTCAGGCTGGCGTGAGTCGGCGGATGGACGCCGAAGGACTGGTGCATGGCGGTTTCGATCTGGCGCTGGACGGGCGTCAGGTGCACATCGATCTGCACGCGCTGACCGGCGGCAAGACGGTGATGATCTACGGCCAGACCGAAGTGACTCGCGACCTGATGGCCGCTCGTCGGGAGGCTGGCGCGCCGACGATTTACCAGGCGCGCGATGTCGTTCCTCACGGCATGAAAAGCGATGAAGCTTTTGTCACCTTTGAAAAGGACGGTGAAATCTTTCGCGTCGATTGCGATTACATCGCCGGTTGCGACGGTTTCCACGGCGTCGCGCGGCAGTCGATTCCGGCCGATAGTCTGAAAGTCTTCGAGCGGGTTTATCCGTTTGGCTGGCTGGGGATTCTGGCTGACACGCCGCCGGTGCATGACGAGTTGGTCTACGCCCGCCACGAACGCGGCTTTGCCTTGTGCAGCATGCGTTCGGCAACGCGCACTCGTTATTACCTGCAAGTACCGGCGGATGAAAACGTCGATGACTGGAGCGATCAGCGCTTTTGGGATGAATTGAAAAATCGTCTGCCAGTAGAGCTTGCCGAGAAACTGGTTACCGGCCCTTCGATCGAAAAAAGCATCGCGCCTCTGCGCAGTTTTGTCGTGGAGCCGATGCAATACGGGCGGATGTTTCTGGTCGGTGACGCCGCGCACATCGTCCCGCCCACTGGCGCCAAGGGTTTGAATCTGGCGGCGAGTGACGTCAGCACGCTGTTCAATATTCTGCTGAAGGTTTACCGCGACGGGCGCACCGATCTGCTCGAGAAGTACTCGGAAATCTGCCTGCGCCGCGTCTGGAAAGCGGAACGCTTTTCCTGGTGGATGACCTCGATGCTGCACCGTTTCGATGATCACGACGCTTTCAGCCAGCGCATCAGCGCCTCGGAACTGGACTACTTTGTCAGTTCAGAAGCGGGGCGAAAAACCATTGCAGAAAATTACGTCGGACTTCCTTACGAGGCTATCGAATAGCCTGCTACCGACTTACACTGGCGAGCATCCCCGCTCGCCTGACGATCTGCGGGACTCTCACTGCCCGCAGGTTTTGCCCGTGACCAATCTCAATCACCCCGAAACGCCCAAACCGGCCATTCGCAGCGTGCTGGTCGCGCTGATGATGGCGATCTTTCTCGGTGCGCTGGACCAGACCATCGTCGCCGTGTCGATGCCGGCCATCTCTGCTCAGTTCAAGGATGTCAGCCTGCTCGCCTGGGTGATTTCCGGGTACATGGTCGCGATGACGGTGGCGGTGCCGATCTACGGCAAGCTCGGGGACTTGTACGGACGGCGCAAACTGATGCTGTTCGGCATGGGCCTGTTCACCCTCGCCTCGCTGTTCTGCGGCATGGCGCAGAGCATGGAGCAACTGGTGCTGGCGCGAATCCTTCAGGGCATCGGCGCCGGCGGGATGATCTCGGTGAGTCAGGCGATCATCGGCGACATCGTGCCGCCGCGTGAGCGTGGGCGTTATCAGGGTTACTTCAGCAGCATGTACGCAGTGGCCAGTGTCGCCGGCCCGGTACTCGGTGGTTACATGACCGAGTACCTGTCATGGCGCTGGGTATTTCTGATCAACCTGCCGCTGGGCCTCGGTGCCTGGTGGGTGGCGCGGCGCAACTTGCGCGGACTGCCGATTCCCCAGCGCAAACCAATCATCGACTACCTCGGCACCGTGCTGATGATCATCGGCCTCACTGCCCTGCTGCTGGGCATTACTCAGGTTGGTCAGGGTCATTCGTGGCGCAGCGGTGAAGTGCTTGGCCTGTTCGCTTGTGCGGTGGTGGTGTTGGCGGTGTTTGTCTGGCATGAGCGTCGGACCAAGGAACCGTTGCTGCCGATGCACCTGTTCGCCAACCGCAACGCCCTGCTGTGCTGGTGCACGATTTTCTTTACCAGTTTCCAGGCGATTTCGCTCATCGTGCTGATGCCGCTGCGCTTTCAGAGCGTCACCGGTGCCGGGGCTGACAGCGCCGCTTTGCACTTGTTGCCGTTGGCAATGGGGTTGCCGATTGGTGCATTTTTCGCTGGCCGGCGCACGTCGATCACCGGGCGATACAAACCACAGATTCTGAGCGGCGCTCTGCTGATGCCGATCGCGATTCTCGGCATGGCGTTCAGCCCACCGGAGGCGACGCTGCTCAGCGCACTGTTCATGTTGCTCTGTGGTATTTCCAGCGGCATGCAGTTCCCGACCTCGTTGGTCGGTACACAAAATTCGGTGGAACAACGCGACATCGGCGTAGCCACCAGCACCACCAACCTGTTTCGCTCTCTCGGCGGCGCAGTGGGCGTGGCGTTGATGTCGGCACTGTTGCTGGCGTTGCTGCAGGATTCGAATTTCGCCCATCTGGCGAGCAGTTCGCTGATGAGCGAAGGGCATTCGGGCAACGTTCTGCTGGATGGTTTGAACGCCGCGCCGGGGGATGCGCAGAACGCCTTGCGCGCAGAACTGCTGGTGACGTTTAGGCATTTGTTGTGGGTGAGTGCGGCGGTGTCGTTGCTGGGTTTGGCGGCGGCGATTGCGATGCCCAACAACCTGCTGCGCGGACGCGAACACGGCGCCAAATAACTTTATCCCCTTGATCATTCCCACGCTCTGCGTGGGAATGCCTCAACGGACGCTCTGCGTTCGGCTTTGGATGGGACGCAGAGCGTCCCGGGCTGCATTCCCACGCGGAGCGTGGGAACGATCATCCTTCAAGGGCTGTAGTAACCCACGGCGACAAGGAAATGCCCGGCCTTCTTCAGGTAGGCATGCTTGTCCTCGACCTTGCCGGTCACCGGGTTTTTCCAGCGGTATTCATATTCACCCTCATCCTGCTTGCCGATCAGCGCCAGAATCGGCTCGCCCACCGGTTTGCCTTCCGGATCCTTGACCTTGCCGAAGTCGGTGTTGATCAAGCGCAGATTAGTGCCGTGGGCGACGTAGCGCTGGGTGTTCAGATCGACCACAAACACGTACAAGTCATCCTGCAAATAGCCGCCCTTGAGCGAGTTGATCGCCGTCAGCGTGGCCTTCTCGTCTTTGCCCAGATCAGTCGCCGCTTTGTCGAGCAATGCCTTGGCCTGCTCCGGTGACGCTCGCGGCAAGTAGTAACCGACCGCCAGAATTCGCTGACCAATGCGCTGGTAATACACATGCTTGCGCTCGACCTTGCCGTCCGACCAGTTCTGCCAACGGTATTCGGCCTGCTGAATGCCATTACCTTCCGGCACTTTCAACGCGTCCTTGAAGGTTTTCTGCAAATCCGGGCCGAGTACTTCGCTGACGTCCCGACCGATCAACGCCGACGAAGGTCCGCCACTGGCAAGCATCACGCCCTTGGTATCGACCACGAATACATAGCGATCCTTATCGACAAACTCGCCCTGGCGGCTGAACGCGGCGAACGCCTTGTCGCCGTTGTCGTGGTAATAGGCCAGGGCTTTTTCCAGCAAGGCGATGGCGGCCTGACTGTCATCCTTGGCGGTCGTGGCGGCGCTGGCCTGGCCGAAACCGGCCAGTAACATTACGCCGAGCCAGGCCACTTTATGCAAAAACCCCATAGCGCATCCCTCGTTCTTGTTGGTGTTTCAAGAGCGTAGACGGCTTGGGGTGATGTATGGATATTCAGACGGTTTCTGAACGTGTCGCGGATACGCTGGTGAGGCAAGCCCCACCAGCGTTGTTCAGGCCTTACGGGCGGGCGTTGATCTGCTGCTGCAAATTCTGAATCTGCGCCTGAAGGGTGTTGATGTTGCGGGTCATCTGCCCACGGAAGGCGTCGAACTCGGCGGTATTGCCGCCACCCTGCGGTGCCGCCGGGCGATTGTCCTGTTCGCTTTTGAGCACGACGATTTCCTGCTCAAGACGATCGATCGCCGCGCTTGGATTGCCCTGCTTTTTCAGTGCAGCAATATCGGCACCAAGGCTTTTGAACTGTGCATCGAAGGCCTTCAACTGCGTGTCGACCTTGCTGGTGTCGGCCGGTGTGCTTTTCAGCGTCGCCAGTTCCGCAGTTAAGGCTTTGACCTGCGCTTGCAACTGGGTGTTGGCGTTCTGCTGTTCGGTGGTCTGCGCGGTCATCTGTGCCAGGCGTTTGTCCAGATCGCTGGCCTGCCCCGCTACGCCTTGCTGCTGTTTGCTCTGATCGAGCAGCTTGCCTTCGAGCTGTTTGATTTGCAGCTTGAGGGCTTCGCTGTCGCTGGTGACGTTGGACTGGCTGGCGACGACCTTACCGGAAATGTCCTGCAGACGTCCGGCCGCTTCTTCGCTGATCCGCGCAAAGCTTTCCTGGGTCGCGACCAGTTGCTGCTCCATCAGCGAAATCTGCTGAAAGCTCCACCAAGCCAGACCGACGAAGGCGAAAAACAATGCGCCGACCAAGGCCCACAACGGCCCGGTGCTCGCGGCTTTGACCTTGACCACCGGTGGCGTGCGCGAGTGCACGGAGGTGCGGGCGGTGGTTGGAATGTCATCGTCGTCGAAGGTGTCGGCACGCAGGCTCGGGACATCATCGAAATCGTCGTGGGCATCATTACGCATGGACATTGAGGCAACCTTTGTGAAACGCGGTGATGGCTAAATGCTGCGAAGTATAACCGCCGCAGCCGCAGGGATTGACCCCCAAGCGGCTACACGGTTCATTGCCGCCCGGCCGAATCGTTTCAACGGATGTCCTGAGCTTTCCACCACGCACAGAACTCATCCAGCGCCGACCACAGGCTGACTTTCGGATCGTAGTCCAGATAATGCCGGGCGCGGCTGATGTCGAGGGTGAAATTTTTTTTCATCACCTGCATGCCCAGGCGCGACAGGGTTGGCTCCGGACGTCCGGGCCAGAGCTTGCACGCCCCTTCGTTGAGCGCCGCGACGCTGTAGGCCAGACCATACGAACGGTACTTGGTGACCTGCGGCACCTCCATCTTGCGCATCACGTAATTGACCACATCCCACAACGGCACCGGCGCGCCGTTGCTGATGTTGTAGGCCTTGCCCAGCGCGGAACCGGCGGCCAGCAAACTGCTGAGCAGCGCTTCGTTGAGGTTGTGCACACTGGTGAAATCGACCTTGTTCAGGCCATTGCCGATGATCGCCAGGCGGCCCTTGCGCTGCATGTTGAGCAGGCGCGGGAAGATGCTCATGTCGCCGGCGCCGGTGACGAAACGCGGGCGCAGGGCGATGGTTTCCAGGCCGAATTCCTGCGCGCCAAAGACCTTTTGTTCGGCCAGGTACTTGGTTGCGGCGTAGTGATGTTTGAAGCGCTTGGGCACTTGCTCTTCGGTCAGGTTGAAATGATCGCGGCCATCGAAATAGATCGATGGCGATGACAAATGCACCAAGCGTCGGACGCGCTGCTTCAGACAGGCTTCGACGACGTTTTCGGTGACCTGCACGTTACCTTGATGGAATTCTTGATAGCGTCCCCACAGTCCAACAGCGCCAGCGCAGTGCACCACGGCTTCAACATCGGAACACAGCTCACGAACCAGATCGGCATCGGTCAGATCGCCGGGGACAAACTCGGCACCACGGCGCACCAGATGCTCGACGCTCTCGGCCCGGCGACCGTTGACCCGCACGTCCAGGCCCTGCTCCAGGGCGAAACGCGCAAAGCGTCCGCCAATGAAGCCGCTTGCGCCGGTGACCAGAATTTTCATGCAAAGCTCCAATGAAACCAGCTGCGAGCTTCAAGCTTCGAGCTGCAAGATTAAAACAGTGTGCAAGCGCTTTAACTTGCCGCTTGCAGCTTGACGCTCATGGCTGCTTCCAGGGCACCAGCCATTGCGCCGATGAACGCACCAATTGCTCGGTCAGCAAACCCAGCAGCTGACCGCCATTGCGCCAATGATGCCAGTACAACGGCACGTCGATCGGTTTATCTGGCAACAGTTCGCGCAATAACCCGCGTTGCAATTGTTCGCGCACTTGCAGTTCCGGCACCAGGCCCCAGCCCAGTCCGACTTCGGTCAGGCGGATAAAACCTTCCGAGGATGGGCACAAATGGTGTTCGAATCCGCCATCCACGCCCAGCGAAGCGAGATAGCGATGCTGGAGAAAATCGTCAGGCCCGAACACCAGCGCCGGGGTGCGCGGCAATTGTTCGGCGCGTACGCCATCAGGGAAATGCCGTTCGATGAACGCCGGGCTGGCCAGCGCGCGATAACGCATGGCGCCGAGCAACACACTGCGCGCACCGGCCACCGGCCGTTCGCTGGCGCAAAGGCACGCGGCGACTTCGCCGGCGCGCATGCGTTTAAGGCCGACGGTCTGGTCTTCGACGATCAGATCGAGCAGCAAATGTTGTTCGGCACAAAAATCGCCTACCGCTTCGGCCCACCAGGTGGCGAGGCTGTCGGCATTCAACGCGATGCGCAGACGTTCCGGCAGGCCCTCTTCATCCAGCGCCGGGACCAGCGTTTGCAGGTCGCGTTCAAGCAAACGTACCTGTTGCACATGGTTGAGCAGGCGCCGGCCAATCTCGGTCGGTGACGGTGGCGTCCCGCGAATCAGCACCGGTTGGCCGACCCGCGCTTCGAGCAGCTTGATCCGCTGCGAAATCGCCGATTGCGACAATCCGAGCACCTGCGCGGCCCGTTCGAAACCGGCCTGCTCGACCACGGCGGCCAGAGCAGAAAGCAATTTATAGTCGAACATCAGTTTTCCTAATGAGCGATCAGCACTATTGGTTTTTCTTATACAGGTTTCGACCGGAGAATAGCCAGCAAGCACTCTTTCTCAAGGACCACACTGATGGCTGGCGAAACTTCACTCTCGACGTTGTTGCGCAGCATGAGCCCGCAACTCAACGCCGGCGAATACGTGTTCTGCACCCTGCGCGACGGTGTGTTGCCGAGCGGTCTGGAGATTGTCGGCAGCTTCCGTGAAAAGGAAGGCCTGACCGTGATTCTGCAACGCGCCCATGCCGAACAGGCCGGCTTCAGCTTCGACTATGTCGCCGCGTGGATCACCTTGAACGTGCATTCGGCGCTGGAAGCCGTTGGCCTCACCGCCGCGTTTGCCACAGCACTGGGCAAGGCCGGGATCAGTTGCAACGTGATCGCCGGTTACTACCACGACCATTTGTTTGTCGGCCAGGCCGACGCCGAACGCGCCATGCAAGTGCTGCGCGATCTCGCAGCCAACGCGGAGTAAATGTCATGTGGCAAAGCTATGTGAACGGCCTGCTGGTGGCGTTCGGGCTGATCATGGCGATCGGCACGCAGAACGCGTTTGTATTGGCGCAAAGCCTGCGACGTGAACATCATTTGCCGGTGGCGGCGCTGTGCGTGGTCTGCGATGCGCTGCTGGTCGCCGCTGGCGTATTCGGACTGGCGACGGTTCTGGCGCAGAACCCGACGCTGTTGGCGATCGCCCGCTGGGGTGGCGCGACGTTTCTGATCTGGTACGGCAGCCAGGCGTTGCGCCGGGCCTGTTCGAAACAGAGCCTGGAGCAGGGTGAGAACCAAACGGTGCGTTCGCTGCGGGCGGTGATGCTCAGCGCTTTGGCGGTCACGCTGCTCAACCCGCACGTTTATCTGGATACGGTGTTGTTGATTGGCTCGCTCGGCGCACAGCAATCAGTGCCAGGGGCTTATGTAGTGGGGGCTGCGAGCGCTTCGCTGCTGTGGTTTTTCACCTTGGCGCTGGGTGCGGCATGGCTGGCGCCGTGGCTGGCACGTCCGAGTACCTGGCGGATCCTTGATCTGGTAGTGGCGTTGATGATGTTCACGGTTGCCGGGCAACTAGTTCTCGCGAGCTGATTTATTCCAAACAGCTCTGGAACCTCTATCCCACACAGTTGTTGCGTGGTTATGCCGCTACCCCGGTGCTATGATCGAAACCCTGCGCCGCAAAGAGTAAAAACTCGCCGGTGCATTTCTGGCCGCCCGTGATCGGCCTTGCGCTCACCGCAACAGACCTGATTAGGAGAATCATCATGGCTTTCGAATTGCCGCCGCTGCCTTACGCACACGATGCCCTGCAGCCGCACATTTCCAAGGAAACCCTGGAATACCACCACGACAAGCACCACAACACCTATGTCGTGAACCTGAACAACCTGGTGCCAGGCACCGAGTTCGAAGGCAAGACCCTGGAAGAAATCGTCAAGACTTCCTCGGGCGGTATCTTCAACAACGCCGCTCAGGTCTGGAACCACACTTTCTACTGGAACTGCCTGGCGCCAAACGCCGGCGGTCAACCAACCGGCGCGCTGGCTGAAGCCATCAACGCAGCCTTCGGTTCGTTCGACAAGTTCAAGGAAGAGTTCAGCAAAACCTCGATCGGCACCTTCGGTTCCGGCTGGGGCTGGCTGGTGAAAAAGGCTGACGGTTCCCTGGCCCTGGCCAGCACCATCGGCGCCGGCAACCCGCTGACCAGCGGCGACACCCCGCTGCTGACCTGCGACGTCTGGGAACACGCTTACTACATCGACTACCGCAACGTTCGTCCGAAGTATGTCGAAGCGTTCTGGAACCTGGTCAACTGGAAGTTCGTTGCTGAGCAGTTCGAAGGCAAAACCTTCACCGCTTAAGCTGCGCGCCAGTCAAAAACCCGGCTTTTGCCGGGTTTTTTATGCCTGTGATTTGTAGGCGCTGCCGGAACCTGCGAGCAGTCAACGCTTTCGATTTCCTGTAGGAGCTGCCGAAGGCTGCGATCTTTTGGCGTATTCAAATACGCCGAAGATCAAAAGATCGCAGCCTTCGGCAGCTCCTACATAACAATAGCGTTTTTCTCACGCTGAAAGCGGTCTGCCGCTGCTTGCCGCCGTGCCACAGCGGACTACCATCAAAAAGAGGAAAAAATGCTGCGAACCGCTCAAGTTGAGGGCCGAAACTACCGAGACAGTACAAATAGGGCTAATACTCCAAACAGCAGCATTTCGGCCAAGGCCACGGGCAAATCATCCCCGGTCTGATTGTCCCTTTGACTGCAAACACGGGATTGCCAATACTCATGGCAACTTGACGCTACCCGCACGGAACAAGGAATAACCCTTTGAAGCTGGAACTCAAGAACAGCTTGTCGGTGAAGTTGCTCCGGGTCGTGCTCCTGTCGGCATTGATCGTCGGCGTAGTCTTGAGCTGCGCGCAGATCGTTTTCGATGCCTATAAAACCCGTCAGGCCGTTGCCGGCGACGCCGAACGCATCCTCGACATGTTCCGCGACCCGTCGACCCAGGCCGTTTACAGCCTGGACCGGGAGATGGGCATGCAGGTGATCGAAGGCCTGTTCCAAGACGATGCCGTGCGTCAGGCCTCCATCGGCCATCCCAACGAAGCCATGCTCGCGCAGAAATCCCGCGACCTGCAGCAGTCCAACAGCCGCTGGCTGACCGACCTTATCCTCGGCCAGGAGCGCACTTTTACCACGCAGTTGGTGGGGCGTGGCCCGTACAGTGAGTATTACGGCGACCTGAGCATCACCCTCGATACCGCCACCTATGGCGAAGGCTTTATCGTCAGTTCGGTAATCATCTTCATCTCCGGCGTGTTGCGCGCACTGGCGATGGGTCTGGTGCTGTACCTGGTCTATCACTGGCTGCTGACCAAACCGCTGTCGCGGATCATCGAGCACCTCACCGAGATCAACCCGGATCGCCCCAGCGAGCACAAGATCCCGCAGCTCAAGGGCCACGAAAAAAACGAACTGGGCATCTGGATCAACACCGCCAATCAGTTGCTTGAGTCGATCGAGCGCAACACCCATCTGCGCCACGAAGCCGAAAACAGTCTGCTGCGCATGGCCCAATACGACTTCCTCACCGGTCTGCCGAACCGTCAGCAACTGCAGCAGCAACTGGACAAGATTCTGGTCGACGCCGGCAAGCTGCAACGTCGGGTCGCAGTGTTGTGCGTGGGGCTGGACGATTTCAAAGGCATCAACGAGCAGTTCAGCTACCAGACCGGCGACCAATTGTTGCTGGCTCTGGCCGATCGCTTGCGTGCCCACAGCGGCCGCCTCGGCGCCCTCGCCCGCCTGGGTGGTGACCAGTTTGCGCTGGTACAGGCCGACATCGAACAACCTTACGAAGCAGCGGAACTGGCGCAAAGCATCCTTGATGATCTGGAAGCGGCGTTCGCCCTCGACCATCAGGAAATCCGCCTGCGCGCGACCATCGGCATCACCCTGTTCCCGGAGGATGGCGACAGCACCGAGAAGCTGTTGCAGAAAGCCGAGCAGACCATGACATTGGCCAAAACCCGCTCGCGCAACCGTTATCAGTTTTACATCGCCAGCGTCGACAGCGAGATGCGCCGCCGTCGCGAGCTGGAAAAAGACCTGCGCGATGCCCTTTTGCGCGATCAGTTCTATCTGGTTTATCAGCCGCAGATCAGCTATCGCGATCACCGCGTGGTCGGCGTCGAAGCACTGATTCGCTGGCAGCATCCGGAACACGGTCTGGTGCCGCCGGACCTTTTCATTCCGCTGGCCGAGCAGAACGGCACGATCATCGCCATTGGCGAATGGGTACTCGACCAGGCCTGCAAGCAATTGCGCGAATGGCACGATCAGGGTTTTGTCGACCTGCGCATGGCGGTCAACCTGTCGACGGTGCAACTGCACCACGCCGAGTTGCCGCGCGTGGTCAACAACCTGCTGCAGATGTACCGCCTGCCACCGCGCAGCCTGGAACTGGAAGTCACCGAAACCGGCCTGATGGAAGATATCAGCACTGCCGCGCAGCACCTGTTGAGCCTGCGCCGCTCCGGCGCACTGATCGCCATCGATGACTTCGGCACTGGCTATTCATCGCTGAGCTATCTGAAAAGCCTGCCGCTGGACAAGATCAAGATCGACAAGAGCTTCGTTCAGGACCTGCTTGATGACGACGACGATGCGACCATCGTTCGCGCGATCATTCAACTGGGCAAGAGCCTCGGCATGCAGGTGATCGCCGAAGGCGTGGAAACCGCCGAACAGGAAAGCTACATCATTTCCGAAGGCTGCCACGAGGGTCAGGGTTATCACTACAGCAAGCCGTTGCCGGCACGCGAGCTGGGTGCCTATCTCAAACAGGCGCAACGCAGTAACGCGGCCATTCTCTAGAAGGTCAAAAGATCGCAGCCTGCGGCAGCTCCTACATGAATCGCATTCCCCTGTAGGAGCTGTCGAGTGCAACGAGGCTGCGATCTTTTGATCTGTGCCACCACACCGACGTAAATAAGAAATATTTCCAGCCACAACCCTTTACACATAATGCGAAAGATTTGCATTATGTCGCAGTTTTGCGCACCCCCAGCGCGAGTCCACTCAACTATCGAAGCAGGATGTTCGCCATGATTCGTATGCCTCTGGCTACCGCCAGTCTGCTGGCCATCGCTATTTCCCTCGCCGGTTGCGGCGAAGGTAAAGACAAGGCCGCCGCTCCGGCCGCACCGACGCCAGCCGCCAGCACCACCGCACCTGCGGCGGCGCCTGCCGCTGCCGGTAAAGTCGACGAAGCCGCCGCCAAGGCTGTGGTCGCGCACTACGCCGACATGGTCTTCGCCGTTTACAGCGATGCCGAATCCACCGCGAAAACCCTGCAGACCGCTGTCGATGCGTTCCTCGCCAAACCGAACGCCGACACCCTGAAAGCCGCCAAGGCTGCCTGGGTCGCCGCGCGCGTTCCGTACCTGCAGAGTGAAGTGTTCCGCTTCGGCAACACCATCATCGACGATTGGGAAGGTCAGGTTAACGCCTGGCCACTGGACGAGGGTCTGATCGACTACGTCGACAAATCCTACGAGCACGCACTGGGTAACCCGGGCGCTACCGCCAACATCATCGCCAACACCGAAGTTCAGGTCGGCGAAGACAAGGTCGACGTCAAAGACATCACCCCGGAAAAACTCGCCAGCCTCAACGAGCTGGGCGGTTCCGAAGCCAACGTTGCCACTGGCTACCACGCCATCGAATTCCTGCTCTGGGGCCAGGACCTGAACGGTACCGGCCCTGGCGCTGGCAACCGTCCGGCCTCCGACTACCTGGAAGGCGCCGGCGCTACTGGCGGTCACAACGATCGTCGTCGCGCCTACCTGAAGTCGGTGACTCAACTGCTGGTCAGCGACCTGGAAGAAATGGTCGGTAACTGGAAGCCGAACGTGGCTGACAACTACCGCGCCACCCTCGAAGCCGAGCCGGGCGAAACCGGTCTGCGCAAAATGCTCTTCGGCATGGGCAGCCTGTCCCTGGGCGAACTGGCGGGCGAGCGCATGAAGGTGTCCCTGGAAGCCAACTCCCCTGAAGACGAGCAGGATTGCTTCAGCGACAACACCCACAACTCGCACTTCTACGATGCCAAAGGCATTCGTAACGTGTATTTGGGCGAGTACACCCGTGTTGACGGCACCAAGATGACCGGCGCCAGCCTGTCGTCGCTGGTGGCCAAGGCCGACCCGGCTGCCGACACCGCACTGAAAGCCGATCTGGCCGCTACCGAAGCCAAGATCCAAGTCATGGTCGATCACGCCAACAAGGGTGAGCACTACGACCAGTTGATCGCTGCGGGTAACACCGCTGGCAACCAGATTGTTCGCGACGCCATCGCGTCCCTGGTCAAGCAGACCGGTTCGATCGAAGCCGCTGCCGGCAAGCTGGGCATCAGCGACCTGAACCCGGACAACGCTGATCACGAGTTCTGATCACAGCGTCTGCGTCAAAAAAAGGCGACCTTCGGGTCGCCTTTTTCATGCCTGCTTTCTGTGGTGATGCTGATGGCCCCATCGCTGGCAAGCCAGCTCCCACAGGGATTGCTGGTGTACACAGATATTGCGAACGCCGCTGTACCTGTGGGAGCTGGCTGGCCAGCGATGGCCGCACCTCGGTCTCGAGTGAAACCCTGCGTCATATCAAGCAAACGATAATTCCTCTTATTCAAACTCCTTCGCCCTGTTAGACTTTGCGCCTTTGTTTTCGCCCGTCCGCAGGATGTCTGATGCCCTCGCTGCCTCTTCGCTTGTCCGCACTGTTGCTGGCCCTGGGCCTGAGTGCCTGCGATGACGCCCCGCGTTTCACCAAGGCCGAGCCCGGTGAAGCACGCTCGGGCGGTGCCGCGACCGTGCGCAAGACCGATCAGAATGCGTTCTCCCTGCCCTCGGCCAACCTGCCGCCGTCACGGCGAGTGGATTTCAGCGTCGGCAACAGTTTCTTCCGCAGCCCGTGGGTGATCGCCCCGTCGACCACCACCGCCCGCGATGGTCTCGGGCCGCTGTTCAATACCAATGCCTGTCAGGGCTGCCACATCAAGGACGGGCGCGGTCATCCGCCGCCACCGGATGCACCTAACGCGGTGTCCATGCTCGTGCGCCTGTCGATTCCCGATACACCGGAATTTGCCAAAGTCATTGAACAGGTCGGCGTGGCGCCGGAGCCGGTGTACGGCGGTCAGTTTCAGGACATGGCCGTGCCCGGCGTCGCTCCCGAGGGCAAAGTCCGCGTTACCTACACGCCAGTGCCTGTACGCTTCAAGGACGGCACCGAAGTCGAACTGCGTAAACCGGTGTTGCAGATTACCCAGCTCGGCTACGGCCCGATGCACCCGGACACGCGTTTTTCCGCACGGGTTGCGCCGCCGATGATCGGCCTCGGCCTGCTCGAAGCGATCCCCGAAGATGCGATTCTGGCCAATGCCGCCGCGCAAGCCAAAGACAACAACGGCATCAGCGGCCGTCCCAACCAGGTCTGGGATGACGCTTTGCAGAAGACCGTCATGGGCAGATTTGGCTGGAAAGCCGGGCAACCGAACCTCAATCAACAAAATGTTCACGCGTTTTCCGGTGATATGGGCCTCACGACCAGCCTGCGCCCCTTCGATGACTGCACCGACGCGCAAACGGCCTGCAAACAGGCACCGAACGGCAATGGCCCGGACGGCGAGCCGGAAGTCAGCGACAACATCCTGCGCCTGGTGTTGTTCTACAGCCGCAATCTCGCTGTGCCGGCACGCCGTGGCGTCAACGATGCAGAAGTGCTGGCCGGCAAGAACCTGTTTTTCCAGGCCGGCTGCGATTCCTGCCACACGCCGAAATACACCACCGCCGCCAACGCCGCCGAACCTGAACTGGCCAATCAAGTGATTCGCCCGTACAGCGATCTGCTGCTGCATGACATGGGCGACGGTCTGGCCGACAACCGCACGGAATTCCAGGCCTCCGGCCGCGACTGGCGCACGCCGCCGTTGTGGGGGATTGGCCTGACGCAAGCAGTCAGTGGCCACACGCAGTTTTTGCATGACGGTCGCGCACGCAATCTGCTCGAAGCGGTGCTATGGCATGGCGGCGAAGCGCAAGCGGCGCAGCAACAGGTTTTGTCTTTCAATGCCGAGCAGCGCGCTGCGTTGCTGGCGTTTTTGAACTCACTTTAAACACTGATAAAGAATCGGGAGCCCGACATGTTCCGTCCCAAGCTACTGTTCACCAGCCTTGCCGCGCTCGCCCTCGGCGCCTGCTCGCCGCAGGATCCGCAAGCGGTCACCTCGGCGGCCATCGCCAAATCGGTGATCCTGCCGACCTACACCCGTTGGGTCGAGGCCGACAAGCAACTGGCGGTCAGCGCCCTCGCCTACTGCCAGGGCAAAGAAACCCTGGAGACCGCCCGCGCCGACTTCCTCCATGCACAGAAGGCCTGGGCCGAGCTGCAACCGCTGCTGATCGGCCCGCTGGCCGAGGGCAACCGTTCGTGGCAGGTGCAGTTCTGGCCGGACAAGAAGAACCTCGTCGGCCGTCAGGTCGAGCAACTGGTCGTCGCCCAGCCGCAGATCGATGCCGCCGCACTCGCCAAATCGAGCGTGGTGGTACAAGGCCTGTCGGCTTACGAGTACATCCTGTTCGACGCCAAGCCTGACGTCGCCAACGCCGAGCAGAAAGCCAAGTACTGCCCACTGCTGATCGCCATCGGCGAGCGTCAGAAGCAGCTGGCCGAAGAGATTCTGCAGAACTGGAACAACACCGACGGCATGCTTGCGCAGATGACCAAGTTCCCGAACCAGCGCTACGCCGATTCCCACGAAGCGATCGCCGATCTGCTGCGCGTGCAAGTCACCGCGCTGGACACCCTGAAGAAAAAACTCGGCACGCCAATGGGCCGCCAGAGCAAGGGCGTACCACAGCCGTTCCAGGCCGATGCATGGCGCAGCCAGTCTTCGCTGACCGCACTGGAAGCCAGCCTCGCGGCGGCGAAAACCGTGTGGGAAGGCGTCGACAACAAAGGCCTGCGCGGTCTGTTGCCGGCTGAGCAAAAGCCACTGGCCGACAAGATCGATGCTGCTTACGCCGCTTCGCTGAAACTGTTCGACAGCACCCAGCGTTCGCTCGGCGAAATGCTTGAAGACGACGCCGGTCGTCAGCAACTGAACGACATCTACGACAGCCTCAACGTCGTCCATCGCCTGCACGAAGGCGAACTGGCCAAGGCGCTGGGCATCCAACTGGGCTTCAACGCCAACGACGGTGACTGATGAGGGCAAGTGCCATGCTGCGACGTCAGGTTCTGACTTTAGGTAGTGCACTGCTGGGAGCAGTGACGCTGGGCGGCTGGACGCTGTTCAAACGCAAGGATCAGAGCCCGCTGTTGCTGTCGGCGCGCGACGACACCGACGGCAAGCATTACGCCGTCGGCTATCGGCTGGATGGCACGCGCGTATTCGCCACCGAAGTCGGCCAGCGTTGCCACGACATCATCAACCACCCGACGCAGCCGATTGCACTGTTCGTCGCCCGTCGTCCGGGCACCGAGAGCTATCTGATCGACCTGCGCGACGGTAAATTGCTGCAGACGGTGACCTCGCAGCCGAACCGGCACTTCTACGGCCACGCTGTGGTGCACAAGGACGGCGAATACCTGTACGCCACCGAAAACGACACCACCGATCCCGGTCGCGGCTTGCTCGGCGTGTACAAGTTCGAAGGCGAGCGGCTGGTGCACACGGGAGAGATTTCCACCCACGGTCTCGGCCCGCATCAGGTGTCGTGGATGCCCGACGGCGAGACGCTGGTGGTGGCCAATGGCGGGATTCGTACCGAGGCGGAAAGCCGCGTCGACATGAACCTCAACGCCATGGAGCCGAGCCTGGTGCTGATGCAGCGCGATGGCACCCTGCTGAGCAAGGAAACCCTCGCCCAGCAGATGAACAGCGTGCGCCATCTGGGCATCGCCAGCGACGGCACCATCGTTGCCGGTCAGCAATTCATGGGCGCGTCGCATGAGCGTTCGGAACTGTTGGCGATCAAGCGTCCGGGGCAGCCGTTCGTGGCGTTCCCGGTGCCGGATCATCAGTTGCAATCGATGGGGCATTACACCGCCAGCGTCGCAGTGCACAGTGATTTGCGTCTGGTTGCGTTGACGGCGCCGCGTGGCAACCGCTTCTTTATCTGGGATCTGGACAGCGGCGAAGTACGCCTTGATGCACCATTGCCCGATTGCGCCGGTGTCGGTGCGGTGAAGGACGGTTTTGTCGTGACCTCCGGGCAAGGGCGTTGCCGTTACTACGATTGCCGCCAGGATGAGCTGTTGGCCAAGCCGCTGGAATTGCCGGCGGGGCTCTGGGACAACCATCTGCATCTGATGGCCTGAAACAGCCTTAACAGATCGCAGCCTGCGGCAGCTCCTACATTGGAATGCATTCCCCTGTAGGAGCTGCCGCAGGCTGCGATCTTTTTGCCCCCCCCTGTAAGAACTGCCAGTTGGAATCCCCCCTGTACTCGGAGTAATGTGCCCGCCTGTCTCACCTGATTTATCCAAGGAACTGGAAATATGCTGCGTCGCCGCATGCTGATCATGTTGGGTGTTGTTTTGCTGATCGTCCTGGTGCTGGGCGGGTATAAAGCCTTTTCGATCTACACGATGATCCAGGGCTTTTCCAAGCCGAAACCGCCGATCAGCGTCGCCGTGGCCAACGCCAGCGAGCAGCCGTGGCAGCTGCGCCTGCCGACCGTCGGCACGCTGAAGGCGCTGCAAGGTGTCGAGCTGAGTCTGGAAGTCGCCGGCACCGTCACCGAACTCAAGTTTGAATCCGGACAGAAGGTCAAGGCCGGACAGCCGTTGCTGCAACTCGACAGCGCCGTTGAAACCGCCCTGCTGGAAACCGCCAAGGCTGATCTCGGTCTGGCGCAACTGGACTTCGGCCGTGGCGCGCAACTGGTCGACAGTCGCGCCATCTCCAAAGGCGAGTACGACCGCCTCTCTGCCGTTCTGCAAAAGAACAAGGCCACGGTCAATCAGCTCAACGCCTCGCTGGCAAAAAAACGCATCCTCGCGCCGTTCAGCGGCACCATCGGCATCCGTCAGGTCGACGTCGGCGACTACCTCGCCAGCGGCACCAAAATTGCGACGTTGCAGGATTTGAGCAGCCTCTACGCCGACTTCTATCTGCCCGAGCAATCGGTGCCGAAACTGGCCATCGGTCAACCGGTGCAGATCTCGGTCTCTGCTTACCCGGGGCAAAACTTCGCCGGCAAGATCAGCGCGATCAACCCGATCGTCGAAAGCACTACGCGCAACATTCTGATCCGCGCCACTTTGGCCAACCCCGACGGCAAACTACTGCCGGGGATGTTTACCAGCCTCGAAGTGCTGCTGCCCGATCCGCAAAAACATATCGTGGTGCCGGAAAGTGCGATCACTTACACCCTCTACGGCAACTCGATCTACGTAGTCGGGCAGAAGAAAGCCGAGGACGGTAGTGTCGAAAAGGATGACAAGGGTCAACCGGTGCTGATCGCCGAACGCCGCTTCATCGAAACCGGTGAGCGCCGCGATGGCCTGGTGATGATCAACAAGGGCGTGCAGAGTGGCGAACAAGTGGTGACGGCTGGCCAGATCAAACTGGACAACGGTGCCCACATCGCCATCAGCGACGACAAGACCCTCGGCGAGCAGAACAGTCCGCCCCGCGCCGACTGATCAAGGAATTCCCATGGCTTTTACCGATCCGTTCATCCGCCGCCCGGTGCTCGCCACTGTGGTCAGCCTGTTGATTGTGTTGCTCGGCTTTCAGGCCTGGAGCAAGCTGCCGCTGCGCCAATACCCGCAAATGGAAAACGCCCTGATCACGGTGACCACCGCTTACCCCGGGGCCAACGCCGAAACCATTCAGGGCTACATCACGCAGCCAATGCAGCAAAGTCTGGCCAGCGCCGAGGGCATCGATTACATGACCTCGGTCAGTCGGCAGAACTTCTCGGTAATCTCGATCTACGCGCGCATCGGCTCCAACACCGACCGTTTGTTCACCGAACTGCTGGCCAAGGCCAACGAGGTGAAAAACAAGTTGCCGCAGGACGCCGAAGACCCGGTGCTGAGCAAGGAATCCGCCGACGCTTCGGCGCTGATGTACATCAGCTTCTTCAGCAAGGACTTGAGCAACCCGCAGATCACCGACTACCTGTCACGAGTGATCCAGCCAAAACTGGCAACCCTGCCGGGTATGGCCGAAGCGGAAATTCTCGGCAATCAGGTGTTCGCCATGCGCCTGTGGCTCGACCCGGTAAAACTCGCCGGTTTCGGCCTCAGCGCCAGCGATGTGACCAACGCCGTGCGCCAGTACAACTTCCTCTCCGCTGCCGGCGAAGTGAAAGGCGAATACGTGGTCACCAGCATCAACGCCAATACCGAGCTGAAATCGGCCGAGGCTTTTGCGGCGATTCCGCTCAAGGTCAGTGGCGACAGCCGCGTGCTGCTCAGCGATGTCGCGCGGGTGGAAATGGGCGCGGAAAACTACGACTCGATCAGCTCGTTCGGCGGCACGCCGTCGGTGTACATCGGCATCAAAGCCACACCGGGCGCCAACCCGCTGGACGTGATCAAGGAAGTGCGCAAGCTGATGCCGGAGCTGGAAGCGCAACTGCCGCCAAACCTGAAAAGCGAGATCGCTTACGACGCCACGCTGTTCATTCAGGCCTCGATCGATGAAGTAGTGAAAACCCTGTTCGAAGCGGTGCTGATCGTCATCGTTGTGGTGTTCCTGTTCCTCGGCGCATTGCGTTCGGTAGTGATCCCGGTGGTGACCATTCCGCTGTCGATGATCGGCGTGATGTTCTTCATGCAGATGATGGGCTACTCGATGAACCTGCTGACGCTGCTGGCGATGGTGCTGGCCATCGGTCTGGTGGTCGACGATGCGATTGTCGTGGTGGAGAACATCCACCGGCACATCGAGGAAGGCAAGACGCCGTTTGATGCGGCGCTGGAAGGCGCGCGGGAAATTGCCATGCCGGTGGTGTCGATGACCATCACCCTGGCGGCGGTGTATGCGCCGATCGGTTTTCTCACCGGGCTGACCGGGGCGCTGTTCAAGGAGTTTGCGCTGACCTTGGCCGGTGCGGTGGTGATTTCCGGGATCGTCGCCCTGACTCTGTCACCGATGATGTGCGCTTTTTTGCTGCGCCACGAGGAAAACCCCAGTGGTCTGGCGCATCGCCTCGACCGTATCTTCGACGGCCTCAAGCGCCGCTATCAGAGCATGTTGCACGGCACGCTGAACACGCGCCCTGTGGTGTTGGTATTCGCGGTGATCGTGTTGTGCCTGATCCCGGTGTTCCTCAAGTTCACCAAATCGGAACTGGCCCCGGACGAAGATCAGGGCATCATTTTCATGATGGCCACTGCGCCACAGCCGACCAACCTTGATTACCTGAGCACCTACACTGACGAATTCATCAAAATCTTCAAGGAATTCCCCGAGTACTACTCCTCGTTCCAGATCAACGGCTACAACGGTGTGCAGGCCGGCATCGGCGGTTTCCTGCTTAAGCCGTGGAACGAGCGCAGCCGCACGCAAATGCAGATCCTCCCGGAGGTGCAGGGCAAACTCGAAGGCATCCCGGGCTTGCAGATCTTCGGTTTCAACCTGCCCTCCCTGCCCGGCACCGGCGAAGGCTTGCCGTTCGAGTTTGTAGTCAACACCGCCAACGACTACGAACTACTGTTGCAAGTCGCCGACCGGATCAAGAAACGCGCCATGGAATCGGGCAAGTTCGCCTTCGTCGACGTCGATCTGGCGTTCGACAAACCTGAAGTGGTTGTCGATATCGACCGCGCCAAAGCGGCGCAGATGGGCGTGTCGATGCAGGACCTCGGTGGCACCCTCGCCACCCTGTTGGGCGAGGCAGAAATCAACCGTTTCACCATTGATGGGCGCAGCTACAAGGTGATTGCTCAGGTTGAACGGCCGTACCGCGATAACCCGGACTGGCTGAACAACTACTACGTGAAAAACACCCAGGGCGAGTTGCTGCCACTGTCGACGCTGATCAAGGTCAGCGACCGCGCCCGACCGCGCCAGCTCAACCAGTTCCAGCAGCTCAACGCGGCGAAGATTTCCGGTTTCCCGCTGGTGAGCATGGGCGAAGCCATCGACACGGTCTTGCAGATCGCTCGCGAAGAAGCGCCGGCCGGGTTCGCTTTCGACTATGGCGGCGCGTCACGTCAGTTCGTCCAGGAAGGCAGCGCGTTGTGGGTAACGTTTGCCTTGGCCCTGGCGATTATCTTTCTGGTGCTGGCGGCGCAATTCGAAAGCTTCCGCGATCCGCTGGTGATTCTCGTGACGGTGCCGTTGTCGATCTGCGGGGCGTTGATTCCGCTGTTCCTCGGCTGGTCGAGCATGAACATCTATACCCAGGTCGGGCTGGTGACGCTGATCGGGCTGATCAGCAAGCATGGCATCCTGATCGTCGAGTTCGCCAACCAGTTGCGCAAGGACAAGGGCCTGACGGCGCGCGAAGCCGTTGAGGAAGCGGCGGCGATTCGCTTGCGGCCGGTGTTGATGACCACGGCGGCGATGGTGTTTGGCATGGTGCCGCTGATTCTGGCCACGGGCGCCGGTGCGGTGAGCCGTTTTGATATCGGCATGGTGATTGCCACGGGAATGTCGATTGGTACGTTGTTTACGCTGTTTGTCCTGCCGTGCGTTTACACCTTGCTGGCGAAACCCGATAAGCCTTGAAAGCAAAAGATCGCAGCCTTCGGCAGCTCCTACACCGATCCATGTAGGAGCTGCCGAAGGCTGCGATCTTTTGATCTTGCCTGCATAAAAAAAGGCCTCGCAACTGCGAGGCCTTTTATGTGGGCTTCAATCGGTTCAACTTTGCGGCCTCATCCCTTGAGAAAGTCCGAACATGAACAACAACAGATCATGATCGGGTTTGGTCGCCACGGAGGCTTTTGCCACCCGTGGGACTGCGCAGTGGGCGTCGTCTACGGACGCGCCAACCACCTGCATGCGGGGCTGCTCCCAGGCAGCCACCGCCAATGACGCAACTGCCAAGGCTCCAACCAAAAACAAACCTCGTGCAATTTCTAGTTTCATCGCTATAAACCTTTGATAGCGCTGCCAAACGCCGTCTCATAAAAGTAGACGAGTTTTTTCCAGTCCGCGTCGCGGAACGACGAATGGCGGCGCAATTGCTTCATGTCATGGGAGGCGGCGCGATAGGCGGTCAGACGCTGGCGGCACTTCTCCAGATCGATCAAGGCGACCTCAACCTTGGCCGACTCGCCTTCGCCCGTCACACGCACAAACACGTGTTTGATGTAGATGCAGCTGTGCTGCCAACGGCCCTTGTGCATACGCGCCAGATTCTCGGCGAGGTCCTTGAGCACACGCTCGTAAACCACATCGCCACACTGATCGCGACCGCCGGCAGCCGCCAGCCAGTGTTCCAGTTCCTGGAAACCGTCCAGGGACTTGGTGACCAAAAGTGCACGCCATTTGTGTTGCGGATCAGGCTGGGCACCGCAAAAGACGATCTGGGGCACGCGCACACCGAGCTTGCTCACGCCAGTCAGCGCGTCAAGTTCACGCAGAACAGTAGGACGGCCGAAAGGGTGCAGCCAGCTGCGGTAGATATGACCGGTCTGGCGCTTGGCATACAGCAGTTGACCATCGCGCCCCACGACCCTTTGCACGCCACTTTCCCCGCCACGTCGAACATTGGGCTCTTCCACCCACTCGCCGCGCTGGTTCCAGTAAAAGTCAAAGCGATCTTGCGGAGCGACATCCGTTTCTGCTGCAAATTGCACTGCCATCCTGTTACCTCTTGCGTAATACGTAAACCCGCCACATGGCGTAGAGCGGAATAAAGTCCAGTTGTTCCTGAATCCGAAAACCTGCCTCCTCGAATTCCTTTTCCACCGTAGCGGCCGGTAACACAAAGCGATTCTGATACTCGCGTTTGTCACGGTTGCGCTCGGCTCGCTGGCGTTTCCAGGCTTTGAAGTTGCCATCAACCCACAGCGAAACGATCACACTGTCGCGGGTGACGCGCTCGAATTCGCGCAGAATCGCCCGGCGATGCTCGGCTTCACCGATGTGGTGGAGCAGACGCATGCAGAAAATGCTGTCGACGGCGTTGTCAGGCAAGGCAATGTCGAAGGCAGATGTGTGCAAGGGTTGTACCCGTTTCACCACATCGGCCGGTTGCGACTGCATGGCCGTCTTGATCATCGACTCGGAATTGTCCGCACCGATAATCACCCGGTTGGCCTTTTCGCCCAACAAGGGCCAGAAACGCCCGGCACCGCAAGGCAGATCCAGCACCAGCCCTGGCTCGCCAACCAGCGCCAGCGCATTGCGGGCCATCTGTTCGTCACGCCAATGGGAGAGACGCCGTCCAAGACTTTCTTTGTGCTTGCGCAGATATTTCTGCGCGTGTTGATCGTCGTACTTCTCGGAAAAATCGAGTTTGATCGGACCGGACATCACCTGGACTCCTGAATTGCTGATGTCACCACCTTAAGGAGCGGCGTGTCAGCGTCAGGTCATCCATTTGTGAAAAAAATGTCCGGTAAACAGACAAATTATTACAGCGTTATACAGGATTTAGACAGGAAGGAGGGAGTAGCATTGAGCCACTCCGTGCGTCAGATTTTGCCCAGATCTACCTCGAAGCGGCAGCCATTGGGCTCCATCGTGCTCAAGCTGACGGTCCAGCCCTGGTTCTCGCAGATCCGCTGCACCAGCGACAATCCCAGCCCCAGGCCTTCGCCACGCTTTTCGCTGCCACGTACGAAAGGCTCGAACATGGCTTCGCGCTTTTCTTCCGGAATGCCGACACCGGAGTCTTCCACCGCGAAGCCGTTGGCAGTGAGTGTCAGGCGAATGAAGCCGCTTTCGGTGTAATGCAGCGCGTTGCGCAACAGGTTGCCCATCACGGCATTCAACAGGGTCGCGTTGTAGCGAATGTCTGATGGACTGCCAGGTTCGAAGATCAGTTTCAGGCCCTTGCTCTCGATCGGCCCGCGCCACAGACACAACAGGCCTTCGGCCACTTGCGAGAGGTTTTGCTGAAGTGCCATGCCGGCATCTTCATGCTGGGCGCGCGCCAGCATCAGGAAGGTTTGCACCAATTCGCGCATTTCTTCACTGGCGCGGGCAATTCGCTCGACCTGTGAACGACCACGCTGGTCGATCCCCGGGTTTTCCAGCAGCAGTTCGCAGGAACTGGCCAATACCATAAGCGGCGTGCGCAATTCATGGCTGACGTCGCTGGTGAACAAACGTTCGCGTGTCAGCGCCTGACGCAAACGCCCCAATGTGGCATCGAAGGCCACCGCCAGCTCGCCGACTTCGTCTGCCGCGTAATCCGGCGCCAACGGCGGCGCCAACCCGAGTAACTGGTCACGGTGACGCACCTGCCGGGCCAGTCGGACCACCGGCGCCATCACCTTGCGCGCCAGCACCCAGCCGAGGAACACCGCCAGTGCCAGGCTGAGCACAAAACCCACCAGGACCACGGCAAACAGCACGCGCTCGCGCTCTTCAAAATCGCTTTGATCTTGCAGCAAGACGTAACGGCGACCGTCGACGATCTCGACCATCGCGTGATACGACAGCTGCTCGCGGAAGACTTCATGGAAACCCGAATCGAGGTGGCGCAGGTCCTTGGGCAGCTCGAAATCGCCCGGTCCGCCACTGAAATAGAACAACTGGTCGGGTTCCGGGCGATGGCTCCAGTCCGAAACATTGTCCATCAGCAGCAGACGCTGCAAGTCGCCGCCCAGCCCCGCCGAAATGAGTTTTTCTTCCACCAGGTGCACGGTCGCGACAATGCCCATTGCGAAGGCGCCGGCCACCAGTGCACTCATCAAGGCAAAAGCAATGATGATCCGCTGGGAAAGACTTTGCCTGAACTCCATTACACGTCGGCCAGCCGGTAACCCACGCCGTGCACAGTGTGCAGCAGTGGTTTGGCAAAAGGTTTATCGATCACCTGACGCAGTTGGTGAACGTGACTGCGCAGGCTGTCGCTGTCCGGGCAATCGTCGCCCCACAGCGCTTCTTCGAGAATTTCCCGACGCAGGACGTGCGGGCTCTTCTGCATCAACACCGCGAGCAATTTGAGGCCGACCGGGTTGAGCTTCAGCAGTTTGCCGTCGCGGGTCACTTCCAGCGTGTCGAGGTCGTAGCTCAGATCGGCGACCTGCAGCGCACGGCGACCACCACCTTGCGCACGGCGCATCACCGCTTCGACCCGCGCAGCCAGCTCGGACAAGGCAAATGGCTTGATCAGGTAATCGTCGGCCCCGGCCTTGAAACCCTGCAAGCGGTCGTCGAGTTGATCGCGGGCGGTGAGCATGATCACCGGTGTGTCCCGACGGGCGTCCTCACGCAGGCGTTTGCACAGAGTGTAACCATCGATGCCGGGCAACATGATGTCGAGCACGATCAGGTCGTAATGCTCGGTGGCGGCCAGATGCAGGCCCGACAGACCGTCCTGGGCGCAATCGACGGTATAGCCCTTGAGGCCCAGATAATCGGCCAGATTGGCCAGGATGTCGCGGTTGTCTTCGACCAATAGAATTCGCATGGGCACCTCCTCCGTACGGGGTAACGGCCGTCTTGGCCCGCGCAGCTTACGGCCAAGTGTGGCTCACGGCTAGGCGTGCGTTGGGTTGTTGCGCGAGAAAAACGTTCATTGTTCCAGCCAACGTTTTTTTCACTTTCGATTAACAAATCAGCGACGCATAGACGCGCAGACTCCGCGCGGTTGCGCTCCTCAGATCCTACTTACACCCAAGGAATTGCCCATGGTGTCGACTTCTGCCCGCCCCGTTTCCAGACCGCTGAACTTCTGGCTTTGCCTGGGAATACCCACCGTCGCGGCAATCATTCTGGTGTTGCTCGAACTGACCGATCTGGACATGGATCTGGCCAGACTGTTCTACGACCCGGTCGCAGGCGACTTTATCGGGCGCCACAGTTTTTTCCTTGAAGACATCCTCCATGATCGTGCCAAACAGGTGGTCATTGCGTTCTCGGTGTTGGCCATCCTCGGCTTTATCGGCTCGTTTTTTCTCGCCAGGCTGAAACCGTTCAAGCGTGAACTGGGTTGCCTGGTACTTTCGCTGGGCCTGGCGACATCGTTCGTCACTCCGGTCAAAGCCGTGACTGCCGTGCAGTGCCCGTGGAGCCTGGAGCAATTCGGTGGCCATGAAACCTATAGCAAGTTGATGGAGCATCGCCCACAGACCGACAAGCCCGGGCGCTGCTGGCCCGGTGGTCATGCAGCAACGGGCTTCACCTTGTTTGCGCTGTTCTTTGTCCTGCGTGATCGCCGTCCGCGTCTGGCCAGACAGGCGTTTATCTTTGCCTTCGCATTGGGGTCGGTGTTTTCCATCAGCCGGATGATGCAGGGCGCGCACTTCTTTTCGCACAACGTGTGGACGGCGATTTTCTGCTGGCTGATTTGTCTGGGATCTTATTATTGGGTGCTGTATCGCCCGGCGGTGAAAGCCGAGGCCGTGGTCGAGGCGCAACCGGTCAGCGCCTGATCTGACGCCATCGCTGGCAAGCCAGCTCCCACAGGGTTGGTGCCGAGCACACATTTTGTGAACGCTCGAATCACTGTGGGAGCTGGCTTGCCAGCGAACGATTACTCGGACTTGCGCCAACACTAAATCAAAGGCAATAAAAAACCCCGCTGACTCGCGTCAGCGGGGTTTTGCGTTACGGGGTAAGGCTGGCTTACATCATGCCGCCCATGCCACCCATGCCGCCCATGTCTGGCATACCGCCGCCAGCAGCGCCGTCTTTCTTCGGCGCGTCAGCTACTGCCGCTTCGGTGGTCAGGATCAGACCGCCGATCGACGATGCAGCTTGCAGAGCGGAACGAGTCACCTTGGTTGGGTCCAGGATGCCCATTTCGATCATGTCGCCGTATTCGCCAGTCGCAGCGTTGTAACCGAAGTTACCTTTGCCGTTCTTGACTTCGTTGACGACAACGCTTGGCTCGTCGCCGCTGTTGGCAGCGATCTGACGCAGCGGAGCTTCAACAGCGCGGCGCAGAACTGCGATACCGACGTCCTGATCAGCGTTGTCACCTTTCAGGTCAACCAGGGTTTGCAGAGCGCGGATCAGCGCAACGCCACCGCCAGGTACCACGCCTTCTTCAACGGCTGCACGGGTTGCGTGCAGGGCGTCTTCAACGCGGGCTTTCTTCTCTTTCATTTCAACTTCGGAACCGGCGCCAACCTTGATCACTGCAACGCCGCCGGACAGCTTGGCCAGACGCTCTTGCAGTTTTTCACGGTCGTAGTCCGAGGAAGTTTCAGCAGCCTGGGCACGGATCTGAGTGATACGCGCCTGGATGTCAGCTTCTACGCCAGCACCGTCAACGATGATGGTGTTTTCCTTGGAGATGGTCACACGCTTGGCGCTACCGAGGTTTTCCAGGGTAGCGGCTTCCAGGCTCAGGCCGATCTCTTCGGAGATAACGGTACCGCCGGTCAGAACAGCGATGTCCTGCAGCATGGCCTTGCGACGGTCGCCGAAGCCTGGCGCCTTGACGGCTGCGACTTTAACGATGCCACGCATGTTGTTCACAACCAGAGTCGCCAGGGCTTCGCCTTCAACGTCTTCGGAAACGATCAGCAGTGGACGGCCGGCTTTGGCAACGGCTTCCAGCACTGGCAGCATTTCGCGGATGTTCGAGATCTTTTTGTCGACCAGCAGGATCAGCGGGCTGTCCAGTTCGGCAACCATGGTCTCTGGCTTGTTGACGAAGTACGGGGACAGGTAGCCACGGTCGAACTGCATGCCTTCTACAACCGACAGTTCGTTTTCCAGGCCAGTGCCTTCTTCAACGGTGATCACGCCTTCTTTGCCGACTTTTTCCATGGCTTCGGCAATGATGTCGCCGATGGAGCTGTCGGAGTTGGCGGAGATGGTGCCGACCTGAGCGATGGCCTTGGTGTCAGCGCATGGCTTGGACAGGTTCTTCAGCTCTTTGACGATCGCGATGGTCGCTTTGTCGATACCACGCTTCAGGTCCATCGGGTTCATGCCGGCAGCGACGGCTTTCAGGCCTTCGTTGACGATCGACTGAGCCAGAACGGTAGCGGTAGTAGTACCGTCACCAGCGTCATCGTTGGCACGGGAGGCAACGTCTTTGACCAGCTGCGCGCCCATGTTTTCGAAGCGATCTTCGAGTTCGATTTCTTTGGCGACGGAAACGCCGTCCTTGGTGATGGTCGGAGCGCCGAAGCTCTTCTCGATGATCACGTTACGGCCTTTCGGGCCCAGGGTCGCTTTTACTGCGTCAGCCAGGACGTTGACGCCCTTGAGCATTTTTTTACGGGCGGAATCGCCAAACAGAACTTCTTTAGCAGCCATGATCGATATTCCTTAAATACTTTGTAGTAGCGGGAAAATGAACGGGGGTATCAGCCTTCGATAACAGCGAGGATTTCGTTCTCGCTCATTACCAACAGGTCTTCGCCGTCGACTTTCACAGTGTTGCTGCCGGAGTAAGGACCGAACACAACCTTGTCGCCTTCCTTCACGGACAGTGCGCGCACTTCGCCGTTTTCCAGAGCTTTGCCCGGGCCTACAGCGAGAATCACACCGTGGTTGGCTTTTTCAGCAGCCGAACCTGGCAGGACGATACCGCCAGCGGTTTTCTTTTCTTCTTCGCTGCGACGGATTACGACGCGGTCATGCAGAGGACGAAGCTTCATTGTCGATCTCTCCTAATTGTGGTTTTCATCGGCCGGTGTAGTCCCGGCGGGTTTAACAAATCCGGCCTTCGCCGGTTGCGCCTCGTCGAGCGAGACGCGGAAGACTGACTGGCGCAAATGCCAGAAACCTTTCGGTGACCGATACATAAGGGCGCATAAGCTTATTACAAGGGCGCGGCAAAAAATTTTTCACCGATATGTTGCACAAAAGCAGCCCATAAACGAACACGGCACCCGAAGGTGCCGTGTCAATGCAGATGTTACTTGGAGTCGCGATGTTCGAACTCGCCTTCGATCACATCACCCTCGCGGCCCAGAGGCTGACGCGGTGCAGGACCGCCACGGGGTTGCAGGTCGTCGGCGAACGCACGCTGACGCATGGCCTGTTCTTCGGCGCGCTGGCGCATTTTGTTCGCCAGCAGTCGACGGCTGATTGGCAGCAGCATGACCAGACCGACCACGTCGCTGATGAAGCCAGGCAGGATCAACAGGCCACCGGCCAATGCCAGCATCAAACCTTCCAGCATGGTTTGTGCGGGCAGTTCGCCGCGGTTCAGGCTTTCACGGGCACGCAATGCAGTGGCCAGACCGGCGACGCGCAGCACAAACACACCGAACATCGAGCCGAGAATGATCAGCAGCAGGGCCGGGAAAAACCCGATAGCCCCTGCCACTTTGACGAATACGAACAGCTCCAGCACTGGAAACAGCAGAAAGAGCAACAGAAAAGGGCGCATCAAAGTTTCCTCAACGCAAGAAATGCCTTGCAGTAAGCCTTAGATGACGTCGCCCTTTCGTGAATTCAAGCGTCGGCCACAGCATTTTTTGGCCAGACCTCGGCATGAGCCAATGAAACCAGGGCTTCGCGCACTTGTGTCGGCGTATTACAAGGTGCTGGGAACGGCAGCCAGTACAGCGCCTGACCGATGCGCAGGTGCATGCCTTCTGTGTCGATCCCGGCCAGTTGCGCCTGCGCAGTTTTCGGCAGACCGGCGAGGTCGACGTAGTGCGCGATGGCTTTGCCGTGGTCGCTGTTCATGTGCTCGACCATGCTGATCTCGGCCTTGCCGGCGAACGGATTGGCCAGGGTCAGTTGTTCGACCCAGTGAATCGCACCAAAACCACCGATGTAGCGATGACGCACCGGGGTCAGCACCCAGAAGTCGAAATCGTGGGCCTTGTGGTAGTTCTGCGAATCGGGGAAATAACGGTAGTAACGCTCGGCGGCGGCTTCGATCGCGGCAACGTCTTCGAGCTTTTGCGCCTCGGCAATATAGGTCAGGCGACCAACGGCTTGCACATCATCGGCCTCGCGCTCGCCGACGAGCATTGAGCATTTCGGGTCTTTTTGCAGGTTGTGGGTGTGCTGGGCAATGCGGCTGATCAGGATCAGCGGCCGGCCCTGCTCGTCCAGGCAGTACGGCACCACGGAGCCAAAAGGAAAACCGGGCATCGATTTGGAGTGGGTCGACAGCACTCCACGGTATTCCTTGAGAAGCAATTCTCGGGCATTCTTCGCCACTTCAACGCTCAATTTATGACTCCTTAAATAGAATCCGTCGAAAAAACGGACAGGCGCCGGGGATCAAGTCCCGGTCAGCCGGCGGGCAATTCTCATGTGCAAACCAGCCACGGCCGGTGCAGATCGGGAGTCGCTGAAAACAAAAACTACTCAGACCTGCTATCGGGGCATGCGAATGCAACTCAACGACAAAGTAATCATTATCACCGGCGGTTGCCAGGGTTTGGGCCGCTCGATGGCCGAGTATTTCGCCGGCAAAGGCGCGAAGCTGGCCCTGGTCGACCTCAATCAGGAAAAACTCGACGACGCGGTCGCGGCCTGCAAGGCCAAGGGCGTCGAGGCGCGCAGCTATCTGTGCAACGTGGCCAATGAAGAGCAGGTCGAGCACATGGTCACTCAGGTCGCCGCTGATTTCGGCGCGATCCACGGCCTGATCAACAACGCCGGGATCCTCCGTGATGGCCTGCTGCTCAAGGTCAAGGACGGCGAAATGACCAAGATGAGCCTGGCCCAGTGGCAGGCCGTCATCGACGTCAACCTGACCGGCGTGTTCCTCTGCACCCGTGAAGTGGCGGCGAAAATGGTCGAGCTGAAGAACACTGGCGCGATCATCAACATCTCGTCGATTTCTCGAGCAGGCAACGTTGGCCAGACCAACTATTCGGCAGCCAAGGCCGGTGTTGCTGCAGCGACAGTGACCTGGGCCAAAGAGCTGGCGCGCTATGGCATTCGTGTGGCGGGTATCGCGCCGGGCTTCATCGAGACCGAGATGACCCTGGGCATGAAACCGGAAGCGCTGGAGAAGATGACCTCGGGGATCCCGCTCAAGCGCATGGGCAAGCCGGAAGAGATTGCACACTCGGCGGCGTATATCTTCGAGAACGACTATTACACCGGGCGGATTCTGGAGATGGATGGCGGCTTGCGTATCTAACTGCCAGCACAAAACAAATGTAGGAGTGAGCCTGCTCGCGATTGCGGTCATTCATTCAACAAATCTGTTGAATGTTATTCCGCTATCGCGAGCAGGCTCACTCCTACAGGGTTATCGGTGTTGCTGATGTATCAATCGTCGCTGATGGTGATGTTCGGCATCGCCGGTGTCGCCGCTTCCTGCAACACAATCCGCGCACCGACGTGGCGGGCGAGTTCCTGATAGACCATGGCAATCTGGCTGTCCGGCTCGGCGATCACCGTTGGCTTGCCGCCGTCGGCCTGTTCGCGGATCAGCATCGACAGTGGCAGCGAAGCCAGCAGTTCAACGCCGTACTGGGTCGCCAGCTTCTCACCACCGCCCTCACCGAACAGATGCTCGGCATGCCCGCAGTTCGAGCAAATGTGCACGGCCATGTTTTCCACCACGCCCAGCACCGGAATGTTGACCTTGCGGAACATTTCCACGCCTTTGCGCGCATCGAGCAAGGCCAGATCCTGTGGTGTGGTAACGATCACCGCGCCGGCCACCGGGACTTTTTGCGCCAAAGTCAGTTGAATGTCGCCGGTGCCTGGCGGCATGTCGATGACCAGATAATCCAGATCGCCCCACGCGGTTTGCGTAACCAGTTGCAGCAGCGCGCCGGAGACCATCGGCCCGCGCCAGACCATCGGCGTGTTGTCGTCGGTCAGAAACGCCATCGACATGACTTCGACACCGTGAGCCTTGAGCGGCACGAACCACTTCTGATCCTTGACCTCCGGGCGGGTGCGCTCGGGGATGCCGAACATGATGCCTTGGCTCGGGCCGTAGATATCGGCGTCGAGAATCCCGACCTTGGCGCCTTCTCGGGCCAGGGCCAGTGCGAGGTTGGCGGCGGTGGTCGACTTGCCCACACCGCCCTTGCCGGAGGCCACGGCGACCACGTTCTTGACGTTGGCCAGCCCCGGAATCTGCGCCTGCGCCTTGTGCGCAGCGATAACTGTATTGATTTCTACTTTCGCGGCCGCGACACCGTCGAGGTTCTCGATGGCCAATTGCAGCATTTGCGCCCATCCGCTTTTGAACAGGCCAGCGGCATAACCGATTTCCAGCTGCACGTTGACGCGATCACCGACGATCTCGATGTGCTTCACGCAACCGGCGCTGACCGGGTCCTGGTTCAGGTAAGGGTCGGTGTATTGGCTGAGGACGGCTTCCACCGCTGCGCGAGTGATGGCGCTCATGGGCAACTCCGATAACAAGACTGGGAAAAGATGGCGGGTATCCTACCCCTTCTATCCTCCGGACGGCATGCCCGGCAACGATTTGCAGGGGTGAAATATCTTGCCCGGCGCTTTATAGTGGCCGACCTCCGTTTCATCAAGTAGCGAAGCCCCACATGTCCGAACCACGCAAGATCCTCGTCACCAGCGCCCTGCCCTACGCCAACGGTTCGATTCACCTTGGCCATATGCTGGAATATATCCAGACCGATATGTGGGTGCGCTTCCAGAAGCATCGCGGCAATCAATGCATTTACGTCTGCGCCGACGACGCCCACGGTTCGGCGATCATGCTGCGCGCGGAAAAGGAAGGCATCACCCCGGAACAACTGATCGCCAACGTGCAGGCTGAACACAGCGCCGACTTTGCCGAGTTCCTGGTTGATTTCGACAACTTCCACTCCACTCACGCCGAAGAAAACCGTGAGTTGTCGAGCCAGATCTACATCAAGCTGCGTGACGCCGGGCACATCGCCCAGCGCTCGATCACCCAGTACTTCGACCCGGAAAAGAAAATGTTCCTGGCCGACCGCTTCATCAAGGGCACCTGTCCGAAATGCGGTACCGAAGACCAGTACGGCGATAACTGCGAAAAATGCGGTGCGACCTACGCCCCGACCGATCTGAAGGATCCGAAGTCGGCGATCTCCGGCGCCACCCCGGTGCTCAAGGATTCCCAGCACTTCTTCTTCAAACTGCCAGACTTCCAGGAAATGCTGCAAACCTGGACCCGCAGCGGCACCTTGCAAGACGCCGTCGCCAACAAGATCGCCGAATGGCTGGACGCTGGCCTGCAACAGTGGGACATCTCCCGCGATGCGCCGTACTTCGGTTTCGAGATTCCGGGCGAGCCGGGCAAGTATTTCTACGTGTGGCTGGACGCACCGATCGGCTACATGGCCAGCTTCAAGAATCTTTGCGACCGTACGCCGGAGCTGGACTTCGATGCGTTCTGGGCCAAGGATTCCACCGCCGAGCTGTACCACTTCATCGGCAAGGACATCGTCAATTTCCACGCGCTGTTCTGGCCTGCGATGCTCGAAGGCGCGGGCTACCGCAAGCCGACCGGCATCAATGTGCACGGTTATCTGACCGTCAACGGCCAGAAGATGTCCAAGTCGCGCGGCACCTTCATCAAGGCGCGTACGTATCTGGATCACCTGTCGCCGGAATACCTGCGCTATTACTACGCGGCCAAACTGGGCCGTGGCGTCGATGACCTCGACTTGAACCTCGAAGATTTCGTGCAGAAGGTCAACTCCGACCTGGTCGGCAAAGTGGTTAACATCGCCAGCCGTTGCGCCGGTTTCATCCAGAAAGGTAACGCCGGCCTGCTGGTCGGCACCAATGCCGCGCCAGAGCTGACCGAGGCTTTCCTCGCTGCTGCGCCAAGCATTGCCGACGCCTACGAGGCCCGCGACTTCGCCCGTGCCATGCGTGAAACCATGGCTCTGGCCGACCGCGCCAACGCCTGGATCGCCGACAAGGCGCCGTGGTCGTTGAACAAACAGGAAGGCAAACAGGATGAAGTCCAGGCGATCTGCGCCACCGCCATCAACCTGTTCCGCCAACTGGTGATCTTCCTCAAACCGGTGCTGCCGCTGTTGGCCGCCGATGCCGAGGCGTTCCTCAACGTCGCCCCGCTGACCTGGAACGACCACACCACGCTGCTGGCCAACCACCAGTTGAACGAATTCAAACCGTTGATGACCCGCATCGACCCGGTAAAAGTACAAGCCATGAGCGACGCCTCGAAAGAAGACCTCACCGCCAGCCAGACCGACACCGGTGCCGCGGCCCCAGCGGGCAATGGCGAACTGGCCAAGGACCCGCTGTCGCCGGAAATCGACTTCGATGCTTTTGCTGCCATCGACCTGCGCGTCGCGCTGATCGTCAAAGCCGAACATGTCGAAGGTGCTGACAAGCTGCTGCGCCTGACGCTGGACATCGGTGACGAGCAGCGCAACGTGTTCTCCGGGATCAAGAGCGCTTATCCGGATCCGTCCAAACTCGACGGTCGCCTGACCATGATGATCGCCAACCTCAAGCCACGGAAAATGAAGTTCGGTATCTCCGAAGGCATGGTGATGGCGGCCGGCCCTGGCGGTGAAGAGATTTACCTGCTGAGCCCGGACAGCGGCGCCAAGCCAGGTCAGCGCATCAAGTAACAGCTGGCGGTCAATTGATCCCACAGGCGTGCCCGGCATGCCTGTGGGATTTTTCATATCTGGCCGGATAATGCCTAACCTTTAGAGACACCCGCCCGTTTCGCTGGCAGAACCATGACCGAACTTGTGCTTACGCTCATCAGTGCTGCACTGCTCAACAACTTCGTGTTGCACTGGCCGCTGGGCGTCGATCCGCTGTTGGCGGGCAGTCGTCGTCAGGTGCATGCGTTGGGGCTGGCGACGTTGTGTCTGATGTTGATCACAGGCGTAGTGGGTTACGCGATCTGGCATTGGCTGCTGGTGCCGCTGCGACTTGAGTTCCTGCGCCTGTTCGTGTTTCTGCCGCTGAGCGTATTGCTGATCACGCCGCTGTTAAAGCTGCTGGCGCGCTGGCTGCCAAAGTTGCCTTTTGACGGTTTATGGCCGCTGTTGCTGGGCAATGCCGGTGTACTGGGGCTGGCGCTGATCAACGCGCAAAACGATCGCGGTCTGCTGCAGACGACAGCGCTGAGCCTCGGTGCCGGACTGGGTTTCTGGCTGGTGCTGAGCCTGTTTCAGGATTTGCGTGAACGCACGACCGACAACGATATTCCCCTGCCCTTTCGCGGCTTGCCGATCGATCTGATCAGCGCCGGATTGATCGCAGTGATTTTTCTCGGATTCAGTGGACTGATCAAAACATGAGTCTGATTCAACGCATCGATGCCCTTCTGCCGCAGACTCAATGCGGCAAGTGCGGCCATCCCGGATGCAAGCCCTATGCACAAGGTATCGCCGAGGGCGAGCCGATCAACAAGTGCCCGCCGGGCGGTGACGAAACCATCGCCGCGCTGGCTGAACTGTTGAAAGTACCGGTGCTGGAACTGGACATCAGTCGCGGTTCGGCGCCGCCGCAAGTGGCGTTCATCCGTGAGGCCGAATGCATTGGCTGCACCAAGTGCATTCAGGCCTGCCCGATCGACGCGATTGTCGGCGCGGCGAAACTGATGCACACGGTGATCATTGACGAGTGCACCGGTTGCGATCTGTGTGTCGCACCATGCCCGGTCGATTGCATCGAAATGCACCCGCTGCCGCTCGGCACATTGCCGGTCGTGGGCGGTCTGGCCTTCAGTCTTGAAGAACAGCGCGCGCGCGCGGCCAAACGCGATCACGCGCGTCAACGCTTCGAGCGCCGAAACCAGCGCTTGCAACGCGAAGAACAACAGAAGCAGGCTGAGCGTGAAGCGCGGGCGAAACGGACGGTGCAACCTGAAGTGGCCGCAACCGATCCGGTACAGGCGGCACTGGAACGGGTGCGTGCGCAGAAAGCGGCGACCGCCGATGCGGCGCTGAAGAAAGCCAAGATCGATGTGGCGATGAGCCGTGCGCAACTGCACAAATCGTTGAAAGCCTTCGGCCATCCGCCGACATTTGAGCAGCAGACGCAACTGATCGTGTTGCAGCAGCAGTTCGAAGCAGCCGAACAGGCTCTGGCGAAACTTGAAAGCAACCCGGCGCCAGCACCCATCGTGCCTGCCCCCGCCAAAGACGCCGATCTGAAACGGGCCAAGATCCAGTTGGCCATGCGTCGTGCTGAACTGAAAAAAGCCCAGACCGCCGAAGCGGCGCCCGAGCAGATCGCCGCGCTTGAGCAGGCATTGCGCGACGCCGAACAGGCCCTGCACGCCGCCGAAGCCACAAGCGATCAGCCGTTGCCTGACTTGGTGCGCGTCGAAAAACGTCCGATCGACAGCCAGCTTCGTCAGTTGAAAACCGAATTGGCCTACGCCCGTGCGGACCTCAACAAACTCGAACGACGCGCCGACACGCCCACCGAAATCCTCGACAAGGCCCGCGTCCGCCTGCAAATCGCCGAGCGCCAGGTACAAGATCATGTCGCCCATTGAGACACCGGACAATCGCCTGCAACAGGCGATGAAGCTGGTGCTGCTGGCCGCCTTGCCGGGGTTGCTGGCGCTGTTCTGGTGGTACGGCTGGGGCGTGCTGATCAATCTGCTGCTGGCGATCGTCGCCGCGCTGATGGTCGAGGCCGGCGTCGCACGTCTGCGTCAACAGCCCATCCAGCCAGCGTTGAGCGACGGCAGTGCGTTGGTCAGCGCAACATTGCTGGCGGCCGCCCTGCCACCTTATTGCCCCTGGTGGCTGACGGTGATGGCGGTTGCTTCGGGACTGCTGTTCGGCAAGCACATTTACGGCGGCGTCGGTAGAAATCCGTTCAATCCGGCGATGCTCGGGTTTGCCCTGATCATGGTGATGTTCCCGCAACCGATGACCCACTGGCCGGCCCATGGCCTGGATCTGACGGCAACGTTTCAACAGGTATTCGGCGCAGGTCAGGCGCCGGACGCTTGGGCGCAGGCCACGGTGCTGGACAGCCTGCGCATCAACAAGAGCCTGACCATGGATGAATTGTTCACCAGTAATCCGGCCTTCGGTCGCTTTGGCGGACACGGTGGGGAATGGGTGAATCTGGCGTTTCTCGCCGGCGGGTTGTTTTTGCTGCAGCGCCGGGTCTTCGGTTGGCATGCACCAGCAGGCATGCTCGGCAGTCTGTTTGTTGTCAGCCTGCTGTTCTGGAATGGCTCCGGGTCGGACTCTCAGGGTTCGCCGCTGTTCCACCTGCTCAGTGGCGCGACCATGCTGGGCGCGTTTTTCATCATCACTGAACCGGTCTCCGGCGCTAAAACCACGCTTGCCCGCCTGCTGTTCGGTGTCGGCGTCGGACTGCTGACTTATGCGATTCGCACCTGGGGAGGTTACCCGGATGGCGTGGCGTTTGCGGTGCTGCTGATGAACCTGTGCGTGCCAGCGCTGGAGCGGTTTGCCGCGAGTCGTCAGCCACAGGTGAGCTCATGAACCGCGCGGTCAGCGCACTGACGTTATTGTTGTTGGCGGTGGCCGGCATTGGCGCGACGTACCTGCTGCAACGCAGCAGTGCACCGCAAATCGCTGCAGAGCAGCGCTGGGCCGACAGTCGCAAACTGCTCGACGTGCTTCCCGCTGACAGCTACGACAACCAACCGCTGGACCAGCCGATTACACTGACCGATACAGGTCTGAGCCATAGCACGCTCGCGGCTGGTTATCGTGCAACCAAGCATGGTCAAACCGTTGCAGTGTTGCTGCGTAACCAGACCGAGGGCTACGCCGGGGCCATTGAATTGCTGATTGCGATCGATGCCAACGGCAAGTTGCTCGGCGTGAAACCCCTCAAGCAAAACGAAACCCCGGCACTCGGCGGGCCGATTGGCGACTGGCCGAACCGCTGGCTTCAGGTTTTCACCGGCAAATCACGCGGTGAACCGAATGACACTGGCTGGGCACTGAAAAAAGATCAGGGGCAATTCGATCAAATGGCCGGGGCAACCATTACTTCGCGCGCGACCATCAACGCGATCCACGATGCGTTGCGTTACTTTGACGAGCATCGAACGGCATTATTGGGGAGCGGAGCATGAACCTGTCCAACTCACTGATGCTGGTGCTATTGCTGGGCACCACCGTTTCTCTGGCCGGCGCATTGGGGACGATCTTGATGTTTGTCCTTGTGGTGGGCATTTATGCGTTGGGCATGTCACCGCTGCGCCCGCGCATGACAGAGGCGAGTGCCTTGCTGGCCGGTGTGCTGCTTGCTGCAACGTTAAGCAGTTGTGCAGATCTTCTGGCGCAACGCTGGTTTCTGGCGTGGCATCAGTCGTTCGGTCTCTATGGCGGATTGATCGCCTTGCAGTGCGTGGTGCTGGAGCACCACGGTTTCTTCGACCGACCGCTGGCCCAGCGCTTCAAACTTTGCGCATTGTTTGGCAGTTTGATGCTGGGGCTCGCGGCGCTGCGTGAACTCATCGGTCAGGGCAGCCTTGGCCGAGGGCTGTTCGAGCATGGCTCCGGTCTTGTTTTATTCGGCGCTGGGCTGCATCTGACAACGCTGTTGCCCGGCGCCTTTATTGTATTGGGTCTGCTGCTCGCGGCCCGTCAGGCGTGGAATCGCCCGAACTCGATATCCAAGGAAACGCATCGCCCATGAATGCAGCAAAACGTCTGGAGATTTTCCGCCGCCTGCACGAAGACAATCCGGAGCCAAAGACCGAACTGGCCTACTCCTCGCCGTTCGAGCTGTTGATCGCGGTGATTCTTTCGGCGCAGTCAACTGACGTCGGCGTCAACAAAGCCACGGCGAAGCTGTTTCCGGTGGCCAATACGCCGGCGGCGATCCATGCTTTAGGGGTCGAAGGTCTATCGGAATACATTAAAACGATCGGTCTCTACAACAGCAAGGCCAAGAACGTCATCGAAACCTGCCGCCTGCTGGTCGAACGCCATGGCAGTGTGGTTCCCCAAACCCGTGAAGAGCTCGAAGCCTTGCCAGGAGTAGGCCGCAAGACCGCCAACGTCGTACTCAACACAGCGTTCCGCCAACTGACCATGGCCGTCGACACCCACATCTTTCGCGTCAGCAACCGCACCGGCATTGCACCGGGCAAAAATGTGGTTGAAGTGGAAAACAAGCTGATGAAGTTTGTACCCAAGGAATTCCTGCTCGACTCTCATCACTGGCTGATTCTTCACGGTCGCTACGTGTGTCTGGCCCGCAAGCCACGGTGTGGGAGTTGCCGGATCGAAGACTTGTGCGAGTACAAAGACAAAACTTCTGACGATTGACCGGCTATTGGAACAATTGATAAGTCGATTGAAAAAATCTTTTTTACCCGCTGCAGGAATGTCGATATAAGGGGCGCCAAAGGCATTCTTAGCCGGGAGTTAGCTTATGAGTAGCGACAAAGAGCCACTGGATGTAGATGACGATATCGCTGCAGAAACTGATGACGCCGAACCTGTGGTCGAAGTCGCCAAGACCAATCTCAGCAAGCGCCGTACGATCGACAACCTGCTTGAGGAGCGCCGACTGCAAAAGCAATTGGCCGATTACGATTTTGATGACTGATACTTGAAAGCCTCCCGAACCGGAGGCTTTTCTCTTTGTGCGGCTAGCTGAGCTTGATCGGCCCATGACCCTGTCAGCCATCGATGGATTCAGACCAGACCATTACGCTGCGCCAATTCGATCAGATCAACCAGAGAACGCGCATTGAGCTTCAACAACAAGCGCGTCTTGTAGGTGCTCACGGTTTTGTTGCTCAAAAACATGCCATCTGCAATTTCCTTGTTGGTTTTGCCCCGCGCCAACTGCTGCAGCACCATCATCTCCCGACCGGACAGACGATCCACCATATCGGCTTCACTTGCATTGCCCAGACTGGTACGCACGGTATGCAGAGCCTGATTGGGAAAATAACTGTAGCCGGACAATACGGCCTTGATTGCGCTGAGTAACTCGGTCAAGTCCTGCTGTTTGCACACATAGCCGGCCGCCCCCGATTGCATGCAGCGCATGGAAAAGTGCCCGGGAGCCTGGGAAGTCAGAACCAGTACTTTAATAGGCATGGCCGTTGAGGTCAGGCGTGCGATAACTTCCAGACCATCAAGTTTTGGTATTCCAATGTCCAGAATGACAATATCCGGCATTTGTTCTCTAGCAAGTTGTAACGCGTCCACACCGTTATCAGTTTCTGCGATGACTTCGTAGCCATGACGTTCCATCAGCATACGTACCGCAAGACGAATGACAGGGTGATCATCCACGATCAGCACTTTATTCATGGGCAAGTCCAGTTTCGCTGTTCGAATTTTTAGAACACGCACAATAGCCCAGTCACTTGCTCTATGGCATGCCAGTGTTAACACGCACTTGCATCGAGAGACATGCCCTACATCCATCGCGGATTAATCCTACAAAAAACCTCTACCCCTCTAAACATCCGACGCCGCATCTGCTTTTGCCGGAGGAAAAATTTCTCTTTCAACCTGTTACGGACTACGACTACCGGTAAAAAACACACGCCGTCGCTGCAGTTCATTGTGCCCGAACGGCATTGGCGCCCGGGCATATGCGCGCGACTGAAAAATATCGGGATATTGGAAACACCTGGCAACAGCGGTCGCATCGGCATTATAACGTCGAGAAAAACATAAACACCTGAAACAAGATATTTATACCAAGCCCTATAATTTTGCTATAAAAATAAACACTGAAACACCACTAACTACATCCAGACAATACGAACTTATTAACCATGAGCAAGACCAGACCAAAGAGTACAAACATGCTAAAAATCAAAAAGAAGATTAGCAACCCAATGACCGTCATTGCCATATTTGCGGCCATCTCTGAAACATCAGCCGCCGTGTCTCTGCCTTTCCTTGACAACCAGGACAGGGAAATTTATGTGTGGTTCTTGATCAGCTTTCCATTTTATTTGTTATTTCTTTTCTTTATCACTTTGAACTTCAACTACCGCTCCCTCTATTCACCTTCCGATTTCGGTAAAGACAAGAACTTCCTGAAAGTAATCGATATCAATGATCGCGAGAACAAACGAAACACCTCGATGCAAGAACCTGCCACACCAGGTACATTCGGATTCTCCAGTTGTATCGTGCCGAGCGAATCGGGCACTGTCGAATGCAAAGACTCGTGCAAAGTACACAACGCACCTGACCCGCCTGCGGACATCAACGCAAAACCGAGCCTGATTGTTCAGCACAACATTCAGTTGCCCGCGTCGATCAGCAATCTCCATCTCATAGACGCCAGGGATGTCGATGCATCGAGAGAGTTAGCCACGATAGTGGAAAATATCCGCAACCTGGACAGGAAAACTGCCCGTGTGGTCGTCTTTCTTTCCAATCATGTGTCCGATGTTTTACTGACGCAAAATGCACTGCTGCAAATCAGGCACATAAAAAAAGGCTCTGGCAACACGCTGTGTATTGTTTATAACCTTTGCTCACAAGCGGTGACACTACTGGGGCGAGCATGAAGGCAGAGTCGTTGCCACACGTGCGAAAACCTGAACATGACCCGAACAGAAACCGCCAAAGAATCAAGCAAAAAGGGCGGCCTTGTCTCGATGACAAGGCCGCCCTTTTCATTGCACGTCAGTCTGCAACGCTTAGAACAGCTTGCGGCCCTTGTTGGCAGCAATGCGCATGCGCAGCGCGTTGAGCTTGATGAAGCCCGCAGCGTCAGCCTGATTGTAAGCACCGCCATCTTCTTCGAAGGTCGCGATGTTGGAATCGAACAGCGAATCGTCGGACTTGCGGCCAGTGACGATCACGTTGCCTTTGTACAACTTCAGGCGCACAACGCCGTTCACGTTGACCTGCGAAGCGTCGATCATCTGCTGCAGCATCAGACGCTCTGGGCTCCACCAGTAACCGGTGTAGATCAGGCTGGCGTATTTCGGCATCAGCTCGTCTTTGAGGTGAGCGACTTCGCGGTCCAGGGTGATCGATTCGATGGCGCGGTGAGCGCGCAGCATGATGGTGCCGCCCGGGGTTTCGTAGCAACCACGGGACTTCATGCCGACGTAACGGTTCTCGACGATGTCGAGACGGCCGATACCGTGGGCACCACCGATTTTGTTCAGTGTCGCCAGCACGGTGGCCGGAGTCATTTCGACGCCGTCCAGTGCAACGATGTCGCCGTTGCGGTAAGTCAGTTCCAGGTATTGCGCTTTATCAGGAGCGTTCTCCGGGGAGACGGTCCATTTCCACATGTCTTCTTCGTGCTCGGTCCAGGTGTCTTCCAGCACGCCGCCTTCATAGGAGATGTGCAGCAGGTTGGCGTCCATCGAGTACGGAGACTTCTTCTTGCCGTGACGCTCGATCGGGATCGCGTGCTTCTCGGCGTAGTCCATCAGCTTCTCGCGGGACAGCAGGTCCCACTCACGCCAAGGGGCAATCACTTTAACGCCAGGCTTGAGTGCGTAGGCACCCAGTTCGAAACGCACCTGGTCGTTGCCTTTACCGGTAGCGCCATGGGAAATGGCGTCAGCGCCGGTTTCGTTGGCGATTTCGATCAGACGCTTGGCGATCAGCGGACGTGCGATGGAAGTACCCAGCAGGTACTCGCCTTCGTAAACGGTGTTGGCGCGGAACATCGGGAACACGAAATCACGCACGAATTCTTCGCGCAGATCGTCGATGTAGATTTCTTTGACGCCCATGGCCTGAGCCTTGGCGCGGGCCGGCTCGACCTCTTCGCCTTGACCGAGATCAGCGGTGAAGGTCACCACTTCACAGTTATAAGTATCCTGCAGCCACTTGAGGATCACCGAAGTGTCCAGGCCGCCGGAATACGCCAGAACGACCTTGTTTACGTCCGCCATGCCATCACTCCACGGGGTTCTACGGAAAGCCGAGGAGTCTACCGCTCAAACGCGATAATTTACAGAGGCGCGACAGCTTAAGACGACAAAGCGACAGAATCTGTCGACAGCGCGACGATGACCGGCGGGTCAGGAAGTCGCTGCAGTGCTGGCTGGGGTGCTCGCCTGAGGCGCTGGAGCGGTGGTTGGCGCCACGCGTGCAAGCTTCACCGCAACCCGACGGTTCTTCGCCCGGTTGGCCGCATTGGTGTTCGGAACCAATGGGTATTGTTCACCATGGAAACGTACTGTGATCTGCGATTCGGCGATGCCATTGGCCTTGAAGAAGTCGACCACTGCCAGCGCTCGGCGGCGCGACAGTTCACGGTTGGTCAGACGATTACCGCTGTTGTCGGAATGGCCATCGAGTTCGATGTGATTGACCGTCGGATCGGCCTTCATGAATTCGAGCATCACTTGCAGCTTGGCCTTGGCGGCGGCGTCCAGATCAACGCCTTCGCCGGGGAAGCCGATCTGCGATTGCTTGATCTGGTCGAAATTCTGCGGCAGCAATTTCGCTACACAGGTCTGATAGTCGTTAAACGCCTTGCTGAATTTCACCGGCAATAAACGCACTTCCGAGACACGGCCATCGCCAGACGCGCGACGCACGACCGGGCTCCGTCCGTCCAGCAGGCCGCTGATCAAACCGCCGGCCTGCGACTGCGAACTGCTGAACAGCACGTTGCCACTGCCAAGCCTCACAGAGCCGAGATTGATGTCACTACGACCCGGCTGCCAAGGCGCAGCCGCCGCCAGCAACGTCGCCGAACCGCCGCCAAGCATGGCGTTGTAGGCATTCAGACGAAATATCGCCTGCTCGCCGGCCTTGCGCACGAACTCACCCGAACCGAAATCGGTGATCGGCTGGGTCAGACGACATTCGAACTTGTCGCCGGCGACCGTCCACTCAATGTTCTCCAGACGGGTCTGGTACGTGAGCGCCATCGCGGGAAAGCTGGCAAACACACTGAGCAAGGCTAAATAACGCTGGCGCACGGGAGGCTCCATTGGCTTCTGAAACACAAAGACCGATTCACACTATGTTTACGGCATACCTACGGGATATCGGAAGGTTCCCGCAAAACTTGATAGCGAGTGCCTGCAAGAGTCTTTTCCGGTAGCATTCGCCTCAGTTTGACCCGCCTGGAATCCCCTCATGTCCGACCGCCTGACCCTGCTGCGTCCCGACGACTGGCACATTCATCTTCGCGATGGTGCCGTGTTGACCAATACCGTTGCCGATGTTGCGCGCACTTTTGGCCGCGCGATCATCATGCCCAACCTGGTACCTCCGGTGCGCAACGCCGCTGAAGCCGACGGCTATCGCCAGCGGATTCTCGCTGCCCGCCCGGCCGGCAGTCGCTTTGAGCCGCTGATGGTGCTGTACCTCACCGACCGCACCCAGCCCGAAGAAATTCGTGAAGCCAAGGCCAGTGGTTTTGTCTACGCCGCCAAGCTGTACCCGGCCGGCGCAACCACCAATTCCGACTCCGGCGTGACCAGCATCGACAAGATTCTGCCGGCGATCGAGGCCATGGCCGAAGTTGGCATGCCGCTGCTGATCCACGGCGAAGTCACCCGTGGCGACGTCGATGTGTTCGACCGCGAAAAGATTTTCATCGATGAGCACATGCGCCGCGTGGTCGAGCGTTTTCCGACGCTGAAAGTGGTGTTCGAACACATCACCACCGGCGATGCCGTGCAGTTCGTCAAAGAGGCTTCGGCCAACGTTGGCGCGACCATCACCGCGCATCACCTGCTGTACAACCGCAACCACATGCTGGTGGGCGGGATTCGGCCGCACTTCTATTGCTTGCCGATCCTCAAGCGCAACACGCATCAGGAAGCCTTGCTCGATGCCGCCACCAGCGGCAGCGCCAAGTTCTTCCTCGGTACCGACTCGGCGCCGCACGCGCAGCACGCCAAGGAAGCCGCTTGCGGCTGCGCCGGCTGCTACACCGCGTACGCCGCCATCGAGATGTACGCCGAAGCCTTTGAACAGCGTAACGCGCTGGACAAGCTCGAGGCCTTCGCCAGCCTCAACGGTCCGCGTTTCTACGGCCTGCCGGCAAACACCGATCGCATCACCCTGGTCCGTGAAGAATGGACCGCCCCGACCAGCCTGCCATTCGGCGAGCTGACCGTTATCCCGCTGCGCGCCGGTGAAAAACTGCGCTGGCGCCTGCTGGAGGAACACGCGTGAGTGAAGACCATTTCGACGACGAACTGGACGGTCAAAGTGGCGGTGGCGGTTCCCGTCACCCGATGGCAGCACGCTTTCGCGGCTACCTGCCGGTTGTCGTCGACGTAGAAACCGGCGGCTTCAACTCGGCCACCGATGCGTTGCTGGAGATTGCCGCGACCACCATCGCCATGGATGAAAAGGGTTTTGTTTACCCGGATCACACTTACTTCTTCCGCGTTGAGCCGTTCGAAGGCGCCAACATCGAAGCAGCGGCGCTGGAGTTCACCGGAATCAAGCTCGATCACCCACTGCGCATGGCCGTCAGCGAAGAAACCGCGTTGACCGACATCTTCCGTGGCATTCGCAAAGCGTTGAAGGCCAATGGCTGCAAGCGCGCGATTCTGGTTGGCCACAACAGCAGCTTCGACCTTGGCTTCCTCAATGCCGCTGTCGCGCGACTGGACATGAAGCGCAACCCGTTCCACCCGTTCTCCAGCTTCGACACCGCGACGCTGGCCGGTCTGGCGTACGGTCAAACCGTACTGGCGAAAGCCTGTCAGGCAGCCGACATCGATTTCGACGGCCGTGAGGCGCACTCAGCGCGTTACGACACCGAGAAAACCGCTGAGCTGTTCTGCGGCATCGTCAACCGCTGGAAACAGATGGGCGGTTGGGAAGATTTCGACGACTGATCGATGGTCGTCGGGTAAATCCCGCGGATAAAAAAACCGGCCACGTGGGCCGGTTTTTTTGTACCTCGACGTTGCGCCTTACAGGGCTGCAGCGTTCTCGGTCAGGTATGCAGCAACGCCTTCTGGCGAAGCGTTCATGCCTTTGTCGCCTTTTTTCCAGTTGGCAGGGCAGACTTCGCCGTGCTCTTCGTGGAATTGCAGAGCGTCGACCAGACGGATCAGCTCTTCCATGTTACGGCCCAGCGGCAGGTCGTTGATGATCTGCGAGCGGACAACGCCTTTGTCGTCGATCAGGAACGCGCCACGGAAAGCTACGCCGCCTTCGGATTCAACGTCATAGGCCTTGGCGATGTCGTGCTTCATGTCGGCAGCCATGGTGTATTTCACCTGGCCGATGCCGCCATTGTTCACAGGCGTGTTGCGCCATGCGTTGTGAGTGAAGTGCGAGTCGATCGACACAGCGATCACTTCAACGTTGCGCGCCTTGAAGTCGGCCATGCGGTTGTCCAGAGCGATCAGCTCGGACGGGCAGACGAAGGTGAAGTCCAGTGGGTAGAAGAACACCAGGCCGTATTTGCCTTTGATGGCCGAGGACAGGGTGAAGCTGTCAACGATCTCGCCATTGCCGAGTACGGCCGGGACGGTGAAGTCAGGGGCTTGTTTGCCTACGAGTACGCTCATTGATATCTCCTGGTGTAAAAACTTGAAGTTCAGGGTCCGCGCCAGCCTGCCACCCTCAGGCGACAGCCCTGTGACACGAACCCCCTTCGCAAGGGCCGACCATCATACACTGCGAATTTGGCCTGTCCTTAACGGTTTTTCAAAGCAGGCGCAGAACGGCGCTGCATTTACGGGGCCAGGCAAATCGCCAGTAAATACCGTTCGTCAGTCATGGCTGTTAATCGGCTGAAGCGTTCCGAAAGCACTTTGACAATCATTCTCGTTAACATTAAGATCCATCGCAATTGAGTCACAACCAGCGACGGTTCTCACTTATGTATGTTTGTCTCTGCACTGGCGTCACCGACGGACAGATCCGCGAAGCGATCTATGAAGGTTGCTGCAGCTATAAAGAAGTTCGCCAGGCCACCGGCGTCGCCAGCCAATGCGGCAAATGTGCCTGCCTTGCCAAGGAAGTGGTACGCGAAACCCTGACCAAGCTGCAAACCGCTCAGGCCGCGATCCCCTATCCGGTAGAATTTACTGCCGCGTAATAACACCCCATTTCAAAGAACCGGACTTATGTCCGGTTTTTTTATGCCTGTAAATCAATTGCTTAGCGTCCAGACGCGGAACACAAACATTCTTATTCCGATTAATTTTCATATATTATTCAATAACTTAGGTTTGACACTTATAAGTGCGAAGCTCAAACTCTGCCGTATATACAGCTATTACAGGGCAGGACTCCGATCATGAAAGGCGACATTACAGTCATCCAGCATCTCAACAAGATCCTTGCCAATGAGCTGGTCGCGATCAATCAGTACTTCCTGCATGCGCGCATGTACGAAGATTGGGGTCTGAACAAGCTCGGCAAGCACGAATACAAAGAATCCATCGACGAGATGAAGCACGCGGACAAGCTGATCAAGCGCATCCTGTTCCTCGAAGGCCTGCCGAACGTGCAGGACCTGGGCAAGCTGCACATCGGCGAGCACACCAAGGAAATGCTGGAGTGCGACCTGCGTATCGAGAAGACCGGCCATGCTGACCTGAAGACCGCGATCGCGCATTGCGAAACCGTTGGCGACTTCGGCAGCCGTGAACTGCTGGAAGACATTCTCGAATCTGAAGAAGAACATATCGACTGGCTGGAAACCCAACTGGGCCTGATCGATAAAGTCGGTCTTGAGAACTATCTGCAATCGCAGATGGGCGAAGAGTAGGAGCTGCCGCAGGCTGCGATCTTTTCAGATTGCACCGGCAACTTGCAGTAACTTTTCGAACGCACTAAAAAGCCCCGCCCTCTTTCGAGTGGCGGGGCTTTTTAGTGGCTGAAGATCAGAAGATCGCAGCCTCGTTTCACTCGACAGCTCCTACAGAAGCAGCAGCTGTCGCATGAGACCTGGCCGATCAGGCTTCGGACTTGTTCGCCGCTGCCGCTTCAACAGCCGACTTGATGGTGGTTTGCAACGAACCGTCTGCAGCCATCTCGGTCATGATGTCGCTACCGCCGACAAGCTCACCGCCGACCCACAGTTGCGGGAAAGTCGGCCAGTTGGCGTATTTAGGCAGGTTGGCGCGGATTTCCGGGTTCTGCAGGATGTCCACGTACGCAAACTTTTCGCCGCAAGCCATGACAGCCTGCGCAGCTTTCGCGGAGAAGCCACACTGTGGGGCATTCGGCGAGCCTTTCATGTAAAGCAGAATGGTGTTGTTGGCAATCTGCTCTTTAATCGTTTCGATGATATCCATGGAGCACCTCGGCTGAACTTTCCGACTCATGGGTCGGCACGGTGACGCATTGTAACGGAATCCCGAGCGCCATGCTCGGTCTCCCCGACGGTCACATTCAGGCCGCCGCCACCGTCACCGGCACACCATTAAGGGCCGCATTACCCGACAATTCATCAAGCTGGCATTCATCGGTCAGATCATTGGCACTCGAGCCCGGCTGGCCACTGGCAATCGCCATCTGCACACCCGGCCGCGCATGGCCCCAGCCGTGCGGCAGGCTGACCACGCCTTTCATCATGTCCAGACTGCCGAGCACTTCCACCTCGATCTGGCCAACCCGTGAACTGACGCGCACCAACTGACCATCGTTGAGCCCACGACTGGCAAGGTCATCCGGGTGCATCAGCAGTTGATGGCGCGGCTTGCCCTTCACCAGACGGTGATAGTTGTGCATCCACGAATTGTTGCTGCGTACGTGGCGGCGGCCGATCATCAACAGCTCATCGGCGGCTGGCGCCTGCAAGGCAGCGAAACGTGCAAGGTCAGCGAGAATCTCTGGCGGAGCGGCCTGCACTCGCTGATTCGGCGTTTTCAGCCGCGACGCCAGATTCGCTTTCAGCGCCCCCAGATCGATCCCGTGCGGATGATCGAACAATGTCGCTAACGAGAGTTTCTGCTCAGAGGCGTCACCGTACAGGCCCATGCGCAGGCCCATGTCGATCATCTTCGCCGGCGGCATGGTCGGTTTCAGTTCTTTACCGGTCTTCTCGGCGAAGGCCTTGGCCAGACCGACGAAGATCTCCCAGTCATGCAAAGCACCCTCAGGCTTGGCGAGGATCGCGCGGTTGAAGCGGGTGACGTTGCGCACCGCGAACAGATTGAAGGTGGTGTCGTAGTGATCATTCTCCAGCGCCGAGGTCGACGGCAGGATCAGATCGGCGTAGCGCGTGGTTTCGTTGATGTAGAGGTCAATGCTGACCATGAACTCCAGGCCGTCCAGCGCTTGCTCCAGTTGCCGCCCGTTCGGCGTCGACAACACCGGATTGCCGGCCACAGTGATCAGCGCACGGATCTGGCCGTCGCCTTCAGTGAGCATTTCTTCGGCCAGCGCCGAGACCGGCAACTCGCCGCCGTATTCAGGACGACCCGAGACACGGCTCTGCCATTTGTTGAAATGCCCGCCCGAGGTCGACGCCACCAGATCCACGGCCGGCTCGGTGCACAACGCGCCGCCAACCCGGTCGAGGTTGCCAGTGACCAGATTGATCAATTGCACGACCCAGTGACACAAGGTGCCAAAGGCTTGGGTTGAAACACCCATGCGCCCATAGCAAACCGCACTCGGCGCAGCAGCGAAGTCACGTGCCAATTGGCGGATCTGCTCGGCTGGCACGGCGCACAACGGACTCATCGCCTCCGCCGTGAACGCCGCCACCGCCGCGCGTACGTCGTCCAGACCATCAATCGGCAAATGACTGTCGCGGGTCAGCCCTTCGCTGAACAAGGTGTTGAGCACACCAAACAACAGCGCCGCATCGCCCCCCGGACGCACGAACAAATGCTGATCAGCCATCGCCGCCGTCTCACTGCGTCGTGGATCAACCACAACGACTTTACCGCCGCGCGCCTGGATTGCCTTTAAACGTTTCTCAACATCTGGCACGGTCATGATGCTGCCGTTGGAGGCCAGCGGATTGCCGCCGAGGATCAGCATGAAGTCGGTGTGATCGATGTCCGGAATCGGCAGCAGCAAGCCGTGGCCGTACATCAAGTAACTGCTCAAGTGGTGCGGCAACTGATCGACCGAGGTCGCCGAGAAGCGATTGCGCGTCTTCAGCAAACCGAGGAAATAATTGCTGTGGGTCATCAGCCCGTAGTTATGCACGCTCGGGTTGCCTTGATAGACCGCCACAGCGTTCTGGCCATGACGTTCCTGAATCGCCGCCAGTTTCTCGGCCACCAGCGCAAACGCTTCGTCCCACTCGATCGGCAGCCACTCGCTACCAACGCGACGCATTGGCTGGCGCAGGCGGTCCGGATCATTCTGGATGTCTTGCAGGGCCACGGCTTTGGGGCAGATGTGGCCACGGCTGAAGGTGTCGAGGGCATCACCCTTGATCGAGGTGATCGCAACATGGCCATCGGTTTCGGTGGTCTCGATGGTCAGCCCACAAATGGCTTCGCACAGGTGGCAGGCACGGTGATGGAGAGTCTTGGTCATGGCCAGTCTCTGTCTTGTTCTGGGCGGACAATCACGCCCGCGGGAACAAAACTATGGCCCCGGCGCCGTCCAGGCGCCAGCGACGTTCGTCTTGTGAATCGACGACTATCAGGAGAGCCGATAGATCGCCACGTTTAACTGGAAGGGAGCTGAGGCGGTGCCGCCAACTGGATTTCCTGAATGGTTTCGATCTGCTCGTGGGCGACATGGACGCCGGTCAGTTCGCCAATCAACCGCCAATGCTCGTCGAGCCCTGCGCTGATAGTCGCCATGCGATCAATCATGTGGCGGCCGGCACTCTTCACCACTTCGTCTTCGCTGCGCAGCAGTTCGAATGACATTGAAGTGACTGACGCGGTGAGATGAGTCAGAGAGCGAGCCGTGTGGCCCAACAGTTCCATTAACAGTTTTTCTTTCGATTCCATGCGGAGGCTTCCTGCGTCGCTCGAAACTTATTTATAACCCAGCACTTTGCTTTAGCAAATGTTTCAGCCCAAGCATCCGACCAAGTGATGGCATGGCGCCACGGTCGTAAACCGACCCAGTTGACCCAATCCCCGTCACGGCGCATTGCCAAGCCCCGCGAGGCCAGTGTACAAAGAGGCTCGCTGCTGTCCTGAACCCGACTTCAAATGCGTGACTGCTACATCCAGTGCGCCCTTCGATTTCCGCAAAAACCGTAGCCTATTGGAAAAACGCGACATTTAGTGTCAATATCGCGCCTTCCCCTATTTCGTCGCCCCGTGCGGCTTACGCCGCAGGTCTCGCCCGTTGTTCCGTTAAACAAGGCTTTGAGCATCTGCGGTTTGTAGCAAAAAGGTAGTCAATGATGAGCGCAAGGCACTTTCTCTCCCTGATGGATTGCACGCCCGAAGAGCTGGTCAGCGTGATCCGTCGAGGCGTTGAGCTCAAGGACCTGCGTAACCGCGGCGTACTGTTCGAGCCTCTGAAAAACCGCGTGCTGGGGATGATCTTCGAGAAATCCTCGACCCGCACCCGGATCTCGTTCGAGGCCGGCATGATCCAGCTCGGTGGCCAGGCAATCTTCCTGTCCCCGCGTGACACCCAACTGGGCCGTGGCGAGCCGATCGGTGACTGCGCCATCGTCATGTCGAGCATGCTCGATGCGGTGATGATCCGCACCTTCGCCCACAGCACTCTGACCGAATTCGCGGCCAACTCGCGCGTGCCGGTGATCAACGGCCTGTCCGATGACCTGCACCCTTGCCAGTTGCTGGCCGACATGCAGACCTTCCTTGAACACCGTGGCTCGATTCAGGGCAAGACCGTGGCCTGGATCGGCGACGGCAATAACATGTGCAACAGCTATATAGAGGCGGCGATCCAGTTCGACTTCCAGTTGCGCGTCGCCTGCCCGGAAGGCTACGAGCCTAACCCGGAGTTCGTGGCCAAGGCTGGCGATCGCGTGACCATCGTTCGCGATCCGGCCGACGCCGTGCGCGGCGCGCATCTGGTGAGCACCGATGTCTGGACTTCGATGGGTCAGGAAGAGGAAACTGCCAAGCGCCTCAAGCTGTTCGCCCCGTTCCAGGTCAACCGCGCCCTGCTCGACCTCGCTGCCGAGGACGTGCTGTTCATGCACTGTTTGCCTGCGCACCGTGGCGAAGAAATCAGCCTCGACCTGCTTGATGACCCGCGCTCCGTCGCCTGGGATCAGGCAGAAAACCGTCTCCACGCACAAAAGGCCCTGCTCGAGTTCCTCGTCGAACCGGCATATCACCACGCATGAGCCATGAATTACTGCTGAACCTGCGCAACCTCGCTTGCGGCTATCAAGACCAACGCGTGGTGCAGAAACTCAATCTGCACCTCAACGCCGGTGACATTGGCTGCCTGCTCGGTTCGTCCGGCTGCGGCAAGACCACCACCCTGCGCGCCATCGCCGGATTCGAACCGGTGCACGAAGGTGAAATCACCCTCGGTGGCGAAACCATCTCCAGCGCCGGTTTCACCCTGGCGCCGGAAAAACGCCGGATCGGCATGGTGTTCCAGGATTACGCGCTGTTCCCGCACCTGAGCGTTGCCGACAATATTGCCTTCGGTATCCGCAAGCACCCGAACAAGGAGCGCGTCACCGAGGAGCTGCTCGAACTGGTCAACCTGAAAAACCTTGGCAAACGCTTTCCGCACGAGTTGTCCGGCGGCCAGCAACAACGCGTCGCCCTCGCCCGCGCCTTGGCACCGGAGCCGCAATTGCTGTTGCTCGACGAGCCGTTCTCCAACCTCGATGGTGAACTGCGGCGCAAGCTCAGTCATGAAGTGCGCGACATCCTCAAGGCCCGTGGCACCAGTGCGATTCTGGTGACCCACGACCAGGAAGAAGCCTTCGCCGTCAGCGATCACGTCGGAGTGTTCAAGGAAGGTCGACTCGAACAGTGGGACACTCCTTACAACCTGTATCACGAGCCGGCAACGCCCTATGTGGCCAGTTTTATCGGACAGGGTTACTTCATTCGCGGCCAGCTCGACAGCCCGGAATCGGTGCAGACTGAGCTGGGTGAGCTGCGCGGCAATCGTGCTTACACTTGGCCGATTGGCGGCGCGGTGGATGTTTTGTTGCGTCCGGATGACATTGTTTATGCGCCGGACAGTGCGTTGAAAGCGCGGATTGTCGGCAAGACGTTCCTTGGTGCTTCAACGTTGTATCGCCTGCAATTGCCGACGGGTGCGCAGCTGGAATCGATTTTCCCCAGCCATGCCGATCATCAGGTTGGGGCAGAGGTGGGGATTCGCGTAGCTGCTGAACATCTGGTGCTGTTCCAGGCATCGGGCAGTACCGCTGCACAAATCCCGGCAGTGGAAAACGGCGTCCGCCGCTACAGCACCGCGCTTTAAAGATCAAAAGATCGCAGCCTTCGGCAGCTCCTACAGGGATCAATGTAGGAGCTGCCGAAGGCTGCGATCTTTCAGCTTTTAACCGAGGATCAGGGTGCCACTGGCAACCAGCGTCGCATTGCCGCCGATCTTCACGCGCTCACCTTCCAGACGACAGAACAACTCCCCGCCCCGCGCCGAGCGCTGGCACGCGGTCAGGCTCGACTTGCCCAGACGTTTCGACCAATACGGAATCAGGCTGCAATGCGTCGAGCCGGTCACCGGGTCTTCATTGATGCCAATTGCCGGGGCGAAATAGCGCGAGACAAAATCGTGTTGATTGCCGCGCGCCGTGACGATCGCGCCGAGCCACGGCAGCTTGGCCAAAGCGACCATGTCCGGCTTGCAATCGAGCACCGCCTGCTCCGACTCCAGCACCACAAACAGTTCGTTTGAGCCAAGGACATCAACCGCTTCGACACCCAGCGCCCGCTCAACATCCAGGGTAACGCCGATCTCTGACGGCATGATCGACGGAAAATCCAGCCACAACCGATCACCTTCTCGAGTGACGCTCAGCGCGCCGGACTTACAAGTGAAGTCGATACGCTCGGCGGTTTCCTTATACATCTCGAACAGCACATAAGCACTGGCCAACGTGGCGTGCCCGCACAACGGCACTTCAGTGGTCGGGGTAAACCAGCGGATATGCCAGGCCTGACCTTCGCGCACCAGAAACGCGGTTTCCGCCAGATTGTGTTCGGCGGCGATCTTTTGCATCAACTCATCCGCTAGCCACGCCTCCAGCCGATAAACCATCGCCGGATTGCCACTGAACGGCCGATCACTGAACGCGTCGACCTGATGAAACTCGAGCTGCATAACCTTCTCCCTAAGTCAGTCCGCCGAGCATGCAACCACGAGGCAATCAGCGCCAGTGACAGAACCGGCCAATTTTCTGCATACAGCGATAACGGCTACGTGCGGCCGATATCGGCAAACTTCGCCTGGGTATGTTCAGCAAGCACGGCGGGCGCCAATTCCACTTCCAGGCCGCGCCGGCCGGCGCTGACATAAATAGTCGCAAAACCCTGAGCGGAGTTATCGATGAAGGTGCGCAAGCGCTTCTTCTGCCCCAACGGGCTGATGCCACCCAGCAGATAACCGGTGGAGCGCTGGGCCGCTGCCGGGTCAGCCATCTCGACTTTTTTCACCCCGGCAGCATGCGCCAGACCTTTGAGGTCGAGGCTTCCGACGACCGGCACTACTGCGACCAGCAATTCACCTTTTTCGCTGGCTGCAAGCAAGGTCTTGAACACCTGTGCCGGCTCAAGTGCCAGTTTTTCTGCGGCCTCCAGCCCATAGGAGGCGGCTTTGGGGTCATGTTCGTAACTGTGCACGCGATGTTCGGCACGAACTTTTTTCAACAAGTCCAACGCAGGGGTCATGGCAGCTCCGGGCTCGGCAGTGACGGAAAAACACTGTGCCGGATTCTAGGTGATCAGCCCCTAAAAGGCTCTATCCCAAGCCGTGATTCCCGTGACTTGCAGACATTCTGAGCGCGCCGTTCCGCCTCGCCGGCGAAGGATCATTCACACAGCGAATAGTTTTATTGTGACCGATGGTTCACTTTCGACCTTTGACAGGTTTGTTTCTTGTCTATATTTTTTCGAATCTGAATAATGTAAGAATTATCGTCATCGCAGCACTCAGCAGTAAACCGGGAAAGGAATGGGGATTCCTGACCGGGGAAAATCGCGCCCTGCCCTATCGGCATGACGCCAGACAACAACAAAAACCGAGGTTTTCAATGACAACTGCTTTACAGCAACCATCGCTCTCGAGCCAATGCATGGCCGAATTTCTGGGTACTGCACTGCTGATCTTTTTCGGCACCGGTTGCGTCGCCGCGCTCAAAGTCGCGGGCGCCAGCTTCGGCCTGTGGGAAATCAGCATCATTTGGGGCGTCGGCGTGAGCATGGCGATCTACCTCACTGCCGGGGTTTCCGGTGCACACTTGAACCCAGCCGTGAGCATTGCGCTCGCGATCTTCGCTGACTTCGAAAAGCGCAAACTGCCGTTCTACATTCTTGCCCAGATCGCCGGCGCCTTCTGCGGAGCGCTGCTGGTTTACACGCTGTACAGCAATCTATTCTTCGATTACGAACAAACTCACCAAATGGTTCGCGGCTCGGCTGCCAGCCTCGAGTTGGCCTCGGTGTTCTCGACGTTCCCCAATCCAGTGCTGTCGACTACTCAGGCATTCCTGGTGGAGATGATCATCACCGCCATCCTGATGGGCGTGATCATGTCCCTGACCGACGACAACAACGGCCTGCCGAAAGGCCCGCTGGCACCGCTGCTGATCGGTTTTCTGATCGCGGTGATCGGCAGCTCGATGGGGCCGCTGACCGGTTTCGCGATGAACCCGGCGCGTGACTTCGGTCCGAAACTGATGACTTTCTTCGCCGGCTGGGGTGAAATTTCCTTCACTGGCGGCCGCGATATTCCGTACTTCCTGATTCCGATTTTTGCACCGATTGTCGGTGCCTGCCTCGGCGCTGCCGGGTATCGCGGGCTCATCGCCCGTCACCTGACCGGCGCCACACCTGCTACAAAGGATGCAGAACCGGCCATTGACGGCAAACCAAGAACTTCTTGAAACAGTCGGCGCCGGCTCCTGCCCGATAGAGCCTGCGCCACGGCCCACTCTCCCTTATTTCGTCCAAGGCAATCGACATGACCGACATTCAGAATAAGAACTACATCATTGCCCTCGATCAGGGTACGACCAGCTCCCGCGCGATCATTTTCGACCGCGATGCGAACGTGGTCTGCACCGCGCAGCGCGAATTCGCTCAGCATTACCCGCAGGCCGGTTGGGTCGAACACGATCCGATGGAAATCTTCGCCACCCAGAGCGCGGTAATGGTTGAAGCGCTGGCCCAGGCCGGTCTGCACCACGACCAGGTCGCTGCCATCGGCATCACCAACCAGCGCGAAACCACCGTGGTCTGGGACAAGACCACCGGCCGCCCGGTGTACAACGCCATCGTCTGGCAGTGCCGCCGCAGCACCGAGATCTGCCAGCAGCTCAAGCGCGATGGCCACGAAGAATATATCCGCGACAACACTGGTCTGGTCACCGACCCGTACTTCTCCGGCACCAAACTGAAGTGGATCCTCGACAACGTCGAAGGCAGCCGCGAGCGTGCGCGCAATGGCGAACTGTTGTTCGGCACCGTCGATAGCTGGCTGATCTGGAAATTCACCGGCGGCAAGGTGCACGTCACCGACTACACCAACGCTTCGCGCACCATGCTCTTCAACATCCACTCGCTGGAGTGGGATTCGAAGATGCTGGAGATCCTCGATATCCCGCGCGAGATGCTTCCGGAAGTGAAGGCTTCTTCGGAAATCTACGGTCGCACCAAGAGCGGCATCGCCATCGGCGGTATCGCCGGTGACCAGCAAGCGGCACTGTTCGGCCAGATGTGCGTCGAGCCAGGCCAGGCGAAAAACACCTACGGCACCGGCTGCTTCCTGCTGATGAACACCGGCGACAAAGCGGTGAAATCCCAACACGGCATGCTCACCACCATCGCCTGCGGCCCGCGTGGCGAAGTTGCTTACGCACTGGAAGGCGCGGTGTTCAACGGCGGTTCCACGGTGCAGTGGCTGCGTGATGAACTGAAAATCATCAACGACGCCCACGACACCGAATACTTCGCCAATAAAGTGAAGGACAGCAATGGTGTGTACCTGGTGCCGGCCTTCACCGGTCTCGGCGCGCCGTACTGGGACCCGTATGCCCGCGGTGCGCTGTTCGGTCTGACGCGCGGCGTACGTGTGGATCACATCATCCGCGCTGCGCTGGAATCGATCGCCTACCAGACCCGCGACGTGCTCGACGCCATGCAACAGGACTCCGGCGAACGCCTCAAGGCTCTGCGTGTTGACGGCGGCGCGGTGGCGAACAACTTCCTCATGCAGTTCCAGGCCGACATTCTCGGCACGCAGGTCGAGCGCCCGCAAATGCGCGAAACCACCGCACTTGGTGCGGCGTATCTGGCCGGTCTGGCGTGCGGCTTCTGGGGCAGCCTGGAAGAACTGCGCGGTAAAGCGGTGATCGAGCGCGAGTTCGAGCCGAGCCTGGATGAAGTTGAGAAAGAGAAGCTGTACAAAGGCTGGAAAAAAGCCGTCAGCCGCACCCGTGACTGGGCGCGTGAAGACGCTGAATAAGCCAATCTTAGGACTGGCTAAAACGGTCCAAACAGCGTGAAAGCGTAGCGAGCGAAGGCAAGCCAAGGCAAAAACAGGCGAGGACCGGCTGGGGTCGCACTCGACTTTACGGGTTTGTAAATGAGCAGTCCGAGCCTGTTTTTAACGCAGGATGGCTTGCGTAACGCCGTAGGCGCCCAGCACGAAGTAGCTTTCACGTTGTTTGGAAACTGGTAGGGAGCGGATTCCTGCGTCATCATGGGCAAATTTTGCACGGCAGCCCAAAGGAAGCCCCATGAATCTGCCTCCCCGTCAGCAGCAAATCCTCGAGCTGGTCCGCGAACGCGGCTATGTGAGCATCGAGGAAATGGCCACGCTGTTCGTTGTTACCCCGCAAACCATCCGCCGCGACATCAATCAGCTCGCGGAAGCCAATCTGCTGCGTCGTTATCATGGCGGTGCCGCTTATGATTCCAGCGTCGAAAACACTGCCTATGCGATGCGCGCCGATCAGATGCGCGATGAAAAACAACGCATCGGTGAAGCCATCGCCGCCCAGATTCCCGATCACGCCTCGCTGTTTATCAATATCGGTACCACGACCGAATCGATTGCCCGCGCTCTGCTCAATCACAATCATCTGAAGATCATCACCAACAACCTGCACGTAGCGTCGATGCTCAGTGCCAAGGATGATTTTGATGTGCTGCTGACCGGCGGTAATGTCCGTCGTGACGGCGGTGTGGTCGGCCAGGCCAGTGTGGATTTCATCAATCAGTTCAAGGTTGATTTCGCGCTGGTCGGGATCAGCGGTATTGATGAAGACGGCAGTTTGCTGGATTTCGATTATCAGGAAGTGCGGGTTTCCCAGGCGATCATTGCCAATGCGCGGCAAGTGATTCTGGCGGCGGATTCGAGCAAGTTCGGCCGCAATGCAATGATTCGCCTCGGCCCGATCAGCCTGATCGATTGTCTGGTAACCGATCAGCAGCCAGTGCCTGCGCTCGCGCAATTGTTGAGTCAGCACAAGATTCGCCTCGAAGTCGTCTAACTCCCGCAAGATCAAAAGATCGCAGCCTACGGCAGCTCCTACATGAGTTCACTTGACCTGTAGGTGCTGCCGCAGGCTGCGATCTTTTGCCTTTAATGTTCGAAAATTTTCTTTTAATCGCCCTTCGATGAGTTTTTTCAATCGAACGTGACTGGCTGCGCGCGTCTTTATGGGCTACCATTTTCGCAAATGAACATTAATGTTCGATTTCCAATATAGAAAATCAAAAGAACCCGAGGCCAGCCGATGTCCACCTCTACCTTGCGTACGCCCCCAATCTCCGAGATCTACGACATCGCCGTTATCGGCGGCGGGATCAATGGCGTGGGGATCGCAGCGGATGCCGCCGGTCGCGGGCTTTCGGTGTTCCTTTGTGAAAAAGATGATCTGGCCAGCCACACCTCGTCGGCCAGCAGCAAGCTGATCCACGGTGGCCTGCGCTACCTCGAACATTACGAATTCCGCCTGGTGCGCGAGGCGCTAGCTGAACGCGAAGTACTGCTGGCCAAAGCGCCGCACATCGTCAAACCGATGCGCTTTGTGCTGCCGCACCGTCCGCACCTGCGTCCGGCGTGGATGATTCGTGCGGGCCTGTTCCTCTATGACAACCTCGGCAAGCGCGAAAAACTGCCAGGTTCGAAAAGCCTGAAGTTCGGCGCCGACAGCGCGCTGAAAAGCGAAATCAAGAAAGGCTTCGAATACTCCGACTGCTGGGTCGACGACGCCCGCCTCGTGGTTCTGAACGCAATGGCCGCCCGTGAAAAAGGCGCCCACGTGCACACCCAGACTCGCTGCGTCAGCGCTCGCCGCGCCAAGGGCCTGTGGCACCTGAACCTGGAACGTGCCGACGGCAGCCTGTTTTCGATCACTGCCAAAGCGCTGGTGAACGCCGCTGGCCCGTGGGTCGCCAAGTTCATTCGTGATGACCTGAAGATGGAGTCGCCGTACGGCATCCGTCTGATTCAGGGCAGCCACATCATCGTGCCGAAGCTGTATGAAGGCGATCACGCGCACATTCTGCAAAACGAAGATCAGCGCATCGTTTTCACCATTCCGTACCTGAACAACCACTTCACCCTGATCGGCACCACCGACCGTGAATACACTGGCGATCCGGCAAAAGTGGCGATTACCGATGCCGAAACCGATTACCTGCTGAAAGTGGTCAACGCGCACTTCAAGCAGCAGATCAGCCGCGACGACATCCAGCACAGCTACTCGGGCGTACGACCACTATGCAACGACGAATCCGACAACCCGTCGGCCGTCACCCGCGATTACACCCTGGCCTTGTCGGCTGGCGGCGAAGAAGCGCCACTGCTTTCGGTGTTCGGCGGCAAGCTGACCACCTACCGCAAACTCGCTGAGTCGGCGATGGCGCAGTTGCTGCCATTTTTCACCCAGATGCGCCCGAACTGGACGGCCACCGCCACCCTGCCCGGTGGCGAAGACATGACCACGCCACAGGCTCTGTGCGCGCAGATTCGCGACAAGTTCGACTTCGTGCCGACCGAGATCGCCCGTCGCTGGTCCACCACTTACGGCAGCCGCACCTGGCGCATGCTCGAAGGCGTGGAAACCCTGGCCGACATGGGCGAGCACCTCGGCGGTGGACTCTACACCCGTGAAGTCGATTACCTGTGCAGCGAAGAATGGGCGACCACTGCCCACGACATTCTGTGGCGCCGCAGCAAACTCGGTTTGTTCACCACGCCGGCAGAGCAGGAAAAACTGGCGAGCTATCTGGGTAAGGTTGAACAGAACCGCAAGATCGAAGCGGCCTGATCTTCGGAACGTCGCTTGAACGAAAGCCCCTGAATTGAGAGATTCAGGGGCTTTTTGTTGTGCCAATGAAATCCAGCCCCCCTCACCCCAGCCCTCTCCCCCCAAGGGGGCGAGGGGGAAAGGGAGCAGATCGGGGCTCGCTCAAATACCGCGCTGGGAAAAAGGAGCCGATCGAGGGCTTTTTCAATCCTGAGTTAGACTCGATATTTCAGGTCGGCGTAACTCGCAAGGACCACGCGATCAAGTCCCCTCTCCCTCTGGGAGAGGGCTAGGGTGAGGGGCTTTGGGGCCGGGATCACTGCGCCAAATGCAACAACAGAAAATCAATAAACGCCCGCGACTTGTGCGGCAGATGCGGGGTGTTGGGAAACACCACATTGATCGACTGCGAGGGCAGCGAATACTCCGGCAGCAAGCGCACCAGACGCCCGGCGGCAATGTCATCTGCCACCACCCAGGCAGGCAGAACCGATACGCCCAGTGAAGACAACGTCATCGAGCGAATCGCCGTCGACGAGTTCGATTCGAAGTGGCTGGTGCCACCGACCTCAACGCCCTGCCCTGGCCCATGGCGCAATGTCCACTGAGTCGGCGCCTGCAAATTGCTGTTGGCGATCCACGGCACGCTGTTCAGGTCCAGCGGTTGCCGCACCGGATGTCGGGAGAGGAATTGCTCGGTGGCGACCAGCACGATTTCATAATCGGCCAACTTGCGGCTCTTGAATGCCGAATCCGCCAAGTTACCCAGACGGATCACCAGATCCAGTTTTTCCGCGACCAGATCATTCAACGAAGAGTTGAAGTTGTAGCACAAGCGGATTTCCGGATAACGCTCGGAGAACAGTGGAATCAACGGCAGAATATACTTTTCACCGTATTCACTGGTTGAACTAATCCGTAACTTTCCGGATACCCGATTATTACCTTTCAGGACATTATCAAAGGCATTGTCGATGTCCGCGACAATCCCCTTGAACTCTTCATAAAACTCCTGACCTATTTCGGTCAGCGATATATTGCGGGTGTTGCGGATCAACAGCGTCGCCGACAAAACCTCCTCCAGCGCCTTGACATGCAGGCTGGCCATGGCTTTGCTGATACTCAGGTAGTTTGCAGCTTTGGTATAAGAACCAAAATCCACCACCGCGAGGAACGTCTGAACCCGATTAAGATGAGAGTGCATGGCGCTATGGCTCACTGTTAAATCCTGTCAAACATTGTTTTAAGCATAGTCGTATCGACACTTCAAGTCCATCGCCCCTATGCTGCGCGGCAAAGGGGATTCAACATGAACTATCGCTATAAGATCGCGCTGATCTTTCTGATCGGCTTTTTTATTGACTGTATAAACATATTTATGTCGGCGGTGGCACTGCCGAGTATATCGGCAACTTTACAGGTCAGTACTTCATCGGTGGCGTGGGTTGCCAATGCTTATATTCTTGGCCTGACCCTGATTATTCCGGTCAGCACCTGGCTGGCCGGGCGTTTTGGCAGTCGCGAGATTCTCACCGCTTCGATGCTGGTGTTCACCGGCTCTGTGTGGATGTGCGGCATGGCCGACAGTTTCCACGAACTGGTGATCTGGCGGTTCATTCAGGGCGTCGGTGGCGGGCTGCTGATTCCGGTCGGTCAGGCGCTGACCTTCAATCTGTTTCAGGGCGAGCAACGGGCGAAAATATCCACACTGGTGATGGCCGTCGCGCTGATTGCCCCGGCGATTTCACCGACGGTCGGCGGCATCATTGTCGACAGCAGCTCCTGGCGCTGGGTGTTCTACAGCAACATCCCGTTTTCGTTGATCGCGGCCGGGCTGTCATGGTTCTGGATCAAGGAAAGCAAACCGACCGATCTGCCGCGCCCGGACATCAAAGGCCTGCTACTGGTCAGTGCCGCGCTCGCCAGCCTGCTGATGGGCATGTCGCTGTACGGCGGCGACTACCCGGCGCTGGCCGCGTTGAGCTGTGTCGCGGCCGGCTTGCTGTTCATCGTGCTGTACCTGCGGCACTACCGCCGCTGCAGCAACGCGATCATCGAGTTGAGCCTGCTCAAGAGCAAGAAACTCAGCACTTCGATCTTCATCTATTACGCGATTCCCGGCGTGTTCACCGGGGTCAATCTGATGAGCATTTTCTTCCTGCAGAACACGCTGCACTTCAGCGCCCGGCTGACCGGGATGTTCATGATCCTCTACGCCATCGGCGCGTTCATTGCGATGACGATTTGCGGCCGGGTCTACAACCGGGTCGGCGCGAAACGCCTGTTCACCCTCGGCATGCTGCTGCACAGCGCCGGCATCGCCACGCTGATGCTGGTCAACGCGCCAACGGACCTGTGGGTGATCGTCATCGCTTACAGCTTGATGGGCATCGGCGGTGGCATCGGTGCCAACACCGCGCAAACCACCTCATTGATGGATTTTGCCGGCGGCGATACGCACAAGGCGAGTGTGATCTGGAACATCAATCGGCAGATGTCGTTCAGCCTCGGTGCGGCGTTGTTTCTGATGATTTTCAATGTGCTGCTCAAGCAGTTCGACACCACGCAGGCCTACCACGCGACGTTCGCGATTGCCGCGCTGGTCGGGCTGTTCCCGCTGTTTCAGATGAGTCAATTGAACCCTCCAAAGGAATGCCATGAACAACAACCTGGTTGAACGAGCGCAACACAGTATTCACCACGTGCACGAACTGATTCACCGCGTCTTTACCGACGCCGACGGGGCCGGCGCAGACGCCATCGCGCCGCTGATGGAGGTGTTTGCCGAGCACTTCAGCATGGTCACCACCTCGGCCGCCGTGGTCGGTCGGGCGCAAGTCGAGCAACTGTTCAACGGCGCCGTCGGTGCCCGCAAAGGTCTGGAGATTCTGATCAGCGACCTGCACACGGTCTGGCACGAAGGTTCGACCGTGGCCCTGCGCTACAAGGAAACCCATCGCCTGAACCAAAGCGAAACCTCGCGTATTTCGCTGGCGATCCTTCGCGTCCAGCACCACGACGTCCAGTGGTTGTACCTGCACGAAACACCGTTGAGCCAGGAAAAACCTGCATGAAATACACCGTCACCCACTGCCGGATGCTCTCGGCGTCGATCAAGGAAGTCACCGTCAGCGGCCCGCCTTCCCTGATCGATATGAGCCACGCCGGGGCACATTTCAAATGGCAGATCCCGGGGCTGGATGACTGTCGTCACTACTCGACGGTGCATGTAAAGGAGGTTGAGGATGGCCAGTTCACCTTCGCCATTCGCCTCTCGCCAGACTCCGTCAGCAGTCAGTACATCCGCACCCTGGCGGTCAATGACAGCGTGGAACTGGAAGGTCCGTTGAACACTTTCAACTACCCGCTCGACGTTGACAGCGGGCGTGATATCGCGATTGCCGGCGGCATCGGCATCACGCCGCTGACCGGCATCCTGCGCCACCTGACTGCGCTGGATCGCCCTGCGCACCTGCATTACTTCGCCAAGAGCGCCGACGACGCGGTCTACGCCCGGCACCTGCAAGAACACCTGCAAGAACGCCTGCAACTGCACCTCTCCGGCAGTCGCCCGGCGATCAGCGAAGTGCTCGCCGATCTGCGCGCCGATGACCGCCTGTATGTCTGCGGCCCGGCAGCGATGCTCAACGCAGTGCTCAGTCACGCCGAAAGCGTTGGCCTGGCGCGTGAACAGATCCATCTGGAAGTGTTCAACGTTGCCCGCGAAACCACCGCGCAAGGCTTCGTCATCGAGGCGGCCGACTCCGGCGTCAGCATCAATGTCGGCCCGCAACAGTCGTTGCTCGAAGCGTTGGAAGCGGCCGGGCTCGACCCGCTGTACGACTGTCGTCGTGGTGAATGCGGCGTTTGCGCGCTGGACGTCCTCGAAGGCGAGGTCGACCACCGCGATTTCATCATGAGCGAACAGGAAGCGGCGTGCAGTGCGCGAATCTACCCCTGCGTCTCCCGCGCCAAAAGCCCGCGCCTGAAACTGGCGATCTGAGAGAGGACACTCCGTTGGACAACTATTTCAATGGCAGAGAAGTGCATAAATCTCTGTTCCTTGATCAGGCGCTTTTCGAACAGGAACAGCAGCGCGTATTCGCCGCGAGCTGGTGCTACCTGGGTCACGACAGCCTGATCCCCGAGACCGGCGACTACTTCACCACCACCCTTGCACAACAGCCGCTGGCCATGGTTCGGCAGAAGAACGGCGCCATCGTCGTGCTGCATAACCGTTGCCCGCACAAAGGCGTGAAAGTGCTGGCCGAAGCGCGCGGCAATGTCGGCCGCTTCATGCGTTGCCCGTACCACGCATGGACGTTCAAGACGGACGGCGAGCTGCTGAGCATTCCGGTGAAAAAGGAGTACGACGACTGCGACCTGAGCAGTTGTTCCGCGCACAAAGGCATGCGCCCGGTGAACGCGGTGCACAACTATCGCGGCTTCGTCTTTGTCCGCCTGACGGAAGAAGGCATCGGCTTCGAGGAGTTCTTTGGCGAGTCGCTGTCGACACTCGACAACATGGTCATGCGCTCGCCGCAGGGCCAGCTGAAAGTAATCGGCCAGCCATTGCTGCACCGCCATCGCTGCAACTGGAAAATGGTCGTCGACAACCAGACCGACACCTGCCACCCGATGATCGCCCACGAATCTTCGGCCGGCGAAGCCATCCGCCTGTGGCAGGAAACCGGTGATCAGGGCAAGCCACCGATGGCCGTCGAACTGTTCTCGCCGTTCATGGCCTCCTACGAGTTTTTCGCCGGCATGGGCATTCGCGTCTGGCCCAATGGCCACGGGCACACCGGGGTCAGCAATTCGATCCACAAGGCCTACACCGACATCCCCGGTTACTGGGACTTGATGGTGGAAAGCTACGGTGAAGAGCAGGCCCGGGCGATCCTCGACGACACCCGCCACAACACCGTGTATTTCCCCAACCTGATGGTCAAGGGACCGATCCAGACCTTGCGCGTGATCAAACCGCTCAGCGCCCGCGAAACCATCGTCGAGTCGTGGATCTTCGAACTGCAGGGCGCCCCCGTGCAGTTGCTGGAAAGGACTGTGCAGTACAACAACCTGATCAACTCGCCGTGTTCGATGGTCGCCCACGACGACGTGGAAATGTACGAACGGGCCATGGAAGGCCTGGGCAGCGACGCCAACGAATGGGTCAACGTCGCCCGCCTGTTCAGCCCGAACGAATCCTATGCGCAGACCCAAGTGGTGTCCGGCACCAGCGAAATGGCCATGCGTAATTTCTATAACAATTGGCAGCACTTGATGCGGGACGACCATGCAACACGATCAATCTAATCACCACGCCATCGCGCAACTGATCGAGACCGAACTGCACTTGCTCGACCAGCAGGATTTCGACGCCTGGCAACAGCTGCTCAGCGATGACTACCACTACTGGATTCCCATGACCCGTGAGCAGGTCAGTCCGTTGCACGAATCATCGCTGGTGTACGAAGACCGTTTTCTGACCACGCTGCGGATCAACCGACTGGCCAATGCGCGCAACTTCTCCCAACAGCCCAAGAGCCGCAGCCTGCACATCGCCCAGCGCCCGCGCATCACGCTCGACGCAGCCTCGTTCAGCGCGTGCGCCAGCTCCAACATGCTCTATTGCGAAGCGCGCGGCGACAACGAATGGCACTACCCGGTGACCGTCGAACATCAACTGATCAACATCGATGGCACGTGGAAGATTCACGGCAAGAAGATCCTGTTGCTCAACCCCGCACGCGCCCTTGAAAGCCTGCAGCTCATTATCTGATCGATCGAGAAGTCTCCCTGTGAAAGCTATTTCCCATGATTCCAGTCAGGCGTCCGCGTGCCTGTCTTTTCCCTACGTCGATCTGCTGTATGACTATGGCCAGTTCCTGCGCAGTGCCGATGAAGCCATTGGTTACCTGCCGGCGGAAACTGCCGAGAAACACATCGGCATCGTCGGCGCTGGCCTCAGCGGGCTGGTCGCCGCTTACGAACTGCTGCGCGCCGGTGCGCGTCGCGTGACGCTGTTTGAAGCGGAACCCGAGCATGTCGGCGGGCGTCTGCTGACGCAGTGTTTTGATGAGGAACAGCCGCAGTTCATCGCGGAAATGGGCGCCATGCGTTTTCCGCCGAGTGAAGTCGGGCTGTTTCATTACCTCAATCGCTTCGGCATCCAGACCACCGAGGCGTTTCCCGACCCGGGCGTGGTCGACACCGAAATCCACTACCGTGGCGAAGCCCATCACTGGGCAGCCATGCAACCACCGCCGGCGCTGTTCAGCACCGTGCACCAAGGCTGGATCGCCTTTCTCAGCGAAGGCGTGACCCTCGATGACGGCACGTGCCTGGCGCCACCGCTGCTGATCACCGAATTACTCAAGCAGCATAGTTACTGCGAAGTGCAGCCCGAGTGGCAACGCTACCTGGACTGCTTCGGTGACAGCTCGTTTTACTCGGCGATGGTGCGCATCTTCACCGGCAAAAAACCACCGGGCGGCAAACCGTGGCGCAAGCCTGAAGACTTCCACCTGTTCGGCTCGCTGGGCATTGGCTCGGGCGGTTTCCAGTCGGTGTACCGCGCCTCGTTCACCGAGATCCTGCGCCTGGTGGTCAATGCGCTGGAGGTCAATCAGCGTCTGGTGCCCAACGGTATTTCCTCGCTGGCCGAGCGGATTGCCGACACCGAATTCAACGGTATTCAGGTGCGCGACATGATTTGCCGCACGCGCATCGAGTCGATCAACAAAGGTGCGCACGGCGAGATTCTGCTGGCCGGCAGCAACGGCGAAACCTACGCCTGCGACCGGGTAATCACCACCACCACGACCCGCGCCCTGCAAGTGAACCTCAAGCTCACGCAGAACCAGGCCTTCGTCAATCGCGACGTCGCGCGGGCGATCAACGAAACGCACATGGTCGGCTCATCCAAGCTGTTCATCCTGACCAAGGACAAGTTCTGGCTCAAACATGGCCTGGCGCAAAACATCCAGACCGACACCCTGGTCAAGGGCGTGTATTGCCTCGATTACGCGCCGCACGATCCGGATTCCTGGGGCGTGGTGTTGATCAGTTACACCTGGGAAGACGACTCGCACAAGATGGTTTCGATGACCGACAAGGTGCAGCGCTGCCTGCGTCTGGTCGACGAATTGGCGATGAGCGCACCGGAATTTGCCAGCCATCTGCTGCCGCTGGACGGTGACTACCAGCGCTACGTTCTGGAATACGACTGGCTGACCGACAAGCACGCACTCGGCGCTTTCAAGCTGAATTTCCCCGGCGACGACATCTACTCCGAGCGCCTGTTCTATCAGTTCCGTACCGCACTCGATCCGCAACAGGATACCGGTTTGTACCTGGCCGGTTGCGGCGCCTCGTTCACCGGTGGCTGGGCCGAAGGCGCGATTCAAACCGCACTCAACGGTGCGTGCGCGGTGATCAGCAGCCTGGGCGGCGATCTGCTTGCCGGCAACCCGCTCGACGACTTGCACTCGCAGTACCGCTACTGCTGACCCAGTCCCTTTCCACGCCGAGAATCATCCATGTACAGCCAGCTTTCAATTGAACAGCTCGTCAACGGCTTGCGCAGTGGCCAAAACTGCCCGGACACCTGGCAGCATGCCTTGCGCGAGCGTCATGTGCAGATGCAACACCTGAACAGTTTCATCACCTTCGACCCGTCAGCGTCCAAGGCAAATGCCGCTGGGCGCGACAGCGCACTGTATGGCCTGCCGGTGTCGTTCAAGGACAACATCAACGTCAGCGGCATGCCGACCACAGCCGGTACGCCCGGGCTGGCCGACTATGTGCCGCAAACCGATGCCGGCATCGTCGAGCGCTTTCGGCAATTGGGCGCGCAAATTGTCGGCAAGAACAACATGCACGAATTGTCGTTCGGCGTGACCTCGGCCAACCATTCCCATGGCGCGGTGATCAACCCAGTCAACGAACGCCACAGTGCCGGTGGCAGCAGCGGCGGCTGTGCTGCCGCCGTCGCTGCCGGACTGGTGGCGTGTGCGGTCGGCACCGACACCGGGGGGTCGGTACGGATACCGGCGGCGTTCTGCGGGATTGTCGGGTTTCGCCCCACCACCGGCGTTTATCCGGTCGACGGCATCGTCCCGGTGTCGCAAACCAAAGACACTCCGGGCTTGTTGACCCGCACCGTGGAGGATTGTCAGTTCGTTCACGGGCAATTGACTGGCAGCGTGCATCAGGCAGAAACCCGGTCGTTGCGCATTGGCATTCCCGAGCGGTTTCTCTGGACCGACCTCGCTGACAACGTGCAACGCGCTTGCCGCACGGCCATCGATACCTTGGCCGATCGCGGTGTGATCATCGTGCCGGTCGACGATGCCGTGATTGGCGAGATCAACGAGAGCATTCAGTTTCCGCTACCGATCTACGAGTTCTTCATCGATTTTCCACGGTTCCTGATGAAAGCCGGACGCGGTGAGCAGTTCCTCGACATCCTCGCGCAGATTCGCGATCCGGCGATCAAGAAAATCCTCACCGCCCAACTGGAAAGCCCAGCGATTTCCTACACCGACTACGTGCAGGCATTGATGAGCAAACTGCGTCTGGAGAAGGAATACCGCGCCCTCTTCAGCCGCCATCAACTGGACCTGCTGGCTTACCCGACCGTCACGTGCAGCGCACCGCTGCTCAGCGCTTGCGCGGATGAAAGCAACTTTGAAACGTTCGTGCGCAATACCGACCCGGCGAGCAATCTGGCGGCGCCAAGCATCAGTGTGCCGGTAGCGGCGGCGGGTGCGTTACCGGTGGGCCTGTCGTTCGATGCATTGCCAGAGCAGGACGACTTTCTATTGGCCAATGTGCGGCACCTGAAGCACCTGCTCGACATCGGCTAAACCACGATCCCTGTGGGAGCGAGCCTGCTCGCGAAGGCGTCGTGTCAGTCGACATCAACTTCGTCTGCCACATCGCTATCACGAGCCGGCTCGCCCCTACAGGGGCTCTGCGTCGATGCACCTATAACAATTCAAATTGCGGGCCTTGCCATGCGCGTCACCTCAATATCCTCCGTTCCCGCTGTCGAACGCTCGCCGTCGATCCTTGGCGGCGCCATGATCATCGGCGGCACCATCGTCGGTGCCGGCATGTTTTCGCTGCCGGTGATCATGTCCGGGCTGTGGTTCTACGGCTCGGTTGCCGTGCTGCTGTTTGCCTGGTTCTGCACGTTGCACTCGGGCCTGATGATTCTTGAAGCCAATCTCAATTACCGTGAAGGCGCGAGTTTCGCCACGATCACCGGCGATCTGCTCGGGCGTGGCTGGAGCCGTTTGAATGGTTTGAGCATTGTCTTTGTCCTGTACACCCTGACGTACGCCTACATCTCCGCCAGCGGCTCAGTGCTTCATCACACCGCGCAAACCTTCGGGCTTGAGTTGTCATCGCGCGCGGGCGGTTTGGGGTTCACGCTGCTGGTGGCGTTCATTGTCTGGCTCAGTACCACGGCGGTGAGTCGCATGACCACGCTGGTGTTCGGCGCAAAAATCCTCGCGTTCTTTCTAACCTTTGGCGGTTTGCTCGGCCATGTGCAAAGCACCACGCTGCTCAACCTGAACAGCGGTGACAACCATTACTGGCCTTATCTGCTGGTGACCCTGCCCTTCTGCCTGACTTCGTTCGGTTTTCACGGCAACGTGCCGAGCCTGATGAAGCATTACGGCAAGGACCCGCAGCGGATTCGCGCTTGCCTGGTCGGCGGCACGTTGATCGCTCTGGCGCTGTATCTGGTGTGGATGCTCTGCAGCATGGGCAACATCCCCCGCGACACATTCAAGGACATCGCTCAGCGCGGTGGCAATATCGATGCGCTGATCAGCGCCCTGGGTTCACAGCTCAACAGCGCCAACGTCGATCTGCTGTTGACGTTCTTCTCCAATTTCGCCGTGGCCTGTTCATTTCTCGGGGTGACCCTGGGTTTGTTCGATTACCTGGCCGATGTGCTGGGTTTCGACGACAGCCCCATCGGCCGCCTGCAGACCGCCGCCATCACTTTCGCGCCACCGACGCTCTGCGGATTGCTCTGGCCGGAAGGCTTTCTGCATGCCATCGGTTTTGCCGGATTGGCGGCGACATTGTGGGCGGTGATTACTCCGGCGCTACTGGCTCGGGCTTCGCGCAAACGCTTTGGCAGTCCACGCTATCAGGTGTGGGGGGGGACGCCGATGATCGTGCTGGTGCTGTTTTTCGGGGCGATCTGCGCGGTGTCCCATTTGCTGTTCGTATTTGATTGCCTGCCTGTATGGCGCTGAGGACTTCTCGTTCGGTTTTCCGAACACGACCTTACGGTCGATTCGGTTAACCGGATCAGTTACGTTAAAAAATACCGCCACAAAAGTTTAATAACGTTATAAAACAACACGTTATCTATCTGCGACTGGTCTGGCACGAGTCATGCTCTACACTCTCTCGACGAATGCCTGTTGCGCCAACACTTCAGGAGCCGTCAGGCATTCGAAGCACAAAAGGGCCGACAAACTGGCTCCATAAAAAAAACAATGTCGAGGAAAATTTGATGCGCATCGTTCCCCATATCCTGGGCGCAGCCATTGCGGCCGCTCTGATCAGCACGCCAGTTTTCGCCGCCGAACTCACCGGCACCCTGAAGAAAATCAAAGAGTCCGGTGTGATCACCCTGGGCCACCGCGACGCCTCCATCCCGTTTTCCTACATCGCTGACGCTTCCGGCAAGCCGGTTGGCTACTCCCACGATATCCAGTTGGCCATCGTCGAAGCGATCAAGAAAGACCTCGACCTGCCAAACCTGCAAGTCAAATACAATCTGGTGACCTCGCAGACCCGTATCCCGCTGGTGCAGAACGGCACCGTGGACGTCGAGTGTGGCTCCACCACCAACAACGTCGAGCGTCAGCAGCAGGTTGACTTCTCCGTCGGCATCTTCGAAATCGGTACCCGTCTGCTGTCCAAGGCTGACTCCAAGTACAAGGATTTCGACGATCTGAAAGGCAAGAACGTCGTGACCACCGCTGGCACTACCTCCGAGCGCATCCTCAAGGCGATGAACGCCGACAAGCAGATGGGCATGAACGTCATCTCCGCCAAAGACCACGGTGAATCCTTCCAGATGCTGGAATCGGGTCGAGCCGTTGCGTTCATGATGGACGACGCGCTGCTGGCCGGTGAAGCCGCCAAGGCCAAAAAGGCGACTGACTGGGCCGTGACCGGCACTCCACAGTCGTACGAAATCTACGGCTGCATGATGCGCAAAGGCGACGAGCCGTTCAAAAAGGCTGTGGATGACGCCATCAAGGCCACTTACGCTTCGGGCGCGATCAACAAGATCTACGAGAAGTGGTTCATGCAGCCAATTCCGCCAAAAGGCCTGAATCTGAACTTCCCGATGAGCGACGAGCTCAAGGCCCTGATCGCCAATCCGACCGACAAAGCGGCTGACGACAAGAAATCCTGATTTCTGACTAACCTTATCCCCTGAGGAGGCTTCTGCCTTTTCAGGGGATGGTCACTCCCTGCTGGCATTTTCTGGAAACACTCGAACCGGTGGCTGTCGAGCCGATCGCGTGTGCCTGACCGTCAAGGTCAGGGAGGGAACGGAGTTTCCCCAGGCGGGCACTTGTACATCGATCGAATCGAGGGGAGACCCTAATGAATTACAACTGGGACTGGGGCGTGTTCTTCAAGTCCACCGGCGTGGGCAGCGAGACCTATCTCGACTGGTTCATCTCCGGTCTGGGCTGGACCATCGCCATCGCCATCGTGGCCTGGATCATCGCCCTGCTGCTGGGCTCGATACTGGGCGTCATGCGCACCGTGCCGAACCGTATCGTGTCGGGCATCGCGACGTGCTACGTCGAGCTGTTCCGTAACGTGCCGCTGCTGGTTCAGCTGTTCATCTGGTACTTTCTGGTGCCCGACCTGCTGCCGGCGGATCTGCAGGAGTGGTACAAGCAGGACCTCAACCCGACCACCTCGGCTTACCTCAGCGTAGTCGTGTGCCTGGGCCTGTTCACCGCCGCCCGTGTCTGCGAACAAGTGCGCACCGGTATCCAGGCGCTGCCGCGTGGCCAGGAATCCGCCGCCCGCGCCATGGGCTTCAAGCTGCCACAGATCTACTGGAATGTGCTGCTGCCCCAGGCCTACCGCATCATCATTCCGCCGCTTACCTCGGAATTCCTCAACGTCTTCAAGAACTCCTCCGTGGCCTCGCTGATCGGCCTGATGGAGCTGCTCGCGCAAACCAAACAGACTGCCGAGTTCTCGGCCAACCTGTTTGAAGCGTTCACCTTGGCGACCCTGATCTACTTCACCCTGAACATGAGCCTGATGCTACTGATGCGCATGGTCGAGAAGAAAGTCTCCGTGCCCGGCCTGATTTCCGTGGGGGGTAAATAATGGAATTCGATTTCAGTGGCATCGTCCCGGCCATTCCCGGTTTGTGGAACGGCATGGTGATGACCCTCAAGCTGATGGCCATGGGTGTGGTCGGCGGGATCATTCTCGGCACGATCCTCGCGCTCTGCCGGCTGTCGCACAATAAACTGCTGTCGAACATTGCTGGCGCGTACGTTAACTATTTCCGCTCGATCCCGCTGCTGCTGGTAATTACCTGGTTCTATCTGGCAGTGCCATTCGTGCTGCGCTGGATCACCGGCGAAGACACCCCGATCGGCGCGTTCACCTCGTGCATCGTGGCGTTCATGATGTTCGAAGCGGCGTACTTCTGCGAAATCGTTCGGGCCGGCGTACAGTCGATCCCGAAAGGCCAGATGGGCGCGGCACAAGCGCTGGGCATGAGCTACGGCCAGATGATGCGCCTGATCATCCTGCCCCAGGCGTTCCGCAAAATGACCCCGCTGTTACTGCAACAGAGCATCATTCTGTTCCAGGACACTTCGCTGGTTTACACCGTGGGTCTGGTTGACTTCCTTAACGCATCCCGCGCCAGTGGCGACATCATTGGTCGTTCCAACGAGTTCCTGATCTTCGCCGGTGTCGTCTACTTCATCATCAGCTTTGCCGCCTCGCTGCTGGTCAAGCGTCTGCAAAAAAGGTTTGCCGTATGATCTCTATCAAGAACATCAACAAGTGGTATGGCGACTTCCAGGTGCTGACTGATTGCAGCACCGAGGTCAAAAAAGGCGAAGTGATCGTGGTCTGCGGCCCGTCGGGTTCCGGCAAATCGACCCTGATCAAATGCGTCAACGCGCTGGAGCCGTTCCAGAAAGGCGACATCGTTGTCGACGGCACCTCGATTGCCGACCCGAAGACCAATCTGCCGAAACTGCGCTCGCGCGTCGGTATGGTGTTCCAGCATTTCGAACTGTTCCCGCACCTGACCATCACCGAAAACCTGACCATCGCGCAGATCAAGGTGTTGGGCCGCAGCAAGGAAGAGGCGACCAAGAAAGGTCTGCAACTGCTTGAGCGCGTCGGTTTGTCTGCACACGCCCACAAGCACCCGGGGCAACTGTCCGGTGGTCAGCAACAGCGCGTGGCGATTGCCCGTGCGCTGGCGATGGACCCGATCGTCATGCTGTTCGACGAACCGACTTCGGCGCTCGACCCGGAGATGGTCAACGAAGTGCTCGACGTGATGGTGCAACTGGCCCACGAAGGCATGACCATGATGTGCGTGACCCACGAAATGGGCTTTGCGCGCAAAGTGGCCGACCGCGTGATCTTCATGGACGCCGGCAAGATCATCGAAGACTGCCCGAAAGAGGAGTTCTTCGGCGATATCAGCGCCCGCTCCGAACGCGCGCAGCATTTCCTCGAGAAAATCCTGCAGCACTAAAAGCAACACCGCCTCCCCCTGTAGGAGCTGCCGCAGGCTGCGATCTTTTGACTTTGTTTTTAAAGATCAAAAGATCGCAGCCTGCGGCAGCTCCTACAGGGGATTGGTGAAGTTTGTTGTGGTGGTTGACCCAAGGCAACTGTGATGAAATGCGACCCCAATCTCTATCGCGCCGCGCCGCCATCACTTGCCGTGAAACCCCGTCTGATTCGTCATCTGTTCCTGCCGCCGCTGGTCATCATCCTGATGATCGGTCTGGGTTACGTCGGCTTCTGGACCAGTGAGCATTTTGGCATTCGCAGCCTCAGCGAAAACGGCCAGCGCCAGCTCGAACTGAACGCACGCGCCGTCGAAAGCGAAATCAGCAAATACACCTACCTGCCCAGCCTGCTGGAACTCGAAACGAGTGTGTCGCAGTTGCTGGCTGACCCGACTCCCGAAAACCGGCAAGCGGTCAACGATTACCTTGAAGGCCTGAACCGGCGCAGCCGCAGTCGGGCCATCTACGTGATGGACACCACTGGCCGTGTCATGGCCACCAGCAACTGGCGCGATGTCGACAGTTACCTCGGTGAAGACCTGTCTTTCCGCGCCTATTTCCAAAAAGCCGTACGCGGCGAGCCTGGCCGTTTCTACGGCATCGGCAGTACCAACGGCGAGCCCGGTTATTACCTCGCTCACGGCCTCGAAGAGCACGGCAAGATCATCGGCGTCGCTGTGGTCAAGGTGCGCCTGGAAGCCATGGAAGAACGCTGGCAACGCGCACGTCTCGAAGCCTTTGTCAGCGATGAGAACGGCATCATCATTCTTTCCAGTGATCCGGCACGTCGCCTTAAATCAGTGATTCCGCTGAGTGACGAAATCAAAGAAAAACTCGCGCGCAGCCTGCAGTACTACTGGTTCCCGCTCAACGAGCTGCAACCGCTGGCCCGGGAAACCCTGTCCGAAGGTGTGGAAAAACTCACCTTCCCCGCCAACAGCGAAGTGCGCTCCGACGATGACGACATCAGCTATCTGGCGCAGACCCGGCCACTGACCGACACGCCGTGGAATTTCACCCTGCTCACGCCGTTGCAGGACCTGCGTCGCGAAGCCATCAACCAAGGGGTTCTGGTGGCGGTCGCGTTTGCGCTGGTGGCGTTCCTGTTGATCGCCTGGAACGAGCGGCGCAAGGTCATCGCCACCCGACTTGCCGCCCGCGAAGCCTTGCAGGAAGCCAACAATCAACTGGAGCGTCGGATTACCGAACGCACCACCGACCTGCGCGCCAGCAACGAGCGTCTGAAGAGCCAGATCCGCGAACGCCGTCAGGCCGAAGAGACCCTGCGCCGTGCGCAGGATGAGCTGGTGCAGGCCGGAAAACTCGCTGCCATCGGCCAGATGTCGACCAGCATCGCCCACGAATTGAACCAGCCGCTGGCAGCGATGCGTACGCTGTCGGGCAACACCGTGCGCTTCCTCGAAAGGGGTCAACTGGATGTCGCCAGCACCAATCTGAAAACCATCAACGAGCTGATCGACCGCATGGGCCGGATCACCGCCAGCCTGCGTTCGTTCGCCCGGCGCGGTGACAACCAGGGCCAGGCCAGCCTCGGCAAAGCCGTGGAGGCAGCGCTGCAATTGCTCGGGGCACGCCTGGAGAGTTCGGCGGTCAACATTCACCGCCAGTTCATTGATGTCCAGGTGCAGATCGACCAGACCCGCCTCGAGCAGATTCTGGTCAACCTGATCGGCAACGCCCTCGACGCCATGCAGGCGCAACCCCTGCCCGAGCTGTGGTTGGAGGGCGAAGAGTTCAACGCCAAATATCGTCTGCGCGTGCGTGACAACGGCCATGGCATCGACGCCGAAGCGCGCAAGCATCTGTTCGAACCCTTCTTCACCACCAAGCCCGGCGAACAAGGCCTGGGCCTTGGTCTGACCCTTTCCGCCAGCCTCGCGGCCGCCACCGGCGGGCATCTGGGTGTCGAACACCCCGCCAGCGGTGGCACCACCTTCGTCCTCAGTTTACCGTTGGTAAGCCCTACTCCTGCCGAGCCAATATGAACCACGACCTTAGTGTGCTGATCGTCGAAGACGACCCCCATGTGTTGCTCGGCTGCCAACAGGCGCTGACGCTGGAAGACATCCCCTGTGTCGGCGTTGGCAGCGCCGAAGAAGCGCTCGAGCGTGTCGGCGACAACTTTGCCGGCATCGTCATCAGCGACATTCGCCTGCCGGGCATCGATGGCCTGGAATTGCTGACCCGCCTCAAACAACGCGATCGCAGCTTGCCGGTGGTGTTGATCACCGGCCACGGCGACATTTCCATGGCCGTTGGCGCGATGCAGAAAGGCGCCTATGACTTCATGGAAAAACCGTTCTCGCCGGAGCGTCTGGTCGACGTCGCGCGGCGTGCGCTGGAGCAACGCAGTCTTGCTCGCGAAGTATCATCGCTGCGTCGGCAACTGGCCGAACGCGATTCTCTTGAAGGACGGATCATCGGCCGCTCGCCGGCGATGCAGAATCTGCGCGAACTGATCGCCAACGTCGCCGACACCTCGGCCAACGTATTGATCGAAGGAGAGACCGGTACCGGCAAGGAACTTGTCGCGCGCTGTTTGCATGATTTCAGTCGTCGCCACAGCAAACAATTCGTCGCACTCAACTGCGGCGGCCTGCCGGAAAACCTTTTCGAAAGCGAGATTTTCGGCCACGAGGCCAATGCCTTCACCGGTGCCGGCAAGCGGCGTATCGGCAAGATCGAACACGCCGACGGCGGCACGCTGTTCCTCGACGAAGTGGAAAGCATGCCGTTGCCGTTGCAGATCAAGCTGCTGCGCGTGTTGCAGGAACGCACCCTCGAACGCCTCGGCTCGAACCAGAGCGTGGCCGTGGATTGCCGGGTCATCGCGGCGACCAAATCCGACCTCGACGAAGCGAGCAAGGCCGGTGAGTTCCGCAGCGACCTGTATTACCGTCTCAACGTCGTGACCCTGGAGCTGCCGCCCCTGCGCGAGCGCCGCGAAGACATCCTGCAACTGTTCGAACACTTCACCCAGCAGTCGGCCCTGCGTTTCGACCGCGCGCTGCCGGAGCTGGACAACCAGACCCTGTCGAACCTGATGAGCCACGACTGGCCAGGCAATGTGCGCGAGCTGCGCAACGTCGCCGAGCGTTTTGCCCTCGGCCTGCCAGCGTTCAAAAAATCCGGCGCCAGCAGCGGTGGACAAGGCCTGGCGTTTGCCGAAGCGGTGGAAGCGTTCGAACGCAACCTGCTCAGCGACGCCCTGCAACGCAGCGGCGGCAACCTGACTCAGGCCAGTCTTGAGCTGGGCATGGCCAAGACCACGCTGTTCGACAAAGTAAAAAAATACGGCCTGAGCCATTAAGCGAGAACGATGTGGATCTTTTTTTCAAAGCCTTGCTGGGTGCGGCGGTGGTGCTGATCATCGCCGCGCTGTCGAAGACCAGAAACTATTACATTGCCGGGCTGGTGCCGCTGTTTCCGACGTTTGCGCTGATTGCGCATTACATCGTCGGCAAAGGGCGTTCGATTGAAGATCTGAAGACCACGATCGTGTTCGGCATGTGGTCGATCATTCCGTACTTTGTGTATCTGGCGACGTTGTATGTGATGGTGGATCGGCTGCGACTGGAGGCTTCGTTGGCCGTGGCGGCGGTGGCGTGGTTGATGGCTGCTACGGTGTTGGTGACGGTCTGGGTTCGGTTACACAGCTGACCCTCACCCCAGCCCTCTCCCAGAGGGAGAGGGGGCCGACCGCTGAATATTGAAGATCTCCGCCGACGTGAAAGTGCAGTACCGAATCCATAATCGACTCAATGCATCAGGTCGGCGGATAGCCAAATACAACGCGGTCAGTCCCCTCTCCCTCCGGGAGAGGGTTAGGGTTAGGGTGAGGGGCTTTTGGCTCCTACCGATATCAGCTGACCGTCCCGCCCTTGGACTCCGCCATGATCTGCCGGATCGCGCCAACAAACGTCTCCACCGGCTGTCCACCCGTCACCGCGTACCGACCGTTGAACACCACGGTCGGCACCGAACTCACCCCGCGCTGCAGCCACAACTGCTCTTCTTCACGCACCTCATCGGCAAACTCGTCCGACGCCAGTACAGCCTCGGCTCGCTGACGATCCAGCCCGACACTTTCAGCAATCTGCACCAGTTGCCGGTGATCGGACGGATTGCCGCCATCGCTGAAATAGGCCTTGAACAGTGCCTCTTTCAAGGCCAACTGCACACCTTCAAGACCGGCCCAGTGCAACAGGCGATGCGCATCGAAGGTGTTGTAGATGCGGCTGTTGCCATCAGTGCGAAAGACAAACCCCAGCTCGGCGCCACGGGCGCGAATGGCTTCGCGATTCTTCTGCGATTGCTCCGGGGTCGAGCCGTATTTCTCTTGAATGTGCTCGGCAATGTTCTGCCCGTCGGCACCCATTTTCGGATTCAGTTCGAATGGCTGAAATCGGATCTCGGCCTGCACTTCGTTGCGCAGAATTTCCAATGCCTGTAACAGGCCATACAAACCGACGACGCACCAAGGGCAAGAGACGTCGCTGACAAAGTCGATTTTCAGAGCGGAATTCATCAAACACCTCGCAGGGGAAATCGTGCGGGAAAGTTTGCACGATACACCTGCTCCGGATTTTGTGGTGACCGTAACGGCACCTTCGCGAGCAGGCTCGCTCCCACAGAGGAACGCATTCCAAATGAGGTCGCGAAGGGGCCAGACCAACACCGCCCACTTTTGTTTAGAGCAGATTCGCGCCCACCACCGGTTCAATCTGCGCCCAGTGCGAGGTGTCTTCACGATGCGCCTGCAAATACGGCAGCACCGCCGCCAGCAACGGCGCCTTGAACGCCTCCTGAAAACGATGCGCCAGCCCCGGAATGAGCTTCAACTGACTGCCGCGAATATGTGCCGCCAGATGAACCCCGTGCATCACCGGCAACAGCGGATCCGCCGTGCCATGCACCACCAGCGTCGGCACCCGCAATTGATTGAGCAATGCCACCCGGCTCGGCTCGGCAAGGATCGCCATGATCTGCCGCTTCACGCCCTCGGGGTTGAACGCACGGTCATACGACAGCGCAGCCTGATGCAGCAAGGCCTGCCGGTCATCCGCGACCGCCGGGCTACCCAGTGCCGCCAGCAAATCAGCCTGTTGCTCCAGTGCCACCTGACGATTCGGTGCGCCGCGACGCGACAACAACTGAACCAGCGCGGCACTCGGTGCCGGCAATCCTTCGGCGCCCGAAGTGGTCATGATCAAGGTCAGGCTCTCGACCCGCTGCGGGGCCATTGCCGCCATGTGCTGGGCAATCATCCCGCCCATGCTCGCGCCCAGCACGTGGAATTGCTCAACGTGCAGCGCGTCCATCAAGCCCAGCGCATCGTCAGCCATGTCGGTCAAACTGTAGGGCGCCGACACCGGCAGACCGAGCTTGTAGCGCAGTACTTCAAAGGTCAGGTTGGCTTCGGCCGGCGCCTGACGCCAGGTCGACAGACCGACGTCGCGGTTGTCATAGCGAATCACCCGAAAGCCCTGCTGACACAGCGCGACCACCACTTCGTCCGGCCAGTGGATCAACTGTCCGCCCAAGCCCATGACCAGCAACAACGCCGGATCCGACGCGCGACCAATGCTCTGGTAAGCCAGGCTCACCTGCTGCAGATCAACGTGCTCTGTCGGCACATTGACGTCGCAACGCGCCGCCGCCCAGGACGACGGTCCGAAAAAAATCGCGACCAAAACAGCCGCGACCGATAAAAAAGCCTTAACCATGAAAAACACCGAAACGCAGAACCCCAGTAGAGCGCGAGTCTGATGAAGTTTGTTCAAGCGCGCTGCCACACTTCCATGACAGTTTGATGAAGAGTGCCGAGCGGTCATGGACGCTGGTCGCAAAGAATATCTATGTACCGCCATCGCCTTGCGCGATTTCTCTTGAATGACCCGCTCAGGGACGGATTCCCCGCCCCGCCAATGCGAGTCACGCCACCATGCCCGATCGCCTTATTCTGGATGAGCTCCCCGCACCGTCACCGTTGCCAGAGACCGTCGAGCACCTGCCGAAAACGATTGATCACAGTCTGCTGCTGCAGGCCAACCAACGCTGGCGCACCAGCAGTGAGGGTTTGCGCGACTTGTTTGCCGCCAGCCCGGCCCTGCGCGACAGCGTCAATGAACTCCTGCGCCAACAACTGCAACTGGATGGCGAAAAAACCGGACTGCGCTTTGCTGCCACCGATGACCAGCCGGAACATATCGTCAGACTCACCGATGCCTGTGCCTTTGTCGTTCAACAGCCGACGCTGGAAACCGACCTGGATCAGCGCTGTGACCTCACCGGTATCGGCGCAGATCATCCGTTGTATGCCTTGAAGCCCCTGCAACTCCTGGAAAAACTCAAAGCCCTCGACCCACGCAAAAGTCACGAGACTCGCTGGGCACAGTTCTGGGACGCGCGAGCGCCGCGCACGCCTGTGTCGCGCCGTACCCGAGCCACGCAGCTTTACCGTGCGCATTTCGAAGCCACTGCGCACATGGCTCTCGCTCATCAGACGATTACCGCAGCGCAACTCAAAACGCTGCAACTGATCATTGATTCAGGTGCTGACGCGCTGACGATCGATGGTCAGCCCATTCATACGGAAAAACTGGCGCTGGTACTGAGCAACGACAGCAAGGTCAAACTCCCCGGTGCATGGGTCGTCTGCGTCGGCGATGTGTCCACAGCGGCACCATTGCTTTATCTGCCCTGCAACGCCACATCGATCCAGGCCTTCAATTCACGCGCAGCAATGCAGACGTGGCTGACCCGTCAGGTACCGATCCCCACGGGACTGCCCAAGGAAATACTGCGCGTTGACTACAGCGCAGCGCTCGACCCGATGGTCACCGGGGCAAGCGATCTGTTCGCAGGTCGACACCACGCGCAACTCGATGCGTTGAGCAATACCAACAAAGACACTCCCGGGATCAAAGAGCACGGCGCGCGATCACTGATACATGTCGACCTGATCGATCATCAACGCAGCAGCGCGATCATTGTGGCGGCCCCGCCAAAAACGCTCACGCCCGGCAGTGATAGCGAGATGGAGGACGAATCGCTGTTCGGCAGCCTGTCGGCCGGCATTCCACTGGCCGTGCGACAAGCAGCGCTCAAACGCGAACGCGATGCGCTTGAACGCTTGCAGAGCAACGATGGCGACGGTGCTCGATATCGGCAATGCAAGGAAGCCCTCAAAACGCTGGAAACCGCTGAGCAAGCCGGCGAGACCGCCGCCTCATCCCTGCTGTACCGCGACAATCCCCTCGACGTCAGCACTTTCAACACGGCGCTCACGGCCCTGCGTCAGGCGCACCGGGATGGCTTGTATGCCGAAGGCAATCTGCAAGCGGCGTTGGGCCAACTCGACAGCGCCGATCACGATCTGCTCAAAGCCGTGCTGGACAACCCTGTTGCCGCCGAACGCGACCCGGACATCACGGCAGCGAGCCTGACCTTGTCACTGACCGAAACCAAGGACGAGATACGTACGACGCAGAGTGAACGGCTCAAAGGCGTGCTGGTGATCGGACGCCAGGCGATGCTCACGGATCGGGCATCGACGTCCAGTCTGCTGCTCTACTGGCCAGGCACCGGTGGGGGCCTGCAGCGCTTTGCTGATCGCCAGACACTGGAGCGCGAGGTGTTCAGGATTGCGGACCACGCCAGCGATCTGACCCTGCAACTGAGCCCGTTCACCACAGACCCGCTGCATCACTGCCTCAATGAGCTGATAACCGACTTCGATTCAAAAGCCACCCTTCTGCGCGGTCAGCCCGAGCAGGCGGACGCCCTGGAAATTCTGCGCCAAGGCTGTCTCGCCACTGTGCAGGTTCCGCTGCACGACGCCCGAAGCCTGGCCTTTGCTCACCTGCAAGAGCAGGAACGCACCGCCACCCTCGCCGGCCATCGGCCAGGCTGGTTGACCAGACTCAACGAGAATGAGCGTAACGGGCTGAAACACAACATCGAGGCGTATATCGCAGCGATGCGCACAAGCCACGCCCTTATGACGCTCGCGCTGGAACCGCGTGACGACTTCACCCGCCGACACCTGTACGCCCGACTGCGCAAGGACTTTTCCCTTGAAGGCCATTTTTCCATACAAGTCGAGTTGCCCGACTCGACCACTACCGAACAGGTTCCTGAGGCAGGGCCCGGTGGCATTCGCAAAACCACCGTCATTGTCCCTGGCAAGTCCCGCAGCAAAATGTCACTTGAGGACCTGGCCCAGCTGAATATCGATAATGTGCAATCAGTGCTCAATGACTCGCTGTCGCAACGCCTGGTCTTCCTGCGCCTGGAGGTCACCGCGACGCATAAAAAGGATCGCACCCGCCTGCTCAACGGCATCAACCTGAGGTATCTGCGCAAGGTGCTGCCGGAACTGGATCTGCCCAAGGCGTATGACCAGAAGATCAATGAAGCATTCAGAGGCGCAAGCAGCGAGTCGCTCTTCGTCAAACAGCATCGCCGGGAAAGCCTGATCGAGCCATGGCGGCTGATGCTCAAAATTCAAAGCGAGACTGCCCGCCTGCAAAAACATCTCAGCCGTGATGAGTCCGCCTTGCTGAACATCGCCATCGATGCCAGCACCGTAGACGCGTGGCAAGCCAACGGCAAGCGCCTGGTCCTGCTGCCGGTCGCTCTGAAAGCAGGCGGCAAGGATACCCCCGGCGAAGGGCCGGTAACCCTGTCCGGCGTCAGCCTGATCGAAGAACAGATCAGCGGCGTCACTTTGCTGTATCTGCCAGACAGCCAGGACGGGCAGTTTTTCCGCCGCTACGACAATCTTGAAGCGGCGCGCAAAGGGCTGTTCCGGTTGTGCGGGAGTGACAAGTGGATCGAGTATCTGGCGGGCAGGACGTTGCAGGGTAACGTCAGGGCTCATATCAGCCGTATCGGCCAGGCCGTGGAAAAAAACTTCGACGCCATTATTGAAGTGGGCGTGCGCTGGCCGGCAAGTACCTCGCTGGCAGCGCACCTGCTCGATGCTCACATGGGCCGGTTGATCGAAGCCCATCGCGGCACGTCGCGCTCCAACGATGAACTGTTCTTCGAGCGCTATGCCCTGAAAGGTCCGCGCGCTTTCAACTACATAAAAATGGCGCTGGGGATGGTGCCCTTCGTCGGCAGTGTGCTGGCGCTTTATCAGGCCTGGACCGCTGCCAATCAGGCCGTCGCTGCATTTCTGCGTGGCGACGTGGCTGACGGTCTGGTGGAAATCGAGTCGATGCTGCTGTCGTTGGTCGACGCTTTCATGGATTTGCTCCCGGGCGAAGCAGCCGCCTCGACTCTCTCGCGCACGACCCGCGCGTTGACTCGGGCGCGCCAACTTCACGCGGTGGTCCGCAACGTGGCGGCATTGCAGATCAAAACGCAGCGTCACGCCCGGCATGTGCTGGCGCGCTTCAAGGATTACGAATATGAAAAGCCGATTTCCCTGACAGGCACAGAACCCGCCAGCCATGGCCTCTACCGCGGGATCTACCGGCATGCCGACGGTGATTTCATTGAACGTCAGGGTCGCCTCTACCCAGTGGAGCTGAGCCGGGATTCGCGCAGCTGGCGTCTGTCCGGTAACTCGCGAAAAACTTACAAGCAGCCGATCGCACTGGATGAAAACGGGCAATGGGACACCTGGTTCGGCGTCTACGGGGAGCCCCTTGAAAGCGGCTTGGCCGGTGGCGGCAATATTGCCGGGCGTGTCGCCGATACGCTGGATGCTTACTGGCCACCGGCGATTCGGCAGCGCCTGCCGCGCTGGCTGGTGGATCGAAACTTTCGCCGTCACCATCAACTGACCGCCGCCGCTGACGAACTGGCTGATCAACTGCAGGCCCGAGGTGCAAAAAGCGACCTGGTACTGAACGCCTACCGCGCCGCCTCTGTAGCGGAACGCCCCGCCATGTGGCCGGCGGTCGAAGCCGCCTGCGTCGGCGATATCCAATTAGCCCAACAGCGTTACCAGACGTTGACCGAGCTGACTGAGGTGGCCCATCGCAGAAAGCGCAGGGAAGTCGCCGATATGCAAAGCAAGACCGCATGGTTATTGACCGATCGCTATCGGCGGCGCGCAGTTCACGCATCGCACAATGTTCACGCCATGACACTGAAGATCAAGGAGCTCAAGCAGGTACGCGATGCTCTGCCAGACGGCACACTGGCCCGGCGCCTGGAAATCATGGAAGAGATACGTGTCTTGCGTGTCGAGATCGTGAAAAAGCTCGACCATATGGAAGGGTTCAAGGAGCAGGTCAATCAATGGTATGAACGTATGCTTGCCAAAGACCGGCCGAAGATGTCCGCACTCGTCGACAACATCAACGTTCTGCACAGCGATACATCCCTGCTGTACCTGAAAACCTCTCAACGCCTTGAGATCGTCAAGAAAGCCGGCAGCCCCGATGATGCGTCGTGGCTCTATCTGCTGGAACTGGCGGAGCCACTTCGAAATAACATCGACCGTGTCCTGTACAGCCAGTACGACCTGCCGAACATTCTTGGCACGGTCGCCCAACGTAACCGGATTCTTCAGGAGTGCGTCGACGTCTGTGTCGAGTACCGTCGCGAGATGGCCGCCTGGACCGCCAGCTATCCGCAATTCTTTCATCTGGAAGTGGTCGAGCCATTGCTTGAAGGCGTTGACCGACTGGCCGATCGGGCGCGCGCCGGGATCAACAAGCCGCCCGGGCCAAGCGTTGCAGGACAACCGCAACAGCGTGTATTCATCACGGAAGACAATCAACTGCGCCATGGCGTCGAGCAATGGGACAGTGCGACCCAGACCCGACAATATAAAAGTACCGGGCCTGGTGGCCATGAAGAGATCTGGGAACAAGGCGCCGATGGCAGATTACGCCTGACCAATCCGCAAAACATCGCAACCCGTTCGCCCGCCGTGTTAAGTCTGGCCAAACTGCTCACCGAAGCACAGCAGCGTCTGGATAACGTGGCAGCTTACCGCGCCAAAGTGCAGAGCAACGCCGACCGGGACATGCTCCCTGTCAACCTGGAACACATGATGACCAGCCAGGCAGGCGAGCTCAATACCCGCGCCAATCGCATCGCCGCCAAGTCAGCAGAGCAGCCGATCATTCAGCAATTGCGCGATCAGGCCGCTGAGCTGATCGTCGAAGGTCGTGCCCTGCGCACCCAATACTCACTGACCAGTCAGAAGCCCACCGACGGTATGCTTGATGACCTCATCGGACAGAACGCCGTAGTGATCCGCAGACCCCTTGCGATCCGGCGCATCACCGACCATCAGGGGCAACCCGACTACCTGCAGGAATATGAGATCTGGAACATCACGCGCGAACCTGAGCAACTGCTCTGGTACGCACATTTCCATTACCGCTCGGCGACCCGACCTTTGCGCAAATTCGAAAGGGCTCATCTGAAACTGCCGGCGCATCGCCACCTGACTCACGCTGACGACCCGACCCTGCTCGATTCCAGAATCACCGCACAGTCGATTGTTTTGCAGCATTTCGAAGGGATTTGAATCCACACGTGCTACCGCCCGTCGCTACTGTCAGATCTGACAGTAGCGCGGCGAGGTGTTCGCGCAGCCAATGGTTCGACGACGGAACCCACGTTGAGCCGTTGAAACGATCAGGGAATGGCAGGCGACTTCGAGACTGCACGCGTAAAAAGGTGTAATCGTCGACAGCGCTCTCAACTTGAGACAAACTCACCCTCTTTGCGTTAATCACAAGTTTTCCTCATGGAGCCATCGGTGCTTGAAATCCGCCACCTGAAAACCCTGCATGCCTTGCGCGAAGCCGACAGTCTGGTCGATGCCGCCGACCGTTTGCACCTGACGCAGTCAGCGCTGTCGCACCAGTTCAAGGAACTTGAGGAGCGCCTGGGCATGGCCCTTTTCGTGCGCAAGACCAAACCGGTGCGCTTCACCAGTGCCGGTTTGCGCCTGCTGCAACTGGCCGATGCGACCCTGCCGCTGTTACGCGCCGCTGAACGGGATATCGGTCGGCTGGCCGGTGGCACCGCCGGACGTTTGCATATGGCCATCGAATGCCACAGCTGCTTTCAGTGGCTGATGCCGACCATCGACCAGTTCCGCGATGCCTGGCCGGAAGTCGAACTCGACCTCGCCTCGGGTTTCGCTTTCGCTCCGTTGCCGGCGCTGGCCCGTGGCGATCTGGATCTGGTGGTGACGTCCGATCCACTGGAAATCGCCGGGATCACTTATGTGCCACTGTTCACCTACGAAGCCATGCTCGCCGTGGCCAATCAGCATGCGCTGGCGAGCAAACCGTACATCGTCCCCGAAGACCTGCTGACGGAAACGCTGATCACCTACCCGGTGGAACGCGACCGCCTCGACATCTTCACGCGCTTCCTGGAACCGGCCGATATCGAACCGGCGCAGGTGCGCACTTCAGAGCTGACAGTGATGATGATGCAACTGGTTGCCAGCGGCCGTGGCGTCTGCGGCATGCCGCACTGGGCGTTGCATGAATACAGCTCGCGCGGTTACGTGAAGGGCAAACGGCTGGGGGAAAAAGGCTTGTTCGCGACGTTGTACGCGGCGATTCGTACCGACATGCTCGATGCGCCGTACATGCGTGATTTTCTGCTGACGGCCAAGGACACGTCGTTCTCGACCCTGGACGGGGTCAGCGCCGTGCGCTGAGTCACTTGTGGGAGCGAGCCTGCTCGCGAAAGCGATGTATCAGACACACAAATAGTGACTGTCAGATTGCCTTCGCGAGCAGGCTCGCTCCCACAGGGATCAGTGTGAACTCAGATCTCGCGCCACATATGGATCTTGTCGAAATAGTCCTCGCCCACCCGCACCGCCAGTGGTTCGAGGCCGAACTGGATGAAGCCGCAGCGCTGATAGAGCTTGAATGCCGCGTCATTGCCGGCGGTCACGGTGAGCTGAAGCAGTTTCAGCGCCGGTTGGTTTTGCGCTTCGGCAATGGCCGCCTGCACCAGTTCATGGCCCAGGCCGCGCTGGCGAAAATCCGCTGAAACGTACATGCCGAACACGGTCGCTTTGTGGCGCGCCTTCTCACGCGGTTCGAAGGCCAGGCCAACGATACCGGCGAGCGTGCCGGTTTCAAACGCGCCAAGCACCACGTCGAGTTTGCTGGTCAGGCGCCCTTCCCACCAGCTCAATGGCATCACCGCGCGTTCGCGCACGCTTGAGGTAAAAGCCTGCGGATGGCGGTCATAGGCTTCGAGCATCAGTTCGCGGTAAGCCAGGGCATGACTGGCGTCCAGCCGTTCGATCCACATGCTCACGGCGTCCTGCGCTGCTCAAGCATCAGCCGCACAGCGAGACCGCCGAGGACGAAGCTCATGAAATAACGCTGCAGCGCCAGCCACGTCGGGTTACGCACAAACCACGAAGCGATGCCCGCCGCGAACAGCGCGATCAGCAGATTGACGCAGAAACTGACGCTGATCTGGGTCAGGCCGAGAATGATGCTTTGGGTGAACACCGAGCCGTGTTCAGGGGTGATGAACTGCGGAAATACCGAGAGATAGAACACGGCGATTTTCGGGTTCAGCGCGCTGGTGAGAAAGCCCATGCTGATCAGCTTGCGCGACGAGTCCGCCGGCAATTGCTGCGCTTGGAACGGCGAGCGTGCGCCAGGCTTCACCGCTTGCCAGGCCAGCCACAGCAGGTACAGCGCGCCGGCCCATTTCAGCACTTCGTAGGCCATCGGCACCGCAAGAAACACAGCGGTCAAACCGGCCGCCGCCGCAAACAGATGCACAAAGAACCCCGCCACCACGCCGAGCAACGACGTCACCCCGGCCTTGCGTCCCTGACAGATCGAACGCGAGATCAGGTAGATCATGTTCGGCCCCGGCGTCAGCACCATCAGCAGGGCAGCGGCGGCAAAAATCAGCAGGTCTTGCAGCGGGATCATGGCAAAGTCCTTTGCGTGGATGATCAGGCGATTGCGCTCAGCGAGTTGCGATAAAACGGCAGGATCAGGTCGCGTGTCAATGGCGCCAGAACGACAGCAGGATCAGTGGTCGGATCGACCCAGATCACTTCTTCGATTTCCGCGGCCGGCGTGACTTCAGCGTCGATGGTCAGTTGGAAGATCTCGGCCTGAACGACACACCCCGGCTCGTTGGCTGCAGGCGCCGAGAACTGGCCGAGAAACCTGGCCTGCGCAGGATCGATCTGCAGCCCCAACTCTTCTTCCAGCTCGCGGGCCAGCGCGTGCACCGGCAACTCATGCGCCTCGATCTTGCCGCCCGGTTGCATGAATGCCGTGGTGCCACGCTTGCGCACCAGCAGGGTCTGGCCTTCGGGATTGAGCAACAGCGCGGCGGCTATACGAATCAGGTTTGCAGAAACAAGGGATACAGAAGTCATGGGGCAGCCACCAGCGTGAAAAACCCCAAGGATCCCATGCGAGCGCCGCTGAGGTCACCCCGTAAATCACTCACCCTGAGCCTTGAGCGTGGCTTCAACCTCCTCCGGCACCTTGACAAAAATCGTGTACTTGCCGCCCTCCATGGCTTCGAACGCAATCAGCTTTTCCACCAGCAGCGCGCTGAGCACCTTGCCGGCGTTGAGCAGCAGCATGCCGTTATCGGCATTCAGATTGCGCGCCAGAATCATCCCCGCCGCCAGATCCCGAGTAGACAGCACCTTGACCGACGGATCGGCCAGCGTCACGTCGCTGAGGAACGCCGCGCACACCTGAATGAAGTCTTCGACCAGATCGGGATCGTACAAACGTCCGGCGTACTGGCGCAGGTACAGCAGCGCTTCATCGCTGTTCATCTGCCGCTCAAGGATCAGACCGCGCTGCAACTCGACGAAATCCACCGCCAGTTTCAGCAAGCGTGAACCGAACGGAATGCCCTCGCCCTTGAGCCGGTCGGGGAAACCGCTGCCGTCCCAGCGCTCCTGATGATGCAGGATCAGACGCGCCGCATCCTTCATCGGATCCAGGGTCATGAGCAACGATTCGCTCTGCTTCGGATAACTGCGATAGCGCTCGCGTTCGGTATGGCGCAGCAGATCCGAGGGCGTGGTCATCATCGCGTCGGTCCAGCTCAGTTTGCCAATGTTGTACAGCGCCGCAGCCATGGTCAGATCGCGGCTGGTGGCCTCGTCCAGCCCGTGCTGTTTGCAGTAGCTGCGCACCAGTTCGATGATCTGCCGGTTGGTCTGCTTGGCAGGTGGCAAGCGCAGATTGGCCAGCAGCGAGAACACTTCAGTGCCGGTGACGTAGCTGTGCTTGAGCTCTTCGTACGCCAGATCAAGCATGTCGGCGGTCTGCTGCAGTTCGGCGGTGCGCGCCGCGACATGCTTTTCCAGGGTGCTGTTGAGCAGTTTCAACTGGTCGTTCTGCACCCGGTTCAAGCGTTCCAGACGCTGGCGCTCCTGCTCGGAATGCTGGTGTTCGAGGGACTGGCGCAGAATCAGCAGCAGCTCCTCGTCATTCCACGGCTTGCTGATGTAACGGTGAATCTGCCCGTCATTGATGGCTTTGATGATCGCCGCCGGATCGGCGTAGCCGGTGAGCATGATCCGCGCAGTCGCCGGATAACGCTCACGGACATGCGCCAGTAACGAAGCTCCATCCATGCCCGGCATGCGCGCATCGCTCATCACCAGATTTACCGGCTGCTGCGCGAGAAGCTCCAGCGCCTGGGCGCCGCTGGTGGCCAACAGCAGATCGTAGGGTTGGCCGCGCAACAGGCGACGCAGACTATTGAGGATCGACTCCTCGTCGTCGACCAGCAGCACAGTGGGTCGATGCGCCGGCATCGGCGCGGATGGCTCTTCCATGGCATGGCCTCAAGCAAACAGGGAAATTACGACGCACCGAGCCAACACTGCGCCGGTCCGCGCCTGAGTCCAAGGCTAGATGATTTTCGCCGGCATTCACGCCGATCTTTGTCCGGGGCCGAAAGCGTAGTACCGAGGAGCCGACTATGCTGAAGACAGCGCAAGACACCATCGGCTGATACAAGCAGGCAAATGGCGAGGGAAAAGGATGCCCCGGATGATCACAGCATGCCTCCCCACGGGCGGCGCGGCATGACAGCAGCAACCGTGCACATCAATCGCCGTGTGCTGATCGTTGACGACAGCCCGGCAATCCATGGCGATTTCGCCAAGATTCTCTGTCCGGTCATCCCCGGCGACGATGGTCTGGGCGAAACCGAGAGCCTGCTGTTCGGCACCCCTTCAGTACAGCAATCCCAACATTTCGAACTGGACTCGGCGTTTCAGGGCCGCGAAGCCCTGGAAAAACTCCAGGCCGCACTGGCGCAAAACCGTCCCTACGCCATGGCCTTCATCGACATGCGCATGCCGCCGGGCTGGGATGGCCTGGAGACCATCGAACGGCTGTGGCAGATCGACCCCAAGCTGCAAGTTGCGCTGTGCACGGCCTATTCCGATTATTCCTGGGAGGACATCGACCGACGTCTGGCGCTGAACGATCGGTTGCTGATCCTGAAAAAGCCCTTCGACGCCATCGAGATACGGCAGATGGCCAGCGCCCTCACGGTCAAATGGCAGATGACCGAAGACGCCGAGCTGAAGATGACCCTGCTGGAAGCTGCGGTGCAGGAGCGCACCCGCGAGCTGTCCGATGCCAATATGATCGTGCAGAACAGCCCGACCATTCTTTACCGTTTGCGCGGCGAACCCTCGTTTGCGCTAATGTATATCTCCCACAACATCACCCGTTACGGTCATGTCGCCGCCGATCTGGTGGGGTCGCCCGACTGGGCACAGGCACTGATTCATCCGGACGATCAGGCGAACGTCGATGCGGCCATGGCCCGAGTGCTGGATCGGCATGCGTCGGGCGCGTCCATCGAATTCCGCATGCGCACCGGCCAGGGCACCTGGCGCTGGGTGGAGAACCGCTACATTCCGGTGCGCGATCAGGACGGCCGCCTGCTGGAAGTCGAAGGCATCATCCTCGACATCACCGAACGCCGCCTGGCCGAGGAAAAACTGGCCTTGCTCGCGCGCTCCGATGGCCTGACGGGCCTGGCCAATCGCGCCACGTTGATCGAACGCCTGCATCAGGCGTTTGCTGCCGCGCGACGGGGCGCCATGCCGTTCGCGGTGTTCTACCTGGACCTCGACCATTTCAAACGGATCAATGACACCCTGGGCCACCCGGTGGGCGATCTGCTGCTGCAGGAGGTCGCCCGGCGTATCAAGTTCGGCGTCCGCGAAAGTGACGTAGTGGCGCGCCTGGGCGGCGATGAATTCGCGATCCTGCAACTGGATGTCAGCGACCCGACCCAATCGGCCACGATGGCTGCCAACATCCGCGACACGCTGCTGGCGCCCTACCACCTGGCCGGTAATGCGTTGCATATTTCGGTGAGCATCGGCATCAGTAGTTACAGCGACCTCAGCCTCGATGCCGACGCGCTGCTCGGGCAGGCCGACATGGCGCTGTACCGCGCCAAGGAAATGGGCCGCAACCAGTACCACTTCCACTCCGAGGAAATCTCCCGGGAAGTGGCCGAACGCATGACCCTCGTCAGCGAATTGATGACCGCCCTCGAGAGCAATGAACTGATGCTGCGGTATGCGCCGGAAATCGATCTGCACAGCGGCCGAATTCTCGGCATGGAGGCGCAAGTCCTCTGGCAGCATCCCCGTCGCGGTCTGCTGGCGGCCGCCGACTTCGTGCCGATTGCGGAGAAAACCGGCGCGATCATTCCGCTCGGACGCTGGGTGCTGGATCACGCCTGCCAGCAGATGCATCTGTGGCGTAACGAAGGCGTCGCGCCGCCGGTGATGGCGATCAAACTCTCGCTGGCGCAACTCAAGAGCGGCCCGGAACTGATCTACAACGTGCTACGCACCACCGCCCGCTGGGAGCTCGCCCCTTGGGAGCTGCGCTTCGATGTCACCGAGGCCACGCTGGCCCAGACCAAGTGGACGCACAACGATGCGCTGCCGCGCCTGCGTGAACTGGGCGTGGCCATCGCCATCGATGATTTCGGCACCGAATACTCATCGTTCGACTATCTGAAAACCTACCGGGTCAATCACCTCAAACTGGCGCAGAGTTTCGTCGACAGTGCCGCCCACGATGTCGCCAGCGCCAATGCCCTGCGCGCGATCGTCAACTTCGCCCGGGACTTGGGCATCGGCATCATCGCTGAAGGCCAGCCATCGCCGGAGCAGCCGCGCGCGCCCTCTGCCGCAGCCGCGCTGCCCAGTGCCCGGGGCCTGTATTTCAGCGCGGCGGTCAGCGCCGAACAGGCCGGGCATTTGCTCAAGGACAGTTCCCTCCTCGCACCGAAGGAGGACGAGGCATGAAAGCGCCTTTTCCCCAGACCAACCGGCGCATCCTGATCATCGACGACACGCCGGCGATCCACGATGACTTTCGCAAGATCCTTGCGCCACAGGTTTCAGACGCAGCGGATTTGCAGCAACTGGAGCAAACGTTGTTCGGCACTCAGCAGACGCCGCACCTGAGCTTCCAGCTCGACTCCGCCTATCAGGGCCAGGAAGCGCTGGCGCTGGTCAACCGGGCACTGGCCAGTGGCAATCCCTACGCCCTCGCCTTTATCGACATGCGCATGCCGCCCGGCTGGGACGGCCTGGAAACCATTGAGCAACTGTGGCGAGTCGACCCGAATTTGCAAATCGCCTTGTGCACCGCCTACAGCGACTACAGCTGGGAGGCGATGGCCGAACGGCTGGAGTTTGGCGACCAGTTGCTGATCCTGAAAAAGCCGTTCGACAGTCTGGAAATCCGCCAGATGGCCAACGCCCTGACGTGGAAATGGCAACTGGCGCAAGACGCGGCGCTGAAGATGCTCAGCCTTGAGCGAACCATTGAGGCGCGGGTGCACGAACTGCTCAAGGTTTCGCACCTGCTGCAATACGACAGCCTCACTGAACTGCCCAACAGCACCCTGCTCGGTGATCGCCTGAGCCAGGCCATAGCGGTGTGCCGACGGCATGACAAACAACTGGTGGTGATGTTTCTCGGCCTGGATCGCTTCAAGCGCATCAACAATGCGCTGGGCCATCCGGCGGGCGACGAGATGCTCAAACGGGTCGCCCGACAACTGCTGACCTGTGTGCGTGATTCGGACTCGGTGTTTCGCTACGGCTCAGACGAGTTCGTAGTGATCCTCGGCGACATCAACCACCCTCAGCAAACCCACGCCGTCGCGGAAAAACTCCTCACGGCCATTCGCTTGCCGCAGACGATTGCCGGTCACGATGTCAGCGTCACTGCCAGCGTCGGCATCAGCGTCTACCCCGATGACGGCCTCGAAGCCACCGAGCTGATCAAGAAGGCCGAGACCGCGATGCGCAACGTCAAGGAACTGGGGCCTGACAACATCGGCTTCTTTATCGAAGCCATGAACCAGCACGCCCGGGAACAGCACAGCATCGAGTCGGGCATTCGCCGCGCCCTGCAGGAACATGAATTCGTCCTGCACTATCAGCCGAAAATCGACCTGCGCACGGCCGCCGTGGTGGGTGCCGAAGCACTGCTGCGCTGGCAAAAACCCGGGCATGGCTGGGTCTATCCGGCGGACTTCATCCCGGTGGCCGAGGACAGTGGCCTGATCGTGCCGTTGAGCAAATGGGTGCTGGCTGAAGCCTGTCGGCAGACCCGTGCCTGGCAACTGGCCGGACTGCCGCCGATCCGCATGTCGGTCAACACTTCACCCATCGATTTTCGCCAGCGTGACTTCGTCGCCGGCATCGAACGCGTACTGCAACAGACTGGTCTGGCGCCCGAGTGGCTGGAACTGGAAATCACCGAAGGCGTGCTGATGCAAAACGTCGAAGCGACGATGACAGCACTTAACCGCCTGAAAACGCTGGGCACGCGGCTGGCCATCGACGACTTCGGCACCGGTTATTCCAGCCTGAGCTACCTGCGGCGGTTTCCCATCGATGTGCTGAAGATCGACCAATCGTTCATTCGCAACCTGTGCAACGACCGCAGCGATGCCGCGCTGGTGAGCGCGATCATCAACCTGGGCAAGAGCCTGGGCCTGAACGTCATCGCCGAGGGCATCGAAACCGCCGAACAACTGGCGTTTCTCAAGGCCCACCACTGCGAAGAGGGCCAAGGCTACTTTTTCAGCAAGGCGCTGCCGGCAGACACGTTTGCGCAGTTGCTCGCTGGTACGCAACCCACGCCCTGGGCGATTGAATGATCACTGTAAAAACGGCCTTGAGTCAGGGAGACATTTGCCGATGAGCCTGTTCCACCACGCCATGGCGTTGCTGCTGTGCGGACTCTGCGTCGGCGCCAGTGCCGAGCCACTGGACGAGCCGCTCAAACCGTTGCCCGCAGTGCCGCAACAGGATGCCCGGCGCGTGGAACTCGGTCGACGGTTATTCCACGAGCCACGCTTGTCGATCAACAACACGCTGTCCTGCGCCAGCTGCCACCAACTCGACAAGAACGGGGCCGACAGCCGCGCCTTGTCACTGGGCTTCGACGGTAAACCGGTAGCGGTCAACACACCGACCGTGTTCAACGCGGCCCTCAACTTTCGTCAGTTCTGGGATGGCCGCGTCAAAACGCTGGAGGAACAAAGCAATGTCGTCATCACCAGCCCCCATGAAATGGGCAGCGACTGGCGCACCGTGATCGAACGCATCGGCAACGACCCCGACTATCGTCGTGATTTCGCCGCCACCTACCCGGACGGCGTGACCCAGGCCAATGTCCAGCAGGCGCTGGCCAGTTTTGAACGCACCCTGCTGACGCCCAACTCACGCTTCGATCAATACCTGCTCGGCAACACCGACATCCTCACTCTGGAGGAAAAATACGGTTACCAGCGCTTCAAGGAATACGGCTGCATTGCCTGCCATCAAGGGGTGAACATCGGCGGCAACATGTTCCAGAAGTTCGGCGTGTTCGGCGATTACATAGTCGATCGCGGCAACCCGACCGTGGCCGATCAGGGACGTTTCAACGTGACCGGCGACGAAGCGGACCGGGCCGTGTTCAAGGTGCCGAGCCTGCGCAATGTCGCGATCACCGCGCCGTACTTTCACGACGGTTCGGCGCTCACCCTCGAAGATGCTGTGGATGTGATGTTCCGGTACCAGTTGGGGCGCTTACCGAGTGAAGAGGACAAAACACTGATCATTCTGTTTCTCACCACCCTCACCGGCCAAGGGAGAGACAAGCCATGATCAACATCTCGCGGCGACGCAGCCTGTTGTTGCTGACCCTGGTCGCCCTGGCGCTGGCCTCGACTCTGCTGTTTCTGTACTTGAAATCCAGCTCTGACCAGAGCATGACGTACACCGAATCACGGGATCTGATCCGGCAGATCAAACAGCAGAACTCGCTGTGGGAAAACGAAATTCTCAAGGCGCGAGTGGCGCTCACCCACAACTACGATCCGCTGGTGTCGCCGATGAACGAGATGAACCGGCTCTGGGCGCGCTTCGAAGCGATCGAGTCCGGGCACGGGCGTAAAGACTCGGCGCAATGGAACGAAGCTCACGAGCGTTTCCTGCAGGCGATGCAGGAAAAGACCCGTCTGGTCGAACAGTTCAAATCGCACAACGCGCTGTTGCGTAACTCCCTGGCTTTTTTACCCACCGCTGAAGACGACATCCAGCAGCAACTGGCGAGCCTGTCGGACTTCGATAAATTGCAGCTGCAAAACATCATCACCGATACCTACGACTTGCTGCTCAGCGCCCTTGAGTTCGCCCAGGTCACCTCCGACGACCGGGCCGCCGACATCGAGGTCGGCCTGAACAAGCTGAAGGTCAATGCACAACGCCTGCCGCCGGCGTTTCAGACCCCGATCAAAATCCTGAGCAGCCATATCTCACTGATTGCTCGCGAACAGCCACTGGTCAACCAGTTGCTCGAAAACATCGAAAACATCCCCGTGGCTGACAGCCTCGACAACATCACCACCATGCTCGATCACGATCAGCAGCGCGCCGATCAGGTCGACCGGCAATACCACTTCTACCTGCTGCTGTTTTCGGTGCTGTTGATGTTGTCGCTGGTGTGGCTGGCCATCCGCCTGATCGGCAGCTTCGCCGAAATCAACCGGGTCAATAATGCGCTTCAAACGGCCAACGATGCGCTGGAACAACGGGTCGAAGAACGCACCCGCGAACTCAAGGACGCCCAGAGCGAACTGCTCGACGCGGCACGTCAGGCCGGCATGGCGGAAATCGCCACCAATGTGCTGCACAACGTCGGCAATGTGCTCAACAGCGTGAACATCTCCAGCGACCTGATCACGCGCAAGCTGCGCAACAGCAAGAGCCAAGGCCTGGGCAAGGCCATGCAACTGATCAATGAACACCCGGATGACCTCGGCGCGTTCCTCAGCGAAGACGCCAAAGGCAAATTGCTCCCCGGTTACCTCAACCAACTGGTGGTCGCGATTGCCCAGGAACAACAGGAAATGCTCGACGAATTGAATCAGATGAACAAAAGCGTCGATCACATCAAGGACATCGTCGCCACCCAGCAATCCTATGCTGGCGCCAACAGCATGACCGAACCGCTATTCATCAACGAATTGCTCGAAGACGCGTTGCGCATGAACGCTGGCGCCCTGACCCGCCACCACGTCACGGTGGTCAGGGAATACGCCGAAGTGCCGCAGGTGATGGGCGACAAACACCGATTGCTGCTGATCCTGATCAACCTCATCAGCAACGCCAAATACGCCATGTCCGACCTCAGCAACCGCCCCCGCACCATGACCCTGGCGGTCAGGATCGTCGATAACAATTTCCTTGAGATCAGCGTCAAGGATGACGGCGAAGGCATTGCGCCGGAAAACATGACGCGAATCTTTGCCCACGGTTTCACCACCCGCAAGGAAGGCCACGGCTTCGGCCTGCACAGTTGCGCCCTGGCGGCTATCGAGATGAATGGCCACCTCACCGCGCACAGCGACGGCCCTGGCCAGGGTGCGCTGTTCACCTTGCAGATCCCCCTGATCAGCGTCACGGAGAACGCATGAGCGAGCTGTCGAACCGCCGCATTCTGCTGATCGACGACATGCCGTCGATTCATGAAGACTTTCGCAAGATTCTCGCGCCGCCGGCGGCGCAGTCCGTGGAACTGGACGAGATGGAAGCGGCACTGTTCGGTGCCCAGACACGCCCCCAGCGCCCACTGTTCGAACTCGATTCCGCCTATGGCGGCGAAGAGGGCCTGGGCAAACTGATGCAGGCCCTGGCAGAACAACGCCCCTACGCGCTGGCCTTTGTCGACATGCGCATGCCCGACGGCTGGGACGGCGCGAAAACCATCGAGCATCTATGGCAGCAGGATCCGCAGTTGCAAGTGGTGGTCTGCACCGCCTACTCGGATTATTCCTGGGATGAACTGCTGGAACGTCTGCAAGCGCATGACCGCTTGCTGATTCTGAAGAAGCCGTTCGACAACATCGAAGTGCAGCAGATGGCCAACACCCTGCTGACCAAATGGCAGATGACCGAACGCGCGTCATTGCAAATGCATCACCTGGAACATCTGGTCGATCAACGCACGGCCCAGTTCAAGCAGGCCAGCGAAGAACTGCAGCGGGAAATCGATGAGCGCAAGCAACTGGAAAGTCAGTTGGTGCAGTCGGAAAAACTTGCCTCACTGGGGCAAATGGCGGCGGGCGTGGCCCATGAAATCAACAACCCAATCGGCTTTATCTCCTCCAACCTCGGCACGCTGGACGGCTACTTCAAACAATTGCTCAGCGTACTCGACGCCTGGCAGACGCTTGGGCCAATGCCAGACAGCGAGTCGGTGGCGCGGCTTGAGCAATTGCGCAAAGACGCCGACCTGGATTTTCTGCTCGAGGACATTCCGGTGCTGATCCGCGAATCCAAGGAAGGCATTGGCCGGGTCGGGCAGATCGTCAAGGACCTGAAGGATTTCTCCCGGGTCGATACCCAGCAGCAATGGCAGTGGGCCAATCTGCAACAAGGCATCGAGTCGACCCTGAACATCGTCGCCAGCGAACTCAAGTACAAGGCCGACCTGATCAAGGAGTACCAGCCCCTGCCGGACATCGAGTGCCTGCCGTCGCAAATCAATCAAGTGATCATGAACCTGGTGGTCAATGCGGCGCAGGCCATGGGCCCCGAGCGCGGCACCATCACCCTGCGCACCGGGCAACAACAAGACACGGCCTGGGTGGAAGTCGCGGACACCGGCGCGGGGATTGCGCCGGACATCCTGCAGAAAATCTTCGATCCGTTTTTCACCACCAAACCCGTCGGCCAAGGCACCGGGCTGGGCCTGTCCCTGTCCTATGGCATCGTCAAAAAGCACGGTGGCGACATTTCCGTACGCAGCGAACCGGGCGTCGGCACGACCTTTCGCGTCGAGTTGCCGATGCGCCAGAACCGGCCCGCTGCCTGAGGGCGCTTCAGGTGGTTTCCTGAAAGTCCATCTCCGGCGGCTGCCGACGGAAACCACCAGTGAGCACCGCCAGGTACACCACGCCGATCGCCAGCCAGCTCAGCCCCAGATACACCGCCAGATGATCAAGGCTGACCATCAGCCACAAGTCCGCCACCAGCCCGATAAACGGGAAAACCAGAAACAGCAGGCACTCGCGCGGACCTTTTTTCTCACCGCCGATCCAGTAATGAAAGATCACCGACAGGTTGACCAGACTGAACGCCAGGAAAGCGCCGAAGTTGATGAACGAGGTCGAAGTGGTCACGTCGAGTTTCAGCGCCAGCAACGCCACCACGGCACAGAGCAGGATGCTGTTGACCGGTGTGCCGAAGCGCGCGTGCAAGGTGCCGAAAAATGACTTGGGCAGCACGCCGTCGCGGCCCATGGCGAACAGCAGTCGCGAGCCGCTGGCCTGCGCCGACAGTCCCGAGGCGAACTGGCCGACAATCAGACCGATGAGGAAAATCGACACGAATAGATCGCCGCCGATATTGCGGGCGATTTCATAGGCGGCCGAATCGACACTGTCGAACTGGAACGACGGGTGCGCGATCTGCACGAAATACGAAACACCGACGAAGATCAGTCCGCCGATCAAGGTGATCAACATGATCGCCCTTGGAATGGTGCGGCGTGGGTCGCGGGTCTCTTCGGTCAGGGTGCTGACCGCATCGAAACCGAGGAACGAATAGCAGGCAATCGCCGCGCCGCTCATGATCAGCGGCATCTGCATGTCGCCGTTGAAGAACGGTTTGATCGACCACAACGGCGTGCCCGCATCGCCGCCAATGTAGTGCACGCACAGCGCGACGAAAGCAATCAGCACCAGAAACTGCACCAGCATCAGCAAGGCGTTGATGCCGTTGGCCAGTTTCAGGCCAATGATGTTGATTGCGCTGGTGATGCCGATGAACGCCAGCACCCAGATCCATTGCGGGATCGACGGGAACGCCGAGGCCAGATAAGCCGCGCCGATCAACCAGATCGCCATCGGCAGAAACAGGTAATCGAGCAACACCGCCCAACCGGCGATAAAGCCGAGTTTCGGGCTGATCGCCTTGCGCACGTAGCTGTAAGCGGAACCGGCGACGGGGAACGCGGCGGCCATGCGCCCGTAGCTCATGGCGGTGAAGAACATCGCCACCAGCGCCGCCAGATACGCGGCGGGCACCATGCCAGCGGTGGATTGAGCGAGGATGCCGAAGGTGCCGAGGACAATGATCGGCGTCATGTAGGCGATGCCGAACAGCACCACCGACCCTAATGAAAGGGTGCGTTGCAAACGAGCCATGGGCGACTTACTCCGAATGTTATTGGATTTATGGCAGAGCCGGGTTCGGCGAATATTTTCGGGTTGGTTTTATTGTTCTGGTGTTGCCTGGTTTTTTTGTTCGACTTGAAGTTTTTCCCCCTCACCCCAGCCCTCCCGAAACGTCGGACCGCCCCCAAGGGGTAGAGGGGGAAAGGGAGCCGATCTCCATGGTTTTCAGATCCTGAGCTCGACTTGAATTCGCAGTTTCAAATCCTGAGTTTGATTCGCAGTTTCAAATCCTCAGTGCGACTCGGTATTGCAGGTCGGCGTACCTCGGATAATCAACTCGATCAGTCCCCTCTCCCCCTGGGAGAGGGCTAGGGTGAGGGCAGCGGTCAACGACGTGGAATCAACAATTCGCGAACACCATCGCCACGCTCCAGCACCTCCCCCGGCAACTTCAAACGCTGATCATCCAGATAGCGGTAATCCCTGCGCGCAATCTCCAACCGCGCGAAATCCAGTTCAACGCAGAACGTCCCTTCCTCACGCCCGGCCTCGAACAGCAGCGTCCCCAGCGGATCGACCAACGCACTGCCACCGGCAAACATCAAACCGTCATCCCCCGCCTCCACGCGATTGACCATCAACGCAAAGGCCTGATTCTCCTGCGCGCGGGCCATGATCGCGGTGCGGTGTGTCGGCGCGTACGGATCCATATTGCCGTTGGTCACGATCAACAGTTCGGCACCGATTTGCGCCAAGGCACGGGCCGACTCCGGAAACTCGATGTCGTAGCAAATCAACAGGCCAATACGCACACCGTTCCACTCGCACGTGGCATAGCGGTCGCCGGCCTCGAACACGCCGCGATCCGACGCCCACAGATGGGTCTTGCGATATTTCAGGGCGATGCCTTGAGGGGTGATCAGCAGCGTGGTGTTGTAGAAATGGCCGTTGTCGTTCTCGGCCATGCCGATCACCACGGCGATGTTGCGTTCGCGCGCAGCTGCCAGCACCGCACTGACGGTCGGGCCGTCGACGGATTCGGCGGATTGCGCCACGGTTTCGGCTGTCGGGAAGCCCATCAGGTGGGTTTCCGGGAACACCATCAATTGCGTATCGGCCGCGCACGCGGCAATCGCCGCCAGGGCGCGTTCGAGGTTGTAGGCCGTGGCATTGTCACGGCCCGCCAGTTGGGCGAGTTCGACTTTCATGGGAATTCCTTGTGCTGAGCGACGGGCGCGGAAAGATTGCCCGGTGGCTGTCTGTGGGCCAGTATGCGCAGCAAGCGAGCGGCCAGGGAATTACGCGGCCGGGGTAACCCGATAGGGGTAGATCGATGACACTTTCGTTTGACGACATCACCTGGCACCGCGCCGTCGGGCAACTGATCGACGCGCTCGACAAGCCGAATTTCTGGGCGCAACTGGTGCGGTTGCTCGACCAGTACGTGCCGTTCGATAGCTGGGTGGCGTTGCTGTTCAGCGCCGATCAACACCCGCAAGTCTTCGCCGAATGCCCCGGCGCAGACGGCAGCCCTGATCCGTTGTTTCAGGATTATCTGCGTGGCCTGTACCTGCTTGACCCGTTCTACATCGCCTGCCGTGAGCAAACGCGCACCGGTCTGTATCGCCTGTCAGAAGTGGCGCCGGAGCATTTCGAACTGACCGAGTATTACCAGCGATACTTTCGTCTGAATGTCGTGGCGGACGAAATCCAGTTCAATTGTCAGCTCGAAGGTGAGCGCACGTTGTGTCTGTCGCTGGGCAGTGAAAAACGTTTCACTGGCGAACAGATCGCCTTGCTGTCATTGATCCAGCCTTGGGTGCTGGGCTTGTTGCGTCAGCGCCTGCCTTATGAAATCAACGAAACCGTGGCCCTCGCCGCCGCACCCGTTCAAGCAGACTGGCGCGTGCAACTGGAAGCCTCGGTGCAACAACTCAAGGGTGCGCAACTGACGGCGCGGGAACTGGATGTCGGGCGCTTGATGCTCAGCGGTTGCTCCAGCAAAGAAATCGCCCGTAAGCTGGAAATCTCCGTAGAAACCGTGAAAGTCCATAAGAAACACATGTACAGCAAGCTGGGGATCAAATCCCAGTCCGAGCTGTTTTCGATATTTCTTCAGGCACAAAACGCCTGATCGTTTGGTGAAGTTGCTTTTTGTGGGAGCGAGCCTGCTCGCGATGACGTCGGGTCAGTCAAATCATTCGTAGCTGATATACCGCTATCGCGAGCAGGCTCACTCCTACAAGGGAATGTGTTTATCCCTCAATCTTCGCTGATTATTCCGAGTCCGAACCAAGGAAACCGTATGAGCCTGTCACTCCTGAGCCGCTACGCCTTCTTTGCCGTCTGTGTGATGTTCACACTCGCCAGCCTGCCTTTCCTCGAACATGACTGGCTATGGCCAATCACCGCCGTCACCGGCGTACTGAGCCTGATCGGTCTGTTCGACTTGCTGCAAAGCCCCCACGCGGTACGGCGCAACTACCCGATCCTCGGCAACATCCGTTACCTGGTCGAAGGCATCCGCCCGGAGATCCGCCAGTATTTGCTGGAGTCCGACAGCGATGCCCTGCCCTTCTCCCGCGCGCAACGTTCGCTGGTCTACTCGCGAGCGAAAAACGAAACCGCCGACAAACCGTTCGGCACGCTGATCGATGTCTATCAATCCGGTTTTGAATTCATCGGGCACTCGATGCGCCCGGCACCGCTGAGCGACCCGAGCAGTTTCCGCGTGACCGTTGGCGGCCCGCAGTGCAGCCAGCCTTATTCAGCCTCGGTGTTCAACATCTCGGCGATGAGCTTCGGTTCGCTCAGCGCCAACGCCATTCGCGCGTTGAACCAAGGCGCGAAACTCGGCAACTTCGCCCACGACACCGGTGAAGGCAGCATCAGCCCCTATCACCGCGAACATGGCGGCGACCTGACTTGGGAACTGGGCAGTGGCTATTTCGGTTGCCGCACCAGCGACGGCCGTTTCGACCCGGAACGCTTCGCCGCCCAAGCGCAGAACCCGCAAGTGCGGATGATCGAAATCAAGATGAGCCAAGGCGCCAAACCCGGCCACGGCGGCATCCTGCCCAAGCACAAAGTCACCAAGGAAATCGCCGAAACCCGTGGCATCCTGATGGGCGAAGATTGCGTCTCGCCGTCACGCCACAGCGCGTTTTCCACGCCGATCGAAATGATGCAGTTCATCCAGCAACTGCGAGAGCTGTCCGGCGGCAAACCGGTCGGTTTCAAGTTCTGCCTCGGCCACCCGTGGGAATTCATGGGCATCGCCAAAGCCATGCTGGAAACCGGCATCCTCCCGGACTTCATCGTCGTCGACGGCAAGGAGGGCGGCACCGGCGCCGCACCGGTGGAATTTACCGACCACATCGGCGTGCCGATGCGCGAAGGCCTGCTGTTTGTGCACAACACCCTGGTCGGTTTAAACCTGCGCGACAAGATCAAACTCGGCGCCAGCGGCAAGATCGTCAGCGCCTTCGACATCGCCAGCGTGCTGGCCATCGGCGCCGACTGGGCCAACTCCGCGCGCGGTTTCATGTTCGCCATCGGCTGCATCCAGTCGCAAAGCTGCCACACCAACAAATGCCCGACCGGCGTAGCGACTCAGGATGCCTTGCGCCAACGTGCGCTGGTGGTGCCGGACAAGGCCCAGCGTGTATTCAACTTCCACCGCAACACCTTGAAGGCGCTGGCGGAAATGCTCGCGGCGGCCGGGCTTGAACATCCATCACAACTGTCGGCCAAGCATCTGGTGCGGCGCATGTCGGCGACCGAGATCAAGTTGTTCTCGCAGTTGCACGTGTTCTTGAAACCGGGGGAATTGCTTACCGGGGAAGTGAATGGCGAGTTTTACTCGCGGATGTGGCAGATGGCGCGGGCGGACAGTTTCGAGCCGCAGGAAGTGGCCGCGGCATAACGGCAAAAGCGCCGGTCTGCACCGCAGACTGGCGCGTTCCTCCCGACGAATAATCAGCACTCACCATTGCAACAACCGCCCGTGCGGCGGCTCCTTCATGACGATAAACCCGTAATCGCCGAGCAGATAAATGCGGTAATACAGGCTTTCCACCAGCGCGGGATATTGCAGATAGCCAACGTGCGTGGCATTGCGGCGCTCACGTTCGGCAACCACGTTGGTGATGCCCACCGAAGGCAGGTTTTCCGCGAGCATGTAGTAGTCGACATTGAGCAGATAACGCAAAACCGGCAGTTGCCTGAACGATCCCTCGGCGCTGGCCAGCCAGCGATCGGAGTAGTTGATCGACAGGTATATACGCTTGGCTTCTCGCAGTTCGCGATGGGTGACGATGTCGTGACCGAGGCTGTACAGGGCTGCAGTGGCGAAGGTTTTCTGCATGCTCAACACGCGGCCGTAGGCAAACGACAGCGACAACGTCGCCAGCAGCGGGATGATCAGCAGCAAGGGCAACCAGCGGTTATGCGCCGCCAGCGCCAGACGGCTGAGATAAAACAAACACACCAGAAGCACGCCAAACCCCATCAACGTGCGCGCGCCCTCGTTGAAGTCGCGAAACAACAGCGTGATACCTGGCACCAGTAGCACCAATACAGCAAAAACCGTCAGGCCCAGGATCACATGACTTGCGCGCCGATCCGGACGACCGAGACGGGCCAGCCCCAAGAACGCACAAAGCACCAAAGCGGCAAACACCCAAAGATATCCGCCGTGAAACAACAGCGCGGTTTTTTCCAGCACGCGGCCCATGTTCGTGCCGATCTGCAGGAATGGATGCCCTGCCCCATCGAGCCGTTCTGAATAGCGCCCGGCTGTCATGAACGGATACGCGGTGACGCCATAGATCGCGATGCCCAGACCGAACTGCGCAAGCTTGCCGCCAAGCAAACCCCAGACCTCAGTCCACGATACTTGCCGGTGCAACGCCCTGAGCAACTCCACACAACACAAGCCAAGAAAGACGTTGACGCTGATCTGGTACAACCCTGTGCCCAGTGCAATCAGTAACGCCGGTATCAGCCAGCACTGCACCCGAGTCGCACCGTGAAAGGTGATCGCGTAGATCATCGCGACAAGACTCAACGCCATACTTGGCCCGTCGTACTGATAGGAGAGATTCTGCAGCAGGAACGGGTTGTACCAGAGCGGCAATGGCACCAGACAACAGGCCAGCGTCGGCTCGACAAAGTAGTGAAACGTCAGCCGGGTCAGTGCCAGACTCATCGCCAAGGTGGCGAGCAGCAAAGGCAAAGGGAAGACATCCGGCGCAGCGCCGGTGAACGTCAACGCCTGATACAGCCAGTCGGCAAACAGCCGCCCGTAACCGGCCCAGGCATTACCGGCGGCCAGTGCGCGCCAGTTGTCGTCGATGTAAGGAAAGTCGGCGAGGATCAACGGCAGAACATACAACCCGGTCGCCAGCACAAAGAACAGCAGAACCTGGCGACGACCGAGCTCGCGAACGACAAAATCGCTGATCCTCATGGCGGCGCCTCTGTTCACGACTGCGCGGGGAGCGGTGTGTGATAAAGCTTTGAGCGGCCACGGCGGTTTTGTATCGCTGTTTCAGACCAGTGGTCGGGCGGCACCAGCCCCCACAAAAAAGCCCCGATCTCGCGATCGGGGCTTGGCTGTATCAGCGTTTTTTACTTAAGACGCCGAACGCGCAGCACCTTGTGTCACGTTACTTGGTTGCAGCTTGAACACGTAGAACAACACCGTCAGCAGCACCAGGAACGCAGGGCCTACATACAGCGCCACGCGCGTGTCCGGGAAGTACGCCATCAGGCCGACCACCAGCACCAGAAATGCCAGGGCAAAGTACGAACTGACCGGGTACAGCCACATCTTGTACTTGAGGCCGGCACGTTCGCTGGCGCTCAGGCCTTTGCGGAATTTCAGCTGAGCCAGCAGGATCATCACCCAGGTCCAGATCGCGCCGAAGGTGGCAATCGAGGTCACCCAGACGAAGACTTTCTCCGGCACCAGATAGTTGAGCATTACGCCCAAGAGCAGCACCGCAATCGACAGCAACAGCGCACGACGCGGCACGCCGTTATTCGACGTTTTGGCAAAACCGGCCGGGGCCTGGCCATTCTGCGCCAGGCTGTAGAGCATGCGCCCGGTGCTGAAGATGCCACCGTTGCACGACGACAGCGCGGCGGTGATTACCACGAAGTTGATGATGCCGGCGGCGGTCTTGATGCCCAGACGCTCGAAGGTCATCACGAACGGACTGCCTTGCGTGCCGATTTCGTTCCACGGGTAGATCGACAGAATCACGAACAACGCGCCGACGTAAAACAGCAGAATCCGCCAGAACACCGAGCCGATCGCATCAGGAATGGTCTTTTGCGGGTTCTTCGCTTCACCGGCGGTCAGGCCGATCATCTCGACACCGAGGTAGGCGAACATGACCATTTGCAGCGACATCAGCACGCCGGTCACGCCGTTGGGCATGAAGCCGCCGTGGGCCCACAAGTTGGAAATCCCCAGCGCCACACCGTCATTACCGAAACCGAAGGCGATGATGCCGACGCCACCGATGACCATGGCGATGATGGTGACGATCTTGATCAGGGCGAACCAGAACTCGAATTCACCGAAGGCTTTGACCGCGATCAGGTTGACCGAGCCCATGCTGATCAGCGCCGCGAGGGCCCAGATCCAGCGCGGCACGTCGGGAAACCAGATGCCCATGTACACGGCCACCGCGGTGATTTCCGCGACGCAGGTCACCAGCCACAGGAACCAGTAGTTCCAGCCCGTGAGGAAGCCCGCCAATGGGCCGAGGTAGTCTTGGGCGTAGCGACTGAACGAGCCGGCGACCGGATTGTGCACGGCCATCTCGCCGAGGGCGCGCATGATCACCAGGATCGCCAGACCACCCAGAATGTAAGACAGCATGATCGCCGGACCGGCCATTTCGATGGCCTTGGCGGAACCTAAAAACAGACCGACGCCAATACAGGCACCGAGTGCCATCAGGCGAATATGCCGTTCGCCGAGTTCGCGTTTGAGCGGACCGCCCTGAGCGGTGTCGCCGTGAGGCAGGTGATTGCCAGTTGGCATAGGGGGACAACCTCGTCTTGTTATTGGATATGACCACCGAGTGTCGAAGCGTCGGCCGATAAGCCTTGGCTGCTGTGAAACCGCGCCTGCCTCGTGGGCAGACGCGTCCTGCAAGAGAACCTGCAAGATCAGCGGGGCGTGCAGTATAAAAAGCCTGAGGCAGGATTTTTCACTCTATAAACCACAAGATTCAGCGGGAGTTGTCGCGAGAAGGCCAGCAGACCCGTTGGATCAACTGGCACAAGTAGGAAAACTCGCCACCGAAAATGGCGGCGAGTATTGCACAAGGATGGTGCAGCGTCACATTACCCGGCGCCCACCGTATCAATGATCAGCACCGGTCTGGTCACCACTTTGGTAACTCTGGAATTGGGGTGGACGCCGACCAATGTGTCCGGCCGCGTTATCCAGCCAGGTTTCGCCGAGGAATATTTTACGATTGTTGCAGCGCCTTCGCTGATCTGGAAATGCAACTTCCAGGACCGCGCCGAATGGTCGTACTTCATGAAGGCGAAACCCACCATCCTCGAGTCTACCTGTCCGCTTGCATTCACGCGCAATCCATAGTCCGGATATTCCATGGACGCGCTGAGACCCAAGCCATGTTCATGAGTGGCGAGGCCGTTGTATTGAGCGAGTTCCTTTCCACCCTCGACATGCCGTACCCGCAGGCGACTGGCGTCCAACTGATCGACCACCAACGAACAGCCACCGAAGCCTGGCGTAAATACATGATCGGGCTCGCCCCACTTGGGATGGATCGGGATATCGACATAGCCTCCCTGCGCTGCCCAATAACCCACCACGGCATTCGATGGTTGCGGAAGTTTGCCGAATTTGGGGTCATGAATTTTCAGTGCATTGAATTCAGCCCGGGGCGAATTGACGGGCTGAATGCGTTCCATGACAAAGGCGAAACTCGAACCGCCCTGCTTGTTGACCAGTCGTTTCGTGATCTCGTCGCTGTAGTTGACTCGAACCGGCTGCAACAACCCTGTTGCCACCGTAAACCGGCTCAACTGCGCTGGCGACAACGCTTCATTGATGCTGGTGAGCTGAAACGAATATTGCATCAGGGAAGACTCACCCCAATCGTACGCCAAGTGCTCAACCTCACTTTTAGTGACGGCTTCGATAACGGGCTCCCATAAACCGTTGGGCAGCCGCTCGCGCACAAATGCCGGGTCCGGACGCAGCGGATTGCTTGAGGTGTATACGAGCTGATGGCTGACACTGGCACTTTCATCAACAATCTCGCCAGCCGGGACGTCTGCCGCCCCCGGCGGAAGATCGCCGCCGCGCAGTGAAACTGGCTGCCATTGATCCGGCGCGACTTGCCAGAGTCGGGGACCGTGGGGACGATTGTTCAAAGGATCAACAATCACCACGTCCGTTAAATCAACTTTCAGATTGAAATCATTCCTGATGCCATACACCGCTTCCTTGCCGGTTGCATCGATGTTGCGGATATAGAAGCGCTGGCCATCGGCACTGCGATAAATACCGTGGGCATTGGCTTCAAGTCCACTGAGTTCCGCTGGCTTGAAGGTGAAGCGCTTGAAGTCGTTATTGTCGAATCCGCCCAGTGCGAAGCGGCCAGGCTTGGGCCGGAAATCACCCGGCGAGCCATAAAGACGATTGCTCAGCGGATTGTAGTGATACCACTGCTCGTTTTTCAGCACACCGAGGCCGTCGACGCTTAGTCCGTTTATTTTCCAGGCACCGATCAGCGTCGGCCCGTGTTCTTTACGCAACATCTGCACCAATTCGCTGAGGTCCATCGCCTTGCGTAATTTCATGATTTGCTGCAGACCGTGACTTCCGATGAATTGGAGCCCGTGACCGACAAGCCGGGTAACTCCCACCCCCACGTCGCGCAGAGCGGTCAACGGGTTGAGTTCGGTAATCACCACCGCGCCAATTATTCTCGCAGCCTTGAGTGTCTTGCTGATGGCTGAAGCCGTGGAAACGCCGATCCTGGCCAATTTCGCGGCAACACTCGCACCGGCAGTCACGAATCCCAATACATCGAAAAACAGATCCATCGCACCGTCGAAATAGTTGCCTTTGACGAAATTGGTGATCGCCGACTTGAACGGGATCAGGTCGACCACGAAATCAATAACCTTCTGCACCGCTGCGTTTTCCCGGTCTTGCGTAGTCTGGCCACTGGCGGCCTTCAGAATGGCCTCGCTGTCCAGATCGAGATGTTCAACAAAGGCGTCGGCAATCAGCTCGGTCCTCTCGCTCGAGTAACTGGCGGGCACCGAAGTTCTGTTTGCGGTCTGTGGCAGGAGCTTCCCGGCCTTCGACTCGTCAGCCAGCTTGAACGGTTCGATGGTGTACTGGATGCTCGGAACAAAAGCATCGGTGCGTTCCGTCACCTCCTCTGGATCGTAGCTGCGGGTATGAATAACGCCTTGCTTGAGATCGATCTCATAAAGCTTCGACTCATGGCCCAGATCAACTTTCACTCGCAGGGTGCCGTGTGTGGATGTCAGGTTTTTGCCGAAAAAGCCCATACTCAAACGGTAAGTCTTGTATTGGTAAAAAGAGACTTGGCCGTATTCGAGATTTTTCCTGTCCTCCAGAGGCAACTCGGCGAGCAGATGTTTAACCAGCAGCCGGGAACCTTGCTTGATGTTACTGACGGCACTCTCGAATTGAGTCTGGAAGGCGTCGACTACACCGAGTTCCAGCGGCGCATTGATCTGGTCAAGCAGCGGCTGCAAGCGAGGATCCCGGGTCGTCCATTGATAGTAGGGAGGGCCTCCCATCATGGCGATGTCGAGCAGCGAATATCGACCGTTCAGGGTCGGGTACAAGAAGGCACCGTCAACAGCGGCCACAGTGGGCTGTTGCAGCAGCCGCTCTTCAAAAGGAATGTCGCCTTTGAATTTTTGCTTGAGTCTGTGCTTCGCGATGGCTTTGCGGCTCGGAAGTTCGCTGTTCAACAGGATCGAAGCATTGAGGCGGTCAGCGAGTTGCCGGTTGTAGTGTGTCTTGACGTTTTCCAACTCGTCCTGGGGGTAATGTTCATCATTATTCTTCTGCAATACGCCGCTGACCACGCCCCAATCTGCCAGGGCGGCGGCATTGACTTGCGGCGCAACTTGCGAGTCGATCCGCGCAGCGCTTTCTGCACTGGCCATGACTTGGGCAAACGTCATATACGCCACTTTTCCGGGTGTGTGAGCCTCAATCGTTCGCGCAGCGACTCTCAGGTTGAACCATGCCGTCGTGCCGTATTTCAAACTGGCAGGCAACTGCTTGACGAGAAACTCGGGCGCCTTGCGAAGCAGCAACAGTGCCGCCGTCAATCCAGCCAGTTTCCGGCTACTAAGACGTTCCTTGATCAGGTAATCAGTCAGATTGCCAAAAACCGCCGAAACAGGTCTGCCCCAAAGTTTCTCCCCGGCCAGGTCGAAACCGGCAACTTTGCGAGGCGACGGTTGATCAATATCCCCCTCATGCAGGCTCAAATGGATGCCAGCCATTGCGTATTCCCTGGCGCTGACATCCGTGGCGATTCCGTTCAAGCGGGTCTGGATCGCCTGCCCCAGCGCCTGCCCGCGAGGACTGGTAATAAGGCGAGCCAATGCCGAGTGCGGATCACTCAGTGCCGCATTTGAAAGCGGCTCGTCAGCGTCCAGGTAGTCCAGTACTCCGGCACCGGGTATCGACACAATATCGAGGCTGTCCAGATAAACACTCGTGGCGTGCAAGGCCTCTTTTTGCTGCGCGACCGTCAGTGGAATCGGCCAGGATAATGCTCCGGCAAAGTCAGCAAACGGATGGGCAGTGACTTTTTCGACTTGCAGAAAAGTTGCGATTTTTTCCAGCTGATCACTTTCGGATAACGATACTTCAGCAACAACGTCTACATTGGATTCAGACATCTGTTGTTCCTTGACGGGATTAATAGAATCCAAAGTAGATAATGAATTCGGCAGAACATAAACCGAAGAACCATTACCGATATAGCGCGCCAACACCGACAGACAACAATTTAATCAACAACCATGAAAAAACTGTTACTTAGTGAATGTCACAGAACATTATAAACAACAGACACCGATCGCCATAACTTGGCGCACAGCAAAGACAGACATTCATTTGACCCGCCCAGACGCGCATCCAAAAATGCTTCTCAACATAACAAATGAAAATCTTGAGATTACTGTTACAACAAAAAAATCGCTTCCTGAAACAATATCTACATGATTGAACGATGTAGGTATTGCTGCAGGCAGCGATCTTTGTTGATGGCCTTGAACGCTTGAAACCTTACAGCACCGAACGCGCGGCACTTTGCGGCAGATTATTCGGCTGCAGTTTGAACACGTAGAACAAAACGGTCAGCAGGACCAGAAACGCCAGCGCAAAGTACGAGCTGACCGGGCACAGCCACATCTTGTACTTGAGACCGGCAAAAAGCCTGAGGCGGGAGTTGTCGCGAGAAGGCCAGCAGACCCGTTGGATCAACTGGCACCAGTAGGAAAACTCGCCACTGAAAACAGCGGCGAGTAATTCACAAAAAGAGCAAGCCGTTCTGCTTCGCCCTGCTTTTTACCGCTCTCGGTAACGCGTTACCGGCGCTTCCGCGCCCCCCGTACGGACGAGGTTCGAGGAGTTGCCCCTTCAGGGCGGATCACACGCTCAGGGGCATGGCGGAAAATTTTTCGAGAGTGTCACGGACGTCGGTCAATTCGACATCGCCAGGCCGGAACTCGTTGACAGCATAATCAGCGCCGCCGCGTTTTTTTCCATAGGTCTTGAAGGTGCTCGCCAAGGACCCGTTCCCGAACGCTTTAGACAAACCTTGCTGTAAGGTTTGTCTGGTTTCAAATATCGCCATGCCAGAGTTAGGGTCGAAAAAAAACCATTCCTGCTTGCCGCCTGTGAATCGGGTGCCGGCGACCATTCCGTGACTTTTAGTACCGATCATGAGGATTTTTGAATCACGAGAAGCGACGAGTTCATCAATGATGTTCTGGGCATCCATTTTTTTAGGCGCCCCACCTGTATGAAACGAATACTTGGGACCCAGTCTCTGTTGACTCTTTTCCAGAGCGGAAATAAATCGCGCCGCTTGCGGATGAGTTTGCTTCTCGGCGGCCTTCAAGACATTGCTCAAAAGAGTGCCTTCTCGCCGATGAAGATAGGCATACGCCATGGCGTACGACAGGGCGGCGCATCTGCCATTGGAAGCCATATCGACCCGTGCCAGAAAATAACACTGCGAGAACGGCTCCACTGTTACGCCTTTGGGCATGTCCTGACGGAGAAGATTTGTATAAAACGTGGCGTCGTCAAACAGGCTGTCTTCTATCTCCCTTACCAGAGCCCCCATTTCTTCAGGGCGGCGGCCGGGTTGGGCCGCCAACTCGACCAATTGCTGCGTGTCCATTCGGAAGCTGTAATCAGTGATGGCCTCCAGAATATCCAGCCCGTCGTCATAAGCTTTTCTAAAGGCTGGAAAGTTGAGTGGCGTGCGGGCAGCCGCGATATTGGCGCTAAAACCCGCATAGCGATCGGCATAGCCGGCATCCACTCCAGAAAGGCTGCCCAAACGGCCTTGTCTGGGCTGAAAGTTGCCAGGGGCGCCATAGATCCTGTTGTTTACAGGATTGTAGGGATACCACTGATCATTCTTCAAAACGCCTATCCCAGCGATATTCTGCTCGCCTACCTTCCAAGTACCAGGCAATGCAGTCCCGTGTTGTTTTCCCACCGCCTGCAACAGCTCGTAGCTACCCGCAGCCCCGCCGCGCAATCTGGCGATATTTCCCAGGCCGCGGTTCGCAAGGAACTTGACTCCGTTGCCTGCGAGCCGCGCGCCTCCCGTTGCGAGACCGTGCAACCCGCTGAACGGATTGAGTTCGCCGATAACCAGTGCGCCGATGATTTTCGCGGCCTTGAGCGCCTTGCTGAGTGCCGATGCCGTCCTGGCGCCCAATTGTGCCAACTTTGCCGTGGCACTCACGCCAGCGGTAACGAATCCCAACACGTCGAGAAACAGGTCAATTGCACCGTCCAGGTATTTGCCGTCGATAAAATTGCTGATGGCCGATTTGAAGGGAATCAGATTAAGCAGAAACTTCACACTCCTCTCCAGCACCTCCACTTCCTGATCCCACGTGGTCAGGCCTTCAGCGGCTTTGAGAATATCTTCACTGTCGTAATCAAGATGCTCGACAAAGGCATCGGCAATGATGCGGGTTCTCTCGCTGGAATAACTGTCGGGAACGGGAAATGTCCATGACGGGGAGGGTCTTCGCTTGAGTTTTTTGGCGATGTCCCTGTCAGCAAGATAGAACGGCCTCACACCATACGAAACGCTGGGGATATGCACGCTGACCCTGTCTGTCTGTGTGACGGGATCAACGTCTTTTTTGGTGATTGAGCCCGCTTTCAGATCGATGTAATACACCGAGACTTTTTTATCGATGCCCTGCTCCACTCTCAGGGTCAAATTTTGGTTGCCGGCACGCACAAACTTGTCATGAAACTGCAAACCGGCTTTGATGGTCTTGTCCTGATAAAAATCGATCTTGCCGTATTCAATGTTCTCTCGGTCTTCCAGCGGTAACTCGGAAATCAGATGGCGTATGGTTAACCGGGTACCTTCCTTGAGGTGATTGAGCGTCGCTTCAAACTCACGGTTGAAGATCCTTCGTACACGCAGATCCAGTTCGTTGATGTCGTGAATACGGAAGTTAACGAGTGGGTGGCTGGTTTTCCACTTGTACGTCCCGTCCATCATTGCAACGTCCAGCAACGTGTGCATCCCGACCGGCCCCTGGATTGCACTGGGTACCGGGGAGAGTGCGCCGACTATTTTCGCCCCCACCGAGCGGTCCCATTCAAGGACGTGTTCTTCAATCGGATAGTTCTCGCCAAACTCCTTCTTAAGGCCGGCCCGAGCTATTTCCTTGCGACTCGGGAACACACTGCTCAACAGAATTGGCGTGTTGAGCCGGTCGGCCAAGGCCTCATTGAAACGTGTTTTGAGTACATCCAGTTCAGCCGGAGTGTAATGTCCATCGTTTTTCCTTTCCACCAGCCCGTGGACAACGCCCCAATCAATCAGCGTAACGGTCTGCGCGTACTGAGTAACGGCCGGGTCGATCAACGCTGCACTTTCGGCGCAGACCATGACCTGTGCGAACTTCATCTTTGCAACCTTGCCCGGCGATTCAGCTTCGATGGTCGCAGCGGCAACGGACAGGTTGAACCATGCCGGCCCACCGTATTTAACTGCGGTCGGCAGGTCTTTGATCAGAAATAATGGAGCATGCCTGGCCAGCAACAAGTAAGCGCCCAACCCAGCCATTTCGGAGTTGCAGACACGGTCTTTGATCAGGTGTTCGCGCAGTTTGTTGAATACTGCTGCAACCGGTTCCCCCCAATGTTGCTTACTGTCCAGATCGAATCCGGCGACATTATTGCGTTGATGGTTTTCAATCGACTGCGGATCAAGGTCAAGTTGAAGTGCGGCCAGCGCGTAGTCGTTGACGCTTACATCCGAGGCAAAACCTTTCAAGTGAGTTTGCACTGCCAGCCCCAATGCCTGACCGCGAGTTCCGGCAATCAGGGTTTCCAGTGCCCTGGCTGGATCGCGCAAGGCGTCGGCGGCGAGCGGTTGCTCTATGTTCATTAGTTCCAGCAGCCCTTGATCCGGCTGCGGCGTGTCATCAAGACCGGCGATAAAAAGCCGAACGGCTTCCAACACCTGTTTCTTCTGCTCGACACTTAAAGGAATTTGCCAGGATAAAGCGCCGGCAAAATCTGCCAGTGCGCAAGGCAAAACCTTTTCGGCTTCACGCTTTATGGAATCAATATTATTTGTATCACTGTCAGTTACCGAAACAACATTCGAAGTAGAACTTTCAAACTCAGACATACACTTTTCCTTCAGGATTAAAACAAGGAAAAAGTAAACCTCCAAAACACTTAAATAAAAAGCCGACAACCATTACCAATTAAGTGTTTTACCAACTGTATGTAAAATCCAACCAACGATTCCTTCTAACAAACAATGCGCAATCACACTCAACATCATGAAAACAAATCATTCGAAGAAAAAAAACAGCCGGAAAACACAAGTCGATAAAAGCCTTATCAAGTTTTGTTCCCGCTCTCTTCGCTCGCTGTAAAACATATACAGGCAGTCATGCTTTTTAGCCGTCAGGAGCCTGTCAAAACGATCAGACCAGCCACCCCGGCGACCGAAGTTCGAGCGAACCGCGTGATCGTGTGGCGGGGGACGATCACGTGGTAGAAACCGAAAAGCCCCGGCCACTCATCGAGTGGTCGAGACGGCTCAGTGCTTCGAGGCGCATCCCGCTCACAATTCCCTCGCCCCTCGCCAACCACCGTCTAAGCTTCAGACAAGTCCGATCAATCTGCGTGAATGGATCAATCGACTATGGGCGCTTTGTGGCAAACCGATTCGAGTAAAGCCGTGGTTCCGACTGACCGTGTGGATGAAGCGCCTGTCCCTGAAAAACCCCGCCGCAACCGGCATGGGTGGAAGGCTTTCTGGTTGTTGCTGGTGATTATCGCGATTGTCGTGGGACTGGCCGCGTCCAAGGAAATGCGCACCTCGCGCTTCCAGTCGCGCGAGCTCAGCCAGTACGCCGCGTCGCTGACTTACCATCTCGAACCCGGCCCCAGCGAAGCGATTCGCTATCCGGGCAATGGGCCATTCGATCTGCGCCTGGGCTACAGCTCGCTGGATGAATTTCTGCCACGCCTGCTCAAACGCAATTACGTTATCACCGAGCAGACGCGTTTTTCCCCGGCGCTGCTCAGCTACACCGACAAAGGCCTGTTCGTGCCGTATTCGGAAAAGATCCAGGCCGGGCTGTCGATCACTGATTGCCGGGCTGCGCCGCTGTACAAGTACAACTACCCGCAGCAGCTGTATTCAAGCTTCGAATCCATCCCGCCAGTGGTGGTCAGCAGCCTGTTGTTTATCGAAAACCGCTTTCTGCTCGACCCGAAACAGCCGCTGGCCAACCCGGCAGTGGACTGGCCGCGCTTCGGCATGGCCGCCTGGTCGCAAGTGGCGAAACTGCTGCGATTGCCGGGCCAATCGGCAGGCGGCAGTACGCTGGCGACGCAATTGGAAAAGTACCGGCACTCACCGGATGGCCTGACAGTCTCCGGTGCCGAAAAGCTGCGGCAGATGATGTCCGCCAGCGTGCGCGCCTATCAGCCCGGCCCGCAAACTCTGGGGGCACGGCAGAACATCGTGCGCGATTACCTCAACAGCGTGCCGCTCTCGGCGGTGCCGGGGCATGGTGAAGTGCATGGCATGGCGGAGGGGTTGCGCGTCTGGTACGGCAGTGATTTCAACCAGGCCAATGCACAGCTGAACAGTCCGGCCACGGATCCGAAAACCATGGCGGCCAAAGGCTTGGTCCTGCGTGAAATGCTTTCGTTGATGATCGCCCAGCGTCGCCCTTCGCATTATCTGACCAAGGGCCGCGAGGAACTCGCCAACCTCACCGACAGCCACTTGCGCCTGCTCAAGCAGAACGCGGTGATCGACAGCGCTTTGGCCGATGCCGCCCTCGCCAGCAAGGTCACCTACCGCGACTGGCAGACCCAGCCGACCATGCAACCGATCGAAACCAACAAAGGCATCAGCGTCGCCCGCAGTCGTCTGGCGAGCATGCTCAACCGGCCGCTGTACGATCTCGATCGCCTGGATCTGTCCGCCACCAGCACGCTGCAAGGCGACCTGCAAACCCAGGCCACCGCCTACCTGAAAAAACTCGCCGACCCGGCCTACGCCGCCGAAATCGGCCTGCTCGGTGAACGCTTGCTGACGCCGACCAGCACCACCCAAGTGCGCTACAGCTTCACCCTCTTCGAGCTGACCCCGGACGGTTCCCGCGTGCGGGTACAGACCGACAGCACCGACCAGCCGTTCGACATCAACGAAGGCAGCAAACTCGAACTCGGCTCAACGGCGAAAATGCGCGTGCTCACCACTTACCTGCAAATCATCGCCGAACTCCACGACAAGTACGGCGCAATGGGCGTGCCGGAACTGAAGAAAGTCGAAGTCCCCGATCAGGACCGCTTGAGCCAGTGGGTCATCGACTACCTGATCCAGAACAAAGACCACGACCTTTCAAAGATGCTCGGCGCAGCCCTCGACCGCAAATACTCGGCCAGCCCCGGCGAGGCGTTTTTCACCGGCGGCGGCCTGCACACGTTCCATAACTTTCGCAAGGAAGACAACGGCCGCCTGCCGACCTTGCGCGATTCCCTGCGCGAGTCGATCAACCTGCCGTTCATTCGGCTGATGCGCGACGTGGTGCGTTATGTCACTTATTCGGGGCCCAACAGCAGTGCCGAGTTGCTCAAGGATGATCGTGACCCGCGCCGGCAGGAATACCTGGCGAGCTTCGCCGACCGCGAAGGCACCTCGTTCCAGCTCAAGTTCTGGAAAAAGTACAAAAACAAAGACACTCAAGCGCGCCTCGACACCTTTCTCGACAGCATGCGCCCGACGCCGATTCGCATGGCCGCCGTGCATCGTTACTTGCTGCCGGAGGCGAGTCAGGAAGACTTCAATACCTTCGTGCGCTCACACCTCAAAGGCGCCAAGCTCAGCGAAAAACTCACCGATGATCGCCTGATCCGCCTCTACGATTCCTATGGCCCCGGCAGTTACGATTTGCCCGATCAAGGCTTCATCGCCAAGGTGCATCCGCTGGACCTGTGGATGATGGGCTACCTGTTGAACCACCCGGACGCGACCTTCAGCGAGATCGTCAAGGCCAGCCATTTCGAACGTCAGGAAGTCTATAGCTGGCTGTTCAAGAGCAAGCACAAGGGCGCTCGTGACAGCCGTATTCGCACCATGCTCGAGATCGAAGCGTTCCTGGAAATTCACCAGCGCTGGCAGAAAGTCGGCTACCCGTTCGACCACCTGGTGCCTTCGCTGGCCACCGCCATTGGCAGTTCCGGTGACCGCCCGGCCGCACTGGCCGAGCTGATCGGCACCATCCTCAATGACGGCGTGCGCATGCCGACCCTGCGCATCGACAGCCTGCATTTCGCCGCCGGCACACCCTACGAAACGCAACTGGTCAATGACCCGCATGTCGGCAAACGGGTGATGCCGTCCGAAGTCGCCACGGCCATGCGCGAGGCGCTGTCGCAAGTGGTCGACGCCGGTACGGCAAAACGTGTTTCCGGCAGTTTCAAACTGGCTGATGGCAGCCCACTGGCCATGGGTGGCAAAACGGGGACCGGTGACAACCGCATCGAAGCCATCGGTTCGGGCGGGCGCATCCTCAGTTCGAAGTCGATCAACCGCACGGCGACGTTCGTGTTCTACATCGGCGATCACCATTTCGGCACCCTCACCGCGTTCGTCCCGGGGCGCTCGGCGGAGAACTTCAAGTTCACCTCGGCCCTGCCAGTGCAGGTGCTCAAGGGCATGGCGCCGATTCTGACGCCGTATCTGCAACCGGGCAGCGACTCGCAATGCACGCCAACGAAAACCGCCAGCGTGGCGATGCTCGAAGCGCCGCGCCCTACAGCGAGGTAACAAATCGTGTCGGTTTTTTCTGCATCAGAGTGACGAATTTTCGATTCGGCGGGTGGTATTCATGTATTTTTCAGATTCGAATTTTCGTCGGGTTGGTGCTGCGCAACGCCGTTTGCCTCCCGATCTTTGAACTTTTGTTTTGCCCTGCCCTGAGTAGGCTGATCACTCCTCAACAATCAAGGATGATTGGCCATGTCTCTCTCTCCCCAGCCTGCGGAAAACACGGACAAAGGACGGCACTACGAATTCATCAAATCCGCCGTCGACGACAATTTCAAGACCGCTACCGTCAGCCGGGGCCTCGCCCTGGCAGCCTCGCCACTGAAGAATGAAGCCTGGTACACCACCGCGCCCGCCGCCTATCTGAACAAACTCGCCGACGCCAACCTCAAGGCCTGGGGTTCGCAGAACCAGGTTGACCACCTGCTGGCGAAAACCGATCTGTACGCTTTCGCCGAACCGCTGCTCAAGGCAAAAATCAAACAACGTCACGGCATCGAGCCGGACGTCAAAAGCACCTTTCTACGCCTGTACCTGCCGAAAGAAAAACCGTGGTACGCCATCGATTTCTCCGCAGGTGTCGTGACCCGCACTGTCTCCTTGCTGGACGCCGCCCTGCACAACTTCGCCAACAGCGAAACGGTAGGTCCTGGCTCGGACTACATCAGCCAACCCGATGAACGCGGTCTGTTCGATGTCGTGCCGATCAAAAGCGCCATGCCCATCAGCCAGTTCCAGACGCTGTGCCGCGACCTGGATATCGGCGCCCAGTATAAAAAGCATCTGGAAAGCTATCTGCTACCGGGTGAACCGCTGGCTGAAGGCGTGCTGCAACACAAGGTGAACGAGAGTCAGAAAGACGCCCTCGCCGTCGCGGCGCACCTGGCACTGATCAAGGACGATATCCAGTACGACGCCTACAAAATGCTGCTGACCCTGGCCGAAGGCAAACCGCAACTGCGGCTCAATGGCCGTTCAATGCAGTGCTCTGACCTGTCGCTGCTCGGCACCCGCCTGACCGGGATCCTGCTACTGACGCATGCGGTATCGGACAACCGCGGTGTTCGACGGGTGATCGCCTACATTCCTCACGATCCGGATCACCCGCTCAAGGAGTACGACTCTCTGACAGCATTGCGCGATGAATTGACGCGGCAGTTTCGCGAAGACCGATTCAGTGCCTCAAGCCAACAGACCTATCGTCAATTCTTCAGCCAGTTTGTCGACCAGCAGCAGCGCGGACACTTCTTCGCTGAACTCGAACAGCGACTGTTCATCGTCAGGTATCACCCGCGTCAGGATCCGGCCGACCAGCGACCAGCGTGGCGCAAGGATCCGGTGGACAATCCCAACCTGCAATTCAGCCGGTTGAAATTACAGGGTGATTACTGGCGCCACGCCTATCAGCAAAAGCTCAACAAGATTCTCAACGATGCCCGGGAAATCGCCGTCTCCACCGCCGACACCGACAGCAAGGCGCGCTGGGCGTGGTGGGACAACTTCAAGAAAATCCTCTCGGACATTGCCAATGTCGCCTTGTTGATCGCCACTCCCTTCGTCCCGGGTCTGGGCGAACTGATGATGGCCTACACCGCTTACCAACTGACCAGCGACGTCATCGAAGGCATCGTCGATCTGGCCGAAGGGCTTTGGCAGGAAGCCGCCGGGCATGTCATCAGCGTGGTGACCGACATCATCCAGTTGGCCGCCTTCACTGCGGGCGCGCAGATCGGCGAAGCCTTTCGCGTGAAGCTGTCGCCGTTGGTCGACGCTATGAAACCGGTCAAGCTGCCCGATGGCAAAAACAGTTTATGGCACCCGGATCTGAGCCCTTACGCACGCAATGAACTGATGCTCTCGCCAGACGCCAAACCTGACCACCAGGGACTGCATCAGTACGGCAACGAAAACGTCCTGCCACTGGAGGGCAAGCTGTACTTCGTCGAAAAAGCCTCGACTGACGCGACGTCCACCACCCACCGCATCAAGCACCCGAACCGCGCCAACGCCTACCAGCCACGGATCGAACACAATGGCCACGGCGCCTGGGTGCATGAAGCGGAAACCCCGCAAGACTGGCCAAATGAAGCACTGATGCGGCGCCTGGGCCATCGCGTCGAGCGATTTTCCCCCAGGGAACTGGAGCAGATCCGCATCAGCAGCGGTACCGACCACAACGCTCTGCGCCAGATGTATGTGGACACCCGTCCACCACCACCGCTGCTGGCCGACACGGTCAAGCGGTTCAGTGCCTACGACGATATTCGCATCGCCACCGCCAACATCCGTAACGGGCAGCCGATTGCCGCTGAATCGGTGTGGCTGGAACCGGTGCTGACCAGCCTGCCAGGCTGGCCGTACAACCGGGCGCTGGAGGTGTTTGCCGACACCGACCTGGCCGGCTATTCGCGCAAGTACGGCAACCCCCAAGCGTTGGAGGCCGATACCTTGAGCATCAGTCTCGCCGATCTGAACGCGGGCAAGTTGCCGGATCGGGTGGCGGGTTTTCTTACCGAGGCAGAGTTCAACAGTCTGCTGGGGCGCGAGGTTCCCCCTGGCGAGCGTGTTGCGGCCTTGCGCAATCAGCTCGCCGATGACGTCGACAAACGCAGCGGCGCCGTATCCCGGCATGTTTATCAAGCTGGGGAACGATCAGGCAAAGCCGATATCCAGCGCGTCCGACAGACGTTCCCGGATCTTCCACTCGAGCTTGCAGAAAAAGTCGTGGCGCAGGCCAAACCCGCCGAACTGCAACGCATCGCCGATGAACAACGCCTGCCGCTGCGCCTCAAGAACCAAGCCCGAGAACTGGATTTCGAAGCATCCGCTACCCGGGCTTACGATGGTTTTTATCACGATGAGTTGATCACTGCGGAGACTGAACGCCTCGCGCTCAACACCCTCAGAGTCAATACCGACACCTTCGCCGACCTGCGCCTGGAGGTTCGCGATGGCAGCTTTGACGGAACGCTGCGCTGCAGTGTCGGGCCGGCTGACGCAACCACCGTCAGACGTCTGATTCGCGACGAACGGGGGCGTTATGAAGTGCTCGACGCCAATAACCGCCAACTGCATGAAGGCGATGATTTCTACGAGTCGATTCTTCATGCGGTGCCTGTCCAGACCTTGCCTGAAGTGGGTTATCAACGCGGTCAGGGACGCCCGCTGAAGCTATGGATCATGGAACAGGCCACGTCCCCTGCACAGCGCCGAACCGCGCTGGCAGAGCCACCCATCCGCCCGGTGGCGACGATTGAAACCGAAACGCTGCTGCGCGGCTGGCCGTGGCCGTTTGCCAAACAGACACCGGAACAACGAATCAGGCAGCTCTACCCGTACATGAAGGAAAGCGAGGTGACCACCTTCATCGAAGTGTTGAAACGCAAGGGTGATAACCCCGAAAACGCGATCAAACAGCTGGAAAACGAACGCGAGGATCTGCACCAGGCACTGCAGAAATGGCGTGACAATTACCCCGCCGGCATGGACGACTCGGGAGATCCGGCCTACGGAGCATCCCTGGATTACATGCACAACGGCGGCAGGCACATCGAAGACAAGTTGATTGAATGTTTCGAGCGTAAAAGCGATCTGTTCGAAGGTGGCAGCAATCATCCCGAACAAGGCTATACGCTGGACCTGACGTCCGATTTCCTGAGCTTTGAGCTCGAAAGGTGGTGGAAAGATTTACGCGAACAACCTGACCTGCAGAAACACCTTGAGCAGATCACCTCGCTGAGAGTCAACAAAATGCCCCTCTCGCCTACCGCCGAAGGACTACTCGGCAGCCTGCCGCGGCTGCGGCAATTGAGCGCCCGCCAGTGCGGTCTGAAAGAGATACCTTCCACCCTCGGCCAAATGCGCCGGCTCGAGTATCTGGATCTGAGCGACAACCGGATTCACTTGACGCCACAGTCCGGCGAACACCTCAACGCACTGGTGCGTCTGCGCACGCTGAACCTGAACGGTAATCCATTGGGCGTGCCACCCGATGTCGGGCGGATGTCCCAGTTGTATGAACTGGGCCTGGCCAATACCGACATTAAAACCTGGCCCGAGGGGTTGTTCGAACCCGGCAGCGGCGACTGGCCGCGACGGCGCGGTTTCATGCTCGACATGCGGCGGGCGCCGATCAATACCCTGCCCCAGGTCACGCCCGGCTCCGATCAGGCGTTTGTCCTCAGCCGCGCGCGCTTTGACCTGGCAAAACTGACCAATGAGGACAGGGTGCGTTATGGCCTGTATCGGCAATCTTCAGGCCTGGGTCTGGTGCAAAGCTATTTGCCGGCAGCCAGCAACGAGCTCAGCCATTGGCAAATGTTTCCCGTTGAGCCTGGCGGGTTCGGACCGTCCGCAGCGTTGCAAAAATATCGCGAAGAATCCTGGCATGACCTGATGGCCGAACCAGACTCCGCCGGTTTTTTCAGCGTTATCCGCAAGCAAAGGGAAAGCGCGGATTACCGGACGAGTCGCGGTCGACAGAATTTGACCCGGCGCGTATGGGAAATGGTCGAAGCGGCGGCAATCGATTCACAACTGCGCGCAGAACTGTTCAAACAGATTGTGTCCCCCGACGATTGCGGCGATCTGGGTACTCAGTTGTTCAATTCACTGGGGATGAAAGTACTGGTATCCAAAGCCTACGAGGAGTCGACATCAGCCAGCGCTCTGGATGACAGACTCGTACGCCTCGCCCGCAGTGCCGCCCGACTGAACCGAGTGACCGATGAGGCAGATTTTGAATACCAGCGTCAGAAACAGCAAAACAAGATCGATAACAGCATCCCCGCTCCCGATGAGGTAGAAATCCATCTGGCCTATGAGACCGGGCTGGCCGAAAGACTGGGGCTGCCCTGGCAGGCCGAGGGTATGCTCTACCGACCTCGCTCCGGCGTCAGTACCGAACAACTCGACGCGGCCTATAACACGATCATCAAACGCGAACAGGGCGATGGTCTGGTCAACGGAATGATCCACCTCTATTCGAAGAAGTTCTGGGAGACTCATTTGCGCAAGAACCACCCGGACCGCTATGAAACCAATGATGATTTTTACGCGGAAAAACTGGGACGGCTCGATGAGCTGCGTGATGCGCAGGCTGAATGGGCCAACGCCACGCCACAAACGCCGCTCAATCAACTGGCGCGAAAAATGGAAAGCCTTGCCGATCAACTGGGCATACCGCAGGCAGAGGTCTTCAGCGGCGAAGCCATGAGCGCCGCACGCCACAGACGGCTGTCGGACAACATTGGCTATGAGCGCGATGAACTGTCCAGGCAGTTGACTCGTGAAGCATTGGCCAGGGCGGGTTTCTGACGACAACGCTGTTGCTCTGCCAGCCCGGTCAAAGCTGGCAGAGCTTCATCGCGCCTGCGCCACTTCCGAATCCCGAATCACGGTGACGTGGCCTGAGTAACTTCACGCCACGCCGGGCTTCGATGTGATGCACTTCGGCCGCTGCGGCGCTGACGTTGAGCGCCAGCAACAGACCGCCACAGGATCGGGCCAGGCGCGAAGATGACTACGCAACAGCCTCATTCGACACCCGGCGCCCTGGCGTTGAACAACAACACGACGTTGCCGCTGTAATCGCCGGAGCGATACCCGCCCGCCGGTTCGACAGGGCTGATCTTCAGGGCCACGCGTTTGCCGGCCGCCGCCTCTTCCTGAGACAGCACCTGGCGCGGCGTGATGTGTGAACTCAACTCCACGGCATTGAACGTGACCTGTAACTCGATCACCTCGCCGGGGCGGCCGTTTTCCAGATAAGGGTCGGAGCCAAGGCGCGCCTCGATCGCGCCGCTGTCGTGGCGCAGGTCGAAATTTTTCTCCAGGCCACCAAGCGTCGCACGCGGGTAATCCCAGGCAAGCCGCTGGGTCCGGTGAATCCAGTCCGGCTCTGCGGGAATAATGTAGAACGGCCGGCTGGGAATGGTCAGGGACACTTCAAAGGTGTGTTCTTCGCGAGCGGCCCAGGCCCCAACGCTGGCCAACACGGCAGTGGCCATCAGCGTGCCGAGGATGCATTGCTTGATCATGTGGTTTACCCGATGCGTCATTGGAAAACAGACCTAGCGACTGGCGGTCTTTATGGTTTTTCTGGCGCTGCCCTCGATCAGGAAGAAGCGGTACTCGCGCCCCTTGTCCTTGTCGAACGCGAAAGTCTTGCCCGCCAGCACATGGTGCTTGGTGGTCGCACCACAGTCGGTTTCCTTGCTCAGCGAACAGCTCTTGAACTCATCGACAATCACTACGGTGTTACCGTCATTGCGCAGCTCATAGCGGCTCTCGGTTTCATTGACCACGGTGGCGAAACGAACGTCCTTGGGCCGCACGAAAAAGATCGTGCCGAATCCGGTCATGACATTGACCCCGGCCGAAAGCGATTTTTTGTACTCATCCCGCTCTTCGCCACTGACCACAAAGTCGTCTTCCTTTTCCGGGACTACCGGGACAAAACGCACGCGAAAATAACGCTCACGATCACGCTCGCCCATGTACAGCAAACGCGTGCCTTGCATGCCCTGAGCCGGGACGATCAGCCGCGCCGGACTGGCCATCAAACCATTGCGTGAGGCGCCGTCGGCAGCGTTCTCGACTGCAATTTCCTGCGGCTTGCCATCGCTGTCGTAGATGATTTCCAGCACATTGATCTTGACGAATGCCGTCGCGTCGCCGCTATTGAACACGCGTTTCAGATAGGTACTTTTATCGGCGTCGAGATAGTCGTAAACGGTGCCGACATTGATCTGCGGACCGGCCTGCGCCGTCAGGCAAAACACGCTGAGCAGGCCCAGCAGAAAACCACGGTTCATCGTTTTCAACTCCATGAATGTCGAGAATGGCCAGGCGGGACCGCTCATGCTTCCGAGTCCCAGATAATGGTGATGTTGCCGCGCAGCCGGTCACTCAGGCCGGGGCGCAACAGGAATTCGATGGCAAACGGGGTCATGTCGAAATGCAGCGTGCCGGGCTTGCGATCCACGTACAGGCTTGGCAGGAACGGCCCCGCCCACTCGTCGTGTTTTAACGGATGCCGGGTGACATTGCCGCTGGGACCGGTAATCCCCGTCGGCAAGCTGAGGGATACTTCGACCTCGGTGGTATTGCCCTTGGGGCTGCCGAGCTTGCACGCCGGGCCGCCAGTGGAATTGCACACCATCTTGACTTTGAAGCGCGACGAGGCGGACAGGTAAAACAGCTGATCGCGAAAAATCCGTGTCGGCTTGCGCCCGCTGTCGATCCAGCGCGCCCAGCCACCTTGGGGTTCCAGCGACACCTGGTTGCCACCCGGCGGCAGATCGACCTTGAGGGTGTGCTGTACGTCCAGCACGAAGTCCAGGGTGAGGTTGCCGTCATCCGGTTGAAATGTCGCGCCCATATCGAAATCACCGTTGGGACCCATGCTGTAGGAGATGGATCCGGTGTACAGACCGCTCGACATGTTCAACGGGTTTGGGGTTTTCAGCTCATACGCAAAATCAATCCTCTCGAAGTACATAGAGGGGATGCGAAAAGCGGCGGTTTTGGTACAGGGCGCTTGCACAGGCGTCTGCCAGAAAAAGCGATAGGTGCGATCGCTGTACCCGGCCACGCTAGTGCCTTGGCAAGGCGCCGGGGCATAAAGCCAACCGCTAAGGGACGTCCAGAGGATGTCATGGCCTGTGGGGGCTGCCACTCCGGTCAGGTTATCCACGCTATCGCTGAGGACAAATCGGGAGCCGATACCAGTAATACGCACCTCTACGGTTTCCGTTTCCTGAGTATCCTGATTGGTGACCGTCAACCGTCTCCAGCCAGCCGGAACCTGCACTGAGACATCGTCACCCGGCCTAAGCTCGCCTGAGCTGTAGCGGACGGGCAACTCAATGCTGAACATGTTGTTGCTGGCGCATTGCGCGGGGAAGTTCACGCAATAGCCACTATTGGGTGTCTGGTTGACGAACAGGTTCTTGCCCGGCTGAGAAGCATCCGGTTGAAACAGCGCGCGGATCTCCTGATTGATGGCCTGTGCCGGCGACATGCTCAGCGCCAGCGCCAATACACATCCACTTGTGATTATCTTCATCGGATCAACCTGCCTTCTGTTCGGTGAACGTAACGTCGGCCAGCGTGTCCGGCGTGCAACGCAGGTCGCCGATCATCAACACATCGTTTTCGCTGCGATGGCTGCCGGCATCGAGGCGGAACTGGCACAGCAACTGGTTGCCCTGACGCACTTCGAGGGTCGGTGAGCCGGCGTTCATTTCCATCGAGAAGAAGCCGTCGACTTCCGTTACACCGCGGCTGGCGTGGTTGATCACGTGATGGCCCTTGAGCGGCCGTCCTTGTGCGTCCACCAGTCGACCGAGCACGGTCAGGGTTTTCATCACGCGGACTTTGCGGTACTCGACCCCGCCCTTGTTCAGGTGATAACGGGTGCGTGCCGGTTCAATGCTCGCCGCCGGCACGTGGGTACCCTCGAAATCAAAACTCACCGAGCTGTTCCGGTACGCGGTGATCGGGATGAAATTGCGCCCCGGCTTCAACGCCGCCCCGCCACCGCTGTAATCGTCAGCCCGCAGGACGATGTCCTCGATATCCGACTCGACATCGACGATCATCCCGGCGCCGCGCACATCGCTCTGGCTGGTCATGAGCATCTGTTGCCCGCCGACCACCAAGGTGCTGTCAACGTTGAGGCCGCCGGTGAAGTTGCCGTTGTAGGAGGAGCGCTGAATGAAGCCATCACCATTGACCGCGTCGGTGCGGAAGTTGGCGAGGCTGGCGACGCCCACCCCGTAAGTATCGGTGAGTGCCGTGAGCGACACGTTTTGCAGGACGTGATCCTGAAAATCCTTGCGCCAGCCGAGCGAGGCGTTGTTGTCACGCGTGCCGTCGCGGGCCGTGCGTGAGCCGATGCTGCCGGTGATCTGCTGGCCGGGTGCGCCAAGCGCCATGTTGATGCTCAGGTCGACCCCGCGATTGCGCGCATCACCACTGCTGTAACTGCCGGGCCGATCAAACAACGAAAGCCGCCAACTGGCGTCACTGCCCAGCAGGGTGGTGCGCTGCGTCCAGCCCAGATCCATACCCATGCCTTCGACATTGCCTTCGCTGTGCGACACCCGCGCATTGACTGAACTCTTGCTGCTGACGCGATGGTTGAGCGCCAGCGAAGAATTGCTGGTCTGGCCGATGAACACGTTGCGCGGACGAACCCGAGTGCCATCGGGCAGGGTGTCGTAGGTATAGGTGGTGTCGAGCCAACTACGACTGTGACTGACGACGATGCTGCCGGCGCCATAGTTGTAGAGGCTTTGCAAGTCGAGACCAGTGCCGTAATCCTCGGTCTTGTAGACGTTGGCGTAGAGGCTGAGGTGATTGGCCAGGGTCCAGTCGATGGACGTACCGTATTGCAGTTTTTCGCGAATCTGCCGCGCCGACAGCCCGAGGATCACCCGCGGATGCAGCAGGTAATTCACTGACGCGCCCGCCGTCGGATTGCCGCTGGCCTGGGTGTCCCAGTTGCTCAGCAGTTTCTGTTCTTCGCCGGCAAAGACGTTGTAGCGCCAGCGCTCATCGAGGTTGCGCCAGTTGTTGGGCTTGTACACCAGCTCCTGGGTGGTGGAGGTGATCTGACCGTCTTCGATCAGCCGTACTTCCACTTCATAAATGCCGCCGGGCAGCGGTCGGGTATCGAGGGTCTGCAAACCGGCCGGCACCGATTGGGTATTGATCAGCAGACCATCGCGCCAAATCTCCACCGAGCCCTGACGGTTGGCGGTGACATAGATCGGATAAACGCTGGGCATCGCGCTGTTGATGGCCAGGCTGTCGGAGCTGCCGTACATCACACCAACGGCGGTGTCGGGGCTGGTGCCGAACGTGCGCGGCTGGCGCATCAGCCCTTCGGAATTGGGGGTGAAATAGCCCAGACGGAAAAAACTGCCTTGCAGTTCGCGCTGGGTGTGCAGCTCCTGGATGGCGTGATAAAGCTTGTCGTCCGGGCCACCAAGACGGGCAACTTGCAGGTTCAGCGTCTGGCTCCAGTTGCCCAGGCTTGAACTGGCTTCGAGGCCGAAGCGTCCGCCCAGATCCTGCTCCTGACCACCGTTGAGGTTGAGCTGGTTACGCACCATCAGGCCGTGGCTGCCACTGTCGGGCTGCTCGTAATAGCGCTTGGCCTCAACGTCGCGCTCGGCATTTTCGGTAAGGATCGAGACCAGGGAGTTTTCCAGGTTGTAATGCACCGCCAGAAACTGGTCCGGACAGGAACCGCTGCACGCGCCCAAGGGCACGCCGGGCTTGAGATAGCTCGCCCATTTTTCCCGCTCGGCCGGGCCGAGACGGTTATCGCTGGTGTCAGTGAATTCGAGCAGGGTGATGCGATCATCGTGCGACAACACCACCATGGCCTCACCCAGCGGTTGCTGATCGACTTCGACCCGTACCGCCAGAGGCACATCAAAGAAATGCTCTTCGAAATCCGCCGGCAAACCCTTGGCCTGCGCCAGCAGACTGCGGGGCGTGGTACCGGTGGAGTTGGACGCCACGGCTGCGCTGGCACAAAACAACAGCGCAAGCGCAGCCGCGATGGGTGTCATCGGGAACATGAACTCGTACTCTGATTTACAAACAAGGAAAGTCCGACGGGACAAACACTGCTATCTACCCCGTCGGTTAGCGCCACTGGTAAAAGCGCGCCTTAGTGCCTGATCAATGCGATCAGTTGCCAGCAACCGGTGGCACGGCATCAAAGATCATCGCCACGGAGCCGGTGTAATCCCCCGGCACGAAGTTGCTGCCCACCGCGCTGATTTTCAGCGGTGCGCGGTAGTTGACGTCCGACTCCGATTCACCCACAACCATTTGCGGGGTGAGGGTCAGTTCCTTGTTGTTAAGCATGACTTGCAGGTTGATCGAGGTATTGCCAGCGACCAGCTTCGGCTGGCTTTCCAGGCTGGCGTGTACCGAACCGTTGTTGTTGCGCACATCGAAGAACCCATTGACGTCGCGCATTTTCCCGGTGCTCGGCTGGTAGCTCATGTCCTGGTCTTTGTTGACCAGGTCCGGATCGGTCGGCACTACATAGAAACCGTTGGTCGGCACATGCGCGACAAGGCTGATCGAGTGCGACGCTTCACCAGCGGCGAATGCGCCAGTCGAACCCAGTGCCAGGAGAGCCAGTGGAGCGGCGATTGCGAGTTTCTTGAACATCGTTATGTACCTGTTTTCTTGATAGGGGGATGAACATTGAAAGTTCAAGACAATCACTGCCCGAGTCGCTGCCCGAGTTGAGCCAGGTCAACTTGGACTTTCAATGCCGAAGCATCATCAACTGTTAACTCTTGGAAGTAAGCAGGCAACTTCCGACAACCGCGTAGTTAAACAACCCCATGACCTGCAAGAAAAAAGAACATAAAACAGATATTCAAAACATCGACTGTAAGTTTCACCCTACAGACAGTTTCAGTAAAAAAACCATACAGCAACTTCACCCTGACAGCACGGCAACTTAGTGCAATTTAGAACATATACTCTACACACAATAGAGCGATGACTTTAACTTTCAAGTTATCGTTTCCGACAACCGGCCGAGATTCGCTGCTTGCGCCCGAATCGGATCTGCCGCTCGTCAGGCGACGCCCTTTCTCGGGGAAAAACGTCTTGCACACTCTCCAAGATATATCTTAAGTTGTATCTAAACACGACGAGAGAAGACAGAAATGAGAGACCATCATTCCCCCCATCGCGAACACGGCGACGGCCGTGACGGCTTCGAAAAGCGCCCCGGGCGCGAGCGCGGCGGCCGAGGCCCTCGGGTGTTCGCCCCCGGTGACCTGAAATTGCTGCTGCTGGCGCTGGTCGCCGAACAGCCGTGCCACGGCTACGACCTGATCCGCCAGATCGAAGGCATGTTCGACGGCGCCTACAGCCCCAGTCCCGGCGTGATCTACCCGACCCTGACCTTTCTCGAAGAAAGCGAGTTGATCACCGGCGACGCCGAGGGCGGCAAAAAACGCTACAGCGCCACCGACGCCGGTCGTTTGTCTTTAAGCGAGCAAGCCGTGGCGCTGGACGGTGTGCGTATGCGCATCGATGTGAGCAAACGCTCGCTGCGCGGCCATGATCGGCCGCCGGAAATCCATGAAGCCGTGCACAACCTGCGCCATGCCCTGCAGATGCACCACGGCCGCTGGAGCGCCGAAGAAATCCTGCGCGTGCGTGACCTGCTCAACGACACCGCCAAAGCCATCGTCGACGGCCCTGCCGTTCAACCTGCCCCGGAGAAAGCCGAATGACTGCAGTCGATACCCAAACCATTCACCGCGTGATGCACGAAATCAAACGCCGCAAGCTGGAAGTCCTGCGCGTGGTCGACCTGACGCCGCGTATGCGCCGCATCACCCTCGGCGGACCGGAGCTGGCCGGGTTCATCAGCCTGGGCACCGACGATCACGTCAAACTGCTGTTCCCGCAGAACGCCGAACAAGCCGCCGCGCTGGAGACGATGGTGCTCGGCGCCGGCAAGGACGATGGGCCGAAACCGGAAATGCGCGACTACACACCGCGTCGCTATGATCTCGACACGCTGGAGTTGGACATCGATTTCGTTCTGCACGGTGACGGCCCTGCGTCGACCTGGGCGGAGCAAGCCACACCGGGGCAGTTCCTGCACATCGGCGGGCCGCGCGGCTCGATGATCGTGCCGGACATTTTCGACAGCTACCTGCTGATCGGCGATGAAACCGCCCTGCCCGCCATCGCCCGCCGCCTCGAAGGCCTGGCGGCCAATCGCAAGGCGTTGGTGGTGATCGAAGTGGAAAACGGCGCCGAGCAGCAAGTGCTGGAAAGCGCAGCGCAGGTCAATGTGATCTGGGTGTTGCGTGAAGGTGGCAAGGACAACCTGCTGAGTACGGTGAAGCAGTTGCAGGTGCCCAAGGGCAATCTGTATGCGTGGGTAGCCACAGAAACGAAAGTTTCACGGCAGATCCGCCGGGTGCTGATCGATGAGCACGGGCTGGATGAGCAACTGATCAAAGCCGTCGGCTACTGGCGCGCCGAAGGCACCTCCGAAGAGGAGTAAATCCCCAGATCAAAAGATCGCAGCCTTCGGCAGCTCCTACATTGGAATGCGTACACCTGTAGGAGCTGCCGAAGGCTGCGATCTTTTGATTTTCATCGCCGTAATCGGTCCAAGCCAATGACCAACAATCCAATCAGCACAAACCCCACCAATATCCCCCCGGCATTGACCAGCACCTGTGGATAACCCAACACCGCCACATCAATGAACGGATACGCATACGCGCCGAGCAAATGCCCGCGCAGCAGCGCATAGATGAAATACACCAGCGGATAAAGCAGCCACACCGGCAGATGCCACAACCGCAAAGTGCCCTTGGGCACGCACAACCACCAATAGCCTAGAAACAGCAACGGCATCACGTCGTGCAGCAGTTCATCGGCAATAAATTGCCAACCTTCGGGATGCCACAAATGCCGCAGCAGAATGCTGTAGGCCAGTCCGACCACAGCAATGCTCACGGCAATCCCACTGCTGACCCACGGCAGCAAAAACCAGCGGCGCGCAGCGGATTCGCGAGCGGTCACCGCGCAGGTCAGCACCGTCGCCACCAGCGTATTGGTCAAAATCGTGAAATAGCTGAAAAAGCTCACCACGCCACCCAACAGGCTCGCGCCAACGCTTAAACGCGCGAAGAAAATCAGGTAAAGCTGAATGCCCAATCCCGCCCAGCCCAACACGGCTGCGCAGGTGATCAGGCGACGACGCCAACAACCGGCGTCCATTTCAAAGCGGTCGCTTGGTGCGCATCAACTTCACGTACAGGCGCTCGACCTTCTCCCGCGCCCACGGGGTTTTGCGCAGAAACGTCAGGCTCGACTTGATGCTCGGATCACTCTTGAAGCAGCGAATATCGATGCGCTCGGCCAGCCCCGACCATTCGTAATGGCTCACCAGCGCATTGAGAATCTGTTCAAGGGTGACGCCGTGCAGCGGATCGGGGGTTTGTTCGTTCATGCCAGGCCTTTGGGCGAAGTGAAAATGCAGAAGCCGCGCACCTTAGCCGAGGGGGTGATCGGGTGGAAGGCCTACCTTCAAATGTAGGCCAACCTGAAAAGATCGCAGGCTGCGAACCGGCCGACAATGCGCCCGTTTGCCGCACTGTTACCGAATCTGAAACGCTGCATGTTCACAAAAGGCCTTTGTGTTTTTGTAACAGATCATTATCCTGCCGCCCTTCCGCTGAATCGCTTCACTGCCTGCGACTTATTGAAGCACTCAGCTCGCGCCCCCGAAAACACCAAAAAAAGACTTAGCCATGCCCGATTTTTCCTTCTCCCGAGACAGCGCTATCTTAACCCTGCGCACCCTTGGCGGCTGTACCGCCCTCGGCCTCGCCAGCTGCGTGCAAGCGGCGCCCGCGTTCGACAGTGAATCACCGTACATGCTCGGTGACTGGAACGGCACGCGCACCGAACTCTCGGAAAAAGGCTACGATTTCAAGCTCGATTACACCGGCGAAATGGGCAGCAACCTGCACGGTGGCTACGACCATGACCGCACCGCGCGTTACAGCGATCAGTTTGGCCTGGGCACACACCTGGACCTGCAAAAGATCCTCGGCTGGGACGATGCGGAGTTTCAACTGACCATCACCAAACGCAGCGGCAACAACATCAGCAACGACCGCATCAACGATCCGCGCGTCGGTGGTTTCACCTCGGCCCAGGAAGTCTGGGGCCGTGGCCAGACCACACGCCTGACGCAGATGTGGTACCAGCAGAAGTTCTTCGATCAGAAACTCGACATCAAGGTCGGCCGTTTCGGCGAAGGCGAAGACTTCAACAGCTTTCCGTGCGACTTCCAGAACCTGGCGTTCTGCGGCTCGCAGGTCGGCAACTGGGTCGGCGGCATCTGGTACAACTGGCCGGTCAGCCAATGGGCGCTGCGCGTCAAATATCACCTGACCCCGGAGCTGTACGCACAGGTCGGCGCCTACGAGCAGAACCCGTCGAACCTCGATCGCGGCAACGGCTTCAAACTCAGCGGCAGCGGCACCCAGGGCGCAATCCTGCCGATCGAACTGGTGTGGACGCCGAAACTCAACGGCCTGCCGGGCGAATACCGCGCCGGTTACTACTACAGCAACGCCAATGCCAGCGACGTCTATAAAGACAGCCACGGCCAACCGGCGGCTCTCAGCGGCGAAGCCTACCGCAGCGCGTCGAGCAAACACGGCGTGTGGCTGGGCATTCAGCAGCAGATCACCAGCATGGCCAGCGACAACTCGCGCGGCCTCAGCGTGTTTGCCAACGGCACGATGCACGACAAGAAAACCAACGCGATCGACAACTACGTCCAGGCCGGCATCACCTACAAAGGCCCGTTCGATGCGCGCGCCAAGGACGACATCGGTTTCGCCCTCGCCCGCGTACACGTCAACCCGGCCTTCCGCAAAAATGCTGAAGCCAGCAACCGCGCCAACGCCGTGTACGACTACGACGATCCGTCGTTCCTGCCGCCGCAAGACACCGAATACAGCGCCGAGTTGTATTACGGCGTGCACGTAACCAACTGGCTGACCGTGCGCCCGAACCTGCAATACATCCGCCACCCCGGTGGCGTGAACGACGTCGACGACGCCCTGATCGGCGGGATCAAGATCCAGTCCTCGTTCTAAAGCAATACGCAAATCCATTGTAGGAGTGAGCCTGCTCGCGATAGCGGTGTTTCAGGCGACATCTCCAGAGACTGACGCACCGCCATCGCGAGCAGGCTCACTCCTACACAAATGAATTTCGTTAGCTAGACAAGTTTTTATCTGAACCATGCCTGTGCCAAATCGTCATCTAAAGTGACTACAGCGCGGGACTACATAAACGTCACGGAGAATCACACTATGAGCACCGAAAGTGCTTCGAGTCGGGGCCGTTTGCTACCGAGCCTGCTCGGCATTCTGCTTCTACTGATGGGCCTGGCCATGTTGGCCGGTGGGGTCAAGCTGAGCATGCTCGGCGGCTCGCTGTACTACCTGCTGGCCGGTATCGGCATCGCGCTGTCCGGCATTTTGATGCTGATGCGTCGTCGCGCGGCGCTGGGCCTGTACGCCATCGTTCTGTTTGCCAGCACCGTTTGGGCGCTGTGGGAAGTCGGTCTGGACTGGTGGCAGCTGGTGCCACGTCTGGCCCTGTGGTTCGTCCTCGGCTTCGTGATGTTGCTGCCGTGGTTCCGTCGTCCACTGCTGCTGAACGGCCCGGCGCCAATGGGCACTGGCGGTCTGACCGTCGCTGTGGTGCTGGCCGGCGTTACCGCTCTGGCCAGCCTGTTCACCCACCCGGGCGAAACCTTCGGCGAACTGGGCCGCGACACGGCGGACACCACCAGCACCGCGCCAGCCATGCCTGATGGCGACTGGCAGGCCTATGGCCGCACCGAGTTCGGTGACCGTTACTCGCCGCTGAAGCAGATCACCCCGGCCAACGTCGGCAAGCTGCAAGAAGCCTGGCGCATCCAGACCGGCGACCTGCCGACCGCGGATGACCCGGTCGAGCTGACCAACGAAAACACCCCGCTGAAAGCCAACGGCATGATCTACGCCTGCACCGCGCACAGCAAAGTGTTGGCCCTGGACCCGGACACCGGCAAAGAACTGTGGCGCTTCGACCCGCAGATCAAGAGCCCGGTCGGCTTCAAAGGCTTCGCCCACATGACTTGCCGTGGCGTGTCGTACTACGACGAAGCTGCTTATGCGAAAACTGAAAACGCCGCCTCGGCGGTGATTTCCGAAGCCGGCAAAGCCGTTGCTCAGGCCTGCTCGCGTCGTCTGTACCTGCCAACCGCTGATGCTCGCCTGATCGCACTGAATGCCGACACCGGCAAAATCTGCGAAGGCTTCGGCAACAAAGGCGTGGTTGACCTGACCCAAGGCATCGGCCCGTTCACCGCTGGCGGCTACTACTCCACCTCGCCAGCCGCGATCACTCGTGATCTGGTGATCATGGGCGGTCACGTGACCGACAACGAATCGACCAACGAGCCATCGGGCGTGATCCGCGCTTTCGACGTGCGCGACGGTCACCTCGTATGGAACTGGGACAGCGACAAGCCAGACGCCACCGAGCCTTTGGCACCGGGTGAAACCTACAGCCGCAACTCGGCGAACATGTGGTCGCTGGCCAGTGTCGACGAAAAACTCGGCATGGTTTACCTGCCACTGGGCAACCAGACCCCAGATCAGTGGGGCGCAGACCGCACCCCGGGCGCCGAGAAATTCAGCGCCGGCGTTGTAGCCCTGGACCTGGCCACCGGTAAAGTGCGCTGGAACTACCAGTTCACTCACCACGACCTGTGGGACATGGACGTTGGCAGCCAGCCAACCCTGCTCGACATGAAAACCGCCGATGGCGTGAAACCTGCGCTGATCGCCCCGACCAAGCAGGGCAGCCTGTACGTCCTCGACCGTCGTGACGGCACGCCGATCATTCCGATCAAGGAAATCCCGGTACCGCAAGGCGCCGTGAAAGGCGACCACACCGCACCGACCCAGGCCCGTTCGGACCTCAACCTGCTGGCCCCGGAACTGACCGAAAAAGCCATGTGGGGCGCGAGCCCGTTCGACCAGATGCTGTGCCGCATCCAGTTCAAAGAACTGCGTTACGAAGGCCAGTACACCCCACCGTCGGAACAGGGCAGCCTGATCTATCCGGGTAACGTTGGTGTGTTCAACTGGGGCGGCGTCTCGGTCGACCCGGTTCGCCAAATGCTGTTCACCAGCCCGAACTACATGGCCTTCGTTTCGAAAATGGTGCCACGCGAGCAAGTCGCCGCCGGCAGCAAACGCGAAAGCGAAACCGCTGGCGTGCAACCGAACACCGGCGCGCCATACGCGGTGATCATGCACCCGTTCATGTCGCCATTCGGCGTACCGTGCCAGGCCCCGGCCTGGGGTTACGTTGCCGGTATCGACCTGACCACCAGCAAAGTCGTGTGGAAACGCAAAAACGGCACCAGCCGCGACAGCTCGCCAATCCCGATCGGCTTCACCTTGGGCGTGCCTAGCATGGGCGGCTCGATGGTGACTGCGGGCGGCGTCGGCTTCCTCAGCGGCACCCTCGACCAGTACCTGCGCGCGTACGACGTGAACAGCGGTAAAGAGCTGTGGAAATCGCGTCTGCCGGCGGGTGGTCAAGCGACTCCGATGACTTATACCGGCAAGGACGGCAAGCAATACGTCCTGTTGGTGGTTGGTGGTCACGGTTCGCTGGGCACCAAAATGGGCGATTACATCATTGCCTACAAACTGCCGGAATAAGATTCAGCGGCGGTAAAAATGAAGGCGATGTCCCGCAGGGACATCGCCTTTTTTGTGCACGCCAAACACCCATGTAGGAGCTGCCGAAGGCTGCGATCTTTTGACTTCGTTTTTTAAAAGCCAGATCAAAAGATCGCAGCCTTCGGCAGCTCCTACAGGTTGAAATGCGTTGATCTGTGGGAAAGGTACTCGTCCTACAGACGTTGAAAGTGGCGCGGAGTTTTCCGACAAGTCGCGTCGGTTGTGCCTCGGAAATCGGCTGGATAGGCTCTGGGGGTCGCTGCAAATTCAGCGAACGGGCGTCGCGGCCCGAGCAGTTCATTCGATTTGATGCATAATCGCCGGCCCAAACCGGAGCGCTCAGGTGCTTGTTGTTTGGTTTGATGGTGGCTGTGCGCGGGATACCTTCGGGTATGCCGAGATTGCCGAATGGCTCGGTCCGCGAACCTGCGTACAGCTGCCACCCTCCGTCGCGTCGCGGTGATTGAGAGTGACAGCCCCACTTATCATTCGGAGCGTCACTATGAAAAAGCCAACACCCAATCCCCCCGAAACCGACGACACCTCGCCCTACGAATCCCCCGATTCCAAGAAATTCCACGAAGCCGCCGAACGCGCCCTCGACCACTACCTCAAACCCAACGCCTTAACCCTGCGCTTCCACAAACCCAGCACCATGTTCCAGGTCGCCCCCGAGCAGGACAGCGAAAGCCTTCTGGTCCACGCCTGCGAATCACTGGCCCAGGCCAGCCTCATGACCAGCGACATCGCCGCCTACATCGACCTGCCACAGCGGCGCACGATCCTGGCCATTCAGCAGATCATCATGCTCGCCGAACTGGCGGTGAACCGCGTGCTGGATAACCACGAAATCCCCGCAAATACCTGACAAACCACCCGGTGCAGGAGCTGCCGCAGGCTGCTCCTGCACAGGTGAGCGTTAGCCCGGCTGACTCAAGAAGCTTTCCCTCCGTTTTTCATCAACCGCAATCGCTCAATGATCAATTGCTCGGCCTGTTTGCGAGTCTCAAGCAACAAACTCTCATCCGTCGCGCTATAGATCACCCGATAACGCAGACCCGGGGTGTCAGGGGAGTATTCGCGAATAGTGCAGCCCTCGTAACTCGTATCGGTATAACTCATGGCTGGATTCCTTTAAGTCCGTAAATCGGCATGCGCCGCCCTGCCTGAAGACGCCTGGTTAATCTCGGATCGACCGGGCAATGTGTCTACTGTCAGAAATTACAGGGGCCCAAGACCGCTTCGAAATAAACCGCAATGAATTTTGATCTATGAGTTAACCGCCAGATTGCAGATGACTGTCGAGAGGCATCGCCTTATTTGTGCACGCTATTTCAAAAACACCCCCAAATAACCTGTGGGAGCGAGCTTGCTCGCGAAGGCGTCAGCATATTCAACATCTACAGTGCCTGACACACCGCGTCCGCGAGCAGGCTCGCCCATAGTCGGATTGAGCGCATTTAGCTAGAAAAGGGTCGGCTGTCAGGTCACTTTCGCAAGCGGCCCTCCCCGCCACCGGATTATCTTGCGCGTCCTATATAACTCGTCTCATAGGCCATCATCACGAATAGGCATAAAAACCTGTCAGATATGACAGTTAACAGGTTATGCCGTTTCTCTCAGACTTCCTTCTCCAACTCAATCAATCGAGGAAGCCCCCTATGACAACTTCAAAAGCATTCCCAGCAGTCTTCGCCGTCGGTGTTCTTGATATTGATGTGAAGGGCACTATCAGCGGTACGTATTTAGATCTGACCAGCTACAGGACCAAAGCCACTTCTGTGTCATTCAACCCGTTAGGGGGGTATTACTTTGATTTCGGTCACAAAAAAGGCTTATCGAGCGAACGAACTTTTTCCGTTTCACTTCGCGACCTGCTAAAGCCATCTACACCTGCCTACTCTGAAAGAGTCGTTACAGGCCGGGGTATCCAGTTTTATGAATTTAAAACAGAGTCCTCTTCAACTATCGCAGTCACCAAGCTCAACCCCAACCTCTACCGATATGACTTCAAAGACTTCGAACTTTTCGGCAAGGCACGCTACACGGATGACACACGTGAACTCACCTGCAACGGGTTCTTTCTGCTCCAGGAACTGACGTGGCCTTTGTAACGACCTTGGTCAGGTAACCCCGTACCCAAATGCAGAACGTAAAATCAAAAGCCCCTCACCCTAACCCTCTCCCGGAGGGAGAGGGGACTGACGGAGGTGTTTGGGCGAGCTACGCCGACGTGAAATATCGAGTCGAACTCAGATTCTGAAATGCCCACAAATCGGCCCCCTCTCCCTCGGGAGAGGGCTGGGGTGAGGGGCAAGAGCACCACAAAAACCAAAGCCATGCGCGCCGTGCTCTTCACCACTCAATAGGCCGAGTGTCAGCTCGCCTGCTCTTGATCTTGATCTTGATCCACGGGCGACGTCGGAAGGCTGAGCGGAGGGATTGATCCGGGCGTGGGAGCGCAGCGACCGTTTGGCGCAGCCAAACACAGCGAGAGGAGGTGCAGCGAAGCAAACCGTAGGCGCTGCGCCCGGATCGATCCCGGAGCGAAGGAACCCCGAGCCCCAGCGAGCGGGCCGCACGTAGGAGCAAGCGTTTTTTTGCTTACTTTTTTGAGGCGTTTGTCAAAAAAGTGAGTCGCCGTCAGGGCGAAACCCTAAGCCGCCGTTACCGAAGAAACGGATATACACCCAAAACCCCAAAGAGCATGGTCGGCCCAAAGGCCGCCAAGTCAAAAGCGTGAACCCTGTCAAAACCCTGAACACACAAGCAGAAACATCCCCCGCCATTGAAACCACCCAAACCCTGCCCCATCTAAGACCCATACCCCATTGCGCAGGTGCCCCATGAGCGACCAGCAAGAATTCCCGGAAAACCCCGACGACTACACCGAAGCCGAACACATCGAACACACCTCCAGCGGCAAAGGCCTCGCCCTGCCCGGCCAGAACCTGCCGGACAAGGTCTACATCATCCCGATCCACAACCGCCCATTCTTCCCGGCCCAAGTCCTGCCGGTCATCGTCAACGAAGAACCCTGGGCCGAAACCCTCGAACTGGTCAGTAAATCTGAACACCATTCCCTGGCCCTGTTCTTCATGGACACGCCCCAGGAAGACCCGCGCCACTTCGACACCGGCGCCCTGCCGCAATACGGCACCCTGGTCAAAGTCCACCACGCCAGCCGCGAGAACGGCAAACTGCAATTCGTCGCCCAAGGCCTCAGCCGCGTACGCATCAAGACCTGGCTGAAACACCATCGCCCACCGTATCTGGTCGAAGTCGAATACCCGCACCAGCCCACCGAGCCGACCGACGAGGTCAAGGCCTACGGCATGGCGCTGATCAACGCGATCAAAGAGCTGTTGCCGCTCAACCCGCTGTACAGCGAAGAACTGAAAAACTACCTCAACCGCTTCAGCCCCAACGACCCGTCGCCGCTGACCGACTTCGCCGCCGCCCTGACCTCCGCCACCGGCCCCGAACTGCAAGGCGTGCTCGACTGCGTGCCGATGCTCAAGCGCATGGAAAAAGTCCTGCCGATGCTGCGCAAGGAAGTCGAAGTCGCGCGCCTGCAAAAAGAGATCTCGGCAGAAGTTAACCGCAAGATCGGCGAGCATCAGCGCGAGTTCTTCCTCAAGGAACAACTCAAGGTTATCCAGCAGGAACTCGGCCTGACCAAGGACGACCGCAGCGCCGACCTCGAACAGTTCGAGCAACGCCTCGAAGGCAAAGTCCTGCCGGCGCAGGTGCAGAAGCGCCTCGAAGAAGAAATGAACAAGCTGTCGATCCTCGAGACCGGTTCGCCGGAATACGCGGTCACCCGCAACTACCTCGACTGGGCGACCTCGGTGCCGTGGGGCGTGTACGGCGAGGACAAACTCGACCTCAAGCACGCGCGCAAAATTCTCGACAAACACCACGCGGGCCTGGACGACATCAAGGACCGCATCCTCGAATTCCTCGCCGTCGGTGCCTATAAAGGTGAGATCAGCGGCTCCATCGTGCTGCTGGTCGGCCCGCCGGGCGTAGGTAAAACCAGCGTCGGCAAATCCATCGCCGAATCCCTCGGCCGGCCGTTCTACCGCTTCAGCCTCGGCGGTATGCGCGACGAAGCCGAGATCAAGGGACACCGCCGCACCTACATCGGCGCACAGCCGGGCAAACTGGTGCAGGCGTTGAAAGACGTCGAAGTGATGAACCCGGTGATCATGCTCGACGAGATCGACAAGATGGGCCAGAGCTACCAAGGCGACCCGGCCTCGGCACTGCTGGAAACCCTCGACCCGGAGCAGAACGTCGAATTCCTCGACCACTACCTCGACCTGCGCATGGACCTGTCGAAAGTCCTCTTCGTCTGCACTGCCAACACCCTCGATTCGATCCCCGGCCCGTTGCTCGACCGCATGGAAGTGATTCGCCTGTCGGGCTACATCACCGAAGAAAAAGTCGCCATCGCCAAGCGTCACCTGTGGCCGAAACTGCTGGAAAAGGCCGGTGTGTCCAAGGGCAGCCTGAGCATCAGCGACAGCGCGCTCAAAGCCTTGATCGACGGTTACGCCCGTGAAGCCGGGGTGCGCCAGCTCGAGAAACAAATGGGCAAACTGGTGCGCAAAGCGGTGATGAAGCTGATTGACGAGCCGAAAGCGGTGATCAAACTCGGGCCGAAAGACCTTGAAGCGTCACTCGGCCATCCGGTGTTCCGCAACGAGCAAGTGCTGTCCGGCACCGGCGTCATCACCGGTCTGGCCTGGACCAGCATGGGCGGCGCGACCTTGCCGATCGAAGCGACGCGGATTCACACGCTTAACCGTGGCTTCAAGCTCACCGGGCAACTGGGCGATGTGATGAAGGAATCGGCAGAGATCGCCTACAGCTACGTCAGCTCGCACCTGAAACAGTTTGGCGGTGACGCGAAGTTCTTCGACGAAGCCTTCGTCCACCTGCACGTACCGGAAGGCGCGACACCGAAGGACGGCCCGAGCGCCGGCGTGACCATGGCCAGCGCCCTGCTCTCGCTTGCGCGAAACCAGCCACCAAAAAAAGGTGTGGCAATGACTGGTGAACTGACGTTGACCGGGCATGTACTGCCGATTGGCGGGGTGCGCGAGAAGGTGATTGCAGCGCGACGGCAGAAGATTTTCGAGCTGATTTTGCCGGAGCCGAACCGGGGTAATTTTGAGGAATTGCCGGATTATCTGAAGGAAGGGATTACGGTGCATTTCGCCAAGCGGTTTGCCGATGTGGCGAAGGTACTGTTCTGACCGGTAGCCCGTAGCCCCTCACCCCAGCCCTCTCCCCCAGGAGAGGGAGCCAACCGAGCGGTCTTGCGCTATGCGCCGACCTGAAACACCGGGTCGATTATGGATTCGCTGACGCACGTTCAGGTCGGCGTACCTCACCAATATCCCCCGATCAGTCCCCTCTCCCTCTGGGAGAGGGCTAGGGTGAGGGCTTGGCACTGTCACACTTTGTCTCATCTTCAGTTATGCTCGCCGTTCGTCGTGAACACCCGGAGCCACTGACCTTATGTCCCCCACTCGCCTGTTTCTCCCCCTCGCCCTTTCATTGCTGGCCGCGTGCGCCACGCAACCGAAACACAACGTGACCGTGGAAAAACAAAGCGAATGCCCCGTTCGGCTCACTAACGGGCAAAACCTCATCATCATGCTGCCAAGCAACCCGACCACGGGTTATCGCTGGGCCATTCAGGATTCCGCTGGCGGTGTATTGCGCGCACTCAGCCCCGAGGTCTACAGCAATCCGGAAGACGCTGGCGTGGTCGGCGCAGCGGGTTTGTCGACCTGGCGCTTCCAGGCCTTCGCCCCCGGCACCGGGCGCCTGCGCCTGACTTCACAACAACCGTGGGCACCGGAAGTGCTCCCGGTGGAAACCTTTGACTGCGCCATTTCGGTAAATTGATCGTGGGCTGGCTGATTCTGGCGTTGATGGGCGCGGTGACGTTTCTCTACGGTGTCAGCACCCATGCGGCGTTGCTGTGCCTGTTGGTCAAACCGTTGCCGGTGCTGGCATTGCTCGGCTGGCTGCACGACGCGCCACCCAGTGACTATCGGCGCTGGATCAGTCTCGGTCTGATTTTCTCGTTGCTGGGTGATGTGTTGCTGGCGTGGCCGGGCGATCTGTTTGTATTTGGCCTCGGTGCGTTTCTGGTCGCGCATCTGGCTTATCTGAAGGCTTATCTGAGTGACTGCAAGCGTCTGGCGATTTTGCCGCTGGTACTTGCCCTCGGAGTGGGTGCCGTGCTGCTGGGTCTTCTGATTTCCAGCGGTCTTGGGCCATTGCTGGTGCCGGTGATTGTTTATGGCACGGCGATCAGCGCGATGCTCTGGCGCGCACTGGCCCGTTTGGGCACCGATGTGCCGAAACGCTCGGCGTTGCTAGCGGCGGGCGGTGCGCTGGCGTTTGTGTTCTCGGACAGCGTGATCGGTATTGATCGCTTCGTATCGCCATTCCACGCCGCGCCATACGTCATCATCCTCAGCTACTGGCTGGGCCAGTGGGGCATCGCCGCCTCCGCTTTCTCCCAGACCAAACGGATCTGATCGTTCCCACGCTCCGCGTGGGAATGCATCCTGTGACGCTCTGCGTCATTTGCGCAGGGACGCGGAGCGTCCGGGGCGGCATTCCCACGCAGAGCGTGGGAACGATCAACCAGAGCAATATCCCCGCGTTTTATCAGACAACCCAAGCATCCCCGCGCCCTTTTGGCTAAAATGCCGGCCTTTCCATTTACACCGCCGGAACCGCCGTGAGCAAAGAACCCGATCGTATTTTCGCCAAGCCTTTGGCCCAGGTGCCTGACTTCGCCTTCAATGAAGACGTGGTGCGGGTGTTCCCGGACATGATCAAGCGCTCGGTGCCGGGTTACCCGACCATCGTCGAAAACCTCGGTGTGCTCGCCGCACAGTTCGCCCAGCCGAACAGCGTGCTCTACGACCTCGGTTCATCGCTAGGTGCAGTGACTCAGGCCTTGCGCCGTCACGTGCGCACCGACGGCTGCCGGGTGATCGCTGTGGATAACTCTGCCGCGATGGTCGAACGCTGCCGCGAATACCTCAACGGTCAGGATTCGATGTTCCAGGAGTTGCTGCCGGTTGAAGTGATCGAAGGCGACATCCTCGCCCTCAACTTTCAGCCTGCTTCGGTGGTGGCGCTGAACTTCACCCTGCAATTTATCGCCCCGGATCAGCGTACCGCGTTGCTCTCGCGCATTCGCCAATCGCTGCTGCCGGGTGGCACGCTGATCCTCTCGGAGAAGCTGCGCTTCAACGATGCCGAAGAACACGCGCTGCTCACCGATCTGCACGTCGCCTTCAAACGCGCCAACGGCTACAGCGAACTGGAGATTGCCCAGAAACGCAGCGCCATCGAAAACGTCATGAAGCCCGACAGCCTCGAAGAACACCGCGAACGCCTGTTGGCCGCCGGGTTCTCGAAAGTCGTGCCGTGGTTCCAGTGTCTTAACTTTGCCTCGTTGATTGCCTTGCCATGATTGATCTGTCCCCCCTCGCCCGTCGTCTGGCCGGCACGCCGCTGGCCGAATGGGCCAACACCCTGCAGGCGCAACTCGACAAGAAAATGGAGAAAGGTCACGGCGACCTGGAGCGCTGGCAAAGTGCGCTGGATGCCTTGCCGAAAATTCAGCCGAGCGAAATCGATCTGCTCAATGGCCTGAAACTCGACACCGATTGCGACGACGAAACCCGTGCGCAGATGCGTACTGCATTGATGGGTTTGTCGCCGTGGCGCAAAGGGCCGTTCGACTTGTTTGGTGTGCACGTCGACACCGAATGGCGTTCGGACTGGAAATGGTCGCGCGTCGCCCCGCATCTGGATTTGAAAGGCAAACGCATCCTCGATGTCGGCTGCGGCAACGGCTACTACATGTGGCGCATGCTCGGTGCCGGCGCGAACAGCGTGATTGGTGTCGACCCGAACTGGCTGTTCTTCTGCCAGTTCCAGGCGGTGCAGCGTTACCTGTCCGAGCCGAATGCCTGGCACCTGCCGTTCCCGTTCGAAGACCTGCCGCCGAACCTGGAAGGCTTCGACACCGTGTTTTCGATGGGCGTGTTCTATCACCGTCGCTCGCCGATCGAGCATTTGCTGGCGCTGAAGGATTGCCTGGTCAAGGGCGGTGAACTGGTGCTGGAAACGTTGGTGGTGGAAGGCGACAAGCATCAAGTGCTGGTGCCGGAAGACCGTTACGCGCAGATGCGTAACGTGTGGTTCCTGCCGTCGGTGCCGGCGCTGGAGTTGTGGTTGCGTCGTGCCGGGTTCAGCGATATTCGCTGCGTGGATGTGAGCACCACAACGGTGGAAGAACAGCGCGGGACTGAGTGGATGAAGTATCAGTCGCTGAGTGATTTCCTTGATCCGGAAGATCACAGCAAAACGATTGAAGGATTGCCGGCGCCGATGCGCGCGGTGATTGTCGCTCGTAAATAATCAAATCGCCCAAACACCGCGGTGAGCCCACCCCTCACCCCAGCCCTCTCCCCAAGGAGAGGGAGCTGATCATTGAGCTTTTCAACACTTGAGTTCGACTCGGAATCTCAGGTCGACGGACTTAGCCCATCCAACTCGATCAGTCCCCTCTCCCCAAGGAGAGGGGGCTGATCGTTGAGCTTTTCAAGACTTGAGTTCGACTCGGAATCTCAGGTCGACGGACCTCGCCCATCCAGCTCGGTCAGTCCCCTCTCCCTCTGGGAGAGGGTTAGGGTGAGGGGCTTTTTGCTCGGCGAGCACGGAAGAATTCGGTCAGCACGGCGCCACACTCTTCGGCCAAAACCCCGCCTTCATATAGCACTCGATGGTTGAGAAAACCCTGGGTAAAAAACTGCCCCTGACTCTGCACAATCCCCGCCTTCGGCTCCAGCGCGCCATACACCACCCGCGCCACCCGCGAATGCACGATCAAGCCTGCGCACATACTGCACGGCTCCAGCGTCACATACAGCGTGCTGCCCGGCAGGCGATAGTTATCCACCGCCTGCGCCGCCGCACGGATGGCGACCATTTCTGCATGGGCACTCGGGTCGCTGGTGCTGATCGGGCAATTGAAGCCGCGCCCGATAATCTCGCCGTCCTGCACCAACACTGCCCCCACCGGCACTTCGCCGATCGCTGCGCCTTGTGCAGCGAGGGTCAGCGCTTCACGCATGAAGTCTTGGTCACGGCTGCGGTCGATGATGGCCGCGGGGCGAATCTGGCGCATCACTTCACCTCGATGGCGGCCATCAGGCCGGTTTCCATGTGGTCGATCACGTGGCAATGGAACATCCACACCCCCGGATTATCGGCCACCAGCGCCACTTGCGCGCGCTCGTTCTTGCCCAGCAGATAGGTGTCGGTGAAGTACGGAATAATCTTGTGCCGGTTCGACGCGATCACCTTGAAACTCATGCCGTGCAGGTGGATCGGGTGCTGATACTGGGTCATGTTCTTCAATTCGAAGATGTAACTCTGCCCCAGTTTCAGGCTGGCAATCGGTCGGTCAGCGCAGGTCTTGTCGGTGATGTCCCAGGCCTTGCCGTTGATCTGCCACAGGCTCGGCGGCCGGCCATTGTCGACGTTGACCGACACTGAGCCGACCCATTCGAAATTGAAGTTGAGTTTCTCGGCATTGGCCAGGTCCGGTTCTGCCACCGGATTGGCCGGCAGCGCTTTTGGCCAGTCGCTCGGCGCGTCGGTATTGGCCACCGAACGCAGGGTGCCCAGACGTACCGGACCGTTGCGCAGCGACAATTCTTCGCCCGCCGCCGGCGCCTTGATCGCCAGACAAATGCGCATGCCCGGGCCGAGCCAGTATTCCTTGCCCAGCGGGCGCGGTTCGACCGGATTGCCGTCCAGCGCATAGATCTGCGCTTCAACACCGGGAATGTTGATGCGATAAGTCAGGGTGTTGTCGAGGTTGAGCAAACGCACGCGAGTGATCTGCCCGGCCGGCAGTTCGATCACTGGAGTCGGCACGCCATTGATCGTCGAAAGACGCCCCGCCGTACCGCCACGCGCCGCTTCACGGGGAATACTGAATTCGACGAAATTGCCTTCGTCATCGATGTGCCAGTTCTTCAGGCTCAAGGTCTTTTCGTACTTGAAACCGGTCGGCTCGCGCTCTTCGATGATCAACGGCCCGACCAGCCCGCGCCCGAGCTCTTCGCTGCTGCTGACGTGCGGGTGATACCAGTAACTGCCGGCATCCGGCACGCGGAACTTATAGTCGAAGTACTCGCCCGGCAACACCGGCAGCTGCGACACGTACGGCACGCCGTCCATTTCCAGCGGCAGACGAATGCCGTGCCAGTGAATGGTCGTCGCCACCGGCAAGTGGTTGATGAAACGTACCCGCAGCCATTCACCCTGGCGCACACGCAACTCGGTGCCAGGCGCCGACGGGCCGAATGCCCAGGCCTCGGTCTTGTGCCCCGGCACCAATTCGACGTCCAGCGGTGCGGCGATCAGTTCATAGTCATGGCCCGCCTCGGCGTCGGCCATTTTGCCGAGCCAATAACGCGACGCGCCCCCCGCCCCGACACCAACGACAACAAGACCGGCCAGGCCACCGAGGATTTGGCGACGGGTAAAGGACATGAACTCAACTACCTCACGTATCAGCAGCAGGCCCTGAAAGCCTGCAAAAGGCGAATACGATACACCTGCGGTTGAGAAACAGTAAGGGCGACCTGAGGCCGCACATCACCTGCCGGCTTAAGATCGCAGCCCGGTAATCAGGTGCACCACGCCGTCCGCCAAAGGCATCACGCCCGCGACACCGGCGGCGCTCAACGCGTTCGGGTCCATGTGCGACACATCACGCAACACCACCCGTACCCGCGTCAACGCCAGCGGTTGCTGGGACTGGAGGTTATCCACACCCCCCAGCGCCGCGACAATGTCGCTGCTCAATCCGTCACTCGGTTCGGCCGCCGCTGCGGGTGTATCCACCACCAGATCCGGGGTCAGGGCTTTCCAGAATGCCTTCTGCAATTGATCGAACATGTTCAGTTCTCCAGAACCCGTAAAGTATCGACAGTTGCCTCATGAAACAGCTGCAACGCCTCACGCACCTGCCCGGCACTTTCCAGACCGAGCACCTGCTGCGCGATGACCTGACAATCCGCCAGTTCCAGCTCGCGCACCGTTGCCTTGACCGGTGCAATCATCGGCACACTCACCGACAGTTCATCCACACCCAACCCCAGCAACAGCGGCACCGCCAGACGTTCCGAAGCCATCGCCCCGCACACGCCGACCCATTTGCCATGGGCGTGTGCCGCCTTCACGGTCGTGGCGATCAGGCGCAATACCGAGGGATGAAAACTGTCCGCCTGACTGGCCAGACGCGGGTGATCGCGATCCATCGCCAGGGTGTACTGCGTCAGGTCATTGGTGCCAATCGAGAAGAAATCCACCAGCGGTGCAAACAGATCCGCCATCAACGCCGCCGCCGGCACTTCGATCATGATCCCCAGTTTCGGCCGTTGCGTCAGGCCTAGCGCGAGGATTTCCTCGTCGAGCATCTGCCGCGCCAGACGCAGCTCCGACAGTTGCGTGACCATCGGCAACATGATGTGCAAACGCGTCAGATCGCAGCAGCCGAGCATGGCCCGGAACTGCTCCCGCAGTAGCTGCGGACGCTGCAGACACAAACGAATGCCGCGCACGCCAAGGAAAGGGTTGGTTTCGCTGTCCATCGGCACATAGGCCAGCGGTTTGTCGCCGCCGACATCGAGGGTGCGCACCACCAGATTGTGCGCAGGCCCGACACAGCGAGCGATAGCGCTGTAAGTGGCGACCTGTTCGTCGTGGCTCGGCGCGTGGTTGCGGCCCAGATAGAGAAACTCCGAACGCAGCAGGCCGACGCCCGCACCGCCGAGGGCCATGGCCTGCTCGGTTTCCAATAACGAGGCGACGTTGGCCGACACCTCGACGTGATGGCCGTCACGGGTCCGTGCCGCAAGCGTTGCGCTGGCCAGTTCATGCTCATGGCGTTGACGCTGTTGTGCGTATCGAGCCTGCCACTGCCCGACGACCCCAGGGTCGGGATGTATATGTAATTCACCCTTGTCGGCATCGAGCAATATTGGAGTGCCGTTACTCAGCGCGAGCATCTGCACCGGCACCCCGCAGATCGATGGCAGACCACAGGCACGGGCGAGAATCGCCACGTGACTGGTCGCGCCGCCCCCGACCGTAGCGAAGCCCAGCACCTTGCTGGTATCGATGCCGGCGGTCTGCGACGGCGTCAGTTGATCGGCGATCAGAATGCATCCTTGCGGCAACTCCAGCGCCTGCTCGCCAATACCCAGTAGCAACTTGAGGACGCGACGTCCGACATCGGTCAGGTCCGCCGCCCGTTCGGCCAGCAACGCACTGCCCAGTTGGCGAAACATCGCCGCAGTTTCTTCAGTGGCCGCGCGCCAGGCGAACGCCGCACTTTTGCCCTCACTGATCAATGCCTGGGCCTGATCGAGCAGGCCCGGGTCTTCGAGCAGTTCCTGATGCGCCTTGAAGATCTCGGCTTCAGCCTCACCCGTAGCGGTGTCGCGCAAATGCTGCAAGGCCAGATCCGCTTCGATCAGGGCATTGGCGAGAGCCACACGCTCCAGGTCTGCTCCGCCGCCGAACTCGCTGACGTCGAACACCGGTTCGCTGATCTGCACCACTTGGCCCAACGCCGAACCGGGTGACGCACAGACGCCACGCAGAAGAGTCAGAACCTCGGTTTCCACCACCTCGACAGGCGCCGCCGCCGTCACCGTTTCACCGCAGCCTTCGGCCAACAACCGGGTCAGCGCATCGATTGCCGCGTCAGCGTCTTCGCCCACCGCACTGAGCTGCACGCTGTCGCCGAACGCGGTCTGCAACGCCATGATCGCCACCAGAGACTTGGCGTTGGCCTGAGCCTGCTGTTTATGCAGGTAAATCTTTGCCGCGAAAGCCTTTGCCGCTTGCGCGAACACCGCTGCCGGGCGCGCATGCAGACCGTTGGGATTGGGCAGTTTCAACGGCTGTGAAAACCGCGCTGGACTGTCTGCCGCGACTGTCTCTTCACTGATCGCCTGTGCGCTGACAAGCTCAAGCAACGGCTGACCTGTTTCGACCCGCCCGCTCGACGCGACCAGCCAGGTAAACGGCTCACCGCTGACCACCAACATCAACGTCATCAGGCTGCGCGCATGTCGGGCAATGTAGTCGGCGTCGAACTCGATCAGCGCCTGCCCGGCGGCAACCCGTTGCCCCTCTTCGACCAGACGGGTGAAGCCTTGCCCGCCGAGGTTCACCGTATCCAGACCGATATGCATCAACACCTGTACGCCATGCTCATCGGTGATGCTCACCGCATGCCCGCTGACCTGCACGTTGCTGATGACCCCGGCCAAAGGCGCGCACAAGGTCGATGAGGTCGGATCGATGCACAGACCGTCGCCGATCACGCGCCCGGAAAACACTGGATCGGGCACTTGCTCAAGCGCCATCAGGACACCGGACAAGGGAGCCAGCAGTTGCAATGGTTGGGGTGTGGCCATGACGTCACCTGCAGTTTTTATGCTTTGAAGTGCCCATGGAGCGCGACGCTCCATCAGCATCGCTTATTTCCACCAGTATTCGACCTGCAATCCGACATTCGCACCGTGACGAGCACTGCCGAAGGCGCCGGTATCGGAGAGTGCCGAGCCTTTGGCCAGTTGGTTGGCCGCACGTTTCGCCGCCTCGTTCCAGGTGGCGTACGTGTAATACAGACGCACCTCGGGTCGCGCCCAGAACTCCGGGCCTTTGGGCGACCAGGTCGGGGCAAACGTGAACTTGCTCAGTTTGCGCGTGCCACCCGGGGCTTCGACTTGATCGTGGCCCAGTTCGGTGACCAGTTTGAAGTGTTCGCTGAGCGCGTAGGCGGGACGCACACCCAGAGAGATCCAGTTCTGGTCGACACCGTCCGGACGAATGTCTTTCTGGTACACCGCCGCAATCTGGCCACCGAAACGCGGCGTCACTTGCCAGTCGAAAAATTCGACGATCCGGTAACTCTTGTTGCTGTCGTCCAGTTTGACGTTGCCGGTATAACCCAGCCCGGTGCCCGGCCCCTCACCGTATTGCAGCGCGAGTTTGTTCTTGCCGCCGAGGAAATCCGTCTGCACATGTTGCGTGGTGATCGCCCAGCCCCGGTGGGCATCGCGGCTGTCGGGTTTGTCGATATAACTCAAGCCGAACTCCAGCTCACCGCCAGGGTTGGTCTTGAACCCGGCGACGTTGAAGTCGTGCCGATTGATGTAGTCCTTTTGGTACAGGTTGTCCTTGCGCGAAAAGGCGTAGCTGTACTTCAGGTCGCCGATCAATACGTCCTCGATCCCGCCCCCGGTGGCGCTCTGGTTCCAGTAGTAGAAGTCGGAAATATGGATGTCATTGCGCTTGTAGTAACGGCGCCCGGCCCACAGAGAACCGCCATTGAGCGCGGGCATCGCCGACCACTGTGCGTAGGCCTGCGGCAAGCGTATCGAGCCGTTGTCATCTTTGAATGTGGGACTGCGGTCGTAACGGTTATACAGCGAAGCCATGCCATCGACACTCAGGACCGAACCGTCGTCGAGGGTGTACAGATCCTGACGCAACTCCAACTCACCGTATTGCTCGCATTCGTTACCCAGACGATATTTGGTCTGCGCCCCCGGTAACTGGAAGCACGACTGACCGCTGCTGTTGACCGACGTGCCGACGCCGCTGCGCAAATAGCCGCCAAACTCCAGCGCTTGTGAAGTCGGCGGTAAGGCCAGGCAAAAACCTGCGACTGCAAGGCTGCGATTTATTGTTGTTTTCATAAGCCACCCCATTGTTTTTATTGTCTGGTTGCATGAATTCGGCGCGCAGAAATCCCCCGCGCAATGCTCTGCGTGTTTTTTTGAAAGCTGTTTTTTTAGTTAAGGATCAGGGATCGATCAGGTGCAGAACGAAGGACTCGTAAGGCCGTAACGTCACCTGGCGTTTGCGCAACGGCCCGTCCGGATAGTTGCTGATCAACGGGCGCTGGCTCATTGACTCGCTGATGACCGTCGCCGGCAATTCCACTTCACAGGTTGTCCCGTAGAAGTTGTTCACCACCAACAAACGCTCGGCGCTGCCTTCACGTACATAGGCCCAGACTTGTGGATGTTCGGGCAGTAATTGTCGGTACACCCCCTCGGTCATTAACGATTCGCGGCGACGCAGTGCGATCAGATTGCGGTAGTGATGGAGTACCGAATCGGGGTCATCAAGCTGCCTGGCGACGTTGATCTGCGCGGCATTGGCCGGCACTCCGATCCATGGCTCGACACTGCTGAAACCGGCGTTCGGCCCGGCGTCCCAGTGCATCGGCGTACGGCCGTTATCACGGGATTTCTGCTTGATTGCCGCCATGTTGTCGGCATCACTGCTGCCGGCTTCGCGCTTGAGGCGAAAGATGTTCAGCGTCTCGACATCGCGATAATGCTCGATCGATTCGAACCCCGGATTGGTCATGCCCAACTCTTCGCCCTGATACACGAACGGCGTGCCCTGGAGAAAATGCAGCGCGGTGCCGAGCATCTTCGCCGAGCGTTCGCGATACTCGCCGTCATTGCCGAAACGCGAGACCACTCGCGGTTGATCGTGGTTACACCAGAACAGCGCGTTCCAGCCGCCACCGGCCTGCATGCCGGTCTGCCAGTCGGACAGGATTTGCTTGAGCTGACGGAAATCGAAATCGGCGCGCACCCACTTTTGCAGGTTCGGATAATCGACTTTCAGGTGATGAAAGTTGAAGGTCATCGACAGCTCTTTGGATTGCGGATTCGAATAACGAATGCAGTGTTCGAGGCTGGTCGATGACATCTCGCCGACATTGATCAGGTCGTGCCCTTCGAAGACTTCGCGGTGCATCTGCTGCAAGTACTCATGGACATTCGGCCCGTCGGTATAGAAGCGTCGACCATCGCTGCTGTCCTCGGGAAAGTCTTCCGGCTTGGAGATCAGATTGATCACGTCCAGACGAAAACCACCCACGCCCTTGTCCCGCCAGAACTGCATCATCCGGAACACTTCAGCGCGCACCTTGGGGTTGTCCCAATTGAGGTCGGCCTGGGTGTGGTCGAACAGGTGCAAGTAATACTGACCGGTCTGGGCTTCGTACTCCCAGGCCGAACCGCCGAATTTGGATTCCCAATTGTTCGGCTGATCGCGCCAGATGTAGAAATCACGGTAAGGGTTGTCGAGGCTGCTGCGCGCCTGCTGGAACCATACGTGTTCGATCGAGGTGTGATTGACCACGATGTCGAGCATCAGCTTGATTCCGCGCTTGCCCGCTTCGGCGATCAGCAATTCGCAGTCGGCCATGCTGCCGTAGCTCGGATCGATGGCGTAGTAATCGCTGATGTCATAGCCGTTGTCGCGTTGCGGCGAACGCAGAAATGGCGTGATCCACAAGCAGTCGACACCCAGCCACTGCAGGTAATCGAGCTTGGCGACGATACCGAGCAGATCACCTGTCGGGTTGCCGGCGTGGCTATGAAAACTCTTCGGATAGACCTGGTAGATCACCGAACGCTGCCAGTCTTGCATGGCACATTTCCCTCTTGAATTTTACGAGCTCTGTAGGAGCTGCCGAAGGCTGCGATCTTTTGATTTTGAGAGGCAAGATCAAAAGATCGCAGCCTTCGGCAGCTCCTACAGATCGATTCAGGCAACCCGATAACCGGGGCGGACAATCTTCATGCTCAGTGCACAGGTCAGAACAAACGGCACGAGCATGGCAATCAGCATCCCGAGCACAAACATCGGGATGTACTGCGGAATGATCGAGATGAAACCCGGCAGACCACCGACGCCGATGGCCGAGGCCTGAACCTTGTTCAGCGACAGGAACACACAGCCCAGCGCCGAGCCGGTGAGCGCGGCGTAGAACGGAAACTTGTAGCGCAGGTTGACGCCGAACATCGCCGGCTCGGTGATCCCGAAGTAGGCGGAAATCGCCGAGGTCGACGCCATGCTCTTGTCCCGCGCATTACGGGTCATCCAGAACACCGCCAGGGCGGCGCTGCCCTGGGCGAGATTGGACATGACGATCATCGGCCAGATGAAGGTGCCGCCCTGGGTCGAGATCAATTGCAGATCGACCGCGAGAAACATGTGGTGCATGCCGGTGATCACCAGCGGCGCATACAGCAGACCGAAAATCGCTCCACCCACCATCGGCGCCAGATCAAACAGCATGACCAGCCCTTCGGTGATGAAGATGCCGATGTGGCGGGTCACCGGGCCGATCACTGCCAGCGCCAGCACGCCGGTGACGACGATGGTGGTGATCGGCACCACGAGCAATTGAATGGCGTTGGGCACGCGCGCCCGCAGCCATTTTTCGATGACGCTCATCACGTAGGCGGCCAGCAGAATCGGCAGGATCTGCCCCTGATAACCGACTTTTTCCACCTGAAACAGCCCGAGAATGTCGAAGTACGGCAACTGCTGCCCGTCGAGCCCGGCCACGGCCTTGCCATAGTTCCAGGCGTTGAGCAGATCCGGATGCACCAGCATCAGGCCGAGCACGATGCCGAGGATCTCGCTGCCGCCAAAACGTTTGGCCGCCGACCAGCCCACCAGCGCCGGCAAAAACACGAACGAGGTGTTGGCCATCAGATTGATCAGGCTCCACAACCCGTCGAGTTTCGGGTAGGCATCGAGCAGGGTCTGCCCGTCAATGAACATGCCTTTGGCACCGAGCAGATTGTTGATGCCCATCAGCAGGCCGGCAATGATCAGTGCTGGCAGGATCGGCATGAATACGTCGGAGAACACCCGCACCAGACGCTGCATGGCGTTGATCTTTTCGGCGCTTTTCTGTTTGACGTCAGCGATGGTCGACGCCGCGAGACCGGTCTGGCGACGCAGTTCGGCATAGACCTTTTCCACTTCGCCCGGACCGATCACCACCTGATACAAACCACCGGTGAAGAACGAGCCCTTGACCAGATCGATCTGATTGAGCGTGGCAGTGTCGACCAGGCTCGGGTCCTTCAGGGCCAGTCGCAACCGCGTGACGCAATGGGCGGCCTGTTCGAGGTTGTCGCTGCCGCCGAGGCTTTGCAGCAATTGCCTGGCGATATTCGGGTAGTCGTGGCTCATGCTAGTTCTTCCGCTATGGATTGTTGTTATTGGCAGCACGCCGAAGCGAAAAATACTCGTCTGTACGAGTTATTGCAACAACTCGTACAGACGAGTTTGTTTATGTATGTTCCTGCCAGACCGAAGACGAATTTTCCTACTCAGCCCTAAGGTGATTTCCATCGTCCACATGGACAAAGCCCTACCCTGGCCTTAAGGTTCGAAGCTTTGAGCACAGTCGGCACCGAGCCTACCCATGAGCAAATACAACCAGATCTATAGCGATCTGCTGGCCAGCATCACGACTGAACGCCTGGAGCGCGGCGCCCGCCTGCCTTCCGAAACCGAACTGATGGACAGCTATCAGGCCAGCCGTGGCACGGTGCGCAAGGCCATCGAATTACTTCAAGAGCGTGGCTTTGCGCAGAAAATCCACGGCAAAGGCACCTTCGTGCTTTCGACCAACCCGATCGAGTTTCAACTCGGCGGCATCGTCAGCTTTCAAGAGACCTACCCGCGCCTGGGCAACGATGTCAGCACCGAAGTGGTCGAGCTGAGCCAGATCCCGCTCGAAGGCGCCCTGCTCGAGCACATCCACGCCGAACCCGGCAGCCTCATCACCCGTATCAAGCGTGTGCGGCGCATTGACGGCAAACGGGTCATCCTCGACATCAACCACTTTGTCAGCGAAGTGATTCCCGGCCTGTCCCTCGACATCGCCGAACAGTCGATCTATGCGCATATCGAACAGACATTGCAGTTACAGATTGCCTACGCCCAACGCACCATCGAAGCCGTGCCGCGCAGCAAGGACGATCAACTGCACCTGGATCTCGACGGCCAGAGCCATGTGATCGTGGTCAGCAACCAGACCTTTCTTCAGGACGGTCGGCAGTTCGAGTACACCGAATCACGGCACACCCTCGACAAGTTCTACTTTTCCGACGTGGCTCGGCGCTGACCCCGGCACATTTCCAACGGTCGTGTGCGGTACATATGTAGTGCACTCCCCTTGAGCGAATCGGCCATGCTCGGCTCTCATTTCTCAAGGATGGAGAAAGCATGTACGCCACCCAACCACGTCCTCTGCCAAACGCGGCAGACAAAGCGGCGCTGAAGCGAATCGCCTATACCGTCGTGCAGAACTGTCCCGGTCTGCAGGACGCCGCCCATCAAGCGGCCCGTGATCTGCTGGAAGCCAAAGGCTTGTCGAGCCTTGATCCGGATCAGGTTTATTTCCATCGTTTCAAGACCGCCCAAAGCAGCACCCGCTCGTTTACCGGCTGGGAGCACATCCGCGAAAAACCCTACGAATCGATGACCCTGACACAGTTGGTGATTCATCGTTTTCGCACCACCGACCAGGACAACGCTGATCTTCTCGATCTGTACGGCGGCTTCTACACCGAAGGTCCGCAGGGCGAGAATTTCGACGAGAAAAATCAGGTGCGCCTGCACGGCAACGAGGTCTTGAACGCGTTCTGGAGCCTCGATTTCAGTGGTCACTACACCGCCACTCTGACGGACTTCTGGAACAGCCACGCTGACGACTTCCGCACATTGGCCAAGTGCAATTTCCTTAGCCGTGCGGTGCAGGCCCTGGATCTTGGGCAGCTCACCGGCAGTGACTTTCAATGGCTGATGGACTCGGTGGTGGGGCCTGTAAGCTGGCCGGTCACCCTGAGCATGCTGCACACGAGCCACACGGCAACGGGGGAGGTATGCGCCTTCGACATTGACGGGCACGTCGCCACGCAGCTGCTGCGCATCGTCGACCCCGCCGGCCGGCAGATTATCTATCTGCCCAGTGAAGCCGAAGCCTTCGTGGTCAAGGAAACGCCGGCGGACCTGCATTGGTGGGTTCTGGATCAGCTGAACGACGCAAAACGCCGCGCGACCTTCCTGAATCATTTTGCCCTCGCCGATCGTCAGCACATGAGCGAGAACATTACCGATCTGATGAATCGCCTGGTGGCCACCTGGGGCCGGGCCGACCATCACCTGATCAACCGCACAAACCAGGTGCTGAGCGATGATGCATTCAGCTGGCTGCGCGACACCACACGTCAGGCGATGTTTGCTGAAGCTCACCTGTCGCTGACGTCCAATGGTGATCTGCGCAAAAAACTGTGGATCGGCTACTTGAGTGCAGGCCTCAAGGTGTTTGGACCGATGGCCACTGTCGGTTGGCCGCTGGCGTTGCCGGTCATAGGCGCGACCATCGCCAGCATGGGCCTGAATATCGATCAGGCGCAGAACGGCAAGAGCAACGCCGAACGCAAGGCGGGCGTATTGGGTGCGGTATTGAGTGGCATCAATCTGTTATTCAACCTTCCATTGCTGATCGGCACCGGGCCGATGCTGGAGGTGGGCGCCGAGGTCGAGGCGGCTGAGGCCGCAGAAATGGCCGAGTACAGCGAAGCCTTGAATCCCTCCGCCGAAGCCGCCCCCCCATTGCAGATCATGGTGCCGGACGATCTCGACATCACCGTGCCAAATATCGATGAAACGACGCTGATTCCGGCGCAGAACGCTCCACCGCCCCCGGTGCCCGAACGCTATCAATGCAACGAACTGCTCGATGGCGCGGCACTCGGCGAGGGATACGGGAAATTCCACGGCGTGTACCGTCTCGACTCTGATCCTCCCTATGCCGTTCTGATGAATGACACTCCGTACTATGTCCGCTACTTCGCCAACTCTCGCGGCGGTGGCGATTGGGCAATCGTTGACCCGGAGCGTCCCAACCAGCTTGTTCACGCCTTGCCGATCCGCCTCAATGGCGAAGGGCAGTGGGAGCGGATGCCAGCCCTGGGCCTCAAAGGTGGCGGCCAGTGCATGGGCAAACAATGCACCCCGGATCTCGAACTCGACACCTTCGAACCTGTATCACCCGAGGCGGCCGCTCCACCGGCGGAAGAACTGCAACCCTCGACATCGCGCCCCCCGCGTCCTGTAACCAGCGCCTACGACATCGATCCGCCGGTGCGCCGTTCCATTAAAAGCTGGGCGTTGAACCTCAACGAAACCCATGCCCAGTTGCAGCCCGACGGAGAAGGCGGTTTTGGCATGGATGACCCGTTCGAATTGTATGCCGCCGGCAAACGCAAGCTGCTGCAAGGTTCGGCCCGAGGCTTTTTCAAGAATCTGCCGTGGATCATCCAGCCTGCGCGTCCGGCAATCCCCGAAATCAGCCGTCTGATGCCGCTGGCCGATCTTGTCGATGGCATTTTTGAAAGTGCTTCAGGGCTAGTGGTGGGAGAAACCCTTGATCGCATCGCCAGCCTGCGTTTTCTGATTGAAAGCATGCCGGCACTGGCCCGCCACGCGAAAACCCTCTACATGCGCGGGCTGCTCAGTGACTTCGCTCAGGTTGAGCTGAACCGCTACTTCACCAGCGGCAACATGACCGTTGATTTGCGCACTTACCTGAGCAGCCTGGGCACCGATCCCGCCAGTCGATTCAACCCACTGGAACTGGTCCAGGTCGCGCGAGCGAACGGCGTTCGGGTCCAGGCGATCGACTGCGCCGCCAGCTACAAAATGAAAACCCCGCTGCCCTCCGTCGACGAGCAGATGATGAGCACCTATCTGACAAACGACATCATGACCGGCGACGTCTACCTCAACAGCCCGGGAAAATGGATCGTAGTGACGGATGCTCACAACACCAATACCTTCAGAGGACTGCTGGGCATCAGTGAATTGAAAGGAGCAATCGGTCTGCGAATCGATGAAGTCGGCATTGGTGAAGAGCTGGGTGTGGATGTCGATCCGGGTATTGAAGTGCCACGCGGCAGCTCGCCCGGTGGCACTGTCAGGCAAGGAAATCCGGATCTGCTTCGCGCCGACTTGCGCTTGAAAGTTCAGGCACCCGAGCTGGTCTGGAGCGAGGAGACGTTGGAGAATCTTTTGTACCGGCGCGGCATGTATCTGTTCGAAAAAGCGGGCGACAGCTACACCCTGATCCACCGCAGCAAACAGGGCATGCTCCAGCGCACTCCGATATCTCGATTGAGTGACGGCAATGTCTCCCTCCACCGACCTGCGTGGCAGCGGGTGAATGACATTGAGTTCGCTAACCTTAAAGACATGTCGCAACGTTTGTCCGATACCGGGCTGATATTGCGTAGCCGGATTCCTGATTGAGGCTCTCCGGTTAAAACTGAGCATGGAAGGCCCGAAAACAAAAAATGCCAGTCAGCAGAACTGACTGGCATTTTTCATCAACCTTCCATGCGTTTGTGAAGCCAGCTAACGCCTGGAGGACGCCCTGCAGACAGTCTCTCCTCCATCACTCCGACTCCATTATCAATAGTGGGCAATATGCGATAGCCGGGTAGTGCACTGCCCTTGCACCAATCGGTCATGCTCGGTTTTTGTTTCTCAAGGATGAAGAACGCATGACCTCCCCCGAACGACGTCTCCTGCCAAACGCAGCGGACAAAACTGCCCTCAAAGCGATTGCCACGACGATCGTGCAGACTTGCCCGAGTCTGCTCGACGCAGCCCGGCAAGTCGCCAACGAACTCCTGGCGGACAAAGGCCTGTCCGGCCTGGATCCCGACCGGGTTTACTTCCACCGTTTCAAAACGGCGCAGAGCAGCGCGCTGACCTTCACGGGTTGGGAGCATTTGCTCGAAAAGCCTTACGAAACGCTCACCCTCACGCAGTTGGTGATCCATCGCTTTCGTGCGACTGATCAAGACAACGCAGACCTGCTTGGCCTTTACTGCGGCTTCTATTCGGATGGCCCGGAGGCGGAAAACTTCAATCAGAGCAATGAAGTACGGTTGCTTGGCAGCGATGTGCTGAAAGCGTTCTGGGACGTCGACTTCAGCGCGCGCTACACAGGTCAACTGACGACATTCTGGCAAACCTCGTCGGATAACTTCCGCGCCTTGGCAAAGTGCAACTTTCTCAGCCTGGCGGTGCAGGCGCTGCAACAGGGTGACCTTGACGGGACTGATTTTCAGCGCGTCGTCGCCTCGGTTATCGGGCCCGTCACCTGGCCCGTTACCTTGCAAATGCTGCAAGCGTTGCACCCGGTCGGTGCTGAAGTGCGGGCGCTGGATCTCGATGGCCAGGTAGCCTCCAATGCGCTGCGTCTGGTGGAAGACAGTGGCAGGCAGACCCTTTACTTGCCAGGCGAAGCCCAGTCATTCCTCTTGATGGACAATGAAACGGATCTGCACTGGTGGATGCTTGAGCAGATGAATTCAGAGGACAAGCGCACGGCCTTTCTCAAGCATTTCCCGCTGGCTGAGCGCAATCACATGACCGAAAACCTCACCGATCTGATGAACCGTCTGGTGAGCACCTGGGGCCACAGCGATCACCGAATGATCAATCGCAGCAACGTCGCGATCAGCGGTGACGCATTCACTTGGTTGAGCGAGTCGACACGCACGAGCATGGTTGCCGAGGCGCATCTGGCGCTCACTTCCAACAGTGCCCTGCGCAAAAAACTCTGGATCGGTTATTTGAGTGCCGGTCTGAAAGTATTCGGTCCGATGGCAGCAGTGGGCTGGCCTGTGGCGTTGCCTTTGATTGGCGCGAGCATCGCGAACATGGGATTGAACATCGATCAGGCCATCAACGGCACTACGCCAACCGAACGCAAGGCCGGTGTTACTGGCGCAGTGCTCAACGCGATCGACATTGTGTTCAACATTCCGTTTCTGATCAGCACTGGCCCACAACTTGAAGTGGGCCCACAGGTGGAGTTTGCTGAAGCTGAAGAAATGCGCGGGTTGATCGAGCTCACTTCGCCTGAACCACCATTCTTGCCGCCTCGGGATCTACCGCCAGTCACGGCGGTTGATCCAGAGGCGGCCGTTGAGCTGGCAAACGAAATCCCCATCGAGACGACCCTCGCATCCAGCCAGCAGTTGGCCACGGCTGCTGCGCGCCAGGGTTCGTCTTTTCCAAAGATTCCTGCCAAATATCGATGCAACGAGTTACTGGCACAGCGTTCTGTAGAAGCAGCGCCAGGCAAATATGAGGGTATTTACCGCCTGGACAAGGAGCCGGGCCATGCCATCGAAATGGAGGGTGCCGCGTACTACGTGCGCTATTTTGCCGACTCCGAAGACGCTGGCAACTGGGCCATCGTCAATCCCGAGCGGCCCAATCAGTTCGCTTACTCGTTGCCAGTACGCTTCGGTAGTAGCGGCAAGTGGGAACGCATACCCGCGCTGCGTCTCAGGGGAGGAGGCCAATGCGTGGGCAAGGCGTGTTTCCTGGACACTGACCTGACCTCGTCCTCGGCCCCGGATCCGGCCACGCCGTCCGCGGAGCTTCCCCTCGTCGAACCGGTTTCACCGGTTGCGCGGCCGTTGCGCCTGGTTACTCCTCTCAACGACATCATCGGAATGGACTTGGCGAAAATGAAAAGATGGGCAATGAACTTGCCCGAGACTTCCGTCGAGCTTGCCAGTGCAAACCAGGGTAAATCATCAACTACCGATACGTATGCAGCCTATTTCCGCGACAGACGCACGTCCATGCTAAACGAGGCCAAAGAGTATTACTCAGAACTGAACTGGACCAACCTGCCCGCACGACCAGTCATCCCGCAAATCGACGCCGAGATGCAGGCCGTTGAGTTGATTGATCGCATCTTTGCCAATACCGATGGGCTGGTCGTCGGCGAAACACTTGATCGCATCGCCAGTATGCGTTTCATGATCGAAAACATGCCGACGTTTTCACGGCATATCCGCACACTATACGTACGTGGTTTGCTGAGTGATTTTGCCCAGGAAGATCTCAATGACTTTTACCGCTCGGGAGAGATGTCAGAGGATCTTCGAGGCTACTTGTCCAGCCTGGGTACCGACCCTGATGAACGATTCAACATCCTTGAACTGATCAAGGCTGCTCAGGCCAATGGCATCCGGCCCCATGGGCTTGAAGTCGCGCACAGTTACAAGTTGAAGGTACCGCTGACTTCGATCGAAGAGCAGATGATCCACGCCCGGCTCGCCAATCAAATCATGTGGGGTGACGATCTCCTCAACAAACCAGGGAAATGGGTTGCCCTGGTCGACGCAACGAACACCAATACCTTCAGAAATCTGCCAGGCATCAGCGAACTCAGAGGCGGCATCGGTTTACGGATCGAAGAAGTGGCGTCCACCGAAGTGGCTGACATCAGAGTCGACCCGGGACTGGAAGTCGCTCGAGGTCCGTTTGATAACGGGGCAACGACGCGCAACTCCTCCGACGTCTTATACGCTGATCTGCGCTTGCAGATCGCAGCACCTGTACCGCAATGGACTGAGGCAACAGTGAACACACTGCTGAATCGCAACGGCATGTTCATGTTCGAAAAAACGCAGAATGCATACACACTCGTGCGTCGCGACAGTGCCAGCAATATTGTTCGAACAATGGTGAATCGCAGAAGGGACGGTCAGGTTTACATCTGGGCACAGACGATGCCGCGGATCAGCGGCATCATGTTCCGTGACCTCGGCGCGTTATCCCAGCGCTTGATAGAGATCGGCTTGACCCTGCAAAGTCGCTTACCCAGCTGACTGTTTTCAGGGTATGAAACGAAAAAACCCTTGGCTTCAGGCCAAGGGTTTTTCGTTAATCAACCTGCAGCGGGATCACTCCCACTCAATGGTCGCCGGCGGCTTGCTCGACACGTCGTAAGTGACGCGGGAGATGCCTTCGATTTCATTGATGATGCGGCCGGAGACGGTTTCCAGCAGTTCGTAAGGCAGGTGAGCCCAACGCGCGGTCATGAAGTCGATGGTTTCCACGGCACGCAGGGCAACCACCCAAGCGTAACGACGGCCATCGCCAACAACGCCAACCGATTTCACTGGCTGGAACACCACGAACGCCTGGCTGACTTTGTGGTACCAGTCGGCTTTGCGCAGTTCTTCGATGAAGATGTGGTCGGCACGACGCAGCAGGTCGGCGTATTCCTTTTTCACTTCACCGAGGATGCGCACGCCCAGACCCGGGCCCGGGAACGGGTGACGGTAGACCATGTCGTACGGCAGGCCCAGTTCCAGGCCCAGACGACGGACTTCGTCCTTGAACAGTTCGCGCAGTGGCTCGACCAGTTTCAGGTTCATCTCTTCCGGCAGGCCGCCCACATTGTGGTGCGACTTGATCACGTGGGCCTTGCCGCTTTTCGCGCCAGCCGACTCGATCACGTCCGGGTAGATGGTGCCCTGAGCGAGGTACTTGATGTTTTCCAGTTTGTTCGACTGGGCATCAAAGACGTCGATGAAGGTGCGACCGATGATTTTGCGCTTCTTCTCCGGGTCGGCTTCGCCGGCCAGGTTGTTGAGGAACTGCTCTTCAGCGTTGGCGCGGATCACTTTGACGCCCATGTTCTCGGCGAACATGGCCATCACTTGCTCGCCTTCGTGCAGACGCAGCAGGCCGTTGTCGACGAAGACGCAGGTCAGTTGGTCGCCGATGGCTTTGTGCAGCAGCGCAGCAACAACCGAGGAGTCAACGCCGCCGGACAGACCCAGCAGCACGTTGTCGGTGCCGACTTGTGCGCGGATGTTGGCGATGGCGTCTTCAGCGATCTTCGACGGCGTCCACAGGGCTTCACAGCCGCAGATGTCGAGAACGAAACGCGAGAGGATACGACCGCCCTGTTTGGTGTGGGTCACTTCCGGGTGGAACTGCACACCGTAGTAGCCACGGTCGTCGTTGAACATACCGGCGATCGGGCAGCTTGGGGTGCTGGCGAGGATGTGGAAGTCTTCCGGCATCCGGGTGACCTTGTCACCGTGGCTCATCCACACGTCGAGGCCGAACAAGCCGTCAGCGTCGATGTGGTCTTCGATGCCGTCGAGCAGGCGGCTCTTGCCAACCACGTCAACGCGGGCGTAACCGAACTCACGCAGTTCGGAACCTTCAACCTTGCCGCCCAGTTGCTCGGCCATGGTCTGCATGCCGTAGCAGATACCGAAAACCGGTACGCCCAGGTCAAACACGGCCTGTGGGCAACGCGGGCTGTCGGCGACGTGCACGGACTCGGGGCCGCCGGCGAGGATGACGCCTTTAGGAGCGAATTCGCGGATCGCATCTTCGTCCATGTCGAACGGGTGCAGTTCGCAATACACACCGATTTCACGCACGCGGCGGGCAATCAGTTGGGTGTATTGCGAACCGAAGTCGAGGATCAGGATGCGGTGAGCGTGAATATCGAGGGCCATGATTCAGTCTCGTTTAAGTCGTTCAGAAACAGTCGTGATTCAGAAACAACTCGGGGCTGAATCAAACAGCCCCGGTTGCTTACTTTATTGCTTGAAGGCTCAACCTACGCGGTAGTTTGGCGCTTCTTTGGTGATCTGCACGTCGTGAACGTGGGATTCGGCCATGCCAGCGCCGGTGATCCGCACGAATTCAGGCTTGGTGCGCATTTCTTCGATGTTGGCGCTGCCGGTGTAACCCATCGAGGAACGCAGACCGCCCATCAACTGGTGAATAATCGCGCTCAGGGTGCCTTTGTAAGGAACACGGCCTTCGATGCCTTCCGGAACGAGTTTCTCGGCGCCTGCCGAGGAGTCCTGGAAGTAACGGTCGGAGGAGCCTTGAGCCTGGGACATGGCGCCCAGCGAACCCATGCCGCGATACGCCTTGTACGAACGGCCCTGGAACAGTTCGATCTCGCCCGGCGCTTCTTCAGTACCGGCGAACATCGAGCCCATCATCACACAGGAAGCACCGGCGACGATGGCCTTGGACAGGTCACCGGAGAAACGGATGCCGCCGTCGGCGATCAACGGAACGCCAGTGCCTTCAAGGGCAGCGGCAACGTTGGCGATAGCACTGATTTGCGGGACGCCGACACCGGCGACGATACGGGTGGTGCAGATCGAGCCAGGGCCGATACCGACCTTGACTGCGTCAGCGCCTGCTTCGGCCAGAGCCTTGGCAGCGGCGCCGGTGGCGATGTTGCCGCCAATCACCTGCACTTCAGGGAAGTTCTCTTTGACCCAGCGAACACGGTCGATCACGCCTTTGGAGTGACCGTGTGCGGTATCGACTACCACGACGTCCACACCAGCGTTGACCAGGGCTGCGACGCGGTCACCGGTGTCTTTACCGGTACCGACAGCAGCGCCCACGCGCAGACGACCTTGATCGTCCTTGCTGGCCAGCGGGTAGGCTTTGGCTTTTTCGATATCGTTGACGGTCATCATGCCTTTGAGGGCGAATTTGTCGTCGACGATCAGCACGCGCTCGATGCGGTGCTTGTGCAGCAGTTCGCGTGCTTCGTCCTTGCTCGCGCCTTCCTTGATCGTGACCAGACGCTCTTTGGGCGTCATCACTTCACGGACGGTGGCTTCCAGACGGCTTTCGAAACGTACGTCACGGGAAGTGACGATGCCGACCAGGTCGCCATCGTGCAGAACCGGAACGCCGGAAATGTTGTGCATGCGGGTCAATTCGAACAGATCACGAACCGTGGCATCAGCCTCGATGGTGATCGGATCCTTGACGACGCCGGCTTCGAACTTCTTGACCTTACGCACTTCGGCAGCTTGCTGCTCGATGGTCATGTTCTTGTGGATAATGCCGATGCCACCTTCCTGAGCCATGGCGATTGCCAGACGGGCTTCAGTGACGGTGTCCATTGCAGCAGAAACCAGAGGAATGTTCAGCTCGATGCCACGGGTAAGGCGGGTCTTGAGACTGACTTCGTTAGGAAGTACCTCGGAATAACCAGGCACTAAGAGAATGTCGTCGAATGTCAGAGCTTCTTGGCTGATACGCAGCATCGCGGGGGCTCCCGAGCGGGAAAATGGAAGCGCGCCATTATAGTCAGACACCCCCTGCTGTTCAATGTAAAACTCAGCTTAATATCAATGTTGCTGATGTACGGGAAATCCCCGCCCCTACAGCTCCACCTTGACCCAAGAGACAGGTTGATCGAGCCAATCGGCGAACTCATCGATAAAGCTTTGCTTGAAGCCCGCCTCCAGCCAGTTATTGAAGATGAAACCAAGGTTGGAGAACGCGCATTCCTGCAAAAACAGAAAACCGTTGATGTCATCTTCGTGCCCGCATTCCGGGCACGTGAAGTTGTCGGTGCGGCCCGGGAACCAGTCTTCAAGGCTTTCGAACAGTGCTTCGCCGACTTCACGACGGCACTCGGCGCAACCAGCTTCTTCGAGGAAGCCCTTGGCCGGCGTGTAGATGCAGCGCTTGGTGACGATCTCCAGCCCGTTGATCGGCTCACCGAATGGCAAGGCTTGCGGGTGCAGGACCACAGCACGGGCGCCATCGGCAATCGCGTAAGCCATGCGGTTACCGGTGCGGCCACAGGTGGTCAGCTCTTCCTTGATGATGTTCTTGCGCACCAGCCAGCGCACGATCGCCCGGGCCCGGGGTTCGTGGACCGGCAGGGTGGAGATTTTCGGGACGATGATGCTTTGCGAATTCATGGTGCAGCCTGCGACGTCAAATGGAAATTCTGCGGTGCTCACTCCGCCGCCATCGCGGGCAAGCCCGCTCCCACAGGGATCTCGTTCGGTCACAAATGTTGTGTACACCAGAGAAACCTGTGGGAGCGGGCTTGCCCGCGATGGCGTCAGTGCGGCCGGCAGCTTAATCCCTGACGAAATCCGGTCAAGTGCTGAGGTAGCGTCCGATCAATGCGAGCCCGCTCGCCAGCACCAGCCACGTCACCAATCGCACAAACGCCTCGCGCGATAGGCGCATGGTCAATCGCCGCCCGATCCACAACCCCAGCGCCATGGCCGGCAACAGACACAGCGCCAGCATCAACAAGGGTAGCTCGGCATATACACCGGCGATAGCAAACAGGCTCAAACGCACCACCGTGCTGCAACTGATCAACGCACTTTGCGTGGCCCGCGCCGCATCCTTCGGCAGCCGACTATTCAGATAGATCGCATAAAGAAACCCGCCACTGCCAAACAGCGCCCCAAACAACCCGCCCACCGTCCCCATCGGCACCGCCCATGCCGCCGACAATTGCGTTGGCCGCGCCTTCACCCACAAGCTGTAAATCGCATAGGCGCTGATAAACAGCCCCATAAACAACAGCAATACATCGGATTTGAGGTTGAGCAGAAAAATCACCCCCAGCGTGCAACCGACTGCCATACACGGCAGCAGCCGCAGCAACTCGGGTTTGGCCACATCCCGCCGCGACGGCAGCAGATTGCCGAACGCCGCAACAAAATCCAGCAGCACCAGCAACGGCACGATTTTCGACAACGGCATGAACAGAATCAGAATCGGCCCCGCCACCAGCGCCGTGCCAAACCCGGCAATGCCGAACACGATATAGGCCAGGGCGATCCCCAGCCCGATCACCGCCCAGCCGCCGGTGCCCCATGTCCACTCACTCAACAACCCGGCCACGCTCATTGATCTGCTTCCTTAATAAGCCTGAGATGACTTTAGCCAGCGCCGAGGGTTGCGACTAATATCTTAAAAGTCGCTCACCCATCTCAAAAAGGCATGCCTGATGCTTTCAACCCGTCAACTGCGTTACTTCGTCGAAATCGCTGAGTGCGGCAGCTTCAGTTCGGCAGCCGAACGGTTGTTTGTTGCGCAATCGGCGCTGAGCCGGCAGATCAAGGACATGGAGACGCGGCTGCAAACACCACTGTTCGAACGAACCGCGCGCCAGCCTCGCCTGACAGCGGCAGGCGAGGCGTTTTTGCCGCGCGCCAGAAATCTGCTCAATGAGTTGAGCAAGGCCAGTGCCATGGCCACTGAAGTCGGTAACGGTCAGCTCGGCACATTGCGCCTCAGCCACTCCAGCACCGTGTCGATCAGCGGAGGTTTGCTCGGTGAAATCGGTGCGTATCTGCAGCAACAGCCTGGCGTGTCACTGGATATCGGCAAGTTGTCTTCCGAGGCGCAACTGGAAGAGTTGGCCGAAGGACGCCTCGATATCGGCCTGCTGCGCCTGCCCGTGTTGCGCCAGCGCGAAGGTATTCAGATTGTTCCGCTGTTTACTGAACGGTTGCTGCTGGCGGTACCGAGGGATCATCGATTGGCCGACGCTGAACGTGTCGATTTGGCACAACTGAAGGACGAAGCGTTCATCTCGATCCCGCACCCGCAACGCGGCGGCTTGAGTTACCTGTGTGCCGACCTGTGTATGCGTCAGGGTTTCTTCCCGAAAGCGGCGCGGGTGATGTCGCGCAAGACCACGCAATTGCAGTTGATCCAGGCCGGTTTCGGCATCGCCCTGCTGCCGGAATCGATGCAGGACATCGCCCCGAGCGGTGTACGCTTTCTGCCACTGGCCGATCCCGACTGCCACAGCACCGTCGCCCTCGCCTATCGACAGGATCCCACCCCGCTGATCCAACACTTTATCAAGGCGTTCACCAATCCCCTGTAGGAGCTGATGAGTGAAACGAGGCTGCGATCTTTTGATCTTGACCGCCAAAAGAAAGATCAAAAGATCGCAGCCTTCGGCAACTCCTACAGGGGATCGTGTATTGCATTGGAAATTAGCTTTAAACTGCGCCCCATGATTAAAGATCCCTTTGCAAGACTTGGCCTGGACCGTGAAGTCCTGACCGTCAGCCAACTCAACGGCCGCGCGCGGGTGTTGCTCGAAGACGTGTTCAGCAACATCTGGGTCGAAGGCGAAATTTCCAACCTCGCCCGCCCGGCGTCCGGTCACATCTACTTCACCCTCAAGGACAGCGGCGCGCAGGTGCGTTGCGCGCTGTTCCGGCAGAACGCCGCGCGAGTGCGTCAGGCGTTGAAGGACGGCCTGGCGGTGAAGGTGCGTGGCAAGGTTTCGTTGTTTGAAGGCCGTGGCGACTATCAACTGATCCTCGACACCGTCGAACCTGCCGGTGACGGTGCGCTACGTCTGGCCTTCGATGCCTTGAAAGAAAAGCTCAGCGCCGAAGGCCTGTTCAGTGCCGAACGCAAAGTGCCGCTGCCCGCGCATCCTCAGCGTATCGGCATCATCAGTTCACCCACCGGCGCGGTGATTCGCGACATCATCAGCGTGTTCCGCCGGCGTGCGCCGCAGGTGCAACTGACGCTGATTCCGACTGCCGTACAGGGCCGCGAAGCCACCGCGCAAATCGTCCGCGCGCTGAAAATGGCCGATGCCCGTGGCTTCGACGCGCTGATCCTCGCCCGTGGCGGCGGCTCGTTGGAGGACCTCTGGTGCTTCAACGAAGAAGCCGTGGCCCGCGCCGTCGATGCCTGCGTGACGCCAATTGTCAGCGCCGTCGGTCACGAAACCGATGTGTCGATCAGTGACTTTGTCGCTGACGTGCGCGCACCGACGCCGTCCGCCGCCGCTGAGTTGCTCGCGCCCGATTCCAGTCACTTGATCCGTCAGGTCGAAAGCCTGCATCGCCGCTTGGTGATGCGTATGCGCGATCGCTTGATGCGTGATCGCCTGCGCCTGGAAAGTATGGCCCGTCGCTTGCGTCATCCCGGCGAACGTCTGCGCCAGCAGGCTCAGCGTCTGGATGATCTGGACATGCGCATGCGCCGCGCTTTCGAGCGTCATCTCAACACTCGCCGTGAACGCTTGATCCGCCTGGAAACCCGCCTCGCCGGGCAACATCCGGGACGGCAACTGGCGATGTTGCGTCAGCGCCTCGACAGCCTCGCCGAACGTCTGCCCCGGGCCATGCGCGAAGGCCTGAAAAACCGTCGCCTGCAACTGCACAGCCAAATGCAGACGCTGCATGTGGTCAGCCCGCTGGCAACGCTCGGGCGTGGTTACAGCATTCTGCTGGATGAGCGCGGCCAGGCGATCCGCAACGCCGCGCAAACCCACACCGGCCAGCGTCTCAAAGCCAAACTCGGCGAAGGCGAACTGCAAGTGCGCGTCGAGGACAATCACCTGACGCCTGTCACCCTCTCTTTACTGGACTGATCAATGTCGCGTTTTCTGGCTCCACTGTTTCTGCTCTGCCTGACTTTCAATGCCCACGCTGACAGTTACATCACCCGGCTGCTGAACAAACCGGTGCCGGGTGGCGTGGCAGTGGTTGATCTCGGCTCAGCCGCGCAGGCACCGAAAGCCACGTATCAAGGCAAACCGGTGCTGGTGGTGAAAGAGCAGAACAACTGGCTGGCGATTGTCGGCGTGCCGTTGACTGTGAAGCCGGGCGCGCAACAGATCAGCAGCGGCGGGCGCAATCTGCCGTTCACCGTGGGCAACAAGAAATACCCGGAACAGCGCATCACCCTGAAGAACAAGCAGCAAGTCAATCCGGACCAGTCGAACCTCAAGCGCATCGAGGGTGAACTGGCCGAGCAGATCAAGGCCTACCGCAGCTTCAGCCCGAACACGCCGAGCAATCTGTTGCTGGACAAACCGGTCAACGGGCCGCTGTCGAGCAAGTTTGGCGTGCGTCGTTTCTTCAATGGTGAAGAGCGCAATCCGCATGCCGGCCTCGACTTCGCGGTGCCGGCGGGCACGCCGATCAAGACCCCGGCGGCGGGCAAGGTGATCCTCACCGGCAATTACTTCTTCAACGGCAACACAGTGTTTGTCGACCATGGGCAAGGCTTTATCAGCATGTTCTGCCACATGTCGAAGATTGATGTGAAGGTTGGCGATCAATTGGCGCGGGGCGCTGTGGTCGGCAAAGTTGGCATGACCGGCCGCGCGACCGGGCCGCACATGCACTGGAATGTCAGCCTGAATGATGCGCGGGTGGATCCGGCGATTTTCATTGGTGCGTTTCAACCTTAAAAAATAGAGCGAAGCTTAAGGCCTCATCGCGAGCAGGCTCACTCCTACATTGGACTGGTGTTGTGAACACGATCAACTGTAGGAGTGAGCCTGCTCGCGATGGCGGCTTATGCTGTATTCAAACACCCCTGAGACCCCATCACCCCCGATTGCGCCCCAATCAAACCTCGCGCAAATATCACAACGATCAGCGATCTCCAGCGCAATAAAATCCCGCCAAAACTCTCTTTCCGAGTATTCCTCTCAATTTTTTCCGACTGCTTGCCATCCTCTCCCCTCGCGGTTAGGGTTGAAGGCATGAAAACCTCTCACACCCTCATTCAGCTTCGCCAGCACCGCAGCCTGTGCCTTGTCAGCGCACGACTGCCAGGCTGAATCGCTGCGCCTCGTCCCACGCTTTTCCCAGAACATTCGTAACACCGGCAGGCCGCCTCTTTTCGGCCCAGACAATAAGGAATTTCCCGATGAGCATGCTCAAAGATCCGTCTTCGAAATACCGCGCGTTTCCTGTCATCAATCTGCCGGATCGCACCTGGCCGTCGAAAACCATCGACACCGCGCCGATCTGGTGCAGCTCCGACCTGCGCGACGGCAACCAGTCGCTGATCGAGCCGATGGACGCGGTGAAGAAGCTGCGCTTCTGGAAAACCCTCGTGCAAGTCGGCGTGAAGGAAATCGAAGCGTCGTTCCCGGCCGCTTCGCAAACCGACTTCGACTTCGTGCGTACCCTGATCGAAGAAGGCCACATCCCGGACGACACCACCATTCAGGTGCTGACCCAAGGCCGTGAAGACTTGATCGAGCGCACTTTCGAATCGCTGCGCGGCGCGAAGAAAGCCATCGTTCACCTGTACAACGCCACTTCGCCTTCTTTCCGTCGCATCGTCTTCAACCAGGACAAGGACGGCATCAAGGCCATCGCCGTGAACGCGGCCAAGCTGTTCGTCAAATACGCGGCGATGCAGCCGGACACCGAATGGACTTTCGAATACTCGCCGGAAACTTTCAGCGCCACCGAGCTGGAATTCGCCAAGGAAGTCTGTGACGCGGTGATCGAGGTGTGGAACCCGACGCCTGAGCACAAGATGATCCTCAACCTGCCCGCCACCGTTGAGTGCGCAACGCCGAATGTCTACGCCGACCAGATCGAGTGGTTCGGCCGCAACATCAACCGTCGTGACAGCGTGATCATCAGCCTGCACACCCACAACGACCGTGGCACTGGCGTTGCGGCTACCGAACTGGGCCTGATGGCCGGCGCCGATCGCGTCGAAGGCTGCCTGTTCGGCAACGGCGAGCGTACCGGTAACGTCGACCTCGTCACCGTCGCACTGAACATGTACACCCAGGGTCTCGACCCGCAGCTGGACTTCTCCGACATCGACGGCGTGCGCAAAGTGGTCGAGGAGTGCAACCAGATTCAGGTTCACCCGCGTCACCCGTACGTAGGCGACCTGGTGCACACCGCATTCTCCGGCTCGCACCAGGATGCGATTCGCAAAGGCTTCACCCAGCAGAAACCAGACGCGCTTTGGGAAGTCCCGTACTTGCCGATCGACCCGGCCGACATTGGTCGCAGCTACGAGGCGGTGATTCGCGTCAACAGCCAGTCGGGCAAGGGCGGCATCGCTTACTTGCTGGAGCAGGAATACGGCATCAGCCTGCCACGTCGCATGCAGATCGAATTCAGCCAGGTCGTGCAGCGTGAAACCGACCGTCTCGGTCTGGAGATGACCGCCAAGCAGATCCACTCGCTGTTGATCAGCGAATACCTGCAAGCCAACACCCCGTACGCGCTGGTTAGCCATCGCCTGCAGGAAGAAAACGGCAACAGCGCCGTCGAAGTGGAAGTGGCCAGCAAAGGTCAGGGCGAAACCAACCTGCACTGGCGCGGCAAAGGTAACGGTGCGCTGGAAGCACTGGTCGCCGGCCTGCCGATTCCGGTGGAGATCATGGACTACAACGAGCACGCCATCGGCGCGGGCACCAACGCCAAGGCAGCGGCGTACATCGAACTGCGTGTGAACGGCGAACGTGCAGTGCACGGCGTGGGTATCGATGAAAACATCACCACCGCGAGCTTCAAGGCGCTGTTCAGCGCGTTGAACCGCTCGCTGAGCCAGCCTGAGGCGAAAGCAGCGTAATCGACCGCTGAAATGCAAAAGGCCCCGGAGTGCGAACTCCGGGGCCTTTTTGTTGAAGAGCAAAAGATCGCAGCCTTCGGCAGCTCCTACATTGTGATGTCGTACGCCATGTAGGAGCTGCCGAAGGCTGCGATCTTTTGCTTTTCAGGTGAACTCGAAGGTGTCGGCATCCAGATTCGCCGGGAAACGCTCGCGATACGCCGCGAGCGGAGCCGCTTCCAGCACAGCCTTGAACACACCATCCGCCTCCCCCGCCGCCAGCAAGGTTTCCCCCTGGAAATCCAGCACCTGACTGTCTCCGGTATACGCGAAGCCCTTGCCGTCGGTGCCAACGCGGTTCACCGCCGCCACATAGCAAAGGTTCTCGATCGCCCGAGCAGGCAACAGTCGGTTCCAGTGCAACCGTCGCGCCCCCGGCCAGTTGGCGGTGTACAGCAATAGATCGGTGTCCTGCGCATCGCGGCTCCACACCGGAAAGCGCAGGTCGTAACAAATCAGCGGACGGATACGCCAGCCCTTGAGTTCGAACTGCACCTGACGTTCGCCAGGGGTGTAATGGTTGTGCTCGCCGGCCATGCGGAACAGGTGACGTTTGTCGTAATGCAGCACTTCACCGTCCGGCCGCGCCCACAGCAGGCGATTGCGATGGCTGCCGTCGCTGGCCTGAATGATCACGCTGCCGGTAATGACTGCATTAAGCTTCGCCGCCTGAACCCGCAGCCATTTGCTGGTCGGGCCGTTCTCAGCTTCCGCGAGGGTTTCGGATTCCATGGAGAATCCGGTGGTGAACATTTCCGGCAGGATGATCAGATCCGCCCCGCGCGCCTGCTCCAGCAACAGCTCGAAATGCTCGAGGTTGGCCTGGCGGTCATGCCAGGCAAGGCTGGTCTGGATCAGCGCCAGGTTGAGATCGGGTAACGCACTCAGATCACGCATAGTTTCGCCGCCGCTTCTCGCAGCGTCTCCTCGCGTTTGGCGAAGCACAGACGCACCAGGCGCTGGCCTTCGGGTGGATTCTGATAGAAGACCGACACCGGAATACTCGCCACGCCGTGCTCGCGGGTCATCCACATCGCCATCTCGACGTCGTTCAGGTCGGGGCGAATCTGCGAATAATCGACCAGTTGAAAATAGGTGCCGGTGACTCGGGTAAAACTGAAGCGCGACGGCGCCAGCAGATCGCAGAACAGATCGCGCTTGGCCTGATAGAAACCCGGCAATTCTTCGACGTGCTCCGGGTGTTCAGCCATGTAATCGGCTAGCGCGTATTGCAACGGCGTAACGCCGCAGAAACTGACGTACTGGTGCACCTTGCGCAGCTCGGCCGTCAGCGCTGGCGGCGCGACGACGTAACCGGTTTTCCAGCCAGTGACGTGGTAGGTCTTGCCGAACGAACTGACCACGAAGGCGCGTTGATACAACTCTTCATGGGCGAGCACGCTAACGTGCGGTACGCCGTCAAATACCAGGTGTTCGTAGACTTCGTCGCTGATCAGATAAATGTCGCGACCACGGATCAATGCCGCCAGTTGATCCAGCTCGGCACGGCTGATCAATGCGCCGCTCGGGTTGTGCGGGGTGTTGATGACGATCATTTTCGTGCGCGGGCTCAGGGCCGCTGCAAGTTTGTCGAAATCGATGGAGAAGTCGTCCGGGTTCAGCTGCACATGCACGCAACGACCGCCCGCCAACTCTGTGGCCGGCTCGTAGCTGTCGTAGCACGGATCGAACACGATGACTTCGTCGCCGCTGTGGATAACCGCCTGAATCGCACAGAAGATCGCCTGGGTCGCGCCCGGCGTCACCGTCACTTCACTGTCAGCATTGACCTGCACGCCATAGCTGCGAGCGATTTTCGCTGCAATCTGTTCGCGCAGTGCCGGCAGGCCAGTCATCGGCGAATACTGATTGTGGCCACTGGCAATGTGTCTACCGACCGCATCACGCAACGCCTGCGGGCCGTCAAAATCAGGAAAACCCTGGGACAGGTTGATCGCGCCGGTCTGCGCGGCGAGCTGAGACATCTGCGTGAAAATAGTGATGCCGACATTCGGCAGCTTGCTGGTGATCATCGGGGGTTCCCTGCTCAACACCCGGCTCTGACGACGGCGCGGGAGAGCCCGAGGATAGCCCATCCGGCGCCCATAAAAAAAGGGCGCCGGATGGCACCCTTCTCTCACGTTGATCGTTCCCACGCTCTGCGTGGGAATGCAGCCTTGGACGCTCTGCGTCCGCCGCTTATGTGACGCAGAGCGTCACGGAATACATTCCCACGCGGAGCATGGGAACGATCAACAGCCAGCGACCTTATTTCTTGTCGCGGCGCTTCTTGTCAGCTTTCTTGTGGTGCGACATCAAACGACGCTTCTTGTTGACCTGGCGGTCGGTCAGCGTGGTCTTGTTGCCTTCGTACGGGTTCTCGCCGCCCTTGAACTCGATGCGGATCGGCGTACCGACCAGCTTCAGCACACGACGGTAGGTGTTCTCGAGATAACGCACATACGACTTCGGCACTTTCTCGATCTGGTTACCGTGGATCACGATGATCGGCGGGTTCGCACCACCCAAGTGAGCGTAACGCAGCTTGATCCGGCGGTTGTTGACCATCGGCGGCGCGTGCTCGCCAACGGCGTCTTCGAGAATCTGGGTCAGACGGTTGGTCGGCCAGCGGGTGACCGCCGACTTGAACGAGTTCTGCACCGAAGCGTAGAGGTTGCCCACGCCAGTGCCGTGCAGGGCCGAGATGAAGTGGATGTCTGCGTAATCAACGAAGAACAGACGACGCTGCAGCTCGACCTTCACATAGTCGCGCTCGCTCGGCGTCATGCCGTCCCACTTGTTGATCGCGATCACCAGCGCACGACCCGATTCGATGGCAAAACCGAGCAGGTTGAGGTCGTGATCGACCACACCTTCGCGGGCGTCCATCACGAAGATCACTACGTTGGCGTCTTTGATCGCTTGGAGGGTTTTGACCACGGAGAATTTTTCGACTTCTTCGTGGATCTTGCCGCGCTTGCGCACACCAGCGGTGTCGATCAGCGTGTACTTCTCTTCATTGCGCTCGAACGGAATGTAGATACTGTCACGCGTGGTGCCGGGCTGGTCATAAACGATAACCCGGTCTTCACCGAGCATGCGGTTGACCAAGGTCGACTTGCCGACGTTCGGACGACCGATGATGGCGATCTTGATCCCGTCTTTTTCGCTTGGGCCAGGAATGCGCTTGGCTTCCTCGCCTTCGGCAACGATCTCTTCTTCGCCTTCTTCCGGCTCTTCTTCGTCTCTCGGGAAATCACCCAGGGCGATTTCCAGCATCTGGGTGATGCCACGGCCGTGAGCACCGGCGATCGGGATCGCGTGGCCCATACCCAGCGGAGCGAATTCAGCGCGGGCCATTTCCGGGTCGATGTTGTCGACCTTGTTGGCAACCACGTAGGAACGCTTGTTACGTTTGCGCAGGTGTTCGGCGATCATCTGGTCGGCGGCGGTGAAGCCGGCCTTGGCATCTACCAGGAACAGCACAACGTCTGCTTCTTCAATGGCCAGCAGCGACTGCTCGGCCATTTTTTCGTCCATACCGTGCTCGTCACCGGAGATACCGCCGGTGTCGACCAGAATGTAGGAACGCCCTTGCCACTTGGCCTCACCGTACTGGCGATCACGGGTCAGACCGGACAAGTCGCCGACGATGGCGTCACGAGTCCTGGTCAGGCGGTTGAACAAGGTGGACTTGCCGACGTTCGGTCGGCCCACCAGGGCGATTACGGGAACCATGCGGCTCTCCACTTCGTTATTTCAGAAAATACAAAAGCCGCTGCGAGGCAGCGGCTGGTGCTCGGGGCAACGCCTGTTAGCGCTGCAAGCCCCATGAATCCGGGGCCGCCTGGGGGTTTAACCCCAAGCATAGTTGTTACTTGATGGTCAGGGCTTCCAGTTTGCCGCTGTTGCCATATACATAAATCGTGTCACCCACCACCAGCGGACGGGCACGCAGGCCGTCGCTGTCGATGCGCTCGCGGCCGACGAAACGACCGTCAACCTGACTCAGCAGGTGCAGATAACCTTCCAGGTCACCCACTGCAACATAGCTGGAGAACACTTCCGGAGCCGACAGTTGACGGCGGGCCAGCGAATCGTTGCTCCACAATGCTGTGGTCGAACGTTCGTCGACGCCTTCAACGGTGCCCGAGGACAGGCTTACGTAAACGCTGCCGAAACCCTGAGCGATACCGGCGTAGCTCGACGCATCGCGCTGCCAGAGTTGACGACCGCTTTCCAGGTCCAGTGCCGCCACGCGACCCTGGTAGCTGGCAACGTACAGCGTACCGCCGGACAGCAGCAGACCGCCGTCGATGTCGACTACGCGCTCCAGCTCCGAACGACCTTGTGGAATCGCAATGCGTTGTTCCCAGACCGGCACGCCGTTGGAAATGTCCAGAGCGACCACTTTACCGGTCGACAGGCCAGCCACCGCGAGGCGGTTGGTGACCAGCGGAGCACTGGTGCCACGCAGGGTCAGTACGGCCGGCGTGCTGTCATACACCCAGCGCTGAGTACCGGTCGATGCATCCAGACCGATCAGACGATCGTCCTGAGTCTGCACGACCACGACGTCGCCATTGTTGGCCGGCGGCGCGAGAACCTCGCTGTTGACGCGAGCACGCCACTTCTCTTCACCGTTGCTGGTGTCCAGAGCAACGACTTCGCCGCGCAGCGTACCGATCAGAACCAGACCGTAGCCGACACCGACAGCGCCGGAGACAGGCAGCTCAAGATCCTGCTTCCATTTCACATCGCCATTGCCGCGATCCATGGCCATCACCACGCCAGTTACATCGGCGGCGTAGATGGTGTCACCGTCGATCGCCGGCACCAGCATGTTGTAGGTTTCGCCCTGACCGTCACCGATCGAACGACTCCACTGCTTGTGCAGGACCACTTCTTCTTTGAAGTCGGTCAGTTCAGCCGGTGGCAATTCTTTTTTGCTGTTGCTGCTGCAACCCGCGGCCAGAAGGGCCAGAGCCAGCAATGCTGCATGCTTCCAACGGATCACGTCACGCATCCCCTTTGGCCAGGTCGTCGAGCTTGATTTGAAGGCCACCGACCGCCGCTTCATCCGACAGTGCCGCCTTGGCTTTTTGATACGCCTTGTTCGCGTCATCGGTACGGCCCAGCTGTACCAGCAGGTCGCCCTTGAGTTCTTCGCGAGTGGCCAGGAACGCTTGGTCGGCATCGCCGTCGAGCAGTTTCAGGGCATCGTCAGCCTTGTTTTGCGCGCCGAGTACCTGCGCCAGACGCTGACGGGCGATTTCGCCCAGCGCCGGGTTGGCCGGTTTGTCGACGATGGCTTTCAGTTCGGTCGCGGCGTCATCCAGCTTGCCGCTGTCGACCGCCACTTTGGCGACGAACAGGCTGCCGTACTGCGCGTAGGCAGAACCGCCGAATTCGCTGTTGAGCTTACCGGCCAGGTCCGCAACGCGGGCGGCATCAGGCTTGCCGTCAGGCGTCAGCGTGGTTTCCAGCAGTTGCTGATAGAGCACCGAGGCGCCTTGCGACTGGTTGCTCTGATACTTGTGATAAGCCTGCCAGCCGAACACGATGACCAGCGCCAACAGGCCGCCGGTGACCAGAGGTTTGCCGTTGCGTGTCCACCAGTCCTTCAAATCCGCCAACTGTTCGTCTTCGGTACTCGACACCCCAATACTCCTTAATCGCTAAATCGGCTGTTTGGACAGCTTCAACCCTGCACGACGCAGGTGGCCAGGTGAGCGGCGAGCGCATCCCAGGCAATGCTTTGTTGTTCGCCCTGGCCACGCAGGGGTTTGAAACCTACCACTTGCTGGGCCATTTCGTCGTCACCGAGGATCAGTGCGTACAGCGCACCGCTCTTGTCGGCCTTCTTGAATTGGCTTTTGAAGCTGCCAGCGCCGGCATTGACTTGCAGACGCAGGTTTGGAAGTTGATCGCGAACACGTTCAGCCAGAGCCAGACCAGCCAGCTCGGCTTCTTCACCGAAGGCACACAGATAGACATCAACCTGACGGGAGATTTCTTCCGGGATCTGCTCCAGGGTTTCCAGCATCAGCACCAGACGCTCGATGCCCATGGCGAAACCAACGCCGGTGGTCGGCTTGCCGCCCATCTGCTCGACCAGCCCGTCGTAACGGCCGCCAGCGCAGACAGTGCCCTGGGCGCCGAGCTTGTCGGTGACCCATTCGAAAACGGTTTTGCTGTAGTAGTCGAGGCCACGCACCAGCTTCGGGTTGAGCACATATGGAATGCCGACAGCATCCAGACGCGCTTTCAAACCTTCGAAGTGCGTACGGGATTCGTCATCGAGGTAGTCGGCCATCTTCGGCGCATCGACCAGCACCGCTTGAGTGTCGGCATTTTTCGTGTCGAGCACGCGCAGCGGGTTGGTTTTCAGGCGGCGCTGGCTGTCTTCATCGAGCTTGTCATGATGCGCCGAGAGGTACTCGACCAGCGCTTCACGATAGCGACCACGGGACTCGCTGGTGCCCAGACTGTTGAGTTCGAGTTTGACCGCATCACGAATACCCAGCTCGCCCCACAGGCGCCAGGTCATGATGATCAGCTCGGCGTCGATGTCCGGACCGTCGAGGTTGAATACCTCCAGGCCGATCTGGTGGAACTGGCGATAACGACCTTTCTGCGGACGCTCGTGGCGGAACATCGGGCCGATGTACCAGAGTTTCTGCACCTGGCCGCCGCCGGTGATGCCGTGCTCAAGCACTGCACGCACGCATGCAGCGGTGCCTTCCGGACGCAAGGTCAGAGAGTCGCCGTTGCGGTCTTCGAAGGTGTACATCTCTTTTTCGACGATGTCGGTCACTTCACCGATCGAGCGCTTGAACAGCTCGGTGAACTCGACGATCGGCATGCGGATCTGCTTGTAACCGTAGTTATCCAGCAGACGCGCAACAGTGCCCTCGAAATAACGCCACAGCGGGGTCTGTTCGGGCAGGATGTCGTTCATGCCACGAATGGCTTGCAGAGACTTGCTCACTTTAAATCCTTAAATTCGTTCGGCGCTTCGGTCAGGCTCAGCCGCGCGCAATAACCGCAGCGTCAGCTTCGACCTTTTCGGCCGCTTTCTGGCGGATCAGCTTTTCCAGCTCGTCCACCAGATTGTCATTCGTCAGTTTCTGCGACGGCTTGCCGTCGATGTAAATCAGGTTTGGCGTGCCGCCGGTCAAGCCGATATGGGCTTCCTTGGCTTCGCCGGGGCCGTTGACCACACAACCGATCACCGCGACATCCAGCGGCACCAGCAGGTCTTCAAGACGCCCTTCCAGCTCGTTCATGGTTTTCACCACATCGAAGTTCTGCCGCGAGCAGCTCGGGCAGGCGATGAAGTTGATGCCACGGGAACGCAGATGCAAAGACTTGAGAATGTCGTAACCGACCTTCACTTCCTCGACCGGGTCGGCCGCCAGCGAGATGCGGATAGTATCGCCAATCCCCTCGGCGAGCAGCATACCTAGGCCCACGGCGGATTTCACTGTGCCCGAACGCAATCCACCGGCTTCGGTGATGCCCAGGTGCAGCGGTTGAACGATTTCTTTCGCCAGCAAGCGGTAGGCTTCGACGGCCATGAACACGTCGGAGGCTTTCACGCTGACCTTGAAGTCCTGGAAATTCAGGCGTTCGAGGTGTTCAACGTGACGCAAAGCAGATTCGACCAGCGCAGCCGGGGTCGGCTCGCCGTATTTCTTTTGCAGGTCTTTTTCCAGGGAACCGGCGTTGACGCCGATGCGGATCGGAATGCCGCGATCACGCGCTGCATCGACGACCGCGCGAACACGGTCTTCACGACCGATGTTGCCCGGGTTGATGCGCAGGCAGTCCACGCCCAACTCGGCTACGCGCAAGGCGATCTTGTAATCGAAGTGGATGTCGGCAACCAGCGGCACTTTGACCAGTTGCTTGATCTTGCCGAACGCCTCGGCGGCGTCCATGTCCGGCACCGAGACGCGGACGATGTCGACGCCAGCAGCTTCCAGACGGTTGATTTGCGCAACAGTGGCGGCGACGTCATTGGTGTCGCTGTTGGTCATGCTCTGCACCGCGATCGGCGCGTCGCCGCCCACCGGTACGTTGCCGACCCAGATCTTGCGCGAAACGCGACGTTTGATTGGAGATTCGCCGTGCATGACTTATTGACCCAACTTCAGGCGAGCAGTCTCGCCACTGGTGAACGGAGCGATATCGACCGGCTGGCCGTTGTAGCTGACCTGTGCAGCACGGGCAACGCCCAGACGCACGGCGAGCGGCGGCTTGCCGCTGACGGTCACATTATCGCCTTTATGCTTCAGACCACTGAACAGTACTTTGCCACGGCCATCGGTGACTTGCGCCCAGCAATCGGCGCTGAACTGCAGTTGTACCTGACCATCGCCGGCCACCGGAGCGGCCGCTTCTGCGGCTGGTGCCGGTGTAGCAGCAACGACTGGAGCGGTAACGGTTGGTGCTGGGGTAGCTGGAACGGTTGGCGCAGGAGTGGCCGGATTGGCGACAACCGGGGCTGGCGTATGAACCGGAGCGGTCGGCGTTACAGCCGGTGCAACCGGTGCCGCTGGAGCAGTTGCCGGGGCAGCAGCTTCTGCGCCAGTCGATTCAGCAGTGGTTTCAGACTGAGGCAATGCCAGTGCAGTCGAGCTGTCGGACTGGTTCTCCTCGACAGCCTGATCTTCCGGCTCGTCGATCGGGTGAATCTGGGTCGTACCGTCAGCGCCCTCGACTTCAACGTGCTCAGGCGCCAGGGACGTCAGGTCCTTGGTGCGCAGCGACGTCTGATCCTGCCACCAGACGAAACCGCCGCCGATGACCGCAATCAGCAACAGCAGGCTGACAATACGCAAAATAGTGTGGGAAACCCGTACAGGCTCCTCGATACGACCAAGGGCGTGAACGTTGCTGCCCTGGGAGTCGGTGCCGGTGGACTGGTCGAATTGCTGAACCAGCACGGTCTGGTCCATGCCGAGCAATTTGGCATAGGCGCGAATGTAACCGCGAGCGAAGGTATGCCCCGGCAGCTTGTCGAAAGCGCCGGCTTCAAGATTGCTCAGGGAAGTCACGGTGAGGTTGAGCTTGAGGGCCACTTCGGCCAGCGACCAGCCATTGCTTTCGCGGGCCTGGCGCAGGGTCTCACCGGGGTTAACGCGATTCGCTGCTACAACTTCGGGATGCGCCGCTTTCATCATTGCTCCGACAGGTATTGCTGATATTCCGGCGTACCGGGATAGAGTCGTTTTAATTGCAGGCCATAACTGGCGGCCTTGTCGCGATCTTCAAACACTTTTGCCAGCCGAACGCCGAGCAATAGACTACGTGCATTTTGTTCGGTCAGCAGGCTGAATCGGTCGTAATAGTCACGCGCGGGCACATAATGCCTGTCTTCGAAGGACAACTCAGCCATTTCCAGCAATGCACGCGGTTGTTGGCGGTTCAAACGCAGCGCCTTTTCCAGTTGCTGCTGCGCCAGATCACGCTGACCGAGCTTTGCGGCCGTCATGCCGAGGTTTTCGAACACACGCGAACGCTCAGGATACAGGGTATCGGCCGCAGCCTGTTCAAAACGCTCGTAGGCTTCTTTATAACGCTGTTGTTCGTAGAGAAAACTGCCGTAGTTGTTGAGGATGCGCGCATCGGCGGGACGGGAGGACAAGGCCTTGCGGAAGTGTTCGTCGGCCAGCTCAGGTTCCATTTCGGACTGAAACACCAAACCGAGGGCCGCATTGGCATCCGGATCGGAGCCGTCGATTTCCAGCGCCTTTTTCAGCGGCACCTTGGCCCGTTCAGTCATGCCTTGCTGCAAGTATCCCAGCCCCAGCTGCACGTAGGCAGCCCGCGCTTCATCGCGGCCCTTGCTGGTCTTCATCGGGTTGTAGTCACCCGAAAGGACACAACCAGCACACAGGCTGGCCAACAGCAACAGCAGCGCAAAGCGCAGGGACATAGAGATCCTCTCTTAGTTAGTATTCGCGGCGTTCTGTGCCAGATCGCTGTCGGCGCTCAACTCACGCACGGCGATGTAACGTTCGCTGCGACGGGTGCGATCCAGCACCTGCCCTACCAATTGACCACATGCAGCGTCGATGTCTTCACCACGGGTGGTGCGCACAGTGACGTTGAAACCGGCCTGATGCAACTGATCCTGGAAACGACGGATCGCGTTGTTGCTCGGCCGCTCGTACCCGGAATGCGGGAACGGGTTGAACGGAATCAGGTTGATCTTGCACGGGATATCTTTCAGCAGCGCGATCATTTCCACCGCGTGCTCGACCTTGTCGTTGATGTCCTTGAGCAAGGTGTACTCGATGGTCAGCACACGTTTCTCGCCCAGAGACGACATGTAGCGCTGGCACGACTCGAGCAGCATCTTAAGCGGATATTTCTTGTTGATCGGCACCAATTGGTTACGCAATGCGTCATTTGGTGCGTGCAGGGACAACGCCAGGGACACGTCGATGTGCTTGGCCAGCTCATCGATCATCGGCACCACACCCGACGTGGACAGGGTCACGCGGCGCTTGGAGATCCCGTAGCCGAGGTCATCCATCATCAGATGCATGGCGGCGACGACGTTGTCGAAGTTCAGCAATGGCTCACCCATGCCCATCATCACCACGTTGGTGATGGCACGGTCGACGGTTGCCGGGACACTGCCAAAAGATTTGTTGGCAATCCACACCTGGCCGATGACTTCGGCGGCGGTGAGGTTGCTATTGAAGCCTTGCTTGCCGGTGGAGCAGAAACTGCAATCCAGGGCACAGCCTGCCTGGGACGAAACGCACAGAGTGCCGCGTTTGCCCTGGGGAATGTACACGGTCTCGACGCAGCTGCCGGACGCCACGCGCACCACCCACTTACGGGTGCCGTCGCTGGAGATGTCCTCGCTGACCACTTCCGGACCACGGACCTCAGCAATAACCTTGAGCTTGTCGCGCAAGGCCTTGCTGACGTTCGTCATGGCGTCGAAATCATCGACACCAAAGTGGTGAATCCATTTCATTACCTGACCGGCACGGAAACGCTTCTCCCCGATTGAGTCGAAGAATTTTTCCATTTCCTGTTGAGTCAGACCCAGCAGGTTGGTTTTTACAGTCGATGTAGTCATGGATTCACCTTCACTCTTAAGCCAATGCTTAGCGAGTGGTTACTTCAGTAGCTGCGAAGAAGTACGAGATTTCACGAGCAGCTGCGGCTTCGGAGTCCGAACCGTGAACAGCGTTGGCGTCGATGGAATCAGCGAAATCAGCGCGGATGGTGCCGGCAGCAGCTTCTTTAGGGTTGGTAGCGCCCATCAGCTCACGGTTCAGAGCGATAGCGTTTTCGCCTTCCAGAACCTGAACAACAACAGGACCGGAGATCATGAAAGCAACCAGGTCGCCGAAGAAACCACGAGCGCTGTGCTCAGCGTAGAAGCCTTCAGCTTCAGCTTTGGACAGTTGCTTCAGTTTCGAAGCTACAACGCGCAGGCCGGCTTTTTCGAAACGAGTGGTGATTTCGCCGATGACGTTTTTTGCAACAGCGTCAGGCTTGATGATGGAGAAAGTGCGTTGAACAGCCATGGTGTAACTCCAGAAACGGTAATTTGCGAAAAATTAAACCCGCGAATTATACGCGGGTTCTTGGGTATTGCCTAACCTGCGAGACGATCAGTCCAATTCTTTGGCCCAGAGCGTCTGAACCGCTTCCAACACCTTCTCGCCGACACGGCCAGAGGTGTTGTCGAAATCCGGCAGCTCTTTGATCCATTGCTGCAGATCGACGAAATTGACAGAAAACGGATCTACACCCGGCTTGGCTTCAGCCAATTCTTCTGCAATACGTTGAACATCATTCCAACCGTAGCTCATGACAGTCTTACCAGTCAGTGCGGCGCTTCGGCCGCATGGTTAAGCGAATATTTCGGAATTTCGACGGTGATGTCTTCTTCACCAACGATAGCCTGGCAAGCCAGACGCGATTGCGCTTCCAGACCCCAGGCACGATCGAGGAAATCTTCTTCCAGCTCGTCGGCCTCTTCCATCGAGTCGAAACCCTCGCGGATGATGCAGTGGCAGGTGGTGCAAGCGCAGACACCGCCGCAAGCGCTTTCCATCTCGATGTGGTGTTCGTGGGCCAGTTCGAGAATCGATGTGCCGGGCGCAGCCTCTACAACCATGCCTTCAGGGCAGAACTTCTCGTGGGGCAGAAAAATGACCTGCGGCATCAGATATCCTCGATTTCATTCAGATTGCGCCCCGACAGAGCGGCTTTCACCGTCAGATCCATGCGGCGGGCAGCAAAAGCATCGGTCACTTGCGACAGACGCTTGGTCTGCTGCTCGATGGCATAACCATCGGTACCTTTCATCAGTTCGGCCAATTCCTGCAGCTGCAGGTCGATAACCATGCGCTCTTCGGCGTCGAGCAAACGCTCGCCATCCGCCTCCAGAGCGCCCTGCACCGCTTCGATCAGACGCTGGGCATCGACCTGCTGCTCACGCAGAACGCGGGCGACCTTGTCGTCATTGGCGTGCTGGAACGAATCCTTGAGCATTTTGGCGATTTCGCCGTCGGTCAGACCGTAGGACGGTTTGACCTGAATGCTTGCCTCAACGCCTGAACCCAGTTCACGGGCGGAAACGCTGAGCAGACCGTCGGCATCGACCTGGAAAGTCACGCGAATCTTCGCTGCACCGGCGACCATCGCCGGGATACCGCGCAATTCGAAGCGCGCCAGCGAGCGGCAGTCGCTGATCAGCTCGCGCTCACCCTGCAGGACGTGGATCGCCATGGCCGACTGGCCGTCTTTATAAGTCGTAAAATCTTGTGCGCGAGCGACGGGAATGGTGGTGTTACGTGGAATCACCTTTTCCATCAGACCGCCCATGGTTTCCAGCCCCAGGGACAGCGGAATCACGTCGAGCAACAGCAACTCGCCGCCATCGCGCTTGTTGCCAGCCAGCGTATCAGCCTGGATCGCGGCACCGATGGCCACCACTTGATCCGGGTCGATTTCGGTCAAAGGCTGACGACCGAAGGCTTCGGCAACGGCTTCGCGAACACGCGGCACGCGAGTCGAACCACCGACCATGACCACGGCGTGCACGTCTTCCAGCTCGATGCCGGAGTCGCGAACGGCGCGGCGGCAGGCTTTCAGACTGCGCGCGACCATTGGCTCGATCAGCGCATCGAAGGCTTCGCGGGTCAGCGGTGCTTTCCAGTCGCCATAGGCCACTTCAACGCTGGACGCATCGGTCAGGGCTTCTTTGGCCGCGCAAGCGGTTTGCAGCAGATTGCGTTGTGCGCCCGGATCGAGATCGGCGGACAGGCCCGCGCTCTCGATGATCCAGCCGGCAATCGCGTGATCGAAGTCATCGCCGCCCAGCGCGCTGTCGCCGCCAGTGGCCAGCACTTCAAAAACACCGCCAGTCAGACGCAGAATGGAAATATCGAAGGTGCCGCCGCCCAGATCATAAATAGCGACCAGGCCTTCAGCGTGTTGATCCAGACCGTACGCCACAGCGGCAGCGGTCGGCTCATTGAGCAGACGCAGCACGTTCAGACCGGCGAGTTTCGCCGCATCCTTGGTGGCTTGGCGCTGAGCATCGTCGAAGTAAGCAGGAACGGTGATCACCGCACCCACCAGCTCGCCACCCAAGGTTGCTTCAGCGCGCTGACGCAGGACCTTGAGGATATCGGCGGAGACTTCGACCGGGCTTTTCGGGCCTTGCACGGTGTCGATGAACGGCATGTGAGATTCGCCACCGACAAAGCGGTATGGCAGTTGCTCGCCCAATTGCTTGACGTCGGACAGACCACGACCCATCAAGCGCTTGACCGACAGCACGGTGTTCAAAGGATCGGAAGCGGCAGCCAGTTTGGCCGACTCGCCGACTTCGACGCGATCGGCGTGGTAACGCACAGCGGACGGCAGGATGACCTGCCCGTTTGCGTCAGCCAACGGCTCGGAAAGACCACTGCGCAACGCAGCGACCAGCGAATTGGTAGTGCCCAAGTCGATTCCCACAGCCAGACGACGCTGGTGCGGTTGAGGACTTTGGCCGGGTTCGGCGATCTGCAGTAGGGCCATCGTGATCAGGACTTATCTGTATATCAGGCGTGCGACCGGAGCGGCACTGGGTTAATCGTCGAGGCGCTCTTCTAACTGGCGCACTTCGTAGGTGAGCTTGTCGAGGAACTGCATGCGCCGCATCAGGCGTTCGGCCTGCTCACGTTGCGCTGCATCATCCCAACAGGCTGCGAAGCTTTCATTGAGTTCTTCCTGAGCCACTTTCAGGCGCCGCTTGAACACTGCGACGCCGTCGAGATCGGCACTGTCCTGGAGGTCTTCGAGCTCTTCGCGCCATTGCATCTGCTGCAGAAGAAACTCGGGGTCGTGGACCGTGACTTCCATCGGCACTTCATGCCCGCTGATGGTCAGCAGGTAGCGTGCGCGCTGGGCCGGACTCTTGAGCGTCTGATAGGCGTCGTTGAGCCGCGCAGACTGCTCGAGTGCCGACCGCTGCTCACGCTCGGAAGCGTCGGCAAAGCGGTCAGGATGAACGCCGCGCGCCAACTCACGATAGCGCGTGGCCAACTGCTCGAGATCCAGACGGAAACCCGGTTGCAGCTCGAATAAAGCGAAATGACAAGGAATACCCACGACAAGCCTCAGATGTTGAAGCTTTCGCCGCAGCCACATTCACCGCGTACGTTGGGGTTGTTGAACTTGAAGCCTTCGTTCAACCCTTCCTTGACGAAATCGAGCTCGGTGCCGTCCAGGTAGGCCAGGCTTTTCGGGTCGATGATCACTTTTTCGCCGTGACTCTCGAACACCTGATCCTCTGCAACCACCTCGTCGACAAACTCCAGCACGTAGGCAAGGCCGGAACAGCCTGTGGTGCGAACACCCAGACGAATCCCTTCACCTTTGCCGCGCCCGTCGAGGGAGCGCCGCACGTGTCGAGCAGCCGCTTCTGTCATGCTGATAGCCATCGGTGACTCCTTACTCGTCGCCAAATCCAGAAAGTCAGATCAAGCCTTTCTTCTGCTTGTAATCGCGAACAGCCGCTTTGATAGCGTCTTCAGCCAGTACCGAGCAGTGAATCTTCACTGGCGGCAGGGCCAGTTCTTCGGCCAGCTGAGTGTTCTTGATGGTTTCTGCTTCGTCCAGGGTCTTGCCCTTCATCCACTCGGTGGCGAGGGAGCTGGAAGCGATAGCCGAGCCGCAGCCGTAGGTCTTGAACTTGGCATCTTCGATGATGCCGGCGTCGTTGACCTTGATTTGCAGACGCATCACGTCGCCGCACGCCGGAGCGCCGACCATGCCGGTGCCGACATCAGGATCTTCCGCGTTCATCTTTCCGACGTTGCGCGGGTTTTCGTAGTGGTCGATGACCTTTTCGCTGTAAGCCATGATTCTCAATCCTCACTCATCAGGGCCGCTCTTGAGACCCTGCAACTGCACTGCGTAAACCGCCGCGTCGCTACAGGATCTGTATCTGGCGGCTTCTATATTTAGTGTGCCGCCCACTCGATTTTCGAGATATCGACGCCGTCTTTGTACATGTCCCACAGCGGCGACAGAGCGCGCAGCTTGGTAACGGCCTCGCAGACTTTCTGCGCGGCGTAGTCGATTTCTTCTTCGGTGGTGAAACGGCCGAAGGTGAAGCGGATCGAGCTGTGTGCCAGTTCGTCGTTGCGGCCCAGGGCGCGCAGTACGTACGAAGGCTCCAGCGACGCCGAGGTGCACGCCGAACCGGACGATACCGCCAGATCCTTGAGCGCCATGATCAGCGACTCGCCTTCAACGTAGTTGAAGCTCAGGTTCAGGTTGTGCGGAACGCGGGCGGTCAGGCTGCCGTTGACGTACAGCTCTTCCAGATGCTCGACCTGCTTGTAGAAACGGTCGCTCAAGGCTTTGATACGGACGTTTTCGGCCGCCATGTCTTCTTTGGCCACGCGGAACGCTTCACCCATGCCGACGATCTGGTGGGTCGCCAGGGTGCCGGAACGCATGCCACGCTCGTGACCGCCGCCGTGCATGGTCGCTTCGATGCGCACACGCGGCTTGCGGCTGACGTACAGCGCGCCGATGCCTTTAGGGCCGTAGGTTTTATGGGCGGAGAACGACATCATGTCGACTTTCAGCTTCTGCAGGTCGATCTCGACCTTGCCAGTGGACTGAGCGGCGTCGACGTGGAACAGAACGCCCTTGGCGCGGAGCATTTCGCCGATCGCTGCGATGTCGTTGACGGTGCCGATTTCGTTGTTCACGTGCATCACGGAGACCAGAATGGTGTCTTCGCGCAGTGCAGCTTCAATCATGGCCGGGGTGATCAGACCGTCTTCGGTCGGCTCGAGGTAGGTGACCTCGAAACCTTCACGCTCCAGTTGGCGCATGGTGTCGAGGACAGCCTTGTGCTCGATCTTGGAGGTGATCAGGTGCTTGCCCTTGGAACCGTAGAAATGCGCCGCACCCTTGATTGCCAGGTTGTCGGATTCGGTGGCACCGGAAGTCCAGACGATTTCGCGCGGGTCGGCGTTGACCAGATCAGCCACCTGACGACGCGCATTTTCGACCGATTCTTCAGCCTTCCAGCCGAACACGTGGGAACGGGACGCCGGGTTACCGAAGTTTCCGTCGACCAGCAGGCATTCACTCATTTTTTGCGCAACACGCGGATCAACCGGGGTGGTCGCAGAGTAATCAAGGTAAATCGGCAATTTCATGGACTATCTCCTAAATCAGGGCTGGCGTGCCGCTAGCTCTTTGGCTGTCATTCGACGGCGGACGCTTCAATCTTGTCCAGGCGTGGCGCCTTGCTGTTGCAACGGCGCTGGTCCTGACGCTGGGCTACTTCTTGCACCTCACGGCGAGTCACAAGATCAGCCAAGCTGATACCACTTAGAAATTCGTGAATCTGCAGGCTCAAATCGCACCACAGATGATGGGTCAGGCACGTGTCGCCGGAATGGCAATCGCCTTGGCCCTGGCATTTGGTGGCATCGACCGATTCGTTTACCGCATCGATCACCTGGGCGACCTGGATGCCCTGCATGTCGCGGGACAACTGGTAGCCGCCACCCGGGCCGCGAACGCTGGAAACCAGGTTGCTGCGGCGCAGCTTGGCGAACAGCTGTTCGAGGTAGGACAGAGAGATGCCTTGGCGCTCGGAGATATCGGCCAGGGACACGGGCCCGTGCTGCGCGTGCAACGCCAGGTCAAGCATGGCGGTCACGGCGTATCGGCCTTTTGTAGTCAGTCGCATGGACAGTTACCACGGAGTTCAGAATGGGGCGAGTATGCAATTCCCGAGTATTTAAGTCAACTTTAAGACCTAGTACTTTAGTCAGGATTACCCGCAAAAGAGCGCGCGAATGATAGCAGGCTCTGCGGCCTAATGGCACACCGGTTGACGGATGCCTGTGTAGGAGCTGCCGAAGGCTGCGATCTTTTGATCTTATGAAAGCCAAGATCAGAAGATCGCAGCCTTCGGCAGCTCCTACAGGGGGCGTTAGCTGGCCTTGGACTCGTCTTTGCCTTTGACGCAGGCGAAGTCTTCTTCACGCAGCTCAGGCAGATCTTTCGCACAGTAATTGCTGCCCAGATCCTTCAGCGCGCCGCACATCCCTTCCAGCCGTCCGTCCACCGCTTGCAGGTGATCGAGCAACTGACCGATGGCGCGCGCCACCGGGTCAGGCATGTCTTCGCTGACGCCGTAGGCATCGAAACCGATCTTCTCGGCCATGGCCTTGCGCTTGGCGTCCTGCTCTTCGTCGGACTTGACGATGATGCGTCCAGGAATACCGACAACAGTGGCGCCCGGCGGTACTTCCTTGGTCACCACGGCATTGGAACCAACCTTGGCACCGGCGCCGACGGTGAACGGACCAAGCACCTTGGCGCCCGCACCGACAACCACACCATCACCCAACGTCGGGTGGCGTTTGCCTTTGTTCCAGCTTGTGCCACCCAGGGTCACGCCCTGATAAATGGTCACGTCATCGCCAATCTCGGCGGTTTCACCAATAACGATGCCCATGCCGTGGTCGATAAAGAAGCGTCGACCGACCTTGGCGCCCGGATGAATCTCGATCCCGGTCAACCAGCGACCGAAGTTCGACACCAGCCGCGCCAGCCATTTCAGTTCATTGCGCCACAACATGCCGGCCAATCGATGAATCCAGATTGCATGCATGCCGGGGTAGCAGGTCAGGACTTCAAAAGCGTTACGCGCCGCCGGGTCTCGATGGAATACGCTCTGGATATCTTCACGCAAACGCTCAAACATCATTTAGTCCTTCCGCTTAAGAAGCTCGCCACGGGCCGCCTTCTGGGTTTCCGTGAGGATGCCACGCAAAATATTCATTTCCGCCCGACTCACCGAGCTGCGTCCGTACAACCGGCGCAGGCGCGCCATCAAGTGCCGTGGCTTTTCCGGATCGAGAAATTCGATGGCGACCAGCGTCTGCTCCAGATGCTCATAGAATCGCTCCAGCTCATCCATGGTCGCCAGCTCGGCACTTTTCACCGAAGCCACTTCTTCTTTCTCGATCTTGCTCGGCTGACCTTGGGCGGCCAGCCAAGCCATGCGCACTTCGTAGCTCAACACCTGCACCGCCGCGCCAAGGTTCAGCGAACTGAACTCAGGGTCAGAGGGGATGTGCACGTGAAAGTGACATCGCTGCAGCTCCTCATTGGTCAGGCCGGAATCTTCGCGACCGAACACCAGGGCGATTTCAGCGCCCTGCCCGGCTTCCTCGACCACTTTGGTGCCGCACTCGCGCGGATCCAGCAGCGGCCAAGGAATACGCCGGTCACGGGCGCTGGTGCCGAGCACCAGATTGCAGCCGACCAAGGCGTCTTCCAAAGTGGCGACGACTTGCGCATTTTCAAGGATGTCACCGGCACCGGAAGCACGAGCGTCGGCTTCGTGGTGCGGGAAGACCCGCGGTTCGACCAGCACCAGTCGCGACAGACCCATGTTTTTCATGGCGCGCGCGGCCCCGCCGATGTTGCCGGGGTGGCTGGTATTGACCAGGACGACACGAATGTTCTGCAGCAAGGGAGGCGCTCTCGGACACAGGAAAGGGGTGCAAATCTTACAGAACAGCCTACCGTTAAGCTATGAAAGCGAACAGCGTCCTTCACCTGAAGAAAAGTTCTGATAGAATGCGCGGCTTTCTTTAACAACCTTAGGTGACACATCCATGCAGCCCATGCTGAATATCGCGCTGCGCGCCGCCCGCAGCGCCAGTGAACTGATCTTCCGCTCCATCGAGCGCCTGGATACCATCAAGGTCGACGAAAAAGACGCCAAGGATTATGTATCCGAGGTCGATCGCGCCGCTGAACAGAAAATCATCGACGCCCTGCGCAAGGCTTACCCGAATCACTCGATCCAGGGTGAAGAGACTGGCCTGCACGCCGGCACCGGCATCGAAGGCGAAGAGTACCTGTGGATCATCGATCCACTGGACGGCACCACCAACTTCCTGCGTGGCATTCCGCACTTCGCTGTCAGCATTGCCTGCAAATACCGCGGTCGCCTGGAACACGCAGTGGTTCTGGACCCGGTTCGTCAGGAAGAATTCACCGCCAGCCGTGGTCGCGGCGCCCAACTGAACGGTCGTCGCCTGCGCGTCAGCGGTCGCACCAGCCTCGACGGCGCCCTGCTGGGTACCGGTTTCCCGTTCCGTGACGATCAGATGGACAACCTCGACAACTACCTGGGCATGTTCCGCGCCCTGGTTGGCCAGACTGCCGGCATCCGCCGCGCCGGTTCGGCGAGCCTGGATCTGGCGTATGTTGCTGCCGGTCGTTTCGACGCGTTCTGGGAATCAGGTCTGTCCGAGTGGGACATGGCTGCAGGCGCCCTGCTGATTCAAGAAGCTGGCGGCCTGGTGAGCGACTTCACCGGCGGTCACGACTTCCTTGAAAAAGGCCATATCGTTGCCGGCAACACCAAATGCTTCAAGGCAGTCCTGACGGCGATCCAGCCGCACCTGCCGGCTTCGCTGAAGCGCTAAGCTTCACGCGAAACGAAAAAAGCACCCGTCGGGGTGCTTTTTTTATGCCTGGAATTCGTCACCTGCCACACCACGGGACCAATGCAGGAGTGAGCCTGCTCGCGATAGCGGTGTATCAGCCACCACCTGCATTGAATGATGAATAGCTATCGCGAGCAGGCTCACTCCTACAGGGGATTTGTTGTGCAGCCTAAATGGCGGGCACAAAAAAGCACCCCGCAGGGTGCTTCTTGTTAAAACAGTCGCTCTTTACTGAGCCGGCTCATTCTGCGACAGAATCAGCTTGCCTTCCTTGTCGACCGGAATCTGGTTGCCCGGATCGCGATCCATCCGCACTTTGCCTTCCTTGCCATCGAGCGAGTAACGCACGTCGTAACCGACGACTTTGTCGCTGATGTCATTGACTGTGTTGCAGCGGGTTTGCGTGGTGGTGTAGGTGTCACGCTCCTGCATGCCTTCCTGCACCTTGTTACCCGCATAACCGCCACCGACCGCGCCGGCTACCGTGGCAATTTTCTTGCCGGTGCCGCCGCCAATCTGATTACCCAGCAAACCACCTGCCAGCGCACCGACGACGGTACCGGCAATCTGGTGTTGATCTTTTACCGGTGCCTGACGAGTCACTGTCACGTCCTTGCACACTTCACGTGGAGTCTTGATCTGTGTTTTAACCGGTTCAACGGCCAATACTTGCGCATACTCAGGGCCGCTTTTAACCAGGCTGTAGGTGGCAACAGCACCCCCGGCAGTCACACCGACAGCACCCAATACCGCACCAACCAGCAACGACTTGTTCACATGAACCTCCTGACCATCACATGCGGGACGCGCCCGCGCTTCTCCCAGCCTTGGAGCATAAAAAAAGGCGCGAGTTCAACTCGCGCCTTTCTTGGCCTGACAGCCGGGAAAACGATGGCCGTTATGGACGGTCGTCGACTTCCTTCTCGGTGTTGGCCGGAGGAATCAGATCCTCGGTGGTCAGGTTCAGCCAGATCAGCACCACGTTAGCGATGTAGATCGACGAGTAGGTACCCGCCAGAACACCGATAAACAGCGCGATCGAGAAGCCGAACAGGTTGTCACCGCCGAAGAACAGCAGCGCCGCGATCGCCAGCAAGGTGGAGATCGACGTCGCCATGGTGCGCAGCAGGGTCTGCGTGGTCGAGATGTTGATGTTCTCGATCAGCGTTGCCTTGCGCAGGACACGGAAGTTCTCACGAACCCGGTCGAATACCACGATGGTGTCGTTTAGCGAGTAACCGATGATCGCCAGCACCGCCGCCAGTACGGTCAGATCGAAAGTGATCTGGAAGTACGACAGGATACCGATGGTGACGATCACGTCGTGAATCAGCGAAACGATGGCGCCGACCGCGAATTTCCACTGAAAGCGGAAAGCCAGGTAGATCAGGATGCCGCCGAGCGCCAGCAGCATGCCGAGGCCGCCCTGGTCGCGCAGCTCTTCACCGACCTGCGGGCCGACGAACTCGACACGCTTGACCGTTGCCGGGTTATCGCCGCCGACCTTCAACAGCGCTTCCGCCACCTGATGGCCCAATTGCGGGTCTTCACCCGGCATCCGCACCAGCAGATCGGTAGTCGCACCGAAGCTCTGCACGATTGCTTCGTGGTAACCCGACGTCGCCAGCTGCTCACGCACCTTGGTAACGTCGGCCGGACGCTCGTAGGTCAGCTCGATGAGCGTACCGCCGGTGAAGTCCAGACCCCAGTTCATGCCCTTGGTAGCGACACTGAACATAGCCAGCAACGTGAGAAACACTGTGACGCCGAACGCGAAGTTGCGAACGCCCATGAAGTTGATTGTACGTAACATGGCAGCCCCTTAAATCCACAACTTCTTGAAGTCACGTCCGCCAAAAATCAGGTTGACCATTGCGCGGGTCACCATGATGGCCGTGAACATCGAGGTAAAGATCCCGAGGGACATGGTCACTGCGAAACCTTTGACCGGGCCGGTGCCCATGGCAAAGAGAATCCCGCCGACCAACAAGGTGGTCAGGTTGGCGTCGAGAATCGCGGTGAATGCCCGGCCGAAGCCTTCGTTGATTGCACGCTGCACGGTCATGCCGGCGGCGATCTCTTCACGAATCCGCGAGAAGATCAGCACGTTGGCGTCGACCGCCATACCCATGGTCAGCACGATACCGGCGATACCCGGCAGGGTCAGCGTTGCACCCAGCAGCGACATCAGGGCCAGCAGCAGCACCATGTTCACCGCCAAAGCAACGGTAGCGATGATGCCGAAGAAGCGGTAGATGGCGATGATGAACAGCGACACGAACAACATGCCCCACAGCGACGCATCGATACCTTTGGTGATGTTGTCAGCACCCAGGCTCGGGCCGATGGTGCGCTCTTCAGCGAAGTACATCGGTGCGGCCAGACCACCGGCACGCAGCAGCAGCGCCAGTTCGGACGACTCGCCCTGACCGTTCAGGCCAGTGATGCGGAACTGAGCACCCAGCGGCGACTGAATGGTCGCCAGGCTGATGATCTTCTTCTCTTCTTTGAACGTTTGCACCGCGACGTCTTTCTCGACGCCATCGACCACTTGCTTGGTGTAAGTGGTGACCGGACGCTGTTCGATGAAGATCACCGCCATGCTGCGACCGACGTTCGAACGAGTAGCGCGGCTCATCAACTCACCACCATGACCATCCAGACGGATGTTCACTTCAGGCGTGCCGTGCTCGCCGAAACCGGCTTTGGCGTCGGTGACCTGGTCACCGGTGATGATCAGACCACGTTCGATCTGTGCTGGCGGACGATTGCCTTCACGGAACTCAAAGGTTTCGGAGGTGGCTTTCGAAGCACCCGGCTCAGCAGCCAGACGGAACTCAAGGTTGGCCGTCTTGCCGAGAATACGCTTGGCTTCGGCAGTGTCCTGCACGCCCGGCAGCTCAACCACGATGCGGTTGGCGCCCTGACGCTGAACGATCGGTTCGGCAACACCCAGCTCGTTGACGCGGTTACGTACCGTGGTCAAGTTCTGCTTGATGGAGTATTCACGGATTTCCGCCAGCTTGGCTGGGGTCATCGCCAGACGCAGCACCGGTTGACCGTTGAGGTCGGCCGGAACAATGTCGAAATCGTTGAAGTTCTTGCGGATCAGTGCACGGGCCTGTTCGCGGGAATCTTCATCGCTGAAGCCCAACTGAATGGCACCGCCCAGTTGCGGCAGGCTGCGATAGCGCAGCTTCTCTTTACGCAGCAGGCTCTTGACGTCGCCTTCGTAGACTTTCAGGCGTGCATCGAGGGCTTTGTCCATGTCCACTTCCAGCAGGAAGTGCACACCACCGGACAAGTCCAGACCCAGCTTCATCGGGTGCGCGCCCAGATTGCGCAGCCATTGCGGGGTGGTCTGTGCCAGGTTCAGCGCGACGACGTAGTCATCACCCAACGCCTTGCGCACAACGTCTTTGGCCGGCAGCTGGTCTTCAGCCTTGCTCAGACGGATCAGACCGCCCTTGCCGTTGGCGGCCAGCGTGGCTGCCTTGACGTTGATCCCGGACTCCTTGAGCGCAGTGCTCACACGATCCAGATCAGCCTGATTGACTTGCAGCGCAGTACTTGCACCGCTGACCTGAATGGCCGGGTCATCGGGGTATAGATTCGGAGCGGAATAAATCAGACCGATCGCCAGCACCGCCAGGATCAGAATGTATTTCCACAGAGGATATTTGTTCAGCATCACGCCGCCCGTTATGAACGCGGGGCGCCTTGCGCGCCCCGTCGATTGAGTAGAAGTTGTTGCTTCAGATCGCTTTCAGCGTGCCTTTTGGCAGCGTGGCGGCGATGGCGCCTTTCTGGAACTTCATTTCCACGGTGTCGGAAACTTCCAGAACCACGAAGTCATCGGCCACTTTGGTGATCTTGCCAGCGATGCCGCCGGTGGTGACCACTTCGTCGCCCTTCTGCAGGCTGCTCAGCAGGTTCTTCTGCTCTTTGGCGCGCTTGGCCTGTGGACGCCAGATCATCAGGTAGAAGATGACCAGGAAGCCGACCAGGAAAATCCACTCGAAACCGCCGCCCATTGGGCCGGCAGCAGCCGGTGCAGCCGCGTCAGCCATGGCGTTAGAGATAAAAAAGCTCATTTAGCACTCCAGTTGCAAATGTTGAATCTTGGGGTCAGAAAACTCAGTCCAAAGGCGGAACGGGGAGCCCGCGTTTGGCGTAGAAGGCATCGACAAAGGCGGCCAATGTACCCTGTTGAATAGCCTCGCGCAAACCAGCCATCAGCACCTGATAATGGCGCAAGTTATGGATGGTATTGAGCATGCTTCCCAGCATTTCGCCGCACTTGTCCAGGTGATGCAGATAAGCGCGGGAGAAGTTCTGGCAGGTATAGCAATCGCAGGTCGGATCCAGCGGCGATTCATCATGGCGATGGAACGCGTTACGGATCTTCAGCACGCCTGTATCAATGAACAGATGCCCATTGCGGGCATTACGGGTTGGCATCACGCAATCGAACATGTCCACACCGCGGCGCACACCCTCAACCAGATCTTCCGGTTTGCCAACGCCCATAAGGTAACGAGGTTTGTCAGCCGGCATCATGCCCGGCAGATAATCCAAAACTTTGATCATCTCGTGCTTCGGCTCACCCACCGACAGACCGCCAATGGCCAGGCCATCGAAACCGATCTTGTCGAGGCCTTCCAGCGAGCGCATGCGCAGATCCTGGTGCATGCCGCCCTGCACGATACCGAACAACGCGGCGGTATTGTCACCGTGGGCATTTTTCGAACGCTGGGCCCAACGCAGCGACAATTCCATCGATACGCGCGCGACGTCTTCGTCGGCCGGGTACGGCGTGCATTCGTCGAAAATCATCACGATGTCGGAGCCGAGGTCGCGCTGCACCTGCATCGATTCTTCCGGGCCCATGAACACTTTGGCGCCGTCGACCGGGGAGGCGAAGGTCACGCCCTCCTCCTTGATTTTGCGCATCGCGCCGAGGCTGAACACCTGGAAGCCACCGGAGTCGGTGAGGATCGGGCCTTTCCACTGCATGAAATCGTGCAGGTCGCCGTGTTCCTTGATCACTTGGGTGCCAGGGCGCAGCCACAGGTGGAAGGTGTTGCCGAGAATGATTTCTGCGCCAGTGGCAACGATGTCACGCGGCAACATGCCTTTGACCGTGCCGTAAGTGCCCACCGGCATGAACGCCGGGGTCTCGACGGTGCCACGCGGGAAGGTCAGACGACCACGTCGGGCCTTGCCATCGGTGGCCAGAAGTTCAAAGGACATGCGACATTCGCGACTCATTCTGTTTCCTCTGGGCCGGTTTCTTTAGGGGCAGTAGGTGCGGGATTACGGGTGATGAACATCGCATCACCGTAGCTGAAAAAGCGGTAGCCGTTGTCGACGGCGGCCTTGTAGGCGGCCATGGTCTCGGGATAACCGGCAAATGCCGAAACCAGCATTAACAGCGTGGATTCAGGCAAATGGAAATTGGTCACCAGGGCATCGACCACATGGAACGGCCGGCCCGGGAAGATAAAGATATCGGTGTCGCCACTGAACGTCTTGAGCACGCCATCGCGCGCGGCACTTTCCAGCGAACGCACGCTGGTGGTGCCGACCGCAATCACCCGACCACCGCGCGCACGGCATGCCGCGACCGCATCAACCACATCCTGGCCGACTTCCAGCCACTCGGTGTGCATGTGGTGATCTTCAAGCTTCTCGACGCGCACCGGCTGGAACGTCCCCGCGCCCACGTGCAGCGTAACGAACGTGGTCTCGACGCCCTTGGCCGCAATTGCTTCCATCAGCGACTGATCGAAATGCAGCCCCGCTGTCGGCGCCGCCACCGCACCGAGTTTCTCGGCGTACACGGTCTGATAACGCTCGCGATCCGAGCCTTCGTCCGGGCGGTCTATATAAGGAGGCAACGGCATGTGCCCGACGCGATCGAGCAGGGGCAACACTTCTTCAGCGAAGCCGAGTTCGAACAACGCATCGTGACGCGCAAGCATTTCTGCCTCGCCACCACCGTCGATAAGGATCTTCGAACCCGGCTTCGGCGACTTGCTGGAACGCACATGGGCCAGCACGCGGTGCGTATCGAGCACCCGCTCAACGAGGATTTCCAGCTTGCCGCCGGACGCTTTCTGCCCGAACAGTCGCGCCGGAATCACCCGGGTATTGTTGAACACCATCAAATCGCCCGGGCGCAAATGCTCAAGCAAATCAGTGAATTGACGGTGTGCGAGGGCGCCGCTCGGCCCGTCAAGGGTCAGCAGGCGACTACCGCGACGCTCGGCCAAAGGGTGGCGGGCGATCAGCGAATCAGGGAGCTCGAAAGTAAAGTCAGCAACGCGCATGATGGGGTTCGTCTAGCAGGGCCGGAAAGTCTAGCGGAAATATCGAAAATTCTCTATGTACCTGATTGACCGACGGTAATCTCATCTCTATACTTCGCCGCCATTGAGCCCTGATGGCGGAATTGGTAGACGCGGCGGATTCAAAATCCGTTTTCGAAAGGAGTGGGAGTTCGAGTCTCCCTCGGGGCACCAAAATTAAGAAAGGTCTTGCTTAGCAAGGCCTTTTTTTTCGTCTGTCGGAAAGTGCCGCTGGCCGTCCGGCGAGATCCCACAAAGGTCACTTCATGGAAACGTCACTGGAAACAGTCGCCCTTTTCTCGCTCAAGCTCGCTTACGAGGAAGAAGGCCTGAGCCCGATTTTGCGGGACGACATGGTCATGGGTGATTACCAGAAAGACATTTTCGAACTATTGGTACGGCGCGGGGATGTCGAGACCATTCAGTTCAAGATGAATGAATGCCTAAGCTTGGCGATGGACGCCTTGGGCGGTGTCGAGAAACCGCTGGGGCGCGAGTTGCAGAAGTTGTCAGCCGAGTTCAGCGAGGCGCGTTCGCTGGAGCAGCTGGATCAGCCGCTCCTCGCGCTCAAGGGCTATTTGAAAGACATCTTGTAATGGGCTGAGGCGTTACAGCAGATGCTTGGAGATGTACTTGGAAATCTCCACCATCGACGTCTTCCCGGTGAATTCGAACTTCACTTTCCCCAGTGACGAGAAGTAAATCTCCAACTCCGAATCCAGATCGAAGGTGCCAGAGGTTTCCACGGAGTAGGCGACGATGTTCTTGTACGGCAAGGAAGTGAAATCCTTCTTGCTGCCGGTAATGCCCTGAACGTTGACGGCGATGATGCGTTTGTTGGTAAACACCACGCCGTCACGCATGGCCTTGTAAGAGTCGATCACTTCTTCACCGTCCAGCAACAGCGCGCTTACGCGTTCGGCGTACTCATCGTTCTGCTTGAGTTTGAAGAAGCCTTTGTTGTTGAAGTCGATCATCTGTCCATCCTCATATTCAAGAAAACATCCCGGTATTTCTTTGGTTCAACGACGGGCTTTCAACACGCGGATATCGATTGGGAACCCGTCGGCGCCGACAAGTTTTTTCCAGCCCAGATACTGAAACTCGCCCTTCTCATCAATGTAATCACCCTTCTCCACCGATCGGCCACCAACCACCGCGACGCGCTTCACTTCGCCACAGCCGCCGTCTGAAGGCCGTACCGTATAGATCACATACGGCTTCACGTATTGCGTGGCGCGGAAGTATTGGCCGCAGATTTCGTCGACGGTGATCAGCATGGTTTTCAGGCGTGCTTCGCCGTCGGTGTCTTCGTGCAGTTTCAGGAAAGATATATCACCGACGTCGCTGTAGCCGAGGGCGCGGGCGCGTTGGTATTCGGGGGAGTTCTGGTGGGCAATGCGGCCCTCCTCCGCGGCACCTTGCATTTTTGCGGCGAACTCGGCTTTGCCTTGGGCGATCATCGCTTCAGCCTGGCCCGCTACGTTTTCGCATTGCGCAAATTCCCGGGAGCCGAGGTGATTGGGCGTCAGGTTCGAGCGGTGTTCATTCATGGTTCGCAGGTTGCTTTCCAGCGCGAACATCACGTCGTAGGCGGTGGTGCGGCCGCTTTGCACGTCGGCCATTTTCTCCAGCACGCGCTGGCAGTTACCGGCGTAGTACTTCCAGCTGTTTTCCGGATGCTCTTGCACGGCGGCGAATGCTGGGGCCATTGCAGCGGTGAGTGTGATTGCGCAGAGCAAGCGCAAACAGTGGGTACTGACTGGCATGGGTAGTCCGTTACGGAGATGGGCAGTGGCGCGACGCTACTATTTTGCTATCTTGCCGTCCACTGCCAGTAACGAGGTCGCCAACACCTCGGTGGAGTCAATTTTCAGAGGGAGAAACACCTTGATGGCCGTGTTGTACTTTTTCGTCTGGGGAGCCGTTTGGGCTTGGGTCGTGCAGACTCGTGGTGCCTGGAACCTGATCCTCGCCAACCTGGCGGGTGCCGCCAGCGGCTTCATCGTAGCGATGATTTTTTCGGTGATCTGTGCAGGCCTTTTCCCGGCGCACGTGCCTCCTGCAACTGAGAACCTGGCCAGTAGCGTGTTGCAAATGATCACCACGTTCGGCGTGCTGGCGGGTGTCTGGATGTGGCTGGTCAGGCGTCCTCGGCCAGAGCATCCGTTGGCCCGGCAACTTTTCGCCGGTATCTGTGGGCTGGCTGCGGGTGTGACGACGCTGGCGTTTTTCGCGCTTAATTTTCACTGAGCACCGCTATCGTCACTGCCATTTCACGTCTGTTTTGTTATCTTGCCGGCCATTCTCAGCGTTCACCTTGGGCGTGCGTTGATTTCAGGTTTGGAAGGTTTAAGGAAAGGATCAAATGGAGTTTCTGCGTTTTCTGGCGATTGTCGCGGTTTGGGGGTTCATGTGGCGCTGGGTGGTCAAGAACCGTGGCAGCTGGAATATTTTCTACGGCAACATCGTTGGCGCAGCGGGCGGCTTCATTGTCGCGATGGTGGTGCTGTCGATCACGTTGTCGCTGTTTCCGTCGGCCGCGCCGAGGACAACGCAGAGCAGCGAGACGCAGAGCGCCGCGGCGGCACTCATGCCTGAATTAGAAAAGGCAATGGAGCCCATGGCTGCGATCGCGTCCTCACCTGAGAACTCCGACAACCTTACGACCTATGTCGCCAGCGAACCACAGAACGAGCCTTCGCCGCCCGAGTCCGCACTTCTACCGAACTACAGCCAGCGCCTGACCGCATTAATCCAGGAGAAGAACTTCAAGGACAACGTGCGCAACGATTTTGAAGTTTCGCGCCGACTGGCCGGCAACCATCCGGACGCGGACAGATCCCTGATGGCGTTCATGATTTGCGACCCTATTATCAAAAGTGCCATGCGTTTTTCAGCGTCGACAGCGATCGCCAGCGCCAAGAGCGCGAGCAGCCAACGGTTCAAGGATCAGACCTATACCATCAGCAGCACCGTCACCGCTCTGAACATGTTGGGCGACCATGTCAGCTACAGTTCTGACTGTTCCGTTCAGCAAGTAGACGGCAAAGATACTGACAAAGCCGCGTGGCGACTGCTCGATCTGAAGCTGAAGAAGATCGATTCTTAAGCCTCATTTAAGGGATCAAGGCGCCGGCTGCGCTATCATCGCCGGCCTGTGCGCCTTGAGCTTTGCCCTCGATGTCTTCGACACCCGCTGACCTGATCCCGCTGCCTCCTGTCCTGGCCGGCCCGCTGTTGCGACGGCTGGAGCCAACGCGCGTGGTCATGTGGCTGGTCGGCACGCGGCCACTGGCGCTGACCTTGCGCCTGCAAGGTGTAGGAGACATTCCTCTCGACGCCGGGAAATGCACCGTCATTCCGGTAGGTCGTCAGGCATTTGTCCATCTCATCGATGTTGCTCTCGACAACGCCCTGCCCTGCGACACACGTATCGACTATGACCTGCTGATCGACAATGCAGAGGGCATCGCCGACTGGGCGGCGCATTTGCTGTACGGCGATGCAACCAGCCCGAACTTCGTCCTGCGCTCGCGGATCGATCAACTGCTGCATGGCTCTTGCCGCAAGCCGCATCACCCGGCGACGGATGGTTTGCTTTGCGTCGACCAATTGCTGGCGACGGAAACCGATCCGCAACAACGCCCCGCCCTGTTGATGATGAGCGGCGATCAGGTCTACGCCGACGATGTCGCCGGCCCGATGTTGCGGGCGATTCATGCCTTGATCGAACGCCTTGGCCTGTTCGACGAACACCTCGAAGGTGCCGTGGTCAGCGACAGCGCCAAGCTCTACAAACACCCGGCCAGTTACTACCACCGTGCGGATTTGTTACCGGCGCTGGAAAGCAACGAGACATTGCGCGAGCGATTTTTCGGCGGTGCGCGTAAGCCGATTTTCACCAGCAGCAGTGCTGACAATCATCTGGTGACGTTCGCCGAAGTCATGGCGATGTACTTGCTGGTATGGTCGCCGACGGCCTGGTCGCTGATCGATCCGCAAGCGCCCGAACTGACGCCCGAACGCCTCAAGCGCTACACCCTCGAACAGACTCGCATCGACGCGTTCAAGGCTGGATTGGACAAGGTCGCCCGCGCGCTCGCGCATCTGCCGAGCCTGATGATTTTCGATGATCACGACATCACCGATGACTGGAACCTGTCCGCGCAATGGGAGGAAACGGCCTACGGCCATCCGTTCTCCAAACGCATCATCGGCAACGCGTTGATCGCCTATATGTTGTGTCAGGGCTGGGGCAATAATCCCGATGCGTTCAAGGATGTGCTGGGAAAAACCCTGAGCCTTAGCGCCAGCGGTGATGATCAGTATCTCGACAGCCCGGTGCAGGACGGTTTGATCGATGACCTGCTGCGCTTTCAGCATTGGCATTTCGTACTGCCAACCAGTCCGGCGCTGGTAGTCATCGACACGCGCACCCGACGCTGGCGCAGTGAGATGGCGCTCAAGCAACCGTCGGGCCTGCTCGATTGGGAGGCGCTGAGCGAACTGCAACAGGAACTGCTTGATCACCCGTCAGCGATCATCGTTTCTCCGGCGCCGATCTTCGGCGTGAAGCTGATTGAAACCGTGCAGAAGGTCTTCAGTTGGTGCGGTTACCCGCTGCTGGTCGACGCGGAAAACTGGATGGCCCATCGCGGTGCCGCGCAGGTAATACTGAACATTTTCCGCCACTCGCGCACACCGGGTAACTACGTGGTGCTGTCCGGCGATGTGCATTATTCCTTCGTCTACGAAGTGCTTATCCGTCACCGCAAGGCCGGGCCGCGAATCTGGCAGATCACCAGCAGCGGGATCAAGAACGAGTTTCCGAAAAGCCTGCTGGAATGGTTCGACCGCCTCAACCGCTGGCTCTACTCGCCACGCTCACCGTTGAACTGGTTTACCAAACGCCGGCGCATGCGCATCGTGCCCTACACGCCGGAACATGCTGAGGCAGGTGAACGCTTATGGAATTCGGCGGGGATCGGTCAGGTGTTTTTCAATGAACAGGGGCAGCCGCGCGAGATCATTCAGCACAATTCGAATGGCAAGGCGAAGACGCGGATGCTGGCGCCGGATCTGGCGGATTATCCGGACTAGCCACAAGTTTTTTCCTACATTGGAAATACCAGATCCCGACAACGCGGCGGTTTCTCACTGCCCGAGACAGTGGACAAGGATTACAGACGTCTCAGAAACGTCTCCAGGGTTCTTAAGTGATACTGAACGTGCTCGCAGCAACCCTTCTGCGAAACAACCACTAGTAGGTGTCGCCTTGTCATCCTGTACTCACCTCCATACGTTCTTGGCATCCAGCGAGGATCGAGAGCTAACTTCGCAATCCCGGCAAGAATCTGAGCCTGTCGTGATGATGCCTCCTGGCGAGAACAGCACACTCGAAGAAACAGCCTACTTGATGCGCTCACCCGCAAACGCCGAGCGGTTGATCAGATCGATCGGCGAAATGCGCGCAGGAAAAGCCAAAGTCAGACATTTGATCGAAGAGTGAAAATCGTCACGACTGAACGACACATCCCACACCTCTGACAATCATCTCCACCTCACGCTCATCAATCGTCAACGGTGGCAGCAGCCGTATCGTCTTGCCCCGCGTGACGTTGATCAACAGTCCATAATCCCGCGCGGCGATCAGGGTCAGATCACGCACCGGTTGTTTCAGCTCGATCCCGATCATCAAGCCCTGCCCGCGAATCGCCAGCACATTGGGATTGTCCGCCAGCTCTGCGCGCAGGCGAGTTAATAGCCGTTCCCCCTGAATCCTGGCATTTTCCAGCAGGCCCTGTTCTTCGATGATATCCAGCACCGTGCAACCGACCCGACACGCCAGTGGATTGCCGCCGAAGGTGCTGCCATGGCTGCCGGGCGTAAACAGATCCGCCGCCCTGCCCCGGGCCAGGCAAGCGCCGATCGGCACGCCGTTGCCCAGTCCTTTTGCCAGGGTCATGACATCCGGGACAATGCCTTCATGGTGAAAGGCGAACCAGCGCCCGGTACGGCCGATGCCGGTCTGGATTTCATCGAGCATCAATAGCCACGCATGGCGATTACACAGTTCGCGCAGGGCTTTAAGGTAACCGGGCGGCGCGAGCTGCACACCGCTTTCGCCTTGGATTGGCTCAATCAGAATCGCCACGATGCGCTCACCGTGCTTTTGCTGTACCTGCTCCAGCGCAGCGAGATCGCCGAACGGCACTTTGAGGAAATCCCCCGGCAAATCGTTGAAACCCAGGCGTACTGCCGGGCCATCGCTGGCTGACAAGGTACCAAGTGTGCGGCCGTGGAACGCGTTGGCCATGACCACCACCAGCGGCTGTTCGATGCCTTTGCGCCAGCCGTATAAACGCGCGAGTTTCAGCGCTGTTTCATTGGCCTCGGCACCGGAATTATTGAAAAACGCGCGCTCCATGCCCGACAGCTCAGTCAGCCGTTTGGCCAGTTGTTGCTGCCAGTCGATGCTGTACAGATTCGACGTGTGCAGCAGCAACCCGGCCTGCTCGCTGATCGCCGAAACGATCCGCGGGTGTGAGTGGCCGACGTTGGTCACCGCCACACCGGCCACCGCATCCAGATATTCGCGACCGGCCTGATCCCACAGGCGAGTGCCCAGGCCCTTGGTGAAGCTCAAGGCCAGTGGTTGGTAGGTGTTCATCAGGGCGGCGGTCATGACTTCAAACTCCAGTGCAGGTCGGTGTGCTGGCAGTATGGTTAGCCAGCGAAACTGGATAAACTCGGGAAAACTTCATTCATTTAAAAGCTGAGCTTGATAATGGACCTGTTCCAGTCGATGAGCGTGTACGTCAAAGTCGTCGAAGCCGGGAGCATGACGGCGGCCGCGTTGCAGTGCGACCTGTCGACGACCATGGTCGGCAATCATCTGCGCGCGCTGGAGCAACGGCTGGGCGTGCAACTGCTGCAACGCACCACTCGACGTCAGCGGCTCACTGAATTCGGCAGCGTTTACTACCAGCGTTGTCTGGAAGTGTTGGGATTGGTCGCCGATTCCGAACGCCTCGCCGAGCAGACCCTCGATCAACCCCGGGGCATGCTGCGCCTCACCGCGCCGCTGACGTTCGGCGTTGAACGGCTGGCCCCGGCGCTCAGTGAGTTTTCCTTGCTGTATCCGCAGGTCAAACTCGACGTGGTGCTGACCAACAGCCGTCCCGATCTACTGGAGAGTGGCCTGGATGTGGCGTTTCGGCTGGGCAATTTCGAGCAGTCCAACCTGATCGCCCGGCCTTTGATCGATTACACCCTGACCGTGTGCGCCTCGCCGCACTATGTCGCCCGGCGGGGCATGCCGAAAACCCCGGAAGACCTGCAACAACACGACTGCCTGTCGTTCGCCTATCCCGCTGGCGACGACTGGCAATCGGTGGAAAAGCGCTGGCGTCTCAGTGGTCCCGATGGGGAGATCATGGTCGACGTCAGCGGGCCTATGCTGATCAACAGCTCCGCCGGGCTGCACCAGGCGGCCCGCACCGGCATGGGCATCGTGATGCTTCCGGATGCGCTGGTGGAACAAGACCTGCGCGAAGGCCGACTGGTGAAGGTGATCGCCGACTTCCAGCCACCCAGCAGACCGATGCATCTGCTCTACGCGCCAGATCGTTATCGTTTGCCGAAATTGCGCCGGTTCGTGGAGTTTGCGATGCAGACGTGGGGGAAATCCTGACGCGGCCTGCTCTACCCTTCCATGAAAAAGCGCTGACAAGGACCCGAACAGCAGATGAACAACACACTCAACGTACGTGATTTGCTGCCCGCCGAAACGGAATCGGTGCGGCAGTTTCTCGGGCTGCATGGCTGGGGCCATCGCACCGGTTCAGCTGAACACTTCGCCCAGTTGATCGACAACTCTCAGCGCACCGCCGTCGCCGTCCAGGGTGGGCAGATCATCGGATTCGCTCGCGGGATCAGCGATGGTTTGTCCAACGGTTACCTGTCGATGGTGGTGGTCGATGACCAGCATCGGCGTGCAGGGATTGGCCGTGCACTGGTCGAGCACATCATGGGCGACAACCCCGATATTACGTGGGTGCTGCGGGCCGGACGCGAGGGCGCAGAGGCTTTTTTTGCCAGCCTGGGTTTTGAAACCTCGGTGATTGCCATGGAACGGCCGCGCCGGAAATAGTGCACGCCGGGAAAAAACTCGACCGGCAGACCGTTGCTCCGTGACAACGCCGCCGCGCTCCCCTAAATTAGTCGGCCTGAAAAAGCCCTCGGTTTTCTCATCTCCACTCAAGTTAAAAAAGTAGTGAAATTTCAATGTCCGATTTCAACACCGCTGAATCCGTAGTCACCGAATCGTCCAAAGCGGAATACGAAAACTCCATCAATCTTTCACAACACCTGCCACAAGCCAAAATCATCAGCGAGATGGTCCTGGACGCGTTCCAGTCGACCCGCGAAAGCGACCAGATCCGCGAGCTGCGCGCGGCGATCCGTCAGGCTCACGACAGTTTCGATGACGACAAGGCCTACGAGCTGATGGGCGAACTCAAGGCGCTGAAAGACGCCGAAGCCGCCGACCTCGCCGCCCTTGAAGACCTCAGCAGCAAGTTCTCGATCGGCCGCATCCTGTCCAGCTTCAAGGACGATCCGGCGTTCCAGGAAATCGTTTACGGCCTCGCGCTGAAAGTGCTGAACCAGACCCATCAGGCGATCAGCAATCCGAGCGGCGGCAAGAGCAAGGCTGCGAAGAAGAAAGAAGTCGAAATCTTCACCATCAGCAAGGACGGCATCAGCGTGACCCTGCCACTGCGCACGCCACGCTCGCGCCTGAACGTTGACCGTGCAGCGCTGGAGTTCCTCGGTTTCACCTTCGTTGGTGAAGGCGAAGAGGCGGAGCTGGAAAGCGAAGTCTTCGTCGACAACGCGGGTACCGAGCAGGCAGTGAACCGCAAGAACATCATTACCGCGCTGCAACAGCAGACTGCGTTTGATGGCTATAGCATCGCCGCGCAGTAATAGCGCAGCGCTGAACGAAAAAGCCCCGCGCTGAGATTCAGGCGGGGCTTTTTGTTGTCCGGCTTGGGATTTGTGAGAAGGCGAAAATCCTCGCCCCTCATCGGAACGCCGCCCGCCCAGCCCTCTCCCGAGGGAGAGGGAGCTGATCGGGAGATATTCAAGAGATGCACCGAAATGAAAGTGCGGTGCCGAATCCACAATCGCCTCAATCTCTCAGGTCGATGTATAGCGCAACACACCTCGGTCAGTCCCCTCTCCCAAGGGAGAGGGAGCCGATTTGCGGATATTGTGGAAGTTCGCCGAAATGAAAGTGCGGTGCCGAATCCACAATCGCCTCGACCTCTCAGGTCGATGTATAGCGCAAGACACCTCGGTCAGTCCCCTCTCCCTCCGGGAGAGGGTTAGGGTGAGGGCAAGCCGTGAAGTCACCCTCAAGCCGAAGGATGCAACGCTACAATCATGTCCACCTCAATCGCCGCGTTCTTCGGCAACTGATACACACCGACTGTGGTGCGCGTGTGCCGGCCGGCATCACCGAGCACATGACTGAACACGTCCGAGGCACCGTTGGCGACTTCGCTCAGATCAACGAAGTCCGGCGTCGACTTCACATACACCGTCACCCGCAACAACGCCTTGATCTTGTCCAGCGAACCCACCGCGTCAACGATCAACGCCAGGCAACGCATTGCACTGATGCTGGCGGCGGCCTGGGCATCCTTGAGGGTCAACTCCAGCCCAACCCGACCGGGATACTGAATCTTGCCGTGGGTGCGCGGCACCATGCCGCTGATATACAGCTCATCATGATGACGGATCAGCGGCGCGTAATTGCCGCCGGCGGTGTTCTCACCATAGATGTCGTAGTTCAGCTCTTGGGCCAGGGCAATAAAACGCTCGTCGCAGGTCATCCTCTCAGTCATTTCGCCCAGCCTTTTGATCAGTGCATGAAGAAGCTCGAATCACGGCAGTAAAACACCGAAAAAATGGCTTGGTGCTATCACTGTCGGGGTTGGATCCAAATCTAGGGGTTTTGAACTCCACTCGCAACCCTCACCCTAGCTCTCTCCCATAGGGAGAGGGAACCGAACGCAGGATATTGACGACATACACCGACCTGAACGCACTTTACCGAATCCATAATCGCCACGACTTTGCAGGTCGGCGGTGGACTCGAGACAACTCGATCGGCCCCCTCTCCCTCTGGAAGAGGGCTGGGCGGGCGGCGTTCCGATGAGGGGCTTTACGCCAGGCAACAAAAAACCCCGCACATCTCTCAATGTGCGGGGTTTTTCTTCAAGCCTTTGAGCCTTACGGCGCGTACGTCAGCAGCAGCTCTGCGGGCACCTTGAAGTCCAGGGACATCATGACGCTCAACGCAGTGATGGTGAAGATCGAGAACACGAACAGCTTGCGTGCCCAGACCGTGTCATCCACCGCTTTGTAGCCGGTCCAGGCCATGTACAACCAGTACATGCCCATGGCCGCGGCGACGGCGAGGTAGCTCATGCCGGCGTAACCGCTGAAGGTCAGCATCAAGGTCGCTACGAGGAACGCCAGGATGTAGAGCAGGATGTGCTTTTTGGCCACTTGAATCCCGCGCTTCACTGGCAGCACCGGAATCGATGCGGCCAGGTAATCGTTGAAGCGGAAGATAGCGATGGCGTAGGAATGCGGCATCTGCCAAAGGCTGAACATCACCAGCAACGTCAACGCGGCCATGTCGAAGCTGTTGGTTACGGCGACGTAACCGATCACTGGCGGCATGGCGCCCGACAGACTGCCCACCAGCGTGCCGTGAACCGACTTGCGCTTGAGGTACAGACTGTAGAAGCCGACGTAGATGATGAAGCCGATCACCGCGAACAAAGCGGCCAACGGATTGGCCACCTTGTACAACAACGCAACGCCGAGAACACCAAGGATGGTCGCGTAGACCAGGGCCAGTTTCAGGGAGATCAAGCCCTGCACCAGCACCCGGTTCTTGGTGCGTTCCATCTTCAGGTCGATGTCGCGGTCGATGCAGTTGTTGAACACGCAACCGGAGGCAACAACCAGGGATGTACCGATCATGGCAGCCAGAAACACCGCCAGATCGACATGCCCTTTCGAGGCCAGGAAGAACCCGCCTGCCACAGAAAGCACGTTACCGAAAATGATCCCCGGTTTGGTGATTTGGATAAAGTGCTTGAGCGACATCGGGTCTTACCTCACTTCGCCATCATGTAGGTGTGGATGCTGAACATGATCCACAACGACAGGCCAACCAGCAGCACGATCACGATCGCCGTAAAGACGAATGCAATCACGTTGTTACGCTGAGCAATGGAACGGTCCAGGTGCAGGAAGTAATACAGGTGAACAATCACCTGGATTACTGCGAACAGCAGAACGATTGCCAGCGTGGTGGCTTTCGGCAGGCTCGGGTACATCACCAGACCGAATGGGATGACGGTCAGGATCACCGACAGGATGAAGCCAATGGCGTACGACTTTACGCTGCCGTGGCCAGCATCATGGCTGTCATGGGAGTGTGCATTAGCCATTACAGAGTCCCCATCAGGTAAACAACGGTGAATACGCAGATCCACACCACGTCCAGGAAGTGCCAGAACAGGCTCAGGCAGCTCAGACGGGTCTTGTTGGTCGCCGTCAGGCCGTGCTTGTTGACCTGGTACATCATGATGCCCATCCAGATCAGACCCGCCGACACGTGCAGACCGTGGGTACCGACCAGGGTGAAGAACGCGGACAGGAAGCCGGAACGGCTAGGACCGAAGCCCTCGGAGATCAGCAGGTGGAACTCGTTGATCTCCATGGCGATAAAGCCTGCGCCGAGCAGGAAGGTCATGAACAACCAACCCAGTACCGCCTGCTTCTTGCCTTTGTACAACGCCAGCATGGCGAAGCCGTAGGTGATCGAACTGAACAACAGCAGAGCGGTTTCGCCCAGCACGTATGGCAGTTCGAAGATGTCGTGGCCCGACGGGCCACCGGCGACGTTGTTTACCAGTACTGCGTACACCGCGAAGATCGACGCAAACAGAATGCAGTCGGTCATCAGGTAGAGCCAGAAACCGTATACGGTCATCTCGCCCGAGTCGTGGTGATGGTCATCGTGCCCATGGTCACCATGGGCGTGTCCAACATTGGTCACTAAGTTCGACATGGTTTAAGCCTGTTCCAACGAGGTTTCAACACGGGTGGCACCGGCCGGGATTTTCCCTGCCGCGACCAGACGCTTGTGCTGCTCGGCTTCGATACGCTCGATCGTTTCAACCGGAACCATATAGCCCTGGTCGTCACGTGCAGCGTGGATCACGAAGTAGATGACGGTGCCGGCCAGGCTGGCGATCGCCAACCACCAGATGTGCCAGATCATCGCGAAACCGAAGACGGTCAACAGTGCGCCCATCACCACGCCAGTGGCGGTGTTGTTCGGCATGTGGATCGGCTCGTACTTGGCCGGACGCTGGTACGCAGTACCGTTTTCCTTGGCTTCAGTGAACGGGTCGATGCAGTCAGCCTTAGGCAGCACAGCAAAGTTGTAGAACGGCGGTGGCGACGAGGTCGACCATTCCAGGGTGTGTGCATTCCACGGGTCACCGTGATCGCAAACGTTCTCTGGCTTGTTACGGTCACGCACGCTCACATAGAGCTGGATCAGCTGGCAGGCAATACCCACAGCGATCATCACCGCACCGAACATGGCAACGTACAGGTACGGTACCCACTCAGGGTTGGTGGTAGCGTTCAGACGACGGGTCATGCCCATGAAGCCCAGTGCATAGAGCGGCATGAACGCGACGAAGAAGCCCGAGATCCAGAACCAGAACGCTGCTTTACCCCAGCCTTCGTGCAGCTTGAAGCCGAACGCTTTCGGGAAGTAGAACGCGAAACCAGCGATGTAACCGAATACCGCACCGCCGATGATCACGTTGTGGAAGTGCGCGATCACGAACAGGCTGTTGTGCAGAACGAAGTCAGCACCCGGGATGGCCAGCAGTACGCCGGTCATGCCGCCGATGGCGAAGGTCACCATGAAGCCCAGAGTCCACAGAACCTGGCTGGTGAAGCGCAGACGGCCCTGGTAGATGGTGAACAGCCAGTTGAATAGCTTCACACCCGTCGGGATGGAAATCAGCATCGTCGCCAGACCGAAGAAGGCGTTGACGCTGGCACCCGAACCCATGGTGAAGAAGTGGTGCAGCCAAACCATGAAGCCCAGTACCGAGATCGCGCCCGAAGCGTAGATCATCGAGTGGTGGCCGAACAGTTTCTTGCCGGTGAAGGCCGAGATCACTTCCGAGAAGATGCCGAATGCCGGCAGGATCAGGATGTAAACCTCAGGGTGGCCCCAGGCCCAGAACAGGTTGACGTACATCATTGGATTGCCACCAAGTTCATTGGTGAAAATGTGGAAATCCATGTAACGGTCAAGGGTCAGCAGTGCCAGGGTAGCGGTCAGGATCGGGAACGAAGCCACGATCAGAACGTTTGCCCAGGTGCAGGTCCAGGTAAAGATCGGCATGTCCATCAGTTTCATGCCAGGGGTACGCATTTTCAGTACGGTCGCGAGGAAGTTAACCCCCGTTAACGTCGTACCTAACCCGGATAGCTGTAGCGCCCAGATGTAGTAGTCCATGCCCACGCCAGGGCTGTATTGCAGACCCGACAATGGTGGATAGGCAACCCAACCGGTCTTGGCGAATTCGCCGACGCCCAGGGACAGGTTGATCAGCACAACGCCGGACACCAGCAGCCAGAAGCTCAGGGAGTTCAGGAACGGGAACGCAACGTCACGCGCGCCGATCTGCAGCGGCACTGCAAGGTTCATCAGGCCGGTGAAGAATGGCATCGCCATGAAGATGATCATGATCACACCGTGAGCGGTGAAGATCTGGTCATAGTGTTCAGGTGGCAGGTAGCCAGGCGAACCCTCGGTGGCCATGGCCAACTGGGTACGCATCATGATGGCGTCGGCAAAGCCGCGCAGCAGCATGACCATGGCGACGATGATGTACATCACGCCGATTTTCTTGTGGTCGACCGAAGTCAGCCACTCGGTCCACAAGTACGTCCACTTCTTGAAGTAGGTGATTGCAGCGAACAGCGCCAGACCACCGAGGGCGATCATGGCGATGGTCACCATCACGATCGGCTCGTGGAATGGGACTGCTTCCCAACTTAATTTACCAAACATCGTTTACTCCTCTGCCCCGGCAGCTGAATGCGAACTCGAGTCAATTTCCGTGGCCGCCACTTCTTTCTCTTTCTTCTCGTGCTTCAGCGGCTTGCCCGGCTTCATACCTTCGTACTTGTCGACGATGATCTGGAACTGGTTCGGCGTGACCGAGGAGTAGAGCTCGACTGGGTTGTTCTGGCTCGGTTTGGCAAGGGCCGCGTATTCAGCTTGATCAAGCTGTTTAGGTGACTTCTTGACTTCACTTACCCAGGCGTCGAAATCTTCCTGAGTGGTGGAGATAGCTTTGAACTTCATGCCGGTGAAACCCGCGCCGCTGTAGTTGGCGGAGATACCGTCCATCTCAGCGTTGCGGTCAGCGATCAGGTGCAGTTTGGTCTGCATGCCCGCCATCGCGTAGATCTGGCCGCCCAGACCCGGGATGAAGAACGAGTTCATCACAGCGTCAGAGGTGATCTTGAAGTTGATTGGCGTGTGCGCCGGGAACACGATCTTGTTGACCGTGGCAATGCCTTGTTCCGGGTAGATGAACAGCCACTTCCAGTCCAGCGCAACGACTTCGATGGTCACTGGCTTGACGTCGGATTGAATCGGACGATACGGGTCCAGTTCGTGGGTCGAAATGTAGGTGATGTAACCCAGGGCAATGATGATCAGGACCGGGATGGTCCAGACTGCCACTTCGATTTTGGTCGAGTGCGACCATTTCGGGGTGTAGACGGCGTTCTTGTTCGACGCGCGGTACTTCCAGGCGAACAGGAAGGTCATGACGATAACCGGCACGACGACCAACAGCATCAGCAGGGTCGCGGTGATGATCAGGTTTCGCTGTTCCAGGCCAACCTGGCCCGTTGGATTGAGCAAGGTCATGTTGCAGCCTCCCAGCAACAACGTGCCGAGCAGCGGCACTAGGCCTAGTAATCTGGGGTACCTGTTTTTACTCATCTCACGACCTCTAAAGCAGCTTGCGCAATGCAGTTGGGTTTTGATCGCCAACACTTCACCCTGCCAAGGGTTGGCATTTTCTTTGGATTGAATAAGGGCCGCCCGTCGCGCGTCAGACGCTCGACAAAACCTGGGACAGCGGTCAGTTCTTATTCGAATTCGTGGTCAAAGGCCTTGTTACAGACCAATTCCATTTGGTGCGGAAAGTTGGAAGGCACCGACACCTGGGTGTCTTGAAAGCCTTGCGACTCACTCGACACCCGACTTCCTGCTCGCCTCCTTAATAAAGGCTGAACAGTGCCGGGAATTCAGTGCGGGCGATTGTAGATAGGTAGCGCCCTATACACCATGTCTTATCCCGAAATAATTTTTATCCGTTCGAGCAACAATCCATCGCCATTTTTGCAAAAGTTCCGCATGTTATCGAAATAGATTCTCAACAAAAACACCAAAAATTGTAGGTGTACCCGCGTCAGTTCAGACAGCTCTGATGGCTTTTTCCGAACGCTGAAACAGCGCAAGCCCCGATAACCCAAGGCTTTTGGCCATCTGCCAACGCTTGTTAAAACTGCCTGCTCTGGCACTCGCGTGCTAAAGCCGAAAAACCCCGAATCAGACCAATCCTTTTTTGTAACAACGGCCGATTCCGCGTCACTGAGGAGCCCTGCGACACGGCGCGTGTGACAACATGTCGCACACTTGCCGCACCCTCCCTTGCCGTCCGTCACGGTGTTTTCACAAACACTCTGAAATGCAAAACGCCCCGATTGGCTGATCCGCAAATCGGGGCGTTTTCTGTATCGGCCAGACTGCCGAATAGTTGACTCAGCGCAGTGCTTTTCGGTTACGCGAGGTCAGCAGCGGCACCAGAATGACCACCAGCACGAACGCCAGCAGTGCCCATTGCGCCAGCGACAGACCGAGGATCGGCGGGTAAGGCGTGGAGCAGAAACCGTCGACCTGAAAGCCCAGCGGGAAGATTTTCGCCAATGGCAGATCATCGACAATCGGCTGCAGCACATCGATGCCGCAGCTCACCGCCGGATAGAACTGGGTGTACACGTGATGCCCGGCCACACCGGCCCCGGCAATCGCACAAAGCACCACCAGCACTTCAAACACGGTGATGCTGCGGCGCGTGCGCATGGCCGCGCCGATGAACGCGAACAGCGCGATCAGCAGCAACGCATAGCGCTGCAAGATGCACAGTGGGCACGGTGCTTCACCGAGCACGATCTGCATGTACAGCGCACCACCGATCAGTGCCAGGCAGATAATGCCCAGCAGCACCAGAAAGCGCCGTTCACGTCCCAGTCGAATCGTTTCCTCGCTCATCGCGTTTCCCTTGTAAGTCCATGGTTCAGCTGGCCGGCGGCTGCGCGTGCAGTTGCGCCATCAAGCTGATGTTGTCTTCGATATGCCAATTGGCCGCGATGCGACCGTTATCAATCTGATAGATATCGGTTGCCCGGAAGTCTACACGCTGGCCCTGCCCTTTGAGAGCCTTGAACGTACCGCTGAAGTGCCCGCGAAAGTGCAGGTGCACTACCACGCGATCACCGGCGATGATCATTTGCTCGATGTCGCAACTCAAGTCCGGCACCGCCGTGCGAAAGAACTTCGACGCCAGCAACGGCCCGGTCGGCCCCTGCACCCGGCCCTCGGGTGGCGTCTGGTCGACAAACTGCGGCGACAACGCCGCCGTGGCCAGCGCCTCCTCACCGGAATTCCAGAAACTGCCATAACGCCGCGCGGCTAATTCCATGGCTTCGACCTGCGCCTTGGGCAGGCTCTGATCGACGATCAGGGTCTGCGGTTTTATCAAGGCAGATTCGGCAGAAGCAAACGGGCTGGCCAGCAACGCGGCCGAAAGACCGATGGATGCAAAACTGAAACGACGAGCGAAGGCGAAGTGCGACATGGGGCGATCCTGATCATGTAAACGAACGAGCGCCTATCATCAGCATCGGGGAATAAACGATAAACCGGTTAAGAAACGATTAACCTTTAAACACTTTTTAAGAATCAGCACCGCGTAACGGCCTTCGCGAGCAGGCTCGCTCCCACATTGGATCTGCGTCAAACACAAATCCCCTGTGGGAGCGAGCCTGCTCGCGAATGAAGGCAACCCGGTTTCAGATCACTCCAAAGCCGCTGCAGGCCCGAAGAACTCATAACGGCTCTGCTGCTCCGGTACACCCAGCGCTTTCAAATGCCGCTTGATCGCCGCCATAAAACCCTTCGGCCCGAGGAAGTAAGCATCCACATCACGCTGAGCCGGCAACCACTCGCCCAGCAACGCCTGATCCAGCATCCCGACCTTGTCCGCCGCTGGGCTGACACCGTCATCTTCGGCATAGCAGTAAAAACGTTTGAGTTGCGGATGGCGCGCCGCCAGCTCATCAATCCAGTCACGGAACGCATGCACGCTGCCATTACGCGCGCAGTGGATAAAATGCACCGGCCGCTCGGTTTCCAGCGCCGCTTCGAGCATCGCCAGAGTCGGCGTAATGCCGACGCCACCGCTGATCAGCACCAGTGGCTTGTCACTTGCAGCCAAGGTGAACTCACCCGATGGCGGGAACAACTGAATGCTCGCGCCGACCTGCAGTTGATCGTGCAAGTGATTGGACGCACGGCCACCCGGTTCGCGTTTGACGCTGATGCGGTACTGACCGTTGTTGGCCAGTGCCGACAACGAATAATTGCGGCGGATTTCTTCACCGTCGAGGATCAGCTTCATGCCGATGTACTGACCCGGTTCGGCCGCGAGGATCGGGCCTTTATCAGCAGGTTCGAAGTAGAACGAAATGATCTCCGCGCTCTCCTCGACCTTGGCCGCGACGATGAACTCGCGCGCACCACGCCAGCCGCCAAAGGCGTGTTCTTTCTGGTCGTAGATGGCGGTTTCGGCGCCGATCAGAATGTCCGCCAACTGGCCGTACGCCGCGCCCCAGGCACTCATCACTTCCGGTGTGGCGATCTCTTCGCCGAGCACTTCGGAAATCGCCCGAAGCAGGCAGGCACCGACAATCGGGTAGTGCTCCGGAAGGATCTGCAGGGCGACGTGCTTGTTGATGATTTTCGCCACCAGATCGCCCAACTGGTCGAGCTGATCGATGTGCCGCGCGTACATCAATACGCCGTTAGCCAAGGCGCGGGGCTGGTCACCGCTGGCCTGGTGCGCCTGGTTGAACAGCGGGCGAACTTCCGGGTATTCAGAGAGCATCATGCGGTAGAAGTGCGTGATCAGCGCTTCACCGCCGCTTTCCAGCAGAGGCACGGTGGATTTGACGATGGCACGATCCTGGACGCTAAGCATAAGGTTGACTCCTGAGCTTCTTGGAAAAGTTACCTAAGAGTTATCAGTATTCATGCCAACTTTTTTATTCATATAAATCAATAGCTTGAGATTTAAGTAGTCATAAAGACTCAGAGCACCTTATAGTCATCCGGACTACATCTTGTCTCTTTGACTACAAGACCATGACCGCCAAATCCCTGCTCACCGCCCTGCTGCCTCTCGTCTCCGACCTGTCTCGCGAACTGCCCGAGGGCGAGCGCTACCGACGCCTGCTCGAAGCCATGCGCGCCTTGCTGCCCTGCGATGCGGCGGCGTTGTTGCGCCTCGACGGGGAAGCACTGGTGCCGCTGGCGGTGGACGGCTTGAGCACCGACACCCTTGGCCGGCGCTTCAAAGTCAGTGAGCATCCGCGCTTCGAGATTCTGCTGAGCGGTGCCGGCCCCACGCGGTTCGCCGCCGACAGCGACTTGCCCGATCCTTACGACGGTTTGGTCGACGGCCTCGACGAACACCTCGAAGTTCACGATTGCCTCGGCTGTCCTTTATTTGTCGATGAAAAACTCTGGGGGTTGATCACCCTCGACGCCCTCGACCCCGAGCGTTTCGAACCGATCGAACTCGACGCCCTGCAAGCTTTCGCCAGCCTCGCCTCGGCCACGGTCAACGCCGCCGAACGCATTCAACGCCTGGCCAATCGCGCAGAAGACGAACATCAGCGCGCCGAGGTTTATCGCCAGGCCAGCGGCCAGCAAAACCGCGAGATGATCGGCCAGAGCAAGGCGCTGAAAAAACTGGTTGAGGAAATCAATCTGGTCGGCGGCAGCGATCTGACCGTGTTGATCACCGGCGAAACCGGCGTCGGCAAAGAACTGGTCGCCCAAGCGATCCACGCCGCCTCACCGCGCGCCGACAAACCGATCATCAGCCTCAACTGCGCCGCGTTGCCGGATACGCTGGTAGAAAGCGAACTGTTCGGCCACGTGCGCGGCGCCTTCACCGGCGCCACCAGTGACCGGCGCGGCAAGTTCGAACTGGCCAATGGCGGCACGCTGTTTCTCGATGAAGTCGGTGAGTTGTCGCTGACCGTGCAGGCCAAGTTGTTGCGCGTGTTGCAGAGTGGTCAATTGCAGCGTTTGGGGTCGGATAAGGAGCATCAGGTCGATGTGCGCCTGATTGCCGCGACCAACCGCGACCTGGCGGAAGAAGTGCGCAGTGGTCGCTATCGTGCCGACTTCTACCATCGCCTGAGTGTGTACCCGCTGCGCGTGCCGGCGCTGCGTGATCGTGGTCGCGATGTGTTGTTGCTCAGCGGTTTTTTCCTCGAACAGAATCGCTCGCGCATGGGCCTCAACAGCCTGCGCCTGAACAGCGACGCCCAGGAAGCACTGCTCGCCTACACTTGGCCGGGCAACGTGCGCGAGCTGGAACACTTGATCGGACGCAGTGCGCTGAAAGCGTTGGGCAACTGCAAGGTGCGGCCGAAGATCCTCAGTTTGAGCGCGGCGGATCTGGATTTACCGCGTGAGGTTGTGGATAACTCGGTTGAGTCTGTTGTTGGTGCGGTGACCGAGATGCCGTTGATCAGTGGGGATTTGCGCAGTGCGACCGAGCAGTATCAGCGGAGGTTGATCAGTGCGGCGCTGGAACGCAATCAGGATAACTGGGCGAGTGCGGCGCGGGAGTTGGGGCTGGATCGGGCGAATCTTGGGCGGATGGCCAAGCGGTTGGGGATGAAGAGCTAAAAGCACACCCTCACCCTAGCCCTCTCCCTGAGGGAGAGGGCTAGGGTGAGGTGTCTTGCGCCATACGCCGACCTGAAACATCGAGTCGATTATGGATTCGGCAGAGCAGGTTCAGGTCGGTGAATTACTACAATATTCCCCGATCGGCCCCCTCTCCCTCTGGGAGAGGGGGCCGATCGGGCGGCGTTCCGATGAGGGGCTTTGGCTTTTGATCTGCACGCCACCCGACAACTAACCTAAAGCCCAACCTTTTGACGCCGATAACCCGGCATCAATAGTTTCTGGCGATTTCCACCCTCGCCCACCACCTTTCCACAGAAGGTTCATATGTCCTCCACCAAAGCCCGCGCAGATTCACTTTCGCTTCTGCTGTTTACCTTGCGCAGCGGCAAGTTGATGGCGATCAACCTGCTGAAAGTCAGTGAAATCATCCCCTGCCCGCCGCTGACCAAGCTGCCGGAATCGCACCCGCACGTGAAAGGCATCGCCACGTTGCGCGGCGCCTCGCTGTCGGTCATCGACCTCAGCCGCGCCATCGGTGAACGTCCGCTGGAAGACCCGAACGGCGGCTGCCTGATCGTCACCGACGTCAGCCGCTCGAAACAGGGCCTGCACGTGCAGGCTGTGAGCAAAATCGTTCACTGCCTGACCACCGACATCAAACCGCCGCCGTTCGGTTCCGGCGGTTCGCGCGCCTACATCACCGGCGTGACCTCGGTGGACGGCACGCTGGTGCAGGTGCTCGACATCGAAAAGGTTATCCACAGCATCGCCCCGGCACAGATCGAAATGGCCCCGACCGACCTGACCATGGAAGACGCCGAAGTGCTCGGCAATGCGCGGATTCTGGTGGTCGACGACAGCCAGGTGGCGCTGCAGCAATCGGTGCACACCCTGCGCAACCTCGGCCTGCAATGCCACACCGCACGCAGTGCCAAGGAAGCCATTGACTGCCTGCTCGACCTGCAAGGCACCGCGCAGCAAATCAACCTGATCGTCTCCGACATCGAAATGTCCGAGATGGACGGCTACGCCTTCACCCGCACCCTGCGTGAAACGCCGGACTTCGCCCATCTGTACGTGCTGCTGCACACCTCGCTCGACAGCGCAATGAACAGCGAGAAAGCGCGCCTGGCCGGGGCGAACGGCGTGCTGACCAAGTTCTCCTCGCCGGAACTGACCCACTGCCTGATCGAAGCGGCCAAACACGTCGCGGCACACGGGCACTGAGTCTTGGTCGAGACGTATTGTTTTTTGATGCGGCGCGACCTCGGTAAGGACGCGCCGGATGCGTCTTGGCCACAGGACATTGAACTGCGCACGTACTCCGTCGAACTGGCGGCGGACGTGCATCATTTGATGCAACTGGGCTACCGCGAAGGCGGCGGCCGAGTGCCGGCGCTGGACGCTTGGCAGCAGCAATTCGAGAGCAATCCTGAATACGATCCGTCGTTGTGCTTTATTGCCCACGATGGCGACGGCGTGGTCGGTGTGGCGCAATGCTGGACCAGCGCCTATATCAAAAATCTGGTGGTGCATCCGCGCATGCAGGGCCGAGGACTGGGTCGGGCGTTGTTGCTCCATGCATTCAAGGTGTTTCAGCAACGGCGCGAAGGGTTTGTAGATCTGAAGGTGCTGGAGGACAACCATCGCGCGCAGCGGTTGTATGAAGGTGCCGGGATGTATGTGGTCCGCCGGGAACGGGTGCCGGACTGATTAAAGTCAAAAGATCGCAGCCTTCGGCAGCTCCTACAGGGAACCGCATATCCATGTAGGAGCTGCCGAAGGCTGCGATCTTTTAACGGTGTCCCAGGCAACAAAACTCTTTAGGCACACTCCAACCTTGGCCACCCACGACCAAGGATGCCCCCCATGAAAGCGCTCACCCTCAGCCTACTCTGCCTCACCGCCCTCGCGTCCCAGGCCCACGCCTCCAGCCCCGATGCCTGGGCCGCCTACGACAAAACCGTGCTCGCCAGTTGCAGCAAAGCCAGCGGCTTGAAAAACATCAAACCCGTCGGCACGCCCGCGCAATTCGATGACCGCGTCGGCTACACCGCCGTTTTGCTGCAAGGCCAATACCCGCAAAAACACATGAAAGGCCAGCAAGGCACCGAGCTGTGCCTGTACAACAAAAAATCGAAAACTGCTTTCGTCACCGAGTGGGACTCGATCCGTCCGACCGGCAAAACCCAGTGAATGGCGCATAACTTGCTTCGATCCAGGCCTGTGCGGTGGTTTTCCGCCACCGTTTCACACCCTGATTGAAGACAGATCGCTCAATGAATACGACGTTTTCCTGCGTAGGCTGCGGCAAATGCTGCACCGATCACCATGTCCCCCTGACCTTGGCCGAAGCCCGCATGTGGGCGGCGGATGGCGGCCAGGTGATCGTGCTGGTGGAGGCTTTTCTCGGCAATGGTCTGGGCTTGCCAGCGCAACAGCGTGAGCACGCTGAACGGCGTTCGGCGGTGGTGCGCAGCGGTGTCACGGATGCCCACGTGGCGATTACCTTCGCCGCGTACAACGTCGGCCCTTGCCGGAATCTTGACGAAGACAAGTTGTGCCGGATCTACGAGCGGCGGCCACTGGTGTGTCGCATCTATCCGGCGGAAATCAACCCGCATATCCCGCTCAACCCTGCCGCCAAGGATTGCCCGCCGGAGTCCTGGCAACAGGGGCCAGTGTTGATTGCCGGTGGCGAGTTGGTGGATCAGGAACTGGTGGAGTTGATTCAACGCTCGCGCCAGGCGGATCGGGATGACATCGGCATCAAGGATGCGATTTGCGCGATGCTCGGGATTCGCACCACGGCGTTGAAGGGTGACGGGTTTACAGCGTATTTGCCGAATATGAGCGCTTTTGCTTCGGTGATTGATCAGGTCACCGCGCAACCGCTGACGACGACTCCGAGTGAGTGGGTGTTTCATTTGTCCGGGGATGATGTGGCCGGGCAAGTGTTGGCGGCCGGGGCACAGGTGGTGACTGAACCGGCGCAGACGTATGCGTTTATTTCGCTGCGGGCGGCTTGATCGGGGTTTTGCAGCGATCGAACCGGCCTCATCGTTAGCACGCTAGCTCCCACAGGTATCTCGGGCGTTCACATAATTTGTGTACGACACAGAACCCTGTGGGAGCTGGCTTGCCAGCGAAAGGTCCGGCACGGGCAGTATCAGTCGCCGCGTTGAACGCAGGCGGGATTAAAACTCAGCGCTTGCCCATCGAACGACGGGTACCCGGCGGCGCCATGCCCGGGGTCTTGGTGTGGCCATTCTTGGCGCCGTTCTTGTACCACGGCTGGTTCGAGCCTTTGGCAGAGGCCAGCTCGCCCGGCTTGAATGGAAATTTGAACGCCGGGATTTCGGCTTTGGTATCGCTGGTGTCGGCCAGTTCAGCCGGGACATCGCTCACAGCGTCGTCAACCGGCGGCAGGGTCGGGGAAGTCATAAAAGCTCCGGAAAGCAAAAAGTCGGGCCCGATCAGTGAGCCGCGAAGGCGCGCAGTATACCTGTGCGCCATCGCTCGGCACCTGAAGATTTGCAACGCACGCCGAACGGTTTACAGGTAACTGATGATGACAATGCCTTTGTCAGTCAAGGTCTTCAGCGTTTCGTAGCGCATGGAAATCGGCAGCGCCTGATGACTGCAGGCGTTGCGCTCAGTGTCGACATCGACTTTCACGCCGGGCTTGATTTCGATCTGGCGAGACTCACGAGACGCAAACGCCCCGACCGGTCCGACCTGACAGCCAGAATCAACGATTTGCCCGGTAAAGCGGATCTCACCGGATTGGCTGGCAGGTGCTGCAAACGTAGTGAGTGGAAGCAAGAGGAGCACAGATGGCAGAGCGGTTTTCAGCTTCATTTCAAGACACTCCCGGGGTGGACGGCCCAGAGAGATTTGGGCCGTGCGCGGCCTGAGCCATACAAGCTGTATCCGCTCATAGAGGCGGATCTTTAAGAGATTAGTCAGGATCGCAAGCCGTGCCGAATGTCAGTTCATTCGTTGCTGGACGTTACTCAACAATTGCGAGGTGCTTTCCAACAACTGCGCCAGAAGCGCGTCATCCTCATCCATATACCCTTCGTATTCCGCGAGATTGCGCCGCTCATGACACAGCGCGAACAATCGCACCTGAATCTTGCTGATATGCGCCGTATGCACCAGGCACTGAAAGACCAGATAGCGTTTATCTGATCGATAGCCACTCAATCGAAGCGCCGTCAGCGCCAACGCGTGCGCTGCGTTATAAGCCAAGTCGAAACGGCTGGAAAAAGACAACGTAGAAGTTTGCGCATCCTTGAGCCGGTCCACGGCCGAGCGCATCAAGCCCTCACACTCCTTGCGATCCGGCGGCTCCGCTTTCAGCCCACCGCTACGTAGAAGATTCTCCAGACTCTCGTTGCTGCCCATCCTTGGACTCCAAAGGGTTTGCCCCTAACAGATCGATTTTTTCCTGCTGCACTACCCGCACGACAAAGCTGTTTTGCGCAGCCAGTTTCGCCGTCCAGTCTTGCGGGGTGTAAAGCGTGGGGTTGATGGGACGACCCAATTGCTCCTCCATAGGCATGAGCAGTTCCATGACGTCACTGTAGTGCAGGCCTTCGCCAATCAGCATGAGATCAATGTCACTGAGTGTGTTTGCTGTGTCCTTGGCGACGGAGCCATAGACAAACGCCCAGGTGATCTGCTCGGTAAATGGCTGCAATGCCTGACGCAGAGGCTCGGCGATGCCAAACGTCTTGCGGGCGATGCCCAGTAGTTCGGCATAGATGGGACAGGTGGGATTGGCCTGGTAATGGTTCTGATTACCCACCCTTTTCATGCGCAACACACCGGCTCGCTGCAGACGGTCGAGTTCACGCATGAGACTGCCTTTGCCAACACGCGCCCAGCGCGCGATCTCATTGGCATAGAAAGTCTGGTCAGGCTTACCGAACAGCAGACCCAACACTTTTTGTTGAGTGGTGGTAAACAGCGCTTCGCTTAGAGAGATAGTTTCCACTGTGAAGGCCAAAGAGTCCCAAAAAGGGAACGATAGGTCCCTTTTTGGGACTTATCAACCTTGCGAATATTTCCAGAGACAGCGGCCACAGAACAATCGCCATCGCAAACAGGCCCACACCTACATTTGGAGTGCGATCCCCTTGTAGGAGCGAGCCTGCTCGCGAAGAACGATGATGCGGTGCTCAGACGGATTACGTTTGCGGATCAACCCGATCCAGCGCCCGGGTTACCGCCAACTCGGCGAGCATGACGATCTGCTGGATCGCCAGCGCCGTACTGCGCTGCGGGCGACTGAGCTGATCAGCCAGATCACCGGCCATGACATTGGCTGAAGCCAGCGATTCACAGGCGTGGGCGAGCAGGCTTTCAGTGTCGATGTCCGGGTGGATGAGGAACATCGTACTGGGCTGACGCGGTTTGACCGGTTCGGGACAGAGGTAGAAATCGAGAGCGCGTTTGATGGCTTCGCGGGTTTTGAGCTGGTCGTCGGCGCGGATGGCGTCTTCGAGTGGGGTGGTGGGATCGATGGGTGGATCGGGTACGGGCTTAGTCATGGAATGTTCCTAATCAAAGCCAACACATGCCGTTTCTCACGCGGCGGAGTGGTGGCAGCTATGTGCGGAGTGAGAAACCGGTAGGAACAAGCCCGGCCGAACCGAAGTTCGCCCGCACACAGCCGCCATAAAAATTGCAGGGCAGCAAATAGCCGGCGGCAATTATGGTGGTACTGGTGTTGGATTAACAGTTCCTACGGGCTCTCACACCCGATCGCCGAGTTTTCGGCGACAACCCAAGACTAGAGAGCGCACGTCCGACGGACAACCTGAAAACCTTGTGGGAAGGTTCTGGTTATTTGACACAAATTTAAACAGCCAAAAGCCAACCCTCACCCTAGCCCTCTCCCAGAGGGAGAGGGGACTGACCGAGGTGTTTGGGAGAGGTACACCGACGTGAAATACCGCGTTGAACTCAGGTTTTGAAACGCCCGAAAATCGGCTCCCTCTCCCTCGGGAGAGGGCTGGGGTGAGGGGCAAATCCACCACAAATCCAAAGCCGATCACGCCGCGCTCTTCACCACTCAATAGGCCGAGTGTCAGCTCGCCTGCTCTTGATCTTGATCTTGATCCACGGGCGACGTCGGAAGGCTGAGTGGAGGGATTGATACGGGCGTGGGAGCGCAGCGACCGTTTGGCGCAGCCAAACACAGCGAGAGGAGGTGCAGCGAAGCAAACCGTAGGCGCTGCGCCCGGATCGATCCCGCAGCGAAGGAACCCCGAGCCCCAGCGAGCGGGCCGTACGTAGGAGCAAGCCTTTTTGGTTACTTTTTCGGCGTCTGGAAAAAGTGACCCGCCGTAAGGGCGGAACCGTAATCAGCAACACCCGCAGCAACGGATATACACCCAAAGAAAACTGACAGCGCTGACAGCCAGCCGTCACCCTCCTGACCCCCAAACAAGTTTATAACTACCCAACCTGCCCAAACTCCAAACCTCCGGCGCCCACCCCGCATGCGAATCCAAAAGAACAAAGCCCTGCTCGCCACCCTATTGATCGTCCTCGCAGGCGCAGGTCTGTGGTACGCCCTGAAACCCGCCCCGACCAAACTCGCCACCCCCACCGCAATCCCCGTGCGAGTCATAGCGGTCAGCGAAAAAGACGTCCCCCGCTACACCAGCGGCATCGGCTCCGTCCTCTCATTACACAGCGTCGTCGTGCGCCCCCAGATCGACGGCATCCTCACCAAAATCCTCGTCAAAGAAGGCCAACTCGTCAAAGCAGGCGACCTGCTGGCCACCATTGACGACCGCTCCATCCGCGCCAGCCTCGACCAGGCCCGCGCCCAACTGGGCGAAAGCCAGGCGCAACTGCAAGTCGCCCTGGTCAACCTCAAACGCTACAAACTGCTCACCGTCGACGACGGCATCTCGAAACAGACTTACGACCAGCAACAAGCCCTGGTCAACCAACTCAAAGCCACCGCCCAAGGCAACCAGGCTTCGATCGATGCGGCGCAGGTGCAACTGTCCTACACGCAGATCCGCTCCCCCGTCACCGGCCGCGTCGGTATTCGCACAGTCGACGAAGGCAACTTCCTGCGCATGACCGACACCGCCGGCCTGTTCACCGTCACCCAGATCGACCCGATCGCCGTCGAATTCTCCCTGCCGCAGCAAATGCTGCCGACCCTGCAAGGCCTGATCAACGATCCGCAGCGCGCACCGGTCAAGGCCTACATCGGCGCCGACACCGATGGCGAAACCGGCAACCTGCTCGGCGAAGGTCACCTGACCCTGATCGACAACCAGATCAACGCCAACACCGGCACCATCCGCGCCAAGGCCGAATTCGACAACGCCAGCCAGAAGCTCTGGCCCGGCCTGCTGGTCACGGTAAAAATTCAGACAGCCCTCGACAAAGATGCGCTGGTCGTCCCGCCCACCGTTGTACAACGTGGCCTCGACCAACACTTCGTTTACCGGGTCAACGGCGACAAGGTCGAAGCCGTGCAAGTGCAGATGGTTTATCAAGGCAGCGGTCAGGACATCATCAAAGGCGTGAAGGCCGGTGACGTGCTGGTCACCGATGGCCAGTCGCGGCTTAAACCGGGTTCAACGGTGCAAGTCATGAGCGAGCCGGCGCAGGTGGTGCAAGCGGAGCCGAAACCATGAAGGCGCACAAAGGCGTCTCGACGTGGTGCATCGATCACCCGGTCGCAACCATTCTGCTGACCATCGCGCTGGTGCTGGTCGGTTTGATTGCCTTCCCGCGTTTACCGATTGCCCCACTGCCGGAAGCGGAATTTCCGACGATTCAGGTGTCCGCGCAGTTGCCCGGCGCCAGCCCCGACACCATGGCCTCGTCCGTGGCCACGCCGCTGGAGGTGCAATTCAGCGCCATCCCCGGCATGACCCAGATGACCTCCAGCAGTGCGCTCGGCTCCAGCCTGCTGACCCTGCAGTTCACCCTCGATAAAAGCATCGACACCGCCGCCCAGGAAGTCCAAGCGGCGATCAACACCGCCGCCGGCAAACTGCCCAAGGACATGCCGACCCTGCCGACTTGGAAGAAGGTCAACCCGGCCGACAGCCCGGTGCTGATCCTCAGTGTCAGCTCGTCACAAATGCCCGGCACCGAACTCAGCGACCTGGTGGAAACCCTGCTCTCGCGTCAGATCAGTCAGATCGACGGCGTAGGCCAAATCAACATCACCGGTCAGCAACGTCCGGCGATTCGCGTACAAGCCTCGGCCGACAAACTCGCGGCGATCGGCCTGACCCTCGCCGACATTCGTCTGGCGATCCAGCAGACCAGCCTCAACCTCGCCAAAGGTGCGCTGTACGGCGAATCGAGCATTTCCACACTGTCGACCAACGATCAGTTGTTCCACCCCGAGGATTACAGCCAACTCATCGTTTCCTACAAGGATGGCGCCCCGGTTCACCTGCGCGATGTCGCCAAAGTCGTCAACGGTTCGGAAGATGCCTACGTGCAAGCGTGGGCCGGTGATCAACCCGGGGTGAACTTGGTGATCTCGCGTCAACCGGGCGCGAACATCGTTGAAACCGTCGACCGCATTCAAGCCGCCCTGCCCGGCCTCGAAGCGATGCTGCCGGCCTCGGTGCAAGTGAAAACCCTGATCGATCGCACCCAGACCATTCGTGCCTCGCTGCATGAGGTCGAGATCACCCTGTTGATCGCGATCCTGCTGGTGGTCGCGGTGATGGCGCTGTTCCTGCGTCAGTTGTCGGCGACCCTGATTGTTTCGGCGGTGCTCGGCGTGTCGCTGATCGCCAGTTTCGCCCTGATGTACATCCTCGGTTTCAGCCTTAACAACCTGACGCTGGTGGCGATCGTGGTGGCCGTGGGATTTGTGGTCGACGATGCCATCGTGGTGGTGGAAAACATCCACCGCCATCTGGAGGCCGGCGACGATATGCGCGAAGCGGCGATCAAGGGCGCGGGCGAGATCGGTTTCACCGTGGTCTCGATCAGTTTCTCGCTGGTGGCAGCGTTTATTCCGCTGCTGTTCATGGGCGGTGTGGTCGGGCGACTGTTCAAGGAATTCGCCCTGACGGCGACCTCGACCATCATGATTTCCGTGGTGGTCTCGCTGACTCTGGCTCCAACGTTGGCGGCGCTGTTCATGCGCAAACCGGTGCACCACGCCCACGCCAAACCGGGCTTCAGCGAACGTCTGCTCGGCTGGTACGAGAAAGGTCTGCGCCGCGCCCTCGCCCATCAGAAGTTGATGATCGGCGTTTTCGGTTTATCGCTGGCGCTGGCCATCGGCGGTTACATCTTTATCCCGAAAGGTTTCTTCCCGGTGCAGGACACCGGTTTCGTCCTCGGCACCACTGAAGCGGCTGCGGATATTTCCTACGGCGACATGGTGAAAAAACACTTGGCCATGGCCGAAATCGTCGCCGCCGATCCGGCCGTGCAGGCGTTTTCCCACTCGGTCGGCGTGTCCGGCAGTAACCAGACCATCGCCAACGGCCGCTTCTGGATCGCCCTGAAAAAACGTGGCGACCGCGATGTTTCAGCCAGCCAGTTCATCGACCGCATCCGTCCGCAACTGATGAAAGTCCCCGGCATCGTCCTCTACCTGCGCGCCGGCCAGGACATCAACCTCAGCTCCGGTCCAAGCCGCGCGCAGTATCAATACGTGCTGAAGAGTAACGACGGCGCGACCCTCGCCACATGGACACAACGCCTCACGGAAAAACTGCGCAGCAACCCGGCGTTCCGCGACATTTCCAACGACCTGCAACTGGGCGGCAGCATCACCCACATCAGCATCGACCGCAGCGCCGCCGCCCGTTTCGGCCTGACCGCCAGCGATGTCGATGAGGCGCTGTACGACGCCTTTGGCCAGCGGCAGATCAACGAATTCCAGACTCAGGTCAATCAGTACAACGTGATTCTGGAGCTGGATACCAAACAACGCGGCAAAGCCGAAAGCCTCAACTATTTCTACCTGCGCTCACCGCTGAGTGGCGAGATGGTGCCGCTGTCAGCGCTGGCCAAATTCGATGCGCCAACCATCGGCCCGCTGTCGATTGCCCACGATGGGATGTTCCCGGCCGCCAACCTGTCGTTCAACCTCGCGCCCGGCGTGGCGTTGGGTGATGCGGTGATTCTGCTCAATCAGGCCAAGGCCGAGATCGGCATGCCGACGGCGATCAGCGGCAATTTCCAGGGTGCGGCGCAGGCGTTCCAGAGTTCGCTGGCCAGCCAGCCGTGGCTGATTCTCGCGGCGCTGGTGGCGGTGTACATCATTCTCGGTGTGCTTTATGAAAGCTTCGTGCACCCGCTGACGATCATTTCGACATTGCCGGCGGCGGGTTTGGGCGCAGTGATCATGCTATGGATCTGCGGCCAGGACTTTTCGATCATGGCGTTGATCGGCCTGGTGTTGCTGATCGGTATCGTCAAGAAGAACGGCATCCTGATGATCGACTTCGCGCTCGAAGCGCAGCGCCACCGAGGTCTGTCGCCGCAGGAGGCGATTTTCGAAGCGTGCATCACGCGGTTCCGGCCGATCATCATGACCACCCTCGCCGCCCTGCTCGGTGCCCTGCCGCTGATGCTCGGTTACGGCACCGGCGCCGAACTGCGCCAACCGTTGGGGATCGCGGTGGTCGGCGGTTTGCTGGTCAGCCAGATGCTGACGTTGTTTACCACTCCGGTCATATACTTGTGGCTCGAGCGGCTGTTCCACCGGCCCAAACCGATGCCCTCACCGGCATTGGCGACCACAGACTGAGGCAGGGTCATGCGCGTTCTGATTATCGAAGACGAGGAAAAAACCGCGGATTATCTGCACCGCGGTCTGACGGAACAGGGTTACACCGTGGATCTGGCTCGCGACGGCGTCGAGGGTCTGCATCTGGCGCTGGAAAGCGACTACGCGGTGATCGTCCTCGACGTCATGCTACCGGGCCTCGATGGCTTCGGCGTACTGCGCGCATTGCGTGCACGCAAGCAGACCCCGGTGATCATGCTCACCGCCCGCGAGCGCGTCGAAGACCGCATCAAAGGCTTGCGCGACGGTGCCGACGATTACCTCGGCAAACCGTTTTCCTTCCTCGAACTGGTCGCGCGTCTGCAAGCACTGACCCGGCGCAGCGGCGGCCACGAACCGGTGCAAGTGAGCATCGCCGACCTGTGGATAGATCTGATCAGCCGCAAGGCGACCCGCGCCGGCACCCGACTGGATCTGACCGCCAAGGAGTTTTCGTTGTTGAGCGTCCTCGCCCGTCGCCAAGGTGAAATCCTTTCGAAAACCGCGATTGCCGAGATGGTCTGGGACATCAATTTCGACAGTGACGCCAACGTCGTCGAAGTGGCGATCAAACGCCTGCGCGCCAAGCTCGACGGGCCGTTCGACGAGAAACTGCTGCACACCATTCGCGGCATGGGTTATGTGCTGGAGAGCCGTGGTGTCCAGTAACTCGATTGCCCTGCGCCTCAGTGGAATGTTCACGCTGGTGGCGCTGCTGGTGTTTCTGTTGATCGGCGGCGCGTTGTATCAACAGGTCGACAAAGGCTTGGGATTGCTCCCGGAAGCCGAGCTGGATGCCCGATATAGCGTGCTCGAATCGGCGCTCAATCGCTTCGGCACGCCGGAGCACTGGGTGAAAATCAACGCCAAGTTGAAGCTGCTCGGCGAAGAGGACAAACGCATTCGTTTCTGGGTGGTGAGTGGCGATCCGGGTTACGAGTATGGTCAGCCCGATGCGGCGATTCGCGCGTTCGCTCAAGGCCCGCTGGGCATGCATGACCTGCAGTTGCCCGACCATCCTTATCCACTGAAAGTGTTGCTGACCGAGTTGCCAGCCAAGGATCAGCGGCCGCCGCTACGCTTCATGATCGGCATTGATACCGAGACCTTTCACGAGACTCAGCACAATCTGTTGATCGCGCTGATCGGGTTGGCGATTGTCGGTGTGTTGATGGCGTCGGCGCTGGGGTATTGGGTCGCGCGGATTGGTTTGAAGCCGTTGATCAAACTGTCCCATGAGGCTCAGCGCTTGGCGCCACCACTACGCGCCGGGCGCTTGCGTTTGTCACCGCTGCCACCGGAGCTTGAGCAGTTTGTCGATTCGTTCAACTCGACGCTGGAACGGGTCGAGCAGGCCTACTCGCGGCTGGAATCGTTCAACGCCGACGTCGCCCATGAACTGCGTTCACCGCTGACCAATTTGATTGGCCAGACGCAAGTGGCGCTGACCCGTGGGCGCTCTGCCGAACACTATTTCGAAGTGCTGCAATCCAATCTTGAAGAGCTGGAACGGCTGCGTTCGATCATCAATGACATGCTGTTTCTGGCCAGTGCCGATCAGGGCAACAAGGCGACCAAGCTCACCTCGACTTCGCTGGCTGCTGAGGTGGCGACGACGCTGGAGTATCTGGATTTCATCCTTGAAGATGCGCAGGTTGAAGTGCAGGTCAGCGGTGATGCACTGGTGCAGATCGAGGTCGCGCATTTGCGCCGGGCGTTGATCAATCTGTTGAGCAATGCGGTGCAGCACACCGGCCCGGGTCAGGTGATTGAGGTGCGCATCGAGGTTGAGGAACATCAGGTGAGTATCGGCGTGGCCAACCCCGGTTCGCCGATTGCCAGTGAGCATTTGCCACGGCTGTTCGAGCGCTTTTATCGGGTCGATGCGTCGCGCAGTAACAGTGGCAATAACCATGGGTTGGGGCTAGCGATCGTCAAGGCGATTGCGCTGATGCATGGCGGGGATGTGTTTGTGCGCAGTGATCGGGGGATGAATACTTTCGGGATTTATTTGCCGGTCTGAAAAGCCCCTCACCCTAACCCTCTCCCGGAGGGAGAGGGGACTGACCGTGGTGCTCTTTCAAAGTACGCCGACCTGAAAGCTCGAGTCGAACTCAGGCTTTGAAAAGCCCCCGATCGGCTCCCTTTCCCCCTCGCCCCCTTGGGGGAGAGGGCTGGGGTGAGGGGGTTGCCCTTGGCCGCACCGCGATCTTCGACTTTTACCTCCCGCGCAACAGTCATTTATGAAAATCACGCTGTTTCCCAACGCCCGGCGACCTTATCTTTGCCCGCACCAAACAGCACTCGCCAAGCGAGAAGGTTTTCAAGATGTCCAACAGTATGGGTATTGCCAGCGCGTTCGTTTTGTCCTCATTGATCCTGTCGCCGATGGCGATGGCTGAAGAATCGCAATCGTTCGTGGCGCACAATGTCGCTCGCGCGCAGGCCTTCGATCAGCATCAGGCCGAAGTGATGGCCAAGGCTCAGGACGCCTCGCAAGCCCCGCAGGCTGCCACTTCCCAGACTCAAGCAAGCGAGAAAGACAGCTGAGGCGCGCTTCGCGCCAACGTTTCCCTCGACGCGGTTGTTTGGCTCTTCCCGTTCAACCGTCGTCATTCCAGGCCGCTGCCTTTCAGCGGCCTTTTTTCGTTGTGGTCTGAAAGCCGTTTGGTTCGTCTGTAACAACAAGAAACATCGAGCGCCTCAAAATATAGAGGCGCCAGTTGACCCAAGGAGCTCCATTGCACGTGCGTTACCCAGTCCGCTTCACCCCGCTGTTCATTGCAATTGCCGCAACGATTGCCCCTGCCGCCCACGCCGACGAGCCTGCCAAAGAAGGCTTTGTCGAGGGTTCGAGCCTCAACCTCAACGCCCGCAACTACTACATGAATCGCAACCGCTTGCAGAAAGCGGACGACAACATCGAGTGGGGCCAAGGCTTTCTTGGGGTGTTCAAATCGGGTTACACCGAAGGCACGGTCGGTTTCGGCATTGACGCCCACGCCATGCTCGGGTTGAAGCTGGATGGCGGTGGCGGCACGGACGGGTCAAGCATCCTGCCGGTCCGAGAGAATGGCGGCAAAGCGCCGGGTTCGTTCTCCACGGCGGGCGGCACGTTGAAAATGCGCGCGTTCGATACCGAATTGAAGGCCGGAGACCTGTTCCTCACCAACCCGGTCATCGCTGGCGGTGAAACGCGCATGCTGCCGCAGACTTTCCGTGGTGTGAGTCTGACCAACCACAGCTTCGACGGCTGGCTGATCGAAGGCGGCCAAGCCAGTTTCACCAAGCCGTATAACCAAAGCGGTCACACGCGTATTGGCACTTCCTACGGCACCCTTGCCGACGGCGATGAGAGCCAGCACCTGAACTGGGCCGGTGTGGCCTGGAGCGGCGTCGAAGGTCTGACCAGCAGTCTTTACGCCTCCGAGCTGAAGGACATCTGGAACCAGTACTACTACGACCTGGATTACACCTGGCAGTTGAACGATCTGGTCAGCCTCAACCCGGGCCTGCATTTCTATCACACGCAAGACACCGGTGATGCGCTGCTGGGCAACATCGACAACAACACCTACAGCCTGCATTTCACCGTTGGCGTCGGTAATCACAGCGTCACCGCCGCGTATCAGCGGGTCAACGGCAACACGCCGTTCGACTACATCAGCCAGGGTGACAGCGTTTATCTGGATAACTCGCAACAGTATTCCGACTTCAACGGCCCGAACGAACGCTCGTGGAAGCTCAAGTACGCCTATGACTTCGCCGGTGTCGGCGTGCCGGGTCTGACTTCGTCTGTGTCCTACTCGCGCGGCACTGTCGACCTGACCAAAGTTGACCCCGACAGCAAAGGCTATTCCAACTGGTACAGCGCCGATGGCCGCAACGCCAAGCATTGGGAACGCGATCTCGACTTGAAGTACGTGGTGCAGAGCGGTCAGGCCAAGGATCTGGCGGTGCACCTGCAATGGGCGACCAACCGTGGCGGCAACGGTTACGGCGTGATTGATTCGGATACAGATGAATACCGCGTGATCATCGACTACCCGATCAACGTCTTCTAAGATCGGCGCCACAGCACAGTCTTGAAGTCCAGGCTCGCTCCCACATTAGGAATGGTTTCTGGCTTCGGCTGTGGTGTTTGGCCTACTACGCTTATAAGACCTTCCCCCAACCGACAGCCCAATCATGATCGCGAGCCGTACCCCACCCGTTGCGGGCAAGACCGGACGCCCCGAGCTGCTGCTGATCTGCGGCAGTTTGCTGACAGTGATCGCGATTCTGTGCATCGTCACGTTCCTGCTGATCCGCGAGCACGCCAATGCTCGGGAATCGGCGACCCGCAGTGCCACCACCATTGCGCAACTGATCGACGCCGATGTGCTGCGCACCGTCGAGCTGTACGACTTGACCCTGCAAGGCCTGATCGCCGCCGCCCAGCGCGATGACCTGCAAGATGTCTCACCGCAGATCCGCCATCTGGCGCTGTTCGACCGCTCGACCACGGCACGCTTCAAGGGCGACATTCTGTTGCTCGACAAACATGGGAATGTGATTGCCGATTCTTCGCGAATCGAGCCAAAACCGGGTAATTTTGCCGACCGCGATTACTTCCTCGCCCACGCCTTCAATCGCGACATCGGCATGTTCATCAGCCGTCCGTTCAAGACCCGTTGCGACTGCGACGAGGCCAATCAGTGGCGAATCAGTTTCAGTCGCCGGATCTCCTCGCAAACCGGTGAGTTCGCTGGTGTGGCCGTGGCGTCGATGAAACTCGACTACTTCGACCAATTGTTCAACAGCCTCGACATTGGCAAAGACAGCACGCTGAACATCATCAACAGTGACGGCGTCCTGCTCGCACAGAAGCCTTATCTGCAAAGTGATTCCATCGGCAAAAGCTTCGGCAACCGGCCGAATGTCGTGCGCATCCTCGGAGACAAGGACGGCAGCGGCAGTTTCACCAGCACCTCGAGCATGGATCATCAGCAGCGCCTCTATACCTATTCGCGGGTTGGCAATTTGCCGTTGACGGTGATGGTTGCGCTGTCCAGCGATCAAGTGTTCGGCACCTGGCGGCGCACCGCGATTCTGATCAGCGGTGCCACGGGCGTGTTGTGCGTGGGTCTGTTGTGGCTGACCTGGCTGTTGGCCCGCGAGTTGCGTTTGCGCCAACGGGCCGAGCGCGAGCTGGCGCAACTGGCTGCTACCGATGCGCTGACGGGCGTGGCCAATCGGCGAATGCTCGATCAGGCACTGCGTCATGAGTGGTTCCGCGCCCAGCGCTCGGGCAAACCGATGTCGGTGATGATGATCGATGCCGATCACTTCAAGGCTTTCAATGATCGACATGGGCATCAGGCCGGGGATCAGGCGTTGAAGACGCTGGCCAAGGTCATCACGGACAATGTGCGGCGACCGGCGGATTTGGTCGCGCGTTATGGCGGGGAGGAGTTTTCGGTGATTCTGGCCGAGACCGACGGCCATGGCGCGCAGCAGATTGCCGAGCATATTCGTCAGGCGGTGGAGCAATTGCCATTGGTCGATGGGGCTGAGCGGCTGATGACCGTGAGTATTGGCATCGCGACATGGACGGCGGCGAGCGAGATGACGCTGGAGCAGTTGCTGTTTGCGGCGGACAAGGCGTTGTATCAGGCCAAGGAAGGTGGGCGTAACCGGGTGGTGGTGGCTGCCTGATAGATGTATTGGCTTCACCGGCCCTATCGCTGGCAAGCCAGCTCCCACAGGGATTTGTGATGTGCTGCAGATTTGTGATTCACAAAGAAACCTGTGGGAGCTGGCTTGCCAGCGATAGGGCCAGATCAGGCACCAGAGAAATTGCAGGCATAAAAAAAGGCCATCCGAGGATGGCCTTCAAAAAACTAGAGAGGTTTTTTACTTACACCGCCGCAACCGGGCGCATGTAAGAGATTGGTGCGGTGCTGGCGTCTTCGAACGTCACCACTTCCCAAGCATCTGTCTGCTCAATCAACTTGCGCAGCAGCTGGTTGTTCAGTGCGTGGCCGGACTTGAAGCCTTTGAACTCACCAATCAGGCTGTTACCCAGCAGGTACAGGTCGCCAATGGCATCGAGGATCTTGTGCTTCACGAATTCGTCTTCATAGCGAAGGCCGTCTTCGTTCAGTACGCCATCGGCATCAACCACGATCGCGTTTTCAACGCTGCCGCCGAGTGCGAGGTTGTGCTTGCGCAGGTACTCGATATCACTCATGAAACCAAAGGTACGGGCGCGGCTGACTTCTTTTACGAACGAAGTGCTGGAAAAATCCACGCTTGCACTTTGGGTGCGGTCCCGGAATACCGGGTGATCGAAATCGATCTCGAAGCTCACCTTGAACCCTTCGAAAGGGACGAAAGTGGCGCGCTTGTCGCCGTCTTCCACTGTCACTTCACGCAGGATACGGATGAATTTCTTGGCGGCGTCCTGTTCTTCCAGGCCTGCCGATTGAATCAGGAATACGAAGGGTCCAGCGCTGCCATCCATGATCGGGACTTCGGACGCGGAGAGCTCGACGTAGGCGTTATCGATGCCCAGGCCAGCCATGGCCGAGAGCAAGTGCTCTACCGTGTCCACTTTCACGTCGCCGTTGATCAGCGTCGTCGACATAGTGGTTTCACCGACGTTTTCCGCGCGGGCAGGAATCTGCACCACAGGGTCGAGGTCAGCGCGACAAAACACAATGCCAGTGTCGACAGGCGCAGGCTTGAGGGTCAGATAGACCTTCTCACCGGAGTGCAGGCCTACACCTGTGGCACGGATAATATTTTTCAGTGTGCGTTGTTTAATCATGGCTTGGGCCGCTTCAGCGCAAATTGCGAACTGGTATCAACAAAGGCTGGCGATGATAGCAGACCATGCCTTTGCTGAACACCAATCACCTTCATAGCCCTGATACATTCCATCAATCGGCCTGACGACGCAGGAAAGCCGGGATGTCCAGGTAGTCCAGATCATCTTGCGGATTCATCTTCGCGGCAGCCGCAGCACCGGCCTGAGCCTGGTTGCGCATGACGGTCGGACGGTCCAGATCACGGTAGTTCACCGCTGGCGCTTCCTGACGGGCCGCAGCCGGTTGTTGCACCTGGGCAGAAGCCATGGAGGTGTGAACGGTGTTGTCGATAACCTTTACAGGCTTCTCGATTTTCGCGCCCAGACCGGTGGCAACCACAGTCACGTGCAGTTCGTCGCGCATGTCCGGATCGATAACGGTACCGACCTTGACCATCGCGTGCTCGGAAGCGAAGGCTTCGATGATGCTACCCACGTCGGAGTACTCACCCAGGGACAGGTCAGGACCGGCGGTGATGTTCACCAGGATGCCGCGTGCGCCTTGCAGGTTCACGTCTTCCAGCAGCGGGTTGCGGATGGCCGCTTCAGTGGCTTCACGTGCACGGTTCGGACCGCTGGCGCAGCCAGTGCCCATCATCGCCATGCCCATTTCGCTCATTACGGTACGCACGTCGGCGAAGTCGACGTTGATCATGCCCGGACGCTTGATGATGTCGGAGATACCGCGAACGGCACCGGCCAGTACATCGTCAGCCTTGGCGAAAGCCGACAAGAGGCTTGCGTCTTTACCGAGGATGGTCAGCAGCTTCTCGTTAGGGATGGTGATCAACGAGTCGACGCTTTCCGAAAGCATGCGGATGCCTTCATCGGCGATCTGCATACGCTTGCGGCCTTCGAACGGGAACGGACGCGTTACTACCGCAACGGTCAGAATGCCCATTTCCTTGGCCACTTCGGCGATGATCGGCGCAGCACCGGTACCGGTACCGCCGCCCATGCCAGTGGTGATGAACACCATGTTGGTGCCCTGCAGGACTTCGGCAATGCGCTCACGGTCTTCGAGAGCGGCCTGACGACCTACTTCAGGGTTGGCGCCGGCGCCCAGACCTTTGGTCACGCCGGTGCCCAGTTGCAGAATGGTACGCGCGCCGATGTTTTTCAGCGCTTGAGCATCAGTGTTGGCGCAGATGAATTCAACGCCTTCGATGTTGCTCTTGACCATGTGATTGACAGCGTTGCCGCCGCCACCGCCAACACCGATAACTTTGATTACCGGGCTTGCGGGGATGTTGTCTACGAGTTCGAACATTTTCCCTCTCCTTACATTCTCTAGTTTTTTCGCCTACTGCATTTTTGTTGCGGTGTTGCGGTAAAGCTTTAGAAGTTGCCTTGAACCCACTTCTTCAATCGGTCCAGCAACGGCGCCTGTGGCTCTTCGTTGCTGTAGCTGTCGCGGCTGCCGATGCCGGAGAACGAAACCCCGTCGGACTGCTTTTGCAGGCCGTACATCAACAAGCCCACGCCAGTGGAATAAATCGGGTTGCGCACCACGTCATCCAGACCTTTCACGCCATGCGGTACGCCGAGGCGGACCGGCATGTGGAAGATTTCTTCGGCCAGTTCAGTGGCGCCTTCCATCTTCGACGTACCGCCGGTGAGGACGATGCCGGCCGGGATCAGGTCTTCGTAGCCGCTGCGACGCAGCTCGGCCTGGATCAGGGTGAACAGTTCGTCGTAACGCGGCTCGACCACTTCGGCCAGGGCCTGACGCGACAGTTCGCGCGGTGGACGATCGCCAACACTCGGCACCTTGATGGTTTCACCGGCACCGGCCAGTTTGGCCAGGGCGCAGGCGTAGCGGATCTTGATCTCTTCGGCGTACTGGGTCGGGGTGCGCAACGCCATGGCGATGTCGTTGGTCACCTGATCACCGGCAATCGGGATCACTGCGGTGTGGCGGATCGCGCCTTCAGTAAAGATCGCGATGTCAGTGGTGCCGCCGCCGATGTCGACCAGGCACACGCCGAGTTCTTTCTCGTCGTCGGTCAGCACCGAGTAGGCCGAAGCCAGTTGCTCGAGAATGATGTCGTCGATTTCCAGACCGCAGCGACGCACGCATTTTTCAATGTTCTGTGCGGCGTTGACGGCGCAGGTGACCACGTGAACCTTGGCTTCCAGACGCACGCCGGACATGCCCAGCGGCTCGCGCACGCCTTCCTGGTTATCGATCACGTAATCCTGCGGCAGGGTGTGCAGCACGCGCTGGTCAGCCGGGATAGCTACAGCCTGAGCGGCGTCGAGCACGCGCTCAAGGTCAGCCGAGCTGACTTCACGATCACGGATCGCGACGATGCCGTGGGAGTTCAGGCTGCGGATGTGATTGCCCGCCACGCCGACGAACGCCGAGTGAATGCGGCAGCCCGCCATCAGTTGGGCTTCTTCGATCGCGCGCTGGATCGATTGCACGGTGGACTCGATGTTGACCACCACGCCCTTCTTCAGGCCACGGGACGGATGGGTACCGATCCCGACGATTTCCAGCGAGCCGTCGTCGGAGACCTCGCCGACCAGCGCCACCACCTTGGAGGTGCCGATATCGAGACCGACGATCATTTTGCCGCTTTGCACGTTTGCCATGGGTCCTGCCTCTTCTTAATTCTTTGCGACAGCGGGTTGGGCTGTCGTCGGCGCTACTGGTTCCCGCCAGCCAACAGCGAGGCCGTTGGCGTAGCGCAGATCGATGCGCGCAATGTTCGTAATCTGGTCTTTAAGCGTCTTGTCATAGATGGCGATAAAGCGGCGCATCTTTTCCACCAGGTTGCCGCGTCCCAGCAGCAACTCGATGCCGGGGCCGGAACTGCCGGCACCGGTGGTCAAGAACCAACTCCCGCGTTCACGCAATTCCAGGCGCGCAATCGAGAAGCCCAACGGCCGCAGCATCTGGCTCAGCACCTGATACTGCTGCATGACTTGCTGCTGAGCCCGTTGTGGGCCGAACAGCTGTGGCAGGTGTTCGTAATTCGCCAGTTCCTTGGGTGTAAACGCCTGGCCCTGGTTGTTCAGCAACGACTCGTCGCCCCAACGCGCCACCGGCAATTGTTCTTCGAGGCGGATCACCACCTGGTCCGGCCACACCCGACGTACTTCGGCGTGGGCGATCCACGGCATCTGCTCAAGCTCGGTGCGCATACCGGCCAGGTCGATGGTGAAGAAGCTCGACGCCACATACGGGGCGATCCGCTGCTGCACCGCTTGCTGGCTGATGTAGCTCAGGTCGCCCTGCACGGCGATCTTGGTGATCGGCCGGTCGGCGTACGGCAGCAAACGCGTCGCGCCTTCGTAAGTGCCAAAGCCCAGCACCACCAACAGCACCGGCCAGAACAGACTTTTCAGAAAGCTGAAATTGGCTTTCGGCAGGCGCGCGGACATCGGCTCTTTCGCCACCATTCGGCTGGCACCCCGTGGCACCGGCTTGCGGCCGGGTGCGGGAGGCTGATGTCGGAGCTGAGCGCCTTGCATCGTCTTAACCTCGAGCGTCTTCAACACTGGCGGCCAGAATGGCCAGAACCAGTTGCTGGAAATCCAGGCCAGCCGCGCGGGCCGCCATCGGCACCAGACTGTGATCGGTCATGCCCGGTGCGGTGTTCACTTCCAGGAACCAGAACTGCCCGTCGGCGTCCTGCATCACGTCCGCCCTGCCCCAGCCGGCAATACCCAGCGCCTCACAGGCCTTGGCCGTGAGATCCATGAGTTCTTGCTCCTTGACGGCATCCAGCCCGCACGGAATGCGGTACTGGGTATCGTTGGCGATGTACTTGGCGTCGTAGTCGTAGAACGTGTGCGGTGTACCCAGGGCGATAGGAGGCAACACCTGGTCACGCAGGGTGGCGATGGTGAACTCCGGACCTTGAATCCATTGCTCAACCAAGACTTGCGAATCGTAGGTACTGGCCGCTTTCCATGCGTCGATCAACTCGGACGCAGAACTCACTTTGGCCATCCCGATACTTGAACCTTCATGCGCCGGTTTGACGATCAAAGGGAAGCCCAGTTCCGTCGCCGCCGAAATACAATCGGCTTCGCTGCACAGCACGGCGTGACGCGGCGTCGGAATCCCGAGGCTGTGCCAGACCTGCTTGGTGCGCAGTTTGTCCATCGCCAGTGCCGAGGCCAGAATGCCACTGCCGGTGTACGGAATGCCCGCCACTTCGAGCAGGCCCTGCATGGAGCCGTCTTCACCGCCACGGCCGTGAAGAATGATGAAGGCGCGGTCGATCTTTTCGCTGAGCAGACGTTGCAGAATGTCGTCGCCAACGTCGATGCCAAACGCGTCCACGCCAGCGCTTTGCAGTGCGTCGAGCACGGCGTTACCGGATTTCAGCGAAACCTCACGCTCGGCACTCAGGCCGCCAAAGAGCACGGCAACGCGGCCGAAGTCTTTCGGCGCGATGGTGGAGAACAGGTTGGCGTAGGCAGCAGTCATTTCAACTTCCCCTCGACCGACGCCGCCACGGCGCCAGCGAACAATTCACTTTTCAACAGCTTCGGCGCGAGACCGCCGATATCACCAGCGCCCTGACACAGCAGGATGTCGCCGGCACGCAGCAGCGGCTTGACCAGCGGCGCCAGATCGACGCCACGCTCGATGTAGATCGGGTCGAGCTGACCGCGCTGGCGGATGCTGTTGCACAGCTTGCGGCTGTCGGCGCCCGGGATCGGCTCTTCGCCGGCCGGATAAACTTCCATCAGCAGCAGCACGTTGGCGTCGGCCAGTACATTGACGAAGTCGTCGTACAGGTCGCGGGTGCGGCTGTAACGGTGCGGCTGATACACCATCACCAGACGGCGCTCCGGCCAGCCACCGCGCACGGCTTTGATCACCGCGGCGACTTCGGTCGGGTGGTGACCGTAGTCGTCGACCAGCATCACGTTGCCGCCGTCCACCGGCAGTTCGCCGTAGACCTGGAAGCGTCGGCCCACGCCCTGGAAGCCCGACAGGCCCTGAACGATGGCTTCATCGCTGACGCCTTCGTCGGTGGCGATGCAAATGGTCGCCAGCGAGTTGAGGACGTTGTGGTTGCCGGGCATGTTCACCGACACGTCCAGCGGTTCACGATCCGGGCGCAGCACGGTGAAGAACGTCTGCATGCCTTGCTGGCGAATATTGATCGCGCGCACGTCAGCGTCTTCGCTGAAGCCGTAGGTCACGGTCGGACGCTTCACCAGCGGCAGGATTTCACGCACCACCGGATCGTCCAGGCACATCACGGCCAAACCGTAAAACGGCAGGTTGTGCAGGAACTCGACGAAGGTTTTCTTCAGTTTGTTGAAGTCACCGTCGTAGGTCGCCATGTGGTCGGCATCGATGTTGGTGACCACGGCCACCAGCGGTTGCAGATGCAGGAAACTCGCATCGCTTTCATCGGCTTCGGCGATCAGGTAACGGCTGGTGCCGAGCTGGGCATTGGTGCCCGCGGCATTCAGACGACCACCGATGACGAACGTCGGGTCCAGACCACCCGCGGCGAACACCGAAGCGATCAGGCTGGTGGTGGTGGTTTTGCCGTGCGTACCGGCGACAGCGATGCCGTGGCGATAGCGCATCAGTTCCGCAAGCATTTCGGCACGCGGTACAACCGGAATGCGGCGCTCAAGCGCAGTCGCGACTTCCGGGTTCGAGGTATTTACCGCGCTAGACACCACCAGCACATCGGCGGTCGCAGCGTTCTCGGCACGGTGGCCAATGAAAATCTGCGCGCCGAACGATTCCAGACGCTCGGTCACCGGCGAAGCTTTCAGGTCGGAACCGGACACTTGGTAGCCCAGGTTCAACAACACTTCGGCAATACCGCACATGCCCACGCCGCCGATGCCGACGAAGTGGATGCGACGGATGCGGCGCATTTCCGGTTGCGGCATGGCTTTCTGATTCTCAACCATGGGCCACCTCCAGACAGGTATCGACCACGCTACGGGTGGCATCGGGTTTCGCCAGACGGCGGGCCGCTTGGGCCATATCTTCGAGTCGTTGCGGTTGCATCAAGACCTCTGTCAGGCGCGCGGCAAGGTCCGCGGCACCAGTCGTTCTTTGCGGCATCAGGAAGGCAGCGCCTTCGCGGGCCAAATAATCGGCGTTGCGGGTCTGGTGATCGTCGATCGCGTGGGGCAAAGGCACCAGCATCGAGGGCAGACCGGCGGCAGCCAGCTCACTGATGGTCAACGCGCCTGCACGGCACACCACCAAGTCAGCCCAGCCATAGGCCTGGGCCATGTCTTTGATGAACGGCTGCACCTGCGCTTCCACGCCGGCGGCGCGGTAACGCTCTGCAGTCACTTCATCGTGGTTTTTGCCAGCCTGATGAAACACTTCCGGGCGCAAATCGGCAGCGACTTGGGCCAGGGCTTCAGGCAGCAACTTGTTCAACGGCTCTGCACCCAGGCTTCCGCCGAGGATCAGCAAACGCGCTTTGCGACCGGCCAGGGCAGGTCGCGATGTATCGAGGAACAGCTCGCTGCGCACCGGGTTTCCGGTGGTACGGCGGGTGTCCGACAGAGTAAAGGTGTCGGGGAACGCTTCACACACCCGGGCGGCGAACGGCACCAGCAACCGATTGGCGGTGCCGGCCACGGCGTTCTGCTCGTGAACGATCACCGGCACACCGGCCAGTTTCGCGGCGAGGCCACCGGGACCGGTCACATAACCACCGAAGCCGACCACACACACCGGCTTCAAGCGACGAATGATCGCCCGCGCCTGCCACACCGATTTGAGCAGCATGAACGGCGCCTTGAGCAGCGACAGCTTGCCCTTGCCGCGCAGGCCGGTAGCGTTGATGCGGTGCAGTTCAAGACCTGCCGCCGGCACCAGTTCATTCTCGATGCCGCGTGGCGTGCCGAGCCAGTGCACGGTGTAGCCGCGCGCCTGAAACTCGCGGGCACAGGCCAGCGCCGGGAATACGTGGCCGCCGGTGCCGCCGGCCATGATCAATACGTTAGCGCCCATGATTCGGCTCCTCGGCGAAGTCGCTCTCATGGAACTCCATCTCTTCACTGCCCAGATGGGTTCGACTCTCCCACTCGATCCTCAGCAACAAGCCGAGACAGGCACAGCAGATCACCAACGAGCTGCCGCCATAACTGAGGAACGGCAGGGTCAGACCCTTGGTTGGCAGCAGGCCGACGTTCACACCGATGTTGATCAGGAACTGACCAATCCACAGGAACGACAGACCGTAAGCCACATACGCGGCAAAGAACTGCTTGGCTTTCTCCGCCCACAAGCCGATGTACATGCCGCGAATACACACGAACACGAACAGCGCGACGGTGCACAGCGAACCCACGGCGCCGAGCTCTTCAGCCAGTACCGAGAACACGAAGTCAGTGTGCGCTTCCGGCAGGTAGAACTGCTTCTGCACGCTGTTGCCCAGACCGACGCCCAGCCATTCACCGCGACCGAACGCGATCAACGCTTGCGACAACTGATAGCCGGCGCCGAACTGGTCAGCCCACGGGTCGGCGAAGTTGGTCAGACGCGCCATACGATATGGCTGCATCTGAATCAGCAAGACCACGGCCCCGACCGCCAACACCACCATCAGCGAGAAGCGGAACAGTCCGACCCCGCCGAGGAACAGCATGGCCGCCGCAGCACCCATCATTACTACGGTGGCCCCGAAGTCCGGTTCCATCAGCAACAGACCGGCCATCGGCAGCAGCACGATGAACGGCTTGAAGAAGCCCATCCAGCTTTCACGCACCTCTTTCTGGCGACGTACCAGATAACCGGCGAGGTAGATCACCACGAACACTTTGGCGATTTCCGACGGCTGCACGTTGAAGAAGCTGAAACCGATCCAGCGCATCGAACCGTTCACTTCGCGACCGATGCCGGGAATGATCACCATCACCAGCAACCCGAACGCACCGATCAGCATCAGCCAGCCGAGACGTTGCCAGGTGGCGATCGGAATCATCATGGTGACGATGCACGCGCCCAGACCCAGCACCACATAAATAAGGTGGCGAATCATGTAATACAGCGGACTGCCCGACTGCGCGGCTGCCACTTCGGTGGACGCCGAGGCGATCATGATCAAACCGAGACCGAGCAGCGCCAGGCAACCGGCGAGCATCGGGAAATCGAGGTCGATACCGCGCCCGGTGATGATCGGCGACGGATACGGTTTGATGATATTGCGCAGGCTCATGCCAGATCCTCCACAGCGCGGACGAACTGGTGACCACGGTCTTCGTAATTCTTGAACATGTCGAAACTGGCACAGGCCGGCGACAGCAGCACGACGTCACCCGGCCGGGCGGCGGCGCGGCATTGCGCAACGGCGTCGACCAGTGAGGTCGCGCGAATCAATGGCACGGCGTCGCCGATGGCCTCGCCGATCTTGTCGGAGTCGCGGCCCATCAGGATCACGGCGCGGCAGTTGGCCGCCACCGGATCACGCAGATCGTTGAATTCGGCACCCTTGCCATCACCACCGGCGATCAGGATGACCTTACCGTTGATGTCCGTGCCGAGGCCTTCGATGGCCGCCAGTGCGGCGCCAACGTTGGTCGCTTTGGAATCGTTGTAATACGCCACGCCATCGAGATCACGCACCCACTGGCAGCGATGTTCGAGGCCGGCGAAGGTGCGCAGCGCCGAGAGCATGGCGTCGAACGGCAAGCCCACGGCGTGACCGAGCGCCAGCGCCGCGAGGGCGTTGGACTGGTTGTGTGCACCGCGAATCTTCAATTCACGCACTGGCATCAGATTCTGGAATTCGAAGGCCAGGTACTTCTCGCCATCTTCTTCGCGGATACCGAATGCCTTGAAATCCGGTTTGCTCAGACCGAAGGTCCAGCACGGCTGGCCCTCACCCATCAACGGACGAGTCAGCGCATCCTGACGGTTGACCACGAACTGCTTGGCACCACGGAAAATCCGGTGCTTGGCCAAGTGGTACGCCGGTAGACCGCTGTAGCGATCCATGTGGTCTTCGCTGATGTTCAGCACGGTGGCCACTTCGGCATTGAGCTGGTCGGTGGTTTCCAGTTGGAAACTCGACAGTTCCATCACGTACAGCTCGACGTCGTCGCTGAGCAGATCCAGCGCCGGAGTGCCAAGGTTGCCGCCGACGGCGACACGTTTGCCGGCCGCAGCCGCCATCTCGCCAACCAGAGTGGTGACGGTGCTTTTCGCGTTGGAACCGCTGATGGCCACGATCGGCGCCCGCGCGTTACGCGCGAACAGCTCGATGTCGCCGGACAGTTTCACGCCACGGGCCGCAGCGGCTTGCAGGGCCGGGGTCGCCAGCGCCAGGCCGGGGCTCACGTAGAGCTCGTCGGCACGGCACAGGAATTCGACGTCCAGCTCGCCACAACGCACTTCCACGTGCGGATAGTCACGCTTGAGCGTGGCCAGTTCCGGTGGATTTTCCCGCGTGTCCGCCACGGCAAACGACGTGCCCCGGTTCGCCAGGAAGCGAACCAGGGACATGCCGCTCTTGCCGAGGCCGACAACGATGCGGAAGTGGTCAGAAGCGATCAGAGACACTCGTTCTACCTCAGCTTCAGGGTGGCAAGGCCGATCAGCACGAGAATCACGGTGATGATCCAGAAACGGACGATCACGCGCGGCTCGGGCCAGCCCTTGAGTTCAAAATGGTGGTGGATCGGTGCCATGCGGAACACACGGCGACCGGTCAGCTTAAAGGACGCAACCTGAATGACGACTGACAGGGTTTCCATCACGAACACGCCGCCCATGATGAACAGGACGATTTCCTGACGGACGATCACCGCGATGGTGCCCAGCGCCGCGCCGAGTGCCAGGGCACCGACGTCGCCCATGAACACTTGCGCCGGATAGGTGTTGAACCACAGGAAGCCGAGACCGGCACCGATCAGCGCGCCGCAGAACACGATCAGTTCGCCCGCGCCCGGCACGTAAGGGATCAACAGGTATTCAGCGAATTTCACGTTACCCGACAGGTAGCAGAAGATGCCGAGGCCACCACCGACCATCACGGTCGGCATGATTGCCAGGCCATCGAGGCCGTCAGTCAGGTTGACCGCGTTGCTCGAGCCGACGATCACAAAGTAGGTCAGCACGATGAAACCGAGGCCCAGCGGAATGCTGTAGTCCTTGAGCATCGGCAGAATCAGCGTGGTTTCCACCGGGGTGGACGCAGTCATATAAAGGAAGATCGCCGCGCCGAGGCCAAACACCGACTGCCAGAAATACTTCCAGCGGCTCGGCAGACCACGCGAGTTCTTCTCGATGACTTTGCGGTAATCGTCGACCCAGCCGATGGCGCCGAACAACAGAGTCACCAACAAAACAGTCCAGACGTAGCGGTTGCTCAGGTCAGCCCAAAGCAGAGTGCTGACGCCGATCGAAGACAGAATCAGTGCGCCGCCCATGGTCGGTGTACCCGACTTGGACAGGTGCGATTGCGGGCCATCATTACGAACGGACTGACCGATCTGACGGTTCTGCAAAGTGCGGATCATCCACGGGCCATAGCACAGCGACAAAACCAGCGCGGTCAGCACACCGAGAATCCCGCGCAGGGTCAGGTACTGAAAGACCGCGAAGCCTTTGTAGAACTGTTGCAGATACTCCGCTAGCAGCAGCAGCATTAATGTTTCTCCAGACTGGACCCGCACAGAGCCGCAACGATGTTTTCCATCGCTGCACTGCGCGAACCCTTGATCAAAATGGTGGTGTTTGTGTCCTGCTCGGCGTCGAGGGCCTGAATCAGTTCGGCTTGCGTGCCGAAGTGATGCGCCTGTTCACCGAAAGCGTTTACGGCGTGAACCATGTTTGGCCCGACTGCGTAAAGCGCGGAAACCTTGCCCCGGGCGTACTCGCCCACGTCGCGGTGCCCCTGCTCCGCCCAATCGCCCAACTCGCCGATATCTCCGAGCACCAGGACGGTGCGGCCGGAAAAGCCGGCGAGTATATCAACGGCCGCGCACATCGAGGTGGGGTTTGCGTTGTAAGTGTCATCGATCACGCGCATACCGTTTTTCGCCAGTTGCGCGACGGTGCGACCCTTGACCGGTTGCACGGCGCCAAGCCCGGTGGCGATGCCGAACAGCGACACGCCCAAGGCGTGAGCGGCAGCGGCGGCGGCCATGGAGTTGGCGACGTTATGCGTGCCGAGCAGGTTCAGTTGAACGCGCTCGACACCTTCAGGTGTGTGCAGATTGAAGGCCGGGCAACCACGGGCATCGGTGCTCAGATCGCTGGCGTAAAAGTCCGCGTGCGTGTTGCTCAAGGCAAAAGTCAGCACTTTGCGCGCGCCCGCACGGGTCTTCCAGATACCGAAAGCCTTGTCATCGAGGTTGAGCACGGCGACACCATCGGCCGCCAGCCCGTCGATGATTTCGCCTTTGGCTTCGACGATTTTTTCCGGCCCGCCGAACTCACCAACATGCGCGGTGCCGGCATTGTTGAGGATCGCCACGTGCGGCTTGGTCAGGCCAACGGTGTAAGCGATTTCGCCGAGACGCGAAGCGCCCAGTTCGATGACGGCCGAAGTGTGTTCCGCAGCCAGTTCGAGCAGGGTCAGCGGCGCGCCGAGATCGTTGTTCAGATTGCCACGGGTCGCCAGCACCGGACCGCGCGTGCGCAGGATGCTCGCGAGCATTTCCTTGACGGTGGTCTTGCCGCTGGAACCGGTGATCGCTGCGACTGGCTGAGTGAACGCGGCACGGTTCAGCGCGCCCAACTGGCCGAGGGCCTGACGGGTGTCTTTGACCAGCAGTTGCGGCAAGGTGCTGTCGGCGACTTCACGCTCGACCAGCGCAGCAACGGCGCCTTTGCCAGCGACATCGTTCAAATAGTCATGACCGTCGAATCGCGGGCCGGTCAACGCAATAAACAGTTGGCCTGGCTGGATCGCACGGCTGTCGATGCTGACGCCGTCGAAACTGGCATCAGCAGCGATCAAACGTGCATCGAGTGCGTTGGTCAGTTCGCTGAGTTTCAAGGCCTTAAGCATGGGCCACCTCCCACGCCGTCAGGGCGTGATCAGCCTCGACCAGATCGGAGAAAGCGTGGCGCTCGCCGTTGATTTCCTGATAGTCCTCGTGACCTTTACCGGCCAGAACAATCACGTCATCCGCCGAAGCGCCGGCAATCAGTTGCGCAATCGCCTGACCACGGCCGGCGACGAAGGTGACTTTATCCACAGCCGTGAAACCGGCGCGGATGTCATCGAAAATCACTGCCGGATCTTCAGTGCGCGGGTTGTCGTCGGTGACCAGCACCTGATCGGCCAGACGCTCGACCACTTCGGCCATCAACGGACGCTTACCGCGATCACGGTCACCGCCGCAGCCGAACAGACACAGCAGTTGACCTTTGACGTGCGGGCGCAAAGCGGTCAGAACCTTTTCCAGCGCATCCGGGGTGTGGGCGTAATCGACCACCACCAACGGCTGCGTACCGCCACCCAGACGCTGCATGCGCCCGGCCGGGCCTTCGAGTTTCGGCAGTACTTTGAGAATTTCGTCGAGCGCGTAATCCAGACCGAGCAAGGCGCCGACGGCTGCCAGTACGTTGCTCAGGTTGAAACGACCGAGCAAGGTGCTGCGCAGATGATGTTCGCCCTGCGGCGTCACCAGTGTGCCGCGCACGCCGTGGTCATCGAACTGCGCTTCGCGGCAATATAGATAGGCGCTGCTGTCGAGCAGGCTGTAGGTGATCAGGCGCGATTCGCGTTTTTCAGCGGCCAGTTGCCGGCCGAAATCGTCGTCGAGGTTGACCACGCGGCACTTCAGATCATTCCAGGCGAACAGCTTGGCCTTGGCCTCGGCGTACGCCTGCATGGTGCCGTGATAGTCCAGGTGGTCGCGGGACAGGTTGGTCATCACCGCGACGTCGAACGCCAGCGCAGTGACGCGGCCCTGATCCAGACCGTGGGACGAGACTTCCATGGCCACGGCTTTGGCGCCGGCCTTTTTCAGGTCGCCCAACGTTGCTTGCACGGCGATCGGATTCGGCGTGGTGTGCAGACCGCTTTGCAGTGCGCCATAGAAGCCGGAACCCAAGGTCCCAACGATGCCGCAATGCTGACCGAGCAGATCCAGCGCCTGCGCAACCAATTGGGTCACGCTGGTTTTGCCGTTGGTGCCGGTCACGCCGATCAAGTTCAGGTGATGACTTGGCTCACCGTAAAAACGCCCGGCGATGTCCGACAGCTGCGCCGCCAGGCCTTTGACCGGAATCAGCGGCACGTCGGTGATCGGCAGCACGGTGGCACCTTCAACTTCATACGCTACAGCCGCCGCGCCGCGTTGCAAGGCATCGGCGATGTGCGCACGGCCATCGAATTTGCCGCCGGGCACGGCGAGGAACAAATCGCCCGCGCGTACGTTGCGGCTGTCCAGCGCCAATTCACGGATCAACAGATCGTGGCCGGCGTGGGGGAATATCTTGTTCAGACTTAATGACATCAGCCGCGCCCTCCATTGGCTTTCAGCGGAACGACCGGGGTAGCGTTGGCTTGTTGCGTCGTCGGCAGATTGTCCGGCGTAACGTTCATCAGACGCAGGGTGCCGGACATCACACGGCTGAACACCGGCGCGGAAACCAGACCACCGAAGTAACCGGCCTTGGACGGTTCATCAATCACGACAACGATCGCGTAACGCGGATCGCTCATCGGACCGAAACCGGCGAACAGCGAGCGGTAAGAGTTTTCCGCATAGCCCTTGGTGCCCACCGAGGTCTTACGCGCAGTACCCGACTTGCCCGCCACGTGATACGCCGGCACCTGCGCACGGAACACGCCGCGCGGCGCTTCGATCACCTGGGTAAGCATGCCTTGCAGGGTTTTCGCGACGGCTTCCGGCAGCACCTGCGTGGTCTGCGGTGGCTTGTCGGTTTTGATCAGGGTCAGCGGCGCGAGACGACCGTTGTTGGCCAGCGCCGAGAACGCGTGGACGAGTTGAATCGCGGTCACGGAAATACCGTAGCCGTAAGACAAGGTTGCGGTTTCAGCCTTACGCCAATCGCGGTAGTTCGGCAGGTTGCCGACACGTTCGCCCGGGAAGCCAAGGCCGGTGTCCTGGCCGAGGCCGACTTTCTGCGCGAGGCGGAAAATCGTTTCGCCGCCGATATCGAACGCGACCTTACTCATGCCGACGTTACTGGAATTGATCAGGATGCCGGTCAGGTCGAGCACCGGACCTTCGCTCTTGGAGACGTCCTTGATGGTGTATTTGCCGATCTGCAGGGAGCCCGGATACACCTCGACGGTGTCGCTCGGTTTCCAGCGGCCGGTTTCGATTGCGGCAGCCATCGAGATGGCTTTCATGGTCGAACCCGGTTCGAACACGTCGATCATCGCGCGGTTACGCATCATCGCCGGTTGCAGGTTGCGGCGGTTGTTCGGGTTGTAGGTCGGCTGGTTGACCATGGCCAGAATCTCGCCGGTCTTGACGTCCATGATCACCAGGCTGCCGGCCTTGGCGCCGTTCTCGATGATCGCGTTACGCAGCTCGCGGTTGGCCAGATATTGCAGGCGCAGGTCAATGGACAACGCCAAGGGCTTGCCGGCCTTGGCGTTTTTGGTGACCTGGACATCCTTGATCAGCCGTCCGCGCCGATCCTTGATGACCTGTCGTTTGCCCGGCACCCCGGCGAGCCATTCGTCATAAGCCAGTTCGACACCTTCGCGACCGTGGTCGTCGATGTCGGTAAACCCGACCATGTGTGCGGTGACTTCACCGGCCGGATAGAACCGGCGGAATTCTTCGATGCCATAAACGCCCGGCACTTTCAGGTCGAGCACAGCCTGGCCTTGCTCGGGGGTCAGCCCGCGCACCAGATAAATGAATTCTTTGTTGGCCTGGGCTTCGAGGCGTTCAGTCAGGGCTTTCGGGTCCTGACCCAGCGCGGCGGCGAGTGCCGGCCACTTCTCTTTCGCCGTTTGCATTTCCTTGGCGTTGGCCCACAGCGTGGTCACCGGAGTACTCACGGCCAAAGGCTCGCCGTTACGGTCGGTGATCAGACCACGGTGAGCCGGAATCGGAATGTGACGCAGGCTGCGCGCATCGCCCTGACCTTTGAGGAAGTCACGGTCAACCACTTGCAGGTCGATGATGCGCCAGCAGATCGCCGCGACCATGATGCCAAGCAGCGCCACCATCAGGCGGAAGCGCCATGGGAACAGTGCGCCTTCGAGTTTCATCATGGCGCCACCATCTTCACGTCAGCCGCGCCGGGGATGTGCATTTTCAATTGTTCGGTGGCCAGCACTTCGATGCGGCTGTGCGCGGTCCAGGTGCTCTGCTCAAGAATCAGACGGCCCCACTCGGCCTGCGCCTTGTCGCGCACGCTGAGTTCGTTGTAAAGGGTGTTGAGCAACTGCCGGTTCCAGTGCGCGCTGTACGACACGGCGATGGCCGACACGAGCACGCCGATAAACAGCAGCAGCATCAGAAAGCTGCCGCCGGGCAGTGGCTTGGCGAAAAGCTTGCTCACCGCAACTTCTCCGCGACGCGCATGACGGCGCTACGGGAACGTGGGTTGGCTTTGAGTTCGGCGTCGGAGGCCGTCTGCGCTTTGCCATGGATTTTGATTTTCGGTTCGAACGCGACATGGCGAACCGGCAGGTTGCGCGGCAGGTTGTCGGCTTCGCCTTTCACCAGCTTGCGCATGAACAGTTTGACGATGCGGTCTTCCAGCGAGTGGAAGCTGATCACGACCAGACGGCCGCCAACTTCCAGAGCGTCCAGTGCGGCTTCGAGGCCGGCTTCCAGATCACCCAGTTCGTTGTTGACGTGAATGCGCAAACCCTGGAATGCACGGGTGGCCGGGTTCTTGCCCTTTTCCCACGCCGGGTTGGCGACTTTCAACACTTCAGCCAGATCGGCGGTGCGCTCGAACGGCTTGATATCGCGACGTTCGGCGACCGCGCGAGCCATGCGACCGGAGAATCGCTCTTCGCCGTATTCCTTGAACACCCGGGCGATTTCCTCAGCCGGTGCGGTGTTGACAAACTCGGCAGCGCTGATGCCACGGGACGGGTCCATGCGCATGTCGAGCGGGCCGTCGTTGAGGAAACTGAAGCCGCGCTCGGCGTCGTCGAGCTGCGGCGAAGACACGCCGAGGTCGAGCAGAATACCGCTGACCTTGCCGCTCAGACCCTGTTCGGCAACCACCGAACCGAGCTCGGCAAAGCTGCGCTGCACAACGACAAAGCGGCCGTCTTCGGCCGCTAGCGTTTGCCCGGTGGCAATCGCTTGTGGATCTTTGTCGAATCCGATGAGCCGACCGTCCGTGCCGAGCTGGCTGAGGATCAGCCGGCTGTGGCCGCCGCGCCCGAACGTGCCGTCCAGATAGCAGCCATCAGGACGTACGGCGAGAGCCTCGACGGCTTCGTCAAGCAGTACGGTGATGTGGTTAAAGCCGCTATCAATAGTCACAGGATCAAATCACGCAGTTCATCAGGCATCGCGCCCGGTTGTTGAATGGCAGCAAGGTCAGCGGCAGATACCGCGTTCCATGCATCCTCGTCCCACAATTGGAACTTGTTCAGTTGGCCTACCAGCATCGCGCGCTTATCCAACTTGGCGTATTCGCGCAGACGCGGTGGAACCAGAAAACGACCACTGCCATCGAGCTCGAGGTCGACGGCGTTGCCAATCAATAAACGCTGCAAGCGACGGTTCTCTTCGCGAAGCGAAGGGAGTGCGCGCAACTTGGTTTCAATAATTTCCCACTCGTCGAGCGGATAGACACACAGACACGGATCAACGGCATCAATGGTCACGATCAATTGGCCGGAACTGCGCGAATCGAGCTCGTCACGGTACCGGCTCGGCATAGCGAGACGGCCCTTTGCGTCGAGACTGATAGCGTTAGCTCCGCGAAACACGTCTGCGTTTCTCCAATTTTTATCGTTTTGAGCTCAAAAAACCCACTTCATGCCACTTTCCGCCACTTGCGCACACTATAGGAATGCGCCCACCACACCGTCAAGGCGCGGATTAAAGGAAAACCCTTACAGAACGGAGATTTAGGAGCATAAAAGGAGGAGTAACGACAATCTGGCGCAGACTTTTGACCCATAACCTGATGCAGCACTGATAGCTGCGCTCGAAAGTTAAAGTAATTTGTTAAGAGTAAGATTTTTTCGGTATTACAAAAGCGCTTCTGCTGTTGATTGAAGCAAGGTGGGAAATGGCTATTACTGCGTTTGCCGCTGCCGAACTTTCAGCCCAGGCCTGCTGATATTACACAGCCCTGTTGCCATTGATTCAAGCAGGGAAAGAAAAAGGTGGAGAGTCGATCTGTAAGCCGGGTTCTGTCTTGAACAGTCATTCGTCTACGATGGCCATCACTGGACATCTTTAGCAACCTACCCGGTCCCAGCGCGGGCCACGCCTTGGGACCCTATTTGGTCTTGCTCCAAGTGGGGTTTACCTAGCCACGAACTGTTGCCAGACGTGCGGTGCGCTCTTACCGCACCTTTTCACCCTTACCGGCGCCGAAGCGCTTAGGCGGTTATTTTCTGTGGCACTTTCCGTAGGCTCACGCCTCCCAGGCATTACCTGGCACTTCGCCCTATGGAGCCCGGACTTTCCTCCCCCCCCTAATTTTCATAGAGGGCAGCGACTGTCCGATCGACTCTCCGCCGCGAAGGTTAACGGCAGAGCGCCCGAAGAACAAGCGCTAAAAGCCTCAAGACCGCTATGGGCGACGGCTTAAACGCCTTTCTGTTTATCCAGCGCGACCTGATACAACACGTTTTTGCGCTCGCCGGTGATCTGCGCTGCCAGCGCGGCGGCACGCTTGAGCGGCATTTCTTCGAGGAGCAGATCGAGGATGCGCATCGCTTCGCTACTCACTGCGTCTTCAGACTCCGGCGCGGTCCAACCGGCGACCAGCACCACGCATTCGCCGCGTTGCTGATTGCTGTCGGATTCGACGAATGCACGCAACTCAGCCAATGGCAGACCTTTAAGCGTTTCAAAGGTTTTGGTGATTTCACGAGCGAGCAATGCCTGGCGCTCACCGCCAAACACGGCTTCCATATCCTGCAGACATTCAAGAATGCGGTGCGGTGCTTCGTAGAAGATCAACGTGCGCGGCTCTTCTTTGACGGCTTCCAGTCGCGCCTTGCGTCCGACCGACTTGGCCGGCAGAAAACCTTCGAAGATGAAACGGTCAGACGGCAGACCGGCCGCCGACAGCGCGGCGATAAGCGCACAGGCACCCGGCACTGGCACGACATTGATCCCGGCTGCGCGAGCCTGACGCACCAAGTGATAACCCGGATCGGAAATCAGCGGTGTCCCGGCATCGGAAATCAGCGCGACGTTATCACCGGCCAGCAAGCGGGTAATAAAGCGGCTACCTTCATCTCGTTCATTGTGTTCGTGACACGCAGCCAGCGGCGTGCCGATCCCGAAGTGCTGCATGAGGCGCGCCGAGTGACGGGTGTCCTCGGCGGCGATCAAGGCGACTTCACGGAGGATCTTCAATGCCCGGGCGCTGATGTCGTCCAGGTTGCCGATGGGCGTCGCCACCACATAAAGCGAGCCAGCAGCGGAATTCAGGGAACCTGGAGCAGTCAAAGCGCACACCTCGTGATCGGTAAAAGCGGCCATTGTAGCGCGACACGAGGCTTGCGACGCGCCTCGACCCACCATGGTTTTGCGCGCAGTTGTGCGCCGCCGCAACATTTACTCCAGCTAAATCGTCCGATTCACGCCAGTAACATCGCGCCCCGGCCAGTGCTTGGGTACAATTCGACGCTAATTTGATCGAGTATCAGGAACACTTACATGATCGCTTGCCTGCGGCTGTTCACTGCCCTCTGCCTCGCTGCCCTGTTGGCGGCTTGCGCCAGCTCCCCTTCCTCCAGCCTTGGCGAACTTCCACGGACCCCGGATGCCAGCATCGAGCAACTGCTCGAACAGGCTAGCCAGGCGAAAACCCCGGAAAAAGCCGCCCTGCTGCGCCTGAGTGCTGCGGATCTGGCTTACCGTCAGGGTAACGCCGGCCAGTCTGCGCAGATCCTGCAACAAGTGCCGATGGAGCAACTGAAGCCAGGCCAGCAGATTTTCGCCAGCACGCTGAATGCTGAGCTGGCCATGACCCGCAATCAGCCGAAAGCTGCGCTGACGGCCCTGAGCCATCCAAGCCTGCAACATTTGGGTGAGATGCCTGAAGAGCAGCAAGTGCGCACCGGCACCGTTCACGCCCGCGCCCTTGAAGCCGATGGCCAGACTCTGGCTGCCGCCCGCGAGCGCGTGTTTATCGCTCCGATGCTGCAAGGCGAAGCCGCGAGCAAGAACCACGAAGCGATCTGGACCCTGATCGGCTCGCTGCCAACTGATCAACTGCAACCGAACAGCACCGACGATCTCGGCGGCTGGATGGGCCTGGCCATGGCGGTAAAATCCGCGGGCACCCTGGAACAGCAGCAAGCCGCGATCGACACCTGGCGTGCGCAGAATCCAAAACACCCGGCTGCGATCAACCTGCCGCTGCCGCTGACCAAACTCAAGGAACTGGCCAGCCAGCCGCTGAGCAAAATCGCCCTGCTGCTGCCGCAGGACGGTCAATTGGCTGCCGTCGGCAAGGCACTGCGTGAAGGCTTCATGGCTGCGCACTACCAGGCTCAACAGGCTGGACAGAAGCCACCAGCGATCGAGTTCTACGACAGCTCGAAGCTGACCTCGATGGACGAGTTCTACCGCAAGGCTCAGGCTGATGGCGTGCAACTGGTCGTCGGCCCGCTGGAAAAACCACTGGTCAAACAACTGAGCACCCGCCCGCAACTGCCGATCACCACCCTCGCCCTGAACTACAGCGAAGGTGATCAAGGCCCGGCGCAGCTGTTCCAGTTTGGTCTGGCCGCTGAAGACGAAGCCCGCGAAGTCTCGCGCCGCGCCCGTGCCGATGGCCTGCACCGCGCCGCCATTATGGTGCCGAAAGGCGAATGGGGCGACCGCGTACTGCGTGCGTTCAGCCAGGACTGGCAGGCTAACGGCGGCAGCATCGTAGCCACCGAACGCGTTGATCAGCCGGTGCAACTGGCTCAGCAGATCGCTGACATGTTCCAGCTGCGTCAGAGCGAAGCCCGCGCCAAGAGCCTGCAAAATGCCGCCGGCACTAACGTCGCCGCGCAGCCGTCGCGTCGTCAGGACATCGAGTTCATCTTCCTTGCTGCCACGCCACAACAGGCGCAGCAGATCAAGCCGACCCTGAATTTCCAGTACGCCGGAGACGTTCCGGTTTACGCGACCTCGCACGTTTACAGCGCCAGTGGCGACGTCAACCAGTACAACGACATGAACGGCATTCGCTTCTGCGAAACCCCATGGCTGCTGGACAGCAGTGACCCATTGCGTCAGCAAGTGGTTGCGCAGTGGCCGCAAGCCGCCGGCAGCCTCGGCCGCCTGTACGCGATGGGTGTCGATGCCTATCGCTTGGCTCCGCGCCTGGGGCAACTCAAAGCGCTGCCGGACAGCCGCATCGACGGTGAGTCGGGCAGCCTCGGCATGACCCAGACCCAACGCGTCGTTCGTCAATTGCCTTGGGCACAGTTCGTCAGCGGCCAGGTGCAGCGCCTGCCGGACACCCCGCGCTGATGCCCGACAGGTCACGCTCGCAAAGCGGTAAGGATGCCGAGCGCCAGGCGCTCGAGCATCTGCAACAACACGGTCTGCGCCTGCTGGCGCAGAACTGGTTATGCAAACGCGGCGAGCTTGATCTGGTCATGCTTGATGGCGATACAGTAGTATTCGTTGAAGTTCGCTACAGAAAAAACACTCAATGGGGTGGCGCGCTCGCTAGCATCGATGGGCGCAAGCAGCAGAAACTGATTTTCGCTGCACAGTATTTTCTTCAGCGCGAGTCGCGTTGGGCCAATTCCCCTTGCCGCTTCGACGTGGTGGCTATCGACAGCCATCCGGATCAGCTGAACTGGTTGCAGAATGCTTTCGACAGTTGATCGCAGGCGTTGCGACCCGGACAATCCCACCGACAAATTTTGCTCTTTGCTTTGCGGGCTGCACATTCATGTGCCGGACAGCCGCGCTACTTAAGGTCACACAGATGGACATGCAATCCCGAATTCGCCAGCTTTTCCAGGCCAGTATCGACACCAAGCAACAGGCGATGGACGTACTTGCACCGCACATCGAGCAAGCCAGCCAGATCATGGTCAACGCCCTGCTCAACGAAGGCAAAATGCTTTCGTGCGGCAACGGCGGCTCGGCCGGTGACGCTCAGCACTTCTCTTCGGAGCTGCTCAACCGCTTCGAGCGCGAGCGTCCGAGCCTGCCGGCCATCGCCCTGACCACCGACACCTCGACGATCACCTCGATCGCCAACGACTACAGCTACAACGAAGTGTTCTCCAAACAGATCCGCGCACTCGGTCAGCCAGGCGATGTCCTGCTGGCTATTTCGACCAGCGGCAACTCGGCGAACATTATTCAAGCGATCCAGGCCGCACATGATCGCGAAATGATTGTCGTAGCTATGACCGGACGCGATGGCGGCGGCATGGCGTCACTGCTGCTGCCCGAAGACGTCGAGATTCGCGTACCGGCCAATGTCACCGCACGTATTCAAGAAGTCCACTTGCTGGCGATCCATTGCCTTTGCGATCTGATCGACAGCCAACTGTTCGGGAGTGAAGAATGACCCCTAATCGCCTTGGCCTTCTGGCCTTGACCCTGTGCCTCGGCATCAGCGGCTGCACCTCGGTGGTGAACGCCAGCCGTGAAGCACCGATCGACGACGACCGTGGCACGCGCACCTTCGGTAGCAAGATCGACGACTCGTTGATCGAAACCAAAGTCGGTGTGAACGTGGCCAAGGCCGACCCGGCCCTGGACAACGATTCGCACATCGTCGTCACCAGTTTCAACGGTGTTGTCTTGCTGGCCGGTCAAACCCCTCGCGCAGACTTGAAAGCCAAGGCTGAGCAGGCAGCAGCCGCCGTGCAACGGGTAAAAACCGTTCACAACGAACTGCAGGTCATACCGCCGTCCGGCTTCCTGGCTCGCCAGAACGACACCTGGCTGACCTCCAAGATCAAGACCCAGATGCTCACCGACGCCAGCATCCCTGGCTCGCGCATCAAGGTCGTGACCGAGAACGGTATCGTCTATCTGCTGGGCCTGCTGACCAAACAGGAAGCCACTCAGGCAACCAATCTGGTTCAGGGCGTTTCCGGCGTGCAGAAGATCGTCAAACTCTTCGAATACATCGACTGACACAGAACCCTGTGTAGGAGCTGCCGAAGGCTGCGATCTTTTGATCTTGCTTTAAAGATCAGGATCAAAAGATCGCAGCCTTCGGCAGCTCCTACAGTTTTGAGATGTGTATGCAGATTTGAGATGTATGTGAAGTTTTGAGATGCGCATGAAAAAGGCGATCCATCCGGATCGCCTTTTTTTATTTCACCACTTTCAAACTAGGCCGGCCGCTAGGGCGCGGCGGCTCGCTGTCCGGTGGCGGCAAGTCGTCATCCGACTCGATCTCTTCCTCGTCATCCATCGGCGACTCGAGATCGAACACCATGCCCTGACCGTTCTCCCGGGCGTAGATCCCCAGGATCGCGCTGATCGGCACGTACAAGCTGTGCGGGACACCACCGAAGCGACCTTCGAAGGTCACCACGTCGTTGTCCATGTGCAGATGACGCACGGCACTTGGCGAGATGTTCAGGACAATCTGCCCGTCACTGGCGAAACCCTGCGGCACCTGCACCGCCGGGTATTCGGAATTGACCAGCATGTGCGGGGTGCAATCGTTATCAACAATCCACTCGTAGAGCGCGCGGACCAGATAAGGTCGACTGGAGTTCATAGCGGCTCCTTAAGCCTTAGCGCATATCGCGTTCGACACCAGACAGACTCGCCTGGAAAGCCTCACGCGCAAACGAGCGCTCCATATAATCAAGCAACGGCTTGGCTGGCCGCGGCAGTTCAATACCCAGAATCGGCAAACGCCAGAGTATTGGCAATAGGCAGCAATCCACCAGACTTTGTTCCTCACTGAGGAAAAACGGCTTGTCGGCAAACAGCGGCGACACGCCCGTCAGGCTTTCACGCAATTCCTTGCGCGCCACGACACGCGCGGCCTCCTTGGACTTGGGATCCAGAATCAGATCCACCAGACCACACCAGTCGCGCTGAATACGATGAATCAGCAGGCGGCTGTTGGCACGCGCCACCGGGTAAACCGGCATCAACGGCGGGTGCGGGTAACGCTCATCCAGATATTCCATCACCACGGTCGACTCCCACAACGCCAGGTCACGATCGACCAGCGTCGGCAGACTGCCGTAAGGGTTGACCTCAATCAGTTTAGGCGGCTGGCGACCAGCTTCCACATAAATGATCTCGGCGCTGACACCCTTCTCTGCAAGCACAATGCGCACTCGGTGGGAATAGTGGTCGGCGGGGTCGGAGTAACAGGCCAACCGATTGGTCACGCCCATGGCGATCCTCCTCGCTTGTTGAATTTGTCGGAACCGGAAAAACGCGCGCGCCCAGAGGGCGCCTCCCGCAACGCTTGGCGAACCAGACGTTGCGTTATTGGAGGCGCCCTTGGGCGCGCGCGATTAACAGCAATGCTTGAAGCGTATCAGTGCACGTCTTTCCAGTATTCACGCTTGAGCAGGTAGGCGAACACAAAGAAGAACGCCAGGTACAGCAAGACATAAGTACCGATGCGCTGATGTTGCAGCTTAACCGGGTTAGCCGAGTAAGCCAGGAAGGTTACCAGATTCTTGACCTTCTCATCGAACTGCTCTTCGTTCAGAGCACCGGATTTCGGCACGATGGTCAGTTGATCGCACGCTTCATGCGTCAGAGGCGTGCCGGTCAACGGATCATATTGCTTCTTGCCGTCTTCGACGATCTGCACCTGTTTGCAGCCCACGACCTGGCGACCTTGCAGGCCGACCAGCACGTTAGGCATGCCGACGTTCGGGAAGACCTTGTTGTTTACACCCCAAGGACGTGCCGGATCTTCGTAGAACGAGCGCAGGTAACCGTAAAGCCAGTCAGTACCACGCACGCGCGCCACCAGGGTCAGATCCGGTGGTGCCGCGCCGAACCAGGTCTTGGCGTCCGCCGGCTGCATGCCGATGTTCATGTGATCGCCGATCTTGGCGCCGGTGAACACCAGCTTCTCCAGCATCATTTCGTGAGGAATGCCCAGATCATCGGCAACCCGCTCGTAACGCTGGAACTTGGCACTGTGGCAACCCATGCAATAGTTGGCAAAAGTACGTGCGCCATCCTGCAGGGCGGCCTTGTCGGAAACGTCGATGTCGACTCTCTCCAGCTCAGGACCTCCGTGCTCAGCAGCGAAAGACAGGACAGGCAAAGCAGCAAAAATCAGAGCGAAAAATAACTTTTTCATCAGCCAGTCACCCTTTCCGGAACCGGTTTGGTCTTCTCGAGCCTGGTGTAGAACGGCATCAGAATGAAGTAGGCGAAGTACAGGAAGGTGCAGACCTGCGACAGCAAGGTTCGCTCCGGCGTCGGCGCAAGAACACCGAGAATGCCCAGAATCACGAACGAAATGCAGAACACCAGCAGCCAGATTTTGCTCATCCAGCCCTTATAGCGCATCGATTTGACCGGACTGCGGTCCAGCCATGGCAGCACGAACAGCACCGCAATCGCCGCGCCCATGGCAATCACACCCATGAGTTTGTCGGGGATCGCCCGCAAGATTGCGTAGAACGGCGTGAAGTACCAGACCGGGGCAATGTGCTCTGGTGTCTTGAACGGGTTAGCCTGTTCGAAGTTTGGTTTTTCGAGGAAGTAGCCGCCCATTTCCGGGAAGAAGAACACAATAAAACAGAAGATAAACAGGAACACCACGACACCGACTATGTCTTTCACGGTGTAGTACGGGTGGAAGGCAATGCCGTCCAGCGGGATGCCGTTTTCGTCTTTGTGCTTCTTGATGTCGACGCCGTCAGGGTTGTTCGAACCGACTTCGTGCAACGCCAGAATGTGCAGCACGACCAGACCGAGAATCACGATTGGCAGAGCCACCACATGCAAGGCGAAGAAGCGGTTCAGGGTGATCCCGGAGATCAGGTAGTCACCACGAATCCACTGGGTCAGGTCGTTTCCGATCACCGGAATCGCACCGAACAGCGAGATGATCACCTGGGCACCCCAGTAGGACATCTGACCCCAAGGCAGCAGATAACCCATGAAGGCTTCGGCCATCAGCGCCAGGTAAATCAGCATGCCGAAGACCCAGACCAGCTCGCGCGGTTTCTGGTACGAACCGTAGAGCAGGCCACGGAACATGTGCAGATAAACCACGATGAAAAACGCCGAAGCGCCGGTCGAGTGCAGCAGACGCAGGATCGAGCCGTACTCGACGTCGCGCATGATGTATTCAACGGAAGCGAAGGCTTCTTCTGCCGACGGCGTGTAACTCATCGTCAGCCAGACACCGGTAACGATCTGATTCACCAGCACCAGCAGCGCCAAGGAGCCGAAGAAATAGAAGAAGTTGAAGTTTTTTGGAGCGTAATACTTGCTGAGATGGTCTTCCCACATTTTGGTCGCGGGAAAGCGCGCATCAACCCAATCCATGAACTTGCTCATCACGCTTTCTCCGTATCGACGCCAATGACAATCAGGTCATCGGTCTCATAGGAATGCGGGGGAACTGGCAGGTTCAAAGGCGCAGGTTGCGACTTGTAGACGCGGCCAGCCAGATCGTAGTGGGAACCGTGGCAAGGGCAGAAATAGCCACCGACCCAGTCTTTACCGAGATCCGCAGGTGCCACTTCGGGACGGAAGGTTGGTGAGCAACCCAGGTGTGTGCAGATCCCGATCAGCAGCAGAATTTCCGGCTTGATCGAGCGCACTTCAGGGTCGACATAGGTGGGTTGCGTGGAGTTTTTGGAGGTTGGATCGGAGAGCTGGCCCTCGATCTTCTTGAGATTCCCCAGGATTTCCTCGGTACGGCGGACAATGAACACCGGCTGGCCGCGCCATTCAGCAATCATCTGCTGTCCTGGCTCGATTTTGCTGACATTCACTTTCACCGGTGCACCGGCGGCTTTCGCCTTGGCACTGGGAAACCATGACCCCACGAACGGGACCGCAGCCCCCACCGCTCCTGCAGCACCCACCACGGATGTGGCTGCTACCAAGAAGCGACGCCGGCCTGCATTCACGCCGTCATTGCTCATTCAGTCCTCTCCCATCAGCTTTTGTGGCCTGTTAAATCAGGCGTCTACTAAATAAATCAATGTTACTTATAAAAATTTTGCCGAGATGGTAATGAAAAGCCCCAATTCTGACAAGGGAATTACCCCGAGCTCTTACCCTCAAGCCTTGCAGTATAGGGGGTCTACGGAAGTGGCAAGTTGTCGCAGCGCAATTCTTTGATAAATCACAGGCATAAAAAAACGCCCGCTTCCGTGAGGAGGCGGGCGTTCTTTTTGAACGCGGAAGCGGAATTAACGCTTCGAGTACTGCGGACGCTTACGCGCTTTACGCAGACCAACTTTCTTACGTTCAACTTCACGGGCGTCGCGAGTAACGAAGCCAGCTTTGCGCAGAGCGCCACGCAGGGTTTCGTCGTAGTCCATCAGAGCGCGAGTGATGCCGTGGCGGATTGCGCCAGCTTGACCACTTACACCACCACCGATCACGGTGACGTAGATGTCGAACTTCTCGACAGTCTCGGTCAGCTCCAGCGGCTGACGAACTACCATGCGGGCAGTTTCGCGGCCGAAGAAGTTATCCAGCGAACGGTTGTTGATGGAGATGTTACCAGTACCCGGACGCAGGAAAACGCGTGCGGTTGCGGTCTTGCGACGGCCAGTGCCGTAATTTTGAGTCGCCGACATAATGTACTATTCCGTTAAAACTTCAGTTCTTGGGGCTGCTGAGCAGTATGTGGGTGTGCAGCGCCCGCATAGACTTTCAGCTTACGGTACATGTCGCGACCCAGTGGGTTTTTAGGCAGCATGCCTTTAACCGCGGTCTCGATCACGCGCTCAGGGGCTTTAGCGATCAGCTTTTCAAAGTTGATCGACTTGATGCCGCCCGGGAAACCGGAGTGGGAGTAGTACATTTTGTCAGTGGTTTTAGCACCGGTAACACGAATCTGCTCAGCGTTGATTACGACGATGTAGTCGCCGGTGTCAACGTGAGGAGTGTACTCAGGCTTGTGCTTGCCACGCAGACGGCTCGCGATTTCGGTGGCCAGACGACCCAGGGTCTGACCAGCAGCGTCGACGACAAACCAGTCGCGCTTTACTGTTTCCGGTTTAGCAGTAAAAGTTTTCATTCTTTATAGCCTCAGGGGCCGCCCTGTAAATTAGACGGCGGATCTTACTGAATAGTGCGTACTTTGACAAGTCAAAGGCAGCCGGATACAGACGCTTTCGGGGGCTCGGGTCGGCGCGTCCGTTCAACGGCAAGATTCTTCGGCGGCGGCGCATCACTTCCACTGCAGAAAGAGGTCGGCAATTATGCAGATTGCGAAAAATATTTCAACCTGCTTTTATGATTGTTTTGCCCAAGGAGCACCCGATGGACTATCGCCAGCTAGGCCGTACCGACCTGAACGTGAGTGCAATCTGCCTCGGCACCATGACCTGGGGCGAGCAAAACACTGAAGCTGAAGCCTTCGCGCAGATCGAAAGGGCCAAGGAAGCCGGGATCAATTTCATCGACACCGCCGAGATGTATCCGGTGCCGCCGAAAGCCGAAACCTACGCCACCACCGAGCGCTACATCGGCAATTACTTCAAAAGTCGCGGTGATCGCGCCGACTGGATTCTCGCCAGCAAGATCGCCGGCCCGGGCAACACCATTGACTACATCCGCGACAAAAACCTGCGCCACAACCGCCAGCACATCACCGCAGCGGTGGACGCCAGCCTCGAGCGTTTGCAGACCGATTACATCGACCTGTACCAATTGCACTGGCCGGAACGCAGCACCAACTTTTTCGGACAGCTGGGCTACAAACACAAGATCGAAGCCAACCTGACGCCGCTCGAAGACACCCTCGAGGCGCTCGACGAACAGGTGAAGGCCGGCAAGATCCGCCACATCGGCCTGTCCAACGAAACGCCGTGGGGCACCATGCGTTTTCTGGCATTGGCTGAGGCCCGTGGCTGGCCGCGTGCGGTGTCGATTCAAAACCCGTACAACCTGCTCAACCGCAGCTTTGAAGTCGGTCTGGCAGAAATCGCCATTCGCGAGCAATGCGGTCTGCTGGCCTATTCGCCGCTGGCGTTTGGTTTTCTGTCAGGCAAATACGAAGGTGGCGCCCGGCCGCCGAAAGGTCGTCTGAGCCTCTACAGTCGCTTCAGCCGCTATTTCAACGCGCAGTCGGAAGCAGCGTGCAGCCGCTATGTGGCGCTGGCCCGTGAACACGGTCTGGATCCTGCGCAGATGGCGCTGGCGTTTGTCACGCAGCAACCGTTCGTCACCAGCAACATCATTGGTGCGACGACGCTTGAGCAACTGGACAGCAACATTGCCAGTTTTGATCTGAAGCTTTCCGACGAAGTGCTGGCAGGGATCGAAGCGATTCACAAGGATCATCCGAATCCTGCGCCTTGATTGAACGCTAAAAGCTTCGCGAGCAGGCTCGCTCCCACAGGTACAGCGTGATCCTTGGGGAGCGAGCCTGCTCGCGAAGAGGCCGATCAGATCATCACCAAAGCGGAACGCGGAGCGTCCCCGGCGGCATTCCCACGCAGAGCGTGGGAACGATCATCAAAGCGAACGCGCAATGATCTCCTTCATGATTTCATTGGTGCCGGCATAAATCCGTTGCACCCGCGCATCCGCCCACGCCCGGGCTACCGGGTATTCCCACATGAAACCGTAGCCGCCATGCAACTGCACGCATTCGTCGAGTACCTTGCATTGCAGATCGGTGCCCCAGTATTTGGCCATCGCCGCTGTCGGCACATCCAGCTTGCCTTGCAGATGCAGCTCCAGACATTTATCGACGAACACTCGACCGATCTGGATTTCAGTCGCCATCTCCGCCAGCTTGAAGCGGGTGTTCTGGAAGTCGGCAATCGCCTTGCCAAAGGCCTTGCGATCACGGGTGTAATCAAGCGTCCATTGCAACGCCGCTTCAGCTGAAGCCAGGCCACCAATCGCTACCGTCAGACGCTCTTGCGGCAACTCCTGCATCAGATAAGCAAACCCTGCCCCAGCCTGCCCCAGCAGGTTTTCCTTCGGCACGCGCACATCCTGAAAGAACAATTCCGAGGTGTCCTGCGCCTTCATGCCGACCTTCTCCAGGCGCTTGCCCTTGTCGAAGCCCGGCGTATTCGCTTCCACCAGAAACAGGCTGGTGCCCTTGGCGCCGGCCTTCGGATCGGTCTTCGCGACTACGATCACCAAGTCCGCCAGAAAGCCGTTGGTGATAAAGGTTTTCGAACCGTTGATCACATATTCGTCACCGTCCAGCACGGCCGTGGTCTTCACGCCTTGCAGATCGGAACCGGCGCCCGGTTCGGTCATGGCAATGGCCGTGACCATCTCGCCCGAAACCAGTTTCGGCAGGTATTTGTGCTTCAGCGCTTCGCTGCCGTAATGCAGGATGTACGGCGCGACAATGTCCGAATGCAGCGAGAAACCGATGCCGGTCAGGCCCAGTCGACCGACCTCCTCGATCACCACCGCGCTGTAAAGAAAGTCCGCTCCCAGCCCGCCATACTCTTCCGGCAGGTGCGAGCAGAGCATCCCCGCCTCCCCTGCCTTGTTCCAGAGTTTGCGGTCGATATAGCCTTGCTTCTCCCATTGCGCATGAAACGGCACGGCCTCTTTTTCGAGGAAGGTGCGGACGCTGTCGCGAAACAATTCGTGCTCGGGGCTAAACAAGGTTCTGGGGATCATGCGGCACCTTTCTTTGTTGTTGGAGGGAGATGATCTTCAGAGACTAAGCCTCCCCTCTGACACAGGACACTGGACACATCCGACAAAAAATAAGACGATCCAGCCGTCTGGTGACCACTTTCCCTTATAAAAACAAAACAAAAGTTGAATTATGTCCAAGCAAGTCTCCACGCCCTTGCGGCGCGTCAGCATCCTGGCAATCGACCGGGTTTTCGCTTCCACTCTCATGCAAGCCAAGGATTTCTTCCATCTGGCCAGCCTGCGTTATGGCAAACAACTGGGCCACGGCCTGACACCGGCGTTTGAAACACGCCTGGTCAGCCCCGACGGCAAACCGGTGAACAGCTTCAGTGACGTCGTGATGCCGGTCGACGGTGGCCTGGAAAACGCCGATGTCATTATCCTCCCGGCGTTCTGGGACGATTTCGACACGCTGTGCAGCCGTTATCCACAAGTCTTGCCATGGCTGCGCGAACAACACTCGCGCGGCGCCGTATTGTGCGGCGAAGCCACCGGGGTGTTCTGGCTGGCCGAGGCCGGTCTGCTCAACGGCAAGGAAGCGACCACCTACTGGCGCTTCTTCAATGCCTTCGCCGAGCGGTTTCCCAAGGTCTACCTCAATCAGGACAAACACCTGACCGATGCCGACAACCTGTACTGCGCCGGCGGCACCACCTCAGCCTGCGATCTCTACATTTACTTGATCGAGCGCTTTTGCGGGGCCAACGTCGCGCAAGCCGTGGCCCGCGACATTCTCTATGAGGTGCAGCGCAGCTATGCGCCGGGACGCATCGGTTTTGGCGGGCAGAAACTGCATCAGGACGTAATCATCCTGCAGATTCAGCATTGGCTCGAAGAGCATTTCGCCGACAAGTTCCGCTTCGAAGACGTGGCCCGCGAGCATGGCATGAGCATCCGCAATTTCATGCGACGCTTCCAGACGGCCACCGGTGACAAGCCACTGCATTACTTGCAACGGCTGCGTATCGAGACCGCCAAGGGTTTGCTGTCCGGGAGCCGCAAGAGCATCAAAACCATCAGTTATGAAGTCGGTTACGACGACGCGAGCTTCTTTGCGCGGCTGTTCCGTCAGCACACTGAACTGTCGCCGAACCAGTATCGGCAGCAGTTTCAGCAGGCTGCTTAGCCCTCTGCCCATACACAACCCCATGTAGGAGTGAGCCTGCTCGCGATTGCGTCCGTCCATGCAGCATTTATGTGACTGATCCACCGCTATCGCGAGCAGGCTCACTCCTACAGGGTATTGCGGTGAATTCTGGACATAAAAAAGGGCCTGCAATTGCAGGCCCTTTTTTGTTTCGCGATTCTGTTTAAGGCTTGTGCGCCCGCGACAGGAATTCGTGCGATTGCATCTCCAGCAGACGGCTCAGCGTGCGCTGGAATTCGAAATTCAAGCGGCCGCCGGTGTACAGATCCTTCAGCTCGACTTCAGCGGAAATGATCAGCTTGACGTTGCGGTCGTAGAACTCGTCGACCATGTTGATGAAACGACGGGCGATGTCGTCGGTGGTGACGCTCATCTGCTCGACACCGCTGAGCAGCACGGCGTGGAAAATCTTGCCCAGTTCGATGTAGTCGTTCTGGCTACGTGGGCCGTCGCACAGTTCGCGGAAGTCGAACCAGGCCACGTCGTCACAGGTGCGCAGCGCACGGATCTCGCGGTTTTCGATCATCAACACGTCGTTCTCGACCGCTGCGGTGCACTCTGGCGTCAGAGCCTTGAAGCTCTTGCGCAGGCTTTCGTGAGCGGCTTCGTCGAGCGGATAGTGGAACAGCTCCGCTTGTTCGAGGTGACGCAGACGGTAGTCGACACCGCTGTCGACGTTGACGATCTCGGTGTTCTGCTTGATCAGGGCGATGGCTGGCAGGAAGCGCGCACGTTGCAGGCCGTCCTTGTACAGACCGTCCGGCACGATGTTCGAGGTCGCGACCAGGGTCACGCCATTCTTGAACAACTCTTCCATCAGCGTGCCGAGGATCATCGCGTCGGTGATGTCGGAGACGAAGAATTCATCGAAGCAGATCACCCGCGACTCGGTCGCGAAGCGCTTGGCGATGATGGTCAGCGGGTTTTTCTCGCCGCCGAGGGTTTTCATCTCTTCGTGCACACGCTTCATGAAGCGGTGAAAGTGGGTGCGGGTCTTTTCCTTGAACGGCAGCGCTTCGAAGAAGGTGTCGACCAGATAAGTTTTGCCGCGACCTACGCCGCCCCAGAAATACAGGCCCTTGACCGGCGTCTGATCTTTTTTGCCGAACAGTTTGCTCAGCAGACCCGGTTTGTTCTGATCGGCGGCGATCAGATCCTCGTACAGACGCTGCAGATGACGCACAGCAGTTTCCTGCGCGGCGTCATGGAAGAAGTCCGGGCGTTTCAGATCAGCTTGGTATCGTTCTAGGGGCGTCATAATTCGTTAGCAAGGCAACAAAAACGGGCCGTCACTGTAGCGACGGCCCGTGGGAATGGCAATCGGCCCTTGGTCGGACCGTGCCGCCGATTAGTCCCGAACCGGGGTCAGCGCGACGCGCAAAGCCTCGATGGCCGCGTCCCGCGCCGCAGCGTCGGCGAATGCCGGGCTGTCGCCAACGCACTCGCCTTCCAGCCACACGCTGAAGCTCAGGTCTTCGCTGCGCACGTCCAGCGGCTGGCCGGATTGCAGTTGCTTGGTCACCTGCCCGGCGGTTTTGCCGTCGGCGAAGTTGCGCGACAACAGCAGTTGCTCGCCATCGGCCGCCAGCAGACGGAAACGGAAGCTGCCGTCGTCTTCGCGGAAACTGACGAAACGTGCGGCTTTTGCGGCTTTCTTCTTGGTCGTCGCGGCAACCTGAACCTGATTGACGAAGGAACGCAGGCCAACGGCTTCGCGCAGTTCGTTGAGGAACGGCGTTGCCACGGCACGGGCTTTCTTGGCGCCGATCTGCAGAATGTCTTCCAGATCCGCCGGGCGCTCGATCAACTGGTGATACTTGTCGCGCGCGTCGCCGAGATCGTTGTCGAGCAACTGGAACAGACGGTTCTTCGCCTCGCCCCAACCCAGACCGCCGAGCAATTCGCTGCGGAATTCGTCAGCCTGCGCTGGCGTGGCGAAGGCCTGGAACAGGGTGAACAGGTGCGAGTTGTCAGGATCCTTGGCTTCGCCTGGCGCTTTGGAGTCGGTGACGATGCGGGAGATCGCGTCCTTCATCTCTTTGGCGCTGGAGAACAACGGGATGGTGTTGTCGTAGCTCTTCGACATCTTGCGACCGTCGAGGCCCGGCAACGTCGCCACGCTTTCTTCGATCAGCGCTTCAGGCATGGTGAAGAATTCTTTGCCCTGACCGAACAGGTGGTTGAAGCGCTGACCGATGTCGCGGGCCATTTCCACGTGCTGGATCTGGTCACGACCGACCGGTACTTTGTGCGCATTGAACATCAGGATGTCCGCCGCCATCAGCACCGGGTAGCTGTAGAGGCCCATGGTGATGCCGGCGTCCGGGTCTTCACCGGTTTCAACGTTCTTGTCCACCGAGGCCTTGTAAGCGTGCGCACGGTTGAGCAGGCCCTTGGCGGCCACGCAGGTCAGCAGCCAGGTCAGCTCAGGGATTTCCGGGATGTCGGACTGGCGGTAGAAAGTCACGCGGTCGACATCGAGGCCACCGGCCAGCCAGGTCGCGGCGATTTCCAGACGCGAGCGCTGGATGCGCAGCGGGTCATCGCATTTGATCAGGGCGTGGTAGTCGGCCAGGAAGTAGAACGAATCGGCATTGCTGTCGCGGCTGGCGAGGATCGCCGGGCGGATGGCGCCGGCGTAGTTGCCCAGGTGCGGCGTGCCGGTGGTGGTGATGCCGGTGAGGATACGGGTACGGTTCGTCATGGGTAATCGCTTGTCAGACTGCAATCAATTCGAGAGACGCGGCAGGATCAGATCCTTGAGATCGGTCAGCTTGCCATGAAAAAAGTGTCCGCATTCTGCCACTTTCAGCAGCTCATGGGGGCGCTGGAGTTTTTCCGACCAGTCGTAAACCAGTTGCGGATCGATGACTTCGTCGGTTTCCGGCTGGATCACCGTGAGTTCACCCTGCTGCGGCAGTTGATCCTGCTCGCCCAGACGCATCACCGCCGGAGCAACCATGAACAGGTGCTTGAGCTGTACGCCCTGCGCTTCGAGTCGACCGCCGAGACTTGCTGCAACAAATCCGCCGAAGGAAAAACCGAACAGGGTCAGCGGCAGATCCGGGTGTTTTTCTCGCAGCCATGCAGCGGCAGCCTGAGCATCGTCGACCTCGCCGGTGCCCATGTCGTGCGAACCTTCGCTGGCACCAACGCCACGATAGTTGAAGCGCAAGGTAATCAGGCCCGCATCGCGCGCGGTGCGCTGCAGGGTCGAGACGACCTTGTTGAGCATGGTGCCGCCCTGCACCGGGTTCGGATGGCAGATCAGCGCGATGCCGATTGGCTGCTCGTTATCCAGATACAGAGACTCAAGTTGACCCACCGGGCCGTCAATCACTACAGGGGTTTCACGCATCAGCAAGGAAGGAACTCCGTGACCTCGAATCAGGTCGACTCGTCTAGCAAATTGTCTGTGCCAATCTATTGCGAGTGAATCGCGGTATACAGCGCAGGTTCGAGCCGTTAACGTAAAGCAAAGCCGTTTATAGAGGAAGGACTCGTGGAACACTCGCTCTTAGTTTGGTTGTTACCGACTCTTGCCCTGGTTGTGGGTGTCGCCATTGGATTCCTGATCGCGCGCGTTGCGCCGAACGCCGCGCCGAGCCGTACGCAGCGTCAACTGGATGATATCCAGGAGCGTTTCGACAGTTATCAAAACGAGGTGGTCACCCACTTCAACAGCACCGCGATGCTGGTCAAGAAGCTGACCCAGAGCTATCAGGAAGTGCAGGATCATCTCGCCGAGGGCGCCAATCGTCTGGCCCTGGACGAGCAGACCCGCCAGCGCCTGATCGCAGCCCTGCACGCTGACGCGGCAGTCGCACCACGTGAACGCCTGACGCCACCGCGCGATCAGGAGCCGCCACGTGATTACGCACCGAAGACCCCGAACTCACCGGGCATGCTCGATGAGCATTATGGTTTGAAGAAGTAATCAGCCTTCGCTGACAAACAAAAAGCCCCCGGACAGCGATGTGTCCGGGGGCTTTTTTGTATCCGATGATTTGTGCCTGATTGTTATGCCCCCTTCGCGAGCAAGCTCGCTCCCACAGGGTTAGGTGTGGAACACAACTTTTGTGTACATCATCAATTCCTGTGGGAGTGAGCCTGCTCGCCATGAGGCCATAACAGGCCAGACAAAAAAATGCCCGATCACTGGACCGGGCATTTTTTCATTCAGGCTAGCGCTTACGGATACTGCTGAACCGTACCCGGCTGCTGTTGCTGCTGACCACCATACTGCTGACCCGGGATCGCCTTCAGGTTGACTTCAACCCGACGGTTCTGCGCCCGGCCATTCACATCACCGTTGCTGGCAATCGGGTTATCCGGACCGGCGCCACGGGCCGAGAGGTTGGCACCGCTGACACCTTGCGAGGTCAGATAGGTCGCCACGCTCTGCGCACGACGCTGCGACAGGTCCATGTTGTGCTGGCGGCTGCCGGTGCTGTCGGTGTAGCCAACAATTTCGATCTGGTTCTGGTTGAATTCTTTCAACGAGTTGGCCAGGTTGTTCAGCGGCTGGTAGAAGCTGGAAGCGATGTTCGCCGAGTCGGTAGCGAAGGTGATATTGCCCGGCATGATCAGCTTGATCTGATCGCCCTGACGCTGCACTTCAACACCGGTGTTGGCCATACTCGCGCGCAGTTTCTTTTCCTGCTGGTCGGCGTAGTAACCGTAACCGGCTGCGGAGGCACCCACCACAGCCGCACCGATCAGGGCACCTTTGCCGCGGTTGTTGTGGTCGATGGCGGCACCGGCGAGCGCACCGGCCAGAGCACCGAGGCCACCGTACTTGGCGGTTTTGCTCATGCCTTGCGAGCCACCGTCAGCCTGGCCCTGATTGTCATACGGGTTAGGCGAGGCACAGCCGGACAGCAAGGCCACGGCAGTAGCGACAATAATCAAACGACGCTTGGTGAACATGGAGAGCTCCTGGTTTTTCGCATTCTGTGGTGCAGCGGCCACTGGGTTAATGGACCTGCGCGGGCGTTTGATCATGACAATGCACAAAAATTCCGCCGGGCACTCGTGACAAAATATTTAGGCGCGCACAAACGGGTTTTCGCGCATCTCGTCCCCCAGACGCGTATCCGGCCCATGTCCGGTCACCACGATTGCGTCCTCGTCCAAGGTATATAGCCGCTGCTTGATCGAACGCACGATGGTCGCCTGATCGCCGCCCCACAAATCCGTACGCCCTACGCCGCGACGAAACAACGTGTCGCCGGCAATCAACAGCTTAGCCTCGGAAAACCAAAAGCTCATGGAACCGGGTGTATGACCTGGCGTATGCAGCGCCACGCCGCAGCCGCAGGCCAGTTCTTCGTCGTCGCTCAGCCAGCGATCCGGTGACGGCACGGGCACATACGGCACACCGAACATCTGGCATTGCATTTCCAGGTTGTCCCACAGGAATTGATCTTCCTTGTGCAGGTGCAGGGTCGCGCCGGTTTTTTCCTTCATTTGCCCGGAAGCGAGAAAGTGATCCAGATGCGCGTGGGTGTGAATGATGCTGACGACTTTCAGGCCCAGCGCATCAAGGCGCGCCATGATCAGATCAGGGTTGCCGCCGGGGTCGACGACGATGGCTTTCTTGGTCAACGGGTCGCCAATGATGGTGCAGTTGCACTGCAAAGGGCCGACGGGGAAGGTTTCGCGGATCAAGGCGGGAGCTGAAACAGTCATGTCGAAATCCTGAATCGGTAAACGGACAAGCGTGGCAAGCGCAGATAGTTTGACTCAGGATTCTACGTCACCCGCCGACACATGGGTTCGTGGGTCACGGGGATGACGCCACCAATCGGAAAATACTGGCCAAGTGATGTCACTCGTAACGTTTCTGATGCAAAATCGCGCACTTGTAGCGGTCGCATTCGGGAAGGGCCGCATAGCACTCAGGAAAATCGCATGCCGAGCCCAACCGGAATTACCTTCAGCCTTTCGTCCAAATTGACAGGCGTCAATGCGCTCGACAGCTTGCTTTCAGGAACCTATTGGGCAGGCGTGAATTGGCCATTCGATGGCCCGACCCAACTGACCTACAGCTTTATCGAACCAGGCACTTCGTACTTCGCCACCAACTACAGTGCCGATAACGAATACAACGCCATCTACAAGCTGTCCGACAGTCAGAAAAGCGGCATCATCAATGCGCTGGCCACCTGGAGCGCCGTCGCCAACATCACCTTTACCCAGACTACCGACGATATCTCCAACGTTGGCGATCTGCGGTTCGGTGGTTATGGCTTGATGGGCAACGAGGCAGCTGCCTGGGCGTACACCCCCTCCAGTGTCCCGCGCGGCGGTGACGTATGGATCGGTGATCCGACTACCGAGTACGCCACCAAGGGTACTTATGACTACATGACCTTCATCCACGAAATAGGTCATGCACTGGGCCTCAAGCATCCATTTTCCGGAACCTTGGGGAACCCGACGATCCTCAACCCGGCACTGGACGACGTCCAGTTCACGGTCATGAGCTACAACAACTCCTACTCCTATCAACCCATGACGCCGATGGTGCTGGACATCCTCGCCATACAGGCGTTGTACGGCGCCAACATGAGTTGGCAGACTGGCGACAACGTCTACAAGTGGAAAGCTTACGAACCGGTCTTCGAAACCATCTGGGACGCTGGCGGCAACGACACGATCGATGCCAGCTCTCAGGCCGCGAAGGTCGATATCAACCTCAATGAAGGCACCTACAGCACCATCGGGTTGCCCAATCTCACCGGTGGCTCTGTCTTCAACAGCGGCCTGGGCATCGCCTATGGCGCCAAGATCGAAAATGCCATCGGTTCGAATTTCAACGACATCCTGCGCGGCAACGACCTGGACAACGTTCTCGACGGTGGCACAGGTGTCGACACGATGTACGGCGGTGCCGGCAACGACACCTACTACGTCGACAACCGGGATGACCGGATCTACGAAACCGGTACCTCGGCCAGTGAGGTCGATTCGGTTTTCTCCACGACCAGCTATAGCCTCTACATCAACACCAACGTCGAAAACCTCACACTGCTGACCAATGCCAGCATCAATGGCTATGGCAACGACGGAAAAAACGTCATCACCGGTAATGCCGGCAATAACCTGCTCGACGGTTATGGTGGCGCCGACACGCTGATTGGCGGGACCGGTAACGACATCTATGTGGTCGACAACGCCGGCGACATCATTCTCGAGAGCAGCACCCTGGCCAGCGAGATCGACACTGTGCGCGCCTCGGTAAGCTGGGGCCTGGGCAACAATCTGGAAAACCTCGAACTCCTCGGCAGTGGCAACGTCAACGCCACGGGTAACAGCCTTGACAACGTTCTGACCGGCAACGCCAGTGATAACGTACTCGATGGCCTGGCGGGCCTGGATACCCTGATCGGCGGCGCCGGTAACGATGCCTATATCATCGACCAGGCCGGCGAACTGGACCTGGCCAAAGAAAATGCGAACGAAGGCAATGACACGCTGATCCTCAATTACAGCGTGCAGAGCAACACCCTCATCAATTTGAACAGCAGCGCGCTGGGCAACTTTGAAAACGTCACCGTGAACGGTAACGGGGCGTTCGACATCCAGGGCAACGCCCGGGACAACGTGCTGACCGGCAATGCATTTGCCAACACCCTGACGGGCGGCGCAGGCAATGACACCTACGTGATCAACGGTCTGGAAGATACGCTGGTTGAACTGGCCTACGAGGGCCGCGACCAGGTACGCAGTTATGTCACCTATACGCTGGGTGCCAACCTGGAAGACGGTCAACTGCTGGGCGATGCCGCCATCAATCTCAGCGGCAACGAACTCAATAACGTGCTGACAGGCAATACCGGCGACAACATCCTCGACGGGGGCGTGGGTGCCGACACCCTGATCGGTGGCGATGGCAACGACATCTACATGGTCGACAATTCCGCCGACGTCGTCGTCGAAGGCTGGACCAACGATTATGACCAGGTCTACTCATCGGCCAACTTCACGCTCGACGTTAACCTCGAAGCCCTTTTCCTCATGGGTTCGAGTGACCTGAACGGTACAGGCAACTACAGCGATAACCGCATTACCGGCAACATCGGCAACAACATACTTGATGGTGGTTACGGCGCGGACACGCTGATCGGTGGCGTGGGCAACGACACCTATATCGTCGACGATGCCAGCGATCTGGTCGTGGAGCTGGCCAACGAGGGCTACGATGTCGTCCGGTCTTCGGTGAGTTACGCACTGAGCGCGAACATTGAGGATGCTTCGCTACTCGGCAATGCCGCAATCAACCTCGAAGGCAACGACCTCAACAACGTCCTGACAGGCAACGGCGGCGACAACACCCTCAATGGCGGCCTCGGCGCCGACATCATGATCGGTGGTGCCGGCGTCGATACCTATTACGTCGATAACGTCGGTGACGTGATCATCGAAACCGATGCTTCGCCTACCGCCTACGACCGGGTCTTCTCCTCCATCGACTACACCCTCGGCGGCAACGTCGAGAACCTGCTGTTCGTCGGCACGGCCAACCTGCGCGGCATCGGCAGCGACGTCGCCAACCGCATGACCGGTAACGCCGGCGACAACTACTTGGACGGCGGCCTCGGTGCCGACACCCTGATGGGCGGGCTGGGCAACGACACTTATGTGGTCGATAACGCTGGCGACACCATCAGCGAAACCAGCACCTTGAGCAGCGAGATCGACACCGTTTGGGCCC
>NZ_FYEA01000003.1:527724-547807 GCF_900187605.1 Pseudomonas sp. Irchel 3H7
GAGAACTTGCTGTTCGTCGGCACGGCCAACCTGCGCGGCATCGGCAGCAATGTTGCCAACCGCATGACCGGCAACGCCGGCGACAACTACCTCGACGGCGGCCTCGGTGCCGACACCCTGATGGGCGGGCTGGGCAACGACACTTATGTGGTCGATAACGCTGGCGACACCATAAGCGAAACCAGCACCCTGGCCAACGAGATCGATACCGTGCGTTCGTCGATCAACTGGACACTGGGTGCCAATCTGGAAAACCTGATCCTGACCGGGACCGCCAGCCTTAACGGCACCGGTAACAGCCTGAACAACCTGATCACGGGCAACAGCGGCAACAACATCCTTGACGGTGGCGCCGGTGACGACACCCTCGATGGCGGTATTGGCGCCGACACCATGATCGGTGGCGATGGTGTCGATACCTACTACGTCGACAACATCGGCGATGTGATCATCGAAACCGACGCTTCGCCTACCGCTTATGACCGGGTCTTCTCCTCCATTGACTACACCCTCGGTGACAACGTCGAGAATCTGCTGTTCGTCGGCACGGCCAACCTGCGCGGCATCGGCAGCAATGTTGCCAACCGCATGACCGGTAACGCCGGCGACAACTACCTCGACGGCGGCCTCGGTGCCGACACCCTGATAGGTGGCTTGGGCAACGACACTTACGTCGTCGACAACGTCGGCGACACCATCAGCGAAACCAGCACCCTGACCAACGAGATCGATACCGTGCGTTCGTCGATCAACTGGACACTGGGTGCCAACCTGGAAAACCTGGTCCTGACCGGGACCGCCAGCCTTAACGGCACCGGCAACAGCCTGAACAACATACTCACGGGCAACAGCGGCAATAACACCCTCGAAGGCGGTGCCGGTGATGACATCCTCGACGGGGGACAGGGCCATGACCTGATGATGGGGGGATCTGGTTCCGACACTTACTATGTCGATGATGCCTTTGATTTCATTTTTGATATGGGTGCCATGCCCAACGACGTCGATCAGGTGATAGCGTCCATCGACTACACCCTGGACAGCTCCATTGAAAATCTCACCCTTGCCGGTAGCGAAAACCTCAATGGTACTGGCAGCGAAAAGAACAACGTGCTGACTGGCAACGCCGGCAACAACACGCTCGATGGCGCAGCCGGTGCCGACACCATGATCGGTGGCGCCGGCAACGACACCTACGTTGTGGATAACATCAACGATGTCGTGATCGAGCAGATCGGCGAAGGGCATGATCTGGTCAGAACCAGTATCAGCTACACCCTCGGCGCCAATGTCGAAGACTTGACGATGTTTGGCGACACGTGGGGTGCACTCACCGGCAATGCGCTGGACAACACCATCACAGGCAACTCCGCCACCAACTACATCGATGGCGGGCTAGGCGCAGACACCATGATTGGTGGAGCCGGGCATGACGTCTACAACGTGGATAACATCAACGACGTTATCGTTGAACTCGCGGATGAGGGGATTGATACCGTCAACACCAGCATCGACTACACACTGGCGGACAACGTCGAAGATGGTCAGATGATTGGCAGTGCCAACCTGAATCTGACAGGTAATGCCCTGGAAAACGTCTTGCACGGCAACGATGGCAACAACATCCTGTCGGGCGGTCTCGGCGCTGATCGCATGATTGGCGAGGGTGGCGACGATATCTTTATTGTGGATAACGTCAATGACCTCATCTTCGAGTTCCAGAATGGCGGTCACGACCTGATCCGCACTTCGGTCGACTACAACCTTTCGGATTACGTCGAGGACGGCACCCTGCTCGGCAGCGCAGACCTGACAATGTGGGGCAACAACCTCGATAACATTCTGACGGGGAACGCCGGCAACAACGTACTCGGCGGCAATGGCGGAACCGACAAACTGTTCGGTGGGGAAGGAAACGACACACTGTACGGTGGGTGGGGACATAGCACGTTGACGGGCGGTACCGGGGCTGACACCTTTGCCATCACTAACATGATCAATCTCGGAAAGGAATTCGGAACAAGCTCCTCGCAGAACGTCATTGCCGATTTCAACGCTCTGGAAGGGGACAAAATCGATTTCTCCAAATTCGACATTGACCCGATGACCCTCGGCTACCAACACTTGACGTTCATTGGCTCCAATGAATTCACCGGGCTGGGGCAACTGCGTTTTGCAGATAACGTCCTGTCGGGCAACCTGAGCGCAGACGCTGGGGGGCACTTCGAAGTGCAAGTGGTGGGCGTCAACTCGCTCAGTGCGAACGACGTCATCGTCTGATCCCTTAGCTGCCTGAAACATTCGAAGCTGAAAAATGAAAACACCCCGCCATCGCGGGGTGTTTTTTTTGTCCACGTTTTTTATTTCCTAGGCCAACAGGCCCAGCTCTTTGGCCCGCGCCACTGCCTGCGTCCGCCGCTCAACCCCCAGCTTGCTGTTGATATGACTGGCGTGGGTTTTCACGGTGTGCAGCGAAATGAACAATTGCTCGCTGATTTCCTGGTTCGAACAACCCTGGGCAATCAACCGCAGTACGGCCAGTTCGCGACTGCTGAGCTGTTCGGTGACCGTGGACTCCGGCATCTGCCGAGGCGGCGCTGGCGGTAGATGCTTGAGCAGTTGCTGGCCTGCCAGTCCGGGGAACGCCAGCAATTGCCCACGCAACCAGTCCGTGTGCTCCTTGGCCAATCCATCGAATGGCTGCAACACCCCGCCGGCCGCCAGCTCCAGCGCCTGGCTCAACGTCTTGCGTGCTTCCGGCTCGCGCCCGCCCGCCAGTAGCAACGCCACCTTTTGCGTCAACGCCATCACGCTGAGTAACTGGCGCCCGGTTTGCTGACCGTTTTCGTGCAGCACGTCCAGCCGCCCTTCGGCGAGCATCGGCTGGCCGCGCGTCATGTCGAGCAGCGCTTGTTGCAGCTCCACGTGCAATGGCAGTTGGGGGTGAAACTCCGGCGGCGCAGCGGCGCGCTCGCCGGTGTAGGTCTGGCCCAACCGCGCCAGCCACGCCTCGGCCAGATCGGTGCGGCCCTGCGCCAGCCACAACTCACATTTGACCAGCGTGATCATTGCCAGATAGTAGATCGGCGGCACGTCCCAGATGTGCATCAGGCGTTCGGCTTCGGCCAGTTCGGCAAAGGCCTTGGCGAACTCGCCGCTGCTGCCATCCAGACGCGCGATCACGCAATGGCCAATCAATACGCTGATGTCGCGACAGGCCCGTGCCTCGCCGATCCCGGCCAACAAGCGCACGCGTGCGGCCTGAGGCTGCAAGCGCATCGCCAACAGAAAACCCTCGTACAGGGTCAGCCGCGCGCGCACCGCATACAAACGTTGTGGCGACAGGCCGCGCAACCGTTCCAGCCCCTGATGGACTTCATCGAGTGCGCGCAGAATTTCACCGCGTGCCTGTAACACCCGCGCACGATCGTAGTGCGCCAACGCTTCGAACAACGGGTTGCCGACGCGCTGCGCCAGCTCCAGGGATTCACGGTTGAGGCCACGGGCGCGCCACAGATCGCCATCGGCAATGGCCAGATTGGACAGGGTCGATAAGCACATCAGCCGCTGGCCATAACGTTTGGCCGGCAGACTCTCCAGGGCTTCGCTGCAGTATCTGAGCGTCAGCTCACGATGGCCGCGGCCCCGGGCAATGATTCCGCTCAGTGCCAGCCATTGCGCCAGCATCGATTTTTGCGCGGTGGCGGAAGGTGCCGGCAGGAAGCGGCTCAAGTGGCTGGACAACTCTTCGGCGGCATCGAGCTGGCAGGCCAGCCCCAGCGCCCAACTGTAGAGAACGATCAGCCGCGGCGTGCTGATCAGCAGGCTGTCGGGCAAATCCATTTTCCAGCGCAGCAGCATGCCGACGTTTTGCTCGGCCAGCAGTTGCTCCTCCGAGAGGTTCTGCACCAGATTCGCGGCGACATCGAGGTGACCGGCGCGCAACGCCTGTTCAACCGCTTCATCCAGCAGACCCTGCGCGTTGAACCAGCGACAGGCGCGCAGGTGCAGCGTGGCCGTCGGCACCATCGCCTGAGCAATCGGCCGGCTGCGCAATAAATCAGAGAATAAATGGTGATAACGATACCAGTGCCCATGCTCATCCAGCGGTACCAGAAAGACCTGATGCGCCAACAGGAAACGCAGAATCTCGGCGCTGTCGTGGGCCTCACGAACGGCATCGCACAACTCACTGCAAAAACGCTCTTGCGGTGCGGTTTCATAGAGGAACGCCTGCACTTCGGCTGGCAGGCAATCGATGACTTCTTCCAGCAGGTAGTCGCGGATCAGCCCTTCCCCGCCGTTCAGCGCTTGTGGCAGCGCCGCATCGCTGCCGGCTTCGGACACCGCGAGCAGCCAGAAACGCAAACCGGCCACCCAGCCTTCGCTGCGCTGAATCAGGTTTTCCAGAGCTTCGCCGCGCAGCGAACTGCTATGACGATCAAGCAAGGTCAGCGCTTCGTCATGGGTCAGGCGCAGATCCTGCTCATGCAACTCCAGCAACTGCCGCGACAGACGCAAGCGCGCCAGATGCCAGTCCGGGCGCTGGCGACTGGTGACCATCACCAGCAAGCCATCAGGCAGATGATTGAGGAAAAACTGCAGGCAACGATCAAGCACCGGACCTTGCGCGAGATGGTAATCGTCGAGCACCAGCAGCAACGGCGCAGCAGGATCGAGGTGCAGCGCCAGCTCATCAAGCAGGCCGTCGAGCCATTCTTCAAAGGCAAAGGGCTGATGGCGTTGGCGCATTTTCAGCAGGCCGAGTGCGCGACTGCCCAATTGCGGAAAATAGTCCTGCAAACCTTCGAGCAAACGTTCGAGAAAGCGACCGGGGTCATTGTCGCGAGGACTCAGGCCCAGCCAGAGGCTTTGCCAGTGCGCCGGCAGACTCTGACAGAACTCCACCGCCAGCGAACTCTTGCCGAACCCGGCGGGGGCGCTGACCAGCAACAGCCGCCCACCGAGCCCGGCCTGCAGGCGCTCGCAAAGGCGTGGTCGCAACACGTAGCCGTCGGGTAATGGCGGGCGAAAAAAACGCCCGTCCAGTGCCGCGACGGCAACGCTTGCGGGACCCGGAAGTGGGGACAGATCAGTCATGGCCGGCTCTTGTTCGAATTGCTGTTGGCGGCGTTGCAGATGTCCGCAGACTAGCCTTAAACGAACCGGTTATGAAGGTTGCTGCTACAAATGGCTACAAAAAGGCTACACCCTCCTGTGGCTCCCCCCCTACAAAAGCAAAAAAAAACGCCCCGAACCAGTCGGGGCGTTTTCACGAGGATGCGGCCTCGGGTTACAACGGGTTAGCGGACACCATCCTGACGCAGGGCGGCCGGGGTGAAGTCGCTGGTGGTAGCGGTGAAGCCGAAGTCATAGGCACTCTTCTCTTCGTTCTTCATGCCCAGTGCCAGATAGCGGCCGGACTGCAGGTCGTAAAGGGTTTCCAGGGCATACCACGGCACTTGCTTGTCGTAGTAGTTCTCGGCGTGTGCTTCAGCGACGCGCCACAGTTGGCCACGACCGTCGTAGTGGTCGATCACCGCAGCCTGCCAGGTGTCTTCATCGATGTAGAAGTCACGCTTGGCGTAGATGTGGCGCTGACCTTCCTTCAGGGTTGCTACCACATGCCAGACGCGACGCAGCTCGTAACGCGCCAGGTCCTGGTTGATGTGGCCGGCCTTGATGATGTCGGCGTACTTCAGTTTCGGATCGTCGAGTTTGTAGCTGTCGGAGGCGATGTACATCTCTTTCTTGCCTTCGAGCTTCCAGTCGTAGCGATCCGGCGCACCGTTGAACATGTCGAGGTTGTCGGAAGTCCGCAGGCCATCCGCCGCAGTACCCGGGCCGTCGTAGGACACTTGTGGCGCACGACGGACACGGCGCTGACCGGCGTTATAGACCCACGCCGAACGTGGCTCTTTCACCTGGTCGAGGGTTTCGTGCACCAGCAGCACACCACCGGCCAGACGTGCCGGCGCGGTCACTTTCTGCTTGAAGTAGAACAGGATGTTGCCCGGGTTCGCCGGATCGTAGTCCTTCATCTTGTCGCGGAACACGAACTGATCCTGGAAGTACACCAGGCTGTACGAGCCGTTCGGTTGCGGCGTGGCCTGGGTCACCAGACGGGTCACGCTGCCGCCGCGATAACGGGTGATGTGGTTCCAGATGACTTCCACACCGGTTTTCGGAATCGGGAAAGGCACCGCGGTATCGAAGTTTTCCAGACCGTTGCCGCCGGACACCAGGTTGGTGGTGGTAGCGTTTTTCTTGATGGCGGCGAATACGTCATCCGGCACGGTCGCACCGCGATGGGACGGATAGACCGGCATCTTGAAGGTTTCAGGGTAGCGCTTGAACATCGCGTACTGACCTGGCGCCAGTTTGTCCTTGTACTTGTCGACGTCTTTCGCGGTGATGGTGAACAGCGGTTGCTCACTGGCGTATGGGTTGGACAGGAACCCCTTGCTATCGACCGAGCCGGCGTTCTTCGGCAGCGGCTTCCACGCCGGGATCGAACCGTCGGCGTTACCGGCCATTTCGGCGCCCATCGGCGTCAGGCTCTTGCCCAGTTTGTCGGCTTCGGCAGCAGGCACGGCGGCCATGACGCCGGTCGCCAGCAGCGACAGGCCCAGAACACCGGCGTGGAACAGACTCTTTGTTATTTTCATAAATTCGTTCGTCCTGAATGCAGTGCTTAGAAGTTCACGCCGAAGCTGAGCGCAACGAAGTCGCGGTCATCCACAGTGGTGTACTTGCCGTCAAAGAAGTTGGTGTAAGCCAGGCTCGCGGTGTAGGTGTTCTGGTATTCGGCATCAACGCCCAGGCTGACCGCTTTGCGACCTTCCTCGAAGTTGCCGCCAGGGCCTGGCGAGTAGCCGCTGACGTCGTGGGACCAGGCCACGTTCGGCTTGAGGTTCACACCGGCGAAGACGTCGTTGTATTCCCAGATGGCGCGACCGCGGTAACCCCACGACATCGATGTGGTGAAACCGTCGTTGTCGCAATTGCGGCTGCGGTTGTTCTGCGGCGAACCCGGCCCTGCACCGTTGATGGTGCTGGCGTTGAGAATGTTGGCGCAGGTGTTGGCTGTGCCAGTGGCCGGCAACTCGCCCGGGCCATACACCGGATCGCGGCCATAACGCTTCTTGGAACGGCTTTCCAGGCCGCCGACGTAGGTCGCGCCGACTTCACCGACGAGGGTCAGACGGCTGGCGCCCATGACCTGGTCGAAGAAGTGCGTGAACGTTGTCTGGATCTGGGTGATTTCCTTGCGTTCGTAACCGTGCAGGTCCTGACCCGGCACGCCATTGAGAATCGAAGCGTTGGTCAGTGCACCACCGATCGGACGCACACCGGCGAACAGGATGTCGGTGGAGTTCAGTTGCACCGGCGCGTTCGGACGGTAGCTGATCTCACCGCTCCACGCCGTACCGGTAGGCAGGGTGGTGGAGAAGCTCAGACCGTAAAGGCGAATGTCTTCAGGGTATTCAATGAAGTAGTTCGAGTTGCCCGCTACCAGCAGTGGCGCGAGCGCGGCAAATGGCCCCGGCAGCGAGGCCGCAGTGTTGTAGACAGACTGCGGTGCACCAGTCGCACTGAAGATCGGCGCACGGCTGTGGTAATTCATGAAGTAGGCGCCGAACTCGGTATCGAGTGGCTCGAACATGTATTTGAGGGACGCCCCCCACTGACCGCTGTCGCGGGCATCGCGATCCGGGCCGCGACGCACCAGCACGCCTTCTTCGTTGACATCGACGCCTGCGCCCGCCAGAGGCCCCAGGGCAATCGCCGGAATCTGCGAACGCTTGTTCAGCACGCGCAGATTGCTGTCGCAGCCATCCGCAACGATGTCCGGCTGAGAGAAGAACGTGCCGCAGTTATCGACGACGGTCTGGTCCCATTCCAGCTGGTAGAACGCTTCAGCCGAGAGGTTTTCGGTCAGGCTCTGCGACACGTAGAACATGTTGACCGGGATCAGGCCTTCCTTGATCTCGGCGCCCGGACGACGGAACGCGGAGACGTCGATCGGGTTGATCGAGTTGATGCCGCCGCCGATGAAGGTACTTTCACCCCAGCTCACCACCTGCTTGCCCAGACGCACGGAACCCGGCTGATCGGCAATCGCGTAGTTGTGGTAGACGAAGGCGTCGAGGATCTGCCCGCCGGACGATTTCGCGCCCTCTTTGCGACCCGAATCGCTGATGTCCTTGAACTGGCGGCTTTCATCCTTGAGTTCGAAGTCGTACCAGTATTTGCCACGGACGAACACGCCGGTGTCGCCGTATTTCAGTTCAAGGTCATGGATGCCCTTGAAGATCTTCGAAAAGGTTTCACCGCTCTTGAAGTTGGCGTGACCGTCATCGGATGTCTGCGACAGGCCGTGGCCACCGTTGTTGACGCCGATGAGGTTCTTGTTCGGGCTCTGAGTAGACCAACTGGCACCGATCGACAGGGACGAGTCGAACTGGCCCTCGATTTCACCGACGTTGAAACTGACGCCGAATGCGGGCCCGGCGAGCGAAGAGGCAAGACTGACCGCCAGAGGCAGTTTCGCCCGGCGCCAGAACTGGTTTACTGAGGTCATCGACGCTACTCCATGTGCATTATTGTTATGGCAGTGAGTACTTTTAAAAACGCCTGAAGGACCGGGTGCCAGAGACAACCCGAAATCACTCCAAAGATGCATCGCCCCGATTTGTGCGTGTGCTCCGTTCTTAAAAATCCTTGAGCGGACTATAGCCAGCAGGTGGTACTGCTTGATCCCTCTAAAGTGTGATTTGCAGCTGCCGGCCACTCTGGAACAGTCCTTTCGCCAGTCCGACGCATGTCGGCACGGCAAGGATGGCTGATTTTTTCGATTTCACAAGCCAAGCGCTTGCTTGGTGGGTCTGGCGCGCCGGTTTCGGCGCGCCAGCAGACACTCAAAGTGTCGAGAGGAAGGTGCTGTTGTTGGCCTGCCATTCGGTGATGTCGAGGCGGATGCGCTTCTTGTCGAGCTTGCCGACGCTGGTCTTGGGAATTTCGGTAACAAGGGCGATCTGACTCGGGATTGCCCACTTGCTCAGGTGGCCCAACTCCACGAACGGCTTGAGGTGTTCCTTGAGCTCGCGTGCCCCGATCACATGCCCTTCACGGATCACCAGCAAGGCAAACGGGCGCTCGCCCCACTGCGGATCGGCGATCCCCACCACTGCTACTTCGCGTACCGCGACGTGACGACTGATCAGGTCTTCGAGGTCCAGCGAGGAGATCCACTCGCCGCCAGTCTTGATCACGTCCTTGATGCGGTCGCGGATGTCGATCACGCCCATGCTGTCGAGCGTGGCGACGTCACCGGTGTGCAACCAGCCGCCGGCCCAGAGTTCGGCGCCCTTCTGCGGTTCGTTGAAATAACCTTCGGTGAGCCAGGGCGCGCGCAGCACCAGTTCGCCCTGGGTCTCACCGTCGGCCGGGAGGAAATTGCCGTCGCCGTCGACGATTGCCGCTTCCACCAGCGGCCCCGGCACACCGGCCTTGATTCGGTAAGTGGTGCGCTCGTCTTCGGTGCCGGCCATCAGTTCGTCGTTGAGGTGCGCGCAGGACACCAGCGGTCCGGTTTCCGACATGCCGTAGGCGGCGGTGAGCTGAATCCCGCGGGCCTTCGCGGTTTCATACAGCGTGCGATTGAGCGCGCTGCCGCCAATGACGATTTTCCAGCCGCCGAAATCGGTGCCTTGTGCGCCTTTGGCGTTAAGCAGCATTTGCAGAATGGTCGGCACGCAGTGGGAGAAGGTGACCTTCTCTTTGCGCCACAACTCCACCAGAAACTCCGGATCGTAGCGGCCCGGATAAACCTGCTTGAGTCCGAGCATGGTTGCCACGTATGGCAGACCCCAGGCGTGAACGTGGAACATTGGCGTGATCGGCATGTACACATCGTTGGTGCCAAGCAGGCGCACGCTGTCGATGGAACCCATGATCGTCGACACGCCCATGGTGTGCAGCACCAGTTGCCGATGGGTGAAGTACACGCCTTTCGGGTTGCCGGTGGTGCCGGTGGTGTAGAACGTGGTCGCGACCGAGTTTTCGTCGAAGTCCTGGAAGTCGTACTGCGGACTTGCAGCGGCCAGCAGTTGCTCGTACTCGCCGACCAGATTCGGCAGATCGGCGGTTTTCTCCGGCAGATCGGTCAGCAGCAGGGTTTTCTCGACCGTGGTCAGGTGCGGCGCGATCGCTTGATACAACCCGACGAACTCGCTGTTGACCAGCACAAAGCGGTCCTCGGCGTGGTTCATGGTGTAGAGGATCTGCTCAGGCGACAGACGCACGTTGATGGTGTGGATCACCGCGCCAATCATCGGAATCGCAAACATGCATTCCAGGTAACGGTGGCTGTCCCAGTCCATCACCGCCACGGTGTCACCGGCCTTGACACCGGCCGCCGTCAGCACGTTGGCCAACCGCGCCACGCGCTCGATCAGGGTCGGGTAGCTATAGCGAATCTGGTCGCGGTAAATGATCTCGCGGGTTTTCTCGTAACGGGCGCCGGACATCAGCAGCCGTTTGATCAGCAATGGATACTGGTAGGCCCCATCGGCCGGGGGAATGACGCGAGTCTGCAACATAAGAATCCCTTTTCTGACTGCACGGTGTTGGCGTAGAGATTGGTACTCTAGAACCCTTATACGCCAGCCAAATCAGCCAAAGGAATGATTTGCAAAGCCGTACAAATGCTAGCTTTGCGCCAGCATTTGCCGGTTTTCGTCTTCGGTCAGGCCGTTTGTCCTACTGCCTCTTCAGAAGGCGTGCGTGGGAATACGACTGCAGCAAGGAAGGTCAACGCGCCGAAACCCGCGAGAATCAAGTACAGGCCTACAAAACCATGGCGCGGTTCGACATAGGAAATCAGCGGAATCGCCGTCGCACTGGCACCAAACGATAAACAGTAACGCAGGGCGAACACCCGTGATTGCCATTGCGGGGCGACGAAGTTGGCAACCATCGCATCGTTGACTGTTACCTGCCCGAACACCACGAACATGAACGCTGCACCGAGGGCAATTACTGCCCAGCCGTCGGCATAGGCCAGCGCAAACAGCAACGGTGCCTGGCACAGCGTCAGGACAATGAACGGCCATTTCAGGCTGAGCCGATGCAATACCCGACCAATGCTCAACTGCGCGACCGCGCCGAAGGCATAGGCCAGACTGACCACCACGCCGAGGGTTTGCGGCGAAGCGAACAGCTCATGCAAACGCTCCTGAAACAGCTTTGGATAGGTCATGGTGGTGGCGTTGAACACCACACCGCCGGTGGCCGTGGCCAACGCCAGCACGCCGAACACCATCATCATCGAAATACGCTGACCGGCGGCACCTTTGAGTGGTGTGTGCGCACGCTTCGGAATCGGTTCTTCACGCACCTGCAAAGCGAAACCAACCCCCAGCACAATCGCCACTGCGCCCGGGATCAGAAACGCCGATCGCCAACCGAATTGCGCCACCAACAACCCCGTGATCAACGCAGAAAACGCCACGCCCAGATTGCCCCACATGCCATTGATGCCGATTTCGCGGCCACGGTTCTGCGCGTAAGCAACCAGCATTGCCGTGCCGACCGGGTGATAAATTGCCGCAAAAATACCGATCAGGGTCAGGCCGATCACCAGCATGCTCGGGCTGTTGCTCAGCCCGGTGAAGATCGCCGAAGCGCCAATGCCGAAGAAAAACACCAGCATCATCTGTCGCCGACTCCAGTGATCACCCAGCCAACCAGCGGGTAGTGAACAAGCGCCGAAGGCAATGAAACCGCCCAGTGACAAGCCGATCAGTGCGGCGTAATCGAGACCGAACGCTTGAGTCATGCCAAGCACGGCGGCGGGAAAAATCAGCATGAACATGTGATCGATCACATGCGCGGCGTTGATATAGCGAATGACATTGCGAGATTGATTCATGGCGGCACGCTTTACGTTGTTGTGTGGCGCTTATGCTAAGTTGGCCGTAAAGCGCATTCCTGCCAAGCAAGTCATCGAATCAGACATGTTGATCAGCCACTTCGAACACGGCCCGGTGAGTGCCTACCCCCGGGATTATCTGGATGGCGCGCACCAGCCGCTGCACCTGCATCGCGAGGCGCAGTTGTTGTACGCGGTCAGCGGGATCATGCGCGTGGTCACGCAATCGGGTGCGTGGGTGATTCCGCCGAGTCGCGCGGTGTGGATTCCACCCGAGGTGGCGCACGAGATTTTCATGAGTGGCGATGTGCAGATGCGCTCGCTGTTCATCGCCCCTGAGCTGTCGCCCGCCAGCCTGCAACAGTGCTGTGTATTGGCGGTGACGCCACTGCTGCGCGAGCTGATCCTGCGTGCCGTGCAAGGGCCGCCGCATGCCGACAATCCGTTGATCCAGCAACTGATGCTCGAAGAACTCGCCAGCCTGGAGAACCTGCCGCTGCACATTCCGATGCCCACTGACCGGCGTCTGCAAAACATTTGTCTGGCGCTGCTGCACACCCCGGATCACGCCAATACGCTGGAAGACTGGGCGCAGCAGGTTGGCGCCAGCTCACGCACGTTGGCACGGCTGTTTCAGCAGCAATTGCAGATGAGTTTCAACGCCTGGCGCCAGCAGCTGCGCCTGATGGAAGCCCTGCCGCGCCTGCTCGCCGGGGACAGCGTGCAGCGTGTGGCGCGGGATTTGGGTTACGGCAGCGCGCGGGCGTTCAGCGCGATGTTTCGCCGTTTGCTTGGGGAAAATCCCCGCGAATACCTGAATAACCTGAGCAAGCTCAGCGAACTCGTGTAGGAGCTGTCGAGTGCAACGAGGCTGCGATCTTTTGACTTTGTTTTTTAAGATCAAGATCAAAAGATCGCAGCCTTCGGCAGCTCCTACACAGTAGGATCAATGCATCTCGGTGAACGCGATTTTCACGCCGAGAGCAATCAGCACCGCGCCCATGGTGCGGTCGAACCAGTGGCCCATGCGGGCGAAACCGGCGCGCACCCGTTGCTGGCTGAACAGCATCGCCACCAGGCAGAACCAAATCGCAGTTGCGACAGCCAGGTAAATCCCGTAACCGGCCTGCACGGCCAGTGGCGTGTGCGGATTGATCACCACGGTGAACAGCGACAGAAAGAACAGTGTGGCTTTCGGGTTCAGGCCGTTGGTCACGAAGCCTGAAGTGAATGCGCCGCGAGCGGTGCGTACGCCAGCCTCTTTGTGCAGATCATCGGTGACGGTTTTCGCCGGTTGCGCGCGCAATGCCTTGAAGCCGATGTACAGCAAGTACGCAGCCGCCGCCCACTTCAAGGCGTTGAACAGCACAATCGATTGCGACACGATCAGGCCAATGCCGAGCAGCGAATAACCGACGTGCAGGAAAATCGCCGTGCCGACACCGAGTGCCGTCCAGGTGCCCGCGCGGCGCCCGTGGGTCACGCTCTCGCGCACTACCACGGCGAAGTCCGGGCCGGGGCTGGCGACGGCCAGCAAGTGGATCAGTGCAACGGTCAAGAACTCGGTCCAGTACATGGGGGCTCCTTTCGGCCAGGCGTATCAATTTGTTTCATCTGGTAGGCTCGGCAGATTACGCCCAACGCTCACAGCACAAAAGGTACAGTTGATGACGAACACGCGCCGCGCGGTATTCCTTGATCACCCTTCGCTGGATCTCGGCGACCTCGACCTCAGTCCGTTGCGCGAGTGTTTCAGCGATCTGCAGCTGTTCGCCCAGACCTTGCCCGAGCAAGTCAGCGAACGCCTGCATGGCGCCACCGTCGCCATTTCCAACAAGATCCTGATCGACGCCGCCGCGATGGCCGCCAACCCCGAGCTGAAACTGATCCTGATCACCGCCACCGGCACCAACAACGTCGACCTTGCTGCCGCCCGCGCTCACGGCATCACCGTGTGCAACTGCCAAGGTTACGGCACGCCGTCGGTGGCGCAGCACACGATCATGCTGCTGCTCAACCTCGCCACGCGTCTGGCCGATTATCAGAAAGCCGTTGGCGAAGGTCGCTGGCAACAGGCGAAACAGTTCTGTTTGCTCGACTACCCGATTGTCGAGCTGGAAGGCAAAACCCTCGGCTTGCTCGGGCATGGCGAACTCGGCGGCGCCGTGGCGCGATTGGCCGAAGCGTTCGGCATGCGCGTGCTGCTCGGGCAGATTCCCGGGCGCCCAGCCCGCCCGGATCGCTTGCCACTGGATGAGCTGTTGCCGCAGATCGACGCCCTCACCCTGCACTGCCCGCTGAACGAACACACCCGCCACTTCATCGGTGCCCGCGAATTGGCGTCGATGAAACCCGGAGCATTCGTGGTCAACACGGCACGCGGCGGACTGATCGATGAGCAAGCGCTGGCCGATGCCTTGCGCAACGGTCACCTCGGCGGCGCGGCTACCGATGTGTTGAGCGTCGAGCCGCCGACCCAGGGCAATCCGTTGCTCGCGGCGGACATTCCGCGCCTGATTGTCACCCCGCACAACGCCTGGGGCAGCCGCGAGGCACGGCAGCGCATCGTCGGCCAATTGACCGAAAACGCCCAGGCGTTTTTCAGCGGTAAGGCGCTGCGTGTCGTCAGTTGATAAACTGCGGCACTTTTTTTTGAGGAGCAGTTATGGATCCGCGCAGTGAAGTACTGCTTCGTCAACCCGAGTTGTTTCAAGGTTCGTTGCTGTTGGCCGGTTTGCCCGCCGACGATTTGCTCGGGCGCCTGCCCAACGCATTCGGCTGGTGCTGGCATGCCGGCGATCAAGCCGCGCTGGACGCTCGCTTCGAAGGTCGCAGCCATTTCGGCGTGAACATCCCGGAGCGCGAGTTCGACAGCGCCGTGGTGTTTCTGCCCAAGTCCAAGGACCTGACCGATTACATCCTCAACGCCGTGGCTTCGCGTCTGGCCGGCAGGGAAGTGTTTCTGGTCGGCGAAAAACGCAGCGGCATCGAAGGCGCGTCCAAGCAGCTCAACCCGTTCGGCAAACCGCGCAAGCTCGACAGCGCGCGTCATTGCCAGCTCTGGCAAGTCACCGTAGCCAACGCGCCGGAAGCAAAATCCCTGGAAAGCCTGGCGCAGACCTATGAATTGCCTTTGGCCGAGGGTCCGCTGAAAGTCATCAGCCTGCCGGGCGTATTCAGCCACGGTCGCCTGGATCGCGGCAGTGCCCTGCTGCTGGAGCATCTGGACAAACTGCCGAGCGGCCATTTGCTCGACTTCGGTTGCGGCGCGGGCGTGCTGGGGGCTGCGGTCAAACGTCGCTACCCACACAATCAGGTCACGTTGCTGGATGTGGATGCGTTCGCTGCCGCCAGCAGCCGTCTGACGTTGGCGGCCAACGGTCTGGAAGCTGAAGTGCTGACCGGTGACGGTATCGATGCCGCGCCGATGGGTTTGAGCGCGATTCTGAGCAACCCGCCGTTCCATGTCGGCGTGCACACCGACTATTTCGCCACCGAGAACTTGCTGCGAAAAGCAGCGAAACATCTTAAAAACGGCGGCGAACTGCGCTTGGTGGCGAACAGCTTCCTCAAGTATCAGCCGCTGATCGAAGAGCATTTGGGTGTGTGCGCAATCAAGGCTGAAGGCAATGGTTTCCGGATTTACCGGGCCAAGCGCGGCTGAAAATTTGTTCTTGCCCAAACGGATTTGCCTAGGCAGAATCCGCTCCGTCCTAGGGGAGTAGTCTCCCACGAGCGCCAAGCTCGTCCGGCATACGTCAACATACTTGATCCTCAGATCATGGCGTATGCGACCCAAGCGTCCGCAGCAGACGGATCGCAGGGTTTGACAAGACCTATGACACGCACACCTTACCCGGGGCGGGAAGGCTGTACGTGTCATAGCCGTGTCGACCCGCCCCTTAGGAAATCCTGATGCTGGACTCGTTACTCGTTCCCACCGCAATCGTTGCCTTGGCCGAAATCGGCGACAAGACGCAACTGCTCGCGCTGATTCTCGCCGCTCGCTTCCGCAAACCCTGGCCGATCATTGCCGGTATTGTCGCCGCGACCCTGGCCAACCACGCAGCAGCCGGTGCGGTCGGCGCCTGGTTCGGCAGTTTCTTCTCGAATGCGACGCTGCACTGGATACTCGCCGCAAGCTTTACGGCCACGGCGCTGTGGACATTGGTCCCGGACAAAATGGACGACGATGAAACCAGTACCGCGCGCAAGTTCGGGCCTTTCCTGACCACGTTGATTGCGTTTTTTCTCGCCGAAATGGGCGACAAGACCCAGGTCGCCACGGTAATGCTGGCCGCGCAATACCCGGATCTGTGGCTGGTTATTATCGGTACCACGGCGGGTATGTTGATTGCCAACGTGCCGGTGGTGCTGGCAGGTAACTTCGCCGCAGACAAATTGCCACTGACCCTGATCCGTCGCCTCGCGGCCTCGGCATTCATGATTCTGGCGATCGTTGCGGTGTACAAGGCAATGCAGAGCAGTGGCTGGGTTTAACCCTGAGAGAAGGATCGTTCCCACGCTCTGCGTGGGAATGCAGCCGGGGACGCTTTGCGTCCCTTTTGGAACGCGGAGCGTCCCTTGAGGCATTCCCACGCAGAGCGTGGGAACGATCACCGACTCAGGATTTAGGCGCTTGTTCGTACAGCGGCATGACCTTCGGAATCGCCGCCTGCAACGAGGCAATCCGGCTGGTCGAAGCCGGGTGAGTGCTCATGAACTCCGGCGGCGAACCCTCCGACGCCTTGCTCATCTTGTTCCACAAGGTGATCGCGGCGTTCGGGTTGTAGCCGGCGCGTGCGGCCAGTTCCAGGCCGATCAGGTCGGCTTCGTTTTCGTTGGCGCGACTGTTCGGCAGGGTCATGCCGTAATTGGCCACGGTGTCGGCCAGCGCCAGACTGTCCTGACCCAGACCGAGCAACGCACCTGCGCCCTGCTTGGCCATTTCAATCCCGTAAGCCTTGGACATCGCTTCACGACCGTGTTCGCGCAGGGCGTGGGCGATTTCATGGCCCATGACCGCGGCGATTTCATCGTCGGTGAGTTTCAGGCTGTCGATCAGCCCGGTGTAGAAAATGATCTTGCCGCCAGGCCCGCAGTTGGCGTTAAGTTCATCACTCTTGATCAGATTGACTTCCCACTGCCATTGCGCCGCATCCGGACGGAAGTTCGGCGCCTGGGCGATCAGGCGGTTGGCAATCGCCTGAACCCGCTTGGCCTCGGGGCTGGTCTTGTCCAGCACACCTTTGCTGGAGGCCTCGCCGACGGTCTTCTGATACGACTGGGCATACATCTGGTCGACCTCTTGCGAGGACAGCATGCTGAACATGTACTGCTTGCGCTCGACACCCACGGCGCCGCCGCTGGTGGTGTTGACCGACTGACAACCGACCAGCAACAGCGCTGCGCTCAGTGCACTTACAACCAATGTCTTGTTCATTCAAAAGCTCCCTGAAAACCTGTCGCGTATCCTAGGCGGGTAATTGTATCGACGCCAGATACAACGGACGTGTTGCAGCGACTTTCAGACGTTTCCCACTTGGCCTGTCGTAAAAAATTCACAGCCACCACCAAGCCCCGTGCAACTGCGTCGCGCACTGATCCATTTGCGACATCGGCTTGCAATTGCACCGGCTCGCACTCATGGCCCAATGCCGCCTGCCGATACATCTGCGCAGACGTCCTCTTGCGTGCGGAGCTCCCATGAAGTTCAAGTCGATCCAGTTTTCCGTTGCCGCCCTGGCCGGCGCCATCGTGCTCAGCGTGGTGGCCGCGCTGGTGCTGTATGCGCTGTTTTCCGGCGCGCGCACGCAAGAAATGGTGCAGCAGCGCACTCAGGCGCAGTTCGAGCAAGTCATCGAACAGCGCCTGACTTCGCTGGCACAAACCCAGGTCAGCCAGATCCAGCGCGAACTCGAAGCGCCGCTGCTGATCGCCGGCGGTCTGGTGCGAGTCAACGCCCTGCTCGGTACGCCGGGCGCCGATGGCCAGCCGCGCCTAAGCGTCAGCCGCGAACAACTGATCAGCCTGATCAAAGAAAACGTCGAAAAGAACCCGAAGATTCTCGGCACTTACATCGGCTGGGAAAAGAACGCCCTGGACCACAATGACGCGGCCTACGTCGGCACCAGCGTGGTCGGTATCGATGCCGCCAACGGGCGCTTCCTGCCGTGGTGGTTCCGCAACGATGACGGCACCCTCGGCCTGGACAAACTGGTCGACGTCGACGACCAGAAAACCCTGTCCACCGGCGTGCGCGCCAGCGAGTACTACTTGTGTTCAAAGGAAACGAAGAAAGCCTGCGTGATCGATCCGGCGCCGTACAAGGTCGGCGACAAGATCGTCATGCTCGCCTCCTTTATTGAACCGATCATGCTCAACGGCGCCTTCCAGGGCATCGTCGGTGCTGACTTGTCGGTGAACTTCATTCAGGAAATGCTCCTCGGCGCCAACCAGAAACTGTACAGCGGTGCCGGGCAGATGGCCCTGATCGGCGGCAACGGGCGGATCGTTGCCTACACCAAGGACCCGAGCAAATTCGGCGAAAAAGTCAGCGATATCCTCGACGCCGAGCAGATCGGCAACCTGGCCAATCTCAAACGCGGCGAAGTGACTTACTCGGTCAACAAGGACAAGGGCCGCATCGAGTTGTACCTGCCGTTCGGCATCGGCCAGACCGACGCGCGCTGGACGTTGATGTTGCAACTGCCGCTCAACGCGGTGATGGCGGATCTGCAAAAGCTACAGGCCGATCTGGATGCTCAGCGTAAATCCGACACCTTCGGCATGGCCATGGTCGGTCTGCTCATCGCCGGCATTGGCCTGCTGGTGATCTGGCTGGTCGGCCACGGCATCGCCCGACCGCTGAAGCAAATGGTCGCCATGCTCAATGACATTGCTCAGGGTGAAGGTGATCTGACCCGACGCTTGAGCAGTGATCGCAGCGATGAATTGGGCTCGATCGCCAAGGGCTTCAATACCTTCCTCGCTAAATTGCAGGCGATGATCACCCAAGTGGTGACGTCGGTGCAGAGCGTCAGCGATTCTTCGGAACACACCGCCGACATTGCCATTCGCACCAACATCGGCATCCAGAAACAAATGGCTGAGATCGATCAAGTCGCCACGGCGGTGCAGGAAATGACCGCCACCGCCCAGGACGTCGCGCGTAACGCTACGCAGGCTGCGCAAGCGGCCAGCCATGCCGATCAGGCGGCGAGTCAGGGCATGCAGATCGTGCGTGACACGTCCGATTCGATTGGCGTGTTGGCGCTGGAAATCGGCAAGGCTGTCGATGTGGTGCAGACCTTGGCCAAGGACAGCGAGAACATCAACGCGATTCTCACGGCGATTCGCGGGATTGCCGAGCAGACCAATCTGCTGGCGCTGAACGCGGCGATTGAAGCGGCGCGTGCCGGTGAGCAGGGTCGCGGCTTTGCCGTGGTGGCGGATGAAGTGCGCAATCTGGCGCAGAAAACCCAGAAAGCCACTGAAGAAATCCAGTCCATGATCCAGCAACTGCAACAGGGCACCCGCGATGTCGTGCGGGTCATGGAGGACAGCCAGAACCGCACTGATGAAAGCGTGCAGCACGCGGCGAAAGCGGCTCAAGCGCTGGAGACGATTACTCACGCGGTATCGGTAATCAACGACATGAACACGCAGATTGCCAGCGCGGCTGAAGAGCAGAGTGCAGTGGCGGATGACATCAATCGCAACGTGATCAACATTGGGCAAGTGGCCAATGAAGTGGCGGGTGGCGCGGATGAGTCGAGTTCGGCGAGCGCGGATCTGACCAAACTGGCGGAGCAGCAGCGGCGGTTGATCAATCAGTTCAAGGTCTGAAAAGCGAAAAGCACCCTCACCCTAACCCTCTCCCGGAGGGAGAGGGGACTGATTGGGGGATATTTCAGAATGACACCGACCTGAAAGATCTTCACTGAATCCATAGTCGACTCGATGCATCAGGTCGGTGAATCGCTCAAGACAACTCGGTCAGTCCCCTCTCCCTCCGGGAGTGTATGTACCGGAGACATGGTGGACACATGTTCGGAGACATAGTGGACGGTTTTAGATCTTCTTACCTGCCGTAACGGTCTGCAAGTTCAAGTCGATTCGGGCGATACGATGTCTACTCCAGTAGAC
>NZ_FYEA01000008.1 GCF_900187605.1 Pseudomonas sp. Irchel 3H7
TCCAAAACCAGGCAAGCCGCATCCCGCTTGAAATCTGTCGAAAAATATCGTCTGGTCAAACTACACCTCGTCGTTGGGCGTAGATTACCGCCCTTTAGGGGTGTCCAGAATCATTAAGCCAGATCAACCGAGGTGTCTGGCGTCATACGTCGACCTGAAAGACCGAGTCGATTATCGATTCGGTAAGCCAGGTCAATCAGGGATTCGGTAAAACTCTTTCAGGTCGGCGTACCTTCCAAGCATCCCCCAATCACTCCCTCTTCCTCTGGGAGAGGGAGCCGACCGAGGTGTCTGGCGTTATACGTCGACCTGAAAGACTGAGTCGATTACGGATTCGGTGATGAGCACCCAGGTCGGCGTAAATCTGAAATATCCCCCAATCAGTCCCCTCTCCCTCCGGGAGAGGGTTAGGGTGAGGGGCTTTTCGCTTTAGTCGCGTTACTTACCCTTGAAGTCGGCCTCACGCTTGGCAATAAACGCCGCCATCCCTTCCTTCTGATCCTGCGTGGCAAACGCTGCATGGAACACCCGACGTTCAAAGCGCACGCCCTCGGTCAGGTTCACTTCAAAGGCACGATTCACGCTCTCTTTGATCATCATCGCAATCGGCAGCGACTTGCTGGCAATCACCGCCGCCACTTTCAGCGCTTCGTCGAGCAACTCATCGCTCGGCACAATCCGCGCGACAATCCCGCAACGCTCAGCCTCCACTGCATCGATCAAACGTCCGCTCAGGCACATTTCCATGGCTTTCGCCTTGCCGACGGCGCGAGTCAGGCGCTGGGTGCCGCCCATGCCCGGCAACACACCGAGATTGATTTCCGGTTGACCGAACTTTGCGTTGTCGCCTGCCAGAATGAAATCGCACATCAGCGCCAGCTCACAGCCACCGCCGAGGGAGAAACCGTTGACCGCCGCGATGATCGGCTTACGGCGGTTGGCCACGCGATCGCTGTCGCTGAACAGGTCGTCCATGTAGATCTGCGGGTAGGTCAGCTCGGCCATTTCCTTGATATCGGCGCCGGCGGCAAAGGCCTTTTTCGAGCCAGTGAGGACAATGCAACCAATGTTCGCATCGGCTTCCAGCGCATCAAGGGCCTGATTCACTTCGCTGACCAGTTGCGCATTCAGCGCGTTCAGCGCCTGCGGGCGGTTCAGGGTGATCAGGCCAACGCGGCCATGGGTTTCGAGCAGAATGGTTTCGTAAGTCATGATTAAAATTCCTTGTCAAAGATTGCGCGAAATGACCATGCGCTGAATATCGCTGGTGCCTTCGTAGATCTGGCAGACACGCACGTCACGGTAGATGCGTTCCAGTGGGAAGTCGTTGAGGTAACCGTAACCACCGAGGGTTTGCAACGCCATCGAACAGACCTTCTCGGCCATTTCCGAAGCGAACAGTTTGGCCATCGACGCCTCGACCAGTGCCGGTTGACCGCTGTCGCGCAGAGCAGCGGCGTAATGCACCATCTGCCGGGCGACGGCGATCTGCGTGGCCATGTCGGCCAAGCGGAATGCCACGGCTTGATGCTCAATAATTGGTTTGCCGAAGGTGTCGCGCTCACGGGCGTAATCACGCGCCGCTTCAAACGCGGCGCGGGCCATGCCCACCGATTGCGAGGCGATGCCGACGCGGCCGCCTTCAAGGTTGGCCAGGGCGATTTTGTAGCCCTCGCCCTCCTCGCCCAAACGGTTGGCCACCGGCACTTTGACGTCTTCGAAGAGAATCTGGCAGGTGTCGGACGCGTGTTGACCGAGCTTGTCTTCGACGCGAGCGACTTTGTAGCCCGGCGAATCGGTCGGCACTATAAACGCAGTGATGCCGCGTTTGCCGGCACTCGGATCGGTCACCGCAAACACAATCACGATCCCGGCGTTCTGCCCGGAGGTGATGAACTGTTTGCAGCCGTTCAGTACGTAGTGATCGCCTTCCAGCCGTGCGCGGGTTTTCAGGCTGCTGGCATCGGAACCGGCCTGCGGTTCGGTCAGTGCAAAGGCGCCGAGCATGGCGCCGCTGGCCAACGGTTTGAGGAAGCGTTCACGCTGATCGTCGTTACCGAACTTGAGAATCGGCACGCAGCCGACCGAGTTGTGTACGCTCATGATCGTCGAGCAGGCACCGTCACCGGCGGCGATTTCTTCCAGGGCCATGGCGTAGGCCAGGTAGCCGGTGTCGCAACCGCCCCACTGCTCCGGCACGAGCATGCCGAAGAAGCCCAGCTCAGCCATCTCACCGATGGCTTCCTTGGGAAAACGGTGCTCGCGATCCCACTCGGCGGCGAACGGTTTCAGGCGTTCCTCGGCAAACTGCCGGGCCATGTCGCGGATCTGGGTTTGGTCTTCGTTGGGAATCATGGTGAATCCTTAATCCGGGTTACACGCGGTCCCCTGTAGGAGCTGCCGCAGGCTGCGATCTTTTGCTCTTGATCTAAAAACAAGATCAAAAGATCGCAGCCTCGTTGCACTCGTCAGCTCCTACAGGATTAGTGCGTTTAGTAGACGCATTCCACGGCCATGGCCGTGGCTTCGCCGCCGCCGATGCAGATCGCCGCGATACCGCGTTTCTGCTTTCTCTGGCGCAGGGCCGACAGCAACGTCACCAGAATCCGCGCACCCGACGCGCCGATCGGATGGCCCAGCGCACAAGCACCGCCATGCACATTCAACTTGTCATGCGGGATTTCCAGGTGTGTCATCGCCGCCATGCCAACCACGGCAAACGCCTCGTTGACCTCAAACAGATCGACATCACCCAGCGACCAACCGGTTTTCTTGATCAGCTTCTTGATCGCACCAATTGGCGCCACCGGGAACAGGCCCGGGGTATCGGCGAACGCGGCGTGGCCATGGATCACTGCCAACGTTTTCAGTCCGAGTTTCTGCGCCTGCGACTGACGCATCAGCACCAGTGCCGCCGCACCGTCAGAAATCGAGCTGGAGTTCGCCGCCGTCACCGTGCCGCCTTCGCGAAACGCCGGTTTCAGCGAGGCAATCTTGTCCAGTTTGGCTTTTGGCGGTTGTTCGTCGTTACTGATCAGCACCTGTTCTTTGCCGACGGTCACGGTCAGCGGGACGATTTCGTCCTTGAAGCTGCCGTCCTTGATCGCCTGCTGCGCGCGGGTGGTCGAGGCGATGGCAAAAGCGTCCTGCGCCTCACGGCTGAAGCTATTGGTTTCGGCGCAATCCTCGGCGAAGGTGCCCATCAGACGACCCTTGTCGTAGGCGTCTTCGAGGCCGTCGAGGAACATCGAATCGAGCACACGGCCATGGCCCATGCGATAACCGGCGCGCGCGCGATCCAGCAGATACGGCGAGTTGGACATGCTTTCCATGCCACCGGCAATCACCACATCGGCACTGCCAGCGACCAGCATGTCATGGGCGAGAATGGTGGTTTCCATGCCCGAGCCGCACATCTTGTTGACGGTGGTGCAACGGGTCGATTTATCCAGGCCGGCGCCCAACGCAGCCTGACGCGCAGGCGCCTGACCGAGGCCCGCAGGCAATACGCAACCAAACAGCACTTCATCGACTGCATCGCTGGCGACACCGGCGCGCTCAACCGCAGCCTTGATCGCCGCAGCACCGAGTTGCGGCGCGGTGAGGCTTTTCAGTTCGCCCTGAAATCCACCCATTGGCGTGCGCACAGCGCTGACGATAACAATCGGATCGTTGGAAATAGTCATGACAATTCCTCCTTACTTGGCGGCCATGCGCAAGGCACCGTCGAGACGGATCACCTCGCCGTTGAGCATGCTGTTTTCGATGATATGCCGAACCAGCGCGGCGTACTCGGCAGGCTTGCCCAGACGCGGCGGGAACGGCACGCCGGCGGCCAGCGAATCGCGGACTTCCGGGGTCATGCCGGCCATCATCGGTGTTTCGAAAATGCCCGGGGCGATGGTCATCACGCGAATGCCGAAACGCGCCAGTTCGCGGGCGGCTGGCAGCGTCAGGCTGGCGATCGCGCCTTTGGAGGCCGAGTACGCCGCTTGGCCGATCTGACCGTCGAATGCCGCGACCGAGGCGGTGTTGATGATCACACCGCGCTCGCCGTCTGCGTTCGCCTCGGATTCGGCAATCGCCGCAGCGGCCAGACGCAACATGTTGAAGCTGCCGATCAGGTTGACGTTGATCACTTGGGCAAAACTGCTCAGCGCATGCGGGCCGTTCTTGCCGAGGATCTTCTCGCCACGGACGATGCCGGCGCAGTTGACCAGACCGTTGAGGCTGCCAAAGGCTTTTACCGTCGCCTGCACGGCAGCTTCAGCGGCGGCTTCGTTGCTGATGTCGGCGACAACGCTTTGTGCGCCCAGACGCTGAGCCTGAGCGGCCACGGCTTCGGCGTTCATGTCCACCAGCATCACTTTGGCGCCGGCACTGACCAACAATTCAGCGGTGGCCGCACCGAGGCCCGATGCGCCGCCGGTGACGATAAAAATCTTGTTCTCGATCTGCATGACTGTATTTCCTGATTCAAGCTGAAACGTTATGCGCCGCAGCCTCTTGAGCTTTGGCGATTTCCTGGTTGCGCAAGATAAAGCGCTGCAATTTGCCACTTGGGGTCTTGGGCAATTCGCTGACAAATTCGATTTCACGCGGGTACGAATGCGCGGCCAGACGCTTGCGCACATGTTGACGCAGCTCTTCGGCCAACTCCGGAGCCGCACGGTATTGCGCACTCAGCACCACGAAAGCTTTGACCAGTTCGGTGCGCTCCGGATCGGGTTTGCCGACCACCGCCGCCTCGACCACGGCCGGGTGTTCAATCAGTGCACTTTCCACGTCGAACGGGCCTACGCGGTAGCCGGAGGTGGTGATCACGTCGTCACTGCGGCCGACGAAGCTGATGCTGCCGTCCGGGTTCCATTCCACGGTGTCGCCGCTGAGGTAGTAATCGCCGACGAAGGCTTTGGTCGGCGCGCCTTCGTAGCCACCGAACCAGCACATCGGTGATTGCGGCCGGTCGATGGCAAGAATGCCCGGCTGGCCGACGCCGAGTTCGTTGTACTGATCGTCGAGCACGACGATGCGATGGCCCGGCGAAGCGAAACCGGCGGCGCCGACATGAACCGCGTGGTCGAGACCGTGGTGATTGCACAGGACCATGCCCAGTTCGGTCTGGCCGTAATGGTCGTGGATGACCACGTCGAGGTTGTCGGCGAACCAACGAATCACTTCCGGGTTCAGCGGCTCACCGGCGCTGCTGACGATGCGTAATTTGCCTTTGATCGACTTGGCGAACTCGTCACCGCCGGCAATCAGCAAGCGATAAGCGGTTGGCGATCCGGTGAGGTTGGTGATGCCGTACTTGTTGATCACCCGGCAGGTGCTTTCGAGGGTGAACGGGCCATCGTAGAAGGTGATCGGGTGGCCCATCGACAACGGCCCGGTGACGCCGAAGTAGATGCCGTAGGCCCAGCCCGGATCGGCGACGTTCCAGAACGAGTCTTCCGGACGCAGATCGACGGCATCACGGGTGTAACTCTGGAAGGCAACGATGGCTTTGAGTGGCACCGACAGCGCTTTCGACGGACCGGTGGTGCCCGAGGTGAACATCAGCAGAAACGGGTCTTCGCCGCTCAGCAGCACCGGTTCGCAGACGCTGGAATAGTTGGCCAGTTCGGCCCAGAAACTGAAATCGCCACGGACGATGCCCTGGCCTTTGGCCCCGCCGACGGTAACGAGCGTCGGGCAATCGGCGACTTCAGCGAGTTTCGGCCGGTTGACCGCGTCAGTAACAACGACTTTGGCGCCGGAGTTGTTCAGGCGATGTTCGAGGGCTTTAGGGCCGAACGCGGTGAACAGCGGCTGATACACCGCGCCGATGCGCCAGGTGGCCAACACGGTGATGAGCAATTCGACGTTGCGCGGCAGCAGCCCGGCGACCTTGTCGCCCTTCTGCACGCCTTGGGCGAGAAGGAAATTGGCGAAACGCGCGGCTTTGTCCTGCAGATCGTTGAACGTGTACGTCGCACTGGCACCGTCGCGGCCTTCCCAGAACAGCGCAATGCGCCCAGGCAAGGCGTGGCGGTCGCAACATTCGACGCAGGCGTTGAGCGCCTCAAGCGTACCGCTAAGCGCGGCATCCACGGTGTGCTGATAGTTGAACTGTGCGGTGGCAGACAAGTAATCGCGCATTGCCAGAATCCCTCTGTTTTTTATTAGGCTGGGAAGCGTAAACAACAGGGAGATAGTCGCGCTGTGGGGCAGCGGCGGCAATGGTCAAAGCCATCAATGTGGCTGACTGGTTTGGCCAATACTGCTACCACACTGATCGTTCCCACGCTCTGCGTGGGAATGCAGCCTTGGACGCTCTGCGTCCGCTCCAGAGCTGGAACGCGGAGCGTCCCTTGAGGCATTCCCACGCAGATCGTGGGGACGATCAAGCGGCGGGATGTGTTGGATCAGACAACCTCGTTCAGGATCAACGTGCGGTAATGGCCCGGATTCGAACCCGACCACTTGCGAAACGCCTTGTAAAACGAACTCGCATCAGCAAAGCCCAAGCGGCTGGCAATCTCGACAAAACTGATCGAAGGCTCCGCCAGCCAAATGATCGCCAGCTCCTTGCGCACACTGTCCTTGAGGCCCTGATAGGTCTGCCCTTCTTCAGCCAGTCGCCGGCGCAACGTCGAGGCTGACATGCACAATTGTTGCGCCAGCGCCTCGGTTTCCGGCCATTGTTCAGCCGGCAGTTGCCGCAAATCCTGCTTGATCCTACTGGCAAGGCTTTCCGGGTCGCGGTACTTCACCAGAATATTGGCCGGAGCGTGGGCGAGAAAACGCTTCAACTCCTCGGCCGTGCGTTTGATCGGCAGGTCGAGGCAATCGGCAGAGAAAATCATCCGGGTTCGCGGCCGATCAAAACGCAGGTTTTCCGAAAACATCACCCGATAGTCATCGGTGAAATTCGGTTCGGGGCAGCGCAGTTCAATCGCCAGAATCGGAATCCGCCGCCCGGCCAGCCAGCAGGCCACACCGTGGACGATCATCCAATAAGTGAAATAAGTGAAGGCGCGGCGCGGTTCGGGCTCATCCTCCAGCAGAACGATTTCCGCCAGACTTTGCTGGTGCACCAGTTGCGCCGGCATGCGCTCAAGCATCAGCGACAGAAAGCTCAAACCCGTGCTCAAACCCGCTGCCAGCGTCGGTTGCGCCATCGCGCTGCGACAGAGGAATTCAAGGCTGCCGGACTTGAGCTTGCGCGCGTCCATGCCGAAAAACTCGTCATCGCCACGGCGCGCCAATAACCGCCAGAGTTTCGCGTACTGCGAGGCCGGCACCCGGCCGTGCTCGGTTTGCAGCAGCAGCGGATCAATCCCGACCTTGTTCAAGACTTCTTCCATGGCCACGCCCGGGGCACAACTTTGCAGCAGCGCTTCACGCACCAGTTGAACGGCGATGGTGTCTTTTTCCGACATGGAGCGCGATAAACCTTGTTGTTTTGGGTGGCAGGCATATTACCGCAGGACACGAATTCAACACGAATCCCCTGTAGGAGTGAGCCTGCTCGCGATGGCGTCGTGTCATTTAGCGCTGAATGTTCTGACACACCGCTATCGCGAGCAGGCTCACTCCTACAGGGATCAATGCGAGGCAAAAATTGAGGTCGTTCAGCAACTGTTCAGGTTTATGTCAATCAATGTCATGTGAGAATGACTTTCATTATGTTACAACTTGTAACCTCTAGAAATGACCTCTTGGATGCCGAATGCTCGTTCCCTTTCTGATCATGCTGCGCGAAGGCATTGAAGCCGCGCTGATCGTTGGCATTATCGCCAGCTACCTGCAACAGACTGGCCGTGGTCAATGGATGCCTGCCGTGTGGATCGGCGTGTTTCTCGCTGCCGCCCTCGCCCTGCTGGTCGGTGGTGGCCTGGAACTGGTCAGCGCTGAATTCCCGCAAAAACAGCAGGAACTGTTCGAAGGCATCGTCGGGCTGGTGGCCGTGGGCATTCTCAGCTCCATGGTCTTCTGGATGCGCAAGGTCGCGCGTTCGATCAAACATTCGCTGCAAGCCTCGCTCGATCACGCGTTGACATCTTCCAGACATCAAGTGATCGCGTTGATCGCCATGGTGTTTTTCGCAGTCGCCCGTGAAGGTCTGGAAACGGTGTTCTTCCTGCTCGCGGTTTTCCAGCAGAGCGAAGGCCCGGGCGCGCCGATCGGTGCCCTGCTCGGGCTGATTCTGGCGATCATCGTCGGGTTCCTGATCTACAGCGGCAGCATGCGCCTCAATCTTTCGGCGTTCTTCAAGTGGACCGGCCTGTTCATTCTGGTGGTCGCTGCCGGGATTCTCGCCAACTCGGTGCAGGCCCTGCATGAAGCCGGGCTGTGGAATCACCTGCAGACCGTGCTCTTCGACTTCAGCGCGACGCTACCGATGGATGGCCCGTTGGGCTCGGTGCTGGCCGGCATGTTCGGTTATCAGGATGCGCCGACCGTCAGCACCCTCGGTGCCTATCTGCTTTATCTGCTGGTGGCGCTGGTGATGTTCTTCCTTCCCGCGCCCAAGCCCTCCACGCAATCGTCTTCCGTTTCCAGCCAATAAGGGCATCCATGTCAAAGCCTAATACTCCTCAGGCCTCCCCTCCTCGCGCCTTGCGTTGGGCGGTGGCCGGTTCAGTGGTGGTGATGATCGCCGCCGGTGGTCTGTTTTATTACGCCTCGAAAATGGCTGCGGCCAAGCGTCAGCACAACCACGATGAAGTGGTGGTGAACATTCATCCGGGCAGTTGCGAGCCGAATGCGCTGACGGTGCCGGCTGGCCGCGCCAGTTTCCGCATCGTCAACCGCTCCGACCGGGCGGTGGAATGGGAAATCCTTGACGGCGTACTCGTCGTTGAAGAACGCGAAAACATCGCGCCGGGCCTGAGCCAGGTGATCAACGCCAATCTGCAACCGGGCGATTACGCAATCACCTGCGGGTTGCTGAGTAATCCTCGCGGCACACTGCATGTGACGCCGACGGCTGCCTCCGATGCTGCGGCCAAAGCCAAACCGTCGATGGTCGCCTTCGTCGGGCCGCTGTCGGAATTCCGTGTGTACCTGGCCAGCCAGAGCAGCGCGCTGATCAAAGCCGTCACGGCGCTCAATGGAGCGATTGAAAGCGGTGATCTCAGCCAGGCCCAGGCGCTGTACCTGCCCGCGCGTGCGGCTTATCAACGTCTGGCCCCGGCCGCGCAACGCCTGGCCGAACTCGACAACAGCATCAACGCCCGCGCCGATTACTTCGAGAAACGCGAGCAGGATCCGGCCTTCGTTGGTTTCCACCGCCTCGAATACGCGCTGTTCCAGCAACGCAAACTCGACGAGCTGACACCCGTGGCCCAGCGCCTGCTCAGCGACGTCACCGCGCTCAAACAGCAATTGCTCGCGCAGTCGCTGCCACCGGAGCAACTGGTCAACATCATCGTGCGCAACCTCAACACCTTGGCCGACGTACGCGCCGCCAGTGGCGAAGAAGAACGCTACAGCCACAGCGACCTCAACGGTTTCGCCGCCAACGCACAGACCGCGCGCAAAGTCGTCGATCTGCTGCGGCCGATGCTGACCAAGTCTGCCGCCGACCTGCTGCCGAAAATCGACAAGGCACTGGCCGACTTCGACAGCGAACTCAATAGCTACAAGATCAAGGACGGCTACGCCAGCTACGACTCCGTCAGCGGCGCACAACGCAAGCAGATCGCCGACAAGGCTCAGGCTCTGGCCGACGCACTGGATGGCATCGATCCCGCCCTCGGCCTCTCCGGCCTGTAAGCAGAAGAAGAATTCCCGATGAAAGATTTAGAAACGCTCAACCTGCAACGCCGCCGTGTCTTGATGGGCATGGGCGCCGCCGGTGTCGCCCTCGCCGGGTCCGCCCTGAGCTGCCCGGCCATGGCCGCCGCGCCGGCGCAGGTCACCGAAGCACCGAGCAGCGACAAGACCGAAGACCGCCACGATTTCCACGGCGTGCACCAGGCCGGCATCGTCACTCCGCGTCCGGCGTCGGGCATGCTGGTGTCATTCGATGTGTTGGCCAGTGATCGCGAAGATCTGGAGCGGCTGTTCCGCACGCTCAACGAGCGCATTGCCTTTCTGATGAAGGGTGGCCCGGTCGCACAGATCGATCCGAAACTGCCGCCGCCGGATTCTGGCATCCTCGGCCCGAACGTCACGCCGGACAACCTGACCATCACCGTGTCCGTCGGTGAATCGCTGTTCGACGAGCGCTTCGGTCTGGCCGACGCCAAACCCAAACGCCTGATGCGCATGGTCGGGTTTCCCAACGATGCGCTGGACGCCGATTGCTGCCATGGCGATCTGAGTTTGCAGTTCTGCTCGAACACCGCCGACACCAACATTCACGCCCTGCGCGACATCGTCAAAAACCTCCCCGACCTGTTGCTGGTGCGCTGGAAACAGGAAGGCAGCGTGCCGCCGCAAGCCCCGGCGAAACCGGGGGTGCCGGCGCAATCGGCGCGCAACTTCCTCGGTTTCCGTGATGGCTCGGCCAACCCCGACTCCAACGACAGCAAAGCCATGGATCGTCTGGTCTGGGTGCAACCGGGCAGCGATGAACCGGCCTGGGCTGCCCATGGCAGTTACCAAGCGGTGCGGATCATCCGCAACTTTGTCGAGCGCTGGGACCGTACGCCGTTGCAGGAACAGGAAAGCATCATCGGCCGGGTCAAGACCACCGGCGCGCCGATGGGTGCGCAGCATGAGACCGAAGTACCGGATTACAGCAAAGACCCGGCCGGCAAGCTGACCAAGCTCGACGCGCACATTCGCCTGGCTAATCCGCGTACGGCTGAAACCCAGGCCAATCTGATCCTGCGCCGGCCGTTCAACTATTCGAATGGCGTGAACAAGAACGGCCAGCTCGACATGGGCCTGCTGTTCATCTGTTACCAGGCCAACCTGGAAAAAGGCTTCATCACCGTGCAGACCCGCCTCAACGGTGAGCCGCTGGAGGAATACCTCAAACCGGTCGGCGGCGGGTACTTTTTCACCCTGCCGGGTGTCACGGGCGACAAGGACTTCATCGGCCGCTCGCTGCTCAACGCCACACAACCGAAAACCGCTGCCTGAAACAACATCTCAACACTGGAGCCGCCCCCATGAAAAAGACGCCACTCGCGTTATTGCTGACCCTAGGTTTGCTCAACACCCCGCTGTCGGCGTTCGCCGCCACGGCACCGCTGGATCTGGTCGGGCCGGTTTCGGACTACAAGATTTACGTCACCGAGCAATTGGATGAACTGGGTAGCCACACCCAACAATTCACCGACGCCGTGAAGAAAGGTGACCTGGCCACCGCGCAAAAGCTCTACGCACCGACCCGCGTTTACTACGAGTCGATCGAGCCGATTGCCGAACTGTTCAGTGACCTCGATGCGTCCATCGACTCCCGCGTCGACGACCACGAGAAAGGCGTGAAGGCCGATGACTTCACCGGTTTCCACCGCATCGAATACTCACTGTTTTCGGAGAAAAGCACCCAAGGCCTGAACGAACTGGCGGACAAGCTCAATAGCGACGTCAAAGACCTGCAAACCCGCGTCGCCGGCCTGACCTTCCCGCCTGAGAAAGTCGTCGGTGGTGCTGCTGCGTTGCTGGAAGAAGTGGCCGCGACCAAGATCTCCGGCGAAGAAGACCGCTACAGCCACACGGACCTCTACGACTTCCAGGGCAACATCGACGGCGCGAAGAAAATCGTTGATCTGTTCCGTCCGCAGATCGAAAAGCAGGACAAGGCTTTCGTAGCGAAGGTCGACAAGAACTTTGCCACGGTCGACAAGATTCTGGCCAAGTACAAGACCAAGGACGGTGGTTTCGAGACTTATGACAAGGTGAAGGATAACGACCGTAAGGCGCTGGTCGGGCCGGTGAATACACTGGCGGAAGACCTGTCCACGTTGCGTGGCAAGTTGGGTCTGAATTGATTTTTTGTAGCGTCTAAGCGGGCCCCATCGCTGGCAATCCAGCTCCCACAGTGTTCTCGGTCATTCACAAATATTGTGTACGCCATAGAACCTGTGGGAGCTGGCTTGCCAGCGATGGCATTTTCAGCAGCCTTACAAAATCCGGTAGAGCAACCGCTCAATCCGCACCCGACTCACGCGCTTGAGAAACTTGGCCACCCCGGCCGGGTATTCCGGCAGCGTCTCCAGACTCTGAAAGCTGTCGATCCGCGTGGTATGGCGGAAAATCTCCTCCAGTTCCTTCGCTCGCGGCTCCAGCCACTCGCCCTTCGGGTCATCAATCAACAACGCGTTCTCAAGATCCAGGCGGAACGCCCGTGGATTCAGGTTGTTACCGGTGAGCAGCGTATAACGCTGATCGATCCACATGCCCTTGAGGTGATAGGTGTTATCGCCGTCGCGCCACAGGTGCAGGTTCAACTGACCGCTGTCGATGTTGCGCTGATGGCGCTTGGCAAAGCGCCGCAGGCTGATCTCGTACAGATACGGCAACGCTGCGATCACCTTGAACGGCTCGCTCGGCGGGATGTAGAAGTCGTTGGCGGTTTTGTCGCCGACGACGATGTCGATTTTCACGCCACGGGCCAATGCGCGGTTGATCTCGCGAATCACCCCCAGCGGCAGATTGAAGTATGGCGTGCAGATGGTCAGCTGTTTTTGCGCGCTGGCGATCAGTTCGAGAATCGCCCGGTTCAGCGGGTTGTTCTTGCCGACGCCGAGCAACGGGGTAACGGACAGACTGTCTCTGGCGGTGCTGCCGGTGGCCGTGTCGTACGTTGCATATTTGAGGCGGCTACGCAGATCACCGATGTCATTGCGCAAGCTACGCGTGGTCGGCAGGTTCGGCAGATCGAGGCGATGCACCGCTTTCGATTCGATCAGGCCGTGCTTGACCAAGTGATGCATCGAGTCCGCCAGCTCGTGGCTTTGCAGTACGTGGTAGCGGTCGAAACGGTATTTGTCGAACTTGTGCAGGTAAACGTTGTTCAGGCTCGCGCCGCTGTAGACCACGCAGTCGTCGATCACGAAGCCTTTCAAATGCAGCACACCAAACAACTCGCGGGTCTGCACCGGAACGCCATAAACCGGCACTTCGCTCTGGTGCGTGCGGGTCATTTCCTGATACCACGCCGAATTGCCCGGCTGCTTGCCGGCGCCGATCAGCCCGCGCTGAGCGCGCAACCAGTCGACCACCACGGCGATTTCCAGCTCGGGACGCTTGAGCTTGGCGGCGTGGAGTGCATCGAGAATTTCCTGACCGGCTTCGTCTTGCTGCAGATACAGCGCAACGATGTAGATGCGCTGGGTCGCTGCAGCGATTTTCTCGAGCAGGCAACGACGAAATTCAGCGGCGCCGGACAGAATGGTCACGGCCTCGGCGGTCAGCGGGAAGCTGCGCAATTTGGGCAGCAAGGAGCGTTTGAAAAGCAACGGCATAGGGCTCGCAATGGGTCGAATCCGAAGAACCCGAGAGCTTACACCATCGCATCCTTCGGGTCTTGTTAGTGCCCGTAATGAGATCAAAAGATCGCAGCCTTCGGCAGCTCCTACACGGGCCAATGTAGGAGCTGCCGAAGGCTGCGATCTTTTGATTTTAAAAAACCATTGCCAAAGGAGAACAATCGTTCTACTGTTCGCCACATGAACGAAATCACTAGCAACGACACACGCGACATCATCCTGGATGTCACCGAAAAGTTGATCTATAAAAGTGGCATCGCTGCCACCAGCATGGACCTTCTGGTGAAAACCGCCGGCGTCTCCAGAAAAAGCATCTACCGCTACTTTGCCGACAAAGACGCGCTGACCGTCGCCGCCTTGCAGCGTCGCGACGTGCGCTGGATGCACTGGTACCGCAGCGCTGTCGATCAGGCCGAAACCCCGGCCGATCGCCTGCTTAACCTGTTCACGGTGCTCAAGAGCTGGTTCGCCTCGGAAGGTTTCCGTGGCTGCGCCTTCATCAACACCAGCGGCGAGACCGGCGATCCACAGGACCCGGTGCGCCTGGTCGCCAAAGAACACAAACAGAAGCTGCTCGACTACGTGTGCGAGCTGTGTACCGAACATGGCGCCGAGGACCCGCAACTGCTGGCCAAACAGTTGCTGATCCTGATTGACGGTGCCATTACCGTAGCGCTTGTGATGGGTGATCACAGTGCCGCCGATAATGCGCAATGCATGGCGCGAAAGTTATTGGACCTGTAACGCCTTAATAAGCCGGACTTGTTGTTCAATTATTAATTAGATCGGGAGACTGATATGTCTACTGCAGCCCAGGTACGTCCGCCATTGCCGCCCTTCAACCGTGAATCGGCGATCGAGAAAGTTCGTCTGGCCGAGGATGGCTGGAACTCCCGCGACCCGGAACGGGTATCGCTGGCCTATACCCTCGACACCAAGTGGCGTAACCGCGCGGAGTTCGCCAACAACCGCGAAGAAGCCAAGGCCTTCCTCACCCGTAAATGGGCGAAAGAGCTGGATTACCGTTTGATCAAGGAACTCTGGGCTTACTCGGATACTCGCATCGCCGTGCGTTACGCCTATGAATGGCACGATGACTCGGGTAACTGGTTCCGCTCTTATGGCAATGAAAACTGGGAATTCGACGAGCAAGGCCTGATGTTCCAGCGCTACGCGTGCATCAACGACATGCCGATCAAGGAGAGCGAACGCAAGTTCCACTGGCCACTGGGCCGGCGCCCGGATGATCACCCAGGCCTGTCCGACCTCGACCTGTAAGCCAACACAGCTCCAAATGTAGGAGTGAGCCTGCTCGCGATAGCGGTGTGTCAGTCAACATATAAGTTGAATGTTCAGACGCCATCGCGAGCAGGCTCACTCCTACAGGGGATGTGTGGGGTTCAAGCGACGGCGGCGGTCTTCTCGGCCTCCAGTTCACGCACCAGCGGCAACACCCGCCGGCCGAAATATTCGACTTCTTCCTGAAAGTGCAGAAACCCCGCCAGCACCAGATCCACACCCACCGCTTTCAACGCGACAATCCGCTCGGCAATCTGCAGCGGCGTACCAATCAGATTGGTTTTGAAGCCATCGTTGTACTGCACCAGATCCTCAAACGTCGATTTCGCCCAGTTGCCCTCACCTTCCGGCGACGCCCTGCCCGCCTGCTTCGCCGCGTCGCCAAAAGCATTCACTGCCTCTGGATCGGCCTGATCGATGATCTGCGCCAGTACGGCTCTGGCCTCTTCTTCGGTGTCACGGGCGATGACAAAGGCATTCACACCAACCTTCACCGAATGATTGTTCGCCGCTGCTTTGGCACGAATATCGTCAACCTGCGCCTTGATCCCCTCAACGCTGTTGCCGTTGGTGAAATACCAGTCCGAAACGCGCGCGGCCATGTCGCGCGCCGCACGGGAACTGCCGCCCTGGAAGATCTCCGGACGGCCCAGCGGTTTCGGCTTCAGGCTGTAATTGTCGAAGCGGTAGAAGTCGCCGCGAAAGCTGAAGTTGTCCTGACTCCACACGCCGCGCAATGAGCGAATGAACTCCTCGGAACGGCGATAACGCTCATCATGCTCCAGCCAATGCTCGCCGATGGCCTGGAACTCGCCTTTGAACCAGCCACTGACGATATTCACCGCGATACGGCCATTGGTGAGTTGGTCGATGGTTGCCAGTTGCTTGGCCGCCAACGCGGGTTGCCATGGGCCGGGCAGAATCGCGGCGATCACCTTGAGTTTGCTGGTGGCCGCGAGTAACGCGTGGCTGAACGCCACGGATTCATGCTGGAACTCCGCACCATACCCGGCGGTGAAACGGATCTGCGTCAGCGCGTATTCGAACCCGGCCGTCTCGGCGAGCTGCGCCAGTTTGCGGTTGTAGTCGATGCCCCAATCGGTGCGCTGTTCGATCTTGCTGACCACCAGCCCACCGCTGACGTTCGGCACCCAGTAGGCAAATTTTACGGCTTGCTGACTCATTGGCGTGTCCTCGGGACATTTTCGGAGATGGGAGTCATAGAGCAGCAAGCGTGCCAGCCTTGGAATGTCCGGTTTTGTTGGGTTTCGGGATGGGGTTGATGTTTTGTGGAAGGGGGATTTGTTGGCAGGTTGTTGTGTGGGCAACAGTTGGTTTATTTGTTGGCTCGACTGCCCTCATCGCTGGCAAGCCAGCTCCCACAAGGATCGGGGTGAACAATGATCCTCAGTGCAACGCAAAAACCTGTGGGAGCTGGCTTGCCAGCGATGGCGTCAGATGGGTCGCCGCAACACTTGGAAATGAGTAACATGACCGCCCTCCCCGCAGCTCACGTTCTGCTCCCTGCCGAATAAGCCGATTCCATGCCTTTCGAACTCAGCGTTGACCTCACCACCCTCGCCATCCTGGCCCTTGTCGCTTTCATTGCCGGTTTCATCGATGCCATCGCCGGCGGTGGCGGTCTGTTGACCACGCCTGCCCTGCTGACCGCTGGCCTGCCGCCGCATCTGGTGCTCGGCACGAACAAACTCAGCTCGACGTTCGGTTCGGCCACCGCCAGTTTCACCTTCTACAAACGCAAATTGTTCCACCCGCGACAGTGGACCCACGCCATCGTCGGCACACTGGTTGGCGCATTGACCGGAGCCGTCGTCGCCCATTACCTGCCGGCCGAATGGCTGAACAAGATGCTTCCGGTAATCGTCTTCGCTTGCGGCCTGTATCTGTTGTTCGGCGGCACGCCAAAAGCGCCACTGGACAGCGACGCCCCGATCAAAAAGAAATGGCAATCGACCCAAGGCTTCAGCCTCGGTTTCTACGACGGTGTGGCCGGCCCCGGTACTGGCGCATTCTGGACAGTAAGCAGCCTGCTGCTCTACCCAATCGATCTGGTCAAGGCCAGCGGCGTGGCGCGCAGCATGAACTTCGTCAGCAACATTGCGGCGCTGTCGGTGTTCGTGTTTTCCGGGCAGGTGGACTGGATCATCGGCCTGAGCATGGGCCTGTCGGTGATGGTCGGCGCGTTCTTTGGCGCGCGCACCGCAATCAGCGGTGGCGCTAAATTCATTCGCCCGGTGTTCATCACCGTGGTGCTGGGTTTGACCGTACGCCTAGCCTGGCAGCACTGGTTCAGCGTGGCCTAAACGCCGCGCCACGTAGACGTCGATCAGGTAACGGGCAATCGACTTGGACGCTGGCAACGGCGGCAAGTCGTGCACGTTGAACCACTGGGCGTCTTCGATCTCGTCTTCCTGACAGACAATTTCGCCACCGGCGTATTCGGCATGGAAGCCGAGCATCATCGAATGCGGGAACGGCCAGCACTGACTGCCCATGTACTGAATGTTCTTCACCTCGATCTGCACTTCTTCGCGCACTTCCCGAATCAGGCAATCCTCGGCGGACTCGCCCGGCTCGGCGAACCCCGCCAGCGTGCTGTAAACCCCGGTGACGAAACGCGGTGAGCGCGCCAACAGGATTTCGTCGCCACGGGTGATCAGCACGATCATGCTCGGCGAAATCCGCGGATAACTGCGCAAATCGCACGGCTGGCAATACATCGCCCGCTCACGCGGCACCTGCGTCATGGCCTGCCCGCAGTTGCCGCAGAAACGGTGCTCACGGGCCCAGGTGCCGATCTGCGCGGCATACCCAAGCACCTTGTAGATGGTGTGATCGCCGTCGAGCATGAACGCCCGCAGGCCTTTCCAGTTGCAACCCGACACTTCGCTGGCACTGCGCAGTTCCAGCAAATACACCGGCTCGCCATCGAGATGGCCAATGCCATGCTCGGTGAGAACTGACAAGTCCTGACGCTTGAGCCATTCCCGAGGGAACAACGCGCCGTTGTCGTCGAACAAAAAGCCTTCCGGGCTGCGCGCCACGGCCCAGCCGCCCGGTTGATCGGTGTCCAGTACTGCAGTGGTCCAGCGAGATGTCATGGTTTCTCAGTCCAGGAATTCGGGTTTCTGTTTGCTCATATGGGCAGCCATGGCCACGCGCAAGTCGGTGGATTGCAGCATGGCGGCATTCCAGGTGGCAACGTATTCGAGGCCGTCGTCGATGCGATGGTCGCGCATGTAGCTGATCATTTCCTTGGTGCCGGTGACCGCGATCGGCGATTTCGAAGCGATCTCGCGGGCGATGTCCAGCACACCTTCGAGCAGCGCGTCCTTGTCGCTGTAGACGCGATTGACCAGACCGATGCTGCGCGCCTCTTCGGCGCCAAAAGTGCGACCGGTGTAAGCCAGTTCACGCAGCATGCCGTCACCGATGATCCGTGGCAACCGTTGCAAAGTGCCAACATCGGCGGCCATGCCGATATCGATTTCCTTGATCGAGAATTGTGCGTCTTCGGCGGCATAGCGCATGTCGCACGCGGCGATCAGATCGATGGCGCCGCCCAGGCAATAACCTTGAATGGCCGCAAGCACCGGTTTACGGCAGTTGTCGACGGCGTTGAACGAGGCTTGCAGGGTCAGAATTTTTTTACGCAGCAGGCGCGCGTTACGGCCGACGTCCTTGCCCAGTTCATTGGCGACGCCGGCGAGCATCATCAGGTCGATGCCGGAGGAGAAATGTTTACCGTTGCCGCTGAGCACCACCACGCGCACTTCGTCGGTGTCGTCGACCCACTGGAAGATCTCGACGATCTCGCTCCAGAACGCCGCGTTCATCGAATTGATCTTTTCCGGGCGATTGATCTGCACATGGGCGATGTTGTCGGCCAGTTCGACGTTGAAGGCGGAGTATTGAGTCATGGCAGTGATCCTTTACCGGGCAGAAAATGAGGCCCGAACTATAACAAGGCATCACGGCGGCGGTTCGGCCAAATGCGGGACTGCAGTGCGCGTTCTCCCCTGTAGGAGCTGCCGAAGGCTGCGATCTTTTGATTTTGTTTTTAAGAGCCAAGATCAAAAGATCGTCCGATCGCGGCCCGAACCTTCGGCAGCTCCTACCCGGGTTATTGCACAACCCCCACTCATCGAGCCAAACGCCGCAACCCAAACATCATCCCCCCCGCTCCCAACAACATCACCGCCAGAAACACCGGATAGGAAATCCACCACGGCGTCCCCGCCGTCATCATGCTGAACTCCGACATGCCACCAATGCTCGCAATCAGGTTCAACGGCAGAAACACCACGTTGATCAACGTCAGCTTGCGCAGCAGGTTGTTCATGCTGTTGTTCATCAGATTGCCGCGCGCATCGATCAGTCCGGAAAACACCGTGGAGTAGATTTCCGCCTGCTTGTAGCACTGATTGTTCTCAATGATCAGATCGTCAATCAGGCCGAGCGCTTCACTGCCGAAATGCTGTTTCTCGGCATGATTGCGCAGGCGCGTGAGGACCGCGCCGTTGCTGTGCAGCGCGTTGATGTAATAGATCAGGCTTTCGCTGAGGTTGAACATCTGCACTAGATGCTGGTTCTGCATCGAGTGGTTGAATTTCTGCTGCAGTTCGCGGGCGACCAGTTTGATCACCTTCAGGTGCCCGAGGTAGTGATGGATATTGCTGAACAGCAAATCAAGCAACACATCCAGCGGCGTGTTCAACGGCTGGCGAGTGCCGAGGCCGTGCAGCGGCGTGTCGTCGGTGGCGATCACCAGCAGTTGTCCGGGGGCAAACAGCAATCCGCAGGACGACACTTCAAATGCCAGGCTGCCGCCACCGGAGTAGTTTTCCGGGCGTTTCCAGATCAGAAACAAATGGTCGGGATGAAACTCGATGCGCGACACCTCATCCGGGTCCAGCGCTGACGCCAATGCGTGTTCATCGACCTTGAAATGACTGTGCAGCAAGTCGCGCTCGGCGGCATCGGGGTTGCTGAACAGCATCACCTCGGCGTCCAGTCGCTCGACCCGCTGCAGGGCGCCGTGGCTCAGTGCGAAGCTGTTGATCATCGGCGCCTCACCAGGCCTGGCCGCGACGCTTGAGTTCCAGGCGGCGCACGAACTCTTCCAGCACCAGTGAGTACAGATCGTCGTGCAAATAGGCGTCTTCGATGCCGGCGTCGAGGTTGGGGTTGTCGTTGACTTCGATCACCACCACTTTGTCGCCGGCCTGCTTCAGATCGACACCGTAGAGGCCGTCGCCAATCAGATTGGCGGTCTTCACTGCCAGCTCCACCACCGCACGCGGCGCCTCGTGGATCGCCATCGTGCGGCATTCGCCGTTGACGTCCTGACCTTTGGCCTTGTGGTTGTAGATTTGCCAGTGGCCCTTGGACATGAAGTATTGGCAGGCGAAGATCGGTTTGCGATTGAGCACGCCGATGCGCCAGTCGTACTCGGTGTAGAAAAACTCCTGAGCCAGCAGCAACACCGAGTGCTCAAACAATTCGGCGGTCGCCTCAAGCAGCGCTTGCTGACTTTCGACCTTGATCACGCCGCGGGAAAAACAGCCGTCGGGAATCTTCAGCACCAGCGGAAAGCCGAGGCGCTCGCCTACCCGCTCGAAGTCTTCGGGTCGCTCCTTGTAGAGGATTTCGGTGGCGGGCATGCCCAGTTGATGGCTGTTGAGCAGATCGGTCAGGTAAACCTTGTTGGTGCAGCGCAATATCGACGTTGGGTCATCCATGACCACCAGCCCTTCACTTTCGGCCTTCTTGGCGAAGCGATAAGTGTGGTTGTCGACGCTGGTGGTTTCACGGATCAGCAAACCGTCGTACTCGGCGAGACGTGCGTAATCCTTGCGTTCAATCAGTTCAACGTCGATGCCCATGGTTTTGCCGACCCGGACGAAGTTCGCCAGTGCCTTGGCGTTGGACGGCGGCAACGCCTCCTGCGGATCATGCAGAATCGCCAGGTCGTAGCGCGCTACTTGTGGCGAGCGCGGCATTCGCCAGACTTTACGGCTGAAACCGTCCAGCGCATTGGCAAACTGATCTTCCTGATCGTCGCGCAACTTGTGCAAGGCACCGGACTTGATGCCTTCAATATGCCATCCGTTAGTTCGGCGAAACTCAACTAACAGAATCGGACAGGGAAACACTTCAAACAACTGCCGGGCCAGATCCTGTAATGGCTCGATATGGGTCCGGCCAAAATACAGGGTCAGAGTAAAGCCTTCGGTATCACTGTAGAGATGATGACTGAGGGCTTTCTCAAGGGTTTTATCGAGATCGTCCAATGCCAGACCGTACAGTGATTTTTTTGTCAGTTCGCTGATGGTTCGCACCGACGGAATCACCTTGTGCCCCCGCGCCTCGGCGAGCAACGAGCAGTAGTAACCGTGGCCCAGGTACTTGTAGCTGCGGCACAGATTGATCACCTGCACGCGCTTGCCCGGCTCGCTGTCACAGCTGTGCTCGAGGTATTCCTGCGCCGTCAGGATGTCTTCGCTGGGGAAATATGAGGCCCAGTCTTCCTTGCGCTCGACAATAATCAAAACCTGACTGGATGTTTTAATCGCTGATTTTAAATAAGTTGCCGCCGGCAAACTTTGCTCGGATACTTCGCGCCAATGACCCTGTACCGCTGACATAGAGATTGATCCGTTGGAGAACAAGACCTTTTCTATTAAGCACGAAGTTTTTTGAAAGTCTCGTTTCGTTACGCAACTTTTACGGTGGTCATATGAAGGCTGTTTTTCGTTTGGCGGTAGTTGAAGACTTGCCGGCGTTGCTGGCACTGGAAATGCAATGTTTCACCACGGACCGGCTCACCAGTCGCAGCTTTCAGTGGATGATCACCCGTGCTCACGGGCAGTTGCTGGTGGCGGAGTACGACGGTCAATTGTTGGGTTATGCGTTGGTGTTGTTTCATCGCGGCACTTCGCTCGCGCGGCTGTATTCCATCGCCATCGCCGTCGAGGCGCGCGGCACGGGCCTGGGCAAGGCATTGCTGCAGCGCATTGAAGCGATGGCCCTGGAACATGACTGCGCGTACCTGCGCCTGGAAGTGCGCCTCGACAACCCTGCGGCCATCGCGCTGTACGAGCGCAATGGCTACCGGCGTTTTGCCCTGATTCACGATTACTACGAAGACCACGCCGATGCGCTGCGTCTGGAGAAACGCATTCTCCAGCACCGTGATTCACGCAGCATCAAGGTGCCTTACTACCCGCAAACCACCGATTTCACCTGTGGCCCGGCGTGTCTGTTGATGGCCATGGGCGCATTGCAATCGGAGCGTTTGCTGGAGCGTCGGGAAGAGTTGCAGGTCTGGCGGGAAGCAACGACGGTGTTCATGACCTCCGGCCATGGCGGTTGCAGCCCGCAGGGATTGGCACTGGCGGCGTGGCGTCGGGGATTTCGCGTGCGTATGGCGCTGAGCATGAGTGGGCCGCTGTTCCTCGACGGTGTGCGTGACGCGCATAAAAAAGACGTCATGCGCCTGGTCCACGAAGAGTTTACGGCGCAATTGCAAGAGACCGATGTCGAGTGCGTGATCGGTGCATTGCTGGATCTGCCGCGACTGCTGGATGCCGGTGGACAGCCGTTGGTGTTGATCAGCAGCTATCGACTGACCCGCTCCAAATCGCCGCACTGGGTGATCGTGACCGATTGCGACGAAGACTTCGTTTACCTGCATGACCCGGATGTTGACCACAGCCAGCATCGACAGCCCATGGATTGCCAGCATGTGCCGGTGAGTCATGGGGAGTTCGAGAAAATGTGCCGGTTTGGCCGGGGTAAATTGCGTGCTGCAGTAGTGCTGTATTCCCGCGAAACGTAAACCTCCACATGCAGGAGCTGCCGCAGGCTGCGATCTTTTGATCTTGATCTTGAAAACAAGATCAAAAGATCGCAGCCTCGTTGCACTCGACAGCTCCTACAGGGGGAATCTTCTTTAAAGTTCGGGCTTCAGGCCGATTTTGTACAGTGAACCTTTCTCTTCATCGGTCAGCACATACAGATAACCATCCGGCCCTTGCCGCACATCGCGAATCCGCTGATTCAGTTCACCTAGCAAACGCTCCTCGTGCACAACCTTGTCACCATCGAACTGCAAGCGGATCAGCTCCTGAGTCACCAGCGCGCCGATAAACGCATTGTGTTGCCACGGCTTGAAACGATCGGCATCGTAAAACGCCATACCGGTAACGCCTGGCGACTTCTCCCAGACATGGTGCGGTGCCACGGTGCCTTCTGCGGTTTTGCCCTGAGCTTCCGGGATCGGCTGCATCGAGTAATTGATGCCGTGGGTCGCCAGCGGCCAGCCGTAGTTCTTGCCGCGCTCGATGATGTTCACCTCATCGCCACCGCGCGGGCCGTGCTCGTTTTCCCATAGCGTGCCGGTCCATGGATTGAGTGCCGCACCCTGCGGGTTGCGCAGGCCGTAGGCCCAGATCTCGGGGCGTACGCCGGACTGACCAACAAACGGGTTGTCATCCGGCACCTTGCCGTCCGGGTAGATGCGCACGACCTTGCCTTGCAGCTTGTCGAGATCCTGCGCGGTCGGCCGGTCGTTGTTCTCACCCAGGGTAATGAACAAATAACCGTCGCGATCAAACACCAGCCGTGAGCCGAAGTGATTGCCGACCGAAAGCTTCGGTTCCTGGCGGAAGATCACTTTGAAATCCTTCAGCGTCTTCAAGTCATCCGAGAGCCGTCCTCGCCCCACAGCGGTGCCGGCCTTGTCGCCGGCACCGCCACCTTCGGCATAGGACAGATAGACCAGACGATCCTGTTTGAAGTCCGGTGACAGCGCGACATCGAGTAACCCGCCCTGCCCCTTGGCCCAGACCTGCGGCACACCGGAGATCGGCGCCGACAGTTTGCCGTCGGCGGCCACCACGCGCAGATTACCCGGACGCTCGGTGACCAGCATGCCTTGGCGATCCGGTAAAAACGCCAGTGCCCAAGGATGCTCAAGGCCTGCGGTGATGGTCGTGACTTCGAGGGTGCCCTGCTCGCTTTGCAGCTCTTTGGGGGCGGCGGCAAAGGCCGCCGCGCTGATCAGCGCGCCGGCACACAGTGTGGCTAGAACGGTTTTACGCAACATGCACGATTCCTTTTGTTCGTTTGCAGGGCCGGCAGAACCTCAGTTCTGCCGCTCAACGGTTGCTGTCTCCGCTGCGCGAAGGTGGGTTGGGAATGAACGTGGGCGGCGTGCTCGGCACCGAGCGGATCGGCTGGCCATTACCAATGCCTCGGTTCTCGACCGTAGGCTGGCGCGGCGTCGGTACAGTGCTCGGTCCCCGAATGGGTGGAGCGCTGGGCTGAGTGCCCTGCATGCTGTTCGGATTGGCCCGGCGGATCGGACTGTTGTAGGGGTTATTGCTATTGCCGGTGGGGCTTTGCGCCAACAGGACGTCGGCATGAACCAGACCACCACTGAGGGTCAGGACGACGATGCCAAGCAGAATTCGGTTCATGACGCTGCCTCTCGATGGGCCGGGGATAGAGCCTTCGAGTCCACGCTACGCTCAGGGTTCGGATTTGTTAACCCGCAAGCCTTAAACAACATGTAACACGGCTTGACCGAGTCCCTGTAAACCCGCGCATTTCGGGGAAACTTTCAGTCACAGCCGCAGGTCATCCGATCATCACTCGGAGAACTCACCATGGCTCGGGCAATCTGGAAAGGCGCAATCAGTTTCGGACTGGTGCACATCCCTGTCGCATTGGTCTCGGCGACCTCGTCGCAGGGCGTCGATTTCGATTGGCTCGACAACCGCAGCATGGATCCTGTCGGTTATAAACGGGTCAACAAGGTCACCGGCAAAGAAGTCACCAAGGAGCACATCGTCAAAGGTGTGGCCTATGAAAAGGGCCGGTATGTGGTGCTGAGCGAGGAAGAGATTCGCTCGGCGCATCCCGTATCGACGCAGACCATCGACATCTTTTCCTTTGTCGATGCCGAACAGATTCCCCTGCAGAACATCGACACGCCCTACTACCTGGCACCCGACAAACGCGGCGGCAAAGTTTACGCATTGCTGCGTGAAACCCTGAGCAAAACCAACAAGGTCGCCCTCGCCCGCGTGGTGCTGCATACGCGCCAGTACCTCGCGGCGTTGATGCCGCTGGATTCTGCCTTGGTGCTGGTGAAGTTACGCTGGCCGCAAGAGGTGCGCAGCCTCGATGAGCTGGAGCTAGGCAGCGAAGTGACCAAGCCGCAACTGGCCAAGGGTGAACTGGACATGGCCAAACGGTTGGTGCAGGACATGAGCGCGGACTGGAAGCCCGAGGATTACAAGGATGAGTTCGAAGACAAGATCATGGCTCTGGTCGAGAAAAAGGCCCATGAAGGCAAGATCGAGGATGTTGAGTCGGTGGGCGGCGAGGAAGAGCGCAAGACAGCCGATGTTATCGATTTGACCGAGCTGCTTAAACGCAGTCTGGGTGGGAAAGCGGTGGCGAAGCCAAAAGCGAAAGCAGAGAAAACGGCGAAATCTGCGCCGGCGAAGAAGACCAAGAAGGCTTCCTGATAGTGATTGGTTGCCCTTGAGACCGTCATCGATAGCAGGCTCACTCCTACAGGGGAACGCATTTCAAATGTAGGAGTGAGCCTGCTCGCGATGGCGTCAGCAGCGTCTGCCTGGAACTCAGATCAGAATGAAGATCGCCAGCAAACCACCGAAGATCGCCCACTTCTCCATGTAGTAACGCTTGCGATTGCGCTTTTTCAGTTCTTTGCCACGCAGACGAATCTTGTAGATCCGCGTAAACAAGCGGTTGATCCCGCCGGTGCGGTCGCCTGCATCGTTCGGCGCGCCGGCAGCCGACATCACCGTACGGCTGAACCAAGCGTTGAACGCGGCGGCCCAGCGGTACTTCATCGGGCGCTCAATGTCGCAGAACAGGATGATGCGGTTCTTGTCGGTGGTATTTTCGGCGTAATGAATAAACGTCTCGTCGAACATCACCGCTTCGCCGTCACGCCAGTGGTAGCTCTCACCGTCGACGTTGATGTAGCAACCGGCGTCGTTCGGCGTGTCCAGGCCCAGGTGATAACGATACGAGCCGGCATACGGGTCACGGTGACGCACCAGTTTCGAGCCCGGTGGCAGCTCGGCGAACATCGCGGCTTTGATCGAACCAATGCTTTGCACCAGTTCGGTGGTGCGCGGACACAGCTTCATCGCCGACGGATGGCTTTCGCCGTACCACTTCAGGTAGAAACGCTTCCAGCCGCTTTTGAAGAACGAGTTGAACCCGACATCGTCGTACTGGTTAGAGCGCTTGATCTCGCCGGCACGCAGCAAATTCTGCCCTTCTTCGCGGATTTCCTCCCAGTGTGCCTGCAACGGGCTCAAGTCAGGAAACTCGCTCGGGTCCAGGTACGGCTGGTTCGGCTTCTTCGAAAACAGATAAAGAAAGCAGTTGATCGGCGCCAGAAACGTCGAGTGGTCGCTTAGTTGTCGACCGAGCTTGTGGCGCACACGCCCACGCAAATGAACGTATGCAATGGAAATGACATAAATAGCAGCAATGATGAGTTTCACGGAAATCGTCACACGTCAGAAGTGAACAAACTGCGCGCCTGGCGGCCTGAGGCTCAGCGTCTTATGCAGTGGTCTGATTACAAATGGCACGTCCTTGGCCCGCGCCGTTACCGGACGCTCGGTGAAAGGTGGCATTTTAGCCACAGTTTGTAACCGATAGTGAATCTTCAACTGTGAAAAACTGTCCCGCGATGACGCCAATCGGCAATCGTGGCGTGATCGCCCTATCGTTTAGAGAGCCAGACCAGTACAATCGCCGCCAAACTTTACGCGCCCCCCTTGGTTGATGACGGGACTCTCCCGCTTCAGCGCACTTCGACTCGGGCCAAGCGCTGCAGCCGCACCCTCGCTACTCAGAATGCTTCGCAGGAATAACTCTTGATCTCTACAGCTAACATCACGATGCAGTTCGGCGCCAAGCCGCTCTTCGAAAACGTTTCGGTCAAATTCGGCGCGGGCAACCGCTATGGCCTGATCGGCGCCAACGGTTGCGGCAAGTCGACCTTCATGAAAATCCTCGGCGGCGACCTCGACCCGTCCGGCGGTCAGGTCATGCTCGAGCCGAACGTGCGTCTGGGTAAATTGCGCCAGGACCAGTTCGCTTACGAAGAATTCACCGTGATCGACACTGTGATCATGGGTCACGAAGAGCTGTGGAAGGTCAAAGCCGAGCGCGATCGTATCTACTCGCTGCCGGAAATGAGCGAAGAAGACGGCATGGCCGTGGCCGAGCTGGAAACCGAATTCGCCGAAATGGACGGCTACACTGCCGAATCCCGTGCCGGTGAACTGTTGCTGGGCCTGGGTATCGGCATCGAGCAGCACTTCGGCCCGATGAGCGAAGTCTCGCCAGGCTGGAAACTGCGCGTATTGCTGGCGCAGGCACTGTTTTCCGATCCGGAAGTGCTGTTGCTCGACGAACCGACCAACCACCTGGACATCAACACCATTCGCTGGCTGGAAAACGTTCTGACCCAGCGTAACAGCCTGATGATCATCATCTCTCACGACCGTCACTTCCTGAACAGCGTGTGCACGCACATGGCTGACCTGGATTACGGCGAGCTGCGTCTGTTCCCGGGCAACTACGACGAGTACATGACCGTGGCGACCCAGTCCCGCGAGCAACTGCTGTCGGACAACGCCAAGAAGAAAGCACAGATTTCCGAGCTGCAATCGTTCGTCAGCCGCTTCTCGGCCAACGCCTCGAAAGCCAAACAGGCTACTTCCCGCGCCAAGGCGATCGACAAGATCCAGCTGGCCGAGGTCAAGCCTTCGAGCCGCGTGAGCCCGTTCATCCGCTTCGATCAGAACAAAAAGCTGCACCGCCAGGCGGTCATCGTCGAAAAAATGGCCAAAGGCTTTGACGGCAAACCACTGTTCAAAGACTTCAGCTTCCAGGTTGAAGCCGGCGAGCGCGTGGCGATCATCGGCCCGAACGGTATCGGTAAAACCACCCTGCTGCGCACCCTGGTCAACGAACTGACCCCGGATGCCGGCAGCATCAAGTGGACCGACGCTGCGGAACTGGGCTACTACGCTCAGGACCACGCGCACGACTTCGAAGACGACGTCACCCTGTTCGACTGGATGGGTCAGTGGACTCAGGGCGAGCAGATGATTCGCGGTACTTTGGGCCGCATGCTGTTCTCCAACGACGAAATCCTCAAGTCGGTCAAAGTGATTTCCGGTGGTGAGCAAGGTCGCATGCTGTTCGGCAAGCTGATTCTGCAAAAGCCGAACGTGCTGATCATGGACGAACCCACCAACCACTTGGACATGGAATCGATCGAGGCGCTGAACCTGGCGCTGGAAAACTATCCGGGCACGCTGATCTTCGTCAGCCACGACCGTGAGTTCGTATCGTCCCTGGCCACGCGCATCATCGAGCTGAGCCCGAATGGCGTAACCGACTTCAGCGGCACTTACGATGACTACCTGCGTAGTCAGGGTGTGGTGTTCTAAACAGCAGCTGAAACTGAAAAGCCCTGTCCATGTGACGGGGCTTTTTGCATGTGTTCGGTCAGAAATTCATTGGTTCAGATACCATCGCGAGCAGGCTCACTCCTACAAGGGTACGCATTTCAAATGTAGGAGTGAGCCTGCTCGCGATAGGGCCATCAGCAGCAACATCGATCCTCAGGGAAAGTAGTTAGCCTGCTTTCTTTTATTTCAAGCCCACGCCATGATGCGAGCTCTCCCACCGCCGCCCGCGAACGAGTCCTCATGTCTGCGCAGCAACTGCCACCGCAAAGCTCCATGGCGATCACCCTGCAGATCGTCTCCATCGTTTTCTATACCTTTATTGCGTTCCTCTGCATCGGTCTGCCGATTGCGGTGTTGCCGGGTTATGTGCATGAACAATTGGGTTTCAGCGCGGTGATTGCCGGTCTAGTGATTGGCTCGCAATACCTGGCCACCCTGCTCAGCCGGCCGATGGCCGGGCGCATGTCGGATACGCTCGGAACCAAACGGGCGATCATTTATGGCTTGTGGGGGATTGTCCTCAGCGGCTTGCTGACGTTGCTTTCCACACTGCTGCAGGACTTTGCGCTGGCGAGCCTGATCATCCTGATCATCGGCCGTTTGCTCCTCGGTATCGCGCAGGGCTTGATCGGCGTCGGCACCATCAGTTGGTGCATGGGCCAAGTGGGTGTCGAACACACGGCGAAATCCATTGGCTGGAACGGTATCGCGTCCTATGGCGCGATTGCCATTGGCGCGCCGCTGGGTGTGGTGATGGTCGCCGATTACGGCTTTACCAGCCTCGGCATCGCGCTGGCGGTACTGGCGGCAGGCGCGCTGCTACTGATCCGCAACAAACCCTCGGTGCCGGTGATACGCGGCGAACGGCTGCCGTTCTGGGCGGTATTCGGACGGATTGCCCCGTATGGCGCCAGCCTGACCCTGGCCTCGATCGGCTACGGCACGCTGACCACCTTCATCACTTTGTATTACCTGAACCGTGGCTGGACCGGCGCAGCGTACTGCCTGACGGTGTTCGGCGTGTGCTTCATCCTGTCGCGCCTGATGTTTATCTCGGCGATCAGTCGCTTCGGCGGGTTCAGGTCCGCCATTGCTTGTATGACTATAGAAACCGTCGGGCTGGTGCTGTTGTGGCTGGCGCCGTCCAGCGCTTTTGCCTTGATCGGCGCGGGATTGGCCGGGTTTGGCTTGTCGCTGGTGTACCCGGCGTTGGGTGTAGAGGCGATCAAGCAAGTGCCCAGCTCCAGCCGTGGTTCCGGGCTGGGCGCTTACGCGGTGTTCTTCGATCTGGCGCTGGCGATTGCCGGGCCGTTGATGGGCGCGGTGGCGTTGAAGCTGGGATATTCGTGGATTTTCTTTAGTGCGGCACTGTTGTCGGTGATTGGGCTGGGGCTGACTTTGCTGCTCCAGCGCCGGGCAACGACCTGAAGTCCGACGCAGCCCCCTGTAGGAGCGAGCCTGCTCGCGATAGCGGTGTGTCAGTCGACATAATCTTTTCTGATGAACCGCTATCGCGAGCAGGCTCACTCCTACAGGGGATTTGCGGGGTTATTGATCTGCGGTTTGCATACCGGCCCGGGTTGGTCTGCCCAGCGTGTGCGAGAAGAACCGTCCAGCCTCGGAGATCAGGTTGCGATGGATATCCTCGCGATCCACGCCATCAGCATCGGTACACAACGCCGGCATCGCGCGAATCTGCTCTTCATTGCACGGCGCCATAAAGACGAAGTGCCCTGCCCCGGCGAGTAATTTGAAATCCGGCGCCGTCGGCAGTTTGCGCGCCAGCGCCGCCGCGTTCTTGTCGAAGGCGACCAGTTTGTCGCCATCACCGCTGTAGAGCAGCACCGGCACATGCACATCGGCCAAGGTGTGACGGCCGAACTTCAAGCTCAGCGGCGCCATCAGCAGCAAGGCATGAACGCGCGGATCCGCGACCGGTTGCAGGTCATCTCGATCAACGATCAATTCACCCTGCGTGTTGCAGGCATCACGATCATCTGGACGCTCCTGGCAATAACGACGCAGGCGATCAAGATCCGGTTGCGCCCCCGACAGGATCAACGCCGTTTCGCCGCCCGCCGAATAGCCAATCACTCCGACCTGATCGGCATTGACGTACGGCGCGAGCATGCGGTCGCCAAGCGTGGCGGTAATCGCTTCGGAAATCTGGATTGGCCGACCATAGAGATTGCTCAGGGTGCCCAATCGGCTGTGGTCTTTGGAGTTGTCGCCGGGGTGAATCACCGCCACCACGACAAAGCCTTTGCGTGCCAGTGAGGTCGCGAGGTCATGCAGCGCCAGCGGCGTGCCGGTGTTGCCATGGGAGAGCATCAGCATCGGGAAGCGGCCGATGGCGACTTTGGTGTCTTCGCCAGCCTCGACCGAATAACCCTCGAGCAGGCTCATGTGTTCGCGGTCGCTGGAGGGATAAAAGGCGATCGCGCGCATCGGTTGCAGATCCAGCGGATCCAGAAAGGTCATTTCGTGGTAGCCGACGCTCCACACCGGGTGTCGCCCAGGCGCAGCCTGCACTGAATTCAGGCCGCCGAGCAGGCAAATCAGTAACGCTGCACAAAGACGCATCATGGGATGCCCCACCCTGTTGTTACTCAATCGAAAGTTCCGTTGCGTTGCGGGCCAGAACCCCCGGGGATTAGGTGTTCCGGTACGACAATGCATTCAGACGCTGATTGTGTGACTGCATAACCCGGGCCAGATTATGTAACAGTCAGAAACAAAAAACTCCGTATTCGCCCCTTGCGGAACCAGAATACAGAGTTTTTTGGGTGTTACCTGAACATCAGCTGTTCTTTACGCGAGCCTTACGCGGCGGCGAACAGTTGCTCGCTGATCTTCGCCTGAGCAGCGGTCATGGCGTTGTTGCGCACTTCTTCGCCATACGCCAGGCCTTCGGCACGGACGATTTCGATATCGGTGATGCCAAGGAAGCCCAGTACCAGCTTCAGATATTCTTCGTGAGCGATGCCGCTGGCTTGGCCGGCGTGGATGCCGCCGGCAGTGGAGACGATCACGACTTTCTTGCCGCCGCACAGGCCTTCAGGGCCGGCTTCGGTGTAACGGAAGGTCTGACCGGCGACTGCTACGCGATCGATCCACGCCTTGAGTTGGGTCGGTACGGTGAAGTTGTACATCGGAGCCGCGATAACAACGGCGTCGGCGGCGATGAACTCGGCCAGGGTCGAAGCGCTCAGTTCGGCTTCGTGCTGTTGTGCGGCGTTACGCAGCTCAGCAGTAGTGCCAGCGGCGACCAGGGTGGTCGACGAGAAGTGGCTGATAGCGTCGGCGGCCAGATCGCGGTAAGTCACGACTGCGCTTGGCTCGGCGGCTTGCCAGGCTTTGACGACTTCGCTGCTCAACTGACGGGAAGCCGAATTGTCGCCCAGAATGCTCGAATCGATATGCAGCAGTTTCATGTGGAATCTCCTGGAAGGAATCGCCGGTGGCGACGGAATGGAGACAATCCTACGCAAGAAACCAATGGATGATTAGCTGCCTGAAATGCGATAGTTTGTCCCACTGATAGAACAGTTGGATTTCCCTATGCAAGACCTCAACGATCTCTACTATTTCGCCAAAGTCGTCGAGGCTGGCGGTTTTGCTGCGGCCGGGCGATTGCTCGGGATTCCCAAGTCACGGCTGTCGCGGCGTATTGCCGAACTGGAAGAACGCCTCGGTGCGCGTTTGCTGCAACGCACCACCCGGCAACTCAATCTCACCGCCGTTGGCGAACGTTATCTGCGTCACTGCCAGGCGATGTTGCTGGAAGCGGAAATGGCCGATGAGGCGGTGGCGAGCATGTCCAGTGAGCCGCGCGGTCGCCTGCGCGTTTCCTGCCCCACCGGTCTGGCCCGGGAAATGTTGCCGTGGGTCATCAGCGAATTCCTCGGCAAATTTCCTCAGGTGCAACTGGAAGTCGTCCTGCTCAATCGTCGGGTCGATCTGGTCGGCGAAGGTTTTGATGTCGCATTGCGCGTGCGTGAACACGGTGATGAGGATCCGCTGCTGGTGACCCGGCGTTTGCGTCAGGCACAAATGGTCGTGGTCGCCAGCCCGGCGTTTTTACAAGGCCAGACGATCAATCATCCGCAAGATCTGAAAAATCTGCCGGTGTTGGGGGCGCTGGAGGCCGATCGCATGGTGCATGTGCGTTTGCTCGATCAGCAGGGCCACAGTTTCGAACTGAACATGGAAGCCCGCCTGGGCATCGATGACTTTGTCGTACGCAAGGCCTGCGTGCTGGCCGGTCAGGGCTTTACCCTGTTGCCGATGATGTATTGCGAGGCGGAACTGGAAAACGGCACGCTGGTGCAGATGCTGCCCGAGTGGTCACTGCCCGGCGGCTGGCTGCAAGCGGTGTATCCGCATCGACGCGGGGTGATGCCGGCGGTGCGCGCATGGATCGATCATCTGGTCGAGTCGTTCAATGCCTGTGGGGAGCGGTTGTTATGAGCAAGGGAAAAATGAGCGAAGCCGACGTCGCGGCGTTCTGCCTGGCATTGCCGGGTGCTCGGGAAGATTACAAATGGGGTGGCGTGCGGGTGTTTTCGATTGCCGGCAACAAGATGTTTGCCTTGCAGGGGCTGCGTGGAGATTCGTTGGCATTCAAGGTCGACAAGGATCTGTTTCTCGGTCATTGCGACCGCCCGGGGATTCATCCGGCGCCGTATCTGGCGCGGGCGCAGTGGATCATCATGCATCCGCCCTACCCGTTGGCTGCCGAGGAACTGAAGGAGTTGTTGCAGCGTTCGCATCAACTGGTGGTAAGCAAGTTGCCGAAGAAAACCCAAATCGGTTTGTTGCTGTAACCCCAATCCCCCTGTGTAGGAGCTGCCGAAGGCTGCGATCTTTTGACTTTGATCTTTTAAAAAGCAAGATCAAAAGATCGCAGCCTTCGGCAGCTCCTACAGGGGGATTTGTGTGGGCTGTCAGAACAGCGCCAGCAAGTTCGAGCCGAGAAACAGCTGGTCGATCCAGAACACCTGATGCAGCAGCACAATCACCCAGAACAAAATCTGAAACGACACTTTGCGCGTCTTGTGCCGGAACACCTGCTGAGCAATCAACGCGCCCGGCCAGCCGCCCGCCAGCTCTACCGCATGCAGGATGTTCTCCGGTGTGCGCCAGGCATCAGCGCGCGCCTTGCGCTTGTCCGCCCAATACATGGAGAACGCCAGCACGCTGACGATCCCGTAAGCGGCCAGCGGGACCAGCGAAATCCCGCGCAGCCACATCGACAACGAGCCGAACAGGGGCAGCGCGCAGACGATCAGCAGAACCAGCAGTTTCAATTTCAGATGCTGAATGTTGCCGCCCGAAGGTCGCCCTTCGGGCCGGCGTGCGCGGGAGTCACTCATGGCTTGGCCGCCGCCCAATCGATCCAGCCAAACTGCCACGTCGCCAGAATCACCAGACCAAACACGATCCGATACCAGGCGAATGCCGCATAGCTGTGGCTGGCGATGAACTTGAGCAAACCGCGCACGGCGATCATGGCGAAGATGAATGCGGTGACAAAACCGATGGCGAACACCGGAAAATCCGCCGGGACAAACAGGTCGCGATACTTGTAGCCCGAGTAAACCGCCGCACCGACCATGGTCGGCATCGCAAGGAAGAACGAGAACTCGGTAGCGGTCTTGCGCGACAGGCCGAACAGCAAACCGCCAATGATCGTCGAGCCGGAGCGCGAGGTACCAGGGATCATGGCCAGACACTGCGCAAAGCCGACTTTGAGGGCGTCTTTCCAGGTGATCTCATCGACCGTTTCCGCATGCACTTCATGTTGACGTTTTTCCGCCCACAACATGATGATGCCGCCCACGACCAGCGCGGCCGCGACGGTAATCGGGTTAAACAGATATTCGTGAATGAGGTCGGCAAAGATCACGCCCAACACCACGGCAGGCAGAAATGCGATCAGCAGGTTGGCGGTGAAACGCCGTGCGCTGGGCTGGGTCGGCAAGCCGATGACCACGTCGAGAATCTTGCGTCGAAACTCCCAGACCACCGCGAGGATCGCGCCGAGCTGGATGATGATATTGAACGCCATGGCCCGTTCGCCGCCGAACTCGAGCAAGTCGGCCACAATGATCTGGTGTCCGGTACTGGAAATGGGCAAAAACTCCGTCAGCCCTTCTACAACTCCTAGTATCAGTGCCTGCAAGGCCGTCCAAAGATCCATCAATCCCCCAAAGAGCGATGCGCGCTGGCATGCCCCGATAGTATTTTTTTACGTTCACTGCGATCAGCGTAGCTGGTTGTGGCTGTACCGATTCCGCGCGCACAGGATCCACACGAAACGGTCAAAATTCCGTGAAATATCAATTTGGATTCAGGTTTTCACGCGCGGGGCCGAAATCCTAACAGACAAGCCTTAATAGCGCTGCCGCGTTATACGACTTGGGTCGCGTATGCCCGCTCACAAAATCGTGGTTGGATGCTGGCGGTCGTTTATTACAAGAAAAAGAATCCGGAGTGACAGCGTTATGAACAGCTTGCGCAGTGTGTCGATCAGCCGACGCTTGTGGCTCATCTTGATTGTGGCGGTGGTCATGTTGCTGACCTTGGGCATGTTGATGCTCAAGCAGATCCACGACGATCTCTATCACGCCAAGGCCCAGAAAACCCAGCACGTGGTGCAGACGGCCAGCGGCCTGCTGACCTATTACCACGACCTCGAAACCGCCGGCACCCTGAGCAAGGACGCCGCGCAGAAACAGGCGCTGACGGCAATTCGCGGCTTGCGCTATGACCAGAGCGATTACTTCTGGATCAACGACCTCACCCCCGTGATGGTCATGCACCCGACCAACCCGAAACTCGAAGGCCAGAACCTTTCGGCGATCCGCGATCCGGACGGCTTCGCGGTGTTCAACGAAATGGTCGCCATCGCCCGATCCAAAGGCGCCGGCATGGTCGACTACCGTTGGCCAAAACCGGGCGCCAGTGAGCCGGTGGCCAAAACTTCCTACGTCAAACTGTTCGAACCGTGGGGCTGGGTGCTTGGCTCCGGGGTTTACGTCGATGACGTACAGGCGGAGTTCCAGGGTCAGGTGATCAAAGCCACGGTTATCGGCCTGGCGATTGCGCTGATCATGGCGTTGCTGGTGATCCTGATCGCGCGCAGCATCGTCCGTCCACTACAGGAAACCGTGAACGCCATGGCCAACATTGCCAGCGGTGAAAGCGACCTGACCCGCAGTCTCGATACCCATGGCAAGGATGAAGTCACCGAGCTTGCGCATCACTTCAATGCCTTTACCGCCAAACTGCGGCGGGTGATCGGTGATTTGCAGGTGTCGGCCAGCGCCTTGGGCCAGTCGTCCAGCGAACTGGGCAACGACGCTTCGCAGGCGCAACAGCGTAGCCAGCAGCAGTCGCAGCAGATGGAACTGGTGGCGACGGCGATCAACGAAGTGACCTACGGTGTGCAGGATGTGGCGAAGAACGCCGAGCACGCCGCCGCCGAAATGCGCGATGCCGAAGCACAGGCGCAACAGGGCCAGATCAACATCGATGGCAGCTTGCAGCAGATCGACAAGCTGTCCGGCACCATCGATCAAGCGGTTGAAGTAATTCGCACCCTCGCCGCCGAAAGCACACAGATCGGCAGTGTACTGGAGGTGATTCGCTCAATTGCCGAGCAAACCAACCTGCTCGCGCTCAACGCTGCAATCGAAGCGGCCCGGGCCGGTGAGCAGGGTCGCGGGTTTGCCGTGGTCGCCGATGAAGTGCGCTTGTTGGCACAGCGCACGCAGAAGTCGACAGCGGAAATCCAGTCGATGATCGAACGCTTGCAGAACCATTCCGAGGCGGCCGTGAAGGTGATCGGTGACAGCAGCAAGGCATCGCAACTGACCATCGAGCAAGCCGGGCTGGCGGGGGCGAGTCTGAATGCCATTGGCCAGGCGTTGCGCAATCTCAATGGTCTGAATGCGTCGATTGCCAGCGCCACGCTGCAACAGGCGCATGTGGTCGAGGACATCAATCAGAACGTCACGCAAGCGGCCGGCCTCTCGCACAGCACAGCGATCGCGGCCGAGCAATCGAGTGCGGCCAGCCTGCGCCTCGGCCAATTGAGCGAACAACTCAACGCCCTGCTGCGCCAGTTCCGCGTCTGACCCGTGTAACTCTGGTGAGCCCACCCCTCACCCCGGCCCTCTCCCCGAGGAGAGGGGGCCGACCGAGGTGTCTCAATCTATACGTCGACCTGAAAAATCGAGTCGATTATGGATTCAACGCAGAAAGATCAGGTCGGCGTATCTCGAACATCCAACTCGGTCAGTCCCCTCTCCTCTGGGAGAGGGTTAGGGTGAGGGGTTTGGCCCAATGCAGTACAATCCGCCCCCTCCTCAATTTCCCCCAAGGAACCGCCATGTCCGGGCTTGAACTGTTTGCCGCCGCCCTTGGCGTGATCGCCGTGTGGCTGACGGTCAAACAGAATCCGTGGTGCTGGCCGATCGGGCTGGTCATGGTCTTGCTCTACAGCTGGATCTTCTTTGAAGTGAAGCTGTACTCGGACATGTTGCTGCAAGTGATCTACGCCGCGCTGCAAGTCTATGGCTGGTGGCAATGGACCCGCGCCGGGACGATGCATGACGGTCGTGAGGTCACGCGCCTTGATCAACGTTCGATCCTGGTCGGCTTAGGCGTTGGCGCGATCGGCAGCCTGTTGCTCGGCGCGGCCATGGCCCATTGGACCGACGCCGCGCAACCGTGGCTCGATGCCGCGCTGACCGGTTTCAGCCTGGTGGCACAACTGTGGATGGCGCAGAAACGCCTGCAATGCTGGGCGCTGTGGTTTGTGCTCGATGTGATCTTTGTCGGCTTGTTCATCTATAAGGGGCTGTACCTGACCGCTGCGCTGTACGGGCTGTTCACCTTGCTGGCGATTCAAGGCTTTCGCGAATGGCGCGCCGACCCGGCGTTGCGCACATGAAGGTCGTGGTCCTGACCGGGCCCGAATCCACCGGCAAGAGCTGGCTGGCGGCGGGCCTGCAACAACGCTTTGGCGGCGTGCGGGTGGATGAGTACGTGCGCCGCTTTATCGAGCTCAATCCCCGCGATACCTGTCTGGCTGACATCCCGGAAATCGCTCAGGGCCAAATGCAATGGGAGGACCAGGCGCGAGCGCAGCAGCCTTCGTTGCTGATTCTCGACACTCACTTGTTGAGCAATATGCTATGGAGCCAGACGCTGTTCGGTGACTGCCCGGCCTGGCTGGAATCCGAGCTGTTGGCACGGCATTACGATCTGCACCTTCTTTTGTCCCCGGAACAGGTCGACTGGACTGATGACGGTCAGCGCTGCCAACCGGATCTGCACGAGCGAATGGCGTTTTACCAGTCCACGCGAAACTGGCTGGAAAACCATCACCAGCGTTTTCAGATCATTCAGGGCAATTGGGCCGAACGCCAGACTCAGGCATTTGCCGCCGTCGAGCAATTGCTGAGGCAGTGACCCGGTCAAAGGGTCAACTGCCCCACGACTCCCCCCTGTTTTGGGGGCAAAGTGTCCGTTCCTGAAACACTCCGTGAGTTGCAAAGTGCCCGTTTCAGCACTGTTCACTGCTTTGTCATCCGAGTTGTTACGCGGCTGATACACACCGCGGCAAACCCTTGTTCCAGAGCTTTGTTCAGCCGATGGACAGGTCGGCGCACCAGTGCGTGTATCAAGCCTGAAACAGCCTGTGTGTCAGACGTGCGCATTTATTTTCCAACCCTTTGAAATTACAACGCTTTTAAAAAGCGGCACAGCTTTCGCTCTCTCCTTCACAACGCTGACTAGGGCCAGCCCACTGAAGAAGGAATTGCAGCCGTGGGGAATATCCAAAAAGGTTTGACCTGCCTTCTGCTGATCGGATCAGCAGCCAGTACGTTGATCAGCTTCAACGTGCAGGCAGAAGGTAACGGCGTGATTGTTCTCGATCGCGATGTTCAGCCTATCCCGATCGGTCGCAACGGTGGCAAAGACCCCTACCCGACCACCGTCAATGCCAACCCGTCCGCACGCATCAATTCCACTATGAACAGCACCGAATTGAGCGATGGCGACTTCGCCGGCGTCGCCAGCGGCAGCGCGTTCCGCACCACCAACAATGTCCAAGCCGGCGCCAACATGCCAGGCCTCAATACCCTCACCAATCCCAACGGCATGCCCGGCATGAGTGCTGGCCACGGTGGCGGTTCCGGTGGCGCGATTTCCGGCACGATCAACCGCGCCATGAGTTCCGGCCTCGCGCCATTGACCCGCATGGCCGGAGGCCAATGAAATGAATCGTTCACTCCTTCTGCTCGCCTTGCTCGGTTGCACCACTGTCATGGCTGCCGATCCCGCTTCAGTGAACAACGCCAACATTCAGGATTCCGGGGTTCAGTACCGCGGCAACTTCAACGTCAACCAGGCGGCTGGCGATCAAATGCAACAGGCCAACGTCAAGGCTGTGGCGATCGGCACCGGATCCCATGCCAGCACCAGCGTCATGCAGAAAATCGATACGCCTGCCTCTCGCTCGATGGACGCCAGCGCAACCATCGGCGGCACCTCTTTCAGCAATGGCAACGGCATCCTTGGTGTGAACCAGGGTGCCGGGGCCAACAACCAGATGGCCAACGTCACGCGCGTCAGCATCAGTGCTGCCCCGCAGAGCGTTGACGACAGTGCCCTTTCACAACAGAACGTGGCGCTTTTACCGAGCTCAGGAGCAACTGGTACCTCATCCGGCAGTCGCCAGGTCACGACAAGTGATCAGGCCTTCACCGGCAGCCGCGGGGTAATCCAGGTGAACCAGAGTGCCGGGGTGGGGAACCGAATGGCTAACACCCTGAGCATCCGGGTCGCTGACTGACCCAAACAACAAAAAGCAGTGCAATTAGAAAGTACCAACACTTAACCAACTAATAAGCACGATGGAGAAACACCATGAAACCTACAATGGCTCTCAAACCACTGGTTTTCGCACTTGCAGCAGTGATGGCAATCGCAGCACAGGCAGGCGGTCGTGATGACAACAACGGTCATGGTAACGGGCATGGCAATGGACACGGCAACGGTCACGGCCAGCCACAAGGTCCAAATCTTGAACAACTGCTGCAGATCACCGCAGGCGCCGGCGCCGCTGTACTCGACGCGCAAAACAGCGACGGCAACGTGGTGAAAAACCAGGGCACTCTGAACAACGCCAATGCCAGCGACTCGCTCAATGGCTCTAACGGCAACATGGGCGCCAACGTTGCAGCCGGCGACGGCAACCAGCAGGACAACGCCGCCGCGCTGGCTACTGCCGATGAAAGCTTCATCTTCGGCAACGCTGTTGCTGCCTCGAGTGCAACTCAAGTCAACAACAACAACTATGTGAAAAACTCGTCCACCTTCAATAACGCTACGCTCAACAATGCAGGCAACAATGGTTCCGGCAACATCGGCATCAACGTGTCTGCAGGCAACTTCAACCAACAGAAAAACAACCTCGCAATCGCCGTATCCGGTGGCCGTGTAGCCACTGCCGCTGCTGCCGCCAACCAGTCTTCCACTGGCCTGGTTGTCGACAACAAAGGCGTGCAGACCTACAAAACCGATACCCTCACTGGCACCTACGCGGCCGCTGGCGTGTTTAAAGCCAAAGGCACTGCAACCATCGAAGATGATGACCACGGCGGTTATGGCAATCGTGGCGGCGGCCACGGTGGCAACGATGACCAGAAAGCCAAGTTCGAAGCCGTCGGTACTTTTGGCCTGGCTGGCGTAACCACCCAACAGGTGATGACCAAAGATGGCTGGAAAGCCCCTGTGGTCAACAATGCCAACATGACCAACTCGATGAACAACTTCTCCGGCAACGGCGGAGCCAACGTCTCGGCGGGTGTGGGCAACCAACAAAGCAACTCGCTGTCCATCGCTGCTGGCTGCAGAGCCTGCCTGTAATCGCGATCGAAACGAAAGCCCCGGCAACGGGGCTTTTCCTCAGTCCGCAAAGGCGTATCGATCATGCGTAAGACTGCCCTCCTCACTCTGCTTTTCGTCTGTGGCCTGACTCAGGCCGGTCAGATGCCCGTGGCTGCCCTGCCGGGTGGCACGCTCGTCTACAAAAACGTGCAGAGCATCCGCGAGCGCAAGTTTGCCGACATCGTCGAACAAAAAACCGATTTCAGCTGCGGCGCTGCTGCACTGGCCACGGTATTACGCCAGGCCTATTGGCTCGACGTCGATGAGGAGCACATCATCAAAGGCATGCTGGTCAACGCTGACCAGGACCTTGTTCGTACGCAAGGGTTCTCCATGCTGGACATGAAGCGCTACATAGAAAGCATCGGCATGCGCGCCAGGGGTTACAAGATTCCACCGGAAAAGCTCGAAGCGGTAACGATCCCGGTGGTGGTACTGATGGAAATTCGCGGCTACAAGCATTTCGTCGTGTTGCAGCGTTCGGACAAGGATTGGGTTTACATCGGAGACCCGGTTCTCGGCCATAAGCGTTACAAACATGACGACTTTGTCAAAGGTTGGAACGGCATTGTCTTTGCCATCGTCGGTCCCGGATATGACAAGGTCAACGCCTTGCGCAGCCCTCCGGTGCCCTTGACAGCCAAGAACAAGCTCGACGGTTTCAACCCTGTCAAAGATGCTGAATTGATGGATTTCGGGTTCATTCAGAGCGACTTCTTTTAATCGCCGATTATAGAAAATGGGACTGGATGTCCCGGGAGCAGCAGATGAAAACCTCATACTGGCTGGCCGCCGCCTGCCTGGCAGCGAGCGCATCGGGCTACGCCAATGCAGGATTCAAACCCATAGAAATCAAGGACCAGGAGCTCGCCGAGCTGCGTGGTCGGTATGTGATGCCGGGGCGGATTATCAGCTTCGGCATTGTCATGAGCAGTACCTGGCGCAACGCCAGTGGCGATCTGATCGGGGCGTCTGCATCCATGCAGGTGCAACAAACCACCATCAAACCGGAATTTTACGTGTCGACCATCAAGGAGATGGGCAACGGCAATACGCCGGAACTGGGCACGGGATCGATTATCGGTGGTGCCGGCCTTAACTCATCGTCGGGCGTGACGCAGAGCGTACGCGCGGCGGGTGACGGCAACACGGCGAACAACAACGTCGCCATTAACGTCAAGGAAGCCAATCAGGCGCCAGCACTCGCCCCCGTACAGGGCCAGGCTCTGATGGCCGGCCAGACTATTTCCGGCAGTAATGCCGCCGGCAATGTCGCAGTGTCGGCAACCGGTACGGGTGGCGTGCAAATGGCGATACAAGCCAGCGGCAATCAAGGCACGGCGCTGCAACAGGTCGCTTCGAGCGGTCTCTTGCAAAACACCCGTCTGCTCGGGAGTGCCAATGTGGTCAACAACCTGACTCAACTTAACGTCGTACTCAATAATAACGGCAGAAGTGCCGGCGCACTGGATTGCAACCTGACTCAACTCGGGGCCCTACGCAGTATTGGATATTGAACTACGCTGAGTCTCGATCATTGGGCTTAAAGGGACGGCTTATTCATGTATCGATCAGTATCACTGCGTGCCGCAGTGTGTTTGAGCACTCTTCTCCCTGCGGCGATGCTTCAAGCAGCACCGGACGCAGATGTAGAGGCCCTGAAACAGGAACTTCTGGAGCTGAAACAACGATACGAAGTACAACAAAAAGCCCTTGCGGTACTTGAACAACGAGTCCGCCAGGTTGAAGAGCAACCCGCCGCCCCACCGCCAAAACGGCTGGCCAAATCGCCATCGGACATGAAAGGCAATCGCGTCGCCACCGGCACCGGTGCGGCAGCAGCATCAGGAGGCGCCGCCGGGGGCAGTGGCGCTTCTTACGGGCAGTCGCTGGCGGACGATTCGCAACCGGCGCAGAGCGTTTCCAACCTGTACGACGAGGCCAGCGGCTTCTTCGGCGGCGGCAAGTTCAGCGTCGAAACCGGCATCACCTACTCGCGCTATGACACCCGTCAGCTGATTCTCAATGGCTTCCTCGCACTCGATTCGATCTTTCTCGGCAACATCAACCTCGACCGGATCAAGGCTGACACATGGACCCTCGACCTGACGGGCCGCTACAACTTCGATAACCGCTGGCAGTTCGACTTGAACGTGCCCGTGGTGTATCGCGAATCGACTTATCAGTCGGGCGGCGGCAATGAGGGCGCGGCGGGTGTCACCACAGAAGAAACCGTCACCAAGGATCCAACCATTGGCGACGTCAACTTCGGCATCGCTTACAAATTCCTCGACGAGTCGGTCAATACACCGGACGCGGTCGTCACCTTGCGGGTCAAGGCGCCAACCGGCAAGGATCCGTTCGGGATCAAACTGCGCCAGACCAATGCCAACTCCAATCTGTTTGTACCTGACACCCTGCCCACCGGCAACGGCGTCTGGTCGATCACGCCGGGCATCTCGCTGGTCAAGACGTTCGACCCGGCGGTGCTGTTCGGCAGCTTGTCCTACACCCACAACCTGGAGGAGTCGTTTGACGACATCAGTTCGACGGTCAACCAGAAAAACCCGGGCAAGGTAAAGATCGGCGACAGCTTCCAGATCGGCGCCGGTATTGCGTTTGCGCTGAACGAGAAGATGAGTATGTCGTTCTCGGTGTCTGATCTGGTGCAACGCAAGAGCAAGCTGAAACAGGATGGCGGGGATTGGGAATCGGTGGTGTCCAGCGACGCCAACGCCGGCTACTTCAACGTCGGCATGACCATTGCGGCCACCGACAACCTGACCATTGTTCCGAACTTGTCGATCGGTTTGACCGACGACGCTCCGGACTTTTCCTTCAGCCTGAAATTCCCGTACTACTTCTAAGCAAAAGCAAAAGATCGCAGCCTGCGGCAGCTCCTACAGGGAATACACAAATCCAATGTAGGAGCTGCCGCAGGCTGCGATCTTTTGATCTTCAGGTATCTAGCGAATCTGGTGTTTATGCAGCAGGCGATAAAACGTCGGTCGGGACACGCCGAGGACTTTAGCCGCCACACTGAGATTATCGCTGTGCCGATTCAACACATCGCACAGCGCCTGGCGCTCGGCGCGAGTCTTGTAGTCTTCCAGCGTGCCCATGGGCGTAGCGATCGAATGCTGGCTGATCAACCCCAGATCACGGGCCTCGATCTGCCGGCCTTCGGCCAATACCAGCCCACGCCGTACACGGTTGGCCAATTCACGGACATTGCCCGGCCAGTCATGCTTGCCCATGGCAATCAGCGCATCTTCACTAAAGCTGCGTGGGCGTCGGCCGGTTTCATGGCTGTAGAAGTGCGAAAAATGGTTGGCCAGCATCGACAGATCACCGTGACGTTCACGCAGCGGCGCGGTGACCACTTGCAACACGTTGAGCCGGTAATACAGATCTTCACGAAATCGCTTTTTCTCGATGGCCGCCTCTAGGTCGACGTGGGTCGCTGCCAGAACGCGCACATCCACCGGGATCGGCTGACTGCCTCCGACACGTTCGATGTGCCGTTCCTGCAGGAAGCGCAACAGATTGGCTTGCAGTTCCAGCGGCAGATCACCGATCTCATCCAAAAACAATGTGCCGCCATTGGCCGCTTCAATACGCCCGATCTTGCGCTGATGGGCGCCGGTAAACGCACCTTTCTCGTGGCCGAACAGCTCGGACTGAATCAGGTGCTCGGGAATTGCCCCGCAATTGATTGCCACAAACGGTTTGTTGTGACGCTGGGATTGCCGATGCAGCGTGCGTGCAACCAGTTCTTTACCCGTGCCGCTTTCACCGCGGATCAATACCGGCGATTCGGTCGGCGCCAGTTTGCTGAGCAATTTGCGCAGTTCGCGGATCGGTTTGCTGTCGCCAAGCAATTCGTGTTCGGGCTGATCCACATGAATCGTGCCCTGCCCGCGCAAACGCGCCATGCCGAATGCCCGGCCGAGGGTAACCTGCACCCGCGACACGTCGAACGGCAAGGTGTGAAAATCGAAAAACCATTCACAGACGAAGTCACCGACGTTTTGTAAACGCAGGACTTCCTGATTGAGCACGGCGATCCATTCGGTGCCGCTGCGACTGATCAGTTCCTTGACGGCTTCAGGTCGTTCGAGGTGAAACGGCTGCAATCGCAACAAGCCGACATCACAACTTCGATCGGCGGCATTTTCCAGAGTGCAGCTATCAACATCCCAACCTACGGCGCGTAATCCGGGCAATAAGCGGTGGCAATCGTCGCAGGGATCGACCACCAATAAACGTCGTAACGCTGGCGCTTCGCTCATGACTGTTCCTTGGCGCCAAATTATTAGAAATGATTGTAAAAACAGTCATTTGGCAGACACGACTGTAACATTAGCAAGATTTTGACAGGGCCTTGTATCGATTGCTTATAGGTGTACAAGCAAACACGTTATAAGAACAGAAGTTGTTAGTCAGCTATCTACTAATTTCTGCCTTAACCTTTCAGTGAGCTTTCAAAAACCTGTCTGTAAAGCAACGCCATGAAAGAAAGTTGAAATTTCTTTGTTTCATGTGTGACCCGCCTGCGGGTTCGGTGCATCAGTACAAGTACCAGCCGAACGGTAAGCCCAACCGACGGCACATCACTTGATTGGGCACGACAGAGAGAAAAACCCATGACCGCCCCGCTCCGTATCAACGAAGCTCTTCTGATTGCCAACCACGCGTTCAAACCTTTCCAGTGCGTGGCCTGGGCGCCACAAGACGGCAATGGCGAACTGAGCCTGACCGTGATTGACCGGACCAATAACAGTATCGGTCGCAAACAGATCCCGAGCAGCGCCTACTCTGATCCGGCGCAACTCGAGCAACTGCTGCAGCAGGCGCGCGCTGAACTCAGCAAAGAAGGTCACTTGCTGCAATCCTGGTCGATGCCACACTAACAACCGGGTAATGCGGATGACGTTCAGGTCATCCGCCCTCTTCCCTTAGTTGCAGTCTTTTTAACGCTCGGTACTTTTGTACAACTATTTGCAACGTGTTCAGGCTTAACTGCTTGGGCGGCTTGCTATTGGTTCAAAAAGACACTGTTCTGGCACAGTGCGACCCTCCACCTGTTAGTTCTTACAGTTGTACTTCTCCCGGTTCAGGGATTGAATGTTCCGCTCATGCAGTTACCCATCCGGTTTCCGGTCCAGGTCAACTCGCAAGGAGATGCGTGCATGTCCACTCTGAACACTTTTGCGCTGCCGGCGGTATCGACGTCTTTATTGAGCCGAGCCGGTCAACTCGACAGAACATTTGCCGCCACCGGCGTCGCTCAAGTGTATTTCACTGGCAGCGTCTCCAGCCTGACCGAGGACATTGCCCTCGATGCGCAGGGGCGCGTTCTGGTCGCAGCAAAGGTCGGCGTCGCTACCGGCAGCCGATTCGGCCTGGCGCGGATGCTGGCCGATGGCTCGGCCGATCTGACCTTCGGTGATAACGGCAGCGTGATCGACACCTTTGCCCCGGGTTTTGAAGCCACGGCCGGCAAAGTTCAGACGCTACCCGACGGGCGCATCCTGCTGGCCGGGCTGCATTATGAAAACGCTTATCGCACCCTGCCCGCCCTCGCTATGTTCGATGCCCAGGGCAAACCGGATGTGCGCTTCGGTGACAACGGTCGCCAGGTGGTGCGCCTGCCGGGCGATTTGTCCATGGGCAGCCGTGACAGCTGGTTGCCGCCAGGTGTGCCGGGGGCCGAAGCCAGCGATTTCGTCGTTCAGGACGATGGCCATATCCTGCTCATCGCCAATCACCACTTCGAACTCGCCGACCATGCCGGCATGCTGATTCGCCTCAAACCCGACGGCCGCCTGGATGAAACCTTTAATGGCCGTGGCTTCGTTATGGTTCGCCACTTGCTGCTCAATACCTGGCTCAGCAGCCTGCTACTGCAAAGGGACGGGCGGATTGTGGTGGCAGGTTCCATCGATTTTCCGCAGGAAGGTCTGTTGGCGCGCTACCTGCCCGACGGCCGCCTCGACGAGCGTTTCGCCGTGGACGGCTTCATGGCCTTCAAGGCGCACGGTAAAAGTGCTCAGGTCAGTCAGGTGATCGAAACCTCAGAGGCACTGCACTGTTTCGGCAGCAGTCGCGACCCGATTCGCTGCCTGGCATTCAGCCCGCACACAAACGGTCGCCCTAACCTGCACAACCATGGCGGCCAGCCACAATTATTGGAGATCGGCCCCAGCGGCTGCCAATGGAGCGCCGCCCAACGCATGGCGGACGGCCGCATCATCGCGGTCGGCGCAACCATTGGTGGAATCGAAGCGGACTTTATCGTCGCCCGTTACTCGAGTGATGGCGGCCTGGATCACAGTTTTGGCGACGGCAAAGGCTGGCTGCGCACGCGCTTGGGGCGCAGCCTGGACACAGCCAATTCGCTGGCTGTGCAAGCGGATGACGCGATCCTTGTCGGCGGTTATTCGCTGGATGGCAACTATCGGGCGATGGTGGCGCGGTATCTAAATTCATAGGCGAGCCGTACGTCGGGAATGGCCTTGTACCTGTAATTTCTGACAGTAGACGTCAACCTTGATCGGGCATCAGATAGCAGGGCGCGCAGAACATTGCGTGCTCTACCCGAAAAAGGAATTTTGATATGAACGATCTAGTGACACCTTCCAAACATCGCACATCGGTTGAACTGTCCTCAGGAAGCACCGAGCTTGTAGCGCCGAGGATTCTCTCAATCACCAATGGTGACGATATCTCCATCCCACCTGACGGCACTACCACGAACGGCAATCTGTCTTTTTTCGGTTCGGCGGAGCCGAATCAGTTAGCAGTGATGCTGGACAATGGGATTCCCGCACACCACCTCGTGACTGTTGACGAACGTGGTGATTTCAGCGCCCTGCTGCTTGATCAGGCACGGGGTATTCACGCATACAGCGTGGCAACCTCCGATGGTCAAGTGTCAGCGACGTGGACTGTTGAAGTGGATGTCAGCGAAAAGGTCTCAATCGACTCGGTTTACGATGCTGCCGGTAGGCACGTCGGAAACGGTGAGACTACATTTCAAAATGAACTGAATTTTATTGGCAAGGGCGCGCCTGGCAAAGTAGTGGAGTTGGTGAATAACGGCACAGTGCTAAGCCTCCTGAATGTCGGAACAGACGGGCATTGGAGCGCCAACATCAAGGATCTCAAGACAGGCACCCAAAACTTCATCGCTCGGGAAACCAATGGGCAGCATTCCTCGTCATGGCGGGTCCTGATAAAGCAACCTGCACCGATCAGCATCCAATTTGTCTTGGGCAATGAAAGTTTCCAATTGATCGGCAATCAAGAAACCACAACCGATCGATCAGTGACATTGGTGGGTACGGCAACCCCCGGTGAAACAGGCTGGATTGTCGACTATCACCGTGACTTGGTGCCCTTCGCTGCAAATGAACACGGTGTTTACTCCGCAAAAATCGAAGACCTGAAAGAAAACTTGGTTCACACCTTCAGACTCCGATCCGACCTAGGGCGGCTCTCGGCGCCGTGGGCAATCAGGGTGATTTCGTCGAAATTGCGATAAACGCTTTCCGGCGACAGACAAGGGCCCGTCGAGTCGTGACTCGGTGGGCCTTTGTCATTCCAGGGTGAAACATGCCAGGCTTGCAAAAAAGACATCGGTCAAATCCGGTAACACCTTGAACTTGCCCGCCACATCCGGCAACTTGCGCGCTTCTAAAAGACAAGGAGCAACCGATGTCCGGTTCAATGGCCCAGGCGTTCGCGCACAATTTTCTCGGGCAATCGCCACGCTGGTACAAGGCGACCATCGTCGGTTTTCTGATCCTCAATGCGCTGGTGCTGTTCACGGTTGGCCCGGTAGCGGCCGGCTGGCTGTTGGTGATCGAATTCATCTTCACCCTGGCGATGGCGCTCAAGTGCTATCCGCTGATGCCTGGTGGCTTGTTGTTGATCGAAGCACTGCTGCTGAAGATGACCACGCCACAGGCGCTTTACGATGAGCTGGTGCACAACTTCCCGGTGATCCTGCTGCTGATGTTTATGGTGGCCGGCATCTATTTCATGAAGGATCTATTGCTGTTTCTGTTCTCGCGGCTGCTGTTGGGCGTGCGGTCAAAAGCGGCACTGGCCTTGATGTTCTGCTTTCTTTCGGCGTTTCTCTCGGCGTTTCTCGATGCTCTGACGGTGACCGCGGTAATCATCAGTGCAGCGGTCGGTTTCTATTCCGTCTATCACCGCGTCGCCTCCGGCAATGATCCGCGCCAGGACAGTGAGTTCGCTGACGACCAGAACCTGCCAAAACTGCATCACGACGATCTGGAACAATTCCGCGCCTTCCTGCGCAGCCTGCTGATGCACGGTGCGGTCGGTACGGCATTGGGCGGCGTCTGCACGCTGGTGGGCGAACCGCAGAACCTGCTGATCGGCCACGAAATGGGTTGGCACTTCGGTGAGTTCTTCCAGAAGGTCGCCCCGGTTTCGCTGCCAGTGCTGGCGGCGGGTCTGGTCACCTGCGTGCTGCTGGAGAAACTGCGCTGGTTCGGTTACGGCACACTGCTGCCGGACAACGTTCGCACAGTGCTGGCCAACTACGCCGCCGAAGACAATGCCGAACGCACAGCTCGCCAACGCGCTGCGCTGCTGGTGCAAGGTGCAGCCGCACTGATCCTGATCGGTTGCCTGGCCTTTCACATCGCAGAAGTCGGCTTGATCGGGTTGATGGTGATTGTGTTGATCACCGCGTTTACCGGTATCACCGACGAGCATCGTCTGGGCAGCGCATTCAAGGACGCCATGCCATTCACGGCGTTGCTGGTGGTGTTTTTTGCGGTGGTGGCGGTCATTCACGATCAACAGTTGTTTGCGCCGCTGATTCAGTGGGTGCTGGCGCTGCCGGTCGAACAACAACCGGGCATGTTGTTTATCGCCAACGGCCTGTTGTCGGCGATCAGTGACAACGTGTTTGTCGCGACGATCTACATCACCGAAGTGAAACAGGCGTTCCTCGCCGGGCACATGAGCCGTGAGCATTTCGAGACATTGGCGATCGCGATCAATACCGGTACCAATCTGCCGAGCGTGGCGACGCCAAATGGTCAGGCTGCATTCCTGTTTCTGCTGACCTCGGCGATTGCGCCGCTGGTGCGTTTGTCGTACGGGCGGATGGTGTGGATGGCGTTGCCGTACACGTTCGTCATGGGCCTGTTGGGCTGGTACGCGGTGAGCTACTGGCTCTGATCAACACCGCGTAAAAACTGTAGGAGTGAGCCTGCTCGCGATAGCGGTGTGTCAGCCCAGGAAATGGTGACTGATGCATTGCTATCGCGAGCAGGCTCACTCCTACATTTGGTTTTGCGTGCTTTCAGTGAGGGAGGATGTATTTCTCGATGGCCTGGGCGACGCCGTCTTCGGTGTTCGGCGCGGTGACCACGTCAGCCTGACGCTTTACCGCCTCCTCCGCCTGCCCCATGGCAATCGACAATCCCGCGCAATGAAACATCGCCGGGTCGTTGCCGCCATCACCGATGGCCGCTGTCTGTTCCAGTGGAATCCCGAGATGCGCGGCCAGGGTCGCCAGTGCGGTGCCTTTGTTGGCCTCCAGCGCCGTGACATCGAGATACACCGGTTGCGAGCGTGACACTTGTGCCATGCCATTGACTTTGGGCAACAGGCGCGCCTCCAGTTCAATCAACAGTTCAGTGTTGTTACTGGTCGCGACAATCTTGTCGATACGCTCCAGATAGGGCTCGAAACTCTCCACCACCACCGGCGGATAACCGAGGCCATGCTGTTCGCGCGGCACCATCGGCCCGTGCGGATCCTTGAGCAGCCAGTCACCGCCGCTGAACACCCAGATTTCGACATCAGGCTGATCGGCGAACGTTGCCAGGGCAATCAGCGCCGTCGTCGCCGGCAGGTAATGCGCAACCAGCAAACTGCCATCCGGATTGACGATGGTTCCACCGTTGAACGCCGCTGTCGGCAGATCAACGCCCAGGGCTTCGATCTGCTGCAACATGGCCTTCGGTGGTCTGCCCGTGGCGAGGCTGAACAACACGCCGGCCTCGCGCAGCGAGCGCACCGCGTCAATGGTGCGCTGACTCAAACTGTGATCGGGCAGCAACAGTGTGCCGTCCATGTCGCTGAGCAGAAAACGGACAGGTTGTTTCGGCAATTCACTCATCCCAGGCCATGCCAGACGCGACCATCGCGAGTCAGCAGATCTTCGGCAGCCTGCGGGCCGTCTTCACCGGCGGCGTAGGTCTGCACACTTGCATCCTGCTGCCAGGCATCAAGGAACGGTTGCACCGCACGCCAGCCATTCTCGATGTTGTCAGCACGCTGGAACAGCGTCTGATCGCCGGTCAGGCAGTCGTAGATCAGCGTTTCGTAACCGGTCGACGGCTGCATCTCGAAAAAGTCCTTGTAGGCAAAACCCAGTTCGATGTTGGCCATGTTCAACGCCGGCCCCGGCCGTTTAGCCAGCAGGTCGAACCACATGCCTTCGTTCGGCTGGATCTGAATACGCAGGTAGGTCGGCTGTAATTCGTCGACTTCGGTGTCACGGAATTGCGCGTACGGCGCCGGTTTGAAGCAGATGACGATCTCGGTGTCGCGCACGCTCATGCGTTTGCCGGTGCGCAGGTAGAACGGCACGCCGACCCAGCGCCAGTTGTCGATCATCACCTTGAGTGCGACGTAGGTTTCTGTGTTGCTGTCAGGCGAAACGTTGGCCTCCTGGCGATAGCCGTTCAGCGACTTGCCATCGACTTCGCCGGCGCTGTACTGGCCACGAACCGAGTTGGCCCGTGCCTCTTCAGTTGTCCAGGGACGAATCGCGCCAACCACTTTGGCCTTCTCACCGCGAACCGCGTCGGCGCCGAATGCCGCCGGCGGCTCCATGGCTACCATGGCGAGCAACTGGAACAGGTGATTGGGCACCATGTCACGCAGGGCGCCGGTGTGCTCGTAAAAGCTGCCACGGGTTTCGACACCGACGGTTTCAGCTGCAGTGATCTGCACGTGGTCGATGTAGTGATTGTTCCAGAAGGCTTCGAAGAGGCTGTTGGAGAACCGGCTGACCAGAATGTTCTGCACGGTTTCCTTGCCCAGATAATGGTCGATCCGATAGATCTGCTTCTCGGACATCACCTTGAGCAAACAGGCGTTCAACGCTTCGGCAGTTTGCAGATCGGAGCCGAAGGGCTTCTCGATCACCACTCTTCTGAACGCTTCGGGGGTTTCTTCGAGCAGTTTCGCGGCGCCCAGTCGGCGCACTACTTCACTGAAGAAACGCGGCGCGGTGGCCAGGTAGAACACCGCATTGCCGGTGCCACTGTCGGCGATTTTCGCCGCCAGCGCGGAATAAGTGCTGTCGTCCAGGAAGTCGCCCTGGACGTAGCTGATACCTTTGGCGAGCTTGGCCCACAAGGCCGGATCCAGCATCTGATCGCCCTTGCCGACTTTTGCCGCCACTTCGGTACGGATGAAGTCTTCGAGCTTCTGCGCGAAGGCCTCATCGGTAATGGCGTTGTGGTCAACGCCAACGATCCGCAGATTTTCGTCAAGCAAGCCGTCGCGACTGAGGTTGTACAGCGCCGGCATCAGCAAGCGCTTGACCAGGTCGCCGTGGGCACCGAACAGAAACAGCGTGGTCGGTGGTGCGGGTTCTGCCTTGGATTTTCTGCGGATCGTATGGGTCATTTCTTCGGTGTCTCCACGTGGCCGCCGAAGCCGAAGCGCTGGGCCGAAAGAATCTTGTCGCCAAAGGTGCCCTGGCCGCGCGAGCGGTAGCGCGAGAACAGCGAGTTCGACAGCACCGGTACCGGCACCGCTTGTTCCATGGCCGCTTCGATGGTCCATTGACCTTCGCCGCTGTCGGCAACAGAGCCGGAGAAGCCGTCGAGTTTCGGATCGCTGGCCAGTGCATCAGCGGTCAGGTCGAGCAACCACGAGGACACCACGCTGCCACGACGCCAGACCTCGGCGATGTCAGCCACGTTCAGATCAAAACGCTGATCTTCCGGCAGGCGCTCGCTGGATTTGGTCTTGAGGATGTCGAAGCCCTCGGCGAACGCGGCCATCATGCCGTACTCGATACCGTTGTGAATCATCTTCACAAAGTGCCCAGCACCGGCGGGCCCCGCATGAATGTAGCCATGTTCGGCGCGGTGGTCGTCGGACTTGCGATCCTTGGTGCGCGGGATGTCACCCATGCCCGGCGCCAGTGCGGCGAACAACGGGTCGAGGCGCTGCACGGTTTCAGCGTCGCCGCCGATCATCATGCAATAGCCGCGCTCCAGGCCCCAGACGCCGCCGGAAGTACCGACGTCGATGTAGTGCAGGCCCTTTTCGGCCAGGGTCTTGGCCCGACGAATGTCATCCTTATAGTTGGTGTTGCCGCCGTCGATGATGGTATCGCCGGCTTCGAGCAAAGTGCTCAGGGTGTTGATGGTGTCTTCGGTTGGCGCGCCGGCCGGCAGCATGACCCAGACCGCACGCGGTTTGGCCAGGCCGGCAACCAGTGCCGGCAAGTCGGCGACGCCGGTGGAGCCCTCGGCGACCAGGTTATCGATGAAAGCGGTATTGCGGTCGTAAACAACGGTGGTGTGACCGTTGAGCATCAGACGTCGCGCAATATTGCCGCCCATGCGGCCCAGTCCAATAATCCCGAGTTGCATGTGCTGATGCTCCTTACTACAAATAAATGTGTGTCATTGGTTATAGCCCAACGCGACTGATGGAGGTTAGTCCAGAGCGTTGCGATGAAGTTTCCGGGCATTGTGCCCGAATCAGACTGATAACGCCCCGAAACGTGGCGAAGACACACCGACCATGAAAAATAAAAAAGTTCCATTCACGGGCAAAAGAAATCAAAATCGGCGCCGATAGTAGATCAGTACCCCAAATGGGGACGACCTACAGTTGATGCACGCCATTTGCGAGGTGAGCAATGGGCACAGTACACACAGCAATGCCGCCACAAACCCTGTACGTGACAATCCGTCGCGATGAATTGCGTCAGTTGAAAGACGAACGCGACCAGTTGAAGCAGGAGCTGGCGCAGCTGCGCCTCTTGACCCAAGGTGTGCAACCGCAACCTTTGCCGGTCGTTCAGCGTCATCCCCACGCTTGATCCCCCGCCTGATTCGGGAACGGCCGCCGCTGTTCCCGACATGATGCATCGCTGCCCGCTTCTCTATAGATCAAAGGCAGCAACTCACAAACTTTTCACATTCTCTTCGTAATACTCCGCCCCATTCTGGCCGTACCTGCGCGTACGGCTTCCGTTCGTCGGCTTCATGGATGTTCCGGCGGTGGTTGTAACGAGTGAGCTGGAGCGCCGAATGGCATTGTTCAAACGCAGCAAAACGACTGCGACAGGTTTCGACTGGGCCGGTTTTCTCTGGCTGTTTGTATTCTTCTGGTACTTCTCGGGTATCACCCAACTGCTGATTCAGCTGACTGGCACCTCGGGCTTTACCGGGTTCCGTCAGGCGTTCGTCATGAGCGCGATCTGGCTGGCGCCGATGTTGCTGTTCCCCAAACGCACCAAACTGCTCGCCGCGATCATTGGCGTGGTGCTGTGGGCCTGCTCGATGGCCAGCCTGGGCTACTTCTTCATCTATGAGCAGGAATTCTCCCAGAGCGTCATCTTCATCATGTTCGAGTCGAACATCTCTGAAGCTGGCGAGTACATGACCCAGTACTTTGCCTGGTGGATGGTGCCGGCGTTCCTCGCCCATACCGCGTTCGCCTATTTCCTGTGGACACGCCTGCGCCCGGTGTACATGCCCCGAGGTCGTGCGCTGGTGGCGGCAACCGCGATCGTGATCGCTGTAGTCGGTTACCCGCTGGTCAAACAGACCCTGCGCATGGGCACCTTCGCCCAAGGCTTCGAAAAATTCGAAACCCGCATCGAGCCTGCAGTGCCTTGGCAAATGGTTGTCGCTTATCACCGTTATCAGGAAACCCTCGCCGACATGCAGGGCATGCTGCACAACGTGAGCAAGATCCCGCCACTGAAAAACCTTCAGGACGCCTCGGCCGATCAGCCGAAGACTCTGGTACTGGTCATCGGTGAATCGACCAACCGTCAGCGCATGAGCCTCTACGGCTATCAGCGCAACACCACGCCGGAACTGGACAAGCTCAAGGATCAACTGGCGGTGTTCGACAACGTCGTCACCCCGCGCCCGTACACCATCGAAGCGTTGCAGCAGGTGCTGACCTTCGCTGACGAAGAGCATCCGGATCTGTACCTGTCGACGCCGTCGCTGGTCAGCATGATGAAACAGGCCGGTTACAAGACCTTCTGGATCACCAATCAGCAGACCATGACCAAGCGCAACACCATGCTCACGACCTTCTCCGAGCAGGCCGACGAGCAGGTGTACCTGAACAACAACCGCAACCAGAACGCCGCGCAATACGATGGCGACGTGATCGAGCCGTTCAACAAGGCGCTGGCTGACGCGGCACCGCGCAAGCTGATCGTCGTGCATTTGCTCGGCACACACATGAGCTACCAGTACCGCTATCCGCCAACGTTCGACAAGTTTCAGGATCGCAACGGCGTGCCACCGGGTGTGCGTGACGACCAGGTACCGACCTACAACAGCTACGACAACGCCGTGCTGTACAACGACTTTGTCGTTTCGAGTCTGATCAAGGATTACGCCAAATCCGATCCGAACGGTTTCCTGTTGTACCTCTCCGACCACGGTGAAGACGTGTTCGACTCGGTGGGCCACAAGACCTTGGGCCGCAACGAAAACAAACCGACCGCGCCGATGTACACCATCCCGTTCATGGCCTGGGCTTCGCCGAAGTGGAAAGCCAGCCACGACTGGAACTTTGCCGGTGATCTGGATCGCCCGTACAGCAGCTCGCACCTCATCCATACCTGGGCCGACCTGGCCGGTTTGAGCTTCGATGAACTCGACCGCAGCAAGAGTCTGGTCAGCGACAGCTTCAAGGCGCGGCCATTGCTGATCGGCGACCCGTACCAGACCGAGCAGCGCGCGCTGATCGACTTCAGCCTGATGAAGCCGAAGAAACCCGATAACGCCGTCGCCGACGCGGCGGAGCAGTAACACCGAAGGGGCCTGAAACGGTCCCTTTTTCATGTCCACTGCTAGCGAAGGACTGATCGCCATAAACCAAAGGTGCCGATGTGCAGCAACTGGCCCACACGGCGGTGATGTGGTTGAGCGATGGCTGGATGTAGTTGCCATTTAAACTCCGGTGTTTAAAAGACACCTCCAGACACGCCTTCGAGGCTACACATCCTTGCGCCATTGCCTACAGCTACGCCAGAATCCGCCGGCTTGTGCGCTTTGGGGGCGGGTTCTATTGTGGGTCGGTCGCTGACGAATCAGCGATCGGGTTTAGCAGCTCGGCAATTTTCAAGGCACGCGAGTTTCGCCAGTACGTTATGGCGGCTATGCGTGGGGCACTTCGGTGCGCCGGGATCCTTGAGCCTGGTCTGCTAACCCGCGTACAGCCGCCACCCTATCCGTTTAGCAGCGATGGATGACGGCTCCATATCTCAAGGAGCTTTACCGATGATTAAACCAACACCCAACCCACCCGAAACCGACCTCGCCTCCCCCTACGAATCCCTCGATTCAAAAAAGCTCAACGACGCCGCCGAACGCGCGCTCGATCACTACCTCTGCCCACCCGGCTCTACCCCACCGCCACGCAAAACCCGCCGGATGTACGCCGTCACTGCGGACTTCAAAAACGAGGAACTGCTGGCCGATGCCAGCGAAACACTCGCCTCAGCCAGAACCATCGCTCATGACTTCGCCCACCTCATACCCGCGTCACAGCGCAGGACGCTGCTGGGTATCGCGCAACTGATCATGCTGGGTGAACTGGCGGTGAATCGAGTGATGGATAATCTGCAGTTGCCGCAGTAGCGGGCCTCTATGATCGTTCCCACGCTCTGCGTGGGAATGCCTCAACGGACGCTCCGCGTTCGGCTCTGGATGGGACGCAGAGCGTCCCTGGCTGCATTCCTTTACTGCGCGTGGGAATGATCAACATAAAAACCGTTGCCCCGTTTGAATCGTGACTAAACGGGGCCAGACCAGGTCTTTCAAGCATTCCGAACCAAAAGATCGCAGCCTTCGGCAGCTCCTACACCGGTCTATGTAGGAGCTGCCGAAGGCTGCGATCTTTTGATCTTGGCAAACTGGCGGAAGGCAGCCGGAGTCGAACCTGCCCGGGAACGGATGCCGTCCCCAACCGGGTTTGAAGCCCGGCCGCGCCACCGGGCGCGATTGCCTTCCTTGAACTCATTGTGCGTTGGCGTGGGCCAGCGCGTTGTCGGGGCGGATCTGGCGGGATTCGCCTATGCGTCGGGTCAGGCCGACGCGGTCGAAATATTCCAGATACTGAATGCAGCGTTTGCGACCCAAGCCTAGCGCATCACGGAAGGTTGTCACCTGGATCTGCGGATTTTCCCTGGCCAGTTGGAGCAACACGTTGGCCATTTGGCGCAGTTGCACGTCACTCAAGAACAGGTCGCGCACCACTTGATGCATCAGACCGAGCCGCGCCAGTTTGCGCAGCAGCAGGCGTACGACGGCGTCGTCCTGACCGAGCATTTTCGCGATGTCGCGCAGCCATGGCGGGTCGAAACCGGCCTGTTCGAACAACGGCTGCATTCCTAGCCAGAGGTTTTCGTCCTCGGCATTCAGGCGCACCTGATGATCCGGCAAATGCAGCCACGGTCCGCTTGCCTGAATCGATCCGGCGGTGAGCAATTCATCCAGCAAACTGACAAACGTCGAGCGTTCCAGTGCCAGACCGCTGAAGCGGCGCAGGCGATCACGATCCGGGCCCATCTGGTCGGGCTCCAGTTCATGGAACTGCGCGAGTTGTTCCAGCAGAGTGAATTTCAGCTGCGCCCAGCGCTGCACGTTAAACAGCAGCTGGCCTTGGCGCGTGTCGATCAGGCGTACGTTTTCCGCTAACGCCCACGTTGAGCGCGGACGATTGAACTGACGTTCGAGCCTCAGCGGGTCGAGACCGCCCGCACTGTAGTTGAGCAACACGGGCAGGACCTGTTCGAACTCGTCGCCCGAGACCAAGGAGCGCAATTGCGCTAGACGTTCCGGGCTACGACGCTGTCGCGCCGGGGCGAACGGGTCGAGGACCTGGCCGCCGCCCAAGGTGCGTTGTGCGCTCTGGTCGCGCAGGATCAGCCGATCACCTTTCACCGCGTGCACCGGCGCATTGATCAGCAGTTGCGCGAACATGCGCTCGCCGGGACTCAAGCGCGGGCCTTCGAGCAACGCCACCCGTGCAATCACATCCTGCGTGCCGAGGTGCACGTGCACCGGGTGGAAGTGTTCGAAGGTGCGTTCGCCGGGCAGCAGTTGAAAGTCGATGTCGACCCGTTGTGTCGGCGCGTGCAGCCAGTCGCTCAGCAGCCACTGGCCGCGATGGATCTGCGCCAGTTCAAGGCGTTCGCCGCTGAGGTTCAACGCCACTCGCTGGCCGGCAAAGGCCTGTTCGGCGGGTTGATTTTGGGCGTGCAAACCTCGCACCCGCACCGATTTCCCCGAAGGCCCGAGGATGAGCTTGTCGCCGACGGCAACCGTGCCCGACAACGCCGTCCCGGTCACCACAATGCCGGCACCGGTAACGCTGAACGCGCGGTCGATGGCCAAGCGAAAAGCGCCTTCACGACTGCGTTCGTGCACTTCGTTTTGCGTCTGCACCAGCAGCTCGCGCAAGGCCTCAACGCCCTGCCCGCTCAGGCTCGACACTGTCAGGATCGGCGCCTCGGCAAACGGCCCCGGAGCGAGCAGGTCCAGCACCTGCCGCTGCACCTCTTCCACCCTGCCCGCCTCGGCCCGGTCGCATTTGGTGATCGCCACCAAAGCGCGCGGGATGCCGAGCAATTCGACAATCGCCAGATGCTCGCGGGTCTGCGGCATCACGCCGTCATCGGCGGCAACTACCAGCAACACCAAGTCGATGCCTTGCGCGCCGGCGAGCATGTTGTGGGTGAATTTCTCGTGGCCGGGGACGTCGATAAACCCGGTCAGGCCGGCGCCGGGTGCGAGTTCGGCATAGAGATAGCCAAGGTCGATGGTCATCCCCCGCTCGCGCTCCTGCGGGCGGCGATCGCCGGTTTGTCCGGTCAGGACTTGCAGCAGCGAGGTCTTGCCGTGGTCGATGTGCCCCGCCGTGCCGACAATCACGAATCGACCTGCAACTGTGGCAACTGCGCGAGCCACGCCGGCTCATCGTCGAGTTGGCGCAGATCCAGCCACAGTGCATCGTCGTCGATACGCCCGAGCACCGGGATCGGCAATGCACGCAACGCCGCTTCCAGATTCAACAGGCAACGCCCGCGCAAACGCTTGGAGACTTGCGGGCGACAACACAACGCTGCACTCGGCAGACGCGCCACCGGTTGGCTGCCGCTGCCGATCATGCCCAAGGCGTGCACGGCGCTGATATGCCAGGTTTCCCCCAACACTTCAGCCAGCGCCGGTTGCAACCGTGCAGCCTGGGCGAAGATCTCAGCCTGCGGGCGAGTCAACAGACGCAAACTCGGCAGACGTTCAGCGAGGCGATCGGGATCACGATACAACCCGAGCACCGCTTCCAGCGCCGCCAAAGTCAACTTGTCCACCCGCAGCGCGCGTTTCAACGGGTTCTTCTTGATCTTCGCGATCAGCTCTTTACGCCCGACGATCAACCCGGCCTGCGGGCCACCGAGCAATTTGTCGCCGCTGAAAGTGACGATATCCGCGCCATCCAGCAGCGCCTGACGCACTGTCGGTTCGGCCGGTAACCCCCAACGGGTCAGATCCAGCAGGCTGCCGCTGCCCAGGTCTTCCAGCAACGGCAAGCCGTGTCGATGGGCCAGCTCGGCCAGTTCAGCAGTCGGCACCCGCGCGGTAAAACCTTCGATGCTGTAGTTGCTCGCATGCACACGCATGATCAAACCGCTGCGTGGGCTGATCGCCGCTTCGTAGTCGCGGGCATGGGTGCGATTGGTCGTGCCGACTTCGTGCAGACGCACACCGGCACGGGCCATGATGTCGGGAATGCGGAAGGCGCCGCCGATTTCGATCAGCTCGCCACGGGAAATGATGCCTTCCTTGCGCGCGCCCAGACTGTTGAGCGTCAGCAGCACGGCGGCGGCATTGTTGTTGACCACGGTAACGGCTTCGGCGCCGGTCAGTTCGCGGATCAGGCTTTCAATCAGATCATCACGATCACCGCGTTTGCCGCTGGCCAGATCGAACTCCAGATTGAGCGGATAACGTGCGGCCATTTGCACGGCGTCGATGGCTTCGTCCGGCAACAAGGCGCGGCCCAGATTGGTGTGCAGGACGGTGCCGGTAAGGTTGAAAACGCGGCGTACGTTGCTGCGCTGTTGCTGGGTCAGGCGTTCACCGACGCGGCCGGCAAGTACTTCGGGGCTGATTTCGACGGCTGACAATTGCCCGTTCAACACGCTGGAACGCAGTTCATCGAGCAACTGACGCAAACTCGCCAGCAGCGACTCACGGCCGTGACGCTCAAGTAAAGGCCCACACGCAGGATGACGCAACAGACCATCAATGGAAGGTAACCGCAGGGACATCAGCCACTCCTGGAGACAGATCACTGCGCCAGAGTGTAGACGCTCAGTTCATTCGTCTCCCGGTGCCAGCAACAGATTCGGTGCCAGCCGCTGATAACCGTCCTGCGCCAGGCGCATGTCCAGCAACAAACTGGTGAGATCCGCCGACAACGCCTCGGCATCTGCATCGTTTTCCAGATACACCAGTTTCAAATAGCTGTTACAACCCGGACAGACCTCCGCCCGCAGCGGTGCCTGATTTGCAGCGTGGCGATCGTCCTCGAGGCTCAGATAATCAAGCCCTTTGCTCGACTCGCAATACACGCACTTGACCCGCACCACATGCCATTCGCAGGCACACAGCGAACACACCAGATAACGCAAACCATTGTGCTTGCCGCGATGGCGAATGCCCCCGGCCATCGCCGGTGAACCGCACGCCGGGCATTGACTGAGGCTGTCACCGGGTTTGAGTTGCAGATTCGGCGCGCTTAGCAGCCAGTGACTCCAGGCCACTTGCAGCGCCGCACCGAGAAACGGCACCAGTTGCGCGGGCACCATTGTGTATTGGCCACTGACCAGCGCTACCGCCCACGCGCGTAACTGGCCCGAACTGGCGACCCGCAACGTCGTCACCGCATCAATGACGGCAGGTTGCTCAGCAGGTTCATAACGCTGTAGCAAAGCTTCAAGGTAAGCCTGCCAGCCCTCTTCGCGCACCAACGTATCGGCGGCAAACGGCGGCAAACCATGCTGCTGACAGGCTTCAATCCGTTGTTGATCGAACGGCGCCGTCAACGGCGGATCGTCGAAGACCTGCTGCTGCACCCGGCACAATCCGGCAATCAGTCGCAGGTATTCAGCCAGCGCATGCCCCTCGGCCAGTTGCTCCAGTCGATCAGCCCGCAGCGCAAACAGGTTCGAAGGCGGCAGATGCAGAAACGGCGGCGAACTCGCCGCCGCTTCAATTTCCCCAGGTTCCAGAATGGTTGGCAAGAGTCAGCCCTTTTTGGTGATCGGTCGTTCCGGCACATCCGGTTGGCGTTCGTCGCGGGTGATGTCGCGATACCAGAGTTCATGGTGTTTCCTGGCCCAGGCGCGGCTGACCCAGCCGTGCATCATTGCGTCCACCGAACCCTTGATCCACAGCCCGGCGTAGATGTGAATGATGATGCTCAGCACCAGAATAAACCCGGCCAGCGCATGCAGGAGCATCGCCCAGCGAATCACGGTGATGCCGAAATACGCACTGAACCAGGCGCGCCAGATCACCAGCCCGGTAAACAGCAAACCGAGCATGCACAGCAGTAAAGTCCAGAACAGCAGCTTCTGCCCGGCGTTGTATTTGCCCACCGGCGGCACGCTTTCTTCATCGTTGACCAGCACCCGGTCAATGCGGCGCATCCACTTGCCGTCGTTGCTGATGAAAAAGTTGGCGCGCCAGAAACTCAGCACCAGACCGAGGAAAAACACGAACATGGCGATGCCCATGTACGGATGCAGAATCCGCGTCCACGGCCCGCCGCCGAACAGGTTGCTGAGCCAGAACAACGACGGATGAAACAACGCCAGCCCGGACAGCCCGGCCATGAAAAACAGGATTGCCACCAGCCAGTGATTGGTGCGCTGGTTGGCGGTGTAACGCAGGATCGTCTTGTTGCTCATGGCCGGTCCTCCCCGCGTGGATCGAAGGTGTGCACTGCCGGATCGACGACGTGCACCGAGGTGTCGGGTGGTGTCGGGTGTTCATCCTCTTCCACCCGATTCGGGCCGATGCGCACGTAATGGAAGAACCCGGCCAGCACCGCGGCGCCCATGGCCAACAGGCCCAAGGGTTTGCTGATGCCTTTCCACAGGCCCACCAACGGGCTGATCGCCGGATCCTGCGGCAGATTGGCGTAGATCGTCGGCGTGTCGGCGTGGTGCAGCACGTACATCACATGCGTGCCGCCAACGCCTGCCGGGTCATACAGACCGGCATTCTCGAAGCCACGGCTTTTCAGGTCGACGATGCGTTCGGCAGCGTGTTCCTTCATGTCTTCCTTGGTGCCGAACACAATGGCCCCGGTCGGGCAGGTTTTCACGCAGGCCGGTTCCAGCCCTACCGCCACGCGATCGGAACACAAGGTGCACTTGTAGGCTTTGTGATCCTTCTGCGAAATGCGCGGAATGTTGAACGGGCAACCGGTGATGCAATAACCGCAACCGATGCAGTGATCCTGATCGAAATCGACGATGCCGTTAGCGTGTTTGATGATCGCGCCGGGGCTCGGGCACGCCGCCAGGCAACCGGGCTCGGCGCAGTGCATGCAGCCATCCTTGCGGATCAGCCACTCGAGGTTGCCGGCGTCGGTTTCATGCTCGGTGAAGCGCATCAACGTCCAGGTTTCGGCGCTCAGATCCTGCGGGTTGTCGTAGGTGCCGTGGTTGTGGCCGACCTCGTCGCGCAGCTCGTTCCATTCCGAGCAGGCGACCTGACAGGCCTTGCAGCCGATGCATTTGGTGGTGTCGATCAGCTTGGCCACCGCCTCCTGATTCCTCACCGATGGCGGCACCGTGGTAGTGGCCGAGCGGGCAATGATGTCTTGGCTGGCCATTTAAAGATTCTCCATTAGAGCTTCTCCACGTTGACCAGGAATGACTTGGATTCCGGGGTCTGTGTGTTGCCATCGCCGAGGAACGGCACCAAGGTGTTGGTCAGATAACCGTGACGCGTCAAACCGGTGAACCCCCAGTGCAGCGGGATGCCGATCTGATGCACGACCTGGCCGTTGACCTGCAACGGCCGGATCCTTTTCGTCACCACCGCCACCGCTTCGATAAAGCCGCGCTTGCAACTGACGCGTACGCGATCACCGGCAGCAATGCCCTTCTCTTTCGCCAGCACTTCGCCGATTTCGACGAACTGCTCCGGTTGAGCAATCGCGTTCAACTTGCAGTGCTTGCTCCAGAAGTGGAAATGCTCGGTCAACCGGTAACTGGTGCCGGCGTACGGGAAGTCCTTGGCCTCGCCGAGGGTTTCCCAGACCGAATCGAAGATCCGCGCCGCCGGGTTGCTGGTGGCTTTCTTGTTTTGCGGGTGCAGCGGGTTGATGCCGATCGGCGTTTCGAACGGCTCGTAGTGCTCGGGGAATGGCCCCTCGTTCATCTTGTCGACGGCGAAGAATCGCGCGACGCCTTCGGGGTTCATGATGAACGGGTTCATCCCGGCTTCCGGTGGTACGTCGGCCTTATAGTCCGGCACGTCGGTGCCGCCCCAGGCTTTGCCGTTCCACCACACCAGGCGTTTTTTCGGGTCCCACGGTTTGCCGGCGACATCTGCCGAAGCGCGGTTATAGAGAATCCGCCGGTTGGCCGGCCAGGCCCATGCCCAGCCCAAATGCTGATGCATGCCGAACGGATCGGCGTTGTCGCGGCGGGCCATCTGGTTGCCGGCCTCGGTCCAGCTGCCGGCGAAGATCCAGCAGCCAGACGCGGTGCTGCCGTCATCTTTGAGCAAGCCGAATCCGGCCAGTTGCGAGCCAGCCTTCACCGCAACGCCGGTGGCATCGGTGAAATCGGCGACAGCGCTGCCGTTGATTTCCTTGGCCAGCTCTTCCGGCGAAGGTTCGTCGGGGATCTTGTACGGCCACGTCAGTTTCAACAGCGGATCGGGGAATTTGCCGCCCTCGGCCTGATAACGCTTGCGCAGGCGCAGGAACAATTCGCTCATGATGCGGATGTCGGTCTGCGCCTCGCCCGGGCCATCGGCACCTTTCCAGTGCCATTGCAGCCAGCGACTGCTGTTGACCAGCGAGCCGTCCTCTTCGGCAAAACAAGTGGTCGGCAGGCGAATGACTTCGGTCTGGATCTCGGCGCTTTTCACGTCGTTGTAAGGCCCGACGTTGTGCCAGAACTCCGAAGTTTCGGTAGCCAGCGGGTCCATCACCACCAGCCATTTCAGCTTGGCCAGTGCGCCCATCACGCGGTTCTTGTCCGGTAGTGCCGCGATCGGATTGAAGCCTTGGCAGAAGTAGCCGTTGACCTTGCCCTGGCTCATCAGGTCGAACATCTTCAGGACGTCGTAGTTGGGGATGTCGAGTTTCGGCAAATGGTCGTAGCACCAATTGTTCTCGACGGTGGCGTTGGCGCCGTACCACGACTTCATCAGGCTGACGTGGAACTTGCTGTAGTTCTGCCAGTAGGAAAGCTGTCCGGGTCTAAGCGGAACCTGCGTGCGTTTGTGGATGAACTGGGCGTAATCCTGCTCCGTGTCGCTGCCCAGGGTCAGGTAGCCCGGCAGTGCGTTGGAGAGTAAGCCAAGGTCGGTCAGTCCCTGAATGTTCGAGTGGCCGCGCAAGGCATTGACGCCACCGCCTGGCATGCCGACGTTGCCCAACAGCAGTTGCACCATTGCCGCGCTGCGGATGATCTGCGCGCCGATCGAGTGCTGCGTCCAGCCGAGGGCGTAGAGAATCGTCATGGTCTTGCCCGGGATCGAGCAGGTGGCGATCTCTTCCCAGATTTTCTGCATGGCGTCGACCGGCATGCCGCAGATCTGGCTGGCGAGGTCGATGTTGTAGCGGCTGTAATGCTGCTTCATCAATTGATAGACGCAACGCGGATCCTGCAGGGTCGGGTCGACTCTGACGAAACCGTCCTCGCCCAGTTCGTAACCCCAGCCAGACTTGTCGGTGTAGCTGCGCTTGGCGACGTCGTAACCGCTGAAGATGCCGTCTTCGAAGCCATAGCCTGCTTTGACGATGAACGACACGTCGGTGTAGTTGCGCACGTATTCGTGCTGAATCTTGTCCTCGGTCAGCAGGTAATTGATCAAACCGCCCATGAAGGCGATGTCGGTGCCAGTGCGGATCGGCGCGTAATAGTCGGCCACCGAAGCGGTCCGGGTAAAACGCGGATCAACCACGATCAGCCGCGCAGCGTTGTGCGCCTTGGCCTCGGTCACCCATTTGAAGCCGCACGGATGCGCTTCTGCGGCGTTGCCACCCATCACCAGGATCAGATTCGCGTTGGCGATATCGGTCCAGGTATTGGTCATGGCACCACGGCCGTACGTCGGGGCAAGACTTGCCACCGTCGGGCCGTGTCAGACACGCGCCTGGTTATCGAACCCCAGCATGCCGAGACTGCGAATCACCTTCTGGGTGATGTAACCGGCTTCGTTGGACGCCGCCGACGCGGCGAGGAACCCGGTGCTCAGCCAGCGATTCACCGTTTGCCCGTTGGCATTTTTTTCGATGAAGTTGGCGTCGCGATCGGTCTTCATCAGGTCGGCGATGCGGTCGAGCGCTTCGTCCCAACTGATCCGCGTCCATTCACTGCTGCCCGGTTTGCGCGTTTGCGGGTAGAGCAAACGGCCGGGGCTGTGAATGAAGTCGAGCAGGCCTGCGCCTTTCGGGCAGAGGGTGCCGCGGTTGACCGGGTGGTCGGCGTCGCCCTCGATGTGAATGATGCTTTGCGCTACGTTCTTCGCGGTGTCGCCCTGGCTGTACATGATCAAACCGCAGCCGACCGAGCAATACGGGCAGGTGTTGCGGGTTTCATGGGTGTGGGCAAGCTTGAAGTGGCGCACCTGCTCGGCGAAGGCTGGCGTCGGGGCCATGCCCAACGCGCCCAGGCTCGAGCCTGCAAGGCCGATACCGGCGACCTTGAAGAACTGACGACGGCTGAGATCCATCGTGCACTCCTGATCAGGTGGAACCCGGTACTGCTGCCGGGTTTTATCTGGACAATCACGGTTGCGGCAAACGTCTGCCGACCTTTTCACTGTAGACAATGACCACACGATCTGTGTGAAAACCGACCGTCGGCCGTTTGTCGGCACTCCTGCTAACAACCGCAAACCCTGTGGGAGCTGGCTTGCCAGCGATGACGTCGGCTCCTCCAACAATGATGGTGACTGACCCACCGCTATCGCTGGCAAGCCAGCTCCCACAGGGTTTGAGTGTGTTTCCAAAGGGACATGGGTTTATCATGCCCGCAGGACCAATCCCGCCTTCACGAGACCGCGCATGACTTTCGATTTTGATCAGGTATTCGACCGCCACAACACCGGCAGCACCAAGTGGAGCCGCTATTCGGCCGATGTGTTGCCGATGTGGGTCGCTGATATGGATTTCGCCGCGCCACCGGTGGTGATCGAGGCATTGCAGCAACGTTTGCTGCATCCGCTGGTGGGTTACAGCGTGGCGCAGGACAACTTGCGTGAAGCCATCGTCGCCGACCTCTGGGCAAAGTTCGCCTGGAAGGTCAAACCGCAAGAGCTGATCTTCCTGCCGGGAGTCGAGTCGGGCTTCAACATGGCTTTGAAGGCGCTGGTGCAGCCGCAGCAGAACGTTGTGGTGCAAGTGCCAAACTACCCGCCGCTGCGCCACGCGCCGGGGCATTGGAGGTTGAACAAGGTCGAGCTGGAATTCGTCGCGCAGGCTGACGGCACTTACCTGACGCCGCTGGACGTGTTGCGTGAATCGCTGAACGGTGGCGGCGCGCTGCTGCTGAGCAACCCGCACAACCCGATCGGCAAGGTGTTTGGCCGTGAGGAACTGCAAGCGGTGGCGGATATCTGCGCGGCGCAGGACGCCTGGATCATCTCCGACGAAATCCACGCCGAACTGTGCTTCGACGGTCGCGTGCACATTCCGACCGCGTCGCTGAGCACGGAGATCGCCGAGCGCACCATCACCCTGATGTCGGCGAGCAAGGCGTACAACATTGCCGGCCTGAAGACCTCGTTCATGATCATCCAGAACACCGCCCTGCGCGAACGCGTCAACCACGCCCGTTGCGGCATGGTCGACAGCGTCAATCCGCTGGGCATGGAAGCCACGCGCGTGGCTTACAGCGAAGGTGGACCGTGGCTGGCCGAGCTGAAAACCTACCTGCAAGCCAATCGCGACTGGCTGGTTGAAGCGGTGCGCAGCCGCTTGCCTGGCGTGACCATCAACGTGCCGCAGGGCACCTATCTGGCCTGGCTGGATTGCTCGGCGCTGGACCTGGACAACCCGCAGCAGTTCTTCCTCGAGCAGGGCAAAGTCGGGCTGAGCCCGGGTCTGGACTTCGGCGATCAACACCAGCAGTTCGTACGCCTGAACTTTGGCTGCCCGCGCTCGTTGCTTGAAAAAGGCATCGCCCGCATGGAGCGTGCCCTGACTCAGCGCAACACCTGAAAACACCACTAAACCCTGTGGGAGCTGGCTTGCCAGCGATAGCGGTCTGACATTCAACATTAATGTCGACTGATACATTGCTATCGCTGGCAAGCCAGCTCCCCAGGTTCTTTATTCAGTCTGAAGACCTGCGTAAATCCGATCGAACTCACGGCAAACACACCGGGTCAACCGCCCATACCTGCCCTGAGACCTCGGAGACCCGCGATGACCGACTATCCAAAACCACCCTTCCCCGCACAAGCCCAAGCCGTGCCCGGCGCGCAAGGCAAAATGCAGCCCTACCCCGACTGCGGCGAGCAAAGCTACGTCGGCTCCGGGCGGCTGGCCGGCAAGATCGCCCTGATCACCGGCGCCGACAGCGGCATCGGCCGCGCCGTGGCAATTGCCTTCGCCCGTGAAGGCGCCGATGTTGCCGTCGCCTACTTGAATGAACATGAAGACGCCAAAGAAACCGCGCGCTGGGTCGAACAAGCCGGGCGCCAATGCCTGCTGTTGCCGGGCGACATCGCGCAAAAAGCCCATTGCCAGGCCTTGGTCGAAAAGACCGTTGAACGCTTCGGCCGCATCGATGTGCTGGTCAACAACGCCGCGTTCCAGATGACCCACGAAACCTTCGAAGAAATCCCCGACGAGGAATGGGTGATGACCTTCGACGTCAACATCACCGCAATCTTCCGCTTGTGTCAGGCCGCGATCAAACATATGCGTGCCGGCGCGTCGATCATCAACACCAGTTCGATCAACTCGGACATGCCCAAACCCACCCTGCTCGCCTACGCCACCACCAAAGGCGCGATTGCCAACTTCACCGGCGGTCTGGCGCAGATGCTCGGGCCGAAAGAGATTCGCGTGAACTGCGTGGCACCGGGGCCGATCTGGACGCCGTTGATTGTCTCGACCATGCCCGATGAAGAAGTGCAGAACTTCGGCGGCAACACCCCGCTCGGCCGCCCCGGGCAACCGGTTGAAGTGGCGCCGATCTACGTGCTGCTGGCCTCGGACGAAGCCAGTTACATCACCGGCCAGCGCTATGGCGTGACCGGTGGTAAACCGATGCTGTGAGTAAACGCACTGTAGGAGCTGCCGAAGGCTGCGATCTTTTGATTAGGATGTTAAAAACAAGGTCAAAGGATCGCAGCCTGCGGCAGCTCCTACAGGGGCGGCGTCAGAAGCTAAAGGGTCTCTGCGGGCGGCCGTCATTAATCACTGAGGGCGGCAGATCATGAGTTTTATCGTGTGGGTGGCGGTGCTTGGCGCCGTGCTGTTGACCCTGGCACTGACGTCGTCGTACCTGCGCTGGATGCCGGTCACCACCTCGGCGGTTTGTCTGCTGCTGGGGATCGGCATCGGCCCCAGTGGCCTCGATCTGTTGAAACTGTCCTTGGAAAATGCCTCGCTGTGGATGGAACACCTGACGGAAGTCGCGGTGCTCTTCTCCCTGTTCGTCTGCGGCCTGAAGCTGCGCCTGCCGCTGCGTGACAAACGTTGGCGAATCGCCTTTGGCCTCGCCGGGCCAGTGATGGTGCTGACCATCGCCGGAGTTTGTCTGCTGCTGCATTTTGCATTGCGTTTGCCGTGGGGGCCGTCGCTGTTGATCGGCGCGATTCTGGCGCCGACCGATCCGGTGCTGGCGGCGCTGGTGCAGGTCAACGATGCGCGGGATGTCGACAGCGTGCGTTTCGGCCTGTCGGGTGAGGCCGGGCTCAATGACGGTGTGGCCTTTCCGTTTGTGATTCTCGGCTTGTTGTTGATCCACGGCGATGGCTCTGCCGCCGAGTGGCAGGGTTGGGTCTTGCGCAGCTTGTTGTGGGCGGTGCCCGCAGGATTGCTCACCGGTTACTGGATGGGGCGCGGTATCGGTCGGGTGACGCTTTCGCTACGTATCCGCAATGACGACAGCACGCTCAGTCCGAATGACTATCTGGCGTTGTCACTGATCGCCTTGGCCTATGTCGTCGCCGAGGCGATTGGCGGCTATGGCTTTCTGTCGGTGTTTGCTGCCGGGCTGGGCCTGCGTCAGGTCGAAGTGAAATCCACCGGCGCAGGGCAGCCACCCGCCGAGCATCTGGTGCAACCAGTGGTCGGCCACCAGAACGTCGAGCCGCAGCACGCGGTGCACGGCGACACTGAACGGCTGGAGAGTGACCAGGTCGCCGCCGGCATCATGATGGGCGACATGCTGTCATTCGGCGGTCTGGTCGAGCGCGCCATGGAAGTGTTTCTGGTAACCCTGCTCGGCGTGGTGCTAGTGGCGCATTGGGATTGGCGGGCGTTACTGGTGGGCGGCGTGCTGTTCTGCCTGATCCGCCCGGCCTGCGTTGCGTTGATGCCTTGGGGCGCATTGCTGGAGGGACGCCAACGGCTGTTGATTGGTTGGTTCGGCATTCGCGGGATCGGTAGCCTGTTCTATCTGTTTTACGGCTTGAATCACGGGCTGACCGATAGCGTCGCCACCTTGTGTACCGACCTGACCTTGTCGGTGGTGGCGCTGAGCATTTTGTTGCATGGCATCAGCACACAACCGATCCTCGCTCGCTATGAGCAGCACAAGAAACAAAAATCCTGATTTTTAATCCCGAGTTTTATCGACTAATTGATCGAACATTTTTCTGTAAAAAAATGGATCCCTGCTTAATCACCGGCAGTCACAAGCATAACCCCTCGCCGGATACGTCCGGCGAGGCCCGGCAGGTTCGGTTCCCCTGCGGCGCTACGCCTATGAAACGGAATCCTTGAAGAAAAAGGTCACGGTCATGAAAGAATGCTCGACTCCTGCGCAAATCAAGGCTTGCAGAGCACTGGCTCTGGAACGTAATCGTCAATTGTTCGATAACGCCCACACCCTCAATCGAGCGGCCAATGCGCTGCTTGAGGTTGAACATCTGGACATCGAACAATTCGAGCACTACCGAGCGCTGCGCAAGAAAGCCGATTTGATGTTTGAAGATGCCATCGACCATTTGTGTGTCTTGAACGAGGACTTCCCGCCGATTCCGATGTCTTCGCAAAACTCGATGGCGCTGCGTCGAGAGCTTGAAACTGTGGAGTGAGGCAGAAAAGCCCCTCACCCTAGCCCTCTCCCAGAGGGAGAGGGAACTGACCGAGGTGAATGGTCGGGAAACGCCGACTTGAAGTACCGAGTCGAACGCGGATTATTGAATACGACGAGGACCGGCTCACTACGGTGCAAACCTTGACATCCCCTCACCCTAGCCCTCTCCCAGAGGGAGAGGGAACTGACCGAGGTGGATGGTTGAGGTACGCCGACCTGAGATTCCGAGTTGAACGCGGACTTTGGCCTGAGGTACCGAGCCGAACGCAGATTTTGAACAGCACAAAAATCTGCTCCCTTCCCCCTCGCCCCCTTGGGGGAGAGGGCTGGGGTGAGGGGGATCGATCTGAATGGCAACACAAAATCCAAGCGAATGAAAAAGCCCGGCCACATAGGCCGGGCTCTTCTAGAGCTGCCCATCACCCCCCAGGATTGGTCACCTGAATAAACACCGCATAACTCCCCAGCAACACCCAAAACGTCGCAAAAATCCACGGCGTGCGTACCGAAAACAGCAGCGACTTGCGATAACCCTTGTGGCTCGACTCCATCTCGCTGAACAGCGGCGACTCGTCATACGCCAGGCCCATCAGCGGTTCGCTGTGGAGCAAGTGGCTCTGCTTGAAATGCCAGTGATCGATGATGTCGTACGCCGCGCGAATCCCCGGCCAGGCGTTCAGCGAGCTAAGCAACCCGAGGAGTGCCAGAAACGGTGGCACCACCAGCGTGAACAACTTGCCCCACTCCGGGTTGAGGTTGGCCATGCAGGACGCAAAGGCGATCACCAGAAACGATTGCGCCGCCAGATAGGCGTCGGTGCGGTTGGCGAGGATGCTGGTTTCGTACTGGATCTCCCGCCGATAGAAATCCAGCCGTTCCTTGGGTGAGCCGAACATTTTGGCGTTATGTTCGGTCAGAGTTTCTTCAGCAGTGGGCTCGGTCAGTATGCGAGACAAAAAGTGCATGCTCCGGGGTGGGGAAAACCTTTAGAAGTCCCCGTTGGCGCGCAAGTTCAGACGGATTGACCGACGTTTTTTTTCATCGACTGAGCAATGATTGCCACCAGATTCATTTGCGTGAACGGCTTGGGCAGCCGTGGCAGTTGCGCGGCAAAACCTTCCAGACGCTCGGCGTAACCGGTGGCCAGGATGATCGGCAGGTCCGGTTTGAGCACGCGCACGGCATGTGCCAGTTGTGCGCCGCTCATCTGCGGCATGGCCATGTCGGTGATCATCAGGTCGATAACTTCGCCCTGATCGAACAACGCCAGCGCCTGCGCACCGGACGTCGCACTGACCACCCGATGGCCAAGGTCTTCGAGCAGCAGACTGGTGCTGGTCAACACCAGCGAATCGTCATCCACGACCAGCACGCTCAGTCTCGGCACCACCACCGGCTCGGCGTGAGGCAGCGGCGGCTTGTTGGCCATGCCCGCAACGGCCACCGGAATCCACAGTTCCGCCGTAGTGCCTTGGGCCTTTGCACTCTTGAGGATGAAACGGCCACCGAGTTGCTCCATGAAGCCGTGGACCATCGACAGGCCCAGTCCGGTGCCCTTGCCCAGCCCTTTGGTGGTGAAGAACGGATCTCTGGCCGACGCCAGCGTGTGCTCATCCATGCCCTCCCCGCTGTCGATTACGCTGAGGCAGACATAACGCCCCGCTGGCAGGTCCGAATGCCCCAGCTCAAGCACCACTTGCGGTTCGGCAGTGATGCTCACCGTACCTCCATCTCGCATGGCGTCGCGGGCGTTGGTTGCCAGGTTAAGCAACGCCAACTCCAACTGATTGGTGTCGGCCAGCACCGGCTCGATATCTTCGGGAAACCGCGTATCGATACGAATGCCCGGCCCGAGGGAGCTACGCAGCAACCCGGTGATGCCCTGAACCAATTGCGCAATATCCACCGACTCGGTCTTCAGTTCCTGACGGCGAGCGAACGCCAGCATGCGCTGGGTCAGCGACACACCGCGCAATGCGCCCTGAGTGGCGTTTTCCAGCAGGCGGCTGATTTTCGGATCATCGCCCACGCGTTTGTGCACGATCTCGAGGTTACCGAGAATCACCGTCAGCAGATTATTAAAGTCATGGGCAACGCCGCCGCTGAGTTGGCCGATGGCCTGCATCTTCTGCGCCTGGAACAGCGCTTCACGGGTTTTCTCCAGCGCTTGCTGCGCCAGGTGGGCCTCGGTGATGTCGCGGGTGATTTTGGCGAAACCGAGCAACGTGCCGGTGTCACCACGAATCGCATCGACCACCACATGAGCGAGAAACCGCGTGCCGTCCTTGCGCATGCGCCAGCTCTTGTTTTCAAAGCGGCCTTCGCGGGTGGCGATTTCCAGCGCCCGCTGCGGCTCGCCGAGTTCGCGATCTTCAGGGGTATAAAAGATCGAAAAATGCTGGCCGATGATTTCTTCCGGCAGATAGCCCTTGATTCGCTGCGCGCCCTGGTTCCAGTTGCTGACCCGGCCTTCGGGACTGAGCATGTAGATCGCATAATCAGTGACGCCCTGCACCAGCAAACGGAACTGCTGTTCGCTTTGCTTGAGGGTTTCCTCGGCCATCTTGCGGTCGGTCAGGTCGCGGGTGATCTTGGCGAAGCCGAGCAGCTTGCCGTCGGGATCAATGATCGGATCGATCACCACGTGCGACCAGAAGTTGGTGCCATCCTTGCGCACCCGCCAGCCCTCGCCTTCGAAGCGCCCTTCACGAATCGCGGTATCGAGCGCCCGTTGCGGCAGACCGGCGGCGCGATCCTCAGCGGTATAAAAGCGGGAGAAATGTTCGCCGAGGATTTCCGCCTCTTCATAACCCTTGAAGCGTTTGGCGCCGGAATTCCAACTGGTGATGATGCCGTCGGGATCGATCATGTAGATCGCATAGTCGACCACCGCATCGATCAATAGACGAAAACGCATCTCTTCGATCGCCGCGGTCTTGTTTTTCTCGCTCATCACACTCACCAGCCATTGTCATGATCGGAAGTATGCGGCAATCCAGCGAATTGGGAAGCGGCCGTCTCATGATTGATCGCCCACCAGCGCGGCAGCAGTTGTTTGATCCGGCTCTCGGCAAAGCGGTCGTCAATCAGCATCACCACGCCGCGATCCTCGCGGGTACGGATGACTCGTCCGGCGGCCTGCACCACTTTCTGCACGCCGGGGTACAGGTAGGTGTAGTCGTAACCAGCACCGAAGATGGCGGCCATGCGGTACTTGAGTTGTTCATTGACCGGATTGAACTGCGCCAACCCCAGCGTGGCAATAAACGCGCCGATCAGCCGCGCACCGGGCAAATCGATGCCTTCGCCAAACGCACCGCCCAACACAGCAAAGCCGATGCCCTGGCTGTGTGCGGTGAACTGGTCGAGAAAGGCCTGCCGCGCGCCTTCGAGCATCCCCCGCGATTGCTGCCAGAGGGTGATGTGCGGATAACGCTCCGCCAGCAACGACGCCACTTGTTGCAGATAATCGAAGCTGCTGAAAAACGCCAGATAGTTGCCGGGGCGCTCGCTGAACTGCCGCGCGATCAGCTCGACAATCGGTTCCAGCGAGGCCTGACGATGGTTGAAACGCGTCGAGATGCGGCTGACGATTTGCACCTGTAACTGCTCGGCGCAAAACGGCGACTCAACGTCGATCCACACGGTGTCGGCGGGCGTGCCGAGCAAATCGGCGTAATAATGGCGCGGACTGAGGGTCGCGGAAAACAGCACGCTGCTGCGCGCCGCTTTCAGGCGCGGGCCAATGAACGCGGCCGGCACAACATTGCGCAGGCACAATTGCGACAGCGGCTTTTTGCGCTCGAGGTCGCGCTTGCTGATATCGAACAGGTAATGCTCGTCGTACAGCTCGGCCACCCGGGCGAATTGCAGCAGGTCGAAGTAGAAGTTCTGCAAGGCGCTATCGAGACCCTGCGGGTGGTCATTGAGGTAATCGCCAATGGCCGCGCAACACAGCGAGATCGCTTGCAGGAGTTTTTCCGGCGCCTTGTCGTACGCCTGATACGCCGCCAATTGCGGCGCATGCAGCGCGTTCCATTCACGGTTGACCCGTTGCAACGCGTTCTTCAGCGCCGCCGGCGCGGTTTTGCGCACGCTGCCGAGGGTGAACTGATCAAGACTGGAGCTGTACATCTGCCGGCCACGTTCGACGAGGTTATGCGCCTCGTCCGCCAGCACCGCGACTTTCCACTGATTGAGCTGGGCCAGACCGAACAGCATCGCGCTGAAGTCGAAGTAATAGTTGTAGTCGGCGATCACCACGTCCACCCAACGGGCCATCTCCTGACTCAGATAATACGGGCACACCGCGTGCTGCGCGGCGACCTCGCGCATGGCCGCTTGATCGAGCAGGCGGATTCGACTTGCTGCCTCACGCGCGGCTGGCAGGCGATCATAAAAACCTTGGGCCAACGGGCAGGATTCGCCGTGACAGGCTTTGTCCGGGTGTTCGCAAGCCTTGTCCCGGGCGACCATTTCCAGCACCCGCAAAGGCAAGGCTGGTGACTGATCGAACAACACCTGACTGGCATCCAGCGCCAATTTGCGCCCCGGTGTTTTGGCAGTGAGGAAAAACACCTTGTCCAGTTGCTGCGGCGCCAGAGCCTTGATCATCGGGAACAGCGTGCCGAGGGTTTTGCCGATACCGGTCGGGGCTTGGGCCATCAGGCAGCGTCCGGTGCTGACGGCCTTGAACACCGACTCGGCCAGATGCCGCTGACCGGGACGAAAATCGGCATGGGGAAACGCCAATTGTTGTGCGGCGAGATTGCGCGCCTCGCGATGAGCCATTTCCTGTTCGGCCCATTGCAGGAACAGCGTGCATTGCTGCTCGAAAAAAGCTTTCAACGCATCTGCACTGAACGCCTCGACCAGACAGGTTTCCTTCTCGCTGACGATGTCGAAATACACCAGCGCCAGATTGATCTGTTCGAGTTCGAGCTTGCGGCACATCAACCAGCCATAGATCTTCGCCTGCGCCCAATGCAACTGGCGGTGGTTGGCCGGTTGCTTGCTCAGGTCGCCACGGTAGGTTTTGACTTCTTCCAGGCAGTTTTGCGCCGGGTCGTAACCGTCCGCCCTGCCCTTGACCTTCAATTGCCGGAACTCGCCTTCCAGCGCCACTTCACTTTGATATTTTTCGCTGCGCCGCGAGGCCACGGTGCGGTGGCCGGCGATGCCTTCCAGCGCCGTGGGGGATGGAGTGAAGCGCAGGTCGAGGTCGCCGGTCTTGGCGGTGAACTCACACAGTGCGCGCACGGCAATGCTGTAGCTCAAGCGCTCTGATCCGCCCATTGCACGTAACACACGGCCACCGGCATCTGGTGTTGATGACAGAATTCGAGCCAGCGCAATTGGTTGTCCTGCAGGCGATCGCCGGGGCCTTTCACTTCAATCATCCGGTAGGTTTTGTGCTGCGGCCAGAACTGGATCAGGTCGGGCATGCCGGCGCGGTTGGCCTTGATGTCGAGCAGCAAACGGTTGAACCAGTGCTTGAGATGTTCGGCGGGCAGACAGGCCAACGCCTGTTCCAACAGTTGTTCATTCACCGCGCCCCAGAACACGAACGGCGACTGGATGCCCCATTTGTCGACAAAGCGCTGGTGAATGGTCGCGACATAGCGGCCGTCGTCGAGTTCGCTCAGGCACGCCTGAAACAGCTCGGCGCGGCGTTGCTGGAAGTCTTCGTTGAGCAGGTCCACCGGGCCACGCTGGAACGGGTGAAAAAACGCCCCGGGCAACGGCGCAAAGATCGCCGGCCAGCACAGCAGGCCGAACAGCGAATTGATCAGGCTGTTTTCCACGTAATGCACCGGGCCGTCATCATCGTGCAAGTGCGCCTGCACGTAATACTCCACGGACAACGCGGGATCGCTGCGCGGCAATTGCAGGTCCAGCCGCTCGACCGGTCTGGCCGCTGTGCGCTTGAGTGGCGGGCCACCAAGTTTGCGCCGCAGCCTTGGCAGAATCCGTTGCAGGCCCTGCTGCTCGGCGGCACTTTCCGGTGCCTGTTCTGCCAGTGTGGCGAGTTCCAGCGCCAACGGGTATTCGCCGCTGCGCTCGAGCACGCGGATCATGCGCAAACGGGCGCCAGGATAGGCGCAGTCGCGGTAAATGCTCAGGGCCAGGGCAAATTCGCTGATGCGCTCGCAATACTGACCGATCTGGAACAACACCTTGCCACGCCGGCGTTGCAGCCACGGGTTGTCGAAGTGCAAGGCACTGACCTGCGCGACGATGGTGTCCAGCGGCTCACCGGCCTCGAAACGCAATTGGCAGTTGTGCAGGAACAGGCAGGCGTCGACGTCTGCGCGACTGCGCAGGCCCCGCGAGTCGGCGCAGAATTCGACTTTTTCATAGGTGAAGATGCCAAGGTCGGCGAGAACGAATTCCGACCAGTCTTGATACAGGTTGCCGAAGAACATCAGCCGCAAGCGGTCGCACAAGTCCATGATGGTCAGGCTGAACAAACGATCATCAAGCAGCGGCGCCCAGTCGCGCAGGCTGCGAGTGTCAGCAAACTGCTCGGCCAGTACCGGCAGCCAATCGTCCTTGCGACCCTTGGGCTGCTCGATGAAGGCTGCAAAGGCTTGCAGGATCTCGGCCTTGAGCAACACGTCGAACAATTCGGCGAGGGCCAGCGGCGCGTGTTCGTCGATCCAGCCGTGCCCCAGCAACGGCTGCGCGGCCTCGGCGATGTCACCGATTTCAACGTAATTGAGTTTGCCGGCACGAAAATGCACGCCCTTGCGCATGACCATCCGTACCAGCAAACCCTGCGAGGCGCGAGGCAAGGCCTTGAAGTCGCGAATGAACCCATGTTCCGCTTCGCTCATCACATCGGCATAGCGAAGCTCAAGCCAATCAAGTACTTGCCGGAAGTTGTTAAGGTAATAGAACGGATCGTCGAGGGGATTGGCAGTCACGGGAATTCTGGGCCATGGCGAACGAGTACTGGTTATGCGTACAGATACCAGCTGTGTCCTGCCCGGCGCAAACGGAAAATGATCAATGGCATTTTTTCGCCGGGCCATCGAACTTTTCCCTCGGGGATGGCACCAACCGCGTTAGAGGGCCGACAATGCTCGGCATCACATCGAATGAGGATTTAGAGGTGGGTATGAAAATCAAATCACTGGGCATCCCTTTCGCCATCGCTGCGGCGCTGACACTGGCCGGTTGCTCGACCCCGACGGTGGTCACTCTGCAGAACGGCACCCAGTATCTGACCAAGGACATGCCGAAGACCAAAACCAAGGATGGCTTCTATGAGTTCGAGGATATTTCCGGAGCCAAGGTGAAGGTCCGTGCTGATGAGGTCGCGACCGTGCGCGAAGAAGACTAGGTTTCGCTCGTGTCGATTGTTCCCACGCTCTGCGTGGGAATGCAGCCCGGGACGCTCCGCGTCCCATCCAGAGCCGAACGCGGAGCGTCCGTTGAGGCATTCCCACGCAGAGCGTGGGAACAATCATCGCGTGTTATTCGAAAGTCGGCATACCCGGCAGGCTTCCGTCGCAAGGCATGTACGTGCCACCCCGCTTGACCACTTCCCCCTGCAAGCGCCGGCAGCGTTCCAGATCCTGCTGCGCCATACGATCGATGCTCAGATTGCCGGTGGTCTGCGGCTGTTTACCGTCACCCAGGCGCAGGGTCACGAACGGTTGTTCGGGCTGGATCTGAAAGCGGCTCTTCTCTTCGACCGGTTCGACCGCCTCGGTTTTCGGCGGGCTCGGCAGTTGGTCGGTGGTAACGCCGTAACGGCTCAGAATCGAGCTTTGAGGCAGATCGGCGCAGGCATTGGCCGAACCCAGCGCCAGTGCAACGAACCCGACATACCCCTTGAAACCTTTCACGTTTGAATCTCCTGTACTCAATGGCGGCTAGCTGTAGAACGTGTGCGCACGTGCTGGCTTTAGGCCGCACTTGCTGTTTTCGCAGGGATTTGAGTCAGGTCGTGGCCATCGAGTCACTTTTGAAACCGAGTTATCGTTCTTCGCGAGCAGCCTCGCTCCCACAGGGGATTTGCAAACGACACAGATCCAGTGTGGGAGCGAGCCTGCTCGCGAAAGGGCCCTTACCAGCACCCCATCAACCTCAGGCGATCACAACACCGTCAGCACTCAGGCTATTAAGCGACACCCCGACCAGCGTCACCGAATCGTTGCCAAACGTCAGCACCGTGTCCTGCCCAACAGTGGCGGCATGGGCACGGAAGTCCTCCGCCGGCAACACACCCTGCACACCGAGAAACACCAGTTTGTCATTCGACGTGTAACCGACCACCCGGTCCTGCCCGAACGCGCCGTTGAACAGGAACGTATCCGCCCCGCCCCCCGACTCCATCAGGTCATTGCCAGCGCCGCCGACAAACACGTCATTGCCGGTACCACCAATCAGGTGATCGTTGCCCTCCAGGCCGAACAACCAGTCGCCACCGGCATGTGCCTTCAGCGTGTCGGCGCCAGCGGTGCCTTTGACGCTGGACTCGTACGCGGTGACGTTACTGCCGACCTTCAAGCCGCTGGCCGTGACGCTGTGGGTCACATCGTCCTTGAACAGGCCCCAAAGAAACCCCGGCTCTTTGGTAATGATGCTACCGATGTCGCGGGTAATGCTGATCCCGCCGTTGGCATCGCGCACGTACAGATTGCCGGCGCCGTCGTTGGCGAAGTCGAAGTTCTTCACCGCGCTTTGCAGATCGAGGGTGTTGCTGCCCTGCCCGCCAAGGATGACGTTGTAGCCACCGCCATCGCGGAAGGTGTCATTGCCGGCGCGGCCTTCCAGGTAATCGTTGCCGCTGCCGCCCTGGATCAAGTCGTTGGCGTCGCTGCCGATGATGAACGTGCTGCCCTTGTGGGTTTCGGCGTTACGGTTGAGGTCCTGCACCCAGGTGTTGGCCCGCGCCGGGTCCGAGAGGTTGGCGACGATGATCGTCGAGTCGCGACTGGTCAGGTCGTAGAATTTTGAGTCGATCACCCGGTTCATGCCGTCGCCATACGCGGTCGGCAAGTGCGAGATCCAGGTGGGGATGTTGAGGATCGAGTACGGCAGCAGATTCCACGCGGTTGAGGCGTAGTGATCGTTGAAGCTGACGATGTTGTCGGTGGCCGATACTTTGGGCGCATCGTGCACGCCGACGGAGGCGCCGGTGAAGGTCGAACCGTCGAGGGCGCGGAACACCGGGTCGTTTTCGTAGCCGACGTTGAGCACTTTGTCGGTACTGCTTTGCGTTGGCGAGGCGTAGGCGATGTAGTTGGAATCGGCAAAGAAACCGCCCCACTTGCCGCCGCTCAAGTCGGCCATGCTGTTGACCGCCAGGCCGCCGAGGCTGTGACCACTGACCAGCACGTCCTTGCCGCTGAGGCCGTTGGCCTTGGCAAACGCCACCACATCATTGAGCAGATTGCCGAACGCTTCGCCGACATAATTCTTGGCGTAATCCTTGGGACCGAAGGCGGCGAGCAGGTCGTTGATCACGTCGCCGATGGAGTCGAGGATCAGGTTTTCACGTGGGCCGCTGGTGCCACGAAAGGCAATGCCAAGCTCGGTGAGATGGCCCTGAGCGTCGTACTTGCCGAGGATTTCCACTTGCGCGGTGGTGTAACCGGCTTTCTCGCCGAAGAAGGTTCCCCGCGCGTCGGTCTTGCCGTCGTAGCCGAGTTGCGAAGCGGTGATGGGCGTCCAGCCGGCCTTTTTCACGGCGTCGAGGGCGAGTTTTTCCGAGTCGGGGTTCCACGGAATGCCGGGAATCACCCCTTGCGAATCGGTACCGCCGAGCAGCGCCGTGACCAGCGTGGCGGGCAGGCCAAGGCCGAAACCGTTGTGCTGATAACCGGCGGCAAAGCCGTTATCGAGGTTGTGGTAGGAATACAGCGTGATTGCCATGGCATCACTGAACAACGCCTTGGAATCGGCTGTGCCGAAGTTCTTGTAGTCATACACACCCATTGCTATTGCCTCTCTCTTGTTGGAATTGTTAGAGATAGCTCACAGCCAGGGCGCCCCACGGGGACGCCCCGGAGCATTTCGATACAACACTTCTTTAACGCGACCTTTGTAGGAGCTGCCGAAGGCTGCGATCTTTTGACTTGCTCCTAAAAGCAAGATCGAAAGATCGCAGCCTCGTTTCACTCGACAGCTCCTACAGGATTACTGTTTAGGCGAAAACGAACGCCGAGTCCGACAGGTTAGCCACTCCCACCCCGATCAGGGTCACGGCATAGTCGCCAATCTTCAGCACGGTATCGTTGCCGGTCTGCGCCGCGTGTTGCTTGTAGTCGTAGCCCTGCCCCGCGCCTTCAACGCCCATGAACACCAGTTTGTCGCTGCCCTGATAACCGTTGATGGCATCGAAACCGAACGCGCCGCTGAACAGGAAGGTGTTGTTGCCACCCACGGCAGTCATCACGTCGTTACCGGCGCCACCGACGAAGGTCACATGGCCTTTATCGCTGATCAGCTTGTCATCGCCACCGAGGCCGAACAGCCAGTCACCGTCAGCCGTGGCGTGCAGCGCATTGCCGTAGCCATCGCCGCTGAGCGAGTGGTTGTACTGGGTCAGCTCGCTGCCATTGGTCAAACCTTTGGCTGTGACGCCCCAAGTGATTTCCTTGCTGCCCCACCACGAACCCGATTCCTTGCTCACCAGCGCGCCGATGTCGCGGGTCATGCTGATACCGCCGTAGGCATCGCGCACGTAAAGCGTGCCGTCACCATCGTTGGCGAAGCTGAAGTTCTGCAACGGTTTCTGCAGTTCGAAGGTGTTGTGACCCTGGCCACCGAGCAGGATGTTATAGCCGCCGTCATCACGGAAACGGTCATCGCCGCCCAGGCCTTCGAGGAAGTCGTTGCCCGCGCCGCCCTTGAGCCAGTCGTTGCTCTGAGTGCCGATAATGAAGGTGCTGCCGGTGTGCGGCTCACCGCTGCGCCCCAGATCCTCGACCCAGGTTTTGCCCCGGGACGCTTCTTCCAGATTGGAGACGATGATCGTCGAGTCTTTATGCGTCAGGTTGTAAAACTTCGAATCGATGACCCGATTCAAGCCATCGGCATACCCCAGCGAGCTGTGGGCCGACCAGTTCAGCGGATTGACGATGCTGAACGGCACCAGGTTCTGCGCGGTGGACGCGTAGTTGTCGTTGAAGTTGACGATGTTGTCGGTGGTCGAATCGTGGGGTTTGTCGTGCTTGCCCATCGAGGCTGTGCTGAACGTGGTGCCATCGAGCACGCGGAACACCGGGTCGTTCTCGAAACCGATATTCAGCACGTTATTGCCGGTGCTGCTCTGGGTGGGCGAGGCGAAGGTGATGTAGTTGGCGTCCTTGTAGAAGCCGCCCCAGTTGCTCGCGCTCAATTCGGCAACGCTGTTGACGCCGAGCCCGCCGAGGCTGTGGCCACTGAGCAGGACGTCCTTGGCGGCGATGCCGTTGGCAATGGCGAATGCCGCGACGGCCTTGAGCAAATTGTCGAAGGCGTTTTTCGCGTAATTGCTCGCGTAATCCGAAGGCCCGATGGCGGCCAGCAGGTTGTTTTTCAGATCGCCGAAGGTATCGCTGTAACCGAGCCCGCCGGTGCCACGAAAGGCCACGCCGATGCCGATCAGTTTGCCGGCGGCGTCGTATTTGCCGAGCACTTCCGCCTCGGCGCTGGTGAAGCCGTCCTTCTCGCCGAAGAACGTGCCCTGCGGCCCGACTTTGCCCTGATAGCCCAGCGCCGTCGCCGTGAGCGGCGTCCAGGCGGTGGCCGGCAGCGGCTTGCCGGTCGGCGTGTAGGCATATAGCGTCAGCGCGATGGCGTCGCTGTACAACGCTTTGCCATCGGCATTTTTATAATCGAACAGTCCCATGTTGTGCTCTCTCTTCCTTCAGAAACCGGCAGCTCTGTGCAGAGCTGCCGGTACGCTTTAGAACTGCCAGTCGAGGGTCAGACCCACACCGTGGTCCTTCTCGTTCGAGCCGATCAGGCCGTTGTAATCCAGGTTCACCCGCACATCGCGGTTGAGCGCCAGACCTGCCCGCACGCCGACCACCGCGGCGTCGCGATCCATCGACACGCCCTGCACGGTGAACGCGCTGTTGCCGTTGGCAAAGGCCAGATGGCTGTCAGCATCGACGTTGTTCAGGTTGTGCTGCCAGCCGAGGCTCGCGCCCAGTTCCAGCTGATGCTGATCCGACAAGGCGAACGAACGCTTGGCGCGCACGCCGAGGGTCGACAGCACCACATCGCGATTGTCCTCACCGCCCTTCAGCGCGGCGGCGTCACCCTTCTCGGTGAAGCTTTCGGTATTGAGGTGCACGTAGGACAGGTTGGCGAACGGTTCCAGATTCATCGGTTGCAGGCCCAGATCATAAGCGGCCTCGGTGAACACTTGAGTGGTGGCGGCATCGTGCTTGGTCTTTTGTTTACTGCTGACGTCCCCGAACTGCAGGTCACGTTTGACGTCGACACGGTGCCAGCTGTAGGCGCCGCCGACGGTCAGCCGCAGCGCATCGATCTGATGCCCCAGGTACGCACCCAAGTGGTAGCTGTCGACCGACGCCGACGAATGCGTGCCGCTGCCCATGCTCAACGAGCTGTCGCTATAACCGGTAACGAAACCCAGACGGGTATCTTCAGCGATCAAGCCATCAACACCGGCCAGCAGGCCGCCAATGGAGCTGTTGGAGTCGGCATTGTCATGCCCGCCATCGCTCTTGCCCCACGACCCCAACACTTTGACCCAGGCGTTGCTGCGATCGTCAGTCGGTGCGCTGGCATTGAACAGATCACGCTCACGCAGACGCTCGCCGACGGCTTCACGCAGGTAACGGCTGTCGTTGATCAGCATCGTGCCAATGGCCGGATGGATTTCACCGGACAGTTGCTGGAACGCTTGCTGCGCCGACGCCGCATTCGGCGACAGCAACAGGGTTTCGAACAGCGCATTGCCAGCGCCCAGCCGCTCCGCCGCAGCGCCCACCGCGCGCTGGTTTGGCGTCAGACCGACGCTGGCGAACGAAGCCTCGTTACGCCCGACGGCCAACTGGATGCCATCGGCCGAGTACGCCAGCGTGCCACCGAGGAAGGCGTAATCCGGCAACACCTGACCGAAGCGCCCTTCAATGCCGCCGGCCGCTTGCAGGATGTTGTAGCGCGTGCCGAGCAGGCTTTGCACCTCGTTGGTGGTCAGCAGTGTCGGGCTGTTTTCCAGCGACATGCTCACCGTGGCGCCTTCGATGACCGCTTTACCCGTGGCGATGATCTGATCGCTGCTGGTCGGCGACAGCTCTACGGCGTAGGTCGAACCCGGTGCAAAGGTCACGTCACCGGCCACATTCATTGTGCCGATGGAGTTACCCGGCGCCACCGTACCGCCGCTGTTCACCGACAGCGCGCCTATGTGGCCGTTGCCGCCGAGGATACCGCCGTCATTCACCGTCACCGCCGATTGCAGCGAACCGTTAATGGCCAGACGCCCCTGATTGACCAGGGTCGGGCCGCTGTAAGTGTTGTTGCCGGTCAGCACCAGCGTGCCGATACCTTGCTTGGTCAAACCGCCGTGGCCGGAAATGTCGTTGCGCCAGGTGTCGAGGCCGCAGGTGATGTCGGTGCACACGCGTTCGGTCGGTTTGCCCTGATCGATGATCGCGCCGATGCCCGGTAGATCGGCGACAAACTGGCCGGAACCGTACGCGCCGTCGATGCGGAATTCCGCCGGTATGTCTTGCTCAGTGACGAACATCGACGGGCCATCGATGCCCTTGCGCAGGTTGATCATGCCCCAGCCGTACAAGGCGTCGATGCCCGGCGCGCCGAGGTCGGTGGCGGTGGTGCGCAAGACCGTGGCGACTTGATCGCCGGTCATGTACGGGAAGCGCTCCATCAGCACCGCCATGGAACCGGCGACGTGCGGCGCGGCCATCGAGGTGCCGTTGTAGTTTTTGTAGCCGGTGGTGAGGTTGTCGGCGTTGGTGCCTTCGATGATCGAGCTGAAGATCTTCGTGCCTGGCGCCGAGACGCAGAAACTCGCGGTGTAACCGCAGCGCGAGGAGAACGTGCTCATGATGTACGGGTTGGCGCTGGCCAGGTCCGGGTTCTTCTGCAACGCGGCGACGGTGATCCAGTTCGGCGCGATGTCCGGAACGAAATAACCGAGGCCGGCGATGGCGTCCGGGTTGTTGAGGTTGTAGTCATTGCCGGCAGCGAAAATCGTCACGATGCCGCTGCGTGCGGCGGCAATCGCGCCATCGTAGGCACCGCCGGGTTTGGTGCCGAGCAGTGTGCGGATCTCGTTGAACTGCAACTGCGCGTCATTGACGGTGAAATGCGGGTACGCCGGATCGCGGCCGCCGAGGTCGAAACGGTCAGTGATGCCGATGCCCCAACTGTTGTTGATGATCCGCGCGCCGCTGGCGATCAGCGCATCCCAACCGGCCTTGTACACCGCGCCGTCGTTGCCGCGAACGATGCCGTCTTCCGGACCCGGGTCACCGTTGTCGGCGCTGATGATCTGCGCACCGAACGCCACACCGTGCATCGGTCCGCCGTCGCGACTGCCGGCGGCGATACCGCCGACGTGGGTGCCGTGGGCGCCGAGTTTGCCGTCGGAGCCGACCGAGGGCGAACCGTCATAGCGGAACGCATCGCCGGCTTTGACCGGGATGTACGGGTCGGTATATTCGCGAATTCCGCTGGTGACCAGGGTGACGACTTTATTGCTGCCGGAAAACTCCGGGTGCGCGGCGTACACCGGCTGGTCGAAGATCCCCAGTTTCACGCCTTTACCGGTATAGCCGGCGGCGTAAGCATGATCGGCACCGATCGCGCCCAGACCCCAATCGGCCTGAAACTCGGCACTGCGCCAACTCGACGGATCGCCCGTGCGACCGCTCTCCACGTACGGCGCAGCTTGTGCCGTGCCGATTGCACAGAGTACGGCGAGCGTGAGGGATTTCAGGGCAAAGCGGCCACCCGTTTGCGCGGGGGTTTTATTGTTATTCATCCAGCGACCTTCCTTAGTGTTGTTGCGAAAAATCCGTCTCTTCAGCTCTGATCGTTCCCACGCTCCGCGTGGGAACGATCAGCGTGGGTTAGAACTGCCAGTTCAGGCTCAGGCCGACGCCATGGCTTTTCTCGCGATTGGCCAGTTGTCCGTTGTAATCAAGGTTGACGCGCACGTCCTTGCTCAACGCCAGGCTGGCCTGCACGCCAACGAGCGCGGCATCGCGCACCAGCGCCGAACTCTCCACCGCGTACGGCGTGCCGCCGCTGGCAAAGCGCAAATGCTGCTCGGAATCGATGTCGCTGAGGCTGTGCTGCCAGCCGAGGTGGCCGCTGACATCCAGTGCCTGCCGGGTCGACAGATTGAACGTCTTCACCGCCCGCACGCCGAGGGTGCTCAGCACCGCGTCACGTTGATCACCCGAACTTTTCAGCGCCGCGGCGTCGCCCTTCTCGGTGAAACCTTCAGTGTCCAGATGCACGTAAGCCAGGTTGGCGAACGGCTCCAGCGCCAGTGGTTGCAGGTGCAGGCGATAAGCCGCTTCGCCGAATACTTGCGTGGTGGTGGCATCGACCTTGGTTTTCTGTTTGGCACTGAGGTCGCTGTATTGCAGATCGCGTTTCACATCGGCGCGATGCCAGCTGTATGCCGCGCCGGTGCTCAAGCGCCACGCGCCGATTTCACGGCCGGCGTACGCGCCTAAGTGATAGCTGTCGACCTTGGCCGACGAATGCGTGCCCGAGCCCATGCTCAGCGAACTGTCGCTATAACCGGTGACCAGACCGATGCGCGTCTGCTCATCCAGCGCGCCATCGACACCGGCCAGCAGACCGCCAATCGACGTGCTATAGCCCGCTGTGTCGTGGCTCGAATCGGTCGAGCCCCAAGCGCCGAGGGCTTTGATCCAGCCATTGCTTTGCGCAGCATTGTTATCGCGCAAACGCTCGCCCACTGCATCACGCAACTGGCGGCTGTCGTTGATCAGCATCGTGCCCAGCGCTGGATGGATTTCGCCGCTCAGTTGCTGGAACGCCTGTTGCGCAGACGCGGCATTTTCCGAGAGCAGCAGGCTTTCATACACCGAGTTGCCTGCGCCCAGACTTTCCGCAGCCGTCGCCACCGCGCGCTGATTCGGGGTCAGGCCAACACTGGCAAAAGAGGTCGCGTTGCGCTCGATACTCAGTTCAATGGTGGTGACGCCGTAATCGAGGACGCCGCCGATGAACAGATAGTTCGGTTGAACACTGCCAAACTGGCCCCATATTCCGCTCTTCGCCTCCAGGATGACGTAACGATTACCGAGCAGGCTTCTCGCTTCGACGGCACTGAGCAGGGTTGGACTGTTTTCCAGCGACACGCTGACCGCACCCAGACCGGGGGCAGCCATGCCTTCGGCAACGATTCGGTCGCTGCTCGTTGGCGACACCTCAACCTCGTAAGTCGAAAGATCCCCCATAAGGACGTCACGCATCACGCTGAGCGTGCCGATGGAGTGGCCGGGCGCAACGCGGCCGGTGCGGTTGAGGATCAATCCGCCGACCACACCAGTACCACTAAGAGTACCGCCGTCATTGACTGTCACCGTCGAAGTCAATGTACCGTCGACGCTCAGCAAACCGCCGTTGACCATGGTCTCGCCACTGAACGTATTGTTCCCGGTGAGATACAGACTCCCTGCCCCGGACTTGATCAGGCGACCCTGAAGTATCTTGTTCTCCCATGCGGCGTCGCGGGCCATGCCCACCGCATAATCCGTCTTGTCCTGCTGGCTGGCATTCTCCGGAAGCCCGTTGTACCAAGCCTTGTTGAAGAATGTTTTCTCCCACGCATAGTGCTCGGCGAGTGCTTCATCTTCGCGGGCTTTGCCTGCCTTGTCGGAAATGTCATTGCTCCAGACGTCACTCTGTCCGGCCGCCAGATTGGCATTGAACACCCCCATCAACTGCCCCGGCCCCCGCATCGCCCGGTCCAGGTTGATGACACCCCAGCCGACTTGTTCATTCGGCACTTGCGTCACCGAACCATCCAGTTGCGTGGCGGTGGTCAGCAGCACTTGCAGGGCTTGCTGATTGGTCATGTACGGGAAACGCTCCATGACCAGCGCCAATGCGCCGGTCGCATGGGGTGCCGCCATCGAGGTACCGGACTTGATCCCGTAGCCGCCGCCGGGAACGGTGCTGTCGATCTTCGCGCCCGGCGTGGTGATGCACCAGTATTTGGCGATGCCGCACTGGTTGTACTTCTGCTGATTGTTCTGATCGAGCCCGGAGACCGCCAGCCAGTGGCCTTCGAGATCCGGCTGAAAATACGGCAGTGCCGCACGCACGCTGGCATTCGGGTAGCCGCTGTTGCCGGCGCTGAACACGTTGATCACCCCGCGCCGCGAGACATCGGCCGCCGCGTCAAGCCAGGTGCCCTGGTTGTAGTGCTGGGCGTAGGCCTTCTGCACATCCGCGAGGGTGCGGTAACTGACATCTGGCGGCTGGCTACCCCAACTGTTGTTGATCGCGCGCACGCCGGCATCGGCCAGCGCGTCGTACACCGCTTTGAAATACCGCGGATCGGGATTGGGGCCGAACAGGAAGCTGTCGTTCTTGTTGGTGTTGCCGACGTAGATCTGCGCGTTGTACGCCACGCCATGCATGCCGCTGCCATCGCGCGAGGCGCCCATGGTGCCGACGACGTGGGTGCCGTGGGAGTCGTTGTTGGGATTGAGGGTGCCGTCGACGTTGAACGGCGAGCCATCGACGTAGCTGCCAGTGGCCGTCACCGGGTGATAGCGGTCACTGGCGAACTCTGGGTGAGTTGTGTCAAAGCCAGAATCGAGGGCGCCGATTTTTACCCCCTTGCCACTAAATCCTGCCGCGTAGGCTTTGTCGGCCTGCATCCGCTCAAGGCCCCAGTCACGGAGGAATTCGGCAGTGCGCCAACTGGCCGGATCGCCGGATTTTCCAGGTTCCAGGTATTGCGCCTGAGCGGGGTTTGCGGAAATCGCAAGCAGCAAGGTGCCGAGCGAAATAGGTTTGATACGTCCGTCCATGTTCACCATTCACTTTTATTGTTTTATGCAGGTTCTTTTGCGGTGTTGCCTGTTCCCCTCACCCCAGCCCTCTCCCCGAGGGAGAGGGAGCCGACCGAGGTGTCTTGCGTCATTCATCGACCTGAAAAACCTGGGTCGATTGTGGATTAGGTAAAGCACATCCCCTCACCCCAGCCCTCTCCCCGAGGGAGAGGGCGAGGGAGCTGACCGAGGTGTCTCGCGTCATACATCGACCTGAAAACCCCGGTCGGGATTCGGTGCCGCTCGATCAGGTCGGCGTACTTCTAAAATATCCCCCGATCGGTCCCCTCTCCCTCTGGGAGAGGGTTAGGGTGAGGGCTGGTGAGCGACCACAAAAGCCTCATCCACCCGCGCCAGATCCTGCTCGTTCAAGGTCCCGGCGTAGTAATGCAACTTGGTCCACGCCATCAAATAGTCATACCGAGCCTGCGCCAGATCACGGCGCGTGGTGAACAGTTGCTGCTCGGCGTTCAACGCGTCGAGGTTGGTGCGTTCGCCACCGAGAATGCTCTGCTTGGTCGACACCACCAGCGCTTCCGCCGAGCTCAACGCTTTCTGATAAGCGCGCAGTTTGCTTACCCCGGACAAACACGCACTGAACTGACGACGCAGTTCGATCAGCGTCTCGCGTGTCTTGCCATCAAGCTCGTACTCCGCCTGTTCCATGGTGCGGCTGGCCTGACGCGTCGACGCCGACACCCCGCCCCCGGCATACAACGGCACGCTGACTTCGAAACCAATGGTGTTGGTTTCGTAGCGCTGGTTGTAGGTATTGCCGCTTTCTGATTCGTTCTGGCGCATCGAGGCATAGGCATTGATTTTCGGCAGATGCCCGGCGCGATTGCGTTCCACTTCATAACGCGCAACTTCCACGGCCTGGCGCTGCGAGGCCAGATTCGGGTTATTGCTCACCGCCATTTCGTGCCAGGTGTCGTAATTGGCTGGCATCAGCGCGAAGGTCTGGAAGTTTTGCCCCAGCGGCGCCAGATCGCCGATATCCACCGCCGGCACGCCCACCAGTGCGCCCAGTTCACGCAGCGCCGCGTCTTGTTCATTGCGCGCTTCGATCTCTTCAGCGGTCGCCAGTTCATAGCGCGACTCAGCCTCGAGAATGTCGGTGCGCGTGCCCTCGCCTTGCTTGAACATGTGCTCGTTCTGCTGGAACTGCTGCTCGTAGGCCTTCTTCTTCGCCTGGGCGATATCGATCTGATCCTGCGCGAACAGTGCCTTGGTGTAGTTATCCAGCACGCGGACCAACAGTTCCTGGCTCTTGCCGCGAAAGTTTTCGTCGGCGAACAACGACTGCGCGACACCTTTGCGATACGCGGCATACGCCTCGTAATCGAGCAGCGGTTGCTGCAGGGTCAGTGCCGAGCCGTAACTGCTGTAGTTGCGGTCATCGGTACGATTACGCGCGCGCTCATCCAGCGAGGTGGCTTTCGAGGAGTTACGGCCCTTGTTGTAGGTGTAACCGATGCGCGGCAGCAGGCCGGCACGGCCAATGGCGCGGTTTTCAAGGCCGGCATCACGCTCCTTGATCGCCCCGAGGAACACCGGGTCATTGCGCAACGCCTGTTCGTAGATCTCGAACGGCCCCATGGCCGCCACTGCTGAGTGACTCGCGAGCAGCATCATTGCCGCCGCGAGCATGGAAAGCTTATTCATACAGCCGAACATCCTTATTCCTCGGTCAACGCGGAGCCGGCCCGGTCGAGCAGCGGTTTGAACAGATAGTTGAGGAGTGAACGTTCGCCGGTGCGCACGAACATTTCTGCCGGCATGCCGGGCTTGATCACCAGACCGTTGAGTTTTTCCATGGCCTGATCGCTGACGCTGCTGCGCAGGACGTAGTACGGCACGCCGGTTTTCTCGTCGACCATCTGGTCGGCGGAAATCAGACTGACTTCACCCGGTACACGCGGGGTTTTGCTCTGATTGAACGCGGTAAACAGAATGTCCACCGGCAAATGCGTGCCGACCTTGTCGATCAGATTGATCGGCAAGTGCCCTTCCACTTCCAGCGTGGTGCCTTGCGGAACGATCTCCAGCAAGGTTTCACCCTGACGCACCACGGCACCTTCGGTGTGCACGCCGAGGTTGACCGCGACGCCGTCGGCGGTGGCGATGATTTCGCTGTGCTGCAGGTCGAAACCGGCGGAAGTCAGTTGTTCCGACAGGGTCACGCTTTTCAGCTGCGCGTCGGCCAGTTGCGTGCGGACTTCCTTCTGGTATTCCTCGGCGTGCTGTTGCAGCTTCAGCCGCGACTCGAGGATGCCCTGTTCCACGCGGCCGCTTTCACCGGTGTTTTCCGCCAGTTGCTGCTGCACTTGCGACAGTTGACGCTGGTACTCCATCAAGCGGTTGCGCGGGATGTAGCCGTTGTCCGCCAGCGGTTGCAGGTTGCTCAGCTGTTGTTGCAGCGAGTCGGCCTGGGCATTCAGATCGGTACGGGCGCGGCGCATGCCGGCCAGTTGCGCGGTGGCGCCTTCGATGCTCGCACGCAGTCCGGCCTGCTCGCGGTAGTAGGCCTCGCGACGGCTGCTGAACAGTTGCCGCTGACCTTCCAGCACCAGTGCCAGACGCGGATCCGGATCATTGCTCAGCTCGGCGGGAAAGGTCACTTGCTTGAGGTTGTCGCGCTCGGCCTGCCAACGCGCGAGACTGGCCCAGGCCATGCGGTACTGCGCCTGCAGCGACTGCACGTCAGCGGCGACTTGCGTCTGATCGAGGCGGAACAACGGCTGACCCTGCTTCACGATTTCGCCTTCGCGCACCAGAATCCGGCTGACCACGCCGCTGCTCATCGACTGCACGGCTTTGCGCTTGCCCGAGACCACAACCGTGCCTTGCACCGGAATGCCTTGATCCAGCGGCGCCAACGCCGCCCAAGTGAAGAAACTGCCAGCGCCGACGATCGCCAGAATCCAGCCCATGCGCGCGAAGAACTTTGCATCGCGTTCCGGGCGCTCGGTAATGTAGGCGTGTTCCATGCTCGCTTCGTTTTCAGTGTTCATGCTTGCGCTGCTCATACACCCGAATTCCTTGTCGAGGGCTGATACTGGCGACTCATGCTGAGCCCGCCCGGTGCCTGTGCAGCTTTTTCCCGTTGTTGTTCTTGCTGGCCGGAAAGTGCCTTGAGCACGTCCTGACTCGGGCCGAAGGCTTGCAGACGCCCGTCATTGAGGACCAGCAATTTGTCCGCCTGGGCCAGCACTGAAGAGCGATGCGTCACCAGCACCACCGTGGTGCCTTGCGCTTTAAGCGCGGCAATGGCGCTGGCCAGTGCCGCTTCACCGACGGTGTCGAGGTTGGAATTCGGTTCATCCAGCACCACCAGGCTCGGCGTGCCGTACATCGAACGCGCCAGTGCCACACGCTGCTTCTGGCCGCCGGACAAGCCACTGCCGTCCTCGCCCAGTTGCGTGTCGTAACCTTGCGGCAGACGCAGGATCATTTCGTGCACGCCAGCCTGTTGCGCGGCGGCGACGACTTTCTGTGGATCAGCCTCGCTGAAACGGGCGATGTTTTCGGCGATGCTGCCGCTGAACAGTTCGATGTCTTGCGGCAGATAACCGATGTAGGGGCCGAGCTGGTCGCGGTTCCAGCGATGAATATCCGCGCCATCGAGGCGCACGGTGCCGCCGAGGGTTGGCCAGACACCGACCAGCACACGGGCCAGCGTCGATTTGCCGGACCCGGATGCACCGAGCACGCCCAGTACTTCGCCGGCATTCAGATTGAAATTGACCATTTGCAACGTAGCCGTGCGTTGCCCCGGTGGGCCGGCGCTGACCTGTTCGAAAGTAATCTGGCCTTTTGGCGCCGGCAGCGCCATGGCGTCGTCACTCGGCGGGAACGCTTGCAGCAGCGCATCGAGACGACGGTAAGCCAGCTTCGCCCCGCTCCACTGCTTCCACACGGCAATCAACTGATCGATCGGGCTCAGTACACGACCCATCAAGATCGAACCGGCGATCATCATCCCGGCGGTCATGTCACCCTTGATCACCAGCAATGCGCCCAGGCCCAAGACCAGCGATTGCAGGCACAGGCGCAGGGTTTTACTCACAGAGCTGATCACCGCACCGGTGTCGCTGGCCTGATTCTGCAGACCGAGGAAGCGCGAGTGCACCTGGAACCAGCGCTTGCGCAGGGAACCGAGCATGCCCATCGCCTGAATGGTTTCGGCGTTGTGCAAATGGCTGGTGGCCAACTGGCTGGACTTCTGCGAATAACCGGCGGCTTCGCCCAGTGGCTTTTTGGTCATGTATTCGTTGAGGCAGGCCAGCCCGATCAGCAACAGTGCGCCTGCGGTGGCGAGCACGCCGAGCCAGACGTTGAACAGGTAAATCACGAACAGATAGACCGGGAACCACGGCGCATCGAAAAACGCGAACAGCGCCGGCCCGGTAACGAATTGACGAATGTGCGTGAGGTCGCCCAGCGACTGCCCGGCGTTGCCCTCGCCCTTGAACAGGTTGCGTTCGAACGCCGCTTGATAAACACGCAGGTTGAAGCGGCGCTCCAACTGGCTGCCGATGCGAATCACGATAAAGCTGCGGATCACTTCCAGCATGCCGATGAAGGCAAAGAAGCCGACGACCATCAACGACAGCATCGCCAGGGTCGTTTCGTTCTGCGACGACAGCACCCGGTCATAGACCTGGAGCATATAGATGGAGGGCACCAGCATCAGCACGTTAATCAGCGCGGTAAAGCAACCGACGCTGATCAGGATACTTTTATAGTCACCCAATGCCTTGATTAAGGGAGCGGTGGCTGGGGCCTTCGCCATCTTCATTGATTATTCCTGGAAAATATTTCCCGCCATTCATTGGCAAGATTCGAATTAATGATCCGTGCAACGTCGGAACTTGCTTTTTTCGTCTACCGCTTACACTTTCATAACAACTTGCGCGATTAACTGCGGTGCAGTTGCCATTCAGCGTTTCTTATAACCATTGCGTGGCGCTTTATATTAAAACCTTGTCGCCGTTTGAATAATCAAGGCTATTGCGCTGCGCGCTCAAGCGTAATCACCAGACCCGATTTCAAAGTCGCCAGATAAAGCCCGTCACGTTGTCGGCTGAAAAACTGGATTCTTGAGCCTTCTTTACCGGTGATCGCGATACCGTCCGGCTCAGGAAACCAGCCGATCGGGGTTTCTTCAAGCCATGCACCCAGGCAGTCGGCGCCTTTGCCCAAGGTTTTGTTGGCTGCCAATTCCACGAGGCACGTATTCGAAGGCTTGTCCTGTTGTTTTAGCGCTTCTCGATCATCATCCCGGGTAGACAATGTCGCTTGCCACTGTCCGGCAAACACCGAGGGTTCTTCGAGTCTGAGGCTGCTTGCCATGCTGGTTTCTCCTGAAATCATGATGAGCGCCGCCGAAAGCCACGCCGCTACCTTGTAGGTAAAAGCTTTACTGATCATGGGAATATTCGCTCCGGCGTGTAGCCTTGCTTACCTGTTAATACGATGCAAGCAAAGAAAGCGGCGCATCACGCGCCGCTTTCCATTTCTACATCACGCCACGATGTCGCTGGTCGCTGCCTGGCCAACGGTGCTGACCTGGAAGTCGGCCACGCCGTGCCCGGAGAAGTCCACCGAGAGCAGGCTGTTGCCGCCCGACGACGTCAGGACCGCGTCACCGGCAGCACCGGTGAAGCTGCTGACGAAGTGCAGGCCGGCACCGTTGGTGATGCCAGTCAGGTCGATTTTGTCCAGACCGCTGACGAAATCGAGGATCTGATCGATCGTACCTGGCTTGGAATCGGAACTGGCCGCGAACACAAAGGTGTCCGAACCAGCACCGCCCCACAACTTGTCAGCACCGCCAGCGCCGTAGAGGATGTCGTTGCCGGCACCACCCTTGAGCTCGTTGGCCACGCTGTTGCCGATCAGCAGATCGCTACCCGAGCCGCCAATGGCGTTCTCGATGATCGCGCCCTTGGCGATGGACACGTTACCTACCATGCCGCCAACGTCGGAGAACGAGGCGTCATTGAGGTTGATCTTCTGGTTCTGAGTGAAACCCGAGAAGTCCAGAGTATCTTTGCCGCCCGCGTCCCACACCGAGAACACCACTTTGTCACTCGACGACGAAGCGCTGAGGAAATCGCGGCCAGTGTTGGAGTTGAAGCCGTAGGTGGTGTCACCGGTACGGGTGGTCAGGTTGGCACCGTAGAGCTTCTGGATGGCAGCGATATCGTCCATTAGCGGGCCGGACGAATACGCTTCGACCCCGCCCTTGCTGAAGTTCTGATTGGTGTTGCTTTCGCTCCAGTAGCTCATGACGCTGTAGCCGCGGGTGTCCTGCCCGTAGGACGCGTCGTTGTAGGTCGGGTTGCCATTACCGGCGTTGTAGTCGCCAGGGTGAGCGAGACCCAGGCTGTGACCAATTTCGTGAGTCAGGGTCTGACGACCGTAGTTGTTCAGATCCGGATTCTTGTTCTGCGTGTAGCCACTGTTGATCAGGTACCACGAGGTGCCGTCATAACCGGCGCCAGTGCCTGGCAGATAAGCGAACGCTGCAGCGCCATCCTGGCCACCGCTGTAGTTACCGAAGGTCATGTGGCCGTCACCGCCCGAGGCTTTCTCGGTGAAGGTCACATTGGCCACGTCAGCCCAGGATTGCATGGCGAGCTTGGCCTGGGCTTGTTGTTGTGCACTGAACTGACTGAACCCGGTGATCCCGTGCTTGTACATCGTGCTGGACGATGCCGAAGTCAGGAACGTATAGGTGAGTTCGATCTTGCCGCTGCCGTCCTTGTCCTGGTAGGCAGCACCGTCGCGCAGCAACTGGGTGGCGGCCTGGTCGACGGAGTAGGAGGGTTTGCCATTGACCGTGAGGTTGCCGCCACGGTCGTACTGATGGCTGAAGCTATTGATCTGGTTATACGCCGAGCTGAAGGCTGACAGCTGGAAAGCCTGTTCGGCAGTATCAATAGCATTCGCTTTAACTTTCGACATAAACACACTTCCTTGTTTAGCAATGGAACAGTTTTTGTCCGACAGGACGATCTCTGGCGAGGTCGTCCTATCACTCGCCCAATGAAGGCGTAAGAAACCTGACACAATTTGAAATCTGCCGTAAAGGATTTTTTTGGGATCAAATCGGACTGTTTCGGGAAACTGCCGTAAACAAAGCGTGCGGAGGTGAAAGAATGTTTTAGTTGCGGAGCTTTTGCCTAATTGTCTGACGATTTTCTATTTAAATATTAAATATGGGTAAGTTGTTTTTTGTTAGGCGCGTCTCACTTTCCTGCACTTTATTAGTGCGATGCCAGTGTATTGATATCAACCAAATGGCTCATCCAAACTGTAAGAGCTGACGAGTGAAACGAGGCTGCGATCTTTTGACTTTGCCTTTCAAAAGCAAGATCAAAAGATCGCAGCCTGCGGCAGCGCCTACAGGGGAAAAGCGGATCAGCTACCGGTGCGTATCTTGTTCCACACGCGAGTGCGGATCCGGTCGATATTCAACGGCATCGCCTCCAGCGCAAACAATTTGCCCATCATCTCCGGGCTCGGATACACCTTGGTGTCGTTCTTGATGGCCGGGTCGATCAGGCTGTCCGCCTGCTCATTGCCATTGGCGTAATGCACGTAGTTGCTGATGCCGGCCATCACGTCCGGGCGGAGCAGGTAGTTCATGAACGCATAACCAGCCTTCTCGTCCGGCGCGTCGGCGGGCATGGCGACCATGTCGAACCAGATCGCTGCGCCCTCCTTGGGAATCGCGTAGCCGATGTTGACGCCATTCTTCGCTTCTTTGGCGCGGTTCTCGGCTTGCAGGATGTCACCGGAGAAACCGACCGCCACGCAAATATCGCCGTTGGCCAGATCGCTGGTGTATTTCGAGGAATGGAAGTAGCTGACATACGGCCGCACTTTCATCAGCAGCGCCTCGGCCTTTTTATAGTCCTCGGGATTTTTGCTGTGGTGCGGCAGGCCCAAGTAGTTAAGCGCTGCCGGGAGCAGTTCCGGGCCGTTGTCGAGGATCGCCACGCCGCACTTCTGCAGCTTTTCCATGTACTCGGGCTTGAAGATCAGATCCCAGGAGTCCACCGGTGCGTTGTCGCCCAGCACCGCTTTGACTTTGGCGATGTTGTAGCCGATGCCGGTGCTGCCCCACAGGTAGGGAAAGCCGTGTTCGTTGTTCGGGTCATTGGTTTGCAGGGCTTTGAGCAGCACCGGATTGAGATTCTTCCAGTTCGGCAACTGGCTCTTGTCGAGTTTCTTCAGCGCCCCACCCTGAATCTGCCGAGCCATGAAGTGGTTGGACGGAAACACCACGTCGTAACCGGATTTGCCGGTCATCAACTTGCCGTCGAGCGTTTCGTTGCTGTCGTAGACGTCATAAGTGACACCCACGCCGGTCTCTTTTTCGAAGTTCTTGGTGGTGTCCGGTGCGATGTAGTCGGACCAGTTGTAAACCTTGACCGTTTCCGCTGCCTGAGCAAGGGAAACGGCGAGCATCAGCGGTGCCAGAGCGAGGGTCTTGCGGATCATGGATCGATTCCTGTGTGGGTTTTCTTTTTTGTTGGCAGGCAATCAAAGGATCAAACAATCAGAAAATCAGCACGTAGCTCTTGCGCACGGTTTCCTGGATATCCCAGATACCGAGCGTGTTGGCCGGCAACATCAGTGCGTCGCCACCTTGTATGTGCAGGGTTTCGCCGCCACCGTCGGGGGTGAACGTGCAACGCCCGGAAATGAAATGGCAGAACTCTTGCGCGGTGATCTGCCGGCGCCAGCGGCCCGGAGTGCATTCCCAAACGCCGGTTTCGACGCCGTCGTCGCGCTCGACGCTGGTGGTCGAAGCAATCGCCACCGGTTCGCCGAGGGGGACGGCCACCGGGCTGGATTCATCGAGTGGCAGGGTTGCAGTGTTTTTGAACTGGGTAATGCTCATGGTCTGACCTGTCTTTGGGCTTTCTTGAATTAATTCGACGCTCAATGCATGAAACCTTCCATGAAGCCCGCGACCTGGCTGGCGAGTTTGCGCCGCCATGGCGCGGTCGCCGGGTTGGCCAGGGTCTGGTCTTCGTGGACGAAACTTTTGATGATCGCGTTGTAGCCGAGCCAGCGGCACGGCTCTGGCTCCCAGGCCCGCAGTGCGTGAATCCCGCCGTCCGGCAGCACCCACGGCTGATGGGTGAGTTCGGTGTCGCGCTCAAGAATCAGCTCCGCGAGGGTGCGCCCGCCGAGATTGCTCGCGCCGACGCCCTCCCCGCCATAACCGCCGGACAGCGCGATGCCATTGGCGCGATCGCAAAGCATGTGCGGCTTGAAGTGCCGGGACATGCCGAGGTTGCCGCCCCAGGCGTGGGTGATCTGCACGTTTTTCAGTTGCGGGAACAGTTCGCCGAACAGATAGCGGCGCAGCTCGACCTCATCGCGGGTCAGATCGAAGTTATGCCGCAACTTGCCGGCAAACTGATAACCACCACGGGCGCCAAAGATCAGGCGGTTATCCGCGCTGCGCTGGCCGTAAGTGACTTGGCGGCTGAATTCGCTGAAGGCTTGGCCGCGATTGAGGCCAATTTCCTCCCAGGTTGCCGCCGACAAGGGTTCGGTGGCGACAATCAGACTTTGCACCGGCAACTGATAACGGCCCAGCGGCGGCAACGTCACCGAATAACCTTCGACGGCCGGCACGATCCAGCGACTGCGCACGCTGGCTTTCGCCGTGCGCAAACTGCCCGACTGCCAATGGGTGACCGGGCTGTTTTCGTAGATCTTCACGCCCATGTTTTGCACGGTGCGCGCCAGGCCGCGAACCAGTTTCGCCGGGTGGATGGTCGCCACGTGTGGCGCGTAAATCCCGCCATAGGGTTTGGCCACACGGATCTGCTGGGCCAGTTGTTCGGGGCTGAGCCAGCGGTAATCGTCGTCGGTCAGGCCCTGGGCATGTAGTTTGGCCAGATACTCACGCAGCGTGGCTTCCTGCTCCGGATAGCGCGCCGCGCAATACAGCACGCCGCCCTTGCGGTAATCGCAGTCGATGCCTTCGCGCTCGAGAACAATTTCCACTTCATCGGGAATGCTGTGCAGCAGATCGAAGGACGCGCGGCGTTGCTCTGGCGACAGCCCGGCCAGCAAGCGATCCTCGCCGAGCAGGTTGCCCATCAGCCAGCCACCATTGCGACCGGAGGCACCGAAACCGGCGGTTTGTGCTTCGACAATCGCAATGTCGAGGCCCGGCGCGAGTTTCTTCAGGTAGTACGCCGTCCACAGGCCGGTGTAGCCGGCGCCGATGATCGCCACGTCGACGTCCAGATCTCGCTCAAGCTCGGGCCGCGCGGTCAGCGGCTCATCGAGTTGATCCATCCACAAACTGATAGTGCGCCACGCCGGCATGCAAGACTCCGCCACTGAAAACCTTCGATGGCGTCGATCCTAGTGGCTGTGCTCAGTTGCTGTCTTGCGCGCGTGTCCGCAAAGAAATTTGTTTAACGTAAGCCTTCGGAGACTGGCCGGTGTGCTGGCGGAAACAGCTGTAAAACGCCGACAACGAATTGAAACCGGCAGCGAAAGCCAGTTCATCGATACGCACCGGCGGTGTGGCGTTATCCAGCGCACGCAGCAAATGCTGCAGGCGCGCCTGATTGACGTAGCGATAGAAGCTTTGCCCAAGCACCTGATTGAGCAGATAGGAAATCTGATTGCGACTGTAGCCGCACTCCTTCGCCACCCGCTGCAAGTCGAGTTCAGGATCGAGATACGGCTGCTGCTTTTCAAAGTACTGTTGCAGGTCTTCAGCCATGAAACTCAATTGACGCGGCGACAAGCCCAGGCGACTGACCGCCGGGCGCTGACTTGCCGAGTTTGTGCCGTGAGCTTGCGTGCGCACCAGCGAAGCGTATTCGTTGACGCGCCAGATCAGCCCGTCCTTGACCGTGATCGCCTCGCTGGAGCGAAACGACACCAGTCCGTCGCCGCCGCGCAAGGTCACCTCGTATTGGATGAATGCGGTGTTGCCGTCGACGCGAATGCGGTCGCAATGCTCGAGTAGTTCGTCGGATTCACGCGGCATGCTGACGCGTACGTACTCGCGCAACTCATCCAGGCCGAGCACGCGATTCTGGAAGAAATCGTTGTACTGGATGTCCGGGTGATACAGCGCCATGACGCTGTCGAGGTCACGGTGCTTCCAGCTCAGGTGATAGCGCATGACCGTGGCCGCCGTGGCCTGGGTCTGTTCTGGGCCGTCGTCGTCGGCGTGCATAAAGGGCTCGGCGCAAAAGAATCGAGCTTGCCGAAGTTCGGCGCGAGCTTCAATGACTAATCCGTAGTGGCCATTTGGCGACGATTGCGTAGGCCGTGACTTACATCAAAAAATGCGAAGCAATCGCAAAATGAACTGAAAAATCTCACAGGAATTTCACATGCAGATGCTACTTTTAATGTCAGTCACCGGTTGAGCCAATGAAGGCTCTTCCCACCTAACATGAGCAAACGGAAGCGCTCGATGAAGAAGGCGGGCAACACATGAATAAAGGGTCAAGCAAAGTCACGTTTCCCAATGCATGCCAGCTGATGCGCTGGCATTTTCATCCCATGGGTTTTGAGGCGACGATGGACGCGCCGGGCAGCATGATCGCCCGTCTGTTTGATCGTGCCAGCGGCGAAACCATGATCGCCATCGCTGGCATCCCGTGTGCGACGGTGATGAATGCAGCGGATGTCGAACGAATTATCGAGGCTGTGGAGGATGAACTGGAAGCCTTCGTACCTCCAGAGTCTCTCAGAAGCTACGCATAAGCTTTTGATTTTAAACAAAAAGCCCACATCTCTGTGGGCTTTTTTGTGCCTATGCGGTTTGTTTGGTGACACGGTGATCAACGAAAAACGGCTTGCCCTTGGCCACCCGGTCAGACGCCCGCGGCATGTTCACCGCTTGCGCTTCCTGCGGTTCGACGTACCAGTAGCAATGGCTGACCGCCCGTGTAATACCGACATAGGCCAGGCGCAGGATTTCGTCTTTTTGCGCAGTGTCGTACGGTTCGCTGTCGCCCGACTTCCCCAAACCTGCCATGCGATAGACCTGGTTCTTGTAGGGCGAACTGGTCAGGTGCTGGCAATCGCCGAGCAGAAACACCGCGTCGGCCTGCAAGCCTTTGGCGCTGTGGTAGGTCAGCTGCTTGAGACGTCGCGCTTCGTACGGCAAGCTCGAATCAACATTAACCACTGACTGAATATGCTCTTCAATCAATAACTTATCGCTGCTTTTTCGATAAAGCATCAAGATCGAATGACCTTGGCGGTAGTGCTCGGCGAGGCGCTGCCCCAATGCCTGATCATCGCGCTCTAGCACATTGACCGGCTGCAACGGCTTGGGCGCACCGCTGGCCTTGGCTTTTTTGCCGGGGATCGCTGGCGCAGCGCGGACGATATGCTCAGCGGCATCGATGATGTGCTGGTGACTGCGGTAGTTGTCACTGAGCATCACCCGCGTGGTGCCTGGCGACGGGAATTCCTTGTCGAACGCCATGAAGTAACTCGGCGAACTGCCACGCCAGCCGTAAATCGACTGCCAGTCATCGCCGACGCACAGCAGCGATGAACGCTGCGCGCCCCGCCCGACATGCATGGCCGGGCCACGGCTGCGGATTTCCGTGAGGCTGGCGCGAATCCACGAAACGATCTGCGGCGAAACGTCCTGAAACTCGTCGATCATTAAGTGCGACAACGGTCTGAGTAACTCATCGCTCAACAGCTTGAGGTTTTCCGGTGAGTGCTCGCTGAACAGCGCGAACATCCGGTTGTAGGTCATGATCGGCGGCTTCTGGTCGAGCAGATGATCTTCAAAGGCCCGCCAGAACAGGCTGAGTGCCTCAAAGAAAAACCGGTCTGGGTCGTCCTTGGCAAAGCTCATGCGACCGACCGCGTCTGGCACGTCCAGGCCGAGGTTTTCGATGAAACCGGCCGCCGCGACAAAACAGTCGAGCAATGGCGCGGAGGCCAGCTCGCCCTTGACCTTGTACTCAAAGCCCGGCCCGGCGCTGGCATCACCCGCCAACGTGGCCAGAACACGCCTTGACGATTCGTAACTATCTAGCCAAATCAGAGGCTTACGACAGAAAGCTTGAAACAGGGTGCGCTTGACTGCCCACTCGGCGCGCACGCTGAGCTTGGCGTTTGGCCGACTGACCTGCGGGTTTTCCCGCGGATCGAAGCCGAGCACCACCCAGGCATCCAGGCTCGGAATGTAGCCATGACAGTGAAATTTCGCGCCGTTGATATCGAAACTCTGCCGGTTCGGCTCAATGCCCTTGATCGGCCAGGCGCCAGCGCGGAACCACAGATCTTCAATGGCATCGCACAGTTCTTCATCGCGCTGGGAGGCTAACTGCGTCACCGCTACGCGTTTTTGCACGTCCGGATGATCGCGTTCCAGCTCCTTGAGCTGCAAACCAGCTCGGGACAGCGGCTGAATCAACTGGCGGAAACGCTCGTCTTCATTAAACAAGCGCTGATAACAGGCGTTGAGTTGCTGGCGTTGTGCATCGTTAATGCGCAGGTCGAAGGGGTTACTGTCGACCTCCTGCTCATCACCTTGTGCGCGGTGGCTGAGGTTTTCAAAGGCCTGCAGACGTTCGAAACCCGGCAAGCTGCGCACCATCGGCAGAATTCGCGAGTGGAAAGTACGCACCAGATCGCGTGCCTGGCGCAGGTTCAGCGCCTGCCCCCAGAGCGCGAACAACTCAATCAGTTTATTGATGAAATCCTTGCGCGACTCGCGGGTGAAGGTCACCACGGTCATCGAGTCCAGCTCAAAACCCAGATAGTGGTTAAGCAACAGAATGCGCAGCACCAGCGTGGTGGACTTGCCCGCGCCAGCGCCAGCTACCACTGAGGTTGACGGGGTTTCGCTGAAAATCATCTTCCACTGCGCGACGCTCGGTTGAGCGTGCTCAGGCAGCAAACGGGCGACATCGGCCTTCATGCGCTTTTTCAACTCGGCCGTCAGCGGCAGGCGCCAATCGTCAAACAGATGGTTATCGACGCTGGGCGGTCGATGCTCAGTATTGCGACTGTCACGGATCAGCAGCACCTGACGGCCTTCTTCCAGCCCCTCAAGCTTGCCTTCCTTAAAGCCATATTCGACGCCGGCGGTATGCCCGCTGCGAAAGCCATCGGCCTGACCGTGCAACCACGATGCTCGGTGTTGAGCGCGCAGCCGGGTCAAACCATGGCCGAAAAAGCGCGCAGCCAGACGTTTGAACCATGGCATCTCGGCCAGGGGGCGAAGTTCGGGAGGAAGATCGGGGGTGTGTTGCGCCACGCTGACGGACTCCAGTGTGTGAGGCTGTTGCGGCTATGGTGTCTGTATTTGCCGTTCAGTTCTAGCGAAATGCTTACAGGTCATTGGTTTAGGCGATGAACTGAAGGTGAGATGAGACCCTTTCGAGCTTGTTTCCAATCGATCAATTCGATAATAACGCCGCACTTTTTACGCTTTTTATCGATCATTGACTGATAGATGATGGCCGTCATAAACCACCGGTGTCGCGTCGGGTGTCAACCATTCACACCCCATGACGAACCTTTTGAGGAGACGATCATGCTTGAACTCAGACCCTTCAGCTCGCTGGGCGGCGCCCACCACGGCTGGTTGGATGCCCATCACCACTTTTCGTTCGCCGAGTACTACGATCCGCAGCGCATGAGCTGGGGCAACCTGCGGGTGTGGAACGATGACGTGATCGCCGCAGGTACTGGCTTCCCACAACATCCGCATCGCGACATGGAAATCATCACGTATGTCCGTGAAGGTGCGATTACTCACCAGGACAATCTCGGCAACAAGGGTCGCACCGAGGCTGGCGACGTTCAGGTGATGAGCGCCGGCACCGGCATCGCGCATAGCGAATACAACCTGGAAGCCAAGGACACCAAGATCTTCCAGATCTGGATCCTGCCAACGGAAACCGGCGCGCCGCCCTCGTGGGGCGCCAAACCATTCCCGAAAGGCCAGCGCGAAGGCTTTGTCACGCTGGCCAGCGGCAAGGAAGGTGATGACCAGAGCTTGCGGATTCGCGCTGATGCAAGATTGGTCGCGGCCAATCTCAAAGCCGGGGAAACTGCCGAATATCAGCTGGATGAAGGTCGTCGTGCGTATCTGGTGCCGGCCACTGGCGTGATTGAGGTCAACGGCTTGCGTGCACAAGCTCGAGACGGTGTGGCGGTGGCGCAGGAACGAGTGCTCAGCGTCACGGCCATTGAGGACAGTGAAATTGTCCTGGTGGATCTGGCCTGATCGCTCGAATGGCAGGCAAAAAAAAGGGGCAACCAGACGGTTGCCCCTTTTTTCATGCGCTTGCCGCCTTCATCAGCCGGAAATGGCGCCATCTACCAGCGTCTGCGCTTCAACGACCAATTGCTTGAGGTGGTCGTCACTGATGAAGCTTTCGGCGTAGATCTTGTAGATGTCTTCGGTGCCCGACGGACGCGCGGCGAACCAGCCGTTTTCAGTCATCACTTTCAGACCGCCAATCGCCTGATCGTTGCCCGGTGCATGGCTGAGAATGCTCTGGATTTTCTCGCCGGCCAGTTCTGTCGAGGTGACCTGCGCAGGCGACAGCTTGCTCAGCAACGCTTTCTGCTCCGGATTGGCCTTGGCATCGACGCGCACCGAGAACGGTTCGCCCAGCTCATCGGTTAATGCCTTGTAGGCCTGGCTCGGATCGCGACCGGTGCGCGCGGTCATTTCAGCGGCGAGCAATGCCGGGATCAGGCCATCCTTATCGGTGCTCCACACGCCACCGTCCTTGCGCAGGAACGATGCGCCCGCGCTCTCTTCGCCACCGAAGCCGAGCGAGCCATCGAACAGGCCGTCGGCGAACCATTTGAAACCGACCGGAACTTCGTACAGACGACGCCCCAAGCGCTTGGCCACGCGATCGATCAGACCGCTGCTGACCACGGTTTTACCGACGCCAGCATCCGCACGCCACTGCGGGCGGTTCTGGAACAGGTAATCGATCGAAACAGCGAGATAGTTGTTCGGCGCGAGCAAACCACCGGACGGCGTCACGATGCCGTGACGGTCGTGATCGGGGTCGCAGGCAAAAGCGACGTCGAAACGCTCTTTCAGACCGATCAGGCCTTGCATCGCGTGGCTGGACGACGGGTCCATACGAATCTGGCCATCCCAGTCAACGGTCATGAAACGGAACGTCGCGTCGACTTCCTTGTTGACCACTTGCAGATCGAGGCGGTAATGCTCGGCAATCGCCGACCAGTAGCGCACCCCTGCTCCGCCCAGCGGATCAACACCCAGGCGCAGTTTGGCGTCACGAATGGCGTCGAAGTCGATCACGTTTATCAGGTCGGCCACATAAGTGTTCACGTAGTCGTGACGATGCGTCGTGCTGGCCTTGAGCGCCTGCTCGTAACTGATGCGCTTCACACCGGCCAGTTTGGCGGCCAACAGTTCATTGGCCTTGGCTTCGATCCATTTGGTGATGTGGGTGTCGGCCGGCCCGCCGTTGGTTGGGTTGTATTTGTAACCACCACTTTGTGGCGGATTGTGCGACGGCGTGATGACGATTCCGTCCGCCAGGCCCGAGGTGCGGCCACGGTTGTAGCAGAGAATGGCGTGGGAAATGGCCGGCGTCGGCGTGTATTCATCACCTTCGGCGATCATCACGGTGACACCGTTGGCGGCCAGTACTTCCAGCGCGCTGGCTCCGGCCGGAGTCGACAGGGCGTGGGTGTCGATGCCGACAAACAACGGCCCGGTGATCCCTTGGGCTTCGCGATACAGACAGATCGCCTGGCTGATGGCCAGAACGTGCCACTCGTTGAAACTCAAATCGAACGAGCTGCCCCGGTGCCCGGATGTTCCGAACGCCACACGCTGAGTGGAAATCGAGGCGTCAGGCTGTCCGGTGTAGTAAGCCGTTACCAGTCGCGGGATATCGACCAACAATTCTGCCGGTGCCGGTTTGCCCGCAAAAGGACTGAGTGTCATGCAAAACCTCTGAAATAGAGTGATTCAGGAATAGAGCGCAGTTTACTGGCAGTTTGACCGCAGTGCGATGGGATCTATCCGGGACGCTCCCGATGTTTTTTAACGTTATTCACCGGGTGCCAGGCGCAAGGCGTCACCGAGCAGGCCGACCACGCGGGCCAAGTCATGCTCACCGTGGCTCAGCGGACTCAACCGCACATGCTGCGCATGCAGGCCTTGCAGGCTGAACAGCTCGCCCGGCGCAATAATGATCTGCTGCCTCAGCAGGCGCTGGAACACCTGTGCCATGTTGACCGGCCGCAGAGAACGCACCCACACGGTCGCGCCACCTTGGGGTTCGACAACCTGCAACGCATCGCCCAGACGCTCACGCAACAGCTCAATCAATTGCGTGCGACGCTCCTTGAGCATTCGTCGCAGTATCAACAAATGCTGATCCAGCCGACCACCCGCCAACAGCCTGGCAACGGCCTTCTGACGGATCGGCGACAAGCGAAACGCGCGCAACAGAAAATGCCTCTGCAACTCGTTGCGCCACTGCCGTGAGAGCAATATGCCGAAAGGTGCCTCGGCACCAATGAATTTTTCGAACGTGGAAAACACCAGCAGACGATCAGGGTCCAGCCAATCACGCAATCGTTGGGTGCCCCCTCCTTCGTGGAGTTCGCTGTAACAATCGTTTTCCAGCACCCAAGTGCCATGGCGCCCGAGCAAATGCGCGACTGCCTGTTGGTTGCTCAGCGGTATCAGGCTGCCCCGCGGCATGCTCAACGCCGAAGACAACAGGATCAAACGCACCGACTCACTCTTGAGCACCGACTCCAGGCGCTGCAGATCAATCACGCCACCGGCAAATGGCAGTTCGATAACACGCACCTCGGCGGCTTCCAGCAGACGCAAGATCACCCAGTCACAGGGCGACTCGACGACCACGGTGGCGCGACGCAACTCAAGCACGGAAATCAGAATGTCCAGGACACCGCGCAGATCAGCACCAATGTAGACGTCATCCGCACGCCAGTAATTGGCGGTAGACGAGGTATAACGCGCGGCCATTACCGTGCGTAGTTCAAGCTCTCCGCAAGGTTGCACGAGCGCTTGCGGCTGGCGCGGATATTGACGCAGCAGTTCGCGCTCCAGCATCAGTAACGGACTGTCGAGCGGTTGCAGAGAGGCCGGCTCATCGGCGCTCAGCACACACATGCCCGGGCGCCTGGCATTGACGTAAACGGTTTCCAGCAAATCACTGCCGCTATCGGGCGAGTCCGATACGTGTAGCGCTTGCGCGTAGTATCCGGATTTGGCGATTGAATAGACCCTGCCTTCCTTTTCCAGCAGCGAATAGGCGTACTGGACCGTCGAGATCGACACATTGAGCCGATCCGCCAGTTGTCGCAGTGAAGGCAAGCGCACCGCCGAGCCACTACCCGCCTCGTCTATCAGCAGCGTGAGGTATCGATATACCGCCTGATAAACAAAGTCATTCTGCCTCGCCGCTTTCACAAGCTCGCGTCCGTTGGCATGGCTCCATCTCCCTGCACGAGGCTCACGCTCACCCCTCCGCTGATCGATCAGCTGCCGGTTCAACGACCGGGTCCTGCGAGGCTTTTTCACCGGCAGCAGGCATATGAACAGGCCCCATTGCATACAGGCGCACAATCAGCCTGACCGGCAGCCCACTGACATCCGTCATCCATTTCATGACCTGTTCCGGCGCATGCAGGCCCTGCATCGCCCGGTGCAGATCCGGCAACGCCACCAACATGCCGGGGTGACAATTGCGCAAGAACCGCTCGAGCCCGGCGCCAGCATTGATGAACGGTGAAAACAGCAAGCACGTCAGCTGGATTTCATTCAGTTCGAAATTGGCCTGCAGAGCGCTTTCTGCCTGCTTACGCAGAGACTCGAGTGCCTGCAGATTGCCGAAACTCGCCAGCAACTGTTCGCAAACAGGTTCGGGAACCTGTTTTTGTCGCATGGATATCAGGCTGTTTTTCAGGTAATCGCTGACGCCAGCCTCGTAGGTCCGTCCCTCGATGAAGTGCGCCTGCAAGCCCTGCAGATGCGCAGCTACCAGAGGTTCCACATGTTCGTTATCACCTTGATACAGCGTCAGGTCATCAGCCTGGAAACCCAGAAAATCACTCAGCAAGGGCCAGCGTTCTTCGAGCTTGCCGACAATCATGTCGTTGATACTGATGAAACTGGTGCGCCGACAGGCCTCGAATTGACCCTCGGGACGCCACGCTACCCGCTCTTCTTCGGGATAAAACTCGCGGTAATAATCGCCACCCAGTCCATCGAGAAGCGGGAACAGCATGTCAAAGCCGAGAGAACTCACCTGCGGCCCGGCAATCGCGGCTTTCTGCGCGGCGCGCCCCAATCCCTCAAGGAAGTGCCCCTGACGGCGCACGGATTCACTGCCGATCATCGCATCGACGCCATTGTTCCAGCGGGCAACCTGCCCGTAGAACTCGGCAGTGGCCAGATAAGCGTCATCCCACAGTTCAAGCGTTTCGTTCCAGGTTCGACGATGGCCGATCAGCAACAGATTGATGCGGTTGGCTTCACGCCCCGCCTCGCCAATGGGTGCCTGATGATCAAACGGCAGGACCTCGCGGTGATCCACCATCACCAGTTCGACTCGTGGATCGTCATACAGAAACAGCGCGCTGTAGCTGCGGTGCATGTTTTGCAGGGACGCCGGGCTGCTGCCGTTCCAACGCAGGTTGGCGACCCGCAGCTGAAAGGTCGCGGGCGATCGGCCAGCAATGGTCAGTTGTGCGGCCCGTAAAAGGGCCAGCGTATAACAACTGTCGCGCGACCCTGACTGGTTCACCAGAACCTTGAAATGACCGATGTTCTCCATACCGCCGGCGGCCACTGCCAGTCGCTGGATCAGCAACTGCAACGCCGTGCGTTCCGCGCGAGAGAAGAAACTCAGCAAACGTTGCAATACTTGCTGGTAGACATAGTTCATTGCCTGATCATGGATCGTGCTCATCGGTATTTACCCGGTATCGAAAGTTTCATGCCGCGCGGACTGAAAATCAGTCTGGCGACAATTCATCAATAAGTAATAGACGTTCGAATGCTAACACTTACAAGTTTGTAGTTATTTGAAACACTTGAGCTGCAAAAACCCCTTCAGCGACCGACCAATAGCCTCAAGCCGCTGTAATTGCAGGGATATTTTTTTCCGGACGCAGTCCTAGGAAACTTCCCACAATGTCCCACGACAAGTGAGTACAAGAAAAAGAGAAGCAGTTTCCGAATAGCCCTACAACAATTAAACAAAAGTTGGCTTGATCAATCGATTTATTCGTTTGATATCGCGCAGGACAAATTGAATGCACAGCCATGGCTCATTCCTTGAGATGAAAGTAATCATTCAATTATCAGGGCTTACATTGTGATTAGAAGATACAGATAGGGAGCAAAAACCAGTTCAGTTGCTGAACGGTCCCGGGGGCTGCACCAGAGCGCTGTGTTTTTCAGGAGGGAGGTAAACGCACAAGAGTCCGTGGGGCCACGGACTCTGATGACAAGGCTTACGCCGGTTCGACTTGCAGGGCAACCCGTTCGCGGCATGGGCATTCGTCCATGTAGCGATGCGCTTCGACGAATTCGTTGAACGGGAAAACCCGCGTTTTCAGCGGCAGCAACACACGATCAGCGGTCAACTGGTTGATGTCACGCAAGGCACGTTGCAGAGCGACGTGGTCCTGAGTGATGCCCAGTTCCGGCTTGCCGGTGAAGTTGCCGATGCAGTGCACGAAAAACTGGATGTTCTTCTGGAACGCTGCACAGGCCGGGAACGGCGTCTGGTTGCCGCCCTGCAAACCGTACAGCACCAGGCTGCCACGCGGCGCCAGCACATCGCCAAGCAGCGACATCTGTGGGCCGCCGAGACCATCGAACACCACATCGACACCACGGTTGTCGGTGATCTTGTTGATTCGCATCAACAGGTCTTCCTCTTCCGTGACGATGACCTTTTCTGCACCGAGGGACAGCAGGTACTCGCGCTCTTCGGCTTCTTTGGTCGCAGCGATCACCCGCACGCCCATCGCCTTGCCCAACTGGACAAACGAGGGACCGGCACAATGGCTGGCGTCCGTGACCAGAGCGAATTGCCCCGGCTTGACCCGCGCCAGATCGGCGTAGGCAAAGTAGGCGATCAGCAGTGGCGTGTAATGCACGCTGGCTTCGATCGGACTGAGCACATCCGGATAACGGGTCAGCGCAGTACGCGGCAGTACGATCGACTCGCCGTAGACCGGATAGTCGTTCGGGCTTTCAGCCGGAAAACTCGCGACCTTGTCACCGACGGACAGGTCCTCGACATCGGCACCGACTGCAGTGACCACGCCGGCCATTTCATGGCCAAGACCCGATGGCAAACGTGCCTGGGACGATGCCAGGTTCTGACGCCACAGGGTGTCGTACCAACTGATGCCGATTGCCTCGACACGCACCTGCACTTCGCCAGGACCTGGCTGAGCGGCCGCATGCTCTTCGCATTTGAGCACCTCGGCCGGACCAAACTTGTGAAAACGGATCGTGCGGGACATCGCAAACCTCGTCAAAGTAACCTCTAATGCCATGAACTCTATCTGGGCTTTTGACCCAAGACTATCAGTGGCTATTAATAGTCGACATGCCTGTCATTGATTCCGCAACAGGGGCGGCAGTGGCAAAATCCATGAAAAACTGCTGCCACCGTCTCATTCAAGCTGAATTTTCCGGTGCAGAGTACCAGCCTTTCCCCGTAAGATTCATGCCGGCCATTGTTCTCATATGGCCGCTCTCGTCAAGCTTGATGACTCTGCCAGGACTCCAGATGAATCGTAATGACCTGCGTCGTGTCGACCTGAACCTGTTGATCGTATTCGAAACATTGATGCACGAACGCAGTGTGACCCGGGCGGCAGAAAAGCTCTTTCTCGGTCAACCGGCGATCAGTGCGGCGCTCTCGCGCCTGCGCAGCCTGTTCGATGACCCGCTGTTTGTACGCACCGGGCGCAGCATGGAACCGTCCGCCCGTGCGGTGGAAATCTTCGCCCTGCTCTCACCGGCCCTCGATTCGATTTCGACCGCCGTCAGCCGTGCGGCCGAATTCGACCCGGCGACCAGCACGTCGGTATTTCGGATCGGTTTGTCCGACGACGTCGAATTCGCCCTGCTGCCAATGCTGCTCAAACGCCTGCGCGCCGAATCCCCGGGAATCGTGTTGGTGATTCGTCGCGTCAATTACATATTGATGCCGGGCCTGCTGGCTTCCGGCGAGATATCCATTGGCGTCAGCTACACCACGGACCTGCCGGCCAACGCCAAGCGCAAGGTCCTGCGTCGCAGCGCGCCAAAATTGCTGCGTGCCGATACTGTGCCGGGGCCGTTGAGCCTGGACGACTATTGCGCGCGTCCGCATGCGCTGGTGTCGTTTGCCGGTGACCTCAGTGGCTTTATTGATGAAGAGCTGGAGAAGCTCGGACGCAAGCGCCATGTGGTGCTGGCTGTTCCGCAGTTCAATGGGTTGAGTACGTTGTTGGCGGGCACTGACATCGTCGCGACCGTGCCCGATTACACCGCGGAAGCATTGACGGCTGCCGGCGGTGTTCGCGCGGAGGACCCGCCGTTGCCGACGCGTACGTTTGAGCTGCATATGGCTTGGCGTGGATCGCAGGATAATGATCCGGGTGAGCGTTGGTTGCGGTCGCGGATTCAGATGTTTTTTGGGGATCCGGATAGTCTCTGAATCAGCGCTGGCAGTTCTGAATATTATTGAACGCAAGCGTAGCTTGCGGCATTCTTCGCAACGAAATTTCCAGGGACGGTAAAATTTGATGCGTACTTCACGTATGCAAGCGCTTGTGCCCCTCGCCTCTTCAAACACCACCGGTGTGATTGAAGGCGAACACTCGCATCCGTCCGGATGCACATGGGGTCAATGTCTCGCAGAGCTGACACCACATCCTCACCATTCCCGATTACTACGACCACCAAGGCTGTCGATCCAGCGAACAGCCCTGGCTGTTCTACGATACGGCTATTCATCACGGCTGCCCGATCTGACCTCTTGAAACGGAACTTCGCATGAGCGGAAAACCTGCTGCACGCCTCACGGACCCCACTAGCTGCCCTCTTCCGGGACATGGCACGAATCCCATTGCCAGTGGCTCGCCCAATGTGAACTTTGACGGGCTTGCTGCCGCCCGGATGACCGACAAATCCGCTTGTGGCAGTCCGATCACGGGAGGCGTCAGCTCGACCGTTTTCATCAATGGTTTGAATGCTGCGACGATCGACAGCACGGGCGGACACGGCAACATCGTTGTGGGCGGTTCCGGAACAGTCATCATCGGCGACACCTTCGTCTCGGCACCTTTCAGCGGTCTGCTGCCGATGCCGGTGCACTTCAGCGACAAGATCAAATTGATCGACGAAAGCACGGGTGAGCCCATGCCTAATCATGCCTACGCGATTCAGCGCGCGGACGGCAGTTTCGAGTACGGCACCAGTGATTCGCTGGGGTTCACGCATGTCGTGAGTTCACACGTGGCAGAAACCTTCAAACTATTTCTGGAAGATTGAAAACATGCCGGCAGAGCAAATCCAGCTTCCCAATGGAAATACCGCGAGTCTGGCCGTCACGCCGACGTTAACACTCGTGAAGGATCAGTCGGTAAAGACGGCTCCCGTTCCCGTAAAGAAGGCGATCGTTTTTTTCATTGGTGGGGCTGCCGACCAAGAGAAATATTATTTTCAAGGCGCGTTCCACAATATCGACGACGCAAAAAAACAGCTCGACGGCAAAATTGCCGGCAGCGCCAAGCTGCCGGCGAAATACACGGGGTTCCCTAAAAGTTATAAGGATGCAAGGGGTTCCGGCGATATCCAGACTCACTTCATCGACAACATTCCCAGCAAATCCTGCCCGGTTTACATCGTCGGCCACAGCCTCGGCGGATGGAACGGCGCACATCTGTCACAGATCCTTTCCGAAGCCGGTTACACCATCAAATATCTGGTGACACTCGATCCAGTGGGTGAAGGATTCCTGGTATGGCTGGGTTCCGATATCTATTTTTCGGAGCCAACGCCTGTCGCTGAAACATGGATCAACATCCGGGCCAACGCCAGTACACCTGACCAATCTGACGGTGTCGCAGAATTCGGGGAGCGTTGGATGATCGAGTCTGGTCCGACCATCAACAAGACCATTGATAGGCACCATGCATCTGCTGACTGGATGTTTATAGAACCTGTGCAAGGGACGAAGTCCGCCTGCGATCTGATTTTTGACTCAATCAACGGTATTTTCGGCCAATGAACAGCTTCCGCGCGGTCATATACCTGGGCGTTCTACTCTTCACCGGCTGCGTAAAAACGGCGAGCATTCCCCCCGCCGACCTCACGCTATCGTCGTTTGAGCTCGGCCCCGCCAATCTGTTCACGGCCCACTTCAACTCCACTGTGGATTTGCAGAACGCTTTCAATGATTACGAAAACTCCAACCAGCTCAACCCTACCCTGATCTGCTCTCTCAATCGCGACATGGAGTTCTCATCCGAGCATTCAATCGCGGTAAAAGCCGAAGGGCGAGTGAACGCAAGCGGTCAAGCCAGGCCCAATTACAAGTTTTCCTCCGACCTGATCTTCTACTACACCAATCCGGATGGTACGCAACGCGACTTGAATGACTACGACGCCATCAAACCGTTGCTGACGTCGCAAACTTCCATCCCGTGCAAAGTTCGCATAACCGCCTATGGGTATGAGGCCTATTACACTAATACGTTATTCATCCCCTCCAGGATCATGATTGAACAGATCTTCAGATAGCCGCGCTTTGCTGAACCTGGCGCAAGGATTTGGAGAAGCACTGGTTGTCAGGCGAGCACCCATAAAAAAGCCCGGAAACCTTCCCCGGGCTTTTTCATTTGTGCGTCTCTTTTGCATTTTTGTGCGACACATCCCCTTTCAGGACTCCCGCAAGGCTCTGACACGGTGTTAGGTTGTAAGCGTATGTGTCTCAACCTTGAGACACGCCTAACTCACTGCCCTGCAAAGGAATGCCCTTCGTAATGAATGTCCCTTTCAAAAAACTGGCTGCCACCACGTTGATGTTGGCCGGCCTTGCCGTGTTCACTGCGCCCGCGCAAGCCAATATCACCCCGCAACAGAGCGCTGAAATCCTCAAGACCTACAGTGCAGACAAAGCCACAGACTTCCGTCAGTTCCTCGGCAGCCTGGGCAAGAGCGATCTGGCGAAAACCGCCGACATTGGCTCGGCGATTGGCGCGTACCTTGATAACAAGACCCTGACCGCCGAGCAGCAGAACGAAATCTATCGTCTGCTGGGTATCTACACGCGCGCGAAATACAGCGCCGCCGCCACCGAAACCCTGCGCGAACTGGTCGAGATCCCGACTTATCGCAAGGACGGCGTCGAACAGCACGACAACCCGGAATTCACTAAGATCGCGGCGAAGATTCAGAGCCTTGCCGAGTCGTTCAATCTGAAATTCCGCAACATCGACAATCGTGTCTACGAGATCTCCCTCGACGGTACGGGCGATGAAGTCGTCGGCATTCATGCGCACGCCGATGTGGTGCCGGTGACGCCGGAAAACTGGGTGCTCAAGGATGGCACCCGCCTCGACCCGTTCAAGATCACCCTGATCGGCGATCGCATGTACGGTCGTGGCACCGAGGATGACAAGAACGGCATCGTGGTCACGCTCTATGCCATGAAAGTCATCAAGGAAGAAAAGCTGCCGCTGGTGCGCAACTTCAAGCTGTTGGTCGACACCACTGAAGAAACCACGGGTGACGCGATTCCCTACTACTTCGAACGCAATCCGACACCGAACTACAACTTGGCGCTGGACGGCGGTTACCCGGTGGTGATTGCCGAGAAAGGCTACGGCACCGTCATGGCCAACTTTGCCAAGCGCAAAGGTGAAGGCAAAGGTGCGGAAATCATCTCGATGACCGGTGGCCTGGCGACCAACCAGATTCCATCAGCGTCTGTCGTCACCCTGGTCACCGATAAGCCTGCGGAGCTGGCCGCCAGTCTGCAGAAGGCCGGTGACGAGTTTGCCAAGCGTAATGGCGGCGATTTCCAGGTGAATGCCAAGGTTGATGGCAAAGACGTCAAGCTGACCGTGACTGGCGTATCTGCGCACTCCTCCGAGCCAGAGTCCGGGGTCAACCCGGTCGCACGGATGCTGGTCTTTATCAATAGCCTTGATGGCAAAGTCGCGTTCAAGCACAACCACATCACCGATGCCGCGCGTTACGCCGCCGACAACTGGGGTCTGGATTACCTCGGTAACAAGCTGGGGGTCGGTTTCTCCGATGCTTTCATGGGGCCGCTGACAACGTCGTTGACCTACGTCGGAATGGATGACAAAGCCTTCAAACTCGCGGTCAACCTGCGCGTTCCGAAGGGCAAGTCGCCGGAGAAGCTCAAGGCTGAAATCGCTGAGAAACTGGCGGCGTGGAGCAAGAAATCCCACGTAGCGGTTGCGTTCGACTACTCGATTGCCGAGCCGATGTACCGCAATCCTGAGGGCGAATGGGTCAAGGCACTGTTGGCGGTTTCGACAGAAAACCTCGGCATGAAACACGAGTTCGGCACTTCCGCCGGCGCCACTTCGGTGCATGAACTGCCGAATGGCGTGCAATTCGGTTTGGCCATGCCAAATGTGAAGTACACCGGTCACACTGATGGCGAGTTCAAGACCGTGGAGCAATTCCAGCTGGATCTGCAGATCGTGACGGAAATGATCGGACGTATCGGCCAGTTGCCGAAACTCTGATCACATTGCCGAACCCGCCGCCATGGCGGGTTCGGCATTTTTAATCCCCGCATAATCCCCGCCGCGCAGCCTCGCTCCTGACTTTTGCAGGTCAGGCAACAGAGAATTGCCGTGAGAGAGATTGATAGCCACCTAACGAAAGGTGCATGCTAGAGGGCTCGTTCGGGTCTTATATCATTCCGAATGATAGTTACCTTTGCTTCATTCGATTCGTGCCATCACACCCCGCCGAGCATCATCCGCCCATCTTCAATACATTGGCGGATGCATCCATGGAACAGTCACTCAAACATTTGCGCTTCCCGTTGGCCATGTTGGCCGTACTGGTGATGAGCGCCTGCGGCAAGACTCCGGAGACTGCCGCCACTATGCCCGCTGCGAAAGTCAGCGTGGCCAAGGTGATCGAACAACCGGTCAACGAGTGGGACGAATTCACCGGGCGCCTCGAAGCGCCAGAAACCGTTGAAATCCGTCCACGGGTCTCCGGCCAGATTGACGAGGTGGCTTTCACCGAAGGCGCACTGGTCAAGAAAGGCGACCTGCTGTTTCAGATCGACCCGCGTCCGTTCCAGGCTGAGGTGCGCCGCCTCGAAGCATTGGTCGCCCAGTCCCGCGCCAACGCCACCCGCAGTGAAAACGAAGCCGGACGTGGTGAGCGTCTGCGCGCCAGCAACGCCATTTCCGCCGAACTGGCCGACTCGCGCACCAGCGCTGCACAGGAAGCCCGCGCCGCCGTCGGTGCCCTGCAAGCGCAACTGGATCTGGCCAAACTGAACCTCAGCTTCACCCGCGTGACCGCGCCGATCAGCGGCCGCGTCAGCCGTGCCGAAATCACTGCCGGTAACCTGGTGACCGCCGACACCACTCCATTGACCAGCGTGGTTTCCACCGACCGTGTCTACGCCTACTTCGACGCCGACGAGCGCGTGTTCCTCAAATACACCCAACTCGCCCGTAACGGTCAGCGCGGTGCCACCACTCCGGTGTACATGGGCCTGTCCAACGAAGACGGCAATCCGCACCTCGGCCAGATGAACTTCGTCGACAACCAGGTCAACCCGAAAACCGGCACCATTCGTGGTCGCGCGGTGTTCGACAACCGCGACGGCACCTACACCCCGGGCCTGTACGCACGCCTGAAACTGGTCGGCAGCGGTACCTACAACGCCATGCTGATCAACGACGAAGCGGTCGGTACCGACCTCGGCAAGAAGTTCGTGCTGGTGATGGATGCGGACAACAAAACCGCGTACCGCGCCGTCGAACTGGGTCCGAAAATCGAAGGCCTGCGCATCGTCCGTAACGGCCTGAACAAGGACGACACGATCATCGTCAAGGGTCTGCAACGGGTTCGCCCTGGCTCACCGGTCACTCCTGAAGTGGTGCCCATGGCCAGCGAACAGACCATCGCGGCACTCGCTCAACAACGTCAAGCGCTGGAAGCCAGCAACCTGCCCAAAGTCGCCCCTGCCAAAGGTGCGTCCGGTTCGGTTGTGAAGCTGGCTGCTACGACCCCACGCGGTTAAGGGACGACAACTCCGATGAATTTTTCCCAATTCTTCATTTCACGGCCGATCTTCGCAGCGGTGCTGTCGCTGTTGATCCTGATCGCCGGTGCGATCTCGCTGTTCCAGCTACCGATCAGCGAATACCCGGAAGTCGTGCCACCGACCGTGGTGGTACGTGCCAACTTCCCGGGCGCCAACCCTAAAGTCATCGGTGAAACCGTGGCCGCTCCGCTGGAGCAGGCCATCACCGGCGTCGAGAACATGCTGTACATGTCCTCGCAGTCGACCGCCGACGGCAAGATCACCCTGACCATCACCTTCGCTCTGGGCACTGACCTGGACAATGCGCAGGTGCAGGTGCAAAACCGGGTGACCCGTACCGAACCGAAGCTTCCCGAGGAAGTGACGCGCATCGGTATCACCGTCGACAAGGCCTCGCCCGACCTGACCATGGTTGTGCACTTGACCTCCCCGGACAAGCGCTACGACATGCTCTACCTGTCCAACTACGCGATCCTCAACATCAAGGATGAGCTCGCTCGTCTGAACGGTGTTGGTGATGTGCAGTTGTTTGGTATGGGCGATTACTCGCTGCGGGTCTGGCTCGATCCGAACAAGACCGCTTCGCGCAATCTGACCGCAACGGATGTGGTCACCGCGATTCGTGAGCAAAACCGCCAGGTCGCGGCCGGTCAATTGGGTGCGCCCCCTGCCCCGAATGCCCAGAGCTTCCAGCTGTCGGTCAACACGCAGGGCCGTCTGGTCAGCGAGGAAGAGTTCGAGAACATCATCATTCGTGCAGGCGACGACGGTGAAATCACTCGTCTCAAAGACATCGCTCGCGTTGAACTCGGTTCCAGTCAATACGCCCTGCGCTCGTTGCTGGACAATCAGCCGGCGGTAGCCATCCCGATCTTCCAGCGTCCAGGCTCCAATGCCATCGACATCTCGAACGACGTTCGGGCGAAAATGGACGAGTTGAAGAAAGGCTTCCCGCAAGGCATGGACTACAGCATCGTCTATGACCCGACGATCTTTGTGCGCGGCTCGATCGAGGCGGTGGTTCACACCCTCTTCGAAGCACTGATTCTCGTGGTACTGGTGGTGATCCTGTTCCTGCAAACCTGGCGCGCCTCGATCATTCCGTTGGTGGCGGTGCCGGTATCGTTGATCGGTACGTTTGCGGTGATGCACCTGTTCGGCTTCTCGCTCAATGCGCTCTCGCTGTTCGGCCTGGTGCTGGCCATCGGTATCGTGGTGGACGACGCCATCGTGGTGGTGGAGAACGTCGAGCGCAATATCGAGCTCGGATTGAATCCGGTCGAAGCCACCAAGCGCGCCATGCGTGAAGTGACCGGCCCGATCGTTGCCACGGCTCTGGTGCTGTGTGCGGTGTTCATTCCGGCAGCGTTCATCTCCGGTCTCACCGGGCAGTTCTACAAACAGTTTGCACTGACCATCGCCATCTCGACCGTGATCTCGGCGTTCAACTCGCTGACCCTCTCGCCAGCACTGGCCGCTGTGTTGCTGAAAAGCCACGACGCACCGAAAGACCGCTTCTCCAAAGTGCTCGACAAGATCTTCGGTGGTTGGCTGTTCCGTCCGTTCAACCGCTTCTTCGACCGCGCCAGCCATGGCTACGTCGGTACGGTGGGCCGGGTTATCCGCAGCAGCGGCATCGCCCTTCTGCTCTACGCCGGTCTGATGGTCCTGACCTTCTTCGGTTTCTCCAGCACGCCGACCGGTTTCGTACCCGGCCAGGACAAGCAATACCTGGTGGCCTTCGCACAACTGCCGGATGCTTCGAGCCTGGATCGCACCGAAGACGTGATCAAGCGCATGTCCGAGCTGGCGCTGAAACAGCCAGGCGTGGAAAGCGCCGTTGCGTTCCCGGGGCTGTCGATCAACGGTTTCACCAACAGCCCGAACGCCGGCATCGTCTTCGTGACGCTGAAACCGTTCGACGAGCGTAAAGACCCGAGCATGTCCGCCGGTGCAATTGCCGGTGCCTTGAACGGCCAATATGCGAACATTCAAGAGGCGTACATGGCGATCTTCCCGCCACCGCCGGTACAAGGTCTGGGCACCATTGGTGGTTTCCGTCTGCAAATCGAAGACCGGGGCAACCTGGGCTACGACGAGCTGTACAAAGAAACCATGAACATCATTAACAAGAGCCACAGCGTGCCGGAACTGGCGGGCCTGTTCACTAGCTACACGGTGAACGTGCCACAGGTCGATGCCGCCATCGACCGTGAAAAAGCCAAGACCCACGGCGTGGCCGTCAGCGACATCTTCGACACCCTGCAGATCTACCTGGGCTCGCTGTATGCCAACGACTTCAACCGTTTCGGGCGCACCTATCAGGTCAACGTTCAGGCCGAGCAACAGTTCCGCCTCGAATCCGATCAGATCGGTCAGCTGAAAGTGCGCAACAACAAAGGCGAAATGATCCCGCTGGCGACCTTCATCAAGGTCAGCGACACCTCGGGCCCGGATCGCGTGATGCACTACAACGGCTTCATCACCGCAGAAATCAACGGTGCGGCAGCTCCCGGTTACAGCTCCGGCCAAGCCGAGAAAGCCATCGAGAAACTGCTGAAAGATGAACTGCCGAACGGCATGACCTACGAGTGGACCGACCTGACCTACCAGCAGATTCTGTCCGGCAACACCGCGTTGTTCGTGTTCCCTCTCTGCGTACTGCTGGCGTTCCTGGTGCTCGCCGCTCAATACGAAAGCTGGAGCCTGCCATTGGCGGTAATCCTGATCGTACCGATGACCCTGCTGTCGGCCATCACCGGCGTGATCATCTCGGGCGGTGACAACAACATCTTTACCCAGATCGGCCTGATCGTACTGGTCGGACTTGCCTGTAAGAACGCGATTCTGATCGTCGAGTTCGCCAAGGACAAACAGGAAGAAGGCCTCGACCCGCTCGCTGCGGTACTGGAAGCCTGCCGTCTGCGTCTGCGGCCGATCCTGATGACTTCCTTCGCGTTCATCATGGGTGTGGTGCCGCTGGTGTTCTCCAGCGGTGCCGGTGCCGAGATGCGTCACGCCATGGGTGTGGCAGTGTTCTCCGGGATGCTCGGGGTGACCTTCTTCGGTCTGTTGCTGACACCTGTGTTCTACGTACTGATCCGTAACTTTGTCGAACGCGGTGAAGCCCGCAAAGCGGCCAAAGCTCTGAAACTGGAGGCGCAACAATGAGTCTGAAAGTCTTCCTGCCGAGTCTGCTGGTGCTGGCCCTCAGTGCCTGCGCCGTCGGCCCCGACTACAAGACCCCAGCCACGGAGGCGGCCAACATCACGGCCGTCACCGACGGCGCCGCCGGGCAAAAGAACTTCGACCGCTCGAAATTCGAAGGCATCTGGTGGCAGCAATTCGACGATCCGACCCTTAACCAGTTGGTGACCCAATCGCTGCAAGGCAACCGTGAACTGCGCGTGGCGTTCGCCCGCTGGAAAGCCGCCCGGGCGATCCGCGACGACGCCAGCAACGATGCGATGCCGACCATCACCAGCCGCGCCAGCAGTGATCTGGCCAAGGGGCAAATCCCTGGCCAGACCACCGACCGGGTCAATAGCGAACGCTATGACCTCGGTCTGGACATGGCTTGGGAGCTGGATCTGTTTGGCCGCATCCAGCGCAATCTGGAAGCCAGCAACGCCGACCAGCAAGCGGCCGAAGCCGATCTGTATCAACTGCAAGTCACCATGATTGCCGAACTGGTCGATGCTTACGGTCAACTGCGCGGTGCCCAGCTGCGCGAAAAGATCGCCGTGGCCAACCTGAACAATCAGGTGGAGTCGCGCAAGATCACCATCAGCCTGCGAGACGCCGGTGTCGGTGATCAGCTCGATGTCGAGCGCGCCGATGCGCGTCTGGCCAACGTTGAAGCCACCGTGCCGCAGTTGCAGGCGGAACAGGTTCGGCAGAAAAACCGCATCGCCACCCTGCTCGGTGAGCGTCCGGACAAGCTGACCGTCGATCTGAGCCCGAAAGACTTGCCGGCGATTGCCAAGGCCTTGCCGATCGGAGATCCGGGCGAACTGCTGCAGCGTCGGCCGGACATTCTCAGCGCTGAACGCAATCTGGCTTCGGCCACGGCGCGTATCGGCGTGGCGAAAGCCGATCTGTTCCCTCGGGTCAGCCTTAGCGGCTTCCTCGGCTGGACGGCCGGGCGTGGTTCGCAGATCGGTTCCTCGGCGGCCAACGCCTGGGCACTCGGCCCGAGCATCACGTGGGCGGCGTTCGACCTTGGCAGCGTACGCGCCCGTTTGCGTGGCGCCGATGCTGAAGCCGAAGGCGCACTGGCGACTTACGAGCAACAAGTGCTGCTGGCCCTGGAAGAGTCGGAAAACGCTTTCAGCGATTACGGCAAACGCCAGCAACGCCTGATCTCGCTGATCCGTCAGAGCGAATCGAGCCGCAAGGCTGCCGACCTGGCTGAAATTCGCTATCGCGAAGGCACGACTGACTTCCTCGTGCTGCTCGACGCTCAACGTGAACGGTTGAACGCCGAAGACAGTCAGGCCCAGGCCGAAGTTGACCTGTATCGCGGCATTGTCGCGATCTACAAGGCCCTTGGCGGCGGCTGGCAACCGGAGACTGTTGCCAGCAAGTAATCGATTGTTAAAGAGCTCCTTTGGTTGGCCGCAACCAACCAAATTTTTTGCCCCGCGTATCATTCGGTCGCGGGGCTTTTTTATGCCTAGAAAATCACACCCTCTTCTGTAAGAGCTGCCGCAGACTGCGATCTTTCGACTTTGCTTTAAAGGAGCAGATCAAAAGATCGCAGCCTGCGGCAGCTCCTACAGGGATCAGTTTTCCAGCACGGTGACGGTCGCTGTGGTGCCCGCACGCAAACGGTTTTTGCCGGCGTAGTCGCCATCGATTTCGATCCGTACCGGCACCCGCTGCGCCAGTTTCACCCAGGTGTAACTCGGGTTGATGTTGGCCAGCAGCCGACTGCCCGGCGCGTTCTCCCGGTCGGCAATGGCGAAGGCAATGCTCTGCACCGTACCGCCGAAGGTCTCCCCACTCATCAATTGCACCCGCACCCGATCGCCCTCACCGATTCGCGGTAGTTTGGTTTCTTCGAAATAACCGCTGATGTAGAACGAATCACTGTCGACCAGCGCCAACAACGCGCCGCCACTCACTGCGTAGTCACCTTCGCGAGTCAGCAGGTTAGTGACATAGCCACTGACCGGTGACTCGACGCGGGTGCGCTGCAAGTCCAGTTCGGCCTGAGTCATCGCGGCAATCGCCAACTGCACATTGGCTTCGGCCAGGCCGAGATTGGCCTGATTACGTAAAAGATCGGCCTGGGCCACCGCTACATCGGTACTGGATTTCTCCCACTCTTCCCCGGAAATCGCAAAACCCTGCTTGAGCGTACGCCGCCTACGCTCTTCGCTTTGCCGCTGTTTGAGCAAGGCTTCACTGGCAACGATTGCCGCTTGCGACTGGCCCAGCGTCGCCTTGGCCACTTCCACTGAACGTCGCGAATGCTCCACCGCCAACCTGTAACGCGCCGGGTCGATCTCCATCAACAGTTGCCCCTTGTCGACATGCTGGTTGTCCTGCACCGCCAGCCTGACAATGCGCCCCGAGACATCCGCCGACAGCGTCACCACATCCGCCCTCACCCGGGCATCGCGAGTCCACGGTGCGCGGGTGTAATGCTCCCAGGCGAACCAGCCGAGCACGATCGCCAGCAACACCACCGCCAACGTGATCAATCGCGTGAATAACACTTTCAAGGCATCAGGCTCCCATCAGCAAAATCAGCGTGGCACAGACGCAGGCATATAGGGCGCCTTCGAACAGCGCTTCATGCCAGACCAGGCGCAGCACACCCAGACGCCGCAATCCCCAGTCGAGCAGCATGAATATCGGTATGGCCAACAATAGCGCCTGGGCAATGGGCGGCAGGTAGACACCGCCAATCTCGAAATCAATGGGCAAGGGCTGCTTCTCCTTCCGGGACAGATTGCTGGATGGCGTCACCGTGGCGCTGCAGGAATGACACGACGATCAACAGGGCCACGCGCATGCGAAACAACGACCACACATGCTCATGACTGGCGACGTGCAATTCATCCAGTTCGTCGCCCAGTGTATGCAGCGTGGTCAGCAGTGGTGCCAATTGCACATCCTGACGCCCGGCGACAAAACGCCCGGTTTTGCGCACGGCCGAAGCAAGACGCTGATTGAAGGTGTCTGTCAGCAGCGCATTGTTGTGTGCCTGCTGACGCAGTTGATGCATCGCCACACCCAGCGCAACACACGCCAGGCTGATTTCGTAAAGTTGCTGCATCGCGCGGCTGTTCACCGCCGGCAGCAGGCCGAGCATGCTGGTCAGACGATCGACCATGCGGCTTTCGAAGGCGAACTGTTGTTCATCGGTCGCGGGGGTTTTGGTTAGCGCATACACCTGCTCGCGCGCTTCGTTGTACAAGCGACGAAGGCGCCACGCCGGGCGAAACGGGAAAATCCACGCGTAAACAATCAGGGCAAGCATGGCCGCACTGACGTAGGCGCCGGCGAACTCGAACCATTGAATCGCCGTGTTCTGCCCGGTACCGACATTCTGCGGGCCGATCATCAGGAAACTCGACAACCCCAGTCCCATGCCGATGCCCGCCGTCGCCGGGCTGGCAAGACCAATTGCGATCACATACAGCAGCGGGGCCAGCAGTAATGCCAACAGCTCGAAATCACTGACCGCCGGCACCAGCATGAATTGATAGAACGCCGAGACCACCAGCGCGAGCCCCAAGCCTCGGGCGTAACTTTGCGCGGCCATCAGTGGACGCGGGAAAGTAGCCATCAGCGAACAGAGGATTCCCACCAGAATCATCCCGCCCCGCGCACCGTCCCACGCGGTTTCGATCCAGATCAACCCGGCCACCAGCAACGCAGTGAAAGCGCGAATCGCGTTCATCGACGCCAGGGTGAAGTCCAGATGCAACGGGCTGACCTGACCGCGATAGAGGCAACTGGCCTCGCGCCCTTCCTGGATGGCATCGCTCAATTCGAGGATTTGCTCCAGTTGCTGCAACAGCCGCGCCTGTTCCCAGCGCAGCGCCCAGGCCAGCGAACGTAGCGTGGCACTCATGTCTTCAGTCAGTTGTTCGGCCTGATAAGCGAGCGCCTCGAACTGATGCTGCAGCGTGATAAACCGGTGACGTGTGGGCTCGGGCAATGATCGCCCCTGCTCCGCCAACTGATCGAGGAGCGCCAGTTCGTCCGCACGCAGTCGCTGGATATCCAGCGGCAGCTCCCCCTCCCAACGTTCGGTGAGCAGTTCGCGTTGATGGCGCAGCGCGGTTAATCGCGAGGTCAACAGCATCAGTTGATTGCCCAACAGCAGCACCAGATGGTTGGCGCTGCGCAATCGTGGTGCATCGAAATACAAGTGTCGCCGCAAGCCTTCAAGTGCGCTGATCTCCCCCAGCAGTTGCATTTGCCGGCGCTGGAAATCGGCCTCGCTTTCTTCCGTGCGAAGCACCGCCGCTGCGTGGCTGGCGGCCAGTTTGATCAGTTGATCGACTTTGGCGAAATAACCCTTGGCCACCGCTTGCGGGCGCGCTGTCAGCAGGCTGACGACACACACGCACGCCACGGCCAGCAAGGTTTCGGTCACGCGGGTAACCGCCAGTAAAAACGTACCGTCCTGATCCGGAATCGCCAGTAACGCCACCACCACGGCAGTGTAACCACTGAGCACAAATGCTTGAGAGCTGGTGTAGCGCAGCAACGTACCGCCCGCCGTGCACAGCGCCAGCCATAGGGCCAGAGTGGTAATGAATGGCAGCGGTGCCTGGGGAAAGATCGCCATGATCAACACCGCCACCGCCGCCCCGAGGGTCGTACCGATCACCTGACCGAAACTGCGCGCCAGTGCCATCCCGGCCAACGGCTGGCTGACGATGACTACCGCCATGATCGACCACTTGGGCTGGTCGAGATCGAACAAAAAGGCCAGATACAAAGTCAACAATCCCGCCGCGATGGTTCGCAGGGCAAACAGCAGGACGGCCTGACCGGGATGGATCACGGCCTTGAAATAATTGAACAGGGCTTGCATGGGCACACTCATCGAAGCGACTTCTGCAAGCGTAGACACTGCATCGAAAGCCTGACGGGTAACTGAGTCGACGCAGCTTGTAGGGCGATTCGCATGCACAGGGTTTGACTCGTGGCCCGCGCTGACCGAAGCTTGCCGTTCTGCTCAAGAACGCCTGTTTCGGAAACCTGCATGCCTCAGTCGCGCCGCTACCTGCTTATCAGCCTGGGCCTTGTGCTTGTCGTCATTGTCGCGTGGTTGTCCGTGCGCAGCACCGTGCCGGTCATACCCGATGCGATCAAACACGGCTATAGCGAAGCGCTGGATGCCGCGCGCAAGGGTCAACCGGGCGCGGCGCGTCAGCTATATCAACAGCTGGGCCGTCCGGACATCTCGGTCAAGCGCCGCGTGTGGCTGCATGGCGAGCTGCCTAACTATCCGAGTCCACAGGCGTTGAAGCTGGCCGACACCGACCTGCAAAACGAATCCCCCGCCGTGCGGCTGGCGGCGATCAAAAGCGTGGTGGGGCTGGTGCCAGGCGGGCAACGCAGCCTGTTGCTCGGGCCAATGCTCGATGATGAAGATCAAACCGTGCGCTTTGCCGCCATCAACGCTCTGCTCGGCTTGACCCCGGATGAACTGGGTCTGTACTTCGCACCGCTGCAACAAGCAATCGACGGCTGGGAACAAACGCTCAAGGCGCAACCGGAAAGCGCCGCCAACTACGCGCAAATCGCTCGGCTGCATCTACACAACGCCGAACTCAAGGAGGCGCAGGTCGCGCTCGATAACACCCTGCGCCTGGAGCCCGGCAATCTGCAGGCGCTGGTGATGCAGATCGATGTCCTCGACCGCCAGGGCCAGACCGACGCCGCCCGGCAATTGCTGGGGCAACAACTCAAAGCGCAACCCGATTCTGCTTATCTGCAACATGCTCTGGGTCTTTGGCTGTTACACCACGATCAGCGCGAATACGCCCTGCTCGGCTTGTCCAAGGCCGTCGAACTTGAGCCAGATAACAAGGATTACCGCTACGACCTCGCCACCACTCTGCACAGCGCCGAAGAACTGGAAGCGGCACAAAAGCAATTGCAGGAAATCGTCCAGCGCCACCCCGCTGACCGCAAGGCGCGGGTCTTGTTGATCAACTACTGGAAAGAAAGCGGTCAACTGCAGAATGTGCAGATTCTGTTGGCGCAACTGGAACAACTCAACCCGGATGACCCGGCCTTGCAGCAAGGCCTCTGACCCACTTTCGACAGCTCTTTCGACACATCTCGCAAGGAATTTCGGAACTGCCATCACGCCAAAGGGTCAAGTTAATCAGGCCGCGTGATTCTGTTGGCGGCCTCGCTTCCCTTAGTCATGAGAGGGCATTTTTTGTCTACTTCTAACGAGTTGATCAGTGCGAAAGCCGCTACCGGCATTGTGGGTCTGGACGACATCCTGGCCGGTGGTTTGTCTCGCGGTCATGTTTTCTTGCTGGAGGGTGAACCCGGTACCGGCAAAACCACGGTCGCTTTGCATTTTCTCCTGGCCGGCGCGAAAGCCGGCGAACGCTCGTTGTACATCACGCTCTCGGAAACCGAGCGCGAACTAAGGCAAGGGGCGTCGTCCCACGGCTGGACGCTGGATGACAACATCAAGATCTTCGAGCTGACGCCCCCGGAAAGCCTGCTCAATGCCGAGCATCAGCAGAGCCTGTTGTATTCCTCCGACCTGGAACTGGGCGAAGCCACCAAGCAGATTTTCGAAGCAGTCGAACGCTTCAAGCCGACGCGCGTGGTGCTCGACAGCCTGTCGGAGATCCGTTTGCTGGCGCAGAGTTCTTTGCGTTATCGCCGACAGATTCTGGCGATCAAGCATTACTTCGTGCGCTATAACGCCACCGTATTGCTGCTTGACGACCTGACCACCGAGTCGCTCGACAAGACTGTGCACAGCGTTGCTCACGGGGTCATTCGCCTCGAAGAGCTGACACCTAACTACGGCGCCGAGCGCCGACGCGTGCGGGTGGTCAAGTACCGCGGCCAGAAGTATCGCGGTGGTTTCCATGACTTCACCATCATGGGCGACGGCGTGCATGTATTCCCACGACTGGTGGCGGCCGAACATCGCGGCGAGTACGCGCGATTGCAACTCTCGAGCGGCATCCCGGAAATGGACGCGCTCCTCGGCGGCGGCATCGAGACCGGCTCCAGTACGCTGATTCTCGGCCCTGCCGGTACCGGTAAATCGCTGATCTCGATGATCTTCGCTGCCGCTGCCGTACTACGCGGGGAAAAAGCCGCGCTGTTTATCTTCGATGAAGAACTCGGCCTGCTGTTTGAGCGGATGAAAAACATCGGCATCGACCTGAAAGCCTTGCAGGCCACCGGCAATCTGTTGATCGAGCAAGTCGACGCCGCTGAACTGTCGCCAGGTGAGTTCTCCCATCGCGTGCGACGCTGCGTCGATGAAGGTCAAATCAAAACCGTGGTCATCGACAGCATCAACGGCTATCAGGCGGCAATGCCGGAAGAAAACGCGCTGGTGCTGCACATGCACGAGTTGTTGCTGTACCTGAACCGCAAAGGCGCGGCGACGTTCATGACGGTCGCCCAGCATGGTCTGGTCGGCGACATGCAAGCGCCGGTCGACATTACTTATCTGGCTGACACGGTGATTCTGTTGCGCTACTTCGAAGCACTAGGCAAAGTCCGCCGCGCGATCTCGATCATCAAGAAACGCACCGGCAGCCACGAATCGACCATTCGTGAATACCGCATTTCCACGCAAGGCATGACCATCGGTGAACCGCTGGAAGCCTTTCAAGGCGTGCTGCGAGGCGTCCCCACCTACCTCGGCGCGAGTAATCCATTGCTGCAGGAAGAGATCTTGTGACGGTTCAGGTGCCGCTGGCCGAACGGGCGCTGATTCTGGCGCCGGTGGGTCGCGACAGCCAGATTGCGCTGATGATCCTCAACGAGGCCGGCTACAGCGGACTCGTCACGCCAGGTCTGGATTCGCTGTGCACGGAGCTTGAACAGGGTGCCGGTCTGGTGGTCGCCGCCGAAGCCTTGCGCGGACCGGAACTGGAAGCGCTGTTCCTGCACCTGGAGCAGCAGCCGGCGTGGTCGGATCTGCCCATTGTGCTGTTGACCCATCACGGCGGCCAGGAACAAGGCCCCTCCTCGCGGTTGAGCGATCTGTTGGGCAACGTGACATTCCTTGAGCGACCGTTCCATCCCGCGACACTGGTCAGTATGGTGTCCGCCGCATTGCGCGGCCGACGACGACAGTACGAGGCTCGCGACCGGCTGGTTGACCTCAGTGAAAGCGAGCGACGTCTGCAATCGACCCTGGAAACCCTTGAACAACAGGTCGAAGAGCGCACCGCACAACTGCGGCACAATGAAGAAGCCCTGCGCCAATCGCAGAAAATGGAAGCGGTCGGCCAACTCACTGGCGGTATCGCCCACGACTTCAATAACATGCTGACTGGCATCATCGGCAGCCTTGAGTTGTTACGTCGGCGCCTGGCCCGTGGGCGTCTGGACGACCTCGACAGCCTGATCGATCTGGGCGTGACTTCGGCCAACCGTGCCGCCAGTCTGACCCACCGCCTGCTGGCATTTTCGCGTCGGCAATCACTCGATTCAAAAGCTGTGCAGATGAACACCCTGGTGCTGTCCATGGGTGAACTGCTGCAACGCAGCCTCAACGAAAGCATCCAACTGGACATGCGCCTCAACGACAAGTTGTGGGTCGCAGAGGCCGACCCCAATCAACTGGAAAGTGCCCTGCTCAACCTGGTCATTAATGCCCGCGACGCCATGCCCGACGGCGGCAAACTGGTGGTCGAGACCAGTAATCAGGTACTCAAGCGCGAATTCACCGAGGCCTACAGCAATCTCGAACCCGGTGATTACGTGATGCTCAGTGTCACCGACAACGGCAGCGGCATGCCGCAAAGTGTCATCAACCGGGCGTTCGATCCTTTTTTCACCACCAAACCGATTGGTCAGGGCACCGGGCTGGGCCTGTCGATGATCTACGGGTTCAGCAAGCAGTCCCGTGGCCATGTCTCGATTCACAGCGAGATCGATGAAGGCACCACGGTAAAACTGTATCTGCCGCGCTTTCGCGGTGAAGAACTGTCCAGTCCAGACTCGGCTATTCAACAAGCCCCGGATGCGCTGGACGGCGAAACCGTGCTGATCGTCGAGGACGACCCGGCAGTGCGCGTGCTGGTCTGCGCGGTGCTCGGTGAGTTGGGCTATGCCTTTGTCGAAGCCTGGGATGCTGACAGCGCCGTGCCGATTCTGAATTCGACGCAGCGTATCGATCTGCTGATCAGCGATGTCGGCCTGCCAGGCATGAACGGCCGGCAACTGGCAGAAGTCGGCCGCCAATATCGTCCGGGGCTGAAGGTTCTGTTTATCACCGGCTACGCCGAGCACGCCGCAGTGCGTGGCGGGTTCCTCGATTCGGGGATGCAGATGATCACCAAACCGTTCACTTTCGACCTGTTGACCGCCAAAGTGCGGGAGATGATCAAAAGCTGAAACCGCTGAAACTGTAAGAGCTGCCGAAGGCTGCGATCTTTTGATCTTGTTCTTGATCATCAACATCAAAAGATCGCAACCTTCTGCAGCTCCTACAGGGCTTTACGCGAGCAATTCCTGAATCTTTTCCTGCAACACATCCAGGTCGAATGGTTTTTCCAGGATCGGCGCCTTGCGTGTGATCGGGCTGCCGGTTTCGCGGATTTCCTGCGGATAGCCGCTGATGAAAATCACCTTCAGGTCCGGGCGCAATTTGACGGCCGGTTCAGCGATCTGCACGCCGGAGATCCCGCCCGGCAAACGGAAATCGGTGATCAACATGTCCAGATGTGGCTTGCGCGCAAGAATCTCGAACGCCTGCTCGCCGTTTTCCGCCTGCAACACGCGATACCCCTGCCCTGACAAGTAATCCGTCAGGACCATCAAGATAACCGGTTCGTCCTCGACGACGAGTACTACATCTTGTGCATCTACGCTCATGGGAAGCCTTTGTTCAGTCAATAGCTGCTGATACGACCGTACGGTCAATCAGAGGTTGCGTCGGATGTGCCGTTTTCCTGAATTGGCAGACAAACGCGAAACAGGGCGCCTTCGTTGATTTCACTCTCGACGACGATGGAGCCGCCATGGGCGGCGACGATCTGCTCGGAAATGAACAGACCCAGCCCGAGCCCGGCCACTACCGTCTTGGCGGAAACCCGTTCGAACTGTTGGAAAATACGTTTCTGATTCTCTTGGCTGATGCCGATGCCACGGTCCTGCACCTCGACCCGCGCCTCATCACCTTCACGGTAAACCCGCACCTGAATCGGGCTGCGGCCACCGTAACGCAGGGCGTTGGTCAGCAGATTGGTGACCACCTGCTCGATGCGGAACTCGTCCCAATGGCCTTCCACCGGTACAGGCGCGGTGAACGACACTTCGGTTTCAGCAGCTTCGATCTGTGCCGCGAAGTTTTGCAGCAGGTTGCTCACCAGTTGCACCAGATCGAAACGGCTCGGTCGGATCGACAATTTGCCGGTGCGAATGCGTGACACGTCGAGCATGTCTTCGATCAGGCGGATCAGGCTTTTGATCTGGCGTTCATCGCGGTCGACCATGGCGTGCATCTTGTCGAGGGTGAACGCCGCAGCGTTGTCGCGGGCCAGGTGCATCTTGCGCAGCTGGGTTTCAAGGATCAGGCCATTAAGCGGCGTGCGCACTTCATGGGCGACGATGGACATGAAGTCATCGCGCATGCGCACCGCCTGCTCCAGTTCCAGCTGGGTGCTTTGCAGTTGTTGCAACAGTGCTTCCTGCTCGCGACGGGCCTGCTCCAGCGCTTCGAGCTGTTGCTTCATCGCCTTGCTCTGACGGTACAGATCGACGAAGACGTTGACCTTGCTCTTCACCGCGTGGATATCCAGCGGCTTGTGCAGAAAGTCCACTGCCCCGCTCTCGTAGCCCTTGAACGCGTAATTGAGTTCACGGCCGGCAGCGCTGACAAAAATGATCGGGATGTTCTTGGTTTTCTCGGTGCCGCGCATCAACTCGGCAAGCTCGAAGCCGTTCATGCCCGGCATCTGCACATCGAGGATGGCCATGGCGAACTCGTGTTGCAGCAGCAACGACAGCGCTTCATCCGCCGACAAGGCTTTGTAGACAGTACGGTCTTCACGCTTGATCAGCGCTTCGAGCGCCAGCAGGTTCTCCGGCAGATCGTCGACGATCAGCAGTTTGGCTTGGATATTACTCAGCATGCGATTCGTTCCAGCTCGACAAGCAGACGGCCGATGCCGTGAATGGGTAGGACATGGTCCGGCTGCTGAATCTTCAGTGCAGCCAAGGGCATGGTGGCGACTTGCGCGTCTTCGGGGTCTTGAACGATGGTCAGGCCACCGCGGCGTTTGACTTGCGCCAGCCCGCGCGCGCCATCGTGATTGGCGCCGGTGAGCAGTACGGCGGCCAGCGACTCTCCGTAGGCGTCAGCCGCCGATTCAAACAGATAGTCGATCGATGGCCGGGAATAATGCACGCGCTCCTCAAGGCTCAGCGAGAGGCTGCGATCCTGCTCCACCGACAGGTGATAACCCGGCGTGGCGAAATACACATTGCCGGCAACGATATCCTGCTTGTCAGCAGCCTCGTGCACCGGCATGTCCACGCGGCGGGCGAAGACTTCGGCCAATTGACTACGGCGTTCTTCGGGCAGATGCAGGACCACAACGATCGGCAACCTATAGCCTCGGCGCAGCGGTCCGAGCAGGCTCAGCAGCGCCTCGACGCCGCCGGCGGAAGCCCCGACCACAATCGCCTCGACGCGAGGTAAATCCACGGCCTCGTTCATGTTTTGCGGTAGATCCGTTCTTGTTTGACCAGCGGTTCGAACTGGTTCGCGTAACCGGAGAAATCCAGCGTTTCCTTGCTGCCCAGCACCAGAAATCCGCGGTGGCACAGCGATTCATGAAACAGACCGAAGGCTCGGTCCTGAAGTTTCTTGTTGAAGTAAATCAGTACGTTGCGACAGGAAATCAATTGGGTTTCGGAGAACACACTGTCCGTCGCCAGACTATGGTCGGCGAAGGTCACGTTCTCGCACAGGCTCTTGTCGAAAATCGCATAACCGTACGCTGCCGTGTAGTAGTCGGCAAACGAACGCTGACCACCGGCCTGCTGATAGTTGGCCGTATACGCACGAACATTCTCCATGGAGAAAATCCCCTGCTTGGCCTTGTCCAGCGAGCGCGGGTTGATATCGGTGGCATAGATGATCGTGCGATCGAGCAGGCCTTCTTCGCGCAACAAAATCGCCATCGAATAGACCTCCTCGCCCGTGCTGCACCCGGCAATCCAGATCTTGATCGACGGATAGGTGCGCAGCAACGGCACCACTTCCCTGCGAATGGCGAGGAAGTGCGACGGATCGCGGAACATCTCGCTGACCGGAATCGTCAGCAATTGCAGCAACTGCATGAACGCCGTCGGATCGTGCAGGACTTTTTCCTGCAGCGCCGAAATGGTCGCGCATTCGAACTGGCTCAGCGCGTGCTGCACCCGGCGCTTGATTGAAGCGCCGGAGTAATCGCGAAAATCGTAGCTGTACTTGAGGTAAATCGCCTCAATCAACAAGCGCAGTTCGATTTCACTGTTTCGTTCAGCTGGCGTACTACGTTCCACTAAATGCGTTCCATCTTCGGTAACCACACGCGAATCAGCGAGAACAAGCGATCCAGGTCGATAGGCTTGGCCAGGTAATCATTGGCGCCCGCCTGCAGGCAGCGCTCCTGATCGTCTTTCATGGCCTTGGCCGTCACCGCGATGATCGGCAGCTTGCGCCAGCGCGGATCCTTGCGGATTTCAATGGTGGCTTCGAAACCATCCATTTCCGGCATCATCACGTCCATCAACACCAGATCGATATCCTCGACTTCATTGAGTCTTTCAATCGCCTCACGACCGTTACGGCCGATCACCACGACTGCGCCTTTGGTCTCCAGGGCACTGGTGAGGGCGAAAATGTTGCGCACATCGTCGTCCACCAGCAGCACCTTGCGACCCTCGAAGACCTTGTCGCGGCTGCGCGCGGTCTTGAGCATCTTCTGCCGTTCATGGGACAACTGCGATTCGACTTTGTGCAGAAAGAGTGTGACCTCATCCAGCAAACGCTCTGGCGAGCGTGCGCCCTTGATGATGATCGAGCGCGAGTACTTGCGCAGTTCGGCCTCTTCATCGCGAGTCAGGTTGCGTCCGGTATAGACGATGACCGGCGGGAACGAGCAGATGTCCTCGGTGGACATGCGCTTGAGCAGGTCATTGCCGAGCATGTCCGGCAATTTCAGGTCGATGACCATGCAGTCGTAGATCGTCGTGCGCAGCAGCTCCAGCGCGTCCTGCGCGAGGCCGACGGCGGTGATTTCGATGTCTTCGTCGCCGATCAGTCGGGCAATGCTCTCGCGCTGCAAGTCGTCGTCCTCGACCAACAGCACGCGTTTGACCTTCTGGGTCAGCTTGGCCTCGAGACGGGCGAACACGTCCTTGAGCTCTTCGCGGGTGGTCGGTTTGACCGCGTAACCGATCGCCCCCATGTGCATCGCCGCTTCGACGCGGTCCTCGACGGAAATCACATGCACCGGGATGTGCCGGGTTCCGGCGTGTTCCTTCAGACGCTGCAGCACGGTGAGGCCGGAGTGATCCGGCAGACGCATGTCGAGCAGGATGGCATCCGGGACGAATTCTTTGGCCAGGTCGTAGCCCTCGTCCGCGCCATGAGCCACCAGGCACTGATAGCCAAGCTCATGCGCCAGATCGTAGAGGATATGCGCAAAGTTCGGCTCGTCTTCCACCACCAGGATGCAGCGCGTGGCGAATGGCGCTTTGTTACGGTCATCGGCGAAGCGCGGAATGTGCACCGGCGTCAACGGCGAAACAACCGGCGCCAGTGGCACGCTGGCCACCGCCGCTGGCGGGGTAAAGGTCAATGGTGCGAACGGCACTTCATTGGTCTCGTCGAACTGCTGCGGCAACACCAGCGTGAACACACTGCCCTGGCCCGGCGTGCTGCTGACGCTGATCGAACCGCCGAGCAAGGTCGCCAGATCCCGCGAAATCGACAGGCCCAGACCGGTGCCGCCGTACTTGCGGTTAGTGGTGCCGTCGGCCTGGCGGAAGGCTTCGAAAATGCTTTCCTGCTGATCGGCAGCAATGCCAATACCCGAATCGCGCACGATGAACGCGACGCGATCATCCGGCTGGCCGGCAATGGTCAGGCTGACTGCGCCCTTCTCGGTGAACTTCACGGCATTGGACAGCAGGTTCTTGATCACCTGCTCCAGACGCTGACGGTCGGTGTAGAGCATGCCCGGCGCGCCAGGTTGCAAATCGACACTGAAGGTCAGCTGCTTGTCTGCCGCCAGAGGCTCGAACACGCTGCGCAGACCATCGGCCAGACGCGCCACGCTGGTGTTCTCCGGAATAACTTCGAGCTTGCCCGCCTCGACCTTGGAGATGTCCAGAATATCGTTGATCAGGTTGAGCAGATCGTTGCCGGCGGAGTAGATCGATTCGGCAAACTTGACCTGTTCGGCGCTGAGGTTGTCTTGCGGGTTCTCCGCCAGCAGCTTGGCCAGAATCAACGAACTGTTGAGCGGTGTGCGCAGTTCGTGGGACATGTTGGCGAGAAATTCGGACTTGTACTTGCTCGAGCGCTGCAATTCTTCGGCGCGTTCTTCGAGTTGTACCTGGGCCTGGTTGAGTTCGGTGTTCTTCAGGTCCATGGCGTCGCGCTGTTCGGCCAGGGTCTGCGCCTGCTCGGCGAGTTGCTCGTTGGTCTGCTCCAGTTCGACCTGCTGGGTTTCCAGATGCGCCTGGGACTCCTTGAGAATCCGCGACTGCTCTTCCAGTTCTTCGTTGGCGGTTTTCAGCTCTTCCTGCTGCACCTGCAACTCTTCGTTGAGCTGCTGGGTTTCGGCCAGCACTTCCTGCAAGCGCTGACGGTAGCGCGCAGCTTCGATGGAGGTGCCGATATTGCCGGCAATCAGTTCCAGCAATTCGATATCGCGATCCGTGAGCGGCCGCAGGAAACCCAGTTCGATCACGCCATTGACCCGGTCGTCATCGCTGGTCGGCACTACCAGCACACTGTGCGGCAAGCCCTCGCCCAGCCCAGAACTGACTTTGAAGTAGTCCGACGGCACCGAATCCAGACGGATCAGCCGCGCCTGTTGCGCCACCTGGCCGACAATGCCTTCGCCGCTGTAAATCGACTGATCTTGTTCTTCCTGCTCGCGAGAGAAGCCGTAAGTGGCCACCCGCTTGAGGCCGCCATGTTCTTCACGCACGTACAGCGCGGCCACGGCGGTGCCCAGGTATTGCGCGCAGAACTGCAGAATATTGCGCCCCAGCAAGTTCAGCGTCAGTTGCCCCAGCACCTGCTCGGCCAGCTCGGTCTGACCATTGCGCAACCACGCCTGCTGCTCCAGACGTTCGGCACTGGCTTGCTGTGCGGCAAGGTTGGCGCCGTAGTTGGTCGACAGATTGACCAGATCACGACGGCCGATATAGGCCAGCAAGCCGCTGATACCAGCGATGAAAATCAGGTAGAGGCTGATGCTCCAGATCGTAGTGCGGCGCACGTCTTCATTGCGCGTCGTGCGCAGAACCTGTTCGGTTTCGATGACGTCTTCAAATTGCTTGCGGATTTCGTCCGTCAAGCGTTTGCCACGTCCAGCCTTGACCGCGCCCCGGTAATCGCCGCTGGAGCGCTGCAGATCGATCATCGATTGTGCGTAATTGGCCCACTCGATCTGCAAGGCCTGCAAACGACGCAAGCGATCGGTCTGCACCGGGTTATCGGCGGTCAGATCGAGCAAAGTACTGAGCGCCACCGCGATACGCGGTTTGGCAGTTTCGTAAGGGTCAAGGAAATGCTCGTCGCCGCTAAGCAAGAAACCGCGCATGCCGGTTTCCAGGTCCACGGTGAGCTTCACCGCTTCGTTGGCGTTATTGATCACCCGGTCGGTGTGCTCCACCCACTGGATCACCGACAGCAGATAAGTAATCAGCGACACGAAGAACACGGCACTGAGCACACCGACGCCCAAGGGCAGACTGATGTTGCGACTCAGGAGTTTACGAAACCGTTGCTCATCAACCGTAGACGGAGAGGACATGGGGCAGCCTTGTCGAACTGTTGAAAAACAGGCAGTTTGCCCCAAAACGGCGGCATGGATCCATTTTTCTCACACCTTTCGCAGCAAATTCCTACGCTCACCAGCATGTTCATGCCCCTGAACAGTTATCCTTGCGCCCCCATCTGCGGCTATGCTTTTTTTGCGTCGGGCGGGGAACTTGTGGCACTGCGCCACTTACTGATGAAGAAGCCCGGCACTTTTGATCGACCGGCGACCCTGAACTGACTTTCGAGAGCCTTATTATGTCTACCCCCGCCTCCACCATCCTTGTCGTAGAAGACGACGACATCGTGCGCATGCTGATCGTCGATGTGCTGGAGGAGCTGGAGTTCACGGTGTTTGAAGCGGATGGTGGCGAACAGGCTCTGAAAATTCTGCAAGACACGCAAAATCACATCGATTTGATGATGACCGATGTCAAACTGCCAGGCATGGATGGCCAAGAACTGGCAATCAAAGCTCGCGAGCTGCGCCCCACCCTGCCGATTCTGTTTGCCAGTGGCTATGCCGAAAACATCAACGTCCCTGCTGGGATGCATATCATCGGCAAGCCATTTTCGATCGATCAGTTAAGAGACAAGGTAAGAAGCATACTGCTGGATAATTAAAATACCTCTCATCGTGCCTCTTCACATAACGATGAAGAGGCCACTCTCTACACGCAAAAATCTTAAATAAATCCAGGCACTCAAACACCCGAAAAGTACACTTACACAGTAATTATTGATAAGCACAACATAAAAAATGAGGATTCCCGACACTTAAACAAAGGGAACCCTCATGAACAAAAAACATAAACACCCGACAAATCAACACTACTTATCGAGATTCACAACTTACACTTCCCCGCGAACCCTCCACGCTCAAAGCGATAACCGCGAACGCGGAGAGGTTATATACAAATTAAAACAACGTAAAAACAATGCCGGATCCGCACAAACAATTGCACTGGAAGCAGCTGTCATCAGCCTGGAAACCGGATCGACGCTGAATGACGCTTTGCAGCCCGGCAGAAGTTTACTGCAAGCATTATCCGAACACGCCGCCTTCAAAAAACTCATGAGTGTATTAAAACTTCCCCAACACGCCCTCTTTGAAGTGACGGCTGCGGGTGAAATCAACGCACTCTATTCCGGAAAAACCCTTGGCTTTGCCAACGCATTCAAGCTTGCACCGGATCTGCAGGATGATCTGCAAGTGTTGGTTGAAATGGCACAAGCAACGGGTGGCAGTATCACTCTCGCCGAGCATGTCGAATTGACGCAGTGGCTCAAGTTTCATGGTTACGTGATTCCCGGCACCACCCGCGAATGTGCTCGGTTGATCGCATTCATGGAGCTACCGGCTCAGGCAAGTCCATTGCAGGGCAATTACTGGGAAATGCTCAACGCCGGAGCAGACAACGCCGTCACGCTCACTGCCGCTCAGCGCAGCGAGTTCCGCAAGCTCATTACCAGTTACATCAAAGACCAATCGTTATTGGAGCACCTGTCGAATAGTGTCTTTGGTGGGCAGTCTGCGCCGTTTCGGCGTGCTGAGGCCGAGGCTATTCTTGAAAAACTGGTCTCCAGTCCCATCGCCCTTCATTGGTCCGCTGCTTATGTAAGAGATCTGGGTTGGTATGGTGCACAAGAACATCACACGCAGTCAGTCGAGTCACTTAAGCAAATAATGCTGACTTCGCTGTTGCTCGATCTTCATCCAGGCGTCGGTGAAGAGCAGCCTCGTAATCATGTCGCAGGTTTTAACGTGTATGCCATCGAGCACAGGGAGAAATCCTTCGCCGATGTGCAAACCGAATTCGAAAAGCACTTGATCAAACATCACCGGATCAGTGAAAGAAACGCCTCACTGGCTGCTCACCTGCTGTTGGCAGAGGCCGCCCCGGAATTTCTGGTGAAAGACTTGCCCGCTACTCTTTCGCTGGGCACGCCAGACTGGGTTGAGTTTTGCCGAATGGTCACGGCGCAAGAAATCATTGCACCGGGATCGACACGCTCGATGACTTACGCGCAGTTGCAACAACTGGCGAAACTGGGCGAAGTTCTGGAGTCACGAAAGACACTCGACGCTGTGGCATCTGTCGATCCAGTCCTTGATTGGGCATTGCTCAATCAAATCGTCACGCAAGACACCGTCGAGAATTCGACTACCCAAGCACTCGAAATGGCATCGGCCGCTTACGCCAAACATGCCGCTACGCTCGTCGAAACAGCGAAAACCCTGGCCCGCCCTCTACCCACTCGCAAGAGTGTTGCACTGGACATCCTCAAGCAAGTCGCCAAGGGCTGCACCTATCTTGAAAGCGATGTCCTTTACCAGAAACGTAATCGGCCACTGGAAGACGCTTACGCTGACCCTTTTCCTGTTTCACCGCTGGAACTGCACATGTCCAATGACTTGGCCACCGGTGATTGGGATTTGAAGAACGGCGAGAGCCTCTACACAGCATTTCCCCGCCTGCTGCCCAATCTGATCTCACCTGATGGTGAGTACCACCGTCAGTTCAATCGAGAGTTTGTCGTGCATATGAACGCGATGAGCACGCACTTGAAGCAAGCATTCTGCGCGATGCCATTGCTTGATCGAACACGTTTGCTCAAAGGCAAGGTAACGATGTTTACCATCCGGCCATCCGTGGCGAAGATCCAGACGATCACCAGTGTGCCATCCAATCCATTGGCGTCGACCATCGACATGATTTTAAAGACGACCGAGCGCAAGCCAACGGAAAGTCATAAAGACATTGAAGAAGCAAAGAGTCGCTACGGTGTTGTGATCTGTTCGGAGTTCGAAGGCCGGGTCACCTGTTATGAATTATTCACCCTGCACGGAATCTGTCGCGAAAACACCCGGATGGCGGCACTGATTCAAGCCACAAACCAGCTCAACACAGCCGTCATGAGCAATGGCAAAAACTACTCTGCGCCTGCCACCGTGCACCGGTTACCGACGAATATCGAGTGTTATACCCACGGCGTGCCGCCCGGCTTCAGTGACGACAGTTCGGGGGTAATCGATAAAGTCGCGCACTTGCCGGCAACTGCGCGCCCCCTGCCAATCAAAGGTTACTATCAGAGTTTCTATTCGACGGACTTCGATCCGCTGGTGAACTTCGTCCTCAAGCATCGCCCCATTGCCACCTATGATGAGTTGGTCAGAGAATGCTGGGGACAGACCCGTCTGGAAGCATTGCGCGCCAAGCGAGACAAGGATCTCGACACGTTTCTCAACTTTGTAGTGCCGTTCAAGTCCTGCATTGAAGACCTCAGTTCGGACGATGTGGAGCGACAAATCCAGGGCGCTGGGGCATGCGCTCTGGAAGCTGCAATGACGCTTTTATTGGTGGTGGGTGCAGTGGCTCAAGCGGTCAGCCTTGTCGCCAAAAGTGTCACCGTTGCCACCAAGGCCAGTGCACTGGCCAAAACCGGCCTGGGCCTGGTCAGCAATCTGATCAATCCACTGGACGGCACCGCAGACTTGCTTTTGCACGGTGCAAAACTGTTGCGCAAGGGCTTCAACAAGGGTCTGACCGCGCTGGAAAACGCGATTTCCGATGCCCGCAAATGGTCGGGGACGACAGCCCGTCGCCAAGTCGCGGCAAGGATTGATTCAGACCTTATTCGACTGGGCTCCTGGCGTCCTGCGCTAACGTCTGCGGATGTTTTCCAGGTGTGGGCCATACGCCACAATGACGAATGGTATGCCCTGAACCGGCAAGGCCAAGCCTGGGGGAGAAAACTGAAAAACTTCGAGCTCAAGTTACCCGCGCTGCAATGGCACAGAATTTTGCCCAAAAGCTACTCGCGCGCGATCATCAAAAAGAGTCTGCCTGTCGCCATCCGAAAAATAGAGGATGCAATCTCGGTACTGGATGACCCGTCGGTGATTAACGAAACCGCCGTTTTGCTTGATTTATTGTTGGGCAATGACTCGGCGGCAACGCGAAAGGCGTATCGGGATTATCTTGTTGATGTCAAAAGCGATCTCGGCAAACTGGGTCCCGGAAACTTCGTTGCGGACGGCGACAAGGATATCGATGCAATAGCCCGACTGGATTGGGGTGCGTACGACGGCTGGAAGACCGGCGGGCAGCCCGCGCAGATGCCTTTTGTCCATGTCTACAGCCAGAATTTCAACGAGGCTTATCGTCTGGATCACTTCAACCTGGAAGCCAGCGCCGATGTTTTTGTCCATGAACTGTTCCACGGATCACCTAAAACCAAAGACTTTGCCTATGCCGACGCGAGTGGCCTATATGAGCGTGGCGCCCAGCAACTGGATGTATCACCACTGTTGAATCTGGCCAACGGCAAACTTTCGCAAGGCCTGCCCAGCTACCCTCATGTCACCTTCAATCGGGGTGTAGCCTTCAAGAATGCCGACTCTTTCGCACTGACGACTTCGCTGCTCGGACAACTCCACAGCAACAAAGAGGCCTATCAACGCAATATCGCCGTGATGAAGTCAGCACTTGAAAAGTCCGGTCGCGAGTTTATTGCGACACCGACATTAGTCAGCCTCAACCTGCTTTGACGAGGCTGGCGAACGGGCACACACCCTACCCCTGTGGTTTAATTGCGCCCTTTTTTATCCCTCGTTCGCCGTGAAGGAATGTTGTCCATGATTCAACCCGCCCCTACCAAAGTCCTGGTCATCGGATACGTCTGGCCAGAGCCGCGCTCCTCGGCGGCGAGCGGGCACGTCATGCAGATTCTTGAAACATTCCTGCAGCACGGTTGGGACATCACGTTCAGCAGCCCGGCCGGTCCCGGCGAGCACAAGGCGGATCTTGCCGCACTCGGCATTCGTGAGGTGCCGATCGAACTCAACAACAGCAGCTTCGATCAATTCATCAGCGGACTGGCGCCGGACATCGTCTTGTTCGACCAATTCATGATGGAAGAGCAGTTCGGCTGGCGAGTTGAAAAACACTGCCCTCAGGCGCTGCGCGTGCTGGAAACTTCCGACCTGCAAAGTCTGCGGCATGCGCGTCATCAGCGACTCAAGTCTCGCCTGAAGGTCAATCCTGACCAGAATGATTTCAGTGATGTCTTTGCCCCGGCCCTGCGCGACGAGTTCGAATTGATGGCCGAAACCGATCTGGCCAAGCGCGAAATTGCCGCACTGTATCGTTGCGATCTCAATCTGATGATCTCCGAAGTGGAAATCGAATTGTTGATCGAGCAGTTCGGCTTGCCCCGACAATTGCTGCACTGGTGCCCGCTGATGATCGACCCGCCTGCGGTCGAACCTGCAACATTTGCGGCTCGGGCGCACTTTCTGAGTATCGGCAACTTCCGCCACGCACCCAACTGGGATGCCGTGCTGTGGATGAAAACCACGATCTGGCCGCTGATTCGCCAACAGTTGCCCCAGGCACAATTGCACATTTACGGCGCGTATACGCCGCCGAAAGCCACAGCGCTGCATAACGCCCGCGAAGGTTTCCACATCATGAACTGGGCCGAAGATGCATTGCAGGTCATGTCTGCCGCGCGAGTCTGCCTGGCGCCCTTGCGCTTTGGTGCCGGTATCAAGGGCAAACTGGTCGACGCCATGCTTTGCGGTACACCCAGTGTCACCACGCCGATTGGCGCCGAGGCCATGCAGGGCGATCACGCGTGGCCCGGTGCAGTCACCAGCAGCGCAGTGGAGTTCGCCAACAGTGCCGTGGCGCTTTACAACGACGAGTCGCGCTGGCAGGACGCTCGTCTGGCGGGATACACGCTGTTGAATGAACGCTACCCACAACCAGTACATGGTCCGGCATTGATTGAAAAACTGCGTTATTGCCAACGGAACTTAGAACACCTCAGATCCAACAACTTCATTGGCAGCATGCTCCGTCATCACTCGCACAAAAGCACCCAGTACATGGCGCAATGGATCGAAGCGAAAAACCGACACACACAACAAACACCGGACATGTAAGTAACGCCTTTTACACGACTTGCATTAAAAGCAAACTTGGCCGAACACCCGGCACCCGTTATAAACATCCTGCGCGCGCAATTCCGACAACTTTCGTTTTCAATTGCAGGATGTACAACATGAACAATCTTGATAATTTCCAACCTTATCAATGGATGGCGGATTCGCCGCAAATCGACAACTTGTCGCTTTTCGAACTTAGTTTGCCGGGTGCCCATAACGCTGGCTGCGACTGGGAAGCGGGTTATGCACTGATACCCGGTAAAAACTGGCTCGCCTGCCAGGATGTCTCCTTTTATTCACAATTGAATCGCGGTGTTCGAGCACTCGACGCCCGCCTGACTTACGACAACAAAGCGCAAGGACTGGCAAAGTTCCGCTTCCACCACAACGGCTACCTTTCTTCCCGTACGCTTGAAGATCTTGTACGCGACGTCAAAGCTTTTTATGAAAGGAACATCAATGAATTCATCATTCTGGACTTTCATGAATTGGGTAGTGGCAAGGACGCATTCGATCATTCGGAGTTTCAAGCGTTGATACTGCAACACTTGGGCGACCGAATGATCCCGACCCGGAATCTGCACCTGACGCTTGGCCAGCTCAAAGCGATCAGCCCGTTGCAGCGCATCATGGTGGCAGCACCCATGACCTGGGAAACCGAGGACTACCGTATCTATGGAAGAATCCAGCACAAGTGGATCGGAAAGCAGCTTGTCAGTTCTCTCGATCTGCAGGGTTACATCAAAGAAGTATTGAGCACTGCCAACAGCACACTTCGCCCGTGGTCGCTGTCAGCAACCAGTTTTTCGATTGGCGGCCCTCAGCGAATTCTGGATGATCTCGACCACTGGTTTGACCCAGCCAGATCGGATTGGGCCAAAAAGTGCAACATCATCAATTTCGACTTTATTAAAAACTCGAACATTGTACGTTTCTGCCAGATGGCCAATCTGGAAAAAGCCATCGAGAAGTCCAGAGGCAGCGTCCGCGAGCAGACCGCTTGAGTGAAGCTGGCGCAAGTCCCGAGAAACGAGGCATGATCGGCAGGCGATAACAAAAAAAGTAGCTCGCCATGACTCGAACCGCCCGCGTGACCGACCCTTCATACGAGTTGATGGATGACCACAACGGGTTGTCCATCATCTACCGCCAGCACGGTTTTCCGTGCCCGCTGGTGCGCTGGCATTTCCACAAGGAATATGAACTGCACCTGATTGTCGCCAGCTCGGGCAAGGTGTTTATCGGTGACTACATTGGCAACTTCTATCCCGAAACCCTGTTCCTCACTGGCCCCAATTTGCCGCACAACTGGATCAGCCAGGTGGCCGAGGACGAGGTCGTTGAAAAGCGCGACATGCTGGTCAACTTCACCGACGAGTTGTTCGAGAGTGGCCACCAGGTGTTTGCCGAACTGAAGACCCTGGCGCCCCTGCTGGAACGTGCGCAGTACGGCATCGAGTTTCGCTGCAAACGTACCATCCGCCAGGCCATGACGCTGATGCAGCGCATCGCCGACAGCAAGGGCATCACCCGCCTCGGGCACTTCTTTATCCTGATGGAATTGCTCGCGGCCAGCGATGATTTCCAGCTGTTGTCCGGCGCCACCACCCCGCAACTGGCCGATGAGCACAATATCGATCGTACCAACCGGGCCGTCGACTATATTTTCAGCCACTACGCCCGCGATATCTCGCTGGAGGAAGTCGCCGCGCATCTGGGCATGACGCCGACCTATTTCAGCCGAGTGTTCAAACAGGCCACCGGGCGCAATTTCATCGAGTTCGTCAATCGCTTGCGTATCAGCAAGTCCTGCGAGCTGCTGGCCGATGGCGACAAACCGGTGACCGAGGTGTGTTTCGAATCGGGGTTCAACAACATTTCCAACTTCAATCGGCGCTTTCAGCAGCTCAAGGGCATGACGCCGTCGCACTATCGGCGGCTTGCGGTGCAGCGCCTGACTGAACAAAACCATCTCTGACAACGCAACTCCCCTGTAGGAGTGAGCCTGCTCGCGATAGCGGTGTGACAGCGTGCAGATATGTTGGCTGACACTCCGCTATCGCGAGCGGGCTCACTCCTACAAGTTGCGATGCCACTCCGGAAACCTGTACGCATCCGACAGCACCTCTGCGCTGAAAAGCCCTTCCCTGCATTCGCCCCACAAAAGCCCAGTGCAAAAAAGTATCGATCAAAGTGTTAGGGATGATTTGTCAGCCCTGCGATTGAAGGCTGTAATCAGCGCACATTCTTCCTGCACAGGAAGACACAAAAACAATAACTGTCCTTCTGTAACCCTACGGGTGCAGAAAAGGAGTGCACGATGCAACCGACTGCAAAAGCTCTGCTTGCCCTCACCTGCATGACCCTCAGCAGCGTCAGCCTTGGCGCCCAGACCCTGACCATCGCCACCGTCAACAACAGCGACATGATCCGCATGCAAAAACTCTCGAAAACCTTCGAGACCGAGCATCCGGACATCAAGCTCAATTGGGTCGTGCTCGAAGAAAACGTCCTGCGCCAACGCCTGACCACCGACATCGCCACTCAGGGCGGCCAGTTCGACGTGTTGACCATCGGCATGTACGAAGCCGCACTGTGGGGCGCCAAAGGCTGGCTGGAACCGATGAAGGATCTGCCGGCCAGTTACGCCCTCGACGATGTGTTCCCATCGGTGCGTGAAGGCCTGTCAGTCAAGGGTTCGCTGTACGCCCTGCCGTTCTACGCGGAAAGTTCGATCACCTATTACCGCACCGACCTGTTCAAGGATGCCGGCCTGACCATGCCCGAGCGTCCGACCTGGGAGCAGATCGCTGGTTTCGCCGAAAAACTCACCCACAAAGACAAAGAGCAGTACGGCATCTGCCTGCGCGGCAAGGCCGGTTGGGGCGAGAACATGGCGCTGATCACGACGGTTGCCAACGCCTACGGCGCGCGCTGGTTCGATGAGCAGTGGAAACCGGAATTCAGCGGGCCGGAGTGGAAAAACGCGCTGAATTTCTACGTCGACACCATGAAGAAATCCGGCCCGCCGGGCGCCTCCAGCAACGGTTTCAACGAAAACCTTGCGCTGTTCAACAGCGGCAAATGCGCGATCTGGGTCGATGCCAGCGTCGCCGGCTCGTTCGTCACCGACAAGACCCAGAGCAAGGTTGCTGATCACGTCGGCTTCACTTTCGCCCCGCATCAAGTGACCGACAAAGGCTCGGCCTGGTTGTATTCATGGGCGCTGGCAATCCCGACCAGTTCCAAAGCCAAAGACGCCGCCAAAGAATTCAGCGCTTGGGCGACGTCAAAAGAGTACGGCGAACTGGTCGCCAAGACTGACGGCATCGCCAACGTACCGCCCGGCACCCGCGCCTCGACCTACAGCGATGCCTACATGAGCGCCGCGCCGTTTGCCAAGGTCACGCTGGAATCGCTGAAAGCGGCTGATCCGAGCAAGCCAACGCTGAAACCGGTGCCGTACATCGGTATTCAACTGGTGACCATTCCTGAGTTCCAGGCGGTGGGCACCCAGGTCGGCAAGCTGTTCTCGGCGGCGCTGATCGGCCAGACCACGGTGGATCAAGCCCTGACTGCCGCGCAGCAAACCACTGAACGCGAGATGAAGCGCGCCGGTTATCCCAAGTAACCGCCTCTAAACCTGTGGGAGCTGGCTTGCCAGCGATGAGGCCGGCACATTCGACATTGCTGTCGGCTGACCTATTGCTATCGCTGGCAAGCCAGCTCCCACAGGGGCCGCGCCGATGTCAGGAATGTTGTCTTTCCTGAACATGTTTCTGCACCCAATTGGTTGTGATCACCATGAATACTTCAACTGCCAAAGCCCACATCGACCTGTCGCAGCCTGCGCGCAAAGTCCGCGTACGCAATCCCGGCTGGTTTCTGGTCAGCCCTTCGGTGGCGCTGTTGCTGCTGTGGATGATCGTGCCGCTGGGCATGACCATCTACTTCTCGATGATCCGCTACAACCTGCTCTACCCCGGTGAAAACCAGTTCGTCGGGTTGGAGAACTTCACATACTTCCTGACGGATTCGGGTTTCATGCCCGGTGCGACCAACACCTTGCTGCTGGTCGGCAGCGTGTTGTTGATCAGCGTGGTGCTCGGCGTACTCATCAGTGCGTTGCTTGAAGCGAGTGAGTTCCTCGGTCGCGGCATCGTGCGGGTCATGCTGATCTCGCCGTTCTTCATCATGCCCACGGTCGGTGCGCTGATCTGGAAGAACCTGATTTTCCATCCGGTCTCGGGGATCCTCGCTTACCTCTGGAAGTTGTTCGGCGCGCAACCGGTGGACTGGCTCGCCCACTACCCGCTGCTGTCGATCATCATCATTGTTTCGTGGCAATGGCTGCCCTTCGCGATCCTGATCCTAATGACCGCCATGCAGTCCCTCGACCAGGAACAGAAAGAGGCCGCGCGTCTCGACGGCGCCGGGCCGATCGCAATCTTCTGGCACCTGACCCTGCCGCATCTGGCACGGCCGATTGCCGTGGTGGTGATGATCGAAACGATCTTCCTGCTGTCGGTGTTCGCCGAGATTTTCACCACCACCAACGGTGGCCCCGGCTACGCCTCGACCAACCTCGCCTACCTGATCTACAACCAGGCGCTGGTGCAGTTCGACGTCGGCATGGCCTCGGCGGGCGGTTTGATTGCCGTGGTCATCGCCAACATCGCCGCGATCATTCTGGTGCGGATGATCGGCAAAAACCTGACTGACAAAGCCTGAGGCCTGCCATGACTCATCAACAATCCCGCCGGCTGCAAAGCCTGCTGCTCGGCACCCTGGCCTGGGCCATCGCGATCGTGATTTTCTTCCCGATCTTCTGGATGGTGATGACCAGTTTCAAAACCGAAATCGACGCGTTCGCCACGCCGCCGCAGTTCATCTTCACGCCGACGCTGGAGAACTACCTGCACATCAATGAGCGCAGCGATTACTTCAGTTTCGCCTGGAACTCGGTGGTGATTTCCTTCAGTGCCACGGCCCTGTGCCTGTTGATCGCGGTGCCGGCAGCGTACTCGATGGCCTTCTACGAAACCCAGCGCACCAAAGGCACGTTGCTGTGGATGCTCTCGACCAAAATGCTGCCGCCGGTGGGCGTGCTGATGCCGATCTACCTGCTGGCGAAGAGTTTCGGCCTGCTCGATACGCGCATCGCGCTGATCGTGATCTACACGCTGATCAACCTGCCGATCGTGGTCTGGATGGTTTACACCTACTTCAAGGACATCCCCAAAGACATCCTCGAAGCCGCCCGTCTCGACGGCGCCACGCTGTGGCAGGAAATGGTCCGCGTGCTGTTGCCGATTGCCAAGGGCGGCCTTGCCTCGACCGTGCTGCTGTCGCTGATTCTGTGCTGGAACGAGGCGTTCTGGTCGCTGAACCTGACCTCGTCGAAAGCCGCGCCACTGACCGCGTTGATCGCCTCGTATTCGAGCCCGGAAGGCTTGTTCTGGGCCAAGTTGTCGGCGGTCTCGACCCTGGCGTGTGCGCCGATTCTGATCTTCGGCTGGATCAGCCAGAAACAACTGGTGCGCGGCCTCTCGTTCGGCGCCGTGAAATGAAGATTGAAAAGCAAAAGATCGCAGCCTTCGGCAGCTCCTACATGGAATGTCGTATCGGCATAAATCTCCTGTAGGAGCTGCCACAGGCTGCGATCTTTTGATCTTAAAAAAACAACAATGTGGAGGCCCATCCTCATGGCCAACCTGAAAATCAAGAATCTGCAAAAAGGCTTCGAAGGTTTCTCCATCATCAAAGGCATTGACCTGGAAGTGAACGACAAGGAATTCGTGGTCTTCGTCGGCCCGTCGGGCTGCGGCAAATCCACCCTGCTGCGGCTGATCGCGGGTCTGGAAGAAGTCAGCTACGGCACCATCGAACTCGATGGTCGCGACATCACCGAAGTCAGCCCGGCCAAGCGCGATCTGGCGATGGTGTTCCAGACCTACGCGCTGTACCCGCACATGACCGTGAAAAAGAACATGTCCTTCGCCCTCGATCTGGCCGGCGTACCGAAAGCCGAAGTCGAGAAGAAGGTCGGCGAAGCGGCGCGCATTCTCGAACTCGGGCCGATGCTTGAGCGCAAGCCGAAACAGCTCTCCGGCGGCCAGCGCCAGCGTGTTGCGATCGGCCGCGCCATTGTGCGCAATCCGAAAATCTTCCTGTTCGATGAACCGCTGTCCAACCTCGACGCCGCGCTGCGCGTGCAGATGCGTCTGGAACTGCTGCGCCTGCACAAAGACCTGCAAGCGACGATGATCTACGTGACCCACGATCAGGTCGAAGCGATGACCATGGCCGACAAAGTCGTGGTGCTCAATGGCGGCAAGATCGAACAGGTCGGCTCGCCGCTGGACCTGTATCACAACCCGGCAAATCTCTTCGTTGCCGGGTTCCTCGGCACGCCGAAAATGGGCTTCCTCAAAGGCAAGATCGCCCGCGTCGACGGCCAGAGCTGCGAAGTCTCGCTGGACGCCGGCACGCGCATCACCCTGCCCTTCAATGCTGCCAACCTCAGTGTCGGCAGCGCCGTGACCCTCGGCATTCGCCCGGAACACCTGGAACTGGCGCAACCCGGTGATTGCAGCCTGCAAGTCACCGCCGACGTCAGCGAACGTCTGGGCAGCGACACTTTCTGCCACGTCACCACCAACGCCGGCGAAGCCCTGACCATGCGCGTGCGCGGTGATCTGGCCAGCCGTTACGGCGAACAACTGAGCCTGCACCTCGACCCGGCGCACTGCCATTTATTCGATGCCGAAGGTATCGCGTTGACCCGTCCGCTGCGCGCTGCGGCCTGATTTCGAGAACTCCCGATGAAACTCAACCAACAGAACCTCCATCGTCTGGCCGCCGAAGTGCAACTGCCGGCCTACAACCTTAGCGACACGCGCCAAGGCATCGCCCACATTGGCGTCGGCGGCTTTCACCGCGCGCATCAGGCGTATTACACCGATGCCTTGATGAACACCGGCGAAGCCCTCGACTGGGCCATTTGTGGCGTCGGCCTGCGCGCCGAAGACCGCCGTGCTCGCGATGACCTCAAGGAGCAGGATTACCTGTTCACCCTGTTCGAACTCGGTGACAGCGACGACACCGAAGTCCGCGTGATCGGCGCGATTCGCGACATGCTACTGGCCGAGGACGGCGCTCAGGCGTTGATCGACAAACTCGCCGACCCACAGATTCGCATCGTCTCGCTGACCATCACCGAGGGCGGTTACTGCATCGACGACAGCAACGGCGAGTTCATGGCGCACCTGCCGCAAATTCAGCATGATCTGGCCCACCCAGAGGACCCGAAAACCGTGTTCGGTTTCTTGTGTGCGGCCCTGGAAAAACGTCGGGCGGCGGGCATTCCGGCGTTTACCGTGATGTCCTGCGATAACCTGCCGCACAACGGCGCCGTGACGCGCAAGGCGCTGCTGGCGTTTGCCACCCTGCGTAACAGCAATCTGTGCAGCTGGATCGACGCCAACGTCAGTTTCCCCAACGCCATGGTCGACCGCATCACGCCAATGACCAGCACCGCGCATCGCCTGCAACTGGCGGACAAACACGGCGTCGACGATGCCTGGCCGGTGGTCTGCGAGCCGTTCGTGCAGTGGGTGCTGGAAGACAAATTCGGCAACGGTCGCCCGGCCTGGGAGAAGGTCGGCGTGCAGTTCACCGACGATGTTTCGCCGTATGAAGAGATGAAGATCAAACTGCTCAATGGCAGCCACCTCGCGCTGACGTATCTGGGCTTTTTGAAGGGTTACCGGTTTGTGCACGAAACCATGAATGACCCGCTGTTCGTGCGTTATATGCGCGCCTACATGGATCTGGACGTGACCCCGCAACTGGCGCCGGTGCCAGGTATTGATCTGACGGATTACAAAAACACATTGGTGGCGCGGTTTTCCAATCAGGCGATTGCCGATCAGCTTGAGCGGGTGTGCTCGGACGGCTCGTCGAAGTTTCCCAAGTTCACCATTCCTACCATCAACCGGTTGATTGCCGATGGGCAGGAGACCAAGCGTGCGGCGTTGGTGGTGGCGGCGTGGGCGTTGTATTTGAAGGGTGTGGATGAGAATGGTGATACCTATTCAATCCCGGATCCGCGCGCGGCGTTTTGTCAGGCGTTGGTGGCGGACGATGCTTTAATTACGCAGCGGTTGTTGGCGGTCGAGGAGATTTTCGGCACGGTGATTCCGCGTTCGGCGGAGTTTGTCGCGGCGTTTGAGTGGTGCTGCAACAGCTTGCGCGAAGAAGGTGTGACGCGGACTTTGCAGCGGATTCTGGATTGAAAAGCCCCTCACCCTAGCCCTCTCCCCGAGGGAGAGGGCTAGGGTGACCGAGTGGTTTGTGCAAGTTACATCGACCTGAACGTCCGGAGTCGAACTCAGGTATTGAACAGCACCTGATTGAGAGAACCGCAGTCGAACTCAGGTTTTGAACAGCCCCGGTTTGAGAGAACCGGAGTCGAACTCAGGTTTTGAACAGCCCCCCGATCAGCTCCCTTCCCCCCTCGCCCCTTTGGGGGAGAGGGTTGGGGTGAGGGGGTAAGCTCTTGATCTTCACCACACCCGAGTGGTTCACACATGACAACACAACAACTGTTCCTAGGCATCGACTGCGGCACACAAGGCACCAAAGCCATCATCCTTGACGCCGCCAGCGGTCAAGTCATCGGCCAGGGCGCCGCCGCCCACACAATGATCAGCGGCGCCAACGGCCGCCGCGAACAAGACACCCAGCAATGGCTCGAAGCCTTCGCCCTCGCCACTCGCCGCGCATTGTTGGCGGCGAATGTCGATGGCCTGTCGATCCTCGGCATCGGCGTCTCCGGCCAGCAGCACGGTCTGGTCCTGCTCGATGATCAAGGTGAAGTGCTGCGCCCCGCCAAGCTCTGGTGCGACACCGAAACCAGCGCCGAAAACGACCGTCTGCTGGTGCATCTAGGCGGTGAAAAAGGCTCGCTGGAACGCCTCGGTGTGGTCATCGCACCGGGCTACACGGTGTCGAAACTGCTCTGGACCAAAGAACAACACCCCGTGGTCTTTTCGCGCATCGCACGCATTCTGCTGCCCCACGACTACCTGAATTTCTGGCTCACCGGTCGCGCCTGCAGCGAATACGGCGATGCCTCGGGCACTGGCTATTTCAACGTGCGCACCCGCCAATGGGACTTGCAACTGCTGCGCGACATCGACGCCAGCGGACGCCTGCAAGCCGCACTGCCTGAGCTGATAGACGCGCATCAATCTGTCGGCACCATCCTCCCGGCGATCGCCGAACACCTCGGCATCAACCCCAATGCGTTGGTATCGAGCGGCGGCGGCGACAACATGATGGGCGCCATCGGCACCGGCAATATTCAGCCCGGCGCGATCACCATGAGCCTCGGCTCTTCCGGCACGGTTTACGCCTATTCCGAAGTACCAAAAGTCAGCCCGGACGCTTCGGTCGCGACGTTCTGCTCTTCCAGCGGCGGTTGGCTGCCGCTGATCTGCACCATGAACCTGACCAACGCCACCGGCGCAATTCGCGAGTTGTTCGACCTCGATCTGCAGCAGTTCAACGACCTCGTCGCCCAAGCGCCCATCGGCGCCGACGGCGTGAGCATGCTGCCGTTCCTCAACGGCGAGCGCGTTCCCGCCCTGCCCCACGCCACCGGCAGCCTGCACGGCTTGACGCTGGATAACCTGACCCAGGCCAACCTGTGCCGCGCCGCTGTCGAAGGCACCACCTTCGGTTTGCGTTACGGGCTGGATTTGCTCCGCCACAATGGTTTACAAAGCCGCAGCATTTGCCTGATCGGCGGCGGCTCGAAAAGCGCGGTGTGGCGGCAGATCGTCGCCGACATCATGAACACCCCGGTGATCTGCACCGAACAAAGCGAAGCCGCGGCCCTCGGCGCAGCGATTCAAGCGGCGTGGTGCAAATCCTGGTCGAATGGCCACGAAGACAGCCTCGCCGACCTGTGCCAGCGCTGCGTGAAACTCGATTCAAGCAGCGAAACCCTGCCGATTGCCGCCAACGTTGCGGCGTTTCAGCAGGCCTATGAACGCTATCAACAGCATGTCGCAACCCTATAAAGAGCAAACAATTATGTATTTGGTGTGTGGCGAAGCCCTGTTTGATTTTTTCAGTGAAGACGACGCCAGCGGTCTGGCCTCGAAAGTCAATTTCAAGGCGATTGCCGGCGGCTCGCCGTTCAACGTCGCCGTCGGTTTGCGCCGTCTGGGCGTGGACTCGGCCTTGTTCGGCGGGCTGTCCACTGACTACCTCGGCCGCCGCTTGCAGCAAGTGCTGCAGGATGAAGGTGTGTGCCCGGACTATCTGGTGGACTTCGCCGCGCCGACCACGCTGGCCATGGTCGCCGTTGGTGCCAATGGCTCGCCGCACTACAGCTTTCGCGGTGAAGGCTGCGCGGACCGGCAGTTGAGTCTGGTGCATCTGCCGGCGCTGGGTCCTGAGGTGCGCGGCTTGCACATTGGCTCGTTCTCGCTGGTGGTGCAGCCGATTGGCGACACCTTGCTGACGCTGGTACAGCGCGAGAGCGGCAAACGCCTGATCACCCTCGACCCGAACGTACGCCTCAATCCCGAGCCAAACATCGACCTGTGGCGTGAGCGCATCGCGACGCTGGTGCCACTGGCCGATCTGATCAAGGTCAGCGACGAAGACTTGAGCCTGCTCTACCCCGAACAGGATCCGCAACGCGTGATCGAAGGCTGGCTCGAACACCGCTGTCAGATTGTCTTCCTCACCCGTGGCGGCGACGGCGCCAGTGTGTTCAGCCGCCAGCATGGCAACTGGTCGGTGCCGGCGGCCTCGGTGAAAATCGCCGACACCGTTGGCGCGGGTGACACCTTCCAGGCCGCGCTGATCACCTGGCTGACCGAGCACGGTCTGGATTCGGTCGAAGGCGTGCAGCAACTCGCCCGCGAGCAGATCGACGCCATGCTCAAGTTCGCCGTACAAGCCGCCGCGCTGACCTGCAGCAAGACCGGCCCGGATCTGCCCTATCGTCACCAATTGAGTTGAACGCGTAGACTGTCGGCCTTTTTGCGCACGACGGGATAACGGCTTTTGAATTACAGGCAGACGCTTGGACTACTGACACTGGCAACGCTACTGAGCGGGTGCGGCACCTCGCCGCCCCGTTCGCCGGAAGATATCTGCGAGATTTTCCGCGAGAAAAGCGACTGGTACGACGCGGCGCAAGTCACGCAAAAACGCTGGGGCGTGCCGATTCAGGTGCCCTTCGCGATCATGTATCAGGAATCCGGCTACCGCTACGACGCCAAGACTCCGCGCAAATACTTGCTCTGGGTGATCCCGTGGGGCCGTGTGTCCACCGCATCGGGCTATGCGCAAGCCAAAGATGAAGTCTGGGCCGACTACCAGAAAAGCACCGGTCGCAGCGGAGCCGATCGCGAAGACTTCGACGACGCCATCGACTTTGTCGGCTGGTACATGGACAAGACCTATTCGATCAACGGCGTCTACAAGTACGACGCCTATAACCAGTACCTCAACTACCACGAAGGCTGGGGCGGGTTTCGCAACAAGACTTACGCGAGCAAAGCCTGGCTGATGCCGACGGCGCGCAAAGTGCAGACTCGTTCGGATGTTTATGCGCGGCAATATGCCGGGTGCAAAGAGGATTTGAACCGGGGGTTCTGGAGCCGGTTCTGGCATTGGTTGTAACAGCTTCGGGATCCCGTGTAGGAGCTGCCGAAGGCTGCGATCTTTTGATCTTGTTTTTAACGATCAACGTCAAAAGATCGCAGCCTGCGGCAGCTCCTACAGTGGGGGCCCTTACAGGACGGAGAAGCTATAACTCACAATCAACCGGGTCTCATCCACATCCCGGGCAAACTTCTCATAATTGGTGCGATACGTAGCATTCCTCAAACGCAGACTCACATCCTTGAACGTGCCCGTCTGAATCACATACTTCAACTCGCTGTCGCGTTCCCACTCCTTGCCTTCCTGATCACTGCCCAACACCTTGATGTGGTCACCGTTCACATAACGGGTCAGGAAGCTCAAACCATTAATGCCAATGGCCTTGAAGTCATAGTCATAACGCAACTGCCACGAACGTTCCTGCGCGGCGGCGAAGTCGTTGACCTGCACGTAGTTGACCAGATACGGATTGCTGCCATCGAGGTACGGCATCGAGTTGTCGCCGTTCATACGCTGCCAACCGGCGCTGAACGTATGGCCGCTGTGCGCATACGACAACATGCCGCTCAACGCACGGTTATCAATGGAACCGGCCTTGGCATCACCGCTGTCGGCACTCTTCAGCACCCGCAGATCTGCTTTAAGTACACCGCCAGCTAACGGTTGATTACCCAACAGCCCGACAAAGTGCTGACGATAGATGTCTTCCAGTTCGGCGTAGTGATACTGCGCGGTCAGGCGATCGTTGATCTTGTAGTCGAAGCCGTACATGTCGAAATGATCGGCGGTGGTGTTGCACGCGTAGCGCTTGTTCTTGCAGTGCACGCGGATGTCTTGCGAATCGGTGGAATCACGCGCGGTGTACTTGTCCAGACGCGCGGCCATGAAGGTCAGGTCTTTCAGCTCTTTAGAAGTGAGCATGGCGCCATTGAACATGGTCGGCAGCAAACGGCCGTCGTTGTATTTCAGCAACGGCAGATCCGGCAGTAGCGCGCCGTACTTCAGCACGGTGTCCGAGACTTTGACCTTGGCGGTCAGGCCCATTTTCGCGTACTGGCCTTTCGAGCCGCGCGGATCGTTGCCACTGGAAGGCAGCAAGCCGCTGTTGCTGCGGTTCGGGCTGGAATCGAGTTGAAAGCCAAGCATGCCCAGCGCATCGATACCAAAACCCACCGTACCTTCGGTGTAGCCCGATTGCAGGTTGAGAATAAAGCCCTGTGCCGACTCTTCACGCTTGGAGGCGCCCTGAGCGTTCGAGGTGCTCCCATCACGGAAATCGCGGTTGAAGTACACCGTGCGCGATTCGATTTTCGCCGTGGTGTCTTCAAAGAATCCGCTGGCCTGAACCTGTGCGGTAAAACCTGCGCACAGCACAAAGGCTCCGAAGCCAAACGACTGGCGCGGGGTGATGAGGGGAAATGGGGGACGCATGAAAAACTCCAACAATGCAGCGTTTGCGCAAGCGCGCAACAAGCCAGAAAAATAGCTCCCGTCCCGGGTCAGATTGACCGGGAGAAAGTGAACACGCAGGGGTGAACGGCAATGATGGCAGATGGCTTTGACGTGCTACAGGCGACTTTAGTCTGAATCTGACTGAGGATTCTTCAACCCGGGATCGTGGGAAAAGTTGCCGGCGATCAACGCCAATTCGCACTAAACACCCGTTTTCATTGGGCCAAACACCCCATCTAAGGGTTTTCCCTATACCGCAAACCTGCCAGACCTACGGCTTTTGTGCCTTGAACGAGGCTGCTTAATCCTCCATCATCCGTCACCTGCTTATTCAACGGACGGAATTCAAGGCATGCTGGACGCCAACGCAACCCACATCACCCTCACGCTTGAAGGCGCCAACGCCGACCTGCAAGTCCTCAGCTTCACCGGTCGCGAAGCCCTCAACCAACCGTTCCGTTTCGACCTCGAACTCGTCAGCGCCCGCCCCGACCTCAAACTCGAAGAGCTGTTGCACAAGCCCGGCGTCCTGACCTTCGGCCCGACCGGCGAAGGCAAGATCCACGGTCTGGTTTATCGCATCGAGCAAGGCGACTCCGGCAAGACCCTGACCCGTTACAGCCTCAGCCTGGTGCCACAACTGGCCTACCTGCGGCACAACCACGATCAGCAGATCTTCCAGCAACTGACCGTGCCGAAGATCATCGCTCAGGTGCTGGAAGATCGCGGCATCCTCGCCGACGCCTACAGTTTCCAGCTCGGCGCCGAATACCCGCAACGCGAATACTGCGTGCAGTACGACGAATCCGACCTGCACTTCATCCAGCGCCTGTGCGAAGAAGAAGGCATTCACTTCCACTTCCAGCACAGCAGCAGCGGCCACAAACTGGTGTTCGGCGACGACCAGACCGTGTTCCGCAAACTGAAACCGGTGAGCTACCAGCAAGACTCCGGCATGGCCGCCGACAAACCGGTGATCAAACGCTTCAACCTGCGCCTGGAAACCCGCACCACCCGCGTCAGCCGCCGCGACTACGACTTCGAAAAACCAAAGATCCTCCCCGAAGGCGCGGTCAAAACCGAGTTCGCCCCGGACCTTGAGGACTACGACTACCCCGGCCGCTTCACTACTCGAGAGCGCGGCAAGTTCCTCTCCACCCGCGCCCTCGAACGCCATCGCAGCGACTACAAACTCGCCGAAGGCAAAGGTGACGAACCAACCCTCACCAGCGGCCATTTCCTCACCCTCGCCGAACACCCGCGCGCCGAGTGGAACGATCTGTGGCTGCTGCTGGAGGTCTTCCACGAAGGCAAACAACCGCAAGTACTCGGCGAAAACGTCACCAGCGACGTCACCGACCACAAAAGCGATTTCCACCAGGGCTACCGCAACAGCTTCCTCGCCACCCCGTGGGACGCGCACTACCGCCCTGCCCTTGAACACCCGAAACCGAAAGTCCTCGGCAGCCAGACCGCGGTCGTCACCGGCCCCGCAGGCGAAGAAATCCACTGCGACCAGTACGGCCGCATCAAAGTGCAATTCCACTGGGACCGCGACGGTCAGGGCGACGACAAAACCACCTGCTGGATGCGCGTCGCCAGCGGCTGGGCCGGCGCAGCGTACGGCGGCATCGCCATCCCGCGCATCGGCATGGAAGTCCTCGTCACCTTCCTCGAAGGCGATCCCGACCAGCCGCTGGTCACCGGTTGCCTGTACCACAAGGAAAACGTCGTCCCCTACGACCTGCCGGCCAACAAAACCCGCAGCACGTTCAAAACCCTGAGTTCACCGGGCGGCAAGGGCTACAACGAATTCCGCATCGAGGACAAGAAAGGTGTAGAGCAGATCTACATCCATGCCCAGCGCGACTGGGACGAAAACATCGAGCACGACCAGAAGATTCGTGTGGGTAACGAGCGGCATGACACCGTTGAAGCCAATACGCTGAGCGAGTTCAAGGTTGAAGAGCATCGGATTACGCACCTGGATCGAATCAGCGAGATGCGTGCGGATGATCACCTGACCGTGGGTGTGACGCAGCATTTGAAGGTGGGGACTGCGCAGTTTGTTGAGGCCGGGTCAGAAATCCATTACTACGCCGGCCAGAAGGTTGTGGTCGAAGGCGCCATGGAACTCACGGCCAAGGCTGGTGGGAGTTTCGTCAAGGTTGATGCGGGTGGCGTGACCATCAGCGGCGCGGAGGTGAAGATCAATACCGGCGGCTCGCCGGGGGTCGGGACGCCTGCGGCACCATTGCTGCCGGGACCGATGAAAGTAGCGGATGCGGACAAGGCTGGTAAAGCACCACTCCCCGCCCGTCTGAATGAGTCTGGCATCACACCGTTGTGCGGAAAACAGAGTAACGGCGCTTGCAGCCGTAAGGATTGCACATGCATGTAAAAGCGCTGAGCGCTCTGCTCGCAGAGCCTCGCTACAACTTTTCTGACCTGCCGGCCGCGAGCGAGTCGCTCTGTTTCATCATCGACCAGGGACTCCAGCCAGAAGCATTGAGTCAACTCTACCGAGTAGGCGAACCGGTGGTTTCCCAAGGGCTGTTTTTCGGCACTGACTTCGCAGAGATTCCTGATGGCCCGTTGTGGCTGGTGGCTCCTCGGGGCAGCAAAGTGGCAAACGTAGCGGCAAAACTTTGTGAGGAACGCTTTTCGGGAATAGCGATCTCAACACCTGATCCTGAACAAGCATTGGCTCATGCGCGCTGGTTGCTCAGAGCCAATGACGGTTCCGGTGGGCAGAGCTTGTTGAGCTTTCACAAACCGAGTCTGTGGGCAGCGCTGACTTATACAGCTGGGAAAACCTTCGACCAGTTGCTGGGTTGCTGGAACGCCATCTACTGCCCTGCGCCGATACATTTCGGTCAGCAGCGCGGTCCATGGTTGGCCTGGAAAGCCAACGAGGAATCGACGTGGCTTGGTGACAAAGAGGCGTTCAACCTTCCCGAGGCAGCCGCGCAAGTTCAAGCGCGCCTGGGATGGGTTTATTGGATTGATGAGGAATACGCAGCGTTTGAAGAACCAGACGATGAGCGCCTGAACGATATCGCTGACAACCTCGACCTGCTGCTCAAAAGCAATATTTATGACGGTGATCACCTGCTCAAGCTTGGCCACGCCGTGAACGGCCCGCTATTCGAAACACAGCCTGAGATCATGGCGATCCTGCAATCTAAGGACGAGTCGTTTATCAAAGTAGATCGGCTCCTGGAATCAGCCGCCGTCGCCCAACGTTAGGGCGACGCGACAACAGAACGGAATCACCATGGAAATCACGAATCACGCCGTCATGCCCGGCGAAACCCTGGGCCAGATCGCTTCGCGCTACAACAGCACCGTGGCGCAACTTCGCCAGCTCAACCCCTTCATCACCAATCCGGACAACGTCAAAGTCGGCTGGAACCTGAGCGTCCCCAAAAGCGCTCAAGCGGCCGCCACGCCTACCGCTCAGCCGCCCGCCGCGTCGCAAGCGCCTGCGCAGGCAGCCCCGGAAGCGCCCACTCAGTGCTCCGCTGAGGATCTGGTTGAACTGGATCCGGTCAAGGACGCTCCTGATCAGAGTTCAAAGACCTTCAAACCCCACGCACCTCCGTGTTCTAAAAAGTTTGCCAGCGCGATTTATGCCACTGAGGAGCAAGAGTTCTGGCTGCTCCCTGAGCGGGCAAAGTCTGCCATCAAAGAATCGATGTTCGCGCTGGATAAAATGATTGCCCCCAGCAAACCACGTGATGCACGCCTGAACGGGCTGCAGGAATCTGGTTTGCTGGAATACTTCCTTGAGCCCAAGTTGAGCAACTTCCTCACGGGCGAGAAGCGTACGCGGATGGAAGAGTTTGAAGCGATGGGGGATGAGATCGAAATCGATCCAGCCACCGCCAAAAAGAGGCAAAACGAAGCTAACGGAAACAAACCGGCAGCGGCTCCTGCACAGTCTCCTCAAGAGGACACCGCGCAATCGCGCATGGACCGTCTAACGGCAGACCTGGCTACTGACCAGGACGTCCACAAAGCCTATGCCGATTTTTACAAGCGGAGGGCTGAGTGGCATGCGCTGAAAAAAGAAGCGGTAGCGGCTGCGAAGCTGGAAGGCTACACCTACGAAAGTGGCTCGCTCTATTCCAAAGAGGCGATTGAGGCGCGCGCACGGGTGCAGGCTTATCTGGAGGCTCGCAAGAAACTTCTCGGCAACAAAGACTTCAAGCAGGTCCCGCTGGAAGACGTTGCGAAAGCCCTGGCGGAAAAGAAAAAAAGCTACGAAAACATCTGCAGCGGCATGAATGACTGCACCGCCGATCTGGTCGGGTATGTCTTGACGCTCTACAAAAACGCCGATGCGCTTGATTACCATGCTTACACTGAATCCATTATCAAAGCGTCTGAGTACGGCATCGCACTTCCAGAATTCGCTTTGATCAGTGACGGCCTTCCTTCCGGCATCGAGCAGTTCAAACTGTATCTGGATACCGAGAAAGAGCAGGCGGAAGTTACAGCGCAGCTTCAAGAGAAATACAAACGCTGGATCGAGGCAACAGGCCAGAATGCCCAAGCGCCGGCGGGCTTGGTTGATGTGGAGCGGACCAAATGGGATAGCCTGCAAAAGACCAAAGACGACCTTCAAGCAAAAGCCCAAAGCAATGTCAGCAACAGCAAGCCTGCGCGTTATCTGATTTGGGACCCGGAAGAGTTCCAGCCAAAACCGGTCGACCGCATGGTGAAACCGGGCTTTCCGCTGCGTGAAGTCAGTCTCTCAGATGCCAAGGGTACGCCCCTGGGCTGGTTCAGCATGGCGAACCTGAAAGACGCAAAAAAGATCATGAAAGAGGATTTCGAAAAAGCAGCCGGCGCGATAAAAAAGGTAGGTAAAAGTTTGCCTGCGGACGCTACCGAAGGCTCCGATAAAAACAGCGAAATCAACTCGTTCCGCCAATGGCTTCTAGATCAGGGCGCCATAAAGTTCAGCGATCAGGTCGGCGACTGTTTCGATGAAAAAGGCTGGTTCAAAGCCAAAGACTTTTATGCTTACTTGAAAAAGCAAGGCTATGAGGTAACTGAACTGGAAGACGACGCGACCCTGACCAACTGGGGCGAACACCTTCAGCAACTGGTGTTCAAGAAAAGTGTGCGCGGCAAAGTAAGACTTTTTGATGCCAGCCCTCAGGCGCAATTGGTCCGTTGCCTGACACCTCCACAGCCAAACATTCACGGCGAAGTAAAGCTCGAAGGCCCGAAAATGTCTGCCGCCGAGGGCTTCAAGATATCCGGCGAAATGGGCTTAAGCCTGGACCTGGCCCGTGGCGAAGTTCAGTTGATGAAAGTCGACATGCCTGCCAAAGCCAGTGCTCAAGAAATAACGCTTGATTACTTCCTGGACGGCAGCCCGCAAAAAATGAATTTCGGCCGCTTCTCCTTCCACTTTGGTGTGAAGGCATGGGGCTACGCCGGAGCATCGTTGCTGCTGGCCGGCAGCGTCGAGTTGAGCCCGATCTTCGGCAACGTCAAGTACGGGGCGTCACTGAGCCCGGTAAAACGCGCACAGCGTGAAGATGCTTCGGCAAAAGAAGAACGCTCCGATCACGCCGCCGCCAAGCAAGCCAAGGCCGACAGCGGTGACGACAGCCCTACTCCCGATCTTGAACACAAGTCGAAATCCGGCACCTACGCCGATTCCAAGAGCACAGAGCAACTGCGAGGCGGCCGCTTCGCCAAAGTGCAAGTCGAAAACGGCGCAAAAGCCAGCTTCAACGTGTTTGGAGGCTTGCAAGCCGCGATTGAACTCACCGGAGTAATGAACTGGGCACCGCCCAAAGAACTCGTCGCCCTGCGCACCGCGCCAACGATGGGCGTTGGCAGCGCTAAAGACGCGAAAAGCGCGAATCCATGGCTGACACTGGCCAAGCTGAGCGGCTCCGTTGGAGTCGCGTTAGGTGCGGGCTTTCAGGGAACGGCGCAGGTGTCTCTGGATAAGGGGCGGTTTATTCTGAACCTGAAGGCCGCGGTAGTGCTGGGTCCTGGTGCTAACGGTAGCTTTAAGTTTGAAGTTGGCTATGAGGCAGTAGTTGACCTCATCAACTTGTACCGCAAGGAACTGCACAAAGCGAAAGGCAGAAAGGTAGAGTGGATGGAACCTGAAGCAGGTAAGTTCGCATCCGCGCTGAACGCATTAGGAGCAGCTGGGCTTAGTGTGGAAATGTCTTATCTTATGGGTTGGAGTTTAGTCATGGACTTATATGACGCAATGACCAACGGAGGAAAAGGCGGCCCAATCGCTCACGCGATTATTGAGTACCAAAATCCCGACGAGTTAAAAAAATGGATTGTTGAGGCCACCCCTGCAGCGTTAGGGCCGATCTTGATGACACTAATGTCTAATCCGGAAGAATTCTCCATAGCGACAACGAAGCAAACTAGCCTAAGCACCCCAAAAGACGGTAAGAAAAAATACACCAGAGATACTGCATATTTAGCACAACAAACAGCCATTGAAATAATAATAACTCACATCACTACCAACGCCAAAGAGCAAGGAAGTCTACTAGAAGCTCAAAAACAATTTCAGCTAGCCTGCGCATGCATGAATAAGTTCGGAGTGGAACCGGTTGACCTCGGTCAAAAATATTGTGAAAACCGTTACGTGCTGGACAATTTCATGAGCGAACCGGTGCTTACAGCAACCGAGCCATTCGGAAACACAACAAGGGCTCGTTACAAGAAAAACGCTTCACTATTAGGTGAACCGTTTGATGGCTCCTGTAAAATTGTCATGAATGAAAACAGCTACATACCAAAGCCCTCTGTGAAATTCTCAGCTCCAGCGAGAAAATTAAATTGAAAAACATAAAATTATTCGCAACTACCTTCTGCGTCTGCTTTGTTTTACTCTGCAACACCGCGAACGCGACTCTCACAAAACAGCAAGAAGAAGCAAAGAAAAAAGGCATTGAGCTTTACAATCAATACAAAGCAATATCCGCAATCGAGTTTTTAAAGATTGCTGCCGAGGGTGGAGATGATGAAGCACTCTACTACTTAGGTGAATCAATAAGAAAAAACAACAGATACATGACTCAGGAAGCACAAAAAGCTTACGAGGAGTCAGCAAAAAAAGGCAATATTTATTCTATGATCCGGCTCGGAGGAGCGGACCAAGACTTGTGCGTAACCATGAAGAATTGTTCCCCCTCTGAGCAATCGCCTGAAGGCTGGATGAATGAAGCTAAAAAGCTTGCAACTGATCAGGCATCTCATGGAAATGCTGAGTCTATGTACTTGTTATGGGAAATAACAGGGAACGATGAATGGTTAGAAAAATCTGCAGAAAAAGCTTTCGCTTTGGCGCAATTTCGTTTGGCGACTAAATATCAAGAAGGTGGCGGAGTATTCCTACTGCCCTCCAGAAGATCAGATGAAATCGAAAAGTGGATGAAAGCGTCTGCAGAGAATGGCTATCCTCCAGCTATGATGGGATTTGCCGCTGCCAGGCTTGAAAAAGCCGACTTTTCATCGTTTAGAACTTGGAATGAAAAAGCTGCAGATTCAGGCTACGTATCAGCGGTTTTTGGTTATGCTTCTTATATAGGCGAAGTTGAACCAAAATACGGATTCACCTCAGACCCAGTGACGTCATATGCGCTACTATCAAATCTACTAGAGCTTGATGGTGGTGGAAACGTAATAAACAATGTTAACGATGTTTTGCCAGAAGTGGAAAAAAAACTGTCAAAAGAGCAGATAGGGAAAGCAAAAGAACTCGCAAAAACGTGGAAGGCCAACCATCCGCCTCTCTCGTTCTTCCCTGACAAGCTAGGATATTAACGCCAGTGAGGCTATTCAGGCAAATGACATCAAGGAAATAGCATGGATATAAAAAAGCTTATCGCCCAGGCAGCGTCGAAGTACGGCAACACGTCGAACGTCGTATTGAAAGCCAGCGAGAGCACCGGACAACCTCCATGCGAACTATTCATCACCGATGAACATACAGAGAATTACTTAACCTTACAGATGGCAGGAGATGCAGATAGAGGAGGTATAACAGGTATAGCGGCAGGCGTAGGATCTCTCGCAAGTATTGCATTGGCATTTATGATAATAATAAAAGGCCGCAGGGATCTTGTAGGCCTTTGTATTTTCCTTGCCGCGGCCATGTTCCTTATTCCGTTTTATTTTGAAACGCGAAAACCACTGCCTTTACCTGTATTATTTAATCGTAGAACAAAAGAAGTTTATTTTGATCAAAATGGTGATTTGTATCATACGCCATGGGACAACATTCAAGCTATCGCGTGTGAATTTCAAATGACAAGCATTTATACGGGCGGTATAAATAACGCTTCTCTCGAAATACTAGTAAAACGTCTAGGCGACCCTGACAATGCCCTTATGGTTAGTTTGGGTTCCCCAATGGGCAAGACACTTGATATGCAAAAAGGGTTTTGGGAATACATTCGCAGCTACATGAATAATGGCCCAGGGTTTGATGAAAATGGCAACCACGCAGAATCCGATGAATTCATAAAGAAAACGCTTTCGAGCAATATTAGATCGTCAGACTTTTGGGGGTACTGGAAAAAAACGATCACAGATAAAAAAGTCAAATCCGGACACTCTAACTACTTAGCTGCATCTGACGTTTTTATGTTTATTGGACATTTAATTTTTTTCCAACCAATGCTATACAAGACTTCACATACAATTATGTACAGAGAAAAACACGAAACTTATGGCCAGAAAAAGTTACAGAACGCTTACATCAAGACGGCCCCACACTTAGACTCATAGACTTAGAACGCGAGCGCGGTTTTTCTGTTTGACTTATGATCACGAAACCGAAAGGTAATAGCTTACTACTCCTTACTTGAAGGCACGCACTACCGCCCATCGAAGTCAAGGAAATGGTATGGCTTTAAGAACGGCAATGAAAAAATCATGGCGAAATATGGTGATGCTCCTACCGCAGTTCTTAGTGACGACGAGTCTACGGGAGAGCAACCACTTGAGCTTTTTATAACTGATGAACACACAGAACACTATCTTTCACTAAAAATTGGCAGTGATCGAAATCGCGGCTTGCTTAGTGGGCTTCTCGGGGGAATTCCAGCTCTAATCGCACTCATCATTGGCGTTTGGATGGCTTTACTGGGCAAGTGGGACGGAGTGGGCTGGATGTTACTTTTCGGGATACCGTTGTTCATTGTTCCAATCATCATCGAAACAAGACGCTCTTTACCGCTTCCCATAATTTTCAACCGACGAACACAGGAAGTCTATTTCGACAACGAAGGAGAGCTCTATCATACTCCTTGGAAGGGAATAGAGGCTGTAGCTTGCGAGTTCGACATGGTTGGCCTTTATTCTGGGAGCATCCGGAACGCCTCGCTTGAAGTATTAATGAAGCGCTTGGGAGAACCTGAAAACGAAATTATGGTCAGCATTGGTACGCCGGCGGGAAAGTCTTTAGAAATGCAGAAAGGATTCTGGGAATACATTCGCTCTTATATGAACAACGGCCCATGGTTCGACCACACTGGAGCTCATAGCGAATCGGATGACTTTGTAAAAAGCCAGTTAGACCTAAACTTAAAACAATCTGAATACTTAGGCGCATGGAGAAAAATCATTCGTGAAAAAAAAGAAGCAGGAGATGGAAGCAATTACTTAACTGGCACTGATTTTTTAATGCTACTAAACAATATACTCTTCTATCCATCAAACAAGATTCAAGACTTTGTTTATGAAAGAGCAAAGCGTCGTTCGCGAAACCGTTGGCCCACTGTCGTGACTGAGCGACTGGAAGCGGATGGTCCAACGACAAGATTAATTGATTTAGAGCGCGAGCGTGGTCTCACTGTTTGATTAAATGTTGGAGATTCCCAGCTTGGTAGCGGCATGTGCAGCCTCCTCATAAGCTTACTGAATCCAAGTTAAAGCAACCCTCTTGATTCTAATCCAGGAAAAATTGAAGTGTGACTTATCGGTTCGCGATCGGTGAAGTCCTCTCCAGGCATAAAGCCGGAATGTAACCTCTTACCTTGGAATTTTAGTCATTTGATAGATATTGCTGCGGACGCACGTCGAAAACGAACATGGCGAAGAAGGCGAATAGCCTTGGCTGTACTGGCTTTGCTGCTTAGCTACGCCACCCCAAAAATCATTGATCTATTTCGTACGCCCGGCGCCATGCTGACGTCAGAAAACTATACAGATCGTCCAATTTTGAACTTTTGGATAAATGACTTTTGGGGAGGCAACCTGTTCGCAATGGGTGGCGGAGGGGTTATGTGCTGCCAACGAATTGAAGGAGAAACCGTTCGTGTTTCTTGGATTCTCAGTAGGACTGGCGAACAGTTTCGGCAAGGCGTCCAGAAGGAGAACCATGAGGTAATTTTACCGCTACCTCGCCGAAAACGTGGTGATGTGTATTTGCACGTGCGCTTTTTACCCAAAAATATTGTTGAGTTGAAATGGAGTCCAGACTTGGTCAGCCCGTTTGCTCCTGCTCCTTAGGCAGAGCCTCTTCTCTAACTAGCTGTTGTAAACATCAATCACGGGCAGAAAATGCCTCTGCCCGTGAGTGCTAGACAATTCAAACAGAGATCAAACCGGCGCCTTCCAACTCAACATCTGCTGCTGCGCGACCTGCAGCAAATCATTGCCATCCTGCGTCAGCAGGTACAGCGCATGGGTGATGTGTGGAATGTCTTGCACGTCGGCGTGTTTGAAGCACAGGCAATGCAAGGTCTCGAGCAGGTCGGCGGCGGCGCGGATGCGCTGGACGGCGGCTTCGAGGATGTCTTTCGGGTTGGCTTGGGTGTCGAAGAGCAGCGTCGGGGTTTCGGTGACGTTGCTGCTGAGGGGGAGATAGCGGTTTTGAAGCGGTTTAATTATTGGCATTTTGATTACTCAACTGTATTAGAGGGTAACCGCCATAGCCGTGACCAAACGGTGGGAGGCGGCCGTGTACAGGCTTGGTCAACCGAGAACAGTTCAAAACTCAGCTCGCCCGAAGGCGTCCTGCACACAGCCGCCACTGCAATGCACTCCACGGATTAGGTAATCCGAGCGGTGCAAATGATGGCACATATGCAATGAACTTTTCTCAGGTGACCAAACCCGAACCACTGATTTTGCAGCGGCAACCGACAATAACCGCCCTGCTCCAACCGCCGAAAGCAGACAAGGCACCAGCCTTTGTAGGAATTCGCCAAACCTTCCAAAGAAAACCGCCGCACTCCCTGACAGCCGGCGTTCAGCTCGGTTAACCATCCCTTAACGCCGTGGTCAAAAACTCTACTGAACCGCACGTCCTCAGCCATTCTGGTTGTTGCCCAGTGCGGCAGGTTCGGCTGAATCACGCCGAACGCTAGAACCGCCACTCGGGAGTCCTTTCATGAACATTCGTCCTTTATTGCTCACCGCCGCCCTCGCCTGCACCGCTTTTGCCGGGCTGGCCCAGGCTAATGACACCTCTGCCACGTCCAAAGCCGTGCCGTACGAGTACGGCATGCCGCTGCATGTGGCCAAAGTGGTGTCGTTGACCGAGCCGCCAACGCAACTGTGCAAAGTGGTCACGGCCGACATGAAGTACATCGACAATGCCGGTAATCCTGAGGAAATCAGCTATCGGAAATTGTCTGACGCGTGCAACTTCCAGAACTGACAGAAACGTCTGATTTGCGGGTTTGCGGTAGGCGTGGGGAGTTTCGGCGGTTATGCTCGGAGCCCTCCTCACTGCCGCAAGGATTCGCCATGCAGTTGTCGTTTCGCACGTTGTCGGGCTTCACGTGTTCGTTGTGTTTTTTGCTGGCGCTGGCCTGGGGCGTTTTCCCGGAGAGGCTGCTGGCGATCTGGAGTATCGAGTATTCCGACGCTGCGGGGTTTGTCGCGCGGCGCAGTGCGGTGCTGTTTGCGGCGTTGGGAGTGATGTTTTATCTGGTGCGCAACGCACCGCCGTCGCTGGGGCGCAATGCGCTGAGCAACGGGTTTATCGTCGGTTGTTTTGGTTTGGCGGTGTTGGGGTTTGCGGAATGGCTCAACGGTCATGCCGGCCCCGGGATTTTGCTCGCGGTGCTGGTCGAGTTCGCGCTGGGCCTTGGTTTTGTGCAGGCCCGGCGCGTGACGGTCGAACTGGGTGAAACGGTGCGTTAGACGACTCTGGAGCGCGGGCTGTAGTGATGTTGCACAGTTTGCTGGTTCAGATCCGAGCGCAGCCCGGCGATCAGTTCGTTGATTTCACGACAGCCATTGAGGTGGCTGGCGTCGATGCCACTGACCAGCAGATCGACCTGATCGGTCTGGTGATCGCCGAAAACCTTGACGGTCATCGACAAGTCCGGCGACAGCGTGCACTGGCAGCGTTTCGGCAGAAAACTGCTTTCAATGATATTGCGTAGTTCCAAGGCAGACAGAAACATGGCGAAACCCTCTCCTTACTGTGAGATGCCAATCAAGTATTCACGCTGACCGTTGCTGCCCCTGCACGGGTGTGTCCCCGCTGTTTCCCTGGTGCGACAAGCGGTGGTACTGCGAAATGCCCATTGGAGTGTAGGCGCCCAAGTCCGGTGCGCCGCACTGAAAAGACGCATAAAGCGTGCCTTTCATCAGTTCATTTTCACCCTCATGAAATCAAGCACTTGGCGGCGGTGCCAGCATTTGGCTACTTGCAAATTGCAAGAATAGCCCCTGCCGGCACTGCATTTTGCAACTCGACGCTGGTTTGCAATCACGGCCCATGACGGTAAGAATGCCCGTCATCCACCCTACACCCGCACGGAGGCTTCCATGGGTTCTTTACGCGTTTACGCGACCACCGGTTTGTTCATCGCCAGCCTGTCCACCCTCGCCCACGCCGCCAAGCTTGAAGACGTCGCGCCGTTCCCGAAGGCTGAAGCCGGGTTCACCCGCCAGGTCATTCACTTGCCCAAGCAAGAGCAGGAAGAAAACTTCCAGGTGGAAATCCTCGCCGGCAAAACCCTGGAAGTGGACTGCAATCGCCAGCGTTTGGGCGGCGTTCTCGATGAGAAGAATCTTGAGGGCTGGGGTTATCCGTTCTATCGCCTGGAAAAAGTCATCGGGCCGATGAGCACGATGATGGCCTGCCCACCCGGCAGCCAGAAGAAGCGCGCGTTCGTGCCGGTCGTTGGTGACGGTTTCATGCTGCGTTACAACAGCAAGTTGCCGGTCGTGGTGTATGCGCCGTCTGACGTCGAAGTGCGTTATCGCATCTGGTCGGCGTCGGACAAAGTCGGTACAGCCCTGCAGGAATAACCGGAACAAGGAGTGCTTCGTTTGATTACCTGCCACGTCCGATATGTCATTGATCCCTACCAATTGCCTGAGTTCGAGGCTTACGCCAAGGCCTGGCTCGGCATCGTCGAGCGCTTGGGCGGCACCCATCACGGCTACTTTTTGCCGTCCGAAGGCGCGAGCAACATCGCTTATTGCCTGTTCAGTTTTCCGTCGCTGGCGGATTACGAAAGCTATCGGCACATCGCGATGACCGATCCGGAAAGCACTGCACTGGTGGCCAGCCTGGTCGAGAAGAAGTTCATCGTCAGCTACGAGCGCAGCTTCCTGCGCCCGTTACTGCCGTAAACCTCATCATGCCGAGACGCCGCACATCGCGGCGCGCTCGGCGACATGGCGCAGGCTGTCGAAGTTGATATTGGCGCCCGAGTCGATCGCCACGAATGTCTGCTCGCGCACCCCGGTTCGCGCTACGTACTGCTTGATCCCGGCCACGGCCAAGGCGCCGGACGGTTCGGTGATCGAGCGGGTATCGTCGTAGATATTCTTGATCGCCGCGCAGAGATCGTCGTTGCTGACGGTGATGACTTCGTCGACGCAAAAGCGGCAAACCTCAAACCCGAACGCGCCAATCTGCGCTACCGCCACGCCATCGGCGAAGGTGCCGACATTGGGCAGCACCACGCGCTGATCTGCTTCGAGCGCAGCCTTCAGGCACGCTGAGTGTTCAGATTCGACGCCGATGATCCGTACTTCCGGGCGCAGGTATTTGACGTAGGCCGCGATGCCGGCGATCAGACCGCCGCCGCCCACCGGGATAAAAATCGCATCCAGCGAACCTTGATGCTGGCGGAGGATTTCCATCGCCACGGTGCCCTGCCCGGCGATCACTTCCGGGTCATCGAACGGTGAAACGAAGGTGCGCCCAGTCTGTTGCGCCAGTTGCAGCGCATGGGCCAGTGCGAACGGGAAACTCTCGCCGTGCAGCAGCGCTTCAGCGCCGCGACTGCGTACACCCAGCACTTTCAATTCCGGCGTTGTCGCTGGCATGACGATGGTCGCTGCAATCCCCAGTTCGCGTGCTGCCAATGCCACGCCTTGCGCGTGATTGCCAGCCGATGCGGTGATTACCCCCCGCGCCCTCTGTTCGTCGCTCAATTGCACCAATTTGTTGTAGGCGCCACGGATCTTGAAGGAGAACGTCGGTTGCAGGTCTTCACGCTTGAGCAGAATCCGGTTGCCCAGCGCCTCCGACAGCGCCGGCGCCGCTTGCAAAGGCGTGCGCACCGCGAGGTCGTACACCGGTGCGGCGAGGATCTTTTTCACGTAGTGCTCAAGCAGGGTTTGCTGATCGGGGCTGTGCGGCATGGTCGTCTCCTGACATTTTTCAAAACCCCGGAGACAGAAAGTAAAAACCCGCCTCTAGGGCGGGTTGGGTGCTGCAGTCGTGAGCTAGCCCGCCAAATGAGGAATGGCGGTAATAATCATTGGCTGGCAACGCGATACAGTCGAAGTCATGGACTGGAAATTAGCCTGCACGGTGCTGGCAAGTCAATGGCCAATTTTGCGTGGCGACGTTAGTCTGGCGACTCTCTCATCACACCAAGGAAGGCTTGCATGATGTCTATCGCCCTGCCCCTCACGGCTTTACTCGCGTTCAGCGCTTACACCGTTTCAGTGATGCTCCAGGCTGAACAGTCATTGATCGACTTTGGCATCAGCCTGATGTCGCGGCCCGACACCGCGCAGGTGGTGATTGATCTGTATCTGCTGGCGACTCTGGCCGGCGTATGGATGGTCAAGGATGCGCGGTCGCGTGGGCAGTCGGTCTGGTCGGTGGTGCCTTATTTGTTGCTGACGGCGGTTTTTGTCTCGGTTGGGCCGTTGTTGTATCTCGTGATGCGCGGGGTTCGCGAACGGCGGAAGGCGGTGGCAAAGTGCAGCCAGATACTATGAACACCTGAAACCCCTGTAGGAGTGAGCCTGCTCGCGATAGCGGAGTGTCAGCCAAAGATGAGGTGACTGACACTCCGCTATCGCGAGCAGGCTCACTCCTACACTGGAATGTCGTGGCATTCAGCCCTTTTTTACGGCGACGAACGCGGCGGTTTCGTAAGGCACCGTCACCACATCCCTACCACGCAGTTCCGGCTCGGCGGCAATCAACGCGCGAAGCTGCTCATCAACCTTCGCCCGCTGCGCATTCGGCAGCGCGGCGATGAAACTGGTCGAGCGCACGCGGTTGAAAATCACGTCCTCCGGCGAACCGGTATGGCCATGGTGAAACCGTTCGACCTGCAGAGGCGCGAACGCCGGGTGCGGAAACACTGTGCGCCAGGCGCCGGTGTAATAGCGTGGGGTGTCACCTTCCAGTGCGTTGACGATGGCGTCCAGTTTCGGCACCCAGCTGACCTGGGTGTCGCGCAGATTCCAGATCAACCCCAACTGGCCACCGGGCTTGAGTACCCGGGCGATTTCGGTCAGTGCTTCGGTGCTGGCGAACCAGTGAAACGCTTGCGCGCAAATCACCACATCGACTGAAGCGTCCGGCAACGGCAGATCAGTCGCCGTGCCGTTCACGGCCAGCACATCGGGCCAGGCGTCAGACAGCTTTTCCAACATCTGCGGCACCGGTTCAACCGCGATCACTTGTGCGCCGGTCACCACCAGCCGCCCGGTGAACTTGCCAGTACCGGCGCCCAGATCGATCACGGTTTTATGCCCATCCAGGCCCAGCGTCGCGGTCAACCATTGACTGACTTGCGGCGGATAGTCCGGCCGCCCTTTGACGTAGGTGTCGGCGGCGGTTTTGTAGCCGGCAGCGGCTGAGTGATGGATTTGGTCGGTCATGGCAACGCTCCTTACGGCAAAACATCGGATCGACGGCAGACGCTCCCGAGCATAGCGCTTGAATTTACGCTGAACTTGAACAGTCACTGATAAAGCGATGAATAAAAATTCACCCTGTGGTGTTCAAAGTGAAACATAACCCCCTGTGGAGCCTTGCCCATGACTATCCGTTCCGTTATGTTCGCCGCCCCGTTGCTGCTGGTCGCCGCGATGTCCAGCCAACTGGCCTTGGCCAATGGTGATGAAGAAGCGCCGGTGCAGAAACCCGAATGCCCGAAAGGCCAGGTCTGGGACAGCAAAACGCAGAAGTGTGTGATGCAAGTCAGCAAAGCACTTTCGGATGCCGACCGTACCGATTATGCCTATCGCCTCGCCAAGGTCGGTCGCTACGAAGAGGCCCTAGCGCTGCTCGACACACTGAAGCAACCGAACACTGCCAAGGCCCTCAACTATCGCGGATACGCCACACGCAAACTGGGGCGCACCGACGAAGGCATCGGTTATTACCTGCAATCGGTGAAACTCGATCCGCAGTACGCGCAAGTGCGCGAATACCTCGGCGAGGCCTATGTGATCAAAGGTCGCGTCGATCTGGCGCAGGAACAGTTGCAGCAGATCAAATCGATTTGCGGTATGTCCTGCGAGGAATACCAGGACCTGGCCGAAGCCATCAACGATTCATCGAAAACCTGAGCACATATAAGGGCCGTCATCATCGTCAACGATCAGGCATTCAGAACAGAACTCGGACAGCATCTGGCGCGACTGTGGCGCTATGGTTTGCTGTTGTCGCGCAATCGGCACGTGGCCGAGGATCTGGTGCAGGCCACGTGTGTGCGGGCGCTGGAGCGCGCCAGTCAGTATGTGGCCGGCACGCGCATGGATCGCTGGTTGCTGAGCATTCTGCATTCGATCTGGCTCAACGAAGTGCGCGCTCGTCGCGTGCGTCGGGGGACGGGACAGGTCGATGCCGATGGTCAACTGGCGTTCGACGGTGAGTACGCCGCGCAGACGCACGTGATGGCGGCGCAGGTGATTCGCCGAGTGGACGCGCTGCCGGAAACCCAACGCGAAACCGTGTATCTGGCCTATGTCGAAGGCTTGTCCTACCGCGAAGTCGCCGAGATCCTGCAAGTGCCGATCGGTACGGTGATGAGTCGCCTGGCCACCGCACGGCTGAAACTCGCCGAATACCCGCCACTGCAAGCGGTGCCGAAATCCACCGAAGGAGACCGTTCATGAACACGCCTTCGGATGAACAACTGGTCGCCTACCTCGACGGCGAACTCGACCGTGAGGACCGCGATCAGCTGGACAATGCCATTGCTGAAGACTCACTGCTGAGTCTGCGCGTGCAATGGCTCAGCCGCAGCAATCTGCCATACAAGAACGCCTATGACGAACTGGCGCAACAGGCGCCGCTCGATCGCCTGCAGGCGCGGCTGGATGCGATGCCTTCACCGCAGCGTCCGGGCTTCAACCGCCGCTGGTTTATCGCTGGCGCCGCCGCAGCGCTAGTGGCCGGCGGGGTGTTGGCCGACCGCTTGTTCCTCGGCTGGCATGCCGCACAATCGAATAACTGGCGAGGGTTGGTGGCTGATTACATGGCGCTGTACGTGCCGCAAACGCTTGATCATCTGCCCACCGACGACGCCGCACAACGGGCACAACTGCGCACGGTCGATGCGCGCCTGGGCCTCAATCTTTCACCTGCCGCGTTGAAGTTACACGGTGCCGAGTTCAAACGGGCGCAGATGCTCGAATACGACGGTGTGCCCATCGCGCAGATCGTGTATCTGGATGCGAAACATGGGCCGTTGGCGCTGTGTGTCACGCGCTCGAACCGCGGCAGTCAGCCGTTGGCCCATGAGCGTCGACGTGAGATGAACGTGGTGTATTGGACTGAACGTGAACACGCGTGGATGCTGATCGGACACGACGCCCCGGTGGCGCTGGAAGACAAGGCAAAACTGTTGAACAGCCGTTTAAACACCGGATAAATGCTGCACTATTCTGGGTGAGTGATTTTTCAAGGACTCCACGATGCCTGATTCTTCCCGTTCTGCCTTACTGGTTATCGACGTTCAAAACGACTTCACCCCCGGCGGCCAATTGGCAGTACCGGAAGGTGACCTGATTGTGCCGCTGATCAACCGGCTCGCCCGTCAGTTCACCCAGGTCGTCGTTGCACAGGATTGGCACCCCACCGGCCATGCCTCATTCGCCTCCAGTCATCCCGGACACCAGCCCTACGATGTCATCCAGTTGCCTTATGGCGAGCAGACACTCTGGCCCGACCACTGTGTGCAATCGACAGCAGGGGCCGAGTTTCACCGGGGACTCGACTTGCCTCATGCCCAGTTGATCATTCGCAAGGGCTGCAATCCTGATATCGACAGCTATTCAGCCTTTCTGGAAGCCGATCGCCGAACCACCACTGGGCTGGCCGGCTACCTCAAAGAGCGCGGGATCGATACGGTCTACATGGTGGGGCTGGCATTGGATTTCTGCGTGATGTTTTCGGCGCTGGATGCACGGGCGGCGGGGTTCAATGCCTACGTGGTGCTGGATGCGTGCCGGGCGATCGATCTGAATGGATCACTGGCGGCAGCAATTGAACGGATGCAGGACGCCGGCGTCGGGTTGATTCAATCGACTGAACTGATCTGAACAACCACAGCCCCCTTTGGGAGCGAGCCTGCTCCCGAAGGCGGTATGTCAGCCAAGTATGCGTTGACTGACCCGACGCCTTCGCGAGCAGGCTCGCTCCCACAGGGATATTTTCAGCGTCATGTAGCTCAGGCGTTATTGGGCAACCACAACCGGAAGCGTGCCCCGCCCAACGGTGAAGACTCTACGGTCAACGTGCCGCCCTGCGCTTCCAATGCGCGACGGCTGATCGCCAGGCCCAGGCCAAACCCGCCGGTGGCGCGATCACGACTGCGATCAAGTCGATAGAACGGCTCGAAAATCCGCTCCCGCTCGTCATCGGGAATACCGATGCCGTCATCATCGACCCAGATCTCACAGCCCTCGGCATTGACCTGCACACCAATCTGAATGCGCTTTTCGCAATAGCGCATGGCGTTGCGCAGCAGGTTCTGGATCGCCCGCGCGGTCAGGCGTGGATCGAGGGAGAAGCGTTCGAGCTGGCCGTGCAGCAACACGTCAATGACGATTTCCGGTGATTCCAGCTCTTCATCGACACTGCCCAGAATGCTGTCGATGAACTCGTCCAGCGACACCTCGACCTGCTCCGGCAGTTGCGCCGGATTCTGCAAGCGGCTGTAAGAGAGCAACTCCAGCACCAGTTCATCCAGCTCGCGAATGTGCGCGACCAGTCCCAGCAAGCGCTCGCGGCTGGCGGTCGGCAAGTCATCGGACAAAGCCAGCGCCAAGCCGAAATCCAGACGCGTCAGCGGTGTACGCAATTCATGGGACACGGCATTGAGCAGATCGCGTTGCTGATTGAGCAGGTTTTCGATATCGCCGGCCATGGTGTCGAAAACATTGGCGAGGCTGCCGATGTTGGAACTCTGGGCGATTTTCGTGCGTTCGCTCAAATGGCCTTTACCGAAGCGTTCGGCGGTGCCTTTGAGGCGTTCCAGATCACGCCAGTGCGGGCGCAACCACATCAGCAGGCAGGCGAGCAGGCTCGCGCCGATCAGCACGTTGATGCTCCAGTACAACAGATTGACGTCCATCGGATCCGGTGGCACGACCATTTGCACGGCGGTGGTGTCGTCCAGCGGCGTCACCGCCAGCGTGCGCCAGCCCCAGTCGCCGATACGCACAACGTTTTCGCCACGGCGCAGGCGCTGCTGCTCGATGGCGGTGAACTCGGCATCGTCGATGCGCGCCAGGACGATGTGCAGCGGCTGGAAATCCTTGTCCATCGACGCCGCCAGCGCCGGCCACTGCTCATGCGGCACCGCATGAAACTGGCGAGTAATCAGCGATTGCAGGCCGCGCGAATAGTCGAGGTTGTAGGTGACGAAGCGATCGCGGAACGCCATGACCACCAGATCCGGCACCAGATAGATCGCCGCGCTGTACGAGACGATCGTCACCAGATACAGGCGAAACAGGATGCGAAACATCAGCTCAGCATTCCCACTCGGAACGGCTGAACAAATAGCCCTTGCCCCACACGGTCTTGATCTTGCGCGCTTCGCCGGCGTGGTCGTCGAACTTGCGGCGCAACTTGGAGATCGCCACGTCCACCGAGCGATCGGTGCCGTTGAATTCGATCCCGCGCAGACGCTGCAGGATCTGGTCGCGGCTTAACACTTCGCCGGCGTGACGGGCCAGGACCACGAGCAGGTTGTACTCACCGCTGGACAACTCGACCGGTTGATCACGCCAGGTCACGGTGCGCTCGGACAGGTCGATGCACAGATTGCCCATGAGGATGCGGTCATTGGCGGTCAGCGGTTCGCCGAGACTGCTGCGGCGCAACAGGGTGCGCACCCGTGCCAGCAACACGCGCGGTTCGCAAGGTTTGGTGACGTAATCGTCGGCGCCCATTTCCAGGCCCAGAACCTGATCGTGGCTGTCGTCGCGGGCGGTGAGCATCAGGATCGGCAATGTCGCTGAATCGGCACGCAGTAAACGGCAGACTTGCAGGCCGTCGAGGCCGGGCAGCATCAGGTCGAGAATCACCAGATCCGGCGGATTGACCCGCGCCCGTTCGCGCACGTGGTCACCACGGCCGATCACGCTGACGGAATAACCGTTGCGCTCCAGGTAGCTGGAAATCAGTTCGGCGAGGGCGGTGTCGTCTTCGACCAGGAGGATGTTGGGCATGGGTGATCCAGAAAGTGCTGTGGCGACTGATAAGGCCCATTCGCGAGCAGGCTCGCTCCCACACTTGGAATGCGATTCCTTGTGGGAGCGAGCCTGCTCGCGAAAGCTGTCTATCTGTCGCAATAAATTTCAAGACCTGAAGGATATACGCCCTCGCCCATCCCTGAGCAAAACCCTTACACAATTTCACACAGCGCCTACAAAGCTTCACCGCTAATCTCGGCGTCTGCCCGTAGGATGCGGACATCAATATTGGGGGTTGTACATGTCGAACAAACTGCTGGCCGGGCTCGGCCTGATCGCGATGGCGCTGACACTGAGCGCCTGTGATTCGTCCTCGAAGGCAGAGGATCAGACGCCACCGGCCACGGTGCGCATCGAGACGATCGAAGCGCATCCCCTGACGCTCAGCAGCGAACTCAGCGGCCGCATCGCCGCGCCGCGAATTGCCGAAGTGCGCGCACGGGTGGCCGGAGTGGTCTTGCAGCGCACCTTCCGCGAAGGCAGCGACGTGAAAAAGGGCGACGTGCTGTTCCGCATCGACCCGGCACCGTTCAAGGCTGACCTCGACAGCGCCGAAGCCGCGCTGCGCAAGGCCGAGGCCAATGCGTTCCAGGCCAAACTGCAAGAGCAGCGCTATGCCCAGTTGATCGACGACCAAGCCATTAGCGGCCAGGACTACGACAACGCCCGCGCCAATGCCCGGCAAACCGCCGCTGACGTTGCGGCCAACAAGGCTGCCGTCGAACGCGCAAAACTGAACCTCGGTTACGCCACCGTCACCGCGCCGATTTCCGGGCGTGTCGGTCGTGCACTGGTCACCGAAGGCGCACTGGTCGGGCAGAACGAAACCACACCACTGGCGCTGATCCAGCAGCTCAACCCGATTCACGCCGACCTCACCCAATCGACCCGTGAACTCAACGAACTGCGCCGCGCGTTCCGCTCCGGGCAGTTGCAGGAAGTCGGTCAGGATCAGGTCAAAGCCACGCTGATTCAGGATGACGGCAGCCTGTATCCGCTGCCGGGCAAGCTGCTGTTCAGCGACATCACCGTCGACCCGGGCACTGGTCAGATCATCCTGCGCAGCGAATTCCCCAACCCGGACCTGGATTTGCTGCCGGGCAGTTTCATTCGCGTGCGTCTCGAGCAGGCAACCATTCAGAACGGCATCACCGTGCCGCAACGCGCCGTGCAGCGCGACAGCGCCGGCATTGCCCAAGTGCTGACCGTCGATGAGCAAATGCGCGTCGCCGAGCAACCGGTGCAACTGGGCGCGGTGCAGAACAATCGCTGGATCGTCACCGGCGGCCTCAAGCCCGGCGACCGCATCGTCATCGAAGGCCTGCAACATGCCCGTCCCGGCGAAACCGTGCAGATCGACGACACCCCTCTTCCACTTGCCCAGACCTCTGGTCAGTAAGCAGGACGCTTTTCTATGCCGCAGTTCTTTATCGACCGCCCGGTGTTTGCCTGGGTCGTCGCGTTGTTCATCCTGTTGGCCGGTGCGCTGGCCATCCCGCAGTTGCCGGTGGCGCAATACCCCGACGTCGCCCCGCCGCAGATCGAAATCTACGCCGTGTATCCCGGCGCCTCGGCGCAGACCGTCGATGAAAGTGTGGTCAGCCTGATCGAGGAAGAGCTCAACGGCGCTGATCATCTGCTGTACTTCGAATCGCAGAGCAGCCTCGGCAGCGCGACGATCAAAGCCACGTTCCAGCCGGGCACCAACCCGGAGCTGGCGCAGGTTGACGTGCAAAACCGTCTGAAAGTGGTCGAGTCGCGCTTGCCGCAAGCGGTGAATCAGCAAGGTCTGCAGGTCGAAAAAGTTTCGTCCGGTTTTCTCTTGCTGATCACCCTGACGTCCAGCGACGGCAAGCTCGATGACGTGGCGCTCAGTGATTATCTGGCGCGCAACGTGATGAACGAGATCAAGCGTCTGGAGGGCGTCGGCAAGGCGCAGTTGTATGGCGCCGAGCGGGCCATGCGCATCTGGATCGATCCGCAGAAGCTGATCGCTTTCAACCTGACGCCGGCTGACGTCAATGAAGCCATCGTCGCGCAAAACGCTCAGGTCTCCGCCGGCAGCATCGGCGACCTGCCCAATCCGTCGAACCAGGAAATCACCGCGACCATTCTGGTAAAGGGTCAGTTGTCGACGCCGCAAGAGTTCGCCGACATCGTGCTGAAAGCCAATCGCGACGGCTCGACCGTGCGCATCGGTGACGTCGCGCGGGTCGAAATTGGCAGCCAGGAATATCAGTTCGGCACGCGCCTCAATGGCAAGCCGTCCACCGCTGTCGGCGTGCAGCTGTCGCCCGGTGCCAATGCGCTGAACACCGCGACCCTGGTGCGGGCGAAGATGGATGAGCTGGCGCGCTACTTCCCGGCGGGCGTGGAATACAAGATTCCGTACGACACCTCGCCGTTCGTCAAAGTCTCGATCACCAAAGTGGTTTACACCTTGGGCGAAGCGATGTTGCTGGTGTTCGCGGTGATGTTCCTGTTCCTGCAGAACGTGCGTTACACGCTGATCCCGACACTGGTGGTGCCAGTGGCGTTGATGGGTACATTCGCGACCATGCTCGCGCTGGGCTTCTCGATCAACGTGCTGACCATGTTCGGCATGGTGCTGGCCATCGGCATTCTGGTCGACGACGCGATTGTCGTGGTGGAGAACGTCGAACGGATCATGGCCACCGAGGGCCTGTCGCCCAAGGAAGCCACGCGCAAGGCGATGACGCAGATCACCGGCGCGATCATCGGCATCACCCTGGTGCTGGTCGCGGTGTTTATTCCGATGGCGTTCATGCAAGGTTCGGTCGGGGTGATTTACCAGCAGTTCTCGCTATCGATGGCGACGTCGATTCTGTTCTCGGCGTTCCTCGCCCTGACCCTCACGCCGGCACTGTGCGCGACACTGCTCAAGCCGATTGCCAAGGGTGAGCATCATGAAAAGTCCGGGTTCTTCGGCTGGTTCAACCGCCGCTTCGAGCGCCTGACCGATCGTTATCAGGGCTGGGTCGGCTATGCGCTGAAACGCAGCGGTCGTTATCTGCTGATCTACGTGGTGCTGCTGATCGGGTTGGGTCTGTGCTTCGCGCGCCTGCCCTCTTCGTTCCTGCCGGTGGAAGATCAGGGTTACACCATCACCGACATTCAACTGCCGCCCGGCGCCACCAAGAATCGTACGGTGGCGGTGGCTGAACAGCTTGAGGCGCATAACGCCGGCGAGCCAGGGATCAGTGACAGTGTGGTGATTCTCGGTTTCAGCTTCTCCGGTAGTGGCCAGAACGCGGCTTTGGCATTCTCGACGCTGAAGGACTGGTCACAGCGTGGCAGTGATGATTCCGCCAGCTCGATTGCCGATCGCGCCAACATCGCGCTGAGTGAAATCAAGGACGCCATGGCGTTCTCGGTACTGCCACCGCCCGTGGATGGCCTCGGCACGTCCAGCGGGTTCGAGTTCCGCTTGCAGGATCGCGGTGGTCTTGGCCATGCGACCTTGATGCAGGCGCGAACTGAACTGCTCGCGGCCGCCGAGAAGAGCAAAGTGCTGATGAACGTGCGTGAAAGCGCACTGGCCGAAGCGCCGCAGGTGCAATTGGTCGTGGATCGTAAACAGGCCAATGCCCTGGGCGTCTCGTTCGCCGACATTGGCAACGTGCTGTCCACTGCCGTCGGTTCCAGCTACATCAACGACTTCCCCAATCAGGGGCGCATGCAGCGCGTCGTCGTGCAAGCCGAAGGTGATCAACGTAGCCAGGTGGCCGATCTGCTGAAAATGCACGTGCGCAACAACGCCGGGCACATGGTGCCGCTGTCTGCATTCGTACAGGCCAACTGGATTCAGGGCCCGGCGCAGTTGACCCGTTACAACGGCTATCCGGCGATTGCGATTTCCGGTGAACCGTCACCGGGGCACAGTACCGGCGAAGCCATGGCGGAAATCGAACGTCTCGTTGCACAGGGGCCGAAAGGTCTGGGTCAGGAATGGACCGGCCTGTCGTTGCAGGAACGCTTGTCTGGCAATCAGGCGCCGATCCTGCTCGGTCTGTCGCTGCTGGTGGTGTTCCTGTGTCTGGCGGCGCTGTACGAGAGCTGGTCGATTCCGACTTCGGTGTTGCTGGTGGTGCCGCTGGGTGTGCTCGGCGCGGTACTGGCGGTGACGTTGCGCGGGATGCCCAATGATGTGTTCTTCAAGGTTGGCCTGATCACCATCATCGGTCTGTCGGCGAAGAACGCGATCCTGATCATCGAGTTCGCCAAGAGCCTGTATGACGAAGGTCACGACCTGATCGATGCAACATTGCAGGCGGCGCGTTTGCGTCTGCGGCCGATCGTGATGACGTCGCTGGCGTTCATTCTTGGCGTGGTGCCATTGGCCATTGCCACCGGCGCCAGCTCGGCGAGCCAACAGGCGATCGGTACTGGCGTGATCGGCGGGATGATTACCGCAACGCTGGCGGTGATCTTCGTGCCGGTCTTCTTCGTCGTGGTCATGAAACTCGTACAACGATTCACCAAACCCCACTGATCCAAACTGCAGGAGCTGCCGCAGGCTGCGATCTTTTGACTTTGCTTTTAGAAGATCAAAAGATCGCAGCCTTCGGCAGCTCCTACAAAAGCAGGGTTGCGTACGCTATGGTGCAGAGACAGTTCACCAACGTGAGTCCCCATGCGCTTCCTCGCCCGCACCCACCCTCGCCTGTCTGCCGCCGCCCTCCTCGGCCTTGCCACCGGTCTCCTGGTCCCCGCCGATTCCATCGTCAGCAAAATCCTCATCGGCTGGAACGCTGGCGTCTGGACTTACCTGATCCTGATGTTCTGGCTGACCGTGCGCGCCAAGGCCCCGGACGTCAAACGCATCGCTGAAGTCGAAGACGAAAATGCCGGGCTGGTGCTGTTCGTGGTGTGCATCGCCGCGCTGGCGAGTTTGGCGACCATCACCTTCGAGCTGGCTGGCAGCAAGGACCTGGAAACCACGCGCAAGCTCCTTCATTACGGTTTCACCGCGCTGACGGTAATTGGTTCGTGGCTGCTGATCGGGGTGATTTTCTGCGTGCATTACGCAAGGTTGTATTACACCTGGGACGGCAAGGAACCGGCGTTGCGCTTCGCCGAAGGGCTGACCACGCCCAACTATTGGGACTTCCTGTATTTCTCGTTCACCATCGGCGTGGCGGTGCAGACAGCAGATGTCGGCGTGGCGACACGGGATATTCGCAAAATCGTTTTGGCGCAATCACTGATCGGATTTGTGTTCAACACGGCTATTTTGGGATTTTCAATCAATATCGCGGCAGGACTGTTTGGCTGATTATTTTATTGTCCACCGAGACTGTCCTTCCAAGCGGGCGGCGTAGATCCGCTAACCTGATGATCGGGAGCCTGAACCGTTTAAATCACGTTCCCCATCAAAACTAACCTTCGCCAATAACCAAATTTCGGAAATCACACTTCTGGCCAACTGTAAACTGTCAAGTCTGACAGTTTACAGTTGGCCTCATTAGCGCTCTGATAGCTCATCCCGAAAGTTTCCTTTAATCACGGGATATCTCGTCATGACATGGAGACCGCAAAAATGATCAATAAAATTCTCAAACGTAGAAATGCAATCGGCACAGGTGAGTGTGTAGGGACAATCAACGCCGTAGAACAGTTTGAAGCAAGCCTGGTTGAACTCTCCGAGCAAACCTTCCCGCTGCCGCACGGTGAGGCCTACGTAATGTTTGCCCGTCAGCGTAAAACGGACTTTACAACCAAAGAAATCACCCTGTCCTTCTCCAAAAACCTGCCGAATGACAGCTACGAACTGACACCAACATCCCATGAGGTTCGCCTGACATTTGTCGACAACAGCGATCCAGCCAAGCCTGTAACTTATACTCAGCGTTCGGGGGCAGCCATCATCGCTTATGATCCTGATTCCGCTACTCTTTCCGGGAACTTGAACAACGTCGTGGTGGAGAATCGAGACGACGATGTGGAGAAAGAACTAACCTTGGAGGTTAGATTCTCAGCAAAGGGAGACATCGTGAAGTTGCGTGGATATCGGTCGATCGCCGCATAACCATAATGCCGGCAAACAAAAAAAAGGAAGCTTTTGCTTCCTTTTTTATTGCCTCGTTTACCAAATATAGCGAATTCCGATGTTGGCACCCAAGGGCTGCTCAAAGTACCGGCCGTTGCTGTACTCGAAATCGGCATGCACGCTGAAACTTCTGGCTATCGCTACAGCGACGCCAGCACCCAGTTCCCCACGAGAGCCGGACAGGTCATTGTTGAACACATTGTTATTCACCTGGACTTCATTGTTCTTTGCAAACTCATGTGCCCAGGCAAGTCGAATATAAGGCTGTACAGTCCGCCCCTGATCCAGTTCGATATTTCGACCGGCAGTGACACCCACTTTACCGATGAATGAACGAGTTCGATCACCCTCTGCCTGCAGGTCATTACTCAAGGAATAATCCTTGCCCTCAATGACCACTGCAGACCATTGCGTGTAGGGCTCCAGGAAGTTTCCGTCAGCAAGACTGATGTGTTTACCGATTTCCACCGAACCACCGACCCCGGAATTGTCGTAATCACCCTTGGCCCGCGTTCCATCACTCAGCCCCACCTTGGCATCATTATTGAAGCGGTTGGCCTTCAATACTCCATCAAAGTAATAACCGGTTTGCGCATCCAGCCAGGTCAAGTAGCCACCCACATAGTAGCTGTCCACGCTCCCGGAGGTGCCTGCGTCAAGATCGAGGTCGGATTGACTCTGGCCTGCCATCACCCCGACCAACCACTGCCCGTCACCCACCGGCAGCGGCGCATCCGCTCCTAAAGTAAACCCGCTCTGGCGTTGCTGATAGCCAACACCCGAGCCATCGGCGATGTTGTACTTGTTGGTGTAAGTACGCCCCCACGCGCCGGATTGACCACCATTGAAGCGCAATTCGCCCATACGCGTGCGCAATGAGGTCAACTCGCCCAGCCATACCGTTGAGGCCGTGTTGAACAGAGCGAGCACTGAGCGAGCCCCAGGACTGATGGTCCGCGTGCTGGGATCGAGTATCCAGTCGTTGCCACTTTTCGCCAGACCATAGGAATACGTCCCCAGATCGACATCACGGCTCATGAAAAACCGAGCGTCGCCGCCTGCGGTTTGCACCACGCGGACAGGTTGTCCGCTAGCAGGGTCAAGACCACTGCTGGCAATCAGCAGTTCATGTGTCCCTTGGGCGGTGCCCGTGACATTCAACACATCCGTTTCACCCGTGGTGAAGTTGGTGCCCATCACAAAACGGCCATTGCCAGACAAGGACGTTACGTTGAGTTGATAAAAGGCGTCGGTAGCCCCGAAGACCACCGAGCCACCGTTGTTCAGGCTCAACTGGTCGATACTGCTATTACCCGTCAGTACCCACTGGGAACTGTCATTGATCGTGGCGCTGGCCACATTTTGCAATTGGCCCGTCAGCTTCGAGTTGTTTTGCAGAGTCAAGTTTGTGGTGCTGCCCTGCTCCGTGACGATGTCACCATTGAGCGTACTGTCGTTGACCACCAGCGAGGCATCCGCCCCGCCTCGGACATCCAGTAAGGTGCCGTTGCCGGCGAGCAAGCGCGAGTTGGTCAACGTAATGGCCGCTGTGGAATCCGTGGTGTTAGCAAAGTTGACCAGAATGGCAGCGCCGGTTTTGCCTTGCACTGTAGTGTTCTCAAGATTCAACGTCGCCGGTTGAACCTTGTTGAGATCGGAATCGATGACGACGCCTTCCCGACCACCAATGATAGAGCTGTTTCGGGCCGTCGCTTTACCGCTATTCAGCCGAAGTCCGTAGCTGCTGGCTCCGGTCCCGAGAAGGTCGGAATCGCTGAGGTTCAGGACGCTGAAGGCACTGACCAACGCTCCCCCGGTCACACCAGTGATCTTCGTGCCATTGGTAACAGAAACACTGGAGCCGTCCTGTGTATTGGCATCGCGAACCACTTGGAGTCCCACACGATTTCCGGTAATCGAACTGCTGTCGATCGTCGCTTGAGAGCTACTTAAAAAGACCGCCGCCAAGCCCCCGGTAGCCGAAACGGTCGCATTGCTCAGATTGACCGTTGACCCTTCGCGAGCCGATATCTGCTGCGTTGTGCTACCAGGATTCACGATCAACGTGGAATTTTCAGAGTTGATGGACAGCGTTTGCGCGCCGTTGACCGTCAGCGTGGCGCTCTGGGAAAGGTCCCATCGTTCCGGCGTGCCACCGTTTACCGTTTCCTCGCGACCCACGACCGGAGCCGCGCTGGCGCAGGCACTCAAAATTGCCAACAACGAAGGGCTCAAAACTATGTAACGCCGCGAACGGCCTGGACCCGACAATGACTTACCCCGCATAGTGAATACCTGCTGTCTGACTGGTGAAATGGCAGTCGTAGCCATTCCTGGAGGGGCGCAAGGCTATAGAGAAGACTCATAAATTTATGTAGGACTTATCCTCAGTTAGTTGGCGAAATCTCATTCTGGCTAGAAAATTGAATACCAGATGTCAGTAACCGGGGGAGGCGGTCACAAACTTTGAGATCACGCCCCCCACAATCACCCATTATGGATTTGGAACGGGAATAAATTCCTCACAAAAACGACCTTGACTGTCATCCAGATCCAGTGTGTTCTCAGCAGGCAGCGAGTCTGGTGTCGGATTATTACCAGCTCCCCCGCGGGAAATGGAATAAGTCACCTTGGCAAGTTGCATATGAGCCGGTTTGAAATCTTCCTCGTAATCACCAATATTGATTAGCGCACCACCGGTAGGAAATGTCCCCGAGATTGGGTAAGTCGCCGTTGCTTCAGTATCGGGAATAGGTTTCGTCGGGTCCGCCCGTTCAAATGCCTGATACTTCAAAGTAATGGTTTCACCATCGACCGTATACGTATTGGGCAATACACGAACGAGCAAATTTCGTCTCGCGGTACCATCATTTGGGACAGTCTCCGTAGGGAAGTTCAAGGTGGAGCATCCAATCCTTCTTACCGACCCCGCCAGCCCCAATATTACCGGCGCAGCCATTTCAATCGGGAATGGCTCGACCGGGATATCCCTCGGTCTCGACGGAGTTGGGTTGTTCGAGCCCGGAGTGTAGAGGGTATACCGTAGAACCTTGGACCCACTTTCCTGCTGTTGAATAACAGACCACGGAATGACACGAGTTATGTCCGTGCCCTCTTGACCTGTTGTTAACGCAATGGGGTCGCCAATCTGGATGTCGTCATAAAACAGATCGATCAGCCAACCTTCTTCTGTCGCGGGGGCAGCAAAAAGTTTGATAGTCGCAGTAATGGCGTTATCTCCGTAATCACCCTCCTCGATTGCGTTGTCAGTACCCGCAGTTGTCTTCAGCGTTGGCGCCTCCAGACCAATGGTTATTGGATCCGGACCGATATATGAAATATCAACATCGATTTCAACGTTTGAGTCAGCCAACGTACGGATACCACGAAACATCTTAAAACTGACATCGGTTTTAACGATGCCATCGGTATCGCCGTATACCTGCTTGACCAGATCATAGGGGGCGTAAAACGTCAGTTCGGTATTGGCACCCACGCGCTGTTCGGTGCCTACCTGTTGCCCCCCCCAGTAGCCGGCAATCGTATCCGCTGGAGCATTGGGAGTAGGCACTTTGACCTTGAACTCCACACCTTGAGGATCAAACTGAGTGTCTGCAAGATCGATCAAGTTGTCGCCATCGGTACCATTTGCCAGCGTGACAATCGGTGGTACCACCGTATCGGGATCGGGATCCTTGGCATGTTGAACGGTACGCTGACTGAAGTTTGATCGGCGTCCTTCATTTCCCGGCAGATCTTTGGACACATAAATAAGCTGATTAGGCCCATCAGTGGCATCGACAAACACTTTGACTTCAATTGCAGCTTCCCGAGCCGCCGACAGTACATCATTAAATACGGGAGTATCGCGGCCGGGATCCGGCGCAGGCCCGAAGAAAAATCTGTAAACGTCAGTTGCCTCGTAGTTTGCGGGAATCACGGGCTTGACGATGATATGGGTTTTGCCTTCGAGGTAGGCTTCATCAATGGGAACACTCGGCCCTAAATCGGTAGGCCATGTAGGCGCTCCGGGGGTTCGGTCGGAGGGCGGGGTTTTTACTCTGTAGGGCGGTGTAAGATCGATGGCGAAGGTAGCGGTACTGGATGCGACATCATTAATACCGCCAGCAAAGAAAATATATCGGAACTCCCATTGGGTAGGCGCTTCGGGTGTAAGCTCCTCTCTAAACAAGCTGCGTCGAATCTTGTAGGGCACCGTCCAGTCTCGACCAGTGACCGCACCGGGAATAATATACGGAGAGTCTGGATCCGCTGGATCAACAACGTCCAGCCACGTCGTCGTACCTGCTATTCGAATCTGTGGTTGAAATGAATCATCGTCGTCCTCAATTACCGGCTTTGGTACCACATATTCCAAATCACCGTTAAGAGAAGCAATCGGGATGCGCAAATCAGGAGCTAGTGTTTGCGCAGGGAATGTAACAGCCAATGGCGGATCCGCATCAATAGCGTTATGCACGGTGGACCTTGCTTTAAGCGCCGCCAGCCTGGACAGGTGTGCCTTTTTAACTATAGCGTTCATGGTTCTCTCCATACGTTTGCATATCAGGAAATCTTTCTAATCTCTTGGTTATCCCACATTTATCACTTACCACTTTCGCTCCATACTTTACGGCCCGCATGGAAATTCCTCGCCAGTAACTATTCGATCAATTTTAACTACTCTGACTTTGGAGACTCCAACGAGTCTCCGGCCGCGAAAAACCCGATACTGAACGACCGCTGAAGAGTTCTCCACCATGGGTTTTATATGAACATCGTAAGGCTCGATCACTAGCGAGTACCCGTTTTTTATATCATTCTCGCTCAGTGGAAAACGGATGCTTTTCTTGCGAGCTCTAACGTACTCCACATTACTTCCGTTTAAACTTGGATAACCTCTCCAAAGCAACTCAACTCGATCTCCAGTTTTGAATCCCGACAAGGGGGGAACAGATACTCTAACGCCCTCCCATAAAGGTGGATCTGTGTCGCAGTTCAGATATCCGTAGAAATCTTTATCGGGGCAATCCGGCTCATCGAGATCACGTGGAATAGGGGTGTGATCAATTGTAAGATTGCGAGGATCTGACTTTGAGAGTTGATCCGCAGTATCCAAAACCTCGTAGCGCAACTGACCAACGCCGTTAACCTGCAGAAAGCTCGCATCGATACGAATAATAAATTCTGGCTGGATGTCCGCTGCTGTGTAGGTATTTTCGATCTTGAACAGCGGCTGCCCTGGCTGATCAAAGTAAACCGTTAAAATATCCCTATCATCAGGCAGCGTTGCGTAACTGGGCCACAGGGGAATGACCACGTCGATTCCTGCCAGTAACAAATCCAGCGGGATATATCCGTCCGGGTCAATATCGGCATCTTCTACACCGATGACTCTCGGTGGATTAAAGTTTAGCGGCCCTCGGTTAGACATACGTCAAAGCCCCTTGATGTCTTTTGGAATTAATGAAAAGCCTCGGTCCGATTAAACGTCGTGTCAGACTTCTTGCCTACTGTCATATCTGACAGGTATTTCGACCGTCTGTCGGAATATCGGCCTATCAGAAGATAAAATCGCTTGACGACTTTCCTGCAAATCGGATCTCCTGAAACCGGTTTCAGCGCATTCCTATAACAACAAGGTTCATTAATGAACGACTTCTCAACCGCCCAGCGCAGCCGCGTGACCATGCTCGACGTCGCCGAGCGCGCAGGCGTGTCCAAGGCCAGCGTCTCGCGCTTCATTGGCGATGATCGCGCCCTGCTCTCCGATGCCATTGCCCTGCGCATCGAGCAAGCCATTGCCGAACTCGGCTATCGCCCTAACCAAATGGCCCGTGGTCTGAAACGCGGACGTACGCGCCTGATCGGCATGTTGGTGGCCGATATTCGTAACCCTTATTCGATTGCCGTGATGCACGGGGTGGAAACCGCCTGCCGAGCGCACGGCTACAGCCTGGTGGTGTGCAACACCGACCGCGATGACGAGCAGGAACGCCAGCACCTGGCCCTGTTGCGCTCGTACAACATCGAAGGGTTGATCGTGAACACCCTTGGCCATCACCGTGACGAACTGCACGAGCTGCGCCGGGAGATGCCGCTGGTGCTGGTGGATCGCAAGGTCGACGGACTGGACAGCGACATGGTTGGGTTGAACAACCCCCAAGCGGTGGAGATGGCGCTGGCGCATTTGGAGCAGCGCGGTTATCGGGATCTGGTGCTGGTCACTGAGCCGTATGACGGCACCAGTTCACGGATCGAACGGGTCAGCAGTTTTCAGGCGCAGATTGCTCAGCGCTCGAACCTGGCCGGGGCGGTGCTGGAAACCGGCGATGAACTGAACGCACAACTTCAAACTTTTTTAAACACACCCGGCAATGGCCCGAAAGCGCTGTTTTGCGCCAATGGTGTGGCAGCGTTGGCGGCCACGTCGGCGTTACGAGTATTGGGTGTTCGATTGTTCGAGGATGTCGGGCTGATTGCCCTGGATGATCTGGATTGGTATCCGTTGGTGGGCAGCGGGATTACCGCGCTGGCTCAGCCGACGGCAGAGATAGGCGCGCGGGCGTTTGAGTGTTTGCTCAAGCGTTTGCGCGGGGATGACGAGGTGGCGCGGGTGGTGGATTTTGCGCCGGTGCTGGTTGAGCGTGGGTCTACCTTGGGGGTTAGCGGTGTTTGAGCTGACGCTATCGCGAGCAGGCTCACTCCTACAGGGGGGAACGCATTCCAAATGTAGGAGTGAGCCTGCTCGCGAAGGCGTCCGAAAGGACAACACAGAAACACCTGATATTTTTTTGAACAAAAATGAAACCGGTTTCAGAGGTCAATAACAATGAATAAACCCGCCGTTTCCATCAGTCTGTCCAGCTACGGCGCCGAGCTTGTGCGTCAGCGCGGGCAGGACGCTTTCATCGATGTTCTGGCCGCCGCCGGGGCCAATCGCATCGAATGGCGCGAAGAGCTGCTGACGCGCGAAGACCCTGCGCACTTGGCGCAGGCCACGCAGGCGCAGGGCTTGCTAAGCATTTATTCCTCGCCCACCGAACTGTGGCTGGCCGGGCAGGCGCAGCCTAATCCCGAGTTGATCACCGCGCTGCAACAGGCCGAAGCATTCGGCTCAAAGTGGCTCAAGGTTTCTCTCGGCTACTTCACCGACACCAACGATCTGCAAGCCCTGGCCGAACGCTTGAAGCTCAGCCCGGTGCAGTTGCTGGTGGAAAACGACCAGACCTTGCACGGCGGACGCATCGAACCGTTTCAGCGCTTCTTCGCTGCCGTCGAGCAGCACAATCTGCCGATCAAAATGACTTTCGACATCGGCAACTGGCAGTGGCAGGACCAGTCCGCCACCAGCGCCGCTCGCCTGCTCGGCCGGCATGTCGGTTATGTGCACTGCAAAGCCGTGGCCCGTCGCGCCGACGGCAAACTGGTGGCGGTGCCGCCGGCCGTCAGTGACCTGCATCTATGGGAACAACTGTTGCGGCACATGGCCCAAGGCGTTATGCGCGCCGCCGAATATCCGTTGCAGGGCGATGATCTGGTGCAACTGACCACCGAGCACGTCGCCGCCCTCGCCCGCCTCGGCCAATCGCGTCTGGAGCCTGCTCATGTCTGAGATCGATATTCTCTCGTTCGGTGAAACCATGGCGATGCTGGTCGCTGAGCAGACCGGTGATCTGGCCGCCGTCGAGCACTTCCACAAGCGCATCGCCGGGGCTGACAGCAATGTCGCCATCGGGCTTTCGCGTCTGGGTTTCAACGTCGCATGGCTGAGCCGCGTCGGTAACGATTCGCTCGGGCGCTTTGTGGTGCAGACCTTGATCAAGGAAGGCCTGGATTGCAGCCATGTCGATGTCGATAAACAACACCCGACCGGTTTCCAGTTCAAGTCCCGCAATGACGATGGCAGCGATCCGCAGGTCGAGTATTTCCGGCGCGGTTCGGCGGCCAGTCATTTGTCGCCGCAGTCGATTACGACCAATCTGCTGAGCGCTCGTCATCTGCATGCCACGGGCATCCCACCGGCGCTCTCAGCCTCGACGCGGGAGATGTCCTTTGAACTGATGACGCGCATGCGCAATGCCGGGCGCAGCGTGTCCTTCGACCCCAATCTGCGCCCAAGCCTGTGGGCCAGCGAGCGCGAAATGATCACCGAGATCAACCGCCTCGCCGCCCTCGCCCATTGGGTGCTGCCGGGTTTGAGTGAAGGCCGTTTGCTGACCGGTTTCGAAGACCCGGCGGACATTGCTGCGTTTTATCTCGATCAAGGTGCCGAAGCGGTGGCGATCAAACTTGGCCCGCAGGGTGCGTATTACCGAACGCATCTGGATCAGGGTTTTGTCGCGGGTGTGCCGGTGTCCAATGTCGTCGACACGGTCGGTGCCGGTGACGGCTTTGCGGTGGGGATGATCAGCGCCCTGCTGGAGCATCAGGGTTTTGCCGAGGCGGTGCAGCGCGCGAACTGGATTGGCAGTCGGGCGGTGCAGAGTCGCGGGGATATGGAGGGCCTTCCGACCCGGGCCGAACTCTTCAGCGAATTTGAGGCCGCCATCGCTGGCAAGCCAGCTCCCACAAGGGTTGGTGGTGGAAATGCAATCTTTGACATACCCGAGATCCCTGTGGGAGCTGGCTTGCCAGCGATGAGGCCCTGACAGGCAACCGATTTATTGAACCTGCTGCGACAAAAACAACAAGCTCAGGAGCAAGACCCATGAAAACCGCAACCCTCGCCACCCGCCGCTGGTGGTACATCATGCCGATCGTGTTCATCACCTACAGCCTGGCGTATCTCGATCGCGCCAACTACGGTTTTGCCGCCGCCTCGGGCATGGCCGAAGACCTGATGATTACCCCGGGCCTGTCATCGCTGCTCGGTGCACTGTTCTTCCTCGGTTACTTTTTTTTCCAGGTGCCCGGTGCGATCTACGCGCAAAAGCACAGCGTGAAGAAACTGATTTTCGTCAGCCTGATTCTCTGGGGCGGTCTCGCCACGTTGACCGGCGTGGTCTCCAATGCCTATTGGCTGATCGTCATCCGCTTCATGCTCGGTGTCGTCGAAGCCGCTGTCATGCCGGCAATGCTGGTCTACCTGTGCCACTGGTTCACCCGTGCCGAACGCTCGCGGGCCAACACTTTTCTGATCCTCGGCAACCCGGTGACCATGCTGTGGATGTCAGTGGTTTCGGGTTATCTGGTGCAGCATTTCAGTTGGCGCTGGATGTTCATCATCGAAGGCCTGCCGGCGGTGCTGTGGGCGTTTATCTGGTGGCGTCTGGCCGATGATCGTCCGGCTCAGGCGAAGTGGCTCAATGATCAGGAAAAGCACGATCTGGAAAGCGCACTCGCTGCCGAACAGGTCGGCATCAAAGCGGTGAAGAACTACGCCGAGGCGTTCCGTTCGCCGAAGGTGATCATTCTCGCGCTGCAGTTTTTCTGCTGGAGCATCGGCGTTTACGGCTTTGTGCTGTGGCTGCCGTCGATCCTCAAGGCTGGCGCGCAAATGGACATGATCGAGGCCGGCTGGTTGTCGGCGCTGCCGTATCTGGCGGCGGTGATCGGCATGCTTGTGGTGTCGTGGGGTTCGGACAAGTTGCAGAAGCGCAAACGTTTTGTCTGGCCGCCGCTGCTGATCGCGTCCATTGCGTTTTACGGTTCTTACGCACTGGGTGCCGAACACTTCTGGTGGTCGTACACGCTGCTGGTGATTGCCGGCGCGTGCATGTACGCACCTTACGGGCCGTTCTTTGCCATCGTCCCGGAGATTCTCCCGGCCAACGTTGCCGGTGGCGCGATGGCGCTGATCAACAGCATGGGCGCGCTCGGTTCGTTCGGCGGCTCGTATCTGGTCGGTTACTTGAACAGCTCCACCGGTTCGCCCGGCGCTTCGTACCTGCTGATGAGCGGCGCGCTGCTGCTGTCGGTGGTGCTGACTATTTTTCTCAAGCCCGGCGCCAGTGATCGCGTCGTTGCCAAAGCCGTTGCCACGCGTGCCGTGCCAGCGCATTCCTGAAGAGACTTTTGCCATGAAAAAACAGGTCGTGTTGTACAAGAAACTTTCGCCCGCGCTGATGGCGCGTCTGCAAGAGCAGTGCGAAGTGACGCTGATCGACAGCCTCGACGCCGACGGTCTCATGCAACTGCGCGACGCCCTGCCCCGCGCCCACGGTTTGCTCGGCGCCAGCCTGAAACTTGATGCGGCGTTATTGGATCTGGCGCCGCAACTGCAAGCCATCGCCAGCGTCTCGGTGGGCGTCGACAACTACGACATCGATTACCTGACCCGGCGCAAGATCCTCCTGAGCAACACCCCGGACGTGCTTACCGAAACCACCGCCGACACCGGTTTCGCGCTGATCCTCGCGGCTGCCCGGCGTGTGGTGGAACTGGCGAACATGGTGCGCAGCGGCCAATGGAGCCGCAACATCGGCCCGGCGCATTTCGGCACCGATGTACATGGCAAGACGCTGGGGATTATCGGCATGGGCCGCATCGGCGAGGCGTTGGCCCAGCGTGGGCATTTCGGTTTCGGCATGCCGGTGATCTATCACAGCCAGTCGCGCAAACCGGCGGTCGAGGCGCGATTTGATGCGCAATACCGCAGCCTCGAAGATCTGCTCCAGCAAGCCGATTTCATTTGCCTGACCTTGCCGTTGACGGCGCAGACCGAAGGCTTGATCGGCGCCGAGCAGTTCGCACTGATGCGCCCGGAAAGCATCTTTATCAATATCTCGCGGGGCAAGGTGGTCGATGAGGCGGCGATGATTGAGGCGCTGCGTCATCAACGGATTCGTGCAGCGGGGCTGGATGTGTTTGAGCGTGAGCCGCTGAACCATGATTCGCCGCTGTTGCAACTGAATAATGTGGTGGCGACACCGCACATGGGCTCGGCGACGCATGAGACGCGCGAAGCGATGGCGCGCTGTGCGGTGGAGAATCTGTTGGCGGCGTTGAAGGGAGAGAAGCCGGCGAATCTGGTGAATCCATCGGCCTGGCAGGGCTGAGACCTTCAGTGCCTGTTCTGGCCCAATCGCTGGCAAGCCAGCTCCCACAGGGTTCTCGAGCGGACACAAATATCATGTCCACCTCAAATCACTGTGGGAGCTGGCTTGCCAGCGATGGGGCCAGTGCAGGCAAGACAAAACCATCAGGCACTACGCGCCTGTAAAAGCTGCGCCGCACACAACGCAATCCGCGCACAGGCATCCGCCAGTTTCACCCGATCCAGCACCAGCCCGATGCGAATATGCCCCGCCGCACTCGGCCCGAACGCTTCCCCGGCCAGCACCGACACGCCATAACCCTCCAGCAACCGCTCGGCAAACGCCTGGGCGCCCAGCCCGGTCTGACGCACATCAACCATCACAAACATGCCGCCATCCGGGCGAATCGGGTACAACCCCGGACAACCCTGCAAACGTTCGCAGACCAGATCCCGGCGCAGGCGATATTCCGCGCGCATTTGCGTCACTTCCGGCAGGTCTGACTGCAACGCAATCTCTGCGGCCTTCTGCACAAAGTCCGGCAGGCCGAACAGCATGCTCAGCGACAAATTGACTAAATGCTCGGCCAGCGATGTCGGCCCGATCATCCAGCCGATGCGCCAGCCGGTCATGGCGTGGGATTTCGACAGGCTGTTGATTGTCGCCGTGCGCTCGGCCATGCCCGGCAAACTCGCCGGGCTGACGTGCTGACCTTCATAGAGCAGTTCGCTGTAGACCTCGTCGCTGATCAGCCACAAGTCATGCCGCACGCAGAGCGCCGCCAGTTCCTGCCAGATCAGCAGTGACAGGCTCGCGCCGCTGGGATTGTTCGGACTGTTGAGCAGCATGGCGCGGGTTTTCGGCGTGATCCGCGCAGCGACATCGGCCGGGTCGACGCGAAAGCCGTTTTCCGGGCGCACCGGCACCGGCACCACTGTCGCGCCGCAAGCGCCAAACACGCCTTCGTAGGTGACGTACATCGGTTCGGCGACAATCACTTCATCGCCTGGATCCAGCAGACATTGCGCCACTGAATACACCGCGCATTGCGCGCCAGGCATGACGATCACATGGTCGGCATCCACCGCTTGCCCGCTGCGCCGACGATGGCGTTCGGCAATCAGCGTGCGCAGCGCCAAACGGCCACGTACTTCGGAATAATGGGTATCGCCGGCCAACAAACTGTCGATCGCGCCGTGAACAATTGGCAGAGGTGTATCGAAATCCGGATCGCCGATGCTCAGCAGCAGGATATCGACACCCTCGGCGCGCAACTCCAGCGCTCGGTCGTGAATCTGCCAGGCAGCGGCTCCCTCCCCGGCGATTCGTTGGGTCAAGGCTGAATAGCGCATGTACGTCTCCTGATGGCGCGGTCTCCAGCCTTCACCGTATCTCAAATCACGAAACGCGCCAGCCGTTTTGTCCGCAAGATGGATTTGAAGAAAAACTTCGTACTGTGCTCGATTTCCGGTCGGATGCCTACCTGTCAGAGTTGACAGTAGACCAACTTCAAGAACGCCCTCTTAATTAACCTGCGGAAACATTTGCAGGTCTTTCTTATCGAAACAACGGAGCGTTAAAACGATGACAAATCTTAATGAAGAAATTCACGAACTGGCCCCACCGGCAATCCCCGCCGCGTTAGTAAACTTCCCTGACAGTCAAATTAACTTGTTGCCATTGAGTGCGTTGGCAGCGCCCCTGCAATTATTGATTCAGAAATGGCCAGGTTCAGATAATCCACTAAACGTACCCGTAATATTGATACTGCTCTTAAACGGGGAGAGAGTGGCAAACTTTAATTTCGTGACGCCTATTGATCCAGCGCTTTTCCCATTTGCAGCCCATATCCCCGAGCACTACCTGCAAAAGGAAGGCGTACACCAGGTTTCATACATAGTGAATACAGCAGGGAATCCAGAGACGTCAGAGAGTACGCCTTTTACGATCGATGTAACAGCTCCAAACTACGGCAGTCCTGGAGAAATTGTACAGTTTCCGCAAGAGGTCATCAGTGACGGGATTACACAGAAGTATCTAGTCGAACACGGTGATGAAGTTTTGGTAACCATTCCCCGCTATCTGCAGCAACGAGCCTGCGACAGTATCGAATTTCACTATGGCTCACTTACGAATAGTCCTATCATCATTACAGCGGTGCATGACTCGAGCTCACCTACTGTTATCAAACTGAGTGGCGAAATTATCCGTGCATATGGCTCAGGCGATAAACTTGCTTTTTACAGGCTTGTAGATCGTGCAGGAAATAAAGGACCGTTCTCAGCTTACGAAAGTATTAAAGTAAACCTTTCTTGAAACAGCGATTTGTCAAAACGGGCTGAAGCAATAACCTGTTTCAGCCCACTTCAGACAATTCCGTATTTCTCAAATCACGAAACGCGCCACCATGGCGTTCAAATCCACCGCCAGACGCGACAGTTCGTGGGTCGCGGCGCTGGTCTGGTTGGCCCCGGCAGCCGATTGCGTGGCCAGATCGCGGATGTTGACCAGGTTGCGGTCGACCTCGCGCGACACTTGCGCCTGTTCTTCCGAGGCGCTGGCAATCACCAGGTTGCGCTCGTTGATTTGGTGGATTGATTGGGTGATCTGCTCCAGCGCCACGCCGGCCGCGCGGGCCATTTCCAGAGTGGTCTGGGTGCGCTGGTTGCTTTGCTGCATCGACGAAACCGCTTCGCCGGTACCGTTCTGAATGCCGGCGACCATTTTTTCAATCTCTTGGGTCGACTGCGCCGTGCGATGAGCCAGTGCGCGCACTTCGTCCGCCACCACTGCAAACCCCCGCCCGGCCTCACCGGCGCGGGCCGCTTCGATGGCCGCGTTGAGCGCCAGCAGGTTGGTCTGTTCGGCGATGGCGCGGATCACATCGAGCACTTTGCCGATGTCACGGCCCTGCGCGGCGAGACCTTCGATCATGTTCGCGGTGTTCTGCACGTCGTGGGTCATGGTCTGGATGGCGTCGACGGTTTTCACTACTTGATCGCGGCCTTCGCGGGCGGCGTGGGTCGACTGGTTCGAGGCTTCCGAGGTCGACACGGCGTTGCGCGCGACTTCCTCGACGGCGGCGGTCATCTCGTTGACGGCGGTGGCGGCTTGCTCGATTTCGTTGTTCTGCTGCTGCAGGCCACGGGAGGCTTCTTCAGTCACCGCGCTGAGTTCTTCGGCTGCGGCGCCCAGTTGCGTGGCGGAGCCGGCGATCTGCTCGATGGTTTTGCGCAGGTTGCTCTGCATGGTGGCCAGCGCCTGCAGCAACTGCGTCGCTTCGTCCTTGCCGTCGATTTCGATGACTTTGGTGAGGTTGCCGTCAGCAATGGTTTGCGCGGCCTGCACGGCGCGGTTCAGCGGCGTGACGATGCTGCGGGTCAGCAGCCAAGCCAGTAGCACCGTGGCAACGGCTGCGAAAACAGCGACGATAATGATGCCGGTGATGGCGCTGTCATAATATTGGCCGGCCTGAATCGAAGCGGTCTTTGCATCGGCGGCGTTCATCGCTATCAGCTTGTTGAGCTGTTCGCCCATCTGGTCGGTGCCGTCCTTGATCCGCGTGTTGATCAGGGTGCGCATCTCGTCGAGTTTGTCCTGGCGCGACAGCTCCATCATCTGGTTCTGCGCTTGCAGGTAGTTGTCCAGCGTGGTCGCAAAGGTCTGGTACAACGCCCGCTCTTCCGGGCCGGCCGGCAGTGCGGCGTAACTGGCCTGGGCGGCGCGAACCTTGTCGACCAGAACGCCGATGCGGGTCTGCGCTTCCTGCAACCCGGCCGCTTCGCGGTTGACCAGCACGCGGAACGACAGAATCCGCAGACGCAGGACGTTTTCTGTCACTACGGCAAGTTGCGTCACGCTGGGAAGTTGCGTCGAATCCATCTCGACGGACGCCTGACGGATGATCGACATGCGGTTGACGGCGAACACGCCGAGCACGATCACCAGCAAGGCGATAAAGGCAAAACCGAGGAAGGCACGGGGCGCGATATTCAGGTTACGCAGGGACATAGTTGAGCTCTCGAAAGATAGAAACTACGAGCGTCCATGCGTCATCACTGGCCCGAGGGGGGCGGGTCCAGTCCGGCGTCACTGTTTTAGGAAGTTATGTGCGCGCCTGTTAGCTGTATCGGCCAGGCTTTAGGAAGATTGCGGGTCAAGAGCAACTATTTTTCAGGGTGTTACAGCAATGAAACACAGTTGGTTGTTTTGTGTAGGAGCTGTCGAGTGGAACGAGGCTGCGATCTTTTGACGTTTAAAAGCAGTATCAAAAGATCACAGCCTTCGGCAGCTGATCAGGCTCAGCGGTCGATAGCGAGCTGCCAGACACGGGCGATGTCCGTCGCGCGTTCGCGCAACAGGCGCGGTGCTTCGGCGCAGGCCTGCTCCAGCGTCATCGGGCCGCTGGTCACGGCGAATGCTGCATCGATGCCGTGATCGTAGAGTTCTTGGTAACCCTCGCCCAACGTTCCGGCGATGACGATCACCGGCACGGCGTGCCGTTTGGCAATCCGCGCAACGCCGAACGGCGTCTTGCCACGCAAGGTCTGGGCATCGAAGCGCCCTTCCCCGGTGATCACCAGATCGGCACCTTTGACGGCTTCGGCGAGGCCGACCAGTTCGGCAACCACTTCCACCCCGGCTTGAAATTGCGCACTGAGGAAGGCCTTGGCCGCAAACCCCAAACCACCTGCCGCGCCGCTGCCCGGCTCATCACGAACGTCTTTGCCCAACGCTTGTGCGCACAGTTCGGCGAAGTGCCCCAAGGCCTGATCGAGTTGCTGCACTTGCGCCGGTGAGGCACCTTTCTGCGGGCCGAAAATCACGGAAGCTCCGTGCGGACCGCAGAGTGGGTTATTGACGTCCGCTGCGATATCGAAGCGCACGTGCGCCAGTCGCGGGTCAAGTTCGCTCAAATCGACACGCGCCAGTTGCGCCAAGGCCAAGCCGCCGGGTACCAACGTCTGTCCTTGCGCATCGAGCAACTTCACGCCCAACGCTTGCACCGCACCGGCGCCGCCGTCATTGGTCGCGCTGCCACCAATCGCCAGAATCACCCGTTGCGCGCCGGCATCCAGCGCTGCGCGAATCAGTTCGCCGGTACCGAAAGTGCTGCTGATGCAGGCATCGCGCTGCCCCAGCGGTACCAATTGCAAGCCGCTGGCCTCGGCCATTTCAATGATTGCGGTGTGGTTGTGCGGCAACCAGCCCCATGCAGCGTCGACGGCTGTGCCCAAAGGGCCGCGCACGCGGGTGCGGCGCAGCTCGCCTTCGCACGCGGCAAGGATCGATTCGACCGTGCCTTCGCCACCATCAGCCATTGGGCATTTGACCAAGGTCGCGTGCGGCCAGACCTGAGCAAGGCCGAGGGCAATGGCTTCGGCGACGCCTTGGGCACTGAGGCTGTCCTTGAACGAATCGGGGGCGATGACGATCTTCATGCGAATTCTCCGGTTGCAATGCCCCTCATGCTGCCAGTCTGCCTGAGCGTTGACGCCGGTCCGCTGCACAAGTGGCGGGGGCGTTTATTGTTCATTTTCACAAAGACAGGGAAAGTGGCGGTGAATGTTCGGCCGCCATCGCTGGCAAGCCAGCTCCCACAGGGATTGTCGGTGAACACAAATGTAGTGAACACCATCAACCCTTGTGGGAGCTGGCTTACCAGCGATGGCGGCCTCAAAATCACCTCATGCCGACAGATCTGTCTGGGGTAATAGCTGCACCCCAAGATACAGCGCCAACATCCCGTCCAGCCGCAACGGATCAACCCCACTCAGTTCAGCAATCCGCTCCATCCGATAACGCAAACTGTTGCGATGAATCCCCAACGCATCGGCACACGCCTGACTCTGACCATCGTGCTCGCACCAACTGCGCAGCGTCGCCAGCAACTGGCCGTTGCCGTCCTTGGCGATCACCTTGCGCAGCGGCTTGAGCAATTCGTCCAGCGCATCGTCATTGCGATGCCGCCACAACATCACCGGCAAGCGATAGCGGTTCAGCGTCAGCAATCGCGAGTGCGGCAACACTTCCCGGCCATAGGCGAGCAAATCACCAACCCGCCGATAACACCGACGTAACCCGGCCAGTCCATCGGCCTGCCCGCCCACGGCGATGCGCAGAATCTTCCAGCCGAGGCCGTCGAGTTTTTCCAGTAAGCGGTCGTGCTCGACGGTCTGATTCGCCGGGCGACACCACAGCAGCGATGACTTCGCCGAACTCACGCACCAGCTATCGGGATAACGCGACATCAGCCAGACACTCAACGCCTCGACGGTTTGCCCCGGCCCATGTTCAAGGCCCAGCTCGAACAGATACGGCACCCGCGTCAGTTGCGGTTTAAGCCCGAGTTGCTGCGCTTCATCGACCAGACGCGGCGAGTCACCCGCCTCGCTCAACAGCAGCGCGAGCAAATCATCACAACGCTGGCGCCGCCATTGCTGTTCGGCCTGCTGATTGCGCTGGCCGACGAGCATTTCGGCGGTCATGCGCACCAGTTCCGCATACGTGCGCAGTTGCTCCGGTTCGCCGGTAATGCCGAGCACGCCGATCAAGCGCTGATCGAGTAACAGCGGCAGGTTGATGCCCGGTTGTACGCCCTTCAAATGCACGGCCGTCTGCGCGTCGATCTCGACCACGCGACCATTGGCCAGCACCAGTTGCGCGCCTTCGTGACGGGTGTTGATGCGCTCCGGTTCGCCGCTGCCGAGGATCAGCCCCTGGCTGTCCATGACGTTGACGTTGTAGGGCAAAATGGCCATGGCCCGGTCGACGATGTCCTGGGCGAGGTCGTGATCGAGTTCGAACATAACGGCGGCAATCCTTAAATTTCGGCACTGGCAGTTGTTCACCCGCACAGGGTCTGGTGGCAAACCCTGTGCTCAGGCACAAAGACAATCCGGCCAAAGGTGACCGAGACTCTCGGGGCGATCAACGTTACCCTTTGCATCGCAAAAAATCATAATAAAGAGAGAGCCGCTATGTCGCACAGCGCCGCAGCTACCCAGACCATCGATGACGATAAAAACGCCGTCTACAAACGCATCACCCTGCGTTTGATCCCCTTCATTTTCATCTGCTACTTGTTCAACTACCTCGACCGGGTCAACGTTGGATTTGCCAAACTGCAGATGCTCGACGCGCTGAAATTCAGCGAAACCGTGTACGGCCTCGGGGCCGGTATCTTCTTTATCGGCTACGTGCTGTGTGGCGTGCCGAGCAATCTGGCGTTGACCAAATTCGGCCCACGGCGCTGGATCGCGGTAATGATGATCACTTGGGGCGCGCTGTCGACCTGCCTGTTGTTCGTCACCACCCCGACCGAGTTCTACACGCTGCGCCTGTTCACCGGTGCGGCCGAAGCCGGGTTCTTCCCGGGCGTCGTGTTGTACCTCTCGCAGTGGTTCCCGACCTTCCGCCGTGGCCGGATCATGGCGTTGTTCATGTCGGCGATCCCGGTTTCCGGATTGCTCGGTAGTCCGTTCTCTGGCTGGATTCTCAATCACTTCGCCGCAGGGCAAGGTGGTTTGGCGGGCTGGCAGTGGATGTTTCTGCTGCAAGGCATTCCTACCGTCATTCTCGGCGCCCTCGCCTATTTTCTCCTGAGCGACAGCTTCGCCAACGCCAAATGGCTGAGCCCGCATGAGCGCGCCGTGCTCGAAGCGGATCAGGCGGAAGATTTGGCGAACAAGCCGAAGACTACGTCCGACTCGCTGCTGGCGGTGTTCAAGAACCCGGCGATCTGGGCGTTTGGCCTGATCTATTTCTGCATCCAGAGTGGCGTGTACGCGATCAACTTCTGGCTGCCGTCGATCATCAAGAACCTCGGCTTCAGCGATAACCTGGTGATCGGCTGGCTGAGTGCGATTCCGTATTTGCTGGCGGCGGTGTTCATGCTGGTGGTCGGGCGTTCGGCAGACTTGCGCAAGGAGCGTCGCTGGCACTTGGTGGTGCCAATGCTGATGGGCGCGATCGGTCTGGTGATTGCGGTGAACTTCGCGGCTAACCCGGCGATTGCGATTCTCGGTCTGACCATTGCCACCATGGGTGCGCTGACTGGCCTGCCGATGTTCTGGCCGGTGCCGACGGCGATGTTGAGTGCGGGTGCTGCGGCCGGTGGGCTGGCGTTGATCAACTCGATGGGGCAGATGGCCGGGTTCCTCAGTCCGTATCTGGTGGGTTGGGTCAAGGACAGCACGGGGTCGACGGATGCGGCGTTGTATCTGCTGGCGGGGGTGATTGTTGGCGGGAGTTTGCTGGCGCTGCGCATGACGCGGACGTTGCGGGTTTGAGTTTTTGATGCAGAGTAGAACGGCCTTTTTCAGGGCCGTTTTTTATTGGGTGTCCGACTTGGGTTTTGTGGTGCTCTGGAGATCTTTTCCCCCTCACCCCAGCCCTCTCCCCCAAGGGGGCGAGGGGGAAAGGGAGCCGATTTTGGTGCTTTTCAAGACTTGAGTTCGACTCGCTATTGCACGTCGGCGCACCTAGTTCAAGCACCTCGGTCAGTCCCCTCTCCCTTCGGGCGGTCCGACGTTTCGGGAGGGTTAGGGTGAGGGCTGCGCTTTGGCGTCCAGCTCAATCACCAGACCACCCGGCATTTGCACAAAAATCTGCGCAATCCCATCGCCCGGTACCTGCGCCAATTGATACGGCAATCCACTCTCACGCACCCGCTGCAACACCGTTTCCGCCGGCTCATCAGTACGAAACGCGATGTGGCTCAATTCCGTGTCATCCGGCAACGGCCGCTCAATCACATGCACCACGGCATGTTCATCCTGATACAGCCAGCGCCCGGGAAACGGAAACGGCGGTCGCCGGCCCGGCTTGAGCCCGAGCAACTTGGCGAAATCGTCCTGCAAGCTCTGCCCGTCAGCGGTATTGAACGCCAGATGATCGAATGTCCAGCTCATGCGCCTCTCCTGCGATTATTGATTGCAGTATCCATCCTTGCCAATCACGAAAAAATCCCGCAAAAACGCAAAGATCTTTAAAGGATTTTTAGCAATGAGCTCGATTCTCGATCTGGAGATCTTCGTCCGTGTCGCCGATGCCGGCAGCATTTCCGCTGCCGCCCGCGCCTTGGCGCTGACCCCGGCCGCCGCCAGTATTGCGTTGAAGCGCCTGGAAACCCGCCTCGGTATCCGTTTGTTCGCACGCTCCACCCGCAGCATTCGTCTGACTGAAGAAGGCCGGCGTTATCTTGAAAGCGTGCGCCTGGCACTGGCGGCGCTGGCGGAGGGCGAACAGGCAATCAAGCAGCAAAACGAAGGCCTGAGCGGCGTGTTGCAACTGGCCGCACCGTCGGACTTCGGGCGCAACGTGTTGTTGCCGTGGCTCGACGATTTCAAGCTCGAACACCCGCATATTCGACTACAACTGCTGCTCAACGACCGCCACGCCGATCTGTTCCGCGAGACCGTCGATGTCGCCCTGCGTTTTGGCACGCCAAGCGATTCGACGCTGGTGGCGTTGCCAATTCTGCCGCAACACCGGCGCGTCGCTTGCGCCAGCCCTGACTATCTGGCGCGCCGTGGCACCCCGCAACATCCCAGCGAACTAAGCGAGCACAGCGCCCTGCTCTATCTACGCAATGGCCGCCCCTACAACAGCTGGCGTTTCAGCCTCGGCGATGAAACGCTGGAAGTCGAAGTCCACGGCGACTACCTCAGCGACGACGGCGAAGTCGCCCGCCGCTGGGCGCTGGCCGGGCATGGCATCGCGTACAAGGCTTGGCTCGACATTGCTGAAGATGTCCGCGCTGGGCGGTTAGTGACGTTGTTTGATGACTGGCACGGCGAAAGTGCGCCGTTCAATTTGCTCTGTCCGCATCGGGTGCAGGTGTCGGAACGGGTAAGGGTGTTGCAGGCGTTTCTGCAACAGCGCTGCGCAGCATTGAGCCAATAATTCACTTTGCCGCATCGCACGCTTCTGGTATTTGATTAACCCTTTCCCACCGACAAAAGGATTTCGGCATGAGCTTTCGCACACTCGGGCACTCGGGCTTGCAGGTGTCCACCCTCACCCTTGGCACGATGATGTTTGGCGAGCAGACCAGCGCTGAGGATTCGCTGCGTATCATCGACAAGGCCTGGGATCAGGGCATCAATTTCATCGACACCGCCGACGTCTACACCAACGGCCGTTCCGAAGAGATCGTCGGTGAAGCGATTGCCCGTCATCGGCATGAGTGGGTGCTGGCAACCAAGGTCGGTTTCGGCCCGGTGGACGGTGTGCCGAATCGCAGCGGTTTGAGCCGCAAACACATTTTCAATGGCATCGATGCCAGCCTGACCCGGCTCGGTACTGACTATCTCGACATCTATTACCTGCACCGCGAAGACCACAACACGCCGCTTGAAGTGAGCGTTTCGGCGATTGGCGATCTGATTCGTCAGGGCAAGATTCGTTATTGGGGCTTGTCGAACTATCGCGGCTGGCGGATTGCCGAGGTGATTCGCATCGCCGATAAACTCGGCGTGGACCGCCCGGTGATCAGCCAGCCGTTGTACAACATCGTCAACCGTCAGGCCGAGACCGAGCAGATCACCGCGGCGCAAACCTACGGCTTGGGTGTGGTGCCTTACAGTCCGCTGGCCCGTGGCGTGCTCAGCGGCAAATACGCGCCGGATGTGCAGCCGGACGCCAACAGCCGCGCCGGGCGTCAGGACAAACGCATTCTGGAAACCGAGTGGCGCGTGGAATCACTGCGCATTGCCCAGCAGATTCAGCAGTACACCGAACAGCGCGGCGTCGCGATGGTGGAGTTTGCGATTGCCTGGGTGTTGAACAACAGTGCCGTGACGTCGGCGATTGTCGGGCCGCGCACCGAAGCGCAATGGGATGCGTATACCAAGGCACAGACCGTGAAGATCACCGCAGCAGATGAGGCTTTCATCGATTCGCTGGTGACGCCGGGCCATGCATCGACGCCGGGATTCAACGATGTCAGTCATTTTGTGTCGGGGCGTAAACCGCATCTGGTTTAAGCGTTTTCCCTTGTCCAGCAACAGCCGATACAATCGGCTGTTTTTCGTTGAAGCAAGCGCGATCAAACGGATGATTTGATTGAGCGTTCAGAAATAACCAGGGACTTAATACATGCTCAATCGCCCCGTTGAGGTAACCAGGAAGCCTTTGCGCGGGCTGCTGTTCAAACTGTTTGCCGATAAGCTTCCTGCGCCGGCAGCGACCGCAACTGCGGTGGATCGCAAACCTTCGATTGATTACCGTGCGGATATCGATGGGCTGCGCGCAATCGCGGTGTTGTTGGTGCTGATTTTTCACGGCGGCCTGGCGTTCTTCCCGTCAGGGTTTATTGGCGTCGACATCTTCTTCGTGATCTCGGGTTATCTGACCACCGCAATCATCATGAAGTCGCTGAACAACGGCACGTTCACTTTCTCGGGGTTCTACACGCGTCGAATCTGGCGCTTGCAACCGGCCGTGATTGCGTTGCTGGTCGTAACGCTGATAGTCACCACGCTGCTGTATTTGCCCGATGACTATGTGGATTTTCTCAAAAGCGAAAAATACACGTCGCTGATCATCTCCAACCAGTACTTTTCCAAAGTCACCACGGGTTACGCCACGCCCGATGCGGCCAGTCTGCCGCTCTTGCACACCTGGTCGCTGGCCATCGAATGGCAGTGGTACCTGGCGCTGCCACTGGGCCTCTGGTTGCTCTACCGTTATCTGGCGAAAAGCCTTTTCAAAGCAGCGGTGCTCGGCTTGACCCTGGCGGCAATGGCGCTCGCCCTGTACCTGTCTTACACGGCTCCTGAAAAAAACTATTACTTCTTCACCGCGCGAATTTTCGAATTGATGATTGGCTCTTGTGCGGTCATCTTCAGCACGGACACGTTCAGGCTCAATCGCCTGAGCGCCACGCTGGTCTGCGCGCTTTCGCTGGCGACGATCATCTACTGCGCCACCCTGGAAGATATCCTGCCGGGCTTTCCGCGATATCACGCCATTGCCGTGTGCCTCGCAACGGCAGCCTTGCTGTTTCCGGGTGTTGGCAATGCAAGCATCACCTCGAAACTGCTGGCGTTCAAACCCCTGGTGTTTATCGGCACGCTCTCGTACTCCTTGTACTTGTGGCACTGGCCGATCCTGGCGGTGATGAGTTACATGGGCATCGCGCTCACCCCGCCGATGACGATCGTTTACTTCGTCTCCACGTTCGTCACGGCCTGGCTCTGCTATGTGTTGATCGAAAACCGCTTTCGAAAGGCCAGGCTCGGCTTTGCCAAAACCCTGGTCGTGCTAATGATCGTGCCGGCGATCGGCCTGTCGCTGCTCCACGCGGCCAGCGTCAGACAAGAAGGCTGGCCGAACCGCTTCAACCAAGGCTACAACGACGTGTTCAACGGTTTGAAAGCATCTGTTCCGGCCACTCGCGAGGGATGCCTGGGTGTCAGCGATGGCGCCGATCCTGGCTGCATATCGGGCGCCGCACAGGCTGCACCGCAAATACTGCTGATGGGCGATTCGTTTTCGAATCATTACTGGGGCTTTGTTGAAACATTGGCCAAGGATGCCAATCTTGCCGTGCTCACACAGGGCTATCCGGCGTGCCTGGCCTTGCCCGGGATCTACCTCTATGACGAGAGTAAATACACCAACGGGCTGTATCAAAAATGCCACAACGCCGCTCAACGCTATTACGACATGATCGCGAAGCGGCATTTCAAGTATGTGATCGTGGGTCAGTTCTGGGAGGCCTATCTCGACGATGACATCGTCACCAAACTCGATGACCCGCGCAGCCCGGAACTGTCAAGACAACGTCTCGGCACAGCGATCCGCAAGGCTCTGGATATCATTGTCGAATCCGGTGCTACTCCAGTCCTTCTCGAGAACACGCTGCCTATGCCTGAGGGGATCAACACCTGCCTGCTGCAACAGGTCAAGTTGCGCGGTTTGATGGGCAGTGTCGAGCAAAGCAACCTCTGCGCCACGGCGCCATGGTCAGGTGCCAAAGAGCCGGTACTGGAACAACTCTTCAATGATCTGAAGGCTGAATATCCCGACTTGATCGTCATTGACCCGAAAATCGTGCAGTGCAAAGACGCCGCCTGCATGACCACCGTCGACGGTTTGCCGGTCTATCGTGATATTGGTCACGTCACCGATTATGCCTCTTACAAGTTCGGCGAGATGTACCTCAAGCGCTTCGGTAATCCGTTGAAGGTTGCTCAGTGATGTTTTCCTGCCACTGACTACGCTTGTGGAGGAACGCCCGCAGGTTGCGATCTTTCGACTTTCAAAGGCGAGATCAAAGATCGCAGCCTGCGGCAGCTCATACAGGGGAATGTGTGTGAAGAATATTGAGCATTTGCCCAATATTCAGCACAAAAACCACGTATCCTTCGCGCCCCGTTTGACCATCAACCCCCGCGAGGACAGTTTGTCTAAAGGTATCGCTCTATCGGTTTCAGCCTCGGTGCTGTTTGCCGTCATGTATTACTACACCTCGTTGCTCACACCGTTGAGTGGCGTAGAGATTTTCGGCTGGCGGATGCTGCTGACCGTGCCGTGCATGACCGTGTTCATGCTGGTATCCGGGGAATGGCGGCGGGTGCTGGAGCTGGTTCGTGTGGTCGCGGCAAAGCCAAAACTGGTCGCCGGGTTGAGCGTCTCGGCTGCCCTGCTCGGTGTGCAACTGTGGCTGTTCATGTGGGCGCCGCTCAACGGCTACAGCCTCGACGTGTCGCTGGGCTACTTTCTGCTGCCGCTGGCGATGGTGCTGACCGGACGGATTGCCTACGGAGAAAGTCTGTCTTATTTGCAGAAAATTGCAGTGTTCTTCGCCAGTTTGGGCGTGCTCAATGAGCTATATCAGGTCGGCGGTTTTTCCTGGGCGACACTGGTGGTCGTGGTCGGCTATCCACTGTATTTCGTCCTGCGCAAATACCTGAAAACCGACCACCTCGGCGGATTGTGGGTGGATATGACGCTGATGCTGCCGGTCGCCTGGTGGTTTGTGCAGGGCGGCGAGCAAGGCTTGGGCGTGTTTGATCAATACCCGGGGCTGATGTGGCTGATCCCGCTGCTCGGCCTGATCAGTGCATCGGCGCTGGTGGTGTACATCATTGCCAGCCGATTGCTGCCGTTCAGTCTGTTTGGCCTGTTGAGTTATGTTGAGCCGGTGCTGTTGCTTGGCGTGGCGTTGTTGCTCGGTGAGAGCATCAAGTCCGGGGAATGGCTGACGTATATTCCGATCTGGCTGGCGGTTGTGGTGCTGATCTTCGAAGGCTTCAAACACCTGACGCGGCAACGCCGCCCTTAAAAGCAAAAGATCGCAGCCTTCGGCAGCTCCTACATTTGGAATGCATTTTCCCTGTAGGAGCTGCCGCAGGCTCGGGCCGCGATCTTTTGATCTTCAAAAAAATCCCGGCTCTGCATCGCTGCAGGCCGGGATTTTTCATTTCAGTGGCCGATTACTCGGTGGCAAGCACACCACGACGCACTTGATCGCGTTCGATCGACTCGAACAGAGCCTTGAAGTTACCTTCGCCGAAACCATCATCGCCTTTGCGCTGGATGAATTCGAAGAACACCGGGCCCATCAGGGTTTCCGAGAAAATCTGCAGCAGCAGACGCTTGTCGCCCTGCTCCGAGGCGCCGTCGAGCAGGATGCCACGCGATTGCAGTTGATCAACCGGCTCGCCATGGTTCGGCAGACGGCCTTCGAGCATTTCGTAGTAGGTGTCCGGCGGCGCGGTCATGAAGCGCATGCCGATCTTCTTCAACTGATCCCAGGTCTTGATCAGGTCGTCGGTGAGGAACGCGACGTGCTGGATGCCCTCGCCGTTGAACTGCATCAGGAACTCTTCGATCTGGCCCGCGCCTTTGGACGACTCTTCGTTCAGCGGGATGCGGATCATGCCGTCCGGTGCGGTCATCGCTTTCGAAGTCAGGCCGGTGTATTCGCCTTTGATGTCGAAGTAACGGATCTCGCGGAAGTTGAACAGCTTCTCGTAGAAGTTCGCCCAGTAGGCCATGCGACCGCGATACACGTTGTGGGTCAGGTGGTCGATGATTTTCAGGCCGGCACCGACCGGGTTGCGATCAACGCCTTCGATAAACACGAAGTCGATGTCGTAGATCGAGCTGCCTTCGCCGAAACGGTCGATCAGGTACAGCGGCGCGCCGCCAATGCCTTTGATCGCCGGCAGGTTCAGCTCCATCGGACCGGTTTCGATGTGGATCGGCTGAGCGCCGAGTTCCAGTGCGCGGTTGTAGGCTTTTTGCGAATCCTTGACGCGGAACGCCATGCCGCAAACGGAAGGACCGTGCTCGGCGGCGAAGTACGACGCAACGCTGTTGGGTTCGTTGTTGAGGATCAGATTGATCGCGCCCTGACGGTACAGGTGCACGTTCTTGGAGCGGTGGGTGGCGACTTTGGTGAAGCCCATGATCTCGAAGATCGGCTCCAGGGTGCCCGGCACCGGCGATGCCAGCTCGATGAATTCAAAGCCCATCAGGCCCATTGGGTTTTCGTATAAATCTGCCATGGTGGCACCTCATCATTTCTTATCAATTAACCAGGGTTATTTGTCAGTCATGTGAGGTCGGTGGGTGGCGCGCAGGAGATGCCACGCACACTGCGGGCGAGAAAGTCACCGTAGATCAGTTGAAACCCGAATATCTTCATTGTCGACCCAAGGCTCTTGCGGGCGAGGCTTCTGCTGCCAGAAGACGATTATTATTGTATGCGTAACCCGATTCTACACAGCGTAAATAGGCTTGTCTGCTCTCTCTATAAAATCCGCTTTCTGGCGCCCGGTGCAAGGGGTTTGTTACACAGGTAAATGCCCGTCAGGATCAGTGCGCCACCTCCATACATGGCCAATGTCAGGTGTTCGTCCAGCAACACTGCGCCGAAGACCACGGCCGTCAACGGGTTCAGCGCGATAAACACCCCGCTGCGCGTCGCGCCGATTTTGCGGATACCGTGGTAATAGCCGATGTAGGCCAGCGCCGAGCCGAGGACGCCGAGGTAGGTCAGGCTCAGCCATTGCGGCAGCCCCAGATCATCCAGCGCCTCCCAGCTCAGTTCGCCGCGCACAGCCGCCACAACCCACAACATGAGCGTGCCGATCAGGATCGAATACGTCACGGTCTGCACCGGCCCCAGCGTCTGATTCAATTCACGGGAAAACAACGAGTAAACACCCCATCCCAGCACACAGCCGAGGATCAACAGATCACCGATCCATGCGTCAGGCGTTGCAGCCAGTAATTGCGGATTACGGCTGACGATCACTAGACCAGCGCCAACAATACAGGTGGCGATTCCGGCGACCTTCACCCGCCTCAAGCGTTCTTTGAACAACCACCATGAGGCCAGACCGATCACCGCCGGGTTCAACGCGACGATCAACGAAGCCCGCGACGCGTTGATGTATTGCAGGCCGTAAAAGAAGCACAGGTTGTAGAAGAAGATCCCGAAGAATCCCAATAGCATCAGTTGCAGCCACTGCCTTGGGGTCGGCCGCGCCAAGGGGATCCGCGCCAGCCACAAAAAGCCCAGCAACGCCGCACTGGCCAGCAAGAAGCGCAGGCTGGCGGCGAACATTGGGCTCAGGCTGCCGGCCAGGAAACGTCCGGCGACAAAGGTCCCGCCCCAGATCATGGTGACCGCCGCCAGAGTCAGGTAAACGGCGATGTCGGATGAAGTTGTGTGTAGCTGCTCAACGTTGCGCATGACGCTCCAGCCCAAGGAAATTGAGGAATGCCGTATCATTCACCTCATTCCCCATCATCGTAAAATGAGCAAATACTCATGACCCTTACCCAACTGGAGATCTTCTCAGTGGTCGCCGAACTGCGCGGTTTCACCCTCGCGGCGCATCGGCTGGGGATTTCACAGTCGGCGGTATCCCATGCGATGAAAGCGCTGGAGCAAGAACTCGGCGTCGAGCTGCTGCGTCGGCACCAGTCGACAGTGGAACTCAGCGATATCGGCGAGCAACTGTTGCTGCGCGCCCGCGCGATGCTCGGTCTGGCCAACACCTTGCGTCAGGAAGCCGCCGATGCGCGCGGTATGAAAAGCGGCACCTTGCGCATCGGCTCGTTCGGACCAACATCGTCGATCAAACTGTTGCCCAATATTTTGCGGCGTTATCGAGAGGCGCATCCGGGCATCGAGGTGCACATCGATGAAGGACCCGATCGACAAGTGACCCAGTGGCTCGAAGAGCGGCGGATCGACATCGGTTTTGTGGTGCTGCCCCAAGATCGCTTCGACACGTTTGCGCTGATCGAAGACCAGATGGTTGCCCTGCTCCCTGTAGGTCATCCGCTGGCAGCGCGATCGGCATTGACTCTCAAGGACTTGTGCGACGACCCGTTCGTGCTCACCGAGGCGGGTTCTTCAGAACTGGTATCGCAGCTGTTCATGGCCGCGCGCTTGCAACCGAATATTCGCTATCGCTGCTCGCAACTGCTCAGCACCCTCGACACCGTCAGCCGTGGCGATGGCATCACGATTGTTGCCGAAGGCTCATTGCCGGAGGAAGCAACGTCTCACTACGTGAAAAAGCCGTTGTTGCCCGCCGTGCAGCGCCAGGTCGGACTTGCCGTCCTCGATCAGCGCCAGGCCTCTCCCGCCACCCTGGCCTTTATCGAAGTGGCGTCGCGGATGAATCTTTGATGAGCAGCGCAAGCGCCTTCTGCCATCTATCCTCCCTTCTGGCTGATGTGATTTTCAGCGGCGCGCCGTTATCCGGCCTGCATTCGAGAGCCCCACTCCACCGCGACAGGATGCGCCCATGCCGTTGACCGCCAGACCCCGCCGCAAACGCAGCGCCCGCATCGTCGTCACACTGCTCAGTGGCTTGCTTCCGGTGCTGCTGGGCAGCGTAATTCTCTACGTGCAGGCCGAACGCACGCTGGAACAAGGTTCACAACAGACTGCGGAAGAGGCGTTGCGCCAATTCGAATTGATGCTCGACAACACGGCCCAGGCAGCCCGTGAATTGCTGCCTCTGGCCGGCCAGACTTGTGAGAACGTCAAGCTCGCCCTGCGCGAGCAAGTGACCCGTCGCCCGTTCGTGCGCTCGACCAATCTGGTGTGGGACGACAACCTCTATTGCAGTTCGTTGTTTGGCGACTTCAAGGAAGCCGTCAACGCGGGCGACTACAACCAGGGCAAGTTGTGGCTGATGAATGGCAACCCGGTAACACCCAACACCGCTCTGTTGGTCTATCGGCTCAGCGAGGGTCGCGGCGGCGCACTGACGACACTCGACGGCTACCATCTAAGCAACATGTTGCGTCTGATCGGCCGGCACATGTTGCTGGTGCTGCAAGTGGGTGACAACTGGCTGTCGGCCGACGGCAAAGTACACACTGGCGCCCTGCCCGCGTTGCCGATAGCACAACACACACTCGATTCTTCGCGTTATGCGTTCAGCGTTTCTGCGGGATTTCCCGAGGGCGAAACCTGGCGCTACATGGCCGATGAATACCCGCCGCTGTTCAGTCTGCTGATCTTTTTTGGCGTGGTCTCGGGTGCCATCGGCCATGTCTTGCAGAAGCGCTCGACGTCTCCGAGCCACGAGATGCTTCGGGCGCTCGAGGCAGGCGAATTCATTCCTTACTTTCAGCCCGTAGTGCATGGCGACAGCAAGAAGTGGTCGGGGGCCGAAGTGCTGATGCGCTGGACTCACCCCAAAGAAGGACTGGTGCGCCCGGACCTGTTTATTCCATTCGCCGAGCATTCGGGGTTGATCGTGCCGATGACCCGCGCCTTGATGCAACAAACCGCTGCGCTGCTGGGACCGCTGTCATCAACGTTCACCCCGCCCTTTCATATCGGCATCAATATCACCGCGAGCCATTGCAAGGATCTGGAACTGGTGGAGGACTGCCGGGCGTTTCTCGCCGCGTTCGTGCCCGACAGCATCAGCCTGGTGCTGGAGTTGACCGAGCGCGAATTGATCGAGCCGACCGACATCACCCGGCAACTGTTCGAGCAACTGCATGCACTGGGCGTGAAGATCGCGATTGACGACTTCGGTACCGGTCATTCAAGCCTCGGCTACTTGCGCAAATTCAATGTGGATTTCCTCAAGATCGATCAGAGTTTCGTCGCCATGATCGGCGTCGATGCGCTGTCCCGACACATTCTCGATACCATTATCGAACTGTCGGCCAAGCTTGATCTGGGTATTGTTGCCGAAGGTGTCGAAACTCAGGCGCAAGCCGATTATCTGACTGCACATCACGTCAACTTTCTGCAAGGCTACCTGTTCGGCAAACCGATGCCGGCCGCGGAGTTCATCAGCGCATTAACTCACCATTAACTAAGCCGGATTAAGACGAGCGTCCCGATCAGGCGCACCAAATTGATACAAAAGACCGCTGTTGTTACATGAAGACAACATCAGGATTTACTCTTGGCGCATTAACTACTACAATTTTTTCAACCTGAGCAAGATTGGCAGGTGAGCCATTTATCACCGAGTCGCTTCAAGGCTCTTGGCTTATTAGCTTTGTTTGCGGTTGGTATCAGCCAAACACACTATTGGAGTAAAGATATTGTCCAGACTCGCTGAATTTCGTGCAGCTGAAAAGGCCCTTCAGGAACAGCTCAAGCAGCTGGAATCGCTGAAGAACGATGCCGGGCTCAAGAAAGAAATCGAATTCGAAGAAAAGCTCCAGGGGCTGATGAAAACCTACGGCAAAGGCCTGAAAGACATCATCGCCATCCTCGATCCGAACCCGGCAAAATCCGGTCTGCAGACCTCTGCAGCGCCTAAAACCCGCCGCGCTCGCGTGGTCAAGGTTTATCACAACCCGCACACCGGTGAACTGATTGAAACCAAGGGCGGCAACCACCGCGGCCTGAAAGCCTGGAAGGAACAATACGGTGCTGCCACCGTTGACTCCTGGTTGCGCGGTTAATCCCCTGCCAACAAAAAAGCCCTGCATCATGCAGGGCTTTTTTATTGACAATATCTAACAAATGAAATGAATTTCATCGAAGAAGTTTCGAGTTTTCTGTAACGTTGCTGAGCCAGACGCCAAACATTTTGCTGCGCGATGTTACGATCGTGACCCACGTTAAACTTTGTACTTAATCCCTTCGGGTATCTAACCTTCGGCGTGAAGAGTACAGCGGCTTAAAGTTTCAAGCTGTTTCTCGCCGCCACTATCTCGTCTGCGCTCGCCTTATAAACCTCAGCTTGCCCGGCGTAGGAAAGAACATAAGCCTTGTCCGCCTCTACCGCCGCTACCAGGGTTTGCGACAACACATGCCGACCGTTTTCGGTGATCGTGCAAGTGGTTTCCAGCGCCGACAAAGAACCCAGCGTCGCCGCATGCACTTTGTTGCAGACGCTTTGGTAGCCGCCCTGGAAGAAGTCTTTCTGTATCGACTTGCGCATTTCCAGCAGCACGCCCTGCAAATTGACCTGGTGGCCCTTCTCAACCTGAGTCATGGTCAATTCCATCACCATCACCTGATTGCCATTGGCATCATTCTTCACCGCTCGCTGACGGGAAACCTGTGCCGTCACCGGAGGCAGCGCCTCGACTTCCCAGCCGGCCGGCCAGGTGATGCTCGGTTCGTCCGCCGACGCGCACACCGCCACCAGCGACAAAAAAGAAAAAACAAACAGGGATTTGAACAGTCGGATCATTGCCGGGCGCACTCACAGATTGAGCGGTAAAGTCTGAGGCTCGCCCGCACGCAGGGCAAGCCTGCCCTTTCATTTGGCGATGCCGACAGGCATGCGTATCATTGCGCCCATTCACTCGCCCATAGTTATTGGAGGGCCCATGAGCCTGCACGAACTCAACACTTTCCCCGGCGTCACTGCCACCCCAGACAGCGCAACCCGCAACTTCGTCTTCAACCACACCATGTTGCGCGTCAAAGACATCACCCAATCCCTGGACTTCTACACTCGCGTGCTGGGTTTCTCGCTGGTTGAGAAGCGCGACTTCCCGGAAGCCGAGTTCAGCCTGTACTTCCTCGCGCTGGTCGACAAGGCACAGATCCCGGCTGACGCAGCGGCTCGCACCGAGTGGATGAAGTCGATTCCAGGCATTCTGGAACTGACTCACAACCACGGCACTGAGAACGACGCCGATTTCGCTTATCACAACGGCAATACCGACCCACGTGGTTTTGGCCATATCTGCATTTCGGTGCCGGATATTGTCTCGGCCTGTGCGCGTTTTGAAGAACTGGGCTGCGACTTCCAGAAGCGTCTGAGCGATGGCCGCATGAAAAGCCTGGCGTTCATCAAGGATCCGGATGGTTACTGGGTCGAGATTATTCAGCCTGCGCCGCTGTAAAAGCAAAAGCCCCTCACCCTAGCCCTCTCCCTGGGGGAGAGGGAACTGATTGGGGGATATTGCAGAGTTACACCGACTTGAACGATTGGCGTTGAATCCATAATCGATTAGGTCTTACAAATCGACGCACCACTTCTCGGCCGGCTCCCTCTCCCACAGGGAGAGGGGCTGATTGGGGGATATTGCGCAGGTTCACCGACTTTAACGGCTGGCGCTGTATCCATAATCGACTGGCGCTTTCAGGTCGATGGAAAACGCCAGACACCTCGGTCGGCCCCCTCTCCTTCGGGAGAGGGCTGGGGTGAGGGGCAGCTTTTCACGCGCAATAAAAAACCCATGATCGCTCATGGGTTTTTTCATTTCTGGCCCGGCAGTTACGCAGGAGCCGACGTGCGGATCAAATGATCAAAAGCGCTCAGCGAAGCCTTGGCGCCCTCGCCCACTGCAATCACGATCTGCTTGTACGGCACAGTGGTCACGTCACCCGCTGCAAAGATGCCTGGAATCGACGTTTCACCGCGGTTATCGACAATGATCTCGCCACGCGGCGACAGCTCGATGGTGCCCTTCAGCCAGTCGGTGTTCGGCAACAAACCAATCTGCACGAAGATCCCTTCCAGCTCGACAGTGCGCAGCTCGTCAGTGTTGCGATCCTTGTAGCGCAGACCGCTGACCTTCTCGCCATTGCCGGTGACTTCAGTGGTTTGCGCACTGGTGATCACGGTGACGTTCGGCAGGCTGTGCAGCTTGCGTTGCAATACGGCGTCAGCACGCAGTTGTACGTCGAACTCCAGCAGCGTTACGTGCGACACGATCCCGGCCAGGTCGATGGCCGCTTCGACGCCGGAGTTACCGCCACCGATCACTGCCACGCGCTTGCCCTTGAACAATGGGCCGTCGCAGTGCGGGCAGTACGCCACGCCTTTGTTGCGATACTCCTGCTCGCCCGGCACGTTCATTTCACGCCAGCGCGCACCGGTCGCCAGAATCACACTCTTGGCTTTGAGGGTTGCGCCGCTGGCGAAGCGGACTTCATGCAGCTCGCCGTTTTTGCCCGGGATCAGCTTGTCGGCGCGTTGCAGGTTCATGATGTCGACGTCGTACTGCTTGACGTGTTCTTCGAGTGCTGTGGCCAGTTTCGGCCCTTCGGTTTCCTGTACGGAAATGAAATTCTCGATGGCCATGGTGTCGAGCACCTGACCGCCGAAACGCTCAGCCGCAACGCCGGTGCGGATGCCTTTACGTGCAGCGTAAATCGCTGCCGAAGCACCGGCCGGGCCACCGCCGACAACCAACACGTCGAAGGCCTCTTTAGCGCTGATCTTCTCGGCCTGACGCTCGATGGCGCCGGTGTCCAGTTTGGCGAGAATCTCTTCCAGGCCCATGCGGCCCTGGCCGAAGTTTTCACCGTTCAAGTAGATGCTAGGTACAGCCATGATCTTGCGATCGTTGACTTCGTCCTGGAACAACGCGCCGTCGATGGCGACGTGGCGGATGTTCGGATTGAGCACGGCCATCAGGTTCAGCGCTTGAACGACGTCCGGGCAGTTCTGGCAGGACAGCGAGAAGTAAGTCTCGAAGCTGAACTGGCCTTTGAGCGAGCGGATCTGCTCGATCACTTCAACACTGGCTTTCGATGGGTGGCCGCCGACTTGCAGCAAGGCCAGCACCAGCGAAGTGAACTCGTGGCCCATCGGGATGCCGGCGAAACGCAGACTGATGTCAGCGCCCGGGCGGTTGATCGAGAACGATGGCTTGCGTGCATCGGCACCGCTGTCGATCAAGGTAATTTGGCTCGAAAGACTGGCAACGTCTTTCAGCAGTTCCAGCATTTCACGGGATTTCGCACCGTCGTCGAGGGAGGCAACGATCTCGATCGGCTGGGTGACCCGTTCCAGGTACGATTTCAACTGGGCTTTAAGATTGGCGTCCAACATACGGGCGATTTCCTTTATTTGAGGCGAAAAAAAGCCCGAGCGAATCTCGCCCGGGCATTTTTATGGGGCGGTGCAGCTAACTTAAGTAGGTGCGGAGATCCGCCCCGAGTTGCGTGTCACAGACTTAGATCTTGCCGACCAGGTCCAGGGACGGTGCCAGAGTGGCCTCGCCTTCTTTCCACTTGGCTGGGCAAACTTCGCCTGGGTGAGCAGCAACGTACTGAGCGGCCTTGATCTTGCGCAGCAGCTCGGAAGCGTCACGGCCAACGCCGCCATCGTTCAGTTCAACGATTTTGATCTGGCCTTCAGGGTTGATCACGAAAGTGCCACGGTCAGCCAGACCAACTTCTTCGATCAGCACGTCGAAGTTGCGGGAGATGGCGTGGGTCGGGTCGCCGATCATGGTGTATTCGATTTTGCCGATGGCTGGCGAAGTGTTGTGCCAGGCAGCGTGAGCAAAGTGGGTGTCGGTGGAAACGCTGTAGATCTCTACGCCGAGTTTCTGGAAGGCAGCGTAGTTGTCAGCCAGGTCTTCCAGCTCGGTTGGGCAAACGAAGGTGAAGTCGGCTGGGTAGAAGAACACGACCGACCACTTGCCTTTCAGGTCAGCGTCCGAGACTTGAACGAAGTCGCCGTTTTTGAATGCGGTAGCTTTGAACGGTTTTACTTGGCTGTTGATGATAGGCATTGATGACTCTCCGTCAGGGGTTATGAAGTTGATGGGTGAATCCTACCCACTCACTCGACGGATGGCTCATTGGCAAACCTGATGCTGCTGATTTGTTTTCGCTATTAGCTGACTGTATTAATAGAAGAAAACGATCTCTACGACGAAGCCGGTTTATCCGTAATCCGAGCCATTCCCTGGAATGGGCTGGCTTCAACATAGCGCATCGCGGACTTCATATCCTTCCAGCCGACGTAGCTCATCAACGACTTCAGATCCCAGCCACTTTGGTGTGCCCATGTGGCAAAGCCTCGGCGCAGCGAGTGGCTGGTGTAGTTTTCGGCGGCAATGCCCGCACGCTGCAACGCCTGGCGCAGCAGAGGGATGATGCTGTTGGCGTGCAAGCCCTCCTCGTTCAGATTGCCCCAGCGGTCGATGCTACGAAAAACCGGGCCACGCACCAGCGCCGCCTCAGTGATCCAATCGATGTAGGCCTGCACCGGACACAACTTGAGCAGCGCCGGCGCTTGATAGGTCTGGCCGAGGTTTTCCCGATCACCCTTGCTGCGTGGCAAATACAAGGTAATGCCTTTGCCGGCGTGCGCCTGTACATGCTCGATTTGCAAGCGACACAACTCATCGCTGCGGAAGCCGCGCCAGAATCCCAGCAGGATCAAGGCGCGATCACGGTAAGCCTTGAGCAGTAACGGGCGATCCTGTTGCTCTTTCGCGGTTTGCACCTCCTGCTCAAGCCAATCGATGACGCGCTGCAGATCCTGCAACTGCAACGGCTCGGCCTGTTTCTCCTGCGCCGGGTGCAGAGCACGAATGCCTTTGAAGACCTTGCGCACCACTGGCGCCTTGGTCGGATCGGCAAACCCTTGACTGTTGTGCCACTGCGCCAGCGCCGACAGACGCAGTTTCAGCGTATTGATCGACAGCTCTTCGGCGTGCGCTACCAGATACCGCGCGACGCTGTCGGCCGTGGCCGGCAAGAACCCGCCCCACTTCACTTCGAAATGCTCGATGGCCGCGCGGTAGCTACGGCGGGTGTTGTCGCGGGTGGCCGCTTGCAGATAGCGATCCAGATCGCTCATGGGCTGTTTTCTCGCTGGCGTACTGATATGGGGATGCAGATGCGCATTTTGCCGCCTGACACTGGGTAATACCAGTATATCCCGCGTCTTGATTATCAAAGTTTTATGTTTATTTTTGAGATGGTACACTGCGTACTTAAGTGGCATGTACCACAGTACGTAACCGTAGGAGTTCACATGGCCCGTGGCGGCATTACCAAAGCACTGGTGCAAATCGCGCGCACAGCGATCCTCGCCCGTGGCGAACACCCGAGCATCGATGCAGTACGCATCGAAATGGGCAACACCGGCTCGAAAACCACGATCCATCGTTATTTGAAAGAGCTGGATGACGGTGCGCAGCCGGTTGAAGCCTCGGCGGAGCCCATCGATGACGAGTTGACCGCCCTCGTCTCTCGTCTCGCCCAGCGCCTCAAAGAACAGGCGCAAGAGCCCATCGAGCAGGCCCGTGAGCAGTTCGAGGAACAGCGCGAAGCACTGGAGTCGGAGCTGAAACAAACGCGCCAGGCGCTGGAAAAGCTCGAACACGACCACGACATTCAAGGCGCCGCACTGGAGCGCGAATCCGAAGCGCTGAACAACACGCGGTCAATGCTGCAAACCGAGCAAACCCGCAATGCCGGGCTGAATCAGGCATTGGCGGATTTTGAATTGCGCTTGCAGGACAAGGACGAGCAGATCCGCTCGCTGGAAGAAAAACACCTGCATGCCCGTGACGCGCTGGAGCACTACCGCAACGCCAGCAAAGAGCAGCGCGAGCAGGAACAGAGCCGCCACGAAGCGCAGGTGCAGCAGATTCAGGCCGAGCTGCGTCAGGCGCAGCAAAGTGCATTGGTCCGCCAGGACGAGATCACCCAACTGCACCGCGACAACGAACGCCTGCTCACGGAAAACCGTGGCACCCAGCGCGAACTGAGTTTGTTGCAGGATCAGCTCAAGCAGAGCAATCAGCGTCAGGATCAACTGCTCGAACAAGCGACGCGCGTCGACAGTGAGCGCACCCTCCTCCAGGAACGCTTGCGCGTAGCCACCCTGGAAAGCCAGACACTCAAACAGAGCGTCGAGGAGCAGACGCTGCTCAACCAGTCACTGGAAAAGGAATTGAACAAGGCCCAGGCAAGCCTGGAAGAAATCCAGCGTCTGGCGCCCACCGTTGCGGCAGCGCCAGACTCAGCCAAACCGAAAGACGCTTAAGCGCCGACCGGTGTACGCATGGTGACGAACTCTTCGGCGGCCGTCGGGTGTACCCCGATCGTGTCGTCGAAGTCACGCTTGGTTGCGCCAGCCTTCAACGCTATCGCCAAACCCTGAACGATCTCGCCAGCGTCCGGGCCGACCATGTGGCAGCCGAGGACTTTGTCGGTCTCGCCGTCGACCACCAGCTTCATCAGCGTCTTCTCCTGGCACTCGGTCAGGGTCAGCTTCATCGGTCGGAAACGGCTCTCGAAGATCACCACATCATGACCCGCGTCGCGCGCTTCTTCCTCGGTCAAACCGACCGTGCCGATGTTCGGCAGGCTGAACACCGCCGTCGGGATCATCTTGTAATCCACCGGACGGTATTGCTCAGGTTTGAACAGACGACGCGCCACGGCCATGCCTTCAGCCAATGCCACTGGCGTCAGTTGCACACGACCAATGACATCGCCCAGCGCCAGAATCGATGGCTCGCTGGTCTGATACTGCTCATCGACTTTGATGAAGCCTTTGTCATTGAGCTGCACATCGGTGTTTTCCAGGCCCAGATTGTCCAGCATCGGACGCCGGCCAGTGGCGTAGAACACGCAATCCGCTTCCAGCACACGACCATCCTTGAGGGTCGCTTTCAAGCTGCCATCGGCCTGCTTGTCGATACGCGCGATGTCAGCATTGAACTGCAGATCCAGACCACGTTTGGTCAACTCTTCCTGCAAATGCTTGCGCACCGAACCATCGAAGCCGCGCAGGAACAGATCACCGCGATACAGCAGCGTGGTATTTGCACCGAGGCCGTGGAAAATCCCGGCGAATTCGACCGCGATATAACCGCCGCCCACCACCAGCACACGCTTTGGCAGCTCTTTGAGGAAGAACGCTTCATTGGAACCAATTGCGTGTTCGCGCCCCGGAATTTCCGGAATCTGCGGCCAGCCACCGGTGGCAATCAGGATGTTTTTCGCGGTGTAGCGCTCACCATTCACTTCAACCTCATGCGGGCCAACGATCTTCGCGTGCGCTTCATGCAGGGTCACGCCGCTGTTGACCAGCAGGTTGCGATAGATGCCGTTGAGGCGATTGATCTCGCGATCCTTGTTGGCGATCAGCGTCGCCCAATCGAAATTCGCCTCACCCAGGCTCCAGCCGAAACCGGACGCCTGCTCAAAGTCTTCGGCGAAATGCGCGCCGTACACCAGCAGCTTTTTCGGCACACAGCCGACATTGACGCAGGTCCCGCCCAGATAACGGCTCTCCGCCACCGCCACTTTCGCACCGAAACCGGCCGCAAAACGCGCAGCGCGCACACCGCCGGAACCGGCACCAATCACATAAAGGTCAAAATCGTAGGCCATTTCTATCTCCTCGGCAGGGGATCAGCATACCTGCAGACGCCCATTGGGCAAGCACTGCCAGTCATATGGGGGCGCAAAATGAAAAAACCCGCCGAAGCGGGTTTTTCTTACAGACCAATCAAGCGCTCTTAGTAAGCCTTGCCAGTCTTGTAGAAGTTCTCGAAGCAGAAGTTGGTCGCTTCGATGTAGCCTTCAGCGCCACCGCAGTCGAAACGCTTGCCTTTGAACTTGTAGGCCATGACGCAGCCGTTCTGGGCTTGTTTCATCAGGGCGTCGGTGATCTGGATTTCGCCGCCCTTGCCTGGCTCGGTCTGTTCGATCAGGTCGAAGATGTCCGGGGTCAGGATGTAACGACCGATGATTGCCAGGTTCGACGGCGCGTCTTCCGGCTTTGGCTTCTCGACCATGCTGTGCACGCGGTAGATGTCGTCGCGAATCATCTCGCCAGCGATAACGCCGTATTTGCTGGTTTCCTGCGGATCGACTTCCTGGATGGCGATGATCGAGCAGCGGAACTGCTTGTACAGCTTGACCATCTGGGTCAGTACGCCGTCGCCTTCGAGGTTGACGCACAGGTCATCCGCCAGAACCACGGCGAACGGTTCGTCGCCGATCAGCGGGCGGCCGGTCAGGATCGCGTGACCCAGGCCTTTCATTTCAGTCTGACGGGTGTAGGAGAACGAGCACTCGTCGAGCAGTTTGCGGATACCGACCAGGTATTTCTCTTTGTCGGTGCCTTTGATCTGGTTTTCCAGCTCGTAGCTGATGTCGAAGTGGTCTTCCAGAGCACGCTTGCCACGACCGGTGACGATGGAGATTTCCGTCAGGCCGGCATCCAGAGCTTCTTCAACGCCGTACTGGATCAGTGGCTTGTTTACCACCGGCAGCATTTCTTTAGGCATGGCTTTAGTCGCTGGCAGGAAGCGAGTACCGTAACCGGCTGCTGGGAACAAGCATTTCTTGATCATATAAGTCCTTGAAAGGGCTGTGTGTACGAGTTTCGGCGCAGTCTAATCAGGCGGCGTGCACCTTACAATGCCCCGCACTGGCTAACCGATGCCAACATAGAGAAATATTCTCGCCGATAGTTCCATCGGCATCCTGACGCAGCCAGATCAGCGTAGCTCATAGCTGTCGACAATCCGGATTACCATACGCTCATCGCCCCCCAATGCCAGCATTTGGCGGTATCATGGCGCCTTTGAACCAGCGAACGAGACAGATAGATGGCCGCGGTAAAAATCATCAACGGGTATGTGATCGACAAGAAAGACGGCAAGTGGACGCTGACCACCACCAATGGCGAACACATCGCCGGGCCTTTCGACAGCGAACAAATGGCCACCGATGTGGCTTCCGTATTCACGGACACTCCGGCATCGGCCAAGCGCCGCGGCAAAGATCAGGACTGATCAGTCCCGACACGCCTCAGCCCTGCCCTTGTGCAGGGCTTTTTTGTGCCCGCTGACAAACAAGTGGCCAAACGCTATAACCTTTTCACACCGGCGCTGTCAGAGCGTCTAGTCCCCCTTGCTGAAGACCCCGAACATGACTTTGAAAAAATGGCTGCCCCTGATAGCGGTATTGGCACTGGCCGGCTGCGCGACCTCCCAACCCACGTACCTGAACAACGGTGAACAGGGCCTGTCGATCGATTGCTCCGGCGAAGCCAACTCCTGGGCGACCTGCTATGAAAAAGCCGATGCGTCCTGTGCAGGCACCGGTTATCGCATCGTGGGCACTGACGGTACGCCTCAGCCCAAGGAAAGCGACAAAACGCTGGGAGTCGATGTCGGCAACTACAAGAACCGCAACGTTGTCGTGGTCTGCAAATAGACCTTACATATGAATTTCGGCGAATTTGATCCCGAGTCCGCGTACGACTTCGATCAGATCGTCGAGACGGTTGAACGACTCGACTTCGTCGTTTTCGTCGACCAGAAAATAACTGCGTCCGGCGCTCTTCTTGAAAAACACGATCCACTCCCCCGGATTCGCCGGGTTCTGGATGACATGGGTGGCAGAGATCAGGCCCTCTACGTGGCGCTCCCGTACTTGCTCTCGCTTCATCGCGACTCCAGAAATGAAAATGCCGTCACAGCATGACTGCGACGGCATCGTTGCTGATGACAATCAGTCTATCAGCCGGAAATACACGCATTGGCGGCGTTTCGCACATCACGCGGACGTACTGGCACATTCGACATGCGCTCATGCAACTTGATGCTGCTGCCGCCGGAGCGATCTTCGATATCAAATACCGCTGCCGCGCCGGTGGAAAATTTACCCGGGACGATCACCCGAACCCCGTCCTTGTGCGGCTGCATTTGCAGCGCACCGCGGCTGTCCGCCAGCTTCTCGGCCAGGCATTGGGCATATTCATGGGGTTTCTTGCCGGAGATTACGCTCACGGTCGGCAGCGTTTCATTGATTTCGGAAACACTCGCACAACCACCCACAGCCAGAATCAACGGTAGACACACCACACCCCACTTCATACAAAACCTCCGTTAAAGACCGTCCGACAGCACAAATGCCGTTTTTCTCCGGGGCCTTCTGCATTTAACCCGCATCCGATTGCGAATATCTGTTCAAAATTGTCAAACCAACGCCCGACGGCCAGATAATAACCCGTGCGGGCTGATAAACTGCGCGCAATTACAAGCTATCGTTTTGATTTTGTAGAAAAAGCCCTTCTGGAGGCGCCCATGAAATTCATTCACCAGCGCGAACACCTCAACGAAGACGACATCGTCGTCATCCAATGCTCGCAAATGTGCAACATCCGTCTGATGAACGACGCCAACTTCCGCAGCTTCAAAAACGGCGGCCGTCACACCTATCACGGCGGCGCCTTCGACACCTTTCCGGCCCGTATCACCGCGCCGAGCACCGGTTTCTGGAACATCACCATCGACACCGTCAACCGCCGTGCGATCAGCGTGACCCGCAAGCCGACGCTGACTCACTCGATCAAGATCATCCGCCGCTCCAGCACCAAACTCAGCTGAGACAAGCCGTCCAACCAGAAAGGAATGCATGACCGTGGCCCAAACGACCAAATACGTCATCAAATACAAACTCAACGGTGAACGCCGCTTTGAGTTCGCGCAGCTGGAAAACGGCACTGCCGAAGAAGCCAAGGCTGCTTTGGATGCCCTTCACGGCCAGAGCGACGACGTGATCAGCGAGATCGCCGTCAGCAAAGCGCTGTAAGCATCGACAGGAATTCGACCGCAAGCGGCGGAGTGTTCTGCCGCGAGGCCCTGCCTAGACTGATTTTCTTCGACCAAGCGTCAAGGAGTCAGCATGTCGATGTCACCCTCTCGTCTGGATTCACTCGACTGGGCAAGCCTTGAGCGGCAACTGGATCAGGACGGCTACGCGATCGTCCGTTCGCTGCTGCTGGCTAAAACCTGCGATCAATTGAGTGCGCTGTATCAGCAGACCGAACCGTTTCGTTCGCAGGTCATCATGGCCCGCCACGGTTTCGGTCGTGGCGAGTACAAATATTTTCGTTATCCCCTGCCGACACCCGTAGAACGCTTTCGCGGCGCGCTGTACCCGCGCCTGGTTGCCTTGGCCAATCGCTGGTACGAACGCATGAACCTGCCCGAGCGTTTTCCGCCGAGCCATGCCGAATTTCTTCAGCGCTGCCATGCCACCGGTCAATTACGCCCTACCCCGCTTCTTTTGCAGTACGGCGCGCAGGACTACAACTGCCTGCATCAGGACCTGTACGGCGAATCGGTGTTTCCGCTGCAAGTGGCGATACTTCTGTCAGAACCCGGGCAAGACTTCAGTGGGGGCGAATTCGTTCTCACCGAGCAGCGCCCGCGCATGCAGTCTCGCCCGCACGTACTCGATCTGACGAAAGGTGATGCGGTGATCTTTGCCGTGAACCAGCGCCCGGTCAAAGGCGTGCGCGGTGATTATCGGGTAACGATGCGCCACGGCGTCAGTCGCCTGCACAGTGGAAAAAGGCATACCCTAGGCATCATCTTTCACGACGCCACCTGACCTACATGCAACCGAACACTTTCGATCTGTTCGCCGATCATGAACCCGAGCAACGCCCCCGCGCCGAGCAGATTGGCGAGCAATCGTGGCTGCTGCATGGTTTTGCCCTGCCGCTGATCGAGCAGATCCTGCCGGCGTTGGATACGATTCTTGCCGCAGCGCCGTTGCGCCACATGGTCACGCCGGGTGGATTCAGCATGTCGGTGGGCACTAGCAGTTGCGGCGCTTTGGGCTGGATCACTGATCGCTATGGCTATCGTTATTCAGGCGTCGATCCGCTCAGTCATTTGCCATGGCCGCCAATGCCGGAAGTATTCGCGGCACTGGCGCACTCGGCAGCCGCGCAAGCCGGATTCGCTGACTTCAACGCCGATTCCTGCCTGATCAACCGCTATGTCCCCGGCGCCAAGATGTCATTGCACCAGGATAAAGACGAAAAGGCCTACATTGCACCGATCGTTTCGCTGTCACTGGGGTTGCCGGCAATGTTCCTCTTCGGCGGTTTCAATCGCAGCGACAAGAGTCAGCGCATTGCCTTGCTGCATGGCGACATGGTGGTCTGGGGTGGCGTTGATCGCTTGCGTTTTCACGGTGTACTGCCGATCAAGCAAGGCCGGCATCCGCGCCTGGGGGAACAGCGGATCAATCTGACCTTTCGCGTGGCCGGATAGTCTGCAAAAAATTTGACCGCAAGGCCCGGAGTGTCGCGCCTTGCGACGCTGGTTAACCTGAATCAAACAGGTCAACGGACAAACCCTCATGAAAACGCTTTCGACTCCTTTCACGATTGAAACAGACCCACGCTGGGCCGCTGTGGTTGCGCGAGATTCACGGGCGGACGGGCAATTTGTCTACGCAGTTAAAACCACCGGCATCTACTGCCGCCCGAGCAGCCTTGCGCGCTTGCCGAAACCGCAGAACGTCGAGTTTTTCGATACCGCTGAACAGGCCGAGGCTGCCGGCTATCGGCCGAGCAAAAGAACCAGCAAGGATCAAAGTGATGTCGCCGCGCAGCATGCCGCGACCGTCGCCATTGCCTGCCGCCAAATCGAATCCGCCGAGACGTTGCCGGCGCTCAACGAACTGGCGCAAACCGCTGGCCTGAGTCCGTTTCACTTCCATCGTGTCTTCAAGGCCGCGACGGGGTTGACGCCCAAGGGCTACGCAACGGCGCATCGCTCGCGCAAAGTCCGTGAGCGCCTGGCAGACGGCGGCTCGGTAACCGATGCGTTGTATGACGCCGGATTCAATTCCAATAGCCGTTTCTATGAATCAGCAGATCATTTGTTGGGGATGAAACCCGGCGACTATCGCGCGGCCGGGAGGAACAACGACATTCGCTTCGCCGTCGGCCAATGCTCGCTAGGAGCGATTCTGGTGGCGCAAAGCGAGCGCGGTGTGTGTGCGATTCTGCTGGGTGACGATCCGCATCAATTGGTGTGCGATCTGCAGGACCAGTTTCGCAAGGCCAACCTGATTGGCGCCGATAGCGGTTTCGAGCAATTGATCGCCAGAGTCGTGGGATTTATCGAAGCGCCGGCGATTGGCCTGGACCTGCCACTGGACGTGCGAGGCACGGCGTTTCAGGAACGCGTGTGGCAGGCGCTGCGGGAAATTCCGTTGGGCCAGACGGCCAGCTACGCCGAGATTGCCCAGCGCATTGGCGCACCGACATCCATGCGCGCGGTAGCCCAGGCCTGCGGGGCCAACCGTTTGGCGGTGGCGATCCCTTGCCACCGCGTGGTGCGCAGCGATGGCAATCTTTCGGGCTATCGCTGGGGCGTCGAGCGCAAACGTCAATTGCTTGAGCGCGAGACACAGGCTTGACGGATGCCGAGGTCGATCGCGACTGACATTGTCAGCGATTAACGTCCACTACAACCCGCCCGCGAAGCTGTCCGGCAAGTAACTTCGGCGCCGCATCAATCGCCTCGTTCAGGCCGATTTCATGGCTGATCAATGCCAGCAAGGAGAAATCCAGATCCCTGGCCAGACGCTCCCACGCTTCGAGGCGGCGCGCCTTGGGCTGGGTCACGCTGTTGATGCCGGCCAGTGTCACACCACGCAAAATGAACGGAGCAACCGACGCCGGGAAATCCATGCCCTGCGCCAGACCACAGGCGGCGACGGTGCCTTCGGAGCGAGTGCTGGCGCAGGCATTCGCCAGCGTATGACTGCCTACCGAATCGATCACCGCTGCCCAGCGCTCTTTGGCCAGTGGCTTGCCGGGCGCTGACAAGGTCGCGCGGTCGATGATTTCAGCGGCGCCCAACTGCTTCAGATATTCATGCTCGGAAACACGGCCGGTGGATGCGACGACGCGGTAGCCGAGCTTGCTCAGCAAAGCGATGGCGAAACTGCCAACGCCACCGTTGGCCCCCGTGACCAACACCTCACCCTGATCGGGCGTCACGCCATTACGTTCGAGTGCCAGAATGCACAGCATCGCCGTATACCCGGCCGTACCGACGGCCATGGCTTGCGCTGCGGTGAAGGCTTTGGGCAATGGAATCAGCCAGTCGCCATTGAGCCGCGCCTTCTGCGCCAGACCACCCCAGTGATTTTCGCCGACACCCCAGCCATTGAGCACCACCTGATCACCCACCTTATAGTCGGGGTGGGAACTGGCTTCTACGCTGCCCGCCAGGTCGATCCCCGGCACCATCGGAAACTTGCGTACCACCGGACTGCTGCCGGTAATCGCCAGCCCATCCTTGAAGTTCAGCGTGCTGTACGCAACAGCGACGGTGACATCGCCTTCGGGCAACTGATCTTCGTTGACTTGCTGCAGGCTGGCGCGATAACCGCTGTCGTCTTTGTCGATCACAATGGCGTTGAACATGACTGCCTCGTATGACTGTTTTCAGAATGTCGTGCCTTGAAATACCACATTGCAACACGCTGCCACATACGACTTTGTGCCAATCGGCGAATCCGCCGGGTATTTCCAACACGGACGACTATGCTTTTTCGACGGTCGTGGTTTCACCGTTATTCCTTCAGAAATCGGCCTGTCGATGGAGCTGACAATGCCTTACCCGCGCTCGTTTCTCATGATGTTGATGCTGTGCCTGCTGACGTTCGGCAGTGCCTGGGCGGCACCGGCCGCTGAGACCCCGAGCGAGCCGACCTGGCCGCAAGTCATCAGCAGCGGCAAAGCGAAGCTGACGGTCTATCAGCCGCAACTCGACAGTTGGGACGGCTACACCCTCAATGCTCGTGCGGCGGTTGAAGCCACCAACGCCGATGGCAAATCAACCTACGGCATTGTGCAGTTCAGCGCGCATACGCTGGTCGACAAGGCCACGCGCTGGGTCGCGCTGGATCAGTACAAAATCATCAAAGCCGATTTCCCGGCCGATGCCAGTCAAGCCGACACTTGGATCGCAGCCCTGCAGAAGGACGCCGACAACCGCAAGAAAACCATTTCGCTGGATCAACTGGAAGCGGCTGTCGGCGTTCTGTCAGCCGAGCAGAAAGCTGACAGCGCGCCGCTGGAAAACACGCCGCCGACCATCATCAGTTCTGACGTACCCGCCCTACTCGTCTATATCGATGGCGATGCGGCCTACCGATCGGTGGACGGCACGGCGCTGCAGCGGGTGATCAATACTCGCCCGCTGTTGTTGAAAGACACGCAGGGCAAACATTATCTGCACGTCTTTGATGGCTGGATGGTCGCGGACCAGATCAATGGCGCGTATACCCGCCTGGCCACACCGTTTGCCGAACTGGAAAAAGCCAAACAGGCCGCCATTCAGAGCCGGCAAGTCGATCTGCTGACCGGACAAAGCGACCCGAAAGACAAAATCCCCAGCCTGGCCAGGTCACCACAACCAAAGATTTTTGTCGCGACCACGCCCACTGAATTACTGGTCACTGACGGCGCAGCGCAATGGACGCCCATTCAGGGCACCGGTTTGCTGTATGTCAGCAATACCACCGGGCACATCTTCAAGGAGATCGGTGACCAGAACAGCTATGTGCTGATCTCCGGGCGCTGGTTTCGCGCCACCGATATGAATGGCCCGTGGACGTTTACCCCGGCAGACAAGCTGCCGGCAGATTTCGCCAACATTCCCGATGACAGCCCGAAGGAAAACGTCAAAGCTTCGGTCGCCGGCACGCCGCAAGCCAAAGAGGCCGCCATTGCTGCGACTATTCCACAGACGTCGGCGATCAAAAAAAGCGCGGTGAAAATGACCGCGCCACAGTTCGATGGCGAGCCGCAACTCAAAGCCATCAACACCACGACGCTGCAATATGTGGTCAACAGCGCTACGCCCATTATCCGAGTCGACAACGACAGCTGGTACGCCGTGGAAAACGGTATCTGGTTCACCGCTACCGGTGTGAACGGCCCGTGGGTTGTCGCCAGTTCCGTGCCAGCGGTGATCTATTCGATCCCGCCGAGCTCGCCCATGCATTACCTCACGTACGTCAAGGTCTACGAGTCCAGCGGCGATACCGTGGTGGTCGGCTACACGCCGGGTTATCAGGGTTCAAATCTTGATCCGAACACGGGCGTCGTGGTGTATGGCACCGGTTATCCCTACACGCCCTGGGTGGGCAGCGTCTGGTATGGCCCGCCGGTGACTTACGGTTTCGGCGTCGCCATCCGCTATACACCGTGGACGGGCTGGACTTTCGGTTTCGGTTTTGGCTGGAGCTGGGGCGGCAGCACCGTGGCGATGGGTTGGGGCTGGGGCGCGTACCCGTGGTGGGGCAATTACGGCTGGGGTTATGCCTGGGGGCCGCACCTGTACCCGGCGCCACTGGCCTGGGGTGGCGCCGCTTACGGCTATCGCGGTGGCGCGGTGGCCTGGGGACCTGGCGGCTGGGCCGGCACTACCGGCAACCTCTATCATCAGTGGGGTGACCGGGCCACGGTCAGCCGCTATGGCGCGGGCTACAACGCCTGGACCGGCAATCGCTGGGCCGGCCAGGTCGGTGCTTCCTACAACTCACGCACGGGCGTCGCGGCTGCCGGTCAACGCGGTGCCGTGCACAACGTCTACACCGGCAATTACGCAGCCGGACGCAGCGGCGTGGCAGTCGGACCGAACGGTGGTGCCATTGCCGGCGAACGGGTCACCGCCGGCAATGCGCGTAACGGCACGCAGGTCACCGCCAATCGTGGCGCCGTGTACAACCCCAACACCGGCAACACCACTCAATATGGCGGGATTCGCGGGCGCAATGGCGGCGCTGCACGCGTGGGCGACAACGTTTACGCAGGACGCGACGGCAACGTCTACAAGAAGACCGACAACGGCTGGCAATCGATGGTCGGGGGCGCGACTCGCACTGCCCCGGTCAATAACAATGCGCAATTGCAGAACCTCAACCGTGACTCCGCTGCGCGCAACTTCGGCAACCAGCGCACCAACAACTTTCACAACTCTTCGCAATTCATGAATCACTCGTTTGGCGGCGGTGGAGGCGGCGGATTTCATCGACGCTGAAAAACTGCACGGGTTGTTCTGAATTTCGAACTGGCTGCGGATCCGGTTTTGCTGTTAAAAAACCGGCTCTGCCTTTCATAGTTTGGAGTACAGCCTTATGAGCCAATGGCCAGACACGCGCATTGTTGACCTGCTCGGCATTGAACTGCCGATCATCCAGGGCCCGATGGCCGGCGCGACGAATTCGTCCATGGTCATCGCCGTGTGCAATGCCGGTGGCCTGGGTTCGATGCCGGCGGCGATGCTGAGCATCGAGCAATTGCGCGAAGAGCTGAACACCATTCGCCACCACACCGACAAGCCCTTCAACGTCAACTTCTTCTGCCATCAGCCACCGCCGGCCGATGAGCAGCGCGCGCGTGAATGGAAGCATTTGCTGGAACCGTACTACCGCGAACTGGGCGCCGATTTCGACGCACCGACGCCGGTGTCGAACCGAGCACCGTTCGATGCGGCAGCCTGCGCAGTGCTGGAAGAATTTCGACCTGAGGTTGTGAGTTTCCACTTCGGTCTGCCAGAGAAATCCCTGCTGGATCGGGTCAAGGCGACCGGGGCGAAAATTCTGTCCTCGGCCACCACTGTCGATGAAGCGATCTGGCTGGAGCAGAACGGTTGCGACGCGATCATCGCCATGGGCTACGAGGCCGGCGGCCATCGCGGCATGTTTCTCAGCGATGATCTGAGCAGTCAGGTCGGCACGTTTGCCCTGGTGCCTCAGGTGGTCGATGCGGTGAAAGTGCCGGTGATTGCTGCCGGGGCCATCGCCGATGCTCGCGGTGTGGCAGCGGCATTCTTGTTGGGCGCTTCAGCAGTGCAGGTCGGCACAGCCTATCTGTTCACGCCGGAAGCGAAAGTCAGCGCCGCTCACCACAAAGCACTGCGCACCGCCAAAGAGAGCGAAACAGCGATCACCAATATTTTCACCGGGCGACCAGCGCGGGGTATTCTCAACCGCGTCATGCGCGAGCTGGGTCCGATGTCGTCGAAGGCACCGGCATTTCCCTTGGCCGGTGGTGCACTGATGCCACTGCGAGCGATCAACGAAACAGAGTTTGCCAACCTCTGGGCCGGTCAGGCATTCACTCTCGGTAAAGACATCGGCAGCGCTGAGCTGACCCGGCAATTGGCCGAAGGTGCATTGGCAAAACTCACTCGCCAGTGACGCTAACCAGAGTGAGGATTCAAGCATCCTCACTCTGCTTTTAAGCAACGCTTCCCGTTTGGCGGCATTTCGCTATATATTTCGCTATATAGCGAATTCACCCCCTCGCATCGGCGCAGTCCACGTCCAACAAAAGCGCCCTCTGCACTCGCCAACACGGAGCTGTTACATGACCATTCGTGCCCCACGTTTTGCCCCTACCTGCCTGGCCTCTTTACTCGCCGTCTTCGCCATTGGCGCTGCTCAGGCTGATGAGGTGCAGGTGGCGGTAGCAGCCAACTTCACCGCGCCGATCCAGGCCATCGCCGCCGATTTTGAGAAAGACACCGGGCACAAATTGGTGGCTGCCTATGGCGCCACTGGCCAGTTCTACACCCAGATCAAGAACGGCGCGCCGTTCGAAGTGTTCCTCTCCGCTGACGACACCACCCCGGAAAAACTCGAAAAAGAAGGCGACACCGTCAAAGGTTCGCGCTTCACTTACGCCATCGGCACTCTGGCGCTGTGGTCGGCGAAAGAAGGTTATGTCGATGCAAAGGGCGAGGTGCTGAAAAACAACGAGTACCAGCACCTGTCCATCGCCAACCCGAAAGCGGCTCCCTACGGCCTCGCAGCCACACAAGTGCTGGAAAAACTCAAACTGACCGAAACCACCAAAGCCAAGATCGTTGAAGGCCAGAACATTACTCAGGCCTACCAATTCGTTTCGACCGGCAACGCCGAGTTGGGTTTTGTCGCCCTGTCGCAAATTTTCAAGGACGGCAAAGTCAGCAGCGGTTCGGCATGGATCGTCCCTGCGAGCATGCACGACCCGATCAAGCAAGACGCCGTGATCCTCAATAAAGGCAAAGACAACGCCGCCGCCAAAGCCTTGGTTGAATACCTCAAAGGCCCGAAAGCCGCTGCGGTAATCAAGTCTTACGGATACCAGCTGTAAATGTCGCTGACGAGTGCCGATTTCGCGGCGATCTGGCTGACCCTGAAACTGGCGTCCCTGACCACCGCGATCCTGCTGGTTGTCGGCACTCCGATTGCCCTGTGGCTGTCGCGCACCCGTTCGTGGTTGCGCGGCCCGATCGGCGCGATCGTCGCCCTGCCCCTTGTGTTGCCACCGACCGTCATCGGTTTCTATCTGTTGCTGATGATGGGCCCGCACGGGGTTCTCGGCCAATTCACCCAATGGCTGGGTCTGGGCACCCTGACTTTCAGCTTCACGGGCCTGGTGATCGGTTCGGTGATCTATTCCATGCCATTCGTGGTGCAACCGTTGCAAAACGCGTTCTCGGCGATCGGCACCCGCCCACTGGAAGTCGCCGCTACCCTGCGAGCCAACCCGTGGGACACTTTTTTCAGCGTGATTGTGCCGCTCGCGCGCCCCGGCTTTATCACCGCAGCTATTCTTGGCTTCGCCCATACCGTCGGCGAATTCGGCGTGGTGCTGATGATTGGCGGCAACATTCCCGACAAGACCCGCGTGGTTTCCGTACAAATCTACGACCACGTCGAAGCGATGGAATACGCACAGGCGCACTGGCTGGCCGGGGCGATGCTGGTGTTCTCGTTTCTGGTGTTGCTGGCGCTGTACTCCAGTCGCAAAACCCGCGCAGGCTGGAGCTGAGTGATGATTGATGTACGTCTTAACATTGCCTACTCGGGCTTCAGCCTCGACGTCGACCTGAACTTGCCGGGGCGTGGCGTGACCGCGCTTTATGGGCATTCCGGCTCGGGTAAAACCACCTGCCTGCGCTGTATCGCCGGGCTTGAGCGCGCCGAACAAAGTTTTATCCGGATCAACGACGAAATCTGGCAGGACAGCGCCAACGGCATTTTCGTCCCGCCGCACAAACGTGCGCTCGGCTATGTGTTTCAAGAAGCCAGCCTGTTCCCGCACCTGTCGGTGCTGGCCAATCTGCAGTTCGGCCTCAAGCGTATCGCCAGATCCCAGCGTCGCGTCGACATGGCGCAAGCCACCGAGCTCTTGGGCATCGGTCATCTGCTCGAACGCCATCCGCAGCACTTATCGGGGGGCGAACGCCAGCGAGTCGGTATCGCCCGCGCGTTGCTGACCAGCCCGAAGCTGCTATTGATGGACGAGCCATTGGCGGCGCTCGACAGTCAGCGCAAAAGTGAAATCCTGCCTTACCTGCAACGCCTGCATGACGAGCTGGATATTCCGCTGCTGTACGTCAGTCATGCTCAAGATGAAGTCGCACGGCTGGCCGATCATCTGGTCTTGCTCAGCGAAGGCAAGGCGTTGGCCAGCGGCCCGATCGGCGAAACCCTTGCGCGTCTGGACCTGCCGATGGCGATGGGCGATGACGCGGGTGTAATTATTGAAGGCCAGGTCAGTGCTTACGATGCGGAGTATCAATTGCTGAGTCTGCAATTGCCGGCCACCGACATGAGCATCCGTGTCACGCACGCGCCGATGGCAGTGGGTCAGGCCCTGCGCTGCAAGGTACACGCTCGCGATATCAGCCTGACCCTGCACAACAGCGAGGTCAGCAGCATTCTCAATCGACTGCCGGTAACGGTGGTCAGCGAACAATCGGCAGACAACGCCGCTCACGTGCTGATTCGTCTCGATGCCGGCGGCACCCCGCTGCTCGCGCGCATCACGCGCTACTCCAGAGATCAGTTGGGCGTACATCCGGGCCAGTCATTGTGGGCGCAGATCAAAGCGGTCGCGGTTCTCGCCTGAATCATTCGGCACGACGGCAACGGCGCGCGGTCAATCGTTTTACAGACCGCCGCGCCATTGAAGGAAACCGCCATGCCCGACACCGAGCTGATTGCCGAACTGCCCTCCGATCTGCATTACGTCGATGACACCCAGCCCGGTATCACCCGCAAGAAGCTGCGCGGCAAGTTCAGCTACTTCGAACCGTCAGGTCAGCGCATAACCGACACCGACGAAATCAAACGCATCAATGCCCTCGCCGTGCCGCCCGCCTACACCGACGTGTGGATCTGCGCGGACCCGCGTGGCCACCTGCAAGCCACCGGCCGTGATGCCCGTGGCCGCAAGCAATATCGTTATCACGCTCGCTGGCGCGAAGTGCGCGATGCCGACAAGTATTCACGCCTGCGCGAGTTTGGTCTGGCGTTGCCAAAATTGCGCAGACAACTGGAGGCACTGTTGGACGCACCCGGTTTCAGTCGTGACAAGGTCATGGCCACGGTGATCACGCTGCTCGACGCCACACTGATTCGCGTCGGCAACACGCAATACGCCCGCGACAATCGTTCCTACGGCCTGACCACCCTGCGCAGCCGACATGTCGAGGTCAACGGCAGCGCGATCCTGTTCCAGTTTCGCGGCAAAAGCGGCATCGAACACCAGATCACCGTCAAGGATCGACGCCTGGCCCGCATCATCAAACGTTGCCTGGAGATTCCCGGGCAGAACCTGTTTCAGTACCTGGATGAAAACGGCGAACGACATAGCGTCAGCTCTTCCGACGTCAACGCCTACCTGCAAACTCTGACCGGCGCCGATTTCACCGCCAAGGATTACCGCACTTGGGCGGGCAGTGCCTTGGCGCTGGCGGTGTTGCGCGAGTTGCAATGGGAATCCGAGACGGAGGCCAAGCGGCATGTGGTGGAGATGGTCAAAGGCGTCGCCAAGCAATTGGGCAACACCCCGGCGGTGTGCCGCAAGTGCTACATCCACCCCGCGGTGGTGGAGAAATTCATGCTCGGCGCCCTCGCTGAACTGCCCCGGCCGCGTGTGCGCAAGGGCCTGCGTGCCGAGGAAGTGGCATTGGCGATGTTTCTCGAACAAATGAGCGAGATGACCGAAGCCCCTTGATCCACGGCAAAACGTCATCTAGGCTAGCGACCTTCTCCTCCTCCCCGGACGACCGCAGAAGTGAACAATCCAGCCTTCTAAAAATGTAATCGCGACAGGCCGCTCTCGGCGCTTGTCAGTGTTCACGACATTTTTTGGAGGTGCCGATGACTCACGTCTCGCGTACAGCCGCACTCGTTTCCCTGAATCAACTGGGCTTTCAGTTCGCCAATGGCGCAACGCTTTTCGAAGCCCTGAACCTGAACTTCGATGGTCAACCGACCGCTATCGTCGGGCGCAATGGTGTCGGCAAGAGTGTGCTCGCACGTTTGATTGCCGGGCATTTGCAGCCTGATTTCGGCAGCGTGGCACGTTCAGCGTCCGCGCACTATGTCGCGCAAACCTTGGTCACCACACATGGACAAACCGTAGCTGACGCCACAGGAACAGCCACGGTGCTCCGCGCACTGGAGCGACTGCAACTCGGTTGTGCCACAAGCGAAGATTTCGATCTCATCGGCGAACGCTGGGACCTGAGCGAACGCTTGCGTGAAATACTTGATGAGACCGGGATGAGCGATATCACCGCGACGGACCTGACCGAAAACCTCAGCGGTGGCCAGCAAGCCAGAATTGCCTTGATCGGCGCGTTGCTGAGTCAGGCGCAATTGCTCGTCCTCGACGAACCCACCAATCACCTCGACACTGCCGGTCGACAGTGGCTGATGAGCGCACTTGATCGCTGGCAGGGCGGACTGATTGTCGTCAGCCATGACCGACAACTACTGGAGCACATGCAGCGAATCGTCGAACTTACACCGCTGGGGGCAACTGTTTTCAGCGGAAGATTTTCGGCGTTCACCGAGCAGCGCCGGATACATCAACAAGCCGCGCAGGCACAACTCGATCAGGCCCGTACCGAGCGTCAGCGCGAACGCACGCGACTGCAACGCGAGCACGATACGATTCAGCGCCACGCGGCTGGCAGCCGGCGCAATGCGCAAACTGCCAACGTTTCTGCCTTCGAACGGGCGGCGATGAAAGCGGCCGCGCGGGACATCACGGGGCAAACAAAGGTTGGCCATCAGGCACGCAAATCCGAACTGGATGAACGCGTTCGTGAGGCTTACGCCAAGGTCCCGCTGGACGACGGTGTGCTGATCAATTTGCCGGGCAGCGTGGTTCCAGATAATCGCCGGGTGTGCACACTCGTCGACGCCTGTTTGCCATGGTTGTCGGCAGACGCGCCCAGCTCTCGGCTTGACCTCGCCATTCAAGGGCCGATGCGCATTGCTGTCAGCGGTCCTAACGGTTGCGGCAAATCAACGCTGTTGAGATTGCTGGCTGGCGAGTGGGCACCCGTGAGTGGCGAGTGCATCACCCATGTGCCTTTTGCCTTTCTCGATCAACAGCTGAAACTGCTGGATCCCGATGCATCTATTGTCGATCAATTGCTGACACAGCAGACGCCTTTGAGCGAAGGGACGCTGCGCAGTTACCTCGCTCAACTGCAACTGGATGCGCAGCGTGTCACCCGACCTTGCGCCTCACTCAGTGGTGGTGAACGCTTGAAAGCCGCGCTCGCGCTGGCGCTGTGGCGCCAGACACCCGCACAACTACTGCTGCTGGATGAGCCCACCAATCATTTGGACCTGGCGTCGGTGCAGGCCTTCGAACAAGCCTTGCGGACATTTCCCGGAGCGATTATCACGGTGTCCCACGATCAGGCGTTTCTAGAGTCGTTAAACCCAAGCCATCATTTGACTTGGCACCGCGAAGGCTGGCGCTGGCAACCGACGAGCTGAGCTGTCTATTTTTTGCACGATTGCCAAGGGCTTCTATAGTTGATCTGACACGAATCAGCTGCGGTGACGCCATGGAAGACATTTTCGTCGTGAAGCGTTGCAACAAGATCATCATTCACGGTCGACGCGCCGGAGACAGTCAACATGATCCCGCCGAAGCCACTGGCTGGTTTCGCATCTGCGACACTCGCACCGGCGGTTTTATCGGCGACGGCTTCGACGCAGAGCAGGACGCGCAGCGCGAATGCAGGCGTCTCAACGCAGCCAGTTCCCCACTACCGGCCCGCGCGCCGTCCGGCTGATGCCGATCAGAAGCGGGTCTATACTGAAACCAGCTGAAGGAGCAGCACCCCACGGCAGAAGGCTCGCAACACGCGGGCTTTTTGCTGCAGCTCAGGTTTCATAGAACGGAGGTGTTCCATGTCCGAAAAAGAGTCCATCACCACCCTCCTCACCCTGCTCGACGCTCGGCAAGCGCGCCTCGCGGCCGCCTGCAAAGAGATCGCCGACTGGGTCGACCACCAAGGCGGACATCCAACCGCCCTGCGCATCCGTGACCGGCTGAACGACATAGAGAAAGATGCTCCGCTGATTCGCAATACGCTGTCGGCGCTCAAACCCCTTGATCGGCCACTGCCTCGGTTCAGATGACCTCGACCCGGCCAGGGTTTCAGGAATTTGCTCATTAGCGGTGACACATGGGTCACCGCGCATGTGTCTGGCCGCTATGTTTCTTTTTCCAGTTTTTCACATGACCAATACATCCGCGCGACTACAGTGAAATCACTCCTTTGCAAAGTAACGCCCTCACCCGCCCGCATGCGGGTGTTTTTTTGCCAATGCCCAAACGGCGAACGGTTGCAGTTCGTAAGTTGTCATAACTTATACATGTCGCAAAGGAGACAGTCATGGTTACCCATTTCAGCGTCGACGGGCATCTGGCCTGCGGCCACAAAGGCAAACAACTGTCGGCAAGTCGCGAACTCAATCGCGTGAAGTGCCGCAGTTGCCGCAATACCGATGCCTACAAGCAGGCACGAAAGGATCAGCGCAACGCCACCCGCCGCATGGCCCGTCAGGCCAAAACCTCGCACGGCGCAACAAATTGGCGCGCAGAATGGATCGAGCGCCTGACCGCCATGGCCGGCCTTCAGCGCTTGCCTCGCGGCTTTAGCGGGCAAGCATTCGTCTAGCAGCGCGTATAAGCAAGGCACAAAAAAGGCCTGCATGAGAAAACTCATGCAGGCCTTTAATATTCAAGGTGCCGCGCGGCGTTGTCCGAACATCCACATGGACTCAATCCCGCCAATCTGGAGAGCCTCGCTTTAGCACAAATGAGGCACCGAAGGATGAACATACGTTCATCGAAAACATGGCTCGATGCGTCTAGGCTGCGGGTTCCGACATAGTGACTACAGGAGTAACCCACCATGTTCTCGCACGAAAGCATCCCGCTTGTTGCCATCTTCATCATCATGCTCATAGGCGTGCTTACCGCCTTCCTACACCCGGTGCACGCGATCTTCAGCTGGCTTCGGAGACGGATTGAAAGATCTTCCTCTCGCTCTTCGAAAGAAGTAGATTCGCGCTGAATTTTCCACGACGAGCCCGGATACGTCCGGGCTTCTTATTCGTAACGCCTGCAAACTGCCGATAGCAGCCAACGGCCTCCACACACCTTTGCCTGCAAGCCCAAGGGATGGGATTGCACCAACTTCAGCGCGTTTACGACCTGGATTGCGACCCGGAAACAAACAAGGGTTTGCATCAGCTTTCGCCCGCAAACCCTTGATTCAAGATGGTGCCCGAAGCCGGAATCGAACCGGCACGCCCTTACGAGCGGGGGATTTTAAGTCCCATGCGTCTACCAGTTTCGCCATTCGGGCGGTAGCGCGGTGTTGCTGTGTTCTGCTGCACGGTAGCGATCCTGACAGGATCCAGCCTTGAACAGTAGTGCGGGAAATATATACATCACTTCCCGGTGAAGCAAGTTCGCAATGGCCGTTTTTCAAGACTAAATCTTGCAGCGCAGTGCAAATAAAAAAGCTCCGTAAATCATGGATCTACGGAGCTTGTTTATAGTGGAGGCCGAGGTCGGAATCGAACCGGCGTAGGTGGATTTGCAATCCACTGCATAACCATTTTGCTACTCGGCCTCAAAGTATTTGCTGTCAGTAGCACAACAACAAACACTGTACAAATTGGAGCGGGAAACGAGACTCGAACTCGCGACCCCGACCTTGGCAAGGTCGTGCTCTACCAACTGAGCTATTCCCGCTTGGTGATGCGCATTCTATAGAATTAAGAAGCTCCGTCAACCCCTTGATTCAAAAAAGTTTTATTTCTTTTCAACATCGGTCTTCAGGTGCGGCCAGGCGGCACGAAGGTATTGAACCATCGACCACAATGTCAGGCCAGCAGAGACCATCAGCAAGGCGTAACCCAGGATAACCCAGAAACTGAAGTCCTTTGGATTGGCCAGCAGGATTACCAGTGCGAGCATCTGCGCTGCGGTTTTCCATTTGCCGAGATTGGAAACGGCGACGTGGGCACGGGCGCCGAGTTCGGCCATCCATTCACGCAAGGCCGATACCACAATCTCGCGACCGATGATGACAGCCGCCGGCAGAGTGAGCCAGAGGTTGCCGTGTTCCTGGACCAGCAGTACCAGTGCCACCGCAACCATGAGTTTGTCGGCGACCGGATCGAGAAACGCACCGAAAGGCGTGCTTTGCTCCAGACGACGGGCCAGATAACCGTCCAGCCAGTCCGTCGCTGCCGCAAAGGCAAACACCGAGGCGGAGGCCATGTAACTCCACTGGTAAGGCAGATAGAACAGCAAAATGAAGATCGGGATGAGCAGGACGCGTAGAACGGTAATCAGATTAGGGATATTCATCGGCACAACTGGCTACGAGGTGAAGGGGCATTCTACTCGCTATGCAGGTTTGCATAAATCGACTCTGCGAGCTTTTTACTGATCCCCGGGGCTTTGGCGATCTCTTCGATGCTTGCACGAGACAGCTCCTGCAATCCACCAAAATGTTTCAACAAGTCGCGACGTCGGGTCGGCCCAACGCCGGCAACGCCTTCCAGCGTTGACGTACGGCGGGTTTTGCCGCGGCGTGCGCGGTGTCCTGTAATCGCGAAGCGGTGGGCCTCATCGCGGATCTGTTGAATCAGGTGCAGCGCCGGCGAATCGCCACGCAAGGTGAACTCATGCGCTGCATCATTCAGATACAACGTTTCGAAGCCCGCCTTGCGCGTAGCACCTTTGGCAACACCGAGGAGGATCAGGTCCGGCACGGCCAATTCGTTGAGAACATCTCGTGCCATCGACAGCTGGCCCTTGCCACCGTCCACTAGCAAGATGTCCGGCAACTTGCCCTCGCCTTCCTTGAGTTTGCTGAAGCGACGCGTCAGGGCCTGATGCATGGCGGCATAGTCGTCTCCCGCCGTGACCCCTTCGATGTTGTAGCGCCGGTAGTCCGACTTGATCGCGCCTTCCGGACCAAACACCACACAAGACGCGACCGTCGCCTCACCACTGGAATGACTGATGTCGTAGCATTCCAGGCGCTGCGGCGGCTCATCCAGGTTCAATACTTCGGCCAAGGCCTCAAACCGCGCGGCAGTGTGTTGACGGTTGGCCAGGCGCGCGCCCAACGCCTGCTCGGCATTGGTGACGGCCAGTTGCTGCCAGCGCGCACGCGTACCGCGCACCCGGTGACTGATGGCCAGCTCGCGACCACGCAACTCATGGATCGCTTCAATCAGAGTTGGAAAATCTTCATGCACCACGTTGACGATCAGCTCGCTCGGTAGATCGCGCTCAGGGCTGCTGATGAAGTATTGGCCGAGAAACGCGGCCATGACTTCCGACACATCCTCTTCGATACCGACTTGCGGAAAGAAATTCTTGCTGCCCAACACGCGCCCACCACGGACGCTGATCAAGTGCACGCAGGCGCCGCCCGGATTGACGAATGCCGCGACGACATCGATATCTCCCGTGCCGCCCTCCATGCTCTGTTGATCCTGGACTCGACGCAGCAGCGCGATCTGATCACGCAGTTCGGCAGCTCGCTCGAACTCCAGGTTGATTGCCGCCTCTTCCATTGCAGTCGACAATTCGTTGGTCAGCGCGTGACTACGCCCCTCAAGGAACATGACCGAGTGACGAACGTCTTCGGCATAAACCTCAGGCTCAACCAACCCCACGCAAGGCGCTTTGCAGCGTTTGATCTGATACTGCAGACAGGGACGGGTGCGGTTCCTGTAATAGCTGTCTTCACACTGGCGAACGAAGAAGGTCTTTTGCAGCAGACTCAGGCTTTCACGTATGGCGCCGGCACTCGGATAGGGGCCGAAGTACTTGCCTTTGGCTTTTTTCGCCCCGCGATGAATGCTCAGACGCGGGAACTGGCCGTCGGACAGAAATACGTAGGGATAGGATTTATCGTCGCGCAACAGGATGTTGTACGGCGGCCGCCACTCCTTGATCAGCGTCTGTTCAAGCAGCAGCGCCTCGGTTTCGTTGGCGGTGATGGTCGTTTCGACCTGCGCAATGCGCCCCACCAACGCGGCAGTCTTGGGCGCCAGACCGGTTTTGCGAAAATAGCTGGCCAAGCGTTTTTTCAGGTTCTTGGCCTTGCCCACGTACAACAGGCGTGCATCGCTGTCGAACATGCGATAGACGCCCGGCCGCCCGCTGACTGTCGACAGAAACGCGCCGGAATCGAATGTGTCAGTCATGGTCAGAGGCTGGCATCAACCATGCCGTGACGAACCGCCAACAGTGTCAACTCGACGTCGCTGCTGATCGAAAGCTTCTCGAAAATACGGTAGCGATAGGTGTTCACGGTTTTCGGCGACAGACACAACTTGTCGGAAATGATCTGTACCTTCTGACAGCCAACGATCATCAGGGCGATCTGAATTTCCCGCTCGGACAAGGCGTCGAAGGGCGAATCATTGGACGGCTGAAAGGACTTGATCGCCAATTGCTGGGCAATCTGCGGACTGATATAGCGCTGGCCGGCGAACACCAGGCGAATGGCCTGGACCATTTCCGGCAAACCCGCGCCCTTGGTCAGATAACCCGCGGCACCTGCCTGCAACAAACGTGTCGGGAAAGGATCCTCTTCACACACCGTAACCGCGACCACCTTGATGTCCGGATGACTGCGCAACAGTTTGCGCGTGGCTTCCAGACCGCCGATGCCAGGCATCTTGACGTCCATCAGCACCACATCGGGCTTCAACTCTCGGGCCTTGATCAGGGACTCTTCCCCGGATTCGGCCTGGCCAACCACCTGCAAGCCATCGATATCGGCCAGCATACGTGTAATGCCTGTACGAACGAGATCATGGTCATCGACCACTAGCACCCTAATCAAGCAGACACCTCGCGATATGGTCATATTGGGATGCCGGACACCTTAGCAAAAAGAGCCACACAGACCTAGCGGAAAGCATCATTTAAAAAGTTTCAATTCATCATTGAAGGCTTGCCGGCCGTGGGTTTCAGAGCACATGTGTACTGATATCAAGCTGCATTCGCAGAAAACACTCGTCCGCGCCCTGAACCTGTAGGCCTTTTCTTTCATACAAGTTTCTCGCCGGATTATTTTCGAATACGGTCAGCCGCAAAGCCGGACGCTTTTCTTTGCGAGCCATCTCGATAACCTGATCAATCGCCCAGGAACCCAGGCCCCGCCCCTGAAACGCTTCAGCAATCTGCAGTTCACGAATGTACAACGCGCGCATATCCCGGCTGAGGCTGAGATAACCTGCCGGCACATCACCCTGCACTATCAGCCAGTTCTGCCGCCCCGACCACGCCACGTCAAACGCCTCGTCCTGCCATAACAGGTCATGGTGAATGTAGTAGCGCAGCATGTTCTGACAGGTGAGATCGCGGGCACACGCCAGATCCTCTGGACTTGCGAGACGTAAGCGCAATGTCATCAGGCTTGCACAACAGGAACTACTCGCCCCTGCCATCCACCCTCGTGGCGCTCGGCGATTACCAGAAGATCGCCCGCCCCTGGCGCCGCAACGACCAACGAACCATCTTCAGACCAGATGCCACTGCGCCCTGCGGATTGCCATCCACCGGTTAGCCCGCCGTGATTGGCCATCAACACAGCCATCGAATGTTGCCGGGCATAACCCTGAAGTATTGCTGTGTCGGCTGCGTACCCTTTTTCGCTGATCAATACACCGGCCGCGTACAAGCCAGCGCCCTGATCAGCGGCCGCTGCAGCATGGCTGGCATGTGAGAAATCGGCGCACACCGCCAATGCGATCACTTCGCCGCCAATGTTCAGCGTCGACCCGCCGACACCTGGGGCAAATACAAGCTCCTCGCCCGAGTGCAAATGCTGCTTGCTGTACACGCCGAGCGAGCCATCAGCGCCCAGGACGAGGGCACCGATCAAAACCGAAGCACCGTCTTCAAGCCGAATCGGCATGCCGACGACGGCCGTTATACCAAGCGCTCGGGCCAAATCCCTCAGAGGTTGCAGCACGGCATCTTGCGGGTCTATCGCCAAAGCTGCCGCCACCTCTCCCTCGTAGCCAGTCAGCGACAACTCGGGGAAAACCAGCAATTCGACGCCTTGCTGCGCAGCGATCTCAATGAAGCGACCATGCCGGGTAATGTTTGCAGAAAGATCACCGGCGATGGAAATGGTCTGGGCAGCAGCAATAGTCAATGTCGACACGTTTCATCCTTGGCAATCAAGCAAAGCACAGAGTGTCACCACTCTTGCGTGACTCTCGCAATAGGCGTTTTGTTGATCAGGCGATAGCAATTTCTGATTGCTGAGGCGTATCAGCCTCTAGTAAGCTCGGCCCATTCATCGGAGACAGACCATGCTCAACGCCCTCTCACAGCTTCGTACCGCCAGCGCCCTGCGCTCGGTTGCGGCTGCCCGGGTGAATGACGTTTGCGCTCCGATCAGCTTTTATTTTGGGTATTGGTTTAGCCACTGGCGCGCCTGATACCCAAACGGCGCCCATAAAAACGGGTCGCCTACCAGAGAATTCTCAACCCCCGGTCGGCCTCCCGACCGGGGGTTTTGTTTTTTCAGCCCCACACTTTTTCAGCAACACACCAGACACTTTGAGGATTCACGAAATGAACTACGCCACTTATTACCGTTACGACAGCTTTAGCGCCTGGCGATTTACCAGCTTCCGCTCGGGACAGCCTGCCGCCTCCGATCGGTCACCTACAGGTGGCAAGCACACACATATAGCCAATACGGCCAACTGTCGAACACCCCAGTAGGGCCGAGTGCGCGGGAAGAACCCGCCGCCAGCCCAGGAAGACCGAATATGAACTCGTCCGTTTCTGCTCTGCCACTGTCCACCCTGAACCCTGCCAACGAAGCATTGACCCTGCGTCTGCCCAGCTCGTTGCAACTCAAACAGCAATTGCCTCTGAGCAATGCCTTAAGCCTGCAAGTCACCAACCACCGCCAGGCGGTTCGTGCCATTCTCAATGGCCAAGATCCGCGACTGCTGGTTATCGTTGGCCCCTGCTCCATCCACGACCCGCAATCGGCACTCGAATACGCGGGCAAACTCGCTCGACTGGCTGAAGAAGTCAGCGGCGAAATGCTCTTGGTGATGCGCGCCTACGTCGAAAAACCACGCACCACGGTCGGCTGGAAAGGTCTGGCCTACGACCCACACCTGGATGGCAGCGATGACATGGCTGGCGGCCTGACTCTGTCACGCGAGCTGATGCTGGAAATGATCCGTCTCGGCTTGCCGGTGGCCACAGAATTGCTGCAACCGATGGCCGCCGGCTACTTCGATGACCTGTTGAGCTGGGTGGCCATTGGCGCCCGCACCACTGAATCGCAGATTCACCGAGAGATGGCCAGTGGTTTGAGCATGCCGGTCGGCTTCAAGAACGGCACCGACGGCGGCGCAGCCATTGCGGTTGACGCCATGCGTTCGGCAGCCCATCCGCACCGGCATTTCGGCGTCGACAGCCAAGGTCATCCGGCCATCATTCAAACGCCAGGCAACCCCGACACTCATCTGGTATTGCGCGGGGGCCATAAAGGGCCGAACCATGATCGCGAGAGCGTGGCAAAAATCCACGCTGACCTGAACCGACTGAAGATTCCAGGCCGAATCATGGTCGACTGCAGCCACGCCAACAGCGGCAAAGATCCATTGCGCCAGCCAGGCGTATTCAACGAAGTGCTCGAGCAACGCCTGCAAGGTGATCGCGCACTGATCGGCATGATGATTGAATCGCACCTGTTCGAAGGCTGCCAGCCACTGAGCGAGTCCCTGCGTTACGGGGTGTCGATTACCGATGGCTGCCTCGGTTTCAGCGCAACGGAACACCTGCTCCTTGACGCCGCACAACGCCTGGCGGCACAGGTAAAAGCCTGACAACCAGGCTTGCCCTCCAGATTCAGTGCAATCCGGAGGGCTGGCCACGTTCCCGCTATGCCTCCACTTGCACCTGCGCCACCGCCGATGCCTGACTGACATCGTCCAGACGCTCAACCGTGTAGGCCACACGCACGGTCGTGCCATGGTGCTCACGCCAGAACCGGTGTGGCACGATAAAGATCAGCGGCTTTCCCGCCGTCTCCCGAGTGATCTCACGGTCATCCCGGTGGTTGAAAAGATCGCCGTCGCACTTGAGATAAACCAGCTCACCTTCCTGCGTCTGGGCATTACCGATCACGACGGTGACACCATCGACTGAGTCCTCTTTCAGCAACACGCCATTTTCAGCTTCCAGCACGTCGGGAGCATCCAGTTCACCACGAAGGAGCGGAGCGACGAGGATTTTTGTCACCTCGGATTTTCGCACTGCTCCACCGGCCTGCTCGACTCGATAGCTCACCATCACTTCGCCACCGAGATGCGCTGCGATGTGCGCCCCGTCAACCCAGAACGACAGCACGTCAGCGACAGCACAGGCTTCAACCTTCAAGCTGTCGCTGAACGCTGCGGGCAGTGCGTCAGCGCCCCACAGCAACCTGACCCGATCCCCCACCGCCATTCGGGCGTAAGGCTGGATCACGATTAGCGTGCCTTCCGTCACTCGCTCCGGATCCAGTGTTCCCCTTATCGCCCCCTCGACAACTGGTGCAAGCAACTGCGGCGGAGTATCTCCCACAGACAATTGCACCCGTGCAGATAGCGCAGGGACGGACGCGCCCGCACTGAGCAGCTTCCAGTAGACCTCCAGCGAGCCGCCATCCAGCGCCGCGATGTGCATGCCTTTGATAACGAAAACGACATCCTTGCCGACCTGGGCTTCGCTGACATAACGAACCATTTCATGCTGATAAGCAAAGCCCTCTATATCCAGACCGTCCCAACTCAACAGCAACTGATCGCCACAGGTCATGTTTGCATAAGGGGCAATACGGGCAACGACCTTGCCAAGAGAAGGGTCCAGCACCGCCCCCTCCAGACAATCCAGGGTTGCCGCTGGCAGCAGTTCGTTCGCCACACAGGGACTGACGGGGTGACGCATCCGGTAGCAAAACTCGACTTCATGCGTGTGCATTGGTGGCTCCATTCCTTGGAAAAAACGCCGTGTAGGTGGACGGCGTCGACAGCCAACATTTAACCCGCCCTCTCACATTTTCGATGTCAGCCCGATCCGCCGCAGGTTCCCGGCAAAGGCCTCCAACTGGGTAGGCAAACTGCACAAAACCGCTATCAACCGGGCGAAAGATGGCCGCAACTTCCGATTCGGATTTCATAAGTATCTGAAAATTCGTACAGCACCTAGTCCAGATTCAACGGCCAAGAGAAGCCTCTTCTTACTTCGTCAACGGGACGAGTGTTTTAGAGTGGCCTCGGTACTCCCCGATGAACTTCTGCGAAAAAGGTAAGAACATGCAACGGAATGCTTCAACTCGTTATCCCGTCCTGTTGGTACATGGCCTGTTCGGATTTGAGCGCATTGGTCATTTCGAGCTGTTCCATGACGTAAAGAACGCGCTGAAAGCCGGCGGCAGCCGAGTGTTTGTTCCGCACCTCTCTGCCACCCACAAAAACGAAATACGAGGTGAACAACTGCTTGCACAGATTGATCGTGTATTGCGGGGCACAGGTGCCGAAAAAGTCAATCTCATCGGACACAGCCAGGGCGCACTGGCTGCCCGATACGCTGCGGCGCTTGCGCCACACGCGGTAGCCTCGGTGACTTCTGTCAGCGGTCCGAACCACGGTTCGGAGCTGGCCGACTTTCTGCGCAAGGCACTGGTGCCCGGGCGACTGCCCGAGGCGGTCGCACAGAATGTTGCGACCCTGTTCGGCAACTTTCTTTCGCTGCTCAGTGGCAGTGCAAGATTGCCGCAAAACGCGCTGGCGGCACTCAATGCCTTGACTACCGAAGGCGTGGGCGATTTCAACGACAAGTTTCCTCAAGGGTTGCCCGGGAGCTGGGGCGGCCACGGCGCGGAGCAAGTCAATGGTGTGCGTTATTACTCATGGAGCGGCGTCCTGCCGGCTGACAGTCCATCGACACTCGATCCGACCCGGAACATTTGCCATGCGCTATCGCAATACTTCATGACCGAGACCCAGCAGAATGACGGTTTCGTCGGTCGCTTCAGTTCTCATCTGGGGCAGGTTATCCGCTCCGACTATCCGCTGGACCATCTGGGCAGCCTGCGCCGCACGGCCAGTCCCATCACGACCCTGCCCGACCCGATTGAACTGTACGTTGAACACGCCGAACGTCTGCACGCCGCGAATCTCTGAGCAAAGCTGCGGACAATCGAACGGAACTTTGCCGAGAATTCGCCCACTGAATCCGGTAGGCTCCACACTTTACTGAAATAGATTGGAGAGTTTCCCCATGGCTAAAGCCACTGCCCGCCACATCCTGGTTTCCAGCGAAGACAAGTGCAACGAACTCAAGGCCCAGATCGAAGGTGGCGCTGATTTCGCCGAAGTTGCCAAAGCCAACTCAACCTGCCCGTCCAGCCGCCAGGGCGGTGATCTGGGTTCGTTCGGTCCTGGCCAGATGGTCAAGGAATTCGACACCGTGGTCTTCAGCGCGCCAATCAACGTCGTGCAAGGTCCAGTGAAAACCCAGTTCGGTTATCACCTGCTGGAAGTCACCAGCCGTCAGGACTGATCCGTCGCCTGACTGCTTATCAACGGCCCGCCTTCTGGTGGGCCGTTGTGTTTCAGTTACACATACGGCTGGCGACTGGCGCGCCTCTCGCGTACAACTTGCGCTTATCGATTTCCCGGTTCCAAGGCTGACGATGCGACTGGTTTTCCCCACATTGATGCTCACCGCCCTCGCCCTGCTGACGGGCGCCACCGGCGCGAACGCTGCACCGCAACACGCGCTGACTGTTTATGGCGAACCCGCCAAGTACCCTGCCGGCTTCAGTCACTTCGACTACACCAACCTGCAAGCGCCCAAGGGCGGGACGATGCGCCGCTCGGCCATCGAAATCGGCCACTTCGATCATGTTCTTCCTTATATAGACAAAGGCATCGGCGTCACCCAGATCGATGGTTTGCTCTATTCGCCGCTGGCCCAGCGTTCGCTGGATGAGCCTTACACGGTTTACGGACTGGTCGCGCAAAAGATGGAGCGCTCGGATGACGGTCTGTCGCTGCGATTTTTCATCAATCCCAAGGCACGTTTTGCTGATGGCAAGCCGATTACCGCCGAAGACGTACGCTACACCTACGATTTATTGATGACCCAGGGCAGCCTGCGTTATCGCACCCAGTTTGCTGACGTCAAAGGCGTCGAAGTGGAAGGCCCGTTGACCGTGCGTTTCGACTTCAAGAGCAATGAAAACCGCACCCTGCCACTGGACGTCGCGACCCTGCCGGTATTTCCCGAGCACTGGTGGAAGAGCCGCGATTTCGCCGGGGGTGGCGGGTATGAACCACCACTGGGCAGCGGCCCTTATCGAGTCGGCAAAGTCGATTCAGGGCGCAGCATCACCTTTGAGCGCAACGCCGACTGGTGGGGCAAGGATTTGCCGGTCAGTCGCGGCCTCTACAATTTCGATCATTTCAGCATCGAGTACTTCGGTGATACCGACGTCGCCCGGCAAGTGCTGCGCGGTGGTGCTTATGACTACAACCGCGAGTTCTCGGCCACCGGCTACTCGATCGGCTACGACAGCCCCGCACTGAGCGACGGACGCCTGCAAAAAGCGCATCTGGCCACCGAGGCGCCCCAGTCGGCCCAGGGGTTTGTGTTCAATCTGCAAAAACCTGTATTCGCCGATCGCCGCGTGCGCCAGGCCCTGGCCATGCTCTGGGACTTCGAATGGAGCAACCGGCAGATGATGCGCGGCATGTATATCCGTCAGCAGAGCTACTTTTCCAACACGCAATTGGCCGCAAGCGAATTGCCCGATGCGCAGGAACTGAAAATTCTCGAACCGCTGCGCGGTCAGGTTCCCGATGAAGTCTTCAGCAAAGTCTTTGAAGCACCGAAAACCGACGGCAGCGGCCTGATCCGCGACAAACAATTACAGGCCCTCGAATTGCTCGAACAGGCTGGCTGGAAACCGGATGGCGATCAACTGGTGAATGCCCAGGGCGAGCCGCTGACCTTCACCTTCCTGGTCAGCCAGAACGGCATGGACCGCTTGCTGCTGCCGTACAAGCGCACGCTGAAACAGATCGGCATCGACCTGAATATTCGCCGCATCGACTCTTCGCAATACGTCAATCGCCTGATGAGTCGTGACTACGACATGATCGTCACCGGCTATCCGGTCAGCACTTCGCCGGGAGGCGAGTTGCTCAACTACTTCGGTTCCGCATCGGCCAACGACCCGGGCGCGAACAACTACATGGTGTTGAAAAACCCTGCCGTGGATACGCTCATCAACGGTCTGATCCGCGCCTCCACGCAGTCCGACATGCTGCGCTACGCCCATGCTCTGGACCGCGTGCTGCAATGGAATTACTACTGGATTCCCAACTACTATCCACCGGGCACCTCGACCGTGTGGTGGAACCGCTTCGGCATACCGTCGGTGCAAGCCAGCAATGACGAAGCCATCGAGAGCTGGTGGGAAATCAGCAGCACGCCGCTGACCAATCAACAGATGACGGCCGAGAAGATCGCCCGTGGCAGACCCGGAGGACCGCACTGATGTGGGGTTACATACTGCGGCGCCTGCTGCTGATCATCCCGACGCTGGTGATCATCCTGCTGGTCAATTTCGTGATCATCCAGGCCGCGCCCGGCGGTCCGGTGGAACAGGCCATCGCCCACCTGCAAGGGATCGGCGGCGCCAGTGTCGGCGGTGGTGCCAGCGAAACCATGAGCGGTACTTCCCGCGCCAGTCGCGGTCTCGATCCGCAACTGATCAAGGACATCGAAAAACAGTACGGCTTCGACAAACCGGCTCACGAACGCTTGTGGCTGATGTTGAAGAACTACGCGCAACTGGATTTCGGCAAGAGCTTCTTTCGTGGCGCGACGGTCACCGACCTGATCCTGGAAAAAATGCCGGTGACCATTTCCCTCGGGCTGTGGGCGACGCTGATCACCTATCTGGTGTCGATCCCGTTGGGAATCCGCAAGGCTGTGCACCATGGCAGTCATTTCGATATCTGGAGCAGCACGGCGATCATCATCGGCTATGCAATGCCAGCGTTTCTGTTTGCGATGTTCCTGATCGTGGTGTTTGCCGGCGGCACGTCGCTGAACTGGTTTCCGGTGCGTGGCCTGGTCTCGGACAACTTCGAATCGCTGTCGACTCTCGGCAAGATTGCCGACTACTTCTGGCACCTGGTGCTGCCGGTCACGGCGCTGGTGATTGGTGGTTTCGCCACACTGACCATCCTGACGAAAAACTCGTTTCTCAATGAGATCACTCGCCAGTACGTGGTCACCGCGCGCGCCAAAGGTCTGAGCGAACGTCGCGTGCTCTACGGACATGTGTTCCGCAACGCGATGCTGCTGGTGGTGTCAGGCATCCCGCAGGCGTTCATCAGCGTGTTCTTCGCCGGTTCCTTGCTGATCGAAGTGATCTTCTCCCTCGACGGTCTCGGGCGCATGAGCTACGAAGCCGCGGTTTCGCGGGATTACCCGGTGGTGTTCGGTTCGCTGTTCATCTTCACCCTTTTCGGCCTGCTGATAAAACTCGTCGGTGACTTGTGTTACACGATGGTTGATCCGCGTATCGATTTCGCCGCGAGGAACGCCTGATGTTCAAGCTCTCGCCGTTGGGCCGTCGGCGCTTCGAACGCTTCAAGAAAAACCGCCGTGGCTGGTGGTCGCTGTGGCTGTTTATCGGCCTGTTTGTGCTGACACTGGGCGGTGAGTTGATCGCCAATGACAAGCCTTTGGTCGTCAGCTATCAGGGCCAATGGTACTTCCCGGTGTTCAAGCGGCATACCGAGCAGGAGTTCGGCGGGCAACTGCCGTTCCAGGCCGATTACCGCAGCGACTATGTGCAGAAGCTGATTCGCAAGGACGGCGGCTGGTTGCTGTTCCCACCGATTCCATTCAGTGACGACACACCAAACTACGATCTCAACAAACCGGCGCCGAGCCCGCCGACGTCGGTCAACTGGCTGGGCACCGACGATCAATCGCGAGATGTACTGGCGCGAGTGATTTTCGGCGCACGGGTGTCGATTCTGTTTGCCTTGATGCTGACGTTTGTCAGCGCCCTCATAGGCATCGCCGCCGGGGCTTTGCAGGGCTACTACGGCGGCTGGGTCGACCTGCTCGGGCAACGCGTGCTGGAAGTCTGGTCGGGGTTGCCAGTGTTGTACCTGTTGATCATCCTCTCCGGTTTCGTCGAGCCGAATTTCTGGTGGCTGCTGGGGATCATGGCGCTGTTCTCATGGCTGGCGCTGGTGGATGTGGTGCGCGCCGAGTTTCTGCGCGGACGTAATCTGGAGTACGTCAAAGCCGCCCGCGCGCTGGGCCTGAGCGACCGCAAGGTGATCTTCCGGCACATTCTGCCCAACGCCATGAATGCGACACTGAGCTACCTGCCGTTCATTCTGACCGGGGCGATTTCCACCCTTACTGCGCTGGATTTTCTCGGTTTCGGCATGCCTGCCGGCAGCGCCTCGCTGGGTGAGTTGATCGGTCAGGGCAAACAGAACCTGCAAGCACCGTGGCTTGGGTTGACAGCGTTTTTCACCTTGGCGCTGATCCTTTCTTTATTGGTGTTCATCGGCGAAGCGTTACGCGACGCGTTCGACCCTCGATCATGAAGCGTGGCCATGACTGACAACCTGATTGAAATCCGTAACCTCAACGTCGCCTTCCATGGCCAGAACGTGGTGCGCGACCTGTGTCTGGACATCCGCCCCGGCGAATGTCTGGCGCTGGTGGGCGAATCGGGCTCGGGCAAATCGGTGACCGCCCATTCGATTCTGCAATTGCTGCCCGAAAGCGAAGCGCAAACCACTGGCAGCATTCGCTATCGCGGACAGCAACTGATCGGCGCCGATCCCAAGGTCTTGCGCGAGTTGCGCGGCAACCGCATCGCCATGATCTTTCAGGAGCCGATGACCTCGCTCAATCCGCTGCACACCATTGAAAAGCAGATCGGCGAAACCTTACTGCTGCACCGTGGCCTCAGCGGCAAAGCGGCGCAGGCGCGGATCCTCGAACTGCTGGGACTGGTGGGCATCCAGAAACCCAAGGAACGCCTCAAGGCTTACCCGCATCAACTCTCCGGCGGCCAACGGCAACGGGTGATGATCGCCATGGCGCTGGCCTGCGAACCGGAGCTATTGATCGCCGATGAACCGACTACGGCGCTCGACGTGACGGTGCAGCGCAAGATTCTGCTGCTGCTCAAATCCCTGCAGCAACGCCTGGGCATGTCGCTGCTGCTGATCAGCCATGATCTCAATCTGGTGCGCAGTATTGCCCAACGCGTGTGCGTGATGAAGGCCGGTGAAATCGTCGAACAGGCGCCCTGCGAAACCCTGTTTACCGAGCCGAAGCATCCTTACAGCTGCGTGCTGCTCAACGCCGAACCCGAAGGCGAAGCCCTGCCCCGGGATGAGCGCGAAAACGTGCTGGAGGTCGATGACCTGAAGGTTGAGTTCGTCGTCGGTGGCGGTCTGTTTCAGCGCAAGCAATACCTGCGGGCGGTGGATGGCATCAGCCTGAGCATCCAGCGTGGCAAGACCCTCGGCATCGTCGGCGAGTCCGGCTCAGGCAAGTCGACGCTGGGTCAGGCGATCCTGCGTTTGCTCGACTCCGAGGGCGGTATCCGCTTTCAGGGCCAGGCGCTCGACGGCCTCAATCAGAAGCAGATGCGGCCGTGGCGCCGGCAAATGCAGGTGGTGTTTCAGGATCCGTTCGGCAGTCTCAGCCCGCGCATGTCAGTGGCGCAGATCATCAGCGAAGGCCTGGAAGTGCACTGCGAGTCGAGCGCTGATGAATGCGACGAACAAGTGATCCGCGTGCTTAAAGAAGTCGGCCTCGACCCCGAGAGTCGCCATCGCTACCCACACGAGTTCTCCGGTGGCCAGCGCCAACGCATTGCCATCGCTCGGGCGCTGGTGCTGAAACCGGCACTGATCCTGCTCGACGAACCAACGTCGGCGCTGGATCGCACGGTGCAGAAACAAGTGGTCGCCCTGCTCCGCCAGCTTCAGGAAAAACACGGTCTGACCTATCTGTTCATCAGCCATGACCTGGCGGTGGTGCGCGCCCTGGCCCACGACATGATCGTGATCAAGGATGGCAAAGTGGTCGAGCGTGGTGCCAGCCATGACGTGTTTGATGCACCGCAGCATCCGTATACCAAAGAGCTGTTGGCGGCGGCGCATCCGGGGTAGGCATAATCGGGGATCGACGTGAAACCGAGTCGCGGCCATCGCTGGCAAGCCAGCTCCCACAAGGGGCTGCGGTGTACACAACAGGTGTGAACGACCGAGAACCCTGTGGGAGCTGGCTTGCCAGCGAAGAGGCCCGCATCAACAACTCAAATTCCGGACCAGCCGCCAGATGAACACCACCGAAAGCCTCAAGGACTACCAACGGGTTCGCACCCTCGCGATCCGTTCGCTGTTCGAGATCATCGAGCAGTCCAGCGAAGGCACGGTGATTGTCGACCGCGATGCCAACATCGTCTGGATGAACGAGCGTTACGCCCGGCGTTTCGGTCTTGAATCGGCAGCAGGCGCGATCGGCAAACCCTGTGAAAGCGTGATTCCCGGCAGCTTGTTGCGGGAAGTGGTGCGCACCGGCCGCCCTATTCTTCTGGACATGCAAGACACGCCAAAAGAGCCTTTGGTGGTGATGCGCCTGCCGATCCATGACGACGCCGGCACGGTGATCGGCGCGATCGGATTTGCCCTGTTCGACGAGTTGCGCACGCTGTCGCCGATGCTCAAACGCTACTTGAGCATGCAGGAAGAACTGGCCTCGACCCGTTCTCTGCTGCGCGCCCGACAGACCAAGTACAACTTCGCCCATTTCATCGGCACCAGCGCCGCCAGCCTCGAAGTCAAACGCCGTGCCCGACGCAGTGCCAGCGCCGAGTCGCCGGTGTTGCTGCTCGGCGAGACCGGCACTGGCAAAGAGTTGCTGGCCCAGGCGATTCACAGTGCCTCGCCACGGGCACACAAAGCCTTTGTCAGCATCAACAGCGCGGCGATTCCCGAGGCACTGCTGGAGGCAGAATTTTTCGGCACGGCACCGGGCGCCTTTACCGGTGCCGACCGCAAGGGCCGCACCGGCAAGCTGCAGATTGCCCAGGGTGGCACGCTGTTTCTCGACGAAATTGGCGACATGCCGCTGCCCTTGCAGAGCAAGCTGCTGCGCGTGTTGCAGGAAAAGGAGTTCGAACCGGTCGGCTCCAACGAGGTGATTCAGAGCGATGTGCGTGTGATTGCCGCCACCTCGACCGATCTGCAAGCGGCGATCAAACGCGGTGAGTTCCGCGCCGATTTGTACTATCGCCTCAATGTGTTGCCGATTCAGGTGCCGCCATTGCGTGAGCGTCTCGATGATCTGCCGGCGCTCAGCGAAGCAATCCTTGAAGAGCTGCGCAGTCAGCATGAGCTGCACCGTGATGCTCTCGAACTGCTCGGGCAACACGCCTGGCCGGGGAACATTCGCGAGCTGCGCAATGTGCTGGAACGGGCGGCGTTGCTCAGTGATGACTTGATGCTGACCGAGCAGGATATCCGCGCGGCGATTGGCACGTTGACGCCGGTTGAACGTGCGACCGTACCGACGATAGAGGCGCTGGCTGAAGAGACATTCGCTCAGGCGCGGGAGCGTTTTGATCGACAACTGATCCAGGCAGCTCTTGCGCAATGTGCGGGGAACGTGCCCGAGGCAGCGGCTCGACTGGGGCTGGGGCGGTCGACGTTATACAAAAAAATGGTGGCACTGGGGATTGCTTGAGTCTCTATAAAGAGACATCAATCTCTTTTTTTAGATCAGTTATTTGAAGAGCAAAAGATCGCAGCCTTCGGCAGCTCCTTCAGGGGCAATTCGCGTTCGCACTGTAGGAGCTGCCGAAGGCTGCGATCTTTTCGGTTTAACTCAGTCTCTAAAAGGAGACGAAACCGGTGAAAACCTTTAGTCACAACCAATAAAATCCATATATTTCAATACCTTAAATATCTGGCACAGATCTCGCTAATACCTCTCCCACACCCGTTCCACCCACAAAAATAACAATTCTGGAGAGACACACCATGAGTGTGATCATTGCCTTGGCAGCCCTGGCGCTGCTGATGCTGGCTGCCTACCGTGGCTATAGCGTTATCCTCTTCGCCCCGATTGCTGCCCTCGGCGCCGTGCTGCTCACCGACCCCTCCGCCGTCGCTCCCGCGTTCACCGGGGTGTTCATGGAAAAAATGGTCGGGTTCATCAAGCTGTATTTCCCTGTGTTCCTGCTCGGCGCCGTGTTCGGCAAGTTGATCGAACTGTCGGGGTTCTCCCGCTCGATTGTCGCTGCGGCCATTCGCTTGCTGGGCACCAAACAGGCGATGCTGGTGATCGTGCTGGTCTGCGCCTTGCTCACTTACGGCGGCGTGTCGCTGTTCGTGGTGGTCTTCGCGGTTTACCCGTTTGCTGCCGAGATGTTCCGCCAGAGTAATATTCCCAAGCGGCTGATCCCGGCAACGATCGCCCTCGGCGCGTTCTCGTTCACCATGGACGCCCTGCCCGGCACCCCGCAGATCCAGAACATCATCCCCAGCACGTTCTTCAATACCACCGCGTGGGCGGCGCCGTGGCTGGGCGTGATCGGTACAATTTTCGTGTTCTGCGCCGGCATGCTGTTTCTGCAACGTCAACGCAACAAGGCCCAACGCGCTGGCGAAGGCTACGGCACTGAATTGCGCAACGAGCCGGAAACCGCTGAAGACCTGAAACTGCCAAACCCATGGCTTGCGCTGTCGCCGTTGTTGGCGGTGGGCATCATGAACCTGCTCTTCACCCAGTGGATTCCGCAGTGGTACGGCAAGACCCACAGCCTCGCGCTGCCGGGCATGGCGGCTCCGGTCACCACCGAGATCGCCAAACTGACGGCGATCTGGGCCGTGCAGGCGGCTTTGCTGGTCGGCATTCTGATGGTGCTGGCATTCGGCTTTCAGGCGATTCGCAGCAAGCTCGCCGAAGGTAGCAAAAGTGCGGTCAGCGGTGCATTGCTGGCGGCGATGAACACCGCGTCGGAATACGGCTTCGGCGCGGTGATCGCGTCGCTGCCGGGCTTTCTGGTGCTGGCGGACTGGCTCAAGCAAATCCCCAATCCGCTGGTCAACGAAGCCATCACCGTGACCCTTTTGGCCGGTATCACCGGCTCCGCGTCGGGCGGTATGAGCATTGCGCTGGCGGCGATGTCCGAGCAGTTCATCAGTGCGGCCCACGCCGCGAATATTCCGCTGGAAGTGCTGCACCGCGTCGCCGCGATGGCCAGTGGCGGCATGGACACCCTGCCGCACAACGGCGCGGTCATCACCTTGCTTGCGGTGACAGGCCTGACCCACCGCGAAGCCTATAAAGACATTTTCTGTATTACGCTGATCAAGACCCTGGCGGTTTTCGTAGTGATCGGCACTTTCTACGCCACTGGCATTGTGTGAGGTATTCATGACGACTCTTTCCGGCAAGACCGCCCTGGTGACCGGTTCCACCAGCGGCATCGGTCTGGGCATCGCACTGAGCCTGGCCAAGGCTGGCGCCAATCTGATTCTCAACGGGTTTGGCGATGCATCGAAAGTCATCGCCGAAGTCGCCCGGTTCGGCGGCAAGGTCGGCCATCATCCGGCCGATGTCAGTGACCCGGCGCAAATTGCCGACATGATCAATTACGCCGCGCGCGAGTTCGGCGGCGTCGACATTCTGGTCAACAACGCCGGCATCCAGCATGTCGCCGCCGTGGAGGATTTCCCCGTCGAGCGCTGGGACTCGATCATTGCCATCAACCTGTCTTCGGTGTTTCACAGCACGCGCTTGAGCCTGCCGGGAATGCGCGCCAAAGGCTGGGGGCGGATCATCAATATCGCCTCGGTACATGGCCAAGTCGGCTCCACCGGCAAAGCGGCTTATGTGGCCGCCAAGCACGGCGTGATCGGTTTGACCAAAGTGGTCGGCCTGGAAACCGCGACCAGCAACGTCACCTGCAACGCGATCTGTCCGGGCTGGGTGCTGACGCCGCTGGTGCAGAAACAGATCGATGACCGCGCAGCCAAGGGTGTCGATCCGCAGCAGGCGCAGCATGATTTGCTGGCAGAGAAACAGCCGTCGCTGGAGTTCGTGACACCGCAGCATCTGGGCGAACTGGTGTTGTTTTTGTGCAGCGAAGCTGGCAGTCAGGTGCGTGGGGCGGCGTGGAATATTGATGGTGGGTGGTTGGCGCAGTAATGCTGCGTTCCTGTAGGAGTGAGCCTGCTCGCGATAGCGGTGTGTCAGCCCCGTAACAGTTAACTGACAAACCGCCATCGCGAGCAGGCCCACTCCTACAGGGGAATTTTTGTAATCCGATAACAAGAGGCAACCAATGTCCGACATCCTCTGGCAACCCGACGCCAACCGTATCGCTAGTTCGCGCATGGACACCTTCCGCCGTGCGATCAATGAGCGCCACTCGCTGAAACTCGACGACTACCCTACCCTGCACCAATGGAGCATCGAGCAGCGCGCGGAGTTCTGGCAGGCGATTGTCGATTTCTTCGATATCCGCTTCCACACTCAGCCCGATGCGGTGCTGCGCGAAGGCCCAAACATGCCCGACGCCGATTGGTTTCCCGGCGCCACGCTGAACTTCGCCGAACACCTGCTGCGCCGGCGTGACGATGCAGTGGCGGTGATCAGCGTGGCGGAGAACGGTCAGCGCGAGCAATTGACCTGGGCCGAACTCGCCGAGCATGTCGCCGGATTTCAAGCCAGTTTGCAGGCCGCCGGCGTCGGTATCGGTGATCGTGTCGCCGCGTGCATGCCGAATACCTGGCAGACGCTAGTGGCGATGCTGGCCACCACCAGCCTCGGCGCGATCTGGTCGTGCTCCTCGCCGGATTTCGGCACCCACGGCGTGATTGATCGTTTCGGCCAGATCGAACCCAAGGTGCTGCTCACCTGCGCCGGTTATCGCTATGCCGGCAAAACCATCGACCAGACTGACAAGATCAACGGAATACTCGAGCAACTGCCAACGTTAAGGCAGTTGATCATCGTGCCTTATGCCCAGCCGCACGCCCACGTCGAGACGTACCGGACTCACGCCGAAGTGACCTTGTGGGATGACTTCTATCAAGCCGGCGGCGAAGCGGATTTTGTCCCGGTGCCGTTCAGTCATCCGCTGTACGTGTTGTATTCCAGCGGCACCACTGGCGTGCCGAAATGCATCGTCCACAGCACCGGCGGCGTACTGCTGCAACACGTCAAGGAACACGGCCTGCATTGCGATCTCGGCCCGGGCGATCGACTTTTCTACTACACCACCTGCGGCTGGATGATGTGGAACTGGCTGGTTTCGGCGCTCGCGGTCGGCAGCGCCGTGGTGCTCTACGACGGCTCGCCGTTTCACCCGGACAACCAGCGTTTGCTCGACTTGATCGACGACGAACGCATCAGCGTGTTCGGCACCAGCCCCAAGTTCCTCGCCACCCTGGAAAGCAGCGGTGCGAAACCCCGTGAAAGTCATGACCTCGGTAGCCTGAAGACGCTGCTGTGCACCGGTTCGGCGTTATCGCCGCAAAGCTACGATTTCGTCTATCGCGACTTCAAGCCGGATGTGTGCCTGGCGTCGATGTCAGGCGGCACCGATATCGTTTCGTGCTTCGTCAACGCCAATCCACTGTCCTCGGTGCGGCGCGGCGAGATCATGGGCAAGAGCCTGGGCATGGCGGTGGAAGTCTGGAATGACGCCGGCCAACCGGTGATTGGCGAAAAAGGCGAACTGGTCTGCATCCGGCACTTTCCGGCCATGCCGATCGGTCTGTGGAATGACCCCGACGGAACGAAACTGCGGCAATCGTATTTCAGCCTCTTTCCGGGCGTCTGGGCACAAGGCGATTACGCCGAGCAACGGCCGCACGGCGGGATGCTGATCCATGGCCGCTCCGACGCCGTGCTCAATCCGGGAGGCGTGCGCATTGGCACGGCAGAGATTTATCGCCAGGTCGAGAAAGTCGCCGAAGTGCTGGACAGCGTCGCCATCGGTCAGCAGTGGCAGGATGATGTGCGGGTTGTGCTGTTTGTCAGGTTGCGTGAAGGGTTAGCGCTGGATGAGGCGCTGGAACAACGCATCCGCCAGGTGATCCGCGCCAATACCACCCCAAGGCACGTGCCGGCGAAGATCGTTGCGGTGACGGACATTCCGCGCACCATCAGCGGCAAGATTGTCGAACTGGCTGTACGTGAAGTGGTGCATGGACGGCCAGTGAAGAACACCGATGCGCTGGCCAATCCCGAAGCGCTGGAGCAGTTTCGGGATCGGCCGGAGCTGGAGATCTAGTACAACAGATTTGCGCCAGATGACTACACCGGTCTGACCCAGCCATCTGCCAGGGGCGGATCAATCAGATCGTGTGTAGATGTGGCGTTCAGTTTGATCAATACAGGTCCGATAATCGTGCCCTCGACCTTGTTGTCAACGGCTGCGCGAAGCACTCGCAGATTGCTTTCAAACGTCACTTTATCGGTGCTCATCTGGCTGAGGAGCGAGGTGAGCACTGCCAGAGAATCGGCGTTTTCAAAGGCTTTGGTACTTGGGTGAAAGACGTTGCTGGCATCTGCAACCGCCAGTCGCCCCAAGGCAAGATTAAGCAGTGCAGCCACGTCCAGCTGTTGCCCACCCTTGGTAACGCCATCGACATCCAGGGCATAACCGACATCATTGTTCTGTACGACCCCATGAAATAACTCGTGAATCACATCATCCGCTACTACGTCGTGGTTCATGCCCTTATCGATGAACTGTCGATTGATATTGGGTGTATTGATCTGGATGAACGGAATCGGACTCTGCCCACCGGCGCGCTTCCATTGCTGGTAGGCCTGCGCATCAAACTCAGCGATGTCGTTCGTCTCCTTGAGCGGATCGAGAAAGAAGTTGCTCATGGAAACGCCGGCAAAATCCGCCCTGACCAACCGCAGATAATCCAACACACGATTCGCCGCATCGCTGGAGGTCTGGCCCATCAATATTTTTATCAGCGCATCGCGCTCAGCCCGGTAGTCATGGCTGGTCAACACACCGATTGCACTTTCTATTTTTGCCCGTGCCCGGGGCAAGCTTTGCTCGATGAACAGTCGTGTATAACTGACGGGCAAGGTGTGATTGGCACGCGGCAACCGAAGTGACGCAGTAAAGTTGAAATGCCCCAGAGCCGGCCCCCAGGGCTTGCCCAAACTATCCAGTGCATACCACTTGTAGTTATTGCGCGCCGCCAGCACCGTGAGCGTGTCCGAAGCTGAAGCATTCGGCCGCCAGGTACCATGCGCTATTGAAGCATTATCCGCTGAGCGGATCAGGTGCTTGCCTTTATTACCGCCGTGCAACGTGGTCAATTGAGATTTGGCCAGTCCCAACAGTTCCAGCGTAGGCTTGCTGAATCGCAGTAATCCCTTGTGAACGAGTTTGCCGACGCCGTACACCGCCGTAGGTACTCCATCCACCGGATTGAAAGCCGATACGGAGGTTGCCACCACTAGTTTGGTCACGCGCGCGGCTTTGCCGGCCGCAGAGACTGCCTTGGCGGAAATGCTCAAGGCTTTGACACCGGCGCCATAGAATGCGCCACCCAAAGCAATGGCATCCATGAGGCAACCGTAGATCCCGTCTACGACTCGATTGTGCTCACCCGTTGATATGTCCTCGATACATTTTTTGAAAGGCACGGCCAGATCAACGAAGTAAGTGGCGATTTTCTCGCCTTTGGCCCGCTCTGCTTCGAGTTCCGTTGGCTCGGTGGCCGCCGCTACCAGTTCTTCAAACTTGATGACAGGATGATGATTGATGATGAAGTCGGCCAGGCGCACAAGTTGTGGATTGCTGAAGTTCTTGTAAACACTCTTGTCCAGCTGGATCGGATTGGCAGCAGCGCTCAGCACGCCCAGTTTTTCAGCGATGGCCTGACCAGATCCTGAACTGAAGTCTGGAGAATCGCCATGTAAGTACTTGGAGAAATCAATATTGAAAGACGTTTTAGCGATGGGCTCGTCTTGTTTCTTCAGATCACCCTTAAAATCCAGTCTGGCGGGTTTCTGGAACAAGCCTCTGCTGACCAGTTCATTACCAAGCTGATTATTCTTTACCAGTTCGCCCCGCAACGTAAACAGCTCATAGGCAGTCAGCTCCGCACCATTTGACACGCACATCAATAGTCCGAAACGCCCGGTGGCAGCATCCTTGCCTTGGCGTGTTTCATAGTCCACCTCAAAGGTAAAAGGTCCGGCGGCGCGAAACGACGAAGTTTCAATCGCACGGTCGCGGAAGGTAAAGAAGGTGACAGTGCCTGTCAGAAAGGCCTGCAGATCCCTATGAGGCATGTTGGAAAGCGCCAGTTTCACCGTGGCAACCAACGAGCGATTGAGGTTTTCCAGATAGACCCGCAACTGGCGATGAAACTCTTGGTCATTCGGGCGCAGGCGACGTAGCCGTGGAAATTCTTCGTGGATACTCGCAACCGAAGGGTCATGACGTTTGGGCCGTTCGTAGTTGGTTACACCAGCATGCAAGGAAGGAATATTGGAGTAGACGTTATCCGGGAAGATTTCCGGCCGATCCCAAGCCCCTCCAGACAGATCGCCGGACATATGCAAATCGATCATGCAGGCGGCCGTCGGAGACGCGCCGAGGCCCGGATGCTGGTGAAGTACTTTTTCTTCCAGAAAGTCACACAACGGCGCGGCATCTTCCAGCGCTTCTTTTGCGATCAGACGTCTGTCCGGCAGCCGCCCGAAGCGCGGAACGAAGTTGTCTGCATACTCCTGAAATGCAGACAGCGCACGCTCTGTGGTGGCCTTTTCCTTATTCGCCAATTCAGACGACGTCACCACATCATTGATCAATGCCCAGTCGATCATCGGGCCGATCATCGCCATATCACGCAGGTGTATCTGCGCCTCACCCAGTGGCTCCAGTTCGCCATAGGCGACTATTTGCGCATAGCTCATCACCCGCGCAGCGCCCTTTCTCACAGACTCGGCCAAGACGACGGCGCGGCAATAACTCATCCATTCCACCGATCCCATCAGTAGCGAAGACGGAATACCCTTGACCATAAATTCCGGAGCAATGCCCGTCAGCAACAAGTGCGCAGCAACGGCTGCCAAACCGGCCGATGCCATTTGTTTGGCTACCAAAAAGGCCCGTAGCTCCTGGCAAATAACGGAGGCCTGGCGGCCGACATTGCTCGGGGCATAAAGCTGCAGGCCTGCGATGGACTTGCGAACGGAGTTACCGCCAATCGATGGGTCGATATCCAGCAACAGGGCAGTTACCAACAACTTGGCGAGACCACGATTTGATGGTATCTCTCCCGGCTGCGAACCCAGCCACTGCAGTTTTTGCAGATAAGCCGCGGCCAGATCACGCGCATAGTCATGGCTAAGTACACGCACAATCCATCCGTCAGCATTCTCTGCGGTGACGGATGTTTGTCCGGTATTACGGTGCAGAACGTCCAATAGCTTTTGGCCTGCTCCTACCAGTTGCGTTGTTACCGAACGTATGGCGCGGCATTGTTCGGCAGACAGCACGATCAGCGAATGATCTTCTGCATCCAGCAATTCCCAGAAATTGCCGAGCGAATCCACCTGCGGATTGAATTCGAAGTAACCGATCAGATTCTGGGTTTGCACCAAGGTTTGCGGGACGGGCAAATTGTGAAACTTTAGCCATTGATCAATGTTGACGTCATCGGCGTCGTAGATATATCCACAAGCCTGACTGGCGATATCACCGACCAGCAGAACATTTTGATAAAGGCGGGTACGATGGGGGATATTGTCGATATCCACTTCATGCCATTTCCCGGTTTCCTTTCGAAAGACTTCGACCCCACCGTTTTCATTTACTCTGACCAAGACGGTATTAAGCGCACGATGGCGACGTAGCTCACTCATAATCCGGTCGTTGTCGAGCAATTTGCTCCAGAGCACGCGCCCAGGATTAAAAACCTCATGAAAAGACGATCCCGCCTGCACATCAACGGCGTAGCCCTGCCAGCTATAAACCGGATCAACACCTTGCTCTTTGACTGCATCGCGCAACTGAGCAAGTACGGCCTCTCGCTCTTCAGCGTCAATCGCTTGTCGGCGCTGCTGCTCTTGATGGGCAACGCTGTAAGACTTGAATAACTTCCCTGAACTTTCAGACGACATCACGACTTCCTTATAAATATAGATACGCTCTAGCTGAGCAAGTAAAGTTAACCCCACTCATCGCCAAAGACGCCATCAAACATTTATAAGTTCGTATGTAAGAAATTCAAAAAACAACAACTACTCCAATAAACCCCAACCATCACTCCCGTCGCCCGTGCCACTCCCACCCTCAACTTTCAGCTTGATCTTCAGCTTCAGATTGGTTCCAGAGTCGGCATGTTTCATCACCTCCTCTTCGTTAACAACATGACTCTCAAACAAATCGAACAATGATTGATCAAACGTCTGCATACCCTGCGCCACGGATTTTTCCATGATCGTTTTAAGCTCGCCTAATTCATTACGATGTATCAGATCTCTGACAGTCGGCGTTCCCAGCATGACTTCCACAGCTGCCCGTCTCTGCCCGTCAACCGTGCGCACCAATCGTTGGGAAACACAGGCTTTAAGATTATTGCCCAACGTCTGCAACAACTGCGGTCGTCGCTCTTGCGGGAACATGTTGATAATCCGGTCGAGCGCCTGATTGGCGTTAATAGCGTGCAACGTCGAGAGCACTAAATGCCCGGTATCGGCGAATGCCAGCGCATGTTCCATGGTTTCGCGGTCACGGATTTCGCCGATCAGCACCACATCCGGTGCCTGACGCAGGGTGTTTTTCAGGGCGGCGTGGAAACTGCGCGTATCGACCCCGACTTCCCGTTGATTGATGATCGAACGCTGGTGGCGATGGATGTACTCGATCGGATCCTCGATGGTGATGATGTGCCCGCTGCTGTGGCGATTGCGGTGGTCGATCAGCGCAGCCAGCGACGTCGATTTGCCGGAATCGGTGGCACCGACAAACAGAATCAGCCCCTGCTTGAGCATGACGGTTTCGAGCAGTACCGCTGGCAGTTTCAGATCAGCGAAACGCGGAATGTCGAGTTTGACGTTGCGAATGACGATCGATACATCGTTGCGCTGTTTGAAGATATTGACGCGAAAGCGGCCAATGCCCGTTCGCGAAATCGCCAGGTTCATTTCCAGATCCCGGTCGAACTCCCGTCGTTGCTCGGCGTCCATCAGGGAGGCAGCGATGGCGGCCGTTTCACCGTTTTTGAAAGGTCGTTCGCTCAACACCGTGAGCACGCCGTCGACGCGCGCACTGGGCGCTGCTCCCGTTGACAGGAACAGATCCGAACCGTTTTTATTGGACAAAACTGACAACAGTGCATCGATTTCCATGGCAAAAAACACCCGCGAAGCATTCAATGAACAGACAATGAACTACGCCTGGCGCAGATCAACTGCAACAATGATAGACGTCGCCTCACCGAACCACGCTCAGGACTGATGTAATGAATGCTGTACCGAACAACGACGACGCCCAGGCACTGATCGCCCGCACCGACTGGAGCCGCAGCCCTTTGGGCGCTGCCGGCAACTGGCCGCAAAGCCTGCGCACCGCGGTGGACATCGTGATTCACTCGCCGATGCCGATGCTGTTGTTGTGGGGCCCGCAACTCACGCAGATCTACAACAATGGTTTCGCCCTGCTCGCCGGCCACAAGCATCCGCACGCTTTCGGACAGCCTGCGCACCAGATCTGGCCAGAACTTCGCGACTTTACCGACCCGATTTACAGCGCCGTCCTACAAGGCCAGGTTCGCACCTACAGCGAAAGACGCTTCACCCTGCAGCGCGAAGGCCAAGAGTCCGACTTCTGGCTGGATTTGACCTACAGTCCGATCCGCGATGAAACCGCGCAAGTCGCCGGGATTCTGGTCACCGCCATCGAAACCAACGAACGCCGACGCATCGCTCTGGAACTGCAGCGACGCTCCGAGGAAAGCCTCAAGGCTCAACGGGAAACCGAAGAGCGCCTGCAACTGGCGTTGGCCGCAACTGATGCGGTCGGCACCTGGGATTGGGACATCGGTGAAGACCGCTTTATCGCCGACGCGCATTTCGCCCAATTGCACGGCGTCGATCCCAGTCTCGCCGGGCAGTTGCCGATCAGCGATTACTTGCAAGGCGTGCACCCTGAAGACCGCGCCATGATTGCGCGCAGCATCAAACACTGCATCACCCACGGCACCGAATACGCTGAGGAATATCGCTTGCAGCAAGGCGATGGCGAGGTGCGCTGGGTGTTCGCCCGCGGGCGTTGCTACAAGGATCACCACGGCAGGCCCATGCGCTTCCTCGGCGCGGCGCTGGACCTGACCGAGCGCAAACACACCGAACAGGCGCTGCGCCAGAGCCAGACCGAACTGCAGTTGATCATCAACGCCATGCCGATCCTGATCAGTTATGTCGACTGTGAAGAGCGCTTTCGCCTGAACAACGCGGCCTATCTGGACTGGTACGGCCTCACGCCACAGGAACTCTACGGCCGCACCATTCGCGAAGTCATCGGTGAAGAAGCCTATTTCCTGCGCCTGCCCTACATTGCCGAAGCGCTGGCCGGCAGACCGTGTTCGTTCAGCCTGTACACCCCGCACCGTGATGGCAGTAATCGCCACGCGCTGATGAATTACTTGCCGCGTTACGCCGCCGACGGCGCGATCAGTGGTTTCTATATCTTTGTGATCGATGAGACCGAGCGCAAGAAAACCGAAGAAGCCTTGCGCAATCTCAACGAAACCCTGGAAGAACGGGTCAGCGCCCGTACCGAACAATTGGCCCAGGCCAACCAGCGTTTGCAGAACGAGATGTTCGAACGCGAGCGCGCCGAAGATGCCTTGCGTCACGCGCAGAAGATGGAGGCGGTCGGTCAGCTCACCGGCGGTATCGCCCACGACTTCAATAACATGCTCACCGGCATTATCGGCAGCCTCGATTTGATGCAGCGCTACATCGCCAACGGCCGGGCAGACGAGATTGGTCGTTTTACCGAAGCGGCGGTGTCATCGGCCAACCGTGCGGCAGCATTGACCCATCGCCTGTTGGCATTTTCGCGGCGCCAGTCGCTGGATCGCAAAACCCTGAACGTCAATGAACTGGTGCATTCGCTGGAAGACCTGATCCGTCGGACCAAGGGCGACCCGATCGAACTCACCCTGCGTCTGGCCGAGAACGTGTGGCCGGTCAGCACCGACGTCAGCCAATTGGAAAACGCCCTGCTCAACCTGGTCATCAATGCCCGCGATGCCATGCCCGATGGCGGCGAGTTGTTGATTGAGACGGCCAACGTCTATCTCGACGGCAGCGATATCACCACGCTCGAACCGGTCAAGGCTGGCGATTACCTGATGCTGGCGGTCAGCGACAACGGCACCGGCATGACGCCGTCCGTACGTTCCAAGGCCTTCGATCCGTTTTTCACCACCAAGCCTATTGGTCAAGGCACCGGGCTGGGCCTGTCGATGATTTATGGTTTTGCCCAGCAATCAGGCGGGCATGTCAGCCTCGACAGCCTGCCAGGCCAGGGCACGTGTGTGCGCTTGTACTTGCCGCGGTTGTACGGCATCGAACCGGAACAGCCGGCTATCGTGCCAGTAAAACAAGCGCCGACGACGGCGACCGGTGAAACCGTGGTGGTCGTCGAAGATGACCCGGCGGTGCGCATGCTGGTGCTCGATCTGCTCCGGGAGCTGGGTTATCAGGCCCACGAAGCCGAAGACGCCAAGACCGCCCTGCCCCTGCTCGAATCCGATCTGCGCGTGGACCTGCTGGTCACCGACGTCGGCCTGCCAGGCATGAACGGCCGACAGTTGGCGGAGATTGCCCGTCAGCATCGGCCGGGCCTCAAGGTGCTGTTCATGACCGGCTACGCACAGAAAGCCGCCGAACGGCAGGGGTTTCTCGAGGACGGCATGGACATGGTCGCCAAACCGTTTGCCATTGAGCTGCTGGCCAGCAAGATCCGCACGATGATCAGCCAAACCCCGTGACTTGAGGCATAATCCGCGCCCCGCCGTCACCCCGTTATCAGGTACCGCACGATGAAAGCCCAAGCCCGCCACATTCTGGTGAAAACCGCCGAAGAGGCCGAACAGCTCAAACAACGCATCGCCAAGGGTGAAGCGTTTGATGTGCTGGCGAAGAAATTTTCGACCTGCCCGTCCGGCAAGCGCGGCGGCGATCTGGGTGAAGTGCGGCCGGGGCAGATGGTCGGGGCGATTGATGCGGTGATTTTCAAGAAACCGCTGCGCACTGTGCATGGGCCGATCAAGAGCAAGTTCGGCTATCACCTGGTGCAGGTGTTTTACCGGGATTAATACTTTCCTCACAGGAGCTGCGTAGGAGCTGTGTAGGAGCTGTCGAGTGAAACGAGGCTGCGATCTTTTGATCTTGATCTTGAAAAACAAGATCAAAAGATCGTCCGATCGCGGCCCGAGCCTTCGCCAGCTCCTACAGGGATTGCATTTCAGGTTCTGGGGATCAGTGCTCCTGGCACCTGAATCACCCGACTTGCCAGCAAATGCCCGGCCTCGGCAGCCTCCGCCGGACTCCCCCCCAGCAGTCGCCTGGCCAGATACGCCGCACTGAACGAATCCCCCGCCGCCGTAGTGTCCACCACTTTCTCGACCTTCTGCGCTGGCACTTCAAATGCCTCACCATCACAGCGAATCAGACACGCCTCGGCGCCGCGCTTGAGCACCACTTCCGGCGTGCCGAACTGCGTGTAAGCGGCAAACACCGCGTCGCCATCGGCGAAACCGAACAGCGCCTGTTCGTCATCCACGGTCAGCAACGCCAGATCAACGTAAGGCAACACGCTGCGATACGCCGTCCGCGCGTCTTCTACAGAAGCCCACAACCGTGGCCGGTAGTTGTTATCGAAGACGATGCGCGCATCACGCTGCCGTGCTTCGATCAAGGTCTGGATCAGTTTTTGCCGGCCGAGCGCACCGAGCACGGCCAGGGTGATGCCGCTGAAATACAGCACATCGTAATCCGGCAACGCCGCAAGAATCGGCGCGGCGGCTGGCGTGGTGAAACAGTCGCGCACGGCGGCCTCGTTGCGCCAGTAGAGAAAGCGCCGTTCGCCGTTGGCGTTAGTCTGAATGCAATACAGGCCCGGCAAGCGACCCGGCAGACGCTGCACCAGACCGAGGCCGATACCTTCGCTGCTCCAGATCTGGCACATGGCGTCGCTGAAGCTGTCATCTCCCAGCGCGGTGACGTAGTCGACCTGGGCCTTGTCGCCCATGGCGCGGGATAGATACAGCGCCGTGTTCAGGGTGTCGCCGCCGAAACTTTGCTGCAGGCTGCCGTCGGCACGCTGCTGCAGTTCGATCATGCATTCGCCGATCAGGGCGATGCGCGGGGTGTTCGGGCCCAAGGGGCTGAGGGTGTTCATCTTGTGCTGTCTCTGGTTGATCGATGGTGTCTGGACTGGCGCCTTCGCGAGCAGGCTCGCTCCCACAATTTGGAATGCATTCCCCTGTGGAAGCGAGCCTGCTCGCGAATGGCCGCGACTCGGTCTCAAGCTTTAGAAACAGGTCTCCATGCTCTCGATCACTGACAACTGCTCATCCACCAGCAACCCCACACGCCACTTGTCGAACGTCAGGCACGGGTGCGACGTACCAAAGGAAATGATGTCACCCACACGCAATTCAACGCCCGGCGCCACCGTCATGAACGCGTGCTGATCCATCACCGCCGTGACTTTGCACGCACCGACATCCTCGCCCACTGCCGGCACCACACCCGCCTTGTAACGCAACAACGGCACCGGCAAACCGGCATCGAACGCAACATCACGTTTGCCCAGTGCGATCACCGCGAAGCCCGGCTCGGGCAGCGACTGCACGTGCGCCCAGACTTCCAGCACCGGGCGCAAGCCCTCGTGCAGATCACTGCGACGATCAAGCACGCAGCACTGCGCTTCCTTGTAAATGCCATGGTCATGGGCCACGTAACTGCCGGGACGCAACACACTGAGGAAACGTCCGGATGCGTTTTGTGCCTCGAACGATTCGGCAATCAGGTCGTACCACGCCGAACCCGAGGCAGTGATGATCGGCTTACCGATAGCGAACGCGCCGCTGTCTTGCAATTGCACCGCCAGGCGCACCAGTGACGCGGCAAATTCACGAATGCCACTGACCGCGTGATCACCGTGAATCACCCCTTCGTAACCTTCAATGCCGGTCAGGGCCAGCGCCGGTTGCGCGGTGATCGCCTTGGCCAGTTCGATGACTTCCTGTTCGCTGCGGCAACCGCAACGCCCGCCGACTACGCCGTATTCGATCATCACGTTCAGCTTCACCCCGCGCGTGGCGAAGTAGGCGCCGAGATCCGCGACGTTGTCCGGGTGATCGACCATGCAGTAAAAATCGAACGACGGATCCGCCAGCAGATCGGCAATCAGCGCCATGTTCGGCGTGCCAACCAGTTGGTTAGCCATCAGCACCCGGCGCACACCATGGGCGTAAGCGGCGCGAGTCTGGGTCGCGCTGGCGAGGGTGATGCCCCAGGCACCGGCGTCGAGCTGACGCTTGAACAGTGCCGGGGTCATGCTGGTTTTGCCGTGAGGCGCAAGCTGCGCGCCGCTGTCGCTGACAAACTTCTGCATCCAGCGGATGTTGTGCTCCAGCGCTTCGCGGTGCAGCACCAGCGCCGGCAGGCTGACGTCGCGTACCAGTTGCGCGCCGATGGCGGCGTCGCCCTTTTCCACAGCAGTATTGATGGCAGTCGTCATGGTCGAACTCCTCACTTTCGCGGCCGCAGGCAGCCGTGGTTATTCGTTGATGCGCCGGGCGAGGCTGTTGGCGCTCTCGATCAGCACTCGGCGATAGTCGTTGTAATTGTTCTTCGCATCGGCCCGCGGGGCGACGATGCACAAAGTGCAAATCGCTACGCCTTGAGGGTCTTTGACCGGTGCGGCGAAGCAGTGGGTAAAGGTGTCGGCGACGCTGTCGAAGGAAAAGAATCCATCGATACCCGCCTGACGGATTTCCGCGAGAAAACGCTCCAGCGGCAGACGTTCGCCATCGGGCAGGATGAAGTCGTCTTCGTCGATCAGGTCGATGATCTGTTGATCGCTCAAGTGCGCGAGCAACAGACGCCCGGAAGCCGTCCACGGGATGGGGGCGTTTTCACCGATGTCGGAGGAAATGCGGAAATGCCGCTCGCCCTCCTTCATCAACGCCACTGTGTATTTACGGCCGTTGAGCAGGCACATCTGCGCGGTTTCATGGGTCTGGCTGACGATCTCCTGCAAGGCGTGATCGGCCTCGCGGCTGAGGTCGAAATGACGCAAATGCGCCTGACCGAGAAAATACAACTGCCGGCCCAGATAGACATGACCGTCCTTGCCCACCGGCTCCAGAATTCGTCGCTCGAGCAGCGACGCGACCAGTTCGTAGACCGTGGATTTCGGGCTGCCGATGCCGTTGGCGATGTCGTTGGGGCGCAGCGGCTGGCCGATCTCCTTGAGGAAATCGAGGATATCGAACGCCCGGTCCAGACCGCGTGCCCGGCGTTTGATGGTGTCTTCGGTCATTTCAGTGGTTCCCATTCAAAGTCGCCGGATGGTAACTGGCCCTTGGTGTTGTGTCAGTTGGATTGCTGCCCTCACCCCCCGCCCTCTCCCTGAGGGAGAGGGAGCCTGACTGTATCGATGCACATGTCATGGTCAGCCGCCAAAATCTGCATCGATGGAGATCAGTCCCCTCTCCCAGAGAGAAAGAGCCTGGCCGTATCGATGTAAATGTAAGCGTCATACGCAAAATCCACATCGATACAGATCAGTCCCCTCTCCCTTGGGAGAGGGTTAGGGTGAGGGGCTGCGGCCTAAGCAACACAGCAATTTTCAAGCCTTCTTCTTGTACGCGATGCAGTCGATCTCGACCTTGCAATCGACCATCATGCTCGCCTGCACACAGGCCCGCGCCGGTGCGTGTTCAGGTTTGAAGTACTCGCCGAAAACCTTGTTGAAACTGCTGAAATCACGCGGATCATCCAGCCACACCCCGGCACGCACGACATCTTCCAGGCCATAACCGGCCTCTTCGAGAATCGCGATCAGGTTCTTCATGGTCTGATGGGTCTGCTCGACGATGCCGCCGACAATAATCTCGCCATCCACCGCTGGCACTTGGCCGGACACATGCAGCCAGCCATCCGCTTCAACGGCGCGAGCGAAGGGACGTGGCTGGCCGCCAGCGGCGGTGCTGCCGGTGCCGTAACGCGTAATGCTCATGGGTGCTTCTCCTGATTACAAAACGAAAGTTAAAACCGCGTGCTCTTGAGAAACTCAGCCAGACGCGGCGATTGCGGGCGCTCGAACAGTTCCTTGGGAGGCCCCTGCTCTTCGATTCGCCCCTGATTCATGAAAACGATTTTGTCCGAGACCTCGAAGGCGAAACGCATCTCGTGGGTCACCAGCAGCATGGTCATGCCGTCTTCGGCCAGCCCCTTGATCACGTTGAGCACTTCGCCAACCAGTTCCGGGTCGAGGGCCGAAGTGACTTCATCAAACAGCATCAGGCTCGGGTTCATCGCAATCGCCCGGGCGATCGCCACGCGCTGTTGCTGACCGCCGGACAACTGACCGGGAAAGTGATTGCGCCGCTCCAGCAAGCCGACGCGCTCCAGCCACTTTTCCGCGAGGACGACGGCTTCGTCCTTGTGCATTTTCTTCACCTTGAGCAAGCCCAGGGTGACGTTCTGCAACGCGGTCAAATGCGGGAACAGGTTGAACTGCTGGAACGCCATGCCGGTCATCGCACGATGGCGGGCGATGACTTTTTCGGCATGCCGCACTCGCTTGCCGTTGACCTCTTCATAGCCGATGGATTCGCCGTCGAGCAGGATCTGTCCGCCCTGGAATTCTTCGAGCATGTTCACGCAACGCAGCAGCGTGGTTTTACCCGAACCGCTGGAACCGATCAGCGTCACCACGTTGCCGCGCTGCATGCTCAGATCGACACCTTTGAGCACTTCTACTGCGCCGTACTGTTTGTGCAGGCCACGGATGTCCAGCAACGCCTGATTCTGTGGAGAAACTTGAGCTTGAGTCATGGCAGGGCCACCCGCTTTTCAATGTGCCGGCCGAGTAATTCGATGCCGTAGTTGATGACGAAGAACAGAAAACCGGCGAACAGATAAAACTCCAGGGTCATGAAGTTCCGGGCGATGATCTGTTGCGTGCTGAGCAGCAATTCGGCCACGCCGATCACCGAGAGCAAGGTCGAAGCCTTGACGATTTCGGTGGACGAGTTGACCCAGGTCGGCAGGATCTGCCGCAGTGCCTGGGGTAACAGCACATAACCGAGGGATTGATAAAATGTCAGGCCGATGGCTTTGCTCGCCTCCATCTGCCCGCGCGGCAAGGCTTGCAGCGCACCCCGCACGATTTCAGCGACGTGGGAGCCGCAGAACAGCGTCAGCCCCAAGGCCCCGGCCTGAAATGCGCTGATCTGCCAGCCGAGTGCCGGCGCCATATAGAAGCAGGCCAGTACCAGCACAAACACCGGCGTGCCGCGAATCAGATCGACGTAAAACCGAAACGGTGCGCGCATCCAGAACTTGCCGTACGTCAGCACCAACCCGGTAATAACGCCGAGCATCGTGCCGAGCAGAATCGCCAGCGCCGACACTTGCACGCTGGTCAAAAAACCCTGCCACAGTGGCTCGCGTGCGACCCACAACTCATGTAACCAACTGGGCGATTCGTACATCGCAGCCTCCTATCGGCGGATCGCCAGACGCTGCTCGAGGTAGCGCAGCAGCATGGCAATGAGGTAACAGGCCGCGACATACAACGCCGTGGTCACCAGCCAGGTTTCAATCACCCGGTAGCTCTCGACGTTGATCTTGCGCGCGTAATAGGTCAGCTCCGGCACCGCGATCGCGGCAGCCAGCGAGGTGTCCTTGAACAGCGAAATGAAGTTGTTCGACAGCGCCGGCAAGACGTTGCGCAACATCACCGGCACGGTGACGTAGGCCTTGACCTGCCACTCGCCGAGCCCTATCGCCAGCCCTGCTTCGCGCTGGCCCTTGGGAATACTCAGCAAGCCGCCACGGAACACTTCGGTCAGGTACGCCCCGGCATACAACGACAGCGTGATGATGAACGAGGGAATCTTGTCCAGACGAATGCCCAGGCTTGGCAGCGCAAAGTAGATCAACAGAATCAACACCAGAATCGGCGTGTTACGCACCACCGTGACGTACACCGAAGCCAGCACCCGCAAGGCGCGATGCTTCGACAGCAAGGCAAACGCCATCAGCAGGCCGATCACGCAGCCGATGGCGATCGACACCAGCGCCAGTTCGAGGCCCAGACCGAGCCCCGCCAGCAAGGTGTCGAAATCGCGCCAGACGGCGGCAAAGTTCAACTGATAGTTCATGGTCAGCAGTACCTTGAGCGGGGCGACTTCAATCGCCCCACTCTCACGGGATCATTTGAATTCGACTGGGAAACCAATTGCTGGCGAAGGCAGATCTACACCGAACCATTGCTTGAACGACGCCGCATAAGTCGGGAATTCAACGCCGGTCATGGCTTCATGCAGCGCGGTGTTGACGAAGTTCAGCCAGTCCTGATCGCCGCGTTTCACCGCGCACGCATAGGTTTGCGGGCTCCACGCATAGGTCGGGCTGCGGTAGCGGCCAGGGTTCTGCACCATCAGGTATTTGACCGAGGACTGGTCGGTGGCGGCGGCATCGGCGCGGCCGGAGTTCACCGCCTGATACATCAGGTCGACGCTGTCGTACTGATCGACCTTGGCTTTCGGCAATGCCTGATGCACCAGTTCTTCGGCATAGACGTTTTGCAGCACCGCCACGGTGACGCTGTCGCCGGCGGCCTGCAGGTCTTCAATTTCCTTGTACTTGCTGTTATTCGGCAGCAACAGGCCGACGCCTTCGCGGTAGTACGGCAGGGTGAACGCCACTTGTTGCGCGCGGCTGGCGGTAACGGTGATGAACTGGCAGCTCATGTCGACCTTGTCGGTGAGCAGATTGGGAATCCGCGCATCGGACGACTGCACCACGAACTCGACTTTGCTCGGATCATTGAACAGACCTTTGGCGACGATCCGCGCGATGTCGATATCAAAGCCCTGCAACTTGCCGTCCGCGCCCTGAAAGTGCCACGGCGCATTGGTGCTGCCGGTGCCCACGATCAATTTGCCACGGGCCAGAACACTGTCGAGTTTGCTGTCGGCTGCCTGGGCCATACCCATGACAGCGGACGAAGCCGCAAGAACAAAAACACACGCTTTGAACAACGAAGGACGGCGATGCATGGCAAGCACTCCAGAATGGTGTTTATTCCGCTATACCGGAACACGGTTTGTTACTACGGAATAGACAGCAGAAAGTGTGCCACAGGATTGTTGGGGAATCTGTAGTGGAATTAAAAGTTTTCGAAATCAAAGAGATGCAGAAAAAGACAATGGCGCTGTTACCAAAGACACCATGAAGACTCGCTACCGTTGGCTACACACGCCGGGTATTCGCGCCACATTGCGGGGCGCATGACACAAAAAAAAGCGCGTGACACCTGTCAACTCTGACAGTAGGCGTGCGGAGCGCGCTGGATTACCGTTTAGTGAAACAGCGACAACTGAAAAGGAGATTCTCATGAGCGCGAATATCCCTCTCGCCACGTTGCCCCCCACCTATCGCAAAGCCCTGAAAACCTGGCGCCCAGTAATCCTTTATTTCGCTAACGAACATTGCCCCGCCTGCGAGTGGGCCGGGCCGATTTTTCGCCAGACGGCCGAGCCATACCGGCATCGCGCCAATATCTACATGCTCAATACCAGCGAGTCCCCGCGCCACCCGCTGGTCACCGGCACGCCCACCGTACTGTTCTACAAGAACGGCAGGCTGGTGAAAAAACTCAAAGGCATCGGCACGGAAGAAACCCTCTCACGGGATTTCACCGAGCACATCGGCAAGACCAAAGCGCCCGTTGCCGTCCGTAAAAAAACGCATGATCTGCTCTGGCTGCGTCAGACACTTCGTACTCTGTGCACCGTTGCACGTGCACACCTGCGGAGTCAGTGCTGAACAGGCTGAAGGTTCCGAAGCCGGGTTAACCAAAAAGTCGCAGGGAGGGATAAGGACATGACGAATTTGATCAGGAATGGCGAGTTCTACGAAGGCGAGAAAGACTGGTCAGTGAGCCATCCAGATCAGGTGAAATTCAACGAGGATGACTGCAGGATCACTTCACCCGGATACATCAGTCAGGACGTCATTTTCCAATCTGAAGCCGAAGAATATGCGCTGTCCGCCAGAATCAAGACTGCATCCGGCTCCACGGCTCGCGTGATATTGACGCTACATCCTGCTGGCGACGAACTTGAGTTGGCGCTGACAGACGATCCAAACTGGCAAGTGCGAACCGACTGGATCCTCGCGCCAGCCGGCACGACCGGCGCCACAGTCAGACTCCAGACAGACGGAGCAAACAGCGTCGCCGCCGCGCAATTTGGCAGTCTGGTGCTACTGAGTCTGGAGACTAGAGAACCGAAAAACACCCTTGAGCGAATCGTGGTGTAGTGGAGATCCCTGTTCGGTGTCAGGGGATAAATCCAGCTTCCTGTTCTCTTGTTGAAGCGCACTCATTCGAGCAGTGACGTCGAAAGCCGGAAGTAAAAACGCCCAAGGAACAGCAAGGCAGTGGTACGTCAGGATGAACAATGGATCAACCCAAGCATTCGCGAGCAGGCTCACTCCCACATTTGAAACGCATTCCAATGTGGGAGCGAGCTTGCTCGCGAAGTGGCCGGCACGTTTCGTAGAGAACTCAAGGATTACGCTGGCGCGCGCTCCAAAAGCACCCGCGTCACCCGCCGCTCTTCCACCGCTTTGACCGTCATGTGCCAGCCTTCAAGTTCCAGACGATCACCAATGACCGGGAGACGATCAAGAAGGCTCATCACCAACCCGGCCATGGTCTGATAGTCCTCGGTCGTCTTGGCGCCAAACCCGGTGCGTTGGCGCACCCGCGCCAGGTTCAACGCACCGCTGACCATAAACCCGCCCTGCTCCTCGACCACGTCCGGGCCTTCGATTTCGCTGGCATCGGGCAACTCACCGGCAATCGATTCGAGAATGTCGGTCATGGTCAATACGCCGACAAAGTCGCCGAACTCGTTGACCACGAAGGCAATGTGCGTCGACGCAGCGCGCATCTGCTCCAGTGCGTTGAGGATCGAGTAACTGTCGAGCAAATTGATGGTCTTGCGCGCCAGGTGTTCCAAGTTCGGCTCGGTGCCGGCCAGGTATTCCTTGAGCAGTTCCTTCTTGTGCACGAAGCCCAACGGCTCATCCACCGCACCGTTGCGAATCAACGGCAGACGCGAATAGGACGAGTGCATCAAGCGGGTTCGAATCGCCTCGCGGTCATCGGCCAGATCAATCGTGTCGACATCGGCGCGCACGGTCATCAGCCCGCGAATCGGCCGCTCGGCCAGTTGCAGCACACCGCTGATCATCACCCGTTCACGACGATCGAACAGTTCGGTACTTGGCGCGTCACCGTCGTCGAGCAGGTCGGAGAGTTCTTCGCCGACCTCTTCCACCGCCAGTTTGCGCCCGCCCAGCAAACGCATGACCGCGTGAGCCGTGCGCTCGCGTATCGGCCGTAAACCCTGCATCGAGCGCTTGCGCCGAGCCCGGGCGATCTGGTTGAACACCTCGATCAGAATCGAGAAACCGATGGCGGCGTACAGATAACCTTTCGGAATGTGGAAGCCCAGACCTTCGGCGGTCAGGGCGAAACCGATCATCATCAGGAAGCCCAGACACAGCATGATCACCGTCGGGTGCGCGTTGACGAAGCGCGTCAGCGGCTTGCTGGCGACAATCATCAAGCCAATCGAGATGATCACCGCGATCATCATCACCGCCAGTTCATCGACCATGCCCACGGCGGTGATCACCGCATCGAGGGAGAACACTGCATCGAGCACCACAATCTGCGCGACGATCGGCCAGAACAAGGCATAAGCGGCGTTGGTCGTGCGCTCACCGATGTGGCCTTCAAGGCGCTCGTGCAATTCCATGGTGGCCTTGAACAGCAGGAACACACCACCGAACAGCATGATCAGGTCGCGGCCGGAGAAGCTCTTGTCGAACACCTCGAACAACGGCTGCGTGAGGGTGACCAGCCAGGAAATACTCGCCAACAGGCCAAGACGCATGATCAGCGCCAGCGACAGGCCGATAATCCGTGCACGATCACGTTGATGCGGCGGCAATTTATCCGCGAGGATTGCGATGAACACCAGGTTGTCGATACCCAGCACCAGTTCCAGCACGATCAAAGTCAACAAGCCTAACCAGGCCGTGGGATCCGCTAACCATTCCATAAAACGTCTCTATCTCTCTCGATTGATTCAGGCTGCCGGACACGGCAAAGCGCAACGCAAAGGCTCTGGGGCCGCGTTAGCAACGATAGTCGGGTGTCGGAAAACTGGTTGCTGCGAGTGCGTCAAGACCGCGCCATGGCGCGTGGGGAAGCTGAAACTGGGAGGCTCCGAGAGGGTGTTCATGTAGATCCTGAATGAAAAGTGGCCTTGGAGCGTACAGGCTTTGGGAACATTTCCTACAGCGGCAAATCATTTCAAAATCTGTAATCCGCCCCGAATACCTCTGTAGGAGCTGCCGAAGGCTGCGATCTTTTGATTTTGATTCTTAAAAACAAGATCAAAAGATCGCAGCCTTCGGCAGCTCCTACAGTTCGGTGTCAGCGTCCGGCAAAACGCAATCGCGACAACTGCCGCAAGTCCCCCTCGATGTAGTAATCGTTAGTCCAACTGTCATCCACGGCCAACGGACTCACCTGCTTCAACGCCAGCTTCTTCGCGAAATAGCGAAACCGGTAATGCTCGTAAAATCGCAGCAGTTCCAGCCCGTAACGATCCGCCAGATCGGTGTCGCCGCGAATGATCAGGTAGTTTTCATCGTTGCCATTGCTGGCCGAAGCGCTGAGGTTATGGCTGCCACTGATGATGGTCGGCGTATCGGTGGTGAAGTCGGTGACCACCGCTTTGGTGTGCACCAGCAGATTGCCTTTCTGACCTTTCATGTTCTCGCGCAGCCAGCCTTCCAGACCGGTATTGAGCAAAGCGGTGGCGGCGAATTCGGCGCTGCGGTCGGCGTGAAACCCGGTGATGCGGCTGGCGGTGTTTTGCAGGCCATAACGCAAAATGTCGTCGTGGGGCTGTCCAAGCAAGGCATTAAGGATCGCGTCCGGCAGCGAAAACGCGGTGACGAACAGCACGTCCTTTTTTGCCGCGCTGATGATGTTCTCGAACGCCTGCAGGTCAGCCCCGCCGGTACGCGGTGAAAACCCGGTAAATAACGGCTGCTGCGGATTCATCGGATTGTGTTCGGTGATCCAGTCACGGGTTGCACCGACGTCGTCCGGCTGCACCCAGATCTGCTCGAACGTCTGCTGATAACTCGCGGCGATCGATTCATCGTCCAGCACATGCACCACGTTGGCCTGCCGGTAGACCCCGTTGGCGGTGAAATTAGTGCTGCCACACAGAACCGCTTCAGGGTGATGCTCACCACTGACACCGACGCGACTGAGGACCATGAATTTGTTGTGAAAGATGTTATGGGTCACTCGCCCGCGTTTGCTCGCCGCAGGCAGTGCCGCCAGACTCGCTTCGTTGATTGTGGTGTCTTCATCGTCCGGCCGGGCGTGGTAGAGCACCCGCACCTTCACGCCCCGCGCGAACGCCGCGTTCACCGCTACGACGATCGCCTGCAATTGATATTCGTAGATGGCAATGTCCAGCGCCCATTGGCCATCGACGGCACGCTCGATAAAACCCAGCAAGCGCCCGAGCAAGCCGTTTTCCAGCCACTGACGGGCCGCATCGGGCCAGGCTTCGATGGGCATGTTTTTATTGGCGCTGATCTGCGCGTCGAGATCGGGAAACTTGCGCTGGAACGCCTGACTGGCAGCAACGGCTCGATTGAAATTCACGCTTTGGTTGCTCGGCTGGCCGTCATCGGAAGTGATCGTCAGCTCCAGCGACTCGCCCAACTGCACGGCATCGGCCGTGCCGTAGGCCGGATGCACGCGATAGTGGAGGGTCATGCCCGGATTGACCGCGTAATCCGCCCAGCGAAATTTCTGCAGCGGCGCGGTATCGCTTGGTGTCGCGTGGAACTGGGGAAAGGTGTGAGCCTTATTCGGGAAGGTCAGGCTGTTGAACAGGAACAACCAGGGTTTGGCGCCCTGCTGCTTTTCGATGGCAAATCCCAGCAGGCCTTTGCGCCGGGGTTCGGCCAGATCCATGGCCAGCAGCACGCCGTTGGTGCCGGCGTAGGCTTTGACGCGGAAGTCGTCTTGAGGGTTTTTGACCAGAACGCGCATCGCTCACTCCTTGTGATTGGGCTGGGTGCAGCATAGAGCAGTGATGCGGGTTTTGAGTGTTCGGTTCTAGACCGGGTCGATGCAATCGCGAGCAGGCTCACTCCTACAGGGGAACGCATTCCAAATGTAGGAGTGAGCCTGCTCGCGAAGACGGTAGAACAATCGCCGAAAAGGTTAGAGAGAAATCAGCTCATCAATGTGTCGATACTCGGATCCCAACGCTGAAGCCAGATCCCGTGCCCGACCCAACCGGATCGGCCCGCGCTCGATATCGATCAACAACCCCGGACACGCCAGCGCCGCTAGTCCCGACCACTGTTTCAAACGCCCATCGGTCACCACCAGCAGGCGTTGCTGCTCGGCGGGAAAACGCTTGCGGCGCACCGCCAGCCATTGCTCTGCCTGCGCCAGTGCCGCCAGCAACGGCGTGCCACCGCCAGCGCCCAACGCCTCCAGCCAGCTATGCAAACCGCTGGAGGCCTTCAACCCTTGCACCTGCCATTTCGGCGCCGAGCCGCTGGCCGTCAACAAGGCCAGGCGCGCCCGTTGGCGATAGGCGTCATCGAACAGTTGCGCGAGCAGGCCTTTGGCATCGCTCAAGGCCTGATGACGCCGCGTCGAGGCGGAGGCATCGACGATCACCAGCCACAGCTCATGCGGCGAGCGTGTGCGCAGTTGAAACAGCAGATCTTCACGAACCCGAGGACGCCCCTTGAGCAACGTGCCCGGCCAGTTCACCGTACCGCTGCGGGCCGTATGGCGCTTGCCCTGACGTCCGTTGTCCAGCCGTCCGGCGCGGGGTCTGGCATTCGCCCCCGCATCGGATCGGGGGCGAATGCCTAAGGCTTTTTTGGCCAGCTCGGCACTTCGCGGCGGGCGCCGGTGGCGAGCGCCGGCGCCGGCATGTCACCCCACTGGCCCTGCCCTTCGCTCGGTGATGCCTGAGTCTCGGCCGGCGCCTGAGCCGGTTGTTGCGGACTCGATGGCGCTTGCTCACGGCGCCGATGGCGCAGGGCAAACTCGGCCACGGCGTCGATGTCTTCCTCGCCAATCACCGCGGCCCCACGCCATGCCGCGTGAGCACGAGCGGCGCGTAACCAGACCAGGTCGGCACGCAGTCCATCGACGCCGGCAGCAAAGCAACGCTCGGTGATCTGCGCCAGTGCGGCATCGTCCAGCGCAATATTGGCCAAGGCAGCGCGAGCATTTTCGCAACGCACACGCAGGGCTTGTTGCTCAGCTTCCCACTGCGTGCAGAACGCTTGCGGGTCGCTGTCGAAATCCAGACGCCGGCGGATGATCTGCCCGCGCTCGGTCGGCGCCGTGTGGCCACTGAGGGCAACGTTCAGGCCGAAGCGGTCAAGCAGTTGCGGACGCAGCTCGCCCTCTTCCGGGTTCATCGTGCCGATCAGCACGAACTTCGCCGAATGCCGATGGGAGATGCCGTCGCGCTCGATCAGGTTGGTGCCGCTGGCGGCAACGTCGAGCAGCAGATCGACCAAATGATCGGGCAGCAGATTGACTTCATCGACGTAGAGCACGCCGCCGTCAGCCTTGGCCAGTACGCCCGGCGAAAACTGCGCTCGCCCCTCGCTGAGGGCGGCGTCGAGGTCGAGGGTGCCGACCAGGCGTTCTTCAGTCGCACCCAGCGGCAAGGTGACAAATTGACCGCTGGCGAGCAGGTCGGCCAAACCACGGGCCAGGGTGGATTTGGCCATGCCGCGCGGGCCTTCGATCAGCACACCGCCGATTTTCGGGTCGATGGCGGTGAGGCACAGGGCGAGTTTCAAGTCATCGGCACCGACCACGGCGGAGAGCGGGAAATGCGGGGTGTCGGTCATTTGGGTTTTCTCTGTCGTGGTCGTGGATGTACTTGGCATTGTGGGGTGTCAGTCGGGGTGGCCCTCACCCTAGCCCTCTCCCGGAGGGAGAGGGAACTGACCGAGGTGTTCTTTCAAGGTACGCCGACCTGATTTATCGAGTTGAACTCAGACTCCAAGCCAACAAAAATCGGCTCCCTTTCCCCCTTCCCCCCATACTCCCCTGGGGGAGAGGGAACTGATTGCGGTGCTCTTTCGAGTTACGCCGACCTGGATTATCGAGTCGACTTCGATTCTGAACAGCACACAAATCGGCTCCCTTTCCCCCTCGCCCCCTTGGGGGAGAGGGCTGGGGTGAGGGGGTGACTTTCCTGAGGACGCTACATATCTTCCTCAATATCCAGCAGCAGATTTTCCAGTGCTTCCTTATAAGCCCCCGGCTCCTGCCACATCCCCCGCTGTTGAGCCTCCAACATGCGCTCGGTCATGTCCCTCAGTGCATGCGGATTATGCTCGCGAACAAACTCCCGAGTCGCCGGGTCGAGCAAATAGGCATCGGCCAGCAAAGCGTACTGATGATCATCGATCAACTGTGTCGTGGCATCGAACGCGAACAGATTATCCACCGTCGCCGCCATCTCGAACGCGCCTTTATAGCCATGACGCTTGACCCCGTCGATCCATTTCGGATTGGCCGCCCGTGAGCGAATCACCCGGTTCAGTTCTTCTTTCAAGGTGCGAATCTTCGGCAGATCCGGTTGACTGTGATCGCCGTGATAACTCGCCGCCGCTTCGCCGCGCAGGGTTTCCACGGCAGCAAGCATGCCGCCCTGGAACTGGTAATAGTCGTTGGAATCAAGCAAGTCGTGCTCGCGGTTGTCCTGATTTTGCAGCACCGCCTGGACCTGACTCAGGCGCTGGACGAACTGCTCGCGGGCGGCCGTACCTTCGTCGGCACCGCCATAGGCGTAAGCGCCCCAGTTCAGATAAACCTCGGCCAGATCGTCGCGGCTCTGCCACAAACGGCCATCGATCGCGCCCTGCACGCCTGCGCCGTAGGCACCGGGTTTGGCGCCGAAGATCCGCCAACCGGCCTGACGCCGTGCGGTGTCCGCATCGACGCCCGACTGCAACAGTGCCTCGCGCTCGGCCCGTACTTTGGCGGCCAATGGGTTGAGATCGTCCGGCTCGTCCAGTGCCGCTACCGCCTGCACCGCCGCATCGAACAGGCGAATCAGGTTAGCGAACGCATCGCGGAAAAATCCGGAAACCCGCAACGTGACATCGACACGCGGGCGGTCGAGCAGACTCAGCGGCAGAATTTCGAAATCGTCAACGCGCTGACTGCCAGTGGCCCACACCGGACGCACGCCCATCAACGCCATGGCCTGGGCGATGTCGTCGCCACCGGTACGCATGGTTGCCGTGCCCCAGACCGATAAACCGAGCTGGCGCAGGTGATCGCCGTGGTCTTGCAGGTGTCGCTCCAGAATCAACGTCGCTGACTGGAAGCCGATGCGCCACGCGGTGGTGGTGGGCAGGTTGCGCACGTCGACCGAGTAGAAGTTGCGCCCGGTTGGCAGGACGTCGAGGCGGCCACGGCTGGGTGCGCCACTGGGGCCGGCGGGGACGAAACGGCCGCTGAGCGCGTCGAGCAGGCCGCGCATTTCAGCGGGGCCGCAGGCATCGAGACGCGGGGCGACGACTTCGCGCAGATTCTCGACTATTGCACTGACTTCAGCCCAACGCGGTCCTTGTAGGAGTGAGCCTGCTCGCGATGGCGGTGTGTCAGGCAAATCCGTATCGAATGACACTCCGCTATCGCGAGCAGGCTCACTCCTACAAGGGGATTGCAGCGTCTGGGAAATCAGTTGCGTGGCAAACAGTTCGAGGCGTTCGCGGGTGTCGCCGGCGCTGCGCCAGACTTCATCGCTTTGCGATTGCAGCTCTGCGGGGCGCGGGCCGGTCCATGGATCGGCTAGCGCGCAATCGAGCGGATCGAAACCGAGTTCAAAGGCTTTGGCCAACGCGCGCAGCAGACTCGACTGCGCGCCCTTGCCGTCTCCGCGTGGAATGCGCAGCAGCGCCAGCAACGTATCAATGCGCAATCGCCCGCTCGGTGACTCGCCAAAAATGTGCAAGCCATCGCGAATCTGCGATTCCTTCAAATCACACAAATAGGTATCAAGACGCGGTAGCCAGATTGCCGCGTCGGCGTCGCTGTCCATCCCGGCGTCGAGTTGCAGCTCGCGGTCGATCTGCGTCTCGCGCACCAATTGCAGAATGTCGCGCTGCAACTCGCGAGCGCGGCGCGGATCGAGCAGTTGTGCTTCGTAATACTCGTCAGCCAGCAGTTCCAGATTGCGCAGCGGCCCGTAGGTTTCGGCGCGGGTCAGCGGCGGCATCAGGTGATCGATGATCACCGCTTGCGTGCGTCGCTTGGCCTGGGCGCCCTCACCCGGGTCGTTGACAATAAACGGATAAATGTTCGGCAGCGGCCCGAGCAACGCATCCGGCCAGCAATTCTCCGAAAGACCAACACCCTTGCCCGGCAGCCATTCGAGGTTGCCGTGTTTGCCAACGTGAATCACGCCGTGTGCACCGTAGGTGTTGCGCAGCCAGAAATAGAACGCCAGATAGCCGTGCGGTGGCACCAGATCCGGGTCGTGATAGACCGCACTCGGATCGACCTGATAACCACGCGCCGGTTGAATGCCGACGAAGGTCAGGCCGAAGCGAATGCCGGCGATCATCATGCGCCCGTCGCGGCACATCGGATCGTTTTGCGGCGCGCCCCAGCGTTCAACCACCGCCGCACGATTGGTTTCGGGCAAGGCGTTGAACATCGTCAGGTAAGCGTCCATCGCCAGGCTTTGTTGGCAGGGGCGCAGATCAATGGTGTCGAGATCGTTGCTGACGCCACCGAGCAACTGCTGGATCAACTCGGTGCCGCTGCCCGGCAATTCTGCGGTGACCGGATAGCCCTCAGCCTGCAACGCACGCAGGATGTTCAGTGCCGCTGCCGGCGTGTCGAGGCCGACGCCGTTGCCGATGCGTCCATCACGGGTTGGGTAGTTGGCGAGAATCAGCGCGACGCGTTTTTCACCATTCGGCACCCGCGCCAGATCGATCCAGCGCCGCGCCAGTTCAGCGACAAAATCCATACGCTCGGGCTGCGCGCGATAGCAGACCACGTCGGACTGACTGCGCTCGCTGCGCCAGGCCAGATCCTTGAAGCTGATCGGTCGGCTGATGATGCGCCCGTCGAGTTCCGGCAAGGCAATGTGCATGGCCAGATCCCGCGGCCCCAGGCCTTGCTCGCTGGCGCGCCAGCCAGGCTCGTTGTCCTGTGCGCAGATCGCCTGGATCACCGGAATATTGCGGCGAAACGGCCGCAAGTGCGGCGCTTCAGGGCTGGATTGGGCGAAGCCAGTGGTGTTCAAAATCACCCCAGCCTCGACTTCATCCAGCCAATCCTCGACCACCGTCAGGCAGCCGGGTTCTTTCAGACTGGCCACCGCGATCGGCAACGGATTAAGCCCCGCCGCCTGCAAGCGCTGGCAGAAAACATCGATAAAAGCAGTGTTCGCCGCCTGCAGATGCGAGCGGTAAAACAGCACCGCCGCAACCGGGTTTTCGGGCAGCCATTCGGCTTCCCAGTCACTCAGTGCGGCGGAGGTTTTATTGGGGTGGTAAATCGCCGTGCGCGGCAGGGTCTGCGGTTCTTCCCAGGCGTAATCGCGGGCGAGCCAACGGCTGGCCAGACAGCGGAAGAAGTCCAGCGCATTGCCCAAGCCGCCCTGACGCAAAAACTGCCAGAGCCGGTCGCGATCTTCGGCGCTGACAGTGCTCAAGTCGCTGAGCTCCGGATCGGGACGGTCATCGCCCGGCACCAGAATCAGCTGCACGCCACGCTCGGACAACTCAACCAGACGCTCAACGCCATAACGCCAATAGGCAATGCCACCGTGCAACGAAATCAGAATCACCTTGGCGTGACGCAGCACTTCATCGACATACAGATCGACCGAGGCGTGATTCTGCACCTGCATCGGATTGGCCAGGCGCAGGCTCGGGTAATCCTCGGGCAACTGCTGCGCGGCCTCGGCGAGCAGCGCCAGGCTGGAGTCGCCGCTGCACAGGATCACCAGCTCGGCGGGGGTTTGGCCAAGGTCGGCAATGTTGTCATCCGAGACGAAACCGCCGGGCTGGGTCCTGAGCAGGTGCATGGCTTAAACGCTGAGCGCGGCGCGCAGTTGCGCTTCGAGTAGGGCGGCGTCGAGTTCCTGGCCGATCAGCACCAGACGTGTCACGCGCGCTTCATCGGCGCCCCACTGACGGTCGAAATGTTTGTCGAAACGCGTACCCACACCCTGGATCAGCAGGCGCATCGGCTTGTTCGGAATGGCGGCGAAACCTTTGACCCGGAGGATGCCGTGCTTGACCACCAGTTGTGTCAGTGCGTCGAGCAGCAGGCTTTCATCGGCTTGCGGCAGTTCGATGGAGATCGAATCGAAGGCGTCGTGATCGTGATCATCGTGGTCGTCATCGCCTTCACCGTGGTGGTGATCGTGATGGCTGTGGCGGCTGTCGATGTGTTCTTCGGATCCGGCGCCGAGGCCGATCAGCACGTCCAGCGGCAGACGGCCGTTGCTGGCTTCGATGATTTTCACCGCCGGTGGTAGCTCTTCGGCGACTTCAGCGCGAACGCGAGCCAGATCTTCCGGGCTGGTCTGGTCGGCCTTGTTGAGGATGACGAGGTCGGCGCTGGCCAGTTGGTCGGCGAACAGTTCGTGCAGCGGCGATTCGTGATCGAGGTTCGGATCGAGTTTGCGCTGGGCATCGACCTGATCCGGGAACGCAGCGAAGGTGCCGGCAGCGACGGCCGGGCTGTCGACCACAGTGATCACCGCGTCAACGGTGCAGGCGCTGCGGATTTCCGGCCACTGGAAAGCTTGTACCAACGGTTTCGGCAGGGCCAGGCCCGAGGTTTCGATGAGGATGTGGTCGAGGTCGCCACGACGGGCAACCAGTTCACGCATCACCGGGAAGAATTCTTCCTGAACGGTGCAGCACAGGCAGCCGTTGGCCAGCTCGTAAACGCGGCCGGTGGCTTCTTCTTCGGTGCAACCGATGGTGCATTGCTTGAGGATTTCACCGTCAATGCCCAACTCGCCAAACTCGTTGACGATCACCGCGATACGACGGCCCTGAGCGTTGTCGAGCATGTGCCGCAGCAGCGTGGTTTTGCCCGAACCGAGGAAGCCGGTGACGATGGTGACGGGGAGTTTGGCCAGTGTTTTCATCGGTATGCCCTTTGGCAAGCGGCGGGCATACGGGACGAGAACCGGCAACGCGCGTGCGTGCCCGGAGAGTTCGCCACCGGATCACCCCGCCCGGTTGAATTGAGAATCTGTGACGAGGCAGGTCTCCTGGCTGACGGCGTTCAGGCGCTGGGCCTGGCGTTTGCTGCGCCTTCCCGCGGGCTCATCAGTTGAGCTGGCAGTGGCGTGGCAGCGAACATCACCGTTCACAGTTGCGGGGGCAGCCGCGGCATTGACCGCGTTCCCTTCTTAGCTTCGGCGTGGGCCGAAGAACCTCGAAGGCGCAAGGCTACGCATCGTCTAAGGGTGGGTCAATGGGCGTTGAGATTTGGTTTTGGGGGCATATCCGTTGCTGCGGGTGCTGCCGCTGGCGGTTTCGCTCTTACAGCGACTCACTTTTCCAGACGCCGAAAAGTAAGCAAAAGGCTTTGCCCCGGCGTACGGCACTTCGCTGAGGCTCAGTGTTCCCTCGCTACGGTGTCCATCCGGGGGCATCGCCTACGGTTTGCTTCGCTGCACCTCCTCTCGATGTGTTCGACTTCGTCGAACGGCGCTGCGCGCCTACCCCCGGATGAACACCTCTGCTCGGCCTGCCGAAGGGGCAAAAGATCAAAAGCCAAAGCCAAAGGCAAAGCCAGATCAAGAGCCCCTCACCCTAGCCCTCTCCCAAAGGGAGAGGGGACTGACCGAGTGGTTTGGTAGGGTTACGCCGACGTGAGATATCGCGTAGAACTCAGGCTTTGAAAAGCACATAAATCGGCTTCCTCTACCTCGGGAGATTGGACTGATCGAAGCGTTTTGGGGAGGTACGCCGACGTGAGATATCGCGTTGAACTCAGGCTTTGAAAAGCACATAAATCGGCTTCCTCTACCTCGGGAGATTGGACTGATCGAGGCGTTTGGGGGAGGTACGCCGACGTGCGATACCGCGTTGAACTCAGATTTTGAGAAGCCCAAAAATCGGCTCCCTCTCCTTAGGGAGAGGGCTGGGGTGAGGGGCGAATCCACCACAAATCGAAAGCCGACCACGCTGTGCTCCTAACCACTCAATAGGCCGAGTGTCAGCTCGCCTGCTTTTGATCTTGATCTTGATCCACCGGCGACGTCGGAAGGCTGAGTGGAGGGATTGATCCGGGCGTGGGAGCGCAGCGACCGTTTGGCGCAGCCAAACACAGCGGGAGTAGGTGCAGCGAAGCAAACCGGAGACGCTGCGCCCGGATCGATCCCGGAGCGAAGGAACCCCGAGCCCCAGCGAGCGGGCCGCACGTAGGAGCAAGCCTTTTTGGTTACTTTTTCGGCGTCTGGAAAAAGTGACCCGCCGTAAGGGCGGAACCCTAATCAGCAACACCCGCAGCAACGGATCCACCCCAAAAAATTGACCAAAACCCCACCCCCATGCTCTCCTACACAACTTGTTACGGGTGCCCTTCACAGGGTGAAACGGGAAACCGGTGAATCATGTGCTTTACTCAAGCCCATGTCAGTCCGGTGCTGCCCCCGCAACGGTAAGCGAGCGAAGCGTCAAAACCACTGTGTCAGCAAGGCATGGGAAGGTGGCGCTTGCAGGTCGGCCTGACGCCAACCCCTCGTGAGCCCGGAGACCGGCCCGCAACACACAGCCCGCATTTTGTGCGTCGCTGAACATAACAAACCCGCGGTGGGCGGGCGCTGTTCGAACCTCTGCGAGCCCGACCCGCAGGGGTTTTCATGCGCTCGATTCACCCACTGACACTCCAGAGGGAAGCGCCATGTCGATCATCAGCAGCACCGGCAGCAACACGGACAAAATCGTCAGCACCACCACCCTGAGCCAACGCCTGAGCGCTGCGATCTTCGCGTCGATCCTCGGCGCCAGCCTGGTCTACTTCGCCGGTTTCTCGCACATCGAGGCGGTGCACAACGCCGCTCACGATACCCGTCACAGCGCCGCGTTCCCGTGCCACTGAGACCTGCCGACATGATCAAGCGTATTGCGCAAACCGCAGGTTTCACCGGCCTGCTGGCCGCCCTGCTCCTCACTCTGCTGCAAAGCTTCTGGGTTTCACCGCTGATTATTCAGGCTGAAACCTACGAGAAAGCCGAGCCGGTGGCTGTTCATGAACACGCCGAAGGCGCCATGGCCGGCCACACCCACGATGCCGAAGCCTGGGAGCCGGAAGACGGCTGGCAGCGCGTGGTATCGACCACAGGCGGCAATCTGGTGGTGGCTGTCGGTTTCGCCCTGATGCTCGCGGGCCTCTACACCCTGCGCGCGCCGACCAAAACCTCGCAAGGCCTGCTCTGGGGTCTGGCCGGTTACGCAACATTCGTCCTCGCGCCAACCCTGGGCCTGCCGCCCGAGTTGCCGGGCACCGCTGCCGCTGATCTGGCCTCACGACAAATGTGGTGGATCGGCACGGCCGCTTCGACCGCTGTCGGCCTGTCGCTGATCGTGTTCAGCCGCCACTGGCTGATGAAGATCCTTGGTGTGGCCATCCTCGCCGTGCCGCACGTGATCGGCGCGCCGCAGCCGCAAGTGCATTCGATGCTCGCGCCGGAAGCACTGGAAGCCCAGTTCAAAATCGCTTCGCAGCTAACCAACGTAGTGTTCTGGCTGGCCCTGGGCCTGATCAGCGCCTGGTTGTTCCGCCGCAAAAGCGATGGTCAATACCACGTATGACCGATGACAGCGCAGTGCCGACCTTCGTGATCGGCCTGGGCTGCCAGCGCGGCTGCCCGGCCAGCACGCTGCGCGCATTGCTTGACCAAGCCTTACAGGCACACCGAATCGAGCTGCAAGCGGTCAAGGCGTTGGCCAGCATCGACTTGAAGCGCGACGAGCCAGGGCTGCAAGAACTTGCCGCGCAACTGGCCCTGCCCTTGCTGTACTTCAGCAGCGAGGAATTGGCCACTTATCAGCAACGACTCAGTCACCATTCGCAAATCGCCTTCGAACGCACCGGTTGCTACGGCGTCGCCGAAAGTGCGGCACTGGCCCTCGCCGAACAGTTGATTCAGGCACCGGCAAAACTGCTGATTTCCCGGCAGAAATACGCCCAGGCCACGTTGGCATTGGCCGGCGCGGCGTAAAATCCCGATAATCCCCGCCATTGATCATGAGCAATCTTCATCTGAAGCGTTGTTGCACCTCTTTTCCAAGGATTTAACGATGACTGTCTACTTCATCGGCGCCGGCCCCGGCGACCCGGAATTGATCACCGTCAAAGGCCAGCGGCTGATCCGCAGTTGCCCGGTGATTATCTATGCAGGTTCGTTGGTGCCGGCAGCGGTGCTCGACGGCCATCAAGCCGAGACGGTGGTCAACAGCGCTGAGCTGCACCTCGAACAGATCATCGAACTGATCAAAACCGCGTATGCCAACGGCCAGGATGTGGCGCGGGTGCATTCCGGCGATCCGAGTCTGTATGGCGCGATTGGTGAGCAGATTCGTTATCTGCGTGAGCTGGATATTCCGTTTGAGATCATTCCCGGGGTGACCGCGACCGCTGCGTGTGCGGCGTTGCTTGGCGCGGAACTGACACTGCCGGACGTGTCGCAGAGCGTGATTCTGACCCGCTACGCCGATAAAACCGCCATGCCGGCCGGTGAGGAATTGGGCAGCCTGGCGCAGCACGGCGCAACCATGGCGATTCATCTGGGGGTCAACCATCTGGAGAAGATTCTGGCGGAGCTGTTGCCTCATTACGGCGCAGACTGCCCGATTGCGGTGATCCACCGGGCGACGTGGCCGGATCAGGATTGGGTGGTGGGGACGCTGGCGGATATTGCCGGGAAGGTTGAGGCCAAAGGGTTTCGGCGTACGGCGTTGATTCTGGTGGGACGCGTGTTGGGCAGTGAAGTTTTTAGCGAGTCATCGTTGTATCGCGCCGGGCATGCTCACCTCTATCGCCCATGAAGCCTGCTCGCGAATGCATTCCTGAATGTCACCCATAAAAAAACGGCGCTCACGGGGCGCCGTTTTTCATGTCCGCAGCGAACACCTTAGTAGTAGGCGTTTTCTTTCTGCGTGTGGTCGGTCACGTCGCGAACGCCCTTGAGCTCCGGGATGCGCTCGAGCAAGGTGCGCTCGATGCCTTCCTTCAAGGTCACGTCCGCCTGGCCGCAGCCCTGGCAACCGCCACCGAACTGCAGAACGGCGATGCCGTCTTCAACCACATCGATCAGGCTGACCTGACCGCCGTGGCTGGCAAGCCCCGGGTTGATTTCGGTTTGCAGGTAGTAATTGATGCGCTCGTTGACCGGGCTGTCAGCGTTGACCATCGGTACTTTGGCGTTTGGCGCCTTGATGGTCAGTTGACCGCCCATGCGGTCGGTGGCGTAGTCGACCACGGCGTCATCGAGAAACGCTTCGCTGAAGTGATCGATATACGCGGTGAAGCTTTTCAGCCCCAGCGCGGTGTCTTCAGGTTTTTCTTCGCCCGGCTTGCAGTAGGCAATGCAGGTTTCGGCGTACTGGGTGCCAGGCTGGGTGATGAAGACGCGGATGCCGATGCCCGGGGTGTTCTGCTTGGAGAGCAGATCAGCCAGGTAATCGTGGGCGGCGTCGGTAATGGTAATAGCGGTCATGGAAACTCCTCGCAGGCTTGGGCGCAGTTTACGCCAATCGTTGCGCCGGACAAAGTCCTAGTATTTTTGTCGGGAAAGATTCTCGTCAGGCTCTTCGTCGATTTGCGCCTTGAGCCAGCGATAGCTGCGTTTTTCCACCCACTCGTAGCTCAGCCAGGAGCCGACACCGATGGCCAGCGCGCAGACGACAAACATCAAATACGGGTTGACGCCGTAGCGCCGGGCCAGATAACCGCCTGCCGACAGCACCAGAACGTGCATCAGATACACCGAATACGAGCAATCGCCGAGCAGTTTGAGTACCCGACTGCGCTCGACATAACGCTCAAGTGAGATACATGCCATTACCAGCACGGCACTCGGCACACCCCAGTTCAGCAGCCTCGGCGCCGGCGGCAACTGATAGATCGTCAGCAATACCGCCACGATTGCCGCCAGCGGCAGCCACAGTCCCGCACCGATCCAGCCCCGGCGATAAAGCATGCCGATGCCAATCCCCAGCAGGAATTCATAGACGATGTCCGAACGATAGAACTCGCTGATCCAGCCAAACCCGGTCCAGGTCTGACACACGGCGAACAACAGCGCCGCGACCACCAACAGACGCACCTGCAAGCGAAACAACAGCGCCCAGGCAAACAGCACGTAGAAAAGGATTTCGTAATTCAACGTCCAGCCGACATTGAGCGTCGGGTAGATGCCGTAACCGCCGGGGTTCTCGGTAGGAATGAACAGCAACGACAACAGCAGATGGCCCCAGTCCACCGTTTGATCCGGCAATATGGGCTGGGCAAACACCACCAGCAGCGCCATCAATAGCGTGTAGAGCCAATACGCCGGGACGATGCGAAACAGCCGGTACAAGAGAAACCGCGCGGGCGGTAGGGGTTTGTTTTCGGTCGAGAGGAAAATCACCAGGCCGCTGATGACAAAGAAAATATCGACGCCCACCGCTCCTTTATCGATGAACAGTTGCCCGATCGGTCCGCGTGCCTTGAAGTCGAAGAAAATCTGCATGAAGTGATGGCAGACCACCGTCCACGCGGCCAGCGCACGCAGGGCTTGCACTGAAATCAACATCACCTGCTCCCGATCACACCCTCAAATTCACCTCAATCCCTGTAGGAGCCGCGGCACGCTGCGATCTTTCGATCTTGATTTTGAAAGATCAAAAGATCGCAGCCTCGTTTCACTCGACAGCTCCTACAGGGTTTTGCGGTGTTGCTTGAAGTTGGGACAGCAGGACGCTCTCAAACGATCAAAGATTCTCGTAGCGGTTCATGTCCAGCACACCCTCTTCCACCGGATCGGTTTCGTGGATGTACTGACTCAAATCGTGGAAATAGAACCAGAATTGCGGATGACTGCGCCGAATCCCCCAACGTTCGACGATTTTCTCGAAGCGGTTGGCATCTTTGGCGTTTTCCATGGCATCGACAAATTCCGCCACTTGGTCGGCAGGAATGTTGAACATGAAGTTCGGATAACTGCTGAGCACGCCCGGATAAATCGTGATCGTGTCCAGCCCAGGCTGATAGCGCAGCGACTCACCAAGCAGGAACGCCACGTTGCTGTGCGCACGGTTGCGCAGCAGGCTGTAGACCTCGCGCTTGCCGTTGGCCGTTTCTATGCGCAGCATGGTCGCTTCCGGCAACTGGTCGATCACCTTCAAGCCGGCCGCCGGGCGCGACGTCAGGCGACTCAGCGCCTGCTCGGCATTTTGCAGCGCCGGGTCAATATTCGGCCGTGAGCAGTAAGCGCCGTCGCAACGGTTGATCGGATCGGGCCGCGCGTTGAGGTCGCCGTAACGCGCCAGCAATTGCATGGCGAAGTCGTATTTCGGATCCTTTTCATCGAGCTTCAGCGCCGTCGGCTTGTCGTCATCGATCGCCTCATAATCGAGCCACATCTTGAACTGGCCGCTGCTCTGGTACCAATCGTCGAGGTAATCCTCGCGGGAATCGGCGGGCATCAGGCGCAGGAAGTTCTGCTCGGCGCCATTACGGATCAGGTCGAAATACAGACGGGTTTGCGCCTGATGCGAAACGTTGCCGAACACGTCGAAGTTGACTGCCAACTGGTAATAGGTGCGCTCGAGCAAGGGATAGTCGAACAGCCACATTGTCTGCGGCACCTCGCCAATCAGGCCTTTGGTCACCGAAGCGCTGTCGAAGTGACGGAAAATGCTCAGCAACGCGTTGTCGTTGCCGGCCCACAGGGTCGACCAGCTCGGCGCGGGCAGATCGGCGTAGCTGTCGCGGCGCAGCGCTTCGTACTCATTACGTTTGTTGCGGTAGTTGTGCCACAAGCTCAAAACGCTGCCGACATCGTCGTTCTGCCCGGGCATGGCCAACAACGGCGTGGCCTGGCCGCGATAGTTCGGGTCGGTGATATAGAGGTCGTGTTCCGGCGCCTGGAACAGCGCCCAGAAGTTGTCGCGGATTACGTCGGTGGCGATCTGGCCCCGGCACACCGGCCCGCGAATAAAGGTGCGGACGAAGTATTCGGCGTTATCGAGCATAAATTGATATCGCGCCTGGGCCGGAATCGCTTCGAACGTCGCGAATGGATTGGCACGGCTCTGCGGGCCGTAACCGGGCAAGGCATTGACCTGCCAGTTGCCGCTGTAGAACAGGCTTTTCACCCGCGCCATCTTCGCCGCGCTCAGCGGATAGGTGATGTGGGTTTTATGCACAATCACGCCCTGCACCGGCCACAAGCGGTAATACACCTGAGTACCCGGATCGTCGTTGGGACGACGGGTGGCGATCAGGTCGATCGGCTGACCGCTCGGCGTGCGCGAACGCACCCACTGGAAGTAATGCCCCGGCTCGCCGTCCTTGAAATAAATGTGCGCGAGGTACCAGTGCTCGTACAACCAGCGGCCGACCAGACTTTGCCGTGCCCCCGGCATGTTGAGCAGGTTCTCCCACTGGACGATTTGCAGCGCCTCTTTCGCGCTCGGCGCCAGGCCTTGTTCGTCAATCGGCGCTCCGGATGCCAGCCAACGCTGCAACGTCTGATATTGCTGATCGGTCAACCCGGTCACCGCCAGCGGCATGCCTTCTTTCGGGTGAGCGCCGGCGTAACCTTCAAACTCGGCGGGCAGCGCGCACATATTCTGGCGGTTCAGGCCCAGCACGATCTCTTCCGGGAGTTTGGCGTTCGGTGTCAGCGGCGTCTTGTGCCCGAGTTCTAGCATGCGCGCCATCAGTGCAGCCTGACTGCCTTGGGCGTCGAGCACCGAATAGAAATCTTTCTGCTGCCAGGCGTGCTTGCCGAAGGCGTCGTAATACAGTCGGGTGGTCGGCGCCGCGACAGTGCGCTCGCCGTCATAGACCGGCATTTTGCTCGCACCACGGGCCGCGCCTTCGCCACTGCCCAGATTCAACTGGCAAGCGGAGTCGTAGCACGCATGACAGGCTACGCACTTCTCGGTGAAGATTGGCTGGATGTCGCGGACGTAAGAAATCGACGGAGAAATGGCCGGTGCAGTCGCTGGCTCTTGCGCCACGGCGCCCCAGCTGAGAAACAGCAACACAAAACCAATGACGCGGTAAGACATGCTGCTGATCCCGATTGTTAAAAAACGCCGCGATTCTACATTATGACGCCCGTACCAACATGAGCGATATTCATGCAAAAGCGCCACATGCTCTAAAACCGCACAGGTTTGTTATGATCCCGCTCCTTCGTAATGGTCTTTCCGAGTAGTCCAAATGTCCGATCGCAGCGTCCGCCTTCAAGCTCTCAAGCAAGCTCTCAAAGAGCGCATCCTGATACTCGATGGCGGCATGGGCACGATGATCCAGAGCTATAAGCTCGAAGAGCAGGATTATCGCGGCAAACGCTTCGCGGATTGGCCGAGTGACGTCAAGGGCAACAACGACCTGCTGGTGATCACCCGTCCGGACGTGATCGGCGGCATCGAGAAAGCCTACCTGGATGCCGGTGCCGACATCCTCGAAACCAACACTTTCAACGCCACGCGCATTTCCATGGCCGACTACGGCATGGAAGAACTGGCCTACGAATTAAACGTAGAAGGCGCACGTCTGGCGCGCAAGATTGCCGACGCCAAGACCGCCGAGAACCCGGCCAAGCCACGTTTCGTCGCTGGCGTGCTCGGCCCGACCAGCCGCACCTGTTCGCTGTCGCCGGACGTCAACAACCCCGGCTATCGCAACGTCACCTTCGATGAGCTGGTGGAAAACTACACCGAAGCCACCAAAGGTCTGATCGAGGGCGGCGCCGACCTGATCCTGATCGAAACCATTTTCGACACCCTCAACGCCAAAGCGGCGATCTTCGCCGTGCAAGGTGTGTTCGAAGAGCTGCACATCGAACTGCCGATCATGATTTCCGGGACCATCACCGACGCCTCCGGCCGTACCCTCTCGGGCCAGACCACCGAAGCGTTCTGGAACTCGGTGGCGCACGCCAAGCCGATTTCTGTAGGTCTGAACTGCGCGCTCGGCGCCAGTGAACTGCGTCCGTACCTGGAAGAGCTGTCGAACAAGGCCAGCACTCATGTGTCCGCGCACCCGAACGCCGGCCTGCCGAACGAATTCGGCGAGTACGACGAACTGCCGTCGGAAACCGCCAAAGTCATCGAAGAATTCGCCCAGAGCGGCTTCCTCAACATCGTTGGCGGCTGCTGCGGCACCACGCCGGGGCACATTGAAGCCATTGCCAAAGCCGTCGCCGGTTATGCGCCGCGGCAGATTCCGGACATTCCCAAGGCTTGCCGCCTCTCCGGTCTGGAACCGTTCACCATCGATCGCAGTTCGTTGTTCGTCAACGTCGGCGAACGTACCAACATCACCGGTTCCGCCAAGTTCGCCCGCCTGATCCGTGAAGACAACTACACCGAAGCGCTGGAAGTCGCCTTGCAACAGGTCGAGGCCGGCGCGCAGGTGATCGACATCAACATGGACGAAGGCATGCTCGATTCGAAGAAGGCCATGGTGACCTTCCTCAATCTGATCGCCGGTGAACCGGACATCTCGCGCGTGCCGATCATGATCGACTCGTCGAAATGGGAAGTCATCGAAGCCGGCCTCAAGTGCATTCAGGGCAAGGGCATCGTCAACTCGATCAGCATGAAAGAAGGCGTCGAGCAGTTCATCCACCACGCCAAACTGTGCAAGCGCTACGGCGCGGCGGTGGTGGTGATGGCGTTCGACGAAGCCGGCCAAGCCGACACCGAAGCGCGCAAAAAAGAAATCTGCAAACGCTCCTACGACATTCTGGTCAACGAAGTCGGCTTCCCGCCGGAAGACATCATCTTCGACCCGAACATCTTCGCCGTCGCTACCGGTATCGAAGAGCACAACAACTACGCGGTGGACTTCATCAACGCCTGCGCCTACATCCGCGACGAGCTGCCGTACGCGCTGACGTCAGGCGGCGTGTCCAACGTGTCGTTCTCGTTCCGTGGCAACAACCCGGTGCGTGAGGCGATCCACTCAGTGTTCCTGCTGTACGCGATTCGCGCCGGCCTGACCATGGGCATCGTCAACGCCGGGCAGCTGGAAATCTACGACCAGATCCCGCAGGAACTGCGCGACGCTGTGGAAGACGTCATCCTCAACCGCACGCCGGAAGGCACCGACGCCCTCCTCGCCATCGCCGACAAGTACAAGGGCGACGGCAGCGTCAAGGAAGCCGAAACCGAAGAGTGGCGCAACTGGGACGTCAACAAGCGTCTGGAACATGCGCTGGTCAAAGGCATCACCACGCACATCGTTGAAGACACCGAAGAGTCGCGTCAGTCGTTCGCGCGTCCCATCGAAGTGATCGAAGGCCCGCTGATGTCGGGCATGAACATCGTCGGTGACCTGTTCGGCGCCGGTAAGATGTTCCTCCCGCAGGTAGTGAAATCCGCCCGTGTGATGAAGCAGGCCGTGGCGCACTTGATCCCGTTCATCGAACTGGAAAAAGGCGACAAGCCGGAAGCCAAGGGCAAGATCCTCATGGCGACGGTGAAGGGCGACGTGCATGACATCGGCAAGAACATTGTCGGCGTGGTACTCGGTTGCAACGGCTATGACATCGTCGACCTCGGCGTAATGGTGCCGGCGGAGAAGATTCTGCAGGTCGCCAAAGAACAGAAGTGCGACATCATCGGCCTCTCCGGCCTGATCACGCCGTCGCTGGACGAAATGGTTCACGTTGCCCGTGAGATGCAGCGTCAGGATTTCCATCTGCCGCTGATGATCGGTGGCGCGACCACTTCCAAAGCGCACACCGCGGTGAAGATCGAACCGAAGTACAGCAACGATGCCGTGGTTTACGTGACCGACGCTTCCCGCGCGGTCGGCGTGGCGACGCAGTTGCTGTCGAAAGAATTGAAGGCCGGTTTCGTCGAGAAAACCCGTCTGGAATACGTCGATGTACGCGAACGCACCTCGAACCGCAGTGCCCGTACCGAGCGCTTGAGCTACGCCGCGGCCATCGCCAAGAAGCCGCAGTTCGACTGGGCAACTTATGAGCCGGTCAAACCGACCTTCACCGGCAGCAAGGTGCTGGACAACATCGACCTTAAAGTCCTCGCTGAATACATCGACTGGACGCCGTTCTTTATCTCTTGGGATCTGGCCGGCAAGTTCCCGCGCATCCTTGAAGACGAAGTGGTCGGTGAAGCCGCCACCGCGCTGTACAAGGACGCGCAGGAAATGCTCGCCAAGCTGATCGACGAGAAGCTGATCAGCGCCCGTGCGGTGTTCGGTTTCTGGCCGGCCAATCAGGTGCATGACGACGACATCGAACTGTACGGCGATGACGGCAAGCCATTGGCCAAGCTGCATCACCTGCGCCAGCAGATCATCAAGACCGACGGCAAGCCGAACTTCTCGCTGGCCGACTTCGTAGCGCCGAAGGACAGCGAAGTGACCGACTACGTCGGCGGTTTCATCACCACCGCCGGCATCGGCGCCGAGGAAGTGGCCAAGGCTTACCAAGACGCTGGCGACGACTACAACTCGATCATGGTCAAAGCCCTGGCCGACCGTTTGGCCGAAGCCTGCGCCGAATGGCTGCACCAGCAAGTGCGTAAAGAGCACTGGGGTTACGCCAAGGACGAAGTGCTCGACAACGACGCGCTGATCAAAGAGCAATACAGCGGCATCCGCCCTGCTCCGGGTTACCCGGCCTGCCCGGATCACACCGAGAAAGCCGCGCTGTTCGCCTTGCTCGATCCGCAAGCCGAAGAAATGCGCGCCGGCCGCAGCGGCGTGTTCCTCACCGAACACTACGCGATGTTCCCGGCGGCTGCGGTCAGCGGCTGGTACTTCGCCCACCCGCAAGCGCAGTACTTTGCCGTGGGCAAGGTCGACAAGGATCAGGTGCAGAGCTACACCTCGCGTAAAGGTCAGGAATTGAGCGTGACCGAGCGCTGGCTGGCGCCGAATCTGGGTTACGACAACTGAGACCGGTCAAGGGCCCGGGATTTCTCTAATCCCGAGCCCGGTCAATCACTCAGTCAAGAACGCCACGAGGGCCCGGGCTTGGCTGAAAGCGTGCCTGGGCGCTCCGACTCATCGGCCAGACTCCGAAGATCGTTGATCTCTCGACGGGTCAGCTCGACTACTTTCTGTACGCGCAGGGCATCAATTGTCCTGCTCAGCTCAGCCAATTCCAGGTTGTAGTGTTCTTTGTCGATTTCACCGTTTGACTGGCGATCCTCAAGCTCGCTGAGCGATTGGTGACGCTGCTCGGCCACCGCGCGGTCGATCGCATTCGTTTCCTGCGGATAACGCTCGTGCAGATATTCGTTCCAGTAGTCGCGCGATGCCATGCTCACCAACAGTGCGTCGGTGCGCTCCGCCTCCAGAATCGATGCCCGCGATTGCGCCAGCATTTGGTCGCTGATCGGCGTGCCGTATAGCATGTACGCCGGTTGCCCGGGCAAATCCACGCCGTCCCCCCAACCGCTGGTCAGGCTGATCCGATAACGCAGACGTATTTCGGCGCGATCATGCCCCTGCCCTGCGGCCTCGGCCAGGGTCTCGACCCTTTCCAGACGAAACAACTGCCGTGACAACCTCAACAAGGCCCGCCCTCGGAGCATCAGTCGATTCGGTGGAATTTCGCGCAAGGCGCGATACACCGCCACCCGCACTTCCATTTCGCTGAAGGTCAGAGTTCGTCCATCAGGACAGGTGCCATGGGACTCAGCGCTTTGGAACAGCAACTCCCGAAGCTCGGTGTTTTCGCTTGCGGCGTCCATGACATCCCACACCCTGCGCGTCAGATCGGCCTGCACAAGCCTGTAGTCGCGGGTATCGCGCAACAGTCGGATCAACTGAAAAAAGCGCTCGTGGCCTGGCTCTTGCGCCAATCGCGCCCAGACACCCCTTCTCACTTCAGCCAATTGCGGTGAAGCCCCCTCGAGCCAGGGATTCAATGCCCTTGGCGCAATGTCGTTGGCCGGGTCAAAGATGTTTTCGGCTGGCAACACGGCCGCATGGGGGTCATGCCCTGCGACGGCGCCATCTTCGCCTTCCACCACGCCACCGTTTCCGGCAATGGGCTGCTCGGCGAGTGGGCTGACGTCGGCGCCAAACAGCTGAGCGTGAATCATCCCGTCAATCTGCCCGCGTGAAATGCCCAGGACATGAGAAGAGGCATTCACGCGACTGAAGTATCTGAGCTGCTGTAACGCAGAAAGTGACAGGTCATCGTTGCCGGACAAATCGGTGCCTGCTACCAGGCGCGAGTGATTGCCATCGAAAAGCGTCTCGGGAAGGTGCGCGATGTTGTTGCTGCGCAGATCCAGCCGGCGCAGGTATCGAGCCTGCAAGACGCCAGCGGGCCAATCGTTCAACGCGTTGTAGCGCAGATCCAGCGTTTCGAGGACGCCGAAGCCGGGCGGGTTGAAGGTTTGCAGAATGTTGTAGCCCAGATCCAGTCTGCGCAGACGGTTATGGCTCAGCAACGGGTAAACACTGGCGCCGCTCGAGAGGTTGCAGTGTTGCATTTCCAGTTGTTCCAGTTCGCGCATGCGGCGCACCGCGCCTGGAAGATTCGCGAGGTCATTGCCACTGATGATCAATGTGCTCAGATCAGCAAAGGCATTCAGAAAGCCATCGGACCCGTGCTCGCTGATTCCCACACCGCGCAGGTTCAGCGTCGTCACCCCAGCAAGTGGCGCATCCAGAGAAGGTAGATCGCCGGTCTGCAGTCCTTGCAACCTAAGCTCCATGGCTTCGCCAGCGGCGCCCGGCGTCAGCCCCTCGAGCCAGGCTTCACAGATGCGCAAAGCCGCGAACGAGCGATTTTGCGCAGTGATGTGGCGCCTGCCAGTGCGCACCTCGCGGGTATACAGCCAGTCATTCAACTGGCGAATCAAGCCTTCACTGGCTTGCTGCCATTGGCTGATTTGCGCGTCTATCTGCACATCGCTGCGTCCCGCTTCACGCAGCTTGCGCAATAGCAGCCGGGCGCGTTCGGGCGTCATGCTCGGGGTCAGGCGCCGCAGGTGCGCCAGCCTCCCCGCCTTGTCCGCAATCACGGCGCCGCGCTCGGGCACGGGTAGCAACAGGTCAGCCAGAGACCAGCCCGTTTCCGCCGGTGGAAACTGTGCCGGCACCGGCTCCTCGGCGAAGCGTGTCAGTGCGCCGTGCCCAAGCCCTTTGGCCTGTTCGATGCGGCGCAAAGCCGTATTCAGGGCGGTCTCGCCTTCAGCACTGAAGACGTTGCCCGTCAGATTGGCTTTTATCAATGCATCGGGATGCGCCAGTGCTTGAGGCGACAGCGACGCTATCTCGTTGTCACGCAAGTCGAGCCAGGACAGCAGCGGCAGACTTTCGGCGCCGGTGGGCCAGGATTGCAGCTTCGTCGAGCGAAGGTTCAACGCCTGCAACCCGGTCATCGCCCTGACATCCAGAGTGTTTAACGGGTTATGCCCCAGATTCAGTACCTCGATGCGCGTCAAATCATTGAATTGCGCTTGCACTGGCGGTGTGACGAGCAGGTTGTTATTGGACAAGTCGAGTTCGGTCAAGGCCGGTAGCTCACTGGCGGTAAACGGCAGTTCGGTGAACGCATTGCCACTGACATCCAGTATTTCAGCACCGCTGAAACCTCTGATAAACCCGCGAGCCTGTTCGACGGGGACGTCGAGCAACCCCAGGCGCAACGTAGAAACGTGGGGAAAACTGCCCGCCGGCAATGACGGCAGCGTGAGGATCTTCTCGAGCGATGCCAGTCCTCCAAGGCTCAGCCCTGACTCAGGCAGGGCAAATGTGGAAAGGTCTGCCCTCACGCCGTAACGCTGACGAAGCGCGCCATTCCAGCTGCTCTTGAGCGCCCTTAAGACGCCGGCGCTGCGTCCGGTCGCCCATTGCCACCGAAGCGCCGGGTTGCGCAGCCCGCCCTGCTGGGACGGAGCGTAGAACTGCGCAAAGATTTCATCGTGTTCGACCCTGAGCTGGTCAATCGCCAGCAGTCTCGCTTCGGGCGTTGTCCAGACCTCATTGAATCTCTGCGGCAGAGGATCGCTGAAGTTCGGCATCACGGCCATGAAGTCCAGTTCTGCGCGGCAATACTCGCTCACCATTTGTTCCAGATCGACCAGATGGCCGAAGGGGCCTGAATAGTTTTTGACGTATTCAAAAGCGCGCCTGAACGCCGCCCGACTCAGTTTCGACCAGTCCAGCGAGAGTCCGGCCCAAAGCCTTTCGTGCCCGCTGTAGAGAGCATCGGGCAGTGTGTCGATCGAGGTACGTGTCAAATCCAGACGCTCAAGCTGTTCCAGCCGCTCGACGTAAGCCGGCCACTGTCGCAATGCGTAGGGGGCGTTGACTTGCAAAGCACGCAAACCACTCAGCGGTGAAAGATCCAGCGCGTGCAGGGTTGTCGAGTCGAATCCTGAATAGTCGATGCGTAACGTCTGCAGAGACGTCAACGCACTGAGCCTGTGCGTAAAACTCTCGGCCAATTCCGGCGCATAGGTCGAAAACCGCAGGTGGGTCAGCCCTGACAACCGACTGACCGCCTCGGGCAATGAGGTGAGTGGTTGAGGCCTGGCGGGCAGTTGACCATAGCTGGGGCCCAGATCCCCCAGGGTCAGCCGGGTGACATTGGGGAACAACGCGATGAAGGCGTCGGCATTGGCATCCGTGATGCCGCTGCCTGTCACCGAAAGTTCGCGCACATGGGGAAAACGCGTGGTGATCACCGGCAGCGGCGTCTCACACACCAGCGACAGACGCGCCGCTTCGGCTGAGTGCTCCGCGAGCGGGCCATTGCGCCAAGCCTCCCTGAGCGCTTGAGAGAATGACCACTGGTGTTGTCCAGCCTGACTGCCAGTCGGGCCGGCCTGCCATTGATCCAGTGTGGCGTTGAGCGCCTCCCACTCACGCCGACGCGTGCCCAGTTCAGTGAAGATTTGCCTGTCGGTCCGGCCGCGCTGCTGGCGCAGAAACGCGTCGGCCTGTTGCGGACTCGGATAAAGCTCCGTCACGCTCGCCGCGACGGAGGAATGCAGGCTGGCGCCACGCCCGCTTGCGTAGTAGCCCTTGAGTGTTGCGCTCACCCGTGTCGGAGGCTTGAACCCTTTGAGTGGCGGCGCCAGCAATTGTGCGGCTTCACGGCGGTGGATATGCGCGTATTCGATGATTTTGCGTTGCAGTTCATGGCTGTCACTGACCTGCGGCAGACCGATCGCCGCACGTGCGTCATCCGGCAGCGCATACATGATCGAGTTGTAGAAGTTGTCGCCCGCCCCGGAAACGTGGTTAAGCAATTCACCGCGCTCATTGAAGGCGAGAAAAAATGCTCCGTTCTTGACCAGGTATCTTTTATCCGGCGCGGTTGTTTCACCGAGACTGTCGAGCAGTGCTCCGGTGGTGCTGCCTTCACGGAGTTCCAGACGCAGGGTCGACGGCCAGCCTGGCAATTGCCGCAAGGCGTGCAAGGCCAATCGTCGGCTGTCCGCTGTTGCAAGGTTGGCACTGCGCAAACCGATAAAGGCGCGGGTCTGGCGTCCTTGACGGGCATGCCAGCGAGCCTCTTCGAGCATTTTCAAAGGCGAGCGCCCCGTCGTATCCATACGCGCCAGCTGTGCTGCAGTGGCATGATCCAGCACATCCTGCGCGGCTGCTTCGCTCAAACCTGGACACTCGCGCTGCAGCAGGCTGACACGCGCATCGAGCGGTTCAGTGCCGTCGTAGAGGCTGGCAAAAATCGCAGGCTGGCGTGTATTGGCAAAACCGGCGAGTTGCTTGCGCAATGCGTCTGCTCTGGCGGAATGGAGTCGCGCCGCATCCCTGCCAAGCAGATAGGTAATCTCGTTTTCGTCCAGCGCCGCCAGAATCCGCGCCGGCATTTCGCCGTTCAACACCTGCGCACGACTGAGCTGGATAACCGGTCGGGGCACGACCCATGGCGGTTGCTTTGCCGCGCCATAGCGGATGGACGGCCCGGACAATTCCGCCGCTTCAAAAACTTCCAGCGCCCGACCGAGTGGCCAGCGCGGCATTTCGGTGACCAGGGTAAGTGCATACAGATAGCGATCATCGATCCGCGCTGCCCCGCTCAACTGTTCGATGACCTGCCCTGCCGACGCATCCGCTTTGAACAAACGCATGGCGTCGAGCCATTCCGGCGGCGGTGGCAAATGATCCAGGTGCATCTTGCGCAAGGTGTTGTCGCTGACACCGCTGATCTGCGTCAGCATCAACAACGCCTCATCCGAAAGGCCCTCGGTCACATGCCCCATGCGCCGCAGCAGTGTCAGCGTGTCCCAGGACATCGGGCGTTCCAGCGTGTGGCGCCAGGCACCCCGGCCGTTGTGCCCAAGGACGGGCTGGTAAGCGTTGGGTTCAGTGGGGTGCCTGAGGCGCCATTGCGACGTCGAGGGATCGAAAAACTGTTCGTAGAACTTATCACCCTGACGGATGTAGGTTTTACCGTCGATAGCGTGTTGCCCCAGGTCATTCGGCCCGGTCGAATCACTCAGCGTGACAGGATGTTCATAGCCGCTCAGATCGGATTTCCACAAACGTGTTTCACCGTTGGGCAATGTCACCGGGTGCAGATCTTCGATCACCGGCTCAGGCTTGACGGCAGCCAGTCGATTGAACCCCGCGCCCGCGCCAGCCATCACAGCGATCAGCGCAAGGTTTTCTGCCACATCCACCAGGTGCGCCTTGGCGGCGTGCTTGTCGCCCTCGCTCCACTCTTTTACGCCTTCGAAGGTTTCGTATAACAGTTGTCCGGCCATGATCACCATCATCACCTCGCCCAACACCGGGACGAACATCGACACCATGTTCAGCCCCAGCAACCCGACCTGCAGCAAGGCCGCCAGTTTGGCGTCGCGCGCCTTGATGTTGACGTCAGCGGTCGGAACCGCATGACTGCGCGCGTCGGCCAATACCCTGTCGCGATGCTGGTCATAGAGATATGTCCACAAATCCGCGTTCTCGGCCCAATGACCATCGCCTTCGTGACGCAAAAGTGAGGCGCCCAGGTAAGGATCAGGATCGGGCTGCATTTCCGTATGCTTGGGTGGCAGCTCCTGGATCGCGATAAACGGGTAAGCCGGGGTAATGACCTCGATGATCCTGCGCCACGGCGACCAAAGCAGATCAGTTGATGCATCGTCAGCCTCCTGTACGAACTGGCTGAAGTAATAGGGGCGCTTGGCATAAGGCAAAAACTGGCTGAAAAACCGCTGATAGGGTGTCGGCTCGGCACTCTGTGCCTGTTGTGCATCGCGAGTGGTAAACAGGCGCTTGAACGTTTCGTCGGCTTGCTGGCCGGAGTAGCGCTTCAGCGGATGCTCGGGATCATTGGGCACATAGAGAATCGTTGCATCGAACGACCGGCGCTTTTCAGCGATCGTGAAGGCGACGCAGCCCACCAGCCTTTCCCCCATCAGGCCCAAGTCATGAAACCAGACGGGTTTGCCTCGCACCCTTGGATGTTTTTCACCATCGACGACGGAAAGAATCATGGCGTGATCTTCTGGCTGAATATCCCCGGCCAACAACGCGCGTTCGGCCGCCGCCCTCAGGGCGGCCTTTTGACTGGCAATGAAATGCTCGCGCAACAGCGTTTCTGCCGCAGTGTCCACCGGGTGGAAAAAAGCCTTGAGATAGGCCTGGTATTTCGCCCCGATGTCCAGGTCGCGGCACAGGCTCAGAAACCCTCTGACCGAGACGTTAACGGGCACTGGCGTGTAAATGCCGGGAGTAGTGGTCTCTACGATGAAACCGGAACTGCGGTGAAAGGCACCGTACTTGCACTCCTGACTTTCGAAGTTGTGCAGAGCCGCCTGCAGCAGCGGCAACTTCAAGACCTCGAAAGAACCGATTTCCGCTTGAAAGATCCCCATGACCAAAGGACGCTTGAGGCATAACAAGGTCTTATCGACGTCGACATCCACCTGATGGCGACTTTTCAACGCTTCAAGCAGTAAAGGCCGGGCAAACGCGTCGATGTCTTTGAAGCTGGACAGGGTGTTGTCCAATTGCACCTGCGCCGTGACACTGCTCTTGAAACTGGCATCCAGAATCTGGCGTTGTTGAGATGACGCGCGCGCGTACCAGTCTGGCATCACCGTCCCCGCGCGCTTGATCGCCGTCCTTCTCGGCTCGCTGGCATCGATCAGCCATTGCGGTACTGCGGCTTCCAGGAACTGCGCGTGGAAACTGTCCGTGGCTTGAGGTCTGGCTGGCCCGTTGTCTTGGGCAGTAAGGGAATTGGGGGACATACATCGCTCCTGTAAATGGAGCGACAGCACACCATCTCTGCCCCGCTGTACTGCGATACATAGTTATTGGCGATCGGTATCAGTTGTAACAAGTCATCTGAATCAAAAGACCGAGGCACCGCTGGCACCTTTGACTATGCTTCAAATGCACGATTTCGAAGGGGGATTTATGGACGATCCAATCGACAACAAACCACCGACCTTCTGGCAGATGCTGCACAGTGTGATGGCGGCGGCGTTCGGGGTGCAGAGCGGCAAGAACCGGGCAAGGGACTTCACCCATGGCAAGCCCAGCCATTTCGTGGTGCTGGGCATTCTGTTCACGGCGGTGTTTGCGTTGACACTATTTGCCATCGTCAAACTGGTGCTGCATTTCGCCGGGGTCTGACGTGATCAGCGCATCAGGGTCTGCAAGGTGAACGGGTAGCGATACGACACCGGTTGCCCCTTGGCCGAGAGCTTGCGGAAATTCACGCCGTAGTTCGGCGACTTGCCCATGGCCAGCATTTGCCGGGCATGCGATTTGTCGATCAATTGCAACAAGGGAATCTGCCGGTCACGGCCGCCGTAGTGATTCAAATCGACGCCCTGCTCAACGTCATGCAACTCGACCAACGCCCAGCCACCCAAGGTGAAATGTCCACCGACCAGTGCGCTCAGGCGCCCGTCAACCAGCGCCTGCAAGGCCGCCGGTGAGGTGTTGACCGCACTGAACAAGGCATTTTTGCCGGCGACTTTGCCGGTCTCGGCGTACGCGCGCATCGCGCCGAAAGCCATTTCATCATTGGCCGACCACACCAGCGACACCTTCGGGTAACGGGCGAACAGCTGTTTGGCCTGCTCATAGGCGCGTTCCTGGTTCCAGCCGCTGTAGACCAATTGCCGCAGACGCATCTGAGGGTGTTCGGCCAGCGCCCGTTGCATGCCACGCTCGCGCAATTGCGCCGAGGGGGTGACTTTCAGCCCGGAGAACGCCAACACTTCAATCGGTTCGGCAGCGGGCGTCGGCGGGTGCAGGCGGATCAGTTCCTTCATCATCAGGTAACCGCCCTCCTCGTCGTTCGGCACCAGACTGCCGATGCGGTCATTCCGTTCGCCGACCAGCGCTTGCTGGTCAGGTGTCAGTGCCGCGTTGACCATAAACAGCTTCACGCCGCTGTTCTCGGCCAGACGCAAAATTTGCGGGGCGACGTATTGTTCGTTGACGAACACCAGGTACTCGGGACGATTCGGCCCCTGCAACGCGACACGCGCCTGAGCCAGGGTCAGTTCGGGCTGGCGTTGGGAGTAGAGAATCTGCAGATCGATGCCCAGATCATGGGCGGCCGCCTGCATGAATTGCGAATAGCTGACCCAGAAGGCTTCCTGCGTCGAACCCGGATTCAAAAACAGCACAGACTCTGCCCGCGCGCCGATCTGGAACAGCGCGACGAACAACAGAAGACTGATTTGCAAAAGCTTGAACATGAAGCATCCGGGCCCAAGGAAAAATGGCCGCGCATTATAGCCCTCGTTCCACCGGCTATTGATGCCTGATCCCGCTTTTGTCCGACAATTTGTCGGAAGCGGGCCCGGATGGGTCGTTTACTGATGGCTGACCCAGAATACCGCTGTTCCTACCACGAGAATGATCAGGAACAAAATGGCCCACGCATCGACACTGCTGTCGCTTTTTCTTGCCTTGGTCGGATTGCTCATTGCATCGCCTCTTGTCGGTTTTATCGGTGATTGCAGAAAGACTCGACCACAGTTAAGACGATGATTGTCCGCACGACAAATGTGGATTAGTTGACAGCGATTCTCGTTAGGCGATTTGGTTCTTTACATATACTCAAACATCACTTTTGCGCATAACTGCAAACGGGTATATTGCCCCGGCTCCGTTAGGGAGTGCGCGGCCGTGCGCGCAGAATTGCAGAGGCACAATCGGACTCCGGCAAGCGAAAACGCAGTGCTACTCCGAATGGCCCAAGCCTGAGAACAGGACTTATATGTACGTATACGACGAGTACGATCAGCGGATCATCGAGGACCGCGTCAAGCAGTTCCGTGATCAGACCCGACGCTATCTGGCAGGTGAGCTGAGCGAAGAAGAATTCCGCCCCCTGCGCCTGCAAAATGGCCTGTACATCCAGCGCTTCGCGCCGATGTTGCGTGTGGCGGTGCCTTACGGCCAGCTGACTTCGCGTCAGACGCGCATGATGGCCAAGATTGCCCGCGACTACGACAAGGGCTACGCCCACATCAGTACGCGGCAGAACGTGCAGTTCAACTGGCCGGCGGTGGAAGACATCCCGGACATTCTGGCTGAACTGGCCACCGTGCAGATGCACGCGATCCAGACCAGCGGCAACTGCCTGCGCAACGTCACCACTGACCAGTTCGCCGGTGTCGCTGCCGACGAAGTGATCGACCCGCGCCCATGGTGCGAAATCGTCCGTCAGTGGACTACATTCCACCCGGAATTCGCCTACCTGCCGCGCAAATTCAAGATCGCCGTCAACGGTTCGACCGCTGACCGTGCGGCCATTGAAGTCCACGACATCGGTCTTGAGCCGGTGCACAACGCCGCCGGCGAACTGGGTTTCCGCGTGCTGGTCGGCGGTGGCCTTGGTCGTACGCCAGTCGTTGGCGCGTTCATCAACGAGTTCCTGCCATGGCAGGACCTGTTGAGCTACCTCGACGCCATCCTGCGTGTCTACAACCGCTACGGCCGTCGCGACAACAAATACAAGGCGCGGATCAAGATCCTCGTCAAGGCACTCACGCCTGAAGTGTTCGCACAGAAAGTCGATGCGGAAATGGAACACCTGCGCGGTGGCCAGACCACACTGACCGACGCTGAACTGCAGCGCGTGGCCAAGCACTTCGTCGACCCGGACTACAAGGCGCTGGACAACCAGACTGCGCAACTGGCCGAGCTGGACAAAGAGCATCCGGGTTTCGCCCGCTGGCGTACCCGCAACACCCTGGCGCACAAAAAGCCGGGTTATGTCGCCGTGACCCTGTCGCTGAAGCCGACCGGCGTTGCCCCGGGCGACATCACTGACAAGCAGCTCGATGCCGTCGCCGATCTGGCCGACCGCTACAGCTTCGGTCAGCTGCGCACCTCGCACGAGCAGAACATCATTCTTGCCGACGTCGAGCAAAGCCAACTGTTCACTCTCTGGGGCGAACTGCGTGAAGGCGGTTTCGCTACGCCGAACATCGGCCTGCTGACCGACATCATCTGCTGCCCTGGCGGTGATTTCTGCTCGCTGGCCAACGCCAAGTCGATCCCGATTGCCGAGTCGATCCAGCGCCGCTTCGACGACCTCGACTACCTGTTCGACATCGGCGAGCTGGACCTGAACATCTCCGGTTGCATGAACGCCTGCGGTCACCACCACGTCGGCCACATCGGCATTCTCGGCGTCGACAAGAAAGGCGAAGAGTTCTACCAGGTCTCCCTCGGCGGCAGCGCCAGCCGTGATGCGAGCCTGGGCAAGATCCTTGGCCCGTCCTTCGCTCAGGAAGCCATGCCGGACGTGATCTCGAAGCTGATCGACGTGTACGTTGAACAACGTACCGAAGACGAGCGCTTCATCGACACCTACCAGCGTATTGGCATCGACCTCTTCAAGGAACGCGTCTATGCAGCGAATCATTAAGAACAACGAGGTCGTCGACGAAACCTGGCACTTGCTGCCCAAGGATTTCAACATCGACGAGATCAGTAACTGCGACGATCTGATCGTTCCGCTGCAACTGTGGCGCGAACACAGCCGCATGCTCAAGGCTCGCGACGGCGGTCTGGGTGTATGGCTGGACGCCGACGAAGAAGCCGAAGAAATCGGTGAAGACGTTGCCGAGTTCCAGGTGATTGCCCTGAACTTCCCGGCGTTCACTGACGGCCGCAACTACTCCAACGCCCGCCTGCTGCGTGACCGTTACGGTTTCAAAGGTGAACTGCGGGCGATTGGCGACGTGCTGCGCGATCAGCTGTTCTACATGCACCGCTGTGGTTTCGACGCCTTTGCCGTGCGTGCGGACAAAGATCCGTACGAAGCCCTGGAAGGTCTCAAGGACTTTTCGGTGACCTACCAGGCTGCCACCGACGAGCCGCTGCCGCTGTTCCGTCGCCGCTAAGTCTTCTGGTTTAGCGCGGACAAAAAAACGCCGGTCATGTGACCGGCGTTTTTTTATGCCTGCTCGATTTACCAGAAACGCTGCTGGGTCAGGCGACTCCACCAGCTCAACAGTACGCGATCAACCGAACCGCTGGCGGCCATGCCAATGCGCTCTTGCAGGCTTTTGCGCTCGGCATAGTGCAGGTGATAGACCTCGGCCTTTTTCGCTCGGTCTGCGAGGTATTCATCGCTGGTCTTGAGCTCATCGACCAATTGTTTATCCAGTGCTGCGACGCCGAGCCAGACTTCACCAGTGGCGACATCGTCGATCGCCAGTTGTGGACGGTAGCGGGCGACGAAGTTCTTGAACAACTGATGAGTGATGTCGAGGTCTTCCTGGAACTTCTCCCGGCCCTTCTCGGTGTTTTCGCCAAACACGGTCAGAGTGCGCTTGTACTCACCGGCGGTGAGGACTTCAAAGTCGATGTCGTGTTTCTTCAGCAAGCGGTTGACGTTGGGCAACTGCGCAACCACACCAATCGAGCCGAGAATCGCGAACGGCGCGCTGATGATCTTCTCGCCGATGCACGCCATCATGTAACCGCCGCTGGCCGCGACCTTGTCGATGCACACGGTCAACGGCACGCCGGCTTCACGGATACGCGCCAGTTGCGAGGACGCCAGACCGTAGCTGTGAACCATGCCGCCACCGCTTTCCAGACGCAGAACCACTTCATCTTTGGGTGTGGCGAGGGTCAGCAGTGCAGTGATTTCATGGCGCAGGCTTTCGGTGGCCGAGGCCTTGATGTCGCCGTCAAAATCCAGCACGAACACCCGTGACTTGGTCTCGGGCTTGCTCTTCTTCTTTTTCTCGCTTTTCTCCGATTTGGCCTCGCCCTTGCGCAGGGCCTTGAGCTGATCCTTGTCGAGCAAGGTCTGCTCCAGGCGTTCGCGCAGGCCCTTGTAGAAATCATTGAGTTTGCTGACCTGCAACTGACCGGCCGATTTGCGCCGGCCCTTGCTGCGCAATGCAGCAAAACTGGCCAGCACCACCAGAATGGCGATCACCAGGGTGACGGTCTTGGCCAGGAAGCTGGCGTATTCGGTGAAAAACTCCACAGAGACTCCTTAAACGATGCGCGGATTTCAGACACACGCGGGATGGCTCCAGCATACCCATGCGCCGGCTTGTCGGCCAGCCGTGAAACCTCTGGCAACACCCCTGTAACGAGCATTTCAAACAAGCGTATGTTTTTTCATTGACAGCTACCCGTCATCCTCATAACCTCGCCACAACCTTCAACGTACCGGGATGACGCGGACGTGGGCAGCATCTACTTGATTCGACATGGCCAGGCCTCCTTTGGTGCAGACGACTATGACGTCCTCTCGCCGACCGGTGTGCGCCAGGCAGAAATCCTCGGTCAGCACCTCGCTGAACTGGGTATCAGCTTCGATCGCTGCCTTGCCGGCGACCTGCGTCGTCAGCAGCACACGGCCACCAGCGCGCTGGCGCAATTCGCCGCCAAAGGTTTGCCGGTGCCGACGCTGGAAACCGATTCCGCTTTCAATGAATTCGATGCCGACGCGGTCATCCGCGCGCTGCTCCCGGACATGCTGGCGGACGAGCCGGAAGCGCTCGACATCTTGCGCAACGCCGCGCAAAACCGTGGCGAATTCCAACGCATTTTCGCCCTAATCATCGAGCGCTGGCTGGCCGGTACTTATGACACACCGGGGCTGGAAAGCTGGCTGGGGTTCGTCGAACGCGTTCAGGCCGGGCTGCAGCGGATTCTTGATCTGGCCGATAAAAACCAGAAAATCGCCGTATTCACCTCCGGCGGCACCATCACCGCCCTGCTCCACCTCATTACGCAAATGCCGGCTAAACAGGCTTTTGAATTGAACTGGCAAATCGTCAACACCTCGCTCAACCTGCTGAAGTTCCGCGGTCGCGAGGTGGCTTTGGCCGCCTTCAACAGTCATGCACATCTGCAGCTGTTGAAGGCTCCGGAACTCATCACTTTTCGCTGAGTCCGGTTAACTGTGAACCTTGCTGTAATCAACCTCATAAGGATCGAACCATGACCTCCGTAGCCGATGCCGTAAAAGCAATGCAAGCCAAGTTCAACCCAGCCGCTGCTGTCGGTCTGGATCTGGTCTTCGGTTTCAACATCACTGACGAAGACAAGCAGTACTCGCTGATCGTCAAAGACGGCACCTGCGACATCCAGGAAGGCGAAAACCCGGACGCCAACTGCACGCTGGTGCTGGACAGCGAAACCCTGAAAGGTATCGTCAGCGGCGAAACCGACGGCATGCAGGCTTTCATGGGCGGCAAGCTGCGCGTTGAAGGCGACATGATGCTGTCGATGAAACTGTCCGAACTGTTCCCGTCGTAATAACGCGTTCAGTGGCACAAGAATCCCGCCCCCTGTGGCGGGATTCTTGCGTTTCGGCCCTGTAGGAGCTGCGGCACGCTGCGATCTTTTGACCCTGTTTTTTTAGAAAGCAAAGTCAAAAGATCGCAGCCTCGTTTCACTCGACAGCTCCTATAGGGTTACCCGGGCGAACGAAGCGGCCAGTAGCTCCCGGGTATACGGATGCCGCGCCGCATGAAACAGCGTACTCGTCTCGCCACGCTCCACCACTTCACCGTCCTTCATCACAATCAAGTCATGGGCCAACGCGCGCACCACCGCCAGATCGTGGCTGATGAACAGATAGGTCAAGCCGTGCTCCGCCTGCAAACGCCGCAACAACGCGACGATCTGCTTTTGCACCGTGCGATCCAGTGCCGACGTCGGTTCATCCAGCAGGATCAAGTCGGGCTTGAGCACCAGCGCCCGGGCAATGGCGATGCGTTGCCGCTGACCACCGGAAAACTCGTGGGGATAGCGATGGCGGGTAGCCGGATCGAGACCGACTTCATGCAACACTTCAATCACTGCCCTCTCACGCTCGCTGGCGTTCAAATCGCTGTGCACCTGTAAACCTTCAGCGATGATCTGCTCCACGCACAGGCGTGGGCTGAGGCTGCCGAACGGATCCTGAAACACCACTTGCAGACGTTTGCGCAGCGGTCTGAGTTGCTTGCCGCTCAAGTGCTCCAGCGCCTCGCCCTGAAAGCGGATGCTGCCCTGGGCATCGAGCAAACGCAGAATGGCCTGGCCCAGCGTCGACTTGCCGGAACCGGATTCGCCGACAATCCCCAAGGTCTTACCGCGCTGAAGATGCAAATCAATGCCGTTGACCGCGTGCAACCAAGACTTCGCGCGCAGCCAACCACCGCCCAAACGGAAGCGCACATTGAGATCGCGCACCTCCAGCAAATCCTCGGCGGGCTCACGGCACAATGCCTCACCACCCGGCTCGGCATTGAGCAACTCAATGCTGTAAGGATGCTGCGGCGCGCTGAACAACTGTTCACAGGGCGCCTGTTCGACAATCACCCCGCCACGCATGACCGCCACCCGCTGAGCGATATTGCGCACCAGATTCAGATCATGACTGATGATCAACAGCGCCATGCCCAGGCGCTCCTGCAGTTCTTTGAGCAACAGCAGAATCTTGCGTTGCACGGTCACGTCCAGCGCCGTGGTCGGCTCGTCGGCAATCAACAACTGCGGCTCGCAAGCCAGCGCCATGGCAATCATCACCCGTTGGCGCTGACCGCCCGAGAGTTGATGCGGATAGGCCTTGAGCCGCTCGCGCGGGCGCTGAAGACCCACGAGTTCGAGCAACTGCACAATTCGCTGACGTGCAGCCGCTCCGGCCAACCCCTTGTGCAGCGCAAGGCTTTCACCCAGTTGCCGCTCAATCGTGTGCAAAGGGTTCAGCGAGCTCATCGGCTCCTGAAAAATCATTGCGATGCGGTTGCCACGCAATTGCCGCAAGTAGCGCTCATGCACGCCCAGCAGTTCCGTGCCGTCATAGCGGATGCTGCCGTCGATCCGGGTGATGGCCGGGTCAAGCAATTGCAGAATGCTGTGCGCCGTGACGGATTTGCCCGAACCGGATTCGCCGACCAGTGCCAGGCACTCGCCGGGGCGGATATCGAGGTCGATGCCGTGCACCACAGTCTGGCCATTGAAGGCGACGCGCAGGTCACGAATTTCAATCAAGTGTTCAGGCATCTCAAGTCCTCGGATCAAACGCATCGCGGCAGGCTTCGCCGATGAATACCAGCAGCGAGAGGATCAGCGCCAACGCAAAGAACGCGGTGAAACCCAGCCACGGTGCTTGCAGATTGCTCTTGCCCTGGCCGATCAACTCGCCCAGCGAAGCGCTGCCCGCCGGCATGCCGAAACCGAGAAAATCCAGTGCTGACAAGGTTGCGATTGCCCCAGTGAGGATGAACGGCAGATAAGTCAGCGTTGCGCTCATGGCATTGGGCAGGATGTGCCGAACGATCACTTGCGCATCACCTACACCCAGCGCCCGCGCCGCTTTCACGTACTCCAGACCGCGACTGCGCAGGAATTCGGCCCGCACCACATCGACCAGGCTCAACCAGGAAAACAGCGCCATGATCCCCAGCAGCCACCAGAAATTCGGCTCGACAAACCCGGACAGAATGATCAGCAGGTACAACACCGGCAGCCCCGACCAGACCTCCAGCAAGCGCTGACCGATCAGGTCGACCCAGCCGCCGTAGTAACCCTGCAAGGCCCCCGCGGCGATGCCGATCAGCGCACTCGCCGCCGTCAGCGCCAAAGCAAACAGCAGCGACACGCGGGTGCCAAATATCACCCGTGCCAGCACGTCGCGCGCCTGATCATCGGTGCCCAGCCAATTGTCGCCGCTGGGTGGACTCGGCGCCGGCTCCGTCAGGTCGTAATTGACCGTGTCGAACGCGAACGGAATCGGCGCAAACCACATTCGCCCGCCCTGCCCCTCGATCAATTGCCGCACCTGAGCACTGCGATAGTCCGGTTGAAACGGCAACTCACCGGCGAAGTCCTGCTCGGTGTAGCGCTTGAACGCCGGGAAATACCAGTCGCCCTGATACGTCACCAGCAGCGGTTTGTCATTGGCCACCAGTTCACCGCCAAGGCTCAGGCCGAACAACGCGAGAAACAGCCACAACGACCACCAACCACGGCGATGCGTCTTGAAGCGCGCCCAGCGGCGCTGGCCGATCGGAGATAACGTCAACATCAGGCAACCCTCGCGGTGAAGTCGATGCGCGGGTCGACCAGCGTGTAGCAAAGGTCGCCGAGCAGTTTTATCAGCAGGCCGAACAGGGTGAAGATGAACAGCGAACCGAACACCACCGGATAGTCGCGCGCCACCGCCGCTTCGTAACTGAGACGGCCGAGACCATCGAGGGAAAAGATCACTTCGATCAACAGCGAGCCGCCGAAGAACACCGTCACCAAGGCTTGCGGCAAACCGGCGACGACCAGCAGCATCGCATTGCGAAACACGTGCCCGTACAAAACCTGTTTTTCACTCAGTCCCTTGGCACGCGCAGTCACCACGTACAGTCGTGAGATCTCATTGAGAAAGCTGTTCTTGGTCAGAATGGTCAACGTGGCGAACCCACCAATGACCAAGGCAATCACCGGCAACACCAAGTGCCAGAAATAGTCGGCCACCTTGGCCCACGGCGACAGTTCGGCGAAGTTGTCCGAGACCAGCCCGCGTACCGGAAACCAGTCCAGCGCCGTGCCGCCGGCAAACACCACGATCAGCAGCAGCGCGAAGAGAAATCCGGGCAGCGCATAACCGATGATGATTGCCACACTGCTCCAGACATCGAACGCCGAGCCGTTGTGCACGGCTTTGCGAATGCCCAACGGAATCGACACCAGATAGGTGATCAGCGTCGCCCACACGCCCAACGACAAGGTCACCGGCAGTTTCTGCCAGATCAGTTGCGTGACGCTGGCACCGCGAAAGAAACTCTGGCCGAAATCCAGTCGCGCATAGCTTTTGAGCATCAGCCACAAACGCTCGCTGGCCGGCTTATCGAAGCCGTACTGACGCTCGATATCGGCCAGCAGTTTCGGGTCCAGCCCTCGGGTGGCGCGAGACTCGCCACCGACGGTTTCGACATGGCTGGAACCCACCGCCGCGCCGACGCCAATTCCCTGCAAGCGCGCGATGGCCTGTTCCACCGGGCCACCGGGCGCGGCTTGGACGATAACGAAGTTGACCAGCAGGATCGCGAACAAGGTCGGCACGATCAGCAGCAGACGCCGCAGGCTATAACCCCACATGGCTGTACTCCTTGTGCATCTCGTTTGTGGTCAGTGCAGTCGGGCTGATTTCCCACCAGGTGTCGAGGCCGGCGTCGTACAGCGGCGCAATCGCCGGTCGGCCGAAGCGGTTCCACCACACCGTGGAAATCCCCGGCGGGTAATAGTTGGGCACCCAGTAATAGCCCCACTGCAACACCCGATCCAACGCATGAGCATGGCGCAGCAGACTCTCGCGATTGTCGGCCCGCACCAGCCCTTCGAGCAGGGCATCGATGGCTGGATCGCGCAGCACCATGTAATTGTTCGAGCCGGGATCAGCGGCGCCATCTGAGCCGAAGTAATTGAACATCTCGCGCCCCGGCGCCTGACTCACCGGGTAACCGGCGACGATCATGTCGTAGTCGCGATTGCGCACCCGGTTGGTGTATTGCGCGGTGTCGACCTGACGGATATCGAAGCCGATGCCGATCTGCGCGAGGTTGCGTTTGAACGGTAACAACAGTCGTTCGAAACCTTTCTGGCCATTGAGAAACGTGAAGTGCAGCGGCTCGCCATTGGCGTTCACCAATTGATCGCCACGGGGTTTCCAGCCAGCGGCTTCGAGCAATTTCAAAGCCTGCAACTGTTCGGCGCGGACGTTGCCGCTGCCATCGGTTTTCGGTGCTTCAAACACCGTGGTGAACACTTCATCGGGAATCTGTCCGCGCAACGGCTCAAGAATCTTCAACTCTTCGGCATCCGGCAATGCCGTGGCCGCCAGTGCGCTGTGGGAGAAGAAGCTGCGCTGACGCAGGTACATGCCGCGCATCATCTGTCGGTTGGTCCACTCGAAATCCCAGAGCATGGCGATCGCCTGACGTACGCGACGATCCTGAAACGGCGGTTTCTGCAGGTTGAACACAAAGCCCTGCGCGCCTTGAGCGGCACCGGGTGCAAGATGTTCGCGGAGTAATTTGCCTTGCTCCAGTGCGACCCCCGCGTAGCCGATGGTGAAACTGGTGGCGGAGAATTCGCGGTTGTAATCAAAGCCACCGGCCTTGAGCACCTGCCGTGACACGTCGGTGTCGGCGAAGAACTCCACGCTCAATTGATCGAAGTTGTACAAACCGCGCGTGATCGGCAGATCCTTCGCCCACCAGTCCTGCACCCGCTGGAATTTCACGCTGCGCCCGGCATCCACCGCGCTGAGGCGATACGGACCGCTGCCGGGCGGGATCTCGAAACCACCACCCTCGGCGAAATCGCGGGTCCGCCACCAATGTTCGGGCAGCACCGGCAGTGTCGCCAGATCCAGCGGCAAGGTGCGGCTGTCGTTGTTCTTGAAGAGGAAGCGCACTTGCGTCGGCGACTCCACGACGACTTCAGCGACATCGCGAAACTGCTGGCGGTATTTGAGGCTGCCCTGGGTGGTGAACAGGTTGAAGGTGTAGCGCACGTCTTCGGCGGTGATCGGCGTGCCGTCGTCGAAACGCGCCTTCGGGTTCAGGTAGAAGCGTATCCAGCGGCGATCCGGATCCAGCTCCATCTGCTGCGCCACCAGACCGTAGACGCTGTAAGGCTCGTCCTTGCTGCGATAGGCCAGCGGTGCGTAGAGCCAGCCATCGATGTCGGCCACGCCAGTGCCTTTGTCGGTATAGGGAATCAGGTGATCGAACGGGCCGCTTTCCAGCGAAGACCGGCGCAGGCTGCCGCCCTTCGGTGCATCGGGGTTGGCGTAGGCCAGGTGCTGAAAGTCGGGGGCGTATTTGGCGGGTTCGCCGTAGACCGTTAACGCGGGTTGCGGTGCGGCCCAACTGAACGGCGTTAAAAGCGCACATGCGCTGAATAAAATGAGCCTGGAGAACATGGGCAGATCCTTTTACACGGTGCTGCTACTGGCCTCATCGCTGGCAACCACCTCCCACAGGGTCTGTGGTGTTCACAAATCCCATGTGGGAGCTGGCTTGCCAGCGATGAGGCCAGAACAGCCAATACACCTTCTGCCTACCTGTGATGTGCAACAGGCCGGCGATTTTTATAGGGCGGGCTTTAGATCAATAGGTGACTAAAATTCGCACCAACTGCTAAAGCCCGTTCTGTAGGAGCTGCCGAAGGCTGCGATCTTTCGCCGTTGGAAGATCAACAGATCGCAGTCTTCGGCAGCTCCTACAGGGCTCGTTTCAGAACTTGTAACTGACCCGCGTGTACAGCGTCCGCCCAAACGGATCGCCGTATTTCGGGTCGTAGCCGCTCTGGAACGTGTACGTCTGGTTGCTGAACGGTGGTTCGCGGTCGAACAGGTTTTTCGCGCCGAGGGTCACGCTCAGGGTCTTGCGCCAGGTGTAGGTGCCGGCCAGATCCCAGACGTTGTACGAGCCGACGTAATCGTGAGTGTCGCGATCGGAGTCGTGGTAACCGCTGGTGTAGCGGTTGGTCAGTGCGGCGCCGAACGGGCCGTAATTCCAGCTGCCGGTCAGGCTGTGCCGCCAGCGCGCCACGGCGCCCGCCGAAGCAAAGTCGCCGCCACGGAAATCGCCCAGTTTGTCGATGTAGTCGCCCTTGAGCTGTTGCTGATAGTCATAGCGAGTGACGTAAGTGCCTTGCAGGCCGATGCCGAAATTGCCGTACGGGGTGCTCGGCAGACGGTAATCGAAGCTGACGTCGACGCCGTTGGTCTTGATCTTGCCGAGGTTGGCCAGCCCGGTGACGATGTGATCGATGGAGCCGTCCGGCTTGCGGATCAGGCGATCCGGGTACAGCTCAGGATTGTCGAACACCGCCGACTCGGGGAATTCGGCAATCTGGTTGGCGATGTCGATCCACCAGAAATCCAGCCCGGCGCTCAGGCGCTCGAACGGTTGATAGACAAACCCGAGGGTAACGTTGCGCGCGGTTTCCGGGCTCAGGTCGGTATTGCCGCCACTGGTGCGATTGAACTGCTGCGCGCAATCACGGTTGGCGATACCGCCATTGCTCGGATTGCCGCCAGCGCACAAGCGCGGATCGTTGTAGTTGGCGTTGGTAAAACTGGTGAAGGTCGGGTTGTACAACTCATACAACGAGGGCGCGCGGAACCCTTCGCTGTAGGCACCGCGCACCACCAGTTCCTTGAACGGCTGGAAGCGGAACGAATACTTCGGATTGGTGGTGCTGCCGAAGTCGCTGTACTTGTCGTGACGCACGGCAGCGGACAGTTCGAGGCTGTCGAGCACCGGCACGTTGACCTCGGCGTACTCGGCCGAGACGCTGCGATCGCCGGCCACGCTGCCATTGGGATCGACACCGAGGCTTTGCACGTCGCCGGCAAACTGCGCGAAATCCTGATGGAAATCTTCCTTGCGGTATTCGCCGCCCAACGCCAGTGCCGAAGGGCCGGCACCGAACCAGTCGCCGATTTCACGGCTGATGCGCCCGTCGATAGCCTTCACCCGCCCGACCGCCGTGGCGTAATCGCCGTCCACCGCGTTGGCCGCCAACAGCGCCGAGCCGGCAGCCGTCTGCGGGCCGAACGGATTGATCACACCGTTGGCAATACCGGCACTGACGGCGCGGTCGTTGACGTAACCGTCCTGAATACTGTTGACCACTTTGTTCTGGTTGTACGAGGCACCGAGGTTGTAATCCCAACCGACCAGCGTGCCGTCGAAACTCAGCAGCAAGCGCTGACTGGTGTTGTCGTCTTCGTGCTGGCGCGCGCCGACGGCGGTTTCGCGCCAGTTCACGTCGACCGGCTGCGTCGGGTCGAGGGCAAAGCCGTTCGGCCCCGGCGTGATGCCGTTACCCGGATAGAACGTCGTACCGGGGTTGACCTGATTACCCATCAAGGTGCCGGGGCCGATTTGCGTGCGGTTTTCGTTTTGCGCCCAGAAGTATTCGAGGCTGACGTTGTGATCGTCGGACAGCTTGCCGGTGGCTTTGGCGAAGGCCGAGGTCTTCTCCGTTTCCGGCACCAGATCGAGGTAGTTCCACAGGCTCTGCCGGCAGACGCCGTTGCGCGCCAGCAACCCCGGTGCGTTGCAGCCGGAGCCGGCCAAGGGGTTGGTGGCGTTACTGCCCTGACTCCAGTTGGCCGGCGATGCGGTGCCGGAGGTGTAGTCGAGTCCACGGTTCGGCTGATAGTTGTAGGTGTAGCCGCGATCCTCAGCAGCAAGACGTTGCTGCTTGTCGTAGCTGACCACGCCGAACACGTTGAAGCGATCATCCTGCAAATCACCGAAGCCCCAGCTGCCGCTGAAGTTGCGGCTTTCACCGCCACCGGAGTGCGTCGGTGTGTCGTAGTTAGTGCTGATCTGCCCTTCGGTGAGGCTGGTCTTGGTGATGAAGTTGATCACTCCGCCAATCGCATCAGTGCCGTACAACGCCGAGGCACCATCGCGCAGCACTTCCACGCGGTCAATGGCGGCAAACGGAATGGTGTTGAGGTCAACACCCGAGCCATTGATCGCGTTGGTCGCGTTGTTGCTCAGGCGGCGACCGTTGAGCAGCACCAGCGTCTTGTTCGGGCCGATGCCACGCAAGTCTGCATAGGACGCGCCGCCACTGCTCGAACCCACCGAACGTCCGGAGCCAACCGAAGACTGGTTGGCGGAAATGCGGCTGACCAGTTCCTCGGTGGTGGTGACGCCCTGCTCGCGCAACTCTTCGACGCGCAGGATGGTGACCGGTACCGCTGTTTCTGCATCGACCCGGCGAATTGCCGTCCCCGTGACTTCGACACGCTGCAGTTGAGTGGTCGGTTCGGTTGCCGTGCTATCAGCGGCGATGGCCGGCAGCGTGTTGATTGCCAGCAGCAAGGCCAGGCTCAAAGGTGATTTGACGGGTGAAAACTGAATCATGAACAGCCATCCCTGCGTTTTGGTTTATGCAGGGATGTGCGATGACGAATCAGGATTTATAGAGGACGGTTTAGACCGTTGGGTGATGAGGTTATGCAAAAAATGCCATGCCTCAGTATCAAGCCAATGCCACTTCCTTCAACAAGCGGGTATCCAGCCCGAAACGCTCCTGAGAGATCATCTTGAACTGCCCCTCTGCCAGATCGCAACTCACCAGCAAATTCCACGAATGCCGGGTTGCCGCTGATGGGATCAGTACAAATGGATGCTCAGCCAGCAAAGCGTCGGCAAACCGCTGTTGATTGGGTGAAGGCGGTGCTGGACTCAGCCAGTAAGGATTCGGCACCTCTTCCGGCTGTACGATTCTGACCCTTGCGTCGCTGATAACTTCAAAGCAGGTCAGTACATAAGGCTCCTTGTCCAGCACATCAAAACTGCGATTAGCGGCCACCTCCAGAATGGCAGAGGACGGATCGACTGAGGCGTAAACGACACGCCGGCCGGGTGCATTCCACCGGCCTCCGTTCACCTCTGAACCAATCCCGCTGTCCCACGTACATCGGTATACCTCGGGATCCAGTCGCCACGCATACCAACGTTCATCCCAGGGCAAGGGATTCATGGAGTAACCCCGTAAATGAGCCGACCCAAATGTTGCTCCACCCTCTGGAAACCCAGTGGGTGTCGGGTCAACTCCAACGGCACGTGGCCGTTCAGGTAAGGGGTGGGCTTCTGCATCCACTCCTCCGCCCGTGGCTGTCCCCCGAATGCCCGAATGGCCATTTCCAGCACCAATGCGTATTGGTAGGCGACGACACTCTGCTGCGGGTCAAGCCGTACCGGATTGCCCTCCTTCAGGAGACGGCGCACGGTTCTGACAGATTTGCCGGTGATACGCTTGACCATGTCGCCTTGCAGATATAGCTCGGAGGTTGAAAGCATGTTGACGACGTCGCTCAATTCAAAGCCCTGGTCAGTCAGGTGGACGATCAGCAAGGCATCGTCGTCTATGTTCTGGCCGTTCACGAGCAACTCGACAGGTTTTCCGTCGGCCTTTTTCAGCCCCGTGAGCCGAGGTGTTTGTACTGTGGGCATCGCAACATCCTCCATAGGGCACCTGGCGCGATCATCGCGCCAAAAATACCGATGAGAATAAGCAGGCGTTTCATGCTCGATGTGAGGGGTACGCATAATCGATCCTTTATCTGGGAGCCTGAGCGTTCAAGCCGCTCAGCGACTTCAATGTCAGGTCCGATGCTATAGGTCGCGCTTCCGACGACCAACCTGAAAAAGTCGTCGGAAATATCCCCTGCTTGCCGCAAAAATCGCCAATTTCCGTAGGACGTAAACGCGAAATTCCAGCCATCAGCCGCCGAAGTGATAACTCACATCGAGCCACCATTGCCGTCCGTACGGGTCATAGTTGCCAGTCGGGTAGTACGGCCACCCCGCCGAGTCGTCGTGTTTAACCTGATCAAGCACGTTGTTCACGGTCAGGCCAACACTCGCCCGATCATTGAGTTTGTAACGCGCACTGGCGTTGAACACTGTCCACGGCGACAGGCGCCCGTCCCCCGCACCGTTGGTGACCGAACCGTAACGAATGCCCATCAGCGTCGCCGTGGCTTTCTGATAATCCCAGGTCAGGCTGGCGTTGACCTTGCTGCGCCAGTCGTAGTTGGTGCGTGAGGTGCGCCAGTCTTGTGTCGGCGCCTCTTCCGATTCCTTGTAGTAATGCGACAGCACCAGGGTGTAGCCCAGCGCCGAACTGAACGCACCGTACTGCCCGGCGCCCCAGCGGATGTTGCTTTTGAAGTCCAGACCACTGACCCGCTCGCTGGCGGCGTTGATCGCGTTGACCCGCACGCGATTCAGCTGGTTCGGATCGACCGCCGCATTGCCGGCGTTGCGATCGATGCGCGCCAGCGTCGATTGGCAATTGGCCGAGTTGATGTCCTGAGTGCCATTGCGGCACTCGTTCTCTTGTTGCAGCAAGCGGTTTTCATCGACGGTGGTCAGCAGATCGTCGATCTCCACGCGCCAGAAATCCGTGGAGAAATCGAAGTTGCGCGACGGCGACCAGACAAACCCGTAGGTCCAGGATTTGCCGCGTTCCGACTCCAGGTTCGCCGTGCCGCTCTGGGTGTAGTCAACGCGCCCGCGTTCACAGGCACCCTCCACGCCCTGGCTGCAACCGTAGTAATCGATTTGCGCCGGGTAGTAGCCGTTGCTGTCGGACTGATAGATGTAGTTCAGGTCCGGCGCACGGAAACTGGTGCCGTAACTGCCGCGCAGCAACAGGCTGGTCACCGGGCGCCATTCCAGCCCGAGGTTGTAGGTTTTCTGCTGCTCGGTGCGGCCACTGAACTTGTATTGATCCCAGCGCCCGGCGGCAGTCGCCAGAATCGTGTCGGTGACCGGAATGCTGAACTCGCCGCCCGCCGCATAACGCTTGCGCGAGCCCCCGGAGCTTTGCTGTGGGCTTACGCCGTAGAACGTGCCGTCGTTGAGGCCGTCATCCGGATCGACACGGTATTCCTGCTTGCCCGCCTCCAGCACCCCGGCGAAGCCCACCGGACCGGCCGGCAGATCGAACAGATCACCGTTGACCGAAGCGTTGTAGCTGGTCGATACCGACTTGCTGCTCTGGGTCAGGTTGCCGCGAAACTGCTGCCACTCCTGCGGCGTCAGTGGCCGGTCGAGCCGCGAGGCGTCCGGGGCGAACACCGGATAACCGCCGCTCACACCCAACTGCGGACCGAGGTAGAAATCCTGAATCGATGCCAGCGGCGTGTAGCGAGTGGTTCTGACGCTGCGATACTCCGAGCGATTGGCCGCCAGATCGTAACTCCAGCCAGTGTCGGCGATCTTGTCCGAGAGGCCGAGGGTGCCGGTCCACGAGGTATCGCGCCACTTACTGTTATTGCTGGTGCGTCCGCCGATCTCTTCCTCACCGAAACGGCGATACCAGCGTTCCAGATTGCCGCTGTTCTGGTTGATGAAGTCCGGCGAGGTGAAGGTCGGCCCGCGTGTGTTGTTCTGGATGTGGTCGAGGCCGTACATCAAATCGGCGAAGACCTGACCGCTGTCACTGAAATGCCAGGTGCCACGGGTGTAGCCGTCGTAGTTTTCTTTCTGGGTCTGCACGGTCCAGTAATCGTTGTACATCTGGTCGGTACGGCAGCGCCCGCCACTGTTGACCAGTTTGTTGTCGAAGGTGCCCTGATAGGCGCCGCAACCTGGTCCCAGATAGCGACTGTTACTCAAGTCGCGGCGGTAACCGACGTCCGCCAGCGGGCCGTTTTGCATAAAGCCACGGTCATCGGCCCAGATTGGATCGCGGTTAGTCAGCTCCAGGCCAAACAAACCGTCGAAGTCGCCCCAACTGCCGCCGCCACTGATCTGCAAACGCTGGTTGTCACCGCCGCCGCGCTCACTGGTGCCGCCCTTGAGATTGACGTCGACGCCGTTGATCTTGTCCTTGAGGATGATGTTGACCACCCCGGCGATCGCGTCCGAGCCGTAAATCGCCGAGGCGCCGCTGCTGAGGATTTCGATGCGTTCGATGACCGCCGACGGAATGTTCGCCAGGTTGGTGAAGTTGACCTTGCCGTCGTATGGCGTCGGGTAATCGGCCACGCGACGGCCATTGATCAACACCAGCGTATGGTTCGGGCCGAGGCCGCGCAGGTTGAGTGCACTGGCCGCCGGTTGCCAGGTATTGCCGTAATCTTCGCCTTGGGTCATGCCGGTGTTTTGCGTTTGTGTGGCCAGGGCGTCGTAGACGTTTTTGTAGCCGCGCGCTTCCATTTCTTCGTGGGTGATGACGTTGACCGGCGTGGCGCCATCGCTTTGCGCGCGTGCAATGCGCGAGCCGGTGACGGTGATTTTTTCCATGCGGTAATCGGCGCTGGTGACCGGTGCCACGGCAGTGACTTTCACCGGCGCATCGGCTGCGCGAACGGTCAGCCCCTGAGCGCTTTGCTCGACTTGCAGGCCGCTGCCGAGCAAAGCCTTTTCCACTGCCTGACGACCGCCCAACGCCCCGCGCACCGCCGCGCTGCGTTTGCCCTGCACCAGCTCCTGACTGAAGGAAATCGGTACACCGCTCTGTCGCGAGATGCCCAGCAGCACTTCGTCGAGCGGTCCGCTAGCGATGTCGAAGGTGAACACCGCCGCAGCAGGTTCCTGAGCGACTGCCGCCAGTGGACTGAGGCCCAGCGCCAAGGCAGCGGCGAGGGTCAATCGAGGTAATTGTTGTTTGAATGAGAACATCGAAGGGTTTCCCTGTTGGAGGCATCTGCAGGGAATGAGCAGCGGGCCGGCGCTTTTTATAGGGCGGCGATTAGGCCAAGAAGTTATGGATTTATAACCGCGCGTCGACGCTGACCCAGTACGGGTTGTGCCAGGTCACGCGGATCGGCAGCGAGTGCTCCAGCAGTTGCAGGGTGCGATCACTGTCGTCGAGCGGATACAGCCCGCTGAGGCGCAGATCGGCAACTTCCGGACTCAGATGCAAAATGCCGCGACGGTAACGGCGCAGGCTGTCGATGACCTCGCGCAGAGGCCGGTCGCGGACTTCCAGGCGCCCCTGCACCCAGGCACTTTCCTGGCCGTTGCTGCGCTCCAGCGCCAGCAACCCGGCACCGTTGAACAGCAGACTTTCGCCGGCCGCCACCACTTGCCGCGCGCCACCTGCGGTGACTACTTCAACTTGCGAATGAAGCATCACCAATCGCGTCGCCTCCTCGCTGTACTGCACGAGAAACTTCGTCCCCAGTGCACGCATGCGACCGTGCCCGGTCTCGACCACAAAGGGCCGCGCCGATTCTTTGGCCACGTCGACCAACAATTCACCACTGCGCAACGCGAGCAGTCGTTGCTGGCCGTCAAACAAAGGCACCACACGACTGCGCGCATTGAGCGCCAACGCACTGCCGTCGGCCAAGGTGAAGTCACGTCGCTCGCCGGTTCCGGTCGACAACTCCCCCGCCTCCGGCAGCCAGCCGTAACGCCGTCCGAGCAACCCGGCCAACAGCGCAATGCCGAGCACACTCAAACTGCCGCTGATAAAGCGTCGCCGACTCGACGGCGCATTGAGACTGTGCAGCAGGCTGTTGCGCGGCACGTTGCGCAGGCTCGGGTTACGCAGCAGATTGAGGCCGCCGCCCATTTGATCGATAACCTGCTGATGCCGAGGATCAGCAACACGCCAAGCCTCGAATGCGGCCCGCTCGGCCATGCCCGCCTCGCCCGATTGCAGCAACGCCAACCATTGCGCCGCCTCGTCGATCACCGCTTCGTCCGGCCTCATGCCTGCATCGCCTGATAGCAGCGCTTGAACGCTTCGACCATGTATTGCTGTACGCGGCTGGTGGAGACACCGAGGCGCTCGCCGATCTCGCTGTAAGTCAAACCGTCGAGTTGATGGTAGAGAAACGCCGCTTTTGCCTTGGCCGACAGCCCATTGAGCAGGCGATCGACCGCCAGCAGTGCTTCGATCACCAGCGCGCGTTCTTCCGGGGACGGATGCACCGGCTCGGGCGCGAGCGCCAGACTGTCCAGATAAGCGCGTTCAAGGTCCTGACGGCGCCAACCTTCGTACACCAGCCGCCGGGCGATGGTGGTCAGCAGCGCGCGTGGCTCACGAATGGCCGTGGGGTCCGGCAGTGCCAATACCCGCAAAAAGGTTTCCGAGGCAATGTCTTGCGCACTGTGCGGGCAACCCAGCGTGCGGCCAACGGCAGCGCACAGCCAGCGATAGTCCTTTTGGAACATCTGCCCGATGATCTGGTAATGCGGGTTGTACCCACCCATGCCTTGCTCCCTGAAACGGGTCCCACCCGCTGCGAAAAACCATCGTTCTGCCGGGATCGTCCGGCTCTGATCAGGCGCGACTGTGCAATAGCCTCGAAGACATTTGAAGTAATAAAAAATCAGCACAAGCAAACCATTGAGCATAAGGCGTTTGGTCGCCGCAGAAACATTGGCTGACACAACGTTGACCTCGGTCACTGGCGCGTGGCCGGCCACTGATTAATCTCGCGGCTCCATCGAAAGCCAAGGACGGCTCAGCGAGAGCCCGTGGCTGAATCCACTCAAGGAAGAGCAAGCATGCGACCACTCAACATCATTCTGCTGTCGTCAGCATTCAATGGCCTGACCCAACGCGCCTGGCTGGAACTGCGCGAGGCCGGGCACTCACCCAGCGTCGTGCTGTTTACCAATGAACAGGCTGTGTGCGAACAGATCGAGAACAGTGGCGCGGATCTGGTGATCTGCCCGTTCCTCAAGGACCGCGTTCCGCAGGCACTGTGGAGCAACGCCGAGCGTCCGGTGGTGATCATCCATCCCGGCATCGTCGGCGATCGCGGCGCCAGTGCCCTCGACTGGGCGATTACCAACGAGCTGCCGAGCTGGGGCGTCACCGCACTGCAGGCCGTCGAGGAAATGGACGCCGGCCCGGTGTGGGCTACCTGCGAATTCAATCTGCCAGCGGGCCTGCGCAAATCCGAGCTGTACAACGGTCGGGTCAGTGACGCGGCGATTCGCTGCATACGCGAAGTGGTGGAGAAATTCGTCGAAGGCTTTGAGCCGGTGGCGCTGGATTACGCCGATACGAAGGTGCGCGGGCGCTTGCAACCGAACATGAAACAGGTCGACCGCAGTTTCAGCTGGCACGATTGCGCACGCTTCATCAAACGTTGCATCGATGCCGCCGACGGCCAGCCCGGCGTGTTGGCGAGCCTCGCTGGCGGTCAGTATTACGTGTACGACGCACACCTCGATTCGCGCAGCGGCATGCCCGGCGAGATTCTCGCGGTGCATGACGATGCGGTGCTGGTTGCGGCGGGTGATCAAAGCCTGTGGATCGGCGCACTGCGGCGTAAACCGCAACCTGGCGAAGAAACCTTCAAGCAACCGGCGCGGCACCTGTTGGCCGGGCAACTGACCGACGTGCCGGTGCTGGACTGGTCGATCGCTACACAGCCGTTCAGTGACGAAGCCTATCAACCGCTTCGTTATCGCGAATCCGGCAACGTCGGCGAATTGACCTTCGAGTTCTACAACGGCGCCATGAGCACCGAGCAATGCCAGCGCATGGTCGCCGCGCTGCGCTGGGCCAAGTCCCGTGATACCCAAGTGTTGCTGATCAAGGGTGGGCGCGGCAGTTTTTCCAACGGCGTGCATTTGAATGTGATTCAGGCTGCGCAGGATCCTGGCGCCGAAGCCTGGGCCAATATTCAGGCAATCGACGACGTCTGCGCAGAACTGCTGACGGCCCGGCAACTGGTGGTCAGCGGCGTCACCGGCAACGCGGGCGCCGGTGGCGTGATGCTCGCACTGGCGGCCGACATCGTGTTTGCCCGCGCCGATGTGGTGCTCAATCCGCATTACAAGAGCATGGGTTTGTACGGCTCCGAATACTGGACCTACAGCCTGCCCCGCGCCGTCGGCCCGGCGATGGCCGAGCAATTGACCCAGGCTTGCCTGCCGGTAAGCGCGGTGCAGGCGTGGCAACTGGGCATGGTTCAGGAAATCGGCCCGCGTTGCCCGGACGAGTTTTCGTTGTGGTTGCTGCAGCGGGCCAATGCTGTGCTGAGCGATCCGACCTATGCCGCGGTGCGCGAGCGCAAGGCGCGGGTTGATCAGGCGTTGATCCAGCAATGCCGCGAAACCGAGTTGCAGGAGATGCAGGAGGACATGCTCTACAACCGCCATCAGTTTGCCGAGAAGTGCCGAAATTTTGTCTTCAAGCGTAAGGTGTGTGGCACGCCGGCGCGGTTGATTGAAGAGTGGGCGCGGGTGCGTTTGACCGAGTTGGCCAGTTGATTTTGGCGCTGACTGCATTTTCCCTCACCCTAGCCCTCTCCCAGAGGGAGAGGGGACCGACCGAGGTGTCTGGCGCCCTGCATCGACCTGAAAAATCGAGTCGATTATGGATTCAACGCTGATCGTTCAAGTCAGTGCATTGCTTCAATATCCCCCAATCGGTCCCCTCTCCCGCCGGGAGAGGGTTAGGCGGGCGGCGATCCGATGAGGGGCTTTTGCCGTTACAATGCCGCACCTCAAACACCGGCCCGCCCATGGACATCGATCTCGCTCGCACCTTTCTGGAAATCGTCCGTCACGGCAGCCTCGCCGCCGCCGCACAGAAGCTGTTCGTCACGCAAACGGCAATCACCGCCCGGGTGCAGAAACTCGAAAGCCAGCTAGGCAGTACGCTGTTCGTGCGCAACCGCGCCGGGGCGAAACTGACGCCCAATGGCGAGGCCTTTGTGGTCTACGCCAATCAGCTGGTGCAGACCTGGGAAGCGGCGCGCCGCGACCTGCCACTGCCCGAGGGTTATCACAACGTGCTGCACATCGGCGGCGAAGTCAGCCTGTGCAACCCGTTGATGCTCAGTTGGGCGGCGGAACTGCGCGAGAAGATTCCCGGGCATGCCCTGCGCATGGAAATCCGCGACGGTGAAAACCTGCTGCGCCAGTTGGAACTCGGCGTGCTCGACGCGGCACTGGTCTATCAGCCGGAATACTGGCCGGGCTTGCAGGTCGAGCAAGTGCTGGAAGAAAAACTGATTCTGGTGCGCGCTCCCGATCGCCCCGATCCCTACGTCTACATCGACTGGGGCCCGGACTTCCGCCGCCAGCATGACGCTGCCCTGCCGGAAAAAGCCAAAGCGGCGCTGAGTTTCAACCTCGGCCCGCTGGCCCTGCAATACATCCTCGAACACGGCGGCAGCGGCTACTTCCGCACTCGTGTGGTGCGCACCTACCTGGAAAGCGGCGCCCTCGAAGCGGTGACCAAAGCTCCGGAATTTGGCTACCCGACTTACCTTGTCTACTCACGCGATCGCGATTCGGCGACGCTGCAGCAAGCCTTCCACCTGCTGCGCGAAGTGATCCGCACCGATGACGACTGGTCGCAACGCTGGAACCCTTTGAGCTGAAGCGGCAGCATTACACCGGAGCATGGCGCATGTGCCATCGAGGTCCGGCCTGCACAAACGGCCGGATCGGCTAATCTGCCGGGTATAACAACAATACCCGCAGGTGAAGCAGTGAGGCAGACCACCGAGATATTCCGCAGCCGTTACCGTGCGGCCATTCATCCGCTGTACAGCCCTTGGCTGCACGGCGCCTTCGTGCTGTTGTTCGGGGTGCTGGCCATCGGTGGGTTCTGGAGCAGCGTGCAGCAGGTCAGCTTGCTGGAATGGCTGACAGTGCCGCTGACCCTGCTGTTGTTCAATTTCGGCGTGTACATGGTCCATCGCCATCTCGGCCACCACAAAAAAGCCTTCGCGAAAATGTTCTACGCCCGGCATGCCGGCGATCATCACAGCTTCTTCACCCCCGGCCACATGACCTACGACAGTGCCCGCGACTGGCGGGTGATTCTGTTCCCGGCGTGGCTGATCGTAGTGCACACGCTGGTGATTACCCTGCCGCTGTGGTGGCTGATCGCACAAGCCAACGCCAACGTCGCCGGACTGTTCGGCGGCTGCATGGTCCTCGGTTATCTGACTTACGAAATATTCCACGCCTGCGAACACCTGCCGCCGCACAACCCGCTGACCCGCCTGCCGTGGATCCGCCAGATGCGCCGTCTGCACGAATTGCATCACCGCCGCGAGCGCATGCAGGAGCGCAACTTCAACATCGTTCTGCCGCTGATGGACTACCTGTTCGGCACCCTGTACTGGGAGCCGGAAACCGCCCCTTTGAGCTATTCGAGAATGCCCATGACCCGTATGCAGCACACCATCGATATCGCTGGCGACCCGATTGCCGTGCTCGCCTACGCCGCCAGCGTCGGTCGCTGGCCGGAGTGGCACCCCTCTTCGCTGAAAATCGACGGCGCCCACGGCCCGCTGCATGCCGGCTCGCGCTTCGAAGAGGACATTCACGCGGGTGGACGTGAAGGCCATTTGAGCTGGGAGGTCACCGAGTATTTGCCCGGTCGGCGCTGGTGCGCGCGGGCGCAAGGCGATCATGGATTGTCGTTGCTGCTGACCTATGAATGCAGCGCGGCAAGCAGCGGCACGCGGTTCGTGCGCACGCTGGATTATCGCTTCGAAGGACTGGGCATGCGCATCGCCAATCACCTGCTGCTGAAACGGCGCATCGAGCGTGAATCCGCCGCATCAATGCTGGCGCTGCGCGACATGGCCGCGCAATACCTGGCATCGACGAGGGCCAGCGCGTGAAGCTACGGCATCTGTTGTTGCTGCTGATCCTCATCGTCATCGCGTTCTTATTATTGATGCCGACCAAAGTCGAACCCGTGGCCTGGACGCCGCCTCCAGCACCTTCGCTGAAAGAAGGTCTCTACGCCGAGAATCAGAAACTCAAAGGCGCAGTGCAGGTCGGGCCGAGCGACATCGAGGGACCGGAAGCCTTGCTGCTGGAGAGTGACTTCCTGATCACCGGACTGCACGACGGCCGACTGATCCGCACCAGCCTCGACGGCCAGCAACGCAAAGTACTCGCCGACACCGGTGGCCGACCGCTGGGATTGGCCCGGCATCCGAACGGCTTGCTGGTCATTGCCGATGGGGTCAAGGGCTTGCTGTCCCTCGATGCGCAAGGTCAGCTGGTTCCTTTGACCACGGAGGCCAATGGACTGGCCTTCGGTTTTACTGATGACGTGGCCATCGACAAGTCCGGGCATTACGCCTATTTCAGCGATGCTTCCAGCCGCTGGGGTTATGGCCATGACGGCGAGGCGGTCATTGAGCACGGCGGCGATGGACGTCTGCTGCGCTATGACTTTCAGAGCGGCAAAACCAGTGTGCTGCTGGACAAGCTGGAGTTCGCCAACGGCGTGACCCTCGGCCCGGACGACGCCTATGTGCTGGTCAACGAAACCGGTGCCTATCGCATCAGCCGTTATTGGCTGACCGGGCCGAAAGCCGGCACTCACGACCTGTTCATCGACAACCTGCCGGGGCTGCCGGACAACCTGGCGTTCAATGGCAGCAATCGGTTCTGGGTGGCGTTGTATGCGCCGCGCAATGCTCTGCTTGATGGCACTGCGGGGCATCCATTCGTGCGCAAGATGATCGTGCGGGCGCTGAAGGTTTTACCGAAACCGGTGGAGAAGCGCGGGTTTGTTCTGGGGCTGGATCTGGACGGCAAGGTGCTCGCCAATCTGCAGGATGCGAGCAGTGGCAATTATTCGCCGATTACCACGGTGCGCGAGTATGGGCCGTGGTTGTATTTCGGCTCGTTGAAGGCGACGCATATGGCGCGGATGCCGTTGGATGCGGCGCTGAAGTGAACCTGCTGGATCTGTATCGAGCCTACTGACGCCATCGCTGGCAAGCCAGCTCCCACAGGGTTCTTTGCTGACCACGGCATTTGCGGACAACACCATTCACTGTGGGAGCTGGCTTGCCAGCGATGGCGATCTTTCAGTTGCTGGACTTGTCGAACTTGTCCGGATCTTCGTCTTCGGGAAGATCCTCATCCGGTTCTTCAGGATTGGCCGTGGTATGCGCCGGGCTGTTGGGTTCGGGATGCGTGGGAACCGGGTCGAATGCGCCCTGCTCTTCACTGGGGAATTTGGGATCGTTCATAAGGCACCTCGTAAAGAGTCGGTAAAAGAAGACTCTGTACATTCGAGGTGCCGGTCGGGGCTGTCGTTCCCGTCAATCCGCAACCGCAGGTCGGCGGATCAACAAGGCCTCAGGTTCGCGCCTGCAATTGCTCGACAATCTTGTCTTTGACCTGCAAGCGCTTTTCTTTGAGTTTTTTCAGCGTGTCGTCGCTGGGAGCATCCGAGGTGGCAGTCTCGGCCTTGACTACCTCGGCGTCCGCCTGGGAGTACTTGTTGATCAGGGCATCCAGATGTGGATCCGCGGTGCGTTTTTGCTGGATCTCTTCCTTTGTAAGCTTCAAGTCCTGTAACAGATCATGGGTCACCGGCATGGAACACCTCCGTCAGTTGATCGGCTGGCCAACACGACCGATTGCGCTGGCCAGTTATCAGAATGGCCTCGGTTGGGCGCTTCTGTCGACCACCTGTCAGACCAGCGGTGTCCGTTCGTCGCCCTGTCGCAAATGCGATCAAACCTTTATTCGCCACATTGCCTCCATTGGTTAACACCAACAAAAACTGCGTGGAGATACACCAATGGACGGATTCAACCTGCGTCATCTGGTTTTGGCTGTCGCTTTGAGCAGCGGCATGGGCAGCGCCTTCGCTGCGACTGACAATGACTTTGTCGATAACGCCGCTGCCGGTGGCATCGCGGAAATCGAAACCAGTCGACTGGCGCTGGAAAAAAGCCAATCGGCTGACATCAAGGCCTTCGCCAATATGATGATCACCGACCATGGCAAGGCCAACGATGAGCTGGCGACCATTGCCAAGGCTAACGACATCGAAGTCCCGGACACCACGACTCTGGTCAAACAGGCCAAGGAAAAAATCCTCGAAGTGCGTGATGAGTCTTTCGACGCGGCCTACGCCAACAATCAGGTGAAGGCGCACGAAGAGACCATCGAGCTGTTCAAGAAACAAGCCAATACCGTGACCGATGACAAGGTCAAAGGCGCTCCTGAATTGAAGGCGTTTGCGCAGAAAATGCTGCCAGCCCTGGAAAAACATTTGGCCGCCGCCAAGGAACTGCAGGCCAAGCATCCGAGCAAGTAAACAGCCTTACCCTCACCCCAGCCCTCCCGAAACGTCGGACCGCCCGGAGGGAGAGGGAGCCGACCGAGGTGGATGCTCGAGTTACGCCGACCTGAACGTTTTGAGTCGAACGCAGGTTCTGAACAGCCCCCGATCTGAAATCTCGAGCTGAACTGAGCTTTTGAAAAGCACCGAGATCGGCTCCCTTCCCCCTCGCCCCCTTGGGGGAGAGGGCTGGGGTGAGGGGGATCGATGTCCGCAACGCCACAAATCCAAAGCAAAAAAAAGGCCGCATTCAATAGATGCGGCCTTGTCATATCCGCCGAAATCAACCGCCATCCGTATCAATATCAGCATCGGTCTCCTCGCCCGGCTTAGCCCGGTCCGGTTTTGGCTCGAAGCCCGGGCTGAACTCATTGTCGTTGTCCGTGTGCTTGTTCTTCTGATCCACCGCCGGATCGCCACTCTGCGCCTGCCCGCCATCGCCCTGCTGCTGCGTCGGCACCGGCTGCCCCGGCACCTGCGGGTCGATAGCCGGATCATTGCGATTGATCGGTTCGCCAGATTGGCTCTGCTGCTTCGTTTGCTCGTTCATGGCCACCTCGTTGGTCAAACACCCCGGCGCACATCCGCCGGGTGTCAAAGATTCGAAGCCTGCCCCACGCCAACGTTCAAAACTTCGCCGCGCCCGGCCACGCCGACTAGAGTTACCGGGACGTTCCTTGCGCCAGATCAAAAAATATACGTGCGTGAACGAACAACTATTTCGAACGGCAAATGTCGATCACTTCGCGGCGATCATTTTCACGACCGCCCCCTAATTCGCGACGGAGCAACAGGCACATGGCAGCACTGCAGAACAGCACACTCGATGCGATGAAAAACAAACAAGCACAACTGCTGGGCGAATGGATCAACGGCCTGCAAGCCAGCGGCGCCACGCGTAACCTGAAAGAGCACGATCTGCAGCAACAGACCACGGAATTCCTGCAACTGGTGGTCAGTGGCATCGAGAACGACAACGGCACCAACATCGCCGCACCCGGTTGGGAGACCACCCGCCAGTTTCTCGAAAAGCTCTCCCACAGCCGCGCACTGCTCGGCCAGGATTCGCAGCAGACCGCCAGTTTCATCTTCGCCCTCAAAGGCCCGCTGTTTAACCTCCTGCAGAACCATTACAAAGACCAGCCTGCGCTGCTCGCCGAACAGCTCTGGGAAGTCTCGGAACTGCTCGACGCCTTCGGCATGCACACCATCCGCACCTTTCAAAAATCCCGCGAAGCGGTGATCAAGCGTCAGCAGGAAGAACTGCTGGAGCTGTCGACCCCGGTGGTCAAGCTGTGGGACGGCGTACTCGCCCTGCCAATGATCGGCACCCTCGACTCCCAGCGCACGCAAGTGGTGATGGAGTCGCTGCTGCAACGCATCGTCGACACCGGTTCGGAAATCGCCATCATCGACATCACCGGCGTGCCGACCGTCGATACCCTGGTCGCCCAGCACCTGTTGAAAACCGTGACCGCAATCCGCCTGATGGGCGCCGATTGCATCATCAGCGGCGTACGTCCGCAGATCGCGCAAACCATCGTCCACCTCGGCCTCGACCTGCAAGGCGTGGTGACCAAGGCCAATCTGGCCGATGCGCTGAAACTGGCCCTGACCCGTCTGGGTATCAGCCTCGTCAAGACGGTATAAGCATGGAACGTATCCCGATTCTCCAGATGGGCAAGTTCCTGCTGGTGACCATCCAGGTCGACATGCATGACCAGCTCGCCCTCACCTTGCAGGACGACTTGTCCGAGCGCATCAGCAAGACCTCGGCGCGCGGGGTGTTGATCGACATCTCGGCGCTGGACATGGTCGACTCGTTCATTGGCCGGATGATCAGCACGATCTCCGGCCTGTCGAAAATCATGGACGCCGAAACCATGCTGGTCGGCATGCAGCCGGCGGTGGCGATCACCCTGGTTGAACTCGGCCTGACGCTGCCCGGCGTCAGCACGGCATTGAACGTCGAGCGCGGAATGAAGCTGCTGCAGGAACGAGTAGACCGGCAATGACCGTACGCAGCAGCGGTACTCAACCCATTCACATCGAGCAGGATGTCGTGCTCGCGCGCCAGACCGCACGCAAACTGGCCACCGAATGCGGAATGCGCCTGATCGACCTGACCAAAATGGTCACGGCGGTCAGCGAACTGGCGCGTAACACCATGGTTTACGGTGGTGGCGGCGACATGGACTGGCAGATCCTCGATGAAGATCACAAGGTCGGTCTGCGCCTGACCTTCCGCGACGAAGGCCCGGGCATTGCCGACATCAAACTGGCGATGACCGACGGCTGGACCTCCGGCAGCGGCATGGGCCTGGGTCTGACCGGGGCGAAACGCCTGGTTGAAGAGTTCGAACTGGAAACAGAGCCCGGCAAGGGCACACGAATAACGATTACCCGATGGACATGAATATCAGCGGGTCGATGACCCAGGTTTTACTGATCGAGGACAGCAGCCAGATCGGCTACGCACGGCGTACGGCGCAACAACTGGCCGAACAGCATGGCTTCGACGAGCGCGATGCCGGGCGTGTGGCATTGGTGGCGACGGAGCTGGCGAGTAACGTGCTCAAGCACGCCAACCACGGTGAGATGCACCTGCGGGTGCTGCCGCGCATTGATGGTTTCGGCATTGAGTTGCTCGCTATCGACCGTGCTCAGGGGTTTGATTTGCAGGCCTGTATGCCCGACGGCTTCTCCACCGGAGGCACCCAAGGCATTGGCCTCGGCTCGATATCACGCCAGGCTGAAGTGTTTGATGTGTACGCGGATGCCCGTGGCGCGGTGTTACTGGCCCGGTTTTATCCTCGCTCGGATCGCGAACCGGACATGCATTTTGGAGTCAGCCAGCACTCGCTGCACAACGATCCCGCCTGCGGCGATGTCTGGCACCTGGCGTATGACAACGGCAGCGTCAGCGCGCTGATCATCGACGGTCTGGGGCACGGTGAAGACGCCGAACGCGCCGGGCTGGCAGGCGCAGAAACCTTCGCCCTGACACCGTTTGCCGAGCCGGTGATGCTGATGGAAGACATGCACCGCGACATGATCGGCACTCGTGGCGGCGCCGTCGCGTTTACCCAGTTCGATGCTCGCCGCGACAGCCTGACCTTTGCCGGCGTCGGCAATATCGGCGCCAGCCTGATCAACGCCGACAAATCCCGTGGCCTCGCCTCGCACCCGGGCATTGTCGGCGTGCAATACCGGAAAGCCCGGCCTTTTGACTATGCTCACGTGAACGGACATCTATTGATCATGTACAGCGACGGCTTGCAGTCCCGTTGGAATCTTCAAGACTACCCCGGTCTGGTGCACCGCCATCCCGCCGTGATAGCCGGCGTCCTGCACCGCGACTTCTGTCGCGGGCGCGACGATGTAACGGTGCTGGTCGTTGCCCTGGAGGCCGCCCATGGCTGAGTCGCCGATTCTGAGCAGCACCGAGCAGGCTGCGCTGATTGCGCAGTTGCAGAGCGAAACCGCGGCGCTGCGCGAAGAACTCGATGAAACCAATCAGGGCGTGCTGGCGCTGTACGCCGAACTCGATATACAGGCTGAGGAATTGCGCCAGGCCTCGGACTTGAAAAGCCGTTTCCTGTCGTACATGAGCCATGAGTTCCGCACGCCACTGGGTTCGATCCTGAGCATCAACAGCCTGCTCGCCGACGAACTCGACGGCCCGCTCAGTCCCGAGCAACACAAGCAGGTAGCGTTCGTCAGCACGGCTGCGCGCGAACTCAGCGACATGGTCGATGACCTGCTCGATCTGGCGAAGATCGAGGCCGGGCGCATCAGCATTTCTCCGGCGTGGTTCGACATGTTCGATCTGTTCTCCGCCCTGCGCGGGATGTTCCGGCCGATTGTCGATGCCAGCGCCGTGGACCTGATATTCGAGGAACCGGTCGGTTTGCCGCGCCTGTACACCGACGACAAGAAACTTGCACAGATCCTGCGCAACTTCATTTCCAACTCGCTGAAGTTCACCACCCGTGGCGAAGTGCGGGTTTCCGCGCGGCTCGAAGGTGCGGACAAGGTGCGCTTTGCCGTCAGTGACACCGGAATCGGTATCGCACCAGAGCTGCATGGTGCATTGTTCGAGGACTTTTCCCAGGTCGACTCGCCGTTGCAGAAACGCCTGCGCGGCACCGGGCTGGGCCTGTCACTGTGTAAACGCTTCGCCGCCCTGCTCGGCGGTGAAGTCGGGCTGGAAAGCACGCCGGGGGTCGGCTCGACCTTTTTCGTGATCATTCCGCTGGCGATCGCTCTGGAGAACGTCGATGAAACGTGACATCCGCCTGTTGATCGTCGACGACAACGTCGCCACCCGCTACGCCCTGCGCCGACGGCTGGAGCGTCACGGCTACGAGGTGCTGGAGGCCGGCACCGGCGGCGAGGGGCTGGCGCTGATCGACAGCGAAGCGCTCGATGCGTTGATTCTCGACGTCAATCTGCCGGACATGAGCGGCTTCGACATCGTGCGCAAACTGCGCGCAGATACCCGCACGGCGCTGCTACCCGTTATTCATGTGTCAGCTGCGTCGATCCAGACCGGCGACATCATCACCGGCCTCGACGCCGGTGCCGATGCCTACCTGATTCACCCGGTTGACCCGGATGTGCTGCTGGCCACCCTGCGCACGTTGCTGCGAGTACGCGACACGGAAAATGCCCTGCGCGAAAGTGAAGCGCGGTTTCGCGAGATTTTCGTCAACGTCTCCGCACCGATCGCGGTGCTCGATGCCAGCCTCAAGGTGCACGAATGCAACCATGCCTTCACACAACTGATTCTCGACAATCGGGATCCGCAGGCCCTGCGTGAATGCTTCGCCGAAGATCAGAGCGCCATCCTCAATGAGCTGCGCCTGCGTCTGGTCGATGGCGAGCGCTGGAAAGGCACGCTGAACATGCGCGTGCAGGGCGAGATCCGCGAGACCGAGTGGCAGATTTCGCCGTACCGCACGCCCGAACTGAGCCTGGTCTTCGTTGAGGACGTTACCGAGCACCGCCACCGCGAGCGCTCGCATCTGGCGCGTCTGGATGACACCACCACGCAACTGGCCAAGGAAGTCGCCGAACGCGTGCGTGCCGAAGCGCAGTTGCTGCAGGTGCAGAAGATGGACGCACTGGGCAAACTCACCGGCGGTATCGCCCATGACTTCAACAACCTGCTGACCGGAATCATCACCAGCCTCGAGCTGATCCAGAAACGCGTGGTCGATGGGCGTCTGGACAAGGTGCAGTTTTACTCCGAAGCGGCGCTGAATTCAGCGATGAGCGCTGCGTCCCTCACCCACCGCTTGCTGGCCTTTGCCCGTCAGCAACCACTGGATACACGGCCGGTCGACATCAACGAGCAAGTCCGTTCGCTGGAAGAATTGCTGGTGCGCACCATCGGTGAGCGGATCACCCTCAAGCTAGAGCTGACCAGCAAACCGGCCATCGCGCTGGTTGACCCAGTGCAGCTGGAAAGCGCGGTGTTGAATCTGGTGATCAACGCCCGGGATGCCCTGCCGGTGGGCGGCAATATATGGGTCAACACTTACGCCGCGTACTCCCATGGCGATCCGAATCTGGCCGATGGCGCTTACGTGGCGCTGTCGGTGCGTGATGACGGTACGGGCATCGAGCACAATGTCATCGACAAGGTCTTCGATCCGTTTTTCACCACCAAACCGTTGGGCCAGGGTACGGGGCTGGGGTTGTCGACGATCTATGGTTTTGCCCGCCAGTCGGGTGGCGATGCACACATCCGCAGCGTCGCGCGGCGCGGCACCGAAGTGACGATCATGTTGCCGGCTAGCACCGACCCGACGGGGGCCGATATCCCTGCTCCCGTGGTCGATCCGCAAGGCAGCGGTGAGCATGTGCTGATTGTCGAGGATATGCCGTCGGTGCGCATGTTTGTCACTGAAGTGCTGGAGGACGCCGGTTATCGCTGCACCCAGGCGGCGGATATCGAAACGGCGCTGGAGCGGTTGCAGAATGATCCGTCGATCAACCTGTTATTGACCGACGTCGGCCTGCCGCGCATGAGCGGTCGTGAATTAGCGGATGTGGCGCGGGGCTGGCGTGAGGGATTGCCGATTCTGTTCATGACCGGGTATGCGGAGACAGCGATCAATCGTCAGGTGTTTCTGGGCAGTGGCATGGACATGCTGGTCAAGCCGTTTCAGATCAGTGAGCTGCTCGAAAAGGTCCGCCGCACCCTTGATGGTGCCTGACTGCAGCACCCACAGGAACTGATGTCGAACACAGATCCACTGTAGGAGTGAGCCTGCTCGCGATGGCGTCAGGTCAGCCAATTCATCTGTGACTGACACCCCGCTATCGCGAGCAGGCTCACTCCTACAGGGGTCTTGTGGTGGACCCATACTTCGAATTCACCGCAAAAAACTGTGGGAGCTGGCTTGCCAGCGATGAGGCCAGTGGCAGCACCGCATCTATTAATTCAGGGCCCGAGCCAGAAACGGCGCCGTCCGGCTCTTCTTGCTCGCCGCAACCTTCTGCGGCGTGCCCGCCACGACAATCCTGCCGCCCTGATCCCCCGCCCCCGGCCCGATGTCGATCACCCAGTCACTCTGCGCCACCACGCGCATTTCGTGCTCGACCACGATCACCGTGTGCCCCGCCGTCACCAGCGTATCCAGTTGCTCCAGCAGCCGATCGACATCACGCGGATGCAACCCGGTGGTCGGTTCATCCAGCACATACAAGGTCGCGCCGCGCTGATTACGCTGCAACTCGGTAGCCAGTTTGATCCGCTGCGCTTCACCGCCAGACAGCTCCGTGGCCGGTTGCCCGAGGCGCAGATAACCCAGGCCAATATCGCGCAGCACTTCCAGTGAACGACGAATCCCCGCTTGCTCGGAAAACACTGACACCGCTTCCTCGACGGTCAATTGCAGCACCTGGGCGATGCTCAAACCCTCCCAGAGAATCGCCAGGGTCTGCGGGTTGTACCGCGCGCCATGGCAGGTCGGGCACGGCGCATAAACGCTGGGCATGAACAACAACTCGACACTGACAAAGCCTTCGCCTTCGCACGTGGCGCAACGACCCTTGGCGACGTTGAAGGAAAACTGCCCGGCGTCATAACCCGCCGCCCGTGCAGCGTCGGTCGCGGCGTAGAGCTTGCGTACGTTGTCGAACAACCCGGTGTAAGTCGCCAGATTGGAACGTGGCGTACGGCCGATGGGTTTCTGGTCGACCTGCACCAGTCGCTTGATCGACTCCAGCCCGGACGTGACCTGACCGCTGCTGACCTGCGGGGCGTCGTCTTCGAGGCTGAGTTCTTCCGGCTCGCTGTCCACCGTCGGCCGCCCCAACTGCGCGCCGACCAGTTCCAGCAAGGCCTGACTGACCAGGCTCGACTTGCCGGAGCCGGAGACGCCCGTCACCGAGGTAAAGCAGCCCAAGGGAAATTCGGCACTGAGGTTGTTCAGATTATTGCGGGTGATGCCCTCAAGTTTCAGCCACGCCGTCGGTTTACGTGCCGTTCTTGTCTGACGTTGCGATTCGGCAAACAGATAAGCACGAGTCTGCGATTGCTCGATCTCGGCCAGACCGGCGGGCGGGCCGCTGTACAGCACCTGCCCACCCTGCTCGCCCGCTGCCGGGCCGACATCGATCAGCCAGTCGGCGCGGCGCATGGTTTCCAGGTCATGCTCGACCACAAACAGCGTGTTGCCGTCCGCCTTCAAGCGCTGCAAGGCTTCGAACAACGCTTCGCCATCGGCTGGATGCAAACCGGCGGAAGGTTCGTCGAGCACATAAATCACACCAAACAACTGCGAGCCCAATTGTGTCGCCAGGCGCAAGCGCTGCAACTCACCCGACGACAGCGTTGGCGTACTGCGCTCCAGCGCCAGATAACCGAGGCCCAGATCGGTCAGCGTGCTGACGCGCTCCAGCAGATCCTCGGCAATACGCTGCGCCGCCAGACGTTTCTCCAGCGACAGATTTGGCGTGTGGCGCACATCGGGCGCGCTGCCGTGCCCGCTGGCGCCATGGGCCACGCGTTGCTGACGGGCCTCGCGGGTTTGCGCGTGACTCAAGGTCTCGCCGGTTTCTTCGGCATGTTCCAGATAACTGGCCGCCGCCACCGGCCGTAATACCTCGGCCACTTGCAATAACGGCATTTGCGACAATTCGCCAATGTCGTACCCGGCAAACGTCACCGACAACGCTTCACGTTTCAGGCGTTTGCCGTCGCATAACGGACAAGGGCTGCCGAGCATGAACTGTGAAACACGCTTCTTCATCAACGCACTTTGCGAATGAGTAAAGGTGTGCAGGATGTAGCGCCGGGCGCCGGTGAAGGTGCCTTGATAACTCGGCTCCATCTTGCGTTTGAGGGCGACCCGGGTTTCTTCCGGAGTCAGCCCGGCGTACACCGGCACGGTCGGGGTTTCTTCGGTGAAGAGAATCCAGTCGCGCTGTTTTTTCGGCAGTTTTTTCCACGGGATGTCGACGTCGATATCCATGGTCACGAGGATGTCGCGCAGGTTCTGCCCCTGCCACGCCAGCGGCCAGGACGCCACGGCGCGCTGGCGGATGGTCAGGTTGGGATCGGGCACCATCAGCGCCTCAGTGACTTCATAGACGCGGCCGAGGCCATGGCACTGCGGGCAGGCGCCTTGCGGGGTGTTCGGCGAAAAATCCTCGGCGTACAACATCGGCTGCCCCGGCGGATAACTGCCGGCGCGCGAATAGAGCATGCGGATCAGGCTCGACAACGTGGTCACACTGCCCACCGACGAGCGCGTGCTCGGTGTGCCGCGTTGCTGTTGCAGGGCCACGGCCGGCGGCAGGCCTTCAATCGAGTCGACATCCGGTACGCCAACCTGATCGATCAGCCGTCGCGCATAGGGCGCCACCGATTCGAAGTAGCGGCGCTGGGCTTCGGCATACAAGGTCGAAAACGCCAGCGACGACTTGCCCGAGCCAGACACCCCGGTGAACACCACCAAGGCATCGCGGGGGATGTCGACGTCGATGTTTTTCAGGTTGTGTTCACGGGCGCCGCGCACCCGGACCATGCCGGTGGGCGCTTTGGAGGTGCGTTTGGAAGTCATCGACCTGCCTTGGTAAAGGAATGTTCAGCGCTCAGTTGCCGAGAACCACCCGGATCATCTGCAACAAGGCTTCGGGGCTGTACGGTTTGCCGAGCAAATGGGTGTCGGGGCTCAACTGGTGATTGCGCGAGATGATGTCGCGGGTGTGCCCGGAGGTGAACAGCACCGCCACCGGCGGCGTCTGCACCTTGGCCCAGGCGAACAGGTCGGAGCTTTTGATCAGCCCCGGCATGACCACGTCGGTGAAGATCAGGTCGACTTCGGTACCTTCCAGCAGCATTTGCATGGCCGCATCGCCGTGGCCGGCGGTCAACACGCGGTAACCCTCCTCGCGCAACAACTCGACCGCCGAAGCGCGCACCGCGTCGTTGTCTTCAACCACCAGAATCGTCTCGTGGCCGCCACTCTGCTGCCGTTGCAGATTGGGCGATTCATCAAGGATCGGGCGCAGGCTGCGCGGGAAGTACAACTGCACCCGCGTGCCCTCGCCGACGGTACTGACGATCTCGACGTGGCCGCCACTCTGCTTGACGAAGCCGAACACCATGCTCAGGCCCAGCCCGGTGCCCTGGCCATCGGCCTTGGTGGTGAAAAACGGTTCAAACACCTGCTCGAGAATGTCTGGCGCAATGCCGGCGCCGCTGTCACTGACGGCAACCCGGACAAACTCGCCGGAGACGATGCCTTTACCGGCGCAGAACTCGCGATCGAGGCGCACGTTGGCAGCGCTGAGCGCAATGGTGCCCTCGCCCTTCATCGCATCCCGAGCGTTGATCGCCAGATTGAGAATGGCGTTTTCCAGCTGGTTGCGGTCGACGTTGATATGCCACGGTTGCTGCGGCAGCTGCACATCGATCTGAATGGTTTCGCCCAGCGCTCGCTGCAGCAATTCGCCGACACCTTCGAAGATCTGTCGCGGGTTACATACTGCCGGCGACAACGGCTGACGCCGGGCAAACGCGAGCAATTGCGAGGACAGCTTGGCACCGCGCTCGACCGCCGCCAGCGAGGCACTGACCCGGCGTTGCACGTTGGCATTGTTCGGTTCGTGGCGCGCGAGCAAATGCAGATTGCCGGCGATCACTTGCAGCAGATTGTTGAAGTCATGGGCCACGCCCCCCGTCAGACCGCCAATGGCTTCGAGCTTCTGTGACTGGCGCAACTGCTCTTCAGCCGCCAGCCGCGCCTCGACCTCTTCGCCGACGCGCTGTTCAAGGTTGCGGGTAAATTTGAGCAGGGATTCTTCGGCGATCTTGCGTTCGTGGATGTCGATCAACACGCCGGGAAAGCGTAACGGCGCGCCGTGTTCGTCGAACTCACAGGCGCCACTGGCCAGCACCCAGGAATAACTGCCGTCACTGCGTCGCACGCGATACTCGGCGTTATACGGTTCACCGGTCTGCACGGAATGGGCGACGCGCTCTTGTACCCAGGCGTGGTCATCGGGGTGAATGCGCGACTCGGCAACGTCCTGGGCCAGATTGCTCAGGTCCTGATCCGGTGGATAGGAGAACGTGCGGGCGAATCGTTCGTCTGCCGACAGCGTGTTGTTTTTCACGTCCCAGACAAACGAGCCAAGCAAGGCCCCGGCATTCAACGCCAGACGGACCCGCTCATTGTCGGCGCGGTAGGCTTGTTCCGCCGCCTGCCGCCGGCGTTCGGAGTGCACGAACTCGGTGGTTTCCACCACCATCGCCATGACCCCGGCCGGCTTGCCATCATCATTGGCCACCGGGCTGTAATACAGATCCATCCAGACGTCTTCGGGGACGCCATCGCGCAACAACACCAGCTCTTTATTGCGAAACGACAAGGTGCCACCGGCCAGGCAGGTATCGACCACGTGCCGGTTGAAATCGGCGACTTCCGGCCAGCCCAGCTCTACCGGCGAACCGAGCAGATAGGGGTGGCGACCACCGGCAAACTTCGAATAGGCATCGTTGTAGATCATGTACCCGGCATAGCCCCAGAGCATGACCATCGGCAGTGGCGACGCCAGCATCAGTTGCACCGCACTGCACAGGCTGGCCGGCCAGCTGTTCAACGGGCCGAGTTCGGTGTGGCTCCAGTCGAACGCACTGATGCGCCCGGCCATTTCGCCTTTCCAGCCCTCACAACCATGGCTATCGGATAAAAACTGCATCGACTGACTCAGTGTCCTGTGGTGATTGCCCGATAAATCGCGACGCCATAACGACGCAACGCCCGTCTGTTTCGAGCGTCATCAGTCGTATTGGTTTCATATGAGGTATAGCCGATTTCATCCTCGCCCGAAGCCTAAACCCCGATCAGGTGTTTGAGCGGATGGTAGCCAGTTTTCATTTTGGCGGCGACGTCGAGAATGGCCTTCTCAATGCCGTTGAGATGCGTGCAGGTCAATTCGATGGCAGCGCTCTGATTACCGGCCTCGATGTATTCGATCAGACGCAGGTGCTCGTCGTCGCGGCAGACTTCATGGCTGTCGTCGTCCAGCGCCGCAGCATACAACGAGGCACGGGAAATCAACTTCTGGAACCAGTCGAGCAGCACCGGATTATTCAGGCTGCGCGCCAGTTTGATGTGGAACTCGCCGAGCAGATGAATCAGCCGCTCGTGGTCACCAGCGGCGTGCGCTTCATCTTCCAACAGCAGGTGTTCACGCAGGTCCTGCATCGCGGCGGTGTCCTTGCGCCGGCACAGTTCGGTGACGATGCCGATTTCGATAAGGCGGCGGGTTTCGAACAGCGAACGGATCTCTTCGTTGCTCGGCAGCGACACCGATGCCCCTTTGTTGGGCTCAGTGGTGACCAGTCCGTCGGCCTCCAATTGCTTCAATGCGGCGCGCACCGACGTGCGGCTGACATTGAATAACTCGGCCAGCGAGGCCTCGCCCAGCTTCATCCCAGGGCGCAACGAACGCTTGCTGATCGCCTCGTAAACACCTTGGTAGACGCGGTCGACCGTGGTTTCCGGTTTCTTTTCGGTCATTTGGGCACTCCTTTAACGTCGAGCAACTGAGTGTCACGCAGGATATAGCCTTCGGCGTCGAGATGCAGGGTCTTGATTGCACGTTGATTGCGGATCCCCCATGGGGGCGGCGTCGCTCTATCTATCTGCTCGTTGCAAGCAGGACACATGTGTTGGGAGGGGGGCGGTGAGCAGGCTCACTCCTGCGTTTGATCGTTCCCACGCAGAGCGTGGGAACGATCAGTACCGGCTTCAGTCAGTGCCGTACTTCGGCGAACGCGGGCCGTACAGCAGGCCTGCCCGATGGCCGGCCGAAAGCAGACGATTGCTCGCCACACCGGCAATCGGGTAGCCGGCATCGGTGGAGCTGTTGATGATTTGCTTCACTGCCGCCGAGATCAGCATGCCGACGATACCGCCGGCATTGCTATTGCCGCCCTCTTCGCTCGACGCCCGGGCCGAACCGGTCCACAACGTCGTGCCGCTTTTCAGGTCGACCAGTTTCGCCGTCGCGGTCACTGCCGTTTCGCTGCTGATCACCATGTAACGCGTACCGTATTCGGTCACGGTGATGTACAGCGCCGCGTCCGCACCGAAGATCTCCTTCAGTTTGCTCGGCGGGGCCTGATGGATGTCGTCCGGGGTGGTCAGACCGTTCTGGCGGAACGTCTCGTCAACCAGCGCGATCGGCAGCACGTAATAACCGGCTTCGGCCAGCGGGAAGGTCACCTGCGACAACAGGCTGTACGACGCCTTCACATCCGGCGAAGTGTTCAGCGGAGGCAGCACCAGAATGGTTTTCGGCCGCGCCTGTTTGTAGGCCGAGTAATCCACGGTCTTGGGCGCAACGCAGCCACCCAGCACGGTCAGGGCCAGACCGGCGGCCAGCAGTTTCAAGGTGCGCGCGATCATTTCGCGTCTCCGCTCTTGGCGTTTTTGAGCAGGAAATCCATGTACGTCCCGGATTCGGGGAACAGGGTTTTCTCGGTTTTGAACTGCTGCACCATCTGGTCGTCCTTGCCCATGCTCAGATAGAGCAGGCCAAGGTGCGCGTGGTAACCCGGCGGTACGGCCTTGCCGGTGGAGCGGATTTTCTGCAGGTCACGTTCCAGCGCTTCGGCCTGGGCTTCTTTCGGCTCTTCGCCTTTGAAGTATTCGTAGACCTGGGGCTCGTAACCTTCCCACTGATACAGGGTTTGCGGGCCGGAGGCACAGCCGGCCAGCAAGGCACTGGCGGCCAGGGTCAGCGCCATTAACGAGCGCGACAAATTCAGAGTCATGGGGTGTTGCTCCTTGCAATGGGCGTCGATCAGTTGCCCGGTTTCCAGGCACCGGCGTTCATGCCATCGACCAGACGATTGATCGCCTCGCGCATGGCCAGATCCAGTACTTTGCCGTTGAGGGTGGAGTCGTAGGCAGCGGTGCCGCCGAAGCCGATGATTTCGCGGTTGGACAAGGCGTATTCGCCGGCGCCCTGGGTCGAATAGACCACTTCGGAAGTGCTGATGTTGACGATGTTCAGGTTGACCTTGGCGTAGGCCACTTGAGTCTTGCCACGACCAAGAATGCCGAACAACTGGTGATCGCCAGTCTCTTTGCGGCCGAACTCGGTGACGTCACCGGTGACCACGTAATCAGCGCCTTTCAAGCGTTGGGCCTGGCCCTTGATCGCGGCTTCCTGCTGGATTTCACCCATGTTGTCGCGATCCAGCACGCTGAAGCGGTTGGTCTGCTGCAAGTGGGTGATGAGGATGGTCTTGGCCTGACCGCCGAGACGGTCAACGCCGTCGGAGAAGATCCCGCGCATGTAGCTGGAACGGTTGTCGAACTTGCCCACGGCCATTGGCACACGAACGCCGGTCCAGACCTGTGTAGCGCTTTCAACCTTGGCCACCGGCAGCGCGCGGGAGCTTTCGGTGGCGCAACCGGCGAGTGTGCCGGCAATCGTGCCGAGCACAGCAATCGCGACGCCTGAAACCAGCATCCGGGAGATCATTCTCACTGAATATTCCTTTTGAAAAACGGGGATGTCCCACCACGGCAATGCGCGGCGGGAGTTGAAAAGGGGCGGCATTATGACAAAGTGCCATCATTCGCGACAGGTTTTTTTGACGCCAATGAATTGGCCGTCTTGAACAGAAGCAAAACCCCTGTAGGAGTGAGCCTGCTCGCGATAGCGGTGTGTCATTCACGTTGATGTTGTCTGACACACCGCTATCGCGAGCAGGCTCACTCCTACAAGGGTTGTGTTGATCAGTGGAAATCGCGGCTCTGCACGCGGATGCCATTAAGCAGCGGGCTGAGGTCGCTCAAACGCCCGGCGATCAGGTGGCGCACTTCACCTTCGCGCTCCCAGCGGCCATCGACTTTCAGTAGTTGCGAGCCCACCAGCACTTGCCGCTGACGCTCGGCCAGATCACGCCAGACCACCACGTTGACGTTGCCGAATTCGTCTTCCAGGGTCACGAAGGTCACGCCACTGGCGGTGCCCGGTCGTTGTCGCCCGGTGACCAGCCCGGCGACGCTCACCGGCCGGCCGTGCTCGACGTCGAGCAATTCCTGCGAACTGCGACAGCGCCGCGCCTTGAGTTCGCCACGCAACAGCGCCAACGGATGCGGCCCCAACGTGGTGCCGACGGTGCTGTAATCGGCGTGCAGATCCTCGCCGACACTCGGCTTGGGCAGCTCCACCTCCGCCTCCTCCTGACTCGGCAGCCCGGCAAACAGACCCAACTGCTTCTGCACCCCGGCCACTTCCCAGCGCGCCCGATGCCGATGCCCAGCCAAACCGCGCAACGCCCCGGAATCGGCCAGTAACGCCTGCGCCCGACTGTCGAGTGCGGCCCGTTCGCCCAGATCGGCAACATCGGCAAACGCCCCGCGCGCCCGCGCCGCCTCGATGCGCCGGGCATCGTCCTCGCGAAAGCCCTTGATCATGCGCAGACCCATACGGATCGCCGGTTGCGCCGCTGTGGTGGTTTCCAGGCTGCAATCCCAGTCACTGGCGCGCACGTCGACCGGGCGGATTTGCAACTGGTGTCGGCGCGCGTCCTGGAGAATCTGATCCGGGCTGTAGAAACCCATCGGCCAGCTGTTGATCAGCGCACAGGCGAACGCCGCCGGTTCGTGGCACTTGAGCCAGCAACTGGCGTAGGTCAGCAAGGCGAAACTGGCGGCGTGGGATTCGGGGAAGCCGTAGCTGCCGAAGCCTTTGATCTGCTCGAAAATCTGCGCGGCGAACTCCGGCGTGTAACCGTTTTTCTTCATGCCGGCGGCGAGGCGTTCCTTGTGCGGTTCCAATCCGCCATGGCGTTTCCACGCGGCCATCGAGCGGCGCAACTGATCGGCCTCGCCGGGGCTGTAGTCGGCGGCGACGATAGCGATCTGCATCACCTGTTCCTGAAACAGCGGCACGCCGAGGGTGCGTTTGAGCACCACTTCCAGCTCCGGTGACGGATAGGTTTCTTTCTCTTCTTTATTGCGCCGGCGCAGGTACGGATGGACCATCCCGCCCTGAATCGGCCCCGGGCGGACGATGGCCACTTCGATCACCAGATCGTAGAACTTCGCCGGTTTCAGACGTGGCAGCATCGACATCTGCGCCCGCGACTCGATCTGGAACACGCCAATGGTGTCGGCGCGGCTGATCATCTCGTAAGTCGGTTTGTCTTCGGCCGGGATCGTCGCCAGACTCAAGTCCATATTGCGATGGCGGCGCAGCAAGTCGAAGCAACGACGGATCGCACTGAGCATGCCGAGGGCGAGGATGTCCACCTTAAGCAGCCCGACCGCGTCGAGGTCATCCTTGTCCCACTGGATGATCGTGCGCTCGGCCATGGCGGCGTTCTCCACCGGCACCAGCGTGTCCAGCGGCTGCTCGGAAATCACGAAACCGCCGGGATGCTGCGACAGGTGCCGGGGGAAACCGATCAACTGCCCGGTCAGGCTCAACACCCGGCGCAGCACCGGGCTGTCCGGGTCGAAGCCGCCTTCGAGCAAACGCTCGACCGGCGGCGTTTCATCGCTCCAGTGGCCGCAGCAATCGGCCAGTGCATTGACCTGATCCGGCGGCAGGCCCAGGGCCTTGGCCACATCGCGCACCGCGCCGGCGGCGTGGTAAGTGCTGACCACCGCCGTCAGCGCCGCGCGACCACGGCCGTAACGGCGGAACACGTATTGCAGGACTTCTTCGCGGCGCTCGTGTTCGAAGTCGACGTCGATGTCCGGCGGCTCGTTGCGCTCCTTGGACATGAAGCGTTCGAACAGCAGTGTGGTGCGATCCGGGTCGATTTCGGTGATACCCAAGGCAAAACACACCGCCGAGTTGGCTGCCGAGCCTCGACCCTGACACAGAATCTTCTGCTCGCGGGCGAAGCGCACCACGTCATGCACGGTGAGAAAGTAGCTTTCGTAGCCGAGCTCGGCGATCAGCTTCAGCTCTTTGTTGATCTGCCTCAGCACCTTGAAGGGCGCGCCCTTCTCCCAGCGCCAGGCGATGCCTTCCTTGGTCAGTTGCCTTAGCCAGGAACTGGCGCTGTGTTCCTCGGGCACCAGTTCCTTGGGATATTGATAACGCAATTCGCCCAAATCAAAGGTGCAACGCCGGGCCAGCTTCACCGACTCATCCAGCAAGGCCTGCGGATACAACTCACGCAACACCTCGACGCTGCGCAAATGCCGCTCGCCATTGGGGTGCAAACGCAACCCGGCCTCGGCCACCGGCACGTGATGGCGGATCGCGGTCATGGTGTCCTGCAAGGCGCGGCGGCCACGGGCGTGCATGTGCACATCGCCGCTGGCCACGGCTGGAATCTGCAACTCGGCGGCCAGCCCCAACAACGCCGCCAGCCGCTGCTGATCGTCCTGGCCACGATGCAATTGCACCGCCAGCCACAGGCGTTCGGCGAAGGTCTGCTGCAGCCAACGGCCCTCTTCCACATCATCGAGTGAATCCGGCACCCACAACACCAGTAATCCCGGCAGCGCTTGCTCAAAGTCCTCGCGCAGCACTTGATACTGACCTTTCTGCGTACGCCGCCGCGCGCGCGTGATCAAACCGCACAGCGCTTGATAGCCTGCAAGGTTCTCCACCAGCAACAGCAGTTTCGGGCCGTTGTCGATGCGCACTTCACTGCCGATGATCAGCGGCAACTCAACGGACTTCGCCGCTTGCCAAGCGCGAACGATGCCGGCCAACGTACACTCATCGGTGATCGCCAATGCCTGATAGCCGTGTTTTTTTGCCCGCTGAAACAGTTCCAGCGCACTGGACGCACCGCGCTGAAAACTGAAGTTCGACAGGCAGTGCAGTTCGGCATAACCGTCGTTCATGCAAACCAGCCCTGCAGCCACAACGGACCGCCCTCACCCACCGCGCGATAAGCCCAACCCTGTTGGCCGGTGCGGTTCTGGATCAGGTAATAATCGCGGCGCACATCGTCACCGTCCCACCAGCCGGACTCGATGCGTTCCGGGCCCATGAGAATCCGTGCCGAACCCTCCGCCACACTCTGCGGTTCACCCAATAACCAGCCCGGACGCTGCACATTCGGCAAGCCTGTGCAGCGTTGTTTGTCGACACCGTGCTGCCACGCGCACTCCGGACGATGATCAGCCTGAAAGCGCAGCCCCTGCACGGCGTCATCACCCAAGCGTGCACGCAAGCGTTCGCGCAATTGCTCCCAGGGCAAGGTCTGCTGCGGACGGTCGTCGAACAGTTCCTGAAACTGCGGCACGAAGCTCGGCAGGTCCTCGGCACGCAGACGAAAACCACGCACGGGCGCCTCGACCTGCACTTGCTCGAGCCGACCACGGGCCAGTTCGAAGAGCATCGCCGGATCACGTTCGGCGCTGAGCAAACCGACTTTGATCACGCTGTCCGGCAGCCCGGCGTGTTCCAGATGCAGGTCGAAACGCTGCACGCCGCTGTCGCGCCCGCAAAGGAACGCCGACAGATCGCCAGTCAAACGCCGTAGCGGAAACAGCAGCGCCTGATGGGATTGCACGTCAAAGTTGAGTTCGATGCGCACATCGAAACGATCGGGCGGCAAGTAAAACTCCAGCGCCAAGGGTCGCGCGCCAAACAAGGTGTCGAGGTGCTTGAGCATCTGCGCTTCGAAGCGTCGGGCCAGCGCCTGACGCGGCAAGCTCTGCACCTGACTGAGGTTGCGCAGGCCCATGCGCGACAACGCCGTGGCCACGCTCGGCTCCAGGCCGACACGGTCGACGGGCAACTGGCCGAGGTGATGCTGCAAGGCTTCGCCGTCCGGCACCACCAAGCCATCGTAAGCATTGGCCAGTACCCGCGCCGCCACCGGATTCGGTGCGGCAACGATGCGATGGCGAAAGCCCAGATCGCTCAGTTCCTTGCGCAACCGTGCTTCAAACTGCGCCCAGGAACCGAACAGCCCCAGGCTCGATTCGATCTCGAACACCACGGCGCGCGGGTAATGCACGCTGACCTGCGCGCTGAAACCGTAGGCCCACGCGGCAAGAAACTGCTGCCAGTGCTCGACCTCGGCCACCTCGTAATCGGCGGTGGCAAACCCTTTGCTCATCGCTTGGGCGGCGGTCATCGACTGGCCAGCGCGCAACCCGAGTTTGCGCGCCGCCGGGTTGACCGCTTGCAGCACTCGACGCTGGGCCGGGCCGCTGAGCAGCACCAACGGCTCATCAGGATCGGGGCGCTGACGCAGCACGGCATCAAGGGCCAATTGCGGGAACAGAATACACACCCAGCGCATGGCGACCTCAGTGACCCACGGCAAAGGCAATCGGCGCCGCACGCGCCAAACCGCCACGGCACTTGAGCACGCGCAACTGCGCGGGTTTGGCATCGATGGCAATCCGTAATGCCGCCGGTGACGGATTGACCGCTTCGCTTAACGGACGCCACGCAAACGCCAGGGTCTGGCCGGTTTCCGCCGCCACCTGCAAACGCCGCAACGCGCGGTCATCAGCCTTGTGCGGCCAGCACAGCACCGCGCCGCAACTGCCTGAACGCAGGCATTGTTCCGCCGCCCACAAGGCATCGCGTTCACTGGCCTGAATCACCGACAACTGACGCAGATCGACCCCGGCGTTCTCCCACGCCTGCGGGTACGGCACGAATGGCGGCGCCACCAGCACAATGCGCTCGCCCGCCGCCGACAACCGCGCCAGCGTCGGCCAGACCAGTTGCAGTTCGCCGACACCGGGGCCGGCCAACAGGATTTCGCTCAGCGCCGCTTCCGGCCAGCCACCGCTGGGCAATGCTGCGTCGAGCGCGGCGTGCCCGGTGGGTTGCGGACTGGCGGCCGGCGGCGCAGGCCGGCCCCTCCAGACCTGGCCGCCATTGAACAGCGTATCCAACGCAACGACGGCGCCCATCAGCCTTGCCTCACCAGACCGCAGAACACCCCTTCGATGGCCAGATCCTGATCGTCGCGCACGACAATCGGCTGGTACGCCGGGTTGCGCGGCAACAGCCGCACTTCATCGCCGAGCCGTTCGAAGCGTTTGATAGTGACTTCACCGTCGAGCCGCGCCACGACGATCTGGCCGTTGAGCGCTTCGGGATTGCGCCGTACGCCGACCAGATCACCGTCGAGAATGCCGTCCTCGATCATCGAATCGCCCTGCACCCGCAGCATGTAGTCGGGTGTGCGCGAGAACAGCGCCGGGTCGAGCAGCAAGCGGCTATGGATGTCGGCATCGGCGCCAATTGGTGCACCGGCAGCGACGCGGCCGAGCACGGGGATGTCGAGCAGCTCCGGGCGTGGCGGTTGCCCGAGCAGGCGAATGCCGCGGGCCTGATGCGGATTGACCTCGATAAACCCGGCTTCGGTGAGCGCCAGCACGTGCTTGCGCGCCACGCTGCGCGAGGCAAAACCAAAAGCCTCGCTGATTTCAGCGAGGCTTGGGGGCTGACCGTGTTCGGCGATTCGATCGCGGATAAACGTCAGGATGGCGGTACGGCGGGGAGTCAGGTTCGTCATGGAGTACATTTGTACTCCTGTAGGATTTTCCTGACAAGCGCCACAGGTCGGCCCACCCCACGTTGATCGTTCCCACGCTCCGCGTGGGAATGCAGCCCGTGACGCTCCGCGTCACTGGACGCAGAGCGTCCCTAGAGGCGTTCCCACGCAGAGCGTGGGAACGATCAGTACGATCAGTGCGGGGGGGGTTAGCTCAGGCCGCGTTCTGCGAGAAATGCTGAGATGTAATCGATGAAGGCAACGACCTTCGCCGTGGCCCGGCGGTGGCTCGGGTACACCGCCAGAATGTGCGGGCCAAAGGTGTCCGGGTCGATCTCGTAATCGGCCATGACCCGCACCAGTCGCCCGTCGGCAATGTACGGCGCGGCGCTCCACAACGGCGTGTGCAGCAAACCGCGCCCGGCCAAGGCACTGGCCAGCAACAAATCGTAATTGTCACTGCGCAACAACGGCGCTGCGGGTTGTGCCAGACTCAAACGCTGCCCGTCACGCTCGGCCCACCAGAATTCGCGGCTGAGTAACGGGTGCTGATAGAGCAGCCATTCATGCTGCTCAAGGGTTTGCGGGTTGACCGGCAAATCCTTGCGCGCCAGATATTCCGGGCTGGCGCACAACGCCAGACGATTGCTGCCAACCACCCGCGCAATCAGTCCCGGCAAGTCATCGTGGCCCTCACGCAGCGCCAGGTCATAACCACTTTCCAGCAGATTGACGAACGCATCGCACAGATCCACTTGCAAACTGATCTGCGGGTATTGCTGCAAAAATCCGTCACACACTTGATCGAGAAACGCCCGGCCATAGGCCAGCGGGGCGGTGATTTTCAGGCTGCCGCGCAAGCCGTGCTGCAACTGCTCGATTTCCTCGCTGGCCTCATCGAGTCGCTGCAACACCAACCGTGCGGTTTCCAGGTACACCCGACCGATTTCGGTGAGCAGAATCCGCCGCGTGCTGCGCTCGAACAGCCGTGCGCCCAGCTCCGATTCCAGGTGATTGACCGCTTTGGTCAGCGCCGACGGGGTCTTGCCCAACTGCTCGGCGGCGCGGCTGAAACTGCCGAGCTGCGCGGTGACCACGAACATTTTCAATGCACCCAACTTGTCCATGCTTTTTCCATTCAGGCAAAAACGTTTTTCGCGAGGGAGGCGTTCTGTCGGCCGTCGCCAGCCACTAATCTCGCCATCAGACGCAATAACAAGGAAATCTTCAATGAAAAGATTCATCCCGAAGCTGTTGGCTCTCGCTGTAAGTTTTGCCTCGATGGAAGCCATGGCCGCCGCCGATCTGGTGCTGCTCAACGGCAAGATCTTCACCGCCGACCGCACTCAACCCAAGGTGCAAGCCTTGGCCGTGGAGAACGGCAAAGTGCTGAAAGTCGGCACCGATGCGCAGATCAAAGCCTTGATCGAACCGGGTACCGAAGTCATCGACCTCAAGGGCAAAGCGTTGATGCCCGGCCTGATCGACAGCCATTCCCACGCGATTTTCGGTGGACTGGAAATGGTCTCGGCGAACATGGAAGACGAAGTCGTCGACCTCGACGAACTGCAAAAACGCCTGCGCGACTGGCGTGCAGACGGCAAGGCCAAACACGGCGATGTGCTGAGCATTGCCGGCATGAGTTCGGTTTATTGGGCGCAGGCCGAGGCCTTGGGCAACACCTTCAATAGCGGCGAATGGGCCAATGTGCCGGTGGTATTCATCGGCAGCGACCACCACACCGCGTGGGCCAACAATGTGATGCTCAAGCGCGCCGGCATTGATGCCGCACTGCTGAAAACCCTGCCCGACGCGGAAAAAGACACCATCGGCAAGCTGGCCAGCGGCGAGCCGAACGGCTTTGTGGTCGACGCCGGTTGGGATCGGGTCGCCTCGAAGATGCCGGTGCCAAGCCCTGCCGACATGTTGAACGCCGCCAAATCAGCAGTGCGCTACAACAACAGCCTCGGCATCACCGCGTGGATGGACCCGGCCGCCAACGCCGCGCCGGGCGAAGCAGTGTTCGCGCTCAAACCCACCGAGAAAACCGTCGGCGTGCTGCCGGCCTATAAAGCCCTCTCGGAAAGCGGCGACATGAGCGTACACGTCGCGGCGCTGCTGGTGGCCAACCCGAAAAGCGTACCCGCCGACCTCGACACGCTGGACAAGGTGCGCCAGCAATTCCAAGGCATTCCCAACCTGACCCTGCCCGGCATCAAGATCTTCGCCGACGGCGTGATCGAGTTCCCGGCGCAGAGCGCGGCGATGATCGACCCGTACAGCAACTCGCACAAACAGGGCGAACTGCTGATCGATCCGCAGCATTTCGGCGAACTGGTCAGCGCCATCGACCAGCGCGGCTGGCTGGTGCATATCCACGCGATCGGCGACCGCGCGGTGCGCGAAGCGCTGAACGGCATCGCGCAGGCGCGCAAGGATCGGCAGAGCGGCGTGACCCACTCGATCACTCACTTGCAAATGGTCAACCCGAAAGAGTTCGCCCGCTTCAAGCCGCTCAACGTCATCGCCTCGATGCAGTTGCTATGGGCCAGCGCCGACGACTACACCACCGACATGATCAAGCCTTACGTCAGCGCCCTCGCCTTCCGCTATCAGTACCCGGCGCACTCGCTGCTGAAACAGGGCGCGACGATTGCCGGTGCGAGTGACTGGCCGGTGTCTTCGCCAAACCCGTTCAACGCCATGGCTCAAGCAGTTACTCGCGTCGGCCCGTTGGGCGTGCTCAATGCCGACGAGCGTCTGGATCGCGACACCATGTTCTACGCCTACACCGTTAATGCGGCGCGGACGATTGGTCTGGAGAAGCAGATCGGCTCGCTGACGCCGGGTAAACAGGCCGACTTTATCGTGCTCGATCGTGATGTGTTCAGCGTCGATAACAAAGCCCTGCATGACACCAAAGTCCTGCAAACCTGGTTCGGCGGTCGTCAGGTCTACACCGCCACCCAATAACAACAAAATCTCCCCCATGTAGGAGCTGCCGCAGGCTGCGATCTTTTGACTTTGATTTTAAAAAACCAAGATCAAAAGATCGCAGCCTGCGGTAGCTCCTACAGGTTTACCTCCTGCCCCCATAACAATCACAACATCGGGACTTCACATGAAAGCCTTGCCCCTGTTCGCCCTGAGTTTCTTGAGCGTGCTGCCCTTGAGCAGCTTTGCGATCCCCTTGAACGATGATTTTGCGCTGTTGGTGGATCTCACTTTAGCCAGCGACTACCGGACCCGTGGCATCTCGCAAACCCAGAATGACCCCGCCGCACAGGCCGGCCTGACCCTCGCGCACAGCAGCGGTCTGTACCTTGGCGCGTGGAGTTCCAACGTCGATTTCGGCGGTGGCCTGAAAACCCGCCAGGAAGTCGATTACTACGGCGGTTGGCTGTGGCAGGCGACCGAGGAGGTCAGCCTCGATCTGGGCTACATCAAATACGCCTACCCCAAGGAAAGCCAGTTCAACCAGAGCGAGGTCTACGGGATTCTCGGGGTGTACGGGGTGAAGCTGGCGGCGTACTACTCCAACGATGCGCCGGGGATCGATAGCAAGCAGAGCGCGCTGTACACCTACATCGGTTATGAAACCGAGTTGCCGTTCGACTCGGGCTTGAAGCTGCGCTACGGCAATATGGATTTCAAGGATCCGCATTTGTATTCGGCGTCCGGGCAGGACGAAGACAGTTATCGCGAATGGGAAGTCAAACTCACCCACAATCTGGCCGGGGTGGTGTTGGGCCTGAGCTACATCGACACCGATCTCTCACAGAGCCAATGCCTGAGCAACTGGGGCTTCAAAGACGTCTGCACCGCCACCGTCGTCGCCAGCGTCAGCAAATCCTTCTGACCCACCGAAATCCCTCTGTAGGAGCTGCCGAAGGCTGCGATCTTTTGATCTTGATGTTAAGAACAACATCAAAAGATCGCAGCCTTCGGCAGCTCCTACAGGAAATGGGGGTCGAACTTGTTACAGGATGTTTACGAATTTTTTACTAATGCTCTTCTACAGTTACCCGCGCAACCGCGTGGCTTTCTATTCATGTAGAGGAATGTTTGACATGGCTTTGGGCAACGGACTGCGTTTACCGTCCATCACGCCTACCCGACTGGTGCTGCTGTTTTCCCTGGCGCTGGTGGCGTTGTACAACCTGGCGACCTGGAAGGCGCTGGGCACGCTGATCACCCTGCAGGGCGCGCACAAAGTGGCGTTTTTCGCTTCGTTCGGGCTGTTTTTGTGGGCCGCGATCACCCTGCTGCTGACCCTGGTGTCGTTTCGCTGGACACTGAAACCGCTGCTCAGCGTGGTCGCCCTGCTCTCGGCCTGCGCCGCGTATTTCATGAACGAATACGGCATCACCATCGACACGGTGATGATTCAGAATGTCTTCGAAACCAACCCCGCCGAAGCCACCGCGCTGTTCAACGGCAAGCTGCTGGCTTACGTGCTGCTGCTCGGTGTGTTGCCAGCGGCATTGATCTGGCGTTGGCCGGTGAGTTATCGGCCGTTCTTTCGCGGCTTGCTCAACAAGGTGTTGGTGATCATCGCCTGCGTGCTGGTGATCGCTGCGTCGGTGGGCGCGTTCTATTCGACCTACGCGCCGATCTTCCGCGAAGAAGACAAGCTCACCCACTTCATCAACCCGACCAACTACATCTACGCGATCAGCAAGTACGCCAAGCAACGCCTGGGCATCAAAAAGCACTTTGTGGTGCAGGCCATTGGCGAAGACGCGGTGATGAGCGCCAAGGCGGCCAGCCGCGAGAAGAAATCGCTGATGGTCTTTGTGGTCGGTGAAACCGCCCGCGCCGATCACTTTTCGCTGAACGGTTATACGCGTGAGACCAATCCCGAACTGAGCAAACTGGACATCCTCAACTTCACTCAGGTGCACTCCTGCGGCACGTCGACGGCGGTCTCGGTGCCGTGCATGTTCTCGAAGTTCCCGCGTGAGGATTACAGCGACAAGAAAGGCAAAACCTACGAGGGCCTGCTCGACATTCTCCAGCGCGCCGGCGTGCAAGTGCTGTGGCTGGACAACAACAGCGACTGCAAAGGCACCTGCCTGCGCGTGCCGCATCGCGATATTGCGAAGAACCAGCCGGGGCCGTTCTGCGATGGCAACAACTGCCTCGACGAAGCTCTGCTGGCCGACCTGCAAAGCTACATCGACAGCCTCAAGGGCCACGCAATCATCGTCCTGCATGCCGACGGCAGCCACGGCCCCGAGTATTACGAGCGCTATCCGAAAGACATGGAGCGCTTCAAACCGATCTGCCACACCAACCAGTTGGGCAGTTGCAGCGGCGATGAACTGGTGAACGTGTACGACAACACGATTCTCTACACCGACCATTTCCTCGCCAAGGTGATTGAGCTGCTCAAGCGTAATCAGGACTCGCTGGACACGTCGATGGTGTACGTCTCCGATCACGGTGAATCGCTGGGCGAAAACGGTTTGTATCTGCACGCCGCGCCGTATGCGCTGGCACCTGAAGCGCAGACCCATGTGCCGATGGTGATGTGGTTTGGCGACGGCACGCTGGCAAGTGAAGGGATTGATCGCGGGTGTCTGCAAGGCAAGACCGGGCAGGCGGATTTGAGCCACGACAACCTGTTTCACTCGGTGCTGGGGTTGTTTGAGGTGAAGACGTCGGTGTATCAGCCGGGGCTGGATATTTTTCATGGCTGCCGGCCGGCGATGACGGCCACGAATTAACCAAACACTGAAGATCCCTGTGGGAGCTGGCTTGCCAGCGATAAGGCCGGCACATCCGGCATCTGTGTTGACTGACAAGCCGCCATCGCTGGCAAGCCAGCTCCCACAGGGTAAATGGTGCTCTCAGGAGGTGAGGTTTGCCAGATAGGCCCACGGGTAAATGCCGCGCTGATGGCCGTCGCTGAAGATCAGTTGCACGCCGTAGCCCTGGGGGTTGAGTTCGATCAGGCGCACGCGATCATCGACCATGGACGTCAGGCCTTTCAGGCGAAACGCGCGGCATTGCGAGCATGGGCACTGGCGGCGCAGTTCGGCGTGGTTGAGCTGTTGTTCGCGGCCGTCCGGCCAGCTCAAACGCAAGGTGCCTTCGCTCTGCGAGTTACCGACTGACAGCGGGTTCATTGCAACTGACTCAAGGCAATGCGCACGGCTTTGCGCACTTCCGGATCGCCGTCATCCTGCGCGGCCTGCAAGGCGGCCACGGCGCCGCGATCATTGAGTTCGCCCAAGGCCAGCGCGGCCTCTTTGCGCAGGTTGCTGATGCGATGAGCAAGGGTGTCGATCAGCGCATCCAGCGCCGGTGCGAAACGCAGACGACCGAGGCTGCGAGTAGCGCGCAGGCGCACTTGCCAGTAGTCATCGCTCAAGGCTTCGACCAGTGCAGAGCCAGCGTCAATGTGGCCGACCTTGCCCAAGGTCGTCGCGGCTTCTTCGCGCACTTGCCAGGCGTCGTCCTGCAAAGCCTGGCGCAGGGCTGGCAACACTTCGGCGCTGGAAGCCAGTCCCAAAGCGCCAGTCGCAGCACGGCGCACTTCGGTGTCCGGGTCAGCGCTGGCCAATCGTGCCAGGGCGGACAAAGCGTCGAGTTGCTTGAGCCAGCCGAGCACGCCCACGGCTTCACGACGAACGCTGGCGTCAGCATCGTTCAGCGCCGAAACCGCAGCCGGCGCGGCGTCGGCGAAACGCAACTCACGCAAGGCACGGAACGCAGCGATACGCACACTGACGTCGGCATGATCAGTCCACGGCAAAATCACCTGCCCCGCCGCTTCCGTTTTGAGCAAGCTCAGGCTCTGCGCGGCGGCCGATTGCACGGCGGGCGACGGGTCGGTCAAGGCTTCACACAAGGCTTGCACGACGGCCTCATCTTCCCAGGCTTCCAGCAAACGTGCGGCTTCGGCGCGGACTTCTTCAGCGGGATCTTGCCTCAGGCGATCAACCAGCCAAAGCAAGCCATCCGGCTCTTCCAGATCCGCCAGATCAATCAGCGCAATACGCCGCACACCAGCATCTTCAGCAGTCAGGCGCGGTTGCAGATCGAGAATGTCTTGGTTATCGGTCACAGCAAAAATAGAGGTCATAGGGCAAATCGCGGCAAAGGGTTTTCAAGAGGCAGGCCGAGCGGATTGAGGCGCGGCAGCGGTCGGTCGTTGTCGTGGCGCAGCAGGTCGAGGCAGTGGCGTTTGAGCCGGGAGAACTCGGGGCTGGTGACCAGTTCGCTGGTGCGTGGTCGGGCGAAGTCCAGACGCAAGTCTTCAATGATTCGCCCCGGCCGCGCACTCATCACCAGCAAGCGGTCAGCGAGGAACAGCGCCTCGTCGATATCGTGGGTAACGAAGACCACGGTGGTGCGAATCCGCGTCCAGATGTCCAGCAGCAGTTCTTGCATGTTCAGGCGGGTCAAGGCATCCAGCGCGCCGAACGGCTCATCCATCAGCAACAGGCGCGGGCGATTGACCAGCACGCGGGCGATCTCGACGCGTTGCTGCATGCCACCGGAGAGCTGATCGGGCCAGCGTTCGGCGAAACCTTCGAGGCCGACCAGTTTGAGGATTTCGTCAGCGGCGCGATGGCGCTCAGCCTTGCCGATGCCACGCATTTTCAGGCCGAAAGCCACGTTGTCACGCACCGTGCGCCACGGAAACAGCGTGTGGTGCTGAAACACCATGCCGCGCTGCGGTGACGGGCCGGACACCGCCGCGCCATCGACTTTCAGGCTCCCGGCGTGAGCGCTCAAATGCCCGGCCAGAGCGCCGAGCAAGGTCGATTTGCCACAACCGGACGGGCCGAGAATACAGACGAACTGGCCGGGTTCGATCTGGCAATCGAGTTCGCGCACCGCTTCGAACGCCTCACGCCCTGCGCCGAGAACGATGGACAACTGGCGGATGTCGATCCGCCCTTCCGGGGTTTGCATCACGCTCATCAGGCTTTTCCTCGCGGTCGATGCCAAGGCGTGAACAGCCCGCCCAGGCGTTTGATCAGCAGACTGCTGCCCATGCCCAATACGCCGATCAGCAGCATGCCGACAACGATGTCGGCGTAGTTCTGAATGGTGTAGGACTCCCAGGTGTAGTAACCGATGCCGAACTGGCCGGAGATCATTTCCGCCGTCACCAGACAGAACCACGACGTGCCCATGCCGATCGCCAGCCCCGTGATGATGCTGGGTGCCGCGCCTGGGAGAATCACCTCCAGCAGGATCGCCCGGCGCCCTGCCCCGAGGCTTTTCGCCGAGGCGATCAGTCGTGGGTCGACGCCCTCGACGCCGTGCACGGTGTTGAGCAGGATCGGGAACAGTGCGCCGGTGAAGGTGATGAAGACCATCGACAGTTCAGAGGATGGAAACATCAGGATCGCCAATGGAATCCATGCGACTGCTGGGATTGGGCGCAGGACTTCCAGTGGTGGCAGCAGCAGGTCTTCGGCCCATTTCGAGCGGCCGATGGCCAGACCGAGGGCGATGCCGATCAGCAGTGCGGCGAGGTAACCGGCGAACACGCGGCTGAGGCTGGCGATCAGGTGTTGCAGGAGCTTGCCGGAGTCGCCGAGACCCAGTGCAGCTTCGATGACGGCCAAGGGTGTTGGCACGTTGGCGAAGGTGACGAGGCCGAGGTTCCAGTGGTGGCTGGCGGCGAGTTGCCAGAACAGCAGACAGAGCAGCAAGGATGCGGCTCTTGATGTCCAGCGGATGGGTGTTTTCATGGAGCGGGTTTCCAGTTCTGGATCTGTGTTGTGGCTGAGATTTACCCCCCTCACCCCAGCCCTCTCCCCCCAAGGGGGGCGAGGCGGAAAGGGAGCCGATCTTCATGCCTTTCAAGCCTGAGTTCGGCTCGGTATTTCCGGTCGGTGTACCTTGCCCAAACACCTCGGTCAGTCCCCTCTCCCTCCGGGAGAGGGCTAGGGTGAGGGGCTCTTCAACTTGAGTCAGCGGGCAGCAACCGCCTGGGCAGTGGCATCGCTGAAATCGAGGACCTTGCCACCCTGCGCCGAGGCATATTGCTGGGCCTGACCCTTGAGCAAAAACGCGCTCAGGCGCCCTTTCGAATCACTGGCAAACCACGCCTGGTCCGCGAGCAGCTTGATCCCGCTGTCACTGGCTTGCGCATACACCGCACGGACGTTTTTGCCTTCCTGCTTCAAAGCCGCCAGTGCAGTGAAGGCAGACTCGGCCGAGGCATAGCGGCGGACTTTGTCCTCACCGCGCACCCAGATTTCCGCAACATGGCTGAAGTCGGTGATTGCGTTACCGGTTGCGGCATCCGTAGCCTTCAGCGGCGTCTGCGCGTAGTTGGCCAACTGCGCCGTGTAATCCAGACCCGACGCCTTGAACGCCGCACGAATGTATTGATCGTCAATGAAGGTATTCAGATCGAGCCCGCGATCAGCCTTCTTCAGCAGCTTCAACGTGTCGATAGCCGTGCCAACCGCCTGACGATATTCCGGCTTCCAGCTCAGGTCGCGGGTCTGCACGCCAAGCGGACCGTGGAACAGATAATTCACCTCGGCATCGACACCGGTGACTTTGGCGATCAGCTCGCTGTACTTCTCAGGCTCGGCAGCGAGCAGTTGATTGGCCTCGATACTCGCTCGCAGATAAGCGACAACAATCTCCGGGTACTTCTTCGCATAGGCCTGATCCACCAGTGCACCATGGAACGTCGGCGCATTGGCCTGGGCGCCATCGTAGATCTTGCGTGCGAAGCCTCGGCTCGGGAACAGTTCGGCGAACGGCACGAAATCGGCGTGAGCGTCGATCTTGCCGGCCTGCAACGCCGAGCCGGCGACTTCCGGCGGCTGGGCGATGATGTTCACGTCCTTGAGCGGATCCCAGCCCTGCGCCGCCACCGCACGCAGCAACATGCCGTGGGCGGTGGAGGCGAACGGCACGGAAATCGTCTTGCCCTTGAGTTCGCTCAGCGCCTGCACGCCCGACGCGCTCGGCACGACGATGCCGTTGCCGCTGCCCTTGATACTGCCCGAGAGCACGCTGATGAACAGGCTGTGTTTGCCGGCGGTTTCGAACGCAACACCGTTGAACGCACCGGGGAAATCGGCCATGGCGCCGAAGTCGAGTTTGCCGGCAACCATTTCGTTGGTCAGTGGCGCGCCGCTGGTGAAGTTTTTCCACTGAACATCGTACTTCGCGTCTTTGTAGGTGCCGTCGTGGGGCAGGTATTTGTCGAGCAGGCCGAGTTCACGAATCAACAGCCCGCCAGCGGCGCAGTTGATGGTGGTGTCCTGGGTGCCGATGGCGATGCGGATGGTTTCGGCCGAGGCCGACACGGTGAACGAAGCCAGTACCAGACCGGCGATTGCTGCACGCAACATGAGTGTTTCCCCTCGAATCATTTATTTGAGTTCGTCTCCGCCGCGATCAGGGCGCGGTGGGAAACGAGGGGTTATCGGTGAATCCAGCGTCCGGGTGTTTCCGGATGGCTTTGGGTTGTCACAGTTCCAAATGTAGGAGTGAGCCTGCTCGCGATAGCGGTTTTCCAGATGTTGATGTGCTGACTGAGACACCGCTATCGCGAGCAGGCTCACTCCTACAGGGGATCGGGTTTCAACGCAGGAGATAGGGGATGTCGACTTTGACGGCACCCGTCGGGCAATCCTTCTCGCACGGCATGCAGTACCAGCATTCATCGAACGCCATATAGGCCTTTTGCGTCGCCGGATTGATCGCCAGCAAGTCCATCGGGCAGACATCCACGCACACGGTGCAGCCCTTTTCGGCGATGCATTTGTCCTCGTCCACGGTGACGGGGGCGTTGGAGCGGAAGAAGATTTCCTGAGCTTGATAGGCCATGGTTCGGGCTCTCTGGTTATTGATGTATCAAGCGGCGAAAGCGCCGACCCGCAAACGGTCGTAAGCCTGCATTTCCTCGGCATCGAGCGGGATGATGTAAGGCTCGACGGCTTTCTTGAAACTGGTCATCTGGCCGTCCTCGCCCTTCTTCAGGTGGCAATGGCAGAACCATTCGCTGTCGTTGCGTTGCGGGTGATCGACGCGATAGTGGTACAGGCCCCAGCGGCTTTCGGCGCGGAACAACGAGGCGCGCGCGGCCATTTCCGCGCAGTCGCGGATCACGCTGGTTTCCATCGCGCGCATCAGTTCGTGGGCGTTGTTGGCCTTCATCTGCTCGAGATCGCGTTCGATGTCGCTGAAGCGCTGCAGGCCGATCTGCATCTTTTTGGTCACTTTCGGCGGTTGCAGGTAGTCGTTGACGAAGCGCCGCAGCTTGTACTCGACCTGCGCTGGCGGCAGACCGTTTTCACGATCCAGCGGTGCGTAGACCCGAGCCTTTTCCTTTTCGATTTGCGCGGCATCCAGCGCGGAAAACTCGCGCCCGGCGACAAAGTCGGCGGCGTTGTGCCCAGCGAACCAGCCATACGTGAACGCGCCGAGCATATAGTTGTGCGGCACAGCGGCCATGTCACCCGCCGAGTACAGCCCTTTCACCGAGGTCTCGGCACGCTCGTTGACCCACACCCCTGACGCCGAGTGGCCGCTGCAAAAGCCGATTTCGGAGATGTGCATTTCGACCATTTGCGTGCGGTAGTCGGTGCCACGATTGGCGTGGAACTGGCCACGGCTCGGGCGCTCGTTGCTGTGCAGAATTTCCTCGATGTTCTGGATGGTTTCTTCCGCCAGGTGATCGAGTTTGAGAAACACCGGACCGTTGCCGCTCTCCAGTTCCTGGTGGAACTCCCACATCATCTGCCCGCTCCAGTAGTCGCACTCGATGAAGCGTTCGCCCTTGTTGTTGGCGGTGTAGCCACCCAGCGGACCGGTGACGTAGGCGCAGGCCGGGCCGTTGTAATCCTTGATCAACGGGTTGATCTGGAAGCACTCGAGGTTGGCCAGTTCGGCACCCGCGTGATAGGCCATCGCGTAGCCGTCACCAGCATTGGTCGGGTTTTCGTAGGTGCCCATCAGGTAGCCCGACGACGGCAGACCGAGACGCCCGGCAGCGCCACAGGCGAGGATCACCGCTTTGGCCTTGATCACATGAAAGTCGGCGGTGCGGCAATCGAAGCCCATCACACCGTTGACGGTGCCCTCCGCGTCGGTCAGCAACCGCGTGCAAACGAGACGATTGGTGATGCTCACCCGCGCACGTTTCAATTGGCGATAGAGGACTTTTTTGATGTCGTGTCCTTCCGGCATCGGCAGCACGTAGGCGCCCATGTGGTGGACTTTTTTCACCGCGTAATCGCCGGTTTCATCCTTCTCGAACTTCACGCCCCAGCGGTCGAGTTGCTCGATGGTTTCGAAGCTGTGCGTTGCATAGGCGTACACCGCCGCCTGATTGACGATGCCGTCGTTGGCGATGGTGATTTCCTTGGTGTACTGCTCCGGTGTCGAGTGGCCGGGGATGATCGCGTTGTTCAGGCCGTCCATGCCCATGCTGATGGCGCCGCTGCGTTTGACGTTGGCCTTGTCGACCAGCAGCACGCGCAGGTCGCGGTTGTTTTCCTTGGCCTTGATTGCCGCCATCGGCCCGGCGGTGCCGCCGCCAATGACGACGATGTCGTATTCCTGTTCGAGCACGTTGCGGGTCATGCCTGCTCCCCTTTTTGCCGGTCAATCCGCAGGCGGTACTGAAACGCATCGCCACGGTAATAAAGGTGTTCGAAGTCCAGCGGCTGGCCTTGCGCGTCGTGGGTCAAACGTTCGATGCGCATGATCGGCGAGCCGGCCTCGACGTTCAGCGCCTGGGTCAGGTCGCTGTCGGCCAGCACCGCGTCGATGGCCAGATCGGCGTGGCCGAGGGCGATGCCGCAGTCGTTTTCGAGAATCAGGAAGATGTCGCGGGTGACCAGATCGGCCTTCTCCAGGCGCTCGCCGACGGCTTTCGGCAGGTAGGTGATTTCCAGCGAGATCGGCTCGCGATTGATCAGGCGCACGCGTTTGATCTGCGCGACGATTTCGCCCTCGGCGACCTGCAAACGCTGGGCGACGCGCTTGTCAGCGGGGATGAATTTGAAGCTGCGCAGGCGGTTGATCACCTCGTAGCCACGCCCGGTCATCGACTCGGCGAGGCCTTGCAGGCTGCTGACGTTCTGAAAGGTTTTCGGCTTGGCGACGAAGGTGCCTTTGCCGTGGATCTTGAAGATCAGCCCTTCCTTTTGCAGATCGCCAAGCGCCTGGCGCACGGTGATGCGGCTGACTTTGAACAGCGCGCCGAGTTCGCTTTCGGAGGGCATCTGGCTGTCTTGCGGGTATTCGCCGTCGAGAATGCGCGCACGGAGAACGTCGCGCAGTTGGGTGTGCAGCGGGACACTTGATAAGGAGAGCGGGCTAAGAGAGAGAACGTTATCGGTCATCGCGGGATCACTTGTCATAACGAGTTATGACGTGATCTTAGAGTTGTTATGACAAGGTTAGAAATATTGTTTGGGCATAACCTTAGATTCGGTGTTGAAAATCAAAAGATCGCAGCTTTCGGCAGCTCCTACAGGGGATCGCGGTTTCATGTAGGAGCTGCCGAAAGCTGCGATCTATTGATCTTAACGTTTGAGGATCTGGTCCATGACCCAGTCGGTCTTGAGCGCTTGTTCGGCGACTGCAGGGTGTTGTGAATCACCACGAATATGCGCATTCATGCCCAATACGTGATGCCACTGGATGTTTTCGTGATGAGGGATGTCCAGGCTGACGACTTCATCCGCATGCAGCTGCACAGAATGCTCATCAAACACCGAAAAACCGATCCGCCCGAGGCTGCCGATGATCTCGACCCGATCCTCACGCCGATCCGCAACAAAGCTCCAGCAACCCATGCCCAGCGCCCCGGAGGCGAACCGCCAACTGGCGCTGACCGCATCCTCTGCCGCGTACAACCCGGCCTGACGCGCGGTGAATCCGGCGACCTCGACGATGTCGCCAAGCAGATACTGGAACAGGTCAAAGCCATGACTGGCCAGATCGGCAAAGTAACCGCCACCGGCCACCGCCGGATCCGTGCGCCAATTGTCGCGACCGTCCAGATCCACCGGCGAAGGTGCCTTGGTCAGCGTCCAGCTCAAGTGCCGAACCTCACCGATGCGCCCCTCCGCCAACCATTGCCGCACCTGCGCAAAACGCGGCAACGAACGGCGATAGTAGGACACAAACAAGTGCAATCCGGCCTCGGCAAACACCTGCTGCATCTCGCGACTTTGTCCGGCATTCAGCGCCATCGGTTTTTCCACGCAGCAATGTTTGCCGGCGGCGGCGACTTTCAGGCTGTAGGCGTGGTGGCTGTCGGGTGGCGTGGCGATGTACACCGCGTCCACCTCGGGATCGTTGATCAGCGCATCCACATCGGTGTAGACCCGCGCGATGCCGTGGCGCGCGGCGTAATCGGTCACCGCTTCGAGGCGTCGGCCCATCACCGCCACCAGCGCCGAACCGGGCGCTTTGTAGAAGGCCGGCCCGCTCTTGCGTTCAGCGACGCTGCCACAACCGATCATGCCCCAGCGCACCACGTCCATGTTCATTCCTTTTAGCCGATGCGCAAGGCGCGCAGATCGAGGTGACCGTCCTTCAGCGGCGGGCACCAGTAGTAGCCGCCAGTGATCGGGCGGCTGATGCGATACAGACCATCGGTGATGCCGTCTTCCAGACCACTCATACGGCGCAGTTGCGCTTCGAAGGCATCCAGTGAGAAACCAAAAGCAAGGAACATCAGGCCGGCGCGATCACCTTCGATCCACGGCATCGAACGACGCACGACGAAGGCTTCCGGCGCAAAGCTTTCCTGCGCGGTGCGTTTGACGTGGGCGGAGACCGGGGCGTCGTCGATCTCTTCGTTGTCGCTGAGGCGACGGCCCATGATGTTGTCTTTGTCGTCGGCGGACAGTTTGTGGAAACCCTTGAGGTCGTGCTGCCACTGCTGGATCGCGGCGAAGCTGCCACCGACCATACCGTCAGCGCCTGCGCTTTGCAGGGCGGCGGCGATGGCCGCTTCGTCGTGCGGGTTTTCGGTGCCGTCTTCGTAACCGGTGAGGTCGTGGCCGTCCTTGTGGCGGAAGGCTTCCTGCATCTCGACCAGACGCAGGGCCGGGGCCAGTGCGGCCTCGAGGGCGTTGCAGCGGTTGAGCAGTTCACCACGGTCGACGCCGTGCAGCCACACCCACAGTGCGTGCTGGGTCGACGGGTTTTCGACGCCAACGCCAGTCATGGCCGGAAAGCTGCGCAGGCCGTCGATCTGCACGTTGAGGGCCTTGGCCAGGGATTCGCCGAAACCGACCACCGCCGACTGGCCGTCTACCTGATTGATCAGGTTGTCGATCGCCTGCGGCAGCGCTTCCACCGACTCAAGGGCGAAAAACAGATGACGTGCTTGCGCAGGAACTGGGGTGGCGAGAATGCCCGGCTGGTAGTAACTCATGTGAACTCCTTGGGAAAGTGCGCGGGAGTTTACCTGTGACCGGAAGGTTTGTGGGGGTTTGGACGCAAGTCAAAAGCCCCTCACCCTAGCCCTCTCCCAGAGGGAGAGGGAACTGATTCGGGGATATTAAAGATCTACACCGACTTGAACGTACATCGGTGAATCCATAATCGACACAAGATCTTTCAGGTCGATGCATGACTCAAGACACTACGGTCGGCCCCCTCTCCCTCCGGGAGAGGGCTGGAGTGAGGGAATGATCGAGGTGAGACAGCGAAATGAGCGTGCACCTGTCAATCCATGATCGACGCGATCCTTCAGGTCGATGTAACTCGCAAGACCTCGGTCGGCGCCCTCTCCCTCCGGGAGAGGGCTGGGGTGAGGGAATGATCGAGGTGAGACAGCGAAATGAGCGTGCATCTTTGAATCCGTGATCGACGCGATCCTTCAAGTCGATGTAACTCGCAAGACACCTCGGTCGGCCCCCTCTCCCTCTGGGAGAGGGCTGGGGTGAGGGAATGATCGAGGTGAGACAGCGAAATAAGCGCGCATCGGTGAATCCATAATCGACACAGATCTTTCAGGTCGATGCATGACTCAAGACACTACGGTCGGCTCCCTCTCCCTCCGGGAGAGGGCTGGGGTGAGGGTTGGCGTCATTACGCCAGGCGCTAGGGCTCAGCCCCGTCCAACGCTTGAACGCTCGGCGAAAACTGCGCACATCGCTGTAGCCCACCTCTTCGGTAATCCGCTCGATCGGCATATCAGGATTGGCCAGCAAACTCAGGGTCCGCGCCTGCCGCACCTGCTCCAGCAACGCCTCGAACGTCAGCGCATGCTCAGTCAACCGCCGGCGCAAGGTGCGGCTGCTCATATTCAAATCACCAGCAATCTTTTCAATGTGACTGCCACTACTCAGATCCCGCGCAATCGCCCGTTCCACAGCCTGAATCAGATCAAGCTTCTGATGCACCTGCGCCGCTTCCAGCTCCAGCAATGCCACCGCCTGACGCAACGCCAGCGAATGATGATTGGGCAGATTCACATCCAGCCATTGCCCATCGATCAGCATGCGATTGTGCAGGCAACCGAAGCGCACATCCGGCCCCAGCAGGCGGTGGTATTCGCTCAGATAATCCGGCGCGGCGTGCACGAACTCCACGGCAATCGCCTTGAACTCAGCCCCTGCCAGCGCGCGACCGTATACCAGCAGACTGGCGAAAAACTCCTCGACTGCGAACACCTGCACATCAGCGAACGGCAAGCGGCATTCAGCATCGAGATGCACCTGGCCACCGACCACATCGACGCTCGACACCACGATGCCGCCCGAGGTGTGCTGATGCCGAATGCCCAACGCAAAAGCATCACGCAAGGTCTTGCACAGCGACAGCACATGCCCGAGCAGGCCCAACGTGCCGAGCACGTTCTGCGCCCCGACCCACAGGCCCAAGCCCTGATTAGGCAGCACTTTAAGTGCGCGCTGAATCATCGCTACGGCTTGGCGATAGGAAATCCGCTGCGCCGGATCCTGCAGGTCTTCAAGGGTAAAACCCAGCCCACGGCACAGGCTCTGGGAATCGATGCCCCTGTTCTGCACGACTTCGGCGAGGGTTTGCAGGAGGAACGGCGAGACCAGCGCCAGTTCGAAGGTCGGGTCTTGGACTTTTACGTTCATGGGGGCTGACATTCCGGATCACGCTTGATTGTTATTTTTGTAACCGGTTGTGTCGATGGAAGTTAGCACAAGGTTTACGGACTGTCCGCAGATGCCCCCCTCGGTGTCCGCCAAAACCCTGCCCCAACGTACGCCAAACGCTTATTTCTAGCGTACCGGCGCTGCGAGCGACCGGTACCAGGTCCCAATCACAATAATAATGAGGACAGTCATGAGCCAGAACCGTGCAACATCCATCTTGCCGCTCGCCCTTTTCATCGCGGGTTGCACCCTGACGTTGCCCGCCCTTGCCACCGAAGCCGGGGTCGACAACATCGGCACCGGCACCGACGGCTTTTTTATGCTGCCGCTGGAAGTCGACAGCCTTCCGGAGAACATGGTCGCGTTCAACCTCTACTACAACCATTACAAATCGCGAAAGCTCAATATCAGCTCGTTAGGCGGCAAGGTGCCGAATGTCGAAATCGAATCCACTGCAGTGATTCCGCGCCTCGATTATCTAAGCCCGGTGCGGATATTCGGCGGACGCCTGGCCGGTTACATCGCCCAGCCGTGGTTGAAGCAGGAAGTCTCGGTGTTCGGTTTGAGCGACACCCGCGAAGGCATGGGCGATACCACCATCGCGCCGATCATTCTGTGGGACATGGGCAAGAACCTGACCCTCGGCGCCGCCGTGGAGATCACCGTGCCCACCGGCGAATACAGCGTCGATCGACTGGCCAACACCAGCAACAATTTCTACACCTACAAGCCGCTGTTCTCGTTCACCTGGCTGCCGACTGAACACACCGAAGTCTCGATGAAGACCACCTACAGCTTCAACGAGAAGAACAAAGACACTGACTACAAGTCCGGGCAGATCTTCCACTTCGATTACTCGGCCAGCTACAAGATCACCGACGACCTGATGCTCGGCGTCAACGGCTACTTCCTCAAGCAAACCACCGACGACAAACAGTTCGGCCACACCGTGCAGTTCGCCGGGCAGGACGTCGATGACGGCGTGCGCGGCAAGGTGTTCGCGATTGGCCCGGCGCTGCACTTCACGTTTCTCAAGTACGCCAGTGCGGAGATTCGCTGGGCCAAGGAATTTGATGTGGAGAACCGGCCGGAGGGGGAAATGTTGTGGGCGAAGGTGAGTATTCCGTACGCCTTTTGACCCGCCAGATTGCGTTCAAAAGCGAACAGTGCTCAGACGGGCGCCCAATAAACAGAATCACCCCGCACCTGACCGTCCGTCTGAAAACCACTTCCCCCTGTCAGATCTGACAGTAGTTAATGAACGATGACTGGGGCTAAAAGGGAATCACCCGTTTTTCCCTTTCAGGCGGTATTGCTCATGACTTCTTTCAGACTTTTTCGGCTTCCCCCACGCAGAGATTTATCCGTCACACCGTTGCAAATCTATCCGCTGTACATCGCTGACATGACTCAGCCGGTTGTGAATGGCGACGGCGGTATCAACCTGGCAACGTTCGAAAACTACGAGGCTGGCATCTTCAGTGTTATCGACCCATACCCCGGGATGGGGGCTGGCGATGAAATCGAGATTTTCTGGAACGACAACGTCATCCACGAACTGAAAATCAAGCTCGAAGATGTCAATGAAAGATTGTTCTTCTTTCTCCCGACCACTGAAATTGCCCCCGGTTACTCCGAGTGTTATTGCCAGGTGACCCGTTCAGGCGAACCACTCCCTGACAATCCCTCCGCCGTATTGACGCTGTTGGTCAAATTGAATTTGCCCGCCGGCGAGGATGAGGAGCAGCATTTTCCCTGGCACTCACACCTCGATCTGGTCGGGTTGCCACAGGATGTCATCGACAATGGTGTCAGCAAAGAGTGGTCGAGCAAGGGTGTGCCCATGACCATCAAGCACTATCGAGAGATGACGGTGCGCGATGTCATCTGGGTGCGCTGGGGCAGTGTTCTTCTGACCCCGCACGTAGTTACAGAAGCCGAGGCCGACGGCACTCAAGAAATTGTCATCACCGCGTCGCCCGGCGACATCCTGACCGCTGGCGATAGCAATTCGTTGCCGATCAGGTACGAAATCCATGATGAGGTCTGGAACTGGTGCGAGAAATGGTCGAAGGAGACTACGGTTCAGGTAGATGGCGGCGCTGTTCGATTGGACCCGGCCATTTTCGAAGATGCCGATGAAGGTGAACTCCATCTCGATCGACTGGACCATCAGGCGACCAACCTGCTGATCCGGCTCGAAACCAATAAAGAGTTCACCACGGGCGACACGATCGTGATCAATGTCGCTGGTGTCGGGAGCACCGGAACCGCGCCTCGCACACTGACCGAGGAAGTCACTGTCGGCAATCTGCCTTATATTCTTGAGTTCCCGATCCCTTTCGCATTTGTCAGTCTCTTCGCCACCGGAACGCTTGATGGCTCCTATGTACTGCACAAAAAAAGCGATGGCTCGAAGCTCTATTCCAAACGCACCTTCGTCAAGGTAATCGGCAACCCGGCGCTGTTGCCGGCGCCGATCATTGAAGAGGTGATCGGTGCCATTTTGCCTGGGGACAGCAAAGCAGCGACCGTATTGATTGCCTACCCGAGCCTTAAAACCGGTGACACGATCAACATGATCTGGGAAGGCACGAAATCAGACGGCAGTGCCTATGTGTATGAGGAACTGTATGACGTCAGCAGTAACGATCAGGAGGCAAAGCGTACTTACATCACTGTGTTGCAAGAGCACATCCTCGCGTTGAACAACGGCAGCCTCAAACTCTATTACCGGGTGTACAACGACGATCCTGCCGATTATGGACTCAGCGAGTCTGACTTTTTGCGGGTCGAAGTACGCGCACTCCCCGCCACACTGCCGGCCCCCGATGTAGAAGAAGCCAAAGATGGCGTGATCGACCCGACACTGGTTTATACCCAGGCGCATGTGCTGGTCAAACCGGTCAATTGGATGAAGGGCGACACGCTGACTTATCACTGGATTGGTTCCACCTTTGATGGCTCAACCAAAGGCAGCATACCCATCACTGAGTTGTCTATCGACAAGACCGCACGTTTTCGGGTGGATGCGCAATACGTCACGACCAACATCGGCTTTCCGGTCACCGTGATTTACACCCTGCTGCACGCCGCCACCGGGAAATACAGTTATTCTGCACCGTTTCGGGTAATCGTCGGGGTACCGCTGGGTCGACTGCTTCCGCCTGTGGTCATCCAGGCCTCCGACAACACCCTCGATCCGATGGATGCGCTCAACGGTGTCGATGTCGAATGCAGCTACGACACCATGGATGAGAAGCTGGATCAGTTACGTCTGTTATGGACAGGTACGCCCGGCTCCGGAACATCGGAGGACCTCGAAAAACCCGCCGAAGCTGACGGTACTGTTACCTTCCACCTGCCCGCCTCTGTGGTGGGTGCCAACATCCTGAGCACTGTATCGGTCAAATACGCTGTGCAGCGCCATAAGTTATGGACGCAATCAGAGGAATTGCCGCTGAATATTCTGGGTTTTCAGGATCCGGAAAAAGACTTGCCTGCGCCCGAAGTTCCGCAAGCCGTCAATGCCGTTCTGGATCTGATGGAGTTCAGCGGCGACGCCAGTATTCTGGTCAAACCGTGGCCCTTCATTGCCGAAGGGCAAGTCGTGGATCTCAATGTTGTAGGTCGTGCCAGTACCGGCGTCCACATCATCGAAGTGCTCAAAACACATAAAATCAGCAAGCAACAAGCCATCACCGGGCTTAATGAACCGTTGCTCAGGTCCGATTTACTGAAGTTGCTCCACAGCTCTCCAGCCACCGTGACATGCTCGGTGATATTCAATGGCAGTGAGGACGCAGCAGTCGAATTTCCGAACCTGCCTTTGACGATACGCACACGCTACGACTACGTAACACCGATCATCACCAGTGTGAAAGATCCACAAGACAAGGAGATTCCAGAAGCGACCGTGACCTACGATAAACGCGTGAAAATTCAGGGTACCGCCACTCGGGGGGAAAAAGTCCGTGTCATGATCAACAGCGCCCCACAAGACATAGTCGATGTCATCGCTCCCGGGACCTGGGAATTGATTACCGGTAATTTGCTCGAAGGCTTGCAGAGCATAACGGTCGAGGCCTTGTATGATGCCGACCCGCCAATCAGTCGGCCAAGAACGTTCACCATTGGTATCGCCACCCGGCCCAGTATTACCGCAGTCAATGACTCACTGGGGCCGGTCGCCAATAACGGAACAACCTACGATACCGAAATTGCAGTGGCCGTCTCAGCAGATCCGAATCAATCGGTGCAGCTTTACAATGGCACCAATGCTATTGGCTTGCCTATTTCCCTCGACGGTGATGGCGCCGGCGCAATCACTCTGACTGATCTGACGGGTACAACATACTCCCTCAAAGCCAGAGCGATTTATGGTGATCAGTTGGAGTCCCCAGCTCATAACTTTACTATCAAGCCGCACGACGCAATAACGCTGACCTCAATCAGGCACTCGGGTGGTGAACTGGCGGAGGGAGGAAGAACCTATGACAGTTCGGTCACTCTGACGGGCCGGTTCACACCCTTATATGACGTACAGGTTTACGACAACGGAGGTGGGAAACAGATCGTGCCTACCGGCCAAAACGGTGCCTGGACAACCAGTCTTGCGATTGATACTGGTGAACATGCGGTGTACGTCAAAGCGCTGTCGACGAACCAACAATCCAATACCCGAAATTTCAGAAGAGATCCAATACCACCGTTGTACATTGACACATCCACCGCTTATCTCAGTGGATACATGGTCAGACATACCAACAGACCCGTGACCAATCCTCCCGCTGGAGCCTATCTAACTCGAGGCGCCAGCGGTGGCATACCGCCCTATCGCTATAGCACTGACAATACAGCCTATCTCCAGGTCGACGCTTCAACAGGGAGAGTGATTGGTGTACGAAATGGCGGTGCTCGCGTGATCGTTACAGATAGTCGAGGATCTACGGCGTCGTATTCTGTTTCTGTTCAAAACGTCTGGTATATCGCCAATTACGGGGGCGGACGCCATAACCTGGGAACCATGTCAGCAACTGTGAACAACGCTGGAGGCCAATTTCCAGCCATTGGCGATTACAACAATTTGCGCTCAGTGTACGGAGGGGATCCGGGGGGATATTCCTATGACTTCTACTGGGTAGCCGATAGACACCAATGGGGATCCCACTGGTTGCTACGCCCGGGAGACGGGGTTGTTTATGGGTCAAATGACAACGGCAGAGTGGGGTGTATCGGCGTTCTGCTGCGGACCTGATTAAACACATCACTGGAAAGCACAACGGACAAATGAGCATTCATTTGTCCGTTGCTTTATAAGAACGATGAAGTAATAAACGTTGTTTGAAAGATTGCGATCTTGCTACCGCCCGTCAGAAATCCGCACACACCTGTCAGATCTGACAGGTGCGCTTTTCCCGGTTTTATCCCCTAATCACTCCATCGCCCCACCCTAGGCAGGAGTGCCCGTCATGCTCGTCCAACCGCGCAAACAAATCTCGGTACTGTCCCTGCTCGATCCGGAAATCCCCGGTGGCCGAGACCTCAAGAACGGCACGTGGGGCGTCAACCTCGCCGCTGCACGACTTACCTACCCCGACAAGGGGCTGAAGATCCAGGTGCCCGCCTGGAACAACATGAGCAAGAACGACAACTGCAAGTTGTACCTGGGCACCACCATGGTCGCGCAGAAGACCATTACCGAAGACATCGAGGTGGACAAGCACGTCACCCTCTTCGTCGCGCCCGAGCGTTTGCTCAGCGGCGACTGGGAGCTGTCCTATCAGATCAAGCGGTTCGGGCAGAACTTCGAGCAAGGACCGACGATCAAGTTCGTCGTCAAACTCGAACTACCCGGTGGTCAGGATCTTAATCCCGACTACGGCCACTCCGAACTGACCATGGCCTTCGATCCGCCGGATGTGGTGCGCGACGGTGTCGAC
>NZ_FYEA01000007.1 GCF_900187605.1 Pseudomonas sp. Irchel 3H7
GTTGGTTACATCTTTGATTTCTCGCGGAGTAACTTGTGATGCTGATAATCTTGTTGACTATCAGTCTGACTCCACAAGCACCCACACGAATTGCTTGATTCAGTTGTTAAAGAGCGGTTGGTTAAGATCTTTCGTCTCAACCGAGGCGCGCATTCTACAGCAGCCTCATTTGCTGTCAAGTGATTATTTTCAGAAGCTTTCGAAGAATTCTTCAACAACTTCAACCACTTGCGCTTCAGATCTCTCGTCAGCGGGAGGCGAATTCTACAGCGTTACACGCTGCTGTCAACACCTCTTTTTCAACTCCCTTTCGGCTTCGATGAACTGAAGCAACTCACTGCCGAAACCTACATAACTCATTGAATCTCAAGGAGTTTTCCGTTTCGACTGCGCCGGAAGTGGGGCGAATTATAGACATCTGAAATCTGTCGTCAACCGTTAATTTCGCTTTTCTTTCAAACACTTGCAGATTGGTTAAAAAGCGACCAAAGACAGCCATATATAGGTAGAAAACACGATCCCTTCTATATAGAAGGGATCGTCAGAGCACCCCAGCCGACTTCAACTCCGCCACCGCACCTGCGCCCAAACCCAACACACCCTGCAAAACCTCCAGCGTATGCTCGCCTAACAAAGGAGGCGCACGGCGATACTCCACCGGCGTCTGCGACATGCGGATAGGGCTAGCCACCTGCGGCACCATTCCAGCCAACGCGTGCGGCAGCTCTATCGCCAGGCCACGCGCCTTAACCTGTGGATCTTCAAACACCTGCGACAGATCATTGATCGGCCCACACGGCACGCCCGCCTGCTCCAGTTGAGCCACCCATTCGGCGGTAGTCTTGAATACCGTCGCCTGGCGAATCAGCGGAATCAACACCGCCCGATTAGCCACACGCAGCTTATTAGTAGCAAAACGCGGATCGTCAGCCCACTGCGGTTGCCCTGCCACCTCAGCAAACTTGCGGAACTGCCCGTCATTGCCCACGGTAAGAATGAAATCACCGTCGGCCGTAGGAAAGTCCTGATAAGGCACAATGTTCGGATGCGCATTGCCCAGACGCTTGGGCGCATTACCCGTAGTCAAATAATTCATCGCCTGGTTGGCCAGACAAGCCACCTGAACATCCAGCAACGCCATATCAATGTGCTGACCACCACCGTCGTGATCGCGATGAGCCAACGCCGCCAGAATCGCGACCGTCGAATAAAGCCCCGTCAGGATATCCGTCAGCGCCACACCGACCTTCACCGGCCCGGCACCTTCATCACCCTCGGGACGACCGGTCAGGCTCATCAGCCCGCCCAGCCCCTGAATCATGAAGTCATAGCCGGCACGCTTGGCATACGGCCCGGTTTGGCCGAATCCGGTAATCGAGCAATAGATCAGATTCGGATTGATCGCCTTCAACGATTCATAGTCGAGCCCATAAGCCGCTAGCCCACCGACCTTGAAGTTCTCGATAAGGATGTCCGACTTGGCCGCCAGATCGCGCACCAGCTTCTGCCCCTCGGGACGCGTGAAGTCGATGGTCACCGATTGCTTGTTGCGGTTGGCTGACAGGTAATAAGCCGCCTCTGACGTGTTCTCGCCATAAGCGTCCTTAAGGAAGGGCGGTCCCCAGGCGCGAGTGTCGTCACCATTACCAGGGCGCTCGACCTTGATCACCTCGGCGCCAAGGTCGGCGAGTATCTGCCCGGCCCACGGCCCGGCCAACACGCGCGATAAATCCAGTACCCGCAGATGCGACAGCGCGCCCATGGTCGCTCTCCTATTAATAGAACGCCTGCAAGCCGGTTTGTGCACGCCCCAGGATCAGAGCGTGAACGTCGTGAGTGCCTTCATAGGTATTCACCACTTCCAGGTTGACCAGATGACGGGCCACGCCGAACTCGTCGGAGATGCCATTACCACCGAGCATGTCACGAGCCATGCGGGCGATGTCCAGCGACTTGCCGCAGGAGTTGCGCTTCATGATCGAAGTGATCTCGACCGCAGCGGTTCCTTCGTCCTTCATGCGCCCCAGACGCAGGCAGCCTTGCAGGGCCAGAGTGATCTCGGTCTGCATGTCAGCCAGCTTCTTCTGGATCAGCTGAGTAGCGGCCAATGGGCGACCGAACTGCTGACGATCCAGAGTGTACTGGCGAGCGGTGTGCCAGCAGAACTCGGCAGCGCCCAGCGCACCCCAGGAGATACCATAACGCGCAGAATTGAGACAGGTGAACGGGCCTTTCAGGCCGCGCACGTCGGGGAAAATGTTTTCTTCCGGCACGAACACGTTGTCCATGACGATCTCACCGGTGATTGACGCACGCAGACCGACCTTGCCGTGAATCGCCGGAGCGCTCAGACCTTTCCAGCCCTTCTCCAGTACGAAACCACGGATGTCGCCAGCATCGTCTTTAGCCCAGACCACAAACACATCAGCGATCGGGCTGTTGGTGATCCACATCTTCGCGCCGGTCAGGCTGTAGCCGCCTTCGACTTTGCGGGCACGGGTGATCATCGCGCCCGGGTCGGAACCATGGTTTGGCTCGGTCAGGCCGAAGCAGCCGATCCATTCACCGGAAGCCAGTTTCGGCAGGTATTTCTGTTTCTGCGCTTCGGTACCGAATTCGTTGATCGGCACCATTACCAGCGACGACTGCACACTCATCATCGAGCGGTAGCCAGAATCGACACGCTCCACTTCGCGAGCAATCAGCCCATAGCTGACATAGTTGAGGCCGCTGCCACCGTACTGCTCGGGGATGGTCGCACCCAGCAGGCCGACTTCGCCCATTTCGCGGAAGATCGCCGGATCAGTTTTCTCATGACGGAAAGCTTCGAGGACACGCGGTGCGAGGCTCTGCTGAGCGAACTGCTCGGCGGTGTCGCGGATCATGCGCTCTTCTTCGGTGAGCTGTTGATCCAGCAGCAGGGGATCGATCCAGTTGAAGCTAGCTTTAGCGCCCATGATTGTGTCCTCGCAAATCGGCTGAATTAACGTGGCATTGATCCTAGGCGCGGTTCGCTGTCGCGGCAAACGAGGATTTCGCATTCTGTTGTGCTAATTTCTCACTCCGAAACGTCGTGAAATGCCTTTTATGCGGCGCATTAGTGAGGTTGACGTACATGCGCAGGAAGATCCCCAGCACCACCGCCCTGATCAGCTTCGAGGCCGCCGCACGCCACGAGAGTTTTACCCGCGCTGCCGAAGAACTTTCCCTCACTCAAGGGGCCATTTGCCGACAGATCGCCAGCCTTGAGGAGTTCCTTGGCGTGGAACTGTTCCGACGCTCGCGACGCGGGGTGAAGTTGACCGAGGCGGGGCTTTCATACAGCCGCCGAGTTGCGACGCAACTCGACGCGGTTGAGCGCGACACCCTCTCAGTGATGGGTCAGCAAGGCACCAATGTGATCGAACTCGCGGTGGTGCCGACCTTCGGCACACAGTGGCTACTGCCACGTCTCAAGGATTTCCAGCTCAAGCACCCGGAGGTCACGGTCAACCTGACCAACCGCACCCGGCCCTTTCTGTTTGCCGATACCGAATTCGATGCGGCGATCTACTTTGGCGATGCCGACTGGTCGGGTACCGAATCCCACAGGCTGATGGGCGAAAATCCGATGCCGGTGTGCAGCCCCGCCCTACTCGGTAACAAGACGCACCTGACAGCCGAGGCAATCGCCGAGCTACCGTTGTTGCAGCAGACCACCCGCCCCTATGCCTGGCGTCAGTGGTTCAACTCACAACACCTGAATATCCCCCGGGACATGACAGGCCCGCGCTACGAGCTATTCTCCATGCTTGCCCAGGCCGCCATGCACGACATGGGCATTGCGCTGATTCCACCGTTCCTGATTCAGCGTGAGTTAGCCGAGAAGCGCCTGGTGATTGCCAACCCCCAGGCACTCTCAAGCATCAAGGCCTATTACCTGATGATTCCCGAACGAAAAGTCGAATCAGCGTCATTAAAGGCATTTCGTGACTGGCTGGTAACCCAAGCGCAGAGCTACAGCCTAGAAGGGTAAAGGCTCACAGCGATAGCTAACCCCGTAGTCAGGAAATTCAAAGCCCTACAGATGTAAGTATTTGTCGCAATTGCACAGACTGTATCCGAAAGTCGTACAGACGTCCCAAAAGCGCCTGAAGACGTGGCTTTGAGCCTTCATTGACGACGCATTGCTGCCTATTCACGTCACCGATGAGAAATTTTTCCATAATCGGCCAGAATCCTTGCAAGGCACGGGCTGCAAGGGATTCAGCTAGCCATCTGCGACATTCGGTCACGGCATGACTTGTAGTTAATTTTCCGTCACCCGTCATAATCCCTTGAAGGGCATAAAGTTCGCCTGCAAAATGCCGCGCCCCGCCCTGATTTGGCGGGATCGTGCTGATCGGCCGCCCCAGTCGCACCATCCGTAGTGCATGGGTTTACTCAATAAGATCACGCAGGAGATTTGACGTGCACATTGGTGTTCCTCTCGAAACCCAGACCGGTGAAAAACGGGTTGCTGCAACCCCGGAAACCATTAAAAAGCTGATCAGCCAAGGTCATAAGGTCACTGTGCAAACCGGCGCCGGCGTAAAAGCCAGTGTGGTCGACAGTGCCTATGAAGCGGCAGGCGCAACCATTGGCAGTGCCAATGATGCGTTTGGCGCCGAGCTGATTCTCAAGGTGGTCGCCCCGAGCGATGCCGAACTGACGCTGATCAAGCGCGGTACGGTGCTGGTCGGCATGCTCAACCCGTTCAACAACGAAACCATTGCGAAGATGGCCGAGTGCGGCATTACCGCGTTCGCCCTCGAAGCGGCGCCGCGCACATCGCGCGCGCAGAGTCTCGATGTGTTGTCGTCGCAGGCGAACATTGCCGGCTATAAGGCTGTGTTGCTGGCCGCTCACCACTACCCACGCTTCATGCCGATGTTGATGACCGCTGCAGGCACCGTGAAAGCGGCGCGCGTGCTGATTCTTGGCGCGGGCGTGGCCGGGTTGCAGGCGATTGCCACGGCGAAACGCCTGGGTGCGGTGATCGAAGCGTCTGACGTGCGTCCGGCGGTAAAAGAGCAGATCGAATCCCTCGGTGCGAAGTTCGTCGACGTGCCTTACGAGACCGATGAAGAGCGCGAATGCGCCGTCGGTGTCGGTGGTTACGCGCGGCCAATGCCAGCGAGCTGGATGCAGCGTCAGGCCCAGGCTGTGCACGAGCGCGCCAAGCAGGCTGACATCGTCATCACCACCGCGCTGATTCCGGGCCGCAAGGCACCGACCCTGCTGAGCGCGGAGACTGTGGCGCAGATGAAACCGGGCTCGGTGGTCATCGACCTCGCCGCTGCTCAGGGTGGCAACTGCCCGCTGACCGTGGCTGATCAGGTCGTGGTCGAAAATGGCGTGACCATTTGCGGCCCGACCAACCTGGCCGGTGAAGTCGCTGCAGACGCTTCGGCACTGTACGCACGCAACCTGCTGGACTTCCTCAAGCTGGTTTTCACGAAAGAAGGCCAGTTCGACGTCAACCTCGAAGACGACATCGTCGCCGCGTGCCTGATGTGCCGCGACGGCCAAGTCATCCGCAAAAACGCCTAAGCAGGGATTCAGACGATGGAAGAGCTTATCTCCCCCGGTATCTACAACCTGATCATCTTCGTGCTGGCGATTTATGTCGGTTACCACGTGGTCTGGAACGTCACACCTGCGCTGCACACGCCGTTGATGGCGGTAACCAACGCCATTTCGGCGATCGTGATCGTCGGCGCCATGCTCGCTGCTGCACTGACTGTCACGCCGCTGGGCAAAACCATGGGCACCCTCGCCGTGGCACTTGCGGCGGTCAACGTGTTCGGTGGCTTCCTGGTCACCCGCCGCATGCTTGAGATGTTCAAGAAGAAAGCCCCGAAAGTAAAAGAAGAGGCGCCGAAGTAATGAGCATGAATCTCGTCACGACGCTCTACCTGATCGCGTCGATCTGCTTTATCCAGGCCCTCAAAGGCCTGTCGCACCCGACCACCTCACGGCGCGGCAACCTGTTCGGCATGCTCGGCATGGCCTTGGCGATCCTGACCACCGTCGGCCTCATCTATAAGTTGGGTGCTGAGCTGGCCACGGCCGGTATCGGTTACGTGATCGTTGGCCTGCTGGTCGGCGGTACGGCCGGTTCGATCATGGCCAAACGCGTTGAAATGACCAAGATGCCGGAACTGGTCGCCTTCATGCACAGCATGATCGGTCTGGCAGCAGTGTTCATCGCAATTGCCGCTGTTGTTGAGCCGCAGTCGCTGGGCATTGTCAAACAGCTGGGCGACTCGATTCCTGCGGGTAACCGTCTGGAGCTGTTCCTTGGTGCGGCGATCGGTGCAATCACCTTCTCCGGTTCGGTGATTGCGTTCGGCAAGCTGTCGGGCAAGTACAAGTTCCGTCTGTTCCAGGGCGCACCGGTACAGTTCGCCGGGCAGCACAAGCTCAACGCAGTGCTGGGTCTGGCAACGCTGGCGCTCGGTCTGACCTTCATGTTCACCGGCAACCTCACCGCGTTCGCGCTGATGCTGGCATTGGCGTTCGTGATGGGTGTGCTGATCATCATCCCGATCGGCGGCGCCGACATGCCGGTCGTGGTGTCGATGCTCAACAGCTACTCGGGCTGGGCGGCGGCGGGTATCGGTTTCTCGCTGAACAACTCGATGCTGATCATTGCCGGTTCACTGGTGGGTTCGAGCGGTGCGATCCTCTCGTACATCATGTGCAAGGCGATGAACCGTTCCTTCTTTAATGTGCTGCTTGGCGGTTTCGGCAATACGGCTGATGCTGGCCCGGCCGGTGCGAAAGAAGCACGTCCGGTGAAATCCGGTTCGGCTGACGACGCGACCTTCCTGCTGACCAACGCCGACACCGTGATCATCGTGCCGGGCTACGGTCTGGCGGTAGCACGTGCGCAACATGCACTGAAAGAACTGACCGAGAAGCTGACCCACCGTGGCGTGACCGTGAAGTACGCGATCCACCCGGTTGCCGGCCGTATGCCAGGGCACATGAACGTTCTGCTCGCCGAGGCCGAAGTGCCTTACGATCAGGTGTTCGAGATGGAAGACATCAACTCCGAGTTCGGTCAGGCCGACGTGGTGCTGGTGCTCGGCGCGAACGACGTGGTCAACCCGGCGGCGAAGAACGATCCGAAATCGCCGATTGCCGGCATGCCGATTCTCGAAGCGTTCAAGGCCAAGACCATCATCGTCAACAAGCGCTCGATGGCCAGCGGCTATGCCGGTCTGGACAACGAACTGTTCTATCTGGACAAAACCATGATGGTCTTCGGCGACGCGAAGAAGGTCATCGAAGACATGGTCAAAGCGGTCGAGTAATCCATCGCTGCTGCACCGAACGCCCCGACTCGTCGGGGCGTTTTTGTTTGCGCAAACGTCGGACAATTTGCCGCGTTGTTGCAGATCCGGTAACGGTGTTTTACTTCAAACCCGCTAAATAGACGCCTCGTTTGCGACCTTGGTAGCGGGACAGGCGCCCGTCAAATTCACTAGACTGCGCATCCTGCTACTCGTTGCCCGAGATAATAATCCATGTACCGTGACCGTATTCGCCTGCCTTCGTTGTTGGATAAAGTGATGAGCGCCGCCGACGCAGCTGCTCTGATTGAAGACGGCATGACCGTCGGCATGAGCGGTTTCACCCGCGCCGGCGAAGCCAAGGCTGTTCCTCACGCACTGGCCGAGCGCGCCAAGATCACGCCGCTGAAGATCAGCCTGATGACCGGCGCCAGCCTCGGCAACGACCTCGACAAGCAACTGACCGAAGCCGGCGTACTCTCGCGGCGCATGCCGTTCCAGGTCGACAGCACCCTACGCAAGGCAATCAACGCCGGCGAGGTCATGTTCATCGACCAGCATCTGTCGGAAACCGTCGAGCAACTGCGCAACCAGCAACTGAAGCTGCCGGACATCGCGGTCATCGAAGCCGTCGCCATCACCGAACAGGGTCACATCGTGCCGACCACCTCGGTGGGCAACTCGGCGAGCTTCGCAATTTTCGCCAAACAGGTGATTGTCGAGATCAACCTGGCGCACAACGCCAACCTCGAAGGCCTGCACGACATCTATATCCCGACCTACCGCCCGACGCGCACGCCGATCCCGCTGGTAAAAGTCGACGACCGCATCGGCAGCACCGCGATTCCGATCCCGCCGGAGAAGATTGTCGCCATCGTTATCACTCAGCAGGCCGATTCGCCGTCCACCGTGTCATCGCCGGATGTCGACACCAATGCCATCGCCGATCACCTGATCACCTTCTTCAAGCAGGAAGTCGACGCCGGGCGCATGACCAACAAGCTCGGCCCGTTGCAGGCCGGGATCGGCAACATTGCCAACGCGGTGATGTGCGGCCTGATCGATTCGCCGTTCGAAGACCTGACCATGTACTCCGAAGTGCTGCAGGATTCGACCTTCGACCTGATTGATGCCGGCAAGCTGAGCTTTGCTTCGGGCAGTTCGATCACCCTGTCGGAGCGGCGCAACAGCGACGTGTTCGGCAATCTGGAGAAGTACAAGGACAAACTGGTACTGCGGCCGCAGGAGATCTCCAACCACCCGGAGGTGGTGCGCCGCTTGGGCATCATCGGCATCAACACGGCGCTGGAGTTCGACATCTATGGCAACGTCAACTCCACACACGTTTGCGGCACGCGGATGATGAATGGCATCGGCGGTTCCGGCGACTTCGCGCGCAACGCGCATCTGGCGGTGTTCGTGACCAAGTCGATCGCCAAGGGCGGCGCAATTTCCAGTGTGGTGCCGATGGTCAGCCACGTTGACCACACCGAGCACGACGTTGACATTCTGGTGACCGAAGTGGGTCTTGCCGACTTGCGAGGCCTGGCGCCACGGGAGCGGGCGCGGGTGATCATCGATAACTGTGTACACCCGGACTTCCGTCAGGCGCTGAATGACTACTTCACGGCGGCTTGCGCAATCGGTGGCCACACCCCGCACATCCTGCGGGAAGCGTTGAGCTGGCACATGAATCTGGAAGAAACCGGGCGCATGCTCGTGGTCTGATCCACACAGATAAACCGCCGACGCAAACACAGTTTGCGTCGGCAGAGTTTCTCAAGCCTCCCTCCCTGACAAAAACTGTACTGCTGTACTGGTCATTTCCTACAGACCTTGCCTACCTTTCCGAGTGAATTGAGCAAAAATGCACCACTTAAGTGCGGACAGGTACAGTTTGCTCAATTTTGACCCGTACACCCCCTATAAACAGTTAACTGGTCACTCACAATACAGTTGAACTGTATCTAGAGAGACTTGGCAAACGAGAGGATCATGGGCACCAGTCAAACCACTACCTGATCCCGCCACAAGCGGAAGGATGTCAACCATGGAACGTACACTCAGTTCCGAACTGTTCTTCGAAGACAAAGCTGTAAACACCCAGGCTTCCCTGCCTCTGCGCGTTATCGCCAACCTGATGTTGTGGCAGCGCCGCATCTCCAGCCGCCATCAACTGGCTCGTCTGGATTCGCGTCTGCTGGCTGACGCCGGTATCAGCGAAGCACAACGCTACGAAGAGCTGAGCAAGCCGTTCTGGCGCTAAGTAGCGTCGCTGGCTCTGGTCGTTAGACCCACCGCCAGCAACCCGAATTGAAAAAACGAAACCCGTCGTGGGAAACCCCGACGGGTTTTGTCGTTTTCGGGGTGGAAAATCCAGGTACACCTGCTGATACAACAGACAGGTACAGTTTTATTCAATCATCATCTAAACCAGTACAATTTCACTCAAGTGTATCTGCATCTTTGTCTGTCACAGGCTCAACATGACCTTCCGCCTTCTCCGGTGAAAGGAATACGCCCATGAAAGACTTACAGAATGTTTCAGAAACTTCGAGCCTGCCGATTCCTCGCCGCAACGCTCTGCGGCGCTTGTTTGGCGGTCTTTGGGAGTCCTTGGAGCGCGCCAGAACGCGGCGCGCGCTGTTTCAACTCGACAGTCGAGATCTAGCCGATCTAGGCCTCAGCCACGCCGATCGCCTGAATGAACTGGATAAGCCGTTCTGGCGCTAGCATTTTGCCCACTGTGCGAACCTCGCAAAGCAGGCCTAATATCCACGCAGAACGTGGCGAATGTTGTGTCACTGGCGTCTGACTCCTCAGATACCGAGCCACCTCTCTCTACGGTTTATCCAAAGGAGTTACACCATGTCCCGTCTTCGTCTGCTCAGCGCTGCCGCCCTGCTGGCCGTGGCTGCCAACGCCAGCGCCACCAGCTTTATCGTCACCACCGACGCCGTTGTCGGTGCACTGAAGTCTTCGTCCGACGCAACTTCCGACGTCACCTCGTCCTTCCGTGACGACAAAATCGTTCTTGCCGCCCGTGACGACGCTGCCAGCTTCGTGGCCAGCGAGGGCGAGATCCGTGGGGTGAAACTGGAAAGCGCGCTGGATCACATCCGTCATCAGGCGCCACAGCTGCAAGCTACCGACGCGCAGTTGGCTCAAGCCATCCTGACGATCTAAGCGACTGGCACCGTTCGGGACACGCCGGTCGTGTCCCGATGTTTCGGCGCTGGCTCTGGCCCGGGCATTGCGCTAGCCTTTGGGCTCGCCAACAGTTACCGAGTCCAATGCGCTTTCTTCCAAATCTGCTGATCCCTTCCTTATTGTTTACCGCCTGCTGGGCGACGTCCGTCGATGCCTTTGATGCTTTCAATGCGTCGACCCAAGGCACTGTCGTCAGTGGTTACGCCACCAGCATGGTGTCTTCCGCGCCTTTCGACCGTAAACTGCTGCTCGCCGCTCACGATGACGCGGCCGCGTTTGTTGCCAGTGACGGTGAATGGCGAGGCGCTCGTCTGGAATCTGCGCTGCATTACTTGCGCAAAACCCGGCCGAAACTTCATGTCAGCGACCTTGAACTGGCAGAGGCAATTCTCGTCCAATAGTTATCCTGTACCCCCGTTATCCTTGCCCCTTCGGAGTCGTTCCATGCGTAGCCCGCTGATTGCTGCCGCCCTTGGCCTGTTTTTGTTGGCCGACGTGGCCCAGGCGCACACCCTGGTAGCCACCAGTAACATCATCGTTCGTGCCTCCCAGCGCACTATCGATTTCACCTCCGACACCACTACGTCGATTCGCGATTCGAAAATCATCCGCGAAGCCCACGACGACGCTGCCAGTTTCGTCGCCACTAACGGTGATATCCGTGGCGCGCATCTGGAAGCGGCGCTCAATACCCTGCGCACTCGCGTGCCGGAAGCGCGCGACGCCAGTGATCAGGTTCTCGCCGAAGCCATCCTCGCGCTGTGAGGTCATTCGGCACCTGGCTGCTGGCCGGGGCGTTGTTGTTGCTTGGCAACAGCGCCCACGCCGGCCTGCAATTGCGGCTCAAGACCGACGGTCTGAGCCCCGCCCAACAACAGGCCAGCCAGGCGCTGATCGATGAGGCGATGCAAAAACTGCCGCCGAGCTTTATCGAGCGGCTGGATCGGCGCATCGATGTCGGCTGGACCGACGACATGCCCGCCAACGCCTATGGCCAAGCCACACTGGTGGCCGAGCTCGATCTGAATCGAAAACTGCTCGCCGGTCTCACGGATGGCAGCGCAGCCAAAGAAAAAACCAATCGCCCCCACGGCACTGTGCGCCAGGAACTGCTCGCCACGGTGCTGCATGAAATCACCCACATTTATGACCGCGCCCGCTTATGGCCGAATGCCGAGCGCACGCTGATTCAGCGCTGCACGCGCCGCTTTAACAGCGCCGGGCTGATCGGCATTCCCGACGAGTGTCGCGGCCAGAACGGCCGTCGCTTCACCCTCAGCGATGATCCGCGCCTGCTCGACCTCGCCGGTTGGCAGCAATACGTCGGCCGCCGCGGTGAGCGCGAACAACACAACCGGCAGATCGCGCGCAGCCCGGACCTGTACGAAATCTCCAGCCCGAAGGAGTTCGTCGCGGTCAACATGGAGTATTTCCTCCTCGACCCGAGCTACGCCTGCCGCCGCCCGGCGCTGTACCGCTATTACCAGCAACACTTCGGCTGGGCACCGCCGGCCAAGGACACTTGCAGCAAGACTTTCGCGTTTCTCAATGCCGGCAACGACTTTGCCAAGCAACCTTTGGGGCAGGTCGATCCCGAGCGGGTCTATGCCGTCGACTATCTGCTGGCCGAGGCCAATCAGAACTGGGTCAGCCGCTGGGGCCACAGCATGTTGCGCCTGGTGATCTGCGCACCGGGCCGCCCGCGCGGGCCGGATTGCCGACTCGATCTGGACCAGCACCTGGTGTTGTCCTACCGCGCCTTTGTCGGCGATGTACAGCTGTCGAGCTGGGACGGCCTGGTCGGCAAATACCCGTCGCGCCTGTTCGTGCTGCCGCTTGCGCAGGTCATCGACGAATACACCAAGACCGAACTGCGCAGCCTCGCTTCGGTGCCGCTGAACCTGTCCCGCGACGAGATCGAAGGTGTGGTCGAACACGCCGCCGAAATGCACTGGAGCTATGACGGCAACTACTTCTTCCTCTCCAACAACTGTGCGGTGGAAGGCCTGAAGCTGTTGCGCAGCGGCAGCAACAACACACAGTTCGTGGGTCTGGACAGCATCATGCCCAACGGCTTGCTGGAAGTGATGAAAGGCCGTGGTCTGGCGGACACCAGTGTGCTGGATGATCCAAAAGAAGCGCTGCGTCTGGGTTACCGCTTCGACTCGTTCCGCGATCGCTATCAGGCGATGTTCGATGTGCTGAAGAAGCAACTGCCGATCAAGCAGAACACTGTTGAGGAATGGCTTTCGCTGACAGCCGAGGAACGCCGCGAGTGGTTCGAGCGGGCGGATTTGCGCACCAGCGCCGCGCTGCTGTTGCTGGAACAAGCCAGTTATCGGCGCCAGTTGTTGCTGGCTCAGGACGAGGTCAAGCAGCGTTACCTCGGTGCGCGTGAGCTGGAAAACGGCGGCATGGACAAGGCCAATGCGACCTTGCAGGAAATCCTCGCCAATAGCGGGTTCCTCAGCCGTCCGGCAGAATTGCTCGACGCCAAGGGCTACGGATTGCCGCAGCCGACCGAGTTCACTCGACTGGAAGCGGAGAGCAGCCAGCGGCAGAAGAAGCTGCTGGCACTGTCCGGCGATCTCGACGCCGAAGTGCGCAAGTTGCTGGAGCCCAAGCGGGCCGCAGAGATTGCCGCCAGCGAGGAGAATGTGAAGCAGATTGGCGCGCATTTGCGCAAATTGCACAAGGCCTCCGGCGGACTGGAGCTGCCCTGAAAAAAAAACCGCAGCCATTGGCTGCGGTTTTTTTATTGCCTGCGGATCAATACAAAACGCCATCGAGAATTTCGTAGACGATCCCGGTGCCCACCGCGATCAGCACGATATCGCCCCCCGCCCGACGCCATTCGTAACCCGGATACACCGGCAAACGACCCAACGCGCGACCGTCCAGACGCTCACCGTAATACCCGTGTGGCAACGGCCGGCCACGTTCCAGATGAATCCCCGGAGGCGGCGGTGCACCGCGTACAAAGTAGCCATGATTGTCACGAATGGTCTGACGCACCGGGCCAAAATCGCGCGGCGGCGGACCGCCACGGTGATCGTTTTGCGGGCCACGATGATCATCGCGATGGTCATTACCATGGTTGTCGTACTGGCCCTGCTGCGGGCCGCCGTGGTCGTGATCGTCGCGCGGATCGGCGCTGGCCAGCAGCGGTGTCGCACTGATCATCAGTACGCCCAATCCGGCCATCAGACGTTTCGGCATTTTCATCGGGTCTTTCCTCACGGCACAAACAGCAAAAAGGGATTCAGAACGTGGTTCTGAATCCCTCGGTCTTGCTGGATTAGTCTGTGTCGCGAGACGCTAATTCCTCTGTATCAGGAACTTTACCTTCAGCTGACGCGGGCCTTACGCACGCCTTCGGAGAGTGCCGAGCACAAGCTCAGTACACCGTCGACGGCTTGCGCCGGCGTAGTCGCATTGGCGATGTGATCGATCAACGCCGAACCCACCACCACACCATCGGCCAGACGCGCAATGGCCGCTGCTTGCTCCGGGGTACGGATGCCGAAACCGATGCTGATCGGCAGATCGGTGTGACGGCGCAGACGGGTCACCGCCTCTTCGACGTGCTCCAGGGTTGCAGCACCGGCACCGGTCACACCGGCTACCGACACGTAGTACACAAACCCGGAGCTGCCGTTGAGCACCTTTGGCAGACGCGCATCGTCGGTGGTTGGCGTGGTCAGACGGATGAAGTCCAGACCGGCAGCCTGCGCCGGGTCGCACAGCTCGGCATTGTGCTCAGGCGGCATGTCTACGACGATCAGGCCATCGACGCCGGCCTCTTTCGCATCGGCGATGAAACGCTCAACGCCGTACATGTGGATCGGGTTGAAGTAGCCCATCAGCACCAGCGGCGTATCGCTGTTGCCTTCGCGGAATTCACGAACCATTTGCAGGGTTTTCAGCAGGTTCTGCTTGGCACCCAAGGCACGGATGTTCGCCAGTTGAATTGCCGGGCCGTCGGCCATCGGGTCGGTGAACGGCATGCCCAGCTCGATCACGTCGGCGCCAGCACCCGGCAAGCCTTTAAGGATCGCCAGCGAAGTGTCGTAGTCCGGATCACCGGCGGTGACGAAGGTCACCAGCGCGGCGCGGTTCTGTTCTTTGAGGTCGGCAAAACGCGTTTGCAGGCGGCTCATCAGTGTTTCTCCTGCTTGGACTGTTCCATATGGTGCATGACGGTCTGCATGTCTTTGTCGCCCCGGCCGGACAGGTTGACCACCATCAGGTGATCCTTAGGCAGCTTCGGCGCACGTTTGAACACTTCAGCCAGGGCGTGAGCGCTTTCCAGGGCAGGAATGATCCCTTCCAGGCGGCAGCATTTGTGGAACGCATCGAGGGCTTCGTCGTCGGTCACCGAGGTGTATTGAACGCGACCGATGTCATGCAACCACGCGTGCTCAGGGCCGATGCCCGGATAGTCGAGGCCAGCGGAAATCGAGTGGGCGTCGATGATCTGGCCATCGTCGTCCTGCAGCAGGAAAGTCCGGTTACCGTGCAATACACCCGGAACGCCGCCATTCAGGCTGGCCGCGTGCTTGCCGGTTTCGATGCCGTAACCCGCCGCTTCAACGCCGATGATTTCAACGCTCTTGTCGTCGAGGAACGGGTGAAACAGGCCCATGGCGTTGGAACCGCCACCGATGCACGCCACCAGGCTGTCCGGCAGACGACCTTCCTGCGCTTGCAACTGATCGCGGGTTTCCTTGCCGATGACAGCCTGGAAGTCGCGAACCATCGCCGGATAAGGGTGCGGGCCAGCCACGGTGCCGATCAGGTAGAAGGTGTTGTCGACGTTGGTCACCCAGTCACGCAGGGCTTCGTTCATCGCATCTTTCAGAGTACCGGTGCCGGCCACCACCGGAATCACTTCAGCGCCCAGCAGTTTCATGCGGAAGACGTTGGCCTGCTGACGTTCGATGTCAGTGGTGCCCATGTAGATCACGCAATCGAGACCGAAACGTGCCGCTACAGTGGCAGTGGCCACGCCGTGCATGCCGGCGCCGGTCTCGGCGATGATGCGTTTCTTGCCCATGCGTCGCGCCAGCAGGATCTGGCCGATGCAGTTGTTGATCTTGTGCGCGCCGGTGTGGTTCAGCTCTTCGCGCTTGAGATAAATCTTCGCGCCGCCGCAGAACTCGGTCAGGCGCTCGGCGAAATACAGTGGGCTCGGACGTCCGACGTAGTCACGCTGGAAGTAGGCCAATTCTTCTTTGAACGCCGGATCTTCCTTGGCCGCTTCGTATTCGCGGGCCAGATCGAGGATCAACGGCATCAGGGTTTCCGCCACGTAACGGCCACCGAACGAGCCGAACAGGCCGTTGGCGTCAGGGCCGTTACGCAGATCAGAGGTGTTCGAAGTCTGGGTCATGAGTCGCTCCAGGTGAATTCGGGTGGGAAGACAATGACGACCACTCTACCCCTGACCTTCCAAGCTGAAAACCGATAAGATCGCCACAACCTGTCAGGAAAACTCACAGATACCATGAGCCATGACCTTCCCCCGCTGAACGCCCTGCGCGCGTTCGAAGCCACCGCCCGGCTGAACAGTGTCAGTCAGGCAGCCGAACAGCTGCACGTCACCCATGGCGCGGTCAGTCGCCAGCTCAAGGTGCTTGAAGAACACCTCGGCGTCAGTCTGTTCGTCAAGGATGGCCGCGGCTTGAAACTCACAGATGCCGGTATGCGTTTACGCGATGCCAGTGCAGAGGCCTTTGATCGGTTGCGCAGCGTTTGCGCAGAACTCACGCAAAGTACCGCCGACGCCCCGTTTGTACTGGGTTGCTCCGGGAGCTTACTGGCGCGCTGGTTTATTCCGCGTTTGGGGCGGTTGAATGCCGATCTACCGAACTTGCGCCTGCATCTGTCGGCCGGAGAAGGCGATCTTGATCCTCGGCGACCGGGACTGGATGCGTTGCTGCTGTTTGCCGAGCCGCCATGGCCAGCGGACATGCAGGTTTACGAGCTGGCCGCAGAACGCATCGGCCCGGTGATGAGTCCGCTGTTCAGCGGCTATCAACGTTTGCAAACCGCGCCAGCCTCGGCACTGCTCAATGAACCGCTGCTGCACACAACTTCTCGCCCACAAGCGTGGCCAAGCTGGGCGCAGCAGAACGAACTCGACGCAAAAGCGTTGAAGCTGGGGCAAGGTTTCGAGCATTTGTATTACTTGCTGGAAGCAGCAGTGGCAGGCCTTGGCGTGGCCATCGCACCGGAGCCGCTGGTGACGGAAGATTTGAAGGCCGGTCGCCTGGTTGCGCCATGGGGCTTCGGTGAAACCCCGGCGCAACTGGCGTTGTGGCTACCCAAGCGCGCCGCAGACGGGCGCGCTCGGCAACTGGCGCAATGGCTCAAGAACGAGCTGCGCCAAGGCGATCACTCGCCGCGCTTGAACAGCAAGTAAGCCGCAAGAAGGCCGATCGCACCGACTGCAACACCGGCAGTCGTCCACGGATGCTCCTGGGCGTAATCACGGGTAGCGATCCCGGTTTCGCGGGTTTTCACTTTAACTTCTTCATAGGCATCGCTGAGCAGATGGCGCGAGTGTTTCAGCGCGCTTTCAGCATTGCTTTTCAGCGCCTTGAGGGTCTTGCGCGACTCGTCCGAAGCGTCATCCTTCAGGCTTTCCAACGACTTGAGCAGACTCTCGATCTCGGCTTCCATGCTTTGCAACGAGGCTTTACGTAAAGAGGTGTTGGCCATGGTGGCTCTCCTGCATTGGTGATGAGTGGCGTGTGTTGGTTGGGACTTCAGCGGTTTGAGAAAGTGCAGAAAATCTGAACTTCGCCTGCACAAAGCCACCGAAATCAACAGTGCAGATTCACTGCTAGTCTCAATTCCACACGCCAAGGAGATCGTTATGAGTGACCATCACACGTACAAGAAAGTCGAGCTGGTCGGTTCGTCCGCCAGCAGCATCGAAGACGCCATCAACAACGCGCTGGCCGAAGCCAACAAGAGCATCAAGCATCTTGAGTGGTTTGAAGTGGTCGACACCCGTGGCCACATCAAGGACGGCAAGGCTGCGCACTTTCAGGTGACGCTGAAAGTCGGCTTCCGCATTGCCAGCAGCTGAGTTTGGTCTAGTCTTCTGAACTTGCGCGCTGGCCGAGTGCCATAGGAATGGCAAAGCGCTACAGGGTGAGTGCATCGGGTGAACGCTCGATGCCCGCCTTTTTTAATCCGACCAGGGAGTGCGACCGATGAAGAAGTTCATGTTGGCAGTAGGTTTGTTGAGCCTTGCGGGTGGTGCGTTTGCTGCCGGTAAGCCATGTGAAGAGCTGAAAAGCGAGATCGCGGCGAAGCTGGATGCCAAGGGCGTTTCCGGGTATTCGCTGGAGATTGTCGATAAGGGCGCAGCGGCTGGCGGCGACGTCGTCGGTACCTGCGAAGGCGGAACCAAGGAAATCGTCTACAAGCGCGGTTGATTGCGCCTGAAATACAAAAAGCCGACGTGAATGCGTCGGCTTTTTTGTGTCTGAAAGTTTTGTGGTGTGTTTGAGATTGATCCCCCTCACCCCAGCCCTCTCCCCCAGAGGGGCGAGGGGGAAAGGGAGCAGATCGGGGGTTGTTCAGAACCTGAGTACGACTGGAGTTTTCATGTCGATGTTGGGCGCAAGAACACCTCGGTCAGTCCCCTCTCCCTCCGGGAGAGGGCTAGGGTGAGGGTGTTTTTTGGCCTTTCAGCCCTTCATCACCTGCGCCAACAACTCGTAGGAATGCACACGATCAGCGTGTTCGTAGAGATCACTGGTAAAAATCAGCTCATCCGCCTGGGTCTGCTCAATCAGCACTTCAAGTTTGGCGCGAATCTTCTGCGGGCTACCCACCATCGCGAGCCCAAGGAAATCCCCCACCGCTTCACGCTCATGCGGCAGCCACAGGCCGTCCATGGTTTTCACCGGCGGACGCTGCACCAGGCTCTGCCCACGCATCAACGCGAGAATGCGCTGGTACACCGATGTCGCCAGGTAATCGGCTTGCTCATCGGTGTCCGCTGCCACCAAAGGCACGCCGAGCATCACGTAAGGCTTGTCGAGCACCGCCGACGGCTTGAAGTGATTGCGATAAACGCGGATCGCCTCGTGCATGAAGCGCGGGGCGAAATGCGAGGCGAAGGCGTAAGGCAAACCGCGCTCACCGGCCAGTTGGGCACTGAACAGGCTGGAACCCAGCAACCAGATCGGCACATTGGTGCCGGTGCCCGGCATCGCGATCACGCGCTGATCCGGGGTACGCGGGCCGAGGTAGCGCACCAGTTCGGCGACGTCTTCCGGGAAGTCATCAGCGCTGCCGGAGCGCTCGCGGCGCAGCGCCCGGGCTGTCATCTGATCGGAACCGGGCGCGCGGCCCAGACCGAGGTCGATCCGCCCCGGATACAGACTTTCGAGGGTGCCGAACTGCTCGGCGATGACCAGCGGCGCATGGTTGGGCAGCATCACGCCGCCGGAGCCGACACGAATCGTCGACGTACCACCAGCCAGATAGCCGAGCAATACCGACGTCGCAGAACTGGCGATGCCGTCCATGTTGTGGTGTTCGGCCACCCAGAACCGCGTGTAGCCGAATTTCTCGACGTGCTGCGCCAGATCCAGCGAGTTGCGCAACGATTGCGCCGGGCTGCCGTTTTCGCGCACCGGTACCAGATCGAGGGTGGAAAATTTTACGTCGGACAGTTGTTTCATAAACCTGCGTCTCCGAGTGAGGAGGCAGGCTTTTCTTGCAAACGAAAACCTGCCAAATCCATAAGCGTGTTTTGTGCAATGAGGGCATATACCCGAGTTTCAATAGCAGCGATGAAATTTCCTACTAAAAAAGTCAACGATTCAGCCGGGCTGAACTTTGCTGCGGCGTCTATCCTCAGAAGCCTTGCAAGCAAAACTACGACGACGCGGCGTTTCCGCGTCAGATCTTGAGGAGGCAGACATGGCTATCGTGAAGAAAGCATCCGCACATTGGGCAGGCGATCTGAAAACCGGCATTGGCTCGATCTCCACCGAAACCGGTGTCCTCAGAGAGGCGCCTTACGGTTTCAAGGCGCGCTTTGAGGGCGGCAAAGGTACCAACCCGGAGGAACTGATCGGCGCGGCGCATGCCGGCTGCTTCTCTATGGCGTTTTCGATGATTCTCGGCGATGCGGGCCTGAAGGCCGACAGCATTGATACTCAGGCTGAAGTCACCCTCGATCAGGTGGATGGCGGGTTCGCGATCACCGCGGTGAAGCTGATTCTCAAGGCGAAAATCCCGGGGGCGACGCAGGCGCAGTTCGAAGAACTGAGCAACAAGGCCAAGGAAGGGTGCCCGGTGTCCAAGGTACTTAATGCGAAGATTACGCTAGACGCTTCGCTGGTCAGCTAATTTGTCGCTGACCGGTCTGACGCTATCGCGAGCTGGCTCACTCCTACAGTTGATCTCCAGCGGACACAATTATTGTGAGCGACGAAGATCCCCTGTAGGAGTGAGCCTGCTCGCGATAGCCATCTGCAGATCAACCAAGGTTTGAAACCTTCAACACAAGTTGTGAGCGAAGTCAGAACCCTCGCTGTAAAAGTATGGTCGAATCAATGACAGCAGCTTCAGCGCACGCCCGTGCGCGCTGCCTCAGGGAGCTTCACTCATGAAACGTATTGGCTTGGCGATTCTCTGCAGTGCACTGGCCACCTCGGTAATTGCGGCACCCAAAGACTGCGAAGAACTCAAGAAAGAGATCGAAATCAAGATTCAGGCTAAAGCAGTGCCGTCCTATACACTGGAAATCGTAACCAAGGAAGAAGCTGCGAAACATGACATCGCCATGGTGGTCGGTTCATGTGAGAACGGCACCAAAGCGATCATCTACCAGAAAAACGACAGCTGAAACATTTCACATGATGCAGTTGTAGTCACGATCTTCGGCAACGATTTCGCGCTTGGCGTTGTACAGCCGGGCACTCGGAGTGAACCCCAGCGAACGCCCCTCCAGCACATAACGCTGCCCGGCCTCGAAATGGTCATAGCGGATGTACAGATAGCACAGCCGCTCCACCGGGCCGTTCATCAAGCTGCCGCCACCACCAAACACTTCGAAATCGAACCGCACGCGCAGTTCGTGACTGCCGGGGGTGACCTGAAAGTAGCGCCCGTCATTCAGTCGCTGTTTGTCGAGACGCTCGGCCATCAGCACTTTACCGCCGGGTGTCGGCGTCGAAAAATCGACCCAGGCCATGTGCGGATCGGCCGGGGGCAAAGGCGTCTGACAACCGGCCAAAAGACCGGCAGCGAGCAACAACAGCAACTGGCGCATGATGAATATCCACGGATGTGAATCCTCAGCATAGCGCCGATCAGGTGCGCTGACAGCCTGCCGGTGTGCCTTGACCTACCACTTTGCGCTGCTCGTCATAAAGCTTGGCCCATGGTCGAAAGCCGATACTGCCGGCCTGCAACTGATAACGCTGGCCGGCGTTGAAGTCCTTGAATTTCACGCTCAACTGGCAATCGCGCCACAGCGGCTCAGCGTCGGGACCGATATTGGTCGCCTCCACCGGAAACTGATAACGCACCTTCAACTCATGGCTGCCTGGCTGCACTTCGAAGTAACGTTTGTCGTCGGTCACGCTGCTATCGACCTTCAGCGCTTGCAACGACGTGTCCTGCTGCCGGGCATCAAGGTCGATCCAGGCTTGCGAAGGGTCGGGATCGGGCATTCCGAAATTGGCACAACCGGCCAGCGTCAGCAGGCCCCCTGTCAGCATCAATATGCGCATAGCGGTGCTCCTTTAGGCGGGATAGTCTTGCGGGCAGACTCTCCGGGGGATTTCTTATTTTGATCAGGCCGTTTCCAAGCCTTGGGTTACTTGATCGCGTTTTTCGGGTTTTGTTTCCGGGTGTGTTGTTTTTGTTGCTCAACGGTTGCGCCAGCGTCAGCTATTACGCTCAGTTGGCCAGCGGTCAGTTGCAATTGCTGCGGGCGCGCGAGCCTGTGGAGCAGGTGATCAACGACCCGAGCCGCGACGCGACACTGCGCGCGCACCTGGCTCAATCGCAGAAGGCCCGCACCTTCGCCAGCGAGCATCTGCACCTGCCGGATAACCAGAGCTATCGTCTTTACGCCGACATCCATCGCCCGTACGTGGTGTGGAATGTGTTCGCCACGCAGGAGTTTTCCCTGACGCCGCAGAATCATTGCTTCCCGATTGCCGGGTGTGTGGCCTATCGCGGTTATTACAGCCAGAGCGCCGCGCGGGGCGAAGCGGCGATCCAGCGCCTGCAAGGCATGGACGTGTCGATTGGCGGCGTTGAGGCCTATTCGACGCTGGGCTGGTTCAACGACCCGATCCTTAATTCGATGATGGGCTGGGGTGATGAGCGCCTGGCCACGTTGATCTTTCATGAGCTGGCGCATCAGCGCTTTTACGTGAAGGACGACACCGAGTTCAACGAATCCTTCGCCTCGTTTGTCGAGCAGGAAGGCACGCGGCAGTGGCGGGCGTTTCGTGGGTTGCCGGCGGACACCGATTCGCGGCTGAAGCAGCGTGATCAGTTTATTGAGTTGGTACTCGATACCCGCTCACGGCTGGAGAAGCTTTATGCACAGCCATTAGCAGCCGAACAGATGCGCGAACGCAAAGCAGCCGAGTTCGAACGGTTTCGCCGGGACTATCGGGTGAAGCGAGACACCCAGTGGGCCGGGAACAAGCGTTACGACGCTTGGGTGAACGCGCCGCTGAACAATGCGCGGTTGCTGCCGTTTGGGCTTTATGACCAGTGGGTGCCGGCGTTTGCGGCGTTGTTCAAAAAGGTCGGGGAGGATTGGATGAGGTTTTATGCGGAGGTGGAGAAGTTAGGGGAGCTGCCGGCCGCCGAGCGCAAAGCGGCGCTGAAAGCGTTGGCTGACTCTCAGACCTTTCGTGGCTGAATTGGCCTCATCGCTGGCAAGCCAGCTCCCACAGGGACAGCGGTGAACCTGAGTACATCACTCACCTGTGGGAGCTGGCTTGCCAGCGATGGCGTACTGATCAGCGCTGCAGAAACGCCTGATGCAACGCGTCCAGCGTTTCAAAGTGATAAGCCGGCGCCTCGGCATTCAACTCTTCAAAACTGCCAAACCCATAACCGACCGCCGCCGCATCCAGGCCATTGCTGCGCGCCCCGATCAGGTCATGCTTACGATCGCCGATCATCAGCGTATTCGCCGGGTCCAGCCCTTCTTCCGCCATCAAGTGCGCAATCAACTCAACCTTGTTGGTGCGCGTGCCGTCCAGCTCGCTGCCATAGATCACCTTGAAGTGCCGGGCGAAATCAAAGTGCCGGGCAATCTCACGGGCAAATTCCCACGGCTTCGAGGTGGCGATGTACAACTGCCGTCCTTGGCCACTGAGGGTTTCCAGCAAGGGCGTCACGCCCTCAAATACGCGGTTTTCATACAGGCCGGTGACCTTGAAGCGTTCGCGATAAAAATTCACCGCCTGCCACGCCTTGGCCTCGTCAAACTCATAGAACTGCATAAATGCCTGCAACAACGGCGGGCCGATGAAGTGCTCGAGTTTGCTCAGATCCGGCTCATCGATACCGAGCTTGGCGAGGGCGAACTGGATGGAACGGGTGATGCCCTCACGCGGGTCGGTCAGGGTGCCATCGAGGTCGAACAGTACGGTCTGGTAATGCATGAGAAATCCTGAGCAGGTGTAAGGCGATTCAGAGCTGGTCGTAGCCTTCGGCCAGATGCAGGTCCTTGAGTTTCACGTAGTTCGCCGCGCTGTAGGTGAAGAAGGCTTTTTCCTTGTCGGTGAGTTCCCGCACCTGTTTTACCGGGCTGCCGACATAAAGGAAGCCACTTTGCAGCCGTTTGCCCGGCGGCACCAGGCTGCCGGCACCGATGATCACATCGTCTTCGACCACCGCGCCATCCATGACAATGCTGCCCATGCCGATCAATACGCGGCTACCGACGGTACAACCATGCAGCATCACTTTATGGGCGATGGTCACGTCATCGCCGATCAGCAGCGGGAAACCGTCCGGATTGAACGGACCGGCATGGGTGATGTGCAGCACGCAACCGTCCTGGACGCTGGTGCGCGCACCGATGCGGATGCGGTGCATGTCGCCGCGGATCACGGTCAACGGCCAGACCGAGCTGTCTTCGCCGATTTCGACGTCGCCGATGACCACTGCCGAGCCATCGACAAACGCGCCCTTGCACAGGCGTGGGGTGTGATTCTGGTACTTGCGAACGGACACGATAATTTCTCTCTCTGTCGCCGATAGCTGCGGTGAATGCCGATTGTAATTAAGATGGGGCAATGTTTCCCCAGCCAAGGTGCCAACCGTGAGCGTGAACAACCCTCTGCTGCAGTCCTACGACCTGCCACCGTTCTCCACGATCCGTGCCGAACACGTCCTGCCAGCCATTGAAACCATCCTGGCCGACAACCGCGCCGCCATCGCCGAAATCCTCAAGACTCAGGTTCAGAACCCAACCTGGGCCGGGCTGGTACTGGCGATGGACGAACTCAATGATCGCCTCGGCGCTGCCTGGAGCCCGGTCAGCCACCTCAACGCCGTGTGCAACAGCGCCGAACTGCGCGAAGCCTACGAGTCGTGCCTGCCGGCCCTGAGCGCCTACTCCACCGAGATGGGCCAGAACCGCGAACTGTTCCAGGCTTATGAAGCGCTGGCCAACAGCCCGGAAGCCGCCGGCTTCGACGTGGCGCAAAAGACTATTCTGGAACACGCCCTGCGTGACTTCCGTCTGTCGGGTATCGACCTGCCGGAAGCCGAGCAAAAGCGCTATGCCGAAGTGCAGAGCAAACTGTCCGAGCTGGGCAGCCGCTTCTCCAATCAACTGCTCGACGCCACGCAGGCGTGGACCAAGCACGTCACCGACGAAGCCGCCCTCGCCGGCCTGACCGATTCGGCCAAGGCGCAGATGGCGGCCGCCGCACAGGCCAAAGGCCTCGACGGCTGGCTGATCACCCTGGAATTCCCAAGCTATTACGCGGTGATGACCTACGCGCAAGACCGCGCACTGCGCGAAGAAGTCTACGCCGCCTACTGCACCCGCGCCTCGGATCAAGGCCCGAACGCCGGTCAGAACGACAATGGCCCGGTGATGGAAGAGATCCTCGACCTGCGTCAGGAGCTGGCCAAGCTGCTGGGTTTCGCCAGCTTCTCCGAGCTGAGCCTGGCGACGAAAATGGCCGAGTCCAGCGATCAGGTGCTGAGCTTCCTGCGTGATCTGGCCAAGCGCAGCAAGCCGTTTGCCGCACAGGATCTGCAACAGCTGCGCGCCTACGCCGCCGAACAGGGCTGCGCAGACCTGCAAAGCTGGGACAGCGGTTTCTACGGCGAGAAACTGCGTGAGCAACGCTACAGCGTCGCCCAGGAAACCCTGCGCGCCTACTTCCCGATCGACAAAGTGCTGGGCGGTCTGTTTGCCATCGTTCAGCGCCTGTACGGCATCGAAATCGCCGAGCAGAAAGGCTTCGATACCTGGCACCCGGACGTGCGCCTGTTTGAAATCAAAGAAAACGGCCAGCACGTCGGCCGCTTCTTCTTCGACCTCTATGCCCGCGCCAACAAGCGTGGCGGTGCATGGATGGACGGCGCCCGTGACCGTCGCCGCACTGTCGACGGCGTGCTGCAAAGCCCGGTGGCCAATCTGGTGTGCAACTTCACCCCGGCCGACAGCGGCAAGCCTGCGCTGCTGACTCATGATGAAGTGACCACGCTGTTCCACGAATTCGGTCATGGTCTGCATCATCTGCTGACCCGCGTTGATCACGCTGGCGTTTCCGGCATCAACGGTGTCGCGTGGGACGCGGTCGAGCTGCCAAGCCAGTTCATGGAAAACTGGTGCTGGGAGCCGGAAGGCCTCGCGCTGATTTCCGGTCACTACGAAAGCGGCGAGCCGCTGCCCCAGGACCTGCTGGAAAAGATGCTCGCGGCGAAGAACTTCCAGTCCGGCCTGATGATGGTCCGTCAGCTGGAATTCTCGCTGTTCGACTTCGAGCTGCACGCCACCCACGGTGACGGCCGCAGCGTGCTGCAAGTGCTCGAAGGCGTGCGTGACGAGGTGTCGGTGATGCGCCCACCGGCCTACAACCGCTTCCCGAACAGTTTTGCGCACATCTTCGCCGGGGGTTATGCGGCGGGTTACTACAGCTACAAGTGGGCTGAAGTGCTCTCGGCCGATGCCTTCTCGAAGTTCGAAGAGGACGGCGTGCTCAACGCTGAAACCGGTCGTGCCTTCCGCGAAGCGATTCTGGCGCGCGGTGGTTCGCAGGCGCCGATGGTGCTGTTCGTCGACTTCCGTGGCCGTGAGCCGTCGATTGACGCACTCTTGCGCCACAGCGGCCTGAGTGAGGACGCGGCAGCATGAGTGAGGCACCTGTGATTACCAAGAAGCGCTTTATCGCCGGGGCGGTCTGCCCGGCGTGCAGCGAGCCGGACAAGTTGATGATGTGGAACGAGGACAGCGTGCCGCACCGTGAATGTGTGGCCTGCGGTTACTCCGACACGCTGAACGAGCAAGGGCTGTCGGTACCGAAAGAACTGGGCACGCGGGTCAACACCAGTGCATTGAACAAACCTGCGGCGGACAAGACCGTGCAGGCGGTGCAGTTCTTTCCGAATCCGAAGCTGAAGAAAAAGTCCGAGGACTGAGCTGCGACTGGAAAACCTTCCACGATGCAACGTCGTGGAAGGTCGTGGATTACTTCAGATTGACTGACTGAAACCAGCTCTTCATCGAGCAGGTGGCGAACGCGCTGGTGCTGCAATCACCATTGGCCAGCGCTGTGCGCAGTTTGTCGACATCGGCCTGCATTACATAGCGGACACTGTCGCGAAAGTGCCCACTCTCACCGAAACCGCCCTGGGTCATCTCGCTCAAGGCGTCTTCTTTACTCCAGCCCTGCACCACCACGCGGTACATCGCCGCCATCAGGCCGGTGCGGTCGGAGCCGTGTTTGCAGTGCATCAACACCGGACCCTTGGCTTCGGCAGACTGAATAGCCCGCAGGGTCTTGAGCACGTCGGCGTCGTCAACGTGATTGGTCCGATACGGCAGTTGCACCTGGTTAATGTCCGGCTCGGACAACCAATTACTGTCGGCTTCCGGGAGGAAGTTGATCACCGTGGCGACCTTGAGATTTTTCAGCAACGGTACGGCGCCGCCATCCGGCAATGCGCTGCGATAGAGCGTCGGCGACATCTGGAACAGGTTGTATTGCACTCCGACCGGTTGCGCCCAATCAGTGGGACGGGCCGTCGCAGTCGCAGTCGCAGTCGCAGTCGCAGTCGCCGCAGCCTGGGCTGGCAGCCAGTGCAACAGCGCGACAAGCGATAAACACAAAGCAGGGAACAAACGCACTCGGGACATGCTGGGGTAACCGTGTCGGGGTTCATCGGTGATAGGAGCCGCAGCTTCGGCGTTGCGCGGTCAAAGCCCTGTGAGGCGCTTGTCAAAGAATTGTGAATGGACACTGTTTCATTCATCGCCACTCAGAAAACCGGTGTTTTTTCCGATGAATCGGTTCATCGAGAAGCTTAGCCTGCTACCATTTGTCACATGATGTTGCAGGCGCGTCCCCTTTTCCTGGGTCAGACCGCTGTTGTCGCGACGAAAAATCCTCAAGCCGCTCGCAGAAGCGGCTGTCCCTTAATGCCTGATGAGGTGCACCACCATGTCTGATGAAAATCGAGACAACCCGCGGCGTGAGTTTTTGCGCAAATCCCTGACCCTGATCCCGGTGGTCACCCTGGCCGGCACCGGTCTGGGCAGCAGCGTGCTGCAAGCGGCGCCCGAAGCCGCACCCACTGCACCCGCGCCGCAACCGGTCCGCGCTGATGCCGGGGTTTATCAGCCGAGCTACTTCACCGCCGAAGAATGGGCATTCATCAATGCCGCCGTCGCGCAATTGATCCCCAACGATGCCCAAGGCCCGGGCGCGCTCGAAGCCGGTGTGCCGGAATACATCGACCGGCAGATGAACACGCCGTACGCCGCCGGTGCCCTTTGGTACATGCAAGGCCCGTTCAATGCCGACGCCGCGCCGGAAATGGGCTGGCAGAGCAAACTGGTGCCCAAAGAGATCTATCGCCTCGGCATTGCCGCCACGGATCAGTGGGCAAAATCCCTCAACGGTAAAGTATTTGCTGAGCAAGACAGCGCTACCCGAGACGATTTGCTCAAGCAACTTGAAGCGGGTAAGCCGCAATTCGATGCGGTGCCGGCGAAGATTTTCTTCAATCTGCTGCTGCAAAACACCAAGGAAGGGTTCTTCTGCGACCCGATCCACGGTGGCAACAAAGGCATGGTCGGCTGGACCATGATCGGCTTCCCCGGCGCCCGCGCCGATTTCATGGATTGGGTGGAACGCAACGAGCAATACCCCTTCCCGGCAGTTTCGATTCGCGGCGAGAGGGCGTAAGCATGGCAACGGTAATGAAGAAGGTTGACGCAGTCATCGTTGGTTTTGGCTGGACCGGCGCGATCATGGCCAAGGAGCTGACCGAAGCGGGTCTCAACGTGCTGGCGCTGGAGCGCGGGCCGATGCAGGACACCTACCCCGACGGCAACTATCCCCAGGTGATCGACGAACTCACCTACAGCGTGCGCAAAAAACTCTTTCAGGACATCTCCAAAGAGACGGTCACTATTCGCCACAGCGTCAACGACATCGCCCTGCCGAACCGCCAGTTGGGCGCGTTTCTGCCCGGCAATGGTGTTGGCGGCGCCGGTCTGCACTGGTCGGGCGTGCACTTTCGCGTCGACCCGATCGAATTGCGCATGCGCAGCCATTACGAAGAGCGCTACGGCAAAAGCTTTATCCCCAAGGACATGACTATCCAGGACTTCGGCGTCAGCTATGAAGAACTGGAGCCGTTCTTCGATTTCGCCGAAAAAGTCTTCGGCACCTCGGGCCAGGCCTGGACCGTGAAGGGCCAACTGGTCGGTCAAGGCAAGGGCGGCAACCCGTACGCACCGGATCGCTCCAACCCGTTTCCGCTGGAGGCGCAGAAGAACACGGTATCCGCACAGCTGTTCGGTAAAGCGGCGACAGAAGTCGGTTACAAACCCTACAACCTGCCGTCCGCGAACACCTCCGGGCCGTACACCAATCCTTACGGTGCGCAGATGGGCCCGTGCAACTTCTGCGGTTTTTGCAGCGGTTATGTCTGCTACATGTACTCCAAGGCTTCGCCAAACGTGAACATTCTGCCGGCGCTGAAACCTTTGCCGAATTTCGAGTTGCGACCTAACTCGCACGTGCTGCGGGTCAACCTCGACAGCACGAAATCCAAAGCCACCGGCGTGACCTACATCGACGGCCAGGGTCGCGAGATCGAGCAACCGGCGGATCTGGTGATTCTCGGCGCGTTCCAGTTGCACAACGTGCGTCTGATGCTGCTCTCCGGCATCGGCAAGCCGTACGACCCGATCAGCGGCGAAGGCGTGGTCGGGCGTAACTTCGCCTACCAGAACATGGCGACCATCAAGGCGTTCTTCGACAAGGACACCCACACCAACAACTTCATTGGCGCCGGCGGCAACGGCGTGGCGCTGGACGATTTCAACGCCGACAACTTCGACCACGGCCCGCACGGCTTCGTCGGCGGCTCGCCGATGTGGGTCAACCAGGCCGGCAGCCGGCCGATTGCCGGCACCTCGAACCCGCCGGGCACCCCGGCCTGGGGCAGTGACTGGAAACGCGCGACCGCCGATTACTACACCCACCAGGTGTCGATGGACGCCCACGGCGCGCATCAGTCTTATCGGGGCAACTACCTTGATCTCGATCCGGTGTACCGCGATGCCTACGGCTTGCCGCTGCTGCGGATGACCTTCGACTGGCAGGAAAACGACATCAAGATGAACCGCTTCATGGTCGAGAAAATGGGCAAGGTCGCCGAAGCGATGGGGCCGAAAGCCATTGCCGTGATCGGCAAGAAAGTCGGCGATCACTTCAACACCGCCTCTTACCAGACCACCCACCTCAACGGCGGCGCGATCATGGGCACCGATCCGAAGAAGAGCGCGCTGAACCGCTACCTGCAGAGTTGGGACGTGCATAACGTCTTCGTTCCGGGTGCCTCGGCGTTCCCGCAAGGCCTGGGTTACAACCCGACCGGCCTGGTTGCCGCACTGACCTACTGGTCGGCGAAGGCAATCCGCGAGCAGTACCTGAAAAACCCCGGCCCGCTGGTTCAGGCTTAAGGAGCGATGACCATGAAAAATCTCGTTATCGCGACCCTGGCGCTGCTCGGCAGTGCCTCCACTCATGCGGCCGACGTTGATCAAAGCTTGATCAAACAGGGCGAATACCTCGCCCGCGCCGGTGACTGCGTGGCCTGCCACACCGCTAAGGGTGGCAAACCGTTCGCCGGTGGCCTGCCAATGGAAACCCCGATCGGCACGATTTACTCGACCAACATCACCCCGGACAAGACCGGCGTCGGAGAATACAGCTTCGAAGACTTCGATCAGGCCGTGCGCCATGGCGTCGCCAAAAACGGCAGTACGTTGTACCCGGCGATGCCGTATCCGTCCTACGCCCGTGTCAGCGAAACCGACATGCAAGCGCTGTACGCCTACTTCATGCACGGCGTAGAACCGGTGGCGCAAGAGAACAAGGCCAGTGATATTCCATGGCCGTTGAGCATGCGCTGGCCGCTGATGGGCTGGCGCTGGATGTTTGCGCCGAAGGTCGAGGACTACAAAACGACAAGTGCCGACCCGGTGATCGACCGTGGTGCCTATCTGGTCGAAGGCCTTGGCCATTGCGGCGCTTGCCATACGCCGCGCGCCCTGACCATGCAGGAAAAATCCCTGAGCGCTGCCGATGGCAGCAACTTCCTCGCCGGCAGTGCGCCGCTGGAAGGCTGGATCGCCAAGAGCCTGCGCGGCGATCACAAGGATGGCCTCGGCAGTTGGAGCGAGGAGCAACTGGTGCAGTTCCTCAAGACCGGTCGCAGCGATCGCAGCGCCGTGTTCGGCGGCATGAGTGATGTGGTCACCCACAGCATGCAATACATGACCGACGCTGATCTGACCGCAATTGCCCGCTACCTCAAGTCGCTGCCGGCCAGTGATCCTAACGATCAGCCGCATCAGTACGACGAGAAAGCGGCGAAAGCCCTATGGAATGGCGATGACAGTCAGCGCGGTGCTGCGGTATACATCGACAACTGCGCAGCGTGCCACCGCACCGATGGCCACGGCTACACCCGGGTGTTCCCGGCGCTGGCGGGCAATCCGGTGCTGCAATCGGAAGACCCCACTTCGTTGATCCACATCGTGCTCAAGGGCGGCACGTTGCCGGCGACGCACACGGCACCGTCGACCTTCACCATGCCGGGCTTCGCCTGGCGCCTGTCGGATCAGGAAGTGGCGGATGTGGTGAGCTTCATCCGTGGCAGTTGGGGTAATAAAGGTGCGCCGGTTAACGCTGAGGATGTGGCCAATCTGCGCAAGAACGATATGCAGACGACTTCCGGGGATGATTTGGGGCAAGTCACCACGCATAACTGACGGATGTGATTGATACGCCGCTGGCACGGTTCGACTTTTCGTGTGGTGTCAGCGGCCGATCAACGCTTGGACTGAAAGCCTTTGAACTGCACGAATGCATCGGCCAACTGCAGATAAAGCTTCTCGTCGTATTTGTCGGTGTCGCCATCGCCGTCAGTATCGATGGCGTCTTCGGAGATCAAGTCATAACGGCCATTGGCCTGCGACGACGAAGCAAAAAGCGAATAGTCGTAATCCATCATTTCGGTCGCGTCTTCACTGTAGTGATAAAACGCGATTTCCGGACTTCCATCTCGATCCATATCCGCAATTTCCAGCAGTATTCTGATAGCCATGGATGAAACCCTTCAGATTGATTGCGTGTTTGAGATTAGGCTTGGCGAGAATTCCGGTCTACTGTCAGAGTTGACAGGGTGTATGCCCAGCCAGCCCTTGACTGATCACCTTCCATTCACAGTGTCTTCTTCTAAAACAATAAAGCCCTGCATGAATTTTCATGCAGGACTTTATTGTTATTTGTTTGCGACTCTTGCACTTTCAATTACGGATTAACGATACTTACATAAGCCTTGGCCAATGCAATCAACTTCGCCTTGTCGTCGTTATCAATATCGCCATCACCGTCTACATCTTTCTTGTTGTTACGAATAGTGAATGTCTTGCCACGGTCGCTGGACACCGCCACCACGTAGATCGAATCGACCAGCCCCTCGGTGGGCAGCTCTTCCTCGGCATTCCAGCCCAACTCCTTACGGGCCAGTTGCATGGAAACAATAGTATTTGGCTCCGAAGCATTCGGCAGCATCAACTGCAAGAACACACCACGTTGATTGAGATAAGACACGAATTAAATCCTTTTTAATTTAGTTATCGGCCAAGTGCCGATAGAAGTAACCAAGACTATATTCGATAACTTGTCGCGACAACGGGGCATATGTATCTCGGATTGTACTTTGCACTTATATATAAACTTTTCCAGTCAGCAAGTTTCCCATCGCTGAACGGTACTGGATCACAGTGGCCCCGCTCATGTACTGTATGCATATACAGATCAGGAGCCTGCCCAAATGATCAATCCTCTACCGCCTCGCGGTCGCGGCACCGCCAGCAACCCGCACAACCGCTTCGCGCCGAACCGATCGGTGGCCGAGGATGACGGCTGGTACCAGGAAGTGCCGCTGACTCAAGGCACCGAGGTGATGATCGAAACCGCAAAGACCATCATCACCCGCAACACATCTCCCGATCTGCCCTTCGACCGCTCGATCAATCCTTATCGCGGCTGCGAGCATGGCTGCATCTATTGCTACGCACGGCCCAGCCATGCCTATTGGGATATGTCGCCCGGGCTGGATTTCGAAACCAGGCTGATCGCCAAGACCAACGCCGCCCAAGTGCTGGAAGAACAGCTCGGAAAGAAGGGCTATCAATGCGCGCCGATCAACCTGGGCTCCAATACCGATCCGTATCAGCCGATCGAGCGCGAACACAAAATCACCCGCCAGACCCTCGAAGTGCTGCTGCGTTATAAGCACCCAGTGACCATCGTCACCAAAGGCTCGCTGATTCTTCGCGATCTAGATCTGCTGACCGAGTTGGCCGAACAACGGCTGGTCGCGGTGATGATCAGCCTGACCACACTCGATGATGAGCTCAAACGCATCCTCGAACCGCGCGCCGCGGCACCCAAAGCGCGCTTGCGCGCCATTCGGGTCATGCGCGAGGCCGGCATTCCGGTCGGCGTGCTGTGTTCGCCGATGATTCCGATGATCAACGACAGTGAAATCGAAAACCTGCTCAGCGAAGCCCACGCAGCCGGTGCGCAAAGCGCGGCGTACATGATGCTGCGCCTGCCGCTGGAGGTGGCGCCGTTGTTCGAGGAATGGCTGGCGGCGCACTATCCGCAACGCGCCGCACACGTGCTGAGCCTGATCCGCCAGAGCCGTGGCGGTGAGCTCTACGACAGCCGTTTCGGCGCACGCATGCGCGGCGAAGGGGTGTTCGCCGACCTGCTCGCGCAGCGTTTTGCCAAAGCCATCAAGCGTCTTGGCATGAATCAGCGCGAAGGCTATAACCTCGATTGCACGGCCTTCTGTCCGCCGGGTCGCCAGATGTCGTTGATTTAGCGACAATTGGCCTATGGTTGAGGGGTTGGAATCCTTCCGCCGAAATCACCCAGTCACGTTTTTTGTGACCTGGAACACACGTTCTAGAGCGTTTGATTCAGTTTGAGTTAAGTTTCGGCGGCTACCTTGTTCATCGAGTGACTGACGGGTCGGGATGACCCGGATGTTTTAAACAGCCACTGGCTTCATACCGGAATACATGGGAATGACTCCCCTAATCCGCCAAAGAGGATGAATCATGAGTGACAAGGATAAACAGCCGTTGGCTGCGTCGGCGCAAACCCCTGAAGCGGAATCCGCCGATGCAGCGCTGCGACAGATCGTAGACGGCTTTTTGCATTTTCATCATGAGGTCTTCCCACAGCAGGAAGAGCTCTTCAAGAAACTCGCCACGGCGCAGGCGCCCAAGGCGATGTTCATTACCTGCGCCGACTCGCGCATCGTCCCTGAGCTGATTACCCACAGCTCGCCCGGCGATCTGTTCGTGACCCGTAACGTCGGCAATGTTGTGCCGCCGTACGGGCAGATGAACGGCGGCGTTTCCACCGCAATCGAATACGCGGTATTGGCGCTCGGCGTGCAGCACATCATCATCTGCGGCCACTCCGATTGCGGCGCCATGCGTGCAGTGCTCAATCCGGACAGCCTGGAAAAGATGCCGACGGTCAAAGCCTGGCTGCGCCACGCTGAAGTCGCGAAAACCATGGTGCATGAAAACTGTAACTGCGCCGACGAAAAAGAAAGCATGCCGATCCTCACCGAGGAAAACGTCATCGCCCAACTGCAGCACTTGCGTACCCATCCTTCGGTAGCTTCGCGCATGGCGAACGGTCATTTGTTCATCCATGGCTGGGTCTACGACATCGAAACCAGCGAAATCAAAGCTTACGACGCGGATCAGGGCCGTTTCCTGCCGCTCGACGGTAGCCATCCGATTCCGGTGGCGACGCCCAAAGCGCGCTTCTAAATCTTCCTAAACATCTGTGTGGTTTGACGCCGGTCGCTGATTCAGCGACCCGGCCTCGCCATGCCTGAAGAAAACTTCGGGAGAATCGCCATGCGTGCGGCTCAATTGAAAGCGGTGTTGCCACGGGAGCTGCTCGCTTCAGTGGTTGTGTTTCTGGTCGCCCTGCCGCTGTGCATGGGTATTGCTATTGCCTCCGGGCTGCCACCGGCCAAGGGTTTGATCACCGGGATCATCGGCGGTCTGGTGGTCGGTTGGCTGGCGGGCTCGCCGTTGCAGGTCAGCGGGCCGGCGGCGGGGCTGGCGGTATTGGTGTTTGAACTGGTGCGCCAGCACGGCATCGAGATGCTCGGGCCGATTCTGTTGCTTGCCGGTTTTCTGCAACTGGTCGCCGGCCGCTTGAAGCTCGGCTGCTGGTTTCGGGTTACGGCGCCAGCGGTGGTGTACGGGATGCTGGCGGGGATTGGCGTGTTGATCGTGCTGTCACAGGTGCATGTGATGCTCGATGCGTCACCGAAGCCCTCGGGGCTGGATAACCTGACGGCATTCCCGGCGGCAGTGGCGCAGGCCTTGCCGTCGTTCGGCTGGCAGGCCGGGCTGCTCGGACTGTCGACGATTGCGGTGATGTGGCTGTGGGAAAAATTCCGCCCACATTCGCTGCGCTTCGTTCCGGGCGCATTGCTCGGTGTCGGTCTGGCAACCGGGGCAAGTCTGTTGCTCGCTTTGCAGGTCAAACGCGTCGAGGTGCCGGCGAATCTGGCGGAGGCCATCGATTGGCTCAAGCCTGCGGATCTGCTCAGTCTGGCCGACCCTACGCTGTTGATCGCCGCGTTCGCCGTGGCATTCATTGCCAGCGCCGAGACGCTGCTCTCCGCTGCTGCGGTGGATCGCATGCACAGCGGCGTGCGATCGGACTTCGACCGTGAACTGTCGGCGCAAGGGGTCGGCAACATGCTCTGCGGTCTGCTCGGTGCGCTGCCGATGACCGGGGTAATCGTGCGCAGTTCGGCCAACGTCCAGGCCGGTGCGACCACGCGTTACTCGACGATCTTCCATGGCCTGTGGCTGCTGGCGTTCGTGTTGTTGCTGTCGAGCGTGCTGCAAAGCATTCCGGTGGCGAGCCTGGCGGGTGTGCTGGTTTACACCGGGTTCAAACTGGTCGATCTCAAAGCGTTTCGAGGGTTGGGACGTTATGGACGGATGCCGATGTTCACCTATGCGGCGACGGCGCTGGCGATCATCTTCACTGACCTGCTGACCGGGGTGTTGATCGGTTTCGGTCTGACGCTGTTGAAACTCGCGTTCAAAGCGTCGCGGTTGAAGATCAGCCTGATCGATCTGCCACAGGATGGTGAGATGGAGTTGCGTCTGGTCGGTGCGGCGACATTCCTCAAGGTGCCGGCGTTGACGCAAGTGCTGGGCAGTATTCCGCAGGGGACGACGGTGCATGTGCCGCTCAATAACCTGAGCTACATCGACCATTCGTGTCTGGAGTTGCTGGAAGAGTGGGGCCGGGCGAATGCGGCGAAGGGCTCGAAGCTGTTGATTGAGTCGCGTGGGTTGAAGCGCAGGCTTGAGGGACGGATTCGAACTACTACCGGTATCGGCGCCGCCGGCTAAATCTTCCCGCCTGAACAAAAACCCTGTGGGAGCTGGCTTGCCAGCGAAGACGGAGTGTCAGTCACTGACAATGCTGACTGATCCACCGCTATCGCTGGCAAGCCAGCTCCCACAGGTATTTGGGTGTCGCTCAGGATTACGCGGCAGGCTGGTCCAGTTCCAGGCCCACACCCAGTCGGCGGCTCATGCACGGCCAGCGTTTCCACGCGGCGCCGGTGTCCGGGCTGCTGAGTTTTTCGCGGTAGGCTTCTACCGATTCCAGCGCAAAACTTTCGTCGTTGAGCATTTCGTCGATCGCGTGATGCACCGCTTCGTCCAGTTGGTTGGCAAATTCCTCACCGATCAATTGGTGAGCAATCAAGTTGGCGACCGTCATGTCCAAGGGGATCAGTGGCTGGCCGAAATGCTTGATGTACAGGTCGTTGACCTCTTCGACAAAACGGTGCGCCAGATAGGCTTCATCCAGCAGGCTATCCAGGCCAACGTGCCCGGCCATGATGGCTGGCGGCTGGAGGAAATACTGCTCGGCGATTTTCAGCACCGGTTTGATCTGCGATTCGATTCCCGCTTCCCTGGCGACTTCATTGGCTGCATCCAGCAGGTCTGGCACTTCATCAATGTAGGCGGCGACAAAACGCGTCAGCACACCGTTGGCGTCGGCTTCCGGCAATTGGATCGCCGGGTGTAAATGAGGCAGCTTGCTCTCCAACTGACGGGTCAGCAGGCCGGTGTCTTTTTCGTGTTGTTGGGCTTTTTGGATCTGCTCGCGCAATGCGGCGGTGTTCATGAAAACTCCAGGAAACAAGGCAATGAAATAGGGAAGACATAAGTTAGCTGGCTTACGAAAAATGCTAAGACGCATTTGTCATAATTATTTCATCCTTGATGCGCCTGCGTTATATCGGTTTGCCACCACTCGTCTGCATCCTTCTCCATTCGTGCCCTTGAACGCAAGTACCGGCTGTTTCAGTTGATTTACGTGTGCACATTGCAATTTCCCGTCGCTGTCTATACTCGCCAGTGAATGGAGTTAGCTGATGACGCCCGACTGCACCCGCAGCAAGGCCCGGCGATTCAAGTTCGTAGTCTGATGCAGCCGCTCCCTTGCCGCAGGCGAAAGCCGGCGGGATAACAAGAACGATAAGGGGAACCCGCAATGATGCGACATCCACACGTCTGGATGGGCCTCCTGTTGTGGTCGATTTTCAGTCCCGCGCATGCCGCATGGACTGTGAATATGGCGCCTGGAGCGACTGAAATCAGTCACGCAGTATTCGACCTGCACATGACCATATTCTGGATCTGTGTGGTGATCGGGATCATCGTCTTCGGCGCCATGTTCTGGTCGATGATGGTGCACCGCCGTTCTACCGGGCAGGTCGCCGCAAAATTCCACGAAAGCACCACCGTCGAAATTCTCTGGACCGTCGTACCGTTCCTGATTCTGGTAGCGATGGCCGTGCCGGCGACCGCCACCCTGATCAAGATGTACGACACCAGTGAGCCGGATATCGATATCCAGATCACCGGTTATCAGTGGAAGTGGCACTACAAATACCTGGGTCAGGACGTCGAGTTCTTCAGCAATCTGGCCACCCCCGCTGAGCAGATCCACAACAAGGAAACCAAGGGCGAGCACTACTTGCTCGAGGTCGACAAGCCATTGGTGCTGCCGACCGGGGCCAAAGTGCGCTTCCTTGTGACTTCTGCCGACGTTATTCACTCCTGGTGGGTACCGGCCTTTGCGGTGAAACGCGATGCGATTCCGGGGTTCGTCAACGAGGCGTGGACGCGCATCGACAAGCCCGGCATTTACCGTGGCCAGTGCGCCGAACTGTGCGGCAAGGATCACGGCTTTATGCCGATCGTCGTTGAGGTCAAAGAGAAGGCCGACTACGACAAGTGGCTCGCCGAGCGCAAAGCCGAAGCCGTGCAACTCAAAGAGCTGACCAGCAAGGAATGGACCCTCGACGAACTCAAGGAACGTGGCGACAAGGTCTACCACACCACCTGCGTTGCCTGTCACCAGGCCGAAGGTCAGGGCCTGCCACCGATGTTCCCGGCGCTCAAAGGCTCCAAAATCGCCACCGGCCCGATCAAGGATCACCTGAGTATTGTCTTCCACGGCAAGCCCGGTACCGCCATGGCGGCGTTCGGCAAGCAGCTGTCGGAAGTCGATATCGCAGCGGTCGTGACCTACGAACGTAACGCCTGGGGCAACAACAAAGGCGACATGGTCACGCCAAAAGAAGTGCTGGAGCTGAAACAGGCGGAAAGCAAATGAGCCGGTCTATCGCGTACCTCGTGAACCGGCCGGGGCAACGCGCCCCGGCCCGCCCCGTCCACTCACGTAAAGGAGACCGGCCATGAGCGCTGTCATTGATGACCATGGTCATGCCGACCACGCCCACGGCCCCGCCAAAGGCCTGATGCGCTGGGTGCTGACCACCAACCACAAGGACATCGGCACGCTGTACCTGTGGTTTGCGTTCTCCATGTTCCTGCTCGGCGGCACGTTCGCGATGGTGATTCGCGCCGAACTGTTCCAGCCCGGATTGCAGATCGTCGAACCGGCGTTCTTCAACCAGATGACCACCATGCACGGTCTGGTGATGGTCTTCGGTGCGGTGATGCCGGCCTTCGTCGGCCTCGCCAACTGGATGATTCCGTTGATGATCGGCGCGCCGGACATGGCCCTGCCACGGATGAACAACTTCAGCTTCTGGCTGCTGCCGGCGGCGTTCCTGATCCTGGTGTCGACCCTGTTCACCCCCGGTGGCGGGCCGAACTTTGGCTGGACGTTCTACGCGCCGCTGTCGACGACCTACGCGCCGGAAAGCGTGACGTTCTTCATCTTCGCCATCCACTTGATGGGGATCAGTTCGATCATGGGCGCGATCAACGTGGTCGCGACCATCCTCAACCTGCGCGCCCCCGGCATGACCCTGATGAAAATGCCGCTGTTCGTCTGGACCTGGCTGATCACCGCGTTCCTGCTGATCGCGGTAATGCCGGTGCTGGCCGGGTGCGTGACGATGATGCTGATGGACATCCACTTCGGCACCAGTTTTTTCAGTGCTGCCGGTGGCGGTGACCCGGTGCTGTTCCAGCATGTGTTCTGGTTCTTCGGGCATCCCGAGGTGTACATCATGATCCTGCCGGCCTTCGGCGCGGTCAGCTCGATCATTCCGACCTTCTCGCGCAAGCCGCTGTTCGGCTATACCTCGATGGTCTACGCCACGGCGAGCATTGCGTTCCTGTCGTTCATTGTCTGGGCGCACCACATGTTCGTGGTCGGCATTCCGCTGGTGGGCGAGCTGTTCTTCATGTACGCCACGCTGCTGATCGCGGTGCCGACCGGGGTGAAGGTGTTCAACTGGGCCAGCACCATGTGGCAAGGCTCGCTGACCTTCGAAACGCCGATGCTGTTTGCCGTGGCGTTCGTGATCCTGTTCTCCATCGGCGGTTTCTCCGGACTGATGCTGGCCATCGCCCCGGCGGACTTCCAGTATCAAGACACCTACTTTGTGGTCGCGCACTTCCACTATGTGCTGGTGCCGGGGGCGATCTTCGGGATCTTCGCCTCGACCTACTACTGGCTGCCAAAATGGACCGGCCACATGTATGACGAAACCCTCGGCAAGCTGCATTTCTGGCTGTCGTTTGTCGGCATGAACCTGACCTTCTTCCCGATGCACTTCGTCGGTCTTGCGGGAATGCCGCGACGGATTCCGGACTACAACCTGCAGTTCGCCGACTTCAACATGGTCTCCTCGATTGGCGCGTTCATGTTCGGCGCGACGCAGATCTTCTTCCTGTTCATCGTGATCAAGACCATTCGCGGCGGTCCGCCAGCACCGGCCAAGCCTTGGGATGGTGCGGAAGGTCTGGAGTGGAGCGTGCCGTCACCGGCGCCTTATCACACCTTCACCACACCGCCGGAAGTGAAATGAAACGCCTGACTTTTGTAGGAGTGAGCCTGCTCGCGATGGCTGTGTGTCAGGCACACCGCGGTGGACCCATCGCGAGCAGGCTCACTCCTACAGGGTTTGGTGGGGAGGCATGAACCATGGCTGACTCGATCTCGCTGAAAAAACTCGTCACCCGTCTGCTCGGGGTGGTGGTGGCGATGTTTGTCTTCGGCTTTGCCCTGGTGCCGATCTACGACGTGATGTGCAAAGCCTTCGGCATCAATGGCAAGACCGGTGGGCAGTACGAGGGTGAGCAGGTGGTCGACACTTCGCGCCAGGTGCGCGTGCAATTCCTGTCGACCAACAACGTCGACATGCCGTGGGACTTTTATCCCAAGCATGACGAACTCACTGCCAACCCCGGCGCGGTCAACGAGATGATCTTCATCGCGCGCAATCCCACCGACAAACCGATGAGTGCGCAAGCCGTGCCGAGCATCGCGCCGAGCAACGCGGCGGCGTATTTCCACAAGACCGAATGCTTTTGTTTTACCCAGCAGGTGCTGCAACCCGGTCAGCAGATCGAGATGCCGGTGCGCTTCATTGTTGACCGCGACATGCCCAAGGATGTGAAGCACCTGACGCTGTCCTACACGCTGTTCGATATCACCGCCCGACATCCGCCGGTGGCTGTAAACACTGGCGGTTGAGCGTGCCCGATAAGGAGAACAATAAATGGCAACTCATGAGCACTATTACGTACCGGCCCAGAGCAAATGGCCGATCATCGCCACTTTCGGCATGGCCATTACCGTGTACGGCCTGGCCGTCTGGTTCAACGATCTGAAGGCGACGCGTCCGGAATCCCACGGCCCGTACATCTTTTTCGTTGGCAGCCTGTTGCTGGCGTACATGCTGTTCGGCTGGTTCGGTACGGTGATCAAGGAAAGCCGCGCAGGGCTCTACAGCGCGCAACTGGATCGCTCGTTCCGCTGGGGCATGAGTTGGTTCATCTTCTCTGAAGTGATGTTCTTCGTCGCCTTCTTCGGTGCGCTGTTTTATGTGCGCCACGTCTCCGGGCCGGCGCTCGGCGGTGAAGGCACCAAAGGCATCGCCCATATGCTGTGGCCGAACTTTCAGTTCACCTGGCCGCTACTGCACACGCCGGACCCGAAACTGTTCCCGCCGCCCAAGGACGTCATCAGCCCGTGGGGCCTGCCGCTGATCAACACGATCCTGCTGGTCAGCTCCAGCGTGACCATCACCATCGCCCACCATGCCTTGAAGAAGGGCCATCGCGGCGCGCTGAAAATCTGGCTGGCGATCACCGTGCTGCTCGGCTGCGCGTTTCTCGGTTTCCAGGCTGAGGAATACATTCACGCCTATCACGAACTGGGGCTGACCCTCGGTTCGGGCATTTATGGCGCGACGTTCTTCATGCTCACCGGTTTCCACGGCGCCCACGTGACCATCGGCACGATCATTCTGTTTGTGATGCTGATGCGCATCATGAAGGGCCACTTCGACAACGAGCACCAGTTCGGTTTCGAAGCGGCGAGCTGGTATTGGCACTTCGTCGACGTGGTCTGGATAGGCCTGTTTATCTTCGTTTACGTGCTCTGAGGACCAGAGTTACCAAGGCGCATGCGATACCAGTTGGCCGCTGTAGAAACCCCAGGCGATCAAGCCGACGGTGGCGGCGGCCAATGCCACCCGAACACTCAAGGCGATGACCAGGCGATTCGAGCTGCTGTCGTCCTTGACCAGGAAAAACAGGCCGCTGAACAGGCTGATCACCGTGGCAATCAGCATCAGGACGATGGCTGTTTTGAGCATGGGAAGAACTCCGGGGGACAGGCGATGCAGTTGAGTATAGCGATCGCAACGACTGACTTTGTGGCGCAGCCATGAAGCGTTTTTGCCCGGGCGTGATACCGACTGTGGTGGTGGCGTTGCTGCTGCCGCTGCTGGTGTCGCTGGGCTTCTGGCAATTGAGCCGGGGCGCGGAGAAAACCGCCCTGCTCGCCAGTTACGCCGAACGCCGCGCGGCCGAACCGATGGCCAGCACTGAGTTGCTGAACAGCGCCGATCCGGCCTATCGCCGCGTGCATCTGCACGGTCAGTTCGATGCCGGGCACAGCTTGTTGCTGGATAACCGCCAGCGGAATGGCAAGGTTGGCGTCGAGTTGCTGCAACCGTTTCAGGATCAACGCAGCGGTCTGTGGCTGCTGGTCAATCGCGGCTGGTTGCCGTGGCCGGATCGCCGCGTGCCGCCACAATTCACTACGCCCACTGAAGCGTTGAATGTGGATGCCTGGGTCTACGTCGCCCCCGGCGCTACTTTCCAGTTGCACGCCGATCCGGTCAGCAGCACCTGGCCGCAAACCATCACTGCCGTCGAACCCACCAAGCTGTGGAAAACCCTGGATCGCGACGGCTTCGCCTACGAATTACGCGCCGAACCCGGCCCGGCCAGCTACGAGGCCGATTGGCCGGTGGTTGCCATGGGCCCGGAAAAACACCTCGGTTACGCCGTGCAGTGGTTCGCCATGGCCACCGCCCTGCTCGGCCTCTACGTCTATTTGGGCTTGCACAACGCAAAGGAGAACCACCATGGGAACGGCCATGAATCCACCCAGCATGTCTGAGGCGAAACCTGCCGCCACCCGTCGGCGCGGACGCATTCAATTGCTGCTGATTGTGCTCGGCGTGATCGGGCCGATGGTGCTCGCCACGGGTATGTACAAATTGCAGTTCTGGGTACCGGAAGGTCGCAGCTATCACGGCGAACTGATCGGCAACGGCCAGACCCGCGCCGACCTCGGCGTGCAGGCCAACGAGGAGCGCTGGCAGATCCTGGTCACCGCGCCGAAGGATTGCGCGGTGGATTGCCAGCAACTGGTGTATCTGGCGCGGCAGATCCAGATCGGCCTCGGTCGCGACGCCGGCCGCGCCAGCCACGCCCTCGCCGTTGCGCAACCGGTCAGCACTGATTACGACGCCAAGCTGACCCGCGAATATCCACAGCTGCAACGCTACCCGCTGGACGCCGCTGTGTTCAGTAAAACCACTGGCGACAAAGCCACGCCGCAACTGTGGATCATCGACCCGCACGGCAACCTCGTGCTGCGTTACGAGCCGAATGTGAAGGGCAAGGATCTGCTCAACGACCTGCGTCATCTGCTGAAACTGTCGAACATCGGATAAGGGCATCGTCATGGCCAAACCTGGATTTCGCCTCGCGCTGTTTGCCACCCTGCTGGCCCTGATTGTGGTGCTGCTCGGCGCCTATACGCGCCTGACCCACGCCGGCCTCGGCTGTCCGGACTGGCCAGGCTGCTACGGCTTTATCAGCGTGCCGAAAAGCGAAGCCCAACTGGCCCATGCCGAACTGCATTACCCGGACTCGCCGGTGGAGGCGCACAAGGGCTGGAACGAGATGATCCACCGCTACTTTGCCGGCACCCTCGGCCTGCTGATTTCGATACTGGCCGGGCGCGCCTGGGTCAATCGTCGTCATCCGGGGCAACCGCTGAAGCTGCCGCTGTTCCTGCTGGCGGTGGTGTTTGCGCAAGCGGCGTTCGGCATGTGGACGGTGACGCTCAAACTCTGGCCGCAAGTGGTCACCGGGCATTTGCTCGGCGGTTTTGCGACGTTGAGTTTGCTGTTTTTGCTGACGTTGAGACTGTCCGGCGTGCTACCGGCGCTGACCGTGCCCAAGCGTTTGCAGTATTGGGCGACGGCGGGATTGTTGTTGGTGATTGGTCAGATTGCGCTGGGAGGCTGGGTCAGCTCCAACTACGCGGCAGTGGCGTGCATCGACTTTCCGACCTGCCATGGGCAATGGCTGCCGCCGGCGGATTTCGCCAATGGTTTTCACCTGACCCAACACATCGGCCCGAACTATCTCGGTGGGCAACTCGACAGTGATGCGCGCACGGCGATTCACCTGACTCATCGTATTGGTGCGCTGTTGGTGACGTTGGTGCTGCTCGGTCTGGCCTGGCAACTGAAAGTGGTCGGCATGACGCGGCTGGCCGGCCTCGTGCTGATCGCCCTCGCCGCACAGATCACCCTCGGCATCAGCAACGTGTTGTTCCATCTGCCGCTGCCGGTGGCGGTTGCGCATAACGCCGGCGGTGCGGCGCTGTTGCTGACCATGGTGCTGGTCAATTACCACGCGCGCACCAGTCTGGTTCGGGTCAAACAACCGGTGCTCGCGCGCTGGCGCTTGAGCCCGCGTAAACACGCGGCCGCGCCCATCACTATTAAAGGAGAAACGCCGTGGCGATTCTGATTGGCGAACGCCCGCATCAGGCGATCTGGCGTGATTATCTGGAACTGACCAAACCGAAAGTCGTGGTGCTGATGCTGATCACCTCGCTGGTCGGCATGTTCCTCGCGACCCGCGCCGGGGTGCCGTGGACGGTACTGGTGTTCGGTAATCTGGGCATTGCGTTGTGTGCCGGTGGCGCGGCGGCGGTCAACCATGTGGTGGATCGGCGCATCGATGCGGTGATGGCGCGCACGCACAAACGGCCGCTGGCTGAAGGCCGGGTTTCGCCGGCGGCGGCGCTGACGTTTGCGTTAGTGCTGGCGCTGCTCGGTCAGGCCTTGTTGCTGACGTTCACCAATCCGCTGACGGCTTGGCTGACCCTGGCTTCGCTGCTTGGTTATGCAGTGATCTACACCGGTTTCCTCAAACGTGCGACGCCGCAGAACATCGTCATCGGTGGTCTCGCCGGCGCCGCCCCACCACTGCTCGGCTGGACGGCTGCCACCGGTCACGTCAGCGCCGAACCGTTGTTGCTGGTGCTGATCATCTTCGCCTGGACCCCGCCGCACTTCTGGGCGCTGGCGATCCATCGCAAAGAGGAATATGCCAAGGCTGACATCCCGATGCTGCCGGTCACCCACGGCGAGCACTACACCAAGGTGCACATTCTGCTCTACACCTTCGCTCTGCTGGCGGTGAGTCTGCTGCCGTACGTGATTCACATGAGCGGCATGCTCTACCTGATTTGCGCGCTCGCCCTCGGCGCAAGGTTTCTGCAATGGGCCGTGGTGCTGTACCGTGGCACTCGGCCGCACGCGGCGATCAACACCTTCAAGTACTCTATCTGGTACTTGTTTCTGCTGTTCATCGCCCTGCTCGTAGACCACTACTTACTGTTGAACCTATGACTCGAACCCAGAAAACCGTCTTCATCCTCGTCGCCGTGATCGCGCTGATCCTGGGACTTACCGTCAACAAAGTGCTGAGCGGCAAGGGCCAGGGCGACCCGACTGCGTTGATCGACGCCGGCATTATTCTGCTGCCGCAGAGCCGCAATCTGCCGGACGTGACGATGACCGATCAGGACGGCAAGCCGGTGGCGATCAACGAGCTCAAAGGTAAGTGGAGTCTGCTGTTTTTCGGCTACACCTTCTGCCCGGACATCTGCCCGACCACCCTCGCCCAGTTGCGGCAAATCAAAAGTGAACTGCCCAAGGACGCTGTGGACAAGTTGCAGATCGTGCTGGTCAGCGTTGACCCGAACCGCGATAACCCGAAGCAGTTGAAACAGTACCTGGGTTACTTTGATCCGCAGTTTGTCGGCCTGACGCCGACCTCGATCGAAGAGCTGCAGAAGGTCGCGAATGCGGTGAGTATTCCGTTTATTCCGGCGGATACCAGTAAGCCGAATTACACCGTCGACCATAGCGGCAATCTGGCGGTGATCGGGCCGGATGGTACGCAGCGCGGGTTTATTCGAGCGCCGTTGAACAATGCCAAATTGGTTGTGCAGCTGCCGGTGATGCTTAACCGCAAATAAGAATACCGCCGATCCTTTGTAGGAGTGAGCCTGCTCGCGATGACGTCGGCACATCCAATATTGATGTGACAGCTATACCGCAATCGCGAGCAGGCTCACTCCTGCAGGGTCGATATTTCAAACAAAAAAGGGGACGCTCATAGCGTCCCCTTTTTCTTTGATCGTTCCCACGCTCTGCGTGGGAATGCCGCAAGGGACGCTCTGCGTCCCAGCGGACGCGGAGCGTCCGGGGATGCATGCCCACGCGGAGCATGGGCACGATCAAGCCGAAAGAGCGATCAGAACGCCGGCAATACCGCGCCTTTGTACTTCTCGGTAATGAATTTCTTCACTTCCGGGCTGTGCAGCGCAGCGGCCAGTTTCTGCATGGCGTCGCTGTCCTTGTTGTCCGCGCGGGACACAAGGATGTTCACGTACGGCGAGTCGTTACCTTCAATCACCAGCGCATCCTTGGACGGATCGAGCTTGGCTTCCAGCGCGTAGTTGGTGTTGATCAGCGCCAGATCGACCTGGGTCAGCACGCGCGGGATGGTCGCGGCTTCCAGTTCACGGATCTTCAGGTCTTTCGGGTTGGTCGCGATGTCTTTGACGGTCGACAGGATGTTGGTCGGATCCTTCAGCGTGATCACGCCAGCCTTGGCCAGCAGCAACAGGGCACGGCCGCCGTTGGTGGCGTCGTTCGGGATCACCACGTTGGCACCGCTTGGCAGATCCTTCAGATCCTTGAGCTTGCTCGAGTAAGCGCCCAGCGGTTCCAGGTGCACACCGGTCACGGCGACCAGGTTAGTACCCTTGGCCTTGTTGAACTCATCGAGGTACGGCTGGTGCTGGAAGAAGTTGGCGTCCAGGCGTTTTTCCGCGACCTGTACGTTCGGCTGAATGTAGTCGGTGAAGACCTTGACCTTCAGATCCACGCCTTCTTTGGCCAGCGCCGGTTTCACGAACTCGAGGATTTCTGCGTGCGGCACCGGAGTGGCGGCAACGGTCAGGGTTTCGGCGTGGGCCGAGAATGCTGCAACGGCAGCAAAAGCAGCGATCAGTTTTTTCATTCAGCTAACTCCTTATGAGGCGCCCGTCTGGCGCCTGCCAGCGAATGGCCGGCTCATCTGTTCAATACAAAACCGCTTATTTGCGCGAGAAATGCACGACCAAACGGTCGCCCACCATCTGCAGCACTTGCACCAGAATCAGCAGCAACACCACGGTGACGATCATCACGTCAGTCTGGAAACGCTGGTAGCCGAAACGGATCGCCAGGTCACCCAGACCACCGGCGCCGACCACACCGGCCATTGCCGTGTAGGAAACCAGTGTAATCGCCGTCACCGTAATCGCTGCATAGATGCCCGGACGGGCCTCTGGCAACAACGCGTTGAGAATGATCTGCCGCGTGGTCGCGCCCATGGCCTGGGTCGCTTCGATGATGCCGCGATCGACTTCACGCAGCGCGGTTTCCACCAGACGCGCGAAGAACGGCGTGGCACCCACCACCAGCGGCGGAATCGCACCGGCCACGCCCAGCGACGTGCCAGTGATCAGCACGGTGAGCGGGATCATCACGATCAACAGAATAATGAACGGCAGCGAACGCAGGATGTTCACTGCCAACGACATGATCGCGTAGAGAACGCGGTTTTCCAGCAACTGGCGCGGGCTGCAGAGAAACAGCAGCACGCCCAGCGGCAGGCCGAGCAACACGGTGAACAGCAGCGAGCCGCCGAGCATCATCATGGTGTCGTTGGTCGCCAGGCCGATTTCCAGCCAGTCGATGTTCTGGAAGAACAGCTTGATGGCTTCTATCGCAGCGTCGTAATTCTTGATTGCAGCGTCGAACATTTCCATTAACGCAGCACCTCCATGTGGACATCAGCGGCGGTGAAGCGGGCGAAGGCCGCTTCCATGTCGCCACCGGTGACGGCCAGGGTCAATTGCCCGTAGGGGATGTCTTTGATGCGGTCGATACGACCGGCGAGGATGCTGTAGTCGACCCCGGTTTCCCGGGCGACAGTACCGAGCAAAGGCGCGTAGGTCGCTTCGCCCTGGAAGGTCAGACGGACGATACGGCCCGGCACGTGCGCGAAATCATCACGCTGCTCGCCTTCATCGACCTGCTCGTCTTCCTGAACAAAACGCTTGGTGGTCGGGTGCTGCGGATGCAGGAACACATCGGCCACCGAGCCTTGCTCGACGATCACGCCAGCGTCCATCACCGCCACTTGATCGCAGACGCGACGAATCACGTCCATCTCGTGGGTAATCAGGACGATGGTCAGTTTCAGCTCGCGGTTGATCTCGGCCAGCAGTTGCAGCACCGAGGCCGTGGTCTGTGGGTCGAGGGCACTGGTGGCCTCGTCGCACAGCAGAATTTTCGGCTTGGTCGCCAGGGCGCGGGCGATGCCGACGCGCTGCTTCTGGCCGCCGGACAATTGCGCCGGGTACTTTTTGGCGTGGTCGGACAAACCGACGCGCGCCAGCAGTTCAGCCACACGCTGATTGATCTCGCTGGTCGATAATTCACCGGCCAGGGTCAGCGGCAACGCAACGTTGTCGGCGACGGTCTTGGAGGCCAACAGGTTGAAGTGCTGGAAGATCATCCCGACTTGCTGACGGAAACGGCGCAGGCCTTTGGCGTCGAGCGCGGTGACTTCTTCACCGTCGACGAAGATCTTGCCGCCGCTGGAATCTTCCAAGCGATTGATCAGACGCAGCAGAGTACTTTTTCCCGCACCGGAATGGCCGATCAGGCCGTAGACCTGACCGTTCTCAATCGAGAGACTGGTCGGGTGCAGCGCGGGAATGTCCTTACCGGCGACGCGGTAAGTCTTGTGGACGTTTTGAAACTCGATCACGTAGCGAACCTTGTGGGGCGCGTTAGAAAAGGATCAGCGGTTAGCCGGGCGCGCATTTTAGCCTGTCCGTATAGAGGTTCTTAGCATTTATTTCGCAATTAACCTTCGATTTGGCAATAACAAGATCAAAGGTCATAAAAAAGGAACGTCCAAAGCAGCCCATCAGTCACTAAGTAAGCGACTTGAAAACCCTGGGTGCCGTGCCCGGGAACCACTCAAGAGTCCCCGGCGAGCATCGGGGTCAACCGAGGAGTTTACGACTGATGAGCAAGAAGCCTACGACCGATAAAAGCCAGATGGCCGGAACCGATGCCCCGGATCGCGCCAACACCAACGCCAAACTCGACAGCCTGGAGAAGTTTCGCTCCGACGCCACCGGCCAGGCACTGCGCACCAACCAGGGCGTCAAGATTGCTGACAACCAGAACACCCTCAAGGCCGGCCCGCGCGGGCCGTCGCTGCTTGAAGACTTCATCATGCGTGAAAAAATCACGCACTTTGACCACGAACGCATCCCGGAGCGCATCGTCCACGCGCGCGGCACTGGCGCCCATGGTTTCTTTCAGGCTTACGAGAACCATTCGACGCTGACCAAGGCCGGTTTCCTACAGGATCCGGGGAAAAAGACCCCAGTGTTCGTACGCTTTTCCACCGTGCAGGGCCCGCGCGGTTCCGGCGATACCGTACGCGACGTGCGTGGCTTCGCGGTGAAGTTCTTCACCGATGAAGGCAACTTCGACCTGGTCGGCAACAACATGCCGGTCTTCTTCATTCAGGACGCGATCAAGTTTCCCGACTTCGTCCACGCGGTGAAACCTGAGCCGCACAATGAAATCCCTACCGGTGGCTCTGCCCACGATACCTTCTGGGACTTCGTCTCGCTGGTGCCGGAATCGGCGCACATGGTCATCTGGGCGATGTCCGACCGGGCGATCCCGAAAAGCCTGCGCAGCATGCAAGGCTTCGGCGTGCACACCTTCCGGCTGATCAACGCCGAGGGCAAATCGCGCTTCGTCAAATTCCACTGGCGCCCTACTGCCGGCACTTGCTCACTGGTGTGGGACGAGGCGCAAAAGCTCGCCGGCAAAGACACCGACTACCATCGCCGCGACCTCTGGGAAGCGATCGAGATGGGCGACTACCCTGAATGGGAACTCGGCGTGCAGATCATCGAGGAGGAAAACGAGCACGACTTCGATTTTGACATCCTCGACCCGACCAAGCTGATCCCCGAAGAAATCGTGCCGATCACGCCGCTGGGCAAAATGACCCTGAACCGCAACCCGGACAACTTCTTCGCCGAGACCGAGCAGGTCGCGTTCTGCCCTGGCCACATCGTGCCGGGCATCGACTTCTCCAATGACCCGTTGCTGCAAGGTCGGCTGTTTTCCTACACCGATACGCAAATCAGCCGACTCGGCGGGCCGAACTTTCACGAGCTGCCGATCAACCGCCCGGTCGCGCCGTTCCACAATGGCCAGCGCGATGCGCAACACCGCACGGTGATCGACAAGGGCCGCGCCTCTTATGAGCCAAACTCGATTGATGGTGGCTGGCCGAAAGAAACGCCGCCGGCCGCGCAGGACGGTGGGTTCGAAAGTTATCCAGAGCGCATCGACGCGAACAAGATCCGCCAGCGCAGCGAGTCGTTCAGCGATCACTTCTCTCAGGCAACGTTGTTCTTCAACAGCATGAGCGATCACGAGAAGGAGCACATCATTGCCGCTTACAGCTTCGAGCTGGGCAAGGTTGAGCGCGAGTTCATCCGTGCGCGAGAAGTGAACGAGATTCTGGCCAACATCGATCTGGAACTGGCCAAGCGTGTGGCGGCCAACCTGGGTCTGCCGGCACCGAGCAAAGGTACGGTGGATGTGCGCAAGGTGTCGTTCGATCACTCGCCGTCATTGAGCCAGGCTAATTTGCTGCCAGAGAACATCAAAACCCGAAAAGTCGCAATTCTTGCTGCGAACGGCGTTGATGGTGCAGCGATTGATGCGATGAAGAAGGCATTGGCGGCTGAAGGTGCGCACGCGAAATTGCTCGGCCCGACTTCGGCGCCGGTGAAAACTGCGGACGGAAAAATGTTGCCTGTGGATGCTTCGATGGAAGGAATGCCATCAGTAATCTTCGATGCGGTGTTCGTGCCGGGTGGCGCGGCGTCGGTCAAGGCATTGAGCGGCGACGGTGTGGCATTGCACTACGTGCTGGAGGCCTACAAGCATTTGAAGGCGATTGCGTTGCATGGAGAGGCCAAGCAATTGCAGGATCTGCTGAAGCTGGAGGCGGATGCCGGGTTGTTGCAAGGCAAGGATGTACCGGCGTTGACCAAGCCGTTCTTCGCGGCGATCGGGCAGCATCGGGTTTGGAATCGTGAGCCTAAGGCGAAAGCGATTCCAGCTTAAAAAGCAAAAGATCGCAGCCTTCGGCAGCTCCTACAGGGTGTACCTCAATTCCATGTAGGAGCTGCCGCAGGCAGCGATCTTTTTACGGTTTACGCGGACTCAAAACCATCTGCGCCGGCACCGTGCGCACGGTCTGCTTCTCAATCTTCAGATCAAAATCCGGATCGAGCTTCTTGACCCGCTTGGTCAGCAACGTCGCCAACCAAGGATAATCATCGGTCCGTGGCGCCTGAATCGTCACCCCACACTCATAATTCACCACATCAGCGGCGATCGCATCGAGTTGGCGACGAAGTTTGTGGCTATCGGTGATATTCAACGCAACCGTGGTGCTCTCGGCAGTCGGATCGATCACTTTGGCTTTCGGCTTGGCTTCGGCTGCCAACAGCGCCGCTTCAGCCTTTTCCAGTTCAGCCTTGCGCGCCTCGGTAATGGCGCCATTGACGCCACCGGTCAGCGCCGGGGCTTTCGGCATCAGCGCGCGGGCACGGCTCAACGCTGTGGCGGCCGCATTCACATCACCCTTCTGCAGCACGATCTGGCTGCGACGCAGATACGCTTCGGCAAGCTGCCGCTGGTATTGCTCAAGGGATTGATCGTTGGGGGTTTCTTTCTGCAAAGCAGCCAATTGATCTTCGGCAGTGGCCAGTTCGCTGCTGGCCAGGCTTTGCTCCAGCTGTGCGATGGCCGTAGCCCGCGCATCGGGGACTTCGGCCACCGGCGGCGTGCTTTGGCAGGCGCCGAGCAGCACTGAAAATGCGACAAGGAGCAGATAACGGGAGGCGAACGGCTTCATTCCTGCGACTCTCTATTTGCGCAAAAAGCGGCCAAGTCTACACCCCACGACGGGGCAGAACAAAACTCAACAGAAACAGTGCGGCCGCCGTCACAACGATTGACGGCCCGGCCGGGGTGTCCTTGAACCACGACAGCGCCAGCCCGCCACACACCGCGAGCATGCCCAGCAGGCTCGCGCCCAGTGCCATCTGCTCCGGCGAACGGGCGTGACGTTGTGCCGCAGCCGCCGGAATGATCAGCAGTGAAGTAATCAGCAACACACCGACGATTTTCATCGCCACCGCAATCACCACCGCAATCAACAGCATCAGCGCCATGCGCAGACCCGCCACCGGCAGGCCTTCGACCTTGGCCAGTTCTTCATGCACGGTGATCGCCAGCAATGGCCGCCACAGCGTCACCAGCAACACCAGCACCGCCGCGCTGCCGCCGAGGATCCACGCCAGATCGGTCGGGCTGATCGCCAGCAGGTCGCCGAACAGATAGGCCATCAGGTCAATCCGCACTTCATGCATGAAGCTTAGTACCACCAGGCCGAGAGAGAGCGTGCTCGGTGCGAGAATTCCCAAAAGCGTGTCAGACGCCAGCGGTTGACGCTGTTGCAGCGTGACCAGCAGCACCGCCAGCAGCAGGCATCCGACCGTCACTGCGACCGTCGGGCTGACATCCAGCAGAAAGCCCAACGCCACGCCGAGCAGCGCCGCGTGGGACAAGGTGTCGCCGAAATACGCCATGCGGCGCCAGACCACAAACGAACCCAACGGACCTGCAACGATCGCCAACGCCAGACCTGCAAGCAGGGCATACAACAGAAAATCAGCCATGCTTGCAGTTGTCTCCGTGAACGTGAGGTTGGCCAATAACCGGCCCTTTGACCACCGAACCGTGCAGGTCGTGAGCATGGTCGTGATGGTGGTGGTAGACCGCCAGGCTCTGCGCATTCTTGCCGAACAGCTCGACGAACGCAGGATCGCCGCTGACCTGCTCGGGATGCCCGGAGCAGCAGACGTGACGGTTGAGGCAGACCACCTGGTCGGTGGTGCTCATCACCAGATGCAGATCGTGGGACACCATCAACACGCCGCAGCCATGGCGATCGCGCAGACGGGTGATCAGGCTGTACAGCTCGGCCTGGCCAGCGACATCGACGCCTTGCACCGGCTCATCAAGCACCAGCAGTTCCGGTTCGCGCAGCAGCGCCCGAGCGAGTAGTACGCGCTGCATTTCGCCGCCGGAAACGCTTTGCACCGGGCTGTCGATAACGTGTTCGGCGCCGACTTCTTTCAACGCGGCCAGCGCACGCGGACGGTCAACGCCCGGCACCAGGCGCAGAAAGCGCAGCACCGAAAGTGGCAGTGTCGGATCGACGTGGAGTTTTTGCGGCATATAACCGACGCGCAGCTTCGGCTTGCGCCAGACGCTGCCGCTGTCCGGCTTCAACAGGCCCAGCACAGCACGCACCAGCGTGGTCTTGCCGGCGCCATTGGGGCCGATCAGGGTGACGATCTGCCCCGGCTCGACGCTCAGCTCAATGTTGTCCAGCACAGCCTGCCCGGCAAACGTGACGGCGACCTGCTCCAGACGGATCAGCGCATTGCTCATCAAGCCCCCTGGCAACCGGAGCACAGACCGACGACTTCGACGGTTTGCGCCTCGACGATGAAACCGACGTCCTTGGCGCTGTTGATGATCGCGTCGCTGATCACTTTTTGCTCAAGTTCAATGGCAGCGTGGCAATCGCGGCAAATCAGGAACTGGCCCTGATGCGCATGCTCCGGGTGCACGCAGCCAACGAAGGCGTTCAGCGAAGAAATACGATGCACGAGGCCGTTTTCCAAAAGGAAATCCAGCGCGCGGTACACGGTCGGCGGCGCGGCGCGGCGGCCGTCCTGCTCGCTGAGCACGGCGAGAATGTCGTAGGCGCCCAGCGGCTTGTGGCTTTGCCACACCAATTCCAGCACCCGGCGGCGCAACGCGGTCAGGCGCAAGCCTTTCTGGGCGCACAAGGTATCGGCCTCGGACAAAGCGCTGTGCACGCAATGAGAGTGGTCGTGGGGACGGCTGGCAATCGGTGTAATAGGCATGGGCGGCGACGAGTTTTGATAGAGACGTTATTATGTTACCCGTTCTCGCCTCCTTGAGTGGTCATCGTGTCCCGACTTTTTTCTGTTTTTGTGGCTTTTGTCGCCAGTTTTCTGCTGATCGGTTCGGCTCAGGCCGAGGTCAAAGTCCTCACCAGCATCAAACCGTTGCAGCTGATTGCAGCGGCCGTGCAGGACGGCGTAGCGATTCCCGAAGTGCTGCTGCCGCCGGGTGCTTCGCCACACAATTACGCGCTGCGACCATCCGACGTACGGAAGGTGCAATCGGTGGATCTGCTCTACTGGATCGGCCCGGACATGGAAGGTTTCCTGCCGCGCGTGCTGAATGGCCGGACACTGCCGAGCGTCGCCGTGCAGGACTTGCCGGGGATGCATCTGCGCCGTTTCGCTGAAGACAGCCATTCCCACGCCGAAGAGGCTGACGAGCATGATCACGATCATCGTCCCGGCACGCTGGATGCGCATTTGTGGCTATCGCCGGTGAACGCGCGGGTGATTGCCGACAAGATGGCCGCCGACCTCAGCGCCGTCGACCCGGCTAACGCCGAGCGTTATCAGAGCAATGCCAAGGCGTTTGATGAGCGTCTGGATGCACTGGATCAGCGTTTGAAAAAGCGTCTGGCCAGTGTTGAAGGCAAGCCTTACTTCGTCTTCCACGAGGCGTTTGATTATTTTGAAGAGGCTTACGGCCTGAAGCATGCCGGTGTGTTCAGCGTGGCTGCCGAAGTGCAGCCGGGCGCGCAACATGTCGCGGCGATGCGCAAGCGTTTGCAGGAAGTAGGCAAGACTTGTGTGTTCAGTGAACCGCCGTTGCGTCCGCGTTTGGCCGAAACATTGGTGGCTGGCCTGCCGGTGAAACTGGCTGAGCTGGATGCGTTGGGCGGGTACACCCCGGCGACGGCTCAGGGCTATGAGCAGGTGTTGGAAAAGTTGGGCAATGATTTGGCGGGATGCCTGGAATCTCTGTAACCCCATAGAAAAAGATCGCAGCCTTCGGCAGCTCCTACAGGGTGTACATCAATCCCATGTAGGAGCTGCCGAAGGCTCGGGCCGCGTTCGGACGATCTTTTGATCTTAAAGGGCGAAAGGCAACGGTGTGTGCACCTGCTGCCGCTGCGCCAAGCGCTGCTCAAACTCCTTGGGATCGTGAATCAACACGTCCTGCCCGGCAAACTGCTCCGCCGCGATCAACCGCGACAGCCAGAACCGCACACAGGCCACGCGCAACATCGTCGGCCACAACTCAGCCTCCGCCGCCGTGAACGGGCGCAACGCTGCATAAGCGCCAAGGAATGCGCGAGCACGCGGGCCATCGACCAAACCGTCCTCGTCCGAACACCAGTCGTTCAAGGCAATCGCCACGTCATAGAGCATCGGCCCCGAGCAGGCGTTGTAAAAATCGATCAGCCCGGTCAGGTGCGTGCCTTCAAACATCGCGTTGTCGCGAAACAGGTCGGCGTGAATGTTCGCCCGAGGCAGCGCGAGGATCTTGTCTTTACGCTCGGTGATTTCATCCAGGGCCTTCTGCAGCAAGGCACGCGGCTCATCGCTCAGGTGCGAGAGCAACTCGCTGCCCTCCTCCTGCATCCAGTCCAGGCCCCGATCGGTCTTGCGCTTGATCATGCGCTCGCCTTGGGTCGCCAGGTGCAGGTGCGCCTGCAACTCGCCAACCTGCACGCAATGCTGAGCATTGGCGACCTTGATGTGCTTGCCGGACAGGCGCGGTTGCAGCAGCGCCGGTTTACCTTTCAGCTCACGCAGCGCCACGCCGTCGGTGGTGCGCAGTGCGTACGGCACTGGCAAGTCGGCTTCGTGGAGCACGTCGAGCAGGTCGATGAAGAACGGCATCTCCTGCACCGGGCCGCGTTCGACCAGGGTCAGGACAAACTCGCCCTGCTCCAGGCTGATAAAGAAGTTGGTGTTTTCGCTGCCGGCGGCGATCCCCTGGAAATCAAGCAGACGGCCAAGCCCGTAAGGGGCGAGAAAGGTTTCCAGCTCGGGCCGAGCCAGGGGAGTGAACACAGACATGGTTAAAAACTGCTCAGTTCAGGCGTCGCGGTCAGGCGACGCCGATTAAAAGTCGGGAATCTTACTTCCAGGTAAAGATTTCCCACGACGGAATCAGCATATCCGGCTGGTCGGAGCGGATGTAATTCGCGTCCGTGCCATCGGCGCGCACCAGGAAATAAGGTTTGCCACCCTTTGGCGTGACCTTGATCGCATAGACGAAGCCACTGCGACTGTATTCCTGGATGACCTTGTCACCTTCAGTGTGCGTGTTGATCGTAACTTCCGGCTCCGAAGCGGGCGCATCATCCGCCGCCATCGCGGCCAACGGTGAGGCAGCAATCAGACCGACCAGCAGCAAGCGATTTAACGTACGCATGATAACCTTGTCCCTTTGTCGTCAACGGTCCCGCTATTCTAGCGCCGGACCCGCCGAAAAGGTTGATCCTGCTCATGAGCCAAGCCCCCCTCGTCCTGGTGGACGGTTCGTCTTACCTGTATCGCGCGTTTCACGCGCTGCCACCACTGACCACCTCCAAAGGCCTGCCGACCGGTGCGGTCAAAGGCGTGTTGAACATGCTCAAGAGTCTGCGCAAGCAGTACCCGGACAGCCCGTTCGCCGTGGTGTTCGACGCCAAGGGTGGGACATTTCGCGATGAGATGTACGCCGAATACAAAGCCAACCGCCCAAGCATGCCCGATGATATGCGCGTGCAGATCGAGCCGCTGCACCAGAGCGTGATCGCCCTCGGTTTCCCGCTGCTGTGCGTGGAAGGCGTCGAGGCCGACGACGTGATCGGCACCCTTGCCCGCAGCAGCGCGGCGGCGGATCGTCCGGTGATCATCTCCACCGGCGACAAGGACATGGCGCAATTGGTCGACGGCCACATTACCTTGGTCAACACCATGTCCGGTAGTTCGATGGACGTGGAAGGCGTGAAGGAGAAATTCGGCGTCGCACCGGAGCAGATCATCGATTATCTGGCGCTGATGGGCGATTCGTCCGACAACATTCCGGGTGTGCCGGGCATTGGCCCGAAGACCGCTTCCGGCTTGCTGGTCGGGGTCAACGGCGGCCTTACCGAGCTGTACGCCAATCTCGACATCGTTCCGAGCCTGCCGATTCGCGGCGCGAAAACCCTGCCGGCCAAGCTCGAAGAGCACAAGGAGATGGCGTTCCTCTCCTATCAACTGGCGACCATCAAGGTCGACGTGCCGCTGGACGTCGAACTCGACGATCTGCAAATGGGCGCGGAAGACCCGGCCAAGCTCTACGAGCTGTACTCGCTGCTGGAATTCAAGAGCTGGATCAACGATCTGGATCGCGACGCCAAGCGTCTGGAGCTGAGCGCGGCCAGCGAGCCTGCACCGGCCGGCGATCTGTTCAGCGCGCCAGCAGCAGAAGCGCCTGCTGCTCCGACCGAAGCCGCGTATGAAACCATCCTCGATCAGGCGCGTTTCGACGTCTGGCTGGAAAAACTGAAGAACGCCAAACTGTTCGCCTTCGATACTGAAACCACCGGCATCGACGCGCAACAAGCGCAACTGGTCGGCCTGTCGTTCGCCGTGCAGGCCAACGAAGCCGCGTACATTCCGCTGACCCACTCCTACATCGGCGTGCCGGAGCAACTGGATCGCGACACCGTACTGCGCGCACTCAAGCCGATTCTGGAAGATCCGAGCAAGCTGAAGGTCGGCCAGCACGCCAAGTTCGATATGAATATTCTGGCCAACTGCGCCATCGGTGGTGATCAGAGCCAAGGCATCACCGTGCGCGGCATCGCCTTCGACACGATGCTTGAGTCCTACGTGCTCAATTCCACCGCGACCCGCCACGACATGGACAGCCTCGCGCAGAAGTACCTCGATCACACCACCGTAAGCTTCCAGGACATCGCCGGCAAAGGCGCCAAGCAGCTGACCTTCGACCAGATCGCCCTGGAGCAGGCCGGCCCTTACGCCGCCGAAGACGCCGACATCACCTTGCGTCTGCACCAGACGTTGTTCGAAAAACTCAGCGCGATCCCGAGTCTGGCCAGCGTCCTGACCGACATCGAAATTCCGCTGGTGCCGGTGCTGGCGCGCATCGAACGCCAAGGCGCGTTCGTTGACGCTGAGCTGCTCGGCATCCAGAGCATCGAGCTGGGCAACAAAATGGTTGCGCTGGAGCGCGAAGCGTTCGAAATCGCCGGGGAAGAATTCAACCTTGGCTCGCCGAAACAACTGGGCGTGATTCTCTACGAGAAACTTGGTCTTCCGGTGCTGAAGAAGACCGCCAAGGGTCAGCCGTCCACTGCTGAAGAAGTGTTGGCGAAGCTCGCTGAAGACGATCACCGCTTGCCGAAGGTGCTGATGGAGCACCGCTCGATGAGCAAGCTGAAAAGCACTTACACCGATCGCTTGCCGGAGCAGATCAACCCGCGCACCGGCCGTATTCACACCTCATATCATCAGGCTGTGGCGTCGACCGGGCGCTTGTCCTCCAGCGATCCGAACCTGCAGAACATTCCGGTGCGTACGGCTGAAGGTCGACGCATTCGTCAGGCGTTCGTCGCGCCGAAAGGCTACAAACTGCTGGCGGCAGACTATTCGCAGATCGAGCTGCGAATCATGGCGCACCTGTCCAAGGACGAAGGCCTGATGAATGCCTTCCGCAACAACCTGGACGTGCACACCGCCACCGCTGCCGAAGTGTTCAAGGTCGAACTCAACGAGGTGACCTCCGACCAGCGCCGTGGCGCCAAGGCGATCAACTTCGGTCTGATCTACGGCATGGGCGCACAGAAGCTCGGCAAGGACATCGGCGTCGACACCAAGACTGCCAAGGCTTACATCGACACCTACTTCGCCCGTTATCCGGGGGTTCGCGAGTACATGGAGCGCACCCGCGCGCAGGCGGCGGATCAGGGTTATGTCGAAACCTTCTTCGGTCGTCGCCTGTATCTGCCGGAAATCAACTCGAACAAGCCGCAGGAACGCGCTGCCGCCGAGCGCACGGCGATCAACGCGCCGATGCAGGGCACGGCCGCCGACATCATCAAGAAAGCCATGGTGGCAGTGGATAACTGGCTGGCGACGTCCGGGCTGGACGCCAGAGTCATTCTGCAGGTGCACGATGAACTGGTACTGGAGGTTCGCGAGGATCTGGTCGAACAAGTCAGTGCCGAGATCCGCGTACACATGAGCGAAGCGGCGAAACTGGATGTACCGCTGCTGGTCGAAGTGGGTGTGGGCAACAATTGGGATGAGGCTCACTGAGCCTTTTGAACACGGTTTGCCGCGACCTGTTGTCGCGGCAATGCCAGTAAAACCTGCTTATTTCAAAAAGCGCTTGGGATTATTCCAAAGCTTTTTGAAAAAAATCTGAACTAATCTGGAAGGTCACTACTCAGAGTTACTGAATGGCTGGTGAAGCCCTTCGATGCTCCTATGTTGTGTTAAGTGTTGGCAGATATCTGAACCCCGCCCTAGCGGTTCGGAACTTAAACCCCGGAACTTCTCCCTCCCCAATGAAGTCCGGGGCTTTTTTTGCCCGAAAATTGGCTGTGGCACGCTCAGACTGCGTTGAAAGCACAGCTAAAAATGCTCATTTAGGTACCCTAAAGTCGAGCGCGACCCCGGCCGCTTTTCAGTGTGCTTTCGCCTTGCCTGAGCGCACCACAGCCAGTTTTCTAATCCCTGTTTTACTCAGCCGCCTCGGCGCCTTTGTCTGCCAGTTCCATCCAGCCGGCCAGTACAGTGTAGGCCTCTTCCAGGCCCATGCGTTTTGGCGCGGAGAAAAGCTGGATGGTGACCAGATCGCCCCAACCCTTGCGAATTTCCGACTGCACTTTGAGCAGGGTGTTCTTGGCTGCGCCGTAGGTCAGCTTGTCGGCCTTGGTCAGCAGGATGTGCATCGGCATGCCGGCGGCAACGGCCCAGTCGAGCATCAGCAGGTCGAAGTCGGTCATTGGATGACGGATATCCATCATCAGAATCAAACCCTTCAAACTCTCGCGGCCACCGAGGTAAGCCTCAAGGTGACGCTGCCAGTGCATCTTCAGCGGGATCGGTACTTTTGCGTAACCGTAGCCCGGCAGGTCGACCAGACGGCGATCTTCGTCTAGCTTGAAGAAGTTCAACAGCTGTGTGCGACCCGGAGTTTTCGAGGTGCGCGCCAGGCTGGCGTGAGTCAGGGTGTTCAGTGCGCTGGATTTGCCGGCGTTGGAACGACCGGCGAACGCCACTTCGAAGCCTTCGTCGTCAGGGCATTGATCGACTTTGGCGGCACTGAGCATGAACGTGGACTGTTGGCACAGGCCGAGGATGGGATTCTTGAGTTGCATGGGATTTCCGATGTGGGCGGCGCCGGGATTGGGCGCGGAACGCGGTGTCGCTTCCGTTTCAGTGACGCCAGTATATAATGCCGCAGATTTTGTGTGTGCTTTGTCCCAGCGTAGGATGAAGTTCACGAGAGCGACAGACCTTGATTGCGCATTAGAACGCAGAACGCTCTCAACCCTGAAAAGGTCGTTTTATGACGAAATGGCTGCTGGCTGCCGGAGTCTTGATGCCGCTTTACAGCGCACAGGCTACACAGGATCCGGAAGCTGTGTACAACCGTGTTTGTGGTGCCTGTCATTCCGGCCAACTACCCATGGCGCCCAAAAGAGGCGATCAGGAAGCTTGGACGCCGAGGTTGGCGAAAGGTATGGGGACGCTGGTGCAACACGTGACCCAGGGTTTCAAGGCGATGCCGCCGCGTGGTTTGTGCATGGACTGCAGTGCCGAGGATTACCAAGCCATCATCCTGTGGATGAGCGAGTAAACCCGGTCCATAACTTAACCCTTAGCCGTAGTTGGATTAGCTGATGAACAAATTGATCGTGAGTCTGCTGTTGACCGTGGGAATTTCAGGCTTCGCCCATGCTGCCGGTGATGCCGCAGCGGGCCAGGCAAAAGCCGCTGTATGTGGAGCCTGCCATGGCCCGGACGGTAACAGCATGGCGCCAAACTTTCCGAAACTGGCCGGTCAAGGTGAACGCTACCTGACCAAGCAGCTGCACGACATCAAGTCGGGCAAGCGCACCGTTCTGGAAATGACCGGCCTGCTGACCAATCTGAGTGATCAGGACCTGGCGGACATCGCCGCCTACTTCGCCAGCCAGAAAGGCAGCGTCGGCGCCGCCGATCCGAAGATCGTCGCGCGCGGTGAAGCGCTGTTCCGTGGCGGCAACCTGGCCAAGGGCCTGCCAGCCTGCACCGGCTGCCACTCGCCGAACGGCGCCGGCAACGCCGCTGCCGGCTTCCCGCATCTGGGTGGCCAACACGCTCAATACATCACCAAGCAGCTCACCGACTTCCGCAAGGAAGAAGGCGGCCGCACCAACGACGGCGACACCATGACCATGCAGACCATCGCCAAACGCCTGAGCGACGAAGACATCGCTGCGGTCTCCAGCTACATTCAAGGTCTGCACTAAGGCCTACGGATCGAGCGCTGCAGGCGATGGACATCTCCTGCAACGTTAACGCTCGATTAATCCGTCGCAGCAAGTATAAAAAGGGTGGCTTTGGCCGCCCTTTTTTGTGGCCGCTGCCGTTACACTACAGAACTCATGCCCGCCAGGATCTGTCTGAAAACAGGTCGCGCGAGGCGACCCAAATTGTCCAGGAGTAAAGCATGCGTAATCTGATCATCAGCGCCGCTCTCGTCGCTGCCAGCCTGTTCGGCGTGACCGCTCAAGCCGCCGAAGCCCCAGCCGCCCCTTACGTGGAACTGGCCAACCCGGTACCGGTTGCAGAGCCTGGCAAGATCGAAGTGGTCGAGCTGTTCTGGTACGGCTGCCCGCATTGCTACGCCTTTGAGCCCGTGATCAACCCTTGGGTTGAGAAACTGCCGTCCGACGTCAACTTCGTGCGTATTCCTGCCATGTTCGGCGGCCCATGGGACGCTCACGGCCAGATGTTCCTGACCCTGGAAGCCATGGGTGTCGAGCACAAGGTTCACGCTGCGGTATTCAACGCAATTCAGAAAGAACACAAGAAGCTGACCGATCCACAGGATATGGCTGACTTCCTTGCGACCCAGGGTGTCGACAAGGACAAGTTCCTGGCCACCTTCAACTCGTTCGCTATCAAGGGTCAGATCGTCAAAGCTCGCGAACTGGCCAAGAAGTATGAGATCACTGGCGTACCTACCATGATCGTCAACGGCAAGTACCGTTTCGACATCGGCTCTGCCGGTGGTGCCGAGCAAGCGCTGAAACTGGCTGACCAACTGGTCGCCAAAGAGCGAGCGGCAACCAAGGCTGCTGCCAACTAAGCGCGGCAACCGCCATGCGCCGCTGGAAGTCCGAACGCATCGTTGGCCTGCATGATCCGCAGGTCAATGAGCATCACCTGGAGTCAACGGGCCTGCCCGCAGACCAGCGTCTGCGCCTGCTCAGTTTCAATATCCAGGTGGGCATCAGCACCGAGCGCTATCGGCATTACCTGACCCGTAGCTGGCAGCACCTGCTGCCGCACAACGGCCGCTCAGGCAATCTGCAAAAGATCGGCGACCTGCTGGGCGACTTCGATCTGGTCGCCCTGCAGGAAGCCGATGGCGGCAGCCTGCGTTCGGGCTACGTCAATCAGGTCGAACACCTGGCCCAACTCGGCGCTTTCCCCTACTGGTATCAACAGCTCAATCGCAACCTCGGCCGACTCGCTCAGCACAGCAATGGCGTGCTCAGTCGTCTGAAACCGTCGGCGATTGAAGATCACCCGCTGCCCGGCCCGAAAGGTCGCGGGGCGATTCTGCTGCGTTTCGGCGAAGGCCCGGAAGCGCTGGTGGTAGTGATGATGCACCTGGCTCTTGGCGCGCGAACGCGCAGCCTGCAACTGGCCTATATTCGTGAGCTGATCGGTGGCTACAAACACCAGGTGTTGATGGGTGACATGAACACCCATGCCAGCGATCTGCTACAACATTCTCCGTTACGCGATCTCGGCCTGCTGGCCCCGCAGGTGGAAGCGACATTCCCCAGCTGGCGTCCTCAGCGTTGCCTTGATCATATTTTGCTCAGCCCGACCCTGACCCTGGAAAAGGTCGAAGTGCTGGCACAACCGATTTCCGATCACCTGCCGGTCGCGGTAGAGATTCGTCTGCCGGGTTCGCTCACGGCTGATGCATTGCCCGCGTTGAGTCCTGCCCCTCGCGGAACCCCTGAATGAGCGACGACGCCCAGCGCTGGAAAGAAAAGTACCTCAAAAGCATCGAACAACAGGACAAACTCGAACGCCGTTGGGCCGCGAGGCTCGACTTGCTGCGTCGCGGCCTGGTGCGCAGCACGCTGGCGGCCGAAGGTACCGATAAAGTCGTTGATCAGTGCATGAAAGAGATGCGCGACGTGGTGCGCACTGACGACATGGACGCCGGCCTCGCCGCCCTCCTGCCGCGCCTGGAAAAAGCCGTGCTCGATTCCGAGCAGCGCCGCGAAACCCGTATCGATCAGGTCAGCACCGCCCTGACATCGCTGGTCACCCAGTTGCAGGCGTTGCCGCTGCCGCGTGAAGTCGCTCAGCCCTTGAAGAAGTTCGCCAAACAACTGGATAGCCGCGTCGGTTCGGCGCGGGAAATGCCATTGCTGCTGAGTGAACTCAGCGGCCTGCAGGGCAAGGCACTGAGTCAGTTGGACACCCCGCCAGAGCCGGGGCGACCAGGTCTGCTGCAGCGTTTGTTCGGAAGCCGCGACAGCGAAGAAGCCCCAGCGACAGAATCACCCGCGCCGCTTCAAGCCGCGCCGCCGCTGCAACCGCTTGCCGCACCGTCACCCGCACCAGAAACCGCACAGCCCGCCCCTGTCGCATCGATTGAACCTGTGATGGCAACTGCTGCCATCGAAGCAATTGCGCCTGTCGAAACAACAATGACGGACGCCCAGAATCAACCGGAATCGGCAGAAGTGGTTACCTTCGTGCCACCCTCGGTCGGCAGCGAAGGCAGCAGTGACCCGAGCGAACCTCAAGCAGAGCGCTTTGAACCCGAGCCTGTTTTCACCCAGGCTGCCGCTCAGACTCCAATCACGCCTGCCGCCATCAATCCTGATGAGCTGATTCACCCCGGTGATCCATCGCCACTGATCCTCGACAGCCTGCCGCTGCCCGAACCCATCGCGCAGGCGTTGGCCGCCATTGATCCGGAGCAATCCGAACACGACATCCTGTTCGCCCTGCCTGATACCCCGGAGCCGTCTTACAGCTCCGTGGCCAAGCACATCGAAGACACCCTGATCGGCCTCCTCGACGACCTGACCCTGCCGGAGCGCCACCGCCCGCAAGCCGAAGCCATGCGTGAAAGGCTGAAACATGGCTTGAACTGGTACGAACTGATACCGATCCTCGACGATCTCGCGACGTTGATGCTGGCGATCACCGACAGCGGCCAGCACGAATTCGAAGCCTACCTGCAGCAACTCAACGAACGCCTCGAAGCGTTCCAGAGCAATCTGCAAGCTGCCAGTGAAGGCCATGCCGACAACAGCTCAGCGGCGCGGGCCATGGATACGCAGATCCGCGAGCAAGTCGACGGCTTGCAGACCAGCGTTCAGGAAGCCGCCGATCTGGATGACCTCAAGCAAGTGTTGGAGAACCATCTCGAAGGCTTGATCGGCACCATGGATCAGCACCAGAAGCAGCGCGACGCCCGCGAGCAGGAAGTGGCTGCGCGGCTCAAAGGTCTGTCCGAGCGCGTGGCGCATATGGAGCAGGAAGCCCAGGGATTCCGTGAGCACCTCGAAGAACAGCGCCAGAAAGCCTTGATCGACCCACTCACCGGCTTGCCCAATCGCGCTGCGTGGAGCGAGCGCCTCGAGCATGAAATCAAGCAGTGGCAGCAGCACGGCAACACCCTGAGCCTGGCCATGCTCGACCTTGATCACTTCAAACGGATCAATGACAACTACGGCCATCTGGCCGGCGACAAGGTGCTGAAGATTATTGCCACGGTGCTGCGCAAACGCCTGCGCGGATCTGATTTCATTGCCCGATTCGGTGGTGAGGAGTTCGTCTTGCTGCTGCCGGCCACCCCGCCTGCGGTCGGCGCCAAGCTTCTGGAAACGTTGCGCGCAGCGATCGAAGCCTGCCCTTTCCACTTCAAGGGCGAGCGAGTGACGATCACCATTTCCATGGGGCTGGCAACATTTCGTGCTGGAGAACACAGCGATCTGGTGCTGAAAAGAGCCGATCAGGCGCTTTATCGCGCTAAAAATGCAGGCCGTAATCGGGTCGAGCTGGGCTGAGCAAATTGTTCCATTTTGTTTAAATCCGCCCACTGACCGTCGAGACGCAAGGCAGTACGTTACACTGTTGCATTACTGTCTTGCGTGTACTGCCTTCTGCCATGAAATTCTTTGCCCTCCTCGCTTCGTTGCTCGTTCTGGCCGGTTGTGCCAGTGGCCCGCGCTACAACACCAGCCACCCTTCGGCCAATTACGACAGCCGCATTCAGTTTGTGGTCGTGCATTACACGTCGGCCTCGCTGGAGCGCTCGCTGCAGTTGCTGACCCACGGCGAAGTCAGCAGCCATTACCTGATCGGCGACGACAATAGCGGTACGGTCTACAAACTCATGGATGAGAATCAACGCGCCTGGCACGCCGGCGAAAGCCAATGGCAGGGGCGTACCTGGCTCAACTCCAGCTCGATCGGCATTGAAATCGTCAACCCGGGTTTCAAGGACACGCCGAGCGGGCGTCTGTGGTATCCGTACAGCGAGGCGCAGATCCAATCGTTGATCGCCCTGCTCAAAGACATCAGCAAACGCAACGGCATCAGCCCGCGACACATTATCGGTCACAGCGACATCGCACCCTTGCGCAAACTTGATCCGGGGCCACTGTTCCCGTGGAAACGCCTCGCTGCTGAAGGCTTGGGCGTCTGGCCGAACGAACAGGCGGTAGCGCGCCAGCAAATGCTGTTCAACAGCAGTGAACTGCCGAGTATCAGTTGGTTCCAGGCACAACTGGCGCACCTGGGTTATGACACGCCGCAGACTGGTGAACTGGACGTCGCCACGCGCCACGTCCTTGCAGCGTTCCAGATGCACTTCCGCCCTTCGCGCTTCGACGGCACGCCGGATGCGCAAACGGCGGCACTATTGCTGGTGCTCAATCAGACAAAATAATGACGCCCGCCCGACGGTCAGGGCGAAATTGCAACCAGCAGCTATAACTCATTGGTAATTCTTCGGATATTCCTTGATGGCTGCTACCCGAGAGACGTTGCGTAGCTGGTTTTATCGCCCCTGGTTTTTGGCGATGATCGCGGCTGTCCTCAGTGCCAGCCTGCTGATCGCCGGCGGAATGTTCGTGGCGATGCGTCAGGTCGAGCAAAGCGAAAGCCAGCAAATGAACGCACAAGGCGAGCGGTTCCTCGCCCGCCTCGAACAATTGTTCGGCCAGTTGCGTGAAAGTCTCGATGATCTTGAAGCGCAGCCATTGCGCAGTTGTGACGATGAAATGATCGCCACCCTGCAGCAGGTCACCTTCAACTATCGCTTCGTGTATGAAGCAGCTTATATGGACGCTTCGCGGACCTGCTCGAACCGTCCGCGCCAGGAAGGCCTGTCAGTGGTTCGCGCGCCGGATATCAAAGGCCCGACTTACAGTTATTGGTTGAACACCACCACCGAACCCGATGAAAACCGTGCAGCGCTGATGCTCGGACGCGGCAATTTCCGCGTGGCCACCTCGCGCGGGCATCTGACCGACATGGTCGATCTGTCGCCCGGCAGCAGCCTGCTAGTGGTGCTCGATCACGGCACCCGGGCCATCCCGGTGCTCGGCATGGCGCAAGACTGGCCACCCACGGAACACTGGCCACCAAAGAGTCGCGATGCCCTGCAAGTCACGCAGACCCGGCTGATCTACCGCATGCCCACGGATAATCCGGAGTATCAGTTGGTGCTGATCACACCCAGAACCAGCATGCACATCCCGGCTATCTGGTGGTGGATGATTCCGGCGTGCGTGCTGCTTGGCGCCTTTTCGGGTTTCTTCGTTTTCCTGCTGGTGCGCCAGCGTCAGTCACTGGACGCCGAACTGCACGGCGCGATCCGGCGCGGCGAGTTGCAGGTGCTCTATCAGCCGATCTTCGATCTCGACAGCCGCAACTGCGTCGGCGCCGAGGCGCTGCTACGCTGGCGTCGCCCGGACGGCACGCTGACCAGTCCCGACCTGTTTATCCCCATGGCGGAAAACACCGGACAAATCCGCCAGATGACCGACTTTGTTCTGCAGCGCTTGCTGGAGCAACTGGGCCAGTTGCTGCGCGCCAATCCGCAGCTGTATATCTCGGTCAACCTTGCAGCCTGTGACGTGATGGTGCCGCGCATTGGCCAGGTCATGGCGCGGCTGCTCACGCTCCATCGCGTCGCCGCGCGGCAGATTGCCTTCGAAGTTACCGAGCGCGGTTTGATTGATGTGGTGGTGGCGCGGGAAAACCTGCAAGCCTTGCGCGATGTCGGCCATCAAGTATTGATCGATGACTTCGGCACCGGCTACTGCAGCCTCGCCTATCTGCAGACCTTGCCGGTCGATTGCCTGAAAATCGACAAAGCATTTATCGATGCACTGGGCCATGACGCAGCGAGCAGCGGCGTCGCCCCGCACATCATTCACATGGCCCAGGCGCTGGATCTGAAGGTGATTGCCGAAGGCATCGAGCTGGAATCGCAGGCTGAGTTGCTCAGCAGCGAAGGCGTGAAATTCGGCCAGGGCTGGTTGTTCGCCCATGCGCTCAGCGCGGTGCAGTTCATCGAACTGATCACCCGTGGCCGACGCCTTGCCGGACGGCGAATGGACGATGAAGCCTAGACCGTCAGCGCCATATAAAACTGCGTACCTTGCCCCGGTCGCGAGTAAACGCCCATGCGTCCGCCATGCAGCTGGACGATTTCCTTGCACAGCGCCAAGCCCAGACCGGCACCACCCTTCTTGCGCCCTACCTGTACGAACGGTTCGAAGATCCGTCCTTGCTGACCGTAGGCAATGCCTTCGCCGTTGTCTTCAACACTGATGATCACTCGCTCGCCGTGCCGGCGTGCCTGCAAGCGGATCTGACCGTTGCGGGCGGTATGGCGCAGGGCGTTGTCGATCAGGTTATCCAGCACGCGATCGAGTTGCGCCTGATCGGCCTGCAAACGTGGCAACGGCCCCTGCACCTCGACATTCAGGGCGATGCCCTTGGCCGCCGCCGAATCGGCAAAGCGTAGTTGCGCCTGCTCCAGCAAGTCTTCGATGGAGCATGGTGCCAGGGTGAGTTTCTGCAGGCCATTCTGATAACGCGAGAAGTTGAGCAAGTCATTGATCAACTGCATCAGGCGCTGCATTTCCTCATTCACGGTGTCGAGCAGATCGGCCTCTCGCGACTCCGCGGGATACTTCGCCCGTTCGCGGAACAGGCCGAACGCCATGTGCATGCCGGTGACGGGGGTGCGCAGCTCATGGGAAGCGCGCAAGACGAACTCGCTGCGCACCCGTTCGAAGGCGCGTTGCTCGGTGACATCGTGCAGCACCATCACCGCGCCGAGGATATGTCCCTGGGTGTGGCTGACCGGGGTCAGGCTGTAGGTCAGCAGGCGGGATTCGCCGTCGACCTCGATGCTCAAGTCTTCCGGCGCGCGCTCCAGGGAGCCGCCGCGCAGCACCAGTTGCAGCTGCGCATCCAGCTCTGGTCGCTCCAGCGCCGTGCCCAACCCTTGGCCGAGACGATCATCTTCCCAGCCCAATTGTCGCTGGGCCACTGGGTTGAGGTGCTCCAGATGCCCTTGGCGGTCGATCATCAGCAAGCCGTCATCGATGCTGTCGAGCACCGCTTGCAAGCGTTGCTGACCGGCGAGCAGTTCATCAACGTTGGTCGCCTGGTGCTCGCGAAGCGCCTCGGCCATCAGGCCAAAGCGTTTGGTCAGCAGGTTCATTTCCATCGCCGAGGAAATCGGCAGGGTCACTTCAAAATTGCCCTGGCCGATATTGTCTGCGGCTTTCGCCAGCGCCTCGATCGGCGCGCCGAAACGCCGAGCAATGCCGTGGGCCGTGATAAAACCGATGATCAGCACCGCCAGCCCGACAAAGCCAAGCAGACCCGCAATCAACAAGGCACGGTCGCGCGCCTCACGCTGTACCGCGTTGATGTTGTCCAGTGCATGCTTGTGTTCGGTGATCAGTCCGTTGCGCAGTGTGTTGAAGCGCTCTCGAAAGTCGGCGCTGCTGCTCATCGAGCTGGCCGGGTCACGCGACAAATCGAACGCTTCCAGAAAGCTCAGATAATCCGCTTTTGCCCGACTGAAGCCATATAGCCGGCCATCGCCCTCTTGCTCTTGGGCGATGCCTTGGTCCAGTAACTCGAAGTAATGCTGTTTCGACGCTTCGAACGCCACCGGATCAGGCTTTTCCGCCAGCATGATGATCAGTTGATCACCCAGCGTCTGGCGCAGCTTGAGACCCAGATCGAGGGTGACGAAGTTGCTGCGCACCAACGCCTCTTGCGTTCCCGCCATCTGCATCACGCTGACCAGCCCGAGCAGCAGCCCGAGCAAGGCCACGGTGATGAGCGCGGAAATACTCAAGAACAAACGGGTCCGCAACTTCATCGCCAGTTTCATCGCCGGGCGCTCACAGGTTGTACTGCTTGCGCTTGCGATACAGGGTCGAAGCGTCGATGCCGAGGGTTTTTGCCGCTTGATCCAGCGTGCCGGCGGTGGCGAGGACCGCGCCGATGTGGGCTTTCTCCAATTCGTCGAGGCTCAATGCCGCACCGACTCGAGGGGCGTTGTTGACCGGTTGTTCGGCCATGCCGAGGTGGCTGATTTCCACACGCTCCTGCGGGCAGATGATGCTTGCCCGCTCAACCACGTTACGCAGCTCGCGAATGTTGCCCGGCCAACGGTAGCCCAACAGTGCCTCGCGAGCCTCGTCGCTGAAGCCCCGTGCCGGGCGCGCATACTCTTTGACGAAACGCGCGAGAAAGCGATCGGCCAGGGTCAGAATGTCCTCGGCGCGCTCGCGCAAGGGCGGCAGATGCAGGGTGATGACATTCAGACGATAGAGCAGGTCTTCGCGGAAACGCCCGTCTCGGACCATGTCTTCGAGGTTGAGGTTGGTTGCCGCCAGAATACGCACATCGGCGCGACGGGTGACCGGATCGCCCACCCGCTCATATTCCTTGTCCTGAATGAAACGCAGCAACTTGGGTTGCAAAGTGAGCGGAAAATCGCCGATCTCATCGAGAAACAGCGTACCGCCGTCGGCCTGATTGACTCGACCCAAGGTGCTCTCGCTAGCACCGGTAAACGCGCCGCGACTGTGACCGAACAGCTCGCTTTCCATCAATTCCGCCGTCAGCGACGGGCAGTTGATGGTCACGCAGGATTTCTTCTCGCGCTTGCTCCAGCCATGAATCGCTCGGGCCAGTTCACCTTTACCGGTGCCGGACTCGCCGAGGATAAGAATGTTGGCGTCGGTGCCGGCGACCTGGCGTGCTGTTTCCAGTACCACTTTCATTGCCGGGCTGTGGGAGTCGAGACCGTCCTTCGGTTTGCGAATCTCGCCTTCGAGAGCTTCGAGGCGCGCTGACAGTTGGCGCACTTCCAGCTGTTTGGCGGTGGCCAGACGCAACTGATCCGGGCTGCACGGTTTCACCAGATAGTCGGCCGCGCCTGCCTGGATCGCATCGACGGCGGTATCGACAGCCGAATGCGCGGTGACGATGACCACACGCATCCACGGCGCCTGAATGCGCATCTGCGCCAGTACGTCGAGACCGTTGTCTTCGCCCAGACGTAAATCAAGGAAGCACAGGTCGAAGACCTGGCGTTGCAGCAGCGCGTCGGCCTGAGCCGCGCTGTTGGCTGTGGCAACCGTATAGCCTTCGTCTTCGAGGCAATAACGGAAGGTACGCAGGATGGCAGATTCGTCGTCCACCAGCAGAATGCGGCCTTGATGCTCAGTGGCAGATTCCATTTTTCCTACGCTCCATAGTGATTGGTCTTGGGTTAGTCCCGGAAAAATCGGGCAAGTTGCATGGTTGATTCTGAACGATGCCAGCCATAGGAGGGTAGCTCTCTCCTGCCATTACGGCCAAGTTGTTGGTTTTGCTGGTTTTTTAAACAATCACCGATTTGCAGGGCATTCCCTGCGTACTTTTCTGACATCTGCGCCCTGCTCTCAATTCCATAAGAATGAAATCTCCTACGAAAAAATCGTGCATTGCGCACGATCTCAGATGCCCCATCGTGCAGGATGCGTCGCAAACGTTTTTTATCACGTGCATAACTCATTGATTTTATTGAATATTTTTCAATTAAAAAACTGGCATGCAGGCTGCAATACCTCACTTAGCCCGGGCAGAACATGAACTGCCCTAACCGAATAAGAGTGAGGAACCCAGGATGACTCGCCAACGTGCCGCCCAAGTGCGTATCTCGCCACTGCACATCCAGCAAGGTCTGTTTGGCGTATTGGCGCTGTTGATCACCCTGATCGCTTGCCAGCAATACCTGAGCTGGGAAAACAGCCAGAAAGTTGAGCCGCTGATCTCGATCCAGCACAGCACGCAAACGCACTTCAGCGCCGTCAGCAGCAGTCAGGCCGAAAGCGCCTCGATGCGCATGATGGACGTCGATCAGGCGCAGCCGCTGGATCAACTGCCACGTGAAGAGCGTTGGGTTTTCTAAAGAGCAAACGAATTCGGGCGCACAGCGCCGGGACATGCAACACCCCTAAATAGAGAAGTAAGGAGAATCACCATGTTGAGCTGGGCAATTACATTCTTGATCATTGCCATCATCGCTGCAGTACTGGGCTTCGGTGGTATCGCGGGCACCGCCACGGGTATCGCCAAGATTCTCTTTGTCGTGTTCCTGGTGATGTTCATCGCTTCCTTCTTCTTTGGCCGTCGCGGCCGAGGTTAACGATGAGTGCGTTAAAGACACTGGCAGCCGCCCTGCTTCTGGGCGGTAGTGCCATGGCGATGGCGGCCAATGACGGCCAGGCGCGGGTCAACGAACTGTTCGCCTCTGACGAGCAGTACCGTGAGACCTGGGAAGGCGTGATAAAGAAAGAAGAGCGCGTACCGGAATGGGTGATCAACCTGTCCGGGGCCTCCGAACAACAGATGAACGCGGTTACTGAAGACGGCAACAAGTACTTGGTGGGCCCGCTCTGCGAGAATCAGGACAAGTGCCTGAACCACCGTTTGATCGTCGCATTCAGTTTCGACAAGGATGACGCCTACGCCATGCTGGTTGATGTGCCTGAAGGCCTGCCGCAAGACAAGTCGCCGACGCGACATGCGACCTATCGCTTCTTCGGCAAACCCGATCAAGGCATGCAGGATCTACTGATGGAAACCCTGAAGAAAGATCCGAAGTGGTACTGACTTGAACATGAAGGCAGCAGCCCTGCTGCCTTCCATTGCGCCCACCTGAGGAAGGCAGGCGCATGACCAAGGGGCCGGGACGTTCTGACTGTTGCAGGGTCGGAGTGACCTACGGGTACAGGGAGTGCCTGCGAGAGGGCCGGGTCAGGGTAAAAGCTGCGCCGCAGGTTCGCCGACCCACAGTGGCTCGACGGACTTGCGCTGAGCTTTCAAAAAGACAAAACATTGATCCAGAGCGTCCAGCTCGCTGTTTTTATCGCTGACACTGCGCGCGAAAACATTACGCGGTGTTTCCTGGCGACCGTATATCGACAAAAAAACCGCTTAAACAGTAGGACTTCTAGTCTTGCCACGTAGGCATTTTCCCAAAATTTTTGTCGATTTTTCTCGTTCAAAAAATAATCAACCTGCTCTGTGATGGCCGGTTCACGGCACTTATGCCGGCCGAAATGTCACAATCGAACCGGTTGGGACGCCAGTTTCAATTAAAAAAGCTCATGCCGATTCGGCATAGGGTAGGCGTTTACGGCATTAGACGGCGCAACCTTGCATCGGAATAGTTGCGCCTTTTTTCGCCTGCCGAAGAGCCGTAAATACGCGCTTCGGGGCACCTTATACGGAGGCAGATGCACAGACTTTTCCGCTAAAGAGCGTTCCAGTTCCTGCATGTGCCTGAGTCAAACGCAAGTAAGGGTAAAGATAATGAAGAAGGCAAAACTTAGCCTCGCCTGGCAGATCCTCATCGGTCTGGTATTGGGTATTGCAATTGGTGCGTTGCTCAACCACTTCAGTGCCGAGAAAGCCTGGTGGATCAGCAACGTCCTGCAACCGGCAGGCGATATCTTTATCCGTCTGATCAAGATGATCGTGATCCCGATCGTCATCTCTTCCCTGATTGTCGGTATCGCCGGCGTGGGTGACGCCAAGAAACTCGGGCGCATCGGCCTGAAGACGATCATCTATTTCGAAATCGTCACCACCATTGCCATCCTCGTTGGTCTGGTATTGGCAAACGTGTTCCATCCGGGTGCCGGCATCGACATGAGCACCCTGGGCACGGTGGATATCTCCAAGTACCAGGCGACCGCCGCCGAAGTGCAGCATGAACACGCGTTCATCGAGACCATCCTCAACCTGATCCCGTCGAACATCTTCGCGGCCATGGCTCGCGGCGAAATGCTGCCGATCATCTTCTTCTCCGTGCTGTTCGGTCTCGGTCTGTCGAGCCTGCAGTCGGACCTGCGCGAGCCGCTGGTGAAGATGTTCCAGGGCGTCTCGGAAAGCATGTTCAAAGTCACCCACATGATCATGAACTATGCGCCGATCGGCGTATTCGCACTGATCGCGGTGACGGTGGCCAACTTCGGCTTCGCCTCGCTGGTGCCGCTGGCCAAACTGGTCATCCTGGTTTACTTCGCCATCGCCTTCTTCGCTTTCGTGGTGTTGGGCCTGATCGCCAAGATGTTCGGTTTCTCGGTGTTCAAGCTGATGCGCATCTTCAAGGATGAGCTGGTGCTGGCCTACTCCACCGCTTCTTCGGAAACCGTGCTGCCACGCGTGATCGAGAAGATGGAAGCCTACGGCGCGCCGAAAGCCATCTGCAGCTTCGTCGTGCCGACCGGTTACTCGTTCAACCTCGACGGTTCGACCCTGTACCAGTCGATCGCGGCAATCTTCATTGCGCAGCTGTACGGCATCGACCTGTCGATCAGCCAGCAACTGCTGCTGGTCCTGACCCTGATGGTCACCTCCAAAGGCATCGCCGGTGTACCGGGCGTGTCCTTCGTGGTGCTGCTGGCAACTCTGGGCAGCGTCGGTATTCCGCTGGAAGGCCTGGCGTTTATCGCCGGTGTCGACCGCGTCATGGACATGGCCCGTACCGCACTGAACGTGATTGGTAACGCGCTGGCCGTGCTGGTTATCGCACGCTGGGAAGGCATGTACGACGACGCCAAGGGCGAGCGCTACTGGAACTCCCTGCCGCACTGGCGCAGCAAGGAAAAACTGCCAGCAGGCGAAATCTCCAAGAACTGACACACCCCTGCAGGAGATTGAGGTCAACCCGGTAAATGGGGTGGCAGCAGGTACACACTAACCCCGGAGAAATCCGGGGTTTGTCGTTTCTGGCGACCCCGCTATCATTCGCCGCATTCTTCGGGGGATTTGACTGATGCTTAATGGCCTGTGGCTTGGCTTCTTCATCGTGGCAGCCGTATCGGCGCTGGCGCAGTGGCTGATCGGCGGTAACGCCGGGATCTTTGCGGCGATGGTGGAAAGCATTTTCGCCATGGCCAAGCTCTCGGTCGAAGTCATGGTGCTGCTGTTCGGCACCCTCACCCTGTGGCTGGGCTTCCTGCGCATTGCCGAGAAGGCCGGGATCGTCGAGTGGCTGGCGAAAGTGCTCGGCCCGCTGTTTCTGCGGCTGATGCCGGAAGTCCCGGCCGGTCACCCTGCCCTTGGCCTGATCACCCTGAACTTCGCCGCCAACGGTCTCGGCCTCGACAACGCGGCCACGCCGATAGGCCTGAAAGCCATGAAGGCGCTGCAGGAGCTCAATCCCAGTGCCACCATCGCCAGTAACGCGCAAATCCTCTTCCTGGTGCTCAACGCCTCTTCCCTGACCCTGCTGCCGGTAACGATCTTCATGTACCGCGCCCAGCAAGGCGCACCCGACCCGACGCTGGTGTTCCTGCCAATTCTGCTGGCGACCAGCTGCTCGACGATTGTCGGCTTCCTCTCGGTGGCGTTCATGCAGCGTTTGCGGATCTGGGATCCGGTGGTGTTGGCTTATCTAATTCCGGGCGCGCTGATTCTCGGTGGATTCATGGCGCTGTTGGGTACTCTTTCAGCAACGGCCTTGGCGGGATTGTCGTCGATCCTCGGCAATCTCACGCTGTTTGGGTTGATCATGCTGTTTTTGCTGATCGGCGCGTTGAAGAAGGTCAAGGTCTACGAGGCGTTTGTTGAGGGCGCCAAAGAAGGCTTCGACGTAGCGAAGAACCTGCTGCCGTATCTGGTCGCGATGCTCTGTGCGGTCGGCGTGCTGCGCGCCTCCGGGGCACTGGACTTTGGTCTGGACGGCATTCGGCATCTCGTCGAGTGGGCCGGTTGGGACACGCGGTTTGTCGATGCGCTGCCGACGGCGATGGTCAAACCGTTCTCCGGCAGTGCGGCGCGTGCGATGTTGATCGAGACGATGAAAACGTCCGGTGTCGACAGCTTCCCGGCGCTGGTCGCGGCGACGATTCAGGGCAGTACCGAAACCACGTTCTATGTGCTGGCGGTGTATTTCGGTGCGGTGGGGATTCAACGCGCGCGGCATGCGGTGGGGTGTGCGTTGTTGGCGGAGTTTGCTGGTGTGGTCGGGGCTATCTTCGTCTGCTACTGGTTCTTCGGCTGAACAAAAATCCAAACTGTAGGAGTGAGCCTGCTCGCGATAGCTGGGTGACAATCACCGATGATGGTGGCTCATAGACCGCTATCGCGAGCAGGCTCACTCCTACATGGATTGTGGTGAATCAGGGCTTTGGGGGAGCGAGTTTCTGGCCTTGCTCTACGGCCCAGGCGACTACTTTGGCGGTGAGACGATCACTGGCCTGACCAAACCCGGCGACCACTGCCGGCACCTGCACATCGTTCAATGGCTGACGCTCCTCAAACCGCCGACTGGCCAGAATCCGCTGGTCATAACCGCGCACCAGCAACGCATCAACCCGCACCACGACGCTGGCCTGCGTGCCCTGATACTCGGTCTGAAACGCCTGCAAATTCCCGCCCAATTCCAGATCCGCCGCAAAGTTGCTGTCATCGGTACTCAGCAGCGTCACCCGGCCATCACGCGCAAAACCGTCGAGCAAGCGATTACGCACCAGCACCGGCGCCGGATCGCTCCAGCGCGAGCCTTTGTAGCTGCTGATCACGTCACCCTGCGGAATCACCGCAATCGTCGGCCGGTTCAACGCTTCACTGGCTTGCAGCTTGTTCAACCGCAGCGACCACGACTGAGTCGCCGCCGAACGGGCCGAGGCGGGCGCCTGGGCAGTCGGCAGGCGATAGACATCCGACGGCTCGGACTCGGGCAGAATCGAACAGGCGCTGATCAAGGAAAAACCGGCAGCGAAGAGGGCGAGGCGAGTCAGCTTCATGGCGTGAATTCCTTGTTCTTGTCACGGCCCAGCAGGTAACCGCTGGGGTTGGCCTCAAGGCGTTGGGAAATAGCTCGCAGCGAGGTCAGCGTCTCACGCAGTTCGCGGATCGCCGGCGCCAGGCCATTGAGGCCCTGCATGCCGTTGTCGAGGGAGTTTTCGTTTTTGCTGAGCAAGGTGCTGATGGTGGTGGTGCTTTGTTCCAGCGACTTCATCGCCTGCTCGGCGCTGCCCAGTGCCTGTTTGCCCTGATCGTTGATCAAACCATTGGCGTTGCGCATCAGCAGCGAGGTCTGTTCAAGCATGCTGCCGGCCTGTTTGCCGACGGTCGCCAGTTGCTGCATGGCTTGTTTGATGTCGCCGCGCTGATCGTTGATGGTGCCGGTGGTTTGCTCCAGATGGGCGAGGGTTTTGCTCACGCGTTCGACGTTCTCGGCGGAGAACATCTGGTTGGCGTTCTGCAGCAGCGCGGTAATCCCGGTCATCAAATCGTTGGAGTCATTGAGCAGGCGTGAAATAGGCGAGGGCGATGCAACGATGGTCGGCAGATTACCGTCATGCCCACGCAGTTTCGGGCTCTCGGGCGTGCCGCCGCTGAGCTGGATGATCGACGTCCCCGTAATCCCGGCCAGCGCCAGTTTGGCCTGGGTGTCTTCCTTGACCGGTGTGTCACCGGCCAGGCGAATCCGCGCCAGCACCCGCCGCGGATCCTTTGGATCAAGGCGCAGGTTGATCACATCACCGACCTTGATCCCGCTGTACTGCACCGGGCTGCCCTTGGACAAACCGCTGACCGCTTCGCTGAAGACAATCTCGTAGTCCTTGAACTCGGTATCGACACTGGACTTGGCCAGGAACAGACCGAAGAGCAGGGCGCCTGCCACCACAATCACGGTGAACAGGCCGATCAACACATGATGCGCTCGGGTTTCCATGTCAGACCTCGTTGAGCAATTTGGCGGCGTCCAGCGCCGAGCGGCCGCGCGGGCCGTGGAAGTATTCGTGAATCCACGCGTCGTCGGTTTCCGAGACCACGTCGATGGGACCGGCGACCAGTACTTTCTTCTGCGCCAGCACCGCCACGCGGTCGGTAATGGTGTAGAGCGTGTCGAGGTCGTGGGTCACCAGAAACACACTGAGGCCGAGCGCATCGCGCAGGGTCAGGATCAATTGATCGAACTGCGCTGCGCCAATCGGATCGAGGCCGGCAGTGGGTTCATCGAGAAACAGAATGTCCGGATCCAGCGCCAGCGCCCGCGCCAATGCCGCGCGTTTGATCATGCCGCCGGACAGCGACGCCGGGTATTTGTCCGCCGCCGACAACGGCAACCCGGCCAGCGCCAGCTTCACCGCCGCCAAGTGCTCGGCGTCGTTGCGGCTAAGGCCGGCGTGTTCGATAAGGGGCAGGGCGACGTTCTCGGTGACGGTCAGCGAGGAGAACAACGCGCCTTTCTGAAACAGCACGCCAAAACGCCGTTCGACCAGCGAACGCTCATGCTCGGACAGGCTCGGCAGGTTCTTGCCGAACACGGTGACCATGCCTTCGCTGGGCCGGCGCAGACCGACAATGCTGCGCAACAGCACCGATTTGCCGCTGCCGGAACCACCGACCACGGCGAGGATTTCGCCCTTGTACAAATCCAGATCGAGGTTCTCGTGCACGCTCTGGCTGCCAAAGCGATTGCACAGGCCGCGGACTTCGATCACCGCCTCCGAGGGCGCGCGGGGTAGACGACTCACCAGCCCATCTCCATGAAGAACAGCGCGGCCACCGCATCGAGCACGATCACCACGAAAATCGATTGCACCACAGCGGAGGTGGTGTGGGCGCCGACCGACTCGGCGCTGCCGCTGACCTTGAAGCCTTCCAGACAACCAATCGCGGCAATGATGAAGGCAAAGATCGGCGCCTTCACCAAGCCTACGAGAAAGTGCTGAACGCCGATGTCCGACTGCAACAGCGTCAGGAACATCGCTGGCGAAATATCCAGCGACACCGCGCAAACCACGCCGCCACCGATGATCCCGCAAAGCATCGCCAGAAACGTCAGCATCGGCAGCGCCACCAGCATCGCCAGCACCCGCGGCACGACCAGCAACTCCATCGGGTCGAGGCCGAGGGTGCGGATCGCGTCGATTTCTTCGTTGGCCTTCATCGAGCCGATCTGCGCGGTGAAGGCACTGGCGGTGCGCCCGGCCATCAGGATCGCCGTGAGCAGCACGCCGAATTCACGCAGGAACGAGAACCCGACCAGGTCCACGGTAAAAATCGTCGCGCCGAAACTGGCCAGTACTGTGGCGCCGAGAAACGCCACCACCGCGCCGACCAGAAAGGTCAGCAACGCCACGATCGGCGCGGCGTCGAGGCCGGTCTGTTCGATGTGCGCGATCATCGGCGTGATCCGCCAGCGCTTGGGCCGGAACAGGCTGCGCGCGATGGTTTCCATGATCAGGCCGACGAAGCCGAGCAATTGCAGGGTGTCTTGCCAGACGGTATCGACGGCGCGACCGATGCGCGTGAGCAATTGCACGCTGACGCTGATTTCCGGCTCTTTGATCGGCACGCAGAAATCGGTCATCGAGCAATACACGGTTTGCAGCAACGCGCGGTCGGCGGAGGTCAGGGTGCAATCGGGGTGTTCGGCGGATTGGCCGAGGCGTTCGGAGCCGAGCAGTTCGACCAGCAACGAAGCGCCAGCGGTGTCGAGGGCGCCGAGGCTGTTGAGGTCGATCGGGGTGTTGACGTCGTATTGGCCGTGGAGCTTTTCGCTCAGTTGCTTGAGCTCGGCGTAATGGGCAAGCGTCCAGTCCCCCGTGACCCGCAGGCGGGCAGGGGTTATCGACGTGTCCAGTTGGGCATTTCCGCTGATCGAGCTGCTGGTCATAAGCTCCGTGCTTGTTCGGCCTTTATGCGAACTAACGTAATAGCACGAACCGGATTACTTTTCTTTGATCGCTGTGCTGTCCGTGACTTCGAAGCGCAGCACGCCGATCACCTGGCCATCCTCGGTCAGCACGCGCACCTGCCATTTGCCCGCCGGGTTGCCGGGGAAGTTCTGCTTGTGCGTCCACGCCCGGTAGCCTTCCTTGCGCCCGCCGTGGATGTCGAGGGCGATACGGTCGACCTCTTTGCCGTTGAATTGCCAGACGTGATAAATCCGCTCATCCAGCCCGCGCGGTGCATTGATCGCGGTGTAGGCGTAGAGGCCATCGCCACGAATCTGCTCGGCGCTGACCGTGTCGAGGCTGGCACCTGGGGTGCGGTCCTGCATTTGCGTGCTGATCGCCACATCCGTCATCCATAGCGTCGCCGGCGGCACCCACGAACGCAGCGCCCAACCCACGCCACCAATGCCGACGGTGATGCACAGGATCGCCAGCGCGTTGCGCAACGTGCGGATCGGGAAGATCGACGCCAGACTCGGGAACGACAACAGCACGGCAATGCCCAGCGCCCACTTGAAACTCTGCGCCGTGGTCAGGTGCATGATCACCGGCAACGCAGTGAGCAGGGCGGCGAACAGGGTCAGCGTGTGCAGTGCGAGAAACGCCCAGCGCCGGGGCGCCAGCCATTTGTAATAGAGCGGGTCGACGATCGAGATCAACGCGGCGACGCTGAGCAGGCCGGTGAAAAACAGCTGGCCACTGTTCCAGGTCGTGGTGATAAAGAAGAACGGCAGGACGAAAAACAGGCTTTCCTGATGGATCATCTGCGTCGCGTAACGCAGCAGCGGCTGGGGAATCTCGCGTTTGAAGATCCGAGTGAAAAGGCCGGTAAGGGTGTTTTCCAGCATCAGCCAGATCCAGCTGAGCAGCATGATCACGGTGATCCAGCTCGCCAGCCCTTGCTGACGATCGACCATGATGAAACTGCCGACACCGGAGATGAACCCGCCAAGCGCAATGACCCCGGGATAGCGCTTCATCAGTTCGAGAATGCGCTGGATCAGGAGCTGTATTTTTGGCATTTGGGCGGTTCACGACTTGAGGGGAAAAAACCTCGACAGAGTAGCGCCCGCCGGGCGTTGTGGCGAGGCTGCCGGTCACTTATTCGGTGCATTTCAGGGCCTCAAAAGATCGCAGCCTTCGGCAACTCCTACATTTGGAACGCAATCCCCTGTAGGAGCTGCCGCAGGCTGCGATCTTTTGATCTTCAACCCCGCTTGCGGTGCAAACGCCAGCCGATCAGGATCAACAACACCAGGCCCAAGCCACCCGCACTCAACCACAACACCTGATCATCACTGAGCAACGGCTTCTCGATCCGCAGATACCCCGGTTGCAGCAACAACTCGCGCATCGCCTTGTTCGCCGCTTCCAGCGTCACCCCTTGCAGCTCGCGCGCCGGATTGGCAAAGCGTCCGTCCTGGTAATCAGCGAGCGCGCTCCAGTAGTAATCCGCCATCGCGCTGTTGCCCTGCACCGCCCACGCCTGATGGGCGATCGAGGCCTGTTTGATCCGCGCAAAGGTGTCCGGGTCGAGACCGTTTTTCAGTAGGTCGGCCTTGAGGTCTTCCAGCACTTGAATGGCCTCGTCGACATCATCGCGATCGAGATCGGCATTCAGGCTCATAAAGCCGACACCGCCAAACACTTCACGCTCGGCCCATGGCCCGTAAGACAAGCCGTGGTTGAGGCGGATCTGTCGGTACAGCGCCCAGTCGAGGTAATCCTTCAGAATGTCGAACGTCTGGTCGTACTGATCATCGATCACCGGCTCCGGCACCAGCCAGTGCAGTTTGGCGCTGTCACCGATAAAGCCAAGGGTGAGGGTGCGTTCATGGGCGGCACTGGTACGGATGTCCGGTAGCGGGCGGTGTTCGCTCGGCTCGACCGCTTCGAGTGCGCCCCAGGTGCGTTCCAGATAGGCCGGCAGCAGCTTGTCGAGTTCGCCGACGACGATCAGGGTCATGTTGTTCGGTGCGTACCAGGCCTTGCGAACCTTCTCCAGTTGTTCCTGAGTCAGGTGACCGACCTCGGCGCGCTGCGGGCATTTCAAGCCCAGTTCGACGGCGAGCTGATTGCTCGCGGTGTGGCCGAGATCCTGCCGATCGAGAAAGCGTTGCAGACGCGTGTAATGGCCGCCGTCCTCGCGCTCGACCACACGTTTGGCGGCGTTGATGGCGTTGTCGTCGATGCGCGTTTGCGTAAGCAGAGCGAGCAGCAGGTCGAGCACTTTGCGTTGGTTTTTCGCCGGGGCCTCGATGACAAACGTGGTGTCGGCATTGCTGGTGAACGCGTTCCAGTCACCGCCCAGCGCCTGCATGCGTTCCTCTAAACCACCTTCGCCGGTCGCATCGATGCCGCTGAAGAGCAGGTGTTCGAGCAGGTGCGGCAACTCCTTTTCGTCACAGTCGAAATCATCGAGGCCGACACCGACCACCAGCCGGATCGCCACGTGCCCACGCTCGGTGCCGGGTTTGAGCATCAGTTGCAAACCGTTGGGCAGCGCATAGCCTTCGACCTGAAAACGATCCAGGGCAAAGGCGGGCAGGGAACCGAGCAACAGACAGGCGAACAACAGGCAACGCATAACAGGCTTCCGTACGGCTGATTTGGAGATCCGTGTCGTCAGTCAGGCCCCCATCGCGAGCAGGCTCACTCCTGCATTTGGAATGCATCCCCCCTGTAGGAGTGAGCCTGCTCGCGATAGCGGCCTGAAGGCTGAATCAATGTAACTGACTAAACCCAGCCCCAGTCGTTCAAGGCGAATGCGTAATGTCGGCAATATCATCCGCCGCCAGCGCCCCGGTATCCGCCGTTTCCAGCACCACATACGCACTGCCGCAAAACAGCGAATTCAAGCGTTTCATGTCGGCAATCAACTCCAGGTGCAGCGAACTGGTCTCGATACTCTGCACGATCTTGCGTTGCAAACGGCTGACATGCGCATGGGCCAAACGCCGCTCCTGGGCGCGGAAACGGCGTTTCTCGCGCAGCAATTGCCGGGCACTTTCGCGGTCACCACTGAGGAACACCGAAAGGCCCAAACGCAGGTTGGAAATCAGTTGCTGCTGCAATCCGGCCAGATCCTCCAGACCTTCTTCGGAAAACGAACGCCGCTGCGAGGTCTTCTGCTGCTGGATCTTGCGCAGCATGCGTTCGATCAGGTCGGCGGCCAGTTTCAGGTTGATCGAAAGCTCAATGATCTCGGCCCAGCGCCGACTGTCCTGCTCGCCGAGGTCTTCGCGGGGCATCTGCGCCAGGTATAACTTGATCGCGCTGTAGAGCGCTTCGACGTCGTCGGTCAATCGGCGCATTTCCTGGGTGACGGCGGTCTGCTTGCCGCGCAGCACATCGAGGGTCGCGTCGAGCATGTTGTCGAGCAGATCGCCCATGCGCAGGGTTTCCCGCGCGGCGTTGGCCAGCGCCAGGCTCGGTGTAACCAGCGCCGTCGCGTCGAGATGGCGCGGTTTGGCGGTGCCGTTGACCTCCGGCCGCTCTGGCAGCAGCCAGGCGCAGAGGCGTGCCATCGGCCCGACGCTTGGCAGCAGAATCAGGCAACGCGCGGTGTTGTAGAGCAGGTGGAAGCCGATGACCATTTCCTGCGGGCTGAAATCGAGGCTGTCGATCCAGTGCACCAGCGGATCGAGCACCGGGATGATCAGCAGCAGGCCAATGAGTTTGTACAACAGACTGCCCAACGCCACTTGCCGCCCGGCGGCGTTCTGCATGCTGGTGCTCATGAACGCGAGAATGCCGCTGCCGATGTTGGCGCCGATCACCAGACCGATCGCCACTGGCAGGCTGATCACACTGGCCCCGGCCAAGGTCGCCGTGAGCAGTACGGCGGCGAGACTGGAGTAGGAAATCATCGCGAACAACGCGCCGACCAGGGCGTCGAGGAGAATGTCACCGGTCAACGAGGCGAAAATCACCTTCACCCCTTGCGCGTGGGTGATTGGCGCAGCAGCCTCAACGATCAATTGCAGCGCGAGAATGATCAGCCCGAGGCCGATCGACACCCGGCCCATTTGCCCGAGCCGCGTCTGTTTGCGCGACAGAAAGAAAATCACCCCGAGAAAGATCAGCAGCGGCGACAGCCATGACAGGTCAAACGTCAGCACCCGCGCCATCAGCGCGGTACCGACGTCGGCGCCGAGCATGGTCGCCAGCGCCGGGGTCAGCGCCATCAGACCCTGACCCACGAAGGAGGTGACGAGCATGGCCGTGGCATTGCTGCTCTGCACCATGGCGGTAACGACAATGCCGGCAACGAACGCGAGCCAGCGCTTGGACATGTTCTGGCCAATCACATGGCGCAGGTTGGTGCCATACACCCGCAGGATGCCGGTTCTGACGATGTGCGTGCCCCAGATCAGCAGGGCGACGGCGGAAAGCAGATTGAGCAGGGTGAGCATGCAGACCCCCTGTAATAGCAGTGCCTCAGAGAGGCAAGTTGACGGTACCGCGCGGTTTCTACGTTTTTGATACTTAAGCTGTAGTTGGCTAACGGTCTGGGCGCCAGCATTGCACAGCTAAAGTGTCGATTGAAACAAAAGTGTCATGAAAAGCGCTTCATACACTCACCTGAATCCACCACAAACAAATGTAGGAGTGAGCCTGCTCGCGATAGGGCCATCAGCCTCAACATTGATGTTGACTGAAAGACCGCTATCGCGAGCAGGCTCACTCCTACAAGGGGTGTTGCCTGAAGACTACCGGGTTACTGGCCCGGGATGTCCTTGCGCAGTTTCACCGGATCTTGCTGCTGTCGCTTCTTGGCCATTGCGCCGCGCAGCTTGATGTTGATCGCCTCAACCGCCAGCGAGAACGCCATGGCGAAGTAGACGTAGCCTTTCGGCACATGCACGTCGAACGACTCGGCAATCAGCACGGTACCGACCACCAACAGGAACGACAGCGCCAGCATCTTCAGCGACGGGTGCTTGTCGATGAACTCGCTGATCTTGCCCGAGGCCAGCATCATCACCAGTACCGCCACAACGATCGCCGCGACCATCACCGGCACGTGGGAAACCATACCCACTGCGGTGATCACCGAATCCAGCGAGAAGACGATGTCGATGATCGCGATCTGGATGATGGTGTAAAGGAAGTTGCCACCCTTGCCACCCGGGGTTTCGTCGCTTTCGTCTTCGCCTTCCAGCGCGTGATACATCTCTTGCGAGCTCTTCCACAGCAGGAACAGACCACCGAAGAACAGAATCAGGTCTCGGCCGGAAATGCCCTGACCGAACACTTCGAACAGGTCGGCGGTGAGGCGCATGACCCAGGTGATCGACAGCAGCAACAGGATGCGGGTGATCATGGCCAGGCCAAGACCGAAGATCCGGGTGCGCTGCTGCATGTGTTTCGGCATGCGGCTGACCAGGATCGAAATCATGATGATGTTATCGATGCCGAGGACGATTTCCAGGGCGGTCAGGGTGAAGAAGGCAACCCAGATTTCGGGGTTGGTCAGCCATTCCATGTGTATTCCTTTGAGCGATTGTTAAACCGAAAAAGGTCCGGGCTTCAAACCGCGAAGCCAGGACCCGAAACGGTGAGTCTTGGGCTTATAGAGTGCTGAACACCGGGAAAGTCCCCAACAGCAGTGCAGCAATCAGGATGCAGATACAAACCAGGATCGCCCATTTCAGGGTGAAACGCTGGTGGTCACCGAAATCAATGCCGGCCAGGGCTACCAACAGATACGTCGATGGCACCAACGGGCTCAGCAAGTGGACGGGCTGACCGACGATCGAGGCACGGGCCATTTCCACTGCGGTGATCCCGTAGTGGCTGGCGGCTTCGGCCAACACCGGCAACACGCCATAGTAAAACGCATCGTTGGACATGAAGAAGGTGAACGGCATGCTCACCAGCGCCGTGATCACCGCCAGGTACGGGCCGAGGAAATCCGGAATCACCGCCAACAGGCTCTTCGACATCGCATCGACCATGCCGGTGCCGCTCAGGATACCGGTGAAGATACCCGCCGCAAAGATCAGACCGACCACTGCCAGCACGCTACCGGCGTGAGCGGCGACACGATCCTTCTGCATCTGCAGGCAAGGGTAGTTGACGATCATGGCAATACTGAACGCAACCATGAACAGCACCGGCAATGGCAGCAGGCCGGCGATCAGGGTGCACATCAGGCCGAAAGTCAGGGCGCCGTTGAACCAGATCAGTTTTGGACGGCGGGCATCCGGGAACTGCGACACGCTGATTTCGCTGTGATCGATATCATCGCCAACCAGATGCAGCTCACCCAGACGCGCACGCTCACGTTTACCGTAGAAATAAGCGATAACCAGAATCGCCACTACACCAGCGGCCATGGCCGGAATCATCGGCACGAAAATGTCCGACGGATCGACATGCAGCGCACTCGCCGCACGCGCGGTCGGGCCGCCCCACGGCGTCATGTTCATCACGCCACCGGCGAGGATGATCAGACCGGCCATGATCCGCGGGCTCATGCCGATGCGGCTGTACAGCGGCAGCATGGCGGCCACGCAGATCATATAAGTGGTCGCGCCGTCACCATCGAGGGAAACGACGAGCGCCAGTACGGCGGTGCCGACCGAAACCTTCAGCGGGTCACCCTTGACCAGTTTGAGAATCTTGCGCACGGCCGGGTCAAACAGGCCGGAGTCGATCATCAGGGCGAAATAGAGAATCGCGAACATCAGCATCACGCCAGTCGGCGCGAGCTTGGTGATGCCTTCGAGCATCATCGGGCCGATCTTCGGTGCAAAACCGCCGAACAGGGCGAAGACGATCGGGATGATGATCAGAGCGATCAGCGCGGACAGGCGCTTGGTCATGATCAGGAACATGAACGTGATGACCATGGCGAAGCCAAGGAAAGTCAGCATGGGAATACTCCAGGCGTAGCGCGGCTAGTTAAATGAGCAGATCGGACGGGATCAGCGCAGAACGGGAAGCACGAGACGTACGGGCGGAGTGACAGCGAAAAGGCGGGCTACAGAGGACATCAGAATCACCATTGTTGTTGTTAATTGGGCCGTTCGTGCGAGGTATCACACGCGTTGGCCAACCGGTCTGTTGCCGGAAGTGGAGGCGATCCTAATCGGGGAAGCTTTCAGCTACCTTTCGCTTGAGAAAGCTTTGAATGAACGGTCAACCGGCCGTCGGATGCGAACTAGAGTCAATAAACACGGGAAGGGGAGCTTTCGAGATGAGCGAATTGCACAGCGGCGGCTGCCATTGCGGACACATTCGTTATCAGTTCAGCGGGGCCTTGCAGGATATCGCCCATTGCCATTGTTCGATTTGCCGCCGAGTCAGCGGCGGAATCGTCACGACCTGGATCACCGTGCCGGCAGCGAATTTTCAATGGCTGGCCGGCGTGCCTTCGCGATATGACTCGTCGGCCAGTTGCGCGCGGTTCTTCTGCCCGCACTGCGGCGCGCAACTGGCGCTGGTGACATTACTCAGCCCCGAGAGCATCGACGTGACCATCGCCACCCTTGATCACCCAGAGCAGGCACCCGCCGAGCGACACATCTGGACGAACAGCCAATTGCCCTGGCTGCATCTGGACGAGCATCTGCCAGGCGAGGCAGCAGAAACGATTTGATCAAAAAATAGACAGATCCAGCGTTCGGATCGCGCCCATCCAGATCGCGTGCTCCGTATGGTCGAGCAAGTCATCGCCAGTGTCCGGGTGCAGAAACACCACCAAGCCTTTACGGTTCAGCGCCAGCCATGGCAGCACATCGCCAATCAGCTCGGGGCCGAAGGCCAATTGGCAACTCCAGTCCGGATGCGGCCCGACCGGGCGCTCGTGGACGCGGCCCATCTTCAATGAAAACAATTGCGCGGCCTGCTCGCACAAGGCCCGCGCCTGTTCAATGGTGTCGGCGTCAAAATAGACGTGGGCGTGGTAGCCCTTGATCGCTTGCATCGCAAACCCTCGGAAATCGGTTCGAACCCTCGGCGTTGCCCGTATGTCACACGCCATACAAGGGATAAGAAAAGGGATCAGCCATGAAAAATGCCGAAACCCCGGCGGTAAAAGTGGTGCTCTATGGTGCCATGAGTAGCCTGGGCAGCGCGTTGATGGCTGAATTGCTGCGTCGTCAGCACGAAGTCATCGCCATCCTCGACGATTTGACCGCACTCGCGCCGCGTCCTGGATTGCGCACCAAAACGGGCGATTTGTTCGACTCGGAACGGGTCAATCAGAGTGTGGCCGGCAGTTCGGCGGTCATCTGTCTACTGGATGCGCCGGGGTTACCGTTCAGCAGCGATCAGGTTGAACGCTCCGTAGTGCTCGGACCGGTCGAGCAAGTCTTGGCCGTCGACGCACTGGTTGATGGCCTGCAAGCGGCCAATGTGTCGCGGCTGTTTCTGGTGGGCGACTTTGCCGTACTTGATGAGCCGGATGTTGATGATCGCCTGCAACGTCATGCTGCCGAAGAAATTCGCGAAGCCGTGCAAAGCAGCCCGCTGCACTGGACGCTGGTCAATGCACCGCACGGCGTGGCCGGGCTGACCATCGAACATTTCAGTCAAGTCGGCGGCAACCTGGAACCGGGTCTGGCCGAACCGCTGGAGCGGCTGAATCGCGTGGCGGTGGGCATAGCCGATGAGCTAAGGCTGAATTTGCATGTGGGTGAACATGTGAATTTTGTGGCGGCTTCAGATTCGTAAAAGATCGCAGCCTTCGGCAGCTCCTACAGGGGACCGCGTTCCAGATGCAGGAGCTGCCGAAGGCTGCGATCTTTTGATCTTCAAACCGCAATCGAAGGCAATGCCAACCCATTGAGCGATTCAGCGCTACTCGCCTGCTCCACCATCAACCAATCGACAAACTGCTGAATCAGAGTGCCCCGGCGTTTGCGTTGCGGCAGCACCACGTAATAACCCAACCGCGACAGCGTCGTTTCAGCAATCGGCCGGCACAACAAACCCTGACTCAGCAAGTTATCCACAAGGTGCCGCCAGCCAATCGCCACGCCTTGCCCGCCAATCGCCGCTTGAATCAACAGCGTGTAATTGTCGAAGCGCAATTGCCCCGGCGCTGGCGGTGTATTGATACCCAGTTCACGGAACAGACCACTCCAGTCAAACCAGTTGCTGCTGTTTTCCCCGCGCAGGTGCAACAACGGAAACTCCAGCAACGCCTGAGCAGGCAAGGGCGGGGCGCGGTCCTTGAGCAATTGCGGACTGCACACGGGGAACACTTCTTCGCTGAACAGCCAATGGCTTTCACCCTGTTTAAAGCGCCCATCGCCAAACAGGATCGCCACATCGATATCGGTGCGCAGCATGTTGTGGTTGCGTTCGCTGGTCACGAGGCTGACGTCGACCTGCGGATTGGCTTCGTGAAAGCGATGCAGGCGCGGCATCAGCCAATACGCAGCGAAGGCAAAATCAGTGGCAACCTGCAGGACTTCATGTTGCTGCTGTGCGCTGATCGCACTCAATCCTGCATCGATATTCTGCAAACCGAGGTTAACTTGCTCAAACAGTATCGCGCCGACTTCGGTCAGCTCGATGCCACGGTAGATGCGATCAAACAACCGCGTACCAAGTTTTTCTTCCAGCCGTTTGATTTGCTGGCTGATCGCCGGTTGTGTGGTGCCCAGCTCGACCGCCGCCGCGGTAAAACTGCGATGCCTGGCTGCGGCCTCGAAGGCGCGCAGCAGGTCGAGGGACAGATCCCCCAGAGCTTCATACATAAGCTGTGCTTATCCTAGTCATTGTCCGGCGCGGGCTTTACCGAATACAGCATGGACTCCATGCTCGATCGCAGCAATGTCGCATAAATATTCACTATGGAATGCCGCGATCACATGAAGCGCAAGAATATTCTTTTCATCATGGCCGATCAGATGGCCGCGCCAATGTTGCCGATCTACGGCCCGTCGCCGATCAAACTGCCGAATCTTTCCCGCCTCGCCGCCCAAGGCGTGGTGTTCGATGCCGCTTACTGCAACAGCCCGTTATGCGCGCCGTCGCGTTTCACCCTGGTCAGCGGCCAGTTGCCGAGCAAGATTGGCGCCTATGACAACGCGGCGGATTTCCCCGCCGACATTCCGACCTACGCCCACTACCTGCGCCGCCTCGGCTACCGCACCGCGCTGTCGGGCAAGATGCATTTTTGCGGTCCGGACCAGTTGCATGGTTATGAAGAACGTCTGACCAGTGATATCTACCCAGCCGACTATGGCTGGGCCGTGAACTGGGATGAGCCGGACGTGCGGCCGAGCTGGTATCACAATATGTCTTCGGTGCTGCAGGCCGGGCCGTGTGTGCGCACCAACCAGCTCGATTTCGATGAAGAGGTGGTGTTCAAGGCGCAGCAATACCTGTTCGATCACATTCGCGAGGATGGCGATCGCCCGTTCTGCCTGACCGTATCGATGACTCACCCACACGATCCCTACACCATTCCCAAGGCGTTCTGGGATTTGTACAACGATGCCGATATCCCGCTTCCGATCACGCCGGATCAACACGAACTCGATCCGCACTCGCAACGTCTGCTCAAGGTTTACGACCTGTGGGACAAGCCGCTGCCTGTGGATAAGATCCGCGATGCACGCCGGGCCTACTTCGGCGCCTGCAGCTATATCGACGCCAACGTCGGCAAACTTCTGCAAACCCTCGAAGAAACCGGACTAATTGACGACACCATCATTGTGTTCTCCGGTGACCACGGCGACATGCTCGGCGAGAAAGGCCTCTGGTACAAAATGCACTGGTACGAGATGGCGGCCCGTGTGCCCCTGTTGATAAGTGCCCCAGGCCAGTTCGATGCCGGGCGGGTTAGCGCAGCCGTGTCGACCGCTGACCTGTTGCCGACCTTCGTTGAACTGGCCGGCGGAACGCTGGAACCGGGCTTGCCGCTCGACGGCCGCTCACTGGTTTCACACCTGCAAGGGCAGGGCGGCCATGACCAAGTGTTTGGCGAATACATGGCCGAAGGCACCATCAGCCCGTTGATGATGATCCGTCGCGGCGCCTACAAATTTATCTACAGTGAAAGCGACCCTTGCCTACTTTTCAACGTAGACAACGATCCGCGTGAACTGGAAGAACTCAGCCAATCGCCGCAACATCGCCAGCTGTTCGACGATTTTCTCGCCGAGGCGCGGGCCAAGTGGGACATCCCGGCAATACACCACGACGTCCTCGCCAGCCAGCGCCGTCGCCGATTTGTTGCCGACGCATTAACCATCGGCAAGCTGAAGAGCTGGGATCACCAGCCGCTGGTGGACGCCAGTCAGCAGTACATGCGCAACCACATCGACCTCGATGATCTGGAACGCAAAGCACGTTATCCACAACCCTGCCAAAACCAATAATGTTAAGGGGAAGTCCATGCGCAAGTTATCCACAGTAGTGACGGTTGGCCTGATCGCGTTGAGCAGCACTTCGGCCTTCGCCGAGCAGAGCTGCGACACGGTGAAAATGGCTGATCCGGGCTGGAGCGACATCGCCGCGACCAACGCCATCACCGGGTTTCTGCTGGACGGCATGGGCTACAAGGCCAAGGTCGACACCCTCGCGGTGCCGATTACTTTTGGCGGGTTGAAGGATGGCCAAGTGGATGTGTTCCTCGGCAACTGGATGCCGGCGCAGCAGGGCTTCTACGACAAGTTCGTCGCCACCGGCGATGTCACGCAACTGGCGAAAAACCTCGACGGCACCGAGTTCACCCTGGCTGTACCGGATTACGTGTGGGACGCCGGTGTGCATAACTTTGCCGACCTGAACAAATACGCCGACAAGTTCGAGCGCAAGATCTACGGCATCGGCTCGGGCGCGCCGGCAAACATCTCGCTGCAGGAGATCATCAAGAAGAACGACTTCGACATGGGCCAGTGGAAGCTGATCGAGTCCAGCGAACAGGCGATGCTGGCTGAAGTGTCGCGGGCGGTGAAGAAACAGAAATTCGTCACCTTCCTCGGCTGGACGCCGCACCCGATGAACGTGCAGTTGAAGATGCATTACCTGAAGGGTGGCGAGAAGTACTTTGGCGAGACTGGCAGCGTGTTTACGTTGACACGCAAGGGCTACGCCGAGGCGTGTCCGAATGTGGGTAAATTGCTGACCAATCTTTCGTTCACTCAGGAGATGGAGAACAGCATCATGGCTGAGGTGGTGAACAAGAAGGTCACTAATGCCGAGGCGGCGAAGGCGTGGATCAAGGCGAACCCGGCGGTGCTGGACAAGTGGCTGGATGGGGTGAAGACCGTAGATGGCAAGGATGCGTTGGTGGCGGTGAAGGCGAAGCTCTGATCGTGGGATTGCTGGAATTGTGCACTGCTTGAGATTTTTACCCCCTCACCCCAGCCCTCTCCCCCAGAGGGGGCGAGGGGGAAAGGGAGCCGATATTTGTTGCATTCAAAACTTGCGTTCAACTTTGAAATCGCAGGTTGATGAATCTCTGACAGACACCTCGGTCAGTCCCCTCTCCCTCTGGGAGAGGGCTAGGGTGAGGGGCCTTTCCCCTGACACCCTGATAACCTTGAATAAAACCCCAACCGCGAGGACCCATGGCCTTCCCCAGCCGCCACTCTCTCTTGCCCTTCCTCACCTGGCTACCGCGGCAAACCCGCGCCAGCGTCGGACGGGATCTGATCGTCGGCCTCAGCGGTGCGATTCTCGCGTTACCCCAGTCGATTGCCTACGCGCTGATCGCCGGCCTCCCACCTGAATACGGCCTCTACGCCGCGATCATTCCGGTGTTGATCGCCTGCCTGTGGGGCTCATCCTGGCACTTGATCTGCGGCCCGACGGCGGCGATTTCGATTGTGCTGTACGCCAGCGTCAGTCCCTTGGCCGTGCCAGCCTCGCAGGACTACATCACCTTGATCCTGCTGCTGACGTTCCTGGCCGGGATTTTCCAGTGGCTGCTCGGCCTGCTGCGCTTCGGTGCGCTGGTGAATTTCGTCTCGCATTCGGTGGTACTCGGTTTCACTCTCGGCGCGGCGGTGGTGATCGCCATTGGGCAATTGCCGAATCTGTTGGGACTGGAATTACCGGCGAAAGCCACGGCGCTGGCGAGTCTGATGGATCTGCTGCAGCACCTCAGGGCTGTGGATAAACCGTCGTTAGTTCTGGGCATAGCCACGGTGGTGGTCGGCGTGGTGCTGAAACAACTGCTGCCACGCTGGCCAACGCTGTTGATCACATTGGTGCTGGCCAGTCTGCTGGTGTGGCTGTGGCCGGCGATGTTCGGGCATGTGCATCTGGTCAGCGCGTTTGTCGGGCGCCTGCCGCCGTTCAGTGGCTTGCCGCTGGATCTGGATTTGATCCTGCGTTTGCTGCCGAGCGCCGTGGCGGTGGGCATGCTCGGGCTGGTCACCAGCCTGTCGATCGCGCGCTCGATTTCCGCTCGGTCGCAACAGTTGCTCGATGCCAATCAGGAAGTTCGCGCGCAGGGTTTATCGAACATCGTCGGGGCGTTTTTTTCCGGGTCGCTGTCAGCCGGATCGTTTACCCGTTCGGGGTTGAGCTACGAGGCGGGCGCCTGTTCGCCATTGGCCGGGATCTTTTCAGCGATCTGGGTGGCGTTGTTTGCGATTTTCGGCGCCGGTCTGATTTCGCACATTCCCATTCCGGCAATGGCGGGCAGCATTCTGCTGATCGCCTGGGGCCTGGTCGATCATCGCGGCATTCGCGCGTTGCTGCGAGTCAGCCGTGCCGAGTTCGTGGTCATGGCGCTGACTTGCCTGGCGACATTGCTGCTGGAATTGCAGACGGCGATTTATGCCGGGGTGCTGGCATCACTGTTCTTCTACCTCAAGCGCACCTCGCAACCGCGTGTGCAGCATTGGCGCGACGGTGAGGATGATGTTTTGCGCGTCGGCGGCTCGATCTTTTTCGGCGCCAGCCATTACCTGCAAGTGCGCCTGCAGCGCCTGCACGGCGCGCGGGTGGTGATCGAGGCGCAGCAAATCAACTTCATCGACTATTCGGGGGTGGAGATGCTGCATCAGGAGGCGCGGCGTTTATTGCGCCAGAATCGCAGCCTGACCTTGCGCCGGGCGCGGCCGCAGGTGGTGGAGGAATTAAGGAAGCTTGAGGGGCCGGAGAAATGTCCGATCCGGTTTGAGGATTGATTGGCGATCGAGGTAATCCTTGTGGGAGCGAGCCTGCTCGCGAAGACTGCGGCACATCCAACATTGATGTGTCAGACAGACCGCTTTCGCGAGCAGGCTCGCTCCCACATGGGTACTTATTGGGCCAGTTGTCGACGCAACTCGGCGAGTACTGGCGCCGTATCAGGGCGTACACCGCGCCACAGGAAAAACGCCTCGGCCGCCTGCTCCGCCAACATCCCCAAGCCATCCATCGATACCGCCGCGCCATGCTCAGTGGCCCAACGGCAGAACGCTGTCGGCTCCTTGCCGTACATCATGTCGTAGCACAGGGTCTTGCCCGGCTCGATCAGGCTCGGCGCAATCGGCGGCACATCACCGGTCAGGCTGGCAGATGTAGCGTTGATGATCACGTCCACCGGCTCGCGCAACCAGTCGAAACCACTGGCTGACACCGGCCCGAGGTCGCAGAACAACTCGGCCAGCAATTCAGCCTTGTCCACCGTGCGATTGGCGATGATCACCGACGCGGGCTTCTCCGCCAGCAACGGCTCCAGCGCACCGCGCACCGCGCCACCGGCACCCAGCAGCAGAATACGTTTGCCGGTCAGGCTGAACCCGGCGTTCACCGTCAGATCACGCACCAGTCCGGCGCCGTCGGTGTTGTCACCCAGCAGCGAGCCGTCCGCCAGTTTGCTCAAGGTATTCACCGCACCGGCCCGCTGCGCACGAGCAGTCAGGCTATTGGCCAAACGGTAAGCGTCTTCCTTGAACGGCACGGTAACGTTGGCACCGCGACCGTCCTGGAAAAACGCCGTGGCGCAGCCGGCGAAATCATCAAGCGGCGCCAGCAGCGTGCAGTAGTCGAGGCTCTGACCGGTCTGCGCAGCGAACAGTTTGTGAATCATCGGCGATTTGCTGTGGCCGATCGGGTTACCGAAAACGACGTAACGATCCATCAGAAATCCTCAGGCTTCGCCTAACCAGTCGCGGTCTTGCAGGAAGTACTCGGTCAGGCGCGCTTCTTCGCTGCCAGGTGCAGCCTTCCAGTCATAGCCCCAGCGCACTTGCGGCGGCAGCGACATCAGGATCGATTCGGTTCGCCCGCCCGATTGCAGGCCGAACAGCGTGCCACGGTCGTACACCAGGTTGAACTCGACGTAACGGCCACGGCGGAATTCCTGGAATTCACGCTGCTGCGCGGTGAAAGCATCGTTTTTACGGCGCTGCATGATCGGCAGATAGGCGTCGATGTAAGCGTCGCCGATGGCGCGCATGAAGGCGAAGCTGGTGTCGAAGTCCCACTCGTTCAGGTCATCGAAGAACAGACCGCCGATGCCGCGCGGTTCGTGGCGATGCTTGATGTGGAAGTAGGTGTCGCACCAGGCTTTATAGCGCGGGTAGACATCCGCCCCGAACGGCACGCAAGCCTGCTCGGCGACGCGGTGCCAGTGGATGCAGTCTTCTTCGTTGCCGTAATACGGGGTCAGGTCGAAGCCGCCGCCGAACCACCAGACCGGCTCTTCACCTTCCTTCTCGGCAATGAAAAAACGCACGTTGGCGTGGGAAGTCGGCACATGCGGGTTGTGCGGGTGGATCACCAGCGACACGCCAAGCGCTTCGAAACCGCGACCGGCCAATTCCGGGCGATGGGCGCTGGCTGAAGGCGGCAGGCCGCTGCCAAAGACGTGGGAGAAGTTGACGCCGCCCTTTTCGATCACCGTACCGTTCTCGATCACGCGGGTGCGACCGCCACCGCCGGCGGGCCGGGTCCAGGCGTCTTCGACGAAGCGCGTGCCGCCGTCCTCGGTTTCGAGAGCCGCGCAGATGCGGTCTTGCAGGTCGAGCAGATAGGCCTTTACGGCGTCGGTGCGGGTCGTCATGGCTTCACCTTGAATCGGGCGGCGCCCCGCAGGCGGGCGACGCAAATGGGCGCGTAGCATACCACCGCACAACGACCCGCCGCAGTTGACGAAGATCAAGCATGGGAGTTGGATAGGGGGCTCACAAAAGACCCAAGGAGAGCAGGCAAATGGCAAAGCGTATCCAGTTCCGCGCCCACGGCGGCCCCGAAGTGCTCGAATATGTTGACTATCAACCCGCCACCCCCGGCCCGAATCAGGTACGCGTTGCCAACAAGGCCATCGGCCTGAACTTCATCGATACCTATTTCCGTAGCGGCCTGTATGCGCCGCCAGCCTTGCCGTCCGGCCTGGGCGCTGAAGGTGCGGGCATCGTCGAGGCCGTGGGCAGCGACGTCACCCGCTTCAAGGTCGGTGATCGCGTGGCCTACGGCAGCGGCCCGTTGGGGGCCTACAGCGAATTGCATGTGCTGCCCCAGGACAATCTGGTGCACCTGCCCGACGAAATCAGCTTCGAAACGGCTGCCGGGGTCATGCTCAAAGGCCTGACCGTGCAGTATCTGTTGCGTCAGACTTATGAGCTCAAGGGTGGTGAAACCATTCTGTTCCACGCTGCGGCAGGGGGTGTCGGTTCGCTCGCCTGCCAATGGGCCAAGGCCTTGGGCGTGAAGCTGATCGGCACCGTCAGCTCCAAAGAGAAGGCCGAGCTGGCCAAGGCCAATGGCGCCTGGGCGACCATCGATTACAGCCACGAAAACGTTGCGCAACGCGTGCTGGAGTTGACCGATGGCAAGAAAGTCCCGGTGGTCTATGACGGCGTCGGCAAGGACACCTGGCTGACCTCTCTCGACAGTGTGTCGCCGCGCGGTCTGGTCGTAAGCTTCGGTAATGCTTCCGGCGCGGTGGACGGGGTCAATCTGGGCATTCTTGCCGCCAAAGGCTCGCTCTACGTAACCCGGCCGACACTGGCAACTTATGCCAACAATGCCGAAAACCTGCAGCGGATGGCCGATGAATTGTTCGAGATGATCATCAGCGGCAAGTTGAAGGTGGACATCAGCCAGCGTTATCCACTGGCTGATGCGGCGAAGGCGCAAACCGAACTGTCGGCACGCCGCACCACCGGTTCCACCGTCCTGCTGCCTTGATACCTCCCGGCGTCCTGCCAGTCAGGGTTTCAGATCCATGACTGGCAGGACGCTTCGAGCGTGTTCAGTACTTCTGTGGATGAGCCGCCGACGGTCTTGGCGTCCGATGACCGACAGTCGCGGAATCAGGCTGTTGCAACGCTGCGAGGATTTGCCGCCACTCGGCTGACAGCACCCAGTAATCCCCGCGTGCGCGCTGTTCGATATGCATGGGATTGGAGGCAACCGGCATCAGACCGAAACGCTGGTACAGGCGCAGCTGCGATGCCCTGCACAACGCAGTGACACCTTGATAGCCCTGTTTTATGGCCCACTCGGCAGCGGCCGCCATCAGACTGTCGACGGCAATAGGCTGTTCGCTGGGCGCGTACGAGATCAAGCGACTGAGTTCGACATGGCGTGACAACGCCACCGTGGGCGAAACATGCTGCTGCGCCAGTGATGCCCACTCGAACGGCGCCGGAGTGGCCCTCAATACCGCCAGCAACTGATCGTGCCGATACAACAGAAAGTGGGTACTTCGCGGCCGTGTCGCCAGTCGGGTTTCGAGCATCCGCGCCCTGGACGTCAGCATGTAATGCTGCAGCCGAAGCCGAAATTGCCGTTCGATAAACCGATCGAACACTTGGGTATCCGACCCCGCTTCAAGCATCACGATCCGGCATCCCTCCTGATGACTGTTTAACGTCACCTGAAGCGTCTGCAAGTATTCCGTGAGTTGCAAATCCGTAGTGTCCATTCTTTCTCCGCAGACCTTAACTTATCGAAGTGTTTCGAGTGCAGGGAAAGGATGGTTGCTTTTGGCGATACCGCCACGAAACGCGGTCTGATAATCAGGTGGGAAAATTCAGTTAATTCAGATAGTTGATGATTTTTCCGACGCAACAACAAGCATCATTGCAGGATAAATCGCAGGCACGCGTAGTACTCCTCGCCGTCAAGGCGAGGAGTACTCACGTTACTAATGTTAGAGGCTGGATCAGTCGGGACGGATGACTTTGCCGGTCGCCAGATCACGAATCACGCTGGGGTTCTTGCGCCCACCCAGTTGCCCGCCCAGTATCAGATCGATCTGCCCACGGAAATATTGCTCAACCCGCAAGCGAGTGCGCGCTGCCGGGCGCCCCTGTGGGTTGGCAGAGGTCGAAATCAACGGCCCGACCATCGAGCACAGATCGCGCACCTGCGGGTGATCACTGACCCGTAGCGCCACGGTGTCGTGCATACCGGTCACCCATTCGGGCAACAAACCTTGATGCGGCACCAGCCAAGTGTTCGGCCCCGGCCAGGTGCTGGCCATGCGGTCAATCCACTCTGGCGGGAAGTCTTCGAACAGAAAATCGAACTGGCGAATATTGTCGGCAACCAGAATCAGCCCTTTGACCACCGATCGATTCTTGATCGCCAGCAACCGATCCACGGCCTCTTCGTTCCATGGGTCGCAACCCAGCCCCCAGACGGCTTCGGTTGGATAGGCAATCACCGCCCCGGCGCGAATCTCTCGTGCGGCTTGTTGCACACGCCAACTGTTGACCATGAAAAAACTCTCCGCAATCAGGTTTCGCGCAGTTTACCGATCTTCCTTGTAAAACCTAGCTTGTCCTGGCCAACCAGCGACCGTTTTCGCATACCGCGCGGCCGTCCATTTCCAGTTCGGTGAGTGCCGCCAGCACTTTCGGTAACGCCCAGCCGCTGCTGTCGGCCAAACCTTCGCTGGTGTGCGGCGCGGCGTGCAGCAATATGAGCAATGGATGATCGACTTTCGCGGTGTCTGCGGACAATGGCAAATGCTGCCAGCCACGCAGGGCTTCGAGGATGTGCTCGATGGTTTCCACCAACACCGCGCCGTCGCGAATCAATTGGTGACAACCGCGCGCGCCTGGGTGATGAATCGAGCCGGGAATCGCATACACCTCGCGCCCCTGTTCGGCTGCCAGCCGCGCAGTGATCAATGAACCGCTGGCAACGCTGGCCTCGACCACCAGCACTCCCAGAGACAATCCGCTGATGATCCGGTTACGACGCGGGAAGTTGCTCGCCGTCGGCCCGGCATCCAGCGGGAACTCCGAAAGCACTGCGCTGCCGGACGCGATCATCGCGTCAGCCAGGCGCCGATTGCGCTGTGGATAAAAATTTTCCAGCCCGGTACCCAACACACCGACGGTCAAGCCACCGACATCCAGTGCCGCCTGATGCGCAGCGGCATCAATGCCCAGTGCCAGACCGCTGGTGATGACAAAACCGGCCCCGGCGAGGCTGCGGGAAAACGCCGCTGCCGTGTCCATTCCCGGACGCGAAGCGCGTCGGCTACCCACCATTGCCAGTTGCGGTTTTTCCAGAATCAGTGGATCCCCGGCGACAAACAGCAACGGCGGTGGATCCGGAATCTGTGCCAGCAGCGCCGGATAATCCGCCTGATCCCACATCAGCAAATGATGATCCGACCGCTCTAGCCAGCGCATTGCATGGCTCGCGCCATCGCGCACCTCAGGACAGCGTCGCGCTTCGGCGCAGGCCGCCGGCATTCCCAGCGAGCGCCAGGCACTCGCTGGCGCGCTGATGGCTTTGGACGCCGAGCCGAAAGCTTCGAGCAATTTGGCAAACCGCTTCGGACCGATGTCCGGCAAGCGGTGCAGGCGCAGACGCGCTTCCAGTTCCGCTGGCGAAACCGGCGTGCAGACAGACAGCATCATGGATCATCCTTGATCGTTATAAGTCCCGAACCATTCGGAACAAGCTGTGGATAACTCTGTTGGTAACTTGTGAAGCAAGCTTACGGATTTCGCACCCTGTCGAGCACCGCCAGCGAGCGCGATGCGTTGAGCACGAGGCCATAGCTGAGTTTGTCGTAGGTGCGGAACACCATCAGCAAACCGGCGCGCTCATCGGGAATTTTCAGCGGCTGACCGGTGATGCGATCACGCACGGTTTCGCCGGTTTTCATCACCACCAGCACGTTGCCTTCGGCCAGACCGTCGCGCTTGCCCTTGTTCAACGTGACTACGTCCATCACGCCAATCTGGGTAACACCGCGCGGCACATCGATGATCACTCCGTTGATGTTGGTCGTTGGTGCGCTGGGCATGAAGGTCGAGTTGATCGAGCGCTCTTCGCCGCTGAACAAACGATCGCCGAGGCGTACTTCCTGAGTGGTGCGTTGCAGGGCGAGAGTGGCGACGTCGCCTTCGGTCGCGACAATCTCACCGCCACCGATGTCGTCGGCATTGATCCCGAGGAACTCCTTGGTCTGCGGATCGGTGTAGACCTTGCCCTGACGGAAGATGCCGTAGACCGGTTGATCGGGGTCGAAATGGCCGCGAGCGAAGATGCGGTCACCGGTACCGCTGAGCACGCGTTCGGCATCGCCGGCGACGATGTACGGCGCCTTGTCGAAGTCCTCGGCCTTGTCGACGATGCGATTGCTCAGCAGAAAGCTGTTGATGGATTTCAGCGGAATGCTCGGAATCGCCTCGGCCACCGGGCTGGTACGGATCCGTGGCGAGAGCTTGATGGTGCCGCGCGACTCGCCGCGATTGACGGTCAGACGCGGCTGACCGTCGACATAACTGAGGGTCAGCGTGTCGCCGGGATAGATCAGGTTGGGGTTTTCAATTTGCGGATTGGCCCGCCACAGTTGTGGCCACTGCCAGGGCTCGCGCAGGTATTTGCCGGATATGTCCCAGAGTGTGTCCCCCGAAACCACCGTGTATTGCTGTGGAAAACCATCCCTGAGTTGCACTTGCCCTTGCACCACGCCGGCCGAAGCCAACAGCAGCAGGGCGAGTAGTGTTTTCCTCATGCAGTGAATCCCTTTATCATGTGCATTCGCGTGAACCGTCAGAGCCCCCGTGGCTCGCTTGTGCAAAATGCACAAGCTACGCTTCACAACGGTAGCCTGCATCTTCGGACCTGCCAGGCCATCGCCCGACTTTACTCAACGTGTGCAGCAATCAAAGCCTATGGCCATTTTAAACATCCTCGAATTCCCGGACCCGCGTCTGCGCACTATCGCCAAGCCTGTGGCTGTAGTGGACGACGAAGTGCGTCAGTTGGTCGATGACATGTTTGAAACAATGTATGAAGCGCCGGGCATCGGCCTTGCCGCGACCCAGGTCAACGTGCACAAACGTATCGTCGTGATGGACCTTTCCGAAGACCGCACCGAACCGCGGGTGTTCATCAACCCCGAGTTCGAATCGCTGACCGAAGAAATGGACCAATACCAGGAAGGCTGCCTGTCGGTACCGGGTTTTTACGAAAACGTCGACCGCCCGCAAAAGGTCAGGATCAAGGCGCTGGACCGCGACGGCAAGCCTTATGAGCTGATCGCCGAAGGCCTGCTCGCGGTGTGCATTCAGCACGAATGCGACCACCTCAACGGCAAATTGTTCGTCGATTACCTGTCCACGCTCAAACGCGACCGGATCAAGAAGAAACTGGAAAAGCAGCACCGCCAGAACGCTTGATGCCCCTCCTTCAAAGGCTTGCTGCGGCAAGCCTTTTTCTTTTTATGAGACGCCCTTCATGACTGAGCCACTGCGCATCGTTTTTGCCGGCACCCCGGAATTCGCCGCCGAACACCTCAAGGCCCTGCTGAACAGCCCCTACGAGATCGTTGCGGTCTACACCCAACCGGATCGCCCGGCCGGTCGCGGGCAAAAACTGATGCCGAGCCCGGTCAAGCAGCTCGCCCTGGAAAATAATATCCAGGTGTTGCAGCCGCCGACTTTGCGCAACGCCGATGCACAGGCTGAACTGGCCGCGCTGAAACCGGACTTGCTGGTGGTGGTCGCCTATGGCCTGATCCTGCCGCAAGTGGTGCTGGATGTTCCGCGTCTGGGTTGCATCAACAGTCATGCCTCGTTGCTGCCACGCTGGCGCGGTGCGGCGCCGATTCAACGCGCAGTCGAACACGGTGATGCCGAGAGCGGCGTTACCGTAATGCGCATGGAGGCCGGCCTCGACACCGGGCCGATGTTGCTCAAGGTCGTCACGCCGATCACCGGTGAAGACACTGGCGGCTCCTTGCATGATCGTCTCGCCGAGATGGGTCCGCCGGCCGTGGTGCAAGCGATTGCCGGTCTGGCTGCTGGCACGCTGGAAGGCGAAGTGCAAAACGACGAGCTCGCCACCTACGCGCACAAGCTCAACAAGGACGAAGCACGCATCGACTGGAGCCGCCCGGCGGTTGAGCTGGAGCGACTGGTGCGCGCCTTCAACCCATGGCCGATCACCCACAGCACCCTTAACGGTGAAGCACTGAAAGTGCTGGCGGCGACGCTTGCCGAGGGCAATGGCGCGCCGGGTGAAATCCTCAGCGCCAGCAAGGACGGCCTGGTCGTCGCTTGCGGCGAACAAGCGCTGTGCCTGACCCGTCTGCAATTGCCTGGCGGCAAGGCACTGAACTTCAGCGACCTGTTCAACAGCCGCCGTGAGAAATTTGCTCTCGGCACCGTACTCGGCGCAGCGGTGGACGCGCAATGAACCCGCGTCTGGCCGCCGCCAAGGCACTCGCCGCCGTGCTCAGCGGCAAAGCCTCGCTGAACAGCTCCCTGCCCACGCAACTGGACAAAGTCGAGGATCGCGATCGCGGTTTCACTCAGGATCTGGCGTTCGGCACTGCGCGATGGCAGCCACGCCTGTCGGCGCTGGCGGAAAAACTGCTGCAGAAACCGTTCAAGGCCGCCGACGCCGATGTCGAAGCGCTGCTGCTGGTCGGTCTCTACCAATTGCTCTACACCCGCGTGCCGGCCCACGCCGCCATCGGCGAAACCGTCGGTTGCGCCGACAAGTTGAAAAAGCCGTGGGCCAAAGGCCTGCTCAACGCCGTGTTGCGCAACGCCCAGCGCGAAAGCGAAACAATTTTCGCCGAACTGGAACGTGATCCGGTGGTGCGCACTGCTCACCCGCGCTGGCTGCAAAAATCCCTCAAGGCCTTCTGGCCTGAGCAGTGGGAAGCCATTTGCGAAGCGAACAATGCGCATCCGCCGATGATTCTGCGGGTCAACCGCCGCCATCACAGCCGCGACGCCTACCTTGGTCTGCTGACCGAGGCGGGCATTGCTGCGACGCCATGCGTTTACAGCCGCGACGGCATCATTCTCGAAGCCGCTGCCGACGTGCGCAGCCTGCCGGGTTTCGCCGAAGGCTGGATCAGCGTGCAGGACGAGGCCGCGCAACTGGCTGCCGACCTGCTTGATCTGGCGCCGGGCCAACGCGTGCTCGACGCTTGCTGCGCTCCCGGCGGCAAGACCTGCCACATCCTCGAAGCCGAACCGGCGCTGGCCGGCGTAGTCGCGGTGGATCTGGAAGCCAAACGACTGGTGCGGGTTAAGGAAAACCTTGAACGCCTTGGTCTGAATGCCGAACTGATCGCCGCCGACGGTCGCGACACCGAGAAATGGTGGGACGGCAAACCGTTCCAGCGCATTCTGCTCGACGCACCATGCTCGGCCACCGGCGTGATCCGCCGCCATCCGGACATCAAGCTGACCCGTCAGCCGGACGACATCGTTGCCCTCGCACAACTGCAAGGCGAGCTGCTCGATGCGATGTGGAAAACCCTCGAAGTCGGCGGCATCCTGCTCTACGCCACCTGCTCGACCCTGCCGACCGAGAACACCGAAGTCATCGCCGCGTTCCTCGAGCGCACCCCGGGTGCCCGCGAACTCGATCTGGCCACCCCGGCCGGAATCAAACAGCCCCATGGTCGCCAATTGCTGGCCCAGCAGGGCGGGCATGACGGGTTCTACTACGCCAAGCTGATCAAGATCGCTGCCGCGCGCGGCTAAACGGATTCAACGGAGTGACTGGATGAAAATCATCATCCTCGGTGCGGGACAGGTCGGCGGTTCGCTGGCCGAGCATTTGGCCAGTGAAGCCAACGACATTACGGTGGTCGACACCGACGGCGAACGCCTGCGCGACCTCGGCGACCGCCTCGACATCCGCACCGTGCAGGGCCGTGGCTCGCTGCCGTCGGTGCTGCGTCAGGCCGGTGCCGACGACGCCGACATGCTGGTGGCGGTGACCAACAGCGACGAGACCAACATGGTCGCCTGCCAGGTGGCCCACACCCTGTTCCACACCCCGACCAAAATCGCCCGGGTGCGCGAAGCGTCTTACCTCAATCGCGAGGAACAGCTGTTCCAGAACGAAGCGATTCCGGTCGACGTGTTGATCAGCCCCGAGCAAGTGGTGACCAACTACATCAAGCGCCTGATCCAGCATCCCGGCGCGTTGCAGGTGATCGATTTCGCCGAAGGCGCTGCGCAATTGGTGGCGGTGCGCGCCTATTACGGCGGCCCGCTGGTAGGTCAGCAACTACGGCAGTTGCGCGAACACATGCCGAATGTCGAGACGCGCGTGGCAGCGATTTTCCGCCGTGACCGACCGATTCTGCCGCAGGGCGATACGGTGATCGAGGCCGATGACGAAGTCTTCTTCATCGCTGCCCGTGAGAATATTCGTGCGGTGATGAGCGAAATGCGCCGCCTCGACGAAACCTACAAACGCATTGTCATTGCCGGTGGCGGGCAGATCGGCGAGCGTCTGGCCGAGGCCATCGAAAGCCGGTATCAGGTGAAAATCATCGAGATGAGCCCGGCGCGTTGCCGTTATCTCTCCGACACCCTCGACAGCACCGTGGTGTTGCAGGGCAGCGCTTCTGACCGTGATTTGCTGCTGGAAGAGAACATCGCCGACGCCGACATTTTTCTCGCGCTGACCAACGATGACGAAGCCAACATCATGTCGTCGCTGCTGGCCAAACGGCTGGGGGCGAAAAAGGTCATGACGATCATCAACAACCCGGCCTACGTTGATCTGATCCAGGGCGGCGACATCGACATCGCCATCAGCCCGCAGCTGGCGACCATCGGCACGCTGCTGGCCCACGTGCGTCGTGGCGATATCGTCAGCGTGCATTCATTGCGTCGCGGTGCCGCAGAAGCGATCGAGGCGATTGCTCACGGTGATGCGAAGTCGAGCAAGGTCATCGGCAAACCGATCGAGAAGATCGGCCTGCCGCCCGGCACTACGATTGGTGCGGTGATCCGCAATGAACAAGTGATCATTGCCCACGACGACACGGTGATCGAAGCGGGCGACCATGTGATTCTATTCCTTGTGGATAAAAAGCATATTCGCGATGTGGAGAAGCTGTTTCATGTGGGGTTGAGCTTCTTCTGATCCTGAATGAGCGGTGCCTTCATTGGCCCCATCGCTGGCAAGCCAGCTCCCACAGGGTTTTTCGGTTGTTCACAAATGTGATGTGCACCCGAGATCCTTGTGGGAGCTGGCTTGCCAGCGATGGCGGTATCGCAGATCTTTCTGACGCGCTAGAAAAGGAACCCACCGATGCTCGAATCCCTGGAAAAAATGCTCGCCAAGGGTGTGGATAACTCCCTGCTTCGCTTCGGCTTGGGCAAGGGTCATCTGGATCTTGGGGAAAACGCCAAGGCCGCGGAGCATTTCCAGCGCTGTGTCGGTTTCGATCCGAAGTATTCAGCAGCGTGGAAACTGTTAGGCAAGGCGCATCTGGCGCTGGGCGATCACGCCGCCGCGCGGCAAGCGTGGGAACAAGGTCTGGAAGCGGCCCGCGCCCATGGCGACAAGCAGGCCGAAAAGGAAATGACGGTGTTTCTGAAGAAACTGGATCGTCAGGCGCAGTAAATCAAAGGTAGCGAAGTCCGATACCGTCGGCATCTACCGTCACCACTTCCATACGCACCCGCGGCGCGCCTGTGGGTAACCCCTGCACCTGGCCGTAAACCACTGCACCTTTGGGCAAAGAAGCCAAAACCGGATGCTGCACAAACACCCCGGTGGGCGACAGATTGCGCGTCTGCCCGAGGCATTCGCCAAAGCTGTCGTGGGTAATCTTGATGCGGAAAGATTTGCGGTGTTCGGACATCTTGTTGCGCCCTTTGATGAACGGTTGTGGATAACCTCACCAGAGAAGTTATCCACAGATCATGCCAATCAGCTCAATACCAGCGCTCTTCGCCCGGCGGGCGTTTCTTGAAGCGCTTCATACTCCACATATACTGGCTCGGATACGCCGCGACATAACGCTCAACCACCTTGCTCATCGCTGCGCAGGATTCGGCGGTATCGGTGCTGTACATGGCTTCTGGCGCGGCTTCGAGGATCACTTTGTAGCCAGATCCATCGGGCAGGCGCAACGCATGCAGGAACACGCCGACGGCTTTGCCACCGGCCAACATGTTCGGCACGAATTTGCTGGTCAGCGCTTGCGTGGCGAAGAACGGCACGAAGATCCCGGCGGATTCGGCCGGTTCCGGGTCAGCGGGAATGCCCACTGCACCACCTTTGCGCACTTCCTTGATGACGCTGAGGATGCCTTCCTTGGTCGACGCGGCGACTTTGTTGCCCAGTTGCACGCGCTGTTTGCGCAGCAATTCATCCACAGCCTTGAGCTTCGGCGGACGGTAGAAAATGATCGGCTTGCACTGGCTGCAATAGAAGTGATTGAGCACTTCCCAGTTACCAAGGTGGCTGGTGATGCCGACTACGCCTTTGCCCGAGGCCAGAGCGTCTTTCAGCACGTCGAGGCCTTCGACTTCGCGCACCAGGTCGATCGAGCGCTGCGCTGGCCAGATCCACGCGCAGGCGCTTTCGGTCAGCGACTTGCCGATGTCTTTCAGGCTCTGCCCGACCAGACGCTCACGTTCGGCCGGATCCATCTGTGGAAAACATTTCGCTAGGTTGATCCGCACCACGTCGCGGGAGCGGTTGGGGGTTTTCCACATGATCCAGCCGATCGCCGAACCCACGGCCTGCACGGCCCGCCATGGCAGCAGGGCAAACAGCCGCAGAGCGCCTACCAGCAAGGCGCCTTTAAACTTTTCCACAGGTCACTCCTGATCTTGTGCGGTGCGCGAGGCGGCCATTCTAACCGCCGTTGGCGAGCTGCGCGTAGCGGTCGCAATCCTGAGTGTGATCCATGACCATGCCCGAGGCTTGCATCAATGCGTAGCAAATGGTCGGGCCGACGAACGTGAACCCGGCCTTTTTCAAGGCTTTGCTCATCGCCAGCGCTTCGGGGGTGATCGCCGGGACTTCGCTGCGATCCTTGAAATGATTGATGATCGGTTGGTCGTTAACAAACGACCAGAGGAACCCCACCGGATCCTCCAGCGCCAGCCAGGCCTGGGCATTACGGCGAGCGGCGTTGAGTTTGAGGCGGTTGCGGATGATCCCCGGATCGAGCATCAATTCGTCGATTTCGGCGTCGCTCATCTGCGCCACGCGCTGTACGTCAAAGCCGAACAACACCTCGCGATAACGCTCGCGTTTGCGCAACACGGTGATCCACGACAGCCCGGCCTGGAACCCTTCGAGCAAAAGCAACTCGAACAAACCCTGCGCATCGCGTAGCGGCGTGCCCCACTCCTGGTCGTGATAAGCCATGTACAGCGGATCTTCGGTACACCAAAAGCAGCGTGGCATAAGGCTCCAGGGGGCGTGCGCAGCAATGAATCGGGTATACTCCCGCTCTTTAAATCGCAGCCCAAGAAACAGGTGAATTTCGTGAGCCAGCCTACGCCAGCCGTGCGTACCTTCCAAGACTTGATCCTCGCGCTCCAGCAATACTGGGCCGAGCAAGGTTGCGTGGTACTTCAGCCCTACGATATGGAAGTAGGCGCCGGCACTTTCCACACCGCGACCTTCCTCCGCGCCATCGGCCCGGAAACCTGGAACGCCGCTTACGTGCAGCCAAGCCGCCGTCCGACTGACGGCCGTTACGGTGAAAACCCGAACCGTCTGCAGCACTACTATCAGTTCCAGGTCGTCCTGAAACCGAACCCGGACAACTTCCAGGAACTGTACCTGGGCTCGCTCAAGCATGTCGGCCTGGACCCGCTGGTCCACGACATTCGCTTCGTCGAAGACAACTGGGAATCGCCGACCCTCGGCGCCTGGGGTCTGGGCTGGGAAGTCTGGCTCAACGGCATGGAAGTGACGCAGTTCACTTACTTCCAGCAGGCGGGCGGCATCGAGTGCTACCCGGTGACCGGCGAGATCACCTACGGTCTCGAGCGTCTGGCCATGTACCTGCAAGGCGTGGATTCGGTCTACGACCTGGTCTGGGCTGACGGCCCGATGGGCAAAGTCACCTACGGCGACGTGTTCCACCAGAACGAAGTGGAGCAGTCCACTTACAACTTCGAGCACGCCAACGTCGACAAACTGTTCGAACTGTTCGACTTCTATGAAAGCGAAGCCAAGCGCCTGATCGAACTCGACCAGCCGCTGCCGTTGCCGAGCTACGAAATGGTCCTGAAGGCCTCGCACACCTTCAACCTGCTGGATGCGCGCCGGGCGATCTCGGTGACCGCGCGTCAGCAATACATTCTGCGCGTACGCACCCTGGCGCGTTCCGTTGCGCAAGCCTACCTGCTGGCACGCGCCAAGCTGGGCTTCCCGATGGCGACCCCGGACCTGCGTGACGAAGTACTGGCCAAGCTGGAGGCAGCACAATGAGTGCGCAAGATTTTCTGGTTGAACTGGGCACCGAAGAACTGCCACCGAAAGCCCTGAACACCTTGGCTGAAGCGTTCCTCGCCGGTATCGACAAGGGCCTGCAAGCCGCTGGCCTGAGCTACGAGACTAAAACCGTCTACGCCGCGCCGCGTCGTCTGGCTGTGCTGATCACCGCGCTGGCGACTCAGCAACCGGATCGCAGCATCAACCTCGATGGCCCGCCACGTCAGGCGGCGTTCGACGCTGAAGGCAATCCAACGCAAGCAGCCTTGGGTTTTGCCAAGAAGTGCGGCGTCGATCTGAGCGAAATCGATCAGAGCGGCCCGAAACTGCGCTACAGCCAGAGCATCGCCGGCAAGCCGACCGCAAGCCTGCTGCCGACCATCGTCGAAGATTCGCTGAACGACCTGCCAATCCCGAAACGCATGCGTTGGGGTGCGCGCAAGGAAGAGTTCGTGCGTCCGACCCAATGGCTGGTGATGCTGCTCGGTGACCAGGTCATCGACTGCACCATCCTCGCGCAAAAGGCTGGCCGTGATTCCCGTGGTCACCGTTTCCATCACCCGCAAAGCGTGCGCATCGGTTCGCCGTCGAGCTACCTCGCCGACCTGCGTGCCGCTTACGTGCTGGCCGATGCCAACGAACGTCGCGAGATCATCAGCAAGCGCACCGAAGAGCTGGCCACCCGTCAGGAAGGCACGGCAATCGTTCCGCCAGCGCTGCTCGACGAAGTGACCGCGCTGGTTGAATGGCCGGTGCCGCTGGTGTGCTCATTCGAGGAACGTTTCCTCGACGTGCCGCAAGAAGCGCTGATCACCACCATGCAGGACAACCAGAAGTACTTCTGCCTGCTGGATGCCGACGGCAAGTTGCTGCCACGTTTCATTACTGTGGCCAACATCGAAAGCAAAGACCCTCAGCAGATCATCGCCGGTAACGAGAAAGTGGTTCGCCCACGTCTGACCGACGCCGAGTTCTTCTTCAAGCAAGACAAGAAGCAGAAACTCGAAGCCTTCAATGATCGCCTGAAGAACGTGGTGTTCCAGGAAAAACTCGGCAGCGTCTACGACAAGGCCGAGCGCGTATCGAAACTGGCTGCGTACATCGCCGCACGCATTGGCGGCAACGCCTCGTGGGCTGCTCGTGCGGGCCTGCTGTCGAAGTGCGACCTGGCCACCGAAATGGTCGGCGAGTTCCCGGAGATGCAAGGTGTCGCCGGTTACTACTACGCCCTCAATGACGGCGAGCCGGAAGACGTCGCGCTGGCGCTCAACGAGCAGTACATGCCACGCGGTGCCGGTGCAGAACTGCCAGCGACCCTGACCGGTGCAGCCGTTGCCATCGCCGACAAGCTCGACACCCTGGTCGGTATCTTCGGTATCGGCATGCTCCCCACCGGTAGCAAAGACCCGTATGCCCTGCGCCGTGCGGCACTCGGTGTGCTGCGTATCCTGATCGAGAAGAAACTCGACCTGGATCTGAACGACGCCGTGGCCTTCGCCGTGGCCGCGTTCGGTGCCAAGGTGAAGGCAGCCGGTCTCAACGAAGCCGTGCTGGAATTCATCTTCGACCGTCTGCGTGCGCGTTACGAAGATGAAGGCGTCGAAGTAGCCACTTACCTGTCGGTACGTGCCCTGAAGCCGGGTTCGGCGCTGGACTTCGACCAACGTGTGCAAGCGGTGCAAGCCTTCCGCAAACTGCCGGAAGCGGCAGCGCTGGCGGCGGTGAACAAGCGTGTATCGAACCTGTTGAGCAAACTCGAAGGCGCGGTACCGACCGAGGTGCAAGCCAAGTACTTCGACAACGCCAACGAGTTCTCGCTGTACTCGGCGATCCAGCAAGCGGATCAGGCTGTACAGCCAATGGCCGCTGCCCGTCAGTACAACGAATCGCTGGCACGCCTGGCGGCATTGCGTGAGCCGGTCGATGCGTTCTTCGACGCGGTGATGGTCAATGCCGACGACGCCAATGTGCGGGCCAACCGTTACGCGCTGTTGGCGCGTTTGCGTGGTCTGTTCCTCGGTGTTGCCGACATTTCGCTGCTGGGTTGAGGGATTGCTGTTGAAACTGCTGATTCTCGATCGGGACGGAGTAATCAATTACGACTCCGACGCTTACATCAAGTCAGTGGCGGAGTGGATTCCGTTGCCCGGCTCGATCGAAGCGATTGCGCAGTTGAGCAAGGCCGGCTGGACGGTGGCAGTGGCCACCAACCAGTCGGGCATTGCGCGCGGCTATTACGACCTCGCCACCCTGGATGCCATGCACGCGCGCTTGCGCGAACTGGTCGCGGAGCAGGGCGGTGAAGTCGGGCTGATCGTGTATTGCCCGCATGGGCCGGACGAAGGCTGCGATTGCCGCAAGCCGAAACCGGGGATGTTGAAAACCATCGCGGCGCATTACAACGTCGAACTGAACAATGTCTGGTTCGTCGGCGACAGCCTTGGTGACCTGGAGGCCGCCAAAGCCGTCGATTCACAGCCAGTTTTGGTAAAGACCGGAAAAGGCGCAAAGACTCAGGGCAAAACCCTGCCGGTTGGCACTCTGATTTTTGACGATCTGGCGGCGATTGCCGCAGAACTTATCCACAACTAGAGTACTTCTGAATTTCCTGACCAGGGATTGATCGGGAGTGCGCTTGAACACTCGGGCATTGCCCCGTAACGGTAAACGTCACTATGTCGATACTGCGGGCCATCAGGATTTTTCTCTTTTACCTGCTGCTGGGCACCACCTCCCTGCTGTGGTGCAGCTTGAGTTTTTTTATCGCGCCGTTTCTGCCGTTCAAGGCGCGCTATCGTTTTATCAACGTGTACTGGTGCCGTTGCGCCTTGTGGTTGACCAAGGTGTTCCTCGGTATTCGTTACGAAATCAAAGGTGCGGAAAACGTGCCTGACCGGCCCTGCGTGATTCAGTCGAACCATCAGAGCACCTGGGAGACGTTCTTTCTCTCCGCCTATTTTTCGCCATTGAGCCAAGTGCTCAAACGCGAATTGCTTTACGTGCCATTCTTCGGCTGGGCCATGGCCATGTTGCGGCCGATCGCGATTGATCGCGACAACCCGAAAGCTGCTTTGAAACAGGTCGCCGCCAAAGGTGATGAACTGCTCAAGGACAACGTTTGGGTGCTGATCTTCCCGGAAGGTACGCGTGTTCCTTACGGCACTGTCGGCAAATTCTCCCGCAGTGGTAGCGCTTTGGCGGTGAATGCGGCGCTTCCGGTCCTGCCGATTGCACACAATGCCGGCAAGTTCTGGCCGAAAATCGGTTGGGGCAAGAAGTCTGGCGTGATCACTGTAGTCATCGGCGAGCCGATGTACGCCGAAGGTACTGGCCCTCGCGCCATCGCCGAGCTGAACGACCGGGTGCAAGCCTGGAACGAGAAGACTCAGCGGGAAATGGGTTCGCTGCCACCCACCCCGCAGGCACCGGCGACAAGCGATCAGATCGCTGTCTGAGATTTTGTGGATAACCTGTGTACGGTTTTGTTGAAAACGCTTGAATATTGAAATTAAGTGATTGATTTACTTATATATTTCTCAAGCTCATAAAACACCGTAAAAGGTGCATAAGTTTTTTTCGGAAGTAAAAAAACCGGCTGATATAGCCGGTTTTTTGTGCCTGATCATTCGGGGATCAACGGTAACTCAAGCAGGAACGTGGTGCCTTGATCGACCATGCTGCGGCATTCGATTCTGCCGCCATGGTGATCGACCACCGCTTTGACCATCGACAGGCCGAGGCCCACGCCGTCGATGCCCTGGGCCGAGGAAAAGCGTCGGTACTGACTGAACAGATCAGGCAACTCTTGTTCGGCGATGCCTTTGCCTTGATCGGTCAGTTCGCAACATAGCCACTCTCCGTGGCAACTGACTCGTAGTTCAATCGTGGTGTCTGCCGGGCTGTACTTGATCGCGTTTTCCAGCAAGTTGAACAGCGCACGCGTCAGTAGTCCCTGGTCAGCCATGATCAGGCGCTCCTGGGATTGCTCATCCATGTCGTGCAGCAGTTCGATACGTTTCTGCTGGGCGATGGGCAAAGCCTGATCCAGCACGTCCAGCACCAACATCGCGAACAGGCTCGGCTGGAACTGATAGGCCTCGGACTCGGCCCGCGCCAGCAAGACGAAACCATCGGTCAGATCCAGCGCGCGACGCACCTGGCGCTCGATCTGGTCGAACAACGGCGAATCCACCTGGGCCTGATGGCGATGAACATCGAGCAGGGCGAGGATGGCCGAATGCGGGGCACGCAGATCATGGGAAAGAAAGCGCAGTAATACTCCACGTTGTTCCTCGGCAGCACGTTCGGCGCTGAGATCGGTAAGGCTCAGCAGCCAACCGATTGGCGTGTCTCCGTCCACCGGCAGCAGTGCGGCACGCTCCAGGCGCAGGCTGCGTTCCTTGTGATCGCGAAACTCCAACAACGGCATGGCCGACAGCGACGGGCGCGGCTCTGTGGACAACTCCGGATAACCGAGGCTGGCCAGTTGATCGAGGACGTCGTCCCCCACCAGATTGTGATCGAATAGCTGACGAGCCTTGCGATTGCCCAACAGGATCTGGCCTCTGGGATCGCTGATCAGTGTGGCGACGGGCAAGTACTCCAGACCGTCGGCAATAAAGCGACGGGTATCTCGGGTGCGACTCATGGCCTGTTCAAGCGCCATGATCTGGCCCTGCAAGCGATCAGTCCCGGTAAATTGCGTACGACGACGTTCGGGGAACACTTTCGGCTCGCTGTCCAGCCGCGCCAGCTCCCAGCCGAAATACGTCAGCACCACACTCAGACGCCGCCAGTTCCAGATCAAATAGCCGAACAACATACCCAGCACCGCCGGTGTCGGCGACCACCAGTGGCGCATTTCCGCTAGCCCGGCACTGATCAACAACACACACGCCATGCCGATCAGCGTTAGCCAAAGTGCCCATCGCGGTCGCCACAACAGCAACCCCAGCACACAAGCCACCAGCCCTACCGATAACAACGCTCCCGTAACAGGCGTTGCATCGTGCAGATTGACCTGCGCGCGATACGACAACAGCGCAGTCAGCGGCAACAGCACTAGACTTATCCACAACCACTCGCGCACCAGCTGTCGAAACAGTCGCTGCACTTGGCTCGGCTCTCGGCTTTCACGCCGACGATTGTTGTTCATAGGGAAACAGGGCAGGGCGATGTGAATGGTTTCATGGGCCACAGGTCTGAGACGTAGACCCGAAGAATCATAGCGGACGTCGACCAATGGCGGGCCGCTTACTTTCCCAGCAATGGCGGAGCGACTATGGTTGTCGGCCAACTGCCCAAGCATCAAGGAATCATCGCGTATGCGCGTTGCGATATTGGACGACGAACCCGCCGAACTGCGTCGGGTCGAGCAAACCCTGCAGCAAATGGCCGACGCTGGCGAGCAGCCGTGGTCGCTGCACAGCTTCGAGCGTGGTGAAGACCTGCTGCGACAGCTACGCCGGGAAACCTTCGACCTGCTGATCCTCGATTGGCAGTTACCCGATCTCACGGGTCTGGCCCTGCTGCGCTGGACCCGCGAGCACATGGAGGCGCCACCGGCAGCGATCATGCTGACCAGTCGCGATGGCGAAAGCGATATCGTCCAGGCCTTGAACGCAGGCGCCGACGATTACGTGAGTAAACCGTTCCGTCCCAATGAACTGAAAGCACGCGTGGCGGCGGTATTGCGCCGGCACAGTCAACAGCGTCCAGCCGCTGCCGAAGTGCTGAGTTTCAATGACTTGGCGTTTGACGATGCGGAACTGACGGTCACCCGCGAGGGCAAGCCGATCGTCATGACCGAACGGGAATACCGTCTCGCGCGTTGCCTGTTCAGCAACCTCGGACGGCCATTGTCGCGGGACTACCTGTATGAACGGTTCTGGCCCCATGAGGAAATGGCTTCGTCGCGACCGTTGGACACGCATATCTATCGCCTGCGCAACAAGCTCGGACTGACGGCGGATCGTGGCTGGCAACTGCTGACAATTTATGGCTACGGCTATCGGTTGGAAAGTGTGGCGGCCGTCACCTGAACGGCTGAGCCGAAACTGTCAGGGGGCGCGTTATCCCCACCTGACAGTCCTGTTTCAGTTCAACACAACGTTCTTATACTTTGCTGCTCATCGTCAGACAGGAATGACTGTCGTGCTCAGTGGGCATCGGGAAACGTGGCTGATGAATGGAAGCGATATGGCGAGGAATGTTTGCCAGGGAATCCAGCGGCACCAACCATCGTTTTGATGATTGCGCGAGATGTTCGGTCAGCTTGCCCAACAACTCGCCACTATTGCGCCAATGGTGCCAGTACAACGGCACATCGGTTGGCTTGTCGGGTATCAACTCGACCAGCAAGCCACGCTGCAGATGATCGAGAATCTGCAACTCCGGAACCAGACCCCAACCCAATCCGGCCTCTGTCAGTCGTATAAATCCTTCTGATGACGGACAGAAATGGTGCTCGAAACTTCCGAGCACGCCCAAGGCTGCGAGATAACGGTGCTGCAGAAAATCGTCGGGGCCAAACACCAGCGCCGGCGTGCGGGCAATCAACTGGGCATTGATACCGTTCGGAAAATGTCGGGCGATAAACTCCGGACTCGCCACTGCGCGGTAGCGCATGGCACCGAGCAACAGACTGCGCGCCCCCGCCATTGGCCGTTCAGTGGCACACACACAGGCCGCCACCTCACCAGCACGCATACGCCTGAGACTGACCGCTTGATCCTCGACGACCAGATCCAGCAACAAATTCTGCTCGGCGCAAAAATCGCCCACTGATCGCGCCCACCATGTCGCCAGGCTGTCAGCGTTCAGGGCGACACGCAGGCGTTCCGGGGACCCGTCTTCATCCAGAGAAGGCACGTGACTCTGAAGATCGCGCTCAAGTAACCGCACCTGCTGAACATGATAAAGCAGCCGCCGCCCTATCTCGGTTGGCACCGGTGGCGTCACGCGCACTAACACCGGACGGCCGACCCTGGCCTCCAATAGCTTGATTCGCTGTGACACTGCGGGTTGGGACAGACCAAGAACCTGGGCTGCTCGTTCGAAGCCTCCCTGTTCAATGACCGCAGAGAGAGCAGAAAGCAATTTGTAATCAAACATCCGTTTTCCTTATGGGTGATCAACAATATCTTTTTTACTTCGAAGCGGAATCTATTGAGAATCGATACTGCAGGCACAACCGTTAGATCCCTCACAGTTGTACTGCGCGCGATTGCTTGGCGTTATTGCCATTCATCAAACTTGATGTATTTCAGAAGCACCCGAGCTGAACAATTAAACATTCAAACCGGAGGTATTAGTTAACACCAGAGCCTGTAAAAGGTACACATAATGGAATGATTAAAAATCAACTCGATAGCTTGCCTAACGATTAGAAAATATCAGCGAAATTCTTGTTCAGTTCGACGGAGTGAGTTGTGCAGAGAACTACATTTACTAATGCCAATCGATTGGCATTGGCCGATATTCAGAGCAGGTCCAGCGATGTAACGTTTGCACTGAAATTTGCAATCTACTTAGCGCTGATTGTAACCGGTGGTTGTCTGGCACTGAGTGGTCATCCATGGGAAATCGCCATAGGCGTCATTCTTCTTGGATCAATGTTCGCCCATGGCGTGGAACTTCAACATCAAGTCCTGCACTCACAGGGATTCCGGAATAAAAAGCTTAACGAGCTGTTCGGCATACTGCTCGGTCTGCCAATGTTGGTTTCATTTGCTGATTACAAAGCCAGCCATATGCACCACCATCGTTACCTGGGCACTCCGGAAAATCGGGAGTTCTTTGATTACGGTGATCAATATGGTGAGTTATCCCTTCGTTCCATCAGCGCGCTATTAACCAGACTTTTGATGGTTTCGCACTACCCACGTTTTTTCAAAAATGTGTTCATTGCGTTTAGCTCGCAGTACCAAAACGTTTCCAGCAACGTTTCCAAACGGATCAAGCGAGATCATCTTTCGATGGTATTGATGATTGCGTTATTGGGTTTGGTCTCCTTTCAGTTCGGTTATGAAATCATCGTCTATCTGTGGATTATTCCGCTCATGTTTGTCGCGGCTCCGGTACACGCCCTGATTGAGATGCCAGAGCATTTCCGTTGCGCAACGGATTCGACAGACCCCTACGAAAACACCAGAACCATCAAAAGCAACGCATTCATGAACTGGTTCACCAACGGCAATAACTACCACGTTGAGCATCATCTGATGCCCGGATTGCCTATTGACCGTCTGCACGACCTGCACGAAAAAATTCATGAAAACTGCCGTTACCTGGAAGTCTCCTATAAAAGTTTTTACTTGGGACTGCTCCGCTCAATGCGCAAAAGCTGACCCGCGCAGCGCCTGTTGCAAGACTGAACGCTAACTCCGACGGGGCGTGGCACGTGCTCGCGTCTGGCGACTGCTCGCCCCTGGTAAAGCAAAGGAACTGAAATGACTCTACAAGATCGTTCCACGGATCAGACGACCACGCCGCCGTCGACCATAAACTCGCTATCGGAACAGACCGCGCTCAACTCGTTTTATCTTCGTGAACTGGCCGAACCAAGCGCTTACAAAATGGCGCCGATTCACCACGAATATACGCGCACCCATAGACTGGAAGATGAATGGAACGCCTACGAAGAAAGTCGTCTCGATAAAACCCGGTTGCCAAAGAACGCTGCCGAGTTTTTGAAGTGGTACACCCGCCTGCATTCGACTCATCGCGATGAGGTTTCAGCGTTTTTCACTTGGCTGGCTGAAGAGTCGACGCTTGAAGAACTGAGCTTTTACATCGCCATGGAAGAGCAGGTCGACGGTCGCTTCGATGACGTCATCGCCCTGGCACAATTGGGCATGACAGGCGATATGAAGTTGGCGCTTGCGGAAAACTACTGGGACGAAATGGGCCTGGGTACGCTATCCGAAATGCATACCGTGCTGTTCCGTAAATCCGCAGCAACACTGCACGAACTCATCGGCCCCCAGGCCCGCGTTCAACAAGCGCCGGCGGAGGCCCTGAAGAACGGCAATCTGCTGCTGATGTACGCACTACGGCGCCAGTATCACCCTCGTCTACTGGGCGCACTGGCGATTCTTGAACACACTGCGCCCTACCGGTTCTCCCGAACAGTCAAGGCCATGCGTCGTCTGCACATGCCCGAAGACGTCATCTATTACCACGACATGCATATAAAGATTGATGCCAATCACGGCAAGCAACTTCTCTATCGCGTGCTGATGCCATTGGCGAAGTCATGCCCTGAAGCCATTGAAGAAATGTGTATCGGCTGCCTGATCCGATACAACGTAGCCGTCGACTATTACAAAAGCATCGAACTGGCTATGAAAAACAACAAAGCGCTGTTGACGTGATACTTAGAGAACTCTTATGAAAAGCAATCTTGCCAATACTGAGCCACAGACTGTCTGGGCACTCAACAACAGCCGATTTGTTGCAGGGCACTCCGCTGAACTGCTGGGTGTGGATTTTTCCGAGATGCCCGAGTGGGCGCAATTTCAGGGTTATTGGGAAAACCTCGAACTTGATCGTTACATGAACGATGGAGGCATGTACCGCTATCGCCGTTTCGGTAAATTCAAGTGGTATGCGAACGGCAATCGCCTGGAGCAGCAGCCCCATGTACCGTATTCCCAACCGGAGTATTTCAATCCGCTGAACGGTGGCATCGACCGGCACTTCGCCCCCGTCACTGCGGAGATGGCCGACAATGAAGTGCTGAAGAAGCTTCTACTGAAACTCGCCAACACCTTCAGTGAAATCGAAGATGTCCAAGGCTGGAAGATCAACACCTATTTCAATCGTATCCTCGCCACTCCAGACATGACGGGATTGCCGGTACCCGAAGGCAAACATCGGGATGGGGTGAAATTCAGTTGCCTGTTCATGGCCGACAGAAGTGGTGTAGTCGGAGGCGAAACGACCCTGGTCGATATCATGCACCAGCAGCCTATTTATGTGGGCACGCTGGAGAAGCCTTGTCAGGCACTGTTGTTCAGGGATGACACGGTTTTTCACGATACGACAGCCATTCAGATCTGTAATGGAGCTGACAGCGGTTATCGCGATCTGCTGGTTATCGAGTTCCACTGACCGTTCTCGTCCAGTCTTTTAAACGTGTCTGGGTGAGGGGGTTGCATGCACAAGGCTGAACGTATGGAGACGGCAGTGACGATCAGGGTTATGCAGAATTATGAATTGCCCATGACGCTGGCGTTGCTGTCGACTTTTTATCCGGATTTGAATAAAGACCTGCTGTTAGAACGATTGGAAACTGTCGCCAAGTTGAATTGGCAGTGTGTCGGGGTATTCGCAGGAACCGAGTTGGTGGGCCTGACCGGCTATTGGCTGAATACCCGGATTTACTGCGGCAAATATTTATATATCGATCATTTCATCATCAAGCCGGGAAACCGATCTCGTGGAGTGGGGGCACAACTGCTCAGCTACGTAAGAGCCTTGGCCGATCATTACCAGTGTGAACAGGTCTGCCTTGATACATTCGTTAGCAATTCGATGGCGCAGTCTTTCTGGACCCGACACGGTTTCTCAATCGTTGGTTTTCACTACGTCGCCAAATAAATACAAGGAGCGTTATATGCAAAATGAATATTCCCGCGAAGTCATTTACAGTCGAATGATCGGCTTGATCAGCCAGGAAGAACTGGCACTGTTAGCCAGCAAGACAATTGCAGTTCCAGGATGCGGCGGTGTCGGATATACCCACGCGGAGACACTGGTACGCATGGGCGTTGGCGGAATCAAAATTGCTGATTTCGACACCTTCGGACCAGAGAACTTCAACCGCCAATTTGGCGCAACGACTCATACAGTCGGACTGAAGAAGGCCGATGTCCTGCGTGAGCGTCTGTTGTCGATCAATCCGGCCTTGCGCATTGAACAGTACAACGGGGTGAGCGCTGAAACAGTCGATGACTTTTTGACCGGTGTGGACATGTTATGCGACGCCATGGACTACTTCGTGATTGAGCCGCGAATTCAGATGTACCAAAAGGCGCGGGAACTGGGTATCCCGGCGGTCGTTTCCTGCCCTATAGGCTTTGGCGGAACGTTGCATCACTTCCATCCGGATTCGATGTCATTCGAAGAATATTTTGCGTTGACGCCCGATATGACTGAGACGGAGAAACTGATCAATTTCGGTATGGGCCTCGACCCGCTGCATTTGCACCGTGCCTATCTGGAAGATCCGAAGCTTGATTTCGAGGAACGTAAAGTTGCCTCTCTAAGCTCTGCCTGTTTATTAGCTACAACCCTGACCTCGACGTTTACCCTGGCCAAGTTGTTGAATCGGGAAATGTTCTTTAAACCAGTACCTTATGTATATCAAATTGACTTCATGGCGGGAAAGTTCGAAGAGACATTGGTCAGTGACGGGGTAGCAGGACTAAAAAACAGTATTTCAAATAAACCTGAAAAACTGTTTGCATAAAAACGTCACCCTGCGCAGCACAGTAAAGGTGTGATAAAGTTTCAAAACACTCATTATCGTGAATTTTCGTGAACATGAAGCCACTTATTTTTATCGACGGGGAAGCCGGTACGACTGGACTTCAGATACATTCGCGTCTGAACGGTCGCACGGATATTGAGCTTTTGCAGTTGCCCTATGCCGATCGCAAGGACCCGGTAAAAAGGGCTGAAGCACTTAACACCTGTGATGTCGCGATTCTCTGCCTGCCGGACGATGCCGCTGTTGAGGCGGTGTCGTTCATCGAGAATCCAAAGGTACGTGTACTTGATCCCAGCTCTGCCCATCGCACCACACCAGGTTGGGTGTATGGTCTGCCGGAACTGACTGCAGGTCAGGCTGACATCATCACGACAGCCAAGCGTGTATCCAATCCTGGCTGCTACCCGACAGGCGCCATCGCGCTGTTGCGTCCGCTGACGGAAGCCGGTGTGGTACCCAAGGACTACCCGGTGAATGTGCATGCCATTTCCGGGTATTCCGGTTCGGGCAAATCACTGATCGACGCCTATGAAATCCCGGATCATCCGCAACACACGGACGCTCCATACCGCGGTTATGGCTTGAGCCTTAACCATAAGCACGTCCCGGAGATGATGTCCGAGGCATTGCTGGATCATCGGCCGATCTTCACGCCTGGCTATGGCAAGTACCGCCAAGGCATCGTCTTGTACGTGCCGCTGCATTTGCGCTTGTTGCCCGCTGGCGCCTCGGTGCAACAGATCCACGCCTGCCTCAGCAACCATTACGCCAAATCCGAGTTCATCAAGGTTGTTCCGCTGGATCAGGTCAAGACCGTTACGCAACTGGACCCTGAATACCTGAATGACACCAATCGCCTGGACATCTATGTCTTCTCGGATGAGAAGTCAGGCCAGGTATTGCTTGCCGCGGTGTACGACAACCTCGGCAAGGGCGCATCAGGCGCCGCAGTACAGAACCTCAATTTGATGTTGAACGGTCAGGCCTGATTGCAAGCGAATCTCCCTGTCACTTGGCAAGCTCAATGGTGGCAGGGCAGATTCAAGCATTCACAGCTTACAGATGAGATGACATATTCATGCCTCCTCGCCGTTTAAAAAAATCATAGCTCACGGCATGTAACTTTAATAAAGCGCGTACTGACTTCTCGATAATTAATAGCCGTCTGATTACTGCAAAGTAACCTGGATGTTGGCGCTCGCCTGCAAATCCGCTCATAACTTCACTAGTAACTACACAAATTTTTAACAGCCTCTAGTCTTATTAAAGGATTAACAGTCAATGGCTATTCTCGCGCAGTTTGATCTGGTCAAACCAAAACATTTAAAATCTGATCCGCGCATGGACGGTTTTTATTCTTCTACCGCCTACGTAAATGGTCTAGCCGACGCGCATCCAGGCTTTATATGGCGGGAAGTTCAGGACAATCAACAGCTTCTCGATGAACTATGGGGAGAAGGGTATCTTTATACACTTTCGCTGTGGAAGAGCCCGGCGGCCTTGAAAGATTTCTTGTATAAAACACCGCACAACGACTTTCGTTTGAGAGGTGCGGAGTGGTTCCTGCCTATCAGCAAACCACGGGTTGTGATGTGGTGGGTGGATGAAGGTCATATTCCGACATTGTACGAAGCCCACCAGCGCTTGCAGTTGCTTTGGGAAATTGGACCTTCGCGCGAAGCGTTTGATTTGAAATCGAGTGAGTCCGCGATTGTTCTGAGTTGAACATTGCCTCGGCCCGCTCTAATGAATTCAGGGACCAGCGGTTTATTACTAAGAACACCCATAAAAAAGGCCCGCTGATGCGGGCCTTTTTTGTTTCGGCAACACACACCGAATTGCTTGCGCGGATCAGAAGTCCAGGTTGGACACCGCCAGCGCGTTACTCTCGATGAAGTCACGGCGAGGTTCGACCGCATCACCCATCAGGGTGTTGAAGATCTGGTCTGCGCCAATGGCGTCTTCGATGGTGACTTTCAGCATGCGGCGCACGCTTGGGTCCATGGTGGTTTCCCACAGCTGATCCGGGTTCATTTCCCCCAGACCTTTGTATCGCTGAATGGTGTGGCGCTTGGTGCTTTCAGCCATCAGCCAGTCCAAGGCTTCCTTGAACTCGGTGACCGCTTTCTTGCGTTCGCCACGCTGGATATAAGCGCCTTCGTCGAGCAGGGTGCTCAGTTGAGCGCCGAGGGTGACGACGGTTTTGTAGTCGTTGCTGCCGAAGAAGTCGCGGTTGAAGGTGACGTAGTTCGACAGGCCGTGGGAGATCAGTTCGACCTCTGGCAGCCACACGCCACGTTCACGATCTTCACGCAGGCTGGCCTTGTAGACCAGACCGGATTTTTCCACGGTGCGCAGACGCGCTTCGTATTGGGCCAGCCACTCTTGCATCGCTGCGTGGTCGCCGAGCTTTTCCAGGCTTACGGCCGGCAGGTAGATGAAGTGCTCGGTCAGCTCCTGCGGGTACAGGCGCGACAGACGCTTGAGAGTCTTCATCACCATGCGGAAGTCGTTAACCAGACGCTCGAGCGCTTCACCGGAAATGCCCGGGGCTTCTTCGTTCAGGTGCAGGCTCGCATCTTCCAGGGCCGACTGCGTCATGTACTCTTCCATGGCGTCGTCGTCTTTGATGTATTGCTCTTGCTTGCCTTTCTTGACCTTGTACAGCGGCGGCTGGGCGATGTAGATGTAGCCGCGCTCGATCAGCTCCGGCAACTGACGGAAGAAGAAGGTCAGCAGCAGGGTACGGATGTGCGAACCGTCGACGTCAGCATCGGTCATGATGATGATGTTGTGATAACGCAGCTTGTCGATGTTGTATTCGTCGCGACCGATACCGCAGCCCAGTGCGGTGATCAAGGTGCCCACTTCCTGGGAAGAGATCATCTTGTCGAAACGCGCTTTCTCGACGTTGAGGATCTTACCCTTCAACGGCAGGATCGCCTGAGTCTTGCGGTTACGTCCCTGCTTGGCAGAGCCGCCCGCGGAGTCACCTTCCACCAGGTACAGTTCGGACAGCGCCGGGTCTTTTTCCTGGCAGTCAGCGAGCTTGCCTGGCAGACCGGCGATGTCCAGCGCGCCTTTGCGGCGGGTCATCTCACGGGCCTTGCGCGCGGCTTCACGGGCACGAGCGGCGTCGATCATCTTGCCGACGACCAGTTTCGCTTCGTTCGGGTTTTCCAGGAGGAAGTCGGAGAAGTACTTGCCCATTTCCTGTTCGACCGCGGTCTTCACTTCGGAAGAGACCAGCTTGTCTTTGGTCTGCGAGCTGAACTTCGGATCCGGCACTTTCACCGAGATGATCGCAGTCAGGCCTTCACGGGCATCGTCACCGGTGGTGGCGACTTTGTGCTTCTTCGCCAGACCTTCCTGCTCGATGTAGTTGTTCAGGTTACGCGTCAGTGCCGAACGGAAGCCCACCAGGTGGGTACCGCCGTCGCGCTGCGGAATGTTGTTGGTGAAGCACAACAGGTTCTCGTTGAAGCTGTCGTTCCACTGCAGAGCGATTTCCACGCCGATGCCGTCTTCACGCTGGATGTTGAAGTGGAACACCTGGTTGACCGCAGTCTTGTTGGTGTTCAGGTATTCAACGAACGCACGCAGGCCGCCTTCGTACTTGAACAGCTCTTCCTTGCCGCTGCGCTCATCCTTGAGGACGATGCCGACACCGGAGTTGAGGAAGGACAGTTCACGAATGCGCTTGGCCAGGATGTCCCAGCTGAAGTGAATGTTCTTGAAGGTTTCGCTGGAAGCCTTGAAGTGGATCTGGGTACCGGTGGTTTCGCTGTCGCCAACGATGGCCATCGGTGCCTGAGGTACGCCGTGGACGTAGGTCTGTTCCCAGATCTTGCCGCTGCGGCGAACAGTCAGAACCAGCTCTTCGGACAGTGCGTTCACTACCGACACACCTACACCGTGCAGACCGCCGGATACCTTGTAGGAGTTGTCGTCGAACTTACCGCCAGCGTGGAGGACGGTCATGATGACCTCGGCCGCGGAAACGCCTTCCTCTTTGTGCACGTCTACCGGGATGCCACGGCCGTTGTCTTTAACGGTGATGGACTCATCCGGGTGGATGATGATGCTGATGTCGTCGCAGTGGCCGGCGAGGGCTTCGTCGATCGAGTTGTCGACCACCTCGAACACCATGTGGTGCAGACCGCTGCCATCGTCGGTGTCACCAATGTACATACCGGGACGTTTGCGTACGGCATCCAGGCCTTTCAGCACTTTAATGCTCGTTGAGTCGTACGTATTTTCTTCGCTCAATGCCTTCACTCCCGATGGTCGTGGGTCTGGGTGATACGGCCCTGTTCCACGTGGAACAGAGCGACTGGCGTTTCCGTCTGCCAGCCTTCCCTCAATAATTCGTGATCTACACAGGTGATGAACACCTGGCAGCGTAAGTCTTCCAGCAAGCGGCACAGCGCGCGACGGTGGCTCTCGTCCAGCTCGGACGGCAAGTCATCCACCAGATAAATACACTGACCGCGGCGGGCCTGGCTGACCAGATGCCCTTGGGCAATCCGCAGTGCACAGACCACCAACTTCTGCTGACCCCGGGACAAAATGTCCGCGGCGTTGTGTGCACCCAATCTAAGACGCAAATCAGCCCGTTGCGGTCCGGCCTGGGTATGACCCATTTGCTGATCCCGTTGCAGGGATCCGGCCAGTACGGCACTCAATTCCCGGTCTTTGTCCCAGCCTCGGTAATAGCTGAGCGTCAAACCTTCGAGCTCAACCAGTTCGCTCAAGGTTTGTTCAAAGACTGGTTTCAAGGCTTTGATGTAAGCGCGGCGGTATTCATCGATTTCAGCGCTGGCCTGGCACAGTTCCCTGTCCCAAACCGCTTGCGAAACGGCGTCAAGTGTACCATGCCGCAGCCAGGAGTTTCTCTGGCGCAAGGCCTTCTGCAAACGCTGCCAGGTGGCCATGAACCGCGGCTCGACGTGGAACACACCCCAATCGAGAAACTGCCGGCGAATCTTCGGCGCGCCTTCAAGCAGACGGAAGCTGTCGGGGTTGATCAACTGCAGCGGCAGGATCTCTGCCAGTTGCGCTGCGCTGCGGGCGTTCTGGCCGTCGATGCGTATCTGGAATTCGCCCTGACGGTCGCGCGAGATACCCAAAGCGCTATGCCCACCCTCGGCCAGTTCGACCTGACCGAACACGGTACAGGCGAGCTGCTCGTACTGGATGACCGGCAAAAGCCGCGTGCTACGAAACGAACGGGCAAGCCCCAGCAGATGAATGGCTTCCAGAACACTGGTTTTGCCGCTGCCGTTGGCGCCGTAAAGAATGTTGATGCGGGGGGAGGGGGAGAAGGTCACCGGGTGCAGATTGCGCACCGCGGTGACCGAAACACGACTTAAGGACATCCAGAGTCAGCTGATTACAGACGCATCGGCATGACAACGTAAGCCGAATCGTCGTTGTCCGACTCTTGCACCAGCGCACTGCTGTTGGAGTCGGACAGGATCAGGCGAACCTGCTCGGTGGTCATCACGCCCAGCACGTCGAGCAAGTAGCTCACGTTGAAGCCGATTTCCAGGGAGCCGCCGTTGTATTCAACGCCCACTTCTTCTTCCGCTTCTTCCTGCTCCGGGTTGTTGGCCTGGATCTTTAACTGACCGCTGGCCAGTTGCAGACGGATACCACGGTACTTCTCGTTGGACAGAATCGCGGTACGGCTGAACGCTTCGCGCAGCGCCTGACGATCGCCCAATACCAGCTTGTCGCCGCCCTTAGGTAGCACGCGCTCGTAGTCCGGGAATTTGCCGTCGACCAGTTTCGAGGTGAAGGTGAATTCGCCGGTGGTCGCGCGGATGTGGTGCTGACCCAGCACGATGCTGACATTGCCGTCCGGCTCGGTGAGCAGACGCGCCAGTTCGAGGATACCTTTGCGTGGCACGATCACCTGGTGACGATCCGGCTGGCCGATATCGGCTTTCATCGAGCACATGGCCAAACGGTGACCGTCGGTGGCCACAGCGCGGATGATGCCCTCGGACACTTCCAGCAACATGCCGTTGAGGTAGTAACGCACGTCCTGCTGAGCCATGGCGAAGCTGGTGCGTTCGATCAGGCGACGCAGTTTGCTTTGCTCGAGGCTGCAGGTCAGCGAACCCGGGCCTTCTTCAACGGTCGGGAAATCGTTGGCCGGCAAGGTCGACAGGGTGAAACGGCTACGGCCGGCTTTTACCACCAGCTTCTGCTCGTCGACCTTGATGTCGATCAGCGCGTCGTTGGGCAGGCTTTTGCAGATATCCATCAGCTTGCGCGCAGGCACGGTGATGGAACCTGTTTCTGCCGGCTCCTCGAGTTGCACACGACCGACCAGTTCGACCTCAAGATCGGTACCGGTCAGCGACAGTTGCTGGCCTTCGACTACCAACAGCACGTTGGACAGTACCGGCAAGGTCTGTCGACGCTCGACGACGCCTGCGACCAGTTGCAGGGGTTTCAACAGGGCTTCGCGTTGAATGGTGAAATGCATGGTCTAGTCCCTTGCCTTAATAAGCTGCGCTGGTGTTCATCAAGTGGTCAGTGTACGCAGCAGGTTCTTGTAGTCCTCGCGGATGTCCGCGTCGGATTCCTTAAGTTCGTTGATCTTGCGGCAGGCGTGCAACACGGTGGTGTGGTCACGGCCGCCAAACACATCGCCGATTTCCGGCAGGCTGTGGTTGGTCAGCTCCTTGGACAACGCCATGGCTACCTGACGCGGACGCGCTACCGAGCGCGAACGGCGCTTGGACAGCAGGTCCGAGATCTTGATCTTGTAGTACTCAGCGACGGTACGCTGAATGTTATCCACAGAGACCAGTTTGTCCTGCAACGCCAACAGGTCTTTCAGGGATTCGCGAATCAGCTCGATAGTGATGTCGCGGCCCATGAAGTGCGAGTGGGCGATCACGCGTTTCAACGCGCCTTCCAGCTCACGGACGTTGGAGCGAATACGCTGGGCAATGAAGAACGCGGCGTCGTGCGGCAAGTCGACTTTGGCCTGGTCGGCCTTCTTCATCAAGATCGCCACGCGCGTTTCCAGTTCCGGCGGCTCGACAGCAACCGTCAGGCCCCAGCCGAAGCGGGATTTGAGGCGCTCTTCAAGGCCTTCGATTTCTTTCGGGTAGCGGTCACTGGTGAGAATGACCTGCTGGCCACCTTCAAGCAGGGCGTTGAAAGTGTGGAAAAACTCTTCCTGCGAACGCTCCTTGCGAGCAAAGAACTGAATGTCGTCGATCAGCAAGGCATCCACCGAACGGTAGAAACGCTTGAACTCGTTGATCGCGTTCAGTTGCAGCGCCTTAACCATGTCGGCGACGAAACGCTCGGAATGCAGGTACACGACCTTGGCATTCGGGTTCTTCTTTAACAGGTGGTTACCCACCGCGTGCATCAAGTGGGTTTTACCCAGGCCGACGCCACCATAAAGGAACAGTGGGTTGTAGCCGTGCTTGGGGTTGTCCGCCACTTGCCAGGCCGCCGCGCGGGCGAGCTGGTTGGATTTACCTTCGACGAAGTTTTCGAAGGTGAAGGTGCGGTTCAGGTAACTGGTGTGCTTGAGCGCGCCTTCGACCTGCACGGTACGTTGTTCGGCGCGGACCGGGGCTTGCTGGGAAGCGGCACCGGACATCGGGTCGAAACTGTCGCGAGACGGTTCATCGCTGACTTCGGGGCTTTTCTGCGTCGAACGCTTGGCTGCCGGCGCTGACGTCTGGGTGGGTGCCAGCGTACTCACAGGCGTGGCATTTGCCTGGGCCTGCTGGGAAACCTGCGCGGCTGCAAGCGGCGCGTTCGGTGCGGCACGCGGAGCGGAACTGCGTTTGCTGCCTATTAATAAGGAGAGCGCTGGCGCCATGCCGTTGCCATGCTCATCCAGCAGCTCAAGGACACGACCCAGGTACTTTTCGTTGACCCAGTCCAGCACAAAACGGTTCGGTGCGTAGACGCGCAACTCGTCGCCTTCGGCTTCGACCTGTAGTGGACGGATCCAAGTGTTGAATTGTTGGGCAGGCAGCTCCTCGCGCAAAAGCTCCACGCACTGCTGCCAAAGTTCCACTGACACGGATATCCCCTAAGTTGAAAGCCGGTGAGGCAAAAACAAGCGGCCATTGTAGCGGCGAGCCGTCCACTTATCCACATGCAGGTTGCCCGGTGACCATGATTTATCAACGCGTTAACCGCTAAAAAAACGACCAACGGTGTGTGAATAAGCTCTGTGGATAACCGCCACTAAGGGCACTGGACAACTGGGGGTTGAACTCGGTGGATAACCTGCCTGTGGATAACGTGCCATTCCACACACAGGTTATCCGACAGTGCAGCACAGGCTGAACACGGTTTTCCACTGTAGTTGTCATTCTCTGTACATCACGTCAAACAAGGGCTAATGCCACTTATCCACAGAAGACGGTGTGCCTAGCTTTTATAAGCTTTACAGAAAAGCTTTAAATAATTCCCTTCTTTATTTTTATGTATGGCGAGCAGGTGATCGGGCAAAGAACACCTCGAGATCTATTTATAAGGAAACGTTGGTTGGAAATTGACCTGAAGGCTTGCTTTCTCTAGAATCCCCGGTCTCTTAAAACGGGGGCCATTCCGGCCCGTTGTGGACGAACCAGGTAACACGACAATGAAACGTACTTTCCAACCAAGCACTATCAAACGCGCTCGTACCCACGGTTTCCGTGCTCGCATGGCTACCAAGAACGGCCGCGCAGTCCTGTCGCGTCGTCGCGCCAAAGGTCGTGCGCGTCTGGCAGTTTGATAATCCGGTACTGGAGGTGAGTCAGGACTTCAGTCGGGAAAAGCGTCTGCTTACCCCCCGGCATTTCAAGGCAGTCTTTGACTCCCCTACCGGCAAGGTTCCGGGGAAAAATCTCCTGCTCCTTGCACGCAACAACGATCTTGATCACCCCCGTCTCGGGCTGGTTATCGGGAAAAAGAGCGTAAAGCTCTCCGTTGAGCGCAATCGCCTCAAACGTTTGATGCGCGAATCATTCCGTCTGCACCAGGATTCACTGGTCGGCTGGGATATCGTTATCGTCGCGCGCAAAGGTCTGGGCGATGTAGAAAACCCCGAATTGATTCAGCATTTCGGCAAACTCTGGAAGCGTCTTGCACGCAGCAAGCCCGTTCCAGAAGTCAAAACCGAAACTGTAGGGGTAGACAGTCCAGATGCGTAAACTGGCCCTCGTTCCGATCCAGTTTTATCGCTATGCCATTAGTCCTTTAATGGCCAACCACTGTCGTTTCTACCCCAGTTGTTCCTGCTACGCGTTAGAAGCCATCGAAAATCATGGCCTTCTGCGCGGTGGCTGGCTGGCCTTTCGTCGTTTAGGTCGCTGTCATCCGTGGAATCCCGGTGGTTATGACCCGGTTCCACCTATCCCTACCTCCCGTTCTTCTTCGATGGCCGAGTAATCATGGATATCAAACGCACGATCCTGATCGTCGCCCTGGCAATCGTGGCCTACGTTATGGTCCTTAAATGGAACCAGGACTATGGTCAGGCTGCCCTGCCGACTCAGAATGTTGCTTCCAGTACGACTACATCCGGTTTGCCGGACACCGCCACTGGCAATAATGCTGCCGCCAGTGACGATATTCCGCGCGCCGCTAGCGATACCAGCGCACCTGCCGAAACGCCGGTAGCCGCCAGCAAGGATCTGATCCAGATCAAAACCGACGTGCTCGATCTCGCGATCGATCCACAAGGTGGCGATGTCGCTCAACTGACCTTGCCTCTGTATCCACGTCGTCAGGATCGTCCTGATGTGCCGTTCCAACTGTTCGATAACGGTGGCGAACGTGTTTATCTGGCCCAAAGCGGTCTGATCGGCACCAATGGCCCGGATGCAAATCCGGCCGGTCGTCCGGCCTACTCTTCGGAGAAGAAGACTTATCAACTGGCTGACGGTCAGGACCAACTGGTCGTCGACCTGAAGTTCAGCAAGGACGGCGTCAACTACATCAAGCGTTTCACCCTGAAACGCGGCCTGTATGACGTAGCCGTTTCCTACATTGTGGATAACCAGAGCGCTCAGCCCTGGAACGGCGCAATGTTTGCTCAGTTGAAACGCGACAACAGCGCTGATCCTTCGTCCACTACTGCTACTGGCACCGCGACTTACCTGGGCGCCGCCCTGTGGACAAGTTCGGAGCCGTACAAGAAAGTGTCCATGAAGGACATGGACAAGGCGCAGCTGAAAGAAACCGTCACCGGTGGCTGGGTAGCCTGGCTGCAACACTACTTCGTGACCGCGTGGATTCCGGCCAAGGGCGAAAACAACATCGTCCAGACCCGTAAAGACAGCAAAGGCAACTACATCATCGGTTACACCGGTCCGACACTGACCGCTGCTCCGGGTGCCAAAGTTGAAACCAGCGCTGTGCTGTACGCCGGTCCGAAAAGCCAGGCTGTGCTGAAAGAGTTGTCCCCAGGTCTGGAACTGACCGTCGACTACGGCATTCTGTGGTTCATTGCCCAGCCAATCTTCTGGCTGCTGCAACACATCCACGCCATCGTCGGTAACTGGGGCTGGTCGATCATCTTCCTGACCATGCTGATCAAGGGTATTTTCTTCCCGCTGTCGGCTGCCAGCTACAAATCGATGGCGCGCATGCGTGCTGTCGCGCCGAAACTGGCTGCTCTGAAAGAGCAACATGGCGATGACCGGCAGAAAATGTCGCAAGCCATGATGGAGCTGTACAAGAAAGAGAAGATCAATCCGCTGGGCGGCTGCTTGCCGATCCTCGTGCAGATGCCGGTTTTCCTTTCGCTGTACTGGGTTCTGCTGGAAAGCGTGGAAATGCGCCAGGCACCGTTCATGCTGTGGATCACTGACCTGTCGATCAAGGATCCGTTCTTCATTCTGCCGATCATCATGGGTGCAACCATGTTCATCCAGCAGCAGCTGAACCCGACTCCTCCGGATCCGATGCAGGCGAAGGTCATGAAAATGATGCCAATCATCTTCACCTTCTTCTTCCTGTGGTTCCCGGCAGGTCTGGTGCTGTACTGGGTTGTGAACAACTGCCTGTCGATTGCACAACAGTGGTACATCACGCGTAAGATCGAAGCGGCGACGAAAAAAGCCGAGGCGTAACTTGCACTGTGGATAACACCACTCAAAACGCCCCCTAGTGGGGCGTTTTGCTATCTGCCACTTTTGTCTGGATTCCGGTTTATGAGCACACCTCGTGAAACCATCGCCGCCGTCGCCACCGCTCAGGGTCGCGGCGGTGTGGGCATCGTCCGTATTTCCGGGCCGCTGGCCAGTGTTGCAGCCAAAGCCATCAGCGGCCGTGAGCTGAAACCGCGTTACGCCCATTACGGGCCGTTTTTCAGTGACGACCAGCAAGTCCTGGACGAGGGCCTGGCCCTGTATTTCCCGGGACCGAACTCTTTCACCGGCGAAGACGTGCTGGAACTGCAAGGCCACGGCGGCCCGATCGTTCTGGATATGTTGCTCAAGCGTTGCCTGGAGTTGGGTTGCCGTTTGGCCCGTCCGGGTGAATTCAGTGAACGTGCTTTCCTCAATGACAAACTCGACCTGGCCCAGGCCGAGGCGATTGCCGATTTGATCGAGGCCAGTTCGGCACAGGCTGCGCGTAATGCCCTGCGCTCATTGCAGGGTGCATTTTCCCAACGTGTGCATAACTTGACCGAGCAGTTGATCGGTTTGCGTATCTACGTCGAAGCCGCCATCGACTTTCCGGAAGAGGAAATCGACTTCCTCGCCGATGGCCATGTGTTGAACATGCTCGACAAAGTGCGCAACGAGTTATCCACAGTACTGCGTGAAGCCGGGCAGGGCGCTTTGTTGCGCGATGGCATGACCGTGGTGATCGCCGGTCGTCCGAATGCCGGCAAGTCCAGCCTGTTGAATGCTTTGGCCGGTCGCGAAGCTGCCATCGTGACGGAGATTGCCGGCACCACGCGGGATATCCTGCGCGAACATATCCACATCGACGGCATGCCGTTGCATGTTGTCGATACTGCAGGGCTGCGTGATACCGATGATCATGTGGAAAAGATCGGTGTTGAACGGGCATTGAAGGCTATTGGTGAAGCCGATCGGGTGTTGCTGGTGGTCGATGCGACCGCTCCGGAAGCACTGGACCCGTTTGCATTGTGGCCGGAATTCCTCGAGACCCGTCCGGATCCGGCGAAAGTTACCCTGATCCGCAACAAAGCGGATCTGACGGGCGAAGCAATTGCCCTCGAAACCAGTGAAGACGGGCATGTGACGATCAGTCTGAGTGCCAAGTCGGCCGGTGAAGGGCTGGACTTGCTGCGTGACCATCTCAAAGCCTGCATGGGTTACGAGCAAACTTCGGAAAGCAGCTTCAGTGCACGTCGCCGCCATTTGGAGGCATTACGTCACGCCAGCGCCGCGTTGGAACACGGCCGCGCGCAACTGACATTGGCCGGCGCCGGCGAATTGCTCGCCGAAGATTTGCGTCAGGCCCAGCATTCTCTGGGTGAAATCACCGGGGCGTTCAGCTCCGATGATCTGCTGGGAAGGATCTTTTCCAGCTTCTGCATCGGCAAATAACAAAAGGGGCTGTGGAATATTTATCCACAGCCCCTTTTTTGCTTTACCAGTTGTAAGACACCGTCCCCAGCAAGGTGCGATCTTCGCCCCAATAACAACGACCAGCATCGTTGCATCCCGACACATATTCCTTGTCGAACAGGTTTTTCGCGTTCAGATCGACGCTCCAATTCGTATCGATCTGATAGCCGATCGCCGCATCCACCAACGTGACATCGCCGGCATCGAGCTTGCCGTACAGAGAAGGCGAGGTGTAGGCGAAGGCACTGTCGAAGTAACGCACACCACCGCCGACGTACAGGCCTTTCAAGTCGCCATCGAGGAATCGGTATTTCGTCCAGACCGAAGCCTGATTACGTGGCACTCCGGTCATTTGATGGCCTTTGACCAATGACGTCGCGGCATCTTTGGTAATCCGCGCATCGGTGTAGGTGTAGGCCGCTGTCACATTGAGGTTCTGGGTCAGATTGCTGTTCAGTTCCAGTTCCACACCTTTGGAACGGCTTTCGCCGACCTGGCGGTAGGTCGCTGTCGTCGAGTCGAAGTAGGTGTCGTCCTTTTTGCGCAGGTCGTACACCGAAGCGGTAAACGCAGTATCCCAGCCGATCGGTTCGTATTTCAGACCCACTTCGTATTGGCTGCTGGTGATCGGGTCGAGCGGTGCGCCGGCATTGGAAATCTGCTGCACCGGTACGAACGAGGTGGAATAGCTGACATACGGCGTCATGCCGTTGTCGAACTGGTACATCACGCCGCCCTGATAGGTGAACTTCTTGTCCTCGGAACTGATGTCGCTCGACTGGGCGACCTTGTCGCGGAAATCACTGTCGACCCAGTCCTGACGGACACCGAGCAGAAACAACCAATGGTCGTACTTGCTTTGGATCTGTGCATAAACACCTTTCATCTGTTGCTCGAGCAAGGTGTTTTGCACAGCAATCGGTGTCGTCGGGTCACGTAGGTACACCGGGTTATACACATCGATCGGCCCGACGATGCCAGCGTTCCAGTCCTGATTGAACGAGGTACGGTCGTAGCTGGCGCCGAACAACACGGTGTTCTCCAGACCGCCGACCTGGAACTTGCCTTCCAGCTGGTTATCCAGCGAGTACACCATCGACTTGTTGAAGCGATCGTACGCAGTCATGTTCAGGCGTGTGCCAAACCCGGCGTTGTTGAGGTTGCCCGGCCAGGTTTCGTGACGGGTAATGCGCGACTGCATGTAGCGCGAGTTCTGACGGAACTGCCAATCGTCGTTGAACGAGTGGCTGAACTCGTAACCGGTGCTCCAGGTTTCCCGTTCGAAAGTGTTCCAGTCCGGGTCGCCGAGCAGGGTGCCTTTGGATAACTTGCCGTTGGGGTTTGTCAGCAAAGTACCGGCCGCCGGTAGGCCAAGTTCCATGTTGGTGTGATCCTTCTGGTAGTTGGCCAGCAGAGTCAGCGTGTTGAAATCATCGAAATTCAGGGTCAGGGATGGCGCGATGTAGATCCGGTCGTCCGGGACATGATCGGTCTGGGTGTCCGACTTGCGCCCAAGCATCACCACCCGCCCGAGAACGTTGCCGCTGTCATTGAGTGGACCGGAGACATCGACGCCGATCTGCCGGCGATTGTTCGAGCCATAACCCAATTGCACTTCGCCCTGCGGTGCAGCGGTCGGACGTTTGCTAACAAGATTGACCAGACCGCCCGGTGCGTTTTCCCCATACAACAGAGAAGACGGGCCGCGGAAAATCTCGACCCGCTCAAGTCCGTAAGGCTCGGTGCTGGTGTCATAACGATTGCCCTGTACGCGTAGTCCATCGCGCAAAAGACCGTAGCCATAATCGGTAGCGTTGAAACCGCGAATGTAGAACAGGTCTCCAGCCAGACTGTCGCCGGCGGCAAAGGGTGGCGCGAAGATTCCCGGAACGTAGCCGAGTACTTCAGTGAGTGTCTGAGATTTCTGATCTTTCATGCGCTGGGCAGTGACGACGGACACGGAACGCGGTGTTTCCGACAATGGCGTACTGGTTTTCGTACCGATCCGGCTGTTCTGCGCTTTGTAACCGACGTCGGCGGCGTAATCCAGGTTCATCGGGTTGGCCAACTGACCGTTGATGTTGGTCGGGGCCAATTCCAGTGCGTCGCCGTTGGGCAGTGCCTGCAAAATGTAACTGCCCGGCGCCTGTGGTACGGCTTGCAACCCCGAGCCTTGCAGCAGTTGGGCGAAACCCTGATCGACGGTGAAATCGCCGTTCAAACCGGCACTGCGCAAACGACTGGTCTGTTGCGGCGAGAACGACAGGATTACATTCGCAGCGGAGGCGAACTGGCTCAAGGCATTGTCCAGCGGGCCGGCGGCAATGGCATAACGCTGGGCGACCGTTGCAGCGATCGCGTTATGGCTAATCACCAGGCAGGACGCAGCGCTGGTCATCAGTAGGCTGTAAGCAATGCAGTGGTAGGAAAAACGCTGACGAAACGTGGAAAGACGCATGTGTGGATTAGCCCTGAAGGTGGCAAAGAGCCGCGTTTATCGCGATTACCTGTAGGGCCGGGTCAGGGCAAAAAAAGATAACCCTGTTGTCGATTTATTTTCCCCAAGTGACATTTCGATCAAGCGCTGTGGCTGATCGAGACCCAGTAACGGGTGAAATAGCGCACGTCGATTGGCAGCGAAGCCTGAAGATTGGCCAGCACTGCATCGGTGGAGTCGAGCCGGAATGTGCCGGATACCCGCAGATTCCGCGCGCGGTTATCGCAGTGCAAAACACCGCGGCGATAGCGGGCCAATTCTTCAATCACGTCGCCCAAGCGTGCATTGAGCACAATCAACTGGCCATTGGTCCACGCCACTTCCGTGGATTTGAAGGGATGAGTGAGCCCGATGTGTCGACGATCAAAGTCGGCCCCTTCGCCTGCGTTCAGAATAATTGCGGCTGTTGATAGATCAGCAGGCTGAACGCTGATCCGGTCTTCCAGCACACCGACACGGGTAGACTCCGATAACTGATGTACGGAAAACCGGGTGCCCAGCGCTTGAATCCGGCCATCACGGGTGTCGACGAAAAAGGGCCGTTGATCGCCAAGTTTGCCGGTTTGAATCAGGATCTCGCCGGAGCGCAGGCGAATCAGCCGCTGCGTCGGATCAAAAGACACGTCAATGGCAGTGTCAGTGTTGAGCTGAATCTGACTGCCATCAGCCAATGTCAGGTTGCGACGCTGGCCAACGCCAGTTTTATAGTCGGACCAGACATTCCCCAGCGATGTGTGTTGCTGAACATTCCAGCCAACGAACCCCGTCCCCGCAGCGAGTAGCAACAACTTGAGCACCTGGCGTCGTTGCTGTCCGGTATTCAGGGCGCGACGTTTCAAATCAGGCGGCAACGTACCGAGGTGGCGCTGCAGTTGTTCCATCTGGTTCCATGCCGCCAGGTGCGCTGGATCACTGTCTATCCACAGCTGCCAGGCCTTCTGTTCGGCGAGCGTCGGCGGGTCCGCCTGAAACTGCACATACCAACTGGCGGCGGCTTCGAAAACCTGGCGATCGGGAGCGATGGCCATCAATGTTGCGCCATGATCAGGGCACATTCCGTCAGGGCACGGATCATGTGTTTCTTCACCGTGGTCAGCGAAACCTTTAGCTGCAGGGCGATCTGTTGATAAGTCCGGCCATCGATCTGCGACAGCATGAAAATCTGTTGGCTTCTGGGGCCGAGCCCCGCCAAGGCTTTATCCACAGCGACCAGAGTTTCGATGATCAGCGCCTTGTCTTCCTCGCTGATGGCGGTGGCTTGCGGTCGAGCTGCCACGGTCTGCAAATACGCAGCTTCGATAGCCTTCCTGCGATAACGATCGATCACCAGCCCGCGTGCAACAGTCGCCAGATAGTCCCGTGGTTCACGAATATGCGCGGCGTTGCGCGCCGCGAGAATCCGCACAAACGTGTCATGCGCTACATCGGCCGCATCGCAGGCGTCATGCAATTTGCCCTTGAGCCAGCCATATAGCCACGAATGGTGTTGCTCGTAGATTTGCTCGATCGCAGCAGTGTGGGCGGGTAGGGACATGGGGAAAAACTGATGAGTTAATGATAATGCCTATTATTAGCCCCTGTTACGTTCTCTCACAATAGCCCTCGCACTTCCCTCCATCGGCTTCTTTGTCGCCAGCGAACCCTCGCTGGCGTTTTTTTTTGCGCTGTGAAAAAGCCGTTGTATCGTTTTTCTGTGGATTAAGCCCTGTGAATAACTGCCACTAAGGGCAGTTGATAACAGGGCCTGAAAACTGGACATAACCGCCCCTGTGGATAAATACCCCTTTCATCCACAGGCTTAAACCGGTTATCCAAGGTCCTCATTGGCACATGGTCACAGGGTTTTGAATCTCTGTACATATTGAATATAAAGGCCTGTAGCGATCTATCCACAGAAACGTGCCTCAGTAAAAATAAACATAAAAACAAAGGTTTTATAAATTTCTCTCTTTTTTATTCTTTTAACCTCGAGTTCTCCACAGCTGGTTAAATTTTGTGCAAAGGGTTCTTTAGGAAGGGCGAAGTCCCTATACTTGTCGACCAGGTCCAGAAACCTGATCTCAAACTATTCCTGAATTACCTACTTAAGCAGGCACGAGGTGCGTGGTGGATTTCCCTTCCCGTTTTGAAGTGATCGTCATCGGCGGCGGTCATGCCGGTACCGAGGCAGCACTGGCCTCAGCACGTATGGGGGCAAAAACCCTGTTGCTGACGCATAACGTGGAAACCCTCGGAGCCATGAGTTGCAACCCGGCCATTGGTGGCATTGGCAAAAGCCATCTGGTCAAGGAAATCGATGCCCTCGGCGGCGCGATGGCCATGGCCACCGATTTGGGCGGCATCCAGTTTCGCGTGTTGAACAGCCGCAAAGGCCCAGCCGTACGGGCGACCCGTGCGCAAGCTGACCGGATTCTGTACAAAGCCGCTGTCCGTGAAATCCTGGAAAACCAGCCGAACCTGTGGATATTTCAACAAGCTGCTGACGATCTGATCGTCGAACAGGAACAAGTCCGCGGTGTTGTCACGCAAATGGGTCTGCGCTTCTTCGCCGATTCCGTGGTGTTGACCACCGGTACCTTCCTCGGCGGACTTATCCACATCGGTTTGCAGAATTTTTCCGGCGGTCGAGCCGGTGATCCACCGTCGATCGCGCTGGCTCACCGTCTGCGTGAAATGCCACTGCGGGTCGGTCGCCTGAAAACCGGTACACCGCCGCGTATCGACGGCAAGTCTGTGGATTTCTCGGTAATGACCGAGCAGCCCGGCGATACGCCGATCCCGGTGATGTCGTTCATGGGCAACAAAGAACAGCATCCACGCCAAGTGAGCTGCTGGATTACGCACACCAACGCCCGCACCCACGAAATCATTGCCGCGAACCTCGATCGTTCGCCGATGTATTCGGCTGCCGGTGAAATCGAAGGCATCGGTCCGCGTTATTGCCCGTCGATCGAAGACAAGATCCACCGCTTTGCCGACAAGGAAAGCCATCAGGTGTTTATCGAACCGGAAGGTTTGACCACCCATGAGCTGTACCCGAACGGGATATCCACAAGCTTGCCGTTCGACGTGCAATTGCAGATCGTGCAATCGATCCGCGGCATGGAAAACGCACACATCGTGCGTCCGGGCTATGCGATCGAGTACGACTACTTCGATCCGCGCGACCTGAAGTACAGCCTGGAAACCAAAGTCATTGGCGGTCTGTTCTTCGCCGGGCAAATCAACGGCACCACCGGTTACGAAGAAGCCGGCGCCCAAGGTTTGCTCGCTGGCGCCAACGCCGCACTGCGCGCCAAGGGCAAAGAAGCCTGGTGCCCGCGTCGCGATGAGGCGTACATCGGCGTTTTGGTCGACGACCTGATCACCCTTGGCACTCAAGAGCCGTACCGCATGTTCACTTCCCGTGCCGAGTACCGCCTGATTCTGCGCGAAGACAACGCCGACCTGCGTCTGACCGAAAAAGGTCGCGAACTCGGTCTGGTCGATGACGCCCGTTGGGCGGCCTTCTGCAAGAAACGCGAAAGCATCGAGCTGGAAGAACAGCGCCTGAAAAGCACTTGGGTTCGCCCGAACACGCAGCAGGGCGATGCGATTGCCGAGAAATTCGGCACGCCGCTGACTCACGAATACAACTTGCTCAACCTCTTGAGTCGTCCGGAAATCGACTACGCTGGTCTGGTCGAAGTGACCGGGAACGGCGCGGAAGATCCACAGGTCGCCGAGCAGGTTGAAATCAAGACCAAATACGCCGGTTACATTGATCGTCAACAGGACGAAATCGCCCGTCTGCGCGCCAGTGAAGACACGAAATTGCCTGTGGATATCGATTACACCAACATTTCCGGTCTCTCCAAGGAGATCCAGAGCAAGCTCGGCGCGACTCGACCAGAGACGCTGGGCCAGGCTTCGCGGATCCCGGGTGTGACCCCGGCAGCGATTTCGCTGTTGATGATTCATTTGAAAAAACGCGGCGCGGGCCGTCAGTTGGAGCAAAGCGCTTGAGTTCTAAGGTCACTTCGCAACACGCCGAAGAGTTATCCACAGGAGCCCGCGAGCTCGGTGTCAATCTCACTGAAACCCAGCACGAATTGCTGCTGGGTTATCTGGCCCTGTTGATCAAATGGAACCAGGCCTACAACCTGACCGCCGTGCGCGATCCGGACGAAATGGTTTCGCGGCACTTGCTCGATAGTCTCAGCGTGATGTCGTTCATTGAAAATGGTCGCTGGCTTGACGTTGGCAGCGGCGGCGGCATGCCGGGAATCCCGTTGGCGATTTTGTATCCAGACTCGCAAGTGACCTGTCTGGACAGCAACGGCAAGAAAACCCGCTTCCTGACTCAGGTCAAACTCGAACTCAAACTGGATAACCTGCAAGTTATCCACAGTCGTGTCGAAGCGTTCCAGCCTGCGCAGCCGTTCAACGGGATCATTTCCCGGGCGTTCAGCAGCATGGAAAACTTCACCAACTGGACTCGCCACCTCGGCGATGCCGATACACGCTGGCTGGCAATGAAGGGCGTTCATCCGGCCGATGAGCTGGTAGCATTGCCGGCAGACTTCAAACTCGATAGCGAACACGCCCTGGCCGTACCCGGTTGCCAAGGCCAACGCCATCTGCTGATACTGCGCCGCACGGCATGATTGGGAACACAAGCAAGAATGGCTAAGGTATTCGCGATAGCGAACCAGAAGGGTGGTGTGGGCAAGACCACCACCTGCATCAACCTCGCAGCATCCCTGGTCGCGACCAAGCGCCGGGTGCTGTTGATCGATCTCGATCCACAGGGCAACGCCACCATGGGTAGCGGTGTGGATAAACACGGCCTGGAAAACTCGGTCTACGACCTGCTGATCGGCGAATGCGATCTGGCCCAGGCCATGCACTATTCCGAGCACGGCGGTTATCAACTGCTGCCGGCCAACCGCGATTTGACGGCGGCCGAAGTGGTGCTGCTGGAAATGCAGATGAAGGAAAGCCGTCTGCGCAGCGCGCTGGCGCCGATCCGCGAAAACTACGATTACATCTTGATCGACTGCCCGCCGTCGCTGTCGATGCTTACGCTGAACGCATTGGTCGCCGCCGATGGGGTCATTATCCCCATGCAGTGCGAGTACTTTGCGCTCGAAGGGCTGAGCGACCTTGTGGATAACATCAAGCGCATCGCCGAACTGCTGAATCCGAACTTGAAAGTCGAAGGCCTGCTGCGGACCATGTATGACCCGCGCCTGAGCCTGATGAATGACGTTTCGGCGCAGCTCAAGGAACACTTCGGCGAGCAGCTCTACGACACGGTGATCCCGCGCAACATCCGTCTGGCCGAAGCGCCGAGCTACGGCATGCCGGCGCTGGCCTACGACAAACAATCGCGTGGCGCCCTGGCTTATCTGGCCCTGGCCGGCGAGATGGTTCGCCGTCAGCGCAAAAATTCACGCATCGCCGCCGCTCAGGCAACTTAAGGAATCCCCATGGCCGTCAAGAAACGAGGTCTCGGACGTGGACTGGATGCACTGCTGAGTGGTCCGACCGTCAGCGCGCTGGAAGAACAAGCCGCGCAGGCTGACACCCGTGAGTTGCAACATCTGCCGCTGGATCTGCTGCAGCGCGGTAAATACCAGCCGCGCCGTGACATGGATCCGCAGGCGCTGGAAGAACTGGCAGCGTCGATCAAGGCGCAAGGCGTAATGCAGCCGATCGTGGTGCGCCCGATTGGCGGTGGCCGCTTCGAGATCATCGCCGGTGAACGTCGCTGGCGCGCGAGTCAGCAAGCCGGCCAGGAAACCATCCCGGCGATGGTCCGCGATGTGCCGGATGAAACCGCAATCGCCATCGCGCTGATCGAGAACATCCAGCGCGAAGACCTCAATCCGATCGAAGAAGCGGTGGCTCTGCAGCGTTTGCAGCAGGAATTCCAGCTCACTCAGCAACAAGTTGCCGAGGCTGTGGGTAAGTCCCGCGTCACTGTGGCTAACCTGTTGCGGCTTATTGCGTTGCCGGAAGTCATCAAGACCATGCTGTCCCACGGCGACCTGGAAATGGGTCACGCCCGTGCATTGCTCGGTCTGCCGGACAATCAACAGGTAGAAGGGGCGCGACATGTTGTCGCACGCGGTCTCACTGTGCGCCAAACTGAGGCACTGGTTCGTCAGTGGTTGAGTGGCAAACCGGAGCCTGTGGAGGCGACCAAACCCGACCCGGATATCGCTCGTCTCGAACAGCGTCTGGCCGAGCGCCTAGGCTCTGCGGTGCAGATTCGCCACGGCAAGAAGGGAAAGGGTCAGTTGGTGATCGGTTACAACTCCCTCGATGAGCTTCAAGGTGTGCTCGCACACATCCGCTGAAACATTTCCTCATGTAGCGCGCAGTCGGAAATCACTACCTGACAGTTGAATAGGGGCAGAACCGCCCCTATACTCTGCGCGCATTTTGTCGGCACAAATTATGCCAAGTTATTGAATTCTGGCAGCCGACCATTGGAGAGCAAACGTGATGGAAACCCGCAAGCCAAACCGCCTGCCGTTCCATCGCCTGGCGGTTTTTCCGGTGTTAATGGCTCAATTTGTCATTTTGCTCATTGCCGCTTTGGCGCTCTGGCAATGGCACGGAGTCGTTGCCGGATACTCGGGACTTTGCGGAGGCCTGATAGCCTTGCTGCCCAATGTTTATTTCGCTCACAAGGCATTTCGGTTTTCCGGCGCCCGAGCAGCCCAGTCCATCGTCCGGTCATTTTATGCCGGCGAGGCAGGCAAACTGATTTTGACGGCAGTGCTCTTTGCACTGGTGTTTGCAGGTGTGAAGCCACTGGCGCCGATAGCTGTATTCGGCGCGTTCGTGCTGACTCAGTCGGTCAGCTGGTTCGCTCCCCTGCTGATGAGAACAAGACTTTCGAGACCTTAGGGCGTTTGAGGCAACCATGGCAGAAACAACCGCTTCGGGCTATATCCAGCACCACTTGCAGAACCTGACCTTCGGTCAGCTACCTAACGGCGGCTGGGGCTTTGCCCATACCGCAGCAGAAGCCAAAGAAATGGGCTTCTGGGCTTTCCACGTCGATACTCTCGGCTGGTCGGTCGCGTTGGGTCTGATCTTCGTACTTCTTTTCCGCATGGCGGCAAAGAAAGCGACTTCGGGTCAGCCGGGTGCTTTGCAGAACTTCGTTGAAGTATTGGTCGAATTCGTCGATGGCAGCGTGAAAGACAGCTTCCATGGCCGTAGCCCGGTGATTGCACCGCTGGCACTGACCATCTTCGTCTGGGTGTTCCTGATGAACGCCGTCGACCTGGTACCGGTCGACTGGATTCCTCAGCTGGCCATCCTGATCTCCGGCGACCACCACATCCCGTTCCGCGCCGTGTCGACTACCGACCCGAACGCGACCCTGGGCATGGCGTTCTCGGTTTTCGCACTGATCATTTTCTATAGCATCAAGGTCAAGGGCTTCGGCGGCTTCATCGGCGAACTGACCCTGCACCCGTTCGGCAGCAAGAACATCTTCGTTCAAGCCCTGCTGATCCCGGTGAACTTCCTGCTGGAATTCGTGACTCTGATCGCCAAACCGATCTCTCTGGCTCTGCGTCTGTTCGGCAACATGTATGCCGGCGAGCTGGTGTTCATTCTGATCGCTGTGATGTTCGGCAGCGGTCTGCTCTGGCTGAGCGGCCTGGGCGTTGTTCTGCAGTGGGCGTGGGCTGTGTTCCACATCCTGATCATCACGCTGCAGGCGTTCATCTTCATGATGCTGACCATCGTCTACCTGTCGATGGCGCACGAAGAAAACCATTAAGACCAGTCTCGACTAGTCTGATGTCCTTCCCGGTCAAACGGGAAGGGGCTCTTCACAGGGCACCTGAAACGATTTGTTTTACCGCTTTAATCTAAAAAACCTAAACCATACGACGTAAAAGTCGGGAGGAAAGATGGAAACTGTAGTTGGTCTAACCGCTATCGCTGTTGCACTGTTGATCGGCCTGGGCGCACTGGGTACCGCAATTGGTTTCGGCCTGCTGGGCGGCAAGTTCCTGGAAGGCGCAGCGCGTCAGCCAGAAATGGTTCCAATGCTGCAAGTTAAAATGTTCATCGTTGCCGGTCTGCTCGACGCCGTAACCATGATCGGTGTTGGTATCGCTCTGTTCTTCACCTTTGCGAACCCGTTCGTTGGTCAGATCGCTGGCTAATTACCCGGATTCTTCCGAGTAATTTGATGTGATGGACAACGTAACTGCGAGGTGTTGGCGTGAACATTAATGCGACCCTGATTGGCCAGTCCGTTGCGTTCCTGATTTTTGTACTGTTCTGCATGAAGTATGTATGGCCTCCGGTCATCGCTGCTCTGCACGAACGTCAAAAGAAGATCGCTGATGGTCTGGACGCTGCCAGCCGTGCAGCTCGCGACCTGGAGTTGGCCCAAGAAAAAGCGGGTCAGCAACTGCGCGAAGCGAAAGCTCAGGCAGCTGAAATCATCGAGCAAGCCAAGAAACGCGGTAACCAGATTGTCGAAGAGGCCGTTGAAAAGGCCCGTATCGATGCTGACCGTGTGAAGGTTCAGGCTCAAGCCGAGATCGAACAGGAACTGAACAGTGTCAAAGACAAGCTGCGTGCCCAAGTGGGCTTGCTGGCTGTCGGCGGCGCCGAGAAGATCCTGGGTGCCACAATCGATCAAAACGCGCACGCAGAGCTGGTTAACCAACTGGCTGCTGAAATCTAAGCGAGGGCGATCATGGCAGAACTGACCACGTTGGCCCGACCTTACGCTAAGGCGGCCTTCGAGCACGCTCAGGCCCACCAGCAACTGGCCAATTGGTCAGCCATGCTCGGCCTGGCTGCAGCGGTGTCACAAGATGACACCATGCAGCGCGTGCTCAAGGCCCCGCGACTGACGAGCGCAGAAAAGGCCGCCACGTTTATTGACGTGTGCGGCGACAAGTTTGATGCCAAGGCACAGAACTTCATCAATGTCGTTGCCGAAAACGACCGTCTCCCGCTTCTGCCGGAGATTGCCGCTCTTTTCGACCTGTACAAGGCCGAACAAGAGAAGTCGGTAGACGTTGAAGTGACCAGTGCTTTTGCATTGAACCAAGAACAGCAAGACAAACTCGCCAAGGTTCTCAGTGCACGACTCAACCGGGAAGTGCGCCTGCAAGTTGCGGAGGATGCTGCCCTTATAGGTGGTGTCGTTATCCGCGCCGGCGACCTGGTTATCGATGGCTCGATTCGCGGCAAAATCGCGAAACTTGCCGAAGCATTGAAATCTTGAGTTTGAAGGGGCAGCAGAGCAATGCAGCAACTCAATCCTTCCGAAATAAGTGAAATTATCAAGGGCCGCATCGACAAGCTCGATGTGACCTCCCAAGCCCGTAACGAAGGCACTGTCGTCAGCGTATCTGACGGCATCGTGCGGATTCACGGTCTGGCCGATGTTATGTACGGCGAGATGATCGAGTTTCCGGGCGGCGTCTACGGTATGGCTCTCAACCTGGAGCAAGACTCCGTAGGTGCCGTTGTATTGGGCGCTTACCAGTCTCTGGCTGAAGGCATGAGCGCCAAGTGCACCGGCCGCATCCTCGAAGTTCCGGTTGGTAAGGAACTGCTGGGTCGCGTAGTCGACGCACTGGGTAACCCTGTTGACGGCAAAGGTCCACTGGGCAACACCTTGACCGACGCGGTCGAGAAAGTTGCTCCGGGCGTGATCTGGCGTAAGTCGGTAGACCAGCCTGTACAGACTGGCTACAAGGCTGTCGATGCCATGATCCCTGTCGGCCGTGGCCAGCGTGAGCTGATCATCGGTGACCGTCAGATCGGTAAAACCGCTCTGGCGATCGATGCGATCATCAACCAGAAAGACAGCGGCATTTTCTGCGTCTACGTAGCCATCGGTCAGAAACAATCGACCATCGCCAACGTGGTTCGCAAGCTGGAAGAAAACGGCGCCCTGGCCAACACGATCATCGTGGCTGCCAGTGCTTCGGAATCTCCTGCGCTGCAATTCCTGGCACCGTACTCCGGTTGCACCATGGGTGAATTCTTCCGCGACCGCGGTGAAGACGCGCTGATCGTTTATGACGATCTGTCCAAGCAAGCAGTGGCTTACCGCCAGATTTCCCTGCTGCTGCGCCGTCCACCAGGCCGTGAAGCTTACCCAGGCGACGTGTTCTATCTCCACTCCCGTCTGCTGGAGCGCGCATCCCGCGTTTCGGAAGAGTACGTAGAGAAGTTCACCAACGGCGCAGTGACCGGCAAAACCGGTTCCCTGACCGCACTGCCGATCATCGAAACCCAGGCTGGCGACGTTTCTGCGTTCGTTCCGACCAACGTGATTTCCATCACCGACGGTCAGATCTTCCTGGAATCGGCCATGTTCAACTCGGGCATCCGCCCTGCAGTGAACGCCGGTGTTTCGGTATCCCGTGTGGGTGGTGCCGCTCAGACCAAGATCATCAAGAAGCTCTCCGGTGGTATCCGTACCGCTCTGGCTCAGTACCGTGAACTGGCGGCATTCGCCCAGTTCGCTTCTGACCTGGACGAAGCGACCCGTAAGCAACTTGAGCATGGTCAGCGCGTTACCGAGCTGATGAAGCAGAAGCAATACGCACCAATGTCGATCGCTGACATGGCGCTGTCGCTGTATGCCGCTGAGCGTGGGTTCCTGACTGACATTGAAATCGCCAAGATCGGCAGCTTCGAACAAGCGCTGATTGCTTTCTTCAACCGCGATCACGCCGATTTGATGGCCAAGATCAACGTTAAAGGTGACTTCAATGACGAAATCGACGCTGGCATGAAAGCCGGTATCGAGAAGTTCAAGGCCACCCAAACCTGGTAAGCCGCAGCGGGAGCCGCGAGGCTCCCGCTTGCTAACCTGATAGGTGTTACATGGCAGGCGCAAAAGAGATTCGCAGTAAGATTGCGAGCATCAAAAGCACGCAAAAGATTACCAGCGCCATGGAAAAAGTGGCGGTCAGCAAAATGCGCAAGGCACAAATGCGCATGGCTGCTAGCCGTCCTTATGCGGAGCGTATCCGCCAGGTAATTGGGCATCTGGCCAACGCCAACCCGGAATACCGCCACCCGTTCATGATCGACCGCGAAATCAAGCGTGTGGGTTATGTCGTTGTGAGCAGTGACCGTGGTTTGTGCGGCGGCTTGAACACCAACCTGTTCAAGGCCCTGGTCAAGGACATGGCGGTAAACCGCGAAAACGGCGTCGAGATTGATCTGTGTGTTGTTGGTAGCAAGGGTGCGGCCTTTTTCCGCAACTTCGGCGGTAACGTCGTTGCAGCTATCAGCCACCTGGGTGAAGAGCCGTCGATCAATGATCTGATCGGCAGCGTCAAGGTGATGCTGGATGCCTACCTGGACGGCCGTATTGACCGCCTGTCCGTGGTGTCCAACAAGTTCATCAACACCATGACGCAACAGCCTACCGTGGAGCAGTTGATTCCACTGGTGGCCACCCCGGATCAGGATCTCAAGCACCACTGGGACTATCTCTACGAACCGGATGCCAAAGAGCTGCTTGACGGCTTGATGGTCCGCTACGTTGAGTCGCAGGTCTACCAGGCGGTGGTCGAGAACAACGCGGCTGAACAAGCTGCGCGGATGATCGCGATGAAGAACGCTACCGACAACGCCGGTGATTTGATCAGCGATTTGCAGCTGATCTACAACAAGGCGCGTCAGGCTGCGATCACCCAAGAGATCTCGGAAATCGTCGGCGGCGCTGCCGCGGTTTAACGGTTCAAATATTCAGAGGATCCAGCTATGAGTAGCGGACGTATCGTTCAAATCATCGGCGCCGTTATCGACGTGGAATTTCCACGCGACAGCGTACCGAGCATCTACAACGCGCTGAAAGTAGTGAGCGCGGCTGAAACCACTCTGGAAGTTCAGCAACAGCTGGGCGACGGCGTGGTTCGCACCATTGCGATGGGTTCCACCGAGGGCTTGAAGCGCGGTCTGGAAGTTACCGATTCTGGCGCAGCCATCTCTGTACCGGTCGGTAAAGCGACCCTGGGCCGGATCATGGACGTCCTCGGTAACCCGATCGACGAAGCTGGCCCGATCGACACCGAAGAGCGTTGGGGCATTCACCGTCCAGCGCCTTCGTTCGCTGAACAGGCAGGCGGCAACGACCTGCTGGAAACCGGCATCAAGGTTATCGACCTGGTTTGCCCGTTTGCCAAAGGCGGTAAAGTCGGTCTGTTCGGTGGTGCCGGTGTAGGCAAAACCGTAAACATGATGGAACTGATCCGTAACATCGCCATCGAGCACAGCGGTTATTCCGTGTTCGCCGGTGTGGGTGAGCGTACTCGTGAGGGTAACGACTTCTACCACGAGATGAAGGACTCCAACGTTCTGGACAAAGTGGCACTGGTTTACGGTCAGATGAACGAGCCGCCGGGTAACCGTCTGCGCGTAGCACTGACCGGCCTGACCATGGCCGAGAAGTTCCGTGACGAAGGTAACGACGTTCTGCTGTTCGTCGACAACATCTATCGTTACACCCTGGCCGGTACTGAAGTATCCGCACTGCTGGGCCGTATGCCTTCGGCAGTAGGTTACCAGCCGACCCTGGCTGAAGAGATGGGCGTTCTGCAAGAACGTATCACTTCGACCAAGGAAGGTTCGATCACTTCGATCCAAGCGGTATACGTACCTGCGGATGACTTGACCGACCCGTCGCCAGCGACCACCTTCGCCCACTTGGACGCCACCGTCGTTCTGTCCCGTGACATCGCTTCCCTGGGTATCTACCCAGCGGTAGATCCACTGGATTCGACTTCGCGCCAGCTGGACCCGAACGTAATCGGCCAGGACCACTACGACACCGCTCGCGGCGTTCAGTACGTTCTGCAACGTTACAAAGAGCTGAAGGACATCATCGCGATCCTGGGTATGGACGAGCTGTCGGAAGCCGACAAGCAGTTGGTAAACCGTGCTCGTAAGATCCAGCGCTTCTTGTCGCAGCCGTTCTTCGTGGCTGAAGTCTTCACCGGTGCTTCGGGTAAATACGTTTCCCTGAAAGACACCATTGCTGGCTTCAAAGGCATCCTCAACGGTGACTACGACCACCTGCCAGAACAAGCGTTCTACATGGTTGGCGGCATCGAAGAAGCGATCGAGAAAGCCAAGAAACTGTAATCCCGGCGCCCGGCAACGGGCGCTAATTTAGGTTGAGGCAATCAGATGGCTATGACAGTCCATTGCGATATCGTCAGCGCGGAAGGAGAAATCTTTTCCGGCCTGGTCGAGATGGTGATTGCGCACGGTGCACTGGGTGATCTTGGTATCGCTCTGGGTCACGCGCCGCTGATCACTAATCTGAAGCCAGGTCCGATCCGCCTGATCAAGCAAGGCGGGGAACCCGAGGTGTTCTACATCTCTGGTGGTTTCCTCGAGGTTCAGCCGAACATGGTCAAAGTGCTTGCCGACACTGTGCAACGTGCCGCCGACCTGGATGAAGCTCAGGCTCAAGCCGCTCTCAAGGCTGCTGAGCATGCTCTGCATGAAAAAGGCGCTGATTTCGACTACAGCGCTGCGTCAGCACGTCTGGCCGAGGCTGCAGCTCAGCTGCGCACCGTCCAGCAGATCCGCAAGAAGTTTGGCGGTTAATCCGTCAGCCACTTGTTGTGCGATTGATAAAAAAGGGTAGCCTCGGCTACCCTTTTTTCTTTTCCGAATTCCTAAAAACCGGTCGCAGTTGCTGACCACCCAGGATTGGTAGCCAGTCATGTCTCTTGAAATCGTTATCCTCGCGGCCGGTCAAGGCACCCGTATGCGTTCAGCCCTGCCGAAGGTGCTGCATCCGATTGCCGGCAATTCCATGCTGGGTCATGTTATCCACAGCGCCCGGCAACTTGAGCCACAACGCATTCATGTCGTGATCGGCCATGGCGCCGATGTGGTGCGTGAACGCCTGGCCGCTGATGATCTGAATTTCGTCCTGCAAGACAAACAACTCGGTACCGGTCACGCCACTGCGCAAGCGGTGCCGTTCATTACTGCTGACACTGTGCTCATTCTTTACGGTGACGTACCGCTGATCGAAGTCGAAACCCTACAACGTCTGCTCAAACACGTCGTGCCCGGGCAGATGGGTTTGCTCACTGTCGAACTGGAAGACCCTACCGGTTATGGCCGCATCGTGCGCGATGCTGACGGCAAGGTGGCCGCGATCGTTGAGCATAAAGATGCCAGCGAAGCGCAACGCGCGATCACTGAAGGCAACACCGGTATCCTCGCTGTCCCGGCCAATCGTCTGGCCGACTGGATGAGCCGTCTGTCGAACAACAACGCGCAGGGCGAGTACTACCTGACCGACGTGATCGAGATGGCAGTCAGTGACGGTCTGGTTGTCGCCACCGAGCAACCGCACGACCCGATGGAAGTGCAGGGCGCCAACGATCGCAAGCAGTTGTCCGAGCTGGAGCGTCATTACCAGTTGCGTGCTGGCCGTCGCTTGATGGCGCAAGGCGTGACCCTGCGTGACCCGGCGCGTTTCGACGTGCGAGGCGAAGTCAGCGTGGGCCGCGATGTGCTGATCGATATCAACGTGATCCTCGAAGGCAACGTTGTCATCGAAGACGACGTGGTCATCGGCCCGAATTGCGTGATCAAGGACAGCACCCTGCGCAAAGGCGTGGTGATCAAGGCCAACAGTCATATCGAAGGCGCTGTTATGGGCGAGGGCAGCGATGCCGGCCCGTTCGCGCGTCTGCGTCCAGGCACCGTGCTTGAAGCACGCGCGCATGTGGGTAACTTCGTTGAGCTGAAAAATGCCCACATGGGCGAAGGCGCCAAGGCGGGACATCTGACTTATCTGGGCGATGCCGAGATCGGAGCGCGTACCAACATCGGCGCGGGCACCATTACTTGCAACTACGACGGTGCCAACAAGTGGAAAACCGTGTTGGGTGCTGATGTGTTCATTGGCTCCAATAATTCGTTGGTCGCGCCTGTGGATATCTCTGCCGGGGCGACCACGGCGGCCGGGTCGACCATTACGCAGAATGTGGATAACGCGCAGTTGGCCGTTGGCCGAGCGCGGCAGAGGAATATCGACGGCTGGAAGCGGCCGGAGAAGATCAAGAAGGACTGAGTTATCCACAGCGGCTTCAAGATCAAAAGATCGCAGCCTTCGGCAGCTCCTACGGGAATTGTCGGTGGTTGCGATTTTTTATGGGCGATGGGTTGACGATTTGAGAGCGATAGGTTTTGATTACTTCCGTTATCTTTCGAAACGAAACTTAAGTCCCCATGTCGAAACGCAATACGCCGCAACGCCGTCACAACATCCTCGCCTTGCTCAACGAGCAGGGCGAAGTCAGTGTGGATGAACTGGCCAAGCGCTTCGAAACCTCGGAAGTTACGATTCGCAAGGATCTGGCCGCGCTGGAAAGCCACGGCTTGTTACTGCGCCGCTACGGCGGGGCGATCACCATGCCGCAGGAACTGGTCGCGGAGACTGCGCAGAGCGTTTCCAAATACAAACAGGCGATTGCCCGCGCGGCGGTGAAACGTATCCGTGAACACGCGCGAATCATCATCGACAGCGGCAGCACCACCGCTGCAATGATTCCGGAGCTTGGCCAACAGCCCGGTCTGGTGGTGATGACCAATTCCCTGCACGTCGCCAACGCTTTGAGCGAACTCGAACACGAACCGGTGCTGTTGATGACCGGCGGTACCTGGGATCCGCATTCGGAATCCTTCCAGGGCCAGGTTGCCGAGCAGGTACTACGCTCTTACGACTTCGACCAGTTGTTCATTGGTGCCGACGGCATCGATCTGGTGCGCGGCACGACCACCTTCAACGAGCTGCTCGGTTTGAGCCGGGTCATGGCCGAGGTCGCGCGGGAAGTCATCGTCATGGTCGAGGCCGACAAGATCGGTCGCAAGATTCCCAATCTGGAACTGCCGTGGAGCAGCGTCCATACCCTAATTACCGATGATCGCCTGCCTATCGAAGCGCGCGATCAGATACAGGCCCGCGGTATCACCGTGATTTGCGCGGCTGTCAGTCAGGAGAAATAAGCATGTGTGGAATTGTCGGCGCAGTTGCTGAACGTAATATCACCGCCATCCTGCTCGAAGGCCTCAAGCGCCTTGAATACCGTGGCTATGACAGCGCCGGTGTCGCTGTCTTCACCAACGACGAAACCCTCGAGCGCATGCGGCGCCCGGGCAAAGTCAGCGAACTCGAAGCCGCGTTGGCCGAGCATCCACTGGTGGGTCGCCTCGGTATTGCCCACACCCGTTGGGCAACCCACGGCGCACCCTGCGAACGCAACGCCCACCCGCATTTCTCCGGCGACATCGCGGTGGTGCACAACGGCATCATCGAAAACCACGAAGCCTTGCGTGAACAACTGAAAGCGCTGGGTTACGTGTTTACTTCGGACACCGACACCGAAGTCATCGCCCACCTGCTCAGTCACAAACTCAAGGACCAGCCAGACCTGAGCGTTGCGCTTAAAGCGACGGTCAAGGAACTGCACGGTGCTTACGGCCTGGCCGTGATCAATGCGAAACAACCGGATCGTCTGGTCGCCGCGCGCAGTGGCAGCCCGTTGGTGATCGGTCTGGGTCTGGGCGAGAATTTCCTCGCGTCTGACCAGTTGGCGCTGCGTCAGGTCACCGACCGCTTCATGTACCTGGAAGAAGGCGATATCGCCGAAATTCGCCGCGATAACGTGCAGATCTGGGACATCAACGGCGATGCGGTCGAGCGCCAGACTGTGCAGTACAGCGACGGTGCCGAAGCCGCCGACAAAGGTGAATACCGCCACTACATGCTCAAGGAAATCCACGAGCAGCCTGCGGTTGTTCAACGCACCCTCGAAGGTCGCCTGAGCAACGATCAGGTATTGGTTCAAGCCTTTGGCCCGCAAGCCGCCGAGCTGTTCGCCAAAGTCCGCAATGTACAAATCGTCGCCTGCGGCACCAGTTATCACGCCGGCATGGTCGCGCGTTACTGGCTGGAAGAGCTGGCCGGGATCCCGTGCCAGGTCGAAGTCGCCAGCGAATTCCGCTACCGCAAAGTGGTGGTACAACCGGACACCCTGTTCGTGACCATCTCGCAATCCGGTGAAACCGCCGACACCCTCGCCGCTCTGCGCAACGCCAAAGAGCTGGGCTTCTTGGCCAGTCTGGCGATCTGCAACGTCGGCATCAGCTCGCTGGTGCGCGAATCCGATCTCACTCTGCTGACCCAGGCTGGCCGCGAAATCGGCGTCGCCTCGACCAAAGCCTTCACCACGCAACTGGTCGGTCTGTTGCTGCTGACCCTGTCGCTGGGCCAAGTGCGCGGCACCCTGGCGGACGGCGTCGAAGCACGTCTGGTCGAAGAACTGCGTCGCCTGCCAACCCGTCTCGGCGAAGCCTTGGCGATGGACAGCACTGTGGAAAAGATCGCCGAACTGTTCGCCGAGAAAAACCACACCCTGTTCCTCGGTCGCGGTGCGCAATTCCCGGTGGCGATGGAAGGTGCCCTGAAACTCAAGGAAATCTCTTACATCCACGCCGAAGCCTACCCGGCCGGTGAGCTGAAACACGGCCCGCTGGCACTTGTGGATAACGACATGCCAGTGGTTACCGTCGCGCCGAACAACGAACTGTTGGAAAAGCTCAAATCCAACCTGCAGGAAGTCCGCGCCCGTGGCGGCGAATTGATCGTGTTCGCCGACGAGAAAGCCGGGATGACCAACGGCGAAGGCACCCACGTGGTGCAGATGCCGCATATCCACGACATCCTCTCACCGATCCTCTACACGGTTCCGCTGCAGTTGCTGTCGTATTACGTCGCGGTGCTCAAGGGCACCGACGTGGACCAGCCGCGTAACCTGGCGAAGTCGGTGACGGTGGAGTAGTCGACTTGAGCGAGAAGCTGCTGCCTACCAAGTCAGCAGCATTTGCTTGGCAGATACTCGTCACGGTTCAAGTCTTTCAGGCCGCAGCGTTGTTCCGTGGCGTTCGCGAAGCGACGTAGCATTTCGATCGCCCCATCACGTGCCTCTTTCGACAAATCGCAGGCCAGGTCGCGAGCTTCACCCACCAGATCCGACCGAATACTTTCATAGATGGCCGTGCCTTCTGGCGTCACCGTGATCGCTAGGGCGCGGCCGTCAGTTGCGTCGGGCACACGGCGAACCAGCCCTTGTTTGGCAAGCGAATCGACCAGCCGACTAGCGTTGCTCTTATCGAGAAATAGCTCGCTGGCCAACGATTGAACACGAACAGGCCCTGCCTTAATCACATGCTCAAGTGCGTAGCATTGAGTGACGGATAAGCCCTCGCAGCAACTGCGATCTCTGTCACGAAACTGGTACACGCGAACCAAATGACTCAGCGCTTCATAGAGCTGTTCGGCATCCTGGTCGATCTGATCAATCTTTGGCATAGCACTCGGCTCGCAATTCCGGGGAAAACGCTAATACCACCTTAGCATTCGTAGTGACACATTTTTTTGGGCATAAGGGCCGACGAAATTGTTCCAAGATATTAGTTGCGGTGCGCAACGTATTTTGCGATTGTGAATTGGAGATATGGCTTGCGGGATTTTCAGAGGCGGCTGCGGTAACGCTTGGAGGTACAGGGATGTTGGTAGAAACGCTTAGGACGAAAACAGGCTCCCGGTTACGAAACCTATGGAGCAGTGTTTCCATTCCTCTACCTGTAGCGATGCTACTGGGCGCGATTCTGATCCCACTTCTTGCCGGCAGTAGCAGCGGGGACGTATTCCAGTCGCTGAGCAAAGGCTTCGGAAACAACCTCGGTTATTTCGCCATCGTCATCCTGAGCGCGTTTTTCATTGCCGGGTGGATCTCGGCGCAAGGAAGTGCGTCTTTCGGAAAATTCGGTATCTCTCTTTCACCTCTGCTGGGTGCTGGGATGGTTTGTCCCGATACGGCCTACGCCTCTCTTGCTCCCATTGCGGGGCAACACAGGAAGTACATCGCGATCGGATGCTACTCAGGGTTCAAGCTGCTGATGCCCGCTGGCCCGCTGATCATCGGGATTGGGCTGGGAGCCAACACTCATGACCCAAAGTTTCTGTATCTAGGATTGCTGCTTACCGTCGTCACGTGGATTACCGGAACGATCTGGACTTACTGGACGACCCGCTCGGACTTTTCATCCACCAGTGATCCGACTGATCCAACCGCTTCTCAGGATTCGGTTATCAAAGTAATTCTGCCTCTGGCTGTATTTTTTGCACTCCTGATCGCCGGGTACACCATCACCAAGAACCAGCATTCCGTAATCGAGTTCTTCACGACTCCCGCCGGTGCGCTGATCGCCACATCGTTATTGATCGCGATTAGCTGCAAACCTGGCGAGGTTCAAGATCTGCTGTCCAAAGCAATGCGTAGAACCAGCTCGTTATTGTTCACCATAGGTTGTGCGTCTGCGTTGGGCCAAGCTCTCGGTATGGTGCTTCCCAAGGATCTGATTCAGCAGGCATTCAGCGCGTCGGGCAGCACCACGCATATTTTGGTTGGGGTGTTCCTGCTGGCAGCGGTATTCAAAACACTGAATGGTTCTTCGCTTGCGACCTTTGCTGCCATCCCACCTGTTCTCTCGCCAATCTTGGCGTCGAGCGGAGTGGATTTGATGAGCGTCACGTTCGCCGTATGCCTGGGATCCTTCGTCGCCATTCTCCCTAACGACAGCTATTACTGGTTGGTCAAAACCGACGCCTTTCCCGAATACAGCACCGGCAGGTACATGCGCCTAGTGACCGCCGGCTCAGTTCTACAAGCATTGATAGGCTTGGCAGTCCTTCTGCTGATCTCGCTTTAACTTCGAATTCCTACAAAACCATCAGTGACTCCAGTCACCGAATCGTCGTGCCTGAGCTCAAGGAGAAAGAGAATGAAGTACTTGGTCGCCAGTACATTCGAAGGGGGGTATCAACCGCTCAACGCGATATCTGCAACCACAGCTCTACTCGATGCAGATATCGAAGCGCAGTTGATCGATATCTACGTCGAGGGACTTGCCCTGGAGAGATTCAGTGACGCAGATTTGGTCTTCATCTGCGTACCGCTTTTTGACTCTCTGACTGCCGGAACGCAGTTGGCCAAGCAGCTTAAAGAAGCGAAGCCCTCCCAGAAAATTTGCTTCTTCGGTCAATACGCGACCATCAATGCAAAGAGCCTGGCCTCCAAATACGGAGACTATGCGATCGCCGGCGAGTGGGAAAAACCCATTGTCAGCTTGGCTAAACACCTGAGTGGCGAACAGGGACAAGATCTGCGCGGAGTGATCGATCGGACTCGCGGCCTTTCCAGTGAGATTGTTGTGCCTCAGTTGATACGTGACGGGTTCCGCCTGCCGCGCAGGGACCTGGCACCGCCTCTACACAAATATCCCCAACCTCAGCTGGAGAAGTTGCTCGGCGAAAAGAAAGTTGTGGGTGGGGTCGAAGGGTCGCGCGGATGTCACCATAAGTGTTCCTACTGTTCGGTGTATGCGGCCTATGACGGCAAGGTGCTTTTGGTCTCCGACGATCTCGTTGAGCGCGACGTGGCGAACCTCGTCGCACAGGGAATGACTCACCTCACCTTCACGGATGCCGATTTTTTCAATGCCAAGAAGCACGGTTTGAAAATCATCCGGACTCTGCATTCGCAATTCCCCGACCTCACGTACGACTTCACCACTCGCGTGGATCATATTTTGGAGAACAAAGACGCCATCAAGGAAATGGGGCCGCTCGGGCTTGCTTTCATCACCACCGCGTTGGAGTTCCCCAAGCAGGAAGTTCTCGATCAGGTCTTCAAGGAAATGAACGTGCCCATGATCGAGGAGGCGTTGGCGTTTCTGAAGGAGGCCGGCGTCAAGGTTAACCCGACCTTCATCACGTTCAACCCTTGGGTGAGCCTTGAAGACATGGCCGAGCTGCACGATTTCATTGCTCGCAACGAGTTGGAGAACATCGTCGACCCCATCCAGTTTGAGACTCGGCTGCATCTCTATAAAGGCTCACCGCTGCTCAACAACGACACGGTGAAGGAGTTGCAGTTGGAGGAGCACGAGTTTCACTTCGACTGGCAGCATTCGGACTCCCGCCTGGACAAGCTCTTCATGGACTCGGTCACACCGCCAGAAGAAGGTGTGTTCAAACGTTGCTGCCTGAAATGCTAAGGAGATAACAGATGTCGTCACTTACTTTGTTGCAGGCAGCTCTCAGGCTGGCCAACCAAACTGATGGTCTTCAGGTGCCGGGCCATATTGCTTGGCGTGCGCATAACGAGTCATTAAACAGAACGCTGAAGGATCGCAAGGACACGCTTTTCATTTGCTCTGCGTACCGAAATGAAGAGCTCGCCACCCAGTTAGGGCAGGGTCAGGGCAAAGCGTTCAGCCCGAACGTGCACGATGCCGACGCGACCTTGTTCGCGAACATTTATTGGGAAGGCTTCAATGCTGAGCCCGAGTTTGGCCGAATCGCGCAATCGCTCTATGAGCGACTGCAACGTCATGGTCGCTTGGTATTCCCGGCGATTCTGTCTGACGAGGAAGTCGTATCGCTCCGGGCCTTCACTGTTGAGGGGTTGGAGTGCAATAACGCGCTCACGGAGCCCGCTGTTGCTGAGCAACTCTGCGAGGCGGGTTTCCATGGAATCACCTACGAGCTCGCATCCGAAGTGCCTGTCTCCATTCAGGATGGCATTGAGTTCCGCCTGTTCACCGTGAGCGCGTTCAAGGGTAAGGCCGGCGTGTGCCTCGACCAGGGACATGCCGTTATCTACAAAGGCCCTTGGAAACATACCGTCGACGACGACGGCCATACCTACCAGCGCGGCATCCGTACAGCGGTGTGTGAGAAGACCTTCAATCTGCTGATGTCCGCGCCTTACCAAGGCCAATTCATCCCAGTGCGTTGCTATGTCGAACCAGCCTTGGACAAGAGCGGTTTCTTCGACTGCAACACGCCTTCAGTTCGAGATCCCAAGGTCACCAAAGGGCTTGTACCTATCGCAGGCTCTGCCGAGGAATCGTGCTGCGCTGATGGTACTTCGTGCTGCTAATCCGGAGATGTGAGTAATGACTTCTGCAATTGAGAACACAATCATCGCCGACTACACCGAGGCGTTGAGCAACGGCAACGTTGTCCTTGAATCGCAGCTGACTGAGAGCTGCTGCAGCGACGCTTATGGTGCCCAGTACCTGAAGAACATTCCAAAGCGAATCATCGAGGCCAACTTCGGTTGCGGTAACCCGACCAAGTATGTGCGCGCGGGTGATGTCGTCCTGGACTTGGGCTCAGGGGCAGGTCTGAATTGCTACGTCGCTGCCCAAATCGCCGGCAGTAACGGTGCTGTCTTTGGTATCGACATCAACCCAAGCATGTTGCAGATCGCTCGTGAAGAAGCGAAGGCGTTTCAGAAGGCAACGGATAGCGCACCTTTGCGTTTCTACCAGGCCTCCGCGAGCAACTTGAAAATCGATCAGGAGCTGGCCGAGGAGCGCCTGCGTACAGAGCCTTGTGCTGATTGGGCATCGTGGAAAAACTTCGAGCAGTTCATCAGCGATAGCTCCCAGTCCAAGCCTCTTATCGACAGCCAGTCTGTCGATCTGGTGATCTCGAACTGCGTGATCAATCTAGTTGGTGAGACCGAAAAGCAGAATGTTTTCGCCGAAATTTATCGGGTACTGAAACCAGGTGGCCGTTTTGCAATTTCTGACAACGTCTCAGATATCGCCATTCCTGAAGAATTGAAACGAGACACCAAGCTGTGGTCGGCCTGCTACTCAGGCGTGCTTCAGGAGCAGGAGTTCTACAAGCAGCTTCAGGAAGTCGGTCTCACTGGAATAAAGATTGAGGCCCGGAACGACGCCTCAACCAAGCGAATTGGCTCTGTCCGGTTCTACTCCGTCACTGTCACTGGTACCAAGCCTGAAGTTCAGAATGGGAAGTCCGTGACGGTGATCTACCGAGGGCCTGGGCTTGAACTAACCGGCGATAGCGGCAGGGTTTACAAGCGCGGTGTACCCACGGAAGTGGCCTCACAGGATGCCTACCTTTCCACAGACGATGCGCTGTATGTCGTGGAGGGAAGTCAGCCCGTTAAGCCCAAGTCCTGCTGCTCGTAACAGCGTCTGCGGCTACGAGCCAGCTCAGTAGCCGCTATCCCTAAAATCTCTCCTCATAGAGCCTATCCAATGAGTACTTCACGGAAGATCTTGGCTGAGTTTCTCGGTACAGCAGTTCTGCTGTGCACCGTAGTTGGTTCTGGAATCATGGGTCAGCGCCTGGCGAACGGTAACGATGCGCTAGCGCTTCTTGCCAATGCGCTGGCAACTGGCGCGAGCTTGTACGTACTGATCGTGTGCTTCTCCACTTTTTCCGGTGCGCACTTCAATCCGGTGGTCTCTGTAATCGATTATTTGCGCGGAGGATTGAGCAGTAAGCAGCTGGGCCCCTACGTGGCGGCTCAAACAACGGGTGCAATCTTCGGAGTATTCGCTGCGCATTTCATGTTCGAGCTGCCCGTGGTCGAGTTCTCCCATCATGTTCGCACCGGGCCGTCGCAGTGGTTCAGTGAGTACTTGGCAACCTCGGGATTGGTGCTGACAATTCTGCTGTGCGATAAATATCACAAAGTAAAAGTGCCTCAGGTGGTTGCCGCGTATGTTGTCGCAGCCTACTGGTTCACGTCCTCTACGAGCTTTGCGAATCCGGCGGTGACGATTGCTCGCGGGTTTACCGATACGTTCTCGGGGATACGGATATCAGACGTAGCGCCGTTCATCATTGCGCAGTTTTTCGGTGGGCTGACGGCGCTGTTCTTGGCGAAGGTTCTCGGTGGTAAAGAGGTCGTCGTGGATATCCCGCAGGCTGGTCTCCACGAGCAGAAGCTACCAATTCAGTGAACGGTGCTATCTGCGGTTCGTGGATGCGGTGAGCCCGATTGAGGCAAAGTTCACGGTTCTATCACGACATTCTGAAGGGCTTGGCCTAGGTGGTTCAGCCCTTCAAACGCGGTTCTTTAGGGGCAGCAAGGAAAGACATGAATTATAAAGTGAGGGTTGCTACACCCGCTGATGCCTCTGACATCCAGGCTATATATGCGCCGATGGTTTTGGACACGGTCATCTCGTTTGAGCTGACGCCACCGACTGTCGATGAGATGGCAGCACGAATAGCCGCAACACTGCCAACGTATCCCTATCTGGTAGCCGAGGTGGAAGGCAACGTCGTTGGATACGCTTATGCGAGCCAGCATCGTGCGAGAGAAGCATATCGTTGGTCGGTGGATGTCACCGTGTATGTCGACCCGTCAGTGCACCGAAAAGGGGTTGGTCGTGCCCTATATCAGCAGCTTCTACCAGTCCTAGAGAAACAGGGTTTTCATGCAGCCTATGCCGGCATCGCCTTACCCAACCCGGGAAGCATAGGTATTCATGAAACGCTCGGTTTCACTCACATTGGCACTTACCCTGAGGTTGGGTTCAAGCAAGGTCAATGGCATAGCGTGGGTTATTGGCGCAAACCTCTTTGTGCTGTGACGCCGCCAATAGAAATCATCCCGTTCAGTGAGATAAAGGGAGAGTAGAGAAACAAGGTGTGAGATGACCTGGCTACTATTCGTCGCCCTTGGTACCAGGCTGTTCGCTGGAAGCTATGCTTGAGGATGATTCATGTTCGAGTCGGTCTACCGACCGACCGGAAGGATGAATGAATTTGGCGGCGTTTACCTCGCTGCTTTAAACACCTACGGCGACTCGCACCTCTGCGACCGATGCTCAGCAATAATTGGTCGCAGCTTTCCGGGCAACAGTTTTTCTTGTGAGAAAAGGCCCCAGCCTAACGGCCTCCGGTTAGGGGGGCGTTAGGCTTGTGTTTTTTGGGAGGAAGAAATTTCTCACCATGGTGTCAAAATGTATTGTTGAAATTCTGGGTTGCTTTAGAGGATAGAGCTGCAAGGTGTCAGAATGTTCACCCAGTGGCTCATTCGGAAAAGCAGTCTAGCGCCAGCTTTTGTTAGGCCGCTGGTGTCACAATATTTTGTTCGGCACCAGCGCAAAAAATCGCAGCTTAGGCTGCGATTTTTGTATCTGACTCGAGAGGCACCATGGATCGCTTCCAGGAAATGCACATCTTCACCACCGTCGCCCAAGAGCAAGGCTTCTCCTCTGCCGCGCGGCGTCTTGGTTTGTCAGCGGCCAGCGTCACGCGGGCGGTGGCGGCGCTGGAGCAGCGCATCGGCACGCAGTTGTTGATCCGCACCACGCGCAGTGTGCATTTGAGCGAAGCGGGGCAGCGTTACCTGGAAGATTGCCGGAGGATTCTCGCCGAGGTGCAGGAAGCCGAGGATTCGGCGGCGGGCAGTCATGCCGAGCCGCGTGGGCAACTGACGGTGACGGCGCCGGTGTTGTTCGGTGATTTGTTTGTGACGCCGCTGATGGCGCGTTATCTCGCGCAGTATCCGGATGTCACGATCAACGCGGTGTTGGTCGATCGGATCGTCAACATGGTCGAGGAGGGCCTTGATGTGGCGGTGCGCATCGGTGATCTGCCGGACAGCAGTCAGCATGCGATTCGCGTGGGTGAGGTGCGTCGGGTCATTTGCGGCTCGCCCGACTACTTCGCCAAGTATGGCCGACCGGCTCATCCCCACGCGTTGGCGGGGGCGCCAGTGGTGGCGACTTCAGCGATCGGTCAGCAACGCAGTTGGCCGTTTCTCGACGCGGGCGAACCGCTTAGCGTGCGCCCTGAGCCTCGTCTGATCGTGACTGCCAATCAGGCAGCGATTACCGCAGCCTGCATGGGGCTGGGTTTGACTCGGGTTCTGTCTTACCAAGTCGCCAGCAAGATCGCGACTGGCGAGCTGGAAATCGTCCTTGCTGAATTTGAACTGCCGCCCTTGCCGATCCACGTGGTGTATCAGGGCGGGCGCAAGGCGTCAGCGCGGATTCGCAGTTTTGTCGATTTCACGGCAGAAGCGTTGCGCGAGCATCCTGCATTGAAAAATGCGGCTTTATTGCAACCAATGAAATAATTGATTGCGTTTTCTGGTGATTCTGTTGTTTTCGCGATCAGCGCAAGATGACCTCCATCGGCGCGCTCATCCCCGCAGCGGCGCCCCTGTTCAGCGGAGTCGACCATGCAAGCGATCAAACTCTACAACTTTCCACGTTCCGGCCACGCCCACCGTGTCGAGCTGATGTTGTCCCTGCTGCAATTGCCGACCGAGCTGATCTTCGTCGATCTGGCCAAAGGTGAGCATAAGCAGCCGGCGTATCTGGCGATCAACAGTTTTGGCCAGGTGCCGGCCATTGATGACGACGGTGTGGTGCTCGCCGATTCCAACGCGATTCTGGTGTATCTGGCGCAGAAATACGGCCATGGTCGTTGGCTGCCAACCGATCCGGTCGGCGCCGCGCGGGTACAGCGCTGGTTGTCGGCTGCCGCCGGGCCGATCGCTTTCGGCCCCGCCGCTGCGCGATTGGTCACGGTGTTTGGTGCCCAGCTGAATGCAGAAGAAGCGATTACCCGGGCGCACAACCTGCTCAAGGTGATGGACATCGAGTTGGGCAAAACGCTGTATCTGGCCGGCGACGAACCAAGCATTGCCGACGTTTCGGCCTACAGTTACATCGCCCACGCGCCGGAAGGCAACGTGTCGCTGGACGACTACGGCAACGTCCGCGCCTGGCTGGCCCGGGTTGAAGCATTGCCCGGCTTCGTCGGCATGCCGCGCACTGTTGCGGGTCTGCAAACCACCGCCTGATTTTCGCAATCCACACTGTGCCGACGGTGCAGGGGAGAGGTCGTGATGGAACGTTCACCGTGGCACGCTGGCGAACAGCAATTGCAGGCCCATGTCGGCGTTGCCGAACGCATGGAAGCCTTCGGACGTAAGGTGATTCGCACCTGGATGCCGGATCAGCACCGTGAGTTCTATCAGCAATTGCCTTTCATGCTGTACGGCGCAGTTGATGCAGACGGGCGGCCCTGGGCCAGTGTGCTCGAAGGCGCGCCGGGGTTTGCCCATTCGCCGGATCCCGAGCATCTGCATTTCGCCAGCCAGGTCGCTGCCGATGATCCGGCGCAACTGCGCAATGGCGAACCGATCGGTTTGCTCGGCATCGAGTTGCACACCCGCCGGCGCAATCGCCTGAACGGTCATGTCGGCAATCTGAGCGCTGATGGTTTTGACGTGAGCGCGGATCAGGCCTTCGGCAACTGCCCGCAATACATCCAACTGCGCCAGTTTCAGCGGGTGCCGCTGACGGATCCGCAGACGCGTCCGGCTGAGCATCTGAACGGTCTCGATGATGCGGCCATTGCGCTGATCGCCGGTGCCGATACGTTTTTTGTCGCCAGTTATGTGGATGTCGACGGCCAGCGTGCGGTGGATGTTTCCCACCGGGGTGGCCAGGCCGGTTTCGTACGGGTGGAAGGCAATCGTCTGACCATCCCCGATTTCGCCGGCAATCTGCACTTCAACACCCTCGGCAATTTGTTGCTGAACCCTAAGGCTGGCTTGCTGTTTATCGACTTTTCCACAGGCGATCTGCTGCAACTCAGCGGGCGTACCGAGATTCTTCTCGATGACCCGCAGATCGAGGCGTTTCAAGGTGCGGAGCGGTTGTGGACATTTGAAGTGGAGAAGCTGGTGCGACGCCCCGCAGCCCTTGCGTTGCGCTGGCGCTTCGACGGCATGTCGCCAACCAGTCTGTTGACCGGCAATTGGGCAGAGGCGGATGCGCGTTTGCAGGCGCAGGCCCTGGGCAATCAATGGCGGCCGTTGCGCGTGGTGATGATCGAGGCGGAAAGTCGCAGCATCCGTTCAATCTATCTGGAGCCAACCGATGGCGCTGGTTTGCCGGTGTTTCTCGCGGGTCAGCATTTGCCGCTGCGTTTCACGATTGATGGCGAGGTGCATATTCGTACTTACAGCCTTTCGAGTGCGCCGTCGGATGGTTTCTACCGCATTAGCGTCAAACGCGAAGGCCTGATTTCATCGCATCTGCATGAGCAAATTCGCGTTGGCGACGTACTTGAAGCGCGGGCGCCGCAAGGGCATTTCACCGTGGCACCGCTGGAACAGCGACCATTGGTGCTGCTGGCTGCCGGTGTGGGCATCACGCCGTTGCTGTCGATGCTGCGCGAGGTGGTCTACCAAGGCCTGCGGACGCGGGGAATTCGTCCGACATTGTTGTTGCAGAGTTCGCGCAGTCTGGCGGATCAGCCGTTTCGCAAGGAGCTGGATCGTCTGCTCGAAACGGCGGGCGACTCTGTGCGAGTCCTGCGTCTGCTCAGCCAGCCGGAAGCCGATCTGCAAGAGGGCGCGGATTTCGATGTGCGTGGGCGGATCGACGGCGCGGTGCTGAGGAACCTGCTGGATGCCGAGGATTTTGATCAGCTCGACTTTGTGCTCTGCGGCCCCGGTGGTTTTACCCAAGGGCTTTACGACACTTTGCGCGAACTGGATGTGCGCGATGCGCAGATTCATGCGGAAACCTTTGGCCCGTCGACCCTGAAACGTCAGGCCGATCCGGACGCGATCGTGATCGAGCAACCGCCTGCGGCAACCACTTCGGTGCCAGTGGTGTTCGAGCGCTCGGCCAAGGAAGCACGCTGGCAACCCGATGGCGGCAGTTTGCTGGAGCTGGCGGAAAGTCGCGGATTGCGCCCCGAGTTCAGTTGCCGCGGTGGTTCGTGCGGTACCTGCAAGACCCGGCTGGTCAGTGGTGCGGTGAATTATCCACAGGTGCCGGCGGATATTCCGGAAGCGGGGCATGTGCTGATTTGCTGCGCGGTTCCGGCGCAAAGCAATCAGCCACTGGTCTTGGACCTGTAACCCGAACCCGTGTAGGAGCTGCCGAAGGGGGATCGGTGTTCAACCCACGCTCAGGCGTAGGACAGGGATTTCTCTTCCAGCAATTCCTGATACAGCTCCGTCCACTTGCGGCCCATGTCATCGGCTGTGAATAACTGCCGGTAACGTGCTTCGGCTTTCACCCCCATGGCAGCGGCGCGGACCGGGTCTTCCCAGAGCGTGCGCATCGCCTCGCGAAATGCCTGTGGATGACTGGGCGGGACCACCAGCCCGGTTTCGTTGTGAATATTGATGTAGCTGGTGCCGGTGCCAATCTCGCTGGAAATCATCGGTTTGCCGTACATCGCACCTTCCAGCAGAGAAATGCCGAACGCTTCCGAGCGCAGGTGCGACGGGAAAACAATCGCGTAGCTCAGTTGCAGCAGTGCGACTTTGTCTTCGTCACCCAGGCGCCCGAGGAAATGAATGTTACGCAGGCCCAGCGCCTGCGCCTGTGCGTGCAGCTCCAACTCCAATGGCCCGGCGCCGACAATGACCACGGGATAGTCCACGTCTTTCAGGGCCTCCAGCAAAATGTGCAGGCCTTTGTAGTAACGCATCACGCCGACAAACAGGAAAAACTTATCCCCAAGCTGCTGGCGCCAGCGATTTATCCGTTCGGCATCAGGCTGTGGATAACCGGCCTTGTTCAAACCGTAGGGAATCACTCGGGTCTTGTCCTGGAATTGCTGCAACACGTCGCTGGTGTGCAGGTAGTTCGGCGAAGCGGCAACGATACGGTCGGCGCTGGCGAGGAAGCGGTTCATCAGCGGGCGATAGAGTTTGAGAAGGTGTTTCTGGCGAATGATGTCCGAGTGGTAGGTCACCACACTCGGTTTATTCGTCGCGCTAGCGAAATGCACCAGGTCCATGAACGGCCACGGGAAGTGGTAGTTGATCACATCCGCCTCGGCCGCCAGTTCGCGAAACTGTTTGAACACGCTCCAGGAAAAACCGGTGGAGGCGAACTGGATGTCGAGTTTGGCGCGGTGCACTTCGTGCTGACCGAGTTGCACCATGGGGGGATTCGGGTCGGCGCTGAGTGTCAGCACCTGGCCGTCGATACCGTGCTGAGCGCCGCTCTCGCAGAGCTGGAAGATCACTTGCTCAATGCCGCCGACCGAGTCAGGCAGGTACGTCTTGAAAAAATGAAGAACTCGCATTCAACCTCCCATGGCCTGACGGTAGGCACCGGCCGTGGCCTGTGCACAACGCTCCCAGGAAAAAAGCCGTGACTGCTGCAATCCGGCTTCTTGGCATGCCTGCCAATGCGCTTGATCGTCGATCAGTCGGCTCAGCGCATCGCGCAGGCCTTCTGCATCGTCAGCTTCAATATAGTTGCCCGCCGCACCCGCGACTTCCGGCATCGCCGAAGAACGCGTGAGCAGCACCGGCGTGCCGCTGGCCATGGCCTCCAGTACCGGCAGACCAAAACCTTCATACAGCGACGGAAAAATCAGCGCCCGCGCGCCGGCCAGCAATTGCGCGACCTGTTCATCGGGCAAATAACCGAGCAGGCACACATGCCCGCTGGCCAGCGCCTGACGCAGGGGTTCGCTGAACTGTTCGCGCTCCCAGCCGGCCATGCCGACGATCAACAGTGGAAAGCGCTGGCGCACCGCCTCCGGCAGCAGGGCATGGGCGCGCAGGGCCAGGCCAAGGTTCTTGCGCGGCTCCAGCGTGCCCACGCAAAGAAAATATTCCCGCGCCGCCACCGCATGAGCTTTGAGCACCGCGTCAATGGCGCACGCTTCGCGCGGATGAAAGCGCTTGGCGACCCCCAGTGGGGCCACCACAAAACGCTCGGCAGGCAGGCCGAAATACGCTTGAGCTTCGTCGGCAATGGCTTGCGAGTCGGTGAGAATTACTTGGGCTTGCTGCACACCCACGGCCAATCGACGTTCGATTTCCTTGAGTCGCGCCGCAGGCTGGGTCTCAGGGAAATGCAGGTGCGTCAGGTCATGCAGGGTGATCACGGTCGGGCCGTCGAAGGCCAGTGGCCACAGGCTTGGTTCGTGATAGAGGTCGATGCCTTGCGCGCGGCCCTGATCGAAGCGTTTCTGCTCCAGCCAGCGGCGCGCCTGATAAGCCCCGGGAATCTGCCGCAGCAGCGGTGTCAGGCGCGAGTAACCGGGCATGGCCGCTTCCGGCAATGCCGAGCTCCAGCCCCAGCCGTGGAACAGCGTCACGTCAATGTCGGGCTCACTGCGCAAGGCGTTGACCAGTTCGGCAACGTAATGGCCGATGCCGGTGCGCGGTGCCTGGAGAATGCGCGCGTTAAGAGCAATGCGCATGCTGACTCTCGGGGGCAGGCATCGCTGCATTCAAGTTGCGTTCAATACGTTCGACCAATTGGGCGCTCGCTTCACGCCAGCTCAACCAGCGCCAATGTTCGAGGCTCAGCGTTGCCGGAAACTCGCCGGAGCGCTCCATGCCGGTCACCAGATCAGTCAGACTCTGTGGATTCGCCAGGTCGAAATACGCCATGTAGTCGCCGCCGATCTCGCGAAACACCGGGATGTCGCTGGCCATTGCCGGTAACTGGCGTTGCATGGCTTCCACCAGTGGCAAGCCGAAACCTTCGACATGGGACGGAAACACCAGCGCCGTGGCGTGAGAGTAGGCGTGCTCAAGACTTTTGTCCGAGAGCGAGTTGTACATGAACAAGCGCCGGTTCAGCTCGGGATGCTGGCGGATTCGTTCGATCAGTGCATCGCACTTCCAGCCGATCTTGCCGACGATGCATAACCGCGCTTTCGATCCTGTTGCCCAGGCGAGTTCAAACGCCTCGAGCAGGTACGCGTGGTTTTTGCGCGGCTCGATGGTGCTGACCATGAGAAACACCGGGTCCTTGGTCTGGAACATGTCCAGCAGGCCACGGTCGACCTTGGCATCGGCCTCACTCAAGTCCAGTTCGGAGCCGAGGTGGAAATAATCAAACCAGCGCTGCCCGACCTGTTGCGTGCCGATCCGGCGCAGCATTTCCTCGCGCACCTGATCGCGGATCGTGGTCGAGATCGCGACATAACCATCAGCGGTGCGCGCGATCCAGTCGAACCAGTCGTTGAACACTTTGACCAGTCCGGCATCGCAAAACTGCGGGTGGGTCAGGGGGATCAGGTCATAAATCACCGAAATGATGCCCACGCCCTCACGCTTGAGTTGCTCGGCGAGGGGGAAAAAGTTGGCGTGCCAGGACGAGTCGAGCAGCACCAATTGATCGCCCCCCCGGTGGACCAGCGGGATGCAGCGCTCGGGAATCTGTTGGCCCTTGAGGACGCGCTCTAGCAGGCGCATGGGCAAGCTGAAACAGGCGAATGCCGTGAGTCGGCAGCCGACGTACAGCACCCGACGGGTGAAATGCGACTGGTTGAACGGCCAGCGTCGCTCCACCGCTCGGTGACGTAGCCAGAAGGCGTTGGCCCACTGTTCCAGTTTCACCCGCAGACCCATCAGGTCGAGCTTCGGGGACTTCAGCGGCGCCAGACTTTTAACTTCATACAAACCGCCATCGATCATCACCACCGGGATGCATTCGAGGGTGTCATCGGCCGTCGGCAATTGCTGAATGACGTTGCGTACAACACGTTGAATGCCCGAGTTGGCGGAGGGATGTTCGAAAACGTAAGTGCACTCCACCAGCAATCGTGTCATCGCAAGATCTCCGTATCAGGCGTTTTTAAAAGGTTTTCACTGGAACGGGTGATTTCGGTCCGGGCTTGTAACCAGGAGCAGCCGACAAAGTCTTCCTGGCGATTGTTGATCACGTGGAAGATCAAACCATAATCGCGCCACTCGAAGTTGCGATCCAGGTGCGAATCCAGACGTGACAGGCTCAACGCCACGGAGTAGTTACCCTTGCCCAGACGCATGTCGAAAGCGAAGCGAAAGGTCACGCGTTCGCCGGCACTCAGCTCGGTAATGGCTTTGTCGAGGCGATGGGTGTTGATGCCATAAATGGCCTGGCCCAGACGATCCTTGATCATGAAGCCGAGAATCAGCCGCTCGATGTCTTCACGAATTTCGGTCTGCACTTCCAGCACCACAGGCTGACCGACCTCCGCGACTTCAAGGCTGCGTCCTTGCTCATCGAGAAGGCGCACGCTGAGAATCGCTGCTTCACCGGTGCCGGAAATGGTCTGTACCTGGCCATTGGCGAGCATCTCCTGGCGCACCGTCTGGCCTTCGCGCTGGGCCAGCATGGCGTTGTAGTAGTCCATGACTTCTTCGGGTTTGCCACGCATGGCCAGACGTCCGTTCTCCAGGAGAATCGCGGTGTCGCAGATCGATTGAATGGCCGAGCGGTCATGGGACACGATCAGCAGGGTCGTACCGGCTTTGCGGAAGCTGCGGATGCGCTCGAAACTTTTATGCTGGAAATACGCATCACCGACCGACAGCGCTTCGTCGACGATCAGGATGTCCGGACGCCGCGCGGTCGCGACACTGAACGCCAGGCGCATCTGCATGCCGCTGGAATAGGTACGCACCGGATGATCGATGGCGTCGCCGATTTCGGCAAAGCTTTCGATTTGCGGCATCAACGCTTCGATCTCTTCGACCTGCATGCCCAGCAACTGACCGGCCATGACAGCGTTCTGCCGACCGGTAAAGTCCGGGTGAAAACCCATGCCCAATTCCAGCAACGCGGCCACGCGGCCTTGCAGATGGATCTGTCCACAGGTCGGTTGGGTGGTGCCGGTGATCATTTTCAGCAGGGTACTTTTGCCCGCGCCGTTGACGCCGACGATGCCAACCGCTTCACCGGGTTTGATCTCGAAATCGACGTCTTGCAAGACCCAGTGCAGGTGATGGCGGTTCGGCGAGAACGGCACCAGCCATTCCAGCAAGCGACTCCAGCGATTCGGATATTGTTTATAGGCTTTGGCCAGGCCAGTAACGCGTATGTGTCCCATCAGAGTTCGTCCACCATTTCACCGACTCGTTGACGGAACAGGCGCAACGCCATGGTGCAGAGCAGCAGACCGATGATCAGCAGCGGTGTCAGTGACGACCACTGCGGCCATTGGTTGTAAAGGAACACGTTCTGGTAGCTGGTCATCAGCGCCGTCATCGGGTTCAGGCTGATGACGTGCTGGATGCCTGACGGCAGGATCGAAAGCGGGTAAACGATGGGCGTCAGCCAGAACCAGAACTGCAGGCAGATGCCGAACATCTGCCCGACATCGCGAAAGAACACATTGAGAATCCCGAGCAGCATCCCCAGCCCCGCGGCAAAGATCACTTGCACGATCAACAGCGGTATCAGCGCCAGCAGGGCCATGCCGGGCAGGCGGCCGCTGATCAGCAGAAAGCCGAAGAACAGCCCGAGAATGATCGCAAAATTGATACCGGCGTTGAGCAGGGTAATCACCGGCAGGCAAATGCGCGGGAAGCTGATTTTCTTCAGCAGGTTGGCGTTTTCCAGAAACATGCTCTGGCTGCGCGTGGTGATTTCCGCGAACAGACCCCACGTCAGTAGGCCGGCGCAGAGATAGACGCTGTAGGCCAAGCCATCGTCCACGCCCGGCAGACGGGCGCGCATGATCTGGGAAAAGATCACCGTGTACACAACAATCATCGACAACGGGTTGAGTACAGTCCACAGCGCGCCGAACAACGAGTTGCGATAACGTGATTGAAACTCCCGCTTGACGCTACCGAGGATGAATCCGCGATAACTGCGCATTGAGCGGTAAAGGGAAAGCAGCATTCAAACCGTCCTGCCGTATTGGTCTTCGAAGCGGACGATGTCGTCCTCTCCCAGGTATTCGCCGCTTTGTACTTCGATGATCACCAGATCGATCACCCCGGGGTTTTCCAGGCGATGGCGGTGGCCGGCAGCGATGAACGTCGATTCGTTTTTCGCCACCAAGTGGGTACCGGTACCATTGTTGGTGACCTTGGCCATGCCTTCGACCACCACCCAGTGTTCGTTACGGTGATGGTGCATTTGCAGAGACAGCTTGCCGCCGGGCTTGACCACAATGCGCTTGATCTTGAAGCGCGGGCCCTCCTCGAGCACGGTGTAGGTGCCCCATGGCCGACTCACCGTGCGGTGCAGGCGGTAGGCTTCGTGGGATTTGTCCTTGAGCTGCTTGGCCACTCGTCGCACGTCCTGCGCACGATCAGCGTGAGCGACCAGTACGGCGTCGGCGGTGTCGATGACGATCAGGTTGTCCACGCCGACGGCAGCCACCAGCCGACCTTCGCTTTGAACGAAGTTATTGTGGCTGTCGATGAAAATCGCTTCGCCGCTGGCACGATTGTTATCGGCATCGGCCGGTACCAGAGCCGCGACGGCGCCCCAGGAACCGATATCGCTCCAGTCGAACCCGGCGGGTACCACGACGACTTTTTCCGAGCGCTCCATCAACGCGTAGTCGATGGAGATGTCGGTGATCTCGGCGAACAGCGCTGGCGACAGTTCCTGTTGCAGGCAGCCGACAGTTTCCAGCGGGGCGCTAGCCGCCATGCAGGCACGGGTCTGTTCCAGCAACTGCGGCGCATGCAGTTGCAACTCGGCCAGCACACTTGCGGTGGTGAAGCAGAACATCCCTGAGTTCCACAGGAAGTTGCCGCTTTCCAGATAATGCGTGGCGGTTTGCAGGTCGGGTTTCTCGACGAAACGCTGCACTTTCGCAGCGCCTCTGGCGTCGAGTGGCGCGCCAGTCTCGATGTAGCCGAAGCCGGTTTCCGGGGCGGTCGGCGTCACACCGAAGGTCACCAGATAACCGTCCTTCGCCAGATTGACCGCGTGTTCGACGGCACTTTTCAGCGCGTCCTGATTGACGATCAAATGGTCGGCCGGCATCACCACCATGATCGCGTCGTCACCGTGCAGCGCTTGCAGCGACAACGCGGCAGCAGCGATGGCCGGGGCAGTGTTGCGGCCGGTCGGCTCCAGCAGGAAATGCCCGCGATGACGCGAGACATGGGCGGCGCAATAGTGATCCTTGCTCTGGAAGTAGTACTCGCGGTTAGTCACCGTGACAATGTCGCCCCAACCGTCCAGCAACGCGGCGGCACGCTGGTAGGTCTTGCCCAGCAGCGACTGGCCGTCGGGCAGGGTCATGAACGGCTTGGGATGGCCCTCGCGGGACACCGGCCACAAACGAGTGCCGGCACCGCCGGACAGAATCACGGGAATCAGCATGGCCTACTCCTTGGCGACGCGTTTCATGTCCGCATCCATCATCATGCGGATCAAGGTATCCAGGTCGGTTTTCGGCTTCCAGCCCAGCACACGCTGAGCCTTGGCTGGATTGCCGAGCAGCACTTCAACTTCGGCCGGGCGGAAAAACGCCGGGTCGATCTTCACGTAGTCGCGGTAGTTGAGGCCGACGTGATCGAAGGCGATGCGGCACATTTCACGCACCGTGGTGGTGACGCCAGTGGCGACAACAAAATCGTCGGGTTTGTCCTGTTGCAGCATCAGCCACATGGCTTCGACGTAGTCACCGGCAAAGCCCCAATCGCGCTTGGCGTCGATGTTGCCCAGGGCCAGTTCGTGCTGTTTGCCCTGTTTGATGCGCGCCGCGGCATCGGTGACTTTGCGCGTCACGAATTCGATGCCGCGCAGCGGTGATTCGTGATTGAAGAGGATGCCGCTGCTGGCGTGCAGGTTGAAACTTTCGCGGTAGTTGACGGTGATCCAGTGGCCATACAGTTTGGCCACGCCGTACGGGCTGCGGGGGTAGAACGGCGTGTTTTCATCCTGCTGTTCAGCCTGGATCAGACCGAACATTTCGCTGGTCGATGCCTGATAAAACCGGGTATGCGGGCTGAACTGGCGGATCGCTTCGAGCAGGTGGGTAACGCCCAGACCATCGACGATGCCAGTCGTCACCGGTTGATTCCACGACGCGGCGACAAAGCTCTGCGCGGCGAGGTTATAGACCTCGTCCGGCGCCGATTGAATGACTGCACGCTGTACCGAACAGGCATCGGCCATGTCCCCGTCCAGATAGACGATGTCGGCTTCGACCCCCATCTCGCGCAGACGCCAGCGCGAATCGCTGCTGCGCCGTGCCACGAGGCCGTAAACCTTGTAGCCCTTGCCGAGCAACAACTTGGCCAGATATGCGCCGTCCTGGCCAGTGATGCCTGTGATCAATGCACTTTTTGTCATTCTTGTCGTACTCGCGTCTCCCAGTCGGACAGGATCGCCCGCAGGGATTGTTGTGTTGTGATTTCAGGCGTCCATCCTGTGGTCTGGGTCAGCCGGTTATGGCTGCCACAAACGCGACGCTGATCGGCACGCCGCATGCGCGCAGGGTCTTGAACCAGTTGCATGTCGACTTCGGCGAGATCGCCGAGCTGCTCGATCAGGCTGCGAATGCTTTGCTCGCGGCCCGAGCAGATGTTGTAGACCTGTCCTGACGTGCCTTTTTCCAGCAGCGCGAAGTAGGCCGATATCACATCGCCGACATCGAGGAAATCTCGCGTCACATCGATGTCGCCAACCTCCAGTTGCGGCGCTTGAAGGCCCTGTTTGATGCGACTTATCTGGCGGGCGGCACTGGCGATGACAAAGCTTTCTTTCTGGCCGCTGCCGATGTGGTTGAACGGACGCGCTACCAACACCGGCCAGCCTTCACTCAGGCCCCATTGCAGGCTGAGAAACTCCGCCGAGAGTTTGCTCACCGCGTAAGGATTGCGCGGGCAGGGCGACTGTTGCTCGCTGATCGGCAGATCGCTCTCGCCGACTTGACCGTAGACATCGCCGGAGCTGACGTAGAGGAAGGTGCCGGCAAAGCCCCGCGCCTTGAGCGCCTGCAGCAGATTGAGGGTGCCGAAAAGATTGATGTCGAAGGTACGCGCCGGATCACGGAACGCTTCCGGGACGAAGGTCTGCCCGGCCAGATGAATTACCGCGTCGGGCATCTGCGGCCACAGATCACGGAGGCTGTCAGCATTCGTGAGGTCGTAGGGCGAGGCGGCAGGCAGCAGCTCCCACGGCGAATCAGGCAATGCCAGACGCGATTGAATATGTTGTCCCACGAATCCACTGAGACCCGTGACGAACAGACGCTTTTTCAAACAGCGACCCCTTGGTCTTGAACTTGCGCCACTTTCTCACAGGCTTTAAGGAGAGGTCTGTCAGACCGGAGGAAAAACCGGGTGAGAGACGGGCGAAGTCAGTTGTTGTAGTTGTTTGTTATCAATCTGTGCCAATTGCGCAGCAATTTCAACAGGCCAAACCGTGACCGGTCAGTTCTCGTCAGCTTAGTCCGATTTATTCTCGTCGGGCGGTTCCCGGATCCTTGATGGATGTGTTTAGAATGGCCCTCGTCGCCATTCCCCCAGGTCCACCGTGGGCGTGGCGCAACCAGGGTGAAACTGACCACTAAAACAAGAACGAAGACGTGCCTGAAGATGATGGACTAGCTGCGTTATTGCGGCTTGATCCAACGCCGGGTCGTCATAGCATGAGGTTGCCGGGACGGCTGCTTCATCGTGGGATGCCATGAATTTCATTCTTTACTCGGACGTCAACGACCGCTCCATCAGCCAGAGTCTCGGGCGTCCCGAATACAGCTACTACTTCGTGCTCAAGGCTTATCGCCCGGTGCTGGAAAGCCTTGGTCGCGTGCATGTGGTCACGTCGACTGACGACGTCGATCCGCTGTATCTGCAATTGCGCCAGGCCGATCAGGAATGCCTGTTTCTTTCGTTTGCACCGCCACATAAAACCCCGATCGGCCTGCAGTGCCCGATGGTCTGCGTGATTGCCTGGGAATATGACTCGATCCCCACCGAATACGCTGGCGACGATGTGCGCCAGGACTGGCGCCAGACACTGGCCCGCCATGGCCGGGTGATTACGTTGTCCACCCACACCGCGCAGGCCATCCGTCGCAGTCTGGGTGAAGATTTCCCCGTGCTGGTATTGCCCACGCCACTGTGGGAGCGTTTCGCTCAGGTGCGGCGAGATTGTCCAAGTGTCCCGGTAAACCCCGGCACCACGCTGCAGATTAAGGGCTGCATCATCGACAGCCGTGCTCTGGGGCTGTCGGCCGATGGCTTGATCGCACCGATACTCCGCGAGCCGGAACTGCAAACACCGCAAGTGATCGAGCCCGTGCCGGAGCCGATCGCGGAACCTCCTCCGGCACTGACCCTGCGCCGGCGTGCTTTCATCACCAAGCATTACCTGATCGCGGGCTACAGAGCTGTCACGGTGGCCTCCGAACATCGACCGCTGTTTCTGCTCAAGCACAACCTGTTGCAGTGGTATCGCGAAGCCGTCAGTGATTTGCTGCCGGGCTCGGTCCGCGAGGAACACCGCGAGTTGCCTGATCCCATTGTCGAGGCAATAACGCCGGCTCCAGCCGTGAGTGAAATGCCGGTGTTGGCTGAGCACCCGCAAGCCTCGCTCCCCGACACCAGTCAGCACGTACAGATCGACGTCAGCGGCGTGGTTTACGTCAGCGTGTTCAACCCCGAGGACGGGCGCAAGAACTGGCATCACCTGATCACTGCGTTCTGCTGGGCTATGCGTGATGTCGACGACGCGACGCTGGTGCTGAAAATCACCCAAAACGATCTGTCGAGCTATTACGTTCATCTCATTACGTTGCTCTCGCAGCTGTCGCCATTCGCCTGTCGCGTGGTGGTCATGCATGGCTATCTGGAAGAGGAGGAATTTGCCCGGCTGTATGGCGCTGCGAGTTTCTACGTCAATGCGTCGCGCTGCGAAGGGTTGTGCCTGCCGTTGATGGAGTTCATGTCGTGTGCCCGTCCGGTGATTGCGCCGAACCACACCGCGATGGGTGACTACATCGACGAACGCGTTGCTTTCATCGTCAAGTCCAGCCGCGAACCGACCATCTGGCCGGAGGACGCGCGCATTCTCTATCGCACGCTGCGCCATCGTCCCGACTGGGGATCGTTGAAAACCGCCTACGAGGACAGCTACGCCATGGCCAAGAACCATCCAGAGGCTTACCTGGCGATGGCCGCTGCCGCTGCTGAGCGGATGCGTGAATACTGCGGTTTTACGCCCGTGCAGCAGCGCGCGGAGGCGTTTTTCGGTCTGAGGGCCAATAGCGAAATGACTTCGTTGGCGGTCGAGACCGGAGCGGCCTCATGCTGATCATCATTCATTCGGAAACCAACAAGAGCAATATCCAGCAGAACCTCGGCCGGCCGGAGTACAGCTATTACTTCGTGCTCAAGGAGTTTCGCCCCGTTCTCGAACGAATCGGTCAGGTGATTGAAGTCAGCAACCCTGACGAGTTAGTGGATCGTTTGTATTTCGACTGCTTGAGCCGGGGCGAGGATTGCGTCTTCCTGTCGTTCTCGCCGCCGCATCGCACGCCCATCCATTACGCATGCCCGACCATCCCGGTGTTCGCCTGGGAATTCAGCACCATCCCGACTGAAAGCTGGCAGGGCGAATCACGTCACGATTGGCGTGTGGTGTTGCAGGCGTGTGGCCGGGCGATTACGCATTCGACATTCACGGTGAACGCGGTGCGCGACGTGATGGGGGCGGACTATCCGATCTGCGCGATCCCGGCTCCGGTGTGGGATCGCTTTGCCGCTCGCGGCGAGCAATTGGCCAAGCGTCCGGTGGTTGACCTTGTGACGCTGAACCTGCGTGGATTGCTGATCGACAGTCGTCGCACGGACTTGCGGCCGTATGGCCCACCGCGATTGCGCGAAGGCACGCCGATGTCCTTCGCAGGACCGCCAGAGGATTGCCAATTGCAGCTCGAAGGCGTGGTCTACACCTCGGTGTTCAACCCTTACGACGGCCGCAAGAATTGGCAGGATATGGTCAGCGCGTTCTGCACGACGTTTCGCGACATCAGCGATGTGACCCTGGTGCTCAAACTGACCCACCATGACATCGCCGATGCGCTGACCGACATGCTGCATCACTTGTACAAGAATCAGTCGTATCAGTGCCGGATCGTGCTGATCCATGGCTATCTGGCGGATGCCGATTACGAAGCACTGGTGCAGGCCACCAGCTACGTGGTCAACAGTTCTTACGGTGAAGGACAGTGCCTGCCGTTGATGGAGTTCATGTCCTGCGGCAAACCGGCGATTGCGCCGTTGAACACCGCGATGGCCGATTATGTGAGCAGCGATAATGCATTTATCGTCGACTTCACCGAAGAGCTCACCGCCTGGCCGCATGACCCGCGTGCGGCCTATCGCACGATGCGTTACATCACCGACTGGGATTCGCTGTGTCTGGCGTATCGCGCCAGTTATGACGTGGCAAAAACCGATGAGCAGCGTTACGCCGGGATGTCCGCCGAGGCGATTCGCAGCCTGCAGCGATTCTGTAGCCAGGCCAGCACCGAGCAGAGATTGCGCGATTTTTTTGCGCAGCCACTGCAAGCCCGCGGAACGTTGCCTGCGCCAGTTACGGTCGCATGATCCGTCGTCTGCTCGCACGATGGCGTCCGGCGCGTGCCGCGCAACCGCTGTCGGCACCGTTGGCCAAGGTGTCGCCTCGCGACGTCGGTTTACATGACGCCGTGCTCGACGGTTGGTTCTTGAATGACAGCGGCGAGTTGCTCAAGGGCTTTGCGATCAGCGCTGACGATACGTTGCTGGATGTCGGTTGTGGCGAAGGCGTGGCGACACTGTTTGCCGTGCGTCAGGGTGCTTCGGTGATTTTTACCGACAGCGAACACGCCAAGGTGCGTGAGCTCGCACGGCAGCTCGAAGCACAAAGCGACAAAGCCCATCTTGGGCTGGTCAGCAATAGCCTGCCGTTGCCACTGGCTGACGGCTGCGCCAGTAAAGTGGTGTGCATGGAGGTGCTGGAGCACATCGATCAGCCCCAACCGTTCATGGCCGAACTGGTGCGCATGGGGCGCCCAGGTGCACAGTATCTGTTCAGCGTGCCGGCACCGGTGGGCGAACACTTGCAAAAAGGCATCGCCCCGGACAGTTACTATCAGTCTCCCAATCATGTGCAGATTTTCACCCCGGAGCGCTTCGCTGCGCTGGTAGAAGAGGCTGGCCTGGTGATCGAACATCGCCAGGCCAGCGGATTCTTCTGGGTGATGGGCATGATTTTTTTCTGGGCCGGCGAACGGGCTGCAGGGCGTGATCCGGGCGGTGCGGTGCGTGACCGGATTCAGGAGCCCTTCATGCCGTTGATGGAGAACTGGGCCAAGACCTGGCAGGACCTGCTCGCTCAGCCGGGCGGGCTGGCGATCAAGCAGACGCTTGACCGCTTCATGCCCAAGAGCCAGGTGATCATCGCCCGCAAGCCATCGGGTGTGGGGGAGGCACCATGAGCAGCAAGCGGATCATGGACATTGAAGTGCTGCGCGCAATTGCCGTATTGGGCGTGTTGTTCCATCACTTGCAGGGCAGTCTGTTTACCGATGTCGTGCCGTCGCTGGAAAAGATCCATGCCTGGGCGCAGCCGTGGTGGGGCGTTGATCTGTTTTTCGCCATCTCCGGTTTTGTTATTGCCCGAAGCCTGATCCCGGCGCTGCAAGGCTGTACAACCCGCCAGGAGTATTGGCAGCAGACGCGCAATTTCTGGCTTCGCCGGGTTTTCCGGTTACTGCCGTCGGCCTGGTTATGGCTGGCGCTGATGTTGCTGGCGTGCGTGTTTCTCAATCGTTCGGGGGCGTTCGGTACGTTGTCGGCCAACCTGCAAGCAACGTTGGCCGGGGTGTTGCAGTACGCCAACTTCCGGTTTGCCGACAGCTTCTTTCGCTACGAGTACGGCAGCAGTTTCGTCTACTGGAGCCTGTCGCTGGAGGAGCAGTTCTACCTGCTGTTCCCGCTGCTGATTATGCTCTGTCGCAAACATCTGGTCTGGGCATTGCTGGCGCTGGTCGCGGTGCAGATTTTCACCCTGCGCACGCCGTTGTTGATGGTGGTGCGTACTGATGCGCTGGCCCTCGGTGTATTGCTGGCAATGTGGAGTGCGCAGCCGAGTTATCAACGTTGGCGGCCGAATTTTCTCGCTCGGCCATGGGGCGGAATTTCGGCATTGATGCTGATCGGCGCGCTGTTGAGTTTCATGGCCACCGATCGCTTCACGTTCGCCTGGTACCGTATCGGTTCAATTGCCGTACTGAGCGCAATACTGGTGTGGATCGCATCGTACAACCGCAATTACCTGATGCCCGCTGGCGCGATGCAGCGGCTGCTGGGGTGGATCGGTAGCCGGTCCTATGGCATCTACCTGATTCACATACCCGCTTATCAATTGGTGCGTGAACTGATCTTTCGCTTGCAGAGCGCCGGTCTGCCCAGCCCTGCCGGCCACCCGGTGCTGACGCTGCTGATCGCTTTCGGCCTGATCGTGTTGCTCAGCGAACTCAATTACCGCTGGGTCGAAATGCCCATGCGCAACCGTGGTGCCGCGCTCGTGCGCCGCCTCGGTACGTCCCGATCCACCGTCCCGTCCTCTGGAGCCACCTCATGCTGAGCCTACTGAAGAAACTCACGGCGGCGACGCCAGCACCGGTCCCCGCGCAGGCAGTGGAGCCGGTCGCCAGCAAGGTCGATCCGTACATGCTCGGCTTGTACGATGCCAAGCTCAGTGGCTGGTTCAACCAGGAAACCAACGAGCTGTTCAAAGGTTTCGTGGTGTCTGCCGAGGACACGCTGCTTGATGTCGGCTGCGGTGATGGCGGCAACGTGCATTTTTGTGGCATGCGCGGGGCGAAGATCATCATCGCCGACATCGACGGGGCCAAGGTCGAAGCGACTCGTCAGCGCCTGAGCGATACGCCGGCACGGGACATGGAATGTCACGTCACCGATTGCAATCCGTTGCCGATCGCCGACGGCACTGCAACGCGCGTGGTCTCCACCGAAGTCATCGAGCATGTCGACGATCCGGCACAGTTCCTCGCCGAACTGGTGCGTGTCGGCAAACCGGGCGCCTTGTACCTGTTGAGCGTGCCGCACCCGAGTTCTGAAGACCTGCAAAAAGACATCGCCGCGCCCCAGTACTTCCAGAAGCCCAATCACATTCGCATCATCAGCGAAGAGCAGTTCAAGGCACTGGTCAGCGAGGCCGGGCTGGAGATCGTCAGCCATAGTCAGTACGGCTTTTACTGGTCGATGTGGATGCTGTTGTTCTGGGAAGCCAAGGTCGATTTCAGCAACCCGGATCATCCGCTGCTCAATCACTGGGCCGAGACCTGGCAAGCCGTGCTGGACTCGCCGCGTGGTGCGCAGATCAAACAGGCGCTGGACGCGGTGGTTGCGAAAAGCCAAGTCATCATTGCCCGCAAACCCGCCGCACCCGTGTAGGAGCTGCGGCACGCTGCGATCTTTTGATTTTGATCCTGAAAAACAAGATCAAAAGATCGCAGCCTCGTTTTACTCGACAGCTCCTACAGGGGTTTTGTGTAACCTTGCAGCCTTGTGGTGTCAGGGGGCTGGAAGGTATGCGGTTTATTGTGGGTCTGTTTTTGGGCATCGTTATCGCGGGTTGCGAGCAACACGACGCGCGCCCTCTCGACCAACAACTCTACATCTGGCAACGCCAGTGGACGCCGGCCCACGCGGTAGCGCTGCGTGACAGTCGCCAGGATTTCTCGACGCTGCGCGTGCTGGCGCTGCAAGCCTTTCCAAATGCCGGATGGAGCCGGGCGCGGATCGATGCGCCGTTATTGATAGCCGACGGCCGTCCTTTGATCGCAGTGATTCGTCTCGATGGGCAGTTGAAGGCGCTGGATCAAGATCAGCTCACCACGCAGATTCTGCAGGTGCTTGCCGATTGGCAGGCGCAAGGTCTTGTATTGAGCGGCGTCGAGATTGATCACGATGCCGGTAACGCACGTTTGCCGGCCTACGCTGAATTCCTCGAACATTTGCGCTCGGCATTGCCGACGTCTCTGCCTTTGAGCATCACGGCACTTCCGGCCTGGCTCGACAGTGCGCAATTGCCGACACTCCTGCAAACCGTCGACAGCAGCGTGCTGCAAGTCCACGCCGTCAGCGATCCGCGTCGGGGTCTGTTCGATCCTGATCAGGCGTTGAAGTGGGCCAAGGCCTGGGCGCGGATTACCGACAAACCTTTTTTTCTCGCGCTGCCGGCTTACGGTGTGGCGCTGTTGCCGGATGATGGCGGGGCGCCGGTGGTGGAAAGCGAAGTACAACTTGAGCGGGGCGGTGAGCGCCAGGAATTGCTCGCAGATCCGCAGCAATTGCGCCAACTTGGCAAGGCCTTGCGCGAAGACCCACCGGCGCATCTGGCCGGTCTGATCTGGTTCCGCCTGCCGCTGGCCACTGACCGCCGCGCCTGGAGTCTGACCACCCTTGCGGCGGTCGCACGGGGTGATCAACTGAACAGTCAGCTCGGCGTGACGCTGAGCGAGTTCGACGGCCTCTACGACATCAAACTCGACAATCCCGGCAACCTCGACAGTGCCTGGCCTGCGCGGATCATTCTCAAGGCGAAAAACTGTGAAGGCGCCGATGCGCTCGCCGGTTACTCGTTGCAACAAAGCCCGGATCTGCTTACCTTCACCCGCCTGCGCGACGGCCGCTTGCCGGCGGGTGGGCAGCGCGTCATCGGTTGGGCGCGTTGCGCCAATATTGATCAAGGAGGTTCGCATGTTGACCCGTAACTGGCCCCGCCATCTGCTCTGCCTGAGCCTCTGCCTGCCGCTGGGTTCGGCGTTCGCCTGCGGGCCGGATTTCCCCATGCGCCTGCTCGACAATCGTGGGCAGACCCTCGCGGATCTGCCTGAGGGCAACTTCAACTTCGAACTCAGCCGCCTCGGCAAAACCATCGCCGGGCTGAAGAATGTCACTGCGGCGACGCACAATCCCAACGATATGTACGGCGAGGAAAACGCGGCGGCCGAGGCTCGGGAAAAGGCTGAACAGGCCGGACTGAGCGTTGAGCAGCAAGCGTTGATCAAACAACTGCGCGGTCTGAGCGATGCGCGGCAGGTCGAGGCGCAGGGCGCCAGCCTGCCGGCGGAAATCCGCTTGTACGTGGCTGGTGCGGTGGCATTTGCCACAGGCGATCATCAACTCGCCGTCGAGAATTTCAACAAGCTGCTGGCGCTGCCGGCAGATCAGCGTCCGTTGCGCAGCACGTGGGCGGCGTATTCGCTGGGCCGTACCTGGTTTGCGATGAGCCGCGAAGGCGGGGATGCGGTCGAGGCGCTGGAGCAATCGCGTGATACGTTCCGCCAAGCCCGGCAACTGAGCATCGACGGTTTCAGCGATCCGCTGGAGTTGGGTGTTGCCAGCCTCGGTGAAGAGGCGCGAGTGTTACGCTCGGCGGGCGACTGGAACGGCGCCATCGAATTGTATGAAGCACAGAACCTGCACGGCTCGGCCGTGGGTTACACCTCGCTCAAGCAATTGATGAATGAACTGGCGGAGTTGCCCGAGGCCGAACTCGCCGATTTGCTGCAGCACAAAGCCGTACAGCAACTGGTCACGGCATCGCTGGTGAGCCGTCAAGGCTGGTCGTTTGGCGATGAGCCGCCGAACGAGAAAAAACTGGTGAAACTGCTGCAAAACAGCACCCGCGGCAGCCTCGAAAACGCGGATCGTCTGGCGGCGATGAGTTATCAACAGGGTGATTACGCCGGTGCCAAGGCCTTTCTCGAGAACGCCGGCGACGGCGGCCTGGCGTGGTGGCTGCGGGCCAAACTGGCGGTGCGTGACGGTGACAAAAACGCCGCAGCCGCAGCCTATTCGAAAGCCGCGCAAGCCTTCCCGCAGAGCGAAGACTGGGGTTATCGCCGTACGCCGGACTGGGCGTTTGAAGCGGTTCAGCCGAAATGCCGGGTCGAGGGCGAAAGCGCGATTCTCGCGTTGCAACGTGGCGAGTACCTGCAGGCTTTCGTGCAGTTGTATCGCAGCAACAGTGTCTATTGGTTCGATGCCGCGACCGTGGCCGAGCGCGTACTGACCGTCGATGAGCTGAAAAAGTACGTCGACGATAACGTCCCGGCTCCGCCCGCGCTGACTCAACAGCAGCGTGATAACTACGTGCCGCTGCCGGTCGCCGCCAGCCTGCGCAACCTGCTCGGCCGGCGTTTGCTGCGCGAAGGGCATTACGCCGACGCGGTCGCTTATTTCGACAATCCCGACCTGCAAAACAAGGCTCGCCTCTACGGCGAACAACGGCTGAAGGCCGATGCGTCGTGGTGGCCGACCAAGCGCGCCAGTGCGCTGTATAACGCCGCGTGGACAGCGCGTGAATGGGGCATGGATATTCTCGGTTATGAGATGGCGCCGGACTACGCCACGTTCGGTGGCAACTACAGTCTGGAAAGCACGGAGCTGAAAGTCGGCCCGCTGGTGAGCGAGGCCGAGGTGCAACGTCAGGCCGCCAGCGAAGCGAAACCGGATCAGCGCTATCACTACCGTTTCGTCGCCACCGAACTGGCCGGGCGCGCCGCTGACAACCTGCCGCACACCAGTCAGGCATTCGCCGCCGTGCTGTGCAACGCGGCCGGCTGGAACAGCAGCCTGGAAGATCAGAGCGCGCTGTATCAGCGTTACATCAAGGAAGGTCCGTTCGTCCCGTGGGCGGTCGACTTCGGCAATCAGTGCCCGTACCCGGATTTCGAAAACGCTGACAAGCGTTACGTCACTCAGGTCACGGATGCCGTGCGTTCATCGCTGCGGCCGTACAAGTGGCCGGTGCAGATCGGCGTGGTTGTGCTGGTCAGCGCTGCGGCATTGCTGCTGATCACCCGTCGCCAGCGCAAGGTCCGCAAAAGCTAAGCCTGCTGGACGAAGGTCAGGCGTATGGCGAAACCGATCAGCAGGCTGCCGAACAGCCATTGTTGTACGCGTTGGGCGGTTGGACTGTGTTGCAGCCAACGACCCAATGCGGCGCCGGTGAGGGCGTAGGCGCTGTCGAACAGCAGACCGACGCCGACCAGCAACATGCCGAGCACGGCGAACTGGCTCAATACCGGTGCGCCGTCATTGACGATGAACTGCGGCAGCAGCACCGAGCAGAACAGCAGCGCTTTTGGGTTGAGCAGGTTGGTCAGCAAACCGCGTCGAACGGCTTCGCGCCATTGCCCGTGTACGTCACCAGCCTCACCCGCATTCAGGCTCGGCAGCAGAGTGCTGCGCAGGCATTGAATGCCGATCCACAACAGATACGCCGCCCCCGCCAAACGCACGACCTCGAATGTCCACGGTGCAGCCTTGAACAGCGCGGCCAGCCCCAACGCCGCCAGCGCCACGTGGCAACCGCGAGCAACGCCCAGGCCGATAGCGGTGGCCAGTGCCGCGCCGCGTCCCTGTCGCGCACCGGTTTGCAGAAGCAGGATCATGTCCGGGCCGGGTAACAGATAGATCACCGCCAATGCCAGGAAAAACAGCCAGAGACTCGCCATGTTGCCGCCCTTTCGTTGTCGATTCGGTGCGCCAAGTCTAGAGCTGAAGGGTGGGGCAGGTGCTTGCGAAGTCAGCTTCAAAAACCTTCTTGATTGGCATAATCTGCTGGTTTTCCATTGCATGACTATCGGGATCTGCCAAACATGAAACTCGACGCCTTCGATCGCAAGATTCTCGCGGCGCTGCAACGCAACGGACGCCTGAGCAATGTCGAGCTGGCGGATGAAATAGGCCTGTCGGCCTCACCGTGTCTGCGCCGGGTGCGGATGCTCGAGGAGGCCGGGGTGATTCGCGGTTATCAGGCCAATCTTGATCGCGATGAAGTCGGGCTGGGGCTGACGGTGTTTGTCGGGGTCAAGGTCGAGCGCCACAACGATGAGCAGGCCGAGGCGTTCTACCGCGCGGTGACAGCGTTGCCGGAAGTGATTTCCGCGTTTCTGGTGTCGGGGGAATCGGACTTTTTGCTGCAAGTGGTGGTGCCGGATTTACGCGCGTATGACCGCTTTCTCAGTGGTTGCCTGTTGAAGCTGCCGGGGGTGAGCGACATTCGCAGCAACTTTGCCATTCACACGGTGAAGACGCCGGGGGCGTTGCCGCTGGGGCATCTTCCGGCTTAAGACCGGGTGGGCCCCCATTCGCGAGCAGATCGCTCCCACATTCGACCGCAGTCCTTCAGAAAGGTACACGGTAATTGTGGGAGCGAGCCTGCTCGCGAAAGCGGTGTTTCAGCCACCTGGATTTCAGAACCCTACATCTGCGTCGCCATCCCCTCGACATTCATCGCCGCCTGACGCAACGCCTCTGACCGCGTTGGATGCGGATGGCACGTCAACGCAATGTCTTCCGCCGAGGCACTGAACTCCATCGCCACACAAAACTCGCCAATCATTTCACTCACGCTCGGGCCGACCAGGTGCACGCCGAGGACTTCATCGGTGCGTTCATCCGCGAGGACTTTGGCGAAACCCTCGGTCTCATGGTTGATCTTCGCCCGGCTGTTGGCGGTGAAGGGAAACTTGCCGACCTTATAGGCACGGCCCTCGGCCTTGAGTTGTTCTTCAGTCTTGCCGACGCTGGCCAGTTCCGGTCGGGTGTAGATCACGTTGGGGATCAGGTCGTAATTGACCTCGCCAGCCTTGCCATGGATCTGCTCGACGCACGCCATCGCTTCATCTTCAGCCTTATGCGCGAGCATTGGCCCGGAGGTCACGTCGCCGATCACCCAGACCCCGGCGGCTTCGGTACGGTGCTGTTTGTTGGCGAGCATGCCGCGCTTGTCAGTGCTCAGGCCGACGTTTTCCAGACCGAGGCCTTGGGTATACGGACGACGACCGATAGCGACCAGCACGTAATCAGCTTCGAGCAACTCGGCCGTACCGCCAGCGGCCGGGTCGACGCTGAGTTGCACGCCGTTGGCGGAAGAGGTGGCGCTGGTGACTTTCGAACTCAGCTTGAACGCGATGCCCTGTTTGCTCAGTGAGCGTTGCAGGGTTTTGCCGGCCTCGCCATCGACGCCGGGGCAGATGCGATCGAGGTATTCGACCACGGTGACCTGCGCGCCCAAGCGTCGCCAGACTGAACCCAGTTCCAGGCCGATCACCCCGGCACCAATCACTACCAAATGCTTGGGCACTTCACTCAGAGACAGCGCGCCGGTTGAGTCGAGGATGCGTTTGTTATCGATCTCGACGCCGGGCAGGGGAGTGGGCTCGGAGCCGGTGGCGATGATGATGTCCTTGGCGGTCAGCTCGACTTTATTGCCTTGAGCGTCGGTCACCGTGACTTTGCCCGGGCCGTCGATGTGGCCCCAGCCCTTGATCCACTCGACTTTGTTTCTGCGAAAGAGAAACTCGATGCCTTTGGTCAGGCCCGCCACGCTCTCGTCTTTCTGTTTCATCATCTGCGCGAGATTCAACGTCGGTTTGACCTCGATGCCGAGGTTGGCGAATTCCGCACCTATCGCCGCTTCGTACAGCTCCGAGGCATGCAACAAGGCTTTGGACGGCATGCAACCGACGTTCAGGCAAGTGCCGCCCAGCGTCGCACGACCTTCCACGCAAGCGGCCTTGAGGCCCAACTGGCCGGCGCGGATCGCTGCGTTATAACCCCCGGGGCCGCCGCCCAGAATCACTACGTCATAGTTGCTCATGCGCTTGCTCCTGTTGGATGGATGCGGATCGCTAAAAGTAGTTCTGAATAAAAATTACGAACGTAATATGTGCGTTTCGAGGCTTTTCGGTCAAGGCTTCAGGCAAGCGACAGGTTGGGCGTCTTTGAATACGCGTAATTGTGTACGAATATTTCACGCTTTTCGTTATATCGTAACGATATGAACCGCGAGCCAATGATATTGGGGTGATATGCAAGTTGATCTGGAGGTGGATGGCACGCAAGTGACCGGACTGCCGCGTTTTCAGCAGGCGGCCACGCAGGGCAGGCGACTGCGGCGTTGGGCGTTTGCCCTCGGTGGTTTGGCCGGGGCGGGCTGGGTGTTGGCGTTTTTCGTCGGGCTGTTTGCACCGCAGTCATTGTGGCTGCCGCTGCTGGTCAATCAGAGCGCGGCGCTGCTGGTGTTGGTCGCCGGGCTGCAATCTGCGTGGTGGGTGACGCAATGGCGCGCGCGGGTGATCAATCCTGTTGTGCTGACGCCTATTGCCGAAGATGAACGCTCTGCGCCGCAAGGGTGGTACGAGCGCCTGCTGGATCGCCTCAGCCAGCGGGGTTTGCATGCACTTGGCCTGATCGGTGCTGCGACGCTGTGGTTGGCTGGCTGGGCGTTGCTGGTGGCGCTGAGTATCGAACAGGTGTGGAACCTGGCGCTGCCCGCCGCAGCCGTTGGATTGTCCGCCACTGTGGGCGCAGCGCTGTCATTACTGCTGGCGTTCGGCTTGTTGGTGCTTGAGCGACAACTGGCTCAGGAGAATCCTGCGCAATGGCCGGAAGCAGGTTCATTGGCGCAACTGACGCGCGTGGCGATCATCACTCTGGTGCTCGGCGCGCTGTGTCTGTTGTTCGCTGGCGAGAATGCCGTGTGGCCAGTTCGCGTGTCTGTACTGATAGGTATCTTGCCAGGATTGGTCGCGATCGAGTGGCTATTGCGCGCCGTTCTTTCAGTTTTTAGCCCGCGTCGCGAACAGCTTGAGCCAAGGTTGCTGGCGCGCAGTTTTGTTACCGACATGCTGCGTTGGCCACCCCAGCCTTTTCTCGCGTTGCAGCACGAATTGCACAACCGTTTTGGCATCGATCTGCGCCAGATCTGGGCGTTCAGTTTCATGCGCCGAGCGTTTCTGCCAGTGCTGGCGCTCGTCGCAGCGGTGGGTTGGCTGCTCACCGGCATTCATGAAATCCCGCTGCAGGGCCGTGGCATCTATGAGCGCTTCGGCAAACCGGTGCAGGTGTTCGGCCCAGGATTGCACACGGGTTTGCCGTGGCCGCTGGGGCGCGTGCTGATCGTCGAGAACGGTGTGGTGCACGAATTGGCCACCAGCGTTGGCGAGAATCCGGCGCCGCTGCAAGCCGATCCTGCCGAAGGCCCTGCGCCGATGACAGCCAACCGCTTGTGGGACGCCAGCCACGTCAATGACAAGTCGCAAGTCATCGCCAGCAGCCGTGGCGCTCAACAGAGCTTTCAGATCGTCAACATGGACGTGCGCTTCGTTTATCGCATAGGCCTGACTGATCAGGCGGCGCTGGCCGCGACCTACAACAGTGCCGATGTGCCGACGCTGATTCGCAGCACGGCCAGCCGGATTCTGGTGCATGACTTTGCCTCGCGCACACTCGACGGTTTGCTCGGTGAAGATCGGGTCGGACTGGGCGAGGAGATCGGTCGCGCGGTGCAAAGTGATCTGCAGCAACTCAACAGCGGCGTGGAGATTCTCGCCACAGTCGTCGAAGCCATTCACCCGCCGGCCGGTGCCGCCAATGCCTACCACAGCGTGCAAGCGGCGCAGATCGGCGCGCAGGCGTTGATCTCCCGCGAGCGTGGCGCTGCGGCCGAAGCGAGCAATCAGGCGCAATTGCAGGCCAGCCTCGCTCGCGATCAGGCCAGCGCCAACGCGCGCGAAACCCGTGCTACGGCGCAGGCGGCGGATCTGAAATTCAGCGCCGAACAAAAAGCCTATGCCAGTGCTGGTCAGGCTTTCGTGCTTGAGCAATATCTCGGTCAGCTCAGCCAAGGCCTGAGTAAAGCCAAATTGCTGGTAATCGACCATCGTCTGGGTGGCAGCAGCAATCCGCCGACCATCGATCTGCGTACTTTCACGCTGCCGGCTGACCCGTCGCCCGCGCGCAACACCGCTCAACCAGGAGTCGCCCATTGAGCCAGTCGCACACTCACGAACCGCATGATCACAGCGGCCACGATCATGGCCACGGCGGACATCACCATCATCACGGGCATCATCACCATCACCACGGTGCGCCGGAAGAGGCGGGGCCTTTCCCGTGGCGACGCATGAGCTGGGCGGTGTTGCTGGTTGCGTTCGCCATCGCAGCAGCGAGCCTGGTGCAAGTGCGCTCGGGTGAAGCCACGGTGATTACCCGCTTCGGCAATCCATCGCGGGTACTGCTTGATCCGGGTTTGAGCTGGCGTTTGCCGGCGCCGTTCGAAGCGGCGATCCCGGTGGATCTGCGTTTGCGCACCACCTCCAGCGGCTTGCAGGATGTTGGTACCCGCGACGGTTTGCGCATCATCGTGCAGGCCTACGTGGCGTGGCAGGTGCAGGGTGATCCGGACAATGTGCAGCGCTTCATGCGCGCTGTACAGAACCAGCCGGATGAGGCGGCGCGGCAGATTCGCACCTTCGTGGGCTCGGCGCTGGAAACCACAGCCAGCAGTTTCGATCTGGCGAACCTGGTGAACACTGATGCCAGTCAGGTGCATATCGCTGAATTCGAAGCGCAGTTGCGTCAGCAGATCGATCAGCAATTGCTCGCCACCTATGGCGTGCGCGTTGTGCAAGTCGGCATCGAGCGTTTGACTTTGCCTTCTGTCACCCTTACCGCAACTGTCGATCGCATGCGCGCCGAGCGTGAAACAATCGCTACCGAACGTACCGCGATCGGCAAGCGTGAGGCTGCGCAAATCCGCTCTGCTGCCGAACGCGATGCGCGAATTGTGCAGGCCGACGCCACCGTGAAAGCTGCAGAAATCGAAGCACAATCTCGCGTTGAAGCCGCGCAGATTTACGGCCGTGCGTACGCCAGTTCGCCGCAGCTGTACAACTTGCTGCGCTCGCTGGACACCCTTGGCACCATCGTTACGCCAGACACCAAACTGATCTTGCGCACTGACGCGGCGCCATTTCGCGTGCTGATCGATGGCCCGCCAACACTCGACAGTAAATCCGGATCGCAGCCATGAGCGAAGAAGTTCCACGTGGAACACATTCGCTGAACAGCCCGTGGATTCAGGCTGGTCGTTTGGCATTTCTCGCCCTGTATGCGGTGACGGTGTTGGCCGCATTGGCTTGGGCGTTTTCCAATGTGCGACAGATCGATCCGCAGAATCGTGCGGTGGTTTTGCACTTTGGTGCACTGGATCGCGTGCAGAACGCGGGGCTGTTGTTGGCTTGGCCGCAGCCGTTCGAACAGGTGGTTTTGTTGCCGGCCGCGGATCGGGTGATCGAGCGTCGGGTGGAAAACCTGTTGCGCAGCGATGAGGCACTCAAGGCTGATCGAGTCGCTTCCTTCGCTACACCACTCAGCGATGCTCTGGCCGGCTCTGGTTATTTATTGACCGGTGACGCCGGCGTGGTGCAGCTGGATGTGCGGGTGTTCTACAAAGTCACCGACCCTTACGACTTTGTCTTGCAGGCCGATCATGTGTTGCCGGCGCTGGATCGATTGGTCACTCGCAGTGCCGTGGCACTGACTGCCGCCAGGGATCTGGACACCATTCTGGTCGCGCGTCCGGAATTGATCGGCGCTGACAATCAGGCTGCCGAACGACGTGAGCGATTGCGCGGTGATTTGGTCCAAGGCGTCAATAAACGCCTCGCCGAGTTGAAGGCGAGCGGGCAGGGTATCGGGATCGAAGTGGCGCGGGTCGATGTGCAGTCGAGTCTGCCGGATCCGGCGGTCAGTGCATTCAACGCGGTGCTGACGGCCAGTCAGCAAGCCGACAAAGCTGTGGCCAACGCATGTACCGATGCCGAAAAGCTCACCCAGACCTCCAACGAACAAGCCGATCGGGCGCTACAAGTCGCTCACGCGCAGGCCGGTGAACGCTTGGCCAAAGCCACGGCTGACACTGCCACGGTGTCGAGTCTGGCCAGCAGCACCGACCCGCAAATGCTTCTGCGCCTGTACCGCGAGCGCATGCCGAAGATTCTCGGTCAGGCCGGATCGGTCACCACGGTCGACCCGAAAGACGATTCCCGTCTGATCATTCAGGGAGCCAGTAAATGACTGCGACGACCGCTGCACCGAGCCTGTTGTCCTCGGCCGAACAACGCCGCGCCGCACGCCAACTGACATTGGCGATGCTGGCGCTCGGTCTTCTGGGGCTGGGTTTGATCTGGCGTTGGCTGGTGCCGGAGCAAACCGGCGTCAGTCAGTTGCTGCTTGGTTTTGCTTCTTTATTAGTTGCCGTCCCGGTGATGCGTTCGGCGTGGTACAGCCTGCGCTATCCAAGCTTGCACGGCATCACCGATCAACTGATTGCCCTGGCCATGCTCGGTGCATGGGCCACCGGCGATCTGCTGACAGCGGCGCTGCTGCCGATCATCATGATCTTCGGCCATGTGCTGGAGGAGCGCAGCGTGATCGGTTCGCAGGAAGCGATTCATGCGCTTGGCCAACTGACGCGCAGTCACGCACGCAAGCTTCTGGCGGATGGTTCGATCATCGAAGTGGACAACGGCACGCTGAAATCCGGCGACACCGTTGAGGTGCGCGCCGGTGATCGGGTGCCGGCGGACGGTCGGGTTTTGTCCGGCCAGGCCAGTCTGGATACGGCTTCGATTACCGGCGAATCAGTGCCCGTCGAGGCGGCTGTCGGCATGACGGTGTTCGGCGGCGCGATCAATCTCGATGGCCTGCTGCGCATTGAAGTGACCCGCACTGGCGACGAGTCGACCCTCGGCAAAGTCATCGCGCTGATGCAGAACGCCGAGCGCTCGAAGCCACCGATCACTCGTTTGCTCGAGCGTTACGCCGGCAGCTACATGGTGCTGGTGTTGTTGCTGGCAGCGGTGACCTGGTTCGTCACCAACGATGCGCAAGCGATGCTTGCGGTGTTGGTGGCAGCGTGTCCGTGCGCGTTGGTGTTGTCCGCTCCGGCGACGGCGATTGCCGGTGTCGCGGTGGCAGCGCGTCACGGGATTTTGATTCGCAGTTCGGCGTTCCTCGAAGAACTGGCTGACCTGACATCGCTGGTCGTCGATAAAACCGGGACACTGACTTACGGCACATTACGCTTGCAGTCGATCAACAGCCCGCAAGCAGAGTCGTCTGTGGTCATGGCGCTTGCCGCCAGCCTCGGCGCGGCGAGCAGTCACCCGGTCAGTCGTGCGCTTGCAGGGTTGGTCAGTCAGGATCAATGTCTAACGCTGAGTGATATTCACGAGCGTCAGGGCCTTGGTGTAGTCGCCATGACCGGGCAGGGCGAAGCGGCGCTCGGTCGGCCAGAATTGTTCGCGCAACTGGGCATCACCACGACAACGGTCCCCGATCACGATGGCCCCATCGCCGGGCTGGCATTGAACGGGGAATTCCTCGCTTGGCTGTTGCTCGCCGACACGGTTAAACCGGAGGCCCGTTTCGCCCTCGACGAATTGCGTGAATTGGGGCTCGGACGGCAATTGCTGCTGACCGGCGATCGTCAAAGCGTGGCCCAGTCGCTCGCCAAGGAGGTCGGTTTGCATGAGGTCCAAGCCCAGGCCTTGCCCGAGGACAAACTCAATCGCGTGCTCAAGGAAATCGACAATGGTTTCCGGCCGATGGTGGTCGGTGACGGCATCAATGACTCCCTCGCGCTCAAGGCAGGCGTGGTCGGTGTGGCAATGGGCGCGGGTGGCGCCGACATCGCGCTGGCCTCGGCGGATATTGTCTTGATCGGCAGCGACCTGCGCCGACTCGGCACCTGCGTGCGCCTCAGCCGCCAGTGCCGCCGGACGTTGCAGGTCAACGTGATCATCGGTCTGGGTTGGACGCTGGCCATCGTCGTGTTCGCTGCATTCGGCTGGCTGGGTGCCGCCGGGGCGATGATTGCCGCGCTGCTGCACAACCTCAGCACGCTGCTGGTCCTCGGTAATGCCGGGCGTTTGCTGCGCTTTCAGGAGCCGTTGCTCAAGCTCCAGAAAGACCTTTGAAATTATTTTTCGATCCTCTGTAACGCCGTCGGGGGCGCTCTCTCTAGTGCTATGTCGGGACTGAACAACCTTCCAGCCGACACCCCTGACGATTACCGAGGATAAGAAAAATGACCATCAAGACCGCTGCTGCTGGTGCCGCTCTCGCTTTGGCCGCCGCCACAATGTTCGCCGGTGTTGCCTCCAACGCGATGGCCGCCGATGCCAACGTTCACTGCTACGGCGTGAACGGCTGCAAAGGCCAGAACGACTGCAAAACCAAAGACCACGCCTGCAAAGGCATGGGTGCCTGTAAAGGCCAGGGCTTTAAGGCAATGACTCAGGCGGCGTGTGAAAAAGCCGGTGGCAAGGTCGGCGAATAACTGACCGGCAAGTGTTGCCGCAGTGGTTGGCGCCACTGCGGCCACTTTTTATCAGGAGTTCGCCCCATGTCTGTTTCCCCTCCCTTCCTGGGCTACGGCTTGGGTTTACGTAGCACTTACTACCAGCAGATCCTTGAGCAGTCGCCGGATGTCGACTGGTTTGAAGTGGTTTCGGAAAATTTCATGGTGCAGGGCGGTAAGGCCCTGTATTACCTCGACGCTATCGCCGAGCGCTATCCGCTGGTGATGCACGGCGTATCCCTGTCCATCGGCGGGCCGCATGCCCTCGACCCTGACTATCTCAACCAACTCAAGCAATTGGCCGAACGGGTCAAGCCGGTATGGATCTCCGATCATTTGTGCTGGAGCCGTGGCAATGCCCATCAGTTACATGATCTGCTGCCGCTGCCTTACACCGAAGAAAGCTTGGATTACATCGCCGCTCGCGTGATGCAGGTTCAGGACATTCTGCAGCGTCCGTTGGTGCTGGAGAACGTTTCCAGTTATGTCCGTGTTGCCTCGGATGATTTCACCGAGTGGGAGTTTCTCGCAGCGCTGAGCCGCGAAAGCGGCTGCGAATTGCTGCTGGACGTGAACAATGTTTACGTCAGTTCACGTAATCATGGCTTCGATCCGTGGGCCTTCATCAGTAGCCTGCCCATCGACAAAGTCCGCCAACTGCATCTGGCGGGGCACAGTGACTACGGCGATTACGTGATCGACACTCACGACCATCCGGTGAGCGATCCGGTCTGGGCACTCTATCAACGCACACTGGAACACTTCGGCCCTGTGGCCACGTTGCTGGAGCGTGACGATCATTTTCCGCCTTTCGATGAATTGCTCGATGAACTGCAAAAGGCCCGTGAGCTGGGGAACAAGGTTCTGGCCGGGAGGCAGCAATGCGCCTGAAGGAGTGGCAACTGGCGTTCGAGACGTTCCTTCTCGATGAAGACCGCAGTGCAAATCTGTCCTTGGGCAAGAGCCTGATCGGTGGCCCGACACTGGATGTCGGCACGGGACTGGCGATCTATCACAACGCTTACAAAGCGCGGTTGCTGGAAGTCTTGCGCAATGACTTTCCGACGATCCTGCACTGGCTGGGTGATGAAGAGTTCGATGACCTCGCCATGGCGTACATCCGTCGGTATCCATCAGCGCATTACAGCCTGCGCTGGTTGGGCAAAGGCTTTGAAGGTTTCGTCCGCGAGCATCTGGTGCCGGAGCAGAGTGCGCCGCTGGCCGAGTTGATCGCGCTCGAATGGGCTTTCACACTGGCCTTTGATGCACCCGCCGATGAGCCGCTGACGATTGACGCTGTGGCGGCCCTGGCCCCGGAGGATTGGCCCGAATTGCGCGTCAAAGCGGTGCCATCCTTGCAGTGGCTGGGGTGCCGCTTCAACAGCCTTGCACTGTGGCGCTCGGTGAAGGAAAAAGCAGACTTCCCTGAAAGCATGGCGTTGGATATTCCACAGGCCTGTCTGATTTGGCGCAACCAGCTGATCTGCAGTTACCGCAGCCTCGATTCGGCGCAGGCGACGGCCCTCGATGGTTTGCTCAACCAAGGATGGAGTTTCGCCGAACTGTGCGCCGAGTTAGCAGTCACTTATGGTGAGGGCGCGCCACTTCAAGCCGTGACCTGGTTGAAACAGTGGATTCAGGAAGGTTTGCTGGTGCGTCTGCAGCGATAGATCAGGCTAATCAAATCGATAGCCTGCTATTTTTCCGGGATGGTCTACCCTCAGATCTGACGTCTGAAACAAGGGGGATTTTCCATGCTCGCGCAACTTCCACCGGCCTTACAGAATCTGCAGCTTCCGCTTCGCCTGCGACTCTGGGATGGCCATGAGTTCAATCTGGGGCCGGCGCCCAGCGTCACCATCGTGGTCAAGGACCCGCAGATGGTCACCCAGTTCACCCATCCAAGCCTGGATGCGCTCGGAGCGGCATTTGTTGAAGGCAAACTTGAGCTGGAGGGCTCGATCAGCGAGGTCATCCGGGTCTGCGACGAATTAAGCAACGCTTTGCTCGGCGAAGATGAAGACAGTCAGCCGGTGCGTTCGGTGCACGACAAGGAAACCGACGCCAAAGCCATTTCCTATCACTACGACCTGTCCAATGCGTTCTACCAGCTCTGGCTGGATAGCGACATGGCGTATTCCTGCGCTTATTTCGAAACGGGCAGCGAAACTCTGGAACAGGCGCAACAAGCCAAATTTCGACACTTATGCCGCAAGCTGCGCTTGCAGCCAGGCGAGTACCTGCTGGATGTCGGCTGCGGTTGGGGTGGTCTGGCACGCTTTGCCGCGCGCGAATTCGGTGCGAAAGTCTTCGGTATTACCCTGAGCAAGGAACAGCTGGAACTGGCACGCGAACGGGTCAAGGCCGAAGGCCTGGAAGACCAGATCGAACTGCAGTTGCTCGACTATCGTGATCTGCCTCAGGACGGGCGTTTCGACAAGGTAGTCAGCGTCGGGATGTTCGAACACGTCGGCCACGCCAATCTCGCCGAGTACTGCAAAACCCTGTTCGGCGCGGTGAAGGAGGGCGGTCTGGTAATGAACCATGGCATCACCGCCAAACACACCGATGGTCGTCCGGTGGGACGCGGTGCCGGGGAATTCATCGAGAAATACGTATTCCCCAACGGTGAGTTGCCGCACCTGGCGATGATCTCGGCCGAGATCAGCGAAGCGGGGTTGGAGATTGTCGACGTCGAAAGCCTGCGCCTGCATTACGCGCGCACGCTGGATCACTGGAGCGAGCGACTGGAGGATAACCTTGAAACCGCAGGCAAACTGGTGCCGGATCAGGCGTTGCGCATCTGGCGTCTGTACCTGGCCGGCTGCGCTTATGCGTTTGCGCGCGGCTGGATCAATCTGCACCAGATCCTTGCGGTGAAAGCGCATCCGGATGGCAGCCATGAACTGCCATGGACGCGCGACGATATCTATAACCCTTAACACTGAATATTCCCCTCTGCCTCTGGGAGAGGGTCAGGGTGAGGGTTTTTAGAGAATCGGTGAAATCAGCCGGGCGATCCGCATGCCGACTTGTTGCAGTCGGTGGATTTCCCGGCTTTCTTCTTTGGCAATTTCGTAGGCTTGCTCGAAATCGGCGATAAGCATGTTTTCCACGCTGGCGGCGAAGTCGCTGTCGACGGTCAGCAGCATCACTTCGAAATTCAATCGGAACGAACGGTTGTCCAGATTGGCGCTGCCGATGGCGCTGATCTCACTGTCGATCAACACCACTTTCTGATGCAGGAAACCGGGCTCATAGCGGAACACTCGCACGCCGGCACGCACAGCTTCAAACGCGTAGAGACTGGAAGCGGCGTAAACGATGCGATGATCGGGACGCGATGGCAGCAGTAGTCGCACATCGACACCGCGTAAGACCGCCAACCTTAATGCGGCAAATACAGCCTCGTCGGGAATGAAGTAAGGGCTGGTGATCCACACGCGTTCGGTGGCCGCATGGATGGCTTCGACAAAGAACAGCGAGCAGGTTTCGTAAGCATCGGCCGGGCCGCTGGCGAGCAGTTGGCAGAGCACGCCGTCGTCCGGGTATTCATCCGGCAGTATCAGCGGAGGCAATGTTCGCGCGGCCCAGAACCAGTCCTCGGCAAAGGATTCCTGCATGCACGCGACCACCGGGCCGCGTACTTTTACATGGGTATCGCGCCACGGCGCCAGCGGTGGTTTTTCGCCCATGTATTCATCGCCGACGTTATGCCCGCCAACAAATCCCACCACCCCGTCGACCACGACGATCTTGCGATGGTTACGAAAGTTGACCTGAAAGCGATTGAGCCAGCCGCTGCGCGTGGCGAAGGCTTTGACCTCAACGCCGCCATCACGTAACGCCTGCACATAACTGTGGGGCAGGGCATGGCTACCAATACGGTCGTAGAGCAGATGAATCGCCACGCCTTCGGCGGCTTTCTTCAGCAGCAGATCACGCAGGCGCTGACCGAGGCGATCATCGTGGATGATGAAAAACTGGATCAGCACCGCTTCCTTCGCCTGATCAATAGCCTGGAAGATCGCCTCAAAGGTGGCTGCACCGTTGATCAACAATTGCACTTCGTTGTTCGCCAGACACGGCATGCGCCCCAATTTTGGCATTGCGCGTAACGAGGCGTAGGCATTCGAGGCGCGCGCGGTCAGCGCTTCTTCCACCCACGGGCGCCAGTTCAGTTCGGAGATGGCCTGACGCATCTGTTCGTTGGCCTGACGTCGCGCGTTGATGTAGCCATCAAAGGTACTGCGGCCAAACACCAGGTACGGAATAAGCGTGAGATAGGGAATGAAGATCAGCGACAATGCCCAGGCGATCGAGCCTTGAGCCGTGCGCACGGTGAGCACCGCGTGAACGGCGGCGATCAAGCCGAGAGTGTGTATCAGGGCGATCAGATAACCGAAAATGTGCGGTCCAAAATAATCCATGGGGCAGCCTTGCTCCGGAAGATTCAATGCTTAACAGACCATGTTCTGTGGCGAATGTCGCTATTTAATTGGTGCATGAACCGAAGCAATCGGCCGACGTCTAACGGCCACTACTGATCAGGAGTTTTTCGATGAACGTTCGTCTGCTGGGTTTGGCGCTGGGCCTGGGTTTGGCATTGCCGGTGGTTGCGCAAGCGCAGATGCTGCAGCCGGGGCTGTGGGAAATGACATCGAGCAACGTCAAGGTCGATGACCAGCCGATGGATGTGCAATCGATCCTCGGCCAACTGCAAGGGCAGATGACCCCGCAGCAGCGTGCGGCACTGGAAAAAAACGGCATCAATATCGGCGGCAAGGGTATTCGCGCGTGTCTGACGCCGGAGCAAGTGGCGACCAACGATATTCCGTTGGCTGACCCGCAATCGGGCTGCAAACAACAGATCACCGAGCGCACTGGCAATCAGTGGAAATTCCGTTTCAGCTGCCCGAAAGCGCAAGGCACCGGGGTGGCGACGTTCCTCAGTGATCGTGAGTTCACCACCGTGGCCAACGGCACGTTCAATGCGATCGGGATCAACCAGAAGGGCAGTCTGGAAACTCGCGCGGTTTGGTTGGGTCAGGATTGCGGCGCTGTTAAACCCCGCGCCTAAATGTATCTCCTGCAGGAGCTGCGGCACGCTGCGATCTTTTGATCTTGATTGTAAAAAACAAGATCAAAAGATCGCAGCCTCGTTTCACTCGTCAGTTCCTACTGGGTTTTTTCAATCAGCGCATAAATCGTAGCGCCAACCCGCGACATCCCTCATTCACCCGACCCTCCCGCCAGGCAATCTGCCCCGAGACAATCGTCGTACTCACCCGATGCCGAAAGCTGCGTCCGGCAAACGGCGTCCATCCACACTGCGACAGAATGGGTTGCCGATTCACCTCCAAGGTGTGCGGCTCAACCAATATCAGATCCGCCCAGTAGCCTTCACGTAAATACCCACGATCGGGAATCGCAAACAGATCCGCGACTCTGTGGCTGGTCTTCGCTACCAACGTGGTGATTGGCAGTACATCGTCCGCAACCAACTCCATCAGTGCCGGCAACGCGTGCTGTACCAGCGGTAATCCAGAAGGTGCCTGCGCATAAGCTCGCTGCTTTTCTTCCCAGGTATGCGGTGCATGGTCACTGCCAATCACGTCCAGCAGATTGCTGCTCAGGGCCGCGCGCAACGCATCGCGATCCGCTTGGGTCTTGATCGCCGGATTGCATTTGATCAGGTTGCCGAGGGCAGCATAGTCGCGATCATCAAATAGCAAATGATGCAGACAGACTTCAGCGCTGATGCGTTTTTGCGTCAGCGCTTTGTCCTCGAACAACGTCAGTTCACGCGCCGTAGTCAGGTGCAAGACATGGAGCCGCGTGCCGTGACGTTTGGCTAACTCGACCGCCAGTGAAGAGGAGCGATAACACGCCTCGGCATTGCGGATGAGCGGGTGAGCAGCGGGCGGGATTCGTTCGCCGAACAGCTCACGCAGATTGGCCGCATTCGCGTCGATACTCGGCGTGTGTTCACAGTGCGCCAACAGAATGGTCGGCACCTCGGCGAACAGTCGCTCAAGGATTTGCGGATCATCGACCAGCATGTTGCCGGTCGAGGCGCCCATGAACACTTTCACGCCGGCCACTTCACACGGATTGAGCGCGGCAACCGTATCTAGATTGTCCCGGCTCACGCCAAAGTGAAAGCCGTAGTTAGCCACCGAGTTGATCGCCGCCCGGCGCTTTTTATCCGCCAGGGCTTCGAGGGTGAGGGTGGCCGGATTTGTGTTGGGCATGTCCATGAAGCTGGTGATGCCACCGGCCACCGCTGCGCGTGACTCGGTGTGGATGCTGCCCTTGGGCGGCGCGCCCGGTTCACGGAAATGCACTTGGTCATCGATCATCCCCGGCAGCAACCATTGGCCGTTCGCGTCGATTTCTAGCGTGGCGTTTTCGCCTTCAATGCTTCGCGCAATCTTGACGATGCGTCCGTTGCTGACCAACAGATCGCCGTCGAACTCGCGCCCTTCATTGACCAGTCTTGCGTTGCGAATCAGCACGCTGCTCATGATTCAGAACTCGTTCTGCAAGGCTTTGTAGCCGCGCACCAGATCGACATTGGTGCGTGCCACGTCTTCGGAAAACTCCGAAGCGCTGACGCTCACCGGTGGGAACAATGAGAGGTCGGTGTTCGGTCCGATGCGGGTGGTGGAGGGCACGTAGAATGCGGCCGGCAAATCCCGACCATCGACCACCGAGTTGTGCCGCACGACACAACCATTGCCGACAACGCAGTTGAACAGCACGCTGTTGAAACCGATGAACACGCGGTCGCCGACGACGCAGGGGCCATGCACGATCGAGCGGTGGGCGATGGAGCTGAATTCGCCAATAGTCACTGCAGCACCGGATTTGGAGTGGATGACCACGCCGTCCTGGATGTTCGAATTGGCGCCGATGGTGATTGGTTTCATCTCGCCCGAGGCGTCCACTTCGTCGGCGCGGATCACTGCGTACGGGCCGACGAACACGTTCTCGCCGATCACCACTTTGCCGCAGATGATTGCGGTCTTGTCGACGTAGGCTGACTCGGCAATTTGCGGTAAATCACCTGATGGGTTCTTGCGGATCATGGTTGGCTCAGCGCGTTGTAAAGGGTGTTGAGGTTGTATTCGAACAGACCGGTGAAGGTGCTGGCGGGGCCGTTGGCGGCGAGGGCGTCGGAGTACAAAGTGCCGCCAATGTGCGCGCCACTTTCGTCGGCAATCTGTTTGAGCAGGCGCGCGTCTTTGATGTTTTCCATGAACACTGCTTTGACGTGAGCTTGGCGAATCTGCGTAATCAGTGCAGCGACTTCGGCAGCCGAGGGTTCGCGTTCAGTGGACAAGCCTTGCGGCGCCATGAAGTCGATGCCGTACGCTTGGCCGAGATAACCGAAAGCATCGTGGCTGGTGACGATTTTGCGGTTACCCGGAGGTAGTGCACCGAGTTTGGCTTTGGCCACGGCGAGCAGGGCGTAGATCTGCTTCAGGTAGGTTTTGCTGTTGCGTTCGTAGTCGGCTTGGTTCGCGGGATCCGCAGCGATCAATGCCTTGGTGATATTGGCGACATACAACTCGGCGTTCGCCAGATTGTGCCAGGCGTGCGGGTCGGGAACGGTTTCGCCGTCCTCATCCAGTGATCGCGGAATCACGCCATGACTGGCACTGACCACTGTGGCTTTGGTCTCGGTGCTGGTCACCAGTCGGTCCAGCCAAGGCTCGAAACCGAGACCGTTCTTGATGATCAGTCTGGCGCTGAGCAATGCCTTGGCATCGTCCGGTGTCGGCTCGTAGGTGTGTGCGTCAGCGTCAGGGCCGACCATGTTGGTGATCTGCACATGCTCGCCGCCGACCTGATGGACCATGTCGGCGAGGATGCTGAAGCTGGTGACCACCGGTAATTTTTCCGCCGCAGACAATGACATCGACAGCATCAGGCTGAGCAACACGAGTAGAGCGCGCATCGGGAAACACCTCATTGGGATGTGAGCAAAGGCGGGCGGCGCAACAGACCGTGAACCGGCCCGAACACCACGGACAGCAGATAGCCGAGGCCGGCGACCAGCACGATGGCCGGGCCGCTGGGTAGCGAGTAGTAGAACGACAACAGCAAGCCGAACCACACTGAGAGACATCCAATGACGGCTGCGATGGCAATCAGGGTCGGCAGACGACGGCTCCAGAATCGTGAGGCGGCGGCGGGGAGCATCATCAGCCCGACGACCATCAGGGCGCCGATGGCCTGGAAGCCGATCACCAGATTGAGTACGACCAGCGTCAGAAAGACGCCGTGGGCGAGTGGGCCGAGGCGGCTCACGGTTCTCAAGAACAACGGGTCGAGGGTGTCGAGCAACAGTGGTTTGTAGATCAGCGCCATGGCGATCAGGCTGAATCCCGAGACCCACAACATGCCGGTGAGGGTCGGGCCGTCGACGGCCAATGCCGAGCCAAACAGCAAGTGAAGCAGGTCGAGGCGTTTGCCGGCGATGCCGAGAATCAGCACGCCGCTGGCGAGGGAAATGGGATAAATCGCGGCGAGGCTGGCGTCTTCACGCAGACCTGTGCGACGGGTGATCCAGGCGGCGAGGCCGGCCATACTCAGTCCGGCCCCGAGACCGCCGAGCGTCAATGCCGGCAGGCTGAGTCCGGCGAACCAGAAACCCAATGCAGCGCCGGGAAGGATGCCATGGGCCACTGCATCACCGATCAGGCTCATCCGTCGCAGGATCAAGAACACGCCGAGCGGTGCGGTACTGCAAGCGAGTACCAGGCCGCCGAGCAGGGCCCGGCGCATGAACACGAACTCGTTGAACGGCTGCCAGAAGTGGGCGACGGCGAGCATCAGGCCACCTGCGTGCGAGGTGTTTGCTGGATCAGCTCGACGCTCGCGCCGAACACGCACTGGCGGTTTTTGATCAGCAAGGTTTGCGGTATGTGTTGGCGCACGGCGACGAGGTCGTGGCACACGACGACCAGTGTTCGACCTTCGCCATGCCAGGTATGGATGTGCTGCCAGAGCAATTGTTGGCCGAGTTCATCGAGTGCGGCGTGGGGTTCATCGAGCAGCAGCACTGCAGCGTCAGTCAGACTCAGACGAGCGAGCAGGGCGCGTTGCAGTTCACCGCCGGACAGGGCCATGAGTGGACGCTGTTCGAGTCCGCTGAGGTGCCAGTTTGCCAGTGCATCTTTCAGGCGCTGGTTTCGTAGTTGGGTCGATAGTCTTCGCCCCCAGAAACCAGCGGCGACCAGTTCTTCGAGGCTGATGGGGAATTGGCGATCCAGATGCTGTTGCTGGGGCAGGAAGGACAATCCGCTTTGACGTGGAACACTCAGGCCGACATTGCCTGCCAATGGTTTTTGCAGCCCGGCGATCACCTTCAGCAGGCTGCTTTTGCCACAGCCGTTGGCGCCGATGATCGCCGTCAGGCTGCCGCTGTCGAGCTCGAGGCTCAGGGGCGCAGTCAGTGGTTGGCCGGGTGCCCCCCAACTCAGGGATTGGCAGCGGATCATGCTTGTTCACGCTGCCAGTGGCTTTCGGCGACGGCATCGTGGGCGTGCAGACTTTCGGCGTGGATCACTCGCAAATGAAATGCACTGACGCCTGGAGTCCGACGCAGGGCCAGATTCAGACGGCGTGCCGCGTCTTCGCAGAACATCAGGTTCTGGCCGTTGGCGAGGGCGAAGGCTTGTTCGTCTGCGCGTTTCACGGCGGTTTGTACGGCGGTGCCGAGGGCCGCCTCGGCGTCATTGATGATCACGCTCAACGGCAGCTCATCGATGAATTCGTCGAGATGTAGATGCAGTTGCGCGGTGCTGCGTTGGCTGTGAGGCGTGGCGACGATGCCGTGGGTCGAGCCTAGCCAGGCCAGAACGTCGGCGTGCTGAAGGCCTTTGTTGGCGAAGTCGTCGATAAATTGTTGCTGGATCAACTGCCGCGCCAAAGCCGCTGAGCAAGGGCAAGTCGAAGAGTAGGGCAATTCAATTTTGAGTTCCACGTGGAACATGTTGTCTTTCAGGCTTGCCGAAATACTCGCTGGATAGGATTTCCAGCCAGCCAATGGACTGATCAACGCAGGCCTTTTCATCAGCAGATCGGTGTGAATATTCAAGTAAGCACGGCTGGATAAACCTTCGTGGCTCTCCAGAAAACGCTTGAGCACCTGCTGCAGAAGAGCGGGTGTCAGGCGCTCCTGTTCGAGCGCTTCCAGAGCCAAATACAGTCGCGACATATGAATGCCGCGTGCCTCGCCATCATCAAGACTCACTCCAGCGTCAGCCTTGGCATTCAGGTGTTGGCCTTCCAACAAGATAGGTAATGCGATGCCCTGCATGCCCACCCATTCAAGTGGCAATGCTTGGCGAGTAACTTGCGCGGCGATATCCGGGAGTGAAAGCGAATTCATGTTCGGGACCATCATGGTGATTCAATTCGATGTTACATTATAACAATACTTATCACGATGTCTTTTTCATGAACAGGTTTTCATATGCACAGACGTCAGGTGCTTAATCTGATTTTGGCCAGCGCCGCTTTTGCTTATCCATTCAGTGTGTCTGCTACACAAATTCGCCAGGCACGACTTTGGCGATCTGAGGACAAAGTGCGGTTGGTGTTCGATTTGAGCGGGCCAGTGCGCTACAAGACCTTCACACTCAATGCGCCTGAACGGCTGATCATTGATGTGAGTGGGGCTAGCTTGAGCGGCGATTTCAGTCGGTTGGCGCTGGATGGCTCGGTTATACGGTCGATTCGATCCGGGCCTTTTGGTCTGGGTGATACGCGGATTGTTCTCGATCTAAGCAATCCCGTGCTGCTGAACAGTTTCCTTTTGGCGCCGCAGGATGGGCAAAGTCATCGCTTGGTATTGGATTTGGTCAGCACAAAACCGATGCCAACAAGCCCAAAGGTTCCACGTGAAACACCGCAGATTGGCGCTCATCCGAAGCGCGACATCATCGTAGTCGTCGATCCTGGACACGGCGGCAAGGATCCCGGCGCGGTCGGCGCCAAGGGCGAACGGGAAAAAGATGTAGTGCTTTCCATTGCGCAGTTACTCGCTAAACGCCTGAAAAAAGAGAAAGGCTTTGACGTAAAACTGGTACGCAATGACGACTTTTTTGTTCCGTTGCGCAAGCGTGTGGAGATTGCCAGGCAGCACAAGGCTGACATTTTTATCTCGGTACATGCTGATGCGGCGCAGCGTCTTACTGCCTCTGGCGCATCTGTTTATTGCCTTTCTGAGGGTGGCGCAACGTCGGCGACTGCTCGCTTCATGGCGCAGCGAGAGAACGGCGCAGACCTGCTCGGTGCGACAAGCCTGCTCAATTTGAAAGATAAGGATCCGATGCTCGCCGGGGTAATTCTCGACATGTCGATGAACGCGACGATTGCCGCGAGTTTGCAGCTCGGCAGCACGGTGCTGGGCAGTCTGGCCGACATTACCACGCTGCACCAGAAACGCGTGGAACAAGCCGGATTCGCAGTGCTGAAATCGCCAGATGTGCCTTCAATTCTGGTGGAAACCGGCTTTATTTCCAATGCGCGGGACAGCCAGCGATTGGTCACCGCTCGGCATCAGCAAGCCGTGGCAGACGGTTTGTTTAAAGGATTGCAGCGTTACTTTGAAAAGAATCCCCCCGTCGACAGTTACCTGGCTTGGCAGCAGGCGCAGCAAGAGGCTCAGGTTTAACAGCCGGTAATCCGGCTGCAAGTGAACTTCGCGCTGCTACCGCCCGAGCTGGAGAACCGATTGATCGTCGTCCAGCCGACACGTCGGGTGTAGCCCACCCAGGCTTCGCCGTCAGAGGCGATGCCGGTGAAGAACGTCAGTTGGCCGAAACGGCTATTGGTTTGCGCCCAATAACGCTGGCCAGCCTTTTCAAACCCACGCAGATAAAGCGTGTTGCCGACGGTGTTGACGCTATAGGCGTTACCGTCGGCATCGACGCAGGCCAACAGATTTGCGCTGCGTGTGCAGGTCGCAAGCGCCGGCACCTGCGCCGATGCATTGCCGATCATCAACAATCCAAGGCTCAACAACGAGCATTTCAGCGCAGTTTTCATTACGAACCCCGGAGTGGTATCGGCTCAGCTTCCTGCGGTTTATTGCTCAGGACAAGAGGAGGGCTGGTTTATTCATGTTGTTATACTATAACATAAAAGATAACCAAGCCTGAGCGGGCCGATTTCAAGCGTTTGCTTTTAGCGAAATCCTTCGCATGAAGCACAGACACGCCAAGCGCAAGCAAAGCGCTAATCGGTTGCCATTTTAAGAGGATTATCCAATGTCAGCCGAATTGCCCGTTACCGTACTTTCAGGATTTCTTGGCGCCGGAAAAAGTACACTTTTGAATTACGTACTACGTAATCGCAAGGGGTTGCGTGTAGCCGTCATCGTCAATGATATGAGCGAGATCAATATCGATGGCAGCGAAGTTCAGCGCGATGTCAGCCTTAACCGCGCTGAAGAGAAAATTGTCGAAATGAGTAACGGCTGTATCTGCTGTACGTTACGCGAAGACCTGCTAGACGAAGTCAGCAAACTCGCCCGTGAGGGCCGCTTCGATTATTTATTGATCGAATCCACTGGAATCTCCGAACCACTGCCCGTGGCCGAAACCTTTACCTTCCGCGATGAACACGGCCAGAGTCTCTCCGACATCGCGCGTCTCGACACCATGGTCACTGTAGTCGACGGCTTGAATTTCCTGCCGGACTACCATGCGGCAGAGAGTCTCGCCTCCCGTGGGGAGATTCTCGGCGAAGAAGACGAACGCTCCATCACCGATCTGTTGATTGAGCAAATCGAATTCGCCGACGTGCTGTTGATCAGCAAGATCGACCTGATCAGCCAAAGCCAGCGCGAGGAGCTGATGGCCATCCTCAAGCGCCTCAACGCTCAGGCCGAAATCATCCCGATGGTGATGGGTGAGGTGCCGCTGGAAAAGATCCTCAATACCAATCGTTTTGACTTCGAGAGAGCCGCGCAAGCGCCGGGTTGGCTGCAAGAGTTGCGCGGCGAGCATGTGCCGGAAACAGACGAGTACGGCATCGCTTCAACTGCCTACCGCGCACGCCGCCCGTTTCACCCGCAACGCTTCTTCAGCTTCATTGACCGTCCGTGGTTGAACGGCAAACTGCTGCGCTCCAAAGGCTTCTTCTGGCTCGCAAGCAAACCCACCGACGCCGGTAGCTGGTCGCAGGCCGGTGGATTGATGCGCCACGGTTTTGCCGGGCGCTGGTGGCGCTTCGTGCCGAAGGATCAGTGGCCACAAGATCAGGAAAGCACCGCAGCTATCATGGAAAACTGGACGCCAAGCGTTGGCGACTGTCGCCAGGAGTTGGTGTTCATTGGTCAGAACATCGATTTCCTGCAGCTTTCTGCCGAACTCGATGCCTGCCTGCTCACCGATGAAGAAATGGCCCTTGGCGTGGAGGGATGGCGATTGCTGCCAGATCCGTTCGGTCCTTGGCACGAAGAGGCCGCCTGATGCTCGCGCTTAAACTGCTGCAGAACCGTACGCGCCATCAGCATCAAGGCCCGACACCGAAGGCGTTGACGCGAATTCTCGAAGACGACACCAATCTTGCCGCCTGGCAACGCCAACTGCCGTTGCACATCAGCGATTTCGCCCAGTTACTCCTGTCGCTCAACGAACCGCTGGCGGAGTCGTTGTGCCTGGAGTTGCCGAGCGAGGACGCGGAGCCTGATCTCACCGGGCTGGCTTCAGGATTCCGCGATCTGGAAGGGTATGAGGGCTTCATCGCCGACCTGAAATGGTTAGTCAGCGCCTTCGCCTGCTTGCTCGGTGCGCGGCGAATCGGCTTGCGCCTGCGGGTGCTGGATAAAGCCATGTGCCCGCGCTTCCACGTCGATCATGTGCCGGTGCGGCTGATCACCACGTACGCCGGCGTCGGCAGCCAATGGCTCAAGGAAGGCGCGATGGATCGCCAGCAGCTGGGGCAGGCCAACGCCGAACCCCAAGCGCAAATACAGCAACTCAAGAGCGGCGAAGTCGCCTTACTGAAAGGCGAGAAATGGCACGGCAATGAAGGCTTCGGTCTGATTCACCGCTCGCCGCAACCGGCCGCAGGCGAGCGTCGTCTGATACTGACCCTCGACTGGCTCGGCTGACGCCTCAAGGCTTGAGCCACGACCCCTGGCTCTGGCCTTCGCAGTACGGCTTCAAATACGCGGCATCGGTGGCGACGCCGTAATAGTGGATGTCCTGGCGATAAGGCATATTGGCGACTTGCGCGTTGCCGCACACGCCAAACGCGCCGCTCGGGCATTGATCGACGTATTGCACCTCGACTTTCTGCCCGGCCAGCGCTGGCTGGCAGAAACCGTCGTTGAACAGTTTTTCCGGAATATTGCGGTTCTGCTGACAGACTTTGACGTCGAGCCGCTCGCCCTGACTGTGCACTACGCAGGCCTGAGCCCACGCTTCGCTCGACAGCAGCGTCAACAGCAACGACCATCCCATCCAACGCATCTTTTGAATCTCCCAAGAAAGCTCCCGGCCATGTTGCAGAACATTCCTACCCATGTCATTGCTGGCCCTTTGGGTGCCGGCAAGACCAGCCTGATTCGCCAGCTCATGGCGCAGCGGCCGGCCGGCGAGCGCTGGGCGGTGCTGATCAATGAGTTCGGCCAGATCGGCCTCGATGCCGCGCTGCTGACGAGTGATGCCGATGGTATCGCACTGGGCGAAGTGGCCGGGGGCTGCCTGTGCTGCGTCAATGGCGCGCCGTTTCAGATTGGCCTCGGGCGTTTGTTGCGCAAGGCGAAGCCGGACCGGTTGTTCATCGAACCTTCCGGGCTGGGGCATCCGGCGCAGTTGCTCAAGCAATTGAATGAGGCGCCGTGGTTGGGTGTCCTGGCGGTGCAGCCGTGTGTTCTTGTTCTCGACGCTCAATCGCTTCAGGCCGGGAAAGCATTGCCGGTAGCGCAGCAGGAAGCGTTGGCCAGCGCTGGGCTGTTGCTGCTGAACAAGGCGGAAAACCTTGATGAAAATAAACGGCAGAAAATAGCCAGCCAGTTGCCGTCAGTCAGGCTGATATGGACGCAACGGGCGCAACTGCCCCTGAGCGAACTGCCGGGCCTGGCTGCGCAAGCGGTCAATGGTTTGGACAATCTGATCGTGCCCAAGGGGTTAGGGCAAATGCCGGCTGTCTGGAGCGATCCGACGCTGCCGATCTGCTTGAGTCAGGCCCAGGAGGGTGGCTGGAGTGTCGGTTGGCGTTGGCATCCGGGACAAAAGTTCGACAAGGCACGTATCGCCGATTGGCTAAACGGGCTTCATTGGAAAAGAGCGAAACTGGTTATCCACAGTGCAGATGGCTGGGTTTCGGCGAACGCGCTAGAGAATGCGCAGTTGGTTTGGCTGGCCAGTGAATGGCGGAAAGATTCGCGCATCGAGCTGATCTTCAGTGATGCGCAGGATGTTGAGGTGCTGCAGAGAGGGTTGTCGGGGTGCCGGGCGGATTAAGATCAAAAGATCGCAGCCTCCGGCAGCTCCTACTTGGTCTTCAGGGCTTCCATTTGGTGTGTTCCTGGCGCCACTGGCTTAGCTCGATGACTTCCGCTCGAGGCTTGTGCACTTCAACCACCGGCGGTGTGTCGTCAAACGGCGCCGGGTAGGGCGCTAGTTCGATCTGCGCACTGTGCGCGCCAAACTGGGTGATGGTGCCGTTATGGCGGCTTTCGCCGGTCACGGTGAACTCAAAGTTATACACCCGCGCCAGTCGTCGGCGACCGTTGGCGTCCTTGATGAAACCGATCTTCTTCAGAGCGACGTTGCCGTCGAGCAACTCGACCCGCACGTTCAGGCAATGCTGTTTGACCCGCTCCAGCGCGCGTTCGCGCAAGCCGTGGTTGTGCCACAGCCAGGCGCCGGCAGCGGCGAACAGTATCAGCACGAAGATGTTTTCCAGGGTCAGCATCAACATCGAACTCCAAAAGATAGCGTCAGCTTAACTGCGTCGCCGGTCTGTCGTACAGGCTGCGTTTCGTCGCATACTGCGCGGCTTGAATTTCAATCGTTTTACGGAATGACCCGAATGAAACGTACGCCTCATCTGCTCGCCATTCAGTCCCATGTGGTGTTCGGCCACGCCGGCAACAGCGCCGCGGTTTTTCCGATGCAGCGGGTCGGGGTCAATGTCTGGCCGCTCAACACCGTGCAGTTTTCCAACCACACTCAGTACGGTCAGTGGGCCGGCGAAGTGCTGGCGCCGCAACAGATTCCCGAGCTGGTCGAAGGCATCGCTGCGATTGGCGAGCTGGGTAATTGCGATGCGGTGCTATCCGGGTACCTCGGTAGCGCGGCGCAAGGCCGGGCGATTCTCAGCGGTGTCGAACGCATCAAGTCGGTCAATCCGAAAGCGCTCTATCTATGTGATCCGGTGATGGGCCATCCGGAGAAGGGTTGCAGCGTGCCGACCGAGGTCAGCGATTTCCTGCTGGAAGAGGCGGCGGCCGTGGCGGACATCATGTGTCCGAACCAGTTGGAGCTCGACAGCTTCTCCGGGCGCAAGCCGCAGTCGCTGTTCGATTGCCTGGCGATGGCGCGGGCACTGTTGGCGCGCGGGCCGAAAGCGGTGCTGGTCAAGCATCTGGATTATCCGGGCAAACCAGCCGATGGCTTTGAAATGTTGCTGGTGACAGCCGAAGGCAGCTGGCATCTGCGCCGTCCGCTGTTGGCGTTTCCGCGTCAGCCAGTGGGCGTGGGTGATCTGACGTCGGGCTTGTTTTTGGCGCGGGTGCTGTTGGGCGATAGCCTGGTGGCGGCGTTCGAATTCACTGCGGCGGCGGTGCATGAGGTGCTGCTGGAGACTCAGGCGTGCGCCAGTTATGAGTTGCAACTGGTGCGGGCGCAGGATCGGATTGCGCATCCACGGGTGAAGTTCGAGGCGACGGCGATCAGTCTGTAATCGCGTAATCGTTCAAAAAGATCGCAGCCTGCGGCAGCTCCTACATGGGAATGCAAAACCCTGTAGGAGCTGCCGAAGGTTGCGATCTTTTGTCTTTGATCTCAGGCGTCGCCCTTGATCTCCTGATAGCGCTTTTCCAGCTCCTGACGAATCTGCCGACGCTGCTGCGCCTGCATATAACGACGCTTGTCTTCACTGTTCTGCGGTTGCAGCGGCGGCACGGCGGCCGGTTTACGCTGGTCATCCACGGCGACCATGGTGAAGAAGCAGCTGTTGGTGTGGCGCACCGAGCGTTCGCGGATGTTTTCGGTCACCACTTTGATGCCGACTTCCATCGACGTGTTGCCGGTGTAGTTGACCGACGCGAGGAAGGTCACCAGTTCGCCGACATGGATCGGCTCGCGGAAAATCACCTGATCCACCGACAGCGTCACCACGTAGCGGCCGGCATAGCGGCTCGCGCAGGCGTAGGCCACTTCGTCGAGGTATTTGAGCAGGGTGCCGCCGTGGACATTGCCAGAGAAGTTGGCCATGTCGGGGGTCATCAGTACCGTCATCGACAGCTGGGCGTTTCCGGGTTCCATAACGTTCTCACGGATCAAGGCTGGTTGCTGGAAGCACCTCTGCGGGTGCCTGGTCGCTTTTCTAAAGCACCGTTATCGGGACGCCGGGCGACTCGCCGCCGTCACGCCGGAATCGATCTGTTTCCATATATTGCACCGCCTTCCAGCCGCAAGTCGCGGTGTTAACCTGCAAAAGCCCCTTACAAAGGCAATTCCCACACGAAAAGCGGATTTTTACCTCGCTCGCCCAGACATTTCTGACGTCTGCTGGCGAGCCTCGTCATTCAAGGAGCCCACGCCATGCATGCCATCAGCTTTATTCAGGATCTGGCAGTGATCATGTTGGTCGCAGGCGTGGTGACCGTGTTGTTCCACCGTTTCAAGCAACCGGTGGTGCTCGGCTATATCGTCGCCGGCTTCATCATCGGCCCGCACACGCCGCCGTTCGGCCTGATCCACGATGAAGAAACCATCAAGACCCTCGCCGAACTCGGGGTGATCTTCCTGATGTTCTGCCTGGGGCTGGAGTTCAGCCTGCGCAAGTTGTTCAAGGTCGGTGCCACGGCGTTTATTGCGGCGTTCCTCGAAATCGTCCTGATGATCTGGATCGGCTACGAAATCGGCCGCTGGTTCGACTGGAACACCATGGACTCGCTGTTCCTCGGCGCGATTCTGGCGATCTCCTCGACCACCATCATCGTCAAAGCGCTCAACGATCTGAAGATGAAAAACGAGCGCTTTGCGCAGTTGATCTTCGGCGTGCTGATCGTCGAAGATATCCTCGGCATCGGCATCATCGCGCTACTGTCGAGCATCGCAGTGAGCGGCACCGTCAGCTCCGGAGAAGTGTTCTCCACAGTCGGCAAGCTGTCGCTGTTCATGATCGTCGCTTTGGTCATCGGCATTCTGCTGGTGCCGCGTTTGCTGGCTTACGTGGCCAAATTCGAAAGCAACGAGATGCTGCTGATCACGGTGCTGGGCCTGTGTTTCGGCTTTTGCCTGCTGGTGGTCAAGCTTGAATACAGCATGGTCCTCGGTGCGTTCCTGATCGGCGCGATCATGGCCGAGTCGCGGCAATTGCTGAAGATCGAGCGGCTGATCGAGCCGGTTCGCGATCTGTTCAGCGCGATCTTCTTCGTTGCCATCGGCCTGATGCTCGACCCGATGATCCTTCTCGAATATGCGTGGCCGATTGCGGTGATCACCGTGGCCGTTGTGCTCGGCAAGATGTTGTCCTGCGGCCTCGGGGCCTTTATCGCCGGCAACGACGGACGCACCTCACTGCGGGTGGGGATGGGGCTGTCACAGATTGGCGAATTTTCCTTCATCATCGCCGCGCTGGGTATGACCTTGCAGGTCACCAGCAACTTCCTTTATCCGGTCGCCGTGGCTGTGTCGGTGATCACTACGCTGCTGACACCGTATCTGATCCGTGCAGCCGATCCGCTGTCGATCAAGCTATCTGCGGCGGTGCCCAAGCCTCTCGGCCGTGTGCTGGGCATGTACGGCGAATGGCTGCGCAGCATCCAGCCGCAAGGCGAGGGCGCGATGCTGGCGTCGATTATCCGCAAGATTTTGCTCCAGGTCGGGGTCAATCTGGCGCTGGTCATCGCGATCTTCTTCGCCGGCGCGTATTTCGCCGAACGCATCTCGCTGTCGCTGCAAGACTGGATCAGTGATCCGAGCTGGCAGAAGGCGTTGATTTGGGGTGGGGCGTTGCTGGTGTCGTTGCCGTTCCTGATTGCCGCTTACCGCAAGCTCAAGGCGCTGTCGATGCTGCTGGCTGAGATGGGCGTGAAGCCGGAGATGGCCGGGCGGCACACGCAGCGAGTGCGTCGGGTGATCTCCGAAGTGATCCCGATTCTCTCGCTGCTGGTGATTTTCCTGCTGTTGGCAGCCTTGTCGGCCAGTATTCTGCCGACCAACAAGTTACTGGTGCTGATCGCCGTAGTCGCCGCTGCGGTAGCGGCGCTGCTCTGGCGCTGGTTCATCCGCGTGCACACGCGGATGCAGGTGGCGCTGCTGGAAACCCTCGACAACCACAAGGAGTCGTCGGGGCATTGACCACCCGGGGCGGCTGGCCGATCAGCTTTCCAGCCAGACGTCCCGCGCCCAGTGCCACACTGATTCCCAGGATTCTTCGGTGATCAGCTCTTCTTCGCCGGACCACAGCACCACGGTGCCGTCTTCTTCGACGCAGTAGTAGTTGTCGCCGTCTTGGCAGATCGGGATCAGATCACGCGGTACACCGATGTCCCAGGCATTGGCTGCGACGTCCGGCAGATAGGTGTGCGATTGCGGGTCGGTGACGGTCACCGGTTCCAGACTGCCGTACACCACGTCGCTGACAGTCAGCAAAAATTCTTTGAAGACGAACGGAATGTTGATGAACAGTTCTTCTTCGACTTCGACCAGTTGGTCTTCGTCAGGCAATTCCAAAGGAACCGGCACGGGTTCGTTGGCTTCACGCAGTTGTTCGATGATTTCTTCCACGTCCGGGATCCTCTTGCTTGAATGGCGCGGTTTATATGGGCCGGTTTATACAGTAGCTCGCTATAGATGCAACCGCGAAATAGAAAACCCCAGCCGAGGCTGGGGTTTTTATTACAGCAAGTGAAGCGTGCGAGGGATCAGCCGTTCTGGCGGATACCGGCAACCAGCCAAGGCTGGTTCTCGCCCTGCGGACGTTCCATGTTCCAGCTTTCGCTGAACACTTCGCCCTGGTCGAAGCGCGAGGACTTCGACACACCGCTGAAGGTCAGGGTGGCGATGGTCTTGTCGGCACGGTCATCGACGCCGTCCAGTTGCACCTGAAGGTTGTCGATGTAGGTCGACTGGAACGCGTCACCCAGATCTGCACGCTCACGCTTGAGGAACTCAAGCATTTGCGGGGTCACGAACTCGGCGATCTTGTCCATTTCGTTGGCGTCCCAGTGCTGCTGCAGCGACTGGAAGTGGCTGCGTGCAGCTTCAAGGAAGTTCTGCTCGTTAAACCAGGCTGGTGCGTTGATCACCGGACGAGCGGCAACAGGTGCAGCCGAACCACCGAAGATCGAACCCATGGCGGCAGGTTTCTGCTCGAACACTTCACGCTGCATCGGCGCGCCGGCCGGAGCGAATTGCTCCTGCTGCTTGCGGCGACGCGCGGCGATGAAGCGGAAGATCACGAACGCGATCACGGCCATGATCAGGATGTCGAAGATCTGCATGCCCTGGAAGCCACCGCCCATGAACATGGACGCCAGCAGGCCACCGGCGGCGATACCGGCCAGAGGGCCGAGCCATTTCGAAGCACCGCCGGCCTTGGCGGCAGCGCCTGCGGCACCGGCAGCACCTGCGGTCGCAGCAGCACCGCCGACACCTGGAGAAGAAGGAGCCATCTGGCTGGTCTGGTGCGTCGGCGCAGCGCCGGCGCTTTTGCCACCACCAAAGCGCTTGGCGTTGGCGTCGAGGCTCATCGTCAGGCCGATGCACAACGCCATGGCGATGCTAAGAAAACGTTTCATAAAGGGAATTCCCGTTTGTGGAGACACGCGCGCCATGTTGCACAGCTGAAGTGTTACTGGCTAGCGAGAGAGTGTTTCGGGCTTTTGCCTGACAGGTCGCGTTCAGCTTCGCGAGGCAATCAGCCTATCTACTTTTGTCTGTAGGAAAAGGCGATAGGTTCAGCGGGATTGATGCACTGTGCGCCGTATTATCTGTGGGAGCGAGCCTGCTCGCGAAGGTGCCGTGTCAGACATATGAGTGCTGAATGACACACCGCTTTCGCGAGCAGGCTCGCTCCCACATTTGTTCAGTGCAGGTCGTCAGATCGCTTCCAGCTTGGCGTAACCGAGCATCAGCCACTTGCTGCCTTCGCTGAAGTTGACCTGCACCCGCGCCTGCGCGCCGGCACCTTCGAAGTTGAGGATCACGCCGTCACCAAAGATCGAATGGCGTACTGCCTGACCGAGGCTGAACCCCGTTTCCGGGATTTCGCTGCCACTGAACAGGTTGCTGCCGCTCATCGACTGGTTGCCGCCGAACGGACGGCTGACGCTGTTCGACAAACGCACTTCCTGAATCAGGCCTTTCGGCACTTCGCGGACGAAACGCGAAACCTTGTTATAGGTTTCACTGCCGTACAGGCGTCGGGTTTCCGCATAGGTCATCACCAGATTCTGCATCGCCCGGGTGATACCGACGTAGGCCAGACGCCGTTCTTCTTCAAGACGACCGGGTTCTTCCAGGCTCATCTTGTGCGGAAACAGGCCTTCTTCCATACCGACGAGGAACACGTAAGGGAATTCCAGTCCCTTGGCGCTGTGCAGCGTCATCAACTGAATACTGTCTTCGTGCTCGTCGGCCTGAGTGTCACCCGCCTCCAGCGAAGCGTGGCCGAGGAATGCCGCCAGCGGCGTCAGCTCTTCGTCTTCTTCGGTGTTTTCGAAGTTGCGTGCGGCGCTGACCAGTTCCTCAAGGTTTTCTACCCGGGCCTGGCCTTTCTCACCTTTTTCCGCTTCGTGGTAGGCAATCAGGCCGGACTGTTCGATGACGGTTTGCGTCATCAGGTGCAACGGCATTTCCATGCACTTGGCGGCGAGGTTCTCGATCAACTCGATAAACGCACCCAGCGCACCGGCAGCGCGACCGGTCAGGCCTTTGTTGGCGACCAATTGGCGCATGGCTTCCCACATCGACACATCGCTGTGCCGTGCATGGTCGCGGATCGCTTCGACGGTTTTTTCACCGATGCCACGGGCTGGAACGTTGATTACCCGTTCCAGCGCCGCATCGTTGCCGCGACCTTCGAGCAAACGCAGGTACGCCATCGCGTTCTTGATTTCCGCACGCTCGAAGAAGCGCTGACCGCCATAGATGCGATACGGAATGCGTTCACGCAGTAAAGCTTCTTCCAAAACGCGTGATTGGGCGTTGGAGCGATACAGAATCGCAATATCGCTACGGGCCAAGCCGGTTTTCAGCGCGCTTTCGATGGTTTCGACAACGTAGCGTGCTTCGTCGTGTTCGTTGAACGCAGCGTACAGATTGATCGCTTCGCCATCGCCGCCGTCGGTCCACAGTTCTTTGCCCAGACGCCCGGTGTTATTGGCGATCAGGGCGTTGGCAGCCTTGAGGATGCCGGCGGTGGAGCGATAATTCTGCTCCAGACGAATGGTCACCGAATCGGCGAAGTCGGAAGAATACTGATGAATGTTTTCGATCTTCGCGCCACGCCAGCCGTAAATCGACTGGTCGTCGTCGCCCACCACCATCAGGCTGTCGCCGCCCTTGCCGAGCAGGCGCAACCAGGCGTATTGCACGGCGTTGGTGTCCTGGAACTCGTCCACCAGAATATGTCGGAAGCGCTTTTGGTAATGCGCCAGCAGGCCCGGATGATCGCGCCAGAGGTCGAGGGCGCGCAGCAGCAGTTCGGAGAAGTCGATGACGCCGGCACGCTGGCACGCCGCCTCGTAGGCTTCGTAAATGCCGCGCATGGTCGCCAGGTACAAATCGCCGCTGGCCTGAATGTGTTGCGGGCGCAGGCCTTCGTCTTTCTGGCCGTTGATGAACCACTGCGCCTGACGTGCCGGCCAGCGTTGCTCATCGAGACCGAGCTCGCGGATCACCCGCTTGACCAGCCGTTGCTGGTCGTCGCTGTCGAGAATCTGGAAGGTCTGGCTCAGGCCCGCTTCCTGCCAGTGCGCCCGCAGCAAGCGGTGCGCCAGGCCGTGGAAGGTGCCGACCCACATGCCGGCCGGGTTGATGCCCAGCAACTGCTCGATGCGGTGACGCATCTCGGCAGCGGCCTTGTTGGTGAAGGTCACCGACAGGATGGAGTGGGGCGAGGCGTTTTCGACCTGGATCAACCAGGCGATACGGTGCACCAGCACTCGGGTTTTACCGGAGCCAGCACCGGCCAGGACCAACTGACGGCCAACGGGGGCTGCTACGGCCTGGCGTTGGGCATCGTTGAGGGAGTTCAGCAGAAGGGAGAGATCATCGCGCATCGGGGCATTCTAGGGTGCGCCGCAGGCCCGGGCAAACCGAGCTTTGCATTAGCCGATGAAAGTCCTGTCGATGACGACCGGTCGGTCACTGCCTGCAGGCATCGGCCCGCCGCGCTTCAAGGGTTTGGCCGGTGGCAAAGGGCGGAACAGTTTCGGTGAAATTATGATCTGGAGCAGTTTGGCAACGGGATCGGCTTGTGTATGCTCCGTCCACGTTTCGGGCGCACGCCCTCCTTATAAGAACAAGAACGTTGCCCATGACCCTCAGCTCCGAACTGTCGGGCCCCTCCGTGGAACCCCGGGTTATCCGCAAGCACTATGCCGTCGAAATGGCGGTCGAGCGCACGCGTCTGCTGTATCAGGGCTCGTTGTTGCCCACGCTGTTCATGTTGATCAATGGTCTGGTCTGCGCCGGCCTGCTCTGGAGCCCGCAGCGCTACTTCGTGGTCAGCGTCTGGCTGGTATGGTTGCTGTCATTGGTCGCGCTGCGGGTGATTCAGGTGGCGGCATTCGATTCGGCGATCCCTGATCGTCAGGCGCAACCGATCTGGCGGCGGATGTTTCTGCTTGGCTCGACCATGACCGGCCTGACCCTGGCCGGTGCCGGCATCGCCTTGGTGCCCGCCGACAACTTCATCCAACAGGCTTGGGTGTTCGGCCTGATTGGCGCCGCAACCCTGTCGGCCAGCGTTGCCTACGCGGTGAGCCTGCCAGCGTTTCTCTCCTTTACCTTGCCCTGTCTGTTGCCGGCGATCGGTTATCTGTTCTGGGGCGGTGACGAGCAGGCGCGCGGTTGGGGCTGGCTCGGCCTGATCCTGCTCGGCTCGCTGAGCGTGGTGGCATGGCAGGTCAATCGGCTGATCGATCGCGGCTTGCTACGGCGCTTCCAGAATCAGCACTTGATCGAACACCTGCAACAGACGCAGGCGCGCAGCGAACAGCTCAATCAAGAGTTGGCCAAAGAAATCGACCAGCGCCGCTGCGCCGAGGGCAAGTTGCGTGAAGCGCAGGTCGAACTCGAAGACCGCGTGGTCCAGCGCAGCCTTGAACTGGACGCCGCCAATCAGGCCCTGAGCAAAAGCGAGGCGCGGCTGGCGCTGGCGTTGAAGGCCAGTGAGTTGGGGTTGTGGGACTGGAACCTGCAAACCGATGAAGTTCACCACACGCAGATTCAGGAGCTGTTCGGCCTCGCTCCGGAATACGTCACGGCGCTGTTGCGCGACCTCAAGCCACGTCTGCATCCAGATGATGTGCCGACGCTGAAATACGCGTTGATCGAGCACTTGAAGGGTCGTACCGAGGACTATCAGATCGAATACCGCGTACGCCACGGCGATGGCCATTGGGTCTGGATCGAAGACCGTGGCCGCGCGGTAGAACGCAGCGACAGCGGTCGGGTGATCCGCATGGTCGGCACCCGCCGCGACATCAGTGCCAGCAAAAGCCTCGAAGAGCAGCAGCGCCTGGCGGCGACCGTATTCGAAGCGGCCAGTGAAGGCATCGTGATTCTGGACCCGAACTATGCGCTGATCGCGATCAATCAGGCGTTCAGCCGCGTCACCGGCTACGACATCGAAGACATGCTCGGGCGCAATGTCGTCGAATTACCGTGCAGCCGCGATGCCCGCCGTCATTACGTGGCGATCCGCCATGCGCTTGAGCAGCATGGCAGTTGGCAGGGCGAACTGGTGGAGACGCGCAAAAACGGCGAGCTGTATCCGCAGTGGCTGCAACTTAATGCGGTACGTGATGGTCGGGGAAATGTCAGTCATATCGTCGGCTTCTTCGCCGATCTGTCGGCGCGACGCGAATCTGAAGAGCGCCTGCGCTATCTGACCCATTACGACGAACTCACCGGGCTGGCCAACCGCTCACTGTTTCGCGAGCGTTTGCATGAAGCGCATCAACGCTCGCGTCAAGGCCGGCGCAGTCTGGCGTTGCTGCACATCAATCTGGATCGCTTCAAATTGCTCAACGACAGCCTCGGCCATGAGATTGCCGACCAGTTGCTGCAGAAAATGGCGCGCCGTCTGGTCAACGCCTTGCCGGAAGCGGACACCATCGCGCGGTTGTCCGGCGACGAATTCGCCGTGCTGTTCGATGCCTACGGCAACCTGTCGAGTCTGGCCCGGGTTGCCACGCGCTTGTCGAGCAAGTTGCGACTGCCACTGACGGTCGAGGGGCATGAGCTGGTGGTCAGCGCCTCGATGGGCATCAGCATGCTGCCGGACAACGCCCGGGAGATTTCTGCGCTGGTCAGCCAGTCGAACATGGCTATGCAACACGCCAAGCATCTAGGCGGCAATAACTTCCAGTTCTACACCGACAGCCTGCAAGCCAGCACCCTTGAGCGCTTGCAGCTGGAAAATCAGTTGCGCAAAGCCATCGAAGAAAAGCAGCTCAAAGTGTTCTATCAACCGAAGTTGTGCCTTGAAACCGGGCGGTTGAATGCCGCGGAAGCACTGGTGCGTTGGGATCATCCGAGCATGGGCCGGGTGCCGCCGGGGGATTTCATCGGGTTGGCCGAGGAAACCGGTCTGATCGGGCCGATCGGCGAATTTGTCCTGCGTCAGGCGTGCTGGCAGGCTTGTGAATGGCAGCGTCAGGGGCTGGAGCCGATCCGGGTTTCGGTGAACCTGTCGGTGCATCAATTGCGTCAGGGCAAGCTGGTCAGTCTGGTGCGGCAGGTGCTGGAGGAAACCGGTCTGGCGCCGCACTACCTCGAACTGGAATTGACCGAAAGCCAGTTGCTCGACAGCGTCGAACACATCATCGCGACCTTCCAGCAGCTACGTGATCTGGGCGTGAAACTGGCCATTGACGATTTCGGCACAGGCTATTCGTCGTTGAGTTACCTCAAGCGCATTCCGGTGGATTACGTGAAGATCGATCAGGCGTTCATTCGCGGGTTGGGTGAGGGCAGCGAAGACGCGGCGATCACTCGCGCGATCATCGCCATGGCGCATGGACTATCGCTGAAGGTGGTAGCTGAAGGTGTCGAGCGCCTGGAGCAGCTGGAATTTTTACGCGTTGAGCGTTGCGATGAGGTGCAGGGTTATCTGATCAGTCGGCCTGTGGAGGCTGCCAGTCTGGCCGGGCTTTTGCGCGCGCAGGATAATCCGTTTTAAGGGCTACATGCTCCTCATCGCGCCTGATATGGGGACATGGAGTTACGCATTGAGCAGGCAAAAAGCCAATTCATGTAGTATAACTACAAGCGTGCTACATCCTTGCCCATAAGAAGAGTCCAGCCCCTTGAATCTGCTGCAACACATCGCCCAGTCACGTCACCTGTTACGCAAGTCGGAGCTCAAGGTCGCCGACCACGTGCTGCTTGACCCTGCGGCGGTGATGCACAGTTCCATGGCCGACCTGGCCCACAGCGTCGGCATCAGTGAGCCGACTATCGTGCGCTTCTGTCGCGCCATCGGTTGTTCCGGTTTTCAGGATCTCAAACTCAAACTGGCGCAAAGCCTGGCCGCCGGTGCCAGCTTCGGCCAGTTCGCGATCCATGAAGACGACTCGGTTGCCGATTACAGCCTGAAGATTTTCGACACCACGTTGCACACCTTGATGGAGGTTCGCGAGAAGCTCGATCCGGTCGAGTTGCAGCGCGCAGTGACGTTGATGTCGCAGGCGCAGCGCGTCGAGTTCTATGGCTTCGGTGCCTCGGGTGCAGTGGCGGCGGATGCGCAGCACAAGTTCTTTCGTTTGCTGCTGACGGCGGCGGCGTATTCCGATCCGCACATGCAGGCAATGTCGGCGGTAACGTTGAAGCCGACCGATGTGGCGATCTGCATTTCGCAGTCGGGGCGTTCCAAGGATTTGCTGATCACTGCCAATCTGGTGCGCGAGAGCGGGGCATCGCTGATTACCCTGTGTCCGAGCCAGACGCCGTTGGCCGAATTGTCGACGGTCAATCTGGCGATCGATGTGCATGAAGACACGGAGATTTATACGCCGCTGACGTCGCGTATCGCGCACCTGGTGGTGATCGATGTGCTGGCGATGGGCGTAGCGATGGCGCGCGGGCCAAGCCTGGTCAATCACCTCAAGAGCGTGAAGCGCAGTCTGCGCAGCTTGCGCTTATCGCCCAAGGCCGCCAAAGCCCTGGATGATTAAGATCAAAAGATCGCAGCCTTCGGCAGCTCCTACACGGATCAATGTAGGAGCTGCCGAAGGCTGCGATCTTTTGCTTTTTGGGCGGCAACTTTCATCAAACCGTCATCCCTCCCGCCTATCGTGAAACTCCCGTCATCGCCTTGGGAGACTCGAAATGGCTCAGCCCTACGAAGAACGCAACAGCGCCGCGAAAACCCGTCGTCAGCAGGAAGACCAGCGCCGCATGGAATTTCGCCGCGCTATCGAAGATCGCTTCGAACTCCGTCAGCTTCAGGCCGAAATCGGCGACTTTCCCGAGATCAATCACTGGCAGGCAACGCCCGCAGCTTCCCGTCGAAACGCTCAACCAGCGCGCTGATCTGCACGCGTTCGCTGCGGATAAACGCCAGGAAGGCGTGCGCTACCGGTGACAGGCGTTTGGCTTTGGCTTGCACCAGGCACCAACTGCGCAGCAGCGGCAATTCCTCGACCGGCAGCTCGACGAGTCCGCCGGTCGCCAGCTCCAGGTTCAGGGCGTGGCGCGTCAACAGCGCCAGGCCCAGACCCGCCTGCACGCATTCACGCTGAGCTTCGGCCGAGGCCACTTCCTGCGTCTGGGTGAAGTGCACGCGCTTCTCTTTGAAATACTCTTCGCAGGCCAGTCGCGTGCCCGAACCCGGTTCGCGGATCAGCAATGTATAGGGTTCAAGATCCTGCAAACGCAACGGGCCCATGTGCGCCAACGGATGATCCGGACGCGCCACGGCAACGATCGGATTGTTGAGGAACGGCAAGAACTCCAGGCCCATGTCCTGCGGCACCATCGACATAATCACCAGATCATCGCGGTTGTCCGACAGCCGCCGGATCACTTGACCACGGTTGACTACCGTCAATTGCAGATTCACTTCCGGGTGCTGGCGCTTGAACGCGGCGAACAGGTGCGGGACGAAGTATTTGGCGCTCGATTCGACCGCCAGTTTCAGCTGACCCTGCAACGAGCCCTGCATGTCCGACAGTTGCATATCGAGGTTTTCCAGGCGTCCGAAGATGTCCCGGCTTGCGCGCTGCAAGGCTTCAGCGGCTTCGGTCATGTAGAGTTTTTTACCGACATAATCGAATAATGGCTGGCCGATCAGCTCCTCGAGCTGACGAATCTGTAGGCTGACGGCCGGTTGCGTGAGGGACATTTCCTCGGCTGCGCGGCTGTAAGAGCGTAAATCACACACTTCGTTGAAGATCTGCAACTGGCGCAATGTCATACGCATCAAGGACTTACGCATTTTTTATAGGCTCTGACGGCGGGCTGATGTTTCAACTATAAGTCTTTGCTTATGCCTGACCCAATTTTTATTCATTTTTGTTAATCCCTCATGAGCGCTAGTGTGGACCTGCGACTAAATTGAAACATTTGGTCACGCGTCGACCTGGGTCTAGCAGGTCGTGGTGCCACCGGCTCAAGGGAACCTCCAAGTGATAACAAAGATCCTGATCGCCAACCGTGGTGAGATTGCCGTACGAATCGTGCGAGCCTGCGCCGAAATGGGCATTCGCTCGGTTGCGATTTTTTCCGACGCCGACCGTCATGCGTTGCATGTGAAGCGTGCGGACGAGGCCCATAGCATCGGTGCCGAGCCACTGGCCGGTTACCTGAACCCGCGCAAGCTGGTGAACCTGGCGGTTGAAACCGGCTGCGATGCGTTGCACCCCGGTTACGGTTTCCTCTCGGAAAACGCCGAGCTGGCAGACATTTGCGCTGAACGCGGCATCAAATTCATTGGCCCGTCGGCGGAAGTCATTCGCCGCATGGGCGACAAGACCGAAGCGCGCCGCAGCATGATCAAGGCTGGTGTGCCGGTTACGCCGGGCACCGAAGGCAACGTGGCCGACATCGAAGAGGCCTTGGCCGAGGGCGACCGCATCGGTTACCCGGTGATGCTCAAAGCCACTTCCGGTGGTGGCGGGCGCGGTATCCGTCGCTGCAATAGCCGCGAAGAACTCGAACAGAATTTCCCTCGGGTGATTTCCGAAGCGACCAAGGCGTTCGGCTCTGCCGAAGTGTTCCTGGAAAAATGCATCGTCAATCCCAAGCACATCGAAGCGCAGATTCTCGGCGACAGCTTTGGCAACGTCGTGCACCTGTTCGAGCGTGATTGCTCGATCCAGCGTCGCAACCAGAAGCTCATCGAAATCGCCCCGAGCCCGCAACTGACTCCGGAACAGCGCGCCTACATCGGCGACCTGTCGGTGCGTGCAGCCAAGGCTGTAGGTTACGAGAACGCCGGTACTGTGGAGTTCCTGCTCGCCGAGGGCGAGGTGTACTTCATGGAGATGAACACCCGGGTGCAGGTGGAACACACCATCACCGAAGAAATCACCGGGATCGACATCGTCCGCGAGCAGATTCGCATCGCCTCCGGCCTGCCGTTGTCGGTCAAGCAGGAAGACATTCAGCACCGTGGTTTCGCGTTGCAGTTCCGCATCAACGCTGAGGACCCGAAGAACAACTTCCTGCCGAGCTTCGGCAAGATCACCCGTTACTACGCCCCCGGCGGTCCGGGCGTGCGCACCGACACAGCGATCTACACCGGCTACACCATTCCGCCGTTCTACGACTCGATGTGCCTGAAACTGGTGGTCTGGGCACTGACCTGGGAAGAGGCGATGGACCGTGGTCTGCGCGCCCTCGACGACATGCGTCTGCAGGGGGTGAAGACCACCGCGGCGTACTATCAGGAAATCCTGCGCAACCCGGAATTCCGTAGCGGCCAGTTCAATACCAGCTTCGTTGAAAGCCACCCGGAACTGACCAACTACTCGATCAAGCGCAAACCCGAAGAGCTGGCCCTGGCCATCGCCGCCGCCATCGCCGCCCACGCAGGCCTGTGAGGAATACAACAATGTCCAAAAAGATTTTTGTCACCGATACCATCCTGCGCGACGCTCACCAATCGCTGCTCGCCACCCGCATGCGCACCGAAGACATGCTGCCGATCTGCGACAAGCTCGACAAAGTCGGCTACTGGTCGCTGGAATGCTGGGGCGGTGCGACGTTCGACGCCTGCGTCCGCTTCCTCAAAGAAGACCCGTGGGAGCGTCTGCGCCAACTGCGTGCGGCGCTGCCTAACACGCGTCTGCAAATGCTTTTGCGCGGCCAGAACCTGCTGGGCTACCGCCATTACAGCGATGACGTGGTCAAAGCGTTCGTTGCCAAGGCTGCGGTAAATGGCATCGACGTGTTCCGCATTTTCGACGCGATGAACGACGTGCGTAACCTGCGCGTGGCCATCGAAGCGGTGAAGGCGGCCGGCAAACATGCGCAAGGCACCATCGCTTACACCACCAGTCCGGTTCACACCATCGATGCGTTCGTGGCCCAAGCCAAGCAGATGGAAGCCATGGGTTGCGACTCGGTGGCGATCAAGGACATGGCTGGCTTGTTGACCCCGTACGCCACCGGTGAACTGGTGCGTGCGTTGAAAGCCGAGCAATCGCTGCCGGTGTTTATCCACTCGCACGACACCGCCGGTCTGGCGACCATGTGCCAACTCAAGGCGATCGAAAACGGCGCCGATCATATCGACACCGCAATCTCCAGCTTCGCCTCGGGCACCAGCCATCCAGGCACTGAGTCGATGGTTGCTGCACTCAAAGGCACCGAGTTCGACACCGGCCTGAACCTCGAGCTGCTGCAAGAGATCGGCCTTTACTTCTACGCCGTGCGTAAGAAGTACCACCAGTTCGAAAGCGAATTCACCGCGGTCGACACTCGCGTGCAAGTCAACCAGGTGCCGGGCGGGATGATCTCCAACCTTGCCAACCAGTTGAAAGAGCAGGGCGCACTCAACCGCATGGCTGAAGTCCTCGCGGAAATCCCGCGTGTACGTGAAGACCTTGGCTTCCCGCCGCTGGTGACGCCGACCTCGCAGATCGTCGGCACCCAGGCGTTCTTCAACGTGCTGGCCGGCGAGCGCTACAAGACTATCACCAACGAAGTGAAGCTTTACCTGCAAGGCGGCTATGGCAAAGCACCGGGCGTAGTGAACGAAAAACTGCGTCGTCAGGCGATCGGCAGTGAAGAAGTCATCGATGTGCGTCCGGCCGATCTGCTCAAGCCGGAAATGACCAAGCTGCGTGCCGACATCGGCGCACTGGCCAAGTCGGAAGAAGACGTGCTGACCTTCGCCATGTTCCCGGACATCGGTCGCAAGTTCCTCGAAGAGCGCGCGGCCGGAACCCTCACGCCGGAAGTGCTGCTGCCGATTCCAGAGGCTGGCGGTGTGACCAAGGCTGGCGGCGAAGGCGTGCCGACCGAGTTCGTTATCGACGTCCACGGCGAAACCTACCGCGTCGACATCACCGGTGTCGGCGTCAAGGCTGAAGGCAAGCGTCACTTCTACCTGTCCATCGACGGCATGCCGGAAGAAGTGGTGTTTGAGCCGCTCAACGAGTTCGTCAGCGGTGGCAGCAGCAAGCGCAAGCAAGCCTCGGCGCCGGGCCACGTCAGCACCACCATGCCGGGCAACATCGTCGATGTGCTGGTCAAGGAGGGTGACACTGTCAAGGCGGGTCAGGCTGTGCTGATCACCGAAGCGATGAAGATGGAAACCGAAGTCCAGGCTGCGGTTGCCGGCAAGGTCACCGCCATTCATGTGGCCAAGGGTGATCGGGTCAATCCGGGTGAAATTCTGATCGAGATCGAAGGCTGAGATAACGGCCGCGATCCAACGCTTTAAACCTCGGGGGGGCATGTGCTCCCCTTTTTTTTGCCTGAATTTTTCACCTGTAGGAGCTGCCGAAGGCTGCGATCTTTTGATGTTGTTTTGGGTTAATAAAAACAAAGATCAAAAGATCGCAGCCTTCGGCAACTCCTACAGAAAATGTTGTGTCAGTTAAAACGCCATGCGCCATTGGCCCATCACGCCGTGAGTGCGGCTGTCAGTGGCCATTTCACCGGTAAGACCAACGCCGACGGAGTGATTGGCTGACAGCCCAAGATCGAGGCCGGCATCCACCGACAGGCTGTTGCGATCCAGCGCGGCACCGGCAACCTCAAACCGCTTGCCACCCTTGACCAGTTGTTGGCGGGTGTCGCTTTCGATCTCGCCAAAGGTGTGTTTCCAACCGGCACTGAATCGCGGCGTCAGCGTCATGCCGTTATCCAGCCGAGTGATTTTTGCCGTGCGCAGGCCGAAGGTGCTGCTGAGGTTGTCGCGGGTTTGCCCAAAGACTTTCAGCGCTGCATCCCCACCTTTTTCGCTGTAGCTGTCGCGCTGATAGCGCTGATAGCCGAGGCTGGCGAACGGTTCGAGCGTCGCGTTGTGCCGGCCAACATTGACCGCCAGTTCGGCAAAGGCTTGCTGGGTGTTGGCGTCATAGTTGCCCTTGAGACGATCGCTGAAGCCGTTGAAGGCCACTCGCCGCTTGCTGTCGCCGTCATGGCTGGCATAGGTCGCCCCGAGACGCAGTGAGAACGGTCCGTCCTGGCGCACGGCGTAGGCGCCGAGGTGCCAGCTGTCGAGGTCGCCATCGTATTGCCGAGCGTCGAGTCTGGTTTGCGATTTACCACCGACCAGGCCGATATGCCATTGCTCATCGAGCCGCCAGTCGGCGCCCATGACCAGGCCTTGGGTCGCGTGTTTCAGGGTGCTGTCGAACTCGCGGTCAACCTTGCCGCCATGGCCGAGCGCCTGAATCCACACCCGCCCGGAGTCGGCGCCGCCGGCGGCCTGACGCGGTGAGTTGCCGGAACCGTAGGCAGAACCGAAACGGCTATTCAGTTGCTGCATGGCCGAGAGCATGCTCGCGCTCACCGGAGTGATACTGCTTAGCGTGGCTTTGGCGAGATTGGCGTTGCTGCCGGCGGCGAGTTGTTCGATGGCGACGGGGGCGGTGGTTTTGTCGCTGGTCAGTAGTGCGGCGACTGCTGCGTTTGTGGGTTTTAGTGGCGCAGGGGCGGGCTGTTCGGCGGTCTCGTTAACTTGCGCAGTAAGAGGTTCGTCCTGCATTGGCGATGGGACGGACTCTGCAACGAGCGTCGACGCCGATGGCGGAACTGGAACTGGAACTGGAACTGATGCGGAAGCCGTCAATGGCGTTGGCGTTGGCGTTGGCGTCGCGAATGGCGCAGGCGTTTGTGGTTCGACAATGCTGTCGGCAACTGCACGACCGTTGTCTGTTGTGGCAACGCTCGCAAGCGGCTCACCGTTACGGGCATAAGTCAGCCCGACAGATTTTTTGTTGTACTGAGGTGTGGCGGTCATAAAGGCGAGGTTGTTAAGGACCTTGCCGAATTCGCCTTCTACCTTGCCGGCTTCGATGATTTTGTACTGGCGACTTTGCGGATACTCCCCTGGAACGGCAACGACGTTCAGGGTTGCACCTTCCAGCCTGGCAGTGCCATCGACCTTGATCGTTTGACTGCCACTGGGCGTGACCTCATAAGCCAGCTCGGCGGTTGGGGACAAGCGCAAGTCGCCTTTCACGCGCGGACTGCCGAGTGCCCCATTGACGGAGAGCAGGCCGGCGACCTCCAGGCTGCCCACAGCGCCTTTACCTGCAAAGCTGCCACCTCTTTCGACATAGACATCGCCCTTGATGCCCCCCAGGTTGGTCAAAGCGGTACCGCTGTTGACCAGCACGCCGTCCTTGAAGTCACCCTTGGAACTCAGAGTCCAGTCGCCCCGGCTGAGGAGCAGGCCGTTGAAATTACGCGTGTCTTTCAGCTCGCCGCCTGCCGCTGCATCCAGGAACAGGACGTTATCTCCTGCGCCACCATCCAGCAGGCCGGTAAAGCTTGCGCCGTCCGTGAGTGTGATCAGATCGTTTACAGCGGTACCTTTAAACGTTTCTTCAGGGGTTTTAAAAGCGATGGGTACCGTACTTGGGTCGGTGAGAAATCCCTTGAGTCGTTCAAGCGCCATTTCTTTAGCGCTGGTTTTGGGCAATTCATTGGCATTCACGACTGCGGTTGAATCAGCGACTTCAGAGGATTGCTGAGCGTTGGCAAGCTCTACACAAGCCAGCGCCAGCGAAATGGCCAAAGCCAAGTGTTTTGGTTTGAAAGTGTGTTGAAGGGGCATTAGGTAGGGCCTTTTTTGAAAGGAGACCCAACTCTATTGATGCACCCGAAAATCCGATGTCGGCTGCTTCCCGCAGGCTTGCAGGCGACATCGCATCGTTTTGTAGAAAATGACCGTATGATCTGGAACCCGGAGTTTTGCTCGGCTGCAGCGGCTCTTTTTCCTACAACCAATCAAGACCGCGCCGCCTGTTCAACCTCAAAAACTCATCTGCCACTGCCCGATCAAACCGTGATTGCGGCTGTTGCTGCCGATCTCACCGCTGTATCCCACACCCAGCGTTTGCCGCGCAGAAATCCCCACATCCAGCCCGGCTTCCAGCACCAGGCTGTCGCGATCCAGCGAGCTACCATCGACACTGAACGCCGTGCCGCCAGTCACAAACGCCTGACGCGTCGAGCTGCCGACATCGCCGTAAGTGTGTTTCCAGCCAGCAGCCATGCGCGGGGTCACGCTCATGCCGTTGTCGAGGCTGCTCAAGTGCGCCAGGCGCAGGCCGAAGGTGCTGCTGAAGTTGTCCTGGGTCTGGCTGTCGACTTGCAGCGCGGCGGCGCCGCCTTTTTCCTTATAGCTGTCGCGGTGGTAGCGCTGATAACCGAGGCTGGCGAAGGGCTCGGCGCTGAGGCGGCCGCTGCCCATGGCATAGCCGAGTTCGGCGAAGGCTTGCTGGCTATCGGCGTCGTAATCGCCTTTCGGGCGGTCGCTGAAACCATTGAAGGCGATGGTGCGTTTGCTTTCGCCCTGATGGCCGCTGTACGCCGCGCCGAGGCGCAAAGCGATCGGGCCGTTCTGGTGCAGCGCGTAGACGCCGGCGTGCCAGCTCTCGACGTTGCCGTCGACGCCGGTCGCGTCCAGATCGGTTTTCGAATAACCACCCAGTACGCCCAGGCGCCACGCTGGATTCAGTGACCAGTCGGCGCCCAGCACGCTGCCCTTGGTGCGTTGTTCCAGACCACTGCTGCCGTGTTCGCCATCGAGCTTGCCGTAGCCGCCGATGCCTTGCAGCCAGAGCCGGCCGTGAGCGTTCGGATCATTCAGGTTGCGCGCCTCGGTCGGCACGCCGTTGGCCGCCAGCACGGGCGTGTCGCGTTGATCGAGGCCGACCAGCAGTCCCGGGCTGCCGCCCATTTGCTGCATCGCCGAGAGCATGCTGCTGCCGACCTGACTGCTGGCGCTGAGGGTGGCGTTGGTCAGGTTGGCGTTGCTGGCACCGGCCAGTTGCTCGATTGCTGCGCCGGCGCTGCTTTGGCTGGTATTGAGCAAGGCGTTGTACAGCGCACTGTTTTTGCCGATTGAGGCGAGGCTGTTGGCGGCGTTTGTGCCGTTGCCGGTCGTGGCAAACTCATTGAAAGCCACGTCGTTGCGAGTGTAGGTCAGGTCAACTTGGGTAGGCGTGTAGGCAAGGGTCGGCGTCAGGAATGCATAGTCGCTGCTGACCTTGCCGAAGGTGCCGTTGACCTGCGCCGCTTGCAGCACAGTGTAGTGGCTCTGCCAGGGATACGTGCCGCTACCGGGATTGACCGCGAGCGTTGCGCCATTGAGATTGGCGATGCCGCCGACCTGTACCGGTGCGCTGCTGCCATCGGCGTTGACGCCGTAGGCGAGGATGGCTGCGCTGCCCATGTTCAAATCGCGAACGATGGTTGCGCGACCGAGTCCGGTGTCGGTGCGCAATGTGCCGTTGACGGTGAGGCTGCCCACCGAACCGCCACCGGCATACACACCGCCGGCATCCACGGTCAGGTTACCGGCGATGCTGCCCTGATTGATCAGTTTTGCGCCGTTGCGCACTGCACCGCCGTCGCTGAAGTCGCCGCTGCCTGTGAGTGTCCACGCACCTTGTTCGACCTCCAGCCATTCGAAGTTACGACTGGCGCCGAAGCTGCCACCGGCCGCATCGTCCATCACCACCCGGTCGTAACCGCTGCCGCCATCCACCACGCCGACAAAGCGACTGCCGTTGCGCAGGGTCAGACTGTCGTTACCGCCGCCCAGATCCAGCGCCAGGCCATTGCTGCCACTGATCGTGCCGCCGTTGATGACGTTGTCGGCGAACTCGCCGACGAGCTTCACGCCGAAACCGTTGAGGCCTTGAATGGTGCCGAAGTTTTCCAGAGTGGTCGCCGCCAGCCCCGAGCCGCCGCTGCCATCGTCGACCAGAATGGCGCTGTCGGCGCCGCTGATCAAAGCGTTGCTGGCGTTGAGAATGTAACCGCCACCCAGCGCGATACCTTCGCTGCCATTGGCGAAACCGCCCTTGTCGACACCGCCGGCACCGACGCCTTGAATGGTCCCGTAGTTTTCGATGTGGGCGATCTTGTCGATGTCCACGCCGTCGCCGTCACCGTTCGCTTGCAAGCCTGAGTAAGCGCCAGTGATGGTGCCGTGGTTAATCACCGTGCCATCGCCGTCGGAACCGAAGCCGGAACCATTGCGGCCGGTGATCTGCCCGTAGTTGATCAGCGTCGCGCCAAGATCGGTGGTGATGCCATGGCGGCCACCGGAAATCACCCCGTAGTTGGTCACACTGACGCCGCTCGCGGAATCGATATCGATGCCGTCGAATTTCCCGTCGGCATTGTGCGAATCGCCGGACGAAATCTCGCCATAGTTGCTGATCGTCGCATTCGCGCCGGTCTTCATGCCGTCGCTGGCGTCGCCGCGAATCAGCCCGCCGACGCGGTTGATAATGGTGGTCTTCACGCCGTCACTGCGCAGCGCATCGAGATCCAGTCCCTGGCCGGTGGTGGAGCGAATCACGCCGCTGTTGTCGATCAACAGGCTGCCGCTGACAAAGTTGCTGTCGATACGCAACGCGTCGTTGGCACCGCGAATCTGCCCGCCGCTGCGGTTGTAAATCGTGTAGTTGCGCGCCTGGGTCAGGTCGCCACTGCTGTCGATGGCCCGGCCACCGCTGGAAACGATTTTGCCGGCGTTGTCGATCACCACACCGGCACCGCTGGTCTTGTCTTTCAGGCTCACAGCCTTGCCGCTGTTGGTGATGCTGCCCGGCGCGGAAATCGTCAACGTGTCGCTGCCACCCAGCGTTTGTGCTGCCGTGGTGGCGGTGTCGATCTGCACGGTTTTGCCGTGGGCTGCCGTGGCAGCGATCAACAGAGCAATGGCAAGGGACAGACGCTGGGGCGGGAACGGCATGGTCGGACGGCCTTTTTGTTATAAGCGGGCCGTCCTGTATAGCGAAGGGTTTTTACAGAATGATGTCGGTGGTTGATCTGCATTGTTTTGCATCTTCAGCGCTGAAATATATTAATTTCTGCATTTTGTTGCAGTTTTTTTGCCTGCTTCTCTCATTAGGTGCGGTAAGTTTTGATTCAAACGCCGAAGCACTCACATCAATCAATCCCCGCGCCATTAATGTTTATTGAGCCTTATGCGGCGCTCGAAGATTGGAGAGGAAAATGGTAATGACAGTTCTCGAACGCATGGCGCTCATCGAAAGCATTCAAGAGGCGCTGGCCGACGGGACATTGGAAATCAGCGAAGCCGTCCGCCGTTTACGAGTTGAGGTGACAGGGCTGCATCAAATCCAATTCGCTAAGATGTGCAAAATTTCGGTCCGCACGTTGATACACATAGAGCACGCTGAGGGTAATCAGACGTTGAGGTCGTTGGACTCAATATTCCGATTGTTTGGCCTGAAAATGGGCGTTGTGCGGGTACGCCGAGAGCCCCATTAAAACCCGACGCAACCCGCAAGGTGCCGATCCCCCTAGCTCCGTCGCACGTAAGCCTTGCCGTAATGCCGCTCCATTCGTGCCTGAATCAACTCCAGTCCAATGGACATCAGCCAGTAGATGATCGCCGCCGTCGTCAGCATTTCGATGTAGCGGTAGCTTGAGCGCCCGTATGACTGGGCGAGAAACATCACTTCCCAGACGCCCATCACCGAGATCAGTGACGAGTCCTTGAGCATCGAGATGAACTGGTTGGTGGTGGGCGGGATGATCGTGCGCATGGCTTGCGGCAGGGTGATGCGCCAGAAAATCACCGTCTCGCGCATACCCAGTGCCAGCGAAGCTTCGCGCTGGCCGTGGTCGACACCGAGGATGCCGGCGCGGAAGATCTCGCTGAGATAGGCGCCGTAGTTCAACGACAAGGCAATGATGCCCGCGACGATGGCGCCAGGCACGATGCCCAGTTGCGGCAAGCCGAGGTAGATCAGCAGGATCTGGATAAGCAGTGGCGTGCCGCGAAAGAACGAGGTGTAAAAACTGGCGATGCCGAACGCCACGGCACTTTTCGACAGGCGTGCCAATGCCGTGATGAAGCCCAGCAGGGACGAAGCGACAATCGAGCACACACAGAGGAAAAGCGTCAGCGCTGCACCCTGCAAGAAGCCGTTGGGCGCCAGGTGCAGGCCGACCAGATTGGGCAGTTTGTCGAGGATGATCGAGAACTTCAGGTCGAAGCTCAGGAAGAACCCGGCGAACAGGCAGAACAGCGCGGCCCAGGTCAGGTACAGCCGCGTACGAAACCCGAACATCCGTTGCAGGCGTGATTCAGCCACCGGTTGCGGTGGCTGTGGCGGTGTCGGGAAAGAAGTCATTGGCTGATATCAGCGCCGATCCATTTTTGCGACAGCTTGCTCAGGGTGCCGTCCTGTTTCAGTTGCGCGAACACCTCGCGCACTTTGGCATCCCATTGCGCGTCACCCTTCTCGATGGCCACCGAGTTCGGCTCCGAATACAGCGGCGCGCCGGCCAGTTTGAAGCGTTTGTCCTGGTTCAGGCGTGGCTGCGCGGTGACGAGGTTGGTGAGGATTGCATCCAGGCGCACGCCGGCGCCCAGGCCCAAGTCCTGGAAGGCGACGTTATCGGTATCGTACGGCGCGATCTGCACATCTTCGAACGGGTACTGCAGCTGCGTGTCTTCGGCGCCTTCGATGACCAGGTTCTTGTTCAGATAGCTTTCGTAACTGGACGCGCTGGTGAGGCCGACTTTTTTGCCACTCAGATCCTTGGCGTCGTGGATCCGCTCATCCTTGGCATTGACCACGATCACCGCCGGCGAAGCGTAGTACTCGACCGGGAAATCGAATACCTCGGCGCGGGCCTTGCTCGGCGTCATCGAGCAGATGCAGATATCGTAGCGCCCGCTCCAGCGGCCGGCGGCAATGACGTCCCACGACGGCGTTTCGAGTCGCAGCTTGACGCCTAACTTGTCCGCCACGGCTTTGGCGACATCAACGTCGAAGCCATCAAGCTGATTCTGGTCGTTGAGAAACGAGAACGGTGGATAGCTTTCCATCAGCACGCCGACCAGCTCTTTCTTTTGCTCGATACGGTCCAGCGTCGTGCCAGCAAAGGCTTGCGTGGAGGCGGCCAGAATGGTCAGGCCCAGGGCCAGTAGCGGATTAAATTTCACAGTCGATCCCTGGATAAAAAAGAGGTTGTTTTTAACGGAATGGTGCGTATTAAATAGTTATAAGAACGACTCTGATAGTGAGTTATTTTCATAAGCATATGAGTGAAAAGCATATGGGCGCAGGCAGCACGATTATTCTCGATGGCGGCATGGGCCGTGAGTTGCAGCGCGCCGGTGCGCCATTTCGCCAGCCGGAGTGGTCGGCGCTGGCGTTGAGCGAGGCGCCGCAAGCGGTTGAGGCGGTACATGCCGCTTATATCGCCAGTGGCGCCAATGTGATTACCACCAACAGTTATGCCGTGGTGCCGTTCCATATTGGTGAGGAACGCTTCGCCGCTGAAGGGCAGGCACTGGCGGCGTTGGCCGGTGAACTGGCGCGACGTGCGGTGCAAGCCTCGGGGAAATCCGTGCGGGTGGCCGGCTCATTGCCGCCGCTGTTCGGCTCCTATCGTCCGGATCTGTTCGAGGCCGCCCGAGTGACTGAGTTGCTGGCGCCCTTGGTCAACGGCCTGGCAGCGCATGTTGATGTGTGGCTGGCGGAAACCCAGAGTTCGATCATCGAGGCGCGAGCCATTCACGCCGGGTTGCCGAAGGATGGCAAACCGTTCTGGTTGTCGTTCACCTTGAAGGACGAAGACACTGATGAAGTGCCGCGCCTGCGCTCTGGTGAGCCAGTCGCCGAAGCGGCGGCGGTGGCGGCTGAATTGGGCGTCGAGACGTTGCTGTTCAATTGCAGTCAGCCGGAAGTGATCGGTGCCGCGATTGATGCAGCGCGTGAAACCTTCGAGCGCCTGGGGGTGAAGATAAACATTGGTGCTTACGCCAATGCGTTTCCGCCGCAGCCAAAAGAAGCTACGGCCAATGACGGACTTGATCCGCTGCGCGAGGATCTGGATCCGCCGGGGTACTTGCACTGGGCGATTGACTGGCAGCAGCGCGGTGCCAGCCATTTGGGCGGTTGCTGCGGGATCGGGCCAGAGCACATTGCGGTGCTGGCGCAGAAACTGGGCTGAAAATAGATCAAAAGATCGCAGCCTGCGGCATCTCCTACAGGGTGAACGTCAATCCCGTGTAGGAGCTGCCGCAGGCTGCGATTTTTTGCTTTTCAGGTAATCACGATCGGCATTCAACCAAGCCTTTCACCTGCCCGTCGGACGTCTGATTATCATCCGACAGCCACTGCTCGAACCCTGCCGCAATCGCCGGCCACTCGCCATCCAGAATCGAGTACCACGCGGTATCGCGGTTCTGCCCCTTGACCACCATGTGCTGGCGGAACACGCCTTCGAAGCTGAAACCCAAACGCTCGGCGGCGTATTTGGAGCGGGCGTTGCCGTTGTTGCATTTCCATTCGAGGCGGCGGTAGCCGAGGTCGAAGGAATATTTGGCCAGCAGGTATACCGCTTCGGTGCTTCTCGGCGAGCGCTGCATCGGCGCACCAAAGGTGACGTGACCGATTTCAATGCGACCCTGGGCCGGGACGATCGACATCAGGCTGAGGATGCCTTGCACTTGGCCGCTGGCGCGGTCGATGACGCTGAAGAAATACGGGTCGCTGGCGGCCGCGTGGTTGTTCAGCCAGGCGTCGAAAGTGCTGCGCTCCGGAAAAGGTCCATAAGGCAAGTAATCCCAGAGTTTCGGGTCGGCGCCGGGGCCCTCGAGGGCGGCGAACAGTTCGTCGCCATGGCGCGCCGGGTCGAGTCTTTCCAGACGAATGAAACGCCCTTCGAGCAGCGTGGCAGTGGGGGCGGGGGCGCCTTTCCAGTCAGCCAGTGAAGTGGTCATGCAGATGTCTCCTTAAATGGCCTTGCGAAACTGGATGAAGCCCGGGCGTTCAGCGATGCGCTCGTAGAGCTGGATCGCGGTGGCGTTGGTTTCGTGGGTCAACCAATGAACCTTGCAGCAGCCGTCAGCCTTGGCCGTGGCGTAGACGTATTCGATCAGCAGACGGCCGACGCCAGTGCCGCGAGTTTCTGGCGCAACCAGCAGATCCTGCAGGTAGCAGGAGTTTTCGATGCTCCAGTTCGAGCGATGGTAGATGTAATGCACCATGCCCACGGCTTTACCGTCGGCCCACGCCAATGCTGCGTGGGTTGGTTCACTCGGGTCGAGAAAACGCTGCCAGGTACTTTCCGTCACGGCTTGCGGCAGTTCGCTGTTGTAGAAACGCAGGTAGGCCTGCCACAGCGGCAGCCACGCGGCGCGGTCGGCGGCGCTGACCTGGCGAATGTCGATCTTCATGGTGATTTCCTTAGCGCATCAATCGGGCGAGGGTTTGATCATTGATTTCCGGGCTGGCCGCCAGGCCTTCGCGCACGCCGGCAATGTCTTCGGCGCTGCGGTTCTGGCTGAGCTTGCGTTTGCCTTCGAGGCGGTCGATGGGAATGGCGAAACCGACAATCGCTTTGAGCATGCCGTCGATGTAATCGGCAGGCGCATCGGCGACGGACCACGGTTGCGCGCGGCCGGCTTCATGACGGTCGGTGAGGGTGCTGACGATGTCGAGCAGGCGTCCGCCGTCGCTGAAAGTTTCGGCGTGGCCATAGGCATGCACGGCGATGTAGTTCCAGGTCGGCACGACTTTGCCGTGCTCGGCCTTGCTCGGATAAAAACCCGGGCTGACGTAGGCATCGGCGCCGGCGAAGATCAGCATGGCTTCGGCACCGTCGCGCAAGTCTTTCCACTGCGGGTTGGCGCGGGCCAGGTGCCCGTACAGCGTGCCGTACTCGCCTTGTTCGCAATGTAGCAGCACCGGCACATGGCTGGCCTGCAAGCCACTTTCGCCGTGGGTCACCAGAATGGCGAGGCGGGTGGCGAGGATCAGCTCGTGCAGTTGGGACAGGTCTTCGATGGCAAAGGCGCGCGGTGTGTACATGGACAAATTTTCCTTGGCGAATGCCTGCATCGTAGGCAGGCTATTGGTCTGTTGTAAGAGCCATTGATGACCAATTTCATAGGTCCATTGCCATGCCCGATTCGCCAACGTTGTCCATGCCCTTCAACCCTGCCGGTATCGAGCTTGATCGGCGCCAGGGCTTGAGTCGCCAGCTCTATCAGGCGTTGCGCCTGCGTGTGCTGGATGGACGGCTGGCGAGTGGTACACGGTTACCGGCCAGTCGCGATCTGGCGGCGGCGTTGGGGATCTCCCGCAACAGTGTGGTGCGCGCCTACGATCAACTGTATGCCGAAGGCTTTATTGAGGGGCGGGTAGGGGATGGCACCTACGTCGCCCAATTGATGCCCGTGACGACCCCAACGAAAAAACTATCCACAAAAGTATCCACAGGGTTTTCAACAGGCTTACCCACAGCCTTATCCACAAATTGGCTGGATTTACCTGTGATTCCATCCAGTAAAGTTATCCACAGTGATAATTTTTCGCGCATTGAAAAGAACCATTTGGCCCGACCCCCGAGTGGTCCGCCGCGAGCATTCAGGGTGGGTGTTCCGGCGTTTGATCTATTCCCCTTCGAGGTGTGGGCCAAGCTGAATGCGGCTTTCTGGCGTAAACCGGATCTGGAGCAACTGTGTTACGGCGATCCGTCCGGCGATGCGCGCCTGCGTGCAATGATCGCTGCCTATCTGCGCAGTTCGCGCGGCATGCAGTGTTCACCTGAGCAAATTGTGATCACCAGCGGCGCACAGCAAGGCATTAGCCTTTGTGCACAGTTGCTGGTGGCGCCGGGCGACGGTGTCGCGATCGAAAATCCTGGCTACCGCGCGGCCGGTCATGCGTTCGCTGTGGCGGGCGCTCGTTTGCACGGTATTGCCGTAGACGAAGAGGGCATGGATTGCTCGGCGCTGTCGGCCACCGGGGATTGTCGCGTGGCGTATGTCACGCCCTCTCATCAGTACCCGACCGGCGTGGTGATGAGCCTGGCGCGACGCCTCGAACTGCTCGCCTGGGCCGAGCGCTGCCAAGGCTGGATCGTCGAGGACGATTACGATGGCGAATACCGTTACACCGGCGCGCCGCTGGCACCGTTGGCGGCACTCGATCGACAGGGACGCGTGCTGTATGTCGGCACTTTCGGCAAGGTCGCATTTCCGGCGCTGCGCCTTGGGTATTTGGTTTTGCCGCCGGGGCTGGTGGATGCGTTCTCGCAACGCCGGGCGGTGGATGTCCGGCATTCCGAGGTGAGTACGCAGGCGGTGATGGCTGAGTTCATGGCGGCCGGGCATTTCCAGCGGCATATCCGGCGCATGCGCCGTGCCGCGCTGAGCCGGCGCAACACCTTGCTCGACGGTTGGCCAACCGCCATCGCCGGGGTGGGTAATTTGCCCGCCGTCTCTGCCGGGCTGCACCTGACTGTGGCCGTGGACAGCATCGAGCGCGAGCAGCAGTTGATTGCGCAAGCGGCTGGCGTCGACGTCGAGATCAACGGCTTGAGCAGTTACTGGCTGCCGGACTCGACGACGCCGCTGGACCAGCGTGCCGGGCTGGTCCTGGGCTTTGCCGCTGTCCCTGAACCGGCAATCAACGCAGCGTTGATCCGGTTACGGCAGGCGTGGAAGGCGTGAGAAACAGTGCCTTCGCCGATTTGTCGGAAATGCCGCTGCGATGGATGTCGATCAGCGCCTGATTGTTCAGAAAGCGCGGCTCATAGGCACCTCCCATACGCCGCTGCGCCACGGTTTTCATATGGCCGACGGGGAAGGGCCCGACGGGCGCCTCTGCACTGCTGTAATGGAAATGTGCGTAACACAACACCTTGTTGGTGTGGGCGTCGCGTACTTCGTACTCGTCGAGGAAATCCCTGGCCTGACCTTTGAGCCTGCGTCGCGTCACGGTTTGTGCAATCCGGACTTCGCCCTTGTCCTTGAGCCACTGCACTCCTGCGGCAGTCGGTAGCTGTTGCTTGACCATGCCGATACGGGTGCTGGTACCTTTTTCTTCAAGTTTATTGGCAGCGTCGTCAAGCTTGTGGCCGAGTTCTTCGGTCGGCTTCTTGAGGTCGGCTGTCAGGTTGCTCGCAGTCAATGCTTCATCGATTGCCGCGTTGGCTTCCCGCAGGACGGCCGCATGCGTGTGGTATTGCTCCTCGACCTCGACAGGGATCCGCCGTCCTCGTTTGAGCTGTGCTTCGATACGTCGGTGAAAGCGGGCCAAACCGTCGATCAGGGCCTGACCTTCACGAACACTGCTGCTCAGGGAGGGGCGGGCCTTGGGCGGCTGGGGTTTCGCTGTGCGCTGTTCGACCCAGACACCAGGCGATTCCTCCTTGAACGTGGCGATGACCCCTGTCAACGTGGTTCGGACTTCGACCAGGTCGGTATCCGGGCCTTCGAGGCTCTTTTTCCGTTCGCCGACCACCGTGCCCCTGGATTTGGTTTTGATGATCCGTCGCGTCGATGAAGAGGCAGATCTCGGTCTGGAAGGCCCCGGCCCCGGTTCCAGCAAGTGCTTGTAGCGCAGCAGTTCGACCAGTTTGCTTTCGGTGCGGGCCTGGAACGCGCTCACCCGGCTGCGTACATGCTCCAGGCGTGCGGTATTGATCTGCTCGGGGTAGTCGATCAGCAGATCGCCAAAGCGTTGATTGATGGCAGAAAATTGTTCGGCCACATTGTTCAGGGCATCCGTGCGTTCGCGCAGATTTTCGAGGCTTTCATCCGCGGTCAGATTCAACGTGCTCTGGATACTCAGCGCGGCGTCTTCGATAAGACTGCCCAGCGTTTTATAGGCATTGGCGGTGTCCGCCGTGGCAGCGGCCTTGATGCAGATTTCCTGGCCGAGACTGATCTGCAACAGTTTGAGGTCGTTCAGTTCATATTTCGGTAACGCCTCGCGATAGGTTTGCAGCACCTCGACAGCTTTTTTCCCCAACAACTTCAGTTCGTCAAAACGGCTCTGGGCCATCTCTATTTTTTCAATGATCGCCTGGGTCTGATCGGTCATCTTTTCGAAGGTCTGAACAAACGCCTGTACGGCGAAATCACCTTCATTGGCCAGCATTGTCTGCATTGTCTTGAGGTTGGCCTGGAACTCTGTGGAGTGCAGTTCGAGCCATTCCTGGCCGAGAAAAAGCTGCATCTCCAGGCGCTGGATCATGACGATGCGGTAGTTGGGAATGGGCTCCTTCAGATGCAACGCCTTGATTTGTTCAATGTTCGCGCCGTACGCCTTGTGCTGTGCGTCGAGTGTCGCCAGATACTGCTCGCGCGCCGGTGCCCGGGCTTCCCCGAGCGCATTGCTCAAGGCGTTATGGTCGGCGTCACGCTGAACCTGCTTGGTTTGCATCGTTGCATCGAATGCGCTGATTTCGGCGGTCAGTTGCCCGGCATCCATTTTGTTGACGTCTTGAACAGCCTCAAGGGCGCTGTCGAGTCCGCCGCCGCGCAGGCGCAATCGAAGGTCTACCACCCATTGACCGTTGGCGGTGCGAGTCAGCTGCGGCCCGTTACGCGGCGGTTGCTGACGTGAGTCGATGATCTGCACCTCGGCGTGCTCATTGAACATGACTTCGAACCAGCGCTTGCCGACGGGGGCGAACCATTGTTTCTGGCGGGGATAAAGGTGCCTGTGCGTACCCTCCCTGGCGGCGTCGCCGATGCCTCTGGGTTTGGCGATCTGTAAACTGTCGAGCAGCGCTGCCAGTGCGACCGGGGATCGTTTCAGAGCAGTGAAGGGGTTCACCACCATCTCATGCGCGATGGGCAGTGCAGTGCTGGAAACGTCCGGCAGCTGCAAAGGTTTGCTGAAGACGAGGTCGGTGGTGACGGTGGGGGTCGGTTCTTCCTGCGAGATCGACTCGCTGATTGGCTTGTCGCCCATTGCTGCGCGATGGGCGAGGACCATGCCCAAGGCCAGAAGAATGTCGGTGAGGGCCGTCCAGGCAATCTTGCCGGATTGCTCATTGGCCACATCGCTGATTTCTTGCAGGTCGTCCATGATCTGCCAGATCCACGCCGCCGTGCCGACGCTGCGCCCGAGGAACGGCAAGGCGGCGTTGAACAGCATCCAGCCGCCGTGTTTAAGCGTGACCCAGCGTGCTTCTGCGTCAGAGACCGATTGGCGGTCGGCCTGGGTGATGACTGCCTGCACGTTGCTGTTATGCAGGGTCGCGAGTACATCGTGGTTAATCGTTGTTGTCGCCAGTGCAACGGGGCCGGACATGTCGAGGGCGGTCAAAGGGTTCACCAGCAATTGCGGGATCGTCCAGACAGAAGGCAATCGGGCGGTGAAGACGAACTGGCTGTAGTCGAAGCGCACGTCGTCCGGCAACCAGGCCAGGACCGACTCGCGCAGATCCCGTGAATGCTGGATTTCGTACAGCAGGTTGGCGTGCGAGGGAAATTGCATCAGTGCCTTTTCGAACAGCGGTCGATAGAGCAGACACGGCCCCTTGTCCGTCTCGCGCGGGCCGATGACGAACATGTTATTGACGGTGTCCGCCTGTGAGCGGCTGCGATGGGCAACGAACCCCAGCGGGCGAATGACGATTTCATCGCGATCGACATAACGCTCATCGCTGGCGTTTGCCAGCGCGGCCACCACATAGCGATAACCCTGCTCAGTGATGCCGGCCTTGCGTTGTATTTTGTGCTGCAACGCTAGCAGCGGCAGTTCGATGGGCAACTGGCTGGTGTAGAGCGCTTGCAGTGCCGACGCCTGCTCTGTGTCGTCAATCAGCAGGTTTTGCAGGTACGCCGGGTAGGTCTGGCCGATATCGACGCTGCTGACCAGTTGTTCCAGGTAGCTTGCAGTCATCCACTCAGGCGCCGCGCCGCCATCCTTGTAACCAACGGTCTTATTGCCTGCTGGATGCCCTGCGAGGTTTTGCAGGGCCAGCTCGATGAGCGACAGCGTCTGGGTTTGCGTGTTACCCGGCAAGACGAATGTGCCCCAGACCACCAGGCTGGTGATGCTGATTTCGATGTCATCGATCCTCACCTCGCCGGCCTGCGGATGATCCTTGGCGATCTGTTGTTTCAAGGCATCACGGGTGAACGCTTGCAGGCTGATGACTTCGCTCTGAAATGATTTTCCCTTGTTCGTGTGCTGCACCATGGTCAGATCCAGCAGGTGCCGGCTGTAACGGGTTTGATCGGCGGGAGAGGCGTTGTCGAGCCAGGCTGGCAGCATCGGACGCAAGAGATCGATGTGAGGCTTGAGGCGCGGTGTCGGCTCGCGGGGATTGCCGACAGTCCCGGCGTGCGGATAAAGCTCGCTGGAACTCGAGCCCTGAAAATAATTGATCGCGCCCAGCGCTTCTGCTTCCAGGGCAACCAGTGTGCAGGCCTGATAGTCGAAGAAATCGCCCTGCGGTTCGACCAGTCGCCATTTCAACCCGGTCCCGGAGGCACCTTTCCAGTAACGACGCGGCAGGGCTTCTCCGAGCTTTGCCAACGATTCAAAACACTCGAATCCTTTAAGCACCGAGTGGGTCATGATCAACGTACGTTTGTCGTGGGTGCCGATCAGTACAGCCGTATCGAGCAGGCTCACGTGGTTCTGCTCGTCGCCCTCGCCGCGGTCAAGATCAATCAGGCAGGCGCGGGTCTTGTATCGGTCGGTGGGCAGTCGTTGGTGTTTATCCGGGAACGTGTAAAGCGCTTCGGCCATGGCGCGCTGGTCGGCGTCCCAGTCCGGGTTCGCGTCGATCTTCCACAAATTGCGCAAGGCTTGTGACAACTGCTGCCAGCGCGGCTGCCCCGGATAGGTGAAATCGTCCCAGTAATTGACCTGCTGTTCCTTGTAGGCGATGAACAGCAACGGTGCCAGTTCATTGAGCAGCTTGCCGATTGCGCTGATTTTTACCGGCAGCTGGATGGCGGACGGCAGGTCCGGTTGCAAGGTCAGATAATGCTCACCGTCGAGATACGCCACCGTGGTGCCGGAGAGGCCCAGACGTACCAGGGTGTCGGTCAGCGATTCGATCAGATGGCGACCGGGGACCACTTGATCATTCTCAATGACCCAGGTCGGTCTTACGACCATGGCCAGTTGCGGGTCGAGATCGAGGTCGGGATACAACGTCCTGAGCGCCGGGCGCAGCGTTTTCGACGCGACTTCTCGCAGCGAAGGGCCGGTCACCAGTTGGGTCACGACATCGACGGCGCTGGGCGAAGGGATTTCGGGCATGGGCAACTCCTGCTCTGATGGCCGCGCCGAAAGGGCGACGGTTCCGGGCAAGGTAGAGGCGGGCTGCGGCGCGCGTGCGGTACATACATATTGCGGGCGAAAAAAGACCCGCCTGGGCGGGTCTGGTTTTTACGGTTGCGACGGGACTGTGGTTATTGTTCGAAGCCTTCCAGCACGTTCACTGCGTTGATGCCGATTTCCTCTACAGCGTAACCGCCCTCCATGACGAACAATGTCGGTTTGCCGAGTGCAGCGATGCGTTTGCCCATTGCCAGATAATCCGGGCTGTCGAGTTTGAACTGCGAGATCGGGTCATCCTTGAAAGTGTCGACACCCAGCGACACGACAATCACGTCGGCGCCATACCGCTCGATCTCGTTGCAGGCCTGATCCAGCGCCGCACTCCATACCTCCCAGCCAGAGCCGGCGGGCAGCGGATAGTTGAAGTTGAAGCCTTCACCGGCGCCTTCGCCACGTTCATCGTCGTAGCCGAGGAAGAACGGGAATTCCGCCTCCGGATGGCCGTGGATCGAGGTGAACAGCACGTCGCTGCGCGTATAGAAAATCGACTGCGTACCGTTGCCGTGGTGATAGTCGACATCGAGGATCGCGACTTTTTTGTGGCCTTGATCGAGGAAAGCCTGCGCGGCGATGGCGGCATTGTTGAGGTAGCAATAACCGCCCATCAAATCGCTGGCGGCGTGGTGTCCCGGTGGGCGGCACAGGGCGAAGGCACTGCGCGCGCCACGCTGGATTTGCGCTTGTGCAGTCAGGGCAACCTGCGCCGCGCTGTAGGCCGCTTGCCATGTACCGGCGGTGATCGGTGCGCCGCCGTCGAAGCTGTAATAACCGAGCTGACCATGCAGGCTGGTCGGTTTGATTGCACGCAGGGTGCGCGCCGGCCAGGTGTAGGGCAGCAGATCACCGTCGGTGTTGAACTCAGTCCAGCGATCCCACGCGCCTTTGAAGAAGTCGAGGTAGTCGCGACTGTGGATACGGGCGAGGGGTTCCAGGCCGAAATCTTTCGGTGCCTCGACCGGGCCGAGATTCTGGTTTTTAACGCGCTGCAGCACATGGTCGGCGCGCGACGGCATCTCGAAGCACGGCTTGAGCTGGCCATCGATGAGCTCGCAGCGGCCATGGTGCAGGTGGTGATCGTCCGAGTAGATCGTCAGCATTTGTTGTTCTCCGCAGGGCTGATTCGGTTGCCACCAGTGTTGCGGCGTGAGGCGAATCGGAAAACGGCAGGAAAGGCCAAAAGGGGATGGATATGGCCAAAAACACTGACCGAAATTGCCCCTTTAGGATCAAAAGATCGCAGCCTTCGGCAGCTCCTACGCCGATCCCTTATAGGAGTTGCCGAAGGCTGCGATCTTTTGATCTTCAGGCCCGGAATTGGCTCGGCGCCACGCCGCTCCAGCGCACAAAGGCATGGCGGAAACTGGCGGTCTCGCTGAACCCGAGCGTTTCGGCAATGCGATAGATCGGCAACTGATCCTCACACAACATCTGCTTGGCCCGCTCGAAACGCAGCTCATCGAGCAGTTCCTGATAGCTGCTGCCCATATCTTTCAAATGCCGGCGCAAGGTGCGTGGCGAACACTTCATCTGCTGCGCCAGACCTTCCAGTCCCGGTGCTGCATTCAGTTGCGCGCTGAGTAACTGTCGAATCCGCCCCAGCCACGCCTGACGCCCGGTGAACTCAAGATTCTGCTTTCGGCAACGTTCGGCCATGGCTTGGTGGGTGATGGCATCCGCCAACGGCAGCGGCTGGTCGAGCCAGTGCTGATCGAAGGCAAAGGCGTTGTCCTTCGCCGCGAAGTGCAACGGTGAGTTGAAGTGTTCGGCATAGCTGTCGCGATAGTCCGGCGCGGCGTGTTCGAAGCGCGTGGCGAGCAAAGGCAGCGGATGCCCGAGCAGGTCATCGCAAATGACTTTCAGCGACACCAGGCAGAACTCGGCGTTGAACACCGCCATCGCCGGGCTCTCGCGATAATCGGCAGCGACGAACCAGACGCGCTCGCCGTCGTCTTCCAGACTCAGTTCGAAAAGTGTTCCCAGCAGCGCCGGATAACGGATCGCCAGGCGCAAAGCGTCACCGAAGGTGGCACAGGTCAGCAGCGCGTAACCGAGGATTCCATAGCAGGACACGTGCATGCGCCGGCCCAGTTCTAGGCCGATATCGCGCTTGAGCGCGACGGCGTTGGCGCAGACCTGCATCTCCTGATTGGTGGTGATGCGCGTGTCGGCACGGCTGAGATCCGCCGCACTGATGCCGCTGCCGGCCAGCAATGCCTCGCTCGACAGGCCTTCGGCCTTGAAGGTGTTGAGGATCAGCGACACGGCGTTGAGGGTGGTGAGGTGGGAGTGGAGCATAGGATCTTCCAGCCTTGAAATGGCTGGATCGCAGCAAGTTGCATGCCGCAGCAGCCCCTCACCCCAGCCCTCTCCCAAAGGTAGAGGGGGCCGATTGGGGGATATTGGCGAGATACGCCGACCTGAAAAAACGCTGCCGAATCCATAATCGACTGTTTTTTCAGGTCGGCGTATAGCGCAAGACACTAAGGTCAGTTCCCTCTCCCTCCGGGAGAGGGCTAGGGTGAGGGCCGATCCAGAGCCATGCTCAGAGTAGCTCACCACACAGATCCAGTTCGATCAGCCGACGCACTTCTTGAGTTTCAAGGCCTGCACCGAGTAACCCATGCAACTTGCCGAACGCCGCTTCACGGGTCATGCCACCACCGGACAATACGCCGACACCGCGCAAGCGACTGCCAGCCTCGTAAACATCCAGCTCGACGCCACCCTCATGGCACTGCGTCACTGCAACCACCACCACACCGTTATCCCGTGCGCGGCCAAGGCTTGCCAGAAACTCAGGGTTGTCGCTCGGCCCGGTACCGCTGCCGTAGCACTCCAGCACCAGACCTTGAATGCCGCTGTCGAGGAGGCCGTCGAGCACTTCGGCGCTGATGCCCGGGAATAGCGGCAGCACGGCGACTTTGGCCAGCTGTTTCGGCTGGTTGTAATTCAACGACGCTGGAATCGAAGAGGCTTTGACACCGCCGCCCTGACGCTCAAGTCGTTTGAACGGATGACGGCCGAAGCTGCGCACCTTCGCGCAACGGGTTGGCGCCAGCAGTTCACCGTGGAAGTACAGATGCACACCGGGCGCCAGGCCTTGGCCGAGGGCAACCAGTGCGCCACTGAGATTCTCCCAGGCATCGCTGTCAGTAACGCCAGCCGGCAACATTGAACCGGTGAAGCACACACGGGCATTCAGCCCCAGCAGCTGGAAGCTCATCGCTGCCGCGCTGTAGGCCAGCGTGTCGGTGCCGTGCAGGATCAGCACGCTGTCGCAGCCTTGCACGTCAACGGCATCGACCACCGCTTCACGCAGTTGCTGCCAGTAGGCCGGGGTCATGTTGGCGCTGTCGATCAGCGGCGACATCTCGCGAAAGCGCCACTGCGGTACGACGAGTTCAGGCTGGCTGTGCAGATAGTCGCGCATCCGCGCTTCGAAACCGGACGCCGGGGCCAGGCCATTGGCGCTGGCCTGCATGCCGATGGTGCCACCGGTGTAGAGCACCATGACGTTTTGGGCGGCGGGGTAGGTCGACGAATTCATGGGGATTCTCCGAAAGGATGAGGTCCTTGTGGGAGCGAGCCTGCTGGCGATGGCGGTTCATCATTCAGCATTGATGTTGGCTGAAAGACAGCTATCGCGAGCAGGCAAACTCCGACAAGTTATTGCACCACAATAACTGACGGGCGCAGGGGATGCGCCCGTCATTCACCTGTCAGCGTTGCGCTGCAGGCACGCCTTGCGGCTCGGCTTCAGTCTTGCCGACAGCGGCAGACGGATTGGTCGGCCAGGCTTTCAGGTCGAGGTCCAGATCAGCAAATTTGCTCGAGTCGAACACCGGCTGTTTGACGCCGGCGCGGCGTTGCGCATCGTAGTCGCGCATCACACGCATGCCGACCTTGAACAGCATGGCCAGGGCCACGAGGTTGACGAAGGCCAGGCAGGTCATGGTGATGTCGGCGAAGGCGAACACGGTCGACAGGTCCTGCATCGAACCCCATACCACCAGCGCCAGCACCAGGCCACGGAAAATCATCAGCGCGGCGCGGTTGCGGGTGAGGAACTGCAGACTGTTTTCGCCCAGGTAGTAGTTGTAGAGGATGCAAGTGAAGACGAACAGCGACAGCGCGACGCTGACGAACATGCGACCCCAGTCACCGACCACGGCGGCCAGCGAGTTCTGGGTCAGGACGATGCCGTCACCTTCGAAGCCCGGGGTGTAGAAGCCCGACAGCAGGATCAGCAGCGCAGTACAGGTGCAGATCACGAAAGTGTCGAGGAACACACTGAAGGCCTGAACCACGCCCTGCGCGCCCGGGTGTTTCACCGCAGCCACGGCAGCGACGTTCGGCGCACTGCCCAGGCCCGCTTCGTTGGCGAACACGCCACGCTTCACGCCCATGACGATGGCGCTGCCGAGCAGACCACCAAAGGCCGGATCGAGGCCGAAGGCGCTCTTGAAGATGGTTTCCAGCATGGCTGGTACGTGTTCGATCTGAGTACCGATCACGTACAGGGTCACGCCGATATAGGCGAGGGTCTTGATCGGTACCAGCAGGTCGGACACCGAAGCGATACGCTTGATGCCGCCGATGAAGGTAATGGCCAGCAGCACTGCCAGGACGATACCGGTGTGTTGTGGGTTGAATTCAAAGGCGTTCTGCAGCGAGTGGGTCACGGTGTAGGACTGCAGGCCAATGAAGGCGAAGCCGTAGGTGACCAGCAGCAGGACCGAGAACACTACCGCCATGCCTTTGAGCTTCAAGCCGTGCTGGATGTAGTAGGCCGGGCCACCACGGTACAGACCGTCGCCATCGGCGCGCTTGTAGACCTGGGCCAGGGTGCACTCGAAGAAGCTGCTGGACATGCCGACCAGTGCGGTCACCCACATCCAGAACACCGCACCTGGACCACCGAGTGTCACGGCGATGCCGACACCGGCGATGTTGCCCGCACCAACGCGGCCGGCAAGGCTGAGCATCAGGGCCTGGAACGAGCTGAGTTGCCCGGCGCTGCCCTTGAGGCTGTCGCGGAACACCGCGAACATGTGGAAGAAGTGACGCAATTGAACGAAACGCGAGCGAATCGTGAAGTAGCTACCGAGCCCGACAATGAGCACGATCAGTACTTTCCCTGAGAGGAAGTCGTTAATGACTTCGAGCATGGATTTTTCCTCGCTGTTTTTTGTGTGAGCAAATGCTGGAAGGTCGGAAACATCGCGTTACACCGGTTTGCGCGCGGCACAACAGGTGAGGCGAGGGTTTCGTCCCGGATCCATTTCGCGGGTTTGTTATTAGTTCGGGTTTCACATGGGTTATGGCCTCGTTACCGACGACCGCTCATGCGAAGAGGGGCGGCACTATACCGATCAGTGGCGCGCCCGTCTGCACAGTCGTGGTGCAAGCGACGAAACGAGGCTTTGAAACACCCGGCGTTACCGGCGCCGGGCTTGTGCAGGAACTGCTCTTCTGTCAGAGCGAGCAATCCCCAGACATACGGGTCTCAGGGTCAGAAAGTTAAAAAAAAGGGCTTGGGGACTAAATCCCCAAGCCCTCAAAAGGTGAGAGGTGTCTAGTCCCTCGACCTGGTGAGCGGTGCTACAAGTAACGTGTCGGCTCAGGCTTTCAGCGGAACCAGACGCGGAGCAATCATGTTTTCCGGGCGCAGGATGTCGGCGAGCATGGCTTCGTCGAGCAGGCCTTCTTCGCGCACCAGTTCCAGCACGCCGCGGCCGCTTTCAAGAGCAAGACCGGCGATACGGGTGGCGTTTTTGTAGCCGATGTACGGGTTCAGAGCGGTAACCAGACCGATCGAGTGCTCGACCAGTTCACGGCAGCGCGCTTCGTTGGCGGTGATGCCGACGATGCAGTGCTCGCGCAGCATGTCCATGGCGCGTTGCAGCAGGCGGATCGAGTCGAAGATCTTGAAAGCGATCAGCGGCTCCATCACGTTAAGTTGCAACTGGCCGCCTTCGGCTGCCATGGTCAGCGCCAGGTCGTTACCAATTACTTGGAACGCCACCTGGTTAACCGCTTCCGGAATAACCGGGTTGACCTTGCCAGGCATGATCGAGCTGCCTGGCTGACGCGCTGGCAGGTTGATTTCGTTGATGCCAGTGCGTGGGCCGCTGGACAGCAGGCGCAGGTCGTTGCAGATCTTCGACAGCTTGACCGCGGTGCGCTTGAGCATGCCGGAGAACAGCACGAAGGCGCCCATGTCGGAAGTCGCTTCGATCAGGTCGGCCGCCGGAACCAGCGGTTGACCGCTGATCAGGGCCAGACGCTGTACCGCCAGCGCTTGATAACGCGGGTCGGCGTTGATGCCGGTACCGATCGCGGTGCCGCCCAGGTTTACTTCAGTCAGCAGTTCCGGGGCCAGCGTCTTCAGACGGGCCAGGTCTTCGCCCATGGTGGTGGCGAAGGCACGGAATTCTTGACCCAAGGTCATCGGCACGGCGTCTTGCAGCTGGGTACGGCCCATTTTCAGGACGTGATCGAATTCCTTGCCCTTGGCCGCGAATGCCTGAATCAGGCTGTCGAGGCTGGCCAGCAAGGTGTCGTGACCGAGCAGCAAGCCCAGGCGGATCGCCGTCGGGTAAGCGTCGTTGGTCGACTGCGCCATGTTCACGTCGTCGTTCGGGTGCAGGTACTGGTACTCGCCTTTCTGGTGACCCATTGCTTCCAGCGCAATGTTGGCGATCACTTCGTTGGCGTTCATGTTGGTGGAGGTACCGGCGCCACCTTGAATCATGTCGACCACGAACTCTTCGTGGTAATCACCGCGGATCAATCGGGCACAGGCTTCGCTGATGGCAGCGTGCTTGGCTTCGCTCAGATGACCCAACTCGCGGTTGGCGTCAGCAGCGGCCTGTTTGACCATTGCCAGGCCGACAACCAGTTTCGGGTAATGCGAAATCGGAACGCCGGAGAGACGGAAGTTATTCACCGCTCGCAGGGTCTGGATGCCGTAATACGCTTGAGCCGGTACTTCGAGGGCGCCAAGCAGGTCGTTTTCTGTGCGGAAAGATGCAGCGGAGGACATGATAGAAATCATCTCGATATGGACCCGGTCTGTGCCGGAACGCTGCGAATGCTAGGCTTGTAGGAAATTTTGGGCCAATGCTGTTCAGCACTGCCCTATGCACATTCGGCATAATGCCCGTGTGACGCCGCGTGCGCGGCAGACGTGTGACCTGTTTTGGTGCGTGTCCGGGAGGACGTGATGAATCTGGAAAGCAAATGGCTCGAGGACTTCAGTGCTCTGGCCGCCACCCGTAGCTTTTCGCAGGCGGCCGAGCGACGCTTCGTGACCCAGCCGGCCTTCAGTCGGCGGATCCGCAGTCTGGAGGCTGCGCTGGGGCTGACCCTGGTCAATCGCTCGCGCACGCCGGTTGAACTGACGGCGGCGGGGCAGTTGTTTCTAGTGACCGCACGCACCGTGGTCGAACAGCTCGGTGAAGTGCTGCGTCATCTGCATCATCTGGAAGGCGGGCAGGGCGAAGTGATGCAGGTCGCGGCGGCGCACTCGCTGGCGCTGGGTTTCTTTCCGCGCTGGATCGCACAACTACGTAATGAAGGTTTGAACATCGCCACTCGCTTGGTCGCCACCAACGTCGGTGACGCGGTGCATGCGTTGCGTGAAGGTGGTTGCGATCTGATGCTGGCGTTCTACGACCCGGACGCGGCGATGCAGATGGACCCGGAGATCTTCCCTTCATTGCATTTGGGCCAGACGGAAATGCTCCCTGTGTGTGCGGCGGATGCCGAGGGCAAGCCCCTGTTCGATCTCGAAGGTGATGCGAGCGTGCCGTTGCTGGCTTACAGCGCCGGGGCGTTTCTCGGGCGATCGGTGAATGGCTTGCTGCGTCAGCGTCAACTGCGCTTCACCACTATTTACGAAACCGCGATGGCTGACAGTCTGAAGAGCATGGCGTTGGAAGGTCTCGGGATTGCCTGGGTTCCGCAACTGAGCGTGCGTGCTGAGCTGGCTCGCGGCGAACTGGTGGTCTGTGGCGGCCCGCAGTGGCACGTGCCGCTGGAGATTCGCCTGTATCGCTGCGCCTTGGTGCGCAAAGCCAACGTCCGTCTGCTGTGGCGCAAGCTCGAGGGTGGCGCTGCACAAGCTTCCTGAGCCTACGCGGACCCCTTGTAGGAGTGAGCCTGCTCGCGATAGCGTCTGCACATTCAACGATGATGTGACTGATACACCGCCATCGCGAGCAGGCTCACTCCTACAGGGGATTTGCGGTGTTCTGTCGCTGACCTTCAAGTCAATAAAACCGGGCATTTGCGGCAGATGACAGATGGTCGCGCAGGGGGCTGTTTATTGCTTTCTTTGCGGTATACTGCGCGGCCTTCGGCCGGCACGTCCGGCCATTTTTCGTACAATCAAGCCACGCAACCTGCGTGGCTTGTTGTTTTATGACGCGCCTGCGGGCGCTCCAGAGAGAAGAGGCGCGACGATGAGTGCACTGGTTGGCGTGATCATGGGCTCCAAGTCCGATTGGTCCACCCTTAGCCACACCGCCGATATGCTGGAAAAGCTCGGCATCCCGTACGAGGTCAAAGTGGTCTCTGCCCACCGCACCCCGGATCTGCTGTTCCAGTACGCCGAAGAGGCTGAAAGCCGCGGCATCGAGGTGATTATCGCCGGTGCCGGTGGCGCAGCCCACTTGCCAGGCATGTGTGCGGCCAAGACCCACCTGCCGGTGCTGGGGGTGCCAGTGCAGTCGGCCATGCTCTCGGGCGTCGACTCGCTGCTGTCGATCGTGCAGATGCCAGCGGGCATTCCGGTCGCCACCCTGGCTATCGGCAAGGCCGGCGCGATCAACGCAGCCCTGCTCTCGGCGAGCATCCTCGGCGCCAAGCATCCGCAGTTCCACGCGGTACTGAAAACCTTCCGTGCCGAGCAGACAGACAGCGTCCTGGACAATCCAGACCCACGTATTGCCTGAGGTTGTTGAGATGAAGATCGGTGTAATCGGTGGCGGCCAGTTGGGTCGCATGTTGGCCTTGGCGGGCACTCCGCTGGGCATGAACTTCGCTTTCCTCGACCCTGCGCCGGACGCTTGTGCGGCCGCTTTGGGCGAACACCTGCGGGCCGATTACGGCGATCAGGATCATCTGCGCCAACTGGCCGATGAAGTCGATCTGGTGACCTTCGAGTTCGAAAGTGTCCCGGCCGAAACCGTGGCATTCCTCTCGCAATTCGTCCCGGTCTACCCGAGCGCCGAAGCCCTGCGCATCGCTCGCGATCGCTGGTTCGAAAAGAGCATGTTCAAGGACCTGGGCATCCCGACTCCGGCCTTCGCTGACATTCAGTCGCAAGCCGATCTGGACGCTGCGGTGGCTTCGATCGGCCTGCCGGCCGTACTGAAAACCCGCACCCTGGGTTACGACGGCAAGGGCCAGAAAGTCCTGCGCAAACCGGAAGACGTGGTCGGCACCTTTGCCGAGCTGGGCAGCGTGTCCTGCCTGCTGGAAGGCTTCGTGCCGTTCACCGGTGAAGTCTCGCTGATCGCCGTACGTGCTCGCGATGGTGAAACCAAGTTCTATCCGCTGGTGCACAACACCCACGACAGCGGCATCCTCAAGTTGTCGGTTGCCAGTACCGATCACCCGTTACAGGCGCTGGCCGAAGACTACTCGAGCCGTGTGCTCAAGCAACTCGACTACGTCGGCGTCATGGCGTTCGAGTTCTTTGAAGTCGACGGTGGCCTGAAAGCCAACGAAATCGCCCCGCGCGTGCACAACTCCGGGCACTGGACCACCGAAGGCGCCGAGTGCAGCCAGTTCGAAAACCACCTGCGCGCCGTTGCCGGCCTGCCGCTGGGTTCGACCGCCAAAGTCGGCGAGAGCGCGATGCTCAACTTCATCGGTGTGGTTCCGCCGGTTGAGAAAGTCATCGCCATCGAAGACTGCCATCTGCATCACTACGGCAAGGCCTTCAAGGCCGGGCGCAAGGTCGGCCACGCCAACCTGCGCTGCGCCGACATGGCCACGCTACAGGCGCAGATCGTCAAGGTTGAAGCGCTGATCGCCGAGTAACGACAGTTTCATGTGGCAGCGGCGGAACCATTCAGGGGCCGCTGTTCTCTCATGGCAGGATGCCAAAGTCTGACTAGGCTTCGCATATCTATCTTTGAGAGGGAATTGCCATGGGAATTATCGGAACCATCTTTATCGGCTTGATCGTCGGCCTGCTGGCGCGGTTCCTGAAACCGGGCGATGACAGCATGGGCTGGATCATGACCATCTTGCTCGGTATCGGCGGTTCGCTGGCAGCCACTTACGGCGGCCAGGCACTGGGCATCTATCACGCGGGCGAGGGCGCAGGTTTCATTGGTGCACTGGTCGGCGCAATCGTGTTGCTGGTGATCTACGGCCTGATCAAAAAGAACTGATCCAAGGCGACAAAGCCCTCTCGGCCAAAGTGGCCGGGAGGGCTAGAATGCTCGGCGATTCACTGTTCCTTCCTTTCTATACCGAGCACTTTCATGCGCCGTCTTCTGTTGACTCTCCTCTTCCTGGGCAGCGGTTTGGCCCACGCCGGCGAACTGCCGGAAACCGACTGGCTCGAACTGATGCCCAAGTCGGACCAAAAGGCCCTCGAGGCCATGCCTGAAATCGACCACAACTCCCCGGAAGCCACCGGCACCTTCACCGAGAAGGGCGGGATGAAGCAGGCCAAAGGTCTGCCGGCGGTGATGTATTCGACCAAAACCGTGGCGTCGATGAACGACAAGCACATTCGCATCGGTGGTTATCCGGTGCCGCTGGAGTCCGACGCCAAGGGTCGCAGCACGCTGTTCTTCCTCGTGCCGTATCCGGGCGCTTGCATCCACGTGCCGCCACCGCCACCGAATCAACTGGTGCTGGTGCGTTATCCGAAAGGTTTGAAGCTGGACGATATCTACACGCCGTTGTGGGTGACCGGCACGCTGAAGGTTGAAAAGGTCAGCAATGACCTGGCTGACGCAGCGTATGCGTTGGAAGCGGACAAAGTGCGGGTGGTGCAGGAGTCTGATCTCTGAAGCAAAAGATCGCAGCCTGCGGCAGCTCCTCCAGGGATATGCATTCCAATGTAGGAGCTGCCGCAGGCTGCGATCTTTTGATCTTAAAGCGGTTTGCTGGCGACACTGACGCCCATGGTATGGCTCGCACCCGGTGCCAGATCCACAACGTCATCCATCACATTAGCCGTCTCGATGCACAGCATGCGCTGCCAGCCATCGTTATCCATGTCAGCAAGCGCCGCAGCGCGATCGATCCACGGGTTCCAGATCACTGCTGTGCGCGAGCCGGTGGCGGTCAGCACAATGCGCCGCTCCCAGGTCGGGTCGACGATGCTCAGCTGTGGCGGCGCATTGAGATAGATACGGTCGGTCTCACCGGCAAACTGCAGGTCACCTTGCTGGCTGTTGGTTTTCCAGTCATCCAGCGTCTCGATGTAATTCAAGCCATCGACACCGTCGACATGCACATTGCGCACGTCACTCACTGCGAAATACGTGTGCAGCGCCTGACTCAGGCTGACGGTGTCACTGCCACGGTTATGGCTGGTCAGGCTGAAGCTCAATTGGTCGGACAAATGCAGGGTCAGGCTCAGATCAACCTGATGCGGCCAGCCCGGCAGGCCACCTTCGGGGTAAGGCAGCTTGAATTCGACCTTGACGCCGTCAGCCTCTGATTCGATGCCGCCCAGCTCCCAATCCATCGCCCGCACCAGACCGTGCGCGGGTGCCGGTTGCTCACCGGTGTACATGGCCTGCACGCTCTGCGGGTTGCGTTCGAACTTGCCGAACCACGGCCAGCACACCGGCACGCCGGCGCGAATGCTTTTACCTGTCTTGAACTCGGCCTTGTCGTTGAGCCAGATGATCGGCGGCTGGCCATCGATCTGATAACTGAGGATGTGCGCGCCTTGCTGGGTCACCAGCACTTCGGCCTGACCGTGGCGGATGCGCCAGCAGTTCAGTTCATCCAGTTTCACCGCTTCAACGTTGGGCGTGTTCATGGGACAGCTCTCGATCAGACACTTGGGACGGTTATCGACCGCAAAACGGCCGCGAGGTTTAACGCGCGCGCGGTGGAACCGAGCGGGTGCGACCGCTGCCGTCGATAGCGACGAAGACGAATACGGCTTCGGTGACTTTACGCCACTCGCTGGACAGCGGGTCGTCGCTCCACACTTCGACCATCATCTGGATCGAGCTGCGGCCGATCTCCAGGGTCTGGGTATAAAAGGACAATTGCGCACCCACTGCCACTGGCACGAGAAACGCCATGCGATCAATGGCTACGGTCGCTACACGACCACCTGCCACGCGGCTGGCCATTGCGGTGCCGGCCAAATCCATCTGCGCTACCAGCCAACCGCCGAAAATATCGCCAAAGCCGTTGGTTTCGCGTGGAAGTGCGGTGATTTGCAGGGCCAGGTCGCCTTGCGGGATCGGATCTTCTTGTTCGAGCTCTATCATGCCGTGGGGCCTCTGACCCGTGACTCTTCGTGGGTATTGCTGGTGGTAGCCGTCTTCAAGAAAAACGATTCAACACCGAACACACTGCGTTCGTCACGTTTTCCATCAGGCGCCTAAAGGGAAACTCTGCGAAAAAGGCTAAATCCCGAGCAAAGGACGGGCCAACAACGTTTTCGCACAGTAACCTCTTACAAATCCTGCGCAGGTGGCGAGTATATCGGTCGGTAGACTCCGCGACGACCATCCGGTTCTGATTTTGACCGTCAATTACGCGCCTCTATGTGCTTTTTCGAACAATTTGCTATGGTGCCGAACCTGCCCGAGCCACTGCCAGCGTTGTTGTGGCGGCAGATCCGACTATAAGAGAAGCCCTTGCCATGACCACAGCGCCTTCGAGCCTCGCGCAGCCCGAGCAACCCGCACGACCATTGACCCGCAATGACTACAAGACTCTGTCGCTGTCCGCTCTCGGCGGCGCGCTGGAATTCTACGACTTCATCATCTTCGTCTTCTTCGCCACCGTGGTCGGCAAGCTGTTCTTCCCGGCCGATATGCCCGAGTGGCTGCGCCTGATGCAGACCTTCGGCATCTTCGCCGCCGGCTACCTCGCGCGGCCGCTGGGCGGCATCGTCATGGCGCACTTCGGCGACCTGCTGGGGCGCAAGAAGATGTTCACCCTGAGCATTTTCATGATGGCCGTGCCGACCTTGATCATGGGTCTACTGCCAACGTATGCGCAGATCGGCATGTGGGCGCCGATCCTGCTTCTATTGATGCGGGTGATTCAGGGCGCGGCGATTGGCGGTGAAGTGCCGGGCGCGTGGGTCTTCGTTTCCGAACACGTACCGCAAAAACACATGGGTTATGCCTGCGGCACGCTCACCAGCGGCCTGACCGCCGGCATTCTGCTCGGCTCGCTGGTCGCCACGGCGATCAACAGCATTTATACCCCTGCGGAAGTTTCCGATTACGCCTGGCGAATCCCCTTCCTGCTCGGCGGTGTGTTCGGCCTGTTCTCGGTCTACCTGCGCCGCTGGCTGCACGAGACCCCAGTGTTCGCCGAGCTGCAACTGCGCAAAGCCTTGGCTGAAGAAGTGCCGCTGCGCGCGGTGCTGCGTGACCATCGCGGCGCGATTGCAATCTCGATGCTGCTGACCTGGTTGCTCTCCGCTGGCATCGTCGTGGTCATTCTGATGACGCCGACCGTGCTGCAAACGGTCTATCACTTCACGCCGACGGAGTCGCTGCAGTCGAACAGTCTGGCGATCGTGTTCCTGAGCATCGGCTGCATCATTTCCGGCGCACTGGCGGATCGCTTTGGCGCAGGCCGGGTGTTCGTATTTGGTTGCCTGGGTCTGCTGATCAGCTCCTGGACCTTCTATCACAGGCTCGCCGATCACCCGAACTGGCTGTTCCCGCTGTACGCGTTGACCGGTTTTCTGGTCGGCACCATTGGTGCGGTGCCGTACGTGATGGTCAAAGCGTTCCCGCCGGTGGTGCGCTTCAGCGGGTTGTCGTTCTCGTATAACGTGGCTTACGCGATCTTTGGTGGCCTGACGCCGATGGTGGTCAGCCTGCTGCTGAAAGAAAGCGCGATGGGGCCTGCCTACTATGTGGCGGTGCTGTGTGCGATGGGGATTCTGGTCGGGGCGTGGCTGTGGAAGAAGGGGCGCTGATCCCAAGATTCTGCTTCTAGGGCTCTCGCCAGCGTGAGAGCCTTGATTCACATTCTCCTGTCGGGAGTCGAGCGCCATGCTCAAGCATGTGGGCCAAGGCGTTTGCGGCATCCGACTTTTCAATTACTTGATGCTCAACCATCAGATCAAGTAACCAAAGAGCGCCGTGCACCTCCAGTCCATCTCGTTGTGCCTGGCGCCTTAACTTGCCATCTCCGGTCAGCAACGGACGTCCTGTTTCCTGTGCGAGCAGGTAACAAGACACGTCTGCCAGTGAGCTGTTGTTGTGTTCGACTTTCAGCTCAAAGAGTCTGATCACGCCAGATTCATCGAACGATTCGACACTCAGCCCTCGATCAAGCAGTTCCTGGTGGGGAAAGTCTGCAAGTTCATGCATGACAAAGTCGGTGCAGCAAAGTGTGAATGGCAATCGAAACATCTGCTCCAGTAATCCGGCGTTTCTGAAATCAATCCAGATATTCGTATCACTGATGAAGATCAAACTCATGCATTCTCCAGTGAACCCAGGAAATTGGGGTCCAGTGCGCTAACTGGTTTGCGCAGGAGTTCGGCAGCCCGAGACTTGGTGATCAGCCCTTCTGCCAACGCCCAGAATGCTAGCGACTCAAATCTTTGCGGCGGTTTGCAAGGTAGCGGCTCAGGTTCTGATTTGCGCCAGCCGTTGGCGCTGAATTGGATAGTGAGGGATTTATAGCCACTTTCGCTAAGAAGCTTCAGATCTTTCAGGCGTCTCAACGCGGCATGCATTGAGATCCCGTATTGACGCTTTGCAATCAGCAATTCTCGTGGATGAACTCTGGAGCGAGGATGGCTGCCGAAGTCACCGGTGACACTTTTCGCCGGGTAGAGAAACGCGCCGGCGAATCGATGGCAGCAATTTTCCTTGTCCCTCTCCGGCATATCCTCGGGTAATGCCATGACCCAGTGGCCGAGTTCATGCGCGGCAGTGAACCTGATTCGTTCGCCTGGGCGATCGGCATTCAGTGCAATCAACACGTGTTCGCCGTTACCGGTGGCAGCGCAAGCGCCGTCGAAGTCGTCCGGGCCGTTTAGCATGGCGACTTTTATGCTGTGCTCCTCCAGCTGTTCAGTCAGATTGGCTATAGGGTCGCTACCAATTCCCCAGAACTGACGAAGTTGCTCTGCTGCGCGTTCGGCGTCCTCAAGGCAGGAAACGGGGATCATTTGTGCCGGAGTAGCTGGGGTATGTATGTCGGCAGGATCGAAACACTCCTCAAGCGCGATGTAACGCTCAAGGTGTTCCCGAATTTTCTCTTCCACCTGTGCCTGGCGATATTTCGGCATTCGGGCCAGTTTTCGAAACTCCAGAGGCGCCAGCGCAATTGCTTCCACGCGGAAGAAATACTCAGGGCTGACCTGAAGCGCTCTGGCCAGTTGCAGCAGACGAGTTGAGTTAGGGGTACTCAACCCTTTCTCATATTTGCTCAAGGCTTGCTTGGTTATGTCGCCAAGCTCCATCGCCAAAGCCTCAAGGCTGAGGCCTTTTTGCAGACGTGCGCGGCGAATTCGATCGTTTATCATGGGGCCCTCTCGTGGTTGACAAGACTATATTTAGAAGATGATTTGTCAACCTGCAAAGCGTTTCCTTTTTTAAAGGTGATGCCCATGCTGGCCTTTCATCCAATTGTCATATTTCAGCCATAGAGTGTTCACACGGCCTGCTGATACTTGGCCCCGACTTAACACACCCTATCTGCTAGGAGTAAGGCATGAAACTGAAGCGTTTGATGGCGGCAATGACTTTTGTCGCTGCTGGCGTTGCGACTGCCAACGCGGTTGCCGCTGTTGACCCTGCTATCCCGAGCTACACCAAGACCACTGGTGTGTCGGGCAACCTGTCCAGCGTCGGCTCCGATACCCTGGCCAACCTCATGACCCTGTGGGCTGAGAACTACAAAAAAGAATACCCGAACGTAAACATCCAGATTCAGGCCGCTGGCTCCGCCACTGCGCCACCTGCACTGACTGAAGGCACCTCCAACCTGGGCCCGATGAGCCGCAAGATGAAGGACACCGAACTGGCGGCCTTCGAGCAGAAGTACGGCTACAAGCCAACCGCTATCCCGGTGGCCGTTGATGCCCTGGCTGTCTTCGTACACAAAGACAACCCGATCCAGCACCTGACCATGGAGCAGGTTGATGCGATCTTCTCGTCGACCCGTCTGTGTGGCGCCAAAGCCGACGTGAAAACCTGGGGCGAACTGGGTGTGACCGGCGACCTGGCCAACAAACCAGTACAACTGTTCGGCCGTAACTCGGTATCCGGCACCTACGGCTACTTCAAAGAAGAAGCCCTGTGCAAAGGCGACTACAAACCGAACGTCAACGAACAACCAGGCTCGGCTTCGGTCGTGCAGTCGATCAGCTCCTCGCTGAACGGCATCGGTTACTCGGGTATCGGTTACAAGACCGCCAGCGTGAAAACCGTGCCATTGGCCAAAAAAGGCAGCACTGACTTCATCGAAGACACCGAAGAAAACGCCCTGAACGGCAAATACCCGCTGTCGCGTTTCCTCTACGTTTACGTCAACAAAGCCCCGAACAAGCCTCTGGCTCCGCTGGAAGCTGAGTTCGTGAAGCTGGTGCTGTCGAAACAGGGCCAGGAAGTTGTGGTGAAAGACGGGTACATCCCGCTGCCAGCCAAGGTTGCTGCAAAAGCACTGGCTGACCTGGGTCTGCAGGAAGGCGGCGCTGTCGCAAAGAAGTAACAAATTGAGTCCAGGGTGAACCCCACCGGACTCAGGTAAAAGGCCGGATCTGCGCGCAGGCCGGCCTTTTCCACACCTCAAATTTTTGATCCTCTGCCAGTCCCGCTGGCGGTGGATTTGCTGCGTCACTGCATTGTCATCTTTCTGTCATACAGGATCGCTAGGGTGAGCGCATGAATGATCTGGCCAATTCCCAAATGACTACTAATCCTCCCAAGCGCATTGATTTCAATACGCCTGAGCTGCAACGCAAGCGCCGCATTCGCGCGCTCAAGGATCGCTTCACCCGCTGGTACGTCCTCGTTGGCGGTCTCGCGGTGCTGGCAGCCATCACCCTGATCTTCTTCTTCCTCGCCTACGTGGTTGCGCCGCTGTTCCAGGGTGCCGACCTGACCGCGAAAGACTCGATCACCCCGGCCTGGATGCAGGACGCCGGCAAGCCGCTGATGATTTCGCTCGAAGAGCAGAATCAGGTGGCCATGCGCGTTTCCGATAAGGGTCAGGCATTGTTCTTTGATATCGACAGTGGCGCTGAACTGAAGCGCGTCGATCTGCCGGTTCCGGCCGGCGCCACCGTGACCTCGATTGGTGAAGATCAGCCGGGCCATCCGCTGGTAGCCGTCGGCCTGTCCAACGGTCAGGCGCTGGTGTTCCGTCACACCTATAAAGTCAGCTACCCCGATGGCAAGAAAACCATCACCCCGGCGATCGAATATCCGTACGGCGAGACGCCGATCGCGTTGAACGAAGCCGGCGGTGCGCTTGAACATGTCAGCCTGAACGCCACCGACACGACGCTGATGCTGGTCGGTTCGACCGGTTCGCAACTCAACGTGCTGTCGCTGACCAGCGAAGAAAACATGATGACCGGCGAAGTCACCAACGAGCAGAAGCGTATCGATCTGCCGCAGATGACTGAACCGGTGAAAAACATCTTCGTCGACCCGCGCCAGCAGTGGCTGTACGTGGTCAACGGTCGCGCTCAGGCCGATGTGTTCAGCCTGCGCGACAAGAGCCTCAACGGTCGCTACAAACTGCTGGAAAACGCTGACGCCGAAGTCACCGCGACCACGCAGTTGGTTGGTGGTATCTCGCTGATCATCGGTGACTCCAAGGGTGGTCTGGCCCAATGGTTCATGGCCCGCGACACCGATGGTGAGCTGCGCCTGAAGCAGATCCGCACCTTCCAGATGGGCACCACGCCGATCGTTGAAATCAGCGCTGAAGAACGTCGCAAAGGCTTCCTCGCACTGGATGCCAGCGGCAAGCTCGGCGTGTTCCACAGCACCGCGCACCGCACTTTGCTGGTCGATCAAGTGGTGGAAGGCCAAGGCCTGTTCGGTCTGTCGCCGCGTGCCAACCGTGTGATCGTCGAAGCCGGCGGCAAGCTGCAACCGCTGCTGCTCGATAACCCGCACCCGGAAGTCTCCTGGAGCGCGTTGTGGAGCAAGGTCTGGTACGAGAACTACGACGAGCCTAAATACGTCTGGCAATCGACCGCCGCCAACACCGATTTTGAACCGAAACTGAGCCTCTCACCGCTGACCTTCGGCACCCTGAAAGCTGCGTTCTACGCGATGCTGCTGGCCGCGCCGCTGGCTGTGGCTGCGGCGATCTACACCGCGTACTTCATGGCCCCGGGCATGCGCCGCAAGGTCAAACCGGTGATCGAGCTGATGGAAGCAATGCCGACGGTGATCCTCGGTTTCTTCGCCGGCCTGTTCCTCGCGCCGTATGTCGAAGGGCATCTGCCAGGCATCTTCAGCCTGTTGATGTTGCTGCCGATCGGCATTCTGGTCGCCGGTTTCACCTTCAGTCGTCTGCCTGAATCGATCCGCCTGAAAGTCCCGGATGGCTGGGAAAGCGCGCTGCTGATTCCAGTGATTCTGTTCGTGGGCTGGCTGTCGCTGTACATGAGCCCGTTCATGGAGAACTGGTTCTTCGGCGGCGACATGCGCATGTGGATCTCCCACGACCTCGGCATCACCTACGACCAGCGCAACGCTTTGGTGGTGGGTCTGGCCATGGGCTTTGCAGTGATCCCGAACATCTACTCGATCGCTGAAGACGCCGTGTTCAGCGTGCCGCGTGGCCTGACCCTCGGCTCGCTGGCTCTGGGTGCCACGCCTTGGCAGACCATGACTCGCGTGGTGATCCTGACTGCCAGTCCGGGGATTTTCTCGGCGCTGATGATCGGCATGGGCCGTGCGGTCGGTGAAACCATGATCGTGCTGATGGCCACCGGTAACACCCCGGTCATGGAAATGAACCTGTTCGAAGGCCTGCGCACCCTGGCCGCCAACGTCGCGGTGGAAATGCCCGAGTCGGAAGTCGGCGGCAGCCACTACCGCGTGCTGTTCCTCTCGGCGCTGGTGCTGCTGTTGTTCACCTTCGTCATGAACACCCTGGCAGAACTGATTCGTCAGCGTCTGCGCAAGAAATACTCGTCGCTTTAAGCAAAGGTAGAAGTCTGTGAAACAGAACTCCCTGAAAGGATGGTTCAAGAGCGGCGCCCCGGGCGTCTGGATCAGCGGTGGCGCGGTGTCCATCGCGGTCATCATGACCATTGGCCTGCTGGCGGTAATTGCCGTGCGTGGTCTGGGTCACTTCTGGCCGGCGGACCTGGTCCACGCCCATTACGACGTACCGGGCCAGGCCAATCACCTGGTCATCGGTGAAGTGGTACAGAAAGAAGAAGTGCCCCGTGCCCGTCTGAAGAGCGCCGGTTTGCCGGTGCCTGATGAGGGTCCGGAATTCATGACCCGCGAGCTGATCAAGGTCGGCAACCGTGACCTGAACGGCAACGACTTCACCTGGATCGTCGGCGAGTGGCTGACCAACCAGACTACGCCGCCAGAACTGATGGCGATCGAGCGTCGCGAGTGGGGCAACTTCTACGGCTACCTGGTCAACGTCAAACAGGATGGCAAGGTCATCGCTGAAGGCGAGGCCGCGTGGCCTGAGCTGCAGGCGCGGATCAACCGTGTGAATGGGCTGGCGGCACAACTGAAGTCGCTGGAAAAGACTGACATCGGTGCGATCAACGCAGGCCTTGAGCGAATCCGTCTGCACGGTCGCAAACTGGAACTGGAAGGCAAGCTCGACGCCACCGCACAAGCGGACATGGAATCCGAGCGCGCCGAACTGAATGCGCGTTATCAGGACATCGAAGCACGCCTGGCCGATCTGCATGCGCAGTTCAACCGCGATGCCCTGACCGCTCGCGATGCCAACGGCAAAGAGATCGAAATTGGTCTGGGCAAAGTGGTTCACGCCTACCAGCCGAACGCGATGAGCACCTTTACCAAGGTCGGTTTCTACTTCAGCAAGATCTGGGAATTCCTTTCGGATGACCCGCGTGAAGCCAACACCGAAGGCGGGATCTTCCCGGCGATCTTCGGCACCGTGATGATGACCCTGATCATGGCGATGATCGTTACCCCGTTCGGCGTACTGGCGGCGGTGTACCTGCGTGAATACGCCAAGCAGAACACTCTGACGCGGATTATCCGCATCGCGGTGAACAACCTCGCTGGCGTTCCGGCGATCGTTTATGGCGTGTTCGGTCTGGGCTTCTTCGTTTACGTACTCGGTGGTTCGGTTGACCGCTTGTTCTTCCCCGAAGCATTGCCGGCACCGACCTTTGGTACCCCGGGTCTGCTCTGGGCCTCGCTGACTTTGGCGCTGCTGGCGGTGCCGGTGGTGATCGTCGCGACCGAGGAAGGTCTGGCGCGTATCCCGCGTACTGTGCGTGAAGGCTCGTTGGCCCTCGGCGCGACCAAGGCTGAAACGTTGTGGAAGATTGTGATCCCGATGGCCAGCCCGGCGATGATGACCGGCATGATTCTCGCCGTGGCTCGCGCCGCCGGTGAAGTGGCGCCGCTGATGCTGGTGGGTGTGGTGAAACTGGCGCCGTCGCTGCCGGTGGACGGCAACTACCCGTACCTGCACCTGGATCAGAAGATCATGCACTTGGGCTTCCACATCTATGACGTCGGCTTCCAGAGCCCGAACGTCGAAGCGGCCCGCCCGCTGGTGTACGCCACGGCGCTGCTGCTGGTACTGGTGATCGCGACGTTGAACCTGTCGGCGGTGTATATCCGCAACCACCTGCGTGAAAAATACAAAGCTTTGGACAGTTAACACAAATCCTGTGGGAGCTGGCTTGCCAGCGATGCAGGCGACTCGGTCAGCCAGTAACACCGCGCTGATGCCATCGCTGGCAAGCCAGCTCCCACAAGGATCGGCGCAAGCCACAGATTTTCAGTAACCCATTGGCAAGGCCAGTGGTTCAACGAACCGAATTTGTTAGCACAGGGAGCCTCCCATGCAGCACGAAACACATAGCCACGGCATCAACATGTCTGCCCTGGGTCGCGACAAGCAAAGCCTGAATCTGGCGCAGGAAACCGTGGCCATCGAAGTGCCGGGCCTGAGCCTGTACTACGGCGAGAAGCAGGCATTGTTCGACGTCAGCATGAACATCCCGAAGCAGCGCGTGACCGCGTTCATCGGCCCGTCCGGCTGCGGTAAATCGACGTTGCTGCGCACCTTCAACCGCATGAACGATCTGGTTGACGGCTGCCGCGTCGAAGGCGCGATCAACCTCTACGGCAACAACATCTATCGCAAAGGCGAAGACGTCGCCGAGCTGCGTCGTCGCGTCGGCATGGTGTTCCAGAAGCCCAACCCGTTCCCGAAGACCATCTACGAAAACGTGGTCTACGGCTTGCGCATCCAGGGCATCAACAAGAAGCGCGTCCTCGACGAAGCGGTCGAATGGGCGTTGAAAGGCGCGGCACTGTGGGACGAAGTCAAAGACCGTCTGCACGAATCGGCACTCGGCCTGTCTGGCGGTCAGCAACAACGTCTGGTGATCGCCCGCACTATCGCGGTTGAGCCGGAAGTGCTGCTGCTCGACGAACCGTGCTCGGCCCTCGACCCGATCTCGACCCTGAAGGTTGAAGAGCTGATCTACGAGCTGAAATCCAAGTTCACCATCGTCATCGTGACCCACAACATGCAGCAGGCTGCGCGGGTTTCGGACTACACCGCGTTCATGTACATGGGCAAACTGGTCGAATTCGGCGACACCGACACCCTGTTCACCAATCCGGCGAAGAAGCAGACCGAAGACTACATCACCGGTCGTTATGGCTGACAGTTGCGGGTTATTCACAGAATTGACGCTGCGGCCCACCGCACCTTACCGGACGCTCCAAGGACGCCAACATGATTAGTAAAGAAGGCCTTACCCACCACATCTCCGCGCAGTTCAACGCTGAGCTTGAGGAAGTGCGCAGCCACCTCCTGGCCATGGGCGGGCTGGTCGAGAAGCAGGTCAACGACGCGGTGACCGCGCTGATCGAGGCCGACTCCGGCTTGGCTCAGCAGGTGCGCGAGATTGATGACCAGATCAACCAGATGGAACGCAACATCGACGAAGAATGCCTGCGCATTCTTGCCCGTCGTCAACCGGCGGCGTCCGACCTGCGTTTGATCATCAGTATTTCCAAGTCGGTGATCGACCTTGAGCGCATCGGTGACGAAGCGACCAAGATCGCCCGCCGCGCGATTCAGCTGTGCGAAGAAGGTGAAGCGCCGCGCGGTTACGTCGAGGTTCGCCATATCGGCGACCAGGTGCGCAACATGGTTCGCGATGCACTGGACGCGTTCGCCCGTTTCGACGCCGATCTGGCGTTGTCGGTGGCGCAGTACGACAAGATCATCGACCGCGAATACAAAACCGCCCTGCGTGAGTTGGCGACCTACATGATGGAAGACCCGCGCTCTATCTCGCGGGTCTTGAGCATCATCTGGGTGCTGCGTTCGCTGGAGCGCATCGGCGATCACGCACGTAACATCTCTGAATTGGTCATCTACCTGGTGCGCGGTACCGACGTACGCCACATGGGCCTCAAGCGCATGAAAGAAGAAGTTGAAGGCACAAGCGGCGAAACCGCTAATGTTCCGGGCGATGTTGACGATAAGTAAGATTGCCTGAGAAAAGCGCCCGGCCCTTTGGCCGGGCGTTTTTGTTTGTGCTTTTCACAAGGCAGATCGAATTAAAAAGCAGCACCCGCGAACGAAAAGTCCCGGCGTGACTGAAGAGTTTTGGCAATGTGCCATCAGCCAGCGTTATGCTTGCCGGGATTTTAATAGGGGTGTTGGATGAGCAAGATCAGTGTGTTGGTCGTGGACGATGCTTCGTTCATTCGTGACCTGGTGAAAAAGTGCCTGCGTAATTACTTCCCGGGGATCCGTACCGAGGACGCCGTCAACGGTAAGAAGGCTCAGGCCATGCTGGCCAAGGAAGCGTTCGACCTGGTGCTCTGCGACTGGGAAATGCCGGAAATGTCCGGTCTCGAACTGCTGACCTGGTGCCGCGAACAAGACAACCTCAAGACGATGCCGTTCGTCATGGTCACCAGCCGTGGCGACAAGGAAAACGTCGTGCAGGCGATTCAGGCCGGTGTTTCCGGTTACGTCAGCAAGCCGTTCACCAACGAGCAACTGCTGACCAAGGTCAAACAGGCGCTGAACAAGGTCGGCAAGCTCGATACCCTGATGAACAGCGCGCCGACCAAGATGAACTCGGCGTTCGGTAACGATTCTCTGAGCGCCTTGACCGGTGGCAAGCCTGCCGTGGTCGGCGGTGCCCCGGCAGCGGCTGCGGTCAACCCGTTCGCCAAACCGGCAGCTGCCGCGCCAGCGCCCGCCGCCGCGCCGTCCCGTGGTTTGCTCAACAGCCCACCGGTCAAGGCACCCGTCGCCGCGTCGGCGCCGGCCAGTGGCCGTGGTCAGGGCCAGTTGCGCCTGCCAAGCGGTACTCAGCAATGTGTGATCAAGGCTTTGAGCATCAAGGAAGCGTTGCTGGTGGTGAAACGCACCGACACCCTGCCGCAGATCCTCGACAGCGCCGTGCTCGATCTGGAGCAGGGCGACAACGCCGAAATCGCCCGCCTCAACGGCTACCTGCACGCCGTCGTTGCGTTTGAGCCGAAACCGGACAGCGACTGGCTGCAACTGACGTTCCGCTTTGTCGACCAGGATGCGCAGAAGCTCGACTACATCTCCCGCCTGATCGCCCGCGGCACGGCGCAGAAGCACTTCGTTCCGGGCGCGTAATCGGCGTCTGTGAAAAGATCGCTGCCTTCGGCAGCTCCTACATTGGAATGCATTTTCCCTGTAGGAGCTGCCGAAGGCTGCGATCTTTTGCTTTGTGCGCTGGGCAAATTGAAACATCTGTCGACTAGCCTGGTCTGCTTCACCTGCTAGGCTCTTTTCCAGGCCTACCTTTCGACAGACTTTTGCCCATGCGCGCGCGCCTGCTGTTTTTCTGTGGTCTCTTCATGGCCTCCACCTCGGCTGTGGCCATGACCATTTACAAATCCACCGATGCCAACGGCGTGGTCTCGTACAGCGACCGGCCGAGCAAAGGCTCGCAGGTGTTCGTCTTTCAGGACCGCATGGTTGAGCGCCTGGAGCGGCAGGTCTATCTCGATATCAAGAAGCAGAAGGGCGTTGACGTGGTGTTCGTACGCAACGATCTGTATGCACCGGTCGAGGTGGCACTGGCGTTTACCGGCATGAGCAATGTACGCGGCGCGCCAGCCAAAGCCATCCGCCGGGTGCTGCCGGCGCGCAGCAACACGCGTCTGGCGCTGCTGACGGCGATTACCAGCGGCAAGCCGCTGGTCTATTCGCCGCAGTTCCAATATTCACTGGGTGACCCTTCTGGTGCTGCGCAGAGCTATCGCTACCCGTTGCCGTGGCGCGGTGGGCCGTTTCGTCTGAGTCAGGGCGCCAACGGTCAGTACAGCCACTATGGGCCGAAGAATCGCTATGCGATGGACATCGCCATGCCGGTGGGTACGCCGATCATTGCCGCGCGGGCCGGGGTGGTGGTGAAGACTGAAAACTCGCAGAGTGGGCGCGGCAATGATGCGTCGGGCAATTTCGTGCGGGTGCTGCACGACGACGGCACCATGGGCGTGTACCTGCACCTCAAGCAAGGTTCGGTGAGCGTACGCGAAGGGCAGCGGGTGACGGTGGGCAGTCCGTTGGCGCTGTCAGGCAATACCGGCAACAGCAGCGGCCCGCATTTGCACTTTGTCGTACAGCGCAATACCGGCGAGGGGCTGGTGTCGATTCCGTATCAGTTCAACCAGCCGCTGGGGGCGTTGCCCAACTTTGCGTTGGGCAAGCAGTAAGCTTCTAAAAGCAAAAGATCGCAGCCTGCGGCAGCTCCTGCATGGGAATGCGATCCCTGTAGGAGCTGCCGCAGGCTGCGATCTTTTAGCAGGCAACGCGGTTTCCCGCATTGCACTCAATCCAGCATCAACACCTTGGCCAGCACAATCTTCGGCCCTTTCATCTTCTTGATGATGATCCGCAGGCCTTCGACCTCCAGCACTTCTTCCTCTTCAGGTACGCGCTTCAAAGTCTCGTAGACCAGCCCGGCAAGGGTTTCCGCTTCGATGTGATCAAGGTCGATGCCCAACAGGCGTTCCACTTTGAACAGCGGCGTGTCACCCCGCACCAAGAGTTTGCCCGGCTGATAGGCGAGGATCCCGCGCTCAGCCTTGCGATGTTCGTCCTGAATGTCGCCGACCAGCACTTCCAGCACGTCTTCCATGGTCAGGTAGCCGATGATGTTGCCGTCAGCCTCCTCGACCACGGCGAAGTGCGAGCCGCCCTTGCGGAACTGCTCCAGCAACTGCGACAGCGGCATGTGCCGTGACACGCGTTCCAGCGGGCGGGTCAGTTCGGCGAGGTTGAACGACTCGGGAATGTGATCCAGTGCTGCCAGTTCCAGCAGCAGATCCTTGATGTGCAGCAGGCCGACGAACTCCTGGCGCTCGCTGTCGTACACCGGATAACGGCTGAACTTGTGGCGACGGAACATCGCCAGGATTTCTTTCAGCGGCGCGTTGAATTCGAGGGTGATCAGGTCTTCGCGGGAGTTGGCCCAGTCGACCACTTCCAGTTCGCCCATTTCCACCGCAGACGCCAGAACACGCATGCCCTGATCGCTCGGATCCTGGCCACGGCTGGAGTGCAGGATCAGTTTCAATTCTTCACGGCTGTAATGGTGTTCGTGGTGCGGGCCGGGTTCGCCTTGGCCGGCGATACGCAGGATCGCGTTGGCGCTGGCGTTGAGCAGGTAGATCGCCGGGTACATCGCCCAGTAGAACAGGTACAGCGGCACGGCCGTCCACAGCGACAGCAGCTCGGGTTTGCGGATCGCCCAGGATTTCGGGGCCAGTTCACCGACGACGATGTGCAGGTACGAAATGATGAAGAACGCGGTGAAGAACGACACGCCTTTGACGATTTCCGGCGACTGCACGCCGACCGCGCTGAGCAGCGGTTCGAGAATGTGCGCAAAGGCCGGCTCACCGACCCAGCCGAGGCCGAGGGAGGCGAGGGTGATACCCAGCTGACACGCCGAGAGGTACGCATCGAGCTGACTGTGCACGGTGCGCAGGATGTGTCCGCGCCAGCCGTTCTGATCAGCGATGGCCTCGACCCGGGTCGAGCGCAGTTTGACCATGGCGAATTCCGCCGCAACGAAAAAGCCGTTGAGCAAAACCAGGATCAGAGCAAAAAGGATCATGCCGAAATCGGCGAATATTGTTGCGAGGGACAAGCCAGGGGAAGGGTCCATGATGGAGTTTTGCGGGTTCCGTGTGATTCAAGAGGGAGAAAAATCGCGCCTGAAAGGCAGGCACAAGTCAGCCAATGTAGCGGCTGACATGGCGATTGCCTAGTGGCGAGTGCCGGTCGGTCTTACTCGGCGGCGCTGATGGCCCGCACATGGGCCACCTGAGCCGGGGCAAAATGGCAGGTGAACGTGCTGCCGTGACCGGGCACGCTGCTGATCTCCATGCGCGCGCGGTGGCGCAGCAATACGTGCTTGACGATGGCCAGACCCAGCCCGGTGCCGCCGGTGTTGGAGTTGCGACTGGAATCGACGCGGTAGAAGCGTTCGGTCAGGCGCGGCAGGTGTTTGCTGTCGATACCGATCCCGGAATCCTGCACGCTCAGGTGCGCGCCCTGATCGTCACCCCACCAGCGAATGCGGATGTTGCCCTCGGCCGGGGTGTACTTCACCGCGTTGAACACCAGATTGGAGAACGCACTGCGTAACTCCGCCTCGCTGCCCTTGAGCAACAGGCCGGCGTTGGCTTCCAGCGTTATGCGCTGGTTTTTCGATCCGGACAATTGCTGCGCATCGCTCTTGATCGATTGCAGCAGGCTGTCGATCTGCACTGGCTGGTTGTCCGACGGGTAATCGGTGGCTTCGAGTTTCGCCAGCAGCAACAAATCGTTGAGCAGCGTCTGCATGCGTCCGCCCTGTTGCTGCATCTGCTGCAGGGCGCGGCTCCAGCGCGGATTCACTTCTTCGACGTTGTCGAGCAGGGTTTCCAGATAGCCGCAGATCACTGTCAGTGGTGTGCGCAACTCGTGAGAGACGTTGGCGATGAAGTCTTTGCGCATCTGTTCCAGCTGATGGATGCGCGTGACATCGCGCACCAGCATCAAGTGTTCGTTGTTGCCGTAGCGGGTCAGGTACAGCTGAATGCGCACGCGATCGTTGGTTGGCGAGGGGATTTCCAGCGGCTCGGCGTAGCTTTCCTGCTCGAAGTATTCCTTGAAGCGCGGATGGCGTACCAGGTTGGTCACCGGTTGGCCGCTGTCCTGCGGGGTCTTGAGGCCGAGCAAGGTTTCGGCAGCGCGGTTCCACCATTCCAGGTTGCCGTCGCTGTCGAGCATGATCACCGCGTCTTTCAGCGCGGCGGTGGATTCCTGCACCCGGTCAATCACCGCTTGCAGGCGCCCGCGCACACGTTGGTCGCGGCGTTGCAGGTGGTAGATGCTGTCGAACACTTCGCCCCACAGACCATAGCCATCGGGCGGTGCTTCGTCGGGTTGATGCTGGCGCAGCCATTCGTGCAGACGCAGCAATTGCTTCAGCGTCCAGGCCAGATAGATCCCCAGGCCCGCCGCGAGGCTCCAGCCGTAATAGCCGGTGATCAGGCCGATCACCAGGCAGACGGTGACCAGCAGCAGCATGTGGCGAATCAGGGTGCCATGCCAGTTTTGATTCACGGGAAATACGGTCCTTGTCTGCGAGTCTGGCGGTCGGCTCAGGCCTTGGTGGAAAACCGGTAGCCGGTGCCGCGCACGGTTTGTACCAGATTTTCGTAAGCGTCACCGAGGGCCTTGCGCAGGCGGCGGATGTGCACGTCGACGGTGCGCTCTTCAACATAGACGTTGCCGCCCCAGACCTGATCCAGCAATTGGCCACGGGTGTAGGCGCGTTCCTGGTGGGTCATGAAGAATTGCAGCAGACGGTATTCGGTCGGGCCCATCTCGGCCGGTTTGCCGTCGATGGTTACGCGGTGGCTGATCGGGTCGAGCAGCAGGCCACCGACTTCGATCGGCGCTTCGCCGTCGGTCGGACCGGCGCGGCGCAGCACGGCTTTGAGGCGTGCGACCAGTTCGCGCGGGGAAAACGGTTTGGTGATGTAGTCGTCCGCGCCGACTTCAAGACCCTGGATCTTGTTGTCCTCTTCACCCTTGGCGGTGAGCATGATGATCGGGATGTCCCCGGTCAGTTCATCACGTTTCAGACGACGGGCCAGCTCGATGCCGGAGGTGCCGGGCAGCATCCAGTCGAGCAGGATCAGGTCCGGCTTGCGGTCGACGATGATGGCGTGCGCCTGCTGCGAGTTCTCTGCCTCGAGGCAGTCATAGCCGGCCATTTCCAACGCAACGGCGATCATTTCGCGAATGGGCGCTTCGTCGTCGACGATCAGAATGCTCCTGCCAACCATGCCTTAATCCTCTTGTCATTTAACTGTCTTGCGCCGCATTAGATAACGGAATTATTGCAGTCGTGTGACAGTATTTTAGTCCGGCAGCGATTGTGCAAATCCTCAACTAAGCTCTAAGTCCGAATCCTGACAACCACAAAAGAAGGTTTCCATGACTCAAATGACTGTTTCTTTCAAAGCCCTGCTGATGGCTGCGGCCCTGACATTGCCTGGATTTGCACTGGCTGCGGATCCGGCGATGGAGAAGGACGGCATGTACACCGACCACAAGGGCATGACCCTGTATACCTTCGCCAAGGACTCGGGCGGCAAGTCGATGTGCAACGACAAATGCGCAACGAACTGGCCGCCGTTGATGGCGACCGCGGGTGACAAGTCGATGGGTGACTGGACTGTCATCAAACGCGACGACGGCACGATGCAATGGGCCTACCAAGGCATGCCGCTGTACACCTTCGTGATGGACAAGAAAGCCGGTGACATGACCGGTGACGGCAAAATGGACGGCGCGTGGAAAGTCGCCAAAGCCAAGTAAACGCGGTCCCTTGCAGGAGTGAGCCTGCTCGCGATAGCGGTGTATCAGTCGGCATTTTCGTTAACTGACACACCGCTTTCGCGAGCAGGCTCACTCCTACATTGATTTGCGTTTAGCGCAACGCGTAATCCAGCACAATCCCGACGAAAATCGCCAACCCGGCCCAATGATTGTGCAAAAACGCCTTGAAGCAGCGCATGCGGTCACGATCGCGGGTGTACCAGAATTCCCACGCATAACACCCGGCAGCCACCAGCAAGCCGAGATGGAACCAGATCCCCAACTCGAACTTCGACCCCGCCAGCAGCAGGCAGCCCAGCGACAACGCCTGCAGGCTCAGGATGATCACCCGGTCCGCCTCGCCAAACAGAATTGCCGTGGATTTCACGCCAATCTTCAAATCGTCATCGCGATCGGTCATCGCGTAATAGGTGTCGTAACCCACCGTCCACAGCAGATTGGCGATCCACAGCAGCCACGCTGCCGCCGGCAACTCACCGGTCTCGGCAGTAAACGCCATCGGCATCCCCCACGAAAACGCCGCGCCCAGTACCACTTGCGGGTAATAGGTGTAGCGCTTCATGAACGGATAAGTGAACGCCAGTGCCAGACCGCCCAGCGACAGCCAGATGGTCGGCGCATTGGTGCACAGCACCAGCAGGAAACTCACGCCCATCAGCAGCGCGAAGAACACCAGCGCCTCTTTCGAACTGATCTTGCCGCTGGCCAGCGGTCGTTGCGCGGTGCGTTTGACGTGGCCGTCGACCTTGCGATCGGCCCAGTCGTTGATCACGCAGCCGCCGGCGCGGGTCAGCACCACGCCGAGGACGAAAATCACGATATTGGCCAGCGACGGCGAGCCTTTACCGGCAATCCACAGCGCCCACAGGGTCGGCCACAGCAGCAGGTAAATGCCGATCGGCTTGTCCATCCGCGTCAACTGAATGAAATCCCAGGCGCGCGGGTTCAAGCGGTTCAGGGACTTGAGCAGGCTCTGATACATCAGCAGTTCTCCGGATGGGCGCGGGCGGCGCTCCACAGACTCGGCAGGAATATTTCCGCAACCAGTACGCTCAGCGCGCCACGGTCGAAGCGCGAACGCCGGCCCCACAATTCTGGCGCTTTGGCGGCTGGCGGCAGCCATTGTTCAGGGTAGTGGCAGACTTCGATGGCGCGGCGCTGGAAGGCCTGATCGCAAAACAGCAATTCGCCCAGCGAGCGGCTGCCCAGTTCGTCCATGTGCAAGCCGTCACCCTGTAAGGCGGCGCGCGAAGCGACGCTGCGGGCAAACACCCAGGCCTCGCCGTGACCGCGCAAATACACCTCGCGCACCCAGCCTTCGCTGCCCTCGGCCAGATCCAGTGCGGCGCATTCATCGGCACGCAAGGTGTCCCAGCCTTCAAACAGTGGCGTGACGCTGAAGCCGTCATTGGACAGCCGGGTCAGTCGGCGGGTGAGGGAGCCTTCGTCGAACAGCCAGTCAAGGGTCAACGAATCGGGGAGGGGCGTCAGTCGGCTTTGAGTCAGCCAGAGCGGGGCCGGGCAGGCATTTGAATGTTGCACAATGAGTCATTATTGGCCGCAAATGAGGCGGCGAGCTTAACATGGTGGCCGCCGATATTGATTGATCCGGGTCGCCGTTGCGCCGAACAGGCTTGCATCTGCCCGGCTCCATCAGTACAAAACGCCCTGAGCCGGATGGCAGCGCAACACCCATCGACCGTCCGCGCCGGCAATAAGCCTGAACCCTGAGGAAGTACTTGAATGAAAAAGTGGCAATGTGTGGTCTGCGGCCTGATCTACAACGAAGCCGAGGGTTGGCCGGATGACGGCATTGCGCCGGGCACTCTGTGGCAGGACGTGCCGGAAGACTGGCTGTGCCCCGACTGCGGCGTCGGCAAGCTGGACTTCGAAATGATCGAAATCAACTAAGCAAAACAAAGGAGTAAGGCATGAGCGCACCTGTCGTCATCGTTGGCACTGGGCTGGCGGGCTATAACCTGGCCCGCGAGTTTCGCAAGCTCGACAGCGAAACCCCGCTGCTGCTGATCACCGCCGATGACGGGCGCTCTTACTCCAAGCCGATGCTCTCCACCGGTTTCGGCAAGAACAAAGACGCCGATGGCCTGAGCATGGCTGAACCGGGTGCCATGGCTGAGCAGTTGAAAGCCGAAGTGCGCACTCATACGCGCATCAGCGGCATCGACGCCGGCCATAAACGCCTGTGGATCGGCGAAGAAGCGGTTTATTACCGTGACCTGATCCTCGCCTGGGGCGCAGAAACCGTGCGCGTACCGGTCGAGGGCGATGGCGCCGATCTGGTGTTCCCGATCAATGATCTCGAAGACTACGCGCGCTTTCGCGCAGCGGCGGCCGGCAAGCGCCGGGTGCTGTTGCTCGGCGCCGGCCTGATTGGCTGCGAATTCGCCAACGACCTGATTCTCGGTGGCTACGAAGTGCAACTGGTGGCGCCGTGCGAACAGGTCATGCCGATGTTGTTGCACCCGGCCGCAGCGGCAGCCGTGCAGGCCGGGCTGGAAAGCCTCGGTGCGAAATTTCATCTCGGCCCGGTACTGACCCGATTGCAGAAAGTCGCCGACGGCCTGGAAGCGCATCTGTCCGACGGCCAGGTCATTCCTTGCGACGTGGTGGTCTCGGCCATTGGCCTGCGTCCGCGCATCGATCTGGCGGCGGCCGCTGGCGTACAGGTCAATCGCGGTGTCGTAGTGGATCGCCATCTGAAAACCTCCCACGCCAATATTTACGCCTTGGGCGACTGCGCTGAGGTCGACGGGCTGAATCTGCTGTACGTGATGCCCCTGATGAGTTGTGCGCGAGCACTGGCACAAACCCTCGCCGGAAACCCGACCGCCGTGAGCTACGGCCCGATGCCGATCACCGTGAAAACCCCGGTGTGTCCGCTGGTCGTATCGCCGCCGCCACGGGGCAGCGAAGGCGTCTGGACTGTCGAAGGGCAGGGCGCCGACATCAAAGCCCTGTGCCACAGCGCCGACGGCCAATTGCTCGGCTACGCGCTAACCGGCGCCGCGGTGATGGAAAAACTTGCCCTGAACAAACAGCTTCCAGCCCTGCTGGCGTAAATACCGGTCGTTCTGTCGGAATCACCCCGCTTTTGCCCCTACAAAGGTCGCGGGGAGACTGGCGCCGCCGGTATCCGCGTGCCATTCTCACTCCCGTCTGCCGCAGAGTAGAGCCTGCGGCGCCTTGGGCGCTGTTCCAACGAGAACAGCACGGACATAACAACAAAAAACCGTCAAAGGGGCTTCACTAATGCGTAAACCAGAACTCGCCGCTGCAATCGCTGAAAAAGCAGATCTGACCAAAGAACAGGCCAACCGCGTACTCAACGCCGTTCTCGAAGAAATCACCGGCGCTCTGCACCGCAAGGACAGCGTCACGCTGGTAGGCTTCGGCACCTTCCTGCAACGCCACCGCGGCGCCCGTACCGGCAAAAACCCGCAGACCGGTGAGCCGGTGAAGATCAAGGCCAGCAACACCGTTGCGTTCAAGCCAGGTAAATCGTTGAAAGACAGCGTCAATCCTTAATTGCGGCGAGCTCCTCGAATAACGGGGAGAACCGTGTAGAAAAATGGGCACACCGATTGCGGTCGGGTGCCCATTTTTTATGCCTGCCGATTTATTCTGGCCTGCAGCCTTAATAAAGGCCGAGTAACTGATTGCATTTGTTGGCTATCGATCAGCCTCACAGTTAAATCAATACTCTATATATAAAAGCCATCATATTGATGGCACTTTCTGAGTTGTTGGTTGTCTCGCGGTGATTTGTTGAAACAACACCGAAGTCTTTCGGAATCATCCTACATCCGAATTTTTCAAAACCCGTCATGCTCCGCGCCACTCTCGCCAGCCCCGGCTTCCGGTGATCGACGGCAGTTGGAACGATCGCTCTAAATCAAGCTTTCCCGGTGTTTTGTAAGGGTATGCGAATATAAGCAGAGCATCGGGGATTCCCTGACTGAATATAGGGAAACCTCCTACAACAAACAAAGAACAGTTCGTCTTGTTGTTTAATCAGATGCTTGCTAGTGGCCATCATAGTGATTACGATGCGCCCACTTGAAAGAGCACATCTCAATTGGATGAGTCGCGTCACCGCTCTTCGATACTGTCCCGCGCCGCGGTAACTCCAATAGGCGCCTGACTGTAATCCTTAATAAAGGCCATGGATGTCCTACTCAAGCAAACTTTCCGCCCATTACCTCGAACTCGCAAAAGTCTCTGTTTCCAAAGAGAATTTCGCGGGCGAAGACGTTCGTTTTTCGAGCGAATTCGAGGCCCTGGAAAGTGAGCTGGCCAAAGCCTCGTCGATGCACGAAAGCGGGCAGATCGACTGGCTGAAAATTCGCGAAAACAGCGAAAATCTGCTGCGTACCCAATCCAAGGATTTGCGTGTCGGCGCCTGGCTGACCTGGTCGCTGTACCAGCGCGAATCCTTCCCCGGTCTGCTGGCCGGCCTCGGTCTGCTGCACCATCTGTCGGAAAACAACTGGGCCGACGTTCACCCGCTCAAACCCCGTACCCGTGCCGCCGCCATCGGCTGGCTGGTGCCGCGCCTCGAGCAGGTCATTACCGAAAACATTGCGATCAAAGAGCAGTTGCCGATGTTCCGGCAGCTCTCCGAGCACCTGTCCGGCCTTGAAGCGGCGTGTGCTGAGCATCTGGGCGATGACTCGCCGCTGTTGCTGCCGATCTCCCGTCGCCTGAAAACCATGATCCAGCGCGCGGCCGACAACCAACCGGCCCCCGGCGTTGTGGGCGCGGCGGTGGCGCAGGTCAAGCAGGCCGCGAGCCAGTTGCTTACTCCCGGCGCACCGATCGACAACGAACGAGATGCGCACAAAGCCCTGCGCGCGCAACAGGAAAGCGCCCGGCCATTGTGTGCCTGGTGGCTCAAGCAGAAAGCCACCGACCTGCGCGCCCTGCGCCTCAATCGCACACTGCTGTGGATGACCATCGACGCCGTGCCGGAGCGCAACGCCGAGCAGATCACCGTGTTGCGCGGTCTGCCGCTGGAAAAACTCAAGCTCTATCAGGACCGTTTCGATCAGGGCAAATACGCTGACCTGCTGGTGGAACTGGAGGCGAGCCTGGCGAAGGCGCCGTTCTGGTTCGATGGCCAGAGGATGGTCTGGGAATGTCTCCAGAACCTCAACGCCGAGTTGGCAATGCGCGAAGTGGAAATCCACTTCGCGCTTTTGGTTCAACGGCTGCCCGGGATTGTCGAGTTGCGTTTCCATGACGGTGCGCCGTTTGCCGATCCGTCCACCCGGGCGTGGATCGCCGCCAACGTCATGCCGCACCTGCAAAGCGCCAGTGCGCCGCGCAAGGTCGAAAGCGAAAACGTCGAAACCCAGCCAGCCTGGGAAAAAGCCCTCGAAGAAGTCCTGCCGCTGCTGCGCAAGGAAGGCCTGAAGCCTGCCGTGCAGACGCTCAAGCAGGGTTTGCAATCGGCCCACGGTGGCCGCGAGCGCTTCTTCTGGCAGTTCGCCCTCGCGCGCCTGTGCTTCATGGCCAAGAAATACGAACTGGCCAAGAACCAGCTGGAAACCCTCGATCAGACATTACAGGACTCAGGCCTGCACGCCTGGGAGCCCGATCTTGCATTGGAAGTGCTGCATCTACTGCATAGCTGCTGCGAGTTGTTGCCGCAGAACCATGCCGTACGTGAACGCAAGGAAGAGATTTATCGCAGGCTGTGCCACCTCGACCTCGAAGTGGTACTCGAATAGGCCCCAGGGCCACAACCGCAAGGAGAAAAGCCATGGCCAAAGAAGGCTCGGTAGCCCCCAAGGAACGCATCAACGTCACCTTCAAACCCGCCACCGGCGGTGCTCAGGAAGAGATTGAACTGCCGCTGAAGCTGCTGGCAATCGGTGACTACACCCACCGCAAGGACGATCGCAAAATCGAAGATCGCAAGCCGATCAGCATCGACAAGATGACCTTCGACGAAGTGTTGGCCAAGCAAGAACTGGGTCTGACGCTGAGCGTGCCGAACCGTCTGCAGGAAGATGGCGAGGCCGACGAGCTGGCTGTGCAACTGCGCGTCAATTCGATGAAGGACTTCAACCCGGCCAGCCTGGTCGAGCAAGTGCCTGAGCTGAAAAAACTGATGGAACTGCGCGATGCGCTGGTGGCCCTCAAAGGCCCGCTGGGTAACGCACCTGCGTTCCGTAAAGCGATCGAAGGCGTGCTCGCCGACGACGAATCCCGCGGTCGCGTACTCGGTGAGCTGGGCCTGAACGCCGCAGCCCCGGACGCCTGAGACTCCAGCCAAGGAAGCCAACACAATGAGCACTAGCGCAGCACAAGAGAAGAGCGCCGGCAACGGCGAGTACAGCATTCTCGACAGCATCATCGCCGAAACCCGTCTGACTCCGGACGACGAAGCCTACGACATCGCCAAGCGCGGTGTGTCGGCGTTCATCGAAGAACTGCTCAAGCCGCAGAACAACGGTGAGCCGGTCAAGAAGGCCATGGTTGACCGCATGATCGCCGAGATCGATGCCAAGCTCAGCCGTCAGATGGACGAAATCCTGCACCACCCGGACTTCCAGGCGCTGGAATCGTCGTGGCGTGGTCTGCAGTTGCTGGTCGATCGCACCAACTTCCGCGAAAACATCAAGATCGAAATCCTCAACGTCTCCAAAGAAGACCTGCTGGACGATTTCGAAGATTCGCCGGAAGTCATGCAGTCGGGCCTGTACAAGCACATCTACACCGCTGAATACGGCCAGTTCGGTGGTCAGCCTGTGGGCGCGATCATCGCCAACTACTACATGTCGCCAAGCTCGCCAGACGTCAAGCTGATGCAGTACGTGGCGAGCGTTTCGTGCATGTCGCACGCGCCGTTCATCGCTGCGGCCGGCCCGAAATTCTTCGGTCTGGAAAGCTTCACCGGCCTGCCGGATCTGAAAGATCTGAAAGACCACTTCGAAGGCCCGCAATTCGCCAAATGGCAGAGCTTCCGTACTTCGGAAGACTCCCGCTACGTTGGCCTGACCGTGCCGCGTTTCCTGCTGCGTAACCCGTACGATCCGGAAGAAAACCCGGTCAAATCGTTCGTGTACAAGGAAACCGTTGCCAACAGCCACGAGCACTACCTGTGGGGCAACACTGCTTACGCGTTCGGCACCAAGCTGACCGACAGCTTCGCCAAATTCCGCTGGTGCCCGAACATCATCGGCCCGCAGAGCGGTGGCGCAGTTGAAGACCTGCCGTTGCACCATTTCGAAAGCATGGGCGAAATCGAAACCAAGATCCCTACCGAGGTTCTGGTTTCCGACCGTCGTGAGTACGAACTGGCCGAGGAAGGCTTCATCTCCCTGACCATGCGTAAAGGCTCCGACAACGCGGCGTTCTTCTCCGCCAGTTCGGTGCAGAAGCCGAAGTTCTTCGGCATCAGCGCAGAAGGCAAGGCGGCAGAGCTGAACTACAAGCTCGGCACCCAACTGCCGTACATGATGATCGTCAACCGCCTGGCTCACTACTTGAAAGTGCTGCAGCGCGAGCAACTCGGTTCGTGGAAAGAACGTACCGACCTCGAGCTGGAACTGAACAAGTGGATCCGTCAGTACGTCGCCGACCAGGAAAACCCGAGCGCCGAAGTGCGTGGCCGTCGTCCGCTGCGCGCTGCGCAAGTGATCGTCAGCGACGTTGAAGGCGAGCCGGGCTGGTACCGCGTGAGCTTGAACGTGCGTCCGCACTTCAAGTACATGGGTGCCGATTTCACCCTGTCGCTGGTTGGCAAGCTGGACAAAGAGTAAGAGCGACTCATGGACGGATACGGCAGCCTGTTCGAACGCCTCAACGGCGACGCGCAACTACGCAAGGGCAACAGCCTTGAGGCTTGTGCCATGGCGTCAGTGGCTGCCCATCTGGCCAAAATGCTCAGCACCCGGGCCGGCAGCGTGCAAACGCTGGCCGACTACGGGTTGCCCGATCTCAATGACATGCGTCTGAGCCTGCACGACTCCCTGAGTCAGGCCCGTCTGGCCATCGAAAACTTCATCGAAGCCTACGAGCCGCGCCTGAGCAATGTGCGTGTCATTTCCCTGCCGCGTGACCACGATCAGCTTCGCCTCGCCTTCAGCATCGAAGGCCTGCTGGAAGTTGAAGGGTTCAAGCGTCAGGTCAGTTTTTCCGCGCGCCTGGATGGCAGCGGTCAAGTCAAGGTCACCTAAGGAGATCCCCGATGTCTGGCAAACCCGCAGCACGCGTATCTGACCCCACCGCTTGCCCGCTCCCCGGCCACGGCACCAACCCGATCGCCGCCGGTTCCGGTGACGTGTTCTTCGACGGCCTCGCGGCCGCCCGCCAAGGCGATGCCTCGGCGTGTGGTGGTGCGATGGTCGGCGATCTGGCGACCACGGTTTTGATCAATGGCAAACCGGCCGCCACGGTCGGCTCCGTTGGATCTCACGGCAACAAGGTTACGGCAGGTTCCGGGACGGTGATCATCGGGAATTCGCATTCGCCAGTGCCATTTTCGGGGCTTGCCGCCATAGCGGTTATCGCGGCGCTGGATTACCGACTGGGTTTAAAGTCCGGTGGCAACTCGGTACTGACGCCGCTGGAAATTCCAGACTTCGACGAGCTGAAATCAGGAACATCGAAAAACCGTGAGTTGGTCGATTTCGTCGTCGAGAACCGCATGGACGCTGCTGACAGTGTGAAGTTGGAGGTGCTGGACGGCGAGAAGCTGGTATACGCCGAAGCCAATACCGCGCCGTTCTTCCCGCCAGGCAAGCATCCATGGCAATGGGACGGCTACGACACAGCCGGCGTCCTCGATACCAAAGTCCTGAAAAGCCCGAACCTGAAAGTGCGCCTCACTGCGACCGGGGCGGGAAAACAGCAAGTGACTGAAGTGAAGCTTGATTGCTCGGCTAAAAAGGTGAAATGGGTCGATGTGCGTGTTGACCGCAACGCCAAGACCGTTGAAGTCACGTTACGCCCGAGCTTTTCGGATGGCGGCAGCAGTGGTTCCACACCCGGACTGATACCCACGCCTTTCAGCACGTTGCTTGGCTGGGCCAGGGAAGGTATCGAGTTGTACTGGTCGCGTAATGGCGCGCGCGGCGGCGGTATCGCCGAGGGCATCACGACCAGCAAAGGCCTTTACAAAGTCACGGTCAAAACCGAGATCAACGTCGAGCCCAAAGCCGGGAATTTCCCTCTGATTGATTCGCTGTCGGCGGACTTCGGTCGTTCCACCAGTCTTGCGATTGCAAGAAAGGTTTATCACAACGCCGGTTATGCCTATGAAAGCTACGTTGTTCAACGACGTCGAACTCCAGAGTTCGCTAGAGACATTGCCAGAGAAGAGTTCAAAGAAACGTCGGCTCATGAGTTTGGTCATTTGATTCTCAATGAGTACGGCGGGGGAATCATCCCCGGTTACTCCTGGACTCACAAAGAAACATCGACATTGATGCAAAACCCTAAGGACAACCACCCGACGCCGAACGCCGGCGAGGTGGATGTCATGCATTACTTCAGCAGTTACACGCAGTCCTCCGCTGATCTGCAAAAGAGAATGGCGGCGTCTGAACAGGACGTCAAAAGCCTGCTTTGGCTGGCAAGGGTCGAGTTCGATGACTAGGTTGACCGGTCTCATCTTGCCGTTCGTTTCCCTTTATGGCTGTGCTGCTCAGCAGGTGTACCAGCGCGAGTGGACAATCAGCGAGGCATCGGTTTGTCCATGAAACTGCCAAGAACGATTTTGATGATGAGATGGGTAAGCTTCTTCGCGTGCTTCGTTTCGCTGACCGCATGCGCTGCGCAGCAGGTCTATCGCAATGATGTTTACCTGCTGAACACTTGTGGAGTACCGCTGGAACTGACGCTGGCAAACGACTCCAACTATGACGATCAGCCACGCAGTTTCACGTTAAACCCGAACCAGCGCAGTTCCATCGGCAACTACCAGTCATTCGGTGAAGACGTATCGGGTCAGATCAGCGACCAGTACAGCCTGTCGATCAAAAGCCAGAACGCGACTAAGTCCATCGACGCGCAGACCTTGCGAAAGGCAGTAGCGAGCATCAAAAAAACTGAAGAAAAAGCTGTCCGTTCGTGGACGGTCGATACCGGGGCTTTCTGCCCATGAAGCACTGGTTCGGGTTGGCTCGATGAAACTCAGAGCCTGGCAATGTCTCATCGCTTTTCTCAGCTCGGTCGGTTTGCTGGCGATTCTGGTCGGCTTGACGCTGCTGGTGCGAATGGAAAGCTCGACCGAACCAAAGCTATTCGCGCATCCCAACGCGTTGTGGGTTGGCGCCGAGGATGGCGGGGTATTCGTCGAGATTACCAAGCACGAAGCGCCGGACTATTACGTGGAAATTCGTCACGAAAATGGTGGGATGTGGACTGAAGGCTGGGTTCGATATGGCACCAGGGACAGCCATCCACTCAGCGCTGCGGCAATTGGTGGCTACGGCGGTGAAGAGCTCTATGTCTATACGGGTGTCGCGATCACGCCGCAAAAACAGGGAGTTGCGCAGCGATGAATCAATACGTGCCAGCGACCCCGGGGCAGGAGACGGACGCATGACCGACTCAGGTCGCTTCGCAATGATTTGGCTGCAGCGCTTGCTACTCGTGGTGGGAGCGTTCGCTTGCATGCTCTATTTTGCTGCGCACGCGCTTTCCAACGCTTTTATGTTGCTGATGGACCGCGAAAATTTTATCCCTGCGCAGTCGTCCATCTGGACATTCGAACCTTACGAAATCAATCAAGGTTCTTCGTCTTACTGGCTCTACGGTGAGGACAGGGACAACTATTACTTTTTTGCGTACGTCCCTGAACATTCATATCGCGTGATCGCAAAAGACAATCGGTGCGAAGGCTTCGACAAGCGCGATGTCCGCACATGGTGCATGGATCACGCTGTGGAGGTTCGCCGATGACCGACTCATCAAGCGAGATGCTCATGCTCAGTCGCGCGCAACTCAGCTTCTTCATGGCTGCATTGTGGTGGCCATTGCTGGCGGTGTTGGCGATCAGTTCCTATGACCTGTGGAGTGGCGAGTATTCAACACCCGAGTCGTCCGGGATTTATTGGCAGTACCTGTTGTGGTGGGGAATTCCCGGGCTTCTGGGCTTTTCGCTGTGGATGTCCCGATCGGCGCAGAGCCGCAACGAGCAACAGGCACTGCGGATGGTTTGGTGGGCGCCGGTGAAGTTCATCCCGTTCTACGCCGTGCCATGGATGCTGTATGGCCTGCTCAGTCTGGTCGTCGGTCAGCTTAGTGATGCCTACATGGCGTACGGCTGGATCTCGATTGTGCCGTTCCTGCTGATTGGCGGTTATGTCTGTGCCGGCGTGACGGTCGCGCTCTACAGGATATTTTTTTGATGCGTTCCACTACCAGGCAGGTAACCCGTGTCCTTTAACCACTACTACCAAAGCGAACTCACCGCACTGCGCCAACTCGGTCGCCGTTTCGCCGAGCGTAGTCCGGCGTTGGCGCCGTATCTGGGCCAGGCCGGGCGGGATCCGGATGTGGAGCGGTTGCTCGAAGGCTTTGCGTTTCTGACCGGGCGGCTGCGCCAGAAGCTCGATGACGAGCTGCCGGAGCTCAGCCATTCGTTGATGCAATTGCTGTGGCCGAACTACATGCGTCCGCTGCCGGCGTTCAGCATTTTGCAGTTCGATCCGCTCAAGCGTTCCGGGCCGGCATTGCGCGTCGAGCGCGATACGCCGATCGAAAGCAAGCCGATCGAAGACGTGCGTTGCCGCTTCCGTACTTGCTACCCGACTGACGTGCTGCCGCTGGATCTGGCCGCGTTGAATTACTCGGTGAAGGGCGACGGCTCGCTGCTCAGCCTGCGTCTGGAAATGAGCGCCGACGGCCACCTTGGTGAGCTGGAACTGAGCAAACTGCGTCTGCACTTTGCCGGCGAGCGCTACATCAGCCAGATGCTCTACCTGAGCCTGCTGCGCAACCTTGAAGGTATCGAGCTGATCCCGCTCGACGGCGCTGGCAAGCCGATCGATGGCGTCAGCGGCAAGCCGATGGCGTTCAAGATTCCCGGTGATCGGGTCAAACCGGTGGGCTTTGCCGAAGAAGAAGCGTTGATTCCGTATCCGCTGAACACCTTCCGCGGCTATCGCTACCTGCAGGAATACTTCGCCTTCCAGGACAAATTCCTGTTCGTCGACGTCAACGGTCTGGACATCATCAACGCACTGCCGGAAGACACGCTCAAGCAGATGCGCGGGCTGGAATTGCGCTTCGATATCCGCAAGAGCGGCATCATGCGCATGCGTCCGACCCTGGATAACGTGAAGCTGTTCTGCACGCCGATTGCCAACCTGTTCGCCCACGACGCACTGCCGATCCGCCTCGACGGTAAGCAGGACGAGTACCTGTTGCTGCCAGCGGAATACGATCTGGAAAACTGCGGTGTGTTTTCGGTGGAAACCGTGACCGGCTGGAAGCCCGGCGGCCTTGGTTATCAGGAATATGTGCCGTTCGAATCCTTCGAGCACGACCCGAGTTTCGACGTGCCCAACAGCCGTCCGCACTACAGCATTCGCCAGCGTTCTTCGCTGTTGCACGATGGCCTCGACACCTACCTGAGCTTCGGTATTCGCCATACCGAAGCCCACGAAACCCTGTCGATCGAGCTGATCTGCACCAACCAGAACCTGCCGCGCAAGCTCAAGCTCGGCGATATTTGCATGGCCTGCGAAGAGACGCCGGAGTTCTTGAGTTTCCGCAACATTACCCCGGCCACGTCGAGCTTCGCGCCACCGCTGAACCGTGACTTCCTGTGGAAGCTGATCAGCAACATGTCGCTTAACTATCTGTCGCTGGCCGACGTCAATGCGTTGAAGGTGATTCTCGAAACCTACGACTTGCCGCGCTACTACGACCAGCACGCGGAGAAGGTCAGCAAACGTCTGCTCGGCGGCCTCAAGCACATCAAGCATCACCACGTCGACCGCTTGCACCGTGGGTTGCCGGTGCGCGGTCTGCGCACCGAACTGACCATCGACCCGGAAGGGTACATCGGCGAAGGCGACCTGTTCGTTTTCGCTTCGGTTCTTAACGAGTTTTTCGCGCTTTACGCCAGTCTCAATTCATTCCATGAGCTGCGCGTAAAAAGCACACAGGGAGAGGTGTACCAATGGACACCACGTATGGGCCTGCAGCCCCTGCTTTAAGCGGGCTGACCAAGGTAATACGCGAGTACTCGCTGTTTCAGGCCGTGCTGCTGGTGATCGACCGGCTGCGCGAGGCACACCCGCACCTGAGCGAAGACGATCTGTACGACCACGTCGAGTTCCAGGCCAACCCGAGCCTGGGTTTTCCGCGCAGCGACGTCGATCGCGTCGAGTTTTTCGAAGAACACGGGCAGATGCGCGCGCGCATGCGTTTCAACCTGATCGGCCTGGTCGGCTCGGGCTCGCCGCTGCCGGCGTTCTACGGCGAACAAGCCCTGGGTGACAGCGAAGACGGCAACCCGACACGCAATTTCCTCGACCTGTTCCACCATCGCCTGCAACGGCTGATGCTGCCGATCTGGCGCAAGTACCGCTATCGCGCGAGCTTCCAGAGCGGCGCGATCGACCCGTTCTCGTCGCAGTTGTTCGCCCTGATCGGTCTGGGCGGCGACGAGATCCGCAAGGCCAAGGAGCTCAACTGGAAACGCCTGCTGCCGTACCTCGGTCTGCTCAGCTTGCGGGCGCACTCGGCGGCGTTGATCGAAGCCGTGCTGCGTTACTACTTCAAGCACGAAGATCTGGTCATCGAGCAGTGCATCGAGCGCCGCGTGGAAATTCTCGAAGAGCAGCGCAATCGTTTGGGCCGCGCCAACAGCCTGCTCGGTGAAGACCTCGTGCTCGGCGAACACGTGCGCGACCGCAGCGGCAAATTCCGCATTCACATCACCGAACTCGACTGGCAGCGATTCCATGAATTCCTGCCGATCGGTTTCGGTTACCAGCCGCTCTGCGCGCTGGTGCGGTTCACTTTGCGTGACCCGCTCGATTACGACATCCGCCTGGTGTTGCGCCAGGAAGAAATCCGCGAACTGCGCATCGGTGAGCAGAACGCCTGTCGCCTCGGTTGGACCAGTTGGCTGGGCCGCGAAAAAGCGGACGGCGTGGTGACCCTGGGCAGCAAAATTCATTAAGGACGTGAGCCATGATCAACGTAGACCTGCAACAACTCATCCAGGCGCTGGACGCCGAAACCCGTCGTGATCTGGAACGTTCCGCCGAGCGTTGCGTGGCCCGTGGCGGTAGCAAGATCCTCGTCGAAGATTTGATGCTCGGCCTGCTCGAGCGTCCGAACGGCTTGCTGTCGCGCGCACTGCAGGATGCCGACGTCGACGCCGGTGAACTCAGCGCCGCGCTGCAATCGCGCGTCGAACACAGCGCTTCGCGCAATCCGGTGTTCGCCCCGGAACTGGTGCAGTGGCTGCAAGATGCGCTGCTGGTGGCCAACCTCGAACTGGGCCAGACCCAGGTCGAAGACGCGGCGCTGATCCTTGCGCTGCTGCGCAACCCGATGCGCTACGCCGGCAGCCGCTATCAGCCGCTGCTCGCCAAGCTGAACATCGATCGCCTGAAGGAATTTGCCCTGTCGCAACAGGAGCAACCGGCAGCCAATGGCAAACCGGCCGCGCAGGGAGAATCGCTGTTGCAGCGCTTCACCCACAACCTGACCCAACAGGCCCGCGACGGCAAACTCGACCCGGTGCTGTGTCGTGACGGCGCGATTCGGCAGATGGTCGACATCCTCGCCCGTCGCCGCAAAAACAACCCGATCGTCGTCGGTGAGGCCGGTGTCGGCAAGACCGCCATCGTCGAAGGCCTAGCGTCGCGCATCGCCGCCGGTGAAGTGCCGCAAGTGCTCAAAGGCGTTGAACTGCTGTCGCTGGATATGGGCCTGTTGCAGGCCGGCGCCAGCGTCAAAGGTGAATTCGAACGTCGCCTCAAAGGCGTGATCGACGAAGTCAAAGCTTCGCCGAAACCGATCATTCTGTTCATCGACGAAGCTCACACCCTGATCGGCGCCGGCGGCAATGCTGGCGGTTCCGACGCGGCCAACCTGCTGAAGCCGGCACTCGCCCGTGGCGAACTGCGCACCATCGCTGCGACCACCTGGGCCGAGTACAAGAAATACTTCGAGAAAGACCCGGCGCTGGCCCGTCGCTTCCAACCGGTGCAACTGCACGAACCGACCGTCAGTGAAGCGGTGACCATCCTTCGTGGTCTGGCCCAGGTTTACGAGAAGAGCCACGGCATTTACCTGCGCGATGACGCGGTGGTTTCGGCGGCTGAATTGTCCGCACGTTATCTGGCCGGTCGGCAGCTGCCGGACAAAGCTGTCGATGTGCTCGACACCGCTTGCGCCCGCGTACGCATCAGCCTCGCCGCTGCCCCGGAAAGCCTTGAGCGCCTGCGTGGCGAACTGGCTGAAGGTGGCCGTCAGCGTCAGGCCCTGCGCCGCGATGCCGAAGCCGGTCTGCTGATCGACCACGAAGCGCTGGATGCACTGGAAGCGCGTCTCGACGAAGCCGAAGACGAAATGGTCGCGCTGGAAACCCTGTGGACTGAACAAAAGCAACTGGCCGAGCGCCTGTTGGAATTGCGTCAGCAACTGGCCAAGGCTCGTGAAGCCGCCGCTGTCGAGCCGACCGTCACCGTTGAAGAAGACGCCGAAGGCACCGTGATCGAAACCGTCGCTGCCGAAGTCGAAGAAGGCCAAAGCGTCGAAACGCTGGAAGCCCAACTCAACGAAACCCACAGCGCCTTGACCGCCGCTCAAGTCAAAGAGCGTCTGGTCAGCTTCGAAGTGTGCCCGCGTCTGGTTGCCGAAGTGATCAGCGCCTGGACCGGCGTGCCATTGGCGCAACTGGCCCGCGAGCACAACGCCAAGGTCGCCAGTTTCGCCACCGACCTGCGCACGCGCATCCGTGGTCAGGAACAAGCCGTGCACGCACTGGACCGCTCGATGCGCGCCACCGCTGCCGGCCTGAACAAACCTGACGCGCCGGTCGGCGTGTTCCTGCTGGTCGGCCCGAGCGGCGTCGGTAAAACCGAAACCGCCCTGGCCCTCGCTGACTTGCTGTACGGCGGCGATCGTTTCATCACCACTATCAACATGTCCGAATTCCAGGAGAAGCACACCGTCTCCCGTCTGATCGGCGCGCCACCGGGCTACGTCGGTTACGGCGAGGGCGGCATGCTCACCGAAGCCGTACGCCAGAAACCGTACTCGGTGGTGTTGCTCGATGAAGTCGAAAAGGCTGACCCGGACGTGCTCAACCTGTTCTACCAAATCTTCGACAAAGGCGTGGCCAACGACGGCGAAGGTCGCGAGATCGACTTCCGCAATACGTTGATCCTGATGACCTCGAACCTCGGTAGCGACAAGATCAGCGACCTTTGCGAAAACGGCGCACGCCCGACGGCCGAAGTGCTCGAAGAAACCATTCGCCCGGTACTCAGCAAACACTTCAAACCAGCGCTGCTGGCGCGGATGAAAGTGGTGCCGTACTACCCGGTCGGCGGCCCAGTATTGCGCGAGCTGATCGAGATCAAACTCGGTCGTCTCGGCGAGCGCCTCAACCGTCGTCAGCTGGATTTCAGCTGGTGCCAGAACCTCGTCGATCACCTGTCCGAGCGTTGCACGCAAAGCGACAGCGGCGCGCGCCTGATCGACCATCTGCTCGATCAGCATGTGCTGCCACTGGTGGCGGATCGTCTGCTCGACGCCATGGCCACCGGTGAAAGCCTCAAGCGTGTGCATGCCACGCTCGACGGTGAAGCCAGCGTGACGTGCGAGTTCGCCTGAGGTGGGCGTGATGTTCACTCAGGTGCCGCAGCCACTGGTCTATGCCGAAGCGTTGCTGGCGCAGTTCGCCAGTCTGTCGCGGGCGGCGGACGGTGCTGCGTTGCTGGGTGACTTCGTGCGCGGTCTGGCCGAGTTGAGCGGTTGCGAATTAACGCAGCTGTATCTGCTCGACGCCACCCACACGTGCCTGGGGATGAACGCCGAATGCCTCGACGGTGCTTTGCAACCGCGTGAAGCGGCGAGCCTGCCGGCGGATTACAACGGTGAGCAACTGCTGCAATTCGCCCTGTGCCAGAACCGCGTGGTGTGCCTCGACGACTTGAGCGGCAGCCTGCACGAAACCAGTTTTCTGCCGGCGGCGACCTCGCCGTGGCAGTCGCTGTTGTGCGTGCCGCTGGTCAATCAGCACAAAGCTGTTGAAGGTTTGCTGCTGTGCGCCAGCCGTCGTCGTACCCACCTGCAAGGCTTCGCTGATTCCCTTGGCCAGCTCGGCTCGTTCGTGCTCGGCCAGTTGCATTTGCTGCAACGCCTGCGCCAGCCACTGGCGGAGTCGGCCACGGTAGCGCGCAGCGTGCCGAGCATCAGTGGCTATGGCTTGATCGGCAAAAGCGCGGCGATGCGCCAGACCCATTCGCTGATCAGCAAAGTCCTGCACAGTCCGTACACCGTGTTGTTGCGCGGCGAAACCGGCACCGGCAAGGAAGTTGTCGCCCGGGCGATTCACGATTGCGGCCCGCGTCGGTCGCAGGCGTTTATCGTGCAGAACTGCGCGGCGGTTCCGGAAAATCTTCTGGAAAGCGAGTTGTTCGGCTATCGCAAAGGCGCCTTCACTGGTGCCGACCGCGACCGCGCTGGTCTGTTCGATGCGGCCAATGGCGGCACGCTGCTGCTCGACGAGATCGGCGACATGCCGCTGTCGTTGCAAGCGAAGATCTTGCGCGTGTTGCAGGAAGGCGAGATTCGTCCGCTGGGTTCCAACGACACCCACAAGATCGACGTACGCATCATCGCTGCGACCCACCGCGATCTGTCGACGCTGGTCAGCGAAGGCAAATTCCGCGAGGACTTGTACTACCGCCTCGCGCAATTCCCGATCGAGTTGCCGGCGCTGCGTCAGCGCGAAGGCGACATCCTCGAACTGGCCCAGCACTTCGCCGAGAAGACCTGCACGTATTTGCAGCGCGATCCGGTGCGCTGGTCGAGCGCGGCGCTGGAACACCTGTCCGGCTACAACTTCCCCGGCAACGTGCGTGAACTCAAGGCCTTGGTCGAGCGTGCGGTGCTGTTGTGCGAGGGCGGCGAGTTGCTCGCCGAGCATTTCTCCCTGCGCATGGAGGCAATGCCGGAAGACAACAGCCACCTGAATTTGCGCGAACGTCTGGAGCAGGTCGAACGCACGTTATTGCTCGACTGCCTGCGCAAGAACGACGGCAACCAGACCCTCGCCGCCCGCGAGCTCGGCCTTCCGAGGCGCACGCTGCTGTATCGGCTCGGCCGTCTGAACATCAATCTGGGAGATTTCGATGGGTAGGCAAAAAGTCATCGAAATCCTCGCAAAAACCAATTTCAGCGCCGCCCGCAAGGGTCGGCGCTTTGTGCTTTGTCTACCCCTGGAGACCCTCTGATGTCTGTTCGTCACTGGCAAGCTGTCCTGCTGACCCTCGTCGTTCTATGCGGCCTGGGCGGCTGTAGCGGCAATTACAAATTCAACGACAACGACTATCGCCCGTTGGGTGATCCGCAAGCGGTCAATCGCGGCAAGTGACCGCAAGGAGCATCAAACATGGAATTGGTTTTCGAAATGCTGAACACCAAGCAGTTCGTGCCCACCGAGTTGTGCCAGAAGACCTTTAAACAGGCCGGCGGCGTGATCGGGCGGGGCGAGGACTGCGACTGGATCATCCCTGACCGCAAGCGTCACCTGTCCAATCACCACGCGATTGTCAGCTACCGCGAAGGCACGTTCTTCCTCACCGACACCAGCAGCAACGGTGTCCAGGACGGCGAGAGCGGCGCGCGTCTGCACAAAGGCGAACCGGTGCGCATCGAGCACGGCAGCACCTACGTGCTGGGTGACTTCGAAATTCGCGCGCGACTGGTGCGCGACCCGGCGACCTTCGACGGTGAAGTCGGCCGTCCACGCGCCGCTGGCAGCATCATTCCCGACGACGCGTTCCTCGATCTCGACCCGCTCAATGCTCTCGAGCAGCAAGAGCGTGTGTACTCGGAAATCGACGAACTGCTGGCGCCGAACACCAAGCCTGAAGACTCCCGTCAGCGTGCCGACTACGCACGTATCGACATGGAAAGCCTGATGGTGCCGGAGCTGATTGCCGCGCCCGCCGAACCTGAACCCGCTCCGGCGCCGAAAGCCGTTGAGCGTCAAAGCGAAGGTTTCTGGGAGCACTTCGGTGCGGCGCTGGGCGTCGACGTCAAAGGCCTCAGCCACGACGAACGCGAAGCCCTGGCGCTGAATGCTGCCCGCTTGTTGCGCCAAAGCATCGGCGGTTTGCAGCAGAGCCTGCGCACTCGCTCGGAGCTGAAAAACGAGCTGCGTCTGGCCCAGACCACCGTGCAAGGCACCAACAAGAACCCGCTGAAATTCGCCGTCGATCCGAGCGAAGCCCTGCAGATTCTGTTGCAGCCAAGCAAGCCCGGCCATCTGCCGGCCGAGCAAGCCATTTCCCGCGCGTTCCGCGACCTGCAGGCGCATCAAGTGGCACTGCTGACCGCCAGTCGCGCCGCCGTGCGCGGCACGCTGGAGCACTTCTCGCCAGAGCAACTGACCCTGCGTTTCGAGCGCGACAACAAGCCGTTGATCGCAACCTCGGGCGGGCGCTGGAGAGCGTTCGGCCGTTATCACCAGGCGCTGCGTCAGGACGATGACTGGAGCGAGCGTCTGCTGGCCCGCGACTTCGCCCAGGCCTACGAAGAACAGATCCGCCTGATCTCCACCCTCCACACCGACCACCAAGGATGATGCGCATGTCTCGCCGCTCGACCGCTTTTTTCAAGACGCTGACTGCGCTCACCGTGCTGGTGCTGCTCGCCGGTTGCTCGTCGCTGTCGCCGTACTCGAAAGTGACCAAGATTAACCTGAAGCTGACCGGCAGCGATCAGCTCAACCCGGACCTCAACGGTCGGCCGTCGCCGATCGTCGTGCGCCTGTTCGAACTCAAGCACCCGGTGACCTTCGAGAACGCTGACTTCTTCAGCCTTTACGAACGCGCCAAGGAATCCCTCAATCCGGATCTGGTGGCCAGCGAAGAGCTTGAGCTGCGCCCGGGTGAAACCGTGGAGATGAAGCTCAAGGTGGAAGAGGGCAGCCTTTATGTTGGCGTTCTCGCCGCTTACCGCGACTTGCCGGACACCCAATGGCGCCACACCGTTCAGATCACTCCGCTGGAGGTCACTGAAGTCGATCTGACTCTGGACCAGACCGGCATCCGCAACACCAATCAAGTGCTCGCCAAGGCGGATGACTGATCATGAATACCCATAAAGTCATTTGGCAGGAAGGCATGCTGCTGCGTCCGCAGCACTTCCAGCACAACGATCGTTATTACGATCACCAGATGAAAACCCGCACCCAATTGCTGGGTGGCTACACCTGGGGTTTCCTCAATCTGGAGATCGACTTGCAGTTCCTCAACATGGGCAAACTGGTGATCAGTGAAGCCTCGGGGATTCTGCCGGACGGCAGCCTGTTCGAACTCGGTGGCAACACCGAGCCGCTGGCGCTGGACGTACCGCCGAACACCGGCAACACGCCGATCTACCTGGCGCTGCCGCTGGTCACCGGTAACCACATCGAGTCGCGCCGCCCGGAGCAATCCGACGTGCTCGCGCGTTACACCGCGTACGACGCCGAAGTGGCCGACTCCAACGCCGGCGACGATTCCGCCAGCCAGGTCAGCTGCGGTCGCCCGGACTTCAAACTGTTGCTCGGCGAGCAGCAGAGCGATCAGGCCTACGTCAAGCTGAAGATCTGCGACGTGCTCGACACCACGCCGGACGGCGTGATCAGCCTCGACCCGGATTTCGTGCCGACCTACATTCAGGCCCACGCCTCCAGCTATCTGCTGTCGTGCCTGAAAGAAGTCATCAGCATGCTCAACCACCGTGGCGACACGATTGCCGAGCGGATTCGCTCCAACGGCAAGGTCGGCGGTGCCGAAGTTGGCGACTTCATGATGCTGCAACTGATCAACCGCACCGAACTGCTGCTGCGCCACTACCTCGGCCTGGAGCAAGTGCACCCGGAAGAGTTGTACCGCACGCTGCTGACCATGCTCGGCGATCTGGCGACCTTTTCCGGCGAGAGCAAACGCCCGCGCCTGGACAGCCGCTACTCCCACGCCGATCAGGGCGGGAGCTTCCGCAAACTGATGGAAGCGATTCGTCAGGTGCTGTCGATGGTGCTCGAACAGCACGCCATCGAACTGATCCTGCAAGCGCGTCAGTACGGCATCATCGTCTCGCCGTTGCACGACCACAAACTGCTTGGCTCGGCGTCGTTCGTGCTGGCAGCCAGTGCCAACTGCGACTCCGAAGAACTGCGCCACCGCTTGCCGGCGCACCTCAAGGTCGGCCCGGTGGAACGTATCCGCCAACTGGTCAACCTGCACTTGCCGGGGATCAAGGTCAAACCGTTGCCGGTGGCCCCACGGCAGATCGCGTTCCACTCGAACAAAACCTATTTCATCCTCGAACTCAGTTCCGAAGACCTGGCACAACTCGAGCGCTCCGGCGGTTTCGCGTTCCATGTGTCCGGCGAATTCGCCGAGCTTGAACTGAAATTCTGGGCCATCAGGAACTGACCGACATGATCAAGGAAACGGATTACAACCAGGACGACAAAACTGTCCTGCTCGATCGTCAAGGCCACGGACCGGCATCGAGTCCGCTGACCGACTTCGCCGCGCCGCCGCGTTTCGAGCAACTGGAAGAACGCATGATCTACGCCGCGCGCTTGCGCCCGGCAGAAGCGTTCAACATCAGCCTCAATTCGCTGGTCGCTGCTTCGTCCGAGCTGCTTTCGGAAGTGGTGCGCCTCAAGCACAGCGAAACCCGCGAAGACTTGTACGCACTCAACGAGCGTCTGACTGCCGGGCTGAAATTGTTTGAAGTACGCGCCCTGCACAACGGCGCCGAAAGCAGCCAGGTGATGGCCGCGCGTTATGTGCTCTGCACCGTGGTCGACGAAGCTGTCGTGACCACGCCGTGGGGCAACGAAAGCGAATGGTCGCAAATGAGCCTGCTGAGCAGCTTCCACAACGAAACCTTCGGTGGCGAGAAGTTCTTCCAGTTGCTCGATCGACTGTCGAAAAACCCGGTCAAGCACCTGCCGATGCTCGAACTGATGTACCTGTGCCTGTCCCTCGGTTTCGAGGGCAAGTACCGCGTCCAGGCACGCGGCATGCTCGAACTTGAAGGCATTCGCGATGCTCTGTATCGGCAGATCCGTCAGTTGCGTGGCGACGTGCCGCGCGAGTTGTCGCCACACTGGGAAGGCTTGAACGATCAGCGTCGCAACCTGGTGCGCATCGTGCCGGCGTGGATGGTGGTGTTGTTCACTTTGGTCTGTCTGGTGGTGATGTATTCGGGCTTCGCCTGGGTCTTGGGCGAGCAGCGCGACACCGTTCTGCAACCTTATCAGCCGCTTGATCCAGCCGCGGTTCAACCGCAGTCGCAGCCGTAAACAGGGACGTGTGATGAAAAAGTTTTTCAAGAAAGTCGGCGCCTTCCTGCGCCAGACCTGGGTCTGGACCTTGCTGCTGGTGCTGTTCGTGGCGCTGCTGGTGTGGTTCGTCGGCCCGTTGTTGGCGGTTGATGATTACAAGTTCTGGGAAAGCGCGACCGCGCGCTTGCTGACCATCGCTGTGCTGTTCCTGATCTGGGGCCTGACCATGGTCTTCGTCAGCTGGCGCGCGGGTATCCGCAAGAAAGCCGAGGAAGAAAGCGAGGACGGCCAGGACCGCATTCGCCGCGAAGAGCTGATCGACGAAGAGCAGAAGGAGTTGAAGGCGCGCTTCAAAGACGCGCTGAAAACCCTGAAGACTTCCAGCCTGTATCGCGGCCGCAGCGAGCGCTGGCGCAGTGACTTGCCGTGGTACCTGTTGATCGGTCCGCAGGCCTCGGGCAAGACCAGCCTGCTGGACTTTTCCGGTCTGGAATTCCCGATCAACAAGATCGACCGCAAGCTGACCCGCGACACCCTCGGCACCCGTCATTGCGACTGGTACTTCGCCGACCACGGTGTGCTGATCGACACCGCCGGGCGTTACACCACGCAACCGGATGTGGAAGTCGACGGCGGTGCCTGGACAACGCTGCTGGAGCTACTGCGCAAGCGTCGTCGCGGGCGTCCGTTGAACGGCGTGCTGGTGACCATTCCGGTGGAAACCCTGCTCGGCGGCAGTGAGCAGGACATCGACACCCTCGCGCGCCAGATTCGCGGCCGTCTGCAAGACGTGCATCAGAAACTGCACGTCGACGTGCCGGTCTATCTGGTCCTGAGCAAGGCTGACAAGCTGCTCGGCTTCGACGAGTTCTTCGATCAACTGACCCGCGAAGAAAGCGATCAAGTGCTCGGCACCAGTTTCCGCAAGGATCAGGTCGGCACCGACGTCGCTGTGCTGCGCAACGAGTTCGAAGAACTGCTGCGCCGCCTCAACAGCCAAGTGATCATGCGCATGCACTCCGAGCGCGATACCCAGCGCCGTGGCCGCATCCTCGACTTCCCGCATCAACTAGGGCAGATCGGCGAGCGCCTGTGCCTGTTCGTCGACATGGCGTTCACCGGCAACCGTTATCAGCGTGCCACGCAACTGCGTGGTTTCTACCTGACCAGCGCGCCGCACCTGACCCAAGAGATGGATGCGACCACTGCCGGCATCGGCGCCAGCCTCGGCATGAGCGCCGGTGTGCTGCCGACCCTGCGCAGCGGTCGTTCGCGCTTCATTCATCACTTGTTCAGCCAGGTGATTTTCCCCGAATCCGACCTAGCCGGTCTGGACAAGCGCGAACGCAGCCGTATTCATTGGGGCCAACGTGCGTTGTACGTCGGCGCACTGGCTGCGCTGGCACTGTTCGGCATGCTCTGGGCGGGCGGTTTCTCGGCCAACTACGAGCGCCTGGAAAACCTGCGCAATCTGGCGCAGAACTGGACGCAGCAACGCACGGCATTGTCGCCGCGTGATGATGCGATGGGCGTGCTGAAAACCCTCGACAGCAGCTACGCCGCGACGCAGGTGTTCCCGAAGAAGGGCGACGTTTCGTATCACGAACGTGGCGGTCTGTATCAGGGCGAAGACGTCAATCCAGTGGTCAAAGAGGCTTACGAGCGCGAGCTTGAAAAGCAACTGCTGCCACGGGTAGCGACGATGCTCGAAGGGCAGATCCGCGCCAACATGAAGGACCGCGACCGCCTGCTCAACAGCCTGCGCGCGTACCTGATGTTGAACATGAAGGATCGTCGCGATGCCGCGTGGCTCAAGGACTGGGTCGCCACTGACTGGTCGACGCGCTACACCGGCAACACCGCTGTGCAGAACGGTTTAAGCGCGCATCTGGAACGTCTGCTGAAGCAGCCGTTTATCTACCCGCTGAACGATCAGTTGGTCACTCAGGCGCGTCAGGTCTTGCGCAGCGAATCGCTGGCCACGGTGGTTTACCGCATGCTCCGCGAGCAGGCGCGCAACCTGCCGGACTACCGTTTCAGCCAACACCTCGGTCCACAAGGCTCGCTGTTTATCGGCACCGAATACGTGATCCCGGGCTTCTACACGCAAACCGGTTATCAGCAGTATTTCTCGGTACAGGGTTCGGCGCTGGTTACCGACATCCTGCGTGACAACTGGGTGCTGGGCGAAGGTGCGGGCATCAGCGACATGGACTTGCGTCGTCTGATGGTCGAGCTGGAGCAGCTGTACTTCCGCGACTACGCCAACTATTGGAGCGAAGCGGTTGGCCAGGTTGCCCTGCCGCCGATCAGCGACGCCGGTGAAGGCGCCGAACAACTGGCGGGCCTGACCTCGGCCAACTCGCCGGTGCTGGCATTGCTCACTGAAGTGCGTGAGAACACCCGCTTCCAGGCGGCTGCAGACCCTGTCGAAGAAGCTGGCGACGCTGCTGATGCGCTGGCCGGGCAGAAAGGCAAACTGGGTAAGGTTGGCAAACTTGCCGCCGCCGCAGCAGACAAGGCTTCGGCCCTGAACGTGGCGAAGACCCTGCCGGACACCGCGAAGAAGTCGCTGCAACGCCGCTTCGAACCGCTGCATCGTTTGCTCGATGACAACAACGGCCCGGCGGCGGACCTGACGCCAGCGCTGAACGCGCTCAACGACCTGCAACTGCAACTGGCCGGCCTGGCCCGTTCCAGCACGCCGGAACAAGCCGCGTTCGAAATGGCGAAAACCCGCATGAGCGGCCAGCGTGATGCGCTGACCAACCTGCGCAATGCCTCCGGCCGTCTGCCGCGTCCACTGAGCGTGTGGTTCAACGTGCTGGCCGAAGACTCGTGGCGTCTGGTGCTTAACGATGCTTACCAATACCTGAACGGCCGTTATCAGAACGAGCTGTACAGCGTGTATGGCAAAACCATCAGCAAGCGTTATCCGTTCAGCGCCAGCAGCACCAGCGACGTGGCGATCAGCGATTTCCGCGAGTTCTTCCGCGCGCAAGGCACCGTCGACCGCTTCTTCGACAGCTACATGCGTCCGTTTGTCAGCGGCGATCCGGGCAACTACCGCATGCGCAGCGTCGACGGTCACAGCCTGCCGGTATCGAAGATGTATCTGGACCAGATGGCAGCGGCGCTGACGATTCGTCAGAGCTTCTTCTCGATCAACCCGGCCGAGCCGACCGTGCAGTTCAAACTGGAGCCGTACACCCTCGACCCGGCGGTCAGCCGTTCCGAGTTCAAGTTCGGCGACAAGACCATGGAATACCGCCACGGTCCGATCCTGCCAATGTCGTTCAAATGGCCGACCGATGCTGAGGACGGTCGCACCAGTCTGGTCATGGACAAAATGGCCGGGCGCCCGATCGGCATCGAGAAGAACTCCGGCCCATGGTCGCTGTTCCGTCTGTTCGACCTGATGCAGACCGAGTACCTGAGCGGTCGCGACGTGCTGGTGCTGAAAGCCGACGTAGGTGGCCTGCGCGCCAACTACCTGCTGACCAGCCAGCGCACGCCGAACCCGTTCGACATGGGCGTACTGCGCACCTTCCGTATGCCGGTGCAGCTCTGATGCTGGTGGCCAGTGCCTGGCGCAGCGCGGCGCGGACCGACCCGGGCAAGGTGCGGGCGCGCAACGAAGATGCCTTCCTCGACTCGCCACAGCAGGGGCTGTGGGTGGTCGCGGACGGCATGGGCGGTCATCAGGGTGGCGACATCGCCAGCCAGTTGATCGTCGCCAGCCTGGCTGAACTGCCGCAACACGAGGACTTCGACGAACGCCTCAAAGCCATCCGCCAGTGCCTGCACTGGCTGAACCGGCGTTTGGGGCAGGAGTTGACGGTCACCGCCGGACGCCACGACAGCATCATGGGCAGCACCGTCGTCGCGCTGCTGGTGGAAGGCAATCGCGCGGCCTGCATTTGGGCCGGCGACAGCCGTTGCTACATGTGGCGCGGGCAGCGTTTGTATCAGCTGTCCAAGGACCATTCGCTGCAACAGCAATTGATCGACGAGCAACAAATGAGCGTCGAACAAGCGGCAGCACACCCGGCGGCTCAGGCCTTGACCCGAGCCGTCGGCGCGGCCGAAACACTGACCCTGGATGTACTGGAACTCGAGGTCTATCCGGGCGATGCGTTTTTGCTCTGCAGCGATGGTTTGTATCAGGGCCTGAGCAGCGATGCCCTCGGCAACGCCCTCAGCCTCAGCGCGCCGCACGTGGCGCTGGAACGTTTGTTCGACGGCGCCCTGCGTGGCGCCGCGCGCGACAACCTGACAGCCGTGGTGATCCGCCAATGACTGAAATCGAATCCTCAGTCGACGACTTGCTGATGAGCGAAGAGCAGGCCAACAACCTGACCTACTTCGCCTTCGCCAAGGAAAACAAGGCAGAGCCTTTGCTGGCGCCAACCAAGGCCAGCATCGGTGCACTGCCGGATGTACTCGCCGGTCGCTACCACCTCGAGCGTCTGCTCGGGGCCGGTGGCATGGGCGCTGTTTACCGGGCGCGGGATCTGCTGCACGAACAGTTCGGCGATCCCGACCCTTACATAGCGCTGAAAATCCTCAGCGAAGAATTTGCCGAATCGCCGGACGCCAGTGCCTTGCTCTACAGCGAGTTCGCCCTGACCCGACGCCTGCGCCACGACAACGTCGTGCGTGCGCACACCTTTGAAGTCGACACCGACTGCCAGCGGGCCTTCATCACCATGGAATACATGCGTGGCCTGACCCTGGACAAATTGCTCTGCGAGCGGCCCCTCGGCCTGCCGTGGCACGAACTGCGCGACATCGTCCTGCCGCTGCTCGACACGCTGGCCTACGCCCACGGTCGCGGCGTGCTGCACGGTGACATGAAACCGAGCAACGTCATGCTCAGCGAAGACGGCTTGCGCCTGTTTGACTTCGGCCTCGGTCAGGCAGAGGAGGGCGTGTTGCCCGGCCTGCCACATCTAAGCCGCGAACGCTTCAACGCCTGGACCCCGGGCTACGCCGCCCCCGAACTGCTTGAGGGCCAACCGTTGTCGGCCAGCGCGGACGTGTACGGCGTGGCCTGCGTGATCTACGAACTGGCGGGCGGCAAACACCCGTTCCGCCGCTTGCCCTCGACCCAGGCCCGCGACGAGCACCTGGAGCGCGAGCTGCATGCGCCGGCGAACTTACCGAAACACGGCTGGCCAGCGCTGCGAACCGCGCTGAGCTTCGACCCGGCAGAACGCAGCATCACTGCCCAACAATTGCGTGACGCCTTGGGCGCCACTTCGTCCTGGCTGCAACGGTTGCGACTTCGGGCCTAACGGATGACATTCGAACAGGGAGCACTTTATGTTCAACCCAGCTAACGAAACCCACTTCAGCCTCAAGGTCGAAGACTACGTCGGCGACCTGCAAGTGCTGTCGTTCACCGGCACCGAAGGCATCAGCCAGCCGTATCGCTTCGACCTCGAACTGGTCAGCGAAAACCCGGATCTGGACCTTGAGCAACTGCTGCACAAGCAGGCGTTTCTGGCGTTCGATCCACAAGGCTCGGGCATCCACGGCCAGATCTACCGCGTCGCCCAAGGCGACGCCGGCAAGCGTCTGACCCGCTACAAAGTGTCGATGGTGCCGCAACTGCAATACCTGCATCACCGCACCAACCAGCGCATCTACCAGCAGATGTCGGCGCCGAAAATCATCGCGCTGATCCTTGAAGAGCACGGCATCAAAGGTAACGCCTACAGTTTCCAGTTGAGCCAGCCGTGCCCGGATCGCGACTACTGCGTGCAATACGACGAAACCGACCTGCACTTCGTCCAGCGCCTGTGCGAAGAGGAAGGCATTCACTACCACTTCCAGCACAGCGATAAAGGCCACCTGCTGGTGTTCGGCGACGACCAGACCGTGTTCCCCGACCTCGGCCAGCCAACCGCGTACGTGCAAGGCAGCGGCATGGTCGCCGAAGAACCGGTGATCAAAGGCTTCAAGCTACGCCTGGAAACCCGCACCAGCCGCATCACACGCCGCGACTACGACTTCGAAAAACCGCGCCTGCAAATGGAAGCGGCTTACAAGCCCGATGGCGAGAGCACCGAACCGGACCTCGAAGACTACGACTACCCGGGCCGTTTCATCGACCGCGCCCGTGGCAAGTTCCTCAGCCAGCGCGCCCTCGAACGCCATCGCGCCGACTACCGCCAGGCCGAAGGTCGCGGCGACCAGACCAAGCTGGTCAGCGGCCACTTCATGGAACTGTCCGACCACCCGCGCAGCGAGTGGAACGACCTGTGGCTGCTCACCGAACTCTTCCACGAAGGCAAACAGCCGCAAGTCCTCGAAGAAGGCGTGACCAGCGACACCACCGACAACAAGGACGACTTCCACCAGGGCTACCGCAACACCTTCCTCGCCACCCCGTGGGACGTGTTCTACCGCCCGGCCCTCGAACACCCGAAACCACGCGTACTCGGCAGCCAGACCGCCATGGTCACCGGCCCCAAAGGCGAAGAAATCCACTGCGACCAATACGGCCGCATCAAAGTCCAGTTCCACTGGGACCGCGAAGGCCTCGCCGACGACAAAACCAGCTGCTGGCTGCGCGTCTCCAGCTCCTGGGCCGGCGACCGCTACGGCGCCATCTCCATCCCGCGCATCGGCATGGAAGTCCTCGTCACCTTCCTCGAAGGCGACCCCGATCAACCGCTGGTGACCGGCTGCCTGTACCACAAGGAAAACCCGGTGCCGTACGCACTGCCGGCGAACAAGACTCGCAGCGTGTTCAAAACCCTCAGCTCACCGGGTGGTGGCGGCTACAACGAACTGCGCATTGAAGACAAGAAAGGTGCGGAGCAGATCTACATCCACGCCCAGCGCGATTGGGATGAGAACGTTGAGCATGACCAGAAGATTCGGGTCGGGAATGAACGCCATGACACGGTGGAGAAGAACAGCTACACCGAGCTCAAGGCTGAAGAACACCGCACCACGATCTCTGACCGCAAGATTGAAGCGAAGCTGGATGATCACCTCACGATTGGGCAGAACCAGCATGTGAAGCTGGGGACTGCGCAACTGACCAGCGTGGGGAAAGAAATTCACCTCAAGGCTGGGGACAAGATTGTTATTGAGGCGGGGACGGAGCTGACCATTCTTGGGGGGGGGAGCTTTATCAAGCTCGATGGCGGTGGGGTTACGGTGGTTGGGCCGGTGATCAAGATCAATGCGGGTGGCTCGGCTGGCTCCGGCACAGGGATCGGGATTAAACCGCCGGTGCTGCCGGGGGCGGCGGATAAGGATAAGGCGGGGAGTTTGATGGATCAGGCGTTGTTGAATGCACCGCCTGAGAAGGTTAAGCCGAAGGCTTTTTTTGTGTTTTCTGAGTGATGAGTGTCGTGATGACAACAAACAGGTACGTGAGGCAGATGAAGTGGTTTTCGATTGTTTTGTTGTGCTGGGGGATGACTTCGGGGGCCTTTGCCTCTTCGTCCAGCACCGCCCAATGCCCAAGTGGCAATTTTGCTGATTTCGTAAAAGTTTTTGCATCTGAGCCAGAGACACAGAAAGCGTTTATTGCGTCTCCTGTGAAGCATGTTCACGTGATAGCTGATGGGAAAATACCGAAGGTTGTCGAACGGAGCTTGGGCTCGATTTCCGCCGATGAGTTGAAGGTGCTGCTTCCGGAAAATGCTGCCAAATTGGATCTCACTATTGAAACCAAGGTGCCTGACAGGGTGGTCGTCCGAGATGAGGCGGGCCATTTTTTGAAGATTTTTCTTTTCAAACACAGTGATTGCTGGGCTCTGAATCGAGTGGAGAACTGGGCAATCGATGCGGTCATGGAAGAGATCACTCAGTCTGAGAAACTAACGCCCGGTGAGCTGGAACTCAAAAAAGGCGTCATATTCGACAGGTTGGTAAACAAGGCCTCTCCCGAATCAGGGATCTATTTGTACGCCGCGGCATTGGATAGCTATTTAGATGGCGCCCGGAAGGGTTCGGCGCAAGCAGCATTTGCTGCTGCGGGAATCAGCCTTTCTGGGCAGGCGCCACGCTTGGAGAATTCCAGAATCGTGGCGTTATTGATTCAAGCTTCAGAGCAAGTGCCGGATGCCGGCTTGACTCTCGCAGATTTTTATTGCGATGAAGGTGAATACGACGAAAGTCACGGTTGTATTAATCCCAGAGAATCAATAGCGACATTGGAGCGTGCCGCCCGCCTAGGTTCGACTAACGCACTGATTCGATTAGGTGAAGTGTACGAAGCGGGAGCCCTCGTAGCGGCTGACTTGCCACGCGCGATGGCGTGTTACCGGAATATTCAGAAAACCGATCCCAAGACGGCTACCGCTTTGGTTGAGCGCTTGGCAGCCCGAGGCGTCGTCAGCGATAACTCTATTCAATGTTTTGAAGCAGGAAGCTTTTGATGAGCACAGGACTACTTGAACAAAGGCAGCAATATCGCACTGGTTACGAGTACGGCCCTTTCAAGGGCGAGACTGACCATGATAACGATGGCAAGAAGGAAATCGACTGCTCCGGGCTTCTGTATCGAATGCTGAAGGATGCGGGGTATACGATCCCTTACCTCACAACATCAGGGTTGAATACCGACACTACTTATTTTGATGTGATCCCGCTTGCGGAAGTACAGCCAGGCGATATTGCGCTGTGGATAAACTTTCATGGGCACACTGGGGTGATCGAAGATATCTCCGGATCGCCTGTTCGAGATCGGGGGAATTTCTTCGGTTCACAGTCTTCAAACGGACCGAAATCTGCCAAATATGGGGTGGGCAGTGGTTACTGGCCAATGCCTGAAAAGTTTTTACGCCCGAGGCCCCAATTCAGAGGCGCACAACCAGCACCCGCACCTAATCCTGCGCCGGCCCCTGTACCGGCAGGCCCAGCTCCGCTGATGAGCTTCCAATATCCATTCCGTAAACCAGATGGCAAGCAGTTCACTGGGGCTGACGAAGTATATAAGGTACTAGAGAGCGAAGTATCTGGTCATTATTTGTTAGGTAGTAACAAATTCTGGCATGGCGGATTACATGTTAGCAATGCAAGCGCTCCCCAATGTGTATTGGATGAACCATTACGGTGTATGGCTGATGGTGAAGTCGTTGCTTATCGCCTAAATAAAGAATATCTAGAATCAACATTTGATGCAGGTGGGAGTTCAAAAAAATTAAAGTATTCGAATTCTTTCTGTCTGGTCCGGCACGAATATAAGTCTGCACCTAATCCAGAAGAAGGGGCGAATAAGGGGAAGCAAAATAAGCTGACATTCTATAGCCTATATATGCATTTGCTACCGTTTGATCGTTATCCTATACCTCCTGAGGAAGCGCCTAAGCCGAAAGTGACAATGCAAGTCAATGATTTTAAAGCATATGACGAATTGCCGGTGTCATCTAGTATTGTGTCTGTGGGTAAGTTAAATAAAGACTCGAAACTTGAAATCTTAGATCAAAGTCCGGTCGCGGGTACAGACCGAATTTATGCTAAAGGTAAAATCATATCTGGAAGTGTGCAGCTAAACTCACAAAAGACACGAGAAGTAGGGAGTGAAGTCTGGTTTGCGTACTTAAAGGCCGGCGAACCCTATAAAAACAACGCCGGTGATAGAGTTTGGTTGGAAGAAAAGGTACCAGAGCGAGAGCGGCCAACCTATTGGCAGGGCAAGGTTCATGGGACAGTAGTTAATAAGCTTCCCCTTTTCGGTGCACCGTCAGATCCTACTAATGGCAAGCCAGCGGGTGCTTCGCTCGGTGCCTTGCAGTTGATGATGAACAGCGTCGTAGCTTTTGATAGTCAAAAAGTTTTGAATTTAGTTGTCGGGCCATCCCTGCAGCGTATGGCCGAATGCACGCTGGTGAGTGGTGGTCCGGTCGCCACAGGAAATGTGCCACCGACATTCTGGGCGTGTGTTGAAAATACTTCGGAAAATAATGTTCTAAAATGGAGTGTAGCTGAACCGGCATCTGTCGACACTGTTTTGAACATAGGAGTTGGAATTAAGGCGGGAGATCCTGTCGGTTACCTTGGGCAAATGGAGAATGTCACTGAAGCTGGGGAGGTTAGTAGTAAGTTCCAAGCCCATATAGAAATTTTTACCGCTGATACAGGTGTAGAAGACTTTTTGAATAATACTGCTGCCTTGAAAGTTGGCAGACAGTATTTGTATTTAGCCAAAAATTCTCTGGTTAAGTTAAAGGCCCCAGCCACTGGGGAAGTTTCTCTGAAAGAACTGCATGCTGTAGAGTTAAGCAAAGCGCCGATTTATAAAGATACACAAGAGTGGTATGAGATCAATGTAATAGACGAAGGGCAAAACGTGACCGGTTTAGTACGTAAGGCTGGCGCCACTTTAATATCGCAGCATGATTGGGCGAAGCTGGGCTTTCAGATAGTGGAGGAGTCAAACGCTGCTGCTGATGGATTTCTCGATCCAAACGATATGCCCGTTTTCTTCAAAAGATTGTTTGAAAAAATCGATAAAGATAATAATAAAGAGATAGACGCATCAGAGTTGGCCGACGCGTTGAAGGATACTGACACACGCTCTCAATGGTCAAAGCTTGTCGCCAAGCATCCAACGGAATGGAAAGATAGAGCTAATCAACCAAAATGGGCTCGACTGGATGATATTTTAGAGCATTCGCCAAAATTAAAGGCTCATGAAAAAGAGAGGATAGATAAATTTATCTTCTGGGATGAGCTATCTGGAAAAGCGTCAGTTGAATCCAGTCTAGTTTGGCACTTTCATCCGATAGAGTTCATAGCTGGGTTTACTTCATCGGCCGCGGAACTAATCTCTTTCGATCAAATGAAGAAAATGTTCCCAGACTCTACCGATCAAAAGCGTGAGGAGGTAAGGGGGTTATTTAATAAGTATGCTGATCGATTTGAAATTAATACCGCGCCGAAAATGGCTCAGTTTTTTGCTCAAGTGAAGACCGAGGTTGGTAGCGCCTTGGTAGGTAAGGTAGAAGATCTTTGGTATTCAGCTGAAGCTCTCAGGTCTAAGTTTGGAAGGTATTTCAACACATATCCTGCGGAAGCTGAACTGTATGGATATAAACGCATTACAATGGCGCAGTATAATGCACTAAGCCCTGCGGCAAAGAGCGCCTATACGATTCGTAAAAATAAAGCATATTCTCAATTCCCAAATGAAGACGAGATCGCGAAGCGTATTTATTGCTGCAACTCAGTTCAAGGTGGATTTGTATTGACTGCGGGTGGCTGTGAAGAAGGTAAGAAGTATAAAGGCAAAGGTTTTATTCAGCTGACGTGGAAATCAAACTATCAGGCGGTAGAGGACCGCTTAAAGCAAAAAATACCTGAGGAAACCATTGAAATGGTTTCCAATCCAGACCAGTTGCTGGATACAAAAATAGGATTATTATCGGCTATGGGGTTTTGGGATGTAAATAATATAAATAATCTAGTCGCGCCAAATACGGACTCTACTAATAAAATTACAGAAGTAGTTAATAAGCATACTGATAGTTATGCGGAGCGCAGGACTAATTTTACAGCGATTTATCAGGAGCTTAATAAATGATTATTTTAAAAAAATTTTGGTGTCTACAGATTTTTTTATTTATTTTTTTTGCTGGCCAGTCTTCATTTGGTACTGCAAGCGATAGTCTTCCTCCTGCAGAAATGGTGAAGAAACAGTTTGATGTTGGTTTGGTTCCTGGATTAAAGTCTCCAAGACTCCTGGTCGTAAAAAATGACGATGCTGCACTTCCCGACAAACTAGTCTTGGTTGCTGAGGTGTCTGGGAAAGACTCGGTTATATTGAGCGCAAAATCGGCATTGGCGAAAATTAATAATGTGTATTCGCCTAAAAGTTATGACGGCTTCAATGTTTCTGTTGTTAAAGGCGTCGATAAAACTATAGGTGTTGTGGATTCTCAAGGGGAAATATACACCTTCAATTCAGACGCTCACGTTGTGGGAGATGTTTTGAATTTGATTACAAAAAAAGAAGACCAAACGTCGCAGAATTTTAATGTTCAATTTGAATATGATGCTACTCGCAAAAGTGTGGCAGTTAGCCGGGTTGTCTATACGGTTAATAATGAATCGTGCGATAGATCTCTTAAGAGTGCTTATATTTTACCTCTGAATGTTTTGATTTCTAAATCACTTGAAGATTTCGACGGTGCGACTGCATTTGAATATCTTCAAAAGTTAAATTTGGACATTCAGGCGGGGCGGGTGAAAGGTGAAAAACTCATGTCATCCTTTGTTGTCTCGACGGCAGACCAAGCACTCGTTGCATACAAAAATAATGATAAAAATAAGCTCATAGAATCTATGGGTTATCTTGTTGCCGATGGGGGCAGTAGTGAGTCGTGTGCACCTGAAAGCTACATAGCTGAAGCGTATTTCTATCCTGACAAGGTGGGTTGGTCCAATGATCTCGGATTTTTGTTTGCTGAGGCAGGATATTATTCAGAATCGGTTGAACTACTAAGAAAGGTGATTTCTGAAAACCCAGAGAGAACTGTCGCTTACTTGAATATAGCTGATGCATATTGGGGGTTGAGCCAAAAAGATTTGGCTGCAGAGAACTATAAAAAATATATCTCTATGATGCAGCAGTCGGGAAAAGCCATGAAAATTCCTAAGAGAGTTTTAGAGCGATCGGGCTCTTGAGGCACTAGCCGGGTTAACGCATTGGGTGGACGGGATAATTCGTTTAACCCGGTGGCTTCGGTTTTACTACATGCCAAATAAATCTGTGCCTATCTTTCTTTATTTACTACGCGTCAGCAAGAATAGCATCAGTAGGTAAACAATACGCCGAAGCACGCATCGTTGCACTCGGGGGAGCTTATGATGAGACTGGTAGTTTTTTTTGGTTTCGCGTTCTTGGCGGCAGTGGTTAGTGCGAACTCTATCTGTGAGGCTGATCTAAATGGGGATGGAATCTGCGATCCGTATAGTGTTAGCTCACTTGAGGATGACGGTACAATTTCGCGAATCACTATAGATATTGGTGGGGGTAACAAGTCAGTTTCGGGGTTTTTTGAACTTGGAGACGGTGGGTTATCTGTAGGTTATCTACCAGGTGTATTCTCGTTGTTGCTGGATTTTTATACTCGTAATACTGATCTTACGCAGTATAGTTTTAAATGGAGTTCTGCGCGGAAAGACTGGGTTCTCTATAAAAAATCTACTTGGGCGGAACCTAGTAGAGATGAAAAATATACCTTGGGTGGTGAGAGGGTACCAGTTGAAGCACGATTTCCGCAGAAGTTTAATGTTCAGCGTGTGGCGTGTTGCACCCTGTTTTCTCAGTTCTCCGAAAATGGGCCAAATTTTAGCTATTTGAGTAATGAGGATCAGCTTGCAGAAATCAGGAAAGACTTCAAATATATTCTTGATAAGCTTCCTCAGGGCGAAAAAGGAGAATTATTTTATGGGCTCGATGATCGCGGGAACAAGGTAAGGAGGAGTATTCCTCAAGAGCTGGTGTATGAGCTAACTTTGATAATATCCAATGATAATGTCGGGCCTCTAAATGACTATGCTTATTATTTGTATCGTAGCAAAAACAATGTTTTAGCTGCTTTGCTTTTGAGGGGGATTCATAAAAAGTTTCCGGAGAGAGTCGTTGCAACATTGAATTTGGCAGATGCTTATTGGGATATCGGAATGAAGTCCGACGCATGTCCGCTATATAAGGAATACATCGCTAAAATGACAATGAACGGAAAGGGTGAACGTATTCCGCAGGCAGCGAAATCTCGAGAAAACTGCAATTGAGACGAGCCGCGTTTCACGGGGAGGAGTAGGGCGAGCACATGCAATTCAAAACTCTAGCGGTATCGCTGCTCGGCCTGATGTGGACGATCCCAGCGTTAGCCGAAACCACCACGTTCAGTCCAACCAAAGGCGTCGACGCGACGCTGATTCTCGAAGGCTCCAAACTGAACATCGCGGTTAAAAGCGAAACGCACAGCGAGTCGCGAACCATCGCTTTTGAAGCCGAGAACGAACTCCACATGCAGTTCGACGATTTCAATTTTGACGGCGACAAGGATTTCGCGATCTGGCAGCTCGATGACGGCATGGGCACTTATGACTACTACCGAGTGTTCATTTATCAAGCCAAAACCGGCACCTTCGAAGAGTTACAGCCGGACTGCGGCGATGGCTTCGTTAACCTGCGCGTCGACAAAAAACGCAAAGCGTTGCTCAGCACTTACTGGGAAACGAACATCCCAAAGCAATGCATCACCCGATTCACCAAACGCAAAGCCTGAATGACTCAAGGATGAACACAGTGAACCGTTTTGTTTTAACCCTGCTGGCCGTACTGCTGCCGGCTTCAGCGGCCTATGCACAGGACGATTGCAGCCATGTCACCTCAAGCCTGGAAATGGTTCCCTGCTCGGAGGCGGCGAAGAAGGCTGCCGATGCGCAGTTGAATGTCAGTTACAAGCAGTTGATGACGCGGCTTGAGTCTGACTATCGAGCAGATCCGGCATTGGGCGCGGAGTACGCCGCGAAGGTCAAAGAGTCGCAACGTGCGTGGTTGAAGTTGCGCGATGCGAACTGCCCTTTGGAGGCATTCGAAATCGAGACGGGGATGCCGGCGCATGTGTTCGCCGTTAACTCTTGCATCGCCAGGATGAGCCGAGAGCGTTCGGCGTATCTGGACAAGATTGTCCCTGCTTTAGCATCCGACAAGAGCGCTTCGACGGCGCCGGCCAGCGGGGTTTGTCCTTCGGAGGAGTTTCCTGCTTTCCTGACAGCGTTTTCCGCCAATAGCGAATCACAACGCCGTCTTACCGCAATGACGGTTAAGTCGCTGGTGTTGAAACCGGTAGCTGGGAAGGATCGAAGCACCTTTGAGCCTTCGACCTCGGGTGTTAGTGGAACAACGTTCACCTATCCGCTGATGGCTGCAATCACACCCGGCAAGACACCTGGAGTCGAGATCGAAGAGGTCGATGACAGTCACGTCAACGTTGTGGATAAACGGGCGGGTAACAGCAATATCAAGATCTTCAACTTCTCTCGTCAGGCATGTTGGGTGCTTGAGGGGGTTGAGGATTGGTCGATTAGTGAGAAAGACTTGGTAGTGGCGAGCAAGCCCAAGTTGAGTGTTGAGGAGAATTTCTGCCGCCAACGTGCCAACGCCTTCGGTAATTTGGGAGGACTGGAGCAGTACCGTCTCACTGCAGAGCTTTTCGAGGCGTCACTGGAAAATGACCTTTGCGCAGCGCGTTCCGGAGATCCGGAATCCAGTTTGAGTGCAGCAAGTTTGAGCCTTTCGGGCATGGCGCCGCAGTTGCCAACGGATAAATTGGAGGCGTTGATCAAAGCTGCAGCGGCTACTTCGCCCGAAGGCGCACTGATGCTCTCGCTCTATTACTGCGACGGCAACACATTGGCTGGAACAGGTTCATGCCAACATCCAGCGTTGGCTGAAGAATCAATGATCCGGGCTGCGACTATGGGCAGCGTCCACGCGTTGGGTGCTTTAGGCTCCGCTTTCGAGCGAGGGGAACTGGTGACCAAGGATTTGTCCCGTGCTGTGGCCTGTTATGAAATGGGCGCGGCAAAGGGAAGTAAAGGATCGATCAATCGTTTGGATGAGTTAAAGAAAAACTCCACCACACCAATCAAACCCAGCTACTGCTACTGACAACCCCCGAAACCCCACGCATTTCCTTTAAACTCCCCACCCCAAGGAATGCGCTCAGGACACGGAATGCCAGCCCCCTCGACCTCGCTTCGCCCAGCGCTAGTGCTCTGGCTATACGCCGCCGCAATCGTGCACATTCTCGCCGGCCTCACCCTGACCTGGGCCGGTCACTCCGGATTACTCGACGGCTACCTGCACAATCTCGAACTCGCATTCTGGGGCGCTGATGCGGTTCCCACCGCCGGCCACGAACAACAAGTCTGGTGGCTCGCGCTGTTCGGCGCGACGCTGCAAAGTTATTCGCTGTACATGCTCGCGCTGGTGCACTTGGGCAATCGCTTGAAAACCCCGGCAGTCTGGGGCTGGTTGAGCGCCGGCATCCTGTTATGGGCGCCGCAGGACATGTGGCTCTCAGCGCAACAACAGGTCTGGTCGCACCTGTGGCTCGATGGTTTTGCGTTGCTGGTGCTATTGCCGCCGCTGGTTTGGTTGTATCGGCACGACCGCCGAAAATCGCCACCAGAAAAGATGCCGAGTCAGTCCAACCCGTTTGCCGGCAGCGCTTTCAAACGCGTGCTGATCACCGGCGGTACCGGGTTCATCGGCGAAGCCTTGGTCAATCAATTACTCGACGCCGGCCACTCGGTCAGCGTACTGACGCGCGATCCGTTGAGCGCGTCCAATATATTCAACGGCCGCGTCCGCTGTGTGCATTCGTTCAGCGAACTCAGCCACGACGAAGCCTTCGACGTACTGATCAATCTCGCCGGCGCCCCAGTCGCCGGCCCACGCTGGACTCCCAAGCGTCAGGCGCAACTGCTCGCCAGCCGAGTCGGCACCACCGAAGCGTTGATGACCTGGTTGAAGAACGCCAAGCACAAACCAACGCTGTGGATTCAAGCCTCGGCCATCGGCTTCTACGGCGTGCGCGATGCCGGCGAAAGCCTCGACGAACACGCCAGCAAGGGCGACGGCTTCATGGCCGAACTCTGTGCGCGTTGGGAAGCTGCCGCGCAACCGGCCACTGAGTTTGGCGTGCGTCAGGTGGTGCTGCGTCTTGGCGTGGTCTTTGGCTTGGGCGGTGCGTTGACGCCGTTACTGCTGCCGTTCCGCTTGGGTTTCGGTGGGCGCATGGGCGACGGTCGGCAGATCATGAGCTGGGTGCATCGCGACGATGTGCTTCAGGTGATCGCGCGGGCGTTCAACGACGACACTCTGCGTGGCACCTACAACATGGTCGCGCCCGAAACGGTCAGTCAGGCGGCGTTCGCCGGGCAGGCCGGCAAGGTCCTCAAGCGCCCGGTGTGGTTGCACATTCCCGCCGCGCCAGTGCGTGCAATGGCGGGGGAGATGGCGCAGTTGTTCTTCGACGGTCAGCGCGTGGTGCCGCAGCGTTTGACCGAGGCCGGCTACACGTTCCGCTATCCAACCCTCGACGCCGCTCTGCGCGATCTGACCTGAGGATCGCTCATGAGCAAGCCGTTGATGTACCTGCTAGCCGGCAACGGCAGCGCCGCCGATTGGTGGGATGACGCGCTGCCGCACTTCCAGCGCTACGACGTGGTACCGCTGGAGTTGCCAGGCTTCGGCGCCAACCCGCAGCCACCCTGCGAAGATCTGGCGGACTACGCGCAGACCTTGCTGGCGATGACGCAGAAGGGCAGCGCGATCATGGCGGTCGGGGTCAATGCCTTGCTTGTATTGCATGCGTTGCAGCGTCGGCCCGGACACTTTTCCCGCAGCGTTTTGTTGGCGCCGGTCGGTGCATTTTTGTGGCAGCGTCGCTTGCCGGCACTGATGTCGCCGCTGCCGATCCGCAAGACCATCCACTGGCTGCTGTCGAACAAGCCCACGCTGTTCGCCCGCAAGTTCTCCAACCAGACCTGGACACCTGCGCAGTACCAGCGCATGGGCGCCGGCTATGCGCGCTGCCGCGCGTTTGTGCCGCATTGGGATCTGGTTCGCGCCGATACTGCGCTGCCGCTGCTGGAGTGGATCACCGATCCGGTCGAGCTGGTCTGGGGCGATCAGGACGCCGTGCTCGGTATCGAGCAAGCGGCGGCATGGTCGGCGATTCTCGCCCGCGCCGATCTGACCATCAGCCTCAAACCCGGCTGGGGCCATTACCCGTGGATCGACTCGCCCGCCGAATTCGCGCAGTGGCTGGAGTCGGGCCAGCGCGGGTTTATCGCGCACACCAAGGGCGGGCGTTTGCGCCTGGCTGAACTGGCGCGGCAAGCGGTACCGGCAGCGCTGACCCTCAACGATTGCACCGATCCGCGTCTGCCGGCATTTCTCGCGGCCCAACCTGATGTGACCTGGGCGGTGCGCTCCTCCAGTTACGGTGAAGATCAGGCCGACTCGGCGAATGCCGGTTTGAGCACCACCTATCTGCGCGAGCCGTCCGCCAATGTGCCGAAACGCATTGCCGAACTGACGGCCGAAGGTGTCGAGGAAGTGGTGGTGCAGCGCTTCATCACCCCGGTCGTTTCCGGCATCGCTTTCGTGCGCCATCTCTCGGTAGAACTTGAGTGGGTGGAAGGCCATCTCGAATCGCTGGCCGACGGTCACGTCAGCCCCTCACGGGCAACGCTTTCGCGGCTCGGCGATGCCTGGCGCAGCGGCACGTTCACGCCGGCCCATGGTTTGACCGAAGACCTGCTCTGGCGCTTTTTGCAAGACGTACTGCGCGTGTTCCACTACGTGCCCGGCGACGTCGAATGGGCCTGGGACGGCTCACAACTGTGGCTGCTGCAATACCGGCCGATCAGCGATTACGGCTGGCGCCGCCACCTGACCGCCGCCAATATCGCCGAGATCCTGCCGCCGCAACCGAGCGTGTTGGTGGAATACGCCCAGCGCCGAGCCGCCGCGAGTATTCCGGCGATCATGGCGCGTTGGGATGCGCGGGTGCTGCAGGATAACGAGCCGTTCACCGCCGTCTTCGGCGGCGCGTCCTACATCAACAATGATCTGTTTCTCGCCCGGCTGGCCGACTGGGGCATCAGTGCCGCTAACTACGCCGGTGAAGTTGGCGGGGCGACTCCGCATCTGCCGTGGCAACCGCTGAAGATGCTGCGTTCGTTGCCGCTGTTTTTGCGCATGCAACGCAAGGCTCGCGGCCATTTGCTGAATCTTGAAAATGGTTTGCAGCGCTTCGATCGGGAGCTGGCCGAACTCGTCGCCCAAGCTGCCGATGGTCAGCAATTGGCAGACTGGTTCACCCGGTTTTACGTGTTCGTCGTGCAAGGCAATCTGTGCATCGCCACAGCGCTGGCGAGCAGCGGCGGTGATTGGCTGGGCCGCCCGCCGACGGCTTACGACAATCTAGAAAACAGTCCACATCGATTGCCGTGGGAGACCGATCCGGCCACGCCTCGGCCGGCGGCGACTGAGCTGCCGTTACAGGTATTTCCACAATGGTCAGGGCTGATCCGCCTCGTCCACTTGAGCGGCCTGCCGGGCTTGCGTGGCTACTACCTGCAAGTGCGCGAGTGGTACCGCGACAACCTCATGCGCATCTTCTTCCGCCTGCACCACGCCATGCCGCTGGCGGATCGCGAGCACTGGTTCGCACCGCATCCGGATGTGCGCACTCGCGATGGCAGCTTCTGGCAGGACGGTCGCGAAGGTGCGGAGCAGGCCACCGGGTTCATGATTTATCCGGGGCAGGTGCAAGGCATCCTCGGCGAGGACATCTTGCTCGAAGACACCCTCGATCCGGGGCGACATGCGCACTATCAAGCGGCGCGGGCAGTGATTGCGCGGATGGGCGGACGCTTGTCGCATGGTTCGACGTTGCTGCGCGAGTTGCGCAAGCCGTCGGCGGTAATGCCGCAGGTGGATCCGGCGTGGGTGGGGTGTGAGGTGTTGTATCGGGATGGTGAGTTGGAATTGATCAATTCGAAGGATGCGAAGTGAAACGACTGTTGTTGATGTGTTTGGCTTGGTTGCCGATGGTGAGCATGGCAACGGATCTGTGCAATTCGGAGACCGATACGAAGAATTTTCTCTCGCAATGGGTGGAAAGACCCGATTACGTCCTGGACATACATTCAAGTTTTCAAACTGATGGATTCAGTCTGGAGGAGGGCAAGGTGGTGTATCGCGGCGATCTCAACGGCGACGGTCAGGAGGACTTCATTTTCACCTCCTACTCAAGCCGTGGTTCAGCGGGTGACTCGACCTTCGCCTTCCTAATCCAGTGCCACGGTTACTTGAAGCATGTCGGCGGCGATTACTTCGCCGAGGTCAAGGTTCTGGACGGTCCGCCCAAGAACGGCGGCGATGTAAAAGACATCGAGATCTACTCCTACATCCGCGATAAGCGCGACCAGATCCGCTACAAGGGCAAAGAGGCCATGACCCGACCCCATCTGTGGCAATTCAACCCGCAGACACAGCGTTATGAAGGGCAGTCTGAGTAAGCCGACGGTCCCCACTTCATTTACGGAGTTATTACGTGAAAGGATTTTCAGTTCTTCTCGGCAGCTTGATATTGGCTGCCGCGTCCATGGCATTCGCTGCCGATCCAGTCTTCAAGGATTACACTGTCACGCCCGTTTTCACCGGCCCCAACCATAAGCTGGTGCCGCAAGAAAACAGCAGCCCAATGATGGATCAGGCACGGGTGCAAGCCCTGAAAGGCAAGGTCAACTTCGCCGGCCATTACATCCTGCACAGGCTCGGCTGTGGCGGCAGCGCGATTTGCGGCGAAGTGCTGGATGCCCAGACCGGTGAAGTGGTTGGCGGTCTGCCGAATGCTTACGACGGCAGCACCGTCGGCATGGTTTACCAGCCCGATAGTCGTTTGGTTATCGTGTCCGGCATCACGCTCGACGGTGAAGAGGACGCCCAAGGGAACGCGTTGGAAAGCGGTAACCGGGATCGTTACTACGAGTTTGTGAACAATGAGTTTCGGCTGCTAAGCATGACCGACGTGGAATCGTCGCCGATGGATGAGGAGTGAGTAGATGAACCGTCTTCTCGCGGGCAGTCTTAAGCGGTTGATGTTTGTCATGGGCCTGTTAGTTTCAGCCAATGCCTTGTCTGAAAATGTTCAGATCGTGGGGGTTGGCGGGCACTTAGTGACGCTGAAGGACAAGACATGGGGCAGGCCCGCTGCGGAGTCGGCGGTTGCCTCGTTTACCGCCAATGGAAAAACGTTTCCCCTCTATGTACCCGCGGTGGGTACTGAAACGCATGAGGCTTGGTTAAGTCCCGACAAGAAAACATTGCTCCTCCTTCAGACTCTGTATGGCGTTGTCATTGGCCAGGAGGGTGAAGAAATCCCAACAGAGGAAACTGGTTGCGGGGTCATTTCGATGGAGACCGGTTGCGTGCTCAGTCAGCCTGCAGCCAGGTTTTGCTACGGCAAGTGGGAGGGCAATCGGTGGACTTCCGGGGAAGAGGATGCGCCTGACCTCGTCCTGCAGACGCCGTCTCCAAAGGACTTATTGAAGCAGGTCTCAAATATTGAGATGCCGCAATCTCGCGTGGAAGAACTCGCATTCAATCTTCGCACTATAAGTCCAGAGTCCTATATGGCTTGTCACCCACCAGCGCGCAATGTTCAAGCTTTTAACGACTTGGCTTTCTACTTGGCCGAGGGCGGTAACGATGAGCTGGCGCTGAAGTTTTATCGCGGCGTTGAGGCCGTTGGTAAACGCACGGTACTGATGTTGAACATTGCCGACTCGCTCTGGCGCCTTGATCGGAAAGAAGAGGCGCAGCGTTATTACCGCGAGTACCGCGACGCGATGAGCGCCGACGGCAAGGCGCAGAAAATTCCGCAAAGAGTGATTGAGCGAACTGCACATCAGGGAATGAAAAATTGAACAGGATTGTCCGTTTTATCGCATTGCCTCTTGGAGCGCTGTGCGCATCAATCGCGCATGCCGAGGACACCTGCAAAGTCATCAACGTGAGCTGGCAATACGATGAGTGCTTGGAGGCCGACCGCAAGAATGCCGACGCACGACTCAATGCCAGCTACAAAAAACTGATGTCGCGGTTTGAGTCCAGCCCCGAACCGGAACTGACCAAGACAAATATGACCGCTGCCAAAGAGTCGCAACGTGCCTGGATCAAATTGCGTGACACCACCTGCCCCCTCGAAACCACGGCTGTCGCACCCGGTTCGCAGGCTTATTCCCAAGTACTCAATAAGTGCATCACCAGAATGAGTCTGGAGCGTGCCGCCTACCTGGATGCGATTGCGCCTGACGGCCCGAGTGAAGTGGTCGATGTGGCCAAGGTTTCTGCATCGGCCTCGCAACGTTTCGGTGATGTGGTAGCTCGCTACGTCACTACGTTTGGCAACCCTTGCCTCAATGTCCAGCTTCTCGCGCCCGATGGCAATTGGCGAGTGCTGGCGTCCAAGCGGTTCTGCAGTTTCGAGGGCAAGTCGTTTTGGGATGGCTATGCCAGTGCGGTGTTTGAGGATCATGCGTTCGCTACTGATGGTTTACACCTGACGCTCAGCTTGTTCGAGCTTCGTGGGGAAAGAGAGAAGCGGCTCGCTTGTGTGATACCGATCCAGAATGAGCAAATCAAAGAGCTGAAGTGCGGCGCAGCTGAGTCATCGTGAAACCATCAGCATTAACATTCGAAGATTGATCAACAGGGAAGTGAGTGGAATTGGCCAAGCTCTTAAGTTGTATGAGTGCGCTCGGATTCATGGTTGCCTTGTTGGCTCAGCAGGCATTAGCGAGTGACCCACAAACCATCGGTGAGCTGCATCCGCCAGTAGTTGCCTCGCTCGGTGATCAAAAAATCACCGTGTTCTTTTTGAAGAACAACCTCAAAGGTCAGGTGAGGGAAGGGCATGTTCCTTACGCCGAGATCTTCTACACCACCACGAATGCAGTGAAGCCTTCGCTGAATTATGTGTGGAAGGTCGAAGGTGAGCAGATCGCCTCGGTGTTCTTCTTTGAACGCAAATTCCCGGAGCAAGCGGGGAAGTCCATGTTTGTTCTGACAAAACAAAAAGTCTCGCACAGTCAATTCGAAGGTGATTCCTATTCGGTGCTGGAATTGCCACTGGTGAAGGACGGCGAACAATTGGCTTTGCGGTTTTTTAGTGGCGACCCACCAGATCCCGAGCTTGAGAACTGCCTCGACGGTCGAAATCTGGCGGATGATGTAAAGGTCGAATGTGCTTACAAGAATGCGACCAGCATTAAAAAGCGCTTGGCAGACTTGGATGCAAAGATAATTGCGGATTCAAAACTGCATCAGGACATCGGCCAGAATCCACTCAAAGCCGAGGTTGATACGTCCAATGTTGCTTGCCCTTCGACCGACTTTTCAGCGTTCCTCTCAGCTTTCTCCGAACGCGCAGATGTGCAAAAAGCCTTCGTACAACAACCGCTGAAAATGGTCACGACCGTGGCCGGCGATCCCGAACCCGAGATGGAAAAGCGCAGTCTCAGCGGCGATCAACTGAAGTTTCCTGTCATTCCGGATCAAGCAACGCGAGAGGCCCAGGGCCTGACGTTGACCGTCAAGGAAGCACGGGACAAAAAAGCGATCGCGATTCTGCAGAAGCCGGATACCGACTATGTCTTCGAATATCGGTTTGTTCGTGGGCAGTGTTGGCGGCTGGAAGAAGTGGCGGATTATTCGCTTTAGAAACGCCGGCGTTCATCGGCATAAGCGTATTCAACAGAACGGATTCAGAGGGATTTGTGAAGAAGTTATTTTTAGTGCTGCTATTGGTGTTGCCGTTGGCGGCCCACAGCGAAGTTTCTACACAGGTAAGGTGCTTCCATTCGCTGGAGGGCAAAAACATCAATTTTGAGTTCAGAACCTATTACGAGGTGGCCGCCAAATGGAGCGGCGCAAGTGTCAGGTACAGCAAGTCGAAGAAAGCTATTGCTTTGGTTCATCACCGAACCGAAGAGTACGTCATGACGGAGAGCGGGCCCTACGAATTCACGACGACTTGGGTGGAAGTTTCAGACGGTGCAGTGACGGGGCAGTATGTCATTGCAACGCAAGGCGCTCGGGTGAACTCGATGCGCTACACGAATTACAAATCCGGCAAGCAGTATTCGTTCGATGAGGACTTCAGTATCGAAGCCTCTCCGGAGACGGGTTGTCAGTGGGGATGAAATCTTCAAGAAAGGGGACTTAACGTCCCCTTTTTTCATCCGCAAATCTCGTTACGACATGGCTCAATCTCACCCCGTCCTGCCGTTGAGCGATGGCGTAAGTGGCTGAGGCTAGAGGGCCGCGGATTGCTCGAACCAGATAATCAATGTCAGGGTATTTCTGTTGATGTTCAAAAGCCTTCAAACGCCGCTACGCTCTCGACCTTGAAAATTGCCAGTGGTTGTCCATGTCCAAGAGTCGAGGGAACGGGTATCGCTACCAGATCTGGCGATCTGAAGCGCGCAAGGCAGCGGAAGATCTGGCGCGTGGGAACCAGAACCTCATAACCAGAGGTATTGATACAACTCGAATTCAGTACGAGCCCATTACTCCCGTTGCCATCGAGGCGGCCGATCTTTGGGGAGATGAGGCTACCTTGTACCCGTGGCACGATGTGCACCAATGGAAGCAAGCAGACACCCGTGGTTTTGACGTCTCGCTTTGGTTCGATCAAGAATTATGTGGGTTATGTTATGCGTCGCCTCGCAAGAGCAAGCTGTGCATCAAGATTGTGATTCTGGAGGGTAAGCCGGACAGATCTCATCCGTTGCGAGGCACCGTGGCTGCTTTGGCATTAACCGCGATTGAAAACTACGCGATCTTGATTGGCTGTACGGAAATTGAAGTTCAAGAACCAGCCGCCGCTGCTATACCGTTGTATGAGAGTTTAGGGTTTGGCTTTGATCCGACGGGCCGGCTTGTTATTGGGGTTGAGCGGTAATACTATCCAGTCAAATTTCGAGACCCGAGAGGTTTCCATGAAAAAGTCCAAACATGAACCCAAGCCTATGATGGCTGCTCGGTTCCAGGCTGAAGCTCGTGAAGTTTTGGCCAAGCGCTCTGGTAAGCGCAGCCGCTTTCTGGATGTTGCGTTGGCCAAAGGTTCTGATTTTGAGCCAGTCGGTCGACTGGCTGGTTGAAGGTTTTCGGATTCTCAAAAAAGCTGCCGTGACTGGCAGTTTTTTTGTGCCTGGATTTTTACAGGCAGTTGCAGAAAGGGGACTTAACGTCCCCTTTTTTCATCCGCAAATCTCGCTACGGCTTGGCCGCCACGCTTCGCACTTCAATCTGGTCGAGCGTCCCTTCCACCATCAATCTCACCCCGTCCGCCATTCTGCTCAGGGCAAGGGCTACCGAGCGGCGGGAGCCGTGGAGGTCGTCGGCGAGGTCGCAGGCGATGACGCTGATGGACAGGAGGTCTTCGGAGGCGTTGGCCATGAGGGCTTCGGCGTCGGTGCCGGGGGAGAGTTTGAAGTGGCCGTTCTCGCGTTTGGGATGTGGTTCGACGGCTGGTTTGAAATGGTGGTCGAGGGCGCGCTCGGCGGCTTCGTGGAATTTCTTTGATTCCAGGGTTTCGTAGGGCGAAACGTCTGGGTTTTCTGGGGGATTGGGTGTTGGTTTGATCATTCGGTCTTACTCCAGTTTAAGGAGCCGACACCGTTTCGCTCGCACTTCGAAAGTGGTGGCAGCTGTGCATAGGTGTGCAAGACCGGTGGAGTAACCCGGCAGACCCGAAGGCCTCCCATACACAGCCGCCATAACGATCCGCGAGCATAGGAAAACGCTCGGCGAATTGCCATAACCAATGTGTACTCCAACCGGACTTGCACGTCCGTATCGCCAATCTGCGGCGACACACAGAGCCTATCGATAGCCAGCCAACTCGCCTAGTTCACGCACAGCCCCGCACTTTGCAGGAAATTTCCCATAAATTCGCGGGCCGGAAGATCAAAAGATCGCAGGCTTCGCCGGCTCCTACAGGGATGTGTTTCAACAGGTGTAGGAAAGGTGAGTGGTGAGACGCAGAGCGTCTCGGGATGCATTCCCACGCGGAGCGGGGGAACGATCAGTGGGCGAGCGCTGAATCGTGACTTGGCGGTCATCGTGCGGGGAATAGTCAGCATCCTCTTCCAACAGCGGCAGATACTGGCGTTATCGTCCGAATCCCTTACACTGCCCCGGCCGTTCATTTTCCTTTTGAGGCTGTGCGCATGAAATTTCGTTTTCTTCTGTGGATGATGGGTTTGTTGATGGGTAAGGCCAGCCGGACAAATCCTGCGTTCCAGCAGCAGTTGGGTGACAAGGATTTGGTGTTTCAGTTGCAGACGCTGGATGGGAAAGTGGCGCGGCATTTCGTGGTCAAGGATCAGCGCATCACCAGCAAGTCTGGCGTGGTGGCAGAGCCGGCGTTTGCGATTGCGTTTAAAGATGCCGGTTATGGCTTCGCGACGATGCAGGCGAAGAACAAGCAGTTGGCGTTTATGCAGGGGATTCAGGACAAGTCGATCCAGCTCAAGGGCAACCCGGCGCTGGTGATGTGGTTTCAGGGGTTGATGAAGTATTTGAAGCCAAGAAAGGCTAAGGCTAAGGCTTAAGAAGGTGCTGGCTTGAACAGATCCATGCGCGCGCACTGAATAACGGTGCGCTTGTCTTGTAAGGCCATCATTGCGGCTCGTAAAGACAGCCGGACTGTCATTTCTATCAGGTGTTTTGTGCGTCATGGCGATGCTCTACTCAAGTTCCAGTTCCAGCGTTAAGGGACTCACCAACTTGATGGAACAAGCTCATGACGCAGACACACAGTATTTCGACCCCTAGGTCACTCGATCCGACATTTGCTCGCAATGGCGTGTTGACGTTACCGATACCCGGCATCGCGGGCGACGAAGCGGCGGCGGTCTTGGTGCTCCCCGATTCAAAATTTCTCGTGGCGATACCCTTAACGGGAGCGAATGCCCCGGTTGCCATTGCAAGGCTGAATGACGACGGTTCGCTGGACGAGACCTTCGGTCCGGCGCGCAGAGGTTTCGTTGAAATAGCGCTGGAAGGGGCTCGGATCAGCTATGTATCCGGTCTCGATGCGCTCGAGGATGATGGTTGGCTGATACGCCTTCAGTATTTCTCGACTACCTCCGATGACGTTGGCCTCGCACTGGTCCGCCTGAAAAAGACCGGTGAACTGAACGAAACGTTCGGCACCAACGGCGTGCGGTTCATCTCCCATTATGGCAACCCCGACCCCGCTAGCGTGCCGCGCAAGACCAGTCGCCCGACCGGCAGATCTTCTCAGATTGCGCACGCTTCATTACGGTCAACGGCCCTGAAGGTGGGCGGCAAAATCGTCCTGCTTCATCTCGTGTTTTTTGCTGATGCGCCATTGCCAGTGGGCGTTGTGATACGTCTGCAAGCGGATGGCTCCCTCGATCGATCATTCAACGGTTCGGGCTATGTGGTTGTGAATGTCGCCACATCGAATAACGTCTCCGGTATCGCCGTTCAAGCCGATGGCAAGGTGCTGGTCTGCGGTGCATACCAGGACGAATCGGGAGGCCGTGGAGTTTTTCTGGCGCGTCTGGACACAAATGGCGCACTGGACAGTCAGTTCAACGGCGGCGTGGCCGTGTTGATTCCCGACGACGAAGGCGAGAGTTTTCTGCAATCGATTTCGGTACGTGAAGGCGATGGCAGGATTATCGTCGCGGGCCAAGCCTTGCGTAGTGGCCTTGAAGGTGGGTTGATCGCTGCGTTCACGACCAGCGGCGCGGCAAACCTTGTGTTCAATGGCGGCAAGCCGCTGTTTTCGCCGTTACTGAAAGGGTTGGCGTGGACGCATGCCTCGCAGGTGGGTGGTTCGATCGTTGTTGTCGGTCACGGTGAATCAGCCATGGTGACGGCGCGTTTTCTTGCTAATGGAAAACCGGATACGGCTTTCAACGGTACGGGGCATGCGTTGTTTGAAGACAGCGCAGGGGCAGCCTCTGCGCGAGGTGTGGCCGTCATGGGGGACAGCCGGATCGTGGTGTGCATCGAACTATCCGTCCATTCTGATCTTCCCAAAGTCCCAGGGCGCTTCGTGCGCTATCTGGCGGGCACGTCACTTTTGAATAACGATCCGACTTTTGGCGACGCCGGCATCCTCAGATTTCCATTCCCGGGATTCTCGGGATATGACGTCAGGGCGCTGCTGGCGCTGCCGCAAAACAAATTGCTGGTCGCCGTTCGCCTTTCAACGCCCGGTGCGCCTACGCGGATCGTTCGCCTGCTTGAAAACGGTGCTCTCGACTCGGCTTTCGGTGGAGAAGACTCCGGCTATGTCGAGATCAGGCTGAAAGAAATTTTTTACATGAGCCGGATCCTCGGGTTTACACCGCTGAGCGATGGCGGTTGGCTGGTTGGTGCTCAGTACTCGGAAGAGGGCGCGACTAACTCGACGGGCCTGGTGCTGGTCAGGCAGCGCGAGGACGGGCAACTGCAAACGTCTTTCGGGGAACAAGGTGTGCTTTATCTTCCCTACGATAAGATGGGAGGAGGCGCATATTCCGAGGTGGTGCACGAGTCTGCCAGCGATGCCGCAAGGGCTGGCGCAGCAGGGATGGCTGCTCAGCAACTGGACGAAAAAATCGTCGTAGTCAGTACCATTGCAGATGCTGCCGGAAGGGCAAAAGGTATCGTTCTGAGGTTCGAGCCGGATGGCTCACCCGATAAGACCTTCAACGGCACTGGCATTGCGTTCATAGAGCTTGCAGATATTTCGCCTTCGGACATCGTTGCGCAAGCGGTCGCGACCCAGGCTGACGGCGCCGTGGTGATCTGCGGTAATTATTTCGCGGTGAGTAAGCCTGGCGCCTACGTGACTCGTTTCGATGCCACGGGCAAGGTTGACACGGGATTTGGAAGCAAAGGAGCGGTGTATGTGCCCCACGATGAATGGATCAGTCTGGACGTTGTGGCAGTAGTCGATGACAAAATCGTTGTGGCCGGCGGTGCGGCGGTGGAGGGCGTTTCTCATGGCTTGATTGCGGTGCTCAATCTCAGCGGCTCCTACAATCGGGTGTTCAATGGTGGTCAACCGCTAATATCTTCGCCTGTCTCTCAAGGCGTCAGATGGTTGCATTGCGTGCCGCGTGCGGACGGTTCAGTCATCGTTTGCGGTAGCAGTGGCACTGGCGCGCTTGATGAGAGTCTCAGCGCGGTCACCGCACGCTTTCTGGCCGATGGTTCTCCGGATCCTTCTTTCTTTGGTACGGGATTTACCGTTTTCAATGAAAGCGCGGGTTTCGAATATCCACACGGCATGGCCGTAATGGATGATGGCCGCATCGTGGTGGGCGGAGTGTATTTCACCGACTTCGGGTACGAAAAAGGCTGGGTGATCCGTTACCTTAACAAGTCGGATTAAGCCGGGGCGTTGGGTACATCGCGGGCAAGCGTCGCTCCAACTGGAGGTCGCTTGCCCGTTTTGCTTTCAGCCCTGACTGAACTGCGAAGCCAGTTCGCGCAGCAGGACTTCGGCCTCAAGCACTTTGCTGACGACGTCGTTGGCTTTGTCGCGAGTCAACCCCACGCGCTCCAGCAACGCATCCGGAATGTCTTCATCCGGCCCGGAGCCAATCCCGCGACTGCGCAGCAGGCGCACGGCCAGGCAGACGAGGTTCGGGTATTCGGCGTAGGCGCCGTCGTAGCTTGGGTCGTGCTGGAAGCGCAGGGCGGTGGCCAGTTCGTCGGGCATGTCCCAGTAGCGCATCAGCCACGAGCCGATCTGTTCGCGGCTGATACCGAGCAGGTGTTGCTCGATGTAGCTGTGGCACAGGTGCGGGTTGACCTCCAGGTGGCGGCAGATCAGCGAGAAGTGCGGCGGGAACACGTGGGCCAGCAACAGGTAACCGAAGTTGTGCAGCAGACCGGCCAGATACGTCAGGCCAGCTTCCGGACGCTGGGCGCGCGGCATGGCGCGGGTCAGGCCTTCGATGACGGCGGCGGTGTAGATCGACTGCTGCCAGTACGGCGTGGTGTGTTGCGGGTGGTCTTTGGGCAGGCTCAGGGTCTTGCCGAGGGCCAGGCCCAGCGCGAGGTTGATCACCAGATCGAAACCGAGCACGCGAACGATCGCGTCTTCCACCGAACGAATCTTGCCTGGCGAGGCGTAGTACGGCGACGCTGCCCAGCTCACCACTTGCGCGGCCAGCGCCGGGTCGGTTTCAACCACGCCGGTGATGTCATCGATGGTGGCGTTGGGGTCAACACGCAACTTGATGATTTTTTGCGCGGTTTCGGCCAGCGGCGGAATCTCGATGGTCGCTTCCAGACGCTGCTGAATGCGCCGCGCGGTGAACGCTTGCACGGCCTGGGTGATTTCCTCGCGGTCATCGTCCGGGCGATCAAGGTTCGGGCGGATGCTACTCAGGGCTTCGCCGAAGTTGGCGGCGCTGGCCTTGGTCAGCATGGTTTTGAAGTCTTCGCTGGCGATTTCCAGCAGCAGGCCCGGCTCGCCGGAGTTGATCAGCAACTTCGGTTCGCGCAGCAGGCTTTCTTCGTAGAGGCACGGCGAGCTGGTCAGCGCTGGCAGGCCCGGCAGCAGGCTCAGGCTGTGTTTGCCGAGCATCTTTTCCAGGCGCTCGGTGGACACGGCGGTCAGGCGCCGGCCCGTGAGTTCGGCGAGGCGATTGAGATCCAGCAGCTGGCTCTGTGGAAACAGCACCATCAACGCGCCGACGGCGTCGTCGAGCAACACGGCTTGTACCTTGCGCGAGGCATTGAGGCCGTGGTGATCGAGCACTTCTTCGTAGGCAACGCCCAGCTTGTTGAGCAGCAGCCGAATAACAGACGGAGCGTGCGGAGATTCGGGGGCGAGAGCAGCTTCGGTCATGGTCTGTATCCGTTTTTGAAACAATGGCAGGAGTATAACCAGCTCTGTCGGAACGATCCTTCAGAAACTGCGACGGTGCTCACACTTGGCCGTATTGCTGCCCATGGCGCAGCCAGCGGTCGAGCAATGGGCTGACGTGGGTCGGCCAGCGTTCCAGCAGCGCTTGCGCGGCGTCGCGGACGGCAGGCAGCAGGTCGGCGTCGCGCATCAGGTCGGCGACCTTGAATTGCAGCAGGCCGGTCTGGCGAGTGCCGAGCATTTCCCCGGGGCCGCGCAGTTCGAGGTCTTTTTCGGCGATGACGAAGCCGTCGTTGGTCTCGCGCATGATGCCCAGGCGCTGGCGACCGATCTGCGACAGCGGCGGATGGTAGAGCAGCACGCAATGGCTGGCGGCGCTGCCCCGGCCAACGCGGCCGCGCAATTGGTGCAGTTGTGCGAGGCCAAGACGCTCGGGGTTTTCGATGATCATCAGACTGGCGTTGGGCACGTCGACGCCGACTTCGATCACCGTGGTCGCGACCAGCAGTTGCAGGTTGCCAGCCTTGAATTCGGCCATGACGGCGGCCTTCTCGACGGGTTTCATGCGCCCGTGAATCAGCCCGACTTTCAGTTCCCCGAGGGCAAGTGTGAGGTCTTCAAACGTGGTTTCGGCGGCCTGACAGGTCAGCTCTTCGGATTCTTCAATCAGCGTGCAGACCCAATAGGCCTGACGGCCCTCGGCGCAGGCACCACGCACGCGTTCGATGACTTCGACGCGGCGGGTGTCGGTGACCAGCACGGTGTTAACCGGCGTTCGTCCGGGTGGCAGTTCGTCGAGGATCGAGGTGTCGAGGTCGGCGTAGGCGCTCATCGCCAATGTCCGTGGAATCGGCGTGGCGGTCATGATCAGCTGGTGCGGGCACATGCGTCCGCCGACGCCTTTCTGCCGCAGCGCCAGACGCTGCTGCACACCGAAACGATGCTGTTCGTCGATGATCACCAGCGCGAGGTTCTTGAACTGCACTTCGTCCTGGAACAGCGCGTGGGTGCCGACCACCATCGGCGCGCCGCTGGCGATCTGTTCCAGCGCGGCGACGCGGTTCTTGCCCTTGAGCTTGCCGGCCAGCCACGCGACTTCGATGCCCAGCGGTTCGAGCCAGCGCTTGAAGGTGATGAAATGCTGTTCGGCGAGAATCTCGGTCGGCGCCATCAGTGCGACTTGGTAACCGGCCTCCAGCGCCTGTAATGCAGCGAGAGCCGCGACCACGGTTTTACCCGCGCCGACGTCCCCCTGAATCAGTCGCAGCATCGGTTCGTGCTGGCTGAGGTCGTAGGCGATTTCGTTGCCGACACGCTGTTGTGCGCCGGTCGGGTTGAAGCCGAGGTTGGCCAGATACTTCGGCGGCAGTTTTTTCGCTTTCGGCATCGCTGGCGCGCGCAGCGAACGCATGCTTTCGCGCAGACGTTGTTGCGACAGTTGATGGGTCAGCAGTTCTTCGAAGGCCAGACGATGCTGGGCCCAGTGATGACCGAGGGCGAGTTCATCGACGTCGGCATCGGCGGGCGGGTTGTGCAGGTAGCGGATCGCATCGGTCAGCGGCGCGAGGTGATAGTCGCGGGCCAGTTCGGTGGGCAGCCAGTCGGGCAGGGTGTCTGGCTTAAGCATTGTCAGCGTCTGCAGACACAACTGGCGCAGACGCGCTTGGGTCAGGCCTTCGGTGAGCGGGTAGACCGGGGTCAGGGTTTCATCCACGGGCGGCGGTTCGTCGCCGGTAATGGCGCGGTATTCCGGGTGGTAGATTTCCAGTCCTGACGCACCGGGCCGGGCTTCGCCGTAGCAGCGAACGCGGGTGCCGCGCTTGAGGCCTTCTTTCTGCGCGTTGCTGAAATGGTAGAAGCGCAGACTGAGGCCGCCGGTGCCGTCCTGCAAACGCACAACGAGGCTGCGCCGGCGGCCCATGACCACGTCGGCGCCGCTGACGGTGCCTTCGACCACGGCGTCTTGCCCCGGCCGCAGCGCGCCGATTGGCACCACGCGGGTGCGATCCTGATAACGCAGCGGCAGGTGAAACAGCACGTCTTGCAGATTCTCCAGGCCGACCTTGGCCAATTTCTCGGCCATGGCTTCGCCGACACCCTTGAGTGCCGTCACCGACACTTGCGACAGCTCCGTCATGACGCTCGCTTAACCGGCTGTAACCGGTGCCGCTGGCTTGGCCACCGAACACAGGCGAATGGAGTCGGCGAGGATCTCGATGGCTTTCGGCCGTGGGAAGCTCGCGCGCCAGGCAATGGCCACGGTGCGGAACGGCACCGGCGGCGACAGCGGACGCACTTCGATCACGCCGGGGGCGTAGTGATGGCTGTCGACGGCCGACAACGGCAGGATCGAGATGCCCAGACCGGACGCAACCATGTGCCGAATGGTTTCCAGCGAGCTGGATTCGACCGTAGTGTGCTTGGCGCCGTCGTTGCCCTTGGTCAGGGTCGGGCAGGCTTCCAGCACTTGATCGCGGAAGCAGTGGCCTTCACCGAGCAGCAGCAGGCTCTTGTCGTTGAGCAGGCCGGCGTCGATGGTTTCTTTCTGTGTCCACGGGTGCTGGGCCGGCATCAAGACGTAGAACGGCTCGTCGTAGAGCGGTAGGGTCAGCACGTCGGCTTCGTTGAACGGCAGGGCGATGATGATCGCGTCAAGCTCGCCGTTGCGCAGTTTGTCGCGCAGCACGTGGGTGAAGTTTTCTTCGATGTACAACGGCATCTGCGGGGCGACCCGGTGCAGTTGCGGAATCAGGTGCGGGAACAGGTATGGGCCGACGGTGTAGATCGCGCCGACTTTCAGCGGCGCGGTCAGCTGGTTCTTGCCGGCCTGGGCCAATTCGCGGATGCCTTGCGCCTGCTCGAGGACTTTCTGCGCCTGGGCGACGATGCCTTCGCCGACCGGGGTCAGGCGCACGGCGCTTTTGCTGCGCTCGAAAATCAGCACACCGAGTTCGTCTTCAAGTTTCTTCACGCCCACCGACAGGGTCGGCTGGCTGACGTGGCAACGTTCGGCGGCGTGGCCGAAATGCTGCTCTTGGGCGAGGGTAACGATGTAGCGTAATTCTGTGAGGGTCATAGCAAGCGTCCATGAAGATGCGGGCCAAGCATACCGGCTGCAATCGATAGACGCACGTTATCAGACTGAGCGCTCAATGCGACTACGGCATAAAGCAAAAGATCGCAGCCTTCGGCAGCTCCTACATTGGAATGCATTTCCCTGTAGGAGCTGCCGAAGGCTGCGATCTTTTGATCTTGCTACTTAACGGCGGCGTTCGAGGGAGTAAACAAACGGCGCAACAATTTCGATCGAGCCGTTGTTGAGCATGTCGGCCGGTGGCTTGGGCAGCGGCTGCGCACGACGGATCATTTCCAGGGTAGCCCGGTCCAGATCGGCGTTGCCCGAGCGGCCCACCAGTTCGAACGACAGCACATTACCTTCGGCATCGACCACGAAGCGCAGACGGTTCAAGCCTTCCTTGCCCCGCGCCTGTGCACTTTGCGGGTACTTCTTGTACTTGGCCAAATGCGCAAGCAGAGTGCCTTGCCAACTGGCCTTGGCGGCCAACTGTGCCGGCGACGGGCCGGGCGCCGGTGCAGCGGATTTCTCCGTCGGTGCCGGGGTCGGCGGTGTATCGGCCGGCTTCTCCTCGGAAGGTTTTTCCTTCGGTGGATCAGGCAGCTTCTTCTCGACCGGCTTCGGCGGTTTAGGCTTGGGCTTCGGCTTGGGTTTCTGCACCGCGATTTCCGCTTTCGGTGCTTCGGCCAGCTTCGGAATCGGCAACTCTTCAACCGGAGCCGGTGGCTGCGGCGGTGTGACGACTTTCGGCGGAGCAGGCGGTGGCGGGGCCGGAACCGGGGCCAACTCGACCATCATTGCCTGCGGTGGCAACTCGATGGGCGGGCGGGCGGTCCAGTTCAGCGCCAGCGCGATGGCCAGCGCATGAACGCCCAGCACCACGGCCAGGCTACCGCTGTAACGCGTCAGCTTATGGCGCGTCGTGATCATTTCTTGGCTGCCGTCTCAAGTCCGACCAGACCGACCTTCAGGTAACCGGCAGAGCGCAGTTTGTCCATCACGCTCATCAGGTCGCCGTAATCCACGCCTTTATCGGCCTGGAAGAAGATGGTGGTGTCTTTCTTGCCCTGGGTCTTGGCGTCGAGAACGGCGCCAAGGGTTTCGGCTTTGACTTCATCGTCGCCGATGTACAGGCGCTGGTCAGCCTTGACGCTGAGGAACACCGGTTTCTCTGGCCGCGGTGCCGGTTTGGCGGTCGAGGCGGGCAGGTCGACTTTGATGTCCACGGTGGCCAATGGAGCCGCCACCATGAAGATGATCAACAGCACCAGCATCACGTCGATGAACGGCGTGACGTTGATTTCGTGGTTCTCGGCCAGATCGTCGTCTGCGCCTTCTTTCAAATGCAGGCCCATGGCCGATTACCCCACTTTGACCATGTGCGGCTGCGAGCTGCGCTCAGGCTGGTGATCAAGGTCACGGCTGACCAGCAGCAGCACTTCTGCCGAGGCGTCGGAAACCTGCGCCTTGTAACCGGCGATGGAGCGGGCGAAGACGTTGTAGATCACTACGGCCGGGATCGCGGCAACCAGACCCAGTGCGGTGGCCAGCAGCGCTTCAGCGATACCTGGCGCCACGACGGCAAGGTTGGTGGTCTGGGTTTTGGCGATGCCGATGAAGGAGTTCATGATGCCCCAAACGGTACCGAACAGGCCGACAAACGGTGCGGTGGAACCGATGGTGGCGAGGACGCCGGTGCCGCTGCTCATGTTGCGACCGCAGGCGGCAACCAGGCGCTCGAGACGGAAGCTCACGCGTTCCTTGATGCCTTCTTTCTCGCGGCTGTTGACCGACAGGCGCATTTCTTCGAGCGCGTCGTGCACCAGCAGGTTGGCGAGGGTGCCTTCCTTGCCGGCGGTGGCGCTGGCTTCTTTCAGGGTGGTGGCTTTCTTCAGGGCGGCAATTTCGCCACGCAGACGACGCTTGGCGCCCATCAGCTCGAAGCCTTTGGCGATCCAGATGGTCCAGGTGATGATGGAAGCGATGGCCAGACCGATCATGACGATTTTCACGATGATGTCGGCGTTCTGGTACATGCCCCACGGCGACAGGTCGTGGGCCATGCCCAGGCTGTTGTCGGCTTCGAGAACTTCAGGAACGTCGGCAGCGTCAACCGTTTGCACCGGATCGGTAGCGGCCGGGGCAGCCGGAGCGGCGGCTGGTGCGCTTTGCTCGGTGGCGGCTGGCGTTGCAGGTGCCTGGGCGTCGGCGAAAGCGGCGGTCGGTGCCAGCATCAGGCTGAGCAGCAGCGCTGCCACCGCGCTCCAGGCGCGAGGTCGATTGGTTGGCGAAGCGGAGGTTTGATTACGTGTCATGCTGGCCGGACCTGAGATAGAAAAACGGTGATGCTCTACCAGGCCTCGTAAGGCCGAGAACAAAAGTGGCGTGCATTATTGCAAGTAATTCTTGTTAACAAAAGTAATAGAGTATCTTTTTTTCCTGCATTGCTAGCCGTTCGTCCTTTGCCAGCGCTAGTCTGTGCCTTTGCGATAGGAGTTTTTTGATGTCCGCGCCTTCTGTTTTGATTGCCGGTTGTGGTGATGTCGGCAGTCGTCTGGCCAAGCAATTGCTGGCGGCTGGCTGGGAAGTTCATGGCCTGCGCCGGGATGTTTCGAAGCTGCCTGCTGGGGTGATCGGCGTTGCCGGCGACCTGTTCAACGAAGACTGCCCGGCCACCTGGCCGGTGGGGGCAGTGGACTATCTGGTGTATTGCGCCGCGGCTACTGATCACGATGAGGCCGGTTATCGTGCGGCTTATGTGCAGGGTTTGCAGAATGTGCTGAGCTGGCTGGATGACTATGGTCAGGTGCCTGAGCAACTGATCTTCGTGTCCAGTAGCAGTGTTTATGGCCAGCAGGAGGGTGAGTGGGTTGACGAAGCATCCGAGACGATCGCTGCCGGTTATTCCGGGCGGCTGATGCTCGAAGCGGAGCAGGTTGCGCTGAACAGTGGCATTCCTGCGAGCATCCTGCGCCTGACCGGGATCTATGGCCCGGGTCGGGAATGGCTGCTGACTCAGGTGCGTCGCGGTTATCGCGTAGCCGTCGAGCCGCCGCTGTATGGCAATCGCATTCACGCCGATGACGCGGCGGGACTGTTGGCGTTTCTGCTGGAAAAGTCACGGCAGGGCGTGCAATTGGAGAAGATCTACATCGGTGTCGACGATGCACCGGCACCTTTAGCTGAGGTCGTGGGCTGGTTGCGCGAGTATCTGGGCGTTACCGAATGGGCCGACGACGCCAGCGTTCGCCGTACCGGCAGCAAACGCTGCAGCAATGCGCGGGTGAAGGCGCTGGGCTGGACGCCTGAGTACCCAAGCTATCGCGAAGGTTACGCTGCGATCCTCGAAGGTAAATGCTGACTTCCTGACACCCCAAAAACAAATGTAGGAGTGAGCCTGCTCGCGATAGCGGTCTAACATTCAACACTTATGCTGACTGTTACACCGCTATCGCGAGCAGGCTCACTCCTACAGGGGATCTCAGCGGATTGTGGTCCGGGTTACTGCTTCTCCAGCAACCACTTGCGCTCGCCCGGCGTGTATTGCGGCATTTCATCTGCCAGCGCGGTGTTCACCGCCTGGAAAATCTCCAGCTCCTTGCCCTTGCGCGCAAAGATGTAGGCATTGCCCTGACCGTTGAGCTGCAACCACATGTTGTCGTTGGTGCTGCTCATCGAAGCGCAATCACCTGCCAGGCACAAGGCATAACGGTCGGCCCCCGGCAAACCGGAGACCTGGCCATCAGCCTGGAACTGCACAGTGCCGCCTTCGCCCTGACCGCTGGCGATTGTCCAGTTGCCGCCCATGTAGGCGGAATACAGTGCGCGTTCGAAACTGGCACCGATCGGTGCACCTTCCGGCACCGGAATCTGTGCACGGTCGAAAACCTGCTCCGGTTCGTTATCGCTGGCGGCTTGCTGCAGCTGCCCGCCGTCGCGTTTCAGCTCACTGGCGGAGCTGCCATAGAAGTCGACTTTCCAGGCGCCGGATTTTTCACCCAGCAGCCGTCCTTCGACGTTCTCAAAACCGTTGGTGTAGCGGGCCTGACCGGCCTTGGTGTTGACGTCCCACTCAAGGTTCGGGCCGTAAGCCTGAAGCGCTTCGCGCAGGGGGCCGCCCTTGGCTGCAGCATCAATCGCCACCTGGTTGATCCAGGTGCCGCTGATATCACGGTCGGCAGGGTTGCTGGCGCAGCCGCCGAGGAAAATGGCGAGCAGCGGGAGAGCTAGCGCTTTGCGCATGGTGGAATCCTTTCAAAACCTTTTCTTGCAGCAGTCGGCGCGGCGGTTGAAGGCCGCGCCGTGCGCATCACTCGATGACCAGAATGGCATCCATTTCAACCTGCGAACCCTTTGGCAGGGCGGCAACGCCAATGGCGGCGCGGGCCGGGTATGGCTGGTCGAAGTACTTGCCCATGATCTCGTTGACCTTGGCGAAGTGGCTCAGGTCGGTGAGGAAGATGTTCAGTTTGACGATGTCCTTGAACGAACCGCCGGCCGCTTCGGCCACGGCTTTGAGGTTCTCGAACACCTGGACGGTCTGGGCTTCGAAGCCTTCAACCAGTTCCATGGTTTTTGGGTCCAGCGGAATCTGACCCGACATGTAAACGGTGTTGCCGGCCTTGATCGCCTGGGAGTAAGTGCCGATGGCGGCCGGGGCCTTGTCGCTGGTGATAACGGTCTTGGTCATGTATGACTCCTTGTAATGGTTGAGTTATGCACGCATGCGGGTGATGCGGATCACCCCGGTCAAGGCGCGCAGCTTCTTGATCACGCGGGCCAGGTGCACTCGGTCGTGGACGCTGACCACCAACTGGACAACGCTGATGCGACCATCGCGTTCGTCCATGCTGATTTTCTCGATATTGCCGTCGGCCGCGTTGACGCTGCTGGCCAGCAGGGCGATCAGGCCGCGCTGGTGTTCCAGCTCGACGCGCAGTTCGACGTTGAATTCGCCGGTGACATCCTTGGCCCACGAGAGCTGGATGCATTTTTCCGGGTTGTGCCGGATTTCGCTGATGTTGCGGCAGTTGTCCAGGTGCACGACCATGCCTTTGCCCGCCGACAGGTGCCCGACAATCGGGTCGCCCGGGATCGGCGTGCAGCATTTGGCGTAGCTCAGCACCAAGCCTTCGGTGCCGCGAATCGCCAGCGGGCCTTCCGGGCTTGGCAACTGTTCGCCTTCGCCGAGCAGGCGGCGGGCGACCACATAGGCCATGCGGTTGCCCAGGCCGATGTCTTCGAGCAGGTCTTCGATCAGTTCGAGGCGGTACTCGGTGAGCATGGCTTTGACGCGTTCGGCCGGGATCTTCTCCAGCGAACTGTCGAAACCGTTAAGCACCTTGTTCAGCAGGCGTTCGCCGAGGCTGATGGACTCGGAGCGACGTTGCAGTTTCAACGCATGGCGGATGTGCGTGCGGGCCTTGCCGGTGACGACGAAATTGAGCCACGCCGGATTCGGCCGGGCGCCGGGGGCGCTGACGATCTCGACCGTGGAGCCGCTTTGCAGCGGTTCGGACAGCGGTGCGAGACGACGGTTGATCCGGCAGGCAATGCAGCTGTTGCCGACGTCGGTGTGGACCGCGTAGGCAAAGTCGACCGCCGTGGAGCCTTTGGGCAGCTCCATGATCCGGCCTTTGGGCGTGAACACGTAGACCTCGTCCGGGAACAGGTCGATCTTCACGCTTTCGATGAATTCCAGCGAGTTGCCGGCACGTTGCTGCATTTCCAGCACGCCTTTGACCCACTGGCGGGCGCGGGCGTGAGTGCCTTTCGGCTGCTCGTCGCCGCTGGATTTGTACAGCCAATGCGCGGCGATGCCGTTGTTGGCCATCTCTTCCATTTCACGGGTACGGATCTGGATCTCGATCGGTACACCGTGCATTCCGAACAGCGTGGTGTGCAGCGACTGATAGCCGTTGGCCTTGGGGATCGCGATGTAATCCTTGAAGCGCCCCGGCAACGGCTTGTACAAATTATGTACAGCGCCGAGTACGCGGTAGCAGGTATCGACCTTGTCGACGATGATCCGGAACGCGTAGACGTCCATGATCTCGTTGAAGGCCCGACGCTTGCCGCGCATTTTCTTGTAGATGCCGTAGAGGTGTTTCTGGCGACCGCTGACTTCGCCCTGGATACCGTCGATGGCGAGGCAATGGCCAAGGGATTCTTCGATCTTGTTGACGATTTCCTTGCGGTTGCCCCGGGCGCGTTTGACCGCCTGGTAGATCCGCGCGGAACGCATCGGGTGCATGGCCTTGAAACCAAGGTCTTCGAATTCGATGCGGATCGCGTGCATGCCCAGCCGGTTGGCGATGGGCGCGTAGATTTCGAGGGTTTCCTTGGCGATCCGGCGGCGTTTTTCGCCGGACAGCACTTCCAACGTGCGCATGTTATGCAGGCGGTCGGCGAGCTTGACCAGGATCACGCGAATGTCGCGTGCCATGGCCATGGCCATTTTCTGGAAGTTTTCGGCTTGGGCTTCGGCCTTGGTCTCGAAATTCATCTGAGTCAGTTTGCTGACCCCGTCGACCAGTTCGGCCACGGTTTCACCGAACTGCGCTTGCAGCGCTTCTTTGGCAATACCGGTGTCTTCGATCACGTCATGCAGCATCGCGGCCATCAGGCTCTGATGGTCCATGTGCATGTCGGCAAGAATATTCGCCACGGCAAGAGGATGCGTGACGTACGCCTCGCCGCTGCGACGGCGTTGGCCGTCATGGGCTTGTTCGGCGTAGAAATACGCTCGGCGGACCAGGTTGACCTGGTCGTTGCCGAGGTAGGTCGATAAGCGATCGGCGAGGGCGTCTATGCTCGGCATGATAATTCCTGCCGTAGGCTGTGACCCCGCGCCGTGCTACGTCGACCAGGCATAGGCTTAGACGGCCTCGTTGGACTCGTCCTCGAACGCTGCAAACAGCGGTTCGTCTTCGACGATCTCAGCGTTGGCGATGAACTCGTAGCTCATCAGGCCTTCAGCGATTTCACGCAGGGCAACAACGGTAGGCTTGTCGTTTTCCCACTGAACCAGTGGCTCTTTGCCGCCGGTGGCCAGTTGACGGGCACGTTTGGTAGAGAGCATGACCAGCTCAAAACGGTTTTCCACGTGGTTCAGGCAGTCTTCAACGGTTACGCGGGCCATGGTATTCCTCGGAGCGAATGCAATATGCGCGCTGCCCGGTTGGGCGAGCGGACTCAACAGTTTAAAAAATCACCAGCGATTAGGGAAGCGCTGATTTTTTGACCAAGCCCTTCAACGCGCTGCAAGCACCAATGTAAAGCGCTTGCAGGCGTTTTGGGAAGTGCTGATTAACCGAGCAATTCGGCAAGCAATTTGCCGAAACGCACCTGCTGGCGTTTCTGTTGGAGTTGATTGGCGCGGAAAATCGCCTTCAGATCGTCCAGTGCGTGAGCAAAATCGTCGTTGATGATCAGGTAGTCGTACTCGACATAGTGACTCATCTCGTTGACCGCTTCGCGCATCCGGCCGTCAATGATCTCGTCGCTGTCCTGACCACGATTGGTCAGGCGCTGGTGCAGGGCTTGAAGCGACGGCGGCAAGATAAAGATCGAGCGTGCTTGCGGCATCAGCTTGCGCACTTGCTCGGCGCCTTGCCAGTCGATTTCCAGAATCAGGTCGTGACCTTCGTCCAGCGTCTGCTGCAGGCGGCTTTGCGAGGTGCCGTAGAAGTTGCCGAAGACTTCGGCGCGTTCGAGGAAGTCGCCATGCTCGCCCATCTTCACAAACTCTTCGCGGGTCACGAAGTGATAGTTCACACCGTCCACTTCACCCGGACGCATGGCGCGGGTGGTGTGCGAAACCGAAACGCGAATTTCCGGTATGGCATCGGTCAAAGCCTTGACCAGGCTGCTTTTGCCCGCGCCCGATGGCGCGGAAATGATGTACAGGGTGCCGGTGCTGTGGGTCATGTCGGGGTTGCCTTACTCAATATTCTGCACTTGTTCACGCATCTGCTCGATCAACACCTTGAGGTTGACGGCGGCCTGGGTGCTGCGCGGGTCGAAGGCCTTGGAGCCCAATGTGTTGGCTTCGCGGTTGAGTTCCTGCATCAGGAAATCAAGGCGGCGTCCGGCCGCACCGCCGGACTTCAGTACCCGGCGCACTTCGATGATATGGGTGCTCAGGCGATCCAGTTCTTCGGCCACATCGCTCTTTTGCGCGAGCATGACCATTTCCTGTTCGAGGCGCTGCGGATCAAGCTCGGCCTTCATGTCGGTGAAGCGGTCGAGGACTTTCTGGCGTTGGGTGGCGAGCATCTGCGGTACCAGTTCGCGCAGGGTCACCACGTCTTCTTCAATGGAAGTCAGGCGCTCGTTGATCAAGCGTGCCAGCTCCGCGCCTTCGCGCTCGCGGCCGGCCTTCAACTCTTTCAGGCCTTGATTGAACAGGGCCAGCGCGTCGGCGTTCAATGCCTGCGGGTCAGTCGCGTCGCCCACCAGTACGCCAGGCCAGGCGAGCACTTCCAGCGGATTGAGTGCGGCGGGATTGTTGATCAGGCCGGCAATGGTTTCGGCCGCAGCGACCAGCTGCGCGGCGCGCTCGCGATCGATTTGCAGGGTTTTGCCGGTACTTTCTTCGGTGAAACGCAGGGTGCATTCGAGTTTGCCCCGCGACAGGCCCTGGCGCAGCGCTTCACGCACCGCGCCTTCGAGGTCGCGAAACGTCTCCGGCAAACGCAGGTGGGGTTCCAGATAGCGGCTGTTGACCGAGCGCAGTTCCCAGCTCAGGGTGCCCTGGGCGCCGGCTTTTTCGACGCGGGCGAAGGCGGTCATGCTGTGCACCATGGCGGTGACCTCGCAATGCAGATCGGCGCAGCAGATGTTCCGCAGGCTCGATATCAATGAATTTAAGCCGACTGGCAGCAAAGGCGCAGGATTGTAGCGCAGTGCGGCGAATGCGCCCAAACACACGGTGTGACAAAGGGCTGCAGCCCGTCGGTAATGGGTGTTTCAGGGCCTTCGATCGTCGCCCGGATTTTTTAACGAGTGCCCAGGCGCGGTGCAGCGCTCTATAATGCTCGGCAGTTTTCCGTCCCCAGTACAGGTATTCCCTATGAAACGTCCAAGTGGTCGCGCTGCCGATCAGCTCCGCTCGATCCGCATTACCCGCAACTACACCAAACACGCCGAGGGATCTGTACTGGTCGAATTCGGTGATACCAAAGTCATCTGCACCGTCAGCGTCGAAAACGGCGTGCCGCGCTTCCTCAAAGGTCAGGGCCAGGGTTGGTTGACTGCCGAGTACGGCATGCTGCCGCGCGCCACTGGCGAGCGTAACCAGCGTGAAGCGAGCCGTGGCAAGCAGGGCGGCCGCACTCTGGAAATCCAGCGTCTGATCGGTCGTTCCCTGCGCGCTGCGCTGGACATGTCCAAGCTGGGCGACGTGACCCTGTACGTCGACTGCGACGTGATCCAGGCTGACGGTGGCACGCGCACCGCTTCCATCACTGGCGCCATGGTTGCCCTGGTTGATGCGCTGAAAGTGATCAAGAAGCGCGGCGGCCTGAAGGGCGGCGATCCGCTCAAGCAAATGATCGGTGCGGTATCGGTCGGCATGTATCAGGGCGAGGCCGTGCTGGATCTGGACTATCTTGAAGATTCCGCCGCCGAGACTGACCTCAACGTGGTGATGACCAGCACCGGTGGTTTCATCGAAGTGCAGGGCACTGCCGAAGGCGCGCCGTTCCAGCCTGAAGATCTCAATGCCATGCTGGAACTGGCCAAGCAAGGCATGAACGAAATCTTCGAACTGCAAAAGGCTGCACTGGCCGACTGAGCAGATTGATAACTGCAAGGAGGACGCGATGAGTGACGAGCAAGAGCTGCTGCCCAAGCCGAGCCAGGAGGTTCGCCAGTGGGCGATGTTTTGTCACTTGTCCGCCTTGTTGGGGATCTGGATACCGTTCGGCAATTTGATCGGGCCGTTGATCCTGTGGCAAATGAAGCGCGAGACAGACCCGTTCATTGATGCTCAAGGCAAGGAGGCGCTGAATTTTCAGATCACCGTCGCCATTGCTTCATTGATCTGCTTCTTGCTGATGGTGCTGATCATCGGGTTCTTCCTGTTGGGGATACTGGCGATTGGCGCACTGGTTTTGACGATCATCGCCGGTGTGAAAGCCAATGAAGGTTTTCCTTACCGATATCCGTTTACCTGGCGGCTGATCAAATAAGAAGCTCGCAAAGTTCTAATACCAATGCCCTGACCCGTCAGGGCATTTTTATTTATGCAGCATAATTAATCGCTATTGTATGTAGGAATAATCTGGTTGCGATGACGGGTCCTATTGTTTGCGCATATACACTTTTAGTCACAACTGCATCGGCTTAGTTAGGATTCATGTCCTTGGAATCAAGTCCGACGATTGTTAAAGTTGCTCGGCTAATATTTCTTCTGAAATATTAAGATATGTTCAAGCCAACGAAGGCTCTTGAATTTCCGAGTAATCAGTGTTGAGACAATCAGCCTGTTCAGGGGCGGACGAAGGTAAAAAATTCGCCTCTGAATAAATAGCCAAGAATAATCCCAATGATTCAGCTCGATTTTTACGGAACGCTTGTGGCCGCTTCCTTAGTACTTCTACTGGGGCGCGGGCTCGTTATGCGTGTTGGCTTCATGCGCAGTTACAATATTCCTGAACCTGTCGCAGGTGGCTTGGTAGTTGCCTTGGTTTTGTTATTGCTGCGAACGTTCGATATTGAAATTCGTTTTGATACTTCCCTGCAAACACCTTTAATGCTGGCCTTTTTTGCCACTATCGGTCTGAGCGCCGATTTCGCCAGCCTGAAGAAGGGCGGGCGCATCGTGGGGATCTTCCTGCTGGCCGTTACCGGGCTGTTGGTGGTGCAGAACGCGATGGGAATCGGGCTGGCAAAAATGCTCGGGCTCGACCCATTGATGGGGTTGCTGACCGGCTCGATCACCCTGGCGGGCGGTCACGGTACCGGTGCTGCGTGGGGCACGGTATTCAGTGAGAAGTATGGTCTGGCCTCTGCCTCCGAACTGGCGATGGCCTCTGCGACGTTTGGTCTGGTACTGGGTGGTTTGATTGGTGGACCGGTCGCGCGTTTGCTCATCAAGCGTGTGGAAGTGCCCGATTGCAATCAACAGGAAGCACCACGATTGCCAAAGGGTTTTGAGCAGCCGAACAAAGAGCGCTCGATCACGCCATTTTCGTTTGTCGAAACCCTGGCTCTGATTGCCGTGAGCTTGCTGGCGGGCAATCTGTTGAATGGCCTGTTGCACGGGACTGCGTTCGAGTTACCGACGTTTGTTTGTGTGCTGTTTGTCGGCGTAGTGCTGCGCAACGGTCTTTCAGCACTGGGCTTGTATCAGGTGTTTGAGCGTGAAGTCTCGGTGCTGGGCAATGTCAGCCTGTCGTTGTTTCTGGCGATCGCCCTGATGTCGCTCAAGTTGTGGGATCTGGCCGCGCTTGCGCTGCCGATCTTCATCATTCTGGCGATGCAGGCCATGGTCATGGCGCTGTTCGCGATTTTCGTGACATTCCGGGTGATGGGCCGCAACTATGATGCTGCCGTGCTGGCGGCGGGGCATTGCGGTTTTGGCCTGGGCGCCACGCCGACTGCCATTGCCAACATGCAGGCCGTGACGCAGCGCTACGGCCCCTCGCAGATCGCGTTTCTGGTGGTGCCGATGGTCGGAGCGTTCTTCATCGACATTATCAATGTCATCGTGATCAAGCTGTATTTGGCCTTACCGTTCTTCGCGGCAGTCTGAATTCGATCCTGTCTGGAAGTGACGCATAAAAAATGCCCGTATCTTGCGATATGGGCATTTTTTGTACTGCGAAACGACGCTTAGATGGTCAGCGTCCAGTCGTAGTCGACGATCAGCGGCGCATGCTGCGAGAACCGCGGTTGACGTGGCAGGCGTGCGCTGCGTACGAAGCGTCGCAGGCCTGGAGTCAGGATCTGGTAATCGAAGCGCCAGCCCAGATTGAGCATCTCGGCCTGTTCGTTGTCCGGCCACCAGCTGTACTGGTCGCCTTCGCGGCTGACTTCGCGCAGGGCATCGACATAGCCCATGTTGCCGACAATCTCGTCCATCCAGGCGCGTTCTGGCGCCAGGAAGCCCGGGGATTGCTGGCTGTCGCGCCAGTTCTTGATGTCGAGCTTCTGCTGCGCCACGTACAGCGAGCCACAATAAATGTACTCGCGACGTTTGCGTCGCTGTTTGTCCAGGTACTTGCCGAAGTCGTCCATGAGCTTGAACTTCTGGTTCAAGTCCTCATCGCCGTTCATCCCCGAAGGGAGCAGCAAGGTGGCAATACTGACTTTGTCGAAATCTGCTTGCAGGTAGCGCCCGTAGCGGTCGGCCGTCTCAAAACCGAGACCGCTGATGACAGCCTTCGGTTGCAACCGCGAGTACAAAGCCACGCCACCTTGGGCAGGGACTTCAGCATCGCAGGCATAAAGGAAGTAGCCATCCAGTTGGAAGGCTGGGTCATCCAGTTCAAAGGCGGAGGCACGGGTGTCCTGCAGGCAGATGACGTCGGCATTCTGTGCTTGCAGCCAACTGAGCAAACCACGCTCGACTGCAGCCTGAATACCATTGACGTTCACACTGATGATCCGCATAAATGGCCCCAAAAATCGCGTGCGTGTATGATACACGGCGTCAAGCTAATTAGCTAAATCCGTGGTATTTGGGGTTTTTTTCATGCAAGCGTATCAGCGCGATTTCATTCGTTTTGCCATCGATCGCGGCGTTTTGCGCTTCGGTGAGTTCACCCTGAAGTCCGGGCGCACCAGTCCTTACTTCTTCAACGCCGGCCTGTTCAACTCGGGTTCGGCCCTGGCACAGCTGGGGCGTTTCTACGCTGCAGCCATTGCCGAAAGCGGCATTCCTTTCGACGTCCTGTTCGGCCCGGCCTACAAAGGCATCCCGTTGGCGGCGACCACTGCCGTCGCGCTGGCCGAGCATCACGGCCGTGACCTGCCATGGTGCTTCAACCGCAAGGAAGCCAAGGCTCACGGCGAAGGCGGCAGTCTGGTCGGCGCGCCGTTGACCGGTGACGTGCTGATCATCGATGACGTGATTACCGCCGGTACGGCAATCCGCGAAGTGATGCAGATCATCGCTTCCCAGGAGGGTGCCAAGGCCGCTGGCGTGCTGATCGCCTTGAACCGTCAGGAGCGTGGCAACGGTGAGTTGTCGGCGATTCAGGAAGTCGAGCGCGACTTCGGCATCCCGGTGATCAGCATTGTTTCGCTGAATCAGGTGCTGGAATTCCTCGCTGACGATCCGCAGCTCAAGCAGCACCTGCCAGCCGTAGAAGCCTACCGCGCCCAATTCGGTGTCTGACGACGAGAAGCCCTGTGAAGACAGGGCTTTTTTGTCACTGTCAAAAGCATTAATCACGCAGGCGCAGTGCGCGCAGTAACGCATCAACCTGGCCAAAAGCATCTTGCTGCCACTGTTCCGGTGTTCGGTCTTCCAGGATCTGGCTATCTTCTACGAATCGTCTTACTGACACGGGTCCGTAACCTCCAACGACGTCAAATTTTTCATTGATGTGAAGGAAGCCCTGCTCACCGTTTCCCGTTGCGAGAACGGGCTGACACTCATCAGCGAGCGCTTCTATTCCTCCAGGGAAATTGCGCACGCAATAATAAATGTCATAAGCATCTTTCTGTTTGTACCTGCCATTTAGCGCGAACCCTTTCATCGCCAACAATGCAGGGATTGAACAAACAGCGACCTCGACGCGATTCGTCCCACCCATTGGCATGGGGCCCTCAATCGCAACCATTTGATAAAATCGCAGCGCCAGATCGGCCCCGTCAGCACGCTGAACTGCAAACTCGGTGAGAATAGGTGGCTTGTTCTGGATGATTTGGGCGTCACGTGGCATCAGGAAGTCCACGATTACATCTATAGCAACCCTTTCGTCCTGCGCGGGTACTTGGCGGACGAGTTGAAAACGGCGTAATTCCCCTCTCTGCTCGTACCCGTTACCCATAAGGGCCTCAACTAACGTTGCGTATTCCCCATCGCCGAGAGCTTCTGCATCTAGGCTCAAATCCACATCGAGCGTGCCAACGTGTTGCATATCTTCATTTGCAAGCAACAACCATGGCACGGCACCGCCGATCACCACGAATTTACCTTTGAAGCTACCCAGTATCTGCCCCATTTCAACAAGTACCGTCTTCACGGTCTTCGTTGTTCGATCGTCATAATCCGAAGCTGACTGGGGTTCTTGAGGGATCAGAGCGGCCATATGAGTTTTTCCTCGCGCAAGTGTTCCGCTGCTTCCTTGCCGCGCTCACCAGCAACACTCAGATCCAGATAAGTCTGAACCGGGCTCGTGCATAAGATGCCTGGAGCAGGTTCAATGGTATCTAGCAGTAGGCCTTCGTCTTGGGTGACATTGATGACGACATTTTCGCCTTTCGAAGCAGGAACGAGCTTCAATGCGTTGATCAGTTTTTCCAGCCCTTCATTATCTGCATAGAAAAAACTCGAGTTTATTCGTGCATAGGGCGCGAGCCATTGGGCAGCAGAAAATGAAGAAAAAACTGCGCTTCCACTGCTCCGGTCGCTAAGCGCATTGCGCGCTGCTTCTTGCAAAGCATGTCCATGTAGTGTGGTGTAAAACGTTTTACGCGCAGCCACGGGTGGTTCATAAACTTCAACCCATGCATCAAGCAGCGCAGTCGGGTCAGATAGCTGTACTCCTTCGCTCGTTGCTTTGGCCCATTCTCTGTCCAGTAGTGCTTTGCGTACATTACTCACTTGACCCAGACTCGCTCCAGCGGCTTCGGAAAGCTCTACGACGCGCCACGTATGTTCTGGCTTTTGAAGCATGGTGTGCATGATTCGGGCGGATTTAGGCTTGAAGAGAAACTTCAACTCTCTGCGCTCTGTAGCCGGTCTGTCTGTAACTTGGTGATCAATGAAAACACCGTCGAATGCGATCCAGCAGTTGCCTTCCAGATCGAGATAACCGACGCTCTTTTCGCGACAAAGCTGCCTCGCGGCAGGCGAAAGATAGGGCGCTATGAGGATGGGAGTGGCACCTACGGATGAGTCACAAGCATAGTCGCGTAGCTGGAGAATCGCTGTGCTGACAAATCGTGGCTGCCCATTCGCTTTCACTTCGCAAATCAGGCGGTGGGGCTTTCCGGATACCCTGGTTTCTACAATGAAGTCAGGATTCCAGCGATTTGCAGGCGGGGCGGATTTCAGCGCCTCTACTACCAGAATAGGAATTCTGTTCAGGAGATCACTTAGTTTTTCTCTTGAGAGGTTATGTAGATTTTTCATTGCTATCGACCTTTTCAGCGAATGTTGAAAATAGACATTCTGGTGAAATTTGTCGATATTTCACTGAAATATAGTATTTCAGCATTTGTTGAACAAGCTTGAAATAGTGGAGCTGCCGCTGTCTCAGCGGAGACTCCGCCATTTAAGGGCGATTTTTGCCGCAATCAGCCCGTTGAACAGTGCCAAAACCAGGAGCACCCACACGACCATCACGTAAAGGGTACTGCTCACGTCGAAGTTCCAAAGATCCAGTGTGCTAGTACTCAAGATGCGAATGGCCGAGGGTAGGTTGACGTAAAACAGCCCCACAAACGCGCACGTCAACGGCAGCGCCCGCGAATAAAACGCCTTCCCTACTTTCTCTCGACTTCGCCTTCGGCTCTGTGGGCCAGACTGGTATTCATCCAGCGCCAACGCTTCACTGAGCGCCGGCCACGCCAGATTGAACATGAACGTGGTCAGGGTCAGCAGCAAGCCACTGACCGCGACGATGTCACTGAACGGCATTGAGCCCCAACGTCGCGCAGAGCAAGGCGTGAGAATCCTCGCTGATCTCGAACTGCCCGGCGCTGCCCTTGCGCTTGGTAATGGGTTTGAAGGTCGGCTCGTTCTGGGTGATCAGCATGTTCAGCTCATCGCGTATCACGTCCGAACTGATCACCACCAGAAATACGGTTTGCGCGTGCTCTGCGGTCTCGATCACGGCACGCATGCTGTGCTGGAGGATGTCATCGAGCTGATTGCGAAAGCGCGATACCGTGTTCTTCAGCAAGGTTTTGCTTTGGCTTTGGGTCAGCTGAAAGATCGTCGAGATCTGCGATTCCGTCGGCAGCGTTTGTCCGAAGTAGCTTTGAATCAGGTAGAGCAGGCGATCCTGTTTGGCCTCGTCGGCCCGGCTGGGCATGCCGCCCTCGACCAGCATTTTCAGGTATTCGGTCAGGCTGGCCTTGGCGATACGCTGCAGGGCGTGGGCGATTTCCGCGTCGCCAATGCGCAAGGTCTTTTTGACCGGTTCCTTTTGTTCCAGCTCGAAAGCGTCGGCGTCGATCGTGAACGAGATCTGCATGGCTCAGGCGCTCCGGAGTTATTTTTTGTCCGAGGGCGTGATGACCTCGGCGCTTTTGATGTTGGCAGGCTGTTCTGGATAAGGGTCTTTGATCGCATCACCTTGCCCGGTGAGGATTTTCCAGCCATTCAACGCGTGCGCCGTTTTGCGAAACTGTGGGCACGGTGGCATCGAGGTTTTGGCTTGATTGGAATACTGATGGCCGCAATCAACGCACTCGTAAGTGCCTGGGGAAACATCGCTGCCGTAAGGGACGTAGTCTTTTTGCATGAGTCAATCTCCGGTGGATGAAGGGATGATCCTAGGGAGATTTGTTCGGAGGGAATGTCGGACGTTTCGCTGAGTTGTATCGGATGTTTCTTGCGCGCATAAAAAAGATCGCAGACTTCGTCAGCTCCTACAGAGACTTCGTACAAAACGACGTTTCTGTAGGAGCTGACGAATGCTGCGATCTTTTGCTGTTCAGCGATTACCGATCAAGGACGCTTGCGATTGCTGATCAGCGTACCCACACCGGTGTCGGTGAAGATTTCCAGCAGGATCGCGTTCGGCACGCGCCCGTCAATGATCAGCGAGCTGCCAACGCCGCCCTGAACCGCTTCCAGCGCGCAACGGATCTTCGGCAGCATGCCGCCGTAGATGGTGCCATCGGCAATCAGATCGTCGACCTGCTGAGTGCTCAGGCCGGTCAACACGGTGCCCGACTTGTCCATCAGGCCGGCGATGTTGGTGAGCAGCATCAGCTTCTCGGCTTTCAGTGCCTCGGCAACTTTACCGGCGACCAGGTCAGCGTTGATGTTGTACGACTCGCCATTCTCACCGACGCCGATCGGCGCAATCACCGGGATGAAGTTGCCTTTGACCAGCAGGTTCAGCAGTTCGGTGTTGATCCCGACCACTTCACCTACCTGACCGATGTCGATGATTTCCGGCTGGGTCATCTCCGGTGTCTGGCGGGTCACGGTGAGCTTCTTCGCGCGAATCAGCCCGGCGTCTTTACCGGTCAGGCCGATGGCGCTGCCGCCGTGACGGTTGATCAGGTTGACGATGCTTTTGTTGACCTGCCCGCCCAAGACCATTTCAACCACGTCCATGGTCGCGGCGTCGGTGACGCGCATGCCGTCGACGAAGTGGCTTTCGATCGACAGGCGCTTGAGCAGATCACCGATCTGCGGGCCGCCACCGTGCACGACCACCGGGTTGATGCCCACGGCTTTCATCAAGACGATGTCGCGGGCGAAGCCGGTTTTCAGCTCCTCGCTTTCCATCGCGTTGCCGCCGTATTTGATCACCAGAGTCTTGCCGACATAGCGTCGGATGTAAGGCAACGCTTCGGACAGGACCTGGGCGGTATGGGCGGCGGCTTCGCGTTCGAGGGTCATTCAGGGCTCCGGGTGGATCAGAACGGTAGTTGGAGATCAGGTGCAACGCGTTTCAGTTGGGCGTGGAACACATCCTTGATGCGTTGCAATTCAGCCTCGTCATCGGCCTCGAAGCGCAGCACCAGCACCGGCGTGGTGTTGGATGCGCGCACCAGGCCCCAGCCTTTGGCGTAATCGACTCGCACGCCGTCGATGGTGGTCAGGTCAGCGCCTGGGCCCCACTGTGCGTCGTGCAGTGCATCAATGATGCTGAATTTGCTCTCTTCGGTCACATGGATATTGATTTCCGGCGTAGAAATATCGTTCGGGAAGGTCGCAAACAGCTCTTCTGCGGTGGATTTTTCCTTGCTGAGGATCTCCAGCAGCCGTGCAGCGCTGTAGATGCCGTCGTCGAAACCGAACCAGCGTTCCTTGAAGAAGATGTGCCCGCTCATTTCACCGGCCAATAGCGCACCGGATTGTTTCATTTTCTTTTTGATCAACGAATGACCAGTCTTCCACATTAGCGGACGACCACCGTACTCCTTGATCAGCGGCACCAGGCGACGGGTGCATTTGACGTCGAAAATGATCTCGGCGTCCGGGTTGCGTGCGACTACGTCGCGGGCGAACAGCATCAGCAGGCGATCCGGGTAGACGATGCTCCCGGTGTTGGTCACCACGCCGACACGGTCACCGTCGCCGTCGAAGGCCAGGCCGATGTCGGCGTTGCTTTCCTTGACCTTGGCGATCAGGTCTACGAGGTTTTCCGGCTTGCCCGGATCCGGGTGATGGTTCGGGAAGTTGCCGTCGACTTCGCAGAACAGCGGGATGACTTCGCAGTTCAGCGCCTCGATCAGTTGCGGGGCGATCACGCCGGCCGCGCCGTTGCCGCAGTCGACCACGACCTTCATGCGCCGCGCCAGTTTGATGTCCTGGACGATTTCGGTGTTGTAGCGATCGAGGATTTCGACCTGAGTAACGCTGCCGGTGCCGCTGCTCAGATTGTTGGTTTTGATGCGCTCATGCAGCACCTGAATCTGTTCGTTGGCGAGGGTGTCGCCGGCGATGACGATCTTGAAACCGTTGTAGTTCGACGGGTTGTGGCTGCCGGTGAGCATCACGCCCGACTTGCCGGCCAGCACATTGGCGGCGTAATACAGCGCCGGCGTCGGCACCAGGCCAACGTCGCTGACGTGGCAGCCGCTTTCGGCGATACCGCGGATCAGCTCGGCAACCAGTTCGGGGCCGGACAGGCGGCCATCGCGACCGACGGACACGTTCGGCTCACCCTCGGCCAGGCTCTGCGAGCCGATGGCGCGACCGATCCAGTAAGCGGTTTCGGCATTGAGGAATTCCGGCACGGTGCCGCGAATGTCATAGGCGCGGAAAATGCTGTCGGGCAGCTTCGGGGCAATCTTGGCTGGGGTGCTCATCTACGGAAATGCTCCATCTCGAAAGTGGCGGGACAGACCGACGAATCGTTCGACGGCAGGCTCAAACTGAAGGGTATGACGGCGTTTTCCACAGAGAGTTCGTGGTATGAAAGGGCCATGACGCCTCGGCTGGCGTGGCTTTCGGCCGGCAAAACCTTGATTTTCGGTGTTAAACCTTTCAGTTGATCTGCCTGAAACTTCCCCCTGTAGGAGCTGCCGCAGGCTGCGATCTATTGATCTTGATCTTAAAAATCAAAAGATCGCAGCCTGCGGCAGCTCCTACAGAAGATGACTCCGGTTATTTAGTGCCGGTGTGGCCAAACCCGCCGGTGCCGCGTTCGGTTTCGACGAACTCTTCAACCATTTCAAAGTGCGCCTGTACCACCGGTACCAGCACCAATTGCGCCAGGCGTTCACCGACGGTCATGGTGAAATCGGTCTGGCCACGGTTCCAGCACGACACCATCAACGGGCCCTGGTAATCGGAGTCGATCAGGCCGACGAGGTTGCCCAGCACAATGCCGTGCTTATGGCCCATGCCCGAGCGCGGCAGGATCAGCGCGGCGAGGTTCGGGTCGCCGATGTAAACCGACAGACCGGTCGGGATCAGCACGGTTTCACCCGGCTTGATCACGATGTCCTGCTCCAGCATGGCGCGCAGGTCGAGGCCAGCGGAGCCTGGTGTGGCGTATTGCGGCAGCGGGAATTCGCTGCCGATGCGTGGGTCGAGGATCTTGGCTTGCAAAGCGTGCATGTAAATTAAACCTGGTTCAGACGTTCGGCGATAAAAGTGACCAGCTGGCGAGCGATCTTGCTTTTGCTGGTCTGGGCGAAAACCGTGGCGTGCAGCGCACGGTCAATCACGCTGCAGGCGTTTTCTTCACTGTTGAAACCGATGCTCGGGTTGGCAACGTCGTTGGCGACGATCAAATCGAGATTCTTGTCCTTCAGCTTGCGTGCAGCGTAGTCGAGCAGGTGTTCGGTCTCGGCGGCAAAGCCGACACTGAACGGACGGTCGGGACGGGTCGCAATGGTGGCCAGGATGTCCGGGTTACGCACCATTTGCAGGACGAAGCCGTCACCGCTCGTAGGATCTTTCTTGAGTTTTTGCGGGGCGACGACTTCCGGGCGGTAGTCCGCAACGGCTGCCGAGGCGATGAACACGTCGCACGGGATCGCCGATTCGCAGGCCGCGAGCATGTCGCGAGCGCTGACCACATCGATGCGCGTGACGCGATCCGGGGTCGGCAGGTGCACCGGGCCGCTGATCAAGGTGACGCGGGCGCCGGCTTCAACTGCGGCTTCGGCGAGGGCAAAGCCCATTTTGCCGGAGCTGTGGTTGGTGATGTAGCGCACCGGGTCGATGTTTTCCTGGGTCGGGCCGGCGGTAATCACCACGTGCTTGCCGGTCAGAGCCTGACGCTGGAAGCAGTCCGCCGCGCATTGCGCCAGATCGGTGGCTTCCATCATGCGGCCCATGCCGACATCGCCGCAGGCCTGACTGCCCGAGGCTGGGCCGAAGGTCTTCAGGCCACGGCTTTCCAGGAGTTGCAGGTTGGCCTGGGTCGCCGGGTCGCGCCACATCGCCTGATTCATGGCCGGAGCAACGGCGACGACGGCGTCGGTAGCGAGCACCAGAGTGGTCAGCAAATCATTGGCGATGCCTTGGGCAAGGCGGGCGATCAGGTCGGCGGTGGCCGGGGCGATCAGCACCAGATCGGCCCACTTGGCCAGCTCGATGTGGCCCATCGCGGCTTCGGCAGCCGGGTCGAGCAAGTCGAGGTGCACCGGGTGGCCGGACAGCGCTTGCATGGTCAGCGGGGTGATGAACTCGGCGCCGCCATGGGTCATCACCACGCGCACTTCAGCGCCCTGATCGATCAGGCGACGAACCAGATCGGCGCTCTTGTAGGCCGCAATACCGCCGCCGACGCCCAGAACGATGCGTTTCCGATACAGCCGCTGCATAGGTCTGCCTTTCATTTCGTGGGTGACATACGTGGCGAATCCCCCTCCCCAGGGTGAATTCGCCCGCAAAAAAGATGGGCTAAGATATCACAGCGACCGCTACGGAACAGCGGCGCCCACAGACAGGGAATGTGTATGAGTATTCGCGATTGGCCTGCGGCGGAACGGCCGCGGGAAAGGTTATTGGAGCACGGGGCAGCGAGCCTTTCGGACGCTGAGTTATTGGCGATTTTTCTGCGCACCGGATTGCCCGGAATAAGCGCTGTGGACCTGGCGCGCAATCTGTTGACTCAATTCGGCAGCCTGCGTTTGCTGCTTGAGGCCGACCAGCACGCATTCAGCAAACAATTGGGACTCGGGCCGGCGAAGTTTGCGCAACTGCAAGCTGCTCAGGAAATGAACAGGCGGCATCTGGCTGAGAAATCACGGCAGAAACCAGCCCTGGAAAACCCTCAGGTCGTTCGCGATTATCTGAAATCGATGCTGCGTCACGAACCGCATGAGGTGTTTGGTTGCCTGTTTCTCGACTCCAAACATCAAGTACTGAATTTCGAGATCCTCTTTCGCGGCTCGATCGACAACACCAGCGTGCATCCACGCGAGGTTGTGAAGCGATGTTTGGCCAATAACGCGGCGGCGTTGATCCTGTGCCACAACCATCCATCGGGGAACACTGACCCCAGTCAGGCTGATCGATTGCTGACCAAGCGCCTGCAGAAGACGCTGGAGCTGATTGATGTGCGAGTGCTGGATCACTTCATCGTCGGCGATGGTGAGCCGCTGTCGATGGCGGAGTGTGGCTGGATGTAGTTCTAGGGACAAAACGCAAGTCCATGTAGGAGTGAGCCTGCTCGCGATGGCTTCATTTCAGTCAACATGTTTGGTGGCTGGAAGATTGCTATCGCGAGCAGGCTCACTCCTACAGGTTATGTGTAAGGCAGGTTATTTGAGGTTGACCTTGGAATAGTCCTGCCGGCCGAACGGGCTTACCGAGTAACCCTGCACGTCTTTACGCGTCAGTGCGTAGGCCGTCGGGTGCGCCAGCGGCAGCCACAACGCCTGCTGCTGAATCTGCGTCTGCGCCTGTTCGTACAGCTTGGTACGCACGCCTTGTTCGCTGGTGGTCTTGCCGGCGCTGATCAACCTGTCCAGATCGGCATTGCAGTACCGCGCGAAATTGGTGCCCGATTTGACCGCGGCGCAGGAAAACTGCGGCGTAAGGAAGTTGTCCGGGTCGCCATTGTCACCGGCCCAGCCCATGAACAGCAGGTCATGCTCGCCGGCCTTCGCGCGACGAATCAATTCGCCCCATTCGATCACGCGGATTTCTGCCTGAATGCCGATTTCCGCCAGATCCGATTGCAGCAATTGCGCACCGAGGCTTGGATTCGGGTTTAGCAGGCTGCCTGACGGGCGTGTCCAGATGGTGGTCTGAAACCCGTCCTTCAATCCTGCCTTGGCCATCAGTGCCTTGGCTTTAGCGACATCGTGCGGGTAACCCGGCAGACTCTTCGCGTAACTCCAGGTGTTCGGCGGATAAGGGCCATTGGCCGCTTCTGCGGTGTCTTCAAACACAGCCTTGATGTAGTTGGCCTTGTCGAAGGCAAGGTTGATTGCCTGACGCACCTCCGGCTTGTCCAGTGGCGGATGCTGACTGTTGATGCCGACGAATGCGGTCATGAACGCGTCAGTCTTTTCGACTTTCAGTGTCGGCTCTTTCAGCGCGGCCTGTACGTCCAACGGTTTTGGCGACAGGGCGATCTGGCATTCATTGCGCCGCAGTTTCTGCAGGCGCACGTTGGCGTCCGGGGTAATGGCGAAGATCAACGGATCCACCGCAGGCTTGCCGCCGAAGTAATCCGGGTTGGCCTTGTAGCGGATCGCCGCGTCTTTCTGGAAACGGTTGAAGACGAACGGGCCGGTGCCGATTGGCTGGCTGTTGAGCTTGTCGGTCGCGCCTGCCTTCATCAGCTTGTCGGCGTATTCGGCGGAGTAGATCGAAGCGAAGCCCATACTCAGAGTCGCCAGGAACGTCGAATCCGGGTGATCAAGGGTGAAACGCACGGTGAGCGGGTCAAGTGCGTCGATTTTCTTGATCAGTGCCGGCAACTGCATCGACTGCGCATGCGGGAAGCCGCTCTGGGCGACTTTGTGCCACGGATTGGCCGGGTCGAGCATGCGGTCGAAGCTGAATTTGACGTCTTCGGCGGTCAGTTCACGGCTTGGCTTGAAGTATTCAGTGGTGTGAAATTTCACCTGCGCACGCAGCTTGAACACGTAAGTCAGGCCGTCGGTGCTGACTTCCCAGCTGTCGGCCAGGCTCGGCACGACTTTGCCGCTGGCGGTGTCGAAATCCACCAGGCGGTTCATCAGCACGTCGGCCGAGGCGTTGGTGGTGGTCAGCGAGTTGTATTGCACCACATCGAACCCTTCAGGGCTGGCCTCGGTGCAGACGCTCAGCGCGGCGGCCTGGGCCAGGGGGCTCAGCAGGAGCGGGGCGAGCAACAGGGGTAGGGCAGCGAGGCGCATGGTCGGTTTCCTTTTACAGATCGAAGGCCCATCTGCAAGTGCAGTCTGGAAAAGGCCTACCCTAGAGGTCTGGATTACAAATGACTATCCCCTTTTTGCATTTTCGGGGCACAGTGATGGCGGTTTTTCAGACTGCGGCGCGCGGTAAAAAGTCTGGATCGGCCGTGAGGACGATTTTCTGCGACGAGTGGTAAAAATCGATGCCAGCCTTTATCCAAGGCGTTCGCAGGCTGAAAAAGCGTCTTTTTATGGATTGATTGCACACCGAATGTTGTTGCACCCGGGTCTTTCTGGTATAAAGCAGCGCTCTTTTCTAGGGGCCCGGTTCCTTCACTGTAGGTGTAGCCGGTAAGACCTCTAAAGAAACGCGGCGCCTGGCGCCAAATGACTGAGAGATTAAGCGGCCAACCCATGCCGGGTTGGGCATGTGGTTTTAGAGGGCTGAGGCATGTCGAGAGTATGTCAAGTTACCGGTAAGGGTCCGGTGACTGGGAATAACATTTCCCACGCAAACAACAAAACCCGTCGTCGTTTCCTGCCGAACCTGCAGCATCACCGCTTCTGGGTTGAAGAAGAGAAACGTTTTGTGCGTCTGCGCGTATCTGCCAAAGGCATGCGTATCATCGACAAGCGTGGCATCACTGTCGTGCTCGCCGAACTTCGCCGCGATGGCAAGATTTAAGGGAGCTAATCATGCGTGAATTGATTCGTTTGATCTCGAGCGCCGGTACTGGTCACTTCTACACTACCGACAAGAACAAGCGTACTACCCCGGACAAAATCGAGATCAAGAAATATGATCCGGTTGTTCGCAAGCACGTGATCTACAAGGAAGGCAAAATCAAGTAATTGATTTTTCCGGACTTACGAAAAAGGCCCGTATCTCACGATACGGGCCTTTTTTGTTGCCTTGAAGCCTGATCGATCAACCACAGATCAGTTCAATGATCTCGTTTTTCTCGTTGACCAGGACTCTGATGCGGTCCGCATCAGTGCGCAGGTTGTACATGCCATCCGGCACTTCGAGGCGATGCTTTGTTACTCCGGCTGCGTTGCGCACAGCGAGCAGGTTGTCAGTAGTAGCAACATCGCCGAGGAAAAATTGCGCGTTGTAGAGATTGCATTGGCTGGACATTGTGCCTCCTTGCTTTGGTTTGAGTTGAGGCCCCTATTCATCGAATCAGACTAACCTCCTGGTTTGACTGATCTTTTCTCGATTCCTAAGCGGCCAGCCGAAGTTTCACTCAAACCTGCTGGACATGCCTTACCCTGCTCGTCACCGTGTGTGTCGGATCAGCTTTTCTGTTCAAAGATCACATAGACCTTGCGGCAAGCCTCCAGCACTTCCCAAGTGCCACGAAACCCCGCCGGAATCACAAACCGGTCACCAACACGCAAGGTCTTGGCATTGCCATCGCCATCACGCAGCACCGAAACGCCCTGCAAGATCTCGCAGTATTCATGCTCGGTGTAGTTCACTGTCCACTGACCCACCGCGCCTTCCCACACACCAACGCCCATCTGCCCACAAGGGCTTTCGTATTGGTGGAACACCGCTTGCTCAGGATCACCCTTGAGCACTTTCGCCGGGTCCGGACGATAGCGTTCGGCTTCGCTGCTGGTCAGGCTGATGTCGACGACGTTCTGGATGTTCATTGTTGTTTTCTCCCGTAATGACGACGTGATGGTTGGAATGGGCGAAAGTCTATGTTTATTAAAATGAACACCGCAAGGCCGTATAGCCGGCTTATGTCAAATATATTGAAACAACCCCGGCCGCTGGTTTAGGGTGGCGGGTGCCTTGGGCCGAAATGCAGGCTGGCCGGGCAGAATTTTTGAGGACGCTGGCGACGATCGCGCGGCGCTCGTATTGAACAAGAGGAGGACACTTAAATGACCACCCTGACTCGTGCCGACTGGGAACAACGCGCCCGCGACCTGAAGATTGAAGGCCGCGCCTACCTCAATGGCGAATACACCGACGCCGTCTCCGGCGAGACCTTCGAGTGCATCAGCCCGGTCGATGGCCGTCTGCTCGGCAAGATTGCCAGCTGTGACGCCGCCGACGCTCAGCGCGCCGTGGAAAACGCCCGCGCCACCTTCAATTCCGGCGTCTGGTCGCGCTTGGCGCCGACCAAACGCAAAGCCACCATGATCCGTTTTGCCGGCCTGCTCAAGCAGCACGCCGAGGAACTGGCCCTGCTCGAAACCCTCGACATGGGCAAGCCGATCAGTGATTCGCTGTACATCGACGTCCCGGGCGCGGCGCAAGCGCTGAGCTGGAGCGGTGAAGCGATCGACAAGATTTACGACGAAGTCGCCGCTACGCCGCACGATCAACTGGGTCTGGTGACTCGCGAGCCAGTGGGGGTGGTCGGCGCCATCGTACCGTGGAACTTCCCATTGATGATGGCCTGCTGGAAACTCGGCCCGGCATTGTCGACCGGTAACTCGGTGATCCTCAAGCCGTCGGAAAAATCCCCGCTGACCGCCATTCGCATCGCTGCGCTGGCTGTTGAAGCCGGTATTCCGAAAGGCGTGCTCAACGTGCTGCCGGGCTACGGCCACACCGTCGGCAAGGCGCTGGCCCTGCACAACGACGTCGATACGCTGGTATTTACCGGTTCGACCAAGATCGCCAAGCAATTGATGATCTACTCCGGCGAATCGAACATGAAACGCGTCTGGCTGGAAGCCGGCGGCAAGAGCCCGAACATCGTCTTTGCCGATGCGCCGGATCTGCAAGCCGCCGCTGAATCCGCCGCCAGCGCCATCGCCTTCAACCAGGGTGAAGTCTGCACCGCCGGTTCGCGTCTGCTGGTCGAGCGTTCGATCAAGGACACATTCCTGCCGATGGTGATTGAGGCGCTGAAGGCCTGGAAGCCGGGCAATCCGCTGGACCCGGCGACCAATGTCGGTGCACTGGTGGATACGCAGCAGATGAACACCGTGCTGTCGTACATCGAATCCGGCCACAGCGATGGCGCCAAACTGGTCGCTGGCGGCAAGCGCATCCTGCAGGAAACCGGTGGCACCTACGTCGAGCCAACGATTTTCGACGGCGTGAGCAACGCGATGAAAATCGCTCAGGAAGAGATTTTCGGGCCGGTTCTGTCGGTTATCGCCTTCGATACTGCCGAGGAAGCTATCCAGATCGCCAACGACACGCCTTACGGCTTGGCCGCTGCGGTCTGGACCCAGGACATCTCCAAGGCACACCTGACCGCCAAGGCTCTGCGTGCCGGCAGTGTGTGGGTCAACCAGTACGACGGCGGCGACATGACCGCACCGTTTGGCGGCTTCAAGCAGTCGGGCAACGGCCGCGACAAGTCGCTGCACGCGTTCGACAAATACACTGAGCTGAAAGCGACGTGGATCAAGCTGTAAGCCGTTAGGAGGGGCTGTTCGCGAGAGCAGATCCTCCAGACGAGGCAGATCCCTGTGGGAGCGAGCCTGCTCGCGAAAGCGGTGTATCAGTCAGCCCTTGTGCTGAATGTGAAACCGCTTTCGCGAGCAGGCTCGCTCCCACATTTGCTTGATGTGGCCTCTAAAAATAATTATCCACAGGAGCGTGGAACATGCGGTGGGCGACGTATTTCGCCGTGTTGGCGTCTGTCTTGAGTGTCGGCCTGGCCCTGGGGGTCAGCATGCCGTTGGTGTCGTTGCGCCTGGAGGGTTGGGGTTACGGCTCTTTCGCCATCGGTGTGATGGCGGCGATGCCGGCGATTGGCGTGTTGTTGGGCGCGAAAATTTCCAGCCATCTGGCGGCACGCTTCGGTACGGCCAACCTGATGCGCCTGTGTCTGTGGGCTGGAGCGCTGTCCATCGGCCTGCTGGCGCTGTTGCCGAGCTACCCGATCTGGCTGGTATTGCGCCTGATGATCGGCGTGATCCTGACCATCGTGTTCATCCTCGGCGAGAGCTGGATCAATCAACTGGTGGTCGAGAACTGGCGCGGACGATTGGTGGCGCTGTATGGCAGCAGCTATGCGTTGAGCCAGCTCTCCGGCCCGTTACTGCTGGGCGCGCTGGGTACCGAGCATGATTACGGTTTCTGGGTCGGCGTCGGCCTGCTGCTGGTTTCGCCCTTGTTGCTGCTGGGCCGCAGCGGTGCACCCAGCAGCGAAGCGAGCAGCGTAACGTTCCGTGACCTGTGGGGATTCGCTCGTGAGCTGCCAGCGATTGCCTGGGCGGTTTCATTGTTTGCCGCGTTCGAGGCGATGATCTTGACGCTGCTGCCGGTGTATTGCCTGCAGCAGGGTTTTACCGCCGAGATTGCACTGGCGATGGTCAGCACGGTGGTGGTGGGCGATGCGCTGCTGCAATTGCCGATTGGCGCGTTGGCCGACTACCTGTCGCGGCGCACGTTGTTCGCCGGTTGTGCGCTGGTGTTGATGCTGTCGAGTCTGGCGATCCCGCTGTTGCTCGATACGCTGCTCATCTGGCCGCTGTGGGTATTGTTCGGGGCGAGTGCCGGCGGGTTGTTCACCCTGTCGTTGATTTTGATTGGCGAGCGTTATCGCGACGATGCACTGGTGCGGGCGAATGCGCATATTGCACAGCTGTGGGGCGTGGGATGTCTGGTCGGGCCGCTCGCGGCCGGGGCGGGCAGCCAGTGGATCAATGGGCATGCGTTGCCGTTGTTGATGGCGATTGGGGCGTTTGGGTTGGTGATTCTGCTCTTGCGCCAAGGGGCATTCGGACCCATAACCGAGCCTGCCTAAGATCAAAAGATCGCAGCCTTCGACAGCTCCTACAGTTGCAATGCATTCGTTCTGTAGGAGCTGCCGAAGGCTGCGATCTTTTGCTTTTTAAAGCATTCGCTCAAGGCCGACAGTGGTGCTGAACCACGCGTTGAATCGTCGCCACCAACTCCCCGGCTCTTTGCTCAGTGTATGCATTTGGCCGTTGTCCTCAGTCACCCAGACGATCTGCCCGTTCTCAAGCTTCGCCTCATAGCTCAACGCTGGCGCCATGCCTTGCAAGGCCAGTTCGCGAACATGTTCGGCCAGCTCGGGGCTGTCGACCAAGACCCCGACTTCGGTGTTCCACAGCACCGAGCGCGGGTCGAAGTTGAACGAGCCGATAAACGACTTCTGCCGATCAAAAATCATCGCTTTGCTGTGCAGGCTTGAATCCGAGCCACGAAACGACTTGCTGTAAAACACATGCGGACCGCTGCCGTAGTTATCCCCAGGCTGGCGCCGTAGTTCATACAACTTCACGCCATGCTCCAGCAGAGCTTTGCGATACGGCGCATATCCGCCGTGCACTGCGGGCACGTCGGTGGCTTCCAGCGAGTTGGTCAGCAGGCTCACGGACACACCCGCATCGGCGCGGCCGGTCAGGTACACCAGCCCCGGCTGGCCCGGCACAAAGTACGCCGAGATCATGATCAGTTCCTTGCTGACGCCGCGCAGCTCCGGGCCCAGCTGCGTGGTCAGCAGCAATTGCGGATCCGGCTCACCCTTGGCCAACACCTTGCTCGGTGCATCCCACAACGCCTGATTCCACGCCCAGATCAGTTCTTTGCGCCAGATATCCATGCGCGGCGCGGTCTTGAACGTCATGAGCTGCTGATAAAGCGCGTGATTCTGTTTACGGGTGTCTTCCAGCGATTCTTCCAGGCGGGTGCGAGTGTTCTGCAGATCCTTGGCGGTCGGTTGGCTGGTGAGGAACTCGTCGATCGGTTTGCTCAGCGCGCTGTTCCAGTACTGGTCGAAACTGTGCCCGAGTTGCTCGGCGACCGGCCCGACACTGAGCATGTCGATGTCGGTGAAATTCAGGTTCGGCTCGGCGTCGAAGTACTCGTCGCCCAGATTGCGCCCGCCGACGATGGCCACGCTGTTGTCCGCCAGCCACAGCTTGTTGTGCATGCGCCGATGTTGCAGCGACAGATTGAACAAGCGCCCCGCCGCGCGGGTGACGCCGGTGCTGCGGCCCAGATGCAGCGGGTTGAACAGGCGAATCTGAATCTGTGGATGCGCCGCCAGTGTCGCGATGATCTGGTCGAGGCCATCGCTGGTGGTGTCGTCGAGGAGAATGCGCACACGGACACCACGATCGGCAGCCTTGAGCAGTTCCTCCACCAGCATCCGCGTGCTGATGCCGTCGTGGACGATGTAGTACTGCAGATCCAGACTGCTCTGGGCGTTGCGGATCAGTTCGGCGCGCGCGGTGAACGCCTCGCTGCTGTTGGACAGCAGGCGAAAACCCGAGCGGCCTTGATAGGGCGCCGCTTGTGCCTGAATCGAACGACCGAAGCTGGAATCGGAAGCCGGCAACGCCTGACTGGATTCGCGCGGAACATCGAGACTGGCACAGCCGCTCAGGAACGAGGCGAGTAACAGCAAAGCGAGAAGGGGCTGTCTGAAGCTCACGTAGGGTCATTCCGGTTGGCGGCTAGGGTCGGCATATGGACGCGGTTCTCAGGAAAAAAGTCAGTCGGCTTCTGCCAGCAATCTGACAGCGGTCTCGCCGACCTTGCGCACCGCTTCTTCGATCTGCGCTGTCGGTTTGGCAGCGTAGTTCATCCGCAGGCAATTGCGGTATTTGCCCGAGGCGGAAAAGATGCTGCCGACGGCAATCTGTACGCCTTGGTCGTGCAACTCACGATTCAGTTTCAAGGTGTCGAAACCTTCCGGCAATTCGACCCACAACATGAAGCTGCCTTGCGGCCGACTGGCGCGGGTGCCTGCCGGGAAATAGCGGGTCACCCAGTCGATCATCAGGTCGCGGCTGCGCTGGTATTGCGTGCGCATCCGCCGCAAGTGCGGTTCGAAATGACCGGCCTTGAGGAATTCGGCGATGGCGATCTGCGGCTGCGGTGCGGTCGATCCGGTGCTGATGTATTTCATGTGCAGCACGCGTTCGAGGTATCGGCCCGGCGCGACCCAGCCAATACGCAGCCCTGGCGCCAGGGTCTTGGAAAACGAGCTGCACAGCAATACGCGGCCGTCTTCGTCGAAAGATTTGATCGTGCGTGGGCGCGGGTAGGTGTAGGCCAGTTCGCCATACACATCGTCTTCGATGATCGCCACGTCGAAGCGCTGCGCGAGGTTGAGCAGAGCGCGTTTGCGCGACTCCGGCATGATGTAGCCGAGCGGGTTGTTACAGTTCGGGGTGAGCTGGATGACCTTGATCGGCCATTGTTCCAGCGCTAGTTCCAGGGCTTCGAGGCTGATGCCGGTGAGGGGATCGGTGGGGATTTCCAAGGCTTTCATGCCCAGGCCCTTGAGGGTCTGCATGGCGCCGTGAAAGCTTGGCGAGTCCACCGCGACAATGTCGCCCGGCTCGCAGATCGCGTGGATGCTGGTGGACAGCGCTTCATGGCAACCGGTGGTGACGACCAGGTCGCTGGCGCTCAACTGGCAGCCGGAATCAAGCATCAGTCTGGCGATCTGCTCGCGCAATTCGAGGGTGCCGTGGATGTTGTCGTAATACAGACCGGGCATGTCCTGGCGGCGGCTGATCCGCGCCAGCCCGCGCAGCAGCGGTTTCATCGTTGGCGAGCTGATGTCGGGCATGCCGCGACCCAGTTGCACGACATCCTTGCGCGGCACTGCGCGAATCAACTCCAGCACCTGATCCCATTGCGAAATCTCCACTGGCCGTTGCGCCGGGCGGCCAACGGCGGGCAGCTCCGGCAGTTCGCGGCCAACCGGCACAAAGTAGCCGGACTTGGGCTTTGGCGTAGCCAGACCGCTGTCTTCCAGCATGCGATAAGCCTGTTGCACCGTGCTCAGGCTGACCCCGTGTTCGACGCTCAAGGCACGTACAGACGGCAACCGATCGCCGGGTCGATAGAAGCCGTTTTCGATGCGCGTGCCGAGCAATTCGGCAAGGTTTACATAAAGGGTCATGGCTCTGCCTCGGTGCGGTGATTCGATAAACCAGTACAGATGCGGCAGAAATCGACAATTCAGTCTTCAGAGCGGCAAATCTGTATGGAGTTAATACAGTTGCTTTGAATCTGTAACGGTTTTGCTCGCCCGCGCATCATGGAATCTCTGGCTACCCAAGTAAACAGGAGCAACGAAAATGAACGGCTTGAGCGATGTGCGGCTGACGTTACACAGTCAGGAACTGGCGGCAGGGCAGAAGGACAACGCGCGCAATCTCATGCGTAACGCGCCATCCGGCCTGAGTCGCTGGAATCTGTTCTGGCATCGTCTGCACACGCGAAAGGCGTTGCTGGCGCTGACGGCGGATCAGCTCAAGGACATCGGGCTGACGCGTGAACAGGCGCAGGAGGAGGGGTTGAAGCCGTTCTGGCGGATCTGATAACCACTGATCGTTCCCACGCTCTGCGTGGGAACGCCGCCCCGGACGCTCCGCGTCCGCTGTGACGCAGAGCGTCACTGGATGCATTCCCACGCAGAGCGTGGGAACGATCAATCAGACCAACTCTTTCATCCGATGCCACAACATCCCCAACGCCAACAGCGGCGAACGCAAATGCTTGCCGCCCGGGAAAGTGATGTGCGGCACCTTGGCAAACAGATCAAAGCCACCGCTGTGCCGCCCGCTGATCGCCTCGGCGAGCAACTTGCCCGCCAGGTGCGTGGCATTCACCCCGTGTCCGGAATACGCCTGGGCGTAATACACATTTGGCTGATCCGCGAGCCGGCCAATCTGCGGCAAACGGTTTGCGCCGATACCGATCATCCCGCCCCACTGATAATCGATCTTCACCCCGGCCAATTGCGGGAATACTTCGAGCATCTTCGGCTGCATGTAGGCGCCGATATCCTTCGGATCCCGCCCCGAATAATGACAGGCACCGCCGAACAGCAAACGATGATCGGCCGAGAGCCGGTAGTAATCCAGCGCGACACGTTGGTCGCAGACCGCCATGTTCTGCGGCAGCAGGCTGTGCGCCTGTTCTTCGCTCAACGGTTCGGTGGCGATGATGTAGCTGCCGGCGGGCAGGACTTTGCCGCTGAGTTGCGGGTTCAGATCATTGAGATAGGCATTGCAGCCGAGCACCAGCGTTTTCGCGCGTACCAAACCGTGGGCTGTATGGACTTTGACTTCGGGGCCGTAATCGATACGCGTCACTGCGGAGTGTTCAAACAGTTTGACGCCCAATTGCTGCGCCGCTGCCGCTTCACCCAGCGCCAGATTCAGCGGATGCAGATGTCCTGAACCCATGTCGATCAATCCGCCGACATAGCGCTTGGAGCCGACCACCGTGTGCATATCGTTGGCTTGCAGCAAGCGGGTTTCGTAGCGATAGCCAAGGCCACGCAATTCTTCGGCGTCTTCGGCAAAGCCTTCGAGGTCGGACGGTTTGTTGGCGAGGTCGCAGTAGCCCCAGGTCAGGTCACAGGCAATCTGAAAACGCTCGACGCGCTGACGAACGATTTCCACCGCTTCCAGGCCCATGAGTTTCATCTCGCGCACGCCGTCGGCGCCGATGACGTTGGTGAACTGATCGAGGCCGTGGCCGACGCCGCGAATCAACTGCCCGCCGTTGCGGCCACTGGCGCCCCAGCCAATCTTGTGTGCTTCCAGTAGCACCACGCTGAGGCCGCGTTCAGCCAGTTCCAGTGCCGTGTTCAACCCGGAAAAACCGCCACCAACCACGCAGACATCAGCCACCATTTCACCTTGCAGCGCAGGATGATCCGGCTGCGGCAAGCTGCTGGCGGCGTAATAAGAGGCAACGTGGGGTTGGCTCGCGGGGGAGTGGGCGCGGGCAGTCATGGGCGTCATCCAACGGCTAAGGTGTCGAGAAAATTTGACGGAGCATAAGCCGCACGCCCGAACGTGGGCAACACTGGTCGGCCGGCGGTGTCTGGATCAGGGCTTTTGCGGCACAATTGGCGCCTATTCCACCTTGGTTACCGTTTCGATGAGCTGCAACAGCCAGACAGTCCGCACCTTGCGTCAGCAGATCCCCTCGTTCGAGTGCGTGCCCGGCTGCCACGACTGCTGCGGGCCAGTGACCACTTCGCCGGAAGAAATGTCCCGCCTGCCGCGCAAGACCCGCGCCGAGCAGGATGCGGCGATGGAGGAGTTGAACTGTGTGCATCTGGGGCCGAATGGCTGCACGGTGTATGAGGAGCGGCCGTTGATTTGCCGCTTGTTTGGCACGACCAAAACCTTGCCTTGCCCGAATGAGCGGCGGCCGGTGGAGCTGATTCATCCGCGGGTGGAGAAGCAGATATTCGAGTACATGACGGCGAATCGGCAGGTGTTGGTTTAGTCGTAGCGTTTCATGATCATTCCCACGCTCTGCGTGGGAATGCAGCCCGGGACGCTCTGCGTCCCAAATGCCGAACGCGGAGCGTCCGAAGAGGCATTCCCACGCAGAGCGCGGGAACGATCGTCGCGGTGCTCAGTCTGGAATCGGCAGGCTCAGGCTCTCCTTCACCTCTTCCATCACGATATAACTCTTCGACTCCCGCACATGCGGCAGCTTCAGCAGAATGTCGCCCAGCAGTTTGCGGTACGAAGCCATCTCGGAAATCCGCGCCTTCACCAGATAGTCGAAATCCCCTGACACCAAATGACATTCCAGCACGTGCGGCAATTTCAGCACCGCGCGGCGGAACTCTTCGAAAGTGTCGCCGGATTTGTAGTCAAGGCTGATCTCGACAAACACCAGCAAGCTACCCTTCAAGTGCTGCGGATTCAGCCGGGCGTTGTAGCCCATGATGATTCCTTCGCGCTCCAGACGCCTTACCCGCTCGGTGCACGGCGTGGTGGAGAGGCCGACCTTTTCCCCGAGTTCGGTAAAGGAAATCCGCCCGTCCGCCTGCAGGATCCGCAAGATGTTGCGGTCGATCTTGTCCAGCTCACGTTTGGTCTGAGTGTTGGTACGCATAGGGGATGCGCCTCCGTGAAAAGGGTTTTTGCCGAGAATTGTCGCCAAATATAGGCGCTTATATAGTGAAAAGCACTGGCATTTCTTTTTTACACTGCGCGCATCATTGCTCTAACAACACAGCTCGGCGAAAAGCCGCGATGAGGGATACAAAATGCGCGTTATGGTCTTGGGTAGCGGCGTCATCGGTACCGCCAGTGCTTACTATCTGGCCCGTGCCGGGTTTGAAGTGGTGGTGGTCGACCGGCAGCCCGCTGCGGCCATGGAGACCAGTTTCGCCAACGCCGGCCAGGTCTCGCCGGGCTACGCCTCGCCGTGGGCCGCGCCGGGCGTGCCGCTGAAGGCGATTAAGTGGCTGCTGCAACGCCACGCCCCTCTCGCGATCAAGGCCACTGCCGACATCGACCAGTACCTGTGGATGGCGCAGATGCTGCGCAACTGCACCGCCAGCCGTTACGCGGTGAACAAGGAGCGCATGGTGCGTCTGTCCGAGTACAGCCGCGACTGCCTCGATGAATTGCGCGCCGAAACCGGCATCGCCTACGAAGGCCGCAGCCTCGGCACCACTCAATTGTTCCGCACCCAGGCGCAACTGGATAATGCCGCCAAAGACATCGCCGTGCTGAAAGAATCCGGCGTGCCGTTTGAAGTCCTCGATCGCGCCGGCATTGCCCGCGTCGAGCCAGCGCTGGCAGGTGTCACTGACATCCTCGCCGGCGCCCTGCGCCTGCCGAATGACCAGACTGGCGACTGCCAGATCTTCACCACGCGTCTCGCCGAAATGGCAGTGAAACTCGGTGTCGAATTCCGCTTCGGCCAGGACATTCAGAAACTCGACTACGCCGGTGATCGCATCAACGGCGTGTGGATCGACGGCAAACTGGAAACCGCCGACCGCTACGTGCTGGCGCTCGGCAGCTATTCGCCGCAATTGCTCAAGCCGCTGGGCATCAAGGCCCCGGTGTATCCGCTCAAGGGTTACTCGCTGACCGTGCCGATCACCAACCCGGCGATGGCTCCGACCTCGACTATTCTCGACGAGACCTACAAGGTCGCGATCACCCGTTTCGACAACCGCATCCGCGTTGGCGGCATGGCCGAGATCGCCGGTTTTGACCTGTCGCTGAACCCGCGCCGCCGCGAAACCCTGGAGATGATCGTCAACGACCTTTATCCTCAGGGCGGTAATCTGGCCGAGGCGAGTTTCTGGACCGGTCTGCGTCCGACCACCCCGGACGGCACGCCGATCGTGGGTGCCACACCGTTCAAGAACCTGTTCCTCAACACCGGTCACGGCACCCTCGGTTGGACCATGGCGTGCGGTTCCGGTCGTTTGCTGGCCGACCTGATGGCAAAGAAAAAGCCACAGATCAGCGCCGAAGGCCTCGATATTTCCCGTTACGGCAACAAAATTCAGGAGTCCGCAAAACATGGCAATCCAGCGCCAGCTCACCAATGAGCGCATGAGTCAGATCGTCAGCCACAACGGCACCGTGTATCTGGCCGGGCAGGTCGGCGACGACTTCGACGCCGGGATTGAACAGCAGACTCGCGAAGTACTTGCCAATATCGAGCGTTTGCTTGATCTGGCCGGCACTGACAAACAACACCTGCTGTCGGCGACGATTTACCTGAACGACATCGAGGCGCACTTTGCCGGGATGAACTCGGTGTGGGACCAGTGGCTGCCCAAAGGCGCCGCCCCGGCCCGTGCCACCGTCGAAGCGAAAATGGCCAAACCGAGCATTCTGGTGGAAATTTCCATCGTCGCCGCGCTGCCGTAACCGTTGTAAAGATCCCTCTCCCGGCGCTGTTGGCGGTTCACGTCGTCAGTCGGCGCCGGTTTTTCTTCCCATGACCGCCTAGAAGTCTGCCGCCATGCGTCCTGCCCGTGCCCTGATCGACCTAGAAGCCCTGCGCCACAACTACCGAATTGCCCGCGAAGTCACCGGCGCCAAGGCGTTAGCGGTGATTAAGGCGGATGCCTATGGCCATGGCGCGGTGCGTTGCGCGCAGGCGCTGGAAGCCGAGGCCGACGGTTTTGCCGTCGCTTGCATCGAAGAAGCGCTGGAGTTGCGCGCGGCCGGCATCAAGGCCCCGGTGTTGTTGCTCGAAGGCATCTTCGAAGCCGATGAGCTGGCGTTGATCGTCGAGCATGATTTCTGGACCGTGGTGCATTCGCTGTGGCAGCTCGAAGCAATTGAGCAGGCGACGCTGAGCAAGCCGATTACCGTGTGGCTGAAGCTTGATTCGGGCATGCACCGTGTCGGTCTGCATCCCAAGGATTACCCGGCAGCCTATCAACGGCTGCTGGCCAGCGGCAAAGTGGCGAAAATCGTCTTGATGAGCCACTTCGCCCGCGCCGATGAACTGCACGCGCAGAGCAGCACCGAGCAGGTTGCGGTGTTTGAAGCGGCGCGTCAGGGCCTGGCGGCGGAAGTCAGCTTGCGCAACTCGCCGGCTGTGCTCGGTTGGCCGCAGATTCACAGCGATTGGGTGCGCCCGGGCATCATGCTTTATGGCGCGACCCCGTTCGAAGAAGCCAACGCCGTGGCCGAGCGCCTGCAACCGGTGATGACCCTCGAATCGAAAGTCATCTGTGTGCGTGAGCTGCCCGCCGGCGAGCCGATCGGCTACGGCGCCAAATTCATCACCGACAAGCCGATGCGCATCGGCGTGGTCGCCATGGGTTACGCCGATGGCTACCCGCGTCAGGCGCCGACCGGCACGCCGGTTTTGGTGGCTGGCAAGCGCAGCCGCATTCTCGGTCGCGTGTCGATGGACATGCTCTGCATCGATCTGACCGATGTGCCGCAAGCCGACCTCGGTTCGAGCGTCGAATTGTGGGGCAAAAATATCCTCGCCAGTGAAGTGGCGCAGTGGGCCGACACCATTCCGTACCAGATCTTTTGCAATCTGCGCCGAGTGCCAAGGCTCTATTCCGAGGGTTAACGCCGCTGCGGGGGCCAAGTGTTGTAAATACTGAACGCTGTCGCCATGATAACGCTCAATATTCTTACAACATCAGGAGGCTCCCGCCTTGGACGTCGGTGAACGACTGCAATCGATCCGCAAGCTCAAAGGGCTTTCCCAGCGTGAACTCGCCAAACGCGCGGGCGTCACCAACAGCACCATTTCGATGATCGAAAAGAACAGCGTCAGTCCTTCGATCAGTTCGCTGAGGAAGGTACTGGGCGGCATCCCCATGTCCATGGTCGAGTTCTTTTCCGAAGAAATCCTGCAGGAAGTCCCGACCCAGATTGTCTACAAGGCCAACGAGCTGATCGACATTTCCGACGGCGCCGTGACCATGAAACTGGTCGGCCGCGCGCACCCCAGCCGCGCCATCGCCTTCCTCAATGAAATCTACCCGCCGGGCGCCGATACCGGCGAAGAAATGCTCACCCATGAAGGCGAGGAAACCGGGATTCTGGTGGAAGGTCGTCTGGAACTGGTGGTGGGTCTGGAAACTTTTATTCTCGAAGCCGGCGACAGCTACTACTTTGAAAGTACCAAGCCGCATCGTTTCCGTAATCCGTTCGACGCGCCTGCGCGACTAATCAGCGCAGCCACGCCGGCGAATTTTTAACAAAGAGGTGCCAAGCCATGATGGCAAAGGCATCCGGACCGTTTTTCTACCGTGCGGTATAACCCCTTCGACTATGGGGTTGTTTCAGTGTGACGGGCTACCCGCTATACTTCCGCCCGCCTGCGAACCGTGGCCGCAGGCGTGAATAGCCACCATTGAGGGTGAACGCGTGAACCTAATTATGAAAATGCTGGCTGCACCAGCAACCGTACTGGCCCTCTGGGCTGTCAGCGCTCAAGCTGCGACGAATGACGACATTGCCAAACGCCTCGAGCCGGTCGGCCAGGTGTGCGTCCAAGGGCAGGAATGCAAAGGGATGGAAGTTGCCGCTTCCGCAGGTGGTGGTGGCGGGGCGAAGTCCCCTGATGATGTGATTGCCAAGCACTGCAATGCTTGCCACGGCACAGGCCTGCTGGGCGCACCAAAAATCGGTGACAAGGCGGCTTGGCAAGAGCGCGCTGATCATCAAGGCGGCCTCGACGGCATCCTGGCCAAGGCCATCACCGGTATTAACTCGATGCCACCGAAAGGCACCTGCGCCGATTGCTCGGATGAAGAGTTGAAAGGTGCAATCCAGAAGATGTCCGGCCTGAAATAAGCCGCGCTTCTGACGAAAAAAACCGTCTTCGGACGGTTTTTTTGTGCCTGCGATTTAGTAGCCCTCACCCCAGCCCTCCCGAAACGTCGGACCGCCCGTAGGGAGAGGGGGCCGACCGAAGTGTCTTTCGCTATCCATCGACCTGAAAGACCTTAGCGATTATGGATTCGGTACAGCTCTTTCAGGTCGATGTAGATGCCGAGCATCCCCGAATCAGTCCCCTCTCCCTCCGGGAGAGGGCTAGGGTGAGGGCAACAATTTCAAGTCGGAAAAACATTTCAAGAACAGCGCACATTCACTCTGAAGCTGTTCTTTGCAGCAAACTCAAGGCAAGCTCGGTCTACCCCTATTCACGGAACGGGCAGGAGGCTTCAGATGGTGCAGTTGTGTTCGATCGAACAGGCAGTGGACGACGTGCTGGCGCGCTTGCCGGCGCACATCCACATGGGCATGCCGCTAGGCCTGGGCAAACCCAATCACTTCGTCAACGCGCTGTACCGGCGAATCAAAGAGCTGCCCGAGCGGCAGCTGACGATTTACACCGCGCTGTGCCTCGGCCGCCCGGCGCTGGGTGATGGATTGCAGAAGCGCTTCATCGAACCCTTCGTCGAGCGCGTCTTCGGTGATTACCCGGAATTCGATTTCCTCGCCGACCTGCATCGCGACAGCCTGCCGGCCAACATCCGTATCGAACAGTTCTTCATGCAGCCCGGCAGCCTGCTCAACAGCGCGCCGGCCCAGCAGGATTACGTCAGCAGCAATTACAGCCACGCCGCTCGCGACATCAACGCCGCCGGGCTGAATCTGGTAGCGCAGTTATTAGCCAGCAGCAGCGAACACCCCGACCGTCTGAGCCTGAGCTGCAACCCCGATATCACCCTCGACCTGTTGCCGATGATCGCCAAGCGTCGCGAAGCTGGGGAGACGATCCTGCTGGTCGGCCAGGTGCACACCGATCTGCCGTACATGCCCGGCGATGCTGAAGTCGATATCGACACCTTCGACCTGCTGATCGACGCCAAGGACAACAGCACGCTGTTTTCCACGCCGAACATGCCGGTGGGGTTTCAGGACCATTTCATTGGTTTGCACGCCAGTACGCTGGTGCGCGACGGCGGTACGTTGCAGATCGGCATCGGCTCAATGGGTGATGCGCTGACTGCTGCGCTGCTTACACGTCAGGCGGATAACGCCGGTTACAAGGCGTTGCTCGACGACATCAACCTCAGCCAATGGGCGCAGTTGATCCACCGCGAGGGCGGCACCGGGCCATTCGCCAAAGGTTTGTACGGTTGCAGCGAAATGTTCGTCAACGGCTTGCTGGTGCTGGCAGATGCCGGGATCATCCGGCGCAAGGTCTATCCCGACGTACAGACTCAGGAGCAGGCCAACGCCGGCACCCTCGACGAGGCGGCGCAGACTGACGGCATCTCGGTGCACGGCGGCTTCTTCCTCGGCCCGCGCAGTTTCTATGAACGTCTGCGCGAGTTACCGCAGAGCAAACGCCTCGAATTCAACATGACCCGCATCAGCTACATCAACGAGCTCTACGGGCAGGAAGAACTCAAGCGCTTGCAGCGCCTTGATGCGCGCTTCATCAACACGGTGTTCACCATGACGTTGCTGGGCGCGGGCGTGGCGGATCAACTCGAAGACGGACGGGTGCTGAGCGGTGTCGGTGGGCAGTACAACTTCGTGGCGCAGGGCCACGCGCTGCACGATGCCCGCTCGATTCTGATTCTGCGCAGCTGGCGTGAATCCGGTGGCGACGTCAGTTCGAATATCGTCTGGGAATACGGCCACTGCACGATTCCACGGCATCTGCGCGATATCGTTGTCACCGAGTACGGCATTGCCGATCTGCGTGGTAAATCCGACGCGGTCGTCATTGAATCGCTGTTGAACATCAGCGACTCGCGCTTCCAGCAGGGCTTGATCGAGCAAGCGCAAAAAGTCGGCAAGCTGCCAAAGGATTTCCGCCTCGACCCACGCTTTGCCGACAACACGCCACAGCGTTTGCAGGCAATCGCCGCGCTGCATCCGAACCTGTTTCCAGAATATCCACTGGGCTGTGATTTCACCGCGATCGAGCGGGATTTGCTGCGTGCGCTGAACTGGCTGAAGAGCAAATTCAAACTCACCGAAATCCTCGAACTCGGCAAAGCCGCCCTCGACGCCCCCGAGGCATCGCTATACCCAGAACACCTCGAACGCATGCAGCTCACCAACCCGGAAGGCCTGAAAGAAGACATCTTCCAACGCCTGCTGCTCACCGGCCTCAAAGCCACCGCACAATAACTGCCGGACCCAAAACAACTGTAGGAGTGAGCCTGCTCGCGATGGCGGTGCATCAGTCAACCAAGATGTCGACTGACCCTAGGCATTCGCAATCAGGCTTACTCCTACATATTAAGCGCACTCTAACGAGTGAATCGGATGGACGCTCACGGATGGGCTAAGAAAGTCTATGTGGTAGCCAGAGGAACCATCACCAATAGCTAAATGAACACCGCTGACTCCCTCATTCATTTGAGAGTTGATTTTGTAATCAATTTTGGTCGAGATGGATTCGTTAACACCGATGGCAAATTCCGTAAGTTTAAGTCCGCGTTTGCCCGCAGCCAGATCCAGAAGCTTAATATGTTCTTCGTTATTTATTCTTAATGAGGTTATGTTGTTTTCTTCTATTGTGAGCAAGGTCTCTTCGTTTGATATCCGATCGCTTAGCCATTTTAGAGATGTTCTTACACCGGCAGGTAACTCGGGGTTAGGCTTTCTGAGTACAGTCAGTATTCCGGAAACATTCAATGTGCCTGAGAATATAAAAGGGCAGGGCTCTAATGGGTTCATATGTGCGTAATGAACCTCAAAAAATTCTGCGACGGACTGCACGAAGTTTTCGGTCACATCTTCGCCAAGCAATGCATAAGGCTGTGCATGGGGAAGAATAGATACGGTTGCATTGGATTCGTTGCCAGATAACGAAAAGGTCTGGTGGGAGTTAAGCATATTCAACACAGCTCGCTGCGAGCAGAGCGATTGCTGAAAATCGCTGCCCATCAGAAGCTTTAGGCTGTAAAGCGCGGCGGCCAAGGATGGTTCAAATACTTGGGTCGCGCAAAAGATGATTTTTTTTCGCTCCGTCTTTTTTGCGATCTCAAATGTCATTTTTGCAGCTTCGTTGCTGAATGAAAAAACGATGCTGTTTTTTGGAAACGTCTCTAACTGAGCAATATTGACCGTCGCGAATCCCCAAAGCTCGCATTCTCTAAGGAATTCATTCGAGTCGGCGATAATCGAAAATTCTTCATGATTGAAGAGCGCCGACGCTATATTTGGCGGTGACATAAAACCCCCCTTATTCTGAAGTGCGCGGCAAGGGCGGTTGCCGCGCGGTGCTTTCAATTAATCTTCAGTATGCGCCCAGGCTAACGGTGCCCACCCGAAATTGCCCGGGCCAGAAGTGATTCGATTGAGATTTTCTTTTATAGTTTTTTCAGTTTGCATTTTATTTTCCTTTTTCTGATTTTGTTGTGATCCCCCAAGTTGCATGGGGGTGAGCGGATTAATGCATAAGTTTGTGGTCGTGTTAAATAAATATTCTTGCTTTTTAAGAATGATTTCATCTGTCTTGTTTTGTGAGGTGGGTGGTTCGGTTATTTAAGTGGACTGCGTCTGTAGGCCTAATCTGAAAGTTGTAAATTCAAGGTTTTTAAATTGTGGTGGGAGGTCTTGTCTGGTTAGGTTTTATTTATGGGTCTTGTTTTCTGGGGCTCATGCCAATCATAAATACAGGGGCACAAAGTGCATATATCAAAGAAATACCTGACAGATGTTTCTGTCCATCAAGCCTTACTTCTGACTGACTTGACCGAAAAGAGCCACCCCGATCACGCTGTCCGACTAATACTGAATGAAGTCCTTCAGGGACTCGAAGAAAAGGGCTGGCCCCGAGCCCAGTTGCAGGTTGGACCAAGGATCGTATCCGCCGAAGAAAACTACGGTTTGCTGGGTTACGACCCGGCAGAAATCACCCTCGGCAGTGAGCACACCCGTTGGGTCGATGAGCATTCGCTTTTGCGAACACAGACCACTAGCCAGATTCCTGCGGCGCTTCAGCAGGTCGCGGAGGTTCGTCAGCCGGGACAAACCATTTTGCTGGCAGCACCGGGCATTACCTTCAGGCGTGATAGCCGAGATCGTTGGCATTGCGCCGAGCCGCACCAAATGGACATTTGGGTATTAGGCGATCCAGAGCTGGCATCCCATGAGCATTTGCTGCGTCTTGTCGGCGATATTTTGCAGTTGGCCGTTCCTGAAAAATCATGGGTTTATAGCGATAGTCCACATCACTACACCGAGGGTGGGATTGAAGTGAATGTGTTGAATGGTGGCGTGCCGGTCGAGGTTCTTGAGTGCGGGCGTATTGCGGAGTCGCTATTGCAGCGTTTGCAGATTGATCCTCTGCGCCATGGCGGGCTCGCTCTTGGGATGGGGCTGGATCGCCTGACGATGTTGCGCAAAGGCATTCCTGATATTCGTTTGTTGCGTGATCAGAACGTGCGCGTGCAGGCGCAGATGCATGATCTGGATCCTTGGACTGCGGTATCTCGTTTGCCGTCGATTGCCCGCGATATCTCGTTGGCGGTAACGCCGGGATTGAGTGAAGAGGTATTGACCGAGAGGATGTTGCAGGCGGCAGGGGATTGTTCTGGATGGATTGAGGAGATGCGAATCAAGGGGCGTTGGCAACATTCGGATTTACCTGCGCAAGCCATTGAGCGACTCGGAATGCTGCCGGGTCAGGAGAACGTGCTTTTGCATGTGGTGCTGCGTGATTGTTCGCGTTCGATTACCACCGGCGAGGCGAATGCCTTGTACGCGGATATTCAAGCTGCGATGCATGAAGGGGTGCCGGGGGCGGGGTACAGAATGGATTTGTCGAAGGCTTGAGAGTTGCCTGTTGGAGTGAGCCTGCTCGCGATGGCGGTGTTTCAGCCGACGAATATATCGACTGACACTACGCTATCGCGAGCAGGCTCACTCCTACAGGGGGGGCTGCGGTGTGGCTTTATTCGATGAAAGTGACGACGCCATCCTTCAGCGATTTCACGCGGGCCAGCGATTCAACGCGGTAGCCCTGCGAGTCCAGCTCGGCGCGGCCGCCCTGGAACGACTTCTCGATGACGATGCCCAGGCCAGCAACGGTCGCGCCGGCCTGTTTGATGATCGAGATCAGCGCTTGCGACGCCTTACCGTTGGCCAGGAAGTCGTCGATGATCAGCACGCGGTCGCTGCTGGTCAGGTGACGCGGGGAGATGGCCACGGTGCTTTCGGTCTTTTTGGTGAACGAGTAAACGGTCGCCGACAGCAGGTTTTCCGTCAGGGTCAGGGACTGTTGCTTGCGGGCGAAGATCACCGGCACGCCGAGGTTCAGACCGGTCATGATCGCCGGGGCTATCCCTGAGGCTTCGATGGTGACGATCTTGGTGATGCCCGAATCCTTGAACAGCGAGGCGAATTCGTCGCCGATCAGCTTCATCAGGGCCGGGTCGATCTGGTGGTTCAGGAAGGCGTCGACCTTCAGGACCTGGTCGGAAAGCACAATGCCTTGTTCGCGGATTTTCTGGTGCAATGCTTCCATGAAGCTGTCCTCTTTTGGCGCTTTGTGCGCCGAAGGTCTAGTAAAAAAAGTGGTCAATTCTAGCGCTTTAACATCGCGCGTATATCAGCCAATGCGCTGTTGCCACGCACGACTTTGACTTCGGTCGGTGTGTCGTCGTTGCCTTCCCACGCCAGATCGTCCGGCGGCAGCTCATCGAGGAAGCGGCTCGGCGCGCAGTCGATGATCTCGCCGTACTGCTTGCGCTTGGCGGCAAAGGTGAAGGCCAGGGTCTGGCGCGCGCGGGTGATGCCCACGTAGGCCAGGCGACGTTCTTCTTCGATGGTGTCGGCTTCGATGCTGGAACGGTGCGGGAGGATTTCCTCTTCCATGCCCATGATGAACACGTAAGGGAATTCCAGACCCTTGGACGCATGCAGGGTCATCATCTGCACGCCTTCGGCGCCGTCTTCCTCTTCCTGCTGACGTTCGAGCATGTCGCGCAGGACCAGTTTGCCGATGGCGTCCTCGACGGTCATTTCGCCTTCTTCGTCCTTTTCGAGGGTGTTTTTCAACGCCTCGATCAGGAACCAGACGTTGCTCATCCGGTAATCGGCCGCCTTGTCGCTGGAGCTGTTGGTGCGCAGCCAGTTCTCATAGTCGATGTCCATGACCATGCTGCGCAGCGCCGAGATCGGGTCTTCGCCGGCGCACTGCTCGCGCACTTTGTCCATGAAGCGCTTGAAGCGCGACAGGCGATCGGTGAAACGGCTGTCCAGATGCTCGCCCAGACCGATTTCGTCGGTGGCGGCGTACATCGAGATCTTGCGTTCGGTGGCGTAGTTGCCGAGTTTTTCCAGAGTGGTCGAGCCGATTTCCCGGCGCGGTACGTTGATCACGCGCAGGAAGGCGTTGTCGTCATCCGGGTTGACGATCAGGCGGAAGTAGGCCATCAGGTCTTTCACTTCCTGACGGCCGAAGAAGCTGTTGCCGCCGCTCAGGCGATACGGCACCTGGTGGTGCTGCAACTTCAGCTCGATCAGCTTGGCCTGATAGTTACCGCGATAAAGGATCGCGAAGTCGCTGTACGGACGGTCGGTGCGCAAGTGCAGGCTGAGGATTTCCATGGCCACGCGCTCGGCTTCGGCGTCCTCGTTGCGGCAGCGGATTACGCGGATCTCGTCGCCGTGGCCCATCTCACTCCACAGCTGCTTTTCGAATTCGTGCGGGTTGTTCGAGATCAGCACGTTGGCGCAGCGCAGGATGCGACTCGTCGAGCGATAGTTCTGCTCGAGCATCACCACTTTCAAGGACGGATAGTCGTCCTTGAGCAGCATCAGGTTTTCCGGCCGCGCGCCGCGCCAAGCATAGATCGACTGGTCGTCGTCGCCTACCACGGTGAACTGGTTGCGCTTGCCGATGAGCATTTTTACCAGCAGGTATTGGCTGGCGTTGGTGTCCTGATATTCGTCGACCAGCAGGTAGCGCACCTTGTTCTGCCACTTTTCGAGAATGTCGGCGTGTTCTTCGAAAAGCTTTACCGGCAACAGGATCAGGTCGTCGAAGTCCACCGCGTTGAACGCTTTCAGCGTGCGCTGATAGTGGGTGTAGACGATCGCGGCAGTCTGTTCCTTGGGATTACGCGCGTTCTCCAGCGCCTGAGGCGGCAGGATCAGGTCGTTTTTCCAGGCGCCGATCATGTTCTTGATCTCGTCGACGCCGTCGTCGCCCGCGTATTCCTTCTGCATGATGTCGGTCATCAGGGCTTTCACATCGGTCTCGTCGAAAATCGAGAAACCGGGTTTATAGCCCAGCCGCGCGTGTTCCTTGCGGATGATGTTGAGACCGAGGTTGTGGAAGGTGCAGACGGTCAGGCCACGCCCTTCGCCGGCCCGCAGCAAGGTGCCGACCCGCTCTTTCATCTCGCGCGCGGCCTTGTTGGTAAAGGTCATGGCGACGATGTACTGGGCGCGGATGCCGCAGTTCTGGATCAGGTGCGCGATTTTGCGCGTGATCACGCTGGTCTTGCCGGAGCCAGCACCGGCGAGCACCAATAGAGGGCCGCCGACGTAGTTCACGGCTTCTTGCTGCCGGGGATTGAGTCGGGACATACGAAAATTCGGGAGTCGTTGACGAAATGGGCCGGCATTTTAACAGGCTCAGAGAATTGTGCTGCTCTCTCCGACTTGTGACGTACCACGCGATTCAAATTTGCCGGTTTTGTTACTTTCGCGGAGGATGCGCGGTGATTTTGCGGCTAATGTACTCATTCGTGACACAAAATAACGTTTTGATAACCGTTGTCATTTGGTCATTGAACATCGCAACGGCATAATGCCCCGCCCACATCTTTGCAGAGTCTAGGGAGCTAGCTTGTCTACGCCTGTCGAACCCTTGCGTTTGCTGCTACTGGCCGAAGAGCCAGCGTGGACAGCGTTATTGCGTGAGTGTCTGGCTCCGATGGGGAGCGCGGCGGTGCTGATCAGCGCGCCGAGCTGGGACTCGGTCAGCAGTCTGTTCGAAGACAACCGCAATGCGGTGTTGTTGACCCTTCCGGCATTACAACCGGCACCGGGCCGTTGCAGCCTGCCGACGGTATTGCTGCTGGAACACGAACCGGACACCGCACCGGTTGGCGTCAGCGACTGGCTGGTGTTCGACGCCCTCGACGCCGGCATGCTGCGCCGTTGCCTGCGCCATGTGCGCGAACGCGGCGTTCTCGAAAACACCCTGCAACGCCTCGCCGAACAGGATCCGTTGACCGGCATCGCCAATCGCCAGGGCTTCCAGACCTTGCTCGCCGCGCGCCTCGCGGAAAACGACGGTCGCGGCCTGGCCCTTGGACATCTTGATCTCGACAACTTCCGCCACGCCAACGACGCGCTGGGTCATCAGGCGGGCGATCGCTTGATCCTGCAGGTTGTCGCACGGCTGAAAAGTCAGCTGGAGGCGGGTGATCAACTGGCACGCCTGGGCAGCGACGAATTCGCTCTGCTGATCGACACCCGTCGTGCGCCACAACGCGCCGAATGGATGGCTGAACGCATCACCGAAGCGCTCGCCGAACCGTATTGGGTCGATGGCGAAAGCCTGCTGATCGGCTCCAGTCTTGGCATCGCCCATGCCCGTGCGCAGGGCGGTGCCGATCCGCTGATGTGGCACGCGCACATCGCCATGCAGCAGGCCAAAAGCACGCAGGGCTGCACTTTTCATATCTTCAACGAACGCATCAACCGCAACGCGCGGAGCATGGCCGACCTCGAAAGCGAGCTGCGCCGGGCCTTGCGTCGCGATGAACTGGAGCTGCATTACCAGCCAAGGCTGAATCTTGAAGACGGCCAGATTGTCGGCCTCGAAGCCTTGGTGCGCTGGCGCCATGGCGAACGTGGTTTGCTGCCGCCGAGCGAATTCGTGCCGCTGGCTGAGCAAAGCGGGTTGATCGTGCCGTTGGGTTATTGGGTGATTTCCCGGGCTCTGCGCGATATGCAGGCGTTGCGCGAACGTGGTCTGCCGGCGCTGCACATGGCGATCAACCTGTCGTTCCGCCAGTTTCAGGACAGTCAGTTGTTGCCGACGCTCAGCCGCTTGATCGCTGAGCGCGGTGTTGAAGCGCAGTGGCTGGAATTCGAACTGACGGAAACGGCGGTGATGCGCCGCAGCGATCTGGTCAAGCAGACCATGGACGCCCTTGGCCGCCTCGGTGTGCGCTTCTCGCTGGACGACTTCGGCACCGGGTTTTCCTCGTTCGTGCACCTCAACAGCCTGCCGATCACTTTGCTGAAGATCGACAAGAGCTTTGTCGGTGGCATGGAGCAGCGCGAAGAGAACCGCAAACTGGTGCACGCGATGATCAATCTTGCGCACAACCTGCATCTGGAAGTGGTCGCGGAGGGGGTGGAAACTCCGGAGCAACTGGAATTGCTGCGCGGCTTTGGTTGCGATCAGGTGCAGGGGTATCTGATCAGCCGGCCGTTGCCGTTAGCGGAACTGGTTGAATATCTCACCTACGGCTCAAGCCAGCAGCCAGCCCTCGAAATCGTCAACTGAGCGTATACCCCTGTAGGCCTTCGCCTGCTCGCGATAGCGGAGTGTCAGACAACTCATCATTATCTGACACACCGCTATCGCGAGCAGGCTCACTGCTACTGAGGATCTCAGTCGGTCTGAGGAATTGTGAATGGCCTGGATGACGCAGGCTCCAGCCGAATCATCCGCTTCATCTTCCATTCAAACGCCAGCGTCAGACTCACCGCCGCGCAGGCCAGGCCCAACGCCAAGCCCCACCAGACGCCCGTCGGCCCCCAGTTCAAGTGGAACGCCATCCACCACGCCGCCGGCGCGCCGATCAGCCAATAGCAGCCGAGCCCGACCAGAAACGTGGTCTTCGCATCCTTGAGCCCGCGAATGCAGCCCATGGCAATCGTCTGCGTGCCGTCGAACAGTTCAAACCACGCCGCCACTGCCAGCAGGCTCACCGCCAAGCGAATCACCTCGGCAAACGCCGGATCATTGTGATCGAGGAACAGCCCCACCAACTGGTTCGGCAACAGCCAGAACACCATGGCGAAACCCAGCATCACCACGGCGCCAAAGACGATCCCGACCCGTCCGGACATCCGCGCATCGCTCAATTGCCCGGCACCGTAATGCTGACCGACGCGCATGGTGATCGCGTACGACATGCCCGCCGGCACCATGAACGCCACCGAGACGATTTGCAGAGCAATCTGGTGCGCACCCAACTGCGTGCTGCCCATCGTGCCCATGCACAGTGCGGCGAAGGCAAATAATCCAACTTCCACCGCATACGTGCCGCCGATTGGCAGGCCAAGGCGCCACAACTCTTTCAGGTACTGTCGATTCGGCCGCGACAGACCCGCGCGCAGCGGATAAGCGTCATACGCTGGATGCCGACGGATGTGCCAGGCCAGCGCCAGCGCCATGCAGTTGGCGACAATCGCCGTGACCAGGCCGATGCCCGTCAGGCCCATTTTCGGCAGGCCGAACATGCCGGTGATCAGCGCGTAATTGAGCAGGAAATTCGCCACCGTGCCGGCCAGGCTGATGACCATCACCGGTGTCGCCCGGCCGATGGCACTGGTGAAACCGCGCAGGGCCATGAAGCTCAGGTAGCCGGGCAGAGCGAAGGGCAGGGCGATCAGGAATTGTCCGGCGGCATTGACGTTGGTTTCGGTCTGGCCGAACAGCAGCAACACCGGTTTCAGGTTCCACAGCAGCAACCCGGCGCCCAGCGCCATCAGCCACGCCAGCCACAACCCGGCCTGAGTCAGCCGTGCTGCACCAATGATGTCACCGGCGCCCTTGCGGATCGCCACCAGCGTGCCGACTGCCGCAATCACGCCGATGCAGAAAATCGACACGAACGAGTAAGTCGCTGCACCGAGACCGCCGCCCGCGAGCGCTTCCGGACTCAGGCGCGCCATCATCAATGTGTCAGTCAGCACCATCAACATGTGCGCCAACTGTGAAGCAATCAACGGCCCTGCCAGCCGCAGAATGGCCCAGAGTTCGGTACGCACAGGATGCTGCATGGTCATCACCACTCGATTTTCAGAGGGAACAGGAGAGCGTCGATTCTCGGCGCTTGGCAGGCGTTGCACAAAGGGATAAAAAGGATGGGTGGCATGAGTAAAACTCATCCTGATGTGATTCTGTCCGTTTTACTGCATCCCGCTGCTGGAGCCTTGTGTATGTCCCGTCGACTTCCTCCGTTGTATGCCCTGCGCGCATTCGAAGCTGCAGCACGGCACAGCTCGTTCACGCGTGCGGCCGAGGAGTTGTCGATCACCCAGAGTGCGGTGAGCCGGCACATTCGCACGCTCGAAGATCACTTTGCCTGCAAGTTGTTTCACCGCAGCGGTCGCCATCTGCAGCTGACCGAGTCGGCGCGTTTGCTGTTGCCTGGCATCCGTGAAGGTTTCGCGGCATTGGAACGTGCCTGTAATACCTTGCGCGCCGAAGACGACATCCTGCGTATGAAAGCCCCGTCGACCCTGACCATGCGCTGGTTGCTCGCGCGCCTGAGTCGCTTCCGCCATTTGCAGCCTGGCAACGAAGTGCAACTGACCAGTGCGTGGATGGACGTCGATTCGGTTGATTTCAACGATGAGCCGTTCGACTGCGCGGTGCTGTTGAGTGACGGGCATTTTCCGCCGGATTGGGAGGCGAGTTTATTGTTTCCCGAAGAGCTGATTCCGGTGGGGGCGCCAAACCTGCTGAATGATCAGCCGTGGGATCTGGCTCGACTGGCTTGCACCGAATTACTTCACCCGACACCGGACCGTCGCGATTGGCGCAGTTGGCTGGAACACATGGGGCTGTCCGATCAGGTGTCACTCAAGGGTGGGCAAGTGTTCGATACCCTCGAATTGGGCATGATCGCGGCGGCGCGCGGGTACGGTGTGTCGATGGGCGACCTGTTAATGGTCGCCGAAGATGTGGCGCAGGGAAGACTGAGCCTGCCGTGGCCAACCGCGGTCGCCAGCGGCTTGAATTACTACCTTGTGTGGCCAAAGACCCGCCCGGGAGGTGAACGTTTGCGCCGTCTCAGCGACTTTCTGCAAAGCGAAGTCCGCGCCATGGAGTTGCCGGCGGTCGCGCGCTTGAGCTGAAACGTTAGAGCCGCCACAATGCCGGCCTTGTGCCATAACCTTGTTTTCCGCTCAAGTATTTGGATCCACCGCCGAATACGTGCTTGTGGAACCGTCGTGCCGGTATCCACGATTCACCCCCACAACCAGAAAAATTTCCGAGTCGAGATCAAGGAGGATCCCGTGGCTCGGCCAGGAGCTGTCCATGTCTCAACCTCGCGCTCGGATCGCCTCGCAGCTGGGCCTCGCGCTCGCTGTAATACTGGCGATAGTTATCAGTGGCAGTACGGTGTTCGCCTTGCGTTCGCTGGACTCCGCCAACCTCGCCACTCGTGAAGAGCATCTGGCCAGTGAGGCGCGGCTGCTGGCCGACCAACTGAGCACCTTCCACGGCACGCTGCGTGAAAGCACCCAGCGCCTGAGCGGGCTGTTCGAGAAGCGTTTCAGCGCAGGTCTGAGCATTCACCCGAGTGAGCCGGTGAATGTTGCCGGCACCCAGACCCCGGGTCTGCATCTGGGCAGCGAAGTGCTGAACAACAACTTCAAAGAAGTCGACGAGTTCAAGCAGATGACCGCCGGCGTCGCCACCCTGTTCGTGCGCAGCGGCGAAGACTTCATCCGCGTCAGCACTTCGCTGACCAAACAGGATGGCACCCGTGCCATCGGCACCTTGCTCGATCACGCGCACCCGGCCTACGCGAAGTTGATGGCGGGGCAGGGTTACGTCGGTCGCGCCTTGCTGTTCGATCGCTCCTACATGACCCAATACACCCCGGTGCGTGATGGCAGCGGCAAGGTGATTGCGGTGCTGTTCGTCGGCTTCGATTACACCGACGCGCAGAACATCCAGTTCGATAACCTCAAGCGCTTCCGCATTGGCCAGAGCGGTTCGCTGGCGTTGCTCGACGAGCAAAACAAATGGCTGGTCGCGCCAGCGGGGGTGCAGGCGCTGGATCAAGCCGTTCCGGTGATCAAAGGTTTGGCTGCAAAGCCGGGCAAGGGTGAGTTCTGGAGCGACACCTCGGAAGATTTCTACAGCATTGCCGTGCCGTTCGATGGCGGACCATGGTCGGTCGTGGCGAGCATGCCGAAAGCTGAGATCCGCGCGGTGACCTGGAGCGTGGGTACGCAACTGGCCATTGGCAGTCTGTTGGCGATGCTGCTGGCGGTCGGATCTGTGGTCTGGCTGCTGCGCAGCAAACTGGCGCCTCTGGGGGATCTGGTGCGTCAGGCCGAGGCCTTGGGCGCCGGTGATCTGAGCGTGCGCCTGAACGTATCGAGCAACGACGAAATCGGTCAGCTGTCCCGCGCGTTCAACCAGATGAGCCAGGCGCTGTCGACCATGGTCGAGCACATCCGCCGCTCTTCGGAAGAGGTCAACAGCCGTGCCCAGGCCCTGTCCGGTTTGTCCGGCGGTGCCTATGAAGGCATGGAGCAACAATCTGGCGAAATCACCAGCATGGCCGGCGCGGTGGAAGAGTTCAGTGCGACGTCGTTGAACATCGCCGACAACATGGGCGCGACCCAGCGTCTGGCGCAGGAAAATGCCCAGCAAACGCAGATTGGCCGCAGCTCGATGGAAGAAGCGTCGTCCTCGCTGGAGCAAATCGCTGGCGCCCTGAACAGCACCGCCACCGTGATCAACACCCTCGGTCAGCGTTCGCAGGAAATTGGCGGCATTGTAGGTGTGATCACCTCGATCGCTGAGCAGACCAACCTTCTGGCACTTAACGCAGCAATCGAAGCTGCCCGTGCTGGTGAGCAGGGTCGTGGCTTTGCTGTGGTGGCCGATGAGGTGCGCAGCCTGGCCTCGCGCACCCGTCAGGCGACGGATGAAATTTCCAGCATGATCCACAGCATCCAGCAGGAAACCGGCAACGCGATCAGCACCATGGAGCAGGGCAATGTGCTGATGCAGGAAGGCTTGTCGCGCAACGCGAATGTCGCGTCGGCACTGGCGCGTATTGACGAGCAGAGCCGTTCGGCGGGGCAACAGTTTGCCGCGATTACCACGGCGACTCAGGAGCAGAGCAGCACAGCGACGTTGTTGAGCAGCAATTTGCAGAGCATTGCACTGGCCAACAGTGAGCAGCGTGAGGTTGTGTCGAACCTGGCTGTTACCGCCAAAGAGCTTGAGAAGCTGGCGGCGGATTTGCGTTCCGAGGTTGATCGCTTCCGTTGATGGGTGGCTGAAATCGCTATCGCGAGCAGGCTCACTCCTACAGGTATATCGGTTGGTCGCAATTTTTGTGGTCACTGAAGATCCCTGTAGGAGTGAGCCTGCTCGCGATCGCCTCACTGCCAATCCTGGGTAAAACACTCGAGCTCTTTCTCTTTCATACTTGCTGAAACGTTTCCGCAGCGCTATAAAAATGGCACAACTCCAATAAAGGCTGCTGCCATGACCCCGCTCAAACTCGCCGTCGCTCTCGGCGCACTCTCTGCTGCTTCCCACGCCATGGCTTGGGATTACGTCCTTCTCGATGTCAACAAGCCCGCACAAAACTGGACCATCACCAGTGCGCAGCTCGGCGTGAAAACCGACAAACCCTTCTCCGTAAGCCTGCGTACCTTGCACGGTGGCCGGCAGGAAGGTGTCAGCATCGTCGATATCGATAACGGCACAATGAAACTCTCGGTGGTGCCGACCCGAGGCATGAATGTCTTGCAGGCCTCTGTCGGCAACGTGCGCATGGGTTGGGATTCGCCGGTCAAGGAAGTGGTCAACCCGGCCTTCATCGAACTTAACGGACGCGGTGGGCTTGGCTGGCTGGAAGGTTTCAACGAGCTGGTGACCCGCTGCGGTTACGAGTGGGTTGGCCATCCCGGTATGGACAATGGTGAATTGCTGACCTTGCACGGACGCGCCGCCAACATCCCGGCCAGTACCGTCACGCTGCACATTGAAGAAAAGCCACCCTATGCCATCAGCCTGCGTGGCGAGCTGAAAGAACAGGCCTTCAAGAAAGCCGACTTCTCGGTGGTCACGGAACTGGTCACCGAGCCCGGCAGCGTGCGCTTTGCACTCAACGACACTCTGACCAACAACGGCGACTATCCGAAGGAATACCAGGCGCTGTATCACAGCAATTTCAGTACGCCGTTCCTCGAGCAGGGCGCCCGTTTTGCTGCACCGGTAAAACAGGTGTCGCCGTTCAACGACAAGGCCAAGGGTGATCTGGCCGACTGGCAGACCTATCGCGCGCCGACCAAGGACTACGACGAAACCGTCTACAACGTCGTGCCCTATGCTGATGCCAAAGGCGAAACCCTGACTGTTTTGCACAATAAGGCCGGCGGCCTCGGTGTTTCTGTTGGCTTCAATACCCAGCAGTTGCCGGTGTTCTCTCTGTGGAAAAACACTGATACCCAAGGGCAGGGCTATGTCACCGGGCTGGAGCCGGGCACCAGTTTTTCCTACAACCGTCGCTATCAGCGTCCGCTGAATCTGGTGCCGACCATTGCACCCAAGGAACACAAACAGTTCCAGATCAGCTACAGCCTGCTTGCGGACAAGGGGGCTGTGGATAACGCGTTGAAGCGCGTGACCGAGATTCAGGCCGGGCGCGACACCGAAGTGCGGCAGACGCCGCTGGTGGATCTGACCGAGCATTAAGGTGTCGCCGGCCGGTATTGCAGTGCCTCGGCCAAGTGTTCGCGTTTGATTGAATCGGCTTGCTCAAGGTCTGCCAGGGTGCGGGCGACTTTGAGCAGGCGATGGGCCGAGCGCAGCGAAAGCGTCAGGCGTTCACAGGCTGACTCCAACCAATTCTCATCGGTTGTGGATAACTTGCAGTGTTTTTTCAGTCCTGGCAGATCGAGAAACGCGTTGGCGCAGCCTTGACGCTTTTGCTGTCGTTCGCGAGCCTCGGCTACCAGTGCTGCGGCGCTGGCGCTGTCCTCGCCGGGTTTAATTGCCGGATTCAACGCCGTCGCCTCCCGCGCCACCGTCAGGTGCAGATCAATCCGATCCAGCAACGGCCCCGATAGCTTGTTGCGATAGCGCTGCACCATGTCCGGTGTGCACGAGCACTTGCCGCTGGGCTCGCCAAGATATCCACAAGGGCAGGGATTCATCGCCGCCACCAACTGGAAGCGTGCCGGAAAACGTACGCGATCCTTGGCCCGGGCTATCACGATGAATCCCGACTCCAAAGGCTCCCGTAAAACCTCCAGAACCTTGCGATCAAATTCCGGCAACTCATCGAGAAACAGCACACCATGGTGGGCGAGGGTGATTTCGCCAGGTTGCGGTTTTGAGCTGCCGCCGACCAGTGCCGGCCCGGATGCCGAGTGGTGCGGTTGACGGAAGGGACGCTGCGGCCAATGGGTCAGCGGTGCGCCACTGGCGACGGACTGAATCGCCGCCACCTCCAGTGCTTCACTCTCGGCCAGCGGCGGCAACAGCCCCGGCAGGCGACTCGCCAACAATGTCTTACCCGTCCCAGGCGGCCCGCTGAACAGCAAGTTATGGGCGCCCGCAGCAGCAATCAGCAGCGCTCGTTTCGCCGCCACTTGCCCCTGCACTTCATTCAAGTCGGGATAAGGCTTGCTGGCATGCATCAACCCGTCTGATACATAGGGCTCAACCGGCGTATGCCCATTGAAATGCGCCACCGCCTCCAGCAAATGATCCACCGCAAACACCTTCAACCCCGAAGCCAGGCACGCCTCCTCGGCATTCGCCCGCGGCACCACCAACGCACGACCCGCCTTGCGCGCCGCCAACGCTGCCGGCAACACCCCGCGCACCGCCCTGACTGCGCCGGACAACGCCAACTCACCCAGACATTCCACATCATCCAGCGTCAGACACGGCACCTGCACACTCGCCGACAGAATCCCCAAGGCAATCGCCAGATCAAACCGCCCGCCATCTTTGGGCAGATCCGCCGGCGCCAGATTCAAGGTGATCCGCCGCGCCGGAAACTGCAGCCCGGAATTGATGATCGCGCTGCGCACCCGATCCTTGCTCTCCTTCACCGCCGCCTCGGGCAGCCCGACCATAGTCAGCGACGGCAGACCGTTGGCCAGATGGACTTCGACGGTGACAGCGGGGGCTTCCACGCCTATCTGGGCGCGACTGTGGACGATGGAGAGGGACATGGTCGTTCCTTGAGCTGAATCGGGGAGCCGCTTCCTGCGGGTTTTTTAAGGGTAGTTGAGCCGGGTTTCAGTGCTGAAATAGAGGTTTACAAGACGTATCAAGACCCGATGGGCTGTCACTGCTTGCCTGAATTGGAGCGTTGACTCTCGCCCGGCATTGACGGATCATCCCGTTCGAGGACTGCAACTGCGCATTCGTCGGGACTGGGCACCAGCAAAAGCTCCCCCGCATTTTTGGCAGCAGAGAAAGCTGGTTTCTCTGAAGTAGTGACGACGGGCTAGCCTGTCGGATCCTGAACCCAAGGCCGTAAAGCCCGGAGCTAAAGAATCGCTGCGACTACTCCTCAAAAAATACTTAAAAGGCGTCCATCGGACGCCTTTTTTTATTTCTGATTTGGTGGTGCTCGTGGTATCTGCCCCACTAACGTGCCATGTGCACGTTTTTGCGGGTACCAAGTCACCACGAAGTAACCAAATCCTGTGGCGCGCTCGTGTCGCGGTTCAAGAATCAGTGTTCCCATAGATGTCTTCAGTACCGCGACCCTGTTTCCACATCGCTGTTCTTTGAACTCACAATAGATTTGTGCTCCCGGGACGATCATTTTCGCAACAATCGCTGCTACCCCATCGGCAGTCTGGCAACCATGCTTGAGCAAATCGGCACTATGGGCTTCCCAAATGTGCACTACGCCAAAACCACTATTCGCTCGACGGTGAATACCTACCCGCAGATAAATCTTCCCGCCTCGCAAGCCGAATTTTGGCATATCGGGGATCGTGCCAAAGATGTAACCACCATCTGGATGCTGAACCAGCGTGTTTTCTTTGAGCTTGAGCAAATGAGACAAGAGGGATCCAGAACCAGAGTGTCTGGCGATCAATGTGTATCGCCTAGAACTCGACGAATAGGATCGACCAGCGCAGGCGAAAGCCACCAGCCTAATCACAGCCAAGAACTCACGGAATCAGGCGCAGACGCTGATTCTCGTAGGGTTATGCCCTATTAGTTGTAGGACGCCGGCGAAAGGGGGGGTCAAGGTCTTGTATCCGGGAGTCGGATGCTCCAGTTTGGCCGTTTAACGCAGCCCTCTGGAGGCGAGCAATGGACCGCAATGGTATGCGCCCGATTCATCCGGGCGAGGTTCTGAGTAAGTAATTCATGGAGCCGTTGGGCATGACTGTCATGGATCTGGCCATGCCCACGAACTGGCCCGAAAGTGAGATCGAAAAGCTTGTGAAATGCCAGCTCAGGATCTGCGCCGATCTGGCAATCAGCCTTGCCACTCATCTCAACACCACACCTGAGTTCTGGATGAATCTTCAGTCGACTTACGATTTGCGCAGGGCCCAGCTCCGGCATGCGGGGTTATAGCGATTGCAGCATCCGCGAAGCCCTTTTCCACCATGGCCCCGTCATTGGGCGCTTGGTCTGTTCCCGTTCCACCACCATCAGCGGCACATCCTGCAACCGTATCCACGGCTGGTTATTCCAGTGCAACAAACTCAAAGACATGTCCGGCCAACTGAGCAGGCTCAGGTGTGGGCGTTCGCTTGTGGTGGGGTGTTGGGTGTCGCGCAGGGTCGGGATGACTTGGTGAGTAAGCCATTCGCGCAGGGCTCGGTATTCGGGGCAGTAGTGGTAGACGAGGAGGGCGTAGACGCCGGATTCGCTGATCAGCAGGGTGTTTTCGATTTGATTGTGGATCAGGGTTTTGCGGGTCTGGTATTGGTCGGGGTCGAGTTTTCGCAGCATGCGTTCGTTGAGGTAGATGTGTAGCAGGCGACTCAGGTCTCGGGCGCAGAACCAGGGTTGGTTCTGGATGAGGAGGGCGTGGAGGGGGAGTTTGTGGCGGGTAAAGATGTGCGGGGTCAGATAAGTCTCTTCTTGATTCATTGAGCAGTTCCTCTTGCTTAAGGGGCTGCCCTCAATCGTCGCCAAACGATTGGGTGGCAGTTGTACGCGGGTTGGCGAACCGGAGCAAAAGGAACCCGGCAGACCCGAAGGTCTCCCACGCACAACCGCCATGAAACGATGTGGCGGTAAATGTAGCCGCCATCATGGTTGTCGTGCGCCTTAAGCTGTTCGGGTCGCCAAACCCGCTGCTGAACATTCAGCATCGGGTGAGCTTAGAAACCTAGGCTTTTCGGCGCAATCGGACGGCGGTCATTCAGGTTGTAGGACGTTGCCGGGATGGTTGAAGGGCTGGAGATCAAAAGATCGCAGCCTTCGGCAGCTCCTACAGGGGGCGCGGATTATTCCGCGGGCGGCGTCAGCTTGGCTTCCATCTCGGCAACCTTGGCTTCGAGGCTTTCGAGGCGTGCGCGAGTACGCGCCAACACAACCATCTGACTATCAAATTCTTCACGGCTGACCAGATCGAGTTTGCTGAAGGCACTCTGCAGCAGCATCTTGAACTGGCTTTCGATTTCGGCTTTCGGCAGCGGGGTGTCGCCGTTGAACAGGCGGGAGGCGGTGCCGCTCAGGGCGTCGAGGAAGTCTTTGGGCGCGAGCATGGTGGATGTCCTGGAAACAATGGCCGGCAGTGTATCACGCAGTGTCTATAGTCAATCTCGTGGTCAGGGATGCACGCTTTTCGCGCAGGCGGACGGATGGCGACGCACCGTTGTTGTGCGTATCCGGATGGCGTTTTGCACGGGATGCCTTGCGGCAGCGGCCAAGGGATTGAAATCAGGGGATTTTGGCGAGATGGCAAGGTTTCTGCTTAGTCACCTTCGACCCATGCACTGATGCAGTCGCTGTGACGAATGCAGTGCGGCAGACGGAGCGGGGAGTTTCGTCAGCAGCGGTTAGCTGGCGTCAGTCGGGCAGGTAAGGCCGACGATGCGTTACAAAGCCAGGCACTGCGCTTAGACTTGAGTCGGGTTTGTTTTCCTGGGGCAAGTCCACCAATTCGGGAGAGAGTTTCATGAAGCTAGTCACTGCCATCATCAAGCCGTTCAAGTTGGACGACGTGCGCGAGTCGCTGTCCGAAATCGGCGTGCAGGGCATTACCGTTACTGAAGTCAAAGGCTTCGGCCGGCAGAAGGGTCACACCGAGCTGTATCGCGGCGCGGAATATGTGGTCGATTTTCTGCCCAAGGTGAAAATCGACGTGGCCATCGACGACAAGGATCTGGATCGGGTGATCGAGGCGATCACCAAGGCGGCCAACACCGGCAAGATCGGTGACGGCAAGATCTTCGTGGTCAATCTGGAACAGGCGATTCGCATCCGTACCGGCGAAACCGATACCGACGCGATTTAAACGCCGCCACAAACCCCAACGCCCCAGGAGAAAACAATATGACTCTGCGTAAATTCGCAGGGCTAGGAGCCCTGTTGTCCATCGTAATGCCAAGCCTTGCAATGGCGGCAGACGAAGTGGCGGCCCCAGTCCTCAATTCCGGCGACACTGCCTGGATGCTCACCTCGACGGCACTCGTGCTGTTCATGACCATCCCCGGCCTGGCGCTGTTCTACGGCGGCATGGTTCGCTCGAAAAACATTCTTTCCGTGATGATGCAGTGCTTCGCCATTACCGGTCTGATCAGCATCCTGTGGGTCATTTATGGCTACAGCATTGCGTTCGACACCACCGGCATGGAGCAGGGCGTCGTCAACTTCAACTCGTTCTTCGGCGGCATGGGCAAGGCGTTCCTCGCCGGTGTCACGCCTTCGAGCCTGACCGGCCCAGCGGCTTTGTTCCCTGAGGCGGTGTTCATCACCTTCCAGATGACCTTCGCGATCATCACCCCGGCGCTGATCGTCGGTGCGTTCGCTGAGCGGATGAAGTTCTCCGCGATGCTGATCTTCATGGGCATCTGGTTCACCCTGGTTTATGCACCGATCGCGCACATGGTCTGGTCCGGCAACGGCGGTCTGATGTGGGACTGGGGCGTACTCGACTTCGCGGGCGGCACCGTGGTGCACATCAACGCCGGTGTCGCCGGTCTGATTGCCTGCCTGGTGCTGGGCAAGCGTAAAGGCTTCCCGACCACCCCGATGGCTCCGCACAACCTCGGTTACACCCTGATGGGCGCGGCGATGCTGTGGGTCGGCTGGTTCGGCTTCAACGCCGGCTCCGCTGCAGCGGCCAACGGCACTGCCGGCATGGCGATGCTGGTCACTCAGATTGCTACCGCTGCTGCGGCACTGGGCTGGATGTTTGCCGAGTGGGTCACCCACGGCAAGCCAAGCGCACTGGGTATCGCATCGGGTGTGGTGGCCGGTCTGGTCGCGATTACTCCGGCTGCCGGCACCGTGGGCCCGATGGGTGCACTGGTGATCGGTCTGGCCGCAGGCGTGGTGTGCTTCTTCTGCGCCACCACCCTGAAACGCAAACTCGGTTATGACGATTCCCTGGACGCGTTCGGCGTGCACGGTATCGGCGGTATCCTCGGCGCGATCCTCACCGGTGTGTTCGCAGCTCCGGCTCTGGGTGGCTTCGGCACCGTTACCGATATCGGTGCGCAAGTCTGGATTCAGGTCAAAGGCGTGGGCTTCACGGTGATCTACACCGCGATCGTCACCTTCATCATTCTCAAGGTCCTGGACGCCGTCATGGGTCTGCGTGTGACCGAGGAAGAAGAGTCGGTTGGCCTCGATCTGGCACAACACAACGAACGCGGCTACAACCTGTAAGTACGCGCATTAAAAAACTTGCCCGGTTCGCCGGGCATTTTTTTGTCTGGAATTTGTCGCAGAGAGAGCAGCTGAAAGGATTTTTCGTACGGCTTTGGTCGTGTTTACGACGAGCGTTTTTCTGCGGCCAATGGCTTACATCATTGCAGGATTATTAGGGCCTTTGTTTTTTCCCAGAGCGCGCTAGAATGCGCCCCGAACGTGCGGAGAACTGTATGTGGCAACAGACTCTGATAACCCTGCGGGCACGGCCCCGGGGCTTTCATCTGGTAACGGACGAGTTACTCGCGGGGCTGCCTGAACTCAGGGAGTGTCGGGTCGGTCTGTTGCATTTGTGGCTGCAGCATACCTCGGCGTCGTTGACCATCAACGAGAACGCCGATCCGGCGGTACGTCGCGACTTCGAACGATTTTTCAATCGTCTGATCCCACAAGGAACAGACGGCTATGAGCATAACGACGAAGGCCTGGACGACCTCCCGGCGCACTTCAAGGCCAGCGTGCTTGGCTGCCAGATCAGTCTGCCGGTTTCGGCAGGTCGCCTGGCACTGGGGACCTGGCAAGGCGTTTATCTGGGCGAGCACCGTGATCATGGCGGTGCTCGAAAAGTCCTCGCCACCTTGCACGGTGAAGGGGCATAAACCGTTGGTCACCAATGGTTACTGATTTTTTAACGGCGACTTTCGACAGTTGCCAAAGCTGGTCTATAACTAATCTGCTTTTCGCAAGTCATGAGGTAGAACATGAGCGACGATGATCTGGAAAACGACGACCTCGAAGTAGGCGACGAAGACGAGGCCGAGGAAGGTCTGGAAGCAGCAGCGGAAGACGTTGCTGACGACGATGGTGGCGACGATACGCCGGCCCCTGCTGCCAAAGGCAAAGCCAAGGCTGCGGTGTCGGTAGACGAGTTGCCGAGCATTGAAGCCAAGAACAAGGAGCGCGACGCCCTGGCCAAGGCCATGGAAGAGTTCCTGTCGCGCGGCGGAAAAGTGCAGGAAGTGGAGGCCAATGTGGTCGCCGATCCGCCGAAGAAGCCAGACAACAAGTACGGTAGCCGCCCTATCTGAGGCGTGCCGCTGGCTTGCTGAAAAGGCCCGCCGTCGCTGCGGGCTTTTTCATGGGTGATGAAAAGATCAAAAGATCGCAGCCTTCGGCAGCTCCTACATTGGAATGCGTTTCCCTGTAGGAGCTGCCGAAGGCTGCGATCTTTTCAGCGGTTCCAGCGTGCGAGCACGGCTGGCAAATCGCTCAGGCTACGAATCTCGGCATCCGGCAAACGATCCGCTTCCCAGACCTTGCCCGCCGGGTTAAACCAGATCGCCCGCAACCCGGCTTGCTGTGCCCCGGCAATGTCATCGCCCGGATGATCACCGATGTGCACAGCGGTTTCGGCGGTGGCGCCACCGCGTTGCAGAGCCTCATGAAAAAGCCGCGCATCCGGTTTGGCGATGCCGATATCTTCCGCGCAAAGCGCAAACTTGAAGTAGTCCGCCAGACCCAATCGACGCACATCAGCATTGCCATTGGTGACCACGCCAAGCGCATAGTGATTGGCGAGAATCTCCAGCACCGGCTCGACTTCAGGAAAAACTTCGATCTGATGCCGTGCATGCAGAAACACTTCAAAGCCCTTGTCTGCCAGGTCGGTTGCTTCACCATGGGCGTAACCAGCGTCTTCCATCGCATGAAACAACACCCGCCGACGCAGAGCGCTGATCCGATGCTTGAGTCCCGGCTCGCCGGCCAACACCCGCTCACGAATCGCCCACAAATGCTCCACCGGCACCGCGCCCAGATTCGGCGCATGTTCGCTCAGCCATTCGCGCAATATCGCTTCGGCACTGACGATCACCGGGGCGGTGTCCCACAAGGTGTCGTCGAGGTCGAAGGTGATCAACTGGATGCTCATGAATCGTCGCCTTTCATGCGTTTGGCCCGTGGGTGGGCGCTGTCGTAGACCGCCGCCAGGTGCTGGAAGTCCAGGTGGGTGTAGATCTGCGTGGTCTTGATATCTGAGTGGCCGAGCAGTTCCTGCACGGCGCGCAGGTCCTGCGAGGATTCCAGCAAGTGGCTGGCGAAGGAGTGGCGCAGCATGTGCGGGTGCAGGTTCTGTCCCAGTTCTCGTTCGCCGGCCAGTTTGACCCGCACCTGAATCGCTCGTGGACCGAGGCGTCGGCCTTGCTGGCTGACGAATACGGCGTCGTCTGCGGGGTTGGTCATGGCCCGTAACGGTAGCCATTGTTCCAGTGCTTCGCGGGCCTTTTTACCCACCGGCAGCAGTCGGGTCTTGCTGCCCTTGCCGAGCACTTGAACCATACCGTCAGCAAGATCCAGCTGATCAAGATTGAGCCCGGTCAGTTCGGAAAGGCGCAGGCCGGAGGAATAGAACAACTCCAGAATCGCCTGATCGCGCCGCGCAAGAAAATCATCCTCGACCGCACCTTCAAGCAGTTGCAGCGCACGGTCAGTGTCGAGGGTTTTCGGCAGGCGACGCTCACCTTTCGGCGGCGCCAGACCGGTCGCCGGATCGTGGTCGCAAAGGCCTTCGCGGTTGAGGTAGTGATAGAGCCCACGCACCGCCGACAGCAGCCGCGCGAGGCTGCGCGAGGATTGGCCTTGCGCATGCAGACGAGCGATCAGGCTGCGCAGGCGCTGAATATCCAGCGCCGCCCAACTGCCGATGTTTTGCTTCACGCACCAGCCAAGGACTTTATCGAGGTCGCGGCGGTAGGCCGACAGGGTGTGCGGCGACACCTGTCGCTCACTGCGCAGGTGTTCGCAGTAAGCGTCCAGTTGCCGTTCCATGTTCAGCGTACCGAGCGCAGGGAGCTGTTGACCCGTGGCAGCACGCGGCCCATGACTTCGGCGATGTAGCTGAGGAACAGCGTGCCCACCGAACTCTTGTAGTGCTGCGGATCACGGCTGGCGATCGCCAGAATGCCGTGAATGCCTTGATGGCTGACCGCGACGACAGCGGTGGAACCGATCTGCTTGCGCTGCTCTTCGCCGAAGAGGAAGTCCAGTTCATGCTCACGCAGGCTGCCGCTGATGCTTTTGCCTTCGGTGAGCAGGCCGCCGATGGCGACTTGCGCGTCAGCGTGAGTGACCCAGCGGCCAACCGGTGCCGGGTTATCGCCAAGCAAAATAAGGCTGACAAAAGGCACCTGGAAATCCTGGCGCAGACTGTCTTCGACGCTGATCACCACGTCTTCCAGGCTGCTGGCGTCCATCAGGGACAGGATCAAGCGACGAGTCTTGTCGAACAGGCGATCGTTGTCGCGGGCGACGTCCATCAAATGCGAGAGGCGGTGACGCATCTCGATGTTGCGGTCGCGCAGGATAGTCATCTGCCGCTCGACTAAGGACACGGTGTCACCGCGCTGGTGAGGAATGCGCAAGGCGGGCAGCAATTCCTGGTGCTCGACGAAGAAGTCCGGATGAGCCTCCAGGTATGCGGCAACCGCTGCCGCCTCCAGGCTCTCGGACGCTGATTCGTCGGACTGTCGGGCGGGTACCTGAGGCTTATCGGTCATGGTTTCTGCTCACTCAAAGACGTACTTGTCCTTCGTATACACGCACTGCCGGACCGGTCATCAGCACCGGTTGACCAGGGCCAGCCCATTCAATGGACAGACGCCCGCCAGGCAGGTCGATCAATAGCGGCGAATCCATCCACCCCTGGCTGATCGCAGCGACAGCCGCTGCACACGCACCGGTACCGCAGGCCTGGGTTTCCCCGGCGCCACGTTCCCACACGCGCAGTTGCGCGCGGTTGCGGTCGATGACCTGGAGAAAACCGACATTGACCCGCGCCGGGAAGCGCGGGTGGTGTTCGATTTTCGGCCCCAGTTCATGCACCGGTGCACTGTTGATGTCTTGCACGCGCAATACGGCGTGCGGGTTGCCCATCGACACGGCGGCCAGCTCGACCGTGGTGCCGTCGACTTCCAGCTGATAGCTGGTCGCCTGGGCTGGTGCGTCGAACGGAATGTCCGCCGGCACCAGACGCGGGGCGCCCATGTTCACACCGATCTGGCCGTCGTTACGCACGTCCAGTTCGATGATGCCGCCCTTGGTCTCGACGCGGATCTGCCGTTTGGCGGTCAGACGCTTGTCGAGCACGAAACGGGCGAAGCAGCGCGCACCGTTGCCGCACTGCTCAACTTCGGATCCGTCGGAGTTGAAGATCCGATAACGGAAATCCACGTCCGGGTTGCTCGGCGCCTCGACGATCAGCAATTGGTCGAAGCCAATGCCAGTGTGGCGGTCGCCCCATTGCTTGGCGTGCTTTGGCTGAATATGCGCGTGCTGGCTGACCAGGTCGAGAACCATGAAGTCATTGCCCAAGCCGTGCATTTTAGTAAAACGCAGCAGCATGGGTTACTCCGGCAGCAGGCTTTCGCCGGCAAACAGCTCAGCCACGGTTTCGCGGCGGCGCACTTCAAAAACCTGGTCACCGTCTACCAGCACCTCAGCGGCACGGCCGCGGGTGTTGTAGTTGGAACTCATCACGAAACCGTAGGCACCCGCCGAATGCACGGCCAGCAGATCGCCTTCGGCCAAGGCCAATTCGCGATCCTTGGCGAGGAAGTCGCCGGTTTCGCAGATCGGGCCGACGATGTCGTATTTGCGCGCAGCGGAGTCACGCGGTTTGACCGCGGTAACGTCCATCCACGCCTGATACAGCGCCGGGCGGATCAGGTCGTTCATCGCCGCGTCGACGATGGCAAAATCTTTGTGCTCGGTGTGCTTGAGGTACTCGACCTGAGTCAGCAGCACGCCAGCATTGGCAACGATGAAACGGCCTGGCTCGAACACCAGCGCCAGATCACGACCGTTCAGACGCTCGCGCACAGCTTTGATGTAGTCGGCAGCCAGCGGCGGCTCTTCATCGCGATAACGCACGCCCAAACCGCCGCCGAGATCGATGTGGCGCAGGTGAATGCCGCAATCGCCGAGGCGATCGACCAGATCCAGCAGGCGATCGAGGGCATCGAGGAACGGTGGCAGCGTGGTCAGTTGCGAACCGATGTGGCAGTCGACGCCGACCACTTCGAGGTTCGGCAGATGCGCGGCGCGCACGTACACGTCTTCGGCGTCGGCGATGGCGATGCCGAACTTGTTCTCTTTGAGACCGGTGGAAATGTACGGGTGGGTGCCGGCATCGACGTCCGGGTTCACCCGCAGCGACACCGGTGCGCGAACGCCCAGTTCGGCGGCAACCACTTGCAGGCGCTCGAGCTCATCGGTGGATTCGACGTTGAAGCAGTGCACGCCGACTTCCAGTGCGCGACGCATGTCGTCACGGGTCTTGCCGACACCGGAGAAGACGATCTTGTCAGCGCTGCCGCCAGCGGCGAGTACGCGTTCCAGCTCGCCACGGGAAACGATGTCGAAACCGGCGCCGAGACGGGCCAGGACATTCAGTACGCCGAGGTTGGAGTTGGCTTTGACCGCAAAGCAGACCAGATGCGGCATGCCGGCCAACGCATCGGCGTAAGCCAGATACTGGGCTTCGATGTGCGCGCGCGAGTAGACGTAAGTGGGCGTGCCGAAGCGGTCGGCGATGGCGGACAGCGCCACACCTTCCGCGAACAGCTCCCCGCCACGGTAGTTAAAAGCGTCCATGGCGATCCCTTATTGGTAAACGTCGTGCTTGTGTGCTTTGGACGGCTGCTTCTGCGAAGACTGGGCTTGCTCGGCCGGGTCCTGATCGTCATCCGGCAGGTACAGCGGGCCTTTTTGACCACAGGCCGAAACGAGGCAGGCAACCGCGACGAGCGCAGCAAGGGAAGAGATCAGGCGCTTCATGGCGAAATCCTTGAAAATGCGTTAATTGCGCCGGAGTATACCGGCCACCCGGCAGCTTGCCTATGCGAGGGGGTTCCCGTCCGGCGGGGCTTGCCCAAAGCTGCCCGAACCGCCGCAATACCTTGTAGGAGTGAGCCTGCTCGCGATCGCGGTGTGTCAGCCAGCGATAATGTTGGATGTGCCGGCCATTCGCGAGCAGGCTCGCACCCACAGGGTTCGGTGTTGATGGGCCGGCAGGTGCTTGGTCGTTAATCTTTGCAATCGGCCGGAAGCGTCCGTATCTTTCGGCGCTTGAGCCTGATCAGAACATTTTTTGAGGTTGCCGCAATGAGTTTGTCCGAAGCCCGTTTCCACGATCTGGTCGATGAAACCCAGGAAAAACTGGAAGACATCTTTGATGAAAGCGACCTGGATATCGACATGGAGAACTCGGCCGGTGTGCTTACCGTCAAGTTCGAAAACGGCTCGCAGCTGATCTTCAGCCGCCAGGAACCGCTGCGTCAGCTGTGGCTGGCGGCGGTGTCCGGTGGTTTCCACTTCGACTACGACGAAGAAAGCGAGCGCTGGATGTGCGACAAGAGCGAAGAGCAATTGGGCGAAATGCTCGAGCGCATCGTCAAGCAGCAGGCTGGCGCCGAATTCGACTTCGAAGGTCTGTGATTCCGTGACTGACACCGCTCCCGTTCGTCCACCGAAGCCGCTTTACAGCAACATCAGCCCGGCCGTGCCCTCGCCGTGCAGCGGTGTGTGCCGGCTGGATGAGCACAAGGTCTGCCTCGGCTGCTTCCGCCATGTCGAAGACATTCGCGAATGGCGCTCGGCGGACGACCAGCGGCGACGGGTAATTTGCGCGCAGGCGTCGCAGCGCAAACAGTGCGGCGGGGCGTGACTTGTATATTTTTTGAGCTGTGATAGTGTCCGAACACGCCTCAACCCATCGAGGCCTGGTGAAAACCCCGTCTTTTTTGGCGGGGTTTTGCTTTTTTTGTGTGCAGAAGAAAGGAGTCTGCCCGGATCATGACCGCACCTTCCATCACCCTTACCCGTCTGGACGTGCAACGTCTGGAGCGCCTGATCGACAGCCTGGATGACACGCTGCCGGGCGTGATTGCGCTGCAAACCGAGCTGGATCGCGCCGACACCGTGGTTGGCCACGATGAAGTGCCTGCCGATGTCGTGACGATGAATTCCCGCGTGCATTGCCGTGAAGAAGGCAGTGGCAAGGACTACCACCTGACGCTGGTCTATCCCAAGGATGCCAACGCCGATCAAGGCAAGATTTCCATTCTGGCACCCGTCGGCAGCGCACTGCTGGGCCTGAAAGTCGGTCAACACATCGACTGGCCGGCCCCGGGTGGCAAGACCCTCAAACTGACCTTGCTGGAAGTTGAATCGCAACCGGCCAACGGTGGCGCGTTCCCCGAGTAATCCGCCTCAGACCTGTTCGAGTGCCTCGTTCAGGGCGCGCTCCAGGTCAGCCTTGTAGCGCAAATACAGATTGCTTGAACTCTGCCCGTCACCGAGCAGGCCTGAAAGGTCGAGGTCGGTGATGTAGCAGCGATAGCGTTCGCTTTCGCGGCGCTGCTCGACGATCTCCCGGGCGACCACGCTGAACAGCTGGTCGCCATGTTCCAGCTCACTGAACTCCCGTTGATTGCAATACAGGGTGACCTGCACCTCGCCCGGTGCGGCTTTGCCGACGATCGCCTGCACGTCGTAAAACGGCTTGTTCACCGGCGTCTGCGGTGCCGGTCGCGATTCGACCCGTCGTGCGCGCCCCGGACCCGAAGGCAATAACTGGTAATACAAAGTTTCGAGGCGGCCGTCGGGACCGGCGTCCATCGGTAGCACGGCTTCGCGGCGGAACAGGATCGATTGCAGAAAGCGCTGCAATGGCACCAACAGACTTTGCTCATCGTGATAGGGCAAATGTTGCTGCCACAGCGCGTTGAACTCATCCAACACGTACAACTCGGCCTGCTGCTCGGTGATCCGGTAGAACACTTGAATGCATTCCGGCTGACCCATCGGCAGGATCAATGCGAGGTCGTGATCTTCCAGTGCCATCGGATCCAGATGCAGCGGACTGTAGCGCGGCTGTTCTTCACCGAGGTAATCGAGCAGGGCGGGCAACGTGGCGAGGGCGACATGGTTGACCTGGCCCGGCACCAACTCCAGCACGTGATAGTGCTGCTGCACCTGAATCAGGTAGCGGTGGTTCAACTCGCTGAGCAGCAGGTTCTGCGCGGTGTCGACGATTTCTTCGACGCGACGGGCAATGAATTGCGCGCGGTTGTGGCAGAAACAACGCACCTTCAGCGACGGCTGTAGCGGCCCGCGCGGCAGATTGTTGAGGTAATCGCGCAGGCAATCGAGCAGGGCGTGCGGGCCGTCGAAGCGATTGACCAGCACTTCGTTCCAGCTGTTGAGCGTGACCTGATCCAGCGTCAGCACGAGGTTTTCGCGCACCCCGGCGTAACTCAGCGAGTCGGTGCGCTCGGTGGTCATCAGTATATTGAGGTCGCGGTGATGTTTGAGCGGATCAATCCCGACGTTGACCAGCATCAGCACTTCGCTCGGCACCGCTGCACGCAGCAACGGCTCTTCTGCGACGGTGGGCAAGGGCAGGGCAATGCACTGTTGCAGGCTGCCGAGCAGGTTGAACAGTTCGAACTCGCTCAGGTCGCTGGTGCCGGGATGCAGGGCCAGGCGGGTGCTGCTGTCGATCACACCGTTGCGGTGGCACCAGGTCAACAGCTCGAGTAACTCGCGGCTGCGCTTGATCGGCGCGAAGTGTTCCCACTCCAGTGCCGTAAGGCTGCCGTTATACAGGCCCCACTGGGTTTGCCCCGGTTCCTTTTTGTTGCGCGACTGCACCAGGGTCAGGGTGTCTTCGGCCAGATCCGGGGCGATGCCGGGATTGATGAATTCGACCTTGTCAGCCTTGCGTTCGAAGGCAGCATAGAGCCGGCGCCCGAGTACGTTGAGGTCACGCTTGTTGATCAGGCTGACGGTCTGCTCGGTGCGGGCGAACTGGGTGAGGAAGCGATAGCTGTAGTTCAGTTCGTTGACCAGCGCGCGGCGTTCGGCGCTGACCTGGCGGACTTTCCATTGGCTGCGGCTGTCGAGCAGGGTCAATTGCCGCTGATCCCAATGCCATTCACTGGCCAGTCTTTCCAGCAATGAACGCTGCCAGCTCTGGGTGCGGCTGTTGCCGGTGAGCTTGCGGTTGACCTTCAGGTACAGCGCGCGGCGCACCAGCTCCAGGCGTTCCGGTTCGTTGCGTGCGGTGAGGTATTCCTCGATGCGCCGGTACACGACCATGTACGGGTCCAGCTCATCCAGATCCAGTTGGTTGGCGAACACGGCTTTTTTAAAGCGCAGGCTCAGGCACTGCACCTGCGGGTGTTCGCTGGCGTAGACCTCGGTCAGCAGCAGTTTGAGCACCGATTTGTAGGGTGACTCGATGCCTTTGAACAGCTGCCACAATCCGGCGCCGATGAACTCGCCCGGTGGAATGGTCGCCAGATGGCCGAGGTCCACGGTTTCGTCGGCACGGATGAAGCGCTTCGACAGCAGGGTATGGGTGTAAAGGTCGTAGGCGGTTTCTTCGTACACCGGCACCAGCCACCAGATCGGCGTGCGCCCGGCCAGCCAGATTGCAGTGCGATAAAACTCGTCGAGCAGCAGATAGTGCTGGGTGGTGCCGCAGTTTTCCGAACTGAGCTGGGTGTCGCGTTCGCCTTTGACGAAGCGCACCGGGTCGATCAGAAAGAAATGCGCCTCAGCACCCTGGCTCGCGGCCCAGGCTTCCAGTAACTGACATTTCTTGCTCAGTTCGGCGAGTTCACCTTCGCTCAAGTCAGGCGCGTGGCAGACCCATACGTCCATGTCACTCTGATCGGCCTGCGCCAGCGTGCCGAGGCTGCCCATCAAGAACAGGCCATGAATCGGTCGCGGCGGATTGCTGCCGTGGCGCGGCTTGTAGGAGAACGAACGCGTCAGACGCTGTGCCTCGGTCAGCACGTTGGCGTCCGGCTCGTAGTTCGACAGGCCGGCTGGCGTACTGCCCGAGACATAACCCGGCAACAGCGGATGATTGACATGGAAGAACAGCGGCAACAGCGTCAGCACGCTCTGCTGGCGTGTCGACAAGCCTTCGAGGGCGCGGCCGAGGCGGCCTTCATTGAGTTTGAGAAAGCGCGCGCGTAGCTGGCTGAGGACCTTGCGGTCGATGCCTTCGTCCAGGTCGGGGCGGATTTCGTGGGTGCGCGTCATGTCAGCTCAAACCGGCTCGCAAGCTCGGACGAAGAGGGTCTCGGAATGGGAGGCAGTTTAGCCTTTGCGCAGCGGGACTTTTAAGCTGAATTTGTTTTTTGACGTCAGATTTCTATCGCGGATGACCGGGCAGGCCCGCGGAAATCCCGTGGCAGGAGTTCCCGTGGGCAAAGTCAGGGGGAATCAGGCGGTTTCTTGCTCTCTCAGAATGGTCAGCACGGTTTGCACATTCTGTGCGGCGTCGCGACCGAGGCTGGTCAGATACCCGCCATCGGGCTGATCGGTGAGTTCTTTTTCGAAGAGGCGTTTGGCGGCAGCAATGTGTTTCGGGGCAGCGGTCTGATGAATTTTCAGACCTTCCTGGGAACTGTCCAGGTTGAAGAGTGCGAGGACTTCCAGTTCGGCAACCAACTCAGGGGTAAGCGACATAAGGACTCCAGACTTTCTAGGAATTGGACGACAGCGTCCCTAAGGTGAACCCGCTTTTGCGGCATGTCCAGTGCTCAGATCAGGGATTTTGTCTTGAGGCGGATTCCAGTGTAGTCGGGGCCGGGGAGTTGGCTGGATGGATGGGTGACAAATTGTGTGGGAGATTCTATGGTTGAGGGGAAGCCCTCAACTGACTTTTGTCTGATATTCGCTTTGCCTTTTCAGCAAGGCGAATACCACCCGAGCAAGTTTGCGAGCCAGCATCACCAACGCCTGCGTGGTGCTGAAACCCCGTGCTCTTTGGGCTTCGTAAAACCCTTTCCAGGCTTTCGTACGGCTAGCCGACATCGCTGCGT
>NZ_FYEA01000002.1 GCF_900187605.1 Pseudomonas sp. Irchel 3H7
GTCTACTGGAGTAGACATCGTATCGCCCGAATCGACTTGAACTTGCAGACCGTTACGGCAGGTAAGAAGATCTAAAACCGTCCACTATGTCTCCGAACATGTGTCCACCATGTCTCCGGTACATACAGAGAGAGGGTTAGGGTGAGGGCTGTCGGTAATATAAAAATCTGAAGAGGAGGTATGACATGAATCGATTGACTGGCGGCTGCCTATGCGGCGATGTCCGTTTCGAAGTGACAGGTCAGCCCTACCGAGTCGGGATCTGCCACTGCCTCGATTGCCGCAAACGTCACGGCACGCTCTTTCACACCTCGGCCATATTTCCCGAGGATGCGTTGAAAGTCACCGGCGAAACCCGCAACTACAACGGGCGCTTTTTCTGCCCCCGCTGCGGCTCTCCGGTGTTCGCGCGTTCCGAAGATGAAGTAGAGGTAAACGTCGGATCACTTGATGAGCCTAATCAGTTCAAACCCACCTACGAACTCTGGACGATTCGCCGCGAGGCGTGGCTGCCGGCGCTTCCACTGGCTCACCACTACGAGCGTGATCGCGAAAGCACGGGGCGTACCGAAGAATAGTTGCAACCCTCAGCCGACCTTTGTGGGATCACAGCTAGCCTGCTAGCGAATGCGCTAGTTCAGCCAACACCTTCTTTGGCAGACCCGTCGCCATCGCCAGCAGGCTGGCTTCTACAAGGGATTGGTGTGGATCACAGAATTGCGGGTTGGCACAAAACACTGTGGGAGCTGGCTTGCCAGCGATAGCGGTAGGTCAGGCAACAACGATGTTGAAGGTGCCGCCGCCTTCGCTGGCAAGCCAGCTCCCACAGGAATTGAGGTGGGTTGAGGATTTTTGGTGTGACAAATAGCTAATAGGGGAGCCAGCAGGCTGGCTGCCACAGAGATAAGTGTCAGGCACCGGTCCATTTTCAGCCGCGAATAAAGGCTAAAAGATCCGCGTTAATCGTTTCGGCCTCCGTCGTCGGCATCCCGTGCGGGAACCCCGGATATGACTTCAGCGTGCCATTGGGCAGCAACTTCGCCGACAACGGCCCCGAGTCCGCATACGGCACAATCTGGTCATCCTCGCCATGCATCACCAACACCGGCACCGTGACCTTCTTCAAGTCCTCGGTGAAGTCCGTCTGCGAAAACGCCACGATCCCGTCGTAATGCGCCTTCGCTCCGCCAATCATCCCTTGACGCCACCAGTTGGCAATAATCCCCTCCGAAGGCGTGGCGCCCGGCCGGTTGTAGCCATAAAACGGTCCGGTCGGAATATCGCGATAAAACTGCGCGCGATTCGCCGCCAGTTGTGCCTGAAAATCATCGAACACCGATTTCGGCAACCCACCCGGATTGCTCTCGGTCTGCACCATCAACGGTGGCACCGCACTGATCAGCACACCTTTGGCAACGTTGGCCTGACCATGCCGGGCGATGTAATGAATCACCTCACCGCCACCGGTCGAGTGACCGACATGCACCACGTTCTTCAGGCCCAGATGATTAACCACGGCCAGCGTATCGTCGGCGTAATGATCCATATCGTGCCCGTCCCAGACCTGGCTCGAACGCCCATGCCCACGGCGATCATGGGCAACCACCCGAAAGCCCTTGCCGAGGAAAAACAGCATCTGCGCATCCCAATCGTCGGAACTGAGCGGCCAGCCGTGGTGGAAGTGGATCACTGGCGCGTCTTTCGGGCCCCAGTCCTTGTAGAAAATCTCGACGCCGTCTTTGCTGGTGACAAATCCCATGTTCGCAACTCCAGACCAATCTGATGGATAACCCGCGCGGTAATCGCGGACCGGTTTCGCTCATGACGAGTTTTCTACTGTGCAGGCTCGGTGAGAGCCGTTATCAACTGTAGGATTAAAGTCGACATCTGCATGACCGGTGGTCGCAACGTCTGGCTTCGTACGCAAATTAGGCTTTGCTGAAAGGGATAAGCCGAGGCGCGCGTAGGCTTTGATGGCCACAGCGGCGCCCCTTCAGAACACCGTGAGTCTGAGGAATTTCCCCGATGCTGACCTTGAATATCAATGGCAAGGATCAGGAGCTCGATGTCCCCGCGGACATGCCGTTGCTCTGGGTCCTGCGCGATGTCGCGCACCTGACCGGCACCAAATTCGGCTGTGGCATGGCCCAGTGCGGGGCCTGCACCGTGCACGTTGACGGCGCGCCGTTGCGCGCCTGCATCACCCCCGCGACTGCCGTGGCCCATGGACAAAAAATTCTTACCATCGAAGGCCTGTCCACCGACGGCTCGCACCCGGTGCAGCAAGCCTGGGCCGAACTCGACGTGGTGCAGTGCGGTTACTGCCAATCGGGGCAGATCATGTCGGCAGCGGCGCTGCTGGCGAAAATCCCCAAACCCACCGACAGCGATATCGATCAGGCGCTCTCCGGCAATATCTGCCGTTGCGGCACCTATCCCCGGATTCGCGCAGCGGTTAAGCGTGCATCGGAAATCGGCTGATTCAATCTGTGGGAGATAGGTGATGAACAGTCCTGTATCGCGTCGGGGTTTTCTCAAGGGCAGTGCCGTGTTGGGCGGCGGGTTGGTAGTGGCGTTTGTCGTCCCCGGCGGCCACAAATTTGCCTATGCGGCGGAGAATGAAGGCAAGGTTTTCGCGCCGAATGCGTTCCTGCGCATTGCCGCTGACAACAGCGTCACCGTTTTACTGGGCCATTCGGAGATGGGCCAGGGCATCTGGACCGGCCTGACCATGTTGATTGCCGAAGAACTGGACGCGGACTGGTCGAAGATCCGCGTCGAGCATTCGCCGGCGTCAGCGGCGGATTACGGCATGCCGGGGTTTGGCGGCATGCAGATTACCGGCGGCTCGACGTCGACGTGGATGGAGTTCGACCGTTATCGACTGGCAGGCGCGACGGCGCGACAGATGCTGGTAGAGGCAGCGGCGAAGCGCTTTGAAGTGGCACCGTCGGCGATTCGCACTGAATCGGGTGTGGTGATCGCGGGCGACAAACGCGCAACTTACGGCGAGCTGGCGGACGCTGCCGGGCAATTACCGGTGCCGGATCCGAAGTCGATAACTTTCAAGGAAGCCAAGGACTGGAAAGTCATCGGCAAACCGACCAAACGCCTCGACACGCCGGAGAAAATCACCGGCCGCGCCAAGTTCGGCATGGACGTGCAGTTTGAAGGCCTGATGACGGCGATGGTTGCGCGCCCACCGGTATTTGGTGCCAGCGTTAAATCCTTCGAAGGTGCTGAAGCGCTGGCGGTGCCGGGCGTGCACAAAGTGGTGCAGGTGCCGAGCGGGGTCGCGGTGATTGCTGATCATTACTGGGCGGCGAAACTGGGCCGTGATGCGCTGAAAGTCGATTGGGAATTGGGGCCGAATGCGGACCTGAGCAGCGAGAAACTGCTGGCGAGCTTCCGTAAATTGGCCACGACACAAGGCACGTCGGCGAGTCAGGCCGGTGATGCCAAGGGCAGTTTTGGTAAAGCGGCGAAGAAAATCGATGTCGAATACAGCGTGCCGTATCTGGCTCATGCGCCGATGGAGCCGCTCAATTGCACGGTGAAGATCAGCGCCGAGAAATGCGAAATCTGGACCGGCACGCAGTTTCAGACGCTCGATCAAATGGTCGCCGGCAAGATCACCGGGCTGAAACCGGAGCAGGTCGAGATTCACACCGAATTCCTGGGCGGCGGTTTCGGGCGCCGGGCCAACCCGACTTCAGACTTTGTCGCCGAAGCCGTGCAAGTGGCGAAAGCCGCGGCCATGCCGGTGAAAACCGTGTGGTCGCGGGAAGACGATATTCGTGGCGGTTACTACCGTTCGATGTTCCTGCATCAGGCGCGGATCGGGCTCGGTGCCGATGGCCTGCCGTCGAGCTGGCAGCATGTATTGGTCGGGCAGTCGATCATGGCCGGCACGATGCTGGAAAAAACCATGGTCAAGAACGGCGTTGATGCAACGTCGGTCGAAGGCGTTTCCGACAGCCCTTATGTCAAAGGCCTGGCCAACCACCAGGTCGATCTGCATTCACCGCAAACCGGGATCAATGTGCTGTGGCTGCGCTCGGTAGGTCACAGCCACACGGCGTTTGTCATGGAATCGCTGATCGATGAGATGGCCACGGCGGCAGGCAAAGATCCGGTGGAGTACCGACGAACCTTGCTCAAGGAGCATCCTCGGCATTTGGGCGTGCTCAATCTGGCGGTGGAGAAAGCCAACTGGAAAGCACCGTTGCCCGACGGCCATGCGCTGGGCGTGGCGGTGCACGAGTCGTTCGGCAGCTACGTGGCGCAGGTCGCCGAGGTGTCGCAGGACAATCTGGCGATTCGCGTGCATCGCGTGGTCTGCGCGGTGGACTGCGGGATCGCGGTGAACCCGCAGAGCATCGCGGCGCAGATGGAGTCGTGCATCACTTTCGGTCTGGGCATGGCGCTGCACAGCAAGCTGACGCTCAAGGACGGCGCGGTCGTGCAGTCCAACTATCACGATTATCAGGTGCTGCGGCTCAACGAGATGCCGGTGGTGGAAGTGCACATCGTGCCCAGCAGCGACAAACCCGGCGGCATCGGCGAGGCCGGTGTGCCGCCGACCGCGCCGGCGGTGGCCAACGCGGTGTTCGCCCTGACCGGGCAGCGCCTGCGCGAGTTGCCGCTGCAACTGTCGGGGGTGTGAGATGAAACGACATCTAGTGTTGGGCACGGTGGTTTTACTGGGGCTGGGCGGTTATGCCTCGGACCTGTTCGCCGATGATCAGGAAGCGCTGAAAGCGTTCGGCACGGTGCAGAAAGTTTTCCAGAGCCCGCGTTGCCAGAACTGCCATATTCCCGGTGATTCGCCGTTGCAGTTCGACGCTGGCATCCCCCACGCCATGAACGTGGTGCGCGGCATGGACGGCAAGGGCGCCGCCGGTCTGCCGTGCGCGACCTGTCACGCGGAAAACAATCCGCCGGCCAGCTACGGCCTGCATGCACCGCCGGGTGCGCCGCACTGGAGCCTGCCGCCGGCGGCGCACAAAATGGCCTGGATCGGCCTGCCGCCGGACAAACTCTGCGCGATGATCAAGGACCGCTCGAGCAACGGCGATCGCGACTTTGCTGCGCTGATCAAGCATGTCAGCGAAGACAAACTGGTGCTGTGGGGCTGGAATCCCGGGGCAGGGCGCGCGCCGGTGCCAGTGCCGCACGATATTTTTGTCGCGCAATTCAAGCTGTGGGCCGAGGCGGGCGGGCCATGCCCGGTGGCGCAAATGTGAGCCATTGCCAAATTAGCGCTACGCTTGAAAGCATTGTTGCCAATGGAGTGTGCTGATGCTGGTTCCAGGAAAACCTGCGAATGAAACGGCGCGCGTTCAAGCGTTGCACGGTCTTGAACTGCTCGATTCCGCCCCTGAAGAGCGTTTCGACCGACTGACACGGTTGGCGAAACGCCTGTTCAATGTGCCGATTGCACTGGTGACGCTGGTCGACACCAACCGGCAGTGGTTCAAATCGTGTGTGGGGCTTGATGTCAGCGAGACGCCGAGGGATGTTTCATTCTGCGGCCATGCGATTCTTAACGACGGCCTGTTGTTGGTACCGGACGCCCGCGAAGATGTGCGCTTTCATGACAACCCGCTGGTCACCGGCGCGCCGAACATTCGCTTCTACGCCGGTTACCCGCTGACTGTGCCCAATGGCAATAAAATGGGCACGCTGTGCCTGATCGACACCAAGCCCCGCGACCTCGACCAGGAAGAGCGTGCGCTGTTGCGTGATCTGGCGGAAATGGCCGAGCAAGAGTTGGCTGCTGTGCAGATCGCGAGCATGGATGAATTGACCTTGCTGTCCAATCGCCGTGGTTTCAAGCAACTGGCGCAGCATGCGCTGGACGCCTGCGCGCGCCTGGAACGGCCGGCAACCTTGCTGTTTTTCGACCTCAATGACTTCAAGCAGATCAACGATCTGTATGGGCATGCCGAAGGTGACAGTGCGCTGAAGACCTTCGCCGATGTGCTGCGTATTGCCTTTCGCGAAAGTGACGTGGTCGGGCGGCTCGGTGGCGATGAGTTCGTTGCGCTGCTGACCGGCTCCAGCCATGTCGAAACCACAGCGATCATGGCGCGGCTCAAGGATATTCTCGAAGAGCGCAATGCCACGTTGCATCGCGGGTATGCGATTCGCTTCAGCGTCGGGCAGATCGAGTACGACGCCAAGCGCCATGAGACCGTGGATCGGCTGCTGGCGGATGCCGATAGTGCGATGTACGTGCACAAGCAGGCCTTGAAGCGTTGTTGATTCGGGCCTCATCGCTGGCAAGTCGAATCGTCGCACCGCAGCTCCCACAGGGATCTGCAGTGAACCGGGATTTTGTGAACACCCGAGAAACCTGTGGGAGCTGGCTTGCCAGCGATGGCGTCCGCACATCCAACATCGTCATCGGCTGACCCACCGCCATCGCGAGCAGGCTCACTCCTACAATGGTGTCGGGTGTTCTCAAAATCCCGGTTCACCACAAATCCATGTGGGAACTAGCCTGCCAGCGAATGCGTCAGCCCGAACCCTACATATCTATTTGGCAAACAACTGCCCAATGTCTTTAAACGCCTTGAACTCCAGCGCATTGCCGCACGGGTCAAACAAAAACATCGTCGCCTGTTCCCCGACCAAACCCTGAAAGCGAATTCCCGGCTCAATCACAAACTTGGTCTCGAGCGACTGCAAACGCTCGGCCAGCGCCTCCCATTCCTGCATACCCAACACCACACCAAAATGCGGCACCGGTACGTCATGCCCATCGACGGCGTTGGTGTGCGCGGCTTCCTGCGAGGCGTTTTTCGGTGCCAGGTGAATCACCAGTTGATGACCAAAGAAATTGAAATCGACCCAGTGATCACTGGAGCGACCTTCCTCCAGACCAAACACCTCGCGATAAAAGTGCCGTGCGGCTGCGAGGTCATACACCGGAATGGCCAGATGAAAAGGGCTGAGCTGCATAGTGGGATTCTCGATCGGTTGGGTTGACTGAGTTTAATGCTGTGAAATGTGATTGAAAGACGATAGTTTTTGCGTCGAGCTCAAATTATTTCGATCAGTCGAGGTGCGCATGCTGCGTGAACTGAAGACCTTTCTTGCCGTGGCGCGGCATGGCACTTTCGCTGCGGCGGGGCTGCACATTGGCCTGACGCAATCGGCGGTCAGCGCGCAGATCCGCAATCTTGAACAGGCGTTGGGGATTCGCCTGTTCGACCGCACTGGCCGCCAGGCAATGCTCAATCCGGCGGGGCAGCGGGCGGTGCCGATGGCGCAGGAGATGCTGGCGATCTTCAGCCGGATGGCGATCAGCGAGGACGTCAGTGAGTTTCGCGGCGAGCTGAAAATCGGTGCAGTGGCCACTGCGCAAACCGGGTTGTTGCCTCAGGCGTTGTTGCGCTTGCGTCAACAGGCACCGGGGCTTGAGCCAAAACTGGTGCCGGGCGTTTCGTTGAACCTGCTCAGTCAGGTGGATGCCGGCGAAGTTGATCTGGCAATCATGATCAAGCCGCCGTTCGAACTGCCCAAAGAGCTGTCGGCGCAGGTGATCCGGCGTGAGCCGTTTGTGTTGATCGTGCCGCCGCAGGTCGATGGCAACGATCCGCTGCGGTTACTCGCCGAACGGCCGCATGTGCGCTACGACCGCAATTCTTTCGGTGGGCGATTGGTGACGCGGTTTCTGCGGGAGCAGCGCATAGAGGTCAACGTAGCGCTGGAGCTGGATGAACTGGAAGCGATCGTGAAAATGGTCGAGTCGGGATTGGGGGTTTCACTGCTGCCAAAAGCAGGGCTGTGGCTGGACCATTCGCTCAAGGTCAGGATCATCGAGCTGGGCGAACTGACGTTCTATCGCGAGATGGTTTTGCTGCAGCGTTACAGTCAGCGCAATCAGCCGATCCAAAAGCTGTTCGCACAGTGTCTGGAATAACCCCAATCCCCTTGTAGGAGTGAGCCTGCTCGCGATCGCAGTGGTCCAGAGACATGAATGTTGCTGACCCGACGCCATCGCGAGCAGGCTCACTCCTACAAGGGATTTGGGTTGTTCAAGAAATAGCAGGCATAAAAAAACCCGCCAGATTGGCGGGTTTTTTATTGGCTAAGCGAAGATCACTCTTCGATGTTGCCCATGGCGGTGGTGTTGAAGCCGCCGTCTACGTACATGATTTCGCCGCTGATGCCCGACGCCAGGTCGGAGCACAGGAAGGCGCCGGCGTTGCCGACTTCGTCGATGGTGACGTTGCGACGCAGCGGGGTTTGCGCTTCGTTGGCGGCCAGCATCTTGCGGAAGTTCTTGATGCCCGAGGCTGCCAGGGTACGGATCGGACCAGCCGATACGCAGTTGACGCGGGTGCCGTCCGGGCCCAGGGAGCCGGCCAGGTAACGTACGCCAGCTTCCAGCGAAGCCTTGGCCATGCCCATCACGTTGTAGTTCGGCATGGTGCGCTCGGCGCCCAGGTACGACAGGGTCAGCAGGCTGCCGTTGCGGCCTTTCATCATTTCGCGACCGGCTTTGGCCAGGGCCACGAAGCTGTAGGCGCTGATGTCGTGAGCGATGCGGAATCCGTCACGGGTGGTGGCTTCGGTGAAGTCGCCGTCCAGTTGGTCGCCCGGGGCGAAACCAACGGAGTGGACGATGCAATCCAGGCCGTCCCACTTCTTGCTCAGTGCTTCGAAGACCTTGGCGATTTCTTCATCGCTGGCCACGTCGCACGGGAAGCACAGCTCAGGGCTCGAACCCCAGCCTTGGGCGAATTCTTCAACACGACCTTTCAGTTTGTCGTTCTGATAAGTGAAGGCAAGCTCAGCGCCCTCGCGATGCATGGCGGCAGCGATGCCGGATGCGATGGACAGCTTGCTGGCGACACCGACGATCAGTACGCGCTTACCGGCGAGAAAACCCATGTGTTGCTCCTCTTTCAGGTTATTGCGCAGTGGCTGGTGCCAAAAAAGCGGCTTCCAGCAACTGCTGTGTATACGGATGTTGGGGGGCGGCAAAAATACTTTGCGCGTCTCCCTGTTCGACCACTTGGCCATGCTTGACCACCATCAGCTGGTGGCTCAGCGCTTTCACCACAGCCAGGTCATGGCTGATAAACAAATACGTCAGGTTGTACTTGGCTTGCAGTGAACGCAACAGCTCCACCACTTGCCGCTGCACCGTCCGGTCGAGCGCCGACGTCGGCTCGTCCAGCAGGATCAGCGCCGGTTTCAGCACCAAAGCCCGGGCAATGGCGATTCGTTGCCGTTGCCCACCGGAAAATTCGTGGGGGTAGCGGTGCCGGGTTTCCGGATCCAGACCTACCTCCTTCAATGCCGCAATAATCGCCGCCTCTTGCTCCTCGGCGGTGCCCATCTTGTGAATCCGCAGGCCTTCGCCAACGATGTCACTGACACACATGCGTGGGCTCAGGCTGCCAAACGGGTCCTGAAACACCACCTGCATCTCCCGACGCAACGGGCGAACCTCGTTCTGCGTCAGGCAGTCTAGCTGCTTGCCTTCAAAGCGGATTGCGCCTTTGCTGCCGATCAGCCGCAAAATCGCCAGACCCAGCGTGGATTTGCCGGAACCGCTTTCGCCGACAATCCCCAGGGTCTGACCCTGAGGCAGGCTGAAATTGATGCCGTCCACTGCCTTGACGTGATCCACCGTGCGCTTGAGCAGGCCTTTCTTGATCGGGAACCAGACTTTCAGGTCCTCGACTTCAAGCAGCGGCGCGCCGATTTTATTGCTCGCCGGGCCTCCGCTGGGCTCCGCGCCGAGCAATTCCCGAGTGTACGGATGCTGCGGCGAACGGAACAGCTCTGCGCACGATGCCTGTTCGACGATGCAACCGCGCTGCATGACACATACGCGATGCGCAATTCTTCGCACCAGGTTCAAATCGTGACTGATCAGTAACAGCGACATGCCCAATCTGGCCTGCAATTCCTTGAGCAAATCGAGGATTTTCAGCTGAACGGTCACGTCCAGCGCCGTAGTCGGCTCGTCGGCAATCAGCAATTCCGGCTCGTTGGCCAGGGCCATGGCGATCATCACCCGCTGACGCTGGCCACCGGACAATTCGTGGGGCAGGGCCTTGAGACGCTTGTGCGGCTCGGGGATGCCGACCATCTCCAGCAGTTCCAGCGTGCGTTTGGTCGCCACTTTGCCGGTCAGGCCCTTGTGGATGCCGAGGACTTCGTTGATCTGCTTCTCGATCGAGTGCAGCGGATTCAGCGAGGTCATCGGCTCCTGAAAGATCATCGCGATACGATTGCCGCGAATATGCCGGATGGTTTTTTCACTGAGGCCCAGCAGGTTTTGCCCGGCGTAGTTGATGCTGCCGGCCGGATGGCGGGCCATCGGGTAGGGCAGCAGGCGCAGGATCGAGTGCGCGGTCACCGATTTGCCCGAGCCGGATTCGCCGACCAGCGCGAGGGTTTCGCCGCGCTTGATATCGAAACTCACGCCTTCGACGACCCGGTGCACGCGCTCGCCGAAACCGAACTCGACGGCGAGGTCACGCACTTCAATCAGATTGTCCTGATTCATTTCACTTCCTCGGGTCGAAGGCATCGCGAGCGGACTCGCCGATAAACACCAGCAAACTCAACATCAATGCGAGTACGGCGAAGGCACTCATGCCCAGCCACGGCGCTTGCAGGTTGGATTTGCCCTGGGCGACCAGTTCACCCAGCGACGGACTGCCGGCCGGCAAGCCGAAACCGAGGAAGTCCAAAGCGGTGAGGGTGCCGATGGCGCCGGTTAGGATGAACGGCATAAACGTCATGGTCGAGACCATCGCATTGGGCAGGATGTGGCGGAACATGATCGCGCCGTTCTGCATGCCCAGCGCGCGCGCGGCGCGCACGTATTCGAGGTTGCGGCCACGGAGGAACTCGGCGCGCACCACGTCGACCAGGCTCATCCACGAGAACAGCAGCATGATCCCCAGCAGCCACCAGAAATTCGGCTGGACGAAACTGGCGAGGATGATCAGCAGATACAGCACCGGCAAACCCGACCAGATTTCCAGAAAACGTTGGCCGGCCAGATCGACCCAGCCGCCATAGAAACCCTGCAAGGCCCCGGCAATCACGCCGATGATCGAACTCAACACGGTCAACGTCAGCGCAAAAAGCACCGAAATGCGGAAGCCATAAATCACCCGCGCCAACACATCGCGGCCCTGATCGTCAGTACCCAGCAGATTGTCCGCCGACGGTGGCGCGGGCGCCGGGACTTTCAAGTCGTAGTTGATGCTCTGATAGCTGTAGGGAATCGGCGCCCACAACACCCACGCATCCTTGGCCTTGAGCAGTTCGCGGATGTACGGGCTCTTGTAGTTGGCTTCCAGCGGGAATTCGCCGCCGAAGGCGGTTTCCGGGTAGCGCTTGATCGCCGGGAAGTACCAGTTGTTGTCGTAATGCACCACCAGCGGCTTGTCGTTGGCGATCAGCTCGGCACCGAGGCTCAGGCCGAACAGGATCAGAAACAGCCACAGCGACCACCAGCCGCGCTTGTTGGCTTTGAACAGTTCGAAGCGGCGGCGGTTGAGAGGGGACAGGTTCATCTCAATGCTCCCGGCTTTCGAAGTCGATGCGCGGATCGACCAAGGTGTAGGTGAGGTCGCCGATCAGTTTCACCACCAGCCCCAGCAGGGTGAAGATGAACAGGGTGCCGAACACCACCGGGTAATCGCGGTTGATCGCCGCTTCGAAACTCATCAGACCGAGGCCGTCGAGGGAGAAGATCACTTCCACCAGCAAGGAGCCTGTGAAGAAGATGCCGATGAACGCCGACGGGAAACCGGCAATCACCAACAGCATGGCGTTGCGGAACACGTGGCCGTAGAGCACACGGTGGCGGGTCAGGCCTTTGGCCTTGGCGGTGACCACGTACTGCTTGTTGATCTCGTCGAGGAAGCTGTTTTTGGTCAGCAGGGTCATGGTCGCGAAGTTGCCGATCACCAGCGCAGTCACCGGCAACGCCAAGTGCCAGAAGTAATCGAGGAGCTTGCCGCCGAAACTCAGTTCATCGAAGTTGTTCGAGGTCAGGCCCCTTAGCGGGAACCAGTCGAGATAACTGCCGCCGGCAAACACCACGATCAGCAGGATCGCAAAGAGGAACGCCGGGATCGCGTAACCGACGATGATCGCCGAACTGGTCCACACATCGAAGTGGCTGCCGTGCCGCGTGGCCTTGGCGATCCCCAGCGGGATCGATACCAGGTACATGATTAGCGTGCTCCACAGCCCCAGCGAGATCGACACCGGCATCTTTTCCTTGATCAGGTCGATGACCTTGGCGTCGCGGAAAAAACTGTCGCCGAAATCCAGCTGCGCGTAGTTCTTGACCATGATCCACAGGCGTTCCGGGGCCGATTTGTCGAACCCGTACATGTGCTCGATTTCCTTGATCAGCGCCGGGTCCAGGCCCTGCGCGCCGCGATAGGACGAACCAGCCACGGACACCTCGGCACCGCCGCCGGCAATGCGGCTGGTGGCGCCTTCGAAGCCTTCGAGCTTGGCGATCATCTGTTCCACCGGGCCACCGGGCGCGGCCTGAATGATCACGAAGTTGATCAGCAGAATGCCGAACAGCGTCGGGATGATCAGCAGCAGTCGCCGAAAAATATACGCCAGCATCTGATTACTCCGTGCCCGCAGGGTCGGCTTGCAGTTTGGTTTCGACTTCTATCGCAGGTTTCGCGTCAGGCTTGACCCACCAGGTGTTAATCCCGATGTCGTACTTGGGCGAGACTTTCGGGTGACCGATGTGATTCCAGTAAGCCACGCGCCAGGTCTTGATGTGCCAGTTGGGGATCACGTAATAACCCCATTGCAGCACACGATCCAGCGCACGGGCATGGGCCACCAGGCTTTTGCGCGAGTCGGCGTTGATCAGGTTCTCGACCAGTTGATCGACGATCGGGTCTTTCAAACCCAAGGAATTGCGGCTGCTCGGTTTGTCGGCGGCGGCGCTCATCCAGTATTCGCGCTGCTCGTTACCCGGTGAGTTGGACTGCGGGAAGCTGCCGACCATCATGTCGAAATCCCGCGAACGCACGCGGTTGATGTACTGCGAAACGTCGACGCGGCGGATCACCAGATCGATGCCGAGGTCGCTGAGGTTGCGCTTGAATGGCAGCAATACGCGCTCGAATTCGGTCTGCGCAAGGAGGAATTCGATGACCACCGGTTTGCCGGTGGCGTCGACCATTTTGTCGTCGACGATCTTCCAGCCAGCCTCTTGCAGCAGTTGATAGGCCTCGCGCTGTTGGGTGCGGATCATGCCGCTGGCGTCGGTCTTCGGGTTTTCGAACGCCTCACTGAACACCTGTGCCGGCAGCTTGCTGCGGAACGGCTCGAGGATCGCCCGCTGATCGGCGTCGGGCAGGCCGGTGGCGGCCATTTCCGAGTTCTCGAAATAGCTGCGGGTTCGGAAATAGGCGCCGTTGAACAGTTGCTTGTTGGTCCATTCGAAGTCGAACAACAGGCCGAGCGCCTGGCGCACGCGCACGTCCTGAAACACTGGACGGCGCAAGTTGTAAACGAAGCCCTGCATGCCGGTCGGGTTGCTGTTGGCGATCTGTTCCTTGATCAAGCGGCCCTCGGTGACCGCCGGAATGTTGTAAGCGTTGGCCCAGTTTTTCGCGGTCATTTCCAGCCAGTAATCGAACTGCCCGGCCTTCAACGCTTCGAGGGCGACGGTGTTGTCGCGGTAGTAATCGGTGGTCATCGTGTCGAAATTGTAGAAACCACGGTTGACCGGCAGGTCCTTGCCCCAGTAATCCTTGACCCGCTCGTAGCGCACCGAGCGCCCGGCCTTTACTTCGGCGACCTTGTACGGGCCGCTACCGAGGGGGATTTCCAGGTTGCCTTTGTTGAAGTCGCGATCGGCCCACCAGTGTTTTGGCAGCACCGGTAATTGGCCGAGGATCAGTGGCAGTTCGCGGTTGTTGCTGTGTTTGAACTTGAACAGCACTTTCAGCGGGTCTTCGGCGATCACTTCGGAGACGTCGCTGTAGTAGCCGCGAAACATCGGCGAGCCTTCCTTGGTCAGCGTGTTGAAGCTGAACACTACGTCATCGGCGCGCACCGGGTGGCCGTCATGAAAACGGGCTTCGGGGCGCAGGTAGAAACGTACCCAGCTGTTGTCCGGGGCCTTTTCGATTTTGCCGGCGATCAGGCCGTATTCGGTAAAGGGCTCATCGAGGCTGTGCTTGGTCAGGGTGTCGTAGATCTGCCCGATATCATCGGCGGGCACGCCTTTGCTGATAAACGGGTTGAGGCTGTCGAAGCCACCAAAACCGGCCTGACGAAAGATGCCGCCCTTCGGCGCGTCCGGGTTTACGTAATCAAACTGTTTGAAATCGGCCGGATATTTCGGCGGCTCGTTGTACAGGGTCACGGCGTGTTGCGGGGCGGCCAAGGCCAGCCCGGCGAACAGCAAGCCGCTGGCCTGGACGAGCAGGGCGCGGATAGGGTTCATCGATCTTTCTCCGAAGACTTCAGCCACCACGCGCTCAGGCCCAGGGTGTAAGGCGGCGTGGTAACAAAGGCCAACCGGTTGCGGTAGGCCAGACGGTGATAATTCAGATACCAGTTGGGAATGCTGTAGTGCTGCCAGAGCAGCACGCGGTCGAGCGCCTTGCCGGCGGCGACTTGTTCGTCGCGGGTGCGCGCGGCGAGCAGTTGTTCGAGCAGGTGATCGACCACCGGGTTGGCGATGCCTGCGTAATTCTTGCTGCCCTTGACGCTCACCTGACTGGAGTGGAAGTACTGCCACTGCTCAAGGCCCGGGCTTAGGGTCTGGTTGAGCGTCATCGAGATCATGTCGAAATCAAATTGATCGAGGCGCTGCTTGTACTGCGCCCGATCCACGGTGCGCAGGCGCGCGTCGATGCCGATGCTGTTGAGATTCTCGATGTAGGGCTGGTAGAGGCGCTCGAGGTTCGGATTGACCAGCAGCAGTTCGAACCGCAGCGGTTGGCCGCTAGCGTTTTGCAGACGCTGACCGTTGAGCTTCCAGCCACCTTCAGCGAGCAATGCCAAGGCTTTGCGCATGGTTTCCCGGGGGATGCCGCGACCGTCGGTTTTTGGCAAGGTAAACGGCTCGGTGAACAGCTTGGCCGGCAGTTGTTCCTTGTACGGTTTGAGCATCAGCCATTCATGCCCGACCGGCAGGCCGGAGGTTGTGAATTCACTGTTGGGGTAGTAGCTGGTGGTGCGTTTGTAGGCATCGCTGAACAGCGCGCGATTGGTCCACTCGAAGTCGAACATCAGGCCCAGCGCTTCGCGGGTCTTTACGTCGGCGAACGTCGCGCGGCGGGTGTTCATGAACAGGCCCTGACTCTGGGTCGGGATCTGATGCGGGATCTGTGCCTTGATCACCTCGCCACGGCGTATCGCGGGGAAGTTGTAACCGTTGGCCCAGTTCTTCGCCTGATGCTCGATGTAAATGTCGAATTCGCCAGCCTTGAACGCTTCGAACGCTACATCACTGTCGCGGTAGAACTCGACTTCCATGCGATCGAAGTTGTACTTGCCGCGATTGACCGCCAGGTCCTTGCCCCAGTAATCCTTGACCCGCTCGAAGATCAACTGCCGGCCCGGCGTCACCGAAGTGATGCGATAGGGGCCGCTGCCCAGTGGCGGTTCGAAGGTGGTGGCCTTGAAGTCGCGGTCTTTCCAGTAATGCTGCGGCAGCACCGGCAATTCGCCAAGGCGCAGAATCAACAGCGGATTGCCCGAGCGCTTGAGCACGAAGCGAATGCGCTGTTTGTTGAGAATGTCGACCCGCAGCACTTCCTGCAACGCGGTGCGGTACAGCGGATGGCCGTCCTTGAGCAGCGTTCGATAGGAGAACGCTACGTCGTAGGCGGTGATCGGCGTGCCATCGTGAAAACGCGCCTCGGGACGCAGATTGAAGACGACCCAGCTGCGATCTTCGCTGTACTCCACCGATTGCGCGATCAAGCCGTAACTCGACGCCGGTTCGTCGCCGGACGGCGAATACTGGCCGGTGCCGACCATCAACGGCTCGTTCAGCTCATTGATGCCGTACTGGAGGAAATTCGCTGTGGTGACCGGGCTAGTGCCCTTGAAGGTGTACGGATTGACCGTATCGAAGGTGCCGAACGCCATCACCCGCAACGTACCGCCCTTGGGCGCTTGCGGGTTGACCCAGTCGAAGTGGGTAAATCTGGCCGGGTACTTGAGCGTGCCGAACTGCGCATAACCGTGACTTTCGGTAATCGTCGCGCTTGCGGTTGAGCTCAAGGCCAGGCTGATCAGGAGCAGGAGGAGGGCACGCTTCAAGTCAGATCCGATCCAGGCGGCTTGGGCTTAGTGGGCCGTACAGTAACAGCTTGTCTGGACAGGAAAAAGATGCGGGTTAATGCGGGGTTAATCGTTTGCGCGAAGAGCCCCTCACCCTAACCCTCTCCCAGAGGGAGAGGGGACTGACCGAGTTGTTTCTTCGAGCTACGCCGACCTGAAAATGCCGAGCCGAAGTCACGTTTGAAAAGCCCCTCACCCTAACCCTCTCCCGGAGGGAGAGGGGACTGACTGTGGTGTCTAGGCGAATTGCACCGACGTGCGATATCTGAGCTGAACTCAGATTTTGAAAAGCCCCCGATCGGCTCCCTTTCCCCCTCTACCCCTTGGGGGAGAGGGCTGGGGTGAGGGGGATCGATCTAAAGCACGCCACAAAATCCGAACCAAAAAAAAGCCCCTGAAAATTCAGGGGCTCGTCTGTCAGTGCGGCTGATAAACCGTGAGCATCTGCCCCGGCTTCAACGCCTTGCCCGCACCCGGATTCCAGCGCTTGAGATGCTGCATCTCAACGTTGAAGCGCTTGGCTACCACGTACAGCGTATCGCCGCGTTTGACCTTGTACTGAGTCTGCTGCGCGCTGTCGTCCTTGCCTTTGCTCTTGCTGTTGGCCGCAATCACCGTGTTCACACGGCCGGACTTGCGAGCCGGAGCACGCTTGGTGGTGTCCTGCATGACCAGAGTCTGGCCAACTTTGAGGTTCTTGCCGGTCAGCTTGTTCCAGCGTTGCAGATCCTTGACTTCGACCTTGTTGGCCTTGGCAATGGAACCGAGGTTGTCACCACGCTTCACGCGATAAGCCCGCTTGAGCTTGGCCACTTCCGATGGGTCAGCACCCTCGAACACCGGCTTCAGCGAACGCGGGCTGATCAGTTCGTCAGGCCGCATGGTCTGCAAACTGGCGGTCAGCAATTGCGCCTTCGACGTTGGCACTAGCAAATGCTGAGGGCCATCGATGGTGGTGCGTTGCTTGAAGGCCGGGTTGAGCTGGAACAGTTCGTCTTCGTCGATGTTGGCAACCGCGGCGACTTTGGACAAATCCATGCGCTGGTTGATTTCGACGACCTGGAAGTACGGTTCGTTGGCAATCGGATTGAGGTTCACGCCGTAAGCTTCCGGCGCCAGCACCACTTGCGACAGTGCCAGCAACTTCGGCACGTACGCCTGGGTTTCCGCCGGCAGCGGCAGGTTCCAGTAATCGGTGGGCAGGCCAAGCTTTTCGTTGCGTTCGATCGCGCGGCTGACCGTGCCTTCACCGGCGTTGTACGCCGCCAGGGCCAGCAACCAGTCACCGTTGAACATGTCGTGCAGACGGGTCAGGTAATCCATCGCTGCCGTGGTCGAAGCGGTGATATCGCGACGGCCATCATAGAAGCGGGTCTGACGCAGGTTGAAGTAACGCCCGGTGGACGGAATGAATTGCCACAGACCCACCGCATCGGCCCGCGAATAGGCCATCGGGTTATAGGCGCTTTCAATCACTGGCAGCAGGGCCAGTTCCAGCGGCATGTTGCGTTCTTCGAGGCGTTCGACGATGTAGTGAATATAGAGACTGCCGCGTTCGCCGGCGTTCTCGAGGAAAGAGGGATTGCTGGCGAACCACAGGCGCTGTTGCTCGATGCGCGGGTTGACGCCGAGGCCTTCCTGCAGCTGAAAGCCCTGGCGCATGCGTTCCCAGATGTCCTGGGGAACCTGTGGGCTGGGCTTTTCGGTCAGCCAGATCGGCTTCTGCTTGGCTCGCGCAGCAATGTTCGGCGTATGGGTCGCTTCAGTCTGCGGAGCATGGCTGGAACAGCCCGCCAGCGTGGCGGACACAGCCACCGCGATAGCTTGCGCCAGGCGGGTCAATGCGTCTGAATTGACGGACTTACGTATGGATGACGACATTGGCTGGAAGTAAGTTCCGGGCAAAAATGTCGGGGGATTCTAGAAAGCGCACCCCCCTAGGTCAACCATTCAGAATTTTTGTACCAAGCGGCGGGGTACTTAGAACTTATCTTTCCAGGCCCGCAGAGCCGCAAATACCTCACTCGGCGCCCGGTTTTGAGCGCCTGCCCGTTCGTCCACTTTTTGTGTAACTAATGTTTCAGTGGTGCGCAAAAACGGGTTTGTGAGCTTTTCCAGGGCGAGCGTCGAGGGCAGGGTCATCACACCGTTTTGCCGCTGCTGGGTGACTTTTTCCAGACGGGCGGTAATGTCCGGGTTCGTCGGTTCGACGGCGGCGGCAAACTTGAGATTGCTCAGAGTGTATTCATGCGTGCAGTAGACCAGCGTATCTTCCGGTAACGCTGCAAGGCGGCTGAGAGAATGGTGCATTTGCTCCGGCGTGCCCTCGAACAGGCGACCGCAACCGGCGGCGAACAGGGTGTCGCCGCAGAACAGCAGGCCGTGGTGGTAATAGGCAATGTGTCCCAGGGTGTGACCGGGCACCGCATAGACGTCGAAGTCCCAGCCGAGCACGCTGACGCTGTCGTTGTCCTTGAGCGCCACATCGCGCGCCGGAATGTTTTCGCTGGCCGGGCCGTAGACTTTCGCCCCGGTCGCCGCTTTCAGGCGTTCGACGCCGCCGACATGATCATGATGGTGGTGGGTGATCAGAATGTCGCTCAACACCCAGCCCGGGTGCGCTGCAAGCCATGCCTGTACCGGCGCGGCATCGCCCGGATCGACCACCGCGCAGCGCTGGGTGCGGTGATCCTGTAACAACCAGATGTAGTTGTCGGTGAACGCGGGCAGGGCACTGATCTGTATCATCGTCGGAATTCGCCAAGCGGAAAACATTGGCGCATCTTAGTAGTTCCTGGCGCTTTGGAGAATGCGATGAGTGATAAAGCGTTCGCACAGGCTGATCCTGACTGGCTGGCCCTGATCGGTGCAGCCCGTGAATGGCTGTCCGGCCCGCTCGGGCAATTTCTGCTCGATGAAGAGCGGCGCATGCTCGAAGACGAGTTGGGCCGGTTCTTTGGCGGTTATCTGGTGCATTACGGCCCCTCGGCCGAAACCCCGCCGGCGGCGCCGCAAGTGCAGCGCAATGTGCGCCTCGGTGCGCCGTTGCCGGGGGTCGAGATTGTCTGCGAAGAGCAAGCCTGGCCGCTGAGCGAGCATGCTGCCGATGTGGTGGTGATGCAGCACGGCCTGGATTTCTGTCTGTCGCCTCATGGTTTGCTGCGTGAAGCCGCGAGCAGCGTGCGCCCCGGCGGGCATTTGCTGATCATCGGCATCAACCCGTGGAGCACCTGGGGTCTGCGCCATGTTTTCGCCCACGACGCCTTGCGTCAGGCGCGCTGCATCTCGCCGTCGCGGGTGGCCGACTGGCTCAATCTGCTGGGCTTTGCGCTGGAGAAACGCCGCTTCGGGTGCTATCGTCCGCCGCTCGCGTCACCCAAGTGGCAGGCCCGTCTGGCCGGCTGGGAACGCAAGGCCGGTGACTGGCAGCTGTCGGGCGGTGGCTTCTATTTATTGGTCGCGCGCAAGATCGTCGTGGGGCTCAGGCCGTTGCGGCAGGAACGTCGCGAGCCGATGGGCAAGCTGATTCCGCTGCCGATGGCCAAGGTCAACCGCCGCCGCATCGAACCGTAAACCTTCTTTTATTTGTGGCCGGGCTTGTCCCGGCCTCGGTCATTGTCGATCCGTGATCGGCAAGACAGGCATTTTTCTGGATAGAGTGGCATGAGCGAAAGCGTTGAAAGCGTCGACACCGTAGAACTGTTCACTGACGGCGCCTGCAAAGGCAACCCCGGCCCGGGCGGCTGGGGCGCCTTGCTGGTGTGCAAGGGCGTCGAAAAGGAGCTGTGGGGCGGCGAAGCCAACACCACCAACAACCGTATGGAACTGCTCGGCGCGATCCGTGGCCTCGAAGCCTTGAAGCGTCCGTGCGAAGTGCTGCTGGTGACTGACTCGCAGTATGTGATGAAGGGCATCAACGAGTGGATGGCCAACTGGAAAAAACGTGGCTGGAAAACCGCCGCGAAAGAGCCGGTGAAGAACGCTGATCTGTGGAAAGAGCTGGACGAGCAGGTCAACCGCCACAAAGTCACCTGGAAATGGGTGCGTGGGCACATTGGTCATCACGGTAACGAGCGGGCGGACCAGTTGGCTAACCGTGGTGTCGACGAAGTGCGCGGTTACAAGCAGAGCTGATTTTGCCGTTACACCGTGGCGCGGCCTTCGCGAGCAGGCTCGCGAATGGGACGCCACGGTCTGACTGAAACACCCCACCGAGCGTGTTAACATCCGCGTTTTTTGCAAGATCGACCCGTTGAGAGCTGAACACTGATGGCCACCAGATCCGTTGTACTCGATACCGAAACCACCGGCATGCCGGTGACCGATGGTCACCGGATCATTGAAATCGGCTGTGTCGAACTGATCGGCCGACGCCTGACGGGCCGGCATTTTCACGTTTATCTGCAGCCGGATCGCGAGAGTGATGAAGGCGCCATCGGCGTTCACGGCATCACCAACGAGTTCCTGGTCGGCAAGCCACGCTTTGCCGAAGTCGCCGATGAGTTTTTCGAGTTCATCAAAGGCGCGCAGCTGATCATCCACAACGCGGCGTTCGACGTTGGCTTCATCAACAACGAATTCGCCTTGATGGGCCAGCAGGATCGCGCTGACATCACCCAGCACTGCTCGATCCTCGACACCCTGATGATGGCCAGGGAACGTCACCCGGGGCAGCGCAACAGCCTCGATGCGTTGTGCAAACGTTATGGCGTCGACAACTCCGGCCGTGAATTGCACGGCGCTTTGCTCGACTCGGAGATTCTCGCCGACGTCTACCTGACCATGACCGGTGGCCAGACCAGTCTGTCGCTGGCGGGTAATGCGTCTGACGGCAATGGTACTGGCGATGGTGCGGACAACTCGGCGACCGAGATTCGTCGTTTGCCGGCGGATCGCCAGCCAGCGCGAATCATTCGTGCGACGGAAGAGGAGCTGGCGGCGCATCTGGTGCGGTTGGAGATCATTGCCAAGTCTGCCGGTGGCCCGGCGTTATGGACGCAGATCGCCGAAGCCGACGCCCAGGCCTGAAGATCAAGAGATCGCAGCCTGCGGCAGCTCCTACATTGAAATGTGATCCCCTGTAGGAGCTGCCGAAGGCTGCGATCTTTTGTTTTTAGCGGTATGAAGCCAAGTGGCCACCCTCGCCACTTTCGCTGCAACCCTCTACCCTGAGTGCATTGGCCGATCCAATTCTGCCGCCTCGGGACACTGAGCCTCATGTACAAAGATTTGAAGTTTCCGGTGTTGATCGTCCATCGCGACATCAAGGCCGACACGGTCGCGGGTGACCGTATCCGTGGCATCGCCCGGGAGTTGGAGCAGGAAGGCTTCAATATCGTTTCGGCCATCGACTACACCGAAGGGCGGTTGGTGGCATCGACCCACCATGGCCTCGCGTGCATGCTGATTGCCGCCGAGGACGCCAGCACTAACTCGCATCTGTTGCAGAACATGGCCGAACTGATCGGTCTGGCACGGGTGCGTGCGCCGGATCTGCCGATCTTCGCCCTCGGTGAGCAGGTCACCCTGGAAAATGCCCCGGCCGATGCCATGGCCGAGCTCAATCAATTGCGCGGCATTCTCTATCTGTTCGAGGACACCGTGCCGTTTCTGGCGCGGCAAGTGGCGCGGGCGGCGCGCAAGTATCTGGATGGCTTGCTGCCGCCGTTTTTCAAGGCGCTGGTGCAGCATACGGCGGACTCCAATTATTCCTGGCACACCCCCGGCCATGGCGGCGGCGTGGCGTATCACAAGAGTCCGGTGGGGCAGGCGTTCCATCAGTTCTTCGGTGAAAACACCCTGCGTTCGGATTTGTCGGTGTCGGTGCCGGAACTCGGTTCGCTGCTCGATCACACCGGGCCACTGGCCGAAGCGGAAGCGCGGGCGGCGCGCAATTTCGGCGCCGATCACACCTTTTTCGTGATCAATGGCACCTCGACCGCCAACAAGATTGTCTGGCACTCGATGGTCGGGCGCGATGATCTGGTGCTGGTCGATCGCAACTGCCACAAGTCGGTGTTGCACGCCATCATCATGACCGGCGCCATTCCGTTGTACCTGTGCCCGGAGCGCAATGAGCTGGGGATTATCGGCCCCATTCCGCTGAGCGAATTCAGCCGCGAATCGATTCAAGCGAAGATCGATGCCAGCCCGCTGACCAAGGGCCGCACAGCGAAAGTCAAACTCGCCGTGGTCACCAACTCGACCTACGATGGCCTCTGTTACAACGCCGAGTTGATCAAGCAAAGCCTCGGCAACAGCGTCGAAGTGCTGCATTTCGATGAAGCCTGGTACGCCTACGCGGCGTTTCATGAATTCTTCACCGGGCGCTACGGCATGGCCACCTCGCGCAGCGAAGACAGCCCGCTGGTATTCACCACGCATTCCACGCACAAACTGCTGGCGGCGTTCAGTCAGGCGTCGATGATTCATGTGCAGGACGGCGGCGCGCGGCAACTCGACCGCGACCGTTTCAATGAAGCGTTCATGATGCACATTTCGACCTCGCCGCAGTACAGCATCATCGCTTCGCTGGACGTGGCGTCGGCGATGATGGAAGGCCCGGCCGGGCGTTCGCTGTTGCAGGAAACCTTCGACGAAGCCCTGAGCTTTCGTCGCGCGCTGGCCAATCTGCGTCAGCACATTGCCGCCGATGACTGGTGGTTTTCGATCTGGCAGCCGCCGGGTGTCGAAGGCATTGATCGCGTGCAGACCGAGGACTGGCTGCTGCAACCGGATGCCGATTGGCATGGTTTCGGCGAAGTCAGTGACGATTACGTGTTGCTCGATCCGATCAAGGTCACCCTCGTCATGCCGGGGCTCAATGCCGGTGGCGCGCTGAGCGAGAAGGGCATACCGGCGGCGGTGGTCAGCAAGTTTCTTTGGGAGCGCGGCCTGGTGGTGGAGAAGACCGGGCTGTATTCGTTCCTGGTGCTGTTCTCGATGGGTATTACCAAAGGCAAGTGGAGCACGCTGCTCACCGAACTGCTGGAGTTCAAGCGCAGCTACGATGCGAATGTGCGCCTCGACACCTGCCTGCCGTGTGTGGCTCAGCAAGACACCGCGCGTTATCGCGGCATGGGCCTGCGCGATTTGTGCGATCAATTGCACGCCTGCTACCGCAGCAATGCCACAGCCAAACACCTGAAACGCATGTACACCGTGCTGCCGGAAATTGCCATGAAACCGGCCCACGCCTACGATCATCTGGTGCGCGGCGAAGTCGAAGCGGTGCCGATCGATGAGCTGGAAGGCAGGGTTGCGGCGGTCATGCTAGTACCGTATCCGCCGGGCATTCCGCTGATCATGCCCGGCGAACGCTTTACCGAATCGACCCGATCGATTATTGATTACCTGAAATTTGCTCGCACGTTCGATAGCAGCTTCCCCGGTTTTGTCGCGGATGTGCATGGATTGCAGCACGAAGATGAAGGCAATGGGCGGCAATACACCGTCGATTGCGTCAAGGAATGAGGACTTTTCCCAGTATGCAACCGGTCATGAATCCAAAATACCCAGGGCTGTCGGTGCGCGTCGCCGATGAAGGCTTTGCGCCGTATATCTGGGGCAGCGACTTCAGCTTCGAAGTCGCGGCCTATGGTGCCGCCGTGATTGGCCTGCCTGTGGAACAATGGCGGGTGACGCCGATCGTGCCGTACCGCAAGTGCTACGGCATTGATCCGGAGGAGTTCAGCGCTTTCCACAACGCGCCGGACAGCGCGATTTTCATGGCCTATCTCGACGATGAGCCGGTCGGCCATCTAGTGATCAGTACTAACTGGAACGGCTTCGCGCATATCGATGAACTGGCGGTGCATGCGCCGGCTCGTCGGCATGGCGTGGCCAAGGCATTGCTGGATGTCGCGCAGTTCTGGAGCCGCAAGAAAAAGCTGCCGGGGATCATGCTGGAAACCCAGAACAACAACCTCGGCGCCTGTCGGCTGTATGAGCGTTGCGGCTATGTGATCGGTGGTGTCGACCAGTTGCGCTATCGCGGCATTGATCCGAACACCGCCGAAGTGGCGCTGTTCTGGTATCGATTATTCGATAACCCGTTGGAGAACCCGATCAGCTCGCCAGCATCGCCTCGGCTTGTTCCGTGAGGATCGCCAGTAATGTCTGAATCGCTGCCGACGGCGCGACGTGCTTGAAGGTCAGCGCGTAGACGCTGATCGGTACGGCCGGCGACAGCGGGCAGACATCCAGCCCGGCCGGGCGCGCGCCCAGTGCAGTGAACGGGTCGACGATGGCCAGGCCTTCACCGGCCTCGACCATGCTGCGCATCATCTGATGGGTTTGCACCCGCGTCTGCACACTCGGCGCCGGGCGCAGCGCCTGGAGTTTGTTTTCCAGTGCCGGGCTCAACGGGTCCTGACCTTCGAGGCCGATCATGGCCTGACCGGCCAGATCCTGCAGGGAAATGTATTTCTGTTTCGGCTGCAACCAGCCATGGGGCGCGAGCAATTGCAGTTTGCCCTGGGCCAATGGCCGGCAATCAATGTCGGGATGTTCGGGGTCGTGCAGGCTTAAACCGAGATCGCTCTCGCGCAGCAACAGGCTGCGGACAATGTCGCGAGTCGGCGCGCTGAGCAGGCTGCACGGTGCGTCGGGCAGACGACGACGCAGGGCGGCGAGACTTTGTGGCAGTAATTGTTGCGCCAGCGGCGCAGTGCCGATGATGCGCAAAGGTGGGGCGAGGTATTGCTTGAGGCTGCTGGCCAGCCGTTGCACCGGCTCCAACGCTTCATAAACGTGGGCGATTTCGACCTGCAACGCCCGCGCTTCGGGTGTCGATTGCAGGCGTCCGCGCACGCTGGCGAACAGCATGAACCCCAACTGACTCTCGGCTTCGCGCAAACGCTCTTCGACCTCGGCCACCGGCAACTGCAACCATTCGGCGGCGGTGCCCAGGTGACCGGTCTGCAAGAGCGCCTGAATCACTTCGATATGACGTAAACGCATGCGTGAAGTCCATGTTCAGCAGGTGGGGTCAGTGGCTGAATCCTACCCCAAGTCTGCGCATATGACTTCTGCTCATAACGGCCAGTTATGAAGCGACGGTTGGCTCGGGTTCACGCGTCAGGGTGATACCTGACTGGACCAGGAGAAACTCGTTCTCGCTGACCTTGTTGACGCGATCGCCAATCGCCAGTTTGTAAATCGGCTCCGAGCCAGTGGAACCGTCTGCCGACGGATTGGATTCCTGGAACTCATGCACGGAATAAACGCGGCCTTCCGCATCTCTTGCATGGAACTGACCGACGAGTACTGCTGCCATCTGCTTAGAACCTCTGGAGATAAAACGCTTGATTTGCGGCTTGGTAGACCGCCATCAAGGCCTGTAAGTTTTCCTACAGGAAAAAAATAATCAGCACGCAGGAATTTGCCCTTGTGTGCTGGTGGAATCGTCACCGAATCATCTATAACTACTGGCTCCTCCCACGGACCATCGAGAGTCTTCCATGAGCAATGTCTACAACGTCGCCGTAGTGGTCGGTAGCCTGCGCAAAGCATCGATCAATCGCAAAGTCGCCCTGGCACTGGCAGAACTGGCCCCGGCGAACCTAAAGCTTGAGATTGTCGAAATTGGCGATCTGCCACTGTATAACGAAGACATCGACGGTGATTCACCGCCGGCAGCCTACAGTACTTTCCGGGAAAAAGTGGGTTCATCCGACGCGGTGCTGTTTGTCACGCCCGAATACAACCGTTCGGTGCCAGCGCCGCTGAAGAATGCCATCGACGTCGGCTCGCGGCCTTATGGCAAGGCTGTCTGGAGTGGCAAACCGGGGGCGGTGATCAGTGTTTCGCCAGGTGCCATCGGTGGTTTCGGGGCGAATCAGCATCTGCGCCAGTCGTTCGTGTTTCTCAACGTGCCGTGCATGCAGCAGCCGGAAGCGTATCTGGGCGGTGCAGGCTCGGCGTTTGATGAGGCGGGCAAGTTGAGTGAGTCGGTGAAACCTTTTCTGCAAAGCTTTATCAATGCGTACGGTCAATTCGTAGAGCAACACAAAAAATAAGCCATACACGGAACACAATGTAGGAGTGAGCCTGCTCGCGATAGCGGACTGTCAGTTACAAATCGGTCGACTGACACACCGCTATCGCGAGCAGGCTCACTCCTACAGGTTTTGTGGTGCCCTCACTAACTCCATTTTCATGTAAGGCTGTTGCGGATGCTCGCTGCGTCACTGATTTTCCTGCTGACCATTACCCTTGTCATCTGGCAACCTAAAGGCCTCGGCGTCGGCTGGAGTGCGACGCTTGGCGCCGTGCTGGCGCTGATCTTCGGCGTTGTGCACCTGAGCGATATCCCGCTGGTGTGGCAGATCATCTGGAACGCCACTGGCACTTTTGTCGCGCTGATCATCATCAGCCTGTTGCTCGACGAAGCCGGGTTTTTCAATTGGGCCGCGTTGCACGTGGCGCGTTGGGGGCGGGGCAGCGGGCGCAAGCTGTTTGCCTTTATGGTGCTGCTCGGCGCGCTGGTTTCAGCGCTGTTCGCCAATGACGGCGCGGCGCTGATCCTCACGCCGATCGTGATTTCGATGTTGCTGGCGCTACGGTTTTCTCCGGCCGCGACCTTGGCCTTTGTCATGGGCGCGGGTTTTATTGCGGACACGGCGAGCCTGCCGCTGGTGGTGTCGAACCTGGTCAACATTGTTTCGGCGGACTTCTTTCACATTGGCTTCAACCGCTACGCAGCGGTGATGGTGCCGGTGAACTTCGTCAGCGTCGCGGCAACGCTGGGTATGTTGCTGTGGTTCTTCCGCCGCGACATCCCAGCGGCGTACGACCCTGAGCAACTCGAACATCCCGAAACCGCGATCCACGATAAAGCCACGTTCTATGCCGGTTGGGCGGTGTTGGTGATTCTGCTGATCGGTTGCTTTGCGCTGGAGCCGCTGGGCATTCCGATCAGTGCGATTTCCGCCGTGTGCGCCGCGCTGTTGCTGGGCATCGCCGCCCGTGGCCACAAGATTTCCACGCGCAAGGTGATGAAGGAAGCGCCGTGGCAGATCGTGATTTTTTCGCTGGGCATGTATCTGGTGGTCTATGGCCTGCGCAATGCCGGGCTGACCGGGTATCTGGCCGGTTGGCTGGATGTCTTCGCAGGTCACGGCGTCTGGGGCGCGGCAATGGGCACGGGGGTGCTGACGGCGTTGCTGTCGTCGATCATGAATAACCTGCCGACGGTGTTGATTGGTTTGTTATCGATCGATGCGAGTCAGGCGAGCGGGGTGGTCAAGGAGGCGATGATCTATGCCAACGTGATTGGCAGCGATCTGGGGCCGAAGATCACGCCGATCGGCAGTCTGGCGACGTTGTTGTGGCTGCATGTGCTGGAGCGCAAGGGCATTCACATTGGCTGGGGGTATTACTTCCGGGTCGGGATTGTGTTGACGGTGCCGGTGTTGTTGGTGACGTTGGCGGCTTTGGCTGTGCGGCTATCCATTTGGACCGAGTCGACCCCAATCGCTGGCAAGCCAGCTCCCACAGGGATCTTCTGTGTGCTCACTACCTGAGTCGCACCACAAAGCCAGCTCCCATTAGCTTTGTGGTGTGTTCACTATCTGGGCCACACCACAAAACCTGTGGGAGCTGGCTTGCCAGCGATGGGGCCGGTACAGGCGACACAAAAAAATCAGGCCTGGCCGGGTACATTCGGCCAAAGGTCGGACACCAGAAACAACCGCTCCGCCTCTTCCCATTCCCCTCGCGCATTTTCGATCAGGCGCACCATCAACTGCGCCGGGGCCAATGGCTCAAGATCCTCCAGCCACATCCGTAAATGCTCCAAAGTCCAGGTCTGATCCGCCGGATAATGCGCCGGTGCCAGCCAGGCATGGCGGGGCAGAGGTTGCCAGCGTCCGGCTGGACGTTGCGCGACAAACGCCGGCCAGTCCTTCTGATGCAACCAACTGCCGCGCAAATGCTGCGGATGCGCACCGTTCGGTGATTCAGCCTGCCCGGGCCACGGGTACAACAGATAACCGCCCAGCCACAGCTGCGCACTGAACACCTCGATGTCCAGCTTCGCCAATACTGCACGGCTTTCCGGGCGCGCCGAAATCGGCAACTGATGTTGCGCCAGATGCGCCAGCTTGCGGTCCAGCCGATCATGACAACCCGGCCCCAGCCATTGCGCCGGATCACGACCGTCACCATTTTGCGGCCCAAGGTAAAGCTTGATCGCCAGTTCCAGGTGATGCACGCCATCGCGATCACGCAGCAGCATGTCCAGCTCACCGAGGGTGTGGCCCTCACGGCGGATCGGCAGGTTGGCGGCGATCAATTCAATGCCCGGCGCATGCTGCACGGCAAACTGCCACAGACGCTCGTAATACAAGCCCAGCCGCCGCGTACGTGCCTGTGACAACCAATGCAGCAAGCCATAGCTGTCGTGATCAAGCTGGCGCAACCAGTGCTCCAGTCGCTCTGGATCGTGCACCCAGTCACTGCCCGCCAGCGGATGGCGCTGCGGCCACGGTGTGGTGGCAAGCATCGGCGGGGCGAGGATCACCCACGCCAGATCGCGCACTTCCGGATGGCGTAATTGGTGGGGCAACTGCAGCAAGTCGGGAAATAGGATCATCTTGCGAGCATAGCCGTAAACACGAGCACACCCTTGAGGCTGAAAGGATTTTGTCTAACCGGCGCTTTCGCCCATAATCGTGTTTTTCGCGTTTTCGATTGTCCGCAGAGGTCCCATGGAGCAATTTCGTAATATCGGCATCATCGGTCGCCTGGGCAGTTCCCAGGTGCTGGATACCGTCCGCCGACTGAAACGGTTTCTGCTCGATCGTCACCTGCATGTGATCCTCGAAGACACCATCGCCGAAGTCCTGCCGGGCCACGGTTTGCAAACCTCGTCGCGCAAGATGCTCGGCGAAGTCTGCGACATGGTCATCGTCGTCGGCGGTGACGGCAGCCTGCTCGGCGCCGCGCGTGCGCTGGCCAAACACAATATTCCGGTGCTGGGCATCAACCGTGGCAGCCTCGGCTTCCTCACCGATATTCGCCCGGATGAGCTGGAAGTCGAAGTCGCCAAGGTGCTCGACGGCCACTATCTGGTGGAAAACCGCTTCCTGCTGCAAGCCGAAGTGCGCCGGCATGCCGAGGCCATTGGTCAGGGCGACGCGCTCAACGATGTCGTGCTGCACCCCGGCAAATCGACGCGGATGATCGAGTTCGAGTTATACATCGACGGCCAGTTCGTCTGTAGCCAGAAGGCCGACGGCCTGATCGTCGCCACGCCAACCGGTTCCACCGCGTACGCGCTGTCCGCCGGTGGGCCGATCATGCATCCCAAGCTCGATGCCATTGTGATCGTGCCGATGTACCCCCATATGTTGTCGAGCCGGCCAATTGTGGTCGATGGCAACAGTGAGCTGAAAATCGTCGTGTCGAAAAACATGCAGATTTACCCGCAAGTCTCCTGTGACGGGCAGAACCATTTCACCTGCGCGCCGGGCGACACCATCACCGTCAGCAAGAAAGCGCAGAAGCTGCGCTTGATTCACCCGCTCGACCATAACTACTACGAAGTCTGCCGCACCAAGCTCGGCTGGGGCAGCAAGCTGGGCGGTGGAGGCGACTGATGCTCGATCCCGCGCGCAGTTATGACCTGATTGGTGACGTGCACGGATGCGCCCTGACCCTCGAACACTTGCTTGACCGACTCGGTTATCACAAGCAGGGCGGGGTCTGGCGGCATCCATCGCGCATGGCCGTGTTCGTCGGCGACATCATCGACCGTGGCCCACGCATTCGCGAAGCGCTGCACATCGTCCACGACATGGTCGAGGCCGGTCAGGCCTTGTGCATCATGGGCAACCACGAATTCAACGCGCTGGGCTGGAGCACGCCGGCGCTACCGGGCAGCGGCAAGCAGTTCGTGCGCGAACACACGCCGCGCCATGCACGCCTGCTGCACGAAACCCTGACTCAATTCGAAGACCATCCTGGCGACTGGCATGATTTCCAGCGCTGGTTTTACGAGCTGCCGCTGTTTGTCGACGCCGGACGTTTCCGTGTTGTCCACGCTTGCTGGGATGCCGGACTGATCGAACCGTTGCGAGCGCTGTTCCCCAATGGCTGCATCGACGAACACTTCCTGCAGGCCTCGGCCGTGCCGGACAGCTTCGCCTGCACCGTGTTCGACCGTCTGCTGCGCGGCACTGACATGCGCCTGCCGGATGGCCTGACCATGACCAGCGGCGACGGTCTGGTGCGTTCGTTCTTCCGCACCAAGTTCTGGGAAGACGATCCGAAAACCTACGGCGATATCGTCTTCCAGCCGGATGCACTGCCAGACCCGGTGGCGCAGAAGCCGCTGACCTCCAGCGAAAAAAACAACCTGCTGCGCTACGGCGTCGACGAGCCGTTGCTGTTCGTCGGCCACTATTGGCGCAGCGGCAAACCGGCGCCGATCCGCCCGAACCTCGCGTGTCTGGATTACAGCGCGGTGCTCTACGGCAAACTGGTCGCCTATCGTCTGGATCAGGAAACCCGCCTCGATCCGCATAAATTTGTCTGGGTCGATGTCGAGCGGCCGGAGGTGCTGCAATGAGTGCGGTAGCGGTATTACGTCTGCCGTTGGCAGTGGACTTGAGCGGTTTCGTCAAACTGCTGCAACGTATGCAAGTGCCGCATCGGGTCAGCGAAGAGGCCGGCGAACAAGTGTTGTGGGCGCCGGCGGAAATCAGCGATGACGTGCGTTCACTCTACGAACGCTTCCCGGCTGGCGATCCCGATCAGCAAATGGACATTCCCGTCGCGCCGACCGTCAAACGGCCGAGCTTTGCCGAGCAACTGAAATACGCCAAGGCCACCGGGTTCATCCTGTTGTTGTGCCTGATCGTTGGTGGATTGACGTACCTCGGTGAGAATCTGCAGACCCTGCGCTGGCTAACCTTCCTCGATTTTCAGGTGGTCGGCGAGTACATCCATTTCACACCGTTGGCCGACAGCCTTGCGGCGGGGCAGTGGTGGCGGCTGGTCACGCCGATGCTGATCCACTTCGGCATCCTCCACCTGGCCATGAACGGCATGTGGTACTGGGAGCTGGGCCGGCGTATCGAGTCGCGTCAGGGCAGCATTAACCTGATCGGCTTGACGCTGTTGTTCAGCCTCGTTTCCAACTACGCACAGTTTGTCTGGAGCGGCGCGACCTTGTTTGGCGGGCTGTCCGGCGTACTTTACGGTTTGCTCGGGCATTGCTGGATCTTCCAGCTGCTGTCGCCGAACCCCGCCTATCGCCTCCCGCGCGGCGTGCTGGTGATGATGCTGGTGTGGTTGCTGGTGTGCATGTCCGGGCTGATCTCGATGATCGGTTTCGGCGAAATCGCCAACGCTGCCCACGTCGGCGGGTTACTCATCGGATGCTTCACCGGTTTGTTGGGCGGTTTGTATAACCGCCGTAAACTGGCCGCCTAAAATTTTCTGTAGATAAAGAGCACGGAGACCCTGATGTCCTCTTTTAACGACATGATCAACAACATTACCCCGGACATCTACGAGAGCCTGAAGCTGGCCGTGGAAATCGGCAAATGGTCCGACGGTGGCAAACTCACCGCCGAACAGCGCGAGCTGTCGTTGCAGGCGATGATCGCCTGGGAAATCCAGAACCTGCCTGAAGACCAGCGCACCGGTTACATGGGCCCGCAGGAATGTGCCTCGAAGTCGATTGAAGTGCCGAACATCCTGTTCAAGTCGGATGCCATCCATTGATCGAGATTGGCCGCGGTGCAATCAGCAAAATGTCGGCGCGCCTGGACGGGCCGAACGTGCAATACGCGTTTCGTCTGGATGACGTCGAGGTGCCGGTCAACCCGTTGATCGGCACCACGGTGCGTCTGGAATACCTGGGGGCGATCCACTGCACCCATTGCGGGCGCAAGACCAAAACCAGTTTCAGTCAGGGCTATTGCTACCCGTGCATGACCAAACTGGCGCAGTGCGATCTGTGCATCATGAGCCCGGAGCGTTGTCACTATGACGCCGGCACCTGTCGCGATCCAGCGTGGGGCGAGCAGTTCTGCATGACCGACCACGTGGTTTACCTGTCCAATTCGTCGGGCATCAAGGTTGGCATCACTCGTGCTACGCAACTGCCGACGCGCTGGATCGATCAGGGTGCATGTCAGGCATTGCCGATCATGCGCGTCTCGACACGGCAGCAATCGGGCTTCGTTGAAGACCTGTTCCGCAGTCAGGTGGCGGACAAGACCAACTGGCGCGCGTTGCTCAAGGGTGATGCGGCGGCGGTCGATCTGGCGCAGGTACGTGACCAGTTATTCGAAAGCTGCGCCGAAGGCCTGCAAGGTTTGCAGGAGCGATTCGGCCTGCAGGCGATTCAGACCATTGCCGATGTCGAACCGCTGGAAATCCGCTACCCGGTCGAGCAATACCCGGCCAAAATCGTCAGCTTCAACCTGGACAAGAACCCGATTGCCGAAGGCACGCTGCTGGGGATCAAGGGCCAGTACCTGATCTTCGACACCGGCGTGATCAACATTCGCAAGTACACGGCCTATCAGCTCGCCGTGCATCAATAAGGACGCCAGCATGCGCACCGAACAACCGAAGATGATTTACCTGAAGGACTATCAGGCGCCCGAGTACCTGATCGACGAAACACACCTGACCTTCGAGTTGTTCGAGGATCACAGCCTGGTGCACGCGCAGTTGGTGATGCGCCGCAACCCGGCGCGTGGCCCGGGCCTGCCGCCGCTGGTACTCGATGGCCAGCAGCTGGAATTGTTGTCTGTGAGTCTGGCCGATCAGGCGCTGTCTGACGCCGACTACCAGCTGACCGAAAACCATCTGACTCTGCAACCGACCAGCGAAACCTTCACGCTCGACACCAGCGTCAAGATCCACCCGGAAACCAACACCGCACTGGAAGGCCTGTACAAGTCCGGCACGATGTTCTGCACCCAGTGCGAGGCCGAAGGTTTCCGCAAGATCACTTATTACCTCGACCGCCCGGACGTGATGAGCAAGTTCACCACCACCGTGGTCGCCGAACAGCACAGCTACCCGGTGCTGCTCTCCAACGGCAACCCGATTGCCTCGGGCCCGGGCGAAGACGGCCGGCATTGGGCTACGTGGGAAGACCCGTTCATGAAACCGGCGTACCTGTTTGCGCTGGTGGCCGGTGATTTGTGGTGCGTTGAAGACACCTTCACCACCATGACCCAGCGCAACGTCGCGCTGCGCATTTACGTCGAGCCGGAAAACATCGACAAGTGCCAGCACGCGATGAACAGCCTGAAGAAGTCGATGCGCTGGGACGAAGAGGTTTACGGTCGCGAGTACGACCTGGACATCTTCATGATCGTCGCCGTCAACGACTTCAACATGGGTGCGATGGAGAACAAAGGCCTCAACATCTTCAACTCCAGCGCCGTACTGGCCCGCGCCGAAACCGCGACCGATGCTGCGCACCAGCGCGTTGAAGCGATCGTCGCTCACGAATACTTCCACAACTGGTCGGGCAACCGCGTGACCTGCCGCGACTGGTTCCAGCTGTCGCTGAAAGAAGGCTTCACGGTGTTCCGTGATTCCGGCTTCTCCGCCGACATGAACTCGGCCACGGTCAAGCGCATTCAGGATGTGGCTTACCTGCGCACCCACCAGTTCGCCGAAGATGCCGGCCCGATGGCCCACGCTGTGCGCCCGGACAGCTTTATCGAGATTTCCAACTTCTACACCCTGACCGTGTACGAGAAGGGTTCGGAAGTGGTCGGCATGATCCACACCTTGCTCGGCGCCGAAGGCTTCCGTAAGGGCAGCGATCTGTACTTCGAGCGCCATGACGGTCAAGCGGTGACCTGCGACGACTTCATCAAGGCGATGGAAGATGCCAACGGTGTCGATCTGACCCAGTTCAAGCGCTGGTACAGCCAGGCTGGCACGCCGCGTCTGGCGGTGAGCGAGTCGTACGACGCCGCCGCGAAAACCTACAGCCTGACCTTCCGCCAGAGCTGCCCGGAAACCCCGGACAAAGTTGAAAAACTGCCGTTCGTGATTCCGGTCGAACTCGGCCTGCTCGACAGCCAGGGCAACGAGATTGCCCTGCGTCTGGCTGGCGAATCATCGGCGCAAGGCACTACTCGCGTGATCTCGGTGACTGAAGCCGAGCAGACTTTCACCTTCGTTGATATCGCTGCGCAGCCGCTGCCATCGCTGCTGCGCGGCTTCTCGGCGCCGGTGAAACTGAGCTTCCCGTACAACCGCGATCAACTGATGTTCCTGATGCAGCACGACAGCGACGGCTTCAACCGCTGGGATGCCGGTCAGCAACTGTCGGTGCAGGTCCTGCAAGAGTTGATCGGCCAGCAGCAGAAGGGCGAGAGTCTGAAGCTTGATCCGCGTCTGGTCTCGGCGTTGCGTACGGTGCTGTCGGATGAATCGCTGGATCAGGCCATGGTCGCCGAGATGCTGTCGTTGCCGGGTGAGGCGTATCTCACTGAAATCAGCGAAGTAGCGGACGTCGACGCGATCCATATCGCCCGTGAGTTCGCTCGCCAGCAATTGGCCGAAGGGTTGTTCGAGGCGCTGTGGCTGCGTTATCAGGCCAACCGTGACCTGTCGAAGAAAACCCCGTACGTGGCCGAAGCCGAGCATTTCGCTCGTCGCGCGCTGCAGAATATTGCGCTGTCGTACCTGATGCTCAGCGGCAAGCCGGAAGTATTGGCAGCGGCGCTGGAGCAGTTCGAGAGCGCCGACAACATGACCGAGCGCCTGACCGCGCTGGCCGTGTTGGTCAACTCGCCGTTCGAAGAGCAGAAGGCATTGGCGCTGGCCAGTTTCGCCGAGCACTTCAAGGACAACCCGCTGGTCATGGATCAGTGGTTCAGCGTGCAGGCCGGCAGCACCTTGCCGGGCGGTCTGGAGCGCGTGAAAGCGTTGATGCAGCATCCGGCGTTCAACATCAAGAACCCGAACAAGGTGCGTGCGCTAGTCGGTGCGTTTGCCGGGCAGAACCTGATCAACTTCCATGCGGCCGATGGCTCGGGTTATCGCTTCCTCGCGGATCTGGTGATCGAGCTGAACGGCTTCAACCCGCAGATTGCTTCTCGGCAATTGGCGCCGCTGACTCGGTGGCGCAAATACGACAGCGCTCGTCAGGCGTTGATGAAGGCCGAGCTGGAGCGGATTCGGGCGTCGGGGCAGTTGTCGAGTGATGTGTATGAGGTGGTGAGCAAGAGCCTGGCTTGATGGTGTAGCGGAGTCGGTGTTTCAGCTGTGGACCGGCCCTCACCCTAACCCTCTCCCAGTGGGAGAGGGGACTGACCGAGGTGTCTTTGCGCTATACGCCGACCTGAAAGTCCGGAGTCGAACTCAGATTCTGAAACAGATCAAAAGCCCCTCACCCTAGCCCTCTCCCAAAGGGAGAGGGGACTGATCGAGGTGAATGTTCGAGTTACACCGACCTGAAAGTCCGGAGGCGAACTCAGGTTTTGAACAGCACGAAGATCGGCTCCCTTTCCCCCTCGCCCCCCTGGGGGAGAGGGCTGGGGTGAGGGGGTGGGATTCACGCATCACCACAAAACCCAAGCCGTACATATAAAAAAACGCCGCACTAATAATGCGGCGTTTTTATTGACTGAAAGTTACTTCAGGTCGAAACGGTCGAGGTTGGTCACCTTCGTCCACGCCGCCACAAAGTCCTTCACAAACTGCTCCTTCGCATCCGAACTGGCATACACCTCAGCCAGCGCCCTCAACTGTGCATTGGAACCAAACACCAGATCCACCCGCGTCGCCGTCCACTTCACGCTGCCGGTTTTACGGTCGCGCCCCTCGAACTCATCCGCATCCCTTGAAGTCGGCTTCCACTCCACGCCCATGTCCAGCAGGTTGGTGAAGAAGTCGTTGGTCAGCGCTTCAGTTTGCGAGGTGAATACGCCATGCCGGGTTTGCCCGACGTTGGTATTCAACACCCGCAAACCACCCAGCAGCACAGTCATTTCCGGTGCGGTGAGGGTCAGCAGTTGTGCCTTGTCGATCAGCAGCGCCTCGGCCGAAACGGTGTACTTGCCTTTGCTGTAGTTGCGGAAGCCATCGGCAATCGGTTCAAGGAAGCCAAAGGAGTCGACGTCGGTTTGCTCTTGGCTGGCATCCGTACGTCCCGGAGTGAATGGCACCGTGACCGAATGGCCGGCATTTTTCGCTGCTTGTTCGACCCCGGCATTCCCGGCCAACACGATCAGGTCCGCGAGCGAGACTTTCTTGCCAGCGGCGCCGCTATTGAACTCGTTTTGAATCCCTTCAAGCGCGCTCAGCACCTTGTCCAATTGCTCAGGCTGGTTGGCCTGCCAGAATTTTTGCGGTGCCAGGCGCAGACGTCCACCGTTGGCGCCACCGCGTTTATCCGAACCACGGAACGTGGAGACGGCCGCCCATGTGGTCGAGACCAGTTGCGACACCGACAAACCCGACGCGAGGATTTTGCCTTTCAGCGCAGCTGCGTCGCTGTCGTCGATCAACGGGTGAGTGACCTCAGGAATAGGATCCTGCCACAGCAGTTCTTCGTTCGGCAGTTCCGGGCCGAGGTAGCGAGACAGCGGACCCATGTCGCGGTGGATCAACTTGTACCAGGCACGGGCAAAGGCGTCGGCCAATTGATCTGGATTGGCGAGGAAGCGCCGCGAGATCTGCTCGTAGGCCGGATCGAAACGCAGCGCCAGGTCAGAGGTGAGCATGGTTGGCGAGAGTTTCTTGTTTGGATCATGGGCATGCGGAACGGTGCCAGCGCCGGCGCCGTTCTTCGGAATCCACTGGTGCGCACCAGCCGGGCTTTTGGTCAATTCCCACTCGAAGCCGAACAGGTTTTCCAGGTAGTTGTTACTCCACTTTGTCGGTGTGGTGGTCCAGGTGACTTCCAGGCCACTGGTGATGGTGTCGCCGCCCTTGCCGGTGCCGAACGCGCTGCGCCAGCCGAGGCCCTGTTCTTCGAGGCCGGCCGCTTCCGGCTCAGGCCCGACGTTATCGGCAGGGCCGGCGCCGTGAGTTTTACCGAAGGCGTGACCGCCGGCGATCAACGCGACGGTTTCTTCATCGTTCATGGCCATGCGGCCAAAGGTTTCGCGGATATCGTGGGCCGACGCGACCGGGTCCGGATTGCCCTCAGGGCCTTCGGGGTTTACGTAAATCAGGCCCATTTGCACCGCAGCGAGCGGGTTTTCCAGATTACGTTCGCCCTGATCGGTGCGGCTCTCTTCTTTGCCGTGCAGATCCGGCTCGGCGACCAGCGTGCCGTCACCGGGCTCCTGCATGGCTGACTTGTCTTTGCCGTAACGGCTGTCGCCGCCCAGCCATTCGTGCTCGGAACCCCAATAGACATCTTCGTCCGGCTCCCACACATCGGGGCGGCCACCGGAGAAACCAAAGGTTTTGAAGCCCATGGATTCCAGCGCGACGTTCCCGGTGAGAACGATCAGGTCGGCCCAGGAAATATTGCGGCCATATTTCTGCTTGATCGGCCATAACAGCCGCCGGGCCTTGTCGAGGCTGACGTTGTCCGGCCAGCTGTTCAGCGGCGCAAAACGTTGTTGCCCGGAGCCGGCGCCACCTCGACCATCGGCGGTGCGATAGGTACCGGCGCTGTGCCAGGCCATGCGGATGAAGAGGGGGCCGTAATGGCCGAAGTCGGCCGGCCACCAATCCTGGGAGTCGGTCATCAGTGCGTTGAGGTCTTGTTTCAGGGCTTGAAAGTCGAGGCTCTTGAAGGCTTTGGCGTAGTCGAAGTCCTTGCCCAACGGATCGGACTTGGGCGAGTGCTGACTCAGGATTTTCAGGTTGAGTTGATTCGGCCACCAGTCACGGTTCGTCGTACCACCACCGGCGGCGTGGTTGAACGGGCATTTCGATTCGTTTGCCATGTTCGGGTCCTTATCAGGTCTGCTACGGCCGGCTCGTGCCGACTTCGGACTAGTAAGGCTAGACCCGACTTGAGGAGTCAGCTAATAGGCCGACTATTGGAGGCTGATAGGCAAAGTCTTTCAGCTTCTTTCGGAGCACTTCACGGATGAGCCGATAGCGGCTGCCTGCTTGAAACATGCGTTGTTGAGCCTCTGCAAAAAACAAAATGTGAAAATCGGGATGACAGGAGGAAATGTTATTGTATAACATAAAATTCGTTTCATTCTGTTTCTACCAGCGTTAAAGCAAAACGCTGGCAGCGATCCTCACATTTCAGCGCATGGAAATTTTGCAATGCCTGCCCGTTCCCACCCCCTGCAACGACGCCTCAATCCGTTGGCCGCCGCGCTGCTTTTTGCGTCGCCGGTATTCGCCGCCGACACCCTCGAACTGCAACCGCAAGTCATCACCGGCAATCCGCTCGGCAGCCAGACACTTGCCTCGCCCTCGACGGTACTTAGCGGCGACGACCTCACGTTCCAACAGAAGGGCAGCCTCGGCGAAACCCTGAACAAGCAACCCGGGGTTTCCTCGTCGTACTTCGGCCCGGGTGCGAGCCGACCGATTATTCGTGGCCAGGACGGTGATCGCATCCGTATTCTGCGCAACGGAGTCGGCGCGCTGGATGCCTCGTCGCTGTCTTACGACCACGCCGTGCCGCTGGACCCGGTCAACGTCAAGCGCGTTGAAATCGTCCGTGGCCCGGCGGCTCTGCTGTACGGCGGCAGTGCCATTGGCGGGGTGGTCAACACCTTGGATAACCGCATCCCGACTGAGGCCATCGATGGCATTCATGGCGCTGGTGAGTTGCGCTATGGCGGTGCCGACACCACGCGCAGCAGCGCCGGCAAACTGGAGGCCGGTAACGGACAATTCGCCTTGCATCTGGACGCTAGCGCCCGCGAGTTCAATGACCTGAAAATCCCCGGTTACGCGAAAACCGCTCGCGAACGCGCAAACGACGACGGCGACTCGAAAAAACATCGCCTGGCCAACAGCGATGGTCGCCAGGATGGCGGCGCGGTCGGCGGGTCGTACACCTGGGATGACGGTTATGCCGGTCTGTCCTACAGCAACTACGATTCCAATTACGGTTCGCCCGCTGAACAAGACGTACGTATTCGCATGCAACAGGAGCACTACGCCTTTGCCTCGGAGATACGCAATCTCGACGGGCCATTCACCTCGATCAAACTGGATGCCGGTTACACCGATTACGAGCACCGCGAAATCGAAGGCGGCGAGGTTGGCACGACGTTCAAGAACAAAGGTTACGAAGCACGGGTCGAGGCGCGGCATCAGCCGTTGGGGCCGTTCAATGGCGTGATTGGTGCACAGGTCAGCCGCAACGAGTTTTCGGCATTGGGTGAAGAGGCGTTTGTGCCGCAGACCGATACCAATGCCGCTGCGCTGTTCATTCTTGAGGAGTTGCAAGCCACCGATCGACTGCTGTTCACCCTCGGCGGACGCCTTGAGCACACCACGGTCGACCCGGACGCGAAGGGTAACGAACGCTTCGCCAGCGCCGACCGCTCCAGCAGTTTCACCGCTGGCAGTCTTTCCTCTGGCGCGGTGTTCACGCTGACGCCGATCTGGTCGGTGGCTGCGACGCTGGGCTACACCGAGCGCGCACCGACGTTCTATGAGCTTTACGCCAACGGTGCCCATGTGGCGACCGGCACCTATGAAGTCGGTGATGCCGGGCTGTCGAAAGAAAAAGCCGTGTCCAGTGATCTGGCGTTGCGTTTCGATAACGGCACGCACAAGGGCAGTGTCGGTGTGTTCTACAGCCACTTCTCCAATTACATCGGTTTACTCGGCACGGGCCGCACATTGAATGATGAAGGCGAGGAGGACGCCGATGGCATCCCTGAATACACCTACTCCGGCGTGCGGGCGCGCTTCAGCGGTATTGAGGCGCAGGACCGCTGGAACCTTGGCGAAAATGCCTACGGCAAGTTTGCCCTGGAGTTGTCCGGTGACTACACCCGCGCGAAGAACCTGGACACCGGCGAAGATTTACCGCGAATCGCGCCGCTGCGGCTCAACAGTGGTCTGTTGTGGGAGCTGGATCGTTGGCAGGCGCGCATCGATGTAGAGCACGCCAGCTCACAACATCGGGTGCCGGATAACGAAAGCGGCACCGACGGCTACACCACGCTGGGCGCCAATGTCGGGTATCACTTTGATGTCGGCCAGAGTAAATGGCTGGCCTTCGTCAATGCCGAGAACCTGACCAATCAAACCGTGCGTTACGCCAGTTCGATCCTGCGCGACATTGCGCCGGCAGAAGGGCGCAGCATTCAGGTCGGGTTGCGCACGACGTTCTGATAATCACTGATTCCCACTGTAGGAGCGGCCGCAGGCTGCGATCTTTTGATCTTTATTTTAAAAGCAAAAGATCGTCCGATCGCGGCCCGAGCCTGCGGCAGCTCCTACACGGGCGTGATCAGGTGGATTGGGCGGTGTCGTCATCCGGCACGTCGTCGAGAATATCCTCTTGCCCCGGCAATTCAGTAATCACACTGAAATCCGTCACTTCAACCGCACCCAACCCATACCCCAGCAAATGGAAAGAAAACGCTTTGCGCTCTTGCGGGTTGTCGAAGCTGAAGTTCATTTCCAGCGGCTGCTCGGCGGTTGCCACCATCTCCTGCGGCAAGCCGATCTGCACGTCCTGTTCAAACTCCTTGGCCTTGAGCTGAATATACGCCGCCTGCTGCGGATCGACCGAGCGCACGGTCAGACGCACGCGTGTGTGCGAGCCTTTGGGCATTTCCAGGTATTGCGCGCCAATCAGATTGTCGGCCCAGTCATCGTTGATCTGCGCTTGCAGCGGGATGACGTTGGTGCTGCCGAATTGATAGCGATGATTGAGCGGCGTGCGCAACAGCGACAGGTCGAGGGCGTTGGCACGGGCGGCGATCTGTCGGGCCGGGTGGCCGCTGTAGTTGCCTTTATAGATGGCGCTGTCGGCGATGAACCCGGCGCTTTCGTAGTAGCGGCAGCGACGCGGCATATCGCACTCGGAAAAGATCCCCTGACCGTTGTGATAGCGCAGCTTGCCGTTGGTGAACGACATGATTTCGCGGCCGCTGTCGTAGTCGCGAAACAGCGAGCGACCGCTCAGCGCGGAAGGCACCGGCAAGTCAAAGTAATCGAGAATCGAGGTGCTCAGATCGACGTGGCCATACACGCCTTTGTTCAGCCGCGGCAGTTGTGCCTGCTCCGGTGCCAGGGTCAGGTTGAAGCCCCACGAAGAAGCCAGGCGGACACCGTCGATGCCGTGGGATTCGTCCGAGGTGATCACCACCAGCGTATCTTTCAGGACGTCTTGGCGTTCGAGGCCGCTGAGGAACTGCTCCAGCGCATCGTCGAGATAACCGACGGCCGCCTGTTTTGGCGTTTCGTAGCGTTCCAGATATTCCTCGGGTGCGGAGTAGGGCTGATGCGTGCCCACGGTCAGCAACGTCAGCATCCACGGTTTTTTCTGTTTTTTCAGTTGGCCGACATAGTCCAGCGCACCTTCGAAAAACGCCTTGTCATCCTTGCCCCACGGGAATTCCAGGTAGTTGCTGTTGGTAAACCATTCCAGACCATGAGTCGCGTCGAAACCGATGTGCGGCATGATCTTGTCTTTGGCCATGAAACGCAGCCCGGCACCTTGCAAGTAGTGAGTGCTGAAGCCGTGATCTCGCAGTTGCGCCGGCAGGCAGGCCTGATTGCGCTCGTTGAGGGTGAGCATTTCCACGCCTTTGGGCGTGCCGTTGTTGAGCTTGTCGTAATCGCCGCAGAGCATCGCGTACAGACCGCGAATGGTCTGGTGTGTGTGCAGCACGTAATCCGGGGTGTTCATGCCGCGCTCGGCCCAGCGGCTGAGGTTGGGCATCAGGTCTTCCTGATAATGGCTGCCGATCGCCTCGCGGTTGGCGCGGATGTAAGCACCGGGAATGCCTTCCAGCGCGATGATCAGTACGTTGCGCGCTTGCCCCGGCGCGGCCAGCAATTTCTGCCCGTTGAGGTCGACGTCGGTGAGTCCGGCCATGGCCGGCGCGGGTTCTTCGACGTCACCGTCCAGCCACTCCTCGGCCTGGATCTGCAGATCAGCGGCCTCGCTGGCCAGCAACTGGTGTGGCAGGTTGTACTGGCGCCACGGATCGGCTTCGCTCGGCCACAGGTTTTGCGCACCCCAGTGCGCGGCGAACAATAGCAGTGGCGCGCTCCAGGCTGCGCGGGGCAGGGGCGGGCGCGGCATGCCACGGCCGGCAAATTGGGTCAACAGCCAGAACACCAGAGCCAGCAGCAAAGTGATGCCCAGTGCAGGATGGGCCAGGCCGCCACCGGTGGAATTTTCCACGAACTGCGGATCGATCAGGTAATGAATGTCGGAAGGTGTCGGCAGACGCCCGACGGCGCTGACCAGTTCAGCGGTCGCCACCGCCAGCAAGCCCCAGAACAGCAGCACCGGCAAGGCCAGCCACCACGCCCGGCGATGCAGCAACACCACCAACAGGCTGCCAATGGCCAGATCCGAAAAATAGCCCAACGGCGCCGACCAGCCCAGCGCCGCACGCAGGCACACCGGCACCACCAGCACCAGAACAATCAGCGAAAAGAGGCGGGCATGCGGCTGCCGCAACCGGTTAAAAAGAGCACTCACAAAAAAGACCTTCCAGCCATTAAATCGTCATAAAAGTGTGCGCGATGATACCAAGGGTGGGCTGTCTGATCGCCCTTTTAAACGCTCAGCTGATGCGCTGGCGTGCGGGCTAATCAAGGTGATGGTGCGTCCGCAGGCCTGACCGGCCCTCGTGTTGCACGACCATTGGCGATATTGCTGCCGACGGATTTATTGTTTCAGGCTGTTTAAGGTGCCTAACCATCACCGGCATCCAATGTAGGAGCTGTGCAACGCTGCGATCGTTTTAAACCTCACAATCAAAAGCGCGCAGCCCGATTTCGCTCAACAACCCGTGCTATCGATATGCGATAAAGATATTTAATTTCTATTTTTTATAGCGATAAAGTCAGGCCTTTCAGCAAACCACCCCCATGCTGCGAGGTTGTCATGGCCACACCGTTCAAACGTCCCGCACTGACTCTGTTGGCCGCTTCTCTGGTCGCGAGTGCGTTGTTCAGCACCGGCGCTCAGGCCGAAGGCAAGATCAGCATCGCCCAGCAATTCGGCATCGGTTACCTGATTCTCGATGTGGTGCGCGATCAGAACCTCATCGAAAAACACGGTAAGGAACAGGGCCTCGACATCAAGGTCGACTGGAACAGCATCTCCGGCGCCACCGCGATGAACGAAGCGTTGCTCACCGGATCGCTCGACGTGGTTTCCGCCGGCGTGCCGCCAATGCTCACCGTGTGGGATCGCACCAAGGGTAAACAGAATGTCAAAGCCATCGCCGCACTGGGCTCGATGCCCAACTATCTGCTGACCAACAATCCGAACATCAAAACGCTCAAGGACTTCACCGACAAGGACCGGATTGCCGTGCCGGCCGCCGGCGTCGGCTTCCAGTCGCGCACTTTGCAGATCGAAACCGCCAAGGAGTTCGGTGACGCGCAGTACAAGAAATTCGACGACATTTCAGTCAGCCTGCCGCACCCCGATGCGACGGCCGCGCTGATCGCCGGCGGCTCGGAAATCAACTCGCACTTCTCCAGCCCGCCGTTCCAGTACCAGGCCCTGCAGAATCCCAACGTGCACAAAGTGCTGAGCTCTTATGATGTGCTCGGTGGGCAGGCGACGTTCAACGTGCTCTACACCACAGAAAAATTCCACGACGAAAACCCGAAAACCTACAAGGCGTTCTATGACGCGTTGGCCGAGGCCGAGAAGATCATCAAGGCTGATAAGCCGGCGGCGGCTCAGGCGTACATTCGTGTCGAGCAGTCGAAACTGCCGCTGGCTCTGGTCGAGCAAATCGTCAAGGATCCGGAAATCGATTTCACTGTGGTGCCGCAGCGTACGTTCATCTACGCCGAGAAATTGCAGGAGCTGGGCGTGCTGAAGAACAAGGCCGACAGTTGGAAGGATTACTTCTTTGAAGAGGCGCATGGTGGGGCCGGTAGCTGAAGAACCCGGCCCGGTGCAGGGGATTTCCGGAACTCAACCGGCAGGCTCGATCAGTCGCGTAATGGGGTGATCGTGCCCCTCGACGTGCCATTTCACCCACAACCGATTGCGTCCGTCGGAACTTTTATCTGGCTCGATGGACAGCCAGTTACGACTGGCAATCAGGCAATTTCCATCGTATCCAATGGCTTGCATTTCGGCAGTAAGGTCGGTGTCGATCTTTTCCCGGGTACCGGTGATCGTTTCCAGGCTTCTGATCGTCAGCACAGGCAGAGGAGGATGGACGATGCCGGTTGAAATCAACTGATGGATGACTTCTGCACCATTGTCGATATGTCGGGGGTTGGCCGAACGAATGACGCTGGCGGCGGCTACATGCACATCCCCGGAGACAATGGTGACTTTGCATTTCGCCAACTTGGCAAAATCGAGCAATCCATTGATCAGTTGCTTACGCTCGTTTTTGTGCGGCTGATGGCGCCAGTGGTCCCGGAAATCATCCTCCGGCCCGATCTCCCCTGGAATCCATCCGATCAGGGCCTCAAGCAGCGCAAGGTTAACGAACGATACCGGAACGCTGGAGATGAACAGCAGGTGTGAAGGTTTGCTGACCGTCAGGCTTTTGATCCAGGTAAACATCTGCGAGATGCTTTTTTGCGACATGATTTGCGTGGGCTGTTTGAGCTGGCCGTTTCTGCCTTTGATGTCGGGCGCGCGTTCAGACCTGAGGTCGGGAACGACAATGGCGAGGCCACCGAGGCCTTCAAAAGCGAAGGTATGCCCTTGACGAGTAATTGCTCCCGGGCGGCTCTCGGTTTCGTCAACCTGTAATTGGTAGAGTCGAAAATAATAACTGGCAATGCGGAACAGCCCCTGGTGTACGGGACTTTCATGCAGGGCTTGAGGATAGGAACCCCAACCGTCAATGATGTCGTGATCGTCCCACATCATCAGGGTCGGAACGCAGCTGAGCATGTTCAGTATCTGTGGTCGGGCCCAGTATCGCGGATAAACACTGGCGAAAAACTCGTCTGCCTGAATCTCCATTTCTTCAGTCCACAGAGTGTCATCGCGATTCCAGGAGAACTGTTTGTACCATTCATTCAAGGGGCCTTGAGTCTGCAACAGTTCATCGCTGTAAATCTGATCGCCTCCCATGACCAACAGATGGTACTCGGCTTGTTTGTGGGTCTGCGCGAGATGACTCCAGCGTTCGGCATAACGATCTGCCAACGAATTGAGGTATTTGACATCCGACACACCGTTGCAGGAGGTGTAAGCGATGCGGGGCGCCTGATCCAGAGGCGGGACGTGAAATGAGCCCGACACATCTCCCAAGTCATAGTCGATCTTCAACTGCGTTTTACTTTGCTGGATCTGCATGTCCAGTCGCCAGACGGCCATGCGCGGTTTGATCAAAGGAATCCGGGCAATCCGTTTGATCGTCGGATTGTGTGCCTGCGCGACCTGCGTAGTGGGTGCCGGCGCGTTGAGGTCTTGCACCAGCAGGGCAGATACACAGTATTTCTGATTCTGAATACCGCGAAAGCTCAAAACCGGGCCAAAGGGACTCATGTTGTCGTCCTCGCTGACAATAGAAAAACGGATGCCACGCAATGCCGTGGTGTCTCCGAGCGTAGTCCGTTTTTGCAAGTAGCGAGGACGCGAGGGGAGCGTTTCAGTTCATGCCATCATCAAAAATGCTTTCGATTGATAACCCGAATGCCCGGGCAATCTGAAAGGCCAGTGGCAGACTCGGGTCGTAGCGTTCGTTTTCTATAGCGTTAATCGTCTGACGCGACACGCTCAGGCGTTCAGCCAGATCGACCTGCGACCATTTGCGCTCGGCGCGCAATTCCTTGAGGCGGTTTTTCATTGGTAACGGCGTCGCGCAATGTGCAGGCCGACAATCCACATCAGACCCATCACCGGCCACACGCACGTCCACGGAATGTGCGGAGCGCCGACGTTTTCCAGAAAACCGTAGCTGAACGTCAGCAGTGCCGAGGCGGCAAAGGCAAAACCCAAGGCTTCGAACTGGATGCGCAGATGCATTTCATCCATGCGCCGCATATTGCGCACGATGGCCCAGCACATCAGTCCCGCCGGAACGATCGGCGTCAGTGCGACGGCCGAGCGCAGCACGATGGGGGCATCCATCAGGTATTGCGAGGCAATCAATGAGGCTGTCAGGACCAGCATGTAGATGATTAATGCTGCGCCCAATTCGAGGTAGTACCGGTTCATTCTTCACTTCCTATGTAAAAGACCCTTTACATGGTCGCCGAAGATTTATCCGATGTAAAGCACGCTTTCCATCATGGCTGGTAGCCTCGAACAGACTCATGCCCGAGGATTTCGCCTAGGTCAGTAGCTTAAAAGCACACTTTCTGGACAGCGTAATAGCCACTCAGTAGCATTCGAGCCCAACGGATTATCCCTTCGCACGTCGTCCGACGTGGAACGCTCAAGGAATCGATATGCGCGACACCCCGATTGACCAAAAACGAACGATCGTGACCCAGGTCAACGGCGAGATTCGCTATGAAACCCGGATCAGTTTCAGCTCCACGTCGCTCGTCGATAGCGAAATTCGGGTGCATCGTGCTGAAGGCAATCAGCTAGATGTTCCGGTGGCCGGGGCGGACTTCGCTTTGCGCTTTGATCTGGATGGGGTGCATAGAGTACCGGTGACGCAGCAGGCAGCGGTTGAACCGGTTGAACCGGTGCCTGCCGATAACAGCTTGAAGTTATTCACCTCGAAAACCGTGTGGATCACCCTCGGGTTGTGGTTCTTCGTCAGTTCGGTGTTCGGTTGGCTGGGGATTGTGGTGGCAGGCGGATATCTCGGTTACCAGTGGCGTGAGGTGGAAAAGCGCAAGAAACAGTTGGCCAAGGCGCCCGTAGATAAAGCCGTGCCCCGTTCCGGCTCGGGGATGTCACGGGAAAGCGTACGCAAGGCATTGGCCCGCAGGCATTAATGTGGCGCACAGCAAAAACAAAAAAAGGGGCGGCCTGATCATCGATCAGGCCGCCCCTTTTTTATTGCTGCTCAGTCAGATCAATGCATTTTGCTGTGATCGTGACCTTCCATGTTGGTCAGCGCGCGAACCGGCACTTTAACCTCGAGGGTTTCTTTATCACCCTTGGCGTTTTCCACGATCAGGGTCAGCGGCACAGTTTCGCCTTCCTTCAACTGAGCGGTCAGGCCCATCAGCATCACGTGGTAGCCGTTCGGATCAAGCTTGACGGCTTTGCCGGCCGGCAGCTCGACAAACTTCACCGGGCCCATGCTCATGACGTCGTTCTTCATGGTCATTTCGTGGATCTGCACGTCTTTGGCCGCTGGCGTCGCGACGCTGAGCAACTTGCTGTCGCTGTCGGCGGTGAGGGTCATGAACGCGCCGCTGGCGGACTGGGTCGGCACGGTGGCACGGACCCAGGCATCGTCGACTTTGGTCGCTGCGGTCGCCTGGAATGCCAGACCCAGCAGAGAAAAACCGATGACAGCGCGTTTGAGGTGGTTCAGAACAGGTTGCATCAGCAAACCTCCATAACAGTAAGCAAATCTTCCGTACATTGTTCTGCCGAAAGCGACGTGGACAGACCCAGGCGCAAGCCGCCGTTGGAGTCGTAAACGTAACTGGTGGCAGTGTGCGAGATGGTATAGGTGTCGCCGGCCGGGACTTTCTCGTAGAACACGTCGAATTCCTTGGCCGTGGCCGCGGTTTCCTCAAGCGTGCCGTACAGCGCAACGAACGTCGGGTCGAAGGCTTTCATGTAGGCGTCGAGGATTTCCGGGGTGTCGCGCTCGGGATCGAGGGTGATGAAAATCACCTGCAAGCGATCGCCATCGGCGCCCATCAGCTTTTTGATTTTCGCCGCGCGGGCGAGGGTGGTCGGGCAGACTGCCGGGCACTGGGTGAAGCCGAAGAAGACCATCGGCATCATGCCGCGAAAGCTCGACAGCGTCATGGTTTCGCCATCGGTGTTCTTCAGTTTGAAGGTGCGCCCCATGATCTTGTTACTCAGATCCTTGCCGTACTTGTACGACAGTTGGCCACGGGTGTCGCAGCCGGCGAGCAGGCCTAGCCCGAGCACGCCCATTCCCGCAAGCACCTTGCGGCGAGTCAACAAAGCCGTCATCTAATACCGCCTTTTGCAGCCCGTCAGTCAGCAGGACTGGCGGGGGGTTAACCGTAAAAGCGGCGCATGATACCAAACTGAGGGCAGAGGCCGGCCACGGATCGCCGCACGGCGCAGGATCGAGCGACAAAAGGTGTAAGAAAAAGTGACCACAGCTTACTGCACGCGTGATTCAGCGGCGCTCCAGCTGCCGCCCAGCGCGGTGTACAGATTGACCTCGGCGACCAATTGCGCGAGGCGATCGGTGATCAGGCCTTGCTGCGAACTGAACAGCGAACGCTGCGCATCGAGGAACGTCAGGCTGCTGTCGACGCCATTCTGATAGCGGTTCTGCGCCAGGTTGTAATACGTCTGCGTGGCTGCGACGAGATCTCGCTGCGCCTGCAATTGTTGCTGATAGGTGCTGCGCGCGGCGAGGCCGTCGGCGACTTCCTGAAACGCGGTTTGAATCGATTTTTCGTATTCGGCCACCGCCACATCTTTCTGTAATTTCGAATAATCAAGACTGGCGCGCAGGCTGCCGGCGTTGAAAATCGGCAGGTTGATCTGCGGCTGAAAGGTCCAGGCCCCGGAACCGGCGCCGAACAGTCCGGACAGATCGCGACTCGACGTGCCGGCATTCGCCGTCAGGCTGACACTGGGGAAAAACGCCGCCCGCGCCGCACCGATATTGGCGTTGGCCGCTTTCAGTTTGTACTCCGCCTGAAGGATGTCCGGCCGACGCTGCAGCAGATCCGAGGGCAACCCGGCGGGCAGTTGTTGCACCAGATCGCTGGCCAACGGACGGGCGGGCAGGGTCACTGGCACCGGCGCGCCAACCAGCAAGGTCAGGCTGTTCAAGTCCTGGGCGACCTGGCGCTGGTAGCGCGCCAGATTGGCCCGAGAGCTGTCGACGCTGGTCTTCGCTTGCGCCTGTTCCAGCGCCGACGATTTGCCGGCCTCGCGATTACGGGTGGTCAGGTGCAGGCTCTGTTCATCGGCGGCGAGGGTGTCGCGGGTCAGCTCCAGCAACTCCTGATCGGCGCGCCAGGTCAGGTAGGCGTTGGCGACGTTGGCCACCAGGCTCAGCTCGGCACTGCGCCGCGCTTCTTCAGTCGAGAGCCAGGTCTGCAAGGCCTCCTCGCTGAGGCTGCGCACGCGACCGAAGAAGTCCAGCTCATAAGCGCTGATGCCGAGGTTGACCGAGTACGTCGAATTGATCAGCGCTTTGCCCTGGGTCACGCTCGGCGGCATCCGCTGGCGTAACTCGTTGGCGTTGGCCGACACCGCCGGGAGCAGGTCGGCGCGCTGAATGCGGTATTGCGCCTGGAACGCTTCGACGTTGAGTGCCGCCACGCGCAGGTCGCGGTTGTTGACCAGCGCGCTTTCGATCAACTGTTGCAGCGCCGGATCAGTGAACAGCGTGCGCCAGTCCTCGCTGCTCGTGGCTGGCTGCGTGGCTGCGGGATACTGCGCGGCAGTGGGTGAAGCGGGGCGCTGGTACTCGGGAATCAATGAACAACCGCCCATCAGCATCGCCATGGACAGCAGGGAAAGTCGCAACGTCAACATCGAACTGCCTCATGCATTAAAAGAGCGTTGTGCTCAGGCCCCGGCCATCCATTTCGCCAGACCATGGCGACCACTGACCCCGAGTTTGGCCGTGGCGCGTTTCAGATATGTCTCGATCGAGCTGTTTTTGACTCGCAGTTGTTCGGCCATTTGCGGCACGGTGCCGCCGGTCAACAGGCCCAGACAGACTTCTTTTTCGCGCACTGACAGGGCGATGTCGCTGATCGCCAGGCGTTCATCGAACACCTGCGCCAACGGTGCCTGATCCAGTTCGGCCAGGGGCTGGCGCGGTTGTCTGGCGAGGATTTGCCGGCTGATCTGCGCGTGGCGTTCGATCAGTGGCAGCAAGGTGTCGGACAGGCGCTTGAGAAACGACAGTTCCGGCAGGGAAAACACCCGTTGGGTATGCGGTCGGTAAAACGAGATCACGCAACGGCGATTGGACGTGCGCGAAACCAGATTGCATTGATGTGCGCTGTGTTGCGGATGGCGAGGCTGGAGCGAGGCTTTCAGTTGAATCAGCAGCGAGTCGTTCATCTCGATCATCTTCTGCAGCAGCGGATGATCGTCGGGGCTCTCCAGCGGATCGGGCGCGGCACAGGTCTGCGCCAAACCGGCGCTGCCCAACGGTTTGATGTCGACCACGCTGGCCTGACGCTCATCCAGCGTCCACTCACTGAGATCTACCCGGTTGACCGGCACCAGCGTGTCGACCAACTGGAACATGTTCGTGGCGAAGTGATCATCGCCGGTGCTGGCTATCAACTCACCCAGTTGCCAGTAGAAGTGCGGGTTTTCCATATTACGAATGCTGCCGGTCAGATTCATATCCTTCATCCTTGGTTCAGAGCCATCACTGAATCGTCTGCCGTCTCTGTAAAAGCCGCCCACGCAGTCATTTCTCCTTGAACATGATCTGGAGCGGGATTTAAGCCTATGGATTTGTCCTACGTCTGTAGGGGAAAACAGGGACACAAAGTGCCACTATTTCTGAATATTGGCGCCGGGGTTCTGACGCTGTTGAACACCGGCTGTAACGGCGAGAGTGACTGTTCAGTCACGCTCAAGCCCCGGAAACCGGGCGATGATGAATTCTGATCGGCAGCGCTCGGGTAAATGGCGGCGCTGGTATGTGGTTTTTTTCCTACAAACTTTTCAGTCTTTCCTCTCCGAATTTTTAGACAGTGCCTGCGATAACCACGCCCATAGCGCGTACCAGGGTGGTGGTTGTCCGGGTTTCAGGTGTCATGTCGGTGGCGGGGCCGATGCTTGAATACCGGCAAAATTTCATGAGAAGGACCTTATGCAGCCTACTTCTGCCAACGTGGCGGGCGATCTGTCCGTGCCTGTCGAGACATTCGCGCTGACTGCCGCTCAGCGGGATATCTGGCTGGACCAACTGAGCCGCGGAGATTCGCCGCTGTACAACATTGGCGGTTACGTCGAACTGAGCGGGCCGCTGGATCCGGCATTGCTGCAATCGGCACTCGAATGCCTGGTTGCGGCGAACGACGCCTTGCGCATTGTGCTGCTGGCGGACGTCGGTCACGACGGGCTGCCGTTGCAAGGGTTTGCACAGACGTTGCCGGTGCCCATGCCGCTGTTTGATTTCAGCGGGCACCCCGATCCCCAGTCGGCAGCTCGGGCGCTGGTCGAAGAGCAAATGGCCCAGGCTTATGTGATGAGCGGGCAAGCGCTGTTCCGCTTCTGTCTCATTCGCCTCGATCAGCACCGCCACTGGCTTGCGGCGCAGGCCCACCATTTGATTATCGATGGTTGGGGTTTTGGTCTGCTGTTCAAATCGGTGGGCGACATTTACAGCGCGTTGTCCCGTGGCGAGCGTCCAGATGTGGCGGCACAGTCCTATGTCGCCTTTATCGAAGATGACGCGCGCTACCACAAGTCATCACGCTATGAACTCGATCAGCGCTACTGGCTGGACAAATACCGCAGCCTTCCCGAACCCTTGTTGATTCCCCGTCATCGCGAACCCCTTGACCCTGAAGCGGCGCCGAGTTGCATCCACGTCGAGGCTTTTCCGGCCCTGCTGCACGAGCGCATGAAAGACACCGCGCGACACCTCGGCGGTTCGGCCTTTCACGTATTGTTGGCGGCGCTGCACGTGTATTTCAGTCGTACCGCCCAGCGTGATGAGTGGGTTGTCGGCTTGCCGATTCTCAATCGCTCCGGTGCCCGTTTCAAAAGCACCTTGGGCTTGTTCACCCAGGTCAGTGCGATGCGCATGGACTTTGGCCGTGAGCTGTCATTCGCTGACTTGATCAAGGCGATCGGCGATGGCCTCAAACAGGACTTCCGCCACCAACGCTACCCGCTGAGCGAGATGAACCGCGCGCTGGGTCTGTTACGCGAAGATCGCTCGCAACTGTTCGAGCTGTCGGTGTCCTACGAGCAGGACGACCATGACTACCGTTACGCTGAGGCACCGGGGCACGTGGTCAAAGTCTCCAACCAGCACGAGGCGACACCGCTGGCCATTCACCTGCGCAGCAACCGTTACAACGACAAGGCCTGGTTGCATCTGGTGTATTCGCCGGCCTATTTCACGGCTGACGAGATCGCGGCGTTGACCGAGCGCTTGGTGCTGATACTGGAGCAAGGGCTGGAATGTCCGGAACTGGCGATCGCCGATTTCAACCTTAATAGCCCGGCAGAACTGGCCCGGCTCAATCAGTGGAACGACACTCGCGTCAGTTATCCGCAAGGGCAACTGATTCATCAGCGATTCGAATCGCGAGTGGCCGAACAACCGGACGCCGTGGTCGCGACGTATCAGGGACGAACCCTTGGTTATGCCGAGCTGAACCGGCAAGCCAATGCGTTGGCCCATCATCTGCTGGGCCTCGGTGTGCGGCCGGATGACCGGGTTGCAATCGTTGCCCGCCGCGGCCTGGAAACGCTGGTCGGGCTGCTGGCGGTTCTCAAGGCTGGCGCCGCTTATGTGCCGATTGATCCGGCGCATCCGCCCGAGCGCCTGAGTTACTTGCTCGGCGACAGCGCTCCGGTGGCGATACTGACGCAAAGTGATCTGCGTGATCGCTTGCCCGCCACAGCGCTGCCAGTGATCGAGCTTGATCGCCGAGAATGGTCGCTCGACAACGTGACCGATCCCGACGTGCCGGGGTTGAACACCAGCCACCTCGCCTATGTGATTTACACCTCCGGCTCGACCGGGTTGCCCAAAGGCGTGATGGTTGAACACCGCACCTTGGGCAATCTGCTCGACTGGCACTGCGCGGCATTCGCTCTCGGCCCTGGCCAGCACACGTCGAGCCTGGCCGGCTTCGGTTTTGACGCGATGGCGTGGGAGGTCTGGCCGGCGTTGTGTGCCGGAGCGACGTTGCATTTGTCACCCGCGAGCGAAGGCAACGAAGACATCGATGCGCTGCTGACGTGGTGGCGGGCGCAGCCGCTGGACGTCAGCTTCTTGCCAACGCCGATTGCCGAATACGCCTTCAGCCAACAACTCGATCACCCGACCTTGCGTACCTTGCTGATCGGCGGTGATCGTCTGCGCCAGTTCAATCGTGCGCAGAGTTTTGCGGTGATCAACAACTATGGCCCGACCGAAGCCACGGTGGTCGCCACCTCAGGTTTGATCCTTCCGGGGCAGGCGTTGCACATCGGCAAACCGGTGAGCAATGCCACCGCTTACCTGCTCGATGATCAGCAGCGGCCGGTGCCGATCGGCATCATCGGCGAGTTGTATGTCGGCGGCGCCGGGGTTGCCCGGGGCTATCTGAATCGCCCGGAATTGACCGCAGAACGCTTCCTCGACGACCCGTTCAGTGCGCAGCCGGATGCGCGCATGTATCGCACCGGCGATCTCGCACGGTGGCGCACCGACGGCAATCTTGAGTACATCGGTCGTAATGATGACCAGGTGAAAGTTCGCGGCGTGCGTGTTGAACCGGGCGAAATCGAAGCCGCGCTCGCCAGCCATGATGCGGTGCGGGAAGCCGTGGTGCTGGTGCGCGACGGTCAACTGCTGGCATGGTTCACCGAGCGCGAAGCGCTGGACATCCTGCAACTGCACGCGCACCTGACAGCGCGTTTGCCGGCCGCCCTGTTGCCCGCCGCTTACGTCCGTCTGGCGAGTTTGCCGCTGACGGCCAACGGCAAGCTTGATCGCCAGGCGTTGCCGGCGCCGGGGCCGGATGCGTTGATCCGTCGTCAATACGAGGCGCCACAAGGTGACGTCGAAATCGCTTTGGCGCAGATCTGGGCCGAGGTCTTGCAAGTCGAACGGGTCGGGCGTCACGACCACTTTTTCGAACTGGGCGGCCATTCGTTGTTGGCCGTCGGACTGATCGAACGCATGCGTCAGATTGGCATGAGCAGCGATGTTCGCGTGCTGTTCAGCCAACCGACCCTGGCGGCGCTGGCAGCGGCGGAGGGCAGTGGCCGCGAAGTCGAAGTGCCGGCCAACCGCATTGCCGCCGATTGTACGCACATCACGCCGGACCTGTTGCCACTGGTGCAACTGGATCAGGCGATGATCGAGCGTATCGTTGCGACGGTGCCGGGTGGTGCCGCCAATGTGCAGGATATCTACCCCTTGGCGCCGTTGCAGGAAGGCATTCTCTATCACCACATCACTGCCGCGCAGGGTGATCCATACCTGCTGCAATCGCTGCTGGCGTTCGACAGTTTCGAGCGGGTCGAGGCCTTCGCCGCTGCGCTGCGTCAGGTCATGGCGCGGCATGACATCTTGCGCACGGCGGTGGTCTGGGAGGGGCTGACGTCACCGGTTCAGGTCGTTTGGCGCGAGGCCATTTTGCCGGTGCAGGAAGTCGAACTTGACCCTGCTGGCGGCGCAATCATCGATCAGTTGCACGAGCGCTTCGATGCGCGGCGTTATCGCCTCGACATCAGTCAGGCGCCGCTGCTGCGCCTGATGTATTCCCGAGACCCGGCGCATAACCGGGTGGTCGGCATCTTGTTGTTCCATCATTTGGCGATGGACCACATTGCGCTGGAGGCGATGCGCGAAGAAATTCACGCCAGCCTGTCCGGGCACGGCGAACCGCTGGCGGCACCGGTGCCGTACCGCAACTATGTGGCGCAGACGCGATTCGGCGTCAGCGAGCAGGAGCATGAAGCGTTCTTCCGGCAGATGCTCGGCGACATCGACGAGCCGACCTTGCCGTTCGCTTTGCAGAACGTACAGGGCGACGGCAGCAACATCGAAGAAGCCGAGCAAGCCGTGGCGCCCGGTCTCTATCAGCGCCTGCAGCAGCAGGCACGCCTGGCCGGCGTGAGTGTCGCCAGCCTGATTCACCTCGCCTGGGCGCAGGTGCTGGCGGCGACATCCGGCCAGCAAAGCGTGGTGTTCGGCACAGTGTTGATGGGGCGCATGCAGGGCGGCGCGGGTGCCGACCGGGCGTTGGGGGTGTTCATCAACACCTTGCCGCTGCGCGTCGATGTCGGCGAAGGCGCGCGCGCAGCGGTGAAATCCACTCATGCGCGCCTGACCGCTTTGCTCGCCCATGAACACGCGTCCCTGGCGCTGGCCCAGCGGTGCAGTGGCGTTGCTGCGCCAGCGCCGCTGTTCAGCGCCTTGCTCAACTATCGGCACAGCGATGATGTCGAGCAAAAAACCTCCCGGCAAACCTGGCAGGGCATCGAAACCCTGGCCAACGAGGAGCGCACCAATTACCCGTTTACCCTGAGTGTCGATGACTTCGGCACAGGCTTGCGTCTGACCACCAGAACCTTGTCGAACATCGGCGCGCAGCGGATTGGCGCTTACGTGCAAGCGGCCCTGAATGGCTTGGTCGCGGCGCTGGAGACCGAGCCTCAGCGGCCGCTGAATAGCCTGCTGCTGTTACCGCAGGAAGAACTGCAACGGCTGCTGATCGAGTTCAACGATACGATGGTCGACTGCCCGCTGGACCAGCCGCTTCACACACTGTTCGAACAACAGGTGCAGCGCAAACCGAATGCCGTCGCCGTGCAATTCGCCGAACAGCGCCTGACTTATCGCGAGCTGAACGAGCAGGCCAACCGCTTGGCTCATCATCTGCGCGGGCTGGGCGTGCAGCCGGATTCGCGGGTAGCGATTTGTGTCGAGCGCGGGCCTGAACTGGTGATCGGTCTGCTGGGCATACTCAAGGCTGGCGGTGCTTATGTGCCGCTCGATCCGGATTACCCGCTGCAACGGCTGAATTACATGTTGCAGGACAGCGCACCGGTCGCGCTGCTGGTGCACGCCGCGACGCGCGACCTGCTTGGCGAACCCGGCGTGCCGCTGATCGATCTCGACCTCGGCGCCTGGCAGAACCAGTCGCACGACAATCTGCAGGTGCCGGATCTCGGCGCGGCGAATCTGGCCTACATGATCTACACCTCCGGCTCTACCGGCACGCCGAAGGGTGTGATGATCGAGCACCGCAGCGCCTGCAACATGGTGCACTGGGGCTCGGAGTTGGCGCCACCCGGCGAACACGGGGCGTTGCTGCAAAAGGCCCCGTACAGTTTCGACAGTTCGGTATGGGAAATCTTCTGGCCGCTCTGCTCGGGCATGCGCCTGGTGCTGGCGCGGGCCGATGGCAACCGCGATTCGGCTTATGTCACGCGAGTGATTCGCGAGCAGAACATTACCGTGGTCAAGTTCGTGCCGGCGTTGTTGCAGCAGTTCATCGAACAGGACGACGTCAGCCAGTGCACCAGCCTCACCGACGTGCTTAACGGTGGCGGCGAGTTGACCGTCGCCCTGGCCCGGCAAGTCCGCGAGCGCCTGCCGTGGGTGCGCCTGCACAACGTCTATGGGCCGACCGAAACCACGGTCGACAGCAGCGGCTGGACGCTGCAACCCGGCGATCCGGTGCCGCCGACACTGGTGCCGATCGGCAAGGCGCTGAGCAACACGCGGTTGTATGTCCTTGATGCATGCGATCAGCCAGTGCCGCTTGGCGTGAGCGGGCATTTGCACATTGGCGGGGTGGGCGTGGCGCGGGGCTATTTGGGACTGCCGCAATTGCAGGCCGAACGCTTTATCGACAGCCCGTTCGTGGCCGCTGATCGCTTGTATCGCACCGGTGATCTGGTGCGTTACGGCGCCGATGGCAACCTCGAATTCCTCGGTCGCAACGACTTTCAGGTCAAGCTGCGCGGGGTGCGCCTTGAGCTGGGCGAGATTGAAGCGCGCCTGCTGGAACACCCGGCCATTCGCGAGGCCGTGGTGCTGGTGCGCGATGAGCGACTGGTGGCGTATTACAGCGTGCGTACCGGGCTGACTGCACCGACGCTTGAGGCCTTGCGAGCGCATGTACTGGCGCAGTTACCGGAATTCATGGTGCCCGGTGCCTACGTGATGCTGGCCGCATTGCCGTTGACGCCTAACGACAAAATCGACCGCAAGGCCTTGCCGGAACCGGGGGCGGAGGCGCTGCTCAGCCGTCCTTACGAGGCACCTGAGGGTGACGTGGAAACGGCCTTGGCGCAGATCTGGGCGCAGGTGCTCAAGGTCGAGCAGGTGGGCCGGCACGACAACTTCTTCGAGCTGGGCGGGCATTCGCTGTTGGCGGTCAGTCTGGTGGCGCGTATGCGTCTGGCCGGGCTGCATGTCGACGCGCGGACGCTGTTCAGCCAGCCGACGTTGGCCGCGCTGGCGGCACAGACCTCGCGGCAGGCCAAGCAGGTCGAAATCGCCCAGACCACCATCCCGAGCCTCAACCGCAAACGCCGCCTCTGACGGCGACCACAATCCCTGTAGGAGCTGCCGAAGGCTGCGATCTGTTGATCTTGTTTTTAAAAGCAAAATCAAAAGATCGCAGCCTTCGGCAGCTCCTACAGAGACGAACAGCGAGCAGGGCGGCTTGTCCCCGCTTCCCATGTCAGACACCCACGCCCCGATGTTTTAGTTTTTCCAGGCTGCGCGCCGCGTGCACGGACTCGCTGCTGCGCGCTCCTTTTTTCCGTATTTACAGCAGGTTACCTCATGCATTTCAGCGAACTGATGGCTGCCATTTCCACCCATGCGATCCGCCTTCAACAGGAAGATGAAGACCTGGTCATTCTGGGCAGCGACGACGCGCTGGATGACGCGTTGTGGGACAGCCTCGCGGCGCACAAGGCGCAATTGCTGGAATTGGTTGCCCAACACGGCGGCGACTGGCTGAGTCCTGCGTTTCGCATCACCCCGGACATGCTGCCGCTGGTGAAGCTGAATCAGGACGCGCTTGACCGCATCGTCGCCACGGTGCCGGGTGGCGCGGCTAACGTACAGGACATTTATCCGTTGTCCGCGTTGCAGGAGGGCATGCTCTATCACCATCTCTCGGCTGCTGCCGGTGACCCTTACATCTCGCAAGCGCGCTTCGTGTTCGACAGCCAGCAACGGCTGGACGCTTTCGCCGACGCGCTGCGTTGGGTGGTCAAACGTCACGACATTCTGCGCACCTCGTTCGTTTGGGAATACCTCGACGAAGCGGTGCAAGTGGTCTGGCGCGAGGCGCCGCTGGTGTGTGAAGAAGTCAGTGTCGACAGCGGCGCCGATGTGCTGACGCAACTGCTCGAACGCCACGACCCGCAGCACTTCCGTCTCGACATGCAGCAAGCGCCGTTGCTGCGCATGGTCTATGCGCAGGATCCTGCTCAGGGTCGCGTCGTTGCGCTGTTGCTGTTTCATCACATGATCATGGATCACGTGGCGCTGGATGTACTGCGTCGGGAAATTCAGGCCTGCCTGCTCGGGCAGACCGCGCAAGTGGCCGCGCCGGTGCCGTATCGCGATCACTTGGCCAAGGCGCGCAGTGCCGGCAATGAACCGGCGCAGGAGGCGTTTTTCCGCGACATGCTCGCCGACATCGACGAGCCGACGCTGCCCTGCGGTCTGCAGGATGTGCAGGGCGACGGCCACGCCATCGAGGAAGCCGCGTTGATGCTCGACAGCCGCTTGAGCCGGCAGTTGCGCGAGCAGGCGCGGCAGTTGGGCGTGAGTGTCGCGAGCCTGACGCATCTGGCGCTGGCGCGTGTATTGGGGCAATTGTCCGGGCGTACGGCGGTGGTGTTCGGCACCGTATTGCTCGGGCGGATGGACGCGGGCGAGGGCGGTGAGCAGGCGTTGGGGATGTTCATCAACACCTTGCCGCTGCGCGTTGATGTCGGTGCACAAAGCGTGCGTGCCGGCGTGCGGGCGACCCATCAGCGCCTGACGGCGTTGCTGGCGCACGAGCAAGCTTCGCTGGCCCTGGCCCAACGCTGCAGCGCCGTCGCGGTGCCGACGCCGCTGTTCAGCGCGATTCTCAACTACCGGCACAGCAGCGTCGAAGAAGTCGCTGACGTGGTCGACATTGCCCCCGGTGTGCAGGTGCTCGGTGCGCGCGAGCGGACCAACTATCCGCTGACGATCAACATTGATGACCTCGGTGTGGACTTGCGCATCACCGCGCTGGCGGATGCAGCACTGGGCGCCGAGCGCATGGCGGCTTATTTGAACACCGCGCTGGAGAGTCTGGCGGCGGCCCTGCAATCCAGTGCCGATGTGGCGCTGCAAGAGCTGAAAATCCTCCCCGCCAGCGAACGCGAACACCTGCTACACGACAGCAATTTGCCGCTGTCGCAGTGCCCCGACACCCCGCTGATCCACCAGCAATTCGAAGCCCGGGCACAGGCCCGCCCGGACGCTACGGCGCTGATCTTCGAAGGGCAAACGCTCAGTTACGGCGAACTCAATCATCGCGCCAATCAGGTCGCCCACCATTTGCTGGCGCTGAACATTCGCCCTGACGACCGTGTCGCCATCTGCGTCGAGCGCGGCCCACAGATGATCGTTGGCCTGCTCGGCGTGCTCAAGGCTGGCGCCGGTTACGTGCCGATTGATCCGGCCTATCCGCTGGACCGAATCAGCTTCACCTTACAGGACAGTGCACCGGTGGCGGTGCTGATGCAGGCGGCGACACGCGATCGTGTGGCCGATCTCGAGGTGCCGCAGATCGACCTCGACAGCGCTCACCTCAAGGCCGAACTCGACAGCAATCCGCAGATCCCCGAACTGACCCCGGCGCATCTGGCGTACGTGATCTACACCTCCGGCTCCACCGGTCTGCCCAAAGGCGTGATGGTCGAGCACCGCAACGTGGCGCGGCTGTTTTCTGCCACCCAGGACTGGTTCCAGTTCAACCAGCAAGACATCGGCGTGCTGTTCCATTCTTTCGCCTTCGACTTCTCGGTGTGGGAAATCTGGGCCGCGCTGGCATTCGGCGGGCAATTGCTGTTGATCCCGCAAGCCGTCAGCCGCTCGCCGGACGACTGCTATGCATTGCTCTGCGAAACCGGCGTGACCGTGCTCAACCAGACGCCGAGCGCATTCCGCCAACTGATCGCCGCGCAGGGCCGCAGTCAGCTTCAACACTCATTGCGGGAAGTGATTTTTGGCGGTGAAGCGCTGGAGCCGGGCTTACTCAAGCCGTGGTATGCGCGGGTCGGCAATTCCGGCACGCGGCTGGTGAACATGTACGGCATCACCGAAACCACGGTGCACGTGACCTATCGGCCGTTGCAGGCTGCCGACGCGCAGTTGCTCGGCGTCAGCCCGATTGGCGTGCGCATTCCCGACCTGCAACTGTATGTCCTCGATGCGCAGCGCGAACCGGTCCCTGCCGGCGTGATTGGCGAGTTGTACGTCGGTGGCGCGGGTGTGGCGCGCGGTTATCTGAATCGCGAAGCACTGACCGCCGAGCGTTTTATCAATGATCCGTTCAGCGAAAACGCCCAGGCGCGGTTGTATAAAACCGGTGACCTCGCGCGCTGGGCCGCCGATGGCAGCCTCGAATACCTGGGGCGCAATGACGATCAGGTGAAGATTCGCGGTTTCCGCATCGAACTGGGCGAAATCGAAGCACGCCTGTGCGCTTGCGAAGGCGTGCGCGAAGCCGTGGTCATCGCCCGTGAGGAAAGCCCCGGTGATCAGCGTCTGGTTGCCTACTGGCTGGCCGACGAAGGCGCCGCGCCGGATGTGGCGCAATTGCGCGATCAACTGCTGGTTTCGCTGGCTGAGTACATGGTGCCGAGCGCCTTCGTGCGTCTCGAGAATTTCCCGCTGACCGCCAATGGCAAGCTCGACCGCAAAGCCTTGCCGGCACCGGACAGCGAAGCGTTTGCCCGACGGGGTTTCCAAGCGCCGGTCGGTGCCGTGGAAAATCTGATTGCCGAACTCTGGCAGACGTTACTCGGTGTCGAGCAGGTCGGTCGCCACGACAATTTCTTCGAACTTGGCGGTCATTCGCTGTTGGCGGTGAAGCTGATCGAACGCATGCGCCAACAGGATCTGCATTGCGACGTACGCGTGTTGTTCGGTCAACCGAGCGTAGCAGCGTTGGCGGCGACCTTGAGCAGCGAACGGGTCATCGTCGTTCCCGACAACCTGATCGAACCGGGTTGCACGCGCATTACTCCGGCGATGCTGCCGCTAGCCAATCTCGATCAGGCCGCGATCGATCGTGTCGTTGCAACTGTGCCGGGCGGCATCGCCAATGTGCAGGACATCTATGGGTTGGCGCCGTTGCAGGCGGGGATTCTCTATCACCATCTGGCGACCAGCGCCGGCGATCCGTATGTGTTGCAGGCGCAATTTGCCTTCGACGGTCTGGCGCAGATCAAAACCTTCGTTCGCGCCTTGAACGGCGTGATCAAACGCCATGACATTCTGCGCACCGGCATTGTCTGGGAAGGGCTGGAAGAGGCGGTACAAGTGGTCTGGCGTGAGGCACCACTGGCGCTGGAACGCGTTGATGCCGATGAACTCGACGGCGACGTGCTGGAGCAGATGCAGGCGCGTTTCGATCCACGCCACTATCGTCTGGACCTCAATCGCGCGCCGCTGATGCGCTTTGTCTACACCGAAGATCAGCCGCACAACCGTTGGATCGGCATCCTCCTGATGCACCATATCGTCCTCGACCACACCGCACTGGAAGTGCTGGTCGCGGAAATGAGCGATGTGATGCTCGGCCATAGCGTCGATCTGCCGCCGCCGGTGCAGTACCGCCACTTTGTCGCGCAGGCGCGGCTCGGCGCCGATGATCGGGTCCACGAAGCGTTCTTCCGCGAGATGCTCGCCGACATTGACGAGCCGACTGTGGCCTTCGGTTTGCAGGACGTGCACGGCGACGGCAGCGCGATCCTCGACAGTCATGCCGAGCTGGACGCCGGCCTCGGCCAACGTCTGCGTGAGCAGGCGCGGCGGCTGGGTGTCAGCGTTGCCAGCCTGGTGCATCAGGCCTGGGCTCAGGTGTTGGCACAGGTTTCCGGCCAGCAAGACGTAGTGTTCGGCACTGTTTTGCTTGGGCGCATGCAAGGTGGAGAGGGCGCTGATCGGGCGCTGGGCATGTTCATCAACACCTTGCCGTTGCGCGTCAGTGTCGAGGCGGACTCGGTAGAAAGCGGCGTGCGGAGTACCCATGCACGTTTGGCGCAATTGCTCGGCCATGAGCAAGCCTCGCTGGCACTGGCTCAGCGTTGCAGTGGTGTCGCCGGGTCGCAGGCCCTGTTCAGCACCTTGCTCAACTACCGCCACAGTGCGGCGGATTCGGCCGCTGTAGCGTGGGATGGCGTGCAGATTCTCAGCTCGCGCGAGCGCAGTAACTATCCGTTGGTGGTCAGTGTCGACGATCTCGGCGAAGGTTTCCGCTTGAGTGTGCAGGCCGTGCCGCAGGTGGACGGTGTGCGAGTCTGCGATTTCTTGCAAACCGCGTTGCACAGTCTGGTGACGGCGCTGGAGTACACGCCGCAGGCGCCGTTGCAGCAGCTGTCGATCGTGTCGCCGGGCGAGCGGCAACGGGTGCTGGTCGGCTTCAACATCAGCGGTCGTGAATACCCGCCCGCACAAACAGTGCCGCGTCTGTTCGAAGCGCAAGTGGCGGCGCATCCCGAGGCGCTGGCGGTGGTGCAGGGCGAGCAACAGCTCAGCTACCGCGAACTGAATCAGCGCGCCAATCGCCTCGCCCATCACTTGATTGGCCTCGGCGTGCAAGTCGACGATCGTGTTGCACTGTGCCTGCGTCGTGGCCCGGACATGCTCGTCGCACTGCTGGCGATTCTCAAGGCCGGCGCCGGTTACGTGCCGATTGATGCGGATTATCCCGCAGAACGAATTGCCTACCTGTTGCAGGACAGCGACCCGATCGCGGTGCTGGCGCAGGCCTCAACGCGCGACCTGCTCGGCAGGGTGCCGGTAATCGATCTGGACGCCAGCGACTGGCAGAACTTGCCTGACCACAATCCGCAACTGCCGAAGTTGACCCCGGCAAATCTGGCCTACGTGATCTACACCTCGGGTTCTACCGGGCAGCCGAAAGGCGTGATGGTCGAGCACCGCACTCTGGAAAACCTCGTGCACTGGCACGCTGAAGCCTTCGATCTGCACGCCGGCAGCCACACCGCCAGCGTCGCCGGTTGCGGTTTCGATGCCATGGCCTGGGAAGTCTGGCCGGCGTTGTGCGTCGGCGCGACTTTGCACTTGCCACCGCCTTCAATCGGCAACGAACACCTCGATGAATTGCTCGAGTGGTGGCGTGCGCAGCCGTTGCAAGTGAGTTTTCTGCCGACCCCGGTCGCCGAATACGCATTCAGTCGCGAGCTGGGCCATCCGACCCTGCGCACGCTGCTGATTGGGGGCGACAAGTTGCGCCAGTTCCCATGTGAGCAGACGTTCGCTGTGATCAATAACTACGGCCCGACCGAAGCCACGGTGGTCGCGACTTCCGGGCGCATCGAACCCGGACGGGTTCTGCACATTGGCCGGCCGATTGCCAATGCCAAGATCTATCTGCTGGACCGTCAGCAACAGCCCGTGCCGACCGGTGTGCAGGGCGAGTTGTATGTCGGCGGCGCCGGGGTTGCACGCGGTTATCTGAATCGCCCGGAACTGACGGCTGCACAGTTTCTCGACGACCCGTTCAGCGACGAGCCGCACGCGCGGATGTACCGCACCGGTGACCTTGCGCGCTGGCTGGACGACGGCAATATCGAATACCTGGGACGCAACGACGATCAGGTGAAACTGCGCGGTGTGCGTATAGAACTCGGGGAAATCGAAGCGGCGCTGACTGCTCACGAGGCAGTTCGCGAATGCGTGGTGCTGGTGCGTGACGGGCGTCTGGTCGCCTGGTTCACTGAAATCAAATCGGTCGAAATCGGCGACTTGCACCAGCATCTGCAAGCCCGACTGCCGGACACGTTGGTGCCGGCTGCATACGTACGCCTGGCCAGCCTGCCGCTGACCGCCCACGGCAAACTCGACCGCAAGGCCTTGCCCGAGCCGGATCAGGATGCGTGGCTCAGCCGTGAATACGAAGCACCACAAGGCCCGGTCGAAACAGCGTTGGCGCAGATCTGGGCCGACGTTCTGAACATCGAACAGATCGGCCGTCACGACAACTTCTTCCAACTCGGCGGCCATTCGCTGTTGGCGGTGAGCCTGATCGAACGCATGCGTCAGGCCGGTTTGAGCGCCGATGTGCGCGTGCTGTTCAATCAACCGAGCCTGGCCGCGCTGGCGCGGGCCTTGGGCAGTGGCCGGGAAATCGCGGTGCCGGCCAATCTGATTGCGGCCGATTGCACGCACATCACTCCCGACATGCTGACCCTGACCACACTCGATCAGGCCAGTATCGATCGTATCGTCGCCACGGTGCCGGGCGGCGCAGCCAACGTGCAGGATATCTATCCGCTGGCACCGTTGCAGGAAGGCATTCTTTATCACCATCTGAGCGCCGAACAGGGCGATCCGTACCTGCTGCAATCGCGTCTGGCTTTCGACAGTCTCGAACGTTTACAGACCTTCGCCGCACACTTGCAGCAGGTCATCGCGCGCCACGACATTCTGCGCACCAGCGTGATCTGGGAAGGCTTGCCGAGCCCGCAGCAAGTGGTCTGGCGCGAGGCGCAGATGGTTGTGCAGCAGGTGCCGCTGGATGCGCAGGACGGCGATATTCTCGAACAGTTGCACGCGCGCTTCGATGCGCGGCATTACTGCCTCGATCTGACCCTCGCGCCGCTGATCCGCATGGTCTACGCCGAGGATCCGGCGCAACAGCAAGTCGTCGCCATCGTGCTGTTCCATCACTCGATTCTCGACCATACCGCCATGGACGTGATCGGTCGGGAAATGCACGCGTTGATGTTTGATCAACTCGACACGCTGACGCCACCGATGCCTTACCGCAATTACGTGGCGCAGGCCCGCCTGGGCGCCGATGAGCAGGCGCACGAAGCGTTCTTCCGCGAGATGCTCGGCGATATCGACGAGCCGACCTTGCCGTTCGGGCTGCAGGATGTGCAGGGCGACGGGCGCGGCATCGAAGAAGCGCTGCAACCGGTCGATGCCGGGCTCAATTTGCGCCTGCGTGAACAGGCCCGGCAGTTGGGTGTCAGCCCGGCGAGCCTGATGCACATGGCTTGGGCGCAGGTGTTGGGCGTGGTCTCCGGGCGCCGCGACGTGGTGTTCGGCACGGTGTTGATGGGGCGCATGCAGGGTGGTGAGGGCGCCGACCGCACGCTGGGGGTGTTCATCAACACCTTGCCGCTGCGCGTCGATCTCGCTGAAGGCGTGCGCGCCGGGGTGAAAACCACCCATGCGCGGCTGACGGCGCTGCTCGGCCATGAACACGCGTCACTGGCGCTGGCCCAGCGTTGCACTGCAATGGGCGGTTCCGCACCGCTGTTCAGCGCCTTGCTCAACTATCGACACAGTGCCGCCGAGCAGCAGCCGCACGACGGCCAGGGGATCTGGCAGGGCGTGCGCATGCTTGGCGGTGAGGAGCGCAGCAATTATCCGTTGACCTTGTCGGTGGATGATCTGGGCGAAGGTTTTGCCTTGGATGTGCTGGCGGTTGCAGAGATCGGTGCGCAACGGATTTGCAGTTACATGCACACCGCACTGGAACATCTGGTGACGGCACTGGAAGAGACGCCGCAGCGTCCGCTCAACCGTTTGCCGGTGCTTTCGGTGGCGGAATACGAGCACTTGCTGGTTGGCTTCAACCAACACTCAGCGGCCTATCCGCGTGGCGCGACGATTCAACGCTTGGTCGAGGCTCAGGCCGAGCAGCAGCCGGAGGCACTGGCCGTGGTGCAGGGCGCGCAGCACCTGACCTACGCGCAGCTCAATCAGCGCGCCAATCGCCTGGCCCATCACTTGCTCGGGCTCGGCGTGCAGCCCGATGACCGCATTGCCGTGTGTCTGCGCCGTGGCCCGGACATGCTCGTCGCGTTGCTGGCGATCCTCAAGGCCGGCGCCGGTTATGTGCCGGTCGATCCAGCGTATCCGGCGGAACGCATCGCCTATCTGTTGCAGGACAGCGCGCCGATGGCGGTGCTGGCGCAGGCTGCGACGGTTGATTTGCTCGGCGCCGTGCCGCTGATTGATCTGGGCAGTCCCACCTGGCAGCAGCTGTCCGAGAGCAATCCGCAACTGTCCGCGCTGACTCCGGCGCATCTTGCCTACGTGATCTACACCTCCGGCTCCACCGGCCAACCGAAGGGCGTGATGGTCGAACACGCAACGCTGGAGAACCTGGTGCACTGGCACTGCGAGGCCTTTGACCTGCGCGCCGGCAGCCACACGTCGAGTGTCGCCGGTTTCGGCTTCGACGCCATGGCGTGGGAGGTCTGGCCGGCGCTTTGCGTGGGTGCGACCCTGCACCTGCCGCCGGAGTCGGTGAGCAACGAGCACCTCGATGAGTTGCTGGAATGGTGGCGCGCGCAGCCGTTACAGGTGAGTTTCCTGCCGACGCCGGTTGCCGAATATGCGTTCAGTCGCGACCTCGGCCATCCGACTTTGCGCACGCTGTTGATCGGTGGTGACAAGCTGCGCCAGTTCCCCCGCGAGCAGACCTTCGCGGTGATCAATAACTACGGCCCGACTGAAGCCACGGTGGTTGCGACTTCTGGCGCGGTCGAGGCCGGGCAGATGCTGCACATCGGTCAGCCGATGGCCAACGCGAAGATTTATTTGCTCGACGACCAGCAGCGCCCCGTACCGGTCGGTGTTGCAGGCGAGTTGTATGTCGGCGGTGCCGGTGTGGCGCGTGGTTATCTGCATCGACCCGAGCTGACTGCCGAACGCTTCCTCGACGACCCGTTCAGCGACGAACCGCAGGCGCGTATGTATCGCACCGGCGACCTCGCACGCTGGCTCGCCGACGGCAGCATCGAATACCTGGGGCGTAACGATGATCAGATCAAACTGCGCGGCGTGCGCATCGAGCTGGGCGAAATCGAAGCGGCGTTGAGCGCTCACGCGGCCGTGCAGGATTGCGTGGTGCTGGTGCGCGACGGCCAGTTGCTGGCGTGGTTTACCGAACGCCTGAGCGTCGACATCGAGGATTTGCGCAGTCATCTGCAAGCGCAGTTGCCGCAAGCTCTGGTGCCTGCCGCTTACGTGCGCCTGCAAGCACTGCCGCTGACCGCCAACGGCAAACTCGACCGCAAGGCGTTGCCGGCGCCGGATCAAACAGCGTGGCTGAGTCGCGAGTATGCCGCGCCACAAGGTTCGGTGGAAATCGTGCTGGCACAGATCTGGTCCGAAGTCCTCAATGTCGAGCAGGTCGGCCGTCACGACAACTTCTTCGAACTGGGCGGGCATTCCCTGCTGGCGGTGACGCTGATCGAACGCATGCGTCAGGTCGATCTGAGCACCGACGTGCGCGTGCTGTTCAGCCAACCGACTCTGGCCGCGCTGGCGGCGGCGGTGGGCAGCGGCCGCGAGGTTGCAGTGCCGGACAATCTGATTCCCGCCGATTGCACACAGATCACCCCTGACATGCTGCCGCTGGTGCAACTGGATCAGGCCAGTATCGAACGCATCGTCGCCACGGTGCCGGGTGGCGCTGCCAACGTGCAGGACATTTATCCGCTGGCGCCGTTGCAGGAAGGGATTCTTTATCACCACCTCAGCGCCGTGAAAGGCGATCCGTACCTGCTGCAATCGTGTCTGGCGTTCGACAGCGTCGAGCGTGTTCAAGCGTTCGCGGCGGCGCTGCGCCAGGTCATGACCCGTCACGACATCCTGCGCAGTGCGATTGTCTGGCAAGGCCTGCCGGCGCCGGTGCAAGTGGTCTGGCGGCGTGCGGAGTTGCCGGTTCAAGCCGTGGCGCTGGAGCCTGCGCAGGGCGAAGCCATCGATCAACTACGGGCGCGCTTCGATGCGCGGCACTGGCGTCTGGACTTGGGGCAGGCACCGCTGTTGCGTCTGGTGTATGCCCTCGATCCGGAACATCAGCGCGTCGTCGCTATGCTGTTGTTCCACCACATCGCCATGGACCACACCGCGCTGGCGGTGGTCAGCGCGGAAATGCAGGCGATTTTGCAGGGCGATGAGCAACTGCCGGTGGCCGCTGTGCCGTACCGCAATTATGTTGCGCAGACTCGTCTTGGTGTCAGCGAACAAGAGCACGAAGTGTTTTTCCGCGAAATGCTCGGCGACATCGACGAACCGACTCTGCCGTTCGGCCTGCACGATGTGCATGGCGACGGTAATGACATCGAGGAGGTCTGCCAGCCGCTGCCCGCCGTGGTGGCGCAGCGACTGCGCAGTCAGGCGCGCTTGCTCGGTGTCAGTGTCGCCAGTCTTTTTCATCTCGCCTGGGCGCGGGTGCTGGCGGCAACGTCCGGTCAGGAACGCGTGGTCTTTGGCACCGTGCTGCTTGGCCGGATGCAGGGCGGGGCGGGCGCGGATCGCGGGTTGGGCATGTTCATCAACACCTTGCCATTGCGTGTGGATGTTGACGAAAGCAACGTGCGCGCCGGGGTCAAGGCCACGCATGCGCGGCTCAGTGCGCTGTTGGCGCACGAACATGCTTCGCTGGCGCTGGCCCAGCGTTGCAGCGGTGTCGCGGCGCCGTCGCCGCTGTTCAGTGCAATGCTCAACTACCGGCATAGCGACAGTGAGGCCCGTCAGAACGCCAAGCGTGAATCCTTGCAGGGCATCGAATCCCTGGCCGGCGAGGAGCGCACCAATTACCCGTTGACCCTCAACGTCGACGATCTCGGCAGTGGCTTCCAACTGACGGTGATGACCCCGTCGCGCATCGGCGCAGCACGCATCAGCCAGTTCATGCAGAACGCGCTGGTTGCGCTGGCCGAGGCGTTGGAGCAGACACCACAGCAACCGTTGAATCGTTTGACGGTGTTGCCGGACGAGGAGCGACAGGCGTTGTTGTTCGGCCTCAACGCCACCGACGTCGATTACGATTTGCAGCAGACGCTGCACGGCTCGTTCGAGGCGCAGGTGCGACGTACGCCAGAGGCTGTGGCCGTCGTCGCCGGCGATCAGGCATTGAGCTACACGCAGCTGAACGAGCGCGCCAACCGCCTGGCCCGGTACTTGATCAGCCTCGGCGTGCAAGTGGATTCACGGGTGGCGATCTGCGTCGAACGCAGCCTGGAAATGGTCATCGGTCTGCTGGCGATCAACAAGGCCGGTGCCGCGTATGTGCCGCTGGACCCGGCCTATCCGCCGGAGCGCCTGACCTACATGCTCGAGGACAGCGCGCCAGCTGTGGTGCTGGTGCACGGCGCGACCCGTGCGTTGCTGGGTGAGATCTCGGCAGCGATGGTCGATCTCGACCAGATCACTTGGCAATCGCTGTCTGCCGACAATCCGCAAATCCCGGCGCTGACACCTCAACACAGCGCGTACGTGATCTACACCTCCGGTTCGACCGGCCAACCGAAAGGCGTGGTCAACGAACACGCCGGTGTGGTCAACCGCTTGCTATGGATGCAGGACGCCTATCAGCTGACGGCGGCCGATTCGGTGCTGCAGAAAACCCCGTTCAGTTTCGATGTGTCGGTGTGGGAGTTCTTCTGGCCGCTGATGACCGGCGCGCGACTGGTCATGGCGCAGCCCGGCGGGCACAAGGATACGCAGTATCTGAGCGAAGTGATCGAGCGCGAGCACATCACTACGCTGCACTTTGTGCCATCGATGCTCGATGTGTTTCTCGCCAACAGCGATACCACACGCTGCGACAGCGTGCGCCAGGTGATGTGCAGCGGTGAGGCGTTGCCGGGCAGTCTGGTGCGGCGCTTCAAGCTGCAACTGCCGGGCAGCGGTTTGCACAACCTGTATGGCCCGACCGAAGCGGCCGTCGACGTCACCGCGTGGGATTGCACCGGTTCCATCGAGCAGACGCCGGACAACACGCCAATCGGCAAACCGATTGCCAACACCCGCATGTACATCCTCGATGCGCAACAACAGCCGGTGCCGCAAGGCGTAGTCGGCGAGCTGTACATCGCTGGTGTGCAGGTGGCGCGCGGGTATCTGAACCGGCCTGAGCTGAGTGCCGAGCGCTTCCTCGACGATCCGTTCCAGCCTGGTGGGCGCATGTACCGCACCGGCGACGTCGCGCGGTATCGGCCGGACGACAATATCGAGTACCTGGGGCGTAACGATGATCAGGTGAAGATCCGCGGTCTGCGTATTGAACTGGGCGAAATTCAGGCACGTCTGGCCCGGATCGAAGGTGTGCAGGAAGCCGTGGTGCTGGCCCGCGAAGACGTGCCGGGCGACAAGCGTCTGGTCGCGTATTACACCGGCGAGCGCTTGGACATCGACCTGCTGCGCAGTCATTTGCTCGAGCACTTGCCGGACTACATGGTGCCCGCCGTGTTCGTGCATCTCGCTGCTTTGCCGCTAAGTCCCAACGGCAAACTCGACCGCAAAGCACTGCCGGCGCCGGATCAGCAATCGCTGAAAACCCGCGAATACGAAGCCCCGGTCGGCGAAGTGGAAATCACCCTCGCACGGCTCTGGGCCGAGCTGCTCAACGTCGAACGGGTAGGGCGCCACGATCACTTCTTTGAATTGGGTGGTCACTCATTACTGGCGGTCAGTCTGATCGGCCGGTTACGTCAGGAAGGCATGGAAGCCGATGTCAGGGCGTTGTTCGAACAACCGACCCTGGCCGGCTACGCCGCAATTACCGAAAGAATGGAGATCGTCCTGTGAATGTGCTCGAACTGTTGGCAACCCTGAAGGCAAAAGACATTCAGTTGGCGGTGACCGATGAGCAATTGCGCGTCAATGGCAACAAGCAGGCGTTGAGCGATCCGGCGTTGCTGGCCGCGCTGCGCGAGCACAAACCGGCGCTGATTGAACTGATCAAGGCCGGCCAATACTCGGCCACCCGCGTCGGCCAGATCGACGTTCCGGCCAACGGCATTCTCCCCGGCAGCACGCACATCACGCCAGCGATGGTGACCCTCGCTGAAGTGGATCAGCCGATCCTTGACCGTTTGATCGCCGATGTCCCGGGCGGCGCCGCCAATGTGCAGGACATCTATCCACTGGCGCCGTTGCAGGAAGGCATTCTCTATCACCACGCGAGCAACGAGCAGGGCGATCCGTACGTCATGCAATCGTACTTTGCGTTCAGCAGTCGTGAGCGTTTGCAGGATTTCGCCCAGGCGTTGCAAAAGGTCATTGATCGCCACGACATCCTGCGCACTGCCGTGCATTGGGAAGGGCTGGACGTGCCGCTGCAAGTGGTCTGGCGTCAGGCGCAGTTGCCGATGGAAGAAGTTGTGGTGCACGACGGCGAAAGCGCTGTACTGCAGCAATTGCACGAGCGTTTCGATGCGCGGCATTTCCGTCTCGACGTCAAGCACGCACCGATGATGCGGCTGGCCTACGCGTGGGATGAGGCCGGTCAGCGCGTGGTCGCGACGTTGTTGTTCCATCACATGGCGCTGGATCACTCGGCGCTCGATGTGGTGCGTCACGAAATGCTCGCCTGCCTCACCGGCGAGGATCAATCGCTCGGCCGGCCGGTGCCGTTTCGCAATTACGTGGCGCAGGCGCGGCTGGGCATCAGCGAAGCCGAACACGAGACGTTTTTCCGCGACATGCTCGCCGACATCGCCGAGCCAACGCTGCCCTACGGTTTGCAGGATGTGCAGGGCGACGGCCTCGGTATCGCCGAGCTGAGCCAGCCGATCAACCCGCTGCTCGGTCAGCGTCTGCGGGCGCAGGCGCGGCAGCTCGGCGTGAGTGCCGCGAGCCTGTTTCATCTGGGCTGGGCGCAGGTACTGGCGGTGCTCACCAGCAAGCAGAATGTGGTCTTCGGTACGGTGCTGATGGGCCGTATGCAAGGCGCCGAAGCCACCGAACGGGCGCTGGGGATTTTCATCAACACCTTGCCGCTGCGGGTCGATGTCGATGCGCGGGGCGTGCGTGCGGCGGTGGAGGCGACGCACAAACGCCTGACCACGCTGATGCGCCACGAGCACGCGCCGCTGGCACTGGCCCAGCGTTGCAGCGGCGTGGTCGCGCCGACGCCGTTGTTCAGTGCCTTGCTCAATTACCGCCACAGTCACACGGCGGCGACGGCGAGTGCCGAGACCCTGGCCGCTTGGGAAGGCATCAGCACGATCAGCTCCGAAGAACGCACCAACTATCCGCTGACCCTGAGCGTCGATGATTTCGGCGATGCCTTCAGCCTGACGTTGCTGGCCACCACCGAGGTCGATCCACAGCGCATCTGCGATTACCTGCAGTGCGCCCTCGAAAGTTTGGTGTTGGCGCTGGAACAGGCGCCCGATACCGCGCTCAACCAATTGCCCATTCTGCCGGCGGCAGAGCGCGAGCAGCTGCTGTTGGCGTTCAATGCCACTCACGCCGACTTCCCGGCGACGTTGACCATTGGCCAACGTTTCGAAGCGCAAGTGGTGCAGCGGCCCGAAGCCGTAGCCGCGCAATACCTCGGTGAGCAACTGAGTTATGCCGAGCTCAACCGGCATGCCAACGCGCTGGCCCATCATTTGATTGCGCTGGGAGTGAAGCCTGATGATCGCGTCGCCATCGTCGCCCGCCGTGGCCTCGATACGCTGGTCGGGCTGGTCGCCATTTTGAAGGCGGGCGCCGGTTATGTGCCGGTCGACCCGGCGCACCCGGCCGAGCGTCTGCACTACTTGCTCAGCGACAGCGCCCCCGTTGCCGTGCTGATCCAAAACACTCTGCGGGATCGCCTGCCGGCGCTGGCGGTGCCGGTGATCGATCTCGACCCGCGCACCTGGCCACTGAGCGAGACCTTTGATCCGCAGGTGCCGGGCCTGACCGCCGCACATCTGGCCTACGTGATCTACACCTCCGGTTCCACCGGCCTGCCCAAAGGCGTGATGGTCGAACACCGCACCTTGTCGAATCTGGTCGACTGGCATTGCAGCGCGTTTGATCTGTGCGCCGGTCGCCATACGTCCAGTCTTGCCGGGTTCGGTTTTGACGCCATGGCCTGGGAAGTCTGGCCGGCGTTGTGTGCTGGCGCGACTTTGCATCTGGCACCGACGCACGAGGGCAGCGAGGACATCGATGCGCTGCTCGAGTGGTGGCGCGCGCAGCCACTGGACGTGAGTTTCCTGCCGACACCGGTCGCCGAATACGCCTTCAGCCAGAACCTTGAACACCCGACGCTGCGCACGCTGCTGATCGGTGGCGACCGCTTGCGCCAGTTCAGCCGCAACCAGCAATTCGAGGTGATCAACAACTACGGCCCGACCGAAGCCACCGTGGTCGCCACCTCTGGCCGCATCGAGGCGGGCGACGCCTTGCACATCGGTAAACCGGTGGCCAACGCCACGGTGTACTTGCTCGATGAACAGCAGCGTCCGGTGCCGATTGGCGTCATGGGCGAATTGTATGTTGGCGGAGCCGGGGTCGCTCGCGGTTATTTGAACCGTGCCGATCTGAGCGCCGAGCGCTTCCTCCATGACCCGTTCAGTTCCGTGCCGAATGCGCGCATGTATCGCAGCGGCGACCTCGCGCGCTGGCGTGCCGACGGTACGATCGAGTACCTGGGGCGTAACGACGATCAGGTGAAAATTCGTGGTGTGCGTATCGAACTCGGCGAAATCGAAACCCGCCTCAATTCGTTGCCCGGCATTCAGGAAGCCGTGCTGCTGGCCCGCGAAGATGAACCCGGCCAACCGCGTCTGGTGGCGTATTTCACCGAGCAGAGTCAGGTTGAACCGCTGGCGGTGGCCGAGTTGCGCGCGCACCTGTTGACCCAATTACCGGATTACATGGTGCCGGTGGCCTTCGTCAGACTCGACGCACTGCCGTTGACCGCCAATGGCAAGGTCGACCGCAAGGCCTTGCCGAAACCTGAGCGTGCGGCGCTGTTCACCCGCGAATACGAGGCGCCGCACAACGAACTGGAAAGCGCCTTGGCGCAGATCTGGGCGCAGGTGTTGCAGGTCGAGCGAGTAGGGCGTCAGGATCATTTCTTTGAACTCGGCGGCCATTCGCTGTTGGCCATGCGCATGGTGTCCCAGGTTCGCCAGCGCCTTGGCGTGGAGCTAGCACTGGGCGATCTGTTTGCCAATGCCGAGTTGGCCGCGGTTGCCGAGGCGGTGGCCCAAGCCGGGCGCAGCACGCAACCGGAGATTGTCGCGGTGGCCCGTGACGGCGCCTTGCCGCTGTCGTTCGCGCAGCAGCGCTTGTGGTTTCTCGCACAAATGGAAGGCGCCAACACCGCGTACAACATCCCCATCGGCCTGCGCCTGCGTGGGCAATTGAATGAACAAGCGCTGCAACAGGCCTTGGCGCGCATCGTCGCGCGGCATGAAACCCTGCGCAGCCGTTTTGCCCAGTTCAATGACGAGGCGCAAGTGCTGATCGCGCCGGTCGACAGCGGTCTGCTGCTGCGCGTCGAAGATTTGCGCCAGCATCCGCAAGCCGACGAAACCTTGCAGGCGCTGATTCAGGGCGAAGCGTCCGGGCCATTCGACTTGCAGGACGATGCGCTGATTCGCGGTCGGTTGGTGCGCCTCGCCGACGATCATCACGTGTTGTTGCTGACCCTGCACCACATCATCTCCGATGGCTGGTCGATGGGGGTTCTGACCCGCGAACTGATGGCGTTGTATCAGGCCTTCAGTCATGGCCAGCCGGATCCACTGCCACCGCTGGCGCTGCAATACACCGATTACGCGGTGTGGCAGCGGCGCTGGCTCAGTGGTGAGGTGCTGCAGCGCCAAAGTGAATACTGGCAACAGACTTTGGCCGGCGCTCCGGCGCTGTTGACGCTGCCGACTGACCGCGTGCGCCCGGCACAGCAGGATTACGCCGGCAACACCGTCGACGTGGTGCTCGACGAACGCCTGAGTGCCGGGCTCAAGGCTTTGGCCCAGCGTCACGGCGTGACGATGTACATGCTCATGCTCAGTGCCTGGGCGAGTCTGTTGAGTCGTTTGTCCGGGCAAGCCGAAGTGGTCATCGGTTCGCCGGTCGCCAACCGTACCCGCGCCGAGATCGAAGGCTTGATCGGCATGTTCGTCAACACCCTGGCCTTGCGTATCGATACCTCGGGCGAGTTGAGCTGCGAAGCGCTGCTGGCGCGGGTCAAGGCGCGGACGCTGGACGCGCAGGCGCACCAGGACCTGCCGTTCGAACAAGTGGTGGAAATCACCAAACCGGCGCGGAGCATGGCGCACAGCCCGTTGTTCCAGGCGATGTTCAGTTGGGACAGCGGCCATGGCGCGAGCCTGAGTCTGGGCGAGCTGACGCTGGAAAGCGTCGCCGAGCCGAGCCACTTTGCCAAATTCGATCTGTCACTGACGCTGGCAGAGGCGCCGGGCGGGATTCGCGGTGTGCTGGAGTACGCCGTTGCCTTGTTCGATGAGTCGACTATTCAACGGTACGTCGGCTACTTCCAGCGCCTGTTGCAGGCGATGGTCAGCAACGATCAAGCGGTGCTTGAACACGTGGCGTTGTTGGCGGACGACGAGCGTCAGCACCTGCTGGTCGATCTCAACGCCACCGCCGTCGCCCACGATCTCGAACAGACCGTTCATGGCCGCTTCGAAGCGCAGGTGTTGCGCACGCCAGACGCTGACGCCGTGGTCGCCGTTGAGCTGCGTTTGAGTTACGCCGAGTTGAACCGCCGCGCCAACCAACTCGCCCATCACCTGCGCCAGTGCGGTGTCGATCGCGATTCGCGGGTGGCGATCTGCGTCGAGCGCGGGCCGCAGTTGTTGGTCGGTCTGCTGGCGATTCTCAAGGCTGGCGGCGCTTATGTGCCGCTCGATCCGGGTTATCCCGCCGAGCGTCTGGCCTACATGCTTGAGGACAGCGCGCCCGTGGCGGTGCTGGTGCATGCGCCGACGCGTGCGCTGATCTGCGAGTGGGCCGGCGTGTTGGTCGATTTCGACGAGTGCAACTGGCAAGACCTTGCGCAGAGCAATCCGCAGGTGCCGGACTTGAGCGCGGCAAATCTGGCCTATGTGATTTACACCTCCGGCTCCACCGGCACGCCGAAAGGCGTAATGGTCGAGCACCGTAACCTGGGCAATCTGCTGCACTGGAGCGCCGGGCTGTGCCCGCTTTCTAGCGGCGCCGCGCTGCTGCAGAAAACCCCGTTCAGTTTCGACGCCTCGGTGTGGGAGCTGTTCTGGCCGTTGAGCTGCGGCATGCGCCTGGTGCTCGCCGGCCCGGACGATCATCGTGATCCGGCGGCGCTGGTGCAGCTGATTCGTGAGCAACAGGTCAACGTCGTGCAGTTTGTGCCGGCACTGTTGCAGCAATTCCTTGAAGTGGCAGAGGTCGGCGAGTGCAGCAGCCTCAGCGATGTGTTCTGTGGTGGCGGTGAGCTGACCGCCGCGTTGGTGCGTAGCGTCCGCGAGCGTCTGCCGCAGGTACGCCTGCACAACGTGTATGGCCCGACCGAAGCCACTGTCGACAGCACCGTGTGGACGCTGGAACCGGATTCGCCGGTGCCGGACGGCACGCCGCCGATTGGCAAACCGCTGTGCAATACCCGTGCGTATATCCTCGACGCTCATCAGCAACCGGTGCCATTCGGCGTAGTCGGCGAGATGTATCTGGGCGGGGTGCAGGTGGCGCGGGGTTATCTGAATCGGCCTGAGCTGACAGCCGAACGCTTCCTCGACGATCCGTTCAATGATCAGCCAGGCGCGCGTTTGTACCGCACCGGCGACGTCGCGCGGTATCTCGCCGATGGCAATATCGAGTACCTGGGGCGCAACGACGATCAGGTCAAGATTCGTGGCCTGCGCATCGAACTGGGCGAGATTCAGGCGCATCTGGCGCACATCGACGGCGTGCGTGAAGCTGCCGTGCTCGCTCGCGAAGACGTGCCGGGCGATCAGCGCCTGGTGGCGTACTACAGCGGCGAACCGCTGGACATCGATCAACTGCGTAGCGAACTGCTCAAACACTTGCCGGATTACATGGTGCCTGCCGTGTTTGTGCATTTGCCGGCCTTGCCACTGAGCCCCAACGGCAAGCTGGATCGTCAGGCCTTGCCGGCCCCTGACCAATCGGCGCTGCTGACCCGCGATTACGAAGCCCCGGTCGGTGAAGTCGAAACCGTCATTGCCGGTATCTGGGCCGAGTTGCTGAAAGTCGAGCGAGTAGGGCGCTTTGATCACTTCTTCGAACTGGGCGGCCATTCATTGCTGGCGGTCAATCTGGTTGCGCGCATGCGCCGGGCCGGGCTGTCGGCGGACATTCGCGTGCTGTTCGGCCAACCGACGCTGGCCGCACTGGCGGCGGCAGTAGGCGGGGAACCCGAAGCAGCGGTGCCGGCGAATCTTATTCCAGCCGATTGTCCGCGCATCACGCCCGAACTGCTGCCACTGGTGACGCTGGATCAAGCGACGATCGACCGCATCGTCGCGAGTGTCCCCGGCGGTGCGCGCAATGTTCAAGACATCTACCCGCTGGCACCTTTGCAGACCGGCATTCTGTTCCATCATCTTTCGGCTGCGCAGGGTGATCCGTATGTGCTGCAGGCGCAGTTTGCCTTCGCCGATGAACAGCGTTTGCAAGCCTTCACCGACGCACTGCAACAAGTGATCGAGCGCCATGACATTCTGCGCACGTCGCTGTTCTGGGAGAGTCTGGAAGAGCCGGTGCAAGTGGTCTGGCGTGAGGCTTCGCTGAGCTGTGAGGCCTTGCAGCTGGACGCCGAAGCGGGCGATGCGCTGAGCCAGTTGCACAGACGCTTCACCATCGATAGCTACCGCATGCCTGTGACCGAGGCGCCGCTGATGCGCGTGGTGTACAGCCGTGATGCCGTCAATCAACGGGTGGTGGCGTTGTTGTTGTTCCATCATTTGGTCATGGATCACGTGGCGCTCGAGGTGTTGCAGCACGAGATGCAGGCGTTTCTGCTGGGCAACGCCGGGCAACTGAGCGAGCCAGTGCCGTATCGCAACTACGTGGCGCACACCCGCGCCGGGCTGAGCGCGCAAGAGCACGAAAGCTTCTTCCGCGAAATGCTCGGCGCGATCGATGAGCCGACCTTGCCCTATGGTCAGAATCTGGCCCATGACGGCCCCGCGCAGGAAGCGCAGTTGACGCTGGAAAACACACTCAGCCACAGCGTAAGGCAACAGGCGCGGCGCTTGGGTGTCAGCGCCGCCAGCCTGATGCACCTCGCCTGGGCGCAGGTGCTGGGGCAATTGTCCGGGCGCGACGCCGTGGTTTTTGGCACGGTTTTGCTTGGCAGATTGCAGGGCGGCGAAGGAGCGGAGCGGGCGCTGGGTGTGTTCATCAACACCTTGCCGCTGTGCATCGAGCTCAATGCGCACAGCGTTAAAGGGGCGGCGCTGGCGACCCATCAACGCTTGAGTCAGTTGCTTGCTCACGAGCACGCGCAACTGGCGCAGGTGCAGCAGTGCAGCGCGATGCCGGCGGGTACGCCGCTGTTCAGCACGCTGCTCAACTATCGTCACAGCGCCCCGGTCGGGCCGATATCCGCCGAGGTGCAAGCGGCGTGGCACGGGATGCAATTGCTCGATGCCGAGGAACACACCAACTATCGCCTGACCCTCAGCGTTGACGATCTTGGCGAAGATTTCGGCTTGAAGGTATTGGCCGGGGCGGGGATTGATGCACAGCGAATCTGCGGGTACATGCAGGGTGCATTGATGACTTTGCTGAACGCGCTGGAGCACACGCCGCACGCGGGGTTTGATCGGTTGTCGGTAGTCAGCGCCGAAGAACGTCATCAGTTACTGGTCGAGTTCAACTCCACACAACGCGAGTATCCGCAGGCGCTGACAGTGCACGCGTTGTTTGAGGGGCAAGTGGCGGCGCAACCGCAAGCGGTGGCCGCGGTGCACGGTGAGCAATCGTTGAGTTACTTTGAACTCAATGCGCAGGCCAACCGTCTGGCCCATCAGTTGATCGCGCAAGGCGTCCAGCCGGGCGACCACGTGGCTATATTGTTGCCACGTTCGCTGACGCTGCTGGTCGCACAACTGGCAATCGCCAAGTGCGCGGCGGCCTATGTGCCGCTGGACATCCATGCGCCGAGCGAGCGGCAGTCGTTCATGGTCGATGACTGCCAGGCTGTGGCACTGTTGACCTTGAGCGGTGAAGTCATCGACTACGCCGTCCGGCGCATCGATCTGGATACGTTGTCGCTGGATGAGCAATCAACGCAAAACCCGAACCTTTCGCAAACCTCGGAATCGCTGGCGTACATCATGTACACCTCCGGTTCCACGGGCACACCGAAAGGCGTGATGGTGCCGCACCGAGGCATCGGCCGGTTGGTGATCAACAACGGTTATGCCGATTTCAACCCGCAGGATCGGGTGGTGTTTGCCTCCAATCCAGCGTTCGACGCCAGCACCATGGACATCTGGGGGCCATTGCTCAATGGCGGTCGCGTCGTGGTCATCGACCATCAGACGCTGCTCGACCCGAACGCTTTCGGCCGTGAATTGAGTGCTCGCGGGGCGACGATCCTGTTCGTCACCACCGCGCTGTTCAACCAGTACGTGCAACTGATTCCGCAGGCGCTCAAAGGCTTGCGTATGCTGTTGTGTGGCGGCGAGCGGGGCGATCCAGCGGCGTTCCGACAGTTACTGGCCGAGGCGCCAGCGCTGCGTATCGTGCACTGCTACGGCCCGACCGAAACCACCACATACGCGACCACCTTTGAGGTGCGCGAAGTCTCGGAAAACGCCGAGAGCGTGCCGATTGGCGGGCCGATCGGCAACACGCAGGTTTACCTGTTGGATGCCCATCAACAACCGGTGCCGATGGGCGTGACCGGTGAGTTGTATATCGGCGGTGAGGGTGTGGCGCTGGGCTATCTGAACCGGCCGGATCTGACTGCCGAGAAATTCCTTCGCGATCCATTCAGCGATAAACCCGGCGCGCTTCTGTACCGTACGGGCGACCTCGCGCGTTGGCTGGCGCCGGGGCAACTCGATTGCATCGGACGGAACGACGATCAGGTGAAGATTCGCGGCTTCCGTATCGAGCTGGGCGAAATCGAAAACCACCTGCTCAGCTGTGCCGGGGTCAAGGAAGCGGTTGTGCTGGCTCGCCAGGACAGTCAACAAACTACGCGTCTGGTGGCGTATTACACCGCTCACGCTGAACAGCTGGACAGCGCCGGGCTACACAAGCAGTTGCAAGCACGACTGCCGGAATACATGGTGCCGTCAGCGTGGGTGCAACTGGATAGGTTGCCGCTGAACAACAATGGCAAGGTTGATCGCAAAGCCTTGCCCAAGCCTGACGACGCTACGTTACTCAGCCGCGAATACACAGCACCACAAGGTGAGCTGGAAACCGCACTGGCGCAGATCTGGGCCGAAGTGCTGCAAGTCGAGCAGGTCGGGCGTCACGATCATTTCTTCGAACTCGGCGGTCATTCGCTGTTGGCGATGCGCATGGTTTCGCTGATCCGTCAGCGCCTCGGCGTCGAACTGGCGCTGAGTGATCTGTTTGCCGATGCGCAATTGAGTGCGGTTGCTGAAGTATTGAGCCGCGCCGGGCGCAGCGCGCTAGCGGACATTGTGCCGGCACCGCGTGATCAACCGCTGCCGATGTCCTTCGCCCAGCAACGTCTGTGGTTCCTCGCGCAAATGGCCGGTGGCAACTCGGCGTACAACATTCCTCTCGGCCTGCGCCTGCGCGGTCACCTCGACGGCGACGCCCTGCAAGCGGCGCTGGCACGGATTGTCGCTCGTCACGAAACCCTGCGCAGCCGTTTCATCCGCCTCGACGACACTGCGCAGGTATCGATTGCCCCGGTCGACAGCGGTTTGCTTTTGCGCGTGGACGATCTGCGCCAAGCCTTGCAAGCCGAGCTCACCTTGCAGGGATTGATGGCGCAGGAAGCCTCGACAGCGTTTGATCTGCAGAATGATTCGCTGATTCGTGGGCGACTGGTGCGCTTGGCCGACGATCATCATGTGCTGTTGCTGACCGTGCACCACATCGTCGCCGATGGCTGGTCGATGGGCGTGCTGACGGCTGAGTTGATGGCGTTGTATCAAGCGTTCAGCCAGGGTCAGCCTGATCCGCTGCCAGCGCTGACGCTGCAATATGGCGACTACGCCGTGTGGCAGCGCCGCTGGCTCAGCGGGGAGGTGCTGCAGCGGCAAAGCGAGTACTGGCAGCAAACCCTCGACGGTGCGCCGGCCGTGTTGACGCTGCCCACCGATCGCCCGCGTCCGGCACAACAGGATTACACCGGCGGCAACGTCGACGTGCTGCTGGACCCGCGCCTGAGCGCGGGGCTCAAGGCCTTGAGCCAACGTCACGGCGTGACCCTGTTCATGACCATGATGAGCGCCTGGGCGCTGCTGATGAGTCGTCTGTCCGGGCAAACCGATGTGGTGATCGGTACGCCGGTGGCCAATCGCACTCGCACAGAAGTCGAAGGCCTGATTGGCATGTTCGTCAATACGCTGGCCTTGCGCATCGACACCTCGGGCGCGGTGAACGTCGAAGCGCTGCTGGCGCGGGTCAAGGCGCAGACACTGGCGGCGCAGGCGCATCAGGATCTGCCGTTCGAGCAAGTGGTGGAAATCGCCCGGCCGCTGCGCAGCCTGGCGCACAGCCCGCTGTTCCAGACCACGCTGAACTGGGACAGCAGCGTCGGCCCGCAACTGGCGTTGGCTGATCTGACGCTGGAGGGCGTGGCCGGCCCGGGCGAGGTCGCCAAGTTTGACCTGACGCTGATACTGGGCGAGGTCAATGGAGCGATTCGCGGCACGCTGAACTACGCCACGGCGCTGTTCGATGCGCTGACGATCAAGCGTTATATCGGCTACTTCGAACGTCTGCTCGAAGCGATGATTGGCGGTGAGCAAACGGTACTGGAACAGGTACCGTTGCTGGCGGCGGATGAGCGCCAGCGTTTGCTGTACGACTTCAACGCCACGGTGCGTGACTACCCGCAAACACTGACCGTGCACGGGATTTTCCAGCAGCAGGCGGCGGCGCATCCCAAAGCGGTGGCGGCGGTACATGGCGCGCATTCGCTGAGTTACTTTGAGCTGAATGCCCAAGCCAACCGCCTGGCCCATCACCTGATCGCCCACGGCGTGCAGCCGGGCGATCACGTGGCGATCCTGCTGCCACGTTCGCTGGAGTTGCTGGTCGCGCAACTGGCCATTGCCAAATGCGCGGCGGCCTACGTGCCGCTGGACATCAACGCACCGAGCGAGCGCCAGGCGTTCATGGTTGAGGATTGCCGAGCGGTGGCGCTGTTGACCCTCAGCAGCGAAATCATCGACTACACCGCACCGCGCATCGATCTGGACACGCTGACCCTCAACGGCCAGCCGACGCACAACCCGAATCTGCTGCAGTCGTCCGAGGCGCTGGCGTACATCATGTACACCTCCGGCTCTACCGGCACGCCGAAAGGGGTGATGGTGCCGCACCGGGGCATCGGCCGCTTGGTGCTCAACAACGGTTATGCCGATTTCAATGCGCAGGATCGTGTGGTCTTCGCCTCGAACCCGGCGTTCGATGCGAGCACCATGGACATCTGGGGGCCGCTGCTCAATGGCGGTCGCGTGGTGATCATCGACCATCAAACGCTGCTCGATCCGAATGCCTTCGGCCGTGAACTGAGTGCCAGTGGCGCGACGATCCTTTTCGTCACCACCGCGCTGTTCAACCAATACGTGCAACTGATCCCGCAGGCGCTCAAGGGCCTGCGGATGCTGCTGTGCGGCGGTGAGCGTGGCGATCCGGCGGCGTTCCGGCGACTGCTGGCCGAGGCCCCGGCATTGCGCATCGTGCATTGCTACGGCCCGACCGAAACCACCACGTACGCCACGACATTCGAAGTGCGTGAAGTGGCGGAAAACGCCGAGAGCGTGCCGATTGGCGGACCGATCGGCAACACGCAGGTGTACGTGCTCGACGCGTATCAGCAACCGGTGCCGATGGGCGTGACCGGCGAGCTGTACATCGGCGGGCAGGGCGTAGCGCTGGGTTACCTGAACCGGCCGGATCTGACCGCCGAGAAATTCCTCCGCGATCCGTTCAGCGAGACGCCGGGCGCGTTGCTTTATCGCACCGGTGACCTCGCGCGCTGGCTGGCGCCGGGACAACTCGATTGCATCGGCCGCAACGATGATCAGGTGAAGATTCGTGGTTTCCGCATCGAGCTGGGAGAAATCGAGAGTCGCCTGCTGAACTGCGCGGGGATCAGGGAAGCCGTGGTGCTGGCGCGCCGCGACGGCCAGGACGCCACGCGTCTGGTGGCGTATTACACGGCGCACGATGGCGTCTTGGACAGCGCTGAACTGCACGCTCAGTTGCACGCACGCCTGCCGGAATACATGGTGCCCACCGCGTGGGTGCAACTCGATGTGTTACCACTGAATAACAACGGCAAGGTTGACCGCAAGGCACTGCCGGCACCGACCCAGGAGGCGCTGCTCAGTCGGGTCTACGAGGCGCCGGCCAATCCACTGGAAATCAGCCTCGCACAGGTCTGGGCCGAGGTGTTGCAGGTCGAACAGGTCGGCCGTCACGACAACTTCTTCGAACTCGGCGGCCATTCATTGCTGGCCATGCGCATGCTCTCCCAGGTGCGCCAGCAATTGGGCGTGGAGCTGGCGCTGGCTGATCTGTTTGCCAATCCGGAATTGGCGGCGGTCGCCAACGTATTGAGTCAGGCCGAACGCAGCAGCTTGCCGCCGATTCTGCCGGCGCCGCGCGATCAGGCGCTGCCGCTGTCGTTCGCCCAGCAACGCTTGTGGTTCCTCGCGCAGATGGACGGCGGCAACACCGCTTACAACATTCCCTTGGGCCTGCATTTGCGTGGACGACTCGACGCAGAGGCGCTGCACCGGGCATTGGCGCGGATCGTCGCGCGTCACGAAAGCCTGCGCAGTCGTTTCGCACAATTGAACGACGAAGCACAGGTGCTGATTGCCCCGGTCGACAGTGGCCTGTCGCTGATTGAGGAGGATTGGCGACAACAGCCGCAGACCGACGAGGCCTTGCGCGCGCTGATCGAAACTGAAGCACGCGGACCGTTCAACTTGCAGGACGGTCCGTTGATTCGCGGACGGTTGCTGCGTCTGGCCGATGAGCACCATGTGCTGTTGTTGACGATGCACCACATCATCTCCGATGGCTGGTCGATGGGCGTGCTGACCCGTGAATTGATGGCGCTGTATCAGGCGTTCAGCCATGGCGAGGCAGATCCACTGCCAGCGCTGGCCTTGCAATACGCCGACTACGCGGTGTGGCAGCGGCGCTGGCTCAGCGGCGAGGTGCTGCAGCGTCAAAGCGATTACTGGCAGCAGACCTTGGCCGGCGCTCCGGCGTTGCTGAGCCTGCCAACCGACCGTCCACGTCCGGCGCAACAGGATCACCACGGCGGCAGTGTCGAGCTCGTGCTGGACGAGCAGACCAGCGCCGGCCTGAAGACGTTGTGTCAGCGTCATGCCGTGACACCGTACATGGTGCTTATGAGCGCCTGGGCAATGTTGCTCGCGCGCCTGTCCGGGCAGTCCGATGTGGTCATTGGCTCGCCGGTAGCCAACCGTACCCGCGCCGAGATCGAAGGGCTGATCGGCATGTTCGTCAACACCTTGGCGCTGCGCATCGATACCTCGGGCGATCTGACCGGTGCGGCGCTGCTGGCGCGGGTCAAGGCGCAGACTCTGGCCGCGCAGGCGCATCAGGATCTGCCGTTCGAACACGTGGTGGAAATCACCCGGCCGCTGCGCAGCCTTTCCCACACACCGTTGTTCCAGACCCTGGTGAGCTGGGACAGCAGCGTGGCGCCCGCCCTGGCACTGGACGGTCTCACGCTGGAAGGCGTGGCCGGGGAAAATCACTTTGTGAAGTTCGACCTGTCGCTGAGCCTCGGTGAGAACCCGCAAGGCATCCGTGGTGCACTGCGCTATGCCACGGCGTTGTTCGATGAGTCGACCGTGCGGCGTTTTGTCGGTTACTTGCAGCGCTTGCTGGCGGCGTTGGTCAGTGATGATCAGGCGCTGTTGGCGCAGGTCAACCTGCTTGCGCCGGAAGAGCAGCAGCGCTTGCTCGGCGATTTCAACGCAACGGCGGTTGATTGCCCGGTCGAGCAACCGATCCAGAGCCTGTTTGAAGCACAGGTACGTCGTCAGCCGGACGCCATCGCCGTGCAGTCGGGCGAACACAGCCTGACCTATCGCGAGTTGAATGCCCGTGCCAACCGCCTCGCACATCATTTGCGCGAGCAGGGCGTGGGGCCGGATGCGCGAGTGGCGCTGTGTGTAGAGCGTGGGCTTGATCTGGTGGTGGGGTTGCTCGGCATTCTCAAGGCCGGTGGTGCTTATGTGCCGCTGGATCCGGCTTATCCGGCGGAGCGCCTGGACTTTATGCTCAGGGACTGCGCGCCGGTGGCGGTGCTGGTGCAGACGGCCACCCGTGTGCTGTTTGCCGGGACCGACGTGGCCGTGATCGACTTTGACCAATGCAGCTGGCACGAACAATCGGCAAGCAATCCGCAAGTGCCCGGTCTGAACGCCTCGAATCTGGCGTACATGATCTACACCTCAGGTTCGACCGGTACGCCAAAAGGCGTGATGCTCGAACATCGGGGCTTGTGCAATCTGGTGCATTGGGGATCGCAGATCTGCCCGCCGACCCCAGACGGCGCGCTGTTGCAAAAAGCGCCGTTCAGTTTCGATGGTTCGGTGTGGGAGTTCTTCTGGCCGCTGACCGCCGGTGTGCGTCTGGTGCTGGCACGGCCGGGCGGCCATCGGGAACCGGCGTATCTGGCGCAAGTGATTCGTCAGCAACGTGTGACGGTGGTCAAGTTTGTGCCGGCGCTGTTGCAGCAGTTTGTTGAACTGCAGGATGTCAGTGAATGCACCAGCCTCACCGATGTGTTCTGCGGTGGCGGCGAACTCACCGCGGCGCTGGCCGCTGCTGTGCGCCAGCACCTGCCGTGGGTGCGCCTGCATAACGTGTATGGCCCGACCGAAGCCACGGTTGACAGCACGGCGTGGACCCTGGAACCGCACATGCCGGTGCCAACGTCTGAATTGCCGATCGGCAAAGCCATCTGCAACACGCGTCTGTATGTACTCGATGCCCATGACCAACCGGTGCCGCTCGGCGTCATTGGCCAGTTGCACATCGGCGGCATCGGCGTGGCGCGCGGTTACATGGGGCTGCCGCAGATGCAGGCCGAGCGCTTTATCGACAGTCCGTTTGTGGCCGGTGATCGCCTGTACCGCACCGGCGATCTGGTGCGATACCGCGCTGACGGCAACCTCGAATTCCTCGGGCGCGACGACTTCCAGGTCAAGCTGCATGGCTTGCGTCTGGAACTCGGTGAAATCGAAGCGCGGTTGATCCAGCACCCGGATGTGCGCGAGGTGGTCGTGCTGATGCGCGACGAGCGTCTGGTCGCGTATTTCACGGTGCGCGAGGGCAGTGCAGCGCCCACGATCGACACGCTGCGCGCGTTCATCCTCGAACAATTACCCGAGTACATGGTGCCGGGCGCGTTTGTTGCGCTCGACGTTTTACCGTTGAGTCCCAACGGCAAGATCGACCGTCAGGCGCTGCCGGCACCGGGCATCGACGCGGTGCTCAGCCGCCACTACGAAGCGCCGCAAGGCGAGGTCGAAAGCTTGCTCGCGCAGGTCTGGGGTGAAGTGTTGAATGTCGAGCGGGTCGGACGTCACGACAACTTCTTTGAATTGGGCGGGCATTCGCTGTTGGCGATTCGTTTGGTCAACCTGCTGCAACGTGCGGGGCAGGAGGTGACGCTGGCGCAGTTGTTCCAGCGGCCGAGTGTCGAGTCGCTGGCGGCGCTGCTCAGTCAACGCCATGCCGTGCCCGCGCAGCCGGAAGGACTGGTCGTGGTGCGACCGGGCGAGGGCGGCAATGCGCTGTTCCTGATCCATGAATTCAGCGGTCGGGACGTGTATTTCCCGGCATTGGGCCTGCATATCGAGGGCGAGTTTCCGATTTACGGTTTGCCCGGTGTGCCGCTGGGGCAGCCGCAACTGCGTACCCTTGAATGCATGGCCGCGCGGATGGTCGGGATCATCCGCTCGGTGCAGCCGCATGGGCCGTATCGTCTGGCCGGGTGGTCGTTTGGCGGCTTGCTGGCGTATGAAATCGCCCAGCAATTGCTCGGTCTCGATGAGGCGGTAGCGTTTGTCGGCCTGCTCGATACCTACGCGCCACATCCGGCCAGTCAGGATAAAACCCGCTGGAGCGGCGCGCATCGCGACAAGCGTCAATTGCTTGAACACTGCCGCGCGCGTTCGCAGATGCGTGGAGAAGAAGGGCTGCCAGCGATGGCTGAGGTCGAGCGGTTGGAGGCTGAAGTCGAGCTCATCGCCTTCGATGAACTGTTCCAGCGCTGCTGCGAACAGCAATTGCCTGACCCGGAACTGGCCGCACTGAGCGCAGCGGATGCCTGGAGTTACTTTGATCGTGAGGCCGCTCATGGCTTGGCGCTGGCGCATTACCGGGTCAGCCCGGCCAGCCAGCCGGTGCACTTGTTCCGCGCTCAGGCACTGATGCCAGGGCAGGCACAGCCGAGTCCGACCCGTGGCTGGGAGAACAAGGTCGGTGCAGGTTTGCTGCGCTGCATCGATGTGCCGGGGGATCACCGCAGCATGATGAAAAACCCGGATGTCCAGGCACTCGGCCAGGCCTTGAGTCAGGCCATGGCCGCTGCGCAGGCCCCGCAACCACAGGTTTATCAACCCGTGTTGACGATCCAGAGCGGGCACGCCGGGCATGCGCCGATCTTTTGCGTGCCGGGGGCGGGCGACAGTGTCACCGGGTTCATTCACCTGACCGAAGCACTGGGGCCGGAATGGCCGATTTTCGGTCTGCAACCGCGCGGGCTCGATGGCAGCGGCGTGCCGCACAGTCAGGTGGAAGCGGCGGCGAGGTGTTATCTGCAAGCCGTCGAGCAGTTGTATCCGCAAGGTCCGGTGCACTTGATCGGCCATTCGTTCGGCGGTTGGGTCGCGCATGCCATGGCCGCGCAGTTGCAGGCGACCGGGCGTGAGGTAGCGTCGTTGACCCTGATCGACAGCGAAGCCCCCGGTGGCAATGGCACGGCGGGCAAACCGTATACGACGACCGCCGCGCTGGAACGCTTGATCGAGACGCTGCAACTGTCCAGTGGCAAGTCGTTGGGCATCGATCCGCTGGCGTTCGCCGAGGCTGACAACACCACGCAAATGCGCCTGTTGCACGAGGGCATGGTGCGCGCCGGTGTGTTGTCTGCGCGTTCGTCAGCGCAGGCCATGCACGGCCCGGTGCGCACCTTCGCCACAGCCTTGCGCACGGTCTATCAACCGCAACTGGCCTACAGCGGGGCGGTGCGGCTGGCGCTGGTCGATGACCCGACGCTGGATGCGTGGGGCAATCAGCGCGAGCAAGCGACGATGGTCGAAGGCTGGCAGCGTCAGGTGACGGATCTGGTGGTGTGGTACGGGCCGGGCAACCACTTCACGATTCTCAAGGCGCCCAACGTCTTCAGTCTCGCGGCGTGGTGGCATGACGGCCTGAAAGTGCCGGCCGGCCAAGTGGTTTCCTGATTGTTGTTTATCTACCAGAGCCCGGCCGCTGGCCGGGCTCACCCCTGAACGGACTTGTGGTCATTTATGGAAAAGTCGAAGTTGCGCAAAGTCGGTATGGGTCTGGCGTTGGTTGCGGTGGCGGGATTGGCGTTCTACGCGGTGCAGGCACCGGCCGAGGCGCCGCAATACCTGACCGCGCCTGTGGAGCGCGGTGATATTGAAAACGCGGTGCTGGCCACCGGGTTGCTCGAAGGCATCAAACAAGTGGACGTCGGTGCGCAGGTGTCCGGGCAATTGAAGTCGCTCAAGGTCAAGGTTGGCGACAAGGTAAAGAAGGGGCAGTGGCTGGCGGAAATCGATCCGCTGGTGCTGCAGAACACCCTGCGTCAGGCCCAGGTCGATGAGGAGAACCTGCAAGCGCAGAAACGCGCCACTCAGGCTCAACTGAGGCAGACCAAAGCGATTTACGAGCGCTACAAGAACTTGCAGGACGACGCGTCGATCTCGCGCCAGGATTTCGAAAATGCCGAGTCGAACTATCAGGTACAACAGGCCAACCTGATGTCGCTGGACGCGCAGATCAAAAGTGCGCACATCCAGATCGACACGGCCAAGGTCAATCTGGCGTATACGCGGATTGTCGCGCCGATCGATGGCGATGTGGTCGGCGTGGTCACTCAGGAAGGCCAGACGGTGATCGCCAGCCAACTGGCGCCGGTCCTGCTGAAACTGGCGGATCTGGACACCATGACGGTCAAGGCGCAGGTGTCCGAAGCCGATGTGATTCACATTGCCCCGGGGCAGCAGGTGTATTTCACCATTCTCGGTGAGGACAAACGCTACTACGCGAAACTGCGCGGCACCGACCCGGCGCCACAGAACTTTCTTGAAACACCGCCCGCCGGCACGCCAAAGCAAAGCAGCGCGGTGTTCTACAACGCCTTGTTCGAGGTGCCGAACCCTGACCATCGTTTGCGCATATCGATGACCGCGCAGGTGCGCATTATCCTCGACACCGCCAAGGCTGTGCTGACCGTGCCGGTGGCGGCGCTCGGGCCGCGCAACGCCGATGGCAGTTTTCCGGTACGGGTGCTCGACGCCAAGGGCCACGCGCAATCGCGCAATGTGCAGACCGGGATCAACAACAACGTGAAAGTGCAGATCAATGCCGGGCTGGCGGAAGGCGATCGCGTAGTCATCGGTGATCCGCTGACGAATGTGGCGGGGGCCTGAGCATGACCGAGCCACTGCTACAGCTCACCGGTATCACCCGCAGTTTCACCGCCGGTGACCGCGAATTTCTCGCGCTGAACAACATCAATCTGACGATCAATGCCGGGGAAATGGTCGCGATCATTGGCGCCTCGGGCTCGGGCAAATCGACCCTGATGAACATCCTCGGCTGCCTTGATTACGCCACTGCCGGCAGCTACAAGATCAACGGCCAGGAAACCCGCGATCTGGACAATCAGGCCTTGGCCGAACTGCGCCGCGACTACTTCGGTTTCATATTCCAGCGCTACCACTTGCTGCCGCATTTGAGCGCGATGCACAACGTCGAGATGCCGGCGATTTACGCCGGGACGCCGCAGCTTCAGCGCCACGCCCGCGCCCGCGAGTTGTTGGCGCGACTGGGTCTGGAAGGGCATTTGACGCATCGGCCGAGCCAGCTCTCCGGCGGTCAGCAGCAGCGGGTGAGTATCGCCCGCGCCTTGATGAACGGCGGCGAAGTGATCCTCGCCGACGAGCCGACCGGCGCACTCGACACGGCCAGCGGCAAGGAGGTCATGCGCATCCTGCTGGAGCTGCACGCGGCGGGGCATACGGTGATTCTGGTGACCCACGACCCGAAAGTCGCCGCCAACGCCGAGCGCATCATCGAAGTCAGCGACGGCGAAATCCTCAGCGACCGCACCAACGAGCGCGACACCACGCACCTGCTCAGCGAAGAACCGGTGGCACCGAAAGCGGCTGCGTCACGGCGCCTGGTCGCCAGCCTCGGGCTGTTCAAAGAAGCGTTCGCCATGGCCTGGGTGGCGTTGATTTCCCATCGCATGCGCACCTTGCTGACCATGCTCGGCATCGTCATCGGCATTACTTCCGTGGTGTCGATCTCGGCGGTCGGCGAGGGCGCGAAGAACTACGTGCTCAAGGACATCGCCGCCATCGGCAGCAACACCATTGATGTCTATCCCGGCAGCAGTTACGGCGACAAACGTGCAGCGGCCATCGAAACCCTGACGCCGGCCGATGTCACCGCGCTGAATCAGCTGTATTACGTCGACAGCGCCACGCCAATGATCGGCCGCAGCCTATTGCTGCGCTATCGCAATATCGACCTCGACGCCCAAGTCAACGGCGTCAGCGATCAGTACTTCAAAGTGCGCGGGATCAAAATGGCTGCGGGCATCCCGTTCAGCGAAAGCGATGCGCGGCGCCAGGCGCAGGTGGTGGTCATCGATCACAACACCCGTCAGCGTTTGTTCGGGCAAGACGTGGATCCGTTGGGGCAGGTGATCCTGATCGGCAACCTGCCGTGCACGGTGATCGGCGTGGCCGCGCAGGATAAAAGCCTGTTCGCCTCGGGCAAGACCCTGAATGTCTGGGTGCCTTATGAAACGGCGGCCGGACGGGTATTGGGCCAGCGTTATCTGGACAGCATCAGCGTGCGCATGAAGGACGGCCAGCCGAGCAAAGTCGTGGAAGAGCACGTTACTCAACTGTTGTTGCAACGCCACGGTACCAAGGATTTCTTCACCAACAACCTCGACAGCGTCTTGCAGACCGTGCAGAAAACCAGCCGTTCGCTGGCGTTGTTGCTGTCGCTGATTGCAGTGATTTCCCTGGTGGTCGGCGGCATCGGAGTGATGAACATCATGCTGGTATCGGTGACCGAACGCACTCGCGAGATTGGTATTCGCATGGCGGTGGGGGCGCGGCAGTCGGACATTCGTCAGCAGTTTCTGGTGGAGGCGGTGATGGTGTGTTTGTTGGGCGGGGCGATCGGGATTTCTTTGTCGTATGCGATCGGGCATTTGTTTTCGGTGTTTATCAAGGAATGGGAGATGGTGTTTTCGCTGGCGTCGGTGCTGACGGCGGTGGTGTGCTCAACGTTGATCGGGATTGTGTTTGGCTTTGTGCCGGCACGGAATGCTTCACGGCTTGATCCGATTGAGGCGTTGGCGCGGGATTGAGAGCGGCCCTCATCAAACCTGTGGGGCATGGCTCAGGTCGTGATGTTGGGGGGAATTGGCGGTGAATCAGGCATTGGTGCACGTCGCGGGATTGCCCTCACCCTAACCCTCTCCCAGAGGGAGAGGGGACTGATCGCGGTGTTCTTTCGAGGTACGCCGACTTGAAATATCGCGTCGAACTCAGGCACGAAAACTACACAAATCTGCTCCCTTTCCCCCTCGCCCCCCTGGGGGAGAGGGCTGGGGTGAGGGGGTAAATCCCACTGACACACCGCAAAACCTGGAACCACCACCATCCAGTATTTCCATCAATAAACACAACGCCGTGAGGGCGTTTAAATTACACGAACCGTTACGTCATACCGCCTACAACACCTTGCGTCGTTACCTACGCGTACGCCAGAATCCGCCGGCTTACGCGGCTATGGGTCGGGATATATCGTTTGCCTGTCACTGCAAATCAGTGATCGGGTTTGGTAGCCCGCTTCGGTACCGCCGTATGGCGCCACCTTATGCAGTCTCTTTTTGCGGCTGCGTTTTATATGGTGGACATGCGTGGGGCTCATTCATGAGCGCCGGGTTTCCGTATCGACCGGTCTACCAACCCGCGCATGGCCGCCACCTTCGTTTGGTAGCGAAAGTGATGGCTCCGGTTAATTTCGATACGAGACTTTATCTATGTTCAAAGCCACACCCAACCCACCAGATACCGATCCAATCCCCTACGACGCCGCACTCGAACCTCAAAACATCAAAGAGGCCACGGAACGTGCAATCAATTTCTACCTCAATCCTTCCGCGCTCAAAACCTCAAAACCTACTCGCAAAACCGGCAAGATCTACCTGATCGACCCCACCATCGACGACGAAACCCTGCTCGTTGAAGCCTACGAATCGTTGTCCTCGGCCAGTGACATGGCCCGCGACCTTGCCGACTCGATCGACAGCCCGCACCGCAAGAAGATGCTGATCCTGCAACAGGTGATCATGTTGAGTGAACTGGTGGTGAGTCGCGTCCTCGACAACCAGCGCTTGCCCAACTAATTGCGAAACAGCCGCGCGAGGGAGCCTGCTCCCTCGCTGCGCAGAAGGAGTTTGTGCGAATGTCAAAGACACCCGATCCACCGGTCACTGCGGCAAATATCATGGCCACGCCCTATACGCCCAACGCTATGTTCCGGGTCAACCCGCAAACCGATACGGAATCCCTGCTGGCAAACGCCTGTGAATCGCTGGCCTCGGCCTCGGTCATGTTGTGTGATTTTGCCGGGATGCTGGAGGGGCCCAATCGCCAGACCTTGCTGGGCATCGCGCAAGTGGTGATGTTGGGGGAATTGGCGGTGAATCAGGCATGGGGGCACGTCGCGGGATTGCCCTCACCCTAACCCTCTCCCGGAGGGAGAGGGGACTGACCGAGGTGTTCTTTCGAGATGCACCGACGTGAGATACCGAGTCGAACTCAGGGTTTGAACAGCACAAAGATCGGCTAAAAAATCGAACTCAGTTTCGAATTAAACCGAGATCGGCTCCCTTTCCCCCTCGCCCCCTTGGGGGAGAGGGCTGGGGTGAGGGGGTAGCGATCCAGAGCCGTGCACAAAACCCACCTCTGTCACGCCGCACTCGACGCCAACGCCTCCAACGGCGAATACATCCAGCGCATCAACGAATGCCGCCCACTGATGCCCAACTTGATCGCCGCCCGTTTCAGATAACTCTCCACGGTGTTGACCTTCAGCGCCAACTGCTCGGCCAGTTCCGGCGCCGTGCGGCCGGCGAGCAGGCCGACACACACTTCGGTTTCGCGGTTGGACAGGCTCAGCCCCAGTTGCTCCAGGCGTTCGTCGAAGCGCAGGCGCAAGGTTTCCGGACCGTTGCCTTCGGCGGCCTCGGGTAGGCTTTGTGGATCAGGGGTGGTCGGTTGCAGGGCGTTGATGTGTTTTTCCACCATCGGCAGCAGCACCGGGGAGATGTCCTGCAACAGGCTGCGCTCCTGCGCGGAAAAACGCTGCGACTCGCCGTTGCGGTACACCGAAATCACGTAGCGATAGCCGTCCTTGCGCCGGGTCAAGTGCAGCTGCGAAGCGTCTGCGCTGGTTGCGGCCGGCGGACTCTGTAAGTGGTGGGCCGCCGCACTGTGTTCGGAAAACACCGTTTCGGCGAGCAGGGCCGGCTCTTTCAGCGGCTCCGGCTCATTGCGACTCGATGCGCGGCCCAGCGGTTCGACACGCATCTGCCGGATGTGCGTGGCGTCCACCGCCAGTTGCGTCAGGATCAGGTCATGCAGCATGCGCGGAAAGTGCCGGCTGCCGGTGCTGGCGATGACCTTGCCGATGTGGGGGAACAAGTGTGAGTTCATATGCGTGTCATCCCTGAGAGGCGTCAATTCAAAAACGTCTGCAGCACCGTCGACGATCTCCTTGGTCGACGAAATACCGCAGACTTGGATCCTATCCTAGTACAACGTTTGAGCGACGGTTTAATGAAGGTGTTATTAGCTAATAACCGCGACTCTGCTGGGTTGAAGGTAAAAACGCCGAGGCATCGATGGCGAATTGTCCCGTTCAGGTTGACGGTGAAACGCCTTTCAGCCGATTTATCCCTTTTCGATGCGTCAGTAATCTGTACCCAACTTGAACGCAACAACAACTTCAAAAACTCAAAAGGGACGCAGACCATGACCACTCCAACCTACAACCGCCTGAACAAAGACGACGCCATCGTGCTGCTGGTCGACCACCAGACCGGCCTGATTTCTCTGGTGCAGGACTTCTCGCCCAACGAATTCAAGAACAACGTGCTGGCCCTGGCCGATCTGGCCAGGTTCTTCGAACTGCCGACCATCCTCACCACCAGTTTCGAACAAGGCCCGAACGGCCCGCTGGTGCCGGAACTGAAAGAAATGTTCCCGGATGCGCCGTACATCGCTCGCCCAGGTCAGATCAACGCCTGGGACAACGAAGACTTCGTCAAAGCGATCAAGGCTACCGGCCGTAAACAGATCATCATTGCCGGTGTAGTGACGGATGTCTGTGTAGCGTTCCCGACCTTGTCGGCGCTGGCAGAAGGGTTTGATGTGTTTGTGGTGACTGATGCGTCGGGCACCTTCAACACCACGGTGCAACAAGCCGCGTGGAGCCGCATGACGCAGGCCGGCGCACAGATGATGAACTGGTTCTCGGTGGCGTGTGAGCTGCACCGCGACTGGCGCAACGATATTGAAGGTTTGGGCAATCTGCTGTCGCAGCGGATCCCTAACTACCGCAACCTGATGAACAGCTATTCGGCGCTGACGGCTCAGCAGAAATAATCCTGCGCGACAAACGAAAGCCTGCCCTGAAAAGCAGGCTTTTGTCGTGCTCGTACGTTAAAGCTGAACAGCAGGATACGTTCAGGATTCTGCAGCGGCCTCGACCACGCCGGTTTCAGCCAGACGACCACTGCGCTGGGTTTCCGGCACCCCGATCCCGAGCAGGACAACAGCCACTGCCGCAATAGCGGCCAAAGTAAGAAACGCTGCACTGTAACCGGCCTCTTGCACCACGAATCCAGCGAGGCCGTTGCTCAGCGCCGCGCCTAGTCCGAAAGCTGTCGTCAGTGCGCCAAGGCTGATGTTGAAGTGACCGGTGCCCTGGGTGAGATCCTTGACCATGATTGGAAACAAGGCGCCGAACAGACCGGCGCCGACGCCGTCGAGCATCTGCACCGCGACCAGCCAATAGGCGTCGTCCGACAGGGTGTAGAGCACACCGCGCAACGGCAGGATCAGAAAACCGGCCAGCAGCAGCGGTTTGCGTCCCCACAGATCGGCTTTCGCCCCGACCAGTAACGCCGCCGGCACCATCACCAATTGCGCCGCGACGATGCAGGCCGAGGTCAGCGGCGTGGCCATCTGTAGATTGGCTTGCGCGAGTTTTTGACTCACCAACGGCAACATCGCCGCATTGGCGAGATGGAACAGTGCACAGCAAATGGCGAACAGCAACAGCGGCCGGTTGCTCAGCAGCACCGACAAACCGGAAGGCTGACGATGCCCAGCGTCGGCCGGATCCAGTCCGCGGGCCAGATCATGGTCGATGGCTGCTGGCGAAACGCAGGCGATGGCAATGACACTGGCCAGGGCCATGGCCGCCATCAAATAGAACACCGCCACCGGGCCGAACAGATACGCGAACACCCCGGCCAGCAGGGCAGCGCAGGCATTGCCGGCATGATTGAAGGTTTCGTTGCGCCCGGTTCGCCGCGTGAACGCTCGTGGCCCGGTCATGCCCAGGGTAATTGCGCAAATGGCCGGGGCGAATATCGAAGCGGCCATCGCACTCAGGGTTTGCGTCAACGCCACCCACGTGAAGGACGTCACGAACGGCAGCAGCAGGCAACTGCCGGTCACCAGCAGCGCGGCGATCGCAATCAACGCACGTTTGCGCCGGCTGTTGTCGACCCAGGCGCCGGCCGGCGTCTGGGTGATCAGTGCAGCGACCCCAGCAATGGTCATCACCAGGCCAATGCTGGCCGGCTCCCAGTGATGCACCGCGAGTAAGTAAATGGCCAGATAGGGACCGAGACCGTCGCGCACGTCGGCGAGGAAAAAATTCAGGCTGTCCAGTGACAGGTTGTTGCGGCGATCGAGGTCAGCGGCCACGGCGGTGTCTTCAATGTTAGAGGTTTGCGGATGGATTCAACCTCAGCAAGCCTAATGACCTGCGGCCGTGAATATAAGTTGCAAGCTGCTGCCGTGTCGTTGCGAAACAACGCCTAAGGCCTGAAAACGACGTTCCGTCATACGGTTGCTGCACGTTCGACGCGCTACTTGTATCCTTGCGCCGGTCGAGGACATACGACCGCTGTTATTGCCTTGAATCAGTAACGGCCGGAACCGGAAACCGGACTTTCCATTAGGTACTTTCGTGAAGCGTGATACCCACCTCGTCATCCTCTTGTTGCTGGTCATCGGCTGCTCCCTGGCGTCGCTGACCATCTGGAAAGTGCTGTCTTCGCGCGATCGCGCGCTGGAGGAAGTCAACGTGCACGGGTTGAACCTGACCCAGGCACTCGAGACCTATTCCGAGGGCATTGTCCGGCAAAGTTCGCTGCTGTTGCTCGGGCTGGTCGAGCGCCTGGAAACCGAGGGCAGTGGCCCCGCGCAGATCCAGCGCCTGAGTGCGCTGGTCAACCGCCAGCAACCGCTGATGCCACAGCTGAGCGGTATCACTATCTATGACCGCGATGGTCATTGGCTGATGTCGTCGAACCGGCCGATTCCGGTGGGTGCCAGCAGCGTTGATCGAGCCTACTTCATTCATCATCGCGACGATCCGAGCCGCGAACCCTTTATCGGGCCTCCGATCCGCAGCCGTTCCAATCAGGAATGGGTGATCACCGTCAGCCGCCGTTTCAATGATGATCGCGGCGAGTTTGCCGGGGTCGTGGCCGTGACCCTTGGCGTGGAAAACTTTCTGCGTCTGTTCGGCAAACTCGACATCGGCCAGGACGGGGCCATCGGCCTGTCCTATACCGACGGTACGTTGCTGGTGCGCTATCCCTTCCGCGAGCAGGACATGGGCCGCAACTTTTCCAAGTCGCCGATCTACGCCAAATACCTGGTCGATCAATCGGTCGGCACCGCCTCTTATACCTCCAGCCTGGATGGCGTCGAACGCCTCTACGCCTTCCGCAAAAGTGAAAAATTGCCCCTGATCACCACGGTCGCCATCGGCAAGCGTGAAGCCCTCGCGGCCTGGCGAACCGAGGCGTTGCTGTCGGCGGTGGTGGTGGCGGGGCTGTTGGGGCTTACCGGTCTGATTGGCTGGTTCTTGATTCTCGATATCCGGCGCCGGACCCAGGTGGAAGGCGAACTGCGCATCGCTCAGCAGCAATTGCTCGGCTCGAACCGACAGTTGGAGTTGTTGGCCATGAAAGATGCGCTGACCGGTTTGGCGAATCGGCGTTGCTTTGATCAGACCCTGGCCACAGAGGCGCGGCGGGCACAGCGCGACGGCTCGTCGCTGGCCTTGCTGATGATCGATATCGACTATTTCAAGCGCTTCAATGATGCGCTCGGGCACGTTGCCGGCGACGCCTGTCTGCAAGCCGTTGCCAGGGTGCTGGATGAATGTGTGCGGCGACCGTCAGACCTGGTCGCGCGCTACGGCGGCGAGGAGTTCGCGGTCATCATGCCCGCCACCGACATCGACGGTGCCGCCGTGGTAGCGCAGTTGATCATTGAGCGTTTACAGCAAGCAAACATTGCTCACCCCTCCAGTCCCGTGGCACGCGTGAGCCTGAGCATCGGCATCGCCGCCGCGCGCGCTTCACGCCTGGACCCTGCGCACGGTTTGATCGAGTCAGCCGATCAGGCGCTGTATCAAGCGAAAACCGCGGGGCGCAACCGGTTCATGGCATCCCGAGCGCAGCGCTTACTCGACGTCGATGGACAGCAGGCCACTGACGCGTGACACCAGCGTGTCGACGACAAAGGGTTTGGTCAGTACCTGCATGCCCGGGCCGAGTTGACCGTTGCCGATCACTGAGCTTTCCGCATATCCGGTGATAAACAACGTCTTCAGTTTCGGCCTGATCTGCCTGCCTGCATCGGCCATTTGTCGGCCGTTCATGCCGCCGGGCAAGCCGACATCGGTGATGAGCAAATCGATGTGCGCGCTGGAGCGCAATACTTCCAGACCCTCAACGCTGTCGCACGCTTCGAGCAGGTTGTAGCCAAGGTCGTTCAGCACGTCTTTGAGCAGCGTGCGAACGGTGGGCTCGTCGTCGACAATCAGGATGGTCTCGCCGGCCTTGGTTTGAGGCGTTGCCAAGCTTTGCGCGTCATCGTGATTGCGCTGCGTTTCGCCGAGGTAGCGCGGCAGGTAAACGCACATGGTGGTGCCTTGACCCACGGTCGATTGCACCCGCACCTGTCCGCCAGATTGCTTGGTGAAACCGTAGATCATCGACAGCCCCAGCCCCGTGCCCTGGCCCAGCGGTTTGGTGGTGAAAAACGGGTCGAAGGCCTTGGCCATCACTTCTGCACTCATACCGGTTCCGGTGTCGGCGACAGACAGGCACAAGTATTGCCCTTCGGGCATTTCCCTTACGCGCGCCGCTTCAGCATCCAGGGTGCGATTGGCGGTTTCGACGGTGATGCTGCCGCCGTCGGGCATCGCGTCGCGAGCGTTGATGCACAGGTTGAGCAGGGCGTTTTCCAGTTGACTGGCATCGACCAGCGCCGGCCACAGGTCGGCGGCGACGACCGTCTTCAGGCGAATGCTCGGGCCAACGGTGCGCTGGATCAGTTCGGTCATGCCGGCAATCAGCGCGTTGACTTCCGTTGGCCGGGGATCGAGTGTCTGCCGCCTGGAGAAGGCCAGCAGGCGATGGGTCAGGGCCGTTGCGCGTTTGGCGGCGTCTTGTGCGATCAGCATGTATTTGTCGATGTCGCTCAGACGCCCTTGGGCGATGCGTTTGTCCATCAGCTCAAGGGATGCGCAGATACCCGCCAGCAGGTTGTTGAAGTCATGCGCCAGACCGCCGGTGAGTTGCCCGACCGCTTCCATTTTCTGTGATTGCCGCAACTTTTCTTCGGCCTGCATCAGCTCTGCGGTGCGCGCCGAGACCCGTTGTTCCAGTGTGTCATTGAGGGCCTTTAACGCAGCGGTGACCCGGTCGCGCTCGGCTTCGACGTTGCGCCGGTCTTCGACATCGATGAGTACGCCGGGAAAGCGCAAAGGCGTGCCGTCTTCGGCGCACTCGACGCGGCCGTTCGCTTCAATCCAGGTGTATTTGCCATCCGCGCCGCGCACTCGGTACTGGTGCGAATAGGCCCCGCCGCGGGCTTTGACTTCGTTGATGGCGGTTATCAGTCCCTCCCGGTCGTCCGGGTGAACGGTCATCACTACTTGTTCCAGGCTCAGACCGTCGAGCCCCCAGGCGGGGTCGAGGTCGAACACCCGCGCGAAGGCTTCATCGACGCTGAAGCGATCGCTGGGCAGGTGCCAATGCCAGGTACCGATAATGGCGCCAGCGGCGAGGGCCAGTTGCACGCGTTCGACGTTCTCCCGAGCGACCGCTTCGCTGATGCGCAAACGTTCTTGCGCGTCGCGGCGCTCGGTGACATCGCTGAAGAAGATCGCGATCTGCCGATCGGCCGGATCACCGACGCGCACGGCACGCACATCGAACCAGCGTTCGAAGGTATTGGCGTAGTTCTCGAAGTTTGCCGGCTCGCCGGTCTTGGCCACATGGCCGTAGGTCTCGAACCAGAACTTCTCCAGGTTGGGCGCAAACTCGGTGACCCATTTGCCCCGCAGGTTGACCCCCGCCTGACGCTCGAACGCCGGGTTGGCCTCGACAAAGCAATAGTCGATCGGGTGGTCGTCGGCGTCGAATTTGACTTTGACGATGGCGAACGCGGCCTCGATGGTTTCCAGAATGGTGCTGAAACGTTCTTCGCTACGACGCAATGCAGTTTCGGCACTGCGCGAGCGGGTCAGGTCGAGCATCGCCCCGATCATGCGTTCGGCCTGGCCATCGGCATTGCGAATCAGGTGCCCGCGATCCAGCACTTCGGCGTACGAACCATCGTGGCAGAGGAAGCGGTACTCAGCGCTCCAGGTCGTCCCGGAGCCGTCAATTGCTGAGCGAATCGAGGTCGTCACGCGTGCGCGATCCTGCGTGTGAATCTGCGCAAACCGCCAGTCACACGTCGGCTCGATGGCTGCTGACGCGTAGCCATACGCCTGTTGCAGCGAGTCGTTCCAGATGACCTGATTGGTTTTCAGATCCCAGTCCCAGACGGCGTCGCAGGTCGCTTTGACGGCCAGACGCAGGCGCGTGACTTCGGACTCAAGCTCCTCGCGAGTAAGCTGTTTCAGGGTATCCACTCCTCATGCCTTTATTGTTGCTCTGCGTTTAATTGGCGTGTTTCAAGCCATCGACTTTGCAAGCTTTGTGAGCCATTGACCCGGGGTCTCATGTTTAAGTTGCACGCGAGCCAAGGGGGCACGCGTTTTCATAGCGATTCGCCGCGATCCAGTCTGTCGAGCAAGCTCTGCCCGCGCTGCCACAAGGCCTGCTGCTTTTCCGGCGGCATGCGGTCGAGGTTTTTGTACATCATGCCCATGCGCTGATTGCCGCGCAGAAGGTCGCCGTGGCGCATCAGAAAATGCCAGTACAACGCGTTGAACGGGCACGCGTTGTCAGCCGTGGTTTCGCGCACCGAGTAGGCACAGTCGCGACAGTAGTCGGACATCCGGTTGATGTACTGGCCGCTGGCGCAATAAGGCTTGGAGCCGAGGTAACCGCCATCGGCGTACATGACCATGCCGAGGGTGTTGGGCAGCTCGACCCAGTCGAACGCGTCCATGTAAATGGCCAGATACCATTCACAGATCTGGCTCGGCGCGATACCGGCGAGCAGGGCGAAATTGCCTGTCACCATCAGGCGCTGAATGTGATGGGCGTAGGCGTGTTTGAGGCTTTGGCCGATGGCCTGGCGCATGCAGTTCATCTGCGTTGCGCCGGTCCAGTAAAACTCTGGCAAGCGCCGCGTATTACCGAAGGCATTGCCCTCGGCGTACTCCGGCATGTGCAGCCAGTAAACGCCACGGACGTATTCGCGCCAGCCGATCAGTTGGCGAATGAAACCTTCGGCGGAGTTCAGGGCAATGCTGCCGGACCAGTAGGCAGACTCCACATCACTGCAGAGTTGGCGCAGGTCCAGCAAGCCAATATTGAGCGCAGCGCTGATGCGGGCATGGAACAGAAACGGTTCGTCGCGGGCCATGGCGTCCTGATAATCGCCGAAGCCCGCCAGACCATAGTCGAGAAAGTAGGCCCACAATGCCTGGGCGTCGGCGTGCGTCACCGGATAGTTGAAATCGTCCAGGCTGCCGTAGTGACTGGCGAAGCGATCCTTGACCAGTGCGAGGACATCGAGGGTGATTGCATCGTTGGTAAAACCCGTCGGGTAGGGCGCCTTGACGGTTTTCGGCAGGGCTTTGCGATTGTCGGCATCAAAGTTCCACGCGCCGCCGACGGGCGTGCCATCGCCATTGAGCAACAGGCGACTTTTGCGGCGCATCTCGCGGTAGAAAAATTCCATGCGCAGTTGCTTTTTGTCTGCGGCCCACGCGCGGAATTCGTCGCGGCTGCACAGGAAACGGTTGTCGGCATGCCAGTGGATCGGCAAGCCACAATCCTTCAGTGATTGCTCCAGACGCCAGTCGCCGCATTCGGTCAGGTGCAATTCGTTGGCCTGTAGCAGTGCCCGCCAGCGCTTTAACTCGCCGGGCACCGAGCCGCTGTTTTGCGGGTCGTCGAGGGTCACGTAATGCACACGGATGCCTTGATCTTTCAGGGCTTTAGCGAAGTGACGCATGGCGCTGAAGATCAGCGCGATCTTCTGCGGGTGATGGGCAACATGGGTGGCTTCCTCCATGACCTCGACCAGTAGCACACGATCCTGTTCGCGATCCAGACCTGCCAATGAAGCCAGATCAAACGATAACTGGTCACCCAGAACGAGGCACAGCCGATGGGTTTTGTTCATTTCACGGATTCAGCGTAGTGAGCAGCGAGCTGCCGAATGGACGTTTACATGTTAAGTCCAGATAGTTGTACAGATTGTAGTCTGTGTATAGGTTTTTGTGCGGTGAATATTCACATCTCCTGTGGGAGCGAGCCTGCTCGCGAAGGCGTCGTCACATTCAACATTGTGAGTGACTGACCCGCCGCTTTCGCGAGCAGGCTCGCTCCCACAAGGGCTTGCACTCCGACTCGGATGAACGCTCCCGCTGTTGCGGGAGCGCTTGACGCCGCGTGGAAAGGCTTAGCCGGGAAAAACGGGGTAGTCGGTGTAGCCCTCGGCGGTGCCGCCATACACCGTTGCAGGATTCAACGCATTCAACGGCCAGTCATTGGCAATCCGCGCAGGCAGATCGGGGTTGGCCATGAACGGGCGGCCAAAAGCGACCAAGTCTGCCAGCCCGGAATCGAGCAGTTGCGCGCCGGATTCTGCGGTGTAGCGCCCGGCATAAATGATCGCGCCGCTGAAGGTGTCGCGTACGGCCTGACGAAACGTGAGGGGCATCGCCGGCGCGTTGTCCCAGTCGGCTTCAGCGATGGACAGATAGGCGATGCCCACGTCCTGCAGCACCTTGATCGCTTCGATGTAGGTGGTGTGCGGATCCTCTTCGACCATGCCCAAATAGGTACGCGCTTCATCGGTGGTGGTGAACAGCGGCGCAAATCGCACGCCGACCTTTTCCTTGCCGATGCACTCGGCGACACCGGCGACCACTTCCTTGAGAAAGCGCAGGCGATTTTGCAGCGAACCGCCGTACTGATCCTCGCGCAAATTGCTGTGGGCAGAGATGAACTGGTTCACCAGATAACCGTTGGCGCAGTGCAATTCGATGCCATCGAAACCGGCGTCCATGGCGTTGCGCGCCGCCTGGATGTACAGCTGAACCAACTCCTGAACTTCATCGGTGCTCAGCGCACGAGGTGCCGACGGCGGAACCAGTTCACCGGCACCGGGCGCAGTTTCGATGAACACGCTGACCCGGTCGGTAGCCACGGCGGAGGCCGAAACCGGGGCAGCACCGTCGGGTTGCAGCGCGGTGTGGGAGACGCGGCCGACGTGCCACAGTTGGGCGAAAATCACCCCGTCCACGGCATGCACGGCCTCGGTGACTTTGCGCCAACCGGCGATTTGCTCAGGCGTATGAATGCCCGGCGTCCACGCATAACCCTGGCCACGGGGTTCGATCTGCGTGCCTTCGGTGACCAGCAAACCTGCGCCGGCGCGCTGTTGGTAATACTCGGCCATCAACTCATTGGCGATGTTGCCCGGTTGGGTGCTGCGCTGGCGGGTGAGAGGCGGCAGGACGATACGGTTTTTCAGGGTGTGGTTGCCGAGTTTGGCGGGTGTGAAGAACGTGCTGCTATTCATGGATTACCTTGTCTTGGTGTTTATTAGACCAGTCGACTATTGATTGGGTGAAAAAATAACGCCGAGCAAGACGCACTCGGCGTTAGGAAGGTTGGAAGCGAAGTTTTAGCCCAGCATCTTCAGCAGTTTTTCAGCGACAGCGGCGGAGCTGGCTGGATTCTGGCCGGTGACCAGTTGCCCGTCGGCGACTACATGAACCTGCCAGTCAGCGACTTTCGAATAATGGCCGCCGAGGCGCTGGAACTCGTCCTCGATCAGGAACGGCACCACGTCCGTCAGGCCAACGGCCGCTTCTTCGGCATTGGTGAAACCGGTGACCTGGCGGTGCTGCACCAGCGGTTTGCCGTCAGCGGTGAGGACATGACGCAACACACCCGGTGCATGGCAGACAAAACCGTGGGGTTTGTTGGCGCGGTCGAAGGCTTCGATCAACGCGATCGACTGCTTGTCTTCGGCCAGGTCCCACAGTGGACCGTGGCCGCCCGGGTAAAACACCGCATCGAAATCCTCAGCGCTGACGTCGGCCAAGCGACCGGTGTTGGCGAGTGCCTGTTGCGCGGCAGAGTCTTTGCGGAAGCGATCGGTCTCGGCCGTCTGGGCATCAGGCTCATCGCTTTTCGGGTCCAGCGGCGGCTGGCCACCGGCCGGTGAGACCAGCGTGACGTCGGCGCCGGCGTCCTTGAAGGCGTAGTAGGGCGCGGCGAACTCTTCCAGCCAGAAACCGGTTTTCTTGCCGGTGTCGCCGAGTTGATCGTGGGAAGTCAAAACCATCAGGATTTTCATAGAGCACCTTGAGTCGATCAGGTGTCTTCGATTGAGCGAAGGATTCGCACATCGGCCACACCGGTCAGAAAACGTTTGTCGGGGCGCAGCATAGATTCCAATTAGACCAGTCGTCTAGTAATTTTTTATCCTGCGGTTTTTCATCGACAGGTGTGGCAAACTTCCGTTCCTCCCAATATACGACTGGTCTATTGCCTGGTAACTTGCGCCCCATGAAAGCGACCTACGACGACACCCGCCAACACTTGCTCGACACCGGCCACCGGATGATGGCCGAGAAGGGCTTCACCAGTGTCGGCCTCAACGAAATCCTGCAAACCGCCGGTGTACCCAAGGGTTCGTTCTATCACTACTTCAAATCCAAAGAGTTGTACGGCCAGGCGTTGCTCGCGGATTATTTCGTCGGCTACCTCGCCGACATGGAACGCCGCCTGACGCTGCCGGGGCTGAGCGCCTATGAGCGGCTGATGGATTACTGGCAGGGCTGGCAGAACCGCTGCACCCTCGAAGGGCATGGCGATGAGTGTCTGGTAGTCAAGCTCAGCGCCGAAGTCGCCGATTTGTCGGAGTCGATGCGCCTGACCTTGCGCGATGGCGCCGAGCAAGTGGTGGCGCGCATCACCCTGTGTATCGAGCAGGGTCAGGCTGAAAACAGTCTGCCCCAGGGCGATGCCCGGCATCTGGCGGAAACCTTGTATCAGTTGTGGTTGGGCGCCAGTTTGCTGAACAAATTGCAGCGTACCGGGCAGTCGTTGCAGACCTCGATGGCGATGACCCGACAACTGCTGGCGGTATGAGCGGTGGGGCCGTTGTGGGCCAGGTTACATGACTCAACACACCTCGCCCTGACTGTTGCAGGGCCGCACATCCTCGGCACGCCATTGTTTGATCAAGCGCCGGCGTTCAGGCGCGTAGTGTTCGACAAGCACCTGCACCGTCGCAAGGTCAGCCATATCGATCACGCGAAACCGGCTGTCGCCTTCGCACCACGCCGCGATGCAGCGCTTGCCTTCGATAAAGCCCAACATGATCGGCCAGATGATGTGTTCGGCGGCCTCCGCATGTTCGAGCGCTAGCGCGATGCGCAGCTTGTTCTGCTCGCGCAGCGCCCGACGAATCTCGCTGAGGTCGATGGTTGTGCCGGGCTTGTGCGGCTTGGCCACGTAAAAGGTTTCGTCTTCGAAGATCGGCCGCATCTGCGCGGGCAGCACGGCACTGATTTTCGCCAGGGCATTGTTGACGGCGCCCGCGAGTTGGCTGTCGGTCTGCCGGCTGACCCATTGCGCACCGATGACCAAGGCCTGTATTTCCTCGGCGCTGAACGATAAAGGCGGCAGGACAAAACCGGGCTTGAGCACATACCCAAGGCCCGGCTCGCCGTCGATCTCGGCCCCCATGCCTTGCAGCGTGACGATGTCGCGGCGAATCGTGCGCAACGACACGCCCAATTCAGCCGCCAAGGCTTTGCCGGACACCGTACGACGATGACGCCGCAGCGCTTGCATCAGCTCAAACAGACGATGACTTCTGGCCATTAACGCTCCATGGCGACGACACCTTTGCCGCCGAGTTTGCGGCCCTGTTCGAGCTCGCGGATCAGTTGTATGGCGCCGTCCAGCGGCACCACTTCTCCTAGCCGAATCTTCAAGCGTGCCTCACTGGCGGCACTGGCCAGTGTTTCGAGGATTTCGTGTCGCGGTGTGCCAATGACCAGTTTCAGTCGCCGATCAATCAAGCCACGCAGGAACTTACACGGACCCGGATTGAGATCAAGCAAACAGCCGCCCGGACGCAGCAATCCGATACCGGTCGAGACCGTCATCGTCGCGGCCGTGTCATACACCACATCGAAGCGCGCCGGCAGCCTCTTCAGGTCCGTTAACCGGTAGTCGTAGACGGTCGATACCCCCAGCGCCTGTGCCCGGGCAACGTCCGACGCGCTGCAACTGCCCGATACCGTGGCCCCCGACATCAGGGCGATCTGCACCGCCGCTTCGCCGACTGCCCCCGCGCAACCATTGATGAAAACCTGCTGACCGGCTTGCAGCCTGGCCTTGTCGATCAACCCGTTCCACGCGGTAATGCCCGGTGTGCCGAGGCACGCCGCATCGGCGAAAGAAAGAGTATCCGGTTTGCTCGCCAGAAAGTCCTCCCTGGTCACGACGGCTTCGCCCAATGCGCCACTTTCTTTGAAGCGGGATAGCCCGAAAACCGCGTCGCCGACCCGGAAGCGGCTGACGCCCGCCCCAACCGCAAGAACCACGCCGGAGAAATCCATGCCCATCGCGCGCGGAAATGTTCTGCCGGTGATGAGCTTCATCCGGCCCTGGCGCAACTTCCAGTCGATGGGGTTGATCGCTGCACATTTGACCTGCACGAGCACTTCATCCTTGCCGGGTGCCGGCAACGGGAATGCTTCAATGTGCATCACCTCCGGACCGCCGTAGCGTGAGTACTGAATACGTTTATAGCTCGCTGACATGTCGGGTTCGCCTTCCGAGAGTGGACATGACGCCGACTCTATAACGGGGCAGTGCCAGTTTTTGGCACCATTCGCTTTCTATTGAGAAGACGGATTGATGAACGGTGTTCATGACTTCATGAAGCTCAGCGCCGATAGTCGCAGGATCCTCGTCGGTTTAACGTAGCGGCTGATTATCCCGCCAGCAGGCGCTTAGCGATGGCAGCACGCCCGGTTCGAAACGTCACCCATTCCCGCCGACTTCTGTTGACGGCCATCGCACTGTTGCTGACAGCCTGTGCTTCAACTGAAAAAGGTTCGACCTCCATGAAACGTTCACCCGCAATGACCTCCGATGCCGCGGCTGCCGTGTCCCCGGCACTGGCTCATAACACCGATGCCATGTTGTTTGGCGAAATATGGAAACGCCCCGGATTGTCACCCCGTGACCGCAGTCTGGTAACCGTTGCAGTGTTGATCGCACGCGGACAAACCGCCGAGATGGCCGCGCAATTCAACCTCGCACTGGACAACGGTGTCACACCGCTGGAACTGTCCGAAACGCTCAATCACCTGGCGTTTTATTCCGGCTGGGGCAATGCGGCAGCGGCGCTGCCTATCGCCGGCGAGGTGTTCACCGCGCGCAACATCGGTGCTGAGCAACTGGCGCCGGTTGCGCCGTCGTTGTTGCCGCTGGACCAGGCTCGCGAAGCTGATCGCGTGGAACGCGTGAATGCGGCGGTGGGATCAGTGGCGCCGGGGCTGGTCGAGTTCACCACCAAAGCGCTGTTCCGCGATCTGTGGTTGCGGCCAGGTCTGGCGCCTCGCGATCGCAGCCTGATCACGGTCAGTTCGTTGGTGGCCAACGGGCAGACCGGCCAGGTCGGCTATCACCTGGGTCGGGCGATGGACAACGGTTTGAGCCAGACCGAAGCGGCGGAAATGATTACCCAACTGGCTTTCTATGCCGGATGGCCGAATGCGTTTTCCGCCGTGCCGGTGTTCAAGGAAGTGTTCAGCCAGCGCGCGCCGGGCTGACTGAACAGGGCGTCAAATCTGCTCCGGCAAGTGCGCGATAAGTTTGTCCAGCGTGATCGGATAATCGCGCACGCGCACGCCGGTGGCGTTGTAAATCGCATTGGCGATGGCCGCTGCGGCGCCACTGATGCCCAACTCGCCGACGCCTTTGGCCTTGAGCGGCGTGGCGTAGGGATCAACCTCATCGAGGAAAATCACCTGCTGATGGGGAATATCGGCGTGCACCGGTACTTCGTAACCGGCGAGGTCATGGTTGACGAAAAAACCAAGGCGCTTGTCGACCTGCAGTTCTTCCATCAGTGCGGCCCCGGCGCCCATGGTCATGCCGCCGATGATTTGGCTGCGCGCGGTCTTCGGATTGAGAATCCGCCCCGCTGCGCAGACCGCCAATTGGCGGCGCAGACGAATCTCGCCGGTCGCCGCGTTGACCGCGACTTCGGCGAAATGTGCGCCAAAGGTCTGCTGGGCAAAGCGCTGGGCCAGATCGCCGAATTCCATGCGGTCTTCGCCAACGAGATCGCCTGCGGCCGCCGCGTGAGCCAAAGGAAAATGCCGCGTACCATCGTGCACCTCGCCGTGGGCAAATTCGGCCGTTTGCGGATCAAGTCCGACGGCGCGGGCAGCGGCTTCGCGCAACTTGACGCAAGCGGCATAGACCCCGGCGGTTGACGACGCCGCCCCCCATTGCCCGCCCGATCCCGACGACTCCGGAAAGCGCGAGTCGCCAAGGTGCACTTCGACCCGGTCCAGTTCCACACCCATCATCTCGGCGGCGGTCTGCGCAATGATCGTGTAGCTGCCGGTGCCGATATCAGTCATGTCGGTTTCGACAGTGATTGTGCCGTGCCGATCAAGACGCACACGGGCCGCCGATGCGGTGGTTGGCGCGCCACGTATGGCAGACGCCAGACCGATGCCGATCAGCCAGCCATTCTCCAGACGTTGGCCGGCGCTTGCGTTGCGCTGGTGCCAGCCGAATTGCTCGGCACCGGTTTGTAAACACTCGACGAGTTGCCGTGTGGAAAACGGTCGTGATGGCTGTTCGGGGTCGACCTGTGTGTCGTTGAGCAGGCGCAACTGCAGTGGGTCGATAGCCAGTTTTTCCGCCAGTTCATCCATGGCAATTTCCAGCGCCATCATTCCCGGTGCTTCCCCCGGCGCGCGCATGGCCGAGCCTTCAGCCAGGTCCAGCACGGCAAGATTCAAGCGGGTCATGCGGTTGGCGCCAGCGTAGAGCAAACGCGTCGAGGCCGTCGCGGCTTCGGCCCGGCCCCCGGGCAGGTTGCCTGACCAACTCTCATGGCCGATGGCAGCGATCAAACCCTCGCGGCTGGCACCGATGCGAATGCGCTGAAGCGTCGCGGGGCGATGGGTCAAATTGTTGAACATCAGCGGACGTGGCAGCGCGACTTTCACCGGGCGCCCGGCGTGGCGTGCCGCCAGCGACGCCAGCACCGCGTCACACAGGATCGTGCCTTTGCCGCCGAAACCGCCGCCGATGTAGGGCGATATCAAACGAATATCTTCTTTGCGCATGCCGAGTGTCTTGGCCAGATCGCGCACGCCCCAGTTGATCTGCTGTATCGACGTCCACAACGTCAGCGAATTGCCGTTCCACTGGGCGATGGTGGCGTGGGGTTCCATCATCGCGTGCGCCTGATCCGGCGTGCTGTAGTGCTGGTCGATCTGGATCGGTGCGGCGTTGAAGGCGCCTTCGAAATCTCCGATCTGCGTCTGCGGCGGTGGGCCGAAACCGGCAGGTGGGGGCGGTGTGGCCGAATCCTTGGCGGCAGCCAGATCGAACGCGCCGGGTTCGGCCACATAGCTGATCTCGAGCAGATTGGCAGCCGCGCGGGCCTCTTCAAATGTCTGCGCGACGACAATCGCGACGGCTTGGTGATAGTGGTCCACCTGCGGGCCGGCCAATGCGCGCGCGACATAGAACTCGCCCTTGGCCAACGGCCCGGCATTCTCGTAGGTGACGATCGCGATCACCCCGGAACTGTTGCTCGCCTGCGTCGAGTCGATCGAGGCAATTCGTCCCTTGCCGATCCCGGCGCCGACCACATAGCCATAGGCGGGGTTGGGCACTGCGGCATGTTGTTCATACGCGTAGGGCGCGGTCCCGGTGGTTTTCAACTTGCCATCGATGCGGTCGGCGGGCTGGCCGATGACGTTCAATTGATCGATCGGATTAGTGCCGGCCGGTGTGTCGAATTTCATCGCTGAGTTCCTCTTCAGGCGGGCTGGCGGACAACACCGGGCGCCTCAGCGCCAGCGTTTGCAGGCCATATCGCCTACGAGCCTAGGCCATTGAACCGCATCTGATAATGCGCCTTGCCAGGATGGAGTCATGAGTTCGGCTCATGAATCCTGACCAACATGACAAATAAGAATAAGTTTCAATTACACGATCTCTGGTATACCATCCGCGCCGCTGTTCTGGCGGTTTTACCCTTCGTTCTGGCCTATTCGTAAGGTTTTCATTTCATGCGTCGTACTCTGCTTTCAATTTGCGTGCTGCAGGCGTTGTCTTCTTCCTCGTGGGCCGAACAGGCCGATTCAACATCCTCAGCGCTAGAGCTGGAGGCGACCGACGTGGTCGGTACAGCGGATTACGAACGGGCCGACGGCCCGGTGCAGGGTTATCGCGCTACACGTTCCGCCAGTGCCACGCGCACCGACACCTCAATCCATGAAACTCCGCAATCGATCAGCGTAGTGACCAAGGATGCGGTCGAAGACCTCGGCGCCACGCGCCTGCAAGACGCACTGGATTACGCCGGCGGCGTTGGCCGGGCAAACAATTTCGGCGGGCAGGGATTGACCACATTCACCGTGCGCGGCTTCACCACCGGCGAGTTCTACCGCAACGGTTTCCCGATCAATCGCGGCTACCCGAACATGCCCGATGCCAACACCATCGAGCGTCTGGAAGTGCTGCGCGGGCCGGCGACGATGCTCTACGGCCGTGGCGATCCTGGCGGCACCTTCAACGTCGTTTCCAAGCAGCCGTTGGCCGAGCGCACAGTCACCTTGGGCAGTCAGTTGAATGATCAAGGCATGAAGCGCGGCACGCTGGACGCCTCCGGCCCACTGGACGAAGAGGGGCGCCTGGCCTATCGATTGAACGTGGTGGGCGAGGGCGGCGATACCTTTCGCGATCACGTCGAGACCGAGCGCTACGGCGTCACGCCAGTGCTGACCTGGCAGGCCAGCGATACCACGCGAGTGATTTTCGAGGGTGATTTCATGCGCAATAATCATCCACTGGATCGCGGCGTGACGCGTTACGCCAAACAGATCGGCACGGCCTCGCGCGACACGTTTTTCGGCGAGAAAGACGCCGGCAAATTGCACAACGACAACAACATGGCGCAGCTGCGCTTCGAACATCTGCTCAATGATGACTGGACGCTGGGCGGTGGTTTTCAGTGGCTCGACGGCTCGCTTGAGGGCAATGCGATCGAAGCCAACGGCATTGCTGATGACGGTCGAACCCTGGGGCGCAATTTCAACTACCGCAAACTGGAGTGGACCGACAAGGACACCCAGCTCAATCTGACCGGGCATTTCAGTACCGGTGGCTTGCAGCACACCTTGCTGACCGGCATCGAGTATGAAGATTACGACTACAAGTCGATCATTCAACGCTCCAGCGGCGCGGTCGGCGCCTACCCGATCGACATCTTCGATCCGGTTTACGGTCAGCCGCGCCCGGCGCTGACTCGCACCCCGACCCACGACAAGGAAAACCTCAAGACCTATGCCGCGTTCGTCCAGGATCAGGTGGCGTTGACCGAGCGTCTGAAGGTGCTGGCCGGGGCGCGTTTCGAGCGTTTCGAACACGACTATGAAACCTACGTGCCGGGCGGAAAAAACTGGCAGGCCAGCGACAACGCGGTGACCCCGCGCCTCGGCGTGACCTACGACCTGACCGAGACCCTGGCGGTCTACGCCGACACTGCGCGCTCGTTCAAGCCCAACACCGGCGCGAGCCGCGTGGGCGGAGGCTTCGCCCCGGAGAAAGGCAAATCCTACGAAATGGGCGTCAAGTGGGAAGCGCTGGATCATCAGTTGAGCGTCGACGCGGCGATCTATCAGATCGAAAAGCGCAACGTGCTGACTACCGACCCGGTGGACTCGACCTTCAGTGTGGCGGCCGGGGAAGTACGCAGCCGTGGTTTCGACCTGAACGTCGCCGGCAACCTGACGCCTGAATGGCGCGTCATCGGCGGCTACGCCTACGTGGATGCCGAAGTGACCAAAGACAATGTGATCCGTTCGGGCACGCGACTGATGAACATTCCGCAAAACAGCTTCAGCCTGCTCAACGTCTACGAATTTCAGGACGGCACGCTTAAAGGCCTGGGCCTGGGTACCGGACTCAAGTACGTCGACGAACGCGCCGGGCAAACCGCCAATACTGCGTTCTCGATGGACAGCTACACCGTTGTCGATTTGCTCGGCTTTTATAAGGTCAACGAGAAGGTGCGGCTCAATCTTGACGTGAAGAATCTGTTTGACCGGGATTATGAAGAGGGCGCGTTTGGTAATGTCTACGCCTATCCGGGCGCGCCGCGAACGGTGCAGGTTGGGATTTCCTATACCTTGTAAGCCGAGCTCGACGCTGCAACGGCTGCCCCTCACCCCAGCCCTCTCCCTGAGGGAGAGGGGGCCGACCGAGGTGTCTGGCGTTATACATCGACCTGAAACATTGCGTCGATTATGGATTCATCGGTAATGCCAGACGGTGATGGATTCACAGGCGCTATTGCACGTTTGCGTTCATCCACTACGGATTCATCGGTAATGCCTGGCGGCATTGGATTCACAGACGCTATTGCACGTCGGCGTTCATCGCCAATATCCCCCAATCGGTCCCCTCTCCTGGGGGAGAGGGCTAGGGTGAGGGCAGCTGTTTCGGCCCCTGCCACTTAACCAGTGACACAACCCTGCGGCGTCTTCCCGGCAAAGCTGTCCAGCAGACTCGCCACCACCATCTCACCCATGCGTGTGCGTGTCTGCAAGGTGGCGCTGGCGCGGTGCGGTTGCAGCACCACTTGCTCATTACCGAACAAGGCTTCTGGCACATTCGGTTCATCGACAAACACATCCAGCCCCGCACCGGCGATCTCGCCGGCATTCAGCGCCGCCACCAGATCTGCCTCGTTGACCAGTTTGCCCCGTGCCACGTTGATCAGATAACCGTCCTTGCCCAAGGCCTGTAGCACGGAAGCATCGATGATGGCCTCGGCCTTGTCGGCAGCGGCGGCGAGAATCAGCGCATCGCTGTCGCGAGCCAGTTGTTTGAGGTCGGCGACAAAGGTGTGGCTGACGTCGCTCATCGGTTGCAGGTCGGTGTAACTGATCGGACAGCCGAAGGCCGCCGCTCGGCTGGCCACCGCGCGGCCAACCCGGCCCATGCCGACAATGCCGATACGCATGCCGGACACCTGACGTGCCAGCGGCAGAGGCGCCAGCGGTGTGGCGCTGTGCAGCCATTGACCCGAGCGTACATAGCGATCACTGGTACACAGCCCGCGACACACGGAAATCAGCAAACCGATGGCAAGGTCGGCGACGTCTTCGGTCAACGCGCCAATGGTCGCCGTCACGCGGATGCCGCGATCCCGAGCATAAGCCAGGTCAACCGCATCGGTGCCGACGCCGTTGACCGCCACCACCTCAAGGTTTGGCAGTTGCGCCATCAGTGCTTGGGTAATGCCTGTGTGCCCGCCGGTGATCACCCCACGAATATTGGCGCCGTGCTCCTGCACATAGGCGGGTTTGTCTGCCTGCTGGAAGTAGCGTCTGACCGTGAACAGTTGGTCGAGACGCGCATTGATTTCAGGAATCAGGATCGGGCTCAGCTGCAGGATTTCTGGTTTCATGTAAACCTCACTTACCGAATAAAAAGGCCGGCTCAACCGCGACCGGCAAACGGCATGGCGGTGGCCATGACGGTCATGTTCAGAACATTGGCCGACAGCGGCAGGCCGGCGATGTAGCGCACCGCATCGGCGACATGCTTGACGTCGACCATCGGTTCCACGGCGATGCTGCCGTTGGCCTGGCGCACGCCTTTGGTCATGCGCACTGACATTTCAGTCAGGGCGTTGCCGATGTCGATCTGGCTGCACGCGATGTTGAATTCGCGACCGTCCAGCGCCAGTGATTTGGTCAGCCCCAGCACCGCATGTTTGCTGGCGGTGTAGGCGCTGCTGAACGGGCGTGGCGTGTGTGCCGAAATCGAACCGTTATTGATGATGCGCCCGCCCTGTGGCTGCTGGCGGCGCATCAGTCCGAAGGCGCCACGAGCACAGAGGAAAACCCCGTTGAGGTTGGTGTCGATCACGTTGCGCCACTGTTCGAACGTCAGTTCGTCCAAGGGCACAGCGGGGGCATTGACCCCGGCATTATTGAACACCACATCCAGGCGTCCGTAGACCTCGGCAATGGTTGCGAACAGCGCATCGACACTGCCTGGGTCGCGCACATCGGTGGGCACCGCCAGGGCTTCGTGTCCTTCGCTTGCCGCCAGTTCGACCAGCGCTTGCAACGGTTCCGGCCGGCGACCGGCAAGCACCAGGGTGTAGCCGTCGGCCAACAGGCCAAGCGCCACAGAGCGGCCGATTCCGCTGCCGGCACCGGTGACCAGCGCGACTTTCAAAGGTTGAGTGATGGACATTTTGTTGTTCTCCTGTCTTCAAATCACTGAGGCCATAGGGGTTTTACGCCTTGGGGCCGACACGCATTTCCAGTTGGCCGATACCGTCGATGCCGGCGTTGATCACATCGCCCGGTTGCAGGCCGTCGACGCCGGCCGGGCTGCCGGTCATGATCAGGTCGCCGGCCCTGAGCGCCACTGACCGGGAGATCCGGCTGATCACTTCAGCCACCGACCAGATCTGGCTGTCGAGGCTGTCGCGCTGACGCTCCTCGCCGTTGACGTTCAACCACAATTCGCCTTCGGGATGGCCCGCGCGGGTCACTGGCATGATGGCTGTCATCGGCGCGGCGCCGTCGAACACCTTGGCACCTTCCCACGGCAAACCATTGCTCTTGGCGGCACGCTGAACATCTCGGCGGGTCAGGTCGAGGCCGGCGGCATAGCCCCAGACATAAGCCAGCGCCTCGCTCTCCGGAATATTCGTGCCGCCTTCACCGATGGCCACTACCAACTCGATTTCGTGGGCGAAATCCTCGGTCAGCGAAGGGAATGCCACCTCACCAACGGCGTCGACGACATTGCTGGCTGGTTTCATGAAAAACACCGGTGGCTGGCGCGACTGGCCGACGGCATCTGGCCACGGGTAATTGCGGCCGACACAAAATACCCGGCCAACGGGAAAGCGTTGCTCACTGCCGATAACCGGCAAGGTCACGGGAAGATCCGGCGTGAAGACGTATTCAGTCATGTTCATCCTGTTATGAGTCCTGTTGGTAGCTTCAGCGTACGGCGGCAGTCGTTGGTGAAGTTGGACGAAAGCCGCCTCCAGTTGGAGAAAACGGTGGTGTTGACTCAGCGCACTTTCAATTCGATGCGGTACAAGCGTCCGAGCAACAGCGAGTAGGAGAGGGTGCCGATCAGGGCGACGCCGCCAATGAACCAGAAAGCCCAGGCGAAGGAACCGGTGGCATGCACAATCGCGCCAATCACGATCGGCGTGACGATACCGCCAATGTTGGCGGCCAGGCTGGTGATCCCGCCGGTCAAGCCGATCAGCTCCTTGGGTGCCACTTCCGACACGGCCGCCCACGAAGACGAGGCGATACCTTGGGCGAAGAAGGCAATGGTCAGAACGGCGATGCAGATCGTGTTTGAGTCGGTGAAATTCACCAGCACGATGGACATCCCCAGCATCGAACCAATCACCAGCGGCAACTTGCGGGCGAAGGACATCGAGTAGCCACGGCGGATCAACAAGTCGGAGACGATGCCGGCGAGAAGGATGCCGACCGTCGCGCCGACAAAAGGCAGAACCGCGAAGATCCCGGCCTTGATCATGGTCAGCTGGCGTTCTTCGATTAGGTACGTGGGGAACCAGGTCAGGAAGAAGTACAGCGCCGAGGTGCTGGCGAATTTGCCGATGCAAATTGCCCAGATCTGGCGGTAGCTGAACAGTTCAGCAATTTGCCGCCAGTTGAAGCGGGTGCGTTCCTGACTGCTTTTGACCAGACCGCCGCCGGCTTCGATGTACTTCAGTTCTTCTTTGCTGACTTTCTTGCAGTTCAGCGGGTCACGATACAGGTACAGCCACAACACCCCGAACACGATGCCGAGTACGCCGGTGCTGTAGAACACGTGACGCCAGTCGAAGGTGGTTGCCAGCCAGAGCAGGGCACCGGTAAACAGCGCCGTCCCCAGATATTGCCCGCAGACATAAATACTGCTGGCCAGACCGCGTTCCCGCGCCGGAAACCACACCGTCACCGCACGACTGTTGGCCGGAAACGCCGGTGCTTCCATCGCACCGACCGCCAGACGCAACCCGAACAAGGACGTGAAGCCAGTGGCAAAGCCCTGGCACACGGTCACCGTCGACCAACTGATCAGGGAAACCCCGTAAGTGAAGCGCGAACCGAAGCGGTCGGCGATAAACCCGGCCGGCACCAGGGCCAAGGCGTAAGTCCAGGCAAATGCCGAGAAAATCAGGCCCATCTCGATCTTGTCCAAGCCAAGATCCTTGGCCATGAACGGCGCGGCAATCGAGATATTGACCCGGTCGATGTAGTTGATGATCGTCGCAATCAGCAGCAACGAGAGCATGAACCAGCGCCGCCGCGAGGGCAGACGCTGCGGCACGACGGCGTCCCGGGCGCCGTCTATCACCGGCGGCACGGTGGCTTGGGAAGCATGTGAATTCGACATGAAGAGACCTCGTTATTGTTAGAAGAGTCGAGATGTTTTCGTGCAGCCGAAGGCGTTTGCCCGCGATGGTCGGGGCATGCCAATCGATACTGGAACGAACGGTGCGAACAGCCAGCGTCAGACGTTCAGAAACGTCTTCCAGTCGGCGTGATCGGGACAATGTCGGGAGGGGTGGCGAGGGGGAATAGCAGAATCATGACGTGCACACCTGTGATTGTTTTTGGAAGAGGTTGGGCTGCGTCGGCTCACAGTGGTCGTACAACGCTGGTAAAGCAATCGGGGGGTTAGAACGTTTTTTTTCTATGGAAGCGGCGTTGCTAAACCTGTCCAAAAAATAAATCGGATGATTTCCTAAGTATCTTTTTAGATATGGCTGTTAATGCATTGATTATTAACAATAAAAAATCTTGATACATTCTCGGCGGTTTTGGACAGGCTAAACGCCATATCGAGGATAAAAATTCCTCGGAAAGGCAGGTCGTCGTATGACTGCTTGCGTGTATTGCGTACATGTCTGCAAGATGAGGGTCGTCAGCTCACTGCCAATACCTGTCGAGGATTCTGCGCAGATGTCGTCACTCAGCCGTATTCCCACCTATGTCATGCAGCAGCGCAGCGAATTGACCGACTTCTATATTCGAGACAAAAAGGGCCGGCGCGCCGAGACCAGTCCCCATCGGCACGAGTATTTTCAGATTCAGATCAACCTCGGTGGCGACACCGTGCAGCACATCGGTAACGTCGAGCGTCCGTTTCCGCGCAATACCCTGGCATTCATCCTGCCGCACCGAGTGCACGTAATCCCGCATCCAGCGGACAGCAATTTCATGGTGATCAATTTTTCCCAGACCTTCCTGTTGCCGCATTTGCAGTGCGACCCGATGGATCTGGAAGAAGTGTCGATCCTGCTAGCGCCGGAGTTATCGCCATTCCGCTTTCAGGAGCATCTGGATTTCATTCTCGGGGATGAGGACTTCGCCAAGGTCTGTGCCTTGATCGAGCAGATGCGCACGCTGGACGAGAACCGTCAGTTTGGTACGCGTGAGATGCTCAAAGGCTTGCTGCTGCAACTGATCGGCAGCGTGTGTTTCCTTTACGCCGAGCCACTCAAGCGTCTGGCCGAGGAGAATGCGGCCGAGGTCAGCCGCCGGGATGCGCTGGGCCGCATGTTCGAGTACTTGCGCAAGAACATTGCCGATCCCGATCTCAATCTGATCAAGGTGGCTGCGGCGACGTATCTGTCCCCGACCTATCTGACGCACTGGTTGCGCAAGGAGATCGGCAAGACCTTCACCGAACTGGTGCTCGAACGCAGGATGCACGCGGCACGCAATTTCCTGCTCAACAGCACGCGCTCGGTGGGTGAGGTGGCGCGGTTGTGCGGCTTCGCTGACGAGGCGTATTTCTCGCGGCGTTTTCGGCAGATTCATGGCCAGCCGCCGGGACAGTTTCGCCGCCGGCAACTCAATCCGGATACGCCGCAATCGCCGTTGAACACTTAGGGCTCAAGCATCAAGGGCCGCCATACGATCGGAACAACTCCAAGTATCGCGTTGTGCTGCTTGGGGTCGGGCGTCTCGTGGTTCGCAGATTCAGGTGAGTGTTTGTTCTCCGTGTCTTGCGGTTCGTCGGCGGGGGGCTTTTCGGTGTCGCAGGCAACGTTATCCATGGGTCTTTCGCCAGATGATTACAGGCAGGCAACTATTTGATCTGCACGATTACCTTGCCTTTCGCACGGCCCTGTTCGACGTAAGTCAGGGCTTGGCCCGCTGACTCGAAGGCGAAGGTGCGGTCAAGCACGGGCCTTATTTCACCGGCTTCAATCAGCGTGGTGATTTCCTGCAGTTGTGTACCGCTCGCCCGCATGAACAGGAAGCTGTAACGGGCATCCTGCTTGCGCGCCTTGCGCCGAATACTCAGGCTCAACAAGCGCATGACTTGCCGCAGCGGCCAGGCCAGGCCTTGCGCCTTGGCGAACTCGGCAGTTGGCGGGCCTGATATGGAAATCAGCTGACCACCCGGTTTGAGTACCTTGAGCGAGTTTTCCAGAACGTCGGAGCCGAGGCTGTTCAGCACCACGTCATAGTCGCGCAGTTCCTCCTCGAAGCGCTGCTGTTTGTAATCAATCACCACGTCTGCGCCCAACGCTTTAACCCATTTGACATTCGCGGTGCTGGTGGTGGTCGCGACAACAGCGCCGAGGTGCTTGGCCAGTTGAATGGCGATTGTTCCGACACCGCCGGAACCGGCGTGAATCAAGACCTTCTGACCCTTTTGCAAACGGGCGATGTCGACCAGCGCTTGCCAGGCTGTCAGAGCAACCAAAGGAATGCCGGCGGCTTGTTCCATGCTGAGGTTGGCGGGCTTTAACGCCACGGCGTTTTGGTCGACGGCGATTCGCTCGGCGAACGTGCCGATTCGCTGTTCGGGCACGCGCGCATACACCGCGTCGCCGGGCTTGAAACCCTTGATCGCTGCGCCAACCGCAATCACCACGCCGGCACAATCGTTGCCCAGCACCAAGGGCAATGAGTACGGCAGAATCAGTTTGAATTCGCCGCTGCGAATCTTTGAATCCAGCACATTGACGCTGGCAGCATGTACATCAATCAGCACGTCGTGGGCGCCCGGCAGTGGCTCGGGCACGTCGCCAATACGCCCGTTCTGCTTGCCGTAGCGATCGATAAAATAAGCTTTCATGGTGGGGACGGCTCTCACTGTTTCGGGAAGGGCTGCATTGCCTGAGCGGATTGCCTCAGTGGTCGAGTACCGCGCCCCAATGATTGAGCAGGATCAGCGGCACCGCCGATTTCGGCCCGAGGTCTCGACAGGCGAAGGCCGTGCCGCCAACCAAAATCGATTGGTTGGCGGCGTTGACGAAAAGCGTCTGCGCCATTGCACTCACGCCAGATAGCGCTGGGCGACCGCCGACTGGCGAATCTGCGCCAACAGGCCCTGCCGCGCGGTTTGCAAGGCATCCCAGCGCTCACCTTCATGCAGCGGCGGAATGGTCACCGGCTCGCGACGATCGAAACCGACCAGCGCCGCATCGACCAGATCGGTGACCTCCATGATCTCGCTCAAGGTGTTGATGTCGATGCCCGCGCGATCCCAGATCTCGGTACGCGTCGCGGCCGGCAGCACGGCTTGCACGTAGACGCCCAGTGGCGACAGTTCCAGGCTCAGCCCCTGAGACAGGAACAGCACAAACGCCTTGGTCGCGCCGTACACCGACATGCCGAACTCCGGGGCCAGACCGACCACCGAGCCGATGTTGATAATCGCGCCGTCACCGGCCTTCGCCAGACGGGGAGCGATGGCACTAGCGAGCCGCACCAGTGCCGTGGTGTTGAGGGCGACCAGATTGGCCACTTTGTCGGTGCTCTGCTCGATGAAGTTGCCGGACTGCGCGGCGCCCGCGTTATTGACGAGGATGCCAATGCGCGCATCGTCGCGCAGGCGCGTTTCGACGGTGTGCAGATCGCTGAGTTGGGTCAGGTCGGCCTGCAGCACATCAATGGCAACGCTGTGTTCGCTGCGCAACTTCGCGGCGAGTGTTTCCAGGCGCTGAAGATCGCGGGCGACCAGCACCAGATCATGCCCGCGTTGGGCGAAACGTTCGGCGTAAACCGCGCCGATGCCGGTCGAGGCGCCAGTGATAAGAACAGTAGGGTGGGCGTTCATAGGGTCATCTCTTTTCAAAAAAACGATTAAGGAGAGGCAGTAAATGCGCTGGGGCTCGGCTTACTGGGCAGAAGCGCTCCATTCAGCCAGGGTCGGGTAGTCGATGTAGCCTTCCGCGCCGCCGCCATACAGGGTGGCTGGGTTGAAACCGGCCAACGGCGCACCGGCCGCCAGGCGCTCGACCAGATCGGGATTGCCAATGAACGGGCGACCGAAGGCGATCAGATCGGTGTGGTCCTCGGCAATCCGCGCGTTTGCCAGGTCGAGGTCGTAGCCGTTGTTGGCGATGTAGGTGTTTTTGAAACGCTGGCGCAGAGCGCCGAAATCGAACGGCGCGACATCGCGCGGCCCGCCGGTTGCGCCTTCGACCACGTGCAGATAAACGATGCCCAGCGCATCGAGTTGCTCGACGATGTAATCGAATTGCCCTTGCGGATCGCTGCTCGAAACACCGTTGGCCGGCGACACCGGCGAGAGGCGAATACCGGTGCGATTTGCGCCAATCTCGGCGACGACTGCTGCCGTCACTTCCAGCAACAAGCGCGCACGATTTTCAATTGAGCCGCCGTAGGCATCGGTGCGCACGTTGGCGCCATCCTTGATGAATTGATCGAGCAAATAGCCGTTGGCGCCGTGGATTTCCACACCATCAAACCCAGCGGCGATAGCGTTGACCGCTGCCTGGCGGAAATCGTTGACGATCCCCGGGAGTTCGCTGATGTCCAGTGCTCGCGGCGCGGAAACGTCTTCAAAGCGGTTGTTGACGAACACTTTGGTCGCCGGGCGTATCGCGGAGGGCGCTACAGGTGCGGCGCCGTTTTCTTGAAGATCAACGTGTGAAACACGACCGACATGCCACAGTTGCAGAAAGATCTTCGCGCCTTTTTCGTGCACCGCAGCGGTCACCTTGCGCCAGCCATCGATCTGCGCCTGTGTGTAAATCCCCGGGGTGTCCTGATAGCCCTGGCCTTGTCGGGAGATCTGCGTCGCTTCAGAAATCAGCAGGCCAGCGGAGGCGCGCTGGCTGTAATAGGTGGCTGCGAACTTACTGGGCACAAAGCCTTCGCCCGCTCGATTGCGGGTCAGCGGCGCGAGAACAATTCGATTCGCCAGTGTCAGGGAGCCAAGCGTGTACGGCGTGAACAGATTTTGATCGGTCATGGGGTTTGATCCGTGCCTGTGAATGAGCAGCGATAATGTCTGTAATTAGGATGATGATCGAAATCTAAACTGTCAACGATTTTGATTATGGCCGACATCTATGTATCATCGGCGCATGATTTTTCAGCGGAGGTATTGCACGTGAGAGTCACCAAAGCCCAGGCGCAGGCAAACCGCGAGCACATCGTCGAGACCGCCTCGGTGCTGTTTCGTGAGCGAGGTTTTGACGGTGTCGGCGTCGCGGATCTCATGGCGGCGGCCGGATTCACCCACGGCGGTTTCTACAAACACTTTGGCTCGAAGGCCGACCTGATGTCCGAAGCCTCGGCCAACAGCCTTGCGCGCTCGTTGGCCAGTGCCGAAATGGTCGATGTTCAAGGCTTCATCGACGCTTATGTGTCGAAAGACCATCGGGACGGGCGGGGCAGTGGCTGCACCATGGCGGCGCTGTGCGGCGACGCCGCGCGCCAGTCTGACGACGTGAAAAAGGCGTTTGCCGACGGCATCGAGCGCACGCTGCAGACGCTCGGTGACAAGTACCCGACAGGGCCAGACGCGGCGCCTGACGCGGGGCGAGTGAAAATGATCGACATGCTGGCGCGGGCGGTGGGCGCGATTGTTCTGTCGCGTGCCTGCCCGGATGACTCAGCGCTGGCCGATGAAATACTTGCGGTATGCCACGCTGAAATGACCGCGTCATTGCTGATATCTGCCGACAGTGCAGAAGTGGCTGGTTGATCGGTATTGTCCTTTTTGAGTTGACGGTGAAACGCTTTTCAGCCGATTTATCCCGTCCCTGTGCGTCAGTAATCTGTACCCAACTTGAACGCAACAACAACTTCAAAAACTCAAAAGGGACGCAGACCATGACCACTCCAACCTACAACCGCCTCAACAAAGACGACGCCATCGTGTTGCTGGTCGACCACCAGACCGGTTTGATTTCTCTGGTGCAGGACTTCTCGCCCAACGAATTCAAGAACAACGTGCTGGCCCTGGCCGATCTGGCCAAATTCTTCGAACTGCCGACCATCCTCACCACCAGTTTCGAACAAGGCCCGAACGGCCCGCTGGTGCCGGAACTGAAAGAGATGTTCCCGGACGCGCCGTACATCGCTCGTCCAGGTCAGATCAACGCCTGGGACAACGAAGACTTCGTCAAAGCGATCAAAGCCACCGGGCGCAAGCAGATCATCATTGCCGGTGTAGTAACGGATGTCTGCGTAGCGTTCCCGACCTTGTCGGCGCTGGCGGAAGGGTTTGATGTGTTTGTGGTGACTGATGCGTCCGGCACCTTCAACACCACCGTGCAACAAGCCGCGTGGAGCCGCATGACTCAAGCCGGTGCGCAGATGATGAACTGGTTCTCGGTGGCCTGTGAGCTGCACCGCGACTGGCGCAACGACATTGAAGGCTTGGGCAATCTGCTGTCGCAACGGATCCCGAACTATCGCAACCTGATGAACAGCTACTCGGCGCTGACCGCTCAACAGAAGTAAGCCGACGCGATTCAAACGAAAGCCTGCCCTGAAAAGCAGGCTTTTTGTGTTTTCTGCCGCTGCACCTATCAGAACGGCGTTTTTAGACGGTCGACGGCATCCCCTCCTTTTCGCCGACACGGCCTTTGAACGCCAGTGCGAAACACAGCAGAACCACCACCGAAAATCCTGCCGGGAACAGCCATATACTTCTCCAGTTGTGGCCGTTTTGCGCGGTGAAGTGGTCAGTGATCTGACCCGCCACCCAGAATCCGATCAGCATGCCCACACCGTAAGTGGCCAAGGTGATCAGGCCCTGAGCCGAGTTGCGGAAGCGCTCGGGCGCTTTGGCATCAGTGTAGATCTGCCCACAGACGAAGAAAAAGTCATAACACACGCCATGCAGTGCAATACCGATCAGCAGCATGAACGCTTGGTCACCATTGTTACCGTAGGCGAACAACACATAGCGCAAGGCCCAGGCCAGCATCCCGACCAGTAAGGCAATCTTGATGCCGAAACGCTGGATGAACAGGGGTAGCAGAAGCATGAACAGCACTTCGGAGACCTGACCCAGAGCCATCTTCGCGGTGGGATTGGTGACACCGATTTCGGCCAGAAACGGATTGGCATTCTGGTAATAGAACGCCAGAGGAATGCAGATCAAGATGGATGCAAGAAAGAACACCAGATAGCTGCGATCCTTGAGCAAGCCCAATGCGTCCACACCCAGCATCTGCTTGATGCCTGGCGAATCGCCCGTCGACTTCAGCGGCGCCGTGTTCGGCAGGCTGAAACTGTAGAGGCCCAACACCAGCGAAGCCACGGCAGACATCAGGAACGTGTTGCGCAAACCGCCTGCAGCAATCGTCTGTTGAGCGTCCCAGGCAAAGCCGAAACTGATCACGATGCCAGCGACGATCCAGCCAATGGTGCCCCATACGCGGATGCGGGAAAACTCCCGGGCCGGGTCTTTGATCTGTCGGAAGGCTACCGCGTTTACCAGGGCCAGCGTTGGCATGTAGACCAGCATGTAGGCCAGTACGTAGGGATAAAACGCACTGAAATCAGGTGCGCGATAAAGCTGAAAGAGCAGCACCGCGCCCAGCAGGTGCAACACCGCCAGAATGCGTTCGGCATTGAAAAATCGATCTGCAACAAGTCCAACGACAAACGGCGCAATGATCGCGCCCCACGACTGCGTGGAAAAAGCCATACCCACCTGGCCGCCGCTTGCTGCCAGTGTCGTGGTGAGAAAGGTGCCGAGGGTGACAAACCAGCCACCCCAGATAAAAAACTGCAGAAACATCATGACGCTGAGTCGCGCATTCATTACGTTCATTTCAATCACCGTATTATTTTTATGTCGGTAACAGCGTGGTAATCAGGGTTCGCCAAGGCCCAGCAGACGCCGGTTGGATTGCTCGTCAGCGCTCACACTGGCGAAATCGTCGAATGCCTTGCGGGTTCGGGTGATCATGTGTAGTTCGATGAAGGCCGCCCCTTCGGCAGCGCCTTGTGCCGCGTCTTTCAAGCAGCATTCCCACTCCAGCACGGCCCAGCCGTTGAAGTCGTATTGGGTCAGTTTGCTGAAGATCGCCTTGAAGTCGATCTGGCCATCGCCCAGTGAACGAAACCGACCCGGACGATCAACCCAACGCTGATAGCCGCCGTATACACCGGACCGAGCGCTGGCGTGGAACTCCGCGTCCTTGACGTGGAACATGCGGATGCGCGCGTGGTAGCGATCGATGAAGCCCAGGTAGTCCATTTGCTGCAGCAACAGATGGCTCGGGTCATACAGAATTGCCGCGCGCGGATGATGATTTACCGCTTCGAGGAATTGCTCGAAAGAGGCGCCATCGTGCAGGTCCTCGCCGGGGTGGATCTCGTAACAGAGGTCGACACCGGCCTCATCGAAGCACTCGAGGATCGGCAACCAGCGTTTCGCCAACTCGGCAAAGCCCTGTTCCACCAGACCGGCAGGACGTTGCGGCCACGGGTAGACGTACGGCCAGAGCAGGGCGCCGGAAAAGGTTGCGTGGGCGGTCAGCCCCAAGCGCTGACTGGCGCGCGCCGCCAGTTTCAACTGGTTGATCGCCCATTCGGTGCGTGCTTGCGGATTGCCACGCAGCGCTGCCGGGGCGAAGTCATCGAAGAGTGAGTCGAACGCTGGATGCACCGCGACCAGTTGGCCCTGCAGGTGCGTCGACAGTTCGCTGATCACCACGCCAGCCTTGGCGCATATGGCGATGAGTTCGTCGCAGTAATCCTGACTCTCGGCGGCGCGTTCCAGGTCGATGAAGCGCGTGCCGAGGGTCGGCAACTGAATGGCTTTGTAGCCTTGAGAAGCTGCCCACTGGGCGATGTTGGCCAAGGTATCGAAAGGTGCTTCGTCGGCGATGAATTGGGCGAGAAAAATGCCTGGGCCGCGCATCCCGCTTGGGCGTTGTTGATTAACGTTCATTCGCGGTTGCTCCATTGGCAAGGTCAGGTATTGCAGTCCATTTGGCTTCGCCACAATGATTGGCGATGGCGGTCTCGATAAAGGCCATACCGCGCAGCCCGGTGGCAATGCCTGGAACGCCGGGTGCGTCAGGGCCGCTCGCACCCTGGAAAATGGCTTGCGCGAGGTCGCCATAGAGATTGGCCATCGCCTCGAGGTAGCCTTCCGGGTGTCCGGCGGGCAAGCGCATGCGCCGTGTGGCGTTTGCGCACAGCCAGGGTTGACCAAGGCCCGAGCGCAGCACGCGCATCGGTTCATTCAAGGGTCGATGGATCAGACTGGCCGGCTCTTCCTGACGCCATTCCAGCCCGCCCTTGTCGCCATACAGGCGAATCTTCAGCGGATTCTCTTCGCCCGCGCACACTTGGCTGGCGATCAATACACCGCTGGCGCCGTCGGCCATTTTGAACAGCATCGAGGCGTCGTCATCCAGTTGGCGACTGCTCAAATGTGACCCGAGCATCGCGCTGATGAACTGGATGGATTGACCGGCGACAAACTCCGCGAGGGAAAACGCGTGCGTGCCGATGTCACCGATGCAGCCACCAATACCGGACTGTTCAGGATTGTCGCGCCAGCCCGCCTGTTTGTTGCCTTGTCCAGCCACATCGCTGCTGAGCCAGCCTTGCGGGTATTCGACGAGGACTTTGCGCAGACGCCCGATTTCACCGCTGGCGACCATCTCGCGTGCCTGCCAGACCATCGCATACCCTAGGTAGGTGTGCGCCAGGGCGTAAATTCGCTGGCTGTTGTTGACCACACGGGCCAAGTCCTGCACTTGCGCCAGATTGAGCGCTGCAGGCTTTTCACTGAACACATGGAAACCCGCACTCAGTGCTGCACTGGCGATAGGGGCGTGCAGGTGATTGGGCGTGACGATCACCAGCAGTTCCATGCGCTGATCGGCCGGCAGTGCGTGTTCGGCGGCCAGCATGTCTTGCCAAGCGTCATAGCAGCGTTGTGCGGGAAGGCCCAAGGCCTCGCCACTGCGTCGATTGTTGTTGGCGTCGCGGCTGAACGCACCGCAGACCAGTTCGAAGCGTCCATCGAGGCCGGCGGCTTGCCGGTGTGCCTGGGCGATGAAGGCGCCTTCACCGCCACCGACGAAGCCCATTCTTATTTTGCGACCTGCAGCAATCATGGCAATTGTCTCAGTGGATACATGCCGGAACTTTGATGATGTAACCGGTTACATCGTCGGCGAAATCTAGGCCTGAAATCAGCGAGTGTCAAACCGTGTCTGACGAATGCCAACGTTTCGGCCCGTGACGCTGTGCGGTAAGCTCGACGGCCGATTTGATTGAAAGAGCGAGGCAGTCTTGTCCAATATCCGCGAAGTGGCACGGCTGGCGGGTGTCTCGGTGGCAACGGTGTCGAGAACATTGAAATCCCCCGAGCGGGTGCTGCCCGATACCCGCGAACGGGTCATGGCCGCCGTCCAGCAAACCGGCTATCGACCGAATTTGATGGCGGTACAGTTTCGCTCGCGCAGAACGGGAAACCTGGTGATTCTGGTCCCGACCATTGCCAACACCTTTTTCGCCAGAGTGATCAGCGGCGCACAAAAAGCCGCGCAGGCCGCCGGATACCGGTTGCTGTTGTGCGACACCCAGGGCCAGGAATCGCTTGAGCGACAGTTCGCCCATCTGGTGTACGCCCATCAAGCCGATGGCGTCATTCAGTTGCGTGCCTATGATCCATTCGATGAATCCGCCGCCGAGCCAGTGCTGACCCCGATCGTCAATGCCTGCGAAGTCATCCGGCACGGACGGCATCCAACGATCAGTCTGGATAACGTTGCGGCGGCCAAAGCCATGACCGAGTACCTGATCGCGATGGGGCATCAGCGTATCGGACTGATCAAAGGACCCAAAGGCAGCCCGCTCACGCGTGATCGTCTGGCGGGGTATGAAGCGGCCCTGCGCGATGCCGGTCTCGCGCTCGATCACACGCTTATCTGTCACGGCGATTTCACGCTCGACGCGGGCTATTCGGGTGCCGGCAAACTACTCGCGCTCGACAGCCGACCGAGCGCGCTGTTTTGTGAAAATGACGAAATGGCCATCGGCGCGCTCAAGCGAATCAAAGAGCAGGGGCTGCGTGTGCCGGAGGATATTTCTCTCGCCGGATTCGACGATATTCCAATGGCCGCGTACTGCGATCCACCGCTGACGACCATTGCCCAGCCCGCCGAAATGTTCGGCGAGAAAGCCGTGGAAATGCTGATTGCGCTGATCGAGAAACAGCCGTTGCCGCAACGGCATGTGGTATTGCCGTTCGCGCTGACGCGGCGTGACAGCACGGCGCGGGGACCTGCAGCTGATAAATGACCTCGTGACTGCTCCGCGCAGGTTTGTCAGTGGTGTCAGTTTTTCAGACTCACCGGCAGCCGGAAAATTGTCCCTTTTGAGTTGACGGTGAAACGCTTTTCAGCCGATTTATCCCGTCCCTGTGCGTCAGTAATCTGTACCCAACTTGAACGCAACAACAAATTCAAAAACTCAAAAGGGAAGCAGACCATGACCACTCCAACCTACAACCGCCTGAACAAAGACGACGCCATCGTGCTGCTGGTTGATCACCAGACCGGCCTGATTTCTCTGGTGCAGGACTTCTCGCCGAACGAGTTCAAAAACAACGTGCTGGCCCTGGCCGATCTGGCCAAGTTCTTCGAACTGCCAACCATCCTCACCACCAGTTTCGAACAAGGCCCGAACGGCCCGTTGGTGCCAGAGTTGAAAGAGATGTTCCCGGATGCGCCGTACATCGCTCGTCCTGGTCAGATCAACGCGTGGGACAACGAAGATTTTGTGAAGGCGATCAAAGCTACCGGTCGCAAGCAAATCATCATTGCTGGTGTGGTCACTGACGTGTGTGTAGCGTTCCCGACCTTGTCGGCGCTGGCGGAAGGGTTTGAGGTGTTTGTGGTGACTGACGCCTCCGGCACCTTCAACACCACTGTGCAGCAGGCTGCATGGAGCCGCATGACTCAGGCCGGCGCGCAAATGATGAACTGGTTCTCGGTGGCGTGTGAGCTGCACCGCGACTGGCGCAACGATATTGAAGGGCTGGGTAACTTGCTGTCGCAGCGGATCCCTAACTACCGCAACCTGATGAACAGCTACTCGGCGCTGACGGCTCAGCAGAAGTAAGCCTGCGTGCTGCGGACGAAAAGCCTGCCCTGAAAAGCAGGCTTTTTGTTCATCGCGAAGTCAGACCCCGGAATTCAACAGCGACACCACGGGGAGCGCGGATCATTCAAGAGGCGTTGCTCGATACGCTTTATAAAGTCGCTGAACCTCGGGATCATCCAGGCTTTCATACGTAATCCCTTCCTTGTCCAGTCCATCCAGACCCTTTATTCCGCCAATCATTGCCGGCCATTCATCGCGACTGGAAATGTCGATGACGAAGGGGGCCAGATAACCATCCAGATGGCCTGTGAAAGGGTCTCGAATTTCGTCGGCGAGTGCTCGCAGGTAGTCGTCTTTGTTGGTTTTTGACCAGTCGATGGCGAACCGGGTCCGATAGCACAACTCCATGTAGATGAGCAGGATTGTGCGGCCATTGCCATCCAGAAACGGGTGGGCGGACGCCAACTGGCCCATTACTTCGCCGGGGCGCTGACGAAAACGTTTTTTGTTTGCTGCGAGTTCGAAGGCGTATTCCACGGACCTTTTGATCAGGTCAGGACGTTCGAATATCGTGTGATGCGGATCATCTTTCGACCCTTTGAATACTGCGAGGTGGGGGACCAGTTCATTTCTGTCTTTTCCTGCCCACGGATAAAAACCGGAGAACAGGATTTCGTGGGTCTTGAGGACAGCTTTGTAGTCGATGGGTTTTTTCTTGGCGAGATAGGCAAGGGCATCTTCGATACTGGCTTCGAAGGAGAGGTGCTCAGACTCTTTGACTTCAAGAGGGTCTTTCAGTTTGAGCGAGTTTTGAAGATAACCTTCAGTCTCGAAATCGCCGAAGGGGTCGAAAGTCATGCGCTAAGTTGCCTCTTGCAACGCCTTTTTTCTTGGAGGTAGCGTCCTTGCAGGGCCATGATTTCTGCTTTGTTGAGAACACCTTTACGCTTGAGATTGACGAGCAATTGCTCAATGCCATCCAGCTCGACAGCATCACCTGCCAAGCGAGTAATGGTCACAGCCATGCAGCTCATGCTGTCACGTTCAGCGGTAACCTCATGCTTTTGGGCGAGTTTGCGAACTTCGCTCGCAACGTCGCCATTGGCTGGACTAGTCATTTGAACCCCTCGTTTTCTCTCTCAGAGCATAGCATGGCGCCGGCTCCGTAAATTTTCCAGCAGCCCCCGACTGTCAGCACGAACATTTCGGGTTGACTGCGAAATGCCTTTCAACCGATTCATTCCTTGTTCAGCGTTACACCTGCGCCCACTCATCACGAAACTGCAACAGAAAGTCGACAAACGCCCTGACCCGTTGCGGCACATACCGCCCGTGCGGGTAGAGCAAGGTGTAAGGTCGCGAGCGCCCGGCGTACGGCTTAAGTACCTCGACCAAGCTGCCGTCCGCCAGCTCCTTTTCGACAATGAACTTGTACGTCTGGAAGACCCCGGCACCATGTCTGGCCAGGGTGACACCGCCGAGCACGTCATCGGAGCAGGAGTAACCGCCGTCGGAAATCACTTCGCGATCGTGGCCATTTTCCTGGAACAGCCAGGAGATCCGCCGCCCGCTGCTCGGCAGTTCGAACTGAATACATTCGTGTTGCACCAGATCCTCAAGCGTCTTCGGTGTGCCAGCCTTTTTCAGATAGTCGGGGGAGGCGACCACCACCAGTTTTGCATCCTCCAGCAGCCGCGCAACCATGGTCGAATCCGGTTGCGCGCGGACGCGGATCGCCAGGTCGTAGCCTTCGCCGACGAAGTCGATATTGCGGTTGCCCAAGTGGATGTCGACGGTGACGTCAGGGTAGAGCGCGCGGAATTTTGGCAGCAGCGGCAGAATGCGGTGGTGCCCGTAAGTGGTGGGCAGGCTGATGCGCAACTGACCGGACGGTGACGACTGTGCGCCCATGACTTCTTGTTGCGCTTCGACCAGTTGCGTCAGCGCCTGGCTGCACTGGACGAAAAAGTTTCTGCCCGCTTCGGTCAAGCGAATGCTGCGGGTAGTTCGGGCAAACAAGCGTGAACCCAATCTTTTTTCGAGGCGAAGAATCGACCGGCTCACCGCGGCCGGCGTCACACCCGCAAGCTGGGCGGCGGCGGTGAAGCTGCCGGCTTCAGCGGCGAGGCAAAAGAGTTCGATGCTGCCTAACTGCAAGTCTTCAAAGTGGCGCTTCATGGAATAAGCCTGAGGATCAACTGACGGTTCATTCTCAGGTTTATCTCATGAAGCGGCACCGCCGGTACACACCGGCAGTGCCGTGGGGAGGTGTCAATGGCCAGCGCTTTGACCACCGTCGACATGGAGGATTTCGCCGGTCACGAACTTCGCACTGTCCAGGTAAAGGATCGCTTGCACGATGTCGTCGATCTCACCCATATGCCCAACCGGGTGCAGGCTACCGAGGGCGGCGTGAGTCTCTTCGCCGTGCATCGGTGTCTTGATGATGCCGGGCGACACCGCGTTGACCCGAATGCCGCGCTTGGCGTACTCGATGGCCAGGGATTTGGTCGCCGCGTTGATGCCACCTTTGGTCAGCGACGCGAGCACCGACGGTACGCCGTCAATCGCGTGGTCGACCAGGCTGGTGGTGACGCTGACGATGTGGCCGCTGGCGTTTTTCTCCATTTCGGCAATGGCCAATTGCGAGATGTGGAAGAAGCCGCTCATGTTGGTCGCTACCACTTGTGCGTAGTCTGCCTGGCTGTACTCGGTGAAGGGTTTGGCGACGAAAATCCCGGCGTTATTGACCAGCGTGTCGATGCGCCCGAAACGTGCAACGGCTTCGCCAATCACCCGCTCGGCGGTTTGCGGGTCGGCAATGTCACCGGCGACGGCGAGAATGTCCGGGTCAGTGGAGGGTTTGATCGAGCGCGAGGTCGCGACAACCTGATAGCCGCGTTCACGGAAACCCTTGACCAGACCTGCGCCAATGCCTTGCGAGGCGCCGGTAATCACTACAACTTTGTTGGACGTGTTCATGATGTTTCCTCATGCAATCTGAATGGTTTGAAAAAACGAAGTTCGGGTGTCAGACGTGAGCCGCAACCTGCGCGGCCTGACGTAACGCCTGCTGGTAATAAGCGACGGACTGGGAACCGGGGATGACCTGTTTGTCATCCAGGACCATGGCCGGAACCGAATCGATGCCGCGCTGCTGGTAAAACCGTTCAAGTTCGCGCACGGCCTGGCTGAACTCAGCGTTGGCCAGAACCTCTTGCGCACGCTGGCTGTCGAGTCCGACTGCTTCTGCCAGTTTCACTAGCGTGGCGTGGTCATTCGGGTTCATGCCGTCGGTGAAGTAGGCCTTGAGCAAGGCCTGCTTCAACTCACGCTGACGTCCTTGTGTGGCGGCCCAGAACAGCAGTCGATGGGCATCGAAGGTGTTGTGGAAATGGCTGCGTTTTTCCAGGTCGAAGTGAAAACCGATCTGCTCGCCGCGTTCGATGATCATCGCGTTGCGATCCGCCACTTGCTCAGCGCTTCGCCCGTATTTGCGCATCATGTGCTCGATGGCGTGTTCACCTTCGGCGGGCATGTCGGGGTTCAGTTCGAACGGTTTGTAGGTCAGTTCCACATCGACTTCGCCCGCCAGATTTTTGATCGCTTGCTCCAGAGCGGTGACGCCCAAAGCACACCAGGGGCAAACGACATCCGACACAAATTCGATTTTCACGGTGCGGTTCACGACTGCGAATCCGCTAACTGCTGGCGATAATCGGTGGTGGTGATGCCGGCATAACCCCAGTTATCGGTGTCGACTTCTTCGATCACGATGTGGGTGAGTTTCGGGTCCTTGTGCAGCACCCGCTGCATCGTTTCGGTGATCTCCTTGATGACCTGGGCTTTCTGTTCCCGGGTCACGCCGTCACGGGTGATGCGTACGCTGATGAAAGGCATTTGGGGTATCTCCAGTCGCTGGCCCGTCGGAGTGATGGGCGGCTGTTGGAGAGGACTTTAAGAGGAGGGCGGGAGTTGATAAATGGGGTTTGAGGTACATCATTTGTGATGTGGTGTATCAAATTAGGGCGCGCGAGCAGTCATCCTGTGCACGCGCTGTCTCAGTGCGAAACGCTGGCGCTCAGGCCAGCAGCTCGGTAATCCAGCGTGTCTGTTGTTTGAGGTCTTGCAGCTTTTGTTCTGGCAGGCTTTGTTGCGCATGGGCGAGCTGGCTGAGCGTCTTCTGCTTATGGTGAAGTTTGTGCTGCCATTTGCGCAAAAACTCGGGGCTACGGGCCTGCATCTGCAAGGGGCCGAAGTAAAGTTCCTGGTCGGTATAGGTCGCCGGTTCAGCGCGTTCGGCCACGATGATTTCGTAGTCGAAGCGGTTTTCCCGCAGAAGCTCTTCGCTGAGGATGCGGTAGCCGTTTTCCATCAGCCACTGGCGCAGCGGTTGTTCGCCACCATTGGGCTGCAGGATCAGGCGTTCCTTGTCGTTCAAACGGGCCTTGCCGCTGTCGAGAATGTCGCGGATGGTCTCACCGCCCATGCCGCAGATCGTGATGGCGGTGATCCCGTCGGCAGGTTTAATCGCCGCCAGGCCATTGGCCAGGCGCACGCTGATGTGCTGTTGCAGATCATTCTCGCGCACGGTGCGTTCAGCTGCGTGGAACGGCGTTGACGCAACCTCGCCAGCCACCGCCGCAGTGATCAGGCCTCGGCGCATCAGCGCCACCGGCAGATAGCCGTGGTCCGAGCCGATATCCGCCAGCCGGGCACCGGCAGGTACGTGGGCAGCCACGCGCTCAAGGCGTATGGACAATGTCTGTTCGTTCAACGGCAACCCCTTGATGGCCGGCAAAGGGGTGCGACTCTGGCGAGCAACGCCGGGCCTGTCAAATCCCGGCGACGGAATTCAATGGCCCATTGGCTGCGCTGAACGGCCAATGGGCGCTGAGGCTTAGCCGGCCAACGTTGCGTTGTCGATCACGAAACGATACTTCACGTCACCCTTGAGCATGCGCTCGTAGGCGTCGTTGATCTGGTCGGCGCGGATCAGTTCGATGTCGGAGACGATGCCGTGCTCGGCGCAGAAATCCAGCATTTCCTGGGTTTCAGGGATGCCGCCGATCATCGAGCCGGCAATCGTGCGGCGTTTCATGATCAGGTTGAACACGTTCGGCGACGGGTGCGAAGTGGCTGGCGCACCGACCAGCGTCAACGCACCATCACGCTTGAGCAGCACGAGGAATGCATCGAGATCGTGCGGCGCGGCGACGGTGTTGAGGATCAGGTCGAAACTCTTGGCGTGGGCGGCCATTTCTTCGGCATTGCGCGACACCACCACTTCATCGGCGCCCAGCGCTTTCGCCGCTTCGCGTTTGGATTCAGAGGTGGTGAACGCCACCACGTGGGCGCCCAAGGCGTGGGCCAGTTTGATGCCCATGTGGCCGAGGCCACCAATGCCAACTACACCGACTTTTTTGCCGGGACCGGCGTTCCAGTGGCGCAGCGGCGAGTAAGTGGTGATGCCGGCACACAGCAGCGGCGCGACGGCAGCCAGTTGCGCTTCGGGATGGCGAATACGCAGGACGTAGCGTTCATGCACGACGATGTTTTGCGAATAACCGCCCAGCGTCCAGCCCGGTGCGTCCGGGGTCGGGAAGTTGTAGGTGCCGATCATGCCGTCGCAATAGTTTTCCAGCCCGGTTTCGCAGTCATCGCAATGTTTGCAGCTGTCGACGATGCAACCGACGCCGACCAGATCACCGACCTTGTAGTCCGCGACATGCGCGCCGACGGCCGAAACGCGACCGACGATTTCGTGCCCCGGTACGCACGGGAATTGCGTGCCGGCCCATTCCGCGCGCACCTGGTGCAGATCCGAATGGCAGATGCCACAAAAGGCGATATCGATCTGCACATCATGGGCGGCCGGCGCGCGGCGGTTGATCTGCAGTGGCTCAAGGGGTTTGTCGCCCGCGTGGGCACCGTAGGCTTGTACAAGCATGGGAACATCCTCGATCGGTTTGTCGTAAGGCATTGTTTCTGTTCCCGCGCTGCGGGCACTAGCGCATTCCTGTGCAATCCTTGCCTGATCCTGTGCGTTGTTGTGACATTGCGCGGACAGACGCTCGTGGCGTTTGCAGGTAATCTCCCGGTTCACTGACGACAACAAAATCAAAACAGGAGTCATTGATGCAACCAATCCGTCTCGGTCTGGTGGGCTACGGCAAGATTGCCCAGGATCAACACGTCCCGGCAATCCTCGCCAATCCCGCCTTCCAATTGGTCTCCGTCGCCACCCAAGGCAAGCCTTGCGCAGGCGTGGAAAACTTCCAATCCTTAAGTGAATTGCTGGAAAACGGCCCGCCGGTTGACGCGATTGCCTTTTGCACACCGCCGCAAGGACGCTTCGCCCTGGTGCAAGAGGCGCTGACTGCCGGCAAACATGTGCTGGTGGAAAAACCACCGTGCGCAACGTTGGGCGAAGCGCTGGCCTTGGTCGATCAGGCTGCCGGGCAGGGCGTCAGTGCTTTGTTTGCCTGGCATTCACGCTACGCACCCGGCATCGAAGCCGCCCGCGACTGGCTCGCCTCGCGCACCCTGCAAAGCGTGCAGATCGACTGGAAAGAAGACGTGCGCAAATGGCACCCCGGTCAGGCCTGGATCTGGCAACCCGGCGGCCTCGGCGTATTCGATCCGGGCATCAACGCCTTGTCGATCGTTACTCATCTGCTGGCGCTGCCGCTGTTTGTCGAGTCCGCTGAACTTCGCGTGCCAAGCAACTGCCAGTCGCCGATTGCCGCGTCGATCCAAATGTCTGACGCCCGCCGCCTCGATGTGCGTGCGGAGTTTGATTTTGACCATGGGCACGATGAGCTGTGGAGTATTGAGGTTCGCTGCGCCGAAGGTGTGTTGCGCCTGGATAACGGCGGCGCGTTGTTGAGCATTGACGGTGTGCGCCAGGCTGTGTCGGAGGAGGGTGAGTACGCGGCGGTTTATCGGCATTTTCAGCAGTTGATTGGCGACAAGGCCAGTGACCTGGATGTTCAGCCGTTGCGGTTGGTGGCGGACAGTTTTTTTGTCGGCAGTCGGGTGTTGGTTGAGGCGTTTTACGATTAGCCTTCGGCTGGCCCGGCACGGTTATTTTAATCGCCAAGCGAGAGCCTGCCCTGAACGGCAGGCTTTTTCGTTAGAGCACCGTTCGTCCAGTGCCCGGCACTTGCGCTGTGCCGTTGCCTCTCACGTTTAAGCGCGGATATCCCGCGTACAAGAACGGAGAAACAAGCATGGACATCGATGAAAATGCACCGGGCAACCGGTCACAGCAAGACGTGACACGCACGACGGACAATGAGACGGGGCATGATCCGAAACGCAACCCGGCCGAGGTTCCGTTGCCCGCCGATGAAGAGTCGCCGGTCGATGAAGACATGACGGATGTGGCGGCCAACAACTCGGTGTCGAGCGAGCATCCTGGGTCGCAATGACCGGATTGAATCAGTGTGGGGACAGACCATGAGCACGCCATTCAAGGTCGGCGACGCGGTTCACTGGAACAGCGAGGCCGGGGAGATTCGCGGCAAGGTTGTCAAGGTGCACACCCGGGATGTCGAGTTCATGGGCCGCCATCGGCCTGCTTCAAAGGACGAGCCGCAGTACGAAGTCAAAAGTGACAAGACCGGGCATCTGGCGATGCACCACGGCGCGGCGCTTCATCCCGCGAAGTGACCGGTCTAGTGCGACGAAACAAACTCGGAAGGCGTTGTCGGCGGCGGCAATGAGTACGTCGCCTTCATCCATTCAACCTCCGCTTGGGGTGTCCGGCCGAAAAACCGTTTGAACTCGCGACTGAATTGCGAGGCGCTTTCATAACCCACGTCAAACGCTGCTGCCGATGCGCTCATGGCTTGGCGCAGCATCAGCAGCCGCGCCTGATGCAGGCGTGTCGACTTCAGGTATTGCATCGGCGAGGTATCGGTCACGCTGCGAAAGTGCAAGTGAAAACTCGGTACGCTCATGCTCGCTTCGCGGGCCAATTGCTCGACGTCGAGGCGCTGCTGATAGCTGCTGTGAATCTTGCGGATCGCCCGGCTCACCTTGCCGAAATGCCCGCGACGATGCAGCGCCGCACGCATTGAACCACCTTGCTCGCCCGTGAGAATGCGGTAATAGATCTCACGTACCAGCGCCGGCCCGAGAATTTGCGCTTCACCGGCGACGCTCATCGCCTCGAGAAAACGCAAGGTCGTGGTGCGCAGCGCGTCGTCCATCGGCGAGGCATACATGCCCTTCGGCTCAGCATCGCTGACGCCATGCACCTCATCGACTTGCAACATCAACTCGCTGGCCAACTGAAAGTCCAGTTGCATGTAAATCGCGAGCATCGGCTCGGCTGCCGTGGCGTCGGTCTCCATGGTGAAGGGGATGGGCACGGACACCACCAGATAATGCTGCGCGTCATAGACGTAGGTGTCCTCACCCAGATAACCGCGCTTGCGACCCTGGCAGAGGATGACAATGCCGGGGTCGTACAACACCGGAGTGCGGGTCAGTGGGCGATTCGAGCGCAGGAAGCGTACATCATCGAGCACGCTGAGGTTGTAGCCCTCGACCGGTGCGAGGACTTCCATCAGTTGCACCATGCGCGCGGTGCTGCCATCGGCCGGCGTCATTGTTTTCTCTCTCAGTGATCGGTGGAGCAACTCAGCGCTTGCCATTGATCAATCTCGTCGAGCGCCTGTTGCAGGCGGTCACGCACCAGCCCCAACGCATCACTGCCGAGTAACAAATGGGCGGGAGGCTCGGGGCAATCGATGATCTGCAGCATCGCTTGCGCAGCCTTTTGCGGGTCGCCGAGTTGCTTGCCGCTTTTTGCTTCCCGGGCTTGGCGGATCGGGTCGAAACTGGCGTCGTAGTCGGCAATGCTGCGCGCGGTGCGTTGCATCGAACGGCCGGCCCAGTCAGTGCGAAACGAGCCAGGCGCCACCGCCGTGACGAAGACATTGAAGGGCCGCAGCTCTTTGCTCAGGGTATCGGAGATCCCTTCAAGCGCAAATTTGCTGCCGCAGTAATAGGCGATGCCGGGCATCGTGATGGTGCCGCCCATGGAGGTGATGTTGAGGATGCGGCCGGCGCGACGCTGGCGGAAGTAGGGCAGGAAGGCCTTGGTCATGGCGACCGCGCCGAACACATTGACGTCGAACTGACGGCGCATGTCCTCCAGCGGCGATTCTTCAAAAATACCTTCGTGACCGTAACCGGCGTTGTTGATCAGCACGTCGACGGGACCGTGAGTGGCTTCCACTTGCGCAACGACGCTGTCGATCCGCTCAAAATCAGTGACGTCCAGCAGCACCCCGTAAGCGTTGTCCGGGGACAGCGCCTGGAAGTTTTTCAGGTCGGATTCATTGCGCACAGTACCGATCACGCGGTGGCCGTTGGCAATGGCTTCCTTGGCCAGTGCATGGCCGAAACCGCTGCTGACGCCGGTGATGAACAGGGTTTTGCTTGGTTTCATGACGGTCTCCAATGACTCGGGTGTGACGTCATGGTAGCCATCACCCAAGCGCTCACCTATGCCGGTTTGTCTTGGAGCCTTGCCTATTCCTATCAGGCGCTCGTGATGTTCAGAAAAAACGGTGGCTGCCGGCTAAGCACGCTCACCGTCGATCTTGCTGTCTGTGGCCGTCAGAAACGTGCCAGTCGATAGGGCGTGCCACTTGGCAAAGCCGTTGCCGGGATTGCATCTGCACGCGTCATCCTCACCACCATCTCCGCCGTCACCGCCGCCTGCGTCAGCCCCAGATGCTGATGCCCAAAAGCAAGCAACACCTTGCCCCCACAGACCTGATCAATCACCGGCAACGAATCCGGCAACGATGGCCTAAAGCCCATCCACGGCGTCGCTGCTTCAGCACTCAGATCCTGGCGAAACAAGCCCTGACTCAACCGATGCAACTGCCATGCGCGTTCCATGCTCGGTGGCTTCTCCAGACCGGCGAACTCGACGGTGCCGGCCAGGCGCAAGCCTTCGGACATCGGCGTCATGATGAACTTGCGTTCCAGCGAGGTGACGGGGAAGGGCAGTCGATCATGTTCCTGCGGCAGCATCAGGTGATAACCGCGCTCGGTGTCCAGCGGTACTTTTTCGCCGGTGAGGGCGGCGGTGAGTTTCGCCGAATGTGCACCGCAGGCAATCAGCACGCGGCTTGCAGTCAGAGCGCCATTGCCGGTGATCAGCGCAACACCATGCTCTTGTACATGGCCGCCCTGAACCTGTTGCTGGACAAAATTCACACCACTGGCCTTGGCCGCTTCGACCAGTTCGCACACCACGCGATATGGATCGATGAAATGCCCGGTGCGCGGGAAGAACAAACCGCCCTGAATCTGTTCGCTGAGTTGCGGCGCGGTTTCGCGTATGGCGCCTGCCTGCCAGTAATCGACCGGCACTTGCTGCTGGTGCAATCGGCTCTGCAATGCCTGGATCGCCTGACGCGATTCGGGCCGTTCGAACACCAGCAACGAGCCATCGATCTTCAGCAAGTCGGGCCGCTGGATGTCGGCGAGCAGGCGCTGCCAGGCCTCAAGACTGCTTTCATTGAGCGCGCGCAAGCCTGCTACGGTGTTCTGAAAAGGCGCCGGCCGCAGATTCAGCAGCAACCGGGTGAACCATGGCAGGGCGCGTGGCAGGTATTTCCAGTCCAGCCGCAACGGCCCCATCGGGTCCATCAGCATGGCTGGCAGGCGCTTGAGGATGGACGCGTCGGCAATCGGAAACACCTGCTCGGTCGCCAGATGCCCGGCGTTGCCGAATGAGGCGCCGTGGCCGGGTTGCTGCTGATCGATGACCACCACGCGCAAACCCTGGCGAGCCAGACGCAGCGCGCAGGCGACGCCGATGATGCCAGCGCCGACCACGGCGATGTCGTGGGAGACGTTATTCACCATGGCGCTGCACTTCCCTGTGGCCATCAAGCAGACGCCGTAATTGCAGCGGATTGCCTTGTTTCAATGCGTCAGGCAGCAAGCTGTCGGGGAAGTCCTGATAGCATACCGGGCGCAGGAAGCGCAGAATCGCCGCTGTACCGACGGATGTCGTGCGCGAGTCGGACGTGGCCGGGAACGGCCCGCCGTGAACCATAGCGTCACACACCTCGACCCCGGTGGGCCAGCCGTTGACCAGCAAGCGACCGGCCTTGCGCTCCAGCGTCGGCAGCAATGCACGCGCCTGTTCCAGGTCTTGGTCATCCAGGTGCAACGTGGCGGTCAACTGGCCTTCCAGAAGCTCGGTGACCTGACGGATTTCAGCTTCACTTTCGCATTGCACGATCAGCGCCGCCGCACCGAACGCTTCGGCTTGCAGGCGGTGATCGGCGAGAAAGTCGGCGGCCTCGGTCACGAATACATGGGCCTGACACTGGTTTGGGCCGCTGCCGGGCTGGCCAACGCCGGCGATGCGCGTATCGGCACTTTCGGCAAGCGCATTCACGGCAGCCTCGTAGGCGCTGAAGATGCCCGGTGTCAGCATCGTCTGCGCCGGGCTGCGCTGAATGGTCTCGGCGGTGGCGGCGATAAATTTGTCCAGCGCCGGTCCTTCCAACGCGATCACTAATCCCGGATTGGTGCAGAACTGGCCCGCGCCCAATGTCAGCGAAGCCACGAATCCTTCAGCCAAAGCTTGCGTGCGATTGTCCAGCGCCGCTGGAAACAACAGCACCGGATTGATCGAACTCATTTCCGCGTACACCGGAATCGGTTCTGGTCTGGCCTGCGCTGCTTGAATCAACGCCAGACCGCCGCTGCGCGAACCGGTGAAACCCACCGCTTTGATCCGTGGATCTGTGACCAGCGCAATGCCCACTTCGCGGCCGGAGCCGTACAACAAGGAAAACACGCCGTCCGGCAAGCCACAGGCTTTTACCGCCCGGGCCACCGCGCGGCCGACCAGTTCGCTGGTGCCGGGATGCGCACTGTGCGCCTTGACGATCACCGGACAACCGGCGGCCAGTGCCGATGCGGTATCACCGCCCGCCACTGAGAACGCCAGCGGAAAGTTGCTTGCGCCAAACACCGCGACCGGTCCCAGCGCAATCTGCCGTTGACGCAGATCGGCGCGCGGCAGCGGTTGACGTTGCGGCAGCGCGCTATCGACACGCACATCCAGCCATTCACCGGCTCGCACCGTGCGGGCGAACATTCTTAATTGCTGGCAAGTACGCCCGCGTTCGCCCAGCAGTCGCGCGTGCGGCAGGCCGGTTTCCGCGTGGGCACGGTCGATCAGCTCATCGCCCAGGGCTTCGATTTCCCCGGCAATGCCTTCAAGGAATTCGGCGCGGACATTCAGGGTTGTCTCGCGATAAACATCGAATGCGGCCCAAGCCAACGCGCAGGCCTGTTCGACATGCCCGGCCGAGCCACCGGCATACGCTGGTTGCAGCGCTTCATCGGTGGCCGGATTGATCCCGCAAATGGCGCTGCGATTGCCGGCAATCGTGTGCTGCCCGATCAGCATGTGGCCCGTCAAAGTCATGGTGTCTTCCTGAAAAAAGGGAAATGCCTGCCGCGTAGCAAAACGCATCGCGGCAGGTGAGGCTGAGGTGTCAGGCGAAGTTCTGTTCCGCCGACCAGTTCTCGTACCAGTGACGGAACAGCGAATACTGCTTCTCGGCATACCGCCGCTGCGAATCGCTCAACGCATCGGTTTCGTTGAAGTGCAGGGTGTATTCCTTGTCGCCGTTGAGCACCATCAGGTGTTTGTAATACAGCACCAGGTCGCAGCCCTCATCGAACGACGACAGTACCGCCAGCGCCGATTCCAGTTCCCGCGCCTGGCGCCGTGCCTTGGCATCACCCTTGGCCGCTTGCTTGCTCAGCGCGACCAGTTGCAGTACTTCGCGGGGCAGGGCGTTGCCGATGCCGGTAATGGCGCCGGTGGCGTTGCAGTTGACAAAACCGTGGACCACTTGCGTGTCGACGCCGACCATCAAGGTCACGTCATCGTCCTTGGATGTGATGTTTTCAGCGGCGTAACGCAGGTCGGCGCCACCGCCGAATTCTTTGAAACCGATCAGGTTCGGGTACTCGCGGCGCAATTCGAAGAACAGGTCGGCGCGGGTGGCGAAGCCGTAGTAAGGGCTGTTGTAGATCACCGCCGGCAGATTCGGCGCGGCTTGCAGGATGGCGGCGAAATGGGCTTTTTGCGCCGTGACCGAAGCACCACGGGACAGCACACGCGGAATCACCATCAAACCCTGCGCGCCGACTTTCGCCGCGTGCGCCGCATGGGAGACCGCTTCACGGGAATTCACCGCGCCGGTGCCCACGATCGTCGGGATGCCCGCCGCGACCAGACGCGCCACGCCTTCTTGACGCTCGGCCTCGGTCAGCAGCGGCCAGTCGCCCATGGAACCGCAATAGACCACGGCGCTCATGCCGATATCGATCAGTTCGCGACCCTTGGCCACCAAGGCGTCGAAGTCCGGTTTGCGCTGGGCGGTGCACGGGGTCATCAGGGCCGGCATGCAACCGGTGAAGATGTTGTCGCTCATTGTTTTAACTCCTTGGCACATCGTTCAAATTGAGGTGAAAAGTCTGCGCGGTGGCTCAGATGCCCCACGCGAACGGGTCTGCTTCGTCGATCAGCAAGGTGCTGTCGGCGGTCATGTAAGCGCGGCCGGTGATGAACGGGCGCACTCGCTCGCCGTCCCATTCGAAGCGGCCTTCGAACTGGCTGCCGGTGATGCTCGCCTGCACCCAGGTGGCGCCGGGTTGCAGTTTGTCGTCGGCCGCGAGGCAGGCGAGTTTGGCGCTAGTGCCGGTGCCGCACGGAGAGCGGTCGTAGGCTTTGCCAGGGCACATGACGAAGTTGCGGCTGTCGGCAACGGCGTCGTCTGCAAACAGTTCGATGTGATCGATGACGGCGCCGTCCTCGCCGTAAATGCCCTGATCTTCGAGGGCCTTGAGCATTGCCCAGGTGTACGCCGTGAGGTGTTCGACGTTGTCCATCGTCAATGTCTGGCCGTGCTCGGAGACGAGGAAAAACCAGTTGCCGCCATAGGCGATGTCGCCCAATACCTGACCGAATCCCGGCACGTCCACCGGCACCTGTTTGCGATGGCGGTAGGCGGGCACGTTGCCCAATGTCACCGAGCCGTCCTCATGCAACGTGGCGCTGACCGGGCCGACTGGCGTGTCGATTTTGTGGATGCCCGGTTGGATTTTTCCCAAGTACTGCAACGAATTGATCAGGCCGATGGTGCCGTGGCCGCACATGCCCAGATAACCGGCGTTGTTGAAGAAAATCACCCCGCACGTGGCGTCCGGCGAGACCGGCTCGCAATACAGCGCGCCGACCAGCACATCGTTGCCACGAGGCTCCAGCAGGCAGGCGCGGCGCCATTGGTCATGCTGAGTGCGCAGCGCATCGCGTTTTTCCACCATGCTGTTGCCGGGCAGGTCGGGGAAGCCTGTCATCACCAGACGCGTGGGCTCACCGCCGGTGTGGGAATCAATGACGTGTACTCGTTTCATGAATAGATTCCTTTAGGTGATTTCAGTAGGCGCCGGCAGGGCGCGCAGCCACGGTCGAGTCGGGGGCGGCGATTTCGCTTTCCTCATCATCGTCTTCCAGACGCAGCAGATGCGCCGGCACACCGGTCGCGGCGCCCCAGTAATAAATGCCGGTGGCGCATGCGGCGACGACGATCGTGTCGAACGGATGAGCGAGGATGCCGAGGCCACCAAAGGTGCCGAGTTTCGACAGCACGATGGTCACCGCGTAGAAGGCGATCAGCCACGCTGAACTACGCACCTGGCGGGCCAGATTGAGGTGGGCGGTCGGCACGAAACGGCCGCACAAGAGATAGACGACGAACATCAGAATCTGCAGGCCAAGCAGCCACGACACGGTGTTCCAGCCCGACCAGTAGACAATCAGCGCGGCGATGATGAACGACACCGGCCCGAGCACGCCCATGCACTTGACCCGGAACGGCCGTGGCATGTCTGGCGCATTGCGGCGCAGCGCGGCCACGGACACGGGGGCCACGGCGTAGCTCAACACCAGCGCAGCGGAGACCACGTTGATCAGCGCCTCCCACGACGGAAACGGCAGGGTCCAGAACACCGACAGGGCGAAGGTCAGCCACAGCGCCGGACGTGGGATGCCGGATTTTTCGTCGATGTGGGTGAAGACCTTGAAGAAGGTGCCGGTCTGCGCCCAGCCGTAGATCACTCGCGGGGTGGCGTTCATGTAGATGTTGCCGCAGCCGCTTGGCGAGATCACCGCATCGGCGACCACCAGATAAGCCAGCCAACCCACACCCAGTGCCAGTGCAATGTCGCGGTACGGCAGGGAAAACTCTTTGCTGATCCCGGCCCAGCCATTGGCGAGCATTTCGGTCGGGATGCTGCCAAGAAAGGCCATTTGCAGCAGCACATAAATCAACGTCGACAGCAGCACCGAGAGGATCAGCGCGATGGGAATAGTGCGCTGCGGATTCTTCACTTCACTGGCCACGGAGATGATTGGCGTCAGCCCCAGGTAAGCGAAAATCACGCCACCCGCCGACACCGCCATTTCGATACCGGACAAGCCGAACGGGGCGAAACCCTGCACGTGGAAGTTGGCCGGTTTGAAGAAGGTGAACAGCACACCGATCACCAGCAACGGCACGATGAATTTGAATACGCTGACCAGATTATTGGCCTTGGCGAAGGTCTTCACGCTGCGGTAGTTGAGCAGGAAGAAAATGCAGAGCAGACCAAACTGCACCATCCACCCGAGGATCGTCGGATCGCCGCTGCCAGCCTTGGTCAGCTCGGGAAACCATGCCGCCGCGTATTGGCGCGAAGCAACCACTTCGATCGCCACCAGACTGGAAAACGCAATCAGGGTGATAAAACCCATCAAGTAGCCGAGCAACGGCCCGTGGGAGTACACCGGATAACGCACCACGCCACCGGCACGCGGCAGTGCAGCGCCGAGTTCACAGTAGACGATGCCCAGCAACAACACGGCGAAGCCGCCCAGCAGCCAGGAAAAAATCCCCGCCGGCCCGGCAATCGCGGACACATGACTGGCCGCGAACAACCAGCCGGAACCGAAGATCGCCCCCAGCCCGATAAATGTGAGGTCGATCAGTGAAAGCTGTTTTTTGAACTTGCCTTGGCCTGACATGGCATCGCCTTCTTGTGAGTTATTGGATAGGCAGTTGTGTCACTCGGACGGCCAGACTTTGAACTCATCAACGGTGGGGCGATTGATGTTTTGCCGCGGGTTCGATGACGAAATCAGCACAATGGCACCGATGAAACACGGCCCTCGACACGCCTTGAACGATGCTGCAATCTGCACGCGAACGCCGCATGGCGGGGACTTGGTCGATCCACGTTACGAGGGGAATCTCTGATGCAGCAGGCGTTTTCGATCCTGGCCCAAGGCATGAATGGCCAGCGTCCGCAGACACTGGAGGAACTCTTGGCCGGCGCCGCGCTGTTGTTGCCGATGCTTGATGTGATCCCCAATGCGGCGATTTTCATCAAGGATGTGCAGGCCCGTTACGTGCTCGCCAACCGCACGCTGGTGCAACGCTGTGGCTTGAAGGATTTGCGCCCGTTGCTCGGCAAAACCAGTGCGCAGGTGTTCCCGGCACAACTCGGACCGGGCTACACCGAGCAGGATCGCAAAGTGCTGGAGGAGGGCTTTGTGCTGGAGGATCAGCTGGAACTGCATCTGTACGGCAGTCGCGAACCGGGCTGGTGCCTGACGCACAAGCAGCCGCTGTACAACCGTGACGGGGTCATTATTGGTCTGGCGGGAATCTCGGTTGACCTGCAATCGGCCAGTGAAACGCACCCGGCATTCGAACGGCTGGCGGCTGTCGATGAGCATATTCGCGCGAATTTCAATCGCCGCGTCACCCTCGGTGAACTGACGCGAATCGCCGGTATTTCAGTCGCGCAACTGGAGCGTTACTGCAAACGCGTATTCCACCTGACGCCACGGCAGATGATCCAGAAAGTACGCCTCGAACACGCGCACCGCTTGCTGCACACCGACCTGCCAATTACCGATGTGGCATTGCAATGCGGCTATACCGATCACAGCGCCTTCACACGCCAGTTCAAGGCCTCGACCGGGTTTACTCCGCGCGAGTATCGCCAGGCCACCTCACCCTGATGAAATGGTATTGAAGCGCTATGGAGCTGCCGAAGGCTGCGATCTTTTGATTCTGTTTTTTAAGATCAAGATCAACAGATCGCAGCCTTCGGCAGCTCCTACAGTGGAGTTACGTCAGGACAGTCAGCCAGGCCGAGAGCAGTAACAACAGCGCGAGTGCTGCGTTCATCCGCTTGAACGCCTTTGGCGATCCCATCAGCCGCGCACTGCCCACACCCAGCAACGCCCAGAACGTCATGCACGGCAGCGACACCAGCAGAAATGCCAACGACAACACCAGTAATCGCAGTGTCTTGTCACCACCGCCGACAAATACGCTGACCACCGCCACGGCCATCATCCACACCTTGGGATTGACCAGTTGCAGCATGGCCGCGCCCAGCACGCTGAGACTTTCGGCCTGCGTCTCAGCCGGGTCCAGCGATGGCGGCGCGCTGCGAAAGATCTGCCACGCCAGCCAGCTCAACCAGAGCACACCGCCCCAGGCCATGGCTTGCTGCACGCGCGGGTAGCGCAGCAAGGTTTCGCCGGCACCGAGGCCGACCACCAATACAATCAGTGCCGCCGCCGCGCAGGCGCCAAAAATGATCGGCAACGTGGCGAGCAGGCCTTGGCGCGAACTGTGGCTCAACACCAGAATATTGGTCGGCCCCGGCGTAATCGAGGCAACGAAAGCGAATAGCAGGAAGGGCAATAATGACGCCATGGGCGGATTCCTTGGAAGTAAACACAGGAAGCCATGATCGCCAGTCGGTGTACGTCAGTCTGGAAGGTTTGAGCAGCGCTTGCGGTAGTCGGCGGGGGTGAGTTGGTAGGCGCGACGGAACCAGCGACCGAGATGACTCTGGTCGGCAAAACCGAGCACGCTGGCGACCTGCGCCGGCGTTTCCCCCCGAGCCAGCAACTGACGCGCCTTGGCCAGACGCAGCTGGATCAGGTACGCGTGCGGCGCCAAGCCAAAAGCCGACTTGAAGGCGCGGCTAAGACGAAAACGGTCGACCCCGCAGACCCGCGCGAGATCATCGAGACCGATATCTTCATAGGTGTGCGCGTGCAGATAATCCCGCGCCAGTTGCGCCACCAACGGCAGGCGAGGATCGAAATCCTGGCGTTTGCGCCACGCGAGATGGCGCGTGAGCGAGCCGAGCAAGCCATCGATGGCGGTCTGGCGGACAATGCGCAGATCGCCGTCATGCAACGCATGAAAAGCGTGACTGATCGCTGTGGCCAGACGCGGATCCTGACTCAGCGTATCGGCAAAACCGGGCTGGCTGTCGGACGGTGCATCTTCGAACAGCGCGTGCATTTCACGCTCAAGCCAATGCGGATCGAGGTAGAGCATCGAATAGGTAAAACCCTCCTCGGTAGGCGCTTGCCCATCGTGGATTTCCCCCGGCTCCAGCAAGAACACGTTGCCCGGCGTACTGCGATGGCGCATGCGGCGGCAATTGAACTGCTGCACACCTTGCTCGGTGACGCCGACGAGGAAACTGTCATGCCAGTGCGGATCGTAGGCATGGCCCTCAAAGTGAGCGCGAATCGATTCAATCCCGGTGTCGACATCCTGGGACAGCTCGATCCAGTTGCGTTTATCCACGGAGGCTCCAGAGTTCGCCATTGAAAGGTGCGGCCCCATAAAATACCGCGCAATGATCATCGACGTTTAGAAGATTTGTGCAGGTGAGGGGACTAGACTCTGCAGGTCACGACCCCTTTGCCGGCAGGTGGAATGCGATGATTAACCGATGCTCGCTCTGGGGCATGCTCACCCTGATCGGGCTTAGCCTGACGCTTGGCGCAGGCTGCTCCAGCCGAAAACACTATCCACCCTCGGGGGTTGGCGATGCCTGCTACGCCAAAGCCTTGCCGACGGTCGGCGAGGGCGGTCTGGCCTGGGGCTCCAGCCTGAACATGGCCCGGCAGAAATCGTTGAACAACTGCATCCGTTATGCCGGGCGCTCCGGGGGCACGCCGGATACCTGTCAGGTGGTGTTGGCCAAATGCCGATAGCTTTCTGTTGACATGGTTGCTTTTGGCAAATATATAGTTGCTTTAAGCAATTATCTGAGTGTTTGCCATGTCCAGCAGCCATCTCCTCGAGCAAGCCGATGTTGTGCGCGGCTTCAATCGTTTTTACACCCATCAGATCGGCGTATTGCAGGAGCATTTGCTGCAAAGCGACTACTCGCTGACTGAGCTGCGCATTTTGTATGAGCTGGCCTCGCGTGGCGACCTGACCAGCGCCGATCTACGCCAGATGCTTGGGCTGGACGCCGGCTACATGAGTCGCATCATCAGTGGTTTCGAGAAGCGTGGCCTGATCCAGAAAGTCCCGTCGCCGACCGACGCCCGCGCCGCGCAATTGCACCTTACCGAGCTGGGCCGTGAAATTCTGATCCCGTTGGAAAAGGCTTCCCGTGAACAGATCGTCACCATGCTCAAGCGATTACCTGAACCGCAGCAAAAACGTCTGATCGGCGCCATGACGCTGATCCAGACACTGCTGCAAGGCAACAAGGATTCGAACTACGTGTTACGCGATCCGCAGCCCGGTGACATGGGCACGGTGATGCAACAGCAAGCCGCGCTGTATAGCCGCGAATACGGCTGGAATTCGGAGTTCGAAACACTGGTGGCCGAGGTGGTCGCCAAGTACCTGCGTGATTACGACCCGACAAGCGAGCGCTGCTGGATTGCGGAAAAGGACGGCAAGGTTATTGGCTCTGTGTTTATCGTCCGCCAGGATGAAACGACCGCCAAACTGCGCATGCTCTACGTCGACGCCAGCGCGCGGGGCTTGGGCATTGGCAGTCGTCTGGTCGAGGAGTGCATGCGATTTGCCCGACAGATTGGCTACCAGAAAATGACCTTGTGGACGACCAGCAACCTGACGGCTGCGCGCAAGATTTATCAGCAGGCGGGGTTTGAACTGGTGGAGGAGGAGGCGGTTCACAGCTTTGGCAAGGATCTGGTGAGTCAGACGTGGGCGCGGGCGCTGTGATCTGATTTTCATCGGCGGGTGCAGTGAAAAGGCAGACGAAAAAAAACCGCCTTTGCGGGGCGGTTCTTTTGTAAACCTTGGTTTGCGACCGAGGTTTTTTGCTTCACTAGCTGCTTTAACGTTCGCTCATGGTAGGAGTCTTTGTGCCCCCTTGCAAGGTTAAAGTTCGTAAGAAACTGGTTGTTTACGCTATTTCATTTTCATAAAAGGCTGGCAGAAATAATGGTTAACAAAACAGAAAATTACTTTTCCTGAAAGCCTCTGAATGAAGGTTATGATGCGGGCGCTCACTTGTTCGAGCAGCGGTGAGGCCAGGCTGGTGACCAAACGGTTTCATGCCCTTTGACACGGTTTTGCACCCGTGCCGGAATGATGTTTCGGAGGGATTTCAACCGGCCGCCTCACTAGCTGCTTTAACGTGCAGGCTGAAGGCAAGTATGATCCGGTAAGTTTGCTGGAGGTTTGGCCCCCAGCCCTGGAGGCCAAAACGTATGAAGCTTTTGCTGCGTACGCTGAGCCTTGTATGGAGATTGTTTAAAGCCTTTCGCTTTTACGAGTTCCTGCGAGACCACTTTGACGACCTGAAGTAAGGGCCGTTGAGGTGGGAGAAGCCCGTTTCAGTTTCGACTGGAACGGGCTTTTTTTGTTTTTTTAAAACTGTCATAAGTAGGATTTTTCTGTGTCGGATTTTTTTGCGTGTAGGGCATTTCTTTGGCAAGTGTAGGCCTAGTTCAAACCACCCCGTAATCCGCAAAAAAACGTTCGATTATCGAGCACCCAAACCTTTGTCCAATTGCCCACCCTCATACTCCGGGCGTACTGTGAGTCGTGATGCCTGAAACCCCGTGATCCCAAAATAACGACAACAACGAGCAATGCCCCATGGACAGCCATCTGCTGAGCGATCGCAGCAGCGTGTTTCGTCACGCTGACCCTTATGCCGTCTCCGACTACGTCAACCAGCACGTCGGCCAGCACTTCATCGGCCTGTCCAGAACCACCCACCCACAAGCCAGCCTCAACCACCGAAAACTGGCCGACCTCGATCTGGCGCGTATCAGCTATGGCGGCAGTGTTCGCGTGACCTCCGTGGCGCTGGAGACCGTGTACCACCTGCAAGTCCTGCTGCAAGGCAATTGCCTGTGGCGCGGGCATAAGCGCGAACAGCATCTGGTGCCGGGCGAGTTGCTGTTGATCAATCCGGATGATCCGGTCGATCTGACGTACTCGGATGATTGCGAAAAATTCATCCTCAAGGTGCCGGTCAGCGTGCTCGAATCGGTGTGCGACGAGCAGCGTTGGCAGCACCCCTCCAGCGGTATCCGTTTCCTGCGCAATCACTATCGGCTGGAGGAGTTGGAAGGCTTCACCAACCTGCTGGCGATGATCTGTCAGGAAGCCGAGGCCAGCGATCCGTTACTGCGGGTGCAGGAGCATTACGCGCAGATCATCGGCAGCAAACTGATTTCGCTGATGAACACCAATGTCAGCCGTGAGTGCCTGAGCACGCCGAACGTCAGCTTCGAGCGCATCATCGATTACATCGAGCGCAATCTGAAACAGGACCTGCCCGCCGAACATCTGGCCGCGCAGGCGAGCATGAGCCCGCGCTCGCTGTATGCTTTGTTCGAACGCCAACTCGGCGTCACACCGATGCAATACATCCGCCAGCGCAAGCTGGTACGCATTCACGCCTGCCTCAGCGACCCAAGCTGCCCGGTGCGCAATCTCACTGAACTGGCGCTGGATTATGGCTTTCTGCACCTGGGCCGCTTCTCCGAAAGCTATCGCCAGCAATTCGGCGAACTGCCGTCGCAGACCTTCAAACGCCGCCACTGACACTCCGCACTAAACCCTCGCGAAACATGCTGAATCATCTGCCGCGCCATCCTGCACAAAACGGATAGCGATCTGCAGGATTCGGCTATTGCCCCGTGCATCGCCTCCCTAATCTGACCTGGCCTGAACAATAACAATGGAGGCCCCGGCCATGTCCCTGGGAATCGATTACCTCAATGCCATGCTTGAAGAAGACAAGGAGAAGGGCGCCTACCGCTGCAAGCGGGAGATGTTCACCGATCCGCGTCTGTTTGAACTGGAGATGGCGCACATCTTCGAAGGTAACTGGATTTACCTCGCCCATGAAAGCCAGATCCCCAACAACAACGATTTTCTCACCACCACCATGGGGCGCCAGCCGATCTTTATCGCGCGCAACAAGGACGGTGTACTCAATGCGTTCCTCAATGCCTGCAGCCATCGCGGCGCCATGTTGTGCCGGCACAAGTCCGGCAACCGCTCCAGCTACACCTGCCCGTTTCACGGCTGGACGTTCAACAACAGCGGCAAATTGCTCAAGGTCAAAGACCCGAGCGAGGCCGGTTACCCGCAAGGCTTCAACTGCGAAGGCTCCCATGACCTGACAAAGGTTGCGCGTTTCGAGTCCTATCGCGGCTTTCTGTTCGGCAGCCTCAATGCCGATGTGAAACCCCTCGCTGAGCATCTGGGCGAATCGGCAAAAATCATCGATATGATCGTCGATCAGTCGCCTGAAGGCCTGGAAGTGCTGCGCGGTTCAAGTTCCTATATCTACGAAGGCAACTGGAAACTCACCGCTGAAAATGGCGCCGATGGCTACCACGTCAGCTCGGTGCACTGGAACTACGCCGCCACCCAGAACCAGCGTCAACAGCGCGAAGCGGGTGAAGCGATCAAAACCATGAGCGCCGGCAGTTGGGCGAAGAAGGGCGGCGGCTTTTATTCGTTCGATCACGGTCATCTGCTGCTCTGGACCCGCTGGGCCAACCCTGAAGATCGGCCGGCCTACGAGCGCCGTGACGAGTTGGCCCGTGATTTCGGCCAGGCCCGCGCCGACTGGATGATCGAAAACTCGCGCAACCTGTGCCTGTACCCCAACGTGTACTTGATGGATCAGTTCAGCTCACAGATCCGCATCGCCCGGCCGATCTCGGTCGACAAGACCGAAATCACCATTTACTGCATCGCCCCCAAAGGCGAGAGCGCTGAAGCGCGGGCCAAGCGCATTCGTCAGTACGAAGACTTTTTCAACGTCAGCGGCATGGCCACGCCGGATGACCTGGAAGAGTTCCGCTCGTGCCAGACCGGTTATGGCGCGGGTCGCGGCTGGAACGACATGTCCCGTGGCGCCACCCACTGGGTCGAAGGTGCCGACGCAGCCGCCGAAGAAATCGACCTCAAACCACTGCTCTCCGGCATGCGTACCGAAGACGAAGGCCTGTTTGTGCTGCAACACAAGTACTGGCAAGAAACCATGCTCAAGGCCGCTGCCGCCGAACCTCAACTGATTCCTGTGGAGGCCGTGTGATGAGCAACCTCTACGAAACCGTGCGCGATTTTCTCTACCGCGAAGCGCGCTATCTCGATGACGGCCAGTGGGATCAATGGCTGGAACTGTACGCCGCCGATGCGACCTTCTGGATGCCGGCCTGGGACGACAACGACACCCTCACCGAGGACCCGCAAAGCGAAATCTCGCTGATCTGGTACGGCAACCGTGGCGGCCTCGAAGATCGCATCTTCCGGATCAAGACCGAGCGCTCCAGCGCGACCCTCCCCGACACCCGCACCTCGCACAACCTGAGCAACATCGAAATCGTCGGGCAGAGCGAAGGGCTGTGCCAGGTGCGTTTCAACTGGCACACCCTGAGCTTTCGCTATCAGGTCACCGACAGCTACTTCGGCAGCAGTTTCTACACCCTCGATCTGCGTGGTGAACAGCCGCTGATCAAGGTCAAGAAAGTCGTGCTGAAAAACGATTACGTCCGTCAGGTCATCGACATTTATCACATCTAGTCGACACGGCGAGGTGCACCATGAATTTCCAGATTGCGCTTAATTTTGAAGACGGCGTCACTCGTTTCATCGAGGCGGGTGGCCATGAAACTGTCGCCGATGCGGCGTATCGCCAAGGCATCAACATTCCGCTGGACTGCCGCGACGGCGCCTGCGGCACCTGCAAATGTTTCGCCGAGGCCGGGCGTTACGACATGGGCGACAACTTCATTGAAGACGCCTTGAGCGCCGATGAACTCGCGCAAGGTTATGTGCTGACCTGCCAGATGCGCGCCGCCAGCGATTGCGTCGTCCGCGTACCGGCCGGCTCGCAGGTGTGCAAGACCGAACAGGCGAACTTCCAGGCGTCGATCAGCGCTGTCCGGCAGTTGTCCGAGAGCACCATCGCGCTGTCGATCAAGGGCGAAGCGCTGAGCAAACTGGCGTTTCTGCCGGGGCAATACGTCAACTTGCAAGTGCCCGGCAGCGAGCAGACCCGCGCCTATTCCTTCAGCTCGTTGCAGAAAAACGGCGAGGTCAGTTTCCTGATCCGCAACGTGCCTGGCGGCTTGATGAGCAGCTTTCTCTCCGGGTTGGCCAAGGCCGGCGACAGCATGAACCTGGCCGGGCCGTTGGGCAGTTTCTACCTGCGCGAGATCAAGCGGCCGCTGCTGTTGTTGGCGGGCGGCACCGGCCTGGCGCCGTTCACCGCGATGCTGGAAAAGATCGCCGAGCAGGGCAGCGATCATCCCGTGCATTTGATCTACGGCGTGACCAACGATTTCGATCTGGTCGAACTCGATCGTCTCGAAGCCTTCGCCGCCCGCATCCCGAACTTCAGTTTCGGCGCCTGCGTGGCCAATCCGCAGAGTGCGCATCCGCTCAAGGGCTACGTCACCCAGCACATCGAGCCGCGCCATCTCAATGAAGGTGACGTCGATGTGTACCTGTGCGGCCCGCCGCCGATGGTTGAAGCGGTCAGCCAATACATTCGTGAACAGGGCATCACCCCCGCGAATTTCTACTACGAAAAATTTGCCGCTGCGGCTGCCTGAAATCCTTTCTCGAGGTTGTCATGAACAACAGATTCTCCAACAAGGTCGCGCTGGTCACCGGCGCGGCTCAGGGTATCGGCCGCCGTGTCTGCGAGCGCCTGCTGGACGAAGGCGCGCAAGTGATCGCCGTCGACCGTTCCGAACTGGTGCACGAACTGCAAGGCGAGGGCGTTCTCGCGTTGACCGCCGACCTTGAGCAATACGCCGATTGCGCGCGGGTCATGGCCGAAGCCATCAACACCTTCGGCCGCCTCGACATCCTGATCAACAACGTTGGCGGCACGATCTGGACCAAACCGTTCGAGCACTACGAAGTCGAGCAGATTGAAGCCGAAGTGCGCCGCTCGCTGTTCCCGACGCTGTGGTGTTGCCACGCCGCGCTGCCGTACATGCTCAAGCAAGGTCGCGGCGCCATCGTCAACGTTTCCTCAATAGCCACCCGCAGCGTCAACCGCGTGCCGTACGGCGCTGCCAAGGGCGGTATCAACGCACTCACGGCTTGCCTGGCATTCGAAAACGCCGAGCGCGGGATTCGCGTCAACGCCACCGCCCCGGGCGGCACCGAAGCACCGTCCCGGCGGATCCCGCGCAATGCAGCCGAACCGTCGGCGCAGGAGCAGGCCTGGTACCAGGAAATCGTCGCGCAAACCCTCGACAGCAGCCTGATGAAACGCTACGGCAGCCTCGACGAACAGGTCGGCGCGATCCTCTTTCTCGCCTCTGACGACGCCTCGTACATCACCGGCGTGACCTTGCCGGTCGGTGGCGGCGATCTCGGTTGAGCACTATTCAAGGGACACAGACATGCAGCAAATTCTGATTGAAAGCCTGACGACGATCATCGTCGACCTGCCGACCATCCGCCCGCACAAACTGGCGATGCACACGATGCAGAAGCAGACCCTGGTGATTCTGCGTCTGCGCTGCAGCGACGGTATCGAAGGCATCGGTGAAGCCACCACCATCGGCGGCCTCGCCTACGGTTATGAAAGCCCGGAAAGCATCAAAGCCAATATAGACGCGCATTTGGCTCCGGCCTTGGTCGGTATGGAAGCCAATAACATCAACGCGGCGATGCAGCGTCTCGACAAGATCGCCAAGGGCAACACCTTCGCCAAGTCCGGCATCGAAAGTGCACTGCTCGATGCGCAAGGCAAGCGCCTCGGTCTGCCGGTCAGTGAACTGCTCGGCGGCCGCGTGCGTGACAGCCTCGAAGTGGCCTGGACCCTGGCCAGCGGCGACACTGCCCGCGACATCGCCGAAGCCGAGCAGATGCTCGAAGCGCGTCGCCATCGCATCTTCAAATTGAAGATCGGTGCCAACCCGCTGGAGCAGGATCTCAAACACGTGGTGGCGATCAAAAAAGCCTTGGGCGAACGCGCCAGTGTGCGGGTCGACGTTAATCAGTACTGGGATGAATCCCAGGCGATTCGCGGCTGTCAGGTACTGGGTGACAACGGCATCGACCTGATTGAACAACCGATCTCGCGGGTCAACCGTTCCGGGCAGATTCGCCTGAATCAGCGCAGCCCGGCGCCGATCATGGCCGACGAATCGATCGAAAGCGTTGAGGATGCCTTCAGCCTCGCCGCTGACGGTGCCGCCAGTGTGTTCGCCCTGAAAATTGCCAAGAACGGTGGCCCGCGAGCCGTGCTCAGAACCGCGCAGATCGCCGAGGCCGCCGGCATCGCGCTGTACGGCGGCACCATGCTCGAAGGCTCCATCGGCACGCTGGCCTCGGCGCACGCCTTCCTCACGCTCAAGCAGCTGACCTGGGACACCGAACTGTTCGGCCCGTTGCTGCTGACCGAAGACATCGTCAGCGAAGCGCCGCAGTACCGCGATTTCCACTTGCATATCCCGCGAACCCCGGGCCTTGGCTTGACGCTGGATGAAGAGCGTCTGGCGCGTTTTCGTCGCCACTGAATCAGGAGAATCAGCATGTTGTTCCACGTAAAAATGACCGTGAAATTGCCCGCCGATATGGACCCGTCATTGGCCACCCGGCTCAAGGCGGACGAAAAGGAACTGGCGCAACGGCTGCAACGCGACGGCGTATGGCGACACCTGTGGCGCATCGCCGGGCATTACGCCAATTACAGCGTGTTTGATGTGCCGAGCGTCGAGGCCCTGCACGACACGCTGATGCGCTTGCCGCTGTTTCCCTACATGGACATTGAGGTCGATGGCCTCTGCCGGCATCCGTCGTCGATCCATACGGACGATCGCTGATCCAGGGTTTCGAATCCATCCCTGAACACTGTGGGAGCTGGCTTGCCAGCGATAGCAATACACCAGCCGCCATCAATGCTGGATGACACACCGCAATCGCTGGCAAGCCAGCTCCCACAGGGGAAGGTGGTCTGTTCTGAAGATTCGCGTAAACCACAAAACAACAAGATGAGGTAACCACTATGACCGTGAAAATTGCCCACACCGCCGAGCTGCAGAAATTCTTCAAGGAAGCCGCCGGTTTTGCCAACGACGACGGTAAATCCCGGCTGAAAACCATCGTCCTGCGCATCTTGCAGGACAGCGCCAAGATCATCGAAGACCTGGAAATCACTGATGGTGAGTTCTGGAAAGCGGTCGACTATCTAAACCGATTGGGTGCTCGTTCGGAGGCGGGATTACTGGTCGCAGGCCTTGGCATCGAGCATTTCCTCGACCTGTTGCAGGACGCCAAGGACGCACAGATTGGCTTGACCGGCGGCACACCGCGCACCATCGAAGGCCCGCTGTACGTGGCCGGCGCGCCGTTGTGTGAAGGCGAGTGCCGCATGGATGACGGCAGCGAAGAGGGCGTCGCCACCGTTATGCACCTCGAAGGCCGGGTGTTCGATCTGCACGGCCAGCCCTTGGCCGGTGCCACCGTTGACCTGTGGCACGCCAACACCAAGGGCACCTACTCGTTTTTCGACCCGAGCCAGTCCGAATACAACTTGCGCCGCCGCATCATTACCGACGCCGAAGGCCGTTACCGCGCTCGCAGTATCGTGCCGTCCGGTTATGGCTGCGACCCACAAGGGCCGACCCAGGAATGCCTGAACCAGCTCGGCCGCCATGGCCAGCGTCCGGCCCATGTGCATTTCTTTATCAGCGCACCGGGGCATCGGCACCTGACGACGCAAATCAATCTGTCGGGTGATCAATACCTGTGGGATGACTTCGCCTATGCGACCCGTGAAGGCTTGGTCGGGGAGGTGGTGTTCCGCGAGGACGCGGTGTCGGGGCGTTATGCCGAGTTGAAGTTCGACTTCCAGTTGCAACCGGCGCCAGACGCCAGTGCTGAACAACGCAGTCAGCGGCCGCGTGCGTTGCAGGAGGCTTGATACCGAGTCGTCTGTGCCCCTCACCCTAACCCTCTCCCGGAGGGAGAGGGGACTGACCGAGATGATCTTGAGCGCTACGCCGACCTGAACGTTTTTTACCGAATCCATCTCGGTTTTTCAGGTCGATGTATAACGCAAGACAACCCGGTCGGCTCCCTCTCCCACGGGGGAGGGCTGGAGTGAGGGGAAATCAGGCCTAAGGTAATGCGAAAAAGATATTGGCTCTGCATTTTTAAGATCGTTTAGTTTTGTCGCAACGACGAATCAAAACGCATCAAACCGATAGACCCCGATTGCCATGACGGCACACGCTGAATCGATCACAGGTTTTTCAGGTTTGATTCACACGGGAGTGAATCATGCCGCATACCCTCGATATCACCGCATTACCGACGCTGGACCTGTCGCTGTTCGAAGGCACGGCGCAACAGCGTTACGAATTTCTTGAAGACCTGCGCCACGCCGCTCGCGACGTCGGGTTCTTCTACCTGACCGGTCACGGCATCGACAGCGCTTTGCTCAAGCAGGTACAGGCCCACGCCCGCCAGTTTTTCGCTTTGCCCGACAGCGAGAAAAACGCCGTCGGCATGATCAATTCACCGCACTTTCGCGGTTACAACCGGGCCGCCTCGGAGATCACCCGTGGCCAGCCCGATCTGCGTGAACAGTTCGATCTGGGCGCCGAGCGCGAGGTGTTGCCATTAGACGCGGACAGCCCGTTCTGGGCGCGGCTGCAAGGCCCCAACCAATGGCCGGCGGCACTGCCGGAACTGAAACCTTTGCTGCTGGAATGGCAAGAGGCGATGACGCGGATGTCGTTGCGCCTGCTGCGTGCGTTCGCTCAGGCACTCTCGCTGCGCGCCGATGCGTTTGATCAGCTCTACGGCGACAAACCCAACGAACACATCAAATTGATGCGCTATCCCGGCCAGTCCAGCGAGTCGAGTCACCAGGGCGTCGGCGCGCACAAGGATTCCGGTTTCCTCAGCTTCCTCCTGCAAGACCAGCAGGCCGGTCTGCAGGTCGAGATCGAAGAGGGGCGCTGGATCGATGCGTTGCCGCGTGAGAACACCCTGGTGGTGAACATCGGCGAACTGCTCGAGCTGGCCAGCAACGGTTATCTGCGGGCCACGGTGCATCGGGTCGTGTCGCCGCCCGAGGGCACTGAGCGTCTGTCTGTTGCGTTCTTCCTCGGTGCGCAACTGGATGCCGTGGTGCCGCTGTATCCGCTGCCCACCGCACTGTTGCGCGAGGCACGCGGGCCAGCGAGTGATCCGCTCAACCCACTGTTTCGCGATGTCGGCTGGAACTACCTCAAAGGTCGTTTGCGCTCGCATCCCGACGTCGCGCAGCGCTTCTACGCCGATGCGCTACTGCCGCCACCGCCCGTTCGTAAAACCGCCTGACTCATCACTCGCTCAAGGACTCCGCACATGATCAAGAAAGCAGGTTTGACCCTGGCCGTGCTCGGCGCGCTGGTGACGTCGTTCGGTGCGCAGGCGCTGGAGCCGTTGCGCGTCGCCGCTGACCCGGTGCCCCACGCGCAGATTCTGGCGTACATCCAGAAAATCGATCCGCAACTCAATCTCAAAGTCATCGAGATCCCCAACGGGGTGAACTCCAACGAGCTGTTGGTGCACGGTGACGTCGACGCCAATTACTTCCAGCACTTGCCGTACCTGAAATCCCAGGAAAAGGCCCTTGGCGAAAAACTCGCGGTGGCCGCCACGGTGCACATCGAACCCTTGGGCATTTACTCTCACCGGCACAAAAGCTTCGCCGACGTGCCGGTAAAAGGCACGGTCGCCGTGCCCAACAACGTCACCAACCTGAGCCGCGCGCTGTACCTGTTGCAGGACAACGGCCTGATCAAACTCAAAGCCGGCTTCAACGACCCGGCGGCGGATCAGGCAACGCCCAAGGACATCGCCGAAAACCCGAAACAACTGAAGATTCTCGAGATCGAATCGCCACAGATTCCGCGCTCGCTGGACGACGTCGATCTGGCCGTAATCAACGGCAACTACGCGCTCGACGCCGGGCTGGTGCCGGCCAAGGATGCCTTCGGCCTGGAGAAAGCCGAGCACAATCCTTACGCCAACATTCTGGTAACCACGCCCAAGCTCGAACACGATCCGCGTATCGCGCAACTGGCCAAGGACCTGACGTCGCCCGAGGTCGCCAAATACATCAGCGACAACTTCGCCGGCTCGGTGATTCCCGTGGCGGGCGGCAAGCCATGATCGCCGTCGAGCAGTTGAGCAAGACTTATCCTTCGGCCGCGCAACCGGCACTCGATCAGGTCTCGCTGAGCATTCCCGACGGTGCGGTCTACGGGATTCTCGGGCGTAGCGGGGCGGGCAAGTCGACGCTGCTGCGTTGCCTCAACCTGCTCGAACGTCCGGACAGCGGACGCATTTTGCTCGATGGCATCGATCTGACGACGCTGTCGGTCAGCGAACTGCGCCAGCAGCGCCAGCGCATCGGCATGATTTTCCAAGGCTTCAACCTGCTGCATTCGCGCACCGTTTTCGACAACATCGCGGTGCCGCTGGAGATTGCCAATGTCGGCAAGCCGTGGCGCCATGTGCGGGTGCGCGAACTGCTTGAGCTGGTCGGTTTGAGTGACAAGGCGCAGGCCTTTCCCTCGCAATTGTCCGGCGGCCAGAAACAGCGCGTCGGGATTGCCCGCGCTTTGGCCGCTGAGCCGGCGTACTTGCTCTCGGACGAGGCCACCAGTGCGCTCGACCCGGAAACCACCGAATCGATCCTGCAATTGCTGCGCGACATCAATCGGCAATTGGGCGTGACCATCGTGTTGATCACCCATGAGCTGGAGGTGGTCAAGTCGATCTGCGATCACGCCGCGTTCATGGCCAACGGGCGTCTGGTCGAAGCCGGGCCGGTGCCACGGCTGCTGGCCGATGCGCAATCACAGCTGGGCGCTTCGCTGCGGCCGACCTGTGGCTTGCCACTGGGCCACGCTGAGCCGGGCCTGAGTTTTCTCAAGCAATACGGCGTAAGGGCGGCGCACTCATGAACCGCACAGTCAATTGGGATGAAATCCTGCAACTGGTGTTCAACGCCACCGGTGAAACCCTGTATATGGTCCTGCTCGCAGGGCTGTTCACGCTACTGATCGGCTTGCCGCTGGGCGTGTTGCTGTTTATCAGTCGCCGCGACGGGCTGCTGCCGATGCCACGCTTGAATGCCGTGCTGGGTGGCGTGGTCAACCTCGGCCGTTCGCTGCCATTCGTGGTGATGCTGATTGCCCTGATCCCTCTGACGCGGCTGGTGGTCGGCACAACGCTGGGCAGCACCGCCGCCGTGGTGCCGATCACCATCGGCGCCTTTCCGTTCTTCGCGCGTATTGTCGAAAACGCTCTCGACGAAGTCGACAAGGGCCGCATCGAAGCCATCCTCGCCATGGGCGGTGACATCGGCCATGTGATCTTCAAAGTGCTGTTGCCCGAAGCGCTGCCGGCGTTGCTGGCCGGAATCACCCTGACGCTGGTGATGCTGATCGGCTTTTCCTCGATGGCCGGGGTAATCGGCGGCGGTGGACTCGGTGATCTGGCGATCCGTTACGGCTATCAGCGTTTCAACAATGAAGTGATGGTCGCCACGGTGGTGGTGTTGGTGATCCTCGTTCAGGGCGTGCAAAGCCTGGGCGATCGGTTGGTTCGTTCGCTGGCGCATCGCCGCTAAGGAATTGTATGAGTGTGCCGGTCGCTGTGGCCCGTGAGCCGCTGATTCGTGTACGAGAGTTGAGCAAAATATTTGGCGCGAGCCGGGCGCTGGATGCGGTCAGCCTGGACATCTATCCCGCCGAAGTGGTGGCGCTGCTCGGTGCCAATGGCGCGGGCAAGTCGACCCTGGTGAAGATTCTCGCGGGCAGCCAGACCGCCGACGCGGGCGAGATCTGGCTGGAAGGCGCGCCACGGCATTTCAGTTCACCGCTGTCGGCGCGGCGCTTCGGCATTGTCGCGGTGCATCAGCAGATCAATGAAGGCATTGCGCCGGGGTTGAGCGTCGCGGAGAACCTCCTGCTCGATGAACTGTGCAAGCCGGACGCGGACTTCTGGCTCAATCGCAAACGCCTGCTGGAACGCGCCGCGAGCATCGCCGCCGGGCTGGGTTTGACCTTGCCGCTGGAGCAGCCGATCGAACATCTCGGTCAGGCCGAACGGCAATTGGTGGTGCTCGCTCGCGCGTTGGCGTTGCAACCGCGCCTGCTGATTCTGGATGAGCCGACGGCGGCGCTTGCCGATGCCGAGGCGCAGCGCTTGTTTGGTTTGATCGACACCTTGCGCAGTCGTGGAGTGGCGATTCTGTACATCTCCCATCGACTCTCCGATCTGCAACGCGTAGCGGATCGCGCCATTGTGCTGCGTGATGGCCAGTTCGCGGGCGAGTTCACGGCGCGGCAATTATCCGAAGCGGTGAGTGCCATGCTGGGACAGGCGCTGGCCGAACATGTTTACCAGCCGCGCTTGGCCGGGCGCGAGGTGATGAAGCTCAGCGCCATGCAAATCCTGTCGCGCTCCGCCGCGTTCGATCTGAGCCTGCACGAGAATGAAGTCGTGGTGCTGACCGGCCTGTTGGGCGCCGGTAAAAGTGAAATCGCCGAGGTGTTGTTCGGCCTGCGTAAAGCGGCCTCGGGCAGGGTGCAACTGGATGGCGCGGACTGGCGTGCGGACTCACCGCGCCAAGCCATTCAAAGCGGGGTGTTCTTCGCGGCCGAAGATCGCGCCAGTCAGTCGCTGGTAGCTGATTTCTCTTTGCGTCGCACCCTGACTTTGCCGTTTCTTGAACGCTTCACCCGCGGCGGTTTCATCCGCAACCGCGCTGAAGCAGCAGCGGTCAACGCGCAAGTAGCAACGCTGGGGATCAAGACTGCCGGCATCGATGTGCCGATGAGCGCACTGTCGGGTGGCAATCAACAGAAAGTCGTACTCGGCCGCTGGCTGCTCGGCGAAGGGCGGGTGTTGATCCTCGATGAACCCTTTCAAGGCGTCGACGTGCGCGCCCGCCGCGACATCGGCCAACTGCTGCGCGACAGCGCCAAGGGCCGGGCGACGCTGGTGATTTGCGCCGATGTCGATGAAGCCCTGGAAATTGCCGACCGCATCCTCCTGGTACGCGATCACGCCGTGGTCGCCGAGTACCCGCGCGCCGGCCTCAATCGTGCTGATCTGGTCGCGGCACTGGCCGGCAGCGACGTCACCGAACATTCCCCTCAAGCCACGCCAAGGAGCAGAGCGAGTGCCTGATTCAAGTTCACTGTTATCGACCGAGCCGGCCCGCGCCGAACGTCTGCTGCATGTGCTGATCCGCTACGGCCTGTTGTGGCTGCTGGCGCTGATCGTGGTGTTTTTCAGTGTTGCCGAGCCGGCATTCCTGCGCGTCGGCAACCTGTTCAGCATCCTGCAATCGGTGTCGATTGTCGCACTGCTGGCGTTGGGCGTGACGCTGACCATGGCCGTCGGCGGCCTCGATCTGTCGATTGGCGCCGTGGCGGCGATGAGCCTGATGATCGCCAGTTACGTGATGGTCGTGCTCGGCTGGGGTGCGGTGCCGGCGGTGTTGATCAGTCTGGCGGGTGGCGCGCTGGTCGGGCTGCTCAACGGCTGGCTGATCGTCAAACTGCGGGTGCCGGACATTCTCGCGACGCTGGGCAGCATGTTCCTAGTGATCGGCGTGCAGTTGATTCCCACGGGCGGACGCTCGATTGCAGTGGGCATGACCTTGCCCAGTGGCGAGGAAACCGAAGGTACGTTCAGTGCCGCGTTTCTTGCGCTGGGGCGCGGGCGGTTGTGGGAGGTGGTGCCGATTCCGGTGCTGATTACCGCTGTGGTCGCTTTAGCCGTGTGGCTGTTTCTCGAACGCACGCGCATTGGTCGTTTGTTCTATGCCATTGGCGGCAACGAGCAAGCGGCGCGACTGGCCGGTGCGCCGGTGCAGCGCTTCAAGTTGTTGGCTTACGTGCTCTCGGCGCTACTTGCATCGCTGGGGGGATTGTTGCTGGCCGCGCGGCTGGGTCGCGGCGACGTCAGTTCGGGCAATGGCCTGGTGCTGGATGCTCTCGGCGCGGCGCTGATCGGTTTTGCCGTACTCGGCGCGAAGAAGCCCAATGCCTTTGGCACTCTGATCGGTGCGCTGCTGGTGGCGGCGCTGCTCAATGGTCTGACCATGCTTAACGCGCCTTACTACGCGCAGGATTTCGTCAAGGGACTGGTGTTGGTGCTGGCCCTGATGTTCACGTTCGGCCTCGCGCATCGGGCGCGTTGAGCCGCTTCATTCAAGGAAGTTGTATGCACGGTTCAATCAAACAATTTGCCCGTCATTGCCTCGCCGGCGCGTTGCTCTCGGCCTTGGCGCTGAGCGCTCAGGCCAAAGCCTTGCCCGGCGCGCCGGCGCCGTTCGACAAAGGTCAGGTGCAGATTGCATTGGTCGGTTATTTGTTCTCTGGGGACTTCCCCGAGGCGTACTTGCGTGGCGTGGAAAAACAGACCGAAGCGCTGGGTGCCAACCTGCGCGTATTCGATGCCCGGCAGCAGGCGGCGAGTCAAGGCGAGATGATCGATCAGGCGATTGATCTGGGCGTCGACGGCATCATCGTTCAGCTCGGCCTGGCCGAAATACTGAAAGCGCCGATTGACCGGGCTATCGCCAAAGGCATCAAAGTCGTCGCTTTCGATGTCGATCTGAACACCCCGCAAGTAACCCAGGTCGAGCAGGATCACCATGCGCTGGCGCGTCTGGCGCTGGATCAAGCCGTCAAGGACAACGGCACAAAGTTCGATGCCGGCTACGTGTACATCAGTGGATTTACGCCGATGGAGCGCCGCGACGAGATCTGGAGTCAGGTCAAGAAAGCCAATCCGGGGATCGTCGAGAAGGCGCGCTTTGGCACGCTGAATCCACCGATTGCCAACTCGGTGGCGGATCAGGCCAGCGCCGTGCTTCGCGCCAACCCGGGCATCAGCGTGATTTTTGCGCCGTTCGATGAGTTCGCCAAAGGCGCGAAAATCGCCGTCGACGAGGCAGGGCTGACGAGCAAGGTGAAGATCTACAGCGCCGATATTTCCACTGCCGATATTCAAATCATGAAAGAGCCGGACAGCGCCTGGGCGGCGACGGCAGCGGTCAATCCGCAAGTGGCCGGGGCAATCAGTGTGCGCAGTCTGGCGATGTTGATTGCCGGGGAAAATCCGGGGCATCAGGTGCTGGTGCCGCCGACGCTGATTACCCGTCAGCAGTTGCTGGATCTGGATGTGAAAAACGTTCGAGATCTGGCGCAGAAACTCCCGGCCTTCGGTGATACCGCCAATGTCGCGCGGGCGCCGTGGATTCCAGTGGCTAACTAGATCTTCCTACTGACAACGATCCCGTGTAGGAGTGAGCCTGCTCGCGATAGCGGATTTGAATCCAACATTGTTGCCGGCTGATCCACCGCTATCGCGAGCAGGCGAAGGCCTACAGGAGATTGGGGGCACCCTTGAAATTGGAGCGACTATGCACAACAAAGCTGCACGCATACGCAAAAGCCGTTCACCGACGACGGATCCGGCGTACGGCAATCGACTACCCCCAGGCCAAGTGCTGACGGAGCGATTCCCAATTCTCCACGAAGGCGAAGTACCGGAATATGACCTTGCCAACTGGTCGCTGCGGGTGTTCGGCACGCTCGCACAACCGATCGAATTACGTTACGCCGACCTGCAGGCACTGCCGCAACGGCAACTTCGCTGCGACATCCATTGCGTGACACGCTGGTCGAAGTTCGACACTGAGTGGAGTGGGGTGCATCTGCAGGATTTGTTGCAGGCGTTCGATCTCCAGCCGACATCGGCGTTCGTCATGGCCCATGCCGATCACGATTACCAGACCAACTTGCGACTGGATGATCTGTTGCACTCCGACAGTCTGCTGGCCACCCATTACGCTGGCCAGCCGCTGACCGCGCAACATGGCTGGCCGCTACGGTTGGTGGTGGCGGGGCGGTATTTCTGGAAGAGCGCAAAGTGGCTGCGCGGGCTGGAATTTGTTGAACAGGAACAGCCGGGGTTCTGGGAGCAGAACGGCTTTCACCTGCACGCCGATCCGTTTGCCGAACAGCGATTCAGTGGTGATGAACTGGATATTGCAGAGGATGCCTGGCTGGAGAAAGCCTTCGACTAAGTAGCGTCTGATGCAGATCAAAACTGTAGGAGTGAGCCTGCTCGCGATAGCGGTGTGTCAGTTGACAACTTTCTTATTGATATACCGCTATCGCGAGCAGGCTCACTCCTACAGGGAACCGTATTTCAGTCTAAAAATTGTTTTTAGTTGGTTGAAGTGTTGGCTCAGCAACACTTCTGCTGAACTAAGAACAATCCTTTAGAGCGATCTAACCTAAGCGTTATTGGTTCTTTTACGAGTTGCGGCAGCTCGTCTAGCATCGGCTTTCAAGGGGAAACGTCTCACGCTGGGGAAACTGCAACTCACCGTAAACAAGCCTTCACTGCCTTCCAGAAATCCAAAACTACAGCAGACATTGCCGCGCATTGCTTGCCGAACTTTATTGTCGGTAACGGCCGGGTATTAACTGCGATTCAAGGAGCTGTTATATGCATCACCGTTCCCGTTCATTATTGGCGGCTGCTGTCGTGTGCGCCATCTGGCAACTTCCGGCCAACGCAGAAGAAACTTCCGCCAGCGCCGACAGCGAATCGCGACTCGGCACCGTGTTGGTCACCGGCACCCGGGGTACTTCGCGCACCGTGCTCGACTCTCCGGTGCCGGTCGACGTGCTCACCGCCGAAGACCTGAAATCCGCCGGCGCCGCTGATGGTGAACTGGGCGCGGCGTTGCAGACGTTATTGCCATCCTTCAGCCTGCCGCGCCAATCCAACTCCGGTGGCGCCGACCACGTGCGCGCGGCGCAACTGCGTGGCATGAGCCCGGATCAGGTGCTGGTACTGGTCAACGGCAAGCGTCGCCATACGTCAGCGGTGGTCAACGACTCGTCGAAGATCGGGCGCGGTACCGCACCCGTGGATTTCAACTCGATCCCGCTCAGCGCGATCAAACGCATCGAAGTGCTGCGCGACGGCGCCGGTGCGCAGTACGGCTCCGACGCGATTGCCGGGGTAATCAATATCATCCTGGATGACGCGCCGGAAGGCGGCGAGGTGTCTACCAGTTATGGCGCCTATCACACCCATCAGGACGCCATCGACAAGACCACCACCGACGGCCAGAACAGCGTGACCACGGCGAAGATCGGCACGCGCCTGGGCGAAGAGGGCGGGTTTATCCGCGGCGGCACCGAATACAAAGATCGCAATCCGACCAACCGCTCCGGTTTCGACGGTTTTGCCGACAGCCCCGGTCAGCGCAACTATGTGATGGGCGACGGCGTTGCGCGTGACGTCAACCTCTGGTTCAACAGTGAACTGCCGCTGGCCGGCGGCAAAGCCTACAGCTTCGGCACCTATAACCAGCGCCATACCACCGGCGCTGAGTTCTATCGTTATCCGTATGAACAGCCGCAGTTCTACCCCAACGGCTACTTGCCGCAATCGCTCGGTGACAACAAAGACGTCTCCGCCACCGCCGGGTTCAAAGGCCTGCTCGGTGACGAGTGGGACTTCGACAGCAGCGTTACCCACGGCCGCAACCGCTTCGATGGCTCGACCCGGCGCACGCTTAACGTCAGTCTCGGCGAAGACTCGCCGACGAAGTTCGACACCGGCGATTACGAGCTGCGCCAGACCACCACCAACCTCGACTTCAGCCGCGAACTGCGCCTCGGCGAGCGCTCCTTTGTATTGGCGGTGGGCGGTGAATACCGCTACGAAAATTACCTGACCTACGCCGGTGACGAGGCCTCGTATATCGGCTCCGGAGCGGACGGCGCCAATGGCCTGCGCCCGAGCGAAGAGTCGGATCTGGATCGCAACGTGTTCGGTACTTACGTCGAGTTGTCCGGCGATCTCACCGAGCGCTTCTTCGTCGACGCCGCCACCCGCTGGGAGCATTACGACGATGCCGGCAGCAAACTGACCGGCAAGCTCAGTGGTCGCTACAAACTCACCGAGCAATGGGCCCTGCGCGGTGCGGTGTCGAACAACTTCCGCGCGCCGTCGCTGGCCCAAAGCGGCTTCCAGAACACCACCAGCAACTTCGGCGATGGCGGCACGCTGACCGACATCCGCGTGCTCTCGGTCAACGACCCGATCGCCCGCGCACTCGGCGCCGAGAAGCTCGATCCGGAAACCTCGAAGAACTTCAGCCTCGGCCTGACCTTTCAGTTGAATGAACGCTTCGATGCATCCCTGGACGTGTTCCGCATCGACGTCAAAGACCGCATCACCCTGTCGCAACGCATTGGCAGCGATGCCCTGGAAAACTACATCAACGACAACTTCGGCGTTGCTGGCGTGCACGACGTCAACTTCTTCACCAACGCCGCCGACACCAGCACCCACGGCGCCGAACTGGTGCTCAACTACCATCAGCCGTTCTACGAAGGGCAATTGGGCCTGACCACCGCGTACACCTACAACCACACCAAAGTCACCAGCACCAAAGGCACGCCGTCGCAATTGACGGCGTTGGGCATCGGCAACGACGCCCTCGTTGGCGTTGAAGAAACCAACACCCTGACTGATGCTGCGCCGAAGGATCGCTTCATCTTTTCCGCCAACTGGGCCAGTGAACACTGGGGCTTGCTCGGTCGCTTGACGCGCCAGGGCGAGACCACCCGGGTGTTCGATTTCGGCGACTCGCAGCCCGAGCAAACCTATGGCGCGGTGTGGCAACTGGACGCCGAAGTGGCTTACAAATTTACGCCGAAATTCAACATCGCGGTAGGCGGCAACAACCTCACCGACAACTACCCGGAACGTTCCGGTTCGGCGATCAACTACGGCGGCAACCTGCCGTACGACGTGCTCTCGCCAATCGGCACCAACGGCGCCTACTACTACGCCCGCGCTACCTATGGTTTCTGACGCGGGGCCGGGGCGGCATCTGCCGGTTTTTCAGGCGTTGCTGATCACGCTGGGCATGGTGATCACCACCGACATCCTGAAAACCGCGCCGACCGTGGCGCTCAATGTCGGACCGCAATATTTCTATCTGGTGTGGGTGCTGGGTGGCGTCGCATCAATGATCGGCGCGCTGTGTTTTGCCGAGATGGCCACAGCGTTTCCGCACACGGGTGGTGACTATCATTTTCTGCGCACGGCGTATGGCGAGCGTATGGGATTCTTGTTCGCCTGGTCGCGGTTTTCGGTGATGCACACCGGGTGGATAGCGTTGTCGGCGTTCATGTTTGCCGATTACGTCGATGCGGTGGTGCCGTTGGGACAGTACGGTTCGGGGCTGTTTGCCGGGGCGGTGATTGCCGCGTTGGTGCTGCTTAATCTCACTGGCAAGCACGTTGGTTTTATTACCCAGACCTTGTTGGTGGGGCTGTTGGCGCTGGGCTTTTTGAGCATCGCCAGTGCCGGTGTTTTTTTGGCCTGGCAAGGCATCGAACCACCTGCGCCGAGTGTCCCGCCCATTGCGCAAGACACTGGCATGGCCGGCTTCTCGGCGGCGATGATTTTTGTCTTTCTGGCGTTCGGCGGCTGGAGCGACGCGGCGACGTTGTCGGCAGAAGTGCGTGATGGCCGGCGGGGGATTTTCATTGCCATGCTCGGTGCGCTGAGCGTGTTGATGGCGATCTATCTCGGGTTGAACTGGGCGTTTGTCGAGGGCCTGGGATTCGCAGGGTTGGCTGCCAGCAATGCTCCGGCCGTAGAGTTATTGAACCGCGCATTCGGTGCGCCGGGTGTCATGCTGATTTTGCTGATGGTCGGCATCGCCGCGATAGCGACCATCAACTCGACCTTGCTGGTCGGGGCGCGTACCACCTACGCTGCCGCGCGCGACGTGCCGCAACTGCGCAGTTTCGGTGCTTGGGACGATCGGCATGGTGTGCCGCGCAAAGCGTTGCTGGCGGAAGGTGCGGTGGCGTTGCTGCTGGTGCTGTTTGGCAGTTTTACCCAGAGCGGTTTCAACACCATGGTTGAGTACCTGACTCCGGTGTATTGGTTGTTTTTGAGTTTGAGCAGCGTGGCGCTGATTATTCTGCGGGGGCGTTTTCCCGAGATGGCGAGGCCGGTCAAGGTGCCGTTGTATCCGCTGTTGCCGTTGCTGTTCTTCGGGTTGTGCCTGTACATGCTGTATTCCAGCGTGACGGTGGTGGGGGTTGGGGCGTTTTTTGGGATTGGAGTGTTGCTGGTTGGTGCCGTGCTATTGGCCGGGTTGAGCCGTTTAAAAGCGATCCCTCACCCCAGCCCTCTCCCGGAGGGAGAGGGGGCCGACCGAGGTGTCTTGCGTGATACATCGACCTGACAGACTGAGTCGATTATGGATTCAGTGAAGCACGTTCAGGTCGGCGTACTTCTTCAATATCCCCGGATCGGTTCCCTCTCCCTTTGGGCGGTCCGACGTTTCGGGAGGGCTAGGGTGAGGGGCTTCTAGAAGGACACCTCCGCCGGCTGCGACAACCGCAGCACCGACAAGTCCCCCGTAATACGCTTGTAAGCCAGACGAATCGCTTCGATGCTGGCCCCATTCTTCGCGCTGTTCTCATGCAAAATCACAATCACCTTGGTGCTCAAGCGCTCAGGTTCTTTCGCGCCCTTATCCCGCCACTGCCCATAAGCATCGAACACACTGAAACCATCAGGAAACCGCGACGTGACTTCCTGATCAAGAAACTCACGCCAGCGCGCCGTGCTCACCGCACCTTCCTTGCCATCAATTGAACCCACCGAAAAGTACAACTCGGTGCGAATCCACTGCGCCTGTGCCGGCCGCGAGGCATCGCCTTGCAGGGTCGAGCTGGCGGGATCATGGGTGTGAACGGACGCAGGAGGAGGGCTGGCACAACCGGCGACGGCCAGGAACAAGGCCGCCAGTAAAAGACGTTGAGGCATGGAACATCCTTATTGATCGTTAGGTGAACCGCTCGAGTATAAGGTTGCGGTTTACCGGCCAATAAAGACCTAAAAAGCAGGCTGATAGGCGCTTCGGGAATAACCCGCTTACGTCGTCGCCGGCGGTTTCGCCAAGGCAATTTCCGCCGCCCCCAAACGCTTGAGAATCTCGAACAGCAAATCACTTTTGGTCACCCCGACAATCCTCGGGCTGCCCACATATCCTGTGACCGTCAAGGTGATCCCGTCCGGCGACAATTTGCTGAAGCGCACAAACGGCGCCGGTTTATCGAGGATGGTTTCGTTCTCCCGATAGGTGTTGAGCAACAGGTCCTTGACCTCTTCGGGATCGATGTCCAGCGGGAACACCAATTCCAGTGACGCCACGCCTTGCGCGCTGCCGCCCAGGGTCACGTTGCGCAGGTTCTGCGAGATCAGTTGCGAGTTGGGCACGATGACGATCGAGCGGTCGCTGAGCTGGATTTCCGTGGCGCGCACGTTGATGCGGCGGATGTCGCCTTCCACACCACTGATGCTGATCAAGTCGCCGACTTTCACCGGTCGTTCAGTCAACAGAATCAGGCCCGAGACGAAGTTCTTGACGATCTCCTGCAGACCAAAGCCGATACCCACCGACAGCGCACTGACGATCCACGCCAGATTGGTCCACTGCACGCCCAGTGACGACAGCGTCAGCAGAATCACGAACGCGTAACCGATGTTGGAAAACAGCGTGCTCAGCGAGGCGCACATGCCCGGGTCCATGTCGGTCTTGGGCAGAAACTCGTTGTCGAGCCAGCGGCGCAGGGCGCGGATCAGCCAGATGCCGATCATCAGCGCCAGGACGGCATTGAGCAGGTGGCCGGGAACGATGTTCAGCTTGCGCAGCCCGGCGCCGCCGAGGATCGCCATGATGTTGCTCGCCAGTTGCCCGAGCGTGGTGCCGATGCCGCCGACAAACAGGGCGATGACCGCCAGCAACAGCAGCGCTGCCCGACTGAAACCCGACAGCAGAATCTCGATCTGATCAAGCCGTCGATCGCCAATGCCGAGCAGCTGTTTGAGCGCCTTGCCGCTCGCATGGCGGGGTGAAAACACATGCTCACAGACGTCCTTGACCAGTTGAATCAGCAGGTAGAAACCCGACAAGACAATGTACGCCCACACCAGCTCATAACTGATGAACCGCGCCAGTGATACGTAGCCGGTGAGCAGGGCAATCGCCGAGACAAACATCGAGATGCTCGCGATGGTGTAAATCACCCCGGCAAATGTGCTGTTGGCCGCCGAGGCATCATTGGCCGCGACCAGTGCCTTGCGCACTTTGCCGACGCGCAACAGCAGGACCGTCACGATCGCCAGCACGACGATCGAAATGACCCCGCGCCCGGCGATCACGATCTGGCTGCTCATGCCCGTGGCATTGCTGACCTGCACCAGCGTCACCAGCACCAGTAACGTGCAGGACAGAATGCGTGGGTAGGGTTTGAGCGCCAATGCCACTTGATCGGCAATCGCTGGCAGGCGCCACGAGGGATGCTCGGTCGACAGCAACGCACGGCTCAATCCGGTGAGCAGCACGCAGGCATAGACGACTTTTTCGAACTCTTCGGAGAAGGTTTCCAGCACCGGCGGCAAAGGTTGGTGGCGGGTGCAGGCATAGAACAGCAATTGCAAAGCAATCGCGGTGGTGGCGATGGTTGCCAGCGCCGAGGCGAACGCCAGCGCACTGCGACGCAGGCGACCCTCGGGCATGCGGTAAATGCACACCCAGGTCAGACCGCGTTCGGCCAGTCTGCGGCCGAATGTCCAGATGATCAGCGCCAACGCCATCAACACACTGGTGTAGAAACGTTCCCCTGGTGCCCACACGGTGGCCCAGGTGTCGCGCACCTGCGCGACGAAAAAGCGTAAACGCTGACGGTCGTCGTCACTCGGGCTCACCAGCGGCGACCAGAAACTCGGGCTCAGCACGCTGTCAGTGCCCAGCGTCAGCTCACTTTCAAGCAGTGTGCGACGGATGCCGGCGATCTGCGTAATCAGATCCGCCGCGCTCTGTTTCAGCGCCGCCAGGCTCTTCAATGTGCCGTCGACCTTGCTCTTCTGCTCGGCCAGCGACGCTCGTTGCGCGACGATGTCTGCTTGCTCAGCTGCCAGATCGGCATCCGGCGCCGCCCCCAGCACCCCCAACTGCACCGCCAGTTGCGCCTGCTGCGGCAACAACGCCGCCGACAACCGATCGACATCCAGAATAAACGCCTGCACCCGATCCTGCGGGCCTTCGAGCTGGTTGTAATTGTTCGCTGCGGAAATCTGTTGTTTGAGGGCATCGAGGCGTTGTTGCAAGGCCTGCAGATCGCTTTGCGAAATCACCGGCAATGGCGCAGCCGCGGTGGTTACCGGCGCCGGCAAGTCGGCTGCCCATAGCGTCGGGCTACCGCCAACCAGCAGCATGAATACGACAAAAAACAACGACTTCAATGTGTTGCGCATGGGTGCGGCGGCTCGAATTGATCACACAGTCTATGAGGTTAGGTGATCAAGCCGATCGGGGAGGAAAAGTTTCGGGCAGAGCAGGGCAGGTGCGCAGCGCGTCCAGACGAAAAAAGCCCGACGGGTGAGGTCGGGCCTTTCTTCGGTGACTGCGCTGAAGCGCTGCATTCAGACGGCGCGGCGTTCGAGCAAACGGTCTGAACCGCCTTCGGCTACTGCGTCGCTGAACAGCGGGTCGGTTTCGGTGGCGGCGGCTACCGCGTCGCTGAACAGTGGGTCAGTCTGGGTCGCGGCGGCCACTGCATCGCTGAACAGCGGATCAGTCTGGGTCGCGGCGGCTACTGCGTCGCTGAACAGTGGATCAGTCTGGGTGGCAGGTTCAGCGGCAAAAGCATTCAGGGCAAAGAGCGAGAAAGCGATGCTGAGAAGGGCTTGGCGTTTCATGAGTGTGTGCTCCGTGGGGTAGTGGTGAGGTCTGGAGCCGATCTTACGCCGCGAGCCTGATAAGAGAACTTCATTGAATCAATGGTTGTTATTGATGCGATTAATGATAGGCGTTGACGTCGAATTCCAGAGAGGAATGCGGGGCATAAAATTAATGAATTTTTCTTATCTGATTTCTCGGCGTAGTTTCTTCTGAAACAGAAAGGAGTCTCGTCGTGCACCCAACATCAGTAGAAAAATTCGACACCTCCCGCGCCAGCGAATATGCCCGACAAAGCCGCATCGCCCTGGCCGGCTACGACGCCTGTCACGATCTGGCGGCCTGCATGTTGGCCGCCAGTCTCGGTTCGCGCCCGACCAACATACTGGTGGTCGGCGCGGGCGGTACGGCACAGGAAATCATGGCGATGGCGGCGCTGGAACCGCAGTGGCGTTTCATCGCGGTCGATCCTTCCGCGCCGATGCTTGAAGCCGCCGTGCAGCATTTGGAGGCCAACGACTTGCTGCATCGGACGCAGGTTCATCTCGGGCATGTCGAGGACTTGCCGGCCGATGCGCAATTCGACGCGGCGACGTTGATCGGCGTGCTCCATCATCTGAACGGTGATGAACCCAAGCACCAGATCCTGCAATCGATTCAGGCGCGTCTCAAGCCGGGTGCGCCGCTGATTGTCGCGGGCAATCATTACGCCTATGCCAGTCAGCCGTTATTGCTGGAAGCGTGGGGGCAGCGCTGGCGCCAGCAGGGTGCGAGCGCGGAGGAGGTGAAGGCCAAGCTGGGCAAGATTTTGCAAGGCGCCGATCCGCCGCATTCCGAGGCGGCGGTTCAGGCGCTGTTGCATGACGCCGGATTTGGCGAAGCGACGCGGTTCTTCAGCAGTTTGTTCTGGGGGGCGTGGCTGACGTGTAAAACGGACTCCTCTAAAAGTAGCGACTCGGCACTTCCCCCAACACTTGCTTGAACACCGTCGCAAACGCACTGGAGCTGCTGTATCCCAAGTCCATCGCGACTTGTGTGACCGACTGACCTTTGCCCAGCATGACAATCGCTGCCAGCAGACAGGCTTGTTGCCGCCATTCGATATAGCTGACCCCGGTGTGCAGGCGAAAATGGCGGGTAAAGGTGCGTCGGCTCATGCCCGCACGTTGCGCCATTTCGTCGATTCCGATTTCCAGCGAAGGCTGCTCCAGAAACGCGCGACACACCGTCGCCAGCCGTGGCTCCGCCGGCAACGGCGCATTGAGCGAGAGCGCGGGCATGCTGGCGATTTCATGCAGCAGCAAGCCCATCAAATGGCCGTCATGGCCTTGGGTGGAATAGCGCGCGGGCACATCGATGGCTTTCATCAGCAGATGACGCAGCAACGGCGACACGTCCAGCACCTGGCATTGTTCCGATAGTCCGAGGCGCTGCGCCGCTTGCTGGCGGATATAGGTGTTGTGCAGTGTGACAGGCCCACGCATTTGCATGGCGTGGCGCAGTCGCGCGGGAACCCAGATGCCGCGCTGCGGCGGTACGACCCAGTTGCCGTCGTCGGTGAACACGGTGATGACGCCGCTGGCGGCATAGGCGAACTGGCCGCGCTGATGATCGTGCAGCGGGAACAGCGTCCCGTCCGCGTAATCAACGGCGGTGACGACGGCATCGCGTGGGGTGTTCTGGTAAGGATGGCGGCTCATTTCTCGCATGGCCCGATTCTAATGAAAGTTGGCCTGTGACTGAAAGCAGGCCAGGCCTATTGCCGGCATATTTCTCCGCGCCCGAGTACTTCCGCTCGGCACCGGGAAAGATTGACCATGCAAAAGAAACATCTGCTACTCGCCGTTCTGGTGACGGCGGTTTGGGGTTTGAACTTCCCCGTGACCAAACTCGGCCTTGCCGCTATCGATCCGTTATTGCTGACCGCGCTGCGTTTCACGCTGGCCGCATTGCCCTGGGTGTTTTTCGTCGAGCGTCCACGCGTGGCGTTCCGCTGGCTGGCCGCCTACGGCTTGATCTTCGGCGTGGCGATGTGGGCGTTGATCAACCTCGGTATCGCCTGGGGCGTGCCTCCCGGAACGGCATCGTTGCTGATCCAGTTCAGTGCATTTTTCACCTTGGGCTGGGGCGTGGTTTTTTTCGGCGAACGTCTGGGGCGGTTGCAATGCCTTGGCACGTTGTTGGCCGCTGCCGGCCTGATGGGCATCGTACTGAGTCGCCCCGGCGACGCATCGACAGCAGGTTTGGCACTGGTCATTGGCAGCGCCCTGGCGTGGAGCATTGGCAACGTCGTGATCAAGGTCTCGAAGGTGCGTGAGATTTTCGCGTTTGTGGTATGGGCGAGTTTGTTTCCCCCAATCCCGCTCATGCTGCTGACATGGCTGCTGCATGGCACCGCACCGTTCACTGCACTGGCGTCGCAGCTCAATGCGATGACGCTGTTTTCGCTTGCGTTTCAGGTCTATGCCGCGACGCACTTCAGTTACTGGGGATGGAACCTGCTGTTGCGCGAATACCCGATGTCGCGAGTGGCACCGTTGTCGCTGTTGATCCCTGTGTTTGGAATCTTCAGCTCGATGGCGATCTTCGGTCAGTATCCCAGCCTCTTTGACTGGCTTTCGATCTCGCTGGTGTTACTGGCAATCCCTTTGGGATCAGGGCACATGCACGCAATGTTGCTGCGCCTTCGGGTTCGCCAGCCACTGTGCCCTGGATAACCCGTAGCACTTGCACAGGGCAGGTGCCCCGGAAAGGTTCAATTCGGCGTCATATAAGTGCCCGGCGCCGATTTTCAACAGCGCTTTTTGCGAACGAAGGTTGGCGGGGCCGATGTGGAAATAGACGGTGTCGTAGACCTTGAAGGCATGTTCCAGCATCAATCGCTTCAACTCACGATTGGCATCGCCACCCCATTTCTCCCGCACCAGAAAGGTGTAGCCGATGGCGATACTCTCAGGTTGATCAGGCGGGATGTAGTAGCTGGACATTCCGACGATCTGCGCAGTTTCGATATCAATGACGGCGAGTGCTTTGCGGGTGGCCAACCGCGCGGCGAAGTACGCTTCAAACACTTGCCGTTCGTAGCGATCGCTGGCGGGGTGGCCGGTCCAGATGAGCGGGTCACTGGCCGCCAGAAACAGTGTTTCAAAATCACTGGCGATCAACGCCCTGAGCTTCAGCGTGCTTCCATAAAGAGCGGGTTGGCAGTCGAAGTCGCCTGCAGGCATGGTTTGCGTTCCTGGCCGAATTGGGAAGTGCGGCCAGTTTAGGGCGGGAACAGGTGATGGAAAGATCCAATTCGATGGGTATTCAAGGAGCCAACGGTCTGCGGATTTCGCAGGGTAAGTGGGTGCATCCCCTGAAGTGGTGTCGGAGTTGGTTGTGGATCTGCTGTTTTGAAGGATGTGCGCGCATTTAGCGTTGGCCTGTGGGTCGATAGCGTTCATGGCTGAATGGATGATGTCGGCCAATGTCGGCCCTGCAATGATCCTGTAAACCTAGAGGGTTCGGAACGTCAGCCGGCAGCAGGGATGGCAGCCTGCTACGCTCAAGTGACCTTGCTAAGGGGTACTGCTTTTTCACACAAAATTCGGACTTGGGTTGATGGCCAGGAGGCGTTCAGTGAAAGTTAAAAACCTCTTTATTATAAGTGTCGAAGCGGATGCACAAATAAAAGGCAGTGCTCGAGGGTTTCTGTACAAGTACATGCTCAACAACAATGCGGAGAATATATTCGTTTACGAATTCAACGCTGAGACAGCCATCGCCACGCTTCAAACTTCGGCTAAAAAAGAAGACGGAGGCGGCTGGGTATTGATATCGAGTCCTGCGCCAGAGAGCAACGATGAAGAAGCCGAGAGTGATGAGTACATCAACCCGTTCACCACGTTCGCAAAAGAAAATCTAACCGGCGTGAATGAAAACCAGGCAGCCTCCGCGAAGCAGTACAGGCTGTCTCACCAAAATGGCGCAATCATCGCGTGTCATGCGTCCTCTATGGCGTTGTGTAACATCGAGCCAGAATTGTTCGCCCAGAATCTTATTGTTTGTACAAAAAAACCAGGGAATGAGGTAAATGGGATTTTCCCCGTGTTTGACAAGATTGTTTTTAATGCATGCAATGCCGCAAAAATATTTGAGAAAGCAGCGGAAGTGAAGCAAAACACCAATTTCTGGACGAGCGATAAGAAAAAAATAGGCAATGGCAAAAGAGCGCAAGAGATAAACGTTGCGCGCTTTAAACAAAATGGCGTAGATGAAACCGGTGAGTTGACCTTAAGTGCCCATCTACAAGAAATCGAATTGCGTCAAAACTTTTTTAATCCTGTATTCAGGTTCCTCAATATTTACGGACGCTATTTCAATAAGAACATCATCGTTGCCGGCTATGATCAAGCGTTAACGGCAGCGGACCTGAGTAAACAGTTAGTCGATAACGGCAAGTTGACGGCGCTTGAAAAGCTCAAAGTAAGCGGGCGAAAAATGCTTTTGGAAAATGCGTCGACGAAACCGCTAGGCTGGGTAGGAGGTAACGGGGTCGCCCCCAAGCATAAGTTTTTTTACAAATTCACCGCCGCCGAGGGCAATGTCAACAACGCTACGATCGTCCCCGTTGAATGGTCTGAATGGACGGATCAAAAAACGGGCTGAGCCTGGAGTCAATGCCCGCTTCTTTGCGAGGATTGGCCATCAATCTGCCAATGGCAGGTGATCTGTTCCCCTGTAGACAAGCCCGATCAGGTACGCCACTGCTCGACCAGCGGCACCAGCGCAATGATGATCATGATGCCCCCAGAAGCACGACTTGTAATCGACGCTGTTCATGAAACGGGTGGTGCAGGATCGGCTGTTGCCGTTGTAGCTGCGCATCTTGGACCGGTTGTCGCACGTGCGAGATACAAAGACTTCGCCGCACGAGTGTGCTCCTTGATGCTGAGAACTGGTTTCAGCTTTCGCTGGTTTCGACCGGCTCTGCGGCTTCAGCTTCCAATTTCGCCCGATCAGCCTTGCTGATGTATTTAGGCTTTTTCGGCGCCAGTTTGGCGCTGGCCTTTTTGGCCTTTTCCTTGAACAACTGCTTGAGTTTCTTTTGGCGATTCATGTGTTCTACCCGGTCTGCAAGTTTGAATATCGGTTAGCGAAGGGCGTAAACGTACGCATCAATGGACGAGCCACAAGATATGCACGTTGCCCTCGAAAAGGGGCGAATCCTGACGTAAGCCTCGGGCCAAGGCAATGCCAATTCCTCACATGGCGATAAAGTCACGCACAGCCTTGATGGTCGGCGCGGGGGCTTCTTCCATCAACCAATGTCCTGCCGCCGGAATCACCACCTCGGTGACGTTGTCCGCAGCATTGCGCATGACGATCGCTTCGTTGTTGCCGAAGGACTTTTAACCGCCCACGGCCAGCACCGGCATGCTCAAGTGTTTCTGCAGGACCGGAGCGTTGTCGAGGGCGTCCTGACGAATGCTGCGGAACTGCGCGAACGCCGCGTGCATGGCGCCAGGGCGGGCATAAAGCCTGGCGTAATGCTGGCGGGTGCCTTCATCGACTTTGGCCGGGTTGCCGGCGAACTCGTTCCACGCACGTGCATGGTGGCACCTTCGACCTTGATGTCCTGAGTGTGGAAGGTCGGCGGGAAGGGGACGACCTCGGCAAAAGCCTGGACACTCAGGGTCAAAAGGGCGAGGGCGGCCAGTAGCGGGCGGTTATGGCGAAGTCTCCAGGCGTGGGGGCGATGGAGACAGCGTAGACGTATCGATCAGGGCCGGCGGAGTTTCATCCAGAAGCGAACGCCGCCTCGATAAACGCCCCCAGCGCCTGCTCTTCAAGAATCTCGATAGAGAAATGTCCGAAGCGTTTCGGCAGCCAGATGATGCGCGTTCCGGACGGCGATTGCAGGTTTTCGCGAGTCAGTGGTTGGCCGTTTTCGTCTTCCGGCTGAACACCGCTGGCGAGCAGTTCGTCGTAAGCCAACTCGATATTCGGGGTCGTGTAGCAATGGCGGTAAATCATGCCTTCGCCCACTGTATCCAACAGCTCCTTGAGATTCCCCGCCAGCGGCTGGACCAGCATGAAGCGTTCCTGACCGATCAATGCGACGGCATAGCGCACGTGCAGGCCCCCGCGATTCCAGATCTGCGTTGTGGAGATCCGCGCCTGCAGTATCTGCGCGTAGTAGGCACAAGCTTGTTCAAGGTCTTTGACCAGTACGTCGATGTGGCTGAACTTCAAGTCCATGAAATAGCTCCTGTCGGGCGGTGTCGATGGGCTGGGTGTAATCGACGATCGGCCAGCCGGAATAAACTAAGCTGATGTGTAACGTCAAGATGACACAGGAGCATCCCCCCATGAAGGCGCGCCGCATGATCAAGTCACGTACGTGGATTGCAACGATTTCTTCGCTGGCCTTGGTTTTCAGTTCGGCGATGGCATTGGCTGACCCCGGTAATGGAAAGGGCCAGGGCAATGGCAAGGGTAATTCGCAGAATGTGCAGGGCCACGGCAACCAGAAAGGTAACAGCAACAAGGGCAACAACGCTGGCGGTGACTGGAATGATGGACCAAGCATCAATCGCGGCAATGTGCTCGGAATTGTCGGAGGCTATCGCGACTACTGGAGCCCGGGCCCCTCGCTGCCACCGGGCATTCAAAAGAATCTTGCACGCGGCAAGCCATTGCCGCCCGGTATCGCGAAAAAGCTCGATGGACGTCTGCTCGGTCATTTGCCGCATTACGATGGCTACGAATGGCAGCAGGCGGGCACGGACCTGATCCTCGTCGCGCTGGCAACCGGCCTGATTTATGAGGTGCTCAACGGGGCATTTGATTAAGCGTTATCGCGCCGCAGATGTCGCCGCTGGCCAAGGTTGAAGTGTGGCTGCATTGCTGCAAGGCACGCAGCAATGATCTGCAAATGGAGGGTCTTGTTCGTCCGCTCATCGGTTATCAGACTGGAATCAACTGACGTTGAAGCAGCTTCCAGATAAGGAGAGATGACGATGGTTTCTGTGATCCGGTTTGAGCAGTTTGGCAATCACGACGTACTGCAAATGCAGGCAACCGACAAGCAAGCGCCGGGGCACGGTGAGGTTTGGCTTGAGCAAGAAGCGGTAGGGGTCAACTTTCTTGATGTGACCCAACGCAAAGGCGCGGTCGCGGTTGCGTTGCCTTCCGGCTTGGGACTGGAAGGCGCGGGGCGGGTGGCCGCAGTGGGCACAGGTGTCAGTAACATCGTTGTGGGTGATCGCGTGGCTTACGCCACCGGGCCATTGGGGGCTTATGCCTCGGCGCGGCTTTTCCCGGCAGAGCGGCTGGTCAGAATTCCTGATGCCTTGTCTTGCGATGAGGCAGCGGCGGTGATGTTCAAGGGCATCACCGCGCAGTATTTATTGAAATCCACCTATCCCGTAGGGCCGGGCACCACCCTGTTGCTTTACGGGGTGGCGGGCGGTTTGGGGGCGATCATGGCGTCATGGGCAAGGCATTTGGGCGCGACGGTGATCGGTGTCGTGTCGAAGCAGGCCAGTGTCGAAAAGGCCCGGGCGTCGGGTTGTAACGAGGTGCTGGTGTTCGACGCCGAGACCCTGGCAGCGGACGTCGCACGACTCACCGATGGGCAGAAGGTCGATGTGGTGTATGACCCGATCGGGCGGGTGTCTTTTCAGGCGTCACTGGACAGCTTGCGCCCGCGTGGTTTGATGGTGTCGTTCGGCGCCTCATCCGGTGCGCCGGCAGCCGTGGAACTGGCGACACTCAACAGCAAGGGTTCGCTGTTTTTGACCCGTCCCTCACTGGCTGCGCACACTGCGACGGCTGCTGAGTATCAGGCGCGTGCGCAGGATGTTCTGGCCGCTGTCGCAGCCGGTATCATCCAGCCACATATCTGGGCGAGCTATCCATTGGCCGATGCCGCACTGGCGCATGCCGACCTGGAAACGGGCCGATCTTCTGGGGCGATCATTCTGAAACCATGAATCTTGATGTCTTGAGCAATCAACACGGCGATGAGATCGCTGCATTCCTGGCCGTCGCCTCGCAAGGTTCCTTTGTCGCGGCGGGTCGGCTGCTGCAACGCCATCCGACGATTATCTCCAAGCGCCTTGCCGCCATGGAGAAGCGTCTGGGCGTTCGCCTTGTCGAGCGCTCGACCCGTCAGGTCCGCATTACCGAGGCCGGCGCCCAATTGGAGCAGCGTCTGCGTTCGGCCGTCGAACTGATGAACGACGCCCAGCAGCAAGCGGCGCAGGGGGGCCGGCGAACTTCGCGGCACGTTGCGCCTCGCGTTGCCGGCCGCCATGGGCCGACTCTGGCTGGGGCCGATGTTGCCGGAGTTTCTCAAAGCTCATCCGCAAGTTTCGATTATTGCCGACTACAGCGAGGGGTTGGTCGACATCATCGAGCAGGGGTTTGACGCCGCCATTCGTATCGGCGAGCTGGAGGATAATCGGCTGATCGCGACGAAGCTCAGCAACCACCGGCGGATTCTGTGCGCCTCGCCAGCCTATCTCCAGGTGCATGGCGTGCCCGCAACACCTGAGGATTTGCTTCAACACAACTGTCTGCGCTTCAGCGGGTTGGCGTCTTTTCCGCTGTGGCGCCTTCATCGTGGCCATGAGCTGCAAACCGTTAGCGTCAAGGGCAACCTGACGGCCAGCGACAGCGAGTCGCTGCTGGCCGCTGCCCGGGCGGATGCCGGCATCTTGGGCGCGGGCGATTGGTTGATGAGTCGCGATATCGCCGCCGGAAAGCTGATTCATGTCCTGCCTGACTGGCAACTGGATAGCGCGGGAGGTGTGTATCTGGTCAGACCCTCGGCGCGGTTTCCGACGGCGGTGGTCGTCGCGTTCAAGCAATGGCTCGAAGCGATGTTCGCGCCCGCGCCACCGTGGGCTTTTTGATGGCTGGCAGTGGTCTGCGGATGGCGCGAGTGACAGCAGATTTGCCTGCAACACCGCGCGCCATCCACCTCGATCAAACGATTTTCAAAGCACTCAGCACGATCAGCGATTGCTCGGCAAAAGCCTGGGCCTGTTCGGTCAGTGCGGCGATGTTGGCTTCGGCGGTGGTCAGCGTTTTGCCGTCCTTGACCAGCACTTCGTTTTGTTCGGCAATGACGCTCCACGCCAGTTGTGCCCACTCTGCCGGGTGCTGTTTGCCCTGGCGGATTGCAATCAGGAACAGTTGCTGGAAGCGGCTGACCGTGACGCCACCCCCGGTGACCGGGCTGCTCAGCACTTGAATGTCGGCGTTGAACAGCGCGCGCTTGCACAGTTGCAGGTTGAACGCAGCGCAGCGTTCGTACACCCGCGCCTCGGCGGCTTCGCTCTGGCACGGGGCTACCGCGCCCATGCTGACCAGGATGGCGATGGCCTGTTCCAGATCGTCGTAGGCCATTGGCGACACCGCATCGAGCAGCTGCTGCATCGTTTTGGCTTCATACATCTGGTCCGCGAGGGCATTGAGGAGCGGGCGGTAAATTTCCGCTTGCAGCGTCGCTGCGCCAGCGGGGCCGGTGACGCTGGAGGCTACGTTTTCTGTCGGCTGCATCAGCACAAATCGCGTATTGAGCATGCGCGAGCGGCGCTCGGTCGCGCTGAGTCGGTTGGCACCGCGCACGTACAGGTCGCGACGGAAAGCCTGGTTGACGAAGTAGTCACGCGCCTGCTCGCGCATCACCGGGTGTTCGATACCGTCGAGAAAGGCCAAGCCTTCGGCGCTCAGGTTGAGTGCGTCAACCGAATCCATCGGCACCGCCGTCGTGACGTAATCGAGCTTGGCCGGGGCCAGTGCATCAACCATGTCGGCGAAATACATGCAGTTCCAGTCGCGATTGAAATATTCATGGGCGACGTACTGACGGTCCTGGCCTTTGATGGTTTGCAGCCTGGCCCCCAAGTGCGGCGCGGCAATGGCGTATTTGGGGTTGGCCGCCAGCAGCGCTTCGGAAAATTGCAACGCGGCATCGATGCGCTGATCCGCTCGCGTCGAGTGACTGGCAAAGCGGTCGTGCAGGCTGAACAATTGGCGCAACGGCGCAGCAGGCGACCAGCCCGGGAATGCGTTGTAGCTGACGTAGAGATGACCACCCGGTTTGAGGTGGCGTCGGGCGAATTCGACAATCAGCTTCTGGTTGTCACGGCTGACCCAGGTCCAGATGCCATGCAGGCTGATGCTGTCGAATTGCGGCAAATCATGGCGCGCCAGCAGTTGCTCGAAGCTGTCGTCGTACAGCCGCGCACCGTTATTGCCAAGCGCCGCGAGTTCAATCGCATGGGCCGCCTGACCGGGGTGGAAGTCCGTACCGACGAAGCCGGCCGGGTTGGCCGTGGCGTGAATATTGATTGACACACCCTGACCAAAACCGAGTTCGCAGTGATAACCGTCGGGGTTGTCCAGACCGGCAAAGCCGCGCAACAACAGGCAGTAACGCTGGAATACCGGATTGATTTCCCGGCTATAGCTGTAGGTGTAGCCTTCGTCCGTGAAATAACCTTCGTTCCAGGCGTTGCTCATGGGTGCAGCCTCTTGAATCGTCATTGAAAGTGGCTTTATACGTGATGGACTCGCGCCATTAAAACCTCTCGGTGTCCACCAGGATGTTGTCGGCAGGATCGAACCATTCGATAGGGTCCATGTGGATATTTCGCAGGGCCACGGTTTGCCGGTGAGATACGTACAGCGGCTCGGCCCAATAATTGATCAGCATCGAGCGTCGGCGCGCGCCCGAAAGATTCCGGCTGCCGGCATGCAGCAGGTCGACATCGAACACCAGAATGTCGCCCGCACGGCCCGTGAGCTGGACGGATCGCGTCTCATCATGGACGTCAGCGGGCGGTGCTCCGGACACGGCAGCGAATGGCGCCAGTCCTGACCCCGGGGCACGGGCCAGCGATCCGACGGCAGTACACCCGCATCAAACGCCTGGCGCAGGTCGTCCAGCAACTCGGCGGGTATGGCGCGACGGAGCAGGGCAAAACCCTGCTGATGAAGCTGTTCACGGTTATTCATGATCGGACGTGTTCGCTCCTCACAAACGCACGCCCATCTCCAGGGCGCGGGTCTCGAAGCCAAACTCGGCATACATCCGCACCGCACGCTCGTTGAACGGCCAGACCGTCAGGCGCAAGTCTTGAGCATTTTGCTCGATAGCCCAGTCTTTCACCCGTTGAATCAGCGTGCGGCCAATGCCTTTGCCCCAAAACGGCTCGGCCACACAGACTGACCCGATGCGAACCACGTTCTGCGGCTGCATCAGCGGGCCGGAACTGGCGGACACGGTGGCCGTAATGAACGCCACGGGGCGCTCAGCGGCGCTGGCGATATAGACGATCTGGCCAGGCTTTTCGAATACCCCGGCCCAGTGCGGCAAGTCGCGGGCAAAATCTTCGGTCGCGGCGGCGTAGATATCGGGGCGGGCGGCGTGGTGTACCGAGTTGAGCAATTGGCCCAGCTCGCTCATTGCCAGCGCATCGGCGGCAGTGGCTGTGCGGTAGGTGATGATTTCTTCCATGATAAAAATTGCTCCTTGGGTGTGTTTATAAGTTCGCATCCTGCGGTAAACGGCGAAATAAAGCATCCGGGATCCTGCTGCATTTCAACGAAGCAGGGTGCACCTGGGTCGCTTTTTCAGGTCAGTCTGTGCATTGAATGTTTCTGCGTTAAACGAATAATCGAGCGCTCGAATCTTTTGGAGTTGGGCACTGTATGGAAGCGTTACGCATTCAATCTGGCGACATTTATCGTTCATGGACGGCAGCCTCGGAGTGTCGCCCATGAGCCTGCATACGCGCACCAAACGCCTGACTGTACCGCAATTGGTGGCCATGAAAGGCCAACAGAAAATCGTCTCGCTGACGGCCTATTCCAGCGCGATTGCCAAACTGATCGACCCCATTGTCGACTTCATTCTGGTCGGTGATTCCACAGCCATGGTCGGTTACGGCCGCCCCTCGACACTGAGCATGCAGCTCGAAGAAATCATCGGTCACACGCGTGCGGTGGTCGATAGCACGCGCCTGGCCTGTGTGGTGGCCGACATGCCGTTCGGCAGTTATCAGGAATCCCATGAACAGGCCTTTCGCAATTGCGCTCAGGTGTTGGCGCGCACCGGTTGTGATGCGGTGAAGCTGGAAGCCAACAAGGCCTTGGCGCCGACGGTCGAGTTTCTGGTGGCGCGCGGGATTCCGGTCATGGCCCATGTCGGGTTGATGCCGCAGTTCGTCAATGTCATGGGCGGTTTCAAGGCCCAGGGCCTGACGGCCGAAACCGCTGCGGTGATTGCCGAAGACGCCCGCGCCAATCTCGACGCGGGCACCTTCAGCCTGTTGCTCGAAGGTGTGGCGGAGGGCGTGGCGCGGCAGATTACGCTGGAGTCGAAAATGCCCACCATCGGCATCGGCGCTTCACCGGCCTGCGACGGGCAGGTGCTGGTCACCGAAGATGTACTCGGCCTGGGCGGTGAACATCTGCCGCGCTTCGTCAAACGTTACGCCGATGTCGGTGCGGTGATCAGCGAGGCTTGTGCGCAGTTTGCTGACGATGTGCGCCACGGCCGGTTTCCTGAAGCGCGGCATTGCTATGGACTGTAGACGCGGTTTTCTTCAGTGATCGCCTGCGCCAGTCGTTGCACCGCGTGGGCGATGTTCTTGTCCCAATCAAGGCTGTAGCTCAGGCGCAGGTGCTGGTTCCAGGCGCCTTGCTGGCTGAAGATTTCGCCGGGGGCGATGACGATCCGCTCGGCCAGCAGGCGCTCGAACACCCGTTGCATGTTGATCGGCCGCACAGCCTTGAGCCAGAAACTCGCACCGCCTTGCGGGGCGAGCACCTGCCAGTGGTCGCTACCGTGCACTTCCAGCAAGGTCTGCAGCTGTTGCATGCGCTTGACCAACAGTGCGCGCAACATAGTCAGGTGCTGGTCAATACGCCTGGAGTTGTAGAGTCTGGCAATCGCTTTCTGCCGCATCGGCGAGAGGCGAAATCCGCGCTGCATAAACAGTCGATGAAACTGCGCGGCATGCTGGCGACACAGCACGTAGCCGTACGGCGCTTCGCCGCCAATAATCTTGTCGAATGTCGAGAACACCAGCAGCTTGTGCGGATCGGCAAAGTCCCGATAACGCGTAGCTGACTTGGAGAAACTCAACTCGCCCCACGTGTCGTTTTCGAACAGCCAGATCGCCCGCTCGGCCAGCCAGCGACAGATCTGCTGTTTATCCTGCGCGGGCATCAACTGGCCCTGAGGAATATTCACCGTGGAGGAGAGCACCGCCAAGCGTATCGGTTCGCGCGTGAGTAACGCCTTCAATGCAGGCAGGTTGAAGCGGCCGTCATCGCCGAAGGGCATTTCGACAACGCGGATATTGGCCTCTTGCAACTGGCGCAGAATCGCCCACGAGCAGGGCGATTCCACCAGCGCCACAGTGCCACCGAGATTCAAGGCACTGAGCGACAACTCCAGCACACTGCGCAGGTCCGCGCCGATATACACCTGCTCGGCCTGCCAGTGGTTGTGAGTGGAACGGGTGTAGCGTTCAGCCAGGGCCGCGCGCAATTCCGGCTCGCCGAGGGGCTGATAGAGCGGCGCGTGCGAGCGCGGGTATTGGCGGGTCAGTTCGCGCTCCATCGTCAACAATGGGCCTTGCAGCGACAGCAGCATCGCCGGCGCATCGCTGCTCAGGGCCAGCATGCCGGGCTGACGGGCGCTGGCGAAGACGTGATCCAGAAGATTGCCAGAGTTGGCCGTCACAGGTGCCGCCGATATTGACCGGGTGAAATAGCCGAACCTGGCTTTGGCGTGGATTCTGCCTTCGTCCTCGAGCAGTGCGTAGGCGTATTTGGTCGTCGATACTGAAACGCCGAGGCGCAATGCCAGTTGTCGCAGTGACGGCAATTTTTGCTCACCCATGCCACTGGCGGCCTCGATCAATCCGACGAGGTAGTGGTAGACCTCCTGATAGGCGAACGCGGTGTCCTTGGGGGGCGTCAATGCTGTTCTCCTTGATTGTCAGCTTAGGGAGCAAACGGAAGACTGCGCTAAAGCAGTCAACTGTCCGTCTGCGCCGCCGCCCAGTGCTTCATTTCTTCAGCAATGAAGTGATTGACCAGGTCGCTGTACATTTTCTCAATGGCATCTGCATTCAAACCTTCGTTTTCGGCCCAGTCGCGACGGGTTGCCAACATCGCCTGAAAACGCTCCTGTGCCCGCACTGAGGCCGCCGAGGTCTTGAACTTCGAGGCAGCGAGTACGTACTGAAAGCGCTTGCCCAGCAGTTTGATCACCGCTTGATCGAGTCGGTCGATTTCACTTCGAATATCTTGCATGTCCGCACAGTCGGCGGGTTGTAACGTGTTGATGACGTCCATGTGCGTCTGTGCCTCTCGAATTGTTGTTGATCGTGCGGCGGGTTTTCAGCGGGTAAGCGCAGCGTTTTTTGTCACTTTGCCGGCGTTCTGAAAAAAACGCTCTGGGCGGCACGGTGCAAGGGCCGCAGATGACTGGCGATCCAGCAGCTCTTCACTGGCGAGGCGCCCGACGATTGCCGCCAGCGTCACTCCGGGATGCATCGCGCAAACGTAAACTCCGCCGACACCGGGCAGGTAACCGACAACGGGGATGCCGTCAGCGGGCATGGGCCGGAACCCGACGACGGCGGTTTGCGGCTCGATGGAAACCACTCCGTGAAGTTCATTTTGTATGCCTTCGGCGGTTCGCCAGGCAAGGTCTGTCGGCGAGTTGCCCGGCGCCTCGCCCAGATAATCTTCAGCGGCCAGCAACGTGCCGTCGGCACTTTTCCGAATTTCCATTTCGGGGCTGGAGATGATGCCTTTGACGAGGCCCGGTTGGGTCTTGTAGCGGATGAAAATGGCGGGGGAGGCGTCGATGGGCAGGGAGACGTTGAGCATCTGCGTTAACTGTTGGGTGCCGGTCCCCGCAGCAAGCACGACAAGGTCGGCATCGATCGCGCCCGTTGTGGTTTCAACGCCGGTGACATCGGCGTTGCAGGTTGTGAAACCGGTCACGCGGGTTTGCGTGAGCAATTGCGCGCCCAGCGCCCGGGCGCCGGCAATCAGGGCGTGGGTGGTTTGCACGGCGTCGAGTGCGCCTTCTTCCGCGCGATACAACGCGCAGGGTGGGGGATTTTTCAGGTTGGGCTCGCGGGCAAGCACCTCGGCAGACGATAACAATGTCGCCGACGCCGGATACTCTGCTGATTCGTTGTACGACAAAGCCCCGGTCCAGCGAATCTGCAAATCCGGCAGCTCGGTTTCGAGTCGTCGGTATGCTTCTATGGCCATACCGCGCAACTGCGCAATCGGATCAGCGCCGGCGTGCGAGGCATTGATCCAGGCGAAAGAGTTTGCCGTGACGCCGCTCGCGATCTCGTCAGCCTCGATCAGCGTGACGTGCGCTCCTTTGCCAGACAGGTGATACGCAAGGGCGGCACCGACGATGCCCGCACCGACCACCACAATTCGCCCATGTGTTGTCTGTTTCATTTCAACATTCCCTGTTGTCGATCGGCTGATCCTGCAGCAGGGAGACGCGGCGAGCAACCAGAAAAAAGCCCGGCCAAAGCCGGGCTCGTCCGCTGGCAACGGCTTAAGCAGGCATATCTCCGGCGGGCTTTTGGAATGTCAGTCCGTGACGGATGCTCAGTCGCTATGGATCAAGGGTCAGATTACGACGCCGAATGCTGACTGACGTGTTTTGGCCCCGCTAACGCCCAGGCAATCAACCCGAACAACGGCACAAACACGATCAGCACGATCCACACACCTTTATTGCTCGCTTTCCCCTCGCTCTTGCGCACCCGATTGATGGCCCAGAGTTCAATCAGCAGAAGAACTGCCGCCAGTACGATCCACACGGTTTCGATTTGCATTGGCTACCTCCTGATGGTCTGTTCGTTAGGTGGCGTGGGGGGCGGCGGGTTCATTTATTTTTCTTCAGTGCGTTGAGCTGCCGCGCCAGTTGCAAGGCTACGCGGCCGCTGTTGAAAGTCGGCAGCAGGTGGGTGAAAGGGATTTCGATGATCCGGTTTTCGCGCACCGCGCGCAGTTGCGACAACACCGGGTCGTGGGTCAACAGATAGCGTTTGCGGCGAGCGGGTGACCATTCGGCGTCGGCCAGCAGAATCACGTCCGGGTCGCTGGCCAGCAGGGTTTCGCTGTTGACGGTCACTCGATAGAGGTTGATGTCGGCAAAGACATTGCGTGCCCCGGCAGCGGCCAATAACGGGGTGACAAACCCCCGCCGACCTTCGCTGTCGAGGCCTTTGACTTCGCTGTCGAGATAGAACACCGACAGCGATTTACCCGCATCGGCCAGGGCTCGGGCACTGGCGAGGTCGGCGTCCATGGCCTCACTCAATTGCCGCGCCTGTGGCTGTTTGTGCAGCAGCCTGCCCAAGGTCAGCAAGTCATTGCGCACATGCGCGAAGTAATCCAGCGAATGCCCGTTGCAGGCCGACTCCAATAGATAAGAACCGACGCCATTGCGCGCCAGACCCGAGCGTGAAATCACACCGTCGCCGAATGCCGTGGCGAACCCGCCAATCACCAGATCAGGTTTCTGTGCGTAAAGCACTTCGCTGGCCGGGTATTGCCGCGCGATCACCGGCACACCGAAATACGCGGCTGGCCGCTGACCGGCATCGGTGTCATCCAGATACGCCACGCCAACCAGCGCTGGCCCGGCACCCAGCGCCAGGACGAGATCCGCCGCATGCTGATTGAGCGCGACGACGCGCGAAGGCGCAGCGGCGTTCCAGTCCTCGCCGCAATTACTGAAGCTGTCGGCGAGTGCCGGCATTGAACAGAGCAGGGCGCCAAGCGCTAACAGGATCGATTTCATCCCTGCGCCTTGATCAGCAAATCCGCGACCACTTCACCGCCCACCAGATGCCCCTCGACCAGCCGCTGCACCTCTTCATGGCTGTGCACGCCATACCAGCAACGTTCCGGGTACACCGTCACAATCGGCCCCAGATTGCACGGAAACTGGCAGTGCGTGCGCGTCAGCAAGACGCCGCCCGGCGTCTCGATGCGATCGTGCGCCAGCAAATGCCGGCGCAGGGTTTTCCATAACTGCAAGGCGCCGCGCTGGGTGCAGCGCGGGCCGGTGCAGAGGAACACATGGCGCGCATGCTCGGGCACATGCGACCAGTCCGGGTGCGTATCGACGCCGTCGACGGTTTTGATTTCACTCATCAGAAGCAGTACGTGTAGCGTACTTCGGAGGTGAACGGCCGGCCGAGGTTGTCGACGTTGCTCGAACGGCTGGTGACGTAGTCGCGGTCGAAGAGGTTTTCCACCAGCAGACTCACCCGGTGTTGGTGGGCGTTGTCGAGGTAGCGATAAGCGTCGGCGTCGACCACCGAATAATTGCCGTATTCGACTTGCTTCGAGCTTTTGATATCGCGGATGTAACGGATCGCACCGCCAACACCCCACAGGCGATTTTCCGATTCATAACCCACCCGCGAACGGGCGAAGAAGCTCGGGATGTCGTTGATGGTTACACCGGTGCGCGACTCGGTGAGGTTGCGGGTCATGTCCGCTTGCAGGCTCCACTGATCGTTGAGCGCCAGTTTCGCGTCCGCCTCGAAACCGCGCATCTGGATCGTGCCTTCACCGTTGACCCACTGAATGTCATCGACGGTGATCAGGTCGTCGATCTTGCGTTTGAACAGGGTCACGCTGGCGCTGAATTCGCGGTCGAGCAGAAAGCCTTTGTAGTCAACACCCAGTTCGGCGTTGCGGCTTTTTTCCGGTTTGAGATTGCGGTTGCCGATCTCGTCGCCCGGCTCGTTAACGAACAGTTGCTCGGCGTTCGGCAGTTTGTAGGCGCTGCCGTACTGACCGCGCACCGACCAGTTGTCGTTGAGGTCATACAGCGAAGTGAGCATGCCGACCGTGGCACTGTCGCCGCCGCTCATGGCCTCGTGACGCACGCCGATGCTCGGGTGCCAGTCGGGCAGGGCATCGATTTGCGGGCGCAGTTGCGTGTAGAAGGCGTGCGCTTCAGCCTTGTCGTTGTCGATAATCAGCACATCGTCCTGGCCCTTGAACCATTGGTTGTCGGTGCCGAACACCAACACATGGCCACCGGGTAATTCTGCTTTGCCTTCGGCCTGCACGCCCCAATCGGTGAAGCCCCAATAGTCGTTGTGGTTGATGACTTTTGTGCCGCCGCCGGCGACGTTGTTGACCCGGGTGTAGCGCGTGTCCCAGTCGTTGATATGGCCTTTGACGAAGTAGCTCAGACGCTCATTGACGGTCTGCTCGAAGGTCGCCGTGGCGATCTGCTGCACGCGGTCGTTGGTGGTCTTGTGATTGTCGACCGGACGGGCGAAGTCGAGGTTGGCGTCGGCGTATTGGTAGAACAGTTCCAGCCGCGCATCCTCGCCAAACGACTGAATCGCCTTACCGCCGAAGGTGGTGACTTCGTAGGCGCGGTTCTTCTCGCTGACGTTTTTCATGTCGCGGTTGCGATAGGGCTGGTAACCGTCGGAGACGTTGTGGCTGACGTACGCGAGCAAACCGAGATCGCCGAAACCGTTGCTGAAGATGTTTTCGACCCGAGCGTCTTCGGTGGTGCCGCCGAAGCTGTCGACGCCCAGATTCACCTCGCCGGAGGCTTTGCGCGATTGCGGGCTGCGGGTGACGATGTTGATCACCCCCGACACCGCCTGGGTGCCGAACAACAGGCTCTGCCCGCCCTTGAGCACTTCGATGCGCTCGATGGCGTTGGCCGGCAGGGTGTCCAGATAGAGGCCGCCGTACAGGCGATTGTTCAGGCGCACGCCGTCGAGCAGGATCAATGTGTCGTCGTTGCGTCCGCCCAGCAGCGAATAGGTGCCGTAGTCGAACGGGCCATTTTTCGGCGCGACGTACAGGCCGGGAATGAACATCTGCATCACGCGACTGACATCGGCACTGGGGCCGGCGCGCTCGATCTGTTCGCGGCTGACGATCTCGACCTTGCTGCCGAACTTCGCCATGTCGGCGACCGTGGTCGACTCCACCGACGGTGCGGAAACGATTTGCTGATTGAGTTGCAGTGGCGCGTCATCCGCCAGCAACAGAGGACTGCAAAGGCAGCCGAACAAGAGGGTTGGAGCCGAGGTGTAGAAAGGTCGAATCATTGTCTTCTCGAAAAGGATCTTCGCAGAAGAGCATGCAAGAGAAGGCATCGCGCACAGCCAATACCGGCCCATGCCCGCCCACCGCAGGATTTTGCCAAACAGCAATTCAGGCCGGTCTCCGGGCTCGCGCGTATCGAGGCTTTCACCTTCCCATGGCCAAGCGGCCACAGTGGTGTATCGAAAGCATCACGCGCATACCGTTGCGGGGGCAGCACCGGACTTGTTCGAAAAGAACGTACCGGTTTCCCGTTTCACCCCATGCACGGCGGCATGGGACACCTGAAACTGGGCGGCATCTGAACATTCGAATGACCGTTCGTCAACTTGCCGATACAGGTACTCGACCCGCGAATTACCAACTTTGGAAATAACTACTAAGGTCTATAGCGGTAATCACAACGCAATATCGCGCGGCGTCGACAGGCGTGAGGGATTCGCCACGTACGCTGAACAGGGAGGTTCTCATGCACGGTGCCAGCGGCCATCCTCACGGTGGGCACGCCCCGCATTTCATTCGCAGCGCTTTACTGGTCGCCATGGCCAACACCCTGATGCTCGCAGACGCTCAAGCTGCGTGCGGGCCTTTGGCGGCGGGTGCCTACAACGTCTCGCAAACCTGTTTGCCGGCGGCCGGCGTCGATGCGTCGATCAGCACGCAGTCGGGCACTACCATTACCACTACGGCGGGTTCCTCGCTGAACAGTCGTGGCAACAATGCCAACACCACGCTGACACTCACTGGCACCACGGTGAACAGCACCCCCCCAACCGCCGCCAACGCAGTGTTTGCCAATGTCATCGGCGCGACCGGCAACGCCAGCCTCAGCGTCAATGGCGGGACCAACACGGTGAATGTCGGCGGCAGTGGCCTGGACGCGCTGGCGATCACCAATGCCAGCGCTGGCTCGTCGACGTTTTCGGTGAGTGCCGGCACCACGCTGAACATCCTCAATACCGTGGTCGGCAATGAACACGATGGCATCGACATCAACGCCAGCGGCGGCGGGGCGATCAACCTGAATCATCAGGGCAATGGCCAGATCACGTTGCTCGGCGGCAACGGCGTCTGGACCAAAGCCACGGGCAGTGGCGAGACCAACGTCAACGTCGGCAGTGGCGTGAGTATTCTGGTCAACAACGATGATGCACTCTCGGCCGGTCTTCCGATCATTGACGACACTTTGCCGACTGCCGGCATTGGTAATCACGCCGGCGTGCATACCCGCGCAGTCAATGGCAACACCACACTGATCAACGCGGCGAATGTGCAAAGCATCGGCATGAACGCCTTTGGCTTGTTCACCGAGGGCGGCACAGGCAATACCCGCCTGACCAACAGCGGCAACCTGAGTACCAGCGGCCTCAACGGTTTCGGCATTCGTTCGTTTTCCAGCGTTGGCAGCATCGCCATCGTCAACGACGGCGCCATCACCACCACGGGTGGCGGCGCCCACGGTATCTATGCCAATGACAATGTCGGCGGCAGCGGTTCGATCAGCATCGAGAACAATGCTGCCATCAACGTCGGCAGCACGGCCAATACCGCCGGTTCGCGGGCGATCTACGTGATCAAGCGCGGTACCGGTGATGTCGCGATCACGGGTAGCGGCAATATCAAAGTCCTCGGCGACATCAACACCACCCGGGCCTACGCGATCATTGTCAGCGCCGAAAACAACGATGTGCTGATTGATTACTCGGGCGATCTGTTCGCCAGCGGGTTTGGCGCGGGCGGTATACGGGTCGATTCGACCGGCGGCAATGTTCAGGTCAACTACCGTGGCGATCGCATCGAAACCCTGCACAGCAACGCCAACGGCATCTATGCCTCGACGCAGTCGCCGACGGGCACGGTCAACGTCAATTCCGGCGGCACGATCATCACCCACTCGAACGCTGGCTCGGGCGACGGCACGGGCATTGGTGCTTTTGGTATCCAGGCGCTGACGCTGGGCGGCGACGTGGGTGTCGTGTTCAACGGCCCGCTGATCGACGTCAACGGTCAGGGCGCGGCGATTCTGGCCGGCAATGCCTTCAACTCAGGCAGTGGGCTGGGCACATTGAGTGTCAGTAACAGCGGGGAGTTGATCGCGCGGGGCAATCAACAACGCGGTATCCGAACGTTGTCGGTCACTGGCGCGCAAAGTGTGGTCAACAGCGGCGCGATCCAGACCTTCGGTGCCAGCGACAGTCAGGGCATTCTCGCCCAGGCCTCGGGCGCCGCGAATTTGACCGTCAACAACAGCGGCGCGATCACTACTCGAGGCGTTGGCTCGTCGGCCATAGACGCCTTGACCGAGGGCGGCAGTGTCAATGTCAGTAACAGCGCCACGCTTCAGGGTGGGTGGGCCGATAGCAGCGGCATTGCCCTTGGCGGTGCGAGCCAGACGTTGACCAACTCAGGTGCGATCACTGCGCTTAGCGATGTCGCCGTACGCGCCGATGCGACCACACCGGGCACGACGTTTGCGCTCAACAATACCGGGCAGATAACCGGCGTTGTGAATGCCGTCAGCGCGGCCAGCACGGTGGCCAACAGCGGCACCTGGACACTGCGCAATTTCACCGCCAGTAGTGCCAGCGGCAGTCGCGATACCTGGGGCGTTGCCGTCAGTGATCTCGGCTCATCGGGCGCCAACAGCATCGACAACAGCGGTGTGATTCGTCTGGCGGCGCAACCGGCGACGGGCATCGTCAGCTTCAACGCCAGCGGCGCCTATCTGCCCTTGGGGCAAACGGCCAATACGCCGACGCTGGGCGGTGCTGTACAGGGCCAGTTGCTCGGTGTAAACCGATTCACCCATAGCGGCACGCTCGACCTTGCCGCCGGCAGCAACACGGTCGGCAATGTGTTGCTGATCAGCGGGGCCAACACCGTCGGCACCGATGGCGGCGGGGTGTTCGTGTCCAATGGCGGCCGGCTGCTGCTTAACACCACGTTGAATGGTGGTGGCGCGAACAGCCTCTCGGACATGCTGGTTGTGGATTCGACAACCACCGCCAGCGGCGGCGCCACCGGCGTGATCGTGAGCAATGTCGGCGGCCAGGGCGATCTGACTCAGGGCAATGGTATTGCGGTGGTCGAACTGCTCAACAAGACCGAAGCCGCGAGCGACGCCAATGCCTTTCAACTGGCCCGGCGTGTTGTCGCCGGTCCGTACGAATATCGCCTGCAGCAAGGTGCCCAGGACGGTAGCGGCAAGGACACTTGGTATCTGCGCTCGGACGCGGTACCGCCGGACGGTCCTCCAGGCCCGGATCCGACGCCCGATCCCGATCCGGGTCCTGATCCGACGCCCGATCCTTCCCCGGTACCCAATTACCGTCCGGAAGTGTCGCTGTACGGTGCCGTGCCCGCGCTGGCCTTGGTTTACGGCCGGACAATGGTCGACACCCTTCACGAGCGGGTCGGCGAGGAACGCCTGAATCGCGGTGATCCATTGCCCAAGGAAGACGAATCGACGTTGGCGCCATCGATGGGCTGGGGCCGGGTGATCTACCGCAGCGGCAAACAGGATGGTGACCGCAAAAACGCCTTGGGCAACACACCCGAGTACAACTATGACCTGACGGCATTTCAGGTCGGCACCGACCTTTACCGCAAGGACCGGCCCGACGGCAGTCACGAGCAGGCCGGGCTGTCATTGTCCGCCGGCACCATCGACGCTGGCGTCAGCCACTACACCCGGCGCGCCGCCGGCGAAGACACCTTGCGTGCGTACGGCGTCGGCGCGTACTGGACGCACTTCGGCCCCTCCGGCTGGTATCTGGACGGGGTGTTGCAGGTCAACCGCTTTGACATCGAAGCCAAACCCAACGACATGGCCAAACTGAAAACCCGCGGTTGGGGCTACACCGCCTCGCTGGAAAACGGCTACCCGTTCGAAGTCGACAAAGACTGGTACATCGAGCCGCAATTGCAAGCGATCTACAGTTACGTCGATCTGGACAGCAGCGATGACGTCGGCGCGAAGATTCGCTTCAAGGACGTCGACTCACTGATTGGCCGCGCCGGCGTGCGTATCGCCAAGGACTGGGACACCGAGGGCGTCGACAACAGCGCACGGCGCACCAATGGCTGGATCCGTCCGAGCATCTGGCATGAGTTCAAAGGGCAACCGAAAACCGAGTTTTCCTCCGAGTCGGGGTACATTCCGTTCGAATCCGACATTCAGGGCACGTGGGGTGAAGTGAATGTCGGGGTGGATTACCAGGCCAATCAACGCACCACGTTTACCGCATCGGCCGGCTATCGTCAGGGGTTCGATGGTGACAGCCATGGGTATGACGCGATGCTGGGGTTCAAGATCAATTTCTAGGGCTTTTGTACACGCCGCAAACCCTACATTGGATGGCTTGCTGACGCTCGGCCCTATATCCTTCACGCCTGTTTGATGGACTGACTTAGGGAAGAATTGCATGCCGTTCAGGGTGATGGTGGTCGGTGGTTACGGAAATTTCGGCAGTATCGTCTGCCGGCACCTGGCGCTGATGCCGGAGATCGGCTTGGTACTCTCCGGCCGTGATCCGCGCAAATTGCAGCGCAAACTCGATGAGCTGGACAGTCAATCGGGCAACGTCTGCGAAGGCTGGTGCGGCGATGCCATGGGTGCGGAGTTCGAAGCCGCTTTGCGTGCGCTGAACATTCAGTTGGTCGTACACACCGGCGGGCCGTTTCAAGGGCAATCCTATGCCGTTGCGCAGAGTTGCATCGATGCCGGCGTGAACTATTGCGACCTGGCGGACTGCCGCACGTTCGTCAACGGCATCGACGTGCTTGATGCGCGGGCGAAGCAGGCGGGTGTGGCGATCCTCAGTGGTTGCAGCTCGGTGCCGACGTTGTCGTCAGCCATTATCGATGAGCAGCGCCAACGCTTTTCGCGCATTGACTCGATCGAGCATGGCATTTCCTCGTCGGCGAAAATGCCGGGGCTGTCGACCATCGAAGGCGTGCTCGCTTACGCCGGCAAACCGATCAAACAACTGAAAAACGGCAAGGTCCACGAAGTCTCCGGCTGGCTGGACCTGTGCTTGCGCAAAATGCCGCAGATGGGCACCCGATTGCTGGCCAACGTTGATGTCCCCGACATGGATATTTTTGCCAATCGTTATGGTGCGCAGACCTTGAGCTTCAAGGCGGGCGCCGGTCTCAAACTCGGCGGCATCGCCAACGGTCTGCTGGCTCAGGCGCTGAAAATCGGGCTGGTGCGCGACCATGCTTTGTGGGCTGCAAGATTGCATCGCCTGGGCACGCGGTTCGAGCGTTTCGGCGATGGCAAAAGTGCAATGTACATCGACGTGCAGGGCCTTGGCGTCGACGGCAAACCGTTGTCGATGACCGCGCAACTCACCGCCCTGAATGACAAAGGCCCCGAGATTCCCAGCTGCGCTGCCGTGGCACTGGCCACTAAAATGGCGCAAGGCTACGTGCCGTCCTCCGGTGCCCGGCCTTGCGTGGGCGAAATCAGCGTCGCCGAATACATGGCCGCGATCAACGACCCGGCCAACCTGAGCCTGGCCGTGCATTTCTCCGACGGGCATCGCTGACATGCTCTATCTGTGCCTGAAGTACTTGCACATCATCGCCGCGATTTTCCTGTTCGGCTTCGGCATGGGTTCCTACCTCTACCTGATCGCCGCCAGCCGCACCGCCAACCCGCAGGTCATAGCGCACGTCGCGCGCATGGTCGTGCGTTTCGACACGTGGATCACCACACCGGCCGGGTTCGTGCAAATCATCACGGGGTATCTGTTGATGCGACTTTCGGGTTTGTCGATGAGTACCGACTGGGTGCTGACCTCGCTGATTATCTTCTTCTGCGTCGGCTCGCTGTGGCTGCCGGTGTTGCTTCTGCAGAAGCGCTTGTACGTAATGGCATCGAGTGCGAGCGAGACGGGGGCCGACCTGGATGAGCAATACCAAGGCGTGTACCGCCAATGGTTATGGATGGGCGTGCTCGGTTTTGCCGGGATGTTCGTCATTGTACTGATGATGGTGACGAAGATGACACCGCTGCAGTTGTTCAGTTTTCTGGCGTAGGTACAGTTGCTTTGAGAAAGCGCTGTTCATGATCTGGAGTTGGCAACAGGCAGGTGTCGTACTTGCCGAACAGGCGATAGCGGTTCAGCGCAATGCGGTCGTAGGCCCAGTCACGCAAGCCTCGCGGGAAGACGCGCAGCAGTCGCAATGGCTGCCAGCGGGCGGGTAATTGGCTGATGACTTCGAGAAAAGCGTCGGAGCGTTCCCAGTAGTGGCGGTCGCGGATTACGGCCATGGTGTCGAACTGATCTATGGGCAGGCCGGCCCACGCCAGAAGTGCCTGGCCTTCGGGGGATTGCACGGCGGCGAGGCGCACGCGGTGCTGGTGATCGTGGCGAATGAGGAACCGCGCCCAGCCATTGCAGAGCTTGCACACGCCGTCGAACAGAACCACGGATTCGCCGGGGTTGAGCAGCGGGGCGGGGGTTGGGCGGGTTTTCGGAGTGGGCATGGGCTGGGTTCGGGAGAGGCTGGAGTGCTGCGATCATAGCCTCAGAAAGTACGATCTGCGAATGGCCAGTATTCGGCGAGAGCCGGGCGAGTGCCTGTGGAAAAGGTACAGACCACGTTTAGAGGCGTGATCTGTCTCCTGTTGCCGTCACACCGCTCTTTCACCACCGCGCACTTCACCGACGCGATGCTTCACTCCCGCCCGCAGCGCATGCCGAAGCTTCAACGCCGGCCGTTCGACGCAGTAATACGAAACACCACTCAGCAAGAACGACAGCACCAACACCGTTGCAATCTTGTGCCAGTCGAATGAAGTAATCGGCGAGAGACCGTGCAGGAAGTAGAACACCACGAAGTGATTGAGGAATACGCCGTAGCTGATGTTGCCCAGGAACTCGTCAATCCGGTGAAACTTGAGCTTCGTCAGCAAGAACACTGCGGGGATGCCCACGGCAATGCCTGCGGCCACTTCAGCGTTGAACGGTCGGCGTTCGATCCATCCCGCCATGATCGCTACAAAGATTAACGCCGCCGCCACAGCGGTACCACCAGCAATCGCTAAACCCTTCGCCTGTGGTTTGTAGAGATAGCTGCCGCACAGGAAGATGAACAGGACACCCGGCAACAAACGGTAGCCGTAAAAGTCGGTGTTGATGAGTCCAAGACACGCGGGGATGAAGACCGCAACGGACAAGGCGAAAGCCACACCGCGTGCTCGGTAGATGAGCAGGAACGGGATCACCAGGTAGAAGCACATCTCAAGGCCGAGCGACCACGCCGGTGGCAAAATCCAGATTCCGGATGCACCAAACATATAGAACCCGAGGGGCACGATGGCCAGGCTCGCGGCGATGTTTTTGACGGTTAATTCGGCCGCTTGCGGCGTACCGGGCAGCAGGAAGTAGATCACCGCACAAGAAACGACGAAGTAGAACAGGAACTGCGGATAAAGGCGCAAGGCCCGGTCCAGGTAGAACAGGCCAACTTTCCCGGGCGCCTTGTAGTTGCGCTCGATCAGTGAAGTCATCACGAAACCGCTGATGAGCAGGAAGGAAATTACAGCAACCACACCCGGGTTGAACCCCATGAACATCTTGCCCAGATGCGAAACGGCGACCATCACGGCCAATAGCAGACGTTAGGCTCCCACGTGTATCCCCAAACGACCTTGTAGTTATGGCGGGTAAATTACGATGGTTTGTGGGTGGATTACAGGTTTTTCTCTGCGCTCGGGGCTAGGGAATGGCGGGGAATTTCAGGATTTCGGAGAATGCGGGATTTATGCGAGTCATTCGCAGTGGGCGAGAGCGCTCGGCACGGAACCAAGCGCTCAGGGTAGGGCGGGGCACTTACTGCTCCACCCTGACGTTTCAGCCTTTGTTTGCGTTCAGCTTGCGCAGTTCTTCGTAGGTCGCCGACTGGACGAACCAGAAGCCGGAAATGATGCACCAGCACAGGGTGCCGGCCACGAAGATACCCAGCGCCGGGAGGAACCCGCTGGTGAAAATCGCGACGATAGCGACCAGCCAGATGAACGCCAGGGACAGATAGAGGACGGTGTTGTTGACGCTGATGACGAAGTCTTTCACAGGGGCATATTCCTTGCGGGATGTAGAAAAATTCCCCCTCTCCGGGGGGCGAACCCATGCTATCACATTGCCTTCATGGTTCAAGGAAGGGGAACTCATTGCCGTGTGGAATGGGGACAGATTTATTTATCAGGCAGACCGGGCGCTTCTGGCCGAAAGCACACGCCCAATGCAATCTTGAGCCCTTTGTGACAGCAGCCACACCCGCGCCACAAAGGGAACACCCCTCAATCCACCGGCACAACATTATCCAGCGCTCGATTCACCGCCAATTCCCCCAGCATCACCACTTGCGCAATCCCCAGCGCAGTTTTGCGGTGGCCTGGGTCAAGTAGGGCGGCGAAGTTGCAGAGCATTTCGGTGGCTGAGCCGAGCGATTCGCTGGCGTTAACCAGCAAGGACTCGCTGTCGTAGTCGGAATTGGCCAGAAACATGGGAGCGTGTTTTTTGTCGCTGCCCATGATGCGCTGGGTTGGGGTGAGGTAGTAATCGAGTGCTCGTTCTGCTGCGTCGTTGAGTGTTCGGGAATCCGGGAATTTGTAGGGTGAGACTGGATCGGTTTCTGGTGGATTCGGCGTTGGTTTGAACATAGATGAAGCTCCATATGGGACTTAAGGAGCCATCACCCTCGCTACCAAACGAAAGGTGGTGGCCATACGAAGGTTGGTAGACCGGCCCATATGGAAAATCCGGCGCGCCCGAAGACGCCCTGCGCATGGCCACCATAAAACAAATGCTGAAAAAGCATCTGCGCACGGTGACGTTATGCGTCATATGGAAGCGGGCTACCAAACCCCATCACTGTTTTTCAGTGACCCAGGAACGATAAAACCCGCGCCCCAGACGCACAAGCCGGCGGATTCTGGCGTAGTCGTAGGCAACGGCGCAAGACGTTGTAGCCTTAAGCAGGTAACGCGACGTGTCTTTTAAACAGCCACGAAAAACTCCTAAACACGCATCATCAACACGCCGTTCAAAATGACATTCGTCGGTCCACCCTGCAGTTCACGCAAAGGCTTGGAACCCTCACGTCGGGGAACGCATCAACACTAGGTTGCAACCCAAAAAGACGAGGAAGGATACCCATGTCAGTTCATCCGATTTTGTTTCTGGGCGGTTCCGGCGCCATCGGCCACCATTCTGCCAAAGCCATACGCGCCGCCCACCCCGAGGTCCCTTTACTGATCGGCGGCCGTGACCTGGCCAAGGCTCAACAAGCCGCGCAAGAAATGGGCGGGGCGCAGGGCGTGGTCATTGATCCTGCTGCCGAAGACTTGGGGTTGGGCGATCGCCCGGTTAGCGCCGTGGCGGTTTTCTACATGGATCATTCTCTTGCCGGGCTACGTTTTGCGCAGCAGCGCAAGATTCCGCACCTGAGCATTTCTTCCGGCGTGTTCGAGATTGCGCCGCAAATCGCCAGTTTCATCCATCGCCCTGACGCGGCGCCCATCGTCCTGGGTTACGAATGGATGGTGGGCGCGACGACCGTGGCGACATTGCACCTTGCCGAAGCGTTTGCCCGAGTGCGCGATATCCGTATTGATGCGCTGGTCGACGAAGAGGACGGTGGCGGGCCGACCGTGGCCAAGGATTTCGAACACCTGAACAAGATGCTGCCGGCCGCCCTGACCCGGCGCGACGGGGAGTACATCTGGCGCGAAGGGGAGGACAAGAACGTCAGCTTCCGCGCGCTGGACGGTACGCCGATGCAAGCCAGCGGTTTCTCGTCCATCGACGTCACTGGGCTGACGGCCGCCACCGATGCGCCGAATGTGCAGTTCAATCTCGCCAGCGGGGTCAGTTCTTCGCGACGCGCGGGGCGGCCGATGTCGACTGAGATCCTTATCGAAATGGCTGGCGAGGATCGCCAGGGGCGACCGTTGCACACTCGGCATGCCCTCGTGCATCCGGCGGGCGCCGCCGCGCTCACGGGGTTGAGTATCGCGATGCTGCTGGAGCGACTGCTCGGGCTCGATGGTCGAGCGCCCACTGCGGCAGGTCTTTACTTCCCTTATCAGTTGCTCGAGGCCGGTGCGTATCTGGAGCGTCTGAGCAAGGAGGGCGGTGAGTTGCTTGATTTGAAAGTGGAATAAGGCAGGTTTCTTTCGGAAAAGCCGATCTTGCTCATTGAGCCGCTGGCGAGCCTTGATGCGCTCGCCAGTGCTCATTCGCCCTCACGGCGATTGCCAAGCCCCGCCATCCGCCACCGGCACTTCACCCAGATCATAAGGATTGATCCCCTCAAGGCAGCCGACATTGAAGCCGAATTCATGCGGATTGGTACTGCGTCGATGATGGGTGTAGATGCCGCAGTTACCGCAGAAAAAGTGCTCGGCCACTTGCTGGCCAAAGCTGTACTTCAACAGCGCAGACTGGCCACGGATCACTTTCAGGTCCGCCGCCGGCACTGCCGCAACGACTGCGCCACGGCGTTTGCAGAAGGAGCAGTCGCAGCGATGCGGCGCCGGCAGGCCGTCGGGCAGGTGGATTTCGAGAATGACGGCGCCGCAATGGCAACTGGCTCGATGGTCACGGCGGATCAACGTATTGCCGATCTGTTTGAGCATGACTAAGCCTCCATCCAGTCCACCGTTGCCGTTTCGCGCCATTTGACCTCGGTGATGCCATACCGCTCGGCCTGGGGTTTAGAGATGACTTTCAACGGTGGCTTGCCGGGTTTGGGAATCGGCGCGATGCCGGCATCGCAACTCGCCCAATGCCATGCGTCAACATTGCGCATGGTTTTTGCGCGGATGACGAATGATTTTGGCTGGCCGTGAAGTTTGTATTCGATGACGAAGATGTCGACGTTGCTCATGCGTTCCTCCTTACGCTCATACGCAAATGAGTTTTGCCGTCGAAAAAAATTCAAAGGATTTTCGGGGTTTGTTTCAGGCTGCTGACAATTGTTTTGCTTTGAACGGTTGGAACCGGCGGAGGCCTAAAGATCAAGCCTTTGCCAAGCAGACAGAACAGGAAAAATCCCCTCGATTTCAACCCCGGAGGTACCCGGTGAACAAGACGATCAGTGCCGAGGATTTGAACATTCAGCTCAAACACAACGATGACGCTGCACTGTTCAAATGGCTGCTCGCCAGTTTCCTGATGGGCAAGCGGATACAGGCCGAAATCGCCGCCGAAGCCTATCGGGTGATCGCTGATAAACACGGGCGCGATACACCGCGCAAACTGGCCGCGTGTAGCCATCGTGAACTGGTCGCGATGCTCGGTGAGGCGCACTACGTGCGTTACGACGAGACCACCGCCGTACGGCTGCACGCCTTGGCACGCCGGTTAAACGACGAATACGCGGGCAAGGTCAGCCATATGGTCGAGGCCAGCGCTAATCGCCAGGCGTTTGAGAAACGGCTGGCGGAGTTCGACGGCATCGGTCCGAAAACCGTGGAAATCTTCATGCGCGAGGCAAGCGCTGTGATCAGCCTTTGATCGTGGGCCGTGACGAAAAGCGGTCACCGCCCAGATCGTGCAGAGCCTATTTGACTCGACGGCCAGAACGATTGATCGCCAACAGGCACAGCCCGACCAGCAGTGCGGCGCCTGCAACCAGCAGTGCCGAAGGTTGCATCGGCTGGCGCAAGCCTGATGCTGTATGCCGCTGCCATATCGCCAGTGGTCGGGTTTCAACGGTCGCTTCGTCAAACGTACGCAATGGTGAAACGGCTTCTGCCTGAAACGGCATTTCCTCGATGCTCAAACGCAGGCCATCTGACAGTTCCAGTGTCCGCGCGGTGATCGTGCCAACGATTCTGTCTGGATAAACCGGTTCGCCATTGGGGTCGAGTTGGTCATAGAAGAAGTTCTGCCCTTCGAGCCAGCCCACGGCCGTCTGCAACTCGGGGCCCAGGTAATACTTGCCGTCGAGGAAAAAGCCAGAAAACTGCGGCGCGCGCTCGACGCTTTCAATGCTGTAACGCTCACCCGCTTTCATACCGGTTTCAGGGGCAATCATGGTCAATCCCTCCGCTGTAGGTTCAGCGGTAGAGAACACGGAGCGACCGTCGTTCCATGTAAAGGAGGAAAGGTAGCCGTTGTCCCGAAATGAACCGGTAAACGGTGAAAACAACTTGCCCCGATGAAGACCGGACGAAGTAGCAGCGCTACAGGTTCATCGGGTGCCAGGGCTTTTCTATGTCCGTCAGGCCCGAGGTGGCGTTTGAGGGGCGGCACCAAACGCTATCACCGGTGTGTGGCTCAGACAGTAGCGAGCAGCGGAAGACGCGCCAACATGTTTTTCAACGCCAGTGCATCCCACGGCAGGTGTTCGGCGATGCCGATGCCTACAACGTCAGCAATGCTGGCAATGTCTGCCAGCAGCCGCACCACATGGGCGATAGACATCCTGCCTTGGGCGACGCCGTCAAACGTTCCCGGTGGTGCTTCTGGATTGGCGAACAGCAGCGAGCGGAAACCGTTCGGATCCAGTACATCCAGATCCAAGTGAATGGCCAGGTGTTTCGCACCGGTAGAACGGAACCATTTCAGCACCGGTTCGCTGCTGTGGGCCAATTGCGCGGGGCTGGCATGTTGCAGTCCCAGGCGTTCAATCAGAGCGGTTTCCACAGGCATTGTTTCCATCAAACCGGCATACATCACGTTTGCCGGTTTCAGCGGACATTTGACTGCAGCAGCAAAGTCCGCATCACCTTCGCCCAGCAGATTGCCCAGCACCATGGCGTGGGCATTGGCGAAGTCCGCAGGCGTTAACACGTCGGGGTGTGCATCGACCCAGAGCACGGCAAGGTCGCCGGCATAGCGCTCGTTGAGGTAGGCGAACGGTGCGAGATCCACCAGACAATCACCGCCGAGAATGACCATCCGATCCGGTGCATGCTCATCGATAATCGCCCGCGCACTGTGCAGTTGTTGCAACAACGCGCTACGCCCGCGGATCCCGCTCTCCATCGGTAATGGCTCGTCACTTGGCATTGCGACCGGCACCTCAGCCACCGGCCCGTGCGGATCGGGTGCCAGCCAGGCCAACAGTTGCGCGCCGAAATGATAAGGAGGGTTGTTGCCACCCTGCCATTGGGGGAAAAGCAGGCGCAGGGTTTTATCGTTCGAAGGGGTCATGCCGAGATTCCTGATGGGGGCGAGCAGACGGCTCAGAGGCGAAAAAGTACGGTGCCGGTGGCCTGGCGCGATTCGAGACGCGCTTAAGCCGTGTCATGGTGACGATGACCGCTATCGTGCGCTTTGCTGAACTGGCCAGACACTTCGCCTGACTGGCCAAGCGGTCATTGCTGTTTCGAAAAGACGCTGGGTGAAACGCCAAAAGCGCTTTTGAAGGCGCGGCTGAAGTGCGCCATGTTGGTGAAACCAAAGCAGGGTGCGACTTCGCTGACGCTGCGAGACGGGCCTTTCATCAGCGCCGTCCGGCAAGCCTGAAGGCGTTGCTGCCACAGCCAGCGAGTGGCCGTTGTGCCCTCCATGGCGAACAGGCGGCTGAGTGCGCGCGGGGAGACATGAATGGCTTGTGCGATGGCCGCGAGGTCCAGCCCGGTGTCCTCAAGGTTGGCCAGCAGAAGTCTTTGGCTTTCATCAGTTGCGCGTCATGACGGCTCGAGTGGCCAAGATCCGCGAGGTCGAACGCGCCTTCGAAAGCTGTGGCCAGCACTTCCAGCAACGCGCCACTCAAGCGTTCGCCGGCACGGGTTTGCTGAGGGCCGGTATCGAGCACTTCAATCATCATGTTGCCGGCCAGTCTTGCCAGTGCCGAATGGCTGTCGAGCGTGCGACTGACCAGGGCTTCGGGTCTGGGCAAGTGCTGGATCAATCGTTCGCGGGGGATCGCAATGACGATCTGATCGTCTCCCTTGGGGAAACGGCACCGGTAGGGTTCGGCACTGTTGAACAGCACGATATCGCCGCGAGCCTGTACCGATCGTCGCCCGCGTTGTTCCAGTTCGGCTTCTGTGCTGAGGGTGAAGCAAAGAAAAAACTGCTCAACGCCTGAATCTGTCTGTCTGCTTTCGTATTCGATGGGCGCCGATGAGATGTGCGTCAGCAGAATATCGCCTAGCGTGTTAGCGCTGAGGCGACCATCGAATGGCGTGTCGGACAGCGTGCGCTGGGTGGTCAGGCCGTAGGTGGCGCACACTACCTCGCTCCAATAGTCGAGCCGCTCTTTGGCAAGCAAGGATCGAGGAGGGTAGAGAATGGCCATTGTCGTAGTAACTGACTCGCAGAGTGGGTTCGGCTAGCAAGGATGCTATCAGACCAGCAGGCTCAACGAACCCGAAAGCTATTCAGAGACTGCTCGCTGACGGATGGATATCTATATCGACCATCCGGTCTCCGCATGTCGATATCAGACACAACCATGGCGCACTCAGGCTACTGGATTGTCGGACAATCCCGGTAAGGTGACGCGTCTTCACGTCAAAATAACCCCATCCAGATCATGGGGTTAATAAGAACTGCGGCGGTTGAACGGGCTTCTTTCGGGAAGTTCAGCAGGCAACGATCGTGCTCGTTTGCCGGAGTCAACTCGCTTAAATGTCGATCAGCAGAGAACAAAAAACCAATGATCAGCCCGAACTCAACGGATTCGAGTAGCCAATTGGCGCAGGGCTTCAAGCCTCGTCACGTCACCATGCTATCCATCGCCGGGATTATCGGCGCCGGATTGTTCGTAGGTTCAGGACATGCCATTGCGGCGGCGGGGCCGGCGGTTCTGTTGGCTTATCTGTTCTCCGGTTTGCTCGTCGTGCTGGTCATGCGCATGCTCGGCGAGATGGCGGTGGCCAATCCCGACACCGGGTCGTTCTCGACCTATGCCGACCAGGCCATCGGGCGCTGGGCGGGCTTCACCATTGGCTGGTTGTACTGGTGGTTCTGGGTTCTGGTCATTCCTATCGAAGCGCTGGCGGCCGGGCATGTGCTTAACCAATGGTTTCCGCAGGTTGATGCCTGGCTGTTCGCGTTGGGCTCGATCATTGCGCTGGTGGTGACCAACCTGTTCAGCGTGTCCAAGTACGGTGAATTCGAATTCTGGTTCGCCATGGCCAAGGTCGTGGCGATCATCGGTTTTATCGGCGTTGGTTTCGCCGTGTTGATGGGCTGGATTCCCGACAGGGAAGTCAGCGGCTTGAGCGGATTGATGGCCGAGCACGGCGGGTTTGCGCCCAATGGCTTGTCAGCGGTGGTCGGTGCTTTCATCACCATCATGTTCAGCTTCATCGGAACCGAAGCGGTGACCATCGCCGCCGCCGAATCGAATGATCCGTCGCGCAACATTGCCAAGGCCACGCGCTCGGTGATCTGGCGTATTGGCGTGTTTTACCTGCTGTCGATCTTCGTCGTCATCTCTGTGGTGCCGTGGAACGATCCGTTGCTGGCCTCGGTCGGGTCTTATCAGCGCGCCCTGGAAATCATGAATATCCCCCACGCCAAGTTCATGGTCGACGTCGTCGTGCTGATTGCCGTGGCCAGTTGCATGAACTCCTCGATCTACATTGCCTCGCGCATGTTGTACTCGCTGGGCCGGCGTGGCGATGCGCCGAAGATGCTCAAGGCGACATCCTCGGAAGGTGTACCGCGCGCAGCGGTCATCGCCAGCACCGTGATCGGTGCGTCAATTACCGTGTGGAGCTATTTCATGCCTGCCGGGCTGTTTCAATTCCTGCTGGCCAGCTCCGGGGCGATTGCCTTGCTGGTATACCTCGCGATCGCGGTATCGCAGTTGCGCATGCGGCGGATACTGCGCCAGCGCAACGTCGAGCTGACTTTTCGCATGTGGCTGTTTCCGTGGCTGACGTGGCTGGTGATTGTGTTCATCTGCGCAGCGCTGGCGGTGATGATGATCACTCCTGAACATCGCACCGAAGTCACCACAACTATTGGCCTGGCGCTGGCGATTTCCTTTATTGGCCTGTTGACGTCGCGGCATCCTGCGCCGGCGGCGAGGGTTACGTCGGTGGGGTAGGCGGTTGCGCCGAACCTGATACTCCCTTCGCGAAAGCCGAAGGGAATGACAGACGCCTGCGTCTCAGACCGATTCTTATGAGGACATGATGTCATCGATCTCCGCCGTGGCCGACGGTGCGACGCAGTCCGTCGGGTTTCTGCTGTTAGACAAATTCACCCTCATGTCGCTGGCGTCCGCCGTCGAGCCATTGCGCATGGCCAATCAACTGACCGGGCGAACGCTGTATCGCTGGCACACCTTCAGCGCCAATGGCGCGGCGGTCTGGGCCAGTGACGGCGTGCCGATCACCCCGGATGGCTCGTGGAGTAATCCCTCCGTGGCGGACACGGTCATCGTCTGCGGTGGTGTCGGCATCCAGAGCGCAATTACCCGCGAGCACACGACGTGGCTGCAAGCCCTGGCGCGGCAATCGAAACGCTTGGGCGGGGTGTGCACCGGCAGTTGGGCGCTGGCCAAGGCCGGGTTGCTCGACGGTTACGAGTGCAGCGTGCACTGGGAATTTCTGGCGGCCATGCAGGAAGCTTTTCCGCGCGTCAACGTCAGCACCAGTCTGTTTACCCTCGACCGCAACCGCTTCACCAGCTCCGGCGGCACTGCGCCGCTGGACATGATGCTGCACCTGATTGCCCGCGATCATGGTCGTGAACTGGCCACCGCCATCTCCGAGATGTTCGTCTACGAGCGCATCCGCAACGAGCAGGATCATCAGCGCGTGCCGCTCAAGCATGTGGTCGGCACGCACCAGCCCAAGCTGCAAGAAGTCGTTGCGTTGATGGAAGCCAATCTTGAAGAGCCGATCGACCTGGACAACCTGGCCGAATACGTGGATCTGTCACGGCGGCAGTTGGAGCGGTTGTTTCAGAAGTACCTGCAATGCACGCCGTCGCGCTACTACTTGAGGTTGCGGCTTATTCGCGCGCGACAACTGCTCAAGCAAACCTCCTTGTCGATCGTTGAGCTGGCGTATGTCTGCGGTTTCGTCTCCACGCCGCATTTCTCCAAATGCTATCGCGAGCACTTTGGCGTACCGCCGAGCGACGAGCGATCAGGTTCTGAAATGAGCCGTAAATCGGCATCGCCACGGTCAGTGACCAAACCGCTGACGACGCTCGACCAAGCGCGCAATGAATCGACGTTTGCCAGTGTCCGAATGATGGAGCGTGCAGATCTGGCGTCCACGGGATGATCGGTCGGTCTGCTTTGACAGTTGATCACTGCAGATTCCGCATACGTATAGTTCTTGCTCCATTGCGCGGTTGCCAATAAACCCTCCTGTTAAGGTCAATGAAGCCGGTGAGTCACCGGCACCAGGAGGGATCATGAACGCCACGCCAATTCCCGAAGGTTTCACCCCGTTTACCCGTAGCAGTCCGTTGCTTGATTTGCTGGGCCCGATCTACGCGCGAGGCAGTGGGCTGCAATTGGAACTGGGATTGTTGACTGACTCACGCCATGCCAATGGCCGTGGCACCTTGCATGGTGGTGTATTGGCGACATTGGCCGATGTCGGGATGGGTTATGCCATGGCGTTTTCCAGCGACCCTCCGCAGCCATTGATCACCGCGAGCATGACTCTGGATTATCTCGGCGCGGTAAAAATGAATGAGTGGCTGGAAGTGCGTTTGGAGCATTCGAAAAAGGGACGTCAACTGGCGTTTGCTGCCGTTAGTTTGCATGTTGGGGAGCGAACGGTTGCGCGGGCCAGTGCGGTGTTTGCGGTGCCGGTGAGTTGAAAGTGAGTATTCGTCAAAGCGTTGGTTACTGTGCCATTAACCCTTGCGCCACTGCATCTTTTGGCGCACCCGTTGAAACTCGTACGGTAAGCCAATCAGGGCCGTTTCTGATTGGGTTTCGGCCGCGTCGATAGAACTTTGGTCGGTGTCTGGCGTGATGGCATTTCGATGTCTTCCTGTGCATAATCGGACGCCGCTGCCAAAGCAGACTGAAGTGGAATCATGGGAAAGGGAGCACCTTCGTGCGCCTTTTCGACATCATATTGGCGATCTTGGAGATGGATCGGCCAGCCAGTTTCAGTCAGTCGCGAGCAGCTTTGAGATCGAAAGGAATCAGCATGACGCAGAGGGTGGTGCAAACGATTTCTCGTGCCTGGTCGCGCATGGGAGAGCTGAGTCGACTTCGGACTCCGTCCCAACGCAGTGAATACATCGTTGAAGGTTTCGCCGATGACCGGGTGATCGTATTGGTCGCCTCCAAGCGCCACGTCCTGCTCAGATCGGCGTTCGAAGCGGCGCTGAATTACCTTCACCAACACAGCCATGGGATTGAAAGTCCGTGCCTGATCAAGTCAAACAATGACCCGGCGCTATCCGGCCCGCTCTGTCGTGCCAGTAGAGTCACGTTGAGCGGGGCGTACGGCCCGCGAAACATCAATTACGTACTGCCAATTCTGCAAGCACTCGGCGTGGTCGATATTCGCACATCGACGCCTAATGCTGTCTGGCTCGTGACGCCTCTCGCAGCCAATGATCTTTCATTTTCGAACCCGGTACGACGAGTCGGGAAGGGTTTGCTCACTGCCAGGCAATTTGATTTTGCTCAGTATCTGAGCGGTTTATGGACAGGTGCAGCAGGTTCGTTTTCGCATCGCTACAAGGTCAGTAGGCACCATTCCTGGAAAGACTGGAGAGCTCGGCATGGCGCCAGCGATTGGTGGTGCCAGAGCTTAAGCCAAGCGAACCAGCACTATTGCTGGCGTGAAAAGGCTGCCCCGCATGATTTTGCGAGTATTGCAGCTGAGCTGCGCAAGAGTCTGGAGAACAATGATGAAGCCGCGGCGTTGGTCGCGTGCAAGGCGATCTTTGCCTGGGGTGGCGTTGCTCGAAAGGCTGACGATGCTTCTTTGCAGTGGGTCGAGTTGCAGGCGGCAGCCAAGACCTTGTGCCGTTCAATCCGCAGGGCCGTTAAGTTGCTTGACCGCGCATGTGCAGACCCGCTGGACGATTTCAACGGAAAAACACTGTTGATGAATTCAGCGATGACCAAGATCTATGCCGCAGCGGCGCCGGACAGCTTGATTATTTATGACGGTCGTGTGGGTGCGGCATTGGGGTTGTTGGCGCGCACTTGGCTTTTGGCAAATGCTGAGCGCACGGTTCCTACGGATTTGGCATTTCGCTGGGGCCCGAATACCAAGACCGCGAACCAGAAGGATGAAACGAGAAATCCTTCGCAAGACCTCTTCATTTTCACAAACCTCTATACCACCTCCAGCGACATTCCTGCACGCAACAGGGAGTGGGCTGAGCTTGTGCGGATGAGCAGCCGCTTGCTGTGGACTACGGGCAAAGTTCTCGACGCGCAGAGTTACACGGTGACATTAAGCATGTTGGAGCGTTCGTTGTTTATGTTGGGGTATGACGTTCGCTGATAGCACGCCGTGAGTTTTCAAGTTTCTGAGGCGTTGGTCATGATCCCTTCGTTATTTGATGCAGTGACAGCTGTTGTGAGTAAAGCATTGGCAGATTCAAGGACCGCAATCCGGGCCGCTAATTTTCAAGGAGATCAGATGTACGAGCAAAATATCGAACTGCTGCGCGAAGAATCCCTGCGTTTGCTTGAAGTGGAAATCGATCTGTTGCAACGAATGAAGGATGCAGACGGCGTAGTGGTCGATGAGCACAGTCATGAGCACCAGACGTTTACCCAGGCCAGCATCCAGAAAGATCTGCAAATGCTCCGGGGCGAAGCAGACAAGCTTCAGCGCCTGGAAATGGTGCTGGCCGTTGTCGGCACGATGAAGGCAGGTAAATCGACGACGATTAACGCCATTGTCGGCACTGAGGTGCTGCCAAATCGAAATCGTCCGATGACCGCTCTACCGACGCTCATTCGTCATACCCCCGGCCAGATCGAACCTGTTTTGCGTCTGGAAAACATCGGCCCGATCAACAGTGTCGTAGCTGAGTTGCATGAGTTGCTGCGTGACCCCGCCGGGCAGCAATTGCCCTACGAACTGATTGACGACAAGGATATGCAGTCCCTGCTGCGGCTAATTGACGAAAATCAGCGGTTTGACAACTGCTATCAGGGTCCTGAGGCCATTTTTTGGTTTCTCAGAAGCTTGAATGATCTAGTGCGCGTAGCGCTCGAGTTGGACGTGGACTTCCCATTTGATAGCTATGACGAAATTCACGAAATCCCCGCTATTGAAGTCGAGTTTTCCCATTTGGCCGCAATGCCAGAAGGTTTGGGCCGTTTGACCTTGCTCGACACGCCCGGCCCGAATGAAGCCGGCCAGCAGCATCTTCGCAAAATGCTGGGCGAGCAACTGAAAAACGCCTCGGCTGTTTTAGCCGTTCTGGACTTCACTCAACTCAAGTCAGATGCTGACCAGCATGTGCGCCAGGAACTGGAGCGAATCGCAGATGTAGCTCAAGGGCGGATGTTTGCGCTCGTCAACAAGTTCGATGAGAAAGATCGCAACAGTGATGATGAGGCGCAGACCAAACGCCTTGTTGCTGATTCATTGATGGAGGGTCGACTACAGCATTCTCAGGTATTCCCCGTATCGTCAAAATTCGGCGATCTTGCCAACCGTGCACGACGCGAGTTGGCACTCAATGGCTGCTTGCCGACGATTGTCGGCGAGCAGAACGCCTGGGTGGAGGACTTCGGTAAAGCAGCGTTCGGCATGCTTTGGACGAGCATGGTGACAAATCCGGAGGCCGTGAAAACAGCGGCCAACGCACTCTGGAATGCCTCGTTGTTCGCGGCTCCTCTGGATCAGATCATTCGTAAAGCCCACGCCGGCGCTGCGACACTTGCCGTGGCTTCTGCTGCCGCCAAGCTCGCTGACATCGCGGCCAGATTGAACAACTTTCTCTCTGTTCGAGATGCTGCGCTGGGAAAGGGCGTAGAAGAATTGAGCGAGCAGATCAATTCTTTGCGCAATGACATCGACCGTATCACCGGTCTGGAAGCCAAGACGCGAAAGGATGCCGAACGCGCCTTGCAAGCTATTGATGGAAAAATGAATAAGGTCTTTTCTGAAATTCGTGCCGCCATCAGCGCTCAGATTCAAGAGGGATTCAAAGCGGGCAAGGAAACCGAAGAGCAACAACCTCAGGAGCGCAAAAGAGAGTCTCTGACCGGACTGCTCTCGATGCTGACGGGTGCGGGTAGCCAACGGAGGCTGGAGAGACGACGTACGACTTACGGCTATGAGTTTAATGAAGACACGCCTGTCATCAAACTCAGCAATCGGGAAAAAGCTCAAGAGATTACGCAGGGTATCGAGAATGGAGTCCGGGAGATAATCACGCTCAATGAAAGGCGTTTAGTCGCAGAGACTGAGCTCATTTTGCGAGATTTTCATGTTTTGTTCGAGCAAGGCATTTCAACTCAGGCCAGTGAGATTATCAGCCAACTCAACCAGCGTTTGAACCGCAGCGGCTTTTCCATTGCAATCAAACTACCACCCATGCCAGCGCTTTCAATGCGACCTTCCAGTGGAGAAGTGTTGGGTGAGGTCATCGAAAACAAGCAGCGCAGTGTGCGTCGGCGGCGTCGAGCCGGTGGGTTGTGGGGGGGCATTTGCAGCTTCTTCGAGACAGATGACTGGGGTTGGGAAACCTATTCGTCGAGAGAGGAATATTTTGAAATCGACGTGAATAAGGTGAAGGCCTCTATCGAAAAGTCTGTCGCCGATGTGTTCGCTGGTTTGGCGAGTGCCACGGTCGAGACCATCGCCAAGCCACTGGAGGCCAGTGTTGACAACTTCTTTGATGAACTCAGGCTCACCGTCGAGTCCATCCGCAGCGACCTGAATCAAAGTATTCGCGACAAACAGTCCGATCAAGGGCAGCAGCAAAGACTGGGTGAACTGCTGGCAGGCTTCAAACGCCATGTGCCTGGTATTCAAAAGGACAGTGATGCGCTCAAACGTGACGTCCCTTCCGCGGGCGTTGAGGTGGCGGCATGAGTGAGCAGACCCCGATTTCACCCGGCTCGGATATCTGCCAGACACTGACGTGTCTGCCCGAAAAATTCGTGGTGGATTTTGCCAACGGCATTGATGTCGCGCGTGAACGCCAACGTTACATGGCCAAGCGGGATGGGTTTTTCACTCGCCTTTTCGACGGCTTTACCGGTCAGGGTGATCGCAATCAGGCTGAGATCAACGCAAGCCTTACTGATGGCGTGGAAGGTGCGTTGAACTGGTTGAAGGATTTGAGCGAGTCGTTGGCCAAAAGCAATCATGCGATTGTTCAAGTCAACACCCGGGTCAACGCCCTCAAACATGATGTCGCCACCCTCGTCGATTTTTCGATAGAGAGCCGCCAGGCTATTAATTCGCTTTCGCAACGTCTGGACGAGCGTTGTGATGAGCTGGATCGCAATGTCGCAAGGATTGACCGGTTACAGCAGGCACACCTGCATCTGGACGATGTCTTCGGCAAGTGGGGAGCAGGGCGGTTCAATATGTTCACGCTGTCCGGGCGCTGCTATGCAGCACTTGAAGAACTGCGGTGGGGGGCGTTTGGCGACTATTGCCAGACAGTGTCCGGGCACGAACGACAGAAACAGCTTGAGCGTCTGGCCAATCAGGCAATCATTCAGATGAACAAGGATGCAGGAATTAGTCAGGGCGAGCGTATAGCGACTCGCGACCGGTGGCTGGCTCGTCCTGTTGGAAGTGTTGTTTCTGCTGACGGCGAAGATGCTATTCGCTATCTGGGGGACTGGACGGACCCATATTTCACACCTTTCGCATTTGCGGCCTCGCAGACCCCGGAGGAGTTGCCTGTGCATTTGCCAAGGATCATTGCAGCGCCAAGGGTGACAGAAGCCATGATCAGTGAGCTGTTTCTGGAGGCTTCATGATGAATGCTCCCTTGAAAGTCGGGTTGGTACTTTCCGGTGGTGGGGCCAAAGGGGCCTATCAGGTCGGTGTGCTCAGAGCCTTGCGCGAACTCGGCACCCGCATTGATGCAGTTTCAGGCGCCAGCATTGGCGCTCTCAACGGCGGCGTTCTGGCTTCTTCTCCATCGCTGGATGTTGCTATCGAGCGCCTTGAGGCTGTCTGGGAAAGATTGGCCTATGACTCCCCGTTGAGCATGAAGGCGCCTGGATATCTGGCGCTGTTGGCTGCGGCGGGCCTACGGATTCAGGGGGCAGGGGCTGTGCTCGGGCTTGTTCACGCCGTGAAGAAAATAGCGGGCGCCTTTGAGTTCGAGTTGCCGAGCTGGCTTGATGGGCTCGACGAAGGCTTGCTGGACGACCAACCGTTGAAGCAACTGATGGATGAGTTTCTCGACAGCAAGCAGCTAGCGACAGGGATCCCACTCTATGTCTCGTTGTATCGCAGCAACGGCGGTCTGCAGGACTTGGCGTCAGCATTCATGGCTGAGCTGGGGCTGAGCAATACACCGGATTCGGAATTCGTGCATATACAGTCGCTCGAGGAAGACCGGCGCAAACAGGTGTTGCTGGCTTCTGCTGCGATCCCGCTATTGTTCGCCTCCCGCAAACACGGTGAAAAACGTTACTCGGACGGCGGCCAAGGTGGCTGGCAGACGATGCAGGGTAATACGCCAATCACCCCATTGCTGGAAGCTGGATGCAATCTGGTAATCGTCACTCACTTGAGTGATGGATCGCCATGGAGCCGTCAACGATTTCCGGATGCAACCATTTTGGAAATTCGTCCCCAACAAAGCCTTAACCGAGCTACGGGCCTCATGAGCGGCGCTCAGGACTTGCTCGGTTTTGATGTCGACAAGATCCCCACCTGGATCGAGCAAGGTTATCAGGACACGCTGCATTGTGTTGGACGGGTCATGAAGGCTCAGCAAAGCCGCGACGAATTGCGTGTCGCGCAAGCCGCTCTTGCAGGCATCGCAAGTGAGTCCGCAAGTGCCGACGCAACACTGGCCGATGCGATGGCACGATTATCCAGGCAGCCCTGACAAGGAGTCAGAAGTGGCAAATGTAAAAATTGAATGGGATTGGCTGCATTGGAATTGTGGTCAGACGTGGGGAACTGATGTCTGGCCGGAATTGCAACGCAGAGGGGTTAAACAGCAAGACCTTGAACGATGCGTCTATGTGATCAGGCTCAACGGTCTGTTCGCCATCCAGTACCCGCTAGGCGTTTCTCCCACGGTCTATATCGGCGAAGGAAACTTTGAACAACGTATCACTCAGCACAAAAACTGGCTGATGGAACTCGCGGATTTGCAAGGCGAGTATGAGTTTCTCATCGGCTATTGTTTCCCTCGCGCGCGGAACGCCTCGAAAGTTTATTCCGATTTCGAGGCGATGCTGATCCACGAATTTCGAGACATTTACGGCGCGGCTCCGCTGCGCAACAGGCAAATGGAATTTCAGAAATCAAACCACGTGTTTGAGCCAATGAATGAAATCCGCAGCGCGATCATGATTGGTCAAGGCATGCGTTTTCATTGGGCGGTGCAGCCGATGAAAAGCTCGCCTATGTATGATGTTTACCAGCGGACTATTCTGGAAGAGTTGAGGGTTTGACCCTGTCTTTAGCGGGGTAAAGCGAGAAGTCGTTGGTTAAATAAAATTTCAAGTCATTTGTTGTTGGCTAATTTGTTAGGGGATTTCCATGGATTTAGCTCCAGCTACAACCAAAACATCTATCGTGCTGCTGGGTGTTGCAATAATTGCGTTCGGCATAATTGTTTTAATGCAGGTGCTCACCGGATATCCGCCGTTCAAGGATCAATATTTTTTTCAGCTATTTGGAATCGAGGGACGAAACTGGTTTGTGGGCGGGAGAGAGGCTGTCCACTTTTTTGGATTTATTGGTTGTGTCTTATTCGGATGGTCCTATGTTTACTCGATGACATTCAAGGGGATGCTGAAGGTTCATTTTTTTATTCTCCCCGTTTTGCTGATGTTTTTGCTCGCATTAACAAAGTTTGTTGAACTGAATATTCCCTACTATTTTTTTGCAATCTTTGCTCTGATAGGTGCAGTCATATCTGTTTTAATGACAGTCTGGATGAACAGTTCCAAGCGCAGCGTTAAATACCCAAAGATGATCATTGTTCCGACGCTAGTTTGTCTCTCAATCTCTTGGATATGTGAGTTTTTTTGGGAGCCAACCATTCGCGCTTGTGGATGGCAACAAAGTGAGGGCATCACCTGGGCGCTACTGGTAGGGGAGAATAGCCCTTGTGTCTGGACACACCTTCGATTCCAGTGGGCTCAGATCATCATCGATTTTGCTGCGATCGTTATAGGCTTGGTGATTGCGCTTATTATTTATAAGTGTCTGGCGCATCAAAAGCGATGACGCCATCTGATTGGAGTTCGCGATATATGTGCTGTGCAGGGGGCAGAGGGCGCGGCTACGATGATGAAGAGTATAAACCGTGGTGTCGCCTGTGTTTCTAAAACCTTTTGCCAGTCATGTAGATGAGCCGATTCAAGCCACTACCGGCATAAGGATCTCAGCGACTGCGGATCGAATGACACATTGGCCATACTTCGAGTGTCAGCGACTAATTGCCATTGCCCAGCAGTGCCGTCGATTTCGCGCAGGGCCCATTGCCCGGGGCCGGACCAAGACAGTTCTATGTACGGCCCTTCAAGCACTTCGTTTGCGATTAACATGTCTACTTCGTCGGCAGGTCCCGGGAGCATGCCACCGACAGCAATGGGCACGCGCTGACGCAAAAGGCTGTTGAGCATGCTCAGCAACTCGACACGTGATGTGTAATGCACTCTGTGCTCCCCGACTTCGGTGTGGGCAAACACCAGGCTTCCGGTATCGGCGTCCACGGAACTGATCAGCGTGAGATGCGTCGGTGGCCGGCCTGAGCCTTTTGAATACCTCAAGCCTGATCCATCGCCGCCGCGACGCCCTGATCCTCACCCAGAAACCCGCCACTCTGATGCTGCCAGAGCCGCGCATAAATGCCGTTTCTGTTCAGCAACTCAGTGTGCGTCCCTTGCTCGATAATCCGCCCCTCATCCATGACAATCAGTCGATCCATCGCCGCAATCGTCGACAAGCGATGCGCAATAGCGATGACGGTCTTACCCTGCATCATTTCATCAAGACTTTCCTGAATGGCCACTTCGACTTCCGAGTCCAGCGCACTGGTGGCTTCGTCGAGCAGCAGGATCGGCGCGTTCTTCAGCATCACCCGGGCGATGGCGATACGTTGGCGCTGGCCGCCCGAAAGCTTGATGCCGCGCTCACCGACCAGCGTGTCGTAACCGCTGTGGCCTTGCTTGTCGCTGAGTTGGCTGATGAAACCGTCGGCCTGCGCGTTGGCGGCGGCGCGGCGGATATCTTCGTCGCTGGCGTCGGGGCGGCCGTAGGCGATGTTGTCGCGAATCGAGCGGTGCAGCAGCGACGTGTCCTGGGTGACCATGCCGATCGCGCTGCGCAGACTGTCTTGGCTCACCTTCGCGATGTTCTGGCCGTCGATGCGAATCTCGCCGCTGTCGACATCATAGAAGCGCAGCAGCAGATTGATCAGCGTCGATTTTCCCGCACCGGAGCGGCCGACCAAGCCGATTTTCTCGCCAGCGCGGATGCTCAGGCTCAAATTGTCGAGGACCTGACGTTCGCCGTTGTAGTTGAAATTGACCTTGTCGAACGTCACTGCACCGCCCGCCGGCACCAGCACGCTGGCGTTCGGTGCGTCCTGCACTTTGGGGCCGCGGGTGAGGGTGGCCATGCCGTCCTGCACGGTGCCAATGTTTTCGAACAGCGACGTCATCTGCCACATGATCCAGTGCGACATGCCGTTGATGCGCAGCGCCATGGCGGTAATCGCCGCCACCGCACCGGTGCCGACCTGACCCAGATGCCAGAGCCACAGCGCGTAGCCGCCGGCACCCAGAATCAGCCCGACCACCAGCGCCTGATTGACGATTTCGAACTGGCTGACCAGACGCATCTGGCGAAAACCGGTGAGCTTGAAATCCTCCATCGCCGCGCGGGCGAAGTGTGCTTCACGTTTGGAGTGCGAGAACAGTTTCACCGTGGTGATGTTGGTGTAGGCGTCGGCAATGCGCCCGGTCATCGATGATCGCGCATCGGCCTGTTCCTGGCCGACCTTCCCCAAGCGCGGCACAAAATAAACCATGGCCAGCCCGAATAACGCGAGCCAGGCAATGAACGGCAGCATCAGTTTCAAGGCAAAACCGCCAGCGAGGGCGATGATCGCAATGAAGTAAACGCCGATGCCCGGTGCGATTTCGATCAGGGTGAACAAGACTTCGCGCACCGCCAATGCGGTCTGCATGACCTTGGTCGTGACCCGCCCGGAAAACTCATCGGAGAAGAACGAAAGGCTTTGCCGCAGCATCAGCCGGTGGAAGTCCCAGCGCAGCCGCAACGGCAGATTGATCGCCAGAATCTGGTGCTGGACCATGGTGCGCAACGCCACCAGGCCGATGCTGATGAACAACACAATGCCGATGCCCCAGAGCACGCGACTTTCTTGCGCGTTGACGCCGCCACCGGCCTGCCACGTCGAGAGCAAATCGACGACTTGCCCGAGAAAGGAAAACAGCCAGGCTTCGTAGATCGACACACCGGCACTGAGCAGCGCCAGCGCGAGGATATAACCGCGTGCGCCGCGCGTGCAGGCCCACAGGAACCGCATCAGGCCGACGGGCGGTGGCGGTGCTTCGTCGGGAGGAAATGGGTCGAGCCGTTGTTCAAACACGCGCAGCATTGTGGTCTCCGAAATGATCAGGGTCTGGGGGATTCTGCCATTGAATGGCGGCTTTGAGGGTTTGCACGTCAATGGCTTGTCCCCATTGGGCGCTGGATTCCCGAGTATCGCCCGGGATTCCGGGTGCATGCCGGTCAGCTAAACTGACTGCTCAGACGCCTTGAGCAACGCAAGATGCAGCGAATACACCGGGTTTCCTGTTGGGAGTCGATGGGCAAAGGAAATGTTTAATTTCTTTTTGACGTTTCTGTTCGTGCTCATTCCCACGGCGTCGCTGTCACTCGACAGTTACCTTCGTTACCGGGTGGCCAAGAGCAAACCGGTGAGCAAGGCGTGGAGGGCTTGCAATCATGTTCTTTCAATCATGCTGCTCATGCAGTTGCTTGGTTTGGCGCTGTACTTCTTTTACATCGCCTGAATCTGGCGGATTTCGATAGAGGGATCGATGTGGTGAGTTTCGCTTGCGCACTGTTGGTGATAGGCCTGGGGCTGATTTTGTATGTGTCAGATATGTTTGGCTATTCAAAGTCCGTTAAGGCCGAGCGGTCTCGGCTGATGTCCGCTCAGATGCTTACAAGGGAGCAGAGAGACAAGCGCCGGTATTATCAGTGGGCAGGCGCCGCGAGAGTTGTGGGTTGGATTGCGATAGCCGTGGGGCTTTTGCTTTTGATCTTCCGGTAACGCGGAACAGTGTGGGACAGCGTTTCAGCATCTGGCCGGGCTGCCAGTTTTCAATCTCGCAGCGCGCCAGCCTCAACGCGCGCCGAAATCCACTTTCGACTGTACGCCAGCACGCCCTCGGCGATGGCTGTGGGAAAGTGGATAAACCCGTGAGGCGAGGAGGGCAGCGTGTACATTTCGACCGGGGCCGCTTGCGCCCAGCGCTTGGCGATCTCGAGAGTGTCATCGCGCAGCGGATCGAGTTCACCGGCAAACAGCAACGCGGGCGGGAAGCCGCTGAAATCGCCGTACAGCGGAGACAGTGGTGGCTGGCGGCGCTGCTCGTCAGTCAACTCGGGCGTGAGCAGACGTAGCGCCTCGACCATGCCCGGGCCGTCCAGCACCAGCGTGTCTGCGGGGGCGGTGCGTACGCTGGGCGTGCCGGTCAGGTCGTAGACGCCGTAATACAGCAGTGCGCCGCTGATTCTCTGCAGCAGATCGGGCCATTGTTTCAGCGCCAGCAAGGTTGCCGCCGCCAGATGACCACCCGCCGATTCACCGACTACCACGACGGGCAGGCCGGCGAACTCAGCCTCTTGTAACAACCAACGAGTGGCGTTGAGGCAATCCTCCAGCAAGCCTTCGATGGGCGTGGACACGGCCAGTCGATAATCCACCGAGACCACGGTTACTTGGCAGCTGTCGACGATGGCCGCGTTGAAGTTGTCGTCCATCTGCGCATTGCCGATCACCCAGCCGCCACCGTGAAAGTCCAGCACCACGCCTTTCGCCGGGCCTTTGGGGCGAATGATCCGCACCGGCACGTTATCAATCAGCTTGCGCTCAGCCGTCAGACCAAACTTGCGCAACACGCCGGAACCGCCGATCTGGCTGACGCGCAACAGCGCCTGAATCACACGCGGCGTCAGGCGATTGCGGATCTTGAAACGTGGCAGCCAGGCCAGCTTCCTGTTGAAGGCGCGCACCTCATCCAACTCGCGTTCGCCCTGCGGCCACGGTGTTGCAGTACCCCAATTGGCATTGCTCATCAGCGGTTCTTGATCAGGATGGAAAAATTCAACGCCGCCGCCACACACAGCCACGCCAGATACGGAAACAGGATCAAGCCAGTGATCAGGTCCAGTTGTATCGCCAGCACCACCATCGCCGCGACCACCAGCCACAACACGGTGAGAATCACCATCGCCGCCAGCACCTGATGCGCACCGAAGAACACCGGTGTCCACAGCGTGTTCAACGCAATCTGCGCCGCCCATAGCGCCAGCACGGTCTGGCTACCGGGAATAAGGCTCAAGCGGTAACCGGCCCAGGCCAACAGCAGATAGATAATCGTCCAGGCCACGGGGAACGCCCAGTTGGGCGGGGTGAAACCGGGTTTGTTCAGCCCTTCGTACCACGGCCCCGGTTTGAACATCACGCCGGTGGTTGCTGCGGCTGCGCAGGCCAAAAGAAAAATGAAGAAGGTCATCGCCAGTCCTTGGCTGAAATCAGCCGGTTGGGGGTTTAAGAAAGGGACGCCTCGGCAAGGAAAAAGTTTGCCATGAAATTCGGATTGGCCAGAGAGGCGATTCAATTTGAACTAAAAACTGACCACTGCGTCAGGATAATCAGTGCCTTTTCCAACTGACGCGGATGACATCATGTACACCTATCACATCGAATATCGATTCAACGGCGAGCCGCGGACTTTTCTGCTTGAACTCAAGGAACAGCAGTTGTCCGAGCACGAAGCCGCGATGCATCTGCTGGAACTGCACTTGGGCGACGCGGAAAACGGCCTGATGATGCCCACTGCAGACTCAACACCCGAGCAGATCCTCGAACAGGCTGAGCGGGTAGGGATTACGGACATCAAGGTCGTCAGCCAGACCAACTGAAGGGTGAGGCAAACGTTGGCAACGGTGGGGATCCATTGCATGCTGCGCGCACACTTCACTGTACGCCCGGAGGACACGCCTTGCCGACCCTGAGCCGCGCTGATCTTGCTTACGTTCTACAAATCCTCGAGCAAGACACGATTCACGACTTGAGCCTTATTTCTCAGGCCGTGCAGATGAATCCTCGCGACCTGTTGAATCAAGTCGCGATTGCCATGGCCGATCAGTTCCTTAGCGGTGCACGCGACTTTCACGCATGCGACGAGGTGATGAATCTGTTGTTCGGCGATATCGTGAACCTCGGCATGGATGCCGAAATGCCCGAGCCGGCTTTTTCCATCTACCTCGCGTTTGATTCTGGAGAGCATTGGCACACCGGTGATAACAAGGAGGTCGTACCGTGGGAAAAATGGACGCGACCTGAGCTCGTGCAGATTCTTGGTCAGCTGACGGGTGGCTTGTCCGGAGGTCGTCGATAGTTACACGCTTTCTAGCGCTGGATGGTCGACAAGCACGTTTGCCCGGTCTTGATAGAACCGCAAAAACTCATCCGCCGGCATCGCTTTGCCAAACAGCCAGCCCTGACCAAAATGCACGCCGTGATCGCGCAGGTAATCGCGCTGGGCTTCGGTCTCGATGCCTTCGGCGACTATCTGCAGGCGCAGGCTCTTGGCCATTTCGATGATGTGGCCGGTCACGGTGCCGGTCGCGGCATCCTGATCGATATTATCGACAAACGATTTGTCGATCTTCAGCACGTCCAGCGGCAGTTGCTGCAAATGCTGCAGGCTGGAAAACCCGGTGCCGAAATCATCGATAGCCGCCAGATAACCCAGCTCACGGGCATGGTTGACCGTGGCCCGCGCGGCGTCGATCTCGACGAATCCGCGCTCGGTGGCCTCCAGCCAGATTTGATGCTGCTGCACGTTGGCCCGGTCCAGCGCGGCCTCCAGTTTCGCCAGAAAGCGCCCGCTGCTGACGTCCTTCGCCGCCAGATTGATCGCCACGTGCAAGCTGCGCTCCTTGACCAGCAACGGGCCGAGGTCACGCATCACATTGTCGATGACTTGATCGGTGATCGGCAGAATCAAACCGCTGTGCTCGGCCAGCGGAATAAACGCATCGGGGCACACCCGCGAGCCATCCGGATGCTGCCAGCGCACCAGTGCCTCCGCACCGACGCAAGCACCGTCGCTAAGGCGGATGATCGGTTGATAGTGAACAACGAACTCACGATTGCGCACCGCCATTTGCAGTTCCGCCAGCGGCGACAGACGTTGCCGGGTGCGGCGCACGATCAGCAACACCAGCACCCCGGCGAGCAAACCACCGATGGGCAATAGCAGTAACTCCCGGCGGATCAAGCCTTGCATCAGGTCATGGCGCGACAGCGCGGCGATGACGACCCAGTCGCCGCTGTGCACGAGGGTGTAGAGATAGCCGTCGGCAAGGCCCGAGTGCGGGCCGGAATGCACGCGAGCAAGAAAGTGTTCTGCGCCCGGTCGCGAGGTACTGATCAATTGTCCGGCAGCAGTGCCGACCGTCAGGTGCAGATCCTCGTCAAGCATCACCTGCAAAAACTGCTCGGGATCGACCAGCACGTTGAACGCCGCATACTGCAGCGCCATCATCGGCTTGGCCGCAACGATGCGCGACTGCACACCGAGCGACACACGCACGCCATCCGCGGTGGTGAAGTCTTCACGCCACGGCGCCGCATGCTGCCTGACCAGGCCCCATGACCCGCAGGCGTAAATCTCTTCTTCGACATAGCCGATAGACTTCACCGAGAGGGTGTTGATGGTCAGCAGACGCATCTCGTCGATGCTTTCCGGCGTGCACGGAGCGAGCCGGGAACCGGCGATGGATTTCAGCGCGCCGGCCGCTTCACTGAAGGTGCCATGGGCACGACTGGAGGCGACGGAAGCGAGGGCTTCCAGACGTTGTTGAGCCGCTGCCAGATTCAACATCCAGGCGACGTAACCCATCAAAATGACCGGAAGCAAGACACACGGAAGGCCCAGGAGAATGCTCCCCCAGACAATGCGTTTTTTGTTCATGGCGCCACCTTGGCCTCAAGGCCTGTGACGTGCGCACAGCACGGCTGTTTCCCAGCCCATTCAGAATACCGCCGGTGTGTGGGGCAAATATTGCTGTAGATCAACCGCCGGCCCGCCTTGCGCGAGCATTCCATACACCGCAAAACTTTGTGGGAGCTGGCTTGCCAGCGATGGCGTCGGCACGTCCAACATCCTCATAGCCAGACCTACCGCTTTCGCGGGCAAGCCATGCTCCCACAGGTATTGTGTGACGCCCGAAATCTTCAATCATCCAAGCAGACAGGTCTAAATTGCTCCCTGGATTAGCGCCTGGTACGGACCAATCGCGCACCCCACGGCCCGATCACGCAGCCATTTCCATTCAAAGCAAAACTGTCATATTCAGTATCACTTGCCTACCCATAGTGACCAGCCCAACGCTTAAACAATGAGGCTGCACTGTGTTTCAACGTCTTCTGTGTTCGCTGTCCGTACTGAGCCTGTCCATCGCCGCCGCCCATGCTGCCGAGTCCGTGCCGCTGGACACGCCGCGCCTGCAAGGTATCGACAACTTCCGTGATATCGCCGGCATCACCACCGCGTACACCACGGCCCACGACGGCACGATGCGCAGCGGCGTGTTCTACCGCTCCAACGCGCTGACGCCGACGACCAGCGATCTGGCGACCCTCAACAGTCTCGGCATCAAAGCCATCTACGACCTGCGCACCCCCAGCGAAATCGCCGCCACCCCGGACACAATGATCAGTGGCGCGACCTACCAGAACATCGACATCATCGGCAGCACCACCTCCGGCTCGAATATCACCAACATTTCCTTCAACAGCGCCGCCGACGCGATCGCCATGATGGAACAGACCAACCGCGCCTTTGTCAGCGATGCCGGCATGCGCGGTCAGTTCGGCGTGCTGTTCAATGAACTGGCCAGTGTCGATGCCGCGCAACTGTTTCACTGCACCGCCGGCAAGGATCGGACCGGCTGGACCGCTGCCGTGTTGCAGAGCATTGCCGGCGTCGACAACGCCACCATCATGGCCAACTACCTGGCGACCAACGACTACACCGCCGCCCGCGTCGCCGCCACGCTCAAAGCGCTGCCGCCGAGCATGGCCGCCATTTACGAGCCGTTGCTCGGCGTCCAGGCCAGCTACTTGCAGGCAGGTCTGGACGAAGTCACCGCGCAATACGGCAGCATGGACAACTACCTCAAACAAGGCCTCGGCCTGTCGCAAGAAACCATTTACGTCCTGCGCGGCAAACTGGTCGAATACAACAGCCTGCCGGGTCAGGCCGGGCTGATCGGCAACGCCGCTGCCGGCGCCGAATTGCTCCGCGAGTTGCAAAACACCAGCCTGTCCGGCACCTACAGCGCCTACAACTACTATCTGCAATCGGCGATCGATGCCGGCACCCTCGGCGGTGTTGAATCCCAGGTCGGCGGCCAGGTGCACGCCGACGCCGCCAGCTACCTGCTGCGCCAAAACGCGATGATCGAACAAGCCGCCGCACCGTTCGCCAGCGGCACTGATCTCAAGGTCGGCCAATACCGCCTCTGGACCACCGCGCTCGCCGGCTACCTCGGCACCGACGGCTCGGCTCACGCCGAAAGCAGCAACGAACACAGCCAAGGCCTGATGGTCGGCATCACCCAGCGCTTCAGCGAACAACTCAGCGCACGCGGCGGTTTTGGCTACAGCAAAGGCAGCGTCGGCGGCGCGGGTGGCGAAGCCGACACTGACTTCACCTTCCTCAACGTCGGCGCCCGCTACGGCTTCACCAGCCTTGAACAAGGCTTGTTCCTAGACGCCAACGCCAGCGCCGGCTACATCGACTACGACAGTAAACGCGACCTCGGCGGCGGCCTCGGCACCGCCAAGGGCGACACCCACGGCAACCTCACCGGCGCCACCGTTGCCCTCGGTTATCGCGCCCCGGTCAACGGCATGACCTTCGAACCAAGCCTCGGTTTCCGAGTCAGCCACCTCGACCTCAACGGCTTCCAAGAGAAGGGCAGCGAACTCTCACTCGACGTCGACGACAACACCGCCACCCGCCGCAGCGCCGTTGCCAATCTCAACGTCGCCTTTGCGCCGGTGGCGATGGGCGCATGGCAACTGGTGCCGGGCGTACAAGTGGGTTACGAACGCACACTGGGCGATAACCAGGTCGAGAGCCAAAGCCACTTGCTCGGCCTCGACATCGAACAACGCGCCGCCTTCGACAACCGCGACCAATTCAGCGGCGGCGTAAACGTCATGGCCAGCCTCGGCGCCCTCAGCCTGGGCGCAGAAGTCGGCGCCAACGGCGGCGGCGACAGCCACGGCTTCAACGGCGGCCTCAAAGCCAGCTACGCCTTCTAAACAGAAGCGGGGTCAAGGAAGACCCCACTCCAACCAACACCACAGGTTCTATGGGTTGCTATCAATCTAAATCACACCACAAACCCCTGTGGGAGCTGGCTTGCCAGCGATAGGGCCAGCCCAGCCAACATCTCCATCGACTGACCCACCGCCATCGCTGGCAAGCCAGCTCCCACAGGTTTTGTGGATTGCCAACAATCTCAGGCACACCAAAAATCCTTGTGAGAGCTGGCTTGCCAGCGATTGGGCCAACACAGCCAACCTCTTCATTGCCTGACCCACCGCCATCGCTGGCAAGCAGCTCCCAAAGATTGTGGAATGCCAACAATCTCAATCACACCGCTGACCCCTGTGGGAGCTGGCTTGCCAGCGATTTGGCCAGCCCAGCCAACCTCTCCATTGCCTGACCCACCGCCATCGCTGGCAAGCCAGCACCCACAGGTTTTGTGGAGTGCCAACAATCTCAGGCACACCAAAAATCCTTGTGAGAACTGGCTTGCCAGCGATTTGGCCAGCACAGCCAACCTCTTCATTGCCTGACCCACCGCCATCGCTGGCAAGCAGCTCCCAAAGATTGTGGAATGCCAACAATCTCAATCACAACACAGACCCCTGTGGGAGCTGGCTTGCCAGCGATTTGGCCAGCCCAGCCAACATCTCCATTGCCTGACCCACTGCAATCGCTGGCAAGCCAGCCACAGGTTTTGTGGATTGCCAACAATCTCAATCACACCGCTGACCCCTGTGGGAGCTGGCTTGCCAGCGATTTGGCCAGCCCAGCCAACCTCTCCATTGCCTGACCCACTGCAATCGCTGGCAAGCCAGCCACAGGTTTTGTGGATTGCCAACAATCTCAGGCACACCAAAAATCCTTGTGAGAGCTGGCTTGCCAGCGATTGGGCCAACACAGCCAACCTCTTCATTGCCTGACCCACCGCCATCGCTGGCAAGCAGCTCCCAAAGATTGTGGAATGCCAACAATCTCAATCACACCGCTGACCCCTGTGGGAGCTGGCTTGCCAGCGATTTGGCCAGCCCAGCCAACCTCTTCATTGCCTGACCCACTGCAATCGCTGGCAAGCCAGCCACAGGTTTTGTGGATTGCCAACAATCTCAATCACAACACAGACCCCTGTGGGAGCTAGCCTGCTAGCGATAGCGCCTTCCCAGCCACCATCACCACAACAGACTCACACCCTCAATCCCGCCCGCGCAAATCCGCCGGACTCACCCCATAAGCCCCCTGAAAATACCGACAAAACCGCCCCACATTGCTAAACCCGAACCGCAACGCCACCTCCGTCACCGACCCCGAACCCCGCCGTTTCAAAACCTCATAAGCCCGCTCCAGCCGAACCTGCCGCTGATACGCCACAATCGACATCCCGACAAACCGCCGAAACCCCTCCTGCAACGCCCGCTGACTCACATGACTCAACCGCGCCAGATCCACACCACTGACCAACTGCTCCGGATGTGCCTGAATAAACTCCACCGCCAACTTCACATGCCGTGGCGCAACCATCGCCGTCGGCCGCCGCAACGCCTCGGAAAAGTTATGCGGCCACGCCTCCAACACCGCATCAACCAACATCTCGCGCAACCGCGACGGCATCAACGTCCCGCTGTTGAGCAACAGATCAAACTCCGTCCCCGTGGCCAGATCAATCAACGCCTTGATCCCCTGAAACGCTGCCGTCTCCAGATCCACACTCGGCTCAAAAACGATCTTCTGCAGAATCGGTTTATCCAACAGCGTCGACAACCGCTCAGTGAGCTGATGCCGATTGATCGACATCCCGTGATGCGCGTGATCATCAAAGAAACGCATCGAACGGATATCCGCCTTATCAATCGCCAGCCCAACGTGCGACACCCCGATAGACTCGGTGGCATGGTTGAAAACGATCTTGCCGGCAGTGGGAATGACGAAGGTGATCTCGTCCTGTGGATCGGGGAAAGCGACGGTGAAATCACCGTGATAATGCATCCGCCGAAAACTCACGCCATCGTGCCGCCCGTAGACCCCGCCGATAATGATGTTCGACGGCAGCGGTGGATTGTCGGCATAACGATTGCCAAACAATCTGGAAAACAGTGCACCGAAGTCGTCCGAACGGAGGTTGTCGGAACGCAGGATAATTTGCTGGCGAACAGGAGACGGAAACACCTTGGCGGCACCTTCGGTTGGGGGCTCTAGGACAGGGGTGAAGGGTAGGGCGCCGAGGAGGTTAGCAGAGGAAATATGACCGGTTTGTGACAGCCGGAAACATGCCGTAACACCGCCGCGCCACGTTTAAGCAAAGGACACTCGGCAGCCAATCGCCGACATGGCAACCTGCTCGCCACTGTACTCAGCAAGCAAACACAGGCACCGCGCCAAGCCCCAGCCCCTGTTTGTCCAGCCCTGGAAGCCAAAAATCATCGGAGCGGCAATGCAAGCCAACACGCAAACACTCCCCATCACCCTGACCCCAGAACTCGACTTCGACCAAAACGCCGCCAGCGCCTTCGGCGAATCACTGACCCACGAATACACCCAAGCCACGCCATTCCCGCACATCGTCATCGACAACTTCCTGCACGCTGACGTCATCGCCAGCATCCGCGAACACTTCCCGGTCGAACCGACCAACAACGAACAAATCTACGAGCGCGGCTACAAAGGCCAACTCAAACGCCAGATCAGCCCCAACGCCTGCAGCCCTTACCTGAAGAACGTCTTCAATACCCTCAACTCCGCCCCCATGCTGGAATTCCTCGAAAAACTCACCGGCATACAAGGGCTGATCCCCGATCCTTACTTCACCGGCGGCGGCCTGCACGAAACCAAAACCGGCGGCTTCCTCGGCGTGCACTCGGATTTTCGGCTGAATAAAAAGCTCAATGTTGAGCGGCGACTGAACGTGATCATTTACCTGACCGAGGACTGGCAGGAGGCGTACGGCGGCAACCTGGAGCTTTGGGATGTGGGGATGAAGAAATGTCTGAAGAAAGTGCTACCGGTTTATAACCGGTGTGTGATTTTTAATACGGACAAGGATAGTAACCATGGGCATCCGGAGCCGTTGACTACGCCGGAACACATCACTCGGCGGTCGATTGCGCTTTATTACTACACGGCGAGTGGGGTGGGCGGGGAGCCGGGGCAGAGGAATAAAACGCACTATAAGCCGCGGCCGAAGGATCGGTGGAGTTTGAGGTACTACATGAATAAGTTGTTTAGAACGAAAGCGTGAGGAGGCTGCGTAATCAGGGAAGCAGCCGTTTTTTGGACTGGGTGGTAGCAGCTGGTGGTGGTTCAGCTTTCGGCCAATTGCTGCCATTCACGAAAGGCTGCTCTCGGCCAATAGCTGCCATTCATAATGAGCAGTAAACCTCCCATTGCAGCCGGTCGCGCCCGACGCAGTCGATCAAAATCATCTGCTCATTCACGGTTGTGAGGGGGCGGAAAAAATCCAGACGCCTTGAAGGTCGATGTCTCAGTCCCTGTAGAGTAACGCTTCAACTACAACGCCAAACGCTGATGAGTGTTCGCGACGATTGGGGTAGTAGAGATGGTAACCGGCAAAGGGTTGACACCAATCTTCCAACACCCGCACAAGGCTACCGTCCGCAAGTTCCTTCGCCACCATGTCCTCTGGCAGGAAAGCCAAGCCACATCCCGCCACGGCCGCACGCAGAATTGGCACGCTGCTGTTGAATGTCCATTGGCCCTCGACGCGGGCCTTGAGCTCGTGGCCATCCTTTTCGAAATCCCATTGCATCAGGCTGCCGTGAGTCGGTAGGCGCAGGTTAATGCAGTTGTGCGCCGCCAGATCTCCCGGTTCCATCGGGTAAGGCCGATGCTGGAAATACTGCGGCGAGCCGACAACGGCGATGCGCAACGATGGCCCAATCGGTACGGCAATCATGTCCTTGGCTACCTGTTCGCCCAGGCGCACCCCCGCGTCATACCGCTGCGCGACGATGTCGGAAAGGGCGTAATCGACGGTGATTTCGACCCTGATGTCCGGGTAGTCGGGCAGCACCTTCAGCAGCTTCGGCCAGAGAATATTGTTCGCCGCATGCTCGGACGCCTGAATCCGCACATTGCCGGCGGGGGTGTCGCGAAACTCGCTGACGGCGGCCAGTTCCAGTTCGATCTCATCGAACCTCGGTGCCATCGATTGATACAACCGCTGACCCGCCTCGGTCGGCGAGACGCTGCGTGTGGTGCGCGTCAGCAGGCGCACACCCAAGCGGCTTTCCAGTGCGCGCATGGTGTGGCTCAGCGCCGACTGCGAGACGCCGAGTTGTGCGGCAGCACGGGTAAAGCTGCCTTCGCGGGTGATGACCACGAAGGCTTGCAGGTCGTTGAGATTGGCGCGGGACATTGATGAGAACCTCTCATGAGGGGGCGCGTGATTATTCCATGAAAGCAGGTCGCACACAGATGCGCGACCCCCAGAGAGTTGATTACAAGGTACGGGCGTAGAACGTGGTCAGTTTGCCAATCGCGGCATCGACATAACGCGGCACCCAGTAGGTTTCAATGTGGGTGGCGCCATCGAGGATGAACACTTCCTTGTCGGTGGTGCCGGTGGCTTTGGGGAACGCATCCTGGGTCATGTACAGGCTGTCGGCCTTGCTGCCGGCGATCATCAGCAACGGTTGATTGATCAATTCGATATGGTCGGTGGCGTCGAAACGCATCAGGTCAATAAGGCTGCTGGTGGTGTATTTGAAGGTCGAGTTCGGGTGCGCGTGGGTTTTCCAGTAGTACTCATAGCCTTGGCGATACAGTTCGAAAGGCAGTTTGGCAATCTGCTCGTCGGTGAGGTTGGCATCCCCCGAATACAGCACCGCGCCCCCCGCTGCTTCTTGCGCGCGGGCAGCTGATGCCTGCTGCAAACGTTGCTGGATGCTGTCCATTTGCGAGTCGTTGTAGCCGTTGCGGCGTACTCGACCCGAGTTGAACATGCTCACCGTCGCCAGGGATTTGAAGCGTTTGTCGGTTTGCGCCGCCGCCAACGAATAACCACCGCCGCCACAAATGCCGAGCAGGCCCAGACGATTGTCATCCACGCCAGCGAACTGGCTGATGAAATCGGCCATGCCGTGAATGTCTTCGATGCGATACGCCGGTTTATCGATGCTGCGCGGCTGGCCACCGCTGGCGCCCTGATAGGCCGCATCGGCCGTGATGGTGATGTAGCCCTGTTCGGCGAGCCGCTGGGCATAGAGACCGGCGACTTGCTCTTTTACGCCGCCATTGGGATGCGCAACCACCACGGTCGGGTAGTTCTTCTTCGCGTCGTAGTTGGCAGGAGTGTAGACATTGGCGGCGATGTCCAGCCCGTTGAGCTTATAGCTGACCGGGTGGATGTTGACCTTGCCCGGCTCGTTCTTGCTGATCGCGCCGTCATAGGCGAGTGTGAACGGGTTCTTCTTGTAGTCAGCGGCTAACGCTTCGCCCGCCGAGAGACCGACCAATGCCGACATGAGCGTGGCTTTGAGAGTGTTTTTCACGTGAAGCTCCTGAGCAAAAAAAGGGCGGCAGTAGCAAAAGTATTTGGGTCAGTCCAGCTGTTTTTCTTTGAGGAACTGCGCGACCAGATCAGCGATCTGCACGTTGTTCAGATCCGACATGGGGAAATGGGTATTGCCGTGAATGCCAATCTCCGGCAGGTGTATCAGTCGCACATCACCGCCATGGCGATTGACCGCGTCACGCCAGAGCCGGGCCATTTTCAGGCGTGCGCGCCAACTGTCCTGAGCGGGCAGATCGACTGTCTGTTCCGGAATGTTGTCTCCGTACAGGATCAGGATCGGAATGCGCGTCAGTGCCATGAATTGCTCCATCGGCACCGCTGCGCCTTGCACCGTGTCGAACGCGCTGGGAATCGGCGCCGGCACTTCACCGTCAGCAAACACGAAACTGCTGCCCGGTTCGAACGCCACGATGGCTTTGACCTTGTCGTTCTTGATCGCCGTCAACCAGCCCGGCCCGCCACCCTGAGAATGCGTAAACAGGATGCCGGGGCCGATTTTGTCGAACAGCGCCGACACACCATCGGAGACCACGCCCATGTCAAACGGCCCGGTGTTCGGCGTCATTGCCCTGAAAAACTGCTCGCGGGTCTGGGCGTCCTGTGCCACTTGCACGCCGTTGAAGTAGCGGGGCCAAAGGCCGATGCGGAACTGGTTGAACCACAGTTGTTCGTCCGGCACAGGCTTGATGGTGGTCTCGACCATGCTGCGCCCGGCATCACCACGCCGGGGCTGATCGATCAGATAGACGCCGTAGTGGCGGCGCAGAAAGATGTTCTGAAAACCCTCGCGACCATCGGCGGTGGTTTCCCAGGTCTTGGAAAACTGACCCGCGCCGTGCCACATGACGATGGGCAGTTTTCGCGCGTCCGCCGGGATTTGATAGAAGGCGTGGACGTGGTCACCGTGGTAGGTCTGGCCGTTGGGTGTCATCGGTTGGCGCGGGTTGAAGGTGCCCGGTGCCGTGGTCATCGTTCCGCCGGCGGCGAAGCTGCCTTGTTTCTGGATCAGCAGCGGGCCTTCGGAGTGGTTCGCGCAGGCCGCCAACAGGCTCAGCAGCGTGACGCTCAGTAAATGCTTTGCAGATTTCATGTCATTTCCCCGCTGTTGCGAGCGCTTGGGTCAGCGCTGCGCTTGCCCGCTTGGCAGTCTGTGTATCGCCATGCTTTTCAAGCAGCTCGGTGACCTGGCGCAACTGTGCCGCACTTAGCCCGACGCGCAGGCTCGCCGCCATGTGCGAACGCAGTTGCGATTCCACGCCCGGGGACGCTGCCAGCGCCCCGACTGTCGCCAGTTCGCGGCTTTGCCAGTCGAGGTTGTCGCGCTCGAAAATGTCGCCGAACAGATGGGTTTGCAGGAACCGGTTGATCACCGGAGCGAACTCGAACACCGGGCCTTTGACCGGGGCGCCGGAGATTTTCGTTTGATTCGCCGTACCCGCTGCCAATAGCTCATCCCCGACCGGAGTCGCCCGGCTCGGCTCACGTCCCGGCGCATCGTCAAGGCCGCGTTGTTTGCGCGCCTGCACCACGGTCATCAATTCATTCAAGGCGTTGAGGCTGCGGGGGAAGCCGACGTAGGCGTAGAGCTGCACGAGAACTTCACGGGTTTCGCTAATGGTCAGGCCGGCATCAAGCCCTTGGTTGAGCGCCGTGTTGAGGTTGGGCATGTCGCTGGTCGCCATGAACGCCGCGATCAGTGGAATGGCTTGTTTCTGGCTCGACAAGCTGGCTGCGCTGGCGGGTGTGCTGGTCATGGTGGGCGAAGCCTCGGCTGCTTGAGTGGTGACGCTGAACATCGCCCCGACGCCAAGGCAGAGCGCCATGAGTGTGGGGAGTGCAGTGCTGTTGCGGGTGTCAGTGATCATCGTGAAGGGCTCCATCCATTGCGGGGCGCTGCGGTGTCGCTGAATCGTACGGAGGTTGGTTATGGCGATTAACCCTGATATTGCGCATGGGTTCCTGAGCAGAACTCATGAATCGACGGAGCAGTCATCGCAGAAATCCAGACGCAACCCCGCAGATTCGGGGCTTAGACGTCGACTAGTCGATTGCCCCCAACGTGCCGGGAGCGCAACTTCGACACATTCCGTAACTTCATTTACCGGCGTATTGCGCATCCGAGACCTGTTCCCCCCAAGTGACGGTCTTGCCGTCCTCGGCTTCAGCGATGGCGATGTGGGTCATGCCGTTGCTGGCCGTGGCGCCATGCCAGTGACGGGTGTTCGGTGGAATCCAGACACTGTCGCCCGGACGGATCTCCTGACGCGCGCCACCCTCTTGCTGCACATAGCCGACGCCGGCAGTGACGATCAGCGTTTGCCCCAGCGGATGGGTGTGCCACGCCGTGCGTGCGCCCGGCTCGAAGGTCACTGTGCCGCCGCCGATGCGCGCCGGCGGTTCACCTTTGAACAGGCCATCAACGCGCACCGTGCCGGTAAAGTTTTGCGCCGCGCCCTTGACCGAGGGCTGCGCGCCGTTTGGCGTGATGCGGATTTCGCCGGCGGCCTGGGACTCTGCCGCCATCAGTGACAAAGCAACGAGTGGCGCAATCAATCGGTTCATCGGATTGGTTCTCCGGTCAGACAAGAAAAGCGGCGCCGCCCGTGGCGCCGCGTTGGGCAGACTCAGAGTCCGGTCATTTTCAGTGCCGATTCCGGCAGGCGTTCACCGTGCACCTGAATCTGCGCGATCTGCTCGTTGATCACGCGCAGATCGTCGCCGGTCAATTGCAGTTCGACCGCGCCCAGATTCTCTTGCAGTCGATGGGGTTTGGTCGTGCCAGGGATCGGCACAATCCACGGTTTTTGTGCGAGCAACCAGGCTAGCGCGACTTGCGCAGGTGTCGCGTGCTTACGCTCAGCGACGACTTTCACCACATCGACCAGCGCCAGGTTGGCCTTGCGCGCTTCGGGGGAAAAACGCGGGACGAAGTTGCGGAAGTCGCTGGCGTCGAACTGCGTGTGCTCATCGATCTGACCGGTGAGAAAACCGGCGCCCAGCGGGCTGAACGGTACGAAGCCGATCCCCAGTTCTTCCAGCACCGCCAGCAGCTCCAGTTCCGGGCCGCGCCAGAACAGCGAGTATTCGCTCTGTACCGCCGTGACCGGTTGTACCGCGTGGGCCCGGCGGATGGTTTCCACACCTGCCTCAGACAGGCCGAAATGCTTGACCTTGCCCTCGGCGATCAATTCCTTGATGGTGCCGGCGACGTCTTCAATGGGCACCTGCGGATCAACGCGGTGCTGATAAAACAGGTCGATGTGATCGGTACGCAAGCGCTTCAACGACGCCTCGGCGACGGCGCGGATACGCTCCGGCCGGCTATTGGTGCCGCCGCCTCGTGCGCCGGTGATCGGGTCGATATCGAAGCCGAACTTGGTGGCGATGACGACCTGCTCGCGGATCGGCTGCAAGGCCTCGCCCAGCAGCTCTTCATTGGCGAACGGGCCATACGCTTCGGCGGTGTCGAACAAGGTGACGCCTTGCTCGTGGGCCGAACGAATCAGCTTGATCATGCTGGCTTGGTCGGCTGCCGGCCCGTAGGCCGACGTCATGCTCATGCAGCCAAGGCCCAATGCAGACACTTCCAGGCCATTGCCCAACGTGCGGTTTTTCATTATGTCACTCCGTACAGAATTCGATTAATGCGTGAGAGGGTGATCGTTCAGCCAGCCGTTCACGCGTTCCATGGTCTTGCGCTCCTGCTCACCCTCCATCACAAATCCTTCCAGCACTTTGGCCTTCGGCGCGTGCTTGACCAGCACACTGCGGCTGCTGCCCAAGCCGTAACCGCCGTGGGTGTTGAAGGGGATGAGGGTCTTGCCGGTCAGGTCGTGGGCGCTGAGGAATGCGCGCACGATCGGCGGCGCGGTTTCACCCCAGATCGGAAAACCGAGATAGATCGTGTCGTAGTCGCTGAGGGCATGAACCTTGTTCTGCAGCTCGGGCTCGAAGCCACTGTCACGCTCCTGGCGGGCCTGCTCCACGGTTTGCAGATAATCCTCGGGGTAAGCGTGGGCCGGACAAATCTCGAACAGATCGGCACCCAGTCCACGCTGGATCAGCCCGGCAACCACACGGGTATTGCCCGAGCGCGAAAAATACGCGACCAGAATGCGCGAGCCAGAACGCGGTGTTTCACCGGCACTCTGCGTGTCGGCAAGCGACAGCAGTGGCGCGCTGGCCAATGCGGCGATCACCGTGCGCCGCAGCGGATCGTGATCGTTACTCATCGGCCGACACGCGCCTTGAGGGATTCGGGGTAGCGCTCGCCTTCGATGCGGACTTGCGCCAGCGCGGTATCAATCGCTTTGAGTTCGGCCGCATCGAGCGTGATCTCCGCGCCGCCGAGGTTTTCTTCCAGGCGATGCAGTTTGGTCGTGCCCGGAATCGGCACAATCCACGGTGCCTGCGCGAGCAGCCAGGCCAGCGCGATCTGCGCCGGTGTCGCTTGTTTCTGCGCGGCTATCTGACGGACCAACACCACCAGCGCCTGATTGGCTTGGAGCGCCGATTGGCTGAAACGCGGGACGATGCTGCGGAAATCGTCGCTGCCGTAAGTGGTCTCAGCCGTCACCGTGCCAGTGAGAAACCCCTTCCCCAGCGGACTGAAGGGCACGAAGCCAATGCCCAGCTCCCAAAGCGTCGGCAGGATTTCCTGCTCGGGATCGCGCCACCACAGTGAGTACTCGCTTTGCAGCGCCGTGATCGGCTGCACCGCATGCGCACGGCGAATGGTCTGCGCACCGGCCTCCGACAGGCCGAAGTGCTTGACCTTGCCTTCGCCAATCAAGTCCTTCACTACGCCGGCGACGTCTTCGATCGGCACGTTCGGATCGACGCGGTGCTGGTAGAGCAAGTCGATGTAGTCGGTCTTCAAACGACGCAACGAGCCCTCGACGGCTATTCGAATACGTTCGGGGCGGCTGTCCAGAGTCTGCTTTGTATTGTCGGCGCCGACGGCGAAGCCGAATTTTGTGGCGATCACGACCTGGTCGCGAACTGGCGCCAGCGCCTCGCCGACTACTTGCTCATTGATATAGGGGCCGTAGAATTCGGCGGTATCAAAGAACGTGACGCCTCGCTCAACGGCTGAGCGGATCAGTGCGATGGCTTGTTCGGTGTCCGTGGCCGGGCCATAACCATGGCTCAGACCCATGCAGCCGAGGCCGAGGGCGGATACTTCGAGTGAACTGTTGCCGAGTGTGCGTTTGTGCATGTTGATCTCCCGTTGGGCATGGGAAGAACAGTAAGCGCGCTAACGACTGAGGACTAGACGGGTAAATCGGCAAAGCTTGATGAGGTTTGCTCATCAGTCCCGGAAAAGGGGACGTGGCGACTGCCGAATGAAAGCCTGGGTCACGGTAGGCCATCACCGCTCGCACACAAAAAATCTGACACTCTCTTGACCGTCCGCTTTTGGCCGATTGCTGCCCGTGAATGCAATCAGAGGCAGCCTTTCCCATCCGAGTTGTGACGTCTCGATTCAAACGCTGATCAGCTAATGCGTGCGGCTATTGGAGGGCGATAGACAATGCCCTCCAACACATAGATTTTTAACAAGTGACCTGTTCTGGTAGCTTACGACGCTCACAAGGATTTGACAGGAAGTCATTATGGCCAAGCCAGCGGCGCGAAAAAGTGATCCATACAGTTGCCCATTGCCAGGACACGGCACCAACCCTATTGCGGTCGGCTCTCCCGACGTGTTTTTCGACGGACTGGCCGCAGCACGGCAAGGTGACGCGTGCACATGCGGGAGTGCGCTCTCATCTGGCCTATCTTCGACTGTGCTCATCAACGGTAAGAATGCCGCAACCATTGACACGGGTGGCACTCACGGCGGCGTCGTAGTTGGCGGGTCGGGGACGGTGATAATCGGTGATACCCATTCGCCTTGTGAGTTTGTTGCTCCTGCGCCGTTAGCGGGGTATGCGCGTTGGATCGGCTTCAGAATACCTGCGGACGAGAGCTACGAAGGCCTATCCTGCACCGCGCATTTTGATGACGGCTCATCGTTGCCCGGTGTATTTGATAAAGACAACGCCATTAAATTTTCGAACCTATCGGGGAAGGCGTGCGTGATGCTCCAATTTGAAGAGCAAGCATCCGAAGAAGCGGCATCTCTCACCGAAAGTCTATTGAATTCGATTTTGGGATAAGGACCATCCTATGACAGAGCCGTACATCGTCACTGGCAGCTATGTGGTCCAGCGAGAGCACGCCTTGCAAGACTCTCCTCTTGATCGGGCTTTAGAGCTAATGGAGGGCTCTGCGCTGCGGTTTTCACTGGATGCGATATCTGATGAAAAAACTCGAGCGAGCTATATCAAGAATATCCAGCGTATGTCTCAGCAAACACGCGATGACGTGAAAGCTGGAAAGATTACGGCGCAAGAGGGAGTGAAGTTCAGTCACGAGATGCGCAACAAAATCATGGTTGAGCATCGCAAGTTCACCTCTGCGCAGGGGCTGGCAATCGCCCAGAGGAAGAAAAAGGGTGGGACGGAGCTCAAAACACTTTTAAATATGTACTCTGAAAACCTATTCCAAAAAGGTTACGACAGCCTTTCGGAAATAGAGAAGAACAAAGTCCATTACACCATTCTGGAATCTTCGGGCCGGGATAATGCCAAGTTCTCGGCCGGTACAAAAAAGATGCTGATCATGGGCAAGCTTGGTGTTCTCGTAACTGCGGCTCTGGCGACATATCAGATATTGAATGCTGAAAACAAACCCAAGGAAGCTGCGCGCCAAGGAATCATTGTCGGTGCTGGGGCATTTGGTGGGGTACTTGCAGGGTTGGGCGTCAGCGCATTTTGCGGACCTGGTGCCCCCATTTGTGCAATCGCAGTGGTCTTGGTTGGAACAATCGCAGGCGGTGTTGCGGGCGAAGCTGTTGCGAGTTCATTGGATGAAGAGCTTGAGGAGTTCACGCATTGGGACACCTTCTGACTGAGCCAGAACTGACCAAGGTCAGAGCGGCACTCTCCGAGCCCTTCAACGACTTTCCGGTTGAATATGACTACCTAGCAAGGAAAGTAAGAGGCGTCGACCCTGACATTCTTTACGAAATTCTCTATTCAGAGGTCGCACCGGTGTGCTTCACCAATCTTGTGGCCGCAGTACCCCCGGTATGGACTGGTTTCGATCCTGACATACTCAGAGAGTCGATAGAGGAAAGGTTGGCTGCGAGAAAACGTAATTGGTTTCGTCGGCAGTTCGATAAGGTGTTGGTGCGCTGGCTGAAATACAACTACGCCTATATTTGGAAGGAAATCGCCAGCAGATTGTGATCCAGAATGCTTCAAGGCCTCAGCTTGGTGAACCTTGAAGACTGGCGACCACCGCAGCTGCTTTTTCACGCTAAAGGCAGCCTCCATCGGAAAGAGTGGGAGATCTCGAGATGCTGCGCGGAGCTGAGAACAGTGAGATGTTGCGGGAATACTACGAGATTCTGGTTACTCCAGAGGCCAAGCACGCGCTCTTGTACATGATTGGATGGGCATCAACGCTTAAGGGCTATGACTGCTTTCCAAGCTCGCACGGATACATCAAGGATTTTCGTTTCTTGCGTGAGGATGACTGCGATTTTGCATTCATTCCGAACCAAAAGTGGATGTTGTTCTACTTCAGAAAGCCGTGCCTGCGTCTCCAAAAGTTTTCGCGTGAGGAAATTTTTGGAAGAATTCCCGACGTAAAAGAGAATGCGAACGGAGAGTTTACTGTCAGGCTTAAAAGTATGAGCGACGTCATGCGCTTAGCTAGTTACATCGAAAGTTAGATGTGATCACGGTGATATTTGTTCGATTACATCAGTCGACTCCGAACAGCCGCAATGGGCCGAAAATTGGTCGTTATGCTCATTTTTCTCTCTGTTTTCTCCCGTATGGCGGCCTAATCGCCGCCATAGTCGGGGGCCGGTTACTCCGTTGGCACCACGTTATCCAACGCCCGATTCACTGCCAACTCCCCAAGCATCACCACCTGTGCAATGCCTTGCAGCGTCTTGCGTGCCGGTCCCTGCACCAGCCCGATCACATCCCCAAGCATCACCGATGCCGAGCCGAGTGATTCACTGGCATTCACCAGCAATTCCTCAGTCTTGGTGTTCGGGTTGGCGATAAACATCTTGTTGGTTTGGTACGGGGTGAGCATGATTTCCGGGGCAGGGCCGAGGTAGTGGGAGAGGGCGCGGTCGACGGCTTCGTTGAATTTCTTGGCGTCGGGGGACTCGTCGCCCGCGATCGGGTCGGTTTCTGGTGGATTCGGTGTGATTTTGAACATGATGTAACTCCCTTGTGTCGCTTAAAAGGAGCCATCACCCTCTCGCTACCAAACGATGGGTGGCGGCCATGCACAGGTTGGTAGACCGGGACACAAGGAAAACCGGCGCGCTCGAAAGCGCCCTGCGCATGACCACCATAAAAGCCAGGCGAAGACTTTCGCCAATAGTGAAATTGCGCACCTTGTATACACGGGCTACCAAACCCGATCACTGCTATTCAGTGACCGACCCACAATAGAACCCGCATCCAAGGCGCACAAGCCGGCGGATTCTGGCGTAGTCGTAGGCAACGGCGCAAGGCGTTGTAGGTTGGGATGACGTAACTTGGGGTGTCTTTAAACAAAGTCCAGGAATTGCTTCAACAGGGCAGTTCGAGCTGTTTTTGCGATGTCTTTGTGGACTGGATGAGCGATAGCCGTTTCGCGATCCACCGCAGCAAGTCCCGTGGCTAGAGGGGGAGTTAATTCGCCAGCGAAATCAGCGTGTCGATCACATTGATCGGCACATAAATCAACGTAATCGCCGCATACGCTTTACGCGACCGAGCCACAAATGCGCCAATCGGCAACGCAATCATGACCACATCGAGCAAACCCCAAAGCGCTACAGGCGATGCCTCAAACAACGTGACATTAACGATCAGCCCCAGGCACAGATACGTGGACAGCGACAGCAATGCATAGCGCCCATCCTGTTCGAAATACACGCGCAACCCGTTCTGCTCATCCTCACTGCGGCTCGGCAGCAGCAACGCCGCCGTGACGAACAGCGACAGTGTCAGCATCACCAACAGTAGAAATTCAAGAAACGAGAAGCTCTGTTTCACCGTCGACAGTGCGTTGACGGCCCACCAGAATTGCAGCTGCATGGTAAACAGCATCACCGCCCAGACCAGCGCCACCCAATCTGGCTTGGCTACTCGGCGGATGCGGAACACCGTTAATACGCCAAGCAGCAGGCGGGTGACGGAGAGCCCGAGGATCATTGAGAGAACGGTGGCGACGATTGGGAAGTTGTTCATCAGGCCTCCCGGGGTACGCGTTATGGGTTAAAAGGGTGTTTTGCGCAGGCCCGGTGATTGGTAGCGTCATTCCTTGACCTTAAAACTAGCGTGTTCACGCGATAGGGCAAGGCAGCGCCATGATCGGGCGGAGGACGACTTCACGCCTTGAACGGCTGGGTGTGAGTGATACGATCGTGGCGTGCCAACCACGCCAGCTAGCAGAATCCGTCACCATGAAGCCCAGTTTCGAGAAAATTCCCACCGAGGCCGATGCCTCTTGGACGCTGCTGAACCGGCGCTTACCCGAGGCGATTCCGTTCGAGTGGCATCACCATCCCGAGTATGAGCTGACGCTGACGTTGAACAGCCGAGGCCATCGCTATATCAGCAATGACGTTGCGCCTTACGATGACGGGGATCTGATTCTGGTGGGGCCGAATGTGCCGCATAGCTGGTCTTCGGCGGAGTTGATTGATCCGCGGCAGCCGCACGTTGCGTTGGTCATCTGGTTTTCGGCGGCGTGGGCGGAGTCGTTGGTGACGTTGTTCCCTGAGTTGGGGTCGGTTCGGCGGTTGCTCGCGGCGGCGGGGCATGCGTTGAGTTTCAGTGAGGACGCGTCTCGCGAGGTGCGGCCGGTGATTGAGGCGATGGTCGATCAGGAGCCGGCGGAGCGATTGATTGCGCTGCTGGCGGTGCTCGGCAAACTGGCGAAAGACGTTGATGCCACGCGGATTCTCCCAGCGCCGAGCACGCAGGCCGGGAGCCCCATCGTCGAAGACCCGCGCATCCATCGAGTCCTGGAGTACCTGCATGGGCACTACGCCCAACCCGTCAGTATTCCTGCTTTGGCCGAGATGGCGTGCGTGAGCGTGTCGGCGTTCCATCGAATGTTTCGTCGTCACACGCGCTGCACGGCGCTGGACTACATCGTGCGCTTACGGATCGGACATGCTTGTGCGCTGTTGATGCAAGGGCACACTACGGTTTCGCTGATCGCTGAGGCGGTTGGCTATTCGTCGTTGGCGCTGTTCAATCGTCAGTTCAAGGCGCAGAAAGGGCTGACCCCCTCGGAGTTTCGCCGCCAGCACGAGCATCATTTTCACTAGGTCGATCGTCCCGGCCCATCCGGGCAAAACGCCACAATCGTATTACCTGACGCTTCAATCGAGGCTGCCGCGATAGCCCTCGGAAGTGCTTCCATACCTGCCTGAATAACAAGAACAGCAGGTCATTCAATGAGCAAATACCAGGCATTCGAAAGCGCAACGCTTCCCGGCGATTACCGAGCCAGCATCGTCAATATGAAGCGCGCGCTGCGTGAGCAGATCGGCGATGTGGATGCGTTGTTCGCCCAGGTCAGTGAGTTTGTTGCTGGCGAAATCGCCTCAATCAAAGAGCAGGAAGCGCTCACAGGTTCGGCTTGGCCGGAGCTGGAGTTCGCTGACATTCTCGCGGCGAAAGTGAAGCCGCAGCAGTTGGCGTTGATCAAACGCCGGGGTTGCGTGGTGATCAGAAACCACTTTCCACGAGCGCAGGTGTTGAATTGGGACAAGGGCCTGCTGGAATACCTCGATAAAAACCACTTCGACACTGTTTACCGTGGCCCGGTTGACCAGTTTTTCGGCAACCTTGAGGGTTCACGTCCGGAGATTTTCCCGATCTATTGGTCTGCGTCGCAAATGCAGTTGCGTCAGGACGAGCGGATGGGCGCCGCGCAATCGTTCCTCAATCGTCTTTGGAAAACTCAGTCGCACGGTCAGGAATGGTTCGACCCTGACGTCAATGCGCTGTATCCCGACCGGGTGCGGCGGCGCCCACCGGGCACGTATTCCAAAGGGCTGGGGCCGCACACCGATTCGGGTGCGTTGGAGCGCTGGTTGCATCCGGCGTACCTGAAGGTCTTCGACAAAATCTACAGCAACGATTTCAACGCCTACGACCCCTGGGACGCGGCGTTTCGTACCGAGGTTGATGAATACGCCTACAAGGACACGGTCAAGTGTTCCGCGTTTCGCACGTTTCAGGGGTGGACGGCGTTGTCTGACATGAAGGCGGATCAGGGCGTGCTGCATACCTTGCCGATTCCGAAAGCGATGGCGTACATGCTGCTTCGCCCGTTGCTCGATGACGTGCCCGAGGATGAGTTGTGCGGCGTGGCGCCCGGCAAAGTGCTGCCGGTTTCAAGGCAATGGCATCCGCTGTTGGTCGACGGGCTGAGCCCGATTCCGGATGTGCAGGCGGGGGACTCGGTCTGGTGGCATTGCGATGTGATCCACAGCGTCGCGCCCGTGGACAACCAACAAGGTTGGGGCAACGTGATGTATGTGCCTGCGGCGCCGATGTGTCCGAAAAACCGGCGTTACGCCAAAGATGTATTCAGGGCATTTGAACGGGGCGCGTCGCCTGACGATTTTCCGCCTGAGCATTACGAAAAAAACTGGCAGGAACGCTTCAGTGTCGAAGGCTTGAATGCACTGGGGCGCGCGGGTCTTGGGCTCGAGTAAGTCATCGAACTGCACCGCTGAATCCGTTCAATAACAACAATAAAGGTATCGAAAATGAACCGCATCAATCGCCTTGCTGCAATGGTTTCTTTGGCGTCACTTTTCCCCTTCGTCGTCCACGCCGCTGAAAGCAAAGGCACCGTCGAGGTCGTTCATTACTGGACGTCCGGTGGCGAAGCCAAGTCGGTGGACGTGTTGAAGAAGATCATCCAGAGGGAGGGTTTCACTTGGCAGGACAGCGCCGTCGCCGGCGGCGGAGGTGGCGCGGCAATGACCGTGCTGAAAACTCGCGCGGTGTCGGGCAATCCGCCCTCGGCCGCACAGATCAAAGCGCCGGATATTCAGGAGTGGGGTCGGCTCGATTTGTTGACCAGCGTGGATGACGTCGCCAAGGCCAACCATTGGGACAACCTGCTGCCCAGGACCATCGCCGACAGCATGAAATACGAAGGGCATTACGTCGCGGTGCCGGTGAACATTCATCGCATCAACTGGTTATGGCTGAACCCGGTGGTGCTGAAAAAGGCCGGCGTGAGCAAGGCGCCGGCTACTCTGGAAGAGCTGTATGCCGCTGGCGACAAGCTCAAGGCAGCGGGTTTTATCGCCATCGCCCATGGCGGCCAGGCCTGGCAGGACACCACCGTTTTTGAGAATCTGCTGCTGAGCGTCATGGGTGCTGACGGGTTCAAGAAAGCCTTTATTGATGTCGATGAGGCGACTCTCACCGGGCCAAAAATGACCGAGGTGTTTGCTGCATTGCACAAATTGCAGGGTTATCTGGATCCCGACGGCAATGGTCAGGACTGGAATCTGGAAACCGCCAAAGTCATCAACGGCAAGGCCGGTATGCAGATCATGGGTGACTGGGCGAAAAGCGAATGGACGGCGGCCGGCAAGCAAGCCGATGTCGATTACCTGTGCGTACCGTTTCCCGGCTCGCAGGGCGTTTACAGCTACACGATTGATTCGCTCGCGATGTTCAAATTGGCCACAAAGAACGACAACCCCGGCAACATTGCTGCTCGTGATGATCTGGCCAAGGTCGCGCTGGAGCCGGAGTTTCAATATGTCTTCAACCAGAACAAAGGCTCCATTCCAGTGATTAAAGGGCTGGACATGAGCCGATTCGACAGCTGCGCTCAGGCCTCGGCGAAGGATTTTGCCAACGCCGAAAAGACCGGCTCACTGGCGCCGAGCATGGCGTTTAATATGTCGACATCGCAGGCCGTGCAGGGCGCGGTGTTTGATGTGGTGACGCACTTCATGAATGACAAAGATGCTGATCCGGCAAAGGCCGGAAAGCAGTTGTTGGCGGCGATCAGAGCTGCGCTGTAGGGCGAGAGGCTTTCCGGTTGGTCGCGGGGGACGGTCGGGGTTGATGAGGCGGGGCGGACGACGTTGAGTTTTGTGTGGGGCTGGCTGTCGGGAGCGAGTGGGGGCGGGGAGTCGAATTATGTTGAGGTTGTTGGGGAATAGTTGAGCGGGATTTACGGCTGTTGGATTTCGGTTGGATGAGCTGACGCGTAGCCGAATGGTTTTCGGCTACGCGAGCCCTTCAATTACTGCAATTCCACCAATGTCTCACTCACCGCCATCACATCCCACGTCCGCATCACCTGCGTAATCGCCGCATCAATGTTTTCAATCGGCGTGTTATCCCGAGCAAGGATGGAAATCCCCTGCAGGAAACTGTCGAACACCGTGGCCATGGCGGCCGCGTTCGTATCGTCCGCTAACAGTCCTTCACTCACCCCACGCTCGACACACGCCACAATCCCGGCGCGGGTTCGTGCGCGGGAGTGGGTGAGGGCTTGAGCGACGTGGGCGTTTTCCGGGCTTGGGGCGCTCATAACGCCGAGGGTGACCATGCAGCCTTTCGGATGCCCGTCGTCGCATTGCATGCGTGCTGACCGGCGCAGTGCGGTTTCGATGGCTTGGCGTGGCGGCAGGCTTTCGTCCCACAGGCATTCGGTGACTTGGGCGAAGGTCGCCAGGTAACGCTGCACGCATTCGTCGAACAAGGCTTCTTTGGAGCCGAACGCGGCGTAGAAGCTGGGGGCGGAGATGCCGCCGCCCAGTTCAGCCTTCAGCAGTGAAAGGGATGTCGAGTCGTAGCCGTGTTGCCAGAACAATTGCATGGCCTGGTCGACGGCGTCGTCACGATCGAATGCGCGGGGGCGGCCGGTTCTGGCCATAGCTGAAACTCCTCGGAAAGTGATTTGGATACTAGTCGATACATAAGTCGTTGACAACGTGCCTTGGCTGCCGCCAGTATTCTATATCGATCGGTATGCAAGTCTGATTTTCCAAACTCAAGGAGTTTCCCGTGACACCTTCATTGACTCTAACGGCTGCGCCCAAACGCCTGCCCATTGGCGCCTTGCTGGCGCTGGCCATGACCGGATTCATCTGCATCGTCACCGAAACCTTGCCCGCCGGGCTGTTGCCGCTGATCAGCGACGGCCTGGCGATTTCACCTTCCATGGCCGGGCAGATGGTCACCGCGTATGCGCTGGGCTCGGTGCTGGCGGTGATCCCGATGACCATCGCCACTCGCGGCTGGCGTCGGCGCAATGTGTTGTTGCTGACGATTCTCGGTTTTCTGCTGTTCAATTCGATCACGGCGCTGTCGTCTCACTATGGTGTGACGCTGGTGGCGCGCTTCTTCGCCGGAGTCTCGGCAGGGTTGGCGTGGAGCCTGTTGGCCGGTTATGCGCGGCGAATGGTCGAGCCGGATCAGCAGGGTAAGGCGTTGGCGCTGGCCATGGTCGGCACGCCGATTGCCCTGTCTTTGGGCGTGCCGCTCGGCACATGGCTGGGAGGGCTGGTCGGTTGGCGTACGACGTTCGGCATCATGTCCGGGCTGACTTTGATTTTGATTGTATGGGTGCTGGTGAAGGTCCCCGACTTTCCACCGCAGCCTGCGCATCAGCGCCTGTCGCTGCGCGATGTGCTGACGACGCCCGGCGTCCGACCGGTGCTGGCAGTGGTGATCAGCTGGATGCTGGCGCACAACATTCTCTACACCTACATCGCCCCGTTTGTGGCGCCGGCGGGGCTGGCGGATCGCGTGGATCTGGTGTTGTTGGTGTTTGGTCTCGCAGCGTTGGCGGGGATCTGGCTGACGGCGAAACTGGTTGAGCCGCTGTTGCGCAAGACCGTGCTGGTGAGCCTGGCGACGTTTGCATTGGTTTGCGTGGTGTTTGGCTTTTGGGGACAAATGCCGCAGGTGATTTACCTCGGCGTGTTGGTGTGGGGATTGAGTTTTGGCGGCGCGGCGACTTTGTTGCAGACGGCACTGGCGGATGCTGCCGGTGATGGCGCCGATGTCGCACTGTCGTTGAATGTGGTGGCGTGGAACAGCGCGATTGCCGGCAGCGGGGTGGTCGGCGGGGTGTTGCTCGACCGCTGGGGTGTCGCCTCGTTTCCATGGGCCATGGTGGTGCTGGTGAGCGTGGGATTTGTCATTGCCTTTGGCGCACGGGTGCACGGGTTCAGGTCGGGGCCGCGTGTTGCAGGAGCGGCTGCGGTTGCCGGGCACTGATGCCCGGACGCGCGCACTGCGTGGGCCTCGAGGGCGACCACGAATCAATTGCTTTGTCAGTGATTACAGCGGCCGAAGGATTACGGGTTTGTTGCTCGATGAAGCCAATCAGGTTTCAGCGCGTCAGTAGTTCTATTGGCTCAGCCCCTTGGAATCCGCCAACCCGCCCTCATAACAAGTGCTACACCCAACACCCCCGAGAGGAACGACAAGCCATGACCAGTCAAACCGAAACCGCCATCCTTGCCGGCGGCTGCTTCTGGGGCATGCAGGATCTGCTGCGACGCTATCCCGGCGTGTTGCAAACCCGCGTCGGTTACAGCGGCGGCGACGTGCCGAACGCTACTTATCGCAACCATGGTGACCACGCTGAAGCCATCGAGATTACCTTCGATCCGACGGTGATCAGCTACCGACAGATCCTTGAATTCTTTTTCCAGATTCACGACCCGAGCACGCCCAACCGTCAGGGTAATGACCTCGGTCGCAGCTACCGTTCGGCGATTTATTATCTCAGCGAAGAACAGCGCGACATCGCCGAGGATACGGCTGCCGATGTCGACGCCTCAAAACTGTGGCCGGGTCGCGTGGTCACCGAAATCGAACCGGCGGGGCCGTTCTGGGAAGCGGAGCCGGAGCATCAGGATTACCTCGAGCGCATTCCGAATGGCTACACCTGCCATTTCATTCGGCCGAACTGGAAGCTGCCGAAACGCGCGTGAGTCCAAAACGTCCTTAACCACCAGAACCTCGAATATGAATCATGAACTTTGGCTGGACCCTGATGGCTGTCAGACCTTTTGTCTGGCCGGTGCTCAAGGTGATAGTGCGCGGGCACTTATGGATTCGGACGCGAAGCTTGTTTGGGAGGTCGAGGCTGACAGTCATTTCGAAGCGATGACCAAGTACTATGCGCACATGCAGTGGGGCGAGTACCGGACCGACTTTCCCGAACAAGACAAGACGTCCTACAGAGACCTGGGCTGAGCGACCTGTCGCCATCCAGCGCCAGCACATAAGCACTGACATTGAGCTGTCGATGCAACTGGGCTGAAGCGCTCTTTTCGGGGCCATCTGTTGCAGGATGGCGCCCGAGTGGAGCGGCAACGGTGTTCAATTCACACGCGTACTCACGACTTCCCCGGTGGCGGTGTCTTCCAGCCAGACTTGCAGACGATTGAGGCCAACGTATTGCGAGCGTGCCATGATTTTCTGGCCCGGCTTGCCATCGAACTTCAGATCCGCATACATGAAATGTTGCGGCAGTCGGTATTCCAGTTGAATCGTGTAGGTGCCCGGTTTCAGCACCGCGCGCTGCGGCGAATCGTTCTTGTAGTAGTACGTGGAGAACGGGATATTGCCGACTTTTTCATCGTTGATCCGGATGATGTTCAGGTTCGGCTGAAGATCGGCAAAGTGCCGCTGGGGCCGGCCGGCATAGGTGTCGGTTTCGACCACGGTGTAGCGCGACTCGTCTGCTGCGGTGGTGACGCCGACGTTGGAGTACGCCGGCATTTCTGCGCAACCTTGCAGGCCCAACAGCGCCATGATCAAGGGAAGGACAATCTTTTTCATCGATAAAACCTGTTTTTACTCAAAGTTGATTCACGATCAGACGGGCGTCTGACGCTGTTGATTTGCTGATTGCGAGCGGGTGTTTGCCAACAGAGCGCCAGCGCTCAAGCCTTGCCCAAGCCAAACAGTGAACGCAGCTTGCTGCCCCAACTGCGCTCATAGAAGGGCGTCGTTTGCTTGAGAAAGTAATCGCTCAGCCCCGACTCACCTTCGCAGACGCGGTACAGGTCAACGGGTTCGCCCGACGGCGCCGTGTCCCCGGCGACATTGCCGGCTTCACGCATGACCCGCTGAACATCGCCGTCCGCCTCGATCCCGACGATCAAGTGCGGTTTTTCGTCCACCGAAGTGTCGTGCATCAACGCGAGAAAACCGCGTTTAACGTTGCGATGTTTGGCGAGTAACTGCGTCAGCGAATGGATCATTTGTGTGGGGTATTGCGAAGGCTGGCCGAGCAGGACTTTGGTTTCTTTTTCGACGGTGCGCGAGGTGGCTGTCTGGCCGACTTCATCGGAGAGCAGATTGGCCACTTCCTGCGGGAAGAACTCTTTGCCATAAGGCGACTTCGGGTTGAGAAAAAGAGGCGTGCCCAGCGTCATCTCGAACAGCGACCTGGCCGGCAACTCCAGATAAGTCTCTTCACCGTTGATCGACTGTTGCAGGGTTTGCAGCGACGAAAAAAACGGAATGACCGAGGTGCCATCCGGTTTTTCCCAGTGCGCGATGCTGATATTGCTGCCGGCTTCGAGATTGACCACGCCGTCTGCCGTGCCCGTCGTGCCGAGGATGTAAACCGGCGAGTTCAGCAGTGTCGTGAAGAACTCAGGCCGTTGCGCGGGCTCGTCGGCGGCCAGCCTGAGCGATTTTTCCAGTGGGTTTTCTTGCCGGTTATCCATGATGTCCATCCGTGACTCGCTAGAAAATTGCTGACTTGGGTTTTCGCCACCGGCTCGTGTCAGAGCAGACTCCACGACACCCCGACATACACACCCATCCCTTCACCCGGTGTCGATCGCGCCGCGTCCAGACCTTTGTCGTCATACCCCGGTGTCACCGTGGCGGCGTAGTGCTTGTTACTCAGATTGCGCATGTCCAGCCACGTCTGCCAGTCACCTTTCGGCGCGTTGTAGCCGAGTGTCGCGCCGAACAGCGCGTAAGGGTCGGCGTAGTAGCTGTTGGCGTAATCCACGGCAACTTTCGACACCAGTTGCGTGTTGACCGCGGCGAAGAAGCCCTGAGGCCAGTCGTAGCGCAACTCGCCCTGGTAGTAATGCATCGGCAAGCCGGGCAGGCGATTATCGCCAAAACGATCATCGTCGCGATAGTGGAAATCGCTGAAGGTATACGCCTGACGCAGGCTCAACTGGCGACCATCGGCGGCCGACCAGAGTTGACTGTTGAGGCTCGCTTCGACGCCTTGGTGCACGGTCGGGCTGGCGTTGAGTTCGTAAGGCGTGACGGCGTTGGCATCTGGCAACACCGACAACAACTCATGCCGCACTTGCGCGTAGTACCACGCCAGACTCCATTCGCCGACGGCGCTGTCACCACGGCCGCCCAGTTCCAGTGTGGTCGCGGTCTGGTTCTGCAGTTTGATCGGGTCTTTCTGCGTGCCGGTCGCCGCGCCATTGCCAGCGGGGAAGCGCACGTTGGAGCTGTAGATCAGCGACCACGGATGCGGCGCCTCAACCGAGCGGCTGAGGTTGCCGAACACTTGCAGGTCCGGGGTGATCTGGTAGCGCAGGCCGAGGCGCGGCGCGTAGTCCCAGTCGTTCATGCTGGTTTTGCCGCCGCTTTGCGGGTAGGTCACGGCGCTTTCGCGGCGGGTGTAGATGGCTGCGAGGCCGGTGGTCAGCCAGAGGTCGTCGGCGATTTCCAGGTCGTTGCCGAAATGCAGAACGGTGTCCGAACCCTGATAGGTGAAGTTGCGCATGCGCGTGCCGGGCAGGTAGCTGGCGGTGTTGCCGGAGGGAACTCGCACAAACTCGCTGGCGCCGTCGTTGGGCAGGTGCTTGGTCACGCGCAGGCCGACGTTGCTGCGGCTTTCCATGCCGAAAATCGTGTCGCGGCGTTTGTAGTCGAAAGTTCCGCTGACGTCGGTGTAGGCGACCTTCAAACGGTTCGGGCCTTCGCGCAGGTCCATCGGATAGTCGTGATAGACGAGACCGGTCTGGATGCTCGAATCGTCGTCGATGTAATACGTGGTCTTGTTGCCGATGAAGGTGCTGCCCGGCTGCTTGCGGCTGTCATCGCGCGCCACATAGGACGGATTGGCCGCGCGAGGCGAGTGTTCGATGGAGTGCTTGGTCACGCGGCCGGCGAGGTCGTTGTCGGTCTCGCGGTAGCGGATATAGAAGCGGGTTTCCAGGTTCGGGTTGAAGTGATAGCCGAAGTTGGCGATCACGCCTTTGCTTTCGCTGGCGGTGTGATCCTGATAGCCATCGGCGTTGGAGTCGGTCAGCGACACGTAGTAATCGAAGTCGCCGAGCACTTGCCCGGAACTGACCTGACGCTGCTGATAGCCGTGGCTGCCGGTGGCGTAGCGCACTTGCAGTTTCGGCGCGGTGTAGCCGGTGTGGCTGACGTAATCGATGGCGCCGCCCAGTGCCAGCGAACCGCGATCAAAGCCGTTGGCGCCGCGCAGGACTTCAACGTGATCGACCCACAGTGGCTCGAGCAATTCATACGGCGTGCCACCCGGTCCGGTCAGCGGCAGGCCGTCGAGCATCGTGTAAAGCCCCGACGCATGCGCGCCCGGCGCGCGATTGATGCCCGAACCGCGGACCGAGATTTTCACGCCTTCGTTGCCCGCCGACTGCGCATAAACCCCGGGCTGATACGCCAGCACATCCTGATTGCTCGCCACACGGCCCTGCAATGGCTGACGCATGTCGACCACGTTGGTGCCGCCGGGGACCTGATCAAGGCGCTCTTGCGCTTCTTCAACGGATGCATCCGCCCCCCGTTGCTCATCGGCCGAAATCAGCACTTGCCCCAGTTCCAGACCTTGAGTCTCGGCCATTGCCGGGCAGGCGAGGGCCAGGCCGAGCAGGGCGGTGGGCAGGGATTTGGACGCGGGCATCGAGAAACTCCAGGCAGACAAGGGCAGGGCAATGAACAGTGCGACGCAATAAAGAACGAAGGAAACACATGGCAATTTGGCTTTTTGCCCGGCAATGGCAATCAGCACGGCATGAACTAACCTCACGTGTCTGGTTTGTCCCGTCAATCAACACTCTGTTTCTGCATTTATTGGAGAGAGGCCAAGGTCATGGCAAAAGGCAAAAAGAAGGCCGCCACGGCGCCTGAAAGTCCGAAGCTGAAGAACAAGGATTACCTTGAGCAGTTGCGCAAACTGCACGTCGAACTGGTCAAGTTGCAGGAATGGGTGATCGCCAAGGGCGTCAAGGTCTGCATCGTCTTCGAAGGCCGCGATGGCGCTGGCAAGGGCGGGACCATCAAGGCATTGACCGAACGTGTCAGCCCGCGAGTCTTTCGCGTGGTGGCGCTGCCGGCGCCGACCGATCGCGAGAAAAGCCAGATGCATGTGCAGCGTTATCTGCCGTATCTACCGGCGGCAGGCGAAGTGGTGATTTTCGATCGCAGTTGGTACAACCGCGCCGGCGTCGAGCGGGTGATGGGCTTTTGCACCGATGAGCAGGCCGACAAGTTCCTCAAATCGATTCCCTGGGTCGAGCACGCCATCGTCCAGTCCGGGGTGATCCTGCTCAAGTACTGGCTGGAAGTCAGCCCCGAAGAGCAGACCCGTCGGCTTGAGGCGCGGATCAACGACGGGCGCAAGACCTGGAAACTGACACCGATGGACCTGAAATCCTACAGCCGCTGGTACGACTACTCACGGGCGCGGGACGAAATGTTCAAGCACTCCGACACCGAACACGCGCCATGGCTGGTGGCCGACTCCAACGACAAGCGCCGTGCCCGGCTGAACATCATCACCGATGTGCTCAGCCGCATTCCGTATGAGGATGTGAAGCGCGAGAAGGTCGAGTTGCCCAAGCGGCAGAAGCCGGGCAAGTACCGGGATCCGGATTATCCGTATAAACGCGTAGCGGAAAAGTTCTGACGAATTGCGTCAGACACAGGGGAACTGACCAGCACAAATCCCTGTAGGAGTGAGCCTGCTCGCGATAGCGGATTGTCTGTGGCGGATGTGTTGCCTGACACACCGCTTTCGCGAGCAGGCTCAATCCCACAGTATTCGGTGGTGTATCCATCATTGTTGATCGGCAAAGCCCTTTAGAAGCAAACAGTCCATCCGTCGACTGCGCTGAACCCCTTTGATCCCGTTTCTTTCTATCAAGGAAGCCCTTCACGAGATCATTCCCCGATGTTCAATCAGCGCAAACAAGAAAAACTGGCGGCATGGCGAAAATTGGCGACGCAATCGCAGATGCGACTGGATCCGGAAGAACAGTACGACGAACTGCTCAAGGCAGCCGATGAGATGGAGGAGCAGGGGTTGATCACCAGCGCCGAGTGGCGGCAGTTAGTTCGCGATGCAGGTAATGTGTTTACCGCTGATTTGGGGCGAACAAACGGTTAAGTCCTTCAGGTCACGCGACCTTTCTTTGCCTTCAGCTGTGCGCCCCTGGAATCGTGCAGTAGCCGCGCAAACGCGATTTTGTCGATCGGCCGACTCATGAAGTAACCCTGCACTTCATTGCATTGGTCGACCCCGAGAATATCCAGCTGCTCTTCGGTTTCGACCCCTTCGGCGGTCACGGTCAGGCCCATGGCTTTACCCAGCCCGATGATCGCCTGCACCACCGCGCGATCGTTGGTGCCGCTGCTGATCGAGGCGATGAAGCGCTTGTCGATCTTGATCCCGTCAAACGGATAGGCACGCAGGTAACCGAGCGATGAGTAACCGGTGCCGAAGTCGTCCATGTTCAGGCGTACACCCAATTCCTTCAGGGCATTCATGGTGGTCAGGGCGCCGTCGGTGTCGTTGAGCATCACGTTTTCGGTGATCTCCAGTTCCAGGCGACTGGCCGGGAAGCGGGTTTGTACCAACACCTCGCGAACATCCTCGACCACATCGCTGACGGCAAACTGCGCGGGTGACAGATTGACCGACAGCATAATGTCTTCCGGCCAACCCAATGCGGTTTCGCAAGCTTCGCGCAGCACCCAGCGACCGAGCGGGACAATCAGATCGGTCTGTTCCGCCAGCGGGATGAACAGGTCCGGACCGAGCAGGCCTTTGCTGGGGTGTTGCCAGCGCACCAGCGCTTCGACCGAAACGATGTGTTTGCCATCGACCTTGTAGCGCGGCTGATAGTGCAGGATGAATTCGTTGTGCTTGAGCGCGTGGCGCAGGTCATCCTCCAGTTGCCGGCGCGTCTGGATCTGATCGCTCATGTGCGCTTCGAAATAACACCAGGTGTTTTTGCCCTCGGATTTGGCTTGATAGAGAGCGATGTCGGCATAACGGATCAGGTCGCTGGGCACATAGCCGTGGCGGCGACTGAGCGAAATGCCGATGCTGGCGCCGATGTGCAGCGGGTGATGTTCGAAGACTATCGGTTGATGCAGGCTGCCGATCAGGCGGGTGCAGAATTTGTCGATCTCATGCTGACTGTCCATGCCGTTGAGCACGACGATGAATTCGTCGCCGCCCAGTCGCGCGACGATGTCGTGTTCGCGGGTGCATTCACGCAGGCGCACGGCGACTTCCTGCAGCACGGCATCACCGGCCGGGTGGCCAAGCGAATCGTTGATCGGTTTGAAGTTGTCGAGGTCGATCATCAGCAGCGACAGCGGCGGCGCGTGCTCCTTGAGCAGCAGTGCCTCATCCAGATAACGTGCGAGTTTGTTGCGGTTGGGCAGTCCGGTGAGGGCATCGTGCATCGATAGATGCTGGATCTGCGCATGGGCGGCGACCTCGTCGGTGATGTCGCTGGCAGTGCCGCGATAGCCGATGACCGCGTGTTTGTCGAAGATTGGCCGGGCGGACAACCGACAATGGCGCGTCTGGCCGGAGTGGTCACGGTAGGTGCAACGCAAGTCACTCGCGCTGTTCTCCTCGGTCAGTTTTCTCAGCCACAGTTCCAGCGGCGTGGTGTCGCAACTCAACAGGTGGCCGATGTCCTGCCCCAGCCACAGGGTTTGCGGGTAGCCGGTCACTTCGCTGAAGCGCGCCGACAGGTACGTCAGCGCCAGGTTGCGGTCGACTTCCCAGATCCAGTCGGACGCGGCTTCGGCCACGGCGCGAAAGCGTTCTTCGCTGGCTTCCAGCTCGCGATTGGCGTGTTCCAGCGCCTGATTGGAGGTTTGCATGACGGCAAAACTCTGGTCGACGTACTGCGATGAGCGCAAGGCATGGCGGAAGAAGTACGCGGTCAGCAGCATCAGCACCACAATCGTTGCGCCGAGTGGCGGCAGCAATGACCAGAGTAAATGTTGTCCGGGCCGTTCCAGATCAGCGATCAGGCTGTAACCGGTGCTGTCCAGCGGCACGCGAGGGCGGTTCGGGTCGAGCGTATCGTCCAGTGCCAGGGTCAGGTTATTCAAGCCGTAACCGCTGCCGATCAGGCGCAATTTGGTCGGCGTGAGTTTGTCGACGAACACCAGCACCGAAGAAGTCTGCGGATCGCCGAGTGGTCGCTCATCGTTGGGAATGATCGCTGCCGTCGACACCAGCGCCGGCCAGCCTTCGAACAGTGAATAGCGACTGACCGGCTTGGTCAGATCACCTTGGCCCAGCACTTGATCGAGTAACTCCGTGGCGCTCACCTGAACGAACGCGGACAGCTCGGCATCGACCATTTGCCCGCGCACCACCGCGTAACGGGTGCCTTCGCGGTTGAGGACGAACACGCCGTCATAGCCGTCACTGGTGAACAGGGTCTTGCCGAGGTTCTGCTCGGTGTAGGCCCAGTCGGTGTCGACCTGACCGCTCAAATGCTCGTAGGCGGTGGTCCAGTAGGCGTAGCTGGTGATGTAGTTTTTCGAGGCAGTGATGCGGTTTTCCAGCGCGCGAGCCGAGTAAAAGCGGGTTTTGTTGACCTCTTCGCTGTCCAGGCGCTCGGCGATACCCAGCAAAGCGACCGCCGCCGCAATCACGCCGCTGACAAACAGCGCACCGACCGCGAAGGCCAGGCGGCGGGTGACGGCGCTCTGGCGCGGTGGAAGCGGGGCTGCATAGCTGGAAAGGTCCATGTGCTCGTCCTTGATCCGCTGTCTTCTGAATCTAGAACCACGGCGCGGGCGCAATGTTCAGATTCTTCTCGGCGACTGCATTGAAAGCGTAGTGAAGCCCGCGTGATTTGCCTCCCCGAGTGCAGCGCGCCGATCAGCGGCGATTCCCGAAAGGGCAAGACTTCCCGCGCAAAAACCGGATAATGGCGCCCATTCGTTTAGCCGTATTCTGGTAATCCCGCATGGAAATCAAGGTCAATTTTCTCGACAACCTTCGACTTGAAGCCAAGTTCGACGACTTCACGGTGATCGCCGATCAGCCCATTCGCTACAAGGGCGATGGTTCGGCACCGGGGCCGTTCGATTACTTTCTGGCGTCGTCGGCGTTGTGTGCGGCGTACTTTGTGAAGTTGTACTGCGACACGCGCAACATCCCCACGGAAAACATTCGTCTGTCGCAGAACAACATCGTCGACCCGGAAAACCGCTATAACCAGATCTTCAAGATCCAGGTGGAGTTGCCGGCGGATATCTCCGAGAAAGATCGTTTGGGCATCCTGCGTTCCATCGACCGCTGCACGGTGAAGAAGGTCGTGCAGACCGGTCCGGAATTCATCATCGAAGAAGTCGACAACCTCGACGCCGATGCCCAGGCGCTGTTGATGCCGGTGGCCGGCTCGGACGCAGGCACCTTCATCGCCGGTAAGGACCTGCCGCTGGAACAGACCATCGCCAACATGTCGGGAATTTTGGCCGACTTGGGCATGAAGATCGAAATCGCTTCGTGGCGCAACATCGTGCCCAATGTCTGGTCGCTGCATATCCGTGATGCGCATTCGCCGATGTGCTTCACCAACGGCAAGGGCGCGACCAAAGAGGGCGCACTGGCCTCGGCGCTGGGCGAGTTCATCGAACGTCTGAACTGCAACTTCTTCTACAACGATCAGTTCTGGGGCGAAGAAATCGCCAACGCCGAATTCGTCCACTACCCCGACGAGCGGTGGTTCAAACCGGGCCCGAAAGACGAGTTGCCGAGCGAGATCCTCGACGACTACACCCTGAAGATTTACAACCGTGACGGCGAGCTGCGCGGCTCGAACCTGTTCGACACCAACTCCGGCAACACCCAGCGCGGCATCTGCTCGCTGCCGTTTGTGCGCCAGTCGGACAATGAAGTGGTGTACTTCCCGTCCAACCTGATCGAAAACCTCTACCTCAGCAACGGCATGAGCGCCGGCAACACCCTCGCCGAAGCACAGGTGCAGTGCCTGTCGGAGATCTTCGAGCGCGCGGTCAAACGCGAAATCCTCGAAGGCGAAATGGCCCTGCCGGACGTGCCGCAAGAAGTACTGGAGAAATACCCGAGCATCCTCGCCGGCATCAAAGGCCTGGAAGAGCAGGGCTTCCCGGTGCTGGTCAAGGACGCGTCGCTGGGCGGTGAGTTCCCGGTGATGTGCGTGACCCTGATGAACCCGCGCACCGGCGGCGTATTTGCCTCGTTCGGCGCCCACCCGAGCCTGGAAGTGGCGCTGGAACGCAGCCTCACCGAGCTGCTGCAGGGCCGCAGTTTCGAAGGCCTCAACGATCTGCCGCAGCCGACGTTCTCCGGTCAGGCCGTCACCGAACCGAACAACTTCGTCGAGCACTTTATCGATTCCAGCGGTGTGGTTTCGTGGCGCTTTTTCAGTGCCAAACCAGATTTCGAATTCGTCGAGTGGGACTTCTCAGGCCAGGGTGAAAACTCCAACGCCGAAGAAGCCGCAACGCTGTTCGGCATCCTCGAAGACATGGGCAAAGAAGTCTACATGGCGGTCTATGAGCACATCGGCGCCAAGGCTTGCCGCATCCTCGTGCCGGACTACTCGGAGATCTACCCGGTCGAAGACCTGATCTGGGACAACACCAACAAAGCCCTGCAATTTCGCGCCGACATCCTCAACCTGCACAACCTCAGCAAGGTCGGCCTGCGCAACCTCGCCCAAGGCCTGGAAAACAGCGAGCAGGACGATTACACCGAGATCACCACGCTGATCGGCGTCGAGTTCGACGACAACACGCCGTGGGGCAAGCTGACCATTCTGGAACTGCGCCTGCTGATCTGCCTCGCCCTGCAGAAGTACGAACAGGCCAAGGATCTGGTCGAAGCGTTCCTGCAGTACAACGACAACACCGTTGAGCGCGGCTTGTTCTATCAAGCGGTCAACGTGGTGCTGGAGATGGAACTCGACGAAGACCTCGAGCTGGAAGACTACGAAGCCAACTTCCGCCGGATGTTCGGTGACGAGCGCATGGACGCGGCGATTGGCTCGGTCAATGGCAGCGTGCGCTTCTATGGCCTGACGCCGACCAGCATGAAGCTGGAAGGGCTGGATCGGCATTTGCGCTTGATCGAGAGCTATAAGAAGTTGCACACAGCGCGGGCGAATGTGACGGCTTTGTCGCGCTGATATCTGCGCTAGAACAAAAGCACCCTCGGGTGCTTTTTTTACCTGCAAGTCTTGAATCGTGTGAATGTCTTATAGGTGAGTAGTGGCCAAGTGCTAGAATTTGCCACGAGCGTCTGAAGTCACGGACGATGATTTAAAATCAGGGAGAAGTGTAAATGTCGGAAAAGATTGTAAAGTCCAAACTGGTCAACTTTCTGGTAGCTGATGTCGAGGTAAATTACGAGGAGGTGGGTGAGTTTTACGATGCTGTTGGCGCCGGCAATGTCGACGTGGTGGCCGGGGTCATGGAGTCGTTCAAGCAAGCCTATGGCGGTCTGTGGGTCGGTGGGAAGATGGTGCTGACCAAAACGGCGGTTCACCTCAATGCCAACGCCCTGAATCGCATGGTTCAGGACGGTACGTTAGACATCGAGATTCCGATCGGTATGATCCGCGCTGTCGCCAACGAAGGTGGATTCTTCACCAAGATCATCCGTCTGGACACCGACGCTGGTAGCGTCAAATTCCGCTGCTATGGCGCTAAAGAGGTCGTGGCGCTGATCGAAAGGATGATCGTGCCACGGGTCTCGACTGCGGTGCTCAAACGGTCTTCTAACGCTTAACGACCATGCGCCGCATTCGCCAGCAGCTCGGTATCCACTCGCACAAACACCGAGTCACCCACCGCCGTCAACACGTCCCCGGCAAACACCTCACAGATCACCCGGGTCTTGCGCCCGACGTCACCCTCGACTTTCGCGCGCAGAGTCAGCGGCACGCCCATCGGTGTCGGTTTGATGAATTTGATCCCAAGGTTGCCGGTGACGCAGTCGATGCGCGGCGGGCTGCCGGGTTCGCGGTTTTCTGCGCGGTAGTGATACGCCATCGCCGTCCAGTTGGAATGGCAGTCGACCAGCATGGCGATCAGGCCACCGTAGACCAGATCCGGCCAGCCGCAGTATTTGGCCTCCGGCAGGTGTTCGGCAATGACGTGCACGCCGTCTTCATGCCAATGGCTTTTGACGTGGAGGCCGTGCGGGTTGCGGCCGCCGCAGCCGTAGCAGACGCCTTCGGGCGCGGCGAGGTCTTGCAGAGGAGTATCGAGGCTGGACATGGTTTTTATTATCCTGGCGTGGTGAGTCCGGTCAGGCGCAAGCGATTGCGCCCGCCGCGTTTCGATTCGTAGAGGGCGGCGTCGCCTTGCTCGATCAGCGCGGTGAGGTTGGCTGGCGGTTTGTCGAACAGGCTGGCGCCGATGCTCAGGGTCACGGCGGCAGTAGTGGGGAATGTCTGTGAAGTGGTGCTCAGAAACTGCTCGCGCAGTGTGTTGCCCAGTTGCATGACGCGCTCGCTCGAAGCGCTGTTGAGCAGGATGACAAACTCGTCACCGCCCAGGCGCGCTGTCAGCGCATTGCGCGGCAGCACCGAGCGGATCATCTCGCTCAGTGCGATCAGCAAACGATCCCCGGCGGTATGGCCGTACTGGTCGTTGACCAGTTTGAAATTGTCGATGTCGATCAGCAGCAGGGCGCCGGGATGCTCCGGCGATACGTGTTCGAGCAAGCGCGGTGCGCGTTTTTCCAGGGCGCGGCGGTTGTACAGGGCCGTCAGCGGGTCGCGCTCGGCGAGGCGGGCGATCTGTTTTTCCCGACGGTAACGTTCGGTGCCGGTCATCGACAGGGCGATCAACATGATTGCCATCGCACCCTCGACCAGGGAAATCTGAATGATCTCGCCACGAAACGCCGCCAGATCGATCAACGTGCCGGGGATCACCACGGTCAGGGCTTTGGCCACGTAGAAGATCCCGTGACCGAGCAGGACGTAACGCAACTGCACCGCACCGACGCTCAGCGACTTGCCGTGGGGGCGCAGCAGTGAACTGGCCTTGAGGGTCGACAGCGCCACCAGCAGCGAATTGGCCGCCAGCATGACCTTCGACCACAGCGGCCCGTCCGGCAACAACAGCATGACCAGCCAAGTGGCGAAGATCAGATACCAGGCCGGCGAAAGGCGTATCTGGGTAAAGCGTGCCACGCCAAGCAGGAACAGGAAGTGCGCGGTCACCAGCAAGCCATTGGCGAACCAGATGCCGATCAGCAAAAAGCCGCTGCTGCGCAGCAGAGCCAGGGTGGAGCCGACGGTGATGGTGGCGAAACCGGCGCTCCAGAACAGTAGCGAAGGCTCACGAATGCTGCGCCACTCGATCGCCAGATACAGCGAGGCGGCGGCTGCGAGGGCGATGGAAATGGTCAGCATCGTAGGTGGGTCGAGCGGCATTTCTGGATGAGCCTGTCTGATTGGCGGTGAGACCGGCGATTGTAAGCGTTCGGGCGGTTTTTTCGCAGAGGTCGTGTTGCCGCGCAGACCATTGGCAGCGGGGAGGGCGCGGTTGCTGACCGCCGCCCTGATCACCGTGCCGATCGGTCATTGCTCGGGCGTGAGCCAAGTGTCGACAACTCGACGATCCAGTTCTTCCCAATACGCCATACCCAGCACCCGCGTGGTGTTGAGCCCGCGCAGGTAGCCGCGCAGCTGGTTGGCGGTGTCGGTGATGATCTGCGGGTCGGTCGCGTCTTTGTTCAGCAATACGCTTTCGTACTGAACCAGATACTCGGCCACGCGCTCGCGGAAATCGGGCAAAACGGCGTCTCGGATCAGGTCAAACGTTCTCAAGGCGAACTCCTCATTTCATGTTTTTCTCGTTGTGATTGAGTGTGTATCAGTCTGCACGTCGCGCAACTATTGCTAGAAGTAATAGTGACCATCACGAAACGCAAGTTCTGCTTTGTTGGCGATCGGCGGAAAATCACTCCCATCGAACACGCAGCTCAAGGAATTTGCGCGATGAACACACTGACCCGATTGGCTTTGGTCGCGTTGCTGACAGGCGGCGCACTGTTCACAGCCCCGACTTACGCAGCCGACGCCGGGTCGTGTCACTTCCAGACCATCACGGGCAGCAGCGCCACGTTGCAGCATTCGCAAACCGTGGGCGTGTTGCTCAGTGAGAACACGCTGGACAACCTGCAATACCTTGGGCGTTACCACGACATGGCGGTCAACGGTGCGAAAGGTGCGCTGGATTCGCGGATTCGAGAAGCCTTTGTCAGCAGTTCCGATCCGGAATTGGCCATCGACTGGCTGGTAAGTTCGCTGCAACAGCAGTTCTTGTCCGTGACCGTTTACGACAACCTTGATGCGTTGGTACAGGCGCATCCGGACATCGTGGTGAAACTCGACACCTTCAATCGTTTGCTGACGCAGCAAAACAGCCTGGTCGAAGCGCGTTTCACCGCACGTTTCTACGACGCCGACCTGCAATACATCGGCAAGGCTGAAGGCGCCGTCGAGAAACAGCTGCCTTCGGTGTGGGTGCATAACCAGGCGGCACCGGTCATTGCTGCACAAATCGACAGGCAGCGTGACTTGCAACTCAACGCCTTGAAGCAATTCGATGTGTCGCTCAAGGCGCTGGTGGCGTCGAGCTGATCACTTAAAACATAAATGGCGACGGCGGCTCCGTGAGGCTGAACCGTTGCCGGTTGAACCGAACCTTTATTTTCAGGATGACACCGATGCGTCTTTTCTTTGTGCCTGCTTTGGCCTTTGCTTCTTTGTTGCTCGCCGGTTGTGCTTCGGCGCCGAATAACCCGAGCCTTACTTTGCAGACCAGCAAGACGCCTGCGCAGTACGCCGATTGTGTTGTGCCGAAGTTGCAGGGCAGTGCGTTGAACCCGACGGTTTCGCAGACTCAGCGTAGTTACCGGATTGTGGTGCCGAGCAAGATTTCTGCTGACAACGTGCTTGAGGCGTACAAGGCGGGTAATGGCGGCAAGGTGTTTATTTATGAGCGGCATTTGTTGGCTTCGAATCTTTTGCCTTCGAGTTTTGAGCGGGCTGCGCAGGATTGCATCTGATTTTCGCTTTTGTATGGATTTGACTGAGCTCCTTTGGTTGGCCGCAACCAACCAATTTTTTGCCCCGCGCCTTTATGTGGCTGCGGGGCTTTTTTTTGTTTGGGCTTGGCGGCCTTTGGGCCGACCATGCTCGGGGTGTTCTTTGTGAATATCCGTTGCTGCGGTGATGGCTTATTACGGTTTCGCCCTTACGGCGACTCACTTTTTTTCAAACGCCAAAAAAAGTAAGCAAAAAACGCTTGCTCCTGCGTGCGGCCCGCTCGCTGGGGCTCGGGGTTCCTTCGCTGCGGGATCGATCCGGGCGCAGCGTCTCCGGTTTGCTTCGCTGCACCTACTCCCGCTGTGTTTGGCTGCGCCAAACGGTCGCTGCGCTCCCACGCCCGGATCAATCCCTCCACTCAGCCTTCCGACGTCGCCCGTGGATCAAGATCAAGAGCAGGCGAGCTGATACTCGGCCTATTGAGTGGTGAAGGGCGCGGGTGTTCGGCTTTTGATTTGCGTTGTTGCTGCCCTTCATCGGAACGCCGCCCGCCCAGCCCTCTCCCGAGGGAGAGGGAGCCGATTTGTGGGCTTTTCAAAATCTGAGTTCAACGCGGTATCGCACGTCGGCGTAACTCTCCCAAACACCACCGTCAGTCCCCTCTCCCTTTGGGAGAGGGCTAGGGTGAGGGGCTTTTGATCTGGGCTATGCAGCAGGTTGCTGTAACATGCGGCGACTTCACTTATGCGAGCAGCGGAAATGGATTCTCACTCGATATTGACCTTCACTCTGGTCGCCGCAATTGCCATCGCCAGCCCCGGGCCGGCGACTTTGATGGCGATCAATAACAGTCTCGCGCATGGGCAGCGCAGCACGATCTGGTCTTCGCTGGGCAATGCCAGTGGTTTGTTCTGTCTGTCGGCTGCGGCGATGTTGGGGCTGGGGGCGTTGTTGGCCAGTTCGGAAATTCTGTTCAATGCGGTAAAAATCATCGGGGCCGGGTATCTGTTCTACCTCGGGGTCAAGCAGCTGTTCAAGAAGGGCCCGATGCTGCCGGAGGGTGTCGAGGGGGAGGCGAGCATGGTGCGGCCGACTCGCGGCAAGTTGTACAAGTCGGCGTTCCTGACGGCGGTGACCAATCCCAAGGCGACGATGTTTTTTACCGCATTGTTTCCGCAGTTCATTGATCAGGGCGCCGCGCTGTTGCCGCAGTTTCTGATCCTGACTTCGATCTTCATGGCGTTGTCGGTGTCGTCACTGAGCGTGTACGCCGCGTTGGCTTCCCGCGCCAAGGGCGTGCTGACCCGGCCGGCGTTGTCCCGTTGGGTCAGTCGTGTGGTCGGTTCAACGTTTATCGGTTTTGGCGCAGCGATTCTGACGATGCGTCGGCAGGCGGCTTAAACCCATTTGAACCGGGCCGGGAATCTCGCCACGAAGCAGGTTCCCAACTCGGCGCTTGAGGTCACGCTCAAGGTGCCGTTGTGCGCCGTCGCTATCTGCGACGCGATATAAAGTCCCAACCCCAAACCCTCGCAACGCTGCCCGGCTTCGGCGCGGGAAAACGGTTCGAACAGCAGTGGCATCAGCTGCGCTGAAATCGGCGTGCCCTGATTGGTCAGGGAAATCACGATCTCGTCGTTTTCTGCACAAGCATTGAGGACGATCGGTGTGCTGTTCGAGCCGTGGGTAACCGCATTGCCCAGCAGATTGGAAAGCAATTGGCTGATCCGTAGCGCATCGCAATAGACGCCTGCCGGCACATCCAGTTCATGAATGAATTTCGCCTGCGGATGGGACGCCTGAACCTCGGCAAGGGTCAATTGCAGGGTGTGCTGCAAGTCGTCCACCAGCTTGCGCTGCACCGGAATCCCGCCGCCCAGGCGTCCTCGGGCAAAGTCAAGGATGTTTTCGATCAGCACGCCCATGCGCACCGAGCTATTGCGGATCGCCGCAATCAGGTTGAGCGAGCGCTTGTCTTCGGTTTTGCTTTGCAGCAGGTCGGCGCTCATGCGCACGGCGCTCAGTGGTGTGCGCAAGTCGTGGCCGAGTACGGCGATGAATTGCTCGCGCAGGCGCCCGAGTTCATTGGCGTTGTCCAGCTCGATTTGGGTCGCTTCCAGATGGCGTTGCGTGTCCAGGTTCATGGCGATCAATTGAGCGAACAAGGTCAGTGTTTTGGTAATAGCCGGTTCGTCGATATTGGCCGGGACCGAGTCGATAGCGCACAGAGTGCCGAAGAAGTCGCCATTGGCTTTGACGATGGGAATGGAGATGTAGCTTTCCAGGCCATAGGTTTTCGGCGTGTGGTGCAGCGAAAAGACCGGGTGCGCACTGGCGTGCCCGAAAATCACCGGTTGTTGATGCTGGCGGATCTCGTGGCAGATAGTCGATTCAAGTACCAGCTCGCCACCGGGTTTGAGCCCGAAATCAATAGAATCATCGACGGCGCACGCCACCCAGTTGCTTTCGGTGACCCGCGCTACCGCAGCGAAACGCATGCCCGTGAGGTGCTTGACCATGCTCAGGATGACCGGAACAGCTTCAATGCTGCGGATCGCGTCGATGTCGGGGGTAAAGGCCGGATTGGTCATAGCGCGATGCTTCGTGAAGAGTTCGCTCAGAGACTAACGGTTATTACTGCTCATGACTAATCCAGCGGCCAGAAAGTACAAGGGCGCCGTGGATGTCCCAGGCGCCCTTGTTTATTGCTGCTGATCAGAACGTCAGTGACTCAGAACTTGTATTTGGCGGTCAGCATGTAGCTGCGCGGGTTGCCATAGTTGTCGTTGGAACCCCACGTGACATTGGAGCCGATGGCGGAGTAGTAGACGCGGTCAAAGATATTGTTCGCGTTAACCTGAAGATCCAGGTGTTTGTTGACCTCGTACCCGGCCATCAGATCAGTGACGGCGTAGCCACCCTGTTCGAGGCGGTAGCTGCCGTTATTGGCCAGGGCGACATCGTTGTACATGCGGCTCTGCCAGTAAACGTTGCCACCCACGCGCAGGTGTTGCAGCGGACCCTGGAAGCGGTACACGGTGGAGACCTTGAACAGATGCTCAGGCGTGTCGGTATCGAAACGCTGATTGTTGTTCGCCGGGTTCTCGTCCTTGATGTAGTGCGCGCGGGTGTAGGTGTAGCCGGCGCCGACCTGCCAGTTTTCGGTCAGCGCGCCTTGCAGTTCCATGTCCACGCCTTGGCTACGTACCTTGCCCGATGACCCGTAGCAGGTCAGGACCGGGCAGCCGAACTGAGTGTCGGCCTGGGTGGCGCGGCCGGTCTGGTCCATCTGGAACACCGCCAGACTGGCGTTGAGGGCGCCGTTGAAGTACTCGCCCTTGATGCCCACCTCGTAGTTTTCGCCGACGATCGGCTCGAGCACCTTGCCGCCGAGGTCCTTCTGGGTTTGCGGGGTGAAGATGTCGGTATAGCTGGCGTACACCGAGTGATGGTCGTCGAGTTTGTAGATCAGACCGGCATAGCGAGTGACGTTACGAGTGACCTTGTAATCGCCATCGCCGGAGCGGTCATCGTAGTCGTACCAGTCGAGACGGCCGCCGAGGATCAGCGTCAGCGGATCGGCCAGGCTCAGGCGGGTGGTCAGGTACACCGCGTCCTGGGTGGTGACGTTGCGGGTTTTGCCGTCACGCACGAAATCAGGCTTGGGCGCGCCAATCGGCCAGGCCGTGGTGTACGGATCGTATTCCTTGGTGGTCGCGTCATATACGCGGTTGCTGGCGCCGACCACCAGTTCGTGGCTGCGGCCGAACGCTTCGAACGGGCCGCTGGCAAACACGTCGAGCGAGTGTTGCTTGTCGGTGTGATGGGATTGATAAGCGGTGGTTTCCAGCGGGCCCGCGTAACGCGACAGGTAAGTCCCGGAGAACTCGCCGTCGAGGGTCGAGGACGAGCCGGCGACGTGCAGTTTCCAGTCATTGTCGAAGCGATGCTCGACTTCACCGAACACGGTGTCGATTTGCAGCTTGCGGTTTTCCCAGTCGGTACCCGGGTAGGTGGAGCGGGGCAGATCGAGGTGATGGCCGTTGGTGCCAATCGGCAGGCCGCCCCAGAAATAGTTGGTTTGCTCATTCTGCCGCGAGAAGCCGAGGGTCGCGGTGGTGCTGTCGCTCAGGTCGGCTTCACCGATGGCGTAGAACAAACCATGATCGTTTTCTTCCTTGTCGCGGAAGCTGTCGGCGCCCTGGTAGGAACTGACCACGCGGCCACGCAGGGTGCCACTTTCGTTCAACGGGCTGGAGGCGTCGATCTCGCCACGGTAGTCATCCCAACTGCCGGCGGCGCCAGTGAGGGTGACGCGTTGATCGGCGGTCGGACGTTTGCGCACCAGGTTGATCGCCGCCGAAGGGTTGCCGGCGCCGGTGACCAGGCCAGTCGCACCGCGGACGATTTCGACGCGATCGAACATCGCCAGGTTCGGTTGCACCGCCATCGAAAAGGGCGAGTAGGAACTCGGCAAGCCGTCGTACATGATGGTGTCGATGTCGAAACCGCGTGAACTGTACGTCTGCCGCCCTGGACCGCTGGCCTGACTGAGGAACAGTCCCGGCGTGCCTTGCACCACATCGTTGATGCTGGTCATGTTCTGGTCGTCCATGCGCTGACGGGTGATCACCGTCACCGCCTGAGGCGTTTCGCGCATGGTCAGCGACAGCTTGGTCGCCGTCCGCATCGGGCCAGTGGTGTAAGACTGGGTGTCCTCGGTGGTGCTGCTCATCTGCGTGGCGCCGATTTCCGTCGCATCCAGTTCCAGCGTGGTCGGCGCGGTTTTTTCAGGCGTGGCGGGCGTTGTCTCGTCGGCCAGTGCCGGTGCGATGCTGGCCATGCAGATGGCGAGCGCCAACAGGTTAGGTGAACGGTTTGAACGGCGGTGAATGGTGCGAAACGACATCAATCTGCTTCCCCAAATGATACGAAAACGAATCCAGTGCGAGTGCGTGTAGGAATTATTCGCATTAGTGTGTCAGATCATTCCGGGTGAAGAAAGCCGTACGGCTTAGTTAGTTAACGAATTTTTCACAATTGGCTGACCGCTCTGTGGCGCGGGTTGGCGCAGAGTCGTGGTTTTTTGGGGGGCAAATGAGATGTAGCAGACCGGTCACAAAGGTCGGTGACCGGCGCTGCTGAGGGGCGTGCTCAGTGGGTGAATATGACGAACAGGGTTGTCAGTTTAAATCGCTGGCGTCGTGTCGCTCGGGCACTTGAGTCGCTTCATCGCCCCACGTGCGATTGACGCGTTGCCCACGAATGACTGCCGGCCGTTTGGCGATGTCTTCGGCCCAGCGCTGCACATGCGTGTATTCGTGCGCCGCGAGAAACTCGGCGGCGGAATAAACGTTGTTGCGCACCAGTTGCCCGTACCACGGCCAGACCGCGATGTCGGCGATGGTGTAGCTGTCGCCGGCCAAGTAGGCGCTTTCGGCCAGGCGCCGATCGAGCACATCCAGTTGGCGCTTGGCTTCCATGGTGAAGCGGTTGATCGGATACTCCATCTTTTCCGGCGCATAGGCATAGAAATGCCCGAAACCACCGCCCAGGTACGGCGCGGCGCCCATTTGCCAGAACAGCCAATTCAAGGTTTCGGTGCGGCCAGCCGGGTCTTTCGGCAGGAAGGCGCCGAACTTTTCGGCCAGATACAGCAGGATCGAACCGGATTCGAACACACGAATCGGCGGCTCAACGCTCCGGTCCAGCAGCGCCGGGATTTTCGAGTTGGGGTTGATCTCGACAAAACCGCTGGAGAACTGATCACCTTCGCCAATGCGAATCAGCCAGGCATCGTATTCGGCAGCGCTGTGTCCCAGCGCTAGCAGCTCTTCCAGCAGAATCGTGACTTTGACGCCGTTGGGCGTGGCCAGCGAGTAGAGCTGCAGCGGATGTTTGCCGACTGGCAGCGTCTTGTCATGGGTGGGGCCGGCAATCGGTCGATTGATACTGGCGAACTGTCCTCCTGACGGGGCTTCGTTTTTCCAGACCTGGGGCGGAACATACGGCGCTTTGCTCATCTAAGGGGCCTCTTCGTTGGCAAGTGGAAAAAATACCTCGCTGATAAGAGACAGGACACCACAGAACTCGCTGTGTAATCCAGAGGTCGCCAGGCCAAATGTCCCCTGCATTCAAGACTGGCCAATCCCCGGAATCAATAAACATGCGGCAAGGCCAATCAGGGCGGTGCCAATCACCCGGTCAATGACTCGCTGTTTTTCCAGCATGCGGCGGCGCAATCCCTCTGTGGAGAAGAACAACGCGACCAGACTGAACCACAGCCAGTGGGCCAGCGACATAAACAATCCGTACGCGAAGTTAATGGCGAGCGAGCTACCGGCCTGAACAAACTGGCTGTATGCCGCGACGACAAACAGCATGGTTTTCGGATTCAGTGCATTGGTCAGAAAACCGCTGCGAAACACCGCCCAGGCTGAGGGGGCCGAGCCGCCAGCGTCCGCAAACGTCATCACCGAGGTATTGGTAAAAGATTTGATGCCCAGATAAACCAGGTATCCGCCGCCCAGCAGTTTCATCGCCATAAACAACAAGGGCGACTGCGTGATGATCACGGCCACGCCAAACACTGTGTAGAGCACATGAACCTGCACGCCACAGGCGATGCCCAGCGCCGCCATCAAGCCACTGCGTCGCCCGAACGCGTAACTGTTGCGGGTGACCATGGCAAAGTCCGGGCCAGGGCTGATCACCGCCAACATCGTGATGGCGATCATCAGAAACAACTCATTCATCAACATTCTCCATTCATTATTTGCGCTACGTTAACTCACAGATGTCGCGCTGCATGACGCGACCAGGATCGTGATCAGTACGGCGTTTGGCGCGAATGATGAAGAATTTTCGTCTGCAGAAAAAACGATTTATAGTCGCGTAAATCTGTGAGAAATCGTCGTCTATATGAACTTGCCTCCATTGGCTGCCTTTCGTTTTTTCAACACCGCCGCGCAGACCCAGAGTTTCGTCAAAGCCGCGCAACAGTTGCACGTCACTCACGGCGCGGTGAGCCGTCAGGTGCGTTTGCTGGAGGAGGCGATCGGGGTCGAGTTGTTTGAACGGCGCAACCGGGCGATCTTTCTCAATCAGGCCGGTCGCCTGTTGTTCGAGGTCACTCGACCGATGTTCGAGCAGTTGGAAGGGGTGGTTTATCGTTTGCAGCAAGAGCGCCATGACGATGTGCTGGTGGTGTCTTGCGAGCCGACCATCGCCATGAAATGGCTGATCCCGCGTCTGCCCGACTTTCACCGCAGCCACCCGCACATTCAGGTGCAACTGCTGACTGCCGGAGGGCCGATCGACTTCGCCCGTTCAGGTGCTGACCTGGCGATCCGCCGAGACGATTTTCACTGGGATGAATCGGTTCATGCCGTGACGATTTGCCAGGAGTGGATAGGCCCGGTTTGCCTGCCCTCGAAAAAGCCCGAGTCCGCTGATTTGCGCGGCGCCTGCCTGTTACGCAGCAAAACGCGTCCGCTGGCATGGGACAACTGGCTGCGGCTTGTCGGCCAAGGCGTACCGGACGGCAGTCGCGTCGACTACGAACATTTCTATCTGTGCATCCAAGCGGCATTGGCCGGCCAGGGCATCGGCATGGCGTCTTTTCTGATGGTGCAAAGTGAGCTGGAGTCCGGGCAATTGATCGCACCGTTCGGTTTTACGCAGGACGGATCGACTTACTGCCTGCTATCGCCACGGCCGTTCGAAAACTGCGCCAACAGCACCGCCTTCCGAGTGTGGCTGACTGAAGCGATGAGTGTGTGCCGTTCTCATCGCTGACCTCCTGAACAGAGCTGCTGCAACGAACCTGTTAACGCCTGGCGCACAATCAGCTCAACTCAGCGCTGCGGCCATTGATCCTTGATTTCAAACCACGGCGCCTTCGACGTCACTTCGACGTGTTGCTGTTTTTCGCTGGTGAACGTTGTGTCCAGCGTGCCCAGCGCGACCGAAATCCATTCCCTGTGCTCACCCTCATCACGCGCCCAGAACAGTGACGAGCCGCAGTGCGAGCAGAACTGGCGCTGTACCGCTTCAGAAGAACGGTAAGACTTGACTTGATCGGCCCCCGCCAGCAATTCCAGATTCTGGCGCAGCACGCTGCCATAGCTGGCAAATGCCGCACCATGGCTTTTGCGGCACTGGCTGCAGTGGCAGTGCGAAAGTGCTTTGGGCCGTGAGCGAATCTGGTATTTCACCGTACCGCACAGGCAACTGCCCCGGAAGGTTTGAGGGGAGGGCGTGAGCATTATTATTGGGAGTCCTTAAAAGTGATGGCGTGTTTCAGGCTGTCGGGTGACTGCGCCAGAAACCCGGTAATCAGGGAAATCACTTGCTGCTGAATCACCGCGCGTGGACGGCCACCCTCGCCATCGGTGCAGATGATGCTGTCGCCCGGTACGTCTTTGTCGAGTATGGCCACGGCGCCAGGTTTGCAAATCGCCATAAAGGTGAAATGGCTGGCGTCGCTGATCTCGACGAAGCGCGATGAGGTTTTCGGCAGGCGTTTGGCGAGGTCGACGGATTCCAGTTGCGCGGGCAGTTCTTTCGACGGTACGCCGGCGGCGATCACCAGGATCGGTACGGGGTAGGTCGCCAGGCTTGCATCGGTCATCCCGCGTGACAGGCCCAGGTCCAGTGACACCACGGCAGTGATGCGCTTGTCACGCCAATCGGCGGCGAGCTGAGATTTCGATTGCGCCGTGCTTTCAGTGTTCATCTGTTGATACGCCGTGCAACTGATCAATTGCGTTTGGACTTTGCAGTCGTCAGCAAAGCGCTTGGGGTCGAAGCGCGCGCCGCCGCTTTCCAGCACCGTCCAGCCACCGAGAGAATGGCCGATAACGGCAATTCGATCCTTGGCCACCGTACCGAATTTACCCGGTTGCGCCGTTACCGCATCAATGGCACGGCTGAGGTCAACGGGGCGTTGCCACAGTTGCGCTGCTGCTTGCGGGCTGCGATCGCGGCTGGTAGTGCCGGGATGGTTGACCGCGGCGACGATGTAACCCTGATGGGCCAGCGCACTGGCCAGCCACGTCTGGTTGATCCAGCTGCCGCCGTTGCCGTGGGAAATCACCACCAATGGATGCTCACCCTTGGCGGCTGGGGCGTCGAGCACGGCAGGGGCGCCGACGAAGACCGGGTTGTCACCGAACAATTGGGGCGTCGCATCCGTGGTCGCACTCGGGTACCAGACGACCATTTCCAGCGGGCGCTCGTTGCGCGGGTCGGCCAGCGTGGCGTACTGGAAACCGACGGGTCGGGTATCAGCGAATACGTGGCTGCTCAAGCAGATCAGTAGCAAGGCGCCGAGAGACTTTTTCATTGTTGTTATCTTCCGTGATGGGCCGAATGGGCGAGGTGAACTTTGCCCGATTTCGCGCGCTTCAGCGAGCCTCTTTGATCCCTGCGTCTTAAACATTTTCCATCGGCCAGCGCGTGGCCAGATGCGCTGTCAGATAGTCCAGAAAGGCTTTGACCTTCGGCGTCATCGCCGCGCGTTCCTGTACGCAGGCGTAGATGTCCATCGGCTCGACAGCGGAGTGGGTGGCGTCGCTGTGTTCAAACAGCGGCACCAATTGCCCGCTCGCCAGATAAGGTGCCGCGACAAACTCCGCCAGCCGGGTGACCCCGGCGCCGTGGACCGCCATTTGCGCCAATGCATCGATGTCATCACTGACGGCGGTGGCATTGATCGGGGCATCGAAACGCCGGCCGTCGCGAGTAAAACTCCAGCGCAGAAAACGCCCGTCCAAGGGATAACGAAAGGCCAGGCAAGCGTGGTTTTGCAGGTCGTCTGGTGATTGCGGGCGACCGGCGCGTTGTAGATAGGCCGGCGCGGCGCACATGACGAAGGGCAGTGAAACGATCTTGCGCGCGACGATGCCGTCCTCCAGTTGCGGTTTGATCCGCAGGCTCAGATCGATGCCGTCCTGGATGTGGTTGATCTTGCCATTGGTGGTCGAGAGTTCGATGAGCAGACGCGGATGCCGAGCAGCGAAACCGGCGATCAGCGAGGCCAGCACATGGCGGCCGAACGCAGACGTCGACGCGATACTCAAGCGGCCCTGCAACTCGGTTTCATCGCTGCTGATCGAGCTTTGCGCGGCTTCCAGGTCCGCCGCAATACGGCGAACTTTCTCGTAGTAAACCGCGCCGTTTTCGGTCAGCGCCATGCTGCGCGTGGTGCGCTGCAACAGGCGCACGCCGAGATGCGCCTCCAGCCGATTGATCGTCTGGCTCACCGCCGCCGCGCTCACGCCCAAGGTCTTGGCGGCGCCGACAATCGAGCCGGCTTCAACCACTTTGATAAAGCTGGCAATCGCCGCTAACAGATTCATCCATGTCCCGCTGAGGGTTTATTCGTAAGTTCTGCTTTATAAAGTACCTGCGGTTGAGCGTCTAGTTGCAGCCGGAGGGCTTTGCTAACGTGCGGTCTCCCTGTCAATGGATGGAAACGCCTTATGAATCAACCAACAAATTCCGAAGCCATGATCCTTGGCCGTCGAAAGCTGTCGCCGCGCGCCACGCCTTATGTGTTTGCGTTGTACATGGCGACGATCATGGCGTTTCTGATGTCGCTGGTGATCACTGCCGCCAACTCCGGCATTGATAATGATTACCTGGGTAATGCCTTGCACGCCTACAAGCTGGCGATGCCTGCGGCGTTCCTGTGCATCCTCATCGTGCGGCCGATCGTGATCAAACTGGTCGCGTGGACAGTGCATCCGCATTGTTGAAACCGCCACGTCAGCAGTGATTGTTCTGACGTCTTCGCGAGCAGGCTCGCCCCACATTGGAACTCAATTCCGGGTGGCAGCGAGCCTGCTCGCGAATGGCCTCACCGCCAACCTGTAGGTCTTGTGGGGTCTCAGAAAAATTCATCGAGCAACTGATAAAAGGCGATCCGCTGCTGATCCGGCTCCACGCCATACACCTCGAAAAACAAGGGCAGCCACTGCTCGCCGAGGTTGTCCGTGATGCTGTGCGCAGCCAACGCCAAATCCTGATAACGATCGGCAACGCCCAGGCGTCCGCAGTCGACAAACCCGCTGAAACGACCATTGGCAGCGAGCAGGTTGGGCAGGCACGCATCGCCATGAGTCACCACCAGATCCTCGTGCGCCGGGCGTGTGGCGAGCAACTGCTCGAACACTTCCTCGGCGGATTGTCCGAGGCGCGAGTCGTCGAAGTCTTCTTCATCGATCAGCCCGGCGAGCAGGTGTTCGCGGGCCCGTGTGATCTTCTGCTCCAGGCAATGATCGAACGGGCAACTGTCGATCGCGACCGCATGCAGTGCGCGCAACGCCTGGGCTGCGAGCGTGACGATCTGCTGCGGCGAGAGGTGCTCGCTGCTGGCCAGATCGCGACCGGCCACGGCGGTCATCAACAGCCAGTTGTGTTGCGCTTGTGTGGTGGTGTCGAGCACTCGCGGCGCCGGCAAATCCTGAGTCGTCATCCAGCGTAACCGCTGCACTTCACCGGGCAACTCGCCCCAGGTCATCACCTGTTCGGTTTTGACGAATTGCGGCGCAGCCCCGGCAGGCGTGATCCGCCATACATCAGCGCGCGATTCGCCAATGGTCTGCTGTTCAATGGCCGCACCGGCAAATTGGCTGCGCCATGCTGCTGGGAAATCCATGTCTTTTGTCCTTGTCATTATCGATGTGCGCATTGTGCCGCTCTGGCGGTTTTGTTCGCAAACAAGGATCGGCGCGCAGAAATCCATCGAAACTTCGCCAACGCCCCGAGTGTCCAGACCCTTACACCTCCCGGCGGATGTGCTGCCGGGACAGCTCCATGCAGCGGAGAAAGACGAGGATCGAGATGACGATGACAGTGGGGGATTTTCTGGTCGAGCGGCTCAGCCAATGGGGCGTTACGCGGATTTTTGGTTACCCGGGTGACGGCATCAACGGCGTGTTCGGCGCGCTCAGTCGGGCCAAGGGAAAAATCGAATTCGTCCAGGCGCGCCATGAAGAGATGGCTGCGTTCATGGCCTCGGCACACGCCAAGTTCACCGGTGAGCTGGGCGTGTGCATTGCCACTTCCGGCCCAGGCGCCTCGCACCTGATCACCGGCCTTTACGATGCGCGCATGGACCACATGCCAGTGTTGGCCATTGTCGGCCAGCAGGCACGCACGGCGCTGGGCAGTCACTACCAGCAAGAGCTGGATCTGGTGTCGATGTTCAAGGATGTCGCCGGGGCCTTTGTGCAGCAGGCGTCGGCGCCTTCGCAGGTGCGGCATCTGCTCGACCGGGCCGTGCGCACGGCCGTGGGCGAACGCCGGGTAACCGCGCTGATTCTGCCTAACGATTTGCAGGAGCTGAAATACGAAGCACCGGCACGCGCCCATGGCACCGCGCATTCCGGGGTGGGTTACACGAAACCCAAAGTGTTGCCGTATGACGTGGATCTGCAGCGTGCCGCTGACGTTTTGAACGCGGGCGAGAAGGTCGCGATTCTGGTTGGCGCGGGGGCTTTGCAGGCGACCGATCAGGTCATCGCGGTGGCCGAAAAACTCGGCGCGGGCGTCGCCAAGGCTCTTTTAGGCAAGGCCGCGTTACCCGACGATCTGCCTTGGGTCACCGGCAGCATCGGCCTGCTCGGCACCGAGCCAAGCTACAAGCTGATGAGCGAATGCGACACTTTGCTGATGATCGGTTCGGGTTTTCCCTACGCGGAGTTTCTGCCCAAGGAAGGTCTGGCGCGGGGCGTGCAAATCGATTTGCAGCCCGACATGCTCAGCCTGCGCTACCCGATGGAGGTCAATCTGGTTGGCGACTCGGCGGAAACACTCGCGGCGTTGTTGCCGCTGCTTGAGCAGAAAACCTCTGGCAAGTGGCGCAAGAAAGTCGAAGGCTGGCGCGGCAGCTGGGAGAAAACCCTGGAAAAACGCGCGATGGCCAAGGCTGACCCGGTCAACCCGCAAAGGGTGGTGTATGAATTGTCACCGCGCCTGCCCGATCAGGCAATCATCACCAGCGACTCCGGCTCGTGCGCCAACTGGTTTGCCCGTGATCTGAAGATTCGCCGTGGCATGCAGTGTTCATTGTCCGGTGGGCTGGCGTCCATGGGCGCCGCTGTGCCTTACGCGATTGCCGCCAAGTTCGCCTATCCCGAACGTGCAGTCATCGCGCTGGTGGGCGATGGCGCGATGCAGATGAACAACATGGCCGAGCTGATTACCGTCGCCAAATACTGGCGACAGTGGGCGAGCCCGAAATGGATCTGCGCGGTGTTCAACAACGAGGACCTTAATCAGGTCACGTGGGAACAGCGGGTGATGGAGGGCGATCCGAAATTCGAAGCTTCGCAAAGCATCCCCGATGTGCCTTACCACTTGTTCGCCATCTCCATTGGCCTGAAGGGCATTTTTGTCGATCGCGAAGAAGACGTCGCCGCTGCCTGGGAGCAGGCACTGGCCTCGGAGGTGCCGGTGTTGATCGAGTTCAAGACTGATCCGAATGTGCCGCCGCTGCCACCGCACATCAAACTTGAGCAGGCGAAGAAATTCGCCACGACGCTGCTCAAGGGCGATCCGGATGAGGCCGGGGTGATCCTGCAAACCGCCAAGCAGGTGCTCGGCTCGGTGTTGCCCGGAAAAAAGTAACCGGTTAATCGACAGGCAACTGTTGATCGTTCCCACGCTCTGCGTGGGAACGCCTCTAGGGACGCTCTGCGTCCAGTGACGCGTGGCGTCACGGGCAACATTCCCACGCGGAGCGTGGGAACGATCACCGATCGAGTGGGCACGACAAGAGGTAAGTTGATGATTTTCGTGGGCTGTGCAGGTTGGAGTCTGGGGCGCGAGCATTGGCCGGCATTTCCGGTGGAAGGCACGCATTTGCAGCGCTACGCCGCACGCCTCAATTGCGTGGAAATCAACAGTTCGTTCTACCGCCCGCATCGTCGGCAAACCTACGAGCGCTGGGCCGATGGCGTACCGGAGGACTTTCGCTTTTCGGTGAAAATGCCCAAACACATCACCCATGAATTACGCCTGGCGGGATGTGAGGCAGCGCTGGACAAGTTTTTGGCTGAGTGCGGCGGGTTGGGCGAGCGCCTCGGTTGCTTGCTTGTGCAATTGCCGCCATCACTGGCGTTCGACGCCACCATCGCCGAAGCCTTTTTTAAGATACTGCGTCAGCGCTTCTGCGGCCCTGTGGTGCTCGAGCCACGGCATGAATCGTGGATCATCGCTGAGCCGATGTTGATGACTTGGCAGATCGCCCAAACAACCGTCGATCCCTCGCGCATCAGCAATGATGCTGCGCCCAGTGGCTGGGCCGGAACCCGGTATTGGCGCCTGCACGGCTCACCGCGCATTTACCACAGCGCCTACGATTCAACTTATCTGCTAGACCTCGCACAAGCTCTGCAATCAGCGGCCGCAGCAGGTGCTGCGACCTGGTGCATATTCGACAACACCGCCAGCGGCGCAGCGCTGGGCAACGCCTTGACGCTGGCCACACCGACGGCCGATTGGGAGCAGGAATGTGTGGCCGTGAAACTCAACCTGGCGAAGAAGCCCTCACCCTAGCCCTCTCCCAGAGGGAGAGGGGACTGACCGAGGTGTTTGTGCAAGTAACGCCGACTTGAAATACCGAGTTGAACGCAAGATTTGAAAAGCGCACAAATCGACTCCCTTTCCCCCTCGCCCTTGGGGGAGAGGGGACTGACCGAGGTGTTTGTGCAAGTAACGCCGACTTGAAATACCGAGTTGAACGCAAGATTTGAAAAGCGCACAAATCGACTCCCTTTCCCCCTCGCCCTTGGGGGAGAGGGGACTTACCGAGGTGTTCATGCAAATGACGCCGACTTGAAATACCGAGTTGAACGCAAGATTTGAAAAGCGCACAAATCGGCTCCCTTTCCCCCTCGCCCTTGGGGGAGAGGGGACTTACCGAGGTGTTTGTGCAAGTAACGCCGACTTGAAATACCGAGTTGAACGCAAGATTTGAAAAGCCCACAAATCGGCTCCCTTTCCCCCTCGCCCCTTGGGGGAGAGGGCTGGGGTGAGGGGGGAGATCGAACAGACTGTCGCGATCGCCTGCAAAACCACTAATTACCATCGGCCACTTTGCGCTCTATCTCATCGATCTTGCGCTGCAGCGTCTCGGCGTCCTGCTCCTTCACTCTCGTGGACGAGGGCGTGATGACCTTATCCACGGCTTCGGTGTCATCGTCCCGGTCTTCAAGATCGCGCTCGACCACATTCACCGGTTTGCCAGACGTGTCGGTTGGCGGGGCTTTGGGGGGGTTCTCGTCGTTGTTCATGTTGGTGACCTCCAGGGGTGTAAACATTGGAGGCAGGCAGTGCGGCAGGCGTTCGATATTTTTGCCGGGTAGTGCCGAATGGCGCCCTCCCGCGATGGAGAGGGCGCGCTGACGGTTTTCAGTCTTTGAGAATGTCGCGATCCTTGGTTTCCGGCAGGAAGAACGTACCGAGTATCGCCGTCATCACCGCAATCACGATCGGGTACCACAAGCCGTAATAGATGTCCCCGGTCGCGGCGACCATGGCAAACGCCACGGTCGGCAGGAAGCCACCGAACCAGCCATTGCCGATGTGATACGGCAGCGACATCGAGGTGTAGCGAATGCGGGTCGGGAACAGCTCGACCAGCCACGCCGCAATTGGGCCGTAGACCATGGTCACGTAGATCACCAGCACGGTGAGCAGGAGCAGCACCATCGGGTAATTGGTTTTCGCCGGATCGGCTTTCTCCGGATAACCGGCCTCCTTGAGTGCGCTGCCGAGGGTCGCGGTGAACGCATCGTTGCGAGCCTTGAAGTCGGTGGCCGGCAGAGCGCTGCCTTCAAAACTTTCGACCACTTTGTCGCCGATGCGCACTTGCGCGACGGTGCCGGGTTCGGCGATCACGTTCTCATACGGTATCGCGCGTTTTGCCAGCAGGGTTTTGGCCAGGTCGCAGGAACTGGTGAATTTGGCCTTGCCCACCGGGTCGAACTGGAACGAGCATTGATCGGGGTTGGCGATCACTTTGACCGGGTTCTTCTCCTGAGCGATGAACACGTCGGGGTTACCGTACTGGGTCAGCGCGTGGAAGATCGGGAAGTAGGTCATCGCCGCCAGCATGCAGCCGACCATGATGATCGGCTTGCGCCCGATGCGGTCGGAGAGGCTGCCGAAAATCACGAAGAACGGCGTGCCAATCAGCAGTGAGCCGGCGATCAACAGGTTGGCGGTTTGCGGGTCGATCTTCAGCGTCTGCAACAGAAAGAACAACGCGTAAAACTGTCCGGTGTACCAGACCACTGCTTGCCCGGCAGTACCGCCGAGCAGCGACATGATCACTACTTTGAGATTGTCCCAGCGCGCGAAGGACTCGGTCAGCGGCGCCTTCGACGCCTTGCCTTCAGCCTTCATTTTCTGGAACACCGGCGACTCGCTCAGTTGCAGGCGGATGTACACCGAGACGATCAACAGCAGGATCGACAGCAGGAACGGAATCCGCCAGCCCCACGCCTCGAAGGCTTCAGTGCCCAGCGCGGTGCGGCAGGCGAGGATCACCAGCAACGACAGAAACAGCCCAAGCGTCGCAGTGGTTTGAATCCACGAGGTGAAGAACCCGCGTTTGTTGCGCGGCGCGTGCTCGGCCACGTAAGTCGCGGCGCCGCCATACTCGCCACCCAGCGCCAGACCCTGCAGCAGGCGCAGGGTAATCAGGATGACCGGGGCAGCGACACCGATGGTCGCGTAGCCGGGCAAAATACCGACGATCGCTGTCGACACACCCATGATGACAATGGTGATGAGGAAGGTGTGTTTGCGCCCGATCATGTCGCCGAGCCGGCCGAACACAATCGCCCCGAACGGCCGCACCGCGAAGCCCGCGGCAAAGGCGAGCAGGGCAAAAATGAACGCGGTGGTTTCGTTGACGCCGGCGAAGAAGTGCTTGGCGATGATCGCCGCCAGTGAGCCGTAGAGATAAAAGTCGTACCACTCGAAAACCGTACCGAGGGACGAGGCGAAGATAACCTTGCGCTCCTCTTTGGTGATGCCGCCGCTGCGCGGTGGGCTGCCGGTGGATGCTGTGTCGATTGTGGCCATGGGTGTTCTCCGTCGTGCTTATTGTTGAAGGCCGGAGTCCCCCGTTACTGCTTATCGCACTCTGGCCTTGTGGCAAATACCGCCATTGCTTTCGCGTGAAACTTGCACAGTCTGACCGCCTCGCATGGCTGCAAGGTTTCCTGAAGCATAATCAGCTTTTGCCAGATATCCACCCGCCGGCCCGCGCATCACGCCTTGACCCAACGCTGACGACTCCACGCACTCAGCCAGTCGACCACAAACACCAGCACCAGCATCGCCAGAATCACCGTGCTCGCTTGCGCTTCCTGAAACAGGCTGAGGCTCACATAGAGCATCTGCCCAAGCCCGCCGGCGCCGACAAAACCCAGTACGCTGGCCATGCGGATGTTGTTTTCCCAGCGATACAGAATGTAGGCGAGCAACTGCGGCGCCAGGTTCGGCAGTGTGCCGTAGCAGAACGCAAGAATCGGATTGCCACCCTGCAAACGAATGGCTTCGGCCGGTTGCGGCGGCGTATTTTCCAGTGCCTCGGCGAACAAGCGGCCGAGCACGCCGGTGGTGTGCAGGGCGAGGGCGAGGGTGCCGGCGTTCGGGCCGAGGCCGGCGGCAAGCACCATCAGTGCGGCCCAGACCAGTTCCGGAATCGCCCGCAAGGCATTGAGCAACAGGCGCGAGGCACTTTGCAGCGGCCAGCCAAAGCGCCCGGCGGCGGGCAGGGCGAGAACGATGCCGAACACCGCCGCGAGTAGCGTGCCGAGGGCCGACATGGCCAATGTTTCCAGCGAACCATGGAAGATTGCCTTGAGGTAATCCGCACTCAAATCCGGGCTGAGAAAACGCTGCACATACGCGCCCATCTGCTTGAGACTGGTGGCGCTGCCCAGTTCACCGAGATCCAGGCCCAGATAAGCGAACGAGGCAATCACTGCCAGCGCGATGCCGGCGATCAGCAGCAGGTTGATCAGGCGATTCATGTCAGCCTCCAGCGCAACAAGCGGCTGAGTTGATCGGCGGCCAGCACCAGAATCAGAAAGCACAGCAGAATACTGGCGACTTCACCGCCGGCGAACATGCGGATCGACAGGTCGATCTGCTGACCCAAACCTCCGGCGCCGACAAAGCCCATCACCACTGACGCACGGATCGCGCATTCCCAGCGATAGACCGTGTAGGAAAGCAGTTCCGACGCGACATTGGGTAACGTGCCGTAAGCAAATGCCGCCAGTCGGCCGCTGCCGGCCTGCAACAACGCGTGCGCCGGGCGCTGGTCGGTGGATTCGAAAATCTCCGCGTAGACCTTGCCGAGCATGCCGCTGTAGGTGATGGCGATGGCCAGCACACCGGCTGCCGGCCCCAACCCTACGGCGCGCACAAACAGCAGCGCCCAGACGATTTCCGGCACGCTGCGCAGGAAAATCAACAGTCCGCGCACCGGCCAGCGCAACAGACGCCCCAGTCGGCTTGGCACTCCACCGCGTGAAGCGGCGGACAGCGACAGCGCGCGGCTGGCGATCAGGCCTGCCGGTATCGCCAACACCAACGCCAAGGCCATGCCAGCAGTGGCGATGGCCAGGGTCTGCAGGGTGGCTTTGAGCAGTAACTGCAGAAATGCTTGGTCGTGCGCCGGTGGCCAGAACTGCGCAACAAAACGGCCCATCTCATTCTGGCTGTCGGGCAGCAGTACACCCAGATTCAGTTCGCTGAGCTGGACGCCCGGCCACAGCAAGGCAATCGCCAGCAACGTCAGCAGCAGCCGTGGCCACGCCGCGGGATCGCGTGAATCGGCTTTCAGCATCGTGGAATCTGCACAGTCAAAGGCGCCACCGCAGCGGACGGCGATTGCAGTTTTTCGTTGGCGTAAAGCGTATCGAGCATCTCGGGGCTGACTTGATCGGAGGAGCAGTCGAACAGAATCTGCCCGTCGCGCAGACCTATGATCCGTGGGAAGTGCGACAGCGCCAGATCCACCGCATGCAGGCTGGCCACCAGGGTGACGTTGTGTTCGCGGGCATGGCGCGAGAGAATCGACAAGGTGTGCCCAGCCATGACCGGGTCCATTGCTGACACCGGTTCATCAGCCAGCAGAATCTCCGGCGCCTGATACAACACCCGGGCAATCCCGACGCGTTGCAACTGGCCGCCAGACAATTGCTGACAATGCGCGAACAACTTGTCACCCAGATCCAACCGCGCCAACGCCGCGCGCGCCCCGGCCACATCAAGTGGATGCAACAGGTTCAGAAGACTTTTGCCCAGACTCCATTGGCCGAGCTTGCCGGCCAGCACCGCTGTGACCACGCGCTGACGTGGCGGCAACGGTGGCGCCTGATGCACCAGACCAATCCGCGCGCGCAGGCGCTGACGCTGGCGGGCCGACAAGTGCCAGGCACGCTCGCCGAGCACTTCGATCTCGCCGCTGCTGGGCCGTATTGCGGTGGCCAGCAGGTTGAGCAAACTCGATTTTCCGGCCCCGGACGGGCCAATGATGGCGACCTGTTCGCCAACGCCAATCTGCAAATCGACACCGCGCAGGGCGTCGACTCCATTGGCGTGGCGCAGGCGGCCCTGGTTGAGGCTCAGGGTCATTTCAGCAATTCGGCGGCGCGGGCGGCTTCCTCGATGCCCTTGTAGTTCTCGGGCTTGGTGTCGATGAAACGGCTGGCGGCCTGCAGATCAAGAATCTTTTTCTGCTCCGGGTTGGCCGGGTCCAGATCGAGGAAGGCTTTCTTGATCTTCGCCGCCAGCGCCGGATCGAGGGTGCCGCGCACGGTCCAGTTGTAATCGAAGTAGGTCGGGGTGGTGGCGAAGACTTTGACCTTGTTGGTGTCGACCTTGCCGGCATCCACCAGTTTTTGCCAGACGCTGGCGTTCAGTACACCGGCGTCGACCTTGCCGGCCTGCACCCAGGCTACGGTGGCATCGTGCGCGCCGGAGTAGGCGACACGGCTGAAATACGCTTCAGGCTTGATGTTGTCGTTTTTCAGCATGAAGTAACGCGGCATCAGACTGCCGGAAGTGGACGATACCGAACCGAAGGCGAAGGTCTTGCCCTTCAAGTCGGCGAGGCTCTTCACGTTCGGGTCAGCAGTGATGAATTTGCTGGTGAACTGCGCATCCTGTTCGCGTTGTACCAGCGGAATCACCGGCGTCGTTGCATCAGTCTTCAAACGCGCCTGCACAAAGGTAAAACCGCCGAGCCAGGCCATGTCGAGGCGATCAGTCGCGAGGGCTTCAACCACTGCCGGGTAATCGGCCACCGGCACGAACTGCACCTTCATGCCCAGTTGCTGCTCCAGATAGGCACCCAGCGGCTCGAATTTGCGCAGCAGTTCGGTCGGCGCTTCATCGGGAATCGCGCTGACGCGCAAAACGTCGGCGGCGTGGGTCACAAGGGCAGAAAAGGACAGCGCCAGGCCGGCGGTCAGTGCCAGGGTTCGTTTGAGCATGGGAATCTCCGTTTCGTGAGCGTCAAAAGGGCTGAAGTGGCGACGTGAGGCGCAAACTCAGGGTAGACGAAACGGCGAGGTTATACGCACTCAAGGCATCAAAGACCAGCATCAACAGATGTGGATTTGTAAGCCGACCAACCCTTGAAGGCGAGCGTTGATCGTATTGTTCGCCGGGGCGCGGGCGATGCCGGACGCGACGAGTTCACTTCGCTTGTTGAATTCTTGCCTGAGTGTCCTGATCGATGAGGGCGCGCAGTGCAGCGAAAACCGGTGCGGCACTGGTGTGCTTTTTGCCGTAGGTCAGATTGAAGCGGTAGTCGAAGTCCGCCGGGTTCTGGCCCTGAGTGTGTTGCAACAGGGTTTCCAGCTTATCCAGTGCCTTGACCGCTTTGGCTTCGGTTGACCGGGCATGTTCGTAGTCGTCCCACAACGCAAGAATCTCGTTTCTCAGCGCCTCATCAAGCGAGCGGGTGAGCAGCAGAAGGTCATTACGCTCCTGCTCAGCCTTGTCGGGGAACGCGGCCTGATCGACTGCCGGGATGTCGCCGTTGATCGCTTCGCCCAAGTCGTGAATCACGCACATCTTCAGCATTTTCAGCAGGTCGAGTCCGACCAGTTCATCGGCGAAAACCATCGCCATCAGGCACAGGCGCCAACTGTGTTCGGCGGTGCTTTCGGTGCGGCCGCTTGAGGTGTGTGCGCTTCGGAGAACGTCCTTGAGTTTTTCCGCTTCACGCAGAAATTCGAGGCGTCCGCTGATTTTTTCGAGGTCCATGAACTTGCCCGATGGTGGAACCGAGAGGCAAGCCTAGAACTGATGTGGGTGAGCGTCCACGCATAAAATATGCGTTCAGAGCGTCTCGACCAGCCGCGCCGCCGTGCCGTCGGACAACGGAATACGGGTCCAGCGGCACAGGCTCTGGCGGATCGGTACCAGGTCGGAGTCATTGCTGCCGGTGACAAACTCCAGCGCCGGCGGTGCCTGCAATTCGCGCCAGCCCAGTGTGTCGAGCGCCAGTTCGTTGCTGGCGATTTCTGGCGTCACGAAACGCCACAACGATTGCCCGAGCAATTGGCTCAACGGGCTGGCGAACTGCGCGGCACGTGCCGGGGAGCAGGCCAGCAAGCGGTGGGTGAGGTCACAGACCAGATGCACCGGTCGCGTGCTTTCGCGCACCAGACGGGCGAGAGCCTGATCGGCTGCCGTGTCGAGACGCGCGGCCAGCAATTGCTCAAGCTGTAGATGCGCAGCCGGATCCAGCGCCAGCACGCCACTTTCCCAACGGGAAATAGTCGATTGGGTGACGTTGAACATCTGCGCGGCATGGCTTTGCTTGACGCGATGCAACAAGCGCCAACGACGCAGGGCGATGCCGGGGAGGGCAGGTTTGAGCAATGAAACTGACATGATGGATGTCGGAAAAATCTAAAGGGCCGCCAGTCTGAAGACTGCCGACCCCTGCTGCAAATCGATCTGACGATCAGACTGCTTCGGGCAGTCTGGCAATGACCTTGATCTCGAAATCAAACCCATACAGCCACGTCACACCAACAGCCGTTACCGTCGGATGCGGCGCCTCGCCCCAGAACTCGGTCAGCACCACATCCCAGATCGTCTCGAATTTCGACTGGGGGTCAACGATAAACACGGTGACATCGACCACGTCATCGAAGCTGCCACCGGCCTCCTCAAGGATTGCATTGAGGTTAGTGAAAGCCTGACGCACCTGGTTTTTCAGGTCCGGCTCGGGCGTGCCGTCCTCGGTGCTGCCGACCTGTCCCGAGACAAACAGAAAACCGTTGGAGCGAATGGCTGGCGAGTATCGATGCCGCTCATAGAGGGTGCGGCGTGCGGGTGGGAAAACAACATCGCGCTGAGTCATGGGAGTGTCTCCTTCATTTGAGTTGATGGAGCCACTGTAGGTATTTGCAGGCGGGCGATAAACGCGCAAGCTTGGCGTTCACTGTTTGTGAAATCCAAACAATCGAGGGCGCACCTTGGACCGTTTTGACGCAATGCAAGCCTTTGCCCGGGTGGTCGAGGCGGGGAGTTTCACCAAAGCGGCAGAAACCCTGCACATGAGCAAAACCACCGTGACGCAACTGGTTCAACAGTTGGAGGCACGGCTGCGGGTCAAACTGCTCAACCGCACCACGCGCAAGGTCAACGTCACCGCCGATGGCGCGGTTTATTACGAGCGGGTGATCAAGTTACTGGCGGATATGGACGACGCCGAAACCAGCCTGCCCGGCGCGGCGGCGATGCCCAAGGGCCGGCTGCGCGTGGACGTGCCGAGCCCGCTGGCGCGGTTGATTCTGGTGCCGGCCCTGCCTGAGTTTAACGCGCGTTATCCGGATATCCAGATCGACATGGGCGTCAGTGACCGCATCGTCGACATCATTGATGAGAATGTTGATTGCGTGGTGCGCGGTGGCGAGCTTATGGACTTGTCGCTGATGGCGCGCAAGGTCGCCGACCTGCAGTTGGGCGTGTTTGCCGCGCCGCAATACCTGGCGCGGGCGGGCACACCTGCGCATCCACGGGAGCTGGAAGACAGCCATCATCGCGTAGTCGGTTTCCTCTGGGCACGCACCGGCAAACCAGTGCCGTATGCCTTGCACAACGCCAGTGAAAACCTGCAAATCAAAGGCCGCCACGTGCTCGCGGTCGATGATGGTAATGCCTACCTCGCGGCAGGTCTGGCGGGCTTGGGCGTGCTGTGGCTGCCCAAATACATGTCTGCCGAACACGAGGCGCGCGGCGAACTGGTGCCGCTGTTCGAGGACTGGAAACTCGAGTCGATGCCGCTCTATGTGGCTTATCCGCCGAACCGGCATGTCAGCCTGAAACTGCGAGTGTTCATCGATTGGGTGGTGGCGTTGATGGCGTGACGGCATTTTGGTGCGCTTATTGCTAGCCGCTGTGCCAATGCCGTCAAAAAACCAACACATTCGGCGACCTGAAAGCCTGTAGCGATGAGATGCATGGCTTTCAACTCAAGGAGCTTCACCCGCATGAATATGTACATCGATATCGTCGGTGCATGCAATCTGAGCTGTCCCTCTTGCCCGATGGGCAACTCGGAAAATCTCAACTTCAAAAAAGCCATGCAACTCGACATGTTCAGGCAGATTGTCGAAAAGGCCGGGATCGAGGGCGTTGATACCATCTTCCTCTACAACTGGACCGAGCCACTGGTTCATCCCAAAATTGGCGAATTCATCGAGATCATCAATGCTGCCGGCATGGAAAGCGGCATCAGCACCAACCTGAATCTGGCCAAGAACATGGAAAAGGCCTTGTTGGCCGAACCGAGTTACTTCCGCATATCGCTGTCGGGTTTTAATCAGGAGACCTACAAAAAGGGTCATGTCGGCGGCGATATCGAAGTCGTAAAGCAGAACATGCTTGCCCTGCATGAGATCAAACAGCGATTGCGTTTGAGTACCCGGGTCGACGTTTACTATCACCGCTATCTGGATAACATCGAAGAAGAAGCACTGATGCGCGAGTTCAGTGAGCGCCTGGGCTTCATCTTCACCACCGGCTATTCGGTGATGATGCCGCTGGAGAAAACTCTGGCCATTGTCGAGCGAGACCCGTCTGTCACGCCTACCGATCTGGAAACCCTGAAACGCCTGGCACTGCCGCCGTACGACGATCTGGTCAACGTTATCCAGCATTACCCCGAGCAAGCTTGCTCGCTCAAGGATGACTGGCTGGTGATCGACTGCGATGGTAATACGGTGCTGTGCTGCACGATCTTCAATCAGACCGAATATCAGGTCGGCAAGTACCTCGACATGCCGCTTGCTGAACTGACACGTCGCAAATCGACCCAGCAAAACTGCGTCGACATGTGCAATCGCTGCGCGAAAAAAGGCCTGCATATCTACTCGATGTACCCCAACCAAGGCGTGCTGGAGCGCCACGCGGTTAATCGCATTCTTGATTTCGAGAATCTCAGTAGCCTAGGGCTTGCTGTGGACAGCGAACTGCTGGGGCGTGCGGGTGAAGTCAGTGCTGAACGTTTCGATGAAGCCCAGTATCTCCAGCTAAACGACGATGTCAGGCACGCCGTTTCCACCGGACAATTGAAAAGTGGCTATCAGCACTATGTGCTTCATGGCCGTCTGGAAGGAAGAATGGGAGCTGGTGTGTTCTCGGTGGTCTGAACTGGGCTCAGGTGGGCTGATAACCAGGCGATAAAGCTTTTCGCCAGCGGATCATGCTCACTGTCGCGGTGGGTCAGCAGAGCCCAGTTCGGCCCGCGAATGGTGTTCTCGACCAAGGGTTGCAATAAGCCGTCAGCGCGCGCCTGACGGCTTAGCAATTGGCTGACCAGCGCGATGCCCAGCCCCGAACATGCGGCGTCGAGCAGCAATCCCGGATCGGAAAAATTCAGCCCCTGATCCTGCTGGCCGACGTCGATCCCGGCCTCGACCGCCCAATGACTCCAGTCCATTTCCCGCTCGCCATGCAACGTGGTGCGTTGTGCTGCCGGCAACGCTAAAACCCTCGGGTGACAGGCTGGAAATAGCCGGTCGGCGTGCAGCACTTTGAAACTGCATTCGGCCTGCGAGCTGATGTCGTCGCGCACAGCGATGTCGATGGTCTGCGTGGCCATGTCCGGCACTTCATCGGTGCTGTAAATCCACAGGTCTACCTCGGGATGCTGCGCGCGAAAATCCGCCAAACGCGGCAACAGCCAATGCCGAGCGAATGCCGGTGTGGTGTTGAGCACCAGTTGATTGGGTTTCTGATACTGGCCCAAGCGCCGAATCCCCACCGCCAATTGCTGCAGCATCGCTTGCGTGGTGCTGAGCAAGTCGTGGCCGGCATCGGTCAATGCCACGCTGCGACCGCTGCGGAAAAACAGCGGCTGTTCCAGGTACGCCTCAAGGCTGCGAATCTGCTGACTGATCGCCGATTGGGTGAGGCTCAGCTCTTCGGCGGCCTTGTGAAAACTACCGAGCCGGGCGGCGGCTTCGAAGCCACGCAGGGAACTGAGCGGCGGCCAGTGCTTGAGCATATCGATAAGCTCCTCTAATCAGTTGTGCGCTAAATCCATCGTTTGTTTGCCTGTTTGCGCGTCCGTAGCATTGGCGGCGAGAACACATTGGCTTAACTAGCGAGGCTTATCATGCAGCACAACGACAATAAAAACAGCGCCTGGATGATGCCGGCAGAGTGGGTGACCCATGCCGCGACGTGGATGGTCTGGCCGCACAACCAGACGTTGTGGGAATCCGGTTGGCGCGTGACCCTGGCGCAGGTGCAGGAAGATTTTGCGCGCGTCGCCAACGCCATCGCCCGTTTCGAACCGGTGAAACTGGTGATCGACCCGTCGGCCATCGCCAGCGCCAAAGCCTTGTGCGGCCCGAACATTGAATTGATCCCGCTGGACGTGAATGACAGTTGGTGCCGCGATTCCGGCCCGACGTTTGTCTGCCATCCGCAGCAAGGGCTGGCCGGTGTCAGCTGGCGTTTCAACGCCTGGGGCGGCAAGTCGGCGCATGATCTGGACGAAAGCCTGGCGCGCCGCGCACTCAATCACCTTGGCCTGGAATGCTTCGGCACGCCACTGAGCAACGAAGGCGGGGCGATTCATGTCGACGGTGAAGGCACGCTGATCACCACCGAATCGGTGCTGCTCAACCCCAATCGCAACCCCGGCATTGGCAAAGCCGAGATGGAAGCGATCTTCAGCCGTTTGCTCGGCGTGAAGAAAACCATTTGGCTGCCGGGCGATCCGGATTACGTCACCGGCGACATGACTGACGGCCACGTCGATGGCGTCTGCGCCTTTGCCCGTCCGGGTGTGCTGCTGGTTGACGCCACTCACGACCAGTCTTCGGTGTACGCCGAAGTGGCGCGGGAAAACCGTCGTGCGTTGGAACTCGCCACCGATGCGCAGGGGCGCAAATTCGAGCTGATCGAACTGTTCGAAGCCACCGATGCGGTCGACACCGAAGCCGAAGTGTTCTGTGCGTCCTACACCAATTTCTACATCGCCAACGGCGCGATCATCATGCCGGCGTATGGCATCGAGGCTGACAACGTCGCCTCCAAAGTGCTGGAGCAAGCCTTCCCCGGCCGCGAAGTGGTGCCGGTAAGGATCAATCATCTGGCCCATGGTGGCGGCGGGGTGCATTGCATCACGCAACAGCAGCCGGCCTGGCCGTTGAGAGGTTGAACGCATGAGCATTCTGACCATCGCCACCACCCAGATGCCGTGCACTTGGGATTTACCGGGAAACCTTGATCGCGCCGAGCAGCTCGTCCGCGACGCCGCGAAGCAGGGCGCGCAAGTGATCCTGTTGCAGGAGCTGTTCGCCACACCGTACTTCTGCATCGAACAAAGCCATAAACACATGGCCCTGGCCGAGGAATACCGTGACAGCCGCGTGCTCGTTCGCTTCGCCGCACTGGCCCGCGAGTTGGGCGTGGTGTTGCCGCTGAGCTGGTTCGAAAAGGCCGGCAACGCTTACTTCAATTCGCTGAGCGTGGCCGATGCTGACGGGCGCCTGTTGGGTGTGTATCGCAAGACCCATATCCCCAATGCCATCGGCTATCAGGAGAAGGAATATTTCAGCCCCGGCGACACCGGTTTCAAAGTCTGGGACACCGCGTTCGGCCGCCTCGGCGTCGGCATCTGCTGGGATCAGTGGTTCCCGGAAACCGCGCGTTGCCTGGCGTTGATGGGTGCTGAGGTGTTGCTGTATCCAACGGCGATCGGCTCGGAACCGGGCTGCGCGGCGCTGGATTCCCGCGACCATTGGCAGATGACCATGCGCGGCCATGCGGCGGCCAATTTGCTGCCGGTGGTGGCGTCGAACCGCGTTGGTCGAGAAACCGCGACCACCGATTCGAACCTGCAAATGAGCTTCTACGGCTCGTCGTTCATCAGCGATCACAAGGGCCAATTGCTCGCCAGCGCTGACCGCGACAGTACCGGTGTGCTGCTGCACAGCGTCGATCTGGCCGCCATGCGCGAAGAGCGTTTGAGCTGGGGCATCTATCGCGATCGTCGTCCGGACATGTATGGGCCGCTGCTCAGTCAGGACGGTCGCCACCTCCATGCACGCTGGAACACTCAAGGGGTTTGACATGGCTATCCACCACAAACGCTTGCGCGGCGCGATCGGCCTGGCGCTGATCTGCTTGATACCGTCGCTGCACGCCGAAGACAAAACCCTGCGGCTGTACAACTGGGCCGATTATTTTGCTGAAGACACGCTGAGCCGCTTCACCGCCGAAACCGGGATCAAGGTGATTTATGACGTCATGGACGGCAGCGAGACCCTCGAAGCCAAGATGCTCTCCGGCGGCAGCGGTTACGACCTGATCTTCCCCGGCGACACCGTCGCCGAGCGCTTGATGCGTGCCGGCAGCCTGATGCCGCTGGATCAAACGAAGCTGACGGAATTGGCTGATATCGAACCCGGTTTGCAGAAACTGCGCGGCCATTACGAGCATTCCAGCAAGGCCACGGTGCCCTACACCTGGGGCACCATTGGCCTGACCTACAACGAAGAGCAGATCAAACAGCGCATGGCGGACGCACCGGTCGACAGCCTCGACATGCTGTTCAAGCCTGAGCTGGCGGCGAAGTTTGCCGATTGCGGGATTTCGATGATCGATTCGCCGGATGAGGCATTGGCGGTAGTGCTCAACTACCTCGGTCGCGATCCGCGCAGCGGCAAAGCCGAAGATCTGGCAGCGGCCAGCGAGTTGCTGATGAAGTTGCGCCCGTACATCCGCAAATTCCAGTCGCAACCGGTGACCGATCTGGTCAACGGCAATCTGTGCCTGTCGCTGGGTTACAGCGGTGACATGACCCAGGCGCAACGCACCTCGGACAGTGCCGGCAAACACACGCGCTTCCAGTATCGCGTGCCGCGCGAAGGCACGAAGGTGTGGATGGACACCATGGCCATTCCGGTCGACGCCAAACACCCGGAATACGCCTACGCGTTCATCAACTTTGTCATGCGCCCCGAGAACATGGCAGCGATCAGCAATTTCACCGGCTACCCGACTTCCAACGCCAAGGCGCGGGCGAACGTCGATGCAAGTATGCGTGACAACCCGGATATCTACCTCGACGAAGCGACCTATGCTCGTTTGATTCCGGGCAAGGACATTCCCCAACCGGACATGCGCGCGCGTATGCGCACCTGGACCAAATTCAAGACTGCCACTGGCAAATGATCCATGGCCGGCGTGTTGCGCCGGCCTTTTTCTACAGGAAAAGCAACATGTCGACTCGTCGCGAGTTCATCAAACAAGTCACGGTCGCCGCCGGTGTCGGCGCGGCATTCATGGGCCTCGGCCTGTCGCCGGGCAAAGTCCTCGCCGCCGCGCAAGGCCGCTGGTTCATGCCCGACGAAGGCGATAAACATGAGCGCGCCTACATCGCTTTCGGCGCGCAGGACGCGATCTGGGAAGACTTCACCGAAGACGTCCAGGAAGCGCTCGGTCGTATCGCCCGCGCCATCGCCCGGTTTGAACCGGTCACCGTGTTCTGCCGCAAGAACGAGCGCAGCATCGCCGAAGAATTTTGCGGTACGCGCAATATCACTTACGTCACTGCCGGGCTGGATGACATCTGGATGCGCGACATCGGCGCCAACTTCGTCATCGACGACAAGGGTGGCCTGGGCGCGGTGGACTTCAACTTCAACGGTTGGGGTGGCAAACAGCAGCACGGTAAAGACTCGAAGATCGCCGCACTGGTCGCCGACGACGCACAAGCCACCTACATCCGCACCGATCTGGTGGGCGAGGGCGGTGGCATCGAGGTCGACGGTCACGGCACCGGGATCATGACCGAGAGCAGCTGGATCAACCGCAACCGCAATCCGGACTGGAGCAAGGCCGATGTCGAAGCTGAACTGAAGGAGCGTCTGGGCCTGCGCAAAATCATTTGGCTGCCGGGCATCAAGGGCAAGGACATCACCGACGCTCACGTCGATTTCTACGCGCGTTTCATCAAGCCCGGCGTGGTGATTGCCAACCTCGACACCGACCCTGAATCCTACGATCACAAGGTCACCCTGGCGCACCTGGAAATCCTCAAGAACGCCACCGATGCCGACGGTCGCAAATTGCAGATCCACACGATGTCGCCGCCGCTGAATCCGCGCAAAAGCAAGTTCAACCAGAACAACCCGGACTTTGCTGCCGGTTACATCAATTACTTCGTCATCAACGGCGCGATCATCGCCCCGGAGTTCGGCGATAAAGCGGCAGACAAAAAGGCTTTCGATCTGTTGTCGCAACTGTATCCGGATCGCGAAATCGTCCAGCTCAACATTGATGCAATCGCCGCCGGTGGCGGTGGAATTCACTGCGTCACCAGCCATCAACCACAGGCGTGATTGACTCTTTGGCGGATCAAGCCAACTATCGGCGCACAACAACATGACCGATGGACCACAACTTGATCGAACGACGCCAATTCAGCGGAGGCATGAAGGGGAAAAACCTCCGCTATCTGAATGAGCAAGGCGCGGAAGACTCGCGCTTGACCCGCACCGGCTTTCTGCTGCTCGAACACTTTTCGCTACCGGCGTTTACCCAGGCGCTGGACACCGTTGTCACTACCAACCTGTTGCGTCCGGGGTTGTTTTCGTCGCGCACGTTTGGCTTGGGTGACGGCGAAGTGATCAGTGATCTGGGGCTGGTCATCCGCCCTGACGCACGTCTGGATTCAGCCGCGCTTCAGCAACTGGATCTGCTGGTGGTGTGTGGCGGGTATCGCACCGAGTTGCGGGCGAGTGAGGAGTTTATTCATTTGCTTCAGGTTGCAGCGGAGCGGGGCATCAGCCTCGCCGGGTTGTGGAACGGTTCGTGGTTCCTCGGCCGCGCCGGATTGCTCGACGGCTATCGCTGCGCGATCCACCCGGAACATCGCCCGGCGCTGACTGAAATCGCCAAAACCACCCATGTCAGCAGCGAGCCTTACGTGATCGACCGCGACCGGCTCACGGCATCGAGTCCGTCCGGCGCTTTCCACATGGCATTGGACTGGATCAAGAGCCTGCACGGCAAAGCCCTGGTCGAAGGGATCGAAGACATCCTCGCCTTCGAGGAATCGCGTTACCGGCGCATCAAACCAAACGAGAACATCTGCGTCAGTGCGCCGCTGCGTGAAGTGGTGAAGCTGATGGACGCCAATCTGGAGGAACCGCTGGAGCTGGAGCAACTGGCGGTGTACGCGGGGCGCTCACGTCGCCAGTTGGAGCGCTTGTTCAAGGAACAACTGGGCACCACGCCGCAGCGTTATTACCTGGAACTGCGCATCACCGAAGCACGGCGTTTGTTGCAGCACACCGAGCTGTCACAAGTAGAAGTGCTGGTCGCTTGCGGCTTCGTCTCGCCGAGCCATTTCAGCAAATGCTACAGCTCATATTTCGGCTACAGACCTTCCAAAGAAAAACGCCTGGTCAAATAACCCAAGCCGTCACCCACCTGAATTCACCTCGAAATCCCACGTCGGCGTACCTCCCCCAAACACCCTGGTCAGTTCCCTCTCCCTCTGGGAGAGGGCTAGGGTGAGGGGCTCTTGAAGACCTTATACATCACCGAAGCGCGCCATATGCCCCAGTCGTTGCAAGCGGGAGTCCTGCCGGTTTGCAGATGGGCCATGCCGAGCCATTGAAAATGGCGTCAAAGTGCCACTGATTGCCACCCCAAACACCACCTGTCACCCTGCGCCTCGTTCAAAGGATCAGGACAAGGAATCAAGGATTGAGTGGCTACGTCCCCAACCCTCCAAAGGGTTATCGCAACACCGGCGTCGAACCCGTCGACGTCAACGCCCAACACTGGGCGCAATACAAAGACCTTCCAGCGACACCAGACGTAAAACCAGAACCGTTGGGATGCGTCTTCGCCAAAAGCTGCAACTTGCCCGACGGCGAAATCAACCACACAAACCAAGCTGGATTCGTCCCGGTAGAGAAACTGGCGGACTACGGTTTGTGGGCTGTCCTGGCCACAGGAGCGGCAATCACCGCCGAAGGCACAACTCTTCAACTGGTCGGCGGTTCCACAACCGGCAGCGCCATTGCTCAGCGAGTGGGTGGCTCCCTCGCGCTAGGCTTGCTCGAAAGTGCAGGTGCGTTGGCAGCAGGTGCCGCCGTCGGCACCGTTGCGCTATTAATGCCTAATACCAACCTTGCACCCGACAGTGCCTTCTACAAAACCGACCAGTACGCCACGCTCGAAACGGGCCGCACTCGCGTCCGCGTCAACGTGAAGACCTTGCCGGACGGTTCCGTCAGCGCTTACGGTTTCTACACGGGCGGCAAAAAGGACTGGGAAAATGTTCCTGTCATCAAAGCGGAAAAGGACGGCGAGAAATACGTAGCCGACGTAGGTAACGGCATTGGCCTTACCTGGACGCCAGCAGCAAACCCAGATGGTGTGCTGGGTATTCCAGCACTTGAAGGCGTGCCGCAATTACCTCCCGTATGGATATATCCGCCGACAGAAAAGTCGGACACGCTTTTGGCTAATCCAGCACATCCTCCCGAGTTTCAGGATGCGATCATCTGGTTCCCCGACGATGCAGGCCTTGAGCCCATCTACATCGTGCTCAGCACGCAACTAGAGAAGAACAAGGTAGCAGGGGCGGCCTTCGAAGAAGAGTCGTACAGCGGTTTTTCGGAAGAAATGGAAGAGTCCGGCCAACAAGTAACGATAAAAACAGAGAGCGGCACCCGGACCCGCCTCGATATGATAGGCAGAGATGCAAACGGCGATATCGCGTGCGTCGAATGCAAAGCCTCGGAAACGGCACCACTGACCCGCAATCAAAAGCGAGCATTCCCGGAAATCGAACAGAGCGGTGGACGCATCATGGGTAAGGGCAAACCCGGCTTCCCCGGCGGCACCCAAATCCCGCCAACCCGAGTAGAAATTCTGCGCCCGCCGCAAAAATAACGGAATCAAGGAACTGAAATGTCAGTAACAGACGCAAAAACCATCGACATGTGGGGTATCCCAAAATGGGACAGCAACAAGATCATCCTCGGTATTGCTGACCATTTGGAATGGGGCGATAAGGCTGAACAAGGCGAGCACCTGTTGGTGCTTCAAGAGAAAATCAACAACTACATCGCTTTCATCGAAAGCGGTGAAATCTACATTGAGATACCCGGTGCACTCGGAAAATCACCTGTCATTCGTGTCCAAGGCAAGTACGAGTTACCCGAGCAAGGCGAGTTGTTCATCGATCGCGTTGCTGAGGCATTGAAGGAGGTGGGCATAGGATTCGAATTCGTGCTCAAAGCGGACTAATAAACACATCTAGGGAAAACGGAGCTGACAATCTCCACTGAGAGATCGGGCATGTCCATCACCGAAACCAAAGTCGTCGACATCATCGCAGTACCCGAGTGGGAACCAGATAACGTCGTGCTCGTCATCACCGATCACCTGGAATGGGGCGACAAAGCGCAACAGGGTGAACACCTGTTGTTGCTTCAAGAGAAAATCAATACCTACATCGCCTTCATCGAGAGCGGCGAACTGCTGGAAAGCTATCCGCCAGCGAAAGGTAAAAAACCGAAGATTCGCATCAATGGTCTCTATGAGCTGCCCGAGCAAGGTGAAACCTTTATCGACCGCGTGACCGAGGTACTCAAAGGCGTGGGCATTGGAATGGAGTTTGTACTCAAGGATGACTTTGCAGTTCGCCACTAGCGGTTGCCCAGACGCCGGCTTGTCCTCTGAACGCTGACAGTCCTCTCTGAAAGATCGCGCGCACTGAATACTCCTGCGCGACTGGAAATCGAGCCAGCCAAGCCATTTCAGCAAGTGTTACAGCTCGTATTTCGGCTACAGACCCTCCAAAGCAGAGCGGCTGGTCAAATAACCCAAGCCGTTTCTCATCTGAGTTCACCACGGTATCCCACGTCGGCGTACCTCTACCAAACACCCCGGTCAGTCCCCTCTCCCTCTGGGAGAGGGCTAGGGCGAGGGGCTTTTAAACACCGCCGCGCACACACGTTTAACTTACACGCACTGTTACGCCATAACGGCTACAACACCTTGCGCCGTTGCCTACGCGTACGCCAGAATCCGCCGGCTTACGCGCCTTGAGGCGGGCTGTATCGTTTCCCTGTCACTGCAAAACAGTGATCGGGTTTGGTAGCCCGTTTTCTAAGCGTAATGCGCCGCTATATGCAGTCTCTTTTCGAGGCTCGGTTTTATATGGTGGCCATGCGTGGGGCTCCTTCGGGAGCGCCGGGGTTTACTCGCTTAGACCGGTCTACCAACCTGCGCAATGGTCACCACCTCGTTTGGTAGCGTGAGTGATGGCTCCTTATTTTTTGCTAAGCGAGTGTCATCTATGTTCAAAATTACGCCGAACCCGCCAGAAACCGATCCTATCCCCTACGACGCCGAGCTCGAACCTCAAAACATCAAAGAGGCCACCGACCGCGCGATCAACTTCTACCTCAATCCCTCGGCGCTGAAGACGTCAATACCCACCCGCAAGACCGGTAAGATCTACCTCATCGATCCCACGGTAGATAACGAAACCCTGCTCGTCGAAGCCACTGAAACACTGTCCTGCGCCAGTGACATGGCCCGAGATCTCGCCGATGTGATCGACCCTTCACAGCGCAAAAAGATGCTGATCCTGCAACAGGTGATCATGCTCAGTGAGCTGGTGGTCGGTCGAGTTCTGGATAACCAGCGCTTGCCGCACTAGTCGCGATGCAGATGGGTGAGGGGGCATGCCCCCTCATTTGCACGGAAGCGTCCGCGATCGCGGCGCTTCACGCCTTCTATCAAAGAACCTGAAGCGGTTCTTGTCTGGAGTTTCAGCTGATGTCTCAGCCACCCGAACCACCGGTCACAGACCTGGTGTCCCCGTACGCATCGCCCAATTCAAGAAAGCTCCACGAAGCCGCAGAACGGGCGCTTGACCATTACCTGTTGCCTGCCGCGATCATGGCCACACCCTATACGCCCAGCACGATGTTCATGGTTAACCCGCAATCCGACGCCGAGTCCTTGCTGAGCAATGCCAGCGGTTCCCTGGCGTCCGCCACGGTGATGCTCGGTAATTTTGCCGGCGTGCTGGAGGGATCAAACCGCCATACGCTGCTGGGTATTGCGCAAGTGGTCATGTTGGGGGAGTTGGCGGTGAACAAGGCGCTGGATCTTGTTGTGCCAACTGAGTGATCGCGCACGTTGGGCGGGGTTGAGGGTGTCTGGTCGGGCGTGATCGCGAGCAGGCTCACTCCTACATTTGAAATGCGTTCCCCCTGTAGGAGTGAGCCTGCTCGCGATGACGCCCGTTCAGGCAAGGAATCTGCAAAAAGTGAGCATCCCTCAAGCCTCAATCCCACCCTCAAATAATCAAGCAGTCAGCCATTGCGGTTGACTGCTTGTTTGTTTCTACAGGTGGTCAGCGTCGATCACGGCTTTGGCAAACGCCTGCGGATCCTCCTGCGGCAAGTTGTGGCCAATCCCGCCGTTGATCAAACGGAACTGATACTTGCCGGTAAAACGTTTGGCGTAATCCTCCGGCGCCGGGTGCGGCGCACCGTTGGCATCGCCTTCAAGGGTGATGGTCGGCACGCTGATCGCCGGCGCGGTGGCGAGTTTCTGTTCCAGTGCCGCGTATTTCGCTTCACCCTGTACCAGGCCCAGACGCCAGCGGTAGTTGAACACGGTGATGTCGACGTGATCGGGGTTCTCCAGTGCCTTGGCGCTGCGATCGAACGTGGCGTCGTCGAATTTCCATTGCGGCGAAGCGGTTTGCCAGATCAGTTTGGCGAAATCATGAGTGTTCTTCTCATACCCGGCGCGACCACGGTCAGTCGCAAAGTAGAACTGATACCACCACTGCAATTCCGCCTTGGGCGGCAGCGGATTCTGCCCGGCGGCCTGATTGCCGATCAGGTAACCGCTGACCGAGACCAACGCTTTCACCCGTTCCGGCCACAGCGCCGAAACGATGTCCGCCGAACGCGCGCCCCAGTCATAACCGCCAAGCACCGCTTGCTTGATCTTCAGCGCATCCATGAAGTCGATGACATCACTGGCCAACGCTGCCGGTTGACCGTTGCGCAGGGTGTCTTTGGAGAGGAACTGCGTATCGCCATAACCGCGCGCATACGGCATCAATACCCGATAACCCTTGGCCGCGAGCAACGGCGCGACTTCGTCGTAGCTGTGAATGTCGTAGGGCCAGCCGTGCAGCAGGATCACCACCGGGCCATCGGCAGGGCCGGTTTCGGCGTAGGCGACGTCGAGCACGCCGGCCTTCACATGTTTGAGCGGGCCGAAAGGCGAGGGCGCGGAATAGCTGACGGCGGAAGGTTCTGCGGTTTGCGCCTGAGCGCTGCCAAAAGCGCCGAACAACGACAAAGCCAGAATCGACAAGCCGAACGCGGTTTTGCGGGTGTGCAGTGCCATCTTCATGGTGACGTCTCCTTTGCGAGCCTTTGGCCAAGGGTTCTGAATGAACACCTGAAACCTTGAGTGCATTTGAGCGCGGAGACGTATCTGGCCTGTGTCGAAGAACGGCTTTGTTGCAAGTCGATGTGTCGCGGTGGGGTTCGTACACAGTCTGATACACGGCAACGAAACCGACTCACCACGGGCCTGATTCAGGCCAAAATAATAAGTCGCTGTTTTAAAACAAAAAATATTTCACTTCGCGCTTCCCAAAGCCAAAAAACCTTGGTAAATTGCGCCCCGTTCTCACAGCGAACCTAACGAAGTAGCTGGAAAGAGCAGTAGGGGCGTCGCCAAGCGGTAAGGCAGCAGGTTTTGATCCTGCCATGCGTTGGTTCGAATCCAGCCGCCCCTGCCATATTCGAAAAAAACGCCAACTTCGCAAGAAGTTGGCGTTTTTTTATGCCTGCGATTTGGCCAGGCGGAGCAGGGCAGGCGTGCGCGGCGCCGAAGCACCGCGCACGCCGTCCACTCAGTGCGGTGCGCGCGGGATGGTTTTCATCAGGTCTTCAGGGCTGATGTGGCCGACCACACTGCCCGGTTGCGGCAGGTTGAGGATGTGGCCTTTCATCTTGCCGATGATGTGCATCTCGCACGGCTTGCAATCGAACTTCAGCGTCAGCACTTCATCGCCGTGGATCAACTGCATCGGCGCGACTTTGGTGCGCACGCCGGTCACGCCTTTCGCCTGTTTCGGGCACAGGTTGAAGGAGAAACGCAGGCAGTGCTTGGTGATCATCACCGGCACTTCGCCTGGTTCTTCGTGCGCCTCATACGCGGCGTCGATCAACTTGACGCCGTGACGGTGGTAGAAGTCGCGCGCCTTCTGGTTGTAGACGTTGGCGAGGAAGGTCAGGTGCGAATCCGGGTACACCGGCGGCGGGTTGGTTTCGGCTTTACGGCCGCCACGCGGATGAGCGGCGACACGGGCGGCGGTCAGGGCTTCGATCACTTCACGGCGCAGCGACTTGAGCTGCGAGTTCGGGATGAAGAACGCCTGTGGCGCATCCAGCTTGATGTCGGTGGCGTGGTACTGCGTGGTGCCGAGCTGGCCGAGCAGATCACGCAGCTGTTCCAGAGCTTGCTCAGGCTTGTTGGCCACACCGAACGGACCGTTCAGGGTGATGCTGGCGCTGATGCCTTCTTCACTGGTGGCGGTCACTTCCAGCTGTTCTTCACGCAAACGCGCGACCCAACTCAAAGCCACGCGACGCTCGGACGAAGTTTTTTGCAGCGCCTGTTGCCAGTTGTGATCGAGGTTGCGATTCAACGGATGATTCGGGCGCAGCTTGTACAGGCCTTCGGGCATTTCGTTCGGCTCGACGCGATAGCGGTAGCGCTTCTCGCCGTCTTCTTCGAATTCACCTTTTGCTTCAGCGATGTTGGCGCGGAAACCGACCACTTCGCGTTTGACCAGTACGTTGAGGCCATCGCCATTGGACAGCGGTTCGTGGGTGACGACCTGCATGTCACGCTTGGCGACTTTTTCGACGATACCCACCGGCAGACCGGTGAAAGTCGGTGAGTCGAACGCGCCAATGTCGATCTTGCGATCGGTGACGAAGTAATCGGTGCTGCCACGGTGGAAAGTCTTTTCCGGATCGGGCAGGAAGAAGTGCGCGGTGCGGCCGCTGGAGGCGCGGGCCAGGTCCGGGCGATCTTCGAGCACGTCGTCGAGGCGCTGACGGTAATAGGCGGTGATGTTCTTCACATAGCCCATGTCTTTGTAGCGACCTTCGATCTTGAACGAACGCACACCGGCTTCGACCAGGGCGCGGATGTTGGCGCTCTGGTTGTTGTCTTTCATCGACAGCAGGTGTTTTTCGTAGGCGATCACGCCACCCTTTTCATCTTTGAGGGTGTACGGCAAGCGGCACGCCTGCGAGCAGTCGCCACGGTTGGCACTGCGCCCGGTCTGCGCGTGGGAGATGTTGCACTGGCCGGAGAAGGCCACGCACAACGCGCCATGGATGAAGAATTCGATGGCGGCGTCAGTTTCGTCGGCGATTGCGCGGATTTCTTGCAGGTTCAGCTCGCGGGCCAAGACCAGTTGCGAGAAACCGGCCTGATCGAGGAACTTCGCTCGCTCCAGCGTACGGATATCGGTCTGGGTTGAGGCGTGCAGCTCGATCGGCGGAATGTCCAGCTCCATCACGCCCAGATCCTGAACGATCAGCGCGTCGACCCCGGCGTCGTACAACTGATGGATCAGCTTGCGCGCCGGTTCCAGTTCGTTGTCGTGCAGGATGGTGTTGATGGTGGTGAAGATGCGCGCGTGATACTTGCGGGCGAACTCCACCAGTTCGGCGATTTCGCCGACTTCGTTGCAGGCGTTGTGGCGCGCGCCGAAGCTCGGGCCGCCGATGTACACGGCGTCAGCGCCGTGCAGGATCGCCTCACGGGCGATGGCCACATCGCGGGCAGGGCTGAGCAATTCCAGGTGATGCTTGGGCAAGGACATAGTTTTTTTAGTCAGGCTGTCACGGTTAGGCGCGCATTCTACCCGTGAAACGACATGTCGGCACCTCTGTACCGATGGTCTGCAAATCGCGCTCGGCACATTTGGCGGATTCGCGCAACTGTCAGACCTGTCAGTTGTTGTGCAGAAGGAAGTTCGAAATAGTAATGAAATCACTCGCCGAACATTCATTACGAAAAGGACATGTTGCTATGAACGATAAAGACTATTTTGGTTATTTAGGCATCAACAAAAATAATTTGAACAGAAGGACTCGCGCGCCGGAAATTTACTACAAAGCAGTGATTGACCCCGTCCATCCGCACCTTGACGGGCCGGTATTCCAGGCAACCAAAGAAGGCAGAGCTTTCTACTTCGGTTCCGCCGAGACCTTTAGCCTGATCGCGCACCATAGAGAGCATGCAAACGACATTTTCGAAATAATGTCATTCGTTATCAATAACGAGCTACCCGATGGGGAACACGACATAGGGGGGCAGGGTAGTAGTGTTCAAGGGCTCATCACGATGACCCCGCATATCATCTATGCCAAGGCGGGGAAAATTAAGTTTCAGAGAAATGACGCGAACAGTTCGATAACCGCCAGTTTCCACTTCGACTTTGAGCTTGAGGATGACGGCCAAATAAAAAAATACAGCGTGAAGGAAGGAAAGTTATCGCTTGTCGCAACAGGGCCACTTGAAGCCCGGAAGCAATCCTGAAAATGACCCGAGCCAGCCTTTAGAGGCTTGGCTCGGGTTTTAAGCTTCGATGAATCGGCGGCTGATGACTTAAAGGCGTAAAACTCAGGCCTTGGCCGCCATCGCAGTCACTTCCACACGCATGCCTTCAACCGCCAGCGACGCCACACCTACCGCCGCGCGCACTGGCCATGGCTTGGCGAAGTAGCGCTTGTAAACCTCGTTGAATGCCGCGCGATCGGCCATGTCGGTCAGGTAGATGGTCAGGTGCATTACGCGGTCCATCGAGCTGCCGGCGCGTTCCAGCGCAACCTTCAGCGCTTGCAGGGTGCATTCGCTTTGCAGGGTGATGTCGCCCAGTTCCAGACTGCCGTCGGCACGGGTCGGGATCTGCGTGGACATCATGATCCCGTTGAACGTGGTGACGTCCGACGAAATCGAGTCTGCGTCCGGATCGGGGGTAAAGGTGATGTCTTGGTTAGCCATGCGGATCCCTTGTTTGAGCGAGTAAATCGCGCCAGTTTACAGATTCAGGGCTAACGGACAAATGATCAGCCGCCACCGCAGTGAAAGCGTTGAGGGCGATCAAACCGGCTGCGTCGCCGCTTCTGCCGCTATGGCTGCAACGACGCTGGGGCGGGCGGCGATGCGACGGGAGTGGGCGGCCAGCGCCGGCCAGTGCTGCAGGTCGATATTGAAGTTTGGCAGCCACGTCAACACGCTAAACAGGTAGGCATCGGCGACTCCGAATGTGCCCAGCAAATAGTCCTGATCCACCAGCCTGCGGTTCAGGTAGTCGAGGCGTTTGAACAGTTTTTGCGTAAAAATCGTTTTGGTCGCTTGTGGCATTTGCGCATCGAACAGCGGTGCACAGCCACCGTGAATTTCCGTGCTGATGAAGTTCAGGTCCTCTTGCAAGCGCGTCCGCTGCCAACTGCCGAGTGTCGGCGCCAGTGCGCTTTCGGCGACCTGATCGGCGAGGAACTGCAGGATCGCCGGGCCTTCTGTCAGCACTTCGCCGTTATCCAGGAGCAACGCAGCGACGTAGCCCTTGGGGTTGATGTCGCGAAAGTCTTGTCCGTCGGCCGTGCGCTTGCTCTGATTGTTGACGCGAATCAGCTCGAAGGGCAGGCCCGATTCGCGCAAGACAATGTGCGGCGCCAGCGAGCAGGTCATCGGGGCGAAATACAGTTTCATGGCACTTCCAGTGGGTGAGGAAGTGTCAGCATCCCTTGCAGGGACAGGTCTTCGCAAAGGTCATTTGCAGTGTTAGCGTATGACAAAATCTCATGAGCACCGAACTCGTCATGGTCGCCAGACTCCCCTCGCTCAACGGCTTGAAAGCGTTTGAGTGTGCCGCTCGGCATATGAGTTTCACCAAGGCTGCCGAAGAACTGAACGTCACGCAAACCGCCATCAGCCATCAGATCCGCCGTCTCGAAGAGGAGTTGGGCGTGAATCTGTTTCTGCGGCTCAAGGATGGGCTGGCCCTGACTGAAGACGGCCAGGCGTACTTGCCTGGCATTCGTACAGCCTTCCAAGAGTTGCGCTATTCGACGCAGACGTTATTGGAGTCGCGCCACAACAGCGTGTTGACCATCAATACCTTGGTGTCGGTCGCCTCCAAATGGTTGTTGCCGCGATTGCCGTCATTTCAGCAGGCGTTTCCCGCCATCGATGTGCGCATCAGCGCATCCACCGAGCTGGTCGATTTTCGTCGGGGCGGCATCGATGCCGCGATTCGTTACGGGCGTGGCGACTGGAAAGGCTTGCGCGCCGATTTCCTGATGTCCGATGAGATTTTTCCGGTGTGCAGTCCGGCGTTGCTCGACGCGTCGAAAAGCCTGAGCGCACCGGCCGATTTGCTCGAGCACACGTTGTTGCAAGTCAGTGGCATGACCGCCGGCGACTGGAACAACTGGCTCAGCGCCGCCGGTGAGTGTGCGCAACTCGCCGAGCGCCCGCGCCTGACCTTCGATCTGGCAATGATGGCCGTGCAAGCGGCGGTGGACGGGCAGGGTGTGTGCATCGGGCGTTCGACGTATGTCGACGACGACCTGCGCGCGGGCCGGCTGGTCGCCCCGTTTAATCTACGGTTGAAGGATGACTTGGGTTTCTATTTGGTGACGCCCCATGAAACCGCCGATACCCGCAAGATCGCGGCGTTCAGGACTTGGCTGTTGGCGCAACGCCCCGGCGACGAGGCCTTTGTATAAGCGTGTATCAATCCCGTGCAAGGACACACGTAAACAACAAACCGAGGATTTGCGACACATCCTTTCTACATGCCGCGCCCACAGTAGAGGTCACCCCAACACGAACTTTGAGAGGCACGCCATGCACCGTCCACTGTTTCTGACCACCGCAGTAATTTTCGCTTCGATGATCGGCTTCGCACACGCGGCCGACGCGCAACCCAAGAGCTGGCAGCAAGGGCTGAGCCGCACCGATCTGGTAAAGCAGGATCTCGGCGCGGCCGACCGCGAAGTGATTCAGGCACAGGTTGATTTCGAACCGGGCGTGACCTCGCCCCGGCATGCCCATCCGGGCGTGGAAGTCGCTTATGTGATCAGCGGCACATTCGAGTATCAACTGGAAGGCCGGGCGCCGGTCACGTTGAAGGCCGGTGATTCGCTGTTCATTCCGGAAGGCGTGGCGCATATCGCGCGCAATGTCGGTCAGGACAAAGGTTCCGAACTGGCGACTTACATCGTCAAGAAAGGTGAGCCGGTGCTGATTCTCAAACCGCAGAGCTAACGCGTCGGGCCGTAATAAATCGTGTGCAGTATCAGCAACTCTACGAAAGCGACGACCACGCAAAACCTGACGAACCCCGCAGTAAAGACCCTGCGGGGTTTTTCGTAGTTGAAGTCGAAACCGCACAGTAACAACAGAATGCCGAAGAAGGTTTTTATCGCGCGCATCAGCGTTCATCCTTGGCCATGCCACGTTCGCACGGCTGATTCATGAGTCAGTTCCAGATGCCACTATTCAGTGCAGTGTCACAACTCTGCGACTCTCGCCAATCCTGATTCTGTCCAGCGCCCGGTTCAACGCATCGAGGGCATCGAGCAGGGCTTTGGCCTCGGCTTCTCGGCCTTCGCCCCAGAGACGTTCGGCCATTTTGTTCATGGCCTGAATGGAACGCTCGATGTCTGCGGCGGTGGTGGCCTCTTTATGGACTGACAGTTTTTTCGGCATTCAGGCCTCCTCTGGTGACGTATGACGAATCAGGCCGGTAAACGCTTGATGCGGTTTTTCGACGGCTATTGCAGCACATCTGCAAGCGTTTTGCTGCGACGTCCGCCGTCCATGTGTCGCACGAATGATCAGTGGCTGTTCGCGTCTGGTCTAGAGTGGATCGATACAACGACTGAACGAGATCAGGACGATGTTTGGCAAGTATCCCGAGCAGAAGCAGTCGCCACAGATTCGATGGAGTATTTCGCCTGGGCGATGCTGAGTTCACTCGGCAAGTTTGCACCGTTCTTGGCTGCAAGAATCTCGGCCATCACGCTGACGGCGATCTCCGCAGGCGTCTTGCTGCCGATGTATACGCCGATCGGTCCGTGCAGACGCTCAAGTGACGCTTCGGTTTCACCAAAATGCTCGATCAGGCGTTCGCGGCGCAGCTGGCTATTGCGCCGTGAACCGATGGCGCCGATGTAGAACGCCGGGCTGTGCAGCGCTTCCAGCAATGCCAGATCGTCGAGTTTGGGGTCATGGCTCAAGGCAACGATGCAGGTGCGCAGATCGACCGCGAAGTCGCGCACCACATCATCCGGCATGCCAATGATGCGCTCCACACCATCGACCGCCCAGGTTTCGATGTACTCGGGGCGCGGATCGCACACCGCCACTTTAAAACCGTTGAACAACGCCATGGTCGCCAGATACTCGGCCAGTGCGCCGGCCCCGATCATCAGCATTCGATAGCCCGGTCCCAAGGTGTTGAGCATCTGCACGCCATCGAAGCTGAACTGTTCCGGCGTCGCAGTCGGTTCGAGCATGACCTGACCGGACTCCAACGCCAGGCGACGACGAACCAGTTGCCCGGCGTCCAGTTGCACCAGCAACGCGTCGAGTGACTGCCACGACGGATTGAACTCAAGGATCAGTTCCAGCGTGCCGCCACAGGGCAAGCCGAAGCGATGCGCCTCATCGGCACTGACGCCATAGCGCACCCCTTGCGGTGCGCTCTCGCTAAAAGCGCTGCCGCCATGGGCCGTGGTGTAGCGGTGGATCAGATCGTCTTCGATGCAGCCGCCGGACACGCTGCCCACCACGCGACCATCGTCACGCAACGCCATCATCGACCCCGTCGGACGCGGTGAAGAACCCCAAGTGCGCGCCACCGTGGCGAGCAATACACGCTCGCCAGCGGCAAGCCAGTCCCGCGCCGTGCGCAGGACCAGCAAGTCGATGCTTTCCATCAGTGTCTCCTCTTAGCGCATCTGCAGGATGATCGGGCTGCTGCTCGCCGGATCGGTGTGCTCACGCAGTTTGCCCACGGTCTGCGCATCGACAGCGCTGGCCTGATTGCCCCAGGTGCTGCGCATGAACGTCAGCACTTCAGCGATCTGCTGATCTGACAACTGCTCGCGGAAGGCCGGCATGCGATAAGCGTCCGGCACGCCAGCCGCGACCACACGCTGCGAACCATTCAGGGTGATGTTGATCGCCGAAGCGCTCTCCTTAGCCAGTGCCGAGGTGGCGCCCGCCAGCGGCGGCATCCATTCAGGTTGCCCCTTGCCGTCGAGGCCATGGCAGGAAGCACAGCGCGCCACGTAGGTATGCGCACCGGGCGAGTCCAGGCGTTGCGCTGCCGAAACCGCTTGATACTGCCACGGCGCGCCGTCCCGTTCGCGATCCCCGGGAAGTGACTTCAGGTAGTGGGCAATCGCGCTCAGATCGTCATCGCTCATGAACTGCGTGGAGTTGTTGAACGCTTCGGTCATCGAGCCGTAGACCACCGCATGTTGGTTGCGACCGGTCTTGAGGAACTTCACGATTTCCGCCTCACTCCAGCGGCCCAATCCGGTGTTGTGATCATCGCGCAGGCTCGGCGCGTACCAGCCATCGAGCAAGGCGCCGGCGAGGTACGGTTTACCGGTGTCATCGAGTGCCTTCTCGTTGAACGCCAGGCCGCGCGGCGTGTGGCAACTGCCGCAGTGCCCGGCGCCCTGAACGAGGTAAGCGCCACGGTTCCACTGTTCGTCCTGCGACGGTTTGGCCACGTAAGGCTCGGCGTCGACAAACACGCCGTTCCACAGTGCAATCGGCCAGCGCAGATTCAGCGGAAACGGAATCGCACTCGGGATATTCGCCTGTTTCACCGGCGCCACGCCTTTCATGAAGAACGCATACAGCGCGCGCACATCATCGTCACTGAGCTTGGCGTAGGACGGGTACGGCATCGCCGGGTACAAACGGCGACTGTCGGGTGCCACGCCGTGGCGCACCGCCCGGTCGAAGTCCGCCAGGCTGTAGTGGCCGATGCCGGTGTCCGTGTCCGGGGTGATATTGGTCGCGTGGATTGAGCCCAGCGGCGTGGCCATTTCCAGGCCGCCGGCGAACGGTGCGCCGCCCGGCACGCTGTGACAGGCCACGCAATCGCTGAGCCGGGCGACGTATTCGCCACGGGCGACCAGTGCCGGGTCGACGTCGGCCACGGCGATCTGAGGGTTTTCCAGGCGCGAGACAGGCTCGCGGGTTACATACCAGGCCAGCAGGCCTGCCGCGACCAGGCACGGCACCGCCAGCCAGCCAGCGGTTCTTGCGAATCGGCTGTTATTCATGGACGCTCCGGCGCTGATCAAGTGAAGGTGTGTCGGCTCATGGGCAGGCTGCGCACCCGCTGACCGGTTAGCCTTGCCACCGCGTTAGCGACGGCGGGCGCGACCGCTGGCAACGGCGGTTCACCGATGCCACCCATTTTTTCCCCGCTCTCGACCACACGCACATGGACCCGAGCCATCCGCGCAGGCGGCAGGATCGGATACAAGTCGTAATTGCGTGCCCGGGGTTTGCCATCCACCCACACGGCTTCTTCCACTAGGGTTTGCGACAGTCCCAACGCCACAGCGCCGTTGACCTGCGCTTCGACAATCGCCGGGTTGACGATGCTGCCCGGGTCAATCGCCTGCCAGATGTCATGCACCTTGACCTGGCCGTTGTCGATGGACACCTCAGCGATCACCGCCGTCTCTGTTCCGAACGGCGAAGCCATGGCCACGCCGCGCGCACGTTTGCTGCCATCCTCGGCGGTAAACGGCCCGCGCTTCCAGCCACCGGATAGCTCACCCACCGCTTGCAGCAGGGTGGTCAGTCGTTTGTTGTCACGCAGCAAATGCAGGCGCAGGTCAAACGGGTCCTTGCCGCCCTTGTCGGCCAGTTCATCGAGGAACGATTCATAGAAGAAATCGTTCAGCGAATTGCCCACCGAACGCCAGTAACCGAGCATCGCCGGGCCTTTGACGTAGATCTGCGCGATGCGCTTGTTGGGGATCGCATAGGACTTGCCTGACAAGCCTTCAAGCGCTGTGGGGTCCAGTTTTTCACCCTGCTTGCCGGCGAGCGCTTCGGTCGGCCCTTCTGTGGCACTGATCGCTTCGATTGCCAGCGGCCAGCCGTCGCTGTCCAGCGCCGCACGGAAATTCACTGCGGCAACCGGGCGCAGCACGTCACGCAGGAACTCTTCTTCGCGACTCCAGATCAGTTTGACCGGTCGGCCAACGGCCTTGGACAGCGCAATCGCCTGCGGATAGGGACTGGCCGAATCGTAGAGGAAATGCCGACCGAAGAAGCCACCCAGCAGTGGCGAATGCAACGTAATGCGCGACGGATCCAGCCCGGTGCGTTTGGCGATGTCGGCGCGGAACATGTCCGGCGCCTGATTCGGCAACCAGACTTCCAGCGAACCGTCCGGATTGAATCGGGCCAGTGCCGAAGGCGGCTCCAACTGGCCGTGGTTCAGGTATTGGTTGTGGTAAGTGGCGTCGATCCGGGTCTTGGGCTCCTTGAGAATCGACGCCACGTCGCCTTCATGTTCATCATCTTTGGCCGGGCCTTTATCTTCAGCAAGGCGCTTGAACCAGGCATCGCTGGAAAAGTCAGCGGGCATCGGTCGTACTTTGCTCTCGGCCGTTGGTTCTTGCCAATCAACCTGAATCGCCTCGACCGCACGTTTGGCGTGCCACCAGCGCTCGGCGAGCACCGCCACGGCGCCCGGCAGACGATGCACGGAATGCACGCCTTTCATTGCCTTGACCTGGTCTTCGTTGCGCAGGCTGCCGACTGTCATTCCCAAGCGCGGGGCATGTTGCACGGCCGCATGGAGCATGTCGTCGACTTTCAGGTCGATGCTGTATAGCGCCTTGCCCGTGGATTTGTCATAGGCATCGAGGCGCTTCACCGGTTTGCCGATCCAGCGGAACTGGCTCGGATCACGCAGCTTCACGGAAGCCGGATCGGGAACCGGCAGATCCATTGCGCGCTCGGCCAGATCACCGTAGGCCAACGAGCGGCCCGACTTGGCATGCACGACTTTGCCCGGCTCGGTGGTCAACTCGCCGACTGGCACGCCAAGCTGTTGCGCGCCCGCTTGCAGCAGCATGGCACGGGCGAGAGCGCCGAGGCGGCGCATGACCGGGTAGCTCATGCGCACCGACATGCTGCCGCCGGTGATGCGCATGCCGTTTTCCAACACCACATAGGCTTCGCCGGGCGGCGCGGCTTCGACGAGGAAGGTTGCCGGGTCGGCATCCAGCTCTTCACCGACGATTTGCGCCATCGCCGTGAACGTACCTTGTCCGCCCTCCATGAACGGGCAGAGCAGACGCACGCGATTGTCTGGACGGATTTCGAGAAACGCCGGCACCTGCGTGCCGCGCTCGGCCGTTGCCGCGGCAACGGCGGCTTGCACGCGTGTCGCACCCAGCGGCAGGCCGAAGCCGAGGACCAATGCGCCGACGGCGGTACCGGTCAGGAAACGTCGGCGCGAAACATTGATCGGTTCGTGCAGATCCAGTGCTGCGGCTTGCAGTGACGGGTCGATTCGAACGTTCATCACGCTTCTCCCTTGCCAGCCAGTTCATGCACGGCGGCATGAATGGCGTTGTAAGTGCCGCAGCGGCACAGGTTGACCATCGCCGCTTCGATCTGCGCATCACTTGGTTTGGGGTTTTGTTTGAGCAGCGCGGTGGCGGCCATCACCTGACCGGACTGGCAGTAGCCGCACTGGGCGACCTGCAGATCGACCCAGGTCGCGACCACCCGTTTGCCCACCTCATCGCTTTCGATGGCTTCAATGGTGGTGACCTCGCGGCCGACCACACCCGCCACCGGCGTGACGCACGAGCGCACGACGTTGCCGTCCACCAGCACCGAACAGGCGCCGCATTGCGCCAATCCGCAGCCGTATTTGGTGCCGGTCATGCCCAGATCATCGCGGATCACCCACAGCAAGGGCGTATCGGCGTCGGCATCGACCTGATAGGTCTTCTGGTTGATTCGTAGTTCCATGGTTCACCCGCTGATCATCGGTTGACTTGCATTGTTATGAGCGGTGACACGCGGCGAGGCGTATCAGCGTTTTTCGTTCAATTCGCTACTGTGCCGAGGGCTTCTGCTTCGAATGGCTGCCCACGCAAAAGGGCAATGTCACGACTCGGCGCGGTGCCGAACAGCCGGGCATATTCGCGGCTGAACTGCGACGGACTTTCATAGCCGACCGCAAACGCCGCCCGCGAAACGTCGAGACGCTCGACCAACATCAGCCGCCGCGCTTCGTTGAGCCGCAGCCATTTCTGGTACTGCAGCGGACTCATGCCAGTGAGCTGTCGGAAATGGTGGTGAAAGGTCGGCGCACTCATCTGCACCCGCGCGGCCAGATCGTCGATGCGCAGGGCATCTGCGTAGTTGAGCTTGAGCCAGTCAATCGCCTTGGCGATGCGATAACCCTGGCCATCGACGGCAGTGATCTGTCGCAGCCGTGCGCCTTGGTCGGTGTGCAGCAGCCGATAGTGGATTTCGCGCAGAATCAGCGGCGCCAGCACCGGGATTGCCTCGGGTTCATCGAGCAATGCCAGCAGGCGATCGAGCGCGCCTTCCAGCGCAGACGACAGACTGCCAATCGCGGCGCCCGTGCCCGTTGCTGGCTGCCGTTTGGCCGGCAAACCGCTCTTGGTGATGACCTCGGCGAGCATGCTGACATCCAGTTTCAGCACCAGGCCGACACAGGGCTGTTCGGCACTGGCGAGCATCACTTCGGAATTGGCCGGCAAGTCCAGCGACGTCACCAGAAACCGTGACGGGTCATAGCTGTAGCCTTCACCGCCGACCCACAAGCGCTTTTCGCCGCGACCCACGAGAATCAGGCTCGGTTCGATCATGCACACCACGGGCGGCGCCGGTTGGTCGCGACGAAACAGCGACAGCCCGGGTATGGCCGTGGCGAAGTCACCCGGTGCGCTCACGCGCGGGTCAATGTGCAATGCCAAAGGCGATTCCTGGGGCAGAGGGGTAGGGATCATGTCGGGTCACTCCTGTTGACCGAACTCTAATCCGCGCGCGAGACGTTTCCTATCCATCACCCTGCATCGCCAGAGGATCAGGCAAGCATTCAAGAGGAATGCGCTAGGGAAGGGCCGGATTGACCGGGAGAATGTGTCTATCTGTTACGGGGGCAGTGTCCGGAAGGGACGACAAACTGCTTGCCCCTGCGCATCACATCCACAGGTTTTTCGCACCACAGGTAGTTCTCATGACGTTTCCATCTACAGATCCATCTAAAAGAACAGGCGGCTGGAGCGCTGTGCTGGCCATGTCGTTGGCCGCATTCGCCTTGGTCGCTTCAGAATTCATGCCGGTCAGCCTGCTGACGCCGATTGCGGCCGACCTGCACATCACCGAAGGCCAGGCCGGGCAGGGCATTTCCGTGTCCGGTGCCTTTGCCTTGATCACCAGCCTGCTGATTGCCTCGGTCGCTGCTCGCGTCGAACGCAAGAAGCTGCTGCTGGGCCTGACGTTGTTGATGATCGTCTCTGGTACGGTCGTCGCGGTCGCGCCGGGTTACCCGTCATTCATGTTTGGACGTGCGCTGATCGGGATAGCGATCGGTGGTTTCTGGTCACTGTCGGCGGCGACTGCAATACGTCTGGTCAAGCCTGAACAGGTTTCGCGAGCGCTGGCCATCGTCAATGGCGGTAACGCCTTGGCCACGGTCATCGCCGCTCCGGCAGGGAGCTTTCTTGGCTCGCTGATCGGCTGGCGCGGCGCGTTCTTCTGTGTGGTTCCGGTCGCAGTGCTGGCCGCCGTCTGGCTGCTGATAAGCCTGCCGTCGTTCAAGGCCGAGCGCCAGGCCGGTAGCGGCAACGTTCTGCGCCTGATGAAGCAGCCGCCAGTGGCCTTGGGCATGGTCGCCGTCAGCGTATTTTTCATGGGCCAGTTCATGCTGTTCACCTACCTGCGTCCCTTTCTTGAGGGTGTGACCGGCGTAAGCGTCTCAACCTTGTCCTTGATGCTGTTGGGGTTGGGACTGGCAGGGTTTATTGGCACCTTTCTGATCGAACGGTTTATGGGCCGTGGCCTCTACCGCACGTTGACCGTCATTCCGCTGATCATGGCGGCCATCGCGCTGGCGTTAGTCAGCTTCGGCAAATCACCGTTGCTGACCGCCGTGTTGCTCGGCCTCTGGGGACTGGTTGCCACCGCCGCGCCGGTCGGCTGGTGGACATGGCTGGCGCAGACGCTTCCGGATGACGCGGAAGCCGGAGGCGGCTTGCTCGTGGCCATTGTGCAACTGGCGATCGCCGGAGGCGCAATCATTGGCGGTCTGGCTTTTGACCTGAGCGGATACAAAGCCACATTCGAGCTCAGTGCGGCGGTGCTGGTCGCCGCGTCTGTGCTTGCCTGGTTGGCGGGGCGCAATGCCACTGAAGTTCATCTTGTTGAGTCGGCCGCTGTTTCCGGCGATCCGGAGTCCCGATTTGTCTGATCGAGCAGGAGGCTGCTCAATGCACCAATGACGGTTGGGTCGCGACCGAGACCGTGAAGACCACGACAAACAGCACGACCAATCCCCAGAACATCACCATGATCGTCAGCATAAAAACCTTAAGGCCTTGATAAAGCCTGCGCAGCCAATGGCCTTCGGGTTTCGCGTCTGCGCGGGTTCTGAGTACGCCTTTCAAATAAAAGCCGAGCAGCGCAAGCAGTGCGCCATCTATCGCCAGCGCAGGCAGGCCGGCCAGGGGGAAAATGCTTTCCCAGCGATAGAAAGAAGACCGGCTCAGAAAGACCACATAACAAGTCAGGCTGCCGTAGGGCAGGGCTCGCCACCATTTTCCCGCCAGCGCCCCGACCATCAGGCACATGATCACCATGAACGGGCTGAGGAGAATATGGAGCATCCATTCCAGTACGTTGGGCAAGTAGTCCGGGGAATGGATGTTGCGCCAGAGGTGTTCCAACATTGTTTGGGTTCCTTCCTTCTAGGGAGTCAGTGCTGCTGCGGTGCTTCCGTGCTGCTGGACGGTATCGGCGTGTTTTTGGGTTACATAAGGGGTGTTGGGTGAATTGGGGGCTTTAGGGAGCGCGGACTACGCCGGAGCATGCCCGGGCGGTGGAGGGATTCCAGTTTTTGCGCTATTGCTATAGGACCGGCATGGAGCCGGGATCAAGGAGTGATCTGATGAATGATTATCGAAAGTTGACCCAGGCGGAACTGTCTGTCGCCCTAAAAATGCCTGAGAGCGAGGTTGCGCTTTATGTCGCCGACAATGAACCCATGGCGGATGGTTCTGGCCACTGGGTGTTCTTTTCTCTCTCAGCGCCCAAAAGCCTTCTCTCTCGCCTAAGGGTTGACGATGGTCACCGGCTGGCACTTGGCAAGTCGTGGACAATTGCGCCCTGACAACACGGTTGCTTCACTTCGGAGCGATCCGGGCCAATACGTTCCGATCGCTTCTCCTTAGTCCAATCACGGGTCAACAGTTTGGTGACGGTTGGCGTGCGGCAGCTTTCGGCCAGAAGCGGACGTAATAGCGTTTGTGTAGTATCTGCCTCTCTTCCCTCCTATATGAGATGCCGATGTCTAGCCGACACTCCCCATCCCCTACAAGAGCTGTCCTAGACCTGCGAAACGCACGTTCGCTATTGGGAAAACGGCTGAGCGTGCTGCTGCACGACCAGTACTATTTCAACGACGAGAAAGATCTGGGATACATAGGTTCTCTAGAGTGGCGTTTTGGCGAAGGAGAAGTTCTATCCATGTATCTCTTGAGTGATGGCGAGAGAGTAGGTGCGGACTTGTTTCCTTCTGATACGCCGACTCCCTTCGAGATAGAGCCAAACGTGACCTGCTCCTGGAAGAGGGAAAACCTGCTTGCGGATCTGTCAGCAACCCACCTTGAAAACACAAAAATTTGCGCAGTTGAGGGAATTCTTGACTCTTTCAACGGACAAGAGCCTTGGCTGGCCGGATTCAGAGTTACGTTCGAGACCGGTGACTCGTTGATCTACCTAAACCAGGGCGACGATGCCGTCGTATTGATTAATGCGCTACCGCCAGTAAGTGTAGGCCTCGAAACCCGCTTCGTTACCTCAATTTAATGACAGCTATGGGTCGACTGCGGACCTTCCCAAAGACAGCAATCGGCCAATTGCGGCCCATCAATTAAAGGCACTTTTGTCCGAAATACACTATTCAAAAATATCTGTAGCACGACGCGCAGTCACCGACCTCAAGGACGATGTAGCCCTGTCGCATCCCGCCAGTACATGGTTTGTTCGAACTGAAAGCTAACTAGAAAGAAGGCTGAACACGACTGAGATATTGATTGGGCGACTTTTTCCAAATCTTCCATAGCGGACTCTCCCTCTGGTTCGGGCCCTTTAATTCTGATGGTACAACGCACAGCGACAGGAAAGTCGATACCCATTGTATTCTCAGCATAAATCGTGGGGTCACCGAAAGCGTCATCGGTACTTAATTTAAGTCCTGAGCTAAATTCAGCGTATAGCCCATCTTCTGTTACCTCGACTTTTCGAGCACCAGCATTCTCAAGGGCATTGCTCAATGTCAAAATTGTGAGCGTACTATCAGCTTCCAAGCACAGATCAAGACTCATCAATCCTCTCTTTTTACCGATGAACACTTGCACCAAATTTGAATGCGATCGTCGCGACAGTGTATTTGACTAGCGGTACGAATGTCCGCTTTTGGCCGAAAGCGGTCATTCGGGAGCAGTCGCTATCGGCCAAAATCGCTCAACTACAGCAACCTCCTCACTCAAATCACCCATCCTGCAAAAGCTTCAAAGCCCGATCAAAATCGAACCTTTCCACCTGTACCGCGACCAGAGCCAGGCGTTCTTCTAACGCCCGATCAAGTCGCATATTGCGCAATCCCGCAAGCGCGTCCAAAGCCGCCGTATCACCCTCGTCCAAAAGACCCACGAGCCTGTTCAGTTGCTCGTTGATAGCGGAGTCGTTCTGTAGCTCATCACCTGCGCCGGCCGGTGTGTCTGCCTTGAGGTCGGCCAGTGCCACCAGAATCGGCTGCAGGCAATATTCGACCTGCATCGCCAGCCCTTGCAGCACCGTAGCCGGCTCGCCGTCATGGCAGGCCTGTTCCAGCAAAGCGCAGGCTTGCGCCACGGACCTGGCGCCGATGTTGCCGGCGGTGCCGCGCAAGCTGTGCGCCAGTCGTTCAGCGGCGCCAGCATCCGGATCGATCCGTGCGGTGTGGAACTGTTCGATAAAGCCTGTCTGGGTGTCGCGAAACTTGCAGAGCAGGCGTAGGTAGAGATCCCGCCGCCCCATGCAGGTGGCGAGACCCGCCGCGAGGTCGATGCCCTCAAGCTGCTCGGGCAAGCCATCGGCGAATCCTGCGTTCAGCGATGCTTGAGCGGCACGTGGCTTGATCCATTTTGCCAGGGTGGCGAACATGGTTTCGACGTTGAGTGGCTTGGAGATATGGTCGTTCATGCCGCATTCGAGGGCGCGCTCGCGGTCACCGTCCATCGCGTTGGCGGTCATGGCGATCACCGGCAAAGTGTTGAAGCGCGGTTGCTGGCGGATTTGTCGGGTGGCCGTGTATCCATCCATCACCGGCATCTGGCAATCCATCAACACGCCATCGAAGTCGCCATCCTCGGCGAGGATGTCCAGGGCCTCCTGACCGTGTGTGGCGAGTCGCAGGCGTATTCCGACGCTCTCCAGCAGCTCGCTGGCCAGTTCCTGATTGAGATCGTTGTCTTCGACCAGAAGCAGCCGCGCGCCATTGAGGCTGGCGACGGTGTTGGCATTGTGCAGGGAGCGTTCGCCCGTTCGCGTTTCACCCTGTGGTTCTCTGCCCAGCACCACGCCGATGGCTTCGAGCAGCGAGGACGGCGTGACGGGTTTGGTCAGTACCACCGGCAACTGGATGCCTTGGCGCTCGGCTTCTTCGCGGGCTTCTTCGCGTCCAAATGCGGTGATCATGATCACCGATGGCGTGCGCATCAGGCTGGCGGAATGCATTTTGCTCACGGCTTCCATGCCATCCATGCCGGGCATCCGCCAGTCCATCAAGACCAGATTGTAAGGCAGTGCCTTGTGCTCGGCGTCGGCCAACATGCGCAGCGCCAGATCACCGCTCTGCGCGACATCCACTTCCAGGCCAAAGCTGCGCGCCATGCCCGAGAGAATTTCACGCGCACTGGCATTGTCATCCACGACCAGTACCCGCATGCCCAATAGCTCGCCGGCCTTGAACATACGGCGCGGCTGCACGCCTTGCTGCACAGCGAGTTGCACCTGGAAATGGAATGTCGAGCCGACCCCCGGTTGGCTTTCCACCCAGATTCGGCCGGCCATCAGCTCCACCAGCTTCTTCGAAATGGACAAGCCGAGCCCGGTGCCGCCGTACTTGCGAGTGATCGAACTGTCTGCCTGACTGAACGACTGGAACAGGCGTGAACACTGCTCGACGGTCATGCCGATGCCCGTGTCGCGCACCCAGAAGTGCAGTTGCACGTGTTCGTTGTGTGTACCCACTTCTTCCACGCCGACCACGATGTCACCGTGCTCGGTGAACTTGGCCGCGTTGTTGCCCAGATTGATCAGCACTTGCCCCAGGCGCAGGGGATCGCCGATCAGGGCCGTGGGCAGATCGGGCGGGATCTGGAACAACAACTCCAGACCCTTGTCCTCGGTCTTCAGGCCAATCATGGCGGCAAAGCTGTCGAGCACGTCCTCGAGGCGGAAAGGCGCCTGTTCGAGGCTCATCCTGCCGGCCTCGATCTTGGAAAAATCGAGGATGTCGTTGATGATTCCCAGCAGGTTCTCCGCCGAGCGATGCACCTTTTCAATGTAGTTGCGCTGGCGATTATCCAGATGGGTACGCAGCGCCAGGTGGCTCATGCCGATGATGGCGTTCATCGGCGTGCGGATCTCATGGCTCATGTTGGCAAGGAACTCGCTCTTTGCCTGAGTGGCTTCTTCGGCTGCTGCTCTTGCTTCTGCCAGCGCCGTCACGTCGATGTTGATGCCGGTTGCGCGCAATGGCTGGCCGTCCGGCGTGCGTGAGAAACGGTTGAGCGAGCGGAACGTGCGTATCTGCCCGTCATTTTTGCGCACGATGCGAAAGTCGAATTCGACGCGGTCATCGCCACTCTGCACGGCGCTGTCGAAGGTGCTGCTGACCCGCGCCAGATCCTCGGGATGCACCAGCGCCTGCCAGTGCTGCAGCGTGCCACCGAAGGCACCCGGTTCAAGACCAAACAGGGTTTCAAGCTGGGGCGTCCAATAGTTTGTGCCGCTGACCAGATCAACATCGAACAGACCGATGTCGCCGGCCTCTTGCGCCAGGTTCAGGCGATCGCTGGCAGTCCGCAGCCTGGCTTCCATCGCTCTGCGTTCACTCACGTCGCGCACCGAGGCACAGACGCAGACGCCACGACCTTCCAGGCGGGGCAGGTGGGAAAGGCCAATTTCCACGGAGAACAGGCTGCCGTCTTTGCGCACGCCGCTCAGGTCCTCCAGATCGCCACCCATCTGCCGGGTGCCGCCGCTGGCAATGAAACCGTCGCGCAATTTGACATGACGCTCGCGGGCAGCCTGAGGCACCAGACGCTCGATGCTGGCGCCAATCAACTCGCCGGGGGCATAGCCAAACAGGCTGTCCATTTGCGGGTTGGTCATCAGAATGCGACCGTCAGCCCCCAGCACCAGCATACCGTCCGGTGCTGCCTCGATGATGCCGCGATACCAGGCCTCGGTGGCTCGCAATGCTGCCTGCTGGGCCTCCAGTTCGCTGGCCTGGTGTTCCAGTTGCAAAGTCTGCGCGCCCATTTCGTCCGCCTGACGACGAGTCTCCAGCAGCAGCGCCTGGGCCGCCTCACTGCGCTCCATGATGGCCATGGCGCCGGCCAGCCTGGGCAGCACTTCTTGCAAGAGCAGCGCTTCGTTCTCTTCCAGTTGGCGAAAACCGGCCATTTCCACCACCCCGAGCAGGCGTTCGCCACGCAGCACGGGTTGAACCATCAGGACGCTGGCGGGAGCGGCGCCCAACTGCGTGCGTACATGCCAAAACGGTTCGGGTAAATTCTGCAGGTGGCGGGGTTGGTGATCCAGTGCGCACTGGCCAAGCAACCCGTCACCGAGCGCAAGTTCAACGGGCAGCGGATGCTCACTGTCCACCGCGTAACCGCCCACCAATCGAAGGCGCGAGGCGCCTTCATAGAGAACGTAAAGTGCCCCTTGGCACATGCCTAACTGCGGCGCGATGTGGCTAAAAAAAGCCTGGGCCAACTGCTGCGGCGTTTCCGCCTGTTGCAGATCCACTTGCAGAAGCGAAGTGTGGTTTTTAACCCAGCGCTGGCGCTCAAGCTGACAAGCCTCCACCTGCAACGTGGCGATGGCTCGGGCGAGGTCACCGGTTTCGTTGCGAAGGTCGGTGTGGGGGATCTGCCCGTCGAGTTTGCCGGACGCCAATTCGTCTACCGCCACACGGACACGATTGAGCGGCACGCGAATGGAATAACTGACCAGCCAGGTCAACAGCAAGGCCAGTGTCGACCCGCCCAGCAGCAACACATAGGTGATCGTGGTACTGCGCTGCGCATATTCGGCCAGATTCTTCGCCGTATCGTGGATGTCGGCTTGCTTGTTGTTCTCGATCTGCGTGAGCAGCCCGTCGCTGCCCTGTTCCAGCGCGAGAAAATCCTGACTGTTAAGCAACATCCAGGCTTGACCGAGGGAGCCTTTACCGGCGAATTCCAGCGCCGCATCGCCATCTTTTTGCAGACGCTGCAAGACCCTCTCGAACTCCAGCAGACTGCTCAGACTGCTCTGTCGCCGCAGTGTCGGGCGCACCTGTTCCAGGGCTTCGTGGAGTCGTTCCTGGGCGACATTCATCTGCGCTCTGGCGCTGATGCGAATGTCCGCGTTGTTGGTCGCGATCGCACGTTGCATGGCCAGCAAAAGATACGGCAACTGCACCCGGACTTCCTGCACATGCTGGATACCCACCAGATCCTGCTGGTACAACTGCTGCATTTCGTTCCTGAGCGAATACTGGGTGCGCAGGCTTTGCACGCCCAGTATCAGAACCAACATCAGCAGCGCCGCGAAGCCGATGATCAATTTGCTGCGCAGCGACAGGCGCTCGAGCGTCTCGAACAGTCTGTTCATAACGGGCCTCGTTCAGCAGTGGGGGGCAAAGAGCGGCACACGGCTCAGGGTTGGTCAGCGATCTGTTCAAGCAAGGCCAATTGTCTGGCCATGTCCTGGTCACTGTCGGCGAACTGCACGGCAATGTTCTGGAACTGCCCGGCATTGGCCAGAAATGCATCGCAGATGTCCGGGTCGAAATGTTTGCCGCGGCCTTCGCGGATTATTTCCACTGCTTGCTCATGGGGCATGCCGGGCTTGTATACGCGGCGGCTGATCAGCGCATCGTAGACATCCGCCACAGCCATCAAACGCGCGCTGATCGGAATATCGTCGGTGGCCAACCCTTGCGGATAGCCGCTGCCATCCCATTTTTCTTGATGCCCGTAGGCGATTTCCTTGGCCAGACGAAGGAAGTCGACGCCGATCCCCAACTGGTCCTCGGCGTGCTGGATGGCGTCGCGTCCCAAGGTTGTGTGGGTCTTCATGATCTCGAACTCTTCCGGAGTGAGACGTCCGGGCTTGAGCAGGATGCGATCAGGAATGCCGATCTTGCCGATATCGTGCAGCGGTGCCGACTTGAATAGCAGCTGGATGGTTTCCTCGTCGAGAAAGTGACGAAAGCGCGGATGCTCGCGCATCAGTTCGGCCAGCAATTTTATGTAGTGCTGGGTGCGGCGAATGTGGTTGCCGGTTTCGTTGTCGCGGGTTTCGGCCAGCGAGGCCATGGCGTGGATGGTGACATCCTGGATGGCAATCACTTCGCGGGTACGGCGTTGCACTTCCTGTTCCAGAAAATCGTTTTGATTGCGCAGAAAGTCGGCGACGGCCTTGAGCTTGACCTGAGTCTCGACCCTGGCCATGAGCACCGGAGGAATGATCGGCTTGGTGATGTAGTCAGCAGCGCCGAGGCTCAAGCCGCGAATTTCGTCCTCCGTGGCGGTCATGGAGGTCAGGAAAATGATCGGTATATGACAGAGGCGGGCGTCATGCTGGAGCCGCTCGGCAACGTCATAACCGGACAGCCCCGGCATCATGATGTCCAGCAGAATCAGGTCGGGGAGCGTATCGGCCTGCAGAAGGCGCAAGGCTTTTTCACCGCTGTTGGCGGCCTTGACCCGGTATTTGTCCTTTAGCAACTCGGCAATCAGCATCAGGTTGTCTGGGGTATCGTCGACCACCAGAACGGTTGCTGATGGATAAACGCCCTGCATGCTATCCATGGATGTTGGCTCCCTTGACTGATAAGCAGTAGGCGTACTTACGCCAGACTCTTGTCGGCAAGCGTAGCTAGAAAAGCTGCAATCGGTAGGTCGAAGCAGGGAGGTTTGTTCGATGAGGTACTCGATTATTGGCCGCTCGCGCCACGGTCATCAATCCCACGCTCTACCACGCCCCGTTTATCTCTTTTGATCCCCCGATAAGAAAAACCGATACCTGCTTAAGGATTTCCCAGAGGCGGGCGGTATACCTGCGGCTTTACAGTCACCTTCATCGTTCAGCGTGGACGGTCTACTTACAGGCCTTGTCCGTCGGGACTTCTACAAAAATAAGAAGGTGAGAGCATGACGAGTGAAACGGTCGATATCAAAGCGTGGATCGACAACCGCAAAGTGGTGCCGTACCAGTGGCTGATTATGGGTTTATGTTTTTTCATCGTGCTTTTCGATGGCTTCGACGTCGCGGTGATGGGGTTTATTGCCCCCTCGCTGATTCAAGAGTGGGGGCTTTCGAAAGCGGCGTTTGGCCCGGTGATGAGCGCGGGCATGATTGGGCTGGCGATCGGAGCGCTGACCGCTGGCCCTTACGCCGACCGAATCGGCCGCAAAAAGGTGCTACTGACGGCAGTGACTGGCTTCAGCGTGCTGAGCCTGGCCTGCGCCTTTGCGCGTAATCCCTACGAACTGGCGGCCTTGCGTCTGCTGACCGGTGTGGCGCTGGGCGCAGCGTTGCCCAACACCACCACACTGCTTTCCGAGTATTTGCCGGAACGCAATCGGTCACTGTTCATCACGATCATGTTCACCGGGTTCAACATGGGGTCGGGGCTGGGCGGCTTTCTCGCCGCGTGGTTGATTCCCCATCACGGCTGGCAGTCGGTGCTGCTCGCTGGCGGGATTCTGCCGATGTTGTTACTGCCCTTGATGTGGCTGTTGCTGCCTGAGTCGGCGCGTTTTCTCGCCGCGCGCAACGCGCCCGCCAGCCAGATTGCCAAGGTGCTGAACAAGCTGGGCGGCACGTTTAGCGCGGCGACTAAATTCGTCATTGCCGAACCGCAGGCTCAGCAAAAAGCACCGCTGCGCTTGTTGTTCACCGAAAGCTATCGCTTCGGCACGCTCGCTTTGTGGGCGACTTACTTCATGGGGTTGCTGGTGATCTACCTGACCATGGGCTGGATGCCGACCCTGCTGCGTGAAGGTGGGCTGTCCATCGAACGCGCCGCGACCATCACCGGCCTGTTTCAGATTGGCGGTACCGTCGGCGCCATCGTAGTCGGCTGGGCGATGGACCGGCGTAATCCAAACGCGGTAATTGCCACGTCCTACGCACTGGGTGGCGCTTTCATTCTCCTGTTGGGCGCGTTCAGCCTCGAATCCAGTCTGCTGGCGTTCGGCGTGGTGGCGGCAGGTTTCTGCATGAGTGGGGCGCAAACCGGCCTCAATGCTTTCGCGCCGGGGTACTACCCGACAGATTGCCGCGCCACGGGCGTCAGCTGGATGCTGGGTATCGGCCGCTTCGGGGCTATCTTTGGTTCACTCATCGGTGGTGCGGTGCTCAGCCTCGGGCTGGGGTTGCCGCTGCTGTTCGCTCTGTTGAGTGTGCCTGCCTTTATCGCCGCTCTGGCGATTCTGGCCAACGGTCATGCACGGCGCCGAGTCAGTCGGGCCTTGCTGGCGCATTAATCTTTTTCGACAAAGGAACTCGTTATGGCACGCATCATTGGTGGCCTCGCTGTATCTCACACCCCGACTATCGGCTTTGCGGTCGATCACGACAAGCAGCATGAGGCCGCCTGGGCGCCGATCTTCCGTGGCTTCGAGCCGATCAAGGTGTGGCTGAAGGAGCAGCAGCCGGATGTGCTGTTCTATATCTTCAATGACCACGTGACGTCGTTTTTCTTTGATCACTACGGTGCCTTTTCCCTAGGCGTCGATGAGCGTTACGAAGTCGCCGATGAGGGCGGTAATCCACGCGAGTTACCGGGGATCGATGGCCATGCGGCGCTGTCGCGGCACATCGGCGAGAGCCTGGTGGCGGATGAGTTCGACATGAGTTTCTTCCGTGACAAGCCGCTCGACCATGGCTTCTTCTCGCCGATGTCGGCGCTGTTGCCGTGCGAGCCGGACTGGCCGGTGGAGATCGTGCCGCTGCAGGTTGGCGTGTTGCAGTTCCCGGTGCCGAGTGCGCGGCGCTGCTACAAGTTGGGCCAGGCGCTGCGCCGGGCGATCGAAAGCTACCCCGAGGACTTGAAAGTAGCCATCGTCGCGACCGGTGGCGTTTCCCACCAGGTGCACGGCGAACGCTGTGGGTTCAACAACCCGGAGTGGGACCAGCAGTTCATTGATCTGTTGGTCAATGATCCCGAGCGCCTGACCGAAATGACCCATGCCGAATACGCCGCGCTGGGGGGCATGGAAGGTTCGGAAGTGATCACCTGGCTGATCATGCGCGGCGCGCTGTCGGCCACGGTGAAAAACCTGCACCAGGATTACTACCTGCCGTCGATGACCGGCATTGCCACACTGTTGCTGGAAAATCAGGATCGGCCCGTTCCCGTCGACGTCATTGCGCGGCACTTGCAGCACATGCAGCATCAGTTGGGGGGTATCGAGAAGCTCGAAGGCACCTATCCGTTCACCCTGGAGCGCAGCGCCAAGGGCTATCGGTTGAACAAGTTTTTGCATCGCATGATCGAGCCGCACTGGCGTCAGCGTTTCCTCGACCAACCCGAGGCGCTGTTCGATGAAGCAGGGCTGAGCGATGAAGAGCGGGATCTGCTGCGACGCCGCGACTGGCGCGGATTGATTCACTACGGGGCGATTTTTTTCGTGCTGGAAAAGCTCGCTGCCGTGGTTGGGGTGCCGAATCTGCAGATCTACGCAGCGATGCGCGGACAAAGCCTGGAGGCGTTCATGAAAACCCGTAATCAGCAGGTGCTCTATTCGGTAGCGGGCAAGGCCCCGCGCTAACGTAACGGCGTCATCGGCGGCTCGCTCCGGGCCGCTTCGCAACACCCTTGAATGATTTCACTGCGCCCGGCTCATGCGGGCGTAGCGGACTGCTACATCCCAAAAAAATGGATAACAATAACAATGAAAATCACCGCCAATACCCGCGTAGTCTTCACGCTGTCCGCCGTTTGTGCTCTGTCTGTCGAGGCGAACGCCGCAGGCTTTGTGGAAGACGCCAGCGCCAATCTCAATCTGCGCAACTTCTACATCAATCGGAATTTCACCAACCCGGCCAATGCGCAGGACAAAGCCGAGGAGTGGACGCAGAATTTCATTCTCGATTTCCGCTCTGGATTCACCCAAGGTGCAGTCGGATTTGGTGTGGATGTGCTGGGCCTGTATTCGCTGAAGCTTGACGGCGGTCAAGGCACGGGAGGCACGCAATTGCTGCCGCTGGACAGTGATGGCCGACCTGCCGATCAATTTGGGCGCCTGGCTGTCGCCGGGAAAATGAAAATCGGCAAGACCGAAATCAAGCTCGGCGAGTGGATGCCAGTGTTGCCGATATTGCGTTCCGACGACGGTCGCTCGTTGCCACAAACCTTTCGTGGCGGTCAGGTCACTTCACAGGATATCGCCGGGTTGACCTTGTATGGCGGTCAGTTCCGGCAGAACAGTCCGCGCAACGATTCAAGCATGGAAGGCATGTTCATGCAGGGCAAAACCGCGTTTACCTCTGACCGTTTCAACTTCGTCGGCGGCGAATACGCGTTCAACGAAAAGCGCACGATGATCGGCGTGTGGAATGCTCAGCTAAAGGACATCTATCAGCAACAGTATCTGCAACTGGTTCATAGCCAACCACTGGGTGACTGGACGCTGGGCGCCAATCTTGGCTACTTCTGGGGTCGCCAGGATGGCAGTGCCCGCGCAGGCGATCTGGACAACCGTACGTTCTCGGCATTGCTGTCGGCACGCTACGGCGGCAACACGTTTTACCTCGGTTTGCAAAAGCTCAGCGGCGACGATGCCTGGATGCGCGTCAACGGCACCAGCGGCGGAACCTTGGCCAACGACAGCTACAACAACAGCTACGACAATGCGCGGGAGAAATCCTGGCAGCTGCGCCATGACTACAACTTCGCCGTCCTCGGCGTGCCCGGTCTGACCCTGATGAACCGTTATATCAGCGGCGACAATGTGCACAGCGGAGCCGTCACCGACGGTAAAGAATGGGGCCGCGAATCCGAGTTGGGTTACACGCTGCAAAACGGCGCGTTCAAGAACCTCAACCTGCGCTGGCGCAACTCGAGCATTCGCCGCGATTACAGCAGCAATGAGTTCGACGAGAATCGCTTGATCATCAGCTATCCGTTGAACCTGCTTTAACCGCTTCATTGGCCTGAGTTCGGATTACCTGGCGGATCACCTCCATCAACGCCTGCGCGACCGGTGAGTGCAGGCAGCTGCTGCGGTACGTCAGGCCGATGGCCCTGGCGGTCTGTTTCAATTCCAGCGGCAAAATGCACAACTCGCCGCTAGCGATTTCCTGTTCCAGTTGATGCGCTGAAACGGCTGCGAGCATGTCCGAGCGTAACAACAGTCCGCGAATGATCGCCATGTCGGCGCTTTCCACCACCGGGGAAGGCGCCGGAATGCCGAAACCGGCGAAGCAGTCGTCGAGCATTTTGCGCGCCGGCGAACCGGCGCGCGGCAATACCCACTTCGCGTTAGCGAGATGATCTTGCAGGCCGGTTTTGCCGTAGAGCGGATGATCACGCCGCGCAAGCACGACCATTTCCTCTGTCAGCAGTGACTCACCGACCAGGTCGCTAGCATAGGTCGACGAACGCAGCGCTCCGAAAATGAAATCCACATCACCGGCGCGCAATTCAGTCGCCAGCAGGTCGAAGGGACTCTCATTGGTGATCACTTGAATACCCGGGTGCTCGGCCATCAGGCGCACGATGGCTTCGGGCAGGATGCGCGTGCGGCCGAGGGGCAGGGCACCGACGTGGACGACGCCGTGCAAGGCACCGCGAAGGGCGGTGATGTCGCTGTCGATATGGCGCAGTTCGTTCAGCGCACGGCGGATTGCAAACAGGATGTCATGACTCGCGCGGGTCGGTTGCAAGCCGCGCGGCGTGCGCTCGAACAGCGATTGGCCGCAGCCGTTTTCGAGGACTTTCAGCGTCGAACTGACCGCAGGCTGACTCAGCCCCAACAGGTTGGCCACTGTCTGCATGTGCTGGGTTTCACAGAGTTTGACGAACACTTGCAGGCGTCGCGCCTGGAACAGATAAAGCGGTTCAATCGCAGCTTTTTCACCTTGGCCGAGCAATGTCGGCACGCTCCCAAGCTCTGCCAGCACCCGTCGCGCTCGGGGCAGCAAACGCTCTCCGAAATTGGTCAGGCGCATACCGTTGGCGTGGCGCTCGAACAGCCTTACGCCTAGCCGTTCTTCGAATTCGGAAATCGAGCGGGTGACCACCGATTGCGCCCGGTACAGCGCGACTGACGCCTTGGAGACGCTGCCGTGATCAGCCACGCGGACGAAGGCGCGCACGTGCATCAGGCTCGGCAGTTCAAAGATTTCCATGGGCAAGGACTCTGTGGGTCGGCGAATCCGACGACTATGCCGCCGCTATTTTCGAGTGGCAATAAAAAAAACGCATACCTCGAACACTCGAACGCATTACTCCGTCGGCGGGGTGCGATGCGATGCTCTTTCGCAACGCAAAGGAGTATCCGCAATGATCGAATCAACCAAAAACGCGCTGGTTGTCAGCGCCCACTCAGCCGATTTTGTCTGGCGTGCCGGTGGCGCCATCGCCCTGCATGCACAGCAGGGGTACCACGTTCACATCGTCTGCCTGTCGTTCGGTGAGCGCGGCGAATCCGCCAAGCTGTGGCGCAAGGGCGAGATGAGCGAAGACAAGGTCAAAGCCGCACGTCGCGAAGAGGCTCAGGCCGCCGCCGACATTCTCGGTGCCAGTGTCGAGTTTTTCGATATCGGCGATTACCCGATGCGCGCCGACAAGGAAACCTTGTTCCGTCTAGCCGATGTTTTTCGCCGGGTGCAACCGGAGTTCGTTCTCAGTCACTCGCTCAAAGACCCATACAACTACGATCACCCGCTGGCCATGAACCTGACCCAGGAGGCGCGCATCATCGCCCAGGCCGAAGGCTATAAACCGGGTGAGAAAATCGTCGGTGCACCGCCGGTCTACAGTTTCGAGCCACACCAGCCCGAGCAATGCGAATGGCGCCCCGATGTATTGCTCGACATCACTGATGTCTGGGACAAGAAGTACGCGGCCATCCAGTGCATGGCCGGACAGGAGCATTTGTGGGAGTACTACACGCGCGTCGCCCTGCAACGCGGTGTGCAAGCCAAACGTAATGTCGGGATCACCTCAACCCGCAACATCGTCTATGGCGAGGGTTACCAGAGTATTTTCCCGCGTGTCACGGAGAATCTGGGATGAGCGAACATATCGGCAAGACAGGCGTTGTTGTGCGCAATATTCAGCGGGCCGAAGCGGCGCTAGTCGATGAGTTGAAACGCTTCGGGGTCGCGACCATACATGAAGCACAGGGCCGCAAAGGACTGTTCGCGAGTTCGATCAGGCCGATTCAACAAGGCACGGTGATCAGTGGTTCAGCCGTCACGGTGCTGGTTGCGCCGGGTGACAACTGGATGTTCCATGTGGCCGTCGAACAATGCCGGCCCGGCGATATTCTGGTGGTCGCGCCGAGTTCACCGTGTACCGACGGCTACTTCGGTGACCTCTTGGCCACCTCGCTCAAGGCTCACGGCGTCCGGGCGCTGGTAATTGAGGCCGGCGTGCGCGACACCCATACCCTGCGCGAAATGGGCTTCCCGGTCTGGTCCCGCGCCATCAGCGCGCAAGGCACAATTAAGGAAACCCTGGGTTCGGTCAACCTGCCACTGGTGTGCGGCGGGCAACTGGTGCACCCGGGTGATGTGGTGGTTGCTGATGACGATGGGGTGGTGGTCGTACGACGCACCGAGCTGCAGCAAGTCGTCGAAGCCAGTCGCGCCCGGGCCGACCTGGAGGAACAGAAGGCCCTGCGCCTGGCCAAGGGCGAACTGGGTCTGGACATCTACAACATGCGCGCGCGCCTGGCGGAAAAGGGTTTGCGTTACGTCGACAGCCTTGAAGAACTGGGAGACTGAGCATGGCGCAGACCCGCATTCCCTGTCTATTGATGCGCGGCGGTACGTCGAAAGGCACTTACTTTCTGGCCGACGATTTACCGCAAGAGCCTGCGCTGCGAGATCGCGTGTTGCTGGCGGTGATGGGCTCGCCGGATGCGCGGCAGATCGACGGCATTGGCGGCGGTGATTCACTGACCAGCAAAGTGGCGATCATCAGACCGTCGAGCCGCGCGGGTGCTGATGTCGATTACCTTTTCGCCCAGGTGCTGGTGGATGAGCCGCGTGTCGATTACGGTCAGAACTGCGGGAACATCCTCGCCGGTGTCGGTCCGTTCGCCATCGAGCGCGGGTTGGTGGCGGCGACAGCCGATGTCACCCCTGTGCGGATCCATATGGAAAACACCGGACAGATCGCCATCGCCCATGTCCCAACGTCTGATGGTGAAGTGCGCTATGACGGCGACGCCCGTATTGACGGCGTGCCGGGGCAGGCCGGGCCGTTGATTGTCGAATTCGAGGATGTCGCGGGCTCCAGTTGCGGCGCCTTACTGCCGACCGGCAACGCCCGGGACGTGATCGACGGCGTTGAAGTGACCTGCATCGATAACGGCATGCCTGTGGTGCTGATCAACGCGCAAGAGCTGGATTGCAATGGCTATGAGAGTCCCGCGCAACTCGATGCCAAGGCTTCACTGAAACAGCGTCTGGAGTCCATCCGCCTGCAAGCGGGGCGGCGCATGAATCTGGATGATGTGAGCCAGCGCAATGTGCCGAAAATGTGCCTGATTGCACCGCCGCAGGTCGGTGGGGCCATCACCACACGCAGCTTCATTCCCCATCGCTGCCACACCAGCATTGGCGTGTTCGGCGCAGTCAGCGTGGCCGCCGCCTGCCTGATCAAAGGCAGTGTGGCAGCGGTCATGGCGGTGGTGGAGGAGGGCGAGGTGAAACGCCTGTCGATCGAACATCCGACGGGCGAGTTCACGGTGGAGGTGCGCTTGCAGGACGAGCGATTGGTCGGGTGCGGACTGATGCGCACGGCTCGGTTACTGTTTGATGGCTTCGTCTGCATTCCATCAGCGACCTGGCGTGGTAAAGCCGTTGGTCAATCAGGAGAGTGCCTCTCGCAAGTACGCGTAAAGAGCTGAAAACTCCATTTTTCACTTTGCTCCTGCCTATTCCGGTGGCAAGCCTTGGCTGACCTTTTTAGTGGGTGGCCGCCAACCAGCGAAGAAATCTGGAAATCTCAAACCCCAGAAACGACAAAGCCCTGAATAATCAGGGCTTTGTCGGTACAGAATATGGCGGAGGCGATGGGATTCGAACTCATGGACCTGTTACAGTCGACGGTTTTCAAGACCGTTGCCTTAAACCACTCGGCCACACCTCCGTTGCGTTGCGGGCGCCATAATACCTGAATGAAACACACTGTCAAACTCTCTGCATGGCTTGTTACAGAGCGTCTGTTATGATCTTTGCGACTGAACGTTTCAAACCAACAGGAGTGTCGCCATGCGCGAACAGGATTACGCAGTTAATAACAGCGTGCAGGCTGAGCAGCTAGAGGTTAGCCGCGTCCTGCGCAACACTTATGGCCTACTGGCTCTGACCCTCGCATTCAGCGGCGTCATGGCTTTCGTTGCCCAGCAGATGCGCGTTGGCTACCCGAACATTTTCGTGGTGCTGATCGGCTTCTACGGGCTGTTTTTCCTCACCAACAAGCTGCGTGATTCCGCGTGGGGCCTGGTGTCCGCTTTTGCGCTGACCGGTTTCATGGGTTTCCTGCTCGGCCCGATCCTCAACCGTTACCTGGGCATGCAGGGCGGCGCTGAAGTGGTCAGCTCGGCGTTCGCGATGACCGCACTGGTGTTCGGTGGTCTGTCGGCCTACGTGCTGATCACCCGTAAGGACATGAGCTTCCTCGGTGGCTTCATCACCGCTGGTTTCTTCGTGTTGCTGGGTGCAACGCTGGCAAGCTTCTTCTTCCAGGTCAGCGGCCTGCAACTGGCGATCAGCGCAGGTTTCGTGCTGTTCTCGTCCGTGTGCATCCTGTTCCAGACCAGCGCCATCATCCACGGCGGTGAGCGCAACTACATCATGGCGACCATCAGCCTGTATGTATCGATCTACAACCTGTTCATCAGCTTGTTGCAGATCTTCGGCATCATGAGCCGCGACGACTGATCGTTAGTCGTTTCAACGAAAAACCCGCTTCGGCGGGTTTTTTGTTGCTCGTCGAAAAGCGTAGTGGCCTTTTACCTACAAAATGATCTGAAAATAGTGGCGTCTTTTTGGAAATCACCTACACCTAAATACCAAGGAAGAGCAGTAGCCTGATCGACAGGAGTCGGTAACCAGCCCCCCTCGTGTAATTCCTGCGTCCCTCGCATTCACTTCCCTTGCTGTTGATCGCTAGGCCTTTCGGTCGAGAGCGACTGTATTCGTTCGTCCAGTGAAAATCGGGAGGTGAACCACGCCAAACTCCATGCACCGTGACCGTATCCCGGCGAACGACCGGGACCCTGATACCAGAAAAATAATGGAGGCCCTGCCATTGCAGGCGTTGTCCCAATCAAGGAGATCATCGATGAACCAGCCCCAAGGAAAACTGGCTGTACTGGCCGTCACCACCGCGCTGTTCAGCGCGTCAACCCTCGCCGGCGTCTATCCTGACTTCGGCTATCAACCACCTTCCAGCCAATACTCTGGCCCACTGTTTGAGTTGAGCCAGAATTACCCGGCCACAGCGCCGAAAGTACCGTTACCCGGTTTTTTCAAGAATCTACCGACCAAGCCAGATAACAATTTTGAGACTTGGCGTGCGTACATGGAGGAAGTCAAAACCTATTGCCTCGAAGGCAACGTCGAGGCTGATTGGTACGTGCAGAACAATAAAAAACGTCAGTGGTATCACATGCCGTGGCAGCACTACGGCCCGCTGGGACGCGAAGGGATTCACGGCCTGACCAAAGAGGCGCAGATCCAGGTCAAGCAACTCGCTCCCACGCAGACCGCCACCGGCCAGACTTACGCGGTGGGCATCTATAACGACATCGGTGCCTATACCATCGGAGAGGTCTGGAAAGACCCGAACAACCCTGATCCGAAATACACATCGGCACCCAACAGCTTCCCCGACGGCACCGTAGTCTGCAAAGCCCTGTTCGCCGATATCGATCGCAGCACCGTGCCGTTCCTGGTGAACCCGGTGTTGTGGAAGGGCTACGTCACCGAAACGTTCACGTCGGCCAATCGCAAGGTCAAGGATGTCGCATTGATTCAGATGGACATCGCCGTGCGCGATCAGCGCATGAGCGCCACTGGCTGGATCTTCGGCACCTTTCAGTACAACGGCGCGAAAACCGGCAAGCCGGGCTGGGACAACCTTGTCCCGGTAGGGATCATGTGGGGTAACGATCCGGAAGAAATCGGCAACGACTTCACCAACCCGCAACCGACGCAAACCAAGATCAACCCCGCATTGCAACAGACTGCGATCAACGCCAAGACCCAAGAGTTGCCGCCCACCCATCTGGGCTGGAACGGTCGCCTCAATGGTCCGGTGGACAACCCCAACAGTTCCTGCCTAAGCTGCCATGCGACCGCGGAAACGCCGCAAGTGGCGATCATGAATCCAACGTTCCAGGCCAATGCGCCGCAGCCGGGTTCGCCTGAATGGATGAAGTGGTTCCAGAACATTCCGGCCGGCCATGCTTTCACGCCGGGCACTCAAAGCACTGACTACAGCCTGCAGTTGTCCGGCGGTCTGGTGAATTACTTCGAGTGGAAATGCGACATGAGCGGCATCTATGCTGACGGCAAGAATGCGTGCAGCAAAGCGTCGGACATGAAATTGAAAATGCTCAAGTCCACCAACAACGCCACGCCGCAGCCATTGCAGAAAGTCATTCGTGACCCGAGCCTGCAGCAACTGCTGGAGTAAGAAGCGAAAAGCCTGCGCACGTTTCGGCGTGCGCAGGCTTTTTTCAGTTGATCACGATGCTGCCATCAGTCTGCTGTTTGTAGACGGTGTAGGGCAGCAACAGCGTGTCGAGTGCCCCGGACACCACGGCATCGATCAACACCACGGGAATCGCGGCGTTTTTGTAATCGTCGGCATCAACGCCCTTGCCCAGAGGCGCATGCAGGCTGCAAAAGTCGTAGGCGAGGCCGCTGTAAATCCTTGGCACCGCCCCGCAATAACTTTTCTGCTCCTTGAGGCTGTCCACCGCAGCCTGGTCACTGCGCACCACGGTCTGTACGGTCCCGCAACCGGCAAGCGTCAACGCTGCCAACACCATTGCCTGAAATCTCATTACCGCCAATCCTTCGCCGGAAAAACCTCAATCTACGCCGAACATGCGGAAAAAGCACTCAGGCCATCGGTGGCAAACGCCGCTTCACCGGCGTCTTCTTGACGATCGCGGTGTTGGTTTCGGCCAAGGTATTGAGGCGGTCGAGCAGGGTATCCAGTTGTTCCATCGAGCGCACATGCAGGCGCGCGATAAAGCAGTCCTCGCCCGTCACCTTGTCGCACTCGGTGAATTCGGGAATCGACAGAATCTGCCGTTCAACTTCCTGTAACTGTCCCGGCAATGGCCGCACCCGGACGATGGCCTGCAATTGGTAACCAAAGCATTTCGGGTCGATCTCGACGGTATAGCCCTTGAGCACACCGCGTTCCTCCAGGCGCCGCAAGCGTTCAGCCACGCTTGGCGACGATAATCCACTGATCTGCGCCAGCGCTTTGAGTGAGCGCCGTGAATCTTCCATCAAGGCGCTGATGAGGATCTGGTCAATGTCGTCGGTCATGGAAAACTCCAGCATTAGGCAATTGACGGAAACCACCCTCGATAAAAAAGGCAGATTGCGAGTTTAGCCTGCTTTTTGCTCTGGAGCGTTTGCGTGTTCGCTTGGCATACTTTTGCCACAAAGACAGGAGATCAATGATGGACAAGACACTGCGTCACGGCTCATTTGAAATGACCGCCGCCATGCTGATATCCGGGACGATCGGCTGGTTTGTGCTGGTCTCCGGGCAACCGGTACTCGATGTAGTGTTCTGGCGCTGCGTGTTCGGCGCCGGCACCTTGCTGTTGATCTGTGCCGCTTTCGGCTTTCTGCGCCCGGGCATTCTGACTCGCACCACGTTCTTGCTTGCGGTGCTGAGCGGGGCGGCGATTGTCGGTAACTGGGTGCTGTTGTTTGCCTCGTATTCTCGCGCTTCGATTGCGATCGGCACGGCGGTGTACAACGTGCAGCCGTTTATGCTGGTCGGGTTGGCGGCACTGTTTCTCGGCGAAAAAATCACTTTGCAGAAGTTGTTCTGGCTGGCGATTTCGTTCATGGGCATGTTGGCGATCGTCAGTGCCCATGGCACTCAGGGCGAGAGCGGCAATGACTATCTGATGGGCATCGCGTTTGCGTTGGGTGCGGCGTTTCTGTATGCGATTGCAGCGCTGATCATCAAGCGCCTGACCGGCACGCCGCCACATCTGATCGCGCTGATTCAGGTCTGCACCGGGATCTTGCTGTTGGCGCCGTTCGCGCATTTCAGTGCGCTGCCGCAAGCCCCGAGCGCCTGGGCCAGTCTGGTGACGCTGGGCATCGTCCACACCGGTCTGATGTATGTGCTGCTGTACGGCGCGATTCAGAAATTGCCGACCGCATTGACCGGCGCACTGTCGTTCATCTACCCGATTGCGGCGATCTTCGTCGACTGGTTCGCGTTCGGCCATCGCCTGGAAACCCTGCAATGGATTGGCGTGGCAGCGATCCTGCTGGCCGCTGCCGGCATGCAACAGGGTTGGGGCTTGAAGTCCCGGCGACTGGCCGCGCAGTAACCCTCAGATGTTCCAGCGCGGTGCGGTTTTTGCCAGGCGCTCGCGCATCTCGGCGATGTTCGTCGCCAGTTGCCGGGTCAACAGTCGGTAGCCATCCAGCGTGCTGTAAACCGGCGCATCGAGGTTGGCTTCCGGCCACTCGAGCGACTTGTCCAGGCGTTGCGAGGCGCCGGTTTTCAGCGCCCGGGCCATGCCGATCAGTTGCACGCGAATCTGCCGGTGCTCGGCCTTCAGCGCGGATTGCAGGTGGGCCATGGCTTCTGGATCGTTGGCATCCGGGCGGATGTTGCCGAGGATCTCCAGCGTGCTGATGCACATGCGCAGATTGCGCTGGATGGCATCGAGTTCGGTCATGGACACCTTCACTTCCTTGGACACCGACGGCATCAATGAGCGCAGCTGCACCATCACCGCGCCGAGCCGCCCCATCAGTTTCAAATGCTCATCGGCGCTGACCGGTTGACCGCTGATGATGCGTCCGTACACCGTGGCGCAATCGCGCAAAGCATCGGCGAGGTTGTAGCGCCACGAATACACCGCGTAGAGCGGCAGGGCAAAAGAGAAGGCCAGAGCGAGGGCGATGCCGATCAGAATATCGACCCCACGCCACAAGCCATCGGTGATCGGATTGTCGCCATGCCCGGCGACGATGAACACGGTAATCGCCGAAAGCAGGGCGGTGTAACCCCCCTTGCCGATGGCGTGATAGGAGAAGAAACCGCAGACCACCGCCATTGCAAAATACGTCAGCCACGGCATGCCGAGCCATGCCTGCTGCGCCACCAGCAGCAACCCGACGCCGGCACCGATTAACGTACCGGTGGCGCGCTCGGCGGCTTTCTTGCCGATGTTGCCGTGGTGCTGCAAACCACCGATCACCACTAGCATGGTCACCGATGCCCATTCGCCGTGGGGCAGGTTGATGCCGGTGGTCAGCAGGATCGTTGCCAGCAAGCCGAGGGCCACGCGCACCGCATGGATCAGCCGCGCGTGCCGGTAGCGTCGATAAGGATCAAGCAACGGACGCAGGACACGGCGCAGCAAGGGCGGAAGTCGATGGGTGCTGTAAGTACTCAGTGCGGGCCTCTCGTGATGGCGGTTCAGGTCAATGGAACGGGAAAATGTAATTCATCCATGCTGCCATACGCAGGAGGATTTTGCGCATCGTGCCAATGTGGTGGAAGTGCTGACTGTATAACGCGGCCTGCCCGTACGCACCGCCCGGCATCAGCTTGCTGTACTGGGCGAACTCGGGATCGGTGATTTCGATGATCACCGGCACACGCCCGGCCGGCGGCGAACCGGTATAGCCGATCAGGGTGCCGGAAGGTTGCACCTGACCTTCGGCAATCACCCCGATGACATTTTTCACCCGACCGGCGAACACCTTGCCGGGAATGCCGTCGAACGCGACTTCCGCCTCATCGCCGACGGTCAGGCGCAGCAGGCTGTTCTGGCGCATCCACGCAGCAAAATATTGGCCTTCCTCGGGAATGAACACCATCGAGGGACGCAACGGCAACTTGCTCGCCATCATCCCCGGCCGCAACGAAACATGGGTGACGAAGCCTTTGCTCGGCGCGCGGACGGTGGTGTTGTCCAGCTCGAACTGGGCGTTGTCGAGTTGCGCTTGCAAATCGTCGGTGCGGGCAATCGCGGCATCCAGTTCACGCTGGGTACCGAAGTTGCGCCGGATCAATTCGGTGATCCGGTAGCGATCACCCTTGGCGGCGATCAGTTGCGCCTTGAGCGACTTCACCCGGTTTTGAAACGGCGTAGGGTCGATGCGAAACAGCACGTCGCCTTTTTCCAGCGGCTCGTTCCCTTTCACCGGCACGTCGATCACTTGGCCGCTGATGATGGGAATCACCGGCACAGAAACGAAGTAAGTGCGCGCCACTTCGGAGTAGGGATGGTTGTAGTTCATGGTGAAAATCAAGGCGCCGATCATCAGGATGCCGCCCAGTACGGCGGTGGGCACCGTCCATTTGTTCAGCGGGATACGGAAGATCTTGAACACTGCGACGCAGATCGCGGCGTAAGTCAGGATGAGCAGTAGATCCATGGCGTTCAGCCCTCCCGGTTGTGGGGAGCAGTGGCATTCGCCGCTTCGAGTCGCTCGAGGCGTCCTTGCAGTTCGATCACCTGTTGCTCCAGGCGAGCGACATGGTTTTGCACGGATTTGCCGTCACCGAACCCCCAGCCGCGATCTTCTCGATAGGCCATCGCCCAGATCCACAGGAACGGCCAGAGCGCATGCAGCGTGAACAGACTGACCCAGCCAGTGGCATGGATTGCATCCTGATGCGGATGGTTACGGTGGACAGCAATTTCGTACGGAATGTCATGCAGCACGATGATCCCGTAAAACAGCACGAGCCCGGCAAACACCAACACGCCTAACGCGAAGTAATCCAGCATGATCAAGCTCCCGGCATCCAGCACAGTGCTGGCATCAGTGTAGACACTGATTTGCCGGGCGCTTGGCGACTTTGGATCAGAACCGCATGTGGTCGCCTTCTTGCTTATTCATGATGCGGGTGACAGTGATCAGAAGATGTAATCGGTGGTCAGGAAGCTCGAATCACGCCCGCGAATGATCTCGCTGATCAGGTCCTTGTTGCTGTCCTGGAACTTGGTCGCCACCAGCGTACGGATCGAGAACACCCGCAATGCATCGTGTACCGACAGCGTACCTTCCGCCGAATTCTTGCGTCCGTTGAACGGGTAAGTGTCCGGCCCGCGCTGGCATTGCGCGTTGAGGTTGATCCGCCCGACCTGGTTGGCAAAGGTGTCGACCAGACGACCGACCGCCACCGGGTTGGTGCCGAATATGCTCAGTTGCTGACCGAAGTCCGACTCCAGCACATAGTCGATCACGGTATCGAGATGACGGTACGGCACGATCGGCACAACCGGGCCGAATTGCTCTTCCTGGTAGACACGCATCTGCGGATTCACCGGGTACAGCACTGCCGGGTAAAAGAACGAGGCGAGCGATTCGCCGCCATTGGGGTTGACCACTTCGGCACCCTTGCTGCGCGCATCCGCCACCAGACCGTGTAGATAATCGACCTTGCCCGACTCCGGCAGCGGCGTCAGCGACACGCCGCTGTCCCATGGCATGCCCGGTTTCAGCGTGGCCAGTTTGGCGTTGAATTTTTCGATGAAGCTGTCGACCACGTCTTCGTGGACGAAGAGGATTTTCAGCGCGGTGCAGCGCTGACCGTTGAACGAAAGTGAACCGGTGACCGCTTCGCTGACGGCGTTGTCGAGATCGACTTCCGGCAGAACGATGCCCGGGTTTTTCGCATCCAGCCCTAGTGCGGCGCGCAAACGGTGCGGTTTCGGGTGCAGTTTCTTCAGATCGCTGGCGGCTTTGTTGGTGCCGATGAAGGCGAAGATGTCGATCTTGCCGCTGGCCATCAGCGCACTGACGGTTTCGCGGCCACTGCCGTAGATCACGTTGATCACGCCGGTGGGGAAGCTGTCGCGGAAGGCTTCGAGCAACGGACGGATCAACAGCACGCCGAGCTTGGCCGGTTTGAACACCACGGTGTTGCCCATGATCAGCGCCGGGATCAGCGTGGTGAAGGTTTCGTTCAGCGGGTAGTTGTAAGGGCCCATGCACAGGGCGACGCCGAGCGGCACGCGGCGGATCTGCCCGAGGGTGTCCTGTTCCAGCTCGAAACGGCTGGAGCGGCGATCGAGCTCCTTGAGCGCATTGATGGTGTCGACGATGTAGTCGCAGGTGCGGTCGAACTCTTTTTCCGAGTCCTTGAGGTTCTTGCCGATCTCCCACATCAGCAACTTCACCACGGCATCGCGCTGCTGACGCATGCGGCCGAGGAAGGCTTCGACGTGCTGGATACGTTCGGCCACGCGCATTGTCGGCCACAGGCCCTGGCCACGGTCGTAGGCACGTACGGCGGCGTCGAGGGCGGTGAGCGCGGTGTCGGCATCGAGCAGCGGGGTGCTGCCGAGGATGACTTGTTCGTCGCCGTTGTCGCCTTTCAGATAGACCGGGCTGCGCACAGTGGCGAGCGGGCCGTCCCAGCGGCGCAACTGGCCGTCGACCAGATATTCGCGTTGCTCGACCTGAGCGTCGAGGCGGTATTTTTCCGGGATGTCGCTGACAGAAGGGAACAGGTTGCCAAGGATGTTTGCTGTGGTCATGTCGCTACCCCGTGTTGATGTCCGTATGCAGATCAAAAAGCCTTCACAGGTTATACGCCTGAATGCGCCGGAATTTAAACCCGCAAATGTCACCCGAATGTCACGCAAAGGCGCAGAGCAGAGCGGACATCCACATCGGAAATCCTGTAGGAGCTGCCGAAGGCTGCGATCTTTTGACTTTGATTTTTAAGATCAAGATCAAAAGATCGCAGCCTTCGGCAGCTCCTACATAGAAGTCATGTCCCCGGATGCCCCCCTCACTGTCCCGCAATGCCCTCAACCCGCTGCAGCCGCTGCCTTAATGTGTGAGCACAACAATAAGCGAGGCTGTCATGCGGGTAATCCGATTCTCTCTACTGCTGGCCTTGGTCATGGCGCTGTCTGGCTGCGGCGAAGACCCCAAACCTCCGGCCAACACCACCAACAACGCGACCCCCAAAGACCCGGCTCTGGCGCAAATCTACGCCAACAGCTGCCAGCTCTGCCACGCCAACCCGGCCGCCAACGCGCCACTCACCGGTGATCGCAAAGCCTGGGAGCCGCGCCTCCAGCAGGGCACTGACACGCTGCTCGATCACGCCATCAACGGCTACAACGGCATGCCGCCGATGGGCCAGTGCGTCGAGTGCTCGGAAGAGCAATTCCTGCAATTGATCGGCTTCATGGCCGACCAGCCCCTCCCTCAATAAGGTGCCCGGCATGACCATGGATCTGACACGGCGTCAGTTGTTGCAACGGGCAAGTATTGTCGGCGCGTTCAGCGCGTTGGCGAGCCACCCGGCACTGGGCCAGTTGATGCGTGCGCCGCGTTTGATTCCGTGGCGCAACTGGTCGGGCGGGCAGAGTTGCCTGCCAGCCGCTCGGTTGGCGCCGAAGAATCTTGATGAGTTGGCAACCATCATCAAGCAGGCACAAGGCAAGATTCGCCCGGTCGGCTCGGCGCATTCCTTCAGCGCGCTGGTGCCCACTGACGGCACGCTGTTGTCGCTGAGCTATTTCAACGGTCTGCTCGATCACGACGCGAAAACCTTGCAAGCCGAATTCGCCGCCGGCACACCGATGTCGCGCATGGGCCAGCCGCTGAAAGACATCGGTCAGGCTCTGCAAAACATGGCTGACATCGATTACCAGACACTCGCCGGGGCCATTTCCACCTCAACCCACGGCACCGGCAAAAACTTCCAGTCGTACTCGGCGCACGTCTGCGGCATGCAACTGGTGACGGCCAGCGGTGAAGTGCTCGACTGCGACAGCCAACGCCATGCCGAAGTATTCAATGCCGCCCGGGTTTCTCTCGGCGCCCTCGGTGTGGCGACGAAAATCCGCCTGCAAAACCGCCCGGCCTATCGCCTGCGCGAACGCCAGTGGATCGCCAAGACTGAAGAACTGCTGGAGGACATCGACAACAACACCCGTGAAAACCAGCACTGGGAAATGCTCGTCGTTACCCATTCCGACTACGCCTTGTCGATCGCCCTCAATGAAACCGACGACCCGGCCACGCCGCCGATCAGCCCGGAAGAAGAGGGCGGTAACGAGTTCGTTAACCTGATCGAGAAGATCGATAAGTACGGCAGCGACTTCCCCGACCTGCGCCGCACGCTGCTCAACAATTTGCGTCATCTGGCCAGTTTCGATGATCGCGTCGGCGACTCGTTCGACATCTACGCCAACGTACGCACCGTGCGGTTCAATGAAATGGAATACTCGGTGCCGGCTGAGCACGGCCCGGCTTGCCTGCGGGAAATCCTCAAGCTGATTCAGGACAAGGACCTGCGCACCTGGTTTCCCATCGAGTACCGCTACGTCAAGGCTGACGACATTCCGCTGAGCATGTTCGAGGGCCGCGACAGTTGTTCGATCTCGGTCCACCAGCATTATCAGATGGATCATCACAACTTCTTCGCGGCGGTTGAACCGATCTTCTGGAAGTACAACGGCCGACCGCACTGGGGCAAGTTGAACACGCTCAACGCGAAGAACCTGCAAGCGCTATACCCGCGCTGGCGCGAGTTTGTCGATGTGCGCCAGGCACTGGATCCGAGCGGGCGCTTTCTCAATGCGCATCTGGCGTCGATATTGGGGGTGAGCTGATGGCGGTCAATCGACGCAATTTTCTGCTTGGCACGTTGGGGTTTGGCGCATTGTTGGTGGGCGTCGGCGCGTGGTTGCGGCCGGGAGACCACGGCGCGCCGTACAGCGATTATTTCCGCGCACTGAACAAAGAGTTAAAGGAAAAAGGCCCGATGCGCCCGGTGCTGCTGATCGACCTGGATCGGCTCGATCACAACATCGATGTGGTGATGCAGTCGGTCAGGCGCGGCGGCAAACAATTGCGTCTGGTGGAGAAGTCGCTGCCGTCACCGGGGCTGTTGAGCTACATCGCACAACGTGCCGGGACGCAAAAATTGATGTCATTCCATCAGCCGTTTCTCAATCATGATGCGCAGGTATTTCCACAGTCCGACATCCTGCTCGGCAAGCCATTGCCGGTGCGTTCGGCAGAGCTGTTCTACCAAACCCACAAAGGTCCGTTCGATCCCGCAAAGCAACTGCAATGGCTGCTCGACGGCCCCGAACGTTTGCAGCAATACCTTGCGTTGGCGAAGGGTTTGGGCACGCGGATGCGTATCAACATCGAGCTGGACGTCGGTCTGCATCGGGGCGGGGTCAGTGATGTGAATGTCCTTGGGCAAATGCTCACGCTGATCAGCGCCAATCCGCAGCACCTGGAATTCGCCGGGTTCATGGGTTACGACCCGTTCGTGGGCATGGGCGTGCCGGGGATTCTCGGCTCGCCGGAGGAGTTGTTCGCCAAGGTCATGGTGAATTATCAGCGTTGTGTTGATTTCACCCGGCAGCATTTTCCCGCGTTGTGGCATGACGGTTTGTGCCTGAATACCGCTGGCAGCCCGAGTTATCGCATGCATGAAAACGAGAAGCTCAGCAGCGAGGTTTCGGTGGGCACGGCGATGCTCAAGCCGACGCACTACGATTTGCCATCGCTCACCGAACACGTCCCCGCGACCTACATCGCCACGCCTGTTTTAAAAAGCACCGGTGCGGTGAATATCCCGGCGCTGGATGGCAAGTCGAAGTTGTTTTCGTGGTGGGATCAGAATCAGCGCCAGACCTATTTCATCTACGGCGGTAACTGGATGGCCGAGTTCGAATCGCCCCAGGGTTTACAGAGCAACAGCGTCTACGGACGCAGCTCCAATCAAGAGATGGTCAATGGCTCCAACGCCGTGGGCCTGACGATAGAAGATCAAGTCTTCCTGCGCCCGACCCAGACCGAGTCCGTACTGCTGCAATTCGGCGATTTGCTGGCCGTGCGCAACGGCAAAATCGTCGACACCTGGCCCGTCTACACCTAACCCCAAATCACCCAAACACTGCAAAACCCTGTGGGAGCTGGCTTGCCAGCGATGGCGTCATGTCAGCAACCCTTTACTTCGCTGACAGACCGCTATCGCTGGCAAGCCAGCTCCCACAGGGTTCTCGGTGTATGTCCTATCTCATTGCCAAATTCTGTAATGAAGCTTTTATGACAAAAGTTCGGTAGCACATCGCCAGTCCGGTCATGCCTATGTAACGCGCTTGAGGGGCCCAACGGGGCGCTTTTCACAAGCCGAGGCGGGACGCCGGGAGTGAGGCAATGGGGACTATGGAACGCTACTCGAAAGTGGGCATGCAGGAACTCGATCAACGCCTGTCGAAGATCGTCGAAGCCGCGCGCAAGAAGCCGGTTTCGGTGTATCGCTACGGCGCGCCATGGGTCTGGATTGTCTCGCAGGATGACTGGCAGGGCGCCTTGAAAGAGGTCTCCAGCTACATTCCGCCGGGCCATTCGCTGGTGTTGCTGCGCCCGCAGATCGACGACTTGCTCGACGCCCACCGCGAGCTCCTGCACGACCTCAATGCCGAACCGGGCATGCTGATTCCCGCGCAAACGGTCATGCACATCTTGCTCCTGCAACTGCTGTATTCGGTGCCCAGCGAGCAGCAACTGTATGAACAGCTCAATTACAACCTGTTGTTCCGCTGGTTCGTCGGTCTTGGCCTGAACCAGAAAGTCTGGAGCTTCAACGCCCTCAGTCGCGACATCGCCACGCTGCTCAACGAGCCCCGGGCGGTGCTGCTCATTCAAAAAATCATCGGCGAAGTGTTCTGCGGCGCGTTGCTGCAAATGCCCGAGTTCTCCTTGAACTTCGCGCTTTTGCACACGTGGCTGGGCAAACACGCCTGCGCCTCGACAGCCAGCAATTGACGCCATACACGCGGCGTTCGAAACGCCAACAGGTCATCGCGAATTCAGGGGGTAGTGTGGAACCGATTTTCAAGTCACGGCTGGCGCTGTGGGGCTGGCTGCTGGTGACGGCGGGCGCGCAGCCGGCATTGGCCGAAGTGGCCGCCAACAACGCAGCGGCGCAGCGTCTGGTCGACGTCAACGAATACTTCGTGCGCGGCAACACCGTGCTCGATGCGCGGGCGATTGAAGAAGCGGTGTACCCGTTCCTCGGTCCGCAAAAAGCCCTCAGTGACATCGAAGGTGCGCGCGACGCATTGCAGAAGGCCTATCAGCAACGCGGCTATCAATCAGTGTTCGTCGAGCTGCCCGAGCAAGCCGTGGCCGACGGCATCGTCTATCTGCAAGTCAGCGAAACCAAGGTCGGCCGCGTGCGTGTGGTCGGCGCCAAACACTATTCGCCGCTGGACATCCGCGACGACGTCCCGGCGCTGAAGGAAGGCGAGGTGCCGGACTTCGCCAAGGTTCAGGGCGAACTCGCGCAGCTCAACAAAACCCCGGGGCGGCAAGTCATGCCACTGGTGCGCGAAGGTCAGCGCCCCGGCACCATGGACGTCGATTTGCAGGTCGAAGATCAAAACCCGTGGACTGCGAGTGTCGGCCTCAACAACGATTACAGCGCCGACACGGAAAAACTGCGCACGGTCACCAGCCTCGGCTACAACAACCTCTGGCAACTCGGCCATAGCGTCAACCTGACGTTCTTCACTGCGCCGCAGGAAACCGATAACGCCAAGGTCTGGTCCGGCTCCTACACCGCGCCGCTGACCGATCGCTGGAGCGTGCAGTTCTCCGGTTACCAGTCCGACAGCAACGTCGCCACCATCGGCGGCAGCAACGTGCTCGGCAAGGGCCACTCCTATGGCGTCTCGGCGATTTACACGCTGCCCTCCAGCGGTAACTGGTCGAATTCGCTGTCCGCCGGCATCGACTTCAAGGACTTCGACGAACGCCTGACCTTGTCCGGTGAGAGCGACAAAGTCCCGCTGCAATACGCACCCTTTACCTTCGCTTACAACGGCTATCGCTACACCGAGAAGAGCCAGCTCGGCCTCGGTCTGAGCCTGGTCGCCGCCACTCGCAGCATCTTCGGCTACGGCAGCTCCGACGAAGACTTCGACTACAAACGCTACCGCGCCAAACCGAGTTTTGCCGTGCTCAAGGGCGACACCAACTACACCTGGACCTTCGACAGCGACTGGCAGAGCGCGAGCAAAGCCGCTTTCCAGTTGGCGTCCGGGCCACTGGTTTCCAACGAACAATTCTCCGCCGGTGGTGCGACCTCGGTGCGGGGCTATCTGGCCGCCGAGCGTACCGGCGATGACGGCTTGCTGCTCAGTCAGGAAGTGCGCACGCCATCGCTGGCCAAGTACGCCGGCACGTGGATGCAGGACTGGCGTTTCTATGCCTTCGCCGAAGGCGCACAGCTTTATCTGCGCGACGAACTGCCGGACCAAGACGCCAATTACGCCCTGGCCAGCGTCGGCCTCGGCACCCGCGCCAGCCTGAGCAAATGGCTGTCCGGCAGCCTCGACTGGGGCTATCCGCTACTCGAAGGGCCGAACACCTCGAAACAGGAATCGCGCCTGCACTTCAACCTTCAAGCCACTTTCTGACAAGGAGCACGTTCATGCAGCGCCTCTTTCTTTCGTTGTTGATCTGCCTGGGCTTCGTGCTCCCGGCCACGGCTCAGGCCTGGTGGCAGGACGACTGGCATTACCGCAAACAGATCGCTGTCGACACCACGCCACAAGGCGCGGCGATCAATCAGGCCCTCGGCCGCACCGCGCTGCTGGTGCGCCTGCACACTGGCAATTTCACCTTCGACGGCGTGAAAGAGGACGGCTCGGACCTGCGCTTCGTCGCCGCCGATGACAAGACCGTGCTCAACCACCAGATCGAAAGCTTCGATGCGCTGATGGGCATGGCGCTGATCTGGGTCGATGTGCCGAATGTCGAGGGCGGTCAGCGCCAGGACATCTGGATGTATTACGGCAATCAGAAGGCGCCGGCGACCGGCAACGGCCAACTGACGTTTGATCCGAATTACACCGCGCTGTATCACTTCGACGGCGCCACCGGCACCCCGCCGAAAGACACCACCGCCTACGGCAACACCGCACAAAGCGCGACCGGCGCGGCGATTGACGGCGTAGTAGGGCGCGCCTTGCAGTTCAGCGGCCAGCCGTTGTTGCTGCCGGCCAGCCCATCGCTGCAACACAACGCCGGCAGTGCGTTCACTTTCAGTGCCTGGCTGCGCCTGGATCAGGCCAGTGGCGAGCAACTGATTCTCGCCCGCCGTGAAGGCGCCAACAGCTTGCTGATCGGTGCCAACCAAGGTGTGCCGTTTGTAGAAATCGATGGCCAACGCGCTGTCGCCACACAAGCGCTGAATCCGGGCCAATGGCAACACGTCGCGCTGACCGCTGAAGGCTCGAAAGTGACCCTGTTCATCAACGGTCGCGAAGCGGCCACGCTCGCTCAAGCGGTGCCGGCCTTCAACTCGGTCATGGCCATCGGTGCTGACGTGCACGAAGGTCCGTTCCAGCCGTTTGTGGGCGCTATCGATGAATTGCGCCTGTCGAAGGTTTCACGTCCGGCAGCGCTGTTGCTGGCCGACGCCACTTCGCAAGGCGCCGAGTCGAAACTGGTCTCTTACGGTGTTGATGAAGAGCAATCCGGTTTCGGCTTCGGCAGTCTCGGCTTCCTGCTCAACGCCGTGCCAATCGACGCTTGGGTGATCATCGCCGTGCTGGTACTGATGATGTTCCAGTCGTGGATCATCATGCTGCGCAAGAACCGCAGCCTCAGCCGCGTCACTGCCGCCAACGAAGACTTCCGTGTGCAGTTCGCCAAAGTCGGTACGCGTCTGGAAATGTTCGCCGACGACGCGCAACTCGCCCAGCGCTTGCAGCATTCATCGCTGTGGCGCCTGTACCTGGTGGCGGTCAAAGAGATCCGCACTCGCCGCGAACAGGGCGCCGATACCTCCTCGGTTTCGGCTGCGACCATCGAAGCGATCCGTTGCTCGATGGACGGCGTGCGTACCCGCGAAAATCAGCAGCTCAGCTCGAAGCTCTCGACCCTGTCCAACGCCATCGCCGGCGGCCCGTACATCGGTCTGCTCGGCACCGTGCTGGGGATCATGGTGGTGTTCCTCGGCACGGCGATGGCCGGTGACGTCAACATCAACGCCATCGCACCGGGCATGGCTGCCGCATTGCTCGCCACCGCGATGGGCCTGTTCGTCGCGATCCCGGCGCTGTTTGGCTACAACCGCCTGATCACCCGCAACAAGGAAGTCAGCGCCGACATGCGCGTGTTTGTCGACGAGTTCATCACGCGGCTGGCGGAGATGCACGGCGAGAGTCAGTTCAGTGAGTCGGCGCATCGCGGCCATCACGCCAACCACTCCGTACCGGCCTGAGGAGCACTGACATGGCGTCTGTAAATGCCTCCCACGACGATGACGAAGATGCCGCGGTAGACAGCATCAACATCACCCCGCTGGTCGACGTGCTGATGGTGGTGCTGGTGATGTTCATCCTCACCGCCACCGCGCAGGTCTCCGGGATCCAGATCAACCTGCCCAAGGCCAGCGCCTCCGTGTCGCTGTCCGAGGCCAAGACCAAAGCGATTTCGGTCAACGACGGCGGCCAGGTTTTCCTCGACGCCTATCCGGTGACGTTGGCCGAGCTGGAGGAACGCCTGCGCATCGAAAAGGCACAGAGTCCGGATTTCCCGGTGATCGTGCGCGGCGACGCGACGGTGCAATACCAAAAAGTCATTGAAGTGCTGGATCTGTTGCGCCGGCTCGAACTGTCCCAAGTCGGTCTTGTGACCGGCAAACCGAGTCAGGGCTGAGTCATGACCGCACAACTCCCGATCGAGCCGCTGCCGGTGAAAAAGCCAGCGCTGCGTTACGCGAAGTGGGGCGCCGGATTGCTCATCGGTGCGCTCGCCGCATGGTTTCTGTGGCAGTGGGCCAATGACATGAGCGGCATCCGCCGCGAAGCGCCGAAGGTGCCGACGATCATTCCGTTGCCGCCACCGCCACCTCCGCCGCCAGAAAAACCGCCAGAACCGGAAACCCCGGTGGAAGAAAAAGTCGTCGAGCCCGAGCCAACGCCCGAGCCAGAAGAGGTCAAGCCCGAGGAAGAAGCGCCGCCATCCCCGGCGGATGATCTGGCCAACCCGATGCAAATGGACGGCGATGCGCAGTCCGGCAACGACGCTTTCAACATCGGCGCGGGCAAGGGTGGCGGCATGGCTGGCACTGGTGGCGGGCGTCTGGGCACGGGCACGTACAGCCAGTTTCTGGCGTTCACCTTCCAGCGTTTGCTGCGTGAGAACCCTGAGCTGCGCAACCTCGCGTTTTCGTTGCAGGCCGATGTCTGGCTGAGCAGCGTCGGCGAGATCACCCGCGTCGAGCTGATCAAGTCGAGCGGTAACCCCGAGATTGATACGCAAGTGCTGGCCGCGTTGCGCGGTGCGCCGGCGCTGAGCGAACGGCCACCGGCCTCCATCACTTTGCCTGTGCGCCTGTCCCTGCAAGGGCGGCGTCCAGGTTGACCCCCACTTTTAAAGCTTTGGCAAAAGGAGTTGTGTGCAGATGATTTCCAACGTGAATCGATTGTCCCTGGCGGTCGGCATGGTCATTGCGACCCTGGTCGGTCAGGCCGTGGCAGCGCCCGCGCCCTCGGAGAACGCCACGATCAATCTGATCCGCTTGCTGGTCGAGCAGGGCATTCTGAAGCAGGACAAGGCCGACGCACTGATTGCTCAGGCGCAGAACGAAGCGGCCCAGGCCAAACAGGCTGCGGCATCCACCGCCGTGGCGGCCGGGCCAGTGGCGGCGCCGGGTGACGTCCGTGTGCAATACGTGCCGGCAGCGGTGCGCGACCAGATTCGTGATCAGGTCAAAGCCGAGGTCATGGCCACCGCCAAACAGGAAAACTGGGCCGCGCCCAACAGCTTCCCGGAATGGGCTGCGCGCATCAGTTTCGACGGCGACATTCGCTTGCGCAACGAATCGCGCTACTACTCGGACAGCAACAGCAACGAGATCGTCGACTTCGCCAAGCTCAACAACAACGGCCCGTACGACGTGAACCCCAACAGCAGCACCAATCTGCCGCCGCTGCTCAACACCCGCGAAGATCGCACCAACCAGTTCCGCATCCGCGCAAGGCTGGGCATGAAAGCAGAGATTTCGCCGCAATGGACCGCTGGCATTCGTATCGGCACCGGCTCGGACAACAACCCGGTATCGACCACACAAAACCTCGGCGGCGGTTTCGCCAAAAAGGACATCTGGCTCGATCAGGGCTACCTGAACTGGAAGCCTACGGATGAATTGACCCTGACCGGCGGGCGCTTCGCCAACCCGTTCATGTCCACCGACATGCTCTATTCCAACGACCTGAACTTCGACGGCGTCGCGGCGATTTTCGACCACAAACTCAATCGCGATTGGGGCGTGTTCGGCACCGTCGGCGCGTTCCCGGTGGATTACACCAACGACACCGCCAGCAGCAACGGCTTTGACAAGGAAGAGAGCGACAACAAGTGGTTGTACGGCGCGCAGATCGGCGCCAAATGGGCGATCAACAGCAACAACCGCTTGAAAGGCGCGCTGGCCTACTACCGCTTCGACGACATTCAAGGCCAGCGTTCCAGCCCTTGCGAACCGTGGGCCGGCGCGCCGGGCTGTGACAGCGACGGCAGCCGCGCGGCGTTCATGCAGAAGGGCAACAGCGTGTTCCTGCTGCGCGACATCACGCCGAACCCGCTCAACCCGACCACCACGCCGCAGCCGCAATTCGTTGGCCTCGCTTCCGAATTCAATCTGCTGGACTTGAACGTAGTGTGGGACGCCGACCTGCCAGAAGACTTCAAACTGCGCAGCCAGGGCAACTACATCCACAACCTCGCGTACGACGAAGGCGACATGCGCAAGCGTTCGGCCGGGCAGATCGTCAACAACCTCGACAGCAACGGCGACATCGAAAGCGGCGCCAATGCGTGGATGGTGCAGTTCACCCTCGGCAGCGCGCTGGACCTGAAAAAGCAGGGCGACTGGAACATGTTCGCTGGCTACAAATACATCCAACCGGATGCCTTGCCTGATGGCTTCAACGACTCGTCATTCCACCTTGGCGGCACCAACGCCAAGGGCTATTTCATCGGCGGCAACTACGGTCTGGCGAAGAACGTATACGCGACCGGTCGCTGGATGAGCACCGAAGCGGTGTACGGCGCGCCGTTCGACATCGACGTCTTGCAGCTTGAGATCAACACGCGCTTCTAAGGCGCCGGGAGAGGGTTATGAAAACGCGATTTGTGTGGCTCGGGCTCGGGCTTTTGATCGCCACTGGAGCGCATGCCGAAGGCATGGAAGAACGCCTGCGCACGCAATTGCGCAGCACCACGCAACAGTTGCAGGCCCTGCAAAGTCAGCAGGCCCAGGCCAGCGCCGCGCAACTGGCGGCGCAAAACGAAGCCAAGGCTGCGCAGGCGCAAATCAAGCAATTGAGCGCTGAGCTGGCCAAGGCCAAAGGCGTCGCCGAGCAACTCGCCGGGCAGCAACAGAGCCTGCACAGCCAGGCGCAGGCACAAGTGGCAGCCAGCGCCGAGCAGACCGGCAAGTTCAAAAAGGCCTACGACGAGTTGCTGGTCATGGCCCGTGCCAAAGAAGCAGAACGGTCTAAGCTTCAAGCGCAATTGGCTGAACGTGACACACAAGTGCAGCAATGTTCAGTCAAGAATCAGCAGATGTACGGCGTCGCCAAACAGATCCTCACTGCCTACGAAAACATCGACGTGGCCGAGGTGATGAAGATCCGCCAGCCCTTCGCGGGCAGCGCCCGGGTCAAGTTCGATGAACTGGCGCAGGGGTTCGGTGACGAGCTCTACAAGACTCAATTCGACGCGCCGCAAGCCGCGCTCTCGCACTGATAAACAAGGAAGAAGTAATGACTCAATTGATCAGCCATGTTTCCCCACAATCCCTGACCGACGTCCTGCAAGCCGCCGGTTATCGCGTCAACCAGACTGAACAGAACGGCATCGTCCAGTTGCTCAGCGCCAGTCAGGGCATTGGCTATGCCGTGCGTTTCGGCAACCCTGCGGTGGAGCAGGGCAGTTACGTCGACTTCACGTTCAGCTGTGCGCTGCGCGTGCAGGGTGAGTTGCCACACGGTGTGGCCGAGCAGTGGAACGCGAGCCGCCGGTTTGCGCGGTTGTCGTTGCAGGGCGAGTTTCTGGTGATGGAAATGGACGTGGTGGTGGCGGCGGGCGTGAGCAATGATCACCTGCGTGGCAACCTGGAATTGTGGGATCGCCTGCTGCAAGAGTTTATTGTTTATCTGCGTGACTTCACCCAGAACGGCAGCGCGCAGACCGCCAAAGTCGCCGTCGCTGAGCAAGAGGAAGTCGCGCTGTGAAAAAGCCTGCCATGGTGATCAGCGCTGCGGCAGTGGCGCTATTGGTGGTGACCGTGGCGCTGGTGGTGCGGCCGGGCAGTGACCCGGTCGCCGCCCAGCAATCGTCACCGCTGGCGACGGTTGCAACGGGGCCGGCGGTGGCGCGCTTGGGCAATCAGCAAGTAACCCCTGCGGAACTTCAAACGTTGCTGGCGACGGTGCCAGCGGAAACCCGCGAGCAACTGCGCGGCAATCGTGAGGCACTGGAACGCTGGATTCGCACGCGGCTGGCCGAGAAAGCGGTGCTGGAACAGGCTGATGCGCAGGGTTGGGCGCAGCGCCCGGAGGTTGCGCGGCAGACCCGTGCGGCGACTGAGCAGATTGTGTTCCGCGATTACTTGCGTTCGGTCAGTCAAGTGCCGGCGGATTATCCGAGTGCAGCGGAATTGCAGCAGGCTTATGACGCGGGCAAGGCAAGCTGGCAGACCCCAGCGTTGTATCGGGTCAGTCAGATTTTCCTCGGCGTCAATGATCCGCAGAATCTTGAAGCGGTGCGTAAGCAGGCGCTTGAACTGAGCAAGAAAGCGCAGGCGACACCGGCAGAATTTGCTGCACTGGCGACTCAATATTCGCAGGATCGCGTCACCGCTGAACGCGGCGGCGATAGTGGCCTGCAACCGTTGCAGCAATTGGTGCCGGAAGTGCGAGGCGCCGTGGCGCGGCTCAAGGTTGGCGCCATCTCTGATCCCGTCCAAAGTGCCGCCGGGTTCCATGTGATCAAGCTCACCGAGCAACAACCGGCGCGGCTGGCGACCCTCGACGAACTGCGCGATCAACTGACCCAGGCCTTGCGTGCGCAGCGGCAGGAACAGATTGCCCAAGCGTACCTCGACGGCATGCTCAATACCGCGACGCTCAGCATCGACGGTGCCGAGCTCAACAAAGTCCTAGAGGAAAAACACTGATTTCACCTACACCACAAACCCTCTGTAGGAGTGAGCCTGCTCGCGATAGCGGTGGGGCAGGTTAGTCAATGTCAACTGACCGGACGCTATCGCGAGCAGGCTCACTCCTACAGGGAACTGCGTAAGACAAATACAAAGATCGACAGGGAGTCATCGATGTCATTCACCGAACCCGCAGGACGACCGGGCACCACCGATTACCACTGGCCACACGACCACAGCGAACCGTGGCTCGCCCACGCCGCGACCATCGACGCTGACGTCGCCCAATACTTCCTGGTCAGCGCCCGCTGCGGTTGCTTCATGCAAGCCGCGCGCAGCCTCAACGTGCGCTCGACCTTGCTGCGTAAACAACTGGCCCAGCTCGAACAAGAAGTGCAACACACGCTGTTCAGCTTCCAGGGCAGCGCACTGAGCCTCACCCGTGAAGGCCAGCAACTGCAGGCCAAACTGATAGCGCTGGCCAACGAACGCAAACTGCCGGTGATCGAACAGCCACTGATCCGCCTCGCCGTCGCCGAATCGATCCTCCACGACATCCTCGGCCGCGACCTCATCGCACTGCTGCGGCGCAATGCCAGCGTACGCTTGGAAATCATCGCGCTGGACAGCGAATTGTCGCTGCGTGCCGTCAGCGCCGACGTCGTCCTCTGGCTCTCCCACGGCGAAACCCCACACCCGGGCCCGACCTTCGCCACCAGCGAACCGCAAGCGCTGGCACGTCTCGACTACCTGCCACACATCGCCAAACGCTACTCCCGCGTCACCGCGCGCCCGGACACCCCCGACGACCTGGCCGACTTCATGCTGGTGCAATGGCAACACGACCGGCAGATCGACAGTTTCCGGCCGTGGAATGACTTGGTCGAGCAGAGGTTGGCCGGGGTTGTGCAGATGCAGTCGTATGAATTGATGCTGGAGATGATTCGATGCAGCGCGTGCATCGGTTTATTGCCAGCGTACATGAGCCGCTTTGATCGGGGGCTGATCGCACTGCCGGGGTTGTTTGAAGAACCCATGCAATTGCAGGCGTGGCTGGCGGTCAACGCCGAGTCACAGAATGTGGCCGAAGTGCTGACCCTCACGGACCTCATTCACCACACCTTCAACGAACGCCGGGAATGGTTTCAGCCCTGACGCAATCCTCCTGTGCCCGCATTCCCCTGTAGGAGTGAGCCTGCTCGCGATAGCGGTGTGTCAGATTGATCAATATTGACTGACACACCGCTATCGCGAGCAGGCTCACTCCTACAAGTATTTACTTATGGCAGATGTCGTGTTTGGCGGTTTAGAGTGATCAGCCACACATCGATCCAGGAAGGATCCGCCATGCCCGATCACAACACCGCCATTCATATTGAACGCTTCAGCGAGTCACACATCGAGGCTGTCACGGCGCTTTACAACGAGCGGGCCGTCACCCGGCAGGTGTTGCAGATGCCGTTTCAGTCCGTCGACGTCTGGCGCCAAAGGCTGCTGGCGGAGAATGAGCGGGTGTTGAAGCTGGTCGCGCTGCATCAGGGTCAGGTCATCGGCCATCTGGGGCTGGAAAACTATTCGCGGATTCGTCGCAGTCATGCCGGCAGCGTCGGTATGGCAGTCGCTGTGGCGTGGCAGGGCAAAGGCGTCGGTTCGAAGTTGCTGGCGGCGGCGCTGGATGTGGCCGACAACTGGATGAACCTGCACCGCGTTGAACTCTCGGTTTACGCCGACAACGAGGCCGCCATCGCGCTCTACCGCAAATTCGGGTTCGAGACCGAAGGCCTGTTTCGCGATTACGCGGTGCGCGACGGGCAATGGGTCGACACCCTGAGCATGGCCCGCCTGCGCAATCGCCCGAAAACCTGACTCAGTCGCCTAGCGCGAACGCCACCGCCGACTGTGCATGCAGTTCGGTGGTGTCTAGCAGGGGCAGGGCGCTGTGTTCGGGTTTGACCAACATGCCGATTTCGGTGCAGCCGAGGATAATTGCCTGAGCGCCGCGCGCGGTGAGGGATTCGATCACCCGCTGATAGATTTGCCGCGACTGATCGCTGATCACGCCGACGCAGAGTTCGTCGTAGATGATCCGGTGTACATCCTTGCGCTCTGTTTCGTCCGGCACTAACACGGTCAAACCCTTGGCGACCAGGCGTTGCTTGAGGAAATCCTGTTCCATGGTGAATGCGGTGCCGAGCAATCCGACCGTGCGTGCATCTATGTTCAGAGCCGCCTGTGCGGCCGGTTCGGCAATGTGCAAAAACGGAATGCTGATCGCCGCCTGAATCTGCTCGGCAACCTTGTGCATGGTGTTGGTACACAGCACCACGCATTCGGCGCCGCCGGCTTCGAGCCTGCGCGCAGCATCGACCAGAATCGCTGCCGCATCGTCCCAGCGCCCGGCGTGCTGGGCCTGTTCGACAGGGCCGAAATCGACGCTGTACATCAGCAATTGTGCCGAGCGCAAAGGACCGAGACGATCACGGACTTGCTGATTGATGAGTCGATAGTATTCGGCGCTGGATTCCCAGCTCATGCCGCCAATCAGGCCGATGGTGCGCATTGGATGTCCTCAGGCAAATGACAGTGTCGAGCGTTCAGGTCTGCCCGGAGTTTCCTTTTCTTCATGCTTCGATGCCAGCAGCAAGTGACTGTACCGCTGATCTTTCACGCAAGTGTCATGGTGCTTTATCGGGGCGGGTGCAGGTTAAACGTACGCCGGGGCTGGTATCTGCCACTATCGACCTTTGCAGGTCCTTTCCGAGGAACACCGCTATGGACGACGTACAACAACTGGGCGAGATGCTTCGTCATTACGCCGAGAGCGAAGCGCACAAGAAGCAACTGTTCGAGACGCAATCGGCGGCTTGGGCTACACGGATTACCGCGTTGTTCGGTGATATTCAGCAATGGCTGGAACCGGTGCAGGCGCCGAATCTGCTGGAGGTGAGTCGTGAGGCGTATGTCGCGTTCGGGCCGAGCACACCGGTGGAGACCTCGACCTTCAAGACAGAGAAGCTGAGCATTGTGATTGCCGGTAAACCGGTGGAGTTTGTGCCGGATGTGATGGGCAGCGCGGGACAGATCTCGCTTGCGGTGATGGGGCTGACGGCGGCGCGTTATGGCAGCATTTCGCTGGTGGGATTGGCGAATGGTGAGTGGCAGTGGCGCAAGACCAATGGTTTGAAGGATCCGGATACGTTTGCCTTCGACGCCAATTTCCTTGCCCAGCAGTTGCAGAGTCTGATTCCTCGCGATCGCGGTTAAGATCAAGAGCTTACCCCCTCACCCCAGCCCTCTCCCCCAAGGGGGCGAGGGGGAAAGGGAGCCGATCTTCATTGTTTTTGAGATTGCATTCACCCGAGATATTTCAGGTCGACGTAACCCGAACAAACAACTCGGTCAGTTCCCTCTCCCCCAGGGGGGCGAGGGGGAAAGGGAGCCGATCTTCATTGTTTTTGAGATTGCATTCACCCGAGATATTTCAGGTCGGCGTAACCCGAACAAACAACTCGGTCAGTTCCCTCTCCCTCTGGGAGAGGGCTAGGGTGAGGGCAGCCCACCTGACACACCTCACATCTCCAGATTGACCCACCCCGGCTTCGCCACCTCCGGCGCCACCGCTTTCACGGTTTTTCCGGTAGCCAGCTCCACCCGCCGAGCCACCTCCGGATCATCGGCAAACGGCACCATGCTCGCCTCATCCAGACTGTCCGCTGTCTCCCGCCGCAAGCAGTACTCCACCGCCAGCCACAGAAACACCACGCCCAACGCATCAAAGAAAATCTCCATCACGAGCGGCTCCCTGCCTCAGGCGATCTGCGCTTCACTGCGCGCCAGTGCAACGTCGGCAACCCGCACCGTGCGCCACACGTTGTAAGCCATCAGCAACATCCCGGTGAGGAAGAACACCCCTCCGGCGAAACGCACGATGAACCCCGGATGACTGGCCTGCAGCGCCTCGACGAACGAATAGGTCAGTGTGCCGTCCTCGTTGATCGCCCGCCACATCAGGCCCTGGGTGATACCGTTGACCCACATCGAAGCGATGTACAACACCGTGCCAATCGTCGCCAGCCAAAAGTGCAGGTTGATCAGCGGCGTGCTGTACATCTGCTCGCGACCGAAGACTTTCGGCACCATGTGATAGGTCGCGCCGAAGGTGATCATCGCCACCCAGCCCAAGGCGCCGGCGTGCACGTGGCCGATGGTCCAGTCGGTGTAGTGGGAGAGGGCGTTGACGGTTTTGATCGCCATCATTGGCCCCTCAAATGTCGACATGCCGTAGAACGCCAGCGACAGCACGAGGAAGCGCAGGATCGGGTCGGTGCGCAACTTATGCCAGGCGCCGGACAAGGTCATCATGCCGTTGATCATCCCGCCCCAGCTCGGCGCCAGCAGGATCAGCGACATGGCCATGCCCAGCGACTGCGCCCAGTCCGGCAGCGCTGTGTAGTGCAGATGGTGCGGGCCGGCCCAGATGTACAGGGTGATCAGCGCCCAGAAATGCACGATCGACAAGCGATACGAATACACCGGGCGATTGACCTGTTTCGGCACGAAGTAATACATCATCCCGAGGAACCCGGTGGTCAGGAAGAAACCCACCGCGTTGTGCCCGTACCACCACTGCACCATGGCGTCGGTGGCGCCGGAATACACCGGATAGGACTTGAACCAGTCCACCGGAATCGACAGGTGATTGACCACATGCAGCATGGCGATCACCAGAATGAACGCGCCGAAAAACCAGTTGCCGACGTAGATGTGCTTGGTCTTGCGCTTCACCACGGTAGTGAAAAACACCACGGCGTAGGCGACCCAGACCACGGCCATCCACACCGCGCCGGAGAATTCGATCTCGGCGTATTCCTTGGTGGTGGTGTAGCCCATTGGCAGGGTGATCAGCATGATCACGATCACCGATTGCCAGCCCCAGAAAGTGAACGCGGCAAGGGTGTCCGAGTACAGCCGCACCTGGCAGGTACGTTGCACTGCGTAGTAACTGGCGGCAAATTGCGCGCTGCCGGCGAAACCGAAAATCACCAGGCTGGTGTGCAGCGGTCTTAGACGGCCGAAGGTGGTCCACGGCAGATCCAGATTCATCTCTGGCCACACCAGTTGCGAGGCGATCAAAACCCCCATCGCCATGCCCACCACGCCCCAGAAAATTGTGGCAATGACGAATTGGCGGACGACCTTGTAGTTATAAGCCTGTCCGATTGTTGCTGTGCTCATGGTCAGTTCATCCACGGTTGCAAAGTCTTGCCAGGCCACCCGGTCTGGCATGAGCTGCACTGTAGAAACCCCGCCAGAAACAAAACAGGCTCAGGAATCTTTGATTTGTGCGGATCAGATTGAAGGGCTGACTGCGGCGTTCTGCCGCGCCCTGATATGGTTTTTATCGCTTCAGGTGAATCTGTAACGTGCTGCGCTGTTCGGCCATAGTCTGGGAAAATCCTGTGGGAGCGAGCTTGCTCGCGAATGCGGTATGTCAGACAACCTATTCGTTGCCTGACACACCGCATTCGCGAGCAAGCTCGCTCCCACAGTTTTGATCCGTGATCAATCCTGATGAGGTGGCAGTTGCATGTATCAATACGATGATTACGACCGGGCGCTGGTGTTCGAGCGCGTTGCGCAGTTTCGCGATCAGGTCGAGCGCTTCATGGCCGGGGAACTGAGCGAAGAGGAGTTTTTGCCGCTGCGCCTGCAAAACGGCCTGTACATGCAAAAGCACGCCTACATGCTGCGCGTGGCGATTCCCTACGGCACGTTGAGCGCCGAGCAGATGCGCACGCTGGCGAGCATCGCCAGCGACTACGATCGCGGTTACGGCCACTTCACCACGCGGCAGAACATGCAGTTCAACTGGATCGAACTGAGCGACGTGCCGGATATTCTCGAACGTCTGGCGCAGGTCAACATGCATGCGATCCAGACGTCCGGCAACTGCGTGCGCAACATCACCACCGAGGCTTTCGCCGGGGTCGCGGCTGACGAACTGATCGACCCGCGCCCGTTGGCCGAGATCCTGCGGCAGTGGTCGACGATCAACCCGGAATTCCTGTTTCTGCCGCGCAAATTCAAGATCGCCATCTGCTCGGCCAAACAGGATCGCGCCGCAATCATGATGCACGACATCGGTCTGTACCTTTACCCCGGTCGCGACGGGCAGATGCTCCTGCGAGTGATCGTCGGTGGTGGCCTGGGTCGCACACCGATTCTCGGTTTGCAGATCCGCGAAGGCTTGCCGTGGCAGCATTTGCTGTCCTACGTCGAAGCTGTGCTGCGGGTGTACAACCGCCACGGCCGGCGCGACAACAAGTACAAGGCGCGGATCAAGATTCTGGTCAAGGCGCTGGGCATCGAGGCGTTCGCCAAGGAAGTCGAAGAGGAATGGCAACACCTCAAGGACGGCCCGGCGCAACTGACCGAGGCCGAATACCAACGGGTCGCCAGCGCCTTCGTGCCGCCGGTTTATCACACCTTGGCCGACACCGATCTGGACTTCGGCACGCGCCTGGCCGAAAGCCCGGCGTTCGCTCGTTGGGTCGCGCGCAATGTGCAGCCGCACAAAGTGCCGGGTTACACCAGCGTCGTGCTGTCGACCAAACCGGGCATGGCCTCGCCGCCGGGGGATGTCACCGGCGTGCAGATGCTCGCAGTCGCTGACTGGTCGCAGCGTTTCGGTTTCGGCGAGATTCGTATTGCCCACGAGCAGAACATCGTCCTGCCCGATGTACCGAAAACCGATCTCTATGCGCTTTGGCAACTGGCGTGCAAACACGATCTGGGCAGCGCCAACGTCGGCCTGCTGACCGACATTATTGCCTGCCCCGGCGGCGATTTCTGTGCCTTGGCCAACGCCAAATCGATCCCGATTGCCCAGGCGATTCAGGCACGCTTCGACAACCTCGATTACCTGCATGATCTGGGCGATATCAGCCTGAACATCTCCGGCTGCATGAACGCCTGCGGCCATCACCACATCGGCAATATCGGCATCCTCGGCGTCGATAAGAACGGCAGCGAGTGGTATCAGATCACCCTCGGCGGCGCGCAAGGCAAAAACAGCGCATTGGGCAAAGTCATCGGCCCGTCGTTCAGCGCCGCTGAAGTGCCGCAGGTGATCGAGCGCATCATCGGCACGTTTGTGCGCTATCGCGAGCACGAGGAATTGTTTGTCGACACCGTGGCAAGGATTGGCCTGGAGCCGTTCAAGGAGCGGGTCTATCCGAAAACGCTGGAGGCCGCGGTATGAACAATCTGTTGCGGCTGGAGCAGGGCGTGGCGCGAATAGTCACGGATGACCCATGGACGCTGGTGCGTGAGCCATCGACGCCAAGGCCGGCAGGTTTGCTGATGTTGCCGCTGGCGCACTGGCTGGAGTCGCCGTCGACCCACGCGGTGTGGCTGGGCCCGGACGATGAGGTTGAAAGCCTGGTGCCGTGGCTGGCCTCGTTGCCGCTGATCGCGCTGGACTTTCCGAGTTTTCGCGATGGCCGTGCTTACAGCCAGGCGTATCTGCTGCGCAGTCGTTTCGGTTGGGCAGGGGAGTTGCGCGCGATTGGCGATGTGTTGCGTGATCAACTGAGCCATATGCGCCAGTGCGGGTTCGACAGTTTTGCGGTGCGTGAGGACAAATCTGCCGAGGATGCGTTGAAAGGCTTGGCCGGCATGAGCGTGTTGTATGGGCGTTCGGTGATCGAGCCGCGCCCGCTTTTCCGTCGGCGTTGACGGTTGAAAAGATCGCAGCCTTCGGCAGCTCCTACATTTGATCCCGTGTAGGAGCTGCCGCAGGTTCGGGCCGCGTTCGGACGATCTTTTGATCTGGCTTTTAACACCGGGGAAACCCTTACAACCTTGGTCAATCGGGGATTTTTCCTTGGGTCGATGCTGGCCTTTTGGTAGAGTCGCCGTCGCCAGCGGGTTTTCGGCTGGACGATGGAACCGAAGAAGGGAGTCTGATCAGTGAGTCCGGGCAAAAAAATCCTCGGCCTCACAGCGTTGCTTTTAATGGTGACGCTGTGGGCCAGTTACTTTTACGTATTCAAGGAAAACCGCAGCGGTCAGCTCGGCGGTGTCGGCGAAAGCACCGCGTGGTGCGGCACGCCACCGTCCACCGAAGCGGCGTTGCTGGGCAAGGACCAACTGACCTTGCGCGTCACCAACAACCTGCGCGGCGAGTTCATGCTCAGTGGCTCCCTTGTGGTTTCGGAACGCACCTTCAACCGTTACGACCTCAGCCGCAACGAACTGCGTTTGCGTCTGGAACCGTTGCAGTGGTCCTACGGCGTCACGCCGATCTTCCTTGAACAGGTCAAGGTGCAGCCGCTGAGCCGCAACCTGTCGGCCACCAACAAAAGCGCCTACGCCGAACTTGAACCGCGCCCGATCGGCGTACAGGGTCAGGTCACCGAATTCCCGTTCGACACCTACCGCTACGGCTACAAACCGGTGCTTTATTACCTCAAGGGCAGCGAGCGCATCGACCTGCGCTTCAAGAACATCACCACGCTGATGGAGATGTCCAATACCTTCACACCGATTCAAAAATACAACCGCGTCGACTATATCAACGAGAACAACTCGATGATCCGCGACAACGATTACAAGGCTTACGGCCCGCACGAATGCGCGTTCAGCGTCGAGCGCAAAGGTTCGTTCAAGGTTGTCGTGTTGTTGCTGCTGTTGGTGTTGTGCCTGCCGTTGCTGCTGGTGTTCTACCGTAACGAGCCGGGGATCGACTTCCTCGCCACGCTGTTGGGCGCGGCGATCGTGAGGGTGTTGCTGATCGGGCCGGTGCAGGACTTCCAGCTCTACAACATCGACTTCCTGTTGGGCGCGGCGATTTTGCTGGTGGGCACGGTGTCGCTGATCAAGGCGATGCACATCAACAGCCGGCGCGAGATGGCATTGCGCAGTGGTGAGACGTCGTCCTGGTAATGGCGTGAACCCTGAAAAGCCCCTCACCCTAACCCTCTCCCAGAGGGAGAGGGGACTGACCGAGTTGTCTGGCGAGCGACACCGACGTGACAGACCGAGTCGATTATGGATTCAAAGCGAATCGGTCACGTCGGTGCATCTCTTGAATCTCCCCCAATCGGTCCCCTCCATCTACCTCTGGGAGAGGGGACTGACCGAGTTGTCTGGCGAGCGACACCGACGTGACAGACCGAGTCGATTATGGATTCAAAGCGAATCGGTCACGTCGGTGCATCTCTTGAATCTCCCCCAATCGGTCCCCTCCATCTACCTCTGGGAGAGGGGACTGACCGGGGTGTCTGTCGTCCTCCACCGACGTGAAAGACCGAGTCGATTATGGATTCAAAGCCAATCGGTCACGTCGGTGCATCTCTTGAATCTCCCCCAATCGGTCCCCTCCATCTACCTCTGGGAGAGGGGACTGACCGGGGTGTCTGTCGTCCTCCACCGACGTGAAAGACCGAGTCGATTATGGATTCAAAGCCAATCGTTCAAGTCGGCGGAATTCTTGAATCTCCCCCGGTCGGTCCCCTCTCCCTCTGGGAGAGGGCTAGGGTGAGGGAAGCCAATCTCCAGCCAATCACTTAAGCGCCGGATCCCCCATATTCATCCTCTTCCACCCCTGCAACAGCACCTGCGCCTTCGGCTCCTGCCCGCTGTCGAGATACCACTGAATCAGCGACAACCGCGCGTTGCGGTTCGCCGGTTGTACCTTGAGCAAACCTTCCAGCACCGCGCACGCCTCATCGACCTTGCCGCTTTCATGCAGCGCCACCGCCAGCACATAACCGTACTGCGCGTTCTGCGGCTCCAGTTGCGCAGCTTTTTTCAGCGGTGACATGGCTTCGGTGGTCTTGCCGGCGCGGATCAGCGACAAGCCACGGGTGTGCTGCAACAGTGCGGCGTCCGGATGCTGCTTGAGGCTGTCATCCAACAGCGTCTGCGCCTCCTGGCCACGGCCATTGGCTTCCAGCCATTGCACCAGCGTCACCAGTGCCGGGTAGAAATCCGGATCGCGTTTGAGTGCCGAGCGCAGCAGACCTTCAACTTCCGAACCACGGCCATTGGCCTGATACAGCATCGCCAGATTCAGATTGGCCTCGGCACGTTCCAGCAGGCTTTTCTGCACCGCTTCGTACTCGGCAATCGCAGCCTCCCAATTGGCTTGCGCAGCGCCAAGACCATTGTTGCGCGCAACACTCAACAGATCCCGCGCAGCCACAATGCGCACGGCTTTCACTGGATCACCCAGAAGCGGCGACAACAATGGCGCACGCTCCGCTGGCGGCAGGAATGCACTGATCGCTCGCGCAGCGCTTTCACGTACTTGCGGCGCCGGATTCTTCAAGTCCTGGGTGGCCAGTTTCAGTGCCTGTTCGCTCGGGTACAGCGGCAATTCAGCGAGCAACGTCGCCCGTTGAATCGCTGGCAAATTGCTGCGCTGCAACTGCTCATATAGCGCATCCGCGGCGCCCGGCTGGCCGTTGCGGATCAACCACAAGCTTTCGTCATAACGCGGTGCCAGCGGCGCGGCAGAGGCGCTCCACAACTTGAACTGCGCGGTGACCTTGTCGCCAGCCTTGCCTTGATGGCAGGTCAGGCAGGCGTCCGGTGTGCCGAGCTTCTGCGCCCGTTCCGGGTTGGGAATGCTGAAGCTGTGGTCATGCCTGAAGTCATTGCCCATGTAGAACTTGCCGGGCATGTGACAATCGACGCACTGCGAACCGGGCTGGCCCATGGTGTGGCGCGTATGCTCGATGGAATCGTAGTTCTTCGCTTGCAGGCCTTTGCCGTCGACACCTTCGATTGAAGTCTTGCCAGCGGTGTTATGGCATTGCAGGCACACCGCGTTGCCCGGTGCCTTCAGCTCGTTGCTGTGCGGGTTGTGGCAGTTGCTGCAACGCACACCCTTATCGAACATTTTGCTTTGCAGGAACGAGCCATGTTCGAACACCTCATCCTTGATCTTGCCGTCCAGCGCATACAGTTCGCGGGTGAGGGTGCTCGGCAGGTAGTCGTCCATCAGCCGCTTGCCGACGGTGTAGCCATCGCCCAACGGCGCTCGACGTGCATGGCAGCGGGCGCAGGTTTCGATCTCGACGGTGGCGTTCTTGTCCTTGAGGTCGACGTCAAACCCCTGATGAATCAGGTCGGTTTTTTTCTGCGTCCACTCCAGGTGATTCGAGGCCGGACCGTGACAAGCCTGGCAACCGACACCGAGGCTGTTCCACTGACTGTTGAAGGTGTTGCTGGCCGCATCAAAATTGCGCTTGAAGCCGGTGGTGTGGCACTCGACGCACATGAAGTTGGCATTCTGGCTCGGCTTGCTCCAATGCAGCGGATTCTTGAAGTTGACGCCTTGGCCGGCATAGAGATGAAACCAGCGATGTTTCTCGGTATCCCAGGCCACGCCGAGCGCCTGCAAACGACCTTCGCCGACTTCGATCAGGTATTGCTGCAGCGGCGCGATGCCGAAGGTGTAGGCGACTTTGAAGTCGCCGTTTTTGCCGTCGATGCCGGGCGTATTGACCCAGAATTCATCGCCCTTGCGCGAGAAACGCGTGGTCTCGTTTTCGCCTTTGAAGGTGACGTTGTTGAAGTCGCCGAGCATCGTCTCAGCGTTCGCCGGCTGCATCGCCAATTGGTGATGTGAACCTTGCCAGTCCTTGACCTGTTCGCTGTGGCAGCCCTGGCATTGTTGTTCATCGACCATCGTCGCCGGTTTGCTCGCCACAACTGGTTGTGGCTTGGCAGCCGGGGCGACGGGGGCGCTGATCGGCGCGGGTTTCAACGGCGCCGGAGCAGGGCTGAAGAGAAACCAGCCGATGCCCGCGACGGCGGCGAGCAGTACAGCGATGGTGATCGGGAACAGGTATTTTGAAATGGAAGGTTGCGTCGAATCAGGGTCAGGTTGTGCGGTTTTATTTTTATGCTTGGGCATTGCGACTTCCGTAGTCCAGGTGCATTTGCCGTCTGGCGTGCGTTCAAGCTCGATGCAGCTTTGCCGGATCATCGGCGTCTGTCAAATGACCCTTGTGATCCGTCGCGCAGGTTTGTGTGAATTTTGTGCTTTGCAATCGCAATTACTGAGGTTTTAGCTATACCTGTAACTCCCCCAGGCAAAGTTTTCGGCCTTCTGACAGGAGTTACAGCATGAAGCTAGCAGTGATGATGGGCACTCTGTGTTTTGCCACTCTCGCAGTGGTGGGTTGTTCCAGCAAAACCGTCGACCCGAAAGAGTACTCCGGCTTCCTCAAAGACTACAGCCAGCTCAAGGAGGCCAAATCGCCGTCCGGTGCCGAGGTCATGCGCTGGATCGATCCGAAGGTCGACATCAAGAAATTCACCAGTGTGTATATCGAGCCGACCCAGCTGTACCCGAAACCGCAACCGACCGCGAAGATCTCCCAGCAAACCCTCAATGGCATCACTTCCTACTACGATCAGGCACTCAAGCGTGAAATCGGCAAAGACCTGCCGTTGGCAACCGGTCCTGGCCCGGGCGTGATTGTGGTGCGTGCGGCGATCACCGCCGTGAGCAGCAAGACTGAAGGCCTGCACGCCTATGAGGTGATTCCGATTGCTCTGGTCGCCGCTGCGGTCAGCACCGCCAGCGGTATTCGCGATCAGGAAACTACCCTGGCCACCGAAGCGGTGTTCCTCGATGGCGCGAATAACAAGGTCGTCGCGCAAGTGGTGCGCAAAGGCACCGGCAAGCCGTTGGAAAATGACTCACAGGCGATGACGGCGAATGACGTCAAACCGGTGATCGATGGCTGGGCCTCGGACATGCGTCAGTCGTATCTGAAGCTCAAGGCAGCAAAATAAGCGCACCCGGCCGGAGTCCCGCGAGGGTTCTCCGGCCGGTGCAACTCCTCAGAAATTGGCGCGTGCCTGACGGTTGTAGTGGCTGAGCAGGGCGTCGTAGCCACGGGTGACGGCGTAGTAATCGTCGCTCAAACGTTGCGGTTCGGCGTGGTTTTGCCAGTCCTTGTGCAGGGTGTTCAGTGCGTCGAGATAGTGCTGCGCAGGCTCACGGATGTGGCGCCACAGCTCGCGCGCATCATCGTCTTTATTACGGAAACCAGGCTCGCGCGGACCGATAAAAGGCCCACCGCGATTCCATGCCTGTTGCAGATCGGCGCTGGTGTCGGCCACGGCTTGCGCGGTCAGGGTGCGGTGTTTCATCCCGTCTTCCAGCAATTCCAGTGTCTCCCGGGCCTGAATCATGTACGCCAGCAGCGACCAGTGGATCTCCTTGCCTACGCGTGCTTCAAGAAGCTTGAGCTGTGCGAGGCGCTGCGCGACGTCCAGTGGCAGCAGTTCTTCTCTCAAGGCAGTCGATGCGCTGATATAGGCATTGCTGGCGGTCTGAATTTGCGCAAGCAGCTGCGGTGTCTGGTTGAACGGGACGACAAAGAAGCTCGCACTTTTATCGAGTCGAGTCGGTGGAGAAATCACCGATGCCCACTTCAATGCTTGCGCGTAGTCACGGACTTTCTGCGACAGCGCTGGCTGGTAGGCCAGCAGCTCAAGCTTTTCGTTGATATCCCGCAGGCAGGTATCCTCCTGGATGTCACGCACAGTGAACGCATCGCTGTTATCGAAATCCTGTGGCTCGGAAATATACTTTCCGTATGCATCACTGGTTGGCCGCTGATGTTCGTTTTTGTCGTAGGCGTTGCGCCAGTGCACATCGACGCGGTTGACGCAGGCGATGATCGGGCTCAACGCGTTGGCCTGCGCGGTCACGGGGGATTCGCGCTGATCAAGCCACAGATCGAGCTTCAGGAACGGCCGGGTCGCGCTCGACAGCCCCATCACCACCAGAACGACCACTACGCCGCTGACAAACATGAGTCTTGAGGTCATGGTCGTGCCTCCGCCGGATACCACTGTTCACGGGTGGCGGGCGCGCCACAGTCGAACGAACTCGCCGGCAGCCGACTGCACAAGCGCTCGGCCCAGGGTTGCAGGCCCTGATTGCGATTGACCGTGCCTTGGCTGGCGGCCACTTTGAACACGCCCAGCACCAGCACCAGGGCGACAACCCCGAGTAGCGACAGGCCGATTTTCACCGGCAGGTTGGTCTTTTCCCAGGACGTGTGTGGCTTGACCTGACGGCGACGGATCAAACCCACGCAGGCCAGTGTGGCGGCGTAGACGACGCCAGCGATGGGGCCGAAAAACCAAGTGAGCCCGGCCACCATCAATGCGCATGGAATCAGGTCACGCAGTACGCCGAACGGCGCAGCGTCCTTGGCGAACCCTGGCCACAACCGCGCGCTGAGGCGGTCGTCCAGCAGCCAATGGGTGTGCGCCAGTTCGTGAGTCAGCCAGTTGATGCCCGCAGCGATCACGCCAAACACGATCGTTGAGGTCATGACGATATTGATCAGTCCGGTGACGCGCAGCCCCAGCGGGATGAAATGGCTAAACGCACCGATCAGACAGGCCAGCACCACGCCAACGTAGGTCGGCCATTCACCGCGTTTCAGTTCCCAGTCGCGCCAGAAGAACGCGGTGCCACCGGGCAACGCTGCGCAGACCTTCGGATGATTGGCGTACAGCGCCGAACTCAAGTGTCGGCAATGCTCCCAATCTTTCTCACGCAGGCGCCGGGCCAATGCGCGGCGCTGGCTGAACGGGCCGCTGCCGAGCAACAGGCGGGCGGCGCGGTGTTCGGCGGTGGCGGGCGGCTCTTCGGCGAGTTGACGTTGCTGCGCGATAAACCGCGGTGCCTCGTAGCGAGCGGTCAGCCGCTTCCATTCATCTTTCGGGCAAAGATTGGCCGGGCCGGAGTGCCAGCCCTGGCCAACGCACACCTGTTCGAAAATAGCGGAGGACCAGTATTCGCTGTCCAGCAGCAATCGACTCAGGTACAGGTTGAACCACTGCCGGTGCACTTCAGCGTCGAGCCAAAGGTATTGCGCGCACTGTGCGTAGGCCTGCAAAAAGGCTTCGCCGTCTTCGCGTTCGAGGGCATCACGCAATGGTCGAGTCATGCGATCACGCTGCTGATCGAGCAACAGTTCGATCGACTCTTCATCCAGCTCAAGCCGCTGCCAGGCACTGAACCAGTGATAGGTCTGCACCGCCCAATCGACCATCGGCGCCGACGTGTCAGGGTGCTCGATGCAATGCTGCAGCAGGGTTTCTTCGAGAATATGCGCACAACCCTGCTCAACGGCGAGGGCATGGCGCTGTTGCAACTGCGCAAGGCTGGTGCCGTGCAGCGAGCGCGTCGCCTGTTGCAAGGCATCGACTTCGACCACGGTCAGGCCGGTCAAATCCCAGCTGTCGTCCGGCGCTTCGTTGTCTTCGTGGACCTGCGCCCATTCCTTGTAATTCAGGGCTTGCTCATAGGCGTCACGCAGGCGCTGAAAGCCCTCGGCGTCTTCGTCCGGGCGGGTCTGTTTGAGCAGGGCGGCGTATTGGCGTTTGATACTGCGCGTATCGGCGTCGGCGGTAAGGCCAAGGACGGTCCAGCAACTCATTGCGTGTACAACTCCATGAAAACCTTCGACGCGGTCCAGTGGTGGCACTTTGATTGCGCGCACCCTACCTGTTTCGCGTCGAAAAGTCCTCAGCCACCATTCATTTGCCGACGAACCAGCGGAAATACGGGTTGCCGCCATCGCCGCGCATCACCTCGCCGATATCCCGTGCCCAGGCATCGCGGTCGCCGTCATAGGCATGCAGGCTGGCGCGATAGAACTGCATCAGGCGCTGACGATGGCTTTCCATACGTTCATTGAAACCGGCATCGGCATTCACCAGTGACGGCGCCTGATACAGGTCCAACAGTGCCGGCAACACGCGCGTGATCTCCTTGCTGCGCACCCATGGCGCATATTCGATCCTCGGCTGATCGTCGGTCACCGCAGGCGCATCGGCAGCAAAGCGTTCAAGCCCGGCGCGATCGGTGACCCAGGTCGCGAGCAGGGCAGCGGCCGAGCCGATACCGACATCCTGCAAGGTGCTACGCACGCTGTCCTGCTGGAAACGCGCGGTAATTTTTGCGACGTCCATTTCCATCGGCTGCAGCGAACCGACCAGCAGCATCTCGTGGAATTCGCTGGTCCACAGCGAGGCATACGGGAACACATCAAGGAAGCTGCGCACCAGCGAACGCGAGTCGTCGATGTTCTGCGTCGGCAACGGCAGCCACTGCGCGACGATGCCTTTGTCCTCCAGGCGACTCGCCGCCAACTGATAGAAATCCCGCGAATACAGATTGACCACGCCGGCCGCAGAGGGCGGTGGCGGTTCGAGGGTGATCAGGTCATAGGTTTGTGCGCTGCGCAGCAGTTCCTGGCGCCCGTCGCGCAGACGCACATCGACGCCGGGATCGCTGGCGGCGTTGAAGTTGCCCTTGAACAACGGCGCGGCTTTGACCACTGACGGCAGCAACTCGGCAACCACCCGATGTTCCAGCCTCGGGTAGCGCAGCAGGGCGCCAGCGGTGATGCCGGTGCCGAAACCGATCACCAGCGTCGAACGCGGCTCACCGTTGTGAATCAGCAGCGGCAGCAAGGCTTGCACACGCATGTAGCGCAGTGAGGGCATGGCATCACCGGTGTTCGATACGCCTTGAATATACAAGCGATGGAAGGTGTTATCGCCGCGACCTTGAGCAACCACGGCGACGGTGCCGCCCCGTCCTTCTTCATAGAACGACAGGCTGCCGTTGCGCGCACCGGGCAGCAGGCTGGCGAGTTTGTCGACCGGGGTAAACACGGCAAATGCAACCGAGACCAGACCGAGGGCAACCACGGCCTGACGCCGGCCTTTCTTCACGTGATGACCTCTGCGTACGGCAAAATAGCCGATGCCGGCGGCGATAATCGCCAGCAGGCCCAAGGTGCGCACCAGCCCCAGCAGCGGGATCAACAGGAAGCCGCAGAGCATCACCCCGACGATCCCGCCGAGGGTATTGAAAGCGACCACGGCACCCACATCCCGACCTACGCGTTCATGGCCGACACTCAAACGCAGTGCCAGCGGAAACGCCGCGCCAAGCAGCAGCGTCGGTACAAAGACAATGCTCAACGCTGCCACCGCGAAGCGTGCACTCATGCCGGCGAGTTCACTGGCGCCCAGACTCAACAGCCACATTTCCGCCTGACTTTGCGCGATCACCAGCCAGCGCCCGAGCACGGCGATTTCCAGCAACGCGATCAGGCCGGCGCCGGCAATCAGCAAGCCGAACACGCCCCACGGATCACGAATGCGCTCGACCCGCCGGGCGAGCAGGGCGCTGCCGATAAACAGCCCGGTCAGATAAGTCGCCAACACCACGGCAAACGCGTAGGTGCGGGTGCTCATGAACTGCACGATCGATTGCGACCAGACCACTTCATAACCGAGCGCCACGCCACCGGCGATGGAGTACAGCCACAGCGCGGTTCGATCCGGGGCTTTTTCCGCGTGGTGTTTGACGGTGGTGGTCAGGGGCGCCGGATGCTGCCGGGCCAGCCATAACGCACCGATGGCTGCCAGCAGATTGAGCATCGCCGCGAACAAGGCACTGCCACGCACACCAAGGCTGGCGATCAACACGAACGCGGCGAGCAGGGTGCCGACAACCGCCCCCAAGGTGTTGGCCGCATATAACTGACCGCCAGCCTTGCCCGGATCGGCGGCGAGCGAACGCACCAGCACCGGCAGGGTGCCGCCCATCAACACCGCCGGCAAGCCGACCAATGCGAACGGCAATATCCACGCGATCAGGCCGACATGCTCTTGCAGCCAGGCAAACGGACTGGCCGCCAGGCTCATGGCCACGGTCGCGCCGACGCCGAGAATCGCCACCAGCACTTCCAGCCCGGCATACAGCAACACCGGCTGCTGCAAGCGATCGGCCCAGCGCCCGAACAGCCAGCCACCAAGAGCCAGTCCTGCGAAAAACGCACTGATACCGGTGGTGATCGCATACACCTCGACGCCGACCACCAGCGACAGTTGCTTGATCCACAGCACCTGATAGACCAGCGCCGCTGCGCCGGAGATGCACAGCAGCAGGGCGGGGAACAGCAGCGCGGGAGCGGCGGTATGTGAGGCGGGTATGGCCGACGGCTTGCTGGCGATACGTGAGGACATGCGTAGGCCTTAATTCAAAAGTGATTGTGACGGTGCTGGCCCCTTCGCGAGCTTTCTCGCGAAGAAGCCAACACAGTCCCAAGTCAAAAAAAGGGCCGCCCGCCGGTGACGGCGAGCGGCAGTCGAGCGGTGTTACTGGGCTTTCTTCATTTTCTCTTCGATGCGACGATCCACGTCCTCACGAATCTGGTCGATGCTGAAGCTCGCCGGACGCTGACTCGGTGGATAGTCGACGAATGTCTGCAGGAACTTCGCAGCCCTGCGGGTGCCGTCGAAAATCAGATAGTCGTTTTTCGTCAGCCAGTCATAGTATTGGTCAGACACGATGTCAGCCCGTTCGTACGGGTCCATGCGCAGGTTGAACATTTTCGGCACACGCAGGCACACGAACGGTTCGCTCCACACTTCCAGACCACCGGGAGCGCGCTGCTCACAGAAGACCAGTTTCCAATCGTTGAAACGCATGCTGACCAGCACACCGTCATCGTTGAAGTAGTAGAACTCCTCGCGCGCGCTCTTGTCGGTTTTGCCCGTCAGGTAATCCAACTGGTTGTAACCGTCCAGATGCACCTTGAAGTTCTTGCCGCCGACGTCGGCGCCTTTGAGCAGGCGATCCTTGATATCGGTGTCGCCGACCGCCGCCAACAGCGTCGGGAACCAGTCCAGACCCGAGAACAGCTGCGTCGAAACTTCCCCCGCCTTGACTTTACCCGGCCAGCGAATCATTGCAGGCACTCGATACGCACCCTCCCAGTTGGAGTTTTTCTCGTTGCGGAACGGTGTGGTTGCCGCATCCGGCCACGACCATTGGTTAGGGCCGTTGTCGGTGGTGTAGACCACGATGGTGTTGTCGGTCAGCTTCAGGTCATCGAGCGTTTTGAGCAGTTTGCCGACGTCGCCGTCGTGCTCGATCATGCCATCGGCATATTCGTTGCCGACCATGCCGCTTTGACCCTGCATTGATTCACGCACGTGGGTGAACGCGTGCATGCGGGTGGTGTTCATCCAGACGAAGAACGGTTTGTTCGCCTTCGATTGCTTCTCGATGAACGCCTGAGCGGCGGCAGTGGTTTCGTCGTCGATGGTCTCCATGCGTTTTTTGGTCAACGCGCCGGTGTCCTCGATCTTGCCATCGGCAAAACTGTGGATCACGCCACGCGGAGAGGCTGCCTTGACAAACTCGGCATCATTCTTGGGCCAGTACGGACGCTCCGGTTCTTCTTCGGCATTGAGGTGATAGAGGTTGCCGAAGAACTCGTCGAAACCATGGTTAGTCGGCAGATATTCGTCTTTATCACCGAGGTGGTTTTTACCGAACTGGCCCGTTGCGTAACCTTGTGCTTTCAATGCCTGGGCGATGGTTATATCGCGGGGCTGCAAGCCGACTGGCACGCCAGGCATGCCCACTTTCGACAGGCCAGTACGCAATGGAGTCTGCCCGGTGATGAACGACGATCGTCCAGCCGTACAGCTGTTCTCCGCATAGTAGTCGGTGAACATCATGCCTTCTTTGGCGATGCGGTCGATGTTCGGGGTCTTGTAGCCCACCACCCCCATCGAATAGGCGCTGATATTGGTCTGGCCGATGTCATCGCCGAAGATTACGAGAATGTTGGGTTTCTCAGCCGCTGTGGCAGTTGCCGACAGCGCCATGACCGAAGTCGCCACCAGGGCGAGTTTCGGTAGCCACTTGCGTATGCGAGTCATATGACTAGCTCCTTTTCGCGGGGGTCGTTTATTGCGACTAACGTTTATTGCAGTCCTGCATCACGCTTTCTTATTGCACCTGCCCGGTGACCGCAGGCTCGAACGGGTAGATCCGGCGCCACTCCGACGCCATGTCGACCACGGTCCAGCCACGGGAATTTGCTTCATCGAGGGCTTTGTCGAGCCGGCCGATATCGGATTGACGGTCATAGGCCCATTCGCGCTTGGCGTCGGTGTGGTGCACCAAGCCCATGAAACGCTTGCCGGGACCTGCGGCCGTCCACTGCAGCATCTGCAGGTCGCCGTCGGAATTGCCGAAGGCGAGGATCGGCCGTTTGCCGATCACCGCATCAATGCTTTCCGGTTTGCCGGGGCCGTCGTCGTTGTGCGCCAGTTTCGCTGTGCGCACGATCGAGGCCTTGCCGTCCTTGTACTGAAATGACGTGATGAAGGTGGTGCCGATCACCTGTTCCGGCGGGATGCCGTAGACCTTCTCGGCGAAGGCGCGCATGAACCCGGTGTCGCCGCCGGAAACGATGTAGGTCTTGAAGTCCTGTTTGCGCAGGTAGTCGAGCATTTCCAGCATCGGCTGGAAGATCATCTCGGTGTACGGTTTGCCGGTTTTCGGATGGCGCGCCTGACTGAGCCAGGTTTTGGCGTAGTCATCGAAGGCTTCGGTGGTCATGCCGGTGTGGGTCGCCCCGACGATTTTCAGCAGGCCCTCCATGCCGGAAGCGGCCAGCGCCTTGTGATCGTTTTCCAGCACGGCTTTGAACGGCTGGGTAGTCTTCCACTCCGGATGCTGCGCGGCGTTGCGCTTGACCTCATCGAAGGCAAACAGCAATTCGAAATAGGCCGGTTGTTCGCTCCATAACGTGCCGTCGTTGTCGAACACGGCGATACGGTCGGCCGGTTTGACGAAGTCCTTGCTGGTCTGGTCGGTCACCGCCTGCACGAATTCGATAATGTTCTTCTTCGCCGGGCCGTCATTCCACGACGGCAGCGGCTCGCTGGCCTGAGCCAGCAGTGGCAGGGCGAGGCCAAACAACAGGGCGAGTCCGAAACGTTGGCGTTGCCGTAGCGCAGTCGTCATGGGAAATCCTTCTCGTGAACGGGGTTGAGCGGGCGCAGGGCCGAGGCCGGTTTTGCCTGCTGCTGTTCGGCCTGACTGTGAAGCGTAGTCAATGATTCGCGCAGTTGAACGAGTGTTTGCTCGGTGCTTGGCTGACGACCGTAAATCCCGCGTAACAGGCCTTGCAGGCGCGGGCCGGCATCGACCAGTTTCAGCCCCAGCCGACTGCGGCGCAGCCACAGGTACAGCGCGCTCAATTGAGGAGGGCGGGCTTGCAGTTGTGCGTTGACTTGCTGCCAGGCGAAGTCAGGGGATTGCTGCCATGCCCGTAGTTGCGCCTGGCGGCGTACTTGCCACTGTTGCCGGGCGCGGTTAAACGCTGGACGCAACAGATAAGCGGCACCGACGACCGCCACGATCAGGGTCAGCCACCACAGCCAGCGTGTAGAGAAGTGCAGGCGATTCTGGCCGAGTTGCTTGAGGTCTTCGCTGATCGAAAAGACCGCATTGTAAGGCGTGCCGGCTGCTGCTTCGAACGTCACCGCCGGCACTTGCGCGGTGCGCGATTGGCGAGTGCCGGCGTCCCACCATTTCACCTCGATGGCCGGCAACGTGTGCGAGCCGGCCTTGTCGATGCGGTAGCTGACGCTGTCGATGCGCTGACCGCCGAGGATGTCACCGCGACCGTCGTCCAGAGCGGTGACTTGCGGGGTTTTCGCATAGCGGCTCAGACCGGGAACATCACCGAGCATTGGAATCGGCAGGGCCATGGCCAGTGCGCCGTCCGCTTGCAGGGTCAGTTGGCGGGTGATGCTGTCGCCGACTTTCAACGGCGTCGCCGAGTGGGTGATGCTCTGAGTGAAACGCAAACCGTTGGCCACCAGCGGTGTTTCCCCGGGTTTGAAGCCGGCCGGCTGGGCCGCGCTGAACTGCACCGGTTGGCTCTGCGCACTGATTTCTGTCGTGGCCTGACCGGGTGTGGCGCGCACGGTCAGCGCCGGAATGTCGAAGCTGCGCGCGACGTTCGGGGTAATCAGGTAGCTGTAGCGCAAACCGCTGAAGGCCTGACCGTCGATGGTTTGATTGAGATGCTGCGCCTGACCGTCCGGCGGCATGACCAGGGCGCCGTCGAGCTTCAGGTCGGGCAGGGTGGCGGCGCTGGTGAACCAGGTGTCGGTGAGGACGTCGATTTGCAGCTCGACCAGACCGCCAACCATGGCGCCTTCGGCGGGTTGCAGGTGGGCCTGGACTTTGAGTTGGGGTTCGGCGGCGAAAGCATTGAGGCTGAGCAGACTGGCCAGGAACCAGAAGCTGATTCTTGTAGTGATCAATCTGGCCCCATCGCTGGCAAGCCAGCTCCCACAGGGTTTTATGGTGTTCACAAAATCGGTGATAACACCGGAGTTCCCTGTGGGAGCTGGCTTGCCAGCGATAGGGCCAGCAGGGTTTGGACGCTTCATGGCCTGGCTCCCTGCTGATCCTGCAAGCTGAACTTTTGCTTGAGAAACTTCGCCGGCGAGGTGGTCAGGTTCTGCAGCCACAAAGCATCGGACGCAGCCTGCTCGGTCTCGACCTTTTTGCTCTGACCCTTACCCGGCGCCTTGTCGAATTTCACCTCATCGGGCTTGGTCTCCGGGGCGTTTTTCTCGGCGCTTTCGGTGTCCTTGAGCAGCGCTTGCGCCAGCGCCAGATTGGCCGTGGCTTCGGGGAACTGCGGTTGCAGCTTCAAGGCCTGGGTATACGCGGCGATGGCCTCATCGAACTTGAAGCGGCGCACGTAAATATTGCCCAGATAGAAATACGCCTGCGGTGTGTCGAGCCGCGCGAAGGTCGCCAGCGCCAAGTCGTAGTCGGCCGCGTGATACGCCGCGACACCTTTCCAGTACGGGTCGACAAACAGCGCGGCAGCCTGCGGCAAATGCTCATGTTCGAACGCCCAGCGACCTTGCTGGTCGCGGGTGAAAAACGCATCGGTCAGGGCGTTGGCCTGCGCCGGTGCTGCTGGCCAGCCCAAGCCAATCGCCAGTGCCAGCGCGGGCATCCAGTTGACGCTCCAGCCCTTGCGCACATTGCACAGCGCCAACAGCAACAACGGCCAGCACAGCCAGTAACCGGCGTCTTTCCAGTGCAATTCGCGCTGCTCGGCGCTGGCACTCTGAAAATGCTGCTGCGCGTGCAACTCGATCCAGTCCAGATCATCGTCATTGACGCTCAGGCTGCCCAGTGGCGCATCGAGGGCGGAGGCCAGTTGCTTGATTGCTGCCGGATCGAAACGGCCCAGTGCCGGGCGCCCGTTGGCATCGGTGCGCGGCTGGCCGTTGGCATCATGGATGATGCCGCCGTCCTCACTGCCAACGGCCAATACCAGCACTTGCAATGGACTGTCGCCCACACGCTTGTCGAGGCCGTCGAGTTCTGCGGTGTCAGCGCCGTCAGTGATCAGCAGCAGGCTGTCGGGTGTTTTTTCGGCATTGAGCAAGCGTTTCGCCTGATCGATCACCGCGCCGACGTCTTTGCCCGGTTTGTCGATCAATCCGCTGCCCAAGGCTTGAATGAAGGTGTCGAGCAGCGCCGGATCATCGGTCGGCGGCAACACCAGATGGGCGCTGCCGGCGTAGGCGATCAATGCGGTGCGAGCGCCGGCGCGGCGCTGTATCAGATCGTGCAGTTTGTGTTTCGCCGCTTCCAGTCGGCTCGGCTGCACATCGCTGGCGTCCATCGATGGCGACAGATCCACGGCAACAATCAGCGGCGCACGATTTTCAAGGAAGTCCGGCCGATCCTGTTCCCAGGTCGGTCCGGCGGCGGCGACGGCGCCGAGGATCAACAGTGCGCACAGCAGGTGCACCGGGCGCAGGCGCTGATGGTCCTGCGGAGTCACCAGCAGATGCGGCAACAAGTGCTCGGCGATATTGCCGCGCAGCCGTCGTTGCAGGTCGCGACCACGCCGCCAGAGCAGCGGCAGCACGGCACCGAACAGTGCGAGCAGCAGCCATAGGGGGCGGAGGAAATGGAAGTCGCTGAGGTTGATCTCCATCTCAGGCCTCCTGCCGCTGACGGGCAAACGCCAGACGCACACGCAGCAGCGCGCCAAGGTGATACAGCCCCAACAGCGCAACCGCCACGCCCAGCGGCCAGTAGAACAACTCGCGTTGTGGTTGATGGCTGAGGGTTTTCACCTGGTGTGGCGTGAGGCGATCGAGGGTGCTGTAGACCTGATCCAGCGCGTTGCGGTCTTCGGCGCGGAAGAACTGGCCGCCAGTGGTTTTGGCGATCTGTTCCAGCGCCGACAAGTTGACCTTGGCCTCACCGGACGCGCTCGGGTCACCGATGCCGATGGTGTGAATGATCACGCCTTTGTTCGCGGCCATTTCAGCGGCGTGATCCGGGGTGATCGCGCTGCTGGTGTCGTTGCCGTCGGTGAGCAGGATCAGCACTTTTTCCTGCTCGTGGGCCTTGTCCAGCAGCTTCAGGCTCAAACCGATCGCGTCACCGATCGCCGTATTGGGGCCGGCCATGCCGATACCGGTGTCGGCCAGCAGCAGCGAGAGGCTGGCGTGATCGAGGGTCAGCGGCGCCTGCGGGTAGGCGCCAGTGCCAAACACGATCAGACCGAGACGGTCGTCCTTGCGCTTGTCGATAAAGCCCTGCACCACGTCTTTGACGGCAGCGAGGCGGTTGATTTTTGCGCCGCTGGCGTTGGTGAAATCTTCGGTTTCCATTGACTGCGAGAGGTCGATGGCGAGCATCAGGTCGCGTACCGGTTGTTGCCGTTCGATGGGCTTTTCCACGAAAACCGGGCGTGCGGCGGCCAGCAGAATCAAGGCCCAGACCAGAACATTCAGCAGCAGTTGCCAGTGATTGCGGCGGTTGCCGACGATGCCCGGGGCCTCACCGACCGCGCGGCTCATGGCTGCGAAAAACGGCACACGCACGGCACTGCGGGCCTCGTTGTAGGCGGGCAGATAGCGGTAAGCCAGCCAAGGTAATGGCAGCAGAAGCAACAGCCAGGGGTAATCAAGCTGCCACATGGTGATGCTCCATCCAGTATTGGCAGGTGTCGAACAGCGCCAGGCGTTGCGGCGCGGGGAGGGCGCGCAGGGTGTCGTCGGGGGCGTAGGCGAGTTGCGCGAGTTGTTCGCTGAAATCGGCCGGGAGCGGCTTTTTGCAGTGGCGCTGCAAGAAAAATTGCCAATCCTCCCTCCCCAGCGCCGCAGGACCCTGTAGGAGTGAGCCTGCTCGCGATGGCGTCCGGTCAGTCGATGCATGTGTTGAACGTGATGACGCTATCGCGAGCAGGCTCACTCCTACAGGGATCGGGTTCCACTTTGGGGATTGTGTGGGCATCGAGAGGGCGACGCGCTTGAGCAGTTCCGGCAATTCACGCAAGGCATTCAAGTCATCACTACGGCTGCGCAACTGCGTCAGACGTGCCAGGCCTTCGCGCCGATAAGCGTCCCTGCGCCATTGCCAATAACGCCGAATGCCGATCAGCAACGCGGCCAATATCAGCAGGGCGAGCAACACCCACCATCCCCACGTCTGCGGCGTATAACTGACCGGCTCGGGCAGGCCCAACTCTTTGAGCTGTTCAATGCTCGGGATATTCGGGTTCATCGCCGTGCTCCGGCACTTTTACCCAGCTCGGCACGCAGTTGCGCATGGGCTTCTTCGGCGGTACTGAACATCATCAACGGCACCTGACTGCGGCGCAGCAGGGTCGCAACGTCCTGCAGCCGACCGCTGAGAAAATCCCCCAGCGGTTGGTGCACGTTGCGTTTTTCCACCGCCAGTTCCACTTGCAATTCGCCTTGGGTAACCAGCAGGCGACCATTGCTCGGCAGCTTCATCGCCAGCGGGTCGTAGACCTGCAGCGCAATCACATCGTTGTGCGCCGACAATTGCCGCATCAGCTGCAAGGTACGTTCGCCAGCCCCGGCAAAGTCACTGACGATGCAGATCAAATGATCGTGTCCGGCCAGGGCGAGGCAGCGTTGCAAGACCTTGTCCAGCTGGTCTTCGTCTTCGGCGTCGGGATTAGCCGCGCTCAGTGCCTGATTCTGTTCGGCGATGCGACTGAGCAAGGCTTCCACACGTTTACGGCTGCGCAACGGTGCGATGCTGTCGATACGCTGATCGTTGAACACCAGTCCGCCAACCCGGTCGCCGGCGTTGAACACCATCCACGCCGCCAATGCCGCGAGTTCGGCGCCGAGGGCGGATTTGAAGCTGCGCTGCGAGCCGAAGAACATCGACATGCGCTGATCGACGACGATCAACGCCGGGCGGTCGCGCTCTTCGGTGAAGGTACGCACCACCGGTTTGCCGGTGCGCAGCGAGGCGCGCCAGTCGAGGTGACGCAAATCATCGCCCGGCTGATAGCGACGCAGCTCATCGAAATTCAAGCCACGCCCGCGCAGGCGCGAAGCATGGTTGCCGGCGAGGATGCTGCCCCGAGGCTGCCGCGCCAGAAAACTCAGGTCACGGGCCTTGAACTCCAGCGCCATCAATTGCGCGAGAGAGACGTAGACCAGACCTTCGTCGTTCATGCCGGAATCGCCACTTTGTCGAGGATCCGGTCGAGCACCTGATCGGCACTGACGCCGTCGGCCACCGCGTCGTAGCTCAATTGCAGACGATGGCGCAGCACCGGATGCACCACCGCACGCACGTTGTCCGGCGAAACAAAGTCCTGACCCTGCAACCACGCATCGGCACGCGCGCAACGGTCCAGGCCAATGCCGCCGCGAGGACTGGCACCGATGGCAATCCAGCGCGCGAGGTCTTCGTCGTAATCGGCGGGGTGACGCGTGGCGTTGATCAGGTCGATCAGGTAGCTGTCGATGGCCGGAGAGACATGTACCGCGCTGACTTCCTTGCGCGCAGCGAAGATCACCTCCTGCGGCAGGCTGAAACCTTTGGCTGACGTGGTGCTCGCGCCTTGGGCGAACTCTTCGTTGCGCAGCAGGCGCAGCACCTGACTTTCGTTTTCCGCGCTCGGGTAGTCGAGCAGGACTTTCATCAGAAACCGGTCCATCTGCGCTTCCGGCAGCGGATAGGTGCCTTCCTGTTCGATCGGGTTTTGCGTCGCCACCACAATAAACAGGTCGGGCAGGGCATGGCTGTTGCCGGCCACCGTAATCTGGCGCTCTTCCATAGCCTCAAGCAACGCCGCTTGCACTTTGGCGGGGGCGCGGTTGATCTCGTCGGCGAGGATCAGGTTGCCGAACAGCGGCCCCGGCTGAAAGCGGATTTCGTTTTTGCCTTCGACCTGATGCAGCACCTCGGCCCCGGTGATGTCCGAGGGCAGTAGATCCGGGGTGAACTGGATGCGGCTCATCTTCGCGTCGAGGTGTTTGGCCAGTGCTTTGACCGTGCGGGTCTTGGCCAGCCCCGGCAGACTTTCCAGCAGCAAGTGACCGTTGGCCAACAGGCCGAGGAGGATCTGGCGGATCACCTGATCCTGACCGAGTACGGCTTCGGCGATACTGGCTTGCAGGGCGTTGAGGTCGGTAAGCGCAGTCATGGGGGCAGTCCTTTGTGTCCGGTCTAGAAAAAGGCCAGGGTCAGGTTGACGCTGAAGCCGTTGCCTTCAGGGCGGTTCTTGGTGTCGAACTCCGGTACCCAGCGCGCACTGATATTGGCTTGGGCGTCGGCGAATTTACCGGTCCAGCCCACGACCGGGCCGGCGCCTACAGAGCGTCCGCGATAACCATTGAAGGTGTCGGCGGTCTGGCCTTTATCATCGGTGAGTTGCTGGATGTAACCGGCCGCAATACCCGCGCTCCAGCCATCGCCAAAACCATGGGTCCACAGTGCGTCGAGGGTGAAGATGTTGCCGTTGCGATAGTCGGTGGCGTCGTTCTCGGTATAGAACTCAAGACCGCTGGACAGCGTGAGTTCGCCGCCCTTGCCATCCAGATGCGTGAACGCCACCGTTGGCATGAAGGTGTAGTTGTTCTGTCCGGGGTTGGCCAGACGATCCTTGTTGTAGGCGCCGGTTGGCACGTAGATCGGCAGCGAAAACGAGATGTGGTTCAGCTCATCGAAGTGATAGCCGGCGGCAATCGGCGTGATCAAGGCGTCGGCGAATTGCGTACCTGAGTCACTGTCACCCAACGTCCGTCCGCGCGGGCCGGTGATGCTGGCTTTGATGTCGGTGTATTGCACCGGCACACCGATTGCCGAGGCGTAGTTCCATGGACCTTTGCCGGTGTCCCAGACGTGGGTGAAGTTGCCCATGGTGTAGGAGACTTTCATGTCGATCCCGCCGCTGACTGCGCCGGAAATCGGTGCACCGTCACTGCCCTTGAGCGAGCCGTCGTACCAGATGCTGGTGAGCGACATGACCCAACCCGGCTCGGGCGGGACGATCCCGGCGTTGGAGAACACCTGCTGGCCGGTGATCGGGCGGCCGACACCGCCCTCTGCTGCGTAAAGCAGAGGACTGCCGATCATGCACAGCGCCAACAGCGGGCGCACAACGTTGGGCTTGATCATCAAAAACTCCGCTTATTGTTTTGAATTGATCGGGTTGAGCAACGGCATTTTCCATTCACCACTGGCGACTTCCGGTTTCGGTATATCAAGGCGAACAATCCCCTGTGCCGAGCCGTTTGGTGTCGGCGGGCAGTTGGGCTGCTGGGCGCCGACGCCACAGCTGACAAACATGGTCATCAGGCCGTATCCGGTGGCTTTGAAAACAGCGTGCATGGCGTTTTCCTTATTTGCCGAATGTCACATTGATACCCGTGTACACAACGAACTGCGGCAGCCCGTCGCCCTTGCGGTCGACCGTCCACTGCGGCTCGACGAAAGCGTTGAGGATGTTGCTGCCGGACTTCCAGGCTTTGCCAACACCCAGACCGAGCGGGATGTAGTGGGTGTCGTTTTTCAGGTCGAAAGTCCAGGTGCCGGTGGAGCGCAGGTACCAGCCTTTTTCCAGGTTATGGATGATGAACGGCTGCATGGTTGCGCTCTCGACGTGCGGGCGATCGTTGTCACCGGCAAACGAACTCTGGTACTGCACCAGCGCGCCGAGCAGTCCGCGCGGCGAGGCGTCGATGGCCACGGCGGCGAGGCCACCTTGCCATTTGCCGGTACCGAGTTCGTCCTGTTCGGCGGTCGGCGCAGTGATCAACGGGCCAATGCCCAATTGCACGCCTTCGGTTTTCAGAATGAAGATATCGAACAGGTTCAGATCGCCGATGCCGGTGCTGTAACCGTTGTGCGGATCGGGGCGGGTGCTGATCGGTAGCGTGGCGCGGACCAGTTGCGGCACGCCGATGAAATCGTTGGGCGCAATCGGCAGGGTGCCGCGCAGCAACACGTCATTGCTGTGCGCATTGCTGTCGTAGAGTTTCGGAGTGTAGTAGTCCTGCAGATTGGCGCCGGGCGCCACGTTCAACGGGTTGTTGCTTTTGTTCGAGTCCTCGGCGTTATCCGCCTGCACGCCACACGCAGCCGCCAGCGCACTCGCCAGAAAAAGAGTCTTCCCCACTCGATTGAACATCATCCCCGATTCCCTGGTGGCTTCTGGATACTCGGCACTTCTCGGCCGTTACGGCGTAATCCCTTTCTTATCAAGCCTGTAGGACACGTCTGAATGACGCTAGCAGCTAATCGGGAGTTAGCCAGCCGAATGGATTAATTCTTTGGTTTTGTGTACGGGTTCACAGGTGATTGTGTACCAACTATTCCATTGCTTACGGTGTAGGAGCTGTCGAGTGAAACGAGGCTGCGATCTTTTGATCTTGGTTTTGTGGATCAAAATCAGAGAATCGTCCGGTCGCGGTTTGAGCTCTCGGCAACTCCTACCCATACGTATTTCAATTCGGGATGTTTAAAGGTTGTTTTGATTTTGCGGAACGTTCCCACAAGGTTTTCAGGTTGTCCGTCGGACGTCGGGTCTCTAGCCTGTGTTCGTCGCTGCCAAATCAGCGACCGGGACTGGAAACCCCGACGGGTATTAGTGGCGCGTACACGCCTTTCATAACGTATCCTTGCGCACTTCAAATGTGTGCACTCCGTTATGGCGGCTGTGCGCGGGAGACCTTCGGGTCGACCGGGTCGCCGCTGCCCGGGTTTCCAACCTGCGTACAGCTGCCACCTCTTCGTCCGGAAACCGAATGGGACAGCTCCAACTTTCAGCGGAGTTACACCATGAAAAAACCAACACCCAACCCCCCAGAAGCAGAAGCCGACACTACATCCCCCTACGCCTCGGTCGACAGTAAAAAGCTCCACGAAGCCGCCGACCGCGCCCTCGATTTCTACCTCAACCCCTCCGCCCACATCATGTCCAGCGCCAACGAGCCGGAACCCATGTACCTCGCCAATCCCAGGTACAACACCGAATCCCTGCTTGCCAACGCCAGCGAAACCCTCGGCTCGGCCAGCGAAATGCTGATCAACTTCGCCGCCTCGCTGGAAACCTCGCACCGCAAGACCGCATTGGGCATCGCACAAGTCGTCATGCTGGGTGAACTGGCCGTCAACCAAGCCCTCGATCACGTCGAACTCAATGACTGATCTCTGTTGAATGATCGTTCCCACGCTCTGCGTGGGAATGCAGCCCTTGACGCTCTGCGTCAAATTCGCAAGCTGGAACGCGGAGCGTCCCTTGAGGCGTTCCCACGCAGAGCGTGGGAACGATCAGAATCAAAAGATCGCAGCCTTCGGCAGCTCCTACATGTGATGTCCGGTTTAGCTGTTTTTCTTGGCCTGTTCGCGGACGCGTTCTTCTTGCGCACGCGCTTCGGGGGTGAACTCGGCGCCGAAGTCTTCTGCGGAGAATATCTGGCGGATTTCGATATCGGACTCGCCCGGCATTGGGTTAGGGCAGCGCTTGACCCATTCGATGGCTTCTTCTTTCGACTTCACTTCCCAGATCCAGTAACCCGCCACCAATTCTTTGGTCTCGATGAACGGCCCGTCGATGACCGTGCGTTTGTCACCGGAGAAATGCACGCGAGCGCCTTTGCTGCTCGGATGCAGGCCATCGCAATCGATCAGGATGCCGGCCTTGACCAGTTCTTCGTTAAAATTGCCCATTGCGGTGATCAGTTCTTCGCTGGGCATGATGCCGGCTTCCGAATCGGCGTTGGCTTTTACAAGGATCATGAAGCGCATGGCGTTTACTCCGTGGATTGTGGGGATTCGTTGTTTAGTCGAACGAGCCACACTTGAATCGACAGGGTCTCTGGTAAAAGTGCGGAGAATTTTTCACACCGCAGATCTCATTGTAGGAGTGAGCCTGCTCGCGATGGCGGTGGGTCATATACGCAGATGTTGACTGACAGACCGCTATCGCGAGCAGGCACACTCCTACAGGGGAATGGTTGTGGTTTTGTATACAATTTTTCGAGCAGGCACCCAACAATTTAAAAACAGGGCATAGGTCGTCGGACAATTTCGTGGTTAACTTCCGCCTCTTGCATGCTTTCCAATCAAAACATCAGAAGGACTCAAGTCATGGCTCAAGTCACCCTTAAAGGCAATCCGGTTCAAGTCAACGGCCAGTTGCCACAAGCCGGTTCCAAGGCGCCAGCCTTTTCTCTGGTTGCCGGCAATCTGTCCGACGTCACCCTGCAAGACTTCGCCGGCAAGCGCAAAGTCCTGAACATTTTCCCAAGCGTCGACACCCCGACTTGCGCCACTTCGGTACGCAAGTTCAACGCTCAGGCCAACGACATCAGCAACACCGTGGTGTTGTGCATCTCCGCTGACCTGCCATTCGCCCAGGCGCGTTTCTGCGGCGCCGAAGGCCTGGAAAACGTACAGAACCTGTCGACCCTGCGCGGTGCCGAGTTCATCGAGAACTACGGCGTGGCCATTGCTGACGGCCCGCTGAAAGGCCTGACCGCTCGCGCCGTTGTGGTTCTGGACGAAAACGACAACGTCCTGCACAGCGAACTGGTCAAGGAAATCGCTGAAGAGCCTAACTACGAAGCGGCCCTGTCCGTTCTCAAGTAAGCGCTTTTACAATTGTTAACGGCCTGGCCCTGTCCAGGCCGTTTTCATTTGTGTATCAGTGTTTTGCCTCACACCTTGAAACGTAAGGTGTAAGTAAATTGCCGGTAAAGCTGCTTTGCTAATTCCCCATCAGTGCTTATCGTTCAGCCTCCCGTAAAAGAAGCCCACGCGCCCAATGGTTAATCACTCCATGCAATCGTCCCCCCGTAACTCCCGTCGCTGGCTGATCAGCCTGCTGGTCTTGTTGGTGATCGCCGTCCTGTGCTGGAAATTCTGGCCCGCCGGTTCAGCCCACAAGGAGGGCGCTGACAAGGCAGCCGCCGGGCACACCGGGCGTTCGGGGATGATGCGGCCGGGCTTCGGTGGTGGTAGCGGGCCAATCCCGGTACGCGTGGCGCCAGCAGTCACCGGCGACTTCCCGCTGTACTACAAGGCGCTGGGCACGGTGACCGCTCTCAACACCATCAATGTGCGTAGCCGGGTGGGCGGTGAATTGGTCAAGATCAATTTCGAAGAAGGGCAGATGGTCAAGGCTGGAGACCTGCTGGCCGAGATCGACCCGCGCCCGTACCAGAACGCCTTGCTGCAGGCCGAAGGCACCTTGCTGCAGAATCAGGCGCAACTGAAAAACGCTCAGGTCGATGTCGAGCGTTATCGCGGTCTGTACAAAGAGGACAGCATCGCCAAACAGACGCTGGACACCGCCGAAGCACTGGTCGGCCAGTATCTGGGCACGGTCAAGACTAATCAGGCCGCGGTCAACGACGCCAAGCTCAATCTCGAATTTACCAAGATACGCGCGCCGATTGCCGGCCGTGTCGGTCTGCGCCAAGTCGACGTCGGCAATCTCGTCACCGCCAACGACACCACGTTCCTCGCCGTGATCACCCAGACGCAACCGATCAGCGTCGCCTTCACCTTGCCGGAAAACAGCCTCGAAACCGTGCTCGCCCGTTATCGCAGCGGCGCCAAGCTGCCGGCTGAAGCGTGGGATCGCGGCGACAGCAAACTGCAAGCCACCGGCGTTCTGCAAAGCCTCGACAACCAGATCGACGTCGCCACCGGCACCCTGAAGTTCAAGGCCCGCTACGAAAACCGCGATCAGGCGTTGTTCCCCAACCAGTTCGTCAACGTTCACTTGCTGGCTGACACACTCAAAGGCGTGGTGCTGGCACCGTCAGCGGCTATCCAGTTCGGTACCAATGGCACGTTCGTCTATGCACTGGACGGCGACAAGAAAGTCACCATCCGCCAACTGAAGATCGGTGCCAGTGATGGCGAAAACACCGTGGTTACCGAGGGCCTGGCCGCTGGCGACCGCGTGGTCCTGGAAGGCACCGACCGCCTGAAGGAAGGCAGTGAAGTGGAAGTGGTCAACGACAGCAATCAAGTGCCGACCACGCCGACCGAACACCTGCAAGGCAAATCTGCCGCCACCCCGACTGACGCTGCTGTTTCCGACAAGGCCAAGAAGGGCGCATGAACATTTCGCGGCTGTTCATCCTCCGACCGGTAGCCACCACCCTGAGCATGCTGGCCATTGTGCTGGCCGGCCTGATTGCTTATCGCTTGCTGCCCGTTTCTGCACTGCCACAAGTCGATTACCCGACCATCCGCGTCATGACCCTGTATCCCGGCGCCAGCCCGGATGTGATGACCAGTGCCGTGACGGCGCCGCTCGAACGCCAGTTCGGGCAGATGCCGGGCCTGACGCAAATGGCCTCGACCAGCTCCGGCGGTGCGTCGGTGCTGACGTTGCGTTTCAGCCTCGACATCAACATGGACGTTGCCGAGCAGCAGGTGCAAGCCGCGATCAACGCCGCGACCAATCTGCTGCCAACCGATTTGCCGGCACCGCCGGTGTACAACAAGGTCAACCCGGCGGACACCCCGGTGCTGACCCTGGCCATCACCTCGAAAACCATGCTGTTGCCAAAGCTTAATGATCTGGTCGATACGCGCATGGCGCAGAAAATCGCCCAGATCAGCGGCGTCGGCATGGTCAGCATTGCCGGCGGTCAGCGTCAGGCCGTGCGCATCAAGGTCAACCCTGAGGCGCTGGCGGCCAACAGCCTGAACCTGTCCGACGTGCGCACCTTGATCAGTGCCTCCAACGTCAACCAGCCGAAGGGCAACTTCGACGGCCCGACCCGCGTGTCAATGCTCGACGCCAACGACCAACTGACCTCGCCCGAGGACTACGCCAATCTGATCCTCGCCTACAAGAACGGCGCGCCGTTACGGCTCAAGGACGTTGCGGAAATCGTCGATGGCGCCGAGAACGAGCGTCTCGCGGCGTGGGCCAACAAGAATCAGGCCGTGCTGCTGAACATCCAGCGTCAGCCGGGTGCCAACGTCATTGAGGTGGTCGACCGCATCAAGGCGTTGCTGCCGAGCATCACCGACAACCTGCCGGCCGGCCTCGATGTCACCGTGCTGACCGACCGTACGCAAACCATTCGCGCCTCGGTCACTGATGTGCAACACGAATTGCTCATCGCCATCGCCCTGGTAGTAATGGTGACGTTCCTGTTCCTGCGCCGCGCCAGTGCGACGATCATTCCGTCGGTGGCCGTACCGCTGTCGCTGATCGGCACCTTTGGCGTGATGTACCTGGCCGGGTTCTCGGTGAACAACCTGACCCTGATGGCCCTGACCATTGCCACCGGTTTTGTGGTCGACGACGCCATCGTCATGCTCGAGAACATCGCGCGCTTCATCGAAGAGGGCGACAGCCCGATGCAGGCCGCACTGAAGGGCGCCAAGCAGATTGGCTTTACCCTGATTTCCCTGACCCTGTCGCTGATCGCGGTACTTATTCCGCTGTTGTTCATGGCCGACGTGGTGGGGCGCTTGTTCCGCGAATTCGCCATCACTCTGGCTGTGGCAATCCTGATTTCACTGGTGGTCTCGCTGACCCTGACGCCGATGATGTGCGCGCGCTTGCTCAAGCGTGAGCCAGAAGCACATGAGCAGGGCCGTTTCTACCGCGCCAGCGGTGCAGTCATCGATTGGATGATCGCCGAGTATGGTCGGATGCTGCGCTGGGGGCTCAAGCATCAGCCGCTGACCTTGCTGGTGGCTATCGGCACGCTGGCGTTGACCGTGTTTCTGTACATGGTGGTGCCGAAGGGCTTCTTTCCGGTGCAGGACACCGGGGTGATTCAGGGTATTTCCGAGGCTCCGCAGTCGATTTCCTTCGCGGCGATGGGCGAGCGTCAACAAGAGCTGGCGAAGATCATTCTCGAAGATCCGGCCGTACAGAGCCTGTCGTCCTACATCGGTGTCGACGGCGATAACGCCACGCTCAACAGCGGCCGCTTGCTGATCAACCTCAAGCCTCACGGTGAGCGCGATCTGAGCGCCACAGAAGTGATTGCGCGCCTGCAACCGCAGCTGGACAAACTGGTTGGCATCCGTCTGTTCATGCAACCGGTGCAGGATCTGACCATCGAGGACCGCGTCAGCCGCACGCAATACCAGTTCAGCATGTCTTCGCCGGATTCCGAACTGCTCAGCCAGTGGAGCGGCCGCTTGGTCGAAGCGCTGGCCCAGCGTCCGGAACTGACGGACGTCGCCAGTGATTTGCAGGACAAGGGTTTGCAGGTCTATCTGGTGATCGACCGCGATGCCGCCTCACGCCTGGGCGTTTCGGTGGCGAACATCACCGATGCGCTGTACGACGCCTTCGGGCAGCGACAGATCTCGACCATTTACACCCAGGCCAGCCAGTACCGCGTGGTGCTGCAGGCCCAGGCCGGGGAGAAGATCGGCCCGCAGGCGCTGGACCAGATTCACGTCAAGACCACCGATGGCGCACAGGTGCGCCTGTCGAGTCTCGCCCACGTGGAAGAGCGTCAGGCGCAACTGGCGATCACCCATATCGGCCAGTTCCCGGCAGTGATGATGTCGTTCAACCTCGCACCCGGCGTGGCGTTGGGGCATGCGGTCGACATCATCGAGCAGGTACAGAAAGACATCGGCATGCCGGTTGGTGTGCAGACCCAGTTCCAGGGTGCAGCGGAAGCTTTCCAGGCGTCATTGTCGAGCACTTTGCTGCTGATTCTGGCGGCAGTGGTGACCATGTACATCGTGCTGGGCGTGTTGTACGAGAGCTACATTCACCCGATCACCATTCTTTCGACCTTGCCGTCGGCGGCGGTCGGTGCGTTGCTGGCGTTGCTGCTCAGCGGCAATGACCTGGGCATGATCGCGATCATCGGTATCATTCTGCTGATCGGTATCGTGAAAAAGAACGCGATCATGATGATCGACTTCGCCCTCGATGCTGAACGCACCCAAGGCATGGCGCCGGAACAGGCGATTTATCAGGCGGCGCTGCTGCGCTTCCGGCCAATCCTCATGACCACGCTGGCGGCGCTGTTCGGTGCGGTGCCGTTGATGCTCGCCACCGGCTCCGGGGCTGAATTGCGTCAGCCGTTGGGTCTGGTAATGGTTGGCGGTCTGCTGGTGAGCCAGGTGCTGACGCTGTTCACCACGCCAGTGATCTACCTGTATTTCGACCGCCTCGGTCGACGCTTTGGCAAGACTAATGCTGACACTGAAGAGGTGTCGGTATGACTGTCCGAACACATAACCCCTGTAGGCCTTCGCCTGCTCGCGATGAGGCCGGCACCTGCGACATCAATGTAAACAGACACACCGCTATCGCGAGCAGGCTCACTCCTACAGGGGATTGGTGTGACGTTGGGGATTGCGGTCAATGAACCTCTCCGGTCCTTTCATCAAGCGTCCGGTCGCGACGATGCTGCTCAGCCTGGCAATCATGCTGCTCGGCGGCGTCAGCTTCGGCCTGCTGCCAGTGGCGCCGCTGCCGCAAATGGACTTCCCGGTGATCGTCGTGCAGGCCAGCCTGCCCGGTGCCAGCCCGGAGGTCATGGCATCCACCGTGGCGACGCCGCTGGAGCGCTCATTCGGTGCGATTGCCGGCGTCAACACCATGAGCAGCCGTTCCAGTCAGGGTTCGACCCGGGTCATTCTGCAATTCGACCTCGACCGCGACATCAACGGCGCGGCGCGGGAAGTGCAGGCGGCGATCAACGCTTCGCGCAACCTGTTGCCGAGCGGGATGCGCAGCATGCCGACCTACAAGAAGGTCAACCCGTCGCAGGCGCCGATCATGGTGCTGTCGCTGACGTCGGACGTGCTGGAAAAAGGCCAGCTCTACGATTTGGCTTCGACCATTTTGTCCCAGAGCCTTTCACAGGTGCAGGGCGTCGGCGAAGTACAGATCGGCGGCAGTTCGCTGCCGGCGGTGCGTATCGAACTCGAACCGCAGGCGCTGAATCAGTACGGTGTAGCGCTCGACGATGTGCGCAAGACCATCGCCGATGCCAACGTGCGCCGGCCGAAGGGTTCGGTCGAAGACGGCCAGCGTTTGTGGCAGATCCAGGCCAATGATCAGCTGGAAAAAGCCAAGGATTACGAATCACTGATCATCCACTATGCCGATGGCGCAGCGCTGCGCCTCAAGGACGTGGCCAAGGTCAGTGATGGCGTCGAAGACCGCTACAACAGCGGCTTCTTCAACGATGACGCCGCCGTGCTGCTGGTGATCAACCGCCAGGCCGGCGCCAACATCATCGAGACGGTCAACGAGATCAAGGCACAGTTGCCGGCCCTGCAAGCGGTGTTGCCGGCCAGCGTGAAGCTGAATCTGGCCATGGACCGCTCGCCGGTGATCAAGGCAACGTTGCACGAAGCCGAGATGACCCTGCTGATTGCCGTGGCGCTGGTGATTCTGGTGGTGTTCCTGTTCCTCGGTAACTTCCGCGCCTCGCTGATTCCGACGTTGGCTGTGCCGGTGTCGCTGGTCGGCACCTTTGCGGTGATGTACCTCTACGGTTTCTCGCTGAACAACCTGTCGCTGATGGCGCTGATTCTGGCCACCGGTCTGGTGGTGGACGACGCCATTGTGGTGCTGGAGAACATTTCCCGGCACATCGACGAAGGCGTCAAACCGATGCAGGCCGCGTACCTCGGGGCCAAGGAAGTCGGGTTTACCTTGCTGTCGATGAACGTCTCGCTGGTGGCGGTGTTCCTCTCGATCCTGTTTATGGGCGGGATCGTCGAGAGCCTGTTTCGCGAGTTTTCCATCACCCTGGCCGCAGCCATCGTCGTGTCGCTGGTGGTTTCCCTGACGCTGACGCCGATGCTCTGCGCCCGTTGGCTGAAGCCGCACACACCCGGCCAGGAAAACCGCCTGCAACGCTGGAGCCGTCGCACCAACGACTGGATGGTCGGCAAATACGCCAGCAGCCTCGACTGGGTGCTGCGTCACCGGCGTCTGACCTTGCTCAGCTTGCTGATCACCGTCGGCGTCAACGTTGCGCTGTACGTGGTGGTGCCGAAAACCTTTATGCCACAGCAGGACACCGGCCAGTTGATCGGTTTCGTACGCGGCGACGACGGCCTGTCGTTCAGCGTGATGCAGCCGAAAATGGAAATTTTCCGCCGCGCCGTGCTCAAGGACGAAGCGGTGGAAAGTGTCGCCGGGTTCATTGGCGGCAGCAACGGCACCAATAACGCCTTCATGCTGGTGCGTCTGAAGCCAATCAAGGAGCGCCAGCTCAACGCGCAGAAAGTCATCGAGCGCCTGCGCAAGGAAATGCCCAAGGTCCCCGGTGCGCAACTGATGCTGATGGCCGATCAGGATCTGCAATTTGGCGGCGGCCGCGAACAGACCACGTCGCAGTACAGCTACATCCTGCAAAGTGGTGATCTGGGCGAGTTGCGCAAGTGGTATCCAAAAGTGGTTACCGCGTTAAGGGCCTTGCCGGAACTGACGGCGATTGACGCCCGAGAGGGAGCGGGTGCCCAGCAAGTGACGTTGATCGTCGACCGCGATCAGGCCAAGCGCCTGGGGATCGACATGGACATGGTTACTTCGGTATTGAACAACGCCTACAGCCAGCGGCAGATTTCGACGATCTACGACAGCCTCAACCAGTATCAGGTGGTGATGGAGGTCAATCCGAAATACGCCCAGGACCCGGTGACGCTCAAGCAGGTGCAGGTGATCACCGCTGACGGTGCGCGGGTGCCGCTGTCGACGTTCGCTCATTACGAAAACAGCCTGGAAGACGACCGCGTCAGCCACGAAGGCCAGTTCGCCTCCGAAGACATTTCCTTCGACATGGCCGAAGGCGTGACGGTGGAGCAGGGCAGTGCTGCGATCGAGCGGGCGATTGCCAAGCTCGGCCTGCCGGAAGACGTCATCGCAAAAATGGCCGGCACCGCCGACGCCTTCGCCGCGACGCAGAAGAGCCAGCCGTTCATGATTCTCGGCGCGTTGCTGGCGGTGTATCTGGTGTTGGGTGTGCTGTATGAAAGCTACATTCATCCGCTGACGATTCTGTCGACCCTGCCGTCGGCCGGTGTCGGCGCGTTGCTGTCGATCTATGCGCTGGGCGGCGAGTTCAGCCTGATCTCGTTGCTCGGGTTGTTCCTGCTGATTGGCGTGGTGAAGAAAAACGCCATTCTGATGATCGACCTCGCGCTGCAACTGGAACGGCATCAGGGGCTGTCGCCGCTGGAATCGATCCGCAGCGCCTGTCTGCAACGCTTGCGGCCGATTCTGATGACCACGCTGGCGGCGATTCTCGGTGCCTTGCCGTTGCTGCTCGGCCGGGCCGAAGGCGCGGAAATGCGCCAGCCGCTGGGCCTGACCATCATCGGCGGGCTGATTTTCAGCCAGGTGCTGACGCTTTACACCACCCCGGTGGTTTACCTCTATCTTGACAAGCTGCGCCATCGTTTCAACAAATGGCGTGGCGTGCGCACTGACGCCGCTCTGGAAACTCCGCTATGACTGACCGTTCGCTTTTCAATCTGGCCACCGTTCGCGGCTCGCGTCTGCTGAGCCTGTCGCTGTGCGTGGCGATGCTCAGTGCCTGCGCCGTCGGCCCGGACTACCAACGGCCGCAAACTGCGGAAATCGCCCAGTACAAGGAGGCCGAGGGCTGGACTCAGGCCAACCCGAGCGATTCACTGGCCCGTGGGGCCTGGTGGGAGTTGTATGGCGATCAGCAGCTCAACGGCTTGATCGAGAAACTCAACAATTCCAACCAGACCGTCGCGCAGTCGGAAGCCCAGTACCGTCAGGCTCAGGCGTTGGTGCGCAGTGCCCGTGGCGCGTTTTACCCGAAAGTAGACTTGAGCCTCGGCAAGACCCGCTCCAGTCAGGGCACTGGCAACAGCAGTTCGAGTCTGAGCAGTTCTTCCAGCGGTATCCGCGACACCTATAACGCCGAACTGGGCGTCAGTTGGGAAGCGGACGTGTGGGGCAAGCTGCGCCGTGGACTGGAAGCCGATGAGGCCAGCGCTCAGGCCAGTTTTGCCGATCTGGCTGCGATGCGCCTGAGCCAGCAATCGGAGCTGGTGCAGAACTACCTGCAACTGCGCGTGATCGATCAGCAGAAACGCCTGCTCGAAGCCACGGTCGCCGCCTACGAACGCTCGTTGAAGATGACCCAGAACCAGTACCGCGCCGGGGTTTCCGGGCGCGATGCGGTGGCGCAGGCACAGACACAACTGAAAAGCACCCAGGCCGATCTGGTTGACCTGATCTGGCAGCGCGCGCAATTCGAAAATGCGATTGCCGTGCTGACCGGGCAAGCCCCGGCGGATTTAAACATTGCCGAAGTGCAGACCATTCCAAAGCTGCCGCAAGTGCCGTTGAGCCTGCCCTCGCAGTTGCTCGAGCGGCGCCCGGACATCGCTTCGGCAGAGCGTTCGGTGATTGCCGCCAACGCCAACATCGGCGTGGCCAAAGCGGCGTATTACCCGGATCTGAGCTTGAGTCTGAGCGGCGGCTACAGCAGCAGTACTTCGCAGAACCTGGTCAGCCTGCCTAACCGTTTCTGGTCGGTGGGGCCGAAACTGGCGCTGCCGCTGTTTGACGGTGGCATTCGTTCGGCGGAAGTCGACCGCACCGAGGCGGTGTATGACCAGACCGTGGCCAAGTACCGTCAGACCGTGCTCGACGGTTTCCGCGAAGTGGAAAACTATCTGGTGCAGCTCAAGGTGTATGAAGACGAAGCGGCGGTGCGCCAGGAGGCGCTCGATGCGGCGCGCGACTCCCTGCGCCTGACGGAAAACCAGTACAAGGCCGGGCTGATTGCTTACATCGACGTCGTGGTGGTGCAAGCCACGGCGCTGAGCAATGAGCGCAGCGTGCTCAACATTCTGCAAAGCCGCTTGATTGCTAGCGTGCAATTGATTGCGGCGCTGGGCGGTGGTTGGGACGGGCAGCTGGATGTGAGCGATAACACCCGCTGAAGGTTGGCTTCACTGATCATTCCCACGCAGAGCGTGGGAACGATCGGGTAAAGCCGTGAGCGCTGGGCAAGAGCCTCGTCGGACGATCGAACAAGCGTTTCATCGGCTTGATGGCCAATTGCTCACTTTCTCAGTGCGTTCTTCTGCGCAATCAGTACAATCGCCGCCTTTGCCCGACCGAGAACGGACGCAATCCGCGTTGGGTGGCCACGAGAATTCCCATGCTCATCGGTAGTTATTCCTCCACGCTGGTTTTCATTTCGTTGTGTGTGGCGATTCTCGCTTCCTACACCGCGCTCGACCTTACCGGTCGCATTGCCACGGCCAAGGGCCGGGCGGTGCATTTCTGGACTGCCGGCGGTGCGTTTGCCATGGGCATCGGCGTCTGGTCGATGCATTTCATTGGCATGCTGGCCTTCAAACTGCCGATCGACCTGGGCTATGACATCGCCCTGACCGCGCTGTCGCTGCTCATCGCCGTGTTGTCCTGTGGATTCGCCTTATGGTTGGTCAGTCAGCCGAAACTGCCGATTCTGCAACTGGCGTTCGGCGCGCTGATCATGGGCAGCGGGATCAGTGCCATGCACTACACCGGCATGGCGGCGATGCGCATGACGCCGGGGATCGATTACGATCCGACGTTGTTTGGCGCTTCGCTGCTGATTGCCGTCGGCGCCTCGGCGGCGGCACTGTGGATCGCTTTCCGCCTGCGTCAGCATTCGCCTTATGTGCGACTGATTCGGGGCGGGGCGGCGATCATCATGGGCATCGCCATTGTCGGCATGCATTACACCGGCATGGCCGCCGCGCAGTTTCCTGATGGCAGTTTCTGTGGTGCCACCGTCAATGGCTTGAAGGGCAACGGCCTCGACAGTCTGGTGTTGATCACCACGTTGGCAGTGCTGTCGATTGCCTTGCTCACATCGATTCTCGACGCACGCCTGGAAGCGCGCACCGCTGATCTGGCGCACTCATTGACCGTGGCCAACCGCGAACTCACGCAACTGGCCCTGCACGACACCCTGACCGGCCTGCCGAACCGCATGCTGCTGGATGACCGGATCAATCAGGCGATGAAAAAGGTCCATGAGCAGGGTGGCTGTTTTGCTTTGATGTTCATCGATCTGGACGGCTTCAAACCGGTCAACGATGCGTTCGGTCACCATATGGGCGACCAGTTATTGCGGGAAGTGGGCTTGCGTCTGCGTGAAGACTTGCGCGGTCCGGACACACTGGCGCGAATCGGCGGCGATGAATTCGTGCTGCTGGTGCGTCTGACCGAACCCGATGACGCACTGGGACTGGCGGCACGTCAGGTCGGCCTGATCGCGCAATCATTCCGCGTCGCCGAACATGATTTGCAGATATCCGCCAGCGTCGGCATCGCCCTGTACCCGGGGAATGGCCAGACCGCGCAGGAACTGCTGATGAACGCCGACGCGGCGATGTACCACGCCAAGGGCGGCGGCAAGAACGGTTACAGCTTTTTCGACGCGTCGATGAACAACAACGCGCGCAAGCAGTTGCAGTTGTTGCAGGACCTGCGCGCAGCGCTGGAGCACAGCCAGTTCAGTTTGCATTACCAGCCGAAGTTCGACGCCGCCAACGGCCGTCCGGTCGGGGCTGAGGCGTTGCTGCGTTGGCAGCATCCGATTCACGGCATGCTGATGCCGGACAAGTTCATCGAACTGGCGGAGAAATCCGGGCTGATCATTCCGATCGGTGAATGGGTGCTCAATGAAGCCTGTCGGCAAATGCGCGAGTGGTACGTGCTCGGTTACACCGATTGGCGTATCGCGGTGAACCTGTCGGCGCTGCAGTTCTGCCACGCCGGACTGGTGCGCAGCGTGGCCAAGGCGTTGGCCACGCATCACTTGCCGGCGAACAGCCTGACGCTGGAAATCACCGAGACCACGGCCATGAGCGATGCCGATGCGAGCATGACGGTGTTGCAGGAGTTGTCGGACATGGGCGTCGATCTGTCGATCGATGACTTCGGCACGGGTTATTCCAGCCTGATGTACCTCAAGCGTTTGCCGGCCAACGAGCTGAAGATCGATCGTGGCTTTGTGCGCGATCTGGAGCATGACAGTGACGATGCCGCGATTGTTTCGGCGATTGTCGCATTGGGCCAGGCGCTCGGTTTGCGCATTGTCGCTGAAGGTGTTGAAACCGGTGTGCAGCAGGCGTTTCTGACTGAGCTGGGATGTGATTCGTTGCAGGGTTATCTGTTGGGGCATCCGATGCCGGCGGACAGATTCATGCAGGATATTGCGCGCGGCAAGCCGGTGGCGGCGGTCTGATCGACCGCGCTATCGTTCTTCGCGAGCAGGCTCGCTCCCACAGGGACGGCGTGGTGCACGAATGCAGTCTGGGAGCGAGCCTGCTCGCGAAGGCGTCCGGCCAGACACAACAGACCTCATGCAAAACCCGCCAATGGCGGTTATTCTTCCCCCCGACTGTTACGTGTGCATTGGGGGAGAAAGGCCAGCATGGATAAAGTCATTGTGATCACCGGTGGCGGGCGCGGGATTGGCGCCGCCACGGCGCTGTTGGCTGCCGAGCAAGGCTATCGGATCTGCATCAACTATGAGCAAGACGAGCAGGCTGCGCAAAGCGTGCTGGAGCAAGTCCGTGCATTGGGCGCACACGCCATCGCCGTGCGCGCTGACGTCAGCATCGAAGACGAAGTGATCGCGCTGTTCCAGCGGGTCGACAGCGAATTGGGCCGTGTCACTGCGCTGGTGAACAACGCCGGTACCGTCGGACACAAATCGCGGGTCGATGAAATGTCCGAATTCCGCATTCTGAAAATCATGAAAACCAACGTTCTGGCGCCGATCCTCTGCGCCAAGCACGCGATTCTGCGCATGTCGCCCAAGCACGGCGGGCAGGGCGGCAGTATCGTCAACGTGTCGTCAGTGGCTTCACGCCTTGGTTCGCCCAACGAGTACGTCGATTACGCGGCCTCAAAAGGTGCGCTCGACACCTTCACCATCGGCTTGTCCAAGGAAGTCGCGGGCGAGGGGATTCGGGTCAACGCGGTGCGCCCGGGTTACATCTACACCGATTTCCACGCGCTGAGCGGCGATCCGGATCGGGTCAGCAAGCTGGAGTCGGCGATTCCGATGGCCCGTGGGGGGCGGCCGGATGAGGTGGCGGAGGCGATTGTCTGGTTGTTGTCGGATAAGGCTTCTTATGCGACCGGGACGTTTGTTGATTTGGGTGGCGGGCGCTGATCGTTGGGATTTGTGTTGCCTGATCCGGCCCCATCGCTGGCAAGCCAGCTCCCACAGGTTTCTGTGTCGTACACAACATACGCGGTGACATAGAACACTGTGGGAGCTGGCTTGCCGGCGATGGGGCCACTGCAGTCAGCAACAATCTGTCAGAACGACCGCACAATCCGCCCCAACGTCTCCATGGCCTTTTCCGAATCCTCGGTCCACGGGCTGCCATAGTTCAACCGAATACAATTCCTGAACCGCTGCGTCGGCGAAAAGATCGGCCCCGGCGCAATGCTGATGCCTTGCGCCAGTGCCATCTGAAACAACTTCAACGAATCCATCTGCGGCGGCAATTCCAGCCACAAAAAGTAGCCGCCCGCCGGTTGGCTGACCCGCGTCTGCGCCGGGAAATAGCGGGCGATCGCCGCAAGCATCGCGCTCTGCTGTTCTTCCAGCGCATAACGCAATTTGCGCAAATGCCGGTCGTAGCCGCCGTGTTGCAGATAGTCGGCAATCGCCGCTTGCGCCGGCATTGAGGCACACAGTGAGGTCATCAGTTTCAGCCGTTCGATCTTTTGCGCGTAGCGGCCGGCGGCGACCCAACCGATGCGGTAGCCGGGGGCCAGGCTCTTGGCGAACGAGCCGCAGTGCATCACCAGACCTTCAGTGTCGAAGGCCTTGGCCGGTTTTGGTGCCTGCTGGCCGTAATAGAGTTCGGCGTAGACATCATCTTCGATCAGCGGCACCTGATGGCGGCGCAGCAGTTCGACCAATTCCTGTTTCTTCGCCTCGGGCATGGTCGCGCCCATCGGGTTCTGGAAGCTGGTCATGCACCAGCAAGCCTTGATCGGGTGGCGTTCCAGGGTTTGCGCAAGCACGCCGAGGTCGATGCCATCGCGCGGGTGCACGGGGATTTCCACAGCTTTGAGTTTCAACCGCTCGAGGACTTGCAGGCTGGCGTAGAACGCCGGCGCTTCGATGGCCACGAGATCGCCCGGTTCGGTGACGGCTTGCAGGCACAGGTTCAGCGCTTCGAGGGCGCCGTTGGTGATCAGCAACTCTTCCATCGGCAGCATCAGGCCGCCGACCATGTAGCGCAGGGCGATCTGCCGGCGCAGTTGCGGGTTGCCCGGCGACATGTCGGTGACGACCATGCGCGGGTCCATCTCGCGGGCGGCACTGGCCAGCGAGCGCGACAGGCGTTGCAGCGGGAACAGCGTCGGGCTGGGGAACGCTGAGCCGAAGGGCACGGTGCTCGGGTCCTTGATCGAATCGAGTACCGAGAACACCAGTTCACTGACGTCGACTTCGGTGGAGTCGTTGACGTGGCTACTGATCACCGGCTCTGAGAACGGGCTCGGCGCGTGAGTGTTGACGAAGTAGCCGGAGCGCGGTCGGGCGCGGATCAAGCCACGGCGTTCAAGCAGGTAATAGGCCTGGAACACCGTGGACGGGCTGACACCGTAGGTCTGGCTGGCGTAACGCACCGAAGGCACGCGCTGGCCGGGGCCGAGGACGCCGGAGCGGATCAGTTCAGCGATGTCGTCGGCGAATTTTTCGTAGCGTTTCATCGAGGAGCCTTGGTGCTGGTTGATGATGAGGTGTGTCAGGGGAACTGCCCCTCACCCTAGCCCTCCCGAAACGTCGGACCGCCCATAGGGAGAGGGGACTGATCGGGGGATGCTTGTGAACTACACCGACCTGAAAGTGCTTCGCTGAATCCATAATCGACTCGGCCTGAAAGTGCTTTGCTGAATCCCAATCGACTCGGTCTGAAAGCGTTTTGCTGAATCCACAATCGACTCGGTCTGAAAGCGTTTTGCTGAATCCCAATCGACTCGGTCTGAAAGCGTTTTGCTGAATCCATAATCGACTCGGTCTGTCAGGTCGATGTATAGCGACAGACACCTCGGTCGGCCCCCTCTCCCCCTGGGAGAGGGCTGGGGTGAGGGAGCGGATTCTAACGGCTCAGCGATTCATCGGCGCAACAAACCTGCTCTTCGCCACGCTATAAACCTTAGGCTCATCACTGTCGGCAATCTTGAAACTCAAGGTCTGCGAGCTGCTGGCCGGGCGTTCCGTGGTCATCGCCACCGACACCGGCACATCGACAATTTCCCCAGGTGCGAGGCTCAGTTGAGTCTTGCCTTGCAACTGGAAGCCGTCGCCGTCGACCAGGCTGAGGTTGTAGTCCTGACGTTGCTGGGTCTTGTTGATGACTTTGAGGGTGTAGATGTTTTCGATCTGGCCCTGACCGTTTTCACGGAACAAGCCGCGATCCTTGGTCACGTCCAGCGAGACCATCGGCCGTTCGACCAGCGCCAATGCCAATGCGCCGATCATCGCCACCAGCACCACGGTGTAACCGATCAAACGCGGACGCAGCAGGTGAGTCTTGCCACCCTGCAATTCGCGCTCGGAACTGTAGCGGATCAAACCACGCGGGTAGTTCATCTTGTCCATGATCGAGTCACAGGCGTCTATGCACGCCGCGCAACCGATGCATTCCATCTGCAGGCCATCGCGGATGTCGATGCCGGTCGGGCAGACCTGCACGCACAATTGGCAGTCGATGCAATCACCCAGGCCGGCTTCAAGCGGTTTCACGTCGCGTTTACGCGGGCCACGGTTTTCGCCACGGGCCACGTCGTAGGAAATCGCCAGGGTGTCTTTGTCGAACATCACGCTCTGGAACCGCGCATACGGACACATGTGCATGCACACCGCCTCGCGCAGCCAACCGGCGTTGATGTAGGTGGCAGCGGTGAAGAACAGCACCCAGAACAGGCTGACGCCGCCGATTTGCAGGGTCAGCAACTCTTCGACCAGTGGCCGGATCGGCGTGAAGTAACCGACGAAGGTCAGGCCGGTGAGCACGCTGATCGCCAGCCACAAGGTGTGTTTGGCGGCGCGCCGCGCCAGTTTGTTCAGGCTCCACGGCGCAGCTTGCAGTTTGATCCGCTGGTTGCGCTCGCCTTCGGTGATCTTCTCGCACCACATGAAGATCCATGTCCACGAACTCTGCGGGCAGGTGTAGCCGCACCAGACCCGGCCGGCAAACACGGTAATGGCGAACAAACCGAAGGCGGCGATGATCAACAGCGCCGAGAGCAGGATGAAATCCTGCGGCCAGAACGTCGCGCCGAAGATGTGGAATTTGCTTTCGGACAAATCCCAAAGCACCGCCTGACGGCCGCCCCAGTTCAGCCACACGGTGCCGAAAAACAGCACGAACAGAAATCCCGCGCCGCTCATGCGCAGGGTGCGGAACAGGCCGGTGAAGCTGCGGGTGTGGATCTGGTTGTCGCTGGACTTGGCCGTCGCCTTCATTGGGCGTGCGGGCACCTTCTTTATAGTCGGGGATGCTTCTACGGTTCGGACGGGGATTTGTTCGCTCATGATTATTCGCTCATCAGCCTCCATCAGGCCAGCGCACTATGAGCTTCGATCTGTTTGCATAACAGACTCAGGTATTTCAATAAAAAGCGGATCAGATGAGATTTTGGGTAGCGTCTGCGACAACTTGAAGCAGCGCGCAGGCAAAGGCGCAAACGCCTATCGCAGACGTTTGCGCGGGGTGTTGATCGAAGTCAGTCAAATCACCGAATCACTCTCGTCGGCTTTCAGGTGTTTGCGCCCGTCTTTGGCGCCTGCGACGGTCAAGGCGTCAGCCTCTGCCTCTGTGATGTAAACGCGCCGGCCTTCTATTTCCACGAATGACATGGATTTTTCGCTATCTGTCATGACTTCCAGGGTGTCGCAAATGCGAATTTCCTCGCCGTGTTCGACGGCGAAAAAACACACTTTTTGTTCGGGGTTGGATTCATCGACTCGAAGAGGCATGGGAGCAGTCCTTTTTTCAGGGAGGTCTGCAAGGTTAGGGCGCGCGCGTTGCCGATCGTTCTGCGCAACTGATTAATGGTCGCCGCTGTCCATCGTTTACCGACTAATAACAAGGACTGCACGATGAACGCGTGGTGGCATGAAGTGTGGGAAACCCTGCAAGCGGAATTCGCCGACGTTGGCGATGCTTCGCAATTGACGCGGATTACCGTTCGCCTGCTGATGGCGGCGGTGCTGGGCGGGATTCTGGGGTTTGAGCGCGAGCACAAGGGCAAGGCTGCCGGGGTGCGCACGCACATGCTGGTAGCGCTTGGGGCCGCGCTGTTTGTGCTGGTGCCGCAAACGTCAGGGGCGGAGTCGGATGCGATGAGCCGGGTGGTGCAGGGGGTGATCGCCGGGATCGGCTTTCTCGGTGCCGGGACTATCCTGAAAAACAAGGAAGGCGATGAAGGCCATGTCAAAGGCCTGACCACGGCTGCCGGGCTGTGGATGACGGCGGCCATTGGTGTCGCGGCGGGGTTGGGCAGGGAGGCAACGGCGCTGCTCAGTACCTTTCTGGCGCTGGGGATTTTCAGCGTGATGCCGCGCATCGTGAAGCTCTTCGAAAAGGACGAGGAAAAAACTGATGACCACTGATCATTCCTGCGCCGGATGATCGTTGCCACGCTCTGCGTGGAAACGCCTCAATGGACGCTATGCGTCCGCTTTGGGACGCGGAGCGTCCCGGGCTGCATTCCCACGCGGAGCGTGGGAACGATCAGTTAACGATCAATCAGACGATGACGGGTGGCATCGTCGTCGGTGGTTCTTCTTTGGGCGGCGGTGTGGTTCCCGGTGGTTCCTGCTCGGGAATCGGCTGCGGCTCGGTCTCGGGAAGAGTGGGTTTGTCGATGTTCGGATCAGGCGTTTCGGCCGGGATCGGGATGTTCATCTGATGACCTCCGTGTGGCACATGGCGTGAGAAGTGCTTAAGTGGATTGACCACCTCTTGGCGAATTCGATCCGCTTTTCTGACACGGCAATTTCATCTGAACTTTTCCCGGCGCCGGTCGCTCGGAACCTAAGTGAGTTCATTGCGGGGCAGGCGCAGCGTTGCGAACACTGACCCGGCACAAGAGCGTCCTTGGGGCGTTAAGGAGAGATGCTCAATGACGGCTGAAAAACCTTCTGAATTAAGCTACAACCCGCACATGCCGCTGTCGCAGGCCTTGCTGCTGCCGCGAATTGCCATTGAAAACACCATGCCGACACTCGATGGCGGGCAGTTCGCCGTGAAGTCGATTGCCGGCCGTGAAATTGTGGTCACCAGCAAAGTGTTTGCCGACGGTCACGACAAACTCGCCGTGCGCATTCGCTGGCGCGAGGAAGGCGAGGAGACCTGGCAGACCGAGGTCATGGCTGATCAGGGCAACAATGGCTGGCAAGGCCAGTTCCGCCCTGAGCACCAAGGGCGTTTCCTCTACTGTATCGAAGCGTGGATCGACCATTTCGCCAGTTTCCAATATGAACTGGAGAAGAAACACAACGCCGCCGTACCCGTTTCGCTCGAGTTGCAAGAAGGCCGCACGATGGTGCAACAGGCCGCCGAACGCAGCGAAGGCCAACTGAGCGAACAGCTCGCCGCGTTGCACCACGAATTGTCCGGGTTGCTCGAAACCGAGCAGGTTGCGCTATTCCTGCACTCGCGCAGTGCGCAATTGATGGCTGAGGCCGATCATCGCGCCTATCTGAGCGTCAGTCCGGAATTCCCGGTGGACGTCGAACGCGACCTGGCCGAATTTGCCAGTTGGTATGAACTGTTTCCGCGCTCGATCACCGATGATCCCCACCGTCACGGCACCTTCAATGACGTGCACGCGCGTTTGCCGATGATTCAGGACATGGGTTTCGACGTGCTGTATTTCACGCCGATCCATCCGATTGGCCGAGCCCATCGCAAGGGCCGCAACAACGCCCTGACCGCCGGCCCCGATGATCCGGGCAGTCCTTATGCCATCGGCAGTGAGGAGGGCGGCCACGAGGCCATTCACTCGCAACTCGGCACCCGCGAAGACTTCCGCCGACTGGTGGCCGCTGCCGCCGATCACGGCCTGGAAATCGCCCTCGATTTTGCCATTCAGTGTTCCCAGGATCACCCGTGGCTCAAACAGCATCCGGGCTGGTTCAACTGGCGTCCCGACGGCACGATCAAATACGCGGAAAACCCGCCGAAGAAATATCAGGACATCGTCAACGTCGACTTCTATGCGCCGGACGCGATTCCGAGCCTGTGGGTCGAGTTGCGCGATATCGTCATCGGTTGGGTCGAGGAGGGCGTGAAGATCTTTCGCGTCGACAATCCGCACACCAAACCGTTGCCGTTCTGGCAATGGCTGATCGCTGATGTGCGGGCGCTGTACCCGGAAGTGATCTTCCTCGCCGAAGCCTTCACCACGCCAGCGATGATGGCGCGGCTGGGCAAGGTCGGTTACACCCAGAGCTACACCTACTTCACTTGGCGCAACAGCAAGGCTGAGCTGGCGACCTATTTCACTGAGCTGAATGAATCGCCGTGGCGCGAATGCTACCGGCCGAACTTCTTCGTCAACACGCCAGACATCAACCCGGCGTTCCTCCACGAATCCGGGCGTCCGGGATTTTTGATTCGTGCGGCGCTGGCAACCATGGGCTCGGGCTTGTGGGGGATGTATTCGGGGTTCGAACTGTGCGAATCGGCTCCGGTGCCGGGCAAAGAAGAATACCTCGACTCGGAGAAGTACGAGATCCGCGTCCGCGACTTCACAGCGCCCGGCAACATCATTGCCGAGATCGCCCAACTCAACCGTATCCGCCGGCAGAACCCGGCGCTGCACACGCATCTGGGCCTGAAGGTCTACAACGCCTGGAACGACAACATTCTGTATTTCGGCAAGCGCAGCTTCGACGGCAGCAATTTCATTCTGGTCGCGGTCAGCCTCGATCCGCACAACGTGCAGGAGGCGAATTTCGAACTGCCATTGTGGGAAATGGGCCTGCCCGATGACGCAACGACACACGGCGAAGACTTGATGAACGGGCATCGCTGGGACTGGCATGGCAAATACCAGTTCATGCGCCTGGACCCGGCTTACCAGCCATTCGGCATTTGGCGAATCACTGCCACCTAAGCATTGCCCAAACCCCTGTAGGAGCTGCCGAAGGCTGCGATCTTTTAAAAGCAAGATCAAAAGATCGCAGCCTTCGGCAGCTCCTACAGGGGGATCAGCACAATCAGATTCTGTGCAGAAACGAATTTTTCAGGAGTTTCACATGGCGAAGAAACCCAAGGCAGCCACCTTTATCAAAGACCCGCTCTGGTACAAGGACGCGGTGATCTATCAAGTTCACGTCAAATCGTTTTTCGACTCCAACAATGACGGGATCGGCGACTTTCCCGGCCTGATCGCCAAACTCGATTACATCGCCGACCTCGGCGTCAATACCATCTGGCTATTGCCGTTCTACCCCTCGCCACGTCGCGATGACGGCTACGACATCGCCGAATACCGCGGCGTGCACAGCGATTACGGGACCATGGCCGATGCCAAGCGTTTTATCGCCGAAGCGCACAAGCGCGGCTTGCGGGTGATTACCGAGCTGGTCATCAACCACACCTCGGATCAGCACCCGTGGTTCCAGCGTGCGCGCAAGGCCAAGCCCGGCTCGGCGGCGCGGGATTTCTATGTGTGGTCGGATGACGATCAGAAATACGACGGCACGCGGATCATTTTCCTCGACACGGAAAAATCCAACTGGACCTGGGACCCGGTTGCCGGCCAGTACTTCTGGCACCGTTTCTATTCGCACCAGCCGGATCTGAATTTCGACAACCCGCAAGTGATGAAAGCCGTGCTCTCGGTCATGCGCTACTGGCTGGACATGGGCATCGACGGCCTGCGCCTCGACGCGATCCCATACCTGATCGAGCGCGACGGCACCAACAACGAAAACCTGCCCGAAACCCACGACGTCCTCAAGCAGATCCGCGCCGAGATCGACGCCAATTATCCCGACCGCATGTTGCTCGCCGAGGCCAATCAATGGCCGGAAGACACGCAGCTGTACTTCGGCGACACCGATGCCGCAGGCCTAAACGGTGACGAATGCCACATGGCGTTTCACTTCCCGTTGATGCCGCGCATGTACATGGCGCTGGCCCAGGAAGATCGCTTCCCGATCACCGATATTCTGCGCCAGACCCCGGAAATTCCCGCCAATTGCCAATGGGCGATCTTCCTGCGCAACCACGATGAACTGACGCTGGAAATGGTCACCGACAAAGAACGTGACTATCTGTGGAATTACTACGCGGCTGACCGTCGCGCGCGGATCAACCTCGGCATCCGCCGTCGTTTGGCACCATTGATGGAGCGTGATCGCCGTCGCATCGAATTGCTCAACAGCCTGCTGCTGTCGATGCCGGGCACGCCGACCCTGTATTACGGTGACGAGATCGGCATGGGCGACAACATCTACCTCGGCGACCGCGACGGTGTGCGTACGCCGATGCAATGGTCGATCGACCGTAACGGCGGCTTCTCCCGCGCCGACCCAGCGAGTCTGGTGCTGCCGCCGATCATGGACCCGCAATATGGCTATCTGTCGGTCAACGTCGAAACCCAGTCTGGCGATCCGCACTCGCTGCTGAACTGGACCCGCCGTCTGCTCGCGGTGCGCAAGCAGTCCAAGGCGTTCGGCCGTGGCTCGTTGAAAATGCTCTCACCGAACAACCGCCGTGTACTGGCCTACACCCGCGAATTCACCGATGCCGATGGCAAGCACGAAATTATTCTGTGCGTGGCCAACGTTTCGCGCAGTGCGCAAGCGGTGGAGCTGGATCTGTCGGCCTACGTCGGCATGGTGCCGGTGGAGATGCTCGGCGGTAACGCGTTCCCGCCGATTGGCCAGTTGAATTTCCTCCTGACCCTGGCCCCGTACGGTTTCTACTGGTTCGCGCTGGCGGCAGAAAATCAGATGCCGAGTTGGCACGTGGAACCGGCGCAAAGCCTGCCGGACTTCACCACACTGGTGTTGAAAAAACGCATGGAAGAACTGCTCGAAGCGCCGTCGCGGACGACGCTGGAGCAAAGCATTCTGCCGAGCTGGCTGCAGAACCGCCGCTGGTTCGCCGGCAAGGACGCCGCCATCGAAAAAGTACATCTGGCTTATGGCGTGCGTTTCGGCGATGCGCAGCATCCGGTGCTGCTCAGCGAAATTGAAGTCACCAGCGGTGGGCAGACCAGTCGTTATCAACTGCCGTTCGGTTTCATTTCCGAGGATCAGGTCGGCCCGGCGTTGCCGCAGCAATTGGCCTTGTCCCGTGTACGCCGTGTACGACAGGTTGGTCTGATCACCGACGCGTTCAGTCTTGAAGCATTTGTTCGTGCAGTGCTGCAAGGCATGCAGAACAACGCCGTACTTGAGTCGAGCGAGGGCGAAATCCGCTTTGCGCCGACGCCGCATCTGGAAAAACTCGGCCTCGGTGCCGAATCGGAAGTGCGTTATCTGTCCGCCGAGCAATCGAACAGTTCGGTGGTGATCGGCAACAGCCTGGTGCTCAAGCTGATACGTAAAGTCGCTTCTGGCGTACACCCGGAACTGGAGATGAGCGCTTACCTGACCGAGGCCGGATTTGCCAATATCTCTCCGCTGCTCGGCTCGGTGATTCGCCGCGATGCCCAGGGCGAAGACAACCTGTTGATGATCGCCCAAGGCTACCTGAGCAATCAGGGCGATGCCTGGGAGTGGACGCAGAACAACCTCGAACGGGCGCTGCGTGATGAGCTGGCCGATGCCATGTCCGAGCAGGAACAGCATTACAACGCCCTCGGCGAGTTGAAGGATTTTGCCGGCATGCTCGGTCAGCGTCTGGGCGAAATGCATCAAATGCTTGCCGAGCCTACCGACAATCCCGACTTCGCCCCGCAGGTGTCGACGGTCAAGGATATGCAGGCTACGGGCAAGGATGTCGTGGCGCAGGTCGAGCACGCCTTGAAACTGCTCAAGCAGCATCAGGGCGAACTCAATGCGGCGGATCAGAAACTGGTCAAACGTCTCATCGACGAGAAGAAAACCATCCTCACGCATGTGCAGGATCTGGCGAAAAAAGCCGTCGGCGGTTTACGCATTCGCGTCCACGGTGATCTGCATTTGGGCCAGGTGCTGGTGATCAAGGGCGATGCCTACCTGATCGACTTCGAGGGTGAACCGGCGCGGCCATTGAGCGAGCGTCGTGGCAAACACAGTCCGTACAAGGATGTCAGCGGCGTGCTGCGCTCGTTCGATTATGCGGCGGCGATGACCATCAACGTGCACAACGTTGACCACAGCGCTGAGTCTGAAACCGCGCGGCGTCTGGTCGCCGAGCGATATCTGCATGAGGCCCGTGAGGCATTTGTTCAGGCATATCGCCGTGCGGCAGCTAGTCTTGATCATGCTTGGCAAGATCCTGAAGGTGCCGACGCCGCGCTGGCGTTGTTCGGCCTGGAGAAGGCGGCCTATGAAGTGGCCTATGAAGCCGAAAATCGCCCCACGTGGCTGCCCGTGCCGTTGCACGGTTTGTATGGGTTATTGACGGGGCTTAAACCCTTTTCCGATCTTGGTGGAGAGTAGTCATGAGTTTCTCGAACAAGGAACAGGGTGCGGTCAAAGAAACATTGCTGCCCTCGGCGAAAGATATCGACGCCTTGGTGCGCGCTGAACATCACGACCCTTTTTCCATTCTTGGCCCGCACGGCGATGGCGCTGGCGGGCAGTTCATTCGCGCTTATCTACCGGGTGCGTTGAGTGTCGTGGTGCTGGACAAGGACAGCGGTGAAGAACGCGGTCCGTTGGAACAGACCGAAACGCCGGGGTTGTTTGTCGGCCATTTCGATCAGGCGCGGCCGTATCAGCTGCGCACGCGTTGGGCCGGCGGCGAGCAGGTTGCCGAGGATCCGTACAGCTTCGGCCAGTTACTCGGTGAAATGGATTTGTATCTGTTTGCCGAGGGTAATCACCGTGACCTCAGTGCGTGCCTCGGCGCGCAACTGAAAACCGTTGATGGCGTCGACGGTGTGCGTTTCGCCGTGTGGGCGCCGAATGCCCGACGCGTGTCGGTGGTTGGCGATTTCAACGTCTGGGACGGCCGTCGGCATCCAATGCGCCTGCGTCATCCGTCCGGGGTCTGGGAGTTGTTCATCCCGCGCCTGCAAGCGGGCGAGTTGTACAAATACGAGATTCTCGGTGCCCACGGCATTCTGCCGCTCAAGGCCGACCCGATGGCGCTGGCCACCAGCCTGCCGCCGGACACCGCTTCGAAAGTCGCCGAGCCGCTGCAAATCGACTGGCAGGATCAGGACTGGATGAGCAGCCGTCGTGACCGCCAGAAACACTCGGCGCCGCTGTCGATCTATGAACTGCACGCCGGTTCCTGGCAATGTGAGCTGGATGATCTGGGCGAAGTGGCCCGTCAGTACACCTGGCCGGAACTGGCCGAACGGCTGATTCCGTATGTGAAAGAACTGGGTTTCACTCATATCGAGCTGATGCCAATCATGGAGCACCCGTTTGGTGGTTCTTGGGGTTATCAGTTGCTCTCGCAATTTGCACCGAGCGCGCGTTATGGCACGCCGGCGCAGTTTGCCGAATTCGTCGACGCCTGCCACCGGGCCGAGATCGGTGTGATTCTCGACTGGGTACCGGCGCATTTCCCTACCGATACCCACGGTCTGGCGCAGTTCGACGGCACCGCACTGTACGAGTACGGCAACCCGCTGGAAGGCTTCCATCAGGACTGGGACACGCTGATCTACAACCTCGGGCGCACCGAGGTGCACGGCTACATGCTGGCCTCGGGGCTGCACTGGTTGAAGCATTTCCATATCGACGGCTTGCGTGTCGATGCGGTGGCGTCGATGTTGTACCGCGACTATTCGCGCAAGGCGGGCGAATGGGTACCCAACCGCCATGGCGGCCGGGAAAATCTGGAGGCCATCGACTTCCTCCGGCATTTGAACGATGTGGTCGAACTGGAAGCGCCGGGCGCGCTGGTGATCGCCGAAGAGTCCACCGCGTGGCCCGGTGTCAGTCAAAGCACGCAGCAGGGCGGTTTGGGTTTCGCCTACAAATGGAACATGGGCTGGATGCACGATTCGCTGCATTACATTCAGCAGGATCCGGTCTACCGCGCCCATCATCACAACGAGTTGAGTTTTGGTCTGGTCTACGCCTGGTCCGAGCGTTTCATCCTGCCGATCTCCCACGACGAAGTGGTGCACGGCAAGCATTCGCTGATCGACAAGATGCCCGGTGACCGCTGGCAGAAATTCGCCAACCTGCGTGCCTATCTGAGCTTCATGTGGACCCACCCGGGCAAGAAGCTGTTGTTCATGGGCTGCGAGTTTGGCCAGTGGCGCGAGTGGAATCACGATCAGCAACTGGACTGGTATCTGCTGCAGTACTCCGAACACAAAGGCGTGCAGAAACTGGTTGGCGATCTCAATCGACTGTATCGCGAAGAACCGGCACTGCACGATCAGGACGACGCGCCGCAGGGCTTCCAGTGGTTGATCGGTGATGATGCGATCAACAGCGTGTATGCGTGGTTGCGCTGGAGCAAGGACGGTAAACCGGTGCTGGTGGTGGCCAACTTCACGCCGGTGCCACGTCAGGCTTATCGCGTCGGCGTGCCGTTTGCCGGGCGCTGGGCAGAATTGCTCAATAGCGATGCCGACACCTATGCCGGTTCCAATTACGGCAATGGCGGCGGGGCGTTTACCGAGGAAGTGCCGAGCCATGGCCAGTCATTGTCGCTGGAACTGAATCTGCCGCCGCTGGCGGTGTTGATCCTCAAGCCAGAGGGCTGATCCGAGACCGCGTCGCTGCCTTCGCGAGCAGGCTCACTCCTACACTTGGAATGCGTTCCCTTGTAGGAGTGAACCTGCTCGCGATGGCGTCAGCACAAACACTATCGCCGCCAGGCCAAACGCTACCAACGCATCCGCACCCCAAGGCTGCCAATGATCCCGTTCAAATCATTGTCATCGACATCACTGCTGTAATCCGCACTCACGTACAGACTCACCGCCGGCGTCACCCGCGCCACCAGACCCAATCCCAACTCAACGGTGGATGACTTGCGGCTGCTGCTGATCTTGTCGACCTGATCCAGCGTCACCGTGCTGCCGGTGTAGACGGTGTGCCACAGGTTGGTGCGCACATAAGGTTCGACCGGCAAGCCATTCAAATCGTAACTGCCTTTCAAACGTGCACCGACGCGACCGCTCCACGCTGTCAGATCGGTGGAAGAAGCATTGCCCGAGCCTGCGTACGGCGTGTCGAGGGTGATGCGTTGATTGATCAATTGCGCCTGCGGTTCGACCACCCAGTTGTCACTCAGCCCTATCGGAAAACCGCCTTCCACCGAGAAGGTCATTGCGCTGCCTTCGGTGGCTTGCCTGGCGCCTTGGCCGTTGCGACTGAAACCACTGACCCGGCCACCGCTGGCCGACAGATCAACGTGCCAGCCTTGCGCACCGGTGAGGCTGTAATAAGCACCGAGGCTCTGGCCTTGCAGATTGAGGGTGTCACTGTTCGGATCGGCCAACGCGCGACTGGTGAGCACGCCGTTGCCATTGGCTTGAATCTGGTTGACGCCGCCGATCAGGCCGATGGTCTGGGTATGGCTGCTCCCTTTCACGGTCAATACGGCTGGCCCTTTGAAGTCGCCGCTGCCGGGCATCGCGTAGCCTGATGACAGCACATCGGTTTGCGCCTGCCGGGCGCTTCTGCCGTACAACTCATCCCAGGCGGACGGTGCGAGGTCTTCGGTAATCAAGCGTGTGCCCTGCAGATCGGGCCGTGGGCTGAAGCGTTGCGGTCCGGGGGTGATGACGGTGGCAGGCAAGGTCATTACGGGCACATCCGCGCGATACCACGGTGTGGTTTCATCCGCCGCAGAACCGGCCTGCGCCTCCATGGATGAGCACAGCAAGATAGAACTCGACACTGTGCAGAAAGTGATTTTGATCTCGTGTGGGCTGATTGAAGTTCTCATGGAGGTCTACCTTGCAGGCGCATGCATTCTCTCTGTGTGGCGTCTCTCCTACCCCGAACGAGGGGCGACCGAATGGAGCGGGGCGAGCCCTGACCGCTCGATTTTGCGAGTGTCCGAAGGCTCGTCCCGGGTGGTGATTCCGGGGGTAGTAAGGTAGAGATAAGAAGAGTCGAGCGCGCCCGTCAAGAAATTGAACGATGAGCGGTAGTGGTAAAACGGGCTTTGCAAGCGTTTGTTTTTCTGCACATAACTAAGTGGTTGTTTGCATGGATAAACGCGGTATAAGCCTCGCGTCAGGGGCATTCAGTTACCGACAGAAGGTCTGTCGGTATCTTTCAACCAACGAACGAGCTGCCTTATTGTGTCCTGCATTACTGTCACTATTGCGGCTACAGGTGCACTTCGACGGCCAGCGGCAGATGATCGGACAGATGCGTCCACGGCTTGTTACCGAGGATCTGTGGGTCATGACTGCTGGCATTGCGCAGGTAGATCCGGTCCAGCCGCAACAGCGGAAAGCGTGCCGGATAGGTCTTGGCCGGGCGCCCGTGATGGCGCTCGAACGCTTCGTGCAGATAGTCGCGACGGGCGAGGGCGACATTGCCCTGAAGCTGCCAGTCGTTGAAATCGCCGGCAATGATCACCGGAGCGTCATCGGGCAGGGATTCGAGCAACTGGCAGAGCAGTTGCAACTGCAATTGCCGATGGCTTTCGAGCAGACTCAAATGCACGCAGATCGCGTGGACCTCAGCGTGCCCCGGTACGTCGAGCACACAATGCAGCAGGCCACGGCGTTCGGGCCCGGTGATCGACACATCAAGGTTGCGGTACTCACGGATCGGGTATTTCGACAGCAGCGCATTACCATGATGGCCGTCGGGGTAGACGGCGTTGCGCCCGTAGGCGAAATCGCTCCACATGCTGTCGGCGAGAAACTCGTATTGCGAAGTTTGCGGCCATTCGTTGTAACGGCTCGAATGCCGCTCGTGTTCACCCACCACTTCCTGCAGAAACACCAGGTCGGCCGAGGTGCTACGCACCGCTTCGCGCAGTTCCGGCAGGATGAAGCGCCGGTTGAGCGCGGTGAAGCCCTTGTGGGTGTTGACCGTCAGTACCCTGAGACGATGAATGCCGGGCGCGTCGACAATATGACGCTTGGGATCGCTGGACACGTTCACTCCTCTGGATTGCGGGCCGCTTATTCATGCGACTGATGGGGAGGTGCGGCAGTTCCTTATGGATAATTTCGATTGCACATCAAACCCTGTGGGAGCGAGCTTGCTAGCGAAGGCGTCGTTCCAGTCGATACGAATATTGTGAATGTGACGGCCTCTTCGCGAGCAAGCTCGCTCCCACAGGGAATCAGAGATTCAGACAAACACGATTTCATAGGGCAGGCGCATTCTTTCGAGAATCACCGGCGGCAGCATCGGCGCAATGCCGATCGCCGGTTCGCCGTTGAGCTGGCTGGCGTAGGCGTGGGTGGCGTGGCTCTTGCGCGCGACGGTCCAGGTGTCGAGGCGCAGTTTGCGCGCGCGCTCCCAAGGGATCAGTTGCTGGTCGCGTTCGGGCCAGTGCCAGGCCCAGACCGGTACATCATGGAAGATCGCACCGGCCTGGCCAGCCGCTTGCGCACTGGCCCGGCCCACCGCTTCGTGGTCGTCGTTGCCATCGCCGCGCCAGGTGCTGAACACCACGTCGCCGGGGCGCAGGTAGCGGCCGATGAACTCGGTCACTTGCGCCTGCTGGTCGCACAGGGCGTTATCGGTGAAGCCGCCACGCACCCATTTCAGGCTGTGCATTGGCAGGCCGAGGCGGCGCAGGGCTTCGACGCTTTCCTGTGGGCGAAATACGCTCAGGCGTTTTTCCGACCACTGCCGCGAGCCGGGGTGGCTGGCACTGCCGTCAGTGATCGAGAGCAGTTGCAGCGGATGACCGAGGCTGGACAGTAATTGCAGCAGTCCGCCGCAGGTGACCACTTCATCGCCGGGATGCGGCGCGATGACCACGGCGCGGGCACCATCGGGCACCAGGCTGCGAGTATTGATGACGGGAATGTTGTCCAGTTGTGCGGCGCTGTTCCATATTTGCGCCGGCAGGCTGCTGTCGCTGAGGGATAACGTTTTCATGGTCTGACGTCCTTGTGTTGTCTCGCCCTCAGTCGTGTGCGTGGCAGTGATTGCCAGACGCCACCGACCCGTGAAGGCTGGTTGAATGCCGTGCGACGCTCCGAACCCTGGATTGCCGCGCAGCAGAGTATTGCTCATGAAGCCAGATCCGTCGCGTCACAGATCAATCTGATCCGCTTTTTTTTGCTCCATCTGTGCCAGATTTCGCAGATAGTCACCAAAGCCATCGCGCGCACGGCTGTCGAATCGCGCGCTGGTGAGGACTTGCGGGCGATGACTCCAGGCGATGTTGGCACCGTCCCGTTCCAGCTCCCGTACCAACTGCACATCTTCATCGCAGGCCAACGGTTTAAAGCCTCCGGCCCAGCGATAGGCGTCGGCGCTGATGCCCAGATTGGCACCGTGGATATGCCGGTGACCATCGCAGGCCCGGTAATGCCGGTGGTAGCGGATTTGCGCCGCGGCATCGAACGACTCGTGCCAGCGTTCGACGGTGACGGTACCGCATACCGCGTCGGCCCCCAACCCCAGCTGGGCGACCAGCCAGTCGTCGGCGACCCGACTGTCGGCGTCCGAGCAGGAGATCCAGCGTGCGCCGCGTTCCAGCAACAGCTGTGCACCCGCCGCCCGGGCCTGGCCGACATTGCGCGCATCGATGTGCAGGCTCAGCACCGGATAGCGGCTGACAATCTGCGCCGAGCGGTCGGTGCAGCTGTCGAGTACCACCAACACTTCAACCTTTTCGCCCGCCAGCAAACCGTGGCGGCTGGCGCGCATCGCCGCGCCCAGGCATTCGTCGAGCAAGTCTTCCTCGTTGTGCGCCGGGATCAGAATGCCGATCATCGCAATCCCTCCAGTGCCGCCACCGAGCGCGGCTCGCGGCTCCACACCTCAAGGATAAAATCCGCTTCCTGATGCAGCGCCACTCGCGGCAGATGCAATTTTTCGTGGATCAGGTCATGAACCTGCCGCGCGTTCAGCGGGCAGCCATCGATGGGCGGACGCCAGTGACAGGCGAGGAACTGGCCGTCGGCAGTCAGGCAATCACTGGCCCGACGGATCACTTCTGTCAGATCTTCGCCATCGAGGTAGTAGCCGATCTCGCTAAATACGATCAGGTCGAATTTTTCCTCCGGCCAGTCGCCGGGAAGACGGTTTTGCCGCACTTCGGCATGATCGAACAGACTCAAACGCGTGCGCGCCAAGGTCACCGCCGCACTGGCGGTGTCGCAGCACAGCAGGCGATCACAGCGGCTGGCCAGTTCGGCACTCAACTCGCCGTTGGCGCAGCCCGGTTCGAAGATTGCCCGGTAGTGCGGACGCGGCAGGGCAGCGAGAGTGATCGCGCGTTTGCGCTGCTCGTACCAGCGCTCACGGAACGCCCACGGGTCGTCGTTGCCGGCAAACAGGCCATCGAAGTAGCGATCTTCGACACTCATAGAAACACCACTTCGAAGGGCTGTAGGAGGCGATCGAGCACATACGGCGCGAGCACCGGACCGAGTCCGGCGTCAGGATCGCCCTCCAGTTGACTGGCGAAGGCATGTACCGCGTGGCGCTTGCGCGCAACTTGCGCCGGCGTCAGGAGAATCTTGCGTGCGCGTTGCCACGGGACAAAGGCGTCTTCCGGGGTTGCCCAGTGCCAGGTCCACACCGGCAGTTCATGGCAACTCGCACCGACGCGGCGGGCAGCTTCGGCACTGGCGCGGCCGACGGCTTCGTGGTCGCAATGACCGTCTTCACTCCACGTGGTGAACAGCACGTCATCGGGGCGCAGATGACGCTCGATGAAATTGACCAGCTCTGCTTCCTGAGCGGCCACCTGGGTGTCGCTGAAGCCACCGCGCAGCCACTTCACGCGATGCATCGGCAAACCGAGGCGGCGTAACGCTTCGGCAGACTCCTGCGGGCGCACCACGCTCAGATGTTCGACCGGCCAACGACTGGATCCGGGGTGACTGGCGCTGCCGTCGGTGACTGAAATCAGCTGCAGAGGCCGTCCAGCCGCCGCGAGCAATTGCAGCAAACCGCCACAACCCAGCACTTCGTCGTCCGGGTGCGGCGCGATAATCACCGCCCGTGCGCCGGGTGGCACCAGACTAAAGATGTCGATGCTGTCCAGTTCCGCCAGATGCCGCGAAGCCTGCCATTGATGCAGGCTCGTACCCTGACCGACAATCGGATTGGTTTTCATAGCGCCCATGCCTCCGCGGATTGCCCGGCAACCATTTTCCCGAGCGCAGCCAGATCACGTTCGGCGTGACTCTGACGCAGGAACACCGGCAGGTCGGCGCTGAGCCGGGCAAAGTGCCGATCCTTGCAAAACGGCCCGGCGCCGAGGGCGCGACCGACCTCTCGCTGCACCTGTTCCGCCGACTGCTCGACCACCGCGCGGGCACGACGAGCGAGCAGTTCGGCGTTGTCCTCGGGGTGTGCATCGATGTGCAGGGCGCTGAAACGCAGGACATCGGCGGCCGCCTGCAAGGCACTGTCGACCGCGCCGAGATGGGCGAGGGCGTGCGGCTCCGGGCGTTGCTCACACTGTGCGCGCAACGCTTCGGCAATTTGCCTTGCGGCGCCGTACCAGCACGCCGCAATACCGATCCCGCCTTGCCAGAAACCCGGTCGTTGCAGATAGTCGCCGGGATTGCCGATGGCCTGTGCTTCGGCGCCGTCGAACAGCACCTCCACGCTGCCAGTGGCGGCCATGCCCACGGCTTGCCAGCCTTGCTCGGTGACGGTCACGCCCGGTTGGTCGAGGGCGACGGCCACCAGTTGTTGCTGGTCATCGGCATCCCACGCGGTGAGCAAGGCGTGGCTGAGCACGGCTGCCCCGGAGCACCACGCCTTGCGCCCGTGCAGCGCGACCATGTGCCCGGCCGGGCTGACCTTGACCCGCGCCTGCGGCGGTTCCGCCGCCCACATGCCCCACGTACTGCCCGGTGTCGGCGAACCGCCCAATTGCTCGATGATCGCCAGTGCGTCGGTATGGCCTTCGAACAGTTTGCACAAACCGAGGTCATGCCCAGCGACCTCCGCCAGACACTGAAAACGTTCCAGCGTGCGGCCACTGCCCGGCAACGGCAAACGATCCAGCCCGGCCTCGACCAGCGCCCGCAGACAATTGCCGAGCGCTACGGTGTGCGGATAATCCGCCGGACGCCGGGCGAGATAACGGTGCAGGTCCATATCAGTCTTCTTCATCACGTTGCAGTTCGAACAGCAGCAGCGAGCGCCCGGTGACCGAGTATTCGTGGCCGAAATCGAAGCGTTCCTGACCGCGAATCGACGGCTGATTGGTGTCGATCATGCAAGTCCAGAAGCTGCCTTCCGGCACTTCCGGCAAGGTGAAATTGACGATGTCGTGGTGGGCGTTGACCACCAGCAGCAGCGTCGCATCCGCACCCTTGCGGCGAATCCCGGTTTCCTGCGCGCGGCCGTCGAGCAACATGCCCAGGCAGCGGTTGTGCGCATCGTGCCAATGCTCGGTGGTCATCTCGGTAGCGTCGGGTGCCAGCCAGGTGACGTCCTTGACGCCGATGTCCTCGTTGTACTCACCAACCAGGAAGCGGCCGCGACGCAGGATCGGATAAGCTAGACGCAACTTGATCAGGCGCTTGACGAATTTCAGCAACGCCTTGCCGTCCTCGCTCAGGTCCCAGTTGACCCAACCGATCTCGCTGTCCTGGCAATAAGCGTTGTTGTTGCCGTCCTGGGTACGGGCGAATTCATCACCGGCGACGATCATCGGCGTGCCTTGGGCGAGCAGCAGGGTGGCGAAGAAATTGCGCATCTGCCGATGGCGCAGGGCATTGATTTCGGGATCGTCGGTCGGGCCTTCGACACCGTGGTTCCACGACAGGTTGTTGTTGCTGCCGTCCTGATTGTTTTCGTCGTTGGCTTCGTTGTGCTTGTCGTTGTACGACACCAGATCATTGAGGGTGAAGCCGTCGTGGGCGGTGATGAAATTCACCGACGAGTACGGCCGCCGTCCGCGCTGGTTGAACATCTCGCCGGAGGCGGTCATGCGACTGGCGAAGTCGGCAACCTGGCCGTCGTCACCTTTCCAGAACGCGCGCACGGTGTCGCGGAACTTGTCGTTCCATTCGACCCAGCCCGGCGGGAAGTTGCCCACCTGATAGCCACCGGGGCCGCAGTCCCACGGCTCGGCGATCATTTTGACCTGACGCAGCACCGGGTCCTGACGGCAAGCGACGAGGAAGCTGTGACGCTCGTCGAAACCATCGTGATAGCGGCCGAGAATAGTCGCCAGGTCGAAACGGAAGCCGTCGACGTGCATCTCGCTGGCCCAGTAACGCAGCGAGTCGGTGACCATTTGCAGCACGCACGGATGGCTCAGGTCCAGCGTGTTGCCGGTGCCGGAATCGTTGATATAGAAGCGCTTGTCGTCCGGCATCAAACGGTAGTACGAGGCGTTGTCGATGCCGCGCATCGACAGGGTCGGACCTTGCTCGTTGCCCTCGGCGGTGTGGTTGTAGACCACGTCGAGAATCACTTCGAGATTGGCTTCGTGCAGGTGCGCAACCATCTCCTTGAACTCGGCGATCTTGCCGCTGGCCAGATAACGCGGGTCCGGGGCGAAGAAGGCGATGCTGTTGTAGCCCCAGTAGTTGGTCATGCCTTTGTGCAGTAGATGCTGGTCATTGACGAAGGCGTGAATCGGCAGCAACTCGACGGTGGACACGCCGAGCTTGCGAATATGTTCGAGCACATCGTCGACCATCAGCCCGGCGAAGGTGCCGCGTACGTTCTCCGGCACCGAAGGGTGACGCATGCTGATGCCGCGCACGTGGGTTTCGTAAATGATGGTTTTGTCCCACGGCACGCTGACGCGATGGTCGTTGCCCCAGGTGTGCGCCGGGTCGATGACTTTGCACTTGGGCACGAACGGCGCGCTGTCGCGCTCATCGAAACTGAGGTCGGCGTCAGGGTGGCCGATGGTGTAGCCGAACAGCGCTTCCGACCATTTCAGTTCGCCGACCAATTGCTTGGCGTACGGGTCGATGAGCAGTTTGTTGTGGTTGAAACGATGACCGTTGGCCGGGTCGTAAGGGCCGTAGACGCGGTAGCCGTAAATCAGCCCCGGGTGCGCATCGGGCAGGTAGCCGTGGTAGATCTCGTCGGTGTATTCCGGCAGTTCGATGCGTTCGAGTTCGACTTCGCCGGCATCGTCGAAGATGCACAGTTCGACCTTGGTGGCGTTGGCGGAAAACAGAGCAAAGTTCACCCCCAGACCATCCCAGGTCGCACCGAGCGGGAAGGGCAGGCCTTCACGGATTCTCGACGGCTCGGCGTGCGCGGTGGGTTCGGCATTCTTTGGACGGGTCATGATTGCTCCTGCAAAACGGGTAATTTCTGGGCTTGCACATCCCCCTGTAGGAGTGAGCCTGCTCGCGATAGCGGTCTATCAGGCGACATCGATGTTGAATGTCAGATCGCTATCGCGAGCAGGCTCACTCCTACAGGGGATTGGTGGGTTTCTTGAGGACGAGCGCGTCCTCGGTGGCGAGCGAACCCGCCACACGGTCATTCAGTTCAATCGTCGTTAAAGCGTCAGATCGCCGAAGGCTTCTTCGGCGCCCGAGGCTTTTTCTCAGCGGGCTTTTCACCCGGGGGAATCACTTTTGCAGCGCTGGCCGGTTTGGCTTTGGCCGCAGGTTTTGGCTTGGCGGCTGGGGCCTTGGTCTCACTAGTCTTGCCCGCGGCTTTGCTGCCAGCGGCTTTTGGCGGTTTCTTCGGCGCCAGCGCTTCGGCTTCAGCGAGCTTGCGCGCCATTTCCCAATGGCGCTCCTCGTGCCCTTCAGGCTTGCCTTCCGATTCCCATATTTGATAGGCGAATTCGCGAATGCGTTTATCGTCGGTACTCATCGCAATGCTCCTGAACTGAACTCATGCTTGTGTTAAGTGTTGGATAAAGAGATTGACCGGGACATCCCCCAGCGCGTCGCTGATATTCAGCTCCCTGTTTTTTGTGACTGCGCTGCTTGAAAAAAGTCCCTTCAGGTTTGTTTCAGAGGCGGCGAACGGTAGAACCACCCGCGTGTCGCCCCAGCGCAGCGCATCGACTTGAGGTACAGCACCGTTTTCCAGCAGGTTTGCGCAACGGATCGGCACGATCACGATGGCCTGCTTGCCCTCGTACTCACGGGCAAACGCGAGCACGTTGTGCGCCTGACTGCCGAGCACTTCCAGGGCCTGGTAGCGGCCACGGCGGAACAGCTCGGCATGCTCGACACGCAGGTTCAACACCTGGGCGATCAAGGCTTGCTTGATGCGCCCGTCACGCCAGTTCGCCAACAACTCCACAGGTGGCAATGGCTCCTGCAAGGTGTGTTCACGAGCGGCATAATCCACCGGCCGGCGATTGTCCGGATCGACCAGGCTGAAGTCCCAGAACTCATTACCCTGATACAAATCCGGCACCCCCGGCACGGTCATGCGCAGCAAGGTTTGCGCCAAGCCATTGAGGGCGCCGGCAGCGGCGATGCTGTTGACGGTCTTGCTTAGTGCGGCGCGCAGCAGCTCGCCTTCTTCACCGGTGAGGAGTTTTTCGGTGAATGCCTGCGCGGCGTTTTCATAGGCTTCGTTAGGCGCACTCCAACTGCTTTGCAACTTGGCTTCACGCAGGGCTTTCTGTTGCCATTGCCAGATGCGTTTGGCGTAATCGGCGAACCCGGCCTGATCGTCATCGCGCAGTTGCAGCGGCCAACTGCCCAGTAACGCTTGATAGAGGATCAGTTCATCACCGCTCGACGGCATCTGCTCGTCAACCCGGACGGGCCGGGCGAGGGCGCGCCACAGTTCGATCTGCTCGGCGTACCAATGGCTGCGTTCACTGAGCACGGCCAGACGCGCGCGGGTGTCTTCGCCGCGTTTGTGATCGTGGGTCGCGGTGGCCAGCAAGTTGTCGGGGAACTCGTCCAGCCGTTGCTGATTGACCGCATGAAAGTCGCTGAGCGGGGCGCTGAACTGCTCGGTGTTGTAGCCGACGTCATTGCGTGACAGCAGCACCGCCGAGCGATACAGCGCGGTGTCCTCAACGGCTTTCGCGGCTGCCGGTGAAGTCAGTTGCTGAAAGCGTACGCAGGCATGCTTGAGGATCTTGCGCGAGCGACCACGCGGTTTGCGCCGCCATGGCGTGCCACCTAGCCAAGCGGCAACGCAGTCGAGCACCGGCCAATCGGCTTCGCTCAGCGTTTGCCGGGCCCCGTCCATGGCCTGCTGGAAAAACACCTCGTCCTGCTCGGAGCGACCCATCGCACTGATGTAAGTGCGATAGACCGGGAAGTGCACGATCAGCGCTTGCAACACCCGGCGGATCGCACCGAGGGTCAAGTCGCGAGTCATCAGGTCATCGCGGGCGACCTGCAGCAGGGCCTGGGCGACGCTTTCGCAATCACTGGCCAGCGAGCCGTTGAGGATCTGCTGACGCGCCAGTTGTGCCTCTTCGATGAACGCGGCGGGGCGCTCGGTGCGCCGTTGCCAGAGGTCACCGAGCACGTGTTCGCCGTCCGGGTCATGTTGCAGCAATGACAGCTGATTCATGAACTCGTAACCGGTGGTGCCGTCCACCGCCCAGTCGCGGTGCAGGGTTTCGCCGGCGCCGAGGATCTTCTCGACGTAGATCGGCAAATGCCTGCCCGGTGCCAGCAGATCAACCCGGCGGCGCAGTTTGCGGCAGTAACCACGCGGATCGGCGAGGCCGTCGATGTGGTCGATGCGCAAACCGTCGACCAAGCCTTCGGCGATCAACTGAAAGATTTTACCGTGGGTGGCTTCGAATACCGCCGGACGTTCGACGCGCAAACCGCCGAGTTCGTTAATGTCGAAAAAACGCCGCCAGTTGATGTCATCTGCCGCCGTACGCCAGCTCGCCAGGCGATAGCTTTGGCGTTCCAGCAACTGATGCAGTTTGTCGAAGCCTTCTTCGCTGCTCGAATCGTAATGCTTCAGGTTGTTCTGGATCGCTTCGAGGATCTGCGGATCAATCGCCAACTGGCGCAATTCTTCTTTCAGCGGAATCGCCAGCGAATGGGCATCGGTCTGATAGCTGAGGGAACTGAAGCGATCGGCCAGCGCCTTCAACGTTTCCTCGGACCTGAGCAATTCACCGTAATCGTTCGGGCAGATCGGGAAGTGATGGTCGTAATGCTCGACATGGAAACTGCCTGTCTGCGCATTGAACTGCAGTTTCAGCGTGCCTTCCTGCAAGGCCACACCGTAATCGCTGCCAAGAAACGGTAGCAGCAATTGGCCTTCCATCAACGGGTCCGGCGAGTGCCATTGAATGTCGAAGAACTCGCCGTAAGGGCTCAGTCGCCCCCATTCCAGCAAGTCGAGCCACCACGGGTTGTCGTTGCCACCGACGGCCATGTGATTGGAGACGATGTCGAGGATCAGGCCCATGTTGTGTTTACGCAGGGCGCTGACCAAGCGCCGTAACGCCGCTTCGCCACCGAGTTCCGGGTTGACCTGGGTCGGGTCGACCACGTCGTAGCCGTGCATGGAACCGGCCCGCGCCGCGAGCAACGGTGAGGCGTAAATATGGCTGATGCCGAGCCGGGCGAAGTACGGCACCAGTGGCACGGCTTGTTCAAGGGTAAAACCCTTATGAAATTGCAGGCGCAGTGTTGCGCGCAGGGGCTGGATAAGCGCTTGATTCATTGGTCACGCTCGGCAGCCTGAAGACGCGCGCACGCGAGTAGTTCCAGACGTCGCGCCGCATCCGCGCCATCGAGCAGCGCCTCACTGGTGCCGGGCAAGCGCCGTGACCAGTTTGGATGGGTGTCGATGGTGCCCGGCAGATTCGCTTGTTCGTTGATGCCTAGCGCATCTTCCAGCGGCAACAGCACCAGAGGGGCACGGGTGTGTCCGAGGAAACGCACCGCGGCATCGACCACTTGATCGGCCTCGTGGGATTCCTCGCGAAAATTCTGCGGGTCCTGACTCAAGGCGCTGCGCAAACCTTCGCGTTCACGCTGGCGGTGCTGGCGCCATTCGATTTCACCGTTGGCATCGACAAACCCCAAGCGCGCATTCCAGTCGATATCGCGGCCATGCCACCAGCCGTTGAGCGTCGGCAGGTCGTGGGTGCTGGTGGTGGCCAATGCGTTGTCCGGCCAGTCGAGAATCGGCTTGAAATAAGTGTTGTCCTGCTCGAACAGCAGCACGCGCATGCCGAGCATCGAGCGGGCGATAAGCTTTTCACGCAGGCCATCGGGCACGGTGCCGAGGTCTTCACCCAGGACAATCGCTTGATGGCGATGGGATTCAAGGGTCAGTAATCGCAGCAAGTCGTCGACCGGGTAATACAGATAGGCGCCATCGGCAGGTACGGCGCCGTTGGGGATCACCCACAAGCGTTGCAGGCCCATGACATGGTCGATGCGCAGGCCGCCGGCGTGGGCGAAGTTGGCGCGCAGCATGTCGATGAAGGCGCGAAAACCATTGCGGATCAGGCCCTCGGGGGAGAACGCGGAAATGCCCCAACCCTGGCCCGAGCGATTGAGAATGTCCGGCGGTGCGCCCACGGTCAGCGAGGCGAGCAGTTCATCCTGAAAACTCCAGGCCTGACTGCCAGCACCGTCGGCGCCCACCGCCAGATCGGCGATCAGGCCAATGCCCATGCCGGCGCTGCGGGCGGCGGTTTGCGCACGTTCCAGGCAACGGTGGATCAGCCATTGGCAAAAAGCGAAATAGCCAATGCGTTCGGCGTATTCTTCGGCAAACGCTTCGAGCGCTGCACCGCGTGGGTCGTGCCAGTGTTCTGGCCATTGCCGCCAGTCGAGGTTTTCGCCACGGGCGGCGCGCATTTCCTGAATAGCTTCGAAACGGCAGTGATTTTCCAGTGCTTCGCCACCGGCGTGGCGGAAACTGGCGAAGTCCGGGTGCAGCGGGTGGTCACCAGCGATGAAACCTTCGTACAACGCTTGCAAGAGTTTTTGCTTGGCGTCGGCGGCGCTCGGCCAGTCGATCAGTGTCAGGTCTTCCAGTTGCGCGAACTGCTCGGCCAGGCCGGCCGCGTCGATCGCATCACGCAAGGCGCGCTCACCAAGAATGGCCCCGGGTGCCGCGTACAGAGAATTGAGGAACAACCGACTGGATGGCGAATAAGGGCTGTAGCGCCCGGTATCGGCGCTGAACATGGCGTGCAGCGGGCTGATCGCCAGGGCATCGGCGCCGCGCTCACCGGCCACGCGGACCAGATCTTCCAGTGCTTGGGTATCGCCGAAACCGCCGTCGCCGGCGCGGCGCAAGGCATACAACTGCGCACTCAGGCCCCAGACGCGGGGAATCGGATTATCCACCGCATCGCCGACGCTGAAGCAGCGCTCCGGGGCCACGGCCAGGGTGAAATACTGATCGCTGATGTGCACCTGTTGATAGCCGACCGGGATCAGTCCCGGCAGTATCGCTTCAGAGTCGAGTTTCAGGTTCAGCCGCGAGCCGTCTTCAAGGTGGATTTCACACGGCGTCTCCGGCGCGAAGTACCGCGCCAGATCCACGCCGACCCCGACATCGGCGGTCAACAGCGGCGGCAGGTGGCGGTCTTGTTGAACGGCTTGCAGTTCCAACAGGCTGGCGTCGATTTCCTGCGCCGTGCTGGCCGGGTGGCCGAGGCCGATCAGGACATTGCGCAGCACCGCCGGGGCGACTTTTTGCGGGCGGCCGTTGGCGTCGATCCAGTCGACGGCAAGGCCGGCTCGGCTGGCAAGAATTTCCAGTTGCGCATCGCTCATAGGCGCTCTCCATCCAGAGGTTGCAAAGGGGTTGCGGCCGTGAGGCTGACAAGCGCGCAATACGCGGGCAGTTCGCCCGATTCCGACAGATCGGCGGTGGATGGCTGCTGAAACAACCACACGGCCTCGGTCTGTGGAGGGTTGACCACTGGCGTGTCGCTGAGGTTCAGGTCAATTCGCAGCTCGCTGCCATTGCCCAGCCGCCAGCGTGCGCTGACCGCGCCGTAACCGAGCATATGGGCGCCGAGGGCCTGAGTGCCGGACAGATGGGGAATGATGTATTGATGGCGAAATTGCAGGAGCTTTTGGTACAGCGCGAGGGTTTCCTGCTGTTTTGCGCTGCCGTTGCCGATCAACCTTGGCTGTGAGGCGTGGAAAGTTTTTTCGCCATTCGGATCGGGAATCTGCTCACGTTTGTGCGGGTCGGCAAAGGCGCTGAATGCGGCAAATTCATTGCGCCGGCCCTCACGCACCAACTCGGCCAGTTCGCCGTGGTGACTGGTGAAAAACAGGAATGGCTGCTCGGCGGCAAACTCATCGCCCATGAACATCAGCGGAATCATCGGCGACAGCAGCAACAATACGGTCGCTGCCTGCACGGCGCGCGGATCGGCCAGATGATGCAGGCGTTCGCCGAACGCGCGGTTGCCGATCTGGTCGTGGTTTTGCAGGAACAGCACAAACGCCGTGGACGGCAGGTGTTCGCTAGGCTCGCCGCGCGGCTCGCCATGGCGGGTGATGTGTCCCTGAAAGACAAACCCCTGACTCAGGCAGCGCACCAATTGTTCGGTGGGTTGCGCGGCGTAGTCGGCGTAATAGGCGTCGGTTTCGCCGGTGAGCAGGACGTGCAAGGCGTTATGACCGTCGTCATTCCACTGCGCGTCGTAGTCGTATTCGAGCAGGCTCGACTGGTTGAGTTCGTTTTCCACAGTTAGCCAGACATACCGGCTCGGGTCGATCTGCGCGCGGATACGCTGGGCCATCTCGGTGAGGAAATCCGGGTCTTCGATGGCATGCACCGCGTCCAGGCGCAGACCGTCGAAGCGGTATTCGAGCAACCACATCAAGGCGTTTTCGATGAAAAACTCGCGCACTTCGTCGCGGCGAAAATCGATCGCTGCACCCCATGGCGTGTGTTTGTCTTCGCGGAAAAAGCCTTTGGCGTAACGATGCAGGTAATTGCCGTCGGGGCCGAAGTGGTTGTAAACCACGTCGAGAATCACCGCCAGACCATGACCGTGGGCGCTGTCGATCAGGTGTTTGAGTTGTTCCGGCGTGCCGTAGGAGGCTTGCGGGGCGTAGGGCAAAACACCGTCGTAGCCCCAATTGCGTTCGCCGGGGAATTGCGCCAGCGGCATCAGTTCGATGGCGGTGATGCCCAAGCCTGCAAGCCGCGCCAGATGTTGTTCGACTTCAGCGAAACCCCCGAACGCACCGACGTGCAACTCGTAGATCACCGCTTCGCTCCATGGCCGACCGTGCCAGGCCGTGTGTCGCCATTGATAGGCCAGCGGATCGACCACCACACTGTGGCGGTCAAGGTCGCCGTCCTGTGCCCTGGAGGCCGGGTCGGGCACCTCCAGTTCGCCGTCGATGTTATAGCGGTAACGCGTGCCCGCCGGACAGCGGGCCTTGATCACAAACCAGCCGTCTACCTGAGGCAGCATCGGCAGCGACTGGCCGCTTTCAAGTTCGACACTCACGTAAAACGCATCCGGCGCCCATAGCGCAAATTGCGTGTGTTCGGCGTCCAGCATGATCGCGCCGTGGGGCCAGGTTTCAGTAGACCGTAACGGCATCGTGGTGAACCTCCCTGGTTATTTATGGTGAGCTTTACCCAGCGCCTTGGCGACCAGTTGTTCGTAGAGTTCGGCGTACGGTTCGACCGCTTTGCACCAGTTGAACGGCGCAGCCATCGCCCGGCAACGCATGGCATTGAGCAGTTCGGGGAAGGCGAACACCTTGAACGCGCGGCTCAGGGCTTCCTGATAGCTTTCAGCGGTGGATTCGTCGAAGAGAAAACCGGTGACGCCGTTTTCAATGGTGTCGGCCAACCCGCCGGTATTGCGTGCGACCGGCAGCGAGCCGAAGCGCTGGGCATACATCTGGCTCAAACCGCAAGGCTCGTAACGCGAAGGCATCAGCAGGAAATCGCTGCCGGCAAACATGCGTCGGGCGTCGGTTTCGTTGAAGCCGATGCGCACGCCGATCTGGCCTGGGAAGCGCAGGGCCAGTTCGCGCATGGCTTGTTCTTCTTCAGGTTCGCCGCGACCGATAATGGCGATCTGGCCACCGTTTTTTACGATGTACTCGGATACCGCGATCGTCAGGTCCAGACCTTTTTGATAGACCAGTCGCGACACCACGGCGAACAGCGGGCCTTCTGAGTCATTCAATTCAAATAATTCACGCACATGCGCAGCGTTGACCGCTTTACCTTCCCAGTCACCAATGGCAAACGGCGCGAACAGGTGCGGATCGGTGGCGGCGTCCCAGCTCTCGTCGATGCCGTTGGGGATGCCGCTAAGTAAACCTTGCTGGGTCTTGGCGGCGAGAAAGCCGTCGAGGCCGCAGCCGAAATCCGGGGTGGTGATTTCTTGCGCGTAAGTGGCGCTGACCGTGGTGATATGGCTCGAATACGCCATGCCGGCCTTGAGGAATGACATCTTGCCGTAGAATTCCATGCCTTCCTGTTGCAGGGCATGGGTGGGAATACCCAGCTCGGGGCAGGAGCCGAGGCTGGTCACGCCTTGATAGGCGAGGTTGTGAATGGTGAACAGGGTCGGCGTGCGCTGCCCGCGCCAGTGCATATAGGCCGGGGCGAGACCGGCCGGCCAGTCATGGGCATGCACCAGATCCGGGCACCAGTGAATTTGTGCAAGGTTGGCGGCGATGTCGGCAGCAGCCAGACCCAAACGGGCGAAACGAATGTGGTTGTCTGGCCAGTCGCGGCCGTTGTTGGCGCCGTAGGGCGAGCCTTCGCGCTCGTACAATTCGGGGCAGATCAACACGTAGATCACCAGACCGTCCGGCATGTCCATGCGGCCGATCTTGCACGGTGGTAGCGCGGCATGGCCGCCAAGTTCGCCGATGATGTGGATCGGGTTCTCGCTGTGCATCACTTGCGGGTAGCCGGGGATCAACACCCGCACATCGTGCAGATGAGCCATGGCGCGGGGCAGGGCGGCAGACACGTCACCCAGGCCGCCGGTCTTGACCAGATCGGCAATTTCCGAGGTAACAAACAACACTTTTTTCTTGTTGGGGTTCTGGCTCGCTACTGGAGTCAGCGTTTTGGTGCCGGGGACGTTGATCTGTCGGCTGCCGGGAACACTGACGGTGCTCGATTCACCAACCGCCTGCTGAGCACGCTCTCCCTGAATATCCAATGCCGCACTGATCATATGAATCTCCCGTCTCGTTGATCTGATTCTTGTCTTGAACAAGCGATGTCCATGGCCAAGTCCTGTGGCCGGGCGCAAACGCGCCACGCATCGGTGAGCAAACGCTACCCAACACGCGCAAGCAGAATGGGTGATTGGGCCGTTGCAAGGATTGCACCAGTCGCTTTGGCCCTGTCTTTCTGATGACCTGTCGCCGCGCGCAAAAGTTTCGACTTTTTTTCGGCAATGTGACTGGTCGGTTTTACCCCGCGAAAGTCAGTCTAGGCCAGATCCTAGAGCGGGCCAGAGCAAATGGGTAAATTGTTCGACAATCGGTTGGCTGTCAGCACCAACCTTGCTTTTGAGAAGCAAACGCACCGACGAAGTGCAGGTTTTTCTGCGAGGGAGGGCCAAAACGGTGACTGGACGGTCACGATTTTGTGCTAGCGGGAAGGGCGGTTGCACTGTTGTGGTGCGGGCAGTTTGTTGATCGGCTGACACAGACAACACCTGTAGGAGCTGCCGAAGGCTGCGATCTTTTGATTTTGCGTTTAAAAGCGAAGATCAAAAGATCGCAGCCTTCGGCAGCTCCTACAGTGGGGGTTAATTTAACGCACGAATTGGATTACCAGCCGCCCATCCCTGAATATCCTCGATCATCTGCGAAAAGAACTGTTCATAGTTCTGCCGACTGACATACCCCACATGCGGAGTCGCCAAGACATTGTCGAGTGTGCGAAACGGGTGCATGTCCGGCAACGGCTCGTGTTCGAACACATCCAGCGCTGCCCCGGCGATGTGCTGTTTCTGCAAGGCCTTGATCAGCGCCGCTTCATCGACAATCGGCCCGCGCGCGGTGTTGACCAGCAGCGCCGTCGGCTTCATCCAGCCCAGCGCCTGCGCATCGACCAGCCCGCGAGTGCGCTCGCTGAGCACCAGATGCACCGACAACACATCGGCCTGCTCGAACAGTTCCTGCTTGTTCACGTAGGTCACGCCAACCTGCTGCGCCCGTTCGGCTGTGAGGTTTTCGCTCCAGGCGATGACCCGCATGCCGAACACCTGACCGAACTGCGCAACGCGCTGGCCAATACTGCCGAGACCGAGAATGCCGAGGGTCTTGCCATGCAGATCGCCGCCCAGTCCTTGCTGCCAATGACCGGCGCGCAGGGCATTCGCCTCATTCACCAGATTGCGCGTGGCCGCCATGATCAGCGCCCAGGTCAACTCCGGGGCGGCGTGCTTGTAACTGTCGGTGCCGCAGACCTTGATCCCCAGCCTGGCGGCCGCTTGCATATCCAGCGCTGCGTTGCGCATGCCGCCGGTGACCAGCAACTTGAGATTGGGCAAACGCTTGAGCAAGTCTTCGTCGAACCGCGTGCGCTCGCGCATCACGCAAATCACCTCGTAGCGGCCCAGCCGTTCGGCCAGTGTGGCGTTGTCGGCCGGGTAATCGTGTTCAAAGGTCACTTCACCGAGGCTATCGAGCACTGACCAGTCGACCACGTCGCGGGCCACGTCCTGCCAGTCATCGATCACTGCAATCTGCACCGCCATCAGCCTTACCTCATCAACGCACGGGATTGGATGTATTCAGCCAGTCGAGCAGGGCCTTGTGGAACTGCGCCGGTTCTTCCATTTGTGGCGCGTGGCCCATGCCGGGAAATTCCACCAGCGTCGACTGCGGGATCAGCTTGGCAACCTGTTTGCCAAGCACCTCATAGTGGCCGATTTTCGCCTTCACCTCAGGCGGTGCGAGGTCCTTGCCGATGGCTGTGGTGTCTGAGGTGCCGATCAGCAGCAGGGTCGGCATCTTCAAGTCCTTGAACTCGTAGTACACCGGCTGGGTGAAAATCATGTCGTAAATCAGCGCCGAGTTCCACGCCACTTGCGTCTTGCCCGGGCCTTTGCTCAGGCCGGCGAGCATGTCTACCCAACGGTCGAATTCCGGTTTCCAGCGGCCGTCGTAATAGGTGGTGCGTTCATAGTCGCGAATGCCCTGGGCGCTGACTTTCAGCTCGCGCTGATACCACTGATCCACGGTGCGATAGGGCACGCCGAGGGCCTTCCAGTCTTCCAGACCGATCGGGTTGACCAGTGCCAGTTGCTCGACCTGCTCGGGAAACAGCAAGGCGTACCGGGTGGCGAGCATGCCGCCGGTGGAGTGGCCGAGCAGGGTGGCTTTTTGAATGCCCAGCGCTTTGAGCAACTGCTGAGTGTTGGTCGCCAGTTGCTGGAAGCTGTACTGATAATTGTCGGGTTTGCTCGAGGTGCAGAAGCCGATCTGATCCGGCGCGATCACCCGGTAACCGGACTCGCTCAAGGCCTTGATCGAACTGTCCCAGGTGGCTGCGCAAAAATTCTTGCCATGCATCAGCACCACGGTGCGGCCATTGGCCTTGCCGTGAGCGGCGACGTCCATGTAACCCATCTGCAGGGATTTACCCTGGGACTGAAAGGCAAAGTGTTTAAGCGTGTAAGGGTATTCGAAGCCTTGCAGCTCCGGGCCATAGGCCGGGCCTTCCGGCGCGGCTTCGCTTGGCGTTGCGGCCTGTGCCGACAGGGGCAGGGCGGCGCAAAGAAACAGGCCGGGTAGCCAACGGGAAAACATGACAGACATAAGGTCAAACTCCGTTTGAAATCGGCCGATGCTGGAATGACTGGATTATGCCGACGTTAAACACAGGCAATCACTGCGCCTGATCGTTCAACCCAGCCAGCCCAGCGTCAGCAAGGCCAGCACACCATAGCGTGCAGCTTTGGCCAGGGTAACGATCAATAAAAACCGCCCGAGCGGTTCACGCATGACGCCGGCAATCAGTGTCAGCGGATCGCCAACGATCGGCAACCAGCTCAGCAGCAACGACCAGTGGCCGTAACGCTCATAGTGTTTGCGCGCCCGGGCCATGTGCGCGGGGCTGACCGGAAACCAGCGCCGATTCTGAAAGCGCTCGATGCCACGGCCCAGCCACCAGTTGACCAGCGAACCGAGTACGTTGCCCAGCGTCGCCACGGCGAGCAGACCCCACAGCCAGTAGCGTTCGCTGACGATCAAACCGACCAGCAATGCCTCGGACTGCAGCGGCAACAGGGTCGCTGCACCGAACGCGGCAAAGAACAGCCCGAAGTAGGCGGCGCCGATCAATGGGCCGGGTAGTCCGCCACGACGACGTCAGCGCCATTCTTCTTCAGGCCGATAACCTGATAAGCATCGCTCATGCCGTCCATTTCCATGCCCGGCGAACCCATCGGCATACCCGGTGCGGCGACGCCGAGCAGGTCGTCACGCTTGCTCAGGGCCAGCACTTGTTCTGCCGGCACATGACCCTCGACGAATTTGCCGTTGATGATTGCGGTGTGGCACGACGCCAGGCGCGGCGGTACGCCATGTTGTTGCTTGAAGCTGCTCATGTCGCTTTCGACGTGGTCTTCGACCTTGAAACCGTTGGCTTCGAGGTGGCTGATCCATTTTTTGCAGCAGCCGCAATTGGCGTCACGATGGACTTCGATGGGGATCAGATCGGCGGCTTGCGCCAGGGAGGTAATGAACAGGGCGCTCAGGGCGACCAGACGCAGGTGGGTACGCATAGCGGATTCTCGGCTCGGGTGACGATCAGAAAAGAACGCATTTTGACCGGTTTTTGCCGCCTGGCATCAACGCAATGTTTCCAGTTGTTGCGAGACGGGCTGGCAGGATGATCGTAGATCAAGGCTGACAGGTTGCTGAGCGCGAGATGACAAAGTTGTCAGGTGGCAATTGTGTGAACACCGTCGAACCTTGTGGGAGCGAGCCTGCTCACGAAGGCAGTGTGTCAGGCACTGGATGCAGTGACTGAAAGGACGCTTTCGCGAGCAGGCTCGCTCCCACAGGGGTTATCTGGTTTGCAGAAATTCCTGCATGAATCAGCGGACTTTGAAGCGCCCCATGATCGCGCTCACCCGGCTGTTGGCTTCGAGTAACTGATGGGTATTCAGTTCGCTGGCTTTGCCGCTCTGCACCAGCTCATCGACCATGTGACGGATCTGCACCATGCTGCGGTTGATCTCTTCGGTCACGGCGCTTTGCTGCTCGGCGGCAGTGGCGATCTGCGTGCTGAGGCTGTTGATGTGGCTGACCGAACCGGCCATTTCATCCAGACCGGAATTGACCCTTGCAGTGGCGTCGGCAGCCGACTGGCAACTGGCCTGGGTGTTTTCCATGGCGCTGACCGACGAGCTCACGCCTTGCGTCAGGCGCGTCAACATCTCGTTGATTTCCGAGGTGCTGGCCTGCGTGCGCGCGGCGAGGGCGCGGACTTCATCGGCAACCACGGCAAACCCGCGGCCCTGTTCACCGGCGCGCGCTGCTTCGATTGCGGCGTTGAGCGCCAACAGGTTGGTCTGCCCGGCAATCGCACCGATCACCCCGAGGATTTCAGTGATGCGCTGAGCGTCCTGCTGCATGTTTTCAACTTTGTGTGTGGCACTGGCCACTTCATCGATCAGCGCCACCACGCTGTTGGTCGCTTCGCCCACGACCACGCGGGAACGGTCGGCGTTTTCGTTGGCGCGCTGGGTGAACGCGGCAGTTTCGGCGGCATTCTGCGCAACGCTTTCTGCTGTCGAACTCATCTCGGTGATAGCGGTAACGGTCTGATCGGTTTCCGAGGCATGACGCAGCAGGATCTGGCTGGTGTGCGCCGAGGTGCGTTGCAGGTTGTCGAGGCTCGATGCCATGGCGCCGGTGGCTTGGGTAACTTCGCCGATCATGTTTTGCAGGTAGGCAATAAAAGTGTTGACCGAGTGACCGATGGCGCCGAGTTCATCTTCAGCGCGAATGGTAATGCGCCGGGTCAGGTCCGCATCGCCGCTGGAGAGCAAATCGATGTTGGCTTTCAACGCTTTCATGCGCTGCACCAATTGGCGAATCGCGTAGACCTGCAGCAGCACCAGCAGAATCACCAGCGGAATCTGCAACAGGCTCAGGGTGCTGAGAACGTCATCACGCTGGGCCGTGAGCATTTTCGTTGGCAGGGCGCTGGCGAGGAACCACGGCGTGCCTTCAATCGGGCGCATGAAGAAGGTGCTGGCTTCGCCGTTGTTATCGAACTCGATGCGCTGCGCCTGATCGCGGTTCTGCAACGCGGCTTTGACCTGGCTGGCGAAGGTCGACGTGCCGGCCAGTTCGCTGATGTTCTTCAGCACGATCGGGCCACTGATGCGCGAGCTGTTACTGATGATCTTGCCGTCGGCCTCAATGATCAGCATTTCGGCGTTGAGGTCTTTTTCCTTGCGCGCCACCAGATCGTTGAAGAAGCCGAGGGTGACGTCAATGGTCGACACGCCCCACGCGCTACCGTTTTTCTGGATGGCCATGGCGCAGTTGGTGCGCGGCTCGGCGCTGGCGTCATCCTTGTAAGCCGCCGCCCAGGCGCATTGGCCACGCGGTGTGGCCATGCCGCCCTTGTACCAGCTCTGGTCGTAATAGTTGGGGGCTGCGTCACTGTTCCAGAATGTATTCACCGCCAGTTTGCCCGAGGCATCGCGGTGCCAGAACGTGCTGAATTTGTTGCGCCCGGCTTCACGTTGCCCCGGCAAAGGCCAGATCCCGCCGCCGAATACCTTCAGCTCTGCGTACTGATCGACCAGACCTGGCAGCACTGTGTCGATGGCGGCGCTGTCGAGCAGCGGGATGGTCTGGGTGATGCTGCGCTGTTGCGCCTGCACTTTGTTCAACTCGCCCTGAATCTGCTCGGCGACTTCGGCAATGCGGTTGAGGACGACTTGTTCTTCTGTATGACGCAGCTTGGGGGCGACGAGTTGGCTGATGCCGACCACGGTCAACACCGACAACAGCAGGATGAACAGAACCAGAAACAGCGTGTAGCGAGCCTGAATAGTGCGGAATGCGGGCATGGAGACCGGTCCTTGAGCAGCGTTTCTTATTAGGGGCAGGGATAAAACAGTGCGGGTATTCACAGCGTATCGTCGTTGCGACGGGAAGCTTTAGGTACTTGCGTCCTAAAAAAACTGGGCGCCGATGACTGGTCGGTATCGGGTTCGATACACAAGCGCTGGTCATCGCCTGCGACTGGTTGAAAAAGCCATTTTCATTTCATTGTGATGACAGCTCTGGGTCAGGTTTTGCGGCGCGTTGCGCTTTTGTATCGAGAATGTACGAGAATTGTAAAAAAGTGCAGAAAGAGGTTGGTGCCATCAGTTCGCCCGCCGATACTCGCGCCCATTAATGCCGTTCAACACGGATATTTTTTTTATGTTCATTTCACAGGGAGTCTTCTCATGACGATCGGTATTGTCGGCGGCTGGGAGAGCAAAGCAGGCGTTATGGTTCGTAACACCGGCGCGAAAAAACAAGTGGCCCAGAGCATCAAAGTGCAGCAGATGCTGACCAAGGTCGGCACCAATCCCACCGCGCTGAATACCGCTGAAATGGACAAGCAGGGCATGCGCAAGGCCATCAAGGGCTTTGATCCTGCGAATGTTTCGGTAAAACAATTGGGAAATCTGAGCGAGATGCTGCGCAGCCGCGGGCTGATCTCAGAGATCACTTCGTTTACCTTGAAGAACGCCGGTGACAAGTTCGACCGTTTTGGCGTGACCAAAGATATCGATGCCAAATTCAACGCCCTGGAGTATTTCGCGACCCAGCTCGACGCCATTCAGAACAATGGCCTCAATGGCAACGCTTACGGCCAGAGTCTGATTCCAGAGTTCAAGAAAGCGATCTATGTTCTGCAGAACCTCAAGACCTACGGTGAAGGCAACGCCGCGAAACCGGTCGATGAAGGTGTCAAAGCCAAAGCTTGAGGCTGACCGTTTAGCCCGCTCAGCGCTTGAACGGGCTGGTTGATGTGCAAGAACCCGGCAACGCCTCGCTTCAGCGTGCTGCGACGTGTTGTTGAGCCTGATTATGCAGTCGTTGCAGGTGTGGGCAGCGCAGCTCCAGCGATCGGGCGCAATAGCCCCGATGAAACAACGCCAACCATCCAGCGCCCCGTTCATTCGGGGCAATCCCGGTGAAGACGAAGCCCATTGCCGAGAGGCTGTCCACGGCGCTGGCGAAACCGGTTGCCAGCCTGAGTCTGATCGAGACCATCCAGTGTTCAGGCAGTCGTCGTAGCTGTTGAAGCAAGCCGGCGTCGAGTTTCTTCAGCACCACGTCATAACGCCCGAAAGCGTGTTCGATCTGCATCGGCGGCCCCACCCAAGTTGCTTCTTTTTCCTGCACCCCGTGTACCTCGCACAAATGCTCCATGAATTCGCGACAGCTTTGTGGCCACGGCAATGCCGGGAGCGGGCGGCGGTAGCCATCGATAGGGGTGTAGCCGATGACAATCGACTCCGGCAGTGCTTCGCCAAACGGCGAGGGCACATAGTCGAGCAATAACCCACTGCTGCAAAAGCCGAGCCGGTCAGCCATGCGTTGGGTATAGGCGTGCTGCGTCACCTGTTTGATGGTTACACCATGGCATCCCAGCGCCTGCGCATGGATCAACAATCGAATGCCCAACTGGGTGGCGATGTTCTGCCCGCGGGTCGACGGATGGACCACGCTCAACGCCAGTTCTGCCGTATGCGATCCCGCGTTTCTGCACAACGTGGCGTGGCCGAGGATTTTTTTTCCGGATTCCGCCACCAGTGAATGCCATCTCCCATCGCCATGGTTCTGGTTGATCATCAACGGCAAATACACGTGTGGCTGTACGTAATGGTCGCCATAGATTTCCCGGAACAAACGGCTGACGGCTCCGGCATCGGAGCGGCGATAGCTGCGCAGCGTCACGTTGTCCATGGGCGTTGCTCCGGACGTGGGGCGGCGTAGTCGCGAAGGTCGACGACGCGTTGGCGTTTGCCGGAGCGCGGGTGACGAGCGAGCTCATCGGCTGTGCAATAGGCGACCTGCAGCTCAAGCTGGCCATCAGCGCAGAGTTGTGCGATCAGCGGATAACGCTCGATCAAGGCGTTGTGCAAAGCTGTGCTGGCCTGAGTCGTTTCGGGTTTCAACGCTTCGGGCACCCATTTCAGACACACGATATCGACGTTTGCCGATTGGCTGATCACCAGTTGCCAGTCGTCGCTGACCGTGTTGCGCTGAATGATAGTGTCGATGTCGTCGATCAGCAGGGTCAGGCTGCTGACCCGTACGCGCTGACTGCTCATGCTGCGACCCATCAAGGCAAACTTGCGCATGCTCGCCGTGGCCGGCTCTCGCCAGCAGGCGAGATCACCCACGGGATAGCGGATCAATGGCATAAGCCGGCGGGTGAGGTTGGTGATCAGCAGGCGTCCGGTGCGATCGCATTCTTCAATCACTTCACCGGTGTGTTCATCGATAATTTCCAGCACGCTGTGGCTGGCGAGCATGCGGTGTTCGCCCAAGGCACAATCGCGGCTTGTGGCGCCGATGAACCCCGCGTCGACACTGGCGTAGCCGATGGAAGCGATCCGTGCGTTGGGGAACACTCGGTGCAACATCTGCAATTGCCCGGCGAACAGGCTCTCGCCGCCGTAAAGCACGCTTTCGACCTCGGCCAAGGTTTGCCCCTGGCGCTCCAGCACGCTGGCGAACGTCAGCAATTGCGCAGGCACGCCGGCCAGCACATTGATTCGGTGCTGGCGGATAGAGTCAGTCAGCAGTGTAAAGTCGACGTCGCCGGTGAATGGGTATTCGGTAATACCTGACGTTTCGTGTGCCAACGCGTCGTGGATAAAGATGAAACTGGCATACAGATCGCCGACAAAAAACAGATTTGCAACCCGGTCTCCCGGATTGAGTTGGCTCGCCAGATGGCGACCGAAGTCGCGCACAAGTGTCTGCCACTCCTCACGGGTGAATACCGAAAGTTTACCCGCGCTGGTGGTTCCACCGGTCTTGAACACGAGTGCGCGTTCAACCGTTGAAGTCAGTACTGGCCATTGATCGAGGTTATTGCTGCTGGCCCAGTATTGTTGCGGATCAATCGGCGGAAGTTGATCCAGTGTGCTGATCTGCGGCGCAAGGTCTTGCCAATGTCTGGCGTAATACGTTGAGTGTTCGCGGGCGAAGGCGAGCAACTTGCTCAGTTCAAGTGTTGTGTTCATGGGGGGCTCTTTAATTGTTCTGGTCATGGACGAAGTTGGACTTTCAGCGGCGAGCGTCGACCACTGCCGGTATCTTTCCGCTATGCCTGTTTCTGTCGAACTGTTGCGTCTCGCAGGTTTGCGTTTGCACCGTGAGCAGCCCGGCTCGCACAAGGCTCGTCAGCGTCGCGTAGCCTTCCAGTCGGAGGAGGATGTCGGCGGGGGCAGCGGGGCTGCGAACCAGCAGGCGTTCGAGGCCGTCAGGGGCGTGATCGAGGTGCAACTGAAACGGTGCTTGCAGGTGTCTGCCGAGTTCGTTCAGGCAGATGAAATCGCTACCGATACGCAGCAGCCTGCCGTGCCGTTGCAGCAGCTCGAACCGCGGGGAACTCAGCCCGCACGCGCAATCGCCGGGCAACCAGCGCCCTGTGTCGCCGACGTCATAACGCTGTACCTGCTGACCTTCGCGGGCTTTGGAAGTGAACAGTAAACGGCCGATTTCATTGCCAACGACAGGCACGTCCTCCTCCAGCGCGACGATTTCCAGATGCTGGATCGCGTCCATCAGATGAAACACGCCATCACCGGTCGCGGCGCAGGCATGTCCGCAGGGGCCGGCATCGACACTGCCGTACACCGCCGAGCGGATGCTGGCAACGCCACAGCGCTGCAACAGTTCGCGGCACTGCTCACTGATGTGTTCACCGCCGAGAAAGACTTTTTCGATGGCGCCATAACGGCTCAGACGCTGCTGTTCGTTGAGGAACAAGCGATGCAGGGAGCTGGGCATGCCGATCAGTACGGTGACCTGTTGTTCGATGATGACTTGTGCAATATCGCCGTAGTCATCGTCGGCGGGAGCACCCATTGGCAGGTGGCTGGCCCCCAATGTTTCCAGCACTTTGGCAAAGCTGAAGAAGCCGCCGTACAAACCGCCACTGAAGAACAGGTTCATCACCTTGTCGCGGCTCGGATCGAGACCCGCCGCAAACAACCCGTCGGCCGTTGCGCGTATTTGCCGTTGAAAATCGCGGTAGCTGTATCCCGCCAGCGCCGGTGTGCCGCTGCTGCCGCCAGAGCGGAAAAACAGTTGCGCCGCTGCTGTCGTCGGCCGCGCGATAAACGCTGCTTTGTCGGTGATCGCCAGGCCCGCCAGCGTCGGCTTGCAAGCTGGACGGTCGAGGGTCATGTGGGTGGGCAACTGCGTCGGTGCGACGCTGACCGACACCCGCCGACTCAGACGTTGTAGTGCATAGACGCCGTCGTGGGGTTCGCCATCGTAGCCATCATGGATTGCATCAATGGGCGCAATTCGGCTGACGCCGGCGGCAATCAATGTTCGCGACAATGCACCGATCTGCGCTTCGTCGCACATCAGTGCGCAGCTCTGTAAAACGTTGCGCCAAGGCAGCAGGTTTTGCGTCAGTCGCGCACGCGGCAGGGGTTTGAGCAGCACCGTGCGAAACAGCGGCGAGGGCGCAAGCAACTGATCATGGCTCCAGATCACTCGCCATCCCGGTGCGCTCCAGACCTGCGCCGTCACTGCGGAAAAACTCTGGCTCAGACGTGTCATCAGGGTGCGGGTGGTGATTTCGCTGGCTTCTTGAACCGTCGGGATCAGTGCCGGCCATTGTCCGGCGCGGCGCTCGAACGCCTTGGCCAATTCGTTGCCGATTGCTTGTAGAACAGCGGGGTCGTCGCTATCGACCAACAACCATTGCGGGCTGGAGCAGGCTTGCTGATCCAGTCGGCAGACCTCATCGACCAGTGCGTCCAGTGCCTGTGGCGAGGCCGCTTGCGGCGTCAGGTAGGCAAAACTGATGCGGTGCCCCCAGTCGATCCAGCGACATCCGGGCGGCAACTGTTGGTGGATCGCCTGCAGCGCCGCTTCGCCACCCCACGCCGAAACGCCGTTGGCCATTTTGCACAAACGGCCGATCTGCGCGGTCGCCACCGGTAACACCGCGACGTAATGGCGCAACTCACCGCTGGGGTCGCATTGCACCAGCGCGTGCAACAGGCGCGCCGTCAGGCCTTGGTCACTGCTGCTGGGCCGTAGCCAGTTGATGTTGCCGGCCAAGAGACTTTCAATCAGCGCGCAGCACGCCAGCAGCGGCGCGTTGGCTGGCGTGACGTGGACCACCAATCCCAGCGGACTCCAGCGCTCAAAGCGCGAATGCTGATAATCGACACGTCGCAGCGATTCAGCCTGATCGCCCAGTTCACGTTCAAGCTTGTGTTGCAGGGCGTGCGGCTGACAGAAGTCGATCAGCACCTGGCGTTGTTCATCGTCCAGCGGCAGCTCGGCGTTGTGCAATTGCCCTGCAAAATGTGCGGCGGCAGTCAGTACGGTGGCGCAGTCCAGCGGTGTACTCAGTCGTTGCGGCAATGTCTGCTGCACCAGTGCCAGTGCGTTATCGAGGTCGACATCTGCGTGCAGTTCTCCGTTGATCAGGTACATGTCAGTGTCCTCCCAGCAATTCGGACGCGGCCATCGCACAGCTTCTACCGGCCGTGGTGCCTGCGCGACCCTGCAGTTCGAACCAGTCACTGGCGAGGCCGCAATCACAACTCGACCCGGGATGCAGCGTCGCCAGATCGCTCATCACCACCGCGTGCGCCGGGCTGGACGAGATGTAGGGCGAGACGAATCCCAGCAAGCCCTGCTGACCGTAAGGCTGGATGGAAAAGTCCTGCGGATTGCGCACGTAAGCCTTGGCGTAAACGGGGACATGAAAATGATGCCGGGCACATTCGATATACGGCACCGCATGTTCGACCGCGCCGTAACCGTCGCGGCACTGCGAAACTTCGATGCCCAGTTGCCGGGCGATGCGCCCATACAGTTGTTGTTTTGGAACTTCCTCGCTGGATCGGGTTTTCCAGCCCCCGCCGAAAAACACCAGTGAAGCACTCGGCAGTTTCAGCGCAGGCACGCCGGTGGCCTGCATCTGCTGCAAGGTCTGCCAAAGAAACGCCGGGAAGCCGAAAATGCGCACGGGCAGGCCTTCTTCGGCGAACGCTTGCAGGGCCGCGATGACCCCGAACACATCGAACTGGTGGCCATCGCCGTTGCAGCGCAAGGCGTAGACAACGCGGTTGACGGGCGCAAAGCGGCAGAGGAATTGGTCGGTGTAGGACGTCCCCAGGGTGATCGCGCCCCGCGGTTCGTAGCTCAGCAGCAGGTAATTGCACGGCGTATCCGCTGAATGCCAACCGTAATGACTAAAGATTCGTTCAACCATGAACTGCGCGGCCGACAGACTGCGCGGGTCATAGCGCATGCGGCTTTTTTGGCCGCTGGTGCCGGACGATGTCAGTTCCAGGGCATCCTCCCCGGTGGGGCTGAGTAACAGTTGCTGCTTGAAAAAATTGGCCAGAATCGGCGGTAGCCGGGACCAGTCATCGAGGCTGTCCAGATCCTTCACGTCGAGGCCGTTGGCGTTCAGCCAATGTTCGTAGCCGGGCGTGTGCTGGCAATGAAAACGACTGATCTCGGTCATGGCCTGATCAAACAGGCCTGCTGGCACGGAATCCGGGCAATAGGGGTGTGGCAATGCGCAAAGCGCATCGCTGGCGGGGAAGTGATTCATTCAATAGTCCGTTATTGAGCAGTGGAGGAGTCGGGAGGTGTGCGTTGCAACAAACCGTGCAACAGGGGCAGGCACATCAGGCCGCTGAGGGCGGCGCAGAGTGCGAAGAGGTCGAGGCGGGCGCCACCGCCGATGGCGGCAATCAGTGAGCCGCCGAGCCCCATCACAGCAATCGAAATCATGCCGGCCAGCGCCGAAACCAACCCCTTGCTGTCGTCGCTGGCAAACAGCGCCAGCCGATACAGCGCAGCGTTGCTCATTCCCAGCCCGACTGCGTACAGCGCCAGACTGGCAACCACTGCGCCCAGTCCGGCACCTGACAGCGCGCAGGCAATCAACGCCACAAGGCCGAGACAAAAAGGCCAGAGCGCCAACCGGATCAACCGGGATAAAGAATGCGTAACCAGCAAGCGGTCGAGGATCAGATTGCCAGTGATGACGGCGGAAAAAACCGGAATCTGCCACAAGGCATATTCCAGCGGCATCAGCTCGAGCAGCTGCATCAGCAGCAATGGTGCCAGGCCGATCCAGGCGATCAGCGGCAGGCTCATGAGCCCCAGTGCGAGACTGGCAGCGAGGAAGCGACGATTACTCAAGAGAGCTCGGTAGCGTTGACCGGTCTGGCGCCAGGAAAAAGGCACGGCGGCTTGTACTTGCCCATCGCCGCGAGTGACCCCGACCGTTTCCGGCATGCAGACGAAAAGCCCCAGCCAGACCATTGATGCGGCAAAACCCAGGCCCAGAAACAGCTCGCGCCAGGATAGCCATTGCAGCAAGACAATACCCAGTAGCGGCCCCAGCAGCGGTGAAAGCAGGGCGATATTGCCGAGCAGCGCCATCAAACGCACCGCATCGGCCTCGCAGAATACTTCCTGAAGGGCGGGATAACTGACCGCGACCACGAAACCCAGGCCCATGCCTTGCAACAGTCGCAGCAGATTGAAGATTTCAATGCGCTGGGTGGCAAATGCACTTGCGCAGGCGATTGCAAACAATGCGCAGCCGATCAACAGTACCCGCCGCCGGCCCCATTGATCGGACAGCGGCCCAATCAGCCATTGCAGGCAGACTCCGCCAATCAGATACAGATTGAACGCATGGGGAACATGTCTGACGTCGGCCTGAAGTTCTGTTGTCACGGCCAACATGGCTGGCATGATCAAGTCACTTGCCATATACGTCAGAAGTTCAAAAGCGCTCAGCGCCAAACAAAACCCTAGTACTTGTCGCGGCCCGATTCTTATAAGTGTTCTCTGCATAAACGTCCCTGTTAGAGAGTAGAAGAAAGTTGCCAGAGACTAGTTGCAGAGGCGGGAGTGACCTATTCTTTTGCTGCGACATTAGATTTCAAATGCTTGCAACTTGTTTAGCCAGTCCGCTTTGCGTATCAGGTGAGTTTCAACTGCGCGGCAGCCGCCGTCGGCAAAAACAGAAAAGCCCGCAACAGGGCGGGCTTTGTTTGAAGTTGATCGGGCTTGTTGAGTTCCTGCCTCAATCTGTTCATGGGCAAGCGGGCAGGGCGAACAATCCTGTTCTAGCGATGTTGGTAATAACCAGGGCCACCCTGGTAATAACGGTGGTGATCGTCATGCCAGCCGCCGTGGGGGAAGATGATGCAGCCACTCAGGGTCAGCAGGGCAAGAACGGGAATCAGCCAGGTGATTCGACGCAGCATTTTGAAAATTCCTCATGGTTACGCCGTCATGAAGCCAAAACTCTTCATCGGCTGTAACATGAGACCCCGATTGCAGCGGCGCATCCCCGTAGAACGGTATGTGCATGGCATGCAAGCGGATACAAACCGGATACATTTCACCGTTTCAGGAAGCCGCAATGACCCACAAGCAACGCTTGATTTATTCGATTCTGATCGCCGTGTCGGTCCTGGCGATCATGCTCGGCCTGTCCTGGCTGCAAAACCAAGGAATGATTTCGGAAAAGACGTTCCAGTTCGTCGCCATCGGTGTGGCAGTGATCGTGGTGGTGATCAACGGCGTCATGCGCCGCAAGGTCAAGCCTTGACGGCTTTTGCCGCACGCATCAATCGTTGTTGAGGACTGCCGCAGCCTGTGGATGCAGGCTGTAGCTCTTGTCTTCATTGAAGGTGATCACCCCTTCGGCGCATAGACGCTTGAGCACTTCGCGCACACTGAGAAAGGACAGCGGGATATCCAGATCCAGCAATTGGCTGTGGACGCCGCGCACACCCAGACGCCGCTCGCTTTGTGCGGCGACCAGCAGGGCATCAATGACTTTCAGACGAATCAGGCTGGTGCGCAGCCCGAAACTTTTCAGCAGCAAACGGATGCGTTCGTTGCCGTGACGCTCGACGCGTTGCCCGAAATCGCTCGCGTGTGGGCTCATGGAAGCTCCTTTGGGGGCCTGGCTACCGTCCGTTGGTAGTTGCGAGTTGTACATGCGATTACTCCTTTTCAGAGCCTGATCGGGAAAGGTTTTTTTGCGCTCTTTAAACAAGACGTATCAGCACGACAAATCATGAAAGAAAAGATGTAGAAAATTTGTTGGGGGTTTGTCTTTTTCTTGTGATTCTGGCTTGAGATCGCTTTGGGCTTGGCGGCCTTTGGGCCGACCATGCTCTTGGGGTTTTGGGTGAATATCCGATGTTTTGGGTGTTGCGGCTGGCGGTTTCGCTCTTACAGCGAGTCCCTTTGGCAAACGCCCCAAAGGAACCAAAGGTCTGGGCCCCGGCGTTCGGCCCTCGCCGTGGCTCGGGTGCCTTCGTTGCGGGATCTATCCGGGGGCATCGCCTACGGTTTGCTTCGCTGCACCTCCTCTCGATGTGTTCGACTTCGTCGAACGGTCGCTGCGCTCCCACCCCCGGATAAATCCCTCCACTCAGCCTGCCGAAGGGGCCAGCACGGCAAGATCAAGAGCTGCAGCCGAGCTAACGCTCATCCTGTTGAGTGGTGAGAAGCGGGGTGGGTGGGGCTTTTGATTTGCTTGCGAATTTGAGTGCGGCTCGGTATTTCATGTCGGCGTACCTCTACCAATCACCTCGGTCAGTTCCCTCTCCCTCTGGGCGGTCCGACGTTTCGGGAGGGCTAGGGTGAGGGGCTTTTGATTGTGCTTTCGGGGATTACGCGGCGAGCCTAAATTTTTTTCTTCGGCTTCGTTTCTTCGACAGGCTCATTGCGCGTGGACGCGTGGGTGTTTCCAGGGCGGGTCCGCGTCAGCGTCAGATCCGCTCTTTGGCATGTCGATCAGGAGCGAGCGTGATAATTTCCAGACAGTTAACCGGACTGACCTTGGCCGGCGTGGTTTTTGGCTTGAGTGGTTCGGCCCATGCGTTCAGCCCGGCCACGGACGTCAGCGCCGATATTCGCCGCACTGCTTTTGGCGTGCCGCATATCCGCGCGCAAGACGAGCGCGGGCTGGGTTTTGGCATTGGCTATGCCTATGCCCAGGACAATCTTTGCCTGCTGGCCAACGAGATCGTGACGGTCAATGGCCAGCGTTCCCGTTACTTCGGTCCGGATCAGTTCACCGTCGAGCAACGCGAAAACCGCGTCAGCGACGTGTTTTTTACCTGGCTCAATACGCCTGAAGCAGTCAAGGCTTTCTGGCAGGCGCAACCTGCGCAGGTGCGTGATCTGGTCGAGGGCTATGCCGCCGGCTACAACCGTTATCTGGCCGAGCGCCGTCCGCAAGGCTTGCCGCAACAGTGTCAGGGTGAGTGGGTGCGAGAGATTGCACCGGAAGATCTGGTGAAGCTGACCCGCCGTCTGTTGGTCGAGGGCGGTGTCGGCCAGTTCGCCGAGGCCCTGGCCGGTGCTACACCGCCGCATGCGAGCGCCGCAATCGAACAAAACGTGCAGGCCTATCAGTTTGCTGACGCACGTCAGCAGCGCTTCGCCCTGGACCGTGGCAGTAACGCCGTCGCAGTGGGCAGTGAACGCTCGGTCAATGGCCGCGGGATGTTGCTGGCTAACCCGCACTTTCCTTGGGTCGGCGGCATGCGCTTCTATCAGATGCACCTGACCATTCCCGGCAAACTCGACGTCATGGGCGCAGCATTGCCGGGCCTGCCGATGATCAATATCGGTTTCAATCAGCACCTGGCCTGGACGCACACGGTCGATTCGTCGAAACACTTCACCTTGTATCGTTTGCAACTCGATCCGAAGGATTCCACACGCTATCTGCTCGATGGCAAATCCCTGCCGTTGAACAAGCAGACCGTCACCGTGCAGGTGAAACAGGCCGACGGGCAGGTGGTTCCGGTCTCGCGTGATGTCTACAGCTCGCAATTCGGGCCGATTGTGCAATGGCCGGGCAAGCTCGACTGGGACAATCAGTTCGCTTATAGCCTGCGCGACGCCAACCTCGACAATGATCGGGTGTTGAACCAGTGGTACACGATGAATCAGGCGAAGACGCTGCAAGAACTGCAGGATTCGGTGCACAAGATTCAGGGGATTCCGTGGGTCAACACCCTGGCCGTCGATGACAAAGGCCAGACGCTGTACATGAACCTGTCGGTGGTGCCGAACGTCAACGCCGAGAAACTGGCCAAGTGCAGCGACCCGCGTATCGGCACACAAATGATCGTGCTGGACGGCTCCAACAGTGCCTGCGCGTGGGACATCGACCCGCAAGCGGCGCAGAAAGGCATTTATGCCTCCAGCCAACTGCCGCAACTGCTGCGCAAGGACTTTGTCCAGCACTCCAATGACTCGGCATGGCTGGCCAACCCGGCGCAGCCGCTCACCGGATTCTCGCCGTTGATCAGTCAGGATGGCCAGCCGCTGGGCTTGCGCGCCCGGTTTGCTCTGGAGCGTTTGAGCACACTGAGCAAGAAAGGGCCGTTGGCGGTGAAGGATCTGCAGCAAATGGTGATGGACGACCAGGTGTATCTGGCAACGCAGGTGGTGCCGGATCTGTTGAAGTTCTGTGCCGCTGACCTCGGCGCCGACGCTCAGGCTCTCAAACCGGTTTGCGTCAGCCTCAAGGCCTGGGATGGCCGCGCCAATCTTGATTCGGGCGTGGGCCTGGTGCACTTCCAGAACATCATGCAGGCATTGCAGGCTTCGCCGGATGTCTGGCGCGTGGCGTTCGATCCCAAGGATGCGCAACACACTCCGCGTGGCCTGGCAGTCGAGCAGCCAGCGGTGGCCAAGGCGTTGCGTGCGGCCATGTTGGCGTCGGTCGAATCGAGTACAAAAATGGGCCTCACGCCGCAAACCCGCTGGGGTGATATCCAGGTGGTCAGCAGTGGCGGGCAACAGACGCCGATTCACGGCGGGCCGGCTGCTCTCGGGATCTACAACGCCATCCAGAGCGTGCCTCGTGAGGACGGCAAACTCGAAGTGGTCAGTGGCACCAGCTACCTGCAAGTCGTGACCTTTGACGACAAAGGCCCGCACGCCCAAGGGCTACTGGCGTTCTCGCTGTCCAGCGATCCGGCATCGAAGTATTCGCGGGATCAGACCGAGGCGTTCTCGAAGAAGCAGTGGAGTGTGCTGCCGTTCACCGAACAGCAGATTCAGGCTGATCCGCAGTATCAGCTGCAGACTGTTCGCGCGACGTTGGACAAGGTGGGGAAAGTCGCCGCTCAATAAGTACAAGCGTTCATTGCATCGAGCCTGAAGGCCGCATCCTGCAAGGGGGGCGGCCTTCAGCTTTTTGGCGGCTGTTGCGGTATCGAGTTGATCACCGGGTTACCTTCCTTGTTACGGCTCAGGTAGACCGGCAGCACCTTGGGCAGGCTGTTGGCGAGGTTGTTCAGCTCTTTGATGTTGTAGATGCCACCCACGCGAATCGAACCGGTGCTGTTATCAGCCAGTTCGAGTGGATTGCTCAGATAACGGTTGATCAGTGGCAGTGCTTCGCTCAACGCCAGGTTATCCAGCACCAGTTTGCCATTGCGCCACGCCAGTGACGTGTCGCTGGCGTAGGTCTGGCTGATCTGTGGCATGTAGTCGCCTTGTTTGTAACGTGCCTGCATCGACGGGCCAAGGCGCAAGCCATCGCCCGGTAATGAACGATTGCTGGTGACCAGCACCGAACCTTCGATCAGGTTCACGCGCACTTGATCCTGATACATCCAGACGTTGAACCGTGTTCCCGTGACTCGAATCTTGCCTTCGCCTGCGCGGACGACAAACGGGTGGGCCATGTCGTGACTGACCGTAAAGAACGCTTCACCTTTTTTCAGGGTGACCCGGCGTTCGTCCTTGTAATTGCTGAAGGTCAGGTCGGTGTTCAGGTTCAGTTCGATCTGGCTGCCATCACTCAGCGTGACCTGCCGGACATTATCGGTGGCGGCGAAATGTTCATAGCTGTCGGGCAGCCAGCCCAGGTTCCAGCCAGTGTAAGCGGCCAGTGGCAGGGCGAGTGCACAGACACCGGCGGCAACAGCGAATTGACGCCATGCGCGCGAAGGTCGAGGCGCTGGCACGAATGACGCCGATTCCGGGCGAGGCAAGTGTTCAGCCACGTCCCAGATTTCCAGCATGGCTTCATATTCGAAGGCATGCAGTGGATGTGCGTCGTGCCATTGCTTGAATGCGAGACGCTCGCCGTCTGTGCAGTCGGCGGCGTGCACACGCATGCACCAATGCGCGGCGGCATCAGTGATCGCATCGTATTCGGCTTCCGAGAGGGTGTCTTGGGTCATTGACTCGTCCTGATTTCGCACATTCTAACCTTGTCGGGAAGTGACCGAGAACATCCGTCATGGCATTTACCCATCAAAGTGGAACTTATTTTTCGCTCCGGCACCCAAAAAGCAGGACGCTAATGAACACTATCCACAAATGGAGTGAAAAAATGATCAAAAAGACAATCGCAGCGTTGATTGCCACCGCCAGTTTGCTCAGCGCTGGCGCAGCGTTGGCCGATCGGCCGGGCGCTGGCTGGATCACCATCGAAAAAGCCATCGAGATCGTCAAGACCAAGGCCGGTTATGTCGAGGTCTATGAGATCGAGGCCGACAACAACGGCTACTGGAAAGGCGAGGGGCGCAAAGCTGATGGCGTTGTCTACGAGTTCCGTATCGACGGGGCGTCGGGCAATGTGTTGCGTGATCAGAAGGATTAACCAACCCGAATGCAACGTGTGAAAATGCGCCGGCTTCTAGCCGGCGTATTTTTTTGTTCCAGTCGTCAAGGCGAAGCAGATGAGGATCCTGTCTGACTTGAAGTTGGCGCCGGTAAAGGTATGGGGACCGGAAGCGGGTCCAGTTCCCGGCCCATTTCGCTGATGAGCAACGCGATCGAGTCGGCGTTGGCCAGCATCACATCAACGCGTGCTTCATCAGAAACCGCACTGCGAAAGGCTTTACGTGCATCTGCGAGGTTTTGGGTTTTTGTCAGACTGAGAATTTTTTTGTACTCATTAGCGCGCTCCGGCAACTGATCCAGACCCACCCACACACCCTTCGTACTCTTCTCTGCGAACAACTGCGAAAATGGGGTGGAGCGGGAAAAGGACTTACGCAGCCGATCAATATCAGCTTTGAGACGTAGTCCGTTTGCGGTTGATGTATCGATAAGTTGGGGAAATGGCCCCATCGCCTCTACGGATTCGAAATCGTCGCTGTCGCAGACTAAATGCGAAAGTTCATGGATCAGCGTGATCGCGCGAGCATGAGAGTCAATATTGAACCTGGGCGGCAGAAAAGCGGTGTAGGCATGCAGCCCCGGATTAAAAAAGAGTTCGGTGAAGTGGACGACCTTTCGTTTGTCTTCCTTGAAAACAAATGCAACCGTATCGTCGCCATACCGCGCATTCAGGCCCGCGAAAAAGCGTTCCGTATAGAGCAAGTCATCTTTTGGATCAGTTAACTCACGGCAAAGGGGAATGATCACCTGTTCGATTTTTCTGAGTAGCCTGGGTGTGATTTGCGAAACTTCGAAAAAGTGTTTGAGTAATGTTTCAACTCGAGTGCCACCCAGGTTGTCGCGATTTATGACGAAGTTGTGCAGGCAATTCAGCGCATAGTCTCTCGCCCGACCGACAGCTTGCTGAATCACGAAGGCTCTGGCGGGATAGCGGCGGTTGATTTGTGCCATCCCTTTGGCCTGGATGTGCATCATTATTGAGCGGCTGCGCTCGATGTCGGTTTGCACGCTGTTGCGTTGTTTGGACCGGCAACGACGAGCCGACTTGTCGGCGCCGGCAATTACAAGTCTCGAGTTCTTCTGTTCAAGCGCCGGCCCTTGCCCGCCGTCCTTTACCTGCAAATACCAGGTTTTTTCAGACTGGATCACCGGATAGACCTTGCCGGCAATCGCCGCATATTTTTGTGCCGTCGACGAATCCCTATAAACAAGTTTATTGTCCTCAAGCTTCAGCTTCTCGAGAGCGGTGGTGGTTTCAAAGCGTTGCAGATTAATGCGAGAGGCCGTAACGGGTGCGACTTTTGCCCAGCGAGCGGCGGCTTTTACCGTTGTCGTCGCGCCGCTTGCGGCAGCCGTCGATCCAGGCGCCTGCGTTTCAGTGGCAAATTCGGCTGTTTCCTCTTCCACCTCTGTTTCCCAGGATAAACGACCCAGACTGAACAGGGAGATCGCTCCTGCAATGAAGCTTTTCAGGGCGTTCGCCCAATGGTGCTCCTGCAGGTCTTCGGCAGACTCTTTGAAGTCCTTGTAACTCTTCCAGAGAAAAAACAAAGAAGCGAGTTTCCCCGGCAACAGATGGGGGACCAGACGGACACCGTGGCTGAATAGAAACTTCGCCGCTTCCCAGTCGGATTGCGCATTGATCTGCGGCTGGCAACTGAGCAACTGCGGCAACAGGCTGAGCGTGTCCTTGTGCAATCGCTCCAGTAGATTGCCGTTAATGGCAGTGCTTTGCAGCTTGATTTCAGTCGGTTTGCCGATCGTTGTTTTCAATAGATTCCTGAAGCCTGCCTGTTGCGCTGAGGGCAAACGTCGAATGATCAGATCCTGGAAGTGCCCCGGTGTATTCAACGCATCAATCAACTGCGCTTCATTATCGAATTCGCGAAAAACGTATTTGGAGTAAGGCGCGTAGAGCACCCGTGGACCTGTTTGTCCTGCACCCGGCCCGATCACATAAAGTCCGAGGGCCTCGACAAAAGCGGCGCCCGTGGTTTTGTTCAATAACAGCGGGCAGACAATGGCGTGGGCGTCCTTGACTGTGGCACGCGCCACCCCGTCCGGCATGTCCAGAACCTGGCAAATGTAGTCGTAGCCGCTTTCTGACAGCTGTTGCTGCAACTTCAGCGAGTGCGCGTGCTGCATCAACTGCCAGGGCAATTGACGTAAAAAGCGCGCTTTGCTGGTGCGTGCCGAGGCACTGTCAGCTGACAGCGCTTGCGTCACTTTCTGCGTGTAGGTGGTGGTGATATCGAGGGATTGCAGCAGTTGCTGCACGGCAGTCTGATTGAGGTGCTTCGGTAACGCGGTGGCTGTGTTCGAGGCAACCTTGAACCCGGTGCCCTGCACGATGTTGTAGTGATGCAAGGCAAAATCGAGAAGATTGCACGCAGGGCCGGCCAGCGTCAGATTCGGTGTGATCTGGATCTCCTGGGGTTTGAGTCCATTGTTCGGGAATCTGGCGTCGAGCAGGGTCTTCAGCGTCTGCTCGACATAGGTAGCTAAGGCAGGGACGCCTTCGAGAAAATCCTTGCCATCGATAAAGCTGCGCCGCAGTTCATCCAGCAGGGCGAGTTGCGTGTGTTGTTCGGTGACCGGGGCCATGCGTAACCAGTCTGGATAGTCGAGCCGGCGGACGATGGCCCGCGCGAGTTCAATGGCCCGGCGCAAGTTGGTATCGATGACGGTATTTTTCATCTGACTCAGGAAGTTTGCGAGTGTGTCCTTGTCCTTGATGCAAGCGCGTAATAGCTCGCAATGGTCGAGGAAATGTTCAATGGCCGACTGCATGCGGTCGTTCAACACATCGCCTTCAATCAGTTGGAAGGTACCCAGAGTGTATGGCTGATCGAGTTGGCGTTGCTTCGGTGGCAGGTTTTCCAGCAGCGTCTGATTCTGGTTGTTGTCGTCGAGCCGTCGTTGCATTTGCTTTTGCGCAATGGCGATGTCGTCGAACGATTCCAGGCCCATGGCGGGGGTCCACAGGATGGCACGCCCGGAATGCTTGACATCCATGCCTCCGCGTTCGGTCAGGAGTACGCAGTGGGCGAGCGACATCACTTCACTTTGGCCCGTGCGGGTGAGGGTGAGCGACCATGCATCCGGCCGGAAGCCATTGAGGGACTGGCGATCCATGCGTGTTGCATGTTTTGCGTCGAACACGGTTTCGACTAGTGTTCGCTCGGCCGGCAGCCAGGACCCGCTGAGGTTTCTCATCTGTGCCTCTCCACGCACGCCGTCCTCGAAAGCCTGCGCCAGTTTCCATCGAATATCTTCGAGAAAGGCGCGTTGTTCAGTGCTGCTCGTGATCGGCTGATTTTTGAAGTGGCTGGTGAGATTATCCAGGGTGCGTTCCAGCTTTGTCGCCAATTGCCCAGCCTTGTCGGCCTGCACGAGTGAGGAGGGTGGTGCGCTGGAAAACAGCGGGCGGGTGCTCCAGCGTTCGTTGACGTCAAGCTTGAGCAGACGCTCGTGAATCAGTGCGCGGACATCCAGCGCCTTGTCGAAAAGCGCATGGATGTCAGTCGTGCGCTCGCTTTGGCGAAAGAGTTGCAAGACGTATTCAACGTTCTGGCGCTGTTTGGTGAGGATTGCCTCAAACAGCGTCGCAATGATCTCGCCGCCGATGTTTTCACCGGACACCTGGGCGTTGGTGAAACCAAGATAGCGATTGCGCTCCTCCATACTCATGAGGCCGTACAGCTCGTCCTCATGTCCGGCGGCATTGAGTTTGGCGGTCAACGTCTGTTTCAGATCGGCGTAGTCGGTCAGAACCTGAAAGCCTTGCGTGGGGGTGTAGAGATAGGCCTTGTCATGGTTGATCATCAGCGAGCCGGCCAACTCGACATAGGTGCTCTCCTCGCGCAAGCACACGGTTTCGAAGGTGGGTCGCTGGAAAGCGACATTCGGTTCCCGAATCAAGCAGTGCAATGCGTCGAACTCAGCGGCAGAGAGGATTTCCGTTTCGCGCTTGATCATCAAATCCGCACGCACCTGATCCTGCAGTGTCTGGCTGAAGAATGCGCGTCTGGGCGAGCCCTCGAATGAGGCGGCATTCCAGTAGGCCTCGAGTTGCCGAAACAACAGCATGGTCAGTTTTCCCGCCGCGGATTTGATCGCTTCTGCCCACGCGATCTGGTCAGCAGGCCGGGTTGCGCGGGCGGGATGGGAAAATTCAGCTGTCTGACCACGCGGCCAGCCATGACGGCGGAAGTACAGCAGTAGCGCTTCACTCAGCGATAGCGAATCGACCCATTGCCTGACATCCCCGGAGAGTGGGGCGGTGTCAGCGAAAAAACTGACCCGGGTGCGCGACTGCTGCAAACCGGCAAAGTGAGGTTCGAGCAGTTCATCGAGAATCTTTTCCAGCAGGGTGGTCAGCGAAGGCAGGCGTTTGAGTTCATCCAGCTGGTCGCGCCCGCAGGTTTCCTGAGATTGGCTGATCGCGGCTTTTTGATCGTCAAATACATCGCCTTCGATCGTTTCACGGGTCAGGGTAAAGCTGCGTTTCTCCACCAATTCCTTGCGCAGCGACACGGTGAGAAAGGCAAGCAGATCATCCTTTTCGTCAGCGTTGTCGAGGCGCGCTTGCAAGGCTTCGGTCAGCACCTTGTGATCGCTGTATTTTTTCAGGCCATCGTAGGGGGTATAGAGAAACACGCCCTTGTCATCCGGCCCGGCGCTGAGAATAAAACTGCCGGCCAGCGGCACAGCCAATTGCTTGTCGGCGTTTAACAGAATGCGTTCGGCCAGCATCGGCGGGGTTTGTTCGCTGCGCAGCGCATGGGTTGCCAGTTGCACATGAGCGAGCCAAGAGAAATCTTTGCTGTTCAGACCGTGGGCCAGACGGAAGCCCTCATGCAGGCCTGGGGATTTAAGAATGTCGGGGAACAATAAAGGTGCAGTGGGGCTAGACATCATTGAGCTCTGAATGCAGGCGCCTTGGGCGGGGGCTCAAGAATAGGTACGCAGTTCAGCGCGCAGGCGGTACATAGTTACCGCACGTGCCGAGCTGAAATGTGCAGGGAAGGGCGTCAATCACTCCCGAATGATCGAAGGGTTGACAGCCGACAGCTCCGCCGTGGTTAATCGACGAGCAAGTCGTCCGTACGCTGTTGTTCCCTCCAATAATCATTCTGGAGCTTCAGATGTCTGCGCCACACGATCATGTGTCCTCTGCTGTCGCGTCCTCGTTATCTCTCGAAGCGCTGACGCAACTGCTTGAAACGATTTTCCTGCGCCACGGCACCTCCGCCGACGTCGCGCAAGTGCTGGCCGCCAACTGCGCCGGGGCCGAGCGCGACGGCGCTCACAGCCATGGCGTGTTTCGCATTCCCGGTTATGTCTCGACGTTGGCCAGCGGCTGGGTCAACGGGCACGCGGTGCCGCACGTCGAAGATGTCGCCTCGGGATTTGTCCGTGTCGATGCCGGCAACGGTTTCGCCCAACCGGCACTGGCTGCCGCCCGGCCGCTGCTGGTGGAGAAGGCGCGAAACGCCGGGATTGCCGTGTTGGCGATTCGCAACTCTCACCACTTCGCCGCACTGTGGCCGGATGTCGAACCTTTCGCCGATGAAGGTCTGGTGGCGCTCAGTGTGGTCAACAGCATGACCTGCGTGGTGCCCCATGGCGCCGACCGGCCACTGTTCGGCACCAACCCGATTGCGTTCGCCGCGCCACGGGCCGGCGCCGCGCCGATTGTCTTCGACCTGGCCACCAGCGCGATCGCCCATGGCGACGTGCAGATCGCTGCGCGCAAAGGTGAGCGGCTGCCGGCCGGGATGGGCGTGGACAGCCTCGGTCAGCCGACTCAGGATCCCAAGGCGATTCTTGAGGGCGGGGCGTTGTTGCCGTTCGGTGGTCATAAGGGTTCGGCGCTGTCGATGATGGTCGAGTTGCTGGCCGCAGCGCTGACCGGGGGGAATTTTTCCTTCGAGTTCGACTGGTCCAATCATCCCGGGGCGAAAACGCCGTGGACCGGGCAGTTGCTGATTGTCATCGACCCGAGCAAAGCCGCCGGGCAGGGTTTTGCCGAACGCAGTGGCGAACTGGTGCGCCAGATGCACAGTGTCGGGCTCAAGCGTTTGCCGGGGGATCGTCGGCATTGGCAACGCAGTAAGTCGTTGGCTGAGGGCATTGTACTGGACGCGCAGACGCTGGCGCAGTTGCGCGAACTGGCGGGGGAGTGAGCAAAGAGCCAAGGCCCCTCACCCTAGCCCTCTCCCGGGGGGAGAGGGGACTGAACGAGGTGAATGGTCGAGGTACGCCGACGTGGAATACCGAGCTGAATTCAGGATCTGAACAGAAAAAAAACGGCAGGCATAAAAAAGGCGAACCCAGTGGGTTCGCCTTTTTCGTGCGCGTTTGACTCAGCGACGGCCGAGCAGCAAGCCGACCACCAGGCCGAAACCGGCGGAGATCGCCACGGTCTGCCACGGGTGCCCGCCGATGTAGCTTTCGGTGGCATCGACCGCTGGTTTGGTGCGATCACGCACGCTCGACACGGAATCCAGCGCCTGTTGCAGTTTCAGGGCGATTTGTCCGCGCAGCGTTTCCGCTTCTTCGCCGACCAGTGAGGCGCTGCTCTTGAGCAGTTTGTCGGACTCTTGAATCAGAGCCTGAAGTTCGCTGAAGGCCTGATCCTTGATTTGGTCTTCGGCGGCTTGCACGGCGGATTTGCGGGCCATTGGGTGACTCCTTGCAGTTGAATGGACAGTGATCAATGGAGTGTGGCGCTTGCTGAAAAGTTGCACTGAATTTAGGTCAGAAATAAAAACCTGCGCGGGAGATTTCCGTCGAGCGTGTAAGATGTCGCCATTTTACGCAGCAGGATAATTCCCCATGAGTTTCAATCTGGCCGACAAATCCCTTGCAGAGCGCGCTGCGCTGGAAGACGAGAAATCCCGTCTGTTCGAACTCTGGCAGAACAATCTGGGCAAAGCCAAAGGCGAAGCCGCGCGTTTGTTCGGCGAGCGCGGCAAGCGCAAAGGCAAATGGGCCGAGTGGGTCCGCGCGGAACTGGACGGCATGTCGCCGCCGGAGTTCGCCAACATGGTACGCAGTGAAGTCAATCGCCTGATGGCCGCCAACAAGTAACGCTTCAACTGAACGTCGTGGCAATCGCTTCACGCACTTTGACCACCACCGGATCGATCTGCGTGCTGGTGCGCCAGCCCAGTTCGATCGGATAACGCGGCAACTTCAGCGGGCAGGGCAGCAGCGCCAGACCGCTGAGTGCGGCGATGCTCTCGGCGGCATGCGTCGGAATCGTCGCCACCGCCCGGCTGCCCTTGAGCAGATACGGCAGCGCGGCGAAATGTGTGGTCGAGGCGCACACTCGCCGGCTCAGTCCCAGCGCCGCCAACCCCTCATCGGTAATCCCGATAAACCCGCCGGACGACACCAGAATGTGCTCGCGGGCAACGAACGCCTCAAGATCAATCTGTTGCTGACCAGGCGCAAGGCTCGCCGGATCGACCAGGCACGCATATCCACCTTCGCCCAATACCTGACGGCTGAGCAAGCGCTCGGCAAAGCCACCGGCAGTAATCGCCAGATCGATGCTGCGTTCCATCAGCGCGCGGGCGACGATCTGGCTATGCGTCTGTCGGAAGATTACCCGCAGCTTCGGTGCGATGCGGGCGATTTCCTCGATCAGGCGACGGCCGTAGGCAATCTCGAAGTCGTCCGACAGCCCCACCGTGACCGAGCGGCCATCGTATAGATTGGCCGTCGGGTCGACCATCGCCAGACTTTGTCGGCATTTGTTCAGCGCGTCGCTGACCACCGGTTTCAATTGATTGGCTTTGAGCGTCGGGGCCAGCCCACGCCCGGTGCGCACGAACAATTGATCGCCGTAAACCTCACGCAACCGGCGCAACGCCGCGCTGACGGCCGATTGCGTGACGCCCAGACGCAACGCCGCGCGGCTGGCGCTGGATTCTTCATGCAAGGCTTCAAAGACTTTCAGCAGATTGAGGTCGACCGTGGCGATATTCATTTGGCTCATATCATTAAGCAGCAATTTGGGCTTTATTCATGATCGCGTGGCGCCGCAGAATCGGCAACCACTGAACCTGAAGGAGTCCCCGTAATGGCCAAATCGATTGTTGCCGCGCTGCAAATCGGCGCATTGCCCGACGGCAAAGCTGCCACTCTGGAACAGATTTTGAGTTGGGAAGGCGCGATCAGCGAATCCGGCGCGGCGCTGGTAGTGATGCCGGAAGCGCTGCTGGGCGGTTATCCGAAAGGCGAGGGTTTCGGCACACAATTGGGTTATCGCCTGCCTGAGGGGCGTGAAGCCTACGCCCGTTATTTTGCCAATGCGATCGATGTGCCGGGGGCCGAGACGCAAGCGCTGGCCGGTCTGTCGGCGCGCACCGGGGCCAATCTGGTGATCGGCGTGATTGAACGCTCTGGCAGCACGCTGTATTGCACGGCGCTGTATTTCGACCCGCAGGACGGCCTCGTCGGCAAACACCGCAAACTGATGCCAACCGGCACCGAACGGTTGATCTGGGGCAAGGGCGACGGCTCGACTTTGCCGGTGTTCGACACCCAGGTGGGCAAGCTCGGCGCCGTGGTGTGCTGGGAAAACATGATGCCGCTGCTGCGCACGGCGATGTACGCCAAAGGCATTGAAGTGTGGTGTGCACCGACCGTGGACGAGCGTGAAATGTGGCAGGTCAGCATGCGTCACATCGCCCATGAAGGCCGCTGCTTTGTGGTCAGTGCGTGCCAGGTGCAGGCATCGCCTCAGGCGTTGGGTGTCGAGATTGCCAACTGGCCGGCGGATCGACCTTTGATTGCCGGCGGCAGCGTGATTGTCGGGCCGATGGGCGACGTGCTGGCGGGGCCGTTGCGCGGTGAGGCGGGCTTGCTCACGGCTGAAATCGACACCGATGAACTGGTGCGTGCGCGCTATGACTACGATGTGGTCGGCCACTATGCGCGGCCGGATGTGTTTGAGCTGTCAGTAGATGAACGCGCCAAACCCGGGGTGCGCTTCCACACCTAACCCACTGCCTTGGTAACCCCTGTAGGAGCTGCCGAAGGCTGCGATCTTTTGATCTTGATCTTGATCTTAAAAAACAAAAGCAAAAGATCGCAGCCTTCGGCAGCTCCTACAATGGATCGGTAGTGTGTCTTGGAAATCAGTGGCGTTGCTACCATTCTTCGCGGGTGATCTCCCAAAGCTCCCGAGGGAAACGCCCAGCGACGAAATCGTCTTCATCGGTCCGAATCAAACGCATTCCCGCGCGCTCCGAGATTCTGCGTGAGCCGATGTTCGGCGCTGCTTTCGGCACGCGCATCAGCGGGCGTTGCAGAGCGTTGAACCAGTAATCGGTCACCACCGCACAGGCTTCAGTCATCAAGCCCTGACCTTGCCACGCCGGCGCCAGCCAGAAGCCGCGATGGTTGTCCGCCTGATCCATCAGGCTGATATTGCCGATCAACTGTTCGGGTGCGGCCTTGAGGCGAATCGTCCAATGCCACTCCTTGCCTGCCGCCACCGCTGGCAAGGCAATGTCGCGCAGATAGGCGAGGGCACCGTCCTCCGGATACGGCCATGGCACGGCCGCGTTCAGATAACGCACCACGTCCCAATGCGGAAATTCGCGCTGCACGGCTTCGGCATCGGCCAGTTGCAATGGGCGCAGGATCAGTCGTTCGGTGTACAGCGTCGGTATGTCTTCCATAAACCTGCAGCCTCCATGCGTGTCTTTCAGGAACGAAGCAGGCTAGCGCATTTTTACCAGGTAGCGGCAGTGGCCTTGGGCAGGCTGAGCTTGCCGCTGTCGACAAAGCGCATGGTGCCAAACAGACCGCCGGCAAGCTTGCCGCGCAGCACATAGGGCAGGTTATCGAGGGATTGCGTCTGGCTCAGGCCAAGAGTCTGGCGCAGCACCGAGAACGCCGAGATGCTGACGGGGACTGTGACGATGGTTTCGGAAAAACGCGGGATCGAACCGCTCTGATCGCTCACGCCGGAGGCCAGCGAATGGCCGTTGACCTCCAGATCCAGCGCAATGCCGTTGTAGTCGATGGCCGTCTCATTGGGGTTCTGTACGCGAATCTTGATGGCGAAACGCACTTCCAGATCCTGGCTCGGCAACGGTTCGAGGCCGACCACGTTGATGTTCACCGGATCACGGTTGGGGAAAAGCGCACAGGCGCTGAGGGACAGCAGAAGCAGTGACAGCATGACGGCTTGGAAACGGCGCATAAACGGTCTCTCAACAAAAAAGGGCTGAACCGTCACCGGCTCAGCCCTTTCTCTCAAAGGCCAGACGTTAGCGGTTCAACTGTGCGACAGCCGCCACCGGGGCAGGTTCACCTTTGGCCGGCATGTCCGGGTTTTCCATGACCTGAAGGATAGAAGCTTCCGGGTCGAAATCGTCTTCTTCCAGCTCGATGAATTCTTCCGGCAGAAAGATGTTCAGCACGATAGCGCACAACGCACCGACGGTGATCGGCGATTCGAAGATGTTGCGCAGCGCTTGCGGCAGCTCACGCAGGACTTCTGGCACGGCAGCGATACCCAGACCCATGCCCAGCGAAATCGCCACGATCAGCATGTTGCGCCGATGCAGGCCAGCCTCGGCGAGGATCTTGATGCCGGCCACCGCGACGGTGCCGAACATCACCAGTTCGGCGCCACCCAGTACCGGTTTCGGCATCAGTTGCAGCACCGCGCCGATCATCGGGAACAGCCCCAGCAGTACCAGCAAACCGGCAATGAAGAAGGCGACGTAGCGGCTGGCCACGCCGGTGAGCTGAATCACGCCGTTGTTCTGCGCGAAGGTCACCATCGGCATGCTGTTGAACACCGCCGCCATGGCCGAGTTGAGGCCGTCGGCGAGCAGGCCGGACTTGATTCGGCGGATGTACAGCGGGCCTTTGACCGGTTGTCGCGAGATCATCGAGTTGGCGGTCAGATCACCGGCAGCTTCCAGCGGCGACACGAGGAAAATCACCGCCACCGGCACGAACGCCACCCAGTCGAAGTTGAAACCGTACTTGAACGGCAACGGCACGCTGACCAGCGGCACCTCGGGCATCGAGGCGAAATCCACCGTGCCCATCAGCCACGCAACCACATAGCCCAGCGTCAGGCCGATAACGATCGCGCCCAGGCGCAGAAACGGCACGTCGACGCGGTTCAGCACGACGATGGTGCCGATCACCAGCGCTGCCAGAAAGATATGGCTGGCCGCCCCCAGATCCGGCGCGCCGAAACCGCCGGCAATGTCGGTCATGGCCACTTTGATCAGCGACAGGCCCATCAGCGTGATGATGGTGCCGGTGACCACCGGGGTGATCAGCATGCGCAGTTTGCCGATGAACTGGCTCAGCACCACTTCGATGAAGGCTGCGAAAAAGCACACGCCGAAGATCGTCGAGAGAATTTCATCGGTGCCACCACCGCGCGCCTTGACCATGAACCCGGCACTGAGAATCACGCTGATAAAGGAAAAACTGGTGCCTTGCAGGCACAACAATCCCGAACCGACCGGGCCGAAGCGCTTGGCCTGGACGAAGGTGCCGAGGCCGGAAACGAACAGCGCCATGCTGATCAGGTAGGGGATTTCACTGTGCAGACCGAGGGCGCCGCCCATGATCAAAGTCGGAGTGATGATGCCGACGAAGCTCGCCAGCACGTGTTGCAGCGCGGCAAACACGGTGGCAGTCAGGTGCGGGCGGTCGTTGAGACCATAGATCAGGTCGTTGTTGCGCGGGGCTTTTTCAGAGGCGGTCATGGTGTTTTGCGCGCCGCGAGGCGGGGCCGGGTCAGAAAATGGAGGCGCAGGATGCCGGAAGAGGGCGGCGAGGGCAACGAGCAATAACTGCCTGAAAGGTCAGGTTTTATTGGCCGCTAGCGGTAGACAGCTATGTAGGAGCTGTCGAGTGAAACGAGGCTGCGATCTTTTAAGATCAAAAGATCGCAGCCTGCGGCAGCTCCTACAGCGAGATGTATCAGGAGAAGGCTGCGAGCAGATCTTCTTCAAACGCCTTTTGCGCATCCCCCGGCACCTGCGCCCGATGTCGGGCCAGATGAAACGCCACCTCGAAACTCAACTCGCCCTCGCGGATTGGCCGCAGCAGGCCCTTGGCTTGCCAACTGCGCGCATAGTGATCCGGCAGATAGCCGACATGTTTACCCGACAAAATAAACGTCAGCGTACCCTCGACCTGTTCCGACCGCGCCGAGCAGACCTTGCCCTGAAACGGTTCGTCACTGCGCAAAAACCGATAGGGGTGATCGACTCGGTCACAGGCCTGCAAGGCTGCATCACTCGGCGCTGCATCGGTAAACAACGGATGGCCGGCAGCACAGTACAAATGCTGGGTTTCGCTAAACAACTGGCGATAGTCGAAGGCACTTTGCACTTGCGAAAAATAACCGATCGCCAGATCCAGTCGCTGTTGCAACAGCAGGCGTTCCATTTCGCCGGGCATGGCACTGATCAATTCGATGCGTACAGATTCATCACGCTCGCGAAAGCGGCGGATCGCCACCGCCACCCGCTGCAACACCGACTGATCGACCGACTCGGAGATCCCCAAGCGCACTTCGCCGATCAAACGCCCGGCGACGCCGTTGGATTGATGGCGGAAGGTTTCAATCGATTCAAACAACGTGCGCACAGCAATCAGCAACTGCTCGCCCTTGGGCGTGACGCTGAAACCGCCCTTGCCGCGACTGCACAGACGATAGCCGAGACGGGTTTCCAGTTTGGCCATTTGCTGACTGATGCTTGACTGGCTCAGGCCCAGATCACCTTGAGCCGCGCTGAAACCACCGCACTCGACCACCCGCACGAACAGGCGCAACAGTTGCAAATCGACGTCGTGCAGTTGACCCAACATCACATTACTCCGGAATAAAGTCAGGATAATTATTCGGCTATTTTTCTAATGTATCGGACCGCGCATTCTGCAACCACTTCCTCCGGTCAGGTGTTCGTCATGGCTCCCGTGTTCAAGCTGTGTTTCTCCGCGCTGCTGTTGTCCGTGGCTCTTCAGGCGCAGGCCGAGGACAAAACGCTAAATCTGTACAGCTGGGCCGATTACGTGCCACCGCAAACCCTGCAACGGTTCGAGCAGGAAACCGGTATCCATGTGCGTTACGACACCTTCGACACCTCCGAGGTGCTGGAGACCAAGTTGCTCACCGGTGGTAGCGGCTATGACGTGGTGGTGCCGTCGTCCAGCGTTCTGGCGCGAGGACTCGCGGCCGGCGCGCTGAGAGAAATCCCCCACGACGGCCTCAAGGGCTACGCCAATCTTGATCCGGACCTGCTGGAAAAAATGTCCGCCGTCGACCCCGGCAATCGCTACGGCGTGCCGTACACCTGGGGCACCTTGGGTCTGGGGATGAACGTCGAGGCAGTGAAGCAGCGCTTGCCCGATGTGCCGCTCAACAGCCTCGATCTGCTGTTCAAACCCGAGAACGCCAGCAAGCTGAAAGACTGCGGCATCGCGATCCTCGATTCGCCGCAGGAGGTCATTGGTCTGGCCCTGCATTACCTGGGTAAAGATCCCTACAGCACGGACAAGAACGATCTGGCCGCCGCCGAAGCGTTGTTGCACAAACTCCAACCGTCGGTGCTCTACGTCGCCACTGGCCGGCAGATCAATGACCTGGCCAGCGGCAACGTGTGCCTTGCGCTGACCTACAACGGCGACGCAAGCATGGCCGCTGATCAGGCACACAAGGCCAATAAACCCTTCGAAGTGGCGTATCGCATTCCCAAAGAAGGCACGCTGGTGTGGCAAGACAATCTGGCCATCCCCAAAGACGCGCCGCACCCCAAAGCCGCGCGGGCGTTCATCGAATTCATGCTGCGGCCGGACTCGCTGGCCGAGCTGACCAACACGCTGTTTTTTGCCACCGCCAACCAGGCCGCGACGCCATTGGTGGATGACGCCGTGCGCAACGATCCCGACATCTACCCACCCAGCGAGGTGCGCGCGCGGCTGTATGCCGATCGCAGCATGAGCCTCAAGGACATGCGTCAGCGCACGCGTCTGTGGACCACTTTCCGTAGCCATCAATAACAACAGGAGCACCACGATGGATGTGCCCATGCAAAACGATCAGGCCCTGACCCGTGACAGACTTTATGGCACCGCCGCCGAAAGCACTTACGCCGGCATCACCAGTTTCATGCGCCGGCGCTACAGCCGTGACCTGCGCGGCGTCGATGTCGCGGTCAGCGGCGTGCCGTTCGACACGGCCACCAGCAACCGCCCCGGCGCACGTTTCGGGCCACGGGGGATTCGCGCGGCTTCCACCGGGATTGCCTGGGAGCGCCACTGGCCGTGGACGTTTGACCCGTTCGATCATCTGGCGGTGATTGATTACGGCGACTGCAATTTCGATTACGGCTCGCCACACACCGTCCCGGAACGCATCGAAGCCCACGCCGAACAGATTCTCAACGCCGGCAGCGCCATGCTCACATTTGGTGGTGATCACTTCATCAGCTATCCGCTGCTCAAGGCCCATGCGCGCAAGCACGGCGCGCTGTCGCTGATTCATTTCGATGCGCACAGCGACACCTGGCCGGATGAAGAGGGTAAACGCGTCGATCACGGCACCATGTTCTGGCACGCGGCGCGCGAAGGTCTGGTCGATCCGGCACGTTCGGTGCAGATCGGTTTGCGCACGACCAATGACGATCACATGGGGTTTCAGGTGCTGGATGCTCGACAGGTGCATCGCCGTGGCTGCGAAGCGATTGTCGAAGCGATCCGCGCCCGGGTCGGCGATAACCCGGTGTACCTGACGTTCGACATTGATTGCCTCGATCCGGCGTTCGCTCCCGGCACCGGGACGCCTGTCTGCGGCGGTTTGAGCACCGTGCAAGCGCTGGAAATTCTCGGTGGTTTGCGCGGGATCAATCTGGTCGGCATGGACGTGGTGGAAGTTGCCCCGGCTTACGATCACGCCGACGTCACCTCACTGGCCGCCGCCACACTGGCGATGGAAATGCTCTGCCTATACGCCGCTCGACACAAGGTCGATATTTGACGCAACACTGCGTACCCCTGTGGGAGCGAGCCTGCTCGCGAAGGCGTCATTTTTCAGCCGACATCTTTGTCGACGGATCCGCCGCTTTCGCGAGCAAGCTCGCTCCCACATTTTCAGCAAAGGCTCCTGCCATTTTCTGACACTAGCCTCTGCTAAGCTGCGATCACTTTCCCTGCTGAGCCTGACCATCGTGTCGCGTACCACTCGTCTTTTGACTTTGCTGCAAGTGCTGCGCGGCAAAAAGCGCCCGGTGACGGCGGCAACGCTGGCCGCCGAGCTGGAAGTGTCCGAGCGCACGCTCTATCGCGATATTGCTGAGCTGACCGCCCTCGGCGCGCCGATCCATGGTGAAGCCGGGATCGGTTATGTGCTGCGCAGCGGCCTGTTTCTGCCACCGCTGATGCTCAACGCCGATGAGACCGAAGCCATCGTCCTCGGCTTGCGTTATGTCGATCAGCGCGGTGATGAAGTCCTCGGCAAAGCAGCGGCGGATGCGCTGGCCAAAATTGCCGCAGTGCTCGATCCACAAGCGCAGGAAGCGCTGCGTAATCCAACCGTGATGCCGGGCCCGCCGGGTTATGGTTTTCCACAAAACGCCGTGCCGTTGAACGTGTTCCGCCACGCTATCCGCGATCAGGCCAAACTGCACATCGATTACGCCGACGCGCAACAGGTGCCCAGTCAGCGGCTGATCTGGCCCTTGGCGCTGGGCTTCCTCAATGAGGTGCGGATCATCGTTGCGTGGTGCGAATTGCGCGGCGCCTACCGTACATTTCGCACTGACCGGATCGGCGCCGCCAGCCGTCAGGGCGACAGTTATCCGGGACGGCGCAGCGACCTTTTGCGCACTTGGCGCGAGCAGATGCAACTGGATGAAAGCGGGCGCTTCACTCCTGACAAAAACTGACGCAACGCTGTTTTAGGATGCTCGCAGAACCAAACAAAAAAAGGAGCTGCAACCATGTCACATCCTGTCTCTACACTGGCCCCGGCGATCGCTGCGTATATCGATGCGGCCAACGCACGCGACACCTCGCGGGTCGGCAGTTTTTTTGCCGAGGATGCCAACGTGTTCGACGAGGGCCAGCATCAGGTCGGCCCGCAAGCCATCGCGCAATGGATGCAAGACACCGGGCAACGCTATCAGCCACGGGTCGAAGTGCTCGACGTCCAGCAGCGCACCGGCAAGGTGCTGGTACACGGGCTGATTTCCGGGACATTCCCCGGCAGCCCGGCCCAGTTACGCTATACGTTTCGCTTGAACGAACAGGGCAAAATCGCCCGCCTGGATATTTCCCTGTAAGCATCGTGGCATACTGCCGCGCATGACTTTCGACACTCCCCTCAGCGCCTGGCAACACGCCGTTCAACACAAGGGCTTTGTCCAGGACGAAGCCCAGGAACACGCGGTCTGGGCGCTGCAAAAATGCCATGAAGCCCTGCACGCCGGTGTCCGTTCGGTCACCGGCGTTTACCTGTGGGGGCCGGTCGGGCGCGGCAAGACCTGGCTGATGGATCAGTTCTATCAGAGTCTGCGGGTGCCGGCGCGACGCCAACACTTTCATCACTTCATGGGCTGGGTGCATCAGCGCTCGTTCCAGTTGACCGGGATTGCCGATCCGTTGCGCGCGCTGGCCAAAGAGCTGGCGGCGGAGGTGCGGGTGCTGTGCTTCGATGAGCTGTTCGTCAACGACATCGGCGACGCGATCATTCTCGGTCGGCTGTTTCAGGTGATGTTCGACGAAGGCGTGGTCATCGTTTGCACCTCCAATCTGCCGCCGGATGATCTGTACGCCGATGGCTTCAACCGCGATCGCTTCGTACCGGCAATTGCCGCGATCAAGGCGCATATGCAGGTGGTGGCGGTGAATGGCGCCGAGGATCACCGCTTGCATCCAGGGGCCGGCCTGCAACGCTACTTTGTGATCACGTCGCCGGTCAGCGCGCTGGACGAAGTCTTTCAGGCGTTGACCGCCGGACAGCCAGCCAGCACCGAACCCGTGTCGGTCGGTCATCGTCAGTTGAACGTCGTGCAGGCCAGCGAATCGGTGTTGTGGTGTCGCTATGCGGATCTTTGCGAGCAGCCGTTCGCCGCCATGGATTTCATCGCGCTGTGCGATCGCTACACGGCTATTCTGTTGAGCGAGGTGCCTAACCTCAGCGCACAGAAACGTGAAGGGCGCATCGCGCGCGGCACCGAAGATGGCGCGCAGCGGGTGGTGGCCGGTGATCGCGAGCTGCCGCAATTGTCGGTTCACGATGACGGTGTGCGGCGTTTCATCGCGCTGGTCGACGAGTGCTATGACCGCAAAGTGCCGCTGTACATCGAGGCGCAAGTGCCAATGGACGCGCTGTACACCGAGGGTTATCTGGAATTCCCGTTCCGCCGCACCCTCAGTCGCCTGCAGGAGATGCAACTGCAGCGCTTTGCCGAAACGTGAGTGAAGAGGGCGCCGACATGAGCCAACCGCTTTCCCATCATTTGCTGACCATGGCCTACCAGAATGCCTGGGCCAATCATCGTCTGGCCAAGGCCTGGCGCCAGCTCGGTGCGGCAGATCTGGCCGCCCCCCGGGCGAGTTTCTTCCCGAGCATTCGCCTGACTCTCAATCACATCCTCACCTGCGATTGGTTCTACGTTGACGCACTGGAACGCGAGTTGCGCGGGGCTGAGCCGCATCCCGACTGCTACGTGTTTTTCAATGCGGATGAGCCGTTTACCGAGGGCGCGCAGTTGCGTGAAGAGCAGGCTCACGTTGATCGGCGGCTGATTGCTTATTGCGAGCAACTGCGCGATGACGATCTGGCCCGGATTGTCACCATTGCCCGCGACACGCCGCAGCACGACAGCCGTTTGCGCATGCTGTCGCACCTGTTTGAACACCAGATTCATCACCGAGGCCAGGTGCATGCGATGCTCAGCGACACAGTGGTCAAGCCGCCGCAACTGGATGAGTTTTTCTGTGCCGGCGAGAGCGGCCTGCGTGCCGAAGACTTCGCCGAACTGGGCTGGACTGAAGAGTTGATCTGGGGCCGCTGAAAAAGCCAAAGATCGCAGCCTCCGGCAGCTCCTACACCCAATTATCTGTAGGAGCTGCCGAAGGCTGCGATCTTTTGATCTTTTGATCTTTTGATCTTTTGATCTTTTGATCTTTTGATCTTTTGATCTTTTGATCTTTTGATCTTTTGATCTTTTGATCTTTTGATCTTTTGATCTTTTGCATTTGCGGGTTGCCCGCTCGATCACCCCCGCGCTAAGGTCAGACAGCCTTTCAGTGCGCACTTTGCGCGCCGGGGCTTTTGTGTGTTCGGGGATGGAAATGGATTCCGCAGAGATTCTTGTGCTTCAAGCCAGCTACAGCAATCCAACGCACGCCGAGGCCATCGGTATCGTGCTCAATCATTACGCAGAAGACCCGATGGGCGGCGGTCATTCGCTCGACCCTGACCTGTTGCGTCGGCTCCCCGAAGAGCTGGCCCGACGCCCGCATGCGTTCAGCGTGCTGGCCTTTGTCGGGGGCGAGCCGGCGGGGCTGGTGAATTGCTTTGAAGGGTTCTCCACGTTTGCCTGCAAACCGTTGGTCAATGTCCATGACGTGGCGGTGGTGGGCAAATTCCGCGGCCTCGGTCTGAGCCAGAAAATGCTGCAGAAAGTCGAGGAGATCTCTCGCCAGCGCGGTTGCTGCAAAATCACCCTTGAAGTTCTGGAAGGCAACGCTGTGGCTCAGGGTTCTTACCGCAAGTTCGGCTTCGCGCCGGGCATGTTCGACCCGGATCATGGGCAGATGCTGTTCTGGATCAAAAACCTCCAAGCCTAGAAGCCCCTCACCCTCACCCTCACCCTAACCCTCCCGAAACGTCGGACCGCCCAGAGGGCGAGGGGACTGACCGAGGTGTTTGGGCAAGGTACGCCGACCTGAAACATCGAGCCGAACGTAGGTTTTGAAAAGCATGAAAATCGGCTCCCTTTCCCCCTCGCCCCTTTGGGGAGAGGGCTGGGGTGAGGGGGGTGGATCTTGCTGACCCAACCCAATCTGCGAACTCGCGACAGCATAAGGTCGAACACCCCACTCAATGCCCATAAAAAAAGGCGCCCCAATCAGGGCGCCAAACTGTCTTCTCCCGGGCCAGAGCGGAGCCACGGAAGGTCCATCGGTTGCTCGGTCAATCTCAGTCGCGATAGGACTCGGTCACTTGCGCAGTCTGGTCGGCGGGAACGCGAATTTCTTTCGCGTTGGCGTCGCTCTGCTGCGCGCTCTGGGCGTGGTGAACCGGGAAGTTGTCGTAGTAATAACGCATACGCTCAGCGCCGCCCTCGGCAAAGACGCTGGCAGAACCCAGGGCAAACAGCCCGGCAAGGATTACGGTGATGATTTTCATGGTGCCTCCTACTGAACAAGTGGGAGCCGTTCGTCCATGAAGCAGATCTCGGAAGAGAGTCTGGGTGGCATGAATTAACACCGGGTTAACGCCCGTTCAGTGTAGGTTTTGCAGCATGTTGCGAGGCGATATCAGACAGACGCGGCGCACATCAAGCGTAGGTGCGCTGCGCCCGATAGGCGGGGGTCAGAGCTTCCAGTCGAGACTCAGGGTGACGGTGCGCGGGTCACCCCAGTACACACCGTTATAGAAGCCGACATTGTCGTAATACTTTTTGTCGAACAGGTTGTTGACGTTCAGCGACGCCGACAGGTGGCGATCGAACGCGTAGCGCGACATCAGGTTGACCACGGTGTAAGCGCGCTGGTTGATGCGCGCCTCCTGAGTGTCGCCGCCGACCGGTCGGCTCGACGTGCCATACACATCGCTCTGCCAGTTCACCGCACCGCCTACGGTCAGCGCCTGCCATTCGCCCGGTAAACGGTACGCGGTGGAGACGCGCAACAGATTCATCGGCTCACTGGTGTTGGTGCGCTCGCTGGCGCCGTCGACCGAGTGGGTATAGGTGTAACCGGCGGTCATGTTCCAGCCCTGCAGGATTTCGCCGGATACTTCAGCCTCAAAGCCGTTGACCTTGTTGCCCTTGCCGCCGGATTTGTAGAACTGCTCACGGGTCACCGGATCTGCCGGGGCCGAGTTGTCGAGTTCGGCGACGTTGTCCTGCTTGCTCCAGAACAGCGCCGTGGACAGGTTCAGGCGTTCCTCGAGCAAACTGCCCTTGACGCCCACTTCATAGTTTTTGCCGACAACGGGGTCGATGTATTTGCGGTTCTTGTCGCGGTTGCCCTGGGGTTTGAAGATGTCGGTGTAACTCACGTATGCCGTGTACTCCGGGGTCAAGTCGTACAGCAGGCCGGCGTAAGGCGTCCAGACGTCGTTCTGTTTCTGGCTGGTGTAATCGACCTTGGTCAGTTGCCGGCTGGCGTCGTAACGGTTGCTGGTGCTGGACGCTTCCCAGCTGCCGTATCGGCTGCCGAGCACGGCGTGCAGATCATCAGCCAGGCTCAGGCGTGTGGCGATGTAGCCGGCTTTCTGTCGGGTATTGTCCTTGGAGCCGGTGAGGTCGGTGACGGTGTCGCTGAATTTGGCGATATCGCCCATGTACTTCCAGTCGCGGATTTTTCCGTAATCGCTGGGTTGTGCGCCGGCAATGGTGTACGGCGAGTTCGAGCGGCGTTCGGCCTCGCCATAGCCGAACATCATTTCGTGCTCACGGCCGAGCAGCGAGTAGGGGCCGGAGACATTGAAGTCATACGCCTGCATTTTCTGCGTGCCGATCATGTGCGAGGTGTAAGCGAGCATGCCGCTGCGGTCGGCCTCGGGGAAACCGCCACCGCCGTAATACACCTTGCCGTCGCTCGCGCTGTCGCGGTGGGTGTACGCAGCTTTCAGGCGCCAGCCGCCGGCCAGTTGCTGATCGAGGGTGGCAAACGCGGTTTTGTCCTGCAGCGGCCAGGAACTCCACGACGTCGCCATGTTGGTCGAACGGCCGAGACCTGCCTTGCTGCCATCGGCATTCCAGTAAGGCACGGTGCCCCACGACGAGCCTTGCACATGCTTGTTCTGATAGTCGTAACCGACCGCCAGCACGGTGGAATCGCTCAGATCCGACTCAAGCACGCCATAACCGACCTCGCGTTGCAGCGCGTATTTGTCCTTGATCGATTGGTTGTCGCGATAGGCCAACACCGTACGCCCGCGCAAGCGCCCGTCGAACGCCAGCGGCCCGCCGACATCTACGTAGCTGTAATAATTGTCATAGCTGCCGCCACTGACTCCGGCCAGCGCCTGCCACTGCGCGGTCGGACGCTTGCGCACCATGTTGATGGTCGCCGATGGATCACCGGCCCCCGTGGTCAGGCCCGTGGCACCGCGCACCACCTCGATACGGTTGTAGATGATGGTGTCGGAGTCCGACTTCATGCGATCAAAGGTGTTGAGCATCCCGTCGATCTGGAAATTATTGATCGCATAACCGCGCGACGAATAACTGACCCGATCCGAATCCAGATGCTGCACCACAATGCCCGTGGTCTGGCGCATGGCCTCGGACAATGTACCGAGTTTGAAATCATCCATCTGCTGACGGGTGATCACCGAGACCGATTGCGGGGTTTCCTTGATCGACAGGTTCAGGCGCGTCGCCGTGCTCATGGCGCCGGTGGTATAGGACTCGGTGTTCTCGGTGGTGGTGCCCAGACCTTGCGCACTGACATTGGTCGCGGCCAGCTCAAGCGCTGTGTCAGTGGGCTGCGGCGGTTTTTCGGCTTCGGTTTCAGCCAGCAGATCGGCGCTGAATGCAGCGCTGCACAGGCCGAGGGTGAGGGTCATGGAACGGGTAATGGGCGCGAACATCGCAGCCGACTCCTTGTCTTTGAGGGAAAAATTCCGTTTGTTCAAAGACGAGGGGGAGGGCGGGGATTTAGTGTCAAACGAGAAATATTGTTATTTGCAGGTATTTCAAAAGCAAAGGATCGCAGCCTTCTGCGCGCCTGGACGGAGATCTGTAGGCGCGCAGAAGGCTGCGATCTTTTGATCCAAAAAACGCAACGTGGTCTGGCCCTGATTCGTGTTGAGTCAGAAGCCCAGCGGGTACTGGATTACGACATAGATCCGGTCGATATCATCACCCGCCTGCGCCTCGTTGGCCCGGTGCGAGACATGCGAGACCTGCACCGACAGGTCCTTTGCCGCGCCCGATTGCACGACGTATTTCAAATCGATATCGCGCTCCCAATGCTTGCCGCCAGCGCCTTGCTGTGGCTGGTAGTTTCCGCTGTCAGCATCGAACGGGTTGTAGGCGCCGCCCTTTGGCGCATGGGTGCCATCGATGTGGCTGCCGCTGACGTAGCGGGTCATGAAGTTCAGGCCGGGGATGCCGAAGGCGCCGAGGTCGAGGTCGTAACGCGCCTGCCAGGAGCGTTCGTTGGCGCCGTTGAAATCGGCGTATTTGATCGAGTTGGCGAGGTAGATCGAGTCGCCACCGACGAAGTCGAACGGCGTGTCGCCATTGATCTTTTGCCAGCCAAGCATCACCGCGTGCGGGCCGAAGGTGTATTTGCCGGACAGGCTGAACGAGGTGTTGTCGATCGCGCCGGCCAGTGCTCGGCCGGTATCGCGGGTGTGGTAGAGGTTGGCGTCGAGCAGCACGCCGGACTGTTTGAAGTGCAGGTTGCCGTAGTACTGACGCCAGGTGTCGCTGAGTTCCGAGGCATACAGCGCGCCGCCGATGGGGCTATCGCTGAACAGGTCGGCGCCGAGAAAGCTGATCCCGCCAGCCTCGGTATTGGCGCCATAGCCGTAGAAATCGCCTTTGCCGGATGAACTGTCCTGATTCTTGAACGCGGTGAAATGCCCGGCCACCAGATTAAGGTGATCGAACTCGGCGCTGTTGAGCAGAAAACCGGTGGCGTACTCCGGTTGCAAGCGTTTGTCGGAAGTGTCGAACACCGGGGTTTCGACGGTCATTTCACCGAAGGCGAGGGTGGTGCGCGAGGTTTTCAGCTTGAGTGCGCCGCCCGCGCTGGAGTAGTCATTTTCGCTGCGACCTTCGCTGTCGACCGGCAGCAGACCGGTCCCGGAATGCCCTTTGCCACCGTCCAGTTTCAGCCCGGCGAAGGCGTGGGCATCGATGCCGAAACCGATCGTTCCAAGTGTGAAACCGGATGAGAAAGTGCCGATAAAGCCTTGAGCCCATTCTTGTTTATAGTTTTTACCGGAGGGTGAGGGCGAGCGATAGTCGTTGCTCAGGTAGAAGTTACGGGTGAGCACTTCGCTTTTGGCATCGTCGAAAAAACCGCTGGCGTGGGCGGTTGAGTTCAGACCGCAGAGCAGCGCGAGGAGGGTGAGGCGTGAAGGGGCGCGGTCGATCATGGTCGGTGGCCAGCGGCAATTAAGATGGCCTGAATGATCGAGGGATTGCGGGGAGGGGGATTGAGCGGATGTGCTGAATTGCTGTGGCTGTCAGGTCATCAGGTTGTGAATGCGCTGACGCCATCGCTGGCAAGCCAGCTCCCACAGGGATCTATGGTGTACCCACCGATCTTGGCATCACACAAAAAATGTGGGAGCGAGCTTGCTCCTACAGGGATTTGGGTCGAATGAGGATTTTGTGACTGGAGCTGAAACCTGTGGGAGCTGGCTTGCCAGCGATGGCGGCGTGTCAGTCAAGTTTATTCAGGCTGACACACCGCCATCGCGAGCAGGCTCGCTCCTACAGTTTTAAGCGCGTTACGACAATGGCGGCGTACGTGGCGGGATCTGGCGTTTGCTGCCGGTCGATTCAAACGCTGCAGCCAGGCGCAGCAGGTTCGAGTCGTCGTAGGCGCGGCCGGCGAAGGTCAGGCCGACCGGCATGCCGATGTCGGCCATCACGCCCATCGGCACGGTCACGGTCGGTACGCCGAGGTGGCGGATTGCAAGGTTGCCGTTGGCCACCCAGATACCGTTGCTCCAGGCAATGTCGGCCGACTCAGGGTTTACATCGGCGTCCGCCGGGCCGACATCAGCAACCGTCGGGAACAGCACGGCGTCGAGGCCCAGTGTGTCCATCCAGTCTTCGAGGTCGATGCGCCGAGTCTGTTCCAGGCCGCGCAGGCCGTCGGGTACGGTGGGGATTGCATTCCACGGCGTGATGCCGCGCTCGGCCATGCGCACGTATTCGTCCATGCCGGCAGCCAGATCGCCTTCACGGTTGGGCAGGGTGCCCGGGTCGTGCGGGAAGATTTTCGGCCCGTCGACGTCAACCAGACGATTGAGTTTCGGGTCGCCGTTGGCTTGCAGGAAGTCGTCGAACGCCCATGCAGTCAGGTCCCACAACTCATGGTGAAGGAACTCCTTGGAGACCAGACCACGGGTGAACACGGTTGGCGCGCCGGGACGATCGCCTTCGCAGTTGGAGACCAGCGGGAAATCGGTTTCGATGACTTCGGCACCGGCAGCTTCGAGTGCCTGACGCGCCTGTTTCCACAACTCGATCACCGACTCACGGGTATTGATGCGCTGGCCGGTCGGGCCGCCGATGCCCGGTGCTTCGCTGGTGCCGGCTTCAGGGTCGGCATTGATGAACATGCGCGGTACGGCGAAACGTTTGCCGGCCAGCGCTTTGGCGTCGGCCGCCAGATCGGCGTAAGCGGCGGGGCGCACCTCGCTGACGCTGGGGATCGGCACCCACGGTTGCAGGCGCCAGAGGTCGCCACGGGTGTCTGGGTCTTCGGCGACGACGATGTCGAGGACTTCAAGCAGGTCAGCCATGGTCCGTGCGTAAGGCACGACCACGTCCATGGTCGGCGTCAACGGCCAGTTGCCGCGCACCGAGATCACCCCGCGCGACGGAGTGTAGGCGCACAAGCCATTGTTCGACGCCGGGCCACGCCCGCTCGACCAGGTTTCTTCAGCCAGACCGAATGCAGCGAAACTCGCAGCAGTGGCGGTGCCGGCACCGTTCGACGAGCCGGAGGCAAACGGCGCGGTCAGGTAATCGGCGTTGTAAGGACTTTCAGCGCGACCGTAGACGCCGCGTTGCATGCCGCCATTGGCCATCGGTGGCATGTTGGTCTTGCCCAGGCAAATTGCCCCGGCCGCACGCAGGCGTTCGATGGTGAAGGCATCGCGATAGGCAACCAGATCAGCGAAGGCCGGGCTGCCGGACGCGGCGGTCAGGCCCTTGACCAGATAGCTGTCCTTGGCGGTGTAAGGAATGCCGTCGAGCGGGCCGAGGGTTTCGCCTTTGGCGCGACGGGCATCGGACGCGCGTGCCTCGTTCAACGCTTCAGGGTTGCGCACGACTACGGCATTCAGCGCCGTTGCTGTGTCGGCACCGTCGTAGGCGTCGATACGGGCCAGATAGGCCTGGACCAGCTCGACTGCGGTGGTCTGCCCGGACTCAAGGGCGGCACGCAGTTGGGCAATGGAAACCTCGGTGACTTCGATCATGCGCTCACCGCTGTTTGAATTTGGGTGTTTTTCCTGGAATGGGTGTTCATATCGGTTCTCGTTGCACAGCTATAAGCGACAAGGTTAAGACTGGCGCCTATTTAACACCAAGCGGCGCGCGGAGTAATCGGCGGGATTGATCTCTTGCCTGTTTTCAACCCGACCGACGCCATCGCGAGCAGGCTCACTCCTACAGGGGGCTGCGGGGTATGCAGAATTCGTGTCCGCTGTAGATCCATGTGGGAGCTGGCTTGCCAGCGATGGGGCCAGCCCATTCGATAATGAAGTGTCTGAACTATCGCCATCGCTGGCAAGCCAGCTCCCACAGGGATTTGTTGCGTTCCCAGAAGACAGGTACGTCCTCAGACGATCACAGCACCCCGTACTCCCGCGCCGTCCGATCCACCGCAATCCGCGTTTTGTCGATCAGCTCATCCAGCTCCGTGCGCGTGGCGACCAGCGCCGGCGCCATGATCATCCGCCCCAGTGTCGACCGAATGATCAGCCCTTCCTCAAAACCAATCGTGCGGCAACGCCAGGCGATATCGTTTTCATTGGCAAAGCGCTTGCGGGTGGCCTTGTCCTCAGCGAATTGCACCGCCGCCACCAGACCAACCCCCTGAATCTCACCCACCAACGGGTGATTGCCAAACACTTCGCGCAGGCAGTTTTGCAGGTACGGGCCGGTGTCGGTTTTCACCTGAGTGACCACTCCCTCATCACGCAAGGCCTTGAGGTTGGCAATCGCCACAGCGGCCGCCACCGGGTGGCCGGAATAGGTCAGGCCATGGGCAAACACGCCACCTTTCTCGACCAATGCTTCAGCCATGCGTCGCGACAGAATCAAGCCGCCCATGGGGATGTAACCGGAGGTCAGGCCCTTGGCGATCGACAGGGTGTCGGGCTCGAACCCGAATGTCTGATGCGCGAACCATTCACCGGTGCGGCCGAAACCGCCAATCACTTCGTCCGCACACAGCAACACATCGTACTGACGGCAGATGCGCTGGATCTCCGGCCAGTACGTCGCTGGCGGAATGATCATGCCGCCCGCACCCTGAAACGGTTCGGCGACGAACGCCGCCACCTTGTCGGCGCCCAGTTCGAGAATCTTCTCTTCCAGTTGTCGCGCCGCGCGCAAGCCAAATTCTTCCGGGCTGAGGTTGCCTTCATGGGCGAACCAGTACGGCTCATCGATGTGCGCGACATTGGGAATGCTGCCGCCCATTTCGTGCATGAATTTCATCCCGCCCAGCGCCGTCGCAGCCAGGGTCGAGCCGTGGTAGCCATTCCAGCGGCCGATCATGATTTTCTTCTCGGGTTGGCCCATCACCTGCCAGAACTTGCGCACGGTGCGGATCAGCACTTCGTTGGCTTCGGAGCCGGAGTTGGTGTAGATCGCGTGGCTGTAGTGCTTGGGCAGCAGGCTGAAGAGCAGTTCGGAGAGCTCGATCACCGCCGGGTGAGTGGTGTGGAAGAACATGTTGTAGTAGGGCAGTTGTTCCAGCTGCGCGGTGGCGGCAGCGGCGAGATCCTTGCGCCCGTAACCGAGGTTGGTGCACCACAGGCCGGACATGCCGTCCAGGTAACGCTTGCCGTCGTTGTCCCACAACGCCAGCCGATCGCCGCTGACCATCACCCGCGGGCCTTCCTCGTTGAGGGCCTTCTGGTCGACGAACGCGTGGATGTGGTGAGCGGCGTCAGCGGCTTGGTAATCGCGGGTACTGCGGGTCGAATCGAATTCGGCGGACATGGCGGATCTCCAGAGCAAAGGGCAAGTGAGTGCGTTCGTCGCAGCGCTGCACGGACAAAGTTTTGTCATCTAAAAATATTTTTGTAAAGAAAATATTTGTCGGTGAAAAAAGATCTCCGTAGGCTGAGAGCCATTGGCAAGGATCATCAGAGGCAACATGAGCGGACTCAGAGAGCGGCAGAAGGAACAACGCCGGCAGGTGATTGCCGAGGCGGCGCTCGAGTTGTTCAAGCGCAATGGCTTTGCGGCCACCACGCTGGACCAGATCGCCGTGCAGGCGGGCGTTTCCGCACCGACTGTGGTGAATTACTTCGGCGGCAAGCAGGAGATTCTGCTGGCCTTGCTCAAGCAACCCGACGAGCAAGCCATGCGCGAGGCGCGGGCCAATCTGGACGAGGACAGCGATCCCCTGGAGGCGCTGTGCGAGTTCGAAGGGTTGATGACCGATTACCAGCTACAGGCAATGCCGGCTTCGTTGTGGCGGGAACTGGCGCCGTTTCTACTGACCGGTGAGCTGGCCGAGGCGATGAGTCCATGGAACGCGGCCGTGATCGAAGAGACCAAAGCGCTGCTTTTGCATTTCCAGCAAGCGGGAAAAGTGCGCGAATCGATCGATCTTGACGTGGTGGCAACCCTGTTCAACCAATACGCGAACATGGCGTTCATTCGGTTGGCAACGCAGGAAATCCCGGACAGGGCCGCGCATGCCTTGCACATGCGCGGGGTTTTGAACCTGTTGTGTCACGGCATGCTGGAGCGCTGAGCGCCCCGATCAAAATCGCCACGTCACGCCACCGCCAACAATGTGCAGCGCGCTATTGGGATAACTCCCCGACAGCGTCTGCCCATTGCGTTTGGTCTGTTGCACATCCATGTCACCCAGCCAGACCAGCGTGTAATTGAGGTTGAGGTCGGTGTCTTCGGCCAGTTTGTAGCTCAGCCCGGTCGCCAGCCGCCAGGTCTCGTTCATCGGGTTGTCGACGGTGCGATCCTTGTCCTTCACGGCGGAGCTGTCGTAACCCACGCCCATGTTCCAGCGCAGTTTCGGGCTGATCTGGTTCTGTGCGCCGATCGACAGGTGCCAGGTGTCCTGATACTTGCGGTCGACCGAACGTGAAACGTCGCCTGCCGCCGTATCCACCGACACGCCGATGTCGGCAAAGTCGCTCCAGTCCTGCCAGTTCACCGAACTCAGCAGCGTCCACTGTTCGTTCAACTGATGGGCAATGCTCAGGGTCGCGGTCTGCGGGATGTTCATGTCGATTTCCAGGTCGTCGACGTCCAGCCGCGACAGCGCCAGATTGAGCAGCGGATTGCGAATGCCATGCACGGAAGGTGAGTCCTTGAACTCAAGTTTGACCTTGCTGGTGTAAGCCAGGCCGACAGTGGTGCGTTCATTTAACTGATAGCGCAGGCCGAGGTTGATCCCGGTGCCGATGTCGGTGTCCTTGTACTGCAACTTGCCATCCTCCTGAAACGGCGTACCCGGCAGGAAGGCGTTATTGTCGATGGCCATTTTTGTGTAGTAGTAGCCATAGACCAGACGCGGTCCGATGCCCATCGAAAGATCGTCGGTGATCTTGTAGGCGAAGGTCGGCTGCATCGAAATGCCGATCAATGTCGATTCCTGGCTGAAGTAGCGGCCGGCCCAGTCATCGTCGTATTTCACGCTCAGGCCGAAGTTGCCGTACATACCGAAGCCGATACTGGCGCGATCATTGAGCTCATGGCTGATAAAGAAACTGCTGCCCGGCAGGATCGGCAGCGGATTGCCGCCCTCGTTGCCGGAAAAGTCGTTGTCACTGTCGCGATCAAAACCCAGGCCGCCAAATATGGCCTGACCGGTCAAGCTGATTTGCGTGCCCTTGAGTGCAGCAATGCCGGCCGGGTTACTCATCAACACGCTCGGGTCAGTGGCCAGCGCCGCCGAGCCGGCATTCGCCAGTCCCGCGCCTTCCTGACCCGCTTCATACAGATCAATACCGCCCGCCAGTGCCTGACCGCCAGTGCCTGCCAGCGCAAGAATGATCAGTGAGTGCGTCGACTTCATCGCGAATTCCTTATCAATGCAGATCAGCCTTCAGGTTTAGTCGCGATTTGGCGTGCGCACCAGTCGAGACGATGAGCCGGATGTGAACTAGGCTCACAGCGGTTCATCGATGGCCCACTCAGGAGCGCCGACATGGAAGACAAACCGCTGATCACCTTTCACAGTTCCAGAGCACTGCTGGACGTACTGATACGCGCGGGTCTGATCACCATTCTGGTGTTGTTCTGCTACGACATCTTTCATCCGTTTCTGAATGTCATGCTGTGGGCGCTGATCCTCGCGATCACCCTGTATCCACTCAATCAGAAGCTCGGCGCAAAGCTAGGCAACCGCTACGGTTGGGCGGCGATCTTGCTGGTGCTGCTGGGGTTGCTGATTTTGATGGTGCCGCTGAGCCTGCTCGGGGCTTCCGTTGCCGATTCGGTGAAAGTCGGCATGCACACGATGGAGGCAGGCCAGTTCGAGATCCCGCCACCACCGGCCAGCGTCGAGAACTGGCCGCTGATCGGTGCGCCGGTTTACGGCATCTGGCAACACGCCTCGCAAGACTTGAGCTGGGCGTTCAAGGAGCTGGCACCGCACCTGTCCAACTGGGGCAAAGTGTTATTGCATCAAGCCGCTGGCGTCGGTGCCGGGATCGTGGTGTTTGTGATTGCGCTGATCATCGCCGGATTGGTCATGACCCACGGCGAGCGCGGGCATCGCACGGCAGTGGCCATCACCACACGCATTTCCGGTCCGGTGCGTGGCCCGCAAATCGCCGAACTGTGCACGGCAACCATCCGCGCCGTGGCGCAGGGCGTAGTCGGCATCGCGTTTATTCAGATGCTGCTGGTCGGCGTGGCGCTGGTGGTCATGGGTGTACCGGCGGCCGGTATTCTCGCCTTGATGGTGTTGCTGTTGGGCATCACCCAATTGCCGGTGCTGCTGATCACGCTGCCCATCGTGATTTATGTCTTCGCGCAGGACGGGGTCAGCGCCAGCACGATTATCTTTGCGGTGTGGATGGCGATTGCCGGGCTTTCCGACAATGTGCTCAAGCCGATGTTGCTGGGACGCGGCGTTGCGGTGCCGATGCCGGTGGTGCTGATCGGTGCGCTCGGGGGCATGGTCACCAGCGGTATTATTGGTCTGTTCATCGGCCCGGTGATTTTGGCGGTCGGTTATGAGTTGTTCATCGGCTGGGTGTATCAACCGGCCGATGTCACCGAGCTTCTGGAGAGCCAGCGCAAAGAAAATCTGCCGTGACATTTATCGGTGCGCGGGAATCTGACAACCGTTCATCGCTCAACTACGCTGCCTTACGTATCCCTCTCTGACACTTGGGCGTAAGGAAACAGGCGCATGCGAAGCAGGCTGCTGGCGGTATGGATAGTGCTGTTCGCGGCGCTCTGGAGCGGGCTCGGCTGGGCGGCTGATGAGGCGGCAAAACCGGCGGATGAAGCAGTAGAGCTGAAGGTCGCCAATCGCAGCATCATGCTGTTTCGCGCCACCATCCTCGGCGAAGCGCCGGCCTCGCGGGTCAAACGGGCGAAAATGGTCATCAGTGAGGCGCTGGATGAAGGCGAGGACCTCAACGTCAGCATTGATCCGATCCAGAACAGCTATCTGGTGCTGATCGGTTCTAAACGCGCCTTCATCGTCGCGCCCAAGGACATCGACACGCTGGCCTATTCATCGGTGCAACAGGCTGCCGAGGGCGCGGCGGAAAAACTCCGCCAAGTGGTCAATGAAACCCGCGAAGCGCGCAGTCTCGACTTGATTCTGCGCTCGTTGGCACTGGCTGCCGTGGCCACGCTGATTTACCTTGCGCTGCTTTGGGGCCTGGTGTATTTGCGCCGCAAACTGCTGGCAAAACTCCCCGAACTGATGGATCGCCACACTCAGGCACTGAAGGTCGGGCGGGTGCAACTGATCGACTCCAACTTCCTGTATCCGCTGGTCAGCCGTCTGCTGTTGCTGCTGCGCTGGCTGCTGATTTTGCTGTTGACCTATGAATGGCTGGGTTTCGTCCTGTCGCGCTTTCCCTACACGCGGCCATGGGGCGAAAGCCTCAATAACTATCTGTTCGAGCTGGCCGGGTATTTGTTGCAAGGCATCGTCGATGCGATTCCCGGACTGGGCGTAGCCCTGGCGATATTCTTTATCGCCCGTGGCGTCACCGCGTTCACCCGACGCATCCTGCGGCGCATGGCTACGCCGGGAACATTCAGCTGGCTCAATCACGAAACCCTGCAACCGACCCAACGCCTGACGGCGCTGGCGGTCTGGTTGTTTGCTCTGGCGATGGCCTATCCGTATCTGCCGGGTGCCGGTACCGATGCGTTCAAAGGCTTGTCGGTGCTGATCGGCCTGATGATTTCCCTCGGCGCGACCAGTGTGGTCGGGCAGGCCGCCGCCGGTTTGATCCTCACTTACACGCGCACCTTGCGTCCGGGTGAGTTCGTCAAAATCGGCGAGTACGAAGGCACGGTCACCGAACTGGGCATGTTCACCACGCGCATTCGCACCGGGCTGGGGGAAGTGCTGACGCTACCCAATTCGATGATCACCGGCACGGTCACCAAAAACTACTCGCGCACCGTGCAAGGTCCCGGTTATGTGGTGGATACGGTGGTGACCATCGGCTACGACACGCCGTGGCGTCAGGTCGAAGCGATGCTGCTGGAAGCGGCGAAGCGTACGCCGGGGATTCTCGAAGATCCTGCGGCGCAGGTATTCCAGACCGCGTTGTCGGATTTTTACCCGGAATACCGGCTGGTCGCGCAAGCGATCCCAAGCCAGCCGCGCCCGCGTGCGGTGCTGCTGAGCATGCTCCACGCCAATATCCAGGACGTGTTCAACGAATACGGTGTGCAGATCATGTCGCCGCACTATCTGGGCGATCCGCAGAGCGAAAAGTGGGTGCCGCGAGAAAAGTGGTACACAGCACCTGCGCAAGAACCGAAGGATCAGTGACCGCCGCTCAAAGGAGTTCGCCCCATGCTCGAATTCATCCTGCACGCCTTGCGCACCGACCCGGAAATCGCGGTGTTCCTGGCGATTGCCCTGGGCGTGTTCGTCGGCCGGATTCACATCGGCAGCTTCCACCTCGGCTCGGTGGCCGGTGCGCTGTTGATGGGTTTGCTGATCGGGCAGATCGGTCTGGAAGTGCCGGCGGGCCTGAAGTCAGTGTTTTTCGTGATGTTCATCTACGCCGTCGGGTTCAAGAGTGGCCCGGAGTTTTTCGGCAGCCTCAATCGCGGCACACTGAAACTGGTGCTGCTCTCGGTGGTGCTGTGCGCCACTGCGTTGGGGGCGATTCTACTGATGTACTCGCTGTTCGATTTCGACGCCGGGTTCACCGCAGGCCTCGGTGCCGGTGCGCTGACCGACACGGCGATCATGGGCACCGCGACCAGCGCGATCAATCAACTGACGATTGATGCGGCGGCCAAGGCGCAACTCAACAGCCACATGGCAATCGCGTATGCCATCACCTATCTGTTCGGCACCATCGGCTTGATCGTGTTTGTCGGCAGCATCGCGCCGAAACTGCTCGGGGTGAATCTGCGCGAATCGGCGCGTGAACTGGAGCTGGAACTGGGCATCGCCAAGGAAGAAGAGGCGATCACCGTGCCCTACACGCGCATCGTCGTGCGGGCTCACCAAGTGGCGAGCAATGGCCAGGCGGATGGCCAGCGCATCATCGATTTTGAAAAACTGCATGACTCATTGACGGTTGAGCGCGTGGTGCGGGCCGGGCAAATCATCGAGCGTGATGAAAGTTTCGTTCTCATGGCCGGCGATGTCCTTGGCGTGTATGCCTTGCGTGATGCCGTCGGTACGCTGAGTCACTGGGTCGGGCCGGAAATCGACCACCCCGAGTCCTTGTCATTCCCCACCCGCGAAGTGGACATCGTCCTGACTTCAGCCGAGTTTGCCGGCAAGACTATCCATGCAGCGAAAACCCGGCTGGCCAGTGATGGACGCCTGGGCTGTTTCGTCAACACCATCTCCCGCCAGGGCTACGAGCTGCCGCTGCTGCCCAACACGGTGCTGCGCCGAGGCGACGTGCTGACGCTGACCGGGCGCACTGCCAGTGTCGAGGCGATTGCCAAACGCCTGGGGCGGATCCGCAAGAACAACTACAAAAGCGATATCGCCATGCACACCCTGGGCATGGTCCTCGGCTCACTGCTGGGATTGCTCTCGACCCATGTCGGCATGATCCCGGTGGAACTGGGCATTGGCGGCGGGGTGTTGGTCGCCGCGCTGGTGATTGGCTGGTACAACTCGCGCCACCCGGAAATCGGCGCGCTGCCGCCCGCAGCGCAATGGGCGTTTTCCGAGTTTGGCCTGACGGCGTTTGGTGCTGTAGTGGGTTTGCTTGCCGGGCCGGCGGCGTTTGCCGCAATGAAAGAGCAGGGGCTGGCATTGCTGCTGTCCGGCGCAGTGGTGACGATTTTGCCGCCACTGGTGGCGTTGTATTTCGGTCGCTATGTGCTGCGCTTGCACCCGATGATCCTGTTCGGTGCCTTGGCCGGCGCGCAGACGGAAGCGGCATCGATGAACAAGATCATCGAGCAGTCGGGGAGTAATACTCCGGTAATCGGTTTCACCGTGTGCTATGCGATTTCCAATGTGCTGCTGGCGGTGTGCGGGCCGATTATCATCTTCGTGGTTGCTGGCTAGAGCGGATTGTCAGAAACCACTTTCGCGCATCAATACCGCCAGCACATGAGTCGCGCCGTCGGCGAGCCAACTGCGCCGCTCACCCTCAATCTTCAGGTGCCCGCGGGTTTCGCGCAGGCTCGGCAACGGCTCATCGAGCTGAATCAACACCTGAAACAGCGCGTTGCTCGGGATCAGCGCATGTTCGGCATTGGTCGTCGGCACGGGCCCGCCAAAGCGTGACGACAACATGCGGTGCGATAGCTGACTGGCGCGGGTGCTGCCGATCTGCACGACCCGGCCAGACAGCGGAGTGGTCTGGCCATCGGCATAGAAACGCACGTGATCTCCGGTAGCCATGCGGTGCACCTGATCCTGCGCGACATAAGCATCGACCTGCCAACTGCGCGGATCAATCAGCATACCCAGCGACTCCTGACGGCCGACCCATTGCCCGGCTTTCCAGTCAGGATTGACGTCCAGCCAAACCCCGGCAAACGGCGTTTGCAGGTTCAGCCGGGCGATTTCCGAGCGGGCGGCGCGGGCTTCTTCGAATTGCACATTGAGGCGCTGGCGAGTCACGGCGTCTTCGGCCAGGCCGCCGGGATCGGCGATCAACCCGGACAGCCGCGCCTCATAGCTGCGCGCATTGGCTTCGCTGGATTGCAGGCGCGAGGCGATGTCCGGCTCGTCCAGGGCAACCAGGGTTTCCCCAGCCTTGACCGGGCCGTGCGGGTGAATCGATTGCAAGCGCGCCGGGTAGGGCGCATACACGCGCAACTGGTGCTCGGCGCGGGCCACGCCGACCGCATCGATCTGCGTGCGCCATGGCATCGCCAAACCCAGCAGAATCAACAGCAGCATCGCGTAAAACGCCACTTTGCGCCGGCTCGGAATCGCCGCGCGGTTTTTCCACCAGTGGCCCAGCTCGCGCATCACGGGCAGGGCGATAAACCACGACAGTTCGACCATGAACAGGAAAATCCCCAAGAGCTTGAAGAAAAACAGATAGACCGCCAGCGCGATCCCCAGAAACAGCACCAGCCGATAAACCCAGGTGATGATTGCGAAGGTCACCAGCAAACGCCGCTGACCGCTCGGAAACGTTTCCGGCCAGTCTTCCTGCAAGCCCAACAGATTGCGCCGCAGGGTGACGCGCGCCAGCGCCGAAGCGCGTTCATGCAGGTTGGGAAAGTCGAGCAAATCGGAAAGGATGAAGTAGCCGTCAAAGCGCATGAACGGACTGGCGTTCAGCGCCAGTGATAACAGCCAACTGGTGGTTGCCAGATAGAGCAGGGCATTGCGCAATGCGCCGGGATCACACAACGCCCAGCCCAGCGTCGACAGTCCGGCCAGCGACAACTCGGTCACGATTCCCGCCGAAGCGATCGCCAGACGTTGCCGTGAACGGCTGAGTTTCCAGCTCTCGCCGGTGTCGGTGTAGAGCATCGGCCACATCACCACAAACGCAATGCCCATGTGCCCGACGCGCAAACCGAGCCGGGTCGCGACCAAGGCATGGCCGAGTTCATGCAGGGTTTTCGCGACGATCAGCGCCAGGGCAAAACTGAACAGGCCCTCGGTGGAAAACGACTCGACCACCGCGCTGGTGAACACATCCCACTGCTGCAACACCAGAATGATCCCAAGCAGGCTCAGACTCAGCACGATAATTCCGGTGAGCGGATGAAACAGCCAACCCAGCGCTCGCGCCAGGTATTGCAACGGCTGTTGCGGGCGCAGAAGCGGTATGCGGAAAAACAAGTAATGGTGCAGCCACCAGCGCCAGGTCAGCCAACTGCCTTCTGCGCTTTTGTTCTTGAGCCGTTCAAGCGCAGCGGGACCGGCGCGCAGCAACTGATGCTGTTCAAGGAACTGGCGAAAATCGAGGACTTGCTCGACATCCGGTTTCAGCGCGGTGCCTTCGGCGATCTGCTCGCTGATCTGACGCGGCGACTGGCCCCAGCGCAGCAGGCACTCGAATTCCAGCCAGCCGATGCGGTAGAAACGGTTGATCACCGTGTCCTGAATCACCCACGCCGGTTCGCCGTTGCTGCCATGGGCCGCTTCGCTCAGGCGCAAGTCTTCGCGCAGCGGCGGCACCGGCAGATCTGCCGGGTCGAGCATTACCAGCCACTCCAGGCGCGTAGCGTCGCCAGCGGCCGGCGCAGCAAGTAATAACCGAGCATGACCCGCCCGCCGTAAAGCTTCGCCGTGCCGTGCAGGCCGAGGCGCGCATGTTCGGGGGCGCCCTCAATGCTGGCGAGCAAGCGGTAGGCGACCACACCCTCATCGCTGGGCCGCGCCTGATAACTGGTTTCCAGAATCTGCCCCTTGAGGGGCGTCAGCGGATAGGCGGTGAGAAACAGCGTGACCTCGGCGCCCGGTTCCAGGGCGATGGCATCGGCCACGGCCAGTTGAATCAGCATGGCCGGTTGCGTCGGGTCAGCCACTTGCAGGATGCGCTCGCCGGTCACCACCGGTTTGCCCAGCCAGTCATTGGGGTCGCTGAACACCGCGACGCCGGCCTTTGGCGACAACACTTGTGTACGTTTCAGTTGCGCCTGCACCGCGGCCAACTCAGCCCGGCGTTGCTGCGCGCGACCGGCGAGCAAGGTCAGTTCGCTTTTGCTCTGCGGGTTATCGAAGGCCCTTTGGCTGGCTGCCTGCAACTCGGCATCTGCCACCGCGACCTCTTTGCCGAGCACTTCAGCGCGGCTGCGCAGGGTGGTTTCGTCCAGCGCAAACAGAGGTGTTCCAGCCTCCACCGGTTGATTGGGTCGAACCTGTATCTTTTCGATCACGCCATCAATCGGTGAGCTGATGATCTGCGCCTGCCGCGAAACGATTTCAGTCGGCGCCAAAGCCGTTTGCCGCACCGGCAACAGCAGCAGGGCCGCGAGCACGATCAACACCAGCAGCAGTTGTTTGCGATTGGGCCGCCAGCGCCGCAAGCCCTTGCGCCGGGTCAGCGCTGACCAACAATAGGCCCAGGTGCTGACCAGCCCCTTGAGGTGGTGCCACAACAGCGCCGGCGGTTCCTGCTCCAGCAACAGCAGCAATAAGCCCAACCGTTGATTGTCGCGATCCTGCACTGGCACGCACCACAGCCCCGACGGCCACCATTCGTTCCAGCCTTCGGCGATGTCCAGCGGTGGACTGGCGCTGTCCTGGGACAGCCACACCGGCTCTGCATCGGGTACTTGCGCCGCGACCCAGCGACTGGCACGGCGCAGCCACACCAGATAGGGCGAGTCTTCGCTGGGCCGTGACAGCCCCGAGACGTTCAACAGCTCCAGCGATGACTCACGCTGGGCGAACACCAGCGCCTGATGAAAGGGCAGCAGCGGGTACAGGTCGTTGGCCATGCTGAACGCCAGGCTGTTCAGCGAGTCAGCGGCCATGGCTTTATCACGCAGCGCATCGAGTTCGAGCAGCAGGTGAGGGTGAGGCAACGGCTCGTTCATGCTCATGGGCGCGCGTCTTGCTCGAACTGCGCGGTGCCGCTCATGCCGGCCATCAAGTCGGGGTACTTGTTGTCGAGCTTCGCTTCCAGTTCAACGGTTTGCGCTACTGCATCGACGCGTGAGTTGATGCCGCTGACATGGGCCGGATAGGTCTTGCCGGTTTCATGGATGCTGACCTGCAGCGGCAGGCCGGGCTTGAGGGTTTTCAGCAGGTTGGACGGTACGTTCAGGCGCACCTTCAGTGCACCGTCACTGACCAGATCGAACAGCGGCGTGCCGGCCGTAACCGTTTGGTAAGGCTTGACGTAAACCTTGGCCACACGCCCGGAAAACGGTGCGAGCACCTGGCAGTAACTGCTTTGCGCCGCGCCCATGGCCCGCGCGCCGTCGGCCTTTTGCACTTCGGTGTTGGCCATCGACACTTCGATATCGCCCACCGCGTTGAGCTGGCGCAGTTGTTGTTTGGCCTGCAGGTTCTGTTTGGCCATGGCCAGCTCCGCCGCCGCGACTTTCGCGCGCGCTTCGGCTTCATTGCAGTTGAAGCGGGCTAGCAATTGGGCCTTGGCGACCTGTTCGCCGAACCCGGCTTTCAGTTCGCCCAAGGTGCCGGCCATTTGGCTGGACAGGGTGGTTTCCAGTTCGGCGGCGAGCAACACGCGAATCGCACTGGCGCTTTCCAGTGTGGGTGCCGAAGTCGTTTCTTCAGCGTGGGCAGGGACGATCAGACTGGCCAACAACAGGGCCCCGAAACGGCACTCAAGGGCGATTTTGCGCATTCGGCGTTCCTTGCGAAGTGGCAGCGAGCAGACGTTGTTGTTCTTGTTCGTTCAAGGTGCGCTGGATTTCCCGGGCCAGGGTCTTGATGTCGTGTTGCGAGATTTCCTTGGGCAGCACGTCCAGCCCGACCGAGTTGTACATCCGCCCCCATGCGGCCTGCGCACTGGAGAACGCCGCTTCACGCTGATAACGCGAGAGCAGATAACGTCCCTCGGAGCGAATCACTTCCAGTTCCGAGCCCAACGCACCGGTTTTCGCCGCTTGCGCATAATCGAGCAGGCTGCGATCGACGCGCAGGCTGTCTTCGGCAAACTCGACCTCCTGCCGCGCCAGTTGATAGCGCAGGGTGCCGACCCGCACTTGGGTGAGAATCGCCATCGACAGCGCCACGCGCCGGGTGTCGTCGGTTTCGCTCTGGGATTTTTCCGCCGCGTTCAACGACGGCAGTTGCAGCAGACGAATCAGGTTCATCGACACTTGCAGACCGGTGCTCATCCAGTCGTTGTTGTAGAGGTATTTGTTGGAATCGTACTTGTAGCCGAAATCGACGCTGACGTTCGGCCATAGCTGCGCCTTGGCGATCTCCAGATCCTTTTGATTGACGCGTTTGCGGTACCACTCTTCCATGATTTCCGGGCGATTTTCCAACGACAGCTGTTCCAGCCGCGCCATGCTCTGGCGCACTTCCGGCAGCGGCGGGTCGGGCATGTCGGCGAGGATCATTTTCGAACCCGGCGGCAGCGACATCAGCGCCGATAGCTCGGCTTGAGCGAACTCCAGATCCTGGCGGCGCACGGTCAGCAAGTAGATCGAATCGAGCAGCGCGCGCTGATAGGCGAGGATTTCCTGACGCGGCAGCAGGCCACGGGTTTCCGCCTGGCGGGCCGAGGTCAGTGCGGTGTGGGTGCGCATCAGCAGTTTGTCGACTTCCGGCATCAAACGCTGGGCGCCGAGCGCCCGCCAATAGGCATTGCGCACGTCCTGCAGCACGTTCTGCGCGACTTTGCGCCGGCGCTCTTCGGCCATGAGGATCTGGTCGGATTTCTGCTGGGTACGGTAATACGCGACGCCAAAATCCAGCAGACTCCAGCTCAAACCCAGACCGTAGACTTCGCGATAGCGTTCTTCGGAGGTCGATGGACGCAAGCTGACCTGACGGTCTTCGATGCCGATCGAGGTGCCGCCGGAATCATTGTCACGCCCGGCATAACCGGCCGAGGCAACCAGACGCGGGAGCATTTCATGGCTGGAAACATCGCGCAGGTCCGAGGCAAGCGCGCTTTCCATGAGTTTGAGACGGTAGTCGAGGTTGTATTTCAGGCCCCGCGCGGCGGCTTCGTAAAAGGTGATCGGCGCGGTGACCGGCTCCTGACCGGAATACATGCGTGACTGGTCGGCGATGATGCGTTGACGGTTTTCTTCGTCGGTGGAGGGTTTCGGCTCCGTTGATGAGCAAGCACTGAGCAACAGTGCAGAAGCGATGGCGGTACTGAGAAGCCGGTTCGCGTGTAGGCGCATGTTCATTCCTTTGCATTCTTCGAATTTTTCTTCAGGTCGACCGCTTTACCGTGGCGTGCGCCGTTGCGCTGCATCGCGCAATTGCGCGCTGAAGCCCTTGGCCCGTGGTTTTTCATGAGGCTTTTCTGCGTGTGCCGGGCTGTGTGTCAGGTCGGCCGGGTTCAAGGTGAACAGCGACGGGTCGCTCAACAAGCCATCGGCGCTCAAACCGGTACGGCCCTGACGCCCCTGAATCCACAGCAGGTCCAGTTCGCTTTCGAGGCGACTGGTACGCACCGCTTGCGCGACGAATTGCCCCGGCACCAGGCCCAGACCATTGCCCACTGATTCGCTGGTGAACTCGCCGACCGCCGCCAGTCGCAGGTTGCTGCCATCGACGCCCCAGGCCGAGAGTTCGGAGATTTCAGCGGCGCGCTCGACCACCGGGGTGACGAAGATTGCCGGCTGTGGATCAGGAATCAGCAAGTTGCGGTTCAAAGTGTTCGGATCACGCTCGAAGTTATTGCCGCCGGGTGCCGGTATGAACGGCGTGGCGATGTCGAGGGTGATCACCAGTTCGGCCTGATCGCTGGCGCCGGCACGGTCGTTGATCGTGTAGGTGAACACGTCGCGCAGAATCTGCCCGAGGCCGGCGGCGGCGAGTACGGAAGGGTTGTTCTGATCGATGGTGTAGGTGTAACTGCCGTCGGCGTTCAGTACCAGTGTTCCGTACAAGCCAATGATCGGCTGGCCAATCACGCCCTCCGTGCCGGAACCGGCTTCTGCACCGGTGCGTACGCCGACCACTACCAGACTGTCATTGCCGTCGATGTCGCCATCGTTGGGCAGCACGTTGCCGGTGGTTTGCGGGGCAGGGGACTGATCGCTGGCAAACCCGCTGTCATTCTGCGCGACCGGTGCGTCGTTGGCGCCCTGAATGACCACCGTCAGCCGTGCGTCCGAGGTCGCGCCCGCCGCGTCGAGCATGCGATAGGTGAAGGTTTCGCTGAGGGTTTCGCCCGCAGTGCGCAAGGCCTGCACCACGGGATTGTTGTTGTCGATGACGTAGGTGTAACTGCCATCGGCATTCAGCGTCAGTTGCCCGTAGAGACCGATCAACACCTGTCCGGCACCGGTTGACTGGCCGGCCTGATTGCTGACGCTTTGCACCTGTTTGCCTTCGCCATTGGCGACGCTGTCGACATCCGTATCGTTGTCCAGCACGTTGCCGGTGGCGTTGCTGCCCGGCGTGCCGTTGTTGACGCCTCCGGCTTCGATCGCCGTGGCGCTGTCATCGGTGGCGACTGGTGTGTCGTTACGGCCATCGACGGTGATGCGCAATTCGGCGGTACTGGTGTCGCCCCAGCGATCGACGATGGTGTAGGTGAACACTTCATTCAGGGTCTGGCCGCTCTGACGCAAGGCCTGTACGGCAGCAAGGTTGTTGTCGACGGTGTAGGTGTAGCTGCCGTCGGCATTGATCAGCAAGTCGCCATACAAACCGCGCAACGAGGTGCCGACGCTGCCGACCGCGCCGATAGCGTTGACGGTGCCGGTGTGAATGCCGATCACCGACAGCGGATCGCTTTCGGCATCGGTGTCGTTGTCCAGCACATTGCCGCCGGGGTTGAGACCGGGTTGATCGTTGTTGCTGCCACCGGCCTCGATCGCCGTCGCTGTGTCGGTGTTGGCCACCGGTGGAATGTTGCGCCCGCGAATGATGATGTGGATTTCCGCCAGATCGTTCTGCCCGCCACGGTCGCTGACCTGATAGGTAAAGCGCTCATTGAGAAATTGCAGCGGCCCCAAAGCCAGCACCGCCGCATTGTTCGAATCGAGGTTGTAGGTGAAGCTGCCATCGGCGCCTATGATCAACTGCCCGTAGAGTCCGTTGATCAGCGTGCCGTTGCTGTTGTCGGTGCCAGCCGTGACCCCGGCCAGACTGCCGCCGGCGTCTTCCGTGCCGAAACGAATGCCGGTAACGGTCTTGCTGTCACCCTGGTCGACGTCGGTGTCATTGGGCAGCACGTTGCCGCTTGGGTTCACGCCATTGCCCTTGCCGTTGTCCGCCACGGCCAGCACGGTATCGTTGGCCGCGACCGGCGCATCCCAGGCGCCGTCGATGCGAATGCTCAGTTGCGCAGTGTCGGTGGCCCCGGCGATGTCGCGCAGGCGATAGGTGAAGGTTTCCACCAGCGAATCGCCGACTTTCAGCGCCTGCACGGCGGCGAGGTTGTTGTTGACCACGTAGCTGTAAGTGCCGTTGGTGTTGACGGTCAGCGTGCCGTACAAACCGTTGAAGGTCTGTGCGCCGGCAACGGTGGTGAAGGCACCGCCGGCCGCTTCGCTGCCCGTGCGGATGCCGGTGACCAGTTTGGCGTCGTTGGCATCGACATCGTTGTCGTTGTTCAGCACATTGCCGCTTGGGTTGACCCCGGGCGTGCCGTTGAACGTTCCGCCGGCCTCGACCGCCACGGCACTGTCGTTGCTGGCGATCGGGTTGTCGTTGGCCCCGCGCACGGTTATGGTCAGCGTCGCGCTGCTGGTGGCGCCGGCCAGGTCGCGGATCTGATAGGTAAAGGTTTCGGTGAGGGTGTCGGCATTATTGCGCAGCGCCTGGACCAGCGGATTGAGGTTGTCGACCACATAGCTGTAGCTGCCATCGGCATTCAGGGTGAGAACGCCGTAGGTGCCATTGAACCCGCTGCCGATCAGGCCCACCGACGAGCCTTGATTGACCCCGATGACACTGAGCACTTCGCCGTTGCCGTCGACATCGCTGTCATTGCTCAGCACGTTGCCGCTCGGATTGGTGCCTGGCGTGGCGTTGTTCAAGCCGCCGGCCTCAACCGCGGTATTGCTGTCGTTCTGCGCGACCGGGGTGTCGTTGCGTCCCTGAATCGTGATGTTCAACGTCGCACGATCACCGGCGCCGGCGGCGTCGATCACCTCGTAGCTGAACGCATCGAGCAACGTATTGCCGGCGCGCAAGGCCTGCACGGCGGCCATGCTGTTGTCGAGGCGATAGCTGTAGCTGCCGTCGGCATTCAGCGTCAACCAGCCATAAGTGCCACGCAATTCGGTGCCGAGAACGCCAGCGTTACCGGTTCCGGCTTCGCTGCCAGTGCGCACCGAGGACACCGCGCGGGTCTCGCCATAGTCGTAATTGGGCAGATCGCCGGGGATTTCGCCGCCGTCGACGTCAGTGTCGTTGTCCAGCACGTTACCTGTCGGGTCCTGACCGGGCTGGCTGTTGTTCAGGCCTCCGGCCTCGATAGCCACGCCGGAATCATCGCTGGCCAGCGGGTTGTCGTTCTGCCCGCGGATCAGCACGATGATTTCCGCGGTGTCGGTTTGCGGTGTAGCACCGACGCCATCGCTGACGGTGTAGGTGAAGCGCTCGGAAAGCAGATCGGCGCTGCGGCGCAAGGCTTGAACGTCAGGGTTGCTGTTGTCGACTTCATAGACGTAGCTGCCGTCGGGGAAAATCGTCAGCGTGCCGTACAGCCCGGCAATCACCGTGCCGCCGAGATTCACCGCAATCGGTGTGCCCGGGTCGCCGCTCGCGCCGGACTTGATCAGCGTGACCGTCAACGGGTCGCCATCGGGGTCGGTATCGTTGGCCGTGACGTCGCCCGAAGGGTTGACGCCCGGCGTCAGGTTGTTGATCCCGCCGGCTTCGGTGGCAACGGCGATGACGTTTTGCGCCACGGGTGGATCGTTGACGCCGTGGACGGTAATCACCAGTTGCGCGGTGTCGGTCAGGCCGGAGGTGTCGGTCACGCGGTAGGTGAAGAACTCGGTCAATGTCTGCCCTGGCGCCAAGGCCTGGACCGCTGCATTGGTACTGTCGACGTCATAGAAGAACGAGCCATCGGCGCCAATGCGCAAGGTGCCGTAAAGGCCTGTCACCAAGGTGCCGTTGGCTGAGGTGGTGCCGGTGGCCACACCGCTCAGCACGTCGACGGCCGGGTTGTAACTGGCTTCGCTTTTGTTGATCACGCCATTGACCAGCAACTGGCTGCTCGGCTGGTCATTGGCATCGACGTCCTGATCGACGCCGTTGCCGCCGGGTTGGGTGATCGGTCCGGGGCGGCTGGGGAACTGAATCACGTTGCCGCTCGGATTGCTTTCCGAGGCTGCGCCATTGCTCGACGCGGCTTGTGCCGACGCCGCATCATCGCTGGCAACCGGGTTGTCATTGGCGCCCTGAATGACGATGCGCAGTTGCGCGACATCGTCGAGCCCACCGGTATCGGTCAGCCGATAGCTGAAGAACTCGACCAATTGTTGGCCGGCGCTGAGCCGCTGAACCGTGGCGTTGCTGTTGTTGACCACATAGCTGTAAGTGCCGTCGGGATTGATGGTCAACGTACCGTAGAGCCCGGCAATCGCCGTAGCGCCGCTGACAGCCGTGAAGTTGCCAGAACCGGCCTCGGCCACCGGGCGGATGCCGGTCACGGTGCGGGTTTCGCCATTGGCGGCGCTGTCGACGTCCTGATCATTGGTCAACACATTGCCGGTGGCATCGCTGCCCGGTGTGCCGTTGTTGACACCGCCGGCCTCGACGGCCACGCCGTCATCGTCGATGCCCTGCGGCGTATCGTTGGCGCCCTGCAAGGTGACAGTCAGCGTGGCCGTCGAAGTCTCACCGGCAAGGTCCGCGAGCACATAATTGAAGTTGTCCTGCAAGGTCTGGCCCGACACGCGCAAGGCCTGCACGGCCGCATTGTTGTTATCGACGACATATTGGTACGAACCGTTGCTGCCAATCACCAACTGACCGTACAGGCCATTGATCACGGTGACACCGAGCACCGGCGTCTGAATGCCGGCGCCGGGGCCGACCGAAACCACGTGCAGTTGGTCGGCGTTGGTGGCGATGTCGACGTCGGTGTCATTGCTCAGCACATTGCCGCGTGGGTCGATACCAGCGGAAGCGTTGTTGCTGCCGCCTGCCTCCAGTGCCGTGGCGCTGTCGTTGACACCGACCGGGTTGTCATTGACGGCGGCGAGGACGATTTGCAGGGTGTCGGTGTCGGTCAGCGCATCGGCGGCCGTGCCGGGAATACCGTCGCCATCGGCATCGCCGTAGTTGCCACGATCGTTGCTGAGCACGGTCAGGGTGTCGGTGCCGTTGAAGTTGGCATTGCCCAGATAACGCAGGCTGGCCAGCGCGGTATTGATATCGGCGAGGTTGCCGGTCAAGGTCATGCTCGCAGTATTGGCCCCGCTGATCGTGACGCCCGGCACTGTCGCGCCGAGGAACAGTGTCCCGTGAGTGACCGTGAGAATGACGCTGATGGCGCGGTCGTTGACGTTCGGATCACGGCTGGCATCGACATCGGCAACGCTGATGCCGCCGATATTCAGCACCACGTCTTCCAGGCCGTTTTGCGTGCCGGGGAGGGTGTTGACCGGCGCGTCGTTCTGTTCGACGTAACCGGCGTTGGCGCTTTGCGTGTCGGCATCGCCCAACGTGATTGTGATCTGGCCGAGAGTGCCGGCATCGCTGTCGACGCGCACGCGCAGATCGCCCACCGGTTGCGGGTAACTGACCAACCCTGCGGGCACATCGATACGGAACACGCCCAGCGGCAACACGCCGAAGCGGTACTGGCCGTTGGCATCGGTCGTGGTGGTGAATTGCAGGTTGTCGGCAGTAGTGTCGAGGCGGCCGTCGGCGCCGGCCCAGGTCAGGGTCACTATTTGCCCGGCCAGACCGGCGCCGTCCGGTGTGGCGCTGGCGGTCGGGCTGGCGGTGTCGTTCCACAAGGTGCCGGTGATCACGCCAAGCCCGGCGGTGTCGCGCAAAATGTACTGGTTCGGGCCGACGGCGCTGCCGTCGCGCTCGCCGGTGGCGGTACCATCGACCCCGACGCTGTTGCCGCCCCAACTGGTGAAGTCTTCGGGCAGGCTGCTCCAGGTCAGTGTCGCGTTGCTGCTGGCGATAATCGTCGAGTTCGGCAAGTCGACCGAGTAGCGCACCTGAATCTGCGCGCCGACATTCAGTTGATCGAAGTTGACGCTCAAACCGCCGCTGGTGCTGAAGCTGATTCCCGCCGGCAGGTTGCCCGGGCCGTAACTCACGCCATTGATACTGACGCTGAGCAGGGTGTAATTGCTGCCGCCGGCAAAGCCGTCGCTGACGCGCGCATCGAACGCCGGCAGGCCGCCGTTCTGGGTAAAGCTCAGTTGCACCGTCGCGTTGCCGGTGCTGCCGGCAGGGTTTGGGTTGAACGCGACAATCTGCTTGTCGAGGCCGCTGAAGCTCGGCTCGACCACCCGTTCAAACACCGTGTCACTGACCGCACGCCCGGCACCGTTGACGATTTCCTGTGCGGTTACCGCCAGTTGCGCGCCGGCAATGTTGGCGGCGATGTTGGTCACACGCACGTTGAACTCGATCGAGATGCCTTCCAGATCGTCGTCGTTGCCATTGCCGTTGACCACGTTGCCGAGGTTGAACGTCACAACCTGGCTGCCATCGGGGTTGGTGACGACGGTCAGCCGGCTGGGGTCGAAGATGCCTTGCGGCGCCAGACCTGACAGGTCGGCGGTGATCGGCAGGGCCTCGGGGCTGTTTTCGTTGCCGTCGATATTCAGCGTGCCGCCGACGATCAGGTTGGCGTCGCTGGTCAGCCCGCCGTTGGAAATGAACGCAATGCGCAGGGCATTGACCAGCGCATCCGGGGAGATGAACTGCAAGCCGTTGGCCAGGGTGATTTGCACCTGATAGTTGGGGTTGTTGCCTTCGGGCACCAGCACCACCACGCGGTAGCGAATCACTTCGCCGACGGTGACTTGTTCGACGGTTGCGGAGGTCGGGTTCGGCGCCGCCGTGTCCGGCAGGCCACCGACACGGGATATTTCGATGGCCTGAGCCACAGGAATCAACAAAGTCGACAGGTTACGGTAATCGTTGAGCGTGCCGCCATTGAGCACGCCATCAACGCCGGTACGTTCGCCGGCATTGCCGCCGTCGAGGCTGGTCCATTGCACGCTGGCGACGTTGGCGATGTTAGATAACGCTGCGGCGCTGGCGTTGACGATGCCGCGCAGTTGCAAAACGATGCTGCCGCCCTTGGCGATGTCGATATTGGCGCCGCTGGCGGTGCGCAACTGGCCGCCGACGATTTCGAAGGCAACCCCGCCGTTGTTGGTGGCGCCGTTCTGATACAGCACGCCGACCAGCGTGACGTTGCTGAGCTGGGTCGGCAGGGTGTCGAGGAAACTGATGTCGAACGCACTGAAATCGGTGCTGCCATTGCCGTTAGTGATGGTGATATTGAAAGTCACCGTGTCGCCCTGGTCATAACCGCCCAGGCCCGAGGTCGAGGTGATCACCTGATTGATCTGCAAGGTCGGTTCGCGCAGGGTCACGGTGGGTTGGCCACCGCTCAGGGCAACGTTGCGATCCAGCGTGACCGCACCGTTCGGCGTGTCGCCATCCGGGTCGTTGTAAACCAACTGTGCATTGTTCTGCAGCGAGACGTTGGCCTGATTGGCAATGACGTTGTTGGCCACCAGTTGCAGACGAATCACGAAGGTGTTGTTGCCGGTCTGGTTGTCCGCCGAAACGCTGGAAACGCTGAAAGTCCAGCGTCCATCGACCCCGTCGCTGCCCAATGTACCGCCGATCCCGGCGAAACCACCGACCAGCACGCTGCCGGCGAAATCGGCGCCGAGCGCGCCACTGCCGGCGCGGGTGGTGATGATCTGGTAGCCAAGGCCACCGTTGAAACTGGTGTCCAGGCGCATGCCCGGCGGAATCAGGTCTTCGATGCGCAGGTTTTGTGTGGTGCCTTCGGGCAGGGTGATGACAATGTCGTAGCGCATGCTTTCGCCGACCACCAGATCGCTGCCATTGGTGTGGCTGGCGCTGGAGTCGCCATTGTCCAGTGTGCCGTCGGCAAAGACTTTGCTGATGACCGGCGCGGCAATCTGCTGGCTGGCCAGATCGGTGAGGTCGGTCGGGGTGAAATCGGTACCGCCGTTGACGCTGGCGTAATTGCTCAGGGTCGCGGTGGATTGCAGGCTGCGACTGGCCTCAATGGTTGCGCTGACCACGACGTCATAGCTGATTACCACGACGTTGGCGCCGCTGGTATCGGCCGCCGTGCCGCTGCGCCCGGCCAACAGACTGGCCTGGCCACCCGCATCAAGAAAGGTGATCTGGTTGCCGCTGACGCTGTAGTCGGTGCCCAACACCAGCAGCGTGCCGTCGCCGCGATAAATCTGCAGGTTGGCCGCCGCCAGGCTGCCGCCGACAAAGCTCAAGCCAGAGGGCAGGGTGATGCTGGTGCTGACGTCAAATGCGCCGCCACCACCGCTGTTTTCAATCGCCGTGACCAGGCGCAAACGGTCGGCGCCGTCGATATTGCTGATGTTGCCGTCGACCGCCGACAGGTCGGTGACGTTGCCATTGAACGGCTTGCCGGTGATGCCCGGCGGATTCCAGCTGCCGCTGGTGCCGGTCACCGTGCCGTTGGAACCGGACACCACGCCGTGCTTGATATTGAGCACCGGCTCGGCGACCGACACGATCGCGACAACGTCGGAGGAAATCAGCGTGCGGTCGGTGAGGGTGGTCTGCTGGCTCGATTGTGCGAGGACGTCGAGCGAGCGCTGGTCGGCAAATGGCTGATCGCCGACCCGGACCGTGAAGCGAATGACGATGCGGCTGCCGGTGGTGGTGTTGGTGGCAAAACTGCCGAAATCGAACACCACCGAGTTGCCGTCGGCGCTGGTGACGCTGACCACACCGCCGGCATTGGTATTGCCCGCGCCCAGTTGCCACTGGCCGACATCACTGCCCGAGCCCCAGGTGATCCCGCTGACATTGAACAGCGGCAGCGGCAGGTACGCGGTGAGTTTGAACTGCTCGTAGTCGCCGGTGATCAAGTCGTAGCTCAGCTCGAAGGTCACTTCATCGCCGGGGCGCAGTTCACCGTTGCCCGGCGGTGCGCCGTTATTGACCTCGACCAGATTGATATCGACGTTGCTGGTAGGGATCACGCTGGTGGTGGTGGAACCATCGGTTTCGCTCTCGCCCGTCAGGTTGAAGCGATCGACCAACAGCGTGCCGTCTACCGTGGCGGTGTTGCCCAGTTCGTCACCTTCGTTGATGTCCGGGTGCGGGTTGCCTGAAGGCGGCTTGTAGGTCTGGCCGACGATGGCCGAATAGCTCAACACCGCGACCACGGCGCCCTGCAACGTGTCGTCGAAGGCCAGGTCGCCATTGAGCCAGCCGCGAATGTTGTTGAACGCATTGCGCAGCGACTGGGCGATATCGAACACCATCGAGGTGCTGCCGTCGGCATTGTTCACCACGCTGGTGACCAGGGTGATGGTCTGCGCGACACCGTTGATCGTCACCGTCAGGGTCGGCGTGCCGCTGAGGGTCTGGCCATCGCTGAGTTGGTCGCGGATGACCAGTTGGCCTTCGTTGAAGAAGTCCTTGCCGAAGGCAAAGTAGTCGGAAATCGCCAGGTTCAGGGTGTATTGCAGGGTGTCGCCGGGGCTGATGCCGCTGTGGCCGATGTCGTTCTGCATCGTTGCGGTTTTCAGCAGCGTGATCGATTTGGCGATGAACTGTGTGCTCTGGCCGGTGCCGCTGAAATCGATGGTGGTGTTCGGTGCGGTGACGTCGCGAGGATCGAGTGGCACCCATTGCCCCGAAGCCGTCGGCGGGCCCAGGGTCACGGTCACCGCGTCGCCGGTGACCGGGTTGATCACCGGTTGACCGTTGGCGTCGACTTCCGGCACGTAGAACGCGACCACGGTGTCGGTCTTGCCGGTGAGGCTGGCGTACTCCACGGTGAACGAATTGATGTAGACGTCGTTGGCCGCAATCAGCACAGCGATTTGCGCAGCATTGGTTACCACGGTGCCGTCGTGCAGGGTGATCGAGGTCAGCCGACCGCCAGCGCCGGGGGTGATCGAGTTGACCTGGATGTTGTCGGGCAGGGGTTGGGTGACGACGACGTTGCTCAACGTCTGGCCCGGCGCGGGCGTCGCCGACAGGGTCAGCGTGCGCACGTAGTTGGGGCCGGTGGCGGTTTCGCCTTCCGGGGTATTGATCGTTTCGCTGACGGTAATCACCGTCGGGTGCACGACGAAAGCCGCAGTGCCGGCCTGGATCAGGCTCGGATCGTTGGTCGGGTTGTCCAGCGCGTCATTGCCGAATTCGAAGCCGCCACTGGCGCGGATGGTCAGGTCGGGGCTGCCATTGGAAAACGCCGTGTCGGCCAGATTGCTCAGGCTGGCGGTGATCTGCACGCCAATCACCGGTTGCTGGTTGGTGACGCTGGCGAAAGGCAACTCGATCACCACCAGTTTGTCGCCGGCGCGCATGCCGTAGGTGGCGGCGTTGATGATCAGGAAGTTGCCGTTGGCGTCTTTGGCCAGTGGATGCGTGGCGTTGCCATTGGCATCGAAGGTCACCACGTGACTGATGAGGTTTTGCCCAAGGTAGGTGGCCGAAATGAAATTGACGCCGTCGTCGCCATCCTTGCCGGTGACCGGCATCGCCAGGTTGATGAATGGCGCGTAACCCACCTGGGTCGAGGTGTTGCTGAAGTTCACGGTAAACGTGAAACGGTCGCCAAGCAGTACATCGCTGCCGCCGGTGGACACCGTCGCGGTCGGCGCGGCATCGGCCAGCAATCCGTCGAAATGCGCCATCGCGAGGCTGCTGATGGCGATGCTCTTGTCGAGGTCACCGACGCGGGTTTCCAGGGTCCAGTCGCCGCCGGCCTTGCTGCTGCCGGTGTCATTGCTGGAGGCGCCGACATCGGCGCCGGTCCAGCGTGCCAGTTCGCTGACCAGGGTTTGCCCGGCCGCACCGGCGCCGACATCGCAACCGTAGAGCTGAATGTCCGCGCCTTGGGTCAGGTTGTTGCGCCATTGTCCGAGGGTCTTGCCCAGCGAGTCGATGTTGTCCGAACTGACCGTGCGGTTGCCCAGGGTGAACTGCCCGGAGGCGCCGTGGGACATGATCTGGATCGAATCGACCTTGCCCAGTTGCGCCAACGCCGCAGAGATCGCCGCCAGACCGTCTTCGCCGACATTCACCACAATCGCGGTGACATTACCCGGCAACTGCGCGACCAGTTGATCGCGGTTTTCAATGCGGCTGTCGATCACCAGCAAACTGCGTGCAGCAGAGGGTGCTGGCTCGCTGGCGCGGCCCTCGGTGGGCGTGCTGTGAGGAACCTGGGCGTCCACGGCGGCCGGTGGCGCGGCGGGATCGCTGTGATGTTGATCGGCGGCCGCCGAAGCGGCGGCGCCGTCGAACAGAATTCTCGGTTCCAACGCCAGTGACTGACGTTGCGGGCGCCAATGGGCGCCGGACAATCCATTGCGTGAACCTTGCATGATCGGCCTCGTACTGCCTGCTGAATCCATCCAATGAGTACCGACGCCGGGCGACGGACAAATTCAGCGTAGGACGTTTCTTACGCTTTTCCAGCGAACTTCAGGGACTTGCAACGGGGCGCGATAACAGCCTATTGCCATCAATGCGCGGTGTGTCTGTGCGTATTGGCGCACAGCAAGGGTGAGGTCTAGGCTGGTCAGTCAGTCGCCCATGCGGCGCAACGCCCAACGCAGGGACAGGAGCGCAACCGATGAAAGCCCCAGCCAGTATTGTCTGCCTGATGTTCACGCTGGTGCTCGCGCCGGGAGCCCGCGCTGAAGACCCGCCGCCTGCGCCCACTGCCGAGGCCACGGACGATGCGCCGTTGATCAATCCGCAAGTGGTCGACAAGTTGATCGACATGGGCAATTACCTGCGCAGCCTGCCGAAATTTCAGGTCGATGCCCAAGTCTCGCGCGACACGGTTCTGGAGTCCGGGCAGAAGATCAAGACCGAGTCCGCCAACACCCTGAAAGTGGTCGGCCATGATCGCCTGTATGCGAAAAGCGAAGGCGATGTGCGCACTCGCGAGTTCTTCTATAACGGCAAGAAGCTCACCCAGTATTCGCCGTACCTGAAGTACTACACCACCGTTGATGCGCCGGCCACCGTCGCGGAAACCCTGCACAAGGTCGAGAGCTACTACGGTGTGCAGGTGCCGATGGAGGACCTGTTTCTGTTCGGCAGTGATCAGGCGCAGATCGATGCCTTGAAAGCCGCGCTGTACGTAGGGCCGTCGGTCATCAAGGGCCAGCTCTGCGACCATTTGGCGTTTCGCCAGGAAGGTATTGACTGGCAGTTGTGGCTGACCCGCTCCGACAAACCCTTGCCGTGCAAACTGGTGATCACCACCACCGACGATAAGAGCTTTCCCGAGTACAGCGCGGTGTATCAGTGGAACCTCAAGCCGACCATTCCGGACACGCAATTCACCTTCAAACCGGGGAAAGGCGATGTGGCGATTGCGTTTAAAAAAGCCAGTGATCAGGGAGGGCAGTGAGATGAACAAGTCGATAACGTGGAGTCTGTTGTTATCGCTGGCCGCTGCCACGCTGCTGACCGCCGGTTATGTCGCCGAAGCCGATGCCCGGGGGCAACGCGCTCAGGGCCATGCCCGCGCCAACGTCAACCGCGCGCCGGCGCCGAACGCGCAACGGGCGCAGCGGATCAATGCGCCGCAACGCGCCAATCACGTGAATGCCGGTAATCGGGTCAATTCGGGCAATCGGGTCAACGCCGGCAACAACGTCGGCAATCGCAGGTACGTCAACAACGGCAACCGCAACGTCAACATCGACAACAGTCGCGATGTCGATATTGATGTCGACGGCCATGGCCGTTATGGCTACGACGATCACTACCATCCGGTAGCGACGGCGGCGGCAGTGACAGCTACCGTGGCGGTCACGGCAGCGGTGGTGGGAGCGATCTTTACCCCGGCGCAAATGCCCAGCAGTTGTGTGCAGGTGATTCGCTACAACGTCGCCTACATGCAGTGCGGCTCGACCTGGTACCAGCCGCAGTATCAGGGCAGTGATGTGACGTATGTGGTGGTCAACGCGCCGTGATCAGGCTTTCGGCACCCACGGCTGCATCTGCGCGAGCATGCCACGACCGCCACGGCGCAAGCCGGTGGCCAGGGTCAGCCACGACAGGTCGGTGCTAATGACGTGTGCGGCCGGGCTCCTTGAATGACGTGCGACCGGATTCAAGGCTAGCTGATAAAAAAGGGATGAGCGCCGCGGCGCCCGTGCTGCAGATGGCACAAACCCGGCCAGTGCCGGGTTTGCGGTGGTTGCGCGGAATCAGTTAATCCGCGGGTGCTGCTGCACCAGTTCCTTGCGCTTGGCTTCCAGTGCGGCGATTTCGGCGTCGATGTCTTCGATTTTCTGCTCGATGTTGTCGTGGTGTTCTTGCAGCAGTTCCTTCGCTTCTTCAAGGTCGGAGGCGGCCGGCGCAGCGCCACGCAACGGCTTGTTGGCGGTTTCCTTCATCGTCACGCCGGTGGCCAGACCGACCACGGCGATGACCATCAGGTAATACGCCGGCATGTACAGATCGTTGGTGCTCTCGACCAGCCACGCGACCACGGTCGGCGTCAGACCGGCAATCAGCACTGAAACGTTGAAAGCCGCTGCCAGCGCGCTGTAGCGAATGTGCGTGGGGAACATCGCCGGTAGGGTCGAGGCCATGACGCCGATAAAGAAGTTCAGCAACACGGCCAGCATCAGCAGGCCGGCGAAGATCAACCCGATCTTGCCGCTGTTGATCAACATAAACGCCGGGATCGCCAGAATGAACAGGCCGATGCTGCCGACAACGATGAAGGGTTTGCGGCCAATCTTGTCGCTGATAAAGCCGATTGCCGGCTGCACGAAGAGCATGCCGACCATGATCGCGATGATGATCAACACGCCCCGGTTTTCGCTGTAGTGCAGGTTGTGCGACAGGTAACTCGGCATGTAGGTGAGCAGCATGTAGTAGGTAACGTTGGTCACCGCCACCACGCCGATGCAGGTCATCAGGCTGCGCCAGTGCTTGGTCGCGACCTCCTTGAACGAGACTTTCGGGCCGCCGGCGAGGCCTTCGCGATCGCCTTGCTCAAGCTTTTCGACGTGCTGCTGGAATGCCGGGGTTTCTTCCAGGGCGTGACGCAGGTAGAGGCCGATCATGCCCAGCGGCAGGGCGAGGAAGAACGGCAGGCGCCAGCCCCATTCCTCGAACTTGGCTTCGCCCAGCGTCGTCGAGATCAACACCACCACCCCGGCACCGAGGACGAAACCGGCAATCGAGCCGAAGTCCAGCCAACTGCCGAGGAACCCGCGTTTACGGTCCGGCGCATATTCGGCGACGAAGATCGAAGCGCCTGTGTATTCGCCACCAACCGAGAAACCCTGAGCCATTTTCGCCAGCAACAGCAGGATCGGTGCCCAGATGCCGATCGAGGCATAGGACGGAATCAGGCCGATGGCAAAGGTGCTCAGCGACATGATCACGATGGTCGCGGCGAGGACTTTCTGTCGTCCGTACTTGTCGCCCAGAGCGCCAAAGAACAAGCCACCCAGCGGCCGGATCAGGAAGGGCACCGAGAAGGTCGCCAGCGCGGCGATCATTTGCGTGCCGGGGTCGGCGCCGGGGAAGAACACTTTGCCGAGCACATAGGCGACGAAGCCATAGACACCAAAGTCGAACCATTCCATGGCATTGCCCAGTGCGGCGGCGGTGATCGCCTTGCGCATCTTGGCGTCGTCGACAATGGTGATGTCGTTCAGGCCGATCGGCTTGACGGTTTTCTTGCGTGATTTCATCCGGGTCTTCTCTTTGCTGATCCATCGTGCCGCGTAGATGCCATCTTTTTGATGGCGCGTACTCTTTGGCTCAGATACATGAGGACACGAAATAATTCACTGCTCGGCGCTTTTTTTCCTGACGCACCTGTGTAGGAGCTGCCGAAGGCTGCGATTGATCGTTCCCACGCTCTGCGTGGGAATGCAGCCGGGGAAGCTCCGCGTCCCAACAAGATCGCAGCCTTCGGCAGCTCCTACAGGGGAATGTGGTTACCGGCGCAGGGTTGCGTAGGATTTACCGAGGTCGCTGGCCCAGCCATCCAGCACCACTTTGACGTCGTCGGCAGTCAGCACCTGTTTGTCGTTCTCCAGCGGCACACCAGTGCCTTTGCGTATAACTTCGGCAATCACTTCGCCGGTCGAACCGTCCTCGAACGACACCTCGGTAGCGACCTGACTGTCCTGATCACGGATACCGGTCGCCGTGCTTACGCCCGCAGCGACGAGGGTGACGGGCAGCCACTCATAAAAGCGCAAACCCTGAGTGCTGGTCGCCACTTGGGTGATGGCGGGGCGCACCACCAGCGTATTCGGTCCCGGTTGATTGACCAGATGCATGACCTTGCCCAACTCCAGCCTGAGCGCGGCGTCGTAGTAGTCGGTGACCCCAGACAATGTGCTCAGCGGAATCCGCAGAGTCGGCTCGGCGCTCGGGTAAAATTGACTCGGCGCCAGATAAACCTGCGTGTATCGACCCCGGGCGAGGGCCGGGCTGACCCACGCCAATACAGGCTGACCGGACGGTGACTGGCGCTCGCTCAACACGCTGTAGTCATGCAGAAAACCGCTGTGTTCGACCTTGTTACTGCTGCAGGCCGACAGGCTCAGGGTGGTGGCGAGGGCCAGCGACAGCGAATGCGTGCGGGTCATTAACGGGTTTCCTTGTGAGGTTGCGTGGCGATGCTATCCGAGCATTCGATGTGCAACTGGCCGTGGCTCATGATCCATTGGATCAAGTCGGCGGCGGCAATGCTGTGGACGTATTCGACCCAGTGCGCATTGGTCGGGCTGAATTGCTCGAAGTAGCGGCGCAAGACGATCCGGCTCTGATCGCTGGACACGCTCAGGCAAGACTCCTGAAACACGATCGGCGTATCAGGGCCGAGCGCCGCGGTGCGCTGGCTGAGGATCAAGGGACGATTGCTGTTGTGCCCCCCGGCGCAATGGTTGTCGTTCAATAGCTTCATGCGAACCCCCTGGATTGGAATGGCCGCAGAATGCCCGCGAGGTTTTGCCAGAGAATGTCCGCTTGATGTCTGGCGGGTAGAAATGTTGCTCGATTGAAATAAATGACCCGGGCGGCGAAATGGCTTTAGATTGGCTTTTTTTGGTGCATGGATTCTGTAACTGTGAGCAGACTGCTGTTCGTCGACGATGACGTGGAAATTCTCGCGCTGCTGAAGAAGTTCTTCGTGCAGCACGCCTATGAAGTCGACGTGGCGCCGCACGGCGAGGCCATGTGGGCGGCGATCGCGCAGAACCGTCCGGACACGGTCATTCTTGACCTGATGATGCCCGGCGAAAGCGGCCTGAGTCTGTGCCAAAAGGTGCGCGCGCAGCTGGGCATTCCGATCATCATGCTCACGGCCATGGCCGAGCTGAGCGATCGCATTGTCGGTCTGGAGTTGGGCGCCGACGATTACCTGACCAAGCCTTTCGCCCCGCAGGAATTGCTCGCTCGCATACGTGCCTTGCAGCGCCGCGCTGGCGAACAGCGCAGCCCGGTCGAGCCTTCACGCCCGGTGATCGGTTTCGCCGGTTGGCATCTGGACATCACCTGTCGCGAATTGCGCTCGCCGGAAAACGTGATGATTCCGCTGTCCGGCGGCGAGTTCGATTTGCTGGTGGTCTTCCTCGATCACCCGCAGCGCATTCTCACCCGCGAACAGTTGATCGACCTGACCCACGGCCACGGCCATGACGCCTTTGATCGCAGCATCGATGTGCAAGTCAGCCGCCTGCGCCGCAAGATCGAACCGGACAGCAAGCGCCCGGACCTGATTCGTACGGTGCGCAACGGCGGTTATCTGTTCACTGCCAAGGTCAGCCGCTGATGATCCGCCGACTGTTGCGCGGCGACACCCTGCGCCGGCACATCGCCCTGACCATCGTGGCGGCGATGGTCGCGTCACTGGCGTTGAATGCGCTGTTCGTGCAAGTCGCCGGCATCTGGGCGCGGCCACCGATTGAACGCACCGGCCTGCTGGAGCAGATTGCCGCGACCTCGCGGGTGATCGAAGCGGCCCCGGCCAACCTGCGCCCGCAACTGGCCGCCGCCGCGAGCAGCGCCATGCTGCACGTGTCGTGGCAAGCACAGCGCGCGGATTTCGATCTGCCCAATGACGGCCTTCGCCTGCCAGCGAGCAGGGTGCCGGTGCTGCAGCAACTGCTGGGCAATGATCGAAAAATCGAGGTGTTCAGCCCAGGCGACTGGCCGAATGGCAGTCCCCAGGCGCATTACGCCGCCGTCTTGCAATTGGTCGATGGCAGTTGGTTGTCATTTATCCCGCCGGAGCGCAGTTGGGGGCTGGAATTTGGCGTGCGTATTGTGATCGTCATCGCGTTGGGACTGATTGCCACATTGCTCGTCGCCTGGGTCGCCACCCGGCAACTGGCCAATCCGTTGCAGCGTTTCACGCGTGCCGCCAGACGCTTCGGCACTGACCTGCGCGCACCGCCGATCAAACTCGAAGGCCCCGACGAAATTCGTCAGGCGATCATCGCCTTCAACACCATGCAGGCACAGATCCAGCACTTCATCGCCGAGCGCACGCACATGCTCGCGTCAATTTCCCACGACCTGCGCGCACCGCTGACACGCATGCGTTTGCGCAGTGAGTTCATGGAAGACCTCGATCATCAGGGCAAATTGATTCGCGACGTTGAAGAGATGCAGTCGATGATCAACGCCGCGCTGGCGTTCTTCCGCGAAGACACGCACCGCGAGCAGACCACGGCATTCGATCTGTCGGAGCTGCTGCAAACCATCGTCGACGACTACCGCGATCAGCACATCAATGTCGATTTCGATGGCCCGGCGCATCTGGTGTACGAAGGGCGACCGCTGGGGATCAAACGGGTGATCGTCAATCTGCTGGAGAATGCGCTGAAGTATGCGCAGCGTCCGGGCATTGCATTGAAGTGTGATGAGTATTCGATCTGTATCGAGGTCAGCGACGAAGGCCCCGGTATCCCCGAAGCGGCGTTGGAACAGGTGTTCGATCCGTTCTTTCGCCTGGAGGCTTCGCGCAACCGCGACACCGGGGGCGTAGGCTTGGGGCTGTCGGCGGCGCGGGCGATTGTGCGCGAGCAGGGCGGAGAACTGACGTTGAGCAACCGTAGCGGCCAAGGATTGCTGGCGCGGGTTGAGTTGCCGCGTAACGGATAGTTGCTGGCGTGAAATTTATTCTGTAGATTTTCATGAAATTATAAAAAGATAATTTCATGAGGTCGCGCATGTTTCAGCAATCCAGCCAGCACGTCGACAGCTATTACGCCCATAGTTGCGCGGATATTCTGAGCAACCGCGCTGTGCTGGAAGGCCAGCATGACGCTGACGTGGTGATCATCGGTGCCGGTTTCAGTGGCTTGCACACGGCGTTGCGTCTGGCGTTGGCCGGCAAACGCGTGGTGGTGCTCGAAGCCAGTCGCGTGGCGTGGGCCGCGTCGGGGCGTAACGGCGGGCAGGCGATTCTTGGTTGGTCATGTGACATGCCGCCGCTGGAAGCTGCGTTGGGCCATGAACGGGCCAGACGGCTTTGGGATGGCATGCGCTGGGCCGCCGGGGAATTACGCGACTTGCCCGGGCGGCATGGTTTCGATTGCGACTATCGTCCCGGGCATTTGTGGACGTCGGTGATGCCACGGCGGGTCAGTCTGCTCAGCGAATGGCAACACGAGGCTAGCCACAAATGGGGCCACGATGGGTTGCAGTTCATTCCCCGTGAACAACTGCCGGAATGGGTGGCCACCGATCGCTATCAGGCCGGGCTTTACGACCCTGAGGGCGCGCACCTCAATCCACTGAAACTGGCGCTGGGCCTGGCGGACGCTATCGAGCGAGCCGGCGGGCGTATCCATGAACAAAGCAAAGCGTTGAGTTATCAGGAGCAGCGCGACGGTTTCCGCGTCAACACCGAGCGCGGTGCGGTGCGCGCCGATGTGCTGGTGCTGGCGTGCAACGCTTACCTCGATGAACTCGACCCGCAACTGTCCAGTTGCATTCTGCCGGTGGGCACCTACCAAGTGGCCACCGCACCACTGACATCCGAGCAGGCCACCGCGCTGTTGCCGCGCAATGTCTGCGTGACCGACAACCAGTTCGTCCTCGATTACTTCAGGCGCACGCCGGATAACCGTTTGTTGTTCGGTGGCGGCTGCACGTATCTCGGTGGCATGCCCAAGGACATCGCGGCAGCGACCCGACCGTTTCTTGAGCGGGTATTCCCGCAGCTCAAGGGCGTCGGCATCGAGTTTGCCTGGGGTGGGCATATCGACCTGACGATGAACCGCACACCCGATGTCGGCGGCGCGGGCAGTCGATATTGGCTGCAAGGCTACTCGGGCCACGGCGTTCTGCCGACATTGGCCGCCGCGCGTGCGGTGTCCGATGCGATTCTCGGTGATGCCGATGAACTGGCGTTGTACCAGGGCCTGAGTAATGGCCGTTTCCCCGGTGGCAAACATTTCGCGGCACCGCTGGAGGCGATTGGCAAAGCCTGGTATCGCCTGCGCGACAGTATTTGATGAGACCTTTTTCGGAATCCATGGCATGAACAAGCAAGAAGAAATCGCCGCGCTGGCGATCCTCATCCACGACCTGCGCAAGCACAAGAAATGGACCCTGAAGGAACTGGCCGACAAGATCGGCCGTTCGGTGGGTTTCCTCTCGCAGGTCGAGCGCGGCTTGTCGCGGCCAACCGTGGCGGATCTCACCGCGATCAGTGAAACCTTCGGCGTGCCGACCACTTACTTCTACAGCCTGCCCAAGCCTAAAGAGTTGCCGTGGGTCACGCGCCCGGACGAGCGCCGCACGCTGTATTACGCCAATGGCATCACCGACATTCTGGTGTCGCCGCAGATTCGCGCCTCGTTCTCCATGCTCGAAAGTCATCTGGAAGCCGGCGCCAGCAGCGGTGATCGCCATCTGACAGACAGCTCGGAGCAGGGCGGTTACGTCCTCGAAGGCGAACTGACGCTGTGGCTGGGCGACGACGAAGAACCCGTCACATTGAAGGCCGGCGACAGCTTTCAATTCGACAGTCATACCCGTTGCCGTTACGGCAACCTCACCGAGCAGCTGACTCGCGTGCTCTGGGTCTACACCTGATCACAAAAAAGGATGAACACGATGGACGCTGTCTGCGCTGACCTGCTCGCCGAAGTGCGTGCCTTTCGCCAACGCTACCCCGAAGTGCGTTATGTCGACCTGATTTGCCTGGACATTCCGGGGCACTTTTATGGCAAACGCTATCCGGTCGACATGCTCGAAAAAGTCGCGGCGGGCAGTGTGCTGAAACTGCCGCAGAACTGCGTATTGCTGGGCGTGCAGGGTGGCTTGTTCCCGATCGGCGATTACTGCTTCAACGACGGCGACCCGGATGCCGTGCGCCGTCTGGTGCCGGGCACACTGAAACCGGTGACATGGGAAGCGCAGCCGCTGGGGCAGATGCTGATCACTTCGGACGGCACCGAAAAGCCGATCGAGTTCGAACCCCGTGAAGTCCTCGCACAGGTGCTCAAGCGTCTCGCGCGCAAAGGCATTCATCCGGTGGTGGCCTTCGAGCTGGAGTTCTACCTGTTCGATAAAAAGCTGCGCGACGGTCTGCCGCAATTCCCCCGCGACGACCTGACTGACGACGCCGATGATCAACCGAACCTGCACATCGAACGCCTCTCACGCTTCGCGCCGGTGCTGGATGAAATGGTCGAAGCGACGCGGTCGCAGGGTATCGATGCCACGGTGATCACCGCTGAACTTGGCCCCGGTCAGTTTGAAATCAACTTCGGCCATCTCGATGACGGTTTACGTGCCGCCGACTGGGCGGCGTTGTTCTGCCGCAGCACGCGGGGCGTTGCGCTTAAACACGGCTACCGCGCCAGTTTCATGGCCAAGCCGTACTTGCAGCATCCGGGCAGTGGCATGCATGTGCATGTCAGCCTCTACGATTCGGCGGGCAATAATCTGCTAGCCGCGAATGAGCAGCAGCCGCTACGCCATGCAATCGCTGGATGCCTGGAACTGCTGCCGCACAGCATGCCGATCTTTGCGCCGAACCAGAATGCGATGCGCCGTTTAGGCGGCACGGTGAACACCGCGACCAAAGCCAGTTGGGGCTTTGAGGATCGCGATGCGTGCCTGCGCATTCCGGAGTCGGACGCGAAGAATTTGCGCGTTGAATATCGGCTGGCGGGCGCGGATGCCAATCCGTATCTGGTGTTGGCGGCGATTCTGGTGGGGCTTGAACACGGGCTGGAGTCGGGTAAAGAACCGATCGTACCGCTGAATGAAGACCGCAACAGCGGGATCGATTTCCCCAAGGAGATGTTCGAAGCCGTGCGTGCGATGCAGCATCAGCCGCAATTGCGTGAGGGATTAGGCGCGGAGTTTGTCGATGTGTATTGCGAGAACAAACGGCAGGATCATTTGGCGTTTATGCAGGAGATTGGTGCGCGGGAGTATCGGTGGTATTTGTGAGTGACGGGATCGTCACGAGGGCGTCAACAGTGGTGACGTTTGCAGCGAAACCCCCAGACATTCACCAGTTTGCGCTCCAGCGCCTTCCAGTCGGCATCAGACAAGTCGCCTAATTCAATCATCAGATGGCCATTTGCGGCTTGGAAGGTATTCATGGATTGGCGCCCGGGCGTGGAATATTGGATGGGGAGCACACAGTGATACAGGCCACTGACGTGCTTGTCAGCACTCTTGGGGCGTAGCGAGCCAAAGCGGGAAGTGTTCCAATTACGCAATTTCCCGACACTGACAGACAGGTAATCAGCAATGACCGATACGACCGATGATGCATTCTACGATCGCGCCGATGCGCATATAAACCTGTCGAACGAGCAGCTGAAAGTGTTCGAAAACCTTGGCAAAGTCAGCGCGTCGATGATGTTCGGCACCACTCGATTCAACGCCTGGGTGAGCGCGCGCAGTTTCAAGTCGGGCGAAGAAATGGCACAGGCTCGCGAAGCGATGTTGAAGTATTTCTGTGAGCAGTACCGGATGATGCTTGAGGATAACCTTGACGACCACATCAACAATTTCAGCCAGTACATGACCGCGAAAAACGTTTGACAGGTAGGGCAGGTCCTCAATCGATGAGGTACAGCCTGATCTCAATGGTCCTGATCGAAGGAGCGTTTGCAGTGAGCTGTCAAACCAGTGATATCGTGCCCGTCCACTGTTTGCACTCCAATCACTGATTGCGCCCCACCCGCACACTTGGTTTTTCAAACGCCAACTGGTAGCGTGCGCCACCTCGCTGTATTACCCGATCCTTGTCGTCATTTTGCCGGTCACTGGCAGACGTAAACGAGTCCCCGCTGCCCACTCGAGGGCGCCGACGCAGGATGCATCGGGCGATGCACAGTCATTCGCAAATGGAGTTCACAATGACGCAAAACAGTACCGTGCTGTCCGGCATCCAGCTGGATCAATTGATGGATCGTCTTGAGGTCGAGCATGAGGAACACGGTGCCGACTATCTGCTGGACCAGTTGCGCGCCCAGCCGCTCAGGGCGGCCTCGCTGGAGTCGATTGGCCGTCTGCACGGGCTGTGGGTCAACGCCGGTGATGCTGACAGGGCCAAAGCGGTATTGGCCGACGACGGACAGGCACTGATCGAGATTACGCCTGACGACGCGCGCAACGAGCTCAAGGTCAATCTGCTGATTTACCAGCTGCGACTGGGCAACTACCTCAAAGACGAGCAGGGCCTGTTGCTGACGCTCGACACCCTCCAGCAATTGACCCACGAGCCCCTGCCGTTCGATATCGAGCAGTACCGGCGCTACCGCATTTTCGATGATCTGCAGCACGCCACCGTCGACGTCGCCCTCAAGGCTATCGAGGTGCGTCACACCTTGGCCCAGGTCAACCCGGACCGTCACGCCCTGCGGGCCTGGGACGATGCTGATCAGTACCGGCGCCGGGCGCAGGTGCTGGCCAACCATGAACGTGAGGAAGAGGCGCGCGAAGCCGCGCTGGCGGCAATTGCCGCATTGCGCACCGCTGACGAAGAGCAGGACGTCGACGCTAACGACTGGCTGTGGCTGGGCAATGCGCTGATCGAAATCGTGCCATTGCGTCTGGCGATGTTCGAGCAACCGGTGGTGCGCTTGATCGCCGAATTGTCGCTGCCCCAGCGCCGGGAATGGGAAGTGCGTCTGGCGCGTCTGGCCGCGCGCTCCCTGCAGGCTCAGGGCAACCTGGCCGGCGCATTGGCAATCTGTGAAGTGGCAACCCTGAGCCTGGAATCCAGCGGCGGTGACAACTTCGTTGATTTCCATCTGCCCTGGCTGCTGGAAAACGGCCAGATCGAAGAGGCCGGGCAACGTGCGTTCATGGAAATCTATGAAATGCGCGGCGAATTGTGGCCGGGCACGGCCTATTGGGTCCACGATCGCCTGCTTGATGCCGAGGATCAGTCCGCGTGGTGGCCGTTGTGCGTGATGCGTGCCTGTGACGATCAAACGGTGCTGGAGCAGTTCCTTTCCGGCCTGCCGTGGCGTGACGAGTCGACACCGTCGCTGGGCCCGTTGCTCGATGCTCTACATGCTGCGCGCAATGACCTTGAACAAATCGACAACGTTTTCGACCAAGCGCTGGCAGAGACCGAACGCCGCTCGCCGAACCACCCATGGATTACCCGCCTGATGGCGGTGCGCGAACATCAGGCCGGTCGCATCGACGCCAACACTCAACTGACGATGCTGCGCGAGGCCGTCTCGGCCGGCGCTATGCAGGACAACCGCAGCGTCTTCAGCCTGTTCAGTGCCCACGCCGATGTGCACGGCATTGCCGATGCCCTGCGCCAGCCTTTGCCGCCCATGGCCGCTGGCATGTACTACTACCAGTTCGCGAATGCCCTCGAGGACCTGGTCGAAACGCATGTCGAGGATCTCACGAGCGAGGAGGCCGAGCCGACCTGGTGGCGGCTGCGCGAAGTCCAAAAACTTGCCTATGAACTCGGCCAGGCCCGTATGGAGCAATGCTTCGCCAGCGGCCGCGGACATCGCTTCGATGCCTGCGCGCACCTGTACTCGATGCTGTGCAACAACCTCGCGATCAATTACCGCTGCTACAACGAACAACTCGTTGAGCAGGCCCTTGAGTTGCATACCCGCGGCATCGCCGCCAGCTCGTTCGCCGAACATTATCAGGGCATCCTCCGCAACCGCATCGAACTGAAGGATAACCAGGGCATCGCCGACGCCGCCGAACAGCTTTGGCACTACGCGGCCGACTACGGCTATAGCCGTCACGATCCAGAAGAATACATACAGGACGTCACCCGCGCCCTGTACTGGCTGGACCGCGAACGCGAGATTCCGGTCTGGCTGGAGCGCATTCTCAAATGGCAGGAAGAGCGCGAAATCAGCGACAAAGAGCTGGAGTATTCGCCGCTGTTCGCACGGATGAAAATTGCCTTTTACCTGTCGTACTGCCTGCCGGAGGCGGCCACCAGCCTGTGGTTGCGTTACGCGCAGCTCATCAACGAAGGCGACGAACCAACCCTGCTGGGCTGTGCCGGTGATGTGCTCAAGGGACTCGGGCGCAAAGAAGAGGCCGTGGCCTATTACCAGCGCGCGATCCTGCGCAGTGATCCGAACAGCCAGGTGGATCAGGGCAACAATGAAAAGTTTCGCCAGTTCATCGCCGAACTGCAGGCGCCGGCAAAATCGGCCGGCAAGGCTTGGTGGCAGATATGGAAGTGACACCTGCGCAGCGCCAGTCCGGTTACGCCCCGCGCAACGCGCTCAATGCCGATCAACTCAAGCGCGGCATTGCCGAGCGCAGTAAGGCTCGCGGAGATGCGCCAGAGGTGAGCAAATGGTTGCTCAACCATTTCTATCGTCATCTGGTCGGTAACTTCGAACCTGCGCGGCGCATCCTGACGTTAGAGCAGGCTGTCGAGGCATTGGGCGCCGAGCCGCCGTCCTGGGTGGCCAAACATTTAAGCGACGCCGGCAAAGCTTCGCAGCAGGCGTTCGCGCCGTTGGTCTGGGTCGATCCGCAGCAATCGCCGCTGCTGGCCGAGGAGACCTTGCTGGTGGAGTTCCTGACCTCGCGTCAGGGCACCGCGCTGGCAGGCAAGCTTGACCGGATCAACTGCCCGCAGGCACTGGCGCTGTGGCAAAAGGAGCATGCGCAAATGGCTGCGCGGGTCGAGCAGGGCTGGTGTCAGAGCCAGCCTGAGGCGTTGCTCACGCGAGTGACCACCGCTGAGCACGTATTGCAGGAGCTGCGGCCCGAGAGTGATTTGCTGCGTGCGGAAATGGCCTTTGAAAGTTACGTGATGCGCCACTGCCTGGGCCAGTTTGCCGATCGCCGCGCCTTGACCGGCGGCTACGGTGAACGCTACGCCGAAGCAGTGGAAGAGCAGCGCATGCGCGTGTTCAGTCTGCGCGACGGCCAAGGCCAGCCGCACATTACTATCAGCCTGATCGTCCAGGACGACGGTACGTTGACTGTCGAGCAGGTCAAGGGCAAGCAGAACCGGCCGCCGGTCGAGCGTTATTACCCGGACCTGCTTCAGTGTCTGAATGCCCTGGACACCGACGAGCAGACGCCCGCCGACTGCATCGCCATCGGCATTGTGCGCACCGACGCGGGCTGGCTGCGCATCGAAGAGGTCAACGACCCGACCGCCCAGACTCGGCTGGTGGCCCGCTATCCGCAATTGTACGAGCGCCTCGATGCGCCTTCGGCCATGGTCGAATGGCTGGTGGCCGGACGTCAGCCGCAGCAGTTCTTGCAGGTGGCCCCGCAAGCGGTATCGGTCAGGTACGCGACCCGGCATATTTTCAGCAAGCGCATTGAGCATCAGCCGAATGACCCGCAGTACCTGACCGAAGGTGTGCCGTGGCCGGACATGTCCTCGCGGCTGGTGGAGGAAATCCAGGCCTGGCAGGCGCGGGCAAGGTAAGGAAACCGACATGTTTTTGCTTATCACAGTGGTTGTTTCAAGCTGGTTGTTGTGGCGAGCGTTCAGACCTCGCGGCGCCTCATTGTTCAGCCCGCGCAAACACTGGTCGCTGCTGCTGGCCCGGCCCATGGTCGATGCGATGGCCGTCGAGGGTTTCTACTCCCCGGCGTGCGATCACTTCACCGAGCAATCGCAGACGATCCTGCGGGCAGCGTTGCTGCACCAGGCCGGGATCCGCAGCAACAGCAATGACGAGGCGGTGCGGGCGCACTTCAGTGCGACGCTCGATCAGCAGTGGTTTGGCCTCGATTTGCAGGCGCTGACAGCCACCGATGACCCGCGTGCGGCCATGGCTTTTGCCTGCGTGCGGGTGACGTTTCTGGTCCGGTGTGCGCTGCTTATGCGTTGGCTCGAGCCTGACCTTGCCTGGCGCGTGCTGCTGCTCAATGCGCAGCGGGCGCAGGACTGTTTCGACAGTTGGGAAGATTTCGGCAAGGCCTATCAGTCGGGGCGCAAGCAATGGGTCGCGACGTTTCGCGTCGACTCGCTGGGCGAAGCGTTTGACGAGCCGCAACTGCGTCAGCTGCTGGCGCCCGGCGGTGGGGCTTGGGCTGACGTAACCTGGCGAACGCCAGCAGCGTTGAACCCGGTTCTGGTGAGGTAACCCCGACTACTCCTTCAATGACATCGGCCTGTCCCCGCCCGGCGGCAGGCCAAACAGCTTGCGCACGCCGTTAAGAAACGCCCCATAAGGTCGCCCCAGCACGAGCATCATCACCGCCGCGCCAAGCGTGCCACGCAGCAGGCCGGCTCCTGATGCACCACTGAAGGCAATGATCGCCGCATAGATAGGCACCTGAAAACTGACGAGGGCAACACTGTCCCAGAGCACTCTGGACAACCGACCCTCACTGGCTCGCGTCATCACCCAATCGCGCCATAGGCCGTAAGGTCGCGCGACTGGAATCATCAGCACCGCGCCCAGCAGGCGCGCCTGGAGAACCTGATCCCACGTCATGCCGGCAATCAAACGTTCATTGATGATGCCGGTGGTGGTGAAAAACAGGATCAGCGCTGTGGTGTCTGCGATAAATGCAGTCCGACGCGTTGGCTGTTGCAGGCGTTGCGGCACCTCAATTCTCCTTTCATGGCTTCAGCTTTCTTCAGTTAAACGCCGGCGCTTCATCGTGATGTGACAGCGGCTGCACCGCGAGGTGCGGAGATTCGCCGAAGTACTCGATCAGCAGTTCGGTGAGCACGCGGATCTTGCGCGCGGGATGGGGGCCTGGCGCGCGGAGGAGGTAGGCACCGGCGGGGGGCGGTGGATGGTTGGTCATGATCGGCACGAGTGCACCCGTGGCGATGTGCTCGTGGGTGAGGCAATCGGGCAAGTAGGCGACGCCGAGACCGGCAACTGCGGCCGCAGCGAGCGCAGTGCCATTGTCAGCCTTGAAGCGTCCTTGCGGGCGAACGGTGATGACCTTGTCAGCCGCCATGAATTGCCAGGCTTCGGTGCCTTGCATGAGAGCCTGATGGGCTTGCAGTTCGTCCGGGGTTTCGGGGGCGCCGTGGGCTTTGATGTAGTCCGGGCTGGCGACGAGCTTGGTGTAGACCGGGCCGATACGCCTTGCGATCAAGTTGGAGTCCTGCAGATAACCCACGCGAATGGCGCAATCGTAGCCCTCGGTAATCAGGTCAACGAAGCGATCGCTGTAGCAGGTCTGCATGTGCAACTGAGGGTGACGGCGAGCCATTTCCGCCAGCACCGGGGCGAAGTGCGTCGGCCCGAACGACAATGGCACTGCTACTCGCAGGCGGCCACGCAGGGCGCCAGCGGGCAGGATGGTTTCCCTGGCGATATCGATTTCGCTGCAGACTCGGGCGGCGTAATCGCGGAACGTCGCGCCGGCCTCGGTGAGCGATGCGCCGCGCGTCGAGCGTGCCAGCAGTTGCACGCCCAGTTCTGCTTCAAGCCGGGCCAGCCGGCGGCTGACGATTGATTTCGAGACCCCGAGCCGCAGCGCAGCCTGTGAAATACCTCCGGCATCCGCTACTTCGACGAAGGTTTGCAGTTCTTCGATATCCATTTTTGCGTTCCCCTTGGCGCGACACAGTTCGCCTCGGGATGCTACTACTGCCGCGAATAGGGGAACAGCACAATGGGTTTTCCAGGCACGGCGTCACTCGCGTGCGTTCTGGAATCACAAACCGCACGGGCTCCGGCCGATTCACCCACGTGCGTTACCCAGACAAAAGGACCTGCAAATGGCAAGCGAAGCAATCCGCAACCCCCACACCGATCAACTGCTGACGCCCGAGAATTCAGCGTTGATCATCATCGACTATCAACCGGTTCAGGTGTCTTCGATCCGCTCGATGCCTCGCGATGAACTGGTCTTCAACATCACCAGCGTTGCGAAGGCGGCAGTCAACTACAACCTGCCGATCATCCACTCGACCGTGAATGTCGCGACCGGGCGCAACAAACCGCCGATTCAAGAGTTGCAAGCGGTGCTCGGCCATCTGCCCACCTATGACCGCACGTCGATCAACAGTTGGGAGGACACCGAGTTCAAGCAGGCAGTCAAAGCGCTCGGGCGCAAGAAACTGATCATGACCGCGCTGTGGACTGAAGCCTGTCTGACCTTCCCGGTGCTCGACGCGATCCAGGAAGGCTATGAGGTTTATGTGCCGATCGATGCGGTGGGCGGCACGTCGCCGGCCGCGCACGAGGCGGCGTTGCGCAGAATGGAACAGGCAGGTGCGAAGCTGATCAGCCGGGTGCAGATGTACTGCGAACTGCAGCGCGACTGGGCGCGAGAGGTGACCGTGCCGGGCTTTATGGGCGTGTTCGAAAACTTCGACGGATTCAATGCTGAAAAGGCACTTCAGGAGGCTGGCAACAAGGCCTGAGTAACGGGCCGTTGTTAAAGGTGGCGCTGGCAATCGCCGGCGCTGCCTTCATTTGGCCTGTTTCGAACGCCTGAAAATAATCTGAACCGCTGAAGGACCTGCTCGCCTAATGATTAGCTTGTGATCAATCGCACAGGCGATGTGCCAATACCGGCACACTCCGAGAGGTGGTCAACGTGGCTAAAGACGAAAAGAAAAGCAAAGACAAAGCTGACGCTTCGAAAGCCAGCAAGGATTTGAAGGACAAAAAGTCGTCACCTGCGAAGAAATCAGCAGCGGCTTCGGCGCTTTCAAAGTCCTCCGACAAGGACAAGAAAGACAAGAAGAAAGACGCCGAGCCGAAGAAATCTGCCAAGAAAGCCGATAGCAAGCCTGAGAACGCCAAAGATTCGAAGAAGGCTGACAAGCCGGCTAAAAAGAAAAAGTGATCTTGAAGACAATAAAAAACCCGGCATTCGAACCGGGTTTTTTATCGCCTGTAATCGGAAAGTCAGAGCGCCGCTTTCACCTGCAAGCCAAACACCAATGCATTGTCGATGTCCTGCCCGGAGAACGCGCCCGGCTCGATGATGTACTGCACATTCGGGCGCAGGGTCAGCCAAGGCGTTGCCTGATATCCGTAGCCGAGTTCGATCAATTGCTCGGCGCTGTCCAGGTTCGGGAACGCTGTGCCGTTGTTCAATGCAGCGTCTTGCAGCACGTCACGGCTGCGCGGGTTTGGCACGGCGCGTCCGTAACCCAGGGCGACGGTGTCACGCGGGCGACCTTCGAATGGTTTGTACAAAACCACCCCGGTGCCATACCACTTGCTGAACGGCGAAGCCGCTTCGCTGGCCGCCGAGTATTGGCCGAAGGCATGCAGGCTGCGGCCTTCGGAGGTCGGCGAGCGCCACACGGCTTGATCGACCAGCAGGTAATGACCGCCACGACCGGACACTTCGTCGTCGCTGCCAATGCGTTTTACATCAGAGCTGTCGTAGTAGTAGCCGAGCTTGTATTCGCCAGGCAGATCACCCGCGTGCTTGTACACCAACTCGATCGGCACCACGGTGCCGGTGGTGTGTTTTGGCCCAAGGTGCCAGGCGCGACTGGAGTTGCCGTTACTTTCCGGATCGACGTTGAACGCGGCCACGCGCAGTTGCCACGAGGACGACAGGTCGTATTTCACCCGCACACCGAGGTGGGCGTTGGGGTAGTTGGTCCAGCCGCTACCGCCGGACATGTTCAGCGGATGGCCGCAGAAACCGGCGTTCATGAAGTTGCACAGAATGCCGCTGTCGAGGCCACCGAGGTCGTTGCCCATGGCCATGTAACCGAGCTTCACGTTGAGCGCCGGGGTAAACAGGCTGCGCTCGTAACTCAGTTCGGTCAGTCGCGTGTACAGGCCGCCGTAGTTTTCCTGAATCGGCAGACGGTTGCCGACGAGGTCTTCCGAAGCGCTGTTGCCGCGGCGGTCGTTGATGGTCAACTGGACCTTGCCGGCATTGTCGACGCCGTACAGTTTGCTCAGATCGAACTGCACGCCGAGTTTGATGTTCTGCGAGTAGCGCGCCGAGCGATGCAAACCGCCGTCGGCGTTGTATGCCATTTCACCGCTGTAATCGCCGGTGAACTTGATGCCTTGTTCATCCATCTGGTGACGCAATCCACCCCAGTCACCGGTGAGAGTGCTGCGGGTCAACAGATCGGAATCGTTGTCGGCCAGCGCGGGGAGGGTGGTGGTGCATGCGACGCCCAGCAACAGGCCTTTGAACAGGTCGGAACGCGAAAAACGAACAGCCGATAGCATGTAAATCTTCCTGCAGAAAACTTGAGCAATAGGGGGGAAAGCAGCGCGGCACCCGAAGGTGCCGCGCTCAAAGCAAGCGTCCGCGTTTAACGTGGACGCAGTGGTTTACGGCAGGGCGTAAGCCATCACGTAGTCGCCGCGATCGGTCGACTGACGCGCACCACCGGCGGTGATGACGATGTATTGCTTGCCGGTTTTCGGCGAAACATAGGTCATCGGGCCGCCCTGACTGCCGACCGGCAGACGTGCTTTCCAGACTTCTTCACCGTTGCCGCTGTTGAACGCACGCAGGTAGAAGTCCTGAGTGCCGGCGATGAAGATCAAACCACCTTGGGTCGACAGGGTGCCGCCGAGGGTTGGCAGACCGATCTTGATCGGCAGGTGCATGCGGATGCCCAGTGGACCGGTGTCTTCAACAGTGCCGACCGGAACCTGCCAGGCGATTTTCTGGGTCTTCATGTCGATCGCGGTCAGCGTACCGAACGGCGGTGCCTGGCAAGGAATGCCGGCTACCGACAGGAAGCGGTTTTTGTTCACCGCGTAAGGCGTGCCTTTCAGCGGAACGGCGCCCATACCAGTGTTCAGCGCTTCGCCACCGCCAGCGGCCTGGCCTTTGTTCTGCGACGGGATCATCTGAATCCACAGGCCCAGACGCATGTCGTTGACGAAGATGAAACCGTGCACCGGGTCAGTGGAAATGCTGCCCCAGTTCATGCCACCCAGCGAACCCGGGAAGCTCAGCGATTTATCGGTACCCGGTGCGGTGTACAGACCGTCGTAACGCATGCCTTTGAAGTCGATGCGGCAGAGCAACTGATCGTACGGAGTGGCGCCCCACATGTCCGATTCGGTCAGGTGCTGAGCACCGATTTCTGGCATGCCTACCGATTTCGGCTGAGTAGGCGAGTACGGTTCGTTCGGGATGTTCGCCGCTTTGACCGGCACTTCTTTCACGTCGGTCAGCGGTTTGCCGGTTGCACGGTCGAGCACGTAAATCTGCCCGGCCTTGGTGCCGATGACCAGCGCCGGAACGGTTTTGCCGTCTTTGGTGAAGTCGATCAGGCTCGGCTGCATCGGCAGGTCGAAGTCCCAGAGATCGTTGTGCACGGTCTGGAATACCCAGCGTTCAGCGCCAGTCGTGGCGTCCAGCGCGAGGATCGACGCGCCGTAGGTGTGATCGAGTTTGCTGCGCTCGACACCATAGATGTCGGTCGACGAGCTGCCCATCGGCAGGAACACGGTGTTGGTCGCCGGGTCGTAGGACATCGGCGCCCAGCTGTTCGGCGTGCTGCGCACATAAGTGCTGCCGTCGGCCGGTGCGTTTTTATCCTGCGGGTTACCCGGGTCGAACGCCCAGCGCATGGCGCCGGTCATCACGTCGAAACCACGGATCACGCCGCCGGGCATGTCGGTTTGCACGTTGTCAGCTACGCGACCGCCAACTACCACAGTGGTACCGGCCATCAGCGGCGCGGACGACAGCTGATAGTAGCTGTCCGGGACATCACCCAGGCCAGCCTTCAGATCTACCTGACCGTTGTTGCCGAAACCCTGGCAGAACTCGCCAGTGTCAGCATCGACCGCGATCAAACGGGCATCAATGGTGTTGGTCAGCAGACGACGCTGGCAGTTGGCGGCCGGCGCAGGCTTGGCTTCGATGATCGACGAGTTGCTCGGCTGAGCAATCGCTTTGGTGGCGTCGAAATAGGCCATGCCACGGCAACGCTGCCAGACTTTCGACTGAGCGTTGATCGCGTTCTTCCACAGCTCTTTACCGGTGTCGGCATCGAGGGCAATCAGGTTGTTGTGCGGGGTGCAGATGAACACCTTGTTGCCGACCTGCAGCGGGGTGAGCTGGTCTTCGGCGCCGTTGCCATCGCTCTCGGCGACGTCACCGGTGTGGTAGGTCCACGCGACTTTCAGCTTGTCGACGTTGCTGCGGTTGATCTGGTCCAGCGCAGCGAAGCGGCTGCCACCTTCGGTATTACCGTAGTGCGCCCAGTCTTTCTGCGCCTTGTCCGACTCGACCGGAGTCAGGCCCGGGCCAGTGCCGGTTGCTGCCACGGTTGGATGGGCGACGAACATGTTGCCGGCCGCCACAACCACGCCGACCGCCAGCACCGCAGCCACGGCGTAAGCGCCGCGACCGGCAACGCCACCGTTGGCACGCTTGAGCAGCGGATAAACCAGCGCCACGACCAGGCCGATCACACTGAACATGAACAGGCGCGAGAACACCGGCCAGAACACCAGCCCGGCATCGCTCACCGCCCAGATCGCAGTTCCGACCAGGAACGCGGCAAACAGCCACGCGCCGGCAGGCTTGAAGCGCGCGATCAGCAGACCGGAAACGGCCATGACCAAGCCACCCACCAGGAAGTACCACGAGCCTCCCAGGCTGACCAACTTCACGCCGCCCGCAGCCAGCGCCAAGCCGAGCAGGGCGATGACGACGCCCAGCCCGATCAGAATGAATTTTGATATGCCCGAGAGGCGTTGACTCTGCTTCACGTTGAGTGTCCCGTTGAAATGAGGCGCGCATTATATAGTTAGGTAACTACCTAGTTAAATCACAAATTTCAACGTGAAGCGTAGTTCGCCGTTTTGACTCGCGCCTGCCGGGGACTCAGATGTGGAAATGTCTGTCGAAATGCGCACAAAAATAGCTGTTCTGTCAGATTGATTGTAAGTTGTGACAGGTATCGGATGCCGCGCCCTCAGGCGCAATTCATTTTCACCGGGTTGTAAATGCGACGAATAACCGCCCGTTAGCCCGTCCCAGAGCGGTTGATGGGCGCATCGAGCTATATGGATATGCTTTTTTAATCTTGGAATTCGCCACGGTTTACCGCTCAACTTGCGCCTTTTTGATAGGTGGCTATTTATGTCCGAGCGATGTGAGGTGGTGGTTCTGGGCTTGGGAGCGATGGGCGCAGCAACGGTTTATCAGCTGGCGAAAGCGGGGGTGAACGTTGTTGGTATTGATCGTCATCACCCGCCGCACAACCTCGGTTCCAGCCATGGCGATACTCGAATCACTCGGCTTTCGGTCGGCGAGGGCGCGCAATATGTGCCGATCGTGCGCAATTCTCATCGCATCTGGCGTGAGCTGGAGGCCCTGACCGGCGAGTCTTTGTTCGAGCAGTCGGGTTTGCTGGTGCTGACGTCGAGCGCCGAGTTCGATCCTGAAGATTCGACCGACTTCACCCTGCGCACCATCGGCCTAGCGCAGACTTACGGCATTGAGCACGAAGTCCTGTCCGCCGAACAGATTCGCCAGCGCTTCCCACAATTCGCCAACGTGCACGACTCGGCCATCGGCTATTTTGAACCGGGCGGAGGCTTCGTGCGCCCCGAGCGCTGCATCGATGTTCAGCTCAAATTGGCCGAGCAACACGGAGCGACACTCTACAAAGGCGAGACTGTCACCGGGATCAGCTCGAACGAGGAGGGTGTCACGGTCACCACGGACCGGCGCACGCTGTTTGCCAATAAGCTGGTGATCAGCGCGGGCAACTGGAACGGCGAGTTGCTCGGTGAGCCCTATCAGAATCTGCTCAGCGTTTACCGGCAGAAGCTGTTCTGGTTCGAGCTGGAAGAGAACGCCGGACTGGTCGGCCACTCACCGACGTTCATCTTCACCCACGGTCGCGGTGACGACAAAATCAACTACGGCTTTCCCGCGCTACCCGGCGAAAGCAGCATGAAAATCGCCACCGCGCAGTACCACACCTCAACGTCAGCGCAGGCCATTGACCGCACGGTTTCAGCGGCCGAAGCGCAGGATATGTACGAACACCAGGTCCACGAGCGCATCGCTGGTGTGACCTCTAAAGTGCTCAAGACTGCGGTTTGCGCCTACACCGTGACGCCAGACCGGCATTTCATCATCGACGAGCATCCGTCGCTGCAACACACCCTGTTCGTCTCTGCGTGCTCCGGGCACGGCTTCAAACATTCCGCCGCGCTCGGCGAAGCATTTGCCCAGTGGTGCATGCGCGGCTCGAGCGACCTGGATCTGTCCTCTTTCTCCCTAAAACGCTTCGAAGGAAAACTATCGTGAAACGCGTCGCGCTCTCCGTAGCACTGCTGGTCGCCGCCATGGGCAATGCCTATGCCGAAACCCTGAAAATCGCCGTGGTGCCTGTGCCCCACGCCGAGATTCTGGAGTTCTTGAAGCCGGAACTGGCCAAGGAAGGGGTGACGCTGGATGTCAAAGTCTTCTCCGACTACATTCAACCCGACCGGCAGACCGATGAAGGCTTGCTCGACGCCAATTACTTCCAGAGCAAACCGTATTACGAGGCCTACAAAAAAGACCGCCCGAGCAGCGACCAAGTGCCGATCGTCGCCGTGCACATCGAACCGTTCGGTGCCTACTCGAAGAAGATCAAAAACATCAGCGAACTCAAGGATGGCGCGACCATTGCCATTCCCAACGACCCGACCAACTCCGGTCGGGCGCTGCTGCTGATCGCCAAACAAGGCCTGATCACCCTGAAGGATCCTGACAACATCATGGCCACGCGCCTGGATATCGTCAGCAATCCCAAGCATCTGAAGTTCCAGGAGCTCGAAGCGGCTATGCTGCCGCGGGTGTTGAATCAGGTCGACATGGCGTTGATCAACGCCAACTACGCGCTGGAAGCCAAACTGGTGCCGCACAAAGACGCGCTGTTTATCGAAAGTTCGGAATCGCCGTACGCCAATTATCTGTACGTGCGTCGCGACAAGGCCAACGCGCCGGCGGTGCAGAAACTCGGCGCATTGCTTAACTCACCGCAAGTGAAGCAGTTCATTCTTGAGCGTTATCACGGTGATGTGGTGCCGGCGTTCTGACGCCGTCGGGAGCCGCCAGAAATGCTGACGGCTCCCGACATCCTCAAGCGATCTCTTCAAACCTGCGCACATCGCCCAAGGAATCACGCTGCATCGACTGCAGGTTTTTTTCGATGGTTTCACACAGCGCTTCCATCTGAATCTGATGCTCGCTGTGGCGAAACGGACTTTGCAGGTCGGTGCCGATGCGTTCGATGGCCAGCAGCATAAAACCCACCACGGTCGAGGCCAGCGGCGTGAACCAGCCCAACGATTCCACCAGTCCGACCGGGACGATCAGGCAGAACAGCGAAATAAACAGCCGTGGAAAATACACATAAGGGTAGGGCAGCGGTGTATTGGCAATCCGCTCCATGCCGCCCTGACTGTTGGACAAATCCACCAGCGTCGATTCCAGCCGCGCCAGGCGAATGCTGTCCAGACGTCCGGCCTTGTATTCCCGTGCAAGCAAAGTCGCGGAACCGGTGAGGATGTCATTGGCAAAGTTGTTGGTCGTGCCGCTGCGGGCAAACTCATCGGCGGGAATAAACGCGCGGACTTCCTCAGGGCAAGGCTGGCCTTGCAGATGCGCGGCGAGGCAATTCACATAAGCGACGTGGCGGCGCAACAGGGTCGACTTGACCGGATTGACCTCGCCATCGGGATCATCCAGCAGCGTCAGCACCTGGCGGGCGAAGCTGCGTGAATTGTTGATCATCGAACCCCACAACGTGCGTGCTTCCCACCAGCGGTTGTAAGCACTGCTGTTGCGAAAACTGATCAGCACGATCAATGCCGAACCCAATAACGTCAGGGGCATCAATGGCAGATTCAGTTTGGCGTTGAGGAACAGCATGAAGTCGACGGTGACGGCGATGTCCCAGAGCAGCAGCCAGAACAACGCCCAGCCGACATAGCCCAGGGTCTTGATGATCAAACGGTATTTTCTGACGATGGCAGCTTTCAAACGGAAACCTCGTGGCGAGCGGTAAGCGTTAACGCCTTAGCTCGGACGCTGTTTTCGGGGGAAAGGTTCGGTCAATAGTCTGGCAATCGGCGTCTCGACTAGTCCGGGGTGATCATCGCCAAAGGCGTTACACCCTACGTTCTCGCTACGCCCGGCACATCCATATTGATCTTGCGCCAGAAAGCTTCCGACAAACTGTAGACCGAGAAGGCAATCAGCCCCAACGCCATCACCATCAAGATCAGCCAGCCAGCGGGCAGATTCTGCAGCGCATCGAGCGCTTCCTTCATTCCAGGTGGATCCATGGCTTGATAGGTGGAGCCGCTGACTGCCAGAAGCAATGCAATCTCGATAAACACCACTCCGCGCGCTATCAGACCAAAACGGGAGACCGGGCGGACGTAGCGCATGACATCCTCGTCGGCCTCGAAATACTTCTCGAACGACGCTTTCCATCCTTTGAAGATGTGAGCAATGCCGACCCCAAGCGGAACGAGGGCGATCAGGTACACCAGCCAGTTCGAATGTTCCCAGGACAGCAGATGCGCCAGCCAGTCTTTGGTTTGTCCTGCGGAATTGCCCGAGCTTTTAATCCCGCTGATGAGCAGGCCCAATGCGAAGAACGCCAGAGCACCGTTGACCAAGCCTCCGACAAACAGCCCTGTGCGAATCACCAGACCTTTGAGTTGTTTGCCGTGATGATCAACATCACGCGCTGCCTGCAGGACACGCCAGGCGGCGAATGACAGCAGTCCCGCCACAACAAGTCCCACCAGAAAATAGCCGAATGGCTGGCTTAGCAACGCCTCCAGACTCTTGTGGCTGTCCTTTGGTTTGGTCGAGTCATGAGCTGCGAGCAACGCGAAGATACCGATGATCAAATACAGCATTCCCCGGGCGGCGTAGCCTCCCCGAGCGAGGATGACAAGGTTGTGTTGCGCGGACATGGGACGTATTCCTGAGAGGTCATAGGAGAGCAGACCCTTCTTGCCGGGAGGGGTTCTATGAGCCGTCAAAACACTGCAGGGGCTTAGAGATCGAGAACGTCCTGCGAGCCCTGCTCAAGTCATACTCGCTGCCCCCAGAATCGGGCCTGCACAGTGACTTCCGTCTGTCGCAGGACTTGAACCATAAGGGGCGGATTGCGTCTTAACTTTCGCGAAATCAACCCTATGGAAGCAATCATGCTTTTGAAGAATAAGAGTCTCCTTGCTGTCATGTCCTGCGCCATGATGCTTGCAGCCGCCCCATTACTCCCTGCTGACATCTCTGTCATGAACTCTGCCTACGCGAAGGACGGTGGTGGTGGTGGTGGTGGCAATGGCGGCGGTGGTGGCAACGGCGGCGGCAATGGTGGTGGTAACGGCGGTGGCCATGGCGGCGGTACGGGTGGCGGTCATAGCGGTTCAGATCACGGAAGTGCCAATAGCAACGGCCGTGGCAATGGGCTCAGTAGTGATCATGCCGGCAAAGCCGTACGCGACCATGGCGAAAGCGGGAACCACTATGGCAGTGATCGCAATGGTGACAGCGGTCACGGCTCAACGACTTCAGGCGTCGCCCATTCCAAAGATACGCGCGGCGTGACCAAAGCGACTGCCATCTCCGACACGACACCAGGGGATCACAATTCGAAAGGGTTGAGCAAAGCTGGAGCGTCGACAGCAAAGAAATCACACTGATCCGCTATTTCTCTGCAACACCCACTGTAAATAAAGAGGGCGTCTGAAAAGGCGCCCTTTTTTATGCATTCGCACAAAGGTCGCTTGTGGAATCAATTCCTCCACGCCGGATAATGAACACTGGGACAACCCTGGCTCCCGTGCGAATTGCCCGGTCGTTGGCCCAGAAATGGAATCAGTTGGTCGCCAGGGCTGAGTACCTTGAGTGACTTCTCCAGGACATCGACGCCTTGAGTGAGCAATATCTCAACCGAATTTCATGGACTCATGATCGCAGCCAGTTTCGGATGGTTTTTCGCGTAATACAGCTCTGACTCGGCGTCATCTTCCAGGAAGTGCCATATCTTTTTTGATCGCACGGAATACATGACGATAATCAGAAATACCCCGAGATAAAGCCACATCAAACTGGTTGCGCCGGATCTGGACATGATGGCGCCCGTCATCATGAATGAAACCGAACTTCCTAGCTGACTGATCACTAACGTGGATGCCATTAGTCGTACGCGTACGCCGGATGGGATCGACATGAGCCTCTTGTCCATTCCGACCATCGTAATGCATGCACTCGCTGCCCCGGCGAAAAACAGGCAAGTACTCAACTGCCAGATTTCGTCGGCTTGCGTCGCGGCACAGAGTGCAAACGTTAATAGGGCCCAACATCCAAGATACTTGTCGCGCTGATTTTCCTTTTTGGTAATCAGCGGGCTTAAAAAGAACAAGCCTGCAACGGCTCCACCCGCGAATACCGCATTGAACAGGCCAACGCTACCTTCAGCTAGACCCCGGGTGTGTATGAGCGCTGGCACCAGCATCGGTACGGTCGCGGTAACGGCCAGACCAAGCAGTAATCCGGAAAACGTCAAAAATTGTTCTGGCGGTAGAACGCATTTGAGTTTAAGCCCCAAGAGCATGTCATTAACAAGATCGGCTGATGATTTTCCGGGTTGCAGGGAAGGGGCTGCACTCACCGGTAACGCCATGGCTAAAACCACAATGAGTAATCCCACTATCGACACGAATAGCAGCGAGATTTCCAGTGAATAAACCGTAATTACGATACCCGCCAACAAAGGTCCAGCAACCCGGCCGACAGTAACAACGATGCGCCGGACGCGAAATGCAGCCTCCGCACGATGTTTATCAACAGTCTCCGCAGGATAGATGCCCAAAAGAGGCTGGATCATTCCAAATGCTGATGCAGCGATCACATCGATCAGTATCAGCGCATCAAGCGAATACCAGTTTGTGGCAAAAAAGTATCGCAAGACACTCGCAATCAATAGCGCAAAACAGCCGACCTTAAGCGCCGTACTGCGGCGCATCGATTCAGCCCGCGGCGCGAGGCACAACATTGAAATGATCGCCGCGAGCGCGAGCGCTGTTTCGTATGCCGCCAGCTCCAGCAGACTTCCTCGCTGCACGATAATCAGCGGTAGCGTCGTATTCCAGCAGCCGAGGTAGATCCAAAGTAACAAGTCCAGGCAAAGATACTTTCGAAATGTACTCAAAGGGTGACTTCCTTGTTCCGCACCTTGTGTTTGGGATGTCATTCGCACGCGCCGAATTATCCGCAATACAACTGCGCAAATATCAGCTTATACCTGCGCTGACATCCGATGATTCTCCAGCAAGAAGTCCACGAACAAGCGCACCCGCGCCGGCATCGCCGCGCCACCGACGAACACCGCATGAATCGGTTCCTGATCCCCCGGGTTCCAGTCTTGCAACAGCGCAATCAGGTCGCCACGCTGCAGATCCTCACTCACGCTGAACTCTCCGATACGGGCAATGCCGGCGCCCACTCGCGCGAATTGTGCCAGCGCCTCGCCGCTGCTGCATTCGATGTTGCCGCTGACCTTCAGGGAAAACGCTTTGCCATCGCGGATGAATGGCCAGTTGGGTTCGGCACGCTTGAAATTGAAGCGCAGGCAGTTGTGCTGGAGCAGGTCTTCCGGTTCCTGCGGGACTCCGTGGCGCTGCAGATACTCGGGCGATGCCACCGCGACCTGGCCGGTGGTGCCGATCCTGCGTGCGGTCAGCGGGCTGTCGGGCAGATGGCCGAAGCGCACCGCGACGTCGGCCTGCCCGCCGAGAATGTCGACCACTTCGTCGCCGAGGGTTAGGTCGACGACGATGTTCGGGTAACGGGCGCTGAAGGCTGCGACCAAGGGCACGATGGCCAGGCGTCCATGACCAAGGGCGGCACTGACCCGCAATCGCCCCTTGGGCACGCCCTGGTCGGCGATGGCTTCTTCGACCTCGTCCATGTCGGCGAGGATACGCCGGGCGCCGCGCAGGAACGCTTCGCCCTCGGCCGTGAAGGTAATTGCTCGGGTGGTGCGCAACAGCAGGCGAGTGCCAAGCCGTTGCTCGGTGCGCGCAATGATCCTGCTGACTGCCGAAGGTGTCAGGCCCAGTGTACGCGCGGCAGCCGACAGACTGCCTTCCTGCGCCACGGTGGTGAACACGCTCATTTCACCTGACCTGCCGTTGAAATCCACCACTTGTGCCTCCTACGCAAAGGTGATTGCCAAAAATGCTATCTACCGCCTGAAAAGACGGGATCGTAGCATTGGCGGCATAGATAAGGAGTTTTCCATGCGTATCAATCCACCACTTGTTGCACTCGCCATCGGTGCTTTCGGCATCGGCGTTACAGAGTTCGCCCCCATGGGCATGTTGCCGGGTATCGCTGCGGATCTGGGTGTTTCCATTCCCGCTGCCGGTTTGCTGGTCAGTGCATATGCGTTGGGCGTATTGCTCGGCGCACCACTGATGACTCTGACCACCGGCAAGATTCCCCGGCGCTATCTGCTGATCGGGCTCATGGCGATTTTCACCCTGGGTAACCTGATGTCAGCGTTGGCCACCGATTACTACAGCCTCATGGTTGCCAGGGTCGTGACTTCCTTGAACCACGGTGCGTTTTTTGGCGTTGGCTCAGTCGTCGCCGCCACCCTGGTCGCCCCGGAGAAACGTGCCGGAGCAGTTGCGGCGATGTTCATGGGCCTGACGCTGGCGACCATCGGCGGTGTGCCGCTGGCCGCCTGGTTTGGCGAACTGTTCGGTTGGCGTACGGCTTTCTGGGGGATTACCGGCCTCGGCGTGGTGACGATGGTCGCGTTGTGGTTCGCCTTGCCCAACGTGCGGGCGCCGCAAAGCGTCGGTGTCATGGCGGAAATCCGCGTATTGGGGCGCGTCCCGGTGCTGGCCGCGCTGGCCCTGACCGTCGTCGGCTCGAGTGCAATGTTTACCGTCTTCACCTACATCGCACCGATCCTCAGCAGCGAGACCCATGCGTCCACCGCCTTCATCACCGCCATGCTGATGCTTTACGGTGTCGGTTTGACACTGGGCAACATGTGGGGCGGCAAGGCTGCTGACCGCTCGATAGATCGCACCCTGATCGTCTCGTTGAGCGTGCTGATTGTGGTCTTGTTGGCGTTCACCGTACTGATGCGCTGGCCGCTGCCGGCCGCCGTGGCCATTCTGATCTGGGGTATTGCCAGCTTCGCCCTGGTGCCGCCGCTGCAGATGCGTGTGATGGAAGCGGCGAAGGACGCGCCCAATCTGGCCTCGGCGGTGAACATCGGCGCCTTCAACTTCGGCAATGCGATTGGTGCGGCGCTGGGCGGCGCGGTGATCAGCAGCGGGCTGGGTTATCCGGCGATCTCCTTGGCCGGCGCGGCAATGGCGGGCCTGGGGTTGCTGATGGTGTTGGCTTTTGCGTGGCGCTCCAGAACGGTTGAAGCCGCCGTGGTGTAACACGTTCAACAATGCTCGGCGAGTTGTCAGTATTCGAGAGGATGAGTAAGCTGCCCCCATGAATCAGCCATCCCTATCTACCTCCTCGCCGAGCACTCGCGGCCCCGCCGAACACGACATTCGTGACCAGATTGTCGCCGCGGCCAATGAGCACTTCAGCCAATACGGCTACGGTAAAACCACGGTTTCCGACCTGGCCAAGGCCATCGGTTTTTCCAAGGCCTACATCTATAAGTTCTTTGATTCCAAGCAGGCGATTGGCGAGGCCATTTGCGCCAACTGCTTGGGCCAGATCGCTGCAGCAGTCGAACAAGCGGTTAATACCGAAGAGGTTTCAGCGACCGAGCGTTTGCGCAGATTGGTCAAAACCGTGATTGCCACCGGCGTGGACCTGTTCTTCAACGACCGCAAGCTATACGACATCGCGGCGTTTTCCGCTTCGGAGCGCTGGAACAGTGCGCAAGTGTATGAAGCGCAGATCAAGGGTTTTATCCTCGATATCGTGCGCCATGGTCGAGAAGCGGGGGAGTTCGAGCGCAAGACGCCGCTGGACGAGACGGTCGAGGCGATCAATCTGGCGTTGCGACCTTTCGTCAACCCGCTGCTGTTGCAACACAATCTGGATCTGATCGAACAAGCGCCCACGCTGACCACCAATCTCATCCTGCGCAGCCTCATGCCTTGACCCTTCCCTGAGCAGAATTTTCAGGCGAGTCAATTCAAGGCGACATCCTCTTATCATGGTTCCTGTTCCCTGCACATGAGCGGCGGGAGAGCTATACATTCAACTGGAAGTGACCATTATCGGAGTTGGTCATATGAGTGATATGGCTACATACAAGTCTAGATGCCAGGTGACCTAGCAATAGCGAGTCAGGCCCGTCAGTCGATCCGTAGTCCGATGTTGCTGATGGCCAGGATGCAGTTATTTCTCAGGTTGTGACCATTGACGATGTTGGTCACAAGGCTGAGAATATGATGATCATCCTATTCCTCAGTAAGGGAATCTATGCGCCGGCTCCGACCTTTCCCCATTGCCGCATGCTTGCTGCCTCTCGCCCTGAGCGCCTGCGGCGAATCTTCCAGCGTTGCAGATCCCCGTACCCAGGCGCCGCTTGTCAGATCCGCTGCGGTTCAAGCGTCACCCGATGTCGCTCGTTCTTTCACCGGAGTGGTCGCGGCGCGCGTTCAGGGCGACTTGGGTTTTCGCGTGTCGGGCAAAGTGCTCGAACGTCTGGTTGATACGGGGGAGGTCGTCAAGCGAGGGCAGCCGCTGATGCGTCTTGACCCGATCGACCTTGGACTGCAAGCGCGGGCGCAGCAGGCGGCGGTCATAGCGGCTCGCGCCAGCGCCAAACAGACAGCCGACGACGAGGCTCGCTATCGCAAACTGGTCGGCGTTGGCGCCATTTCGGCATCAGCCTACGACCAGTACAGAGCCGCTGCGGAGACTGCAAAGGCGCAGCTCAACGCCGCGCAGGCGCAAGCGGACGTAGCGAGTAACGCTTCAGGTTATGCGTTGCTGGTTGCTGATGCGGACGGCGTGGTAGTGGAAACACTCGCTGAACCTGGACAAGTCGTAAGCCCGGGACAACCGGTGGTTCGACTGGCGCGCGCAGGTCAGCGCGAAGCCATCGTGCATCTGCCCGAAACGTTGCGTCCGGCAGCCGGTTCCACCGCACAAGCCAGCCTCTACGGGGTCAATTCAGCGGCGGTGACGGCAAAACTGCGGCTGCTTTCGGACTCCGCGGACCGCACGACGCGCACATTCGAAGCGCGCTATGTGCTTGAGGGGCCGCTGGCCAATGCGCCGATCGGTGCGACTGTCACCCTCAGCATTGCCGAGGGCGCCACACAGACACAGGCGTTACAAGTCCCCATCGCCGCGATTTACGACCCGGGCAAAGGACCCGGTGTGTGGGTGATCACCGGAACACCGGCAAAGGTGGCTTGGCGAGCGGTTAAGGTGCTGGGGTTGAGCGATGATTCGGCGCGCATCGCCGGCGACCTCACTGCCGGTGAGCAGGTTGTAGCGTTGGGCGCCCATCTGCTGCGCGATGGCGAAGAGGTGCGATTGCCACAGCAGAGCGAAGCCAGCGTTGCCGGGAGTCGCCCATGAGCCAGGGGCGCTTCAACCTTTCGGCCATCGCGGTTCGTGAGCGGGCGATCACCGTGTTCCTGATCTTTCTGATTGCCGTTGCGGGGACGTTGTCGTTCTTTCAACTGGGACGTGCGGAGGATCCACCGTTTACGGTCAAACAGATGACGGTCATTACCGCGTGGCCCGGTGCGACTGCGCAAGAGATGCAGGATCAGGTCGCCGAACCCCTTGAAAAGCGCCTGCAAGAACTCAAGTGGTACGACCGCTCGGAAACCTACACTCGCCCTGGACTGGCGTTCACGATGGTGTCGTTGCTCGACAGCACGCCGCCGTCGCAAGTGCAGGAAGAGTTCTATCAAGCACGCAAGAAGCTCGACGATGAAGCCATCAGGCTGCCGGCCGGTGTTATCGGGCCGATGGTCAACGATGAGTTTTCCGACGTGACCTTCGCGCTGTTCGCCTTGAAAGCCAAGGGCGAGCCGCAGCGCTTACTGGTGCGTGATGCCGAAGCCATGCGCCAGCGTCTGCTGCATGTGCCGGGGGTGAAGAAGGTCAACATCATCGGTGAGCAAGCCGAGCGCATCTACGTTTCATTTTCCCATGACCGCTTGGCGACCCTCGGCCTGTCACCGCAGGACATCTTCGCCGCGCTGAACAGTCAGAACGTGCTGACGCCTGCCGGCTCCATCGAAACCAGTGGGCCGCAGGTGTTTCTGCGTCTCGACGGTGCTTTCGACAAGGTGCAGAAAATTCGCGATACGCCGGTCTCCGTGCAGGGCCGGACACTCAAGCTCTCTGATGTGGCCACGGTTGAACGCGGTTACGAAGACCCGGCGACTTTTGTTGTGCGCAATAACGGCGAAGACGCGCTGCTACTGGGTGTGGTGATGCGCGAGGGCTGGAACGGTCTCGATCTGGGTAAGGCGCTGGATGCGGAGACCGCGCGGATTAATGCGGAAATGCCATTGGGCATGACCCTCGCCAAAGTCACCGACCAGGCGGTCAATATCGACTCCGCTGTCGGCGAGTTCATGGTCAAGTTTTTTGTCGCGCTGCTGGTGGTCATGCTCGTGTGCTTTCTGAGTATGGGCTGGCGGGTCGGGGTGGTGGTCGCTGCCGCTGTGCCGTTGACCCTAGCGATCGTGTTCGTGGTGATGGCCGCCACCGGCAAGAACTTTGATCGCATTACCCTCGGGTCATTGATTCTCGCGCTCGGGCTGTTGGTCGATGACGCGATCATCGCCATTGAAATGATGGTGGTGAAAATGGAGGAAGGCTACGACCGCATCAAAGCGTCCGCGTATGCCTGGAGCCACACGGCGGCGCCGATGCTGTCCGGTACGTTGGTGACGGCAATCGGCTTTTTGCCCAACGGTTTCGCGCAGTCGACTGCCGGTGAGTACACCAGCAACATGTTCTGGATTGTCGGCATCGCGCTGATCGCGTCCTGGGTTGTCGCGGTGGCGTTCACCCCGTATCTGGGCGTGAAGTTGTTGCCGGACATCAAGAAGGTCGAAGGTGGCCACGCGGCGATCTACAATACGCCGAATTACAACCGTTTCCGCCGGCTGCTGACCGCGGTGATTGCTCGCAAATGGCTGGTGGCAGGTACGGTGGTCACGCTGTTTTTCGTTGCGGTTCCAGGCATGGGGCTGGTGAAGAAGCAGTTTTTTCCGACCTCTGACCGCCCCGAGGTGATGATCGAGGTGCAGATGCCCTACGGCACTTCGATCGAGCAGACCAGCGCCACGGCCGCCAAGGTCGAAGCCTGGTTGCAAAAGCAGGATGAGGCCAAAATCGTCACCGCCTATATCGGCCAGGGTGCGCCACGTTTCTTCCTGGCGATGGCGCCAGAACTGCCCGATCCTTCTTTTGCCAAAATCGTGGTGCTCACGGACAGTCAGGAAGCACGCGAAACCCTCAAGTTACGGCTGCGCGAAGCAGTTGCCGAAGGCCTAGCGCCGGAGGCCCGTGTCAGGGCCACGCAAATTGTCTTTGGTCCTTATTCGCCGTTCCCGGTTGCCTACCGGGTGATGGGGCCTGATCCGGCGAAGCTACGCGATATCGCCGAGCAGGTTCGCGGCGTGCTGAAAGACAGCCCGATGATGAGAACAGTGAACACTGACTGGGGACCGCTGACCCCGACCTTGCATTTCAGTCTCGATCAGGACCGCCTGCAAGCAGTGGGGCTGACCTCGAATGCGGTTGCCCAGCAACTGCAGTTCCTGCTGAGCGGAGTACCGATAACGGCGGTTCGCGAGGATATTCGTTCTGTGCAAGTCGTCGGGCGTGCGGCGGGCAATATCAGGCTCGACCCGGCGCAAATCAAAGGTTTCACCCTGGTCGGCGCGGCGGGACAACGCATCCCTTTGTCGCAGATCGGCGAGGTCGATGTGCGCATGGAGGATCCTATTCTGCGACGCCGTGACCGCACGCCAACCATCACCGTGCGTGGCGACATTGCCGAAGGTTTGCAGCCTCCGGATGTGTCGGGTGCGATCCTCAAGGAGTTGCAGCCGATCATCGAAACACTGCCTTCCGGTTACCGGATCGAGCAGGCGGGTGCCATCGAGGAGTCCTGCAAAGCGGGCAAGGCAATCTTGCCCCTGCTGCCGATCATGATCGCCATGACGTTGCTGATCATCATGGTGCAGGTGCGTTCGATCGCGGCGATGATCATGGTCTTCCTCACCTCGCCGTTAGGCTTGATTGGAGTGGTGCCGACGCTGCTGATCTTCAATCAGCCGTTTGGCATCAATGCGCTGGTCGGGTTGATTGCGCTGTCGGGAATCCTGATGCGCAATACGCTGATTCTGATCGGGCAGATCCATCACAACACGCTGGAAGGACTGGACCCGTTCCACGCTGTGGTCGAAGCCACGGTGCAACGTGCGCGACCGGTCCTGCTGACGGCACTGGCGGCCATCCTGGCTTTCATTCCCCTGACACACTCGGTGTTCTGGGGCACGCTGGCTTACACCCTGATTGGCGGCACATTCGTCGGCACCATCATGACGCTGGTGTTCCTGCCGGCGATGTATTCCATCTGGTTCAAGATCCGCCCTGAGCACAAGGTTCAGACTGAAACAGTCAGACTGGCGTAGTGACAACGCCTGCAATCGAGGCCCGCTTTGGCGGGCCTTGTTGTCCCCACGTCAAAGCGTGGTGATCTGCCCATTGCGATCCAGCTCATACACCTTGTTGCCCTGCAATTTCTCCTTCAGCCACCGCTCGGCTTTACCCAGCGGCCGTTGCCGCGCCCAGAGCAAATCCACACCAATCTGCCAGTCGGTATGCGGATACGCCGAGAGCTGCAGTTCCACCAGTTCACCCTTGGCCAGTTCGCGTTGAACGAGCTGCCGGGGCAGGGTGGCCCAGCCGAGCCCGGCGCGGACCATTTCCAGTAACGCCAGATAGCTTTCCGCTTGCCACAACTGGGTCGAGCGCAGGTATTCGCTGCTCGGCAGTTTGCTTGCGTGGGCGCTGAAGGCCAGGCGGCGATGGACGTGCAGGTCGTCGAACGTGACGTTGTCGAGTTGCGCCAATGGGTGCTCGGGGTGGCAGACGTGCAGCATGATCAGTTTGCCCAGTTGCTGAAACGCCAGCTCCTTGGGATAGCCGGGCTGTGAGAACGCCACACCGAGTACCGCTTCGCCGCTGCTGACCAGTTCGCTAACGTCGCCGTAAACCGGATGGCGGATGATCAGGTCGACAAAGGGGAACGCGGCTTCGAAGGCTTTGAGCACCGGCATGATTGGCCCGTACGGCGTTTCAATGGCGAGCGTCAGGCTGGTTTCGACGTTGTCCGAAAGGCAATCGGCGTGGGCTTCGAAGGTCATGCAGCGTTCAAGCACGGCTTCGGCCTGCACCAGCAGCTTGTGGCCGCTGGCAGTCAGAGCGGGGCTGCGGTTAGTGCGGTCGAACAGGTCGACCCCAAGGTCGGTTTCGAGGTTGGCAATCGCCGCGCTGATGGTCGATTGAGTCTTGCCCAGTTTGCGCCCGGCGGCGGAAAACGATCCGCTTTTGACCACTTGGACGAACATCAGCAGTTGATCGAGTGAGAAGCGCAAGCGGTGGACTCCCGGGTCGAGGATGGGGGTTTAAAGCAGATAACCAATGCCAGATTCGTGCCATCGAAAAAAGCGATGGTTGCTAATTTTGTTCATCGCAATAAACGTTCAACTATGGCCCCGCGTCAAACGATCTCCGGGGCGGATCCGACTTTCAAACGCCCCTGAGCATGCCCGCGATCTCAACAGATGCCGCACCTTCAGGAGCGTGTGAAATGACCCCACAACGCATTCATCCGGTGGACGAGGTTTTGCCACTGCGACAGTTGTTCACGTTTGGCTTGCAGCATGTTCTGGTGATGTACGCGGGAGCGGTGGCGGTGCCGCTGATTCTCGGCAGTGCGATGGGGCTGACCTCGGCGCAGGTGGTGTTGCTGATCAACGCCAACCTGTTGACCTCGGGTGTGGCGACGCTGATTCAAACTCTCGGTTTCTGGAAATTCGGCGCGCGCCTGCCGCTGATTCAGGGCTGCTCGTTCATTGCCTTGGCGCCGATGATCATGATCGGCAAGGAATTCGGCCTCAGCCAGATCTTCGGGGCGGTGATTGCCGCGGGCTTTATCACCATTGCGCTAGCGCCAGTGTTCAGCCGCTTGCTACGGTTTTTCCCGCCGGTGGTGATTGGCAGCCTGATCACCATTATCGGCATCTCGCTGATGCCGGCGGCGGCGATCTGGCTGGGCGGCGGCAATCCCGACGCGGCGGATTTTGGCAATCCCGCCAACCTGTTACTGGGCTTGGCCACGGTCAGCGTGACGCTGGTGATCTACGCCAAATGCAAGGGCTTCCTCGGCAACCTCAGCGTGCTCATCGGCTTGTTTGTCGGCAGTCTGATCGCAGCGGCTTGCGGCATGACTCACTTCAATCGGGTCAGCGAAGCGGCGTGGTTTGAGCTGAGCGCGCCGATGGCATTCGGCGCGCCGGAATTCGCGCCGGTGCCGATTCTGATCATGACCCTGGCGATGCTGGTGATCATGGCCGAGACCACCGGCAACTGTCTGGCGATCGGTAAATTGACCGGCAAACCGACCACGCAACAAACCCTCGGCAACGCGTTTCGCGCCGACGGCTTGTCGACCATGCTCGGCGGTTTGTTCAACAGCTTTCCCTACAACGCCTTCACTCAGAACACCGGTTTGATCGCGCTTTCCAACGTGAAAAGCCGCTTCGTCGTGGCCGCCGCCGGGGCAATCATGGTGCTGATGGGCCTGTTCCCCAAACTCGGCGCGTTGATCGCCGCCGTGCCGACGCCAGTGCTCGGTGGCTGCGCGATCGTGATGTTCGGCATGACCACGGTGGCGGGCATTCAAGAACTGTCACGGGTGCAATTCGAGGGGACGCGCAACGGCATCATCGTTGCGGTTTCGGTGAGTGTCGGGGTGCTGCCGATGTCCTTTCCGGCGCTGTTCGAACACGTCGGTCCGACGTTGAAACTGGTGCTCGACAGCGGGATTTTCCTCGGAGCGATCACCGCCATCGCCCTCAACATCCTGCTCAACAACGAAAAAAAATCGACCGAAACCCTCGGCGCTGAACTGGCCGACTGACCTTTTGTTTTCCACTGCCCAGGAGTTACCCATGAATCAATTCACTCAGCTCATCCCGGCTGGCGTCAGCGATCTGGATCTGGCGTTGTTGCGCCAGACCATCGCCTTGTCCGAGGCATCGAAACAACGTGGTCGCCATCCGTTCGCGGCATTGGTGGCCGACCGCAACGGCAAGGTGATTGTCGAAGCGGGGAACAATTCGATGCCACCGGAAGGCGATCCGACTCAACATGCGGAGTTGGTGGCGGCAGCGGCGGCGGCAAAATTGCTGTCACCGCAAGAGCTGGAACTGTGCACGCTGTACACCAGCGCCGAACCTTGCTGCATGTGCGCCGGCGCGGTGTATTGGACCGGAATCGGGCGAGTGGTTTATGCGTTGTCGGAGCATGCCTTGCTGGGATTGACGGGGGATCATCCGGAGAACCCGACGTTCTCGCTTCCGTGCCGCGAGGTGTTCGCCAAGGGGCAGCGTAAGGTCAGTGTGGTGGGGCCGATGCTGGAGGGGGAGGCGGCTGCACCGCATAAAGGCTTCTGGTCGTAAACTGCTGTCCGCGTCACAAGGTCCAGCGAGGCGGGGACGGTAAACGAGCTTGAATGCCGCGCATTCTCGGATGCGCGGCAATTCTCACGAATCCATCGCGAGACGAACCGCGCTTTTACAACGCAAACGTAGTCCCGCGAGTATTCACAAACAGCGAATAGATCGAGTGACTACTGGCCATGAACAACCGATTGCCTTCGCGCCCCCCAAAGCACAAATTCGGGCAGCGCTCTGGCAGGGAAATGTGCCCGATGGCCTTGCCCTGCGGATTGAACACGCGCACGCCGTCGAGTTTTTCCAGGTCGGCCTTGGGATCACCATTGCCGCCCCAGCCGCACCACAGGTTGCCGGCTTCGTCGCATTTGATGCCGTCGATCGCGGCATAGTCCAGCCCTTCGATGTGCTTGCGGCGTTCGCCGAGTGTGCCATCGTCCTTCACCGCGATAGCCCAGATCAGGCGATTGGGCTTGGCGCGACCTTCAACGACGTACAGTGTTTTCTCATCGGGAGAAAAGCACAGGCCGTTGGGGCCGTTGAGGTCGTCGATGACCCGCGTAACTTTTTTAGTTTCGCCGTCGATGCGGTACACGGCGTGGGGTTGGCTCGGGGTGATTTTGTGGCCCTCGTAGTTGTTGCTGGTCTGGAAGGGCGGGTCGGTGAACCAGATCGATCCGTCACTTTTGCAGACGATGTCGTTGGGCGAGTTGAAGGGTTTGCCGTCGAAGCTGTCGGCCAGCACGGTGATCGTGCCATTGGCTTCGGTGCGCGTGACGCGCCGACCTTCGCTGGTGGTGGTGGAGCCTTCGCAGACAATCAGCCGCCCTTGGCGATCCCGGCACATGCCGTTGGAAAAATTCGAATGTTCGCGGTACACGGTGAAGGTGTCGGTGATTTCGTCCCAGCGCATGATGCGATTATTGGGAATGTCGCTGACCAACAAATAGCGGCCATCACCGACCCAGACCGGTCCTTCGGCCCAGCGCATACCGGTGGCAAGTTTTTCGACACTGGCGTTGAAAATACGCAGCTCAAGGAAGCTGTCGTCGAGGATGTGAATCAGCGGATCTGGGTAGCGCTGACTCAAGGGTTCGGCGGCCTCGGCGATCCGCGTCAGTGCGGTGCTGCCGACGGTGGCGAGCGTGGCGGAAACGGCGAGGGATTTTTTCAGGAAGCTGCGGCGGGTGTTGCCTTGCGCTCGGTCAGGGCTTTCAGGTCGAGCGGACAGGGATGAGTCCATGTAGCGATCTCCGTGGTTTTATTTTTATGTGGGAGACGTAGTAATACCTCGTGATAAGACATCGTACAAGTTGTTCGTTGCGCGACGCCAATGGGCGTAGGTAGCAGTGGAAGCCAGTAAGCATAATGGCCTCCACCTTAGAATTGGCAAGCGATAACGTCGTGTCCTGCGGGCAAGGACAGCTTTTAGTCAACCATCACCTCATCCAGTGCCTGCTCCAGCAGGCTGACCGTGCGTTCGACATTCTGTAGCTTCTCCAGTCCGAACAGCCCGAGGCGAAAGGTCTGGAAGTCGGCCGGCTCATCGCATTGCAGTGGCACGCCGGCGGCGATCTGCAGGCCGTGCTGGGCAAATTTCTTTCCGCTCTTGATGTCGGCATCATCGGTGTAACTCACCACCACACCTGGGGCCTGAAAGCCTTCTGCGGCGACGCTTTTGAAACCTCTGCCGGTCAACAACGCACGCACCCGATCACCCAGCGCCTGTTGTTCATCGCGAACCTTGTCGAACCCGTACGCTTGTGTCTCTTTCATCACGTCGTTGAACCGCGCGAGTGAATCGCTGGGCATCGTCGCGTGATAGGCATGTCCGCCCTGTTCGTAGGCCCGCATGATTTGCAGCCACTTTTTCAGGTCGCAGGCGAAGCTGCTGCTTTGCGTGTGTTCGATACGCTCGAGCGCCCCAGCACTGAACATTACCAGGGCACAGCAAGGGGAGGCGCTCCAGCCTTTCTGCGGGGCGCTGATCAGCAGGTCGACGGCGCATTTGTGCATATCCACCCAAATCGTGCCGGAGGCGATGCAGTCCAGCACAAACAGACCACCCACCGCATGCACGGCGTCGCCAACGGCTCGCAGGTACTCGTCGGGCAGGAGGATCCCGGATGAAGTTTCAACGTGGGGGGCGAAGACCACTTTCGGCTTCTGCGCCGCGATGGCCGCCAGCACTTCGTCCAGCGGTGGCGGGGCGTAGGCTGCCTGGCGCCCCGTCTCGACCGGTCGGGCTTTGAGCACCGTGGTGGCCGCCGGAATATTGCCCATATCAAGGATCTGGCTCCAGCGATAACTGAACCAGCCGTTGCGTATCACCAGGCACTGCTGGCCGGTGGCGAACTGCCGCGCCACCGCTTCCATGCCGAATGTGCCGCTGCCCGGAACCACCGCTACCGCTTCGGCGTTGTAGACCTGTTTCAGGGTCGTGGAAATGTTCCTCATCACGCCTTGAAAGGACTGCGACATGTGATTGAGCGAGCGGTCGGTGTAGACCACGGAATACTCGACCAATCCCTCGGGATCGATGCTCGGATAGAGCTTGGACATGGTGACTCCTTTGGCAGAGGGCTAAACATCATTGGCAAGCAAGTGTAGGCAAAGGGCAGGGAACAGCTCATTGAATTACGCAAATGAGGTTAGAGTGCTCAGCACTGTCTCAATCGTTGCGTGAACCATGAAGCTGCCGCTGTTTATTTCTCTGGACGGGCCCAAGGGCACCGGCAAAACCACACTGCTGGAGGCCGTCACCGCCGCACTACGGGCAGACAAGCACAAAGTCATTCGGCTCTGCGAGAAAAAAAGCGATCCGTACCGCGGCGAAACCATGGCCTTGGTCAATCAACTCGCCAGACATCCCTCGCGGGATCTGGAGTGGGCGGTGTGTCAGCGCCTTGCGGATAGCCGTCGCTGGATTTCCCGGGAGGTACTGCCCAAACAGCCATTGAACAGCATCATCCTGATCGACCGCTGGTATCCGTCGGATGCCGCATTTCGCCATAGCGTGCCGTTTGCCGAGATTCTGCAGTTGAACATCGAGCGAGGCGTGCGCGTGCCGGATCTGCATGTCGGCGTTGTCACCGCGCCGGATATTTCATGGGCGAGGGCGACGGCACGATCGCGAGGCCTGGGAGGCACGGTGATCCAGAAACACGCAGAGCACGTCACCTGTAGCGAGATGTTCGAGCAGGCGGTTGTCGATAACGGCTGGGTGTTGTGCCGTAACGAAGGAACCATCGAAGCCGCAACGACTCAGGTAGTTGCAGAGATCTATAAAGTGCTTGGCTGATTGTCGATGTGCAGGCGCTGGTTTAATTTGAATTTCAGGTTTCTCTGATCTGAGCTAACTGTACTGACGGATCACACGCCCCCCATGCTCACAAACCTCTGGTATGTCGTTCTCCCATCGTCGCAGTTGACTGATGGATTGATGCCGGTTCAATTGCTCGGACAACCTTTTGTGGCGTTCCGCGATGACGCGGGTGTCGCTCACGTGCTGTCGGATATTTGCGTGCATCGCGGCGGCTCACTGTCCGCCGGCAGCAAGGTCGGCAACAGCGTGCAGTGTCCCTATCACGGCTGGCGGTTTGGCGGTGACGGCGTTTGCACGCAGATACCGGCGCAGCCCGACCTGCGGATTCCCGCCAAGGCTCGCGTCGATGCGTACCCGACGCTTGAACGCTACGGTTGGATCTGGGCATTTTTAGGTGATCTGCCGGAGGCTGAGCGTCCGCCGTTGCCGACGCTCGACTGGGTTGACGATCCCGCCATCCGCGTGGTCTCGGGCCACTTTGACTGGCAGGCCAGTTGGGACCGGATTATTGAAAACGGTCTGGACTTCGCGCACGCACCGTTTGTCCATGGTTCAACCTTCGGTGATCCGGATCATCCCGAGATTGAATCGTTCGAGGTCGACAGCGATGCGTGGAGCGGCAGCGCGCAAATGCTTATGCGCAGGCCGGCACGCAAAGGGCTGCTGCGGCGTAAATCCTCCACCGAGTTTGTCAGTGTGGTGACTGTTCCGGGGTTTCACCTGTCCGGTCCGTGTACAACGCTGGAACTTGAATTACCGAACGGCTGGCGGATCTACATCGTCTCGGCGCATGTCCCGATTGACGCCAATCGCACGCGCACCTGGTGGATGATGGGCAGAACGTTCCTGCGCTCACGGCTGCTGGATCGCAGGTTCATTGCGAGCAATATCCGTATCTTCGAACAAGATCATGCCGTGCTGAAAAACGTCAGGCCCGAACGTGTGCCGGACTCTTTTCAGCAGGAGGTTTCGTTGAAGTCCGATGCGCTGCAGATCGCCTTTCGCAAAGACGTGCAGGCACTGGAGCAGCGCGGTTGGCGGATCGATGAAGACCGCCTCGCTCGAAACTTCACCGGACGCAAGGCTTGCGCGATACCCAGCCCCGAACGTCGTCAAATTCGCGCTTGGGCGATCGAGCCGATTCCGCTCGTGGATATCACCCACGAACCTGACTAGTGCTGCGAGCCAGCCTGCGCTTGGCGCAGACTGGCGCAACCCCTAGCGCGTCTCACATTGCGGCGAAGGCTCGCCGCTCAATGCATCCACCATCGGCGGATGCTCCTGCACCGCCTGACGCAAATCTTCGGTCACCCGCAGCTCCGCACCTGTCGGCGAGAACGTGGCTGCCGCTGCAAACGGCGCGGGATTGGCCGGAACCGGGCGTTTGCCACGGCGCCACAGGAAGAAGGTAACCATGCACAGATTGACCAGCGCAAACACCCAGAACAAACCATTGGCACCGAACGAGTTCATCACCGGCGAGATCATCATCGGGCTGATCGCCGAGCCCAGTGAGTTGATCAGCAGCAAGCCCTGAATCATCGGCACCAACGCTTCGGCAGGCGCACGGTCAGCAGCATGGCTGACGGCAACCGGGTACAGCGCGAATACGCCGCCACCGAGCAGAAACAACATCACCGCGAGCATTGTCGAGGACAACGGCACCAGGACGATCAACAGCGACAACACCGTGCACGCCACTGTCAGAATCGTCAGCACCTGCAAGCGATCCTTGCGATCAGACCAGCGTCCGACCGGGTATTGCAGGAGCATCGCGCCGAGGATCGTCCAGGCCATCATGCTGCCGACCTCACCGACATTCAGACCGCTGCGTTGCAGATACAACGGCAGCAAGGTGTAAATCGCCGCGATGGTCACACCCGAACCGAAACAGCCGACCAGCCCGGTCGGCGTCACGCCCAACAGTTGCCTTGGCTTGAGCGGTTCAACCTGATCGAGCAAGGGCGACACGCGCGGCAGGATCACGATCGGCAACACCGACAACGAGGCAAGCATGCCGGCGACCATGAACGGTGCGCTGTCGCTCAACCCGGTGATTTTTCCCAGCGTTGCCTGACCCAGAACACCGGCGCCATACAGGACGATCATGTACAACGCGAGCAAGCGCCCGCGAATCTTCGCGTCGCCCGCCAGCAGCAGCCAGCTTTCGATCACCAGAAACACGCCGACCGTGGCCCAGCCGTTGATCAGGCGCAGGGCGAACCAGCCCCAGGTGTCGTAAAACAATCCCTGCAGCAGGATGGTCACGGCGATCAGCGAAGCAAAGCTGCCATAGGCGCGGATATGGCCGATGCGCAGAATCAAGCGGTCATTGAACACGGCACCCAAAGTCAGGCCGATGAAGTAGGCCGATGAAACGATGCCGATCATCGTGGTCGAGGCACCGGCAGCGTCCAGTCGAAGGGTGGTCAGCGACGACATGAAACCGTTGCCCAGCGCAACAATGAACAGCCCGAGCAGGGGCGCCAGCGCCATGGCCAGCAAACGCGGAGACATAAAAACCTCTAGAGGACGAACAGCGCAACGTGCGCCGCTGCGCATGCGATTGCCAAGCCGAAGTGTGTTGTGGTGCAAGTGCCCGCCAGACGGGCAGGGCGGTTGGGTACGTTTCGGTCACCAGATCCGGCGACTGCAAGAGCGCGCGGATTCTAAGGCTTGTGCGGAATTTTCCAATGGCTGTTTGCTGCGACAGTTGGACGCAGGTCAATCAAGGCTGAGTCATAACGACAGCTCATCCTTTGCACGGCAAAAATGTTCCTTTATTGATCCTCTTGCGCTGGTTAGCCTGTGCGGTCGGTTTGCCATTTTGTGCCAGGAGTCATGATGCTGATCAAGGGTGAGCGGGCCGCCACGGTGTGTGGCTTGGTGGCGATCGTTTTGTGGAGTACCGCTGCCGGATTGATCAGAGGCGTCAGCGAGCACTTCGGCCCGTTGGGGGGCGCTGCGTTGATCTATTCGCTGGGCGCCATGCTGTTGCTGGTGTTCCTCGGCCGCCCGCGGATTCGCTCGACTTCCAGGCTCTATCTGCTGCTCGGCAGCGCATTGTTCGTCGCTTATGAGGTGTGCCTGTCGTTGGCATTGGGTTTCGCCAGTGATCGGCATCAAGCCATCGAACTGGGCGTGGTCAATTATCTGTGGCCGTGCCTGACCGTGGTGCTGGCGATTGTCATGAATGGACAGAAGACCCGCTGGTTCATCATTCCAGGCTCCGCGCTGGCGATCTTCGGCATCTTGTGGGTCGTCAGTAGCGAGGGATTATCGTTGCCGGGGATTGTGCGCAATGTTCAGTCCAACCCGCTGAGCTACAGCCTTGCATTGACCTGTGCGATTACCTTTGCCCTGTATTGCAATGTCACGCGTCGCTATGCCGGTGGGCAGAATCTGGTGGCGCTGTTTTTCGTGCTGACGTCCGTCGTGTTGTGGTTGAAGTGGTACCTCAGCCTCGAACGGATTCCGCCATTCACTTGGGTAAACTCTTTGGAACTGCTGGCGGCGGGAATCGCCATGGCCGGTGGCTACGCTCTCTGGAACATCGGCATCCTGCGGGGAAACCTGACCTTGCTGGCGACCGCGTCCTACTCCGCGCCGGTGCTGTCGTCAGCATTCGCTGCGGTGTGGCTTGGCGTCAGTTTGCAGATGCAGTTCTGGCAGGGCGCCGTGCTGGTGACGGTGGGCTCGCTGCTGTGTTGGCATGCGACCCGGCAGCGCGACGTAACCCAGACAACACCGATCAAGGTCAGCGTGCGCGAGAACTCTCACTGAAACAGGCCTTAGCGGCCTCCCTTACCGGATGCTAAATTAGCGTCGCAACGCAAGTCTCCCCCAATCACGCGGGTTTATGGAGAGCAACAGCATGGAAGCCACCCCGGTAGACCGTTCAGCCCCGAGCCGTTACTTGGCAGTGCTGGGCTTATCACTGCTGCTCAACCCCTCAACCCCGGCCATGGCCTTTAACCCCGAGCTGCATTCGGCTTACGCGCTGAAAGCGGCGCAGGCGTTTCAGCGCTGCCCGGGAGTAAAGCTTCCTGCGCAGTTGGGCGAGGCCTTGGCTGATGGAACGGACGCAGAAGACTCAAGCCCGTTGACGATCCTTCAACGCATCACCCACTGGCATTTCTACAACCGCAACGAAAAGCTTGAGCCACTCTGGTTGGTCCAGCGCAATCTGGACGCGATTTTCAACAAACGCATCAAGAAGCTGAACGAGCTGCTGGTGAAACCTGATGCCGACCCGGTTGCGGTCTACGAGCAAGCAGGAAGGGTTTTGCATTACATACAGGACATGAGCGTCCCCGGCCATGTGGTGCCGGCTTACCACGCAAAGTTACCGGGCAATCATTCCGATCCATTTGATGAGTTCGAGAGCATTGAAGCGCTGCCAGTGTTCGACTTGTCTGACGTGCAGTGTCAGGCGCTTCGTGATGAGGCGGATAAAGCCGATGCCAACCCTCGACGTTTTCTGGACGCCGCTGCCACAGCAACCTTGCAAGCGATAGAGCAGATAGACGCGGCCGGTAAACCTGTCGTCGACGGTGCATGGAACGCATATTGGGTTTACCCCGCGCGAAACACCGATGAAGCCCGCAAAGGTTGGGGCCAATACGGTACCTGCGAATTTGCAAAGGGCAATGTCAATGCTGGGTGCAAGCGTGAAGAAGAGCTTGTGGCGTTGTTCGAACAACAGTCTCGGCAGGCTCAGAGAAACTCGGTGCTGATGCTTTTTTATGTGCAAAAGAAGCTGGCCGAAGCAGGCCAGAAAAACGCCAGTGCAATGGCTGATCAATAGTGGGGACTGAAATTTAGAATGCGCCGCTTAATAACTCATGGATGTGTTGTCGTCAGTGTTGCGATGCTGTGTTCAGGATGTACCTCCTATGCGACCGTGCCGACAATCAACGAACACGCTGGAACCGCAACCCAGGAAATCATCTCCAGCTTCAGCTACGAAATAGACTCTCCCTGGAAAAACAGTCGCCTTGGCAAAGACGCCTACGCGCAGACAAAAAGCATGTTTCCACATGCACAGGATCACAGCTCCAGCCCTGTAGCCTCGAGCCTCCCTGCACTGGAAATCAAAGTCTCGGAATTTTCATTGGGTGGCGCTTGCACACAAGAGTATTTGACGGGGTTGAGTTTTGGTTTGATTCCGAGTTGGTGTACAAGGCCAGACCTGTACAAGTTTGATTTCACCCTGAATAAAGATAACGGCTTTTGCAGGCAAAGAACTTACTCAGTCAGCGCCACAACGGTTTCCCATCTCGTGATGATTCCGTTTGCGCTGTTTGAGCCCGAGAAACGACCACTGGCCATTTATCAGGCTTCGCTAAAAGATTTCCTTCAAGCCGATCAATGTTCCAAAGGCTTGTGACCGGCGCATCAGGCCTTCAAAAATCTCGCGGCGTAACTGACAAACAACAACAGGAAAACCAAGCCACCCAATGCGACCACCAGCGTACTGAGATGCGCAACCATGCCGATGAACGCTGGGCCCATGAGAATGCCGGCGTAGCCCATCGAGATGATCGCCGGAATCGCGGTGCGCTGGGGCATGCGCTGTTGTCGACCCGCCGCCGTAAACAGCACCGGGACTATGTTCGAGCATCCGATACCGACCAAGGCATAGCCCAGCAATGCCGCCTGCCAACTATCGAATACTAGCGAAACCAGCATGCCCGCCGCCGCGCAGACCCCGCCCAGCGCTACCACGCGAACGCCACCCAGTCGGCTGACGATGGCGTCTCCGGTCAGGCGCCCGAGCGTCATCGCCGCCGCGAAGCTGGCATAACCCAAGCCTGCGTAGCTGGGTTCCATTGCGCGTTGCGAGGCAAGGAAAACCGCGCTCCAGTCGAGCATGGCGCCTTCCGTAAGGAAAACAATGAAACACAGGACGCCCAATAGCAGCACGATCCCCCGTGGCATCGCCAACAACGGACCGTCTCTCTCGGTGCCATAGGGCAACAAACTTGGCGCAGCCTTGTACAGCGCGGCGAGGATAATCGCCACCAGGCAAAGCACGGACAGCAGTGGATTCAGTCCCAGGCTGAGCATCGCCGTCATGGCCCCGGCCCCGGCGATACCGCCGACGCTGTAAAGCCCGTGGAACCCGGATTGCAGGGTTTCGCCGCTGTGCTTTTCAACAATGATCGACTGGATATTGATCGCGCAATCGAGCATGCCCATGCTGGCGCCGAACCCCAGTACGGCAAGCGCCAGCCCCGGCAGCCACGTCAGATGGCTCAGCATCGGCAGCACCGAACACAACGCGACAGTCGAGCAGATGATCACCGGTTTGCAGCCAAAACGTGCAGTCAGATAACCGGCAAACGGCATGGCGACGATCGAACCGATACCGAATCCCAGCAACAACAGGCCCAGTCCGCCGTCGTCCAGTCCGGTACGGGCTTTCACCAACGGAACGAGTGGCGCCCAAGCCGACATGACAATGCCGGTGATCAAAAATACGATGCGCGTCGACACGCGCTCGCCGTAGTTTGCATAAGCTGCCAGGGATGATGTCGAGGCGTTCATTGATGCGGATATCCTTATCGGTGTCTCCCGGCTTTTTTGGCGACGAACCGGAACAACAGCTTTTCGAGACACAAGAGTCCCTTCCAGCATCCGTCGGGATGCTGAAGGGAAGAGGGATGGAACTGGTGAGGAGAACGGATCAGCCAACAGACTTCAAAGGGATGGGGCCTTTGAGCCGATCCATCATGGTCGCGCAATACCAGTCATCGAACTGACAAACGCCAGTCTCGGCGGTTTCCGAATAAGGCCCCGGCTCGTACGACGGCGAGGTCACACCGCGCTGGGTGCCTTCGACCAGCGTGCGGTCCTGATCGTTGGTGGCAATCCAGACTTTGGTCAGGCGCTCGAGATCGTAATCCACGCCTTCCACTGCGCTGTCAGGTACCAGCCATTTGGTGGTGACCAGAGTTTCAGTGGCGCTGATCGGCAACACCCGGAAGCTCAGTGCATGGTCACCGAGGAAGTGATTCCAGGTGGAGGGGTAGTGGAAGTACAGCAGCGCGCCGATGTCCGCTTCAGTTGTCTTGTCCAGACGCCCGGCAACGGCAGGTTTGCCATCCATGGTGTAGCTGACGGCGCCGGATGACAGCGGAATACGGGTCATGCGGAACTGACCATTGATATCCATCACCAAACGGCTTGGCAGTCCGGCGCTCTCGCACTTGGACCAGTAAGCCGACAGCTCTGGATCATCTTCGCCACTGACGCCGCCCACCGACAGGTTATCGACGAACGAATGCAGCAACTCCGGGTGCGACCCGTCGCAGTGATAGCACTCGCGATTGTTTTCGAAGACCAGTTTCCAGTTGCCTTTCTCGATGATGTTCGACTCGAACGCTACTTTGCAGTTTTCAAGATAGTGCGGCGCGATGAAAGGGCTGACGGCTTTGCGGAAACCTTCGAAATCAGGAGCCTTGGCGGCCACGCAGACATAAATGTAGGTATCGACGATCTCGCAGTGAACGCTTTTCAGACTGTATTGGGATTTGTCGAAATCCTGGCCCATGTTGCCGGCGAACAACAGGTTGCCATCCAGCTCGTACGTCCACTTGTGATACGGGCAAACCATCTTCGCCACTTTGCCGTGATCGGCCTCGCAGATTTTTGCGCCACGGTGACGGCAGGCGTTATGGAACGCCCGGACCTCGCCGTCTTTGCCGCGCACCACTGCAACGGGGTAGTCACCGATCTGCAGGGTGAAATACTGCCCCGGCTTGGTGATTTCAAAGGTGTGGCCGGCGAAGATCCAGTCCTTGTGCCAGATCTGCTCAAGATCCTGACGGTAAACGCTTTCATTGCTGTAAAGGGCGCCCGGCAGCGAATGCCAGGGTTTGCGCTGTGCGATCAGGTCAAAAACGCTTTCTTTATTCATTATTATCCTCCCAGGGGCGACATAGCCCTCAGCCTATAGGGCGCAGGACAGCGATCACAAACGACATTTGCTGTGGGCAATTCATGCGTTGGGGTTATCGATGATGTCTGACTGGCGTGCCAGCACTGGGTGAAAAATCGGTTCCAGAACCGTAATGGCGCAGCTGGATTGTGCAATGTGTTTGATCGCTGTTTTCACCTCGGCACTGCGCTCTACACCGAGACCGCTGGCGAACAGATCAAATTTCTGGCTCAGCTCTTCAGCGCTGAGGGGCGTTTCGGGGTCGCCCCGCGCGGCAGTGATCGGACTCACCAGCACGCCGCCGTTCTTCAGGGTAATGGTCAATCGGGAGAGGATTTCGGCTGGGAATCTGGCCGAGATATCGGCGGCTTCGACGACTTCGATACGGCGGCTCAGTGCCAGAATATCTTCGGCAAAAATCGCCGCCCCGGTGACTTCTTCCGGACCGACCTTGCCCCGCACAATCAGTGCGGCCAGCGGAAAGGCGAGGGCGTACTGCGCCTCATCGGCGTCACTCGGCGTATGCCCCTGCAAACACATCGACTCGTAGAACGTTTCCACGCAAACGGTTTCAATCGAGTCCGCATCGAGCTGAGGGTTTTCTCGCTGCAGTTCGAGCATGGCGGTCAGCGCCGGTTGTGCCCAGCGGCAAACTGGCCAGGGTTTGAAGTACTGACTGTCGATCTCCCAGCGTGCACCGATGTCGTTCCAGTATTCGGCGACGGTGATGTCTTCAACCGATTCTGCCGGTGCACCGGTGATGCCTTCCCGAGCCATGAGCAGGGCGTTCAAACCTGCAAATGCGCCTGCACCGTGGGCATCGCGCAGCATCGTCGGCGCTTGCACCACGCGCATCATCGGGCAGCGTGCGCTGAAGTACTCGGCGATGCCCAAGGAATGGCGAAACGTCGGCTCATCAAAACCCAGCAAACGTGCTCCGGCACAGACCAAACCCAGCGCGGAAAAACCGCCGGATGCGTGATAAGTCGGCGAGGTCGCCATCAAGGCGGAACCGGCCCGCAGCGCCGTTTCATAACCGATGCACAGGGCGGTCAGTAGCTCATGACCGCTAATCGACTGGCCTTGATGATGCAGCGCATCGGCGAGGGCAAGCACGGCGGGAACAACGGTCGCTCCGGCGTGCCCCTTGGATTTGAAGTGGCCTTCGTGGGCGTCGAGGCTGTCAGCGCTGAACCCTCCGGCCCACGCTGCGCCGAGCACGTTGACACGTTGCCCGGCAAAGATCAGGCGACTGCTATAGGCGCCCGCCGGGTAATGCTGTTCGGCAAAACGCCGCATGGCGCTGCTGGTGTCATTGCTGGCCGCGCCGGCCATGACGCCGACGATATCCAGCAGACTGTCCTGCACGATTGCACGAGTCTTGAGCGGGGCATCGAGGAAATCAAAATCGCGACAGAATTCGAAGAGTGACATTCAACAATCCCTTCCTGTGAGTTGCGCCGGGCCGATCATGGCCGGCGCAACTCAACAATGAGCCACGGGGAGGGTGCCGCTCTAGCAACATTTTCGTCGGGCTATTGATAACCAAATCATCCGACGACGGTGCGGTGCGGATTAACGGCGGGGAAACTTCGCCAGAATCCATTCACGAAAACGCCGCAACTCGTCTTCGTTTTCGGAGCTTTCGCGACAGCTCAGGTAGTGCCAGCTGTTGCGCAATTGCACCTGCTGCTCGATCGGTCGCACCAACAGGCCTTGCTGCACCAATCCCGTGACCAAGTGATTCCAGCCCAACGCAATGCCCTGATGGGTCAGGACCATGCTGATCAGCAGGTTGTAGTCGTTGGCATTGAAGATCTGCGGACTGTTCGGCGGACGGTCATCGATATCGATGGCCTGAAACGCTAGCCACACGCCCCAGTCGACATGCTCGGCGACTTGCGAGCGGCCATAGGGACTCAGGTTGAGCAATGCCGAATCGCGCACGCCTTCGATCGTCGAAATTTCCGGGTGTTTCTCCAGATACTGCGGGGTGCACACCGGATAAATCACGTCGTGGCACAACGGATAGCTTCTATAACCGTCACGGATGCGCGAAATCTTGGTGATGAAGATGTCCGGCTGCACACCGGGTTCCATTGTCAGAAAGTTCTGCGTGGTGATCAGGTTGAGTTCGATATCCGGGCACTGCGCGAAGAACTCTTGCAGATGATTCGACAGCCACAGTGCGGAAAAGGCCGGCGAGCAACAGACGGTGAGGACCTTCTTGGTCGACTGGCTGCTGCGGATGCGTTCGGCGGCCTGCGCGATGTTGACGAACGACAGTTGCGCGGCATCGAAGAACACCGCGCCGGCCGCCGTCAGCTCCACCGCCCGGCCGACGCGGGTAAACAGTTGCGCGCCCAGATAACTTTCCAGTTCACGAATCTGCCGGCTGATCGCGGCTTGGGAAACGCACAGCGCCTCCGCCGCGCGGGTAAAGCTTTCGTATTTGGCCGCGGCGACAAATGCCTTCACAGCCCTCAAGGACGGCATTTTCAGCAGGATGGTGTCAGGGTCGACATGCTTGCTCATTCGTACACTCTCCTAACGATACAGCTCCCCAACGAAGCGCGAGGAGGGTAACGGAACCGTGCGGGGAGGGCTACGCGAGCGTCGCTGTGAGGATAGACCCGGTCGCTCATGGTGCTGACGCGGCACTCGGCAATGGCTGTCGTCGCAACCGATAACCCGACGTTATCGAATTGTCCCTGTAAATGTAGTTGGATTAAGCGGGGTGATGCTAATAGATTTGAAACATCCCTTTTTCCTGGGACCTCAAAAATAATAAAAGGAAGCCCGTCGTGAAGACATCTATTCATTACCGCTGCCGCTTACAATTATTTTTGCTCGTTTGCCTGTCGCTTAATGCGAAAGACGCACGATGCGAAGGAGGCAAGGTATGACAAGTTCCGACGAGATCATCTGCGTAAAGAATGTTTTCAAAGTCTTCGGTACGCAGCCAGCACTTGCCATGAAAATGGTTAAAGAAGGTGCAACAAAAGCTGAAGTGTTCAAAAAGACCGGTCAGGCGATTGGCGTTTTTGATGCCAACTTCTCTGTTCGCCGCGGTGAGATTTTCGTGATCATGGGTTTGTCCGGTTCGGGCAAATCGACCATGGTCCGATTGTTCAACCGGCTGATCGAGCCGACGTCCGGGCAGATCTTTCTCAATGGCAAGGAAATCACCGGCCTGGGCGACAAGGACTTATTACAGGTTCGTCGCAAAGACATGGGCATGGTCTTCCAGTCGTTTGCATTGATGCCGCACATGAGCGTCATCGACAACGTTAGCTTCGGTCTGGAAATCAGCGGTGTCAGCGAGAAAGAACGCTATTGCCGCGCGATGGGCGCGCTGGAGCAGGTTGGCCTGGCAGGGCAGGAGTTCAGCTTTCCTCACCAACTCTCCGGCGGCATGCAGCAACGTGTCGGCCTGGCCCGCGCGCTGGCCAATGATCCCGCCATTCTGCTGATGGACGAAGCGTTCTCGGCACTTGATCCGATGATTCGCAGCGAGATGCAGGGCGAACTGATCAAGCTGCAGGCCGAGCAGGATCGCACCATCATTTTTATCTCCCACGATATTGAAGAAGCGGTTCGCATCGGTCACCGCATTGCGATCATGGAAGGCGGGCGCGTGGTGCAAATCGGCACGCCGCGTGAACTTCTGTGCAACCCAGTGAATAAATATGTGCGTGATTTCTTTAATGGTTTCGACACCAGTCGCATTCTGAAAGCGGGTGATATCGCGCAACAGGATTGCAATGTCGCTTATATACCGGGCGGGCAAACGCCGATTAAAGCGGAAGCGTCTCTTCGCGACATCTTTCATCTGGTTGCGGCCTCGGCAACTCCCATGCCGGTGGTGGATGAAGTTGGGCTTTATAAAGGTTCGATTTCGCAAGGCCATCTTCTGAACTGTCTGTGTAATAGCTGAACTGCGAATAATCAGAATTGATTTACCGCTTCTGAGGGCGAGGTAGCACCATGTCAGACTTCAACTTTCTAGATCCTTTCCAAAGTTTAAATATTCCCTTGGGTTTGTGGGTAGAGACCGCCCTTAAATATCTGGTGCATAACTTCAGGGAAGTGTTTCGCTCGATCCGTTGGCCGGTCGATCAAGTGCTCGACGGTGTGCAGTGGGGACTGCTGTCGGTTCCGCCGACGGTGTTCATCATCATTGCCGGGCTGATCAGTTGGCAGATCGGCGGCAAGCGCATCGCGATCTTCAGCGTCGCAACCCTCACCGGGCTTGGACTGATCGGTGTGTGGAGCGATGCGATGGTCACGCTGGCCCTGGTGCTGACGTCGCTGTTGTTCTGCGCAGTGATCGGCATACCGCTGGGCATCTTGTGTGCACGCAGTGATCGCACGGAAATGATCATCCGCCCGGTGCTGGATGCGATGCAGACACTGCCGGCGTTCGTTTACCTGGTGCCGGTGGTGATGCTCTTTGGTATCGGCAACGTACCCGGTGTAATCGTCACCATCATCTTTTCCGTCGCGCCGCTGGTGCGGCTGACCAACCTTGGTATTCGTCAGGTCCCGGCGGACAAGGTCGAAGCCGCTCGAGCGTTTGGCTGCACGGCTACGCAAATGCTGATGAAGGTGCAGTTGCCGTTGGCGGCGCCGACGATGATGGCCGGTCTCAACCAGACATTGATGTTGTCGCTGTCGATGGTGGTGGTCGCCTCGATGATTTCGGTGGGCGGTCTGGGTTTGATGGTGTTGAGCGGCATCGGCCGCCTCGACATGGGCCTGGCCAGCGTCGGCGGCGCGGGGCTGGTGCTGCTCGCGGTATTCCTTGACCGACTGACCCAGGCAATGGGTGAGCGCAGCAGCGATCTGGCCTCCGGTCAGCGCTGGTATGAAAGCGGCCCTGTGGGGCTGGTCATGAAACTGAAGAAAAAGAAGAACGTTGCACGTCCAGTGACGAATTGAGTTGGCCTGCTCACCCCATTAAAAATTCCAAGCGTGGTGAAACATGAAACTGACAAATCTCAAGAAAAGCGTGGTTGCGAGCCTCGTGGCTTCAGTGTTTGGCACCTTGTTGTGCTCGGCGGTCTACGCGGCCGACGCCAACAAACCCGGTGCCGGCGTTTCGATTACGCCGATCTTCCCGACCATCGCCGAAGAGCGTTTTCGTGGTGAGGTGGTGATCGCCGGCCTCAAGGAGTTGGGCTACGACGTCAAACAGCCAAAAGAAGTCGACTACCCGGCGATGTTTCTCGCACTGTCTTACGGCGATGCGGACTTCACCGTGCATGAATGGGAGCACCTGCACCAAGCGTTTTATGAAAAGGCCGGCGGCGATGACGTGATGGTCAAAGTCGGGCAAGTCATGAAAGGCGTGTTGCAGGGCTACATGATCGACAAGAAGACGGCCGAGGCTTATCAGATCAAGGATCTGTCGGACTTGAAGAAACCCGAAATCGCCAAACTCTTTGACAGCAACGGTGACGGCAAGGCTGACCTGACAGGCTGCAACCCGGGTTGGGGCTGCGAGATCATGGTCGAACACCACATGAAAGCCTATGGCTTGGGCCCAACCGTGGTCGACAACCGCGGTTCGTACTTCGCGTTGATGGCAGACACCATTGCGCGCTTCCAGCAAGGCAAACCCGTGCTGTTTTTCACTTGGGTTCCGCAATGGATCGCCAGTGTTTTGGTGGAAGGGCGTGACGTGGTCTGGTTGCCGGTGCCTTTCACTTCGCTGCCGGATGGCAAGGAAAGCAAGGACACCTTCCATGATGGCAAGAACCTCGGTTTCCCGGTGGACACGATCAATGCCGTGATGAACAAAGAGTTCGCCGAGAAGAACCCGGTGGCGCGCAAATTCCTCTCTGAGGTCAGCATCCCGACAGCCGCTGAAAGTGCGCAAAACCTGCGCATGCAGAACGGTGAAAAGTCGCTCGCTGACATCAAGCGTCATGCCGCGGAATGGATCAAGGCCAACCAGCAAGCCTATGACGGTTGGTTGAGTGACGCCCGGGCGGCAGCGAAGTAATCGGTTCGACCACGGTTTGGCGGCGGGCGGTGCCAGTCGCCACACCCCAAAGTTGTCGTTTCAGTGAAGGTGAGCGGGTGACGCAAGATGGAAACGTTCCAGAGTCCGTTGAAACAACAGAACATCGGCTTTCGCCCATCCACCGTGATGTCGGGCCATGAACGTGTGGTGCGGGTGGCGTTTATCCTGCTCGATCATTTTTCGTTGACGACCCTTTCAACGGCGATGGATGCCCTGGCCACTGGAAACCTGATCAATGGCGAAACGATTTACCAGGTGTCGACCTACTCACTGCAGGGCGGGCTGGTTGAAAGTGATATCGGCGTGTCGCTGGCCTCGCAAAGACTGGTGGCGGAAGGCTTCAGTCATGATGCAGTGATTGTCGTCGGAGGCCAGCGCGTGCGGCTTGCCGCGCAGCCAGTGCTGCGCCGAGTGCTGAAGAAGTCCTCGGGCAAAGGGATCGTTGCCGGTTGCTGGAATGCCGCGTTTTATCTGGCCGATGCCGGTTTGCTCGAGACTGGAGACTTTGCTTGTCACAGCGACAGCTGCGGTCTGCTCCATGAATATTTCCCGCAGTTGAAGGTATCGACTCGCGAGTTTATTTGCACACAGCGCCGGGCCACTTGCGCCAACGCTCATTCAGCGCTGGATATGACCTTGGCGATCATGCAGGAACTGGGTGCGCACAACGATGCGCCATTGGTTGATGAAATAAAAAGGGTTCACCAGTCTGGACATCTTCAACCGAAGACTGCCGACAGTCTGCGCTGTTCAGCGATTCCCAAGCCTTTGAACATCGCGCTCGACTTGATGGAAAAAAACATTGAGGAACCGTTGGAAATTGACGCAATCGCCAGCCAGGTTGGCGTGTCTCGCCGGCAATTGGAAAGAAGGTTTGCCCGCTATCTCAATGCCGCACCCAATCGATACTACCTGGAACTGCGTTTGACTCGGGCCCGGCAACTGATTGTGCAAAGTGATCGTTCGTTGACGGATGTGGCACTGGCCACCGGGTTTGTCAGCTATCCGCACTTCTATAAACGCTTCAAGGATCTGTTTGGCTTACCGCCCATGACCTTCAGGGATTACTACTACGCCAACGACTATGCCAGTAGCGGACGTTATGCCGTGGCGGCGAATTTTTAAAACAAACAGTCAATCGTCACTGTTTGTGTAAGTGCCAGTTTTGCAAGTTTCCGGATCAACGCCATTGCGTGCGTTTGCTTTGTGCTGCGTGCGTTTTGCAACTTCAACGATTAACGGTTTAACACTATGAAAGTCAGTTCATTACCCGCCGATGATGATAGTTGTGGCTGGTTTCATTTGAGCAAGCCACGCAGTCCCGAGCCGGCTCACCGTGGGCACCGTTCCGCCCGCTGGGTGATCATCGGTGCCGGCTTCACGGGACTGGCGTGCGCGCGGCAACTGGCGTTGAATTTTCCCGACGATGAAGTGGTGCTTATCGAAGCTCAGGAAGTCGGACTGGGCCCGTCGGGGCGTAATGCCGGTTTTGCCATTGATCTTCCCCATGATATTGGCGCTGAGGATTACATCGGTGACATCGCACTGGCACGCACCAGTTTGAAACTCAATCTGGCCGGCCAATCGATACTTCGCGAGCTGGTTGACCAATACCGCATCGACTGTCAGATGAAAGCCTGCGGCAAATATCAGGCGGCGGTAGAGAACCGCGGTATCGCCGTACTCGATGCCTATCGCCGGGGCCTGGAAAAACTCGATCAGCCTTTTCAGATGATTGATGCCGATGAGTTGCCCGAACATTTGGGCACGCGGTTTTACCGCCAGGCATTGTTCACCCCGGGTGCGGTGCTACTGCAACCGTCCGGACTGGTGAAAGGCCTCGCCGACAACTTGCCATCGAACGTCACGCTGTATGAGCGCACGCCGATTCTGGAAGTGGAATACGGTAACAAGACGCTCCTCAAACATGCCCACGGCAGCATCACCGCCGACAAGCTGATTCTGGCGAACAACTCGTTCGGCATGCGTTTCGGTTTCCTGCAAGGGCGGATGTTGCCGATCTACACCTACGCCAGCATCACGCGACCGCTGACCGAAGAGGAACAGGCGCGCCTGGGCGGCAAACCGTTCTGGGGCGCCATTCCAGCCGATCCCTTCGGCACTACGGTGCGGCGTACCCCGGATAACCGCCTGCTGATCCGCAACAGTTTCACCTTCAACCCGGATGGCCGCAGCAACAGCAAATACAACGAACGTTTCGTGCGCCGGCACAAGGCTTCATTCGATCAGCGTTTCCCGATGTTGCCGGAGGTGACGTTCGACTACACCTGGGGCGGCGCCTTGGCCATGTCGCGCAACCACAACGGCTTCTTCGGTGAACTGGCGCCCAATGTTTATGGCGCGCTCGGATGCAACGGTCTGGGTGTCACGCGCGGAACCGTCACCGGCAAGTTGCTTGCTGACTGGCTGGCGGGGCAGCGTGACCCACTGATTGACTTCCTGCTGCAGGCGCCGGGGCCCAACAGCAACCCGCCAGAACCGTTCCTTTCGCTTGGGGTGAACATGAACCTCAAGTGGGGGCAGTACCGCGCCGGGAGAGAAAGCTGAGTCTGCGTTGGCCGGTCGCTGCAGCCTCGTCGCTCCGCTGCCGTCCTGAAGGCTTGCACCGCCAATAACCAAGGTCTGCCCGGCATGCCGTCGGGTGCACGGATTGAACATTGAACCACTGGAGAAAACGCTATGAACTTTGACGGAATTTTTACCCCTGCCATTACCCCGTTGTCCGCTGATGGCCAGATCGACTATTCGGCGTTCTCCGACGTGCTCGAATATCTGATCGAGTCCAAGGTTCACGGCATCGTTATTGGCGGCTCCACCGGCGAGTATTACGCGCACACCGCCGAGGAACGCGTGGCCGTCGCCGAGCGCGCCAAAGACGTGATCCGCGGACGTTTGCCTCTGGTCATCGGCACTGGCGGCATTCGTACCGAAGACTCGGTGTACTTCGCCGAAAAAGCCAAGTCACTCGAAGCGGACGCCATTTTGGTCGGTTCGCCACCGTATGCCTTGCCGACGCAAAAGGAAATTGCCGCCCATGTGCTCGCCGTGGACAAGGCGGCCGGGCTGCCGATCATGCTTTACAACTATCCGTCGCGGATGGGCGTGGCGATGGGCGACGAGTTTTTCGAAGCCATCGCTGGCTGCAAGAACATCGCCGCGATCAAGGAAAGTTCGGGCGAGATGAGTCGCCTGCACCGTCTGGCTCACGCCCATCCGTCGATCCAGTTGTCCTGTGGCTGGGATGATCAGGCGCTGGAGTTTTTCGCCTGGGGCGCGCGTAGCTGGGTATGCGCCGGCTCGAACTTCATCCCGCGCGAACACATCGCGCTCTACGAAGCCTGTGTACTGGAGAAGAACTTCGATAAAGGCCGGCGGATCATGTCGGCGATGCTGCCGTTGATGGATTTCCTCGAGAGCGGCAAGTTCGTGCAGTCGATCAAACACGGTAGCGAACTCAGTGGCCTGCGTGCCGGCGGTGTGCGGGCGCCACTGCAACCGCTGGAGCCTTCCGAGAAGCTAGCGCTGGAAAGCGTGATCAAAACCCTGCAGAAAAACGTCGCGCGTATCGTCGAGGAGGCTTGAAATGGCAGACCTGCTGAGCAAAGAGCAATACCTCGAACTGGCTGCGAAACTCGAATTTCGCAACCAAGCGTTCATCAACGGCCAGTTCTGCGCCTCCAGATCGGGCAAGACATTCACCACGACCAACCCGGCCACCGAACAGGTATTGACCGAGATCGCCGCGTGCGATGCCGACGACGTCGATGCCGCCGTCGCCGCTGCGAAGGAAGCCTTCGATGACGCACGCTGGCATTCACTGGCGCCGTCCGCACGCAAATCGGTATTGCAGCGCTTTGCCCAGTTACTGGAAGACAACGCCCATGAACTGGCGGTGCTCGAAAGCCTGGACAGTGGCAAGCCGATTCGCGAATGCCAGAACATCGACGTGCCGGAAACGATTCATACGTTGCGTTGGCATGCCGAGCTGATCGACAAGATCTACGATGCTACGGCGCCGGTCGGCTCGGGTGCGGTGACCATGGTTGTGCGTGAACCGATTGGCGTTGTCGGCTTGGTGTTGCCGTGGAACTTCCCGCTGCTGATGCTCGCCTGGAAAATCGGCCCGTCGCTGGCCGCGGGCTGTTCGATCGTGGTCAAACCGGCTAAGGAAACTACCTTGAGCACTTTGCGCGTCGCCGAACTGGCGCATCAGGCGGGGATTCCCGCCGGTGTGTTCAACGTCGTGCCCGGGGGAGGGAAAGAGGCGGGCGAACCGCTGGGGCGTCACGCGGATGTGGCCATGGTCAGCTTCACCGGCTCAACCGACACCGGGCGGCTGTTCCTGAAATATTCCAGCGAATCGAACCTCAAACGCATCGTGCTGGAATGTGGCGGCAAGAACCCTGCCGTGGTGATGAATGATGTCGAAGACATCGACCTCGTCGCTCAGCACGTGGTGAACGGCGCGTTCTGGAATATGGGTGAAAACTGCTCGGCCTCTTCGCGCCTGATCGTCCACGCCGACGTCAAGGATGAACTGCTGCAGCGTGTGCAGGTTCATTTGGGTGACTGGAAAATGGGTGATCCACTGGATCCTGAAAACCGCCTGGGTTCGATGATCAGCAAAGCGCATTTCGACAAGGTGCGCTCCTACCTTGACGTGGCCCGCGACGAAAACCTGCATGTGCTGGTGGGCGGCAAAACCCGCCAGAATATTTTCGTCGAACCGACTATCGTTGACGGCGTGAGTCGCGATAGCCGTTTGTTCCAGGAAGAGATTTTTGGCCCGGTACTGAGCGTCACCACGTTCCAGACCGTTGACGAAGCGATTGAGCTGGCCAACGACACGGCCTACGGCCTGGCAGCATCGGCTTACACCGGCAACCTGCGCCATGCACTGAAACTCTCGCGCGGCATCCGTGCCGGGATTGTCACGGTGAATTGCTTCGGTGAAGGCGATGCCTCTACGCCATTCGGCGGCTACAAGGAGTCGGGGTTCGGCGGGCGCGACAAGTCGATCTGGGCGCACGATCAATACACTGAAATCAAAACCATCTGGATTGATGCTTCCTGATAACGCCTTGACGCAACAAATCGCATCGCCCCGACCACTGAATTGAGTGGCGGGGCGATTGCCACATACCGTAACCCCCATCCATGAGCTGGACTGGTTAGTGGCCACGTCAGCAGAAAGCTTTCAGTCATCCGCTTTTCTGCAGACATTTTGAACCTAACCCGAAATCAGTCGCTCAACCGGGAAATGTTCGGGGTGGGCGAAATGAACGCGTTCAAGAATCAACTGACATTCGCACAAGAAACCAAACTACTCGCTTTTGGCGGCCTGGCAACGTGCACTGGAAAACCTTGAATTGCGAATGGACTGCCCAGACGCCTATCACGACGAACTGCTGCGCCAGTCGGATGAAATGGATCGCTTGGGCATACTCAGTTGGGACGAGTGGCGCGACCTGCGAAGGCAAGCAGACGTCGCCTACCTGCGCGCAGTCGCTGGAGACGATTACCATTGAGGTCATGTACGTTGGTTATCCGCATCCGCTGAAAGATCGAATCAACAAAACAGGAGTTCCCATGCCCGAGCCGTTGACCTCATCAGCCGCACCAGCACGCTCCTGGTTCGCTCGTTTCTTAAGGTCTGGATGGGGCGGGCGCGTCTTCTGGTCAATTCTGATCGGGGTGACAATCTTCCTGCTGATCAGCGGGTATGGCGCCTTCGTCGGGGCCAACAAACAGAATCTGTACTTCGCCTTTATCGGTGGCATGACCGGCTTCGCTGCGACGGCAATCGGTGCTGTGGTAGCGATCGCGTTACGAGACATCACCGCCCGAACCCAAGACATCATGCTCGGCTTTGCCGCCGGGATGATGCTGGCCGCCAGTTCGTTTTCGCTGATTCTGCCCGGTATAGAAGCGGCTCACGCGCTTTGCGGTAACCCGTTGCTCGCAGCCTGCGTCGTCGTTGCAGGATTGGGATTGGGCGTCGCGCTGATGGTCGGTCTTGATCGTTTCGTGCCTCACGAACACGAGAAAAGCGGACGCCGAGGGCCGGACGCGCAGCGCATCAATCGTGTCTGGTTGTTCGTCCTGGCAATCACACTGCATAACCTGCCGGAAGGCATGGCCATTGGCGTGAGCTTTGCCAACGGCGATATGAAGGTGGGATTGCCGCTGACGACTGCCATCGCCATTCAAGACATTCCCGAAGGTCTGGCAGTCGCCCTGGCATTACGCGTAACCGGCATCTCCGCACTGCGCGCCGCGCTGATTGCGGTGGGTTCGGGGTTGATGGAACCGATTGGCGCAGTTGTCGGACTGGGTATTTCCAGCAGCTTTGCGCTGGGATATCCCATTGCGCTCGGTCTGGCAGGCGGGGCGATGATTTTTGTGGTGTCCCATGAGGTCATTCCCGAGACCCATCGCAACGGGCATGAGACCCCGGCCACGTTGGGGCTGATGCTCGGTTTTGGGGTGATGATGTTTCTCGATACGGCTTTGGGTTAATCACGAACCTGACCACTGGAGAGAAACCGTCACGCACTGGCTTTAACCTCAGCCTTGACCACTGATTTACGGTACGTCAGCAAAACGATGCCCATGACCACAATCACCCCGCCGAGAATCTGTCCTTTGCTGAGCATTTGGTCCAGCACAATCCAGCCCATCAGCAGCGTTGCCAATGGCTCGATGTTCATGACCGGCGCATTGCGCGGCATGTCGAGGCGAGGCACGGAAATGAACAGGACGATAAAACCTGTGCCGTATAGCACCACCAACGTGGCGAGGGCCAGCCATCCGGTCGAGGTCGCGGGCAGGTTCAATCCGCCGGGAAGGGCGCCCGTCAGCCCTGCCAGGTTGACGCTGCTGAACACGATGAAAATGGTCAGCAGACTGCGTACCGAGCCACGTACCTGAGACAACTTGTGGTCGGTGATCCACAGCGCGCAGGCGAACACGCTGGCGGCGCAGAATGCGAGCGCGACGCCGGTCAGCCATTGCGCACTGACGTCCGTCGTGGTCGAGAGACGCCCGGGGACATCCAGCACAAACACCAGGCCCAGTAGAATCAAACCCATCAACGTCGCGGTACGTGCGCTCGGTCGCGGGCCACCCAGTGCCCAGGTGAGCAATGCCAGCAGAATGGGGAATACGTTCGCCACCAGCAGGGCAAGCGCCACCGGCACCCGTGCGACAGCAGAGTAGAGGCACAGACTCTGCGCAGTGATCAGCAGCCCCAGCAACAGTTGCCAGCGCCAGGCACCCGCCGGCAAGCGCAGGCTTTGTCTCTGCCACAGCACCAGGATGGCGAGCACCAGCAAGGTCCCGCCGGAACGCATTAAAATCGCCAGCAGCACACCCGCGCCATCATCAAAGGCGACTCGCGCCGCCACATGATTGCCGGCAAACGCACAGCCCATGCACAACAGAATGATTACCGCGAGATAACGAGGGTAGGGCGGCGGTACGGTTTGCGTAGCGGCAGGGCGAGGCATGGCAGATCTCAGGATTGTTAGCCGTTCGAACGACTTGGTTTTTATTAGGTTGTCGTACAACTAGCCCGTTTTATCGCATTCGGCGACGTCGGGCAATAGACCTGAAAGCGCACAGCTACGCATAAGTTCAGCGTTATGGTGGATTTTTACCTATTTGATTAAATGTAGAGATCGTATGACTTGATAGGGCAGGGGCGCATCGGCCCCTGCTTCCAGGGATTTACACATTCATGAGATGCGGGTCTGCATTTGTTCAGGCATGAAATGGATAATCGATGTACCCACGCTGATCCCCGCCAAAGAAGCTGCTCGGATCCGGCGCGTTGAGCGCCAGGCCATCGTGCAGCCGACGCGGCAAGTCGGGGTTGGCCAGGAACGGGCGGCCAAACGCAATGATGTCGGCACGATCGGCAATCAGTGCCTGTTCGGCAGATTGCGCATCGTAGCCGCCCGCGAGGATCAGCACGCCGTTCCACGTTTTGCGCAACTGGGCAATGATCGCGTCCCAGCGCGGATCGAAGTTCTCATCTTTGACTGTTCCGACCATCGCTGGCTCGACCAGATGCAGGTAGGCCAGATTCCATTGGTTGAGCGCCTCGACGAGGTGGCCGAAGGTCGCCTCCGGAGTGTCATCACCCATGCCCATGAAGCGCCCCATCGGCGTTAGGCGCACGCCGACCCGTTCGGCGCCGACTTCTTCGGCGACGGCCGCAACCACTTCCAGCAGAAACCGCGCGCGATTTTCCACGCTGCCGCCATAGGCATCGTCACGCTGATTGCTGTTGCTGTTAAGAAACTGATCGAGCAGGTAACCGTTGCCGGCATGGATTTCCACGCCGTCCATGCCCGCCTGCAAGGCGTTGCGCGCGGCCACGCGGTAGTCCTCGACGATGCCGGCGATTTCCGCGGTTTCCAATGCGCGCGGCACCGGCACATCGCCCCAGACACCGTTACCGTTTTCGTCGACGATAAACGTCTTGCCCGGCACCGGCAGCGCGCTGGGCGCAACCGGCAGGCCGGCATCGGGTTGAAAGCTCGGATGGGAAACCCGACCGACGTGCCACAGTTGCATGAAGATCAACCCGCCGGCCTCATGCACCGCCGCGCTGACGTCACGCCACGCCTCAACTTGCTCAGGGCTGTAGATGCCCGGCGTCCAGGCGTAACCCTGAGCCTGCCGGGAGATTTGCGTGGCCTCGGTGATGATCAGCGCCGCACTGGCCCGCTGGCGGTAATACTCGGCGTTCATCGGTGTCGGCACATCGCCCGGTTGGCCGGCGCGTGAGCGCGTCAACGGCGCCATTGCCACGCGGTGGGCGAGCGTATAAGGACCGAGTGCGAGGGGTTGGAACAGACGACGGGTCATGGGTAGCTCCAGATTTCAATTGAAGGAATTCAAGCGCGGCAGCGGCGCCGCGAACCAGTGCCGCTAACTTAACCGCGCTCAGCGGGGCTGATAATCGACGACCGGCGCTACGCTGTTTTGCGCGCAACGCAATGGCGCCCGTGCTCATCAGCGATGAACACGGGCGTGGCTCAGGCAGGTTGGTTGGATCGCGTCAGCGGCAGGTTCAGCCAGCGCCGGCCGGTGGCGTTGGCGACGGCGTTGCCCAGGGCCGCGGCCATCGGCCCCTGGACGATTTCAGCGGCACCGAGGAAGGGTTCTCCCGGTTGGTCGAGCAAGTGCACGTCGACTTTTTTCGGCAGTTGCGTGAAGCGCAGAATCGGATAACCGCTCCAGTCGTAGCTGCGAATGCCCCCCGCGTCGTAAGCGACTTTTTCGTACAGGGTCCAGCTCGCGGACTGCACGATGCCGCCCTCGACCTGATTGCGCAGGCCGTCGGGGCTGACGATCTGGCCGACGTCAACCGCCGTCACCACGTGATCGATACGGATCTCGCCGGTCTGCGGATGCACCCGAAGTTTCACCGCAATGGCGCAGTAACCCATGATGTTTTTGTAGCGGGCAAAGGCGAAACCGATACCGGCGCCGGGCTCGCTGCTTTTTTGCGGCCAACCGATCTCATCACGCACACGCTCTACGACCGCGCGAGCACGCGGATCGCTGAGATGGGCCAGACGCAAGGCGACCGCGTCGATGCCGGCCCTGATCGCCAGTTCGTCGATACTCGCCTCGATGGCGAAGATGTTGATGTGCGCGCCCAGCGAACGCATGGCCGAGGTACGAAAGGGCATTTCGGTGACGAAGGTCATGTTGATGCGCGTCGAGTTCAACTCGTACAGCGGCACCGCGTTGCGATCACCATCGCCTTCGGGCTGGGCGATCGGCACGGAGGGCGCCGAGGCGAAAGGCCGCGCGAGCAAGCGTGCCGGCAGCAGACGCCCGGCGTTGACGATGCGTTCGTTGTGCGGCGTGGTCCAGAGGTCGTAGGCCCAGTCCTGCAAGCGGCCGTGGCTGAGGCCTGCGTCGACTTCAGTAACCATCGCCGAGCTATAGGGCTCCCAAAGATTTTCCTGTTCGCGCATCCATTGCACGCGCACCGGCGTACCGGGCACGCGCAGGGCAATCAATGCTGCATCGGCGGCAGCATCATCTGCGCCGTTGTGGCCGTAACACCCTGAGCCTTCGGTATGAATACAGCGCACCCGCTCAGGTGGCAGGCCGAGCATTTCGGCAATCCCTGCGCGCAGCGGGTAAACGCCTTGGGTGTGGGTCCACACGGTGAGAACGCCGTCCTTGAACCAGGCCAGTGCGCAAGACGGGCCGATCGAGCCATGCATCAAATACTGCTTGGTGACCCGCGCCTGAAAACGCGTGTCAGCCGCGCCGCTCGGCGTGCCGCTATTGCTGATCGGATAGCGCCGTGAGGGCAGACGTTTGAGCAGACCATGAATCTCGGCCGCCTCGGGAATCGCCTCACCGCCGCTCCATTGCGCGACTTCGCTGGCACGGCGCATGGCTTTGATCGCTTGCCACTCATCACCGGCGACCACCGCCAGATAGTTGCCGTCGCGGATCACCTTGACCACCCCAGCCAGCGCCTCGATGGACGCCGTATCGAATGCTTGCAGCGTGCAGCCCGGACGAGGCGGGCGGATCACCCGCGCATGCAGCATCCTCGGCAGGCGCATGTCCTGGACGAATGCTGCGCCACCGCTGACCTTCGCCGGGATGTCGAGGCGCGGCAACGAATGGCCGATCAGTTTGAAATCAGCGGCGGCCATCGCCGGTGATTGAGCCTTGGCATATTGATGCACATCGACATGTTTGACCGCGTCGGCGTAACTCATCCGCTGACCAGCCGGGCCTTCGATCACACCGTCGCGGGTGCTCAGCAGCGCCTCATCAACCTGCCAACTACGCGCGGCGGCATTGACGAGCATTTCGCGCACCTGCGCGGCGGCGTTATACAACGCGGTACCGCTGTCGAAAATGCTGTGGCTGCCGGCGGTGTAGCCTTCGTTGGGTGTTAGCGCGGTGTCGGCGGTGAGCAAGTTGATGGAGGTGGCCGGCACCTGCAAACGCTCGGCGGCGATTTGCAGCAACGCGGTTTTCACCCCGGTACCCAGTTCGACCTTGCCGGTGTAAACGGTAATGCCATCGGCGCCGATGCGGATCCAGGCGTCGAGAAACGGGTTGGTGCGCAGGCTTCCGGGGAGGTCGGGCGCGAGAACCACGGTGCCGAGCGTATCGACTTCGGTATCCGCCAACACACGTCGCGCCACCGGCAGTAGGGTGAATGCCACCAGCAACGCGCCACCGCGCAAGAACGCGCGTCGGCTCGGGTTCAATTCATTCGACTCACTCATGTCAGGCTCCCGTTGTCCCCGGCCACCTGTTTGATCGCCTCGATGATCCGCAAGTGCGTACCGCAGCGGCACAGATTGCCGGCCATGTGCTCGCGAATGGTTGCCTCATCCGGGTGTCGATTGTGCTCAAGCAACGCCTGCGCGCGCATCAGCATGCCGGCAATGCAGTAGCCGCATTGCGCGGCCTGTTTCTCGATGAACGCCGCTTGCAGAGGGCCAGGTTTTTCCGCGCTGCCGAGGCTTTCCACGGTGCGGATTTTTTTGCCTTCGAGGCCGGCGCAGGGTGTCAGGCAGGCGAACACCGGTTGATCATCGACGATCACCGTGCAGGCACCGCATTGCCCGAGACCGCAGCCGTATTTGGCACCGTTGAGGTTCAAGTGATTGCGCAGCGCATACAGCAGCGGCATGTCCGGCTCCAGCTCAAGCGGTTGCGCGGCTCCGTTGACGTTGAGGGTGATCTGGCTCATTTCGTCTCCTGACGTAACGCTTCAATAGTGGAAGAGAGGTCGGTCCACGGCTGATCGGGGCTGGCTTGCTGACGCAGATACGCGGCCAGTGCGCCGAGTTTCGCGTTGTCGAGGCTGGCGGCGAACGCAGGCATCAGCGGGCCGGGCGATCCGGGTGTGGCGGGCAAGCCTTCAAGTACGGTTTTGAGGAAGTTGCGCGAACTGGCCGCTTGCAGTGCCGAGGTATTTTGCAGGCCCGGGCGACCATCGAGGGTGCGCATCGGTGCCGCCGGGCCATGGCAACCGGCGCAGGCGCTGCTGAAGAGCAGGGCGCCGGTCGAGTGGTCTGCCGCTTCACTGGCAGGCGTCTTCGGCGTCGTCCCTGTCAGCGAACGCGGGTTTTCCAGACTGAGCAGGTATTCGGCAATCGCCTCGGCTTCACTGGCGGGCAAGCGGGCCAGACTCAAGCTGACCGGACGCATCGGCCCGGCTGGTGTGCCGTGGCCATCGACGATCTCGGCGCGCAGATAGCCCACCAGTTGCTCACGACGCCACGGGTTGCCGCGCTGGCCCATGCCGACCAGCGCGGGCGCTTGCCAGCCATCGACGATGCCGCCCTGCAAATACTCCGAGGATTTTTCCGCGCCGATCAGGTTCAGCGGCGAATGGCAGCCGGCGCAGTGCCCCGGGCCGTCGACCAGATAACGCCCGCGATTCCATGCCTCGGTACGTCCCGCCAGCGGCGTCAGTGGCTCACCGTGCAGGAACAGCAGGTTCCAGAACGACACCAGCGGGCGAATGTTCATCGGAAAATTCATCTGGTTCTGCTCGGCCGGCGCGTGCACGGCGGGGCCGCTCATCAAGTAGGCATAAGCGTCGGCGATATCTGCTGCGCTCATGCGCCGGTAGTGCACGTAGGGGAACGCCGGATAGAGCAAGTGACCATCGCGAGCAATGCCCTGACGCATCGCCCGCTCGAAGGCCGGCAGTGACCATTGGCCGATACCGGTCTCTACATCCGGGGTGATGTTGGTGCTGTACAGCGTGCCGAACGGCGTTACCAGCGGCAGTCCGCCGGCCAGATATTCACCGCCGGGGCGGGTATGGCACACCGCACAATCGCCGGCCTCGACCACCCGCGCACCGCGTTGCAACTGCGCAGTATCGAACATTGTCGGGCGCTCGATTGGCGCAATCGCCGGGCGCCACATCAGCCAAACGGCGCCGATCAGGCCGAGCACGGCGGCGACTGCAACGCTGATCCATAGCGTTCTGGACTTCAGAAATGAGCTGTTCATGGCACAGGAAAAAACGCGGCAGGCGATGACAGGACGGATGGGCTGCGGGTCATGGAAACGCTCCTTGTGATGGCCGGGGAAGGGCGCCGCATGGGACGACAGCGCCAGAGGCCAAAGCGTAGAGAAACCACCAGCGTCGGAGAATCAGCGGCGCACGCAACAGCGCGTTGCGCGAGAAGCAACGCCTGCGCCGTTGCGCCGGACGCATCACAGCGTTGCCCGCCGCGTGGATTCTGCGTATCGCCACAGGTCAGTAGCCTTGGCCGCACTTTCCTGAACTCAATGAGGTGTCATCATGCTCACGGGCAATCCGGCCGTTGCGGCCAGCGCCGAACAGCCAACTTCACTGTCCGGCCTGATGGTCGCGTTCCTGGCATTCTGCTGTGGCGCGGTCGTGGCCAATCTTTATTACGCGCAGCCAATCGTCGAGCTGATTGCACCGCAGATTGGTCTGTCCAGCGCCAATGCCAGCCTGATCGTTTCGCTGACGCAGTTTGGTTACGCGCTGGGCCTATTGCTGCTGGTGCCACTGGCCGACCTGATGGAAAACCGCCGGCTGGTGGTTGGTTTCACCCTGGCGGCGAGCGTCACGCTGTTGTGCGCCGGACTGACCCATTCGCCGTCACTGTTCCTGGTGTTGTCTTTGCTAATCGGTCTGACCTCGGTGGCCGTGCAGATCCTTGTGCCGCTGGCGGCACACCTGGCGCCCGAAGCCAGCCGTGGCCGCGTCGTCGGCAATATCATGAGCGGCCTGCTGCTGGGCATTCTGTTGTCACGGCCACTGTCGAGCCTGCTGGTTGAAGTGTTCGGCTGGCGCGGGGTGTTTTACAGCGCATCAGCCCTGATGGCCGTCATCGCTCTGATTACCGCTGTGGCACTGCCGCGTCGACTGCCGACGCATAAGGCCTCTTATGCTGCGCTGATTGGTTCGGTGTTTGCCTTGGCCCGACGCTATCCGCTGTTGCGTCAGCGCTCGCTGTATCAGGGTTTACTGTTTGCCAGTTTCAGTCTGTTCTGGACCCTCGCACCGATTGAACTGATGCGTCACCACGGCTTCACTCAGGCACAAGTTGCGATCTTCGCGCTGGTTGGTGCGGTGGGTGCCGTTGCCGCGCCGATTGCCGGGCGTCTGGCCGATGCCGGGCATGGTCGGCGCGGTACGCTGGTCGCATTGTTGCTGGCGCCGGTTTCGCTGTTGATCGCCGCACTCCCGGGCAGCGGCTATGTCTGGCTGGTGGTGTGCGCGGTGCTGCTGGATTTCGCTGTGCAATTGAACATGGTGCTCGGCCAGCGTGAGGTGTACGCCCTCGATCCCCACAGCCGTGCGCGCCTGAATGCGGTGTACATGACCAGCATTTTCGTCGGCGGCGCGCTGGGCTCACTGGTCGCCAGTCCGCTGTACGAGCATTTCGGCTGGAACCTGTCCGCCGTCGCGGTGGCGCTGCTGCCAGCGCTGGCGCTCGGGTTGTTCCTGAGCCGCAAGGCCGATGACTGAACAGCCGGCAAGTGTGTTCAAGCACGGCGGTACAAGACGTCGGGGGAACAGTGATGCACAATCATCCGCGTTCCCTATCGACCGGACCCCGCTTATGGACAAGTTGCTGGCACTGAAGATGTTTGTGGAAACCGTGCGCTGCGGGGGCTATTCCTCGGCAGCGCGCAAACTCGGGATATCCACGTCGTCAGTGACACGGCAAGTGGCCGGGCTGGAGCACGAGTTGGGCGCGAGCCTGCTCAATCGCACCACGCGCAACACCAGCGTGACCGTTGCCGGCCAGACCTATTTCGAAAAAGCCGTGGCGATTCTCGACGCGATCGACGAAGCCGATGCCGTCGTCGCCGATCGTGGCGCCGAAGCGCAGGGCCGTCTGCGCATCAGCGTGCCGGTGGAGTTCGGGCGACGCCTGATTGCTCCGCATTTGAGTCGTTTGCTGGAGCGGCATCCGGGTCTGGAGATCAGTCTGTCGCTGAGCGATCAGGTCAGCGACCTGCTCAGCGAGCAGATCGATGTTTCGGTGCGGTTGGGATCGTCGGTGGTCAGTGAAGACATCGTCAGCAAACGCGTGGGGCAGTTCGAACGCTGGGTGGTAGCCAGTCCGGCGTATCTGGCGCGTAGCGCGGCGCTCTGTCATCCACGGGATTTGCTTGAGCACCAATGCCTGCGTTTCGATTACGGCGGCACCCACCAGCACTGGACCTTTCAGAATGAAGACGCGCCCATTCAGCTCAATGTCCACGGGCGCCTGCAAAGCAACAACGCCGACATCCTGCGTGAAGCTGCCATCGGTGGCGGCGGGGTGACGCTGCTGGCTGATTGGCTGGTACGCGACGACGTAGCAGCCGGCCGGCTGACCCGCTTGCTTGAGCAGTACGAGGTCAATCCCGGCAGTGCCAGCACGTGCATCAACGCGTTGTATTTACCCAATCACCGTGGCTCCAGCCGGATCAATGTGTTTATCGATTTCCTGATGGAAATTCTCGGCCCGGCGCCCGCGACCACGCCCGCAGCGTAATTCCTGCGGCTCAACGGCGCCCGGTTCGCGTACTCACGTCCACCCAAACCGCCAACACCAAAATGCTGCCCTTGACGACCATCTGCCAGTAGCTGTCGACGTCGAGCATCGACATGCCGTTGTCCAGACTGGTGATAACCAGCGCACCGAGGAGGGCGCCGTACACCGTGCCGGAACCGCCGCGCATGGAAGTACCGCCGATAAAGCACGCGGCGATGGCGTCGAGTTCGCCCATGCTGCCGGCCGAAGGTGAACCGGCGGCCAGGCGCGCGGTATTGACCACGCCGGCGAGGGCGCACATCACGCCCATGATCCCGAAGATCCACAGCTTCACCGCCTGCACATTGATCCCGGACAGACGCGTCGCTTCCATATTGCTGCCCACGGCATACACGCGCCGGCCGAACACGGTCTGACTGGTGACGTAGCTGAACACACCCAGCAAAATCAGCAGCAACAGGACCGGCACTGGAATGCCGTCGTAGCTGTTCAGCGTCTGCACGAAGCCGGCCAGCACGGCACCGATCACCAACACGCGGACGACGTCACGCACCAAAGAATGCGCCGCGAGACCGTGCAGGGCGCGATTGCGTCGTTGTTTCCAGGTGAGGAATACGGTCAGCGCGAACAGCAAAATACCCAGACCAGTGCCGATCGCGTGGGGCAGGTAACCCTGGCCAATGTAGACCAGCTCCGGCGATACCGGCGCGATGGTCGTGCCGCCGGTAATCCCCAGCAAAATCCCGCGAAAAGCCAGCATGCCGCCGAGACCGACAATGAATGAGGGAATGCGCAGGTAAGCCGTCATGTAGCCGTTGGCGAGGCCGATCATCAGCCCGCAGAGGGCGACCAGACTCAGATTCGCCAGCAGCGGAATGTGATAGACCCCATCGAGAATCGCCGCGAGACCACCGAGCAGGCCGAGCAATGAACCGACTGACAAATCGATCTCGCCGCTGATGATCACCAGCACCATGCCGCAGGCAAGAATGCCGGTAATCGACATCTGCCGCAGCAGATTGGAGAGGTTGCGCGGGGTGAGGAATCCGCCCTCGGTCTGCCAGCTGAAGAACAGCCAGATCAGCACCACGGCAAACACCAGCGCGAGCATTTTGTAGCGGGTGAACAGTTGTTTGACCTGATTCATTTACGCGGACTTCCGATCGTTATTGTTATGGCTGCCAGGCTGGCTGAGGGCGGCGGCGAGCACTTGTTCTTGCGTCAGTTCATGGTTGACGAAGTCGCCACGCAACTGGCCTTCGCCGATCACCAGCACGCGGTCGGACACGCCGAGCACTTCGGCCAGTTCCGACGAGACCATGATGATCGACACGCCGGCGGCGGCCAGCGCGCCCATCAACTTGTAGATTTCGTATTTGGCGCCGACGTCCACGCCTCGGGTCGGCTCGTCGAGAATCAACACCCGGGGTTTGGCCAGCAGCATCTTCGCCAGCACGGCTTTTTGTTGATTGCCACCCGACAGGCTGGTGATCGGCAGGAACGGGCTGGCGGTTTTGAGATGCAGGCGCGAGATTTCCCGATCGATGCTGCCCAGTTCGGCTTCGGCATCAATGCGGGTCAGTTTTGAGTAGTTGTCCAGCACGGCGAGGGTGATGTTCTGGCCGACGCCCAGATCCGGAATGATGCCTTGGCGCTTGCGGTCCTCCGGCACCAAGCACAGGCCGGCACGGATGGACTTGAGCGGCGTGCGGGTATCGATGGGTTGGCCATCGAGCCAGACTTCGCCCTCGTGGCGACCGGGGTAAGCGCCGTACAGTGCGGTCACCAGTTCGGTACGCCCGGCACCGACCAGCCCGGCAATGCCGAGGATTTCGCCGCGCTTGAGCACGAAGGAAATATCGTCGACCCGTTTGCGCTTGGGATTGTCGACGTCGTAGCAGGTGATGTGGCGGGCCTCGAAAATCACTTCGCCGATGTCGTGCGGCTCACTGGGGTAGAGGTTGCTCATTTCGCGGCCGACCATCTGCGTGATGATCTGCGCAATGTCCATGTCGGCCATGGCGGTGGTAGCGATGTGTTTGCCGTCGCGGATCACCGAAATGGTGTCGCACACAGCAGCCACTTCATCGAGCTTGTGCGAGATGTAGACGCAGGCAACGCCTTTGGCTTTGAGGTCGCGGATGATGTCCAGCAATACCTCGATTTCCGAACGGCTCAAGGCTGATGAAGGCTCGTCGAGGATCAGCAGTCGGGCCTTTTTATTGAGGGCCTTGGCGATTTCCACCAGTTGCTGATAGCCGCCGCCGTACTGCGACACCGGCAGCGCTACGTTCATGTCGGGGACTTTCAATTCGCGCATCAGCGCTTCGGCGCGGTGGATCATCGCCGGGTAATTCATGCGTCCGCCGGGCAGCGTCAGTTCATGGCCCATGAAAATGTTTTCGGCCACCGACAGGTCGGGCACCAGCGTCAGCTCCTGGTGAATGATGACGATACCGGCGGCTTCCGTTTCACTGATCGATTGCGCCCTGAGCGGTTGCCCGTCCCAGAGGATTTCACCGTCCCAGGTGCCGTGGGGGTAGACCGCCGAAAGGATTTTCATCAGCGTGGATTTGCCGGCGCCATTCTCGCCGCACAGGCCAACGCACTCGCCGGGCCTGACCTTGATGTCGATGCCGTTGAGGGCTTTGACACCGCCGAAGGTTTTGACGATGCCGTTCATTTGCAGCAGATAGTCGGACATGGACAGGGCTCGTATATCAAAGACTCACACACCACGAAACCTGTGGGAGTGAGCTTGCTCGCGAAAGCGTCGGTTCAGACAATGCTTCGTTGACTGACACAACGCCTTCGCGAGCAGGCTCGCTCCCACAAGGGTTTTCGCATTACCGGAGATCACTTCCCGGCGATTTGCGCCTTGGTGTAGAAGCCGTCCTGTTCGAGCAGGTCGATGTTGTCCTTGGTCAGCGGGGTTGGCGTGAGCAGGATGGTGTCGACCTTTTTGCTGCCGTTGTCGTACTGCGAACTGAAGGCGGGTTTTTCGTTGCGTGCCAGTTGTACCGAGAGCTTCGCCGCTTCGGTGGCGATGAGTTTCAGTGGCTTGTACACGGTCATGGTTTGCGTGCCGGCGATCACACGTTTGACTGCGGCAAGGTCAGCATCCTGTCCGGAAATCGGCACCTTGCCGGCCAGTTGCTGCGCCGCCAGTGCCTGAATGGCTCCGCCGGCCGTGGCGTCGTTGGAAGCGACGATGCCGTCGATTTTGTTGTCGTTGCGGGTCAGGGCGTTTTCAACAATGCTCAGCGCTTCGGTCGGGTTCCATTCCTTCACCCACTGCTGGCCGACGATCTTGATATCGCCCTTGTCGATGGCCGGTTGCAGCACTTTCATCTGGCCTTCGCGGAGGATTTTGGCGTTGTTGTCGGTGGGCGCACCACCGAGCAAAAAGTAATTACCCTTGGGCGCCGCTTTCAGCACACCGCTGGCCTGCATCTCGCCGACCTTTTCGTTATCGAAGGAAATGTAGGCGTCGACATCAGCGTTGAGAATCAGCCGATCATAGGACACGACTTTGATTCCGGCTTTCTTCGCTTCGGCCACCGCGTTGGTCAGCACTGTGGCGTTGAACGGCACGATGACGATGACATCGACACCCCGAGAAATCAGGTTTTCGATCTGGGAAATCTGTTTCTGCTCGTTGGCATCGGCCGACTGTACGAAGACCTTGGCGTCCATTTTTTCTGCTGCCGCAACGAAGTAGTCACGGTCACGCGACCAGCGTTCCAAGCGCAGGTCATCAATGGAGAAACCGATTTTCGGGTGGGCAGCGTCAGCCAGCACCGGCAGAGACAGCAAGGCCAGGGCAGTGGCCAATAGCGTGCGTTTTACGTTCTTCATAGTGGGGCGTCCTTTTATTGTTGTTGGAAAGACACGGCCTGACGATGAGTATCGGGCTGGTAAAACTGTAGAGAATCCGCAGACGCCGCAGAAACAGAATTGTCGTAGAAATGTCACCGCGTCGATGCGCCCGCAGATTCCCCGTGTGATCAGCGATAGATAAACCGGTTGACGATGTTCTCGAGCCTTTCCTGGCGGCCGCTGACGGCTTGCGGGTTCAACTCGTTGGTGAACGCGTGCTCAGCCAACGACTCAAGGTTGAAGTCACCCGCCATCACCGCCTGGCCGAACGGCTGCTGCCAACCGGCGTAGCGTTGATCCTTGAGCCGTTGCAGCTCGTCGTTGTGCACCATGGCCGCTGCGCGCTCCAGAGACAGGGCGAGAACGTCCATGGCACCGACATGGCCATGGAACAGATCAATCTGATCAAGGCTTTGCCGGCGAACCTTGGAGTCGAAGTTGAACCCGCCATTCTTGAAGCCGCCGGCCTTAAGGATTTCATAGGTGGCCAGGGTCATTTCTTCGACGCTGTTGGGGAACTGGTCGGTGTCCCAACCGTTTTGCGGATCACCGCGGTTGGCGTCGATGCTGCCGAAAATTCCCAGTGAGACGGCCGTCGCGATCTCGTGATGGAAACTATGCCCGGCCAGGGTCGCGTGGTTGGCCTCGATGTTGACCTTGATTTCGTGCTCCAGCCCGAACTGCTGGAGAAAGCCGAACACGGTGGCGCTGTCGTAATCGTATTGGTGTTTGGTCGGCTCCTGCGGTTTGGGCTCGATCAGCAGGTCGCCGGTGAAACCGATCTTGTGCTTGTGCTCGACCACCATGCGCATAAAGCGGCCCAGCTGTTCGCGTTCACGCTTCAAGTCCGTGTTGAGCAGGGTTTCGTAGCCTTCGCGGCCGCCCCACAACACGTAGTTGGCGCCTTTAAGGCGATGGGTCGCGTTCATGGCGCTGAACACTTGCGCTGCGGCGCAGGCGAACACTTCCGGATCCGGGTTGCTCGCGGCGCCGGCAGCGAAACGCGGGTTGCTGAAGCAGTTGGCGGTGCCCCACAGCAGCTTGATGCCGCTGGCTTCCTGGTGTTGCTCGAGGTGATCGACCATTTGCGCGAAGTGGTTGCGGTACTCCCTTAAAGACTGACCTTCCGGGGCGACATCGGTGTCATGGAAGCAGTAATAGTCGATACCCAGTTTGGAGAAAAATTCGAAAGCGGCTGCCGCTTTGCCGATGGCCAGTTCCATCGGGTCGCCGGCGTGTTGCCAAGGGCGCTTGAACGTCCCCGCGCCGAACACATCGGAACCCGGCCAGACGAACGTGTGCCAGTAACAGGCGGCCATTCGCAGGTGTTCGCGCATGGGTTTGCCGAGGATGAGTTTGTCGGCGTCGTAGTGACGAAAGGATAGGGGAGAATCGCTGTCTGGACCTTCGAAGCGAATCGCATCGACATCGGGGAAATACTGCATGGACCTTGTCCTTGTTGTTCTTGGCGGTGTCTCGATACTAGCAACGGCCCTGACCCTGCTGATTATGAAAAACATCAACACCGAGTGCGATTTTGCGTATTGAGCTTCGTCGCCCAGGCGCCTAGTCTGTGCCAATCGCCTCTGTAAAAAGGGGCCCGGGACAAGCATAAAAACAATGAAAACCGTACCGCCTGTTCACCGCATCGCTCTGTTGTTCAACGGCAGCAAGATCTACGACCGTGGGATCATCAGCGGCATCGGCAACTACCTGAGCAGCACCCGCGCCTCCTGGGACCTGTTTCTCGAAGAGGACTTTCTCTGTCGTTTGAAAGGCATCGAGCGCTGGCAGGGTGACGGGATCATTGCCGATTTCGACGATCCGCTGATTGGCGAGGCGCTGGCCGATATCCAGATGCCGGTGGTGGCGGTAGGGGGCTCGTACGAGGACAAACGCGCCTACCCGAAAGCGATTCCCTACGTCGCCACCGATAACAACGCGCTGATGACGCTGGCCTACAAGCATCTGATCGAGGCGGGACTGCAGCGCTTTGCCTGCTTCAGCCTGCCGGAAGCGCAAGCCAATCGCTGGGCGCAGGAGCGGGAAAAAGCCTTTCGCAAACTAATGAAGCGCGACGGCCTGCACGGCGAAATCTATCGCGGCATGGGCACCAGCGCACCGCTGTGGGACAGCGCCGTCGAACAGTTGATCGCCTGGCTGCAAAGCCTGCCCAAACCCATCGGCATCATCGCCGTCAGCGACGCCCGCGCGCGCCAGTTGCTGCAAGCCTGCCTGACCGCTGGCATTGCCGTGCCGGAGCAGGTGGCACTGATCGGCATCGACAATGATCCGCTGACCCGCAGCCTGACCCGAGTGCCGCTGAGCTCGGTTATTCAGGGCACGGAAACCATGGGCCGTACCGCCGCGCAACTGCTCCACCAGATGCTGCACGGCATGCCATCTACCGGTACGCAGATCCTGATCCCGCCGGATGCTGTGAACGTGCAGGTGTCGAGTTTGCACCAGCCATTGGGTAATCCCTACGTCATGCAGGCGCTGCTGTTCATCCGCCAATATGCTTGCCAAGGCATTAAAACGGCGCAGGTGGCGGCTTATGTTGGTGTTTCGCGTTCGTCACTTGAAGCGCATTTTCGTGCTGAGCGAGGCTGTAGCGTGCATGACGAGATTTTGCGTTTCAAATTGGCAGCGGCGACTAGCGGCCTTAAAGATGCAGATTCAGTGATTGCCGACGTTGCGCGCAGTTGTGGGTTTAAATCTGCGCAGTATCTGCACACGGTGTTTCGGCGGGAGTTTGGCTGCACGCCGCGGGAGTATCAGCAAGGAGCAGGGATGCACTAATGGAATGGCGGAAATGAGGTTAGAGTAGCTATAGCCACAAAGCCTCGTGTGCTTCGCAAATTGCGTCTCCCGCACAGAAGTGCTGCTAAAGGACGTTGATATTGATGTCAATCAGCGTTGCCTTAGCTGCGGTGCGCCGATTCACTGGTCCAGCAAAAAACGCTCAATTTCCTCAACGGTACTGCGCGCCGTTCGGGTCACGCCGATCAGTGTCGCTGAAGCGGCGCCAGTCCAGTCGCCATAACCCACCAGCCACAAACGCGGTTCCTGAATCGAATGCGTACCTTTGACAGCCACGCGCCCGTCGGCGGAGCACACGCCCAGTGATTCCAGATAGCCGAGGGCAGGGCGGAAGCCGGTGCACCAGATCACCGCGTCGACCGGCGTTTGTGAGCCATCAGCCCAAGTCACGCCGGTCTCGGTGAAGCGCAGGAACGGCCGAACCGCGTGCAACACGCCGCGCTCCCGAGCCTCGACAACTGGCGGCACCATCACGATATCGCCCAAGCCGCCAACCGGGTTTTCAATGACCATGCCGGCCAGCTGCGCTTTCCAGCGCTCGGTGGCGCGTTCGAAGAGCACGCGTCCATCAACGTCATCGGCAAGAAACTCTGGCGGCTGCGGAGTGACCCAGGTGGCATCGGCCACTTGCGAGACTTCAGCGAGGATCTGTGCACCGGAATTGCCACCACCTACCACCAGGACTTTTTTTCCGGCAAACGGTTTGGCGTTAACGTAGTGGGCCGAATGCAATTGCTGGCCGGTAAAGGTTTCGCTGCCGGGGTAATGCGGCAGGTAAGGATGGCGCCAGGTGCCGGTCGCGCTGACCACGGTGCGGGCCAGCCAACTGCGACCTTGGGCTTTTACGTTGAGGTGATTGCCCCGACGTTCAATAGCGTTGACCCAGTAGGGCCGTTCGACAGGAAATTGGTAGCGTTGCTCATACTGACGCAGGTAGTCGACTACGTCGTCGCGACTGGGGTAACCGTCAGTGACCGGAGGCATCATCCAACCGGCGATGGAGCTCCAGGTCGACGGTGAAAACAGTCGCAGGGAATCCCAGCCATGTCGCCACGCGCCACCCGGTGCTGCTTCGGCATCAATAATCACAAAGGAACGCCCGGTACGGCGCAGGAAGTAAGCCACGGCGAGTGCGGACTGGCCACCGCCAATAATCGCGACATCCACTTCGGCAGGCATGAGGAATCCTTGGGTCAGCGAGGTTCAGGTTAAGTTAATCCATTTGAAGCGGACGTTTGTTGATGTTGCTCAAGCGGAGGCTTTCTAAACCAAGCCCGGAACAGTGATACTCCCAGAACGGCGGCGCGCAGCCAGCCGATACGATCGCTGCGATGAGATTCGGTGTTCATGGTTTAGCGGGACTTACTGTCTTTGTATGGGTCAATTGATATGATTTAACATAATATACATTACACGTAAGACGAGCATGTTCGTGTGTGTTGCGTTACACAGGAAATTACCTAGGCTCAACTGCAACGCTTCCTACCATAAGGAGCAGCTTCAGCTGTTGCGCTTATGCCTGTTGTTCATTTGAAAGACATTTCCGTGCCCTCCGGACTCGTTGGTTGGTTGTTGACCGATGACCGTGGACGACCACGCTATTGGTCGACAGTCTGGTCTGCACTGGACGGTGCGAGCTTGGCGCCGTCCACACTACGAACCCAATTGTCCGTGATCGAACAGCTGTACCAGTCGGCCAGACGGCTGTACCAGGCTGACTGCCTTGATTGCTTGATTGCGGAGCTCAAATTCGATGAGCTTGAAGCCTGTCTTGAGACGTTTTTTATCACAGCCAGAAATCATGGTGCCCAGACTGCCGCCAACTACCATCCCAACTGGCGTGTGGCCTACGTTTTCGTCAAAAGTTGTGTTCAGCGTCTGGTGAAAAGTCATGCCGATACTGACATGCTTTGGCTGCTGAGCATGCGCCTGGAGCGTCTGGAGAAACTGTTTGACTAGCTGGGTATGGCGCCCGCGCCGCCGGCAGAAATTGTCCGAGCGTTGCCAAGCCCAGTGCTGGATGAGTTTTACCAGATCATTGATCCGTACTCGGTTCGCAATCCCTTTAGAAACAGTACGTTACGCTGGCGCAATTACGTATTGTGCCTACTCATGTTGCATCTTGGATTACGCCGCGGTGAAACCCTCGTGCTGCCTATGGATGCATTAAAAAGCGAAAAACGCTTCACCCCGACCGTAGAAACTGTGAACTGGCTGAACGTCGGCGACAATCCGTATCAGCGTGATCCGCGCCAAGAACAGCCCAGCCTAAAAAACAACAATGCCGCCCGGCAGCTGCCTGTGCCGCCAGCGTTGGCCAGCCTCATCAGGACCTTTGTCGAGAGCTACCGACCCTCGACCCGACACAGCTACTTATTTTCCTCGCTGGAAGGCAATCCACTATCATTACGCCAGGTCAATGGTATTTTTGTCACCATCACAGGTGAGCTCACCACTGAAGCGCGCCAAACACTTCAGCAGTATCGCGGGGCCGGCCGCATTACACCGCACGATATGAGGCATACGTGTGCGACTGTCAGGCTTCATCAATTTGTAGAAAATGGCGACGACCTCGAGATGGCAATCCAGAGACTGCGAGCTTTTTTTGGCTGGGCCCGCACCTCGGATATGCCACGACGGTACGCACGAGCTTTTTTTGAGGATCGCTTAGCCACCATTTGGAACCATGCATTTGACGTCCATGTCAGCCATCTGCGCTCCTAAAGGGACAGATGAAGGAGCAACGCATGCAGCGGAGTCAGTCGGGCTTTCTTGGTAACGCAAAACTGCTAGAGGCGTTGGCTCCCCTGCCTCCCCTGCCCTCTGTAATCCGTTATTGGGATGATTTTGCAGACTGCTGGAAAACCATAAGAAATCCCGAGGAAAACGCATGGTCCTTTGAGGTTAATGGTGAGTTCCTAGAGTTTGATTTCAGTTCCTTTGACGGAGAATTGATACACCTAATGAAGTTGTGGCTTGCTCGTTCCGTCTCTGAATTGGCAGGCGCAACAATCAAAATGTATTTCCAGGCACTTCAGAAGCTCGATAATAGCCTTATATATACGACGCTAGACCTCTCACTAACCCTGCCCCTGAGTGTCGATGCTAAGTGGCGACGCGAAATAGTTACGGCGTGTAATAACCATCAACTATGCGCGCTAAAATCGCTACTGTTATTTTGTTGAGTCCATCTGATCGTCTATGAAAGAAGCGCTCGCAACGGAGCTGATATCGATGAGTTCTTCTCGCTCGGCCATCAAGGGCTTCTGAATTTGATGGCGGCGATTTTCCCTATATCAGCGACTCAAGGGCTTTCCTCTGGAACCTAAGCACTCAGCTGCTTAAACCAGTCAAGACTCTCAACGGTAGTTCCAGAAGGACGGTATTCACATCCGATCCATCCTGCGTAGCCGCGCTGCTCCAGCGCCGCGAACAAGGCAGCAAAGTCGATACTCCCCGTTCCCGGCTCGTGACGACCCGGGCAATCGGCTATTTGCACATGCACGGTTCTGTCATAGAAACGCGCCAGCACATCGGCTGCATCTCCGGTCAAAAGCTGCGCATGGTAAAGATCAAGAATCAGCCCGACACTCGGGAAGGTCTCCAGTACCTGTTGTGCCTTGCTGAAGTCAGACATGTAATAGCCCGGCATCGCCTCCGCGCTGATCACTTCGATCAGCGGCCGCAGCCCCTGGTCTTCCAAGTACTTGACCGCATATTCCAGGTTGCCCGCGTAGGTTCGCTCAGCGTCATTCTGCGTGGTAACGCCCGACATGATGTGGACATCCGCACACGCCAAGGTCTTTGCGTAGCGGGCGGCCTGGAGCAACCCGTCACGAAACTCCTCTCCCCTGCCCTGTAACGCGGCGATGCCTTTGGTCACGCCAGCCGGGGCGGCGAACTGAATCAACGGCAAACTGTATTGGGCTAGATGGTCGGCAAGCAGACTGGCGTCGAATTCGTACGGTGACGGGAACTCCACTGCCCGGAAACCGGCGGCTGCGGCGGCTTCGATGCGTTGTAGAAAAGGCAATTCATTGAATTGGAAGCCGAGATGAGCATTGAACTTGAGCATTGGGTAATCATCCATCCTGGGAAGAAACGACATCATTAGCCTGGAGCATCCTTTGCCGCTCCAGCACTGCACTATCGCAAGTGCGTTCAACAATTAAAACCAGGTTTCCATCTGGATACCGTATTGCCACACCCCTCCCGCCTGGAAGTCGGACATGCCAAAGGAGTCGTTAGTACTGAACCTGTCCAGATCCGAAGACCAGTTCATGTAGCTGGCGAACACTCGCAACTCCGGACGCGAGAGTAGATCGCCGACGTCGAGTTTGAATGTCGGGGCGACCGTGAATTTCCAGAAGTTACCATCGACCGCATTACGTTGGAGATAGCCTTTGGGGTCGAGGTTCATGGTTTGCCAGCTCATTTCGTAGGCCATTTCGAAGTTGCTGTTGATTTTGTTGGCCAAGCGCACGTTGAGGGTCAGCCAGCGGTAGTCGTCACCTTTGACGTATCTATCCTTGCTCTGTTCAGCCAGCAAGCTGGGCCCGATGCGCCAGTCAGAGGTCAGCGGTGTCTCACCGTAAAGTGCCAGACGCAGCGCGCGGGCGTCGTCGATCAGTTCACCATCCGAGCCGACGTTCTTGACCTCTGCCCCCAGGCCTTGCCCATAGAGCAGCGCCGTTTTGAAGAAGCCTTCCCTGCCGAAAAAGCTTTTCTGATGGTTGGCCAACATGCTGTGCAAACCGGAATCCGCAGGCGTCAAACCGGCTTTATTGGTGCGGGTGCCAAAATCGTTTTTCTTGGCGCCGATGGCGTTGTACATCCACTGCCACTGGCCATCCTCGAAGAACTGGTTGGAGGTCAGGATGTAGCTTTCCACATCGGCATTGATACCGCCCTGACTGAAATCCCCGTAGCTACGCCCAATCAACGAGTAATTCGAGCGCCAATGCTTGTTCATCTGCACATCGTAAATTCCACCGCCGGTGCCGGCCAGGTAAACGACGTCCGAGTCCAGCCAGTGGATATCGAAATTATCTCTATCGAATCGCTTGCCTGCCCACAGCGTAGCGTTCTCGAAGACTGAATTGCCTTTGAATGCAGCGACATGGTCGAGCGTGGCGAACACCTGGCGTACGTTGAGTTTGCTTTCGTCGGCCGTCCAGTCATTGGAGCTTTCCACACCGTCGGCGATGGAGACGGTGAATTTGGAACGGGTACCGTTTTGCGCATAGACCTCTTTCGACAGGTCGATACGCATGTAGGTGTCGTCCTCGTTACCGAGTCGCCCGACTGCCCCGCCCACCGAACCGGCCGGCGTTGTATAAGGGCCGCCACGCCCGCCACCCAGCCCCTCGTCAACCAGCAATCCGGAGCGCGCATAGCCGTTGAAGCTGAATCCATCGGTGAGGTTCCCGGTACTGCCCTCCTTGTCCAGGCTTTGCTGACGGGCTTCGAGTTTTGCCAGTCGGGTGTCCAGAGCAGGTGCCGAAATGGCTGTTGCGTTAGCCGCGACGGACTGCGAGGGAGGCGTCGCGAATTTGATCTGCTGCAATTCCCGGGCAAGTGCCTGGGTCTGCTGTTCGGCCGTGGCTGCACGCTTTTCCGCTGCGCTGGCACGCGCTTCAAGTGCGGCCATGCGCTCTTCCAGCGTCGCGGCCTGAGAAGCCGCTGCCGATGTGCCGAGCACGCCGACCAGTAGCCAGCTTGATCCTTTCTGCATGTTGATTCCCTGTTTTGTTTTTATTTTTTGGTTGCCGCAGTTGCCTTTTTTGCGTGAGTCGCGAGTTGTCACAAACGACAAAAAAAGGATGCCTCCTCGCAAATACGCTGCTACATTTGGCGATGTTAACGTTAACTTTTCTAAAAACAAAAATAAAGGACGCTCGATGAAACACCTGAAATCGCTCCTGCCAGTTGCATTGATCACCCTGTCTGCCGCACTGCCATCCGTGTCGAACGCAACCGATCTGACGATCTCTTGCGGTGCGGTGGGTGCGGAGTTGCAGCTGTGCAAGGAAGCCGTCGATACATGGTCGAAACAGACTGGCAACAACGTCGAGGTGGTCTCCACGCCTAACTCGGCAACCGAGAGGTTGTCGTTCTACCAGCAGATCCTCAGTGCGCAGTCCGCCGACATCGACATCATTCAAATCGACATGGTCTGGCCGGGGATGCTGGCCAAACACTTGATGGATCTGCGTGAGGCGCTTCCCGCCAACGCGACCCAAGGCTACTTCCAGGCGCAGATCGATAACGCCACGGTCAACGGACGGCTGGTGACGATGCCGTGGTTCACCGACTCGGGGCTGCTGTATTACCGCAAAGACTTGCTTGAGAAATACAACAAACAGGTTCCTCAGACGTGGGAGGAAATGACCGCTACTGCCAGGGATGTGCAACAGGCTGAACGCAACGCCGGGAACGCCAATGCCTGGGGTTACATCTTTCAGGGGCGCGCCTACGAAGGGCTGACGTGTAATGCGCTGGAGTGGATCAGCAGCCAGCCGCAAGGCGGACTGATCAATCAACGCGGCGACATCGTGGTCAACAGTCAGGCCTCAAGAGCGGCGCTGACCCTGGCGAAAAGCTGGGTCGGAGATATCTCACCGCGTGGCGTGCTGAATTACACCGAGGAAGAAGGACGTGGCGTATTCCAGTCGGGCAATGCGCTGTTCATGCGTAACTGGCCTTATGTCTGGGCCCTGGTGCAAAGCCAGGACAGTGCCGTAAAAGACAAGGTCGGCGTCGCTCCCCTGCCCCGCGGCGGCGAGACCGGCGAGCATGCCTCCACCCTCGGTGGCTGGGGCCTGGCGGTCTCGCGTTACAGCGCTCATCCCAAACTTGCCGCCGAGTTGGTGAGCTACCTGAGCAGTGCCCAAGAGCAAAAACGTCGAGCGCTGAAAGGCGGCTATAACCCGGTGATCGAGTCGCTGTATCAAGATCCCGAGTTGCTCGCGGCCATGCCTTATTACGCTCAGCTGCACAGCATTCTCAACGCTGGGGTCATGCGCCCCGCCGCCATTACTGCCGATCGCTATCCACGGGTCTCCAATGCGTTCTTCGATCGGGTGCATGGCGTGCTGGCCGGCGAGTTGCCGGTCGATCAGGCACTCGCCGAACTGGAAAGCGAACTCACGCGCATCAAACGCCGGAACTGGTAAGCCACAAGGAAGGAAATCACCATGTCTGTCTCTACGACCCATGCCCCCTTTGACGAGCTGCTGCTCACGAGGGAAACGCCTGTACAACGTCGCCGGGTGCGCGCTGCCTGGCTGTTTCTGACGCCAATGCTGGTCTGCCTGGCCTTGGTGGCAGCCTGGCCGCTGCTGCGCACATTCTGGTTCAGCCTGACCGACGCCAGCCTGGCGGACAGCGGTGGCGCAACCTTCATCGGCTTGAGCAATTATCTGCTGTTCAGCGGTTCCGGCTGGTCGGGCATCCTCGTCGATCCACAGTGGTGGAATGCGGTGCGCAACACGTTGTATTTCACGGTGGTCTCGGTGGGACTGGAAGTCATCCTGGGGCTGTTGGTGGCGTTGCTGCTGAACATCAAGTTCACCGGCCGTTCGCTGGTGCGGGCGTTGATTCTGATTCCGTGGGCGATTCCGACGATTGTCTCGGCGAAGATCTGGTCATGGATGCTCAACGACCAGTTCGGCATCATCAATCACCTGATGCTCAGCCTCGGTCTGATTGACGCTCCTCTGGCCTGGACGGCAGATGCCGACCTGTCGATGTGGGCGGTGATCATTGTTGACGTCTGGAAGACCGTGCCCTTCGTCACGCTGCTGATGCTGGCGGCTTTGCAGATGTTGCCGAGCGATTGCTACGAAGCGGCTCGGGTCGATGGCATTCATCCGCTGAAAGTGTTCTGGCGCGTCACGCTGCCACTGTTGATGCCTGCACTGCTGGTGGCGGCGATCTTCCGCATCCTCGATTCCCTGCGGGTATTCGACGTCATCTATGTGCTGACCTCGAACTCGTCGAGCACCATGAGCATGTCGGTGTATGCCCGCCAGCACTTGGTGGAGTTCCAGGACGTCGGTTACGGCAGCGCGGCGTCGACGCTGTTGTTTCTCGTGGTCGCGGTGATCGCCATGCTTTATCTCTACCTCGGACGCCGTCAACTGGAGGTCCGCACATGAACCCGCGCCTGCTGAAAAAAGCGCTGTTGCGCCTCGGATTCTGGTGCCTGATCGGGGTTTTGCTGCTGTATGCGGTTTTCCCGTTCTACTACGCCATCGTAACGTCGCTGAAGCCCTCCAGCGCCTTGTTCGAAGTGAGTTACTGGATCGAAAATCCTGACTTCTCCAATTACGCGGCGGTCCTCCACCAGGACTCATTCCTGCGAGCGATCGGTAATTCGCTGGTGGTTGCGCTGTGCGTGGTGACACTGGCGCTGTTCCTCAGCCTGACCGCTGCCTATGCCTTGGGCCGGGTGAAATTCCGTGGGCGTGGCACGGTGTTGATGATGGTCCTTGGCGTGTCGATGTTTCCTCAGGTCGCGGTGCTGTCGGGACTGTTCGAAGTGATCCGCGCCTTGGGTCTGTACAACACCTCGTGGGCGTTGATCCTCAGCTACACGATTTTCACCCTGCCCTTCACCGTCTGGGTGCTGACCACGTTCATGGGGCAACTCCCCCATGAACTGGAGGAAGCGGCAATCATGGATGGTGCGTCCCCGTGGGTGACGCTGACCCGCGTGCTGTTGCCGCTACTCTGGCCCGCCCTGGTCACCACCGGTTTGCTGGCCTTCATCGCGGCGTGGAACGAGTTTCTGTTTGCCCTGACGTTCACCCTCACCGACAGCCAACGCACGGTGCCGGTTGCCATCGCCTTGATTTCCGGCGGCAGCCCCCATGAATTGCCTTGGGGCTTGTTGATGGCTGCCTCGGTGTTGGTCACCGTCCCACTGGTGATTCTGGTGCTGATCTTCCAGCGCCGAATCGTTTCCGGTCTCACTGCCGGCGCGTTAAAGGGTTGATGCCCAATAAAGACAAGGAACCGCATCGTGATGAAATTGAAACTGGACAACGTCAACAAACAATTGGGCGGCGCGCGGATTCTTCGCGACATCAACCTGGAGATCGCTGCGGGTGAATTCGTGGTGTTCGTCGGTCCTTCGGGCTGCGGAAAGTCGACGCTGCTGCGGCTGATCGCCGGACTGGATTCGATCTGCGCCGGCGACCTGCTGATCGACGGGCGCCGGGTCAACGACCTGGAGCCGCGCGAACGTGGCGTCGGCATGGTCTTTCAGTCTTATGCGCTGTACCCACACATGAGCGTCTACGACAACATAAGTTTCGGTCTCAAACTGGCCAAGACTGAAAAGAGCAGCCTGCGCGAGCGGGTGCTGAAAACTGCGCAAATCCTGCAATTGGACAAACTGCTGCAACGCAAGCCAAAAGAACTGTCTGGAGGCCAGCGTCAACGTGTGGCCATGGGCAGGGCCATGGCGCGCGAGCCGGACATTCTGTTGTTCGATGAGCCGCTGTCCAACCTGGATGCCTCCTTGCGGGTGCAGATGCGCAACGAAATCGCCCGACTGCATGACCGATTGCGCTCGACCATGATCTACGTCACTCACGATCAGGTGGAAGCGATGACCCTCGCCGACAAAATTGTCGTGCTCAATGGCGGCCATATAGAGCAGGTCGGCTCACCACGCGAACTCTATGAGCGCCCGGCCAGCCGCTTTGTCGCCGGTTTTCTCGGTTCGCCGAGAATGAATTTCCTGCCGGCACGCTTGCAGGCGCCGGGAGAAACCAGCCTGGTCGATGCAACTGTTTTGGGGATGACCACCCTGCCCTTCGACAGTTCGAACCTGGCGGCAGACGCCTCGCTGAGCCTGGGCGTTCGCCCGGAACACCTGTCGCTCAAAGCGGCGCCGGGAGCGGCTGGCGTCGTCGTGACCGGGGTCGAATACCTCGGCAGTGAAACCTATGTGCACCTCGATACCGGGCAGGACGAGCCACTGATCTGTCGTTGTGAAGTCAACGCCGGATGGCAGACAGGCGATCGGGTCGAACTGCAACTGGACACCGACAAGATCCACCTGTTCGACGCCGACGGCACGGCATTGAAGCGCCACCCGCACGCCATTGAATCCGTGGCGGATGACCTCTCTCTACGCTCAATCCGAGCACGCGCCCTATGACCTTGTCTTTGAATACCCAGAGCGATCCCATGTCTTCGACCCTTGACCTTGCACAGCGTGCCCTGGCTGACAGCCAGTCCCGCGTCATTGAGGATTATCGACCCGGTTATCATATTGCCCCGCCGGCCGGCTGGATGAACGACCCGAACGGGGTCGTGTACTTCCGTGGCGAGTATCACGTTTTCTATCAGCATCATCCCTTCGATGCGAAATGGGGGCCGATGTATTGGGGCCACGCCAAGAGTGCCGATCTGGTGCACTGGCAGCACCTGCCCATTGCACTGGCACCCGGCGATGATTGCGACCGCGACGGCTGTTTTTCCGGTAGCGCCGTGGTCTGTGGCGATACCCTGGCGCTGATCTACACCGGGCACACCTGGCTGGGCGAAGTGGGTGATGAGCGCTTGATCAAACAGGTCCAGTGCCTGGCCACCAGCAACGACGGCATCCGCTTCGTCAAACACGGCGCGGTGATCGACAGCGCGCCGCAAGACAGCATCATGCACTTTCGTGACCCCAAGGTCTGGCAGGACGATGGTTATTGGTACCTGATTGCCGGCGCACGTCTGGGCGACAAGCCGCTGCTGCCGTTGTACCGCTCCATGGATCTGCACGTCTGGGAATTCCTCGACTATGTGTCCGCCGGCAGCGAGGGCGATGGCTATATGTGGGAATGCCCGGACCTGTTTCGCCTGAATGGACACGATGTGCTGCTGTACTCCCCACAAGGCATGCAAGCCGACGGTTATGACCGGCTCAACAAATACCAGACCGGTTATCGAGTGGGCCAGCTCGATAACCAGTGGCACTTCACGGGCGGGCCTTTTATCGAGCTGGATAACGGCCACGATTTCTATGCGGCGCAAACGCTGTTGGCCGCCGATGGTCGGCGCCTCGTATGGGCGTGGCTGGACATGTGGGAAAGCCCGATGCCGAGCCAGGCCCATCACTGGTGCGGCATGCTCGGATTGCCACGCGAACTGGAGCTGTGCGCCGATCGCCTTTGCGTATATCCGGCACGCGAGCTCAGCGCGCTGCGAATGGCGCAATTGCCGGGTACGCCGTGGTGGGAAGCGTCGGGAGCCCGCTGGGTGCCGGAGGTAAACGGCGACATGCTCGAAATCCATGTGCATCTGGATCTGCTCGGCTGCACTGACGGCCACTTGGGAGTCGCCTTGCGCTGCAGCGACGATGGCCGTGAAGAAACCCTGCTCTATTACGATGCATCACTGCAGCGTCTGGTGCTTGATCGCAGCCGCTCGGGTGCGCAAGTCACAGGCCAGCGCAGCGTGGCGATAGACCCGACACAAGAGCGCTTGGAACTGCGCGTGTTTCTTGATCGCTCATCCATCGAGGTATTCGACGAAAACGGCCGCTTCAGTCTCAGCAGTCGCCTCTATCCGCGTTCCGACAGTCTGGGCGTGAAGCTGGTGGCAAGCGGGAATGGCGGACGCGTCTCGATTGCCAAGGCATGGCCGCTCGGTTCTGCATGGTCATGAGCGGCGTCATTCGGGTCGCGAGAAGCCCGGGCCCTGTGTCATGATTCTGCGTCAACCTGACCGGCCGCACTTCGCATGACTTCAGTGAAAGACGTTGCACAGCTGGCCGGCGTGTCCCTGATGACGGTGTCTCGAGCGCTCAATACTCCGGAAAAACTGAGCCCCGAAACCCTTCTACGGGTGCGTCGTGCCATTGATGAACTGCAATTCGTACCCAGCCTGTCAGCGCGCAAGATGCGCGGTGACAACCTGCAGTCGCGCACCATCGGTGTGTTCGCGCTGGACACTGCGACCACGCCCTTCGCGGTCGAGTTGCTGCTGTCCATTGAGCAGACCGCGCAACAGGCCGGCTGGAATGTCTTTATCCTCAACCTGCTAAGCAACCCGCCCACCGACCAGAACATCGACCTGATGCTGTCGCACCGTCCGGACGGTCTGATCTTCAGCGCCATGGGGTTTCGCCAGGTCAGCATTCCCGAGCGCTTGAAGAGCAAGCCGCTGGTGCTCGCCAATTGTCTGGCAGATGACAGCCGCCTCGTCAGCTATGTACCCGACGACGAAATGGGCCAGTATCGCGCCGTGCACCACGCATTGAGCCTCGGCTACAAGCGTCCTCTGTGTATCAATCTGCCGAAACAGAGTCTGGCATGGGGGCTGCGACAGAAAGGCCTGCAGCGTGCCTGTCAGGCATTCGGTCTGGCGCCTGACACGCTCCTGCAATACGACCTATCCGATCATGATGCCTACAGTGAAACAGCCGCTATCCTCGACCGGCATGTCATTGATGGTCGTCCCCAATTCGATATTTTGATCTGTGGCAACGACCGCATTGCCTTTTGTGCCTATCAGCTGTTGTTGGGGCGTGGCCTGAAAATTCCCGACGATGTCGCCGTGCTCGGCTACGACAACATGATCGGCATTGCCGAGTTGTTCATCCCGCCGCTGACTACCGTGCAACTGCCGTACTACGAGATTGGTCGCCAGGCTGCGCGGCATCTGATCGAAACCCTTGAGCTATCGGGAACTCAGCGCGTTGACTGTCCCTTGGTGGTCAGGACATCACTGTAAGAGTGGGTCAGCTCGCTGATAGCACTCCCGATTGCTTTTGATTTGACGAGTGGAATCAGAAATCGACCGTCGCTGAAAGCAGATAGGTTCTCGGTGTCGACAACGTCAATCCCGGTTCACTGTCATCGGACGCCCCTGCCGAACTCCAATAACGCTTGTCCAGCACGTTCTCGATATTCCCGCGCAAGGTGATGGTTTTGTCGTCAACCTTGAACGCATAGCGCGTGCCCACATCGAAGCGCTCCCAGGAATCGATTTCCTTCTCGTTGGACTGATCCAGGTACTGCGAACTGGAATAGATGCCACGGGTTGTCAGCGTCAGCCCTTGCACCGTCGGCACGTCCCACTCGGCGCCCAGATTGACGTTGTATTTCGGCGTCGCCGGCGCGCGATTGCCGTCGAAGGTGCCATTGGTGGTCTTGGTCAATTCGCTGTCGATGTACATCACGCCGCCAAGCAAACGGAAGCCTTTGAGCGGTTCGCCGAACACACTCAGCTCCACGCCATTGTTCTCACGCTTGCCATTGGGGCCGAAGACTCGCGTGGTGGCGTTGGTTTCGTACGCCGGTTGCTTGATACGAAATACCGCAGCGGTCAGCGCGTAGGCGCCGGCATCGTACTTGGCACCGACTTCAACCTGACGGCTGATAAACGGCGGGAAGATTTCGTCTTCGTTGATGGAAGTCGACGGCGCGATTTTGCCCTGGCTCAGGCCTTCCATGTAGTTGGCGTACAGCGACAGCTTGTCAGTCGCCTTGAACAGAATGCCGCCCGAGGGCGAAACCTTTTCTTCGTCGTAAGCGGTGTCACCTTTGACGTCATCGCTCCAATCATCAACTTTCACGCGCTGCCAGCGAGCGCCGAGGGTCAGCAGCAATCGATCGTCGAAAAAACCCAAGGTGTCGGACAACGCCACGCCGCTGAAGCGGTTTTCCGTGTAGACCTTGGCGTCATTGCGTGTCGGCGTACCGGGTTTGGCGATTTCCACCGGGTCATACAGATTGCTGCGCCCGGCCGCATAACGCGCGCCGCCATTCTCGAAATCCATGTAAAAGTAGCTGGCCGCGAGATTGACCTCATGGCTCACTGGCCCGGTATGGAACCAGTTGCGCACGCCTGCCGTGGCGGTCCGGACATTCTCGTCGCGGGTAAAATCACGCGGTTGCACGCTGAAATCACCGGCATCGTTGGTCACGGAAACGGCGTGGCGCAAGAAGTCATGATTACTTTTGCGCGCGCCGACGCCGCCGTACAGCATCACCGAATCATTGACGTCGAACTCGGCGTTGAGCGTGCCGAAGGTGTCCTCGGTTTTCGCCTGAGTCCACGGTTGCGCGTAATTGCGATGCACGCTATTCGCGCTCGGAACCTTGGCATTGGCCGCGACCTGCACGCGCTCCTGCGGCGCGTCGGTATCGCGCTCGGTATGGCCGATATCGGTCGAAAGTCGCAAGCGCTCACCGCGAAAATCCAGGCCGAGCACGGCCATGTCACGGTCGACACTTTGATGATCCCACTCGGTATCACCAGACTGCTTGACGCCGTTGAAGCGCAGGCCGAACTGATTGTCCTCACCAAACCGCCGGCCGACATCCACTGCGCCGCCGACCTGATTGTTCGACGCATAATTAGCCGTCAGCGAAGTGATCGGTTTGTCGGTGGCACGCTTAGGCACCACATTGATGCCTCCGCCCACGCTACCCCGTGGCGAGATGCCGTTAATGAGTTGGCTCGGGCCTTTGAGGATGTCGACGCGATCGGCCATTTCCATGTCAATGGTGTACGTCGGCAGCACGCCATAGAGCCCGTTGTACGCCACGTCGCTGTTGAACAGGCTGAAACCACGGATGGTGAACTGCTCGTAGCGGCCACCGGCCGGGTTGGTTGCACGCACCGAAGGGTCGCTGGCGATCAGATCGCCCAGCGTGCGTGCCTGCTGGTTTTTCACGGCTTCGCTGGTGTAGGTGGTCATGCTGAATGGGGTTTCCATGAAGTCTTTCGACCCCAGCAAACCCTGCGAGCCACGCCGCGCGACTTGGCCGCCGGCAAACACATCGGCATCGCTGGAACCGGTGGCACCGAGAATCGACGTCGGCGCCAGTTGCAGGCTGCTGCCCTCGGCGGCTGGAATCAGTGTGTAGGCCTGCTCGCCCAGCGTTTGCAGTTGCAGACCGGAACCCAGCAACAAGCGAGCGAACCCCTCCTCCACGCCAAACTCACCGGACAAACCATTGCTATTGCGCCCGCTGACCAACGCCGGATCGACCGACAGATTGACCCCGGCCAAACCGGCAAATCTTGTCAACGCTGCACTGAGGCTGCCGGCCGGCACCTGATAACTGCGCCGAGCGGCGTCATCGGCCCAACTGGATTGAATCAACACCGGGCTGGCACTCAGGCTCACCAGGAGGCTCAACTGCAACAACGGACGCAAACGACTTGGGAATACTGCGGGCATTGGAAGAAGCTCTCGATTTTGTTCACTTACCTGCAATGACCGGTGAGGCGAAAAAAAGGGACAGGCTTCAGACGATATTTTTTCGCGGCGCCAGCGTTACCCAGAAACGCGTGCGCGAATGGACCTCCAATGGCAGGCTCGCCGCCAGCAGGGCCAGCACTTTATCGGTGTCGTCGAGACGGAAACTGCCGGTGACACGCAGACTTTCAAGTGCTGGCTCCCAGCGCAGAAGCCCCGAGCGATATCGGCTCAACTCGCGCAGGAAATCCCCCAACGGCTGGTTTTGCGCCATCAACACACCGTCACGCCAACCCGGCATTTTGGCGTCGAACAACGTGACCGGTCCGGCGCCGGAGGTCTGCAAATTGACCAGTTGCCCGGCGTTCAACTGCAGCGCCGGCCCGTGCAACGGCTGCAATTGCACCGAACCACTGACCACCGACACGGTGCAATCACGTTCGTTGAGGCGCACGCAGACTTCGCTGCGGCTGACAATGATCCGACCGTACGGCGCGTTGACCGTCAATGCCGTGCTACCCGGAACGTTGAGCGCCATTTCGCCGCGCACCAACGTCAACTGACGGCTGGCCAGAACGACGTTCACCGCGCTGGCGGTGTTCAGCTGCAAGGTGCTGCCGTCGGCCAGCCGTGTTCGCGTGTGCTCTCCGGTGGAAGTCTGCAAATCCGCGCGCCAGACGTCGAGCGGCAACTGGCGACTGATCAGCCACGCCGCAGGCACCAAAGCCGCCAGCCCCAGCGCCCTTTTCAATGCTGCACGCCGCGCCAGATCCGGGCGATCGAGTGTGGCCATGGCCAATTCTGTCGGCAGACTGGAAAAGCGCTGGCGCAGCAATTGAATCTTCTGCCAGGCGTTTTCATGGCGGCTATCGCTGTCGCGCCAGTGCTTCAGTCGCACGTGATCGGCTTCACTGGCCTCGCCGGATTCGAGCAATGCCAACCACTGTGCGGCGGCTCGCGCCACTTCACGCGCTTCGGTGTTGGGTGCGACACGCATCATAGATCCAACATCAAACAATGCTCGTAAGCCATTGCCATGTAACGTTTTATACTGCGTTCAGAAACCTGCAAACGTTCGGCGATTTCACGGTAACCGAGGCCTTCGAGCTGACTCAGGAGAAAGGCCCGACGCACCGCTCGCGGCAAACCATCGAGTAACTCGTCCAGCGCTTGCAAGGTTTCCAGCAGCAGCCAACGCTGCTCGGGCGACGGCACGCATTCTTCGGGCAACTGCGCGAGGGCTTCGAGATAGGCCTTTTCCAGACTGCGGCGGGTGTAGAAATTGCTCAGCAGGCGTTTGCCCACCGTCAGCAAATACGCGCGCGGCTCGCGCATGTCGGCGATCGGTTGCGCACTGCAGAGTACGCGCAGGAAGGTGTCCTGACTCAGGTCCGCCGCATCCCACGCGTTGCCCATGCGCCGCCGCAGCCAGGTTTCCAGCCAGCCTCGATGGTCGCGATACAGTTCGTGCAGGTGCTGCGGCGATGGCGTCGCTGCTTCAGTCATCTCAAGAGTCCTGCGCGAAGTCAGTTTCAAATGAGAGTGATTCTATTTAACTTGCGCGCCGAGACAAAGCCTTTTTATCCAAGACGGCTTTCATGAGCGCTTCAAGGTCTCGCTCGGCAACTCCTTGAACAACGCCCGGTAACTGCTGGAAAACCTTCCCAAATGCCAGAACGACCACTGCATCGCCACCTCGGCAACTGTAGTTTCCGTGGGCCGGCGCTTGAGCAATTCGCGGTGTGCACTGTTCAATCGGCGAAGGCGCAGCCAGTGACTTGGCGTCATGCCGGTGTAGGCCTTGAAGGCTTGTTGCAACTGGCGCAGTGGCACGCCCGCAACGTGCGACAGTTCGAGCAGATTGACGGTGTCTTCCGGCGAATCCGCCGCCCACTCTCCCACCCGTTTCATGATCATTCGCTCTTCGGTGCGCCGCTGTAACCCACCGCGATCAAGACTTGTATGAGCGTTGTCGAGGATGAACAGACAGTCTTCCAGCAGCTGCTGTGTCAGCGCATCTTTATCAAGCGGATCAATAGCTTGCGACAACTTTGTGAGAATCGAGCTTAACCAGCGACTGAACAAGGCGTTCTGCCCGCAATTGAGTTGCGTCATGAACAAGCCTTCGAGTTTCGCCACATTCAGACCGTGCTGACGGACAAACTCCGGGCCGAACACGACGGCGATTTCCTGATAGTTCTCCGGGGTGATCCAGATGTTGCGGCTGTCTTCATTGAGCAGGTACAGCGCGTTGTCACTTCGATCAAAACAGAACGCCAAAGCACCCGATGGCGCACTGAAATTCTGCTCGACCCGGGTGTTCATCTGCTCTTCGTAGACCTCGACACCCTGCAGATCCAGATAGCGGATCTGCCCGGCGAAATGACCCGGCGACATCTGTTGGTAATGCTGGACCCAGCCCGGTGTGGCGCGGACTTGCTCAGCCACATCGGCGGTGTTGAATGCTTGAACCTGGAGCGGATTGCACGTTGTCATGGGGTGACCTTGCGCACTCTTTTGGTGCGCTTTGGTGCTGCTTAAAGTGGATAGATGGAACTGCAAGGCTCGCCCAAGATAGTCGTCAACGCGCCACAGGGGAAGGGGCGGAAGATGAAACCCGCCCTCCCCGGCGTCTATAAAACCAATAACGAGGTCTTTATGAATGCCCCTTTCGATCAGCTGTTCACGTGGCTGAAAGATCACAAGATTACCGAAGTCGAATGTGTGGTCAGCGACTTGACCGGCATTGCCCGCGGCAAGATCGCACCGACCAACAAGTTCCTGCATGAGCGAGGCATGCGTCTGCCGGAAAGTGTGCTGCTGCAAACGGTAACCGGGGATTTTGTCGACGACGACATCTACTACGACCTGCTCGATCCTGCCGATATCGATATGGTCTGCAAGCCCGTGGCTGACGCGGTCTACGTGATTCCATGGGCGATCGAGCCGACCGCCATCGTCATTCACGATACCTTCGACAAGTTCGGCAACCCGATCGAACTGTCGCCGCGCAACGTGCTGAAAAAAGTCCTGCAGCTGTACACCGATAAAGGCTGGAAGCCCATTGTTGCGCCGGAAATGGAGTTCTACCTGACCCAACGCTGCGAAGACCCGGACTTGCCGCTCAAGGCACCATTGGGCCGCTCGGGCCGTGCAGAAAGCGGTCGGCAGTCGTTCTCCATTGATGCTGCCAACGAATTCGATCCGTTGTTCGAAGACGTCTATGACTGGTGCGAACTGCAAGGACTGGATCTGGACACGCTGATCCACGAAGACGGCCCGGCGCAGATGGAAATCAACTTCCGTCACGGCGACGCCCTCGATCTGGCCGACCAGATCACCGTGTTCAAACGCACCATGCGAGAGGCCGCGCTCAAGCACAACGTCGCCGCGACCTTCATGGCCAAGCCGATCGGCGATGAGCCGGGCAGCGCCATGCACATCCACCAGAGCGTGGTGGACATCGCCACTGGCAAACCGATTTTCGCCAATGAAGACGGGCAGATGAGCGAGCTGTTCCTGCATTACATCGGCGGTTTGCAGAAGTACATCCCGAAAGTGCTGCCGATGTTCGCGCCCAACGTCAACTCGTTCCGCCGCTTCCTGCCGGACACTTCTGCACCGGTCAACGTCGAATGGGGCGAAGAAAACCGCACCGTCGGTTTGCGTGTGCCGACTTCCAGTCCGGAAGCCATGCGCGTGGAAAACCGCTTGCCGGGCGCCGATGCCAACCCGTACCTGGCGATTGCCGCGAGCCTGCTCTGCGGTTACATCGGCATGGTCGAAGGCATCGCGCCGAGCGCTGCGGTCCAGGGCCGCGCTTACGAACGCCGCAATCTGCGCCTGCCGATCACCATCGAGGAAGCGCTGACGCAGATGGAAGAATGCGAAGCCGTAGCGCAATACCTTGGCGACAAGTTCGTCCGTGGCTATGTCGCGGTGAAACGTGCCGAGCATGAAAACTTCAAGCGCGTGATCAGCTCGTGGGAGCGTGAGTTCCTGATGCTCAGCGTTTAAGACCTTCGTTGTCTGTACCACCGCTATCGCGAGCAGGCTCACTCCTACAGGGGGAATGCATTCCAAAATTTAGGAGTGAGCCTGCTCGCGATGGCGGCAGCTCAAACAGCAAAGAACCACCTGAAAAATCCAAAAAATTAGAGGTGTAGATATGCGTCTATTGAAAACCCTGGTTCCCGCCGCTCTGGCCTTGATGTGCAGCATCGAAGCCCAAGCCCAACCTCAGGTCAGCGTCTACAACTGGACCGACTACATCGGCGAAACCACCCTCGCCGACTTCCAGAGCCAAACCGGGATCAAGGTGATCTACGACGTTTTCGACTCCAACGAAACCCTCGAAGGCAAACTGCTCGCCGGTCGTACCGGTTACGACGTGGTCGTACCCTCCAACCACTTCCTCGCGCGTCAGGTAAAGGCCGGCGCATTTCTCAAACTTGATCGCTCGCAGTTGCCGAACTTCAAGAACCTCGACCCGAAACTGCTCGAACTGCTACAGAAAAACGACCCGGGCAACGAGCACTCGGTGCCGTACCTGTGGGGTACGAACGGCATCGGCTACAACGTCGACAAGGTCAAACAGGTGCTGGGCATCGACCACATCGATTCCTGGGCGGTGCTGTTCGAACCCGAGAACCTGAAGAAACTCACCCAGTGTGGCGTGTCGATGATGGATTCCGCAGACGAGGTCTTCCCTGCCGTGCTCAATTACATGGGCATGGACCCGCGCAGCGAAAACCCCGAAGACTATAAAAAGGCTGAAGCGAAACTGCTGAGCATCCGCCCGTACATCACCTATTTCCATTCCTCGAAATACGTGTCGGACCTGGCCAACGGCGATATCTGTGTGGCGTTCGGTTATTCCGGCGACGTGTTCCAGGCGGCCAACCGCGCCAAGGAAGCCAAGAACGGCGTGAACATCGCCTATGCGATTCCAAAGGAAGGCGCCAACCTCTGGTTCGATCTGTTGGCGATTCCGGCCGATGCGAGCAACACCAAAGAAGCCCACGCCTTCATTAATTACCTGCTCGATCCGCAGGTGATTGCCAAGGTCAGTGCGTCCGTCGGTTACGCCAACCCGAACCCGTCGGCCAAGCAATACATGGATCCGGAGCTGGTCAACAATCCTGAGGTGTATCCACCTCAAGAAGTCCTCGACAAACTCTACATCTCTACCACCCCGCCTCAAGCGATCATGCGTCTGATGACCCGCTCCTGGAGCAAAGTGAAGTCGAACAAATGAATCAGTACACCCAAGAACACGCCCGTTCCTATTACGCAGCCTCCGCTCGGGCGACTACACCTTATCCGCAACTGGAAGGTGATCTGAGCGCCGATGTCTGCGTGATCGGCGGCGGGTTCACCGGGGTCAACACCGCGATCGAACTGGCCCAGCGCGGGCTGTCGGTGATCTTGATCGAAGCCCGGCGCATCGGCTGGGGCGCCAGCGGACGCAATGGCGGTCAGTTGATTCGCGGGATCGGTCATGAGGTCGAAGGCTTCGCCAAATATGTCGGTCAGGAAGGCGTGCGTTATTTGCAGCGCGCCGGCATCGATTCAGTGGAACTGGTGCGTCAGCGCATCGGCGACAACGGCATCGAATGTGATCTGCGCTGGGGCTTCTGCGATCTGGCCAACACCACGGCGCAGTTCGCTGCCTTCAAGGATGAATTGCTCGATCTCGCCGAACTCGGTTACGCCCACGAAACCCGGCTGATCGGCCCGGAGCAGATCCGCCAGCAGGTGGTCAACTCCGACATTTATGCCGGTGGGCTGGTCGACATGGGTTCCGGGCACCTGCACCCGCTGGATCTGGTGCAAGTCGAAGCGCGGCTGGCAGCGTCGCTTGGCGTGCGGATTTTCGAGCAGAGTGAAGTGCTGGAAATCATCCACGGTTCGACCGTTCAGGTGCGTTGCGCCAAGGGCTCAGTGCGCGCCGGCAGTCTGGTGCTGGGCTGCAACGCACATCTGGACGAACTCGAACAACAACTCAGTGGCAAGGTGCTGCCGGCCGGCAGTTACATCATCGCCACCGAACCGTTGTCCGAGGCGCGCGCCGCGCAACTGATCCCGCACAATCTGGCGGTGTGCGACCAGAAAGTCGGCCTCGATTACTACCGGCTCTCGGCCGATCGGCGCTTGCTGTTCGGCGGTGCCTGTCACTATTCGGGGCGCGATCCGGCGGACATCGCCGCTTATATGCGGCCGAAGATGCTCAAGGTCTTCCCGCAACTGGCCGACGTGCGCATCGATTACCAGTGGGGCGGCAAGATCGGCATCACCGCCAATCGTTTCCCACAGGTCGGCCGGCTCAAACAGCACCCGAACGTTTTCTATGCGCAGGGCTATTCCGGCCATGGTCTGAACGTCACCCACTGGTGCGCGAAACTGCTTGGCGAGACGATTCATGCCGGCCACAGCCAAGGCATGGATGTGTTCAGCGGCGTGCCGCACATGACCTTCCCCGGCGGCCCGGCCCTGCGTTCGCCACTGCTGGCACTGGGGATGTTCTGGTATCGCCTGCGGGAAATGCTCGGCTGACAGCACAAGCAGCGCTGTCGCGATCTGATCGTTCCCACGCTCTGCGTGGGAACGCAGCCCGTGACGCTCCGCGTCACTGGACGCAGAGCGTCCGTTGAGGCATTCCCACGCAGAGCATGGGAACGATCATCAAGCGCAGGTGAGCTATTCGCATTTGCTCTATCGCCAAGCACTTCTATATTGATGAGGTGCTTTTGCGTTCCTGACGCTCAGTGCCCATTCAATTGAGGAGACATGGATGAAGTCGTCAGCCACCGACGAGCCGCGAGCGCCAGGCCAAGCCCCCGTCAAAACCCGCCGGTTCGGCATCTCACTCGTCTGGATCGTGCCGATCGTGGCGGTGCTCGTGGGCATTTCGCTGGTGGTGCACAACATCATGCAGGAGGGGCCGACCATCGTGGTCACCTTCAAGACCGGCAGTGGTCTGACGGCCAATAAGACCGAAGTCAAATACCGCAACGTGGTCATTGGCCAAGTCACCGACGTCGAGTTGAGCGACGACCAGAAAAGCGTCAACGCGACGATCAAACTGGCCAAACAGGCCGAAACCTTCACTCGCGAAGACTCGCAATTCTGGGTAGTGCGCCCACGTATCGGCGCAGGCGGTGTGTCAGGCATCGACACGCTGCTGTCTGGCGACTACATCGGTGCCGACATCGGCCAGTCCAATTCCCGCGCGAAGAACTTCAAAGGTCTGGAAAACCCGCCACCGATCACCTACGGCGAGCCGGGCAAGCGTTTCATGTTGCACACCCAGGATCTCGGTTCGCTGGACATCGGTTCACCGGTTTATTACCGCAAGATCCCTGTCGGCCAGGTCGTCACCTACGAGCTGGCGCCTGACGGTAAAGGCGTGAACATCGAAGTATTCATTCACGCGCCCAACGATGCGTTCGTCACCGAAAACACCCGATTCTGGAACGCCAGTGGCATCGACGTCAGCGTCGGCGCCAACGGTTTTCAGGTGAAAACCGAATCCCTGTCCTCCATGCTGGTGGGCGGCATCGCTTTTCGCGCCCCGGATTACAGCCCCAACGACGTCGCCGCCGCCGATGACAAAGACTTCGAACTGTTCGCCGACCAGACCACCGCCCTCGCCCCGCCCAATGGCAAGGCGCAATACCTGAGTCTGCGTTTCGACCAATCCCTGCGCGGCTTGAAGGTCGGCGCACCGGTGGAATTCCTCGGCATGGAAATCGGTCGGGTGGTGGCGATCAATCTGGATTTCGACGCGAAAAAACGCAGCTTCCCGCTTAACGTCGGCATCGTTATTTACCCGCAACGTTTGGGCATGGCTTACGGAAAAATGCTCACCGCGTTCAAGCATGATCCCAACGATGAGGCCGCCGGCATTCGTCTGATGGGCACCTTCATCGACAATGGCCTGCGCGCCCAGGCCCGCAGTGGCAACCTGCTGACGGGGCAACTGTACGTGGCGCTGGACTTCTTCCCGAAAGCCGAAAAAGTTGCCTTTGACCCCACGGCGCGCCCGGTGGTGATTCCAACCGTGCCCGGCAGCCTCGAACAGCTGCAGGAAAAACTCGAAGCCGTGGTCGACAAGCTCAACAAGTTGCCGGTCGATCGCATCGCCAGCAACCTCGACAGCAATCTGGTCGAGCTGCGCAAAGGCCTGACCCAGTTCAACGCCAAGACTCTGCCGGGCGTGCAGAGCACTCTGGCCGACGTCAGCAAGACCTTGCAGTCCGCCAGCTCGACCCTGGCCGAAGATTCGCCGCAACGCGAGAAACTCACGGAAACCCTCGACGAACTCGGGCGTATGTCGCGTTCGCTGCGGGAGCTGTCGGATTACCTCGGCCGGCATCCTGAGTCGCTGATTCGCGGTCGCCCCGATAACGCCGCGCCACTGGATCTGAAAGGACCACCGCGCAATTGAGCACAGGAGCTAACCCAATGGCTTTACCGCTGAAGATCACCGTGCTCGCTGCCTTCATGCTGCTGGGCGCGTGCCGCAGCGACCCGATCAGCTTTCACACCCTGACGCCGGTGCAGATCGCCAACACCCGGACCGGCGCGCAGATTCCGATTGAAGCGCTGAGCGTGCCGCCGCAGGTCGACCGTGCACAAATCGTTATCCGCCAGGGCAACAGCGGCCTGGCGATTCTGGAAACCGATTGGTGGGGGGCGACATTGGCAGATGAATTGCGCGGTGCACTGGCCGATCAATTGAGCAATAGCAGTGGCCAAGGCAACGTTTCGGTGCGCATCGAAGTGCAACGCTTCGACTCGATCCCCGGTCAGTACGGCCTGATCGACGCGAAATGGCGCTTGCGTCCCGACGGCGCCACTGACAATGGCTTGCTGACCTGCCGTTCGACCCTACAAACACCGTCCGGCCCGACCATCGATGATCTGGTGGGCGCCCAGCAGCACAACGTCAAACGCTTGGCCGAGCAGATCAGTCGGGCGGCCACCGGCAACGCGCGCACCTGCCCTTCGCCGTCCTGACGGGGCCTACAGATCGAAACGATCCACCGCACGCCGCCGCTCGTTGTCATCACGCACATCGTAGTTGGCGGTGGTCTGGATGTTGCTGTGGTGTGCGAGCTTCTGCGCAATCGACAAATCATGCTCCTCGATCACCCGCGTGATAAACGAACGGCGGAAATCGTGCGGCATGATCTTCACCCCGACCTGCGTGCCACGCTGACGGGCGATGTAATAGATCGCGTGTTTGGTGATGCGCTCGCGGGTGATATGGCTGCCGCGACGGATGCGATTGAACAGAAAGGCATCGTCAGTCTCGCCTTCCTTGAGTTCTGAACGGCGCAGTTCCAGCCATGCATCGAGTTTGGCGAACGCCCAGGCCGGTGCGTACTTGATCAGTTGCTTATTGCCTTTGCCGGTGACGGTCAGGCTGCGCTCGGTGAAGTCGACCTGATTCAAGTCCAGATCCACCGACTCCGATTTACGCATGCCGGTGCCGTACAACAACGCAATCACCGCCGCATCGCGCAGCCCTTGCGGGCGTGGATCGGCGGCGCACACTTCCATCAGTTCGTGGATCAAAGTGCGCTTCAAGTTGCGCCCCTGCGACAGGCGCGTGCCGGCAATGGCTTTGACCGAACGCATCTTCAACAAGTGATCCTGACTGATCAGGCTCATGCGCCAGGCTTCATTCATCACCCCGCGCACGGCATTCACATACAGCGACGAGGTATTCGGTGCATAGCCGTCGGCGCGCAACGCGGCGACCAGTGCCACGACGTCTTCCGGTTGCAGCCCGTGCCAGGGAATTTCTTCGATATCCACGTCTTCGAAACCGAGGCGGTCCGCAGCGTCCTGCAAGACATAACGCATGGTCAGTTGGCTGGAAGGCGCCAGTCGCGCCAGATAAAGCGTCAGCGGATTAGTGTTCGACGGGATGGATGCAGTACTCGACAAGTCAATCAAACGAAACGGCCTTGAATAGAAAACAGTTCAACAAAACAACTTAAAAGTGCAAACAAACTTATATAAAGAGCGACTCTTCCGTAGGACTTTTCGATTAAAAGAGCCGATGAACGGAAGAAGTCTGAACGGTGGCTGTATGGCTTACAGATAGACGAATCGCCGACCGTTTTTTCATGTTCCTTTGACAAAAACGCGCATAACCTTAGTTACAACAGGTTGCCCCGAAAGGCCTGCAACCCTGCCGTCCGTGGACTTAAAAGTCAATCAGGCATTCCCCGGCCGGTATCTCAACCCTTTGAAATTCCGTGTTTTTCAGACAATCGGCTGAAGGATGGCTGTCGCCCCGAGGTTCTTATGAGTCAAGCGTTTCTGCCGTTTTCCCGGCCGAGTATCGGCGATGAAGAAATAGCCGCAGTTGAACAAGTACTGCGTTCGGGCTGGATTACTACAGGCCCTAAAAGCCAGGCACTGGAAGAACAGTTTGCCGACTATGTCGGCTGCAAGCATGCAGTGGCACTTTCCTCGGCCACCGGCGGCATGCACATTACCTTGCTGGCCTTGGGCATTGGCCCGGGTGACGAAGTCATCACCCCGTCGCAGACCTGGGTGTCGACCGCCAACATGATCTCGCTGCTCGGCGCCACACCGGTGTTCGTTGACGTTGATCGCGACACCTTGATGACCGACGCCGCGCGCATCGAAGCCGCCATTACCCCACGCACCAAAGCAATCATTCCCGTGCATTACGCCGGCGCCGCGTTTGATCTCGATCCGCTGTATGCGCTGGCCGACAAGCACGGCATCGCGGTGATCGAAGACGCCGCGCACGCTGCCGGCACCCGCTACAAGGGGCGTCACGTCGGCGCGCAGGGCACGGCGATTTTCTCCTTCCATGCGATCAAGAACATGACCTGTGCCGAAGGCGCGATGTTCGTCACCGACGACGAAGCCTTGGCCAGCCGCGTGCGCATGCTCAAGTTCCATGGTCTGGGCGTCGACGCCTACGATCGCCTGACCGGTGGCCGCAAGCCGCAGGCGCAAGTGATGGAGCCGGGGTTCAAATACAACCTCGCCGACATCAACGCCGCGATTGCGCTGGTGCAACTGGAGCGTCTGGACGCAATCAACGCCCGCCGCACGGAACTGGCCGCCGCCTACCGGCAAAAACTCGAAGGCCTGCCGGTGCAACCGCTGGCCCTGCCCGCTTACGCACAAACCCACGCCTGGCACCTGTTCATCCTGCGCATCGACAGCGAGCGCTGCGGCATCGACCGCGAAGCCTTCATGCAAGGTTTGCAGGACCAAGGCATCGGCACCGGTATCCATTTCATCGCCACCCACTTGCACACCTGGTACCGCCAGCGTGATCCCGACCTCTACCTACCCGACACCGAGTGGAACTCGGCGCGGCTGTGCTCGATTCCGTTGTTTCCCGACATGAGCGATCAAGACCTTGATCGCGTGGTCGGTGCCATCGCCACTCTTATGGACAAACGCCCGTGAAACCCTATCCGATCCGCTGTGTGTCGATCGTTATCCCGGTCTACAACGAACAGGACAGCCTGCCGCAACTGCTGCGCCGCACCGAGGCGGCCTGCCGGATGCTGCGTCACGACTATGAAATCGTCCTCGTCGACGACGGCAGCCGTGACGAGTCCGCGAATATGCTGGAAGAAGCCGCAACCCGTGAGGACAGCCCGTTCGTGGCGGTCATCCTCAACCGCAACTACGGCCAGCACGCAGCAATCATGGCCGGTTTCGAGCAGTGCAAAGGCGATGTGGTCATCACCCTCGACGCCGACCTGCAGAACCCGCCGGAAGAAATCCCCCGGCTGGTTGCTGAAGCGGAAAAGGGTTACGACGTGGTCGGCACCGTGCGCGGCAACCGTCAGGATTCGGCCCTGCGCCGCTATCCGTCGAAGCTGATCAACCTCGCCGTGCAGCGCTCTACGGGAGTCGCCATGAGCGACTACGGCTGCATGCTCCGCGCTTACCGGCGGACGATCATCGACGCGATGCTCGCCTGCCGTGAACGCAGCACCTTCATTCCGATTCTGGCCAACAGTTTCGCCCGCCACACCACCGAAATTGTCGTCGCCCACGCCGAGCGTGAGCACGGCGATTCGAAGTACAGCCCGATGCGTTTGATCAATCTGATGTTCGACCTGATCACCTGCATGACCACCACACCTTTGCGCCTGCTGAGCATCGTCGGTTTCACCATGGCCGGGCTTGGATTGCTGTTTGCCTTCGCGTTGATCGTCATGCGCCTGGCGTTCGGTGCCGGCTGGGCCGGTGACGGCATGTTCGTACTGTTCGCCGTGCTGTTTGTGTTCACCGGTGGCCAGTTCATCGGCATGGGCCTGCTCGGTGAATACCTCGGGCGCATGTACAGCGACGTGCGCGCCCGCCCGCGTTTCTTCGTTGAAAAAGTCTTGCGCGGCCAACCCGCCATGCCGCCGCGCGCCATCACCGTCGACGGTCTCTCCTCCTCCAATGATCAGGTTCTCTCATGAGCGCAAAAACTCTTGTCTTCGCTTATCACGATATTGGCTGCGCCGGCATTCAAACGCTGCTCGACAGCGGCTATGACATTGCAGCGGTATTCACTCACGCCGATGACCCGAAAGAGAACGCGTTCTACGGATCGGTTGCGCAACTTTGTGCCAACAAAGGCATCCCGGTGCACGCGCCGGAAGACGTCAACCATCCGTTGTGGATCGAACGGATTGCCAAACTCGCCCCTGAGTACATCTTCTCCTTCTACTACCGCAACCTGCTGAGCGAGTCGTTGCTGGCCGTGGCCAAAAAAGGCGCGTTCAACCTGCACGGCTCGCTGTTGCCGAGCTACCGCGGCCGCGCCCCGGCGAACTGGGTGCTGGTCAATGGCGAAAGCGAAACCGGCGTCACCTTGCACCGCATGGTCAAACGTGCCGATGCCGGCGCCATTGTTGCCCAACAGCGCGTGGCCATCGAACGCAGCGACACCGCTTTGAGCCTGCACGGCAAGTTGCGCATCGCCGCCACCGATCTGCTGCGCGACACGCTGCCGGCGATGCTGCAAGGCAAGACCAGCGAAACCGCGCAGGACGAATCCAAAGCCACCGTGTTTGGTCGTCGCACCGCAGCGGACGGCAAACTGCTCTGGGCGAAACCTGCCGAGCAATTGTTCAACCTGGTTCGCGCGGTGACCCAACCGTATCCGGGCGCTTTCTGCGCGGTCGGTGAGCACAAACTCATCGTCTGGAGCGCCGAAGTCGTCAAGGGCAACGACGGCCAGGCCCCCGGCCGCGTAATCAGCGTTGATCCCCTGCGCATTGCTTGTGGTGAAGATTCGCTGGTGATCCTCTCCGGCCAACGCAACGACAACGGCCTGTTCCTCAGTGGCCCGCAACTGGCCAACGAACTCGGTCTGGTCGACGGCTCGCTGTTGCGCGGAGCTGAATCCGGCCGCGCACCGCGTCGCACTCGCGTGCTGATCCTTGGCGTCAACGGCTTCATTGGCAATCACTTGTCCGAGCGTCTGCTGCGCGATGACCGCTACGAAGTCTATGGCCTGGACATCGGTTCCGATGCCATCGACCGTCTGCGCAGTCATCCGCACTTCCACTACGTCGAAGGCGACATCAGCATTCACTCCGAGTGGATCGAGTACCACATCAAGAAGTGCGACGTGGTCCTGCCGCTGGTGGCCATCGCCACGCCGATCGAATACACCCGCAACCCGCTGCGCGTGTTCGAACTCGACTTCGAAGAAAACCTGAAACTGGTGCGCTACTGCGTCAAGTACAACAAGCGCGTGATCTTCCCGTCGACCTCGGAAGTCTATGGCATGTGCCAGGACAAGCATTTCGACGAAGACACTTCCAATCTGGTGGTCGGCCCGATCAACAAGCAGCGCTGGATCTACTCGGTGTCCAAACAACTGCTGGATCGGGTGATCTGGGCCTACGGCGCCAAGGGTCTGAATTTCACCCTGTTCCGCCCGTTCAACTGGATGGGCCCGCGTCTCGACCGCCTGGATTCGGCACGCATAGGCAGCTCCCGCGCCATCACTCAGTTGATCCTCAATCTGGTTGAAGGCACGCCAATTCGCCTGTTCGACGGCGGCGAGCAGAAACGCTGCTTCACCGATATTGCTGACGGCGTCGAGGCACTGGCGCGGATCATCGATAACGACAACGACGTCTGCAACGGCCAGATCATCAACATCGGTAACCCGGACAACGAAGCCAGCATCCGTCAGTTGGGCGAAGAGTTGCTGCGTCAGTTTGAAGCGCATCCGCTGCGCGACAACTTCCCGCCGTTCGCCGGTTTCCGCGACGTCGAGAGCAAGGCGTTCTACGGCGCCGGTTACCAGGACGTCGAGCACCGCAAGCCCAGCATCGCCAACGCCAAGCGCCTGCTTGACTGGACGCCGACCGTGGAAATGCGCGAGACCATCGGCAATACGCTGGATTTCTTCTTGCGTGAAGCCATGCTCGAACAAGCGGACAAGCGTTGATGCAGGCCGGTCTACGCATCGACGTCGACACCTTTCGCGGCACCCGTGAAGGGGTGCCGCGCTTGCTGGAAATGCTCGACGAGGCGCAGATCAAGGCGACGTTTTTCTTCAGTGTCGGCCCCGACAACATGGGCCGGCATCTGTGGCGCCTGATCCGCCCGCAGTTCCTCTGGAAAATGCTCCGCTCCAATGCCGCCGGCCTGTATGGCTGGGACATTCTACTGGCCGGCACCGCGTGGCCGGGCAAACCGATTGGCCGTGACCTCGGGCACCTGATGCGTCAGGCGCGCGATGCCGGTCATGAAGTCGGTCTGCATGCCTGGGATCACCACGGCTGGCAGGCCAACGCCGGGCGCTGGAGCAATGCGCAACTGATCGAGCAGATCCGTCAGGGCGTCGACACCTTGAGCGACATTCTCGGCGAAAAAGTCGAGTGTTCGGCCGCCGCCGGTTGGCGTGCGGATGAACGCGTGATCGAAGCCAAGCAAGCCTTCGGCTTTCGCTACAACAGCGATTGCCGTGGGCAACGCCTGTTTCGCCCGTTGCTGGCCGACGGTACGCCGGGTACTCCACAGATTCCCGTGGACCTGCCGACTTTCGACGAAATCGTTGGCCCCATCGTCGCAGCGCGCGACTTCAACAGTTTCATTCTCGATCACTTCCGCCCGCAACAGCTCAACGTCTACACCATTCATGCCGAAGTGGAAGGGATTCTGATGGCTGAGGATTTTCGTCAATTGCTGGCCGCTGCACGTCAGCGCAACATCGCGTTCAAACCGCTGGGCGATTTGTTGCCCGAGTTCTTCAACACCTTGCCCGTGGGCCGTGTGCAACGCGGCGCCCTCGACGGCCGTGAAGGCTGGCTGGGAGTGCAAGGCGCATGACTAAACGCTGGACGCTGCCACTGTTGTTGCTGGTCATTTGCTTGCTGGCCTATCTGCTGCCGCTGAGCACGCATGGTTTGTGGATTCCCGACGAAACCCGTTACGCGCAGATCAGTCAGGACATGCTGCTGAGCGGCAACTGGGTGTCGCCGCACTTCATGAGCCTGCGCTATTTCGAGAAGCCGATTGCCGGTTACTGGATGATCGCGCTGGGGCAGGAATTGTTTGGGCAGAACCTGTTCGGCGTGCGCTTTGTGTCGGCGCTGAGCACCGGCCTGAGCGTGCTGCTGTGCTATCTGCTCGCCCGGCGTTTGTGGAACGAACCGCGCAAAAGCTTCGTCTGCGCCCTGCTCTACATGAGTTTCACCATCGTCGCCGGGCAGGCCGGTTACGCCAACCTCGATCCGCAATTCACCTTTTGGGTCAACCTGAGTCTGGTGGCGCTGTGGTTTGCCCTCGACAGCCACACCAGCGGCAAGCGCATGGCGGCCTGGGCACTATTGGGCCTGGCCTGCGGCATGGGTTTCATGACCAAGGGATTCCTCGCCTGGCTACTGCCGGTGTTGATCGCCCTGCCATGGATGCTCTGGCAAAAACGCTGGCGTGAACTGCTGATGTTCGGCCCGGTGGCGATTGCCGTGGCGATCCTCGTCAGCCTGCCGTGGGTGCTTTCGGTGCATGCACAGGAGCCGGACTACTGGCGGTTCTTCTTCTGGCACGAACACATTCGTCGCTTTGCCGGTGATGACGCGCAACACGATGCGCCGTGGTGGTTCTATCTGCCGCTGCTGGTGGCGTTCAGTTTGCCGTGGGCGGGATTGCTACCGACGGCGTTCAAGCAAGCCTGGCAAACCCGCGCTCAGCCCAACGTCGTGTTTTTGCTGCTGTGGCTGCTGATGCCGCTGCTGTTTTTCAGCCTGAGCAACGGCAAATTGCCGACCTACATCCTGCCGTGCCTGCTGCCGATGGCGTTGCTGCTCGGTCATGCGCTGGCCGATCGTTTGCGTCTGGAGCAAGGTCTGGCGCTGAGCATCAACGGTGTGCTGAATCTGTTGCTGGGCATCGTCACGTTGATCGCGCTGGTCTATCTGCAACTGACCAAACCGGTCTACGACCACGAACTGCACAGCATGGTGCTGGTGTTTATCGCGCTGATCGGCTGGATCATCGCCAACCTGCTGCAAGCCTTTCTGCCGCTGCAATGCTGGGCAGCACCGGCGCTGGGCAGCCTGTTGCTGATCGCAGTGTTGCCGGCAGCGCTGCCGAAGTCGGTGGTCGCCAACAAGATGCCGGATCAGTTCATCAAGCATCACGTCACGGAACTGGCGCAGACCACCCACCTGCTGAGCAACGATCTCGGTGCCGCGTCCGCACTGGCCTGGCGCCTGAAAACCCCGCAAGTGGCGTTGTACAACACGATAGGCGAATTGAAATATGGCCTTGCCTATCCTGACGGCATCCAACAGCGGGTCGATCCCGAACACGTACAACAGTGGATGCGCGAGGCGCGCCGCAGCGGTTCAGTCGGCGTGGTGATGCGCGTCAAGGGGCAGGACGAACTGGACGAAATCGATAGATTGCCTAAGGACGGCGTCCGTTATGAGCAGGGCAACCTGGTGATCATGATCCTGCCCAAGGAGGCGTCATGAGCCTGTTGCTGCTGCTGGCTGCGTGCCTGCTGACTTGTCTGGGGCAGATTGCGCAGAAGTACGCCGTGGAGAGTTGGCGCGGGGGCGATTCTTCGCTGACCGCCAAACTGCGCTCGCCGTGGTTATGGCTGGCCCTGCTCGCCCTCGGCTCGGGCCTGTTGGTCTGGCTGCTGGTGTTGCAGCGGCTGGAAGTCGGCATTGCCTATCCGATGCTCAGCCTCAACTTCGTGCTGATCACCCTGATCGCGCGCTTTGTCTTCCGTGAGCCCATCGACCGCCAGGATTGGCTTGGCGTGGCGTTGGTGATCGGCGGCGTGGTTTTGTTGGGGCAACAATCATGAACCCGCGCCGTGGCATCACCTTCGCGTTGGGCAGCGTGTTTCTCGTCAGCGCTGCGCAACTGGGCATGCGCTGGAGCATGACCCGCCTGCCCGTGCCGGAACAATGGCTGCACGTCGACAGCCTCGACCTGCGTGCATTGGCTGTGGTCGTTGCGGCGATTTTTGCCTACGCCCTGTCGATGCTCTGCTGGCTCGCCGCCCTGCGCGATCTGCCGCTGGGCCGCGCTTACTCGCTGCTGAGCATCAGCTATGCGCTGGTGTACCTGCTGGCGGCCAGTCTGCCGCTGTTCAACGAATCCTTCAGTTTCACTAAATCACTGGGCGTGGCGTTGGTCATGCTCGGGGTCATCACCATCAACACTCGTCCGGCTCGTGCGCCCGAATTCAGGAGTGCTCCATGAAAATCACAGTATTTGGCAGCGGTTATGTCGGTCTGGTGCAAGCGGCTGTGTTGGCCGAAGTCGGCCATGATGTCGTGTGCATGGACGTCGACCAGAAGAAGGTCGACCTGTTGCGCCAGGGTCACGTGAGCATTTTCGAACCGGGGCTGGCCAGCCTGGTACGTGAAGGTCTGGATTCGAAACGCCTGCAATTCACCACCGATGAACAACTTGCCGTGCAGCACGCTCGGGTGGCGTTCATTGCCGTCGGTACGCCGTCGCGTGAGGACGGCTCGGCCGATCTGCGTTATGTGCTGTCGGTAGGTGATGCGATTGCCCGCCATCGTGAGCAGCCGTTGATCATCGTCGAGAAATCCACGGTGCCGGTGGGCACCGGCGATACGCTGCGCACGCACATCGAAAAGGCTTTGATCAAGGTCGGCCGCCTGCTGCAGTTCGATATCGTCTCCAACCCGGAATTTCTCAAGGAAGGCTCGGCGGTTGCCGACTGCCGACGCCCGGACCGTATCGTCATCGGCTGCGACGGTGATGACGTGCGCGACGTGATGCGCGATCTGTACTCGCCGTTCAACCGCAACCATGACCGCATCATGTTTATGGACCTGCGCAGCGCCGAGCTGACCAAGTATGCCGCCAACTGCATGCTGGCGACCAAGATCAGCTTCATCAACCAGATCGCCGAACTGGCCGAGCACTTGGGCGCCGACATCGAATCGGTACGCCAGGGCATCGGTGCCGACACGCGCATCGGTTACCACTTTATCTACCCGGGCTGCGGCTATGGCGGTTCGTGCTTTCCCAAAGACATGCGCGCGCTGATCCACAGTGCCGAAGAAGCGCATTGCTCCAGCGACTTGCTGCAAGCGGTCGAGGCGATCAATCAGCGCCAGAAACACAAACTGTTCGAGCGTATCAACGCGTTCTACCGCGGCGATCTGCGTGGCAAGACCTTTGCCCTGTGGGGGCTGGCATTCAAACCCAACACCGATGACATGCGCGACGCGCCGAGCCGGGTCCTGCTGGAAGAACTCTGGGCCGCCGGTGCCAGCGTGCGCGCCTTCGACCCGGAAGCCATGCAGGAAACCCAGAACCTCTACCCGGACGAGTCGAAGCTGATGCTGATGGGCACGCCCGAATCGGTGTTGCCCGGCGCCGACGCACTGATCATCTGCACCGAATGGCAGCAGTTCAAGGCGCCTGACTTCGACCTGATCAAGCAACGCCTCAACACCCCGGTGATCTTCGACGGGCGCAACCTGTACGACGCCGAGCGTCTGGCGCGCAACGGTTTCCATTACTTCCCGATGGGCCGTGGTGAATCGCGAAAACTGCCGATTCCGCTGCAACAGTGGCCGCACGCGTCCGACGTCGCTTGATTACGCTGTCGCCTGAGATTCGCCGGCAGTCGCTGATCGCAGGGCTGCTGGCGTTTTTATTGTTCATCGCCGGGGTCTTCGGGCAGGCCCCGATTGGTTTCGATTCGCGGTTTGTGTTGTTCGCGCAGGAAATGCTGCGCCATGGGCCGACGCTGTTTCCGACGACTTATGGTCAGCCGTACGCGGATTATTCAGCAGTTTCGACGCTGTTTATCTGGCTGCTGTCGTTGCCGTTCGGTGCGGTGAATGCGTTGACCGCGTGGGCGCCGAGTGCGATCGCCGGCGCACTGATCGTGACACTGATGTATCGACTGCTGGCGCCGTACTCGCGGCGCTGGGCGTTGATCAGTATTGCGTGGCTGATGCTCACCAGTGGCTTTGTCACCGAAGTGCGCGCGGTGTCGCAGGATTTGATGCTCGCGGCGGTGGCGTTCGCGGTGTTCTATCTGGGGTATGCCCATGATCATTTTGGCGGCAGGCGTCACTGGCCGCTGATCTTCGTTTTGCTATTGCTCGGTTTCGGCATTCGCGGGCCGATTGGTCTGGTGGTGCCGACCGGCATGCTCTGCAGTTATTACCTGTTCAACCGGCAATGGTCGCGACTCTTGGTGTTCGGTGTGTTGGCTTCGCTGTTGCTGGCCGCGTGTGTCGGGTTGTTGTTATGGCTAGCGCAGGTCAGCGGTGGGCCGGTGTTTTTGCAGGACGTGATCCGCATGCAGTTCATGGGGCGCATGGACGGCAGCGAAGGCGTCAGCGGTTCGCTGTATTACTTCACTAGCTCCTTTGGTAACTATGCCCTCGCCTACCCGTTGGCATTGCTGGTGTTGGCGGCGGCCTGGCTGAGCAAACCACAGCAGCGTGGCCCGGCGTTACGCCTGGTGCAGTATTGCGCGGCAGCCGGACTGATTGTGATGGTCGGCTTGTCGATTCCCCAGGCGAAGAAGGCGCGGTATTTGCTGCCGATGTTGCCCATGGCCGCGATCATTGCGGCGTATCCGTTTCAGGTGGCGCATGGTTGGGTATTTCGTTGGTTGCGCGGGTTGATGCTGGGTGTGTGGCTGGTCACGCCGGGCTTGTTGATGGTGGTGTTGCTGATCGCCCGACAGCGGTTTCCCGAGCAATTGGGTGAGGTTTCGATTGTTTTGATCGCGTTGGGCGTGCTGCAGCTGTTGGCGTTGTCGCGATTGTTGGTCCCGCGTTGGCGAGCCGAAGTGCTGGCGTTGTGTGCCGTGTTGGCGCTGTGGACGGTGTACGCGGCGGTGTTCGAGCCGGTGGAACGGCGTCTGTACGACACGCAAACGTTCAGCCGCGAGGTCTTCGCTCAGATCCAGCATAACCCCGCACCACTGGTGCTGCACGGCATGGGCAGGGACGCGAAAGCGATCAAGTTCATGGTCAATCTCCCGCAGGATCTGCAACCGCAGTTCAGTGACTCGATCCAGCAACTGGAGGCGATCAAAGGCCCGGCGTGGCTGATGATGGACCGCAGTGATCTGGCATCCCTCAAGGGCACGCCGCTGGAAAGCGCGCAGCCAGTGTTGAGTGGGCGTTTCGACAAAAACGACTATGTATTGCTGTGGCTGAAACCGTAACCTGTCCAGCTCTCGACCGGCAGGATGCGCCTCAACATGACCTTCGACGTACGCCGCGCCAGCCTTGCTGACGCGCAAGCCCTCCCCGCGATCGAGCATTCGGCAGCGCAATTGTTTCGTCTTGATCCGCCATTGGCGTGGCTGGCTGATGCCGAGGTGCCCGATGCTGGCCAACATCTGCTGGCCATCGAACAGGCGTACGTGTGGGTTGCTGAACATAGCGGTGGGCAACTGACTGGATTTGTTCGTGCTGTCGACATTGATCAGCACCTGCACATTGAGGAGCTATCCGTCAGTCAGGCTTTTCAAGGACAAGGCATCGGTCGCGCACTGGTTGCGGCAGTCATTGAACAAGCGCGCGCGATGCAGTTGAACTCAGTGACATTGACCACCTTTCGCGATCTGCCATGGAATGCACCGTTTTATCAGAGGATGGGGTTTGTCGAGTTGGCGAATGTAAAAGCCGAACGCCATTTACGCGATGCGCTGCAAGCCGAAATCGTCTGCGGATTTCCCCCAGAGCGGCGCTGCGCCATGCGCCTGCGCCTGATTTGAAAGCAATGAAGATCCTTGTGGGAGCGAGCCTGCTCGCGAAGGCGGAGTGTCAGTCAACATTGATGTATCTGGTACAACGGCTCCCACAGGAATTGTGGTGTGGCGGCTTGACCGGTGGTGACTGCCCGGTAAGGATGGCGTACGCCCGCCCAGCATTTGAAATAAGGACATTGACCCTTCGTGGCCACCTACTCGCGCCTCATCCGCCGGTTGATGATCAGTTCGCTGACCGTCGTTATCAGCCGCGCCCTGATCAGCCCGCTGCTGACCCTGTTCCTCAGCAACAAGCTCAAACTCAACCCGCAGGATGTCGGTCTGCTGTTGGGCATTGCGGTGTTCAGCGCCACGTTGCTGTCGCTGTATGGCGGCTACATCATCGATCGGCTGGACAAGCGCCGGTTGCTGATCCTGACCATGCTCTCCAGCGGCATCGGCCTTATCCTGCTGACCTTCGCGCAGAACCTGTATCTGGTCACCCTGGTGCTGATCATCAGCGAAACGGCGTCGGCGCTGTTCCTCATCTGCGCCAAAGCCATCCTCAGTGAAAACCTGCCGGTGGGCCAGCGGGTCAAGGCGTTTTCCCTCAACTACACATTGACCAATATCGGCTATGCGGTCGGCCCGATGATCGGCGTGGTGATTGCCGGGGTGCAGCCTTCGGCGCCCTTCATCGTTGCCGGTGCGATTGCCATCGGCAGCATATTTTTGCTGCTCGGCGCCGCCCGGGAAGCCAGCCAGATCGCTCCAGTCGCTGCGCCACCCAGCTTTCTGAAAACCCTGATCATCCTGAAAAACGACCGCACGATGATCCTGTTTACCCTGGGCTGCCTGCTCAGCACGCTGGTGCACGGGCGTTTCACCCTGTACCTGTCGCAATACCTGCTGGTCACCCACACCCAGCAACAGACGCTGGAGACCATGGCCGCCCTGCTCGCCTGCAATGCAATCACGGTGATCCTGTTGCAGTACCAGATCGGCCGCCTGCTCAGCCGAGAACACCTGCGTCACTGGATTGCCGGCGGCACTGCGTTGTTCATCGTCGGGCTGATCGGTTTCAGTCTGGCCGACAGTCTGCTCGGCTGGTGCGTGGCGATGTTTATCTTCACCTTGGGCGAGATGATCATTTACCCGGCCGACTTTTTGTTCGTCGACACCCTCGCCCCGGAAGAACTGCGCGGCAGCTACTACGGCGCGCAGAATCTGGCGGCGTTGGGTGGTGCGGCCAGTCCAGTCATGTGCGGATTTCTGCTGATGCACACACCGGCGCCGAGCATGTTTTATGCCTTGAGCGCACTGGCGGCTGTGGGCGGCTACTTGTGCTTCGTCAGTGGCCGTCGCGTCGCTTCAATGCAAAATTAATGCACTAAATCTTCATTAATATGAATTTGTCAGCATCGAGTTTGCCCGGCACACTGTGCACGTTCCTCCCCCAATGTTGGAACACTTCGAGGGCTTTCCGGATATGCCGGACAAGTCCTTTTTTTTGCCTCGAATTTGCTGCAAGGATCGGATTTACATGCTCGCTCGCTGGTTGCCCGCCGCCATCAATACCCGCCCGACCGAATGGAGCCGCGCCGCCATCGGCATGGCATTGGGCACATTGTTCAGCGTGTGGTTGTGCGCGCAGGTGTTCGGTCACGACGTCGCCTATCACCTGATTGGCCCGCTGGGGGCATCGGCGGTGTTGCTGTTCGCCGTGTCATCCGGCGCCCTCGCCCAGCCCTGGTCGATTCTCGGTGGTTATTTGTGTGCCGGCGTTGTGGCGTTGCTGGTGGCTCACGTGCTCGGCCGAACTCTGGGCAGCGCCTGCCTGGCGGCGGGCATGGCGCTGATTCTGATGTGCTGGCTGCGTTGCCTGCATCCGCCGGCCGGGGCGTTGGCATTGACGCTCGTATTGGCCGATCCAGCGACCATCGCGATGGACTGGAAAGCCATGGAACCGGTGATGCTCGGCGCGGCGTGCATGCTGCTCAGTGCCTTGGCCTACAACAACCTGACCCGTATCCGTTACCCGAAACGCCCCGCTGAACCAGCGCCGATGGTTGCCCCGGTCGACAGTCAGGCAATCACCGCAGAAGACCTCAAACTCGCGTTGGCCGATATGGAAGCCTTCATCGACATCACCCCCGAGGATCTCGAACAACTGATCCATGCCAGCGAACTGCACGCCAAGCGCCGCAGCATTACCCAAACCTTCCGCTGACTCTGTGTAGGAGCTGCCGCAGGCTGCGATCTTTTGATCTTGCTTTTTAACGGTCAACAGATCGCAGCCTGCGGCAGCTCCTACATGAGCGCGCACATTTTCGACCAAGGTAAAAACGCAAACTCCCCCTGCGAATATCCCGGTTGTACACGGCAAATTTGCACTGTTACGATCCGGTAACGCTCGCGCGCGAGCTTCTCGAATAAAGACAATAAAAGCAGGGAGTTACTGATGACAGCTCAGGCTTCATCCCAGCGGACACCGTCCATGGATGCCACGCAAAACGAAGTGCTGGCCGACGTTCGCAATCATATCGGTCACCTGACCCTCAATCGCCCCGCCGGCCTCAACGCCATTACCCTCGACATGGTGCGTTTGCTACAACAGCAGCTCGATGCGTGGGCAACTGACACCAATGTCCACGCCGTTGTCCTGCGCGGTGCCGGTGAAAAAGCCTTCTGCGCCGGTGGCGATATCCGATCCCTATACGACAGTTTCAAAAGCGGCGACACGCTGCACGAAGATTTCTTCGTCGAGGAATACGCCCTCGACCTGACGATTCATCACTACCGCAAACCAGTACTGGCGCTGATGGACGGATTCGTCCTCGGGGGCGGCATGGGCCTGGTGCAAGGCGCCGATCTGCGCGTGGTCACCGAGAAGAGCCGACTGGCGATGCCGGAGGTGGCGATCGGTTATTTCCCGGACGTCGGTGGTAGTTATTTCCTGCCGCGCATTCCCGGTGAACTGGGGATTTATCTCGGCGTCAGCGGTGTGCAGATCCGCGCGGCCGATGCGCTGTATTGCGGCTTGGCCGACTGGTATCTGGACAGCAGCAAACTGGCGCTGCTCGACGAAAAACTCGATCAGATGGAATGGCAGGACACGCCGCTCAAAGCACTGCAAAACCTGCTGGCCAAACACGCCGTGCAAACCTTGCCCGATGCGCCACTTGAGGCTTTGCGCCCGGCCATCGACCATTTCTTCGCCCTGCCGGACGTACCGAGCATGGTCGAGCAGTTACGCGCGGTGACCGTCGCCGACAGCCACGAATGGGCGACCACCACGGCTGATCTACTGGAAACCCGTTCGCCGCTGGCCATGGCCGTGACCCTGGAAATGCTCCGTCGCGGCCGGCACTTGAGCCTGGAACAGTGCTTCGCACTGGAGTTGCATCTGGATCGCCAGTGGTTCGCCCGCGGCGACCTGATCGAAGGCGTACGCGCCCTGCTGATCGATAAAGACAAGACACCTCGCTGGAACCCGCCGACCCTCGCTGCGCTGGACGCTGCGCATGTCGCGAGTTTCTTCCACGGTTTTCCTGAGAGCGGGAGCTGAGCCATGCACGATCTCGAACTGACTGAAGAACAAGTGATGATCCGCGACATGGCCCGGGACTTCGCCCGTGGTGAAATCGCGCCGCACGCGCAGGCCTGGGAAAAGGCTGGCTGGATCGACGATGCGCTCGTTGCGAAGATGGGTGAGCTCGGTTTGCTTGGCATGGTGGTGCCTGAAGAATGGGGCGGTACTTACGTCGATTACGTCGCTTATGCATTGGCCGTGGAAGAGATTTCTGCCGGTGACGGCGCGACCGGCGCCTTCATGAGCATCCACAACTCGGTGGGCTGCGGCCCGGTACTCAATTACGGCAGCGAAGCACAGAAACAGACCTGGCTGGCGGATCTGGCCAGTGGGCAAACCATCGGCTGCTTCTGCCTGACCGAACCGCAGGCCGGTTCCGAAGCCCACAACCTGCGCACCCGCGCCGAACTGCGTGACGGTCAATGGGTGATCAACGGCGCCAAGCAATTTGTCAGCAACGGCAAACGGGCGAAGCTGGCGATCGTCTTTGCCGTGACTGACCCGGATCTGGGCAAGAAAGGTATTTCGGCGTTTTTGGTACCGACCGATACTGCGGGTTTTATCGTTGATCGCACTGAACACAAGATGGGCATCCGCGCCTCCGACACCTGCGCGGTGACGCTGAACAACTGCTGCATTCCCGAGGCCAATCTGCTCGGCGAGCGCGGCAAAGGCCTGGCGATTGCCCTGTCCAATCTTGAAGGCGGACGCATCGGCATCGCCGCGCAGGCTCTGGGTATTGCTCGGGCGGCGTTTGAGGCGGCGTTGGTGTATTCGCGCGATCGCATCCAGTTCGGCAAACCGATCAACGAACATCAGAGCATCGCCAACCTGCTGGCCGACATGCACATGCAAATCAACGCGGCGCGCTTGATGATCCTGCATGCGGCGCGGCTGCGCACGGCGGGTAAACCGTGTTTGTCAGAAGCGTCGCAGGCCAAGCTGTTTGCCTCGGAAATGGCCGAGAAGGTGTGTTCGTCGGCGATTCAGATTCATGGCGGGTATGGGTATCTGGAGGATTACCCAGTCGAGAAGTACTACCGTGATGCGCGGATTACCCAGATATATGAAGGATCGAGCGAGATTCAGCGGATGGTGATTGCGCGGGAGTTGAAGAACTATCAGTTGTAACGGTGTTGGCCCCTTTCCCTCACCCCAGCCCTCTCCCAATGGGAGAGGGAGCCGACCTGATCTGGTCAAACGATACTGGACACGGTTATAGGGTTTTACCCTTTTTCATGCCGCCAGGGCTTCCATGTCCACCGGAGTTCGGTAGCCATTGTGACTGTGCAGCCTGATTCGATTGTAATAATGG
>NZ_FYEA01000001.1 GCF_900187605.1 Pseudomonas sp. Irchel 3H7
GGGGTTCATCGTCACCGTCGCCGGCGAACACGGCAAAACCCTCAAGGGCGGCACGCTGGACCTGTCGTACAACCTGCTGACCGATGAAAACGGCACCATCGTCAAACGCGCATCCCTGCACGCCTCGCTGTTGAACGTCGGCGAAGCGCAACGCGAACTGGTCAAACCCATCGTGCTGGGTGAAAAGGATGGCGTGCTCGAACCCAAAGACCTGCCCGGCGGCGCCAGCAAAATCACCGCGCCACGGCCGGTGGCTGTTCCGAGCGCGGCCAACGATATCGTGAAGTTTTTCTGGATCGTTGAAGGCAATGAGCCCGTCACCGACTCGAAAATACTCAACGCCTTGTCCAAGGACAAGGACGTGGATTTCCCGCTGAACGCGGCGTTTGTGGCGCAGCACATCGAGCCTAATCGCGGGAAAAAAGTACAGGTGCACTACGAGATTTTCCGGGCGGCCAGCAACACGACCAGTTATTCGAATGTGCTGGAGTTTACGGTGGGGCAACCGGTGGCGCTGGATCCGCCGACGATTGATTCGGTCAAGGGATCGCCAAGCGGCAAGGACATTGTCGAGGGTGGCACCATCGTTGAAACCAGCGTAGTGCTGAGCGGCACGGGCGCCAAGGGCAAGAACGTTGAAATACGCAATGGGCCCACCGTCGTTGATGAGGTCACGGCCGATCCGGTCTCTGGAATCTGGACCTACACCGTGTCGGGGCTGACTGTGACGAAGCACAGTTTTATCGCGACAGGAAAGTACGGCACCGAACCTGCCTCCGCGGCCTACACCCTCACTGTCACGGCGGTCATTGTGCCGAAACTGAGCAATGTGCTGGACGACAAAAACGTTGAAATCCCCGAGGGACAAACCACCTTCAGCACGTTGCTTACACTCAAAGGCACCGCGAGCAAAGATCAGGACGTCGGGATCTATGATGGCAGCGGTGCGAGCGCAGTACTCAAGGGAACCGCGACAGCGGATAAAACCACAGGCCTGTGGGAATGCACGATCACGGTTGTAGTCGGCGCGCGCCGGTTGTATGCCAAATCCCTTTATCACCCCACATCGACCTATTCGAATGTGCGTCACGTGAGCGTGATTGAAGATATCGCCCCGACCATTGACTCTGTTATAGGCACAGTCAGTGGTAACGAAATTCCAGAAGGCAGCGATACTGAGGAAACCGCCGTTACGTTGAGCGGTGAAGCAGCCAAAGGGCAGAATGTCGAGGTATTCAACCTCGCAGACTTGTTGGACACCGTCAGTGTCGATACATCAGGCGAATGGCGATTACCAATTGCAACCCTGAGCGCAACGACGCACAGCTTTATCGCCAAGGCTTCGTACGGATCGAGAGCGGAGTCAGCGCCTAGAACGCTGAAGGTAAAGGAAGCTACTCCAGACCCGGTGGGGACTATCGATATGCGTACGCGACAAGCGGACGTTGTCATCACCAGCGATGGTGCCCTCGCTTATGTAGACTTGGGCACGTCCATTGCAATTGTTGACGCGAAGAAAAACAGCATTATCGATCACATTGTAAAGCCTGAGTCGGACTACGCTTGGCTTTATATATTCATCAATTCTACCAATACAAAAATCTATGCCACCGAAGCATCGGGAGAAGTATCAATATTCGATACAGCAACCAAAAGATTTACCAGGCAAATATATAACAGCCATCACCAGGCTGTGATGAATAAAAACAGGTCACGCTTTACCTATGCGACCTTAGATAGCTCCTGCGTTACCATTGATGCTAATACTGAAAGCTTAATAGGGTCAATAAAAGTACCTGGCTGGTCAATGCCAGTCTTGCACAATCGCGACTCCTCCGTCCTCTATAATCACACAACCATCTCTGAAATCAGTTCATTATTTGAAGCGCGCAATATCATTACAGGTCAAACAATTGCAAGTTACCAAATAACACACTCTGTCCGTAGCTCCTTCGTCGCTGCTCACTTAAGCGTCGACGAAAATAAAATCTATCTTGATATAGCCTTGTTAGAGAACAAAGATTGGACACGCTCATTAATAATTCAGCTGAATGCTGACACTTTGCAAGAGCAGAGGAGAATAACACTGCCCGACAACTCACGAATAGCACATGTTTTTTCTGATCGGATATATCTGGACAACCAAACCACTACGAGTATGGCTGTCCTTGACATCAATTCAGGGCAGATAGTCAAGAACATCGAAATAGGCCACCTGGGTACTGAATGGGGGAGGCGCTCGGCCTGCACCCCAGATCAGAAAAGGTTATATGTATGCAATACGAAAGGTTCTTTAATGGCTGTGGTCCGGACCGATCTGTGAGCAGAAAGGGGACAGACCCTGAGGGATCCCCACAAATCTACTCCAGGCTCTGCGCCTGATGATGCGCCTCATCACGCAGAGCCTTCTCAAATGTTTGCCAGTCCTCGCTGCCTCCGAACTCTGCGCATCTACGCCTGCGCTTTGGGGTCGGGTTCTATTGTGGGTCGGTCGCTGACGAATCAGCGATCGGGTTTAGCGACTCGAACTCAAGTCAAAGGTGCATCAGCGTTCCAGGCTTCGTTGCGGATCTGTATTTTCGCGATTTCGTCATGGTGGCTGTATGCGGGAGACCTTCGGGTCTGCCGGGTGCCTTTGACCGGTTCGCTAACCTGCGTACAGCCGCCACCCTCCTGTTTAGCGACAGGTTGTAGCGGCTCCACTTCAAAGGAGCTTCACCATGATCAAACCAACACCCAACCCACCCGAAACCGACCCCACCTCCCCCTACGAATCCCTCGATTCAAAAAAGCTCAACGACGCCGCCGACCGCGCCCTCGATCACTACCTCTGCCCACCCGGCTCCACGCCACCACCGCGTAAGACCCGCCGGATGTACGCCGTCACCGCCGACTTCAAAAACGAGGAACTGCTGGCCGATGCCAGCGAAACCCTCGCTTCGGCCAGAACCATCGCCCATGACTTCGCCCACCTCATACCCGCGTCGCAGCGCAGGACGCTGTTGGGGATTGCGCAGCTGATCATGCTCGGCGAGCTGGCGGTGAATCGGGTGATGGATAATCTGGAGTTGTAGGATTGAGGCAGCCATGGGAAACACTTGCTGATTGATCCGGTGTCACTTCTGGCCCCTTCGCGAGCAGGCTCGCTCCCACAGGCTCTCCGCGAATGCAAGTGTGTTTGTGCAGACAAAAAAAGGGCGACCAACCGGTCGCCCAAACGTACTACACGAGAGTCTTTTACAACGTCAGTTGCCCACGCTCCTCTTCGGTCAACTGCTGTTTCGCCTGATCATCCAGCGCCCCGGCGCCCAACACCTGCACCGGGCTGTTCGGGTTGTAACCCGGTGCCGGTGCACGGCTGGCACCATCGCGGGACGGCGCAAGCTGTTCGTTGCCGAAGCTCAACACCTGCACGGTGAACACCGACGCCTGATTCTGTCGCGAAGCTGCCTGCTGCTGACGGGCGACGTCCTCCGCCGCTTGAGTGGCCGACGATGCTGCGGAACTCGCCGATGTAATCGCCCCGGTATTCACCGCCGACACCACCGGCACACCCGTCGCCTTGCCCTGAACCGAAATGTTGGCGGCGTTGACCACCGTCAGCGCGGCGATGTTGACGTTGCCCGAAACGCGAATCCCCGCCTCGCCCGCATCGATGGTGCCCAGCGGCGCGATCAGGTCGATGTCGCCCGGCGCCACTTCGGCGATCGGGTTGAGCGTGGCGATACCCGCGCCGGTGCTCGGCACCGACGGCGACAGTGTGACGTTGCCCCAAGTGTCGTAAACGCGTTTCGGCGGGGTGTAGACCACGGTGGTTTTCGAGCCGCGACCGGCGTTGATATCGCCCTCGGCCGACCAGCCGAGAATCGAGCCGCCGAACGTGGTCATGATCCGGCTCTGGCCGAGCAAAATGCTGCCCTGCGAATAGAGCTGAATATTGCCCGATCCCTGAGTGATGATCCCTGCGGTGGACGGCGGTGCCGCGCCTTCGATGCCGAACACCTGACCGCCGCCCGGGGTGAGCATCTGGATGTCGCCGCCGAACAGGGTCTTGACCCCTGCTCCGCCGTACAGCGTGATGTCGCCGTCGTAACGGATCGGATTGCCCGCCACATCAGTGGTCGGGAACAGCGTGGCAATGGCGTTGCGACCGCGTAGATAACTGCCTTTACGCGGGCCATCGACATCGTTGTATTCCAGGCCACCGGCGCGCAGTTCGGCGAAGTACACCTGCCGCGCGAAGATCGCCTGCTCGGTGGCCGGCAACGCCGCGTAGAAGGCCTGTGCCTGTTCGTCACTGCCGTTAAATCCATAGCCGAGGGTCAGCCAGCTCTGCAGTTCGTCGAGGTAGGTCCTGGCCACTTTGCCCGGTTGCGCACTCAACGACCGGTCAGGGTTAGCAAGGTTCTGGCGATTCAGATAATGCGCGACAAAGCGTGAGTAATCAGGCCCTTGCGCGCCCACACCCGCCTGCATGACCACGCTGGCACCAAGGCGGTTGTCACCCGCCACTACCGGCCCGATGCTGGTAATACTGGCGCGGTCCTCCATCAGGATATTGCGCCCGGCATTGATGTCGAGAACGCCGGGACCGGCGATGTCGAAGCTGCTGTAGAGAATGTCGCGGCCCGCGGATACCCGCGAAATATCTCGCGGATCGTTATGCACGAACAGGTTGCCGGTCGACGCAATGCTTTCGCTACTCGGCGAGCCCATTTCGGCGTTGGGCACGATCGTTGGCTGGCCGAGGAATGTACCGGACGCAACGATGTCGCGCCCGGCCAGCATCGACACCGGGGCCGCCGCTTCGTACCAGGTGCGTCTAGACAGGTTGAACGTCAGCGTTTCACCGCTGCGCACGCCCACCAGATCCCCGGTCAGGGCATAGAAACGTGCCGGTGCCTGTACATCGCTCAGCCCCGAATAACTGTTGGGCCCAAAGGCAAACAGCGGATAGCGCACATTCTTGTCCGCTGAAACACCGTCACTGTTCAGATTCGTCATGATTGGCGTCGCCGACGTACTGCTGCCGTAGCCATTGAATGCGGGAGCGAACGGCGTGGCGATGGCCAGTGGACTGGCGCCCGACTGGTTGATCGCATAGCCGCCGGCATAGATCGAATCCTGCGCCAGCAACTCCAGTTGCCCTGCATTCGACGGCGCCAGCAGCAATGAATAACTCGTTGCCGGCACTACGCCGCTGCCTTGGCTGTACACCGCTGACGGCCCGGCATAGATCGAGCCTTGCGCAGCCACTGCGCGCAAGATCGACGGATAGACAAAGCGCCCGTCGGTCGGCGAGGTATTACGCGCAGTCACGGGACCTTGCCCGGTGGTTTCACCCAGTTGGGTGCTCGGCGTCAGATTGCCGCCCGCTGAAAACAGGTCGATCGCGGTGTGATCGGTCCACAACGAGAAGCCGCTCAAGCCGCCGCCGTCGTGTACGACGCCGTCATCGGTGGTAAACGGCGTAGAGTTCTGCAAGCGTACCCGGCCCGGGTCCGCCGCCCCACCCAGTACCAGATCGCCACGGGTGTTCAGGCTCATGGCCGAGTCGCCCGGGATCAACACCAGGCCGCCGGAAGCGCTGCCCAGCGTGGCCGTAAACGGATCGTACGGGCGGACTTCACGAACGTCCTGAACGGGAGCGGCAGCGCCATACTGAAGATTGATACCACCCAGCGCACCCCCGGTCAGTTGTGCGGCACCGCGCAGGTTGATCAACGCACCTTGCAGATCATGTTGCGCAACACCGACGCCATTTTGTCCCGCCCGGGCCTGCAGCGATGGGTTGACCGAGCCACCGACACGGATGTCCATGTCACCGCCGCCGGTCAATTGCAGAGTACCGTCGCTGCCCACACGTCCGGTGCTGCCGACTGCCACGATCAAGCCCTGCCCACGAGGATAAAGGTTGCTGTTGCCGCTGCCGCCCATGGCCTTGAGCATGCCGGCGTCAGCACCGGCGCGCAGGCTGATGTTGCCGCCACCCAACGTCCCGAAACCGGTGAACCCCACCAGGAAGGGGCCAGTGTCGACGCTTTGATCCGGCAACGGCTGAGTCGCGTAGCTGCCGAAGTTGATCCACCACGCCGTCGGCACATCGCTGCTGCCGGTGCCCTGACGCCAGAGCCAATTGCCCACGGCCACACTCGGCACCTGTTCCGGGGTATCCATGTTTTGCGAGTACCCGCGGCGACCCAGCACATCACCGGAAATCGAACCGCCGGCATTGATCGTCAGGTTGCCACCCATTTGCGGGTACCAGGCCTGATACAGGCTGTCATTGCCACTGACCCATTTTTCGTAATCGCTGCCGCCACTGCCCAGCACCGAGCCGTTATCCGACAGGCGTCCGCGCGGCTGGTTGTACAGCGGATCGACGTGCTGCGACTGCGTGCCGGCGGTGTACACGCCGAACGGTGAATCCATGCTCAGATCGCCCGCGGCGAGCACGTCCAGATCGCCGGTGCCGGTGCGCAACACGCTGAACATTTGCGTGCGGGTTTTGACGGTGATGCCCGGTTTGTTTTCCACGCACAGTTCCGGGAACGCACCGCACCAGGCCGCCACGTCATCGTCGCTCATCGGGGAGCCGGCAGGCATGCCCAGCCAGTTGTCCGGCGCCCACGCCCAACGCGGCGCCGGCACGCAAGAGTTCGGCGCCCAGTCACACCAGTCTTTCAGGTCGTCAGGCACTGGCTCACCGGGAGTAAAACCACCCAGGTTGCCGTCGCCCCAGACCAGCGTCGGCGGTTTTTCCGTCACCTTCAAGCCGTAGTGGGTGTCGGCCAGACGCAAGTGCCCATCGCTGGAAAGCGGCTTGATCGCGCGGCTGTCCGCCGCACTCAGATCCGCACCCGCCACCACGCGCATCGACCACGACGCACTGCCGGCCGGCAACATGCTTGCGACTGCCCAGTTGCGCCCCTGTTGCGTGCCGCTCAACGGTCGCAACTCAATGAACGCGGTGCCGTCGGCCAACACGACATCAGTCATCGACGGGATCAGCGAGCCACGCAACAGAGCAAGCGAACCGCTCAGGCGCACGCCCTTGATCGCGTTGGTGCCGGCCTCGACGTTGCCTGGCAACGGCACGCCTTTGGGCCAGCGCACGGCGCCGATCGCCGTCACGTTGTTCAAGCGGATGCCCGCGCCAAGGCGACTGCCCGCCGGCAAGGTCACGCTGTCGGCAAGCAACGTACCGGCGGCGTACAACAACTGGCCCGTCGCATCGTGTACCGCAGCGGCCAGCACTGTGCCTGCGCCCAAGGTATACGGTCCGGCCAGGGTCGCCTCGGTGGGCAACAGGGTCCCGGCGGGCAGCGTCGCGGCTTGCAGCGGCACGTCGTAGTTCAACGTGACACCGGCCGGGAACAGCGTGCCTTCGGCCAGGGTCACGCCCGCCGTCGGCACGATCAGGTCGCCACCAAACGGCTGGATGCCCGGCAAGAGTTTCCAGCCGGCATCGTCGACGGTTTCCGGCGGCGGCGCGAAGCCGTCGTTGAGGCTGCCATGAATATCGAGGTTGCCGCCGGCTCGCATCACCAGACTGCCCGCCTCGCCCGAACCGTACACAGCGGTTTTCTGCGTATGCGGATTGAGGCTGGCATAGCGGTAGCCGGACAAGTCCACATCGCCCTGCACCACCAGATCGCCGTCGGCGGTTTTGCTGGCGATTTCCACGCCCGGCCGTAAATGGAACGCATCGGCGTAGGTGGCATTGTTCAGCCCCGCCAGCTTGTTCTGCAGCAGGTTGCGGTTGGCCAGCGCCGCGTCGATGAACGCACTGCTGTCAGCATGGATGCGGTCGAAGTAGGCCTGATCGATCACCTGATACGGCCGTCCGCTGGCCGCCGGGTCGACGCCGTCGGTGGCATCGGTATAACGCCGCGTGGCGTTAAGGCCAATCGACCGTGCGCCCTGAATGCTCAGCGCCCCGCTGGCATCAATGGCGATGTCATCGACCCCAAGACGCGGCGCGTTCAACTCCAGCGTGCCGCGCAACAGCCCGTCGGACTGCCCGGGCAAGGTGCCGCGCACGGCGTCGGTGCCATGACGCAGATCGATCCGCGCACCGGCGCCAAGGGTCAACAGACCCGCAGCGGAATTGAGCTCAACCGTCGCCCGGTTCGGCGCGTCGATGATCTTGCCGTAGCTATCGACCCGCAGCACACGACCATGGGCGTCGAGCACGGCGTTGCCGGCCAGGGTCAGGCCGTTTTGCGCCGACAGGCGAATGTTGCCGACCCGCTCGCCGCTGGCATCGATCAAACCCGCGACGGTCAGGCTGCCGTTGTCCACTGATACGTTCACTTCGCCAGCCTTGAGTCCGTCGCCAATCAGCAGATCACCCTGCTTGAGTTGCAAGCTGCGACTGCCGAAGACCTGACCGGCATTCAAGCGCTGGTTGAGGGCGGCAAACTGCTGACTGGCATCACCGTTCAGGTGCTGGGCGCGGATGTCCACGCCGGCGGATTTGTACGGCACCCACGTGCCGCCGGCATCGTAATGGCCGCTGCTGGTTCCGAGTATCTGGCCTTGCAGATCAACCATGCCCGCATCGCTGGCCAGCGCGACGGCACTGAGGGTGCCGGCCTGATTGTTCTGCGCCGAAAGGTCGATGCGCGAACCGGCGGCCTGACGAATATTGCCGTGGCTGCTGTACAGCGCCACATCGCCGCCCCAGCTGTACTTGCTGACATCATTGAACGGCAAGGTGCGGCCGGCCATGTCCACAGACGCGCCATTGGCGAGGGTCAGATCGCCCTCGGATTTCACCAGCAGTTTGCCGCTGGCCAGGGTGATGCGGCTGTCCAGCGCGATGCTGCGGGCATCGAGCGTCAGTTCCGCGCCCAAGGCATTGGCGGCCGCTGGCGTGCCGGCGCCGGTGAGCGTCAGGTTGTTGCCGGCCTTGAGCAGGTTTATCGAAGCGGCCTCGCCCGTCAGCAGCGGCGTGCGCAGGTTGAGATTGCCGCCGCTGTAGACATAGCCCTTGACCGGATCGTAAGCGCCCTGTTCCTGGTACACCGCCAGGCTGCCCTTGTGATTGGCGGTGATGCGCTCACTAGCGCTGAGGTTGACGTTGGCAAAACCCAGCGCCAGCCGATTGTTCTGCTCCAGACCGCTGGCCTGCGGATTCGGGCCGTAACCGAACTCGATGCGCTGCGCCTGAATATCGAGGGTGCCGCGGCCCGTGCCGGCGCCGCCAGTGATGACGGCGCCGGGATCCTGGCTGGCGCCGTTCCAGATCAGATTGGCGGTGCGAATGGACGCCACGTCAGCGCTTTCACCCAAGCCGTAAATGGCTGGCGTGGTGAATATCAGGTTCTGCAATTTACTCACGCCCGTCTGCGCGTCCAGCGTATCGAGGCTGACGTTGCCGTAAAAGTTGAACGCATCGCGGCTGGTCAGGCTCAAGGTTTCCAGCGCGGGCGCACCCAACTGCGTATCGCCGCGCAACAGGCGATCGAGCACACTCTGGTTCAGCGTCAGACCGGTCGGCACGCGGCTGCCGGCAGCGCTCAAGGCTTCGGCGCTGCCAGCGTTGACGGCGCCGACAGCCAGGGCCAGATGGCGGGTGCCGAAGCGTACCGACTCATCGAGTTCAAACTGCTTGTCGGTGGCGGCGGTAATGCTGCCGTTGGAATAGAGCAGCGTCGGGTTGGTGCAGACGGTCGTCGGGCACTTGCCAATGCGAATGTCGCCCGCACCGGAAGTACCGTCCGCTACCGCTGGCGCCAGGACGTTGGTCCAACCGTTCGACACCATCAGCAGCGCGGCCGCCCCCGGCTGGTAGATGAAACCACTGCTGGAGTCGTACGGCGCGTTGCCACGGCCCAGGGTGTTGATCCCCGAACCGGCTTCGAGGGTAATGCCACCATCGCTGCGGGCGGTGCGCAACAGCACCTCGGGCGCCGACAACATCGCCCCCTCGCGCAGGGTGATCGACGTCGTGTAGCCAGTGAACGAGATGATATTGCCCGCGCCGCTGTAATCGATCAGCGGTTGCGCGCCGAGGGTCAGGCGCCCGGCATTCAAACCGTTGAGGCTGTCGGCATACAGCGACACGCCAGTGAAACCGTCGGTGCGCGAATGCCCGGAGCCGAGAATTTCAAAGTCCATTGCCCCGCGTACCGTGGCCGTTCCGACCACCCCGCCGGCGGCCGGGGCGAATAACGCGCGGCCGTTGAAATCCAGGGCAACGTCCTGCTCGGCGCCTGGCATCAAATACAGATTCAGCGATTTGCCATCCATCGGGGCCAAGGCCCGGGGCACGCCACGCCGTGTCGCGTCACTCTGGATGAATTGGCTGAAACCGGTCTCGTTGTACTGCGAATAACGGCGCAGAACATCCGCAGACGTCAGAATGACCTGGCTGGGCAGGCTGTTACGCAGCCCGGTGTTGGCAATCGACATCTGCCCCGAACGGGTCCACGAACCATTGCGCATCTGCAACGCGTCGTTGCTGACGCCTGCTGTGGCCTGACCATTGACTTCGACCCGGAACGCCCCGGGCAGCAAGGCAAAGGTCGAGGGCAGTAATGTGTAGGTGCCCGCCGCCAGACCCGGCACGCCGGCACCGAGGGTAATCTGCTGGCCGATGCGCGGATCGACCGCCCCGGCCTCGGCGAGCATCGGCGCGTAGGCACTCTGATTGCCCGGCACGATGGCGTACACCGGATTGCTGGCAAGGCCCGGCAGGCTGAAGGTGCCGTCATTGGCGTTGCGCACCAGCGGGTTGTAGCGGGCATCGGTGGAACCGCCGCGCCCGGAGACAAACCCGGCGCCGCGCAGATCACCGCCACCGGACAGATCGATCAGCGCGCCGCCCTGCACATCGACGTAGCGCGAGGTCAGCGTCACGCCGGCGGTATCCGCACTGATGCCCTTGAGCTGAACGGATTTGCCAGCGTAGCGATAGTCGATGCCGTCGGTAGTTCCGCCATACGGCATGACCAACCCGGCGGCGCTGACCGAAGTCACGCTGCCTGGCAGCAAATGCAGCTCGCGGGTATTGACCACCGTTTCACCGCCAAGGCTGATCATGCCCAGCGGTGCGCGGATCACCCCGCCTTGTTCAATGCGCCCGGCCGCCAGTGTCAGGTTGCCAAACACCGAATACGGCAACGCGGCCGGTGCGGCCCCGCTGCTGCTGATGCGCAAGGTGCGAGCCGGATCGGCACCGGGGATCACGCTTTGGTAGCCCACCCGCACCTCAGCGGTGACATCGCTGGCAGGATAGATCTGCGCGGCACGCAGGTTGAGGTCGCCCGGTGTCCACAGTTCGGTTTTCTCGACATAACCGGTCGGCGCCAGAAAGCGCAGGTCACCACGACTGTGCAGGGAGACCTGATCAAAGCCACGACGCGTCACCTGCAAATCCGCACCCGTGAGCTGGACAATATTGCCCGCGGTACCGAACGACAGGCTGTTGCTCAGGTCCAGTTGATCCGCACTGGCGTTGAATTGCCCCATCGATATACGCGTTGTCGGCGTGTTCATCACCCGTGGCCGAAGGTTGCCCGGCGCCTCGAAATACTTGCCCGTCCCCGACAGACGCAGGTAGGGCGCAGACAGGTCGATACGCGCATTGTCTTGCGCGCCTTCGGCCAGCGAAATCGCGCCGGCATACAGGCTCAGGCTTTGCTGCATGTGCAGATTGACGTCACCGTCGAACGACAGCAGGCCGTTGCTCAGCACACTCAGATTATCGAACCCGCCAGCCATCAACTGGTCGGCACTCAGGCGGGCACGCCCGTATTGCAACGCGGGCGCCGCTTCACCCGGTTGCACATCGGCAGGCAACAGGGCGTCAGCGGTTTGCTGGCTGATGATGATTTCGCGCGGCACGCGCACCTCATTGCTGGCATCACTGCGCAGATAACTCGGCGTCTCCAGAGCGATCTCCAGGCGCCCACCCGCCGCGCCGACGCCACCGGCCGCCGCGCGCAGGTCGCCGTCGATGAACAGGCCGTTATAGGAACTCAGGGAAATTCGCCCGCCGTCCGTAGCGACCGCCGTCGGCCCCTGCCCGGCGATATCCAGCAGCGCCTGCGCACCGGATGCGTCAAGCCGCGCGCCATTGCGCACGACGACATAGGCATCGGCCGCCGTGGCGGTGGCCTTCTTCGCGTCGGTTTCACCGCCAATGATGATGCTGCCGCCCTTGCCCACCAGCCCATATACCCGGCCCAGCGCATCCACGCCCGTGGCAGCGCGCCCGGCGACATCGAGCACGGCGTGGTCGCCAATCCAGATCGAGCGGTTGTGGGCATTTTTGTCGGCGACTTGCGAGGCCTCGGCGACATTCATCGAGCCGAACTGCTGCTGGCGAATGTCGATGATGCCGCCCCAGGCATTCAACTCACCGTCGACAGTAATCTGTCCGGCGCCGCGCACGTTGATGCTTTGCCCCGGGTCGACACTGATGCGCGAGCCCTGGCCAAGGGTCAACGCATTACGCGCAGGATCGCTCAACGCCACCTCGCTGGAACCGGCCTGCAAGCTCAGGCTGGCACCCGCGCGTTGCGTCAGTTGCGCCTTGGCCGGATTGTCCTGATAGAGCGTCGGCGTCCACAGCTCCAGCGCCTGTTGCGGGGCGACACCGCTGGCCTGACTGGCTGCCGCGTCAGCAAACCGGTAAACCGGCATCAGCACGTCGATCAGCGTGTTGTCCGCAACGTCGAGGCGGTTGAGCCCGATCAGGTTGTAGGCTGAAAAGCCTTTGTCGAACAGATCCGCTTGCAGCTGCAAGGTATTGTCGGCGAGGGCTTTGTCGGGCTGGCCGATCAACACGTTGCCGGCCTGAATCAACAGGCTGCCGCCGCCCGTCACACCATAGCCACGCAACTGGCCAGCGAGGCGCAGATGACTGTCACCCGGCGCTGACAACGCACTGGACTCCAGCGTCATGTCGCCGCCCTTGCCCCCCCGAGTCTTGCCGTTGGCCAGGAGCGCGCCGCCGGAGGACACGTCGAGCAGGCTGCCGGTGCCGATTTCGATGTCGCCGCTGCTGCGGATCGAAATGACGCCACCGTCCAGATACGCAAGACTGCTCGCGTCATCCGGGTCAGTGCGCAAGTTGCTCCACAGCCCCCGGGTGTCCAGTTGCACCTTTTCCGCCACGCGAACAGCCGTGGTCGTGCCCGCAGGCGCAACGATGCGGGTATCGGTGACACGGTCGGTATTGAGCTGATTGAGCACGTTGCCCACATGCAGGCTGCCGCCCCGCGCAATCAGGTCGGCGTTGACCTGCACCTGCGGCGCGTAGAGGGTGATATCGCCACCGTTGCCGACCGTCACGGCGCCGTCCACATCGATGCGCTCTTTGGCGGCGACTTTCAGTGCGCCCAGTTGCCAGTCACTCAGTTGTGCAGCATCGAGAAACAGCTTGCCATTGCGCGCCTCGGACACCACGCCGGTCAGGCCCACGTCATTGTCGCCGAGCGGACGCTCAATGCCGATCTGCACCTGATCGAGCAACGGATTGAGGCCATAGAGCACGCCACCCGCCGCCGCGACGTAGGCGGCATCGTAACCACCGACGATCAACTGCCCGCGCCGCGCGAGTGCGGTCTGACGCTGCGCGTAGCCGTCGAGCACGGCACGCGGCGCCTGAGTCTGGCGCTCGCCCTGATAAACCTCCCCCAGCAGTTGCCCGTCGAGCCGCGCGTTACGGGTGCCGATCACCAATTGCCCGGCATCGCGACCCACGGTGTAGCCAGCCTCCAGGCGCTTGGTCGGTGCGATCAGCGGGTTGTAGTAATAGCTCGTCTGACCCCAGCGTTCGCTGCTGTCTTCATAACCGTTGTACAGACCGCTGTAGAGCAGATCGCCGGGTGCCTTGGACAATTCGTAGAGATGTCCATCGGCACCGCGCAACCAACTCTGGCGAATCTCGCCACTTTGCACATCGAGCGTGCCGCCAGACAGGTTGATCAACGAGCCCTTCTCGGTCACCACGTCATTGCCGGCGAAATTTACCGTCCCGCCCTGGGCCATCCATTCACCGATGCTGTGCCCTTGGGTGCCAAGGTAACCACCGACTTCGAGCAACCCCCCTGCCGTGTACCAGCGATCCGTGGCGTAACCGTTGGTGCCGGCGGGCACGTAGACCAGCTCACGCACGTCAACCCAGACGTCGTTGCTGTTCAGCGCACCTTTGTCGCGGTTGCCCGATGCGTCGCGCTGTTCGTTGCCCTGCACATTGATCTTGATGCTGTTGGATTCCATCGCGACTTTCACGCCGATGGCGCCGGAAACGTCGATCAGCGCACCGTTGCGCACCAGGCTGCGACGCTGCGCGGCCACCGCGATTTGTCCGCCCGTGGCCAAGGTAATCGAACCGTTCTGGAACTCGACGCTGCCACCACTCTGGATGTCGATGCGCGACTGGTCACTGCGAATCGAATTGGTCGGGGTAACGGCGGTCAGTGCGGACTGATGCTGGCTGTCGAGGGCCGTGAGGTCACTGCTGTCGAGCATGATCGCCGTGGCACTGCCCTGCCCCAGCGTCACGCTGCCTTGGGTGTCCGTCGCCGGGTTGAGCAGATGAATCGTGCCGCGCGTGGCGACCGATGTGCTGGCGAGTAATACGCCGTTTTGCACGACCTCATGGCCGGTCAGGGTGATGTCGCCGGTCGCGGCCTGAATCAGACCGTTGTTGCTGACCTTGCCGGCAACGCTGGCGGCTTTGAAGCCCGGCGTAACTTCGTTGCCGAACGTCGTGGAGAAGCCGTTGCCTTCGGTGCCCGCACCCTTGCGAATGTAAAAGCGATCCCCCGCCCCCAGCACGGTCTGGCCCTTGGCGGTGTTGATGCTGCCGTCGTTCTGCACTTCGCTGCCCAACAGCAAGGCATAACCGCCGGCGTCGGTGGACTTCGCCGGTCGCGCGGTTTCAATGGACGCCCCGCGCTCCACCAGCACTTTGCCCGCCGCGTCGGTGAACGTCGGCTGGCTGGCGCTGCTGTCGAAATACAGGCCGCGATCACGGAACTGGATATCGGTGATGTTGGCGGCGGCTGCCACCAGGTTGCGCACGTTGACCTGACTGGTGCCGCTGAAGACGATGCCGTTGCGGTTGATCAGCATCACCGTGCCGTCGCCCTTGATCTGCCCCTGAATCTGACTGGCCCGTGCACTCGGATCGTTGACCCGGTTGAGCACCGCCCAATTCGCTTGCTGGGCAAATTCAACGCTGGTGTTACGCCCGACGTTGAAGGTTTCCCAGTTGAGAATGGCTTTGTCGGCGGTTTGCTCGATCTTCACCGTGGTCTTGCCGTCGGCCTGAGTCTGTTGCGGGCCTTTGGCGTTCTGCCAGCCCTGGGTAAGGCTGTTGTCGACCTTCAGCCCCCCCTCGGCCAAACCGTCCGGAACAAACTGCACCGAACCCAATGCTGTCGCGCGTCCGGCCGCTTGCGCCGCTTGCTGTGCAGCAATCGCGGCGACGGTGTTGTTCAAGGTCTGAATCGACCGCTGCAGCTGTTGGTTGGCCTTCTGCTGTTGCGCCAGCGGCGGCGTCATCCCCGGCAAACCGCCGGTGCCGGGCCGTGCAGCGCTCGCCTGCTGCGCCGCGCCCTTGGCGGCAAACCATCCCGAACTGAAAGCAGTGGCCGCCTCGGCGCTGCCCGCCACCAGACACAAGGCAATCGCCTGCGCCAACGGCTTGAGCAGCCACAGCGCCGGATCGACGACAAGACGCTGTTGAGGCTGAACACGGGTACTGCGACGGGATGGGCGAGCGAGCATCACTACGAGATCCTTTTGAGTTGCCACACGAGGCCGCAGGTCGGGTGGACCCTGCTGTTATGAGGTAGGCGGTTGGCGAAGGCCGCGACCGAACGGATGTCACACAAACTTCATGATTGAGGAGTAGATCGGCCAAAAAAAAGCAGCAGCCCGAAGGCTGCTGCGATTGCATTGCGACTGAAGCGAAGCTTACAAAGGACGACCGATAGCGTTGCAGACGCTGGCGTTGTTGATGTCCAGGTTGTTGCCCGAAGAGTTGGTGACGAAGTTGGCGGTCACAGCGGCTTTCCAGTTGGTTGGAACCGGAGTGAAGCTGTGCGCGATGGTGGCAGCGTTGTTGCCCGGGTTGCTGTAGTGAGTGGTCAGGAAGCTGCGTACATCATTGGCCACGGTTGCATCCTTGTAGCACTGACCGAAGATGAAGTTGGTGTAAGCGACGATCGGGTAGCCGCTTGCCGGGTTAGGCACAACCGGTACCCACTGCGCCGGGTTGGCAGGCGCGGCTGGCAGAGCGGCCGAACCCAATGCCAGGGAAACGTTGGCAGTGGTTGGCTGCACGCCGTTGACGCGGGCAACAACAGCGTTGCTCGCAGCGTTCACACCGTCCGGACCGACGTAACCGATCGAACCGTCAACGGCGTTGACCTGGGTGGCGACGTCAGATGTACCGGCAACACCCACCCAGTTCGCAGGCAGTGCGGAGCCGGCTGGCAGGCGAGCGTTGGTGAAGGTGGAGTTGGTGGCGAACTTGGTCGGGCAGATCGAGTTCAGGTGGCGAGTGAGGATTTCCGAGGTGCCGCTGGAAACGTTGCGATAAACAACGCGAATCGGCGTGGTGTCGGCAGTACCCAACAGCGCACCCCAAGTGGTTTTGGCGCCCGAGAAGGCATCACACAGCTGAGTGCTGGTCAGGTTCAGCGCGGTCTGGCCAGACTTTTTGTACGGAATGGCAACCGAAGTGGCCACCGAAGGCAGTTGGATCAGCGGGCCGTACGAAGCGCCGTAGGTGCTGTTGTAGGTGCTGATTTCCGTAGCGCTGAGGATCGAGTCGCTACCGGCGAAGTGCACCGAACCGGTGGTGCTGAACAGCGCGGAGTTGTTGGTCAGGAAAGCCGTTTTGCCAGTGCCGCTACCGGTGCCCAGGTAGCTGAAGTTGGCTGGCAGGATGCTGTTGGCAGAACCTTTGTACAGAGCGGCAGGCAGAGTCGCGCCACCACCGGTAACGTTGGCGGCCATGGCCTGGGCGGAAGCCAGAGCGGCGACGGTCAGTGAGGCGGCGATCAGAGTGCGCTTGAACATGAAGAATCTCCTTTTCAACTGGGTTGTGAACACAGGTTTCGGGGTTGCTTGCATGACACTGGGAGGACTCACCGGGGCCCTCGCTAGCGCTGGCCTTGGTTAAGTCGCACTGAGAAATTCGCAGTTTCCGGTGACAGATAAAGGAAAAAACCTCGGGAGCTGTGAGGTGTTTCCGAAGGGATTTTCTCGGGTGTTTGTCGGGTGCTGCGCAGCGTCTGGGGCGGGGGTTTGGCTGAATCGGGCTGGAGGCGTTGGCGGGTGGTTGCAGATGACAGAAAGGAGAACCCGAGGATGGTTTTTTTGAGGGTCGGGTGATGGTCGAATGCGCTGTAAAAGTTTTACAGATTCTTTTCCTGAGCTGACCTTATCGCGAGCAGGCTCACTCCTACAGGGGAACGCATTTCAAATGTAGGCCTTCGCCTGCTCGCGATGAGGCCCTACGCAACAACAGCCCTATTGGACCAGTTGATTGATCTCAATGATCGGCAACAACACCGCCATCACAATCACCAGCACCACCCCGCCCATCACCACAATCATCAGCGGCTCCAGCAGTGCGGTCATGCCCATCGCCCTCCGTTCGATATCACGCGACAGGGTTTGCGCCGCACGCTCAAGCATCGGTGGCAGTGAACCGGTTTTCTCGCCGCTGGCAATCAAATGAATCAGCACCGGTGGAAACACATTCTCCACGCGCAACGCTGCCGCCAGGTTCACGCCCTCACGCACCTTGGCCGTGGCCTCAGTGACGCTCAAACTCAAGCGATCATTGGACAAGGTCTGCCGCGCCGCCTCGAGTGCGCGCAACAACGGCACCCCGGCGCCGCCGAGAATCGCCAGAGTCGAAGCGAATCGCGCGGTGTTCAAGCCCAGAATAAAACGCCCGAACAGCGGCAACTTCAACACCCGATGATGCCAACTCAAACGTGCCGCCGGATTGCGCAGGTACAGGCGCCAACTCCAGAACGCCCCCGCGATGATCGCCGCACACAACCAGCCCCACGCCCTTATGAAATCACTGGCGTTGAGCATCGCCAAGGTCAGCCCCGGCAAGTCCTGTCGCGCCTGGGAAAACGCACTGACCACCTGCGGCACCACGTAACTGAGCAGGAAAATCACGATGCCGATCGACACCAGTCCAACCACGCCCGGATAGATAAACGCGGTGAGAATCTTGCCGCGCAGGTTGTTGCGCTCCTCGATGTAATCGGCCAGCCGCTCCATGACCTGCGCCAGATCGCCGGACTCCTCGCCAGCCGCAATCAACGCGCGATAGATCTCAGGAAAATCCCGTGGCCGCGCCGCCAGCGACTCAGCCAGACGCATGCCACTGCGCACATCCGCACGCACAGCGCTGAGGGTGTGGGCGATGTGTTTTTTCTCGGCCTGTTCGACCGTGGCACTCAGCGCTGCTTCCAACGGCAGACTCGCGCCCAACAAGCTCGCCAATTGCCGCGTGGCCCACGCGAGGTCGTTGTCGGAAAGTTTGGCGCTGAACAATCCACCGCCACCATGCTGGGCAACGTTGCTTTCCTTGTGCACCGACAACGCGGTCAACCCGCGCCCGCGTAATGTTGTGAAAGCGGCGCTTTGACTCTCCGCCTCAAGGTGCCCGGATTCGATCTTGCCAGTGGCATCAGCAGCTTCAAAACGATAGCGATTCATCAGGCGTCCCGTGTCACACGCAAGATTTCTTCAGGCGCGGTGGCGCCGCTACGGATCCAGCGTTCACCGTCCTCGCGCAGGCTGAACATCCCGGCCTTGGCCGCCGATGCGCGCAAGGCCTGCTCCCCTGCCCCTTGATGGATCAGCGTGCGGATGTCGTCGTCGATGCAGAACAATTCGTGGATGCCGGTGCGGCCGCTGTAACCGGTTTGATTGCACGCCGGGCAACCGACCGGGCGCCACGTCCCCGGTGTCGCCGGGTCTTCCTGTTTGCAGTGATTGCACAGGCGCCGCACCAAGCGTTGCGCAAGCACGCCGAGCATCGACGACGCCAGCAGAAACGGCTCGACGCCCATGTCGATCAAGCGGTTGACCGCTGACACCGCGTCGTTGGTGTGTAGCGTCGCCAGCACCAAGTGACCGGTCAACGAAGCCTGCACAGCGATTTGTGCAGTTTCGAGATCGCGGATTTCGCCGATCATGATGATGTCCGGGTCTTGCCGCAAAATCGCACGCAGCGCCAAGGCAAAGGTCATGTCGATCTTGGCGTTGACCTGAATCTGACTGATGCCAGGCAAGTCGTATTCCACCGGGTCTTCCACGGTGAGAATGTTGCTGGTACTCGCATCCAGCCGCGCCAGTGCCGCGTAGAGGCTGGTGGTTTTGCCGCTGCCGGTCGGCCCGGTGACCAAGACAATACCGTGGGGCTGGCGGATCAGGTGATCGAGTTTGGCCAACACCTGCGCGTCCATGCCCAGTGTTTCCAGATGCAGGCGCCCGGCCTGCTTGTCGAGCAGACGCATCACCACCCTTTCGCCATGCCCGGTCGGTACCGTTGAAACACGAATATCGATCGGGCGCCCGGCCACGCGCAAGGCGATGCGACCGTCCTGCGGCAGGCGTTTTTCAGCGATGTCGAGTTGGGCCATGATTTTGATCCGCGACACCAGCGCGCCGTGCAGAGCCTTGCGCGGTGAGACCACGTCACGCAGCGTGCCGTCGACGCGATAGCGCACCACTGAATGGGTTTCGAACGGCTCGATGTGAATGTCACTGGCCTCGTCGCGCGCCGCCTGCGTGAGCAAGGCGTTGATCATGCGGATCACCGGCGCGCCGTCCTGGGTGTCGAGCAGGTCGGTGATTTCCGGCATGTCTTGCATCAAGCGGTCGAGATCGACTTCGTTTTCTGCTGCGCCGACCACTGCCGCCGCACTGCCGGTGTCGGCATAGGCAGCGGCGAGCAAACCGTCGAGTTCGTCATCGCGTACGCGTTGAATCGTGGTCGCACCGAACTGCCGCCGCGCCTCGCTGATCGACCAGCCCGGCGTTGACGGGCAAACGGTCAGCACGCCATCACACAACAAAATCCGCTGCGCCTTGGCCCAGGCGTAAGGCAGCGCACTCATCTCATGCCCTCCCCAATCCCTGTAGGAGCTGCCGAAGGCTGCGATCTTTTGATCTTTGGTCGTTTGGGTCCGTCGAAGAGCAGGATCAAAAGATCGCAGCCTTCGGCAGCTCCTACAAATCGGTTTTCCAGATCAAGAGGCGATGGCGGAATCATTGGATGGGCACCGCTTTGATAGTGGCGCGCGGACCCGACCCCGGTAAAACCGCCGGTACGCCCTGCGCCGCTGTCGGCAATTGCGGCGCCTGCATGTCCGGCATCGCCCAGCTGCGTTCCGGTTGCAAACCGCCCTGCGCACGGCGCATAAAGTCGTAACGGTTGAGGGTGATGCTGCGCCCCGCTTCGCTGTCGCGGATGATGTACGGACGCAGAAAGACCATCAGGTTGGTCTTGGTAATCGCTCGACGCTCGTTGCGAAACAGCGCGCCAATCCCCGGCAGACTGCCCAGCCACGGCACCGCGTCATTGCTCTGGCTGTAACCGTCCTGCAGCAAGCCGCCGAGCACCATGATCTGCCCGTCATCAAGGAGGATGCTGGTGTCGATCGCGCGTTTGTTGGTGACGATCCCAGCCGACGTCGAACTGGCCGAAGCCCGCTCATCAATGCTGCTGACTTCCTGATAGATATCGAGCTTGACCGTGCCGCCCTCGGAAATCTGCGGGCGCACATTGAGCTTCAAACCCACCTCTTCACGGGTCACAGTCTGGAACGGGTTGTTGCTGGTGCCGCCACCGCCAGTCACATAACTGCCGCTGACAAACGGAATGGTCTGCCCAACAAAAATACTCGCCGCTTCGTTGTCCAGGGTCAGCAGGTTCGGCGTTGACAGTACGTTGGTGCCGCCCTTGCTTTTCAAGGCCCGGGCCAGCACCTTCAGGTCAAGAATCTTGCCGATGCCGGGAATGTCGACGGTGCCGTTGACGTAGCCCAGGTTCAACCCCTGCGGCAGCACATCAATGCTGGTCTTGCCGTTGGTGTTGATCCCCGAACCACCCAGATTCGCGCCGCCGATCACGCCTTTGCCGCCGAGGTTGCCGGTCTGCCATTGCACGCCGAACTCACTGGCATCGTCCTCACCGACTTCGACGATCAGGCTTTCGATCACCACTTGCGCGCGGCGCTGGTCGAGCAGATCGATCACCTCGCGCAGGTTGCGATACAACGGCTCCGGCGCGGAAATCAGCAAGGTGTTGGTGGTGGCGTCGGCCTGAATCGTTACGCCGCCGGCACTGAAGGCGACGTTCTGTTCGCTCGCCTGATTACCGCTGCTACTGGTGCCGCCACTGCCTTGTGCGTAACTGCCACCGGCACTGCCGCTGCTATTGCTGGTCGATGTCGTGCCGCTGGTTTGCGTGCCGCTCTGGCCGTTCTGCCCAGCGCTGCCGCCGGTACTTGCGCCCATGGCACTGAGCACCGACCGCGCACTGTCACTGGTGCCGCTATCACTCTCACCCGTGAGCAAACCGCGCAAGGCCTGCGCCAGTTTCGCCGCTTGGGCGTTACGCAGATAAACCACGTGCAGATTGCTCGGATTGCTCTGCGCGTTATCCAGTTTGTAAATCAGATTACGCGCCAGCTCCGTACGCTCCGGACTGCCGGCGCGAATGATGATGGTGTTGGAGCGCGGATCTCCGATCACCGCTATTTTCTGCGTCGGATCATTGCCCGGCGCATCAAGCAAATCCGCGACCATCGGCGCGATGTCAGCAGCGATGCCGTTCTGAATCTGCACCACATCGGTGTCAATCGCACTCGGCGAATCAATGCTCGCGATCAACTGCGCAACGCGGGTCAGGTTCTCGGCGTAATCGGTGATGACGATGGTGTTATTGCCGGGATAGGCGTTGATCGGGTTGTTCGGCGAAACAATCGGCCGCAGCACCGGAATCAGGTTCACCGCGTTTTCGTATTGCAGGCGAAACGTGCGCGTGAGCATGCCGTTACCGGCCGGTTTGTCAGCGCTGTAAATCGGCCCACCCAGCAGCTTGGCATCCGCCTCCGGCACCACCTGCGCGACACCGCCGACATCCACCACACTGAAACCCTGCATACGCAACGCCGCCAACAACATGTCGTAAGCCTGCCGCGCCGGCACCTGACCTTCCGAGACCAGCGTCAGCGTGCCCTTTACCCGAGGATCGACCAAAAACTGCTGCCCGGTCGATCGCGACAACGCGCGCACCACCGCTTGAATATCGGCGTCGACAAAATTCAGCGTCACCGGTTGATCGCCCAAAGGATTGCTCGGCAACGCAATGCCCGACGACGCCGCACCGCTGCGCGCACTCTTGCTGATGTTGTGCAATTGCTTGGGCGCCGGTCGCGCTTGGGCCTGTGCGCGTTCGCGGTCGAGCACCGCGTCGCCGCTGCGCTGAGTATTGGCCAGCGGCCGCCCGAGTTCACTGTCGACCAGCAATGGCGGCTGGTTTTGCGGTGTGCTGGTGTTGCTGCACGCGCTCAACGCCATCAGCAGCATCGGCAACGCCAGACGTGCCGGTTTGGATCCTGACCCCTTCATGAAGCTTCCTTAGCGCCCAGCGCCTGATCCATGCGAACGGTGCCTGACAAAGTGCCGGCGGTGACTTCGGTCGAGGGGTTGTCTGCGCGTTGCAAACGGGCCTCGACCACTTGCAGAGAAAGTTGTGCCGGGTTGCTCAACAGCCAGTCGAGCACGGCGTCGGCCGGTGCCGCGTCGAAGGTCAACTGCCAGGCACCCTGTGCCTCCTGTAATTGGTAATGCCCCGCCAGGCCACTGGCCTGAAGGGTCTGCTCCAGAGACTGCGCCACGCTTTGCCCGTCCGGGCGCACGCTGACTTCGCGCAGCAGCACCTCAAGCGCTTCGGTCTGGGCGCGAAGCTTTGGCGTCTCGGTTTGCCAATAGGTGATTTTCTTCAGCGGCGGCTGGATCAGTGCGACCCACAGCAGCAGGCCGATCAGCGCTATGGCCATGCCGGCAACCATGCGTTTTTCACGCAGGGCCAACGGCTGCCAACGCGCCTGCACCTGAGCGTTGAAGCGTTGCCACTTGGCGCGGTACAGCGCGAGCGAGGCCTTATTCATCTTCTTCTGCTCCGCCGCTGTCATCGCTTTCACTTGGGCTGGCTTCAGTGGCCGGACGCAAGGTCCAACCCTCGTCATCGGCAGTGACGCTGATGCCGGCCTGGACCAAGGTGCTTTGCCACTCCTGATCATTGCCGCCACGACGGGCTTCACTCAGCAGACTCAGTTGCAAGGTGCCGTCGACAAACGCTAGCCGCTCGACACTGCCGGCCATCGACGGTATGCCGCTGCCGGCCTGCAACACCAGACGATTAAAAGTCTGCGCCGGATCATCCGCCGCGCCCTTTTGCCGCGCCGCCAATTGCTGACGGGCCTGTTGCAACGGGTTGAGGATCACCGGCAACTCGGGAAAGGCCTGCTTTACCCGCAGGTTCATCTGGGCTTTCAGCTGCTGGCCCTGACTCGCCTCACGGGCGGCATACAGATTCAAACCGATCACCCAAACGGCCACGGCCAACGCTGACAGGGCGATTGCCCTGTCCCAGCCGCGATGCTCGGTTTTTTGTTGCTGGACTGCGCCGTGCAGGCCCCAACCCGGTAGCGGCCCAGTCCAGCGCTGCGCCTCCGCCATCGGCAATTCGGCGCCCGGCGGCGGTTGATCACCGATCCAGTGCAAAGTGATGCCCGGTTCCCACACAACACCGTCGAGTCCGTCATCGAACAACGGCTGCACCCGCGCCACTTGCACGCTATCGCGCAACAACAGATGCCCGTCCTGCACGCAAGCGACGGTGCCGGGCAGCACCGGCAAACGGTACGGCGCCGGGTAGAGACCGCGCAGGTTCAACCCAGCGCTTTTCAGCAATTGCCCAAAACTCAATAACTGCTGCCGAGGCGCCCAGGCGATCTGCACCTGCCCGGCCTCGTCCCGCGAACTGTGCGCGATGTGCATCTCACTGCTGTCGCCCAGCATCAAGGCCTGCGCCGCACACTGCACCGCCGCGACAATCTTGTTCGCAGGCAACGGCGGTAAATCGAGACTCGCCAACAGGCTGTCAGCCGGGTGCAGAAAACACACCAGCGGCGGCAGTTTCGACTGCTGGCTCAACTGGCTCAGGCTGAAGCGTTCTTCCCGCGTGACCTGGCCCTGACGATCCAGCCAGGCGCAATGCAATTGACTGTGCAGATCCAGCTCCGCCAAGGGCGGCAACGCCACTTTCAACTGGCTCATACGCCCACCCGCGACCAAATCACCTGCGGCAAGCGGTCCTGGCTGCGATGCAGCAACGCCTCAAGACTGACCCGCCGCTGATCGCGCCGCGCCTCGCCGCGCAGGCGAAACCAGTCACTAGTGATGCCGACCTTGACGCTGGTCAGCTCCAGTTGCGGCAGGCGCAAGCGGTTAACGAAATCGCCACGGTTGATAAACCAGCGCCCGGCATCGCGCTCGGCGATCAGCGCATTGGCACGCTCCAACGACAGCCCCGGCACGTAAGCAGCCAAAACTGGCGCGGTTGCGGTGTTGCCGTTGAGCCAAGTGGTTGCGGGGATCACCGTCAGGTACGGCGCCAGCTTGCCGATCAGCGCCTCATTCACGCCGTCGACACTGCGCAGATCATCGATGCTGCGCAGCATCGGCAGCGTCGGATTCTGCGGTTTGTGTGAAGCGTTGGGCGAAGTGGCGCGACCACTGTCGAAACCACTTTTCGGCGCCTCGGCCATCTGCGCATTCAGCAGCCGCGGGTACGAGGCAATCACCCGCTGACTGATGCGCTGACTCAACCCGGCGCTGACCCCGATCAACTCACACAAGCGCTGAAACGCCGCCACCTGCGCCTCATCAACCCGCTCGTTGGCCACCAGATTGCGCAGGTTGAACTTGCCCTGCTCATCCTCCAGCCGCCCTTCAAAACCTTGCGCGGAGAGACGCTGCGCCCACGGCTGATCGAGCCGGGTCAACGGATCGCGCTGACGTGCGTCCCACAACAATTGACGGCTGATCTCCAACCCGCCCTGCACCAGCCAACGCCCCTGCACGCGCTGCTGATCCGCCTCCAGCGCCCGGGTCGACACGCTCTGGCGCGTCAACATGCCCGCCGCAATCACCGCCACCACGGCCGCAATCAACAACGCGCTGATAATCGCCATGCCCTGTTGCTTCGCCCCCTCAGGCGAGCGGCTGTTCATGGCCGGCCTTACAACTGCCAGGAACCGATATCGGCATTCACGCCGTCGCCGTCCGGCTGACCGTCGGCACCGAGGGAAAAGATGTCGATCTCGCCATTGGCGCCGGGGTTGAGGTACTGATAAGGACGCCCCCATGGATCGTTCGGCAAGCGCTCCAGGTACGAGCGCCAATTGCTGTTCTTCGCATCCGCCGGCCGCTCCACCAACACCTTCAGCCCTTGGTTCATGCTCGGGTAAGTGCCGTGATCGAGGCGATACAACTTCAACGCCTGCATCAACCCACCAATATCCTGCTTCGCCGCCGTCGCCCGCGCCTGATCCGGCCGATCGAGCACCTTGGGCACCACCATCGCCGCCAGAATCCCCAGAATCACCACGACCACCATGATCTCGATCAGGGTAAAACCCTGCTGCCCACGCGGCGTGCGCATCGGTTGCTGAAGCGATTTGAAAGGTGCGATATCCATCTCGACATACCCTGGCTTGATTCGATTCGACGCGCAGTGTTGCAAGAAGATATGTCAGTGATGTTGAAAATCCTCGGGTGTTTTCGTCGTCAAGCCGTCAAGGACGGGGGTTAGCGTCGAGGGCTGGGTTTGGGTTTTGGGCCATGTATGCGTGCGCGTTCGCGGGAAGCGGGTTTCACGTTGATTGAGGTGCTGGTGGCGCTGGCGATTATTGCCGTGGCGATGTCGGCGGCTGTGCGGGTGGCGGGGTTGATGACGCAGAGTAGTGGGGTTTTAAGGGATCGGTCGGTGGCGATGATTGCGGCGCAGAGTCGGATGGCGGAGTTGCGGTTGGAAGGGAAGTTGTCGATGGGGATGAAAGCGCAGGAATGTGATCAGGGGCGGTTGTTGTTGCGGTGTGAGCAGGTGATTAGCGCAGCCGAGAATGGACGGTTGCTCAAGATTGGCATCCAGGTATTTGACCGCAGCCAGGATGCGCCGCCGTTGGCCAGGCTTGAGACCTTGTTGTCCCGAACGGAAAGCCCCTCACCCTAGCCCTCTCCCAAGGGAGAGGGGACAAATTCGGGGATATTCGAGAGCTACACCGACTTGAACGTCTTTCATTGAATCCAAATTCGCCAAAGCTCACCAAAGCCATAATCGCTAAGGTCCTTCAGGTCGATGTACCCCGCAAGACACCTCGGTCGGCCCCCTCTCCCTCCGGGAGAGGGCTGGGGTGAGGGCCGCTTCTACTCGCAAAATCCCAGAATCACCAAAGCCATAATCACCACGGTCTTCCAGGTCGATGCACCCCGCAACACACCTCGGTCGGCCCCCTCTCCCTCCGGGAGAGGGCTGGGGTGAGGGCCGCTTCTACTCGCAAAATCCCAGAATCACCAAAGCCATAATCACCAAGATCTTCCAGGTCGATGCACCCCGCAAGACACCTCGGTCGGCCCCCTCTCACTCCGGGAGAGGGCTGGGGTGAGGGCCGCTTCTACTCGCAAAATCCCAGAATCACCAAAGCCATAATCACCACGGTCTTCCAGGTCGATGCACCCCGCAAGACACCTCGGTCGGCCCCCTCTCCCTCCGGGAGAGGGCTGGGGTGAGGGCCAGGGTTGCCAGCTAGCGGTCACTTGGCAGCAACGCTCTCAAGCGCCGGGTCCTCAGCGACGCCCCATTTGTTGAAACCATAGCCAAGTACCGTTGCGATCAAAATGAACACGGACAGGCTCGCCAGCGGAGGAAAGGGGGCGACGGCGAGCAGCACGCTGACGACGCCAGCCGTCACGAACATGAGGGTGCCGCCCGCCGCCGACGAGGCCCCCGCTTTCTCGCTGAACATCTCCATGGCCCTGGAGGCGGCGGCGGGCCTGACCAGTGTCGTTCCTAGCGTACAGATGATCATTGGGATGGCCACTGTAGCGATAGAGAGCTGGAACTGAATCAACCCCACCATGATCAGGCCGGACAGCCCGGAGATAGCCAATCCCACCTTGATTTGAGTGTCGATCGTCAGTGTTCTGGATAACCGGGTGGCCAATAACCCGCCCACCACATAGGCGCCTCCGTAGGCCAGTAGCACAAATGAGTAACTCAACGAGGACACCCGGAGCGTTTCGAGAAAGATGATGGGAGAAATAGCAATGAATCCAAAATGACAGGAAAAGGCCATAGCCGATGTCATCCACGAATACACGAAAGGTTTATAGCTGAAGATATCCGCATAACGCTTGAGAATTTCCAGCTTTTGCGATCGCGACGTTAGCGACTGATCCGGTAATTTGGGAAAAAACCACAGTGTTTGCCCCAGCAAGATCACAGCCAGCACAGCAAACACGTAGAAACTCCCCTGCCAATTCAGGGCGTACTGCAGATACGTCCCAAACAACGGAGAAAAGGAAATACAAATCCCGCTTAACGACAGCATGTAAATGCGAATCCGCTGCCGGTCTTCAGCCGTGAAGACATCCTGAACAATCGCTTGAGCCAACACAAAACATCCGCACCCTGCGCCCTGCACGACTCGCGCCAAGGCAAACTGCAGTTGCGTGCTGGACAGCAGGCAGCCCGCAATACCCAGCAGTGACACTACCAACCCAAGTTTGAGCATGACAGGCCGGCCATACTTGTCGGACAGCGGCCCTACAACGATCTGAGAGATGGAGAACCCCACCGCAAATGTCGCCACAAAGTAGGTGACTTCATTGACCTTCATTCCAAACGCATCCGCCAGAGCCGGATAAGACGGCAGTAATACATCGAGCGGGAATACTCCAAGTGCGACCATGACCGACAGCAGGAAAAGTGCAGAGGCCTTTGAAGGCGATTTGAGTTTAACGTTCACCGTAGTCTCCCTTTGTCTGTCATTCGATAAGCCCTGCCTCGGCAAAGCGCTTCACGTTCATCGGTTCTTTGAAAAAACCACTGCGTTTCATCGCCGTTATCGTTGCGGTACATCCAGCTCTGGCCCTGGCACGATGAGGCGCGCTGCCTTGCTGCCTTTCATGGATAACCTGCGCGCTGGCGGCATCAACGCCCACCAGCTTCAAGTTCTCGTACAACCATGTTTCATGCAGCCTGAAAAATTCGAAGATGGCTTTAACGATAAAATCCGCCATGAATGTTTTCTGAGCGTCCGAAGCACCCTGCCAAACAATGGTAAAAAGATGCGAAAAATAAAGTGAGTGCTTGAGTTCATCCTCAAGATGGTCACGCAGCATCCGGTAGACGGGCGTATAAACCGTTGACCTGGAGATCTTAAGGAATTCTTTTGTAATCACGGTTTCAGAAACAAATCCAACAACAAACCAAGCCAATTCGGTATGGGCAGGCTCTACCGAGTTAACAAGCGCCCGGATGTTCTGCACGCGTTCCGAGGTAATTTCCCGATTGGCAATTCCATAAATAGCGCTGACTTGATTGGCGACATCTGCCGACATCACTGCATGGTAGGCCTCATCGGCATATAACTTGAGCCCTGTGAGTTTCAACTCTGGAGACAAACCCAAACCGATTCGATCATGAGCAATGGTTGTGATCGAGCGATTGACAATGCGGGTCTCTAACTCAGTTGTGTAGTCGAGGAACATCACCAGATATCTTGCCAATATCGCCTGCCTGACGGCGTCGCCATGGCAATGAACAGCCTCATCAGCCAACCAGGGAGTTGCCGTCGGCACAAACCAGTCTTTGTGCTGTTCGCCGCCCTGCGCCCAACCCGACAGGTCATAGGCGTTAGGCCGCGAACGCACGGTGGCGGCCTCGTTCCAGTCCAGGAAGACCATCAACGCATCGCTGTCGATTGAGCACTCTTGCTTAATCATTTTCTCGTGCGCCTCCGCTGGCATGCAGCGCTTCCAAAGCCACCGGCATGTCCCTGCCGGTGCTAACCCCGGCACCGACAAACAACAAAGGAGCTGACTGATGGGAATCGCCCAGAATCGGCTCCAGACAAGCCTCATCAATAGCGGCAGAGACCCAAGTCCCAAGGCCCAAGGCAGTTGAAACAAGCTGCACGGTCTGGGAAATATGACCGGCGTCCAGCAGCGCGACGCGGTAGGCCCTTGAGTGCGGATACTTCCACCATAGCCGGTCAAACTGGCACGTCAGAAAAATACCGAACGGAATATCTTCCGCGAAAAATTGGCCGTTGAGTGCATGACCCAAGCTGAAATCGTCATCGGTTTTTATGGATTCCAACTGGTGTTCGACAGGATTGTAGTAATAGAACCCAGGCGGGATCTGCGCGACATTGTTGATGTAAACATATCCCTCAATGGCATTGAGTCCGCCACCTGATGGGCTACTTCTGCGATGGCGAAGTTCATCAGGGCACAGCTGGCTAGTCGCAAGACCGCGGGAAGGAAGATACGCCAGCGAATAATAAAGAATCAACTCTATCTGCTGCTTCGTGAGCGCCACAGGAAGGAACTCCCTGACGCTGCGGCGCTTTGACAAGGTACTTTGCAAGTCATAATTCTGAGTAGTGACCGGTCGTGTTAGAGCAATACAGTGCCCTGTATCTTTACCCTTACTCTCATGCCTTAACCTCGGCACTGGAACAGTAAAGGCTTCGTCACATGCCGATTGGTAGGCTATCGCCCATTCATCGACACTTTCCGGTCGCGCCGCATAGTCGATCTTGCTGGTGCCAACGTGAAAGATGCGGGAAAGATCATCCCAGCCCCATTCCATTGCGGGAAATCCGCTCTCTGACACTACCCCGGCGGCCAGCAATTCCTGGTCGATCGAATCTTGTGTATCCGGCTCTACGTCTGGGTTTTGGCTGAGATGCAGTAAACGACAAAGATACTGAGGAGAGATGGAATATTGCTTGTGTGCCTGGTAGTCCCATAGCACCAATTGCTTATTCTTGATCAGAAAAAAAATATTATCACTAATATAGGATGGCACTTCTCTCGTCCTTGAGACTGGTAAAAACAAAAAGCCCGGAAGAACTTCTTCCGGGCCCTGACATCACTTGACGGTGGTTTTAACCGGACCTGCTGCTTGAGTCCAGTTAGCCAGGGTTTTCGATTCGAGATTAATAACAATCATGACACTCTCCTTATCTTCAATGAAGCCGAACCATTCGGCGAAGTGAGATTTAAACAAATAAAAACAGCTGTCAAGAATGAAAATCAAAAAAACTTTTTGCGCTTAACTTGGTGCGTAACTGTTATACAACCGCACCGGGATAGTGCTACGAAAGTCTCCGAATCCGGCCAGTTCGATCATTGTCCGACAATTTAAGTGCGCCATTGCAGCGCACACTTTCAAAGCATATGAATCGCCCTGAATTTCATAAACGCCGCTTTGCCTGAACTGACATCGACCAAATGACAGAATGGCGTGCGGCTGGATTGCGTCTTTATCAATCGGTCGCCGAGGTAACTGTCATGACAACGCCCGACGCACGGACAGGGGCCACAGACTACTGCCTGCCGAATGCTCGACCATTTCCAGAGACACGTATCCGCCACAAGCGGTCAGCGCATGACAATGGTATCGTCCACTCCTTTTCAATGTTTCTGACAGATTATGAATAGAGCCAAATCCTCAAACCGGACCATTGCTCCCGCACCAGGCATCCCTGAATCCGAAGTGAGGCCAGGACACCATCGCTATGCTTTTGTGAGTTTTCGACCTTGCTCTCGCTGAAGGATGTCTACATGCCCAACGCATCGCAGAACGCGCGACTCACTGAGTTGCTGACGGTGAGCGAAGCCAGTATTGACAGGGCTGAATCCAATGCCGACCTCCTGAACGTGATCCATGAGTTCGCCTTGTACAACGGCCCGCTCGAATTCGATCGCACACGCGCATGGTGGTGTTTCGGCACCGGCCTGTTATTGCTTGCGAGCGCTGTGGCCCTTTATTGGATTGGGAACATCCATAGCGTCGCTCTGTTCTTTTACCGGTTGGAAATTGATCCCGACTCGTTCGGCATGGGTACTGGTTTTCTCGGCATCGTGATTGCCGTTTGGAGTCTGGCATGGATGAAATCCAAATCTGATCGGTTGCCGTCGCTCAGTAAAAGAATTGCTCGACTGTCATCCTACTTCCACAACGGACTGACTTTCCTGAGAGAAGACTCAGCCGCAACCCTCAAAGAGCTGGACACGGAATTTGGTGATTACCGTCGCGGCGACTACAGCCGCAAGTTGGTCGAGTCGATACAGGGTGAATTTACCGGCACGTTGCGCAACCTCCCTTTCACGTACCGCCAGCTGCACTATGTCAACCGACGCGAGGTGCATACCACGGTTACCGACGAAAAGGGCAATACCAAAACCGAGACTCGAGTGGTTTATGACCACTACGATCGCTACAGTTTGGTCATCGACTTTCCATGGGTCACCGGAATATCGGTCAGATCTGATTACCAGTCCCAGAACGACTATTCGCATCCCATGGACACGGCTTCTACGGATTTCAATAAAGCGTTCCGTTTGACCGGTCGCAGCGAGATGCTTTGTGCGAAATTCATCAAGCCTTCGACGGTGCTCCACTTGCTGAAGCTGTTCGACATCCTCCATCGTCCGAACCTGGAGTTCTCCGACAGTGGAGAGCTCTGCCTAAGTTTTGAGAGCAACGACCTGTTCGCGTTCGGTGCCCAGTATTCGCTGGCTTCGCCCAACAATTTTTACGAAGAAATTTCTGCCGGTATCGAACTGCCGCGTCTGATGTCTGCGCTCCAATGGAGCCATGCACTCAGTGAGCTGCACGATGACAACTTTACCTTTACCGCCACTCCCCCAAAACAACGCCAAGAGAAGTAAGCCATGGACATTGCACTCATCCTCTCCGCTGTTATCGCTGTCGTCATAATCGTAGCGGGCTTCAGCATTTATAACGGCATTATCGGGGGACACAACCGAGTACAACGTGCATGGTCGGACGTCCTCGTTTACGAACGCCAGAAGACCAAAGTTCTCGACCAGCTTCAAAAAGTGCTCGCAGATTTCATGGTCTATGAGGCCAGCCTCCTGGAAAAGATCACCGGCCTTCGCAGCGCGGTCAACGCCCTGCCTGCGGGCGCCAATGGCAATGCCCTCACGACCGTTGAAACCGCCACCCGGGAGCTGATAGGTGGCCTACGCATCGCTTTCGAGGCCTACCCTGACCTGAAAGCATCAGAAGCGGCGAACAACATGATGCGTGAAATTGCCGAACAACAAGAGAACGTCGGCGCAGCCATCACCATCTACAACCGCAACGTCGAACTGTTCAACAACGCCATCGAAATGTTCCCCGGCTCGGTCGTCAATGGCCTGTTCAACAAGAAAACTCGCGTCACGCCATTCACCGATACCGAAGCTTCGCAGAGTTTCTCTTACACCCCGAATATCTAACCTGCGTTAAGCATCGAACCATCACCCGCAAGGGTGATGGTCGCTCACCTCCCTCCTTGAACAGATCCGCCGCTGATTTTTCCAGGCGCAATGCCGAAAGCAACAACAAACCAAATGAAAACGCCGCAGGAAAGTAACCGACCCGCTCCCACACGTTTCAGCGTCGTACACAACATCTGCAATCAGCACAAAACCCTGTGGGAGCGAGCCTGCTCGCGAAGACGCCAGAACGGATACCCGATCAATCACAAGGTGATCCCGACACCCGCATCACTCCGGCAATTGCAAATTATCCAGCGCCCGATTCACCGCCAACTCCCCGAGCATGATCAACTGCGCAATCCCCGCCAGCGCATGGCGCTGCGATGCCGGTAACAGGCTGGAGACGTTCTGGGCGATGGTTTTGGCCGAAGCGAGTGTTGCACTGGCATCGACCAGCAGTTCTTCGGTTTTGTTGTCCGCCGTCACGGCATACATCCCACGTTTTTTACGTGGCGGCGGCGTGGAACCGGGCGGACAGAGGTAATGGTCGAGCGCGCGGTCGGCGGCTTCGTGGAGTTTTTTGGAATCGATGGATTCGTAGGGAGACGTGCAGTTAGATTCGGGCGGATTGGGCGTTGGTTTGATCATGGTAAAGCTCCTTGATGACTGGAGCCGCCACCGTTCGCGGTCAAACAAACAGGGTGGCAGCTGTACGCGGGTTGACCGACCGGACATCAAGGAATCCGGCACACCCGAAGGTGTCCCACGCACAGCCACCGCGACACGATTTCAGACAATGCCTGAACACGTGCAGAACGCTGGCGCGCCTTGATATTGGGCGGACGGTCAAATCCGATCACTGATTCGTCAGCGACCGCACCACAATAGAACCCGCCCCCAAGGCGCACAAGCCGGCGGATTCTGGCGTAGCTGTAGGCAAAGGCGCAAGGATATGTAGCCTGAGAGAGTGTCTGGAGATGTCTTTTTAAACGTTGGTGTTTATCGGAATCCTCATCGCGTCTCGGACCCCAGCACAGATCCGTCCCCTTGCCCCAACAGACGTAAGCGTCCGGCGAACACATCCCCCTGAAGCTGATAGGGAGCCATCGCCTCCATTGAACCGAGCAGCAGTGGTTATGCGGACTCTGTTCTCTATAATCACTGACCGGCCATGTTTAGGGTGCTTGTTATGCCAGCCTCCGCTGATCAAAACTCCGCTGTCGTTTTATGCGCAACTTCCAATAACGACCTGGAAGATCTGGTAGCCATCAGGATTGAGGCCATGCGCGAGAGCCTCGAACGGCTTGGACGATTTGACCCAGATCGTGCGCGCGAACGATTTCTTGGTGGGTTCGACGCTAACAGCACACGCCGCATAGAAGTATTAGGTGATCTGGTCGGTTTTGTCGTAATCAAAGACCAGCAGAGCGAGCTGCTGCTTGACCACTTGTATGTGATACCCAGAGCTCAAGGAGCAGGAATCGGCTCTGAAGTTCTTACTCGGATTTTCAGAGAGGCTGATGAGATCGGGCGTCCCATCAAGGTGGGTGCTCTCAAGGAAAGCGCTTCAAATCGCTTTTACACTCGCCATGGCTTCGTGTTCATCGAAAGCGGTGAATTCGATAATTATTATGTCCGGGCTAGCGGTAATGCCGTTGATTTGGGCGACTAGGTAGATCTTGATACGGTTCCCCGTCAGAGGTTGCACCGTTAGATGGGCATCTGCATTCAAGGGGACGGATCTATTTTTCAAATATAAATCCGTCCCCTTTTCCTCCTGTAGGAGCTGCCGAAGGCTCGGGCAACGGATACAACGCATGTGTCATCGCCATCGCTACCAGCCCTGCTCCCAAAGGTTTCAGCGTCGGACACAACATTCCTGACCAACACAAAACCCTGTGGGAGCGAGCCTGCTCGCGAAGGCGCCAGGATGAACACCCGATCAATCACCAGGTGATCCCGACACCCGCATCACTCCGGCAATTGCAAATTGTCCAGCGCCCTATTCACCGCCAACTCCCCGAGCATGATCAACTGCGCAATCCCCGCCAGCGCATGGCGCTGCGATGCCGGCAACAGGCTGGAGACGTTTTGGGCGATGGTTTTGGCCGAAGCGAGTGTTGCACTGGCATCGACCAGCAGTTCTTCGGTTTTGTTGTCCGCCGTCACGGCGTACATTCCACGGTTTTTACGTGGGGGCGGAGTGGAACCGGGCGGACAGAGGTAATGGTCAAGCGCGCGGTCGGCGGCTTCGTTGAGTTTTTTGGAATCGATGGATTCGTAGGGGGAAACCGAGGCGGTTTCGGGCGGGTTGGGTGTTGGTTTGATCATGAGTGAATCTCCAAATCATAGAAAAGGAGCCATCATCTTTCGCTACCAAACGAAGGGGTGGTGGCCATACGAAGGTTGGTAGACCGGTGACTTGGAGAACCGGCGCGCCCGAAGACGCCCTGCGCATGACCACCATAAATACACAGCCCCAAAAAGGCCTGTATCGGGTGACGCTATGCGCCAAGTCTAAGCCGGGCTACCAAACCCGATCGCTGATTCGTCAGCGACCGGACCACAATAGAATCCGACCCAAAAGCGCACAAGCCGGCGGATTCTGGCGTAGCTGTAGGCAAAGGCGCAAGGATGTGTAGCCTGCGAGAGTGTCTGGAGATGTCTTTTTAAACATTGGCGTGACCGGTTCCGGCCGAAAGATGCAGTGCTGACAGTCTGCTTTCGGCCAGAAGCGGACTCTAACGTGAGTCCTGAAGAGCATTTATGATGGCCAAAGTTTGGTGGAGTTCGAATTTCTCCTTCACCGCTCCATTCAGTAAACGCAAGCCACTGATTCTCATAGAGAAAGTCGGAGGCTTGTGGTTTTTGACGTCTGAAAAAAGGCCATACAGGACTGAAATGGGTCTGGGATCGCTCTTCGGTGCGAAAGTAGACCGCCATCGAATGTGGGATTGGGTCGATGCTACGAATAATAAAATTGGAGGCAAGTTTGGGCGGATACCAGGGATTGCCTCTGCGTTGCAGGTCAATGGTGATGCCCGGCGTCCGCGTTCCGCAATCGCGAAGACTTGTGCATGAATGGCGTACTAGATAGACACAATCATTTAAGGCCACTTTCAGCGATATCTCTGCACTTCTTAATGGTTGCGCTTAAGGCCTGAAGGTGGATCTTATAGCCTGATTCATAGTCACTATTGTCGAATTTTTTCAGCCACAAATCGAAATTTTCTTTTCGTGCTACCGATTGTTTTCCAATGAGTTCTAACAAGGGAATGGAAGCTTGCATCAGCGCTAAGATCTCTCCGTGGAGTTCTGGAAAATATAAGCGCTGAAGCAGGACAGCTTCATCTAGAGGCGAGGGCGAGTCGTGTGCTTCGTCCTTGAAAAGAAGTGTATTTTGCTTTTCTGATATCCACGCGGAGTATGCTGAAACGGCCCTAGCAATATCCTCTAATTTTCCAGCCAAAAATTTCTTTCGATCACGACGTGCCGATATAAATTGAGTAACAAGCTGGGCGGAAATTCCGCCAAGCAGCGTTAATGTTCCTCCCACTATAATCGGTAAAAGTTTGATCCATTCGGCATGTAGTGTTGGTTCGATATCCATACAGGCGCTGTATCCTAGTCGTATTGGCTTGTCAATTAATGATATTGAGAAGACTTGATTTTGCATAGATCTACGTCTGCAGACATGGAGGCGTTTCGGAATGGGATAAGCTGCCCGCTGGAGTCACGGCAGCCATCTTCTACGCCAAGAGCGACCGCATGCGGCCAGAAGCGGACATCGGCAGCGACCGCTACCGCTACCGGCCAGCAGCAGTCAGACGGAAGCGTCTAGGAAATCAGGACCGATTCAAGGCTATGAGCGACACAGCACTAATCAGCGAGTTTGCGGTTTTCCAATCCGTGCAGCTGATCAACACCAAGATAAGCTAGTTGCCATTACTAAATCTCGAATGCTCGTCGCTGTATGTAGTAACGCTCCGATTCCTCTAGAGCCGGCGAGTCTAGGACTCCTAGCTCCATTAACTCTGAAAGATATTTTCTTTCAGTTTCATCCAAGTTCGCCAATCTGAATGTTGGAGAGCTATAGCAAAAAATCCTTCCCAACCATCTAATGTCGCTTTGGGAGAGGTAATGCTCCCAAAGCAAGCTGTGAGATCTTGTGAATAAGTTAATCAGCCTTTGGGACGTCACGTATTGATAACAGGTAAGTAACTGGCTCAAGTAATTTTTATGAATTTTGTGCTGAGTTTTATGCACGATTTCAAGATAGCTTATAGTCGCCTTGACATAGTTGAATCGATCGCCTTTCCCAATAGCCGTATCGGCCATCTGCCGATATGTTTCAATACGCACTTCTGGCTTTTGGAATTTAGCTGCTAAACGTAAAGAAATATTGTTAGCCGTAACATGGTGAGCATCCCTCAAGCACCGGCCCTTAATTCTTTCAAGTCTAGAAGCTTTGTTATCTTTTGAATCCAATACAGTGAGGATTGACTGAGCATGAAAATAGGTAGCATTTTTATCCGATAGATTGGAAGCTTGTCTTGCAAACTTAATGGCTTTAGCTTTTCGATCGGTTTCATAGTATAGCATGGCAGTATTTAGCCACACACTAGCAAGTCGCTGATTTGTTTGGGTCTCCAATTTCTCCAAGAGTTCATAAATCACCAAGGCTTCGTCAAAGCTATTCAGCATACGCATGCTATTTGCGTATCTAAATAAGATATCCTGAGACGCTCGAATATAAGAAAATTTTATCAAATGAGGAATTATGGCGTGGCAGAAATTGCAAATATTTCTAAAGTTACAGATTTTATCCAATCTTGATGTATAAAAGTTTATCAAGTCTAGGGCATTCGAGATAAGTTTAGAGTCGCTTTCAGCTATTGCATCATTAAAGTGACGCCTTAAGAGACATGTGGCATTATTGAATGAGTATTCATATTCGGTCAAAACTTTATGACTAAAGCTGCTACCTAACTCGTACTCCTTAATTTTCCAGTTGCCAAAATATGCGGTCAATGCCTTTTCAGTAAAATCCTTATAGCTCTCTACTGTGAGTAGCGATTGCACATAGCTTTGACTTTGAGTGAGTTCTCGTACTATTTTAGGAGCTTCAACCTCCATCTCGCCATAGTCGGTATATCTAGAGACCTCAATCAGCCCTTTTTTGCTTAATTCGATAGAGTGCTTTGCGTAAAACGGTTTGGTCCTGTCAAAATATCGGATGTGGCTGAAATCTTCGCCATAAGGAAATATGGCCAAGCAAAGTAATAGCTGATATAGGGAGTCGCTATGCTCTGCTTTAATGGTATCAATTTTTATCTTGATAGATACGGGGATAGTGCTGCTATCTATATTTCGCAAAGCGGTGGCAGAAGTTTCATTTACCAGTTCTGAAAACCTTGTATGCTCCATTTGTGAAATTATGCGCTCAACGCTTCCCGGTCTCCCTCCAGAAAGCCTATATATCTCTCCTGAAGAGATTATGCTTTCAGGGACATTAAATTCAGAATTTGAAAGTATGAACTTATTCATGTCCGGCTCATTCATAGGCTGTATTAGGATTGGAGCCCATGGTGCGCTTTTAATAATAAATTTACTTCTGAAGATAATGTTCGTTTCGGGTGCAACCTCTCTGAGAATATTACTAATATATAGGGCTGCTTGCATGGAGCCTTGATCAATGTTTTGCTCATAAATATTATCGATCAAGAGTGTCGAATTTTTAATGCTTGCGAGTTTTGTACAAAAATCCTTCGTGCTAAGGTTGATTTGATTTAAGAGTTTTAGATCCAGCGTTGCAAGATCGATGAAGTCGTCTAAGTCTAACTGGAAGATTTTATCTAAAAGCTGTGGTGCTTGATTTTTGATGCAGCTAAGGAATTCATTTCCGTACATATCCCAATGTGCAATACTCCAAAAGCATTTTTCAGTTTCCAGAAAGTATATTGCTTGCCGAACCGCAAATTTACCAACAGCTTCAAGATAGTGCTGCTTGAATCTAGGTGGCTCATACTGCAGTTTTAAGTGACTGGTTTCGGTATCAATTATCTTTAATTCAGAATTTCTTTCAGCTTTCGAGGAGATGTCGGACGTTAAGACTGGAAGTTCTTTGGACTTTTTTTTTGAGCTTTTTTAGAATTTAGTATTATGTCTGCTGTGTTGCTCGATTGCTCATCATCAGGAACTGCAATCTGATCTTTCTTAATTTGCCAACCGCCACCGCCAACTTGAATTGCCTTTCTTGGCCAAGAAGTATATTTATGTTCTACCAAGCAGATTTTAGCGAAATAATACCCATGCGTTCTGATCTTTTTGGCTGTGCCGTAACTATCAAGGCCAAATAGCGAAGCTACTTGTATTGAGAGCCTACCGGGCGAACTATTTATTGATTCTGATTTCGACATCGACTCGTGCATGTGGCCATGAAGATGTGCGTCAAACCAACCGGATGGTGATACTTCGTTGAGAAATACTTCCTGCGAGTGCTCGGTAAACCAGTTTGCTGGGTGATGTGTCACTATCAAGTTTATGTCGTTATTGTCAATCCATTGAGGGAGGTTTCCGTCTACGGAGTTGAACAATTGGTGATGGCTGAGTGATAATTTACCCTGCATGTCTCCATCAAATATATGAGTCCAGCTGGAGTTAATTCCAACCAGACCAACGCTCACCCCTGACTTTTCAAAAATAGCTGAATGATCGCCCGGTAGAACCCCTTTTTTATCTGATATTACAGGGATGCCGGAATTGGTTAGTTTTGCTAAAAAAGATGTATAGTTGTGGAAGCTTTTTTCAATGCCCTGAATGTAGTGATCGTGTTTTTTTTCAAAGATTGCCACTTCCAGCTCAGCATTATATGCAGCTACTGCGAGCGCGATTGGGTCTGTTTTTGAAGGCCGCACAAGGTCATGATTACCTGGAACTAAGAAAAGCTTAGGGGGAGGGCCCACAGTCTCGAATGCCTCCCATAGTTCAACCAGCTCTTTGAGGGCTAAATTGAACTCCGCCTCTTCACCCTTTTGAACGATGTCACCAGAGAATATGACTAAATCAATTGCACCATGTCTCGTGGAATGATTGATGATATCTTCGATCATTCGCTGTTTTATTTGTGTCCATAGCAGGCCAGCGCCTTTCATTCCAACGTGAAAGTCGCTGATGTGTAACCAGCTCAAATACTCCTGGTTTGCCATCTAAACCTCTTAAATTATCCGATGAGTTCCGTCTACGTGAGCTATTTTCTGTGGCGAAGATATCGTATTGCCAGCACATCATGCAAGATAGCTAGTCCATCAGTGTGCATAGGCATGAAATTCCAACTGATGCTCGCCCTCCTGCTGAGCGCTTAACCACAGCTCCAAATAGGGCGAACAAGTCACATAACTCCTGAAATTTGCAACCGCAGCGCTATCAATTCTTCTCCTGATTGGCTGTCGCATCGCAATCGGAATTATGGTGCGGTATTTTTTCGCAAATTTGAGGGGGGAAGCGGACGACTCGGAATGTCCGCTATTGGCTGTGGATTCAACCGGTGGACGCAACATGACTAAATTCTGTGTAAGCAGAAGGAGTGTTGCAGATGAAGCAGAGACCTCGGATTTATTACACCGACAGCCAGAAAAAACTGATGTGGGATCACTGGCAGAAAGGCGACTCTCTCCAGCAGATCGCCCAATTATTTGATCGAAACCACTCATCGATACAGCGCATCTTGGCGGAAACAGGGGGTATCAGACCCGCTGTACGGCGCAGGTCCAGATTGGCGCTGACGTTGGCTGAGCGCGAAGAGATTTCGCGTGCGGTGGTTGCAGGTAACTCGGTCCACTCCATAGCTGCACTGCTAGGGCGAGCAGCCTCGACCGTTAGCCGTGAGATCAGACGCAACGGTGGTCAAGGATGCTACCGGGCTAATCAAGCTGATCAGGCTGCTTGGGATCGCGCGCATCGGCCTAAGGTCTGCAAGCTTGTTGAGAACCGAGCGGTGGCGCAAATTGTTGCAGACAAGCTTCAATTGCAGTGGTCACCGGAACAAATTGCCGGCTGGCTGAAGCGATCCTACCCGGACGATACGAGCTATCAGGTGTCACACGAGACGATCTATCGCACCCTCTTCATACAGGCTCGCGGGGCTCTGAAGAAGGAGTTGCTTGAGCATTTACGGCGGACGCGAGCCATGCGTCGCTCGCGCCATCACACTCAGAAGAAAGAAAATCACGGTCGCATCACAGACGCGGTATCGATCCGTGAACGCCCGGCCACAGTTAAGGATCGAGCGGTGCCAGGTCACTGGGAGGGTGACCTCCTGTGCGGTAGCAGAAACAGCCAAATTGCCACTCTTGTAGAGCGTCATACCCGCTACGTAATGCTGATGAAGTTGGTCGGTAAGGATAGCGAGACGGTCATCAGCGCCCTGATCGAAAACGCCCGCGACTTACCCCAAGAACTCTACAAATCGCTGACGTGGGATCGTGGCAAAGAGATGGCTGACCATAAGCGCTTTACGGTGGCTACCGACATAAAGGTCTACTTCTGCGATCCTCATCGTCCTTGGCAACGGGGATCGAATGAGAACACCAACGGGTTGTTAAGGCAGTACTTCCCGAAAGGGACTGACCTTGCAGATCACTCGCAAGCCACACTCAATGAAGTAGCAAGGCAGCTAAATAACCGCCCTCGAAAAACACTAAACTACGAAACGCCCGCTGAACGATTTAGCCAATCTGTTGCGTCCACCGGCTGAATCCACAGCCGATAGCGGCCATTCATAACGACCTACTTCTGGTCGAAGGCAACAACAAATACTCTGCTTCTCAGTTCATTTTTTTGCTGAGACGGTCGAACTGCCCTCAACCAAACGACCAAAACAAATGAGCTCAACTCCCCAAATCACGGTCTCACCAACCTAGGCAAAACCACCCCCTCCGGCAACCTCTCCACCCCCAACCGCACCCGCTCCCCACCCTGCTCAATCACCACCCCATCCCCCTCCACCGCCAGCAACTTCACCCCAGGCCCAACCTTCTCCCCCTGCAAAAAACTACGCGGCGGCCCATCGTTCAGGCTCAGTATCGCCACCGCCCCCCGACTCCCCGCCATCACCCCGCTCACCTTGATGTCCACTGGCGCTGTTTGATTGGAAAACCACTGCAACGCCGGGCTGTCGCTGCGCGCAGCGATCAATTGTGGGGCGGCGGTCGGGGTGTGGGATTCGGCGGTGGTCAGCAGCAGTGACGACCAGGTCGCCACGCCGACCAGTGTGGCCAGCAGGGCCAGGGCCTGGATCATTTGTGGTGGCGAAAAGCGTGTGGCGAATGTCATGGGCTGAATCTCCTTTTAGTCCCACCTGACAGACTACGCGGCAATTCTCACGGTTTTATTTCACACGCCTTACATGTTGGCCGTGCAGGATGAACGTCGACGCAAAGGAGCGCGCAACCGATGAACGTGGGCAAGCAACAGGGCTTTACCCTGATCGAGCTGATGGTGGTGCTGGTGATCATCGGCATCGCCAGTGCGGCGATCAGCTTGAGTATCAAGCCCGATCCGCTGCAATTGCTGCGCAAGGACGCCGAACGTGTGGCGCAACTGCTGCAAGTGGCACAGGCCGAGGCGCGGGCGGATGGCCGGCCGATTGCGTGGGTCAGCGATGCCAAGGGGTTTCGCTTCAGCCGGCGCAGTGACAGCGGCAAGGGTTTCGAACATTTCAATGACGATGCGCAATTGCGCCCGCGGCCGTGGCAGAGCCCGAAGGTGCAGGTGCGGGTCGAGCCGAAACAGAAAGTCGTGCTTAACGCTGAGTGGATCAATCCGCCGCTGCAACTGACGTTGTCCGATGGCGCCAATCAGTTGAGTGTCCTGCGCGATGGCGCTGGCCGGATTCGTGTGCAATGAAGGGCCAACAGGGTTTTACGCTGATCGAGGTGATGGTCGCGATTCTGCTGATGGCGGTGGTGAGTTTGATTGCCTGGCGTGGGCTGGACAGTGTGACGCGGGCGGACAGTCATTTGCAGGCCAGTGGTGAACAGAGTGACGCCCTGCTGCGGACGTTGAATCAGTTGCAGCGGGATGTGGACATGCGTGCGGGCATTGAATTGAGTGAGCCGAAGAAAGTCGGCGCGGACGATGAGCCGGTGACGGCACCGCCCGCGATGACTGTGCGTAGCAGTGACAGCAAGGGGTTTCGGCTGGATATCATTCGCACGGCGGCTGACCAGCCTGGGGCTTTGCAGCGGGTGCGTTGGTGGCTTAAGGGCGACACGTTGTACCGTGCGGTGGCGGCGGCGCGGAGTCGGTATCCATTGCCGGCGCCGACCGATGGCGTGGCGGTATTGAGCGAGGTCAGCGATGCGCAGGTGCGGGTTTGGGAACCGGACAAGGGGTGGCGGCAGCTGAGTGGCAATCGGCGGGAGAATCCGTTGGGGCTGGAGATTCGGCTGACCCGGCAGACGGCGCAGGGGGTTGAGAGGTATCGGCAGGTGATAGGCCCACTGAACTGAATAGATTCCCGTACCAGAGTAGCCGAATAGAGATTTTTGACCTTTGTTTCTCAACATCAAAGCAAGATCAAAAGATCGCAGTCTTCGACATCTCTTATAGCAATTGAGCAAACTAGATAGAAAATCTTCGGCTGTCAGGGCGCCATCGCTGGCAAGCTAGCTAGCCTCGAACTTCTTCGATGATATGAGGACGAACTCTGAGACAGCCCGAACGGGAGCATTAACCCTAAAAGTGATGATTAATGCGCCGTATTGGGGACATTAGACTTGCACGTCATACGGGACATATCCGTAGCACTCGGCGTCAAGACGGCATTTAACTCTCTCAGTCGCTAGGCTTATGGCGAGCCCAGCGCAACGTGGCTATCGACATAAATTGCCTGATAGCCAACGCACCACGTTCATTTCTGGCTTTGGAACCTGGCAAAGTCAGAGCTGCTTCGACCTTGGCACGACTCGCTTCGTACATTGCAAATGCGTTGAACTCAGAATCAAGCAGCACCAAGAGCACAAAATCGAACGGGTGTCGTAGGTCAATTGCCCCCATACGGCCCGTAATCTTTAGCGGGTTCAGGATACAGCGGCCCTTGATCTGGATTCTCGCTACGCCATCTTCCAGTATCTCGGTAGCGTCGTAACCTGCCTGCCTTGCAGGATGTAGTGACAGGCCGAGTCTAGTGGCAGCTTCATACTCTGCCACCTCGCCGGTCACACCCAACGGCTTGCCGGTCAGGCTATAGAATCGGCGCGCAAGCACCTTGGCCTCTTTCATAATTTCCAGGATTTCATCCTGAATCAAAGCAGTCTGCTGAGGTTCGTTGCAATGCCTGAGTTCATTCATCCGCAAATGCTTCTAGGGCAGCGAGTAGCTTGGCCAATTCATTAAGGTTGGCTGTCGTCACGATGTCATATTCTCCTCGACTGCTCAGCCGATAAACTTCTCGAGCCTTTTTGACCCTCTCCAGTAGAGGAACGACTATTCCTGACGCCCGTTCAAGAAACTCATTGATGTCCGCACGCGTCTGCGGAATCTTGTAACCCTTAGCTGCGCTTGTGATGATGACGTCTGCATCCCGAAGCTTGGCAATGCCACTGGAGCGAATTCTCTGGCCGTTGACCTCTCCCAATCCGCTGTCTTTTAGATGGGCCATGATCTCCGTGGTCAGAACGTAGTCCTTCGTGACGAATTCGCTTTGGAATCTCAAGAACCGCAGGATGCTTAGCTGAAGACGTTGATCCTCATCAGGGTGCTTACCAACGCGCTCGCTAAAACGGTCGGCCTGGCGGAGAGCTTCTTGGTGTACCTGGTAGTCAGCATACCCAGACTCATCCGTCGGCGGCGGCAGAAGAGACTGGTACTTGGATGGCCATTCCAGCATTCCAAGAGTTAGGCTGCGAAGGATTTTCTTGTAGGCAAGAAGTACTTCTTCCGATGCTTTCTCCTCGTAAATCTGAGCTACTGAGCCAGCAAAAAAATCTGCAACCTGAACCAAAACGTTGTCCTTACTGGCTATCGTCTGGAAGGCATCCTTATCGCCAAATAGGTCGTCGACGAAACGTTCTGCAACGTAGCTTTTTAGGCTCTCCTGAAACTCCTGGCCACCATGCTCGTCTACGATCATCTGGAGGTCAGGGTATGCACGGAATAAACGTTCATATAGCAATCCGTTCACGTATTTTATGAACGAGGTTTTGATGCGGAGGCCGCCGTCTTTGTGAATTCGAGACTTATCAACGATGGTGAAATAGAGCTTGAATGGAAGCTCGGCTAGCTCGTTGAGGATTCGGGCACGGCGATCTGAATCCTTGGGCTTCAGATTGCTGGATTTGATCTCGCCTGTTTGAAAATGGCGCATGCGAAGTGCTTCAGCTTGGGCAAAAGCAGCTCCCAGGTCTTTCTCTGCCACTAGAATGGAGCACACGATGAAGTAGCCCGAACTTCCTCCCTTTGACGTATCAAGGTCGGCATTCCCGGACTCATCCACGAAGGCATATGTTCTGTCCATGATCTTGCTCCATCAACAACTTACTGAGCGCGGTGGGTCGCCCAACGGCGAAGAGGCGATCTCAGTTCGTCGCAGTGGTAGTGCCTGGAGCGGGGCCTTCGCTGAAGGTGTAGTTGATGACTACGTCATTACGGATCAGGACGTCGAGAGTTTTCTGAGTGCCAGTAGTCGTCACCTTCATGGTGACCACATAGCTTTGAGCATGGGCTGAGCCGTTGGTATAGGTGTAGATCCACTTCTCGTCAGTCTCGCTGACTGCGCTCTTGGTGTATGGCTCACCGAACAGCGACTTCAATTCGGCCGTCGTAGTTTTGCCTTTGGTAATGTTCGTCACACTAGCGGACGGAAAGTCTCGGCCTACGGTGTAGTGCGACGTAGCGCAACCGCCAAGTGCTACACACATCCCCATAACTGCAATGAGCTTTTTCATATCCTTCCTTGATCGTGGAAAGCTCTAAATCTAGCTGGCATCGAGGCTAAAAGCCATCAACCATACTCATCAGATACTCCCGCACTTTCACGACAAATCAGAACACCCTCGGAGCGCCGTACAAACTTGTCCTTCGCATCTGCTATCTGGACTTGAGCATCTACAACTAATCTAGCTAACTACTACATTGGGATTGGCGGCAGTCAGTTGGGGATTGGTTGGCTGTGAGGCCGTCATCGCGAGCAGGCTCACTCCTACAATTGGATCGTGTGAGGTCAGTTAAGGATTGGTTGACTGGCAGGCCGTCATCGCTGGCAAGCCAGCTCCCACAGGGGTTGGGTGGAGTCAGCTGGGGATTGGTCGGCTGGCAGGCCGCCTTCGCGAGCAGGCTCGCTCCCACAGTTTTAATGTGCGTACAACCCAAGCGGCAAAGCCGCCCCACTCAACAGGATGAGCGTTAGCTCGGCTGCAGCTCTTGATCTTGATCTTGATCCACGGGCGACGTCGGAAGGCTGAGTGGAGGGATTCATCCGGGGGTGGGAGCGCAGCGACCGTTTGGCGCAGCCAAATGCATCGAGAGGAGGTGCAGCGAAGCAAACCGTAGGCGATGCGCCCGGATGGATCCCGCAGCGAAGGAACCCCGAGCTTTAGCGAGCGGGCCGCACGTAGGAGCAAGCCTTTTTGGTTACTTTTTCGGCGTCTGGAAAAAGTGACCCGCCGTAAGGGCGGAACCCTAAGCAGCCATAACCGCAGCAACGGATATGTACCCAATCAAACCCACTAGCTCAAAACGACAACACCACCCGGCAGCTCAGTGCATTTGACGCCATAGGCATCCCGAATCAGCAATGCAACGCCAGCGAGCTGATCAAGGCTAAAGCGCGCCTGAACCCGCCGCTGCCCAAGCTCACGGTTGAGCAGCAACAACATCCCCGGCCGATAGCGATTGATCTCATCAATCATCTGGCTCAGCGTAGCGCCGTTAAACACCAACACTTGCTGACGCCAATTCATCACCGCCGCCGTGTCGACACTCTGCACACTGCCAACCTGCCGCGCGTCGTAGGTCACCTGCTGCCCCGGTTCAAGACGCAGGCTACGCCCCTCAACATCCACGTCAACCGCACCATCAAGGCAAGTCACGCAAACTTGCTGATCAGTGTTACGCAAGTTGAAACGCCCCTGACTCGCGCGCAACCACCCTCCTCCAGCCTGCATCGCCAACGGCAACCGCACGGTCTGCACTTCAACCTCACCACTGACCAGCTCAAACCCCTGCACACCCTCAGACACTGCACGCTGATTGATCCGCGTCTGAGTGTTCAGCTCCAGGCTCACACCCTGCACAGGTTCAATACGCCGCTGCTGGCCAACTTCAGTAATGTAGTCAGCGCCCAACCCTTCAAAACCACCAGGAATCGTCCCGCGCACCAGCAAAAACGCCGCCGACGCAGCAATCGCCCCACCGAGAAACGCACGTCGACCAAACCCACGCGGTGCCTGCATTTGCTCCACGGCCGGTTGCAGCTGCTGCCACAACCGCTTGGCCTCTTCGAACGCGCGGGCATGCTCGGCACTCTGCGCGCACCATTCGCGCAGGGCCCGGGCGTCGCCCACGGTGGCGCGGCCGGAAGTCAACAGGACCAGCCAGTCGCGAGCTTCGCTGTGCAGATTGTCGGCCGCCGATGGCTCGGCAGATGTCAGTCGAAAGATGTTCAAACGCGCAGATTCTCAACGAATTGATCGGGCACTATTCAGAAGACGGTTTTCCGGCCCCGCGACCGAACCGCTGAAACACTTTTCTTTCCAGTTTCGCCGCGCAGAAGCTCAACGCAGCTTTGATTTCCTTCTCGACCATGCGCGTGGAAATGCCGAAGCGCTGCGAGATTTCCAGATGCGGCGCCTCTTCCAGGCGCGCCGCGATGAAGATCTTCCGGCGCCGTGCGGGCAGCTCGTACAACGCACTGAGCAGCGACTGGATTTCCTTTTGCCCACCGACCACCCGCGCCGGGTCCAGCGCTTCGTCGCCGATTTGCAGCAGCTCTTCGACTTCCTCGCCGGTGAGCAGGCGCGCATCGGCCTGGCGGCGGTCGGCGGCAATGTTCAGGGCCATGCGATAGAGGTAGGCATTGGGCCGCAGGACGTTCGGCGGCGTCTCCATGCGATCGACCCGCAGGTAGGTCTCGTGCAGCACGTCGTTGGCCAGATCTTCCGAACCGAGACGCCTGCGCAGGCGCACCCGAAAGTCCTCGTAGGACGTCAGGAACAGTTGGACCATCGAACCTTGTCCGGTGTCTTTCATCCCCCGGAAACTCCTTCCCATTTGGTGCATTCCATGCGTTTCCCTGACGACTCCGGTAACAACAGCAACGTGACCGGCTGACGCAAGGCGCTGGGCGTCGGCCGGTCGATTTTGAGGTTGCGAAAGCTCTCCACCAGCGCGTTGTCGCGCCGTACATCACCGGTCGAAGTGACCAACCGGTTGTGCTGCACCACGCCATCGCGGCCAACCCAGACCTGTAACACCGCGCGATAACTGCCCGGCCGGGTCAGCGGCGAGCGGCACAGATTGCGCTCGATCGCCGTTTGCACCGCCGTGGCGTAACTGCGGTTGACGGCGACGCTTTCCGGCGTCTGTTTTTGCGGCGGCGCCGGCACGTCTTCGACCTGCGCCACTTGCAAGGTAAACGCATCGTCGCGGGCATACCGCGCCATCAAACCACTGCCGCCGAGCAATCGACGCAAGGCATCGGCGGCGGTGTATTCACCGTCCACCGCCAGCGAGCGACGACCGCGACTCAACTGACTGTCGACCAGCACCGCAACGCCAGTGGCGAGGCTGTACTGATCCAGCGCGCGGGCCAGATCCTGTGCCGGAATGTGCAGCGTCATCCGCAGGTCCGCCGGCACCGCGTCAGCCATGGCGTGGCCCGCCGCGCAGCCAAGCAGCCACCCCAGACACATCCGGCGCACAAGCCTCGTTGAACGCTGAAAACCGTCCGTGGAATTGCCTCGCTGCACGGCTGACGAATCCTTGGAAATCGTCATCCTGAGGGCTGTTTATGAATCTGGTGTGACGGGCGGTGCAAAAAAACCATCACGGGAATTGCGCACGGCTTGCACTAGACTCACGCCATAGCGCGGCCCCGTCGGGCCGGCCAGGAGGCGAGCATGAATAGACTGTGGCGATTGAGCCTTGGCGGGCTGTTGCTGATGGCGCTGTCGAGCGCTTATGCGGAGCAGCCGTTGGGCTGTGTCGAGGTGACGGTCGGCGGTTACAAGGCGCCGAATTACGACTGTTTGAGCCAGCAGATGGGTAACAACCCGGAAGGCGCAGCGGCGGCGCAGAAGAATCAGGAAGCGCTGAATGTGCCGGTGAACAAACGGCCACCGAATCAGGTTGGCCTCGCGACACCGGCGGCGACCAGTACGCGTATGGGCAATACCTTTGGCACATCAGTAAAACCACAACGCCCACCGCAATGACACCCCACCGATCGTTCCCACGCTCCGCGTGGGAATGCAGCCCGGGACGCTCCGCGTCCCATCCGGAGCCGAACGCAGAGCGTCCGTTGAGGCATTCCCACGCAGAGCGTGGGAACGATCAGGGCAGGCTCATTCGCTGGGGGTTTGGCGGAAACTCACGGCCAAACGATTCCAGCTGTTGATGGTGGTGACGGCCATGGTCAGGTCGACCAACTCCCCTTCGCTGAATTGCTCACGGGCCTGCTCATAAACCTCATCAGGCACACGACTCTCGGCTAACAACGTCACCGCCTCCGCCCAGGCCAGCGCCGCACGCTCACGCGGGTTGAAGAAGTTGCTGTCGCGCCACACCGCAATCGCATACAGCCGCCGATCACTCTCCCCGGCCCGTCGCGCATCCACCGAGTGCATGTCGGTGCAGAATGCGCAGCCATTAAGCTGCGAGGCACGGATCCGGATCAGTTGCAGCAACGGCTGTTCGATACTGAGGTTGGCAGTCAGCGCCTCCATGGCAATCATCGCTTTCATCGCCTTGGGCGAAGCGTTGTAGTAATCCAGGCGCGGGGACATGGCGGTTCTCGGTGGACGGAATAATGACTTCACCGTAACCGCCGACAGCCATGCATTACAGCCCCAATTGCACGGAAAACCGCTACACCAATCACCATGAGCCGAGCACAAATCCCTGTAGGAGTGAGCCTGCTCGCGATAGCGGTGTGTCAGGCAACATTGATGTCGGATGTGCCACCGTCATCGCGAGCAGGCTCACTCCTACAGGGGATCTAGGCCAATTTCGGGTTTTTCGGGTAGGCAACTATTGCCAATCAAACAACAGCGCTAATCTGGCGGGCACGCCAAATAGTCTCGGGAGCCTCGTCGGTATGGAACTTCACGTCGTGATCAACGGCCGCAAGGATCTTGCCGGTCAGTTGTATCAGCAGTTGCGCGGCGCCATTGAATCCGGGCGCTTGGCCGCTGGCACGCAGTTGCCGCCGAGCCGCCTGCTCGCCGAGCAACTGGGCATCTCACGCAAGACCATTTCCGACACCTACGCACAACTGACCTACGAAAACTTCCTCACCGGGGTGATCGGCAAAGGCACTTACGTCAACGCCCGTCCAGCGCAAATCCAGCGCAAGCAAAGCCACAGCGAACTGGCCAGTGCCGAGGTGATCGAGAGCTGGCGCAATCTGCCGGTGTTTCTGCGCCATCCGACGCTGGAAGGCTCGCTGCGTTATGACTTCATCGGTGGCGCGACCAGCAAGGGCCAGTTCCCGCAGGATGACTGGCGCCGCTGCGTCGCCCATGCGATGCGCCAGATGAGCCAGTCCAAAGGCTTCTACAGCGTGGCCGAAGGCCTGCCGGCGCTGCGCAATGCGATTGCCCGGCACATCGCGTTTTCCCGCGGGATCAACTGTCAGGACGAAGACATCGTCGTGTGCAACGGCGCGCAACAGGCGCTGGACCTGATCACCCGTGTGCTGATCAGCCCCGGCAGTCTGGTGGCGATGGAAGATCCCGGTTATCCGCCTGCGCGCCTGTTGTTCGGCACCCATGGCGCCGAGGTGGTCGGCGTGCCGGTGGACGCCGAGGGCATTCAGGTCGAGCACATTCCCGATGGCACGCGCCTCATCTATGTCACGCCGTCGCACCAGTTTCCGTTGGGCATGCCGATGAGTCAGGCGCGCCGTGAAGCCTTGCTGGCTCGCGCCCATGAGCTGGGCGCGATCATCATCGAGGACGACTATGACAGTGAGTTCCGCTACGAGGGGCGGCCCACCGATTCGCTGTTCAATCTCGACCAGCGCGGCATCGTCGCCTACGTCGGCACCTTCTCGAAAACCCTGCTGCCGGAGTTGCGTCTGGGCTATGCGATTCTGCCGCCGGCGATTCTCGAAGCGGTGATCCGCGCCAAGCAGCTCACCGATCTGCACGCCTCGACCCTGCCGCAATGGGCGCTGGCCAAGTTCATCGCCGAGGGTTGCCTGCTCAAGCATATCCGCCGTTGTCATGCGATTTATGCGCAGCGCCGCGAGCGGATTCTGGCGCGCATGGCGGATGATTTGTCGCCATGGCTTGAGGCGGTGCCGGCCAGCGCCGGGTTCCATATGGCAGTGTTCTGCAAGGTGCCGATCGACCTGCCGCTGGTGATCGAATTGGCGAAAAAAGTTGAAGTCGGGCTGTACTCGATCAATGGTTTTTATCATCAGCAACCGGCGAAGAACGGCCTGTATTTCGGCTTCGGCGCCATCGAAACCCTCGACATCGACATTGCGCTGGATCGCCTGCGCGACATCCTCCAGCAGGTCGCCTGAGCGATTGGCCTAAAGATTTAACCGCCGATTGGTTATTGGTGTTCCGGGGGTGCAGGCCTATCCTGCACAGGCGTTATCCCTCAATGAGCAGGATTCGTCCGGCCTGATTCAGGAGTGTGAGCAATGTCCAACGAAGTGATCAATACGGTCCAGGTGCAAGCTGCCGCCGGCCGCTCGGATGAACTGGGCAGGCAACTGCAGAAGATCGTCGAAACCCTGCGCGAAACGCCAGGCTGCGATTCCTACCTGGTCGACCGCTGCCCCGAGGACAGCCACCGCTGGACGGTTAGTGCGCGCTGGCAGTCGGAAGCGGCGATGCAAGCGCATTTCAACCGGCCCGAAGCGCAGGGGTTTATTGACTTGATCGATAGTCGGTTGGCTAATAGCGTGGATTTCAACAGCTTCCCTATCGTCTGATCTGACGACATCGCTGGCAAGCCAGCTCCCACAAGTTTTGTGTCGTTCATTAAATTATCGAACGACGCTGAACCCTGTGGGAGCTGGCTTGCCAGCGATGGCGTACTCAAACACGCTGAATAACCTCCAATTGGTCACCTGATCTTCCCGAATATTGGCCGTTTGAATGCCCCACCCTGCGGACTACTGTGATTGCACCCCCAGCCATCACAGGTAACCCGCCATGAAAGCCCTGCCCTTCTTCGCCGCCGCCCTCGCCCTGAGCCTCTGCGCCTCTGCCGCCTTCGCCCACGACCCATCTGAAAAAGTCACCGTCCTGCAAGACCAGATGCTGAAAAACGCCCCCGGCAAAAAAGCCATGATGATCGAAGTCGACTACAAACCCGGCCAATCCTCCATCGCCCATAAACACGACGGCACCGCCATGGCCTACGTGCTCGAAGGCGAGGTGATTTCCCAGGTAAAAGGCGAACAGGCAATCACCTACAAGAAGGGTCAGTTCTGGTACGAACCGGCCGGTTCCGAACATCTGGTGTCGAAAAATGCCAGCCAGAGCAAACCTGCGAAGTTGCTGGTGTTCATGGTGCTGGCCCCGGATGAGCAAGTGCTGATCCCGCTGAAAAACTGATGGCTGTTTAACCAGCCATAAATAAACGGGCGCAAATCATCGTTTCGCGCCTTTTTATTTCCCGGCGCAATTAACCGCGCCGGGTTACAGCAAATGAAACTATCTAACACGTTTTAACTCAGCAAATTGTCAGGTTGGCGGGTTTAGTCTGAATTAACGGTCGTCACCAACGACCTTTAAAACTTTCCGACTGATGTTGTTTCACGGGAGAAACACCATGAAACTTGCGTTCACCAGTGTACTGGCGATATCGGTTTTAACGCTGTCAGCCTGTTCGGTACCCACCGCGCCTCAAGCCGTTTCCTCACTGGACACCCTGCTCCCCCATCCCACCGGCCGCAGCAGCGCCACTCAGGTGAAAAGCGGTCCCGGCGTCGCGCTCGGCGTCATCTACAGCCCAAGCACCCAGACCAATCGCGAATACCTGCGCGACTATCAGGCCAACGCCGGCACCGGTTTCGGCCAGAGCCTGCTGGTGCAACCGATCCATGACGCCTACGTCGCCAGCTCGAAACCGGACATGGCGGTGGACTGGGTCAATGCATCCCTGCAACGTCAGTTTGGCTCAGTGACGGTGTATCCGGACATGCAGAGCCTGCGCGCAGCCAGACCGGATGTGGTGGCGATTGTCGATACCCACAGCCAGTTGATTACCTCGCGCAGTTCCGACATCAAAGCTGATGTCAGTGCCGACTTTTATGATGCGCAGTTGAACTACATCGGTACGGCGAAAGGTTCAGAGGCGCGAGAACTGACGCCGGTGTGGGCGGACTTCAAGCGGTCGGAAGAGATAGTTGCCGATATTAATCAGCAGCAGGATGTGCAAGTTCGGGCGTTGCAGAAGTTTGACCAGTCGCTCAACAATTTGGTCGCGCGGCCGGCGGATAAAGTGTCGATGCTCAATAGTGAACAAGATAAAAAGTTGTATTGAATGTAAGAGCCTAATCGCTGGCAAGCCAGCTCCCACAGGTATTGCGAACGCCACAAAACCTGTGGGAGCTGGCTTGCCAGCGATGAGGCAGGAACAGCCAGCACAAAACCCTCAGACAGAAAAAAGCCCCGGCATCTCACGACACCGGGGCTTTTTATTCAACCACTACTTACGCCAGTTCAAGCTCGGCATTCGCAGCAACCGCAGGCACGACCGCTTGCCCGCTCAACGCCAAATCCAGCAACTCACGGTTGGCCACTGCATACATGGCGTAGTCCGTGCCGCTTGCCGCGCGGATTTCCACCAGCATGGCGCGCCAGCGCGAGATCATGCTTTCGTGCTGTTCCATCCACAGCGCCAGACGTGCTTCCACGTCCAGTGTGCCGTCGCCTTGTTGCAGGACGGAGATGGTGATCGCACGTTGCTGCCAGTCGACGTCATCACGGAACGCTTCACGGGCCAGGGCTTGCCAGTTGTTTTCAACCGGCAGTGCGCTGATCTGTTGCAGGTACCAGGTGATGTCCAGCGCACTGCCCACGGCGAAGTAGGCCTTGGCCACTTCAGCAGGGTTCTGGCCAGTCACGTCGGACGCTTCGATGATCGGCAGCAAGGTGTACAGGTGCGAGGTGCCCGCAACCATACGCGCCAGCAATTCCGGTACACCGGCTTCGACGTACGCCTGATAACGCGCCTGCCAGTTTTCACGGATTTCGCCGCTCAGCAGTTCGTCGAGTTTCAGGCCCAGCTCTTTCAGGTGCGGACCGAAATGCGCGACGTCACGGGCAGCGTTCTGCTCGTTGCGACGGGCACGCAGGAACCAGCGCGTAGCGCGGCGGCCCAGACGCATCAGCTCGTCCATCAACTCCAGTTGCACATCAGCGCTGACTTGGTAGTCCAGCGCTTCGATCTGACGGAACCAGTGCGGGAGGTGGAAGATGTCGCGCACGATCACATAAGCGCCAGCGACGTTCGCCGGGCTCATGCCGGTCGACTCTTTGAGTCGTTGAACGAAGGTGATGCCCATGTGGTTGACCAGGTCGTTGGCGATCTGGGTGCTGACGATCTCGCGCTTCAGACGGTGCCGACGCATGGCTTCGGAGAACTTGCTGACCAGAGACGGCGGGAACGCCGTTTCCATGTCGCGGGTCAGGTAATCGTCGTCCGGTACCAGCGAGCCCAACAGCTGCTCTTTGAGGTCGATCTTGCTGTACGAGATCAGCACCGACAGCTCAGGACGGGTCAGACCGTGGCCTTCAGCAATACGCTCGGCCAGTTGCTCTTCGGTCGGCAAGAACTCGATGGCACGGTCCAGCTTGCCACGGCCTTCCAGATCGCTCATCAGACGCTTGTACTCAGCGATGCGCGCATAAGCGCGACGGGCCGCCAGGGACAGGGCCTGAGTCTGCTTGTAGTTGTTGCCCAGCACCAGATTGCCGACTTCGTCGGTCATGCTCGCCAGTAACTGGTTGCGTTGCTTGTCGGTCATGTCACCGGCCTGAACCACTTCGTTCAGCAGGATCTTGATGTTCACTTCGTGGTCGGAGCAGTCGACGCCACCGGCGTTGTCGATGAAGTCGGTGTTGGAACCGCCGCCATTCAGACCGAACTCCACACGACCCAGTTGGGTCATGCCGAGGTTACCGCCCTCGCCCACGACTTTGCAGCGCAGTTCGTTGCCGTTGACGCGCAGTGCATCGTTGGCCTTGTCGCCGACATCGGCGTGGCTTTCAGTGCTGGCTTTGACGTAAGTACCGATACCGCCGTTCCACAGCAGATCCACCGGTGCCTTGAGCAAGGCGTTCAGCAGTTCGGTCGGGGTCAGTTTGTCAGCCTTGATGTCGAAGCGTTCCTGCATCTGCGGGGAGATCGCGATGCTCTTCGCGCTGCGCGAGAAGATACCGCCACCTTCGGACATGATGCTGGTGTCGTAGTCGGTCCAGGCCGAACGCGGCAGGTCGAACATGCGCTGACGCTCGACGAAGCTGGTCGCCGGGTTCGGGTTCGGGTCGATGAAGATGTGCATGTGGTTGAAGGCAGCGACCAGTTGCAGCTTGTCGGACATCAACAGACCGTTACCGAACACGTCACCGGCCATGTCGCCGACGCCCACAACAGTGATGCTGTCTTCCTGAACATTGATACCGCGCTCGCGGAAGTGACGCTGTACGCCAACCCACGCGCCTTTGGCGGTAATGCCCATTTTCTTGTGGTCGTAACCGGCTGAACCACCGGACGCAAACGCGTCACCCAGCCAGAAGCCGTAGTCGATGGCGATGCCGTTGGCGATGTCGGAGAAGGTCGCAGTGCCCTTGTCCGCCGCGACTACCAGGTACGGGTCGTCATCGTCGTGGCGAACCACGTTCAATGGCGGCACCAGTGCGCCGTCTTTCAGGTTGTCGGTGATGTCCAACAGGCCCGAGATGAAGATGCGGTAGCAGGCGATGCCCTCGGCCGCGATCTCGTCACGGCTGCCGCCCAGTGGCAGGCGACGCGGCAGGAAGCCGCCCTTCGCACCCACCGGCACGATGACCGAGTTCTTCACTTGCTGGGCTTTTACCAGGCCGAGGACTTCGGTACGGAAGTCTTCTTCACGGTCGGACCAGCGCAGACCACCACGAGCGACGTTACCGAAGCGCAGGTGCACGCCTTCAACGCGTGGCGAGTAAACGAAGATTTCGAACTTCGGCACTGGCTTCGGCAGTTCAGGGATCGCGTGCGGGTTGAACTTGAAGCTGAAGTACGACTTGTTCTGGCCGTTGGCGTCAGTCTGATAGAAGTTGGTACGCAGGGTGGCTTTGATCAGGTCGAGGTAACGACGCAGGATGCGGTCTTCGTTGAGCACCTGGACGTCGTCCAGTGCGGTCAGAATCGCTTGTTCCAGACGCAGTTGCTTGTCTTCCAGATCGTCGCTGCCGAGTTTGCGCGCCAGATAGAAGCGGGTCTTGAACAACCGGGTCAGCTCGCGAGCGATGTCGGTGTGGTTGTTCAGGGTGCTGGCGATGTAGCCCAGATCGAAGCCCAGACGAATCTGCTTCAGGTAACGCGCATAAGCACGCAGCAGCGCCACGTCGCGCCACGGCAGGCCGGCGGTCAGAACCAGACGGTTGAACGCATCGTTTTCGGCATCGCCACGGACGATGTGGACGAAGGCGTCCTGCAGGGTGTCGTTGAGTTGCTGGATGTCGAGGTCCAGGCCTTCAGCGGCAGTGAACGCGAAGTCATGAATCCAGAACTCGCGGCCATTGGTGTGACGCAGACGGTACGGGAATTCACCCAGTACGCGCAGGCCGAGGTTTTCCAGAATCGGCAAGACGTCGGACAGCGCCAGCGGCGTGTCGGCGTGGTACAGCTTGCAATGCAGCTCGCGCTGGCCGGAGACCTGACCGAGCGGCTGATAGAAGCTCATCACCAACGGATTTTTTTCGTTGAGGCTCAGCAGGTGCTGCATGTCGACCACGGCCGAATGCGCGGCAAAACGCTCGCGGTAGCCGGCCGGGAAGCCTTTCGGGAAGTCGGCCAGCACGTTGGTGCCGTGGGCTTCGCCGAAGCTCTCGACGGTCAGAGCGGCGTAATCATCCTGCCAGCTGCGGCAGGCTTGCACGACTTCTTTTTCCAGCAGCACCGGGTCGATGTCGAGACGGTTTTTCGGGTCGACACGCAGGATCAACTGCACGCGCGCCAGTACCGACTCGGAGAAGAATGTCCAGAATTCGCAATCGGAAGCCTTCAGGCGCTCCATCAGCACTTGCTGGATCTTCTGGCGAACTTCGGTGGAATAGATGTCGCGCGGCACGTAGGCCAGGCAGTAGCAGAAACGACCGTACGGGTCTTTGCGCAGGAACACGCGGATCTTGTTGCGTTCCTGGATCTGCACGATCGACATGACGGTGGTGAACAGTTCGTCGACCGGAGTCTGGAACAGGTCATCACGCGGCAATACTTCGAGCACCTGCGCCAGTTCCTTGCCCAAGTGAGCCTTGGACTGGAAGCCGGAGCGCGTTTCGATTTCTTCGACCTTGCGGCGGATGAACGGGATGACCCGCACGCTCTCGCCATACACCGAGGAGGTGTACAGGCCCATGAAGCGGTGTTCCTTGATGACTTTGCCGTCAGCGTCGATTTCACGGATCGACACGTAGTCCGGGTACGCCGGACGATGTACACGGCTTGGATGCGCAGCCTTGGCGAACGACAGCAGGGTCGGTTCGCGCAGGTAGGCAACGGCGTAGTCTTCGATGCGCAGGTCTTCGTAGGTCAGGCCGGTGCGCAGCAGTTTGGTCAGGCCGAGGAAGGAGTTCTGGTCGTACTCGATGTGGCCGCCATCGGCCTGATCGGTGACCACGAACTCTTCGTAGCCGAGGAAGGTGAAGTGGTTGCCCACCAGCCATTCCAGGAAGCTTTTGATTTCGTTCTTTTCGTCGGTATCGACGGCGAACGCGCTGTTGTCGAGTTTGGTGAGGATTTCCTGCACCTTGGCTTTCATCGGCTCGAAATCGGCGACCGCGACGCGGACTTCACCGAGAACCTGTTCCAGCTCTTTGCTCAGCACATTCAGTTCGGCCGCGTTGGCGCAGCGGTCGATTTCCAGGTACATCAGCGATTCATGCAGAACGCCTTCGCCGGTGCTGCCTTTTGGCAGGATTTCCAGCAGCTCGCCCTTGCTGCCACGACGCACGCTGAGCACGGTGGTTTGCAGGGTGTGGATGCTGTAGCCGCGGCGGTTCAGCTCGGTGCGGACCGAGTCGACCAGAAATGGCAGGTCGTGGTGCAGGACTTCGACCGCTGTATGGGTCGACTGCCAGCCATGACGCTCGTAATCAGGGTTGTAGACGCGCACTTGCGGTTGCGCGTGATCGAAGCGCTCAAGCAGGCGCCACGCGGAAAGAGTACAGCCAGCGAGGTCGGAGAGGCGACGTTGAGTCAGCTCGTCCAGGGAAATGATGCCGAAGAATTGTTCAGCGAACAGCGCCACTTGTGGCAGTGCCTGTTCACTGATGTGCTGCGCCAGTGCCGCTTGCAGTTGGTGCTGGAAGTCGGCTTTGCTGGCTGCGGTGAAGAACGCCATCTGTGGTACTCCGCTTAAGCTTGTTATTGATGGAAAGCGTCGCGTGCAACACCCCTTTCGGGGCTTGTGTCGCCCTGTTCCTGATTCTCGGGCAGAGGAAACAGGGGGACAGGTGGGTGAAGCTGGACGGGACACTCAGGTCACATTCACCTTCCATAGAATGAGCATCTGCAAAAGCGACTGCCAGCGGTGCCGACAATGCCTTTACGGGTGCTCATCCGTTGCGCAGCTTAAAGGGTGCGACAATGTGTCTGCTTGCGGTGCTGCGACATATTCGGTCATTGGCACGTAAACCGAGGGTTTGGCACCGGTAAACACTAGCACTCGTGGCGCAAAACGCTGGTCTGAATGCCCGTTTTTACGGTACATGCGTGCCAGAAATGACCATTGACCCACGTCGCGTTCACGACACATCCTCTGACACTCTCACATGCAGAAATTCCCGAGGACTGGCAGAATCGCGCCCATTAGCGACCGACACGCCCTTTGAGGCAGGAATTGACCATGCAAATGACCACCGCCCTACTGATCGTCAACCCGTGCGATGACGAAGAAGACAACATGGCCATGCTCTGCTGCCACAGCGACAAGGGCGACATGTTCCTGATGAGCCGCTACCCGGATGAGGATGAGCTGGAAATCACCCTGGATGGCGAGCCTTCGACCCTCGACGGTGTGAAAGTCACCCTGACTTCGACGCTGCTGAAGATCGAGATTGCGGCGGCGGATGCCGATGCGTTGAATGGGGATGATGTGCTGGAGATCAGCTTTAACCCGGATATGGTGGATCTGGATGAGGTTGTCGAGACCTTGACGAACATCCTTGACGGGACGGGTACCTTCATTAACGAAGTTTGATGGCGTCCAGACTGGCCCCATCGCTGGCAAGCCAGCTCCCACAGGTATCAGCGGTGTGAACGCGATCTATGCAACACATCGGTCCCTGTGGGAGCTGGCTTGCCAGCGATGAGGCCTTCACCGACAGCCAAAAGATCGCAGCCTGCGGCAGCTCCTACATTGGAATGCAATCACCTGTAGGAGCTGCCGCAGGCTGCGATCTTTTGCCTTTTTCTACAAAATGCCGTTAGTCGCCACCCCCCGCGATGGATTAAAGTAACGCCCCCAGCCCCGGCGTTATCCGAACGCCTGTGGCCACCCCTTTCCAGGAACAGTCACCGATGGAACATCGTGAAGCGCTGCTGGCGCTGCGAACCTTTCTTTCAACGCAGATTCTCGGCCAGGAAAAACTCATCGAGCGTTTGCTCATCGCCCTGCTCGCCGATGGCCACATGCTGGTCGAGGGCGCTCCGGGTCTGGCCAAGACCAAAGCGATCAAAGAACTCGCCGAGGGCATCGAAGCTCAGTTCCATCGCATTCAGTTCACCCCGGATCTGCTGCCGGCCGACATCACCGGCACCGAGATCTATCGCCCGGAAACCGGCAGTTTTGTGTTCCAGCAAGGGCCGATCTTCCACAACCTGGTGTTGGCGGACGAAATCAACCGTGCCCCGGCCAAGGTGCAATCGGCGCTGCTCGAAGCCATGGCCGAGCGTCAAGTCAGTGTCGGCCGCAGCACTTATGAGCTGTCGCCGCTGTTTCTGGTGATGGCCACGCAAAACCCGATCGAGCAGGAAGGCACTTACCCGCTGCCGGAAGCGCAACTCGACCGCTTCCTGATGCACGTGAAAATCGGTTTCCCGGACGCCGCCGTCGAACGTCGCATCCTCCAGCAGGCCCGTGGCGAAGCGCTGAACGGCGAAACCAAGCCCGAGCGCCGCGTCAGCCAACAGGCGATCTTTGCTGCACGCAAGGAAATCCTCGGTCTGTACATGGCCGACGCCGTGGAGGAATACCTCGTGCAACTGGTCATGGCCACGCGCAACCCGGCCAAGTTCGACCCGGAAATGGCCGAGTGGATCGCCTATGGCGCCAGCCCGCGTGGCTCGATTGCCCTTGACCGCTGCGCCCGCGCCCACGCCTGGCTGGCCGGTCGCGACTTCGTCAGCCCGGAAGACATTCAAGCGGTGCTGTTCGATGTGTTGCGTCACCGCATCATCCTGTCGTTTGAAGCCGAAGCCGCCGGCATCGATCAGGATCGGGTGGTGCAGCGGATTCTCGACGTCGTAGCTGTCGCTTGACCCCCATGAACGCCTCCCAGCCGTCAGAACCGGGCATCCGCGTCAGCCTCGCCGAGCTGATCGAGATGCGTCACCGTGTGCGCGAGGTGCAGCTGTTTTCCACGCCGAGTCAGCGCAGCCCGCTGATCGGCCTGCATCACTCGAAATTCCGTGGCCGTGGCGTCGACTTCGATCAGGTGCGGGTCTATCAGGCCGGCGACGACGTGCGCACCATCGACTGGCGCGTCACCGCACGCACGCAAGAGCCGCACACCAAGCTGTTCCATGAAGAACGCGAACGGCCGATTTTCATTATGGTCGAGCAAAGCACGCGGCTGTTTTTCGGTTCCGGGTTGATGTTCAAATCGGTGCTGGCAGCGCAAGTGGCGGCTTTGATTGGTTGGGCCGCGCTGGGGCATAACGACCGGGTTGGCGGACTGGTCTTCGGCGACAACGAGCACTATGAAATCAAGCCACGGCGCAGCAAACAGAGCCTGCTGCAATTGCTCAACCGTCTGGTCAAGGTCAACCAGTCGCTGCACAGCGAGCGTGAGCCGGATCGCGATGCGTTTGGCGTGGCTTTGCGCCGTGCCCGCGAAGTGTTGCGTCCAGGCAGCCTGGCCATCGTGATCTGTGACGAACGCGCACTGTCCGACAGCGCCGAGCAACAGCTCAGCCTGTTATCGCGTCATTGCGACCTGTTGATGTTGCCGATTTCCGATCCGCTGGATCACGCCCTGCCCGCCGCCGGGCTGTTGCGCTTCGCACAACGCGGTGCGCAACTGGAACTCGACACGTTGAACTTCGAGCTGCGCCAGACCTATCGTGCCCAGGCCGAAGCACGCATCGCTCGCTGGGAACTGCTCGCGCAAAAGCTGCGGGTGTTGCTGATGCCGCTGAGCACGCAAAGTGAAATGGTCGAGCAGATGCGCGAATTCCTCAATCCGCAGCGTCCGGGGAAAGGTCGATGAACGGCCTCGAACAACTGCAACCGCTGATCTCGCCGCCACCGATTGCCTTCTGGCCGCCGGCGCCAGGCTGGTGGCTGCTCCTGTTGTTATTGCCGCTGCTCGGTTTCGCCGTGTGGAAGCTGCGCCGCTTCATTCCCATGAGGAAACGCCCGATCGTCCGTGCCGAGCAGCCGCTCGACCCGGTGCGCGTCGCCGCCCTCGCTGAACTCGCACAAATGCCCAAACCCTACGACGGCGCCCCGGCCGGTGCCTGGCTGCAGCAACTCAACGGCCTGCTCAAACGCCTGTGCCGCAACCATTACCCCTACAGCCAGAGCCACACCCTCAACGGGCGTAAATGGCTGGCCTTTCTCGACAACCGTTGTCCGGCGGCCGGTCTGACGCGCTGGATGGTGCTGGTCGAAGGCGCGTACAAACCGGAATGCAAACTCGACGACAAAGCCATCGCCGGCCTGACCCAGGCTGTCGACACGTGGATTCGCAAACATGTTTGAGTTCGCCTGGCCGTGGATCTTCGTGCTGGTGCCGCTGCCGTGGCTGATGCGTCTGGTGCTGCCAGTGGCGGACAGTGGCGAGCCAGCCTTGAAAGTGAGTTTTCTCGCCGATCTGGAAGGCCTCGCCCGCCGCCGCGCCCGCGCCAACCTGCCGGCGTGGCGCCAGCAAGCACCGTTCATGCTGTTGTGGCTGTTGCTATTGACCGCCGCCGCCCGCCCGCAATGGCTCGGCGAACCACTGCCGATTGCTGCCAGCGGGCGTGATCTGCTGGTAGCGGTGGACGTGTCCGGCTCGATGGATTTCCCCGATATGCAATGGCAGGACGAAGAGGTCAGTCGTCTCACGCTGGTGCAACATCTGCTGGGCGACTTCCTTGAAAGCCGCGATGGCGACCGTGTCGGCCTGATCCTGTTCGGCAGTCAGGCTTATCTGCAAGCGCCGCTGACGTTTGATCGCCACACCGTGCGCGTCTGGCTCGACGAAGCGCGCATCGGTATTGCCGGCAAGAACACCGCGATTGGCGATGCCATCGGTCTGGCACTGAAACGCCTGCGCATGCGCCCGGCGCAAAGTCGCGTACTGATTCTGGTCACTGATGGCGCTAACAATGGCGGCGAAATCGACCCGCTGACGGCGGCAAAACTGGCCGCCAGCGAAGGCGTAAAAATCTACCCGATCGGTATCGGTGCCAATCCAGAGGACAGCGGCTCGACCGGTCTGCTGGGCGTCAATCCGAGCCTGGACCTCGACGAGCCGGCGCTCAAAGCCATCGCCGAAGTCACCGGCGGCCAGTATTTCCGCGCCCACGATGGCAAAGAACTGCAAGCCATCAAAGACACCCTCGATCAACTCGAACCGGTCACCCAGCAACCGACCCAGGCCCGCCCGGCACAAGCCCTGTACCACTGGCCTTTGGCGCTGGCGTTATGGTTGAGCCTGTTGCTGGTCGCCCGTGAATTGTGGCCGGACAACCCGCTGCAACGCCTGTTCACCAAGGAACTGTATCTGCAAAGTCCACTGCCTGACTGGCGCGAGCGCCTCAAGCGCCTGCGTCTGCGGAGGCGCCGATGATCGCGCTCTGGCCGCACTGGTTCCGTCCGTGGTGGTTGCTGTTGCTGCCGCTGCTCGGCTGGCTGATCTGGCAACTCTGGCACCGGCAGAAACGCGCCGGGCGCTGGCAGATGATTTTGCCGCCGGCCTTTCATGCCACCCTGCTCAGTGGCGGCAGTGGTCGCGACAGCAAACTGCCGTGGATCGCCCTTGGCGTGGCGTGGTTGCTGACGATTCTGGCGCTGCTCGGGCCGAGTTGGGAGCGCGTCGAACAGACCAGCCAGAAGCCCGCCGATCCCTTGGTGGTGGTGCTGGAACTGACCCCGGAAATGCTCGCCACCGACTCGCCGCCGACGCGACTGGAACAGGCGCGGCGCAAGCTCTTCGACCTGTTGCAGGCGCGCAGCGATGCGCAGACCGCCATCGTCGTCTACGCCGGCAGCGCGCACACGCTGGTGCCGCTGTCGGATGACCTGGCGACCAGTCGCAATCTGCTCGATGCGCTCAAGCCTTCGCTGATGCCGGAAAGCGGCCATCGCGCCGATCTGGCCGTGAGTAAAGCGCTGGCCCTGCTGAAACAGGGCGCGCTCGGTCAGGGGCGAATTCTGCTGATCGGCTCGTCATTGAACGAAGAGGAGCGTCAGGGCATTCGGCGTGCCCTCAACGGTGAGTCGGCACAACTGTTGATGCTCGGCATCGGCACCGCTGAAGGCGCGCCGATTGCTCAGGAGGACGGCAGTTTCCTCAAGGACGAGCAAGGCGCGATTCGCGTACCGCAACTCGACAGTCCGGGCCTGAGCGCATTCCTCAACAGCGTCGGCGGCGAATACCACCCTGCCCGACTCGACGAAGCGGATCTAGGTGCGCTCGGCCTGCTCAACGGTCCACGCAGTCTGCGCGACGATGGCCAGACCGTGCGCCTCGATACTTGGGCCGATCAGGGTTACTGGCTGCTGTTGCCGCTGTTGTTGCTCGCCGCCTGCGCCGGGCGTCGTGGCTGGTTGTTCTGCCTGCCGTTACTGCTGTGTCTGCCGCAGCCGAGCTACGCTTTTGACTTTGAGGATTTGTGGCTGCGCCCCGATCAACAGGGCCTGCACCTGCTCAAACAGAAGCGCCCGGCCGAAGCCGCACAGCATTTTGACGATCACCAATGGCAAGGGGTGGCGTTGTACGAGGCCGGCGACTACAGTGGCGCCGCCCAGCGCTTTGCCGAAGGCAGCGATGCCCGCGCCCATTACAATCGTGGCAACGCGTTGGCGAAAAGCGGTGAGCTGGAAGCGGCAATCGACGCCTATGAACAGGCCCTGGAACTGCAACCGGATTTACGTCCGGCGCAGACCAACAAGGCGCTGGTGGAAAACCTGCTCAAGCAGAAAAACACACCGCCGCCCGCCGAGCCGGACACCAAACCGAGCGAACAGCAAAGTCTGCCGGGCGACGAACCAGCGCCCGCGACCACGCCGCCGCCCGCCGTGAAAAGTGAAACCCAGAGCCCGTCGCAGCCTGTCGAGTCGGCCAGCGAACCGCCAACGACCACGCCGCCGCAGCCAGGCCCCAACGAAGTGCCGGGCAGCGACGAGGAAGAACAAACGGACACCGTGCCGACGCTGCGCCCGAGTGAAGACAACCTCCAAGGCGAGCAGCGTCAGGCACTGGAGCAATGGCTGGGCAAGATCCCGGATGATCCGGGCGAATTGCTGCGACGCAAATTCTGGTACGAACAGCAACAACATCAGGATCAGGAAAACACTCGATGACCCGCTTCACCGCTCTCTTGCTGCCCCTGCTGCTCTGCACGGCCACCGCCCAGGCGGCCGAGCTGACGGCCAGTGTGGATCGCAGTCGCCTGAACTCCGGCGAGACGGTCGAACTCACCCTCGAAACCAGCGACGTCACCCAGTTCGGCAAACCCGATCTGACCGCGCTGGAGGCATTGTTCGAAGTGCGTGGCACGCGGCAGGTCAACCAGCTCAATACCCTCAATGGCGACAACCGCGCGACCACGCGCTGGATCATCACCCTGCTGCCCAAAGAGAACGGCAGCGTGGTGATCCCGCCGCTGCAACTGGGCGACGCGCAGAGCCAGCCGATCACCGTACAAGTGGTCGAAAGCGACACCCGCGAGAACCAGAACAGCCTTGATCCGGTGTTCATCGAAGCCAGCCTCGATCAGTCCAGCGTCTATGTGCAGGCGCAGGCGATCCTGACTTTGCGCATCTACCATTCGGTGTCGCTGTACGACGACAGCAGCCTGACGCCGCTGCAAATCGCCGATGCGCGCATCGAACAACTGGGCGACACGCGCACCTACGAAAAAGACCTCAACGGTGTGCGCCATGGCGTGATCGAAATGCGCTATGCAATCTACCCGCAACACAGCGGTTTGCTGACCATTGCGCCGCAAACCTTCAGCGCGACACTGGTCGATACGCAGCCGTCACAGGACGCGAATGCGCAGGGGCCGAAGCCGGGCAAACTGATGCGCGTCAGTTCCGCCGAAATCCCCCTGACCGTCAAACCCAAGCCCCTGACCTACCCGGTCGACGCGCCGTGGCTGCCCGCACGCAGCCTGAGCCTCAGCGAAAGCTGGAACCCGGAACCGGAACACACTCAGGTCGGCGATTCCCTGACCCGCAGCCTGACGTTGAAAGTCGAAGGCCTGGCCGCCTCGCAATTGCCGGCGCTGCCCGCCACCGACGTCAACGGCCTGCGCCGCTACCCCGACCAACCGGTGCTGAGCAACCAGAGCACTGACCGGGGCATTGTCGGCAGCCGCGAAGAACGCGAAGCGCTGGTGCCGAGCCGCAGCGGCGCCATCGATTTGCCGACGGTGGACGTGGTCTGGTGGAACACCTTTGAAGATCAGCTGGAACACAGCAGCCTGCCGGCGCGCACCCTGCAAGTGGCCAATAACCCAAGCCTGCAAGTCGACACCCCGACCGGCAATTTGCAACCGAGCGTCGTCGATAACGATGTGTTGTGGTGGTGGAAACTCAGCACCCTGATCCTCGCCTGCACCACCCTCCTCGGCTTCGGCCTGTGGTGGCGCGCCCGCTGGCAACCGGCCGTGCACCGCGCCGCACAAACCGGCCCGAGCCCGCGCACGTTGATGGACGACATCAAACGGGCGAGCCAGGCGAATGATCCGCAGGCGACGCGGCAGGCGCTGGATGCGTGGGCGCGTCAGCAGCCGGAGACACTGGCGGACATGGCGGCGCGGTTTGTGCCGTTGTCCGACGCCCTCGACGGCCTCAACGGTGCGCTGTACAGCGAGACTGGCCAGCATTGGCAGGGTGAGGATTTGTGGCGGGCGATTCGCACGATTCCGGCGGCGGAACGGGTGCAGGATCCGGTGGGTGATAGCGGGTTACCGCCGCTTTATCCGAAGTAAAAGCAAAAGATCGCAGCCTCCGGCAGCTCCTACAGAGGGTATGTGTAGGAGCTGCCGAAGGCTGCGATCTTTTGATTTTGCTAAAAATTAAAAAAGGCTAAAGGCAATCGGCGGCACGCAGATTGATGCGCAGGTTTAAAGTTCACCTGCCATTTCCAGAGGGCAGACGATTACATCCTTATAAATAGTCCAACCAGTCATTTGAATTACCCGAACGTCCCTTTTCAAAAAAAGCCTGATAGCGTTCTCTGTATTTATCTAGAGAAGCAGCTGCAACATCTATGGAAATAAATCCACGTCCTCTCTCCTCAACAGACAGAAACACTGGATCTATTTTGATCGGCGAATCGCCGACCACAACTCCCGACAATTTTGACCTGTGGAATATAAAGCTTTTCCCACCGCCGAGCGGAAGAACCAACTCTGCAACAGCAAATATTATCTCCGGCCTTGAAATCTCATAGCGTTCACCATCCTCATAGTTTTCGGAATAGGCTTCCGGAATAAGGAATAGTTTATGACTTACGATTACCAGCCACCCTTGCAAGTCAACACAAGCGCCAATATTCATTACTACTCCCCCCATCACAATAGCGTCACGTAGCATTACCCAACGCGCTTTGTGTCGTCATTTCAAATGCATGCACAAGAACAAACCTTCAACGCGCCTTTCCGCTCTCCTCCGGGTCAACCAGCGGTGATTCGCACGCAGCGAAAACGATATCAATATAATGGCACGATGGTAGGCAGTGGGTGTCAGGGGGTCAATTTTTGAAATCGACGCGATCGCGCGCGCCCTCCCCGAAAAGCCCTCCCGCCGCAATAATCTGTAAACTCTCCCCTCTTTCGCCGCCCTTCATTTCCTCGCGGCCATCACCTATTTAATTGTTGCGGAGTCCACCTTGCGTCTGTTCCACACCTCCGACTGGCACCTTGGGCAAAACCTGCACGGCCAGGAGCGCGATTTCGAGCATGCGTGCTTCCTCGAATGGCTGCTGCGCCAACTGCAACTGGCGCAGCCGGATGTGCTGCTGATCGCCGGGGACATCTTCGACACCGTCAATCCTCCGGTCAAAGCTCAGGAACGCCTCTACGACTTCATCGTCAGCGCCCACGAGCAGCAGCCGTTGCTGACCATCGTGATGATTGCCGGCAACCACGATTCCGGCTCGCGGATCGAACTGCCCGCGCCGCTGATGCGCCGTTTGCGCACCCATGCGCTGGGGCGGGTGTTGTGGCTGGATGACGGCCAACTGGATGCCGAACGCCTGCTGCTGCCGTTGCCGGATAAAACCGGCGAAGTCGCTGCATGGTGCCTGGCGCTGCCGTTCCTGCGCCCGGCGGAGGTGACTGGCGCACACTTGGGCGACAACTATTTGCGCGGTATCGGTCAGGTGCACGAATGGCTGATCGAAGCGGCCAACGCCAAACGCCAACCCGGTCAGGCGCTGATTGCCATCAGCCACGCGCACATGGCCGGCGGTTCAGTGTCGGAAGACTCTGAGCGCAGCCTGATCATCGGTAACGCGGAGGCCCTGCCCGCCAGCCTGTTCGGCCCGAGCATCAGCTATGTTGCCCTCGGCCATTTGCACAAGCCGCAGAAGGTCAACGCTGAAGAGCGCATCCGCTACAGCGGTTCGCCGATTCCATTGTCGTTCTCGGAGATTGGCTATCAGCACCAGATTCTCGACGTCACCCTTGATGGCGAAACCCTGGTCAGTGTCGAGCCGAAACTGATCCCGCGCTCGGTCAACTTGCAGCGCATCGGTCCGGCACCGCTGGCCGAGATTCTGCTGCAACTGGCCGATCTGCCGAACATCGATCTGCTCGCCGAAACCCAACGCCAGCCATGGCTGGAAGTGCGTGTAACCCTCGATGAACCGCAGCCGGATCTGCGCCATCAAGTTGAAAGCGCCCTGCAAGGCAAAGCCGTGCGGTTGGTACGCATCGCCGCCGAATACGCCGGTAATCGTGGTGCTGACGGCGTCGAAGACGGCACAGCGCTGATCGAACTCGACCAGCTCACTCCGCAGGAACTGTTCAGCCGCGCTTGGCTCGACAACTATGGCAGTGAAGTCGATGAGCAGACGCTGAAGGACTTCGCCGAACTGCTACAAGACGTACAACTGGAGGGCGAGCAGCCATGAAGATTCTCGCCATTCGTTTGAAGAACCTAGCCTCGCTGGCCGGGCCGTTCGAGATTGATTTCACCGCTGAGCCGCTGGCCAGCGCCGGTTTGTTCGCGATTACCGGCCCGACCGGCGCCGGTAAAAGTACCCTGCTCGACGCCTTGTGCCTGGCGCTGTTCGGCGCCGTGCCGCGTCTGAACAACACTGGCCGCGACGCCAAAGTCCCGGATGCCGACGGCGAAATCGCCACCGGCGACCCGCGCACCTTGCTGCGTCGCGGTACTGGCGAAGGTTATGCCGAAGTGGATTTCGTCGGTGTCGATGGCCGTCGTTATCGGGCGCGCTGGGAGGCCAACCGCGCCCGCGAGAAGGCCGGCGGCAAGTTGCAGGCCAGCCGGCAGAGCCTGCGCGATATCGATCAGGATCAACTGCTCGCCAGCCAGAAAGGCGAATACAAAACTCAACTGGAAGCTGCGCTCGGCCTGAACTTCGAACAGTTCACCCGCGCCGTGCTGCTGGCGCAGAGCGAGTTCAGCGCATTCCTCAAGGCGGACGACAACGACCGCAGCGAGCTGCTGGAAAAGCTCACTGATACCGCGCTGTACACCCGCCTCGGCCGCCGCGCCTTCGACAAGACCAAAGAGGCCCGCGAAGCGCACAAGCTGTTGCAGGATCAGGCTACCGGCGTGACCCCGTTGGCGCCCGAAGCCCGGGCCGAGCTGGATGAGCGTTTCAATGCTGCGCAACAGCAAATGAAGTTGCAGCAGGCGCAGCTCAAACAACTTGAGCAGCAGCACGCCTGGCTGAAGGATTTGCGTGTGTTGCAGGACGCGCAACAGGCCGCCACCGAGCAATTGCACAGCGCACAGCAGCAATCGCAAGGTCTGGCTGGCGAGCGGGTCAAGCTGACGCGCCTGGAGCAACTCGGACCACAACGGCACCAGTTCGCGCGCAAAAGCGAACTCGATGCCCTGCTGACGCCACTGGCCGCGCAGATAGCCGCGCACACCCGGCAACACGCCGAACTGACTGAGCGCCAGACGCAACTGGAGCAGGATCTCGAAGCAGCAAAAGTCGCCCTGAGCGAAGCACAGCAACGGCAAAGTGAAAACGCGCCGCTGTTGCGTCAGGCCTTTGAAGAACAAAGCACCCTCGCCCGTCTGGCCAAGGATGTCGCGCAAAGTGGCGAAGCCAGGCTCAATGCGCAGCAGGCTTGCACCGAAGGCCAGAACGCCATTCAAGCCTTGCTGGAAAAACAGACGCAGGTCGCCGAGCGCCTGCAGCGCATTGCCGCCGAGCTTGAGCAAAGCGCTCATCTGGCGCCGTTGAGCGATGCATGGAATGCCTACCGCGATCGCCTGCAACAGCTGATGCTGATCGGCAACCGCTTGAACAAAGGCCAGGCCGAACTGGCGAGCCTTGAAGAAAACGCCAACCGCAGCGCTGAAGAACTGACCACGCAAAAGCAGCAACTGGAAGTGCTGTTCAAAGAAGCTGGCGCCGAACCCGATGCCGTCGCCGAACAGATCGGTCTCCTCGGCACGCTGCTGCAGGACAACCGCAAGCAACTGCGCGCCTTCGAAGACTTGTCGCGTCTATGGGCCACGCAACAGGATCTGGACAAGCGCAGCAGTGAGTTGCAACAGCGTCAGCTCAGCGCCCAGCAGGAACGCGAACGCCTGACGCAGGACGGCGTGAAAAGCAAAGCCGAGCTGACCGTCGCCGAACAAACCCTCAATGTCACCCGCGAGCTGCTCGAACGCCAGCGCCTGGCGCGCAGTGCCAGCGTTGAAGAGTTGCGCGCGCAGTTGCAGGACGATCAGCCGTGCCCGGTCTGTGGCAGCAGCGAGCACCCGTATCATCAGCCCGAAGCGCTGCTGCAAAGCCTCGGTCGCCACGACGAAAGCGAGCAGGCCAACGCCCAGCAGGTGGTCGATCAGCTCAAGGAAAAACTCATCGAACTGCGCGCCGAAGTCGGTGGCGTCATTGCTCAGCAGAAAGAACTGCTGCAACAGCAGGAACAACTGGCCACCCAGCAGCAAGCGTTGGCGCCTAGCTTCGATGCGCATCCGCAGTCCGCGCAGTTGTTCAATCAGGATGCTGACAAGCGCGATGCCTGGCTCGCCCGGCAAAACGAGCAACTGAACCAGAGCATCACTCAGGACGAACAACGCCAGAGCGCCCTGCTCACCCTGCAACAAGACGCTGCGCGACTGACCCAGCAATTGCGTCAGGCCGAAACCGCGCATCAGCAAGCGGCGCAGCACCTGAGCAATCAGCAGCGCGAGCTGAGCAGCGACCGTCAGCGCCTCGACGAAGAACTCACCGCGTTCGGCAATCTACTACCGGCCGACACCCTCGAAGCTTTGCGCCAGGAGCCGGCAGCAACCTTCATGCAACTTGACCGGCAGATCGCCGAGCGCCTGGCGCAAGTCGATCAGCAGAAGGAAGAGCAGGCCGAGCAGCAACAGCGTCAACAAACGCTGGAGAAGGAACAGGATCGCCAACAGACCCGCGCGCAGCAGTTGCTCAGCGTCGAACAGCAATTCACGGCGCTGACCGAGCAGCAGCACACCTGCCAGCAGAAACTCGCGCAACTGCTCGGCGAACACAGCAGCGCCGAACACTGGCAGCAGCAACTTGAGCAAGCGGTCGAGCAGGCGCGCAATACCGAAACCGCTACCGCGCAGGAACTGCAAAACGTGCGCACGCAACTTGTGCAGATCGCCGCCGAGCTCAAGGCGCAGCAGGAGCGTTTGCAGGCGCTGGAAACCGAAGAGCAGGATCTGGCCGGCAAGATTGCCGACTGGCGCGCCCGCCATCCTGAACTGGACGACGGTGGCCTTGAAGACCTGTTGCGAGTTGACGACGCGCAAGTCGCCGAGCTGCGTCAGCGTCTGCAACACAATGAAAAAGCCATCGAACAAGCCAAGGTGTTGTTGCAGGAGCGTGACCAGCGTCTGCTCGATCATCAGGCGCAGCACAACGGCAACCTCGATACCGAACAACTGGCCAGTGCCCTCGCCGAGCTGCAAAACCAGTTCAACCTCAGCGAGCAACAGTGCGCCGAATTGCGTGCCGAACAGGTCGAAGACCAACGCCGGCAAAACGCCAATCAGGCGCTGGCCCAGCAGATCGCCTCGGCCTATGCCGAGTATCAACGCTGGGCGCGCCTGAGTGCCTTGATCGGCTCGGCCACCGGTGACACCTTCCGCAAGATCGCCCAGGCCTACAACCTCGACCTGCTGGTGCATCACGCCAACGTGCAACTGCGCCAACTGGTCAAACGCTATCGCCTGAAACGCGGCGGCAGCATGCTCGGTTTGCTGGTGATGGACACGGAAATGGGCGACGAACTGCGCTCGGTGCATTCGTTGTCCGGCGGCGAGACGTTCCTGGTGTCGCTGGCCCTCGCTCTGGGCTTGGCGTCAATGGCGTCGAGTACGCTGAAGATCGAGTCGCTGTTTATCGATGAAGGTTTCGGCAGCCTCGATCCAGAGTCGCTGCAACTGGCGATGGATGCGCTGGACGGTTTGCAGGCACAGGGCCGCAAAGTGGCGGTGATTTCCCACGTGCAGGAAATGCACGAGCGGATTCCGGTGCAGATTCAGGTGCAGCGTCAGGGCAATGGTTTGAGCACGCTGGAGGTGAAATGAACACGCTGTATTCCTTCCGCCGCTGCCCGTACGCGATGCGCGCGCGGATGGCGCTGCGTTATTCGGGCGTGCCGGTGGAGATCATTGAGGTCAGCCTCAAGGCCAAGCCGGCCGCAATGCTGGCGATCTCGCCCAAGGGCACGGTGCCGGTGCTGGATGCGGATGGTCGAGTGATTGATGAGAGCCTGGAGATCATGCGCTGGGCGTTGGCGCAGAATGATCCGCAGGATTGGTTGCTGGCGGGTGATTCACGGATTGCCGAGCTGATCGAAGCGAATGATCAGGTGTTCAAAGTGCATTTGAATCGCTACAAGTACGCCGAACGTTACCCGGAGCAACCGATGGAGATTTATCGGGCTGAGGGGGCGCTGTACTTGCAGAGGCTGGAGGAGCTGCTTGAAGGTCGCGAATATTTGCTGGGCGATCATCCGAGCCTGGCGGATATCGCCCTGCTGCCCTTCGTTCGCCAGTTTGCCCATGTTGACCGCGAGTGGTTTGCGCAGACGCCTTATGTTCGCTTACAGGCCTGGTTGCAGCGTTTCCTCGAATCCGAACTGTTCACCTCGATCATGAAGAAATAACCTTACCTTCCTGCGTTGATCGTTCCCACGCTCTGCGTGGGAATGCCTCAAGGGACGCTCTGCGTTCCAATCGGACGCGGAGCGTCCGGGGCTGCGTTCCCACGCGGAGCGTGGGAACGATCACTCCTACAGGGGTCAAGCCAGTGCGTTGCACATGCCGAGTGCCATGCAATCTATCTCGAACGGGCCGAGAAAATCGGCCGAGACCTTCACCGGTGGATTGCCGGCCATCAGCCCCAGAGTATTCGCCCGTTCGATGTTGTGCGCGATGGTGTGATTGGCCTCTATGGCCCGTGCCAGAGCTCCAACCGAGCCTTGACCTATTCCCAGCAATGAAGCGCCGTTGGTCATGATTGCCAGACTGGCAATGACCCAAAGTCTGTAGCCTTTCATGCGCCGCCGACTCCCGCGAGTTCGGCCCGATCGACCATCACGCTTTGCGAGCGGACTTCGAACTGGACGCCGGGATGGGCGACTTGAATCGGCGCGTCGAAGCTGTGTTCCATCTGCGAGGCGATGCTGACGACCAGCACCACGGCCAGGTACAGACCGATGACCAGATAGGCGCCGCGTTTGGCTGAATGAAGGATTGCGCTGGCCATGGTGTTCTCCCGTGGGCATGTTTCGATGTCCACAGAATCAATCAAAAAAGCCGCGCTAACCACTCAGGGTTTGCCATAGTAAACATCAGCTTCGTTGATTATTTAGCCAGTCTATTTGCGTATTTGAAGAAACCTATCGTGCTGCGAAAAACACACGCAAACGCGTAGGAGCTGCCGAAGGCTGCGATCTTTTGATTTTGCTTTTGCCGATCGTTCCCACGCTCTGCGTGGGCATGCAGCCCGTGACGCTCCGCGTCACTGGACGCAGAGCGTCCCTAGAGGCATTCCCACGCAGAGCGTGGGAACGATCAAACAAGATCAAAAGATCGCAGCCTTCGGCAGCTCCTACCGGGAGTTGTTCGAAGCGGGCATTTCAGTGTTGGGCTTTGTGATCCAGGGCGGCGTAGAAGTTGGCGCTCTGTTGCAGGTATTTCTGGGTGTAGCTCTGGGTGTGGGATTTTTTGCTGGTGATTTCAACGTTGGCACTGGCTGGCAGCACCACGGTGGCGGAGATGGCGGAAGCGGCAATCACGGAGAAAAGATTGAAGTTCATGGCGGTAACCCTCGTGTTCGGTTGGCTTGCTTGCCCGGTTGGGCCGTGATGCAAACTTAACGCTCGAGGGTTGATCGCTTGAAATGCTTTGTAGCATTACCGGATATCAGCGCGATTAATACAAAGAGACAGGCCCCGCAAACCGGGGCCTGTGGCTTATTGTCGCACTAGAAACTTGACGTCGCTCGGCGCGTCCATCGGCAGTTTCTGCACGGTTTTGCCGAGCAGACCGGTCTTGCCATCACGCTCGACAACGACAATTTCGTTGCTTTTCTGGTTGGCGATCAGCAGAAATTTGCCACTAGGGTCGAGGCTGAATTCGCGCGGGTGATCACCTTCCACCGAACGTTTTTGCAGCTCTTTGAGCTGGCCGGTTGCCGGATCAATCGCGAACACCACCAGTTGATTGGCGGTGCCACGGTTGCTGACGTAGAGGAACTTGCCATCCGCCGAGGCGTGCAGCGCTGCAGCGGCTTTGTCCGAGGTCGGCTGGCCGGCGGCCAGATCGACCAGTTGCGTCTGGGTCAGCACGCCGTCGTTGTAGTCGAACACCGCAACCTGTGCGCTCATTTCCATGGTCAGCCAGGCGTGTTTGCCATCGGCGCTGAACAGCAAATGACGTGGGCCGCTGCCGGCGGGCAAGGCGACCGAGGCGGTTTTCGCCGGGGTCAACGGCAGTTCCGGGTTGGCTTTCGGGTCGAATTGGTAGATGAAGACTTTGTCCGCACCCAGGTCGTTGGAGAACACGTAGCGACCGTCCGGCGAGGAAACCGTCGAGTGCACGTGGTTGGAGGCCTGGCGCTCAGGATTGACCCGGCTGGCCGGGTGCGCGCTCATCTGCACCACCGGTTTGAGTTTGCCGTCGGCACCGACCGGCAATACCGCCAGCGTACCGCCCGGATCTTCCACCACCGAATAGTTGCTGACGAACAGGTGGCTGGTGTCACCGCTGAGGCTCGAATGGGTCGGCTCATTGCCCAGGCTCTGCACTTGACTGATCAGGTTCAGGGCGTGGGTTTTCGGATCAATCGAATAGCTGCTGACACGGCCAACCGGGTCTTTCTGACCCGGGCCGTTTTCGTTGACCACGAACAGGCGACGCTGGTCTTTGGACAGGGTCAGCCATGACGGGTTTTCGCTCTTGACCACTTGCAGCGGCTTGGCGGCGATCTGGCCGGTGGCACTGTCGAAGTTCATGCGATAGATGCCCTGGCTGGTGCCGGCGGTGTAGGAGCCGACCAGCAACTGGAAGTTCTCGGCAGAGGCCGTGGACAGCCCCATGGCGCCGACGCTGCCGGCCATCAGCAGCGGCCAGAATTTACGCATTTTCATCAGATTTTTCCTCATCATCGCTGCTGCTGACTACGTCGCCATGGCAGACCAGGCGGTGTTCGCCGATCGCTTTGGTCTCATTGAAATAACCGACGATCAGCCAGCTTTGCAGTGAGTCATCAAATGTTGCCGCTGCAACCTGAGCCGGAGTGAATTCCCAATGCTTGGCCGCTCGGCCATCGATGCATTCGATGTGCAGGTTGTCATCTTCGTCGAGGGCGAATTCGAAGGCATGCAGGCCGTCGATTTCGACCATACCGCAGTGTTCGAGGGCGTTGAGAAGGGTTTGGGCAGTCATGGCAGTAAAGTCTTTCAGGGGGGAAATCGGCAATGATAGCTCAAGAAGCACACTCCCCCTGTAGGAGCTGCCGAAGGCTGCGATCTTTTGATGTCTGATCGTTCCCACGCTCAGCGTGGGAACGATCAAAAAAAGATCAAAGGATCGCAGCCTTCGGCAGCTCCTACAGGGGTGTTTTTCAGAGGGCTTCGCGGCTAGGTTTGCCATCAACCAGGCGCTGGATGCGCAGCGGGTTGGCGTTTTTCAGTGGCTCGGGCAACAAGCTGTCCGGGTAGTTCTGGAAGCATACCGGGCGCAGGAAACGGTCGATGGCCAGCGTGCCCACCGACGTGCCACGGGGATCGGACGTCGCCGGATACGGCCCGCCGTGCACCATCGAATCACAGACCTCGACACCGGTCGGATAACCGTTGAGCAGGATCCGCCCGACCTTCTGCTCCAGCAACGGCGTCAGCTCAGGGAAACGTTCGAAATCCGCCTGCTCGCCAATGATCGTCGCGGTCAGTTGCCCGTGCAGGCCATGCAGTGCGGCGCTGAGTTGCGCCTTGTCCGCCACTTCGACAATCACCGTGGTCGGGCCGAACACTTCTTCCTGCAGCACTTCATCGCCATCGATCAACAGGCTCGCATCGGCCTTGAACAATTGCGGTTGCGCCTGATTACCCTGCTGTGGATTGCCGGCCAGATGCTCAATGCCGGGATGCGCCAGCAGTTTCTGCAAGCCTTTGCCGTAGCTGCCGAGGGTGCCGGCGTTGAGCATGGTTTGCGCCGGTTGATCACCGATCAAACCAGCGACTTGCTGCACGAACGCGCTGAACTGCGGCGAACGAATACCGATCACCAGACCGGGATTGGTACAGAACTGACCGCAGCCCTGCACCACAGATGCAGTGAGGTCACGAGCAACGGTTTCCGAACGCTCGGCAAGGGCTTGCGGCAGAACGATCACCGGGTTGATGCTCGACATCTCGGCGAACACCGGGATCGGTTGCGGGCGCGCAGCGGCCATGTCACAGAGAGCGCGACCGCCCTTGAGCGAACCGGTGAAACCCACTGCCTGAATTGCCGGATGCTTGACCAGCCATTCGCCGACGCCACCGCCGTAGATCATGTTGAATACGCCGGCCGGCATCGCGGTTTTTTCGGCAGCGCGGATCAGCGCATCAGCAACCAGTTCCGCTGTCGCCATGTGGCCGCTGTGAGCCTTGAACACCACCGGGCAACCGGCGGCGAGTGCCGAAGCGGTATCGCCGCCAGCCGTAGAAAAAGCCAGCGGGAAATTGCTCGCGCCGAACACTGCGACAGGGCCTAGGCCGATGCGGTATTGACGCAAATCCGGGCGCGGCAACGGCTGGCGATCCGGTAACGGCAGATCAATGCGCGCACCGTAGAAATCACCTCGGCGCAGGACTTTGGCGAACAGACGCATCTGCCCGCTGGTGCGTCCGTGCTCGCCTTGAATGCGTGCGGCCGGCAACGCGGTTTCGCGGCAGACCACGGCGACAAAATCATCACCGAGCGCATCCAGCTCATCAGCAATCGCATCGAGAAACTGCGCGCGGCGTTCGGCGCTGAGGCTGCGATAAGCGGGGTAGGCGGCAGCGGCAGCTTTGGCTGCAGCGTCGACTTCTTCAACCGTGGCCTGAATGAAGTCGTGCGGCAATTGTTCGCCCGTGGTTGCGTCGACCGATTGCAGTTTGACGTCGCCAGCGGCGCTGCGCTGACCACCGATGTAGTTGTGACCGAGAATCTGAGTCATGGGATCTCCTTAAAGGGTGCCGATGCTGTCCGGTTCATAAACCGCTGGGACCGGGACGATGCCGTTGAGCAGTGGCGCGCCGAATTCGGCCTGGCTGATTTCAAAAACGTCGCCCGGCTGGGTGCGGATGCCATCGGCGAACGACAGGGTCGCGGTGCCGAAAAAGTGAATGTGCACGTCACCGGGACGCAGGAACTGACTGTATTTGAAGTGGTGGTATTCGAGGTTGGCGAGGCTGTGGCACATGTTCGCCTCGCCACTGAGAAACTCGTTCTGCCAGAGCACTTCGCCGTCACGCAGGATGCGACTGGTGCCGGCCAGATGTTGAGGCAGTTCACCGGTGCGAAGTTCCGGGCCATAACTGCAGCTGCGCAATTTCGAGTGGGCGAGGTACAGGTAATTCTTGCGTTCCATGACATGGTCGGAGAACTCGTTGCCCACCGCAAAACCGAGACGGTAAGGCTTGCCGTCGTGGCCAATGATGTACAAACCGGCCATTTCTGGTTCTTCGCCGGCGTCTTCGGCAAACGGCGGCACCGGGAAGGGTTGACCGGGGCGAACGACGATGCTGCCGTCGCCCTTGTAGAACCATTCCGGTTGCACACCGGCCTGCCCCGCCGCCGGTTTGCCGCCCTCCACGCCCCATTTGAAGATGCGCATGGTGTCGGTCATCGCCGCTTCGTCGCCGGCCTGCTGGTGCATCTTGTCCCGCGCCGAGGCACTGCCAAGATGCGTCAGGCCGGTGCCGCTGATCAGCATGTGCGCCGGGTCCGGGTGATCGAGGGGCGGCAGCACGCGCAGTTGTGCGAGCAGCTCGGCGTAATCGTGGCTGATGCCGAGGCCGAGGGTTTGCACTTGCTGCTCCAGGGTGTTGCCGGCCTCGATGGCGGCCAGGGCCAGATCGCGCACGGAACGCGCGTCTTGCACTTCGCGCACCAGACCGTTGTCGACCACGCCGACGCGGCGTTCGCGGTTGCTTAATTCGAATTGAACCAGATGCATGATTTTCTCCTGTGTTATTCGAAACACCGCAGATCCTTGTAGGAGTGAGCCTGCTCGCGATAGCGGTGTGTCAGCCAAAAAGTTGTCAACTGATAGACCGCTATCGCGAGCAGGCTCACTCCTACAGGGGACCGGTGTGGGTCTGTCAGGTGCGGGTTGCGCCTCGGGCACTGGCGGCAAATTGGTCAACCGGCAGGACATGTTTGCGTTCCAGCACGCGGTAAACCACGCCGGTCAGGATCAAGCCAAACACCATCACTCCAGAGAGGAAATACAATCCCGAAGCCAAATTGCCGGTGTACTCCTTCAACGCCCCAATCACAAACGGCCCGATGTACCCGCCAAGATTCCCCACCGAATTGATCAGAGCAATCCCCGCCGCCGCACTCGCGCCGGCAAAGAAGCGCCCCGGCAAGGTCCAGAACACCGCCGTGCAGGAAAACAGCGCGAACGCCACCAGACACAGCGCCGCCAGTTGCGCCACCGGCAACGACAACCAGGCACTGAGGAACAGGCCAATCGCGCCCAGCACATAAAGCACGGCCAGATGCCCGTAGCGATCATTCAAGCGGTCAGAACTGCGCGGTACGATCAGCAAGCCGATGATGCCGAAGATGTACGGCACCGACGAGACGAAACCGGTGACCAGATCGCTGCCGCCAAACTGTTTGATCAGCGTCGGTAACCATAGACCGAGACCATAAATGCTCAACGTCACCGGCAGATAAAACAGCGCCAGCAGCAACACGCGTTTGTCTTTCAGCGCATGCAGCGGATTGCCGTGACGCGTCTGGCCGTATTCCTGCAGATCCTTTTTCAGCTCACCGGTCAGCCAGTCTTTCTCGGCCTGATCCATCCATTTCACTTGCTGCGGGCCATCCGGCAACCAGCGCAACACCGGCCAGGTCAGCAGGATCGCCGGAGTGCCGATGACGATGAACAGCCACTGCCAGCCGTGCAGCCCGAGGACGCCATCCATGCCGAGCAAACCGCCGGACACCGGACCAGTGATCATCATCGCGATCGGTTGGGAGAGGATGAACAGCCCGAGGATCTTGCCGCGATGGCGCACCGGGAACCATTGGGTGATGTAGTAGAGAACGCCAGGGAAGAACCCCGCCTCGGCCGCGCCGAGCAGAAAGCGCATGACGTAGAAACTGTGCGGGCCCTGGACGAAGGCCATGCCGATGGTGATCGCGCCCCAGGTGATCATGATCCGCGCAAACCAGCGCCGCGCACCGAAGCGTTCGAGCATCAGGTTGCTGGGGATTTCGAAAAGGAAGTAACCAATGAAGAACAGCCCGGCGCCGAGGCCGTAAGCCGCATCGCCGATGCCGATGTCGGCGCCCATGTGCAGCTTGGCGAAGCCGACGGCGGAGCGATCCACATAGGCGATCAGGTACAGCAGGATCAGGAAGGGAATCAGTTTCAGCGTAATGCGCCGTATCAGCCGCAGTTCCTGGCTCATGAGATCGGTCTCCGATTGTTGTTTTTATAGAACCTCGGGGGACGCCTCTCACGGAAAACCGTCAGGGCCATCCCTCCGTCGAAAACGACTATATAGTAATACTAATTCACCAACAACACTTCCAAACCTAGGATTTTGCGCTTAGATTAAGCCGTAGCTGGAACACTATAGTCATACAATAAGAGAATCGATCATGTCTGATAAGAAACCCACCCTGCGCTCCGCCCAATGGTTTGGCACGGCCGACAAGAACGGCTTCATGTACCGCAGCTGGATGAAGAATCAGGGCATCGCCGACCACCAGTTTCACGGCAAGCCGATCATCGGCATCTGTAACACCTGGTCGGAACTGACCCCGTGCAACGCGCACTTCCGCCAGATCGCGGAGCACGTCAAACGCGGGGTGATCGAGGCTGGTGGTTTTCCAGTGGAATTCCCGGTGTTTTCCAACGGCGAATCGAACCTGCGTCCGACCGCCATGCTCACCCGCAACCTGGCGAGCATGGACGTTGAAGAAGCGATTCGCGGCAATCCGATCGACGGCGTAGTGCTGCTGACCGGTTGCGACAAAACCACTCCAGCGCTGCTGATGGGCGCGGCGAGTTGCGATGTGCCAGCGATTGTTGTGACCGGCGGGCCGATGCTCAACGGCAAGCACAAGGGCAAGGACATCGGCTCGGGCACGGTGGTCTGGCAGCTCAGCGAACAGGTCAAGGCCGGCACCATCACGATTGACGATTTCCTTGCAGCCGAGGGCGGCATGTCGCGTTCGGCGGGCACCTGCAACACCATGGGCACCGCATCGACCATGGCTTGCATGGCTGAAGCACTCGGCACTTCGCTGCCGCACAACGCGGCGATCCCGGCGGTGGATGCGCGGCGTTATGTGTTGGCGCACATGTCCGGCATGCGTGCGGTGGAGATGGTTCGCGAAGATCTGAAACTGTCGAAGATCCTCACTAAAGAAGCCTTCGAGAATGCTATCCGGGTCAACGCTGCCATCGGTGGTTCGACCAACGCGGTGATTCACTTGAAAGCCATCGCCGGGCGCATCGGTGTTGAACTGGATCTGGACGACTGGACCCGCATCGGGCGCGGCATGCCGACCATCGTCGACCTGCAACCGTCGGGGCGTTTTCTGATGGAAGAGTTCTATTACGCCGGTGGTTTGCCAGCGGTGCTGCGTCGTCTCGGTGAGGCCAATCTGATCCCTAACCCGAATGCGCTGACGGTGAACGGCAAGTCGATCGGCGAGAACACCAAGGACGCGCCGATCTATGGCGAAGACGAGGTGATCCGCACGCTCGACAATCCGATTCGCGCCGACGGTGGTATCTGCGTATTGCGCGGCAATCTGGCGCCGCTCGGCGCGGTACTCAAGCCGTCCGCTGCAACCCCGGAACTGATGCAGCATCGCGGCCGCGCCGTGGTGTTCGAGAACTTCGACATGTACAAAGCGCGGATCAACGATCCGGAACTGGATGTCGATAAGGATTCGATTCTGGTGATGAAGAACTGCGGGCCGAAGGGTTATCCGGGCATGGCCGAAGTCGGCAACATGGGTTTGCCGGCCAAGTTGCTGGCGCAGGGTGTGACGGACATGGTGCGCATTTCCGATGCACGGATGAGCGGCACGGCGTATGGCACCGTAGTTTTGCACGTGGCGCCGGAAGCGGCGGCCGGCGGGCCTTTGGCGACAGTGAAGGAAGGCGACTGGATCGAGCTGGATTGCGCCACCGGGCGTTTGCACCTGGATATTCCGGATGCTGAACTGGCGGCGCGCATGGCGGATCTGCAGCCACCGCAGCAGTTGCTGGTGGGCGGTTATCGTCAGCTGTACATCGACCATGTGTTGCAGGCGGATCAGGGCTGTGACTTCGATTTCCTTGTCGGTTGCCGAGGGGCTGAAGTGCCGCGCCATTCCCATTAAAATCAAAAGATCGCAGCCTTCGGCAGCTCCTACATTGGAATGCATTTGATCGTTCCCACGCTCCGCGTGGGAACGATCATTACCCGCCTCAAGATTGTCTGGTGCCTGCTATGATGCGCGGCATCTCCATCGCTCAGGATCGCGCCACTCCCCATGGATTACCGCAAACCCTCCGACCGTAAAAGCATGCACTCGCGCATCGTCCAGGAACTGGGCATGCAGATCGTCTCCGGACGCTTTTTGCCCGACGACAAACTGCCTGCCGAAGCCTTGCTCTGCGAGGAGTACGCGGTCAGCCGGCCGGTATTGCGTGAAGCCACACGGGTATTGGTAGCCAAAGGTCTGGTGTATTCCAAGCCACGCGTGGGCACGGTGGTCAAAGCGCGCCGCGAGTGGCACATGCTCGATCCCGATGTACTGCATTGGCTGATGCAAAGCAGCCCGCAGAATGAATTCTTCAATGTGCTGACCAGTGTGCGCAGCATTATCGAACCGGCGGCTGCCGCCCTCGCCGCTCAACATGCGACCGAGGCGGATATTGCCGCAATTGGTGAGGCGTATCAGCGCATGGAAGCGGCGCCGACACCGGAGGCTTTGTTGCAACCGGATCTGGATTTTCATAGCCGGATTGCTGATGCGACGCACAATGATTTGCTGGCGAACCTGTGCAATATGTTGTCGGTGGCGATTGCAGAGGCGTTGAAGCATTCGAATCAGCGGCCGAATCTGCATGAATTGGCGTTGCCTCGGCATAAGGCGATTCTTACGGCCATCGAGAATCGTGATGCCCTCGGTGCTCGGCATGCGACGTTGGTGCAGCTGGATGATGCGCGTAGTGCTTTGAGTGTTGTGCTTGGCGCTGAACTCACTTAACGCTTGAGATCCTCTGCCCTCACCCTAGCCCTCCCGAAACGTCGGACCGCCCAGAGGTAGAGGGGACCGATTGGGGGATATTCGAGATTTACGCCGACTTGAACGATTTGCTGTGAATCCATAATCGACTCGGTATCTCAGGTCGATGGATCAAGCCGCACACCTCGGTCAGTCCCCTCTCCCTCCGGGAGAGGGTTAGGGTGAGGGGCTCTTGATCTTAAAACACAAAAAAAGCCGCAACCCAAAGGTTGCGGCTTTGTCGTTTCAGCCCTTCAGATCAATGCGCAAACAGCGAATTGCCCTTCTGCCCCGCCAGTTTCTCCGGCTTGATCAGGAACTTCGCCAGTGCCGGCAGCAGCCACAGCGCACCGAACATGTTCCACAGCAGCATGAAGGTCAGCATCAGACCCATGTCGGCCTGGAACTTGATCGCCGAGAAGATCCAGGTGCACACGCCGATCGCCAGGCACAGGCCGGTGAACAGCACCGCTTTACCGGTGGATTTCAGCGTCTGGTAATAGGCTTCCTGCAGCGGCAGACCGGCGCGCAGGAAACTTTCCAGACGGCTGTAGATGTAGATGCCGTAGTCGACACCAATCCCCACACCCAGCGCCACCACTGGCAACGTTGCGACTTTCACGCCGATGCCCATGAACGCCATCAGCGCGTTGCCGAGAACCGAGGTCAGCACCAACGGCAGGACGATGCACAGGGTCGCCGCCCACGAACGGAAGGTGATCATGCACATCACCGCCACGCAGATGTACACCAGAACCAGGATAGTCAGCTCAGCCTGTTTGATGACTTCGTTGGTGGCCGCTTCGATCCCGGCGTTACCGGCAGCAAGGATGAATTCCAGGCCGTCCTTGTTATTTTCCTGGGCAAATTCCTGCACCGCGTGCACCGCACGATCGAGGGTTTCGGCCTTGTGATCGTTGAGGAACACCAGCACCGGCGCCAGCGAGCAACTGTTGTTGTACAAGCCATCGGCACGGGCAATCGAGTTGTTCAGCACGTCCGGGTTGCGCGACAGGGTTTCCCATTTCAGGTTGCCCTCGTTCATGCCCTTGATCATCTGTTTGGACACGGTCACCAGCGAGATCGCCGACTGCACGCCCTCGGTGTTCTGCATCTTCCACATCAACTGATCGATCGGCGCCATGGCTTCATAACGCGAACAGCCTTCGGCTTTGGTCTTGACCATCACCACCAGTACGTCAGAGCTGGTGGAGTAATTGCTGATGATGAAGTTGTTGTCCTTGTTGTAGCGCGAGTCCGGACGTAGCTCCGGTGCGCCCTGATCGAGGTCGCCGATTTTCAGGTTCTGGCTGTACCAGAGGCCGCCACCGAAGGCGATCAGCGCCAGCACCACCGAAATGCGTGCGACTTTCGGATTGGCGAAATTCGACAGCAGCCGCCAGAACGGATGTTCGCGGTTCGCGTCTTTCTTGCTCTTGGCAATCGCGCGCTTGCTGATGCCGACATAGGAAATCGCCACCGGCAGCAGAATCAGGTTGGTGAAGACGATCACCGCCACGCCGATGGAGGCGCCGATGGCCAGTTCACGGATCACGCCGATATCGATGATCAATAGCGTGATGAAACCCACCGCATCCGCCAGAATCGCGATCATCCCCGGCAGGAACAGTTGCCGGAAGGTCCGCCGCGCTGCGGTCAGCGCGTTGTCGGCCTCACTGGATTGCAGGGCGATACCGTTGATCTTCTGCACGCCGTGGGAAATACCGATGGCGAAGATCAGGAATGGCACCAGCATCGAATACGGATCAAGCCCGAAGCCAAAGAAGTGCATCAGACCGAGCTGCCAGACCACCGCCACCAGCGTCGTGCTCAACACCGCAATGGTGCTGCGTACGCAGTTGGTGAACCACAGCAGCAGAATCAGGGTAATGACGAAGGCGATGCCGAAGAACAGCACGACCATCACCAGACCATCGATCAGGTCGCCGACCTTCTTGGCGAAACCGACGATGTGGATTTTGACGTTGGGGTTCTGCGCTTCGAACTTGTTGCGGATCTTGTCTTCGAGTTCATGGGAGAACTTGCGGTAGTCCAGCGCGAGCAACTTGCCCTGGTCTTCCGGGTCCGGGTAGGACTCCAGCAGCGGGATGTCGACGATGCTCGACTTGAAGTCGTTGGCCACCAGACGCCCGACCTGGCCGGACTTGAGCACGTTGTTGCGCAGCAGATCGAGGCTGTCCTGCGAGCCGTTGTAGCTCTGCGGGATCACTTCACCGCCGGCAAAACCCTCTTCGGTCACTTCGGTCCAGCGTACGCTCGGACTCCACAGCGACTTCAGCCCGGAACGGTCAACGCCGGAGATGTAGAACACCTCGTCGTTGATCTGGCGCAGGGTCTCCATGTACTCCTTGGAGAAGATGTCGCCGTCCTTGGCTTCCACCGAAATGCGCACGGTGTTGCCCAGGTTCGCCAGATCGTTGCGGTGCTCCATCATCTTTTCGATGAAGGGATGCTTGAGCGGGATCATTTTTTCGAAACTGGTCGACGGCCGGATCAGCGTGGCCTGCCAGAACAGGAAAATGCTCACCACCAGACAGATCAGGATCACGGCCGGGCGGTTGTTGAAAATCAGGCGCTCAAGAAACGTCGCCTTGTCCTGCTGAGGAGTGATCAAGGAAGTCATAGCCCCGCCTTCTTGTTATTGATCTCGGCACCGTTTGGCTGCGTGGTGTGAAGCCCACCCTGCCCGCTCAGAATCAAGTTGCCGTCGCCGGCAGCGGTGACCGATGACAGCGAGATGCGGTCCGGACGGTTGAACACGCTGAAGGTTTCGCCGTTGTCGCTGCTGCTGATCACCGAACCGCCGTTGCCGACGATGACGATCGAGCCATCCGGGAGCAAGGTTGCGCCGGACAAGCCGAATTCCAGCGCACCGCGTGCGGCTTTCAGTTCGACCTGTTGCCAGTTGCTGCCGAAATCGGTGGAGCGGTAGAGATTGCCGCGCAAGCCGTAGGCCAGCAGGGTCTGCGGTTGGGCTGTGCCGATCACGCCGAAGAGCGAACCTTCGTACGGGCCTTCGAGTTTTTCCCAGGTCTGACCGTCGTCGGCGGAGCGGAACATGCTGCCCGACTCGCCAACGATGAACAGCCCGGCGTCTTTCACCGCGGCGATGGCGTTAAGGTGGAATTGATCTTCGTTGTCGAGGCGGTCGCTGACGTCTTCCCAGTTCTTGCCGCCGTCGGTGGTTTCCAGCAGCGCGCCGTACGCGCCCACAGCGAGGCCACTGTTGACGTCCTTGAACCAGACGTCGAGCAGCGGCGACTCACGTTTGAGGTCTTCGAATTGCTTGGTCCAGGTCAGACCGCCGTCTGCGCTGGCGAGGATTTGCGCGTCGTGGCCGACCGCCCAGCCGTGCTTGTCGTCGACAAAGTACACCGCCGTCAGCAGTTGCCGGGTCGGCACTTTGGCCTGGGTCCAGGTTTTGCCCTGGTCATCGGAATAGAGAATGTGCCCACGATCGCCGACCGCGACCAGGCGCGCGCCAGCGTGGACGACATCGAGAATCAGACTTTTCGCGGCTTTCGCAGATTCGGTGGCATAGACCACGTCAGCCGGGGCCTCGGCGGCAATCACAGGTGCCGATAACGTGGCAAAGCCCAGCAGAGAGAGTGCTGTGGCCAGCAACGCGGTGTTGCGTAACGCCGGCGGGCGGCAACGACTCATAGACCTTCCCCTATTTATTATTGTTAGGCCATCTGGCCTTCAAGGGCGCCGCAAGTGTGCTCCGCTGATGGCTGGTCAGAAGCATAGTCCTGAAACCCGCAATCCAGAGCCACTTCGGAAGCTGGCTCATCCTATCGGGCTTTCGAAACGTCTGACAATCGGCGCCACGTTATCTTTTGTTAACCGCATTGCTGACGAATTTCACCCTGTAGGAGTGAGCCTGCTCGCGATAGCGGTGTATCAGGTAAGAATTCATTGACTGACACACCGCTATCGCGAGCAGGCTCACTCCTACAGGGGGTCGTGGGGGCTTTGGGATTTGAATACATGACCATTCGCCGGGGTGATGCGGCAAAAGTTACCGGGGGGACTTGCACGATCGGTATTATGGTATACCATCAGACGCACAGACACTCTCAATCCCTCAACGGAGCAGCTCATGAGTTTCGAAATTCGCAAGATCGTCAGCTATGTCGAAGAAACCTTCATCGAAGGCGGCAAGGCCACCGACAAGCCAGTGACCATGGTCGGTCTCGCCGTGGTGATGAAAAACCCTTGGGTGGGCAACGGTTTCGTGGAAGACCTCAAGCCGCAGATTCGCGCTAACTGTTCTGACCTCGGTGCACTGATGGTTGAGCGTCTGGTCGGCATCATCGGCGGTGCGGAAAGAATCGAGGCCTACGGCAAAGCCGCTGTGGTCGGTGCTGATGGCGAGATCGAACACGCCTCCGCCGTGATCCACACCCTGCGCTTCGGCAACCACTACCGCGAAGCCGTAAATGCCAAGAGCTACCTGAGCTTCACCAACAAGCGCGGCGGCCCGGGCACCTCGATTCAGATCCCGATGATGCACAAGGACGACGAAGGTCAGCGTTCGCACTACATCACCCTGGAAATGCAGATCGAAGACGCGCCGCGTGCCGACGAAATCGTCGTCGTGCTGGGTTGCGCCGACGGTGGTCGCCTGCACCCGCGCATCGGTAACCGCTACATCGATCTGGAAGAACTGGCCGCCGAAAAAGCCCAGTAATCACAATAAAAAGGCACTGCAGGAGCGCTCCATGATTCGGCTCACCGCTGAACTCACCCCGGCTGGCACCAGTTACCTGGCGACCGGCCAAGGCCAGCCCGTGGTTTTGATCCACGGCGTGGGCCTGAACAAAGAAATGTGGGGCGGGCAGATTGTCGGCCTGTCCAGCCAGTACCGGGTGATCGCCTACGACATGCTCGGCCATGGCGCGAGCCCGCGACCGGCCAGCGGCACCGCCCTGCTCGGTTACGCCGATCAGTTGCTGGAGCTGCTCGATCACCTGAATCTGGCGCAGGCAGCGGTGATCGGTTTCTCCATGGGCGGTCTGGTCGCGCGCGCCTTTGCCCTGCATTACCCGGAGCGCCTGCAAAGCCTGGTGGTGTTGAACAGTGTGTTCAACCGCAGTGAAGAACAGCGTGCCGGCGTCATCGCGCGCACCGCGCAAGCCGCCGAACATGGCCCGGACGCCAATGCCGAAGCGGCGCTGTCACGCTGGTTCAGCCGCGAATATCAGGCAGCCAACCCGGCGCAGATCGCTGCGATCCGCCAGACCCTGGCCGGCAATGATCCGCAAGGCTATCTGACCACCTACGAATTGTTCGCCACCCAAGACATGTACCGCGCCGACGACCTGGGCAGCATTCAGGCGCCGACGCTGATCGCCACCGGTGAACTGGATCCGGGTTCGACCCCGGAAATGGCCGAGCAACTGGCCCGACGCATCCCCGGTGCGAAGGTTGCCGTGCTGTCTGAGCAACGGCATATGATGCCCGTAGAGTCGCCGCGTCTGGTCAATCAGACGCTGCTGGAATTTCTCGAATTCGCACACTCCCGACAAAACCATATAAAGGGGATCGTTGCATGACACTCGCACGCTTCCAGATGTGCATCGGCGGAGAATGGGTCGACGCCCTCTCCGGCAAGACTTTCGAAAGCCTGAATCCGGCCACGGCACAAGCCTGGGCCGAATTGCCTGACGCTGATGAAGCGGATGTCGAACGCGCCGTGCAATCGGCACAGACTGCTTTCGACAGCCCGGCGTGGCGCGGCCTGACCGCCACTGCTCGCGGCAAACTGCTGCGCCGTCTCGGCGACTTGATCGCCGAAAACAAAGAACAACTGGCGCAGCTGGAAAGCCGCGACAACGGCAAGCTGATCCGCGAAACCCGTGGCCAGGTCAGTTATCTGCCGGAGTTCTTCCACTACACCGCCGGCCTTGCCGACAAGCTTGAAGGCGGCACCCTGCCGCTGGATAAGCCCGATCTGTTTGCCTACACCGTGCATGAAGCAATGGGTGTGGTCGCCGCGATCATTCCGTGGAACAGCCCGCTGTACCTGACAGCGATCAAGCTCGCCCCGGCCCTCGCCGCCGGTAACACGATCGTGATCAAGCCGTCCGAGCACGCTTCGGCGACCATTCTTGAGCTGGCGCGTCTGGCCCTCGAAGCGGGGATCCCGCCGGGCGTGGTCAACGTCGTCACCGGTTACGGCCCAAGCACCGGCGCCGCCCTCACTCGCCATCCGTTGATCCGCAAAATCGCCTTCACTGGCGGCGCAGCGACGGCGCGGCATGTGGTGCGCAGCAGCGCCGAGAACTTCGCCAAGCTGTCGCTGGAACTGGGCGGCAAGTCACCGAACATCATCTTCGCCGACGCCGATCTGGACAGCGCGATCAACGGTGCGATTGCCGGGATCTACGCGGCGTCCGGACAGAGTTGCGTGTCCGGTTCACGGCTGTTGGTGCAGGACGAAATCTACGACGAGTTCGTCAACCGACTGGTCGAACGCGCCCAGCGCATTCGCATCGGCAACCCGCAGGAAGACAACAGTGAAATGGGCCCAATGGCCACCGCGCAGCAACTGGCGGTTGTCGAAGGTCTGGTCGCGGATGCCATCGCCGAGGGCGCGCGCTTGCGTACCGGCGGCAAGCGCCCGACCGATCTCGGCGAAGGCTGGTTCTATGAGCCGACGCTGTTCGAATGCGACCGCAATTCGATGAAGATCATGCAGGAAGAAGTCTTCGGCCCGGTGGCGTCGGTGATTCGCTTCAAAGATGAAGCCGAGGCACTGGCGATCGCCAACGACTCACAGTTCGGCCTCGCCGCTGGCATCTGGACGCGTGATTTAGGCCGCGCTCATCGCCTCGCTCGCGATGTTCGCTCGGGAATTATCTGGGTCAACACTTACCGTGCGGTGTCAGCGATGGCACCGATCGGCGGCTTCAAGAACAGTGGCTATGGACGCGAAAGCGGCATCGATTCGGTGCTGGCCTACACCGAACTGAAAACGGTGTGGATCAACCTCTCCCAGGCACCGATGCCTGATCCGTTTGTGATGCGCTAGGAGTCCTGCGAAATGATCGAACCCGGCATTTACAAAGACGTCATGAGCTCGTTCCCGTCCGGCGTTACGGTGGTCACCACCCTCGACCCGGACGGCGGCATCGTCGGCATCACCGCCAGCGCTTTCAGCGCGCTGTCGATTGACCCGGCGCTGGTGCTGTTCTGCCCCAATTATGCTTCCGACACTTACCCGGTGCTGCGTGACAGCAAGAAGTTCGCGATCCATTTGCTGTCGGCTGACCAGACGGCTGAGGCCTATGCGTTTGCTGGTAAAGGCAAGGACAAGGCCAAGGACATCGAGTGGCATTTGAGCGAACTCGGTAACCCGATCTTGGCTAAAGCCACGGCGATCATCGAGTGCGAGTTGTGGCGGGAATATGACGGTGGTGATCACGCGATCATTGTTGGCGCGGTGAAGCACCTGATCCTGCCGGCGCAACCGGTGACACCGATGATCTACCACAAAGGCAAGCTCGGGCCGTTGCCAACCCTGGCCTGAAGCGACAATGCAGAACCCTGTGGGAGCTGGCTTGCCAGCGATGAGGGCTTAACATTCAACATTGATGTTGGCTGATAGTCCGCTATCGCTGGCAAGCCAGCTCCCACAGGGATTGAGGTGAGGCAAAGAGTATGAGTAACGAAAAGTACGAAAAAGGCCTGAAAATCCGCACTCAGGTATTGGGCGAAGCCTACGTGCAGCGCTCTATAGAGAACGCCGACGACTTCACCCGTCCGCTGCAGGAAATGGTCACCGAATACTGCTGGGGCCATGTCTGGGGTCGCGAAGGTTTGTCGCTCAAGGAGCGCAGCATGATCAACCTGGCGATGATCTCGGCGCTCAACCGTCCGCACGAACTCAAGCTGCATGTGCGTGGCGCCTTGCGTAACGGCCTGAGTCGTGAGCAAATACGCGAAATTCTGCTTCAGGTCGGCATTTATTGCGGCGTTCCGGCGGCCGTGGACAGTTTCCGGCTGGCCCGTGAAGCCTTTGCCGAAGCCGACGCCGAAGCCCCAGTTAACCCCTCGGCTGTTTAGATGCCCGTCTGGCATGGACAGCCAACCGAAAGAGCGGACCCCATGAAACGCCAGCCACTCGACGACAGCTTCAAGGTCAATCGCAACCCCGTTACTCTGCGCGAAATCGTGCTGGATAAACTGCGTAGCGCGATCATGAATTTCCAGCTCATGCCCGGCGATCGTCTGGTCGAACGCGATCTGTGCGATCGCCTCGGCGTGAGCCGTACGTCGGTGCGTGAAGCCTTGCGTCACCTGGAATCCGAAGGTCTGGTCGAGTTCGCCGATGCGAAAGGCCCGCGTGTAGCAATCATCACCCTCGCCGATGCCGTCGATATCTACGAGTTGCGTTGTGTGCTCGAAGGCCTGATCGTGCAGTTGTTCACCCTGCGCGCCAAAGCCAAGGACATCAAAGCCCTGGAAAAAGCCCTCGACGAGAACCGCAAGGCGCTCAAGGACGGCGAACTGCAACAGGTGATCGACTCGGTACAGGGCTTCTACGACGTGCTGCTCGAAGGCTCGGGCAACCACGTGGCGGCGACTCAGTTGCGTCAGTTGCAGGCGCGCATCAGCTACCTGCGCGCGACCTCGGTTTCCCAGGAGAACCGTCGCGGCGCGAGTAATCAGGAAATGGAAAAAATGGTCGAAGCGATCAAGAGCGGCGATCCGCTGGCGGCGCATCAGGCCTGTGTCGATCACGTTCGCGCTGCCGCTGCGGTAGCGCTCGACTATCTCAAGCGCAAGCAGGAAGAGACCGGCGCTACGCCACCGATCACTCTGCCCATCGCGCTGAAAGAACCCCGTATAGGTCACTGATATGTTCAGCCCGAGCTATTGCCCGAAATGCGGTGGCCCTGACCTTGGTCAGCAGATACCGGCGGGCGATACGCACGAGCGCCTGATGTGCCGTGGCTGCGGCTACATCCACTACGTCAATCCGAAGATCATCGCCGGCTGCATCATCGAGCAGGATGGCAAATACCTGCTGTGCCAACGGGCGATTCCCCCGCGCCCGGGCACCTGGACGCTGCCCGCAGGGTTCATGGAAAGCGGCGAAACCACCGAGCAAGCGGCGATCCGTGAAGTCTGGGAAGAAAGCGGCGTGCGTGCGGAAATCGTCTCGCCATATTCGATTTTCAGCGTGCCGAAGATCAGCGAGGTGTACATCATCTTCCGTGCGATCGCGCTGGAGATCACCGGGCAGTACGGGCCGGAGACCATGGATTACAAGTTCTTCGCGCCTGAAGACATTCCGTGGGAGCAAATTTATTACCCGGCGATCCGGCAGATTCTTGAGCGCTATATCGAAGAGCGTCAGGCTGGGGTGTATGGGATTTACATGGGCAATGATGACAGCGGCAAGATCCACTTTATCCGCTGATCACCACCTTTCCCCCTGTCTGATCGTTCCCACGCTCCGCGTGGGAACGATCAAATACGGTGAGTCTTAAATTGGGGCGATACCTTCGACGATGATGATTTCCGCCCTCGCCCATTCTTCGCGATAACTCTTCGCTTCCTGGTACGCCGCCGAGTGGTAGCACGCCACAGCCTTCTCATAGCTCTCGAACTCGATCACCACGCTGCGCTGCGGCGTCTTGCGCCCTTCCATCGCTTCGCTGCGCCCGCCCCTCGCCAGAAATTTCGCGCCGAATTCGGCGAACGCCGCCGGCGCGCGCTGGGTGTATTGGCTGTAATGATCGGCATCGGCTATATCCACGTGAGCAATCCAGTACGCCTTCATAGTGACCTCTTTGTTGATTTTGTATTATGGTATACCAATATATTTCCAACGAACCCTGAGAGTCCAGCATGGCCTTCAACAGCATCGAAGAAATCATCGAAGATTATCGCCTCGGCAAAATGGTTTTGCTGGTCGATGACGAAGACCGCGAAAACGAAGGCGACCTGTTGCTCGCAGCCGACCGTTGCACGCCTGAGGCGATCAGCTTCATGGCCCGTGAAGCGCGCGGGTTGATCTGCCTGACGCTGACTGACGAACATTGCCAGCGTTTGGGCCTGGAGCAAATGGTCCCGGCCAATGGCAGCGTGTTCAGCACTGCGTTCACCGTGTCGATTGAAGCGGCGGTTGGCGTGACCACTGGCATTTCGGCGGCGGATCGCGCCTGCACCGTGGCCGCCGCCGTCGCGCCGAATGCCCGCGCTGAAGATCTGGTGCAGCCCGGCCACATCTTCCCGCTGCGCGCCAAGGAAGGAGGCGTACTGACCCGCGCCGGCCACACCGAAGCAGGCTGCGATCTGGCGCGCCTTGCTGGTTTTACCCCGGCCTCGGTGATCGTCGAGGTGATGAACGACGACGGCACCATGGCCCGTCGCCCGGATCTGGAAGTGTTTGCGCGCAAACACGGGATCAAGATCGGCACCATCGCCGACCTGATCCACTATCGCCTGAGCACCGAACACACCATTGAACGCATTGGCGAACGTGAGCTGCCGACAGTGCATGGCACGTTCCGTTTGATCACCTTTGAGGATCGCATCGAGGGCGGCGTGCACATGGCGATGGTCATGGGTGATTTGCGCCGTGAGGAACCGACGCTGGTGCGTGTGCATGTGATCGATCCGCTGCGTGATCTGGTCGGCGCCGAATACAGCGGGCCGACGAACTGGACGCTGTGGGCGGCGCTGCAACGGGTCGCGGCTGAGGGACATGGGGTTGTTGTGGTGCTGGCCAATCATGAATCTTCGCAGGCGTTGCTGGAGCGGGTGCCGCAATTGACCCAGCCGCCAAGGCAGTTCAGTCGCTCGCAATCGCGGATTTATTCGGAAGTGGGGACTGGAGCGCAGATTCTGCAGAATCTGGGGGTTGGCAAACTGCGTCACTTGGGCCCTCCCCTCAAATATGCAGGGCTGACCGGCTATGACCTGGAAGTGGTCGAAAGCATTCCGTTCACTGAATAAAGCTGCCCTCACCCCAGCCCTCTCCCGGAGGGAGAGGGAGCCGACCGAGTTGTTTAGTCGCTATACGCCGACCTGAGATTCCGAGTCGAACTCAGGCCTTGAACAGCATGAAGATCTGCTCCCTTTCTAATACCCAATCGAGCTCGGTTTTGAACAGCACAAAAATCGGCTCCCTTTCCAATACCGGGTCGGACTCGGTTTTGAACAGCATGAAAATCTGCTCCCTTTCCCCCTCTCCCATTGGGAGAGGGCTGGGGTGAGGGGCTGAATCTGAAATTTCTACACATCTCTCAAGTGAAAACCATCAACCGCCAGATAACCGGTAAGGCAAAGTGCTTGCACAAAGTTTGGAATACCATAATATGATATTCCATAGACCGGACACTCCAACGAACGTCCAGCTACTGCTCCCGACAGGCGGGCAACAACGCAAGCCCGCTCAAAAACACAACAATGAGGGCGTAAAAATGGTGTTGAACAAAGCTGCAACCGCGATCTTTTTTGCGGGACTGCTCAGCGTCACCGGCCAGGCTGCAATGGCTGCCGAAAGCGTGAACTTCGTCAGCTGGGGCGGAAGCACCCAGGATGCGCAGAAACAGGCCTGGGCTGATCCTTTCAGCAAGGCCAGCGGCATCACCGTCGTGCAGGACGGCCCGACCGACTACGGCAAACTCAAAGCCATGGTCGAGAGCGGCAACGTGCAGTGGGACGTGGTCGATGTCGAAGCCGATTTCGCCCTGCGCGCCGCCGCTGAAGGCCTGCTCGAACCCCTCGATTTCAAAGTCATTCAGCGCGACAAGATCGACCCGCGCTTCGTCAGCGATCACGGCGTCGGCTCGTTCTTCTTCTCCTTCGTTCTCGGCTACAACGAGGGCAAACTCGGCGCCAACAAGCCGCAGGACTGGAGCGCCCTGTTCGACACCAAAACCTACCCCGGCAAACGCGCCCTGTATAAATGGCCAAGCCCTGGCGTGCTCGAACTGGCGCTGCTGGCCGACGGCGTCGCGGCCGACAAGCTGTACCCTCTGGATCTGGATCGCGCCTTCAAGAAACTCGACACCATCAAGAAAGACATCGTCTGGTGGGGCGGCGGCGCGCAGTCGCAGCAACTGCTGGCGTCCGGTGAAGCGAGCATGGGCCAGTTCTGGAACGGCCGCATTCACGCACTGCAAGAAGACGGCGCACCGGTCGGCGTGAGCTGGAAACAGAACCTGGTCATGGCCGACATTCTGGTCATCCCCAAAGGCTCGAAAAACAAGGACGCGGCGATGAAGTTTCTGGCCGCCGCCAGCAGCGCCAAAGGCCAGGCCGACTTCTCCAACCTGACCGCCTACGCCCCGGTCAACCTCGACAGTGTGGAGCGTCTGGATTCGACGCTGGCCCCCAACCTGCCGACTGCCTACGCTAAGGATCAGATCACTCTTGATTTCGCGTACTGGGCCAAAAACGGCCAGGCCATCGCGACACGGTGGAACGAATGGCTGGTCAAATGAAAATGGCGGCCACCGCGTCCCGTCCCTCCACTGCCACCGGGAGCGCCACCGGCGCTGCCGGTTCGGCCCACGGAACACAGGCGGTTGCGATGCAGCAAACCCCGTCCCTCAGACAACGCTGGCGCGGCGCCGGCAACCTCGTGCCGGCGCTGCTGTTCATCGGTCTGTTCTTTCTCGCGCCGTTGATTGGCCTGCTGTTGCGCGGCGTGCTCGAACCGACACCGGGCCTTGGCAACTATGAACAGTTGTTTGCCAACTCGGCGTACGCCCGAGTGCTGCTCAACACCTTTTCGGTGGCCGGGCTGGTAACGCTGTTCAGCCTGCTGCTGGGCTTTCCACTGGCCTGGGCGATCACCTTGGTGCCGCGTGGCTGGGGGCGCTGGATTCTCAACATCGTGCTGCTGTCGATGTGGACCAGCCTGCTCGCCCGCACCTATTCGTGGCTGGTGTTGCTGCAAGCGTCCGGCGTGATCAACAAGGCCTTGATGGCGCTGGGCATCATCGATCAGCCGCTGGAGATGGTGCACAACCTCACCGGCGTAGTGATCGGCATGAGCTACATCATGATCCCGTTCATCGTCCTGCCGTTGCAGGCGACCATGCAGGCCATCGACCCGATGATTCTGCAGGCCGGTTCGATCTGCGGCGCCAGTCCATGGACCAACTTTTTCCGGGTGTTCCTGCCGCTGTGCCGGCCGGGTCTGGCCTCAGGTGGCTTGATGGTGTTCGTCATGTCGCTCGGTTACTACGTCACCCCGGCGCTGCTCGGCGGGGCGCAGAACATGATGCTGCCGGAGTTCATCATTCAGCAGGTGCAATCGTTCCTCAACTGGGGCCTGGCCAGTGCTGGCGCAGCGTTGCTGATCGCGATCACTTTGGTGCTGTTCCACTTCTACCTGAAGCTTCAGCCGGAATCCCCGGTTGGCGCCAGTAACGCGAGGTAAGCCGACATGCTCCTGACCCCAAATGCGATGAGCCGGCGCATGCGCTTCGGCTTGTATGCAACCACCGGGCTAATCGGTCTGTTCCTGCTGTTGCCGATCGTGTTTATCGTGCTGCTGTCGTTCGGCTCCTCGCAGTGGCTGGTATTCCCGCCGCCGGGCTGGACGCTGAAATGGTACGGCCAGTTCTTCTCCAACCCGGACTGGATGAACGCCGCTGCCGCCAGCCTCAAGGTTGCTGTGCTGACGACGATCTGCGCCGTGGCCCTCGGTCTGCCGACTGCGTTTGCGCTGGTGCGCGGACGTTTTCCCGGCCGGGAAATGCTCTACGGCCTGTTCACCCTGCCGATGATCGTGCCGCTGGTGATCATTGCCGTGGCGGTGTACGCGCTGTTCCTCAAGCTCGGTTACACCGGGACGATGTTCGCCTTCGTCGTCAGCCATGTGATCGTCGCGCTGCCGTTCACCATCATCTCGATCATCAACTCGCTGAAGCTGTTCGATCAGTCGATTGAAGACGCGGCGGTGATCTGCGGTGCCTCGCGCCTGCAAGCGGTGTTCAAGGTGACGTTCCCGGCGATTCGCCCGGGCATGGTTGCCGGCGCCCTCTTCGCCTTCCTCGTTTCGTGGGACGAAGTGGTGCTCAGCGTGATGATGGCAAGTCCCACCCTGCAAACCCTTCCCGTGAAAATGTGGACCACCCTGCGCCAGGACCTGACGCCAGTGATCGCCGTCGCTTCGACGCTGCTGATCGGCTTGTCTGTTTTGGTCATGGTCATCGCCGCCGCGCTGCGCCGGCGCAACGAAATCAGCGCCTGAGCGCCAGGAGTACGACATGAGTGCCGTGATCAAAGACGCTTCCCAGCAGAACGACAAACCTCTCGTCAGCCTGCGCAACCTGAACAAGCATTACGGCGACTTTGCTGCCGTCGACAACATTTCGCTGGACATCAAGGACGGCGAGTTCCTGACCTTCCTCGGCTCCAGCGGCTCGGGTAAAAGCACCACGCTGTCGATGCTCGCCGGATTTGAAACGCCGAGCAGTGGCGAAATCCTCGTCAACGGTCAGTCGCTGGTGAATGTGCCGCCGCACAAGCGTGATATCGGCATGGTGTTCCAGCGCTATTCGCTGTTCCCGCATTTGTCGGTGCGCGACAACATCGCCTTCCCCTTGGCGATTCGCAAACTGGCGACGGCTGAGCGTGACAAGCGCGTCGATGCCATGTTGAAACTGGTGCAGCTTGAGCAGTTCGCCCATCGCCGCCCTTCGCAACTGTCTGGCGGCCAACAACAACGTGTCGCCATTGCCCGGGCGCTGGTTTACGAGCCACGCATTCTGTTGATGGACGAACCGCTCGGTGCTTTGGATAAAAAGCTGCGTGAAGATCTGCAGGATGAATTGCGCCAACTGCATCGGCGCTTGGGCATCACCATTGTTTACGTGACCCACGATCAGGAAGAAGCCATGCGCTTGTCGCAACGCATCGCGATTTTCAGTCACGGCAAGATTGTTGGTCTGGGTAGCGGTTATGACCTTTATCAGAATCCGCCGAATGCGTTTGTCGCCTCGTTCCTCGGCAACTCGAACTTCCTCAAACTCAAGGCGCAGGGCAATGCGGCGGCGAGTTTTGAGGGGCAGTCGTTGTCGATTCGACTGACCGCTGGGTTGCACACCGATCAGGACGTTTTGCTGATGGTGCGGCCGGAAAAGGCACTGGCGTTGAGCGTCGCGCAGGCGATCAGCGAACCGTTGCCGTCGGGTTGGAACGAGGTCTCAGCGAAGGTTGTGGAGGTTTTGTTCCTCGGTGAAAGCCAGACCTGTAGCGTAGTCACCTCGGGCGGCACGTCGATGACGGTGAAAGCATTGTCAGCCGCCGGCATGCCGCTCAAGGCTGGCGACCCAGTGCAAGTACGCTGGGCCACCGCTGATGCCTGCGTCTACACCGAATGGACCGAAAGCGACCTCAACAAGGCCGCCGGTTCTCACTGAAATCCCCTGTAGGAGCTGCCGCAGGCTGCGATCTTTTGATCTTGTTTTTAACAGCAAGATCAAAAGATCGCAGCCTGCGGCAGCTCCTACAGGAATACATTCCAAATGTGGGAGCGAGCTTGCTCGCGAAGGGGCCGTGTCAGTCACAAACAATGTTGAATGACACACCGCATTCGCGAGCAAGCTCGCTCCCACAGGGTCTGCCGTCATTTCAAGAATGTCCCCCTCAGGGCCACCCCAGCGTCGGGCTGCGGTGGCTCTTTTTTTTGTCTCAAGGCGCCACCGTCACATCGCCCTGTCCACTCTCGGCCAGCGCTGCAGCGACAAACCCTTCAGCCTTCTTGCGCTCGACGAACGCCCGCACATACGCTGCGCCTGCCTCCCGCCCACGGGGCACCGCCATGGCCTGGCGAATCGCCGTGAATGCGCCGTCCAGCACGCGGTAACGCGCGTCGGCATCCGCGACTTTCTGCAATGGCTGACGGACACCGGCGGCGGCATCCAGGTGTTGCTCGATAAACAGGTCAACGGCACCCGCCGAGGTTTCGGCACGCTCCAATTGTGCGTGCTGCAGCGTGCGACTGAGGAACAGGTCGTAGGCTGCGCCTTTGCCAACGGCCAGTCGCAATCCTGGCTGATCCAGATCCTCGACCTGGCGATACGCCGACTGCACCTCGACCAGATAAGTCCCCTCGATGATCACGTACGGCTCGCTGAACGCAATCTGCGCCTCACGCACCGGCTCGATGGCGAGGAATGCCAGGTTCCACACGCCCTCCTCCAGCGCCGCGAAAACCTTGCCCGCCGCATCAAACGTACGCATCTCCAACTCGACACCCAACTCGGCAGCCAGCGCTATCGCCAAAGCCACCGAGACACCTTGCGGCGCACCATCCGCCCTGCGCTGCGCCAGCACCGGGTTACCGAAGTTGATCGCGGCATGCAGCACGCCGTCGGGCGCGAGATCGGCCATCACGGCCGGGGTGATTGGACTCATGGTGTTGCTCCCTGATTGGATAAAAAGTCAGTGTGCGTCGTGGCTGACACTGTCGAGGACACAACACACAGCGCGTAAGCCTTATGTCGTTGCCTGACAGGCACTCAAGTGTTCCAGCGCCCGACGCGTCACCGCATCGATGTAAGCCGCGTCACCATAGACCCGAGCCAGCAGAATCGCCCCCTCGTAATCCGCCACCCATTGTCGAGCGGTCAGCAAGGCTTGTCCCTCATCGACCTGGCCTTCCAGCAAATGCGCAAACGCCTTGGCCCATGCATCGAAAAAGCTGCGAATCGGCTCCAGCAGTTCACTTTTGCCGTACGCCGCATCGACCGCCACCACACCCATCAGGCAACCGATCGAGTCATCCTGAAACAGCCTCGCCGCCTTACGCCCCATTTTTGTCAGGCGTTCTTCGGGGCTGAGTTTTTCATCAAAAGCTACGGCAAACAGGGTCTGGTTAATTACCTGATGCGTCCAGTCCAGCACGTCACGCAGCAAGGCTTCCTTATTCGGGTAGTGGTGATAGAAAGACGCCTTGGTGAAGCCGCAGGCGGCAGCAAGCACGTCCATGGTGGTGCCATGATAGCCAAGGCGCTTGAAGGTATTGGCGCACCGCAGAAGCAGCTCTTCACGGGGGATTTTCAACGGTCGCACGAGTATTTCCTGATCCGGATAACTGGCGGTGATTCTATGACATAAGCCTGCCCTTCTCAATTTGACGGTTACCAACTGTTCGTTTAGTTTCTATTTACCGAACGGATGGTCAGTAACTGGCCGCCGACAAAAAATCAGGGAGAGCAGAGATGAACGAAGCCAACAGTGGCCCCGGCCGAGTCACCCGCGAACAACGCGGTCAGTTGTTTTTGATCGGTCTGGATCGCGCCGGCAAACGCAACGCATTCGACAGTGCAATGCTGACGGACCTGGCATTGGCCATCGGCGAGTATGAGCGCAATGACGAACTGCGCTGCGCCGTGCTGTTCGCCCATGGCGAGCACTTCACTGCGGGTCTGGACTTGATGGAACTGACGCCAAAACTGGTGTCAGGCGCCTTCAAGTATCCTGAAGAAGGCATCGACCCATGGGGCGTTTCCAAACCGCGCAGGCGTAAACCGGTGGTGGTTGCCATTGAAGGCATTTGCTGGACGGCGGGCATCGAATTGATGCTCAACGCCGACATCAGCATTGCCGCCACCAATGCCCGTTTCGCTCATCTGGAAGTGTTGCGCGGGATCTCACCCGCCGGCGGTTCCACCGTGCGCTTCACCCGCGCAGCGGGCTGGACCGCCGCCATGCGCTACATGCTCACGGGGGAAGAGTTCGATGCCACTGCCGCCCTGCACATGCGCCTGCTGACCGAAGTGGTCGCACCCGGCCAGACTCTGGCACGCGCCATCGAGTACGCCGAACGCATTGCCAAGGCTGCGCCTCTGGCGATTCAGGCGACGCTGCAATCGGCGTTTCTGGCGCAGGATCAGGGTGACGATGCGGCACTGTCGAAGCTTGATGAACAACTGCTGGCCCTGATCAAAACCGAGGATGTCCGCGAAGGCGTCATGGCGATGATGCAAAAGCGCGAACCGCAGTTCAAAGGTCGCTGAAGGCTTTGCTCAACTCACTCGGAACAATTTCATGAACACCATGGCCGCAGCCTTCACCGAATCGATCCAGAGACAGGACATCGCCCTCATTGCCCGCGATGGTTATCCGTTGTCAGCCAAGCGCTACAGCGCGCCGGGCGCGGTCAAAGGCAACCTGATCATGGCCGGCGCCACCGGGGTGCAACAGCGTTTTTATCGGCGCTTTGCCGAGCATGCAGCGCGTCAGGTCTTCAATGTCCTGACCCTCGATTACCGGGGCATCGGTGAATCGAAGCCGGCTTCCCTCAAAGGCTTTGAGATGTCTTATCTGGATTGGGCTTATCAGGATCTGGCGGCGGCAGTGGACCTGCTAAGCCAGGAAGCGTTGCCGTTGTATTGGGTCGGCCATTCGTTTGGTGGTCACGCGATTGGTCTGTTGCCCAATCACCACGCCCTGACGGCTTGCTACACCTTGGGCAGTGGTGCGGGATGGAGCGGCTGGATGTCCAGAGCCGAGGCCTGGAAAATCCGTCTGATGTGGACGTTTGTGCTGCCGGTGATTGTCGCCCGCAAAGGCTACATGGCCTGGAGCATGCTGGGCATGGGCGATGATTTGCCGCTGGGTGTTTACAACGACTGGAAACGCTGGTGCAAATTCCCCCACTACTACTTCGACGACCCCGAGATGAGCCATCTGCATGCGCTCTACGCCGAAGTCACAACGCCATGCGTTTTCGCCACGTCGGTCGATGATCCGTGGGCGCCGCCGCGTTCGCGCGATGCGTTTGTCAAAGCCATGGTGAATGCACCGCTGACATTGCTGGATTTGCAGCCGCCACTGGGCAGCAAACCGTACGGGCACATGGGTTACTTCCGCGAAAGCGCACAGCCGTTGTGGGATGAGGTGCTTGATTGGCTGCAAAGCGTCCCTGCACACACCACATAACTTGTAGGAGCTGCCGCAGGCTGCGATCTGTTGATCTTGCTGTTAAAAACAAGATCAACAGATCGCAGCCTCGTTTCACTCGACAGCTCCTACAGGAGTGCATTCCAACTGTGGGAGCGAGCCTGCTCGCGAATGCGCTGTGTCATTCAAAATTGTTGGTGACTGACACGGCCTCTTCGCGAGCAAGCTCGCTCCCACAGAGGGTTTATGGTGTTTAGGTGATCGGGGAATAGCCTTCGATTTCATCCGGCCATGCGGTGAGGATTTCGAAGCCCGTCTCCGTCACCGCCACCATATGCTCCCACTGCGCTGACAACGAGCCATCCTTGGTCAGCACCGTCCAGCCATCGGGCATGTTCTTCACATGGCGCTTGCCGGCATTGAGCATCGGCTCCACGGTAAAAATCATCCCCGCCTTCAACTTCATGCCCTGATTGGGAAAGCCGTAATGCAGGATTTGCGGTTCATCGTGATAGACCTTGCCGATCCCGTGCCCGCAATACTCACGCACGACGCTGAAGCCTTCCTTTTCCGCCAACGTCTGGATCGCGTGGCCGATATCGCCCAAGGTGGCGCCCGGCTTGACCACGCGAATACCCGCGCACATGGCGTCATAGGTAGTCTTGATCAGATGCTGCGCTTCAGGTGTTGCCTCGCCGACCACGTACATGCGGCTGGTATCACCGAACCAGCCATCCTTGATCACCGCGATGTCGAGGTTGACGATATCGCCATCCTTCAGCGGTGTGCCCGACGGGATGCCGTGGCACACCACATCGTTGACCGAGGCGCAGACGGTTTTCGGAAAACCGTGATAACCGACGTTGGCCGGCACTGCTTTTTGCACATTGACGATGTAGTCGTTGCACAGTTTGTCGAGTTGATCAGTGGTGACGCCCGCCTTGACGTGCGGCACCAGCATCGCCAGTACTTCGGCGGCGAGTTTGCCGGCGGCGCGCGATTGAGCGATGTCGGCCGGGGTGTTGATCTTGATCTGGTTTCTCATGCGCTGACGGCTTCCTGAGTCAGTTGTTGCAGATCCAGCCCGCCGTTCTGTTCGGCGCGGATCAGCAAGCGGCAAATGGCGCTGTGGTCGAGGTTGGGGTGCAGTTCGGCGAGCATGCCGATGCGCATCCAGTGCTCGGCCTGCGCGTTGATCGAGCGGCTGAGCGCATTGCTGGAGATGCGCAGGTTCTCGTGCATGTCCTCTGAAATCTTTACGATGCCCATATATGAATCCGATACGATGTGTATATGGATCGTATATTAGCCAAGCATCCACCAAAATTGCAAACACACACGCTGATCGTTCCCACGCTCCTGCGTGGGAATGCAGCCCGTGACGCTCCGCGTCACTGGACGCGGAGCGTCCCTAGAGGCATTACCACGCGGAGCGTGGGAACGATCAGTTCGCGGCATTGCCAAATCGCGGGCAAAAAAAAGCTGCCAAATTCGGCAGCAAAAACTTTAAGAACACGCGATGTATTGGCCTCAGCATAGACGCCGGATAATGACAGTGTCATGACAGCCGCAAATTCATTGAACCGCCCCTGCCCCGTCATCAGGATGTCATCAAGATCACGGCAGAATCCTCGCAAACCGTATTGAGCCTCGCGACGGATGCTCTGCAAGGATTCCCATGAAAGACGACGCCTCGCTGTTTGCCGCCATCGACCTGGGTTCGAATGCCTTTCGCCTGATGATCGGCCAGTCGGTGCGCAGTCGAAAGGGCCTGCAGATTCAGGAAGTGAAAACCCTGCGTGAACCGGTGCGGCTTGCCGAAGGCTTTGATGGCGGTGCGCTGGATGCACTGGCACTGGATCGCGGCTGGCAGGCATTGGCGCGATTCGGCAAGAAACTGCGCGGTTTCGAGGCCGGCCGGGTGCGTGCGGTGGCGACCAGTGCGGTGCGTGAAGCGGATAACGCGCAGCTGTTTCTGGCCAGTGCCGAGCGGCATCTGGGCTTTCCCATCGACGTCATTTGCGGCCATGAAGAGGCGCGGCTGGTCTACGCCGGCGTAACTCACGCCTTGCCCAGCGCCGACGACCTGCGCCTGGTGGTCGACATCGGCGGAGGCTCCACCGAGCTGATCCTCGGCCAGGGCTCACAACCGTTGTTAACCGAAAGCATCGCCATCGGCAGCGGCACCTTGAGCACGCGATTCTTTCGCGGCGGCGATGTGTCCGCCGGCGCGCTACAGGAGGCCGAACGCTTCGCCATCCTGCAGTTTGAACACGTCGCCAAGCGCTATCGCGCGCAAGGCTGGCAGCAGACCATCGGCTCTTCCGGCACCGCACGCATGCTGGCCAAAGTGCTCAAGGCCAATCGCCTCAACGACTTCGGCCAGGACGGCATCACCTACGGCGGTCTGCTGCGCCTGTCGTTACTTCTGCTGAAAGTGAACAACGTGCAACAGCTCAAGCTCGCCGGCCTGCAACCCCATCGCCAGAGCATTCTGCCCGGCGGTCTGGTGTTGATGCTGGCGGCGTTCAAAGTGTTCGGCATCGCGCAAATGCTGCCCTCCGAACCGGGCCTGCGTTTAGGCGTGTTGCACGGTTTGATGAGCCAGCACTAATCCTCGCCGCAACAGATTCGTCTCCCCTTCAGCGGCTTGATCGACTACCATGCCGCCGCTGGTTCCCGAACGGGACTAACAGGGAATCCGAGGTGCTTGCACAGCATTGACCGGAACTGCCCCCGCAACTGTAGGTGCCGAGCCTGCTCCACGACTGCCACTGGGTGAATCCCGGGAAGGCCGGAGCCAGGCGATGACGCATCAGTCAGGAGACCTGCCGGCACAGTGATTACTAACCGGCGGGGTGTCCGGGAAGGACATCGTGCCGTGTACTTCTGCTTTTGATGACCGGCCTTGCGCAGTTCCCCTGACCGCGTTCGATGGTGTGTTTCCGATCCGTACTCTCCCGCTCCCCGTACGGTTCCCCTGGAGACTGCCCCATGCTGCTGCCCCGCATCGCCACCCTCATCACCGGCCTGAGCCTTAGCGCCATGGCGCAAGCGGCACCGACGGTCTATCCGCTGACGATCGAAAACTGCGGCAGCACCCTCAATTTCCAACACGCACCGACGCGCACCGTGACCATCGGCCAGGCCGGCACGGAAATGCTCTACGCCATGGGCCTGGGCGATAAAGTCGTCGGCACCTCACTGTGGTTCAACAATGTGCTGGCCAAGTACAAGCCGCAGGACGACAAGATCGAACGCCTGGCCGACAACGAACCGAGTTTCGAGTCGGTGATCGGCAAGCGCCCGGAACTGGTCGCCGTGGAGCTGGAATGGATGGTCGGCCCGCAAGGCGCGGTCGGCACCCGTGAGCAATTTCATGAATTGAAGATTCCGACCTACCTGCTGCCCTCCGATTGCGAAGCCAAGGACAACCTCGTCGGCGCCGACGGCACGCGACTGGCGCCGTTTCGCATCGAGACGATTTACAAAAGCGTGAGCCAACTGGCGCAAATCTTTGATGTGCAGGAGCGTGGCCAGCAACTCAATGATCAACTCAAGGCCAGCCTCGCCAAGTCGATTGCCACCGCCCAAGGTAAACAACTCAAGGACGCCAGCGCGCTGGTGTGGTTCTCCAGCGCACAAATGGACATCGAGCCATTTGTGGCCGGGCACAAAGGCGTTCCCGATTTCATGCTCAGCACCCTCGGCGTGCGCAACGTCGTGCAGTCCGATGAAGAGTGGCCAACAGTCGGCTGGGAAACCATCGCCAAGGCCAACCCGACTTTCCTTGTGATCGCGCGCATGGATCGTCGACGCTTCCCCGCTGACGACTATGAAAAGAAACTCGCCTTTCTGCGCAGCGACCCGGTGACACGCAACATGGACGCGGTGAAACACAACCGCATCATCATTCTCGACGCCATGGCCATGCAGGCAAGCCTGCGCATGTTCGACGGCATCGAGCAACTGGCCACGGCCATCAACGGCTATGACCTGTCGCAATGAGTGCCAGCCTGATCCGTACGTTGCTGGCCCTGGCGACGCTGTTGATTGCAGTGGTTGCGGGCGTGGCCATTGGTGAGACATCGATTGAACCGGGCGTGGTCGTGCAAGTGCTGGCGAACAAATTGTGGGGCGCCGGATACGCGCTGGATCCTATCGATGAAGGCATCGTCTGGAACTACCGCCTGACCCGCGCGCTGGTCGCAGCCGCGTGCGGTGCCGGTCTGGCGACGTGCGGGGTGATTTTGCAGTCGCTGCTGCGTAATCCGCTGGCCGATCCCTACTTGCTGGGGATTTCTGCCGGCGCCTCGACCGGGGCGGTGATGGTCGCGCTGCTTGGCGTTGGCGCGGGGATGATCTCATTGTCAGTCGGTGCATTCGCCGGCGCGGTCACGGCGTTCGTGCTGGTGATTCTGCTGGCGCGAGTCAGCGGTTCGGCCAGCGGCACCGGGCAGATCATTCTTGCCGGGATCGCCGGTTCGCAGTTATTCAATGCCCTGACGGCGTTTCTGATTACTCGTTCGGCCAGCTCCGAACAGGCGCGCGGCATCATGTTCTGGCTGCTGGGCAATCTTGGTGGTGTGCGCTGGCCATCGGTGTGGCTGGCAGTGCCGGTTGCCGTGCTGGGACTGGTCGTGTGCCTGTGGCATCGGCGGGCGCTGGATGCGTTTACCTTTGGCGCGGATTCGGCGGCATCCCTCGGCATTCCGGTGCGGCGCGTGCAGATTCTGCTGATTGGCTGCGCGGCGTTGGTGACAGCGGTGATGGTGTCGATTGTCGGTTCGATCGGTTTTGTCGGACTGGTGATTCCCCACGCCGCGCGGCTGTTGCTCGGTACGGGTCATGCGCGATTGCTGCCGGCCAGTGCCTTGGGCGGCGCGGTGTTTTTGATTGCTGCTGATGTGCTGTCGCGCACGCTGATCAAGGGTCAGGTGATTCCGGTCGGGGTGATTACCGCGCTGGTCGGTGCGCCGGTGTTCGCCTTGATTCTGGTTGGCCGCAGGTCCGCGCGATGAACAGTGTTCTGAGTTGTTCTGGTCTGAGCTTCAAGGTACGCGGCGCCGAGTTGCTCAACGGTGTCAGCCTTGACGTCCGGCGCGGCGAAACCTTGGGTATCGTCGGGCCAAATGGCTCGGGCAAATCCACCCTGTTGAAGTTGCTGGCAGGGCTGCGTGAACCGAGCGCCGGCGAGGTGCTGCTCGAAGGTCAGCGTCTCGGCAAAATGGCCCGGCGCAGCATTGCGCAGAAGCTGGCGGTGGTCGAACAACAGGCCGACACCGACGACGGCATTCGCGTGTTCGATGCCGTGGCGTTGGGGCGCACGCCGTGGTTGTCGGCGCTGCAACCGTGGTCGGCGGCGGACAATGCCATCGTCGAGCAGGCGCTCACCGACGTTGACGCGACGCACCTGCGCACGCGTCTCTGGCGCAGCCTGTCGGGTGGTGAGCGACAGCGGGTGCATATCGCTCGCGCCCTGGCGCAGCGACCGCAGATTCTGTTGCTGGACGAGCCGGCCAACCACCTCGACATTCAGCATCAACTGACCATTCTCAACGTGGTGCAGGCGTTGCCGGTGACCACGTTGATCGCTCTGCATGATCTTAATCAGGCGTTGAAGTGTGATCGTCTGGCGGTGCTGGAGCGCGGGCGGCTGGTGGCGCTAGGCGCGCCGCTGGAAGTGCTGACACCGCAGCGCTTACAAGACACTTTCGGGGTCAGGGCGCATTACCTGACGGACCCGTTCGATGGGGCGCAGATTCTTCGGTTTCACTCATGAGATTGTGCATGTGGGTTGTTTGCCAGACCGGGTCAGCGTCGACATCGATAATCTCGAAGCCTTGGCGCTGCCAGAACGCGATGGCGCCCGGCAGAAATGGATGAGTATGCAGGTAGATCACTTCAACTCCGTCGGCGAGTGCCAGGTCTTTGAGTGATCGATACAGCGCACCGGCCAGGCCTGAGCGGCGCTGTGATGGCAGGACAAACAGACGGACGATTTCCACCACTTTAAGGTCCGGATAGAGCAAGTGCGGGAAGCGTCGGTCGTAAGGGAGATAGCCGATTGAGGCGACAATCTGCCCTTCGTGACGAGCGATCAGAAAGCGCCCTGCCCCACGCAGATAAACCTCGGCAAACCGCGCCAGATCGTCGGGCATGCCGGTCGCGCTGAGCTTGGGGAAAAGCTCGGCACGGGCGCTTAGAACAAAATCCAGCATCTCGGGAATGTCTGCGTCGGACACGGTTTGGATAACGGGTTGATCACTCATGTAGCGGCAAATACCTAGGATGCGGCTGGGCACAGTAGCAACAGCTTTTCGGCGATGCCATGAGAATTCCCGTTTCTGAAAATACATACACAACCCCTGTAGGAGTGAGCCTGCTCGCGATAGCGGTGTGTCAGTCACCGATGATTTGACTGACACACCGCTATCGCGAGCAGGCTCACTCCTACAGGGGTTGTGTTTATTCAGGTGGTTAAGGTGTCAGGCCAGCTCTTTACGCAATTGCCGGGCGGCGGTGACCATATGCACCAGCGCCGCTTCCGTCTCCGGCCAGCCACGGGTTTTCAGGCCGCAGTCCGGGTTGACCCATAGCCGCTCGGCCGGAATACGCTTGGCAGCCTTGCGCAGCAGATCAGCCATTTCCGAAGCATCCGGGATGCGTGGCGAGTGGATGTCGTAGACGCCTGGGCCGATGTCGTTCGGGTAAGCGAAGGCTTCGAAGGCCTCCAGTAACTCCATGTCGGAACGTGAGGTTTCGATGGTGATCACGTCGGCATCCATCGCTGCGATGGACTCGATCACATCGTTGAACTCGCTGTAGCACATGTGCGTGTGGATCTGCGTTTCGTCGCGCACACCGGAGGCGCACAGGCGGAACACTTCTGTCGCCCAGTCCAGATAATGCTGCCACTGCGCCTGACGCAACGGCAGACCTTCACGGAACGCCGCTTCATCGATCTGCACGATCTTGATGCCGGCGGCTTCCAGATCCACCACTTCATCACGAATCGCCAGCGCCAGTTGCCGCGCCTGCACTTCACGGCTGACGTCTTCACGCGGGAACGACCACATCAGCATGGTCACCGGCCCGGTCAGCATGCCTTTCATGACCTTGTCGGTCAGGCCTTGAGCGTAGCGGATCCACTCCACGGTCATGGCTTTCGGGCGGCTGAGGTCGCCGAAGATCACTGCCGGTTTGACGCAGCGCGAACCGTAACTCTGCACCCAGCCAAACCGGGTGAATACGTAGCCGTCGAGTTGCTCGGCGAAGTACTCGACCATGTCGTTGCGCTCGGCTTCACCGTGTACCAGCACATCGAGGCCCAGACGTTCCTGGATTTCCACCGCGTGGCGAATTTCGCTGTGCATGGCTTCGGTGTATTCGGCTTCGGTCAGCTTGCCTTGTTTTACGACTGGCGAGCGAGGCGGATTGATGCGGTTTGCGGGAAAGAACCGATCGTCGTGGTCGGGAACAGCGGCAGATCCAGACCGGCACGCTGCTTGGCGATGCGCTGGGGAAACAGCGACTGACGCTGGCTGTCCTTGGCCGTAATCGCGGTGACACGGGCCTGAACAGCCGGTTTGTGAATACGCGGCGAAGCGGCACGCGCAGCCTGCACCGAACGGCTTTCGGTCAGTGCGCGCAGCACTTTCGGCGCTTCGGGTTCATTGACGGCATGCGCCAGAATCGCCACTTCTTCGCACTTCTGCACAGCGAAGGCCAACCAGCTTTTCAACTCGGCATCGAGCTTGTCTTCGCGGCCCAGATCCACCGGGCTGTGCAGCAGCGAGCAGGACGGCGCCACCCACAAGCGATCACCCAAACGCTCATGGGCATGGCGCAACGTCGCCAAGGCGTTTTCCAGATCGCAACGCCAGACGTTACGGCCGTTGACCACGCCCAGGGACAACACCTTGTAGGCCGGCAGACGATCGAGAATGGTCGGATACTGCTCCGGGGCGCGCACCAGATCGATGTGCAGACCGTCGACCGGCAGGTTCGCCGCCAGACCGAGGTTTTCTTCCAGACCACCGAAGTACGTGGCGAGCAGTTTTTTCAGCGGATCACGCTGAATCTGGTTGTAGGCACGCTCGAAAGCGTTCTTCCATTCCTGCGGTAGGTCGAGTACCAGAATCGGTTCGTCGATTTGTACCCACTCGACACCTTGAGCAGCGAGGCGCGCGAAGATCTGCCCATACAACGGCAGCAAGCGATCAAGCAGTTCCAGCTTGTCGAATTCGGCGCCCTTGGCCTTGCCCAGCCACAGATACGTCAACGGGCCAATGATCACCGGTTTGACGTTGTGGCCCAGCGCACGGGCTTCTTCGACCTCTTCGAACAACTGCTCCCAGCCCAGTTGAAACTGCTGATCAGCGCTGAATTCCGGGACCAGGTAGTGGTAGTTGGTGTCGAACCACTTGGTCATTTCCTGGGCGTGCGCCCCGCCGCAGCAACTGTCGCTGACGCCACGGGCCATGGCGAACAGGGTGTGCAGATTGGCTTTGCCATCGTGCGGGCGGAAGCGCTCAGGGATCACACCGAACATCAGCGAGTGCGTCAGCACCTGGTCGTACCAGGCGAAATCGCCGACCGGCAGCAATTCGATGCCAGCGTTTTTCTGCAAGTCCCAGTGGGCCTTGCGCAGCTCGCGACCGACTTCACGCAGGCCTGCCTCGTTCAGTTCTCCTTTCCAGAACGCCTCTTGCGCTTTCTTCAGTTCGCGGTCGCGACCGATGCGCGGAAATCCAAGGGAATGGGCCAGTGCCATAACAAACAACTCCAGTGTTCTGTTGATGGCGGCCATTGTCGGCAGTGGTCGCTAGTGAGACAAACTCAATTTAATCTTGATCAACACAAGTTTCCCTCATGATCAAATGATCGCAGTCTGTCTCCTGAAAACACTCCGAGGTGAGAGCGTTTGGCACGGCTGAACGTTTTTTGCGGCGGGAAACTTGTCGGCAATTCAAGCTGTTCGTCGCCATGAAGACGCCCTTTGAAAACTCGATGACGCCTCTGTGTAAACGCTCTCGAACCCGCCCCGGCAGGTCTTTGATTTCGATCTATCGTTAGATCGAAATGGCTGAATTGGCGACCGACTAAAGGTTGCGACAGCTGATGTCTGAGCCTATGTTGCACGCGAGTCTTTTCCCCGCGATTGGAACGCGATCAACACCACCAAGAGGTGAAGAAATGTCAAAGGAATCACGCCCTGCCGTACTTGGGCTGATAGGCAACACTCCGCTTGTGCAGGTCACCCGCTTTGATACCGGGCCGTGCACACTGTTTCTCAAACTTGAATCGCAGAACCCTGGGGGTTCGATCAAGGATCGCATCGGTCTGGCGATGATCGACGCCGCCGAGCGTGATGGTCGTCTGCAACCCGGCGGCACCATCGTCGAAGCCACCGCCGGCAACACCGGCCTGGGTCTGGCCCTGGTAGGCCGCGCCAAAGGCTATCGCGTGGTGCTGGTGGTACCGGACAAAATGTCCACCGAGAAAGTCCTGCACTTGAAGGCCATGGGTGCCGAAGTGCACATCACCCGCTCCGATGTCGGCAAGGGTCATCCCGAGTATTACCAGGACGTCGCCGCCCGTTTGGCAAAAGACATTCCCGGCGCGTTTTTCGCTGACCAGTTCAATAACCCGGCCAACCCGTTGGCCCACGAATGCAGCACCGCGCCGGAGATCTGGGCGCAGACCGAACATGATCTGGATGCCATCGTTGTCGGTGTCGGCTCGGCCGGCACGCTGACCGGTCTGAGCCGCTTCTTCAAACGCGTGCAGCCGGATCTGGAAATGGTCCTCGCCGACCCGGTCGGTTCGGTGATGGCGCAATACAGCCGCGATGGCTCGCTGCCGACGCCCGGCTCATGGGCCGTGGAAGGCATCGGTGAGGACTTCATTCCATCGATCACCGACCTCTCCAGCGTGCGCCACGCCTACTCGATCAGCGATGAAGAAAGCTTCGACCACGCCCGTCAGTTGCTCAAGGCCGAAGGCATTCTCGGCGGCTCCTCGACCGGCACCCTGCTCGCCGCCGCATTGCGTTATTGCCGCGAACAGACCGAGCCGAAACGCGTGGTGAGTTTTGTCTGCGACACCGGTACGCGCTATCTGTCGAAGGTCTACAACGACCAGTGGATGACCGATCAAGGCCTGTTGCAGCGCAAGGGTTACGGTGATTTGCGTGACCTGATCGCCCGCCGCTTCGAGGACGGCCGCGTGATCAGCGTCGGCCCTGACGACACCCTGCTGACCGCGTTCCAGCGCATGCGCCTGGCGGATGTTTCGCAATTGCCGGTGCTGGTGGAAGGCAAGCAACTGGTCGGTGTGATCGACGAATCCGACATCCTGCTGGCGGTGCACGAAGACGCCGCGCGCTTCAGCCAATCCGTCTCCAGCGTGATGACCGACAAACTGCAAACCCTTGCCCCTGGCGCCAGCCTTGCCGAGCTGGAAACGGTGCTCAGCCGTGGCCTCGTCGCGATCATTGCCGATGCATCGGGCTTCCATGGCCTGATCACTCGCACCGACATGCTCAACCAATTACGGAGATCCCTCGCATGAGTCAGCACGACGATAAATCCCAAGGCTTCGCGACCCGGGTGATCCACGCCGGGCAGACGCCGGACCCGACCACCGGCGCGCTGATGCCGCCGATCTACGCCAACTCCACGTACCTGCAAGACAGCCCCGGCGTGCACAAGGGTTTCGATTACGGCCGCTCGCACAACCCGACGCGTTTTGCCTTGGAACGCTGCGTGGCGGACCTGGAAGGCGGCACTCAGGCGTTTGCCTTTGCTTCCGGGCTGGCAACGATTTCCACGGTGCTCGAACTGATCGATGCCGGTTCGCACGTCATCTCCGGCAATGACTTGTACGGCGGCACGTTCCGCCTGTTCGACAAGGTCCGTCAGCGCAGTGCCGGACACCGTTTCAGCTACGTCGATCTGACTGACCTGGCGGCGTTCGAAGCGGCGCTGCAGGACGACACACGCCTGGTGATTGTCGAGTCACCGACCAACCCGCTGCTGAGCCTGTCGGACCTCGCCGCTATCGCCCGTATCTGCCGTGCACGCGGGATCATCAGCGTGGCCGATAACACCTTTGCCAGCCCATATATTCAGCGGCCGCTGGAGTTGGGTTTCGACATCGTGCTGCACTCGACCACCAAGTATTTGAACGGCCACTCCGATGTGATCGGTGGGATCGCCGTGGTCGGCCAGAACCAGGAACTGGCCGAGAAGCTGGGCTTCTTGCAGAACGCCGTCGGTGCGATTGCCGGGCCGTTCGATGCGTTTCTGACCCTGCGCGGGGTGAAAACCCTGGCATTGCGCATGGAGCGTCATTGCAGCAACGCACTGGATCTGGCGCAGTGGCTGGAACAGCAGCCGCAGGTCAAACGCGTCTACTACCCGGGGCTGGCCTCGCATCCACAGCATGAGTTGGCCAAGCGCCAGATGCGCGGTTTCGGCGGGATGATTTCCGTGGATCTGAACAGTGATCTGGACGGTGCACGCCGTTTCCTCGAGAACGTGAAGATCTTCGCCCTCGCGGAAAGTCTCGGCGGCGTGGAAAGCCTGATCGAGCACCCGGCGATCATGACCCACGCAACCATTCCGGCTGATACCCGCGCAAAACTGGGGATTGGCGATGGCCTGGTGCGTCTGTCGGTGGGCGTTGAAGACGTTGAAGACCTGCGCGCCGACCTGGCGCAAGCGCTGCAATCGATCTGACCTGGCAAGAACGACAAAGCCCGCACGAAGCGGGCTTTGCTGTTCGAGTAGGCGGCCAGTGCTGGTCTCTGGCTTACAAGGTTTATCGGGCTTCCCACAGTACCGGGTCAAATTGAAAGTTAGTGCCTCGGCTGCTTCACACGGCATAAGGGCTGGATCTCAGCGCGGAGATCTTTCTAACCGTGTACCTTTCGGAGCGCGCCCCACGCCCCCTTGCTATCCGATTGCGCATCAGTCTGCGTCTTCGCCTACACCTTTGAGCCTAGCAAAGCCTCGTGGACTTGAATCAGAGTTTTTAGACTGATTTGAGCTTTGCTCAAAACGGGCAGGAAGATAAGCGCCTAAAGGCCGCCGATCCCCCCGCCGTACCGCCTCGCTATCGCGATCTATACTCAATCAGTTCGATCATGATTCTGTCGACACCCGCACGCCTGACGGTGTGCCCGTGCCTTTCGCCCACCAGACTGACCCAGGCCAATGAGTCATAACGCCAGCGAACAAGCGGCGGACGATGCCTTATCGCTTTGTGGCTGCCGGGTCATGGAGAAAACTATGAAACACAAGCTGTTGTCAGGCGTGCTTCTGGCGGTCGTGGCGACCGTGGTGGTGCCCAATGTCTGGGCTGCACAACCGCAGGCGTTGGCTTCCGATGGATCGGATCATGTCGGGGCCGGAGCGGTGGCTTCTGATGGTGCCGATCATGTCGGTGCAGGTGCGGTGGCTTCCGACGGCGCCGATCATGTCGGCGCAGGCGCGGTAGCCTCCGACGGTGCTGATCATGTCGGTGCAGGCGCCGTGGCTTCTGATGGTGCTGATCATGTCGGCGCGGGTGCGGTCGCTTCTGATGGTGCTGATCATGTCGGTGCAGGTGCGGTGGCTTCCGACGGTGCTGACCATGTCGGCGCTGGCGCAGTCGCTTCTGATGGTGCTGATCATGTCGGTGCGGGCGCAGTCGCTTCTGATGGTGCCGATCATGTCGGTGCGGGCGCAGTCGCTTCTGATGGTGCCGATCATGTCGGGGCAGGCGCAGTCGCTTCTGATGGTGCCGATCATGTTGGCGCGGGTGCGGTCGCCTCTGATGGCGCCGATCATGTCGGTGCAGGCGCAGTCGCTTCAGATGGTGCCGATCATGTCGGGGCAGGCGCTGTAGCTTCCGACGGTGCTGACCATGTCGGTGCGGGCGCAGTCGCTTCTGATGGTGCCGATCATGTCGGTGCGGGCGCAGTCGCTTCTGATGGTGCCGATCATGTCGGTGCAGGCGCATTGGCGGCAGATGGCGCCGATCGCACCGGCGTCAATCGGGTTGCCTATTCGCGTGTCGGCGTTGGTTCTGATCGCGTCGCCTCCGCACTGATGACCGGCAGTTATTCCGACCAGTTCAACAGTCCCCAGTAATCCTCCTTCGGCGCAACAGGCGGTTTTAGCGAGCTGCCTGTTGAGCGCCGCACTAGCACATTTGTGCTAATCGACCGGCCTGTCAGCTGGCGTTATATTCCCCCGCAACCCCCGATGTTCCTCAACGTTGCCAGTTCGCAGCGTGCGGGATCGTTGTGCCTGGAAATCAGAACAACACCAAGGAAGAAACACCATGAAACTCCATGCAAACCTTACCAAAATCGCCGTATTCGGTGCCGTGCTGCTCAGCGTGGCCGCCTGCCAGACCGTGAAACCGACTGAAGCGAGCATGAAAGAACGCGCTCAGACGGTGATCGGTAAACCGGTGTCGAAAATCGACAACATCCGCAACGACAGCACCCTCACCTACTACACCGCGTACACCCCGGCCGGGGAATACAACTGTGAATTGCCCAGCGGCGTAATCATCGCCGTGGCCAGCATGGGCATGATGTCGCCGCCGCTGTCGTGCCTGCCGAAAGGCGCCTCGCCAATCCCGCTGCAATAACTTCTCCGCCCGGTAAAGGACTCCGTTTGCTCATGAAAATCTTGATCGCGACACTCACCCTCAGCGCCCTGTTCCTCACTGGCTGCGCCACGCCAAAACAATGGGAAGCCACTGGCGGCAGCAAAAACGATGGCATCGTCCAGGTCTCCTATGAACTGGGCCAATTCGAAAGCGGCCAGACCAGCGCCGAACAAGGCCTGACCGTCGCCGCACAACGCTGCAAGACCTGGGGCTACAAGAACGCCGAAGTGACCGGCTCGGAGAAAAACATCTGCCGCACCATGGGCCAATACAACTGCCTGCAAACCATCATCACCCAGGATTACCTGTGCAAACGCTAGACGCTTGACCCTGTAGGAGCTGTCGAGTGCAACGAGGCTGCGATCTTTTGATCTTGCTCTTCTCATCAGCATCAAAAGATCGCAGCGTGCCGCAGCTCCTACAGCCCCATGGACACCTACAAGGCATTTTCGGTGGGTTCGGGCTGGCGATCGCGCAGGGCTCGCAAGGTCGCGCGCAGTTCGGCCGGGCGTACCGGTTTGGACAGGATGGCGATGTCGCGGTCGTGCAGGGCTGCCTGGATTTTCTCGACGTCATGCCCGGTGATGATCATCGCCGGTACCGCCCAACCGCGCTGCCTGCGCACATCATCAATACATTCGATGCCGGTGGCATGGGTGCCGAGGTCATAGTCGGCGACGATGATGTCGCAGTCGGTGACCAGATCCTGAGCCGTCAACTCGGCCTGAACCACACAGCCCCAGCGCTCCAGCAACGCTGAAGTCGCCAGCAGCACATTGCGGTCATCTTCCACCAGGCACACCTTCAGCCCGGTCAGCAAACCGACTTGGCGCGCCTCATTCCGATTAATCGTTAACGGCGCTGGCGCGGCGATCGGCAACCCGTACAAAGTCACCGCCGTTCCGCGCCCAAGCCGCGAACGCAGAGTAACGCCGACACCAATCAACTCACCCAGACGCTTGACGATCGACAGCCCCAAGCCCACGCCTTCGACGTCTTTATCGCGCACTTGCCGTACCCGATAAAACTCCTCGAACACCTTGGCCTGATGCTCCTCGGCGATACCGTTGCCACGGTCATAAACCACGATTGACAGCCCTGCCCCGTGCCGACGCACACCGATCAATACCGGCCGATGCGCACCGTATTTGAAGCAGTTGGACAGTACGTTCTGCACCATGGTCGCGAGCAACGCCGGATCCGTGCGCACCCAATATTCACAGGGGCGCACATGCAATTCGACCCCGGCCCAACGCGCGGCTTCAGCGTTCTGGCGAATCAGATCCGCGAGCCATTCCCCTAAATTGAGGGTTTGCAGTTTGGGCAGAACCCGGCCGTTATCAAGGGTGTACAGATCGAGAATCGAGCGGAACAGTTGCGAAACGTTGAGCAACGAACGGTCGATATTGTCGACCAAGCGCCGTTCCTCCTCGCCCAGTCTCGACTCACGCAGACAGGCAGTAAACAGACCGATGGAATGAATCGGCTGACGCAAATCATGACTGGCCTGGGCGAGAAACCGCGACTTTTCCAGATTCGCCGCCACCGCCTCTTCGGAGGCCTTACGCGTGCGTTCCAGCAACAAGTGCGCATAGAACGGAATCACCGTGCTGGTGAGCATCAGCATCAACACCATGAACGGTTGCGCCTGCCACACCGGCGTCAGGCGATAAACACACAGCAATGCCAGCAGCGCCAGCGCCGTGGCAATCGCCAGATAGCGCGAGCCATAGCGCATGCCATTGCCGAGGTTGACCCAGATGATCACCGCGTACAGCGGCAACGCCATCTCGCCGCCCACCACCAGACCAAAGCAGGTGCCGGTGTAATCATGGATCATGGCGAAAATCCGTCGCGCCGGGTAATGCCCTGGCCAGCGCGCAATCGCCTGACGCAGGGCGATCGAGGCCAACAAAAACACAATGATGTAGGTAATGATCGGCAGGTATGTATCGAAGCGCTGGCCTGGCAAAAAACCCAGTATCAGCATGTAAACCACGGCAATACTGGCAATGATAATGCGCAGGTTGGCCTGATCGAGTTCGGTGTTTTTCTCGAACTTCATGGTTAAACGTCCTTGTGCGGCAATCGTCAGTTTCCGAATCAGCCTACAGGCAACCTTCGCGCCCGGTGCTAAGGTGCAAGCCTTGAGTAACGCCTGACCCAGGGAGGGTCATGCCATGACCTGCCGAATTATCATAGCCGACGATCACCCGCTGTTTCGCGAAGCGATGCTGCGCACGGTGCAGCGATTGCTGCCCGAAGCCGTTATCGAAGAAGCGGGCGATCTCGACGCCGTACTGGCGCTGCTGCCTTTGGGCGAGCCGGACACATTGATTCTCGACTTGCGCTTCCCCGGGCTCACGTGTGTGAGCCAGCTCGCCGAACTGCGTCGACGCTTGCCGCGTACCACGCTGATTGTGGTGTCGATGGTCGATGATGAGTCGTTGATCAGCGAAGTCATGACCGCTGGCATTGACGGTTTTATCGGCAAAAACATTGCCCCCGATGAAATCGGTCAGGCGATTCTGGCGATTCGTGAAGGTGAGGTGCTGGTGAAGTTTGCGCCGTCCGGCTTGCTGCCGCTGGAAACCGGCGCCGCCCTTACGCCTCGTCAGCAAGACGTCCTGCGCTTGATCGCGCAAGGCAAGACCAACAAGGAAATCGCCCGTGAACTGGATATTTCCCCGTTCACGGTGCGGATTCATGTGTCTTCTTTATTACGCACACTGAACGTGCCCTCACGGGCGGCTGCCGTGAAATACGCCGGAACTCTGTAGGAGCTGCCGAAGGCTGCGATCATTTGACTTTGTTTTTTAAAAGACAAGATCAAAAGATCGCAGCCTTCGGCAGCTCCTACACGAGGCGGTGCGTTATGGATCGACTTGCGCCATCAGCTCCGGCACCGATTCCGGCCGTTTCGCATAACGCTGAGCGAGCACCGCGCAGACCATCAATTGAATCTGATGGAACAGCATCAACGGCAGAATCAACACACCAATCGTGCTACCGGCAAACAACACCTGCGCCATCGGCACACCGGTGGCCAGGCTCTTTTTCGAGCCGCAGAACAAAATGGTGATGCGATCTTCCTGGCTAAAACCGAACGCCTTGCCGAGCAGCGTCGACGCCAGCAAGACCAGCGCCAGCAGGATGCAGCAAACCACCACCAGCCCCAGCAACTCGACCAGCGGGATCTGATGCCAGATGCCTTCGTTGACCGCTTCACTGAATGCGCCGTAGACCACCAACAGAATCGAACCCTGATCAACGAACTTCAGCCAGTTCTTGTTGCGCCCCACCCACGCGCCGATCCAGCGACGGGCGATCTGCCCGGCAATGAATGGCAGCAACAACTGCACGCTGATTTTCAGAATCGCATCCAGCGTCGATCCGCCATCACCGTGGACGTCGAGCAGCAGCGTCACCAGCAATGGCGTGAGGAAAATCCCGAACAGGCTAGAAGCTGCCGCGCTGCAGATCGCCGCCGGAATATTACCGCGCGCCAACGAGGTGAAAGCGATCGCTGACTGCACCGTGGCCGGCAAGGCGCACAGGTAAAGCATGCCCATATACAGCTTGTCGCCGATCAGTGGAGACAACAGCGGTTTCAGCGCCAGCCCGAGAATCGGGAACAGCACAAAGGTCAGGCCAAATACCAGCAAGTGCAGGCGCCAGTGCCCGGCACCGGCGATGATCGATTCGCGGGACAGTTTGGCGCCGTGCAGGAAAAACAGCAGCGCGATGGCGATGTTGGTCAGCCAGCCGAAGCCGACGGCGACCTGGCCGCTGGCCGGCAGGAAACTGGCCAGCAGTACGACGCCGATCAGCGTCAGGGTGAAGTTGTCGGGCAAAAAGCGTGGGCGAGTCATGGTCGGTTCATCCGGGGGTTGCCAGGGCGTGCCGACGACTCTAACGTGGCTGCGAATTACCGACTAACGCCGAAGGGCCACAAGATGCCGCCTAAAGGACATGACAAAAGCGTTCGGCGCAGCATTCCCGGGCTGCCCAGCCTGCCGCGTCCACTGTACGGGCGCACCGAATCGCTGCCCAATCGCGCGCTGACCCGGCGCCACAGTCACCCGTGGGTGCAGTTGTCCTATGCGATTCAGGGTGTGCTGGAAATCCAGACCAGCGCCGGCCGCTTTGTCGCCCCGCCCGAACGCGCGGTGTGGATCCCGGCGGGCGTACCGCATCGGGTGTTCAGCTCGCCGCACACGGAAATGCGCAGCCTGTACATAGATTGCAGCGTTGCCGGATGGGCGCTCGAGCGCTGTCATGTACTCGGCGTCAGCGATCTGCTCAGGGAGCTGATCCGCGCGTTCAGTCAGGTTCCGGTGGAGTACGACCAGAGCGGCCCGCATGGACGTCTGGCGCAAGTGATCCTCGATCAACTGGCCGAAGCGCCGCAGATCGACCTGATGCTGCCGCTGCCGCAAGACGCGCGCTTGAAGCAGATCTACCAGAGCCTTGAACAACACCCGGAACAACAGACCACGCTGAGCCACTGGAGCGAGAAGTTCGGCGTCACCGAGAAGACCCTGACCCGCCTGTTTCTGCGCGACACCGGCCTGACCTTCCGCGCCTGGCGCCAGCGCTTGCGCCTGCTCGGCGCGCTGACACCGCTGGAGAAAGGCGAACGCGTCACCGACGTCGCGCTGGCCTGCGGTTACGACTCGACATCGGCGTTTATTGCCGCGTTTCGTCAGCAGTTTGGGGAGACGCCGGGGGAGTTTTTTCGTTGATCAGCGATCCGCCAGCTCTTCCAGTAAATCCGCCGACGGCACGAAATACAGGCTACCGGTGACCGCCGTGCTGAAATCCAGCAACTTGTCGTAATTACCCGGCGGCTTGCCGACGAACATGTTTTCCAGCATCTGCTCCATCGGTTCCGGCGAGCGCGCGTAACCGATAAAGAACGTGCCGAACTCCCCTGCCCCCGGTCGGCCGAACGGCATGTTGTCACGCAGGATCTTCACTTCCTCGCCGGCTGCGTTGGTGATAGTGGTCAGCGCACTGTGCGAGTTGCTCGGTTTGACCGCGTCATCCAGTTCGATGTCGGAGAGCTTGGTGCGCCCGATAACGCGTTCCTGCGCTTCAACGCTCAAACCGTTCCACGCGGTCATGTTGTGCAGGTACTTTTGCACCAGCACATAACTGCCACCGCTAAAGCCCGGATCTTCGTCACCGACGATGGTGAAATTGACCGCTTTGCGTCCGACCGGGTTTTCCGTGCCGTCGACAAAACCGATGATGCTGCGCATGTCGAAATAGCGGAACCCCTGAACCTCGTCGACCACCGTCACCGCATCGCCGAGAACCGCCATGATTTGCGTGGCCAGTTCAAAACACAGATCCATTTGATCGGCGCGAATGTGCAGCAGCAGATCGCCCGGGGTTGCCGGCGCGTGCCGCCCTTCCCCGCCAAATTCGCGAAAACCGTGCAGCGATGCCGGGCGTGGATTACCGAAAAGTCGATCCCAGGCGTTCGAGGAAAAGCCGCAGATACAGGTCAGATTGCCTGTCGGTACGCGCTTGCCAACCGAACGCACCAGCCCGGCGACATCGCCGCACCAGTCTTTGACGGTTTGCGCGGCTTCAGCCCCGTCGTTGAGCGTCGCAACGATGAAAATCGCGCTGCTGGTGATCGGACTGCACACCGCTTGAGGTTCGAGAATGTCGGTATTCATCGCTGAAAACATTGCTCCGTAAAAAGTGCCCGAGCTGTTAACGAGGGCGGATAGTTCGTTTTTAACGAACTGTTGCGCAGAAATAAACGATTTTTCTTTGCCGCAAACTGGTCGCTAGCATGGCCTCGTCTGACCCCAATCCAAGAATAGACAGGGAGCGTGACATGCCAGCCACCAACATCAATATCGGCGAACCATGGATGTGGGGCGCCTTCATCGTCTTCGTACTTGCCATGCTGGCATTGGACCTGTTTGTCTTCGGTGGGCGCAAGGCGCATCGGGTCTCAGTGCGCGAAGCCTTGTCCTGGGTCATCGCCTGGTGCCTGCTGGCATTGAGTTTCGCCGCCCTGCTCTGGTGGTATCTGCACGGCGCGTTCGGCGCCGAGATTGCCCGGGAAAAAACCCTCGAATTCCTCACCGGTTATCTGATCGAGCAATCGCTGTCGATCGACAACATGTTCGTCTTCGTGATGATCTTCAGCTACTTCGCCGTGCCGCCGGAGCTGCAACGGCGGGTGCTGTTGTACGGCGTGCTCGGCGCGATCGTGATGCGCGCGGTGATGATTTTTGCCGGGGTGTGGCTGGTGTCGCAGTTCGAATGGCTGCTGTATGCGTTCGGCGTGTTCCTGATCTTCACCGGGATCAAGATGCTGGTGTTTGCCGACCACCAGCCGGACCTGGACAAGAATCCGCTGCTGCGCTGGGTGCGCGGGCATATGCGCATCACCAGTGGTTTTCACGGCGAACGGTTTTTCGTCCTGCAGAACGGCGTGCGCTGGGCCACGCCGATGTTTCTGGTGCTGGTGCTGATCGAGGCCAGTGACTTGATGTTCGCGGTCGACAGCATCCCGGCGATTTTCGCCGTGACGACTGATCCGTTCATTGTGTTCACTTCGAATATCTTCGCGATCATGGGCCTGCGCGCGCTGTACTTCCTGCTGGCGGACATGGCGGACCGCTTTCACTTGCTCAAGTACGGGCTGGCGATTGTGCTGGTGTTCATCGGCGGCAAGATGGTGTTGATGCCGTGGTTGCACATGCCGGTGGAATGGTCGCTGGCGGTGGTGGGCGGGGTCATCCTGAGTTCGGTTCTGCTGAGTCTGGTGATGACTAGAGAAACCGAACGCAGCACGGAATGACACACCACAAAACCTTGTAGGAGTGAGCCTGCTCGCGATAGCGGTCTGTCAAACGACGCGATGTTGACTGATCTGGCGCTATCGCGAGCAGGCTCACTCCTACAGGGGGAGCGGTGTTACTTATCGGACTTGATGTTGGTCCACACGCGGGTGCGTACACGCTCAAGTTTTTGCGGCAACGGCTGCACGACGTAGAGGTTTTTCAGCGCTTCCGGGGTCGGTGTCAGGTTCGGGTTGTCAGTGATTTCCTTGTTGATCAGCGGCATCGAATCCTTGTTCGCATTCGGGTAGCCGAGGAAGTCGCTGATCGGCGCAATCACTTTCGGGTCGAGCAAGGTGTTGAGGAATTCATGCGCCTCGGCGACGTTCTTCGCGCTCTTCGGAATGGCGAAGGTGTCGAACCAGATCGGCGCGCCTTCCTTCGGCAAGCGCCAGTCGACCACCACGCCGTTTTTCGCCTCTTTGGCGCGATTGCCGAACTGGTAGAAGCTGCCGGAATAACCGATGGCCACGCAAATATCGCCGTTGGCGATGTCAGTCATGTATTTGGCCGAGTTGAAGTAAGTCACGTACGGGCGAACCTTGAGCATCAGCTCCTTGGCTTTTTCATAGTCGGCGGGGTTCTGGCTGTTCGGGTCGAGGCCCAGATAATGCAGGGCCAGCGGTAGGATTTCCGTCGGCGAATCAAGCATCGCCACGCCGCAGGATTTGAGCTTTTCCATGTTCTCCGGCTTGAACACCAGATCCCAACTGTCCACCGGCGCGTTGTCGCCCAGTGCCGCTTTGACTTTGGCCGGGTTGAAGCCGATCAGCACGGTGCCGACCATGTAAGGCACGCCGTACTGGTTGCCCGGATCGTTCTTGCCCAGCAGTTTCAACAGTTCCGGGTCCTGGTGGCTCCAGTTCGGCAGTTTGGATTTATCCAGTTTCTGAAACACGCCAGCCTTGATCTGCGTTTCAAGGAACTGGTTCGACGGCACCACCAGGTCGTAGCCGGAGTTGCCGGTCAGCAGTTTGGCTTCGAGGGATTCGTTGGTGTCGAAGGTGTCCCAAGTCACTTTGATGCCGCTTTTTGCGGCGAAATCCTTGGGCACGGACGGCAGGATGTAATCCGCCCAGTTGTACACGCGCAGTTCGCGTTGCTCAGCCTGGACCGCGCCGGCCAACAGCGACAGCCCACACACAGTGGCACCCAGAATGCGTTTCATCGTGACCATGGTTGTTCCCCAAAAGGCAGCGTGAGTTCGATGGTTTTTATGTTCTGTACACGGCAGCGGCTGTAAAGGTAGCCAAGGGTAAAAAGGGTCGAGCGTCTCGTTGTGGTTTTGATTCTTGCTGACAGCGTAGCTGGAGCACAGTGGGGGATGGGCCAAAAGGGGATCGATGTGGCCAATTTGATTGACCGCCGGGATGCGGAAACAACAATGCCCGGCGAAGGGCCGGGCATTGTGCTGAAGCAGATCAGGTCAGTCGGTGTAACCCAACCTGGCCGCCCTGCTCTGCTGAGTCTGGCCGCGTGTCGCCAGGCAGTAATACAACGGAACGGTCACCACCAGGCCGACCAGCCAGGACAAGTCCGCGCCCTCAACCAGATTGGCGTACGGTCCGACGTACAGCGAGGTGTTGGCGAACGGCAACTGCACGAGGATGCCGATAAAGTACGCAATGATCGCGTGCTGATTGAAGCGCCCGTAAATCCCGCCATCGGCGCGGAAGATCGAGGTAATGTCGTAGCAGCCGCGCTTGATCAGATAGAAGTCGATCAGGTTGATCGACGCCCACGGCACCAGCACCAGCAGCAGCGCCAGAATCAAACCGATGAACTCGGAAATAAAATCCGCCGACGCGCCCAGCGCAACCACGCAGCAACCCGCGAGCACGACGCTCGACAACACGACGCGCACCTTGATGCTCGGCGTCCATTGGCTGGCGAAAGTCTGGATCGAGGTAATGATCGACAGCACCGCGCCATACAGATTCAGCGCGTTGTGGCTGATGATATTGAGCAGAAACAGCACCATCAGAATCGGCCCGAGCCAACCCGTCGACTGCTTGACCGCGACCATCGCTTCAGTGCCTTCCGGGGTCGCCAGCACGGCCACCGCGCCGAAGCTGAACGACAGAATCGTGCCCAGGGTCGCGCCCAGATAAGTCGCCCAGAACGGTTTGGCAATGCCAATATCCGCCGGCAAGTAACGCGAATAGTCGGACACATACGGCGAGAAACTGATCTGCCAGATGATCCCCAGCGACACCGTCGCCAGCCACCCCGACAGGTTAAAACTGCCGCGAGTGAGAAAGTCCGCCGGTAAGTCATGGGCGAAGATATAGATGAAACCGGCGAGCAACGCGCTGCCCATCACCCAGGTGCCAATGCGGTTCAGCGTGTGAATGAAGTTGTAGCCGATCACCCCGATCGCCGTGGCCGCGAGTGCGCCGATCAGAATGCTCAGCGGCGCCGGCACCGAGGGCGCGATGCCGACGATGGATTTGCCGGCGAGCACGATGTTGGAAATAAAGAAACCGATGTAGATCAGCGCGGCGAAGAACACGATCAACAGCGCGCCATAACGGCCGAACTGGCCGCGACTCTGGACCATCTGCGGAATGCCCATGCGCGGGCCTTGCGCCGACGCCAGCGCAATCACCACGCCGCCAATCATGTGTCCCAGCGCAATCGCCAGCAGCCCCCAAAGCAAATCGAGGTGGAACACCTGAACCACCATGGCGCCGGTGACGATGGGCAGTGGCGCAATGTTGGTGCTGAACCAAAGGGTGAATAGGTCGCGGGCCTTCCCGTGGCGTTCCGCGAGTGGGACGTAGTCGACCGTATGGTTCTCGATCAACGGATCTTGCCGGGACATCTGGGACATATGCATGAACTCGAGTTTGTCTGTTCTTATCGTTGTATGAAGCCAAACCGGGAGGACTCTATGGTCGCCCCTCAGATGCAGACCATATTATGGTATTCCAAACAATTCACAAGACTGATCCGCAGTTTGCGGCGCCATCTGATATGCCATGCTCGCTGAATCCGTGGCCTGCAGACCAGCCGAAAGCCCCGTAAATGCTGAGTTCCCGACGAACGCGGCACGTTTATCGGTTCAGCTTAAAAGCCCTTGCAAAGATTGAATACTGGTATACCATCAGACCAACAAACACATAAAAACAGCAGCACCACACCCGAGGACCGACCAATGATCGATGCCGCCATCTACAAACAAGTCATGGGCTCGTTCCCGTCCGGCGTAACCGTTATTACCACCCTGGACGATGACGGTCAGATTGTCGGCCTGACTGCCAGTGCGTTCAGCTCGCTGTCGATGGACCCGGCGCTGGTGCTGTTCTGCCCCAACTACAGCTCTGATTCCTACCCGGTACTGATCAAGAACAAGCGTTTTGCGATCCACGTTCTGTCCGGCGGCCAGCAAAGCGAAGCCTATGCCTTCGCCCGCAAAGGCAAAGACAAGGCGCAAGGCATCGAATGGACCTTGAGCGAACTGGGCAACCCGATCCTCGCCAACGCGACGGCTATCATCGAATGTGAACTGTGGCGCGAATACGAAGGCGGCGACCACGCCATCATGGTCGGCGCGGTGAAGAATCTGATCGTCCCCGAGCAAATTAGCGGGCCGCTGGTGTACTGCCACGGCAAGATGGGCGCCCTGCCCGTCCTGGCCTGATCGTCAGCCCCGCACAATTCAACTGTAGGAGTGAGCCTGCTCGCGATAGCGATTTATCCGATGTCGATGTTTTTTCTGACACACCGCCATCGCGAGCAGGCTCACTCCTACAAGTTTTGTAGCCTCAACAACAAAAAATCCGAGGAAGCGTCATGAAATTTTCCCTGTTCATCCACATGGAACGCTGGGACGAAAGCGTCAGCCACCGCCAACTGTTCGAAGACCTCACGGAACTGACCCTGATGGCCGAGGCCGGCGGTTTCAGCACCGTGTGGATCGGCGAACACCACGCGATGGAATACACCATCTCGCCAAGCCCGATGCCACTGCTCGCCTACCTCGCCGCCAAGACCACCACCATCCACCTCGGCGCCGGCACCATCATCGCGCCGTTCTGGCACCCGTTGCGGGTAGCCGGTGAATGCGCGTTGCTCGACGTGATCAGCAACGGTCGCATGGAAGTCGGCCTGGCCCGTGGCGCCTATCAGGTTGAATTCGATCGTATGGCCGGCGGCATGCCTGCCTCCAGCGGCGGCCAGGCATTGCGCGAAATGGTCCCGGTGGTCCGCGCCCTGTGGCAAGGCGATTACGCCCACGACGGCGACATCTGGAAATTCCCCACCTCGACCAGCGTGCCGAAGCCGATCCAGAAGCCGAATCCGCCGATGTGGATCGCCGCCCGCGACCCGGATTCGCACAACTTCGCCGTGGCCAACGGCTGTAACGTAATGGTCACGCCGCTGATGAAGGGCGACGAAGAAGTTCTCGACCTGAAGAACAAGTTCCAGACCGCACTGGATAACAACCCAGACGTGCCGCGTCCGCAATTGATGGTGCTGCGCCACACCCACGTGCACACCGCTGATAATCCGGACGGCTGGAAAGTCGGCGCGAAAGCGATCTCGCGTTTCTACCGCACCTTCGATGCGTGGTTCGGCAACAAGCAAACCCCGGTCAATGGCTTCCTCGCGCCAAGCCCGGAAGAGAAGTTTGCCGGGCGTCCGGAATTTGAGCTGGAGAGCCTGCACAAGACGGCGATGATTGGTACGCCCGAAGAGATCATTCCGCGGATCAAGTACTACCAGGAACTGGGGGTAGATGAGTTCAGTTTCTGGTGTGACAACAGCTTGCCGCATGAAGAGAAGAAGAAATCGCTGGAGCTGTTTATCAAGCATGTGGTGCCGGCGTTTCGCTAAGTAACCTGGCATCGGAAAGACTTGAAACACGTCATCTGTGGCGAGGGGGCAAGCTCCCTCGCCACACTGAATCAGTGTTCTACGCCAAGCCGCGTCGCCACATCTGCGGGGCCAAGCGTTCGGCCATCGGCAGACTGCAATTCCAGCTTGCGAATGGGCTGGCGGTCCCTTGCATCGACCATCACCGAACCTGGCTCACCCGGCCCATACATGAACTCTCCCCCCCACTGCGATAGCGCAACGATCACGGTCTGCAAGGCTTTGCCGCGCTCTGTCAGCACGTATTCCTTATAGGCACCGCCATCAGCAGCCGGCGCGGTTTGCAGGATGCCCTGCTCCACCAGCCCCTTTAAGCGCGCGCTGAGCATGTTTTTTGCGATATCCAGACTCTTCTGAAAATCATTGAAACGGCGAATTCCGTCCAGCGCATCGCGGATGATCAGTAGTGACCACCAGTCGCCGATCAGGTCCAGCGTGCGGGCAACGGGGCAGGCGTTGCCCTGCAAACTTTTGCGTTTCACTTAGACGTACTCCCTCGTATCAGTGGCCGACCGTGCGGCTTTGGGTTGCATCATACAACTCTGCAGCAGATCCACGACTGTACCGACGCAAAACCAGCACCTGCATACAAGTAGCCGGCGCGCTTTGCGCTGATAGTGAATGCCGCCATTTCGGCACTGAACCCCGAAGCAGGAGTTTCCATGAGTACATTCACCACGCAAGACGGTACCGAGATTTACTACAAGGATTGGGGCAGCGGCAAACCCGTGCTGTTCAGCCATGGCTGGCCGCTGGATGCCGACATGTGGGAATACCAGATGGAATACCTGAGCAGCCGTGGCTTTCGCACCATTGCGTTCGATCGCCGTGGTTTCGGCCGTTCCGACCAGCCGTGGACCGGTTACGACTACGACACCTTCGCCGATGACATCGCGCAGCTGATCAATCATCTGGACCTGCGCGACGTGACCCTGGTCGGCTTCTCCATGGGCGGCGGCGACGTCAGCCGCTACATCGCCCGGCATGGCAGTGAGCGGGTTGCCGGTCTGGTGTTGTTGGGCGCGGTGACGCCACTGTTCGGCAAGAAAGCCGACTTTCCACAGGGCGTCGACACCTCGGTGTTCGATGGCATCAAGGCCGGCCTGCTGCAGGATCGCGCGCAGTTCATCGCCGATTTCGCTGCGCCGTTCTATGGCACCAACCAAGGCCAGAAAGTCTCTGCCGGCGTGCTCACGCAAACCCTGAATGTCGCCCTGCTGGCGTCACTCAAAGGCACGGTGGATTGCGTTACCGCATTCTCGGAAACCGACTTCCGCCCGGACATGGCCAAAATCGATGTGCCGACGCTAGTGATCCATGGCGACGGCGATCAGATCGTGCCGTTCGAAACCACCGGCAAACAGGCTGCCGCACAAATCAAAGGCGCCGAGTTGAAGGTCTACGCAGGAGCGCCACATGGCTTTGCGGTGACCCATGCGCAGGCGTTGAATGAGGATTTGCTAGCGTTTCTCAAACGCTGAAAATTCGCCATTAAAAAAGTCCGTCGGCATCGGCTTGACGGACTTTTTTGTTACCCTCGTCAAATGACCCCTTCCGACCTCAACGCAATGGACGAAGACATCTCTGTGCAAGCCGCCGATTGGTGCATGCGTCTGCACGATGACGATTGTCCGCCGGCTGTCCGCCAGGATTTCCAGCGCTGGATAGAGGTCGACCCGCGCCACGCTTTCGAATACGCCAAAATGCTCGAGATCTGGGATCTCAGCGGCCAATTGCCGGATGAACCCGAGACGGCGAAAAAACTCCTCACCGCTCATGGGGTAGCGCCTGAGCGCAAGCGTGAAATCTAGCCGCCAGGTTTTGCCCTTCCCTTCCCGCGGCCAGAGCTGCAGCCCGCATTGTTAAAGGCTTTCGCCGCTCTGCATCAGAATTTTATCTTCACATCCCAGCTTAATAATATTTTACCGATATCCCCCCTCTCCCTAGTCTGACCTCAAGCCAAACGGACAAGCCAACAGCGGCCCGAATCCCACTGCCTTGCTAGGAAGGATGTAGAGATGACCCCTGAAATAATAAAAACAGACACGCTGATCGTGGGTGCCGGCCAAGCGGGCGTGGCCATGAGCGAGCACCTGAGCAAACTCGGTGTGCCGCACCTGGTGCTGGAGCGCAATCGCATTGCCGAACGCTGGCGCACCGGGCGCTGGGACTCGCTGGTTGCCAACGGCCCGGCGTGGCACGACCGCTTCCCTGGCCTGGAATTCGATGACGTCGATCCCGACGGATTTGCCCCGAAAGAACGTGTGGCGGATTACTTCGAAGCCTATGCGAAGAAATTCAATGCGCCGATCCGCACCGGCGTTGAGGTGAAAAGCGTGGTGCGCAATGTCGGTCGCCCGGGTTTCACCGTCGAGACATCCGAAGGTGTGATCGAAGCCAACCGCGTGGTCGCCGCGACTGGCCCGTTCCAGAAACCGGTGATCCCGGCGATTGCTCCGCAAGACCAACGTCTGTTGCAGATACATTCCGCTGATTATCGCAACCCGCAGCAACTGCCGGCAGGCGCAGTGCTGGTGGTCGGCGCCGGTTCTTCCGGGGTGCAGATCGCCGATGAACTGCAACGTTCCGGCACGCAGGTTTACCTGTCGGTCGGCGCCCATGACCGCCCGCCTCGCGCTTATCGCAACCGGGATTTCTGCTGGTGGCTGGGCGTGCTCGGCGAATGGGATCAGGCGGCGATGAAACCGGGGCGCGAGCACGTGACCATCGCCGTCAGCGGCGCCCATGGCGGTCGCACCATCGATTTCCGTGGTCTGGCCCATCGCGGCATGACCCTGGTCGGCGTCACCGAATCATTCAATAACGGCGTGGTGACCTTCAAGCAGGATCTGCTCGGCAACCTCACTCGCGGCGACGAAAATTATCTGGCGTTGCTGGATGCCGCCGATGCCTACATCGAGCGCAACGGCCTCGACCTGCCGGAAGAACCGGAGGCGCGCGAAACCTATCCGGACCCTGAGTGCGTGAAGAATCCGCTGGCCGATCTGGATCTGGCCAAGGCTGGCGTCACCTCGATTATCTGGGCCACCGGGTTCGCCGTGGATTACTCGTGGTTGCAGGTCGCGGCGTTCGATGACAAGGGCAAGCCTGTGCATCAACGCGGCGTGTCGAGCGAACCGGGGGTGTATTTCCTCGGGCTGCCGTGGCAGTCACGCCGGGGGTCGTCGTTCATCTGGGGTGTGTGGCACGACGCCAAGCATGTTGCCGATCACATCGCCACCCAGCGCAAGTATCTGGATTACCGCGATGCCGAGCAGCGTGAAGCCGCACTGCATTCGAGCAGCCACAACAAAGCCGCCGATACCGTCGACGCTTGATTGCCTTTTTTCGCTCCGGCGCCGATTGCGCCGGGCCAACCTTCTTCAGGAGCCTTTCATGAGCCAGCCCACCCACACTCGCATCCGCATGTTCAACACCAAAGACACCTACCCCAACCAGACGCTGGACAACGATCTGTGCCAAGCCGTGCGCGCCGGCAACACCGTGTATGTGCGCGGTCAGGTCGGCACGGATTTCGACGGCAATCTGGTCGGTCTCGGCGACCCGCGCGCGCAGGCTGAACAAGCGATGCGCAACGTCAAGCAACTGCTGGAAGAAGCCGGCAGCGACATGAGCCACATCGTCAAAACCACCACTTACTTGATCGACCCGCGTTATCGCGAGGCGGTGTATGGCGAAGTCGGCAAATGGCTCAAGGGTGTATTCCCGATCTCCACCGGGTTGGTGGTGTCGGCACTGGGGCAGCCGCAGTGGCTGATGGAGATTGATGTGATTGCGGTGATTCCTGAGTAAGGCATCACACCGCGTTATGGCCATCGCTGGCAAGCCAGCTCCCACAGGTATCGGGTTGATCACAACATCTGGGCTTAACTCAAAACCCTGTGGGAGCTGGCTTGCCAGCGATGAGGCCCTCAAGGACAACATCTTCCTAGAAAGGAATAAGCAGATGACCTTTTCAATCACAGCCCGCTGCGCCGAAACCGGCCAGTTCGGTGTCGCCATCAGCTCCTCCAGCATCGCCGTCGGCGCCCGCTGTCCGTGGCTGCTGCCGGGGGTCGGCGCGGTGTCGAGCCAGAACATCACCCTGCCGTCCCTCGGCCCGGAAGTCCTTGCGCTGATGGAGCAAGGTTTGACGCCGGACGATGCGCTGGACAAAGTCCTCACCCGCAACGGCTACAGCCAGTACCGCCAGATCACCGCGATCAACCACCTTGGCCAGACCGCGTATTTCAGCGGTGCGCAAACCCTCGGCGTGCACAACGCCGTGACCGGCGAACAGTGCGTCGCCGCCGGCAACATGCTCGCTGGGCGTTCGGTCATCGAAGCGATGGTCAGCGCCTTCGAGGATGGCGAAGGTCAACTGGCTGATCGCCTGCTCAAAGCCCTGCACGCCGCACAAGCGCTCGGCGGTGAAGCCGGCCCGGTGCATTCGGCCGCCGTTGTGGTGGTCGGCGAGCAGACCTGGCCGATCGTCAACCTGCGCGTGGATTGGGCCGATGAAGACCCGATCGGCCAGCTGCAAAAACTCTGGAACGCTTACGAGCCGCAGCTTCAGGACTACATCGACCGCGCCCTCGATCCGGCCAAGGCACCGGGTTATGGCGTGGCCGGGGATGATCGATGAACAGTGTCGAGTTGCTCAAGGCGCTGGTGGCGTTCGACACCACCAGCCGAGAATCCAACTTGCAGCTGATCGAATTCGTCCGCGATTACCTCGAAGGTTTCGACGTCCCGAGTGCGCTGATTTACAACGACGAGCGCAGCAAAGCCAACCTGTTCGCCACGATCGGCCCGGTGGATCAACCGGGCATCGTGCTGTCCGGGCACACCGATGTGGTGCCGGTCGATGGCCAGCCGTGGACGCTGCCGCCGTTCGAACTGACCGAACGCGACGGCAAGGTGTTTGGGCGTGGTACCGCAGACATGAAGGGTTATATCGCCTGCGTGCTGGCCTTGGTGCCGTTGCTGGTTAAAACGCCGCTGCGCCTGCCGGTGCACATTGCCCTGTCTTACGACGAAGAGGTTGGCTGCCTCGGCGTGCGCTCATTGCTCAAGGTCTTGCAGCAACGCCCGATCAAGCCATTGTTGTGCATCATCGGCGAACCGACCGAACTGAAACCGGTGCTTGGCCACAAAGGCAAACTGGCAATGCGCTGCGACGTGCACGGCCATCCGTGCCATTCGGCGTACGCGCCGCTCGGCGTCAATGCGATTGAATACGCCGCCGAACTGATCGCTGAGCTGGGTCGTCTCGGTCAGCAACTGAAAGCGCCGGAGCATCACGATGCGCGCTTCGACCCGCCCTACAGCACGGTGCAAACCGGGGTGATCAGCGGCGGCAAGGCCTTGAACATCGTGCCCGCCGATTGCCGTTTCGATTTCGAAATCCGCGCCCTGCCCTCGCAGGATCCGGCGCTCGTTGCCGAAGCGCTGCAAACCTATGCTGAACGCGAAGTGCTGCCGCGTATGCGCGCGGTCAGTGCGCAGAGTGATATCCGCTTCAGCGCCTTGTCGGCGTATCCGGGATTGGCCACCGATGCACAAAGTCAGGCCGCCGAGCTGATTTCAGTGTTCTGCGGTTCAAAGGATTTCGGCACTGTAGCGTTTGGTACCGAAGGCGGACTGTTTGATACCGTAGGGATTCCCACGGTGGTCTGCGGCCCCGGCAGCATGGATCAGGGCCACAAACCCGACGAGTTTGTCGCCCTCGAACAGTTGCAGGCGTGCGATGCCATGCTGCAACGGATGCTGGCGTTTATCAGCCTCTGACCAGCGGCTCGACGGCACTCACGAGTGCAGTCGGGCCATTTCTACGCGGCAATGGTCAACAAACAACTGCACCGGTTTGGTCAGTTGCACCCGCCGCAACCAGGCCGCCGACAAGCCCGACCCGGTGACGTTTTCCGCCAGCGGCACACAGACGACTTGCTGGCCGTCGTAGGTGTAGTCGCTGAACGGTTTGGTCACCAGAATCGAGAAGCCGAAACCGTTGCCGACCATGCCGCGCACCATCTCGATCGATGGCGAGCTGAAGACGATGTTCGGCGTCAGCCCGCGCTCTTCGAAGATGCTCACGAAATAGGTGCGGCTCGGCACCACGTCGAGCAGAATCATCGGTTCCAGCACCAGATCATGCAGCGAGACTTTCGCCTGTTGCGCAAAGCGATGGCTGGCCGGCAGCAACGCATAAGGCTGCTGCGGCGGCATCAGCGGCGTGGTTTCAATGGTGCTGTCCAGATCGTGCTCGAACATCATCGCGACGTCGATGCTGCCAGCGGTCAGAGCCTGCACCAGCTCTTGTTGCTCGCCATCACGAATGCGGATTTCCACCCCCGGCCAGCGCGCCTTGAACCCGGCGATCAGGCGCGGCAGGTACAGCGGCGCGACGGTTTCGAAGCAGCCGATATCGATCTGCCCCGCGACCACATCATTGTCGGCCAGGGCGTTCTGCTCAAACTCATGGGCCACCCGCAGCAGTTCCAGCGCCTTGCGATAAAACCGCGAACCGCTGGGCGTCAGAGAGACGCCTTGGGCGTGATGGCGAATGAACAACTGCACGCCGAAACTTTCTTCCAGATGCTTGATGGCCGTGGAGACCGATGGTTGCGCGATGTAGAGCTTGCGCGAGGCTTCGGCGACGCTGCCGCAATCAGCCGTGGTGACGAAATATTTGAGCTGGCGCAGGTTGTAGGCGGCCATGTGAGTCTCCCAAAGAGCGCGGGTGTTCGCCCTGTTTCCCTGGCGCACGATCAAGCTTGAACATACCGGACGCCGGCGCCAGCCGAAGCATATTTTTTTTAAGGTCTGAAGCAACAAACTTACTAATTTATCTATGCCGATGCTTTGCACATGATCACTTCAACAAGAAATGCGCCGCCCGTGCCGGCGCTTGCCGAAGTACGTCCACGTACTCATCCTTGCCTTGGAGTTCGTCATGGCTACCCCTGCAGCATCCTCCGCTCCGCTGATTGAAAAACACACGATAGGCTACGTGCCCCCCGAAGATCGCCACGGAAAGGTCAGGGATCTGTTCACGCTCTGGTTCGGCGGCAACATCGCACCGTTGCCCATCGTTACCGGTGCACTGGGCGTGCAGTTGTTTCACTTGAATCTGCTCTGGGGCATCGTCGCGATTCTCGTCGGCCATCTGGTCGGCGGCGTGCTGATGGCGCTGCACTCGGCGCAAGGCCCGCAGATGGGCATCCCGCAGATGATCCAGAGCCGCGCGCAGTTCGGCTCCCTCGGCGCATTGCTGGTGGTGTTGATTGCCGGCGTCATGTACATCGGCTTTTTCGCTTCCAATATCGTGCTGGCCGGCAAATCGCTGCACGGTGTGGTCGACAGCGTTCCAGTGCCCGTCGGCATCGTCATTGGCGCAGTCGGCTCGGGGATCATCGGCATCATCGGCTACCGTTTTATCCACGTGCTCAATCGCATCGGCACCTGGGTGCTGGGGATCGGCATCGTCGTCGGTTTCGGCTACATCTTCACTCACATCCAGACTGACGACTTCCTCACCCGGGGCAGTTTCAACCTCTCCGGTTGGCTGGCCACCGTGTCGCTGGCGGCGCTGTGGCAGATCGCGTTCGCGCCGTACGTGTCCGACTATTCGCGTTACTTGCCAGCGGACGTAAAAGTCTCGTCGACATTCTGGACGACCTATCTGGGTTCAGCGCTGGGTTCGAGTCTGGCGTTCATCTTCGGTGCCGTCGCCGTGCTGGCAACCCCGGTGGGCATGGACACCATGGACGCGGTCAAACTCGCCACCGGTTCCATCGGCCCGCTGATGCTGGTGCTGTTCCTGCTCAGCGTGATCAGCCACAACGCCCTCAACCTGTACGGCGCGGTGCTGTCACTGATCACTCTGGTGCAGACCTTCGCCTACCGCTGGATCCCCACCGCCAAGAGCCGCGCAGTGATCTCGATTATCGTGCTGCTGGCCTGCTGCTTTGCCGCCGTGGGCGCCTCGAAAGATTTCATCGGCCACTTCGTCGACATGGTGCTGGTGTTGCTGGTAGTGCTGGTGCCGTGGACGGCGATCAACCTGATCGACTTCTACGCCATCCACAAAGGCCAGTACGACATCCTGTCGATCTTCCAGGTCGACGGCGGCATCTACGGGCGCTACAACCCGCAGGCGTTGCTGGCTTACGCGATCGGCATCGCCGTGCAAATTCCGTTCATGAACACGCCGCTGTACGTCGGCCCGGTGTCGGCGCACATCAACGGTGCGGATCTGTCCTGGCTGGTGGGACTGCTGGTGACCTCGCCGCTGTATTTCTGGCTGGCCAACCGCGACACGTCTTATCGTCGGCGGATGATGGGCGGGAAACTGGCGAGCAGTCTGTGAGATTGATGCGCTGAAAAAGAAGGCCCGCACTGTGCGGGCCTTCTCCGTTACGCTGTGGTATTTCTGTAGGTCTGACGACAATTGGGTAAGGGACATCCAATGCTGCGAATACTCGGTAAAGCCTCATCGATCAACGTGCGCAAAGTGCTGTGGACTTGCGCTGAATTGCACATTCCTTTCGAGCGCGAAGACTGGGGGTCGGGCTTCAAATCGACCAACGATTCGGCGTTTCTCGCGCTCAATCCCTGCGCCATGGTGCCGGTGATTCAGGACGGTGATTTCACGCTGTGGGAATCGAACACGATCATTCGTTATCTGGCCGCACGGTATGACGGTTCGCACCTCTATCCGACTGACGCGCAAACCCGGGCGCGGATCGATCAGTGGATCGACTGGCAGGCGTCGGAGCTGAATCGCTCGTGGTCGTACGCCTTCATGTCGCTGGTGCGCCAGTCGCCCGACTATCAGGACAATGCCGCGCTGGCGAACGGCATTGAGCAATGGTCGAAGACCATGGCCATCCTCGACCGGCAACTGGAAAAGACCGGCGCCTACGTCAGCGGCGAACAGTTTTCCCTGGCGGACATTCCCATCGGACTGTCGGTGAACCGCTGGTTCGAAACCCCACTGGCTCACCCGGATTTTGCCGCGGTGAAAGCCTATTACGAGCGCTTGAGCCTGCGTCCCGGCTACTTGCTGCACGGTCGCAACGGCACGCCGTGATCGAGCTTATTTGCCTTTGAACGCCTCACGCCGCGCCTGCCGTTCGGCGGCGTAGGCTGCTTGTGGCTGACTGATCAGATCCTCCCGACGCAACGGTTCGCCGCAGTGCTCGCACAGCGGCCCGAGGCCGGCGTCGTGGTTGCAGTTTTTGTGGGTCATGTTCACTGCAAGCCCCTCTTCCGGTGTTTTGCACCAGGTTTCTCCCCACGCCCGCAACGCAATGATCACCGGATAGAACGCCTCGCCCTTCGCGGTGAGGTGGTACTCGTAGCGTTTCGGTCGCTCGTTGTACAAGCGGCGCTCGACCAGCCCATCCGCTTCCAGACATTTCAGACGCGCGGCGACCATTTGCGGCGTACCGCCGGTCTGCGCCTGAATCTCGTCATAGCGATGATTGGCCATGAACAACTCGCGCAAAACCAGCACCGTCCAGCGGTCGCCGACGATCGTTTCGGCCCGGGAAATCGGGCACAGCGTGTCGGGAAGACTATCGTTTACTGCCATCAGGGCTTGCCTCTTTTACAGTTACTATGATTATCATATCTACAAGATGCCGGGACAAGCCCTGTGCACCGATAATCCCATTGCCGGAGCAAGCCGCCATGTCGAATACCGCCTACCCGCTGGACAGTACCGCCTATCTGCTGGTCGATCCATACAACGATTTTCTTTCGGACGGTGGCAAGATTTTCCCTTTGATCAAACCGATGGCTGAACAGAACGGCCTGCTCGACAACCTGCGCAAACTCGACCGCACGGTGCGCGAGCTGAACATTCCGGTGGTCATCGTACCCCATCACCGCTGGGAAAAAGGCGACTACGAAAACTGGGATCACCCGACTCCCACGCAATGCAAAATCATGCACATGCATCATTTTGCCCGGGGCGAATGGGGCGGTGAATGGCACCCGGATTTTGCGCCGAAGGACGGCGATATCGTGGTTCAGGAGCACTGGGGTTCCAGCGGTTTTGCCAACACCGACCTGGATTTTCGCCTGAAGCAGCAAGGTGTCACCCACGTGATCATCGTCGGCTTGCTGGCCAACACCTGCATCGAAGCCACCGCGCGCTATGCCTCGGAACTGGGCTACCACGTCACCCTGGTCCGCGATGCAACAGCGGCCTTCAAAGCGGAAATGATGCACGCCGCCCACGAACTCAACGGCCCGACATTCGCGCACGAGATTGCCAGCACGGACGAACTGATTGCCAACCTCCAATCACAAGGTGAAGCGCAATGAATCTGACCGGCCACTTGCTGATTGGCGCGGCGGATGTCGCCGCCACCGAAGGCACGATGAAAGCCCTGAATCCGGCCACTGAACATTTGATCGAACCGGACTTCGCTTTCGGCGGTGCGGCACAGGTTGATCAGGCAGCGACACTTGCCGACGTGGCATTCGACCGCTACAGCCATACCTCGTTGGCCGAACGCGCGGCATTTCTCGAGAGCATCGCTGACAACCTCGACGCAGTACGCAGCGAACTGGCGGCACGCGCGGCACTGGAAACCGGACTGCCCGAAGCTCAGCTTGAGGGCGAAGCGTTGCGAGCCGCGACCCAGTTCCGCCAATTCGCCGATGTGGTGCGCCGGGGCCGCTTTCTGCAATTGGCCATCGACCCGGCGCAACCCGAACGTCAGCCGCGCCCACGGATGGATCATCGCCTGCAAAAAATCGCCATCGGCCCGGTGGCGATTTTCGGCGCGAGCAACTTCCCGATTGCCTATTCGGTGGCGGGCGGCGATACCGCGTCGGCACTGGCGGCCGGGGCAACGGTGATTCTCAAGGCACACAACGCGCATCCCGGTGCCTCGGAAATCCAGGCCCGCGCCATTCGTAAAGCCGTGCAGGCGCATGGCTTGCCCGAAGGTGTTTTCTCGATGGTGCGCGGTGGCGGCAATGCCATTGGCCAAGCGCTGGTCGATCATCCGCTGATCAAAGCCGTGACCTTCACTGGCTCCGAACCGGGTGGCATGGCGCTCTATCGCCGCGCGCAGTTGCGCCCTGATCCGATCCCGGTGTTCACCGAGATGACCAGCGTCAACCCGACCTTCATCCTGCCCGAGGCACTGGCGGCTCGCGGCGCCGAGATCGGTGATGGCTTTATCGAACGCATGCTGGTCAACGTCGGCCAGGCCTGTTTGTGTCCGTCGATCCTGATCGCCATCCGCGGTGCGGGGTTTGATCAGCTGCGCAACGCCATGCGCAAACGGGTCAGTGAGGCGCCGGCGCGGACGATGCTGACGCCGGGCATTCATGGTTCCTACGTCGAGGGTCTGATGGCGATGGAGCACGCCGGCGCGCAGCTGATCGCGGCAGGCATACCGGCGGATGCCACGCTCGCCGGACGTGCTGCGTTGCTGGAAATCGAGGGACACCAATTGCTCGGCGAACCAGAGTTGGCCCTCGAAGTGTTTGGTCCGTCGGCGCTATTGGTTGCTGTCAACGATGAGGCCGAGCTGCTGGCCGTCGCCCGTTCGTTCAAGGGTCAGCTCAGCGCGGCGATTCACCTTGAAAGTATCGATCTGGAAGTGGCGCGGCGCCTGCTGCCGATTCTCGAACGGCGCACCGGACGCATCGTAGTCAACGCCTTCGCCCACCCACAGGAGGTGACCTTCGCCACCGTACACGGCGGGCCGTTTCCGGCTACATCGGACAGCCGCTTCACGTCGGTCGGCATGACCTCGATCGAGCGCTTCTTGCGGCCCGTCGCGTATCAGGGGTTTCCCGATGAGTTGTTGCCAGAGGTGTTGCGCGAAGGGAATCCGCTGAATCTGCCGCGCAGCGTCGACGGGCAATAACGGCGATCCGGTGCGCGGCAGCTGCGATCAAGCATCTGCACGCACCACCCCGCGCTCTTCCAGCAAGCGCACAAACATGCTCAAACTGCGCGACACCGTGCCCCGCCGCCACACCAGCCAGGTGGTCAGATAACGAAAGTCCGCCGCCAATGGCCAGACGCTGACGGTCGCACTGCCGGGCATGCTCTGGAGCATTTTGCGCGGCATCAAGGCCAGCCCGGCACCCGCACTGACACAGGCGAGCATGCCGTGGTACGACTCCATTTCGAAGATCTTGCCCGGGACCGCCGCGTCGGTGCTGAACCATTTTTCAAAGTGGTGACGGTAGGAGCAGTTGGAGCGGAAGGCATAAATGTTCTCGCCGTTTACGTCCGCTGCGCGCTCGACGGGGGCGTGATTGATCGGGGCGATGATGACCATTTCTTCCTCGAACGCCGGCACGCCTTCCAGCGTCGGATGCAGCACCGGGCCGTCGACAAACGCTGCGGCCAGGCGCCCGGAGAGCACGCCGTCGATCATTGTGCCGGACGGCCCAGTGGACAGGTCGAGGTCGACTTTCGGGTGCAACTGGTTGTACGCCGCCAGCAATTCGGGAATGCGCACCGCCGCCGTACTTTCCAGCGAACCCAAGGGAAAAGCGCCCTGCGGTTCCTCCCCCGCCACCGTCGCCCGCGCCTCTTGCACCAGATCGAGAATGCGCCGTGCATATTCGAGAAAACTCCACCCCGCCGGCGACAGACGCAAACGGCTTTTCTCGCGAATAAACAGATCAACACCCAGATCCTGCTCAAGCTGTTTGATCCGCGTGGTCAGGTTCGACGGCACGCGATGGATCTGCGCGGCGGCGGCACTGATGCTGCCGTGCTCGGCAACCGCTTTGAAGATTTCCAGCTGCACCAGATCCATAGTCATTCTCCATTCGTGAAAGAAACGATCTTTATTATTCAGTTTCCAGAAAACAAACACCACCCTACTCTAGGCTCATCCGACGAACATGCAGGACGAAGCCATGAGCCAGATTTCCAGCCAGACCCACGCCATCTCGATCAACCCCGCCACCGGCGAGCAGATCGGCCACTACGCGTTTGAATCCGCCGCCGCCCTCGACGCCGCGCTGACCCGCGCAGCTTTCGGCTTCGGCAAATGGAAGCGCAAGCCGTTGCAGGATCGCTCGCGCTTGTTGACCGCGCTGGCCGCTGCGCTGCGTGAAACCAGCGATGCCATGGCGACGATGATCACTCAGGAAATGGGCAAGCCCATTGCTCAGGCCCGTGGCGAAATCGAAAAATGCGCCAAGCTCTGCGAGTGGTACGCCGAGAATGGCCCGGCGATGCTCGACGCTGAGCCGACCCAGGTTGAAGGCGGCAAGGCGCGCATCGAGTACCGTCCGCTCGGCCCGATCCTCGCGGTCATGCCGTGGAACTTCCCGATCTGGCAAGTGCTGCGCGGTGCCGTTCCGGCGTTGATCGCCGGCAACACTTACGTGCTCAAACATGCGCCGAACGTGATGGGCAGCGCCTATCTGTTGCGCGATGCCTTCACCCGCGCCGGTTTCGCCGAAGGTGTTTTTGAGGTGATCAACGTCACTCCGGAAGGCGTTTCCACGGCCATCGCTGACCCGCGCATTGCCGCCGTGACCCTGACCGGCAGCGTACGTGCCGGCATGGCCATCGGCGCTCAGGCCGGTGCCGCATTGAAAAAATGCGTGCTGGAACTCGGCGGCTCCGATCCGTTTATCGTGCTCAACGACGCCGATCTGGATGAAGCAGTGCAAGCCGCTGTGATCGGTCGCTACCAGAACTCCGGCCAGGTTTGCGCCGCCGCAAAACGCCTGATCATCGAAGAAGGTGTGGTCGAGGAATTTACCCGCAAGTTCGTCGAGGCTACGCGTAAGTTGAAGGTCGGCGATCCATTGTCCGCCGAGACCTACATCGGCCCGATGGCGCGTTTCGACCTGCGTGATGAACTCGACCAGCAAGTGCGCGACACCCTGGAAGAAGGCGCCACCTTGCTGCTCGGCGGCGGCAAGCCAGAAGGCCCGGGCAACTACTACGAGCCGACCGTACTGGCCGATGTCACCGACCGCATGACCTCGTTCAAACAGGAACTGTTCGGCCCGGTCGCTTCGATCATCACCGCCCGCGATTGCGCGCATGCCGTGGCCTTGGCCAACGACAGCGAGTTCGGCCTGACCGCGACCATTTACACCGCCAACGTGGCACTGGCCCAGCAACTGACCAGCGAACTGGACACCGGCGGCGTATTCATCAACGGTTACTCCGCCAGCGACCCGCGCGTGACTTTTGGCGGCGTGAAGAAGAGCGGTTTCGGTCGTGAACTGTCGCACTTCGGCGTACGCGAGTTCTGCAACGCCCAGACCGTTTGGCTGGATCGCAAATAATCCAGACACCGGAAAACCCTGTGGGAGTGAGCCTGCTCGCGATAGCGGTACATCAAGCGATGAAGATGCTGAATGCAGCGGCCCCATCGCTGGCAAGCCAGCTCCCACAATGACTGCGGTGTAACCACTGATGCTGCAGACACCCTGGAACCCTGTGGGAGCTGGCTTGCCAGCGAACGCGGTGCATCAGTCGATATTTATGCCAACTGATAGTCCGCTTTCGCGAGCAGGCTCGCTCCCACATTGAGTTTATGCGGCAGCCTGTTGTGGCTCGGCGATGCTGCGATCCTTGCTTAACAACCCCAGCACCACCGCCGCCGATGCGAGGGTAATCACCGTCAGGATGTGCAGCAAATACTGAAACGCCGCAGCATACCCTTGCACCAGACGTTCGTTGGCCAGACCTGGCACGGTATTGATCGCATGCGCCATATCGCCGGTGGTCACCCGGTGCGCGGTCTCGGCAATCAGCGACGCCTCGGCACTGCCTGTCACCGCGTGTACGGCACCCGACAGATCAGCGTGCAGCAATGACGCCAGCACCGCCGCGACAATCGCCAATGCAATTCCCTCACCCGCCACTCGCACAGTGCTGAAGATGCCCGCCGCCATGCCTGCGCGCTCTTTTGGCACGACACTGACCGACAAACCATCCATCAGCCCCCACGGCAAACCGGCGCCAATGCCGATCAGCAGCATCGGCACCACCAGCGCAAATTTCGCGTCACCGACGTTGTACAGACTCAGCCAATGCAGGCCCACGGCAGCAATCAGGAACCCCGCGCCAGACAAGATGCCAGCGGAAACAAAACGCGCCAGCGAGGCCGCCAGCATCGGCACCACCAGCATCGGTGCGGACAACGCCAGTAGCAGCAGACCGGCATCGATCTCGCTCAAGCCCTCAACGCCGATGAAGCGCAGCGGCAACATCACCACCAGCACGATGTAGCAGAAACAGGTGCCGATCGGCAGCATCTGCACGCCAATGAATCGCGGATAACGGAACAGAGTCAGATCGAGCATCGGCCGTTCGACACGCGTTTCGACGATCACAAAAGCTGCCAGCAACAACGCGGAAGCGCCTAATAAAGTGATCACCAAAGGACTGTCCCAACCACTGTCCGGCGCCTGGATCAGGCCAAACGTGAACAACGCCAGCATTGCGCTGAATAGCAGCGTGCCCGGCCAGTCCAGCCCCTTGGCATCGGGGTCGCGGGTTTCGCGCATGCGCGGCAGACCGAAGACCATCGCAATCATGCCGATCAACGCGGTAAAGACAAAAATCGCCCGCCAGTTGAAAGCCTCGATCAGCGCACCCGCCACCAACGGCCCGAAGGCCAGACCAATGCCGAACGTCGTGCCAAGCACGCTGTAAGCGCGAGTCCGGGCATGCCCTTCGAACTCTTGCGCCAACGCCGCCGAACCGCTGGCCAGCGCCGCCGCCCCAGCCACACCTTGTACGGCGCGCAACACATCCAGCCAGAACACCGACGGCGCCAGACTCTGCGCAAACGAGGCAGCGGTGAACAGCAACATGCCGAAGGTGAACAGGCGTTTGCGTCCGTAAACATCAGCCAATGCGCCGGCGGCCATCAGCAAACTGCCGAACGTCAACATGAACGCGTTGGTGATCCAGGTCAGCGCCACCGGGCTGCCGCCCAGATCGCGACCAATGGCCGGTGTCGCCACCGCACCGCCGGTAAAACTGAGGGGCAGGACCAGAGCCGAGAGGCACACGGCCGCGAGTATGAGCAACTTGTCGCGCGCTCCGTGCGGCTGAGTCATAGAAATCATTCGTTCCATCCTTTGAGAAATCACAAAGCTGCGCTGCGCAGCGAATAAGGCGCGAAATACACAGAAAAATCCACCGAAGTTTGCGCACGAAAAAGATGAGAGCGAGCAGCCTCGCTCTCACAGCTCCGGCGTTCAGTTAGCGAAATCGGTAGACAGCGCCAGCTCATTCCACTCGGCCAACTCCTGCGCCACCAACCGATTCTTCGCCTCGATCCGCGCCACCGTGTCACTGCCCAGCGCCAGGCGTTGCGGCGGGGTCGGTGCATTGACCAGCGCCAGCATCGCCTCGGCAAACTTCAGCGGATCACCCGGTTGTGCATGATTGGCCGCCTCGGCGAACGCACGCATCTTGCCAACGGTTTCGTCATAGTCCGCCAGCTCAAGCCGGGTTTTGATCAGGGACTGCTCATCAAGGAAATCCGTGCGGAAGAAGCCCGGCTCGACCACCGTGGTTTGAATGCCCAGCGGAGCCAGTTCCTGATGCAATGCTTCGGTGATGCCTTCGACGGCAAATTTGGTCGAGCCGTAAACGCCCCAGCCCATGTACGCCTGATAACCACCGATCGACGAGATGTTGATCACCCGACCACTGCGTTGCGCCCGCATATGCGGCAACACCGCGCGGGTGACGTTGAGCAGGCCGAACACATTGGTCGCGAACAAGCGCTCGGTCTCGCTGGCGCTGGTTTCTTCGACGGCGCCGAGCACACCAAAACCGGCGTTGTTGATCAGCACATCGATACGGCCAAAACGCTTGATTCCTTCAGCAACCGCTTGGTGCGCTTCTTCCTCGCGGGTGACGTCGAGGCGCACCGCCAGCAGGTTCGGTTGCTCGCCGAGGCGGTCAGTGATGTCTTGCGGGTTGCGCGCGGTAGCGATGACCGCGTCACCGGAACGCAAGGCCTGCTCGGCGATGAGAATGCCAAAACCACGGGAAGCGCCAGTAATGAACCAGGTACGCATAACAACTTCTCCTGTTAGAAACCCTGACATGGGTGCCGGGCCTGTTTGATAAGTTGAAGCGACTTTAAAGCCATGCTACTGATGCGATAATCCCAACAATTTTGCATGACTTTGTGAAAGGCATTCACAGATGAAATCACCTTCGGCGGCGGATCTCAGCGTTTTCCTGTGCACCGCGCAGCACCTGAACTTCAGCAAAGCGGCCATCGAACTCGGCCTGAGCCCCTCCGCTCTTAGCCATTCAGTGAAGGCGCTGGAAAATCGCCTGGGCGTGCGTCTGTTCAATCGCACCACCCGCAGCGTGGCGTTGACCGAGGCTGGCGAGCGCCTGTACGCGCGATTGAAACCGGCCTTTCGCGACATCGACGATGCGCTGGAAGACCTCAACCATTTCCGCGACAAACCCTCGGGTAATTTGCGCATCACCTGCGGGCGGCAAGCCTGCGAATTGGTGTTGCTGCCGATTGCCAGTGAGTTTTTGCAGGTGTATCCGGACATTCGTCTGGAAGTGGTCGAGAGCGATGCGCTGCTGGATATCGTCGCCAATGGATTCGATGCCGGGGTGCGCTTCGGCGATCGCCTGGAGGCCGACATGGTGTCGCTGCCGATTGGCCCGACAATGCGTTCAGTGGTGGTCGGTTCACCGGCGTTTTTCCAACGCCACGCGGCGCCACAAAAGCCTGATGACCTGCACGGACTGCCGTGCATCCGCCACCGCTACCCCAGCGGTTCGATGTACCGCTGGGAGCTTGAGCGCGGTGGCATTGCCCAGGAAATCGAAGTCAACGGCCCGCTGACCCTCGGCGATGTCAGCCTGATGGTCGGGCCCGCGCTGCAAGGGCTTGGTCTGGCTTATGTGTTCGAAGACATGGTCAGCGAACACCTGGCCAGCGGGCGGCTGCTGCAAGTACTGGCTGACTGGTGCCCGTACTATCCAGGTCTGCACCTGTACTACCCGAGCCGCCGTCATGTGCCGGCGGCGCTGAAGGCGTTTATCGACTTCGTGCGCAACCGGCACTAGCGCTTAGAGGTACTTCAGCCAGGCGATGTCGCGGCGACGGGCCTTCAACGCCGAGAACCAGCGCACCGCCGGGAACAGCGCAATCGCCAGAAAAACGGCCGCCAGCCAGATCGCCGAGACGGACGAAAAACCGAAATAGCTGCCCTGATTCAGCCCGAACAGGGCCACGCCGATCAGGTACAACACCTTCAACGCGTACAGATGCAGCAGGTAGAAAAACATCGGTGCCGAACCGAAAACGGTTAGCCAGCGAATCCAGCGACGATCCTGTAACCGCTCGAACGCCAGTAGCAGCAACAGCCCGACGCTCACCGTCAGTGCGATAAACAGCAACGACGGTGGGTACTTGGTGATGTTGAAAAAACTCATCAGGGTTTGCAGCAGCGTGTCACCCACGGCCCATGGTTTCTCGCCATAACCGTTGATCAACCGCAACCCGACAAAACCCAGCAGTCCGGCGCTACCCGCAATCAGCAAGTGCTGTTGACGAAATACCGCTTCAACGCCGCGAGCAAACCACGGCCCCAGCGCATAACCGAGACCGATCACACCGATCCATGGCAACAACGGATAGGAGGTACGCAAACGCAGGTTGTCGCTAACGTCGATCCAGCCGCGATCATGCAAAATCGCCCACGGCACATGCAGCGCCGACTCCACTGGAAAATGCACGGCGTCGAGCAGGTTGTGCCCGGCAATGATCATCAGGCTCAACGTCAGCAACAGCCAGCGCGGCAGCCAGACCAGCAGCGACAAGGCGATCATGCTCAAGCCGATCGCCCAGATCACTTGCAGATAAATCACGCTCGGCGGCAACTGGAACGTCCATGCGAAGTTCACCAGCGTGAATTCCAGCACCACCAGAAACAGACCGCGCTTGAACAGAAACGCACTGACATCGGCCTTGCCCGCGTACTTTTCACCGAACAACCACGCCGACAACCCGGTCAGCAAGACAAACACCGGCGCGCACAGATGCGCCAGAGTGCGGCTGAAAAACAGTGCCGGCTCGGTGCTGGCAATGTCCATCGGGTCACTGACCTGGCGGTGCAGCAAAAAGGTTTCGCGCACGTGATCCAGCAGCATGAACAGAATCACCAAGCCTCTGAGGGCGTCAATGGACAGCAGCCGGCCAGTGGTCAATGGGGCAGAACGAGGGAGCACAATCGTCATAAGCGTTTCGCAATCGAAAGGAAAACAACAGGGGCCACAAGGGCTAGCCCTTAAAATTTGCGTTACCTTATAACATCAAAAAGCAAAATCCAAATCCGGATCGCCCGTGATATTCGGAAAAAAACCAGCTGATCGCGCCGCGCCATTTGCCCAATAGCCTCAGGCTTCTATAGTGATCAGGTCTCCCTTGCCCTTGCGGCCTGCTGTCGAGCGTTGTCCATGGTCAACACCGAACACCTGATCATTTGCGAGCACTGCGACTGCGTGTACGAAAAAGCCGTGCTGGCCAAACACCAGAAAACCTTGTGCGTGCGCTGCGGCGGCGTCCTCCAGCGTTTCAACGGTCTGAGCGTCGAACAGCGTTTGGCCCTGACATTCACGGCGGCGATGCTGTGGCTGTTCGCCAACTTCTATCCGGTGATGAGCATCAGCCTCAAAGGCCTGAAAAACAGTGCGACGCTGTGGGATTCGGTGCTGGCGCTGAGTCAGGGACCGATCACCTTCATGGCGATGGTCGCGGCGATTTCGATCATCATTGCCCCGGCGTTTCAACTGGTGCTGCTGGTCTGGGTGCTGAGCTTCGCGTTGTCCTCCCGACGCGCGCCGGGCTTCAAGCTGTGCATGCGCTGGCTGGAAACCCTGCGGCCGTGGAGCATGCTCGAAGTGTGCCTGCTGGGGGCGATGGTGGCGGTGTTCAAACTGGCCGGATTGCTCGACGTGTTGCCCGGCATCGGCCTGTTCGCGCTGGCCGTGCTGAGCTTGATGATGATCAGGATTGCCGGCCGCGACATCCGCGACCTCTGGGACATTTTATGAAACGGCCACCGACCGCCAGCGAACTCAATCTGTGCTTGTGCCACAGCTGCGGACTGGCCTGCGACATGACCGACGAGCCGCACGAGTGCCCGCGTTGCGACGCGCCGCTGCACCGACGCAAGACCAACTCACTGACTCGTACCTGGGCCTACATGCTCGCGGCGCTGGCGTTTTACGTGCCGGCCAATCTGCTGCCGGTGATGAACACCACCATGCTCGGCAGCGGCGCCGACAGCACGATCATGAGTGGTGTACTGGAGTTCTGGGAGCACGGCGCGTGGGACATCGCCCTGATCATTTTCATCGCCAGTATCGCCGTGCCGGGAGTCAAGTTCGTCGCCCTCACGCTGCTGTTGATGACCGTGCAACGCGACAGCGCCTGGGCGCGCAAAGAACGTTCGAAGCTGTACCGCTTCGTCGAGCTGATCGGCTATTGGTCGATGCTCGACGTGCTGGTGGTGGCGCTAGTCGCAGCATTGGTGAAGTTTCAGGCGCTGGGCGATATCGAACCACGACCGGGCATTCTGTTTTTCGGCCTGGTCGTGGTGTTTACCATGCTCGCGGCGATGAGTTTCGATCCGCGCCTGATCTGGGACAAGGACACGGGCGACACCCTCAGCGACGCTGAACCTCAAGCAACACCTGCAACGGATGACGCAGTGCCTGATCCGACTGGCGCTTGACCTGACTGCGGCACGAATAACCGGTCGCCAGTGCTTCGCCCTGCTCCGCCGGCGCGTCGACCTGACGGGCCCACGACTGCTCGTAGATCACCGCCGAGGTCTGGCGATTGCGCGCCTCGTGGCCGTAAGTGCCGGACATGCCGCAGCAACCGGTGGATTGTGTGGCCAGCTGCAAACCAGCGCGTTCGAACACCTGCTCCCACTGACGGGTCGCGGCCGGGGCGTTGGTTTTCTCGGTGCAATGGGCGAGCAGTCGGAACGTTACGGTTTTATCCTGCGCCGCCTGCTCCGGCATCACCTTGAGCAACCACTCCTGCACCAGCGCCACTTCCGGGCATTGCTGCATACCGGGGACTTTCAGGTATTCCTGGCGATACACCAGCGTCATCGCCGGATCGAGGCCCAACAACGGCACGCCCACATCGGCCAATTCGCGCAACTGTCGGGCATTGCGCACTGCCGCGCGGTTGAACGCCGAGAGGAAGCCCTGCACATGCAATGGCTTGCCGTTGGCGCTGAACGGTGCGAGATACACCTGATAGCCAAGGCGCGAAATCAGCTCGACCAGATCGGCCAACAGCGGCGCTTCGAAGTAGCGCGTAAAGGCGTCCTGCACGATGACCACGCTGCGCACGCGTTGCGCCTCGGTCAGCGCCGACAGAGTCGACACCGTCGCCGGTTGCACCTGCCAACGGCGCATCGCCGCATGGAAATCAAAACGACTGAGCAACGGCACGTCGATCATGCCGCCGACCCGTTCCAAGCTGCTGCGAACAAATGAAGCGCCCATCAATCCGTTGTACAGCGCCGGAATCCGCGCCATGTACGGAATGCTGTACTCCAGCGAAGCAATCAGATAATCGCGCGCCGGACGCAGATAACGGCTGTGATACAGCTCGAGAAAGCGCGAACGAAACTCCGGCACATTGACCTTCACGGGGCACTGCCCTGCGCAGGATTTGCACGCCAGGCAGCCGGCCATGGCGTCGTAGACTTCGTGGGAGAAGTCTGCGGACTGCGTACGGCTGTTGCGCCAGCGCTGCCACAAGGTGCTGAAAAAGGCAGGCTTGCGAATGGCATCGGACAACACGTCGACACCCGCCTCGCCCTGCAAACGCAGCCACTCGCGAATCAACGAGGCGCGGCCCTTGGGCGATTGCGCACGCTCGCGGGTGGCTTTCCACGACGGGCACATCGCATCGTCAGGGTCGAAGTTGTAGCAGGCGCCATTGCCGTTGCAATGCATGGCGGCGCCGTAGTCCTGCCAGACTTTTTCGTCGATCTGCCGATCCAGTTCACCGCGCAAAGTCACTTCGTCGATTTTCAGCAGCGCCGCGCCGGTGTTGGCCGGGGTGGCAATTTTGCCCGGGTTGAACTGGTTGAACGGGTCGAACGCGGCTTTCAAGGCTTGCAGGGCCGGATACAGCTCACCGAAAAATGCCGGCGCGTATTCCGAGCGCAAGCCTTTGCCATGCTCGCCCCACAACAGGCCGCCGTAACGTTGGGTCAGTGCCGCAACGCCGTCGGATACCGGACGCACCAGCGCCGCTTGCTGCGGGTCTTTCATGTCGAGAATCGGCCGCACGTGCAGCACGCCCGCGTCGACGTGACCGAACATGCCGTACTGCAAACCGTGGCTGTCGAGCAGGTCGCGCAGTTCTGCGATGTACTCAGCCAGATGTTGCGGCGGTACAGCGGTGTCTTCGACAAACGGCTGCGGGCGCGCTTCACCGGCGACGTTGCCGAGCAGGCCCACCGCACGTTTGCGCATGCCGTAAACCTTGTTTACCGCCGCATGGCCGACCGCCAGCGTGTGGCCCAAACGCTCAACCGTGCGGTCGCTGCTCAAGTGTTCGACGAATGCTTCGACCCGGCGCTGCAAATCCTCCGGATCGTCGCCGCAGAACTCCACCAGATTGATGCCCAGGGTCGGGCGCTCGGCGCTTTCCGGGAAATACTCGGCGACGCCGTGCCAGACGATGTCCTGCATCGCCAGTAGCAAGACTTTCGAGTCAACGGTTTCGATCGACAACGGTTTGAGCGCCATCAAGGCGCGGGCGTCGCGCAACGCGTCCATGAACCCGGCGTAGCGGATGTTCACCAACATCGTGTGTTTGGGGATCGGCAACACATTCAGCCGCGCCTCGACGACAAACCCCAGCGAGCCTTCAGCACCGCACAGCACGCTGTTGAGGTTGAAACGGTTATCCGCCTCACGCAGGTGCGCGAGGTCATAACCTGTCAGGCAGCGGTTGAGATCGGGGAAACGCTCTTTGATCAGTTCACCCTGCTCATCAATGATTTGCCGGGCACAGCGGTAGGCTTCACCGACGCGATCGTCGCGGGCACACAGCGCTTCAAGCTCAGTTTCCTCAAGGGGCAAACCGTGCAGGCGCTCGCCACCGCGCAGGACCATATCGAGTTCGAGCACATGGTCGCGGGTCTTGCCGTAGGTGCAACTGCCCTGACCGCTGGCGTCGGTGTTGATCATGCCGCCGACGGTGGCGCGGTTGGAGGTCGACAGTTCCGGGGCGAAAAACAGCCCGGCGGATTTCAGCGCAGCGTTGAGCTGATCCTTGACCACCCCGGCCTGCACGCGCACCCAGCGCTCCTCAACATTGATTTCGAGGATGCGGTTCATGTGCCGCGAGAGGTCGACGACGATGCCATCGGTCAGCGATTGGCCGTTGGTGCCGGTGCCACCGCCGCGAGGGGTGATCACCACTTGCTGGTACGCCGGTTCGGCGATCAGTCGTGCGACCCGTGCCACGTCATCGGCATCCATCGGAAACACCGCGGCTTGCGGCAGGCGCTGATAGATCGAGTTGTCGGTCGCCAGCACCACGCGGCTGGCGTAATCGGCGCTGATTTCACCGCGAAAGCCGCTGTTCTTCAGGGTGTTGAGGAACTGTTGGTAATCGCTGGTCAGGGCTTTGGCGGGGGACAGCTGGGCAATCATCGGTCAGGTTATCTCGGTCAAATCGGGCCGTGTGGCGGTGAACAGTTGTACGCAACGAATGATTGCGTCAGGCTCCGCCATCTCATGGTGCCCATGTTCATTGCTGGCGAACGCCGGGACAACCGTAAATTCGACCCGCTATTGATGACTTTTACGAATGAATCCGCGCACGCTCACCCCTTCCATGTCGTTATTGCTGGCTTTCGAGGCCGCCGCGCGCCATGAAAGCTACACCCGCGCCGCTCATGAACTGTCGCTGACGCAGAGTGCGGTCAGCCGCCAGGTGCAGATTCTCGAGAAAATGCTCGGCATGCGTTTGTTCAGCCGCGAAGGCCGGCAAGTGGTACTGACCGATGTCGGACGGATGTATCAACGCGAACTCGCCGAAGCGCTCGGGCAGATTCGCAGCGCGACGTTGCAGGCCATGGCATTTGGTTCGGGCATTCACAGTTTGCGTCTGGCGACGCTGCCGACCTTCGGCTCGAAATGGTTGCTGCCACGGCTGAAGGATTTCTACACCGCGCATCCGGGCATGACCGTGCATTTGCATTCGCGGATCGAAGCAATCGACTTCGATACCAGCGAAATCGATGCGGCGATCTGTGTTGGCGGCGGGGACTGGCCGGGATTGACTGCCCTGCCCCTGCATACCGAAGAATTGGTAGTGATCGCCAGTGCGCAGTTGTCCGACGCCGAACGCGATGACGCCCAACAGCACATCGCCGGGCAACTGCTGCTCAATGTCAGCAGCAATGCTCAGGCCTGGGCGGAGTGGTTCAGTCATCACGGCTTGCCGCACCGCAGCATGCGCATCGGCCCGAGTTTTGAAATGACCTCGCACTTGATTCAAGCGGTGCGGGCCAATATTGGCGTGGGGCTGGTGCCGCGAATTCTGGTTGAGGATGAGTTGCTCAGCGGTGAGTTGCTGCAACTGGGTGAGCCGATTACCAGTCGACGCAGCTATTACCTGGTGTATCCGCCGCGCAATGAGAATTTGCCGTCGCTGAAAGCGTTTCGGGATTGGCTGCTAGAAACGTTGTAACCATGAGGACGCCAATCGCGAGCAGGCTCACTCCTACAGTTGGAATGCGTTTCCCTGTAGGAGTGAGCCTGCTCGCGATGGCGTCAATTCAGGCACCTCAAAATCTCGGCTTGATCGCCCTCCAATCCGGCTTGTAACGCTGCATCTGCCGCACATCATCACGCTGGCGAATCCCGCACGTCAGGTACTGATCATGCAGCTTGCCCAACTGATCATGGTCCAGTTCCAGCCCAAGCCCCGGCGCCCGGGTGATCTTCACGCAGCCATCGACAATCGGCAGTTTGCCGCCCTTGATCACTTCTTCGTCCGGTTCCTGCCACGGGTAATGGGTGTCACAGGCGTAATCCAGATTCGGCACCGCCGCCGCGACATGCGCCATCGCCATCAGGCTGATGCCCAGGTGCGAATTGGAATGCATCGACACGCCAACGCCGAATACATCGCACATCTTCGCCAGCGTTTGCGTGTCGCGCAGGCCGCCCCAGTAATGATGGTCAGCAAGGACGATCTGCACGCTGTTCTGCGCAACGCTGCGACGGAACTCGGCGAAATCGGTGACCACCATGTTGGTCGCCAGCGGCAGACCCGTGCGTTTGTGCAGTTCGGCCATGCCGTCGAGGCCAGGGGTCGGGTCTTCGTAATATTGCAGATCATCGCCGAGCAATTCGGCCATGCGAATCGAGGTTTCCAGTGACCAGTTGCCATTCGGATCGATGCGCAGCGGGTAGCCGGGAAAGGCTTTTTTCAGCGCCTTGATGCACGCCACTTCATGCTCCGGCGGCAACGTACCGGCCTTGAGCTTGATGCTCTTGAAGCCGTACGCCTCGATCATCCGCGCAGCTTGCGCAACAATCTGTTGTTCGCTGAGTGCTTCGCCCCAGTTGTCCGGTTTATAGGGCGAATCGACATGCTGCGCGTACTTGAAGAACAGATAGGCGCTGAACGGTACCTCATCGCGAATCGCGCCGCCGAGCAGGTCCACCAGCGGCACATTCAGGTAATGCGCCTGCAAATCGAGGAAAGCCACTTCGAACGCCGAATAGGCATTGCTCACCGCTTTACTGGCGTGGGAACCGGGGGCCAGTTCGGCACCGGCGAGACTGGCAGGTTTGTTCGCGGCAACGGTCGCCTGGACGATGGCGCGCAACTGGTTGAGATTGAACGGGTCGAGGCCGATCAGTTGCGCCTGCAATTGCTGCTGGATCGCCAGCGCCGGGGCATCGCCATAACTTTCGCCAAGGCCGATGTAGCCGTTGTCGCTTTCGATCTCGATGATCGAGCGCAAGGCGAAGGGTTCATGAATGCCGCTGGCGTTGAGCAGCGGCGGATCACGGAAGGCAATCGGGGTCACAGTTACGCGGGTGATTTTCAAGATAACGCTCCTGACAGATCAACAATCAATTCAATGGCTCGCGGCCGGGCTGGCCGTCACAACAACGGCGGTCTCGTCATGGGGCTTTGCCAGGGATTTACCCTTGGCACCCGGCGCGGTGCGGGCGAAAAAGATCACCACCGCAGCGATCAGCGACGTCGCCGCCAAGCCATATAGTCCGCCCTCGATGGAGCCAGTGGTTTCTTCGAGGAAGCCGAACGCCGTCGGCGCAACGAAGCCGCCGAGGTTGCCGATGGAGTTGATCAGCGCGATCACCGCAGCGGCGATACGCGCATCCAGATAGCTTTGCGGAATCGGCCAGAACAACGCCGACGCAGCCTTGAAGCCGATGGCGGCGAAACAGATGGCAACGAAGGCGAAGATCGGCCCGCCAATGGTCGACATGAACATGCCGATCGCCGCGATCACCAGCGTCAACGCCACCCACGCCTGCTGGAATTTCCACTTGCCGGCCATCGCCGCAAAACCGTACATGGCGACAATCGAAATGATCCATGGGATCGAATTAAGCAGGCCAACCTGAAAGTCGCCGAGATTGCCCATTTTCTTGATCATGCTCGGCAGCCAGAACGTCGCGCCGTAAATGGTCAGGGCAATGGAAAAGTAGATGAAGCAGAACAGCGCAATCTGCCGGTCCGCCAACAACTTGAACATCGACGGCTTGGCTACCTGTACCGCCTCACGAGCGCGCTGCTCCTCGGCAATCGCCGCCACCAGCGCTTCGCGTTCCTCTTCGCTCAACCACTTGGCCTGACGCGGATGCGATTGCAGCCAGAACCATACGAATGCGCATAGCACCACCGACGCCGCGCCTTCGATCAGGAACATCCACTGCCAGCCATGCAGGCCCAGACCGCTGATATGCAGCAGCGCACCGGACACCGGGCCGGAGATCACCGAAGCAATCGCCGAACCGCTGAGAAACACTGCCATGGTCTTGCCGCGCTCGGAAGCCGGCAGCCACTGGGTGAAGTAATAAATGATCCCCGGAAAGAACCCCGCCTCGGCCGCACCAAGAATAAAGCGCAGCACATAGAAACTGGTTTCACCTTTGACGAAGGCCATGGCCATGGCGGCAGCGCCCCAGGTGAACATGATCCGCGTCAGCCAGACTCGCGCGCCGTAACGTTGCAGAAGCATGTTGGACGGCACTTCGAACAGCGCATAGCCAACGAAGAACAATCCGGCGCCGAGGCCGTAAGCCGCCGCGCCGATGCCCAGATCGGTTTCCATGTGACTGCGCACGAAACCGATGTTGACCCGATCGATGTAGTTGACGATGAACATCACCACGAACAGCGGCAGCACGTGGCGCTTGACCTTGGCGGCGGCACGGGCGAGCACCGTGACGTCCAGCGGACTCTGGAGGGTTTTCAAAGGCGACTCCCGATCTTGTTTTTTTAGGGATGGCGTGAAGCGTTGAGCCGATCATGGACGGGGTCATTGATCCCGTCTAATCTAACTTGGCATTCGATTGATACCCGGATTAGATCAATGTTCGAACTGACCCAACTGCGCTGCTTCACCACCGTCGCTACCGAACTCAACTTTCGCCGCGCCGCCGAACGGCTGAACATGACGCAGCCGCCGCTGAGCCGGCAGATCCAGTTGCTCGAACATCACCTCGGCGTCGAGCTGTTCACCCGCAGCACCCGCAGCGTCGCGCTGACCGCCGCCGGCCGTGCTTTTTTCATCGAAGCCCAGAACCTGCTGGAACGCGCGCAGCAAGCGGCAGTCACCGCCCGGCGGTTTGCCGAAGGCGACATTGGTTCGGTGAACATCAGTTTTGTCGGCAGCGCGGTGTATGAGTTTCTGCCCAAGGTGATCGCCGAGGCGCGACTGAAACAGCCGCAGGTGAAAATCGATCTGACGGAAATGAACACGTACCAGCAACACGAAGCCCTGCGCGCGCGCCGCATCGATCTGGGCATCGCCCGTGCGCCATTATTGGAGCCGGGGTATGCCACCGAGTGCCTGGTGCGCGAGCCGTTTGTGCTGGCAGTGCCGAGCGGTCATCCCTTGGCGACGGCGGCTGAAGTGGCGGTCAGTGACCTGGATAAACAACCGTTCCTGATGTATTCACACGCTGCTTATCCGCCGTTCAACGAATTGCTGACCGGCATGCTGCGCTCAGCGCGGGTTGCGCCGGATTATGTGCAGTGGCTGGGGTCGTCGCTGACGATACTGGCACTGGTCAATGCGGGCATGGGCCTGGCGCTGGTGCCGCGTTGCGCCACCAGTGTGGTGTTCAAGAATGTAGTGTTTCGCGATATCGATTTGGGCGAAGGGGTGCAGAGCGAGCTGCATCTGATCTGGCGGGAGAACAACGACAACCCGGCGTTTGCGATGTTGCTGGAAGCGATTCGCCGGGCGGTGGCTGAGGGTTGGGGGTGAAAGGATGACGGTGCTGATCAGCGCTTTGGCGGTGGAGGCGCACTTGGCCCTTTGACTAGCGGTTTTGCCAATGGCTTGCCGTCTGGCCCCACGAAGAGACGCGCCACGTGAGGTGGCATGGGATTGGGTGCTTTGGCGCTCATGAAACAACCTCCTCGACAGAATTGAATTCGACCCACTGAACTTTCGAGGAATCTATCACCATTAATTCGGCGCCAAAAGTGAGCACCTCGCCACCATCGCCAAGCCATTGTGGATTCAGCAAGATGAATTGTCCTTCCGAGGGACCGGAGGGCCACTCCAAAGGCCAGCCAAACAATCGCCTCTCGTCATTCAGTTGCAAAGTGACAAGGCGATCCTGTCGCTCAAAGGCGCTGTACCACTCGCTAGGATGGGAGCTTTTGCGTGTCAGGTGTCGCTTGCGTAGCCACACATGCAACACCCCGTTTGAAGCCAGATAACAGAAAAGCCCGGCGAGACATACTGAAACAATAAATGCCCACAATGCCTCCGCCCGAGCATCCCATTTCCCTACAGAAAAGCCTTTCGAACCCACCCACAGACAAATTGCCCCAATCCCCAATACCGCGCCCTGAATCACAAACGTGAAAATCAGCGCCTGCACAATCTGCCCGAACGTATCGGGTCGCTTGAACGCCGTCAGCGAATAAAAAATCCACGCCGACAAAAACCCGGGAATCAAGTACTGCAACAACGGGATAACTTCTTTGACCAGATCATCCATGATCCGCGACTCCTTGAAAGACCGGCCGATCTGACTATCGACCGCCCCTCAAAAGCCTAGTGCACACGGAAAAAACCCTTCGTGCGCAACTGTCACCGTTCATTTCGCGAATCAAATCCACACCTTTCAGCCTCCAGGCAGCCAAAAAAAAGCAGAAACCGACGATACGGCTTCTGCTTTTTTTGCCCCTGCAGGCGTCGTTACAGGCAGTCACGCACCGATTGGCGCAACGACCCGGACTTGGCCCACGGCGGGCCCTGATACAACGAAACCCGGCTGCCGTCCTTGTATTTGACGATGTCGAGAATCTCGTCCGCCGTGATGATGCTCGGCGCGGTGATGCGGTAGCCGTTGGAAATCGATGTCTGATAAGTCTTGGCTACATCCTTCTGCCACAACGGTAATAAACACGCAGCATAGTCTTTGGGCGACTTGGCGCTGGTTTTGCTGATATTCGGCTCACCCGGCACCAGCGACGCCGGCAACGAGCAGCCTGCCAACAGGGTCAACGCCAGACTCCCGATCCATATCCGCATGGTGTATTCCTGATCTGAAAAAAAGTGAATGTAGCGTGTAAGCGGCGCTACATCCATCGTGGCACCGCGCCCTCGGCGCAATCTGCACAACTTTTCACAACCGTTCAGCGTGCTGACGAACAGGCTTTGCCCATCGACGAAAAATGCGACTACTCTTTTCTACCGAGAATGTTCTGGAGGTGATCATGCGGCTCAATGAATACGAACACGAACTTCAACGCGACCTGCAAAGCGTTGCATCGGACTTGAGATGGTCGGCGGTCGACCTGAAACGTATCGCAGAACAACTGCGCAAATCCGGCAATGAGGCAGATGCGCAAAGCGTGCTGAGATCCTGTGAGGTGCTGCAAAGCGATGAAGAACGGCTGCAACTCTATGCCAGGGAAGTGAAAGCCCGCGCCATCAGCCGGACCAAGGTCCACTAAGCCACTCTCCCCCCAAAAAACAGAAGCCCCGACAATTGCCGGGGCTCTTTCATTACAGCCAGCCTGTCAGTGGGTTTTGTGACTTTGCGCGCGCGCCGAGCGTTTTTTGTAGCCAGGCAGGGCGGCGGCGTAGGCCAGCGCTTCCTCCCGGCTGCCAAACGACGCCAGCCGATCGCCCTGAGTACAAACCCGCCATGGGCCATTGTTCACGCTAAGCACGTCATAGCCGTTCATGTGCATCTTGTTCAACATCGGCATGCTCATGGACACCTCCATTTTTTGCTAACGGTCAGATCCAGCTTCACGCTTTTACCTTACACCTTGATTCGCACGAAATACCGACCGAGTGTCGCAAGCCGCGACAGTCACGGTGTCGGCACTTTTCGCCGCTGCGAACGCTCCAAACTTCAATGAAACCTTTGCCGCAGGCTTCGGCTCAAATATTGCAGTTTTATTTCTATTTTGTGACAAGCGGTAAACAGGTAACAGATGAAAGTACGCGCAACCGTTATATGCGAGCAGGATCGCCACGTTCTCCTGGTACGCAAACCCCACTGCCGCTGGACATTGCCCGGTGGCAAGGTCGAGCCCGGAGAAACGCGAGCGCAGGCCGCCGTACGTGAATTACAGGAAGAAACCGGCCTGGATGCTGACGCTGTGCTGTACCTGATGGAACTGCACAGCGGCAGCACGCAGCACCATGTCTACGAGGCGTCCGTGTCGGACTTTGAGCAAGTGCGCCCGCAAAACGAGATCATCGATTGCATCTGGCATCCGCTGGATTCAGTGCGCAATCTGCACACCAGCGAGGCGACGCTGCGCATCGTTCAAGCGTTCCAACGGCGTTTATGAGGCATTAGCCGGCGAAGGCTCGACGACCAGCGCTCATTTCGGTGCGTAATTCACCGATGAAATTGGAAATGTCACGGATCGTGACGAGGTGCTCCGGGGAAACGCCATTCAACAGTAATTCGACGCGTCCGCTGTCCGGCTCGTACACCTTGATTTGCAAAAGGCCTTGCGAACTCGGAATGCAATCGCACTTGAACGCAGGAAAGCCGGATTCGACAATCCGGCAGATATCGTCAATGGCAAGCATGAGTGAACGCCTCGCAGGCGGGTCGATCGACTGGTTGAGCATAGATGAGCAATGTGTGACCCGCCCGGTACAAAAATGCCAACCCGATCACAACTTTCCACCCTGCCCTCAGTGCGCATCGTGATCCCAAATCCAGTTCCACATTCCCGGCAAATTCACTGGCTCCGAGCTTTTATCCACGGTACGCGCCAGCGCAGCTTTCTCCAGTTCGGCGTGATCATCGTAGAAAGGCTTGTCCGCCAGCTTCACGCCTGTCGCGGCGGCGCTATCGAGCAGAATCTGCAGGTATTCGCGCGTGTGCCGCGCGGTATAGCGGTTGAGATCATGAAACGTCACCACCACCGGAATCACCCCGTCCACAGTCGGCAACTCGCCGAGGGCAATACGTTCACGGACTTCCGATAACTGCCGCAGCATGTTTGCCCGACGCCGGGGGCTGGCATTGAAGCCCCAGATCTTGCCGTCGTTGGCACTTAAATCCGTCAGCAACACGTGCAAACCGTGCTGTTGATAGGCGGCGAAGGTGCGTTTGTCGTAATTCCAGAACGGCGGGCGCAGCAACGTCGGCGGCGCCCCGGTGATGGCTGCGATATCAGCCGTGCCGTTGGTCAGTGACTCTTCGAGTTCTTGCGGGTCGAGCAAGCGATGATTGGTGTGCCAGTGGGTGGCCGTGTGAAACGCCAGTATGTGCCCCTCGTCATGCTCACGCCGCATGATGGCGCGACCGATGTCACTGTTGCCCGCTCGTGGCGCGCGCGTCTGCACGAAGAACACCGCTTTGATATTCGGCAACAGCGGATTGTCCTTGAGGCTGTCGAGCACCGTCGCCGACGGATTCCAGAAACTGGATGCACTGGGGCCATCGTCAAACGTCAACAGAAAGCGCACCGGTGCCTGGGTTTTCAGGCGTGATTCGGTTTGCGCAGTCATTTCTATCGGGGCGGCGATACAACCGGCCAACCCGAGGGCGATGAGCGCAGCACAGAGAATCTTGAATCCGGATGTCATGTTTTGCCTTGAGCACGGCGACGGCCGTCATGTTGTCGATTGGCAAAACTCCCTCGCCCTTATCCATCCTTGCGCTCCGATACGCGAGCGGAGGTTGGATAAGGTACACAGGGTTTGGTTCCGGCGCTCGCTCAGTGCGCCAATGCCTGTTGAAAAGACGTGTCGATAATCCCGGCGGTGGCCAACGGTGCCGGCAGCGCTTTGACTTTGAACAGGAAGTCGGCGGTGCTTTGCAGGTCCGTCGCCGCTTGCGTATCGACCGGTCCCACCGTCATGTGCGCCTGACGTAACCAGTGGCGCGACACCTGCTGATCGAGATTGGCTTTCTTCGCCCACAGATCGGCGTACTCATCCGTATGACTATCAACCCACGCCCGTGCCTGTTTCAAACGACCGAGAAAATCCGCAATGGCCGCACGTTTGCTGTCGATCGACGGCGTCGACGCAGCGATTGCACTGAGCCCCGGCATCAGATTTTTTGCGGTCAGGATCGGCCGCGCGCCGGAGAACACGATCTGCTGGGAAATGTACGGTTCCCACACCGGGAAGGCGTCGATGCTGCCCTGTGGCAGGGCTGCGGCGGCATCAATCGGCATCAACTTGACGAACTCGACGTAGTTTTCCGGCAGACCACCCTGCTCCAGGGCGCGCAAGGTCAACTGCTGACTCCAGGCGCCGGGCCAGTAGGCAACTTTCTTGCCCTTCAGGTCGGCGATGGTTTTTACCGGCGAATCCTTCGGCACCAGCAGCGCGATGGTGTCCGGGTTTTGCCGCGAAACGCCGATCAGCTTTACCGGCGCCTGCTTGGCGGCCAGAAACAGAAAACCGGAATCGCCCAAAAAGCCCAGATCCAGCGAGCCGGTTTGCAAGGCTTCCGCCAAAGGTGCAGCGGCCTGGAAGTGTTTCCAGTCGACGGTATAAGGCGCGTCTTTCAACACGCCGGAGGCCTCCACCGAGGCACGGATGTTGTAGTAGTTCTGATCGCCGACATGCAGGACCAATGGCTCATCTGCATGGGAAAGCGGCGAGGCAAACAGTGCGGTGATTAGCGCACTGCGCAGGAAACGAGAAAGCTTCATGGGCTGACCTGCAAAGGGAAACTGCATAGACCATAACGCTGTTATTGCCTGGTTTTGAAATTCGATTAACGCATAAGCTCATCACCGTTGATCACGGCTGTTTGCTTGGCAACAGTGACGAATCACAGTGTTGCTCAAGCAACAGCTGGAATCCTGCAACATCCCCTCAAGCCCTTTTAAAACGGCGCTTTCAAGTACATGGCACAGAGCCTGCAATATTCCATTCATGCAGGAAGCATTCGATAAAAATATCTTTTTGGACATAAGAAATCTGTGCCTTTGCCGGAGCGCCCCATGACATCGTTCTTTCCTCGACTCAAAACCCTGCTGGCTGCCAGCGCCATGGTACTGAGCCTGCAACCGCTCGCCCACGCGGCTGAAACCGCGCCGGCAGAAGTGCATCTCGACTACGCCTATTACTCGCCAGTCAGCCTGGTGCTCAAGCACTTCGGCTTCCTCGAAAAAGCCTTGCCGCAGACCAAGGTCAGCTGGGTACTGAGCCAGGGCAGCAACCGCTCGCTGGAATACCTCAACAGTGGCGGCGTGGATTTCGCTTCCAGCGCCAGCCTCGCCGCGGTGCTGAGCCGCGCCAACGGCAGCCCGATCAAATCGGTCTACGTTTACAGCCGTGCCGAATGGACAGCATTGGTGGTGCGCAAGGACTCGCCATATCAGACCATCGCCGACCTCAAGGGCAAAAAGATCGCCGCCACCAAAGGTACCGACCCGTATCTGTTCACCCTGCGTAGCCTGCAACAGGCCGGGCTGAAAAAAGACGACGTGGAACTGGTCCACCTGCAACACCCGGATGGTCGCACTGCGCTGGAAAAGGGCGATGTTGACGCCTGGGCCGGACTCGATCCGCACATGGCCGCCAGTCAGGTCCAGGCCGGTTCGCGCCTGCTTTATCGCAACCCGGCGTTCAACAGTTACGGCGTGGTCAGCGTCACCGAGCAATACGCCAAAGAACATCCGCAAACCATCGACACCGTGATCAAAGCCTACGAACAGGCCCGCGACTGGGCGCTGAAAAATCCCGATGAGTTCGCCGCCCTTCTCGCCAAAGAGTCCGGCTTGCCACTGGACGTAGCCAAGCTGCAACTGTCGCGTACCGATCTGAGCAGCCCGCAACTGACCCAACAGGACATCAGTGCCTCCAAGGCAGCGGCGCCGATTCTGGTCTCCGAGGAACTGGTGCGCCGTGGGGTGAATGTCGATCAAGTCATCGATCAATTGCTCGACAGCGGCGTGCAGCAAGCCGTCGCCCACCAGTAATCGATCAGTCTCACGACACATCCGCTGCTGTCGCGGATGTGTCGTGAGCGGAGCTCAACCATGACCACTCACAGCAAAGACTTGCCCGCGCCACTTGCCGTGTCGCGCCAGCGCCCGGCGGGTTTCAGTCCGGCGTGGCAGCGCCGTTTCAAAGGCTTGGCCGTGCCGCTGCTGATCATCATCGCCCTGGAAATTATCGTACGCATCGGTTGGTTGCCGTCCTACCAGATGCCGGCGCCGAGCGAGATCGCCCTGACCCTCACCGACCTCGCTGAAGGCGCACTGTGGAAACACATCGGCGCCAGCCTGATTCGCGTGTTGCTGGGTTTTGCCATTGGCGCCAGTCTCGCGCTGGCGTTTGCTGCCTGGGTCGGTTTGAGCCGCGAAGCAGAGGCCTATCTGGAACCGACTTTTGCAGCGCTGCGTTCCATTCCGAGCCTGGCCTGGGTGCCGCTGCTGCTGTTGTGGCTGGGCATCGACGAGACCTCGAAAATTGTCTTGATCGCTATCGGCGCGTTCTTTCCGGTGTACGTCAACGTGGTCGCGGCCATTCGCAACATTGATCGCAAACTGGTGGAAGTCGGCCGCATCTATGGCTTCAGCCGCTTGCAACTGGTGCGACGAATATTGCTGCCCGCTGCCCTGCCCGGCCTGTTCACCGGGTTGCGCAGCGGCATGAGTCTGGCGTGGATGTTTCTCGTGGCAGCAGAGTTGATCGCGGCCACCAAGGGCCTGGGCTATCTGCTCAGTGACGGCCGGGAAACCTCGCGGCCGGACATCGTGCTGGCTGCGATCATCGTGCTCGCCTTGCTCGGTAAACTCAGCGACGGCTTGCTGGCCATGCTCGAACGCCGCTGGCTGAGCTGGCGCGACACGTTCACCGGCCAAGGCGCCAGCGACTAAGCTGAAATCTCCAACCGGAGATTCAGCCCATGTGCGGAAGACTCTCGCAGTACCGTGGCATTCATGACTTCGTCGCGGTGCTGAGCATTCCCGACGCGTTGATCAATCACGTTGGCGATGCGCCGCTTGATCGCTATAACGCGGCGCCGACCACCGCGCTGGCCGTCCTGCATCAACAAGGACGGCACCTGCAGGCCGACAATCTGCGCTGGGGCTGGCGCCCGCATTGGGCCAAGGATCGCCCGCCCCCCATCAATGCCCGGGTCGAGAAAGTCGCCCATGGTCCGTTCTTCCGGGCGATCTGGCGACATCGCTTGATTGTGCCCGTGGACAACTGGTTTGAATGGGTCGACAGCGGCGACAAAACCCGGCAACCCTGGCTGATTCGTCGCGCGGATCATGCAGCGGTTTTCTGCGCCGCCATCGGACAATTTCCGACAACCGAAACGGCGGCCCGGGATGACGACGGTTTCGTGATTATCACCGCCGACGCCGCCGGCGGCCTGCTCGACGTCCACGATCGCCGACCGGTGGTATTCCGCGCAGAGTTGGTGCGCGAATGGCTCGACCCGGCGACACCCGTTGAACGCGCTGAGCAAATGTTGCTGTTCGAAGGTGAAGGCAGTGAAGTGTTCGAGTGGTACAAAGTCGGCAAAGCCGTCGGTAACGTGCGCAATCAGGGGGCCAGTTTGATTATTGAGCAGACTTAAACATTTGCCGACTTCACGCGTCTATCAATGTAGGAGCTGTCGAAGGCTGCGCTCTTTTGACGCAGCGCTATATGAGATAAACCCATTGCAAATTTTAGCAACTCATAAAGCGAATCACTGCCGTTACAAACCCTGTTTCATTTTTGAGACGGCGCACATAAAACACACGTTCGAATGAACTAACCGCCTGTCTGACATTTCAACCGTCATACATACATTTAGATGCACTACGGATAGCATGCGCGCCGCATTTCCATTTGGTATACCAGTTGACCAAAGAGTCAACAAACCAGGAATCCCCTAACGTCTACAAGCCTTGCAGAGAAATAAGTTGCGCGACGATTTTGCAATCAAACAGGTCAGCGACCTGGAGTGTATTTATCTGTCGATGACAGAACGCTTTGAACTCGACTGTTTTATCGGCCACTACATCAAGACCCGAAACCTGCGTGCCGTACCCGATATCGAACGCGTCCTGCGCACCACACTTGAAGGGTATCCCGGCCACGCGCCGGTGATGGTCAACGAGCTGAATGCGTGGATTGATCGAACCTTGGGATATCGGGCCACACACCCCGATTTCACGCAGTTGGACGATCTTTGAAACCGTAAAAAAGCCCTGCGTTTGCGGGGCTTTTTCGTAGAAATCACTCAAAACTTGCGATCGGGGTCTGAAAGCTCTCTGCCGTCATCGTGCTTCCAGGTTTGTTCCTTATGCTTCTCCCGCTCTATTTCCTCTTCAGTCGGCTCATCCGTCTCTTGCTCATCCGTCTCCGGAAGCTTCTGCTCAGTCGCCATGTGCACCTCCCGTTATCAGTAAACCTGCATCCCTGAAGCGTAGAACAGACAACTTACAACCACCAGCGCAGCAAAAAGAAGAACGCCATGCTCAACAGCATGCTGAGCAAAGTATTGCGCGTGTATATCACCAGTGCGATCGCCACCAGCGAACTAAGCAAATACGGATTATCCCACTGCAGATTCAGCTGTTTGTCCGGCATGAAGACAATTGGCCCACAGATAGCGGTCAACATCCCCGGTACCGCAAACCCGAGAAACTGCCGCGCATTGCTGCTCAAACGCACGGGCAATCGCGGCTCGAGAAACACGTAGCGATTGAGAAACACCAGAATCCCCATGCCAAAAATCACCGCCCAAACCATCATGTGCGCTCCCGATACAGCTTGTTGCAGATAAACCCGGCAGTCATTCCGGCCAATCCGGACAAAACCAGCGCCGAACCCCATTGCCAGTAACTGAACAGCACCGAACAAAACAGCGACACCGCTACACACACCACCGTCGGTACGTTACGCACCACCGGCGTGATCAACGCGATAAACGTGGCGGCAATCGAGAAATCCAGCCCCAGGTGCTCAAGCCCCGGAATGCTGCTGCCGAGGACAATGCCGGCCAGAGTGAACAGATTCCAGGCGATGTAGAACGTCAGGCCGACGCCCAGCGCATACCAGCGATTGAATTGCTGGCGATCATGCTGACTGGTCAACGCGAACAACTCATCAGTGAGCAAAAAACCTAGCCCTATGCGCCAGCGCCCCGGCAGCGGCGAAATCACCGAACGCATGCTCATGCCATACAGCAAGTGCTGCGACGTCAGCAGCAGCGTGGTCAACAAAATCGAGAAAATCCCCGCGCCGCCCTTGAGCATGCCGATCGCGACCAATTGCGCCGCACCGGCAAACACGATGCTCGACAAGCCTTGGCCTTGCAACGGCGTGAGGTTAGCTTCAATCGCCATGGAACCGGCCAGCAGTCCCCACGGCGCGGTGGCCAGAGACAATGGCATGATCGCCGCCGCGCCGCGAAGAAACGCACTGCGCGGCATAAGTGAGTCAGACATAAACGTTCTTCAACCAGGAAAACGGTCGCAGACTGTGCCAGCCATTTCGTCTTTTTGGCTTGAACAATCTTGCGCACTTGTGGGAAATCGGCCGGATGCGCGCGCAATTCGCTGATTTTCGCACTGACCTCTAATGCCCTGAGCGGCGTAACATAGCGCCATTCACAATCGCGTCAGGGAGACGACATGCTGTACCGAATCGCAGCCGACGGGCTGGTGCTGTTTCATTTGTGCTTCATTCTGTTCGTGCTGTTTGGCGGGCTGCTGGTGCTCAAATGGCCACGTTTGATGTGGCTGCATTTGCCGGCTGCCGCCTGGGGCGTGGCGGTCGAGGTGTTGCACCTGACCTGCCCGCTGACCTACTGGGAAAATCTCATGCGCCACGCTGCCGGGCAGACTGAATACGCCGGCGGCTTCATCGAACATTACATCTGGCCGATCATCTACCCGGCCGGGCTCACCCCGCAGATTCAACTGGCGCTCGGCAGCGTGGTGCTGGCGACCAACCTGTTGGTGTATGGCCGCTTGATCCGTTCGTGGAAGTTGCGCCGAGCGCTGTAATCAGCGCGACGTCGGCTTTAAGGCTTCGAGCCAGGCCGGATCCAGGCGCGTCTGCTCGGTGTCGAGTCCCAGCGCCTGCATCCGCTCCTTGTGCGCCTCGACTTCGCGCCACAGCTGCCCATGATCGCTGGAGTTACCGTCCAGTTCATGCATCTGCGTCAACCCAAGATGATAGAAACGCAGCACTTTCATGGCCGTCGCATCGTTCTGCTCCACCGCCGCCGTGACCTGATGCATCACATTGGTGATGCTCATCAGGTTGCGCTTGAGTCGCCAGCTGTACACGGCTGGCGCCATCCAGCTCTGATTCCAGAAACGCCCGCGCAATAACGCAGCCGTCAGCAGAAATGCCACAAACACCCCACCGACATTGAAGCGCAGGTTATCGCCGCCAGGCTCGCCAAACAGCGCCACGGCCACGCTGGAAAACAGCATCGCCAGCACCAGGAACAGCACGGCGATGATGATCGTGCTGCGTCGCGTCTGCTGGCGAAAAGTGGCGGCATCCATCGGCTGAATCTCGAACATCACAAATGACTTCCTTGAGCGACAAAAGGGCTAACTGAAAAAACCGGCCGGCGCATTATCGCCTCTACCGCGGATTTAGCTATGCTGGGGCTCCTTTTCATCTTTTCAGCGTCCAACGGGGACATGGCGGTATAGCGCAGATCGTGCCATCTTCATTCATGGATACACACTATTCGGATGCCATTGCTCAGCTTCGTGATGACATCGTTTTAAGGATCATTGCATGACCCAACGACACGTAATCAATGCCTCGGTCAGCCCGAAAGGCAGCCTGGAAACCCTTTCTCAACGTGAAGTTCAGCAACTGAGCGAAGCCGGATCCGGCAGCACCTACACCCTCTTCCGCCAGTGCGCCCTGGCCATCCTCAACACCGGCGCCCATGTCGATAACGCCAAGACCATCCTCGAAGCCTACAAGGACTTCGAAATCCGCATTCACCAGCAGGATCGCGGCGTACGCCTGGAGCTGCTGAACGCTCCGGCCGACGCGTTCGTCGACGGCGAAATGATCGCCAGCACCCGCGAAATGCTCTTCAGCGCCCTGCGCGACATTGTCTACACCGAAAACGAACTCGACAGCCAACGTATCGACCTGAGCACCTCGCAAGGTATCAGCGACTACGTTTTCCACCTGCTGCGCAACGCGCGCACCCTGCGCCCGGGCGTCGAGCCGAAAATCGTCGTGTGCTGGGGCGGCCACTCGATCAACACCGAAGAATACAAATACACCAAGAAAGTCGGCCACGAACTGGGTCTGCGCAGCCTCGACATTTGCACCGGTTGCGGCCCCGGCGTGATGAAAGGCCCGATGAAAGGCGCGACCATCGCTCACGCCAAACAGCGTATTCATGGCGGGCGTTATCTGGGTTTGACCGAGCCGGGCATCATCGCCGCCGAAGCGCCGAACCCGATCGTCAACGAATTGGTGATCCTGCCGGACATCGAAAAACGTCTGGAAGCCTTCGTGCGCGTTGGCCACGGCATCATCATTTTCCCGGGCGGCGCCGGTACGGCAGAAGAATTCCTCTACCTGCTGGGCATCCTGATGCACCCGGACAATAAAGGGCTACCGTTCCCGGTGATCCTCACCGGGCCGAAGCACGCCGCGCCGTATCTGGAACAGCTCGACGCCTTCGTCATCGCCACTCTCGGCGAAGCGGCCAAGCAGCACTACGAGATCATCATCGACGACCCGGCCGAAGTGGCGCGGCAGATGACCCAAGGCCTGAAAGCAGTGAAGCAGTTCCGCCGCGAGCGCAACGATGCGTTCCATTTCAACTGGCTGCTGAAAATCGACGAAGGCTTCCAGCGTCCGTTCGATCCGACCCACGAAAACATGGCGAATCTGAAACTGCACCGCGACCAGCCACCGCATGAACTGGCGGCCAACCTGCGCCGGGCGTTCTCCGGTATCGTCGCCGGCAACGTCAAGGACAAGGGCATTCGCCTGATCGAAGAACACGGGCCGTACCAGATCCGTGGTGACGCCGCGATCATGCAACCGCTCGATGCCCTACTCAAAGCCTTCGTCGCCCAGCACCGGATGAAACTGCCGGGTGGCGCGGCGTATGTGCCGTGCTATCGAGTGGTGGCGTAACCTACAAGCATGAAGATCCGAAGATGATGCTTCGGGTCTTCGTGGCGGTTCGACCTGTTCAATTTGGCCTGAAACGTATTTCCCGATAGCGCGGTACCGACAGATGCCAGCCGACGTTGCCAAGCCATTGCACTCTGAATGCCTCGGCGCAGCGCAATGCTTGCTCGCGCACGTCGGTTTCACACCCAATTTGATCAAGCTCGTCGGGTAGTCGCGACTGCAGTTCGAGAAACTGTCGCATCCACACCTCAATTCTCTGATTCACTTCAGTCGCTGCCTGATCCGGACTCAGTCCATGATGATGTCGAAGGTGAGTCAGGAGGTTGTAAACGTCCTCATCTGGATTAGCCAAGATGCAGAACGACAGCACATCGTTGACCGCTTTCATTAAATTCAGTGATAGCCTGCGCAATTCCTGCCATAGCGAACAGTAATAAACCGTTGCGGGAAGATTTATCTGATGGGCAAAGTACGTAAACTCAAAGCACACCTGAAAACCTCCGGCATTGCGCCACACACTTTCATAATCGGCCAGTCCAGGCTGGGTTCCGCCGAGGCGATGCGTCGAAGCACTGACGCAGCAAAACAGATAGCTGCTGTATTGATCCAGTGTTCTTCGTACCCACTGCTCAGGCATTGACGCCCCTGCGCGACGTATAATGTCTCTCAATCCCCCGGGCAGTCCTGCGCACTGACCTGCGCCACGCTCGCTCGCAACTTCGTGCACTTGTCGCAACGCCCTCTCCAAAGCATCAGGAGAGCAACTCAGATCCTCATCGGCCAAATCATCCTGACAACTGAACCACCCGGTCAGATCAGAGAGTACATTCAGCGTTTGCGCGTTCGCATGGGGCCACATGAAGGCAGCGTATTTGCCTGGTAGATAAATATCCAACTGGTGTATCGCCCGTTCGGAATCTGTCAGCCCCAGACTTTCAAGCCAGGCACGCGTCTGTTGTTCGGCCTGGTCGGCCATAGGACTTGGTGCGACATCAATCAATTGCAAGGCCGGTGGCAGTGAGTAACTCATGCGGCAACTCCATGATTATCGAGTGAAATATCACGCAGCGTGCTGAAGAAGACCGGAATAAACATAACGTCATATTAGAGAAACAACATTGTTCCAGGCGCAGCGAGCTCAGACAGTCCCACTAACCCTAGCTCAGCAAAACAAGGTTTCAACTCTCCGTTTTACCGTCCATCGACTATCACGGCCAACCTGATATAGAACGCAATCGCGAAAACTTTATAATTAATAAGTCCTAAAAAAACCAAACACCCAACACTCTTTACGCTACTTTCTAGAGACGTTGACTGTGACACCCTGGCAACCAGGTATTCAAACGCCGCTCTGATTGACACCGGGAGTAAACTGCCATGTTTCCTTCAAACCCTGAGCAATATGCGGCTGCCAAAAAAAGCTGGGTTGTTGCGTTCGAGTATCAGGAGCAGCATGCGGGCATGAAGGTCAGAACAGACCTGACACGGGCCTTGGCGAATGTATATCGACTCTCTTCCGATAAAACCCGAATAATTTGTGACTGTGTCGAACGTTTCAACACGGCCTCGCTGATACACGATGACATTATCGATCAAGACCGGATTCGTCGTGGAGCCGACTCCGTGTGGGTCAGATACGGAGTGGCCGCAGCACTGATTTCAGGCATGTATGGTTACATTCAAGGGTTGAAATCGCTCAGTGAATCAGGACGCATGACATTGGTTCAAGCAGGCCTCGATAGCCTGGAGGAATTGCACATCGGCCAGTACCTCGACACCTTGCTCAGCGAGGGAACGGACTTACCCACCATGGAGCAATACCGCTATGTTGCTCAACTGAATACCGGGTGTTTTTTCATATTCATTCTTAGAGCCTGCCAACAACTCAAGCCCCTACCCCAGCAATGTTACCGATCACTGAAATCAATGCTGCTTGAACTTGCCGTCTACTATCGCTTTGTTAACGATTACTGCGACATCAATCACATTCCGCATTATGCAAAAAAAGGGTTTGCGCCCGATCTTGAAGCAGGCCCCAAATCGTTCCTGATGATTATTGCAAACCAGCCATTACCCAAGAGCAATAGAAGCGAAATACAGAAACGGCAGATAATAATTAATTGGGGAAACGCTGATGTATTTTGCAAAGCCTTGAAGATCATGGAAGACAGCTATGCAATCCTGCCAGGCTTTCTCCAACGCGCACAGCAACAGTGCAATGAACTGGACTTCAGCCAACTTCATAAATTTCTCGATACCGTGCACTTCCAACAAAAACCGGTGGATGATTTCTATGCATCCCTTCAATTGAATACTTGAGAAATCGCCTCTTCGAAAATTCATGTCGCGGTGTACTACAAGCAGAACTGCCTCAACCAAGGCCTGACAGGCGCAATGCCAAAGCCTTGGCCTGCAATGCCACATCCGTCACCGCCGTACTCTCCCACCACATCCCGCGCAATGGCGGCCCCATAGCAAACAACTGCTCAGCCGCACATCCCTCGGCATCCAGCACCGCGCCATCGATTGCCGCCGCAATCCCCAACGCCAACGGCCCCGACCGCACCAGACCGCGCGCCAGCAGTTGCTGCGGCAACGGTCGCGCCACTCGGCGCCAGTCGTATTCGATACCGCTGGAATTGATCAATGCGGCGCCTTGCACCACGCAGGTTTGCGACTCACCGCGCCGCCGAATGCGAATACGGACGCCACCGTCCGGACTTGTCTCAAGCCCTTTGAACGAAGCTGCCTGAATACGCAATCGCCCTTCTTTATAAAGACGCTCAACCAGCGCCGCACTCAACGGCGGCGAACGGTGGTGATGACTTTCCCACCACGGCCGTACATGCCGTACGAATTGTCGACGCTGCGTGTCAGTCGCCTGACTCCACAAACGAGCGATATGCACCCGAACCGTGTCCAGTGGCGCCTGCCAATCGATGCCTTGCGCGATGGCTGCCCGGCAATGCCGGCGTAATTCGCGCAATAACTGCCGAGGCGTGCGAATACTGTGATCGTCGCTGAGAAAATCGATCCAGCCCGGTGGCTGTCGGCGCACATGGGGCAACAAGCCGTGCCGGGAAAACACTTCAATTGGCCCGCGATGCCCGGCCTGCTCCAGCGACACCAGGGCATCGACCATGGTCAGGCCAGAGCCGATGATCAACACGGTCGATTGCGGGTCGAGTTGACGCATCGCCGCGACATCCCACGGATCAAGCGCGGCGGCGTTGAGGCCGCTGGAGGTTTTCTGCGGGGTTCGCGCGGCAGGGAACATTCCGGTCGCCAAAACCCCGTAGCCACCGCGCAGTGCCTGACCATTGCTCAGCGTGAGCTGCACCGAACCGGCATCGACTTGCAGGTCGACGACTTCCGCACGAATGTGCTCAACGCTTGAGCCAGTCTGCGCCCCGACTTTACGGGCCTCGGCCAGACGCTGCTGCACATAGACGCCGAACAATCCACGCGGCGCAAACAGTTCGCTGACCGGCACGTCCTGCTCGGCCGATTCAGGCCAGCCACCGCCGGCAATGTGCTCGGTCAGCCATTGCGTCAGATCATCAGGATTATCCGGATCGACGCTCATACGTGCGGCGTTGCCGTTGAGCGTGTGTCCCAACTCGACCGCGCTGTACGCCTCGCCCCGTCCCAGTTCCGCACGCGGCTCAATGATCAGGACCTTGCGCCGGCCAGGCAGACGTAGCAATTGCACCGCCAGCATCGTGCCGCTGAGGCCACCACCGATAATCAGGATGTCTGCGCTCTGACTCATTCAAATCACCACATTGCGCACAAACCGCGCCGCAACCTCGCCATCGTTGCGATAGGAATGCGGCTGGTTGCTGGCAAACATAAAAAACTCACCGGTGCCGATGTGCTGCGGCTGATCCCCGAGCATCAGGGTAAGGCAGCCTGCAAAGACGAAAATCTGCTCGCTCCAGCCCTCGGCATCTGCTTGCGACGGGTAGACCTCACCCGGTTGCAGACACCATTCCCATTGCTCGACTTCACGAGTCGCCGTGGCTTTGGAGAGCAACACCGCTTTGCTGCCCGGGTGGGTTCCTGCCCAGGCCACCTCGTTGATGCGGCTCGGGTCGCGGGCATCCGGCGCTTGAATCAGATCGCTGAACGCGACATCCAGCGCTTCGGCAACGCGATCAAGAGTGGTCAGGCTGACATTTTTTTCACCCGCCTCGATCGCCACCAGCATGCGCCGGCTGACCCCGGACTTTTCTGCCAGCGCGGTCTGGCTCATATCGGCGGCATGCCGTAGACGCCGCACATTCAGGCTGACGTGTTGCAGAACGGACGCCCGTTGCGTTGAATCTTTGTGCACTATATTGCTCACTCGGTGAGGTTGGGCAGTATACTGCGCAACGTTGGGCGCATTGTGCGGCCTCCTTTTTAAAGTGCGCAAGGTCATGACGTCGCAGAACAGCTCCTCCACTCCTCTCCGTTTCTCTCGTTTCAGCAAAGCCGAGTGCGTGCTGGTGCTGATCACCATGATCTGGGGCGGTACCTTCCTGCTGGTTCAGCACGCGATGACCGTCAGCGGCCCGATGTTTTTTGTCGGTCTGCGCTTCGCCGCTGCGGCGGCTATCGTCGCGCTGTTCTCATGGCGTCATCTGCGCGAACTGACCCTGTTTGAACTCAAGGCCGGCGCCTTCATCGGCGTGGCGATCATGCTCGGTTATGGCTTGCAGACGGTCGGTCTGCAAACGATCCCGAGCAGTCAGTCGGCGTTCATCACCGCGTTGTATGTGCCGTTCGTGCCGTTGCTGCAGTGGCTGGTGCTCGGGCGTCGTCCGGGCTTGATGCCGAGTATTGGCATCATGTTAGCGTTCACCGGTTTGATGCTGCTGTCAGGCCCGTCCGGCGCAGCGCTGAATTTCAGCCCTGGCGAAATCGCCACGCTGATCAGCGCTATCGCCATCGCCGCCGAAATCATTTTGATCAGCACCTATGCCGGTCAGGTCGATGTGCGCCGAGTGACTGTCGTGCAATTGGCAACCACATCGGTGCTGTCGTTCCTGCTGGTGGTGCCTACCGGGGAAATGATTCCGGATTTCTCCTGGACGCTGCTGGTGACCGCCCTGGGGTTGGGCGCGGCGAGTGCGGCGATTCAGGTGGCGATGAACTGGGCGCAGAAAAGTGTCTCGCCAACCCGGGCGACGTTGATCTATGCGGGCGAGCCGGTATGGGCCGGGATCGTCGGGCGGATTGCCGGGGAGCGGTTGCCAGCGATTGCGCTGGTGGGCGCGGGGTTGATTGTGGCGGCGGTGATTGTCAGTGAATTGAAGACCAAGGGTAAGGTTGCCGAAGCAGAAGCCGACGCTGAGCAGGCGCGGGAAACCCAAGGTTAATCTGCAATGTCCTTAGTGCCTGGGCTATAGCTATCGCGAGCAGGCTCACTCCTACAAACGCGTTCCCCTGTAGGAGTGAGCCTGCTCGCGATGGGGCCATCACAGGCGCCGTCCCTTCACCTGAAACAATGCCAAACAGAAAATTCCAGACTACTTTGTAGGATTCTGAGACATCCTGGCGTTTGGTGATCAGGGAGCTGGCACGTATGATGCTTCACAAACTTCCGCAGATTAGAAGCCTATGTCCCTGATAGTTCTACTGCTTCTGCCATTCATTGGCAGCTGTCTGGCAGCGGTGCTGCCTCACAACGCGCGTAATACCGAATCCCTGTTGGCAGGTCTGGTCGCTTTGATCGGCACCGTCCAGGTCGCGATGTTGTACCCGCAAATTGCCCACGGCGGCGTGATCCGCGAAGAATTCATGTGGCTGCCCAGCCTCGGTCTGAACTTCGTTCTGCGCATGGATGGCTTCGCCTGGCTGTTCTCGATGCTGGTGCTGGGCATCGGCACCCTCGTCTCTTTATATGCCCGTTATTACATGTCGCCGGACGATCCGGTGCCGCGTTTCTTCGCGTTCTTTCTGGCGTTCATGGGCGCCATGCTGGGCCTGGTGATCTCCGGCAACCTGATTCAGATCGTGTTCTTCTGGGAGCTGACCAGCCTCTTCTCGTTCCTGTTGATCGGCTATTGGCACCACCGCGCCGACGCCCGTCGCGGCGCTTATATGGCGTTGATGGTCACCGGTGCCGGCGGACTATGCCTGTTGGCGGGGGTCATGATTCTCGGCCATGTCGTCGGCAGCTATGACCTCGACAAGGTCTTGGCCGCCGGCGACATGATTCGTGCACACGCCCTCTACCCGATTCTCCTTCCTCTGATTCTTATCGGCGCACTCAGCAAAAGCGCCCAGTTCCCTTTCCATTTCTGGCTACCGCACGCGATGGCGGCGCCGACACCGGTTTCGGCTTATCTGCACTCGGCCACCATGGTCAAGGCCGGGGTTTTTCTGCTCGCACGCCTGTGGCCGTCGTTGTCCGGCAGCGAAGAATGGTTCTACATCGTCAGCGGGGCTGGCGCCTGTACGCTGTTGCTCGGTGCGTATTGCGCGATGTTCCAGAACGATCTCAAAGGTCTGCTCGCTTACTCGACCATCAGCCACCTCGGCCTGATCACATTGTTGCTGGGCCTGAACAGTCCACTGGCTGCCGTGGCGGCGGTATTCCACATCCTCAACCATGCGACATTCAAAGCCTCGCTGTTCATGGCTGCGGGCATCATCGACCACGAAAGCGGCACCCGTGACATCCGCAAACTCAGCGGCCTGATCAAACTGATTCCGTTCACCGCAACGCTGGCCATGGTGGCCAGTGCCTCGATGGCGGGTGTGCCGCTGCTTAACGGCTTTCTGTCGAAAGAAATGTTCTTCGCTGAAACCGTGTTCATCAACGCCACGGCGTGGGTCGAAGCGGCACTGCCGATTGTCGCGACCATTGCCGGTACGTTCAGCGTTGCCTACTCGCTGCGCTTTACCGTCGATGTGTTCTTCGGTCCACCGGCTACCGACCTGCCGCACACTCCGCACGAGCCGCCGCGCTGGATGCGTGCGCCGGTGGAATTGCTGGTATTCACCTGCTTGCTGGTGGGGATTTTCCCGGCGCAGATCGTCGGTCCATTGCTAGCGGCAGCGGCATTGCCCGTCGTCGGCGGCGAACTGCCGGAATACAGCCTGGCGATCTGGCACGGCCTGAACGCACCGATGATCATGAGCCTGATCGCCATGTCCGGCGGCATCATTGTCTATCTGTTGCTGCGCAATCAGCTCAAGCGCGGACGCTTCAAATACCCGCCGTTGGTTGGCCGCTTCAACGGCAAGCGCCTGTTCGAACGCAGTCTCGTGGTGATGATGCGCCTGGCCCGACGTCTGGAGCGGCGACTCGGCACCAAGCGTCTGCAGATGCAATTGTTCCTGATGGTATTGGCGGCGGTGCTCGCCGGCCTGATCCCGATGTTGCACAGCAGCCTGAGCTGGGGCGACCGGCCAAAGATTCCCGGCTCCATCGTCTTTGTCACCCTGTGGCTGCTGGCGATTGCCTGTGCCCTCGGCGCCGCGTGGCAGGCCAAGTATCACCGTCTCGCTGCTTTGACCATGGTCAGCGTCTGCGGCTTGATGACCTGCGTCACCTTCGTCTGGTTCTCCGCACCGGATCTGGCGCTGACGCAACTGGCAGTCGAAGTGGTCACCACCGTGCTGATCCTGCTCGGTCTGCGCTGGTTGCCACGCCGTATCGAAGAAGTCTCGCCACTGCCAAGCAGCCTGCGCAAGGCACGCATTCGTCGTCTGCGCGACTTGCTGCTGTCGATTGCCGTCGGTGGCGGCATGGCGCTGCTGTCCTACGCCATGCTGACGCGGCAGACGCCGAACGATATCTCTTCGTTCTACCTCAGCCGCGCCATGCCTGAGGGCGGCGGCAGCAACGTGGTCAACGTGATGCTCGTGGACTTCCGCGGCTTCGACACACTCGGCGAAATCACCGTGCTGGTCGCCGTGGCGCTGACCGTATTCGCCCTGCTACGGCGTTTCCGCCCACCGAAAGAAAGCCTGCAACTGCCTGCCCAGCAACGCTTGCTGGCGCCGGACGTGGTCACCGATCTGGTCAACCCGCGCTCGGCGAGCGACACCGCGCTCGGCTTCATGATGGTGCCGGCCGTGCTGGTGCGCCTGTTGCTGCCGATTGCGCTGGTGGTGTCGTTCTACCTGTTCATGCGCGGGCACAACCAACCGGGTGGCGGCTTTGTCGCCGGTCTGGTGATGTCGGTGGCGTTCATCCTGCAATACATGGTCGCCGGTACACAGTGGGTCGAGGCGCAAATGAGCCTGCGGCCACTGCGCTGGATGGGCACCGGGTTGCTGTTTGCCACCGCTACCGGCCTCGGGGCGATGGTCGTCGGTTATCCGTTCCTGACCACCCACACCTGGCATTTCAGCTTGCCAGTGCTGGGGGACATCCATATCGCCAGCGCATTGTTCTTCGATATCGGCGTGTACGGCGTGGTGGTTGGTTCGACGCTGTTGATCCTCACCGCCCTCGCCCACCAATCGGTGCGGGGCCACAAGACCGCATCGCTGCCCAAGTCCGTCGCCAGCAAAGGAGCCGTCTGATGGAAGAAGTCATCGCAATCGCCATCGGCGTGCTCGCCGCGTCCGGCGTCTGGCTGATCCTGCGGCCACGGACGTTCCAGGTGGTCATGGGCCTGTGCCTGCTGTCGTATGGCGTCAATCTGTTCATCTTCAGTATGGGCAGCCTGTTCATCGGCAAGGAGCCGGTGATCAAGGACGGCGTCACCCAGGATTTGCTGCACTACACCGACCCGCTGCCACAGGCCCTGGTACTCACCGCGATCGTCATCAGCTTTGCCATGACCGCGCTGTTCCTCGTCGTGCTGCTCGCCTCGCGCGGCCTGACCGGCACCGACCATGTCGACGGCCGGGAGCCTAAAGAATGATGGCAATGACTCACCTGATCGCAGCACCGATTCTGTTGCCGCTGCTGACCGCCGCCATCATGCTGATGCTCGGCGAGCGGCACCGACCGCTGAAGGCGAAAATCAACCTGTTCTCCAGCGTCGTCGGTCTGTTCATTTCGGTGCTGTTGCTGCAGTGGACGCAAACCACTGGCGTACCCGGTTCCATCGGCGTGTACCTGCCGGGCAACTGGCAGGCGCCATTCGGCATCGTGCTGGTAGTCGATCGGCTGTCGGCGCTGATGCTGGTGCTGACCGGGATCATCGGCGTCAGCGCCCTGCTCTTCGCCATGGCACGTTGGGATGGCGCCGGTTCGAGCTTCCACGCCTTGTTCCAGATTCAATTGATGGGCCTGTACGGCGCATTCCTGACGGCGGATCTGTTCAACCTGTTCGTGTTCTTCGAAGTGCTGCTGGCCGCGTCTTATGGCTTGCTGTTGCATGGATCGGGTCGGGCGCGGGTCTCGTCGGGGCTGCATTACATCTCGATCAATCTGCTGGCCTCTTCGCTGTTTTTGATTGGCGCGGCACTTATCTACGGCGTCACGGGCACGTTGAACATGGCCGATCTGGCGCTGAAGATTCCGCTGGTGCCGGAAGCTGACCGTGGCTTGCTGCATGCCGGCGCCGGGATTCTCGCCGTCGCGTTCCTGGCCAAGGCCGGTATGTGGCCGCTGAACTTCTGGCTGGTGCCGGCCTACTCCTCGGCCAGTGCGCCGGTCGCGGCGATGTTCGCGATCATGACCAAGGTTGGCGTCTACACCCTGCTGCGCCTGTGGACCCTTCTGTTCTCAGGGCAAGCCGGAGCCTCGGCATTCTTCGGTGGCGACTGGCTGATCTACGGCGGCATGGCGACCATGGCCTGCGCGGCGCTGGCGATTCTCGCCGCGCAACGCCTGGAGCGCATGGCCAGCCTGAGCATTCTGGTGTCGGCCGGTATCCTGTTGTCCGCCGTAGGCTTCGCCCAACCGAATCTGATCGGCGCAGCGCTGTTCTATCTGGTCAGCTCAACGCTGGCATTGAGCGCGCTGTTCCTGCTGGCCGAGCTGATCGAACGTTCTCGTTCCGCCAATGAGATCCCGCTAGAGGATGAAAGCGAACTGCTGCCGCGCCCGCAGGAATCCCTGCAACCACCCAAAGGCATCAACCTCGATGACGAGCAGAAAGCCGTGGTCGGTCAGGTCATTCCGTGGACCATGGCGTTTCTCGGCCTGAGCTTTATTGCTTGTGCGCTGCTGATCATCGGTATGCCGCCGCTGTCTGGCTTCATCGGCAAACTCAGCCTGATCGGCGCATTGCTCAATCCGCTGGGCCTGGGCACCGCTGCGCCGATTTCCATCGCTGCATGGGCGTTGCTGGCGCTGCTGATCCTCACCGGCCTCGCGTCGTTGATGGCGTTCTCGCGCCTCGGCATCCAGCGCTTCTGGACGCCGGAGGAGCGCCCTTCGCCGCTGCTGCGCAAACTCGAATGTGCGCCGATCTTCCTGTTGCTGGGGCTGAGTATCGTCCTGACCTTTAAGGCTGAACCGCTGCTGCGCTACACCCAAGCTACCGCCGAGGCGCTGAACAACCCGCAGCAATACGTCATGGCGGTGCTCGGCACCCGCGCTGTTCCGAGTCCGGAAGCCAAATCGGCGATGCTGGAGGTGCAGCCATGAAGCGCGTGTTTCCTGCACCGTTGTTGTCGTTGGCATTGTGCGTTCTGTGGCTGACCCTGAACCTGTCGATCAGCCCGGGCAATCTGCTGCTCGGCGCGATGCTGGGTTTTGCTGCACCGTTGATGATGCGCAAACTGCGTCCGAAACAGGTACGCATTCGCCGCCCCGGGACAATCCTGCGCCTGTTCTTCCTCGTCGGTCGCGACGTGGTGGTGTCCAACCTGATTGTCGCGTGGGGCGTGCTCAACGCCGGTCGTCGCCCGCTGCGCTCGGGCTTTGTCAAAGTGCCGCTCGACCTGCGCGATGCCCATGGCCTCGCGACCCTGGCAATGATCTGCACGGTGGTGCCCGGCACGGTTTGGTCGGAACTGTCGCTGGATCGCAGCATTCTGTTGTTGCACGTCTGGGATCTGGATGATGAAGCGCAATTCATCGAGCACTTCAAGTCCACCTACGAGCGGCCGTTGATGGAGATTTTCGAATGAGCCCATTACTGTCGAACGCCATCCTGCTGACGCTGTTCCTGTTCTCGCTGGCCATGGTGCTGACGCTGGTGCGTTTGTTCAAAGGCCCGTCGGCACAGGATCGAGTCCTGGCGCTGGATTACCTGTACATCGTCGCGATGTTGATGATGCTGACCCTGGGTATTCGTTATTCCAGTGACACTTACTTCGAAGCGGCGCTGCTGATTGCGCTGTTCGGCTTCGTCGGCTCGTTTGCCCTGGCGAAGTTCCTGCTGCGTGGCGAGGTGATCGAATGAATACTGAATTGTCGCTATGGATCGAGATTCCGGTGGCGATCCTGCTGGTGCTCAGCGGTCTGTTCGCGCTGATTGGTGCAATCGGGTTATTGCGCATGAAGGATTACTTCCAGCGCATGCACCCGCCGGCACTGGCCTCAACGCTGGGGGCGTGGTGTGTGGCGTTGGCGTCGATCATCTGCTTCTCGGCGCTGAAATCCGGGCCGGTGATACATGCCTGGCTGATTCCGATTTTGCTGGCGATCACTGTGCCGGTGACGACCTTGCTGCTGGCGCGGGCGGCGTTGTTCCGCAAGCGCATGGCCGGGGATGATGTGCCGGCCGAGGTAAGCAGCCGCCGCACCGAGAGCGGTAGCTGAACCGTTACAAGATCGCAGCCTTCGGCAGCTCCTACATTGGAATGCGCTCCCCCCTGTAGGAGTTGCCGAAGGCTGCGATCTTTTGATCTTGCTTTTCTAGACCCAAGCCACCGCCAACAACCCCGCCCCCAACACCGCACACAACGGCGAATACACCCAGGTATCCAGCCGCGCAAACCGCGAATCCTTCACTTCCTTGAAAAAACCGACCAGATTCGAATCACCAATCGCCCGGGCAAACATCAACAGCGCAATCGCGCTGATCACCCATTGCAACGCCTTGTGCGTCACCGCCGGCATGCCCCAGCCCACCCGCATACACACCAACGCCGCAATCACCAACAATGCCGCCGCCACAATCAACGTGAGCCAGCCTGACGGCTTGAACGCCGGCCGCACCGTTGCGACAAATCCGCGCACCGGCACCTGCGGCACCACCACCGCAGCCGCCCACTGCCCGCCCAGCGCCCAATACACGTGCATCAAGGCGATCACCGCAAACGTTGTCACCAGCCATTGAGCCAACACAAAGGTCATGGTTGAAATCCTTGGAAAGGGATTTGAACAAATCATCCTAGTCGGATTTTTTTCAAGTGCACGACCGATCAGCGGTACGGTAAAGTGCCGCCCCATGAAATTCTCCCGTTCCGATCGCTCACTGCTGGCCTGGATGCTCTATTGCTGCGTCCTGTTCAACGTGTTCGCCTGCAGCATCGGTCACGGACAAATGGTCGGCATGCAGCTCAACGGTATCGGCGGCCAGTTCTGTACAGTCGACCCGGCCACTCAAGCGCCGCTCGCCAGCAACCCCACCGAAGAACAACTGCCCACCCTGTCCAAGGCATTTGGCTGTCCGCTGTGCTCGGTCGGCGGTGGCATGGGCCCAGCATTCAACTCCAGCCTCACGCTGGCGATCCTGCCCGAACACCACAGTCCGCCGCTGGCGCCCATCGTCAGCGCCGACCTCCCTGCCCGCTTCACCTGGCCTTCAGCCAACCCTCGCGCCCCACCGCTCGCCTGAGTGTCTTTGCCTTTTTGATTTGTCAGCCCACTGCGCCAACGTGCGGCGTTCACCTGTGCGCTGACTCCTAGACAAGCATTCAGGATTCAAATGATGAAACAACTCACTTTGCTGGCGAGCCTATGCGGCTGCCTGTCCGTTAACGTCTGGGCGCAATCCACCGTGGATCTGGCGCCAATCACCATCGATGGCGAGTCCGGCGCGGAACCGGGCCTGAGCCTCGACCAATCCAGCGGCATGGCCTCGCGCCTCGGCTTGAGCGTGCGCGACACACCCGCCTCGGTGGCCATCGCCAAGCGCAACGATATCGAACGCCATGGCGCGCAGAACTTCCAGGACGCCGCCAACACCTTGCCCGGGGTCAACGCCAGTGCGCCGCCGGGATTTGGCGGTTTCGTTTCCTATCGCGGCTTCACCAGCAGCCAGATCACCCAGATGTTCAACGGCATCAACGTTTCCGGCGGCCTCGCGCGGCCTGTCGATTCGTGGATCTATGATCGTGTGGAACTGGTCGGCGGCCCGTCATCGCTGATCAACGGCGCGGGCTCGGTTGGCGGCTCGCTGAACTACGTAACCAAACTGGCCACCCGCGATGAACAGGCCGTTGAAGGCCGGATCAGCTACGGCACCTACGACACCACCGAAACCGCGTTCGGCCTTAACCATGCCCTGACTGACCCAAGCGCCGACGTGCAGCACTACGCGCGACTCGACGTCAGCCACAACACCAGCAACGGCTACATCGACCGCCAGGAGCGCGATGCCTGGAGCGTGGCGTTCTCACTGCTCAGCGATCTCACGCCCGACCTGTCGCACACGTTGGCGCTGGAATATCAGGACGAACACGAAGACAGTCCGTACTGGGGCACGCCCGTACTCAATCCCAAGGCCGGCGAGTTGAAAATCGATAAACACAATCGCTTCAACAACTACAACGTCGAGGACGGTCGCTACGAGCAGCGGACAATTTGGGTGCGCTCGATCATCGACTACCGGATCAACGACAGCACCACCCTGCGCAACACGCTGTATCACCTCGACAGCCAGCGCGATTACCGCAACCTCGAAACCTACCAGTACAACGCCGACAACACGGCGGTGAACCGTTCGACTGCCTATCAGGTACGCCATCAGGGCGAGCAGAACGGCAACCAGTTCGAACTGCGCCACGACAACACGCTTTTCGGTCTCGACACGACGTGGTCGGGGGGCTTCGAATACAAGGTCAACCAGACCACCAACTCGCCACTGAACGTCAAAGGCGCGAGCACGGTCGATCCGAACAACTATCGTCCGGGGCACTTCTACGACATCCCGGGCACCAACCCCAAACTGATCAGCGACAAGACCAACGAGGTCACCACCAAAGCGCTGTTCGTGGAAAACCGGCTGGCGTTGACCGACAAGCTGTCGCTGCTCACCGGTCTGCGTTATGACGACATTGATCTCGACGTGACCAACCATCGCACCGTGACCGCTGCCAATCCCAAGCACCTCAAACGCAGTTGGGAGCCGGTCACCGGCCGCGCCGGCCTGACCTACCAATTCATTCCATCGGCCAACGTCTACGTGCAATACAGCACCGCCGCCGAGCAGCCGAACGGTACGCAGGACTTCGACGTTTCGACCGGCAAACAGTGGGAGATTGGCAGCAAATTCGATTATCTGAATGGGCGTGGCTCGGCGACGATTGCCGCCTACACCATTGAGCGAAAGGACTTCGCGGTGACCGATCCGCTGGACCCGACCACCAGCATTCCGGTCGGCCAGCAAACGTCAAAAGGCATCGAAATCGCCAGTTCGCTGCGGATCACCGACAAATTATTGGCCGAAGGTAACTTCGCCTGGGTCGATGCGCAGTACGATGATTTCACCGAAAAGAATGCCGCCGGGGTGGTGGTGTCGCGCAAGGGCAACACGCCGACCAACGTGCCGGATCGAGTCGGTAATCTGTGGCTGACGTATGACTTTTCGCCGCAATGGCAAGGTGGGGTTGATGCACGATATGTGGCGTCGGTGTATGCGGACACGGCCAACACCATGACGGTGCCGTCGTACACCTTGTTCGGCAGCTTCCTCAGCTACAAGGTTGATTCGCACACCACCGTGACCGGGCGCGTGCGTAATCTGACCAATGAGGTGTATGCCGAGTTTGCGCATGTTTCGCCGGCGTATTACCTGGGCACACCGCGCACCTTCGAACTGGCGGTGCAGATGAAGTTTTAAAAGCATCGCGAGCAGGCGAAGGCCTACAGGGGAATGCTTTCCAAATGTAGGCCTTCGCCTGCTCGCGATGAGGCCAGCCGCATCAGCCTCTATTTCAAATCAGCCGAAACTTTCTCCGCCACATCCTTCGGCAACCAGGCCTGCCACACGTCCGGGTGCGCCTTCATGAATGCCACGGCCGCATCCCGCGGCGCGGTGTGCTTCTCGCTCATGTCCGCCAACGCCTTGTTCAACGGCTCAATCGGAAAGTCCACTTTGCTGAAGAACTCGGCAATCTGCGGATATTGCTTCTGGAACGGCGTAGACACGCCAATCGACAGCTTCGACGCCAGCGAACGGGTCGGTTTTGGATTGGGATTATCAGCATCAGTCAGCGTCTTCCACGCCTCGGCATCAAACGGCGGCTCTTCCAGCTGCACCAGTTTGAATTTGCCTAGCAGCGGCGTCGGTGACCAGTAGTAAAACAGCACCGGTTTGCCGCGACGAATCGAAGAGCTGATCTCGGCATCCAGCGCCGCGCCCGAACCACTGCGGAAATTGGTGTAATCGTCCTGCAACCCATAAGCCGTCAACTTCTGCTTGTTGACCACTTCCGAGGTCCAGCCGATCGGGCTGTTGAGGAAGCGCCCCTTGCCCGGGGTTTCCGGATCCTTGAACACGTCCTTGTACTTTTTCAGATCACTGACACTGCGCAGCTCCGGTGCCAGCGGCTTGATGCCTTTGGCCGGATCGCCCTTGATCACGTACTCCGGCACCCACCAGCCCTCGGTAGCGCCCTTGACGGTATCGCCCAGGCTGACGACTTTGCCTTCGGCCTCGGCCTTGACCCACACTGGACTGCGCCCGGCCCACTCCTCGCCAATGACCTGGATGTCATTGTTGGCCAGTGCGGTTTCCAGCGTGATGGTGGTGCCAGGCAAGGTGTCGGTCGGCAAACCATAGCCCTTCTCGACGATGATCCGCAGGACATCGGTAATCAGGCTGCCACTTTCCCAGTTCAGGTCGGCAAAATGGATCGGCGCCTGGGCGGCCATCACCGATGGCGCTGATGTCAGCAAACCGAACGTGGCCACGCTGGCGGCCAATAACCGTCGAAATCCGTTCATGCATTGCACCTCGTGCTGTTCACAGCAATGGCAGGATGGCCTGACAGAAGACCGCAAGCCTCTGAATACTCAGTCAACTGACTGTAGCCGAGGTTCCTGCTTTTTCCGGGTCATGCTGCGGACGAGGTTATCAATCAGACTTTTCCTGCAAGCGTTGCAGCTCGCGTCTGACCATGCTGGCGTATTCCGCAGGGCGCAACTGGTAGATCTGCGCAGCCAGCCAATTCAGCCAGGCGCCTTGCAGCTCAGCCTTGGCGGCGAACAAACGCTGGGCCTCCTCGCGTGCAGTGTCGAGGTTCTGCGAATGGAAATCCGCGCGGCTCACTCGCTGGCCTTGAACGTCACCAGTTCGCCCTTGCGCCACTTGGCGGCTTTGGCGGTCACGGCTTTCAGCGTTTTGGTCAGGCCTTCCTGCAATTGCTGATGAGCGGCGAACACGGTCACCACGCTGTGGCCTTCCTTGAACAGGATCGCGTGCCCGTCAGCGGTCTCGACGAAAGCGTAATCGCCCAGTCCATAGACCGTGAGTTTGATTTCGCGAAAACGGATATCCATCTTGCCGCCTTCACGGCTGGGCAAGACCGATGCACTGAAATGATCGCCGACCTTGAGCTTGAGCCCCGGCTTGTCATCAACCACCAAGGCGCTTTCGGTGTCGATCTCGGCCACGTAAATGCCTTCGGCGTTCTGCTCGGTGATGTAAACAAAACGCGACTGGAACAACTTGACCAGCTTTGCACGCAAATCACCCAACACGAACAAAGCATGCATATCGAGATTACTGACTGCCAAAGAAACATCCCCACATCTGAAAAAACCGCACACGGAAAACGCGCACGGCAAAAAAACGGCCAGGCCGATGTCACTGCCAAATAAATCAATAAAGCCCGAATCGAGCAGAGTGCTCATTCAACACGAGGCTGGTAAGACTACCGGATTGTCACTCGCGAAACTCATCCCGAAGTCGCCAAAGCTTGAAGGAAAAATCCTCACCGTTGGCAAGAGCAGTCTGACTACGAACTTTAGGGAAAATTCTCACGAAAAAAAGCACTTTTCCGACATATCGCTGGCGAAAAATTGCTTTAGATAAGCCCTGTCGCCAACGGGTACTGGCGATTCTAGAGCAGCGATGCTCATTCCGACTACCCGCAACGGCCTGTAAATATCGGCCAACTGATGAAAAGGACTTCATATGTGCACTCGGACTCACTTTGCCATGACCACAGACGCCCGGATCGAATCACCGCTGATCCTGCGTGCCACTGATATGAGCGACCATTGCCCACGTTTTCAAGTCGTACCGGCCGGCAACGCCTTCTTCCACATAAAGGAAACATCGACCGGCCGTGTAAGAGGTTTCCGTGAAGATCACAACGAAGCCTGCGCCCTCGCCCGCTCACTGGAATCAAAGATCGAACTCCTGGCGAGTGGCTGCCTCAGATAAAGAGAGCGATCCACCGCGCCGTAACGGCGCCCATTGAAGGAGTACACGATGGAACTGCCAGCATACGATCTGAAAACCCTGTTCGATCAACTGGGGTTGCCTTCAGAAGGTAACGCAATCGACGATTTCATCGAGGCGCATCCATTGGATGCAAACACCAAACTGATCGACGCCGATTTCTGGTCACCGCAACAGGCACAACTACTCAAGGAATGGCTAAGGGCCGATGGCGAAGAAGCGGTGATGGTCGATGAACTGAATGTGCGCTTGCACCGCGGCAAGTAATTCTGGATCAGTGAAGGCTGTCACATGGTTCGGCTTGCAACTGCGCGAGCCATGCAGCCTTGCACTCCTCGGCCTCGTCGCGACTGGCAAACGCGGTGCCGCGACGCTCGCCATTGAGCAATACCACCCAGCAAATGCTGCGCCCCATTGCGCGCAGTCCGGCCGGTACGCCACTGCCGATCATCACCGCGACATCAACTCTGCACTGCATGCAGCCCTCCCGAAATCATTAGCAACCTAACTAAGTCGTCAGATTAATGGTTTCCTTCGAGCGGAAACAGCAAGCTCCGTGCACAGATTCATTGCATCAGAAGTAACAATCGCTCAACGCGGTTTTTCCGGCTTATAGCCCAGACGCAATCCACCCCAGTGCCGGCCCTTGATCATGATCGGCACCGACAAATCATGCATCAGCTCACCGGTGTCGCGGGTGTAAGTCTGCAACAACACCGGTTGTTGATGGCTGCCGCAGCGAATACCGGTGCGGTCAGCAAACTTGCGTTTGGTGCGATTGTTCACTGCGTCGACCTGCGCATCGCCGGTTAACGGCTGACTGAACAGCTGATTGTGCGTCGGCACATAACCCTGTTGCGTACAGGCAATGGCGAATACCAACCCCTCGTGACGCGGCAACAATGGCTCCTGAATCGCCGGCAGCACCTGATCGGTGTAGCGGTCGAAACGGGTTTGAAATTTCGCCGGTTGTGTATTCGGGATCGGCTGATACTGACGATCAAACAGGTCCTCAAGGCTGATCCGGCCCTGCTCGACATCCGCCTCGAAACGCGCAGCAATCTGGCTCGCGCCCTCGCGGGCCAGATCGTAGATGCGCTGGTGATAGTCATCCAGCCCGACCTCGGCCAGACGCTCGCTGATGGTTTCCGCCTGCCCTTCCATCTGCACCGCCGCTTCAGCGAGGCGGCGAGTCTGTTGATCGCTGATCGCCAAATCGCTGCGCATCTGTTCGATGGCCTTGAACAGGCTGTCGAGTTGCTCACGATTGGTTTCCGCGCCCTGAGCAATTTCACCGACCTGGCTTTCCACCCCGGCTGCCAGTCGCGCGATGTTCTCCAGATGCTGACCGGTGTGCTCGACCTGCTCGACACCGGTCTGCAGATCACTCGACAGCTGGCGAATCTGCTCCACCACCTGCGCCGTGCGTTGTTGAATGTCAGCGACCATCTCACCCACTTCACCGGTGGCCGACGCCGTGCGCGCCGCCAATCCACGAACCTCATCCGCCACCACGGCAAACCCGCGACCATGCTCACCGGCTCGCGCCGCTTCGATCGCCGCGTTCAATGCGAGCAGATTGGTCTGGCTGGCAATCGACTGAATCACCAGCGTCACGCGCTGAATATCATCGCTGCGCAGACTCAAGGCTTCGATCAGTTCACGGCTGGCATTGGCGCGCTGACTGAGTTGATGCATGCGCGAGATCGAATCCACCAGTTCCGTGCGCCCCGCTGCGCTGCTGTGATGCGCCTGACTGGCCGCCTCAAGCGCGGCACGGCTGAGTTGTGAAGTGGCGTGTTCGGTGGCGATCATCACCTCGGCATTGCTGACGATCTGCGCCGCCGCATCGAGTTGCGATTCGAGTTTGCTCGCCAGTTCCTTGACCGAAAACGCCACGCCGGCCGCCGACAACGCGTTATGGCTGGTGGTGTAGGAAAGGTCGCGGGTCAGTTCGGACATTGCGCTGCCAGTGTCGGCAGGCTGGACATCGGGGATGGCGCGAGAACGCAAGCGCGGTAGCCAGACAATCAGCACCGCCAACGGCATGCCAATGTACAGCGACCATTCGGCCAGGGACATGCCGGCCAGCAACAGCATCAGGGCGATGCTTTGCAGGGTCGGTGCGATCCAGCGGTTTTTCGGCAAAAGCACTGGTGCAGGCAAAGCCCCAACCAGAGATCCGTCTCTCGTCATATCAACACCCCACGCTTGTTCTCGTTATTGTGACTGCATTAAACGCCACTACAACGCCATTATCCATGGTCCGTTAGTCGTGGGGTCTGTGGCAGGTCAATGGAACGGCGCGGGCTTATTGCAGACGAGCAAAAACAAAGATCGCAGCCTTCAGCAACGCCCATGTAGGAGCTGCCGAAGGCTGCGATCTTTTCAAGGTGCCCTGTTGAAAGGGTCACCCCACAGAATCAGGCCTGACGCTGGTGCTTGTCGATCTGCTCGTGACGCTCTTGAGCTTCGATGCAGTACTTGGTGGTCGGGCTGATCAGCAGGCGCTTCAGGCCAATGGCCTCGCCGCTGTCATCGCACCAGCCAAAACTGTCTTCCTTGATGCGCTCAAGGGCTTGTTCCAGTTGCGGCAGCATGCGCTGGTCGCGATCGATCGCGTTTACCAGCCAAGTGCGCTCTTCTTCAACCGAAGCCGCGTCTGCCGGGTCAGCCGGGGTGTCCAGGCTTTCGATGGCGATACGGTTTTGCTCAATGCGCTCGTGGGTTTCGACTTTCATGTTCTGCAACAGCTCAGTGAAGAAAGCGTGCTGCTCTGCATTCATGTAGTCATCTGCCGGCATGGCCAGCAACTTGTCCTTTGTCATTGATATCTCTATAAAAAAACGTGCATTAAGGCGAATTAGGGAGCGTTTCGGCGAACCGCGAGCGGTCGGCGAAAAGGCATCGTTTATTGCAAATGCCACCCGGCACTCAATTTACGAGGGGCGGCAGTCTAAGGCCCGAATGAGGCCTCAGCAACTGTAAATACAGGGAATTTGTCCGACAACGTCCGGAAAGTGCTCTGACACAGCGTTCACACGGCCATCGGAGTGCGTTTATAGCAAGAAATTCAGTCGAGCGGCTGTATATAGAAGACAAACGGCTAACCACACAACGCCCAGACCCAATTTTTTACCACGCACTGCATCGTTTCAGCAAAGCAGAACCGCAAAAGCCCCCCTACTATCAGGCCCACCGTGTGATCAAACAGCCTGAAGGATGACCTATGCCCCGCCCCGATCTGCCGGCCACCGACGAGGTTTCACTCGCCAGCCCCCCGATCAATGCCGAGCGCCTGCTGCAACTGATCACCGACGAATACGACGCCCTGCCGCGTCAACTTAAACGCATCGCCAGCTACATCAGCCAGCAGAGCGACCGCATTATGGTCGACCGCATCAGCGACATCGCCCGCGAGTGCGAAGTCCACCCGTCCGCCATCGTGCGCTTCTCGCAACGCTTCGGTTTCAGCGGCTTCAGCGAAATGCAGGCACTGTTCCGCAGCGCCTACACCCACAAAGCCTCACCGGTGCAAAACTACCAGCAACGCATCCGCAGCATGATCGCCAACCAGTCGCAGCAAGCCAGCGCCGGCGACCTCGCCCGCGAATGCATCGACGCCACCCGCTCCGGCATCGAACGCCTGGGCCGTGAACTCGACGACGCCGCGTTCGAAAAAGCCGTCGACCTGATCGTCAACGCCGACAACATTTATGTCGTCGGCGTGCGCCGCTCCTTTGCCGTCGCCGACTACCTCGTTTACAACTTGCAACACACTCAGAAGCGCATTCACCTGGTTTCCGGGCTGGGCGGCAGCTATCGAGAGCAAATGCGCAGCGTGCGCGCGAACGATCTGGTCATCGCCATCAGCTTCGTGCCCTACGCCAAGGAAACCCAGCACTGCCTGCGCTTCGCCCGACAACAGCAGGCCAACACCCTGATCCTCACCGACAGCCACCTCTCGCCCCTGGCGAAACTCGCCGACAGCGTATTGCTGATAAACGAAGGCAGCGCCCTTGCCTTTCGTTCGCTGAGTGCGACGTTGTGTTTGTGTCAGGCCTTGTTTGTCGCGGTGGCGTATCGGCTGGAACTGAATGTTGATGAGATTCACGAACAGGCGGGGTTTGACGACTGACAACCCAATACAGCGACGACCCGCCCGAGCAGATCGACGCTGTGATTTGCTGCCACCTACTCGAGATTGACCTTGATGATCTGTTTCAACGGAAAGGTATCAATATTCGACGCTTCGACGACTTTGCGATCCTTGATCAACGTGTCGATATCAATGTTGATGCCCGAATAACCGATAGCCACCGGTGTATCGAAAACTTGACGCAACGTCAGACTCGTCGCGGAGGACTTCACCACTGAACCGGTCACACCCGGCATCGCAGGCGTTACGGACTCCACGCGTTTACGGATATCAGCGTTGACCTGTGCCAGTTCCGCCTCTTTCTGTTTAACAAGCGCCTGATTGGTCGCCGGCACGACGGCCGCTGGCTTGTCGGCAGCCGCCTTGGTATCGCCTGCCTTGGCCACTGCGGACTTCCCGTCTGCCGCGCCATCCCCCTTGGCAGTTGGCTTTAGCGCGCGAAGCTGATTCTCAATAGCCGTTTTGCGCTCATCCAGATCTGTCAGTGCCCGTGTAACCGCAGCCAATTGCGCACCGTTGCTTTCGGTCGAGGAAACCACCACATCCAACGAGCGCGCCAGATAGACCTGGGTTACCAGTACAAGCACAGACGTCGTGTCATTCTTGTCGTTGACCTTCGCATCGTTTTTCAGCGAAACCACCGCATTTGTCAGCTTGTTGCGTTGAGCGTCGGTGTATTTGCTTAAATATTTGTCGGCCGCAAGATGGGCATCGCTATACAGCACCCCATACGTTTCCGCCAATGGCACCGAGTACGCCACCGAATATCCCGACTTGCGCGCGCCCCCAAAAAATGCGCCGATCGCGCTATTGCTGACCCCTAGCCCGATATCACTCTCAGCCAGTGAGGCGAAGGTGAAACCGGGAAAGGCCACCAGTGCATTCATTTTCACGTTGGTGTTCGGTACAAAAAGGTCCGGAACACTGGTCGCCGTCACAAGTCCGGATTTGTCCACCGGAGTTTTCTGCGCAGTGATGTAAGGCGCGGCCTTCTTCAGTTCCTCATCCAGCCTCATCCGATCAAACCAGACCGAACTCATGTAGTAATCAGCGGTTTTCATTTTGTTACCGGCCTTCGCGGCTCTTACCACATAAAAATCGCCTACTTCAAAGTTGCCACGCGGCGGAAATATCGGTTTGAAGTTCAACTGCTCCGTATTCGCCGACCACTGCTGCACGACCGCCCCGCGCTCCGGGCGGCTACTGCAAGCGACCAACCCAATACACAACGCACAAATCGTCAAACGATGAAAATTGTTCATGACATGCCCCTCGGACCCTTTTATGTGACCGACGGCGCGCACTCTTACTGCGCGCACGGCAGTGCCTCATCGCTCTAGGGTTGATGGACTGCAAGGGAGTAATACAAACGAGTACTGAATCAGAGGGCCTGAGCTCGCTTAACTTTTCCATCCCTGGACGGTGCTGGCACTTTGACTATAGATCCGCCAAAACACCTCGCAAGGTCAATGAAAGCCTTTATTTTCGGATGTTTCACCGATGTAACAGTTTCTGTTTCACGGCTATTACAGAAGGCCAAAACTTTTTTCCCGGTAGTCAACCAACAGCTTTTCCCGCTACATTCGATCCCCATCGTCAGGTCGTGATTTGCCAAAGGAGTTGCACATGAAACTGATCGGAATGCTCGACTCACCCTACGTGCGCCGCGTAGCCATCTCCGCCAAACGCCTTGGCATCGACCTCGAACACGAGTCGGTCTCGGTGTTCCGCCACTTCGAGCAATTCCAGCAGATCAACCCGGTGGTCAAAGCCCCCACGCTGCTCCTCGACGACGGCGTAGTCCTGATGGACTCGACCCTCATCCTCGACTACCTCGAAGCCAGTTCCGGCAAAAGTCTGCTGCCGAGCGACCTGAAACAACGCGCCCACGCCCTGCGCCTGATCGGCCTCAGCCTCGCCGCCTGCGAAAAAGCCGTGCAGCTCTACTACGAACGCAACCTGCGCCCGGCCGACATTCAATACCAGCCGTGGGTCGAACGCGTCGAAGGCCAACTCGCCGCCGCCTTCACCGCCCTCGAGCAAGAACTGGAAAAAACCGGCCTGCCCACCGACGGCACCCTCACCCAGGCCGGCATCAGCCTCGCCGTCGCCTGGAGCTTCACCGACCTCGTCGTCCCCGACCAGATCGACACCCGCCGCTACCCGCACATCGCCCAATACACCGCCTACGCCGAAACCCTCGAAGCGTTCGTCAGCACCCCGATGACCTGACCATGAGCACCACCGAAACCGCCGCCCCGGCGTTAAAGGAAATCTTCAACGCCGAGCGCTTGCAGCACATCGCCCGAGAAATGAGCGCCGTGTACCCGGCGTTCAAGGCCAAGGCGTTTCTTAAACACGCCCAGGACGGACTCGCCGAATTATCAGTGATGCAACGCATGGCCCGTGTCAGCGAAAGCCTGCACGCCGTATTGCCGTTGGATTACCAAGATTCCCTCGATGTATTGCGTGAACTCGCGCCAAGGCTGAACAGCGGATTCGTCAGCATGTGCCTGCCGCATTACGTCGCCAGCTACGGCGGACATGCGTTCGACACCTCCATGGACGCCCTGAAGTACTTCACCACCTTCGGCTCCTCCGAATTCGCCATCCGCCACTTTCTGCGCAGCGACCTGCAGCGCTCGCTAGAGCTGATGCACGACTGGACCCGCGACGAAAACCACCACGTTCGACGCCTCGCCAGCGAAGGCAGCCGCCCTCGCCTGCCTTGGTCGTTTCGGTTGGAAGCGGTGCAGGCGGATCCGCGGTTAGCGGCTGGGATACTGAATCGATTGAAGGCGGATGAGAGTTTGTATGTGCGCAAGTCCGTGGCGAATCATTTGAATGATGTGACGAAGGTGCATCCGGAGTGGGTGCTGGACACGATTGAAGGTTGGTCGTTGGAGAACAAGCATACGGCGTGGATTGCCAAGCATGCGTTGCGGAGTTTGATTAAGCAGGGGGATTTGCGAGCGCTGACGGTGATTGGTGCAGGGGCGAAGGCTGAGGTTGAGTTGTTGGATGTGCGGGTTGAGCCGGCGGTGATTAGGTTGGGGGAAGCGATTACGTTGTCGTTTGTGGTGAAGTCGACGGTGGCGCATGAGCAAAGGTTGGTGATTGATTATGCGATTGACTATGTGAAGGCGAATGGTGGGGTTTCGGGGAAGGTTTTTAAGTTGAAGACGGTGAATTTGGTGGGGTTTGGGAGTGAGGTTGTGGGGAGGCGGCAGGTGATTAGGGATTTTACGACGCGGAAGCATTTTGTGGGGCGGCATGGGGTACGGGTTATGGTTAATGGGGAGGTTTTGGCTAGCACGGTATTCGAAATCGTCGCCGGATGACGTCACGTATAGAATCCGTTGATCTGGCAGAAACACTGATTTATATGGAATTACGGACGGGGCTGCCTTTGGCCAATAGTCACTCAAGTGCACGCTTTTAACTGATGTGGTCGGTAGTGGCCTGTCGCGAAGGTAAGATACCGATTTATAGGTGCATTCTCCTTCTTTATTAGAACTAGGCCGCAGGCTCACACTGACTACTAAAGTTTTCGCAAACCACCTTGAATTCTTCACCCAATTCTTGCTGGATGGCTTCCGGATGGCAGTCTCGAAGAATATTGCACAATTGTCTGCATTCCAAGGACCGGGTAGGCCAGCAACTCTTTTGACAGGCAAAAAATTGACCCATAGAAAGCCGTAAGCTGGTCGTAGACAACGCGCCCGCAACTCCGTAATGTACGTAGAAGTCATGTCATCTCTACCTCCCCCGCTATATGTCGTGTTTGCTAGCACGCCACTCAAGCTGATCAAGGGTTATGCATGAACAAGGAATGTTATCGACACAAATGGCGCAAAAAGTCACCCAACTTTGTCGCCCACTTAACAGTTAGGGTTAAAATGCAAAATTACTGGGCACCATCAAGAATTATTGGCCTGTTCGGCATTGCCTTTGTTGTCTTGGCGGCAACCACAAGCTATGCAGGCATAATCAATCCAATATTAATATTGAACGAAAACCAAGTTCTTTATCTGTTTTCAACTTCAGCGCAAGTGCTAGCCGGGGTCTACGGGCTAACTCTCACAGGCTTCATATTTTTCCGCAACGAGCTTAGTCGCGAGGAGATCGAGGATGAAACTTTAGTCGAGGCAATAGATAGCCTTAAAAGCAGATACTTCACTTTACTAATATTTGTAACACTATCTTCTATTATTACGTTACTGCTCTCAAATCTGGCTATATCCTACGAAAGCACAGGAACATCGCTTGGCACGATAATTATAAACTCAGCGCAATCTGCATTTGTAACCACTCTGCTGGCTGTCACCTATTTCATTTTTGAAGTTATATCACCCAAACGCATTGAACGAGAAAGTAGGAAGCTTCAGAGCCAGGTGGACCCTGTAAGAGAGGAAACAAACAAAGGAAGCCTTGAAGAGTTCTTGAAAAATTACAATCAAATTGAAGAAATCATTGCCAAGTATGGATCTGTATATCAAACAACCTCTTCCATGGAACATGCCAGTCGACCTCGTCGGAATATTTCCAATGCAAAACTATCCGAAATACTCTTCCGAAACGAGAAAATCAGCGAGTCACTATATGGTGAGATCAGAGCTCTAATAACTCTTCGCAACTCGATAATTCATGGCGCCGAGCCAGTTGTCAGCGAGCACATTGTGATTAACTCCTCCACTATTTTGAGTGAATTAAGGAATGAACTAGGTCTAGACAATTGATGACTCAACAGTGGCTCAAGTCGTTCGCTTCGCTTACTCGGGGCGGGCTAAAGCCAGCCCCTCAACCAAATATTATATTTCACAGCCATCACCGAGTTTGATTATGCAGCCAAAATACGAAGAAAAAACATTCGAGAGCTATTTCAATACTGAACTTGATCGTAGAGCTTCAATTTACTTTCCTTTTGGACAAGTGCAAGAAGGAGGCATTGGTGCAGATGCCTCAGGTTTCTCTCGGAGTCGCTGGCTTTGGTGGCGTCTTGGCAATCCTTATTTTTTACGCATGCCATTTGAAGGGGTAAATCTCCGCGAAGCTGCCGACGAGATGGAAATCTATATTGGCCGAGAAATTAAAAACATCCCCAATATTAAAGCGAATCTTTTTTTTCAGTATAAAAGACCAGAATTGATCACCTCAAAATTTGGCTTGGAGTGGTCACACTGGCACCAAAATTATTTCAGATACGACATTTATCAAGAACAACAAGATCTACTACAACATTTAGCATCCAAATTTGGAACCAAGGCGCTTATTCTTTATGCATCTCCTGCCCTAGAGGATGTGAACGACCTTGTAGACGCTAAACAGCGTAAATGCCTGATCGAAAATACCAATTTTAGACCCGCATCTGAGTTAACTGGGCATCATCGAAACACCTATATCAAAGCGGGAACATATTCCATTGCTTGTAGCGAACCAGAACCCATGGAGCGATTTGATTTGCTGCATCAGCTTGAAGCCTTCAAGGGTAACAAAAGCATTAACAACCAAGAGAGCATAATCGAAGTTGCAAATACAGTGCGGAATATTGCCCTACGGGATTCAGTTTTTGGCGCAGCATATACGCGTGAGTTAAATATTTATGTCGAGGCAGGCATTGATAGATTCCCACTGCTATTTTCCGTTGTCTCCATGAGCGTGTTCAGGGAGCTGAGCGGTATTCAATGGGTTCTCGCCCTAGATAATCAATGATACATAATAAGGTTCTCAGCCTCTCGTCTCACTCGCTGGGAGGGGCTAAAGTCCGCTACTTAACCTAAATATCGTCTTTCCGTAAATGGCCGGAAGCGATCCCTTGTCAATTCAGCGTTGACGCGACAGCTGTCAAAAATGATAACTCAAAACAACAGAAAGGCAGAAGACGCGTCTCCTGCCTGTTTCCTACCAACTTCCATACGGAATGCCGTACTTTTCGACGTATCGCTTAGCTTTCTCACTTACCGGATAGGCATAACGACCACCGTGTTTCCCTTGTTCCGGCCCCAAAGCTTCTATCCCACCTTGACCACGGGCGACCTCAATCGGATTTCGACATGAGTCTCTAACCCATGCCTGGAGTACGCCGCCCGGAGCGAGCCCCACGTACAGCGACGCCATAAACCGCGCGGTTTTCTCCGGTGTTTCCGGGCAACGCTGGTGTGTTGACTTCACCATCAGTTGCCTGCCTTCCTCCGGAATTTCGATGAAACCTTGATAGGTTTTTTGCTCCGTTATGGATTGCCAGCGGACAAAGATTTGTTTTGGAAGATCAGCGCCCGTTACAGGCATCCCGGTACCCGATATTGTCCCCCAACCACGAGCAGACTCTGTGCGGATATCGGGCTCACCGCTAGCAGCAGTGCTCTTGCCAGCGCGAAAGAAAATTCTGTTATTGATGTCTTGGACGGAGCTGTCCTCTACCCAGACCTTCATGTAATTCGGCTGAACGAACACTAACTCCCACCATGGATATTTAGGGTCATTTTCGCCGGTTTCTGGGCCTCCGATTTGGCAGCCAGATATCAATAAAGTGCCCAGCAGCGCAATCCTTGCGTTCATTACAAAAGATCCATTCAGTTAAGTGTCGCGACTACCAACTTCCGTATGGAATGCCATATTTATCGATATACCGCTTTGCCTTTTCACTCACCGGATAAGCGTAACGCCCTTCGTTCTTACCTTGGCTCGGCCCCAGTGGCTCAATTTCAGCCTGCGCTCGAGCGACTTTAACCGGGTGGTGGCAAGAGTCTCTTACCCAAACCTGCACAACACCACCGGGGGCCAACCCTAAATAAACCGACGCCATAAATCTCGCTTCCTGATCAGGCGTCTGCGGGCAACGTTGATTGACGGACGCCACCATCAACTGCCTGGCTTCCTCTGGGATTTCTACCCATGCCTGCCACGTTTTCTGTTCGACAATCGATTGCCAACGGACCCAGATGCGAACAGGTAAATCTGCTCCCACCACTCTCCTTCCGCTGCCGCCTACCCCACCTGTCCAACCTCGGGCGGACTCCGTTCCATCTTCAGGCTCTCCCCCCGCAGCGGTGCCGCCGCCGGTTTTATAGAAAATCCTGCCGTTAATGTCTTGAACAGAACTGTTCTCTACCCAGACTTTCATGTAGTCCGGCTCGGTAAACGCCAACTCCCACCACTCGGATTTCGGGTCATTTTTTGCTGAAAGTGGATCCGCGGACTGGCACCCAGTAATGAACAGCGCGCATAGCAGGGTAAAAAGTACTTTCATCACCAAAGTTTCCAGTCAGCTACATGAGGGTGTTGTACGCGTATCGAGTCCGGCGTCGGGGCATTGATGTAAACGGCACGGACGCCACTGCCATCTCTGCGCCCGAGAGGATGGTTCCAATTTGCAGACATGTGAATGTACTTCAGCTTCAGAAATTGGTCTTCTTGGATTGAGGTGTCGTAACTACCCGCCAGAAATCGATCACACAGCGCTTGAAGCTCTGCGGGCACTGCCAACTCAGGCGTATCGGGAATGTCTTGAAACCGAACGCCCTTCTCTTTTGCCAATCGGTGCATCACTCGTAGATATACCCTGGAGAGCAAGCCACTCACAGGACGTTTGAGTTGCACTGCGGCATATACGCGCTTCATACGTGGGCTGAGCCGTTCCTGCCGATCAATTGGCAGAAGAAGGGCATCAGGCGTGACGATCTCCAGCATCTCTTCTGGCCATCCTTTGGCGAGCCACTGCGCCTTCACCGTCACGGCATCGCGGTAGATCGAAGTAGTGGAGACGTCGGTAAATTGCGACACCACAAGCGTTTGCATCGGACTGATGAGTACGCACTCTTGGACCTCGTCGCGGTAGCCACCGCCGATGTCGGAATGAACCCCGGGCAGAGTTATTTCCAAGTGATCCGCTTTAACGCGGCTCAAAGCGAAGTTGGCCCGATATTCGTCACGCGCGGATAACTGCACGACATCAGTGAAGAAACGGCGGTCGAGGTAAAGTTTGATTCCTGTGGCGATGGGACTTTTGATATCCCCCAGATTCGACCAGCCAGCAATGGATGGCACCGTATCAAAAAGGCCAATAAAACCCATGTTGATGCTGCTTTTGTACTCTTCGATGAAGGTCCGGCTGAGGGCGTAGGCGTTGCTGCGCAACACTTCCCCGAGTGGCCCCTGCTTTCCACGTACGACCTCGTTGGCAAAGTGTCTTGCTGCAGCAGCACCGCGGCTGAAGCCGAATGCATCAAAGGTCAGGGACGTAATTTCACTATTGGGATTGTTGTCCAACACGTCCTTGATACGCGTTTTGATCTCTGCAAACGACAACTGAACACGGCCCGCCACGCCTGTTTCGCCTCGGCCAGTACCACCACCTAACGTACTGTCCTTTTTGCCTGACTCAGTTCCTATTCCCTCGATGTAAATCATCCGGAACGCTTGCTTCTGCGAACTATCCCCTTCGGCCCTTTGAGGTGCGAAGTACAGTTCGCTCAGTTTCTGAACATTGGTGGTGCTATTGGCGTAGCTGCTGTCCGGATCCTTCATATAGGGCTGACAACTAGCAGGAATATCTTCCGGCGCAATCGGATGCTGCGCCCCACACAGCAATCCCGCCGCCGTGTTATTCGCATTATTCCCAGTGCCATCAAAGAAAACTCCAATCCTCAACGCGATCCCGATTTTCTCAGGTTCGCGCGCGGGTTCTTTCCCGTGTTTCTCATATTCCGCCCAACGCTGGGCGTGAATATCGACGGGTTTGGCTTCTTCGTAACGAAAATTTTTCGGGGGGTTGGGTACGTAGCCACTCATCCGTGATTCCTGGTTCTGATCCTTGAGAACGGCCCGAAGGTTGACAGCCGAGGCTGGTGCGCGCAAGCCGTGGCCGTGTGCCAGCCAGGGTGTGACAGCGGGGTTCGACGAGGGTTTCCCCTCGTCGGGATGGGTTGGTTAGCTGGCGATCTCGACGTTATCCAGCGCTTGGTTGACGGCGATTTCGCCGAGCATCACGACTTGGGCGATGCCCAGTGCGGTTTTGCGGTGTGGGGTGTCGAGCATGGCGGCGAAGTTGAGGAGCATTTCGCTGGCGGAGCCGAGGGTTTCGCTGGCGTTGGCGAGCAGGGATTCGCTGTTGTACTTCGGGTTGGCGAGGTACATGCGTTCGGGCTGTTGGGTGCTGGCCATGATTTGGCTGGCGGGTTTGAGGTAGTGGTCGAGGGCGCGTTCGGCGGCTTCGTGGAATCGCTTGGAGTCGGGGGATTCGTAGGGGGATGTGGGGTCAGTTTCGGGTGGGTTGGGTGTTGGTTTGATCATGGTTGTGCTCCTGGTTTTCATTAGGAGCTACCAGCATCACTTGCAGATGATGGGTGGCAGCTATGTGCGGGTCTGCAAGACCGGGAAACCAGGCACCCGGCAGACCCGAAGGTCTCCCGCACAAAGCTGCCATTGAGCGGACACGAACGGGTGTCCTTTGGCTGGCTGTGCGACTGGTTTTTCCGGCGGGCTTGCAGACCCGATCACTGATGAGCAGTGACGGGAATCAAGGTACGGAGGGAGTGCCAGACGCACAAGCCGGCGGATTCTGGCTTAGTCGTAGGCGATGGCGCAAGGAGTTGTAGGGCGTAGCCAGCAACGAGAGACACCTATTAAACAAACATGTAAATCATCTGTTTAACAGGTCAGTTGAGATGCAGAGAATTCCGAATCAATGGGTCTCAAACGAATTCCACTGGTGAGTATCAAGATCCAGCGCGCAGTAGGGTTCGAAAACGTAAAGCACAAGCGGATTCTCAATATCAATCGCTGCCACCTGGAGTGACTTGAGATAGGACTGAGCCTCTGCGAATGATGTACCGAATAGAGGATCATCCATTGCCTTCGCGCGCGTCAGCTTGGAAATCGTTTGATCTGGATGTTTTGCCATCGCAATTCGAAATGCCAGGCTAGCGTCGAAGTGTGTTTTACCGAAGACGTGCTGACGAAGCCTACTGATCACGCTTCTTGAAATACCAACGTAGATAGGCACGCCGTTGTCGATCAGCACGTAGCAACCCGAAAAATCTTGCGCCAGTTTGAACTGCTTCAGCAACGATTTAACGCCAACACCGGGCACTGAAAAGTCCTTCATCTCTCGCGGAGTTTCGAGAGAGCTTTTCATTCTGGTCATATGGCCGGGCAGAACCGTTTGGGCTAACTCTTCAAATGTGTGCATGCATTCGTGTAACGCCATTGGAGAACCGCTCGGTCGAGAGATGGATGCCAACGCTATCGCGTCAACTTAGGCCATTACAAGCGATGTGACACATGTCTATTTAAAGCGACTCCTGAACATAGATCTCTGTAGCGAAGAACAGAGGAATCGCTACAGAGATCGTTAACATCTAGCTGGCGATTTCGACGTTATCCAGCGCTTGGTTGACGGCGATTTCGCCGAGCATCACAACTTGGGCGATGCCCAGTGCGGTTTTGCGATGGGAGGTGTCGAGCATGGCGGCGAAGTTGAGGAGCATTTCGCTGGCGGAGCCGAGGGTTTCGCTGGCGTTGGCGAGCAGGGATTCGCTGTTGTACTTCGGGTTGGCGAGGTACATGCGTTCGGGTTGTTGGGTGCTGGCCATGATTTGGCTGGCGGGTTTGAGATAGTGGTCGAGGGCGCGTTCGGCGGCTTCGTGGAATCGCTTGGAGTCGGGGGATTCGTAGGGGGATGTGGGGTCGGTTTCGGGTGGGTTGGGTGTTGGTTTGATCATGGTGAAACTCCTAGTTAGTAAAAAGGAGCCTTCACATTCGCTACCAAACGAAGGTGGCGGCCATACGCGGGTTGGTAGACCGGTAACTAGGACCCGGCACACCCGAAGGTGTCCTGCGCATGGCCACCATTGAGCAGAGACCTGATGAGGTCTGCGAACGGTTCGCGATGCGACTAGTTATGGCGGGCTACCAAACCCGATCACTGTTTTTCAGCGACCGACAGACGATAGAACCCGCGACCTAGACGCACAAGCCGGCGGATTCTGGCTTAGTCGTAGGTAACGGCGCAAGGCGTTGTAGGGTTTCGGTGGTTACTTAAGGCTTCGTTTAAACAGTGGTGGTTTTACTGTTTACTTCGGTCAGTGGTTGATGGGGTGACTGGGCTGGCGTCATCGCTAGCAGGCTAGCTCCCACAGGGTTATGTGGTCGGGTTGGAATGGGTGGTGGCTGGGCTGGCGTTATCGCGAGCAGGCTCACTCCTACAGGGGATCGTGGTCACTTGAGGTCGAGTTGGGTGTCTGGGAGGGTGCCGGAGAATGTGGTTTCTACCGGGCCGCTCAGGGTTACGGAGCCTGAGCCATTCCAGTGGACGGTGACGGGGCCGCCGTCGCATTCGACGTTGACGGTGTGGTCGAGCAGGCCTCGGCGGATGCCGTTGACGGCCGCGCCACATGAGCATGAGCCGGAGCCGAGCGGGATGGCGCCGTTGCGTTCCCAGATGCGCAGGCGGATGTGTTGGCGGTCGATGATCTGCACGAAGTGGACGTTGGTTTTTTGCGGAAATAACGGATGGGTTTCGAGGCTCGGGCCGAGGGTGGCGATGTCGACGGTGCCTAGGTCGTCGACGAAATACGTGCAGTGCGGATTGCCCATGTTGCACGCGGTTGGAGCGCCGGCGAGCGGTAGAAATAGCGTGTCGTGTTCTTGCGCCAGAGGGATGTCTTGCCAGTCGAACAACGGTTCGCCCATGTCGACGGCGATCAGTCCGCTGGGCGTGCGTTCGCAGGTGAGCAAGCCACGGTTTGTGCGCATGGTGATCGATGTTCGGCTGGCTTCGCGCATCAACCTGTCCGCCACGCCACGGGTGGCGCTGCCGCACACGTCGAGCGCAGAGCCGTCGGCGTTCCAGAATTCCACGCGCGCATCGGCGTCTGCGCAATCGAGGACCACGGCGAGTTGGTTGAAACCGATGCCGCGATGACGATCACCCAGGCGCCGGGCGAGTTGGCCGGTGACGGGGTTGATGATGTTGCGTGAGTCGATCACAACGAAATCATCGCCGTTGGCGTGCATCTTATGGAAGGTGAGTGGCATTCGCTGCGCCTCTGCTGCGCGTCATGTTGATCAGCGCTGAACGTTTGCCACCCGGCGCCGGGCGTTCTTCGATGGAGTACGGCACGAAGCCAAGTTTCGGGTAGAGCAGCAGTCCTGCAGTGTTTTCGTTAAAGCAGGACAGTTGCACTTCCTTGGCCTGGTATTTTTCGAAACCCAGCGCGGTCATGGTCTCGACGATGTATCGCGCAACCCCCTGGCCTCGGGCATATGGCGCGACGATGACGTTGCCGATGCAGCAGATGCCATCGTGCTCAGCGCGGTAGAAGTTGGCGAAGCCAACGAACTCGCCGTTGGCCAGAAAAGCCGTGGAGTCGAAGCGTTGGCTGATTGCGCTGTGCATCTGCTCTTCCGTCAGCGGGAAGTTTGCTTTCGGGAACATGAAGAACAGCTCTTGTTCGCCCTGCGGAAAGCTGCAGAGGGTGTTGACGTCGTCGGCCGTCACTGGCCGGTGGGAGAAATTCATCGCTGCCCTGCCCTCACTTTTTACCCGCCAGATGATGCGCAACCAAGGCGTTGGCATGACCGTGGCCCATGCCGTGTTCTTCCTTGAGCCACGCCACCAGTTCCATGTGTTTCTTGTCGGTGATACCGGCGAGCAGGTTCAGCCAGTGATCAATCGGCTGGCCGTATTTTTTCTCTATGGAGGGGAAGTACGACGCCGGGCCTTTTACCTTGTTGTCTTCGCTCATGCTGCAAGCTCCCTGTGGTCACGACGGAGGGTCGGCGGACGCTCCTTGTCGGCAGGTCATAGAGTGGACGCGAAGTGCGGTTCCGGCAACTGCCCCGCTCTGCCAGACACCACAAAAACCCTGTAGGAGTGAGCCTGCTCGCGATGGCGTTTGTTCAGTCAACACCGACACTGACTGGACTAACGCTATCGCGAGCAGGCTCACTCCTACAGTGATATCTGCGTTATTCGGTGCGGCCCGGCAGCATCCGCACCAGCGTGTTATCCCGCACCCAATAATGGTGAAACAACCCCGCCAGCGCATGCAGCCCGATCAGCCAGTAACCGGTGCTGCCAATCAGTTCATGCCAGTACTTCAGTTGTTTGGCGAAGTCCGGGTCGATGGCCACGGGTGCCGGGACGTGGAAGCCGAAGTACGGGAACGGTTTGTCGGCGGCGGCGAGCATCAGCCAGGCGAGGATCGGTGTGGCTATCATCAGGCCGTACAGCGCCAGGTGTGTCAGGTGCGCGATACCGGTCTGCCAAGCAGGGGGTTTGGGCGTGATCGGTGGGCGTGGGCTGAGGCGGCCGAGCAGGCGGAGCCAGACGAGGGCGAAGATGCTCGCGCCGAACAGGCCGTGGAAGCCCATCAGCAAGCCGCGTGCTTCGCTGCCCTTGGGCAGGTAGCCCTTGATTTCGACGCATGCGTAGACGCCGACAAACAGCGCCAGCATCAGCCAGTGCAGGGTGATTGAGAGTTTTCCATAACGGGTTACGGCGGTGTCGCGGGTCATAAGCTGCGCCTCGTGATTGTCGTGAGTGACGGCCGATTCGTTCGACCGCCTCGCTCCGGTTGTTGGGCGAACCGACGGCGTTACCCTGCCCGCCCAGTCTTAAGAGAGTCTGAAGACAGACCCTCACGTTAACCTTTTTTTACCTTCAGACTTCGTTAAGAAATGGCTTGGATACTCCGCTCAAACCTATTGAGGGAGGCGTTCTGCCCATGCCCGATTTTGACTGGAACATCCCCCTGCCCCTGCGCTTCGGTCAAGCCGAAACACCGCAGATGACACTGACCGGCGCGCTGCCCGACGACACTCTCCGAGCGACGTTTGAAAGCTTTATCCAGCAACGCTTTCGCAAGGCCCACGGCGCCGACATTCGCCACTTCATGCCCGAGCTGTTCGGCATGCACAACGGCGATGGCGAGTTGTGCGCCGTGGCCGGGGTGCGTCGCGCGCATCTGGAATCACTGTTCCTTGAGCGCTATCTGGATGAGCCGATCGAGCCGCTAATCAGCGCGGCGGCGGATCGTGCGGTCGAGCGCAGCGCCATCGTCGAAGTCGGCAACCTCGCCGCCAGCGACACCGGCAGCGCGCGCCTGAGCATCATCGCCATCACCTACCTGCTGGCCATGGGCGGCCTGGAATGGGTGACGTTCACCGGCAACATCGGCCTGGTCAACAGCTTCCATCGCCTGGGTTTGAAGCCAGTGACATTGTGCGCCGCTGACCCGGAACGATTGGGTGACGAGCGTCAACACTGGGGCAGTTATTACGAAAGTAAACCTTGGGTGCATGTCGGCAACATCCGCGCCGGGTTCGTCCATTTGCGCAATATCGGCCTGTTTACCCGTTTGGGTTTGCCGGGTTCGATTGAAGGAGCCTGTCATGTCGCTTGAACTGCAACGCTTCCAGGAAACCCTGCGCGACCATGCCCGGCACAATGACCACGCGACGGCCCTGTGGGGCGACACGCTGAAACTCGATTACGCCACGCTGTACGCCGAAGTGTTGTATCGCCAGGAGCGCCTGCGCGACGAGCAGGCGCAAGTGATTGCGCTGGCGTTGGACAACGGCGTCGACGCGATGCTCTGGGATCTGGCCGTGCTGTTCGAAGGCCTGACCTGCGTGACGCTGCCGCCGTTTTTCAGTGCGGCGCAGCGCGCCCATTGTCTGCAACAGAGCCAGGCCGAACGGGTGATCGCCGAGCCGGAGCTGGGCGCCGAATTGCTCGCGGCTGGTTATGAACAACGTGGCGAGTTCTGGTGCCGCTCCTTCAGTGGCCCCAGTCGCATGCCGGCCGGTACCGCAAAACTCACCTTCACCTCCGGCACCACCGGCACGCCGAAAGGTGTGTGCCTGAGCGCCGACAGCCTGTTGCGGGTCGCGCGGGAGCTGGATCAGGCCAGCGAAGCCACCGGCCCGCAGCATCACTTGGCGCTGTTGCCGTTGGCGATTCTGCTGGAGAACCTCGGCTGCTACGCCGCGCTGTATGCCGGCGCGACACTGAGTTTGCCGAGCCAGAAAACCCTCGGCATTCAGGGCGCCAGTGGCGTCGAGATTCCGCGCTTGCTCGGTTATCTGGCCAGCCGTGCGCCGGAGAGTCTGATCCTGGTGCCGCAGTTGCTGTTGTTACTGGTCAGCGCCGCCGAACAAAAAGCCTTCGACCCGCAAACCCTACGCTTTGCCGCTGTCGGCGGTGCGCGCGTCTCGGAGGATCTGCTGCACCGCGCGCAACGGGTCGGGCTGCCGGTTTACGAAGGCTACGGCCTGTCCGAATGCGCCTCGGTGGTGTGCCTCAATCGCCCCGGCGCGCGCCGCCCCGGCAGCGTCGGCCGGCCGTTGCCGCATGTCGAAGTGCGGCTGGCCGAGGACGGCGAAGTGCTGATCAAGGGCTCGACGTTGCTCGGCTATCTGGGGGACGCGCCGTACGCCGATGAGTGGTGGCCGAGCGGCGATCTGGGCGAGTTCGACCCGGAAGGTTTTCTCTATCTCAAGGGCCGCAAGAAGCACCAGTTCGTCACCAGTTTCGGGCGCAACGTCAACCCGGAATGGGTCGAGTCGGAGCTGACCCAGCGCCGCCATATCGCCCAGGCGTTCGTTTACGGCGAGGCCTTGCCGCATAACCACGCCCTGCTCTGGCCACATCGTCCGGACTGCACCGATGCCGAACTGGCCGCTGCCGTCGCCGAAGCCAACGAGGCTTTGCCCGATTACGCCCAGGTGCATCAGTGGACGCGCTTGCCGCAACCCTTCAGCGCCGCCAATGGCCTGCTCACCGCCAATGGCCGCCCGCGCCGCGATGCCATCGTCGCGCAGTACCACAACCAATTGACCGAATCCGCTGTTTCCGAGGAGTCCGCATCATGAGTTTTTTTGACACCCTGCAAGAAGCCACGCAACAGGAACGCCACGAACTGTTCAACCTGCCGATCATCGTCGATGCCCTGCAAGGCAAGGTCAGCCTCGACAGTTATCGGGCGTTTCTCGCGCAGGCGTATTACCACGTGCGTCACACCGTGCCGCTGATGATGGCTTGCGGTGCACGCCTGCCGACGCGTCTGGAATGGCTGCGCAAAGCGGTGGCCGAGTACATCGAAGACGAATACGGCCACGAGCACTGGGTACTCAATGACATCGCCGCGTGTGGTGGTGATCGTGATGCGGTGCGCGACGGTCAGCCGTCGTTGTCGATCGAGCTGATGGTCAGCTTCCTTTATGACCTGATCGCCCGGGGCAATCCGGTGGGTCTGTTCGGCATGGTCAACGTGCTCGAAGGCACCAGCATCGCTTTGGCCACCCACGCGGCGGGCAGCATTCGCGAGCGTCTGGCATTGCCGGAAACCGCGTTCAGTTACCTGAGTTCCCACGGTTCGCTCGACATCGAGCACATGCAAACCTATCGGCGCCTGATGAATCAGCTGGAAGATCCTGCCGATCAAGCCGCCGTGATCCATGCCTCGAAAGTCGTTTATCGCCTGTACACCGACATGTTCCGTGGCTTGCCGCGTGACGCGGAGGCTCAACATGCAGCTGCGTGATGCGCGGGTGGTGCTGACCGGTGCCAGTGGCGGCATCGGCCTGGCCATCGCCGAAACCTTGTGCGCCGCCGGTGCCCATGTGCTCGCGGTGGCGCGGCATCAGGAAGCACTGCTGCCGTTGCTCAAGCGCTACCCCGAGTCTTTGTGCTGGGTCGCCGCTGACCTGACCTTCCTCAGCGACCGGCGCAAAGTGCTGGTCGCCGCCGAAGCCATCGGTGGTATCAACCTGCTGATCAACGCCGCCGGGGTCAATCACTTCGCCATGCTCGAACAGCTCGATGACAGCGATATCAACGCGATGCTGGCGGTAAACATCAGTGCACCGATGTGCCTGACCAAACTGCTGCTGCCGCTGCTCAAGCAGGCCGACAGCGCCATGGTGGTCAACGTCGGCTCGACCTACGGCTCGATCGGCTACCCGGGTTACGCCAGTTATTGCGCGACCAAGTTTGCTTTGCGCGGATTTTCCGAGGCACTGCGCCGGGAGCTCGCCGACACCCGGGTCAGCGTGCTGTACGTCGCGCCGCGCGCCACGCGCACCTCGATGAACAGCGCCGCCGCGCAAGCACTGAACGACGCACTCAAGGCCAACGTCGACGATCCGCAAACCGTAGCCTCAGCGGTGATCCATGCGATTGCCGGTGATCGCCGCGACCTTTACCTGGGCTGGCCGGAACGCTTCTTCGTCCGCCTGAACAATCTGCTCCCGCATCTGGTGGATCGAGGCCTGCGCAAGCAGTTGCCGTTGATCCGCCGTCTCAGTGAAAAACCTGACCACGAGTCGCCAAAGCCATGAAAAAACTATCCGCATGCCTGTTGCTCGCCGCCCTCAGTCAAAGCGTCTGGGCGCTGGAACCGGCCGACCAGCAACGCCTCGAGGGCATCCAGCAGAGCTGGGCGCACATTCAATATGAAGTGGCGGAAAAACAGCGCGCCGCCGCGTTCGAACAATTGGCCAACGAGGCCAACGCGTTCACCACCCAGCGCCCGGCGGTGGCCGAAGCGTGGATCTGGAAAGGCATCGTCACCAGCAGTTGGGCCGGTGCCGAGGGCGGCCTCGGTGCCTTGGGCAAAGCCAAGGACGCCAAGGCCGATCTGGAAAAATCCCTGACCCTCGACGCCAAAGCCCTGCAAGGCTCGGCCTACACCAGCCTCGCCGCGCTGTATGACCGCGTACCGGGCTGGCCCATCGGTTTCGGCGACAGCGACAAGGCCGAGCAACTGCTCAAGCAAGCCTTGCAACTCAACCCCAACGGCATCGACAGCCTGTACTTCTGGGGCGATCACCTCTACCGTCAGAAGCGCTACGCTGAAGCCAAAGCCGCGCTGCTCAAAGCCCAGCAAGCCGCGCCGCGCCCGGGCCGGGAAAGTGCCGATGCCGGGCGCCGCAAAGAAATCGCCAGCCTGCTGGTGGACGTGAACAAGAAACTCGACTGACAGGAGTCCGCGTGCGTTTATTACTGGTTGAGGATGACGTGGCGCTGGGTGAAGGCATTCATCAGGCGCTGGGCCGCGAGGGTTACACCGTCGACTGGCTCAAGGACGGCAGCAGTGCGTTGCATGCGCTGCTCAGTGAAACCTTCGATGTCGCCGTGCTCGATCTCGGTCTGCCGCGCATGGACGGCCTGCAGGTGCTGCGCCGCCTGCGCGACAGCGGTTCGAATCTGCCGGTGTTGATTCTGACCGCCCGCGACGCTACTGAAGATCGCATCGCCGGGCTCGACGCCGGGGCCGACGACTACCTGATCAAACCGTTCGACCTGGACGAACTCAAGGCACGCCTGCGCGCCTTGTTGCGGCGCAGTGCCGGGCGCGCCCAGGCGTTGATCGAACATGCCGGCATCAGCCTCAACCCCGGCACCCAGCAAGTCAGCTATCAGGGCCAGCCTGTGGCCCTGACGCCCAAGGAATATCAGTTGCTGCACGAACTGCTGTCGCCGCCGGGCCGGGTGATGACCCGCGATCAACTGATGCAGCTGCTTTACGGCTGGAACGAAGAAGCCGAAAGCAACACCCTCGAAGTGCACATCCACCACCTGCGCAAGAAATTTTCCACCGACCTGATCCGCACCATTCGCGGCGTGGGTTATCTGGTGGAGGAGCGTCGATGACCTCGATCCGCCGCCGCACGCTGACCTTGATCATCGGCCTGTTGCTGGCCGGCCTCGCGGTGCTCAGCACCTTCAACCTGCACGACAGCAACCACGAAATCGCCGAAGTCTACGACGCGCAATTGGCGCAGAACGCGCGCCTGCTGCAAGGCGTGATGCGCATGCCCTTGGCCAGCAAACAGCACGCCGAACTCTACCAGGCGTTCAACTCGGCGCTGGGCGAAGCGGTGCCGCGCGGTGAAGGTCATCCGTACGAACGCAAAATCGCTTTTCAGGTGTGGAATCCTGTCGGTGATGTGTTGGTGCACACCGCCAGCGCACCGTCCTTCAGGGCGCCACCGACTCAGCCCGGCTTCAGCGACGTGGTGGATCTGAACAATCGTCACTGGCGCGCCTTTCTCCTTGAAGACAAACAGAACGGCCTGCGCATCTGGGTCGGTGAGCGTGATGACGTGCGCGCCGATCTGGTCGACCGCATCGTCCGCCACACCCTGTGGCCGAATGTGGTCGGCAGCTTGCTGCTCGCGGCGATGGTCTGGCTGGCCATCGGCTGGGGCCTCAAGCCGTTGGCGAACATGGCCGAGACCTTGCGCGCCCGCCACAGCGGTTCGCTGGAGCCGTTGCAACTGGCGCCGCTGCCCAGTGAGCTGGAGCCGATGCAGGCGGCGCTCAACCGCATGCTCGCGCAGATTCAGGAAGTGCTTGGCCGAGAACGGCGCTTTATCGCCGATGCCGCCCACGAGATGCGTACGCCGCTGGCGGTGCTGCGGGTGCATGCGCAGAATCTGCAGGAGGCTGGCACCGAACAGGAGCGCCGCGAATCGCTGGCGTTTCTGATCGCCGGGGTCGACCGCACCAGTCGCTTGGTCAACCAGTTGCTGACCATGGCGCGCCTGGAGCCGAAACCCAATCCACCGCCGCTGCAACCCATCGACCTCAGCGAAACCGTGCGCAACAGCCTGGTGCAACTGACGCCATGGTTGCTGAGCAAACACCTGGAACTGGCTTTTGAAGACAGCGCTGAACCGTTCAACATCATGGCCAGCCCCGGCACGATCGACATTGCCCTGAACAACCTGATCACCAACGCTGCGAACTTCTCCCCCGAACACGGCGTGATCACCGTGCTGCTCAGCCAGTCCGAGGGGTTTTATCACTTGAGCGTCGAAGATCAGGGGCCGGGCATTGATGAAGCAGATCGGGCGCGCTTGTTCGAACGTTTCTACAGTCGCGGCAATGCCCACGGCGCGGGGCTGGGACTGACCATCGTCAACACCATCGCCACGCAGTTGGGCGGGCGAATCACTTTGGTCAACCGCGCTGAGGGCGGCCTGCGCGCAACCTTGTCGATTCCCGACGGGCATCCGCGCCCCGCATCGCAACGCAGCACCCGCGAACCGCCGCAGAGTTGAGCCTGTTGCGGAAACAGAAGCACCATCGCCCGCTGAAAAACAGTGGCCGCGTGTCGGAATCTGATCCAGATCAGTTCCCGGGGCTGACATCGGTGTAGAACAGACTCAGCGCACTCTCCTGCGCGTTGCTCGTTCAGCCCCGATGGAGGCTCATCTCATGCTCACTGTCAAAGACCACAATGACCGCGCGGCGCCGGCCTATGCCGCGCACCAAGGTGAATACTGGATCGAGTCGCTCAAGGATGGCCGCCACGTCTTGGTCCGTGCCCTGGCCGCCAAGGATCGCCAACGCGAATATGCGTTCATCAAGCGCTTGTCGCCCGAGTCCCGACACCTGCGCTTTCTCGCACAGATCAGTGAGCCGGGCACCGCGTTGCTCGATCAGTTGATGGACGTCGATTACAAACAACGCGCGGCCTTCATCGCACTGGTTCACGAAAATGGCGAATTGATCGAGATCGGCATCAGCCGCTACGCCGCCACGGGCGAGCAGGACTGTGAATGCGCCGTCACGGTCGCCGATGAGTGGATGCACCTCGGCCTGGCCACGTTGCTGATGGAACATTTGATCAAGGCTGCCCGGCACAACGGTTTCAAACATCTGTATTCGGTGGATTCGGCCAGCAACACGGGCATGCGCGACCTCGCCCGATCAATGGGCTTTGAAACCCACAGCGATCCTGATGATCCGCACCAGGTCATTCATCGCCTGAGTCTGTAGCGACATTCCTGCGCCCCGCACCTTTAAACGTTGCGGGGCGCATTGCCGATCAAGGCGTGATCGCCACCTTCATCACCCCATCGCGCTGATGCGCGAACAGTTCATACGCGGCTTCGATATCGTCCAGTTTGAAGTGGTGGGTCACCAGCGGCGACAGATCGACACCACCGCTTTGCACCACCGCCATCAGCCGGCGCATGCGCTCCTTGCCGCCGGGGCACAGGGTGCTGACGATGCTGTAATCGCCCAGCCCCGCCGCGAAGGCATCGTAGGGAATGCGCAGGTCCGACGCATAAACCCCGAGGCTCGACAAGCGTCCGCCCGGGCGTAACACCCGCAAGGCAGACTCGAACGTGCCCTGGGTGCCCAAGGCTTCGATGGACACATCCACGCCGCGCCCGTCGGTCAACGCCATGATTTGCTCGACCACGTCGCCGTCCTTGAAATTGACCACATGGGTCGCGCCCAACTGCCGCGCGACACTCATGCGCTCGGCCACCGCGTCGACACCAATGATCACGCTCGCGCCCTTGAGCCGCGCCCCGGCCACCGCGCACAGGCCGATCGGCCCCAGCGCGAACACCGCAACGCTGTCGCCGATACTGACTTCGCCACGTTCGGCGCCGGAGAACCCGGTGGACATGATGTCCGGGCACATCAGCACTCGTTCGTCGCTCAGCCCGTCGGGAATCGGGCACAGGTTGGCCAAGGCATCGGGCACCAGAACGTACTCCGCCTGACAGCCATCGATGATATTGCCGAATTTCCAGCCGCCGGTGGCGCGAAAGCCGTGGCGAGTGTCCGGCCCGTCCTGGGAGCCGCAACCGCACAGACAGGCGTAGCTTTGACCGCTGGGGGTGATGGCGCCGGCGATCACTCGCTGGCCTTCGAAAAATCCGCGCACCTGTGAGCCGAGCTTCTCGATCACGCCCACCGGTTCGTGACCGACGGTCAAGCCTTTGGCCACTGGATACTCGCCGCGCAGGATATGCACGTCGGTGCCGCAGATCGTCGTGGTGGTGATCCGCACCAGCGCGTCCAGCGGGCCAATCTCGGGGATCGGTTTGTCATCCAGCACGATGCGATTCTTTTCGACGAATATCGCCGCTTTCATCATGGCCATGATCAAGACTCCTGTGCAGGTGTTTGCAGTGAGTTCAGCACCTTTCCAAGGCTGCGCCGAACTGACCGACACAAGGTTGATAACGATCAATCAATGCAGGATTGCGCATCGCCGATGCCGCACGTCGGACGCAGGCATTATTGGGCCGCGTCATTGACAAAGATCAAGCCACGCCCGGCGGCACGGAGCAACATGAACTGACGCCGTTGCGTCTGGCCGGCCAATGCCGCTACCCACAGGAGATTCGTCATGTCCGAGCAAGCACGTTTCATGCTGGTAGCTTCACCGCTGATGAAACACAGCCCTGCGTTTGATCGGGCCGCGGCCCTGGCCAAGGCATCGGGGGCGGCGCTGCACATCGTGGCATTCGATTACCTCGAAGGGCTGGCGACCGCCGGATTGGTCAACGAGCAGGCCCTGGAACAGATGCGCCTGGGTTATGTAGAGCGCCACCATCAATGGCTAGAGGACCAGGCGCGGCCCATGCGCCACCTCGGCGTGACCGTGACCACGGAAGTGGTGTGGGTCGACAATCCGTTGCATGAAATCCAGATTCACCTCAAGGAGCAGCCGATGGCCCTGCTGATCAAGGATCTGCAGCACGCCTCGTTCATGTCACGGCTGATGTTCACCCCGCTCGATGTTCATTTGCTGCGCGAATGCCGGGTACCGCTGCACTTCGTCAGCCATGTCCAGCACGCCCGGCCCCGGCGGATCGTCGCGGCGATTGATCCGTTTCATCGCGACGAGCAATACGCCGACTTCAACGACCGTATCCTGCGCGAGGCCGCGAAACTGGCCAGCCTCTGCGATGCCGAACTGGATGTGGTCTATGCCTACGACCTGTCATCAATCAGCGCCGACGAGTTCGGCTTTGGCAACGCCTCGACGTTTTTCACCGAGGGCAAGGCGAAAACGCTGTTCGATGCGCAAGGCGATGCATTCCGCGAACTGGCCGAGCGCAACGGCATTGCGCCGGAACGCCAGCACATGATCATGGGCAATCCGGCCAACGTGCTGTGCAGCTACGCCGATGCCTATGACATCGATGTGATCGTCATGGGCCGTATCGGCCATCGCGGCCTGGGTCGGTTGATCGGTAGCACGGTGGAACAGCTGTTGTACAAAATGCCCTGCAGCGCCTGGGTGGTGTCGCCGCAAGTACTGGTCGACTGAACGCAGCCGTCCCTCTCGAGGGACGGCCTCAGATCGAACGCTGGTTGACCCGCGCCATCAGTTGCTCGGCGCTTTCCTTGCGCTCGGAATAGCGGTCGACCAGATGCGCCTGTTGATCGCGCAGCAGCACGGTGAACTTCACCAGCTCTTCCATCACATCGACCACACGATCGTAGAACGGCGACGCTTTCATTCGCCCGGTGTCGTCAAATTCCATGTAGGCCTTCGGCACCGAGGATTGGTTGGGGATGGTGAACATGCGCATCCAGCGGCCCAACACGCGCAACTGGTTGACCACGTTGAACGACTGCGAACCGCCGCAGACCTGCATCACGGCGAGGGTCTTGCCTTGGGTCGGGCGTACCGCGCCGAGTTCCAGCGGGACCCAGTCGATCTGTGCCTTGAACACGGCAGACATTGCGCCGTGCCGTTCTGGTGAGCACCAGACCTGGCCTTCCGACCACAGCACCAGCTCGCGCAGTTCCTGCACCTTGGGATGGTCGACCGGAGCGTCGTCGGGCAGTGGCAGACCGGACGGGTTGAAGATGCGCGTTTCGGCGCCGAAGTGTTCGAGCAGGCGCGCGGCCTCCTCTACCAGCAAACGGCTGAACGAGCGTTCGCGGGTCGAGCCGTAGAGCAGCAGGATCCGCGGTTTGTGCGCGCCCGCCTGCGACGGTTTGGCGTTATCGAACAGATTGAGATCGAGGTTGGGCAGTTCGGACATAAATCCTCCTTAAAGCGCGCCGATGCGGTCGAGCTCAGCCTTGAGTTGATCGCGGCTGAGCGAGTGGAAAGGCAGATCGAGGAAGGCCTGACAGCGTTGGCCGATGCGCATAAGGGTGGCGTGAAAAGCCGCGTCGACAGTGGCTTCGTCGCCCTTCACTTCGGACGGATCTTCCAGCCCCCAGTGGGATTTCAGCGCCGGGCCGAAATACACCGGGCAAGTCTCGCCAGCGGCTTTGTCGCACACGGTGATGACGATGTCCGGCGGGTTGCTTTCAAAAGCGTCGTTGCCTTTGCTGTGCAAACCATCAATGGCGATGCCGGCCTGTTGCAGCGTCGACAGGCTGCGCGGCAAGACCTGACCTTTGGGAAAACTGCCGGCACTCACCGCTTCGAATCCCGCTGGTGCCAGATGATTGAACATGGCTTCAGAGAGGATGCTGCGGCAGCTGTTGGCCGTGCACATGAACAGAACTCGCATGGATTGCTCCTACCGCCTTTGGCGGACATCAAAGGCTCAGGCGCAGTGCCAGGGCCGAAAGAGTGATCAACAGAACCGGAAGGGTCAGCAGAATGCCGACCTTGAAGTAGTAGCCCCAGGTGATGCGCAGACCTTTGCGTTCCAGCACATGCAGCCAGAGCAACGTGGCGAGGCTACCGATGGGGGTGATTTTCGGGCCGAGGTCGCAGCCAATGATGTTGGCGTAGATCATCGCTTCGCGAACGAGCCCTTGGGCGTCGCTGGCCTGGATCGACAACGCACCGATCAGCACGCTGGGCATGTTGTTCATCACCGATGACAACAGCGCGGACAGCAGGCCAGTGCCGAGGGTGGCACTCCATAAACCTTGCTCGGCCAAGCGGTCGAGGACGACGGCCAGCAGGTCAGTCAACCCGGCATTCTTCAGGCCATACACCACCAGGTACATGCCCAGCGAGAACACCACGATCTGCCACGGCGCATCACGCAAAACCCGTCGGGTAGCGATCTTGTGGCCCTTGGCAGCGACCGCAAAAAGGATCGCCGCACACACTGCCGCAACGGCACTGACAGGAATCCCCAGCGGTTCCAGTGCGAACAGTCCGACCAGCAATATCAGCAGTGTCCAGCCGCCGACCACGAAGGTGGCGTGGTCGCGAATCGCTGCTTTGGGTTCCTGAAGCGCCTCAACCGGGTAGCGCTGTGGCACATCGCGCCGGAAGTACACAAACAGCACCAGCAGCGTCGCCGCGACACTGACCAGACTCACCGGCACCATCACCGATGCGTATTCGGCAAAGCCCAAGCCGAAGTAGTCGGCGGAGACGATGTTGACCAGATTTGATACCACCAGCGGCAGGCTGGCCGTGTCGGCAATAAACCCGGCGGCCATGACGAATGCCAACGTCGCCGCCGGTGAAAAGCGCAGCGCCAGCAACATCGACATGACAATGGGCGTAAGGATCAGCGCCGCACCGTCGTTGGCGAACACCGCCGCCACCGCCGCGCCGAGCAACACGCAGAACGCGAACAATCGATAACCACTGCCCTTTGCCCATCGTGCAACGTGGAGTGCCGCCCACTCAAAGAAGCCGGCTTCATCCAGCAGCAGACTGATGATGATCACCGCGATAAACGTGGCGGTGGCGTTCCAGACGATGGCCCACACCGTGGGAATGTCCTGCAGCGAAACGGCACCGACGGCCAGGGCGATCACGGCGCCGAACGTGGCGCTCCAACCGACGCCTAATCCTTTGGGCTGCCAGATGACGAGTACGAGGGTGAAGACGAAAACAGCGAAAGCCAGCAACATTTCAGAACTCTCTAAATCCGGATTCAGCAGCAGGCGGCTTCGCGCACCGGACGCCCGTCCATGTTCTGCAGGCGGGCGACGTTGTCCTTTAGCCAATCAGCATTGGCCAGGGACGTCACTTGCAGGATTTCGCGCACCCACGCTGGCAGATCCGGGTTGAGACGGTAATAGACCCACTGGCCCTGACGGCGATCAAGCAACAAGCCATTACTGCGCAGTTGCGCGAGGTGACGGCTGATTTTCGGTTGGCTGTCGTCGAGCGCACACATCAGCTCGCAAACGCAGAGTTCACCTTGATCGGAAATGAGCAGCATGGCGCGGACGCGGGTTTCGTCAGCGAGGCTCTTGAAGACTTCGGTGGGAGTGATCATGGGACGGGCTCATCACATACGGAAATCCGAATATACGGATATCCATATATAAATCAACCCGGCAAATGCCATCGACCAAAGAACCCTGTGGGAGCACCTGTCGTCACCAGCGTTTTCAACAGCGAATGACGACTCCACGGGCCGCAGTACTCAGGCACATGCGCGATCAATCTATATCCGCAGCGGATGTACCACCGGGCGACGTTGTCATCCAGCGTTTCGATCAAGGCATCCACGCACGCCCTTTCAACGGCCAGCGCCTCAAGCTTGTGCAACGCCTCAGTACCCAGCCCGGTTCCGCGCCATTGCGCGTCGATCCACAGGTAATTGACAAACAGACGCCGGAATTCGGTTCTGCCGGTAGCGCCGCCGATCAGTGTTCCCTCCTCCATCAGCGCACAGGCGATGGCTTCAGCTTGTCCGCCGCGAGCCTCAGACAAGGTTCGGCCATGCTGTAAGACGCCGTCACTGATGGCCTTCAAGGTGTCCGCATTGATGTCGCGAACGCTAAGCCATTCCCTCATTGCTGCTCTCCATTGCCAAAGGCCTTGGTGCTACTCAAGCAAAAGCGGCGCCAACAGCAGCACAGCAAAAAGGATTAACGGCTGCCGGCCTGCGATCTGCCCAGCAGCAAGCCCTGCTCCGCCTCACACAACCCCACCACATAATCCCAGACCACCCGCAGCCGCACCGACTTGTGCAACTCGCGCCGCGTACTGATCCAGTAACTACGCTCGATGCTCTCATCCGGCAGCAACGGCACCAGATCGGGATCCGATTCGGCCATGTAGCAAGGCAACACCGCAATGCCCAATCCCGACCGCGCCGCTTCCTGCTGCGCAATGACACTGGTGCTGTGAAACACAACCCGAGGGCTGCGGCAGAAACTGTTGAGAAACATCAATTCCTGGCTGAACAGCAAATCATCGACATAACCAATCCACGCATGCCGCCCAAGGTCTTCGCGGCTTTGCAGTGGCGGCGCCTTATCGAGATAGCGTTGGCTGGCGTACAACGCGAGTCGATAGTCCGTGAGTTTGCGCGTAACCAGCATGTCCGCCGCCGGGCGCTCCAGATGAATACTGATTTCCGCTTCACGGTTAAGGATGCTGACGAAGCGCGGCACGGCGACCAGTTCCACTTCCAATCCCGGATAGCGTTCGAACAAGCCGATCATGCGGCTGGCGAGAAACTTGATGCCCAGCCCTTCCGTCACCCCCACACGAATCTTGCCCAACGGCGCGGTGGATTGGGTGATCTCTTCCTGCGCCAGCAGCGCGACGTTTTCCATCGCTTCAGCGTGTTTAAGCAACGCCTCCCCCGCCGGGGTCATTTCGTAGCCTTGGGCGTGCTGGACGAACAGCGCGGTGCCGAGGCTTTTCTCGATGGCTTCGATGTGGCGGGCGACGGTGGCGTGGGTGGTGTTGAGGCGGCGGGCGGCGGTGAGCAGGCGGCCGCTGCGTTGCAGCTCGAGAAAAAACCGCAGGTCGTTCCAGTCGAACATGGCGTGTCCTTGTCGGCTATGGTCTATGCAGGCTGTTTGAAAACGCACAGCGGCTGCGCAAAAACTAACATTCTTTTAACGAAAGCTAACAACTAGAGTGTCCGACAATAAAAACAAAAAGCGAGGTCAGGGAATGCAGACTTCCCTCGATGAATACGACTACATCGTGGTCGGCGCCGGCCCTGCCGGGTGCTTGCTGGCCAATCGACTGTCGGCAGATGCGCAGCAGCGCGTGCTGTTGCTCGAAGCCGGCGGGCGCGACAACTATGCGTGGATTCACATTCCTGTCGGTTACCTGTTCTGCATCGGTAACCCGCGCACCGATTGGTGCTTCAAGACCGAAGAACAACCGGGCCTCAACGGCCGCGCGCTGAGCTATCCGCGCGGCAAAGTGCTCGGTGGTTGTTCGTCCATCAACGGCATGATCTACATGCGTGGCCAGGCCAACGATTACGATGGCTGGGCGGCCGAAGGCAATCCGGGCTGGGCCTGGAACGACGTGCTGCCGCTGTTCAAACAAAGCGAAAACCATTTTGCCGGCGCGGCTGAATTCCACGGCGCCAAGGGTGAATGGCGGGTCGAACAACAGCGGCTGTCATGGCCGATTCTGGATGCCTTTCGCAGTGCCGCCGAGCAAAGCGGCATCGCCAGCATCGATGACTTCAATCAGGGCGACAACGAGGGTTGCGGCTACTTTCAGGTCAATCAGAAATCCGGCGTGCGCTGGAACGCGGCGAAGGCATTTTTGAAACCGGTGCGTGATCGGACCAATCTGACGGTGCTGACCGGGGTTGAGGTTGACCGGGTGTTGCTGGAGGACGGTCGCGCCTCGAAAGTCAGTGCGCGCCACGAAGGCCAGATCAAACAGTTCAAGGCGCGCAGAGAGATTGTCCTGTGCGCCGGCGCGGTCGGATCACCAAGCATTTTGCAGCGCTCCGGGATTGGTCCTCGGCCATTGCTCGAACGCTTGGGCATCGGCGTGATTCATGAGTTGCCCGGCGTTGGTGGCAACCTGCAGGATCACCTGCAATTGCGCCTGATCTACAAACTGGAAAACGCCCGCACGCTGAACCAGATCGCTGGCAGCGTGTGGGGCAAGATGGGCATGGGCCTGCGTTATCTGTATGACCGCAGCGGGCCGCTGTCGATGGCGCCGAGTCAGTTGGGCGCGTTTGCGCGTTCGGGGCCGGAGCAGACCTCGGCGAATCTTGAGTACCACGTGCAGCCACTGTCGCTGGAGCGTTTTGGCGAACCGTTGCACAGCTTTCCCGCCTTCACCGCCTCAGTTTGCGACTTGCGTCCGCAGAGTCGGGGACGCATCGACATTCGTTCGGCGGATCCACAGGAAGCGCCGCTGATCCAGCCCAACTATCTCAGCCATCCTGAAGATTTGCGCGTGGCAGCGGATGCGATTCGCCTGACCCGGCGCATCGTCAGTGCCCCTGCCCTGCAAGCGTTCAAACCGGTCGAGTATCTGCCCGGCGCCAACCTGCAAAGTGAAGAGGAACTGCAGGAAGCGGCGGCGAAGATCGGTACGACGATTTTCCATCCGGTCGGCACCTGTCGCATGGGCAATGACGGTGATGCAGTGGTCGATGCGCAACTGCGCGTCCACGGCGTGCCCGGGTTGCGCATTGCCGATGCGTCGATCATGCCGCGCATTACCTCGGGCAACACCTGTTCGCCTACGCTGATGATTGCCGAGAAAGCCGCACAACTGATCCTCAACCCCAACACCAGGAGCAGCACCCCGAAATTGGAGCTGGCCCAAACTCTGTAGGAGCTGCCGAAGGCTGCGATCTTTTGACTTTGGATTTTCCAGATCAAAAACAAGATCAAAAGATCGCAGCCTGCGGCAGCTCCTACAAAGAACCGCGTTTAATTCAAGGCATCACCCGGACACGCAACACCAGTGGAACAACAAAAACAATCACTGTGAGGGATACCGATATGTCAGAACACGTTCAGCCGCTGGACGCCGTGCGCAGCGTCGAGACCAGCCCGGATACACGCAAAGTCATCTTCGCTTCATCACTGGGGACGGTGTTCGAGTGGTATGACTTCTTCCTCTACGGCGCCCTCGCGGCAGTGATCAGCAAGCAGTTTTTCGCCGGGGTCAACGACACCACGGCGTTTATCTTTGCGCTGATGGCTTTCGCTGCAGGGTTTATCGTGCGGCCTTTCGGGGCGCTGGTGTTCGGTCGGTTGGGGGACATGATCGGGCGCAAATACACCTTTCTCGCGACAATCATTCTGATGGGCGTCGCAACGTTCTGCGTCGGTCTGCTGCCGACCTACGCCAGCATCGGCATCGCCGCGCCGATCATTCTGGTGGTGCTGCGCATGCTGCAGGGCCTGGCGCTCGGCGGCGAATACGGCGGCGCTGCGACCTACGTGGCCGAGCACGCGCCAATCGGCAAACGCGGCTTCCACACCAGTTGGATTCAGTCCACCGCGACCCTCGGCCTGTTGCTGTCGCTGCTGGTGGTGCTCGGTTGCCGCTATTTCACCGGCGATCAGTTTGAAGTCTGGGGTTGGCGGATTCCGTTCCTGTTGTCGATCGTGCTGCTGGGCATTTCCACCTGGATCCGCCTGAGCCTGCACGAATCGCCGGCGTACCTGAAAATGAAAGAGGAAGGCAAAACCTCGAAAGCGCCGATCCGCGAATCTTTCGGCAAATGGGAAAATCTCAAAGTCGTGTTGATCGCCCTGTTCAGCATCAACGCCGGGCAAGCGGTGACCTTCTACGCGGCGCAGTTTTACGTGCTGTTCTTCCTCACCCAGTTCCTGAAAATGGACCCGGCAGTGGCCAACACCTTGCTGATCATCAGCGTGGTCATCGGCGCGCCGTTCTTTATCTTTTTCGGCTGGCTGTCGGACAAGGTCGGGCGTAAACCGGTACTGATGCTCGGCCTGCTGCTGGCCACAGCGCTGTACTTCCCGATCTTCAAATCCCTCGCCCACTACGCCAACCCGGCGATCGATCAGGCCAGCCGTCAGGCGCCAATTACCGTACTGGCGGATCCGGCAACTTGCACCTTCCAGTTCGATCCGGTGGGCAAAGCCAAATTCGACAGCCCGTGCGACAAGGTCAAAACCTTCCTGGTCAAGCAAGGGCTGCCCTACTCCAGCGCCGCCGCCCCGGCTGGCAGCGCCGTGCAAGTGAGCGTCGGCGACGTCAAACTCGACGGCTTCGATGAGGCTGCCCTGCGCGGCGCGATCACCCTCGCCGGCTACCCGCAACAAGCCGATCTGCAGCAGATCAACAAGCCAATGATCGTCGCCCTGATCGTGGCACTGATCATCATCTCGGCCATGTGCTACGGGCCGCTGGCGGCGCTGATGGTCGAACTGTTCCCGACGCGTATTCGCTACACCTCGATGTCGCTGCCGTACCACATCGGCAACGGCTGGTTTGGCGGGTTCCTGCCGACGGTGTCGTTCGCGCTGGTGGTGTACACCGGGGATATCTTTTATGGGCTGTGGTACCCGGTGTTGATTACCGGGGTGAGCCTGGTGGTGGGGATGATCTGTCTGCGTGAGACGAAGAATATCGATCTCGACAAGAACTGAAACTCAACCAGAAAAATCAATCGGCGAGGGCTTTTACCCTCGCCGTTTTTTTGCTCAGGCATCTGCCTTGATCACTTCGAACTTCACCTGATCCGGATAAAACGCCACGTAGTCGCGGATCGGTGCCACTGACACTTTCGGATTCTCGTAGGTCCACACCGCGTTCGCCCCTTCATGCCCCGGCACTTGCAGGCTGAAGTAATTGGCATCGCCCTTGTAAGGGCAGTAACTGGTGTGGTCGGTGCGGGCGAAATACTTTTCGTCGATGTCTTCGCGCGGGACGTAATAGACCGGCGGATAGTTGGCTTCGTTGAGAATCATGACGTGGGAAGAAGCGGCGACCTGGATGCCGTGGAATTTAACTATCAGGCAGCCGGGAAGTTGTTCGAGGGCAATGACGGGACTGGGACCGGGGCTTTTCATGGGTTTCTCCTGAATACGGCGAAGAGACCGGTTCAGGTATAGCCCATCGGTTCTGGTTAGGGTGGGTTTACAGCCGAACGGCCCATCAACCTCAAAAGCCCCTCACCCTAGCCCTCTCCCTGAGGGAGAGGGAACCGATTGGGGGATATTGGCGAACTTCACCGACTTGAACGATTGGCTTTGAATCCATAATCGACCCGATTTTTCAGGTCGATGTATGTCGCCAGAGAACTCGGTTAGTCTCCTCTCCCACTGGGAGAGAGAACCGATTGGGGATACTGGCGAGATTCACCGACTTGAACGATTGGCTTTGAATCCATAATCGACCCGATTTTTCAGGTCGATGTATGTCGCCAGAGAACTCGGTTAGTCTCCTCTCCCACTGGCAGAGAGAACCGATTGGGGATACTGGCGAGATTCACCGACTTGAACGATTGGCTTTGAATCCATAATCGACACGATTTTTCAGGTCGATGTATGTCGCCAGAGAACTCGGTTAGTCTCCTCTCCCACTGGGAGAGAGAACCGATTGGGGATACTGGCGAGATTCACCGACTTGAACGATTCGCTTTGAATCCATAATCGACTCGATTTTTCAGGTCGATGGATTTCGCCAGACAACTCGGTCAGTCCCCTCTCCCACTGGCAGAGAGAACCGATTGGGGATACTGGCGAGATTCACCGACTTGAACGATACGTTTTGAATCCATAATCGACTCGATTTTTCAGGTCGATGGATTTCGCCAGACAACTCGGTCAGTCCCCTCTCCCACTGGGAGAGGGTTAGGGTGAGGGCCGCTCCAAGCATCACGCAACAATATCAGTCGCCACCGCTTGCCCCACCACGCCCACAGCAAAGTCCACCGAACCCTGCCCCGTCAGATCAACCATCAGGCTGGTCTGATTGGTCTGCGCGAAGTAAGTCAGAATCGCGTCGCCCGCATGCCCCGTGAAACCGCTGACAAAGTTCAGCGACGCCGCACCGGTGGCGAAACCGGCGATCCCCGACAGGTCGATCTTGTCCAGGCCGCTGGTGAAATCCATGATCCAGTCCGGCGCGGTCATGGTCGAGTCGCTGGCAGCGCCAAATACAAAGGTGTCTGCACCTGCACCACCCCACAAGGTATCGCCACCGCCACCACCGTAAATGATGTCATTACCGGCACCACCGACCAGTTCGTTGGCAACGGCGTTGCCGATCAGCAGGTCATTGCCTGAACCACCAATGGCATTTTCCACGGTCACGCCGTGAGCGATGGAGACGTTACCCACCAGGCCACCGACATCGGAGAAGGAACCTTCATTGAGGTTGATCTTCTGGTTCTGGCTGAAGCCGGAGAAATCCAGCGTGTCATTACCGCCGCCATCCCACACCGAGAAAACCACTTTGGAAGACGCCGAAGTGGCGCTGTAGAAGTCGCGCTCGGCATTGGAGTTGAAACCGTAGGTGGTGTCATCGGCGCGGGTCGCGTAGTTGGCGCCATACAGTTTTTGCACCGCGACGATATCGTCCAGCAATGGCGCCGAAGCATACGCACCGCTGCCGTCCTTGCTGAAGTTCTGCTCGGTGTTGGCTTCGCTCCAGTAGCTCATCAAGCTGTAGCCGCGAGTGTCTTCGGCGTACTTGGCGTCGTTGTAGGTCGGGTTGCCGTTGCCGGCGTTGTAGGCCCCGGGGTGCGACAGGCCGAGGGTGTGGCCGATCTCGTGGGTCAGGGTCTGGCGCCCGTAGTTGTTGGTGTCCGGGGTTTTGTTGACCTGATACTGATCGTTGATCAGGTACCACGACTGGCCGTCATAGCTGCCGCCGCTCGGCAGGTAAGCGAAGGCCGCACCACCGGTGCTGACATCGTAGTTGCCGAAAGTCATGTGGCCATCGCCGCCCTTGCCTTCAGTGAACGTGACATTGGCGACGTCAGCCCAGGATTGCATGGCCAGCACGGCCTGAGCTTTTTGCTGGGCGCTGAATTCGCTGAAGTTGCCCAGTTTGACGTTGTAGTTCGCCGGTTTCTCGGTCAGGAAGGTATAGCTGAGGTCGATCTTGCCGTCAGCGTTCTTGTCGCCCCACGACAGGCCTTTACGCAGGATTTCATCCGCAGCCTGATCGGCAGTGAATGAAGGTTTGCCATTGACCAGCCCGACGCCACGGTCATACAGGTGGCTGAACGTATTGATTTCGTCGAAGGCGCTGCTGGTTTTCGATTTGGCTTGAGCCATGATGGACTTCCTTGTTTCTGAGTAGTCAGTGTCGACAGACCACGGCGATCTTCTGGCGAGATCGTCCTGTCACTCGCGTGTTTGAATCGGCGAAAAACCTGACACAGGCGCCAGCCGGGCGCTAATCAATTTCTCGATAGCCCGGCCTGCGTCCCGGTATTGCCCGTCACGTGCTGCAATGTTTTTTATCTGTATATCCATACAGATAAAAGTTGCCCCTGAGGCCAAGTCCGGCCATTCTGTGCACCTGTTCGGACCTTGATCGACGATGGTGGTTATGCGGCTGTACCTCTGTGAAAAACCCTCCCAGGCCAAAGACATTGCGGCCGTGCTCGGCGCCAAACGTCGGGGCGACGGCTGCTGGCTGGGAACGGACGTCACGGTGACCTGGTGCATCGGCCACTTGCTCGAAACCGCGCCACCGGATGCTTATGACGCTCGCTACAAGCGCTGGGTGCTGGCTGATCTGCCGATCATTCCGGACAAGTGGAAAATGACCGTCAAGCCGCGCACGGCCAGCCAGTACAAAGCGGTCAAGCGCCTGCTGGGTGAAGCCAGCGAACTGATCATCGCCACTGACGCCGACCGTGAGGGCGAGATGATCGCCCGGGAACTGGTCGAGCATTGTCGTTATCGCGGGCCGATCCGCCGTTTGTGGCTGTCGGCGCTGGATGAAGCATCGATCCGCAAGGCCTTGGCCGCTTTGAAACCGGGAGCCGAGACGTTCAGCCTGTATCACTCGGCGCTGGGCCGCTCGCGGGCGGATTGGCTGATCGGCATGAACATGAGTCGGCTGTTCACACTGCTGGGGCGTCAATCGGGTTATCAAGGGGTGTTGCCGGTGGGTCGCGTGCAGACGCCGACCTTGCGGCTGGTGGTCGATCGCGATCGCAGCATTGCCGATTTCGTGCCGGTGCCATTCTGGGCGATCGATGTCGATCTGCTGCACAACGGCACACCGTTTACCGCACAGTGGCGCGCGCCGGCGGATGCCTGTGACGATCAGGATCGCTGCCTCAATCAGGCGTTGGCCCAGCAAGCGGCGGCTGCGATCAGCAGCGCAGCCAGCGCCCGAGTGGTCAAACTGAAAACCGAGCGAATGCGTGAGGTGGCGCCCCTGCCCTTCGATCTCGGCACCTTGCAGGAAGTCTGCTCGAAGAAACTTGGCCTAGGCGCGCAGGAAACCCTCGACATCGCCCAGGCGCTCTACGAAACCTACAAGGTCATCACTTACCCGCGCAGCGATTGCGGCTACTTGCCACTGAGCCAGCACAGCGAGGCACCGGGGATTCTCGCCGCGTTGCGTCAGGCCGATCCGGGTCTTGAGGCGCTCAAGGGGTTTCTGGAGCCACAACGCAAATCCCGCGCGTGGAACGACGCCAAGGTCAGCGCTCACCACGGCATTATTCCCACCGCTGCTGCGAAGAATCTTGAACGCCTGACCGGCAAGCATCGCGCGGTGTACACGCTGATCCGCGCGCGCTATCTGGCGCAGTTCCTGCCCAATCATGAATACGATCGCACCCAGGCCGATTTCGATTGCGCCGGTGAGGCGTTGCGCGCAGTCGGTAAACAAATCATCGAACCGGGCTGGAAACGCGCATTGCCCGAAGCACTGGCAGCGGCCAAGGGCCGCGAGGCGCCCGCGCCGCAAACCTTGCCGGCACTTACGCAAGGCGTGGAGTGCGCGGTGGCTGACGTTAAGTTCAAGGACCTGTGGACGCAACCACCGAAACCCTACACCGAGGGCGATCTGATCAAGGCGATGAAAAACGTCGCCAAACTGGTCGAGGATCCGCTGCTCAAACAGAAACTCAAGGACACCACCGGCATCGGCACCGAGGCCACCCGCGCGTCGATCATTCAAGGGTTGCTGGATCGTGGCTATCTGGTGAAAAACGGCAAGGCCCTCGCCGCCACCCCAGCCGCGTTCAGCCTGATCGATGCGGTGCCCCGTGCGATTGCCGACCCCGGCACCACGGCGATCTGGGAGCAGGCGCTGGACATGGTGCAAAGCGGCGAAATGAGTCTGGAAGAATTCGTCACCAAACAAGCGGCGTGGATGAGCAAACAGGTGACACGCTGCTCGAGCCTCAGCCTGACCATCAGCGGCCCGCCACCGGCTGGTAAAGCGGCGGCACCGTGGAAGAAGAAACGCAAATCGACCCGCAGCAAAACCACGGGTACGACAAAACGCACAGCGAAACCGTCAGGCAAATAAAACCCGCTAGTGTTTCTGCAAGGCTCAGCACTTTCAGGAACCCGGCGCATGGCCAATATCGAACTGCACCCTGCTCAGCGCGATGAGCAGGATATCATCGAAAACCTCATGCAGTTCTACATGTACGACTTCAGCGAATGGCTGCCGCTGAAGCTCGCCGAACACGGCTTCTTTTCCATCCAGCCAAAAATCGACTACTGGCGCCACCCGGCCACTCGACCATTCCTGATCCAGGTCGATGGCGAACTCGCCGGTTTCGTGACCGTCGATAACGAAATCCATATCCCCGGCGCAGAACACAACATCGGCTACTTCTTCATCGCGCGACGCTTTCGTGGCCAAGGCGTCGCGCAGTTTGTCGTCTCTGCCCTATTGAGCCAGATCCCCGGTCAATGGCAGATTTTCCATATCGACGCCAACCTGCCGGCACAGCGCTTCTGGGCTGGGCTCATCCCGCAATTGAGCGGCGGCGAGTTCACCCGCCAGCAGCGTGAAGTGGACGGCTATCCGTGCACGTTCTACCGCCTGCACACGCCTTTTTCCGTTGCCTGAACGGATTCTTTCTCATTCCAAAACAGCTTTGTCCGACAATATGTAGTGAGCAAAAATAATCACTACAAAACCGTTGACGGCGTCGTTTTGCTTTTGCATGATGAAGACGTTCCCCGATCGGGAACATCGGTAACACGCTTGAGCAAACTCGTCTGACCGCCGAGTTGTTTTTTCCGGATACACGCTGCCCACAAGGCAGATTGAAGAAGCTGACCTGGCCTGAACGTCCAGTACAAGGACGAGAAGCGCTGGCGAAAATTCTCAAGACGCTTGTGGTCGACACGGTAAATGTCGTCAAGGAGCCTCCCGGTTTTCGCTGCTTCTCCTCGTTGTGACGCTATTGCGTAGCAGTTATTCAACACGACTACATGCAACAGATGCACGACCCCGTACTTCACACGGGCGAGCGCTGACGTCCTGGTTTCGGTGCCAGGGATCAACTAACCGATGGGCTACCTGTATTAGCGAATCAACTTTGAAAGATCACCAGACTGGTCAAGGGGCAAAATCATGAATCTGAACAATCAACCTACTATCGAAGAACTGGCTCGTATGTTCGCTGCGCAGAAAGACAGCCACGACAGCCATATTCTCTGGATCAGCAAGTCGGGGCAGGTGCATATCGACTGCCTGGCGACCCATGCTGACGAAGACGAGTTCGACCGCAATCATCAGAACCTGCTGGCCCGTCTGAAGATGTACCGCCGTGGCCACGGTTATGTTGGCAAGAAGGCTGCGGCCGACAAGGACTTCATCGGTAATGTTCTGCAAACGCTGAAACAGGCGTGGGATTCGATGCAGAACAACAATGAAGTTCGGGTAATTGATCGGTTCTGCTGAGTTAGTCATTAAATAATTGAAAGGCCTGCTTCCTTAAAGGAAGCAGGCCTTTTTTTGTTCGCTTGCATTGATTTGGCGTGACTGGAATTGTAGCCCCTCACCCCAGCCCTCTCCCGAGGGAGAGGGAGCCGATCGAGTTGTATAAAGTCATCCTTTAACCCGGAACACCGAGTTGATTGTGGATTCAGCAAAACACTCTCAGGTCGGCGTATTACTCCAACATCCCTCGGTCAGTCCCCTCTCCCACTGGGAGAGGGTTAGGGTGAGGGGCTTCCCATGCCCAACACCAACTCCACAAACGCCACTGCCGCCGCACTGTGATAATTATTGCGCCGCCGCAACAACGCAGCCCCACGCTGCGGCGCATCACCTTCAACCCGCAACCGGCGCAATGCCCGATCCTCCGTCGCAATCGCCTGCGGCAACATTGTCGCCAGCGGCGAAAAACGCACCACTTCCAGCAACGTACTCACCGAATTCACCTCGATCCGCACCTGCGGCGTAATCCCGTGCTGCCGGAAATACTCATCCACCGATAACCGCGTAATGAAGTCCGGCGCCAACAAGGCGAAATCCAGCGAAGCGATATCATCCGGTGTCAGCACCGCCACACTGTCATACAGCGGATGCTCCCGCCCGACCATAATCCCCAGCGTTTCGGTAAACGCCGGAATACATTCGATATCGACGTTACGCACCGGCGTAAACGCAATCGCAATATCCAGCGAGTCATCCGCCAGCCCCGCCTCGATGTCGTCCATCGACAGCTCGAAAATCTGCAGATGAATCCCCGGATATCGCGCCGCAAAATCGCGCACCAACGGCCCGACCAGATAGGCCATGAACGTCGGCGTCATCGCCAGACGCAACGTCCCGCGAGACAAATCCTTCACGTCATGCAACGCGCGTTTACCCGCCTCCAACTCCACCAGCACCCGCCGCGCGCATTCGATGTAGGCCTCGCCGGCATCGGTGGGTTTGACCGTACGCGAAGTGCGATCAAACAAGCTCACCCCAAGGGTTTCCTCCAATTGGCGAATCTGCTGCGACAGGGTCGGCTGCGACACATGCAATGCCTCGGCAGCACGGGTGAAGCCGCCGTGATCGGCAACGGCCAGCAGATAACGCAGATGTCGCAGCAGCATGGGAAACACCATCTATAGGCAGGGCTTATGCCAAGCATTGTATATCGGTCTTGGACGCTATGGATCAATCAGCAGAAGATCAATCCCACACAGCAAGCCAACCCCCGAAAGGAGTGACACCATGCAACAGTCCCACGCCTACAACGACACCAGCCTGGCCCTGACTACCCGCATTCTCGATGCCAAGGCACGCAAAGATCTGTCGTGGCAGGCTCTCGCTGACGACACCGGTCTGAGCCTGGCGTACGTCACCGCCGCCCTGCTCGGCCAGCACCCGCTGCCGGAAAACGCCGCCCAAGTGGTCGGTGACAAGCTCGAACTGAGCGCTGAAGACGTCGCGGCGATGCAGATCATCCCGCTGCGTGGCAGCCTCAGCGGTGTGCCGACCGACCCGACCATCTACCGCTTCCACGAGATGATCCAGATCTACGGCACCACCCTCAAAGCGCTGGTTCACGAACAGTTCGGCGACGGCATCATCAGCGCGATCAACTTCAAACTCGACATCAAGAAAGTCGAAGACCCGGAAGGCGGCTCCCGCGCCGTGGTCACCCTCGACGGCAAGTTCCTGCCCCTGCGTCCGTTCTGATCCGCACCGGCCCGCACCCTGCGTGCGGGCCAACACACCTCAAATGGCTACCCGTCACCAAACACATCTGGAGGCTGCCCCATGCAAAAAATTCTGTTGATTCTGGCCCTGCTCGGCGGCATTTGCGCCCAGGCATCTGCCGCTGACGAGGCCGTTGCCTACCGCTACGGCATGCAACTGGACATCGCCCACGTGCTGAGCATTACCCCGGTTGCCGATGTGTGTGGCGTGGTGCCGGTGGAGATGACGTATCTGGACAGCCACGGCGGCAAACACATTCTTCAATACAGCGAATTCGGCAGCGGTTGCTCGAACTGAGAGGACAACACCATGAAAAACCTGATTGATGGCTTCCTGAAATTCCAGAACGAAGCGTTTCCACAACGCACCGAACTGTTCAAACACCTGGCGACCACGCAACAGCCCGGCACCTTGTTCATCACCTGTTCTGACAGCCGTGTCGTGCCGGAACTGCTGACCCAACAAGAACCCGGCGAGCTGTTCGTGATCCGCAACGCTGGCAATATCGTGCCGTCCTACAGCCCGCATCCGGGCGGGGTTTCGGCAACGGTGGAATACGCAGTGGCGGTGCTCGGGGTGACCGACATTGTGATCTGCGGGCATTCTGACTGCGGCGCGATGACCGCGATCGCCAAGTGTAAATGCATGGATCACCTGCCCGCCGTCAGTGGCTGGCTGCAGCATTCCGAGTCGGCGAAAGTGGTTAACGAGTCGCGGCCGCATGCCAATGACGCGGCGAAGTTGAGTTCGATGGTGCGCGAGAACGTGATCGCGCAACTGGCGAACATTCAGACCCACCCGAGCGTGCGTCTGGCTCAGGAGAAAGGTCTGCTGAATCTGCATGGCTGGGTGTATGACATCGAGATGGGCTCGATCGATGCGCTGTCCGCCGACCGCCGCACGTTTGTGCCGCTGGCTGACCAGCCGGCGACTTGCGCGATCCATGCACAAACCACCCATGCTGCCTGAGCAACTGATCGTTCCCACGCTCTGCGTGGGAATGCCTCCGGGGACGCTATGCGTCCAGTGACGCGGAGCATCACGGGCTGCGTTCCCACGCTGGAGCGTGGGAACGATCACTGACTACGAGATCAGCGTTTTACGGTGAGGTCGATCTGGCTCATCCGGCTACGAACAGTGAATACGCCATCCCCTGAAAGAATCGCACTGCGCGCAAACAAGCGCCCGCTCTCCCAGTTCGAAAGGCCTAGCTCCGGCTTGTTCAACGCATATTGCCCATCGACCCAACGGGTAATGCCATTGCCCACGAACGGAGCGTTGACCGCGTTGTAAAAGCGCTCCTGCACCTGCGCATCCTCACTGATCAACGACACAGTGAACTGCGGGCTGTAGCGGTTGAACAAGGCGATCGCCTGATCCAGATCGTCAACGATCATCAGGCTGACTTCCGGGGTTTCTTCCCATTCCCACTCACAGCCCAATGCGGATTCCGCCAAGGGTTCTGCCAGTGCTTCGGTCTGATAACCCTCGGCGCGATAAACCTCGACCGTCGCGTTCTGCCACTCACTCGGCAAGCAGCCTTCGCTACCTTCGACGATATGCAATTTGCAGCCCTGGCCACGCGCAGTACCGGCCTGTTGCAGCGCGTCGAGAAACAACGGCACCAGTTCCGCCGCGCGATCACGCTGGATCAGGCAGACATTGAGCGTGTTGCAGACTTTGCGGTCCAGCGAGTTGCGCACCACCGCGGCAAAGCGATTGGCGTCCGCTGCACGATCGGCGATCAACCACGCGCCACCCGTGCCATGCAGGCTGACGGCGGTGCCGGCTTGCTGGGCAATGCTGCCCAACTGACTGACCGCACGACCCGAACCGCGCGCCACGGCCAACGACAGACGGCGGTCAGCGAACATCGCCCAACCGGCGGCATGATTGACACTTTCCACCAACGACACCGCACCGGCCGGCAGACCGGCGTCGGCCAGCGCCGGGTTCAAGGCATGAGTGACGATGGCTTGCGCGGTGCCCAAGGCATCGCTGCCGATGCGCAGCACAGCGGTGTTGCCGGTGCGCAAGACACCGGCGGCGTCGGCGAACACGTTAGGGCGTCCTTCGAAGACAAACGCGACGATGCCCAATGGCGAGACAACCTGTTCAACCTTCCAGCCGTCGTGCTCGACGCTGCTGATGACTTTGCCGCGCGTGGCGGCGGCATCACGCCAGGCGCGCAGGCCGGCGATCATGTCGCGACGCATGCGCTCATCGGCGAGCAGCCGGGTGGTGGAGCGGCCGCGCGCTTTGGCCCTTTCGATGTCGGCGAGGTTGGCGGTTTCGATGTGCGCCCAGCACGCCGGGGTTTCCAGACGTTGCGCAAACAGGTCGAAAAACTGGCTGATGGCCTCATCGGACACCGCCGACAGCGCGGTGAACGCCGCTGCCGCACGCTCGATCGCCACGGACGCTGCTTGTTGATCGGCCACGGGGATCAACAACAGCTCGCCACTGATCTGCTCGACCAGCAGGTGGTCACCGGGTTGAAAGCGCGCGGCCAGTTCGGGGCTGACCACGGTGACGCGGTTACCAGCGAAAGGGATCGGCGTGCCAGCGACTAGACGTTCGAGCGCAAGAGACATGAAGCGGATTCACCATGCAGGGAGCGGCCGGAAAATGTAGCGGATTACTCGATGAAATACACCTCTTCAAACACTTAAGAAACCTGTGGGAGCTGGCTTGCCAGCGATAGCGGTGGTTCAGTCAATTTATAGTGACTGACAGGCCCTCATCGCTGGCAAGCCAGCTCCCACAGGGTTTTGTGGTGTCTGTGTGATCGGATCAGAACACCGACCAGCCAATCCGCGCACTGAGCATCTCCAGTGCCGCCATCCCCGCCAGCGAATTCCCCGCAGCATTCAACTCCGGCGACCACACGCACACCGTGAACTGCCCCGGCACCACCGCGACAATCCCGCCACCGACGCCGCTCTTGCCCGGCAAGCCGACGCGGTAAGCGAAGTTACCCGCTTCGTCATACAGCCCGCTGGTGGCCATGATCGAGTTGACCTGCTGGGTTTGCCGACGTGTGAGGATCTGTTCGCCGCTGTGTTTGCAGAAACCATCGTTGGCCAGAAAGCAGAACGCCCGCGCCAGATCGATGCAGTTCATGCGCAACGCGCAGTGACTGAAATAGCTGCGCAGCACCGCTTCGACATCGTTGTGAAAATTGCCGAACGACTGCATCAGATACGCCATCGCTGCATTGCGCGCGCGGTGCTGGTATTCCGAGTCGGCGACTTTGCCGTCGATCATGATCTGCGGATTGCCCGACAGTCGGCGGACGAAATCGCGCATCGACAGGGTTGGTGCGGCAAAGCGCGACTGGTTGATATCGCAGATCACCAGCGCACCGGCGTTGATGAACGGATTGCGCGGCCGACCGCGCTCGAATTCCAGCTGCACCAGCGAGTTGAACGGTTGCCCGGACGGCTCGTGACCGAGGCGTTCCCAGATCGCTTCGCCGGAATGATCGATCGCCTGCACCAGGCTGAACACCTTGGAAATACTCTGCACCGAGAACGGCGTCTCGGCGTCACCGGCGCAATACATCTCGCCGTCGTTGCCGTACACGGCGATGCCCAGCTGATTGGCCGGCACGGTGCCGAGGGCGGGAATGTAGTCAGCCACCTTGCCCTGCCCGATCAACGGGCGGACAGCGTCAAGAATCTCGTTCAACAGCGCTTGCATGCCGGGTTCCGAAGTCTCGCCCCATGGGATTGCGGGGACACTGGGGCTAGACGCTGCGCCCGCCCGTCGAATCACACCGGCCACCATCGCACTGAATGTTCTAGGCTCAACCGCACATTCAAAAACGGGAGAGCACCCATGCAGCTCGAAGGCTCCTGCCATTGCGGCGAGGTCACATTCAGCCTCACCAGCGCCCACCCCTACCCTTATCAACGCTGCTATTGCTCGATCTGTCGCAAGACTCAGGGCGGCGGCGGTTATGCGATCAACCTCGGCGGCGACGCGACCAGCCTCAAGGTGCGCGGGCGCAAACACATCAGCGTCTATCACGCGAAGATGAAGGACGCTGACGACCAGCGCGCCCATCGCAGCACCGCTGAACGGCATTTCTGTTCACTGTGCGGCAGCGGCTTGTGGCTGTTCAGCCCGGAGTGGCCAGAGCTGATTCACCCGTTCGCCTCGGCCATCGACACACCGCTGCCGGTGCCGCCGGAGCACACACATCTGATGCTCGGTTCGAAAGCGCCTTGGGTAGAAGTAGACGCTAAATCGAAAGACAAACAGTTCGACGTCTACCCCGAAGAATCCATCGCCCAGTGGCATGAACGCCTCGGTTTGACCCGCTGAACCGTGCCCCCTGTAGGAGTGAGCCTGCTCGCGATAGCGGTGGATCAGACACACCCATGCTGACTGACCCGGCGCTTTCGCGAGCAGGCACAGGCCACAGAACTAATCCAGATGCGCCCAGGTCATCCGGAACGACGCTCCACCCCAGGGAGAATCCCCCACTTCAACCTGCCCGCCATGCGACTGCGAGACCCGGCGCACCAACGCCAGGCCCAAGCCAAACCCGCCGGTACGCCGATCCCGGCTGGCATCCAGCCGCGAAAACGGCTCAAAGATCTTCTCGCGCCCGTGCACCGGCACCCCCGGTCCATCGTCGTTGACCCGCACTTCGTAATAGTCGCCGGTGCGCACCAGCGACACTTCAACACGTTGCTCGGCATAGCGAATCGCGTTGCGCAGCAGATTGATCACCGCCCGCGCCATGAATCGCGGCTCAATGCGCACGGTGTCGAGCCGGCAATCACCGATCAGCAACTGCACCCCCGCCGCTTCGGCCTCCAGCGCCACGCTGCCAGCCACGCTATCAAGCCAATTGGCAGCCTGGATGTTTTCGCGTTTGATCACCGTCGCGCCACGTTCAAGGCTGGCGTAGGTGAGCAATTCGGAAACCATCTCCTCCAGTTCACCAAGGTCTGCGTACATGTCGGCAATCAGCTCGCGGTTCTGGCTGGCGTCCGGCTGCTGCTTGAGTTGATCAAGTTCAAACGACAGCCGCGCGATCGGCGTGCGCAATTCGTGGGACACGGCATTGGTCAGTTCACGCTGGTTAGCGATCAACCCTTCAATGCGTGCTGCCATCAGATTGAAGTGCTCGGCCAGATCGCGGATGTTCGAGCGTTTCGACAGTTGAATGCGCACCGACAGATCGTTGTCGCCGAAACGCTCGGCAGCCAGGCGCAGTTTCTCCAGATCGCGCCAGTGTGGACGTACCCAGAAAAACAGCACGATGCCGATCAGCACGGCGATCATCAGGTAGGCAGCGGCGATGTAGAACGGCATCAGGCTCGGCTCGGCCGGCAAGCGGATGCTGAGCAACTGCGGCCCCTCATCAATCGCGGAAATGTACTGGTTGTACTGGTCGCGGATCACCAGCAGCCCTTTGGCCAGTTCGGCTTTTTCCTCGTCGCTCAGGGCCAGTTCAGTGGTATCGACCAGCGTCAGCCCCAAACCGTAATGCGGGCGGATCGTTTCCAGTTGCTTTTCCCGGGCGGTGCCGTCGAGGTCACGCAACTGCTGGCCCAATGTCCATGCCTGGCCGCGCACGGCCTCACGGTTGTAGTCCTGCATCTGATAATCGAGCAAGGCATCAAAGGTGCGCTCGACCGTCTGCAAGGCCAGCACCAGACCCAACGTCATGACCAGAAACAGCCCAAGAAATAACCGCAGCATCTACAACTCCCACGCGAACGGATTGAACAGATAACCCTTGCCCCACACGGTTTTGATGCACATCGGCTCGCGGGGATTGTCTTTGAGTTTGTTGCGTAATTTGCTGATGTACACGTCGACGCTGCGGTTGAGGCCGTCGAAGGCAATCCCGCGCATGCGATTGAGGATGTCGTCGCGCGACAGCACTTTGCCGGCGGCGCTGGCCAGCAACCACAGCAGCTCGAATTCCATGGTGGTCATTTCGATGACCTCGCCCGCCAGCCGCACTTCACGGCAACTGCGGTCAACGCTCAACTGGCCAAACTCCATATAACTCACCACGTTGCTGTCCGGCACCTGCCGCCGTTGCAACGCGCGCAGCCGGGCCAGCAACACCGGTGGCTTGATTGGTTTGATTACGTAATCATCGGCGCCGGACTCCAGACCGAGGATATGGTCGAGATCGTCTTCCTTGGCGGTCAGGATCACGATCGGTGTGTCCGACACGCTGCGAATTTCCCGGCATACGTGCAGACCGCTCTGCCCCGGCAGCATCAGGTCGAGCACCACGACTTTCGGCTTGAATTCCAGAAAGGCAGCCACGGCCAGGTCTCCACGATGCACCGTACGCACCTCGTAGCCGTGTTGTTCGAGAAAGTGGGCGATCAACGCCGCCAGACGCTCATCGTCTTCCACCAACAGGACTTTGCCAAAACCCAGGTTATCCATAACGCCCGTCTGCCGCCCTTGTGTGAAGTGGTCGGCATTATGGCGGCTTTCATGGCGCAGGCGTTTGTTTCAGGCAGCAAAAACCGGCCGCTTGGGCCGGTTTTCGGTGATGTTTCATACTCTTAAGAGTTTTTAACATTCATGCACTGATCGCTACATCTGTAGGAGCTGCCGAAGGCTGCGATCTTTTGCTTTTGACGAAGCCGGATCAAAAGATCGCAGCCTTCGGCAACTCCTACACGGAGTCATGCGGTGGCAGGCACACCGCTGTGGAAGCGGAACTCTTCGTCCGGCGACTCGATCAATTCCAGCTCGGCGGCGCGGACTTTCTCGATGACCTGAGCAATATCCTTCGCATCGCCGTACTGATAGGCCAGTTTCAGATAACCCTGAAAATGCCGCGCCTCGCTTTTCAGCAGGCCAAAGTAGAACTTGCCGAGTTCTTCGTCCAAATGCGGCACCAGCGCTTCGAACCGCTCGCAACTGCGCGCTTCGATAAACGCGCCGACCACCAGCGTATCCACCAGTTTCACCGGCTCATGGCTGCGCACCACCTTACGCAAGCTCGAGGCGTAACGACCGGCGTGGAGCTGACGCAGTTCGATCTTGCGCCGCTTCATGATGCGCATGACCTGCTCGTGGTGCACCAGTTCTTCCCGGGCCAGACGCGACATCATGTTGATCAGGTCGACGTGGGAATGGTACTTGGCAATCAGGCTCAGGGCGGTGCTGGCAGCCTTGAACTCGCAGTTCTTGTGGTCGATCAGCAGGGTTTCCTGATCGGCCAGGGCGGCCTGAACCCAGGCGTCGGGGGTGCGGCAGCCAAGGAATTCGTGGATTTCGGGAAGGATCATGGGGCTCACGGTAAAAGGTGTTCGAGCGAAGGGCGCCGATTATACCGGCCTGTCCGCAGACCACCAGCGGCTGGCGTTGATATGCATCAAGTCGCGCACGATCGAGCAGCAACTATAGTTGTGCAACGCCGTGCCTTTTCTTTGCTGGAGACTCCGCTCATGCAAGCCATTCGCAGCATTCTGGTGGTCATCGAACCCGAACATTCGGAAAGCCTGGCGCTCAAGCGCGCCAAGTTGATCGCCGGCGTAACCCAGGCCCACCTGCACCTGTTGGTGTGCGACAGGAAACACGACCACGCCGGCATGCTTGGCGTACTCAAGGCTGCGCTGGTGGCCGACGGCTACAGCGTGACCACCGAACAGGCATGGAATGAAAGCCTGCACGAAACCATCATTGATGTGCAGCAGGCCGAGGGTTGCGGGCTGGTGATCAAGCAGCATTTCCCTGACAGCTCACTGAAAAAAGCCCTGCTGACCCCGGCGGACTGGAAGCTCTTGCGCCACTGCCCTACCCCGGTGTTGCTGGTGAAAACCGCAGGTTCCTGGAAGGACAAAGTGATTCTGGCGGCGGTGGACGTGGGCAATGCCGATGGTGAGCACCGGCATTTGCACACGACGATCATTGATCATGGCTACGACATTGCCAGTCTGGCCAAGGCGCATTTGCATGTGATCGCGGCACATCCATCGCCGATGCTGTCGGCGGCGGACCCGACGCTGCAACTGAGTGAAACCATCGAGGCGCGTTATCGCGAGCAATGCCGGGCGTTTCAGGCGGAATTCGATGTCGATGATGAGCATCTGCACATCGAGGAAGGCCCGGCAGATGTGTTGATCCCGTTCATGGCGCACAAGCTGCAGGCGGCAGTGACCGTGATTGGCACGGTGGCACGCACCGGTTTGTCAGGGGCATTGATCGGCAATACGGCGGAAGTTGTGCTGGATGCACTGGAGAGCGATGTGCTGGTGCTCAAACCGCAGGAGGTTGAAGATCATCTGGTGGAGTTGGCGGTGAAGCATTAAAGATCAAAAGATCGCAGCCTTCGGCAGCTACTACAGCTAGAACGCATTCCCATGTAGGAGCTGCGGCATGCTGCGATCTTTTGACCTTCAGGCGCCAAAGGCGTCTTTGAGGAATCCGGGGGCGATGTAGCGCTGATAGTGCGCTTCCGACAGCAGGAAGAATTCCCGATCAATGGCATCACGCAATTCCGGCAGGTTCCAGTCGCGAAACTCCGGCAGCAACACCATCCCGTAGGCTTCCAGATTAATGATCACCCGCGCGCCACGGGCGATCAGCTGATACGCCCAGCAATACTCCGACTGATGCGGCACGAAGCGGATCTTGCGCTGTTCCAGCTGCTCGCGCAGGCGCGCCGAATCGAAAATCTCGACCTTGCCCGCCATCACTTGTGACAGCAATTGCTCCAGACGCAGCCACACTGCACGCTTTTCCTCCTCGTTGTACCCATTCCAGTGGATCACTTCGTGGTGGAAACGCTTGCAGCCACGGCACACCAGATCACCGTAAACAGTGGAGCAGAGGCCGACGCAGGGGGTCTTGATGGTCTGATTGGGCATAAGATAGGCAAAACACTGAAACGCGGAACAGGTCGGCATGTTAGCCCTTTGTCGGGCATTGATCACCCCTCAAACATCAGGGTCACAGCCGCGCGCGGCATTTGCCCCGGCCACGCGCATTGCCACGAAAGTCCAATAGAGCGCGACTTACCTTTAAATTTTTTTTGCCGTAGAATCAGCCAGCCTTTTAAGGCGCCAATGTCCGTTAGAAGCTGTTTTCAAAGCGTCACGAGCACAGTCGTTCCTTCAGAGCGGTGTTGGCGAGGGATTTTTCCAGCGGGGAAAAATCCACCGCCAACCCTCATCAGCTCCCCGTTCTGCAGGCGTAAAACTTTGAAAGCAGCTTCTGTAAGGAATTGCCGGTAATTCTGGCCGAACGACCCACAACGTCGTGAGGAGCATGAGTACGGCAATTTCGGGATGAGCGTCCCGGACACCCATTTGGGACCACTGATGAGGGTAATAACTGTGCTTGAAGCCTACCGCAAACATATCGAAGAGCGTGCAGCCCTGGGTATCGTTCCCCAGCCGCTTAACGCCGAACAAACAGCAGGCCTGGTCGAGCTGCTGAAAAACCCTCCGGCTGGCGAAGAAGAATTTCTCGTTGACCTGATCACCAATCGCATTCCACCAGGCGTGGACGAAGCGGCCTATGTCAAAGCCGGCTTCCTGTCTGCACTGGCCAAGGGCGAAGTTTCCTCCCCTCTGCTGGACAAAAAGCGCGCTGTAGAACTGCTCGGCACCATGCAGGGCGGCTACAACATCGTGACCCTGGTTGACCTGCTGGACGACGCCGAACTGGCGCCAGTCGCTGCCGCGCAACTCAAGCACACCCTGCTGATGTTCGATGCGTTCCACGACGTGGCGGAAAAAGCCAAGAACGGCAACGCTCACGCTAAAGCCGTGCTGCAATCCTGGGCTGACGGCGAGTGGTTCAAGAACCGTCCGACCCTGGCCGACAAGATCAGCCTGCGCGTCTTCAAGGTTACCGGCGAAACCAACACCGACGACCTGTCCCCTGCTCCAGATGCCTGGTCGCGTCCAGACATCCCGCTGCACGCCCTGGCCATGCTGAAAATGGCCCGTGACGGCATCGTTCCTGATCAGCAGGGCGCCATCGGCCCGATGAAGCAGATCGAAGAAATGCGCGGTCAAGGCTTCCCGATCGCCTACGTCGGTGACGTGGTCGGTACCGGTTCCTCGCGTAAATCGGCGACCAACTCGGTACTGTGGTTCTTCGGCGACGACGTTCCTTACGTGCCGAACAAGCGCGCTGGCGGTTTCTGCTTCGGCAGCAAAATCGCTCCGATCTTCTACAACACCATGGAAGATGCCGGCGCACTGCCAATCGAGTTCGACGTTTCCAACATGAACATGGGCGACGTGATCGACCTGTACCCGCATGCTGGCAAAGTCTGCAAACACGGCACCGACGAAGTCCTGACCACCTTCGAAATGAAAACCCCGGTGCTGTTGGACGAAGTCCGTGCCGGCGGCCGTATCCCATTGATCATCGGCCGTGGCCTGACCGAGAAGGCTCGCGCCGAACTGGGTCTGCCTCCGTTCGATCTGTTCAAGAAGCCGGAAGCTCCAGCTGAAAGCACCAAGGGTTTCACCCTGGCGCAGAAAATGGTTGGTAAAGCTTGCGGTCTGGCAGAAGGCCAAGGCGTTCGTCCTGGCACCTACTGCGAACCGAAGATGACCACCGTAGGTTCTCAGGACACCACCGGTCCAATGACCCGTGACGAACTGAAAGACCTGGCGTGCCTGGGCTTCTCCGCTGATCTGGTGATGCAGTCCTTCTGCCACACCGCGGCGTATCCAAAGCCGATCGACGTGACCACCCACCACACCCTGCCTGACTTCATCATGACCCGCGGCGGCGTTTCCCTGCGTCCGGGCGACGGCATCATCCACTCGTGGCTGAACCGCATGCTGCTGCCAGACACCGTCGGTACCGGTGGTGACTCGCACACCCGTTTCCCGATGGGCATTTCGTTCCCGGCCGGTTCCGGTCTGGTTGCGTTTGCTGCGGCCACCGGCGTTATGCCGCTGGACATGCCGGAATCGATCCTGGTGCGCTTCAAAGGCAAAATGAAACCTGGCATCACCCTGCGTGACCTGGTTCATGCGATTCCTTACTTCGCTATCCAGAACGGCCTGCTGACCGTCGAGAAGAAAGGCAAGAAAAACGCCTTCTCCGGCCGCATCCTGGAAATCGAAGGTCTGGAAGGTCTGACCCTGGAGCAGGCGTTCGAACTGTCCGACGCCTCGGCCGAACGTTCGGCTGCCGGTTGCACCATCAAGCTGTCGAAAGAATCGATCACCGAGTACCTGAACTCCAACATCACCCTGCTGCGCTGGATGATCGGCGAAGGCTACGGCGATGCTCGTACTCTGGAACGTCGTGCTCAAGCGATGGAAGCCTGGGTGGCCAACCCGGAACTGATGGAAGCCGATGCCGACGCCGAATACGCCGAAGTCATCGAAATCGATCTGGCCGACATCAGCGAGCCGGTACTGTGCGCGCCGAACGACCCGGACGATGCCCGTCTGCTGTCCAGCGTTGCTGGCGAGAAGATCGACGAAGTGTTCATCGGTTCGTGCATGACCAACATCGGTCACTTCCGCGCTGCCGGTAAGTTGCTGGATCAGGTCAAAGGTCAGCTGCCAACCCGTCTGTGGCTGTCGCCGCCGACCAAGATGGACGCTCACCAACTGACCGAAGAAGGCTACTACGGCATCTACGGCAAGGCTGGCGCACGCATGGAAATGCCGGGCTGCTCGCTGTGCATGGGTAACCAGGCACGCGTTGAGCCGAACAGCACCGTGGTGTCGACGTCGACCCGTAACTTCCCGAACCGTCTGGGCGACGGCGCGAACGTCTACCTGGCTTCGGCTGAGCTGGCGTCCGTTGCTTCGATCCTGGGTCGCCTGCCGACCGTCGAGGAGTACATGGAATACGCTGGCAAGATCGACAGCATGGCGGCCGATATCTACCGCTACCTGTCCTTCGACCAGATCGCCGAGTTCCGTGAAGCTGCTGCGAACGCCAACATCCCGGTCGTTCAAGCCTAACGTAACAACGCAATGAAAAACGCCGCCCATCGTGAGATGAGCGGCGTTTTTTTATGCCTGATGGAGGGTGGTTGTCTGTTCGGGCCTCATCGCTGGCAAGCCAGCTCCCACAGGGGTTTATGGCGTTTTCAAGAGGCTGAGTTTTACACATGACCCTGTGGGAGCTGGCTTGCCAGCGATGGCGGAGTGTCAGTCGACATCGTTGCCAATGACTCACCCCTTTCGCGAGCAAGCTCAGCTCCCGAGCCAAAAAAAACCGCTGTGCCCGGGCAGGCACAGCGGTTTTTATCGATTGAAGCCGTGTTACATCGTCAGCTTGTAAACCAGTGCCGAAATCGCTACCAGACCTACCGCCGTCACAAACACGTTAGACGCCTGACCACGATAGCGTGCCATCGCCGGAACCTTGCGAATCGCATACATCGGCATCAGGAACAGAATCGCCGCGATTACCGGGCCGCCTACAGTTTCGATCATGCCCAGAATGCTCGGGTTCAGCGTCGCGATGATCCAGCAGATCACTAGCATGAACGCCGCCACGATACGATCCAGTGCCTTGGCGCTCGGACGCTTGCCGCTCTTCACGATCAAGCCTTTCAGGCCCTCACTGGCACCGATGTAGTGACCGAGGAACGATTTGGAGATCGCCACGAACGCAATCAGCGGCGCCGCAAAGGCGATGGTCGGGTTGCTGAAATGGTTGGCCAGATAAGACAGGATCGACAGATTCTGCTCTTTGGCTTCCGCCAATTGCTCTGGCGACAACGTCAGTACGCAACTGAACACGAAGAACAGCACCATCAGCACCATCAACGCGTGTGCGCGGGACAGAATCTGCGAGCTGCGCTCTTCAGCGTGGACGCCGTAACGACGCTTCTGATCGACTGCAAACGCCGAGATGATCGGCGAATGGTTGAACGAGAACACCATCACCGGAATTGCCAGCCACAGCGTGTGCAGCAACGCAGACGGTGCCGGCACGTGCGAAGCGGTGGCGAGGATGCCGCCGTTCCAGTGCGGAATCAAATAAACGGCGAGAAACAACAGCGCGACAATAAACGGATAGACCATCAGGCTCATGGCCTTGACGATCGCCTGCTCGCCACAACGTACCACCGCGAGCAAACCGAGGATCAGCACGAACGACAGCAGCGCGCGCGGTGGCGGTGTGATGTGCAGTTGATGCTCGAGGAAACTGGCGACCGTGTTGGTCAGGCCGACGCTGTAAATCAGCAGGATCGGGAAAATGGCGAAGAAGTACAGCAGCGTAATCAGCGCACCGGCCTTGATGCCGAAATGCTGCTCGACCACTTCAGTGATGTCGGCGCCTTCGCGACCGGAAAGCACAAAGCGGGTCAGGCCACGGTGGGCGTAGAACGTCATCGGGAACGCCAGCAGCGCGAGGATCACCAGCGGCCAGAAACCACCCAGCCCTGCGTTGATCGGCAAAAACAGTGTGCCGGCGCCGATGGCCGTCCCAAACAGTCCCAACATCCAGGTGGTGTCCTGGCGATTCCAGCTCGAAAGTTCAGCGGGTGCTGCTGCATCAAAGCGCTCTTCGACGCTATTGGCCTGATCATTCATCCGGTCGGATCTCCGCATTCCGGTCACTTGCCACTCGGTCAGGACGCGTCGGAAAAAACCGACAGACATGCTCCGGCCGAAACAGGGGCGCGATTCTCCGTGATAAATGAGCAGAAGCAAAGACTTAGCTGAGGAATGGTTGTGCGGAGCAGATCAGCGGGGTGTCGTTTTCGGATTAATAGCTGTCGCCCCCAGCTAAGTTGAATGTCGCTTTTAGCGCGCGTCCAAGCTAAGCGGTCTCTGGAAAACATTTCAGATCGAACGAAGCACTATCGTCCCGATGGTGATGACGACCAGCGCAAATATTGCCCCCATACTGAACCTGAATAATTCTGAGCGAATCTCAGCCGGGGACAGACCTCTGGCCTCTTCAGCGAACTCGGCGTCCTCTCGTCGAAGTCGTTCAGCTCTGGCTTTAGGGTCCTCTATGTACATGTTTATTGTCCTTTGCGAGGTCACGAGACCAATCTGTTATGTAAACCGTTGTTAAGCATCCGGAACGCTTGAACACAAGCAATGATGTGTGAAGCGCTTCATTTGGAGCTTGGTCAATATCCCGAATACAGCTGTAATCGCAGTCAGCAGCCCCGTGCCTACCGCTACCGGGTACCAGAACCTTTCTCGCTTTAATTTGTTTTCCTCAGCCATAAGCTTGCGCCTCTCGACAATGAGCTTGCGTGATTCGTTTTCTAGTCTTTCGAGTTCCAGATTTTCCCGATCATTCTGAAGCATGCGCCTTCCTTGGCTATTGGCAGCCGTTACCTTGGCTGCTTTGTACCCTCATGATTTCGCATTGATCACCTGCCGGGTAGCGGACGAGTCTGGCGGTTTCGTAGGCAAAATCCGTGAGTAAAGTAGGCAGCCTCATACAGTGACTTTTAAGGAACTGCGTCGATTTCAAGCCCCCAATCCTTTCAATTTGCCCCACATGATCTAGCGTGAGATGAGTCCCCTGCCCTGCGGAGCCTTCCCCATGCCACTGGTTCGTGTCGACATCAGACAAAACCCCGACCCCACTTTCGCCAAACGCATCGGCGAGCAGATCTACGCGGCCCTGCGCAGTTGTATCGATGTGCCCGAGCACGACAACTTCCAGATCCTCACCGAGCATGATGACCAACACCTCGTCTACGACCCGCAGTATCTGGGGATCCAGCGCAGCGATGGCGTGGTGTTCATTCAAATCACCATCAGCGAAGGGCGCACGGTGGAGAAAAAGCAGTTGCTGTTCAAAACCATCGCCGAAAGCCTGCACACACAATTGGCGGTGCGCCTGGAAGACGTGTTCATCAATCTGGTCGAGGTAAAAAAAGAGAACTGGTCATTCGGCAATGGCGTCGCGCAGTACGTCACTTGACCCGCTCATTGACAGCCCGTTATCAGCGCCAGCATGATCGGCCCATGAACATTCGCGCGCTGCAACTCACCCGTACCACCACGACCGCCACCGGCGGGGCGTGGTGTTTCTGTCTGAGGTGACCCCAGCGCAGCAAACCCAAGGCCCCGCCAGCAATGGACGGGGCCTTGTTGTTTCTCCCGTCCGTGCGGCATCTGCAGCACCCAAGGAGAAACACCATGCCCGCAGCACTGTTGATCATCGATATGCAGGTCGGTCTGTTCCACGGACCGGAAAAGCCCTATCAGGGCGAACGGATTCTGGCCAACATCCGGCGCCTGGTCGCTCAGGCCCGCGCGACTCAAGTGCCGATCTTCGCCGTGCGCCACACCGGCCCGGATGGCTCACCGATTGCCGCTGGCAGTCCATTCTGGCAATTGTTGCCAGCGCTTGAACTGGACGCTGACATCGACACCCTCTTCGACAAATCCCGCCCCGATGCTTTCCATGGCACTGACCTCGCACAGCAACTCAAAGCCGCACAGGTAGAAGACCTCTATGTGGTTGGCATGAAAAGCCAGTTCTGCATCGACAGCACCTGTCGCAGCGCTGCCGATCTGGGCTTCAGACCACTGCTGGTCAGCGACGCCCACACCTGCATGGACACTGCTGCGCTATCGGCCGAAGCGATCATCAACCATCACAACGCGACCCTCGGTGCCGCTTTCGCACGGTTAATCGACAGTGCTGAAGTGAAGTTCTAAGGAAGCCTCCCGAAATAGACGCAACTTCACTTGCTGCGGTTGCGTCAACCAGACATTTGTTACGGCATCCCTTGTCCTACGGTTTCGTGTAATCAGTTAATGACGCCAGCGACGTTAACCACAGAAAACGCCAACAAATAAACCAATCAACCAACAAACTTTCAGAACAATCCTACAAGTTAAACAGCCACAAATACTCATAACAAAATATTACTTAAAATCGAATACCAGCCATTTGTTACAAACAACTACCCAGCCATTGAACAATATTCCATGGCAGGTCTATATTTTTATCGCTCCGAATTCGAAGACTAATAATTCAAGTGTGATCAAGAGGACACAGCATGCACAAGAACATGATGACCGGCCTGTTGTTGGCCGCACTGCTTGCGCCGCTCGCCAGCGCCAACGCCGATGTCCGCGAGCTGGCTTCTTCGCCGCGATGGCTGACCACCAAGGTCTATATCGACGGCGCCCCTGAAACCGACGTCAAAGCGAAGTACCCCGGCGTCGTTGGTATATCGACGTGGGATCCCGAGCGCAATCGATACGAATTCTTTTACACCGATACAGGCGAATCAAAGTACAACAATGGCGGTGGCGGGTATTTCTTTGTCACCGGCGATCAGCAACAGCACATTCTTGTGCCGGATATCGGCCCGACCAAAACATGGGTCAGGCGTTTGGAAACACTGAACAAACGTGAGTTCACTTATTCTCGGGAAGTCCCTCGCGACATGGTCGACAACAATCCTCTTGTGCGCATTCATGTCGTTCACGCGCCCTATACCGGAACGATAGAAACCAAGTCCGCCATCAAACAATAAAACCAGGAGTTCGCTATGCAAAAGTCAATTAAAACCCTGCTGATGTCGACGTTACTGATTTCTTCTGTCTATTGCGCCGGGGTCAGCGCACAAGCTGCCACCCAGCCCGCAAAAAATGCCGTCGCCACCGCCGACAACGCGATGATGCTGACCGTGTTTCTGAAACATGATCAAACCCGACCGTTAAGTGAACTAAAGGCTCAGCTTGCGCAACAGGGTTTCCATAAAACGTTCCCCCCGACCGGAGTCGAGGTGGTGAGCTGGAACATCATGATGGGGATCGGCCAGGTCGTGACCGTGCGCTTTCCTGTCTCGCGTCTGGCGGAAGTTAACCTGGCGCTGGAAAACACCGCATGGGGCAGTTACCGCACCGAGTTCTATCCGACCTACGATATCAAGCCGCTCGCGATGGCTGAGCAAGCCAAAGCCCAAGCGGCCCAATGATGTCGACAGCACAGCGGATCACCGGTGTGCTGCCTAACCTTGCTTCTTGCCCGAAGCCGTCCAGAATCAAAGCACCACTGCGCCAATGACAACGATTGCCAAGTCGCTGCGGATTCAGCACTCTGAAACGACTTTCGCGACCAACCCGCCGACGTTCACAGGAGCCGCGCAATGCCCGCCACCGTTCTGGTACTGGTTGAAACCATCAATGACTACTTGCCGATTCTCGAACATCAGGGCTTCCACCTGATCCTTGCCCCCACGCCCGCTGAACGTGCGCAAGCCATTGCCACCCAAGGCAGCCGCATCGACGCGGTGCTGACCCGTGGCCCGCTGGGTCTGACAGCCGATGAGATCGCCGCCCTGCCCGCGTTAAAGATCATTACGGTCATCGGCGCCGGTTACGAACAGGTCGACTTGCAAGCCGCCAGCAACCGTGGCATTACCGTGACCAACGGAGCCGGAGTTAACGCCTCATCGGTGGCCGACCATGCGCTGGCAATGTTGTTGGCACTGGTGCGCGATATACCGCGTTGCGACGCCGCAGTGCGCCGGGGTGAATGGCCGAAGATCATGCGCCCGTCGCTGGCCGGCAAACGCCTGGGGGTTCTCGGACTCGGCGCAGTGGGCATGGCGATCGCCAAACGCGCGAACCTCGGTTTCGACATGCAGATCAGCTATCACAGCCGTCAGGTGCGCAACGATGTGCCGTACGCGTTCTGCTCGACGCCGACCGAACTGGCGCGAGCGTCGGACTTCCTGATCGTCGCCACGCCCGGCGGTATCGGCACACAGCATCTGATTACCCGCGCGGTGCTCGATGCGCTCGGTCCGAAAGGGTTTATCGTCAATATTGCCCGCGCCAGTGTGATCGCCACGGCGGATCTGATCACCGCCCTTGAACAACGCAAAATTGCCGGCGCCGCGCTGGATGTGTTCGACCACGAGCCACAAGTGCCGGATGCGCTGAAAACCCTGAGCAACGTGTTGCTGACACCCCACGTCGCGGGGCTGTCACCGGAAGCGACGCAAGGCACGGTGGAGCTGGTGGGCAAAAACCTCGTGGCGTTCTTCTCGGGCGAGCCTGTGCTGACGCCTATCGCGCTGCCGCCAAAACTCAACAATCAACGCGTGCACTAAAGCACCCCGAGCAACGTCCACAAACGCCGCGATTCCGCATCGGCACTGATCAACTCACCGAGCAACTCGCTCAGCGGTTTGTTGCCCCACTCGACGCCGCGCCGAATCAGATACGGCACGGGGCTGTGAGGTTCGGTGCGGGCAAGGTATTCGGCGATCAGCAGCAATTGTCGGTAAGCCTCTTCGCGACTGGCCGGTTCGCGAAATACCTGGGCAGCCGGTGCAGGTTCTTCTGGTTGCGGCAAGGCGACGGGGGCTTCGACCACCGGTGCCGGCGAAGCCGGTTGTTGTGGGTGCATGGCGATAAACTCCTGAACCAACGTCAGCAGCGCTTGAATAATGTCCTGCAAGGGCCGCAATCCCGGGCCCTGATCCCCTAGATAAGCATTGCTCCAGCTTTCGAGCCGCTGCAGATGTTGCAGGCTCAGCAGCAGATTGCCCTGGGTGCGCAACCAGAACGCCAGCGGCGTGGCGCGGATCTGATCGCTGAGTTTTTTCTGTTCGTTGCGCGCGGTTTCTGCCGAGCTCTTGGCATTCTTGCTGTCGTTGGCCTGCACCTGCTGAATCTTTAAACGCCGCCAGACTTCAAGCGTATAAACCTCGAAATCACTGTTGCGAGTGCCGAACAGCGGCACGCGAGTGAGCAAGACTTCACTGTAGCGACGCACCAGCCATTCCAGCGGAATCACGCGCCACGACTGATCGCCCTCCTCGGCTTGTGGGTGCAAGTGCTCGGGGAAACGCTCACATAAACCGGCGATCAGCGCCAGGCTGCCGGGCAAACCGTCCAACGCTTGCAGGTGCAGCCAGGCTTCGCCAAGCCACGCGCTGAGCATCAAGTCCTTGCTGCGCTCGAGCAATAACGCAGTGGAGAGCTTCTCGACTTCCGACCAGTTCGCCCGCTTCAGTGTCGACTGCCAGACGCCGGTCGGCAGGCTGGCATCGTCCTCGCGGCGCAAGTCGCGCAACTGATCGAACTCACGCTCATAGCGCAAATCGACGCCACAGGGCGCATCCGCGCTGATCGGCGCGAGCAATTGATCAATCAGATCTGGCACAGCGGCCGATGGCAGGTTCACAAATCTTCCTTCTGCGATTCAAGGGCGACGGTGCTGCCGGTCACCTGAAACGGTGAGCGCGGCGCACGGGTGGGCAACGGCGCGATCGACAGCGGCAGTTTCGAGCCCTGGCTCATCAGCGACAGACGCACGAACATCCGCGTGAATTCGCTGGTGACGCTGTCCGGCGCCCCGGTTACAGGTAAACGCAACGTCAGCGGGAAATCGGTGTAATCCACGTTTGGCTGACGCTGCACCGAGAAATGCGCGCGCATCAGGCGCAGCAGCGACCATGGCCCGCCGTACTCCCAACCGGCCTCCAGATCACGCACCACCAGATTCGGTTGCAGCGGGTCGTTGACCGGACGCTCCTTGCCGTTTCGCGCCCAGCGCAGGGTCAGGCGGACAGGCTGGCCGACCATCCAGCGCAGATTCGGTTGCTCGGCTGCCGGATAGTTGATTTGCTGATTGCCGGCGAGCAAGCCCCAGGCAATCACCTGATCGGCGCCCAGCTCATCATCGCGATCGGTGCGCCAGCGCACGTCCAGCTCGACGCCAAGGATGCCGCTCTTGTCGCGCACGAACAGCGGCGTCAGCCAACTGCTGGCTTGCTTCAAGCGGTTGAGAAAATCCGCCGCGGCGAGGCGTTCCGGGGTCTGGTTGGTGGCAAGGCCGGCCTGCGCGACCGGCAGTTTTTTGTCGATCAGTTGCAGAAAATATTCAACCCGCGCCGGATCGGCGTCCTGCATCTGCACGCCGTTGGCGAACGGAAAGCGATCCGCCAGATATTGATTGAAGTAGTTGGCCAGCTCATTCCATGCCGCAGCGGCCTGTTGCACTTGCAGCATCTGGCAACGCTGCATGGCTTCCTGTTGCAGCTCCACCGCGCGCATCGCCAACGTGCCGCGTCCGCCGGCGATGTTGGCGGTCTGCAGCATTTGCAGGCAGGAATTGACGTCCATCTCGACGAAATCGCGGCTGACCAGTTGCTCGATCTGTGCCGGCGAACTGGCCGGGTTGGCCTCTTTGTATTTGCGCAGTTCGTCGTTGAGCGCACTGAACTGCGTCACGCGTTCGTAATCCAGGGCCGAGAGATTGGCTTGCTGTGTTGTCAGCCACTGCAACGAAGACGTGCGCCGCTCAGTGATGCCGAGCATGGTGTTGAACTGCTGCTTGAGGCTCAGTTTCAGATCCTGCACGTCGCTGGCGCCGAACAGTTCCAGACCAAGGTTTTTCGAACCGTCCCACTGGCTGATTTCGGCCCGTCCGCCGAACAGTGGTTGCGCGGTGATTTCATCCAGACCACCAATAAGCTGCGCCATGGCGCGGCGGTTGAGCGCCGCTTGCAGACGCGTGGCGAGATCCGCGCGGTGCACCTCGACGAAAGCCTTTTGCAGGGCCATGGCTTGCTCGGCCTGCACATTGAACACAGCGTAAGGATGCGCCTGATCGTTGTGATCCTTGAGGCTCAACCACATCGCCTGGGCGGCGGCACGCTCGGCGGCTTTGAGCACCGCAACGCGATAGTCCGGTGGAATGCGTGGCAGTTCTTCGGCGATGTAGCTGTTGTAGTCGGCGAAATATTTCAGCGATTCATTGAGGTCATCACCGTCCACGGTCTGGCCTTGCATATTGACGTTGTCTTCGCTGGCACGCAGGGCGACCGAAACGAAGTCGCGCTTGAACAGGGCCTGTATCGCGTTATCGAGTTTCACCACTTGCTCTTGCAACGCCAATTGCCCGCTGACTTGCTGTACCAGCAAATTGTCCCGCGAGCCAACCTGTGCGATCCATTGATCGCGGAAACTCTGCTGCAAGCGTGACGCTTGTGTGTCGAGGTCTTGTTGGACTTGCGCGCCCAACAATGTGCTCTTGCCCACTTTGGCGAGGAAGTCACCATAACCCGGCACCAATTCCTGGCCTTTGCCACGGCTCCACGTTGCATTGGTCAGGGCAATTGCCGCTTGCAGATCGTCGACCAGCGCGGTCAGCTCTTCGAGCTCGCGCAGGCTGTTGCCACTGCCGGCCTCCAATTGATCGAGGTGCAACTTTAGATAACCGGCCTTGCTGACAAAGTTGTCGGCGAGAAAATACTGATCCAGCCAGCGCTGCATCAATCCGGAAAAGTTGCTGACGATCAGTGGTCGGTCGACGCTCAGATCCAGCGCCTGCAAGCTGCCGTCTTCCGCGGCCACGAGCAGCCGATTGTAGAACGCCGCGTAGGGCAAGGTGCCGGTGTTGAGGTTCAGCGACAGCGCGTTGTTGCTCAATTGCACCAAGTCGTCCAGTGGCGCGCGCTGATTGTTTTGCACCTGATTGAATAGCTGGTTCTGCTGTTCCAGACGCAAGGCCCGATCCACCAGATCGTTCGCCTTCAGATAGTTCTGCCACTGCGCCGGGTCGTCGCTTTCGACACTGCTGCGTCGGTCGGTGCTGCGGATCGCCTTGATCTGCGCCAGTTGCGCACTCAACAGGTCATGCAGCGGCACCATGATGTGGCGCTGGGTGGACTGCAAGACTTGCTGCTCAAGCTGATTGTCGAGCGAGGAAAACCACGACGTCGGGAACACCAGAGAAACGTAGTTCCAGTGCGGCGCACGCTCCAGCACGCGCCAGAAGGTCTGCACATTGCGTCGGGTCGAGTCGACCCGTTGCGCCTCGTCGCTGATCGCCACGTAGCCCTTTTGCGCGCCTTGCATCTGCCGCGCCAGTTCGTGGGCATCCTTGACCGACACCTGCCAGACCCAGAGCATCGCCACGGCCCAGATCACCCCGACCACCAGCGCCACGCCGGCCGTCAGCCGCTGCCAACGCTGACGCAAACGCAGCAGGCGCGGTACGCCTTGCGCCAAGCCGCGCTCACCGACCAGGCGCTGACGCCACAACTGGCGCACGAACACGCTCTGCTGCAAGCCGCTGTCGTCAGCGGAAAATCCATCTTTGGCATCCTCCGAGGCCTGACTGGCGCTGAAATAGACACCGCGAAAACACGGCGCTTCCCCCTGGGCGTTGCCTTGAAACACCGGTTCCAGAACACTCTGCAAACCGCGTCGCAAGGTTTCCAGACGCTCTGGCAAGGCGTACAGATCGGCGCTCAACTGGCCGGACAAGGTGCCGATTTCGATGATGGCTTCCGCTATGGCGCGATGGATGCGATCGAGTGCCTGATCGCTCCACTGCCCTTGCCAAACCGCATCGCGTGAATAAGGTGACGACCAGCCCAGGGTACGCTCGCGGGCCTCGTCGGGCAGCGCGCTGATCAGTTCCTGGAATCCCGGCAGTTCTTCGAGTCCGGTGATGATCACGTACACCGGCACACTCAGGCCAAACCGTTGCAACAGGTCGATGAAGCGCCGGCGCGCGGCCAGACCGAGGCTGGCGGCCTGTTCCAGATTGCTCAGACGACTGACCGGCACCAGCCAGACCACCCCGTCCAGCGGCCGCTTGCTGCGCATTCGCAGGATCAAACCAAGTAATCGCCACCAGCCGCCACGCTGCAAATGCATACCGTCGTCGGGCAGAAACAGCGCTTGCGGCACCACCAGCACGGCGCCTTCGGGATCTGACCACCAGCGGCCGAACCAGGCGGGTTTGTCGGTCGGTTGCAGACGCCATTCACTGACCAGTTGCGTGCCCTGGGTTTCGTCACCGAGCATCAGCAGCCATGGCATCTGATAGCGGTCATGACTGCCCTGCTCTTGCTCCATTTGCCGCACGGCTGCGTAAAAACTGCGGATCGCTGCGCCACTCTGGGTGCGCAACCACCACACGGCCACGGCGATGATCACCACGACCAGCAGCAGCGCGACAACCCACGCAACCATCGTCAGGGTGCTCATGAGTCTTGCTCCGCAGGCACCACCGAGTCGATGATCTGCAGCACCGGGTCCAGTTCCGAACGAATGTCCCGCCAGAGCAACTGGCCAAGCCCGGTCAGCAACAGCAGCATCGCCAGAATCCCCAACGCCAGGCGAAAGCCATCCGGCAGCGCCGTGCGCACCGGCAGTTGCAATGGCGTGGTCAGCGACGGCTGCGTCAGACGCTGACTGACATCGACATAACTGGCCTCGCCCTGCCAGGCAAAGGTGTACAGCGCCAGCCGCCACTTCTCCAATTGCGCCTGACTGTGTTCTCCGCGCAAACGCCCATGGAAACCGAGGATCAGGCATTGCAGATACACGTTGGCCAGATCGCGCGTGGTCGGTTGCTGTTCATCAAGCAAAACTTGAATCGCCGCCGGCACTTGTTCGCCGGCCTGACGACTGGCATACAGACGCGACTCCAAAGGTTTGTCCTGCCACGCTGCTTGTCCAGGCCAAGGGGTGAACAGCAGGGTTTCATCGACCAGTGCGACGAACGCGTAAACCAACGCCTTGACCTGCTCGGTCGCCGAATCACCGACTCGCGCATAAGCGGTGCGCCACAATCGCTGCGAGGCCTGTGTCGAGAGTTCGACCACGGTCTCCACCAGCGCCGCTTCGTCCTCGCTGTCCTTGGGCAATTGCACCCAGTCCTGTTGCCATTGCTGCCACGTCTGGCGGAACGCGCTGCTCAACGGTGCGTCCTGCAACCCAAGGCTTGCGGCACTTCCTTGCGACATACGGCGTTCCTTGTGTGATCAGGCACTTTCACTGTTCTGGGCGACAAACAGCACCACTTGCCACGGGCTGCTGGTCAGTTTCGTCGCCGGCGCGGCGATAATCAGCGGCAGTTGCGCGTCGAACCACGTACCTTCGGCGGTGATCACAAACAGCCGCGTGTCCTCGCCAACGCTGTAGGCCACCTGTTCGCTGCGGCTCATGACCTGGTGCGACAAACCGCTCATGCGCTGGCGACTGAGCAGCGCAATGTGCGGTGCCGAGGCGATGATCGCGCCACGCAACCAGTCAATTGCCGCTTGTTCGCTGGCGCCGTTGGGCATGCGCAGACCGATCACCAGACGCTGACTCGGCTGCTCGTCCGGCAGTTGAATGGAAAAACTGTGCTCACCGCGCTCGAACGGCAGGCTGCGATAGCCGGCGCGGATCAGTTCGAGGGTGATCTCCAGCCATTGCAGCACGGCGTCATAACCGCGCTGCAATTCGACAAAATCCAGCGCTGCAAACGCCGGCACGCCGGCCAGCGGATCGAGCGCCGACCACGCGCCGGCCAGACCGAGCAATTGCACATAGAGGGTTTGTGGATGAGCAATACGGCTGTTCAGCGCGCCTTCGACTTCCGGCAGACGCGCCCACAACGCCGTCAACTGGCGGCGGATTTCCAGCGCATCGTCCTGATTGCCGGCCTGCTGCGCCTGACGCAAACGGCCACCGAGAAACAGACACTTCTCCCGCGACCGCGCGCAGAGACCGGCGATGCGTCGACCGAGCGCCGACTCCGGCAACAGGATCGGCGTCGGCGCCGTGTAAGACAGCGGCAGAAAACCGCCACCCTCCTTGCGGATTTTCAGCAGCGGCAGGCAGATCGAATCGGCCTTGTTCAATTGCGTGCACAGGCGTGGATTAGGCCGCCACACGGTGATCGATTCAGGAAATTCACCGCTGGTGAGATCCGGCAGCGCGTCGCCCACCACCGACTGCAAGCGCCCTTTGAGCGGCAGCAACTGACCGGCCCGCCACATCGGGCTGATCGCCAGGTAAACGGTAACGGTGGCGTCGTCGGTGGCATCGATCGCCGCGCCGACATCCAGTTCCAGCGCCGGCCCGATCCCGGCCTGCAAATCTACCGGCAGGCCGTCGGGCATCGTCCCCTGCAGCGACAAGACGCGCACCACGCCAGCGCTCAGCGCCGAAGGATCGAATTCCATGTGGCTGACGCCCCAGAACCACGGGTTGCACGCTTGCGCCAGATGCGCGCCGAGCGCTTCGGCCCGCAATCCTTGCAACTGAAAATGCTGCGGCAGCAATTGCATGCCTTCGTGCCAACAAACCGCGTCAGGTAGCAGACTCATACGACTCCCTTCGACAAGCCGCGATCCGGCGGCAGCGGTGGTGTTTCAGTGTTCGGTGGCGTTGACCAGGCTCATCTCGCGGCTGTCGAATTTCAGCCACGCCTCACTCTGATCGTCGAGCCGCAAGCGGTGTGCTCCGGGTGTGTTATAGCTGGCGAAGACTAAAAGTCCAGCAGCCTTCTTGCCCCCCAACGGGAAGGGTTGGCGGTCGATGAATTGCCCCGGCACCAGCTCCAGTCCCCACACGCTCATCAACTGACGATAGTCGCGTTGGTACTGTTCGCGCCCGGCGAACCACTGGCTGGCACTGATGCCTGACAACTGTTTGAGCAGATCCGGGTCGGCGACTGCAATGAAGTCCACGGCAATCGGCGTGTCGTCGTTGGCTTTCGGAGCGACGTCGAGGGTCAGGCTGTCGAGGTCCACCTTCGGCCCGAAGAGGGAGCAACCGGCCAGGGACGCAAACAGCAGTGTTAGAAAAAGTCGTCTACGCAAAATGAATTTTCCTTTTCGCGAACCTGTCCAAAAATGTTTTTGCTTGCTTTTTTATAGACCTGTTCTAGCGTCTTGGGTAGTTCGGTTCCTACAGCCGAATCAAGAAGGTTTGTCAAAGGAACGACAGGTCATCTGCCTCCCTTTCTAACCTACGGTCCAGCAAGGGAAAGCGATGAACGGGCCTCCCCGATGCATTGCGCCCGCTCATCGCATCGGAGTCCGCCGTCATGGCAGAAAGTACTCAGCACAAGCTCGACCGGGTGCGCCCGCCCCGAGTGCAAATCACCTACGACGTCGAAATCGGCAACGCCATCGAGAAAAAGGAACTGCCACTGGTGGTCGGGATTCTTGCCGATCTGTCGGGCAAGCCGCTCGAACCATTGGCAAAACTGACTGACCGGCGTTTTACCGAAATCGACCGCGACAACTTCAACGAAGTGCTCGCCTCGATCGGCCCGCGCGCCACGCTGCAGGTCAACAACACCCTCAGCGGCGACGACAGCAAGCTCAACATCGAACTCAATTTCAAACACATCGACGACTTCGACCCAGTCAAGGTGGTGGAACAAGTCACACCGCTGCGCCGCCTGTTCGAGGCCCGCCAGCGTCTGCGCGATCTGCTGACCAAACTCGACGGCAACGATGACCTGGACAAGCTGTTGCGCGACGTCATCGCCAACACCGAAGGCCTGCAGGAAATCAAATCGGCCCGCCCGGACAACGCTACCCCGGCAGCTGATGCCGAGGCGCCGGCCGAACCGCAAGCCTGATCGTCCACTTACATCGAGGGGAGAATTCGCCATGCCCGCTTCAGCTCAGAAACAAGCCAGCGACAGTACGACCGAGACACTTTCCCTGCTTGACCAGATCATTCTCGACGGCCGCATGGCCCACGATGACAGTCAGCAGGATTACGCCCGCGACATGCTCGCGGAGTTCGCCACCCAGGTCCTCGACGAAGGCATGGCCATCGACAAGGACACCGTGGCGATGATCAACGACCGCATCAGTCAGATCGACGAACTGATCAGTGCCCAGCTCAACGAGGTCCTGCACCACCCCGACCTGCAAAAACTCGAAGCCTCGTGGCGTGGCCTGCACCTGCTGGTGCAGAACACCGAAACCAGCACCCGACTGAAACTGCGCCTGCTCAACGTCACGCAGAAGGAGTTGCAGAACGATCTGGAAAAAGCCGTCGAGTTCGACCAGAGCGCGCTGTTCAAAAAGATCTACGAAGAGGAATACGGCACCTTCGGTGGCCACCCGTTCAGCCTGTTGGTCGGTGACTACACCTTTGGCCGGCACCCGCAGGACATCGGCCTGCTGGAGAAACTGTCGAACGTCGCCGCCGCGGCCCACGCGCCGTTCATTGCCGCCGCCAGTCCTCGCCTGTTCGACATGAACAGCTTCACCGAACTGGCGGTGCCGCGTGATTTGTCCAAGGTCTTCGAGAGCCAGGAGCTGATCAAGTGGCGCTCATTCCGCGAGAGTGAGGATTCGCGCTACGTATCGCTGGTGCTGCCGCACTTCCTCCTGCGTCTGCCCTACGGCCCCGACACCTCGCCGGTGGAAGGCATCAACTACGTCGAAGACGTCAATGGCACCGACCACAGCAAATACCTGTGGGGCAACGCCGCGTGGGCGCTGTCGCAACGCATCACCGAAGCCTTTGCCAAATACGGCTGGTGCGCGGCAATTCGTGGCGCTGAAGGCGGCGGCGCGGTCGAAGGTTTGCCGGCGCATACCTTCCGCACCAGCTCCGGCGACCTGTCGCTGAAATGCCCGACGGAAGTGGCGATCACCGACCGCCGCGAGAAGGAACTCAACGACCTCGGCTTCATCGCCCTGTGCCACAAGAAAAACAGCGACGTCGCGGTGTTCTTCGGCGGCCAGACCACCAACAAGTCCAAGGTCTACAACACCAATGAGGCCAACGCCAACGCGCGGATCTCGGCGATGTTGCCGTACGTGCTCGCGGCCTCGCGTTTCGCCCATTACCTGAAGGTGATCATGCGCGACAAGGTCGGCAGTTTCATGACCCGCGACAACGTGCAGACCTACCTCAATAACTGGATCGCCGATTACGTGCTGATCAACGACAACGCGCCGCAGGAAATCAAGGCGCAGTACCCGTTGCGTGAAGCCCGCGTGGACGTCACCGAAGTCGCCGGCAAACCTGGCGCCTACCGGGCGACGGTGTTTCTGCGGCCGCACTTCCAGCTTGAGGAACTGACTGCATCGATCCGCCTGGTGGCAACCTTGCCGCCACCGGTTGCCGCTTAAAGCTCCAGAGAAAACCCTGATGGCGAGAGGATTTATCCCCTCGCCACGGGCTCCGTGTTCAGCCCATTTGCCTAATGTGAATTTCTTCAGGAGTTTCAAGCGATGGATGCAATCATTCTCGACCTCGGCGGCGACATCAAAGGCGACAGCCTGCTCGAAGGTTTTGCGGACAAGATCGAAGTCATGTCCTACAGCCACAACGTGGCGATGCAAGTCACCAACGACGTCAGCAACTCGGAGCGCACCTCCGGCAAACCCCATGTCGGCGAGTTCACGGTGACCAAGTTTATCGACAGCTCGACACCGTCACTCAACGAATACTGCTGCGCCGGCAAACCGATCCCCGAAGCCATCATCACCATCGGCCGCAACGCCGCCGAGGGCAGCGGGCAGTTGATGCCCTTTATTGTCTACACCCTCACCAACGTGGTGCTGTCCAACGTCAGCGTCAGCGGCGGTACCGGTGGCAAACCGGTGGAAACCGTGTCGCTGAACTTCACCAAGATCAAATGGGAACTCACCGCGCAGAAAGACGACGGCACCAAGGAAGGCACGGCCGCGTCGACCTGGGACATGGCCGCCAACAAGCTTGTCAGCTAACCCGGCGCCTTGGCCATGGCAGGCACCGGCATGCGCGCGCCGCTGTTCGAACGCCTCGCGTCCAGCGAGGCCGAGAGCACGCGCGAGTTCGATCGGCAGGACTTGCTCGACTCGGTGCACGCCGAGCTCGGGCGCCTGTTCAACACCCGCCGTGGTCCACTCACGCGGACCACGCCAGCGAGTGTGATCGACTACGGCATCGCCGACTGGAGCGCCTTGCAACAGCAACGCAGCGATGATCGGCGGCGACTGGCGCGGGACATCCGCGAAGCGATCATGCATTTTGAACCGCGCCTGCTGCTGGGCGAAGTTCAGGTCAATCCCTTGCCCGAACACCCGCAGCGCATGAGCATTCGCTTGCTCGGCGAATTACGCAGCGGCCAGCAGCACTGGCCGGTAGCCTTTGTCATCGAGCCTGGCGGCGAAGGGCTGGAGGTGCGCCATGAGCGACTCGATTGACCCGCAACTGCTCGATTACTACCAACGCGAACTGACCTGGCTGCGGCATGCCGGCAGCCAATTTGCCGAACGATACCCGAAAGTCGCGCGGCGTCTGGAACTGTCCCCGGGCGAATGCCCCGATCCCCACGTTGAGCGTTTGCTGGAAGGTTTCGCCCTGCTCGCCGCCCGCCTGCAACGACGTCTGGATGACGACTACGCCGAGTTCAGCGATGCGCTGCTCGAGCAACTTTATCCGTTGGCGATGCGGCCGTTGCCGTCCTGCGCCATCGTGCAGTTCGAGCCAGACCCAGGCAAAGGCAAACTCGACGAGGGCTATCCCCTGCCCCGCGATACGCCATTATTCGTCACCACCAGCAAGGGCGAGAGCATTCACTTTCGCACCTCGGCCGCCGTTCGGTTATGGCCGATCGAAGTCACCGAAGCGCTGTTGCTGGGCAGCGATGAAGCCCAGGCGTTGACCGGCGTGGCGCAATCGCGCTCGGCATTGCGTTTGAGTCTGCGCTGCCTGGGCGAGAGCCAGTGGGCTGATCTGGGCATTGAGCAATTGCGCATCCACCTGGCCGCTTCCCCGGTGGTCAATGCTTGCCTGTATGACCTGCTTGGCGCGCATGCGATGCAGGTATTGGCGGGATCGCCGGGCAGCGTTCCGACGGCGCTGAAAGGTTTGCCGAACATCGTCGGTTTCAGCGATGACGAAGCACTGTTGCCGGATGAAGACGGTGTCCATCCGGGCATGCGCTTGCTGGCCGAGTATTTTGCTTTCCCGGATAAATTCCACTTTTTCGATCTGCCCTTGAGCGGTGTTTCCAGCGACAGTCAGGCCCTCTATCTGTATATCGTTTTCGACCGTGTCCCTGCTAGCCGCCTGCACTTGCAGGCCAGTGATATCGCCTTGGGCTGCGCACCGGTAATCAACCTGTTCCCGCGGACTTCCGAGCCGCTGCGTCCCGACGGCACGCGCAGCGAGTATCGACTGATCGCCGACAGCCACCGCGAGAACAGTGTCGAAATCCACAGCATTCGCGGCATGCGCGCCAGTACTCGCACCGGTGTGCAGCGCCTGCCGGCGTATTACGGCAGCCAGCACAGCGGCGGCGACCAGCAGCGCTACTGGCATGCGCGACGGGTCAACGGCATGACGCCAAACCGGCTCGGCAGCGATTTATTGGTGAGCGTGGTCGACACCCGTTTTGAACCGCAAACCGATCTGCCTGATTACAGCCTTACCGCCGAGTTGCTCTGCACCAACCGTCATCTGGCGCAAACCCTGCCGGCCGGTACGCCGCTGGGTTTCGAGCGCCCCGGCCCGGTTGCCTGGGCCCGCCTGCGCAATCCGCCGAGTGCACAAAGTCAGCCGCGGCTGGACGGTGATTCGCGCTGGCGCCTGGTGTCGCAACTGACCCTCAATCATCTGTCGCTGGTTGAAGGCCCGCAGGCGCTGGATGCACTGAAAGAGATTCTGCATCTGCACAACCTGCGCGATGAGGCCAGCGCCTTGAGGCAGATCGAAGGCCTGCTGCACCTCAGCTGCGAACGGGTAATCGGCCATGTTGGCGCTGATGCCTGGCGCGGCTGGCGCAATGGTCTGGAAGTGCAGTTGCAGCTTGATCCGCAGCATTTTGTCGGCAGCAGCGCGGTGTTGTTTTCGGCGGTGCTGGCGCAGTTCTTTTCCCTGTACGCCACGGCCAACCGCTTTGTGCGCACCGTCCTGATGCAGTCCGACAAGGAGGTCAAGGCATGGCAACCCCAAGCCGGCATGCCCCTGTCGCTCTGACCCTGAGCCAGCGCCTGCGCCGTGAGCCGCAGGCCTTCGAATGGTTGCAGGCGTTGCTGTTGCTCGAACGCGAGCAGCCGCAGGCCGACCCACTCGGCAGCGGCACCTCGCCGCAGACCGAAGCGCTGAAACTGCGCGGACCACTGACGCCGGCTTTTGCCGCCAGCCAGATTGAAGCCCTGCACGAAGCGCCTGGCGAACCGCTGACACTCGACACACCGATATTCGGACTCGGCGGCCCGGATGGCCCTCTCCCCTACGCCTATCAGGATTGGCTGCAACAACGGGCGCGGGCCAAAGATCATGCACCGGCCGCGTTTCTCGATCTGTTCCAGCATCGCTTGCTCAGCCTGCTGTACAAAGTGATGCGCAAACACCGGGTGGCGCTAGGCTTTGTCACGCCGGGGGCGTCGCCGGTACAGGCGCAATTGCGCGCGCTGACCGGTTTGCTGCCCAAGGCGTTGCAGGAGCGCCAGGCTGCTCCCGACTGCGCCGTTCTTGCCTGTACGGCGTTGTTTGCCGATGGCCGTCGCTCACTGGCGGGATTTGCCGCGATCGTGCGCGAGCAGTTTGCCGTGCCGGTCGAGTTGAGCGCCTACGAAGGTGCCTGGCGGCAGATCCCGTCCGCCAGCCGCAGCGTGATCAAACCCGGCGGACGCAACCTGCAACTGGGCCGCAGCGCCGTGGCCGGCACGCGGGTCTGGGATGAGCACGCCGGCATTCGCCTGACCCTCGGACCATTGCCGTCGACGCAAGCGGCGCGCTTTCTGCCGGATGGCGAAGCACACCCGGCACTGGCCAGTCTCGCGGCACTGTATTTCGGCCCGGATCTGGACATCAAACTGGTGCTGCGGGTACGCGGTGCCGGGCCGCTGAAACTCGCTCGCCAGACTCCGGCACTGTTGAGCTGGAACGGTGGGTTGCAGCGTCAGGCCAGCCTCGGCGTGCAAACCATCGAAACCCGACTGCGTCAGCTGGAGATTACCTGAACATGGAACTGGCCAGCCTGATCGGACGCCTCAACCCGGACAACCGTCGCGCCCTCGAACGCGCCGCGCAGCGCTGCTTGCAGCGCGGGCATCACTTTGTCGAAATCGAACACCTGTTGCTGGAACTGCTCGATATCGAGGGTGGCGACTTGGCTTTTCTGCTACCGCGTTTCGGCCTCGAACGTGATGCGCTGACGGCCGAGATCAACAAGGCGCTGGACCTGTTCAAGGCAGGCAGTACGCGCACACCGGCACTGTCGTCGCACACCCTCGGCTTGCTCGAAGATGCGGTGGTGCAGGCCAGTGTGCTGGGACTCGACAGCATTCGTTCCGGCTTGCTGTTGTTGGCGTTGGTTGATCGCGATGAGCGCCGCAGTCTGCTGCTCAACAGTGCCTCGTCGTTGCTGCGGATTCCCAAAGAAGCGCTGCGCGCGAATCTGCTGGAGTGGACGGAAAACTCTCGTGAACATGTCGGTGCGCGTAAGGGTTCATCGGCCAATCCTGCACCGCGCCAGGACTCGCTACTCGATCAATACACTCAGGATCTGACGGCCGACGCTCATGCCGGGCGCATTGATCCGATCGTGGGTCGCGACGGTGAGATTCGCCAGTGCATCGATATCCTGCTGCGGCGCCGACAAAACAACCCGATTCTGGTGGGTGCACCGGGCGTGGGTAAAACCGCCGTGGTCGAAGGCCTGGCCCTGCGTATCGCCGCCGGTGATGTACCGCCATCGTTGCAAGAGGTCAGTCTGCGCGTGCTTGACCTCGGTCTGCTGCAGGCCGGTGCCGGGGTCAAAGGTGAATTCGAACAGCGTTTGAAAGGCGTGATCGACGCGGTGCGCAATGCTGACAAGCCAATCATTCTGTTTATCGACGAAGCCCACACCCTGATCGGTGCTGGCGGCGCCGAGGGCGGCAGCGATGCGGCCAACCTGCTGAAACCGGCGCTGGCGCGGGGCGAACTGCGTACCCTCGCCGCCACGACATGGATGGAATACAAAAAATACTTCGAGAAAGACCCGGCCCTCGCCCGTCGCTTTCAACTGGTGCAGGTCGAAGAGCCGGATGAAATCACAGCAGTGGAAATGCTCCGAGGCGTGGCCGCCAAACTCGAACAGCATCATGGCGTGCAGGTACTCGACGCGGCGATTCATGAAGCGGTGAAACTTTCGCATCGTTACATTTCCGGCCGCCAGTTACCGGACAAAGCCATCAGTGTGCTCGACACGGCATGCGCCCGGGTCGCGCTCGGCCAGCACGACGTGCCGCCGCCGCTGGAGAGCCTGCGTCATCGGCAAAACAGCCTCAAGGATGAAGTCGAGCGCCTGCGTCGCGAACAGGCCACAGGGCTGGATCACCGTGAGCGCATCACCCTGCTGGAAACTGAATCCAGCGTAAATGTGCAGGCCATCCGCGAACTGGAAACCCGCTGGGGCGAGGAACGCGTCGCGGTGCGCGAGCTGCTCGATACCCGTCGTGAGTTGCTGGCCTTGAGCGAGCGCGCCGACAGCGACAAACCCGATGAAGCCACCGACAGTCGCATTGATCATCTCGCGGCTGAATTACTGCGCCTTGAGGCCGGACTGGACGCCATCCGCCAGGACGATCCGCTGGTGCCCGAACAGGTCGACACTAAAACCGTCGCTGCGGTAATCGCCGGCTGGACCGGCATCCCCGTCGGCAAAATGCTCGCCGACGAAGCCCACGCCGTGCGCACCCTCGGCACGCGCATGGGACAACGCGTGATGGGCCAAAGCACCGCGCTCAATACCATCGCCCAACGTTTGCAGGCCTACCGCGCCGGACTCACCGACCCACAAAAACCGGTGGGTGTGTTCCTCCTCGTCGGCCCTACCGGTGTCGGCAAAACCGAAACCGCTTATGCATTGGCCGATGCGTTGTATGGCGGCGAACGCAACCTGATCAGCATCAATCTTTCGGAATATCAGGAAGCTCACACCGTCAGCCAGCTCAAGGGCGCCCCACCCGGCTATGTCGGTTATGGCAGCGGCGGCGTGCTGACCGAGGCGGTGCGGCGCAAACCGTATTCGGTGGTGTTGCTGGATGAGATCGAAAAGGCGCATCCGGATGTGCTGGAGGCGTTTTACAACGTGTTCGATAAAGGCTTGATGGAGGACGGCACCGGGTTGGTGGTGGACTTCAAGAACACCGTGATGTTGGCCACCAGCAACGTCGGCGCTGAGCTGCTGCTCGACACACCCGTCGCGCAACTCGGTTCTGACGCCTTCAACGAAGCCCTGCATAAAGTCCTCCTGCAAGCCTTCCGCCCGGCATTTCTGGCGCGCATGACCGTGGTTGCGTATCGGCCGCTGGATGAGGCGACGCTGGAGGGGATTGTGTTGGCCAAGCTTGAGAAGTTGCGTGGCCGCTACAAGGCAGCGACCGGCAAACAATTCGAGTTTGATTCGGGAATTGTCAAAGCGGTGCTCGCCAAGTGCAGCGCGGCCGGTGCGCGGGATGTCGAGAATGTGTTGATGACGCAAGTGACGGGGAAGTTGGCGGAGTGGGTGTTGGAATAGCTTGACGTGATAGGGAGACACCAATCTCAGTAGTTGCGTGCTAACAGCGGTTCATTCTCAGCGATGCTCCCGTCCAGACGGGCCTTTCAACCATCCAGCGGCAGATAAAAAATGTCCAAATACCTATCGCAAGTCCTCCTGTCTTTCCTTTCAGGACACGGTGACGACACCATCAATAACGGGACGAACTCCATAATCGCCAAAGGAAATACAACCGGGGTCACATCGCACTCGTTCATTGCCAATACAACATCCCCTCAAACCGTCGCACAGACAGCGTCCGGAACGATGGGGCCATGGCGTCTCTACGTGCGTGGACATGGCAGTCATTCCAAGCAAACGCTGGGATCATTCTCCGTTGATCAGGTTGCCTGGTATCTCAGTGAGTGTGGGCTCGGCACCAACTTGCCAGACGTCATTTCGGTGACTTCGTGCAAATTGGCACTCGGCACAGATCAATCCACCACCGAAAAAGTTTTTCAGCCCTCTTATGACAGCTTCGTCGGCAGGCTACATAAGCTGCTTGGAAACAAGTACAACCTGTACACCACCATGCACGGCAGAACAATGAACAATAGTGTCGTTAAAAATGCAGGCGCCCATACAGGTCGAAAAACAACCCGCACGCCAGGGGGCAAACATCTTCATCAACAGTCATTCGCAAAAGTTACTTACTACTGGGATAGCAGCAAAAACCAGCAGGTGAAATTTTCCTATAACGAAATGGAGATTGACGCCGAAGTCAGCGAAGCAATGGATATTGACTGGACTCCCGACATGATGGACATCGGGTAAGCGCTGACAACGTCTACCCATAAATAAATAAACAAGCAGTCCCTCCCATCCCCAACCGAGAAGCGGTGCATCATGTGCAACTTCAAAAAGATAATTACGATCGAAAGCATTATTGATGAGTTTCGGCTAACCATCGACCCCCATCAAAGCAAACCGCTGGAGTACACCATTTACTCTGCACCTGCTCGTTTCGATGATTCCACTCCGCTGAATTTCGCTGAGAACCAAACCTGTTTCTATCGGGCGATGACCGCCGAAGAGTTCGAGGCGTTCCGGTTCGGCACCGTGTTATCCGCCGCTGGCCATCAGGGATTCGCATCATTCCGCAACTACAGCAAAGCCTACCTCAACAAAATGTTCGGGCGTAGTAACTATGCGGTACTCGTCGAAGTTTATGCTCCCCAATGGATCAATGAGCTTCACACTCACGGGTGGTCAACCGGAAAGGCGGAAAGCGGCGACATGTCTTGGGGTATTGGCCAGACTCAATCCAATGGTTGGACCAACAAGGGAACAATCAAGGCTTCCAACAAAAACCTCGCACGCTCCCCTCTAAGCATATTTCAGACCACTCGTCGTACATTCAAAGTCGTCAATCTCATCATCAAAGCCAAAACCAAGAAAAATGAAGCCCTTAACGCGCCTTCCGACGCACCATGGTTCGGGATATTCAGCACGATAGACACTGACCTGATTTCACCCAAGGACATCGAGTTACTCAAGAAAAGCAACGGTTTTTCATCAGATCTTCCGCGACTACCAATCAGTGAATCTCGTGATGAAAATGGAATACCCACAGATGGCAACTGTTTGTTCCATACGCTCTCAAGATGTCTTCAGCAAAGGGGGATGCATGGAATATCACACGAGGACCTCAGAAACTACGTTTGCTTGTACATGGATAACAACCCGGCCTTCTGTGAAACCTGGGGCATCACGGTGGCGTACATTACAAACATGCGACTATCCGGAACTTGGGGTGGAGGTATAGAAATAGCGATCATTGCGCAAATATATAATGTAAAAATCAACGTCATGATCCCCAATCAGGGATTTACTTCAATGATTGCGTTCAATGCAACGACTGAAACAGCGCCCATTCAAATTGAATACAGAAACGGCAATCACTACACCACGCCGTGAGTGCTGCCAGCGGAAAAAATCGTCACCGTCCTCCATGAACTGAAAGCTCACCAAAGGCCAATTCATGCCTCGCGCCACCGACAGCAGCACTACGATTTCACTCACCGCCACTTCGCTGTCGGCGCTGTTCCCTGAGTCGTTTTCAGGCGACGAAGCCCTGAACATATTGGGCTCACAAACCCTCAACGGTCTCAACGACGGCACTTCTCTTACGCTGACCAGCGCTATCGCTACCCACGTCACCACCACTCTGCACAACGATGCGCAGATGCGCGAGTTCGACGCACTGGTAGCCGAGATCCGCCAACTGCCCGCCGATGCCACAGCCGAGCGCTATAAGATCCTGCTCAGACCGTGGCTGTGGTGGCTGACCCTCGCGAGCAACAACCGCGTGTTTCAGAACCTCGCCACGTCGGACATCGTCACGACGATTTTCAAGGCCCATGGCTTCACCGATTTCAAACTCTCGCTGACCGGCAGCTACACGCCCCGTGAATACTGCGTGCAGTACGGCGAAAGCGATTTCGCTTTTGTTTCGCGGCTACTGGAAGAGGAAGGCATCTTCTGGTTCTTCACCCATGACGAAGGCAAGCACACGCTGGTGCTCGGCGACAGCAACGATGCCTTCGTGCAAATCCCCAACGGGCCGAAGGTCAAGTATTTTGGGCAAGGTCTGGGGGAGCGTGAGTTGCACGGCATTCGCTCCGGGCAGGTGTGCCTGCAAGCTGTGTCCGGGGTGTACCGGGCGACGGATTACGAATTCACCACGCCAACCACTTCGCTCTACGGCCAGGCCGAAGCCGTGGCCGGGCCGCTTTCGATCTACGAGCACCCGGGCGGCTACAACGCCAAGGCGCGCGGTGATGCGCTGACCAAGCAACGGGTTGACGGCTTGCGCAGCGAGGAGAAACGTTTTGTCGGCGAAAGCGACTGCCGTTGGCTGATTCCGGGGCACTGGTTCACCCTCGAAGGGCACGACGATGCCAGTCTGAACGTCGATTGGGTCGTCACGCGGGTCACCCATGACGCCAGCCACGACAGTTATCGCAACCGCTTCGAAGCCATCCCCAAAGCCACGCCGTTTCGTCCGCAACGTGTGACGCCAAAACCGCGCATGCATCCGCAGACTGCAATCGTCGTCGGTAAATCCGGTGAGGAAATCTGGACCGACGAATACGGCCGGATCAAGTTGCAGTTCCCCTGGGATCGCGACGGCAAGAATGACGAAACCAGTTCCTGCTGGGTCCGCGTGGTGTTGCCGTGGAGTGGCAAGGGTTTTGGCATGCAGTTCATTCCGCGCATCGGTCAGGAAGTCATCGTCACGTTTATCGACGGTGATCCGGACCGGCCACTGGTCACCGGTTGCGTTTATAACGGCGACAACGCCCTGCCCTATGCCCTCCCGGCCAATCAGACGCAATCGGGAATCAAAACCCAGTCATCCAAGGGTGGCGGCGGTTTCAACGAGCTGCGCTTCGAAGACAAAAAGGACGCTGAAGAAGTGTTCTTGCAGGCGCAGAAGGATTTCAACATTAACGTCCTCAATGACACCACTGCCACCGTCGGCCACGACGAAACCCTCACCGTGCAGAACGCGCGCACCCGCACAGTGAAGGACGGCGACGAGACGGTGACGCTGGAAAAAGGCAAACGCAGCGTCACGATTCAGACCGGCAGCGACAGCCTCGATGTAAAGGACAGCCGCACGGTGAAGGTCGGCGCTGATCAGAACCACAGCACCGGCGGCAACTACACCGACAAGGTCAGCGGTGATTACAGCCTGACCGTGGATGGCAACCTGACGATTAAAGTCAGCGGCACCCTGACCCTGCAAAGTGGCGGCAGCTTCACGATCAAGAGCGGCGCCGATCTGGCAACCTCGGCCAGCACCTCGATCACGCACAAGGCCGGCACTGCCTTGACCAATCAGGCCGGTACTTCACTGGACAACAAGGCCGGGACGACGTTGACCAACGACGCCGGGATCAGTCTGACCAACAAGGGCGCAGCCTCACAGACCGTGGACGGCGGTGGCATGCTGACCATCAAGGGCGGTCTGGTGCAGGTCAACTGACAAGGAGAAACCATGGCGATCACACCGCTGGATCTGCAGCAGGATGACAAGCAGCTCAAGGGGCGCCTGCAGGACGGTCAGCTTGATGGCCCGCTGAACATCAAGGATGACGGGCGCAAACAGGCGGATCTGAATTACAACCAGGGTGAATTGCACGGCACCTCACTGCTGTATCACACCAACGGTAAGGTCTCTGCACAGATGCCGTTTGTACGCGGCAAGTTGCAGGGCGTTGCCAGTTTTTATGCGCCCGAGGGTTTTCTGCAACGTAAAGCGACGTATCGCCGCGGCTTGTTGCATGGCGAGGCGTTCAATTACTTTGCCGACGGACAAGTGGCGGAGGCTGAGTTTTATCGCGATGGTGTGCGTGAGGGGCGCTATCAGCGCTTTCACCCCAATGGCAAACCGGCGGTGGAGGCGCGCTATGTGAATGGCCAGTTGCTGGAGCCGGAACAAGGATTTGCCGAGGACGGGCGGCCTTTGGGTGCGGATGGCAAGCCGATTTCGCGGGTGCGCTGGTGGTATCGGCAGTGGGCGGATCCGCAGCAGACCTGAAAACCCGGAAGAGCCCCTCACCCTAGCCCTCTCCCAGAGGGAGAGGGAACTGATCGGGGGAGATTGGCGAGTTACGCCGACGTGAAAGACTTGCTGTGAATCCATAACCGACCCGCTCCGCAGATAGGTCGAGGCACAGCACTAATAATCGGCTCGGTTATTCAGGTCGATGTACAGCGCGAGACACCTCGGTCGGCTCCCTCTCCCTCCGGGAGAGGGCTGGGGTGAGGGGCGGCGGTATTCGGACAAACGCAAAATCTCAGGGAATGAGCATCTGCATCTGCCCCGGCACCACAATCTTGATCACCCCCGCCCAGTTGCACATCAACGTTGAGTTGGCATCGATCGCCGGCATCCCGCCCAGCAACAACGTCGGCGCCCCGCCGGGAATCCACGGTGTGGCCGTCGCCGGAATACACGGCATCGGCGTCAACACCCCCAACGCAGCCGCAGTTGCAGCGGCGACCATCGGATTGGCCATGCTCATGCACACCCCGAACGGCAGGATATTCACCAGCGGGATGTGATCCATGATGTTCGCCGCCGGCATCCCGCCGGTCAGCGTGCGATTCACCGGCAACACGTTGAGCATCGACGGCGCGGCGCCGAAGCTGCATTGCAAAGTGGCCGTGGCACAGACTTGCGGACAGCCCATTTCAAAGCTCCTTTTTGCCCATGGCATACCCGCTAAACCTTAGTCTGCTGCGGCCCGTCGCGCACATTCTCAAAGGTGATTATCCGGCAACACGCTAACCTATAAGACCGACCTGCGCTTGTGACTGCCCGAGCGCACCATTAGATTAGCCAATGATGTCTGGCCTCCAAAATAAGCAGAAGGGATAAGCATGGCGCTTACTGACCAGTCCACCCGTATCCGCTCTGGCGAAGAACTCGATGCCAGCCTGATTGATCCGTACCTTAAGGCGCACATTCCGGGCCTGAGCGGCTTGCCTGCGATCAGCCAGTTCCCCGGCGGTGCCTCGAACCTGACCTACCTGCTGGAATACCCGGAACAGGAATTCGTCCTGCGCCGCCCGCCGTTTGGCCACAAAGCCAAGTCTGCCCACGACATGGGCCGCGAATTCCGTATCCTCAATCAATTGCGCGACGGTTTTCCGTATTGCCCGAAAGCCTACCTGCACTGCACCGACGAATCGGTGATCGGCGCCGAGTTCTACGTGATGGAACGGGTCAACGGCATCATCCTGCGCTCGGAGCTGCCGCCGGAACTGGGCCTCGACTCAGCGAAAACCGAAGCCTTGTGCAAAAGCTTCATCGACCGCTTCGTCGAACTGCACCGGGTCGACTACAACGCCTGTGGCCTCGGCGATCTAGGCAAGCCGGAAGGCTACGTTGCCCGCCAGATCAAAGGCTGGAGCGAACGCTACGAAAAGGCCCTGACGCCTGACGCGCCACACTGGGAAAAGGTCAAAGCCTGGCTCAACGACAAGATGCCGGCTGACCACCCAACCTCAAGCATCGTCCACAACGACTATCGCTTCGACAACGTCATTCTCGACCCGCAAAATCCGATGCAGATCATCGGCGTGCTGGATTGGGAACTGACTACCCTCGGCGACCCGCTGATGGACCTGGGCAACACCCTCGCCTATTGGATTCAGGCGGACGACCCGGCGCCGGTGCAACTGATGCGCCGTCAGCCGAGCCACGCACCGGGCATGCTCACCCGCCGCGAGTTCGTCGATTACTACGCCGAACGTTCGGGCATCCAGATCGACAATTTCGACTTCTACTACACCTACGGCCTGTTTCGCCTGGCCGGCATCGTGCAGCAGATCTACTACCGCTTCTACCACGGCCAGACACAGGACAAACGCTTCGCGCAGTTCATTCACATGAACAAACTGCTGGAGCAGATGAGCTTGCAGGTCATTGCGAAATCGAGCCTCTGACGGCCCACACCCAGGAACCCTTATGTCCAAGACTCAGTTGTTCGACCTCGACGGCAAGATCGCTTTCGTCTCCGGCGCCAGCCGCGGCATCGGTGAAGCCATCGCCAAACTGCTCGCCCAGCAAGGCGCCCACGTGATTGTCTCGAGCCGCAAACTCGACGGCTGCCAACACGTGGCCGATGCGATCATCGCTGCTGGCGGCAAAGCCACCGCAGTGGCCTGTCACATCGGTGAAATGGAGCAGATTGCCCAAGTGTTTGCCGGGATCAAGGAACAGTTCGGCCGCCTCGATATTCTGGTCAACAATGCCGCGACCAACCCGCAGTTCTGCAACGTGCTGGACACTGACTTGGGCGCGTTCCAGAAGACTGTCGATGTGAACATTCGTGGCTACTTCTTCATGTCCGTCGAAGCCGGCAAACTGATGCGCGAAAACGGTGGCGGCAGCATCATCAACGTCGCGTCGATCAACGGCATTTCACCGGGGATCTTCCAGGGCATCTACTCGGTGACCAAGGCGGCGGTGATCAACATGACCAAAGTCTTTGCCAAGGAATGCGCGCAGTTCGGCATCCGCTGCAACGCCCTGCTGCCGGGCCTGACCGACACCAAGTTCGCCTCGGCACTGGTGAAAAACGATGCGATCCTCAAGCAGGCACTGACGCAGATCCCGCTCAAGCGCGTGGCGGATCCGAGTGAAATGGCCGGTGCGGTGTTGTACCTGGCCAGCGATGCGTCGAGCTACACCACCGGCGTTGCGCTGAATGTGGACGGTGGTTTCCTGTCCTGATCCCGGGTAAATGATTAACCCCCTGTAGGAGTGAGCCTGCTCGCGATAGCGGTGTGTCAGATACATAAATGTTGACTGACACACCGCTATCGCGAGCAGGCTCACTCCTGCAAGGGTTGTGCATCAGGCAATGACTTTCGGCAATTGCCAGCCGTAATGCACCGACAGCAAACGCAGAGCCAGACACATCGCCCCCGCCAGCAACGCCGCCGCTACCGGTGCAACGCCCAGCCTGCGCGCAACGGCAAACAGCGCCAACCCCACCGGAGGGCGACGATAAACGCAATCACCATCACCCCAAACAAGTCGAGCTGACTGTGCATCGCCGCAATGGCGCCTTCCACGGCAACCACCGCCGCACCGTCCAGGACGGCGACCAGCACAACCCGCTCAACCCGAGACTTGCGCCCCGCCGGCGCTACTGCGTGACACAACGGGTAGTGGTGATGTGTCGAGTAACCTGCCCGTCGGCGTACACGTCACCGGCGACTTCAGTATTTTCGAGCACCTGGCAAGTACGTTCCGGTGGCGGAGGTGGCGCAACCGGTGGAGGGGGTGGAGGACTGGCACAACCCGCCAGCAAAACGGCAAAAAAAGCCAACGGCAACACGCGTTTCCCAAGATTGTTCATAGGACGACCCGCGATGAATGGAAGAGCAACTTCCGCGACCCAACCGACCACGGAAGACCTGGCCACTCATTCTTTATAGCCGAGCGCCCTGCAAGCGCCAGTGAATTGGCCCGATTGGGTGGTAATGGCTGTCGATTTTGCGTCGAGGTTTGAGCGAGTTAGCAGAGTGAAACGCACATTGCCAGACAAGGCCTCTTCGCGAGCAAGCTCGCTCCCACAATGGAATTGAGTGCATCCAGCAAAAGATTAGTCGGCCATAAGACCGCCTTCGCGAGCAGGCTCACTCCCACAGAAAAGCAAAAGCAAAACAACGCAAACCAACCATCGCATCCGCTTTTCACCACTCAACAGGATGAGCGTTAGCTCGGCTGCGGCTTTTGATCTTGACCTGGGAGCCCGTCGGCAGGCTGAGTGGAGGGATTGATCCGGGGGTGGGAGCGCAGCGACCGTTCGACGAAGTCGAACACATCAAGAGGAGGTGCAGCGAAGCAAACCGTAGACGATGCCACCGGATCGATCCCGGAGCGAAGGAACCCCGAGCCCCAGCGAGCGGGCCGAACGTCAGGGCGCAGACCTTTGGTTCCTTTGGGGCGTTTGCCAAAGGGACTCGCCGTAAGGGCGAAACCGCCAGCGGCAACACCCGCAGCAACGGATCTACCCCCACCCCCCAACAGCATGGTCGGCCCAAAGGCCGCCAAGAACCAAAGGGCGGCGCTAAGCCAAATCCGGATCCCGAAACGAACGCAAAGAATTGCTCTCAAGCTCATACCGCAATTCTTCAATCAAAGCATCAACCGACTCAGGCGTCCGCAGCGCATTAAGTTTCAGCCCACTGATCACCAGATCCACCTGCCCCGACACCGGGTGATAAAGCTTCACCGTCAGCGAATGATCGCCGTCCACCAGACACTCACACGCCAGCGGCGAAAAACTGCGTTCAAGCTGCGTGCGCAACTGCGCAAGATTCATCATCAGACTGTTCCTATAACGACTGCGAAGGGCCGCGATCCCGAGCCAAAAAACCTCGTATCGCACCCCACCAGACTAAGAACAGACCTCACCCGCCAACACCTCAATTTGCACCAGTCCAACTAGTGCATTTGCACCCTATCGTTGACCCTTGGCGCTCGATTCGCCGGCAAACAGCCCACGCTCCCGCGCCCAGACAATCGCCTCACTGCGGCTGTGCACATCAAGCTTGGAATACACCGTCGCCACATGATTTCGCACCGTATTCGGAGCGAGTTTCAGCCGCGCCGCGATCTCCTTGTCCGCCAGCCCTTCACAGATCAACCCCAGCACATCACGCTCACGCGCCGTCAGATCAGTGAACGAAACGCTGGGCAGTTGCGGCGAGTTGACCTTCTTCACATTGGCCAGTTTCTCGATCAACGTGCGGCTGAACCAGGAAGCGTCCTTCATCACCTCCTCAATCGCCGCCACCAACTCAAGCTCGGTGCGCTTGCGCTCGGTGATGTCCATCAGCACCAGCAAATAACACGGCGTGTCCTGAATATTCACGGTATCGGCGGATAGCGCACATTCGAGCAGGTCCGCATCCTTCTTGCGCACCCGCACATCGACCCGATCCACCCGACCGTTTTTCGCCAGCGCCGCCAGCAACTGCGTGCGTGCACCACTGTCATCGATGAAATCCAACTGCGTCACGGTTTTACCGAGCACGTCCTCGCTGTCGAAGGCCAAGGCCTCAAGGAACGCCTGATTGACGTCGATCACCTGCTGCTCGTCGGCACTGCAAATCAGGATCGGCACCGGTGTCAGGCGAAACGCCTTGGCAAAACGTTCCTCACTCTGACGCAACGCCACCTCGGCCTTGTGCCGCATCTCCATGTCGACGAAGGAAAACAACATGCAATCCTCATCGTTGAGCGTCAGCGGCTGCCCGGCGACGATCACTTGCTTGCTGCCGCCGTCAGGCAGGCGCAGTTCAGCCTGCATCTGCGGGATGGTCGCAACGTCGCGCAGGCGCTGAATCGCCAGATCCCGGTGTTCGGCCTGCTCGAAAATGTCGATTTCATAAGAGGAAGTGCCAATCACCTGTTCACGGGTGTACCCGGTCATTTCCAGAAACCCCGGATTGACCTTGATGTAACGCAAATCACTGAGCCGACAGATCACCGCCGGCGCCGGGTTGGCGTTGAACGTCCTTTCGAAGCGCTGCTCGGCGTTGGCCCAATCGGTGACGTCGCTCATGATCAGCACCAGCGACTCGGGCTGCCCTTCGCGGTCCGTGAGAATCATGCTGCGCACGCTGTGCACCCAGATACGTTCCGGGTCGTCGGTCGGCGACACCTCAATCAGCACGTCATTGAAACTCTCACAGCGCGCCACCCGGCTGATCGGGTAGTTTTCGGCGGTGATCGAATGATTATTGCGATAGCGCAGGTTGAACTTCTTGGCGTATTCGTCGGCATTGTGACCCAGATCGGTGATCCGCTTGACACCGTGCATGGCCAGCGCGGCTTCGTTGGCCCAAAGAATGCTCTGATCCAGCTCCAGCAAAATCACCCCGTCGGACAGCCCGGCGATGATCTGCTGCAACTGGCGGCGGTTGGTTTCGGTGGTCAGGACTTCCTGGCTCATTGGATCTCCACAAGTGATACGCCCATGTGAAGAGTACGACCGCGGCGGCCTCTGATCGTGCCGAGCATAAATGTTCGCAACGGCACAAATCCGTTTGTTGAAGTGAGCCTGCAAACGATAGCGGTGTGTCATTTGACTTTATATTGACTGTCACACCGCTATCACGAGCAGGCTCACTCCTACTGGGGATGACGGTGCATTCGCGACTTCCTGCTTTGTCGACTAACGTTAATACCTCATCGGATTGAGCCCCTGCCCGCAACACCGGGCTCTTGATCAAGGAGAGACTGATGACGTCGCGTCGCACCATCGAACAGACCTACCGCACCTGGTCCAACCCGATTCTGCTGGAGTTGAAAAAACGTGAGCACCAAATGGCGCCAGTCGAGCGTCAGGCCCTGGAGAATGTCTTGGTGGAAAGAAGGCTGCTGGACATCGGCGGCCCGGAGGGTATTGAACGTCGACGAAACAGCGGTGCCTGACACTGCGCTTTCGCGAGCAGGCTCGCTCCCAGAGGTTTCTGGGTAACTCACAAAGCTTGTGTTCACCCGCAATCACTGTGGGAGCGAGCCTGCTCGCGAAGGGGCCAGCAAAGATGCCTTGATCATTGAGGCCGACGCACCGCTCTCACCCGTCCACTGTCGCCGCCACCGCAATAAAAGCGATCCGCGCTGCCAGCGCCACCTCGGCCTCGGCCTCGGCGACCACACAACGCGCCCGTGACAGCGGCTCATTGCTGCCGAACGCCTTTATCGCCCTTTGCAACAACGCCTTGGCGCGGGACAGATCACCGAGCTGAGCCATGGCAATTGCGCGCAGCGCGCAGCGCCAGCGCCGGCGGGTCCTCACGCAGAGCGACGTAGTTCACCGCGCCTAGCGGGTCACCAGCAGACAGCGCGCGGCCGGCGGCGTTGATCAGCGAATCCATGGCTCGTCCGTCCCTCGATGGCTGAATCGTGAGCTGAGTCTGATCGCTGATTATGGCGCGTTTGGGAGCTTGATCGGCTGTTTCAGTTGTTGCAACATCGGCACAGCTTTTCCAATGGATGGAGTCGAGCATGCTGGATGCAAACGCTAGCCACATTACCTTCACTGTCGAAGGCGCCAACGCCGACCTGCAAGTCCTCAGCTTCACCGGTCGCGAAGCCCTCAACCAACCGTTCCGTTTCGACCTCGAACTCGTCAGCGCCCGCCCCGACCTCAAACTCGAAGAGTTGCTGCACAAACCCGGCATCCTGACTTTCGGCGCCACCGGCGAAGGCAAGATCCACGGTTTGGTCTATCGCATCGAGCAAGGCGACTCAGGCAAGACCCTGACCCGTTACAGCCTCAGCCTGGTGCCACAACTGGCCTACCTGCGGCACAACCACGATCAGCAGATCTTCCAGCAACTGACCGTGCCGAAGATCATCGCTCAGGTGCTGGAAGATCGCGGCATCCTCGCCGACGCCTACAGTTTCCAGCTCGGCACCGAATACCCGCAGCGCGAATACTGCGTGCAGTACGACGAATCCGACCTGCACTTCATCCAGCGTTTGTGCGAAGAGGAAGGCATTCACTTCCACTTCCAGCACAGCAGCAGCGGCCACAAACTGGTGTTCGGCGACGACCAGACCGTGTTCCGCAAGCTGAAACCGGTGAGCTACCAGCAAGACTCCGGCATGGCCGCCGACAAACCGGTGATCAAGCGTTTCAACCTGCGTCTGGAAACCCGCACCACCCGCGTCAGCCGCCGCGACTACGACTTCGAAAAACCAAAGATCCTCCCCGAAGGCGCGGTCAAAACCGAGTTCGCCCCGGACCTCGAGGACTACGACTACCCCGGCCGCTTCACTACTCGAGAGCGCGGCAAGTTCCTCTCCACCCGCGCCCTCGAACGCCATCGCAGCGACTACAAACTCGCCGAAGGCAAAGGTGACGAACCAACCCTCACCAGCGGCCATTTCCTCACCCTCGCCGAACACCCGCGCGCCGAGTGGAACGATCTGTGGCTGCTGCTGGAGGTCTTCCACGAAGGCAAACAACCGCAAGTACTCGGCGAAAACGTCACCAGCGACGTCACCGACCACAAAAGCGATTTCCACCAGGGCTACCGCAACAGCTTCCTCGCCACCCCATGGGACGCGAACTACCGCCCTGCCCTCGAACACCCGAAACCAAAAGTCCTCGGCAGCCAGACCGCCGTCGTCACCGGCCCCGCAGGCGAAGAAATCCACTGCGACCAGTACGGCCGCATCAAAGTGCAATTCCACTGGGACCGCGACGGTCAGTCCAACGACAAAACCACCTGCTGGATGCGCGTCGCCAGCGGCTGGGCCGGCGCGGCGTACGGCGGCATCGCCATCCCGCGCATCGGCATGGAAGTCCTCGTCACCTTCCTCGAAGGCGATCCCGACCAGCCACTGGTCACCGGTTGCCTGTACCACAAGGAAACCGTCGTCCCCTACGACCTGCCGGCAAACAAAACCCGCAGCACCTTCAAAACCCTGAGTTCACCGGGCGGCAAGGGCTACAACGAATTCCGCATCGAGGACAAGAAAGGCGCCGAGCAGATCTACATCCATGCCCAGCGCGACTGGGACGAAAACATCGAGCACGACCAGAAGATTCGGGTGGGCAACGAACGGCACGACACTGTCGAAGCCAACACGCTGAGCGAGTTCAAGGTTGAAGAGCATCGGATTACGCATCTGGATCGCATCAGCGAGATGCGTGCGGATGATCACCTGACCGTGGGTGTGACGCAGCATCTGAAGGTGGGGACTGCGCAGTTTGTCGAGGCCGGGTCAGAAATCCATTACTACGCCGGCCAGAAGGTTGTGGTCGAAGGCGCAATGGAACTCACGGCCAAGGCTGGTGGGAGTTTCGTCAAGGTTGATGCGGGTGGCGTGACCATCAGCGGGTCTGAGGTGAAGGTGAATACCGGCGGCGCGCCTGGCGTGGGGACCGGGATCGCCATTCTTGCTCCGCTGATTCCCGGACTGGCGGCGACTGACACGGCCGGCAACTTGATGGAACGGGCCAAAACCAATCCCACCTGGCTTGAACTGAACCTGCACTACGACAATCTCGAACCCGTACCCGGCGCGTCTTATCGCGTTGAATTCGCCGATGGTTCGACTCGCGAAGGTGTGCTCGACAGCGACGGATTCGCCCGGCTGGAAGACGTGCCAAAAGGCCCCGCGAAAGTCTATTACGGTGAAGACCCTCGTCCCTATGATCGTCCGGCAGTGGCCGTGGTTGACGCTTCTGACGATAAAATCGACGAAGATCTGCGAAAACTGGGTCTTGACCCCGCCACCGTTGATCTACAGGCATTGGTCGAAAAAGCCGCAGGGAGGCTGGCATGAGCGAACAAACAAGCAGCAACGACGACCGCACCGGGGCTTATCAGGAAGCGGCTATCGAACTGGGCAAAGGCATTGCGATGGGTGCGGTGCCATTTCTGGGCCAGGCCATTGACGTGTACGACACCATTGAATCCGCCGTTCTGCTGTACAAATCGGACACGCCCGGAGCCAAGGAAGATGCCCAGTTCGACTTGCTCCTGGCAGTGATCGGCTGGATACCCGGCGCGGGTGACGGCTTGAAAAAAAGCATGCGTATCGTCAACCGCAACCCTCAACGATTCGCCCCGGTTTTGTTCGATCTGCTGCGGTTCGTTCTGCAGGAATGCGGCATCAAGACCAGTCCGGAAGAACTCCTGTCACGTATTTTCAACGCCGGCAAACTGCGTGCGGAAATGGACGACATCATTTCCGCGATCAGAAGTTCCTCTGTTTACAAGGGCTCGCCGGGTTGGGTTCAAACCGCCGTGGTGACCGTCCTCGCTACCGCCCGAGACAACATGCCGGCGATGCTTGGCATTGTCGAAAAACGCCTGATCAAATGGAAAGGCATGCAGCGCAACAGCTCCGCCGCCTCGTCCGGCACCAGTCACCCACGGCGCGCGGAAAAACCCGCCAACCGCGATTCCTCCGTCGGCACTCAAGGCAAGGACGGCGCCAGCGGCACCCACTCCAACCGTGTCGAATCCTCCAAGGTCGGCGTTCATGCGCCTTCGAGCATTTTGAATGAAGGCTTGGGCGTCAGCGGCGAACATATCGCCGATTACATCTGCGCAGTCGAATTCGGTTGGGGCAAAGATTGGGATGGACATGACAAGGGGGCGGATGGCAAATGGCTGGAGGGGCTGCCGGGTGCCACGAAAACCGGAAAACTTTCTTCGGGAGGCAGCCCTAAAGCCAGGCATGTCCTTTACAAACTGTCTGACGGCGCCAATGGAACCGGTATCGACGCGGTCTGGCGCGCGAAGCCAGCGAACAATGGCGGCGAAAAATTCGCGATTGTCGAAGCGAAGGCGAGCCGCGAAGAAGATGCACCAAAATTCATGCGTAGAGCCAATAACACTCGAAAACCCGGCATCGCCTCCAAACTGGGAGAATCGGGCATATCGGGCGTAACGCGCATCGCCGACGCAAGCCAACTGCTTGAACCGATCGAAGATACCCCTGAGGCCGGTGCCAGCAAGCCCTCAACGTCGATGAGAACCGGAAAAAACAAACCGCAGGCATCCAGCCGCTCACCGGCCCCCTCTGCCAAGATCAAAGAAATACTGGTTCAAATGAGCAGTCAGTGGATCACCCAAAACCTGAACAAGGCTGTGGCTGGTCGCGCACTTGCCGCACAGGTCCTGGCCTCTTACAGTCGCCATCTGTTTTATTCCCCGCTTTATCATTCCAGCGCTAGCCCGAAAGACCATGCCGAAGCGCGGTTTCAGAATCTTGCAGAAAGCACCCATCGCACACACAAGGCGTTTCATTACAACGAAACCGAGGTGAAAGCGGCTGTAAACAAGCGCAAAAAATCCTTGGCAAAAAAATATGGCGCGAGGGACTCCCTCAAGCTTGAGGCATGACATCAATGAGCAAACGCCAGAAATTCTTCTCTGATCATCAGTACAACCACTTCCTGAAAGAACATGACGAAGTCATCGAGTTCTTCAAGACCAATCGTTTCAAATCCGACTCCGATGAAGAGGAAGCATCCCAGCGTGCCCGATACTTCCAAAGTCTGGCTTTGGACAAATTGTTGGCAACTTACACCGCAGGAATGGACGTTGAGTCTCTGGTTCCGTTACTTGAGGACCTGATCGAAAAATATGAAGTGCGCCAGCAAACCCTCGCCGACTTCGAAGGAGCGCCACAGATTTCTCCGTTGGCTATCGATGACTGGCCAGATCAGTACGAAGAAGCTGTGCAAGTAATCGGTCTGTGTATTCTGCTGCACCGTAACGACTTGCTCGTACGCTTTGTCAAAATGCTGGACAACGCAGGTTATGCCGGGGACGACACGCTATTCGAAGATCTGTTGAAGAAGGTACTGCCCAACCGTCATGACGTTGACCAGTGGTATCACGACGTATACACCCCGCTAATACAAGCAATCTACGCCGACACGCGCGAAGAGGCGTCCGCCCTGCTGAAAAAGTATTGCCAGGGCTGGTACCCCGCTTTTGAACAAGCACCGTGGCACGACACTCATTTACAAGGAGAAGACGGCAATTACGTTGGCTATTGGGCAATCGAGGCCGCCGCCATCGCGTTTTTGTATGGCATCGACGACAGCAAAGTCGACCATATGGTTTATCCAAAAGATCTGGTCGACTATGCGAGAAATCACCAAAGCCCACGAATGACACAAGTTGGCCGAATCGTTGCCGGCGATGCATGCAGCCGGACCGGCTATTGGTTCACTCCTGCTCAGGCGAACTCACGCCGTCATTTCCAACAGGGTGAACTCATGCCGAAGATCAACGACTCCCGTTGGGGCGATACGCTTTGGTATTGGTCGGGGGAAGCGTGAGTGGATTCAGCCGAGCAATCCGGCGCTTTTCAGCAGTTCGAGCAAGCCTTTTGGCACCAAGGGCGCCTGCTCGCTGAAGCTTGAGCTGTCATGCCAGCGCGCGGTAAAGGGCGCGCCGTCGCTTTCATGGCCATCGATCTGTGCGTGATCGTATACGCCCTGATCGACAAACGTCGCGTCGTATACCTGGACAATTTCGTGTCCCGGTTTGCCGTTGTAAACGAAAAGACTTTCGAGTGTGCCGAGCAGACGCAGGTCCGTCATGGACAGCCCCAACTCCTCCTGCACTTCGCGCACAATGGTTTCGGCGCTCGTCTCGCCGAACTCGATACCGCCGCCGACGGGCCGAAAGCAGGTTTGCTCGCTCACCGGGTCACGAAATTCGTTAACCAGAATTTTGCCGTTGTGATGAAAAACGCAAAGTGCGAGCGCGCGAATGCGGTGTTCGGCCATGACTGAAGTCCATTTACAGGTGTGGGGGCGCGGCATTTAAACATGCTTTGCGCGACACATCCGTGGACGTCACTGGAACAGGGTCGACTCAGACCGGAGAAATCGTTGCGAGCAGGCCGATCAGAATGGTCAGTGTCAGAAAGCCACCCAGAAAAATCGCCATCTTGTTCATGTTGCTCTCCTCAATGCTGAACTTGCGGTGCACTGGGCGCTTCGAAATGAAGGACTGCCGCGAGTGCCGAACCGTGGGGCTATTTTGAGCCGCTGACTGAGCCGGTAACAGAGGCAGATCCAGCGAAAAAATACGGATCAGATGCGCATGGGCCATGGGCCGACATTCAGATCGCGGCACAAGGGTTCAATTTTGGCGTGGTTGATCTAGAGTCATTGCCGTCGCGACAACAACAAGAAAAACCTGGAGTGAACATGACCGACCTGAATCTGCAACCCAACGTCGCCGCATCGCTAGGCAAATGGCACGAAATGATCCGCACCGGCAACCTCAGCGCCCTGCCCGGCCTGCTCGACCCGCAAGCCGTGTTCCGCTCGCCGATGGCCCACACGCCTTACCCGGGTGCGCCGGTGGTGTCGATGATCCTCAATACCGTGTTTGAAGTGTTTGAAGACTTCACCTACCACCGCGAACTGGCGACCGCCGATGGCTTGAATGTGATTCTGGAGTTCAGCGCCAAGGTGGGTTCGAAGGAGCTGAAAGGTATCGACATGATTCGCTTTGACGAGAACGGCAAGATTGTCGAGTTTGAGGTGATGGTGCGGCCGCTCAGCGGTCTACAAGCCTTGGGCGAAGAGATGGGCCGGCGGCTCGGTGCTTATCTGGCGTCCGCCAAAGCCCTGTAGGAGCTGCCGCAGGCTGCGATCTTTTGATCTTGATCTTTCAAAAGCAAGATCAAGATCAAAAGATCGCAGGCCTCGTTTCACTCGACAGCTCCTACAAAACTATTTGCCATGAAAAAGCCCACTGACCGTCGCCGGTTCAGTGGGCTTTGTGTGTCAGGCGTTTAGTTACAGCGCCATGTCACGTGCAGCGTTTTCCTTCGGTGCTTCAGCTTTTCCAGCGGCAGGTGCAGCCGGAGCAGCAACCTGACCAATCACCGGAGGCGTCGGCAGTTCGAGGATTTTGGCGGTGTAAGCCCACTCCGCAGCCACTTTGGCTGGATCGCTGTTCAGCTGAGTGCCGTAGCTTGGCACGATCTGGTGCAGCTTGGCTTGCCACTCAGGGGTAGCCACTTTGTCTTTGAAGACTTTCTGCAGCACGCTCAGCATGATCGGTGCAGCGGTCGACGCGCCTGGCGATGCGCCCAGCAGGCCGGCGATGGAGCCGTCTTGTGCAGCAACGATTTCGGTGCCCAGTTTCAGCACGCCGCCAGCGGCTTCATCACGCTTGATGATTTGCACGCGTTGGCCGGCTTGCCACAGGCGCCAGTCTTCGGCTTTGGCGTTCGGGAAGTATTCCTTCAGCGCGTTCAGACGGTCTTCATCCGACAGCATCAGCTGGCCAGCAAGGTACTCGACCAGCGGGTATTCCTTGATGCCGACCTTGGTCATAGGCCAGATGTTGTGGGTGGTGGTGCTGGTCAGCAGGTCCAGGTACGAGCCTTCTTTCAGGAACTTGGTGCTGAAGGTCGCGAATGGGCCAAACAGAATGACGCGCTTGCCGTCCAGGACACGGGTGTCCAGGTGCGGAACAGACATAGGTGGGGCGCCAACCGACGCTTTACCGTAGGCCTTGGCCAGGTGCTGTTCAGCGATGGCCGGGTTATCGGTCACCAGGAACGAGCCGCCTACCGGGAAGCCAGCGTATTCCTTGGCTTCAGGAATGCCCGACTTCTGCAGCAGGTGCAGTGCACCGCCGCCCGCGCCGATGAAGACGAACTTGGCGTCGGTTTCGGTTTTAGTGCCGTCTTTCAGGTTTTTGTAGCTGACGCGCCAAGTGCCATCGGCATTCTTGGTGATGTCCTGGACTTCGCTCGACAGTTTCAGATCGAAGTTAGGCTTGGTCTGCAGGTACGTGGCGAACTGGCGGGTGATTTCGCCGAAGTTCATGTCGGTACCCAGCGGGCTCCAGGTGGCCGCGATTTTCTGGTTCGGGTCACGCCCTTCCATCATCAGCGGGACCCACTTCTTGATCACAGCCGGGTCTTCGGAGTACTGCATGCCGGCGAACAGCGGGCTCGCTTGCAGGGCTTCGTAGCGCTTTTTCAGGAACTTGATGTTGTCATCGCCCCACACGAAGCTCATGTGCGGAGTGGTGTTGATGAACGAGCGAGGGTTCTTCAGAACGCCTTGCTGAACCTGCCAGGCCCAGAATTGACGGGAGACCTGGAACGCTTCGTTGATCTCGACGGCTTTCGGGATCGTCACGTTGCCTTTGTCGTCTTCCGGGGTGTAGTTCAGCTCGGCGAGCGCCGAGTGACCGGTACCGGCGTTGTTCCAGCCGTTGGAGCTTTCCAGGGCGACGCCGTCGAGGCGCTCGACCATTTCCATCGACCAGCTTGGCTCCAGCTCATTGATCCACACACCGAGGGTGGTGCTCATGATGCCGCCGCCGATCAGCAGGACGTCGACTTTCTTTGCTTCGTCAGCATTGGCGGATGTCATCCCCATCGCCAAAGCCAGACCCAGCAGGGCTGTGTTCACTTTTTTAAACATCTGTTGCACCTATGATAAAACGCCTTCCGCCCGCCGCTGTTATCAGTATGCGATCCGCTTTGATGACGCTCAGGCTAGCGTCGCAGATTCCGGCACACTTCAATTTTGACGGGTGGGCACACAAGGCCGACATGCTGCATCGACCTCAGTTAATGTCCCTTCTGAACTGACTTCTTATCATTATTGGCTCAGCTACTTGAGCGACAGGGATTCCGTCGGCCCGCCCAAAGGCAAGCAAACTGAATAAGGTCAAACCAAGTTGGCGCGAAGAATATCACGTCAGGGCAAACCCGCGCGTCTGTTCCCGACTTGAGAGTCTTTTTCCGCTCAGGACACTATCGGCCGACGAAGGCTGAACATGACCCCGACGATCATCGCGTTGAAGCAGTGCCTTATCTGAAAATAATCTGCTAGGTTGTACGATGACTGATGAATCAGTCATCCCTCTATAACAACAAGGAAATACGTTCATGACCAAAACCCGACTGCTGATCGGTTTTCTCTGTGCCTTCAACGGTTACGCCATGGCCGCCCCTGCCCCGGCAGAAAAAAACGTCGCCCAAGCGGTAGACCATCTGACCCAGGCGATGCTGCACAAGGACATCGCCGAACTGAACGCCCTCACCGCGCCCAACCTGACCTACGGTCATTCCAGCGGCAAGATTCAGGACAAGAAAGAGTTCATCGCCGACATCGAAACCGGCAAGAGCGCGTTCAAGACCCTGGAAATGCAGAATCAGACCATTACCCTGTCCGGCGATACCGCGCTGGTGCGCCACCACTTTTCTGCTCAGGCGTTGAAGGGGACCGAGGTGGTGCCGACGGAGATCGAGAATTTTCAGATCTGGCAGAAGCAGCATGGCAAGTGGTTGCTGGTGGGGCGGCAGGCGTTCAAGTTTTGAGGGGGGCTATCTAGCCTGAATGAATATTGACCGGGCTGGCCTCATCGCGGGCAAGCCCGCTCCCCACAGGGTTCGATGTTGTAAATGCAATTGTGTTTACACCACCGCCCATTGTGGGAGCTGGCTTGCCAGCGATGAGGCCAATTCAGACACCACAAGTGCAATTGTTCCAATCGCTATCACAACCGAAACCGATCCACCGACTGCGCCAACTGCCCCGCCAGGCTCGACAACTCATCGGTGGTATTCGCCGTTTGCCCGATCACCCGGCTATTGCCTTCGGACATTCCGGCAATCATTTCCACCTGATGGGCGATCTCGTTGCTGGCTTGGCTCTGCTCGCCAATCGTGCGGGTGATGTCGTTGACCAGTTGCGTCGTGCTCAGCGTAGCATCGAGAATTTCACGTATCGCCCGCTCGACATCCGCCGTCACCGCCATGCCCTTGTCGACCTGCGCGACCCCCGCCTCCATGCTGCTGACCGCCTCGCGGGTGCTGTGTTGAATGCGTGCAACCATCGCGGCGATTTCCTGGGTCGAGGCGCTGGTGCGCGCTGCCAGACTGCGCACTTCGTCAGCCACCACGGCGAAACCCCGGCCCTGCTCGCCGGCGCGGGCCGCTTCAATGGCGGCATTGAGCGCCAGCAGGTTGGTCTGATCGGCGATGCTCTTGATCACCTGAATGATGTTGAAAATGGCTTCGGATTCCTGATCCAGCGTACGAATCACCTGGGCCGACTGCTGCGCTGATCGGGCGATATCGTCCATGTCGCTGACCACCTGATGAATGACACCGCCGCCCTCTTTCGCCAGGGTTTCGGCTTGATTAGCCATGCTCAGGGCCCGTTCGGCGTGACGGGTGATTTCTTCGATGCTCGCGGTCATCTGGCTGGCGGCTGCGGCCATGGTGCCGGCGGCGACGCTTTGTTGCTGGCTGCTGTCGGCGACCTGATGGCAGCCCTGGCTGAGTTGTTCGCTCATGCCACTGACGCCATGAGCATTGCGCCGCACCACATCGATCATGTTGCGCAAATCGCGCTGCATGGTTGCCAGCGTCCGAATCAGAACACTGGCTTCGTCCTTGCCGGACGGCTCGGCGATCGGCTCGCTGAGGTTGCCGTGGGCGATGCTCTCGGCGATGCGACTGGCGGTCTTCAACGGCCCCATGATGCTCAGAATCACCCAGCGCCCCTGGATCAGGAGCAGTACAAGACTGGCGATCAACACCACGCCGAGCGCGACGTTAGCGCTGCGGATGGCTGATTCGGTACCTGCACTGGTCTGCCGCGTATTGGACTCGATCAACTCGCTCAATGCGGCCATTTGCTCTTCCAACTGGCCAAACGCCGTGTTGAAGGTGCCCAGTTCCTGTTGAGCGGCATCAGGATTGTCCAGCGCCAACCCGACAATCCGTTCGCCCGCGTTGATGTAGGTATCGAGGCTCGGTTTGATCTGCTCCAGCGCCGTGCGCAATGTCGGGTTGATCGGCAGCTTGAGATTCTCCTCGAGCACCTCACGAAAATGCCCGGCATGCTCGTTGATCGAATCGCGCACCTCGCTTGCCGTGCTGGTGCTCTTGCCCAACCCCACCAGCATCGCCGAGTAGACATCTGCGCGCAGGGCGTCGTGCATCATGTCGGCTTCCATGTGGTTGCGCAGCGCGCTCATGCTGACCGCGTTATCGCTCACCGCCGAGGCCATCCGCTGGTTGCCGACGTAACTGACCAGACTCACGATCAACGCCGTCAGCAGACTTGTCACAATCAGCAACACTAAACGCAGTTTGATCGACACCGGATTTTCCTCTCTCGTTACGCCCGTAAGCGCTTGTCAGTCTTCAGTTAAGCCTATTTGCGCAGGTCTGCCGCGCCAGAGCGTGTCGGCAGGTGTCGGCATGCTGGCCAAAGGCAGCAAAACTTTCGGATTGCGCGGCAAGTCTCACTTTTCAACGCGCACGGCCAACGCCTTCATCACCGGTTAATGCCGGCAGGCTATTGAGTCCGTCGTTCTGAATTCTCATGCAGCAAAAGGAAACGCTATGAAACGCGCATTGTGGTTGGGTTTGCTCGGCACCTTCGCCATCAGTACCGCACAAGCGGCGACGGAAAAAGTCACCATCAATCTGGTCAGCGCCGACGGCGCGCCGCAAGCGATCGGCTCGGTCACTATCAGTGAGACGGCGTATGGCCTGTTGTTCACGCCCGATCTGAAATCCTTGCCGGCCGGCGTTCACGGTTTCCACGTGCATGAAAACGGTAGCTGTGAAGCCGGCATGAAGGACGGCGTGAAAGGCGCCGCACTGGCCGCGGGCGGACACTTCGATCCGCAAAAAACCGGCAAGCATCTCGGCCCTTACGCTGACGGTCATTTGGGTGATCTGCCAGCGGTTTACGTGAGCGCTGACGGCATCGCCAACTACCCGGTATTGGCGCCGCGCCTGAAAAACATCTCCGAGATCAAGGGCCACGCGCTGATGATCCACGCCGGGGGCGACAACCACGCCGACATGCCGAAACCGCTGGGCGGTGGCGGCGATCGCATGGCCTGCGGGGTGATCTGACTCACCGCAGCTTGAAAGTCGGGCAACCCGCCATGGCGTTGCCCGCGTCTATTTTGCAATAACGCAGACTTTGCTGCGCCACGGAACTCCCGCCGCGTGCGCCCCTCTCACATTATGTAATCCTTCCCTTTTTGCTTCGCGCTTGTGGAGGAACACCGTCATGCGCAAGTTAGTGCTCATTTCTTCCTTACTCTTATGCCTGCCTGTCGGTTCGGCGTTGGCCCGTGTTGATGCGGGCGATGTCGCCACCTCGGCCGGTGTCTCCGCGTCGCTGTACTCGACCTTCAAGGATCACAAAATGGTGATTCCGGCCCGTGACGACTTGTCTGCATTTGTCGCCAGTGGCGGGGCCATTCGTGGGGTTTATCTTGAATCGGTACTGCAACAGGTGCGCCAGGACAATCCTGGCATCAACGCCAGCGATGAAGATCTGGCCAACGCGATTCTGGTGCATTACGAAGGCCTGAATCAGTAGCCGTCACGGAAAAAGCAGCCGATGGATGGCCGCTGAAGGCGCATAGGCAAAACTGTCCGACGGCCTCTATGATGGAGGCCATGACGACTTCTGTGCCCTTGCGCTCCCCCTGCCCGCCCGGCGCCTGCATTTGCGGGCGCGATCCGTTGCTGGAGACGCCCGGCGCGGATTTGCGCATCCTGCGTCTGACCCGAGAGGAAGAAAAACGCCTGCTCGCGCGCCTCGAAATGCTCAAAGACCTGAATGACCTCAAACATCTGCAACAGCGGATGTTCGAGCAACTGGGCATTCGTGTCGATGTCGCCCCCGGTTTCAACGAAGTGCGCACCATGCGTGGCATCGCCATTCAGATCGGCGAGTTACCGGGCCTGTGCCGCAAGACTCGCGCAGCAATTCCCGCGGCCATCCGACGCGGCCTGGAAAACCACCCGGAAATCGCCTTCGAATTGCTCAACGCCCACGACTTGCTGCGCGACACCTGATCACTTTTTCAGCCCAAGGCGTTTGCGCATCTCGGCGGTGATGCTCTGGCGGGTTTTCTTCATGTCAGCCCACGGCGCGTCACCGACTTCAGCCAGCCGCTCGTGAACGTTATGCACGTTCCACTGATTGCCGCCCTTGATCTCGGCGACCTCTTCGCGAAACAGCGGCACCGACACCGGCAAACCTTCGCGGGTACGCGCGGCGTAAGCGCAAATGGTGGTGGCGCCCAGACCGTTGCGCAGGTAATCGATAAAGATCCGCCCGACGCGATTTTTCGGCCCCGACACCGCAGAAAAGCGGTCCGGCAACAGTTTGGCAATATGACTGACGATGGCGTGGCTGAAATCCTTGACCTCGTCCCAGCCAAGTTTGCGGGTCAGCGGCACCACCAGATGAATACCCTTGCCGCCGCTGGTTTTGAGAAACGCCTTGAGGCCCAGTTCATCGAGCACGGTCAATGTCAGCGCCGTCGCTTCGACCATGCTTTTCCACGGCAGCGCCGGATCCGGGTCGAGGTCAAGGACGAAGCGATCGGGCTTGTCCAGATCGACCGTGGTCGCGTTCCAGGTGTGCAGTTCGACGGTGCTCATCTGCACCGCGCCGATCAGCGCTTCGGCGTTGTTGATCAGCATCACCGGTTGTCCGGTGACGTCCTTGTCCAGCGTGGTGATGCCGGGGATCGCCAGACGTTCGGCATTTTTCTGGAAGAACAGTTCGCCGGCAATGCCGTCCGGCGCGCGCACCAGGGCCACCGGGCGATCCTTGAGTTGCGGCAGAATCCATTCGGCGACGCTGGCGTAATACTCGGCCAGTTGCATCTTGGTCGTGCCGCTGACCGCATCGATCACCCGGTCCGGGTGCGTGATGCGCACCTTGCCGTTGGCTAGCCCGAGCTGTGACGGCGCGGTGTCGGCATTGCTCGCCGGGGCTTTTTTCGGCGTTTTCTTGCTGGCGGTTTTCTTCTCTGCAGTCTTCACCGGTTTCGCTCGCTCCTCAGTGATGGCTTTGGCCGGTTTGTCATTGCGCAAGCCATGGAACACGGCGTGGCGCACCGAACCGTCCTTGGTCATTTCAGCAAACGCGACTTCCGCCAGCAGTTTCGGCTTGAGCCAGTGCACGCCTTTGGCCTCGAAGCCGCTGGGTGGGTTGACCACCGCTGCCTTCTTCGCCTGCAACGGTTTGAGCTGCTCCAGAATGCTTTTCAACGTCGACTCGTTGAAGCCCGTGCCGACCTTGCCGGCGTAGCGCAACTCGCCACTGTCGCGATCATGCAGCCCCAGCAGCAAGGCGCCGAAAGCACTGCGCGCGCCTTTCGGATCGGTGTACCCAACGATCACGAACTCCTGACGGTGCTTGCATTTGAGCTTGATCCAGTCGCCACTACGCCGCGACACATACGGCGAGCCAAGGCGTTTGCCAATCAGGCCCTCCATCTGCATCTGGCAGGCACTGTTAAGCAGTGCATCGGGGGTTTCGTCGAAGGCTTCGGAGAAGCGCAACAAGGGGTGTTCATGATTGCCGAGCACCGTGGCCAACGCGGCGCGGCGCTCTTCGACCGGCACTTCACGCAGGTCGACACCGTTGAGATACGGCAGGTCGAACAGGTAGTAGAGAATATTGCCGCTGCTTCCAGCTTCAAAAGCATTTTGCAGGGCCTGAAAGTCCGGCACGCCGTGCTCATTGGCGACCACCATTTCACCGTCGAGCCATGCTGACTCCAATCCCAGCGCGGCCAGGGCGGCGGCCTGTTGCGGCAACTTGTGCGTCCAGTCATGACCGTTGCGAGTGAACAGTTGCACCTGATCATGATCGATGCGCGCCATGATCCGGTAACCGTCGAATTTGATCTCGTAACTCCACTGCCCTTCGGGCGCACTGTCGACCAGTGTCGCCAGTTCCGGCTTGAGTTGCGTCGGCAGTTTGGCCTTGTGCGCCCCCGTCAGCTTGCCGGTGGCGGTTTTGCGCGTCTTCGCCGCGGGCTTTTTCAGCGGTTTGCTGTGCTCGGCGGCCAGCTTGGGCTTGCTCACGAGCGTGCGTTCGCTCAACACACTGTCCGGCTCGGCCACCAGCACGTCGTAGTCATCCTGCGGCCGCGCAGCAGCGTCCTGATGCTTGATCAAAAACCATTGTTCCTTCTTGCCCGGCATGTGCGTGCGCACCAGATTCCAGATGCCGGCAAGCTTCTCGCCTTGCAGTTCGAACTTGAGCTTGCCCTTTTCGTAGGCCTTGTGCGCATCCTCCAACGGGATCCACACACCACGATCCCAGACGATCACATCACCGGCGCCGTAATGCCCTTCCGGAATGTTGCCCTCGAATGTTGCGTAATCCAGCGGATGATCCTCGACATGCACCGCCAGACGCTTGACCTTGGGATCGAGCGACGGCCCTTTCGGCACCGCCCAACTCTTCAGTGCGCCATCGAGCTCCAGGCGAAAGTCGTAATGCAGGTGCGAGGCATCGTGCTTCTGGATGCAGAACTGCAACGCGTGATCGGCGCCGGTTTTACGCCCTGAGCGCTTGACGGCGGCCGGTTCCGACGTCGCCGAAAAATCGCGCATGCGGTTGTAGTCGTCGAGGTTCCTGTTCATCGTGCACCTGCCTTGTTTCAGCCCAGTCGGGTCACGGTCAGCGCCACCACTGCGATGCGGTCGACCCGTTGATAACCGGGGTTGAGCAGTTCTTCGCCAAAGACATCCGGATCGAGTTCACGGTACGTCCAGCCAAAGCGCTGCTCGTCCAGTCGTGGCAGCACGGTGTCGAGAAACGGGTCGCGACCATCGACCATCGCCACACCGGTGTAGAGCAGCAACGAGCCGCCGGGAGCCAGTCGATTCAGTGCCTGTTCGACGATGCGCAACGACAGCCCTGCCCCCAGCGTTCCGCCACCATGGCGATAAGCGCGTTCCGCCGGGTCGGCCATGTATGGCGGGTTGGCGACAATCAGGTCGAACTCGCCGTCGACGCCCTGCAACAGATCACTGGCGCGCACTTCGACGTTGGCGACTTCCGCCAGTGCCGCATTGATCGCGGTCAGACGCAGCGCCGCAGGGTTGATATCCAGCGCCAGCACCTGCGCCTCGCGGCGGGCGCGGCCGATCAAAATCGCACCGACGCCAGCGCCACAACCGATGTCCACTGCGCGATGGATTGGCGCAAAGTTCTGCTGCAGGTGGGCGTGGATCAGTTGCGCGAAACGGTAGGTGTCGGGGCCGAAAAACACCGCATCCGCCGCTTCGGTGGGGAATGCCGAATGCACGAACAGCAAATCATCCAGGCTCGACCAGCGCACCCGACTCTTCAGCTGGCCTTCGTAACTATCAATGACCTGCGCGTCTTGCAGTTGCCGCTGTTCATCGGCCGACAACAACCCCGGCGCGAACGGACGCGACCAACCGAACACGTCGCGCAAAGAGTCGGCCATCTGGCCCTCGTCACGCTGGTTGACCCGTTGATGGGTCAACGGCGTCGGAGTGGTGAACCGATATCCGTCTGCCAACAAGCGCCGGCCAAGGTGCAGCAGCACGAGGTCGTTGGGGCAGAGTTGTTCTTCCTGATTCATCGGCAAGGTCCTTAAGGCAAGCGGGATTTGAGTTCGATAAAGCGGCGGGTGGCGAGCAGCCCGGCGGGATGTGCATGCCGGGCTGGGGCGAGCCAGGGGATCAGAACTGCCATCTGCGACAAGGCATCCTGACCTTGCAGCGCCGCGTTGAGCGCCTGGATGTCGGGATCCTGTTCAAGCCCTTCGATGGGCGCTGCGGTTTGACTGTGCCGTCGAACAGGTTTCGCTTGGTCTGACGACGTCCAGTCGCCGGCGATCCAGTCGTGCACCAGTTGTTTCTCGTAGGTATTGAACACGCCAAACATCGCCGCACCATCACCCGCGATCAGTTGCCAAAAGCGACTGGCCTGCGGGTCTTCATGGCGTTTGATCCAGCCTTTGTTCTGCAATGCCTGGAGGAACCCGGGCAATTGCTCCGGTGCGGCCAGCCACTGATTGACGGTCTGCCCTTCGAAGCGGCAGTAATCGGAGTGCATGTGCTGGGCGAAGGGACACTTGCGCTCGAGCATCGCCAGTAACTCGTGCTCAAGGTCGAAACCTTCAATGATCGCGTGACTGCCCTGCCCGAGGTCGTTGAGCCGATAACCCAACGAGACCCGGCGCAAGAACTCCGTGCGATCAGCCTCGAGCGGCAGCAGATCGAGCGCCGCCTGCACAGCCTTTTGCGCATGGCCGGTGCTGGCGTTGTCGATGGTCACATGCAGGGTGAAGTAGTAGGGATCGATGCCTAACTCACTGAGTTCGTAACTGCTGATCAACAGGTGCAACGGCAGTTGTTCATAGCCGAGGTTGTAGCCGATCACTTCGGGCAAATAATCAGTACCGCAGATGCCGAGTGCCAGTTGTATCGCGCCTTGCAGGTAGCGTTCATCGTCGATGGCGCTGCTGTCCTGCAGATCGTGCTCGGCGAGCAATTTCTGGTAAATCACCACGTGGTTCTGCGCCGGATTGCCTTCGCCCAACTCTTCCAGAAAGGTCCGCAGCAGGCCCTGGAAACGCGGGTCCTGCCAGCGCGGTAACAGGCCAGAAAGCCAGGCGCCGTCGACCAGTTTGGTCGGTGCCACCGCTTGCAGAAAATACAGTGCCTGCGCCTTGCCGCGGAAGAATTGCCGAGGCCCGCCGGCCTTGCGTTGTTGCAGGTAGTCGGCGTATTGCCGGGCCACATCGGCGCAATGCTCGGCCACCCAAGCGTGCCACGTCGTCGGATCTTCGGGCAGGGAATCGGTGAGTTGCGCGGCGAGTTGCAGTTGCTCCTGCAAAAACGCCCGCGCAAGGTCCTGGCAATCGTCATCGCGCAACAGCGTTTCATAGACTTGCCGGATGTTCCCGGCGGCGTTCATCGCATGCGGTTGGCCAGGCGCAGCTTGCAGGTGTGTCAGGACAGTCATGGCAAAATTCTCGGTCGGTTGGCAGGACGCTGTTCCACACGCCTCTACAGCAGCAGAGAGGCGGCGCCTGTGAAAAATTCAATCGACGTGAAAATTGCCCGGACGGACGGCCGTCAAAAGCACTGAAACACCGTGTAGGAGCTGCCGAAGGCTCCTACAGGGTTACATCGTGCAACGGATTGAGTTCGCGTAAGGGCGAGAGATGGCTAACGTTCAGGGACGATGTTTTTGGGAGGGCAAAGGAATGCCTGTTGCTGCAAAGGCGTGTGGATTACGCAAGGGACGTTATAGCGAGGCTGGACGTATTTATCTGCTCACCGCCGTCGTTTACGAACGTCATTCAGTATTTTCGGATTGGCGTTTGGGAAGACTGCTGATTGAGCAAATGCGTGCAGCCAATGACGAGGGAATGGTTCAGTCGCTGGCGTGGGTGGTGATGCCGGATCATCTGCATTGGCTGATTGAATTGAAACAAGGTTCATTGGCAGCGCTCATGTGCCGCGTGAAATCGCGCAGTTGTCGTTCGATCAATCTCAAGCGCAGCAGTCAGGGACGGTTATGGCAACGCGGTTACTACGACCGGGCGTTGCGTCGCGACGAAGACCTTAAAGCGGCGGCCCGATACATCATCATGAACCCGTTGCGCGCCGGATTGGTTCGGCGTGTGGGGGACTACCCATTGTGGGATGCAATCTGGCTTTGAAGATCAAAGGATCGCAGCCTTCGGCAGCTCCTACATGGAATGATGTACACCCTGTAGGAGCTGCCGAAGGCTGCGATCTTTTGATGTTGCTTTCAGGCCTGACCTTTGGCCTGCTGTTCCAGATGCACCTGCAAACTCGGGTCGATCTGCAAGGCTGCTGCCAGCTCGTCCAGATAACTGCGCTCCGCGTCGCGCTGGTCATCCACGAGGATCACGCTGACCAGATACATCTCAGCGGCCATGGCCGGATCGCCTTTGGCCGCCTGCGCGACTTCGTTGGCGTCCAGCGGTTTCGAGACTTCGTCCTCAAACCATTGCTGCAATAGTGGGTCGTCGGTGTGTTTGCTGATTTCCCCACTGATCATCTGTTGTTCCCGGGCGTCGATCTCACCGTCAGCCTTGGCCGCCGCAATCAACGCGCGCAACACAGCATGGCTGTGTTCCTCGACTTCCGGACCGGCAAGGAGATTCGCCGTCTGCGGGATCTGTTGCGGTGCCGAACTGGCCTGGCTGCGTTGCCAGGCCTGATACGCCTGGAACGCCATCATGCCCAACGACGCCAGCGCCGCATAATTGCTCCCGCCGGAGCGGCTTTGCGTGCTGCCACCGCCACCCAGTGCCCCACCCAATGCGCCGCCCAGACCGCCACCGGCACCGCCGCCGAGCAAACCACCGAGCAAACCACCTAATCCGCCCAGCCCCCCGGCTGCAGAGCCACCACGTGTGCCGGTGGAATCCGCGCCGCCGAGCAGGCCACCCAGCAACCCGCCTAAACCACCCAAACCATCGCCGGCAGACGCTGAAGATTGTTGACCTGCCGAGGCCTGGCCTCGCAGCAGTTGTTCAAGCAAATCGCTGGTGTTCATGACGTCATCCTCAAGCATTGACAGTGACTGCGTCTGGCAACGATAGCCCCCTCAAGCCATAGCGCCAGCACCGTTTGGCTGACACTCAAGCGCCTGGCGGATTTCGCCCGCGTATTTTTTCGCCGGCCAGCTAAGATTGATCAGTGGTGAACCTTATCCCGGCCAGACCGGTCGATAGCTGCAACCCCGACCCGGTTTGCCGGCGCCCTGCTACTCAAGGGTGATACCCGGCTTGCTTCACTTTCTGGAGAACGCCCCCGTGATATCGACCGTACACATCGCCAGGCTCAAAGCATGGGGCGCCCATGGTTTTACTGCGACTGGCGTGGTCACTGCCTTTCTGGCCACCCTCGCCTTATTGGAAAACCAGCCGACCCATTGTCTGATGTGGCTGGGCGTGGCGCTGATTGTCGACGGCCTCGACGGCGCACTGGCGCGCAAGGTCAACGTGCAATCAGTGCTACCGAGCTTCGATGGTTCGATCCTTGATCTGGTGATCGATTACCTGACATATGTATTCATTCCGGCATTGTTCATCTATCGCTACATTCCGCTGCCGGACTACACCCTGCTGCTGACCGTGTCGCTGATTCTGGTGTCGTCGCTGTTCTGCTTCTGCAACGTCAACATGAAGAGCAAGGACAACTACTTTGTCGGGTTTCCGGCAGCGTGGAATGTCGTCGCGCTGTGCCTGTACATCATCGGGCCGGGGCCGTGGATCACTTTTCTGACGGTGATTGGTCTGGCGCTGTTGACCGTGACGCGGATGAAGTTTTTGCATCCGTTCCGTGTGCGCAGGTTCATGCCGATCAACATTGCGGTGACGGCAATCTGGCTGCTGTGCAGCCTGTCGCTGGTGCTCAACCACCCGGTGATCAACCCGTTGGTGATGGGCTTGTGGTTACTGATGTCGGCATACTTTCTGGGGATCTGCATCTGGCGTACGGCGCTGGAGTGGTTTGATCGGCCGCAGGTGAAATAGACCCCAGAGCCAAACACACATCCAATGTAGGAGTGAGCCTGCTCGCGATAGCGGTGTATCAGTCGAAAAATATTCAGCTGACAGACCGCTATCGCGAGCAGGCTCACTCCTACAGGGATCTTCATTCAGCGTTTAGTGATCACCACCTCCAGATACTCACTCGGCACCACCAGCGAACCTTCCCCCGCCCGATTCAACCGATTGAGCAAATCCGCCAGATCACTCTCAAGCGCCTGCCCGCTCTCCGGCGGTAATGCCGCAAAGGCCTTGTGCACCGGCCCGTACCAATGGCGGAAAATATCGATGAAATGCGCGGCCGAGCGATAGCGAAAGTTGAACTCGCGCCGCGTCACGCGCAGCAGAAAATCACGGTCATCGAAATGCTTGTGCAGCCAGGCATCGGAGCCCCAATTGGAGGGCGGCTGGGCACCGGCAGGCGGTGGCAGATGCCGGCCAAGGGTCTTGAACATCAGGCCAACAAAACCTTCCGGCGTCCAGTTGGCCAGACCAATGCGACCGCCACGGCGACAAACCCGACCGAGTTCAGCAGCGGCCTTGTCCTGATCCGGGGCGAACATCACGCCAAAGGTCGACAGCACCGCGTCGTAACTCTCATCAGCGAACGGCAGTGCCTCGGCATCGGCAACTTGAAACGTCACGTCCAAATGCTCCGCCCGGGCCCGATCCTGCCCGCGCTCCAGCAATGCCGCGACGTAATCGGTCGAGGTGACCAGACAACCGCGCCGTGCCGCCGCCAGCGTCGCATTACCGTTGCCGGCAGCGACATCCAGTACCTCTTCGTCGCAACGCAGGTCGCAGGCTTCGGCGAGGTTTTCACCGACGATTTGCAACGTCGTGCCGATCACGGCGTAGTCGCCACTGGCCCACGCGACTTTCTGGCGTTCCTTCAAGGCAGTCAGATCAATCGGGGTACTCATGACAGTGCGCTCCGCTACAAATTGGATCAGTGATTATTCGGCCGTAGTCGGGTCAATGACCGTCATCACACGCGCCACACTGTTGGCAGGGAATCCACCGAGCCTGGCGTGTTCGCGCACCTGCTCTTCGTCAGGCGCGATGTACACGCAATAGATCTTGTCAGCGGTGACGTAACTATGCAGCCACTGCACTTGCGGACCGAGTTCACGCAATACGTCACAGGACTTGTGCGACACGGCTTTGAGTTCTGCTTCCGACAGCTTCCCGGCCCCTGGAATCTCGCGTTCAATCACGAATTTAGGCATGGCTACCTCGCGCTCTTGTTATGGGGCAAGGCCGGCAGTGACCCTGCTCACGCACTATCGCGCCGAGACCACGCGGCGTCCCTGCCAATCGTCTGGCAACCCTGTAAAACCGGGGGTTTGCCGATGAGCGGTGGAAATCTGTAAAGCGTCTGGAACACCTTGAGGATTGCCAAGGTTGGGGGATTGGTTTCTGATGCTCGCTCGCTTCTGGAACGGATTCGTCAGATGTCACTGAAAATTGATTGGCTCGCGCATCACATGCACCACAGCGACCACTATGCCCAATGGATTCACCAGCAATTTCCCTACGAATACGTCGACCAACCACTGGCCGAATGGCAGCGTGAATTTGCCCTGGGCCAAGGCAATGGTGACTGGTCCTGCCTGATCGCCATGGACGGTGAACGTCTGGTCGGCGGCGCGGCGCTGGCACGCGATGACCTCGCTCTGCGCCCGGATCTCGGGCCTTGGCTGGCCTGCGTGTTCGTCAGCCCTGAAGCACGCGGGCATGGGCTGGCGGAACGTTTGATTGAAGGGATTTGTCAGGAGGCGAAAGGCTGCGGCTTTGCACGCCTGTATCTGCACACACAGAACAAGCAGGACTACTACGCCAAGCGCGGCTGGCAAGTCCTGGAGCGTTTTCGCGCCTGGGACAACGAACAATGGCTCATGGTCCGCGACCTCTGAGCCATTGGTGTTGCTGATCAGGCCGCCGGCGCCTTCGCCTCCTGCAGCAACTGCTGGATCATCTGCTCCTGCGCTTCGTAGCGACCTTCGCCGAAGTGGCTGTAACGCACCTGCCCCTTGGCGTCGATCAGGTAATGCGCGGGCCAGTATTGATTATCGAAGTTGCGCCAGATCGCGTAGTTGTTGTCGATGGCCACCGGGTAGGTGATGCCGAGTTTTTTCACCTGTTCCTTGACGTTGTCGATGATCCGTTCGTAACCGTATTCCGGGGTGTGGACGCCGATCACCACGAGACCGTCCTTCTCGTATTTCTTCGCCCAGTCTTTGACGTACGGCAGGGTGTGCTGGCAGTTGATGCAGTCGTAGGTCCAGAAGTCCACCAGCACCACTTTGCCACGCAGGGATTCAGCGCTCAGCTCGGGCGAGTTCAGCCATTGCACCGCACCAGCCAGTGACGGCATCGCGCCTTTGCCCTCCTCCATCGGCGAGTCCGCGCGGACTTTGCTGATGAAGTAGTCGACCACTTTCGGCACGTTCTCCAACACGCTTTTTTCGACGCTGGCGACGCTTTCAGAGGAGGTCTTCGCCAACAAGGTTTTATCGAAGCCGGTAGCAATAACCGCTGCCGTTGCCAGTACCGCAACCCCGGCACCTCGGCGCAACCAGCCAGTAAACGGAATCGACGGTTTCAGGCGATTGACCAAACCGCGCCCGGTGAAAATCAACGTGCCCAGCGACAATGCACTGCCAGCGCCGTAGGCCAGCAGCAACAGGCTGGTCTGCGCATTGGCGCCTTGCAGCATGGCACCGGTGAGAATCACCCCGAGAATCGGCCCGGCACAGGGTGCCCACAACAACCCCGTGGCCACGCCGAGCATGATCGAACCCATCGGCCCGGCCTTTTTCCGGGTGTCCGGGTCGAGACGGTTGCCGAGCATCACGAACGGTCGTGTCAGCCAGTCGCCGATGCGCGCCGAGATCAGCGACAGGGCGAACACGCTCATCACGATCAGCGCGGCGTAACGTCCGCTGTTGCTGGCCTGGATCACCCAATCGCTGCTGACCACGGCAAGGCTTGAGATCAGCGCGAAGGTCAGGGCCATGCCGCCGAGAGTCAACAGTATCGAAGCGCGACTGCGTTGGGCGCCGGCAAACAGAAACGGCACCACCGGCAGGATGCAGGGGCTGAGCACGGTCAGCAGACCGCCGAGGAATGCGATGAGGTACATGTGAGTCACCCTTGATCAATGAATGTGACGAGCCATTCAGACGTTCTGGCTGTCCAGCCAATGGCTCTGCGGCGTGCGGCTGGCGCCGTTCTCGGCAAACATCTGGCCCTGCGGCGTGCGGCTGGAGCCGTCCGCAGCAATCAAGCCATCGCTGCCCTGCTTGGCCACCGGCGTCAGTTGGAAGCAGGTGCTGCTGTGGCAGCTATGCTGTTCAACCGCGGCGTTGGCATGGGCGGCAACGCCGGCCAGGGAGAAGGCGATGGCGGTCAAAAAGCGCGATACGTTGTTCATGGCTGTTTCCTTCTATAAAGAGTGATGACTTAGTTGTCGTTGTTGCAGCCGTCGGCAAATTTGCTGTAATCGAGCACGCGGGTCTGACCGGCCGAATCGAGGTAGGTCATGCGTGCCTCGACGATGCCGCAGGACACCGAGTTGTCCTGTTTCAGCGAGAGCACTTTCTGGATATCCAGGTGGGTGCCGTAGGTGTAGGTTTGCGGGGTGGCAGCGGCTTCGGCGCGGGCCGACAGCGTGCAGATGTTCAGGGCGGCAAACAGGCAGGCGGCAATGACGGATTTGTTGTTCATGGCGTTTTCCTCAAGGCTTCAGTGGGGTTTGAGCCGAGGCGATCTGTGTGGGCCTCGATGGAGCCTATTTGAGGCTCGCGAGGTATCGCGTCTGTGTCAGGAACAGGCGCGTTTCAATCGCTGTGTATCCCTGTCATCGGGGGATACACAGCGATACAAAACCCTGGAAAATTCGCGTTTTTGCGTTCCCGTGTATCCGCCGACACGGCAGATACACTGCAATACAAAGGCAGGCAGGCGAGTCATTGAAGGCTCTATAGACTGCACGGCATTCCCCTTCTGACTGAGGCTTGAACCGATGGATCATGTCGATCACATTCTCGTCGTCGACGACGACCGCGAGATCCGTGAACTGGTGGGCAACTACCTGAAGAAAAACGGTCTGCGCACCACCGTGGTCGCCGATGGCCGGCAGATGCGCAGCTTTCTCGAAGCCAACACCGTCGACCTGATCGTGCTCGATATCATGATGCCCGGTGACGATGGTCTGCAGCTGTGCCGCGAACTGCGGGTGGGCAAACACAAGGCCACACCTGTGTTGATGCTGACCGCGCGCAACGATGAAACCGACCGCATCATCGGCTTGGAAATGGGCGCCGATGATTACCTGACCAAACCGTTCGCCGCCCGCGAATTGCTCGCGCGGATCAACGCCGTGCTGCGCCGCACAAGGATGCTACCGCCGAATCTGGTGGTCACCGAGGCCGGGCGCTTGCTGGCTTTCGGCCGTTGGCAACTGGACACCTCGGCCCGTCATCTGCTCGACAAGGACGGCACCATGGTCGCCCTCAGCGGCGCCGAATACCGCTTGCTGCGAGTGTTCCTCGATCACCCGCAACGGGTGCTCAGCCGCGATCAACTGCTCAACCTGACCCAGGGCCGTGACGCGGATCTGTTCGACCGCTCGATCGATTTGCTGGTCAGCCGTTTGCGTCAGCGTCTGCTCGATGATGCGCGCGAGCCGGCCTACATCAAGACCGTGCGCAGCGAGGGCTACGTGTTCTCGCTGCCGGTCGAGATTCTCGGGGCGCCGGCATGAGCGTGAATCTGCACTGGCCGCGCACCCTCGCCTCACGCCTGTCGCTGATTTTCCTGATCGGCTTGCTGCTTGCGCAGGCGCTGTCGTTCGGCGCGCAGTATTACGAGCGTTACCAAAGCGCGAAAAACACCATGCTCGGCAATCTGCAAACCGACGTTTCGACCTCGATTGCAATCCTCGATCGCCTGCCTGGCGAAGAACGCCCTGCCTGGCTCGAGCGGCTGGCGCGAAAAAATTATGGCTACCTGTTGAGCGAGGGCGATCCGGGCACGCCGATCGAGCCCGGTGATGTGCCGGTGGCCGTCACCTCGATCACTGACGCAATCGGTGATCGCTATCCGCTGACCTTCACCGACATTCCCGGGCCGAAGAAACACTTTCAGGGCCATCTGCGCCTGAGCGACGGCAGCCCGGTGACCATCGACGTGCGCCCCGCGATGGTCCCGTTGTCACCCTGGTTGCCGGCGGTATTACTCGGCCAACTGGCGCTGATGATCGCCTGCACCTGGCTGGCCGTACGCATCGCGGTCCGCCCCTTGACCCGGCTGGCCAACGCCGTGGAAACCCTCGACCCCAACGCCCACCCGATCAACCTCGATGAAAGCGGCCCCACCGAAGTGGTCTACGCCGCGCGTGCATTCAACACGATGCAGGCGCGCATCGCTGCCTACCTCAAGGAGCGCATGCAATTGCTGGCAGCGATTTCCCATGACCTGCAAACGCCGATCACGCGGATGAAACTGCGCGCCGAGCTCATGGACGATTGCACCGAGAAAGACAAGCTGTGGAATGACCTCAGCGAGATGGAACATCTGGTGCGCGAAGGCGTTGCCTATGCGCGCAGCATCCATGGCTCGACCGAGGAAAGCCGCCGCACCAACATGGACTCCTTCCTCGAAAGCCTGGTGTTCGACTATCAGGACATGGGCAAGCAAGTGAACCTGGTGGGCAAGAGCGCGGCGGTCATCGATACTCGGCCCCATGCCTTGCGCCGTGTTCTGGTCAACCTGACCGACAACGCGCTGAAATTCGCCGGCGCCGCCGAAGTCTGGGTTGAAGCCAACAAGGGCAGCCTGGCGATCACCGTCATGGACCGCGGCCCGGGCATTGCCGACGCCGAACTGGCGCAGGTGCTGCAACCGTTCTACCGCGTGGAAAACTCGCGTAATCGCGATACCGGCGGCACCGGCCTGGGGTTGGCGATCGCCCAGCAACTGGCCATGGCGTTAGGCGGCTCGCTGACCTTGAGCAACCGCGAAGGCGGCGGGTTGTGTGCTGAGCTGAAGTTGCCGCTGCACCCCTGAACCTTTCAACGGCGTTGTTTAAATGCTACCAACCGGCGCCGGTCGTTAGCCTGCGCATCGCAGCGCCAATGCCTACAACCTCATCAGAATCCACCGACTGTGCGCCTTGGTCGTTGCGCTTATCGTTGTGCTGCCCGTTTCGCACTGATCACCACTGGTCGCGACTGTCAGATCTGACAGTGGCGAGTCAGCGCCGGGCTGCGGTTCCATGACGATTGGCCCAACCTGTCGAGGCGCAATATGAATCTGCTCGAATCCGTCACACAAGTGTGCAGGCGACTGGCGCCCGGCGGCTGGCATTCGTTGATGCTCGCGCATGGCCTGGACCTGCTCGCCGAACCGCTGGCGGCGGAATTGGGCAAACCGTTGAACGTCGACCGTTCACTACCCGGATTCGCCGACTTCGCTCGGGCCGGCAGCCGCGCAATCGAAGCCGGCGTACCGTCACGCAGCCTGCTGTATCACGCATTGGCTTCGCCACGGGTCATCAGCGATGAAAACGGCCAGACACTACAGCTGTTTCCCACACCTGCTGAAATCGAAACAGTGCTCGACTATGTCTACAGCGTCAGCCCGCCCACGCTCGACAGTTTGCGCAGCAAAGCGTTGGGCGCACCCTTGGCAATGGTCGCGTTCGCCAGTGAATATCGTTGCGCGGCCGACACCGTGCATGGCCGGCATGCCGATCTGTGTTTCTCGCGCACCGGTATCGCCCGCGTCGGCACCGCCCCCGCGCGCTATGACGCAAAACTGCGCAGCTTTTTGCCCTTCGTCGACGATGACCCTTACCGCATCCGAGTCATGCCGGTGCGCTACAGCGCCTACATCGCCGTCAAACTCAAAGGCGATGCCACGCGCTTCGGACCGATGGATTTTCAGGTGGAGCTCGATCCCGAACTGGATTTCTGGGTGCCGCTGCACAAGCTGTTCAACGGCGCACAGTGCCTGGAGGGCATGAACCTGACGGTGACGCTGGACAACCACCAGATCAACGAAAAACTGCGGCATATCCATTTACGCCACAGCGGCACCGGCTGGCAGGAACCGCAGATCAGCCAGCCGCCCTTCGTCGTTACCGCCGACCTGGCGCATTGGGCACCAGTGACGGATGGCGGCCCGGGGCTGCTGTTACCCGTGGCCAAACCGCGGCTGGTCGAGCCGGCCGCGTACCAGGGTCAACCGTTGTCCTTTGTGATGCCGGCCAACAGTGGCGGCATGATTCACGGGCGTCACCGGGTCGAGGCGGATGGCAGTATCGAAGACCTGAACGAGTATGAAAATGTCGAAGAATTGCTGCGCCAGGGGGGTTACCGCGCCTTGCACTATCAGGACAGCACCGCCGATGGCTGGGTGCGGCCACGGTGCCCGGCGCTGGAAAAAAGTTTGCCGACAGTCGCGGCCTACTCAGTGATCGGCCCACCGGACTTCTATCCGCTGTGCAGCCAGCGCAACCTGTTGCGCTGGGTCAGCGACGAGCCGTCATTGCCGAGTACCGGTCTCTGGCACGCCCGACTGGAAGCGCTTTCCAATGTCCGCTACTGCGCCAACCTGCACTTGCAGGATCACCTGTTCTCCCCCGCCGATCGCGGGGTGAGTGCCATCGTCGCCCTCGCCGATCAATCCGACACTGTGCAATCCGAAGCCCCGCTACCGCCGCCATCACGGCCTACCTCACTGCCCGACGGCGCCGCCGGGGTGTTCGGGCCAGGCTGGGAGGTCGGCTGGGTTCGTCAGCGCACCGTGGACGAAGAATGGATCAACGTTCTCGCCGGTTATCAGATGGCCAGCCCGTTTCCCGAGGATGCAAAAATCTGTGCGGCGCTGGGGTCTTTCTGGCCCGGCGTGGCACCCGACTCAGCGCGGGTCTTCGAGCCGCGCGCGACCCTGCACAGCATCATTCCCCTGACCGATGAGGACATCGGCATGGGCGGCGGTGTGGCCTGGGATAATCAGCGCGGCCCGCAACTGATCACGCATGACAATCGATTGATCGCCCGATACCACGCGTACGCCCATGCCGACTACACCCAAGTGGCTCTCGACAACCTGTTTTCCCTGGGCATGACCGGTCACACCTCGCAAACGGCGTATCAGCAACGCGTGCTATCGATGTATCGCGTGTACCGCGTGCTTGGCGCCGCCAACGACAAACAATTGCGCAATACATGGCCGCTGTTGTCGTTCATTGAAGTGCAGCGGCCGAATGCCGAACTGGACACCGCACAGGCGGAATCCGGGCAGGTCCTCGACGGCTGGGTGCAGCGCTTTTTGCTGTACAGACGCGGTGCCGTGCGGATCGCTGAAAGCGATTTCAGGTTGCGCGACGTCGAAGTCGAAGCGCTGGTGATTCTGTTGCTCGACGCCGATGCGATCCTGATCAAAACTGACGCGCTGCCGTGGCAGGTCGCCCATGCAGCATTTTGATGTCGTGATCGTCGGCGCCGGCCCTGCGGGGTGCGCAACGGCAATCAGTTGCGCCCGGCGTGGCTTGCACGTGGCTTTGATCGAACGGCAGGCGTTCCCACGATTTCGCCCCGGCGAAAGCCTGCATCCGGGCATCGAACCGTTGTTACGCCTGCTGGGGGTTGCCGAGCCCTTGTGTGGCCGCGCGGCCCGGCGCTTTGACGGTCACTGGGTAACGTGGAACGGCGCGCCGCATTTCAACGGTTTTGGCACCGATGACAGCGGCATTTGGCAGGGCTTTCATCTCGAGCGAGCCCAATTGGACGCAACGTTGCTGGCGCAAGCCGCTTCTTTGGGCGTAGAGGTCATCCAGCCCAGCCGGGCACGGCGGGTGCTGACGCAGGCTAACCGGGTGATCGGCGTCGACACCGACAGCGGCTGCCTTTACGCAAAATGCCTGATCGATGCGAGTGGCGCTCGCGACTGGCTCAGCCGCCAACTCGGCCTGACGACTCACAGTTGCTCCGCGCCACTGGTGGCTCGTTACGGCTACTTGCAAGGCTCTAACGCAGACTATGCCACGACGGCACACTTGCTGGCCGACCCTGAGGGGTGGACGTGGATCGCCCAGGTTGAGGATCGTTTGCTGCACTGGACGCGCCTGACCTTCGAACGCAACACTCGGTCGGTGATGCTCCCTTCCACCCTGCAATCATTACCAGCGGTGGGTGCCGTGCGCGGCGCCGATGTGACCTGGCGCCTCACCCCGGCCGCCGCCGGGGCCGGTTATTTCCTGGTAGGCGATGCCGCCAACCGGCTTGATCCGGCGGCGTCCCACGGCGTACTCAAAGCGCTGATGAGCGGCATTCAAGCCGCGCAAGCCGTGGCGGATTTTCTGCGCCAACCGGCCTTGCAAGTGCCTGCCCAGATGCAATATCGACAATGGCTCATCGACGGGTTCACACGCGATGTGGCGCAACTGCGCAACTTCTATCGTCAGCATCCTTGCCCGCCGTCGTGGTTGCCTGCCCATTGATTCAAACGATGCTGCAGAGCACGGCGTCTTCATGCATTTGCCGCAACAACATCAATCCGTTTTCCATGAATGCAACGGTTGCAGTCTCCCCCGCCTCCACCGCCAAACCTTGCAACTGCTGACGGCCATCAAGGGCGGGATATTCGTCGATGCGCTGCAGCAACCGCCAGGCCAGCGGACTCAGTTCGGAAAACTTCACGTTCCAGTCAGCCGTGCGTCGCACCAGTAACAAGGTCGGTTGAGCCGGTGGCGTGGCGGGCTGATTGTCCGGGTCGAGTTCATGCACCGGCCATATATACGCCAGCGGCCAGGCCAACGCCGAGATCAGCAGCGGGCGTTGCAGCAACAACGCCGGATCGGTCGACGGCAGCGCCTGAGCATCGGACTGTTGCAGGGCCATCTCGACCCATTCGTAATGCGCCAGCTCCAGCAGAAACGCCGGCCACTCACCCTCGCGCAACACCTGCGGTTGCGCAGCGAGATAGTCGAGAAACGTTTCGGCGATCTCACCGAACCTGGGTGTCTGCGCCCGCCAGTCACGCAAGAATCCTCGCACCAGCCAGCCCCAGCGTTTTTCCCCAATGATTCGAATCAACACCGGGAAGGTGCCACTCAACAATTGCGACAGGTTGTTGAATACCAGGTCCCGGTAGACGTTAACCCGTTGCACATTCATGTCGACGGGCGGCGACTGATGTTCGGGATCACGCAAGTACCGGGTCAGCGCCTGCTGTTGCTGTAGCAGGTTATCCACGATGGCTGCCCCCCGCTTGTAAATGGCGAATGGTCTGCAACTCGGCAATCAGTTCGGAAAATGCTGGGAAGTTGAAGTCCCGCTCCAATAACGTTGGCTTAGCGCCGAACCGCGCGTAGGCCTCAGCCAGCAATGCCCAGACCGCCGGCTTCACCGAGGCACCATGGGTGTCGATTTTCAGCGTATCGGACTCATCGAAATGCCCCGCCACATGCATGCCGACCACCCGGCCCGGCTCAATGCCGGCGAGAAAGGTTTGCGGTTCGAATCCGTGGTTGATCGCGTTGACGTAGACATTGTTGACGTCCAGCAGCAGGTCGCAATCAGCCTCGCGCAGCACGGCATTGGTGAAGCTCACCTCGTCCATGTCCTGACGCGGGGCGGCGTAATAGGAGACGTTTTCCACGGCCAGACGCCGGCCGAGCATGTCCTGAGCCTGACGGATCCGCGCGGCAACGTGGTGCACCGCTTCTTCGGTGAACGGCAACGGCAGCAAGTCATACAGATGCCCGTCATCGCTGCAATAACTCAGGTGTTCGCTGTACAGCGCCACGTTGTAATAGTCGAGAAACACCCGGACCTCCTGCAAGAACCCGACATCCAGCGGCGCCGGCCCGCCGAGTGACAGCGACAAACCGTGGCAGGACAACGGGTAGCGTTCGGCCAGTTCACGCAATGCTGCACCGTGGGCGCCGCCGACGCCGATCCAGTTCTCAGGGGCGACTTCGAGAAAATCGAAAGCGCCGCTGCGCGCAGCTTGCAAGTCTTTCAGCAGGCCACGGCGCAGGCCGAGGCCAACACTGGGTTGCGTCAATAAGGGAGGCGTTTGCATGGGTATACCTCTGCAGTAGGTTTTTCCCAGTTGAACCGCCGGCTGTATCACGGCTGTGTGCAACGACCGGACTTTTGCAGCCGTGTGTATCCCGCCGCCATCTCGATACACAGGGATACACACCTGCCTAATGTGGGAGCGAGCCTGCTCGCGAAAGCGTCGGCACTGACAAGATCAGAATTGCCTGAAATGCCGCCTTCGCGAGCAGGCTCGCTCCCACAGGTTTTCGTTGCTCACAAATCCAGCGACACGCCCGGACCGGGGCTAGACTCCTTTATTACCCAGTCGAGGGGGACGCAGGACGTCAGCCGTGCCCTGCCCAACTCCGTGACCACCGCCCGGTGGCGCACGCCTCGACCTTCGACGCCGCCGGACCGTGATCCTGTTTCAGGAGCACACATGATGGACGAGGCGAAGCTCAACCAATTCATGGGCAAACTGGTCAACGACATGGGCGGCGCGGCGATGCTGGCCAATGTCATCGTCGGCGAAGAACTCGGTTTGTACCGGGCGATGGCCGACAGTGAGCCAATCAGCGCCGATGCCCTCGCCGCCAAAACCACCTGTAATCCGCGTCTGGTGCGCGAATGGCTCAGCGCTCACGCGGCGTCCGGCTATATGGAGCACCACGACGGCCAGTTCCGTCTGCCGGAAGAACAGGCGCTGGCCCTCGCCGTCGAGGACTCGCCGGTCTACGTCGCCGGTGGTCTCGGGGTGGTGGCGTCGTTTTTCCACGACAAAGACAAACTGGTCAAAGCCATGCGCGGCAATGGCGCTCTGCCTTGGGGCGATCATCATCCGTGCATGTTCACCGGCACCGAGCGGTTCTTCCGGCCCGGCTACAAAGGTCACCTGATCGCCGAATGGCTGCCGGCGCTGGACGGCGTGGTGGCGAAACTGGAGGAAGGCGCCAAAGTCGCCGATGTCGGCTGCGGCCATGGCGCCTCGACGGTGATCATGGCCCAGGCCTTTCCCAACTCGCGCTTCGTCGGCTACGACTATCACGCGCCCTCGATCACTGTCGCCACCCAACGCGCCGAGGAAGGAGGAGTCAGCAGCCGGGCGAAGTTTTTCCAGGGCTCGGCAAAGAGCTACCCCGGCGATGACTACGACCTGATCTGCTATTTCGACTGCCTGCATGACATGGGCGACCCGGTCGGCGCCGCCCGTCACGCTTATGACTCGTTGAAAGACGACGGCACGGTGTTGCTGGTCGAGCCATTCGCCAACGACACGCTGGACGACAACATCAACCCGGTCGGACGGCTGTTCTACGCCGCCTCGACGTTTATCTGCACACCCAACTCGCTGTCGCAGGAAGTCGGCCTCGGCCTGGGCGCGCAAGCCGGGGAAATGCGTTTGCGCAAAGTGTTTTCCGAGGCCGGGTTCAAGCACTTCCGTCGGGCCACGCAGACACCGTTCAACCTGATTCTGGAGGCGCGCAAGTAAGCCATGCGGGTCGCGTGCTAACCTGCTGGCACTGCCCACTTCGGAGCGCTGACCATGCTCGACAGCCCGACCCGCGAACACCTCGACACCCTGCAAGAGGTGATGGCTGATGGCGACTTCATCGTACTGACCGGGGCCGGCATCAGCACGCCTTCGGGCATTCCGGACTACCGCGACAGCGACGGAGTACGCCGTGGCCGACAACCGATGATGTACCAGGAATTCCTCGCCGCCCCCGAGTCGCGCCGCCGCTATTGGGCACGGGCCATGCTCGGTTGGCCAAGGGTGCGTCAGGCGCAACCGAACGCGGCTCACGAGGCATTGGCCGATTTGCAGCACGGTGGGCTGATCCGTGACTTGATCACCCAGAACGTCGACACCCTGCACGATCAGGCCGGCAGTCACGACGTGATCGAACTGCACGGCAGCCTGCATCGGGTGTTGTGCCTGGACTGCGGTCAGCGCAGCGAGCGCGATGCGATTCAACAACTGATGGAATTGCACAATCCGTATCTGGCCGGGGTCGACGCGGTGCAGGCACCGGATGGCGACACTCTGCTTGATCCGGCGTTCGAGGCGCGTTTTCAGGTGCCGCACTGCCCGCATTGCTTTGGCGAGCGGATGAAACCGGACGTGGTGTTTTTCGGCGAAAACGTTGCGCAGCACACGGCGGCACGGGCGATGGCGGCGGCAGAAAATGCCGCGGGGATGTTGGTGGTGGGGTCTTCGTTGATGGCGTATTCGGCGTTTCGCCTGTGCCGGGTGATCGCCGATCGCGGGAAACCGTTGATTGCGATCAATCTGGGCAAGACCCGGGCGGATGATTTGCTGGATTTGAAGATTGAAGCGTCGTGTGAACAGCTTTTGCCGTTGTTGGTTGAAGTGCTGGATCGGTGAGTTGCTGCACTTTGTGCTCGACTCAGGACCCAAGCCCCTCACCCTAGCCCTCTCCCAAGGGAGAGGGAACTGACCGAGTTGTCTGGGCTGAATACTGCGACCTGAAAATGCTGAGTCGAGCTCACAATCTGAATAACCACGATCTGCTCCCTTTCCCCGAACACTAGGCCTCGCCCTCGCCCTCGCCCTCGCCCTCGCCCTCGCCCAAGGGAAAGGGAATTGACCGAGTTGTTGCTAGCGATACATCGACCTGTAAATTTCGAGTCGAACCCATTTTTTGAAATGCCCCCGATCAGCTCCCTTCCCCCTCGCCCCCTCTGGGGGAGAGGGTTGGGGTGCGGAGGTAGATCTCACAGTCGCCCGAGATCTTCAGCCTTGAGAATATCGAACAACGCCTGCGCCGCCGCCGACAGTTCATTGCCCGGTTCGGTCAGCACACCAATCGCCCGCTCCACCGAGTCATCCAGCGTCAGGCAATGGGCGCCCAATTCCTGCATCTGCCCGGCGCACAACGCCGGCACGGCACTGACGCCCAGCCCACTGGCGACCATCCGCCCGACCGTTGCCAATTGATGGCTTTCAAATTCTACCGGCAACTTCATGCCCCGCGCCTGCAAGTGCTCTTCGAGCATCACCCGCACCGTCGAGGGCCGCTGCAAGGTGATGAACGGCTCCTGCAATAACGTCTGCCAATCGATCTCGCTGCGCTGCGCCAATGGCGAATCCTTCGACACCACCGCGACGAAGCGATCTCTGTACAGCGGCGTAAATGTCATCGAGGTGTTTTGCATCGGCTCGAACGCCACCCCCAGCTCAACCTGACGATCACGGACCATTTCCAGCACTTGCTCGTTGATCACGTCATTGACCGTGACGTTGACGTTCGGATAGCGCGCGCGAAACGTTTTGAGGATCGGCGGCAACAGGTTGCCGGCAAACGACGGCATCGCCGCTAACGTCACCCGCCCGCGTTGCAGGCTAAAGCGTTGACGCATCTCGTCTTCGGCGTTGTCCCAGTCCGCGATCAGCCGTCGAGCCAATGGCAGCAAGGATTCACCTTCGGCAGTCAGTGCGACGTTGCGGGTGTTGCGACTGAACAGGCGCCCGCCCAGTCCCTCCTCCAGCGCTTTGATGGTCAGGCTCAACGCTGATTGCGAGAGATGCAGGCGCTCGCAAGCCACGGCGAAACTCAGGCTCTGGGCCACGGCGAGAAAGGCGCGGATCTGTTTGATGGTCATACTCAAACCTCAGGATCGTCGGTGGTGATCGTTCCCACGCTCCTGCGTGGGAATGCAGCCCGTGACGCTTCGCGTCACTGGACGCCGAGCGTCCCTAGAGGCATTACCACGCGGAGCGTGGGAACGATCAAAGCAGCACGCCATAACGCGACTATTGAGCTTTATCAATCAATCGACCTTAAAAATCAACTTAACAAATATATCTTCCAGCGAGACACTCCAACCATTCGGCTAGCCAGCCGCCCGCAAATAATAAAAGAGGTGCATATGGCAGGTTTCGACAAGCGCGTGAGTTCCTACGAGGAAGCCCTGGCCGGGCTTGAGGACGGCATGACCGTCATCGCCGGCGGCTTCGGTCTGTGCGGCATTCCGGAAAACCTGATCGCCGAGATCAAGCGCAAAGGCACCCGCGACCTCACCGTCGTCTCCAACAACTGCGGCGTCGACGGTTTCGGCCTTGGCGTACTGCTCACCGACCGTCAGATCAGCAAAGTCATCGCCTCCTACGTCGGCGAAAACAAGCTGTTCGAAGAGCAACTGCTCAAGGGCGACATCGAAGTCATCCTGACCCCGCAAGGCACCCTTGCCGAGAAGATGCGCGCAGGCGGCGCCGGTATTCCGGCCTTCTTCACCGCCACCGGCGTCGGCACTCCGGTCGCCGAAGGCAAGGAAGTGCGCGAATTCAAGGGTCGCAAGTACCTGATGGAAGAATCCATCACCGGCGACTTCGCCATCGTCAAAGGCTGGAAAGCCGACCACTTCGGCAACGTCGTCTACCGTCACACCGCGCAGAACTTCAACCCGCTGGCCGCCACCGCCGGCAAGATCACCGTGGTTGAAGTCGAAGAAATCGTCGAACCCGGCGAACTCGACCCCTCGCAGATCCACACCCCGGGCATCTACGTCGATCGGGTCATTTGCGGCACGTTCGAAAAACGCATCGAACAGCGCACCATCCGCAAATAATTCAGGCTGACGGAGAATAAAAAATGGCACTTACCCGCGAACAAATGGCTCAGCGCGTCGCCCGCGAAATGCAGGACGGCTTTTATGTGAACCTCGGCATCGGCATTCCGACCCTGGTCGCCAACTACATTCCTGAAGGCATGGAAGTCATGCTGCAATCGGAAAACGGCCTGCTCGGCATGGGTCCGTTCCCGACTGAAGAAACCATCGATGCCGACATGATCAACGCCGGCAAACAGACCGTGACCGCGCGCATCGGCGCGTCGATTTTCAACTCCGCCGAATCGTTCGCGATGATCCGTGGCGGTCATGTCGACCTGACCGTGCTCGGCGCGTTCGAAGTCGACGTCGAAGGCAATATCGCTTCGTGGATGATCCCCGGCAAACTGGTCAAGGGCATGGGCGGCGCGATGGATCTGGTGGCCGGCGCCGACAACATCATCGTGATCATGACCCACGCCTCCAAGGATGGTGAGTCCAAGCTTCTGGCCAAATGCAGCCTGCCGCTGACCGGCGCCGGTTGCATCAAGCGCGTGCTGACCGACCTCGCCTACCTGGAAATCGAAAATGGCGCTTTTGTCCTCAAAGAACGCGCACCTGGCGTCAGCGTCGAGGAAATCGTCGCCAAAACCGCTGGTAAACTGATCGTCCCGGATCACGTACCGGAAATGCAGTTCGCTGCCCAGTGAGGAATTCGAAAATGCAAGACGTCGTAATTGTTGCCGCCACGCGAACCGCGATCGGCAGTTTCCAGGGTTCGCTGGCCAGCTTCTCCGCGGTGGATCTGGGCGCGGCGGTGATCCGCCAGTTGCTCGAGCAGACCGGGCTGGACGGTGCACAGGTTGATGAAGTGATCATGGGCCAGGTGTTGACCGCCGGCGCCGGCCAGAACCCGGCGCGTCAGTCGGCGATCAAGGCTGGCCTGCCTCACGCTGTGCCAGCGCTGACCCTGAACAAGGTCTGCGGTTCGGGCCTTAAGGCTTTGCACCTGGGTGCGCAGGCGATCCGTTGCGGCGACGCTGATGTGATCATCGCCGGCGGCCAGGAAAACATGAGCCTGTCCAACTATGTAATGCCTGGCGCACGCACCGGTCTGCGCATGGGCCACGCGCAAATCGTCGACACCATGATCAGTGACGGTCTGTGGGATGCGTTCAACGATTACCACATGGGCATCACTGCCGAGAACCTCGTCGACAAATATGAGATCAGCCGTGAGCAGCAAGATGCTTTCGCCGCTGCTTCTCAGCAGAAAGCCGCCGCCGCGATTGAGGCTGGGCGCTTTGTCGATGAAATCACCCCGATCCTGATCCCGCAGCGCAAAGGCGATCCTGTTGCTTTCAAGGTCGACGAGCAACCGCGTGGCGACACCACCGCCGAATCCCTGGCGAAACTGCGTCCGGCGTTCAAAAAGGACGGCAGCGTCACCGCTGGTAATGCTTCGTCGCTGAATGACGGCGCCGCCGCCGTGATTCTGATGAGCGCGGAAAAAGCCAAATCCCTCGGCTTGCCTGTACTGGCTACCATCGCCGCTTATGCCAACGCTGGTGTCGACCCGGCGATCATGGGCATCGGCCCGGTATCGGCGACCCGCCGCTGCCTCGACAAGGCTGGCTGGAACATCGACCAGCTCGACCTGATCGAAGCCAACGAAGCGTTTGCCGCGCAATCGCTGGCGGTGGCCAAGGATCTGCAATGGGATCTGGACAAGGTCAACGTCAATGGCGGCGCCATCGCTTTGGGCCACCCGATCGGTGCATCGGGTTGCCGCGTGCTGGTGACCCTGCTGCATGAAATGATCAAGCGTGATGCGAAAAAGGGTCTGGCGACCCTGTGCATCGGCGGCGGTCAGGGTGTGGCGCTGGCGCTGGAACGCGCATAACCAGAGTTCAACAGTGAATGGCGGATCCACGACATCCGCCGCTTGCTGGCAACAAAAACCCGGTGCGACTTGCGTTGCACCGGGTGTTTTTTTGCCTGTTGGAAATGTGCTTTGAATGTTCCGGCCCTATCGCGAGCAGGCTCACTCCTACATTGGAATTGTGAACCCATTCAATTGTAGGAGTGAGCCTGCTCGCGATGGGGGCCAGTCCAAGCACCAACAATCTAAGGCTTGCGCAGCAAATACGTATCCATGATCCACCCATGCTCCGCCCGCGCCTTCTTGCGCACCCGCTCGATCTCATCCGCGACATCCGCCAGCCTGCCGCTAATCAGAATCTCATCCGGCGTGCCCAGGTAAGCCCCCCAGTAAATCTCGGTCTGCTGATCGGCCACCCGGTGATACGAATCCTCAGCATCGAGCATCACCACCAGACTGTCCGTATCACTCACCTGCCCTGCCGCCAAACGCCGCCCGGTGGTGATTTCGATGGAACGACCGATCGTGTTCAGCGGCACCTTGTGCTGCGCCGCCAACGCCTGAACGCTGGTGATCCCGGGAATCACCTCAAACTCGAAGGCACAGGTGCCCGAGGCCAGGATGGCCTGGAGGATACGCACGGTGCTGTCGTACAACGCCGGGTCGCCCCACACCAGGAAACCACCGCACTGGCCGTCAGATAATTCGTCATTGATCAGGCGTTCGAAGGTCTGCTGCTTGGCACGGTTCAGGTCATCGACACTGGCCGTATAGTCGACATCACCGCGTTTGCGTTCCGGGCTGTGGGCTTCGACAAAGCGATAGTCAGGGTCGTCGATGTAGCGCTCACAGATCTCGCGGCGCAAGTCGATCAGCTTGTCCTTGCTCTGGCCTTTATCCATCAGAAAGAACACATCGACCCGGTTCAGCGCTTTCACGGCCTGCATCGTGATGTAGTCGGGATTACCGGCACCGATGCCGATCACCAGCAGTTGTTTCATCAAAGTGCTCCTTGAACGTCGAGGCCCGGCAGACGCAAGCGCCAGCGCCCGGTGAAGCGCAATTCGACCGCTGACAACGGTTCGACATCAATGTCATGAAACGCCGAACCGCGCATCACGTGGATCAGCGCGGCGCGGATGACAAACGGATGCGTCACCGCCACTACATGTTCTGGTGTGGTTTGCAGACTGCTCAGCCATACCGCCACGCGCTCGCATAACTGCGTCACTGATTCACCGCCGTGAGGTGTCGCATGGGGATCTTCGAGCCAGGCGTGCAACGCCGCGCCTTCAGCGTTTTGCAGGGATTTGATCGATACCCCATGCCAGCGCCCCCAGTCACAATCGCGCAGCGCCTCATCAACCTGCGCATCCGCGCCAAACCACGCCGCAGTCTGGCGCGTGCGCAACTCCGGCGCGCAAATCAAACGTCGCGCGGCGTCGAAACGCTCGGACAATTCGCCCGATGCCAGCCCGATATTTTCAACAGGCTCATTCGTAGGAAAACACGCCAATTTCTGTGCGACGGTTCGCGCATGGCAAATCAATGTCAAACGAGTGGTCTGCACAGGTATCGCTCCGGTGGGCCTTCATGAAAATCAGCGGCGCAAAGCCATTCTGTCGTTAATTGTGCCGTAAACCGAGGGCTGCAGGGCTGCCGGATCGCCTCGGTCACAGCAGAAAAAAGCACAAATACGGCGATCTCTGACACTGCCGTGGGCGATGGACTACAAGCCCGATCGAATTACGTGTAGCCCTTGTTACACGGGCATCTCGCTTCATTCCGGAGCCTTTTCAACACACTGAAAAATTCACTAGACATGTAACGTCAGTTACATAAATACTGTTTTAACGGATTATGAAGCGAATTCAACACCCTCATCCAGCAGGAGCCCGGATGCCCCCTCTCAGAGACCTGATCACCGATCCCGGCCTGGATCTTACGCCGTCGGAGCGCAAAGTCGTTCGCGCCTTGCTTGATCAGTACCCACGCAACGGTCTGGGGCCGATGGCGCGTCTGGCCGAACATGCCGGGGTCAGCGATCCGACCATTGTGCGGCTGGTGAAAAAACTCGGCTTCGGCGGTTATGCCGAATTCCAGGAAGCACTGCTCAGCGACATGGACCACCGCTTGCGCTCGCCGCGCACGCTGCTGCAACCGCGCGCTCATCAGCACAAGGACGACGCCTGGAGCCACTATCTGGGCGACAGCCATCGCCTGCTGGTCGAAACCCAATCGCTGACCCAACCCGAAGACGTGCGCATTCTCACCGACTGGCTGCTCGATGCCCGGCATCAGGTGTACTGCTTCGGCGGGCGCTTCAGCAGCCTGATGGCCACTTACCTGCTCAATCACCTGCGCCTGCTGCGCCCCGGTTGCTTCGCTTTGGAAGACAACGCGCAATTGCCCGATCGCCTGTTCGATCTGCAACGCCAGGATGTCGTGCTGCTGTTCGACTACCGCCGCTACCAGACTCAGGCCCTGCGGGTCGCCAGCGCGGCAAAGAACAACAACGCGCGCGTGGTGCTGTTCACCGATATCTATGCCTCGCCGCTGCGCGAGCTGGCCGACCTGATCATCAGCGCGCCGGTGGAGTCGGCCTCGCCGTTCGACACCATGGTGCCCGCGCTGGCTCAGGTCGAAGCACTGATTGCCTGCCTGACCTTGCGCACCGAAAACCTCGCCGATCGCCTGGAAGGCATCGATGCCCTGCGCAACGACTTCAACACCCACCTGCTGGAGGATAAATAAGGATGTTCAGCCTTCCCCACCGCTCGCCACGGGATCTGCCGTTTGTCACTGACCATACCGCATTGTTGCTGGTGGACATGCAGCGTGCCTGGCTCGAACCGCAGTTCGACGCGCACCTCAATGGGCCTGACGCCGAGTATTTCCTGACCCGTGCGCACATGCAGGTGGTGCCCAACCAACGTCGTTTGCTCAGTGCCTTTCGCGAGGCGCGGCAGAACGTGCTGCACACGATTATCGAGAGCCTCACCGCTGATGGTCGCGACCGCTCGCTCGACCACAAACTCTCGGACATGCACCTGCCCAAAGGCAGCGTGCAGGCCAGGATCATTGAAGACCTGACCCCGGTGGAAAACGAAATCGTCCTGCCGAAGACGTCATCGGGCGTCTTCAACTCGACCAACATCGACTACGTGCTGCGCAACCTGCAAACCCGTCACCTGATCATTGCCGGCATCGTCACCGACCAGTGCGTCGACATGGCCGTGCGCGACGCCGCCGATCGCGGCTATCTGGTCACGCTGGTCGAGGACGCCTGCGCCACCTACAGCGCCGAACGCCATCACGCCTGCCTGAATGCGATCAAGGGTTACTGCTGGATCACCGACACCGACACCGTGCTCGCCCGCCTGCAGGAGATGCGGTCATGAGCACGCGCCTGACGCCGCTACCGATGACCACGCTGGTCACCACCGACCTGATCGGCATCACCCGCGGCCGCTCGTTTCCCACTGATGAGCTTGAGCATTATCAAGCCGCCGGGTGCGGCTGGGTGCCGGCCAACAGCGCATTGACGCCGCAGGACATCATTGCCTCGACCAATCCGTGGGGCGCGTATGGCGATCTGCGGCTGATTCCCGATCTGAGCAGCCGCGTCACCGTCGGCAATGGCCCGGACGCCGATGCCCCAGCGCTGGATTTCATCCACGGCGATATCCGCGAAACCGATGGCCGCCCGTGGGGCGCCTGCCCGCGCACGTTGTTGCGTGATGAAATCGAACGTTATCGCGATGGGTTGGGCTTGCAGGTCAACGCCGCGTTCGAGCACGAATTCAACCTGCACGCCGGTTTCGCCGAGCACCTGGCGTTCTCTCTCGAAGCCCAGCGTCAGGGCGCCGCGTTCGGCGGCTGGCTGCTCAGCGCCCTGCGCGCCGGCGGAGTCGAGCCGGAAATGTTTCTGCCGGAATACGGCAAGCACCAATACGAAATTACCTGCCGCCCGACGCTCGGCGTCGCGGCAGCCGATCGCGCCGTCAACGTGCGTGAGATCACCCGCGAGATCGCCCGGCAAATGGGCCTGGACTTGAGCTTCGCGCCGAAGACTGCCGCCGACGCGGTGTGCAACGGCGTGCACCTGCATGTCAGCCTGCTTGATCTGGGCGGTCTGCCGATGCTCTACGACGCTGGCACCAGTAACGGTCTGTCGAGTCTCGGCCAGCATTGGGCAGCGGGAATCCTGCATTACTTGCCGGCGCTGTGTGCGTTTACCGCACCGACGCCGGTGTCGTACGAACGCTTGCAGCCGCATCACTGGAGCGCCTCCTACGCCTGTCTCGGCCAACAGAACCGCGAAGCAGCGCTGCGCATTTGCCCGACGGTGACCCTTGGCGGCAAGCCCGTGGCCAACCAGTTCAACCTCGAATTCCGCGCCATGGACGCTACCGCCTCGCCACATCTGGCCATGGCCGCGCTGTTGATCGCCGGTCGGCTGGGCATCGAACAACGCTTGGCACTGAACGCGATCACCGATGAAATTCCCGATTCACTCAACGACGAGCAACGCCAGGCCCGGGGCATCGTCGCCCTGCCCGCCTCGCTGGCCCAGGCGCTGGATTGCCTGCGCAACAGTGGCGCCTTCACTGCATGGCTGCCCAAGCCGCTGCTCGACACCTATTACGCCCTGAAAACCGAGGAACTGGCGCTGACGGAACAGCTCTCGCCCGCTGACTTGTGTGAGCACTATGCACGCCTGTACTGAATCCGCCGAGCTGGGGTTGTACACCCGACCGGCCTACAACCTGAGCCGCGCCGACTCGACGCACCCGTTGATTCTGGTGTGCGAACACGCCAGCCGCTACATCCCCGAAGCTCTGAACAATCTGGGCCTGGACGAGGCCGCCGCTGGCGAACACATCGCCTGGGACATTGGCGCGCTGCAACTGGCCGAGCAGTTATCGGAGATGCTCGGCGCAACCCTGTTGAGCGCCAATTATTCGCGGCTGCTGATCGATCTGAACCGGCCACGGCACGCCCCGGACAGCATTCCGGCGCAGAGCGAGATTTATCAGGTGCCGGGCAACCGTGAACTGGACGAAGCCACCCGCGAATACCGCCGCCAGACCTTGTTCAAGCCGTTTCACGCGCGCTTGCAAACGCTGATCGACGAACGTGTTGCCAAGGGCCAAGCGGTGCGTGTGGTGGGGATTCACAGTTTTACCCCGGTGTATTACGGCCAGCCGCGACCGCTGGAGGCCGGCGTGTTGTTCGGTCAGGCCAAGGCCTACGCGCAACGCCTGCTCGACGGCCTCGGCGAACACCCGCTGAAAGTCGCCGGCAATCAGCCGTACAAGATCGATCCGCTGGGCGACATGACCGTGCCGGTGCACGGCGATGCCCGTGGCCTCGACTCGGTGCTGATCGAGGTGCGCAATGACTTGCTGCGCAGCCCCGAAGCCGTATCGCGCTGGGCCGGCTACTTCGCGCCATTGCTGTAGTGAATGAAAGACTGCTGACGCTGTAAACGATGGACCGATAACAACTAAAACGACCGACTGGCTGACAAGGAGTTGCGCTTCATGGAAATTGAAGAATTCGGCTACAAGCAAGAGTTGAAACGTAGCCTGACGCTGACCGACCTGGTGGTGTACGGGATGATCTTCATGATCCCCATCGCCCCGTTCGGTGTGTATGGCTACGTCAACGCCGAGGCCCCGGGGATGGTGCCGCTGGCGTACATCATCGGCATGGTGGCGATGCTGTTCACCGCGCTGAGCTACGGCAGCATGGCCAAGGCTTTTCCGATCGCCGGTTCGGTGTATTCCTATGCGCAACGCGGCCTTAATCAGCACGTCGGCTTCATCGCCGGTTGGCTGATGCTGCTCGATTACCTGCTGATCCCGCCGCTGCTCTACGTCTATGCGGCGATGGCGCTCAACCATTTGTACCCGGACATCCCGAAAGTCGGCTTCATTCTGGCGTTTCTGGTCAGCGCGACCTTCGTCAACCTGCGCGGCATCACTTTCACCGCACGGATGAACATCATCTTCCTGCTGGCGCAACTGGTGGTGCTGGGGATCTTCCTGTTCTATGCGTGGAATGCCCTGCACAACGGTGGCGGTAATGGCGAGCTGACCCTGGCGCCGCTGTATCACCCGGAAACCTTCAACTTCGCCCTGCTGATGCAAGCGGTGTCGATTGCCGTGCTGTCATTCCTCGGCTTCGATGCGATCTCTACCCTCGCCGAAGAAATCAAAGGTGATCCGGGCAAAAGCGTCGGCAAAGCCGCGCTGATCACGCTGGTGGTCATGGGGGTGATTTTCGTTGCGCAAACCTGGATTGCCACCGATCTGGCGGCCGGCATGGGCTTCAAATCCGCCGACACTGCGTTCTATGAAATCGCCGAAATCGCCGCCGGCAGCTGGCTGGCGACCCTGACTGCTGTTGCCACGGCATTGGCCTGGGGCGTGGCCGTGGCAATCACCTCGCAAGCCGCGGTTTCGCGCCTGCTGTTCGGTATGGCCCGCGACGGCAAATTGCCGAAGGTGCTGGCCAAGGTGCACCCGAAACACAACACGCCGTACCTGAGCATTTATCTGGTGGCGGTGCTGTCGCTGGTGATCTGCTACCTGTTCATCAACTCGGTCGACACCCTGACCTCGCTGGTCAACTTCGGCGCGCTCAGCGGTTTCATGCTGCTGCACCTGACAGTGATCAACTACTACTGGCGTCGGCAAAAGTCCGGTCAGGTCGTGCGTCACCTGATCTGTCCGGTGGTCGGTTTCATCATCGTCGCGGCCATCATGTACAACATGGGCGTCGATGCGCAGAAACTAGGCCTGATCTGGATTGCCCTGGGTCTGGTGTACCTGTTCTTCCTCAACAAGCTCGGCGCCAGTACCGCGCTGCCTGACCCGAGCAACGGCTGACAAGAAAAAGAGCGGCGTCTGACAACAAATCAGGCGACCGCCGATTTATCGCGTGGAAACCGACAGTGATAGTCAGGTTCGGCGACTTTGCCGAACCTTTTGATACAGGAGTATATCCATGCTGGTCTTACGCCCAGTCGAACAGACTGATCTGCCCCAGCTACAACAATTGGCCCGCGACAGTCTGGTGGGCGTGACCTCCCTGCCGGATGACAGCGAACGCCTGCGCGAGAAAATCGCCGGTTCCTGTACCTCGTTCGCCAGTGCGGCAGAGGCTAACGGCCCGGAGAACTACTTCTTCGTTCTGGAGGATCTGGACAGCCAGCGGCTGGTTGGCTGCTCGGAAATTCTCGCCACTGCGGGCTTCGACGAGCCGTTCTACAGCTTGCGCAACCGCCATTTCACCAGCGCTTCCCGCGAGCTGAACATCGAACACGGCGTGCCCGCGCTGTCGCTGTGTCACGACCTCAACGACCACACCCTGCTGCGCGGTTTTCATATCGACGCTGGGCTGGTGCGTACGCCGTTCTCCGAATTGCTGTCACGGGCGCGGCTGTTGTTCATCGCCGCCCATGCGCCGCGCTTTGCCGAGGCGGTGATTACCGAAATCGTCGGCTACAGCGACGAGGCCGGCCATTCACCGTTCTGGGATGCGCTGGGCAAACATTTCTTCGACCTGCCCTATGCGGAGGCCGAACGCCTGTGCGGGTTGCAGAGCCGCACCTTTCTCGCCGAACTGATGCCGCAATACCCGATCTACGTGCCGATGCTGCCGCAAGCCGCGCAGGACTGTATCGGTCGCATTCACCCGGACGGTCAGGAAGCGTTCGACATTCTTGAGCGTGAAGGCTTCGAGACCAATAGCTACATCGACCTGTTCGACGCCGGCCCGACCCTGTATGCGCGCACCTCGAATATCCGTTCGATTGCTCGTAGCCAGACCGCAACGGTGCAGCAACGGCCGCAGATCGATGCCCGTGGTCGTTACCTGCTGAGCAACGACGCACTGCACGGCTTTCGCGCGATCATGACCGAACTCGATTATCAACCCGATCAACCGCTGGCCCTCACCCCCGCAATGTGCGCGGCGCTGAACGTGACCGATGGCAGCCCGATCCGGCTGATTGCCCTGTGAAACCCGCGCGGTTGCGCAGCCAACGACAGTGCCCGAACAGGCGCGCAGAAGGAGTTACAGCATGATTGTCCGCCCGGTCAAAGTCAGCGACCTGCCAGCCTTGATGGCGCTGGTGCAACAGGCTGGCCCGGGGTTCACCACCCTGCCGGCCAACGAAGATCGCCTGTCCCACCGGGTCCGCTGGGCACAGCGGGCGTTCGCCGAACAAGTCGAACGAGCCGACGCGGACTATCTGTTTGTGCTCGAGGACGACGACATGCGCGTGGTCGGCGTCAGCGCCCTGGCCGGGGCGGTCGGCCTGCGCGAGCCCTGGTACAACTATCGGGTCGGGTTGACCGTGAGTTCGGCGCCGGATCTGGGCATTCAACGGCAGATCCCGACACTGTTTCTCAACAACGAACTGACCGGCCAATCGGAGCTGTGCTCGCTGTTTCTCGGCCATGATCAGCGCCACGGCAGCAATGGCCGCCTGCTGTCGCTGGGGCGGTTGCTGTTCGTTGCCGAGTTCCCGCACCTGTTCGGCGAAAAAATGATTGCCGAACTGCGCGGCAGTGCCGATGAACACGGTTGTTCACCGTTCTGGGACAGTCTGGGCCGGCATTTCTTTCAAATGGACTTCAGCCATGCCGATCACTTGTCGGGGCTGGGCAACAAATCATTCATCGCCGAACTGATGCCGCGCCAGCCGCTGTACACCTGCATGCTCACCGAACAGGCCCAGGCGGTGATCGGCCAGGCACACCCGAATACCGAGCCGGCGCTGAAAATCCTCCAGGCCGAAGGCTTCACCCACAAAGGCTACATCGACATCTTCGACGGCGGCCCGGTAATCGAAGCGCCGGTGCGCAGTATTCGCACCGTGCGCGAAAGCGTCGAGTTGACCCTGAGCCTCGGTAGTCCGGATGAACAGGCGCCGCTGTGGCTGATTCACAACCGGCGCCTGGAAAACTGCCGCATCACCGTCGCCCGCGCCCGCCGTGTCGGTAGCAGCCTGGTGATCGACCGCCTCACCGCCAAGCGCCTGCAACTGCAACCGGGCAATTCGGTACGGGCGGCGATGCTGCCCAATCAACAGCAACAGGCGGTGGCGGCCTGACGGTCACCACCGCAAAAAGGTAAATCCTTTCAGCAAAAGCGTCCGCGACATCCTGTCCCTTGCAAATTCGTCATGATCATTGACCCATTCGCGTGATAGCCTTTTCATTCTTCGGCGTTGACACCTTTGTTCAAGCCTTTCCATTCCTTTGTATTGGTGGAACTCGTATGACCAGGCTTTCCCATCAAGATTTGCGCCGTAACTTCCGTCAACTGCTGGCTTCCGACACCTGCTATCACACGGCTTCGGTGTTCGATCCGATGTCCGCGCGGATTGCCGCTGACCTCGGTTTTGAAGTGGGGATCCTCGGCGGTTCCGTGGCCTCGTTGCAGGTGCTGGGTGCCCCGGACTTTGCCCTGATCACCCTCAGCGAGTTCGCCGAACAGGCCACCCGCATCGGCCGCGTCGCCCAATTGCCAGTGATCGCCGACGCCGACCACGGCTACGGCAACGCCCTCAACGTGATGCGCACCATCGTCGAACTGGAACGCGCCGGCGTCGCCGCCCTGACCATCGAAGACACCTTGCTGCCGGCCCAATTCGGGCGCAAATCCACCGACCTGATCACCGTTGCCGAAGGCGTCGGCAAGATCCGCGCGGCGCTGGAAGCCCGGGTTGATACGGAAATGGCGATCATCGCCCGTACCAACGCCGGCATCCTGCCAAATCAGGAAATCATCAGCCGCACTCGCCAATATCAGGCGGCCGGGGCTGACGGCATCTGCATGGTCGGAATTCAGGATTTCGATCAGCTTGAACAAATCGCCGAACACCTGACCGTGCCGCTGATGCTGGTGACCTACGGCAACCCGGCGTTGCGCGATGACAAACGTCTGGCCGAACTCGGTGTGCGTGTGACCATCGATGGCCATGGTGCTTATTTTGCGGCGATCAAAGCGACGTATGACAGCTTGCGCGAACAGCGGCAGATCTTTACCCAGGCGTCCGACTTGAGCGCGACCGAGTTGACGCACACCTATACCCAACCGGAGGAATACATTCTCTGGGCCAAGGAATACATGAGCGTCAAGGAGTGATGGGTTGGCCGGGCTGACGCCATCGCTGGCAAGCCAGGCTCCCACAGGTTATGCGGTTCGACATCAATTGATGGTTCAACACCAAACCCTGTGGGAGCTGGCTTGCCAGCGATGAGGTCTGCCGCTACACCGCTAAACCGGCGTCTTGTAAGCCTCCTCCCGCTGCACCGCCCGCGCCTGAATCACATTCAGAATCGCACAGCCCTCGCGCATCAACAGATGCACCGCGCTGGTCACCCGTGTCAGATCACAATCGGAAATGCCCTTGAGGTTGAGACTGGCAAAGGTGTCGGCCAGATCCCGCACAACCACAAACCGGTGCATCGCACAGGCGGCCATGTCGCTGAGTTCTGAGTGGGTGTTGAGGAAGAGCACCGGGGATTCGGCGTCGTAGGTGTCGATGGGGAGGAAGCGGGGCATTACTTGTTCGTTCATAGGTGTATCTCCAGGTAATGCAACCACCGTTCGCGGCCAAACGAATAAGGTGGCAGCTGTGTGCGGGTTGGCCGACCAGATACCTGAAAGATCCGGCACACCCGCAGGTGTCCCGCGCACAGCTACCATTACACGCTGCTCAGTCCTTGAAGGTCTGAACAATGGCACTGTTGCATTTCAGGTTACCGACCGACCAAGGTCGTTCGCGGTGTTTTTCCGCGAGCACGAACTATAGGGGTAGATACCGAAACGCGGCAACAGGGTACGTTGTAGGAAACGTCTTGGAAAGTTGTACGCAATAAAGAGGGCTCGTAGGATCCGCCTAGAAGCGCACCAGACGCTCTCATTACCGCTTAGCCTGCGCATCATCCTGCCTCTTGTTTTCCGTTCTGCCCTGAATTAGAGTCCGACTCATGCCAGTGACTAGGAGCATCTCCAGTCATCAAATCTGGCCTCTACAGGTGTCTAGTCTCCTTTTACGTTTGTGTGTCTCTCTAGCAGTCAGCTAGGAGGCACACAGATAGTAAACTCTGCCTTTCAAGCAGGCGTATTCCGCATCCATCCACTCTCGCCATAGCTGATTCAGCTACCTATCGATTTCTGTCTAGATTACTACTGCTCTCGTAATTACTCCTCACCCTGTGAAATTTCCTACCCTATACACTCCCTCTGAAATGTATTTTTCCTACGTAAAACAGAGCAATTTCTCTTTTTTTTGAAATGATTGTGCAATGCGATGTTTTGCGGCATATTTTATCGAAAGCCACCCATCGCCCCAGTTAAACTCTAGGGTTAACAAATGAACAAAAGACCTTTAATAGATCTATTAACAGCGATGCATCAGGGAAAATTCAATTTCCCTGAACTGGGCACTGGAAACATCAACGACTTATACGAAACAAAAATCTATAACAACAGAGAAATACACATCCCAAACAAAAAACTAAAAACATTTCATTCATTCCTAAAACTTTTTCTTCTAGAACACCTAAGCACAAACGAAGAAGTTGTATTCTCATATCGAAAGGGTGTCAACGCTGTAGATGCAGTATCAAAGCACTCAAATAGCAAATATTTCTTCCAAACAGATATAAACGATTTTTTTAACAGCATTGACGAAGAACTGGTAAAAACAACAATAATCAGAGATATTGAAAAATGTCCAATTTCAGATATAAACCTGCACATCGACAACATCATTAAAACCCTAACAATAAAAAATTCTGTACCGGTCGGATTTTCAACGTCACCTCTCCTTAGCAACTCGTGCTTATTCATTTTCGACAACAGCCTCAAGGAGTACTGCGACAAAAACTCACTAACACTATCGAGGTATTCCGATGACATAATTGTCTCAGGCAAAAAAAAAGAACCCATACTTGAAGCCGAGAGATATATCGCCCAACTACTATCAGACACCACAAAAAACAAACTCTCACTAAATATCAAAAAAAGCAAACACACCCAAACAGGAAACAAAATAAAATTACTTGGAATGGTGATACTTCCCAATGGAAAAGTAACTATAGATATAAAGTTCAAAAAAGATACAGAAGTAAAACTACACTACTATTTAACAAACAAAGAAAAATTCATTGAGATTGTCGACTCAGACATAGAAACCGCAATAGAAAAACTGTCTGGACACTTAAACTATTACAACACAGTAGACCCAAGCTATTTAGACAAGTTAAGAAAAAAATACGGCGCCACCACTGTTGATATGTTTCTTCACAAATCGGACAGATTATAATGCTACTCTCAGTCGAACTAAAAAATATACAACATATTAAGAATATGATTTTTAGCTTAGACCTGAGCCAAAACAAGCTAACTTGCCTTGTAGGCAAGAATGGAATTGGAAAGACGACACTTATTAAATCAATTCTTAATTTTCGCTCCGCAGATACATTTTCAAAAACCACGTCACCTGGAGTGTTCAAGGATGGCAGTGAAGTCACGTATAAAATTGGGAATGACGAGTACCTATTCAGCTTCGATGCGACGATTAACACCCTCAACTGTAAGTCAGCGATCCCGGATGAGATTAAGAAAACTATTGATGTCGAACTGCCAATGCCGTATGGCCAGAGATTTAATCATTTCCAAAGTATCAGCACTGCCGACAAAGATATCAGAACAGCAATTATCCTAGGCAAATTCACAACACCTCACGAACTTATTGAATTCCTCAACGACATTTACTCCTGCGACAAATTCAACAACTTAATTGAAGTACAAGTAAAGAACACCAAATACTATTGTATCCCTCTCGAAAAAGACAGGTACGTAAGAGAGGACCATCTAAGCTCTGGCGAGTTTTTCTTGATTAGCCTTTATCGAAAAATCACCAATCGATGCAAACTGATTGTAATTGACGAAATAGATATCTCATTAGATGCAGCAGCTCAAGCTCATCTAATCCGACGGCTACGCGCTTTTTGCGACACATACAAAGTAAACATATTCTGCACAACTCATTCCCTAGCACTAATAAGAACTCTTAAAGACAAAGAGCTTTTCTACATGTCCAACAGCGAAGGAAGCGGCGACATAATTCCCGCATCATATAATTATATAAAAAGCATAATGTTTGGATTCAAAGGGTGGGACAAATACATCCTGACAGAAGACGACATGTTAAAAAATCTACTTGACTTCATTATCGCGAAATATTGCCCAACCAATTTCTCACAATACAAAATCGTCCCTATCGGAGGCGGATCAAATGTGACAAAGCTATTAGCACTCAACGCAAAAGAGCGTTTCCTTTCCAATCCGGAAAATGTAATCTCTATACTTGACGGCGACCAAAGAATATACAAACATATAAAAAACTGCCCCAACACCTATTTCTTGCCTTTCGACAGCGTGGAAAAGAGAATATTCCAAGACCACAAATTATCAAAATTTCTGCCAGATTTTCAATGCCCCGAAGCCATTGTCACCGATAAACATTTCTATAAAAAAATTATTGAAACCAACGAAACCACCGACCCTAAGATATTCGAATACCTTTGCAACTCCTCGATGGAGGATATAACTAATCTCAGCAAAGAAATCGCGTCTTTTTTAGCTCAAAGACCTGATTAACTCTACCTATTAAACCTTTGTTACTTCCGAAAGCTAAACAGCTCACAACCCATAACGGCCGCTCAGCTCTCGCTCATTTATTATTTTTTCTTGGCCAACTCCATAATCATCCGCGACAACAAATAAATCCGCGGCGCCACGCTCGCCACTTCGGCGTATTCCTCCGGCGTGTGAATATTGCCGCCAACAATCCCGAAGCCATCCAGCGTCGGCGTGCCAACCCCGGCCGACAAACTCGCATCCGCCGCACCGCCACTGCCCTCCTCCGTCAACTTGCGGCCAATCTCGCCGTAAATCCCCTGGGCCATGGCCATCAGACGATCCGACTCAGGCGTCTGCGGCATCGGTGGCAGCCCGCGTTGCAACGAAGTCTTCACTTCCGTCTCAGCAATCAGCTTGTCCTGCGACACCCGCGCCAGATCCTTCTCGATCCGGTCGAACTCCTCCGGCACCGCCGCGCGCACGTCGGCCTTGGCGGTGGCTTGATCGGGAATCACGTTGGTGCGGTCACCGGCCTTGAGCACTGTGAAGTTGATGGTGGTTTTCTTCGCCTCATCACCAAGTTTGCCCAACTGAAGAATCTGGTGCGCCGCTTCCATCGCGGCATTGCGCCCCAGTTCCGGAGCGACGCCAGCGTGCGCGGCTTTGCCCTTGACCTCGACCAGCGCCGTCGCGCTGCCCTTGCGCCACACCACCAGACCATCGGCCGGGCGGCCCGGCTCCAGATTGAGGGTCACGTCGTGCTGTTTGGCGGTTTTCTTGATCAGGTCGGTGGCGACGTCCGAGCCGGTTTCTTCACTGGCGTCGAGCAGGAATGTGATTTGCGCGTAGTCCTTGAAGTCGAGGTTTTTCAGGACTTTCAACGCATAGATCCCGGCGACGATGCCGCCCTTGTCATCCATCACCCCCGGCCCGTAAGCACGGCCGTCCTTGATGTGGAACGGCCGCTCGGCCGCCGAACCTTCCTTGAATACCGTGTCCATGTGCGCCATCAGCAGGATTTTCGCCTTGCCGGTGCCTTTTAACGTCGCGAGTACATGGTTGGATTTTTCCGGCGTATTGGGCACCAGCTCGATGGTGGCGCCGAGTTTTTTCAGCTCATCGATGGCGATGTCGCTGACTTGCTTGAGGCCCGGTTCATAGCCGGAACCGGAGTCGATATTGACCAGCCGCTCCAGCAGTTTCAGTGCTTCTGGCTGGTATTGCTCGGCATCGGCGAGCACTTGTTTGTGCGGTTCGGCGAAGGCGTGGGCAGCGGAGAAAGCGAGAGACAGGCCGAGGCTGGCGGCCAGCAGGGAGCGAGAAAATGAGAACGTCATGAAGCGATCCTTGTTTCGCGTCGGGGGGATTTAACCGTACCCGACATCGGCGCGAGGCTCTACACCGAATGCGACCTCTCCCAGACCGACACCGAACAAATTTGTAGGAGTGGGCCTGCTCGCGATAGCACTCTGTCAGTGACATTGATGGTGACTGACACAACGCTATCGCGAGCAGGCTCACTCCTACAGGGGATTGGGGTCAAAAAGCTCAGACCGAATCCAGCAATGTCCGCCGCGGCTTGTCATCGCAATTGCAGATCACCCGGTTACGCCCGCTCGCCTTGGCCTCGTACAACGCCTGATCGGCATCATTGAGCCAGCGCGTCGCGTCAGCATGCGCCGGATCGTACGCCGCCAGGCCGATGCTCAAGCTGACCTTCAACGCCGGATTCTGCTCATAGCCCAGAATCGCGAAGCGTTCGCGCAACGCCTCCATGGCCTGCGCGGCATTGAACAGCGGCAGATCCGGCAAAATCACGCAGAACTCATCACCGCCATAACGCCCGGCAACGTCTGTCGCCCGCAGGTTTTGTTTAAGTAACTTGCTCAACTGGCGCAACACGATGTCGCCCGCAACGTGGCCGTAAGTGTCGTTAATTGCCTTGAAGTGATCGATGTCGATCAGCGCAATCGCCGCGCCCTGCTTCTGCCGTTTGCAGCGCTGAAAAGCAATCTCCAGTTGATCCTTCCAGGCGCCGTGGTTAAGCAGCCCGGTCAGGCTGTCGGTGCGGCTCAGGGCCAGCAGTTCGCGTTTATGTCGACCGAGGGTGTAGGCCTGGCGAAAGCAGATCCAGCCCAGCGCCAACGGGTACAGCAGCAGTAACGGGAAGCAGGCGTACATTTGCGCAGGGGTGGTCTGCGGAATGAATGTCGGAGCAAAGACCACCAGCCCGACGCCGACCCCGAGCAACTGCGCCGCAGTGCCTGCCAATAGAAAACGTGAACCACCGATGGCGACGTTGTTCATCGCCATCATCGAAATGGTCGTGGCAGTGGGCAACGGATTGAAATGCATGGCGGCAAGCCAAAAGCCGCCGAAAAAGGCGTCGATCAACAGATTGCGGTGTTCAGCGTGGTAAGGAACCCGGGCGCGGCGTGCCCATTGAAACGCCAGATGCGGCCAGACCAGGCCGTTGAAGAACATCAGTGCCCAGACCCACAGCGGCGGATCGAGCGAGTACATCGCCACGCTCACGCACACGAGCCCCAGAATCAACCCGAGGATGCGCGATGTATAAAGCCTCCTGGCCAATGAAAGTCCCTTTCCTCCGGTATTTCCCATAAGGACCTCGATCACGCACACCGCAGGACGGATGTGCTGGAAGTCTAACAGGGCGACGTTAAATAGCCATCACCGGCCAGCGGGCTGAATAGAGCGACATCAGGGCCGCGCACAGTGCAAATATTTGGCTATACATGAAAGGAGCAAAATGGAAAAACAACTATAAGAAGGAGGCCCATGCACACCTATCTCGTGTTGATCATCGGCAGCGGTTTTGGCGGTCAATGTGCTGCGATCAACCTGCTCAAAGCCGGGATCGACGATTTTCGCCTGCTGGAGCGACGGGACTTCTTTGGCGGCACCTGGTGCCAGAACACCTACCCCGGCGCGGCGGTGGACGTGCCGTCGCCGCTGTATTCGCTGTCGTTCGCGCCGTACCGCTGGTCGCAGATGTTCGCCGGGCAGGCCGAACTGCAGCGCTACACCGAGCATGTCATCGAGCAATTCGGTTTGCGCGAGCGCGTAGAGTTGCAAGCCGATGTCGAGCGTGTCGAATGGGACGACACGGAAAAACGCTGGGCCGTGCACACCGCCAGCAAAGGCACCTTTTATGCGCAGTTCCTGATCAATGCCACCGGGCCATTGAGCCAACCGGTCATCCCACACTTTCCCGGCCAGGATCGCTTTCAAGGCAAGACTTTTCATACAAACAACTGGGATCACAGCTACGACTATCGCGATAAACGCGTGGCCATCGTTGGTAGCGGTGCCAGTGCGGTGCAAGTGATTCCAGCCATTGCGGAACAGGTCGAGCAACTGCACGTGTTTCAACGCACACCGCATTGGGTGCTGCCCCGCGCCGATCGTCAGTTCGGACCGCTGCAACGCTGGCTGCTCGGTCTGAAACCCGCCTACAAATTATTGCGCTGGCTGATTTACTGGCAATTCGAAACCCGGGTCATCGCCTTCAAATATTCCAAAGCGGCGATTCACATGGTCCAGCAGCACGCCCTGCGTTTTCTCAAACGCCAGGTGCCGGACCCGCTGCTGCGAGAAAAACTCACCCCGGACTTCACCATTGGCTGCAAACGGGTACTAGTCTCCAGCACCTATTACCCGGCGCTGAGTCGCGCCAACGTCACCTTGCATACCCGCGAGCAAGGCATTGCGTCCATCGACGAAACCGGCATCAACACTCAGGACGGTCAGCACATCGACGTTGATCTGATCGTCTGGTCGACCGGTTACGACGCCACCGACGGGGTGATTTCCTACCCGGTCAGCGGAAAAAACGCCGTGCAACTCAGAGATGTCTGGGCGCAATACCCGCGCGCGTATCTGGGCACCAGCCTGCCGGACTTTCCCAACCTGTTTATCGTCACCGGGCCCAACACCGGCATCGGTCACACCTCGGCGCTGTTCATCATCGAATCGCAGATGAACTACATCCTCGACTGCATCCGCACCGTGCAGGCCAAAGGCCTGCGCAGCATTGAAGTGCGCCGTGAAGCGGAACGTACCTACACTGAGATGATTCATCGGGAAATGCAGCGCACGGTATGGAAGTCCGGTGGTTGCCACAGTTGGTATCAAAGCAAGAGCGGTCATGTGATCGCGATGTTTCCCGGCTTCAGTTTCAGCTATCACCGCTTGACCCGAGCGCTGAAACCGGCCGACCACATTCTGTCCTGAACACGTAAAAGGAAGACGTCGATGCTTTTGCTGTTTGTCGCCCTCGCGGTTTTCGTAGCCTGGAGTTGGTTGAGTTATCCGGCGGTCGGTCATTGGCTGTACGACCTGAACATGGCCATCGAGGCCAAGTTGTACAAATTGCACAAGATCGAAGTGCCGATCGCCGAGATGACCGTCTCGACCTGGCAGGGCGGGCCGTATGAAGCGGCCAGCGCGATTCTGATGCTGCATGGCTACAGCGCCGAGAAGAACCTGTGGCTGCGCTTTTCCCGGCATTTCGTGCGCCAGTATCGGGTGATCATTCCGGACCTCGCCGGCCATGGTGAAACCGGCTTCAAGGCTGGCGGCGGTTATGACATTCCGTTGCAGGCCAAGCGCATGATCCAGTTGCTCGACGTCTGCGGCGTGGAGAAAGTCCACGTGATCGGCAACTCGATGGGCGGCTACATCGCCGCGTGGCTGGCGGCGACGTATCCCGACCGCATCGCTTCGGTGGCATTGATCGACCCGGCGGGCGTCACCGCGCCCGAGGTCAGCGACATGGAGCGGCATCTGGCGCGCGGGCATAACCCGTTTCTGATCAACTCGCGGGAAGAATTTCGCCAGTTTTACGCGATGACCATGGAGTCGCCACCGTGGGTGCCGAACCTGGTGCTGGACGCCATCGCCCAGCGCTACGAGCAACAACGCGATGAACTGGAAGAGATCTTCCGCGATTTTCGCGCCAGCCCGCCGATGGAGCCGAAACTGCCCGACATCAAATGCCCGGCGCTGTTGCTCTGGGGCCGCAAGGATCGGCTGATCGACGTCAGCAGCGTGCCGGTGTGGAGCAAGGGCATCGCCAATTTGCGTGTGGATGTCTGGGATCACGTCGGGCACATGCCGATGGTTGAACAGCCGGGGAATACTGCGCGCCTGTATCGGGAATTCCTCGGAAGCCAGAAATGACACTCAACACATCCTGTGTAGGAGCTGCCGAAGGCTGCGATCTTTTGATTTTGCTTTTTAAAAACAAGATCAAAAGATCGCAGCCTCGTTTCACTCGACAGCTCCTACAAAGTGACGAGGTCTGAGGTTTAGATGAATATTCTTTATGACGAACGCCTCGACGGCCCGTTGCCGCAGGTGAACAAGGCCGAATTCCTCAAGTCATTGCAGCAAACGCTGCCAGACCTCGACGTTTTGTGGCGCGAGGAGGAACTCAAACCCTACGAATGCGACGGCCTCTCCGCCTACCGCACCACGCCGATGCTGGTCGCCCTGCCCCGTCGACTCGAACAAGTGCAAACCCTGCTCAAACTCTGCCACCAGAAAAACGTCCCAGTGGTTGCCCGTGGTGCCGGCACCGGCTTGTCCGGCGGCGCCTTGCCGCTGGAGCAGGGCCTGCTGCTGGTGATGGCGCGCTTCAACAATATCCTGCACATCGACCCCGACGCGCGCACCGCGCGGGTTCAACCGGGGGTGCGCAATTTGGCGATTTCCCAGGCAGCCGCGCCTTTCGGTCTGTATTACGCGTCGGATCCATCTTCGCAAATTGCCTGTTCGATTGGCGGCAACGTCGCCGAAAACGCTGGCGGCGTGCATTGCCTCAAGTACGGATTGACCGTGCACAACCTGCTGAAAATCGAAGTGCTGACCATCGAAGGCGAACGCCTGACCCTCGGTTCGGACGCGCTCGATTCAGCCGGTTTCGATTTGCTCGCCTTGTTTACCGGTTCTGAAGGCCTGCTGGGGATCATCACCGAAGTCACGGTCAAGCTGCTGCCCAAACCGCAAGTCGCGAAAGTCCTGCTGGCCAGTTTCGATTCTGTGGAAAAGGCCGGCCGCGCGGTCGCCGAGATCATCGCGGCGGGGATCATTCCCGGCGGCCTGGAGATGATGGACAACCTCGCCATTCGCGCCGCTGAAGATTTCATTCACGCCGGTTACCCAGTCGACGCCGAGGCGATTCTGTTGTGCGAACTCGATGGCGTCGAAGCCGACGTTCACGACGATTGTCAGCGGGTGCGCGAGGTCATGACCGCGGCCGGCGCCACCGAAGTGCGTCAGGCCCGCGACGAAGCGGAACGCGTGCGCTTCTGGGCCGGACGCAAAAATGCTTTCCCGGCCATCGGCCGTTTGTCACCGGACTATTACTGCATGGACGGCACCATCCCGCGCCGCGAATTGCCCGGCGTCTTGCAAGGCATCGCGCGCCTCGCCGAAGAATACGGTTTGCGCGTGGCCAACGTGTTCCATGCCGGCGACGGCAACATGCACCCGCTGATTCTGTTCGACGCCAATCAACCCGGTGAACTGCACCGCGCCGAAGCCTTGGGCGGCAAGATCCTCGAACTGTGCGTGCAAGTTGGCGGCAGCATCACCGGTGAACACGGCGTCGGCCGCGAGAAAATCAACCAGATGTGCGCGCAGTTCAACAGCGACGAACTAAGTCTGTTCCACGCAGTAAAAGCCGCGTTCGACCCACAAGGCCTGCTCAATCCCGGCAAGAACATTCCGACCCTGCACCGCTGCGCCGAATTCGGCGCGATGCACATTCACGCCGGGCAATTGCCGTTCCCCGAACTGGAGCGTTTCTGATGGCCGATGTCGACGCCGCCAGCGCCCTGCTCGATCAGGTCAACGAAGCGCGGGCCAATGCCACGCCGCTGAAAATTCAGGGTGGCAACAGCAAAGCCTTTCTCGGCCGCGAGGTCGCCGGCGAGGTGCTCGACACCCGCGCCCATTGCGGCATCGTCCGTTACGAGCCGACCGAACTGGTGATCACGGCGCGCGCCGGCACGCCTCTGTCCGAGCTGCTGGCGGTGCTGGACGCTGCCGGACAAATGCTGCCGTGCGAGCCGCCGGCATTCGGCGAAGGCGCGACGGTTGGCGGCATGATCGCCACGGGGTTGTCCGGGCCTCGGCGGCCGTGGTCTGGCTCGGTGCGCGACTTTGTCCTCGGCACGCGGGTGATCACCGGCCTCGGTCAGCACCTGCGTTTCGGCGGCGAAGTGATGAAAAACGTCGCCGGTTATGACCTGTCGCGGCTGATGGCCGGCAGTTACGGCTGCCTCGGCGTGCTCACCGAAGTGTCGCTGAAAGTCCTGCCGAAACCACGGCAGTGCCTGAGCATTCGCCTCGACATGGACTGCTCGCGGGCGCTGACCAGGCTTGCCGAATGGGGTCAGCAACCGCTACCGATCAGTGCCGCTTGTCACGATGGCCAGAGCCTGTATCTGCGTTTGGAGGGCGGCGAAGGTTCGGTGACGGCGGCGCATCAACGCCTGGGTGGCGAGCCGCTGGACTCGCAGTTCTGGCGTGATCTGAATGAGCAGAGGCTGGCGTTTTTCGATGAGGGCCGGCCGCTGTGGCGCCTGTCACTGCCGAACAATCTCGGCCCGCTGGATCTGCCCGGCGAGCAGTTGATCGACTGGGCCGGCGCGCAACGCTGGCTGAAATCCGACGCGGAGCACATCCACATTCTCGCGCAGGAACTGGGCGGCCACGCTACCTGTTTCAGCCATGGCGCCAGCAATTCGCCGTTTCAGCCATTGCCCGCGACACTGCTGCGTTATCACCGACAACTCAAGGTGCAACTCGACCCGCAAGGGCTGTTCAACCCCGGGCAGATGTACGCGGAGTTCTAGCCATGCAAACCACCCTCAGCGAACAATCGCGACAACTGCCCCGTGCCGCCGAGGCGGAAAAGATTCTGCGCACCTGCGTGCACTGCGGTTTTTGCAACGCGACGTGTCCGACCTATCAATTGCTCGGTGATGAACTGGATGGCCCGCGCGGGCGCATCTACCTGATCAAACAAGTGCTCGAAGGCGCACCGGCGACGGCACAGACGCAACTGCATCTGGACCGCTGCCTGTCGTGCCGCAACTGCGAAACCACCTGCCCGTCCGGCGTCGACTATCACAACCTGCTCGACATTGGCCGCGCGGTGGTCGATCACGCGGTGCCACGTCCGGCGGCGCAACGTCTGTTGCGCGAGGGTTTGCGCGCATTGGCGCCGAATTCAGGGTTGTTCAAAGGCTTGTTGCGGGTGGGCACGACGTTTCGGCCGCTGTTGCCGCGTTTGCTTGAAAGCAAATTGCCGCAGCACTTGCGGGTTAACGGCTCGCGCCCTGCCCCTCGGCATGCCCGGCGGGTGTTGTTGCTTGAAGGCTGCGTACAACCGGGGTTGTCGCCAAATACCAATGACGCCACGGCGCGGGTGCTGGATCGCTTGGGCATCAGTGTCACCCCGGTGGCCGAGACCGGTTGTTGCGGCGCGTTGGACTATCACCTCGACGCGCAAGCCAAAGGCCTCGACCGCGCGCGGCAGAACATCGATGCCTGGTGGCCGCACCTGCAAAACGGTGCAGAAGCAATTGTGCAGACCGCCAGCGGTTGCGGCGCATTCATCAAGGATTACGCGCATTTGCTGGCAGACGATCCGCTGTATGCGGCCAAGGCCCGGGAAATCAGCGAGCGCACGCTGGATCTGGTGCAGGTACTCGCGCAGGAGCCGCTGGAACAGATCTGCGCCGCCACTGAACGGCGGATTGCCGTGCATTGCCCGTGCACGTTGCAGCACGCGTTGAAACTGGGCGGCGCGGTGGAAGCTGTGCTGACGCGCCTCGGTTTCAATCTTACCGCCGTGCCCGACGGCCATTTGTGCTGCGGCTCGGCGGGCACCTATTCGCTGACGCAACCGGTGCTGGCCCGACAACTGCGCGACAACCGCCTCAACGCGCTGGAGAGCGGCCGCCCTGAGCTGATCGTCACCTCCAACGTCGGCTGTCAGAGCCATCTGGCCAGCGCCGGACGCACGCGGGTGATGCACTGGATCGAACTGGTGGATCAGTCGTTGGCAGAATGAAGTTCGTAGGATTCTTCGTTTGCCCGCGTGCGAGAAGGCTGCGATCTTTTCCCTCATCCATTCCGTGACCGTGGCAGGAATTTTTTTCATGACCGTGCAGCCGTTCGTCAGCCCCGACCTGATCCGCCAACGCTTCTCCAAAGCGATGTCCGACATGTACCGCGAAGAAGTGCCGCTGTACGGCGCGCTGATGGAGTTGGTGGAGCAGACCAACCGCGAGGTGCTTGCACGTCAGCCGGACATCGCCCGCCAGCTCGACAGCACCGGCGAAATCCAACGGCTGGACATGGAGCGCCATGGCGCCATCCGCGTCGGCACCGCCACCGAACTGGCCACCCTCGCCCGCTTGTTTGCGGTGATGGGCATGCAACCGGTGGGTTATTACGACCTGACCCCGGCGGGCGTGCCGGTGCATTCCACGGCTTTTCGCGCAGTGCATGAGGACGCGCTGCAAGTCAGCCCGTTTCGAGTGTTTACGTCGTTGTTGCGCCTGGAGTTGATTGAAGATCCGCAGCTACGCGCCTTTGCCGAATCAGTGCTGGCCAAGCGTTCGATCTTTACCCCGGAGGCATTACGCTTGATCGCGCAGGCTGAAACCGCAGGCGGACTGAATGAAAGCGAGGCCGAGGCATTCGTCCTGCAGGCACTGGAAACCTTTCGCTGGCATCACAGCGCCACGGTTACTGCCGCGCAATACCAGACTTTAAGCGCCCAACACCGCTTGATCGCCGACGTGGTGGCGTTCAAAGGCCCGCACATCAACCACCTGACGCCGCGCACGCTGGACATCGATAGCGTGCAGGAACAGATGCCGGCCCATGGCATCACCCCAAAAGCCGTCATCGAAGGCCCGCCGCGCCGGCAGTGCCCGATCCTCTTGCGCCAGACCAGTTTCAAGGCGCTGGACGAGCCGATCGCCTTCACCGATCAGAACCAGACCCGTGGCAGTCACAGCGCGCGTTTCGGCGAAATCGAACAGCGCGGCGCGGCACTCACCCCCAAAGGCCGGGCGCTGTATGACCGCTTGCTGAATGCCGCGCGCGATGAACTCGGCGACTTCCCCAACGAGGGCAATGGCGCACGCTACAACGCGCTGATGGCTCAGCACTTTGGCGAATTTCCTGACAGTGTCGAAGGCATGCGTGAACAAGAGTTGGCGTACTTTCGCTATTTCGCCACGGAAAAAGGTCTGGCTGCTGGAGGACTTGGGCAGTCGTCTCTGGAGGACTTGTTACGCGATGGTTATGTGAAAGCGGAACCGTTGGTGTACGAAGATTTCCTGCCGGTGAGTGCGGCGGGGATTTTTCAGTCGAACCTTGGGGACGCGGCGCAGGCGCACTATGGCGAGCACTCCAATCGGCAGGCCTTCGAACAGGCTCTGGGGCGCGCAACCATTGATGAGTTGGGGTTGTATGCCGCGACGCAGCAGCGTTCGATCGAGGAATGCCTCACCCAATTCGCGCGTTGAAAAATCAAAAGATCGCAGCCTTCGGCAGCTCCTACAGTGGAAATGCATTCCAAATGTAGGAGCTGCCGAAGGCTGCGATCTTTTGATCTAAAAGTTTTAAGCAGCCGCCTCGACCAAATGATGGCGTGTGGCCATTGTGCGCAAGAAGTTGCGCACTTGTTTTGCAAAACCGACCGAAAAAACCTCTGAAAGCACCGTCGTACAAGGCCTGCAGCCAAGTGCGCAAGAAGTTGCGCAGTACTGCGCAACTTCTTGCGCACTTTTGCCTTGAGCGAGCGCTTTATTTCGCACAAGCGCCTGAAAAATCAGTCAAACACCCCGGCCCGTATGGCTGCCACAATTGTTGGCACGCTCCTTGATAACAGTCAGGCACCCACCGGGCGATTTCGCCTCCCGGGCACCTTAAATTATTCCGCAAGGAGAGCACCCCATGGCAACACCAGCGTACATGTCGGTTACCGGCGAAAAACAAGGCCTGATCACTGCAGGCGCTTTCACCGCTGACTCCGTAGGCAACACCTACCAGGAAGGCCACGAAGACCAGGTTATGGTTCAGGCTTTCAGCCACGACGTGATCATCCCGCGTGACCCACAATCCGGTCAGCCAACCGGTCAGCGCGTTCACAAGCCAGTTGTGATCACCAAGGTCTACGACAAAGCTTCGCCTCTGCTGCAAGCCGCTCTGACCTCCGGCGAGCGCATGAGCGAAATCGTTATCCAGTGGTTCCGTACTTCTGCTCAAGGCACCCAAGAGCACTACTACACCACCAAACTGGAAGACGCGATCATCGTCGCCATCAACAACAAAATGCACAACTGCCAGGATCCAGGCAACTCGCACTTCACCCACCTGGAAGAAGTGCAGTTCACCTACCGTAAAATCACCTGGACCCACGAAGTATCCGGTACTTCGGGTTCCGATGACTGGCGTGCTCCAGTCGTTTAATTACGGCTGATCGTTACAAGCATCGGCCAGCTCTGCTGGTCGATGTTGTTTACGCCCCTCCAGAATTTCGCGTACGTTGAGCCGCTTTGCGGTCGTCGACGAACGCCGCTGTACAGCACGAGGAACAAGGGATGTTCGCGCCGGCCAATGAAACCCACTTTGCCCTGACCATCGAAGGTCTTTCCGCCGATTTCCAGGTGTTTACCCTCACCGGTCGGGAAGCCATCAGCCAGCCTTTTGTCTTCGAGGTGGAGCTGGTCAGTGAGCAGCCGTCGCTGGACCTCGAAACCCTGCTGCACAAACCGGCCTTCCTGCAACTGTCGCCCGACGGCAGCGGCATCCACGGCCAGATCTACCGCGCCGCGCAAGGTGACTCGGGCAAACGCCTGACCCGTTATTCAGTGACCCTGCGTCCGCAATTGTCTTACCTCGCGCATCGCGTCAACCAACGCATCTTCCAGAACCTCACCGTACCGAAAATCATCGGCATGGTCCTCGAAGAGCACGGCATTCAAAGCAACGCCTACGAATTCAAGACTGGTTCGATCTATCCCGAGCGCATCTACTGCGTGCAGTACGATGAATCGGACCTGCATTTCATCCAGCGCCTGTGCGAGGAAGAAGGTATTCACTACCACTTCCAGCACACGGCGACGGCGCACAAACTGGTGTTCGGCGATGACCAGACGGTATTCCCGAAACTCAAGCCTGTGGCCTATCAGCAAGACTCCGGCATGGTCGCCAGCGACCCGGTGATCAAGCGTTTCGACCTGCGCCTGGAAACCCGCACCAGCCGCACCACCCGCCGCGATTACGACTTCGAAAAACCGCGCCTCACCCTCGAAAGCGAGAACCGTGGCGACGCCCTGCCCGACCTTGAAGATTACGACTACCCGGGCCGCTTCGTCGACCGCGAGCGCGGCAAACACCTGGCCAAACGCGCCCTCGAACGTCATCGCAGCGACTTCCAGTTGGCTGAAGGCAAGAGTGATCAACCGTTGCTGGTCAGCGGCCACTTCCTCGCCCTGACCGCGCACCCGAAAGCCAAATGGAATGACCTCTGGTTGCTGACCGAAGTCCTCCACGAAGGCAAGCAGCCGCAAGTGCTCGAAGAGTCGGTAACCAGCGACACCACTGCGCTGAAAGACGATTTCCATCAGGGCTACCGCAACCGCTTTCAGGCCACGCCGTGGGACGTGCCGAATCGCCCGCCCCTGCGCCACCCGAAACCGCGCATCCTCGGCAGCCAAAGTGCCGTGGTCACGGGCCCGAAAGGCGAAGAGATCCATTGCGACCAGTACGGCCGTGTCAAAGTGCAATTCCACTGGGACCGCGAAGGCCAGGCCGACGACAAGACCAGCTGCTGGCTGCGCGTCTCCAGCGCCTGGGCCGGCGCCCAGTACGGCGGCATCGCCATCCCGCGGATTGGCATGGAAGTGCTGGTCACCTTCCTTGAAGGCGATCCCGATCAACCGTTGATCAGCGGCTGCCTGTACCACAAGGAAAACACCGTCCCGTATGAGCTGCCGGCGAACAAGACCCGCAGCACCTTCAAGACCCTGAGTTCGATGGGTGGTGGCGGCTACAACGAACTGCGCATCGAAGACAAAAAAGGTCAGGAACAGATCTACCTGCACGCCCAGCGCGACTGGGACGAAAACATCGAGCACGACCAGAAAATCCGCGTCGGCAACGAACGCCACGACACCGTCGAAAAGAACAGCTACAGCGAGTTCAAGGCCGAAGAACACCACACCGTCTACGCCGACCGCAAAGTCGAAACCCGCGCCAACGACCACCTGACCGTCGGCGTCAATCAGCACATCAAGATCGGCACCGGCCAGTTCATCGACGCTGGGCAAGAAATCCACCTCAGCAGCGGCATGAAGGTGGTAATGGAAGCAGGCGCAGAGCTGACCCTGATCGGCGGCGGCAGCTTCATCAAGATCGACGCCGGCGGCGTGACCCTGAGCGGCCCGGTGATCAACATGAACTCCGGCGGCAGCCCCGGCAGCGGCACCGGCGCCGCCCCGCTGATGCCCGGAATCCTGAAACAGGCCGACGCCGACAAGGCCGGCCAGGTCCTGACCCCGGCCCAGATCAACACCCTCAAACGTAACGCGCCATTCTGCGAAGAATGCGAAAAATGCAAGGCAGGTGCCTGTGCCATCTGATCGAATTACGCCCAAGGACTGGCTGGCGCAACAGCCGTTGCAGACTGGCGAGCGTTTGTATCTGGTGATCAGTGCGGCGAGTGATTCCGACGCGCTGAAAAATCTCTACCTGACCGAACCCACCGCCCAGCTCCTACCGATCTGGGGCGGCACGCCCTACTCCACCTGGCAACCGGTGATGCCGTATGTCACCGAACTCAAAGCCAATTCCGCGTTCCTGCCGTGGATCGCTGAAACCGATGCCCTCGATTGGGGCTGGCTGGCGGTGTCGCGTTCCGAGCCGAATGAAGTGTTCGAGCATCTGCGCAGTCTGACGCAGGTGAAGATGCCGGACGGGACCGAGGTGTTTTTCCGGTTTTGGGATGGGCGGCATATCTATCCGATTCTGCAGGGGCTGGGGGAGAAGGCTGGGGAAGTGATGCCGATGTTTGAGCGGTATCTGATTAACGGGCAGTCGCTGGATGTTGGGACGCGGGTTGTGCCGAAGGTGAAGGATTGGCCATGGTGGGAGGTGCCGAAGCCGTTACTGGATGGCTTGACCAAGGAAAATCCGACGACGCTGATCAGCAACTTGATGCAGTGGCTGGAAGAAGACCGTCCGGACATTTACACCGCTTGGCCCGAAAACAACCTGAAGCTGAAAATCAGCCGTTTCGTGCGTCGTCCGGACGCACCGAAAAACCTTAAAGAAGCACTGTTAAATCACCTGATTCTGGAGCAAGGCTGATGGATCGCGTTGCCTTTGTTGACAACCAACTGAACACCTTCAAGGACAGTCTGAAGCTGTATCAGGAACAAACCAAAACCTGGTATGCGAGGGCTGCCGACAAGGCCAGTCGAGCCGCTGACTTGCCCTCCCTGCTGGGTATGGAGCGAGTGATCAAGGTTGGCGACACCAGCAAAGCGGTGAGCATGACTGACGGCAATTTCACCTCGAATGTGGCTCAGTGCCCGCTCAAGGGCCCGTTGCTTATCGAAAGTAAGTTCGAGTCGGTTTACGACATTCCGGTAGGCGATATCGAAGTCGAAATCGTCGCCGTGGAAGGTGGTGCAGTCAGCAAGGTCAAACTCGACGCGCAAGGCAAAGCCGCCTGGACAGGTGGTATTCCCGGCAAGTTCTACAAGATTCGCGTTCATAACGAAGTGACACCAGCGCAGATCGATGCGCTGTTCAGCTCCTACAGCGGCGTGACAGCTGACCTGGAAGGTTTTCTGCGTAAGGAGTGGGCAGGTTTCAAACCGCAATGGTCGAACCTTTCCACCTCGGGCACTGCAATGGCGATTGGTACCGGCATTCTTGAAGGTGGCTGGGAGGCCATCAAGGGTGTGTGGGATGGCATCAATCAGGTGCTCGACATCCTGCAGGACCCGGGCAAATTTGCGAAAGATCTTGGCGCCGGTGCGGATGAACTGATCAAAGTTGCCAAAAGCTCGCCGGACGTTATGAAAAAGGCCATGTTGCTGGCCAGTGACGAAGCTGCTTTGTTCCTGTTGGTACGCAGCGCCGTGATCTGGCTGGCGGGCTTGCCGCCGATGAAGATGGCGGGCGACATAGCGAAAACCACCACGGCAATGGTCGTCGGTATCGCCATCGATATCGTGATTGGTGTGGTATTGACCATCGCGGCTGAAGGTACCGGGGTTATCTACCTTGCCGCCCGTCTGAAGAAGTACGGTGAGCTTGTCCTCAACGCCGTCATCGGCTTTGTGAAGTCGCTGTTCAAGATCATCAATGGCTTTATGGAATACGTCGCGAAATACACCGCTGTTGCGGCGCGGGGTGTGACGGCCAAGGTGAGAAACGGAATCTCCGAGTTGCGTTTTGATGGGAAGAAAAACGCGAAACTTGCCGAAGGCAAAATAGCTGACGATGCCTCGAAGCAAGCCACGACTCCCGCTAATAAAAGCGCGGAGCCTGTGTCCTGCACGCGCGTCGACAAGTGCCCGGTTTCGATGGTGACCGGTGAAGAACTGTTGACGCTGACCGATGGTCAACTCGATGGCCTGCTGCCGTTTGAATGGACACGCCTCTATCGAACCAGCGCAGTGGAAATCGATTGCGGCCTAGGTTATGGCTGGAGCCACGCACTCGCGCATCGTGTCGAGATCGTTGGTGACGAAGTCATCTGGACCGACCACGAGAACCGCGCCACAGTTTTCCCACTTCCAAGCGAGCAACGTCCGGCCATCACCAACAGCCTTTCCCGTGCTGCCATTTTTCTCGGTGACGACCCATCGGAACTAGTTCTAGCACAAGCCGGCAAGCGACCATCGTTCTACCACTTCCGCTTTAACAGCAAAGGCGCCACCCTGATCGCCATCAGCGACAGCTATGGCAATCGACTGCACGTTACACGCGACATCCACGGTCGCATCAAACGCCTCGACAACGGCGCCGGTCGCGCCCTGCTTCTACGTTACGACCGCAAACACATTGTCGCGGTCGACTATCAGCAGTTCCTGCCCGCGGACAATCTGGAAGACGCCTGGAATACGGTGCAGACGCTGGTCACCTACTGCTATGACACCCAGCATCGTCTGATCGAGGCGAAGAACGCGGCCGGTGAAGCCGAACATTATCGCTACAACGAACAGCACGTCATTCTCGAGCGGCAACTGGCGGGCGGCGCTGCTTTCTACTGGGAGTGGGAGAACGAAGGCAAACTGTCTCGTTGCACACATCACTGGGCCAACTTCTCGCAGATGGAAGCGCACTACGCCTGGGATGACAAAGGCAGCGTGACTGTCACCAACGCCGACGGCAGCGAAGAGGTGTACACCCACGATGATCAGGCGCGACTGATCAGCAAGATCGACCCGGACGGTGCCGAGCATCTCAAGGCCTACAACGACAAAGGCCAATTGATCGCGGAAAAGGATCCGTTGGGTGCCGTCACCGAGTACCGCTACAACGACAACGGCTTGATGACTGCCGTTATCCCGCCGGAAGACGAAGCCACAACGTACGAATACATCAACGGCTTCGTGAGTGATGTTCATCGCGGCAAAGCCAGTTGGAAGTACCAACGCAACCGACAGGGCGATATCACCCAACAAATCGACCCGGACGGCAACGCCACGCTATACAGCTACGACGGCCAGGGGCGTCTGCTGGAGATTCGCCACCCGGACGGCAGCCGTCATCAACTCGGCTGGAACAAACTCGGCCAGTTGCTGGAAGAACGCCTGCCCGATGGCGGCCAGCGCAAGTATCGTTACGACGCACTGGGTCGGCAGATCACCCGCCAGGAAGAATCCGGCGCCATCACCCAATATCAATGGGACGCAGCCAATCGTCTTGCCCAAGTCACGCTACCGGGCGGTGCAACCCGTGCGTTTACCTATAACGCTTACGGTAATGTCACCGCTGAACGCGATGAACTCGGCCGCATCACCCGGTACGAATATGCCGAAAATCTGCATCTGGTCAGTCGCCGCATCAACCCCGACGGCAGTCAACTGCGCTATCGCTATGACAACTCGCGCCTGCTGCTGACTGAAATCGAAAACGAGCGCGGCGAGCAATACCACCTCGACTACTACGCAAACGGCCTGATCCAGCAGGAAACAGGCTTCGACGGTCGTCGCACGGCATACGAGTATGACCTCAACGGCCAACTGCTGAAGAAAACCGAATTCGGCGACGATGGCAGCGAACTGGTCACTGAGTATCAGCGCGATGCTGCTGGTCGGCTGCTGGTGAAAACCTTGGCCGATGGCGAAGAAATCCACTACAGCTACGACGCCCTCGGTCGCCTCGTAAACGTCGACGACGGTCATTGGCCGCTCGCCTATAAATACGACCTGCAAGACCGCCTCATCGAAGAACACCAAGGTTGGGGCACCCTGCGCTACGACTACGATAGCGTTGGTCAGCTCAAACACTGCCGCCTCCCTGACGGCAGCAAACTCGATTACCGTCACCAACCCGGCGGGCAACTGAGCAGCATCGACCTCAATGGCTCGCGCCTGACCTCTCACCAGTTCAGTGCTGGGCGCGAACAAAAACGTCAGCAAGGTTTGCTGCTCAGCCAATACCAGTACGACGAACAAGGCCGCCTGCAAGCCCACACTGTTGGCCAGCGAGACAAGAACCTGTTCCAGCGTCGTTATAATTACGATGCCAACGGCAACCTCGCTGGCATTGATGACAGCCGCAAAGGCAATCGCAGCTACCACTACGACCCGCTCGATCGACTCATCAGCGTGCGCGGTGCTACTCCGGAAAGCTTCGCCCATGACCCGGCGGGCAACCTGCTGGGCCAAAGCAATGAAGGCACCGCAAACCTCGCCAACGTCAAAGGCAACCGCCTGCTGATGCAAGGTGACCGCCATTATGACTATGACGCCTACGGCAATCTGATCCGCGAACGGCGTGGTACGGGTCAGAAACTGGTCACCGGATACCGCTACGACTGTCAGCACCGCCTCGTCGGCGTCAGCCTGCCGGGTGGCAGCACTGCAACCTACAAGTACGATGCCTTCGGTCGACGTATAGAAAAAACCGTCGACGGCCACATCACCGAATTCCTGTGGCAAGGCGAACGCCTGATTGCCGAAAGCGCCGAAAACCGTTACCGCAGCTACATCTACGAACCGGGCAGCTTCCGCCCATTGGCGATGCTCGATGGCGAAGGCCCACGTAAAGCAACACCGTTCTATTACCAACTCGACCACCTCGGCACACCGCAGGAGCTAACCGACTACAGCGGTGAAATCATGTGGTCGGCGAAGTACCGAGCCTACGGTAATCTCGCTGCGCTGGACGTCAGTGAGATCGATAACCCGTTGCGGTTCCAAGGTCAGTATTTCGATGCGGAGACAGGGTTACATTACAACCGGCACCGCTACTACAATCCGAGCAATGGCCGTTTTTTGACGCCGGATCCGATCAAGCTTGTGGGAGGATTGAACAACTACCAATACGTTACCAACCCAACTGGGTGGATTGACCCCTTAGGGCTAAACAACTGCCCTGGCGTCACCATGCATAAAGGCGTGCCCATCAGTAATGATGCTCGAGGTCACCTCGAAAGAGCCGATGGCTATAGCTCCAAGTCTGGCGTTAAAGGAGCTCATAACCGAGATGAATTCCTCCAAGCAGCCACTGACAATAAATTACATATCCTTTCAGAGACGCAAAGTCCCAGCACCCCTGGTCTTTCGGAAATTACCTATGGGCGAGACTCTCTGGACAGAACGGGTAAGGTTGATGGTATTAAGGAGTTTGGTAATCCGAAAACAGTCTACGACCCGAGTGTAATATCTACTGACCAGATGTTCGAGGCGGGAAAAGAGGCCGCTGCCTCAGGTTACAGCGAAGCGAAAGCCAGTGGAAAGCGGGTATATAGTGCGTACCATAATGGTATAAAATTTCGAATTTATCTGGACGAGACGCTAACAACCGTCACAAACTTCCACCCTTCCATGAAGTGATGACAAGAATATGACTACGCTGACTACAAGCCAAAAAAACACAATCCATAATTGCTTATTAGATCTTTTGGAGTCCTCGTCGCTGCACAACCCCAGCTTTCTTCCAAAAGCGCTGGAAAGCCTTCTCGAATCACAAGGATTCGGAATTGAAATGTCAGGAGTTTATATCAGCACTGATGCTGACCCAGATAACATTCCCGAATACCTAATAGAAGGTATTGCATTCGAATTCATGGAGAGTCATGTTTCCCTACCTTTCAATGAAGCCATTGAGTGCATAACAGAGTGGTGTCAGTCGGAAAAACTGCCGAAAACTATGCATATCGAACCAACGCTGAAAAAACTGCAAGATAAATACAAATAATCCGACCCACTTCAAATTATCGTAAACGGGGAATAAAACGAGGTAAAACGGGAGGTAAAACGGGGACAGACCACGATTCCTTATTTTAAAACGGAGCAGATGACAGTTTTTTGAATCTATATAAAAAAGGGGACAGATTTATTTTCTACAAACTGAAAATAAATCTGTCCCCTTTTCTGCTTGACACCGCTACTACAATCCGGGTACTGGACGGTTTTTGACACCGGATCCGATCAAGCTTGCGGGTGGGTTGAATAATTACCTGTACGTATCAAACCCTACAGGTTGGGTGGATCCTCTTGGGCTTCAGCAGTGTCCGGGTAGCGATTCGGCCGAACCTGCCACACCTGTCAAAACTGGGAATTACCTAGACAAGCCCGAAAATGCTGATGGTTCCTTAAATATTGGTGCTGGTACGAACCCGATTGAAGGCTATTACAATATCGATATTGACCCTAAAGCTCCAGGCGTACACGCTGGCAATGCAACGGATTTATCGGGTATAAAATCAGGATCGCAAAGTCATATCAATATGGATAACCCATACGGTTACGACCCTTTAAACCCAGAAATATTAAGGGTATTAGCCGACAATGGACAAATCACCCTTACAGGCAGCGCATTCGCGAACAAATACATAAAAAAATCATTGACGGCAATCAAACAGAATCAAAACAACTTGATCAAGTTATAATCGAGAGAGCAAAATGAATTTTTTAATTGACATTAAAAAATCCTTTGGCGCTATCGATTTCGACAATGCCGGCGGAGTCATATCCTATATAAATATCCCTCCTACTGAAAACATTCATAATAGCTTTCAACTCGAAATTTTTAATGTCGTTCTTAACCTAATAGACGAACCAGTAGTCTCTTCAATAAAACTTCAGAATTCAAAATTCCTAGACAACATGGACGAGGACGGCTTCCTAATACTCAAGAAAGCAATCATTACATTTGAGAAGATGAAGGGTCATGAAAAACTAATACGCCTATTAAACCAAGATGAAGGTTACTTGACGCACGAGTCTTACGGCCCCAAATCAGCGAACGAAGATAAAATCTACGACGTCGGAGGGAGATCATTCTCAACACCACAGTTATCGATCAATCTTGCCATAATCTCACCAAAAAAAGTAACTATCGAGTTCACCCCTTCGAACCACACTTATATAGCAACATACGAAGAACTCCAGAACTCAGTAGAACTCTTAATTTTACAAGCAAATCGTGTCCAACCTCCAATTCAGGGAATATTCGACACAACCTACAGCAATATGCACACCGTTAGCGATTTTGATGCGGGTTATCGAGTATACAAACAATAGAGCAATGGTAAGTGGGGGCAGTCCATATCTACACTGAACAACCAAAAAGATTTTTTCACTTCACCTAACAAATATTAAAAAATAGAAGCCCTAACGCGTAAACGTGACCAGGGACATTACGTTTCTTTTCCATAAAAAAAAAGACTAAAAAAAGGGACAGATTTATTTTCTATGGGGTATCGATGATCATGACTGCGTTCATACCAGTGATAGCACTCAATAAAAAATCCACTCTAGGTAACCGAAAGAGCAGGGAAGAGATCACGGCTTCGCGTTTCAAACGTGGTTCCCTCCTGGGTACTGCCCAAATGACAGACTGCTTTATCAATAGCGATCATTACGCCCCCCCCTACTGAAAGTGGAAGCAGATAAATATGATAATTCAGCTTGATGGATCATCCATCTCAACCGAGGAAGAATTCCATAAACAGATATCATCTTCTTGTTCGGTCAACCAATACTACGGAAACAACCTTAATGCTCTTTGGGATCTGCTCAGCACCGACGTAGAGCGCCCAATTGAATTAATCTGGACAAACTCAAAGCATTCAGAAAAACTAATGGGCGACTCATACAAAAAAATATTAATCATTCTTGATCGAGTGAAAACTCAAGCTGAAAGCTTTGGACTGGATGAGAAATTCAATTACCAACTGAAATAATAAAGACGTAACTGGGGAGCAGGCCAAATTTTATTTTTCCGAAGGTGGTCTTACCCAAACTTTTTCGCGCTCTAAACATGGTCTTCCCCTGATTAATCACTTATGAAAATCCATCTCAACATCGATGACCTACCCGCCTACCCATACCCTACGAGCTTCATAAAATTCGCATCCATTGAACCAGAAACAGACATCGAGCCTTGGTGGCTGCTGGTATACAACGAAGGTACAATCAGCAACTGGTACAAAACACTCAAACGGCTTTATCCAAAACGCACATTGATCCCATTCGCCAAATTCAACGCGAATGATGATATCGCGTGTTTTGATGGAGAGGATCTTTCTGGGCAGCCCCATGTGTTGATAATTCATGCTTATGCGTCAGAGGGCTGGGAACTTCACGCCACCTACGCTAGCTTCGATAAGTGGCTAGAAGAAGCCATGGTGCAAAATGCCGAGTAGCTCAACGAGGACTAAAAACTTTAATCCCGACAAGCCTGGTATTTGCTTTAAAAAAAACGAGAGAACCGCATGCAGCCCCTGAGAAATCTCGTTGTTTAACCTCTACTCCCCCGGACTGAACAATCAAAGGACTGTACCCTTGAAACGCCTGAATCGCCCATTTTCCATCCTCCTCGCCCTCACCTTCTCCCTTAATGCGACTGCACTGTCCCTTCGCTCCGAACAACGCCCCGACGGCACCACGGCCCTGTTACTTTCAAATGAACCCGCCGCAGAACGCGCGCCAAAGCTCAACCAGGATCCAGCGGTGCGCTCTGCACTGGTCGATTTTTTTGGCTATCAAACCGGTAGCTACACCAACGACAACACAATGATTGTGCAGCAAGTTCTGGAAGCGCTTGACTCGGAAATGTCGACGTTTGCGGACAGTGTGCCTGCCGGCAGCAAAATGATTACTGCCATGGATGATGGCAACAATGGGTTTGAGCGCGGCGCATTGTTGCTTAACGACAAAGGCCAGTTGGTCGCTGTCGGGTTGGTCAATGGCCACTGCACGGTCAAGTCGCGTGAGGAAGCTTTGACCTGTAACGATGCCCCGCAAACCGTGCTGACCATTTTCCAACCGCAAGGCGCTAAACAAGCTGATGCCGAATCTTTGATTGGCTGGAGTAAACAACTACCTCCGATGATGGCGATATGGGCGGAAAGTGATGACCCGGAACGCCGAGCCAACGCGCAGAAAATTGCCAGCGTTGAATACGCTGCAACCAAACCGGAAGAGGGAGCGTGGACAGCGGCACAGTTACCTTCCGACTTTCCCAAAGCCATGCTGGCGATGCTTCCGCAGCGGGCTCACCTGATAGGTGCTGGCGCCCACGGTGTTTTCACGACGCCGGGGATGGAGGGCACGCCGATTGAAGGTGATTGGGACAAAATAGCCGGCCGTCCACAACATGAGTTCGAAGTCATTCTCCGGACTTTTACAGAGTACGCGGACGTCATCGACTTCTATCAGCAGCATGCAAAGGATGCCGAAATCAGCGGCAACCAGAGAAAGGCACTCGTTGAAGGCTATATTGGTGGCGGCACCTACAAGATTGAAATCAGTAATAGAAAAGACGAAGGCACAGTGATCACACTCTCTGCTTGGCGACAAGAAGTCTGATTCATCCAAAAATGAAAAAAGGGCGATCCCATGATCGCCCCCTTTCAAATCAAGATACCCTTCCTTTGAAAATCAAAGCTTTTCCAACGCTTCCTCCGCTCCCGGAGCACGGCGTTCGTTGGCTTTGAGCATCCAGTACTCGGCCTTGGATTTGCTTTTAGGCAAGCCGCCACGTCCTTGTGCGTACATTTTCCCAAGCGCCAACTGCGCGTTGCCAAAATCGGCATCAGCAGACTTGCGGTAAAGCTTGGCTGCTTCATGTTGGTTTTTTACGGTGCCTCGCCCCTGTTCAAGCATTTGCGCCATTTCATACTGCGCGTACTTATTGCCGAGCGCAGCCGATTTGCCAAACCAGGAAAATGCCAGAGCTTCATCCTTGTCCACACCTCGTCCTGCGGCAATCATCTCCGCGAGGTTCAGCTGTCCGTAATCGTCACCGGTTTCAGCCAGTTTGCGATACCACTGAGCGGCAACAACATCGTCCTGTGTAACTCCGTCACCCTTCTCATAGAGGCTTGCCAGCAGCATGTAGGCTGAGGGATACCCACCTTCGGCGGATTGGTGGTAGTACGCTAATGCTTTGTCCATGTCCTTGAGATTTTTGATCGATCGGCCACCGCGATGGTAGATCTGCGCCAAACTGAACTGGGCTTTGGCGTTACCTTGTTCCGCAGCTTTCAAATCCCAGTAAACACTTGCGTCTTCACCCTCAACGCTTCGATCCCAACGAAGTTCCTCAGCCAATCCGACTTGCGCTTCAGCATTACCTTGCTCTGCAGCTTTGCGAAACCACACTTCCGGCATGCCCGGTGACCACTGCTCAACCACCCCGCAGAGGTTCTCTTGAATGGCTTTGCCAAACTGCGTCTGCGCGTCAAGATCACCTGCGACCGCTTGTTCATGCAGCCGCTCAGAATTTGGCGCGCACTTCCCTGCCTTCATACCGTCGTAGTAATCACGCGGCGCTTGTGCCCAGGTATTAAAGGCGATGAACATTGAAAAAAGCGCAGTGCTCGCCATACCGACAGTTTTGAAACGGTTGATCATTTGTTACTTCCTTGTGGCTTAAAAAATCCAACGAAAACCTTGCGGAAAATACTAGCTCGCTTCGAACATCCGCTCGTCCACGTCGTACTTAACCACCACCCGATTCCGATACAACCTCACCCTCTCGACCAACTCCCCAACCTGCCCCTTCTCCCGCACTTCTCGCCAGATTTCATTCTCCCGATACACCCGCGCGCCCTCCCGCACAAACCGATGCGCCTCCTGGAATACGTGATACCGATACTCCCTCACCCGATCACACAACAACTCCCCTTCAAGTTGTGTCTCGCCCACGTTCAACTTCAGCTGAAAGCTCCGATCCGTCGGGTTATGTAGCACCAGATCAACGTAGTTATAGAAAATTGCCGCCCCAGACCCGAACGGCAGCACCCGCCCCTCATCCGGAAACGGGTCGAAGCTGTGGTTGGAGCGCTCGACCACCACCAGCGGTGAATGAATGGCCATCCAGTGGATCAGGTTGCTCAGTTGGCAAATGCCACCGCCTACCCCGCGTCGTGCCTCGCCGAAGGACAGTTCCATGCCTTCAACGTAGCCGCGCTTCAACGTCGGGCGGCCGACGAGGCGGCAGAAGGAGAAGTGTTCGCCGGGGGCGATGATGACGCCGTCGATGGCGGCGACGGCGAGTTTGAGGTTGATGACTTTGTTGTGTTGCAGGGCGAGGTCGGAGTCGCCGAGTTTGCGGATGAGTTTCGAGGTGTGTTTGAGGTAGCGAAATGGCAGTCGTTCGGCTGCGGCGACGGGGCGTGCGTAGCGTTTGCTGGAACAGTGCCAGGCAATCTGGCGGAACAGTCTTTTTTGCCACACGCGCAGCCAATACAAGGCCGGGTGGTAGAGGGAAAGTGGTTTCATCCGTGACACAACGGCGTGCGCCGTTTCTTCCTTGAACCGTGAGAGGGGCGCGCATTTTATCCGGTAATGACCGGCAGCACCCCATGCATTTCACAAGACCAGCCGCCCCTCTTCGGCATACCTCTACCGTCACATTCGCAAATTAAGGTTCGACTAAGGTTGCATCGCTACGATCGCGGCCAAGAAACCTTGTTGCCCTTGAATCGCAGATGAGTCCTTCCGACATGAAAGCGTTTGATTTACCAGCCCAGCCAGCGTCGAATTTCAGCCTTGTCCTGGTAAATTACAAAACCCCGGACATCACTAAAATGTGCCTCGAACTTCTGCGCGAGCACGTCCAGGAGCAACGCATTCCGGTGTGGGTGGTGGATAACGATTCGGCGGATGCCAGTCTCGATTACTTGCGTTCGCTCGACTGGATCAACTTGATCGAACGGCCTTCGCCGGGCAAGGAAGCTGGCCATATTGCGCACGGTAAAGCACTGGATCTGGCACTGGAAAAAGTCGACACCGATTATCTGTTTCTGTTGCACACCGACACCTTTGTCTATGACAAGGAAGTGTTTGCCATGATGATGCGCGAGTGCACGAAAACGCCGGACATGGCTGCAGTCGGTTGTGTCGAACAACTCAATCGCGGGATTGTGCGTGATACCTGGCGTTTAACTTCGCGTTTCTGCAAGCACTATGTTCGTAAAGCGAAAGTGCGTCTGGGTATGCGTTCGAAAATGCCAAGGCCGTACAAAGAAACGCATCTGAAAAGTTTCTGCACATTGTGGAATGCGCGCTTGATGAAGTCCCAAGGCCTGCACTTCTGCATGGATGACCTCGTGCCCGGCTACACGTTGCAAGATCGAATGAGCAGCCTGGGCTATGGCATCAAGTTTCTATCACCGCGCAAGATTTTCAGCTATCTGGATCACATCCAGGCAGGCACCGTCGCGGCGGCGGGCACCTACGGGAAAAATCACCGCAGGACAAAAATGTATCAGGCCACGCTGAAGCGCTTTCAAGAGCAGCAAGCCTGACGTGCAAATCTCGGTTTAATCCACCGCAAACAAAAAGGGCGACTTTTAAAGTCGCCCTTTTTGTTTGCAGAAATTGTATACAACTACTCCGTAGAGGTGTTCGCCCAGTGTAATGGCCTGGCAATCCATGCACCGGTAAAGAGCCCTGACACTGGGCGAACGGGAGGGATTTTAATGGAAGTTGGCAGATATGTCCTCATGCTTAAACATGAAATTTATGTACCAGAAAGTTAAAAAGTGTGTACCACCGATATTTACCGGGAAACTTCCGACAGACTTTTTTATATGATTGTTCTCATACATAAACCTGTACAAGAACAATCATTCTGTAGAGCTAATACTCAACTTTCGTGTTGACTGGTCACTTTCAAGATATCGGTGTAAGTGACAATAACGCTCTGCCCTTCTTTCAGATCTTTCAGTTTGGCTTGGATTTCAGGCTTTTTCACGTCGAGAACTTTCGACACGCCCGCCGGGTTTTGCAGGGTCACCTGATTTGTCTTCAAATCAATTTTGGTGATTTTCAATTGCACCTGAACCTGACGGTACGCTTCGCCGCCGGGGTTATCGCTGCCCGGAGCCTTACGCAGCTCACCGGTACGTTCGGTGGTCCCAGGCAGACCTTTATCCACATCGGTATCGAGGTAGGCGGCGACGGAACGCTGTACCTGGATGTTGACCTGATCGCCGGCCTTGAGATTGGCGAGGTTTTTCGCCTTGTCGCTGAGCTGAACATGAACCGGCTTGCCTTCGGCACCTTCGAGCACAACCTGATGGTTGGCGGCATCGACGGAGATCACTTTGGTGGTGACCTGATCGGCTTCAACAGTGGCGGACAGCGGAATATCGGCAGCCAGGGCGCCGAAGCTGGTGGCGGACAGTACGGTTGCGAGGGTGATGGCCTTGGCCAGTGCGTCGAGCTTCATATGCATTACTTTCCCTGTGATGAATGGCAGCGCCCGGCGCCGAATTGGCTTCGGCGACGAACGTGCCACTGAGCATAGACGCTGTTCAGGGCTTGGCTTTGGTTTGTGTCGAGGAGGTCTGTTGTTTGGCGGTGTCCTGCGCGGTGGACTCGCCGCTGGGCGTGCCTTTGCCAGTGTTTTCACGCTGTTTCGGGTCGGTGGGGCGCAGGGCGTCGTTGTCGCGTTCGGTTTCGCCCGGTGGCCGGGGTTCGTCGGGGTGTTCGCCTTGGGTGATGGGTTTCATGGGGCTGTCCTCAGGCTTCGGGGTCGTCGAGTTCACGGACGACGTTGATCGCGGGTGAATCCTTGTGCAGGTCGTCGGCCTTGGCACGCAGGATCTGCCATTGCTCAAGGTCGATGGCGCCTTGGCCGAGCAGGTCGTCGGCGATGCGTTGCAAGTCAAAATAGTGCGCGTCGGGGGATTGCTGCCAGTAGGTTTCGTCGTCGAACAGGTGTTGCCAGGTGGTCATGTCTGGGGGTTGCAGGTCGTCGCTCATGGCTAATCCTCGGCAGGTTTCTCTGTAGAGGACAACACAGTAAGCCGAGTTCAAACCGATCCATTGTAGGAGCTGCCGAAGGCTGCGATCTTTTGATGTTGGTCTTAAAAGCAACCTCAACAGATCGCAGCCTTCGGCAGCTCCTACAGGGATTTGCGGATACCTTTCAGTACCCGGTCATTTCCAGATAGCCCCGGCCGGGATGACTGCCGCTGATGCGCACCGGACCTTCCCAGTACGGGATACGCAGGTTCATCCAGGCGTTGGGGTTGAGCGCGTCGAGGGTAATGTCGAGGTGTTTGTCGGGGATGCTGATCGTCCATTTCACCGGCATAACCCGGCCAGCGACTTTCGCGGTGTCTTGCGGGTTGAGCTGGATCTGCGAGCTATTCAGGGTTTGCGTCTGGCCATCGGCGGCGATCCACGTGCCGGTGAGATACGGCGCGCCGTCCTTCTGGCGCATGCGGTAAAGCATCACGTGTTCGCCGCTGTCCAGGTGCAGGGAGAACCAGTCCCAACCGGTTTGATTGGCGGTCAGCGGTTGGCTGCTCCATTCCCGGTCGAGCCACGCGGGGCCACTGACGGTGTAGCTCTGGCCGTCGATCTGCAACGTTCCGCTGGCCTGGAAAAACGGCTGGCTGTAGTAATACGACGCCTGCCCCTCTTCGGATTTCTGACTGAACCCCTTGTCGCCCTGCAACACCAGCGGGCGGCTGGAAGTCAGGTGCAGTTGATAGGCGAAATCCTTATCGCGAGCGCTGAGTTGCAGGTCGCTCAGGGGATCCTGCGCCTGACTGGCAAACCGCCAATCATCGATCCACGCCTCGAACGGCGCCAGTTGCACACCCGCCTGCCCCACCCCGCCTCGGGCGTAACGTTCGGCGGCGTGATGCACCGTGCTCGAAGTCACCGCCGCATGCCCCAGCCAGATCGTCTGATCAGCCCACCCAGCCTGCTCCGCCACTGGTTTCAATGCACTGCGAAACAGCGTCCACTGCACGCCGAATTCGTTACCCTGCTGATCCTTGAGATTGGCGGTGACGTACCACCACTCGATGCGAAACCCCTCATGCGCAGCGTGATCCGCCGGAAAACTGAACACTCGCCCCGGCACCACCGGCGTGAACGCCAACGCCTGATCGCCCATCCCGGCGAAGCCTTTCTGCTCCGGCAGCGATTGATCGCAACCACCGAGCAGCAACAAAACCATCAGCACAACGAGGTTAATCCTCATGGGCAAACGTCCTCAGCAAATCTGCCGGTTGCGTGCGATACAGCGAATACAGCGGCCATGCCGACGCCAGTAACGTCGCCAACAACGCCAATCCCATCAACTGCAGCAATTGCCACGGAAACACCCGCAACGGCAGCCGCCAGCCAAACGCTTGCACGTTGATCACCGCGTCCAGACACCACGCCAGCGCGATCCCCAGCGGCAACGCCAGCACCAATGTCAGCACCGCCAGCAGCCACGTCTGGCCGAGATTGAGCAGCATCAATTGCCGCCGCGTTACGCCCAACGCCCACAGCGGTGCAAGTTGGCCGAGGCGACTTTGACTCTGGGTCAGCAGGCTGATGAACAGCGCCACGCCCGCCACCGCCAGGGTCAGACTGTTCAACGCCGCTGTCGCCGCAAAGGTGCGTTCGAAAACCTGCACCGACCAGCCCTTGAGCCGCGCCTGGTCAACGATGCGGCTGTCCTCCAGTTGAAAGCGCGCCTGCAAGCTATTCAACAACGCCGGGATGCTCTGCGGCTCGATGCGCAGATTGAAACGGTTCGGCGTCAGTTGCGGCCAGCCGCGCAGCAGGTGGTGGATACTGACCAGCAAATGCCCCTTGGGATTGCCGTAGTCGGCGTAGATGCCAACGATGCGCGGCGACCAAGTGCCGTTGGGTGTCGGAATCGCCACATTTTCACCCACGTGCAATTTCAGGCGCCGGGCGATTTGCTCGCTGAGCATCACCGCATCATCCGTGGCCAGATGTGCCCACGGATCGTCGCCCATCGCATCAAGCAGCGGCCAGTGCTGGCGATAATGCGCGTGATCGATGATGCCGAACACTTCCGCCGGCCAGCCTTGCAACGTCACCGCGACCTGCCAGTTGGGCAGAATCGCCGCAACATTCGGCTGCTGCTTGAGCCAGCTGTACATTTCCCGCGACTGCGCCGGATTGCTCGGGTTGATATACAGCTCGGCGCTCAGGCGTTGTTCGAGCCAGTCGTTGAAGGTCTGGCGAAAACCGGCGGTCATGCTGCCCGCACCAATATTGGCGGCGAGCGCCAAAAGCAATGCCATCAACGCCAGACTCAGTGCCGGCAGTTGCTGGCGGCAATCGGCAAGAAACCACTGACCGAGCACCGAGCGACTGCGTCCGAGCAACTGATTCAACAGCGCGCTGAGCAACACCGGTAGCGCCAATGCTGCGCCGATCAGCAATCCGGCCATCAGGACAAAACCGCTGGCCAGACTGTCGCCCCAGATCAACGCCGCCAACGCAATCAAAACCAACCCTGCCGCCAGCCAGCCTTGTCGACGCAACCACCGAGCATATTGCTGATGCCAGGCTTGCGGATCCGCCACGGCCAATAACGGCAAACGGGCGGCGCGCAACAGACTGTTGGCCCCGGCAAGCAACGCGCCGAGCAGGCTCAAACCGATGCCGCTGAACCACCACCACGGACTGAGGCGCAGCTGCCCCGCCACTTCGGCGCCATACAAACCGCGCAGGCTGGCGGCGACATCCGGCAGCAAGACACTGGCCAACCAATAACCGCTGATCACGCCGAACAGCCCGCCGATCAGCGCCAGCACACCCAGCTCAACGATCAAGCAAAAAATCAGCATTCGCGCGCTGACCCCACAGGCGCGCAGCGTACGCAACAAGCCGCGCCGTTGCTCCAAAGCAAGGCCGATGGCGGCGTGGACAATGAACAAGCCGACCACGAACGAGAGAAATCCCAGCGCATCGAGATTCAGGTGAAAGCTTTCGGTCAGTCGCGCCAGATTGTTTTCCTCGCCGCTGCTTTTGAGCTGCAACTGCCCCTTGAACACGGCGGGTAACTCGGCGTGAAAATCCTTGGGCAACAACAGCCGCGACAATTGCCCGGGTTGTTCCAATAGGGTCTGCGCGACGCCGATGTCGACCAGCAACAGGCCGGGCGCCATGTCCTTTTGCGCGAGCAATGGCGGCAATCGCAGACCATTAGCCGTTTGCGGCGTGTCGCCTTCGCGCAGACCCAGCGCTTGCAAGGTTTCCGGTGAAATCCAGGTACTGCCCGGCGGCGTGAAAAACTCGACGACACGCTCAATCGGCAGCGCCTGCCCGGCCACTGCGGAATCGGCCGGCAATGACACCGGCTCGATGCCCATCAGTTGCAGGCGCTGATCTTCATGCCCCTTGAGCAGCAACCGACCCTGCAGCAGTGGTGACACCGGCCAGCCCTGTCGACGCAGATCAACGAACCATTGCTGCGCAAAAGTCGCCCCGTTCGGTGTGCTGAGACTGGCCTGCGGTTCACCGCCGATCAATTGGCTGGCCCGCGCGTAGCTGTCGCGCGCCTGACTGTTCAACGCTTCGACGCCAGTCAACAGACTGGTCGCCAGCCACAACCCGGTCAGCACACTGAAAAACTGCACCGGATGACGCCGCCAATGGCTGAGCAACGCGCGTAGCGTTTGCGCAAAGACGATCACGTCAGCCGTCCACTGGACAACACCACTCGCTGCGCCAATCGGGCCGCGACTCGCGGGCTGTGGGTGACCATCAACAAAGTGGTTGGCGTGTCATCGAGCAATTCCAGCAACAACCGCAGGACTTCGTCGCTGGTGGCTTCGTCGAGGCTACCGGTGGGCTCATCGGCCAACAGCAATTTCGGCTGCGAGGCCAGCGCCCGGCCCAACGCGACCCGCTGCTGCTGACCACCGGAAAGTTGCTCGGGATAACGCTTGAGCAAATCGCCGAGGCCCAAACGCTGCACCAGATGCGCCTGCCAACGCGGCTCATGACGCCCGGCAAGGCGCGCCTGAAAAGCGAGATTGTCTTCGACGCGCAGGCTGCCGATCAGGTTGAACTGCTGGAACACCAGGCCGATTTCGCTGCGCCGCCAATTCGCCAGTTGCGCCTCGTTCATCGTTTCCAATCGATGCTCGCCGCTGCGAATGCTGCCGCTGTCGACTTTGTCGAGGCCGGCCACCAGGTGCAGCAAGGTGCTTTTGCCACTGCCGGATTCGCCCATCAGTGCCAGGCTGCTGCCGGATTCCAGCGTCAGGTCGACGCCTTGCAGCACCGGCAATGGGCCTTGCGGGGTGAGATAACTTTTGAAGACGTTTTCAACACGAAGCATGCCGCCACCTGATCGGTCAGTGTGGGGCAAGGATAGCGGATGCCGGTGACAGAGCTGAATCTTGCGGTGAACTCTATGGCCTCATCGCTGGCAAGCCAGCTCCCACAGGGAATGAGGTAGTTCACAAATATTGAATTCACCCTAAAACACTGTGGGAGCTGGCTTGCCAGCGATGGGGCCAGTCCTGCCAACCCAAAATCTACTGACCGGCCGCGACACTCGCCGGCGCCTGCGATGGCGTGACAATGCTGCCCAGATCAATGTGCTTCCACTCAGGCTTGGCCCCCAGCCGCGCATTGAAGCGGTAGTTGAAGGTAAATTCATCCGCCGTCGCGACACTCAGTGGCTTGCCATAAACAGCTTCGATCCCCGTCAGGTCATAGCCCATCAACTGCAACAGCGTCGGGAAAATGTTGTAGTGACTGGAACGATCCTTGTTCGCCGCCAGTTGTGCCGACCAGTCCAGCGTTTTCAGATCGCTGCCCTGAATCACCACCAGCGGCACCAATCCTTCCTCCTCCACTGGATCGCCACCGCAGTGAGTGTTCAAGCCCGGATTACCGCGCTCATGCAAATCCTGGCCATGATCAGACGTATAGATCAGCAACGCATTGTTCAGATTGCCCTGAGCGAAGACCCGCGCAAAGAACTCGCCGACATTCCACAACACGGTGTTCTTGTAGGCGTTGCGGTACAGCACCCAATCATCAGGCTGACCATTGAAACCGTTGCGCTCGCCGGTATCGGCCACCTCGGTGAACTGCCCGCGCGGCAAGGTCGGGCGGTAGGCCATGAACGCATCCGGGTATTTGTCATGCACCGGGAAGTGCGCGCCGACCTTGTTGATCACCACCAGCTCCGGCTGGTCATCGTTGAGCAATTCGATCAGCTTCGCTGCCGCCGCCATGTCGCGATCGCGCACGCTGGTCTGGTCGAATTGCACGAACTGGTCGATGTCCTTCTTCTCGGTTTCGGTCATCAGGTTCTGCAGGTTGCCGGCGGTGCGCTGGGCGTCGATGTACACGGTGCGCAGACCGGCCTTCTTGGCGTACTGCCAAATCGACGGCAGCGTGCTGTTGATGCGCATGTAGTCGGCGCGGGTGCCGCCATAGCGCAGGGTCACGTTGGTGTCGGCGCTGCAATTGGCGATGGACGCCGCGTAGCCGTAATTGAAGACATCGACGCCGGGACGCGCCTGTTTGAGGTTGCTGTGCACACCGAACGGCGCGTTGATGTCGAGGTAATTGCCGGAGATGCTTTCGTCGATGATCAGCACGATGTCATGCCCGACGGCTTGTGAGGTGCGCGCCAGCGTCACTGGTTCGCGCGGGCCGACGGTGTTGTGCAGCGCTTCATAGGCAAACAGATTGAGGTAGGCCAGCGGCGTGTACATGATCGGCAAGCCGCGCGCGCCCTCACCCGCACGCAAAAACAGCACGGCACTGAGCAGCAGCACACCACACAGTGGCGCCGCCACACGCAAAGCGTTGGGAACCGCCAACCCATGGCGGGGCTTCAGACCGATGCCGAACAGCAACAGCAAACCACTGAGCACGCCACGCAGGAGCGCGTCCCGGTACTGGTACGCCGCTTCCTGGATGAAACCGCCGGAGTAAACCAATGAGACGAAACCGCTGTAGGTCAGGTAATCCGCCGTGACCCGGGTATAGACATCGAAAAACACTGCCGAGACAAACATTGCCAATGCGAACACGTGGCGAATGAGAGCCTGCCTTATATACGCCATTAGATATAACGCCAAAGTAAGCGCCAAAAACATCGCGCCAAAAAGAAGTACAGAAAAACTGAAGCCGATAGCATTTAACCGATCAATGTAATATTCGGAATAAATCAACAAATAAACAATTAAGAACAATTCTTTGGCATATCTGAACATGGCGATACCGATCGAGCAAACGGCAGGGAGTCAAAGGTTTGTCAGTCAGAACCTGACACTAGCACCCGGCCATCAAAGCGCAAGAATTGACTGTTTTTTATAGAAAGCGTCAAAAAAACGGTGACTCAAATCTGACACAACCAAGACGCTACAAGCCTTTAAATTAGCGGCTTACGACCGTTTATCGCTTATTTAAAATCTGAACAAATCTGCACAAAAGCAACAAATTCAATCGCAGCAATGACTTGATGGCCAATCGCCAAAAAATGCTCAAGTGTTATACAGATGCAACATGTCATTTTGCTGACACGCTTTTCAAACGCTGCGCTATACCCCTTTAACAATCTCATTCCGTAGTTAACTTTTGGTGTTATTGAGGTGCGCAGATGGACGTGAGCGTATTTGGCACTGGCTATGTCGGACTTATACAAGCCGCCGCACTTGCAGATGTCGGTCATCGCGTTTTATGCGTGGACATTGACCCAAACAAGATTAAACAACTGCAACAAGCGGTGCCGCCCATTAGCGAGCCAGGTTTGTCCAGCACGCTTGAGGAAAACATCAAGGCCGGCCGTCTGCTGTTCAGCACCCAAGCCAGCGACGCGGTCGAGCATGCCGAGCTGATTTTCATCGCCGTCGGCACCCCGGCCGATGAGGATGGCTCCGCCGACCTCAGCCACGTGCTCAACGTCGCCAGGCAAATCGCTTCGTATATGGAAGCTGACCGCACCCTCATCATCAAATCCACGGTACCGGTGGGCACGGCTGATCAGGTGTTGGCTACCGCCAACAGCGAACTGCTGCGCCGCGGCAAGACTGATCTGCAAGTGCGGGTAGTGTCCAACCCGGAATTCCTCAAAGAAGGTAGCGCCCTCGCCGACTGCATGCGTCCGGACCGGATCATCGTCGGCACCCGCGACGACGCGGCCCGCGAGCAGATGAGCGAGCTATACGCACCGTTCTGCCGCAACCACGAAAAACTGATGTTCATGGACAACCGCAGCGCCGAACTGACCAAGTACGCCGCCAACGCCATGCTCGCCACGCGCATCAGTTTCATGAACGAGTTGGCCAATCTCACCGAACTGCTCGGTGCCGACATCGAAGCGGTGCGCAAAGGCATCGGTTCGGATCCGCGCATCGGCTACCACTTCATCTATCCGGGCTGCGGCTTCGGTGGCTCGTGCTTTCCCAAAGACTTGCGCGCCCTGCTGCACACCGCCGAACACAACGGCATGCCGCTGAAACTGCTGCGCAGCGTCACCGACGTCAACGACCTGCAGCGGCACATCCTGTTCAGCAAACTCAAAGCACAGTTCCCGCAAGGCCTGGCGGGTAAATCGATTGCTGTATGGGGTCTAGCGTTCAAACCAAACACCGATGACATGCGCGAAGCACCGAGCCGTTATCTGATGGATGCGCTGTGGGCCGAGGGTGCCAGTGTGCAGGCCTACGACCCGGAAGCCATGTCCGAATGCCGGCGCCTCTACGGTTACCGCAATGACCTGCACCTGTGCGCCACCCGCGACGACACCCTGGAAGACGCCGATGCCCTGGTGATCTGCACCGAGTGGAAAAACTTCCGCGTGGTCGATTTCGAGTTGCTCGCCGAAAAGCTGCGTTCGAAGGTGATCATCGATGGCCGCAACCTCTACAACCCGGAACAAGTGGCGGCCGCCGGCCTGCATTACAGCGGCATCGGTCTACGTCACATAGCCCCTGAAGGACTACGGCCATGAAGGTCTTGGTCACCGGTGCGGCCGGCTTCATTGGTGCCCATTGCGTGCTGCGGCTGATGCGCGACGGACACTCGGTGGTCGGTCTGGATAATTTCAACGCCTACTACGACCCGCAACTCAAGCACGATCGCGTGCAATGGGTGCGTGAGCAGGTCGGCGATTTCCAGCTCGCCACGGTTGACCTGGCCGATGCCTCGGCCATCGAAGCGCTGTTTGTCCGCGAACGTCCGCAAGTGGTGATTCACCTGGCGGCGCAGGCCGGGGTGCGCTACTCGCTGGAAAATCCACGGGCATATCTGGACAGCAACCTAAACGGTTTCCTCAACATTCTGGAGAGTTGCCGGCATCACCCGGTCGAGCATTTGATTTACGCCTCGTCGAGTTCGGTGTACGGCGCCAACCAGCACACGCCGTACTCGGTGCAGGACGGCGTCAATCATCCGCTGTCGCTGTACGCCGCGACCAAGAAAGCCAATGAACTGATGGCGCACAGTTACAGCCACCTGTTCGGCATTCCTTGCACCGGCCTGCGCTTTTTCACCGTGTATGGGCCTTGGGGCCGGCCGGACATGTCGCCGATCCAGTTCGCCCGGGCGATCAGCGAAGGGATGCCGCTGAAGCTGTTCAACTACGGCGAACACCAGCGCGATTTCACCTACATCGACGACATCATCGAAAGCATCGCTCGCCTCACCCACCGCCCGCCGCACGCCGATCCGCAATGGGATCGCAAGCAACCCGACCCGGCCAGCAGCATGGCACCGTGGCGGTTGTTCAACATCGGCGGGCAGCATCCGGTTGAACTCAAGACCTATCTGGCGCTGATGGAAAAGCACCTCGGCCAGAAAGCCATTGTCGAGCTGCTGCCGCTGCAACCGGGCGACGTACTCAACACCTGCGCCGAGGCCAGCGACCTGGCTCAGGCCACCGGATTTCAGCCCCGGATAGAGCTGGATGAGGGACTCGGATGCTTTATCGCCTGGTTCCGCGACTACTACCCCACTGCCTATCGCCCACGCGCCGTTCGCGGCTGAATGAATGTGGAGGACTCCATGACTGGACATGAGAAAAGTGTAGCGATCCAAGAAATGCGCCGCGACAAGCGCGTGGATCCCGAGCACCGAATGCGTCTCGACGCGGCGATTCATCGCCAGGGTCGCGGCTGGTTTACGGGCCGCGACGGCGGTCGGCCATGGCAACTGTCACGCACCAATCGGGTGGTCGCCTGCCTTGGGGCGCTGCTGATCCTGGTGCTGATCTCGCCGCTGTTGCTGGGTCTGGCGCTGGTCATCAAATTCTCCAGCCCCGGGCCGGTGATGTTCGTGCAGAAACGCACCGGATATCGCGGCCGCAAATTCGGCATGTTCAAATTTCGCACCATGGTGGCCAACGCCGAAGAACTGAAAGAGTCGCTGCGTCACCTCAACAAACACGGTGCCGACGCGATCGATTTCAAGATCGACCACGACCCGCGCATCACCCGCATCGGCGGTTTCCTGCGGCGCACCAGCCTCGATGAATTGCCCAACCTGATCAATGTAGTGACCGGCGACATGCGCCTGGTCGGGCCGCGTCCGACCTCGTTCAACGCTTACCGCTACAAGGACAACCACCTCGCGCGTCTGGCGATCTACCCCGGCATGACCGGCCTGTGGCAGATCTCCGGACGCAGCAATATCGACTTCGACCAGCGCGTTGAGTTGGACCTCAGCTACATCGCCGAGCAGAGCCTTCTGCTTGATCTGAAGATTCTGTTGAAAACCCCCTTCAAAGTATTCAGCGGCCACGGAGCAAGCTAATGGACGGTTCAACCAATAAAAGCCTGAGCATCGCCACCCCCAGCGAATCGAACCTGACCTCGACCGTGCTGGATCTCGATCTGCGGATCCTGTTCCTGACCGCCGCCAACCCCGGCGCCGGCACCACCACCAGTGCCCTGGCGCTGGCCAGCCAACTGGCGCAAATGAGCAGCGGCCAAGTGCTGCTGGTCGACGCCAGCCAGTCGGCCGACAACCTCACCCAGCAGTTGAACCTGAGCAAGGAGCGCGGCCTGCGCGACTTGCTGTTCAACCCCGACAAACCGCCGCTGTTGCAGGACTGTGTGGTGCAGGTCTCGAGCCTGCCGTTCCACGTGCTGCCCAACGGCCGGCCAATCCGCACCCTGGAGCACCTGACCGCCGAGCGTCTGAGCCCGTTGCTTGATCAATTGGGCAGCCAGTACCGCTTCGTGGTGATCGACGGCGACGCGGTGTACTCCGCCGCCGACACGCTGGTGATCAGCACTCAGGTCGACGGCGTGGTGTTTGTGGTACGCGCCGAAGACACCCGTTGGGAAGTCGCCCAGGCCGCCGTGCAACGCCTGACCCAGGCCGGGGCAAAAGTGGTCGGTAGCGTGTTCAACCGGCGCAAGTACTACATGCCCAAATGGCTTTACAAAAACCTGTAAGCGAACGCAAAGGATGACGCCATGAACGCCAAAATGCTTGTCCTGCTGTTGCTGCCGCTTGCAGGCTGCACCAGCAATTCCGAAACCCGCAACATGCCGGTGAATATCCTCACCGCCACACCGGCCAATGCGCAGGCCACCGACATGCCGAGGGTCGAGCAGACCCTGCGCCCGAAAGATGTGCTGGATGTGATTTTCCACATCAGTACCAGTGGCTCGGACGCTTACCGCGTGCAGTCGGGTGACCAGATCGGCCTGAACTTCACCGCCGCCAGTCAGCTCAACGGCACGCAACTGGTGCTGCCTGACGGCACCATCGAACTGCCGGGCGCCAACACCTCGGTGAAAATCGCCGGGCTGACCAGCGACGAGGCGCGGCAGGAAATCCAGCGCGCCTATCAACGCAAGCAGCTGTTCCAGCCCAACCGCAATCAGCTCTCGGTGCAGATTCTCAGCCCGCTGAGCAACGAGCAGAACCTCAAAAGCGCGCTGAACCACCCGGCCACCGGCATGAGCCGCGAAATCACCGTCGGCACCGATGGCTATGCGAGTTTTCCGGAAATCGGCGCTGTGCCGCTGCAAGGCATGACGGTCAATCAACTGGAAACCTTCCTCAATAGCAAGTACGCGCAATTGCCGGGACGGATGACTGTGGATGTGCTGCTGAAATCCACCGCCGGCAACGAGATCTACGTACTCGGCGAAGTCGCTCAACCGGGCTCGTACCCGATCCGCCGTCCGGTGTCGGTGCTTGAGGCGCTGACCCTGGCGCGCGGTACCAATGTCAAGGCGCGTCTCGATTCGGTGGTGATCATGCGGCGCAACGGCAATCAGGTGCAGGCCATGAACTACGACGTCGAGAAAGCACTGTCGGGCGATGCGCCACAGATCGCCTACCTGCAACCGGACGACATGCTTTACGTACCGAAAACCAAATTGGCCAGCGCCGGCGAACTCGCCCGCCAATTGGCCGATGTGGTGCTGTTCCAGGGCGTGGGTTTCAGCTTCGGCTACCGCGTCGACAACAAAGGCAGTGACAACTGACTCTCAGGTGAACGACATGAACCCAAAAGAAAATTACCTGCACGAGTTCTTCAGGATTTTCTTCGCCAACAAGCAACTGGTGAAGCGCATCTTCCTGATCTTTGCAGTGATCGCGCTGTTGCTGCCGCTGTTGCTCAAACAGAGCTTCGATATCACCGCACAGGTGATCGTGCAGTCGAAAAAACTGTCTCAGGGCGATGCGACCACCTCGCTGACCCAGGACAACGCCACCTTCATTCCGCCATCGCTGGCGGATATGGAAACCGAAAGCAATATCCTCCGTTCGCCGGCGCTGATCCGTCAGACCATCAGCGAACTGCGCGATCAGGGTCAGTACAACCCGCCGCCGGGGATGCTCAGCAAGCTGCTCGGCGAACCGTTCAAGAATTACGTCAGCACGCCGCTGCGCGAATACGTGATCAATCCGCTGCGTGATGCACTGGGCATGGAAACCGATCCGGTGCGCGACACGGCACTGGATGGCTTGACCCAGGAAGCCATCGACAATCTGAAGATCGAAACCCTGCCGGGTTCCAATGTGATCTCGATCGTCTACAGCTTCCCTGATCCTGCCCAGGGCACAACGTTCGTTGCCACGTTGCTGCGCAACTATCTGGTCGATCGTCAGGCGCTGCAATCGATCGAGCTGCCGCACTCGTTCTACGAGACCAAGAAGCATCAATATCAGGTGCGGCTCGACGGTCTGGAAGGCGCACGGCTGAGCCTGCTGGAAAGTGTCGGTTCGTCCGATCCGAAAGAGGAAATCACCTTTCGCCTCAACGCGATCAACACTGAAGAGCAGGCACTCAACCTGTATCGCGATCGCTTGCTGCAAAGCCAGCGCTGGCTCGATTACCTGAAAACCAGCCTGGCCGCCGCCAACACCAACAAGCTCAACGACTACACCTTCCCGTTCACCTTCACCACCACGGTGGACAACATCGCGTTCGAAGACCGTGAGATCCGGCAGATGGGCGAGGCACTGACCACTCAGGTCAGCCGCTATATGAATGACCTCGCGGTATTTCAACCCAGTAGCGAACCGATGTTGCTGACCCGCGAGCAAATTGCCCGCACCCGCCAGCAGTTCCTCAAAGTGGTCAACAACCGCATCCAGGAACGCAAGATCGACCTGTCGGTGGTCAGCCAGGTCATCGAGCAGAAAACTGCGCGCATTGCCGAATTCAAGAATCGCATCCATCAATTGCAGCAAACCCAAAGCAAGCTGCGCCAGATGGACACCGAGATCGGCGCATTGCACGCAGCGTTTTCAACCTATGCGCAACGCTTTGCCGAAAGCAGCACGACCCGCGCGCTGGACAACGACTTGTCCAACGCCCGTGTCTTGAGTCCACCGTACGAACCGACCGAGGCGGCGTTTCCCAAGCCGATGCTGATCATTCCGTTTGGTTTGCTCACCGGTCTGCTGCTGGCCATTGCCTTCGTCTATGTGCGTGAGTTCTTCGATCACCGCTTCAAACATCCGGCGCAAATCAGTCATGAACTGGGCCTGCCGGTGCTGTTGGTAATCAATGAAGAAACGTCGCAGCCTGGCAATCCGCACAAGAACTGGACCATGCCCAGCCTGGTTCACTGGGTGCGCAATTGAACGCGGCGTCCACCCCGTGCGTCGCCCTGCCGATCATTCATTTGCTCAGCAGCGGCGGCTTCTACGGAGCCGAGCGGATGTTGCTGGATCATTGCCTGGCGACGCCGGGGCAGCATCAGGTGCTGTTCCTCGACGCGCCAGCCGAGCTGATCGAGCGCTTTCGTCAGGCCGGGGTGGACGCCCGCGGCTGTGCCGGGCTCGGCGGACTACTGCGGCACTTGCATCAGCGCCGTAGTGACAAGCCCTTGCTCAACACGCACAACTTCAAAGGACAACTGTTTGGCTGGGTCGGCGCAACGCTGTTGCGCCTGCCGCTGGTCATCACCCAGCACGGTTTCACCCCGCGCAGTCGCAAACAGAAGTTCTACACCTGGCTGAGCCTGCAATTGTGCCGCACGGCCTCGGTGAAGCGGGTGATCTGTGTAGCGCAAAGCATCGCTGCGCTGCACCGTGAGGCCGGCGTCCGTGCAGAGAAGTTGCAGGTGATCCCCAACGGTTTGCCAGCGGCGTCAGCGGCGCCGCCGCTGGAACGACAACGCTGGCTGGTCGGTTACGTCGGTCGGTTGAGCAGCGAGAAAGGCCCGGATCTGTTTCTCGATGCGCTGATTGCGTTGTGTCACCAGCATCCGCAACTGGACGCGGTGATGCTCGGTGACGGTCCGGAACGTGAAGCCTTGCAGGCGCGTATCGACGCTGCCGGTTTACCACAGCGGATTCGCTTGCCGGGCTATCAGACGGCGATGCAAGGCTGGTGGCAGCAACTCGATGCGCTGGTGATCAGCTCGCGCACCGAGGGTACACCGATGATTCTGCTTGAAGCGATGCAGGCCGGTGTGCCCGTGGTGGCGTTCGCGGTCGGTGGCATTCCCGATGTCTTGCAGGACCGCCACAACGGCCTGCTCGCCGCACCGACCGATACCGCCGCCCTCGCCCGTCAACTCGACACGTTGCTGGCCGAACCGAAACTGGCCGCGCAACTGCGCGACAACGCCAGACGCACACAACAGGAACGCTACGACCTCAAGGCTTTGGCTGAACGCTGGTCGCAGCTGTACATCCACACGGCAGGGGAGGCACGCGCATGATTTTCCCGCTCTCGATCGTCAGCCTGCTGGCACTGGTCTGCATGGCTTTGCTGGTCAGTCCTTATCCGTATCTGGCGCCGGGGGCAGTGCTAGGGCTGCTGGGTTTCACGGTGCTGTACCGCAAACCGTCGTGGGGCCTGCTGGGTATTGCCGCGCTGGTGCCGTTTGAAGGGTTCTTTAAGGACAGCGCGTTATCGGGGAGCAAATTCATCGGTGCTTCGCTGGCACTGATCCTGGCGTTGCAACTGGCATTGCATCAGATTCCATCGCAGCGCCTGCGCAGCAATCTGTGGCGCTACCTGATCGGTTTCATGGCGCTGTACCTGCTGAGCCTGCTCGCCACCGACAACATGGGCATGTCACAGAGTCATCTGCGTGAACTGAGCGTGGGCCTGATTCTGTTCGTGATCACTTTGTTGATCGGCCGCGAGCTGAACCTCGATCTGTTCGCCCGGCTGGTCACGCTCAGCGTTAGCGCGACCTGCGCGATGGCGATGTTTTCCAGCAGATTCCAGGACAAGGGCCGCGCCGCCGGCCTGCTCGAAGACCCGAATGCCTTTGCGCTGCTGATCGCCTTCGCCGTGCCGCTGGGCCTGCTGCTGGTGATTCGCAGCCCGAACCTGCTGCAACGATTGTTCTGGGCGGGCTGCTGCCTGTTGCTGCTCGGCGGCATGACCAAAACGGAGTCGCGCTCAGGGCTGGTGGTACTGGCCTTGAGTCTGGCGATCGGGGTCTGGCATTACCGCCAGCACCTCAACCGTATCCGTCCGCGGCATTTCGGATTCGCCATGCTCGGCGCCGCCATCGTGCTGCCATTGGCGATTTATGCGATGCCTGCCGGTTATCTGGCGCGCATCCAGTCGCTGAGTATCTTGAGCGCCGGGGCCAAGGCTCAGGATGAATCCCTCGGCCGTCGCGCCTCTTACATTGTCGTCGGCAGCCAGATCATCCGCGAGCATCCGCTGCTCGGCTCGGGCCCCGGAACCTTCCCGTTGCACTATGCGACCACCGGTTATGCCAAGGCATTCTCGGCCAACCGCAAGATCGGCGATCTCTATCGCCGGGCGCATAACACTTATCTGGAGATCTTCAGCGAATTGGGGATTCCCGCCGGCCTGCTGTTTGTCGGCTTGCTCGTGCAGGGTTTCTACAACCTGATCCGCGCACGACGCGAATGGCTGCAACGGCGCGAATGGCAGCACGCGGACCTGATGACCCATCTGGGAATGAGCTTTCTGTCGTTGACGTTGTTTCTGATGTTTCTCAGCGCGCCGAACCTGAAATACCTGTGGATCATGCTTGCACTGACCTGGGTGCTGCGCCTGAAAGCCGAGCAAGCACCGCTGACGGAGGCCAGAGCATGAGCCGGATCAGCATCGTCATTCCGATGTACAACGAGGCACGGCACATCGGCCGCACCCTCCTGGCCGCTCGCAAGGCTGCGAACGCCGCCGACATCGACTGTGAACTGATCGTCGTCGACAACGGTTCCACTGATGACGGGCCACAGATCGCTCGCGCCTTCGGCGCACAGGTGCTGGTGCTGCCCGGCCTGCTGATCGGCGCCTTGCGCAATCGTGGCGCAACGGTTGCCAGCGGTGAATGGCTGGCGTTCATTGATGCCGATATCGAAATGCCCGAAGACTGGCTGAACGAATTGTTCGCTCTCGAAGCGCAGAATCAGGGCGACATCTTTGGCCTGGATCTGCACACCCCCGCCGCCGCGCCGTGGTACGCGACCGCCTGGCAACGGCGCATGTTGCGTCCATCAGCGCACGCCAGTCGCACCGTGGACTGGCTGCCCAGCGCCAACCTGTTGATGCGCAAACGCTGGTTTGACGTCGTCGGCGGATTCAACGAAACCCTGCGCACCGGCGAAGACAAGGAATACACCTTGCGTCTGAGCACACAGGGCGCACGGCTGCTGTCGACCAGTAACAGCATTGCCCTGCATTGGGGCTACGAAATGAACTGGCGCGAGTGGATGGGCAAGGAGCTGTGGCGCCAGGGCAGCCATCTGCAGTTGCTGCGCACCCATGGCATGAGCCTGCGCCTGCTGCGTTTTCCGCTGCTGTCGTTGCTGGTCTGGATGACGGATTTTCTACTGATCGTTGCCTTGCTCGCCGGCCTCGCGCAGCTCGCGGTGATCCTGCTGGTGCTGACCCTGCTGCCGAGTCTGATGCTCAGCGTGCGGCAGAGCATCAAGCACCACAATGCTCGCCTCACCTTGCAACTGTGGGGTCTGCACTGGTTACGCCTGCACCTGCCCAGCGCGGCACTTATTCTCAGTCTGTGTCATTGGAACGCCAGGAGGCCCGCCCGTGGCTGAATTCATTTTTTGCCTGTGCCTTGTGCTGCCGGCGTACGCCTACATCGGCTATCCGCTGCTGCTGACCTTGCTGGCGCCGCTGTTCCCGGCCTGGCGGCACGCGCCGGCACCGCCGCTGAACGTCAGCATCGTCATCGCCGCGCACAACGAGGCGCGACACATCGAGCACAAGTTGCGCACCCTGCTGGCCCAGGATTATCAGCCCGCAGCGCTGCAGATCATTCTCGCCAGCGACGGCTCGAGCGATGACACCGTGGCCTGCGCGCACAAAGTGATCGATCCGCGCATCACCGTCCTCGACCTGCCGCGCCAGGGCAAAGCCGCCACACTGAATGCCGGCGTCGCTGTGAGCAGCGGCGACATTCTGGTGTTCACCGACGCCGACAACCAATGGTCGCGCGACACCCTCGGCCATTTGCTCGCGCCGTTGAGCGATCCGCAGGTCGGTGCCTGCGCCGGGCACATGGTGATCCCGGTCACCGGTGGTGGCCTGAGTATTGGCGACAGCCTCTATCGGCATTACGAAGGCTGGTTGCGCCGGGTCGAGAATCGCACCGGCTGCATGGTCTCCGCCGACGGCGCCCTGCTCGCCTTGCGCCGCGAACTGTTCCAGAACGTACCGGCCGAGGTCAACGACGACTTCTTCATCAGTACCTGCGCGCCGGTCGCGCACAAACGCATCGTTTACGTACCCCAGGCGCAAGTGATCGACCAGGGCGTTGATGAAGCGGGCAAGCAATGGCGCCGCCGCCAGCGGGTCACGGTTGGTGGCCTGCAAAGCCTGGCGCAACGCAGCGCACTGCTGAACCCGTTCAAGTACGGCCTTTATTCCATTGCCTTGATCAGCCACAAACTGATCCGCCGTCTCGCGCCGATTCTCTTGCTGCCGCTGCTGCTGAGCAATTTCTGGCTGTGGAACGAGCACGGTTTCTATCGCCTGAGCCTGATTGCGCAATTGCTCGGCTACGCGGTTGCCATCGCCGGCCTGCTGGATTCGCAACACCGTTTACCCAAACCGTTCCGCCTCGCAGCATTCCTGCTGGTGACGCTGGCCGGCATGAGCGTCGGTCTGTGGCAATTCCTGCGCGGGCAACGCTACGCACAGTGGAATCCTGACCAGAATCGTTGAGAGGACTCATGCCATGGCGATCAAACAACTGCTGAAACGCACCAGCGGCTGGCTCTATCTCAACTCGTCAGTGGGGCGCAACCAGTTGCACGGTGCTGGGGTCATTTTGATGCTGCATCGGGTGCTGGCCAACGACCGTGCCGCCAACCTGCCGCACCGCAATGAATTGTGCGTCGGGCCCAAGGCCTTCGAGCATTTACTGCTGTGGCTGCGTCGGCATTTCGATTGCGTGCCGCTGATGGAAATCCTCCAGCCCAATTCGCTGCGCAGCGAGCGCCCACGGGTGGCGCTGACCTTTGATGACGGCTGGCGCGACAACGCCGTCAACGCCTTCCCGCTGCTGCAGAAACATCAGGTACCGGCGAGCATTTTCCTCTCCACCGATTTCATCGGCAGCCGTCAGCGTTTCTGGTGGGAAAGCCTTGGCGAAACCCTGTGGGGCAGCCACGGTGAAAAAGCGCGGATGCACTTGATCGAGTGCCTGCAGTTCATGCATCACCCATTGCCGGTACTGCTCGATGACATCGATGTCGACCGCCGCAGCCTGGCGCTGCTGCATTTCCTCCAAGGGTTGAAGACGCTTGACCCGCAGGAACTGGAAAAACTCACCGATGAGTGCCCAGCCGAATCACAGCCGCAAGCGCTGGACTGGCATCAAGTGCGCGCGCTGGAGGCTTCCGGTCTGGTGCGCTTTGGCCCGCACGGTGCCAGCCACGCCATCCTCACCGGCCTTGATGATCAGCGCCTGAACGAAGAAATCAGCCGCAGCCGCGATGCCTTGTACAACAGCTGCAACCGCCCACTGCCGGTGTATTGCTACCCCAACGGCGACAACGATGAACGCGTGCGCGAGCAGATCGCCAATCACGACTACCCGTTCGCCCTCGGCACCGGCACCGGCATTTATCGCGGCGAAGGCGACCCGCTGAACCTGCCGCGCTTCGGCGTCAGTCAGCGCATCGCCTGCAATCCGGCGTTGTTGTCGTGGCGCATTTATCGCGGGGCACGGTCATGAGTCGCGGTAGCTACCTCAAGCATCTGGCCCTGAGCATGGGCACCAAACTGGCAATGATTGCCTTGCGCCTGCTGCGCAATGTGTTGCTGGCGCGGATTCTCGGCCCGAGTGAACGCGGTTTGTTCGCCCTGCTCAGCACCCTGCCGGATCTGATCAGCGCGGCGACCAGCGGCGGCTTGAATTCGGCAGTCGGTTATCAAGCGGCCAATCAGCGGCCAATGGGCTTGTTGCTCGCTCAGGTGTTGGTGTTCGGCTGTGTTCTGGCCGGGCTGCTGACCTTGCTGGTGGTCGCGCTGGCCCGTGAGTTCGGCAGCGAACTCGATGTGACGATGCAGCTCGGTCTGCTGGCGTGGCTGTTGCTGCTGGCGGTGCCGTTGACCGTCCTTAAAAGCGGTTTGCTGACCTTGCACAACGCGTCGGGCGGCGTGGTCGCCTTCAATGTTCTGCGTCTGATCGAATCCCTCGCGCCGCTGCTATTGTTTGTTGCGCTGTTCTGGATGTGGAAAGAGGCCGCACTCGAAGCCGCGCTGATCAGTTGGCTGGCCGGCATCAGTCTGGTGGTGCTGGTCGGCTGGATGTGGCTCAAACGCGCACAACCGCTGCAACTGCAATGGGACCGTGCGAGCCAGAACGAGCTGCTGCGATTCAGTGCGCGCAGCCATCCGGATCTGCTGTTCCAACAGATCATTCTGCGCTCCGACTACTTGTTTATCGGCGCCCTGCTGGGCAGTACCGCGCTCGGCCACTACGCCATGGCCAGCGCCGCCGCCGAATTGTTGCTGATCGTTCCGGAGGCGGTCACCACACCGCTGATGAAGCGACTGCTGCAACAGGACAAAGGCATGGACAAGGTCACGCCGCTGGCCCTGCGCCTGACCGCCACGGTGATGCTCGGCGCCTGCCTGACGATGGCAGTGATCGGCGAATGGTTGATCGTCACGCTGTTCGGTGCGGCGTATCAACCGGCGTATCCAGCGCTGCTCGCGTTGCTGCCCGGCCTGCTGGGCCTGTGCTATGCGAGCATTCTGCGGCTGGATCTGATTGGCAAGGATCGCCCCGGCACGGTGTCGTTGCTGATGGGCATCGGCGCTCTGCTCAACCTGGCGCTGAATCTGCTGTTGATTCCTGCCTTCGGCATTGTCGGTGCAGCGGCGGCTTCATCAATCGCCTATCTGGCGGTGACGGTGGCGATGCTGGTGCTTTATTGCCGCTTGAGCAACGTGCCGTTCTGGCAAACCTTGATCATCCTGCCCAGCGACATCACCCCGATGTGGTTGATGCTGCAACGTCGGAAGACAGCATGAAACGCCTGGCCCTGCTGTTAGGACTCGGCCTGACGCTGAACGGTTTCGCGGCGCCGATGCAGTGGGGTGACCTGCGCGACGGCAGTCTGTACCTGCAAGCGGATCGCCCGGACACCGTAACAGTGCGATGGGTGCCGGCATGGCAGGCCGAGGCCAATGAAGAGCATATTTATCTACTCGACGGTCAGGGCAAGCTGCAGGGCGAACGGCTGATCAAAGCCAGCGAAACTCGCGGTTCGCAGAGCTGGCCGTTGCTGCCCGGCGCTGCCAGTTATCGCCTGGAGATTCCCGGCTACAGCTTCCGCAGTTATCGCGTCGAGCATGACGATAAAACAGTAGCGCTGTTCAGTCCGGCCAAAGTGCATTTCAGTGTCGAAACCGGCAATGGCGATGAGCTGTTTTTCCAAGTGGCACCGGGAGAACACGCGGTGCTGAACGGCAAATACCATGGCGGAGTCAACGCGCTGCAAGCCCAGCGCATAGACGATGGACAACAACTGTCGTTGGCCCTCAAGCCCTACCGCGCCTATTGGCAATTCGATCAAGTGGCCTTACCGGTCAGCGACCAGCCCCAGGTCTGGCGCTTGCGCCTGCAGGGCAGCGGCAAAGCGGCCTTCTGGCTCGACGGCACGGCCAATCTGTTTGCGCAAAATCCGCAGCAGCTCCAACCCTTGCGTGAAGAGCCGGGCCAGGTACGCCTGACCCTGCACGATAAGGTGCTCGGTCGCACCCCCGATCTGGGCATTGCCCTGCCCAATCTCATGCCGCCCGCGGCCAGTCATGCCGCACTGGATGCCTTGAAACCGAGTGCGGCGAGTTATTACAGCTACGTTGACGTCACTTCGAAAAATACCCGTTTCGCAGACCCGGTTCGTCAGCTCTATCAGACTCGCTTCGGCATCCGCCAGGACATCACACTGCTCGCTGGCACCGGGCGTCGGGCCGATCTGCGTGCCGACGTGCAAAGCAACAACGGCCTGGAGGCATGGCTCGCCGGCACTCGTGCCCTGGAGGGTCAAGGCACGCATTACATCGGCTTCGCCGACGAGCCGAACCTGAACTATTCAAGCTACGAAGATTATCGGGCGATTTTTGTCAGCATGGCCCGCCAAGTGCGCAGCGATCCGGCCAATGCCAAGGCCGGCGTGCGCATCGCCATGCCCGCCAGCTCCCGTTTTGTCAACGGGCCGTTCGCCCGCAACGCAGCGGACAAGCGCGGCATCGATTGGGCGCGGCGTCTACTCAGTGAATCCGCCGATCAGGTCGATGCATTGGCCTGGCATGAATGGATGATCCGCGACCTGCTGGCGACCCGGGTCTACCGCGACAGCGTACGCCGCGCAGCAGACCTGGTGGGGCTGGACGCTAACGGTCAGCCACGCAAAGCGTTGCTGCTGGATCAGACCAATCTGTCCAGTGGCTCAGCCCTGAGCCCCTACGATCAGGAAACCCATTACACCGCGCTGTGGTGGGCCTCGGTGGTCATCAACGCCTCTCAGGATGGCCTGCTGAGCATGCTCAACTGGTTTCAGGCCGCCGACGAACCGCCCTACGGCAAAGGCATGGTGCGCATACATGACGATGGTCGCTTCGAGCTGAAACCGGTGGGCCTTGCCCAACAATTCATCGCCCGGCATTGGCTGCCGCAAGTGCTGCAACTGGATAACGACGCTTTTGAGGTGGATGTCCTGGCGATGGCCGGCGACAAGCAGCGCGCCCTGCTCGGGGTGAACAAAGGCACGCGCCTGCAACGGGTTGATCTGAGCGGTGCCCGGTGCCCGCTGAACCAAAGCGCCCTGCGTTTCTTCGGCGCTGACAATCGTAGCAGCGACGCATCGTTTTCCTGTGAAAACGGGCGGGTGCGTTTCGAATTGCCGGGGCAAACCCTGTTTGCCCTGAACTGGAGCGCTTCATGAACTGCCCTTCGATGTTCTGCCCCGCGAGCCTCTTGCTGTGCGTGGGATCCTCAACAGGAGAAGAGACCATGGATGTTTTGCGAAGACTCAGCGGACATATCCGTCGTAAAGGCCTGCGAGCGACTTTGGCGAAGATCCGCAGAATGTACATTTTTGCCCATCAGGAACTGCTGTGGATGGAGCGCGATCTGGTCAGCCCCGTGCCGCCGCACAGCCTCAAACCCTACCCGCCACTGCGCATGCTGAAGATCACCGTAAACAACGTCAGCGCCTTTGCCCGCTACTTCGGCAACCGCGTCGGTGTCATGGCCGATTTGGCCAGTGACGGTCACACGGGGCATATGCATGTCGACGACAAAGGCGATGCCGTGGCGTTTATCTGGGGCACGCCGCGCGACTATTTCGATCGGCATTACTACCGCTGCCGGTTTCCGGTTAAACCCGGCGAGTTTTTCGAGTTCGGCGGCGAACTGACCCGTGCCTACTGGGGCACCGAATTGTCGGTAGATCTGCAACTGCGTCTGTGGAAAGCCATGGCCGCCCAAGGCTGCCGCAAAGTGGTCGATGTCTGCGACTCGAGCAACGTCCCGGCGCTCAAGCTGCACCTGCGCATGGGCTATACCGAACAACAGCGGATCATGAATATCTACACGCTGTTCGGCCGCTGGCGCTTCTATCGCGAAACCCGCTACAGCGGCTCGCGTCTGGCGGCGCTGGGTAAAACTTCCCGTCCACCTGTCAAAGCAACGGCGGTCTGAACCCATGGTGATGCGATTCGAATGGCGCACCTCTCTATGCGCTGCCGACTTCCCGGCAACAGCCTTCGAGGCACTGCGCCTGCGCGTGGCCGATCACACGCCGTTCAACAACCTTGGCTGGTTGTGCGCAGCAGAGCAGGCCCTGGACGAGGATCAGCGCCTGCACATTCTGCTCGGCTGGGAAGCCGAGCAATTGCTGCTGTGCCTGCCACTGGTGGCCAGCCGCGAACGCTTCACTGGCGTACCGTTTCGCGTTTTGCATCACTTGGGTTATCCAATGGCCGATCGCCTGGCCCTGCTGTCGTTGCTCGGCAGCGAAGACATGCACAAGGCGCTGGTGCTGATCCGTAAGCATCTGCCCCACGCGCTGCTGCAACTCAATGAACTGTCGGAACCTGCCGGTGAAGAAAGTGCGCTCACCGAATGGATGGCGCGCAGTTCCACGGCTGAACGACGCCTGAGTTGCCGAGTGCCAGTGCATCTGATCAGCGACGCCGATCATCAGGAGATCTCCGGCGACCCGCGCTACAAGCTGCGTCGGGCGCGCAAACGGATTGCCGCATGCGGTGCGCAAGTGCGACGAATCACCCCCGATGCGCTGTCGATGCCTACGATTTTAGAAGCGCTGCAGGAAGTCGAGTCGGTCAGTTGGAAAGGCGATGAAGGCGTGGGGATTTTCGCCACCGAACGCAGTCGTCAGTGGATGCAAAGCGCTTTCACCGCCCTCGCCGCTCAAGGACTGGTGCGGGTCGTGACGCTGGAGCTGAACGGCCGCTGCATCAGCTATCGCCTCGGCCTGCTCGAACAGGGCCGCCTCTACGATTACAACCTGGCGTTTTTGCCGCAGTACGCCGACCTCGGTAGCGGGCGGGTGTTGCTGGAGGAATGGATTCGTTGGGGGCTGGAAGAGCACTGGCGCTGGATCGATGCGTCGCGGGTCAGCCTGGAAAACTCCAGCCATCAACTGCACGAACGCATGACCGGGCAACTGGAACACTGGCGCTGGAGTTTCTACTCGTGGCGCCCGAGCGGTCTGCTGCTGGGCCTGGGGCTACGCCTTTGGCACCACGTCAAACCGGCCCTGCAAAAATGGCGCGCACAGCGTGCCGGCAACTCGACGGCGGCGAACACATCCGAAATTCAACCGGCAACACCATCCAACACACCTGGGCTAGCGCCTCGGAGGGCATCATGAGCGTCATCGAAAATCTGCTTCTGCGCATCAAACAAAAAGGCCTGCGCCGCACCCTTGGCGCGCTGTGGAAACGTTACGTGTTCGCTCATCGTGAACTGCTGTGGATGGAGCGCGACCTGGTCACGCCGATTGCCCCGAACAAACTGCGCCCCTGCGAAGGTTTGCGCAGAGTCGACATCACCGAGGACAACGCCAAGGCATTCGGCAAGTACTTTGGTGACCGCGTGGAGACCATGGCCGAATTGGCCGCTGAAGGACATACCGGGCATATGTACCTGGACCAGGACGGTCACACCGTCGGGTTCGTCTGGGCCAGCACTCAAGACTATTACGACCGCCACTTCTACCGCTGCACGTTCCCGGTCAAGCCCGGTGAATACTTTCAGTTCGGTGCCGAAATTACCCGGCACTATTTCGGCAGTAGCTTGACCGTCGATGCACAGACCGCACTTTGGCAAGTCATGTCTGCCCGAGGCTTCAAAAAAGTCGTGGATATCTGCGACAACGCCAATGTACAGGCGCTGAAGATGCATATTCGCCTGGGCTATCAGGAACAAGGGCATATCACCCATGTTTACGACCTGTTCGGGCACTGGCGTTTCTTCCGCGAATCGAACTACAGCAACTCGAGACTGGAGGCGCTGCGCAAGCCGGAAAGACCGGTAGTGACGGCGGCGGCGCAGGCTTGATTCAGTCTGGATATTTGTGGCGGCTTTGATGCCGCCATCGCGAGCAGGCTCACTCCTACAGGGGTATGCATTTCAAATGTAGGAGTGAGCCTGCTCGCGATGAGGCCGGTTGCCGCACCGATCAATCACGCCTTGGTGGCGACGAGGGTAAAGCACATCGGCATCTGCGCCTCTTGATTCAAATACCGGTCATAAACCTCTTCCCGGTTCGAATGCGCATACTCCTTGAAGTGCGCAATATTCAGCCCCGCCGCAATGGCAGCGCTGAAGATGGCGCCAAGGTTATGCACAAACCAATACGACTTCGCCGACTGCTGCTCAACCTTGCCGCCATAGACAATTGGCTCTTCCTGGACAAACGGCTCGGCGCGAAAGTACGAACTGGCGAGGCGATACGGATCTTCCGCCTCCGGATCGACCATTTCCAGAAACGGATGGGTTTCATAGATCACCAGTTGGCCACCCGGTTTCAGCGTTGAAGCGACATGGCGGAAGAACTCGCCGATGTCCGGCATCCAGTTCAAAACACCAATGGTGATCAGCGCCACATCGAAGCGGTTCTGCAACGACGTCGGCAGATGATGGATATCGCTTTCGATGAACTCGGCGTTGTGCGGTGAACGCTTGTTCAGCTCGCGGGCCTGTTCAAGAAACGCCGCCGATTGATCGACACCGACCACGCTTCTGGCACCCAGCGCAAACAGCGAGAGACTCTCGCGGCCGTTGTTGCAGCCCAGTTGAATCACCTCTTTGCCATCGACCGCCAGCAACCCGCTCAAGGTCTCATCAACGCAAGAGAAATCCGCCTGCGCGACCTCGCCGAGCAAAGCCTGCCAGCCAGGCGAATCCTGGTGATGGCGAGCGGAATCGTTCCACGCCTGTCGATTGCTCTCGATGGCGGTTTTATTGTTGGGCACTTCCATGGCGCACTCCGGACGATGCTGGTGATTGAGCGGATCCGAGTCTAGATCAGCTCTTCAATTGCGGTTGTTGCAAACTTGTAAGCCAATTCGTGTAGGAGTTGCCGCAGGCTGCGATCTTTTGATCTTGTTTTTAAAGGTCAAGATCAAAAGATCGCAGCCTGCGGCAGCTCCTACAGGGATCCGATGTGGATCGAGCGTTGGGGGCGTGGGCAGCTATAGTTAATAGCCTTGGGGAAAACCGCACTCGCAGGTGCCGCCATGCATATGCTCGATCGGCTGTTGTTGACCGGCTGTCTGCTCGCTGCCACTCAGGCGCAAGCGCTGGACAGCAATTTCAATTATTACGGGCCCAACCAGCCCTTCGCCCACCCTGCTCCGTATTCGCTGGGTTCCACGCCGCCCAAGCCTTACGACGATACGGCGCCGCAGGATTTTGTGGTGCTTCCGGGTGACCATGAATTCTACGATTCACAACTGCCGACGGTGGCGGATGCGACGGTGCGGGTGTTTATCCGCACCTACGATGCCGAGCGTGGGATTTATGTGAATGACGAGGTGCTGGATCCGAGTTGTGTGCTGGAGTGTTTGAGTCGGCAGCAGCATTGATCCGGGTTGCCCACAACATCTGCTGCCCCATCGATCCCCTGTAGGAGTGAGCCTGCTCGCGATTACGGTGTGTCAGTCGACCTGTTTATTGGCTGACACACCGCTATCGCGAGCAGGCTCACTCCTACAGGGGATTTGCGGTGGGGTTACCACTGCCGTTTATCGGGCCGGGCGAGGCCGAGTTTTTCGATGCGGTAGCGCAGCATGTCGCGGCTCAGGCCCAGCAGGCGCGCGGACTTGGTGACGTTCCAGTCGGTCTTGTCGAGCATCTTGCGCACCATGTCGCGTTCGACTTCCGGCAGGTTCATCGACTCCATATTGCTCGCCGGACGCGGTTCATAGTGCGGCACAGCCTCGTAATGTTGATGCTGATGCTGCGGCGGCAGCTCGTCGCACAGACTCATGCACACATTCAGTTGATGCGCGGCGATCGTGTCGCTTGGCGCCAGCAGCACGGTCTGCTCAAGCATATTGCGCAACTCGCGCACATTGCCCGGCCAGGTGTAACTGAGCAGCAACTCCTCAGCCTGCTGACTGAAATGCAGATTCGGTTTGCCGTATCGTTTGCCATGACTGGCAAGGAAGTGCCGGGCCAGTAGCAGAATATCGTCGCCCCGCGCGTACAGGCGCGGCACCTTGATCGAAATGATCCGCAAGCGGAAAAACAGATCGCGGCGGAATTTGCCCTGCTGCACCATCTGCTCCAGGTTGCAATTGGTCGCGCTGATCACCCGCAGATTGACCTTGCGCTCCTTCACCGAACCGACCCGGCGAATGGTGCGGTCCTCCAGCAACTTCAGAATCTTTGCCTGCAACAGCAGATCCATCTCGCCGATCTCATCGAGAAACAGCGTGCCGCCATCCGCTGCTTCCACTAACCCGACCCGGCGATCCTTGGCATCGGTGAACGCACCCTTCTCATGGCCGAACAACTCCGACTCGACCAGATTCGACGGGATCGACGCACAGTTGAATTCAATGAACGGACCTTTGCTGCGCGGGCCGTCGAAGTGCAACGCCCGGGCCACCAACTCTTTGCCGGTGCCGGTCTCGCCTTCCACCAAAACCGGGGGCAGATCGGTGTTGGCCATGCGTCGCTCGGCATCGAGCAACTGGCCGATAGTGTTCTTCAAATACTGCATCGGCGCCGAGTCGCCGATCAGCGCCTGCACCCCGGATTTCTGCGCCTCGCGTTCCTGATAGAACGACAGCGTGCGCTCCATCCTTTCGGTGGCCAGGGCCTTGTCGAGCAGCAGTTTGAGCTCCGTCAGCGCGACCGGTTTGGTGACGTAATGAAAGGCGCCCTCCTTCATCGCCACCACGGCATCTTCAACGTTGCCGTAACCGGTCATCATGATCACTTTGAGATCCGGCGCGCTGATGCGCAGCTTCTGGATCAGCTCGTGACCACTCATGCCCGGCAGCGAGTTGTCGGTCAGCACAATGTCGGGCATGAAGGTTTCCAGTTGCCCTAACGCGTCTTCGGCCGAATGGCAGACCGTCACCTCGAAGTCTTTGCGCTCCAGGTAGGTCTGAATATTTTCGGCCAACAGTTCGTCATCCTCGACCAGCAGAATGCTGTGTTCCATATTCCCCTCCCGATGCCACTTTGAAGTTGAGACTGACGCGGGTTCCCTCCTGCTCTTTGCTGGTCAAAACGACCGAGCCCTGAAAACGCTCCATGATTCTTTTGACCAACGCCAGGCCAACCCCGAGGCCGCCCTGCTTGGTGGTAAAAAACGGTTTGAACACCAACAGTTGCTGCTGCGCGCTCATGCCCTTACCGGTGTCGCTCACGGTCAGACGCACGCTGTCGGGCTGCGGCGATTCTAACTCGACGGTGAGCACACCGCCCTTGGGCATGGCTTCGAGGGCGTTGGCAAACAGGCTATTGAGTATTTGCGTCAGCAGCACCTTGTGACTGACGACCGGCGCGCAATTCTGCGGCGTGAAGCGCACTTCGACGTTGCAGCGTTTGATCAATGCTTCGAAGGCGCCAACGGTGTCTTCGACCGCCATGACCAGATCCACCGCCTCGCCGTCGTCATTCATCGGCCGCAGCGACACCAGCAACTCGCGCACCCAGCGTGACATGCGATCAACCTGGCTGATGATGTCGCCAATGTTGCGTTGCGCACCGGGACTGGCGACTTCCTGGGCCAGTTCGGCGCTGGAGCGAATGGTCGCCAATGGATTGCGCAGGCTGTGCGCCACCGCCGAGGACATCTCGCCGAGGGCAACAAAGGTTTCGTTGCTGATCAACTGTTGCTGCTGGCTCTGCAGCAGTTTCGCCGCGCGGCGGACGATCCAGAACAACGCCAGAAATATCGCCGCGCCTCCAAAACAGGTCGCCGCCCAGATCGAGGCGAAACCACGGTCGATGCGATCAACCAGATCCGCCGGCTCCTTGTAGACCTCAACCATGGCGACGACTTTGCTTTTGTCGGCGTTGAACATCGGGATGTAGTTCTCGATGAACAGGTATTTCGGTTCGCGCAACATTTGCTGCTCGGGTTTCTCATCGTCGATCTTGTGGTAGCTGGAAGACACCGGCACTTTCATCTCGAATGATTCGTCGAGCTCATCGTCATCCTTGATGTGCACACCGATAAGCTCAGCGTTGGTCGACCAGATCACCGTGCGATCCAGCGCATAAACGGTCGCGAGCAAAATATCCGGCAAGTGTTCGACGTGATCGAGAAACTCGGTGCGTGCCGAAACCTGTAGCGCCGGGTCAACATCGGGGTACTGGTTGTCTTGGCGCGGGTCGAGCATTTCGCCCATCGTCCGGTTCGGATTGATTTTGGCGTGACGCATTTCCGCCGCGCCAATGGCCTCAACGAATTGCGCGGTCAGCAGCGCATCGCGCTCGACACTTTCGGTGACCACGAAGCGTGTGGAGATATAACCCAGCCCCAACGCCACGGCGGCGATGATGAAAAAACTCGCGAGCGAGAACCAGCGCAGCAAATTGAACTGCTCGCGCCAGCCCTTGCATGCGACCGATGCGTTCGGTGCAGAGGTTTTTTGTGCTTCCAGTCGCTGCATGGGAGTGGCCCTGGAGTTTTATATCGCGCTGCTTACAGCCATCAGTGTAGGTGGCTCTGACCGCGACACACGGTTCAATGATGCTATTTCGCCGCTACCGCATCTGACTCACCGTCGCGGCTGGATCGCCCGGTTTTACTGGCGTCAAAGCACCGTCGGTCATGGCCGCAGTGGACGGTTGCTGACGCTCTGTTTCATCGCTGAGAAAGTCGATGATCGACTGCGCGGATTGCTCATCGAGGCGCAGATTGGGCATCGGGATTCGCTCGAATTGTTCGTAGAGTTGCAGGGCAATCGGGTCTTTTTCCGCGAGCAAGCGATCCGGTTCGCGGATCCAGCGATTCAACCACTCGGGATCGCGGTGGCGGGTTACGCCGATCAGGTCAGGGCCGATGCTGCGCATGCCAAGGCCCTGGCCATCCTGCGGGCCGAGGCTGTGACACGAGGCGCAACGGGTGCGGAACAATTCTTCGCCATTGCTCGGCGGGCGAATGTCCGGAGCGTTGGCGTAACTTTCCTCGATGCTCGGCTGTTTCCAGTTCTGCAGGGTGTTGGCCAGTTGATCGGCGAGGATCCACGGGTTTTCGAACGGTGAGGCTTTCATCCAGCGCCCGGTACTCTGGTTGCCGACGATCAGGCTGAGGTTGTGATCCTTGCTGCGACCGTTGTCGACGCCTTCGATGAACAACCCGAGTTTTTTGCGCAGGTCGGTGACCTCTTCGAACTCGCCGGTGAGAAACTTCCAGCCGGGGCCGACCTTGAAGCGTTGCGAATAAGCCTTGAGCACTTCGGGCGTGTCGCTGAGCGGGTCGATGCTGATCGAGTAAAAGAAAATGTCTTGCCCGACCCGATCCCCCAGCAGTTTCTGCACCTGGCGCAAGCGCGCGGTTTCCAGTGGGCAGGAATCGCTGCACGAAGTGAAGATGAAGTTGATCACCACCACTTTGTCTTTGATCAGGTCATCGAAGAAATGCACCTGCTGACCGTCCTGATCGGTCAGCAAGGTGTTGGGGAAGTAGTTGCCACCCCACGGGGTGGCGGATTCACTGGCCGCTGACGGCTCGCTGACACTGGCCTGATGTGCCGGCAGCACGCGGCTGCCGAGCACACAGGCGACCAGTAGCAACACCAGATGCATGCCCAGCGCCCGGGAGCGCGGGGTATGCACAGGTTGGCTATCAACGTGGCGGCGGTTCATGGCTTGACCACCACTTGTGGGCCCATACCGTCGCCGCTGCGGAAAGTTGGCAGCGCGGCGGAGTTGACGTAGCGCACACCGTCCCAGCTTGGCAGTGGGGTTGGCATCAACTGCAGTTGCCCGGGTTTCTCCAGGTCCCAACGCAGCAGCATCGAGTTGTCCTCATGCTGAGTGTTGTGACAGTGCTCCATGTAGGTCCCGGCAAACTCGCGGAAGTTGATCGCCATTTCCACACTGTCCAGACCATCGGCTTCGGAGCCGATCCGGTAGACATCCTTGCGTGCCCATTTTTCCCACTCTGGCGGTGCCTTGCCGCCGCGACTGAGGATGATCCCCTCTTCGAAGTGCACGTGTACCGGATGGCTCCAGCCCTTGCCGCCGGCCTTGATGTTCCACACTTCGAGGGTGCCGAACCCGGTGACACCGGCATCGGTCGGGCCGCTGGACAGCTGAGTCGAAGCATTCAAGCGACGCGGGTCCATGTGGAAGCCGAAGCCGCCATCGGTCTTGACCGTCCACGGCGCCTCATCGGTGCCGTCGGAGCGGCCGAAGGTGAAAGTGCGGTGGCGGGCCTTGGCCAGCACGACTTTATCGGCGGCGTTGTCGCGATGGAGTTTCAGCGGGATCATCACCAGCCCTTCAGCCTTGCCCGGTTTGGCCGGCTCGTACGCCGCTGGGTTCATCGCCAGATCCTGACCGGTGTAGGCCTTGACGTTGAGCTGCAAGACCTTGCCCACCGCCGGATCTCCCCGGTCCCACTGCGGGCCATTGCTGGTCTGCTTGATCACTGGCAGGTATTTCTCCGAAAGTACGTCAGCCAGCGGAATCATTTCTTTCGGGCCTTTGCCGTCGTCCTGCGCCTGCAGGTTGAGGAAGAACAGCTTGTCACCGGGCTTGATACCGTTTTTCGAGAAATTGACGATGATGTCGAAGCGCTCGGCGATGCCCTGCGTCGGCAGGATCGCGTTGTGGTTCTGTTTATCGCCATCGGCGTCGAGGTCCATCGAACCGTCGAACGGCACGCTGTGTTCCATGATGTTGCCGTCGTTGGCGATCATGTGGAACGGCACGCGGCTGTACGTCACACCCGAGTTTTTCGGCCCCTGAAACTCGCCGCCACTGCCTTTGATTTCCCGCACCAAGGCCAGTTTGAAGTAGCGCGACACCGAGCCGTTGAGAATGCGGAAGCGATAACTGCGCGCACGCACGTCAAGGGTCGGTTTCCACTGCCAGTTGACCAGCACCTGATCGCCGATGAAGCCATCGGTGTTGAAGGGGTTGAACCACAATTGGCCTTGTTGATCCCAGGCCTTGTCGGCGAGCACCAGATTGACGTCATAGTCGCGGTTGCCCCACGGCAAAGCGCTGCCGCTGGGCAGACGCAGGTTGACGCCGTCGTTCACCGACTCGTTGCCGCGATCCAGCGCGCTGTAGTAGTTCATCATCGCCGCGTTGCCCTTGTAGACGTTCTGCGCGGTGAAATCGAGCATGTGATCGTGGAACCAGTGGGTGCTCATGGTTTCGCGCCAGTCGCCACGGATCTTGATGGTGCCGTTGTCACAGGTTTTCTTCGCCGGTGCGAGGTCGTTGACCCACAGGGTTTCGCCGGGGGCGCAGGGGAACGCTGCGCGCGGGTCTTCAGCCTTGGTGTTGATGCTGTCGTAACCGGCGAGCTGGATCGGCCAGCGATAGTCGTAGAACTGCCCCGGAAAGAAGAACGCGTTGGCATAGCCGTCGCTTTCCGCTGGCGCGTGACCGTTGTGCTCGTGGGTGCTGATGGTGTGCAGGCCAAAACCACGGTTGGCCGACGGATCGATCGGCAAGCCGTTGTAGTGGCGCATCATCACCGGTTGGCCGTAGCGCACCATCAACAGTTTCGGCGGCAACGTGCCGTCGAAGGTCCACACCGAGTTGTGGTTTTGCGCCGGCATCGCCGGGTGGAAACGCGGGTCGACGCCCTTCGAGGTGCCGTCGGTCAGCGGTACACCGGCGACGTTGTGGTACAGACCGCCGGGGCCGAATTCGCCCACCGCGTAATGGTGCATTTGCACGCTGTCACGCAGGCCACCGTTGAGGCGCGCGCCGGTCTGTACGGTTTTGTAAGCGACTTGCGGGTAGAACTCGTTCCAGCGCTGGTGCGCCCAGCCTTTTCCGGGTGGCCGACCTTCGGCGGACGAGCCGATGTGGCGGTTGAGGAACACTTCGATCTGCGCCTGCCACGGGTTACGGTCGACGACATTGGCGAACTGGCTGGGGAATGGCGTCAGCCCCGGTTGACGCAGGAACGCGTCGAGGGCGCTGCCGGGTGGCGCGCTGCGGGCGACGTTGTTCGGGTCCTGAGCCGGTGCCGGGCCAATCGCGGCCGGCGGAAATGGCAACGGCGCGGCCGGGGTGGTCGGGTCGAGCTTTTCCGGGCCAAACTCTTCGAACAGGGTCAACTGCTGGGTGAACGGTTGCGCGCCATAGAGCGGGCTCGGCTTGCCGTTGGTGGGGTAGTTGAAACTCGTCTGCACCGTCGGCGGCAGAATGTTTTCCGTGCGGGTAGAGTCGCGGCTGCCTTTGACGCCGTCGGGCAAGTCGAAGGAATCTTCGTTGGCCTCAGGCAGGGTCAGGATGTTATTGAGCGCGCCGGCGCGGTCGGCCGGTTCGTCGTAGTACGCCGAGGGATCGGAGACTTCTGGCTGTCGCTCGTCATCAATGGGACTGGCGCGAACGCCGGCCATGCTGCCGAGGGTCAACATCAGAAAGACGCTCAGAGGCGTCAGCAGGAAAGTGTTGCTTGGGTCACGCGTTGCTCTGTCCATCACCAGCCGCCTCATCAAGGAAGGGGTGATGGTGTTTTGCAACTACTGCGCCAAGAAATTATTTCTAGTTGTAACAGGGACTTGGAAAGTCTGTGGGTTCCCCCACTCCCCGGTGACCGGGGCTTGACACCCACTGATGGGGGAAGTTCATAAATCTTTTGAGGTAATGCAAACCTCATGTAGGAGCTGCCGAAGGCTGCGATCTTTGAGATTGATCGTTCCCACGCTCTGCGTGGGAATGCAGCCCGGAACGCTCTGCGTCCCATCGGAACGCGGAGCGTCCCTTGAGGCATTCCCACGCAGAGCGTGGGAACGATCAGTCAATAGATCGCAGGCTTCGGCAGGAATGGACGAATCAGGGGACCAGTTGAAAGGCCAGACGAACGGTGGTGCCCTCGCCTTCGCGGCTGTCGAGGGTCACGCCGCCGCCGAAGCGCTCCATGATGCGTTTGACCAGCACCAGACCGACTCCGAGGCCGCCAGACTTGGTGGTGAAAAACGGCCGGAACGCCATGGTCCGTTGCTCTTCGTTCATGCCTTTACCCGTGTCGCTGAGCACCACGCACACGCCACGGTCTTCGCTCGGTTCCAGGCTGACGGTCAGCGTGCCGCCCTTGTCCATCGCCTCCAGCGCATTGGCCAGCAGGCTGTTGAGGATCTGTGTCAGTTGCACCGGTTGGCTGAGCACCATGGGCGTGTGCTGCGGATGAAACACCACCTGCACGCCGGCTCTGGCGATCTGCTGTTCAAACGCGACAAGGCTTTCGTGCAGCGCTGCCACCAGATTCACCGGTTCCGGATCATCGTTGAGCGGACGCAGTGACTGCAGCAGCTCGCGCACCCACTTCGACATGCGATCGACCTGGCCGATGATGTCGTTGATGTTCTTCTGCGCCGGGCCGGCGTCGAACTCCAGCGCCAGTTCAGCGCTGGAACGAATGGTCGCCAGCGGATTGCGCAAACTGTGCGCCACGGCGGAAGACATCTCGCCCAGGGCGACAAAGGTTTCGTTGGCGATCAGTTGTTTTTGCTGGGCCGCGAGCAGAATCGCCGCGCGCCGTACGATCCAGTACAGGCCCAGATAAATCAGCCCGCCACCCAGTGCAGTCGCCAGCCAGATCAGAACCAATCCGCGCTCCATGCGTGCGATCAGATCCTTGGGCTCCTTGTAGATTTCGACCATTGCTGTGACGTTCTTGCCCTCGGCGTCAAACAGCGGAATGTAGTTTTCGATGAAGATGTAGTCCGGTGGCGTGATGAATTTCTGTTCTTCGCGAGCCTTGTCGACGTCGTGGTAGCTGGCGGATACCGGAATCTTTTCGTTAAAGGCGCGATCGAGGTCTTCATCGGCATGAATGTTGGTACCGATCAGCGCGGGATTGGTTGACCAGATCACCTGCCGGTCGGGCGCGTAGATGTTGGCGAGAATCACGTCTGGCAGGTGTTCGATGTGATCGAGAAACTCGCCCCGAGCATCGGCCCGGGCTTGCGGACTGACGTCGGGAAAGTTCGCGTCCTGACGCGGGTCGAGCAATTCACCCATCGTGCGGATATTGGGAATGGAAACGTGACGCACCTCGGCCGAAGCGATGGCCTGTATGAACTGTGCGGTGAGCAAGGCATCGCGCTGCACGCTTTCATCAATGACAAAACGCGTCGACACCGCGCCAAGCGCGATGGCCACGGTACCGATCACCGCCATGCTGATCAGCGAAAACCAGCGCAGCAGGTTGAACGACTGCTTGCGCGAGCCCAAGCGCAGATTGCCCTCCTCGACCGGAAGCGATTTCGACTGCATGTTCATGGCGGCGACTTCCCGATACATCCCTATAGGGTTATAGCCCACGGGTGGGGGTTTGCCCGGTTGCGGGGATATCGCCCCGATAAACACCTCCCAAACCCACCTCAGATCTGTGTAGGAGCTGTCGAGTGCAACGAGGCTGCGATCTTTTGATCCTGCTTTTGTGAATCAAGATCAAAAGATCGCAGCCTGCGGCAGCTCCTACAGGGGTTCTACGTACGACGGGCCACTAAGAGCATCCCCACCGTCCCCGATTCTGGGGAATGACGCCCTTTTCCCGCTGGCCAAAAACCTGACCCTTCTGCGCGTCAAGCCCTCTACCCCGGCCCTCTCCCGCCCATCCACTACACCTTGGCATGGAAGGTGTACAGGCCCTGTGCAACTGACCCATCCCCAAGGGGCAGGTACTTTGATAGAGGGATTAACTCATGCACCCTTTACTGTCCAAAACCGCGACTGTCCTGGTCGTGAGCGCATTGGCCCAGGGCATCGCCCAGGCCGCTTTGTTTGCTGTTGATCCGGGTCCGTACACGCCGGCCAACGGCGGTTTCGCCAGTTGGTATCAGGACTCACACGGTCGCACACTGGATCTGTGCCTGTCCAAAGCGCTCAGCTCCCGAGTACCCAGCGCCCCCGGCGCGCCGTCTTACATGTGCTCGCTGCTGCCGACCCCCGGCGTGTTCGATGACGCGCAACCGATTGTCTTCCCGACAAACTTTCCCGACGAAGCGTTCTGGTTCACCGGCGAAACGGCCCTCGTCGACGCCGCACGGGGAATTGATCTGGGCTACGTCAGCGCCATCGAAGCCGCGTTCGCTGCCGAGGAACCGGTTGAAGGCGATCAAGTCAGCTTCGCCCGTATCCGTATTCGCGTCGATGTACCGACCGCCGGCACCTATGTCATCACCCACCCGTATGGGGTCGACGTGTTCAACATCGACACCCCCGGGCGGCGCGCGATCAACATGACTCGCGACATTGGTATCGGCACGCCGAAAACCTATGACGGCGCGCTCAAGGGTGACATCGGACCGTTCCTGCGCAGCGTCAACGGTCCCTACACCGAGACCAACCCGCTGACCGGTGCCGCCGAACAATTCGTCGGCGACCCGAACCTCAACGAGGCAGTCACCGGCAGCCCGTTCAACACTAACTACGTACGCATCGAAGGCCCTAACGGCCTCGATCTGCGGACGAACGTGTTCGCCGTTTCGGGCAAGTTGTCGACGGTGGTCCGGCCTACACCATTGATCACCCAGCGCAGCACTTACTCGCGTACTGCGGGAACCAGTGCGCCGGTCGCCCAGCAGGATGTGTTCGTCCTCGCGCCGCCAGCGCCAGGCACCGTCGCCGTTACCAGCAGCACCCCGGTGCTGAACATGACCGAAGCCAACAGCACCGGCAGCTGGTACGCGCAGTCCTCGGTCAACCCGACCTTGCCAACCACCTTGCAAGTGACCGCCGACAACCACCTGGCCATCGCCAGCAGCACGCCGACCACTCTGCCCATGACCCTGACCGACCTGGTGGTGATCCAGAGCGCGCAATACAGCCTGAGCTCCGGACAACTGACCGTGGTCGCCTCGACCAGTGACGAAACCTCGCCGCCGGTACTCACCGCCACCTCCGGCAGCGGCGCCGCCATCGGCGCGCTCGGTGGCGACGGCGCGGTGAAAACCCTGGCCACCGGGATCTCGCCGATACCGCCGGCCAAGGTTCGGGTGACGTCGTCCAACGGCGGCAGCGATACCGAAGAAGTGGTCATCGTGCAATGAACGCTCACATGCCCAGATCCGCATCAGGAGGCATCATGAACAAGTGGCCACGCTTTGCGCTCAACGCGCTCGGGCTCGCTCTCTCGCTGACCGGCAGTGCCTATGCGCAACTCGCCGCCGTCGACCCCGGCCCTTACACCTTCGCCACCGGGAAATTCCCGATGTGGTATCAGGACAACAATCTGCTGTCGATGGAACTGTGCCAGTCGCGCGCCGCCAGTTCGCGCGTTGCCGCGACCACACCGCCGGCCTACATGTGCATTCTCTTGGCCGAGCCAGGCATCTACGACGATGCCCAGCCGATGATTTTCCCAGACAACTGGCCGCCGGAAGCCTTCTGGTTCCTGGCCGAAACCACGATTGCCGACAACGCTGCCGGTTATGGTGTGGACGCTTATGTCGCCGGGATCGAAGCGGCATTCGCCTCGGAAAATCCGGCGGACGGTGATCAGCAAAGCTTTGCGCGGATTCGCATCCGGGTAAACGTACCCGTTGCCGGCACCTACACCATCACGCACCCGTATGGCGTCGAGACGGTCAATGTCACCGCACCCGGGCGCCGCGCGATCAACATCACCCGCGACATCGGCATCGGCGCACCGGGCAATTTCACCGGTGCCGTCAATGGCGCCATCGGACCGTTTCTGCGCAGCGTCAACGGCCCTTACACCGAAGTGAACCCGGACACCGGCGCCACGGAAACTTTCGTCGGTGACCCGAACCTCAACGAAGCGGTGACCGGCAGCCCGTTCAACACCAACTTCCTGCGCATCACCGGGCCTGCCGGAACGATCCAGTCGAACGTGTTCAGCCTGTCCGGCAAAGTGCTCGACAACCGTCAGCAGACCCAGGTGGAAATCGACCGCGCCACCTATCGCCGCACCGCCGCCGGCGTGCGTGCCGAAGTGTTTGCCAAGGCCAGTAACAGCTCGACCCTGTGCTTCCGTGAAACCGTGGCGCTGCTGCCCGGCCCACCGCCAACGCCGTGCCAGACCAGTCTGTTGGGTGACAACAATGGTCTGTTCTTCGGCCACCGCTTGGGCACTGGCGCGGTACCTCCGGTAGTCGTCGTGACCGCCACCAACCCCGCCGGCACCACGCGTCCGACGGCCGTATCAGCCAAGCTCACCGACGTGGTGAAAGTGCAGACCGCGCGCTACAACTGGGCCAACCACAGCCTGCTGATCGAGGCCACCTCAAGCGATGAAGTGGCGATCCCCGACATGGTTGCCCAGGGCTACGGGCGTCTGTCGAAAACCGGCACCCTGCAGCGCATCACCGTCGCCGACCTGACCCAGCCACCGGCCACCGTGACAGTGAAATCTGCCGCTGGCGGTGGTGACACCGAAGCGGTCGTCGTGGTCGGCAGCGCGCCAGACACCGGTGAAAACCAAGCGCCAATCACCAACGCCGACAGCGGCAGCACCAGCTTCGGCGTGCCGATCACCCTCAGTCTGTTGACCAACGACAGCGATCCTGATGGTGACAATCCGCTGGGCATCACCGCGTTGACTCAACCGGCCGCCGGCCAAGGCACTGTCGCGCTCAATGGCACCACATCGGTGGTCTACACGCCGCCAGCGGTAGTCAACGCGCCACTGACCACCACCTTCACCTACAAAGCGCAGGACGCCAAAGGCCTGGCCTCGGCCAATCCAGCCACCGTAACCATCACCGTCGCACCGAACCAGGCACCGACCGCCGTCGCGGACGCTGTCGCCACGCTCGGTGTGGCAATCCCGATCAACGTGCTGGCCAACGACACCGATCCGGAAGGTAACGTGCCACTGGCCGTCAACAGCCTGACCCAACCGGCCGCCGGCCGAGGCACGGTTAGCAGCAACGGCACGGTGATCACCTACACCCCACCGGCCACCGTGACCACGGCGTTCACCACGACCTTCACCTACATCGCCCGGGACGCCTTCGGTGCCCTGTCGACGCCGGCCACAGTCACGGTGCAAGTGTCGCCACGGCCAGCAGCGGAAACGTTCGCCGTCACCGCGTCAACGGTGCAGGCACGCTCTGGCGGGCGCTTCAACTGGGACTTCACCGGCACCTCGTCAGTGACCACCGGCAACACCATCACCGTGCAGGTCACCACCCCTTCCGGGCTGGTCACCCTTGGCACCACCACGGTGCCGTTGACCGGACGCTGGCGGCTGACGCTGAACAACACGCTCGTGGTGCCATCGGCCAACCCGACCGCGACGATCCGCTCGTCCCAGGGCACCGTGCGCACGGTCTCGGTGACCACGCTCTAGGCCTGCGCCCCAGCCACTTGCGGGTGGCTGGGGCGTGCTTCGCAACCGGATAACGCCACACAGGATTTTCACCATGAACACGTCGACCGCCGCCCTGCTTTGCCTGCTCCTGCTGTGCAGCAGTGCAGGCGTGCGCGCCGACGACCTGATGGAAAACGACGACCTGGTTGCGACCAGCAGCGACCTCGGCGAACTGCCCCCACCGGTGGGTCAGCAAGCCCTGATCGACCAGCTCGGCCAGGCCAACGTCGCCCTGCTGCAACAGAACGGTCAGTCGCTGCTCGGGCAGATCGTGCAGTCGGGCAGCAATCAGGAAGCGTACATCCTGCAACAGGGCAGCGACCTGATGGCGCTGATCAACCAGAACGGTTCCGGCAACGCCGCCTCGATCACTCAGAACGGCAGCCACAACCGCGCGCAGATTTCGCAAAACGGCAACAACAACGACGCCAGCATCGAGCAGGCCGGCGCGGGGCTGCAAAGCGCCGTGACCCAGTCGGGCAACGGCATGAGCGTTTCGGTCAAGCAATATCGCTAAGCACTGCAATCATCGGAGAGTTCATCATGTTCAAACTGACGCCCCTCACCGCCGCCATCCTGGTCATGATCAGTGCCCAGGCCATGGCCGACGACAGCCTGTCCAACCAGAACCAGGCCGGTACCGCCAACATCGCGGACGTGAAACAGACCCAGGCCCCGTTCAGCACGGCCACCCAGACCCAACTGGGCCAGGGCAACGACGCCGCCGCCGTGCAAGACCACGCCAGCAGCGTGATCACCCAGGACGCGGTCGGCGACTACAACGCCGCTTACGCCGAACAGCTTTACGAAGACAACGCCACCATCACCCAACAACAGGTCGGCGCCTTCAACACCGCCCACGCCAGCCAGTCGCTAGGCTTCGGCGCACCGAACAGCGCCCTGCAACAGCAGCAAGGCACTGGCAACTTCTCGTTCATCTATCAGGATTCGCAAAACGGCAGCGAAGGCAAAACCTTCCAGTTCGGCGACAGCAACGAAGCCAACATCGAGCAACTCTATGAAGGCACCGGCAACAGTTCAGTGATCACCCAGTACGGCACCGCCAACTACGGCACCGCCGAACAAGTGCTGCACAACGGCGGCCAGATCGGCATCAACCAGGCCGGCGAAGGCAACTACGCCTACGGCGACCAGCGCAATGGCACTGGCGGCAACATCACCATCAACCAGTTCGGCAACCTCAACGGCACGGAAATCTGGCAGGACGCGCAACTGGCCAGCCAAGCCACCGTCAACCAATACGGCGACAGCAACGAAACCGTGGTCGACCAAAGCTTCGGCGAAAACAACAGCGCCGCTGTCACCCAGGTCGGCAACAGCAACGCGATCTACGCCGACCAGTTCGAATCGGTCAACTCGACACTGGCGCTGTATCAGGTCGGTAACGGCAACGTGCACTTTACCTACCAGAACGGCGACAGCCACGTGCTCAACGCCACCTCCGTGGGCAACGACAACAAGGTCTACGCCAGCAACTGGAAAGGCCCGCAATCCGGCGGCCAGTTCGGCAGCGGCCAGCGTGCGACCGTTACTCAGGCGGGGAATGGCAACATCGCCAGCTTCACTCAGGATGGCGTCGGGCAGGTTATGACCACGCATCAGACTGGCACGGGTAACAAGACCACGGTCAGTCAGGCTGAGTCGTATAACGAGCTGTATTTTGATCAGAATGGTAGCGACAACATTTTGATATCGGATCAGCGCGGGACAGGGAACCTGGTGCAGGGTTCGTCGAATGGCACCGGCAACAGTGCTGAGTTCGATCAATCCGGGACTGGCAACCAGGCGTATACCGCGCAGCTGTATGGCAGTGACAACATGATCACGGTGAAACAGGCGGATACGATGAACGTGGCGTATGTGACCCAGGGCGGGACGGGGAACATTGCCAATGTCGATCAGAGCGGGGTTACGCAGACGGCGAATATTCAGCAGTTCGGGTCGGCTAACCAAGCGACGGTGTTGCAGCAGTAGGGGTTGGGTGTTGATGGGCCGCGATTCTCTGGTGAGGGAGGTCGCGGTTTTTTTTGCGCTGACGTTTGAGTTGCGTCCTACGGAAAACGGAACGTTTTTAGAAATTCGGGGAGTTTTCTGACAAGTTCTGGCGGTTGGCCGTCGGAAGTGCAGGCTCTAGGATTTGCCGGGACAACTTGATCCTCATGGAGCTTGGCCTACATGCAATTCATCCAGACAGCGACGACAGCGATACCGTTAACGAATAGACTTCGAGGCACCAAACCCGGAGGTTCTATGATCGACCCGTCCTTGATCGACCCACTGTGCCCGGTTGTTTCGGATCTTGATCCCGAGGAACAGGCTGCAAGTTATGACCGTTGGTTTCGGGCCGAAGTACAGGCCTCTCTCGATGATCCGCGCCCGAGTATTCCCCATGAGCAAGTGATGGAGGAAATCAACGCCTTGATGGAATCAATGCGCAAAAGCGCTGATGCAGATTAAGTGGCGACCCAAGGCTCGGGTCGAACTCTCGAAAATCCTGAAGTACATTGGCGAGCGAAATTTTGTAGCGGCGACTGCACTTCACAAGTCCGTCGTAAAAACTACATCTGCGCTTTGTTGGCATCCACACCTGTATCGCAAAGGCCGCTCTCCCGGCACTCGAGAGATTGTGGTAAGCCCGAACTATCTCGTCGTTTATCAAGTGGCGGACCAAATTGAGATTGTGAGCATCTTGCATACGCGTCAGGAGTACCCTCGACGCGACCCCGGTTAAGATCGCTTCCTCGTCTCAACACAAGAAACCGTGCTTCCCGTGGAGGTACGGTTTTTTGATCGTTCCCACGCTCTGCGTGGGAATGGCTCTCGGGACGCTCCAGTTCCAAATTGCGAATTTGATGCAGAGCGTCAGGGGCTGCATTCCTTTGCTGCGCGTGGGAACGATCTAATTAGCCATCCTTCAACTCGACGTGATCCAGCGCTTGATTCACCGCCAATTCGCCCAGCATGACGACTTGTGCGATGCCCAGTGCGGTTTTGCGCTGTGAGGTTTCCAGGGAGGCGGCGAAGTTGATGAGCATTTCGCTGGCCGAGCCGAGGGTTTCGCTGGCATTGGCTAGCAGGGATTCGGTGTTGTATCTGGGGTTGGCGAGGTACATGGGTTCCGCCTCGTTTGCACTGGACATGATGTGGGCGGTGGGGTTGAGGTAGAAATCGAGGGCGCGGTCGGCTGCTTCGTGGAGTTTTTTGCTGTCGACGGAGGCGTAGGGGGATGTGGTGTTGGTGTCTGATTCTGGGGGGTTGGGTGTTGGTTTTTTCATGGTGATTCTCCCTCATTGATAGTTGCAGCTGGCCCATTCGACTTCCAGGAAAAATGGGTGGCAGCTGTACGCAAGCTGGAAATCCGGGAGAGAGCAACCCGGCAGACACGAATGTCTCCCGCGCACAACCGCCATAACAGAGTGCACACAATGAAAGTGCGCAAGCATACGTTATGAAAGGCGTATCTGCTCTCTCGTGTCTTCGGGTTTCCATGCCCGGTCGCTGAATTGGCAGCGACGAACACAGGCTAGAGAGCGGACGTCCGACGGACAACCTGAAAACCTTGTGGGAAGGTTCCGCTGATTCAGACACTTCTTTAAACACACTTCAGATCGCAGCCCTCACCCTAGCCCTCTCCCGGAGGGAGAGGGGACTGACCGTGGTGTTTGGGAAATGTACGCCGACGTGCGATACCCCGTTGAACTCAGATTTTGAAAGGCCCAAAAATCGGCTCCCTCTCCCTCGGGAGAGGGCTGGGCGGGCGGCGTTCCGATGAGGGGCGGAATCCACCACAAATCCAAAGCCGACCACGCTGTGCTCCTCACCACTCAATAGGCCGAGTGTCAGCTCGCCTGCTCTTGATCTTGATCCACGGGCGACGTCGGAAGGCTGAGTGGAGGGATTGATCCGGGCGTGGGAGCGCAGCGACCGTTTGGCGCAGCCAAACACAGCGGGAGGAGGTGCAGCGAAGCAAACCGTAGGCGCTGCGCCCGGATCGATCCCGCAGCGAAGGAACCCCGAGCTTTAGCGAGCGGGCCGCACGCAGGAGCAAGCCTTTTCGGTTACCTTTTCGGCGTTTGGAAAAGGTGACCCGCCGTAAGGGCGGAACCCTAAGCAGCCGTTACCGCAGCAACGGATATGCACCCGCCCAACCAGAACCTGGTCGGCCCGAAGGCCGCCACGTTCACTCCGCATCCGGATCAATCTTGTTCTGGCTCAAATACCGATTCAACACATCATCCTGCCCAGGCACAGAAGCGTCCCCCGCCACCTGCCACAACCGCCGCTCAATCCCCTGCGCCACCATATGCCCCACCGCCGCCTCAATCGCCGACAACACACAAAGCTGCGCCGGCTCATTCGTCGTATACCCAACCTCAGCCTCAAGCAACTTCTTGAACTCGATAAACTTGAAAATCCCGGCACTGCGCGCCACCGAATAAATCGTCTTGCTGGTCATCACATTCGCCAACACCTGCCCACTGCGCACATCCACCGCACGCAAGTTCACAGTCACCTGATCCACCCGATACTCACGCTGCAAATCAATCCCCAGATACCGCGCCCCTTCCCCACCGCTACGCACATTGGTGTCATAGGCGATGATCCCGCCTTCGAGCATCATGTTCGCCGCCTGCAACGGTGGCAGCTCACCCTGAATATTCACCGGCGTATTCGGCTTCTTCTGCGACGCACGAATAATCTTGCGCTCGGTCAACAGGTTCTGCAGCCCTTCCCGCTCCAGCACCACAAACCAGCCACTGGCCTGCATCGCGTCCATCAACATCGACGCCGCGCCCTGGGTCACGCTGGTGGAAAACGAACTCGCCGGCGTCGGTTTGTACTGCCCGGTCTGATCACGGAAGCCGTACACCACCGCCATCAACCGCCCCTTGGGTCGCGGCATCTTCAGCAAGTCGTAATAAGTCGAGGCCCTTGGAGTCAGGGTCGGAGTTTCGGTGTCCTGCTCGGCCGACATCGGCTCACGCAGACTGCACCCTTGTAATGTCGCCAACAGCAGCCCTAACGCGATGATCTTTTTCATGTCCGTTCTCCCCGGAACCGTCAGCCCGTCACGGGTTGAGGCCGTTCACCTGAATTTCCGAAACCTCACCGGTCGCTCGATCGGTCACTTCAATGCTCAGTGCCCCGGAGTCGTCGATGACGTTGACGATAAAAGAGTCGGTGGACAGGCTCCCCGTGTTGCCGGTGGAGATGTTGTCCAGCAACTGCCCTAGCAGCCGCGATTGCAATTGACTGGTGAAGCGCTCCAGCGCCGACGTCCCGGCCACTGCCGAGCGGCTCTGGATGTCCGGATCGTCGTGATCGTTTTGCGCCTGAGCGTTGTTGAGCAACCAGGTACCGTTCAGCGGATTGCCGCCGAACGACGGATTGACCGGCGTGTAGACCAGTTCAGTGGCCTGGACAGCGGCAGCGCTGGCGAGCCCGATCAACAACCCCGAGATCCACAATCCGCTGCGCCGTGAGAACGTTGTGCTGTTCATAGTTCGTCCTTCTCAAGGTCGGTGGTGTCCTGCAACAGAGCCTCCAGCTTGCGCTGGACAACCTGGCGTCGAACCCAGTCGGCGGCCGCGTAGGCCTCGTCCTTCAGTTCCACGGTGTTCGGCGGCAGGAAGCGCCGATAAACCAGGCGTTGCTGATATTCCACGGTCACCAGGCTGCCCCAGCGCGCGTCGGGCCGCTCGCGCACCACCAGGTTGAAATCCATCGGGCTGGTGTCGCGCAGGCGTTCACTGAACGAGTAGTAAAAGTCGTGGCCGATGTGCGAGATCGTGTCATCGACGATGAAGCCCATCATTTCGTCTTCCTCACCGGCCTGCGCGCAGCACGCCGCCACGGTGAGCATCAGCGCGCACCACCAGTGGCGAGTCATGGCTGCAACGCCTGCGGCAGATTCGACTGGCCTTTCGCCGGGCCATTGGTGCCGTCGAGGAAGGCTTTTTCGGCGACGAACTGCCAGTCTGAATAACGCTGCATGCCGTCGAAATCCGACCACTGTGTCGGGAAGTCCGCCTGCTTCAACGGCAGCTCGGTCGAGGGACTGTTGAGGCCGGTGATGCGGCCATCGAAACCGCGTTGCAGTGCCCACTCGCCCTGACCGATCGGGTCTGGATAGAGCTGACGCAGATGATGTTTCGCCTCTGGAAAGCGCTGATCTTCAAGCAGGTCTGCCAACTCTTTCGGGTACTGCGCCAGCCCCGGCGAACTGCGGTAGTAGCTGCGCAGCGCCTGCGCGTATTGGGTGCCGACCCAGAGCAACTGGCGTTCACGGTCACGGCGCGAAGCGGTCGACCACAGTTCGCCGGCACTGGCCAGCCCCATGCCCATCACCACAATCAGGAACAGCACGCCCAGGTAGGTGAAGCCACCCTGCTGCGCGCGGTTACCACTCGGAATACTGGCTGCCATCACGCGCCCTCCCGGTAGCACCGCTTTTGATATCAGCCACGCCGCCGGCGACGCCGTCCGGTGGCGCAATCAGCACCCACTGGTCTTTGCGTTCGGTGATCGGATCGAGTGGCGCGTTGCGCAGGTAACGTTGTTCGATCAGTTGCTCGATGGAATCCGGATACCGCCCGGTGTCGCCGTAAAAGTGATCCAGCGCCTCGCGCATCGCCGACAGGCTCTGGCGCAGGGTGGTTTCCTTCGACGCTTCGAGGCTGTTGAAGTAGCGCGGCAGCGCGATGGTCATCAGCGTGGCGATGATCGCCATCACCACCATCAGCTCCAGCAAGGTAAAACCTTTTTCCCGGCGCATGAGGTTCACCACTCGCGGTAGGCGATGCCGTTGAGGCCCTTGCCCCGGGCGTGGGAGTAGACGTCGAACACGTCCTCGCCATCGCGCGGGTTCTGAGCCGAACTGTTGTAGGCGCGCACGCCCCAACCCCCTTCGTCATCACGTTTGGCCGGCACCAGCGGATCGCGTGGGATGCGGCGTAAAAAGTAGAACTTGGCGCCCTTGGCGCTGCGCACATCGCGCACGCCTTCGACCAGCACTGTCAGGTTCGGCGGGTAGCCGCTGCTGTTCAGCGACTTCTCGATGTAGCCGGCATCGAACGCGCGTTTATAGGCGTCGATGCCATCGCGAATCTGGTACAGCGCGTTGCGTAATTCCTGCTCCTTGCCACGCCGCACCAAAGTCTCGGTCAGCGGCGCGGCCATGCTCGCCAACAGGCCGATCAGGGCCAGCGTCACCACGACTTCGATCAGGCTGAAACCGCGTTGGCAGGCGTTCATGATCAAGGCTTCTCGACGGTGACACGGGTGGTGGCCACGGCCGACTCACCGACGGTACGCGGCTGCGCGGCAGGCGACGGCATCACGTAACTCTGCGAACGATCCGGTGCCTGGATGTGCATGCTGGTTTCGGTACCAGTGGAGAACTCCATGTCCGACGGGCTCTGGTACGGCAGGTTGCGCACGATCCGTGGGGTGATCGACAGCACCAGTTCCGATTTGCCGACGGTGTCCTTGTTGCTGCCGAACAGCCGGCCAATCCCTGGGATATCGCCGAGGCCCGGAATCTTGTTGCCGGTGGCGCCGTGATCATTGCGCATCAGGCCGGCGAGGATCTGCGTTTCGCCGTCGTGCAGGCGCAGTGAGGTTTGTGCGTTGCGGGTGTCGACCTGCACCGGGATCGTGCCCTGACGGGTCGGCTCCAGCGGCGTGGCGTTACTCACTTCGAGAGCAATCTTGATCGCCACTTCGTTGTTCAGGTGCACGGTCGGCTGCACTTCGAGTTTCAGACCGACGTCCAGATAAGTGACGCTCTCAGTGATCACCGGGCCTTGCGTCGACGGCACCGAAGTCGCGCTGATGATCGGCACGCGCTGACCGATGTGGATCCGCGCCTGCTCACGGTTGCTCACACGAATCACCGGGCTGGCGAGGGTGTTGATGTCATTGTCCTGGGCGTTGATCTTGGCTTGCGGCGACGGCGAGATCGAAATCCGGCTGGAATTGATGCCTTTCAGTTGATCAAGCAGAGTCACCGCCGAACCGTCGCTGTTGACCACGCCGAAGGTGTTCGGCCATTGCAGCCCTAGGTCGAGAATGCGCTGGGTGGCGACTTCCATCACTTCCACCTCCAGCACCACTTCCGGGTTGGACTGATCTTGCGACTGCAGAAGTTTCTCGGCCATGCGCACGGCGTCTTCGGTGTCGCGCATGGTCAGGGTGTTGAGGCGTTCGTCGACGAACACGTCGCGGGTCTTGAGCATGGTTTTGACCATGTTCAGCGCGGTGTTGGCGTCGATGCTGGTCAGGTAGAACGTGCGCATCACCAGTTCCTGGTAATCCTTCACTTTCTGTGGCGAGTCCGGGTAGATGAGCAAGGTGTTTTCGTTCACCACTTTCTGGTGCAACTGGTTCTGTTGCAGCAGCAGGGTCACGGCGTCTTCGATGCGCACGTCACGCACGAAGATCGTCGCTTTCATGTCCGGGCGCAGGTCTTTGTCGAAGATGAAGTTCAGTCCGGCGACCTGCGACAGCACTTCGAAAATGGTCTTCAGGTTGGCGTCGCGAAACTCCAGAGTCACCGGCCGATCAAGCTTGGTGCGCAGTTGCGGATAAGCAATCACGTTGCGGCTCTGCACCAGACGAATGTTTCCTTGCAGCGCCAGCGCGCCTTCGTTGTTCGGGTCGAGTTCGAGGATCTGTTTGACCTGCCGATCAGCGCCGTAGATGTCGCCCCGGCGCAGGTCGCCACGGGCCAGTTCGAGTTTTTCGTCCATGCTGCGCAGGTAGTCCATCTGCTTCAGGGCATCCTGAGCGCGGCGGTTGTTCGGCTCGATGGTCAGCGCGCGGTTGTAGGCCACCCGCGCCGAGGCGAAATCGCGGCGCGAACGGTCGGTGTCGCCGGTCGTCAGCAACGCCGTGATGGCCTTGGCCCGACCGCTGTTGAGCAGCAAGTGCAGCTCGGTGTCCCGTGGGTTTTCGCGCAGACCTTCCTCGACACGGGCCAGCCCCGCTTCGTACTGACCCTGTTCAATCAGGTCGGCGGCTTCCTTGTTGGCCACTTGTGCAGAACTGCACGCGGCCAGCCCGGCACACAGGCCCAGGCTCATCAGCAAACGGGAACGGTTCATTGCGTACTCCCCACAGACAGGGTCTGCGACAAATGCAAGGGCAGGTAGACCAGACTCAGTTCCAGATCGGAAATGCCGGTGATCTTCCAGGTGTCGTCGATCACATCCCCATTGCGCACGACGTAGATCTTTTCGCCGTTCTGCAAAAACACTTGCAGGTCGCTGCGGTCATGCAGCCTGCCGACGAACTGAAACGGCACCGGTGGCAGGCTCGGGGCTTGCACCACTGTTGCTGGATTGATGGCAATTTCGGTGACCGTGGCCAGAGTCGGCGCGGCCTTCCAGGATTTGGCGGCAAACAGGTCGCCGGCCGGGCTCAAATCCTTGATCGGGGCGTCTTTGGCCTTGGCGGTGCTGGCCGGCAGCGCGCCACGGGTTTTCCCCGGCGTAGCGACGGCCACTTCGTTGGAATCGGCGTCTTCGCTTGGCGAGAAATATTCCGGCAACCACGCCAGCGCGGCCGCTACGCCGAAGAATGCCAACCAACCTGTCACGCGCTTGGTATTCATCACGACCTCGACAGGTAAAGGGTCATACGGATCCGGCCATTGAGGTCGGTGTCGCCAATCTTCTTGCGTTGCAGTTCGAGGTCTTCCACCACCACCGCCGGCAACTGCCCGAGCAAGGCGTGCAGGAAGCGGCGCAGTTGCGGGTAGCTACCGCGCACTGGCAGGAGAATCTGATAGCGCGCCAGATGGGTTTTCGGGTCGACGCCGAGGGCATATTCACCGCGCGCCAGGGTGATGTGCTCCTGGGCTGCAAGGGCGTAGATGCGATCGATGGCGACGGTGGCTTGCGGCTGCGCCGGCAGTTTGTTGCGGAAGTCGTCGAGCTGACGCTGTGGCACCACCGGTGGCGCGATGCTGCCGTCTTCAACCTTGGCCAAGTACGCGGTGGCTTCCTGAGTCTGCAGGCTCAGGTGCTGCAATGATTGCCAACCCGGCAGCAAACCACCGAGTGCCCAAGCCACGGCGATCAGCAGCAGCGCCAGCCCGGCGAGGCCCGGAACACCGAGACCTTGCAGGTATTCGTGGACGATCAGTCTAGGGATTCGCATCGCCAATCTCCCAAGTCGCCGACAGGTTGAATTGCACCGGTTGTTCCGGCGATTTGACGACGATTTCGTGGCTGAGCAGCGACACGTCCGACAGCTCGTCGCTGGCTTCCAGACGTTTGTGGAAGTCGAGCATCGCTTGCAGATCTCGCGCTTCGGCGCTGATGCGTACCTGACCTTTACGGGCATCCGGGGTCAGGCTCAACAGCGCAACGTCATCGCGCGGCATCGCTTCGAGCATGGCGAACAGGCGTTCCCACGGCCGGCGCAGTTGCTGTGAGACCTTGCGCATTTCGGCGAGGTTTGCCGCTTGCTCGCGGGTTTCCGCCGGGCTCAGGGTGGACTTTGCGCCGCTGTCGCCGGTGAGCTGACGCTGGGTGGTTTGCAGGTGGCCTTGTTGCTGTTCGGTGTGCGCGCCGAGGTGCTGTTGCACGCCGAAGCACAGCAGCGCCAGCAGCACACCGCCACCGAGCAAACTCCAACCCAATGGGCCGGAACGTGGCCGTGGCTGAAAATCGAGGTTAAGGGCGCGCATGTCAGGCCACCGCCCGGGACATGACGTACAAGCCGTCACGCACGGTCATCGAGTCGTCTTCAAGGGTGCGCAGTTGCACGCCCGCCACGTCCGGATGCGCATCGAGGCGCGCCGGTGCATGCAGATAAACGTTGAAGGCACGTTCGCTGGTCGAGGCTTGCAGCTGCCGTTCGCGACCGATCAAGGCATTCAGCGCCGCGTCGCTGTCGCTGCCGCCCACCGAACGCACGCCAGCCCAGCGCCCTTCCCTCGCCAGCAACAACACACTGCGTTGCGGCTCGGCGACGACAAATAGGAAGTCGCCGGCATCGAGGCTTTTGTCGAAGCGATTGAACGCCGCCATCAGGTACGGCTGCACCGAGCGCAGGCGCAAACCGCGACCGCTGACCAGCACCCGCAGACGTTCGAGCAAGTCTTGCGGCAAAGCGCTGGCGATGCGGTCGTAACCGGCAGGCTCAGCGGATAACACCAGACTCCACGGCTGAGTCGGCGCGCCAAACAAGTCTTCGAAACACAGTTGGGCAAAGCCGCGCAGCTCTTCAGGACTGCTGATTTGCGCGCTCCACGGCACCAGGCAGAAGCGGCTGAAATGGCCGGAGATGACCACGCTCAATTCGGCACCGGCGCGGGCGTGTTCACCGAGCAGGCGATCGAGGGTATCCAGCGCCACCGCGTAGCTCTGGAAGCCTTCGTCGATGTAGCCGACGCTGCCCAGCCACAGGGTGTCGCTACCGCGCCGCTGACCGAGGCCAACACCGCTGGCGCCGAGCACGGCGACAAAACGCTCACGAGATAAATGTGACACGATTGATCTCCTCCAGCGTGGTGCGACCTTGTTCCACAAGTTCCAGCGCCGATTCGCGCAGCAGGCGCAAACCACGGGCACAGGCCAGGGCTTTGATTTGTTTGATCGGTTGGCGCTCGACGATCATCTGGCGCAGCTCGTCGTCGAGGTGCAGCAACTCGGCAATCGCCGTGCGCCCGCGATAGCCGCTGCCCCGGCAGTGGCCGCAGCCTTTGCCGTGGACGAAGTGGTAGTGATCGACTTTCTGCGGATCGAGGCCCGAGGCGCGCAGCTCTTCATCACTCGGATTGACCGGTGAGCTGCAACTGGCGCACACCAGACGGATCAGGCGCTGGGCAAGAATCGCGTTGAGCGCCGAGACCAGGCTGTACGGGTCGATGTCCATTTGGGTGAAGCGGCCGATCACGTCGAAAACGTTGTTGGCGTGGATGGTGGTGAACACCAGGTGGCCGGTGAGCGCCGACTGCACGGCGATCTGCGCGGTGTCCGGGTCGCGGATTTCGCCGACCATGATTTTGTCCGGGTCGTGGCGCAGGATCGAGCGCAAACCCCGGGCGAAGGTCAGGCCTTTTTTCTCGTTGACCGGGATCTGCAGCACCCCCGGCAGTTGATATTCGACCGGGTCTTCGATGGTGATGATCTTGTCCACGCCGTGGTTGATCTCGGTGATCATCGCGTACAGCGTGGTGGTCTTGCCGCTGCCGGTCGGGCCGGTGACCAGGACCATGCCGTAAGGTTCGGCAGCGAGGCGGCGCAACTGGCGCAGGGTTTCGTCTTCAAAGCCCAGCGCCTGCAATTGCACGCCGCAGACCTTGTCAGCCAGATCCTGTTTGTCGAGGACACGCAGCACCGCGTCTTCGCCAAAAATGCTCGGCATGATCGACACACGGAAGTCAATCTGACGGCCACTGATGCCGATCTTGAAACGACCGTCCTGCGGCACGCGTTTTTCGCCGATGTCCAGTTCAGCCATGACCTTGACCCGCGAAATCACCTGCTCGGCGAACTCGTTGCCCTGGACTTTGCTGATGTTGTTGAGCACGCCGTCGATGCGGTACTTGATCACCAGACCGTGGCCGGTGGTGCCGAGGTGGATGTCGCTGGCATGCATTTTCAGCGCGTCGTAGAGGGTCGAGTTGACCAGTTTCACCACGCTGCTGGCATCTTCGCTGATGCTGGTCAGCGACAGGCTTTGCAGGGTGTCGATTTCGTGGTGGGTATCGCCTTGGGCGTTCAGCGATTCGACGGCGTGGAAGCTTTCTTCGTGACGGGCCAGATAGGCCTTGAGGTCATCGGCGTGCACCAGATGCAGCGGCGCTCCGTGCAGGCAGTCATCGATCCAGGCCAGCCGCGCCGGGTCGAAGGGGTCGGCAAATACGCCGATGACTTCGTCGTTGTGGCGCAGCAGGATGAATTCACGTTTCAGGCATTGTGCGAGGGTGACGCGGTCGAACACCGGCGTCGCCGCAAACAGGCTGTCGGTGTCGAGCACCGGGTAATGCAGGGTGGCGCCGAGGGTGTGAATGAACGGCATCGGCGCCAGTTCACAGAGTACGCCAAGGGCTTCAAGCACGCGTTCGCCGGAGGTGGCGGCCCGCGCCCGGGCCTGGGCAAGCTGTTCACTGGAAAAGCGTTCCGGCGCGCTCGGCGCCAGCAGAGGTTCGACGACAACGGACAGACGTTCCATGGCTTGCTCTCCAACCGGGGCTCAGTGCCCTGTCGGCGCGGCAAACCTTGACGGCAAGTGCCGGAACGTCTGATCGCGCCATTACTCCCCGGTGAGCATTTGATCGTCGTCCGGCGCCATGGATTGCGACTGCCGTCGCCGATCCGCCAACACCCAACTGCCATCGTACAACTGCAACGGGAAGCTCTCGGTCCTGCTCTGGCGTCGTTCGACGAAGCCCTCGGAAGGGCTCGCACCGGGTTTCGCTTCGCGCTTGATGCCCAGAAGGTCGCAGACAGCTCGGGCCAGTTCCGCCAATGGAAACGGTTTGAACAGGATGTGGCTGACTTGCAGTTGCCGCGCCCGCTCACAGACTTCAGCGGTGGGGTGACCTGTTATCAGCACAAAATTACACGTCCTGTTCTGGCGGACCGCGTCGAGCACCTCAAAGCCTTCCATATCGGGCAAGCGGTAATCGAACACCAGCACGTCGGGGGCAAACGTTTCGGCCAAACCGATACCCGTCGCTCCGTCATGTGCAATCCGGACGTCCAGCCCCTGCGCCGACAGATAATCCTGAAGGTTCTGTGCAAGCAGCTGTTCGTCTTCGACAACCAGTACTTTGTTAACCAAGGTCGACTCCTTGAAACAGCAGGTCCGATGCCCCCGCCCTGAGAGTGCGCCTTACCAGGGGTAACGCACACTTCATGCCAGGCTGAGCGCCGGTAATTTTATCTCTTCATGTCCTTGAATTTAATGACAATGCCCGCTCGTCCCGGTACCCCGTTCCCCAGAAACGGGGAAGCACCTGAATGGGCATCGAAGCCATTCCCCACTATTGGGGGGGAACCTTCAGTCGTCGTCAATTCGTTCGATCCTGTTCTGCACCCGTAATTGCGCGAGCACCTGACGACGAGCCTGGGTCTGTTGCTGTCGGGCGAGCTCTGCCCTGACTGTATCCAGCCCCTGCAAATCTGGGACATCGGCGGCCTCCAGGTGGTTCGGCAAATAAATCACATGCCAGCCGAACGGTGAGCGCACCGGTTGGCTGGCAAACGTCGCGGCCTCGGCAATCGGCGCGCGCATCTGCATCAAGCGTAGACGCGCTGCGGCCACTGTGGCTGCATCCGCTTGCGCGGGCACGCGGATCAGCAGGTGGCGGGGTTGCAAGGTATTGGCGCGGATCAGCTCGGCAAACATCTGCTGCGCCGCCATTTCCCGGCGGGTGTACTCGGTGAAGGACGCTTCGTCGAAACCGGCGTCCTGCAAGCGCCGGACGAATTTATCCGTGCCGCCGATGGCACTGCGGGTCTGCTCGACTTGCTGAAGCACCACTTGATCGTCGATCTGCACCCCGCGCTTTTGCGCTTCCTGCCACAGCAGCTCTTTGTCGATCAGCGCTTGCAGTGCTGCCTGGCGCAGCTGTTTATAGGCTTTGGGATTACGAATGCTCGCCACGGCGCGACCCTGATCTTCCAGGTATTCGGCGAAGAAGCGCTCAAAGCGAAACCCGGAAATCTCCTCGCCGTTGACTCGCGCCACGGCCGGCTCGTTATTGGCCCACGCCAGCGGCAGCCAGCAGGTCAGCAGCATTATCAGCGTTGTGAGCTTCATGATCGGGCCCTCCATTCAGGGGCTGGCAACAATCGGTTTATAGGGTGCGACCAGATAAAAGCGCTGATCGGGCAAATCCACGGTGACCACATGGGCGCCGCTCAAGCCCAGGCGTCGTCCGGGGCCGAAACTCAGGCGCGGGGTCAGGCCAGTGTCGAAGTCGTGCAGGCCTTCCAGCGCCGTCACCAGTTTTTCGCGGCTGGCGTCGCGGCCGGCCTGTTTCATGCCTTCGCTGAGCAGCAACATCGAGGCGTAGGCGCCGACTTGCAGCACCGCATGCTGGGCGCCGAGGCCCTGGCCTTCGCGCAGCAGCGTCAGGGCCATGCGCCCGGTCTGGGTCCAGTCGCTGGGCACGAACGGATAGGCGAGAAACACCCGCCGAGTAAAGCCGTCGGGGACTTGCAGCAGATCGCCGGCCACCTGGCTGGAGGCGGCGAACAGATACGGCACCTGCCCGGCGCTTTGCAGCCGCGTCGCCAAACGACTGAAACCGCCGCCAGTACCCAGATAAAACACCGAGCGCGAACCCAGCGGTAGCGCATCCGCCGTCGGGTCGTAGGCTTGCAGTTGGACTTTTTGCCAGCCGTGATCCTGTAAATACTGGCCGAGGTTTTGCGCGGCCAGCGTTTGTGCAAGATCATCTGGATAGGCAATCAACGTCGGCCCTTGCAGCACGCGCAAACTCGCCGTGGCGTAGTCGGCCAGCGCGATCAGTTGCTCGCGCAGGCCGGGCAACGGTTCGAAAATCTGCGGACTGGCCTGCATCGATCCGAGCAATGACAAGGCGCCAATCAGCGGTACGCCAGACTGCTCCAGTCGACTTGCCAGTTCGCTGTCGAGGGCCGGCGCCAGCGGCGCGATCAGGGCGAACACCTGCTCCTGCTCGATCAAACGCTGCAACGCCTGCTCGGCACTGGCGCGGTCCGGGCCGGGATCGATCACCGTCAAGCGCAACTGCCGGCCGTGTATGCCACCGGCCTGATTGATCCGCTCGACACTGCCGTTGAGCACCGCTGCCACTGTCGCGCCCTCCTCGGCCAAAGGGCCTTGGCTGGGCAGCAAGGTGCCCAGGTGCAAAGTCTCGGCATCGAGGCCGGGGTCGCGTTCATCGGCGAGGCGTTTGAGATAGGCGGTGAGGTTGCGCTGATCCTTCATCGACAACAGAAAGCGCGGCATGCTCGGGTCGAGGCGATTGTGGCCGGGGTCGCGGCCCTGCTCGATGACGGTCGCCAGACTGCTCTCGGTGTAGGCCGGATAGCTGCGCCCATTGACCTGTTGCTGGCCATACGTGCTGGTCAGTCGCGCCCAGTTCAGCGGCGGCGGACGCACCCCGCCTTCCGGTCGACCGAGGCCATCGGCGCCATGGCAATTGGCGCACGGCAGGCTGGTTGCCGGCAGCAACACATCTGCCGCACCGACCCGCGCCATGATCGCCTCGCCACTGGCCGACAGACCCAGGCGGTACAGGCGCTTGCCCGCCGCCTCTTCCGGGCTCAGCGGCGCAGCGCTCGCGCCAAGGCTGACGCCAGCGAGCAGGATCAGGGCGAGGACGCGGCTCAGGTTCATGGCGCGGACTCAACGGCCAGCCACGGGCATTGTCAGCAACTGCAAGCGCTGGGCAATGGCGGCGGCCGGGGCATCGGGACGGATCTTGCTCCAGCGTTTATTGGCGACATCGCCGACGATCAACTGCGTGGAATGCTGCTCGGGCGTCGGCACGATCTGGCCGATGCGGCTCAATACCAGGTCCATCTGCGCTTTGTCGCCAGTAAGAAAAAGCCAATGAGGGTCATCGGAACCCTGCTTCAAGGTGTAAGCCTTGAGCACCGCTGGCGTGTCGCGCAACGGGTCACTGGTAAGGGAAATAAAGGTGATGTCCTGCGCCTTGTCGCCCAACAGCTCGCGGACTTCCTTGAGCTTTTGCGTGATCAGCGGGCAGGCGTCGTTGCAACTGGTGAAGATCACGTTGAGCAGCACTATGCGGTTTTGCAGTGCGTCGCTGTAGAAGTGCAAAGTCTCGCCGTTCTGATCTTGCAACGGCGTGTCGGTGAACCAGGTTTTCGCGTCGTGGGTGCCTTTGGCCGGCGCGGCAGCCACGGCGGCTGGCGGCTCAGAGACATGGCCTTCGTGAGCGAACGCGACGTTACCGAGAATCCAGAAACACACGGTCAGGGAGATCCAGTCGAGCAGTCTCATGGCTGTTGCTCCATGGCGATGGCGGTGTGTTTGGCGTGGGTGCGCAGGCCGCTGAGTTTTTCCACTTCCTTGGCCAGCAGCGCCGGATCAGTGAAGCCGTAGTAGCGCATCCAGTGGCGGCTGTCGCCGTCGCCGACGAGGATCAGCGGTTGATGACTCTTCAGATCGCCACTGAAACTGCCGAGGCCCTTGAGGGTTTCATTGATCGACTGTGGCGAGCCGGTCAGCCAGCTCCAGCCCGGCCCGCGCTGGAAGGTACGGGCATAATCCTGCAGGCGTTTCGGGTCGTCACGCTGCGGGTCTATGCTGATTGAGACCAACTGCACTTCTTCGCCGACCCGCGCGCCAAGCTGCTTCTGCACCTTGCCCATGATCGACGAAACCACCGGGCACACCGTGGTGCAACTGGTGTAGATAAAGCTCATAACGACGATTTTGCCCTGCACTAGGTCTTGTTCGAGGCGCACGGTTTTACCGTTCTGATCGAGCAGCGGCACATTGGCGAATTTCACTTGGGCATGCTCTTGGGTGTTGCTGGCCGGGGCTTTATGTCCGGCGTGTTCGTCGGCCGAATGAGCGTGGACTTGTTGAATGCCAAAGCTCAACAGGCACAGGGTCAGTAGGCCACTGGATGCAAATCGGTTCATGTCGAAACTCCTCTTCAACGGGCCAGGCCGGGGGTGACCCGAACACTGGCAAAGGTCTTGTCATCGAAACCGGCACCCAACGAGGCTGCACGCACATGCAGATACCAGGCGCCGCTGCGGTCGAGGGTGATTGGCGCCTCGTACACGCCGTCGGCGACTTCCAGCGCCGCCACTTCACGCGGGTGCGAAGTGGGCGCGAGGTAGTAGCGCAGTTGCACGTCTTTCACGCCGCTGCGCTGGCTTTTGTCTTTGCCTTGCACAATGCGGAAACGCACAACGTACGGGTCGTTGAGTGCCACGGCAGTCTTGTCGAGGAGGAACTCGACTTTCGGCTGGCCGAGGTGTTTTTGCGGTTTGCCGTCAGGCTCAATCTGCGCAGTGAAGCAGTGAATGATGTTCGGTTGGTTGAGCAGGAACGCCACGTCGAAACGCCCCGCTGCCGGCAGCTTCACCCGCGCGCTGTAGAGGCCCGGCGAGACTTCGCGCAGGCTGCGGTCGATGACCATGGCGGCGCGGGCGATCTGGCCACGGTTGGGGTAACCGGACATCGGCGCGTTCATGCCTTCGGCGTAGAAATAGGTGGTGTTGTCGACCGGATTGACCACGAACACCGCGTTGTCATCGCGCGACACCGCCAGGCTTGAGGCCAGCGGCAAATCCCCGGCCAGGCGCGGCGCTTGCGGGCCGGCCTCGAAACCTTGGCTGATCGGCTGGCGACCTTCGCCGAGGGAGGACAGGTTGATCATGGTGACTTTCGGCGAAGCGAGTCCGCGAATGTAAGCGTAGGCCTGGGTGAACACCACTTGGTAAGGTTCGGCGCTGACGTCGAGATTGTGGATCGCGCTGTTGGTGGAGGCGTCGATAACCGTGGCGCGGTTTTCCAAGGTGTTGAGCACAAGACCGAAGCGGCCGTCGGCGCTGAAGCCCATCGGGCCGAGGCCTTGTTGCAGTTTGATCACCCGGCGGATGGCGTGGGTGCTGGCGTCGATCACGGTGACGGTGCCGTCTTTACCATCGGCCACGTAGACCGCGCCGGACAGCGCCGAATAGGCGACTGACAGCGGATGCGAGCCGGTTTTGATCTGCTGGACGATGTTCAGGCTGGCGATGTCGATCACGCTGACGGTGCCGTCGTCGCGGTTGCTGACGAAGGCAAAACGGCTGTCCTTGCTGAAGCTGATTTCGTGGTGGCCGCGCCCGGTCTGCAAGTGTTTGAGAGGTTTGAGGCTTTGGCTGTCGATCACCGTCACGCCGGAGTCTTCGGCTTTGCTGGCGTTGTTGCCGACCCACAGCAGACGTTCATCCGGTTGCAGTGCCACGCGCACCGGTTGGCTGCCGGCGGCGATCGAGTCGAGGACTTTGAATTGCTCGCTGTCGATGACGGCCACTTCGCCCGCCGTTGGCATCGAGACGAACACACGTTTGTTGTCTTTGGGCGTGACCCAATCCATCGGTGGTTGCTTGAGTTCGATGCGCGCCAGGGTGCTGGTGATGCCGCCCACTGACACCGACGGATCGACCACGGCGATGCTGGCGTCGCGGTTCATCACCAGCAGGAAATAGCTGTTGAGGTCGAGCAACGGCCGCGCGCCGATGTTGGATTTGAGGAACACCCCGACCCGGGCTTTGCAGCTCTTGTCGCGGCCCTGGGCTTGATCGGCGGCGAGGGTTTGCGGATCGACCCAGGCGCCCGGCGCCACCCCGGACAACGGCTGGCCGGAAGCGCTGTCGGTGACGCGGAACTGCACATCGGCGAATTCGCCTTCGCGCAGCTTGCCGTCGGCGGCCAGCGGCTTGAGGTCGAAATCCACCGCCACGCCGTCACGGTTCAGCGTCTGCTCGCCAGCGGTTTGCGCCAGCGCAATCTCACTCAGCGTCAACAACGCCCCGGCCATGGCCAGGGTGCAAATACCGACGATGTTGATGATCCTGTTCATACCACCCTCCCCTGTAACATTCACTTCCAACCACTGCCGCCCTCACTGCCTACCCTCACCCCTCTGTAGGAGTGAGCCTGCTCGCGATGGCGTCATCCGCCTCACCATCCGAAACCGAGTTGTCCCGATCGCGAGCAGGCGAAGGCCTACATGGGATTTGCATTCATCCCGCCAACCTCACTGCCCACCGCAGACCCTGTGGGAGCTGGCTTGCCAGCGATGGCGTCCTTTCCGTCACATCAATGGCGCCTGTGCCGCCGTCATCGCTGGCAAGCCAGCTCCCACAGGTTTTGTATCCATCCCGTCAATCTCACTGGCCCCCCTGGCCCCTTGTGGGAGCTGGCTTGCCAGCGATGGCGTCCTTCCTGTCACATCAATTGCGCCTGTGCCGCCGTCATCGCTGGAGAGCCAGCTCCCACAGGTTTTGCATTCATGCCGCAATCTCATTGCCACACCTGGCCCTTTGTGGGAGCTGGCTTGCCAGCGATGGCGTCCTTCCTGTCACATCAATTGCGCCTGCGCCGCCGTCATCGCTGGCAAGCCAGCTCCCACAGGTTTTTTATCCAGCCCGTCAAACTCACTGGCACCCCAGCTCCCACAAGGATTTGCATCCACAGGCATGTTGTCGTTGCACCTGCTTCTACTGCCCCTGCGGCGCCGGTTCCGGTTCGTTGGTCACCCGCAGCAATCCCCATAACCCGGAGGTGTTGCCGTAGGCGCCGTAGTCGCGGAACAGGTAGTCCCCCGGGATCGCATTGCTACCGCCGGCGCTGGGGATCATGAAGCTGAAGTGCGCGGCCGGCAGGATGCTTTCGTGGGCGCCGATGTACATCGACATCGGGTTGTAGCCGAAGCGCACCGAGCCCACGCCCGGCGAGCCCATCGGATAACCACCGACATCGCTCTTCTCGGCCTGGAACGGATTCACCGACCAGACATGCCCGTCGAGCTGGAACGTGGTGCCGCGACTGCCACCGCTCGGCATCAAAATATGCGTGCGCAACGGTTGCCCCGGTTTGGCATACAGCACCGGCGTCTGTGGATCGCCACCGACCAGCGCATTGCTGTAAGCCATGTGCGCATTGGTCATGTCGCCGTAACCCGCGCCGTCGGCATGCCCGAACGGTGCATCCGGAGCGAGGCCGAAGCGATACCACAGCGGTTCGGTCTTGTAGTTGATCGCCATGCTCGAGTTGTCCTGCGGATCGGTCGGCACGCCGAAGCCTTCGGCGGCAATCCCTTCCACCGGCCGGCCATTGGCCCAACGGGTGTTCAACGCCTTGTGCCAGACCATCGCGAAGTCGCGGTAGCTGGTTTGCCCTGGCGCCGTCACCGTGGCGTTGACCTTGCGTGCATCGTCAACCCAGGTCGCGCCGATCGGCAGAATGCTCATCGCACCACCGAGGCCTTTTTGCGGCTGCTTGATCACGTCCGCCGGGGTGATGTTCAAACCGCCGAACTCCACCGCGGTGGCGTTAATGTTGTCGACGCTGCGGCCCAGTTGCGTCACCGGTTTACCTTCACGCTCCAGATGCCCGGCGTAGTACTGATAGGTACGGGTCGGGTACGCGCCGCTGCTGCCGACGCGCGGTGGCACGGTTTGGATCGGGTTGGCGCCGACGTTGGCACCGTCGGATTTAGTGATGTCATACGCCAGCAATTGCGCGTGCAGGCCGACGTGGCTGGACGGCCGCATCAGGTTGTTGCTGAAGGTGGTCGAGCCCAGACCGCTGTTGCGATCACGCTTGACCATGCCTTGCATCACAGCGGTTTGCGTCAGGTCAGGCATCACGCTCGGCAGACGGTTTTCCAGGGTGATGTTGATGCAGTCCCCCGCCGCTGCACGCAGCACCAGCGGCTCGACCGGAATGCCGGGTTTCAGCTTGCCACTGACCGGATCGAGATCGGATTTACGCACATAGAGGATCGCGGTCGGGTCATGCAGCGGCCCGCTCTGCCCGCCGATGGTGATGGTTTCGCCATCCTCCGGATCGGTCACGGTGACTTGTGGAATGCTCACCGTGCGCGAGTTCAGCACCAGGGTGCCGCCCGACGGATTCAGCGGCCCGCCGACATGTTGACCAAGCCCTTCGGGATCACCGATGGTCAGGCCCAGCGTATTGCCGAGGATGTCGTTGGCCAGCGCCGCGACCACTTCATAGTTGCGCTGCACAGTGGGCCGGGTGCCAATGCCGTTAGGGTTGGCGCCATAGCGCGGGCAACTGCCCTCGAACGCCACGGTGTTGCGCATGCCCGCCGGGCTCGGGTTGTTCGGGATGGCGAACAGGTCGGCGCGTTTGGCGGTGTAGTTGCGCATCACGCCCCAGATACCGCTCCAGTAGCCTTCGATCGAAGCGTCCATCGAGTACAGATAATCGCCCGTGGTCGCCGCCGAACTGGACAGCATCGACACCGGCGCAATAAAGCCCATCTGCTCGGAGATGCCGATCATCTGCGACGCACGCCAGCCTGAGTTGGAGCTGTTGCCGAAACCGGAACCGCTCTGCAGCCATTTCACACCGTGCAGGGTGACGTTGTGCTCTTCTTCATGGCCGCCGGCATGCACCCGCAGCCGCACGTTGTCGCCAGTGTAAGTGCGCAGCATCGGCGTGAACGGATCACCCGGTTCGGCGCCGCCCTTGTTGATGTGCGGCGGGAACAGCGTGGTGCCGCCGGTAGGGCCGGTCGCCGAGGTGAGCAGATTCGGCGCCAGGTTCATCGCCGGAATTGCCCGGTCGGTACGGCTTTGCATGGCGAACGACAGATCGCCACCGAGGCCGTCGGCCTGCATGCCGCGCTTGCCGTCCGGACCGACCTTGTTCGGGTCGTACACGCGCAGAGCCAGCGGTTCGTTGCGATAGTTGACGACGAACATGCCCGGATCATCCACCGAAATCGCCTGCGGACATGGCCGGCTCGGGCAGCCCGGTACCTGACCGCCCTGCACTTCCAGCACCCCTTCAAGCAAGTTGCTGGCGTTGTTGCGCACTGGCGGGTTGATTGCGTAGCGGAAGCTGTCGGCGGTGGCCGGGAACGCTTGCGCATTCGGCACACCGTTAGGGCCGGCACCGACGTAGACGCCGGCTTCATAGGCGTGCTGGAAGTCGCTGTATTCGAGGAAGAACTCGCGGAAGCTGTCGTTCTTGCCATCGCCGTCGAGGTCGCCGGTGTTGATCACCGCTTGCCACGACGTCGGGCCGCCGTCCTGGCGCGCGCCGCTGTACAGAGGCTCGCCGGTTTCGGCGTGGAACCAGGTGGAACCGGCCGGTTCCGCCAGCACAGTCGCGTACAGACCAATCTGCTGGTGCGTCGATGGGCCTAAGTGGTCGTGGGTGAAGATGGTGCCGAGGCCGCGATCGACGCCTTTGGCGTTGACCACCGGATCGACGAACCAGCGCTGCATCGCCGTGCGCGCACCGAGCCAATCGGCGCGGCCGTACTGACCGAAGAACGGATGGTTCTTGGCTTTCGGGCAAGCCTGAGTGCCGTCACGCGAATCGGTGCCGGCGCACTGGTTGAACTCGCGAATCGCATGAATGCGCTCCTGCACGGCGCCGGGCGAGAGCACGCCGTCCTCGTAGTTCCAGCCGTTGGAGGAGCCGTCCGCCGAAGTCAGATCCCACTTCGGCAAGTGGATGTGCTGACCGATCACGTCGGTCGGCGTGCGCACCTGATAGTCGTCCATCTCGTATGTGGCCGGCACCAGGTTGGTTTGCTGGTATTGCACGCAATCGAAAGTGTTCATGCGCATCACCAGCGGTTCTGGCGGACGCTGCTTGGTGATCACCGGCCAGGCGTCTTCCCACAGCGCCAGAATGCGCGCCTGCGGAAAGTGATAACCGACCTTGTTGTACACCGCGTCGAACTGGATGTTGGCGGCTTTGTAGATCCGTGGGCGGTCGGCGGTGAAGCTCGAGGCGCCGACAAAAGACATGCCGTCGATGCGTTCACCGCTGGCGAACTCGCCGCTGCCGGCGTTGCTGGTCAGGCGTTTTTGCCGATCGTCCATGCACGGCTCGTAGTACGGCGCGCCAGCCATCGGCAAGGCACCGTTGGTGCGGAACGCCTTGGCCACCACTTGATTGCCGGGCAGCAAGGCATAGCTTGGATGGTCTTTTTTCGCGTGGAAAGCCATCGCGGCCTGTTCGACTTCGGTGCCTTCTTCCGGCAGGTAAATAGGTTTGGCGCGAGTGACTTCCTTGGAGAAATCCAGCGAAGTGGTCACGGTGTGCGCTTCGCCACCCGCCGCAACGCCATCCAGTGCGTGCCGTTGCAAGCCGCCATCCCAGCCGCCGGACTGCGCCGGGTCGAGGTTGGCCCACAGCGCTTTGCCGCTGGCCTTGAGCGATTGCGCGGTGGCCGCGTCGAGCATGTCCAGTGGCGGAGTTGGTGGCCGTTGGCCGACCGAACTTTCCATGCCGCCGATCCAGAACGGATAGCCAGGGTTTTTCAGGCTGCCGTCGGCATTGCGGTTGGCTTCGCTGCGATCGACCAGCGCCAGCGAACCGATGGCTTGACCGCCGGCGTTGCCGCCATGGTGCTCGCCGTCGTCATCGCCCTCTTCTTCGTCATCGTCGTCATCATTGCCGGCGACCAGGGTTTCGCCGATTTTTGGCACCACCACGACTTTGCCCGGCATTGGCGCCATGGCTTTGCCCGGCAGCGGCACAATCGCCGGAATCGGTGTGCCGGCAACGATCTCGCCGTCAGGCAAGGCCCGCGCGCCGGACGCCGGTTTACCGCTGCGCAAGGCAAACGGTTCGCTGTGATAGCCGTCGGCACCCTGTTGCGAAACATCAAGTCGAGTGCCCTCTTCGAAGACATCGTGTACCCGCCACATGGCCCACATGCCTTGGGCAAAGTGCGGATAGAAATGGCAGTGATAGATCGCATCGCCGGCCACGCGGTTGCGGTTGCCCGAACCACCATTGGCGATTTCATAGGTGTAACCGGCACCCGGACCGATGCCCTGGGCGTCGACGTAATCGGAGTTGTCATCGTTAGGGTTGAACAGCCACTGATGGCCGTGCAAGTGGAAGATGTGCTGCTCGTGGCCATTGTGGGTATTGCGGAATTTGACGAAGTCACCGATGTAGCTGTGGTTGACGTTCGACGGTTCCGACGGATAAAGGGCCATGGTGGCTTTCACACCGATCTGATCGGCGCGCGGTGTCTGGCCCGGGGCGATGTTCTCAAGCCCGGTGTTGGCCGGCACATCCACCAGCATCGCCACATCGCCGACGGTGTGCGAGCTGAGGAAGAATTCTTCATAGGCACACGACAGGCAGTCGTGCATCGGCCCCACGCCCAAACGGTTGGCGACCACTTCGGCGCCCATGCCGCCGGAGCCGTAGTTGATCATGAACGAGTCGCGGGTCGGCTCCAGCACATGGGCCATCACCGGGTCGGCCCAGTACGCTGGGAACGCTTGGGTGGCGGCGGTTTCATCCTGGAATTGCGAAGCGAAATCGCGGAACGCTTCGAGGCGGTTGGGAATTGCCGGGTTGCGTTTTCCCACCGACTCCAACGGGTAGGTGCTGGACGGGAAGCTGCCGTCGGCGTTACTGCCCATGACAATCGCGTCGCTTTCGCTGGAAATGATTTCATTGCCATCGACCATGCCGATGATCGGCGTACCGGCCTTGCCTTCGCGCAACCACGGTTCACGCTGTGGATAGCGCGCCTGGTAGTCAACGATGGGTTGGCCGGTGGGTGCGCGACCCGTGGTGGCCAGGCGCATTTCTTCTTCGGTGAGGGTATTGCGATAGGTGCGACCGCCCTTGGGCAGGACGACGACCTGGCCGAACAGTCCGTTGGCAACGTTGCCGGCCGCGCCCTCGCCGCCAAACGTTGCGCCACGGCTGCTCACGGCAAACGCGCCTTCACGTTCGGCGAACAAGGTGTAGGAGCGGCTCGCGCCGGGTGGCACCAGAGTGTTGGCGTTGCGCCCGGTGAAAGAAGAAATGTCATCGATGCTGTTTACCGCTTGCAGGCCGTTGACTTGAAAGCCGACGTGACGGTCGGCGACCTGCTCGTCGACTTTGAAGTCTTCGGCGCCGTTGGCGTTTTCCACGCCCTCTTCTTCGCCCTCGTTTTCAAAGTGCTTGTTCGGGTTGGCCTGATAGTCGAGCAGGTTCTGCAAATTGATCGTCAGGCAATCGCCGGCGGCCACGCGCAACACCAATGGCCGTGGACGCTTGTCCGGACGCAGCGAGACTTTGCCCGGCACTGCGGCGCCGCCGTAAGCCAGCGACTGCTCATGTTCATCAACGACATCGCGGCGCAGGGCGAACATCATGCCGTTGATGTTCTGCGCGCCGAGGCGGTTGAACATCAGCGGTTGATCGAAGGCGACGACGTTAGCCACCAGGTTGCGCTCGCAACGTACGGCCGCGCCGGCCAGCTCGACGCTGAGCATCGAGGCCAGAATCAGCAGCCAGTTAATCAGGGACGGAGCGTGAGGAAAGCCAGCCATGATCAGGAACCTCGTAGTGGGTGTTCGTGGGAACACTTCTCGACAAATGCCTCGGAGCAATCCGCGTGCCACAAAAAATTGCATTAGTGTTCAATCAGTTACCGCAACCACTTGAGAATCCGGGGAATATTCCCCACCCCTTTTCCCCACTTTTCGGGTGTATCCGGTTTGCCCCGAAAGTGGGGAAACCGGGTTGGGGTCACAACGGCGCATCCATCGCCAGGCCTTGCAGACGCCGGTACTGACGCAACACGTTCGGCACGTAGCGCTGGGTTTCGGCGAACGGCGGAATCACCCGGCCACGGCTGAGCACCGCGTCGGGCCCGGCGTTGTAAGCCGCCACGGCAAGGGCGATGTCGTTGTCGAACAGGGTCATCAGGCGCTTGAGGTATTTGGCCCCGCCCTGGATGTTGGCCTTGGGGTCGTAGACGTCGGTCACACCCAGCTCGCGCGCGGTGTCGGGCATCAACTGCATCAGCCCGCCGGCGCCTTTGGGGGACGTGGCGCCGGGGTTGTAATGCGACTCGGCGTTGATTACTGCATGCAACAGCGCTTCGGGTAATTGATTGACCTTGGCTGCCGCCGAGACCAGTTCCGCGTAGGGCTGGTTGGCGATCATTTGCGGCTGTTGATCGAGACTTGCCACAGGCATTTCAGCCTCGTGGATAACCCGCTCGTAGGTACGTCCGGGCCGGTGAACGTTGGACAGTACATAGCTGCCCTTGGCGTCCACCGAGATGAACACATCGGCCTGCGCGGCGCCGCTGAGCAGCACACAACCGAGCAATCCGCTGGCAAGGAATTTCATGTCGGGCCTCCCCGGATCGACCCCGATAAATTGGGGGAAATGCCCCAATGGCCGATCACGTTTGAGCCATACGCAAGCACTGTGCCGACTCTTGAGAGGCCCGTATTTCAAGGGTTTCAGCGTACAAGCGGGTTTTCAGTGGGGCCTGAGCATGGCAATTGCATAAGCCCTTCAGGCGACACGGCTGCCACTCACGGGAGGTCATCATGAAGCTGCAATTTCGTCCGCGTGGCCAACGCGGTTTTACCCTGCTCGAATTGCTCGTGGTGCTGGTGGTGCTCGGCCTGTTGGCCGGGATCGTCGCGCCGAAATACTTCGCCCAACTCGGTCGCTCCGAAGTGAAGGTGGCCAAGGCACAGATCGAAGGACTGAGCAAAGCGCTGGATATCTATCGACTGGAAGTCGGTCACTACCCGTCCACCGAACAGGGCTTGCAAGCCTTGGTCACCGCACCGAGTGACGAGGCGAAATGGACCGGGCCGTACTTGCAGAAAAAGCTGCCGCAGGATCCGTGGGGGCGTAATTACGCCTACCGCTATCCCGGCGAAAACAGTGAGTACGACCTGCTGTCGATGGGCAAGGACGGCCAGCCCGGTGGCGAAGGTGAAAACGCTGAAGTGACCAACTGGCAGTAAGCGGAGCGCGGCCCATGCGATTTCATTTGAAAGCGGTCGGCAAGGCTGGGGTGGTGTCCTTGAGCGTCGAAGCACCCGGCGACAGCGAAGCACGGCGGATCGCCGAGGATCAAGGTTTGCGGGTGCTCAGCTCGCATGCCGACAAGCATTGGCGCTCGCTGAAACTGCGCCAGCGCGAGACCTTCAACCTGGTGTTATTCAGCCAGGAACTGACCACTTTGCTCAATGCCGGCCTACCGCTGATCGATGCGCTGGAAAGCCTCGCCGAAAAAGAAACCGCCCCCGCCGCCCGGAAAACCTTGAGTGAGCTGGTGCGCCTGCTCTACGAGGGCAAATCCTTCTCACAGGCGTTGGGCCAGTTGGCGGCGGTGTTCCCGCCGCTGTACGTGGCGCTGGTGCAGTCCAGTGAGAAGACCGGCGCGGTCGGCGATGCGCTGGGCCGTTATGTCAGCTATCGCCAGCGCATGGACGAGGTGCGGCAGAAGATCATCAGCGCCTCGATCTACCCGATGCTGTTGCTGATCGTCGGCGGTGGCGTGGTGCTTTTCCTGATGGGTTATGTGGTGCCGCGCTTCAGTCTGGTGTTTGAAGGGCTGGGCAATAACCTGCCATGGCTATCGCAGGTGTTGATGAGCAGCGGGATGTTTCTGCATGCGCATCAGGCTGAATTTTTCGGTGCATTGGCAGCGCTGGTCATCGCCCTTGCCGTGCTGCAAAAGCAACCGGCGTTTCGCCGTGGGCTGGATCGACTGGTGGAAAAACTGCCGGCCGTGCATCAACGGATTTTCATGTATGAGCTGGCGCGGTTTTACCGCTCATTGGGGATTCTGCTGCAAGGCGGGATTCCGCTGGTGACCGCCATGGCCATGGTGCGCGGTTTGCTCACCGTCGCTTCGCGGACGCGGCTGGATCAGGCCTGCGAGCGGGTGCGCGAGGGACAGTCGCTGTCTACCGCGCTGGAGCTCAATCACCTGGTGACGCCGGTCTCGCTACGACTGCTGCGGGCCGGTGAACAGTCCGGCAACCTCGGGCAGATGATGGAGCGCAGCGCCGATTTCTACGACGAGGAAATCAGTCGCTGGCTGGAGTGGTTCGTGAAGTTGTTCGAACCGCTGCTGATGACCTTTATCGGCCTGCTGATCGGGGTCATCGTGATCCTGATGTACATCCCGATTTTCGAACTGGCTTCGAGTATTCACTGACTCCGGGAACGGGTCCGCCCCCTGCAACAACGCACTTTTACGTTCCCAAACAAAACCACAAAGACGGAGAACGATATGCACATTAAAAAGCTCGTGCTCGCAATGGCCATCGGCGCAGTTCTGTCGGCGTCTACGGTCCTCATTCCGGACAGTGTGTCCGGGGTGTCCAGTGCTTATGCCAAGGATGGTGGGAGTGGTGGTGGAGGCAGTGGGGGCGGTAGCGGAGGGGGCGGCGGCGGAAGTGGAGGCGGAAGTGGAGGCGGAGGCGGAGGAAGTGGCGGGGGCGGCGGCGGTCACGGTGGCAGCGGTGGCAGTGGTGGAAATGGTGGTGGCAGTGGTGGAAATGGTGGGGGCGGAGGCAGTCACGGCGGGGGCGGCAACAGTGGTAGTGGCGGTGGCAACAGTGGCCACAGCGGCAGCGATCACGGCTCGGGGCACTCGGGCGACAGCGGCTCATCCGGTCGCAGCGGCGCCCATGCTGAAGCAGGAGATGACCATGGCGTCCACCGCGCTGGTGAAGTCGGTGATGACCACGGGGTCCACCGCGCGGGCGAAGTCGGTGATGATCGTGGCGTGCATGCTGCAGGCGAAGTCGGCGATGATCGTGGCGTACATGTCGGCGGCGAGCCGGGCGATGACAAGCGCGCCAACTGATCCATCCTGAAAACACCACACCCCCTGTGGGAGCTGGCTTGCCAGCGATGAGGCCGGGTCAGGCAAAATTGTATTGCCTGACACACCGCCATCGCTGGCAAGCCAGCTCCCACAGGGTTTTGTGGCGTTTACATATTCCGCAGACAACCATAATCCCAATGTAGGAGTGAGCCTGCTCGCGATAGCGGTCATTCTGACACTGAAGCTGTGACAGACAGAATGCTATCGCGAGCAGGCTCACTCCTACAGTTTGATTTGCGTACGGCTCAGAGGGCGACGTGGCTCTCGTTCAGGCGTTCACGCAAAAACTCGACCAACGCCTGCACCGGTCTCGAGGCCTGGCGATGCTGTGGGTAAACGGCTGAAAGTGTCAGCGGTTCCGGCCGCAAATCATCCAGCACCGGCACCAGCCGGCCATCCTTCAACGCCGCGCCGACAATGAACGTCGGCAGATAAGTAATGCCCATCCCCTGCACCGCCGCATCCCTGAGCAACTCGCCGTTGTTCACGCGCATACGCCCGGTGACGTTGACCAACACAGGCTTGCCCTGCCCCGCATTGAACCGCCACTGCACCGAACGCCCATGCCCATACGGCAGGCAGTCATGGCTGTGCAGGTCTTCGGGTTGCTGCGGCGTGCCGCGCTCGGCGAGGTACGCCGGGCTGGCGCAGTACACCCGCTCGATCGACGCGATACGCCGGGCAATTAGCGTCGAGTCTTCCAGTACGCCAATGCGCAGCGCCAGATCGTAGCCCTCACCGAGCAAATCCACCGGGCGGTCACTCAAATCCACCTCGACCGTGACCTCGCGATAGCGCTGCAAAAACATCGGCAGCAGACACCCCAGATGCGCCACGGCAAACGACAGCGGCGCACTCAGGCGAATCGTCCCGCGTGGCTCGGCGGTCTGCCCGGCGATGCCCTGCTCCACTTGCTCGACTTCGCCCAACAGGCGCAACGCCGATTCGTAATAACTCTGCCCCAGCGGTGTGACGTCGAGGCGCCGCGTCGAGCGGTTCAACAAGCGCACGCCGAGGCGCTCTTCCAGTTGCATCAAGCGCCGACTGACGAACTGCTTGGACAGGCCCAATTGATCGGCCGCTGAGGTGAAGCTGCCGGAGTCCATGACCTGGCAAAAAATACGCATGTCTTCGAACGGGTTCATTGTCACTCTCTGGTGGACAGTTAAACGCTTTATAGCCGCTTTTTCACTTTTCGGCAGCCCATTAATCTGTGCTCACGGTGTTGCTGAGGCCTGAACCCCAGCGCCACAGCAGCCCGCAACCCAGGCATAAAAATTCAAAAACATTCAAAAGGATTTCCACCATGAACATCGTCAAGAAAACCCTCACCGCGTCCCTCCTCGCCCTGTCCATCGGTAACGCCTTCGCCGCCGAAAACAGCGGTGTCGAACACAACACCCAAGCCTTCCTCAACGCCCTCGCCGCCGGTGGTGGCAAACCGCTGGAGCAACTGAGCCCGAAAGACGCCCGTGCGGTGCTGACCGGTGCGCAGGCTTCGGTAAAAGTGGACCTGTCCGGTGTTGAAGTCAGCGACAAGGCGATCAAGGTCGATGGTCAGACCATCAACCTGAAAGTGGTGCGGCCGGCCAAGGTCAAAGGCGAGTTGCCGGTGTTCATGTTCTTCCACGGTGGCGGCTGGGTGCTCGGTGATTTCCCGACCCACCAACGGCTGATTCGCGACTTGGTGGTGGGCTCTGGCGCCGTCGCGGTGTACGTCGATTACACGCCGTCGCCGGAAGCGCAGTACCCGACCGCGATCAACCAGGCTTACGCCGCAACCAAATGGGTGGCCGAGCACGGCAAAGATATCGGTGTCGACGGCAAGCGCCTGGCAGTAGCGGGCAACAGCGTCGGCGGCAACATGGCAGCGGTCGTGGCGTTGATGGCCAAGGAACAGAAAGCCCCGGCGCTGCGCTTCCAGTTGCTGATGTGGCCGGTGACCAACGCGCAGTTCGACGACGGTTCGTACCAGCAATTCGCCGAGGGCCACTTCCTCACCAAAGGCATGATGCAGTGGTTCTGGGACAACTACACCACCAACCCGGCCGAACGTGCGCAGATCCATGCCTCGCCGCTGAATGCCAGCGCCGAACAGCTCAAAGGCTTGCCCGCCGCCCTGGTGCAGACCGCCGAATTCGACGTGCTGCGTGACGAAGGCGAAGGTTATGCGCGGCACCTTGATGCGGCCGGTGTAGCGGTGACCTCGGTGCGCTACAACGGGATGATTCATGACTTCGGTTTGCTCAATCCGCTGAGTCAGATTCCTGAGGTGAAAGCGGCGGTGCGTCAGGCGGCGGCTGAGCTGAAAACTCATCTGAATCCATAACGGCAAAAGATCGCAGCCTGCGGCAGCTCCTACATTGGAATACGTTCTCCTGTAGGAGCCGCCGCAGGCTGCGATCTTTTCACTTGCAGACACCACGGAGCCAAGGTCATGACATTTTTCTACACCCACCTGCTGTCCTGGAGCGCCGCCCTGCTGTTGCTCGACGCCGTGCTCTGGCACTTCTCGCCCTTCACCCATCGTGCTCCGAGAGTCGCTGTGCGGCTGGTGCTGTTTCTGGCGTTCACGGCGCTGGTGATCAACGCCGGCGTCAGTCCGTTGCAAGCAGCACAATTTGCCGATGACCGCGTGGCGCAGTTGGGTGCGACGGCGTTGGGGATTCTCTGGTGGCTGTACGCGGCGCGGGTGCTGACCGAAGTCATCGGTTTGGCACTGATGCGCCGCATCGGCCACAGCGGTCGTTTGCTGCAGGACGTGATCGGCGCTCTGGTGTTTCTGGTCGCAACGGTCGCCGCGGCCGGTTACGTGCTGGAGTTGCCGGTGAAAGGTTTGCTGGCGACTTCGGGCGTGGTCGCCATCGTTGTCGGTCTGGCGCTGCAAAGCACCCTGGCTGACGTGTTTTCCGGGATCGTGCTCAACACCACCAAGCCGTATCAGGTGGATGATTTCGTGGTGATCGACGGCGTTGAAGGCAAAGTCTTCGACATCGACTGGCGCGCCACCCACCTGCTGACCAGCGCCGGGACCATGGCCGTGGTGCCGAACTCGGTCGCGGCCAAGGCGAAGATCGTCAACCTCAGTCGCCCGAACAACATGCATGGCGTGTCGATCAGCATTCAGGTACCGAATCACATCCGCCCGCGTCGGGTACTCGATGCGCTTGATCGCACCTTGCAGGGCAGCAGTTCTCTGTTGCTGACGCCAGCGCCGAAAGCCGTGTTGAAAGAGGCCGGTGAAACCATGTCGGAATACGTCGCCAGCGGCTTCATCGCCGAGCTCGGCAAGAAAAGCGAAGTGCGCAACCAACTGTTCGACCTCGCCCACCGGCATCTCGAAGCAGCCGGCATTTCGCGGCATCCGGACGGCGTGATCGAACCGTCGACCCGCGCCCGCGCGTTGCTCGATGAAGTGAAAATCTTCCGCTCGCTGAGCAGTGAGGAGCGTGATCGCCTGGCGGAATCGATGGTTGCGCAGCAATACACCGCAGGCCAGGTGGTGCTGGATCTGGATGAAGTGCCGGACAGTCTGTTCGTGATTGCCACCGGCGTCGTCAGTGCGACTGTGGCGGATGGCGACAGCAAGGTCGAGGCCGGGCGGATGGGGCCGAGTGAGGTCATGGGTGAACAGAGCATTCTGGCGGATACGCCGTCGCAGGCGACGTTCACGGCGTTGACGTCGAGCATCATTTATCGGCTCGACAAGAATCTCACTCGTGAGTGCATGGAACAGCGCACGGAGGTGGGCCGGGCGTTGAACAAGTTGCAGGCGGTGCGTCAGCAGAACAGTCGCCTCGCGTTGATGGCCAAGCCGGTGGCGGTGAGGAAAGGTGGGTTTTTGGGATGGTTGCAGAAGCGTTGAAAGCAAAAGATCGCAGCCTGCGGCAACTCCTACATGAGAACGCATGTAGGAGCTGCCGCAGGCTGCGATCTTTTGATCTTACTTGGCAGTGAACTTGGTATAGCTGTTGATCAGGTTGCGATAGTTAGGCAGACGCTCCGACAGCAGATGCGCCAAACCTTCCATGTCGTTGCGCCAGTCACCCTGCAGCTCGCACGCCACCGAGAACCAGTTCAGCAGGTGTGCACCCGCTGCCGACATCCGCGCCCATGCGGCTTGCTGCACGGTAGTGTTGAAGGTGCCCGACGAGTCGGTCACGACAAACACTTCGTAGCCTTCAGCAATCGCCGACAAGGTCGGGAACGCCACGCAAACGTCAGTCACCACACCAGCAATGATCAGTTGCTTGCGCCCGGTAGCCTTGATTGCTTTAACGAAATCTTCGTTGTCCCAGGCATTGATCTGCCCCGGGCGTTGAATGAACGGTGCATCCGGAAACTGCTCACGCAGTTCAGGGACGATCGGGCCGTTGGGACCTGCGTCGAAACTGGTGGTCAGAATGGTCGGCAGCTTGAAGAACTTGGCGATGTCGCCCAGCGCCAGCACGTTGTTCTTGAATTCGTTCGGGGTGAAATCCTGGACCAGCGAGATCAGACCGGTCTGGTGATCGACCAGCAGTACGACCGCATCATCTTTGTTCAGACGTGTGTAAGGAACGCTCATGGGAAAACTCCTGATGGACGGATGGATGAAGCGTTGAGCGCCGACCGGATGACCGGCGCTTCAGGGGAAATCAGAAAGCGAAGCAGGAGCAGCCGAACGCGCCCCAGAAACCGGCGAAGTCGCTGACCGGCGCGTTCGACATCCGCGCCTTTTCATGGCTGTGGGTGTGCACCGCGCACGGGCCGCTGCACTGGTGAACCTGCGCCTGCAACGGCGAATTCGGCCGCCAGTGGCCCGGGACTTTCACCACCGGCGACCAGTCCGGCAACACCGGAATCGAGCGCGGGCCGAGGTCTTCGAAGTCGCCGGCGGCGTAAACAATCTTGCCGCCGACCACGGTCATGACCGATTCGATCCACTTGATCGCTTCTTCCTCGACATGGAAGAAGTCCGCGCTCAGCGCCGCCAGATCCGCCAGTTGCCCGACCTTGATCTGGCCTTTCTTGCCCTGCTCCGAGGAGAACCAGGCGCTGCCGTGGGTGAACAGTTCCAGTGCGGTGGTGCGCGGCAGACCTTCTTCGTACAAGGCCAGACCGCCGACCGTGCGACCGCTGACCATCCAGTACAGCGAAGTCCACGGGTTGTAACTGGAAACGCGCGTGGCATCGGTGCCCGCACCGACCGGCACACCTTCGGCGAGCATGCGTTTGATCGGCGGGGTCGCCTCGGCGGCTTGTTTGCCGTAGCGGTCGACAAAGTATTCACCCTGGAACGCCATGCGATCCTGGATCGCGATGCCGCCGCCCAGCGCTTTCACCCGCTCGATGTTTTGCGGGGTGATGGTTTCGGCGTGGTCGAAGAACCACGGCAAGCCGTTGAACGGAATGTCACGGTTAACCTTCTCGAACACGTCGAGCATACGGCTGATCGATTCGTTGTAGGTCGCGTGCAAACGGAACGGCCAGCGCTGCTCGACCAGGTGGCGCACCACCGGCTCCAGCTCTTCTTCCATGGTCTGCGGCAGGTCCGGGCGTGGTTCGAGGAAGTCCTCGAAGTCCGCCGCCGAGAACACCAGCATCTCGCCGGCGCCATTGTGACGCAGGAAGTCGTCGCCCTGATGCAACTTGACGCTGCCGGTCCAGTTCTGGAAATCGCTCAGCTCTTCTTTCGGTTTCTGGGTGAACAGGTTGTAGGCGATGCGCACGGTCAACTGGTCGTCTTTGGCCAGTTGCTCAATCACCTGATAATCGTCCGGGTAGTTCTGGAAACCGCCGCCGGCATCGATCGCACTGGTCAGGCCGAGGCGATTGAGCTCGCGCATGAACTGGCGGGTCGAGTTGACCTGATATTCCAGCGGCAGCTTCGGCCCCTTGGCCAGCGTCGAGTAGAGAATCATCGCGTTAGGCCGCGCAACGAGCATGCCGGTCGGGTTGCCGTTGCTGTCGCGGACAATCTCGCCACCCGGCGGGTTCGGCGTGTCGCGGGTGTAACCGGCGACGCGCAGTGCGGCGCGATTGAGCAGCGCACGGTCATACAGGTGCAGGATGAACACCGGGGTGTCCGGCGCGGCCTGATTGATTTCTTCCAGAGTCGGCATGCGCTTTTCAGCGAACTGGAATTCGTTCCAGCCACCGACCACGCGCACCCATTGCGGGGTCGGCGTACGGTCAGCCTGATCCTTGAGCATGCGCAGCGCGTCGGCCAGCGACGGCACGCCTTCCCAGCGCAATTCGAGGTTGTAGTTCAAACCGCCACGGATCAGGTGCAAGTGCGAGTCGTTGAGACCCGGGATGACACAGCGGCCATGCATATCGACCACTTGCGTGTTCGGCCCGCGCAGGGCCATGGCCTGGTTGTCGTTGCCGACGACGACAAAGCGGCCGTCGGTGATGGCCACGGCACTGGCCAGCGGTTTGGTGCGGTCTACGGTATGAAACTGGCCATTGAATAAAATCAGATCGGCGCTCATCGCAGTTCCTCAAGCAAAGTGAAAAGGAGCGAACCTCGCGCGCTCAACGCGGCGAGGTGTCTTGGGAATCGAGGTGTTCATGGGCCTGGCTGGCTTCGAGCCATGGCGAAAACAAACGGGTGACCGGCGGCATCACCACGTACACCACCGACAGGACGATGGTCAGGGTGATCAGGAAAGTAGCGACCACATAGTTGGAAAGAAGCGGATGCAGCGCCAGCAGCGGCCCCCAGATCAGTGGCACGAGCAAGGTGTGCGGCAGAATCACCAGCAGCGTGACCACAGCTTGTTTCCAGCGCGGCGGCGGCGAAGCGGCATCGGCCAGTGGCGTAAACCAGAATTCATTGATTGGCGCGACTTCGGTCTGATCGCCATCAGCCAGCATTGGCGCCGCTTCGGCGACCAGCGCCTGACGCTGCGACGACTCAAGCCACCCCTGCATCGCTTCGGTGCTGCTGAAACGCAGCACACAGGTGTAGAAGTCGAGACGGCCGCGCTTGCCGCGCACCACGTCCACACCCAAATGCCCCTCACGCTGCCCCGCCACGCGGACGATATTGCGCAGCCAGGCCTCATATGCTGACTCGAAACCGGCCTTGACCCGGTGTTTGATGATCAACGTGACCGTCTCATCGGCCCCCGGTGACTGTGGATTGAGGACTTCAGGCATAACGCAACACTCCGGGCAAACGAACAGAAATCGCCAGCCGTCCCGGCCCGGCGATCAACACAGTGCTAAACAGGATCAGCAGCAACCAGCCGAACTGCCCCTCGGCCACACTCCATTGCGGATGCACGACCAGCAACGCCACCAGCAGCACAAAGAGAATAGGCACGCAGGCCAATCGTGCCAGTAACCCGGCGACGATCAGTAGTGGGCAGAGGACTTCGGCGAAGATCGCCAGGATCAAAGTGAGGTGAGATCCGAGGTGGAACGGGTCTTCGATCAGTTGCAGTTGCGCGGTGAAGTCGAGCAGCTTGGGCAAGCCGTGGACCCACAGCAGAAACAACCCGCCACTGACCCGCAGGAACAGCAAACCGATGTCGCGTGCCTGTTCATCTGTTGAGGCATTCATGACCCGACCCTTGAAATGTCATTGGCTGGAATCATGCCAATGATGGTCGGGAGGAAATTGGATGGGTGTGCTCAGTTCTTGCGATCAACCAGGTTGCCGGGAACGCCGAAGAACGCTGTGGGAGCTGGCTTGCCAGCGATAGCGGAGTGTCAGGCGACGTCGCTGTTGGCTGATCTGACGCCATCGCTGGCAAGCCAGCTCCCACAGGGTTTCTGAGCGCCCCAAGTTCCGCGTGGGAACGATCAATGGTCCGGGTTAGCCCGGTAACTCCAGGTTATCCAGCACCCGATTCACCGCCAGCTCACCGAGCATGATCAACTGCGCAATCCCCAACAACGCCCGGCGCTGCGGCGCGGGCAACAGGTGGGCGACGTCCTGGGCAATGGTCTTGGCCGAGGCGAGTGTTTCGCTGGCATCGGTCAGCAGTTCTTCGGCTTTGGTGTCGGCGGTTACGGCATACATGCCTCGGGTTCTGCGTGGCGGTGGCGTGGAGCCGGGTGGCAGGAGGTAATGGTCGAGGGCGCGGTCGGCGGCTTCGTGGAGTTTTCGGGAGTCGATGGATTCGTAGGGCGATGTGGGGTCGATGTCGGGCGGGTTGGGTGTGACTTTGAACATGGTGAATCTCCTTTTTAGAGCCGGGATCACCACGTCCTGTCGCTAAACAGGATGGGTGGCGACCGTATGCAGGTTAGCGAACCGGTAAAAAGGCAACCCGGTAGACCCAAAGGTCTCCCGCATACAGCCGCCATAGCGAAGTGCAGACGATAGCCTGCAACGAAGCATGGAGCGCTGATGCACTTTTTTTGGTCCGAGTCGCTAAACCCGATCGCTGAGTTTTCAGCGACCACCAAACGATAGAGACCCGACCACAAGCGCACAAGCCGGCGGATTCTGGCGTAGCTGTAGGCAACGGCGCAAGGATGCGTAGCCTGAAAGAGTGTCTGAGGGTGTTGCTTAAACGGCGATGTTTAAACCACCAACAACTCAGGGATCACGCCGTCCCAATGTGGGAGCGAGCTTGCTCGCGAAAGCGGTGTGTCATTCGAAGTATTTATCGACTGACACGACGCCTTCGCGAGCAAGCTCGCTCCCACAGGGGATCAGTGCTGTATTTGAGATTTGCGCAGGGATTCAGCTAGCCGGGATATCCAGCGGCGCCGCCATGAACTGGCTGATCCGCGCTCTGAGCCATTTTTCCGCCGGGTCGTTGTCATGCACCCCGCTCCAGGCCATCGACAATTGCGCTGCATCAATCGGGAATGGCGGATCTTCGGCACGCAAGGCACAACCTTCAACCAACGCGCAGGCGGCGTAATCCGGCACGGTGGCGATCATCTCGGTGCCGGCCAGCAAGGCGCGCAAGCCGCTGAATTGCGGCACGCCGAGGACGACGCGGCGGCTGCGTCCGACCTTGGCCAGGTCCATGTCGATGTTGCCGCTCAAGTCGCCGGAGAACGACACCATCGCGTGCGGCCGCTCGCAGTATTCGTCCAGCGTCAGCGGGCCTGGGCGGTCATCGCCGCGCAGGACTTTACAGGGAATGTCGCGCAGTTTTTTGCGCTTGGCGTTGGCCGGCAATTCAGTGGTGTAACTGACGCCTACGGAGATTTCCCCGGAGGCCAACAGTGCCGGCATCAGCAGGTAGTTGGCACGGCGCACGACCACGACAATCCCCGGCGCCTCTTGCTGAAGCTGGCGCAGCAGCGGTGGAAACAGGCCGAATTCGGCGTCATCCGACAGGCCGATGCGAAACACATCGCAACTGCTCGCCGGTTCGAACTCCTTGGCCCGGCTCACCGCACCAGAGATGACGTCCATCGCCGGCTGCAACTCCTTGAGAATCGCCAGCGCCCGCGCGGTCGGCTCCATGCCCCGACCGTTACGCAGCAGTAACGGATCGTCGAACAGATCGCGCAACCGGCCCAGCGCCGCGCTGACCGCAGGCTGACCCATGAACAGTTTTTCAGCGACGCGGGTCAGGTTCTTTTCGAACATCAGCGCTTCGAAAATCACCAGCAGGTTCATGTCGACGCGACGCAGATCGTTACGGTTCATGGGCATGTTTTCCTTTTCGGTGTCAGCTGTTTTTGCGGGTGGGCGCTGCGCACTTTACTCGATTAACGGCACCTTGGCCGCGCGCTTGTACGGACCGTATTCCACGGGCACCCACTGAAAGTGTTTGCCTTGCGCGGTGATGTGACCGATGCCCGGGAACGGCAGGTGCGCCGCCGTCACCCACGTCTTGCTGGCCACCGCCGCACTGAAGACTGCCTGACGCGCGTTGATCGCTTGCGCACTGTTGACATCAAAGCCGATGGACACTTCCGGATGCTCAAACTGTACAGCCAGGTTATGCACCAGATCCCCCATGAAAACGATGCTCTGATTCTGCGAGGTGAAACGGTAGGTAGTGCTGCCCGGCGTATGGCCGGCTTCGAGTGTCGCTTCGACTAATCCCGGCAACGGTGACTGGCCAGCGGCAAAAGTCTTGAAGCGCCCGGCGGCGACGTAGGCCGCGGTGGAGTCCTGGGCGATCTTGAAAAACTCTTTGGCGCCGGCCGGAGCTTTGGCCAGCGCGGCCGGATCGAGCCAGTAATCCGCTTCAGCCTTGGCCGCGTACACCGTGGCATTCGTGAACAACGCTTGTTTCTGTGCATCGACCAGACCACAGACATGATCGAGGTGCAGGTGCGTCAGCAAGATCGTATCGACCTGCTCTGGCTGGTAGCCGGCCGCCCGCATATTCGCCAGAAGCTGTCCGGCGGTGGCGCCAATGCATTGTCCGGCGCCGCTGTCGACCAGAATCAGTTGCTTGCCGGTATTGACCAGAAACGCATTGAACGCCGTCTGGACACCCGGGGTTTCAATCGAACGGCGTGCCAGCAGCGCACGAATCTGGCCCTGACTCATGCCCTGCAACAGCTTCGGTGACAGGTCGTTGTAACCATCGAACAACGCGGTGACCTCGTAATCCCCCAAGGCCAGGCGGAAATAGCCGGGCGCCTGAGTGCCCTGCTGTGGTGCCTGAGCCATGGCGCTGGACGTTACCAGCGCGAACGTCAGCGCCGCCGCTGCTTTAAAGATGCCATTCATTTGATTTCCCCTGGACCTGCCGATTGCGACGCCCCATCGGTTCGCCACGCTTGCAGTCATCGTGCCGCAAACAGCGGGGCGCAGACTTGCAGGGATGTGCTGAGTTCAGGTCAATGCGCGGGAATTAACAACGATTAACTCGTCAGCCTCCCGCCCTCGGCCAACAATGAAACCCTCTGCGCAGCGTTGTTTTTTTGACCTGAGGGGATGCGCCGACCGTGCATTCCCCATCGACACGGACTTTGGCCATGGCTCACTTACAGCACAGCGTCGCCCTCGCCCCGGCCAACGAACCACGCAAGACCGGCGTCGGCGGACTCAGTCCGCAACGTGAACGACAGGTCAAACAGCTGATCCTCGAACGCCTCGGCGAAAGCCTTGAGGTCACCGAACTGGCTCGCGCCTGTTCACTGTCGCGCAGCCATTTTTCCCGCGCCTTCAAGTGCAGCACCGGGCTGTCACCGCAGGACTGGATTCGCACCCAGCGCCTGGCGCGGGCCAAGCTGTTGATCCAGCACACCGACCTGAGCCTGACGCAAATCAGCCTGGAATGCGGCTTCTGCGATCAGGCGCATTTCTGCCATATGTTCACCCGCAGCGAAGGCATCAATCCGTTTGCCTGGCGCTGCCAGATCATGCGTGAACCCAAAGCTCACCGTGCACAGCCTGCCGTGTTTTGATCGCGGCCCCCGTTGCACTGACGCTCAAACCTGAGGATTATGCCGGGACACCCCGGATTAGAAGGCCTGCGCACGCGCCCGGCACTACTCCGCTCTGTCCGCCGCAGCACCGCAGGAGTGAGCTGTTGAGTCTTTCACCGAATCAGGCCCTCGGTTTTGGCCCTTATCGGATTCATCCCGGGCAACGTTTGGTACTCGAAGGCGAGCAGCCGTTGCGTCTGGGCCGACGGGCGATGGACATCCTCCTGATTCTGCTGGCGCATGCCGGCGAAGTGGTGAGCAAGCAACAATTGATGGCAGGGGTCTGGCCGGACACTGTCGTTGAAGACATCAACTTGCGTGTGCACATGGCGGCGCTGCGCAAGGCGCTCGGTGACGGTCAGGCCGGCCAGCGTTACATCATCACCGTGGCGCAGCGGGGTTACAGTTTCGTCGCACCGGTTTTGCTGAAATCCATGGAGGAGCGCCCTGTGGGCAATGCTGGCGGTCGACACAATCTGCCCTTGCGGCGCACGCGGATGATCGGCCGCCAGCCGCTGGTCGACAGCTTGATGACGCAACTGCCGCGCCAACGCTGCATCACCCTGGTCGGCCCCGGCGGGATCGGTAAAACCACGGTGGCCCTGCGGGTAGCCGAACAGTTGATCGGGCACTATCGCGACGGCATTCGTCTGGTGGATCTGGCACCTCTGAGCGATCCCCGGCTGATCTGTTCACACCTGGCCGCCCTGCTTGATCTGGCACTTCTCGAAGGCGACCCGCAGACAGCACTGGTCAAAGGCCTGCAACAACGGCAGATGCTGTTGTTGCTCGACAACTGCGAGCATTTGATCGATGCCGTCGCAGCGCTTAGTGAAAGCATTCTGCGTGGGGCGCCGCACGTGCATATCCTCGCCACCAGCCGCGAAAGTCTGCGGGCCGAAGGCGAGTACGTACAGCGTCTGGACTCCCTCGAATACCCACCGATGACGACGATGCTGGATCGTGAGCTAACGCTGAATTTTTCGGCGCTGCAGTTGTTCGTCGAACGAGCGACGGCCGCGCAGGAAAGCTTCGAACTGAACGATGCTCAGTTGCCACAGGCAATCGAGATCTGCCATCGGCTCGACGGCATTCCACTGGCATTGGAGCTGGCGGCCGCGCAGGTCACCGAGCTCGGACTGGATGGTCTGCTGAGCCAACTGCAAGGCCGTTTACCGCCGCTGGCAGCGGGCAATCAAAGCAGTCTGGAGCGTCATCTCACTCTGCGCGCAACGCTGGACTGGAGTTTCAATCTGCTCGATCGCTGCGAACAAACCTGCCTGCGTCGTCTGGGCGTGTTTCGTGGTGGTTTTACCCTCGAGTCGGCGGCAGCCGTTATCGTCGGTCAGCAGATCGACCCCGGCATGGTGTTTGTGTCGATCACGCAACTGGTGGCCAAATCCCTGCTCGCCGTCGAGGTCGGTGACGAGGACGTGTTCTACCGCTTGCTCGACACCACCCGACGTTACGCGCTGGAAAAACTCGATCACGCCGCCGAATGCGAGGAAACCCGCGAACGCCATGCCGAACGCTGTCTGGCGTTGATGCAGCAGGCGCAGAACGATTGGGAAAACACGCCGACCTTGTTATGGATCGATCGCTACGCCCGAGGGCTGGAAGATTTGCGCGCAGCGCTGGACTGGAGCCTGAACGGTGTCGGCCCTGGTGGTTTGGGGATTCGGCTGACGGCGGCGTCGGCACCCTTGTGGCAGGAGTTGTCGCTGCTCAAGGAGTACGGCGCCTATGTGCGCCGGGCGCTGAGCCTGTTTGATGAACTGCACGAACCCTGCCCGCGCCTGAAAGTCGCCCTCAAACTGGCCCTTGGCAGTGCCTGCTACCACACGTGGGGTGGCACGGCGGAAACCATCCAGGCCTTCGCCGAAGCCCGCCAGTTGGCCCACGAGCACGACGACGTTGCCGGACAATTGCGCGCAGTCTCCGGGCACATGGCGGTCAACCTCAGTTGCGGGCACTACCGCATGGCGCTGGCACAGAGCGAGCACTTCGACCGCCTCGGCCTGCACGGTGACCCGCTGTTGTCACTGAGTACCCACCGCTTGCGCGTATTGGCTCTGCATTATGCCGGCGACCAATTGCAGGCGCGCATCCACGCCGAACAGGTCCTCCAGCGCATGGCGCACAGCGGCCATGTCAACCGTTTCACTCATGGCTTTGGCGTGCAGTACGACCAGAGCGTCGCGTCGCTGACGGTGCTGGCACGGGTGTTGTGGATGCAGGGTCTGCCAGAGCAAGCGTGGCGCACAGCGCGGCAGGCACTGGACATTGCCGTGCAAATCGACCATGGCACTTCGATTTGCTACACCCTGGCGCTGGCCAGTTGCCTGATCGCTCATTACAACGGCGATCAGCAAAACGCCCGGGCGCTATTGCAGTTGCTGCTCGAGCAGTCGCAGAAACATTCGGTGCTGCTGTTCAACACTTGGGCGCGGCACTACGCGCAGGTGATCGAACCACAAGTCAGTGCGCCTGTGTCGACAGGCAGCGGCGGGCTGATCGGGGAAATCATGGTGACTCTGGATGACCGTTTTGTCGACGACGCACTGCTTGAGCGGGCGCTGAGTGGTGATGCGGGGTGGAGCACGGCGGAGATTCTGCGGGCTCGGGCGGATACGTTATTGAAGGGAGGGATGGTTTGTCTGGGCGGGCCTCTTCGCGAGCAGGCTCGCTCCCACACTGGTTCCGAGTACATCCAGAATTCCTGTGGGAGCGAGCTTGCTCGTGAAGGGGCCATTCAGGAAGCCGAAGCACTCCTGCAACAATCCCTGACCATCGCCCGCACTCAAGGCGCGCTCGCCTGGGAACTGCGCAGCGCCACTTCATTGGCGCAACTCTGGCAGCGTCAGTCACGCTGTCGCGAGGCGCTGGATTTGCTCAGTCCGATCTATCAACGTTTCACCGAGGGCTACGCGACCCCGGACCTGCGCAAGGTGCACTTGCTGATCGACGAATTACGCGAGGGCGCGCACGTCTGAAGCCCGGCGAATCCGCTTGATGTAACGTGCATGCCGGCGTTCAAGATCAATCCCCTCACCACTGCGCTCAAGTTCCGTGCGGGCATAGCATCGGATGGTATTGAGCATCCGGTACCGGCCTGCACTGGCGCCGCGTTCCAGTGACAGCCAAGACTTCTGCGCCAGGCCTTCGATGATCGCGGCCAACTCCGACACAGCCAGTCGCGGGCAACTGATCACCGCCAACGCAGCCTCCAGCGTAAACGCCAGTTTGAACACCGATAGGCGTTGCAGCACGCGTTGTTCCTGCTCACTCAAGCATTGATAGCTCCAGTCGAGTGCCGCCTGCATGGATTGGTGCCGCGCCACTGCAGTGCGCCGGCCATGGCTGAGTACTTGCAGGCCGTTGGCCATTTGCGCTTGCAAACCTACCAGCGCCAGCGCATCGATCTGCGCCGCCGCCAGTTCGATCGCCAGCGGCAAACCGTCGAGTTGACGACAGATCTCAAGCACGGCACTGACATCCTGCTCGCGCAAGCGGAAATCATGCTGTCGCGCCCGCGCACGGCTGACGAACAACTGCACCGAGGAATGTCCCATGGCTTCAGTGATGCAATTGGCTGCCGAGCGCTTCGGAATGGCCAGCGCTGGAACACGCTGCAGGGTTTCCAGACTGACCTGTAAGGCTTCACGACTGGTGGCGAGGATCGACAGTCGAGGCGCGGCTTCGAGCAACGTTTCAACCGCTAATCTGCAAGCATCGCGACGGTGGTCACAGTTATCCAGCAGCAGCAACGCATGGCGAGTCGACAGCCCGGTCAAATCGCTCTTCAGGGTGCGCAGCACATGGTCGAGCAGCGGCGTGTGGTCGTCGATCAAGCTCAGATCTACTTGCCATACACCGTCTCTGTAGTACTGCAAAAGCAGTTCCGCGACCCGCAGCGCCACGGTGGACTTACCTACGCCCGGCGCTCCGGTGATGGTCATCAACCGACACAGCGGCATTTGTCGCACCAACCCGCCAACCAGCGAGTCACGACCGGTGACCGAGGTCAGTCGCGCTGGCAAATTATGCTGGGGTGTCTGCAAGCCCTCGAAAACCACTTGCGCGGCGCTGTCGCAGCGGACCGGGGCGATAAAGCTGTAACCGCATTGTGGTACATGGACGATGTAACGCTGACCGTTCTCGCCGTCACCCAACGCTCGCCTGAGCGCCGCAATGTGCACGCGCAGGTTGATCTCCTCGACCACCGACGTCGGCCATACCAGCGCGATCAACTGCTCCTTTCTGACCACTCGACCGGCACGCTCGACCAGCACTTGCAGAATGTCCAGCGCGCGACCGCCCATGCGCAAGGGCCGATCTCCATCGAGTATCAGCCGTTGCCGCAGATGGAAGGCGTAAGGGCCGAAATGCAGCACCGACGCCGTGTTCAAATCGTTGAGGCTATCCATGCCAACTATCTTGGCAGCCTCAGATGACGCGACAACCGCTACACGAGGCGCAGCACGGACATCCGAGTGCGCCAGACGGACACAAGCGCTCTAGCTGAACTGTTCGCGGTATTGCGCGGGAGTCAGGCCGAGCTTTTCAGCGAACAGCGAACGCATGTGCCGCACACTGCCGAACCCACTTTTGTAAGCCACGGTTTTAAGCGGCAGATCACTGGTTTCCAGCAGATTGCGCGCGCAATCGATGCGCGCACTTTGCAGAAACTCCATCGGCGTCATGTGGATGTCGCGGGTGAACACCCGCGCAAAATGCCGCGCACTCATGTTGGCAATGGCGGCCATGCGCTCGACCGTAAAGGCTTCGTCGAGATGCTCCAGCACATAGCTTTGTGCGCGGGTGATCGGCGTTTCCTGTGGCGCCACGGCAGCCATCAGCGGACTGAACTGCGCTTGACCGCCCTGCCGCTTCATCACCACCAACAGGACTTTGGCGACATCCTGGGCGAGTTTTTTGCCGTGATCGCGGGCGATCACGGCCAGCGCCATATCGATGCCGGCAGTGACGCCACCCGAGGTGATCAGATTGCGATCCTCGACATAGATCTGATCGGTCGTGACATGGGCTTTGGGGAATCCTTTGATCAGGCGTTCGGTGTAGTTCCAGTGCGTGGTCACACGGTAGCCATCAAGTAATCCGGCATGCCCCAACACAAACGCGCCGGTGCAGATCGAACCGTAATATTCAACGCGCCGGACGGCGTCTTTGAGCCAGGCAAACAACGACGGAAACTGCTGGTTGTAGGCACCGGGGCCTCCCGGCACCAGCAGCAAATCATAACGTTCGGTGTCGCCGCCAATGGTCCGGTCCGCCTGCACCATCACACCATTGGAGGCCCGCAGCGGTCCATCTTCGGTGCCAAGCGTGATCAATTGATAATGCGCATCGGGTTTCAGATACCGATTGGCAACCGAAAAAACCTCCAATGGCCCGGCCATGTCGAGCAGGAGAAAGTCGGGGAACAGCACCATTGCCACGGTTTTCATGGGAGGACATCACTTCAATCAAAGAAACATGAGACAGGCCAGACATTATGGCCAACTGTAGCCGTTTGAGCGCAAAAGTTTTGTGTGACGGCTATCGCAAAACTGTCAACCTGAAAGGGACAGTCTTTCAATTTTCATCTACTTATTGCGCAATCCAGTAAACAGTAACCTTCTCCTCACTCGGACGAATTCACGTCCCGCAAGGAGATTTCATCATGCTGACTCTTCGCAAAGCCTCCGATCGTGGCCTCGCCAATCATGGCTGGTTGAAGTCCTTTCACACCTTTTCCTTCGCCAGCTATCGCAACCCTCGCGAACAGGGTTTTTCCGACCTGCTGGTGATTAACGATGACCGCGTTGCCGCGGGCAAAGGCTTCGGCCAGCACCCGCATCGCGACATGGAGATCTTTTCCTATGTGCTGGAAGGTGCGCTGGAACACAAGGACACGCTGGGCACCGGTTCGGTCATTCGTCCAGGCGACGTACAATTAATGAGCGCAGGCAGCGGCGTGGCGCACAGCGAGTTCAACCATTCAGCGATCAAACCGGTGCACTTCCTGCAGATCTGGATTGTGCCGGAGGTTGCCGGAGCCAAACCGCGCTATCAACAAGAGCATTTCAGCGCCGAGAAAAAACGCGGTCGCCTGCAGTTGATCATTTCGCCGGACGGCAAGCACGGTTCGCTCAAGGTGCGTCAGGATGCACGGGTCTTCGCCGGGCTGTTCGACGGCAAGGAAAGCGCCACACTGGAACTGGCTGCCAACCGCTATGCCTATGTGCATGTCGCGCGTGGCAGCGTTGAACTCAATGGCCAGCCATTGCACGAAGGTGACGGCGTGCGGGTTCGCGAAGAACAGTTGCTGACCTTGAGCAACGGTGTCGATGCCGAAGTGCTGGTGTTCGACCTGCGGCCGCAGGAATTGCCAGAGATGCCATGACGCGGTGTTTCAATGCTCACGAAAAACGGCCTTCTTTGAAGGCCGTTTTCTATTGTGCTGATTCGGGTGCTTGTTGCGAAGCAGGTCTGGGTGCGCCTATATCTTTACCTACCTGGATCGCCGCGAGTGTCGTCTGCAAGGTGGTTAACACCGCTGCCTGATTGGCGAAGTGCGCCCCCACGACGATGGTGATCATTCCGAGAAAATGGACGGCTGTTGTCGCCCAGTAATGCGCCTTCACTGTCGAGGCTTGTTTGATGGCTTCTTTTGAATCTTCGGCGATTTGTTGTACACCGTCCCACATCAAATCGTATCGTTTGTCCCTCTCCGCCTGAGTCAAAAGATAAGCATCGATTTTTGCCGACACACCCTCGAACCGAGCGTCCATCCTGGTCTCAATGGTTTCGATCCGGGCATTGAATTCTTCACGGCTTATTGCGTTCATGGCTTGAGTATTCCGGCTTTTACTCGATAGATCACTGATTGGATTTTGACTGAATTCCGAGGTTTTCAATTCGACACCTTCCTGGGTCTACATACCGTCCCTGGTATTAAATCGGTGAGTTTCCAACGCCTCTCACCGAGCTGAAGAAACGATAGGCCCCATCCAGAATGCTGACAAGCCGGGCGATTCTGCCTCTGGTGTAGGCCGTTTCGTCAGAGGTTGTAGCCCTGCCAAAACAGCATCTACCTATTCATTCTCCGACGCGAACACATCGACAATCTGCTCAATCACCGCCCTCACCCGCGCGGTGTGGCGCAGGTCCGCGTGGGTTACCAGCCATACCTCATACGGGAGCGGCGTAGTGCGCTCCGGCCATAGCCTGATCAAGCCATCGCGCTCACCCATGTATACCGGGATTTCTCCTACACCCAACCCTGCTGCAATCGAACGACGGACGAGCAAACTGGAACTGAGGCTGGCGACGATCCGACCGCGACTCAACGGCTCCGATACCAACGTCAGGTCCTTTTTGCCTTGCAGATACGGTTGATAAACCACCAGATCATGCCCCTCAAATGCCGTGCCCGGCGGCGGTACGCCATTGGCGTCTATATAGGCTTGAGAGGCGAACAGCCCCACTGGCCATCGGGCAATGCGCCGGGCGATCAGGTCAGGGTTGTCCGGCCGGGTGTTGCGCACCGCGATATCCGCCTCACGCTTGGCCAGGCTGAGAATCTGTGTGGACGCATCCAGTTGCACGCGCACGTGCGGGTGCTGCTCGTGCAAGCGGGCAATCGCCGGAATCAGAAAATCGATGGCCAGCGAATCCGTGGTGCTGACGCGCACCGTGCCAGTCAGACGATCGTCCAAGCCTTGAATCTGCCGCTCCAGCTCCAGCGCCGAATGCTCCATTTTCTCCACGCTTTTAAGCGCTGCTTCGCCGACCGCCGTCAACGCGTACCCGTCAGAGGTGCGCAGGAACAACGTCGCGCTCAGGGACTTTTCCAGTGCCGTGATGCGCCGCCCGACGGTTGCCTGATCCACCGCCAAAACCCTCGCTGCACCGCGCAGCGTCGATTCGCGGCAAACGGCAAGAAATACCCGTGCGTCATCCCAATTCATGCTGTCTCCAGGCGATGCAAATTCGCATCAGCGTGCCGCTTAATCGCTGCATTAACGCAGCAACGATAGCCGATATGCTGAACGCCATAAACCTTCCGCGAGATCGCTATCATGCGCACTTCAACCTCCACCGGCATCTGGCTGTCGATCTTCGCTGGCCTCTGCGCCAGCCTGGTCAGCATCGGACTGGCGCGTTTCGCTTACACCCCGTTGATCCCTTGGCTGATTGAGGCGCAGTGGTTCAGCGCCAATGATGTGGTCTACCTCGGAGCCGCCAATCTGGTGGGTTATCTGATCGGCGCCCTGCTCGGCCGGCCTGCAGCACGCCAACTCGGCAATAAAAATGCCTTGCGGCTGATGATGCTGGTGGTCACGGCGGCATTTTTTGCCTGCGCGTTTCCGTTGTCGGTGAGCTGGTTCTTCGGCTGGCGGCTGCTGTCCGGGATTGCCGGCGGCGCGATCATGGTTCTAGTGGCCGCGACAGTACTGCCGCATGTCCCGGCGGCGCGTAAAGGGCTGGCCAGTGGTGCGATTTTTCTGGGTATCGGTCTCGGCATTGCCGGTTCCGGGACACTGGTGCCACCGCTGTTGAGCCTTGGCTTGCAGGCAACGTGGCTGGGCCTGGGGGCTTTGGCCTTGTTGCTGACGGTGCTGAGCTGGTTTGCCTGGCCGTCTGATTTCCTGCACCCGGTCGTTGCGCAAGAAATAGTGCCCGTAGAACCAACACCGCGTGGTGTGTACTTGCTGTTCGCTCAATACGCTTTTATGGCAGCCGGCCTGGTGCCCGCCATGGTGTTTCTGGTGGATTACGTGGCGCGTGGACTCGGTGCCGGGGCGCATATCGGCGCGTTGATCTGGGTGATGTACGGCTTGGGCGCGATTGTCGGCCCGGTGAGTTATGGCTTTCTCGCCGATCAACTGGGCGCACGGTCCGGCATTCGTCTGGTGCTGGTGGTGCAGGCGATTGCCCTAGGACTGCTGGCGATCTCCCACTCGTTTCTCGCGCTGGCGTTGCTGGCGGTGATTCTCGGTTCATTTCCGCCGGGCATTGTGCCGCTGGCGCTGGCTCGGGTGCATGAATTGGTGCCGGAGCACCATCGCCAGCAAATCGCCTGGAGCCGTGCCACGGTGTCATTCGCCACGTTTCAGGCGCTGGCCGGGTTTGCCTATTCGGCGCTGTTCAATGCCAGCAGCGGGCATCACGCGTTGTTGTTCGTTATTGCCGCTGGCGCGATCGTCGTGGCGCTGCTGCTGGAGCAAGCCATGAAATGGCTGCCCGCCCCGGTTGAGCCGCGCTGCTGCGCAAATTGAAGGGAATCATTGCTTGCGCAGCACGCTCCCACTTACACAACTCAAGCCAAGAGGAATCGATATGTCCCTGCCCAGCGAAATGACCCGAATCGAAATCACCGAGCCCGGTGGACCCGAGGTCTTGCAACCCCGCCGCGTACCGCTGCCAGTCGCCGCAGAGGGCGAGGTGTTGATCCGCGTACACGCCGCCGGAATCAACCGGCCGGACGCCTTGCAGCGCGCCGGCAAATACCCGATGAAACCCGGCATGAACCCGATTCCCGGGCTGGAGGTCGCCGGTGAAGTCGTGGCGCTCGGGGCGGGTGTCAATCAGTTCGCCGTGGGCGACAAAGTCTGCGCGCTGACCAATGGCGGCGGTTATGCCGAATACTGCGCCGTCCCCGCCGGCCAGACCCTGCCGATTCCCGACGGCCTGGACTGGGTGCACGCCGCCGCGATCCCGGAAACCTTCTTTACCGTATGGGCCAACCTGTTCGGCCTCGGTGGCGCCAGCCGTGGTCAACGCGCATTGATTCATGGTGGCACCAGCGGCATCGGTACTACCGCACTGATGCTGTGCCGAGAATTCGGCATAGAAGCGTTTGCCACCGCCGGCAGCCCGGACAAATGCGCAGCGATCAGCAACCTTGGCGGCTTGCCGATCAACTATCGCGAGGAGGAGTTCGCCAAGGTCATCGCCGATAAAACCGCAGGCCAGGGCGTCAATGTGATCCTCGACATCATGGGCGGCTCGTATCTCAACGATAACGTCAGCGCTTTGGCGATGGATGGCCGTCTGGTCATGCTCGGTTTCCTCGGCGGCGCACGGGCCAACGACTTTGACCTGCTGGCAATGATGGCCAAACGCGCGGTGATCACCGGCTCCCTCTTGCGTGCCCGTACCGCTGCCGAAAAAGCCGCGATTGCCGATCAACTGCGCGAGCACGTATGGCCAGCACTGTCTGCCGGGCGCTGCCTGCCGATGATCGACAAGGTTTATTCACTCAACGACGCGGCTCAGGCTCACGCACACATGGAGGCTGGCGACCATATCGGCAAGATCGTGCTGCAGGTCGTGTAAGTCTTTGCAGCATTTGGTAATCGTTGCGCCGGGGCGGTGGTCGAAAAACTCACGCGCAGACCGAGGCATCTGGTAAAAAGCCTTCTTTGTCTGCGCCTGGGTGAAACGTTTAATGTTCCTGTCCTTCATGACGCGTCTGCGACGCCGCCGTTTGGCGTTTGCCTGCATGGCCGCGCTGATTATCGGCGTGCCGACCAGTTGTGCCGTACTCGAACACACCGAACGCAAACTGCTGTTTCGCATCGAACCGGGCACTGCCGGTTGGTATCGCGGCTTGCCCGGCAGCGTGCAGGAACTCGACCTGCAACCGAAGAGTTTCAAGGCCGGGGAAAACATTCATGCCTGGTGGTGGCCGGCGGAAAAGGCCAATGCGCCGGCCATTCTCTATCTGCATGGCGTGCGCTGGAACCTCACCGGGCAGTTGTTTCGCATCGAACAATTGCGCGCGGCGGGTTATTCGGTGTTGGCCATCGACTATCGCGGTTTCGGCAAGAGTCACGGTGATCTGCCATCGGAAAGCAGTGTCTACGAAGACGCACGCGTGGCGTGGGAGCGCTTCAAACTGCTGCAACCGGATCCGGCCAAACGCCTGATCTACGGGCATTCCCTCGGTGGTGCTGTGGCGATCGATCTGGCAGCGGAACTTGGGCAGGCCGCCGCCCGCGATCACTCCGCGCTACCCGTGCGCGGACTGGTGATCGAGTCCACGTTTACCACGCTGGCAGATGTCGCCGCCTCTGTGGCCAACACTTCATTGCCGGTGCGCTGGCTGCTGTCGCAGAAATTCGATTCGATCGACAAGATCGCCGACATTCACATGCCGCTGCTGGTGGTTCACGGTCTGGCTGATGCTTTCGTTCCTCCGCGCTTCAGCGAGCAACTGTTCAACGCCGCGCAACAGCCCAAGCGCCTGTTGTTGGTGCCAGGAGCGACGCACAACAACAGCATGGCGCTCGGCGGGCAGAATTATCGCAAGGCGCTCGACAGCCTGATGCAGAGCAAACCAGCGCCGCGGATGGCCGGACCGGCGACCGTGCGCAGCGGGCGGGACACTTAGCGGTAGCCGCGAGCCTGCAAATCGAACAGTTGCGCGTAATGCCCCGCAGCGGCGACCAGTTGATCGTGGCCACCCTGCTCCAGAATCCGGCCTTGTTGCAGGACGATGATGTGGTCGGCATTGCGCACGCTGGAAAAACGATGGGAAATCAGCAAGGTCATGCGCCCTTCGCTGTGCTGGCTGAAATGCTCGAACACCGCCGCTTCGGCCGCCGGATCAAGGGCGGAAGTCGGCTCATCGAGGATCAGAATGTCGGCCTCACGGCGCATGTACGCGCGGGACAAGGCAATTTTCTGCCACTGCCCGCCAGACAATTCCTGGCCCCCGGCAAACCAGCGTCCCAATTGCGTGGCATACCCCTTGTCCAGTCCTTCGATAAAGGGCGCCGCCATCCCTTGGGCAGCCGCCTCTTTCCATCGTTGCGAATCGTTGAACGCCAAGGTATCGCCGACGCCGATGTTTTCTCCGACGCTGAACTGATAGCGGATGTAGTCCTGAAAAATCACGCCAATACGTCGACGTAACGCGGTCTCCTGCCAATCCTGCAAATCACTGCCATCGAGCAGGATGCGCCCTTGATCAGGACGATAGAGCCGGGTCAGTAATTTGATCAGCGTGGTCTTGCCTGAACCGTTCTCTCCGACCAACGCCATGCTCTGGCCTGGCACCAGTTGCAGGTCAATATTTTCCAGTGCCGGTCGACTGGCACCCGGATAACGGAAACCGACGTTTTCGAAACGCAAACCATCGCCCGGGCAGGCACCGACCGTCAGGTGGCCGCTATCGACCTGAACCGGTTCGGCTAGATATTCATAAAGACTGGTCAGGTAGAGGCCGTCTTCGTACAGGCCGCTGATTGCACTCAGGCTGCTGCTCACCGCGCTTTGGCCTTGCTTGAACAACACCAGATACATGGTCATCTGGCCAAGACTGATCTGGCCATGCACAGCATCAATCACCACCCAGGCATAGGCCACGTAAAAAGCCGCCGTACCGAGCAGACCGAGGCCGAAACCCCAGCCATCGCGCCGCAACGTCAGACGTCGATCTTCGGCATACAACCTGGCGAACGTGTCGCGGTAGCGTTGCAGCAACAGTGGTGCAAAACCGAACAGCTTGACCTCTTTGATATAGGTTTCGTGGGACAGCAAGGTTTCGATGTAATTCTGCTGCCGACTCTCCGGCGCGCGGCGGGTGAACAGGCGAAAGGCGTCACCGGAAAAATGCGCCTCGGCAAAGAACACCGGCAATGCTCCGACCACCAGCAGCACCAGCGCCCAAGGGGAAAAGTGCACCAGCAGCACACCAAAGCTGATCAGCATGATCAGGTTTTGAATCAAGCCCAACGACTTCATGACCAGTGCCAATGGCCGGGTCGAAGCCTCGCGACGCACACGCACCAGTTTGTCGTAGAACTCGGAGTTTTCGAACTGCACCAGTGACAGGGTCTGTGCTTTTTCCAGGATCAGCGTATTGACCTTCTGCCCTAGCTGCACCCGCAACAGCGACTGCTGCACCGAGAGCGCCCGTTGCGTGCCGGACAACAGCGCCAACACCCCGGCCTCCAACAAAACGTAACGCAACACCGGCCACAACGGCGCACTGCCGTGTTGCGCGTGCAACTGCATCGCTGCGACCACGGCATCGACAATTCGCTGCCCCAACCACGCCGCCAGTGCCGGCAGCAGCCCGGCCACCAACGTTGCCAGCACCAGCCCCAGAAACAAGCCACGCGATGTCCCCCAGACCAGGCGCAAGGCGCGCTGCGCCTGATCGAACAAGGACGTGAAGCGTGATAGATCAGGCATGGGGCGTTGGACTCTGCAGGTGATGGTGATGCGTCATGGTACTCCAGCGCTTGGACTGAATTTCACACAACGACCGCGTTATCGTCGAAGCGCTTTTCAGAACAAAAACATCTGGAAGACTCAGGCCTTTCCGGCGTCCAACGCTCTGCTATGTTTTAACCGCCTAACGCGGAACCCGGCGACACCCGCCATGCTCCGCGCCTGACTGCCGGGAGCAGAGACATGAGAATCGACCCGTACCTGATCTTCAACGGTGACTGCCGCGAGGCCTTCACCTTTTACCAGCAAGCCTTGCAAGGAAAGCTCGAAGCGATGATGACATTCGGCGAGACACCCGCCGCCGAGCATGTGCCCAAAGAACACCACAATCTGATCATCCACACCTGCCTGAAAGTGGGTGATCAGATGATCATGGCCTCGGACACCACACCCGACCGCCCGACTCAAGGCATGAGCGGCTGCTCGATTTCGCTGAATGTCGACAGCATCGCTGAAGCTGAGCAGGTGTTTAACGCTCTGGCCAAGGATGGCCGCATCGATATGCCGCTGGAGGCGACTTTCTGGGCGGTGCGCTTCGGCATGCTGGTGGATCGTTTTGGCGTATCGTGGATGGTCAATTGCGAGAGCGAAAAGTGAGACAAACTTTTCGCCAGGCATGAAAAAGCCCAACCGGTTCAGGTTGGGCTTTTTGCTTCAGCGCTGGGCCAGTTCGTGGCGTACGCATTGTTCATAATAGGTCTGCTTGACCGCTGCGGGTTTGAGCTTTGATGGACTGTCGTAGGTCTGCTCGGTGATCCCCATCGCAGTCATGCGCATCCACGGCTGCTGGAACTTGCGCACCTGCAGGCGTTTGCGCGCGCCATACAGCGAAATCCCCGCAAGCTTTGACTGCTGCGCGCCGGCGGCGATGTCCGAACCCCATACACAGGCAAAACGATGACTCTTGCTCAACTCTTTCGCCTGAACCCCACAGGCGATGACAGCCAGGGAAAGCGTTGCAACGGTTATTACAATCGTCCGCATATAGCCAACCTAACCTTTTGAAAAAAGGCGATTTTGCCGGGGAAGCGAAAGTCCGGGGGCCAGCAATTTGCCTTCTCGCCACTCGTCCGGTGGCCCGCACCTTTCGCCTCTCAGCACTTCCAAACTGAACACCCCTCAGTGGAGCGTACAGATAATGAACAAGAATATTGCTGCCCTGTCCCTCGCCAGTCTGCTGCTCATTGGCCCTGCCTGCACATTGGCTGCCGAGGAGACTAACGCTGGGTCTGCTGCCCCGCCGACCGCCCTGCCAGGAGTCAATTCCGGCAGCAAACAATCCAATGAAGAAAAGGCGAACAAGAAAGGCGAGGAATCGTCAGGCGGCAACGCAGGCGCGCAATCGCACGAAACGGAAAAGGACGCTGCGACTTCGAGTGACTCGGATGACATCAAGAAGAAGCCTGCACAATAGCCGCTCTTTTTCCGTCTCGCGGTGAGCTCCAAACATTGCAACTAGCGAGCCGGGCACCATGAATACACGCTAGCCGCGCTGGCATCGCATAAAGGGACACGTACTGAAAAGGCCAATACTGAATGCATTGGCCTTTTTAAATGAATTATACGACCGGGACAGAGTAACTCTGATAGTCGCTCAGTGGCACCTCCTGTTTGTGCTCGCCCCAAGCCCCACCCTTTATTGATTTGTAGTACCAGAAAAACCCACCGACAGCACAGCTGCCAAAATTAAAATCGAACGAAACATGAGACCATCATAATCCCGCACAAATAGAAACGCCAAGAACCACTCTTAGTTCGTGAACTTGTCCTTTGTATATTGAGTACCAATGGGATCACCAAGAGAATTTGTCGGTGTTAGTGTCCGTCCTCCTGCAGAAACAAACCTAAGTTGGAGGGAACCGTCATTGTCATCAAGACCGTCAAACGTGTCATTGATCATCATCCACACATCCTCACCACCGCTGAACGCCCCTCGCAGACCCAGCGCCTCTGGCGATCCATGCTCACCGACTCTGAATATTGCCTGCCCCACTATTGCCTTCTCGCCGCTATAAGGATATTTCTTGTCCCCCTTATCAATATTCATAATGTAGTAGTTGCCCTTGCCTACACCATATCCTTTAGCATCACAGGTTCTGGCGTCTCGCTCGCGAGTATTGAAGCACCATGTACCATCTGCATAAAGATTGCCTGCCGAAGGGATTTTCCCGATACGTTGCCAGCCTTTATTCGCATGAATTTTACTTTCCATTTAGCAACACCTCATCAACAAAGAATAGAATTCTGCCTGCAGCAAAAAACTATAGCTCGATATTTTTTGGCGTCAAATAAACTTACGACCTATACACTTCTATATACCAGAGCTATAAAGCAACATCAGCACTATGGCGCTATTTCGAAAGTGTTAAGTTGTTAAAGCAAGAGACTTGATTACCCCCAAAAGACGCGACACGCTGGAAGTAATGTCGTCTGACATCGGAAATAATGGCTTTCATCGACATCTTGCCTACCTGAAGCGCAATGAGTCTGCGGATGTCCGCGTTGGTGATGAGGTTACTCGCTGAGCATGCATTGGTGCAGTCGTGGCGAATACGACCGCATGACCCACGCAACCCGATGTCGCAGCTTTTGGCTGAGTCGGCATCGAGGTCAATCAGTTCGCGAGGACCGGCTCTGATCATCTTGAGGAGAAAACGAGATGCCCCCCGCAAATTCCCCACGCATGAAAAAGCCCAACCTTTTCAGATTGGGCTAAGTCATTGAATTATATGGTCGGGACGGAGTGATTCGAACACTCGACCCCTAGCACCCCATGCTGGGGACTGTAGCGGCCTAAACTATTGTTTTATATGAACAACATGCTGTTTTAGCCATAGCAAAACATCCGTTTTTTTGTGATTATGCAAACGTAAATACGCGGCCTCCAGAGGAGGTTTTGCGCACCATCTCCCCGGCGTTCTGCCGTAAAATAATTCCCCCTGCTACGCTGGTTTCGTCATAAGAGGAAACCAAAATGCCTAACTCCGACCTACTCCCGCCCTTGCTCTTCAAGATCAACGAAAACCAACTCGCCCTCGAAGCCGCCATCATGGAGCTGTCGAACTGGGTCGAACAACGCGGATCGGCCGACGTCGCCGAGAATGTGCGCGGCGCGCTCTGGGCGATCGACAAAAACGAAGAGTTCATCAAGATGACGCTTGCGGTACTGATGACACCCGAGTAACTGCAATCGGTCAGGAGTTTCGCACTCGCTTCCCAGCCCCCCAGCCCCCCAGCCGGAACATGTACCGATTTCAAATACCGATACTAAAAATATAAACAATGGAATGTCTGAATGAAAAAAATCGCACTGTTCCTCACTTTTTTTTGTGTCGCCGGATGCACTACACCGCCAAGGCCTGCGCCTCAGAAACCTTTAGTTCTTTATCGATATCCGATGAGTGAAAACACAGTTCTGCTTGCCCACACGTTGGCGAGTCACGACCTGAAGGATCCGGATAGCGCAAAGTTTCGTGATGCTTTTTTCATAACCTCAGACAGCCGAGGAGAATCACGAGACAAATCGAAAGACTCCTGGTGTATCGAGATAAATGGGAAAAATAGCTACGGCGCCTATGTTGGGTACACATGGGCTCTTCTTCCGGCTGGCGGTAACTCAATCATCATGGGGAGCACTCCAACCGGAGTCGTGGCTAATCAGCTATGTGCTTCTGCGATTTACCCTTCAGCAGGATAATTTTTACCTCAATACACAAGGCGATCTTCGATGTCTATTGGAGTTTGTCTACCTTGCTATACTCATCTGAACCTCTGAACAAAGGAGCGGTACAAGATGCTGTTACTTCCCGCCGAATGCTTAGCGGGGGTCCAAACCGGTGTAAACCGCGAAGGAATCTGATGTATGCAAACCAGTTTTGCTTATCTTGATCGATCCCGTGAGAAGGCGAGTTCGGCCTTTGATCGACACTGCATCCAATGGGAGCTGCTCCAAGCGAATCCGGCTCCTACAGATGCAGATTTAATCCCATGGCTTTCTGCACGTGATGAACTCCACGCTGCGCAAGCAGAGTTCGAGGAAGAGCTCCGTCAAGCATCCCGTTGAGCGAAGCTTCCTTCCATATCACCGGTCACCTTGCCCACCACCATATCAAGGTGACTTGGAGTGCACGCAACTTACTGATACAAAGGGCAAACAGCGCTAAATTCTCAAGTTAAAAAAACACCTTTATCACCAATAAGAATCAACAACTCAGCGCTGTATTTTCCTACAGTGCTTTTCAATTTTGACCGGTAAGACCTCCAGTAGCTTTTCGAAGCGTGGCGGCGCGCTGTGTCACACCATCCATGCATTTATCAATTTCGGCGTGCGGGAGCCTCAAACATCCAAACGCATCCTGTTCAACGTCCTTGGAAGCCGTAAAAAATGAATACCCTATTCCGACAATTCCGAGGGTGAAGATGAAATAAACCCCATACAACGCTTTTGCCATAATCAGGACTCCCCTTTTGGTTTGACTTATGAGGCTACCGCAAAGAATCGCCAAATGCAGTCAAACTGACAGCACTTCCCTCCTCCAGCGTCTTGCCGACCGAACACCCAATCCAAAACCCTACAGCTCGTCGCCTCACCCTCGCCGCCCCACGCAGCCTCGATTACTGTATATACAACCAGTAACCAGCAAGGCATGCCCGTGGACCCCCTCTACATAGAAGACACCGACGACTGGCTTGGCTGTCCGACGCCGCTCGAAACCTGCCGGCACCAGCTCGCCCTCTACGAAAATGAATTCGAAGAACTGAACCTTCAGCTGCAACAGTCCAGGGAGCGGATATTCAAGCTGGTTGAGATGCACGCGGCGGCGTCGGCCGAGTGCGAAACCCTCCGCTCTCAATTGAGCGTTGCGAAGTCAGAAGCATTGGATGCAAGCCGGCGAGCGACCGATATAGAGACCAACAGCAACTGGGAGCTGATGGCGAACGACAAGCACATTGCTGAGTTGCGAACCCAAATTCGGATCCTCAGCGGAGACAATCCATTCAAAGACCCCTTCCCTCATCAGCGGGACAATTCCTGAATGTAGGCTTGGCACGCTTGCAACGCGATCAATCCACGGTCGCCGGTGTCGGTGATGGCGATAATTCGTTGAGCATGCTCCGGGTCAAGTCGGGCGCGTACGGCTGCATGATCCACGCTGCGGGCGCCGGCGGTGGCAGGCACGTCGCAGCCTTTGGCAACGTCGGTTGCGTCGAGGAGGACTGACAGCCGCAGATCAGAAGTGGCAAGGCGATCGCGCAGGCGATCTTGGTCACGTTGGGCATCGGTCATTTTCTCAAAGTGGGTTTTCTCGCTGGCCGAAAGCTTCTGATAGAGCGCTAGGCGCTTATCCTGCTCGGCCTGTTGGGCGGTAGCCGCAGCGATGGTCAGTTGATTGAGGGTTTCCGCGCTCAGCCTCGCCTGCTCCGCCAACTGTTTCCCATAACGCCAGTCCTGAAACTGCCAGGCGCTGCCGAAGCCGACGAGCACCAGCGCAAGCGCTCCCACCGCTTTCCAAGGTACGACCATCACGGCACATCCCTGAAGAACACGTGACCACCCAACTTGAGCGTCTGCTTTGCCTTCGCCGCCCAGGCCGGGGCCTTGATGCTGGTGGCGTAGTAGTGCGTGGCACCGCCGGTAGGATCGGTCACTTTCCCATCGATCACCTGGTCAGCCGCGATCCGGCACTGCGCCAGCTCGCGGAACGGAATCTGCTTCACGCCAATCAGGAACTGATAGTTCGGGTCGGTCTTGTTCCAGCAGCTGAACTGGTACTTTGCCTGGCAAACGCCAGCGTAGCCCTCACCCCACCACGAATTTTCCCTCCCATCAAACACGCGGTTGCGAATCGTCCAGGCCACGGCGATCTGGCCGGCAGTTCCTTCGCCGCGGGCCTCTCCCCACAGCGTGCGCGCGAGGATGTCTCGATCTTTTTCGGTTGCAGTCATCATTATCTCCAAGCACAAAAAAACCGCCTCATGGGCGGCCGGGTATTCTTGATTCGATCACGCCGGATTGGCTTGCGGCAGTGGGTACCGCGCTTTAATCGCCGCTACTGAGGCGACCCACGGCGAATAGTCCGGCTCCAGTCCCTGACTGAGTGCGTCATAGGCGATTTCCAAACGCAGCGGATCCGACTCCGCCTGATAGGCCGCACGGCGCTGCGCACGGGCTGTTTCGAAATCGGCCTGAAACTGCTCAGACTTCCGCTGCTCGGCGGTGATCACTTTGCTGAAGTCGATGTTCATTCCGGCAGCCTCACTTCGCCGTCTGGCGGGTTGACGATATCGACCGGAAAGCACGCAGCCTCACCGGCGTCCACGGCAATTGGAAGTGACAAAGTGATAACCAGCTGGCCGTTTACCCGCTCAACCGGGAGTTCGACCCGCCGGCATCCTACGGCTTCGGCCGGCAATGTCGCGCCGTCCGGCAATGCAGTGAAGTCGAAGGTCTCACCGTCAATGGTGAGCGCGTCGCCAGACTTGGAAAGCGTCATGACGCCGTCCATGCGGATGGGGGAAAGCTTGATGATCATGAAGTACTCCTTAGAACCAGCGGCCGGTTGCGAACAGACGCGAAGCGCGACCGGTGGAATCGTTGTAGAAAGCCATTCGCGACCAGTTCACGCTGGTTGGTGTCGGCGGTGCATTTTGGGTCATGACGCCGTTACCCGTGTTGGGCATCCCTAGGAATACCGGTTCTGCCCCAGCCACGAACGCGGCAGGAAACGTCCAGACGGTACCGGAGCTCATCCAGCCATTCCCTTGTGCTGTCGTCGCCGTAGTCGCACCGGTCGTGCAAGTACAGAACTGCGTCCCGTCAGCAAAACGAACCCAGGTCCCGTTGACGTTCGACCCACTCTCCACGACATTGCGCCCAGCAAGCTGAAGACCCACTGGTACGTTCAGCACGCCTGCATAGGAGTAGGTCATGAACGGGCCGCCGGCGGTGTTGGCCTGGTTGACGGTTCGCCAACTGAAACCGCCGGTTCCGCCGCCTTGATTGCAGGTGAAGGACACTGCACCAGACATACCGCTGCCATTACCGGTTTCGTTCCAGCCTAGGAAACCACCACCGCCCGAGGGTACTGCCCCGGTCACCACACGAAGCGAATTGAAAATGGGCGTATAGGCGCCACCCGCCACAGGCATAGCACCAATAGCAGCAAGCAATTCAGTGTTGTTGTTCGTCGCGACCCCGACACCGCCCTTGGTCAATGGCAGGATTTCGTAGTTACCCGTGGTGCCGAGGGCAGCGAGTTTCCCTCCCCACTGCAGGTTGATGTTATTAAAGGCATCAGCCAGCGCTTTCGGATAACCCTGAACCGGCATAATTGCGTATGTTGCCCCGCTCGCAGTTGCACCTTTGTAAGCCGGTATAATTGAAATAACTGTCGCGCTAGCAACATTTCCTATTTCGTAATTCAAACCATCCGGCCCAACGAAGGCGTCACCTATCTTTGCGTTTGCGGCAAAGTCTGCATTCACACCAATAACCGTCGTCGATCCGTTCATGACATTAACTGTCCCGCCTCTAAGCCAAGGCATAGTTACCCCCTCTTTGGCAAAATACCAAACATGTAATTTAAATTAATACCATTGTATCAGCCGAGCTTTGCAAACATCGCCGGCAACCAGAATGCATAAGGGTTTGAGAATGCGACAGTTACCGCATATAGCGCCTTATTTTTGAAATCCCACCACGAATAAAGAGCCCTACCAACGTTATCATTGTTATACATTCGGGTGGAAAACGAGTTAGCCAGAAGGTATTCATTTTCAGGAAAATCAAATGGTACAGTATAGTAGTTAATATATTCGCCCTGCGCCCCTCGACCAGTCATCACGTAAGTCCAGTTTTGGAACGCGCGAGTAAACAATACGCTCGGCGTACCAGTATCGAAAATAGGCTTGGCAGTCTCGGAGAAAAGTCTGACTCCGTATTCTGCAATCGACTGAGCACCAAACGAAGCGACGATATACCTGCCGTTTGGATAAAACCCGATCTGGTTGTACATCCCCGTCAAAAAACCTGTCCAGTTACCGGGACTACCTATCAAGCCAGCAGCGCCGCCCAACTGTGCCATCCCGTCAACCGTATCCGGCCTGATGAAAATAAAGGGCTGTTCGATGGTGGTTATAGGGGTTGGGAAGGTGACCACAGAGCCATAATTACCGGCGCCGTAGTTCGGCGAATATCGCCCTGTGAAAATCACACACAGCCTTGCATATTCCGAATCCAGGACAACTTCATTGTCTTTATTGACAAAACTCAGACCATAGGTCATTAGCGAAACCTCACAACAAACAATCGCATAGAACCTGCTGATGTATTACTGGCCTCGAACATGCGCGTATAGTTATACACGCGCGCGACACCATTCAGCATTTCAGTCTCAAACTGTCTATCATTTGACGTAGGTGTTGTTATTGGCAGGATAAACGCGATTGCATTATTTGGATTACAGCCGGGAACAGCAAAGTCCTGTGTTCCTTTTGCGTTAGGAAAGGTCACCACCACTGACAATACCAACCTAACAGTGAATGAGTTCTCGTCAATCTCCGGAAGTCCTTGTGCACTCCACGTGCCCAATCCATATTCCATTATGAAAGCCTCCCGAATTTGGCTCGCAGTGTTCCAGCTGCATCGAATGCCGCAAGTCCATCATTATTGAGAAGAGACGAACCTCCAGAGCCAGCGCTTCGCAGTGTCAATGTCCCGGCTGGAATGTTGATTTCCAACAGCGGCTGGCCTTGAGCGTTTAATGTTGCCGAACGCAGCGTCATGCCTAGGACCAGATCCTTGATGAAGGCTTGGCTAATAATTGCGGTGTTCATGAACACCTGGCCACTCTGTACAACAAATGGCGCAATCATTTGGCCGCTCACTTCATCAAGGATCGCGAAACGTTGAGCGAACGCAAGGATCTGCGACTCTTGCTGTTCACCCTCCACGCCGATGGCGAGGCCAGCCATCACTGTTCTGTTTCCCACAGTGGTGGAAGTTTTGATGGTGGTCAGCGCAGACACTTTGCCGTTCAAACCAGAAACGGCGGTGCTCGCGGTTTCTGCTTTTGCGGTGGCGTTGTTGGCGGTAGCCGAGATGGTCTCGATGCGCTGCGCCGTGGCTTCTTTATCTGTTGCAACCGCAGATTCCAGTGTTGAGAGATTCGCGGCATTTTTCCCTACCGCAGCATCAATGGACGTGAAGCGCGTTGCTGACGAAAGCTTCTCCTCCGCTATTACCTTCTCATTTGTCACGATGCTGGCCGTGTTGTGATATGCCTTCAGCGCCTCGCTCATTGCGCCAGTGCCGTCATCCTCTCGCCACGCCGCTTGCAAGGCCTGCATCGTTGACGCCTGCGCGGAAACCTTGCCATCGATGGTTTGAATCAGCGTCGTGTGCTGCTGGATCTGTAAGGCCATCGCATTGGTGGTTTCGGCAATGGTGCCCATGTCGTACCAGAACTCAGCATTCGGCGGCGTTGTGCCGGCCGGCACAGCCTTGATGGCTGAAAATAGCCGGCCATCCAACCGCACTATTTCGCCTTTTCCGTATGGCTTCGCCGGGTCATAGACCATGGCATCGGTGATTTCGCCGATCAGGTTTTCAAGCTCTTGCTTGGCTTGCTCAAGCCGCTCATTGACCGAACCCTCGCCATCGCCAGAGATTTTCCCAATCTCTTTAAAAAGCTGCTCTCCCAAGGCTGACTCTTGGATTTTCCCGAGGAAATACTGCTCGTACTCAGACTGGTCGATGCTCACCTGCCCGTTGACACCATTTACTGCTGGGTACCATGGCCCTACGTTGCCAATGCGATCGACCAGCCTCCCCCAGAAAAACAGACTGGTGCCCGGCACAACGTTCTGCATTTCGTGGTTCGATTGGGGATAGGCGAAATCCGCCAACTTCACAGCAGTAGCCAGATCGTTGATCTTGTTGTTCCAGATCTCCGTGCGCTGGGTGTCTTCCGCACCAGGTGGAAACCCCCATTCCAGACCAATGCCGTAAACCTTGCTGATCGTTTTCAGATACGCCAGTGCGGGCGGCAGCCCCTGCTTCCCGCTGAGGTTCGTCAGTATCGAGTTGCGCCATGGCGAAGTGATGTCGAACGCGCTCACCGCACGCACCCGCGCCACGTAGGCACCGGCATAGATACCGACCACGTCTGCGTTGGTCATACCTGTGCGCTGTAGTTTGATCCAGTTACCGCTGTCCTTGCGCCATTCCACGTCATAGCCTACCGCCCCGTCCACGGCGGGCCAGCTTATGGTCATGGTGGCCACGGCCAGACCCTGCACGATCGACGACGTCGACGACAGTGTCACGCTCGCCGGCGCTGGAACAACGGTGATCGGGATGACGCTGATCGGCCGCTCTTCCAAGCGGGCGCCGGTATCGATATAGGCGAACTTGCTCGGTTCAAATTGCAACGCACTGATTTCGTAGTCGCCTTCGGTCGTGCGTTTGGTGCGCAGCACGCGGTACAGCGGGATTGCCAAATCATCGGCGTCGAGCGCCCATTGCAGTTGCGCAACCGGTGGTTCGCTGTAGGCAACTGTGACGGTCACGGCGCGGCCGTTGACGCTCTGCACTGTCCGACCTTCGGCGCGTCCACCCGGCAGGTTGATGATCAGCCGGTCGCCGGCTTTGGCCTGGGTATCACGATCAAGTGTGATCACCCGCCCCGCCACTGCCGAGATCCGGCCACCGACTTCACGACCAGCGAGCAGCGAATCGGCGACCGGAATGACATGGCCAGGCAGCGGAATCACACCTTCCATACCGGTCTTAAACGACACGGTGCGGTCTTGGTTGTTGCTCAAGATCGCCCACTTGCCACGGCGCTGGGCCTCAGATGCGCGTGTGCAGCCAATGGCGCTCAGCTCGGTCGGCCGATCACCATACCGGCGCTGCAGATCGAGGTCAGAAAACGGGATGACGTCTGTGTCGTAGTTGTTCGCCGGGTTGTCATAGCTGACCAGCGCCCGGGTGTAACGGGTCTTCGCCGAAGCGCTGCCATAGGAGAACTTTCCGTCGATAACGTTGGACCGGGTGAAGACGTAGTCGAAGTCCTGCGCTCGCGGCATGTCTGCCTGCATCACCAACTGTCCCTGCGCCCAGTACGTCATGCCTCGGTAAATCGCCGAGATATCGCGCAGCAGCGACCAGGCATCGGCCTTCCCCTGCAGGTTCATGTCACAGAGGAAGCGTGGTTCCTGCCCGCCCAGCCCGTTCGGCACCAGCTGGTCGCAGTATTGGGCGATGCGATACAGCTCCCACTTGTCGACCATGAACGGCTTGATGCGCTTGCCCAAGCCGAAGCGCTCTTCAGTGCAAATGCCGTAGGTGATCCACGCCGGGTTATTGGTCCAGGCCGATTTCATCGAGCCGTCCCACGTCCCCGTATAGGTGCGCTGAATCGGGTCATAGTTGCTCGGCACCATCCAGCGGCGAGCCTTGCACTTGACGGTGACGGCCGGGATGTTGGTGAACTGCTCAGCGTCGAACTCGATGTAGAGAAGCGCGGTGTTCGGGTAGCGCAGCTTCGCGTCGATCACCTCGGTGTAACCAGCCACCAGCATGGTGTCTGCGATCTTGTTGGTGTTCTGGTTCGGCGTCAGGCGGCGCACGCGAATCTGCCATCCTGTGGTGGCATCCGGTAGATCGACGCGGCGCGAGCGCTCGTAGCGCGTGGTGGTCTTGCCATCGACCGCATCCACCAGCACCTGCTGATAGGCGCCGCCGTCGGTGGCCACATCAATGGCGTACTCGATGCGATAGCCACCGACATTGCCTTCGTTGTCGACTCGCTGCAGCGCTGGCCAGGCCAAGCGCACGCGCACGGCGGACAGCTGAGTGTTAGTGATCGACCGCACCCACGCGGTATCGCTGCGCAGTTCGATGTTCAGCGATGTCTCATTCTCCACGGCCGGAATGCCGGGGATGTAGGTCTGATCCACGGAGCCCGGGCGCCAATCCCACTTCACGTTCGGGAAGTTGTAGTTGCCGCTGGAATCGCGGATTGGCGTGTTGTCCAGATAGATGTCGTAATCGGTCGGGACGCCGTCGAATTCACCCTCGCCCACGGCGATCAACAGCTTGGCCAAGTTGGTCGAGCGCAGGCTGTCGCTGGCTTCGGTTGGCGACTTCGGCTTGCTGCTGCCGCCCTTCTCGCCACGGATATCGATCTGTGCTGCTGCGCCCATGCTTTCCTCCAGGCATAAAAAAACCGCCTCGAGGGCGGTAGGTGTGCTGCTGTCCTGATTACACTTTGTCTTCAGCCAGGATCGAGGCCGAGATGATCATCCCGCCCCACCGGCGCTCGCCGATGCAGATCGGTACCGGGTTGCCGCTTGCCGTGGTGTTCTTGGCGCTTCCGAAGGCGTAGGACGGTGAGTTTTCTGGGGATGCGCTTTGCTTCAGGCCCTTCGCCTGAGGGCTGAGCATCTGTATCACACCACCAGCCACCAGCCCGGCACCCAACTGCACGGCCCAAGGCTGACCGAAGTACGAGCCGGCCACGACCAGAACTGCGCCAATGATCGTCTGAAGCAGGCCTGCTCGTTTGCTCCCGGAAATGACTGGGACGATGCGAATCTCTTGGGTCCCGCCGAGACCGAAATCTTTTTCAGCTACGTTTTTCCGGTTTCTGAAAATCGCAAAACGCATCCCTTTGCGCTCAAGATCTTTAATAGCGCCTTCGAATCCTTCAATCGTGCACTTCAGCGCTTTGAATGCCTCGCCCACTGACTTGCTGCCGAGCTCTCGGCGATGAACGCGACCAAACAGCTTGATAAGCGGGCCTGAGAGAAGAATGGTTGTCATAGCTGGGTTGTTACTTGCCGTCGCTGCCACAGCTTTCTCCGGTCATAAAAAAACCGCCCGTAGGCGGCTCTGTCATTGCATCGTGGGTGATAAGTCCATGCTCATTGATGAGTCGATGGATATCCTGAATTTCTTGGTGGCACCAGCCTTTATGTTGGCTTCCCGCTCTTTAAGGCCGCTGCCGCATGATGATGCGCCGACGATGTGCTCACCGGCGGAAACGTAGAACTTTGCAGTTTCACCAGAACCAATCTCGGCAGCTTTTCGCCCGTCGATGCTCACTGATGTATTGCAGCCGCCACCAACAAAGCCGGAATCACGGGTAACGATCAAGACAGCGTCACCGGAGGCTGGCTTCTGATATGCGAACAGGCGCGAGCTTGGCACGGGATCCGCCTTTCCTGACGGAACTGGCGTGGTTGCACAAGCAGTCAGCAACATTAGAGCGATAACGGTAGATATGAATTTCAAAGTTCTCTCCTTGAGGCCCACCTATTCACGTATCACGGAACAAAAGGGCTGATTATCTCGTCCGCTATGATAAATGGTTCCGAATACGATTTTTTGCCAATCGAAAAATAGGACGCTCTCCGAGTATCCGTATCGAGAAGCTTACCGCCCCTATTTGGCCAGGAAGGATAAATTCCATCTGGATCAGGCTTTCCAAAAACCGATGTTAGATACTTGGCTCCAGAATTGTAGCCCGCCTTGGTTCCAGGAATGACGACCGCGCTATAAAAGAAGCCATCAAAAAAGCACAGTGTGCTCTTTTGCATTTTTTCCGAGCCAAGAACGCCAGGCAAATTATCCCCTGCGTAGCAAACATCTAACCCCTCACCCTTTGCCTTTTGTAAAGGCGGCCCAACATCTGGATATCTTTTACCAAGCTGATAGCCAAGCAGAGCCAGCGGTTTCCCTTCATCTATGGATAGATCAAGTGCGCCCGAATCAAATTTGTATTGGCGAGTACCTATTCCACTCACGTTCAATTCGACAAAAACCTGTTTAGCTCTGGCTACGGCGCCGGCGAAAGCCACAACCTGTGTCGGTATCAATTGCCGTCCATCATCAGACGCAAAAAGCTCTTCTCGAACCTTGCCGTCGTCAAATTTTACACTTGCATTACAAAGCGATTCGCCTGGTTTAGGACAGCCTTTGACCTTTCCGTCTTCCAGATGCAAAACCACGCCAGGCTTTCCATCTTTTTTGTCCAGTACCATCAAGGTAGCGCTGGGGCCACCGCCATTCATAGGCTTTGCTGTTTGGCTGAAAGCCATCGTAACGCTTCCGCGCATCTCGTCTTTTACTTCTGACTTAACCCATTCGGCATTTACGAAAGGCGCGAACATCATTCCAGCCAATAAAGTTGCCGACAGCGAGCTTGCGTTGTTGCTCATCTATGCCACTCCTGTGAAAAGGTTTATACCTTATCACCGAGATCGACGGTGACGTAGCACCAGTCGCGCGCGGTCAAGCCACGGCCCGCCGAAGACAATGACCTCCGATGGCCTGCCGTATAGGTGGTGCAGCAGGAATGGCCCGGGGCCGAAAGTCGCTGCGTCCTCGCCGGGCAACGCCGGGTCGGGGCCGAGAAAGATCCCGGCGTGGTTCGGGAAAACCGTGCGCCCCACTTCCATCACGATCATGTCGCCGCGCTGCGGCTGGTCGACGCGGTAGAAGCCGGCGGCCTCGTAATTCGCCTCGTAAAGACTGGTGTTGTCTTTGCTCTCCCACCAGCCATCGGCACGCTTGAAAGCTTCGAACTCCAGCCCCCACTCGCGCTTGTACCAATCGGCGCACACCTGCCAGCAGTCCCAAGCCCCGTGCACAAATGGCCGTTTCAGCAGCGGCACCTCGCCGGTCGGCACAATGGTGCGCAGGTCTCCTTCCGGCCAGCTCAGGATATGCCAAGGCATTGCGGTCGCTTCGCACATGGCGAGGTCACGCGGTGACGGTCGGCTGGTTGCGTCCGGATGCGAATGAACCACGCCGATTACTTCGCCGACGTCTTCGGCCACTGCGTACTCCTCCGGATCGATTCGGAACTCTTCGTTCGGCACGGTCGAGACGTTGATGCAGGGGAAGTATCGTTGCTTGCGTCCTATCGCCAGCAGCAGCCCGCAGCACTCTTTCGGGTACTCGGCCGCCGCGTGCGCCTGGATCGCGTTCAGTATGTGCTTGCGCATGATCAGCTCCTTGCGATCAGGGAAACGGCCGGGAAGCCACCGAAAGGCAGCGGGTTTCCCTCGCTGAAGCGCGGTATGCAGCCTTTGCCCAACGTGGCGTCGCACTCGTCCAGTTCCGGGTTGTCGGTAACGACGCCGTCCTTGGTCACGTATGGCCCGGTGTATCCGCAGTTCGGCCCACGATAGCCACCAGTGAGGCACCAGTGGCACAGCGTCGTGGCCTGCCGGCCGATGGATTCGTTACCTACGTCGCCCGGGCTGGCCAGTTCCCAACTGACATTCTCCCCGTCCTCGTTCGTTTTCTGGTCGATGTACCAGACCTCAATTGTCTCTTGGGTTGGATCTGCCGTTGGATTGCCGGTCGGAAAGTTGGCGGCATCGAGGTAGGTGCCGAGCGTGTGCCGCATCGTCAGCTTGAACTCGAGCAGATCCTCGAACGCGAGGCACAGCGCCGTGATGCGCCCATTGACGTTGCCCACCGATAAAGTGGGCCGCACGGCAGTGCCGTCGCCGTTCGCCTCGATCCCTTCAATCTGCATCGGCCAGGCGCTGTACTCATTGCCCTGCCAGTAGATCGCCTTCGCCGGGAGCTGGTCGGCATCGTCGCCGGCAGCGATCAACCCGGCCGCCGTGTGCGGAATCGCGTGCCCGTGAAAGCGCAGAACGTCCGCACCGTAGTCCGTGCCGTCCAATTCGAAGAGCAGCACTTCGCTGCCAGGCTCAAGCACCTGAATGTCACTGATCAGCGGCATGATTGCCCCTTATGGTTTGAATGCCCGCTCGAACGTGGCGGTGAGTTTGAAGACCTCACCGCCCATTGGTGTGGGAGCGGGATTTTTGCAGGTGAACAGTCCGAGTTCGCCGAGCGGCGTTGTCCAGAGAAACGCCTTTGCCCCGGCGTGCCTATCGAGGAACGCCATGATCTGCTGCACCTTGGCCTTGTGGCCGACGCAGGTGATCGGGTAGGAGTCCTCTTTGTTGTTTGGTCCGTCGCCGACATTTTGGGCGTAGCCATTGCCGAACTTGGAGGAGCGCACCCGATAGTTGATATCGGGTGTTTCCCCGCGCCCGGTTGGCCATGTGAATTTCTCGATGGCCATCAGGCCCTCCCATTTGCGTTTCGGAAGCTGGTACCGCCTGGGTACCAAGAGTCGGCGACGGCTTTTTCGGCCACCGCCCGCATTTGCGACTGAAGGTTTTTCGACAGGGCTTGCTGGTCGATCTGCATCCCTTCGGAGCTGCGATCCTGCGTCATCACCGTCACCGGCGCGTTGATGCTGATCGAAGTTCCGGAGCCGCCACCGGCAGCGATAACCCCCAGCTTTCCGCTAGAGGTCCTGGTCAGCGGCATGATCGCCTCCGGCCCCGCCTCCCCCATGACCCCCGCCCGGCCGCCGGCCATGCCAAAGGCAGTCGGCGCGCTGACGATGCTGTTGGTGAAGGCACCGCCGTTGGCGAACATCTGCACGCCCGACGACCAAGCACCGCCGAGGGCCTGCGGGAAGTAGGTACTGGAGTAACCCGCCGAAGAGGCGCCGAGATTCGACGACGTTGCACCTGCTGATCCAGCCGCCAGCCCATTACCGCCACCACCGCCAGTGAAGTAACTGGTGGCAGCGCCGACGAGACTGCTCAGCAACGCCGAACTGGCCTGACGGGTCGCGATACGCGCCATGTCTGCCAAGATCGACTTGGTGAAGTCCGCAAACGATAGCTTCCCGGTCATGGCGAAGTTGACGACGGCGTCTTCCATCGAGCTGAAGGCATTGCCGAACAAAGTCTTTGTCTGTCCGGCAATGTTGCTCGCCGAGTCCAGATAGTTGGCCCAGGCCGACGCTGCGCCTTTCGTCCAATCACCCTGCGCCGCCTCCACGTCCGCGTAGTTCTGGCGGATCTGGTCGGTAGCCGCCTTGTTCGCGTCGGCGAGAGCCTGCGATTTACGGCTGAACTCCTCCTCCGACATGTTCCGAGACGGATCGGACTTCTGATTTGCCAGCTCCAGCGACTGCTGAGCGAACCGATCCTGCTGGCTGTTCAGCTCACTGCTGAGCGCGTTCTGGCGATCGCCCTGCCCGACGCCGAGAACGGCTCGCTGCCCTGCCAGCTCCAGCGCTCGCTGCTGCTGAGCCAGCGCCTGAACGTAGGTAGTGATCGCACGCTCTTGGCGGGCGAGACGGCCGGTCTCGTTTGTGGCCAGAACCTCGAGCTGGCTGTCCGCCTCCTTCTGCGCTTTGACCATGCCTGCGCGGGCGTCGGCGATCTTCTGGTCCAGTTGGATGCTTTGCGCGGTAGAGGTGGTTTTCTTCGCCTTCGCAACTTCCAGAGCAGCAATCTCCGCCTCGTAGGCCGCGGTCACCTCGTCGCGCTCGTTACCGATCAGCGCTTCGCGTTTAAGGACATAGTCGGCTTGAGAAACGAGTCCGGCCTTCTGCGCTGCGTCCAGTTTCTTCTGGGCGTTTTTGTACTCATCGCTGATGGCCGCCAGGTTGTTCTTGGCATTGTTGAAGCCGGTCAGGTCGACCTGAGTGCCTGCCGTTTTTGCATCCTTGAACTGGTCGTTGATGTTCGCAATGTTCTTGTCGATCGCGGCCTGATTCAGCCGCGGGTCGTTGGGGGCGACCTTGCGAATGTCTTCGAGTTGGCGCTTGTACTCCTTGATCGCTTCGGTGCGCTTCTGCTCATTGGTCAGCGCAGATTTCGTCAGCGCATCAATCTTGATCATTGCCTGCTGAGACGCCAGCTCGGCGTTCGCCTGCTCGCCTTGCCATTTGGCGATATCGGCTTCGGCAGCCTTCTGATCCTCCAGCATGTTGAGACGATTCTGGTAGAGATCAATCATCTCCTGTTTGTTCTGGAACAGGCCGACATTGCCTGCCTGAGCACTCGCCAAGTCGCGTTGAGCTTGCTCGATATCGGCGCCGATATCGCTACGCCCGATATTCTTCAAGCCATCAGCAGCTCGAGCAACGGCGTTGTAGCCCTTCTCCCAGAAACTCAGGTTCTCGAGGATTCGCGGCGTGCGCTCGTTGATTGCATCAGCAAACGATTCGGTGGCCAGTTTCACGGCGCCGGCATGGTCGCCTTGCTTCTCCAGTGCAGCGATCTGCGAGTAAACGGACGCGGTCAGGTAGTGGTACTGCTCATTCAGCGCGGCAGACGCCTTGACCGGGTCGTCGGCGAGCTTGGCGAACTCGGCAACTGTCTCGCTCACTGCCTTGCCTGTCGCTTCCTGCATCGACACGGCGGCTTGGGTTATTTCGGTGAAGCTCTCGCCGGCAATCTTTCCGTTGTCGGCAAGCAGAGCCAGCACGGCTGCGGCTTGGCCGGTGGTGCCAACGGTTGCACTGACCTGACGGGCCATATCGCCCAATTGCCCGGCGCTCACACCGGCGTAGTTGCCAGTCAGGATCAGCGATTTGTTGTAGCTGTCCTGCTCCTCGCTGCCCTTGTAAAAAGCGTATGCCAGTCCACCCACGGCAGCGGTAGCCAGCGCAAGCGGGCCGAGGATGGCAAGCAGTCCCGCCGCACCCTCACCCGCACCAGCGCCAAGTTGTGCGACTGCGCGAACGCCGCTACCCCAGTCGCCTGACGACAGCGCGTTTCCCAGCTGAACGACGTTTTCCTGTGCTTGGCGGGTGCCGAGGCGCAGCTTGTCGAAGCCGGTGGTAGTTTTGTTTAGCTTGTCGTAGTCCTTATCGATCTTGCTCAGGGCGGTGTTGTACTCGTCCTGACTGATTCGGCCGGCGTCCAGATGCTTGCCCAATTGCTCGACCTGCGTATCCAGCTTCGCCAGCGCGGAGCGGGCGGGATCGATGGCGCCCAGCAGGCTATTCAGCGCCTTCTGTTCATCCATGGCCGACTTGGCCAGCGCTACCTGTTGCTTGTCGAGCTGCGCAGAGATCTTCGCGGCCTCAGCCTCGCCATAGGCGCCGGTCTTGGTCAGCTTCGCCAATGCATCGCGCTGTTTGGCAAGGTCCTGTGTGGTCTTGGCGTTGGTAGAAAGCGACTTCTCCAGCGCCTGCATTTCGTTCATCAGCGAAACGGCGGACTGCTCGGCCCGGCCGCCAGCTTTCGCCATTTCATCTAGGCTCGTTTTGGCCTCGATCGCATCGGCCGAGTCGATCTTGACGCCGAGTTCTGCAATGTTCATCGACTCACCTTGAATAAGTGCCCGTGGTTACGGGCTGTTTTCCCTTTCCTCCGCCATCACGCGCAGGGCTTCGCCTTCCAGCACCTGCAGGTCAGGAAAGATTTCAGCGAGTTTCTTTTTCTTGATGCCGAGGAATTTGGCGACGTCGCGAATGCAGTTGTAATCGAGACCGATCGGGCCACCGGTGCCGACCCGCCACTGCGTGGACATTCGGTTGAACAAGAGAAAGGCCGGCCAGTTGCATGGCCAGACCTCTACATCGTCACCGCACAAATCGGCAGCCGTCAGCCCGAGGATTGCCAACTGCTCAGCAGATGGTCCGCTTTCGTACAACGCCGCGGCGGCCGCCCTCAGTTTCCCAAGCGGGCCTGATTGAATGCGCTCTGGTAGGCATTCACCACCGCTTCAGCAGTTCCTTGGCATGACTTCACAAGGGCAAGGATGCTCTTGTCGTCGAACTTGTCATCAAAGCCCCAACCCGCGACCAGATCCTTGATCTGCTGCACCTGATACTCGGTTTCGGCAGCAACGACATCCGACAATGTGGTGCCTTCCCCGAACCCCTCGCGCATTTCCTTCGCCTTCAGGTTCCATTCGTCGAACAGCGCTGCGAGTGCCGGGCGATCGCGATACTTGAAGGTGAACTCGATTGCCTCGGGCTCACACCCAACGACGGGGATGTGCACAAGTGCCCTGAACGTAGGGTTCTGAGCGATCCTGATCTTTGCCATGAGAAGTCCTTATGCGCCAGCCAAGTAACGGAGCGAACGAGCAGAAAGCCCGATGCTGATGGTGCGCGTCATGACGTTGTTGCGCTCCATCGTTGGATCGGGAGTGATGCTCACATAACCCGGATAGAGGATCTGATCGCCGTTGCGCAACTTCATGCGCACGATGGCCAGCTCTTTGGTGTCATCGAAGCCCTCGACTGTCTCGACGTATTGAGCGGTCGGCTGATCCTCCACCACGATGGTGATCGTGGTCGGGTTTCGGTTGGTTGGAAATTGCTTGTCGTCGTCATCTTCCAGGTAGCCGACAGTTTGGTATTGCTGCTCACCGCCGGAGGATGTGAAGGACGTAACTTTCGAGATTTGCGTCCATCCGGACACAGGAATCACTGAGCCAGAACCTGCGCCAACAGTGAATTTGTCAGTGTTGATGGTATTGAGACCAGCCAAGGCAAAAGCATCGGCAGTGACGCCGGACGCCTTTACTGCACGGTCATTGATCAGCGCCCAACCGGAGTTGATCAGCAAAACGTCGCCATTTTCGATGCTGTGCCCCACAGAAGCAGCGACCGGCGGTTTCGCATTGGTCAAGGCAGTGAAAGCGACGGCGGATCCCATAATGCTGGCAATCTCCAGCACAGCGCCGTTCGGCAGCGGGAAGCGTGCGGCCATGGTGTGTTTCCTCTTGAGTGCCCGCCTGACGGCGGTAGGTTATGCCCCAGCGGGCGGTAGGTCTGCGACACCTGCGTAGGTGAAGCTGGCCGGGACCGTGTAGGTCGCCGACTCTGTGATTGTTGGCCCTTGATCTACTGGTTCCGTGATGAGGCCATCGAACCCGTTGCGGGCCAGTGGCGTGTCTACGCGAAAGAGTTGGGTCAGCTCTTCAACAAGCGTCTCTGCGGTGGCCATGGCCTGGGCAGATGGACAGACGATGCTGATCTGATAGACGCCGGTGTACTCGTAGGCGTCCCCGCCGAGATAGCGGCAGGTGGTGTTGGCTGGTAGCTGGAAGGCCCGCAGATAGGTTTCAGATGGATTCGGCGTAAATGGCTGATTCGAGTAGGCCACTCGTATTGGGCGCGCAGCCGACCATGCGGCCAGCTTCGTTTCGATGGCCTGACGGGCGCGTGCATGACTCATACCTGATTGTTCCTGATGGCCTCCTGCACGATCTGCTGGAAGCGAGCCACGGTTACCCGGACCATGCCGCCGGGGGCCTGAGTGGAATGGCCGAACTCAAGCGGGATCGCATAGGGCAAGTTGTTGATGATGTAAGCCATCTGGCCGGCAGTGAAATCGCTCATCGCGGCGACAAGCGCGGCGGTAGTTTCGGCGCCGCTCGGGTCAACCTCGTCGAAGGTGACGCTTTCGACCACTCCGAGGGAGATGTGCCAGTTCGCGCGGAAGCGGCCGCCGACATATCCTTTCGGTGCAACGATATCCATGCCGTCGTTGAGCTTGCGGCCTTTCTTGAGTCTGCCGCCCTTGGTGAGGTTGACCGGATCGCTGCGCAGCGCGCTGTTGTGGTCGTCGACGGCCTTGTTGTACTGCGTCGCCACTGCGTTCTGCGCCCAGATCTCCGGGTTACCCACTGGAGACATGCGGATCAGGCTGCTGCCGACCTCGATGATGATCTCGCGCACACTGGCGTCGATGGCTTCGCTGGTCTGGGCGGCAAACTCGGCCAGGCTCAGAGCGAAGCTACCGGACTGGCCGGCACCTGCCCGGCTCACGACCGCACCTGCAGCTCATACAAGATGGGCGTACCGGCAGGGCTGACCTCTTTCAGCGGCGGGACGATGGCCCAAGTACGGTCCTGAGTGACCACCTTGTCGAGCAAGCCCGGTACCCAGGACAGGCCCTGCGCGGCAATCTTGAGCTTCTTGTCGCCCTGCTTGATAAGGCTGTTGTTTTGGAATTCTTGGCCGGTGAAGTCGAGCAGGATGCCTTGGGCGATTTGCTCGACGGGCACGCCTGGCGCTTCGCCGCCGAGATCCGGGTCGTACTCGCCCGGCTGAGTCTTGCTGATAGTCACCGGCTGGCCGAACTCTGTGATCATCTCCAGAGCCATCACGGCCATTTCGTCGTAATAGGCCATGGTGGCTCCAGATCTCGAAGTAAAAGCCTCGGCTTCAGTAACTTACATGCGTAGAGGTTGTGAACTTGCTGAACGCTTTTTTTCTGGAAATGCATTTCGCCGCTCATCAAGCATCATATTCGCGAAGTCAGCCGCTACAAGTGCTGGGTTACCTGTGCTTCCACCTTTGATGATCAGTGCATTAAGCGCCGCGCTTGCATATGAATCCCAAGCGTCCTTTTCATCCTGATCTGAACTCTTTGAATTAACTCGATGCTCTGCAGACATGACGAACTCCTTATCAATGGAAGTCCTAGCCTACGCTTGATCAAGCGCGAACGGCGAACAGACCACGTCGTGACAGATAATCCGCAAACTGCGTGGCGCTCGGTCGATCCGGCGCCGCCGGCAGTAGTCGGCCGCTGGTGTTAGGGATAGTCGCGTACTCGCGCGTCACCGCACCTTCGACTCGCTCCAGTGTTACCGCGCCTTTGCGTTTCTCGATCGGATCGACGTCGTCGGTATGGATCTCGACCGCCAGCGACATCTGGCCGTACTGGATCCGCGCAGGTAGGTAGTTGTCGGGCTTGAATTCGTAATCAAGCTCGACACCGCGGCGCGGCCAGGACAGGGCCTGCTCGCTGTTGGACTTTCGCCCCTTCCACGTCATGCCATCCATTGCCAGCGCGGCTCGGCGTAACAGGGCTTCCTGTGCTAGCACATCTGCGGGGATGACCACGCCGAACTTCACGGCGTAGATGGCCAGATCTTCGGCAGATGCGTAGCTTTCGGCGTCAGGCTTGCCGGTACCGTCCTCAATGATGAGAGTCATGAATCAGCTCGCTGTTGTGTGCTGGATCGGGTGCCGCGTTGGCGGGCACCCGGATTATTAAGCCTGTTGCAGATCAGCAACTGCCTTTTCCAGCGATTCTACCGAAGCGTTCGCCCGGTACGTCACGTTGGCGGCGTCGAGCTGCGCTTTGAGGCTTGCGATCTTCTCGGCATTATCGACCGGCTCCGCTGCCGCCTTGAGATGTGCGACTTCAGCGCGGAGTGATTCAACTTCTCCCGCCAAATTATCGCGTTCGCCCCCGATGGTGACGACGCCTTCGTGAATGGCTTTCAGCGCACCGTACAAGCGGGTCGGCAGTTCGCCGGCGCCTGGGTGTTCCAGCTCCGACTGACCTTCCGCGGCTTCGATCAGCCGCTGGATGCCATCGCGCTCGGCGCGTAGCGTGAAGTTATCCTGCTCCAGGCTGGCAATGGTGTCAGCGCCGCTCGAATCAACTGGCTGGCTGATCAGAGGTTTCAACACAGAAACTTCGACGCTAAGCGCCTCATAGGCGTCGACCACTTTCGGCCAGTCGCCAATCACAACTGCGTGGGTTACACCCGCTTCAGGCCGATCGAAATGCGCTGGATTTCGATACCGCTTTTCCGGATCGAAGTCCGAGTTCTGGGTGGAGTAAACCAGTTCCATAAAAGTCTCCGTAGCGGCCATCGCTGACCGCTTTCAGGGCCAGTATCAGCCGCCGGCTGGTGGCGTAGTGGTCAGGGTGATCAGCACACCAGCAGTCACTTTGTTGCTGTTGGAATGCTTGACCCAGTTCGCAGCCGAACCCACGGCGGCAAGCGTTGGGTTCGCACCACCAGCGGCTTCCTTCCAGCTGTAGCCGAGCACATCGATGTTGACGGTGCCTTCAGCGCGGTAGCCGATACCCAGGTTCTCTTCGTCATTCACCGCGTAGGAGCGGAAGCCAGGCGCCTGCGATTCAGTGATCACCACAGCGTTTGGCAGCAGGCCGAAGATCACATCTGTGGGCGCGGTATCGGTGACCAGCACCGGCTTACCGAGAGTACCAGGGAGACCGCCGTAGATGACGACACCCGCCTCTTCGTAGACTTTGTTCGCGATCGCCTCGTCGACGATGTCGAAGTAAGCGCTGGAGTGCATGACCCACAGCGCGATGCGACCGAATTTGTCGCCGAACTTACGCATGCCGCGGGTCAGGGTCTTTTTGCCATCCGTCTCGATGTTGGCCGAAACCACCATGTCAGCGTTGGAGCTGATCGAGGCGCGCAATGCAGCAGTGGCGTATTGGATGAAACCTTCCAGAGTGGCGTCGGCAACGTCGGCACCAATGATCTGGGAAAACTCATCGACCGGACGACCGCGGCGTTTGAAGGCCTCTTCGGTGGTCTGGTACGGGCCGTACTTCCATGGCGCCTTGACACCAACGGCCTCGCCGGCGCCGATCTTCTTCGCAGTCACTTTGCCGGTGGAGTTGACGTCACGGTGCTCCAGCGAGCCGCCGATCTTGTAGAACGAGCGTTTGCGGAAGTCGCCTTCGATCAGTTCGTTGTCGAGAACGATCGCGCCATTGGACGATGCGTTGAATACATCGAGGTTGTCCTGGACACGCTCCAGGTATGCGGTTTGCGCCTCATCGTTGTAAATGATCAGGTCGCTGTTCACAGTCGTTGCCATGGGTGAATCCCCTTACTTGGGCAATTGCAGGTATGCGGTTTGGCCGTGCTTGCGCTGGTAGTCGCGCTTTTGCTCGGCAGTCATTTCGGAGCGCTTGAATGCAGCCTGGCCGCCACCCCCGCCCGGGGCATGTGTTCCTGAAGCCCTTGGCCACAGGTGAGGCGCGCTTTCGCGCAGCGATTCCGCCCATTCGAGCGGGGTCAGAGGGGTCTTGCCGTCTTTGCCGAGGATGACCTGGCCAGATTCATCAACGGCGACCGCTTCACCCTCTTCGTTCAGCGAGAACACGCCTTTGGCGCGCAGGATGATGTCGTCGGTTGCTTCCGGCAGTGCGCCGGCTTTCAATGCTGCACCACGTACCGAATCGCCCAGGACTTTGCCTTGGAACTTGGCGGCGAATGCTTCAGCCTTTTCAGCCCGTGCGGTGACGGTCTTCAACTGCTTGTCGTAGTCGCCACGCAGGCGTTCAGTGCGGCGGTTGAATACCTCGTCCACCTTTCCCTCTGTCAGCAGCTTGGTTTCTTCGTCTTGGCCGGCCCGGCTGAGCAAGCCTTTGACGGCGTCAATGTCGATGCCTTCAAACTGAGTTTCGAACTGGGTCAGCTTGCCGGTGGTTTCCTTCAGCTTGCCCAGCAGCTCAGAGTTTTTGGTTTTCAGACCAGAAACAGAGGTTTCAACGGCAGTCGCGATAGCGGCCTTGATTGCCGGATTGTCCAGGTCGATTTCGTTTTCTTCTGCCACGTTGATGCACCCCTTGGGTATGTGTTGCCCGCTTTGCAGGCATAAAAAAACCCGCCGAAGCGGGTTAGATTCATGATCGTCAAATGTATAAGTCGAATCGATTCAGAAGGATGTTATCCATCTCTCTCAAGCTTAATGGTCGCTCCAGATAATCTTCGAAAAGCTGGCGAGCCCGAAGGAAGTGATCCACGTAAACCCTGTAGTTTTTAGATTGCCCTGCAGTTGTATGTGCGAAAACCCAATCGTGCTCATCTGCCACCCATTTCAAAGCCGTTCGAGCTCTAGAGTCCATCATCGGAAACAGCTTTGGGCGATGAAAATGGAGATATTTTGAAGAGAAACTGCTGCAATCTTTTTCAGTTATTTTGGTGACTGCATCGCATAGAAAAGCATGGGCCTTTACAACGTCGCCGATCAACATCGGCGTGAGTTCCTGATCCTCATCCAGCATATCGAGCAACTCTCCGACCATCGAGTCGGCAATGGTCTGCCCCAATAGGTCGTAGAAATTAGCTGTACCAGTGACGGGGTCAACTTCGCTTGGTGTGCGCCGCTCGGCAGATGCAGAGAGGCTTCGTCCAATGATCAATGCCTTAGATGCGATCTGAGCCTTGTCAGTATTGCTCGGGTTATCTTTCACAAACTGATAAAGCATTCGGTTAGCAGGGATGAAAATCCCACAACCTTCATCAGTGCCGATGATCTCACTGGTCAAATACGGAATGTCTGGCTTGGTAAGGTGCATGTGTAACTCCCTGTCTATGTCAAAGACACCTTAACGAAGCCAATCGCTATTTCAAGCCAAACCCGCCCTTTCAAATGCCAAGGGCTCCAAGCCTTTCATCTGCAACAAGGTCAGCGGAGCGAAGTTCCGATCGAGTTGCAGCTCCGCGAAACGCTCGACGCTCAGCCCGCCCTCGCGGAACAGCTTTGCCCGCACCGGCCCGATCGCCACATCCTGAAACGACGCCGGCTGCTGCTGGAGCCAATGGTAATAGTCAAGGCTCGCGCTGACCTGACCCGCTCCATCGGCTCCGACCGAAGCTCGGGTAGCCCCCTTAGCGAACATCTCGCTGAGCTTGGTCAGCAAGACGAACGTGGTGCGGCAGTTCGGGTGAAACGGAGGCCTCGGCCCAGAATCGACCGGAAACCGCCGCTTATCCATCGAACGACATTGCTGGCTGGTCTTGCTGTCCAGCGTGGCGACCATTTCAACCTCGGAAACGATGTCCGTGTTGGCCTTGGCCACCTCCATGCGTGCCTGGGACGACACATGCTGAATCGCTGTATTCACCACCGTGCTGGCATTACGGTTGGTGGTGGCTAGAATCCCGTCCTTGTAGCCGGCCGACTTCGTGCCGCGAATGTTGCGGATGATCTGGAAGTTCGTCTGCCCCTCGAAGATACCCTGCCGAATCGTGCCGGTGACGCGCTCGCGCTCGGCACTGGTCCAGCCCTTGATGAACGACTTCAGCAGCTTGCCGCCGCCGGTGCCGCGCACACTGAGGGGATTGGTCAGCACCGCCGTGCGAATAGCCGCCGCCGTCGGCGCGACCACATCCAGCGAGACACCAACCGGCGCCGACCGGGCCAGGCTCGACGCTTCAAACTCAGCCTCGTAATTGGCGATGTCGATCAGGTCGAGGTTCAGTTGTGCGCTGTAGCGGTCGAAGATACCCAACAGCAGACTGTCGACCTCTTTCAGCAGCGCTTCCAGCCGCTTGACGTTGTACTCGGTCATATCGGACTGGGTGAGCCGATTACGGATCGATCGGTCGATCTCCTTCAGGAAGGGAGCGAACTTGCCGACCTCCCCTGCCTTCAGCTTTTCGAGGAAGACCGCGTGCCGAATCGTGGCGTCAAGGATTGCTTGGTTTGCCGCCATCTACTTTATCCTCGTCGTCCAGGCCCAAGCCGTCGCCCTGCTCTGCCAGCTCGCCATCGATCTGCTGGTCTGTGCGCTCAGGCGCGATCAGGCCAAGTTTGCGAAGGTAAGCACGCAAATCCGCTTTGGCGAATCCACCGTTCTGCCAGAGGCCGACGAGTGCAGTGATCATTTGCGGATCAGCCGTCAGTTCCACGAATTCTTGGTTGATCTGGTAAGCGACCTTTGCGTCGTCGACGCCCATGTAGGTGCAGCACCACATGATCGCCCGGGTATAGGCCTCACTAACGTTGGCCACGCAACCCGCGAGCACCGACGTCGACGCGGACTGATCACCGCGTGCTTCGGTCGCCGTCTTGGACGAGAGAGAAGCCACGACCATCCGGGCGCCGAGTTCGATCATCATCTGGTTCTTGTCCGCCATGGCCTCCTTCACCAGCGTGTTCGGCAGTGGCTGGGCGTAGCCGAACTGGCCACCGGCCGGCAGCATCATCGGCGCACGGGAGCCGACGTAGACGCCGTTCTTCTCCATCCAGTCGCGCCACTGCTCATCCAGACCGGAAATCCAAGGCTGGGCCTGGCCGCACCAGAAGACGCTGTCTTCATAGTCAGCGCTGTTCCGGTAGTGGCCCAGGTTGATCATTGCAATGTCGTATAACGGTGACTCGTCAATGCTCGGGTCATTGTTCTGTGCGCCTACGAAGGTGAACGGGATCTCCTTCAGGCGGCCGGCGGCGCCGGTGGGTTTGAATTCCTGCACAACGGCGAGCGGCCCGCCACCTTTCGGCCCGGATCGGCGCCAAACGCGGCAGACAAAGCCATCATCATCGAGCGCCAATTCCCGGTATTGCTCTACCACCTTGAAACCGAAGCCGTCTTCGATCTCCGGCGACTCGCGCAGCACCACCAGGGTCAACACGCTGTGACCGTTCACCATGCCCGTGCGCCAGTTGATGATGTCTTCGGCGCAGTACGACAGGATCACAGAGTGGCCACCGGTTCCGGCGTCCTGGTGGTAATCGATGTATAGACCATGCCGTCCAGCCTCAAGCACCTTTTCCAGCGTGCCTTGCGAGTGCTGGTAAATGCTCACCCCTGAGCCGTTGGCGTTGTCCTGCAGGTATTCCATCTTCTTCGCGACGGTCAACGTCGGGTCTTTGTGAAACGCCAAACCGAGCAAACCATTGCGCGTGTGACCGGTGGCGTTCTTGAACACCGCCCGTTCGCGATAGGCCTTGTTTCGATCTACGTTCTCCGGCGACTTGTCGTGAGCATTGATGTACGGCAGTCGGTCAACAACCCTGTGCTGACCGGCGCAAACATCGCGCACGGTTGCCCAGCGATCCAGCACTTCGATGTAGTCCGCCCGCTTGAAGGAGACGTCGTTGCTCATCGGGCGTATCCCATTTTGATAGCAGTGACCGGTTTGATGATCGGGTACTCGCGGTGAATGAAGTAACCGCCGCCGTCGTTGGCGTGGTCGTTTCCTTGGCTCTTGTCCGGCTCGCCGTTCGGCGCCCAGATCTGCTGTTCCAGGCCATCGGCGTAGGTCGGGCATGTAAACGGGTTGACCAGGTAACGCCGCTCGCCCTGTGCATTGCAGAACATGGCGTTCATGGCGTTGATCCGATCCTTGACCGGCGGGTTGGCCGCCGGCGCGATGACTGTGAAGCCCGCCTGCTTGAGCATGGCGATATCGGTGAGGCTCGCATTGACCGACTTACGCGAATCACCGGAGGCGTCCGGGTAGATCCGAATCTCGCAGGTTTTCTTGTAGTCGTTGCCGGTGTGTTGCCAGTACCGTTCTTTGAGGCGGCGGATCATGTCCGGCGTGTCATAGCCATCCATTAACTCGTCCACGGCGCGCGGCAGGCCCTGATCACGTTTGACGTGGGTAATCGCGGCCATCTTCCCGACGTTGAAGTCCATGCCGATGAACAACGGCTCACCGGGCTGCACAGTGTCGAAGCACTGGTTCAACTTGCGGTCGTAAGCGTGGTAGATCGATCCGGACGTCAGGTTGACGAACTGGCCGTTCAGGTACGCGCGAATCAATTGCTCAGGGTATGACTCCATCAGCGATGCGATGTAGTCATCCGGCAGGTTCAGCTCGTTGTCGAAGGTGCTGGCCTGAATCAGTCCATACATTTCCTTCAGCGCCGGCTTGTCGCGCAGCTGCTTGACGAACTGGAGAAAGACGAACTTGAAGCCTTCCGGCGTCGTGGTCACGTCCACGCCGTTTTTAAGCCCGGGCAGGTTGTAACGCATCCGAGCAATGATCTTGCGCCAGGCTTGCTGAGCCTTGATCGACGTCAGCACGTCCAGTTCATCGACCAGAGCGTGACCGATCTTGAAGCCGACGATTGTTTGCGGCTTCTCCATCGACCGGCAAATCACAGTACCGCGATACTGCCGGCCGCTGTAGATATGAACCTCATGGTTCGCCTGATTGATCTTGGTCTTTAGGCCCCAGTCGTAAGCCACCTCCTCCATCGTGGGATAGAAGATGTCGCGGATCTGCGGGTATGTCGGCGCGAAGTACCCAGCGTTGACGCCGGGCCACTCCATGAAATGCTTGCTCAGCGCCGAGCATCCGACCCAGGTCTTCCCGGAACCGAATCCAGCAACGAATGCGCGAAACTTGTGGGGCAACAGGAGGAACTGCGACTGCGGAACATTAAGGCTCGGCATTCGGCTTCCTCGCATCCACTACGTCGACCTGGATGCGCGTCGGGATTGCCGGTTCATCGTCGGGCTCGTCCTTCCGGTTGCGGTTGACGTAGACGTCGCCGACTTCCTTGGCGGCCTGCTCGAGGATCTGCATGGCGAGTCCGATGTTCTTCATCGTCTCGGCCCGTTCGACAAACCGATTCATGGCGCGGAGCCGGAACGCTCGGTTGGCGATTGGGATCTCAGCCGTCTCTTCGCGGAAGCGCTTGCGGGTATCTTCAAACACCGCCTTCCACTTCACGCCAAGATCACGGCCAGCGTGTTTCGTTGGGTCGTACTGCTCGCACTGCTGGCGAGACACCTCGACGCCGAATGTTTCCTTGACCGCCTGCACTACCTGAGTCGGCGTATCAAAGCAGGCCAACGCCTGCACAATGAAGCGCTTCACCTCATCTTTCAGGGCTGCCATATGGGTTTATTCCGTCAAGGTCCTGTCAAGGATCAGGCCGACTTGAGCAGACAGGTTCCGCAGGCCCTCGATATGTTCATTTTTCCTACCTCAGCAGGATTGTTTGCAGCGTCCACCAGCTCTTGCACTTGAGGACTTGCCCCATAGCGACGCACCACACCGACGAACTCTTCAACGTCGTGTCCGCGCATCTCGAGCTTGGGTAAGCCTTCTTGTGTGAACGCTGGTTGACCGTACCTATCGGTCGCCTGGGCTATGTGATACAGCTCATGTTCGACCAGCGCACAGAACTCAGCGTCAGAACACTGGGCGCAGTAGTCGGCAGCCAAGGTGATGATGAAGTCCGGCACATCGCCGAACCATTCACGCATCTGCTGTTCCATCCGGGCCTTCTGCCAACCTCCAGCGCGGAACGCGACCTGCTCGGCCTGGCCGACGACTGTGCGCCCCTTCTTCGTGAAGGCAGCAGACGCCCACATCACACGAATGTCCGCATCGATCAGATGGTCGTGCTCTTCGTTGTGAATGCTTCCGGTATCGGCGAGGATCTCAGCGTGGAGCCAATCCCAGACATCTGTAGCGGGTTCAAGCGATATTTCAATTGAGCTGATCTTAGATGGCACAAGAATAGATGCAGGTGGTTGTGGCCTGTTCATGGTTCTCCAGCCACTGATAGAATGTTGAATTAGGTCACTCTATTGACAGCATCCGCTGCTTATAAGTGAGACATTGAAATTCAGAATATCTAGGTAGATAAACGTTCATGAAATGGAGTCGTTCCGCAACAAGGCTAATCGCTGCCGTATCGGTCATTGGCGGTATCATAGGGCTTTTTCTCAACGGCCCATTTTTAGACGAAATCCGATTAAACATCTTGAGAACAACGAAATACTTTTACAATTCAGATTACACGATCGACGGCAAGACACTTCTTATTATATGTTCAACGTATGCGCTTTGCCTTGCCGGCTTCTGTTTTTTGTGGTTCCGCTACCAAAAAAGAACCGCGGCTCTGGATGTCGCAATAAAGAAACTGACCGGGCAAGACCTATCACCTGCGCACTTAGAAATGCTATTTAATATGTCAACCAACAATGGATTAATGTTATTCGACCCTTTCCCTTCGCCTAAAACATTTATCCTCCAGCAACTCATAAGCTGGGGTTATGCGTATACCCCAGTGCATCCAACTTTTGCACAGAAGACAATACTCACTGATAAGGGTTATATGGTCCTGTATGCCCATGAAGTAGCCAAGTCAGCTAAATTGTGACCACGCATTCCTAGATTCTGATCAGTTTACAATTACTCAACCTTCCTACTTGGCAACTTGAAGTCAGTCACCCGATCCGCGATGTTGCGGATCTTCTCCACTCCAAGGAAACCCACCCAACCGCCGGCGAATGTCGCCATGCTCTGCGGCAGACCGAAGAAGTCTAGGCCGCTGATGATGGTCAATGTGAGGCCGCCGCAAATGGCGCCCTCCACCAGCATCTGGCGACGAGTGCCGCCACCGTAAGTGATCCTCAAGACGGCCATCGCGCAGGACAGTGCAGCCGCATAGAGGATCGGCGAATGCTGGCTCAACCACGCAAGCGCTATCGCCCATGTGTCTGGTTTGTCTGGCATGTTTGGCATCTCGGTTCCTCCCGGTCAGGGAGTGGTGGTCAATGGGCAGGAGTTCACCTGCATATTTGATCCGGCTCCAACTGCACTCACGATTTAGGCGATGGCGTGGCAGAGCCGAAAACGAAAAAGCCCCTGCGAATGCAGAGACTTAGATAAGAAGAGTAAAACAGTTAATTACCGAATTTAAACTTTATCGGCTTTAATGGATTTATAGGTTTACCACCATTTACATTGGGCGGGGGGAGTTCACATGTAGGATCTTCAGCGCCGCACTCAGGCAATTTTTTCGCCGCCTCTTTTGCAAGATCCTCTGTTTCTAAGGGGCCGATTCTGATCTTCCCCTTGCAATAAACAAACCATCCCGTACCAACACCATAACCATTCAACGGACCACTATTTTCAAAGCAAGCATCACTTGTTTTTGCCCGTTTCTCGGCGGCATTTTTAGTAGCGAATGCAGTACCTTTCTTGCCACACCGAAGGAACCATCGTTCAACAATATTAAAGCCGTTAAAAGTACTCATAGTAAGCTCCATCTATCTAGAGCACCAAAATATAACATGCCCTCCCCAACAAGAATATCCGCGAATGCATCTAGGGCCTTTTAATGGGGAGCAGTGAACGATTCGTCGACCCTTGAATTATCAGGCACAGCCAAGGAGCAGCTTGAAACCATACTGCGAGGGCTGCCGGCGTTGATTCAGTACGTCGCACTCTCCGGCTATCGACGTCCAGGTCTTCCCGAGGGCTGCCCTGGCTATAGGAAAATTCGAAGCATAAAAAACCCGCATTAAGCGGGTTGATTTTCAGTTTTTCTTTTCGGAGGCTTTGGCTTCTGCCATCGCCTGATATTGCTTTCGTCTGTTAGCTATGAGGGCATCTGCTTCAGCCTCATACTTTAGCTCGCCAATGAGCACCATGCCGTCGAATACGTTGTATCGCGGTATCCCACGACCTGGGCAGAGTACTTTTCTCAGCTTGTCCACAGTTCACCCCTGTTACAAAGGGAAGAATGCTACCAGAAATGAAAAATCCGGCGCAGTGGCCGGACTTAAAGGAAACCCGGCATTAGGCGGGATTCTAAATAAACAAAGTGGTTAGCCGTGGGCCATGAAAGGATTGTCCAAAAGCACAGGGCGCTTGCTGACACTATCAAGATAGTCATAACCAGCCCAAGTGATTCGCACAACCTTGACCAGGTCGTCATCGCTCATTTCAACGTAGCCTACGTCCGCAAGCAGACGAATGTGGCCGTTAACCAAGTAAAGCGGCCACTCCTCAGCCTTCTCAACCGATAGGTTTTGAAACAACTCCAAGGCTGAGATATTCAGATCCCACTCAGCCGTGGCTTTCACACAGTAGTGAACAATTGACGCGAGCAAATCCGGGCTTCGTTCCATTTTTTCCTCATAAGCGCTGGATGCGCGCTCGGATGATATCTGAAGCCAACCCACAAACAAAAAACCCGGCGCTCGGCCGGGCTTGAATGCCTATGTGCGTTGCGCGTTACTTATGCACTATGAGGAAAATACGCTAGAAACGCCGTCATGTCAAGATGATTATGCCGCCTCTTGATCTTTTTCCGCGTGAATAACCTGCCATAGCGGTTGCTGCGCCTGAATATCCACTTCCTGAATGACTTCTTTCAGGGATCCCCACAATCCCAACCAGTCACGCGTCCAGTTTTTCGGGTCGATTGTCACACCGAAGAAGGCATCCATCTCAGCCGCCACCCGCGCGGGCCCCCACTCCGCCGCGCCCTGCACCTCCCCCTTGTACGACTGCAGGGCCAGAGTGACCAAGTACTGCGCCTTGACGCGCTTGGCCGAAGTCAAGTCGGGCAATCCCGCCTTGGCGGTGATCAGCAATACCGCATTCAGCAAATGCCGCAGGTTCATCGCCGGGTGATACAGGTAGTGCCCAAATTGCTGAACCTGGAACGGCAGCGTGTCGATCGCACGCAGCACTTTTCCGATCATCGCCAGATGTGCGGCGCGGGCAGTGGATCGGCCAACTGGCGTGCGCCGCGTCTCGCTAATGCTGATCCTCTGACGAACGATCTCGATACGCTCCTCCTTGTCACCACCCAGTGCCGCGAACACAGCCTCATGCCGGCGCATGCGGGCGCCCTTCTTCACCGGTGCCGATTCACCCCGCTCAATTGCTACAGCGCTGATCGACGCGTTCGATTCGTGCTGAGCCTCAGTCCATACCTGCCTTGCGTTGATCAGTTTCATGCTGCTTCCTTTTTCAGTTCTCTGGTCTTTGCCCGATATTCGGCCTTGATGGTTTTGATTTCTTCGACGGTTTGCTTGCAGGCCGGGTGCGGCCCTTCCAGCCAATCGACCTTTTCCGGGCCGATCAGCTGCAGGAGCGAAAGCCGGTAATTCACCAGGTTGCCGGACAGGTGCGTGTTGCATGGCGCGCACTGCTTCCACACGTTGAGCGGTTCGAATCGCAGCTCAGGGTTCGCTCCTACAGAGCGGTAGTGCCCGGCGTGGTATTGGCCTTCGTGGTGACGACCGCAGCTCACGCATGGGCGATCGGCATCACGCAGGCGGATCCACTCGTTGAAAGCTGCTTGTGCTTCGCGCATATGCTCCGCCCTGCTCTTCAGCTTCTCCTTGCGGACTTTGATCTCACGGCGCTCGCACTGGTCGATTGCCTTGCGAGCTTTCTCTTGATGACGCGGGGCATCAATGGCTGCACAGGCCGGACTGCAAACGGCCTGCCCCATGCGCGAAGGGATGAAGGATTTCCCACACGATACGACACAGCATTTCTTCGGCTTTGGCTGCCTCCTTGCGATCGTCATGCAGCCTCCTGGCTCAAGAGATCGTCGAAGTGCACGCCCTGCTGAGCGAAGCGCGCGACTATCCGGTCGGTGTAAGCCACGCCTTGGGCGCGGTTAAACAGGCTGGTTACAGGGAAGCCATCCGGACCGAAGAGCTTGCAGCCGCCCATCATGGCCAGTTTCGTCTCGTACGGGAGGTGACGCATCACCCGGTACCACTCCGCCTGAAACCCGGCATCCTCGTTCAGCAGGATCTGCACGCCGACGTGCAACTTGCAGTACCGGCGAGCGTCGGCCTCGTCGCCGATCTGGGTCATCTCTGCGATGCGCTTGTACATCGCGAACCACAGCCGGTTTTGGTCGAGCGTGCGGTCCTTTCCCGGGCGCAGCGATACGACGACGAACTTCTTGTCGCGGTACATAGCGCTAAGCTTCGTGATGGCCTCGGAGAGTTTCGCCTGACAGTTCACTGAGATTTTGTCAGCCATGGGTGGCCACCTTGTTCGGCAATCCGTTGATCAGCTCGCCGAGTTGCCGTGTCAGTCGCTCGTTCTCGGCCAGCAACTCCAGCGCCACCTCTTCCACTGTTTTCTCCCCGAGAAAGTCTTGCAGCGCCTCGGTGTTGCGCTTCCAGTCTGCACAATCGGTACGGTACGACGCCGCCTCGGCCCACAGCAGCTTCTGGAGTTTTTGTTTGTCGATGGTCATTGAGCTGCGCTCCTTGCTTCCAATTGTTCGGCCTGCTGAATGAGCAGCGCCCGGCGATCCGCCAGCTCATTGGCTGCCAGAATTCGCAGTTCTGTTTTTTCCTCTGCCGATGTTTGGCGCATGGCGAGCATCGAATCCTTCACCGCGGCGAGCTTCTCGCGCAGTTTTGGCGAAGGCCGTGCTACATCACCGGTCAGCAGCGCAACGACGGCCCGGCCGTCTTCGGTAACCGGCGCGACACTCAAGTCGGCCAAGTACAACTGCCCGCGTTCATGTGGGATCCGTTGCATCTGCACCGCCTTGGTGATCGCCTGGGTACGGCGGTTGGCGTCGAAGCCGACCGACACATGCCAGTTCACTTCCTTGCTGTCCTCCCGGGCCTGACCCACCAGACGCTCGTAAGCACTGTTGAACGCCATGCGCGCACCGACCTTGTCGCCGGCGTCGAGGACAGGTTTCGCAGCTGCCAGCGCGAGCTGAACTTCGTCCGTCAGCACCACGGTTTCAAACTCGTCATTGGTGGTCATGGCGATTGCCCAGGCTTCGTCCTTGCCCGGGCGCCCGTCGGCGATCTGCACGCGCTGGAGAATGTCGGCCATTGCCAACTTGCCTCTCACCTCAAAGCGACAAGCTTTCAGCGCGGATTTCACGACCGGCACCGGGTAAGCGCAGAGGTCTTCAGCCATGATCGCCGCAGTGCCTGGGTTCATTTCCTGACCCATGGCCTCGGCGGTGGCGCAGATCGCAGCAGCGAGGCTGGCAACCTGCTGATCATCCATCTCAAATGTACTCATTGCGCTCCCCTGCTTTGCGCTTGGCCAAAACCATCTGAGCGGCTTGCTCTGCAGCAGAGACGTTCGCTTCGGTACGCTCCATCTGGCGGGCAGTTGTCCCGTTGATGCGCTGACCGGTAACCCACTGGGTGTGGTAGCTCTCGGCGTTGGCCAGCAATTCGTTGAGGCTGTGGCACTTGCGCAGGACAGCGGCATCGCTGGTTTTCAGGTAGTGCGCGGCGACATGGTGAGCGACATCGGCGCCGAGGCGGTCGACCAGTTGGCCGAGCTGGCCACCGACCTTGGCGTTCCACACAGGCCAGGTGCTGTAGCGCTTGCGGTAGGCCATGGCGTAGTTCGCCCAAACCTTGAAGGTTTTGCAGGACTGGTCTTTTGGGCCTGGCATGTCGGCGGGAATCTCAACCCGTGGCGCATCGGTGCGATCAACTACCAGAATCAGATTGCGGGCCGGCTTGTCCGGGCTGCCTTGCAAATCCTGACTGGTATCCTGATTGGTACCCTGATGATTGGTATCCTGATTTGTCGGAGATTTTTCCGACCCTTGCTCGGATTTTTCTCCGACCTTGTTCGGATTTTTTTCCGAGGTAGATCGGATTTTTTTCCGACCTCCGTTCTTTGGTGGGGTCGGATATTTTTCCGACCCATCCAGTTTCTGGTTCCACTCAATTGCCTTATCGGTCAGGCGAAACAGGGTGATGTTCGACGTGCTGGAAAGCTCAATCAGACCGGCCTCTTCCAGTGCCTTCAGCATGCGGTAAGCAGTGTCTGGCTTGTCAGTAAGCAGCGGCAGCTCCTCGATGATCTTGGCCTTGCTCAGCGCGAAGAAGATCCCGTCGTCAGTCTTGATTGGCTTTGTCCAGCTCGGGCAGCCGTAGACGAAGGCGAACAGCAGGGCTTGCTGAGAATTCAGCCCCCACTCCAGCGCTTTCACCTGATTGATCGTGACGGTGAATTGCATATCAGGCCTTCCCGACCAGTTTGGCTAGTTCGAGGAAGCGATCGACGTACCAGTGAGGCTGCGTCTCGCGTGGGGATTGAGGGTTGGTCAGGTTCTTGCCGTAGGTCATGCCCTTCTCGGTCAGCGACCAGAACGGAACCATTTCCTGTTTGGAGTTCTTGCGCTGGAGCTGCTTCAGAAAGCCCTTGGTTTCCAGTGCCCGGTTGAACGCAGCGGGAGACACGCGAATGCCGTTGTCTTTCAGCAAGGCCGTGGCTGACTTGGTGGGCATCGAGGATCCGCCGGTAGCATCTGGCGCGGCGTCGACGGCGTAGCCTGGGAGAAACTTCGGATCAAGACCGTTGTTCTGGGCGATCTTCGTGAGCATCGCCATCTGGCAGGATGGAGCCGGCTTCAGCAGGCGCGTGAAGCACTCCATTATGGCGATCTCGCCAACGACCTTGGTGCCATTGAGCAGAACCTGCTCGCGGGCGCCCTGCTGCTGCTCCAGCTCCCGCCAACGGCGAATCACCTTCATGCGCATCGGGGCGCTGTAGCCGGTGAGCAGGCAGTCGGTGTGTTCGCGGTCGAGCATGTATTCGACCTGCTCCCGGTTTTGACCGTCCAGATAGATGTGCTCAAAACTGAGTACATCTAATTTCAGTTCTTTCAGCATCGCAGCGATGTCGCGCTTCACGTTGGCGTGCCGCTTGCCGGTGACGTTAGCGATCTCTCGTGAGGACATCGTGGTACGCGACACGTTTTCAGAATTCGAAAAACGTGTCGCGACACTGTTGGGGGTATTGCTGGATTCTGTGTGTTGGTGCATGATTCGCTCCAGTTGTTTACCGCTGTAGAAAAAGCCGACCTCGTACGTCGGCTTTTTTGTGTCTGAAATTCAGGCTGCCTTTACGGACTGCTTGAAAACTTCCAGGCTGACGATCACTTCCTCAGCTTCCTTAAGCAGGCTCGTTTTCTCGAGCGAGCAGACTCGACCGTCAACCTGTGCGTCGAACGCAAGCCGGGTAACGTCGGCAAGATCGGCATGCAGTCGCAGCAGAGCGGCGTTGAGGTTGATTCCTTCCGGCCGCTCCTTCGGGACCAGGTCGAAACCGAACGCCTCCGCCCAAGCCTTTAGCGGGCGGAAGTCCTGGGTAAACTTCATGATCCGGTGCAGCTCTTCCAGGTTCATGCGGTGGGTGTCGTAGTCCGGGTTTGCCTTCTGCGAAAGCAACGTCCGGGATTTGAAGTCCGCGCCCTCGGCGATCTTTTTGGTGCCATGGTCGTCAACCACGTCGTAGATCGCTCTCATCAACTCCTGCATGTCACACCTCAAAAATTGTTACGTGGCTCTGCGCCACCAGCGGCGCGATCATTTGCTCAAGGAACGGCGGACTTCGATGTCAGGCGGCGGTTCTTTGAACCGGCAGCTGGCACGGAAATGGACGAACCTCCTCCGCTGTCAGCTTTCCGTCCTCATGTTCGATGACCAGGATTTCCCTGGCCGCCTTCAAGGCTTTTGAAATGGCTGGAGCGCTGACGCCAAGGCCCTTGGCGACAGCGGACTGACCAATTCGCTCAACCAGTTCTGGCAGTGGCGTCTTTTTCATGTCGTTGCCTCAGCAAACTTTGTCAGCCCAAATATTAACCGCCGGTTAGCTTTCAAGCAATACCGGCGGTTGCCGCAATAAAATTAACCAACGGTTAAATTTCACGGATGAGCAGAAAGAAAGAGCTGTCCCCAGAACTGAAAGCTGAGTGCGACGCCGCTAAGGCGCTTTTCGTATCGAAAAAAAACGCACTCGGATTGACCCAAGCGAGTCTTGCGGCGGAGGCTGATATATCGGCCGCTGCGGTAGCGATGTACCTGAACGGAACGAATCCTCTGAATGCCAAGTTCGCGGCAGTTCTATCGCGCTTACTCGGCGTTCCAGTCGAGCGGTTCAGTAAGCGACTCGCCCGCGAGATCAGCGGGCTGACAAGTGTCGCCGAAGCGCCATCGGCTTCGACGCTTTCAGCAGCTGATATGGTCCGCGCGATGCTTGATAAGCAGGGCAAAGGGCTTACTGACACCGCCAGACAAAGATTGATGGCGGCCGCTGAAGCAGATGATGCCGGCGGCGCCATCGAGATTGACTACTACCGGCCAGGAGTTGTGGGTGATGAGGTGTGGATCGCCCACTACGACGTCCGCGCCGCGATGGGCGGCGGTCAGATCCCGCATGACTATCCCGAGATGCTGCAGGATGTGCGCGTAAGCCCTCAACATCTTCGCGAGATGGGTGTCGAGTTCAAAGAGCACTTCCATCTGAAAATGGTGACCGGCTGGGGCCAGTCGATGGCGCCAACGATCAAGCATCGCGATCCGCTCTTGGTCGACATCAGCATCCGGGAGTTTGTTGGGGATGGGATCTATATGTTTTCTTGGGAAGGACATCTATACATCAAGCGTTTGCAGTGGCTGGGCGATGAACAGATCAGGATGATTTCCGACAACGATCGGCATCCACCGCAAACCATTCGGGCAGATGAGACATTCATTCAGGCGCGTGTGCTGCTCGTCTGGAACGCTCACCTGGTGTAATTGCCATTTTTCATAAGGGCGCCATATGGACAAGAGCGAAGAACTGCATCTGAGAATGCAGGTTAGTAAACTCAGTAGGATAGCTGTCATAAATCTGGAAACAGTCATGCGTCTGGCTAATGCAATTGAGAAAATCCCTAATGCGCCCGAATCCGTACGCGATGATCTAAAAAACGCCTCAAAGACCATTGATGAGCAAATCGAAGTCCTCCGCGAGCTGTATGGTATGGGGGAAAAAAATGAGTCAGTCTGATTTCACTGATGCCGGCCTCCCGGACTCCTGGGCCAAGAATCTACAACGCCTTCAAAAGGCCGAGCTAGACTCCCAGCTGGATGACAAGCCTGAAGTTAAAGCCGATACTGCAGTCATGAACGACATAACTCGCGAAGAATTCAACGCAAAACTTGAGACTATTGAAGCCCGGATGGATGCACGGGTTGAGTCTGTTTCATCGAAAATAGATGCGTTTCTCGCTACCCAGTCTGCGGTTCAAGTTGAGCGAGATAAAGCTCAGACGGAACGAGACAGGCGTTTTGAGATGCTCGCTGAGCGGGCTACAGAAGCAGCAAAAGGCGCTGAAGAAGCAGCAAAACAAGCGGCAACAGTAAAATCGAATTATTGGGCTGCCGTCGTTGTTCAGCTGCTCGCCGTCGTCGCGATCCTGGTGGGCGCATATTACGCAAACCAGGCCAACGTCCTAGGCGCAATGCAGACCACGATGTCGGCGTTTCAAGCAGGCAAGGCCGAGACACCTCCACCTCCTTCAGCGCCCGCTCCAACCAAGTAATGCAAAGCCCGCCGATAGCGGGCTTTTTTTGTACCTTTTAGAATGGAGCTGCCTGCTCCATCGCTACTTCAAACAGATCCTCCACCTCGGCGACACGCTCCTCCTCAATTTGAGGATCCCACCTGAGCGTAACTGAGTCGTCGTCATTGAATTTCATGTCTATGCATTCCGTCTCGGACAGCAGCCCCATCACCTCTTCCCACTCTCGCACACCGTCCGTGTCCAACCGATGGATCGTCACCCATCGCTGAATCTGCGCGACTGGGTGATTGATCATCGACGAGACGCGCAGCTCAAGACGCTCAAGGCCAGACATGCCAGCGCTTTCGAGCCGGTTTTGTTTTTGTGCCGCCGCCATCTACTTCACTCCCGATAGCTGTATATCCATCCAGTCAAACAAAGGATAACCAAATCTTCCGTGAATTAAATTAACCGGCGGTATTGACGGCAAAGTAACCGCCGGTTAATTTACACCCATCGCAGCGACACACAGCCACTGCGAAGGGCCTCAAGAGGCCCGCTGCTCTTTAACAGTCAGGAATCTTCGCGGATCGATCCCCGGAAACGGGCATAGCGCGAAACACAAACTTCGATCCCCATGCAGGCTCTGGAACCTGCCGGACTCCCCATATGGGAGGACGCCAAACCATGCAAGCCAGCCGGCGAAGAACACCGAACACGAAATGTGTGACGCCGGCCAGGTGGGGAAACCGCGGCGCTGTGCATGGGGCGGAGAAAAGAGAACGCCGGCCCTTTTATTTTGGGCCGGACACTCTTCAGAAAACCCTGCGAAGGACTTTGTGAAGAGTGTGCAGCTATCTGCGAGCTGAACCGTAGCTACCAGAGAGTTTTCTGGCTCTCACCTTGTCGATCTTCGATATCAGATGAGTACGCTCTACGACCAAACTCTCCTTGCAGATACGAATCTCACGAGCGATCTGTCCAGCCCTTCGTGCAGGAGCCTCCTCAAGCTCAGCCTGAAGACGCTCTATGCGCTCATGCAGCCTTGCGATTCTCTCTTTGGTACTGAGCTTCCCACCGGTTTTTTTCTTTGAAGGCTGATCAGTCATTGCCGGAGCTTCCTGCATGGTGATCCATCAGGTGGAGAGTAGTAGAGCAACCTGAGGCGCGCGCCTTATAAAAATGTCGACACCACCCGAATGCCCCCCCCCCCCTCCGCGCCCAACGGCAGCCAGCGGATCGGATGAGTGCATCCGAGTTTTGTTGGACCAACCACATGGAGCAAATCATGGCCGAGCAACGAGCGCCGTATCCGCGGTCGGCGGACAACGCCGATCAGATGAATCTGCCCGACGGCAAGACCTGCGGCGACTGCGTGCACTGCAAGCGCTGCACCGCGATGGTCGGCCACATCCCGGCCGACGAGTCTTGCGACTGGAGCCCATCGCGGTTTCGTGAAGCAGTCATCGCTACCGCCTAACCGGTGAACCAACGAATGGAGAGAGTCATGGCCAAGAAGGTTGGCGTGAAAACCCGGAGCGCCCAAATCGGCGTTCGAATCAGTCCGCGCGTTAAGTACATGCTTGACGTAATGGGTCGCATCCAGCGCAGAACCATGAGTGGAGTTATCGAGTCAGCACTATTGGCCTTTGTCAGGCCCAACGAAGAATCCTTGGCGGATCAAACATGGTCGACTGATGAAAACGAACGGCTGCTCAACCTTTACCTTGCGGCGCCTCACCTTCTGTCATTCGACGAAGAGATAGAGGCGAAGCGGCTAATTGCAGCCAAAGCCACCGCCTAACGCCTAACGCCTAACTCTGGAGGCGCCCATGCACCCAAGCGTTCAGCTCGGCAAAGAAGTGCGCGCAGCACTGCACATTCGTTCTCGCATCGCTACGGAAGATCTCTACGCACTGATCGGCCGGCCACTACAGGTAAAGATGCCCCGCTTCATTGTGAAGCCGGCAGGTGTTGCCTTCTTCCATGTCGTGGATGGCCGCACCGGCAAAACCCGTGGCTTCCGTCGCGATCACAACGATGCCTGCGCTTTGGCGCGCAAGCTTGAATCTCAGGAGTAGACCATGACTCATTTCCTCAACACCGTTGAAGGGCCGGACTGGCTCCATGACGCAATCAACTCGCTGATCTGCGGCGACAACGTCACGGCGCCGCGAGCTCACGGTAAGACGGTTGCTTTGGTGACTCCGCAATCGCTGTGGGAGGCGCTGGCCGAACACTTGGGCGCACAAAAACACATTGCCCCACTGCTCACGGATAACCGCGAGTATCCGATTGAGCGAATGATTTGCGAGATTATCGCCGACGGACGCCGCATGCACGGAAGGGCTTATGACTTGGCTATCGAAGCATTGGGCAAGCCGAGGAGCCAAAATAGCCCGACCGCTCTTCATGAGGTGGCTGAATCACTTATCCGGCCCCATGCAAATGAATACGGCCGGGCACGCGCCGAAGAGCTTGAAGCAAGCCGCGCAGCAGACTTGGCAGAGCAGCGCAAAGCAGACGCCGCGTAAGCGTCCAGCTAGAGTTCGCTACGCCGACCTCTCCGCTTTTCTTAATGCCGCAGCTTGCTTCTTTGCATCAGCCACCCGCTTTGCAACATCACGAGATAGCTCAAGGATGGTATTAGAGGCGCTCTGATAAGAATAAAAAAAGCCCTTTCCTTGCGGCTCGTAAATGGTGCTTCCGCGAGCGGTACCCGCCTTGTAGATCTCCTTGATGCCCAAGGCCGTTGCCAGATTCACCATAATTTCTTCGAGAGTCTCGCGCTGATCCAGACCAGTATTTTTTATGGTCCCACCATAAAAACCATTCTGTGGTTTTGGCGCCTGAACAATCTTTGTCTTTGCCATTCCTTGACCTCGCGAATTAAGTGAATCGAGGATTATCTCACATCCATTTTTTTGAATAGAACAGCGCTCCGCAAGGATAGCGCGGGAGACACTTATGTCCGCTCAAAGCGTGGCGCCGGTGGCGCACGACCGAAACCTCCACATCCTTCCGCACGCAGCAACCAGTACCAGCGCTTTGGTGCTGGACGGCGACAGCCTGGACAAGATGATGCGCCTGGCCGAAGTCATGGCCACCGGCCGCGCCACGCTGCCGAAGCACTTCAACGGCAACCCGGCGGATTGTCTGGCGGTCGTCATGCAATCGATGCAGTGGAAGATGAACCCGTTCGCCGTGGCGCAGAAAACGCACTTGGTCAACGGCGTGCTGGGCTACGAGGCTCAACTGGTAAACGCGGTGATCACCACCTGCGCGCCGGTGGTGGATCGCCTGCACTACGAGTGGTTCGGAGCCTGGGAAAAGGTGATCGGCCAGTTCGACATCAAGACCAATAGCGAAGGCAAACAATACCGTCAGCCGGGCTGGAAGCTGGAAGACGAGCAAGGTTTGGGCGTGAAGGTATGGGCGACCTTCCGCGGCGAAGACGAGCCGCGAGTCCTTGAATTGCTGCTTGCCCAGGCTCGCACTCGAAACAGCACGCTCTGGGCTGACGACCCTCGCCAGCAACTGGCGTACCTCGCCACCAAACGTTGGTCGCGCCTCTACTGCCCGGACGTGATCCTCGGCGTGTACAGCCCAGATGAGCTGGAAGAAACCGCACCAACCATCCGTGACGTATCACCGGGGCGTGGCGCGGCACCGGTAGAACTCCCGCCCTACCCCGACGAAAAGCTGACAGAGAACTTGCCTAAATGGCAAATCGCTGTCGACGACGGCCGCTCCGCCCCTGATCACCTGATCGCAACCGTCAGCAGCAAATTCACTCTGAGCGAAGAGCAGATCGCCAAGATCAAAGCGCTCGCGCCAATTGAAGGAGACCACGAATGAAAATCCACAATGTCGCTCAGGGTTCCGAAGCCTGGCATGCGCTCCGCGCCAACTACTTCACTGCGTCAGAAGCGCCAGCAATGATGGGCGCGTCGAAACAGATGAAGCGCACCGAACTGCTGCACGCAAAAAAGACAGGTCTCGATCGAGATGTGTCGTGGTGGGTGCAGAAAAACCTCTTCGACAAAGGGCACGAAGCGGAGGCACTTGCTCGGCCAATTCTCGAAGGGCGAATCGGAGAAGATCTGTTCCCCGTCGTCGGCACCGAAGGTGACCTGCTCGCATCCCTCGACGGCTGCACAATCCTCGGCGACGTACTGTTCGAGCACAAAATGTGGAACGAGCAGCTCGCCGCCGACGTTCGCGCCGGCAACCTTGATGCGCACTATTACTGGCAGCTCGAACAGCAGCTGCTGGTGAGCGGCGCCGAGAAGGTAATCTTCGTCTGCTCCGATGGCACTGAAGAAAACTTCGTTTCGATGGAATACACGCCGGTATCGGGGCGGTCCGCGACACTCGTCGCAGGCTGGAAACAGTTCCAAGCCGATCTGCAGGACTTCACTCCCGCTGAGGTGATGCCGGAAGCCGTAGGCAAAACGCCGGAATCATTGCCAGCGCTGCGCATCGAGGTGACCGGCATGGTCACCGCCAGCAACCTAGAGCAATTCAAAGCTCACTCCCTCGCTGTTTTCGGCTCGATCAACACCGAGCTGCAAACGGATCAGCACTTCGCCGACGCAGAAAAAGCGGTCAAGTGGTGCGGTGATGTCGAGGAGCGTCTGGAAGCTGCCAAGCAGCACGCGCTGAGCCAAACCGAAAGCATCGACGCACTGTTCAAGACGATCGATGACATCGCGGCGGAGGCACGGCGCAAGCGCCTAGAGCTGAACAGTTTGGTAAAAGCCCGCAAGCTCAGCATCCGTGAAGACATCGTCATGGATGCGGCCAAGGCACTGCAGGCCCACATTGACCAGATCAACGCTTCACTGGGCGGCAAAGCGTGTATGCCGGCGGTGCCTGCAGATTTCGCTGGAGCCATCAAAGGCAAAAAAACGATCAGCAGCCTGCGCGACTCTGCCGATTCCGAGCTGGCCCGGGCAAAGATTGCCGCCAGCCAAATCGGCGACAGCATCCGGAGCAACTTGGCCAGCCTAGACGAGCTCGCCGCCGACTGCATGTTCCTCTTCAATGATGTGCAGCAATTGGTGATGAAGGCGAACGAAGACCTGGTCGCGCTGGTCAAGGTGCGGATCTCGGAACACCGGAAGGCGGAGGAGCAGAAAGCCGAAGCGCAGCGCGAACAGATCCGCCAACAGGAACTGAAGCGAATCGAAGACGAGGCTAAAGCCAAGGCTCCGGTTGAGCCTGAACCAATCGCCTCCCCGGCGCCGGCAAAAGTCTCCGCGCCAATTCAGCCGGCCCAGAAATCAGCGACCACCACCGCGGCGACGGTAAACCTGCAGGCCGAAGTTTTCGATCTGGAGTCGCTGATCAAAGCCGTAGCCTACGGCCAAGCCCCTATTTCGGTACTGACCGTAGATTGGGACAACCTCGACGCACTGGTCGCCGAACAAGGCGCCAAGTTCAGCATGGCCGGCGTGAGGCTGGTCAAGGTGGCCGCATGATCAGCCTCAACCTCAACGCAGTTCGTGAAAAGCAGACTGAGTCGGAACGGATCGCCGCTGCGATGGCTCACTTTTGGGCGCATCCCGGCGGCAGCTTCAAAGAGTTGCCGCCGGCTCGCATGAAGCCAAGGCCTGCGCGGCGTGACTGGGTAGACCCTGAAACAGTCCTCAAGCGGCGCCCGAAGCCGATATCGGCCGCTGACCGCAGGGCTCTGCGCAAAATGGCGGACTCGCTATGAAGTCGAAACGCAAACCCAACAACGGTTTCGCCCGAGCTGAACGCAGTTGCCGGGCGCTGCTGCGCACCAACCACGTCGCGGTCGTGAACATCGATCCCAGCGGCAGCCAGATCATGGCGAACTGGAAGAGTTGCCGGCAGATCCGCAGTCTGGCGATCGCCAGCGCGATATTCGACTTCTCCTACCGCTGGACGATCTACATCGGTGCCATGTGTCGCGACGAGCGCGGCACCGAGTACATCATGTCGGTGGAGATCTCGCCTGAAGGCATCTACAAGGTCGCGCGCCTGGCTGACGCAATCGAGCATTACTATTTGGAGCTGCGCAACAGCGCGAACCCGACCCACCTCGTCGCATCAGGCTGGATCGCCATTCCGGATGAAGTCTCGATGGACGAAGCCCAAGCCGCGAAGCTGTTCTACGCCGCCGGCGCCTGGCATCAGGTGAAGGTAGCAGCGTGAGACGTTGCAGACCCCAACAACGCAAACGACAGACCTGGCTGGACTTGCCAGCCAGCGGAATTGAAGAGGTAGGCCATGGCCGGAGAACAGGAGCTGACGGCGGAAGCCATCAAGCAGCGCAAGAAGCGCGAGAAGGCAGCAGCAAAGGACGCTGCATTGGGCGTCGAGAAGTTTACGGTTGAAGTCGCCGGGGTGTTCAAGCCTGATCTGAAGGCGGTGATGAAGGCCCACGGCATCAACAACCAGCAGGACATTCACCAGCGGCTGTTGAAGAATCTGATCGAGGCCGATTTCGAGACGCAGGCTCGCATGCTGCGATGTGTCACGACACCTTACGAGCCGAGCGCAAGAGTGTTGCGACAATTTAGGACCGCTACCCGGGAATATCTTACCCAGCACCCCGGAGAATCTGAGGACGAAGTAATCGAGCCGAGTTCGATTACGCCTCTTTAGATCCCAACCGCTCACCCATCAACACCGAGTTATAGGCGTCCTGAAGTTCGATGCTCGCGCGGGAAAGCGCTTTTCCTGACAAATCGCGAGGATAGCTATCTGTCATGGGAAGTGCGCAATCAACAAGATTACGAAGGTCGTAACCCTGTTTTTTTGAAGCGATCATGAGGGACATGAGGGCGGTTTGGAGCGCTGTTTCGCGAGCAGTGGCCATTTCTTTCTCCCTTTTAGCATCGTGCCGAAGAGGGAAAAATTAACCTATCGGTCATCAAAATGCCATCAGCTTGTAACTCCGCCGATCGTAAAAGCAGATCCGGGCGCATCCACCGCAGCGGCGAAGGTGTCAACGAAAGCTCGGTTCTTCGAATAGTCGATGTTTCGACTCCATGTAGCTGGCCAGGTCGATCACCTCTCGTAGAAAAACGACCACCTCCAGCTTCACCGCATCATCCGGCAGCCCTATCCGTTTCAGCATCGCTTTAGCGTCTTCTTCGATAGCCGCTAGCGCATCTACATCGCTCTGCAACCTCATCTCGGCCTCCTGCCAGTGTGAGTTGAGTCATAGATACATCACTAGTGACGTGCCGGCCAGCGGAACTGAAGAGGTAGGTCATGGCCGAAGAACAGCAGCTCCCGACGGAAGAGCCGCAGCCGACGACGGAGGCCACCGAGCAGCGCAGGAAGCGCGAGAAGGCAGCAACCAAGAACGCTGCATTGGGCGTGGAGAAGTTTACGGTTGAAGTCCCGGGGTGTTCAAGCCAGACCTCAAGCGGGTCATGAAGGTCCACGGCATCAACAACCAGCAGGAGATTTACCAACTGCTCCTGATGAACCTGATCGCCGCCAACTTCGAAACCCAGGCCAAGATGCTGCGCTGTGTCACGACACCTTTTGTAATTAACGAAAAGGTGTCGCGACTGATTGAGGCAGCCGGCGTGAAGTCGCTCGCTATCGATCCTCCAGAGCCTGAAGACGAAACTATTGCGCCAAAACGATCTTTTTCGCAGAGTGGTTAGTTCGCCAACAGAGAATCCTTCAACTCATACAATCTTTTCATCTCTAGTATGCGCAGCTTAGCAAAATCCTTATAAATAGATTCATCATCATGCCCGAGAAGCTTAGAAGTTTCTAATAGCATTTTAGGATCTAATAGATCCGCAGCCACATCGACAATGTTCTTATGTATCCAGAATCCCTCACGCCATGGGCAAGTTGGCCCAACAGCTACCTGGTAAAGTTCTGGAAGCATCCTGTCTATGCAAGCAACTAACTCAGCTCTCACAAAATCAACTGCTTCAATTCGCTTTATCTCTGCCACGATGTCCCAGAAATCGGCGTCAATGGCTGGCTTGTCTGGACTTTGAAACCAGGCTCTTATTATAAAAGATTTAGTTCGAAGCATTAACCGAAGCAATTCAGCTTGTGATCGCTTTAGAACTTCGATCGATTTGATCGCATCATTCTTCACCTCTCGCAACTTAACAACATTTCCGGCCACTGATATTTCTTGTACTTCCGGCGCAAAAACAACTATCCCACTGATGATTGTGAATACTACAACGAACGATACAAACTCAGTGCCACTCAGCTTTCCTGAGAGTAACAACCAAAGACCACCGCCACTTGCCAACACAAAAATAAAAAAGCCCGCGATAGCCAATTTTTTCCGCATGCGTCTTCTCCATTTCACCATCTAGTCACTATAGCGCTACAAGGATCCCGCATGGAAATTACCTACGGCTCGGTCTGCTCCGGCATCGAAGCGGCAACGCTTGCATGGAAGCGGCTCGGCATGCGCGCCACCTGGTTCGCCGAGATCGAAGCCTTCCCCAGCGCGGTGCTGGCCCACCACTACCCGAACACGCAGAACCTCGGCGACATGACCAAACTCGGCGCCCAGGTGCTGGTCGGCATACGCGAAGGCCCTCGCCGATTCGCGCGGCGCCCTCACAATCAAATACGTGGAGCCTGCAGGTGCATTTGAATATGTTCGAACAGGGAGCGCGAGATCCCATCAGCGAGTGCCCGGGCGGGTAATGCTGCAAGGCGAGCGGCAAGAGCAAGAAGCGGTGCTTTTCTTTGGGAAGGGATTGGGAACTTCGACATGTGAAAGTTTTAGAGCCCTGCAAACTGCAAAGGCACCGCCTCAAGCAGGGCATAAAACGCCATTCCAACTATTTAATTTGCAGCTCGGGATCGCAATAAACTTCTTCAATTCTACCGCTTTCGCTTAAAAAAATAGTAACTCGTCCCGGCTCAATCTCTTGAGTCACGACGTCACCTTGGCGTACTACACGGCACGCTCTACCGATCAGATCCTTAATCGAAATCGGTGCGTTGGATAGTGGAAATGGTACCGGTCGATAGTCCCATGGCCATGGCACGTCACCACCACCATCTCCACCACTATTTCCGCCCATAAGGCACCTCCTTTAATCGGCGTGATTGCCGAACCATAAGCAATAGTTCATCAAACTCCATCACGCCAGCCAGCGAGGATCCCCTATGTCCGCACAACAGAAGAAACACCCCTTCGATTTCAAAACTCAATACGGACTCGGCTTCAGCACTCAGGACGATGAGATCGTTGTCGATTTCTTCTGTGGTGGTGGTGGCGCCGGTACCGGGCTGGAAATGGGACTGGGTCGCGCGGTGAACGTGGCGAAGAACCACAGTCCGCAGGCGATCAGCATGCACACGATGAATCACCCGGGCGCGGTGCACTACACCACCGACGTGTTCGACGGTGATCCGGATACCGAGTGCGGCGGAAAGGCCGTCGGCTGGTTCCACATGTCGCCGGACTGCACGCACCACAGTCAGGCGGCCGGCGGTCAACCGCGCAAGCGCGAGATCCGGAACCTGTCGTGGATCGGGCTGAAGTGGGCCGGCAAGAAGAAGCCTCGCGTCATCAGTTTGGAGAACGTGAAACAGATCCTCCAGTGGGGGCCGCTGATCGCCAAGCGCTGCAAGTCGACTGGCCGGGTGATGAAGCTGGGCGGCTCCATTGCCGAGCCTGGCGAAGTCGTACCGGTTCACCAGCAGTTCCTTGTGCCTGACCCGAAACGCCGCGGGCAGACGTGGGCGGTTTTCGTCGCTGAGTTGCAGAAGCTTGGCTACAAGGTCGAATGGCGGGTCATCAAGGCCTGCGACTTCGGTGCACCAACCAGCCGCGAGCGACTGTTCATGATCGCCCGTTGCGACGGACAGCCGATTGTATGGCCCGAGCCAACCCACGCGAAGAATCCGGCCAAGGGCCAAAAGAAGTGGCGCACCGCCGCGGAGTGCATCGACTGGACGATCCCGAGCAAAAGCATTTTCGACCGCCCGAAACCACTGGCACCCGCCACCCTGCGCCGAATCGCCAAGGGCATGAAGAAGTTCGTCATCGATGCTGCTGATCCATTTATTGTTCCGATCGCGAATTGGTCCGGCGAAAGCGTGCAGTCTGCAAATGAGCCATTGCGCACCGTGACGTCTTGGCCGCGCGGGGGATCGTTCGCTATGGCCAGCCCGATCATCGCCCCAGCCACGCACCAAGGTAGCGACCGGATCAACGACCCACACGCCCCGCTGCCTACGGTGACTTGCGCGAATCGCGGCGAGCTGACACTGATCAGCCCTACCCTGATTCAAACCGGTTATGGCGAGCGAGCTGGGCAAGAGCCTCGAGTGCCTGGCTTAGATCAACCGCTAGGAACAGTGGTTGCCGGTGGTGTGAAGCACGCACTCGCCGCGGCGCACCTGGTGAAGTTCCGGTTTGCGGACGAAGGAAAAGCGCTCGATGAGCCGCTGCCGACGATAACCAGCGGCGGCAACTACCAGCGCCCGGCCGGCGCCGCGCACGCCATGGGCATCTCTACGGTGTTCATGGCGCAGATGAATGGCGGATTCAACACCACCGACGCCAAGAGCATCGAGGACCCGATGACCACGGTGACCAACACCGGAAGCCAGCAGCAGTTGGTGACGGCGAACCTGGTGCACTTGCGTGGCAACTGCGATGCCCGGGACGCCAGCGACCCGTTGCACACTATCAGCGCCGGCGGCACGCACCACGGTCTGGTTACCGCTTTCATGGAGCGCCAGTTCGGCGCCAGCGTTGGCCAGGGTGTGGACGAACCGGCGCCCACTATCACGGCCGGCGGTGGCGGGAAAAGCTCGTTGGTTGAGTTTCAGCTTTCGCCAGAGGTTGAAGCCGGTGCACTGCGTGTAGCGGCATTCCTGATCAGCTATTACGGCACCGAGAACGTGAGCGGCACTGGCGAACCAGCACCGACCATCACCACCAAAGATCGCCTGGGTCTGGTCACCGTGACGATCAAAGGCACGCCGTACGTGATCGTCGACATCTGCTTGCGGATGCTGCAACCCGTCGAACTGTACAAGGCTCAGGGCTTCCCGGCTGACTACATCATCAGCCACGGTGCCGACTGCAAGCCATTCACCAAAACACAACAGGTCCACATGTGCGGTAACAGCGTCAGCCCTCCCCCTATGGCGGCGCTCGCACGGGCCAACGATCCTTGGCGCGCAGTTGAGCGGCAAGCAGTGGCCGCCTGACTCACGCAAACAACACCAGCCAAGGCATCGTGTTGAGCCATTCGATTAGGTGGTACATCTGCTTCATCACTTGGTCGAGCAGCATTTGGCACAGAAGGTCTTTAAGAAATTGTTGTATGTAGGCTCCTTGGGTAACCGCAAAGCCAAGGAATTGGTTCCTTGGTCTATAGGTGGCCCAATTAACCAAATCCAGTCCCGCCATTCCTCTTGGGCTTTTTCCAACTACCCAACTCCACCGCCCGGGCATGATCGGGCGTAGGATGCCCCGGCTATCAGAAAATGCTCGACTACTCCGACATCTAATTCGACATGCTCGCCGGCCAAGACGAAGCCATTGTCTGCTTCTGCGTGATTGAATATTCTGAAGACAAAATCTGTGTTGTAGCAATCAGCGCCAAACACTTTTATCTCTTACTATTTCAAATTTTGAAAATGCCGGTCGGGCTTTAAACACTTCTACCATATTTAACTCTTCGCCCAAAGCATCGCGTATCGCTGCATTAGAATCTGGAAAATTGCACCCAGCGATGACCCGCTTAAGCTCTAGCTGCGCCCCAAACTTAGTGAAATACAAATCTCCTTCCTTTTCTGAAGACCGAAGTGATTTTAATAAGCGCATTTCTCGCTCATAGCTCCAACTCCGATGCTTCGTGCTAAAGAAACTCATTAGCCAGTTAAATGCTTTTTCCTGAGTATCGACTAAACCCGGATGAAAAATCTTTCTTGCTCCCGTGTACTCGACCTGATGCAAAATATCTGAAGAGACATCAAACCCCAAGCAAATGCCTTTATGTTTATCTCCGTAATGCGCCCACTGCACTGGACTTCTGTAAGAGCGGCTAAAGCACAAGAAACCAAACTGCAATGCAAAGGCAATCTTTAGATTCTTTACCGCCTCTCTTTTTACTTTATCGGTCAACTCATAAGCCATAAGTTCAAACGGATCATTCAACTCCATTATTCTTGCAACTTTAAGTCGCCGATTGATAATATTTTTCAAACCATATTCGTAATTACAAAAATGGTAAACCCGAACAACCTCCGCTTTACTCATACTTCTTAGTCCGTGAGTCGAAAGCTCAATGATACATTGATGAGATACCCTAATGCCCACAGAAAACAAACCGGTCGAGCCTGGCTTTGACCTGAACGCGCCCGATGGTGGACGCGGTTACATCGTCCACCTGTTTAAGACCGTGCTCAAGCGTCACGACTACCGCCAGTACATCAACGAGCGGCTGGCCGGCGACTTCGCATGTACCCTGGCTCAACACTTCGAACGCATCACCGCCGAGCGTGACGCCCTGCAGCAGCGCCTGAACGCAGCGGATCAGCGGATTGATGATTTCGCCGGCGGCGATTGTGAATGGTGGCAAGACGACGAAAGCGGAATCTGGAACACCGGCTGCGGCTCTACGTGGTCATTTCAGGATGACGGTCCGGAAGAGAACGGCATGAACTTCTGCCATTCCTGCGGTAAGCACCTAGTGGTGGAGGCGGCTGAACAGGAACAGGATGACGACTGGGTTATGAACCCGTGCAAGCAAGGCCACCGCGATGTCGGTGCGGCCGGTGGTGTGGCGGCGTGCAACCAGTGCGACGAGAAGATCGAAGCAGCCACGACGCAGGAAGCTTTTGAGCGCTGGAACGCGACACACCTAGTCATCGAATCAGCCGAATCACGAGAAGAGTACACCTGTACTCCTTCCGAAAAATTACCTCTTTCTCCCTCGAAGTCAGCGACATTCGTCTAATTCGACGTTCCGACTTCAGACGGAAGCTTGTCGGTGCCAGCGATGTTCGGGGTATTCATAAAGGCATCCCAATTTCGATAGGCTTCGCGCTGCCTTTCGTTGGCAGCATCCCAAGCTGGGCCTGATACACATCTAGATGAAACCAGCGTCATCATTCCCATGGTGGCAGCATCAAGCTCTAAAAGAAGCTGGTGCGACTCAAATCTGAAGTCGTCGATGGAAGGCATAACCTTTCTCCTGCGCGGAACTCACCGCCATTGAGAAACAGCTGCTCTTCGAAGAGGAGAGTACGGTCACTTCGGATAATTCATGCAGTCTGACCACCGGTCAACTTTACCTACATCTCTCCCCCTTCAAAGTCAGCCGCTATAGCGGCAAGGTCGAATCATGCCAAGAAAAAACCAATTGATCGTCGACTTGTCCGGGGAAAGACGGTCGCCCGACGCCCGTTCAAGGATTCTCAAATACCAAGCCTCAGCGTGTCCAGCTCTCCGGAACATCAGTGGATAACACCTTCGGCTCTTGTACATGCAACATGATGGTTGGAGCACATGCTGCAGGGCGTAGGTGATGCCTTCCGCCCGGTTTGCACTACGTTAGAGGTCCACGTAAACCGCAATCGGGTCTAAAATCACCTGATTACTATCCAGCTGCGTAAACATTTTCTCCAACCCATGCAACGCCTGCGATGCGCGCATGAGAATCTCGTTCATGTTGTCGCTATCCATAAGATGTTCAGCGTCGATACTATCGGTGCCGGAGTCGTTTTCACCGATCGGCGCAGGGCGTACCCTGGTCAATATTCCCACAAGCACAAGATCGACGTCTGAAACCCTAGAGTAAGTCTTCACAATGAAGTCCTCCTCATCTTTTAAGCAAACCCTTTTTAAATCTGCAGATACCACGCAATCTGAAAGCTGCATGAACACATCAAGTCTAGACTTGTAGCCATAGGATAAGGTTTTTGCCATATTCTCATAATGAAGCTTATCATTCGCAATAATTTCTTTTGCTATTTGAGGCTTTGAGAGACGGGCCAGCTCGGCAAGGAGGTGAGAAGTTTTTTGAGACTTAGAGCCCGCCTGAATTTCAAGCAATTCGGATATTAAGGCGGCTCTCTCATCATTTGCCGACAAAATAGACAGACACTGCTGCATATCTACAAGCGTTTCAAGAGACCTCACAGTCGCAGCAGCGTCTATCAATTTTGCTTTGGCTTTTATCTTAACAATACGTGCGCCACCATCACCGAGATCGAAATCACCAAAGCTAGCACTGGAGCAGAACTCCTTAATTTTGTCCTCTTCCAAAAGTTTGGCTTCAAAAATAGAATAGGCGTAATCATGTAAAAATTTCTTTTCGAAACTCGAAGAGGTAGATTCAATAATTTCCGCCATTTTCTTTCCGCTATTGACAGGACCTTCTTGTTCTTCCACGTCAGAGCTGGCGCGCCGTGCCTCTTTTAGTACGAAATCCGTAACACCTTCCATCAGCTGTGAAGATAACGAGTACATCTTATACTCATCAAGGTAAACGAAGCTTCTCACGCTCAGACTTCCTTTTCATAAAATCATTGTAGTAATGTTCACGAGTATCCGCTTTACGCGTACTCCTGGCCGACCAGACGGCGAAAGCTACCGAAAAGAGAAAAAAACCAATCCCTATACCTATAATCAAGACATTGATCATCCCGACACCTCTTGAGTGACAGCGGACAAATAAGTTACACGATCAAATACCGCCCAACAAATGGCGAATGAACCAAATGCCATGACGGCGGACGCCACCAATATCGCCTTAGAATTTATATCTTGATATACATCAGCAAGAAGGGAGAAAGCATACAACACCGCGTAGAATATCACAGCCAGCACTGACAACCCAACAGCCGCCTTCTTCCACTCTACTTCATGCTCTTCGTTGTATCGTATTTCTGCAAGAATCGATATCTGAATAACAATACCTAGAGATATCAAATCTGAGGCACTAAATAACGGAACTTTGTCCCCATTTATCAAACCCGACACTATTAATCTTACAAAGATTGGCACCATGCCAAAAAGGACGGTGTAAACCAGCCAAAGCAGTTTCTTTTCGCTGAACGTGGCAATAACTACCTCCCTGAGACATCTCGATCGTCAGCTTACGGATGAACATCATAGCTGCCGAGGCCATCCTCAACCAAATTTTTCTGCTCAAGCGCACGTCAAAGATGTTTGAGTTCCTCCTCGCATCACATAGATCTCGAGACCTGCGTGCTCGCTACCTTCATAACTGGCTTAGGAGCTGGTCGCCTCGTGGCACATGTCACCTCCACTGCTTTACATATTGCTGCCGGATGGCAACCGGTTGTTTGGAGCAAAGAAAAGTTTTCTTCTCGGTCGCCACAACTCCTCTCCAGCCAATAATTACCGGACCTCGGCCCCTGATGGAATGACGATTCATTCATAAAAGTCAGTTGAACGTGACCAGCACGCTCAGCATTTCGGCTCCGCTGGTACTCGGGAAACCTGCTGAACATTCACTTTTATACATTAAGTAGCGCACGAACCAACCGTAAATCGGACGCTTGCGCTAACAATAAATCACCTTCTGCCGCCACGCGCGGCATGGAGCATCACAATGAGAAAAGAACTGATCAAGATCAGTGAATTCCAGCGCCGGCGCTGGGGTGAAAACGGCACACCACCCTGCCCCCAGGCGATCCGAAACTACATCCGCAACGGCAAGGTGCCCGGCGAGCAGATCGGCAAACTCTGGTACGTTGATTGGACGGCATTCAGCAGGTCAGACGGCAATGACCTGGTCGCGATGGTATTGAAAGGAGCTGCATGATGGTCCCACGGCCGCGCAACAAGGCGAACAAGAGCCTACCGCAGAACCTGTATTTCGATTCGCGGCGCGCGACCTATCGCTACCGCCGGCCCACCGACGGTAAATGGTTCCAGTTCGGCTCTGACCGGATCAAAGCGATCGATGCCGCGAAGCAGTTGAATCTGGAGTTCATGCATGGCGCTGACTTGGTCGGCGCCGTGATGGGCAGCACATCGGAATCGTTCGCCGGCTTCCTGGACGCATACGAAAGTGATGTTCTGCCGCCGAGGGAACTGGCGAAAGGAACACTGGGCCTGTACGCCGTGCATTTCCGTCGTTTCCGGAAACAGTTCGAAGGCAAAGCCATCGATCAGATCACGATCCGCATGATTGCGGAGATGCTGGACGCCCTCACCCCGCGCACTGCCAACCAATGCCGCGCGCTGCTGATCGACATCTTCAACCACGCAGCGGCCAAAGGCCTGTGCCCGGACAACCCGGCCGCCAGCACCATAAACCGCATCGAGAAAAAGCAACGCAAGCGACACACCGTCGAAGGCCTGAAGGCCATCCGGGAGAAGTCACCGTTCTGGCTGCAGAACGCAATCGACCTCGCGCTCATTACTGCGCAGCGCCGAACGGACATATTGAATATGCGATTCGATGGTGTTCGGGAAGGTTTTTTGTATGTGGTGCAGCAGAAGACGGCCAAGGCCAGCGACGCGGCGTGGATCCGGTTCAAAGTGACCGAAGAGCTCCAGGCGGTAATCAGCCGGTGCCGGGATGACATCGTCTCGCCTTACCTGATCCACCGCCGGCCCGATCGCAAAAAGCAAAAGCAGGCGCAGACAAAAGACCACTGGACTCAGGTCGAAGAGAGATATTTGACGCGAGCCTTCAAAGAGGCCCGGGAAGTGGCAGGTTGTTACAAGGGATGGAAGGAAGAGGAAATGCCAGGCTTCCATGAAGTGCGCGCGCTGTCGCTGCACCTGTATCAGAAAGCCGGAAAGGACGGTCAGAAGATCGCCGGCCACGCCAGCGAGACCATGACGAAGAACTACCAGAAGGACCATGCCGAGATCGTCTGGTCAGAGGCAATTCCTGATCTGAATATCAGCGAAATCACCGGGTAGTTTTGCGCAAGTTTTGCGCGGGTTTTGCGCAGGCACAAAAAAGCCGATCCACATGATCGGCTTAAGTGTCTGATTTTACTCAGGAATTATGGTCGGGACGGAGTGATTCGAACACTCGACCCCTAGCACCCCATGCTAGTGCGCTACCGGACTGCGCTACGCCCCGACTGGTCTTGCAACTCGTTCTTCATCTCGAAGAACGCTCAAGAATATAGCGCAAGCGTTTGAAAACTGGAAGTATTCAAACGCTGCTTTTTATTTCTTGAGAACCACCAGTACATCTTCCAATTCGGCAATCATTTGCCGAATCATCTGCTTGTATTGGGTCGTGTCGTCTTTGGCTTCATCGCCGGACAAACGCAGGCGTGCGCCGCCGATGGTGAAACCCTGATCGTAAAGGAGCGCGCGGATCTGCCGGATCATCAGCACGTCCTGGCGCTGATAATACCGGCGGTTTCCGCGGCGTTTGACGGGGTTGAGTTGAGGAAACTCCTGCTCCCAGTAGCGCAGCACGTGTGGCTTTACGGCACACAGCTCGCTGACTTCACCGATGGTGAAGTAGCGTTTGCCCGGGATGACGGGTAGTTCGTCGTTATGACTTGGTTCCAGCATAAGCCTCAACTCGGGCCTTCAACTTCTGCCCTGGACGAAAGGTGACCACACGGCGAGCCGTGATCGGGATTTCTTCCCCCGTTTTCGGGTTGCGGCCAGGCCGCTGGCGTTTGTCCCGAAGGTCGAAATTGCCGAAACCGGACAATTTGACCTGCTCGTTGTCTTCAAGAGCGTGCCTGATTTCCTCGAAAAACAGTTCTACCAATTCCTTGGCTTCCCGCTTGTTCAGGCCCAGCTCTTCATACAGACGTTCCGCCATCTCAGCTTTCGTCAAAGCCCCCATACGTCACTTCCTTAACGTGGCGTTCAACCTTTGTTCGAGCGAGGTGAGGATATTTTGCGTCGTCGAATTCACCTCATCGTCATTAAGAGTGCGCGATGGATGCTGCCAGGTCAAGCCAACTGCAAGGCTTTTTCTATCAGGATCAATACCTTTACCCTGATACACGTCAAACAGCCTGAGATCTGTGAGCCATTCGCCTGCATTTTCACGGATTACGTCCAGTACGGCTGCAGACGCGACGTCTTTGTGCGCAATCAGTGCAAGGTCACGACGCACTTCAGGAAAGCGCGACAACTCATGGAATTTCGGCATTTTACCGAGTGCCACTTCTGCCAGAACCAGTTCGAAAACGAAGACCGGACGATCCAGACCCAAGGCTTTCGACAATTCCGGGTGGATGGCACCGATGAAGCCGACTTCACGCCCTTCGCGCTCGATGCGCGCGGTTTGACCCGGGTGCAGCGCCGGGTGTTTGCCCGGTGCGAAGGTGAACGAATCCAGTGCACCGGCAAAGCCCAGTACGGCCTCCACGTCAGCTTTGACGTCGAAGAAATCGACAGTGTCGCGACCTTGCGCCCAGCCTTCCGGCAGGCGGCTACCGCAAACCACGCCGGACAGCATCGGCTCTTGCTTCAGACCTTCCAGCTGACCAACGAAGCGCAGACCGCTTTCGAACAGACGCACGCGATCTTGCTGGCGGTTGAGGTTGTGCTGCAGCGCTTTGACCAGACCCGGCCACAGCGACGAACGCATGGCGGCCATGTCATTGGAGATCGGATTGGCCAGCAACAGCGGCTCGACGCCCGGGTTGAACAGCTCGAACTGACGCGGATCGATGAAGCTGTAAGTGATCGCTTCCTGATAACCACGCGCTACCAACAGACGACGCAGTTCCGGCAGATCGCTACGCGCTTCAGCCTTGGCTTGCGGCGCCAGGCGCGCTTGCGGGTAACGAACCGGCAGACGGTTGTAGCCGTACAGACGGGCCAGCTCTTCGATCAGATCGACTTCCAGGCTGATGTCGAAGCGATGGCTTGGCACTTCTACTCGCCACTGGCCTTCACCGTCGGCAGCAATGCCAAGACCCAGGCCGCCGAGCAAACGCTCAACCTGGGCGGAATCCATTTCCATACCGAGCATCTGAGTGATGCGCTGGGAACGCAGAGTGATCGGCGCGATCGACGGCAGATGCTGCGCACTGACGGTCTCGATGATCGGGCCGGCTTCACCGCCAGTGATTTCCAGCAGCAGGCCAGTGGCGCGCTCCATGGCTTCACGGGCCAGTTGCCAATCGACGCCACGCTCGTAGCGGTGCGAAGCATCGGTGTGCAGGCCATAGGAACGGGCCTTGCCCGCCACTGCGATCTGATCGAAGAACGCACTTTCCAGAAATACGTCGCGAGTGGTCGCGGAAACACCACTGTGCTCACCACCCATCACACCGGCAATCGCCAGCGCGCGAGTGTGGTCAGCGATCACCAGCGTATCGCTACGCAGGCTGACTTCCTGACCGTCGAGCAGCACCAGCTTCTCGCCCTCTTCCGCCATGCGCACACGGATGCCGCCATTGATTTCGGCGAGATCGAAGGCGTGCAGCGGCTGACCCAGCTCGAGCATCACATAATTGGTGATGTCGACGGCAGCGTCGATGCTGCGCACGTCAGCGCGACGCAGACGCTCAACCATCCACAGCGGCGTCGGCCTGGACAGATCAACGTTGCGGATAACGCGGCCCAGGTAACGTGGGCACGCGGCAGGCGCCAGCACTTCTACCGAACGCACTTCGTCGTGCACGGCAGGAATGGCCATGACCACCGGACGGGTCACCGGCGCGTCGTACAGCGCGCCGACTTCACGAGCCAGACCGGCCAGGGACAGGCAGTCGCCGCGGTTCGGGGTCAGGTCGACCTCGATGCTGGCGTCTTCCAGATCCAGATACACACGGAAGTCTTCGCCCACCGGCGCATCAGCCGGCAGCTCCATCAGACCGTCGTTGCCTTCACCGACCTGCAACTCGGCTTGCGAGCACAGCATGCCGTTGGACTCGACGCCGCGCAGTTTGGCTTTCTTGATCTTGAAGTCGCCCGGCAGCTCAGCGCCAATCATGGCGAACGGAATCTTCAGGCCCGGACGCACGTTTGGCGCACCGCACACGACCTGGAAGGTTTCCACGCCATTGCTGACCTGGCACACGCGCAACTTGTCGGCATCAGGGTGTTGCTCGGTGCTCAGCACCTCGCCCACGACCACGCCGCTGAAAACACCGGCAGCCGGGGTCACGCTATCGACCTCAAGGCCGGCCATCGACAGACGAGCAACCAGCTCGTCGCGATTTACCTGCGGGCTAACCCAGCCACGCAGCCATTGTTCACTGAATTTCATCCTGCTCTCCTAAGAATTCGTTACGACTAGCGAAATTGCGCGAGGAACCGCAAGTCGTTGTCGAAGAACAGACGCAAGTCGTTCACGCCGTAACGGAGCATGGCCAGACGCTCGACGCCCATGCCGAAAGCAAAACCGGAGAACTCTTCCGGATCGATGCCGGACATGCGCAGCACGTTCGGGTGAACCATGCCGCAGCCCATCACTTCCAGCCAGCCGGTTTGCTTGCAGACGCGGCAGCCTTTACCGCTGCACATCACGCATTCCATGTCGACTTCAGCGGATGGTTCGGTGAACGGGAAGTACGAAGGACGGAAACGTACGGCCAGCTCTTTTTCGAAGAACACCCGCAGGAATTCTTCGATGGTGCCTTTGAGATCGGCAAAATTGATGTCGCGATCAACCAGCAGGCCTTCGACCTGGTGGAACATCGGCGAGTGAGTGATATCGGAGTCACTGCGATACACGCGGCCTGGGCAGACGATGCGGATCGGCGGCTGCTTCGATTCCATGGTGCGGACCTGTACCGGCGAGGTATGGGTGCGCAGCAGCATGTTGGCATTGAAATAGAAGGTGTCATGCATCGACCGGGCCGGGTGATGGCCTGGGATGTTGAGCGCTTCAAAGTTGTGATAGTCGTCTTCGACCTCAGGGCCTTCGGCAATGCCGTAGCCGATGCGGGTGAAGAACTGTTCAACACGTTCCAGAGTCCGGGTCACCGGATGCAGACCACCGGAGGTCTGACCACGGCCCGGCAATGTCACGTCAATGGATTCGGCAGACAGTTTGGCAGCCAGTTCGGCTTCTTCAAACAGAGCCATGCGCGCATTGAGAACGCCTGTAACACGTTCCTTGGCAACGTTGATCAGCGCACCGACTTGCGGACGCTCTTCTGCCGGCAAATTCCCCAGGGTCTTCATCACCTGAGTCAATTCACCCTTTTTGCCAAGGTATTGAACCCGGATTTGCTCCAGGGCATTGATATCTTCAGCGCTTTGCACAGCCTCTAGTGCTTGAGAGACCAGCGCATCCAGGTTTTCCATGTACAGACTCCAGATACAAAATAGGGGAAGAGCTTGAAGGCTCTTCCCCTATTTAAGACGTTTACCACCTGGCCCCACGGAAGTGAGGCAGGGTGATTGTCGGGGGTACTTAAGCCAAGGTGGCTTTAGCTTTCTCGACAATCGCAGCAAACACCGCTTTTTCGTTCACTGCCAGATCAGCCAGAACCTTACGGTCGATCTCGATGGACGCTTTTTTCAGGCCAGCGATGAAACGGCTGTAGGACAGACCGTTAACACGAGCACCAGCGTTGATACGAGCGATCCACAGAGCGCGGAACTGACGTTTTTTCTGACGACGGTCACGGTAGGCGTATTGGCCTGCCTTGATTACCGCTTGCTTGGCAACACGGAATACGCGGGAGCGTGCGCCGTAGTAGCCTTTAGCAAGTTTCAGAATTTTTTTGTGACGCTTACGGGCAATGACGCCACGCTTTACACGAGCCATGAGTTACTTCCTCTATTCTTGACTAAAATTAACGAAGGCGCAGCATGCGCTCGACTTTTGCCACGTCAGACGGATGCAGCAAGCTGCTACCGCGCAGTTGACGCTTACGCTTGGTCGACATTTTAGTCAGGATGTGGCTCTTGAAAGCGTGCTTGTGCTTGATACCGTTAGCAGTTTTCAGAAACCGCTTAGCAGCACCACTTTTGGTTTTCATTTTTGGCATGTTCGGATACTCCGCATTCAGTTGATAAACATAATCAGAAGGCCTGCCGTGCCCTGTTGATTACTTCTTCTTTTTCGGGGCGATGACCATGATCAGCTGGCGTCCTTCCATCTTAGGATGCTGTTCGACCGAACCGTACTCGAGCAGGTCAGCTTCAACCCGCTTGAGGAGTTCCATCCCCAGCTCCTGGTGGGCCATCTCACGGCCGCGGAATCGCAAGGATACCTTGGCCCTGTCCCCATCACTCAGGAAACGTACCAGGTTGCGCAGTTTTACCTGGTAATCCCCTTCCTCCGTCCCTGGACGAAACTTGATTTCTTTTACCTGAATCTGCTTCTGGTTCTTCTTCGCCGCGGCAACCTGCTTCTTCTTTTCGAAGATCGATTTGCCGTAATCCATCACACGGCAAACCGGTGGGATTGCGTCTGCGGAGATTTCCACCAGATCAAGCTTTGCTTCTTCAGCAATACGAAGCGCTTCATCAATCGAGACGATGCCAATCTGCTCGCCATCAGCGCCAATTAACCGAACCTCGCGTGCCGAGATATTCTCGTTGATCGGGGCTTTCGGTGCAGCTCGTTTATCTTGTCTCATTTCACGCTTAATAATAATTACTCCGAATCTGGGCGACCACGCCGGGAAACCGCTTGCGCGAGAAACTCAGCGAACTGGGCGACGGGCATCGAGCCCAGGTCAGCACCTTCACGAGTACGCACAGCGACAGTCTGCATCTCGACTTCCTTATCTCCGATAACCAAAAGATAGGGAACCTTGAGCAAAGTATGCTCGCGGATTTTAAAGCCGATCTTTTCATTTCTCAAGTCGGACTTGGCACGAAATCCGCTTTCGTTGAGAGTTTTTTCAACTTCTGCAACAAAATCTGCCTGTTTATCAGTGATATTCATGATCACCGCCTGCGTTGGCGCGAGCCAGGCAGGGAACGCACCTTCATAGTGCTCGATCAGAATCCCGACGAAACGCTCGAAGGAACCGAGGATCGCACGGTGCAACATCACTGGGTGTTTGCGGCTGTTGTCTTCAGAGACGTATTCAGCGCCCAAACGGACAGGCAGGTTAAAATCGAGCTGCAGAGTACCACATTGCCAGACGCGGCCGAGGCAGTCTTTCAGCGAGAATTCGATCTTCGGACCGTAGAATGCACCCTCACCCGGCTGCAGATCGTACGGCAGGCCCGCAGAATCAAGGGCTGCAGCCAGTGCGGCTTCAGCGCGATCCCACAGTTCGTCGGAACCGACGCGTTTTTCCGGACGAGTGGACAGTTTCATCTCGACATCGGTAAAGCCGAAGTCACGATAAACGTCCATGGTCAGCTTGATGAACGCTGCGGATTCGGCCTGCATCTGCTCTTCAGTGCAGAAGATGTGGGCGTCGTCCTGAGTGAACGCACGTACGCGCATGATGCCGTGCAGCGCACCCGACGGCTCGTTGCGGTGGCAAGCACCGAACTCGGCCAGACGCATCGGCAGTTCGCGGTAGCTCTTCAGGCCTTGGTTGAACACCTGCACGTGGCATGGGCAGTTCATTGGCTTGATGGCGTAGTCGCGGTTTTCCGACTGGGTGGTGAACATGTTGTCGGCGTAGTTGGCCCAGTGCCCGGATTTCTCCCACAGGCTGCGGTCAACGACTTGAGGAGTCTTGATTTCAAGGTAGCCGTTATCGCGCTGGATCTTGCGCATGTATTGCTCGAGCACCTGGTACAGAGTCCAGCCGTTCGGGTGCCAGAACACCATGCCCGGGGATTCTTCCTGGGTGTGGAACAGGCCCAGACGCTTGCCGATCTTGCGGTGATCGCGCTTTTCAGCTTCTTCAATGCGCTGGATGTAAGCCGCCAGCTGCTTTTTGTCTGCCCAAGCGGTGCCGTAAACGCGCTGCAATTGCTCGTTCTTGGCGTCGCCGCGCCAGTAGGCACCGGACAGTTTGGTCAGCTTGAAGGATTTCAGGAAGCGGGTGTTCGGCACGTGCGGACCGCGGCACATATCGACGTATTCTTCGTGATAGTACAGGCCCATGGCCTGCTCGTTCGGCATGTCCTCGACCAGACGCAGCTTGTAGTCTTCGCCGCGGGCCTTGAACACTTCGATCACTTCAGCACGCGGAGTGACTTTCTTGATGACGTCGTAATCTTTCTCGATCAGCTGCTGCATGCGCTGCTCGATAGCAGCCATGTCGTCCGGCGTGAAAGGACGCTCGAAGGCGATATCGTAATAGAAGCCTTCGTCGATGACCGGCCCGATGACCATCTTCGCAGTCGGGTACAACTGCTTGACCGCGTGGCCAACCAGGTGAGCGCAAGAGTGGCGAATGATCTCCAGCCCCTCTTCATCCTTTGGCGTGATGATTTGCAGGGTCGCGTCGCTGCTGATGATGTCGCTGGCGTCGACCAGTTGGCCATTGACCTTGCCGGCCAGAGTGGCTTTGGCCAGACCGGCACCAATGGATGCGGCGACCTCGGCTACGGAAACCGGGTGATCGAATGAACGTTGACTGCCGTCGGGAAGAGTAATAGTTGGCATGGCGCCTCCTCTCCTAGTGGTGACCCCTACCAAAGGTCACGTGGGTTGGGATGAGCCAGTACAAGATCCGATCCAGGCCATTCAATGACGAACGCCTGCCTTACAGCGGCAGGAGCCTTGCGGCCAACCGGAAAACCGAACCAGAGTGACTGGGATTCAAATCGAAATATTCGTACGTTGACCGCTGCCGGGACTGAAGGTCTGCCGGAGCCTGAGAACGCTTGAGCCCGGCATGCTAGCACAGATGAGCGGTCACTTATGCCTCTGTTTTGCCAGAAGGCAAATCGTCCGTTTTTATGCCAGAGTGCTGAACTTGATGGCCCCTTCAGCCCTCAGATAACAAGACATTGACCCACAAGGAGCATCCTCGCATGCGTCTGAATACCCTGTTCGCCGTCGTCGCCCCTATCGTTATGCTGCTACCGCTGAGCGCCCACGCCGACTGGCCGAAGGGCGAGCGTGAGAAGTACATGGCGCAGTGCACCCAAGCGGCAACTCCGCAAATTGGCGCTGCTGCAGCCAAATCGCACTGTGCTTGTGGTGCTGATGCCATCAAGTCCTATCCTGCCGCCGACATTCAGGCGCTGATGGACAATAAGGCCTCCCCAGAACTGCAGCAAAAAGCACTGGGTCAAATTGCCAAATGCAAGGCAAATACACCGGCGAAAAAGTGATCAAAACACCTTTCTGACCCGGCTCAGCGCCCCTGAAACGGGCTGATTTTGAGCCTTTTCAGACGATTTATGCAGGTTTTACAGGTTTTTTTATTGTCTTTACGTTCTGCCAAAAGCCTTGTAAACCGGGGCTTTCAGCCGAATCAGGCAGTAAAGAAAACACGTCTGATTGGCAAACAGCACGTCCGGGGGGCTACCAAAGCGAACATTTCGACTATGATACCCGGGTGTGCCCAGTTGGCCTGAGCAGCACAGTACTGAAAAATATATGTTTCTTGGAGATACACCATGTCTAATCGCCAAACCGGCACCGTTAAGTGGTTCAACGATGAAAAAGGCTTCGGCTTCATCACTCCTCAAGGTGGCGGTGACGACCTGTTCGTACACTTCAAAGCTATCGAATCCGACGGTTTCAAAAGCCTGAAAGAAGGCCAGACCGTCTCTTTCGTGGCTGAGAAAGGCCAAAAGGGTATGCAAGCTGCACAGGTTCGCCCAGAGTAATTTCTGCGCGCACTAAAAAAACCCCGTCCATGTGACGGGGTTTTTTATGCCTGCAACAAAAGCCTTCGCTGATCAGCCGCAGTTGACGCGTGTGATCACCAGGTTGTTGTCGGTGTTCAGATTCAAGCGATCCGAGCGGTACTCGAGCGTGATCATGTCATTCGGCTTGAGGAAGCGGGCATTCTGCGCCCCGGCTTTGTTGCGCGCCTGCTCCAGCAGCTCTGGCGAAGCTTTCTTGCCAATGGCGAACTCCGCCGCCGTGGCTTCACAGCGGCTGTGACCGGCTTCGGTCGCCGCAGATTCCTTTGCCGACTCGCTGGAGGTCGTGCTGCAACCGGCCAACATGGCGGCGGCTATAAGTGCACCCAGTGTCGCGAACTTCAAAGGCATGAAGCCTCCTTGTTTTCAAAATGGTTAAGCTGAGATCGTGCGACCGCCATTCCGGCGTTTGGTTTCACGGCCAAGGCCATCACCCTGCCCCACGATTGGAAAAACGCCGAGTGTGCCTGAGCGGCATGCGTCTATTCATCAATCAATCGTGACTGAATATTAACGGCGCTCAGTAGACGTCGATGTAGTCATACGGCGGATTCGGCCAGTTGTCCTTTAGCGCGTTGAAAATCTGCATCACCCACACCTCATCACTGGCCGCGACATTGCCCACATACCCTGAACCCTTGGCCCAGGTTTCCAGGCGAAACAGCAAACCGTCGATATCCTGCCCACCGGTAACGCCGGAAGAAATGTAAGCGATACCGCCCTTGGTCACGCGCAGTTGCGTGTGTTCGTCATCGCTGGCCGAAGCGAGCAACTGGCGCACCGCATCGAGCGTGAGGCCGTCAGGGGTATTCAAATCGATCTGCACAGAACGGTCCTTGGAAAGCCTTGAAATACCAAGTGTCGCATAGCGCTCCGTTCATGCCTAAGTCGCAGTGCCAAATGCCCGACAAAATGGTTAACTCGAATCCATGATCTTCCGACTTTTCGAGCGCTCTCATGACCACCATCAGCATCGACGCCGCCATTAATGCCAAATGGACAGACGGACACAGCTCTTACAGCCCGGGAACCACCGAGGAGCTTGCGCTGATTGGTATCGATCTATTGGTCAAGGAGTTGGGCACTGATGCGGCCAAGCACTTCATCAAGCAGATTTTCGAGCGTTACCCGACCGAACAGGTCGCGCATAAACACGCAGAGAAGGGATAAAACCCGCAGGCTGGCACCTGCGGGCGAATGATTTACTTCAGACGCTTCAGACGCTCGGTCAGCAAGTCAAAGAAACCCTGAGCATCGCCATTTTCAACCCAAAAGGCGTTCTTGGGTGCCTTCAGGCCGTCGTACCAATCGACGATGGTCTGACCAAAAGTCGGCCCTTCACGACTATCCACCACAACATTCACCGAACGACCGGTGAACAGTTCCGGCTTGAGCAGATAAGCCACAACGGTCGCGTCATGCACCGGGCCACCCGGAATACCGTAGTGTTCCATATCGCCTTTGATGTACTCGTTGAGAATGTCGCCGACAATCTTGCTCGCGTTGTTGTTCAGTGCAGCGATTTGTTTCAGGCGTGCATCACTGGTGAGGATCTTGTGGGTCACGTCCAGCGGCAGGTAAGTCAGTTTCACGCCGCTTTTCAACACGACTTCAGCCGCTTGCGGGTCAGCAAACAGGTTGAACTCGGCCACTGGGGTGATGTTGCCTCCGTTGAAGTGCGCACCGCCCATGATCACCACTTCCTTGATGCCCTGAACGATTTCAGGCTCCTGGATCAGCGCCAGCGCCAGGTTGGTCTGCGGCCCGAGCATGGCGATGGTGATGCTGTGCGGCTTGGCTTTTTTCAGGGTATCGATCAGATAGTTGACGGCATTACCTTCAGCCAGACCCTTTTTCGGTTCGTGCACGGTGACACCCGACAGGCCTTCCTTGCCATGGATGTTCTCGGCGTAGATAGGGGTGCGCATCAGCGGCTTCGGCGCACCGGCATAAACCGGTACGTCTTCGCGCCCTGCCCACTCGCGAGCCAGTCGTGCGTTACGCGACGTCTTGTCGAGGCGCACATTGCCGGCCACGGTGGTCAGCGCGCGAATGTTCAGCTCGTCCGGCGAGGCCAGGGCGAACAGCAAGGCAACCACATCATCGGCACCCGGGTCGGTGTCGATAATCAGGTCGATTTTCTCCGCCGCCTGGGCGCCGGTGGCAGTGATTACGGACAAAAGCAGAAAGCTCCGGATGAATTGATGCAGTTTCTGAGCATAGCGTTGCATGGCGCATTCCTTGTGCATGTGGAATCGAAAAATCAGAACGTAACTCCGGCGACCAGCACGATATTGCAGTACGGCTGGCATTCGCCTGTACGAACAATCGCCCGAGCCTGTCGGCTGAGAACCTTGAATTGCTCGTGACTGAGCAGATCACGACGACCGAGAGCACCTTCCTCATTCAACGCATCCAGCGTATTCAACGCGGTCGGCTGTTTGTCGAAGATTTCCTTGGCCAGTGCATGGCTTTCCACCTGCATCTCGCTGAGCACGACTTTCAGGGTGCTGACGAAATCCGGTACGCCATGGGTCAGCGCCAGATCAATCAGCTCGACACCAGGCGGCACCGGCAACCCGGCGTCACCAATGACCACCATGTCGCCGTGGCCCAGAGAAGCAATCAGCCGCGACAATGCGACGTTGAGCAGAGGAGTCTTTTTCATGCGGGTTTAAACGCCTGTACGTCGGACTGGGTTGGAATTGACGGTTGCGCACCGGCGCGGGTTACCGACAGCGCGGCGGCAATCTGTCCGTAGCGAATCGCCTCGGCCTCGGACTTGCCATTGGCCAGCGCCGCCGCAAAACCACCGACAAAAGTGTCTCCGGCGGCAGTGGTGTCGACAGCCTTCACTTTCGGTGCCGGGAAATGCTCAAAGCGTTGGCCATCGGCAAACAGCGAACCTTGAGCACCGAGCGTAATGATGACTTTGCCCGCCCCCATGGCGATCAACTGGCTGGCGGCACTTTCTGCGCTTTCCAGCGAGCCCACCGATAATCCGCTCAACACGGTCGCTTCGCTCTCGTTGGGGATCAGGTAGTCGATCGCGGTAAACCAGTCTGCCGGCAGTGGACGACTGGCTGGCGCCGGATTAAGGATGACAACTTTACCCAGCGCGCGCGCACGTTTGAGCGCATGCCCCACTGTCGCATCCGGAATTTCGAGCTGGCAGATGATCACGTCGGCGGCCTGCAGCACCGCATCAAAACGGTCGATCACTGCGGGCGTCATGGCGCCATTGGCGCCGGCGACAATGACAATGGCGTTCTGACTGTTGTCATCGACCACGATCAACGCCACACCACTGGAATCAGCGACCGTGCTGACGGCCTGACAATCGATCTGCTCGGCCAACAAGGCGTTGCGTAATTGCACGCCATAGTCGTCATTGCCAACGCAACCGACCATCGCGACCTGAGCACCCAAACGCGCCGCCGCCACCGCCTGATTGGCACCCTTGCCGCCGGACACCGTGGCAAACGAATGACCGATCAGCGTTTCACCGCCGACGGGCAGCCGCGGCGCCCGGGTCACCAGATCCATGTTCAGGCTGCCTATTACCACTACATTTGCTGGCATACATCATTACTCGTCAATTCGGTTTCAGCGATATTCGGTGAACACGCCGGACAACGGTGCGGTCGATTCGCGCAAAACAATACTCGGGGTCACGATCCGCTGATCAGTGCCCAGATTCGGCGTAGCGATCCTTCGCAGCAGTACTTCGGCCGCCATCTCGCCCAACTGCAGGATCGATTGCCCCACAGTGGTGAGTGCCGGATACACGTAACGACTCATCTGGATATCGTCGAAACCGATCACCGACAACTCGCTCGGCACACGAACATTGCGCTCTGCCGCGGCGCGCAGCACGCCGATACCGATCATGTCGTTACCGGCAAAGATTGCGCTGGGCGGGTTACCCTCAAGCAGAATCGCCGCTGCGCTGTATCCACCCGTACTGGTGAAATCACTTTCCAGCATGCGCTCCGGGCGGACTTCAACGCCCGCCTCTTTCAGCGCTCGGCAATATCCGGCCAGACGCATCTGCGCCACACTGGTACTCGCCGGACCGCCAATGGTGGCGATGTCGCGATGCCCCAATTCCAGTAAATGCCGGGTCGCGAGGTAAGCGCCGTATTCATGGTCGATACGCACCAGATCGGCATCGACACCGTCCAGACCACGGTCGACGATGACCATCGGCGTTTTCACCCCGGCCAGCCCCTGCGCCAGTCCGCTGTCACCGCCAGCGGAAGCGACGATCAAACCGTCGATGCGCTTCTCCAGCAACACACGCAAATAGCTGCGCTGCTTTTCAGGATTGTCGTCGGAGTTACAGAGGATCACGCAGTAGCCGTTACGCTCGCAGTAATCCTCGATACCCCGCGCCAGTTCCGCAAAGTACGGGTTGAGACTGTTCGGCACCAGCAGGCCAATGGTTGCAGTGGTCTTGGCCTTCAGCGAGCGCGCTACCGCACTCGGCACATAGTCGAGGCTCTTGATCGCCGCCTCGACTTTCAGCCGCACCTCCTGACTGACCGGCCGGGTGTTGTTCACCACATGCGACACCGTCGTGTAGGAAATTCCCGCGAGGGCTGCCACATCCTTGATCGTTGCCATGTTTTAGCCCCGGCGACTGGCGCGCTGACTGCGATAAGTGTCGAGCACCACCGCGATCACAATCACCGCACCGGTGATGATACGTTTGGTCGGCTCGGTCGCGCCGATCTGCGCCAGACCCGCCGCCAGCACGGAGATGATCAACACACCAAAGAAAGTGCTGATCACCGAGCCGCGCCCACCCATCAAACTGGTACCGCCAATGACCACAGCAGCGATCACTTGCAGCTCCAGACCGGAACCGGCGTTCGGGTCAGCGGCTTCCAGACGGGAAATCTGAAACAGCGCGGCGATACCGGCCAGCAGGCCCATCAAGCTGAACACCAGAATCTTGTAGGGTTTCGGATTGATCCCCGCCAGACGCACCGCCTCTTCGTTGGTGCCGATGCCGATCAGGTAGCGACCGAATACGGTGCGGGTCAAAACCGCTTGAGCGATGATGATCACCAGCAGAGCAATGATGAACGACGGCGAGATGCCGAACGCGATCGGGTTCGACAGCCAGGCGAACGAATCACCGATGTACGCGGTGCGCGATCCGGTCATCTGATACGCCAGACCCCGAGCCATTTCCAGCACACCCAGAGAGACGATGAACGATGGAATCCGCCACGCAACAGTAATCGAACCGGTGACGGTACCGGCCAGTGCCGCCACCGCCATGCCGAGCAATGCCGACGGCAAAACGCCCCAGCCCCAGCCGAGAATCGCGACGCTGACGGTCGAAGCGGCCAATGCGAGCACCGAGCCCACCGACAGGTCGATGCCGCCGATGATCAACACGAAAGTCATGCCGACCGCCAGCACCATCAGGTCAGGAATCTGGTTGGCCAGGGTGCTGAAGGTGTTATAGGACAAAAAGTGGCTGCTCAAGACCGAGAACAGCGCAATCATCGCCAGCAAGGCACCGGCCAGGCCCAGATAAGTGCCCAGACCATAGAAGTTGCCACTACGTTTGCCGGCAGGAGATGCAGTTTTCATGGGAGATCCCTAGGCGCCGCTTCGTTGAGCAACGCATCACGTTTTTGGTAGCCGGCGAACGCGGCGGCAAGCAAGTCATCCTGGGTCCAGCTGTCGCGCTCGAAGGTGTCAATCAGCCGCCCGGCGGACAGCACGCCGATCCGGTCGCAGATCAGCATCAGCTCACGCAGGTCACTGGACACCACCACCAGCGCTTTGCCCTGGCGCGTCAGTTCGCCGAGCAGGGCATAAATGTCAAACTTGGCGCCGACGTCGATGCCACGGGTCGGTTCGTCGAACAGCAGCACTGAACAGTCGCGCTCCAGCCAGCGGCCGATCACGACCTTTTGCTGGTTGCCACCGGACAACTCTGAAACCAATTGTGTCGGGCTCGAGCTACGGATGCGCATGGCGTCGATCTGACGCTGCGCCAGAGCGATCTCGTCGCCGTTGTTGACGACACCGCCACTGGAAATTTCCGGCATGTTGCCGAGTGCGATGTTGGCACTGATCGACTGACTGAGCAGCAGGCCTTCACCCTTGCGGTCTTCGGTAATCAACGCGATACCGTTGCGCACCGCATCGACCGGCGAGCGCACACTGACCACTTTGGCCGGGGAGCCGAGCGCGATGGTGCCGCTGTCGGCAACGTCCGCACCAAAAATCAGGCGCAGCAGTTCTGTGCGCCCTGCCCCGATCAGTCCGGAAATCCCGAAGATCTCGCCGGCACGCACTTCGAACGAGACATCGCGCACTTTGTCAGAGCGAGTCAAACCCGTGACAGTCAGCGCCGGAGCACCGATCTTGCGCGGGCCCATGTCGATGTGCTCGCCCAGTTCGCGACCGACCATCAGCGTGACCAGTTGCTCGCTGTTGTAATTGGCCATCGGCTCGACGCAGACCAGATTGCCGTCACGCAGCACGGCAATCCGTTGCGCGACGCGGGCCAGTTCTTCGAGACGGTGGGAAATGTAGATGATCGAGACGCCGCGTGCCTGCAAGCGGGTGATCTGCTCAAAGAGCATTTCGACTTCACGTGCGGTCAGCATCGCGGTCGGCTCATCGAGAATCAGCACGTGGCAATCGCCGATCAGGTTACGGGCGATTTCGACCATCTGCTGATGCCCGATACCCAACTCGCCAACCAGCGTATCCGGATCGATCGCGTCGAGACCGACCTGCGCCATGGCTTCGATCGCGGCTTTGCGCAACTGCTTGCGGCTGATCCAGCCGCCGTTGCTTGGCAGGTTGTCGAGAAACAGGTTCTCCGCCACCGACAGGGTCGGCAACAGATTGAGTTCTTGCATGACCATACGCACGCCGAGCTCTTCAGCCTGGGTACGGCTGCCCGGACGATAGTCCTTGCCGTGGAATTGCATCTGGCCGGTGGTCGGTGTGACCAGTCCGCCAATGATTTTCGACAGGGTACTTTTGCCGGCGCCATTCTCGCCGGTCAGCGCCAGCACTTCACCGCGCATCAGCGTCAAGTCGATGCCGGTAAGCACCGGTTGCGCATAGGTCTTACCGATACCGCTGACCGAGAGGACAGCGTTCGGGGCGGAAACTGACATAAAAACTCTCCATGCGCTCGCCCGGACGGACGAGCGCCGTTGTGTCGCCAGAAGACTTACTGGGTGACCAGCTCGACCGGTGTTTCGATCACACCATTGGCGCCGCTGTCGACTTTCTCGCCCTTGATGATTTTCAACGCGGTTTCGATACCGAACACAGCTTGCTTGGCAGCGAACTGGTCAGCGGTGGCCAGCACGCGGCCATCTTTCAACATCGGCTTGATGGCATTGATGTTGTCGTAACCGACGACCTTCACCTGCCCAGCCTTGCCGGCGGCACGCACAGCAGAGACAGCGCCTACTGCCATGCTGTCGTTGCCGGCCAGCAGCGCTTTGACGTCCGGGTATTCGCTGAGAATCGAAGCGGCAACCTTGTTGCCTTTGTCGATTTCCCAATCACCGGATTGCAGGGAAACGATCTTGATCTGTGCAGCGTCCATCGCATCCTTGAAGCCAGCGGTGCGCTGCTGGGCGTTGGTGGTCGTGGACACACCTTCAATGATGCCGACTTCGTCACCGGCCTTGAGCTGCTTGGCCAGATATTCACCGACCAGACGCGCACCTTTGCGGTTGTCCGGACCTACGAAGGGCACGCTGATGTTTTTGCTTTTGACGATGGCCGGATCGAGCTGGTTGTCGATGTTGATCACGGTGATGCCGGCATCGACGGCTTTCTTGATCACCGGCACCATGGCTTTGGAGTCAGATGGGGCGATAACCAGCGCGTTGACCTTGGCCAGGATCATCTGCTCGACGATGCGAGTCTGGCCGGCAGTATCCGTTTCGTCCTTGATACCGTTGGAGATCAGGTCGAAATCGGCGGAGTGTTCTTTCTGGTAGGCCTTGGCGCCATCTTCCATGGTCAGGAAGAATTCGTTGGCCAGTGACTTCATGACCAGCGCGACTTTGGGTTTCTCGGCAGATTCGGCGAATGCCGAAGAGACAGGTAGTGCGGCGGCTGTGGCAGCCAGCATAGCGACAGCAAGAAGACGTCCAGCGAATGGCAGCTTCATGGGTTCACTCCGATCTTATGATTATTGTGAGCAACGCTTGCGCTGACGTAAGCTACATGGCTTTCTTGCGGGCCATACAGCGCCGTGAAAGCCGCGCAAACGTTTGCGTAGACCGAACTATGCGAATCCCGCCGACATTTGTCAACAATCAGAAATCGTCATTTGTTGTAGGGCGAATCGTCGGACTCGCCCCTTCACTGCTTATGCCGTGGTGCTGACCAGATTACCGCTGGTGGAACTCTTCGTCATTTCCTTGACCAGTGCACCGGCCACTTCTGCCATCGCAGCGCTGGTTTGCGCGATTTGCCCCTGAATGGACATCACCGCTTGCGATTTGGCCTCAGGCGTCGGATAGGTCTTGGCTTGTGCGGCCGCCAGTTGTTGTTGCTGCTCCTGAAGTTGCTTTTGCAGTTCCTGCATTCGCTTGAGCAGCATCTTGACCGTGACGCTCAGGTTGTCGCCGCTTTCAGCCTTGCTGTCTTCTGGCGCGGCGGCGCCACCGGTCCTGACCTGATTGTTCGATTCCTTCTCAGTGCCCAGCGCCTCGGTGGAAGCCTCCGCTCCCGCCTCGCTCAATGCATTGATAGTCGCTGCGGTTTTGCCGCCGATGGTGACTGCCGCAGGATTAGATAAACCGACCGTCAGTGACATGTGAACTCCGTAGATTCTGTTTCCTTGGACAACCATCGGCCCCCGCGAAAGTTTCTTTAGCAGAAAAGCCGAAACCGGCCACTCGAAATACTCGACAAAAGCAGTAGTCCTTTTCGGAGAGCCGAACGCGAAAGTGTCCATCGTTCGGAAAACCGGATAAACGATTCACCCCGATATTTTCAAACCCATAAAATCTTGATGTAAATCATCAAGTTAAACATTTCTCTGACGCAAAGTACGGCTGGTACAGATCCTGCTCCCCTCACCGCACCCCAGGCATTCAGATCGGCTTGGGGCGCATCTAGATGAACCTGCATCAGCACCGTCTCACTACTAGAGAGAAAAATAATGAAATCTGCTTTCAACACTTTGGTTCCGGGCGCTTTGGCCCTGCTTCTGCTCTTGCCTTCCGCCCTTCAGGCGAAAGAAGTCGAAACCCAGACCAAGCTCGCTAACGTCGTGGTACTTGCAACAGGCGGCACCATCGCTGGTGCCGGCGCGAGCGCCGCCAATAGCGCCACCTATCAGGCGGCAAAGGTTGGCGTCGAACAATTGATCGCCGGCATTCCCGAGCTGAGCAAACTGGCGAACGTGCGTGGCGAACAAGTCATGCAGATTGCTTCGGAAAGCATCACCAACGAAAACCTGCTGCAACTGGGTCGTCGCGTGGCCGAACTGGCTGACAGCAAAGACGTCGACGGCATCGTCATCACCCACGGCACCGACACCCTGGAAGAAACCGCTTACTTCCTCAACCTGGTAGAAAAAACCGACAAGCCGATCATCGTCGTCGGCTCGATGCGTCCGGGCACGGCGATGTCCGCCGATGGCATGCTCAACCTCTACAACGCCGTGGCCGTGGCCAGCAGCAAAGAAGCGCACGGCAAAGGCGTACTGGTGACCATGAACGATGAAATCCAGTCCGGTCGTGACGTCAGCAAGATGATCAACATCAAGACCGAAGCCTTCAAAAGTGCCTGGGGTCCACTGGGCATGGTGGTAGAAGGCAAATCCTATTGGTTCCGCTTGCCAGCCAAGCGTCACACCATGGATTCGGAGTTCGACATCAAAAATATCAAGAGCCTTCCTGACGTAGAAATCGCTTATTCCTACGGCAACGTCAGCGATACCGCCTACAAGGCCCTCGCACAATCCGGTGCCAAGGCGATCATCCACGCCGGTACCGGTAACGGCTCGGTGTCCTCCCGCGTTGTTCCAGCCCTGCAAGCACTGCGCAAGGATGGCGTGCAAATCATTCGTTCGTCCCACGTCAACGCTGGCGGCTTCGTTCTGCGTAACGCCGAGCAGCCAGACGACAAGTACGACTGGGTTGTGGCTCACGACCTGAACCCGCAAAAGGCCCGCATCCTGGCAATGGTCGCTTTGACCAAAACCAACGACAGCAAAGAGCTGCAACGGATGTTCTGGGAATACTGATTGACCTTCGCCCGATCAATTCTCGATCGGGCATCCTGCGCACTACTCGCCCAATGGGCGGGTGGTGCATCGCTTGCAACTCTCTCGCACTTTTCCCACAAAAAAATCGACACGGCCTACACCAAACTCTGAAAACCGCTGTCAGAGGATTTTCTTGAATTTTAAGCAGTTGCGAAAATGCTTACAGTTAAATACTGTATGCACGTACAGCTTAATAAGGATAACCTCGTGGCCACTTCCCCTGATGCTCCTGACGCTTACGAACGCATGGGTATGCGCGTTCAAAAAATCATCAATTCGCCCACCGCTCAAAAAGCCAAAGCCGCACTGATCTTCCGCTTGCCCGACGAGCCGATGGACGACTGGGAGCGCCTGCTCGAGGAAATCGACGAGAACGACAACGTCACCCTCGCCTATCGCGACGACGGTGGCGTGCAGATTTTTTGGGTTGTGCCGAAGGAAGATTGATTCAATGAGTGTCCGCTGTTTTGCTTTGCTGCTGCTGTTCATCACCATGGGTGCCCAGGCTGGTGCACCCCGCACATTTACCGAAGCCAAGAAGGTCGCCTGGAAGCTGTACGCGCCACAGTCCACAGAGTTTTATTGCGGGTGCAAGTACACCGGCAACAAGGTTGATCTGAAAGCCTGCGGTTACGTACCGCGCAAGAACGCCAAGCGTGCGTCACGTATTGAATGGGAGCACATCGTGCCGGCCTGGCAGTTCGGCCATCAGCGTCAGTGCTGGCAGGAAGGTGGACGAAAGAACTGCACCCGTTACGACCCAAGCTATCAGAAAGCTGAAGCCGATCTGCATAACCTGGTGCCGAGCATTGGCGAGGTCAACGGAGACCGCAGCAACTTCAGCTACGGTTGGTTGCCGGTGCAATCCGGGCAGTACGGCTCATGCCTGACCCAGGTCGACTTCAAGGCGAAGAAGGTCATGCCCCGCCCTTCGATTCGCGGCATGATCGCCCGTACGTACTTTTACATGAGCAAGCAGTACGGCTTGCGCCTGTCGAAACAGGATCGACAATTGTACGAGGCATGGGACAAGACTTACCCGGTGCAGGACTGGGAGCGTCAGCGCAATCAAAGCGTGGCGTGCGTGATGGGGCGCGGCAACGAATTTGTCGGGCCGGTGAACATGAAAGCCTGCGGTTGATTGCAGCACGAAAAAGGCCTCGAACATAACGTTCGAGGCCTTTTTATTTTGTGCTTGGCTGGCCGTCTTATTGTGCCGCCAGTAGCCCATCAGATTAAGTGTCTCACGAGGTATGAACGCGCTCTTTGATCTGGTATCTGCGCAAGCTCATCAAGGCTGCCGACTCTCCGGCAATCCAGCCGTAAAAGCCTTCAGTGGCGGTGTCGGCGATTTCCCAGAGAATGTCCTTTTCTATGTCGACGTCAGCCAATTCAATCGTTTGTCCCGCTGAAGACGCATGAACGGGCAGAAACACGCGCGCACGTTTACGGCGCGAGCGGATGCTCGACCAACACCGATTCAACGTTCTGCTTCTTGGCCTTCACCAAAGCTGCATCCACCTGCACCTTACGCGCCTCAGCTTCAGCCTGAGAGTTGAACGGACCAATCAGAATTCGCGTTTTGCCGCTGCTGTCCTTGATCACCGTAGGCACAAAGGCGTGCTCGATCAGCCAGCCACTCAGGTCGCTGACAGCTTGTGGCGTTTCGCCGCGCACTTCGAGATCCCATTGTGGTGCCACAGCCGCCGACGGCGCCGTTACTGCAGCCGATTGTGGTTTTGGTGCGTCTACACTCTTGCCTTCACCACACCCTGCCAATACCAGTGCCGCGACTACCCAAACCAATTTGCGCACAACGCTTTCCTCGAAATTCTCAAAGCCGCGATCTTATCATTCATAAATACTTCGCGAGGCCCGCAAAATGGGCACAAAACAACGAGATTGATGGTTGCAGCCTCTGTATAGTTACGCCCTGGGAATTAATGCCGCTTCTGCGCGTCAGAAAGAGGCACCCAAACCGTGAGACTTCGCACTAATCTATACGTACCACCGACCTCTGCACTGTCTGAATCAGGTGCCCTACAAAGCAATCAAGGAGAAGACCATGCTGATACTCACCCGCAAAGTCGGTGAAAGCATAAACATTGGTGATGACATTACGATCACCATTCTGGGCGTAAGCGGCCAACAGGTCCGCATTGGTATCAACGCTCCGAAAAACGTTGCCGTGCACCGTGAAGAGATTTACCAGCGCATTCAGGCTGGCCTGACCGCCCCGGACAAGCCACAAACTCCCTGAGCCGCATCGCAGTCAGTAGCCAGTCCGTTTACCTCGTGGAATGACTGGCTAGAGATTCACGCGCCGTTTTGCCATCCGCTTCCCAAGCTCCTTGGGCACGGCGCCTGACACATGATCCTTCCGCGTTATCCTCCCGCCCTTTCTGCTGATCGATACTACCGAGCATTCTCAAGGCTGGCTGTCGGACATTTCCGATAGAGCGAAGGGAATTCGCCTTCCTACCCGAACGTCACACCACGTGCCATGCCTGTGGCTGCAACCATCATCAGCACCATTAGCAGCGCTTCGACGTGACTGATGCGTGCAAACAACTTTGCTCTTCCAGTATCGAGTACCGTCCCCCGCGCCTTGGCGATCCGCCATTTGATCAGCGTGATCATCGGCGCAAGCTCCATCAACAGAATCAGAACGAACAGCGTCATCTTCAGGTGAAACAGCGGCTGATGAAGATAATAGTCAGTGCCTTTTTCGTAACCGCCAAAGGCTCGCATCCCGCCCGTGATCAACAAGATCAGCGCGCAAATCCCCCAGAAATTGTCAGCCAGCAGAACCCGACCGGCCTCCCCCGTCCCGGCCGCCAGGCGACTGAACGCCGTCCCACGCGTCAGTACCGCCCAAAAACCCAAGGCAAATGCCAGCAGATGAACAGCTGCAAGAAACCAATGAACCAGCATCGATACACCCTCATCAGAAAGAGTTGAAAATCGGCCAGTCAGTAGTAGTTGAAAAAACAAGGATTTGCCTGCGGGGTGTCGCCAGGCCTTCAGAAGAGATCGAGAGGAGATATTTCAGCCATTTGAGGCAAATCGCAGGCAAAAAAAATCCCAAGCAGCTGATGGAAGCTTGGGATTTAAAAATGCATAAACCGTGGTGGTGAACGCGGGGCGGATGTTACTTAATTCAACGGACAGTAACAACGTTTTTTTGATAACTGGCTGGTTAGTAACACTCGTAAGCTGTTCAATATCCACACTTTTTCAAAGGATGCATGCGACGAGTGGCGATTTTTCAAGCGCCCGACGGAATCATTTGCACCAAAAGCAAAACCTGCCTCGGCGTAGGAACCGTTGGCGAAGCAGTAAGAACCAAGAAGGTCTACTTATGGAAATTCGAATGCCCTGAGATCGTCTAAACGCGAAGTCGAGCAGGCGCTCTGATGAGGGCTTTGCAAAAGTTTTGCAAATCGCAGACAACAAAAAAGGGCTCACCTTTCGGTGAGCCCTTCTAGACCGCCCAGCAGAGCGGATTTTGTTTGGTAGGCGCGATTGGACTCGAACCAACGACCCCCACCATGTCAATGTCTGCTTGAGCAAGCTGCAAGCTATGGTGCTCAAGGGTTTCACAGAACGCCCATTCACATGATGAGGCGTCAAATATGGCCACTTTCCGCTTACTCCCGTCCGGCAGCTGGAACGCTCAGGTACGGGTCAAGGGTAAATCTCCGCAGTCCAAAACCTTCTGCACCAAAGCGGAAGCAGAGTTATGGGCGAGCCAGGTCGAAGCAGTGACAATGGATCGCAAGCACCACACCATCTATACGTTGGGCATGACCTACTGCGAAACCATGCTCAAGGGGAGAGGAAGCTATGAGCACGCACTGAAGATCGTGGAGCATCTGGCCAAACACTTCACGCAGCCCATTCACGAAATCACCCCGCAGATGATCAACGACTTCAAGATCATGCGACTGAAGAGGGTGAAACCATCCACGTGCAGGACGCAGCTTGCATTCATGTCGCGGTTCTACAGGTTCGCCAAACGCGGATTGCTGATCGACATTCACAACCCTGTTAGTGACATCGCACTCCCCAAACCAGACCGGTCTTCTGACAAGGTGATCCGTGCAAACGAGCTAGAGCGGCTGCTCGCGAAGCTCTCACCAACCATGAAACTCATTGTTGAACTGGCATACGAGACCGCCATGCGACGATCAGAAATTCTGAAGTTGACGAAAGACTGCCTGCATCTCAAAGACCGTATTGCCGACGTGATAGATGGAAAGAACGGCACACGATCAGTTCCCCTAACCCGCAGAGCCGTTGAGATTCTTGAACTTGCCCAGTTGATGGCCACCTTAGAACGTCACCCACATGGCACGATTTTCACCGTAACCCCACATGCTGTTTCGCAGGCGGTGCGACTTGCACGTATTAAGGCTGGACTTGATAGCAGCGTCAGGCTGCACCAACTCAGGCACACCCGAATCACCAACGTGGCGAAGAAGGGATTCAACAATGCACAGATCATGATCGTCTCGGGCCACAGGGACACTCGATCCGTCGCCAGATACTCTCACCTGAACGTCAGGGATGTACTGCACCTCATCGACTGATCAACTGAACAGACTGCCAACCTTGACGAACTTGGGGTTGGCGGCCTGCAGAAACCCGCCCAATACCCCAGAAAACTGCGTTAAAACCAGTACTAGATTCGCCTGCTTCTGAACGAGCACTTCCATTCCGCCCAGTGTTTACAAGGCCAACTGACCGCTTGGGCTAAGCAGGACGCTTCCTCTCCTCTAGAAACCGGTTTATCCAAGATGGCACGGTGCCATGTGGCTCTGAATGGTTAGCCTTCCAAAAAAATCCCAATCACATCTGAACGCCTGCCGCAACTACTCCTTGACAAATGGTGCGTAGTTGTGAGACTATAGCGTCTGCCGAAAACTGGCAGAACAGATCGCCGAGAAACCTCTACGTGGCAAGTGCTGAAAACGCACGAAACCGCAGGAGGTTTTTTAACGCCTGAATTTTGGCTGACCACCACCTGACGGTCACAGCAGATCATGAGAAGCCCCATGACAAACGCAGTAGAAGCACCACCAACATTGAGGTCGACGACATCGAATAGCTGAGTTCCTGCTCCTCTGTAGAGAGAAGAATGACGAGCCCGATGCCGACCAATGTGTCGGTTTTTTTTCGCCCATTTTTTTCCAACTGAACGGAGGTAACACCATGCAGCAACACAGCACCATCGATACCATCAAAGTCATCCACGTATTGCCCTTTTTGGCTGGACATCATCTTGACTACGGCCTGGGGGAAGAGCTCCCCCTCTTCGCTCCGTCGGCAACCGACACTTTGGTGTATGGCGTTGGCTATGACTCGGCAGCAAGACGCGAAGTGCTCGGTTTGCCAGTCCACGAGTCAACGGGACGCCCACACAGCAAATGGAAAGACATGCTCAACCGGTGTTATAAGGCTGGGGCTTCCGCTTATGCAGGATGCACAGTGTGTAAGAAGTGGCATGACTTCCAAGAGTTCGCTGACTGGTACGTATCCCAGCCTTATTCGAACGCGCCTGACGTGGAGTTGGACAAAGACATCCTCGACCAACACAACAGCATCTATTCGCCGGAGTTCTGTTCTCTGGTTCCAAGGTTGGTCAATCAGATGTTCCGTAACACCCGCAGCCAGCGCGGAAAGTTGCCCATCTGCATTAAGGAAGGGCCAAGGGGAAAGGGTTTTACTGCACGCATTTCGAAATATGGCAAACAAGTTCATCTCGGGACGTTCAGCGACATCTTTTCTGCGTTTGAAGCTTACCAGGCAGCATACTCGGTTTACTGCTCTGAGGTCGCGGATGAGTACGAAGGGAAAGTTGATCCGCGTGTGATCGAGAGACTTAGAACTTGCTCCCGCAACATCCGAAACTGAAGTAAGCCCAGCCGAAACACCGCCGCAGGCAAGTGCCTGCGGATAACAAACCTACCGAGGCATTCGCCCATGACATGAACTTGAAAACAGGAGAGCCACATTGACTAACATGCACCCTACTCCCCCCTCGAAAGACCTGATCACTGCTGAAGGCCTTGTTGTAGACAGGCTAACTGGCGAGATTCACGGATATGACGATAAACCATCAGTACTTTCTTGCCGTATCGATTTTCAGTCAAGTCTCCGTGACTGCCGAAGCGTGGATGACTTTGAACGCTACTTGAAGTTTGTTGATCGACGAAAACTGCCGGAGCACACTCTGCACCCGTTACGTAACGAAGTGGACTTTGCTCGTGGCGAGTGGTGTCGCACTGGGATCGATTGTCGTATCACGCTACCCCAGCAGCGGTTGCTGGAAAAACTGCATCGGTTGGTTTTGTACCGCAATGTCATCTTCATGACGCAAGCTGAGTTGGCAAAGGCGCTAGGTTCTGCGGAATCAAACCTGATGAAGAGGCTGAGAGTGCTCGAGTGTGCAAACCTGTTGCGTGTCACCACTTCGCGAAATAGTGACATTCGCACTGGCGAGATCAAGCTGGCCATCAACCCTCGGCTCGTTTTCCGAGGTTCTGACAGAACACGAGCATGGTACGTTAACGATTGGTATCGCCCTGTAGGAGACTTGTCTTCAGGGCTGGAGTACGCGATGGAGATGGATCGTTGCATCAATATTGCTGCGTAATGCTTACGTATCTTTCCTGAAAAAGTTACGAAAGAAATCGTCTGGAAGCCACGTGAATCAAGGCACCTGAAAAAGTCCTGTTATATAAAAGCATTCACTCTCTTCGGCTGCGACCGTTGAAGGAACACTGTTTAAAAGTAAACACTTGTCGGACCAGCAAAAGTTAACACTGGAGGGCGTACCATTCCGATTCTGGATAAGCACACTAATAATCAAATGAAATCAACACGCATCCAAGCTTTTTGCTCTTGATCTGCTCCACCGAAGGTGACGTGCAATAACTTTCAGCGAGCGCTGACGGGAATACAACCGAATACGTCCCGATTCGTTTTTGCACCAACAGACAAGAGCAAGATCAAGATCACAAGCGAAGAGATGGATTTGTGGAATGTTGTTTGTTGCTGGAGTACATCCGGAGGATTGTCGACGGTCACGCCATGGCTGAATTCCGTTGAAAACTCTCGTTTTCGGTGCAAGCAACCACGCCTGCGGAGCAGGAGATTATCCCAACGAGCTCCGCTTTCGGTGTGCAGAGACTACCGCAGGTAGAAGTACAGGAAGACTACGACCAGAACCACGAATAACACCCGCCCTTGAAGCACTTCGGAGTTGAGTTCGTCGTTCCTGATCTGCTTGTAAGTCTCGTTGTCACTCAAACCTTGCGTCTTGTAGAGCATGATCTGATTGATCTGCTTGTCGAGCTTCCTGTTGTGGGCGTCATTGCTCCGCATGGTGATTCCCCACACGATCAACCAAAGACCTCCAGTCAGCACTGTCATAATCACGTGCAGGATGTGGTTCGTTTTCTTCTTCTGGGTAGTTAGTACAAACAGCTTTTCGTTCATGGCTCATCCCTGTCAGGTGCTTGCTGGTCGAGCGATGAGGATATCAATGTATCAGTTGGTGTGTCATCAATTGGTGTGTTCACGATTGGGGTTCATCCCACCATGATTCTGGCATGCAGCCAAATCAGAATTTGAGAAAGGGCTTCGGCCAACGAATCCGAGAGCTACGCACCAGTCAAGGCTTCAGTCAGGAGGCTTTCGCTGATCGCTGTGGGTTCGTGCGAACGTACATGTCCCGAATTGAAACGGGCACAGCCAACCCCAGCCTAGATGCAGCGAAGGTGCTTGCTGATGGACTGGGAATGACCCTGTCAGAGCTGCTACAAGGGCTCTAGCGGCCTACAAACACAATCTCAAGGAATGAGCTGTGACAGACAATACAGACGCTCACATAGCCACAGCGGACGTGCTAACCCTTCTGCTGCATAACCAGCATGCGCTTGCATCAGCTATAGAAGAACTGTCCTTGTGGGCTAAAGCCAGTGGTTCAAGCGAAGCCCATGAGAACGCCGTCACCGCATTGCAGACTCTCGATGCGAATGCATCAGCTATCACCGCTGGAATCCTCAAGCTGCGGCAATAGAACGGTTAGAAATTGATATAACACTTCTAGAACGACCATTCGAGAAATGTTATGATTGCCCTCAGACGGAATTCCGAGGGCGGGAACATGACCACCGATACCAACATCACCACCAACACAATCGACGTAGTCAGCTATTGTCGTGTGTCCAGTCAGGGGCAAGGTGAAAGCGGATTGGGTCTTGAAGCTCAACGTGAGTACATCGCTCGTGCAGCCCAACAGAATGGTTGGAGCATCGTTGGTGAGTTCGTTGATGTAGTCTCGGGTAAGTTGGCCATTGAGGATCGTCCCGAAGGCAAGAAGGCACTGGCAGCGTGCAAAGAGCTGGGTGCACAACTGGTGGTCGCTAAGCTGGATCGTCTATCCCGTTCGGTTCACCACATCGCCCGCCTGATGGAGGAAACAGAGTTCAAAGTTGCAACGATGCCCACCGCCAACTCTTTCCAACTCCATCTGTTTGCAGCCCTTGCCCAACAGGAACGTGAGTTCATCGCCAACCGTACCAAGGAAGCTCTAGCAGCCCTCAAGAAGCGTGCGGACGCTGGCGACGCACAGTCTGTTGAAAAGATTTCCCGCCGCTCTGAAGCGCTGGATAAAGGCCGTACAGAAGCCAATCGTGCGAAGGCCACTGTGGCAGTTCAACAGCGCGTGAATACATGGCAAGAGTCTGTGCGTGATCCTATAGACCTGTGCATCCACAAGGGTGGTCGTACACTCCAACAGGTTGCTGAATGCCTGAACGGCAAGGGCATCACTACAAGCCGGGGAGGCCAGTGGTCTTCTATGCAAGTGAGCCGCGTGATGAAGAACCTGGCCCTTCACTTCCCTTCGAATGAAGGGGCCCTGTAAGTTCTTGCGGGGGCCGACTCCCCATCAAGGTTGCACGATGCACTATAGCCTCGCCTACGCGGGGCTTTGTCGTCTATGTGTTTGAGAGTGCTTCACCTTATTTTCAGAAAGCCACGGTTTCCAGCAGGGTGCTATGGCTTTTGTTAAGCAGGTGGAGCGGTTCGCTAGATTATTTTTCCAGCCGGGACACCAAACGACTATCGAAGTGCACCGGAAATTTTCGCGGGGACTGGGAATTGCAGGGTAAGGGTTCCTCCTGCGCCAGCACACTGGCTATACGCCATGCCTGCTCTGATACACTTGGCGCTTCACCTAAAGGAGAACGGCATGGCATCGTGGAAATGGGTGGCAGGTGTTGGAACTGCCGCAGTCGGCATCATCGCCGCTCCTGTAGCTGACTCGCTAGTGAAGGAAGGGAAATTTCCTGACGGTCTTGGCGCTGTGGCGAGCACTCTGTGGGGCTGGTTCTCTACCGCGCTCACTGCACACGTTTCTGCCCCTCTATGGGCAACTATTTTGGCTCTCCTGCTGGTTGGAATTAGTCTGCGTGGCGTGATCATGGCAAAGAGACAAGCTCCTGAAGGGGGCGAGACGATGCCCGACGCTGCCCAGCTTAAGCAAGACCTAAACAGACTCACCGAACAACACGCTGATCTTCAGATCACGAACCAGCAACTCCAGACACAGCTGGAGGCAGAGACAGAAATGCGGAAGTCCCAGCAGAGCACTAATGCAGCGCTTGAAGTTGAAATTGTCTCCCAGAGAGATGCAAATTCTGACTTGAAGCAGCAGCTTGCAGCGAAACTTAAAACCCCAGCAAACAATGAAGTAGAACTTCCTGCTTTTGCATCCAAGGTCTTGAGCATCATAGCCGGGCTCGTGAACCATCGAGTTACACCGACGCTGCTTCTCATCAGTAGTTCTGGCCCGGGACAAATTAAGGCGGAGGGGGCGATTGATATCCTGCTTGAACACCAAATGATTGTACCGACAGATGGAATCGGCGGTGTTGCATTCAACCTCACCCCGAAAGGCCGTGCATACTTCCTTAAACAGGACGGAGAAGAAAAACGATAAAGAGTGCGAGTCAGCATCTCGCCCGATTGGCGCCCCACTCTATTTCCACTCATACCACACCCGGCGGTTTTTCCATTCAAGGCCTACGTGGCGCACACCGCTGCGATGGTTCAAGTCGAATATCGCTTTGCGTTTCTCTGGCGTGACATCGCAACTAAACACAAGACCGACCAGCGATTGTTCGAAACTGATATTCATCCCACCAACCCATAAACTGTATGGGCGTACAGTATATAGACCTCCGAGCAGCTTCAAGAGTTGTGTTGTGTGGGTGTACCACGTCGGTTCGTTTTCAGACGAATGACTCTGATAACATCCGCGAAATCGGGCGGGTACGGGAGTTCATATGCAAACGAGCGACGCAGTGCAGAGGTCTAAACTGAAGAAAGTTCTGGGGTGGACAGGTGGCACCCTCGCGGCCTGGATCGCCACGAAAATCTTCGACAGTTACTACGATGTTTCACTTCTCAGCGCCGCATCTACAGCGGTGGGCACTGGGCTAGCGAACACATGGAGCTTGTTGGGTCAGTCTTTCCCGATTCAGCTTTGGATGCTTGTTGGCCTCACTGTTTGTGTCTTGCTTCTGCTCGGGGTTGGCCTTTGGGGCATCAAAGATGCGTACAGAGCTCTAGAGGATGCTGAAAAAGAACTGAACGCCGCTTATGCGAAGATTGCAGAGTTGAAAGCTCCTGCGTTGCTCCCTCTGACCACTGTGCAGGATACGGTGATAGGAACTATCGCTATCTATGGAAGTGCAGGTAAGACGTGCCCAACGACGGCGATTCCGACTCACACCGATTTAACGTTCTTGGAGACGGATGGCGCGTTAGACGTGCTTGAATCAAGAAAAATGATTTCGTTCGAATACTCTGCATCCGGAAAATACGTGGCCTTAAGCGCCGTCGGCCGTGCGTATGTACTGCATCCGGATTTCGATATCGCAGCCGCTACAGCCGAGTCGCACCCACCTGAACTGTAATCTCCTTGGATTCCTGCTTTGGACACGACGCGATCACCTGCTGAAGATCGTAGGCTACTCTATCAGTGAAATGCTGTACTCACCGTAGGTCAGTGTTTGGTGCAATTCGATTTCAGCAGTCGCAACCCATTCTCTCCAGATTTGGTCTATGTCGTCAGAACATTGCCTCATGAAGTCGACGGTTAAAAATGCTTCCCACTCGCCTCGAAGATCGAAATCGTCATAGTTAGTCCCTGGTTGAAAATCCACCGTTTCATCTACCTCGATGGTACCCGGCTTGCCGTGTGCGATTGTGTCACGAAAGCTCTTCAACTCTTTGATGGACGAGTACGGGCGCACTGAAAAGTCAGGCTCCAGCCCGAGAGCCTTCAACACAATCTCGACCTTCTTGTCGAACCACCGCCTTTCCTTAAAATCCTCCACCTTCTGTTCGCCAATGAAGTTAAGGCGTGATTCAAAGGTGAAGGCCAACATGACGAGACAGGCGGTGATGTCGAGAGCCATCCCGTGCCGGCTCCCAACCGCCTCCATTTCCTCGATACGAGTCTTGAGGTGGTGAGCCGTGTTGGAAATATCGTTGTGTATGTGAATGTTCTTCTTAGCGATCTTTTGCACGCGAAGCTTTTTCATTTCACTTCCTTCATGCAGTAACTGTATTTACCCCAGCTTACGCCCCGTACTGAAAGCTCGCCATACCGTCCCAACACCATACGACCTCTCCATCGCTTGTCGAGGAATCGGGAAGCTGAGAATTTTAAGATCACGCTTAGGATACGAATCACAACATTACTGTAGATTTTCACTCGGGTTCGAGATATACACCAAGGATGACGTTACTAACCAACAGGAGGTTGCGATGGCTAAGATCACCAGCTTAGAGACTATATCCAGCGAGTTCGGCATTGATCCCATGGAGCTTGAAAAGTTAGACATTATCGACACCCAACTTACTGTCGATACAAATTTATTCATTGATCCTTTACTTCTACCAGATAGTAAACACGAAGAAATAAACACGGGAGCCGCAACGGCTTATGAACAAAGATTCGAATTCATAATAAAATTGCTCGCCGCATCCACACAAAAAGGCGATATCACGTGGCGAAAAGCAGAAAAATTATTCAACTTCTCGGAAGTTAGCTGGACTTGCCTAGGCTATAGCTCATCAGTAAGAGGGTCTGGATTCGGGCCAGAACTCACCTCAAGTACACTGGAAACGGCGGCCCAGATAGTAAAGCTAGGAATCACCGACATTGATTTCTTCATGGGTTTATCACTATTTGAGGAGGGTATCGGCCCCGATAGAATAAGCGACATGACCACAAACATAATACTTCCCCATCTAATTGAATTTACGATCAGACAAAATAAAACATTAAAACTCCCAACAAAAGGATTCAAAATCAAGGATGAAACATTCCACCTTCCCGAAAACCCTTACTCGAAAGATCCGTTGATATTTGTCCCAAGAGACATTGTGAGAGATCTGCCGATAGCCAGTGACTGGAGTGACATCTCTCGGATCGCACGAGAAACCGAAGAATATCGTGAAAAAGTGAGCGGAGGCGTAGGGAAAGTCTGGGCCACCATGTCCAAGAAAAGAAAACAAACACTCCGAGACAACGCACTAAAAAGTAAAGAAGCATTTGAGCAAATATTGGAACTATTAAAGGAGGTTCCAAAGACCCCCTATAATTTTGACGCAGATCGTAATGGAGAGGCATTCTGGACACGACTAAAAGATATTGCTGACAAGCACCCTCTGACTATATCCGACCGATCAAAAAGAATAACCAATTTAGAAGAAGCAAAAAAACTAGTCGACACTATAATTTTACAGTTTCAAGACCTTATAGAAAATAAAGGAATCTGGAAAGAACTTTGGTCTGACGACAAAAAACCCCGCCGAGAAAAGGCAGCACAAAGACTATTTTTTGTTATTGCATATTCATACTGCAAAGCCAACAACCTAGACGTCACACCGGAAGCAGACACAGGAAATGGCCCTGTTGACTTTAAATTTTCGTTTGGTTTCAACACTAGAATTGTAGTAGAAATAAAACTATCTACAAATGATTTGGTTCACGGCTACACAAAACAGCTTGAAATATACAAAAAAGCTGAAGACACTCAGGAGGGAGTTTATTTAATTATTGACGTCGGAAGCATTGGAAAAAAATATAACGATGTACAACGCATGAGACGCGAAGCGATTGAGAGCGGCCAGAAGACCTCAGCAATATATCTAGTCGATGGAAATAAAAGAGACTCAGCAAGCAAACGCAAATAAAAACGATTAAAGATAAGTTTGAGCCAGAAAACCAACAGAAACAACTTAACACTAACTGGCTCAACCTTTTAAATATCGAGCAACAGAACAGACCACTATCTTTTCTTTGAATAATGCCTTGAGTAAGTTATAGCCATGTAGCTAGACTTCAAGTAGCTCCAAAACTTCAGCAGGCTCGAAGCCATGCGTGTCTCTGTGCCATTTAAAGTACTTCTTCGTTCTCTGGCTCCAAGCAGGTACGACATTACCCAAGATACCATCAATGTAGCTCGATATAGCCGCGGACGGTTCGAGAGAAGGGTGCCTAACAACCACTCCATTATTTACCGATATATATCCGAACTCAAAAAGCGGGTCACATCCCATACGGCACATAGGGGCTGCAATGTTTTCGATATCCAGCTTTTCCTTTATGTCGCAGGAAGCCCGTTTTTTGATGTGCGCAGCAACCAGCATGTTACGGGGATATTCGTTCAAGCAGATGCAGCATGTACCAGTGGCCAAGCCTTTAAAGAGGTGTTTCACGAGGAACCGGTGCTCGTTCCTAGTCGATCTCGTAGCAGAACCATCCGTTTCGATCTCGAGACCAATTTCAATGCGAGCCTCTTCGAGACTTATAGGCTCATCAACAAGCTCGTAAAGTAGGTTCTCGTAGCGATTAATAATCGCTGCACTGTCTGACTCGGAGAAGCGATTGAAAGACATACGAGGCTGGCTTTCGGTACAGAGAAGTATGTCAGAATATGGAATGGACACATGACGTACATCCGAAACGAAGTAAATGTTCTCCCAAGTAGTGCCCCCACTTTCGTCTTTAAGACCCCACAAATGAAGAGCAAGGTCTCGATTACGGGTGCGATGAGTAAACCTCGACGCAACTGTAATCATTCCTTTGACATTGAAGATGACTACGTCGCCTGGAGCCATTCTCAACCAAGCAGCTTCGGTATTGCTGGGCGATAGCCCCCAGATATACAGCCTGCCCGAGGGATTCTCTGCTCGCAGTATCGCACCAAGTGCAGGCTCAAGAAGGTGCACGATATCGTCAAGAAAGATGGGGTTGAGTATGGTGTTCTGAAGGTTCTGCCTCGCAACTGGATCGGAGCAAGGTTGGTACACAACTGCGGCGGTCATTTCTCTCTCCTTGAGTACTTAACAGCATTGCCCTTGGACTTATCAACGGGATACTTCTTCGCATTTAGCTTGATTTTGGCTTGAGCCGCCGCTGCAATGTCAATCTGTAGCCTATCTCCCAATCTGAGCAGGTAAAGCAGAACATCGGCCATCTCTTCTTCAACGGCCTTTACTGCCTCATCGCTAAGGACAGCACGCTCACTCTGTTCAGCAGTGAGCCACTGAAAGAGCTCTGTAAGCTCCCCCACCTCACCGGACAATGCCATCACTAGATTCTTGGGAGTATGGAACTGATCCCAGTCCCTCTCAATAGCAAACGCAGCCAGATCGGACTGCAGTTGTTTCAGTACGTCCATTCCGATCCCTTGCACCATGATCAAGATAGTGTGGACGCTAACGACTCCGACAAAGCCTGTCTAGCCACCAACACATCACACGCTCACCAAGACCACTCGACAACACAACCCCCACCCTCCCCTCCTGCGAAACGTAGAAGAATCACTGCTCAGAGCAGGTCTTGTAGGCGTTCACATTGCTCCGTGTGAACGAAGCCTATATTTTGTGAACGTTCTGCATGAAATCCAAGACAACAAAAAAGGGCCCACCTTTCGGTGAGCCCTTCTAGACCGCCCAGCAGAGCGGATTTTGTCTGGTAGGCGCGATTGGACTCGAACCAACGACCCCCACCATGTCAAGGTGGTGCTCTAACCAACTGAGCTACGTGCCTGCTGTGAGGCGGCATTCTACGGAATTCCGGAGGGGTGTCAACACCTTTTTTTCACCTAACCCTATGAATATGCAAAATATTTAATTTCGGGGCTCCGACGAAGATTTTCCGGTGGCTGGCGGAGGTTTTTCAACTCGGGTAGGATCGACGCACTCGTAAAATATATTAAACAGAGGCTGCAGGATGGCGAACACCCTTTACCCAGAGTCCTATTACGCTGCGTCGGCCAACGCCGTACCGCCCCGCCCTGCCTTGCAGGATGATGTGGAGACGGACGTCTGTGTGATCGGCGCCGGGTATACCGGATTGTCTTCTGCCCTGTTTCTGCTGGAGAACGGTTTTCGCGTCACCGTACTGGAAGCGGCCAAGGTCGGGTTCGGCGCCTCCGGGCGTAATGGCGGACAGATCGTCAACAGCTATAGCCGTGACATTGACGTCATCGAACGCAGCGTCGGCCCCAAACAGGCGCAACTGCTCGGGCAGATGGCGTTCGAAGGCGGCAGGATCATTCGCGAGCGCGTGGCCAAGTACAACATCCAGTGCGACCTGAAGGACGGCGGCGTATTCGCAGCCCTTACCGCCAAGCAGATGGGCCATCTGGAATCGCAGAAACGCCTCTGGGAGCGTTTCGGCCATACGCAACTCGAGTTGCTCGATCAACGCCGCATCCGCGAAGTGGTTGCCTGCGATCAGTACATTGGCGGCATGCTCGACATGAGTGGCGGCCATATTCATCCGCTGAACCTTGCGCTCGGCGAAGCAGCGGCGGTCGAGTCACTCGGCGGCACGATCTATGAACAGTCACCCGCCGTACGCATCGAGCGCGGCGCCAACCCGGTGGTGCACACGCCGCAGGGCAAAGTCAGGGCCAAGTTCATTATCGTCGCCGGCAACGCTTACCTCGGCAATCTGGTGCCGGAACTTGCGGCCAAATCGATGCCGTGCGGCACGCAAGTAATCACCACCGAGCCGCTGGGTGACGAGCTGGCGAAAGCGCTGCTGCCGCAGGACTACTGCGTTGAAGACTGCAATTACCTGCTCGACTACTACCGCCTCACGGGCGACAAGCGCCTGATCTTCGGCGGTGGCGTGGTGTATGGCGCGCGCGATCCCGCCAACATCGAATCGATCATCCGCCCGAAAATGCTCAAGGCCTTTCCGCAACTCAAGGATGTGAAGATCGACTACGCCTGGACCGGAAATTTCCTGCTGACTCTGTCGCGCTTGCCACAGGTTGGGCGCCTGGGCGACAACATCTATTATTCGCAAGGCTGCAGCGGCCATGGCGTGACCTACACGCATTTGGCGGGCAAGGTCCTCGCCGAAGCATTACGCGGTCAGGCCGAGCGCTTCGATGCATTTGCTGACTTGCCGCACTACCCGTTCCCCGGCGGACAACTGTTGCGCACGCCGTTTGCCGCACTGGGCGCATGGTATTACGGGCTACGCGATAAATTCGGGATGTAAAAAAGGGCCGCTGATCGCGGCCCTATTTATTGAACACAGCACTCAGAGCTGATCCCGAGCAATCCCGCTGCGGATCCGCAAGATATCTGCCAACACTGCCAAGGCAATTTCCGCCGGCGTCTTGCTGCCGAGGTTCAGACCAATCGGCGCATGAATCCGCGCCAGCTCAGCCTCGCCCAAGCCGCCAATCCGACGTAACCGCTCGAAGCGCTTCTGCGAGGTCTGCAGCGAACCCATCACGCCAATGTAGAACGCTTCGGTGCGCACCGCCTCCATCATCGCCAGATCGTCGATGCGCGGGTCATGCGTCAGCGCCACCACCGCCGTATCACGATGACAGCCACCATCAGCAATAAACACCGACGGCAATTGCCGACGAATTTCCACGCCATCCAGCACCACGCCTTCGAGCACTTCATCGCGCGGATCACAGAGAATCACCTCAAACCCGAGGCCAACGGCAAACTCGGCACACGCCTGCGCCACACTGGAATACCCAGCGAGCAACAAACGCTGGGCCGCGCCGACACGAATGCGCACCCGATCAATCTCGCGCTCGATCCGCGCACCCTGCTCGCGATCAGCGAACAAAGTGCGCGCACCACTGGCCAGATCAACCTCGCGAATCAAGCGACGCTGACCAAGCAACGCCGACTCCAATTCGCGCAGATGCGCCTGCACCTCGCAGCCAGCGTCAAATTTCTCTACCAGCACATCGAGAATGCCGCCACAGGGCAGGCTGACCCGCGAGCGCGGATCGTCGCCTTCGCCGTAACGCACGACATTGACTGTATCGAGAAACGCACCTTCGGCGACGCGCTCAAGGAAATCTTCCTCGACGCAACCACCCGAAAGCGAGCCGATCCACTGTCCGCCATCGTTCACCGCCAGCAGCGAACCCGGCGCGCGCGGTGCCGAGCCGTAAGTGGTCAGCACGGTGCAGAGCCAGATGCGCCGCCCTGCCACCGACCACTCCAGCGCTCGCCGCACTACTTGTAGATCGAGATGCTGCATGTCAGTGCGCCTTGTGCTCGATGGACGGTGCGTCGGCCTGCAGTTTCTGCACATCGCTCACCGCCAGTTCAGCCGACTGACCGCCCCAACCTTGACGCAAGTAGTTGAGCAGGTCGGTCAGCTGTTCAGGCTTTAGCTTGCCGGCGAAACCCGGCATCGGCTGCATGTGCTCGAAGCCGGAGAACTTCTGCTCGCCGATCCCATCCTCGATCACCCGCAACAGGTTGCGTGGGTCTTCCAGGCGCAGTGTGGTGTTGCCGCGCATGGCCACCGCAATGTGCGGCTTGCCTTCGCCACCGACCGCATGACAACCGGCGCAGACGTTCAGGTATTCCTGCTGGCCGCGCTGAGCGCTGGCGCTGAGTTTCTCTACCGGCACTTCAACCAGCGCTTTGGCTGCCGGCGGTTTGTCGCCGAGCAGGAACGTCGCCATCGCCGCCAGATCGGTATCGTTCAGGCCCTGCGTGCTGTTGTGGAACACCGGGAACATCTCGTTGAACATCGTCCCTTGCGCACTCATACCGTGCTTGAGGAACGTGCTGAGATCCTGCTCGTTCCAGCCGCGCGCGGCCAGATCAGTGGCCAGCAGGCTCGGCGCCAGGTAGCCATTGAGGATGCCGCCGGTCAGGCGTTTATCCAATTGCATCGCGCCCGGCAGGCCACGTGGCGTGTGGCATTCGCCGCAGTGACCGAGCACTTCGACCATGTACTGGCCGCGCTTCCAGGCTTCACTTTTGCCTTCGGCCGACTCCAGCTTCAGCGCTTTGCCGTACATCATGTTCCAGCCGATCAGGCCCGGACGCACGTTGAACGGAAAGCTCAGGCTGGTGACCGGTGCTGCGCGCTCGATCGGCTCGATGGTTTTCAGGTACGCATGGATCGCATCCGAGTCTTCACGCGGCATCAGGTGATAGGAGGTATACGGCATCGCCGGATAGAGGTTGGCGCCGTCACGACGCTTGCCTTCAGTCAGCGCGGCGAAGAACTCGTCATCGCTGTACAAACCAATGCCGTGCTCTTTGCTCGGTGTGATGTTGGTGCCGTAGATCGTGCCGAACGGTGAAACGATCGGCAGACCACCGGCAAACGGTGCGCCGCCCGCTGCCGTGTGGCAGGCCATGCAGTCGGCCGCGCGGGCGAGGTATTCGCCGCGCTTGACCTGATCATCGGCGTGGGCAAACAACACCGGCGCAGCGAGGCCGACCGCCAGGGTCAGGCGGGTCAGAAAGAGCTTCATGCTTAACCCTCCTTGACCAGGCCGAGATCGGTCAGCACGTTGCGGGTGGCGTTGTAATAACGCACGTACCCGGTGCAACGGCAGACGTGATGGCCGAGGCTGTCCTCGATGACTTGTTCGAGCTTGCTCTGCACGGTCGGCTGGCGTTGCAGCTTTTCGACCAGCACGGTCGCGGCGTTGACGAAGCCCGGTGCGCAGTAGCTGCACTGGAAGGCGAACTCGTCGACGAAGCGCTGCTGGATCGGGTTCAGCTCGGTGACCTGGCCCGATTCGTCACGCTTGGCGTGGGATTCGATGGTGCGGACTGTCTTGCCTTCGAAGTAATGCGCGCCGGTGATGCAGGTGCGCACTTCCTCGCTGGTGCCGTCCGGGTTGTCGACGATCACCACGCAGGCGTGGCAGATACCCTGACCGCAGCCCAGACGCGAACCGGTGAGGTTTTTGTATTCGTGCAGGTAGTCGATCATCGGCAGGTCATCAGGGATGTCCACCGGGCCGACGGATTGACCATTGAGGGTCAGTTGAAACGGACGGTTAGCCATTGAGGGCCTCCTTGATGCGCACAGCAGTGATTGGCAGATCGCGAACACGTTTACCGATGGCGTGCGCCACGGCGTTACCAATGGCACCGACGATCGGGATCATCACCACTTCGGCGATGCCTTTGGACGGATCGCTTGGCGACAGCGGCGGCAGAATCTCCGCGGTCTGCTTCCACACCGCAACGTGACGCGCCATCGGCAGACGGTAACGGTTGAAGTTCCAGTCACCCTCCCCCGGCCCACCTTCGTACAGCGGCATCTCCTCCATCAAGGCGTGACCGATGCCCATGGCGATACCGCCTTCGAGCTGGCCCTTGACCAGTTCTTCGACCAGCACACGACCGCACTCGACCCACGAATGGTGGTTGAGCACCTCTACATCCAGCGAGCCCTTGTTGACCTTCAGCTCGACCAGCGTGGCGACCGGGCTGTAATAAGTCACGGCAGCGTTGTTCAACTGCACAACCGGGTAATTGATGTTCTGGCGATCCAGCAGGTGGAAACCAGACGTGGCCATCAACGCTTTCTTCGCTTTCGGCGCGCCGTCACCGTATTTCACGGCGAGACCATCGAGCGGCAGACGCTCGCGCACGCCGTCGATGCTGTATTCGGCCTCGGCCCAGCTCCAGCGGTTGAACGCGTGAACGGTGGCGCCAGTCACCAGACCACGCTCGTGAGCGCGCTTGGCCAGCTCTTCGAAGCTCAGCGGCTGCATGCCGTTAGCCGTGAGTTTGCCGTCGACCCAATGCGCATCTTCGCGACGCACAACGTAAGGGTTGGCTTGACCGCCGTAAGGACCCTGACGCCAGATTTCCATGGCCGCCGGCCACAAACCATTGTTGAACAGCACTCGCGCCGCTTCACGGGTGGCGTGACTGAAGTAGTACGCCGAGTTGGTCGCCGACGAGGCCGAAGCCAATTTGCCGACCCAACGCGGGTTGCGCAGCAGATTGTCCTGTTCGGCCTGGCTCATGATGTAAGGGTTGCCGCTGGTGATTAGCTGCATTTCCTTCCATTCGGTTTCGCCAGTCTTCACTTCGTGCGCCGGGCTGCCAAGGAAATCAGCTACGACCAAGGCTTGCGAGGTGGACATGCCGGTACCGATTTCAATGCCGATATGGCGCAGGGTGATGCGACCGTCAGCAGTGAATTCGATGCTGGCCATCGGCGCTTCCGAACCGGTGCCGAAGTCCTTCTGGCAGATGGCGAAACCGACGCCGTACCAGTTATCCGGGTCTGCGGCTTCGCGTTGTTTCTTGATCGCGTCGCGGTTTTTCCAGACTTCGTGCACCGAGGCTTTGTCGAGGATTTCGTGCAGACGCAAGGCACCGGCCGGGATCGCGCCCTGGGTGTTTTTCATACCGGAACGCAGAGCATTCTTGCGACGCAAGTCGATCGCATCGACACCGAGGCGATTAGCGATTTCGTCGACCATCATCTCGGTCGCCGCCATGCTTTGCAGGGTGCCGTAGCCGCGCATCGAACCGGCCTCAACGCCACGCGAATGGTAGGCAGTGACTTGCAGGTCGTTCTGAGGCATGTAGTAGATCGACTGCGCCGCCGTGGCGCCCACTGCCGCTACGGATGGGCTGTAGTTGATTCGGCCACCACCGTCGACGGTCATTTCGGCGCGGAAAATCTTGAAGCTGTAGTCGTTCTTGTCCACGGCCAATTGGTAGCGGATGTCGAACGGGTGACGCTTGATACCGCTCTGGAATTGCTCGTAGCGGTCGTTGGCCAGACGCACCGGCACACCGGCGCCGTACAGCGCAGCAAGGGCTGCGTAGTAGACGAAGATGTTGTGGTCTTTGGAACCGTAACCGACGGTGTAACCCGGGTGCATGTTCAGATTGTCGAGGCCGAAGCGCGACGGCGCGATCATCTTTGCGGTCTCGGTCGCCGCTTCCAGCGGGCACTGGGTGGCCACCACGAAGTGCAGGGTCTTGGTCTTCGGGTCGTACCAGCCGTTGCCGTTGTCCGGCTCCATTGCGGCCGGCTCGATCGACGGGGTCTTGTAGCGCTCGTCGAATACCAGCCAGTTGTCCGGCGGCGTATCGATCTCTTGCTTCATGCGGTCGGCGTAGAACAGGCCGCGCTCGGTCAGGTTGCCGTGCAGGTTCGGCTGGGAATTCCACACCGGACGACGGTTTTTCAGCATCGGGAACAGGATCGAGTCCTTGAGGCTGGCGAATTCGTCTTCGTCTGCCGAGGTCGCGCCACCCACACGTACGTAGCGGAAGCTGCCATACGGATCGCCTTCGTAGAACGGCACTTTTGCACCGTAACGAATCGCTTTGTCATTGAATTTGAGTTTGTTCTTGGCCTGACGGAAACGCTCGAAGTCGTTCCAGATCAGGATCGCCACAGGATGACCGATGAACATCGGCACCTTGCCTTCCGGCAGCAGTGGATCCGGGGCGTGCTCTTCCGGGAAGACGATGCCGTCCTTGTCCAGATCCGCGGCGGTGACGATGCGATCAGGCTGCAAATCGGCGCCGAGCCACGACAGGTCGTAACCGGCGTAGATGCGGTCAGCCTTGATGGTTTTCAGCAGCATGGCGTGGCCTTGCTGCTCGGGCCAGCCCGGCATGTCCTTGGAGCGGATGTCGCGGGCAAAGACTTTGCTGCCGCAGACTTTGGACAGTGCGTCGTTACGCTGACGCGCCTTGCCATTGTTGCCGAGCCATTTCTCGGACGGCACGGTGACGCTGTTTTCCATCAAGGCAGCCAGCGCCTGACTGCTGAGCGGCGTGAGCGTGACGCTCACACCCGCCACCAGCCCGCCCTGGAGGAACGAGCGCCGGGATATTTCACGGTTGGACATGGATCATCCTCTGGGCGGTTATGTGTCCGCCCTTCTGGTTATCTACTGGGGAATCTCGAGTCTTGCAGAAGCCCTTTCTGGCGAAACAAAGGGCGTGTTGACAGTGCAAAGCTGACCGAAGGGTTAACTTTAAAGGTTTCTGCGCTCGCAGCAAACAACCAGTTACGAAAATTTGACTAAAGAATCAAAAAATCAATGCGACGTGGCACCGCAGGATGTTTACAGGCATCCCTTGCAGGAGCTGTCGAGTGAAACGAGGCTGCGATCTTTTGATCCTGTTTTTTACGATCAAGATCAAAAGATCGCAGCGTGCCGCAGCTCCTACAGGGAGCCGGGTTGCGTGATGGGAGCGGAAGGCAAATTTCAGACACAAAAAACCCCGGTCTTTCGACCAGGGTCTTTGCTATCGATTCCGAATCAACCAAAGGTTGCTTTCGGTGCTTCAAGGCGTTCAGTGGTCCTTGAAGCAGATATGGCGCAGCGGACGGGACTCGAACCCGCGACCCCCGGCGTGACAGGCCGGTATTCTAACCGACTGAACTACCGCTGCGTATCGCTTTGAGCTTGCGCTCAAGTAACTCGTTTTGACTGCAGGCTTCGGTGCCTTGCAATCGCGAACCAGACAATGCCTGACTCGTAAAATATGGCGCAGCGGACGGGACTCGAACCCGCGACCCCCGGCGTGACAGGCCGGTATTCTAACCGACTGAACTACCGCTGCGCGTCGGTGCAGGCACTTTCAGCCTACGTTCTTGCTTACGCAAGTTTCTCGGGGAGTGGTGGGTGATGACGGGATCGAACCGCCGACATTCTGCTTGTAAGGCAGACGCTCTCCCAGCTGAGCTAATCACCCGTTTGCATCTCCGAGGCCGCGAAATTTACGCAGGTAGCAGACCTAAGTCAATAGCAGGATTGAAGTTTTTCTGAAAAAGACGAAATTGTTTCCATCCTGCAAAACCGCTTTCGCGAGCGAACCCGCTCCCACAGGGGGTCTGCATTCCAAATGCGGGAGCGAGCCTGCTCGCGAAGGCGTCAGTTGATTCAACGCAAATTCAGAGAAAAAGGCGATCTACTCGCTGTAGATCATCTTTTTCGTCATGCCGCCATCGACGACGAACTCCTGCCCGGTGACAAAACCAGCATTCCTCGACAGCAACCAGGCGACCATGGCCGCCACGTCCTCGACCGTCCCTACCCTGCCCGCCGGATGCTGAGCATGATCAGCATCCGCCAAAGGCTCCGCTCGACGTGCAGAAGGATCGCGCGCATCGATCCAGCCCGGACTGACGGCGTTGACGCGAATCTCCGGCCCCAGACTGATTGCCAGCGCATGCGTCAGCGCCAACAAACCGCCCTTGCTCGCCGCATACGCCTCGGAGTCCGCTTCCGACTGCCGCGCACGAGTAGAGGCCAGATTGACGATCGAACCGTTGTGCGCACGCAGATACGGCGCACAGTGCTTGGCCAGCAACATCGGCCCGCTGAGGTTTACCGCCAGCACGCGGTTCCAGTAAGCCAGGTCGAGGCTTTCGAGCGTGATGTTGTGCGGGTCAGCGACCGCCGCATTGCACACCAGTGCATCGAGGCGACCAAACTGTCCCAACACCTCAGCGACACCCAGCGCAACCTGAGCCTCATCAGCAACGTCCATCGCGATGAACCAGGCATTTTCGCCCAGCACCTTCGCCACTTTCGAACCGCGCGCACGATCCAGATCCGTCAGCACCACTTGCCAGCCTTCGCTGATCAACCACGCCGCAATCCCCAGACCGATGCCACGCGCGGCCCCCGTGACCAGCGCAACGCGGCCATGGGTACCCGCTGACGGAGTGGACAACTCGATCACAACGCCGCCAGACCGCGCGCCAGGTCGGCTTGCAGGTCGACTACGTCTTCCAGACCGACCGCGATGCGAATCAGGCTGTCACGAATGCCCGCAGCTTCACGCTCCTGCGGCGCCAGGCGGCCGTGAGACGTGGTGCTCGGGTGCGTGATGGTGGTTTTGCTGTCACCGAGGTTGGCCGTGATCGAAATCAAGCGGGTTGCATCGATAAAGCGCCACGCGCCCTCTTTGCCGCCCTTGACCTCAAAACTCACCACCGCACCGAAGCCCTTCTGCTGACGCCGGGCCAACTCGTGCTGCGGATGACTCTTGAGACCGGCGTAATGGACCTTCTCGATGCCGTCCTGCTGCTCCAGCCATTCGGCCAGCTCCTGGGCATTGGCACAGTGCGCCTTCATCCGCAGGTTCAGGGTTTCCAGACCTTTGAGGAAGATCCATGCGTTGAACGGGCTCAAGGTCGGCCCGGCAGTGCGCAGGAAGCCGACGACTTCTTTCATCTGCTCGCTGCGACCGGCAACCACGCCGCCCATGCAACGGCCCTGGCCGTCGATGAACTTGGTTGCCGAGTGCACAACGATGTCAGCCCCCATTTTCAGCGGCTGCTGCAAAGCGGGCGTGCAGAAACAGTTGTCGACCACCAGCATCGCGCCTTTTTCGTGGGCGATTTCAGCCAGTGCGGTGATGTCGACCAGCTCGGCCAACGGATTGGATGGCGACTCGACAAAGAGCAGTTTGGTGTTGGACTTGATCGCCGCATCCCAGGCCGACAGATCGGCCAACGGTACGTAATCGACTTCAACGCCGAAACGCTTGAAGTACTTCTCGAACAGACTAATGGTCGAACCGAACACACTGCGCGAAACCAGCACGTGATCGCCGGCGCTGCACAAGCTCATCACCACCGCCATGATGGCGGCCATGCCGGTGGCGGTCGCAACGGCTTGCTCGGCGCCTTCCAGCGCAGCAATGCGCTCTTCGAACGCACGCACGGTAGGGTTGGTGTAACGCGAGTAAACGTTACCCGGCACTTCGCCGGCAAACCTTGCGGCCGCATCGGCGGCGGTGCGGAACACGTAGCTGGAGGTGAAGAACATCGGATCACCGTGCTCGCCTTCCGGCGTACGGTGCTGACCGGCACGTACGGCCAGGGTATCGAACGCTACGCCTTCGAGATCGCTGTCCAGCCGACCGGCATCCCATTCCTGACTCATGCTGTCACTCCTTGCCCTGTTCGCGAAAATTGAAAGTCAGATACAAAACCGGCCCCTCAGGGCCGGTAGAAACTCAGTTGTTGTACAGATCGATGATCGCACTGACCGCCTGGGTCTTGATCTTCGAGGAGTCGTTACGCGCCTGTTCGATCTTGTTCAGGTACGCCTCGTCGACGTCGCCGGTAACGTACTTGCCGTCGAACACTGCGCAATCGAAGTTCTCGATCTTGATCTTGCCGCCACCGACCGCTTCGATCAAGTCAGGCAGGTCCTGATAGATCAGCCAGTCAGCACCGATCAGATCCGCCACGTCCTGAGTCGAGCGATTGTGCGCGATCAGTTCGTGCGCGCTCGGCATGTCGATGCCGTAGACGTTCGGGAAGCGAACCGCTGGAGCCGCCGAGCAGAAGTAGACGTTTTTCGCGCCGGCTTCGCGGGCCATCTGGATGATCTGCTTGCAAGTGGTGCCGCGCACGATCGAGTCGTCGACCAGCATCACGTTTTTGCCGCGGAACTCCAGCTCAATGGCGTTGAGCTTCTGGCGTACCGACTTCTTGCGCGCAGCCTGGCCCGGCATGATGAAGGTACGGCCGATGTAACGGTTCTTGACGAAACCTTCGCGGAATTTCACGCCCAGGTGGTTGGCCAGTTCCAGTGCCGCGGTACGGCTGGTGTCCGGAATAGGGATAACCACGTCAATGTCGTGCTCTGGACGCTCGCGCAGAATCTTCTCAGCGAGCTTCTCACCCATGCGCAGACGGGCCTTGTAGACCGAAACGCCGTCGATGATCGAATCCGGACGCGCCAGGTAGACGTGTTCGAAAATGCACGGAGTCAGGGACGGGTTGGTCGCGCACTGACGGGTGTGCAGCTTGCCGTCTTCAGTGATGTAGACCGCTTCGCCCGGCGCCAGGTCGCGAATCAGGGTAAAACCAAGCACGTCCAGCGAAACGCTTTCCGAGGCGATCATGTACTCGACGCCTTCGTCGGTGTGACGCTGGCCGAACACTATCGGACGGATGCCGTGCGGGTCGCGGAAACCGACGATGCCGTAACCGGTCACCATGGCCACTACCGCATAACCGCCGACGCAACGGTTGTGCACGTCGGTCACGGCGGCAAACACGTCTTCTTCGGTCGGTTGCAGCTTGCCGCGCTGGGCCAGCTCATGGGCGAACACGTTGAGCAGCACTTCCGAGTCGGAACTGGTGTTGACGTGACGCAGGTCGGATTCGTAGATCTCTTTGGCCAACTGTTCAACGTTGGTCAGGTTACCGTTGTGCGCCAGGGTGATGCCGTAAGGCGAGTTGACGTAAAACGGTTGGGCTTCGGCCGAAGTCGAGCTGCCCGCGGTCGGGTAACGGACGTGACCGATGCCCATGTGGCCGACCAGACGCTGCATGTGACGCTGTTGAAACACGTCACGCACCAAGCCATTGTCCTTGCGCAGGAACAACCGGCCATCATGGCTGGTCACGATACCGGCAGCGTCCTGGCCGCGGTGCTGGAGCACGGTTAGCGCGTCATACAGCGCCTGATTGACGTTCGACTTACCGACGATACCGACGATGCCACACATGCGACGCAACCCCTACTTAATGGATCTGAACTGAACAACACTCACTGAGGCGTTTTCGCCGACGGCAAGAGTTGCTCCTTGAACGGAATATCAGCGGGTACGCTGATTCCGCTGGCAAGCCACTGACTGCTCCACCCGAGAATCAGGTTTTTGGACCAATCAGCGACCAATAGAAATTTTGGTACGAGCTGTGATTCTTTCCACCACCCGTCCTGCTGTACCGGCCCCAGGCTCAACAGCCCGACCGCCACGACCACCAGCAACACGCCACGCGCTGCGCCGAAGGCCATGCCGAGGAATCGATCGGTCCCGGACAACCCGGTGACACGTACCAACTCGCCGATAAGATAATTGATCATTGCGCCCACGATCAGTGTGGCGACAAACATGATGGCACAGCCCGCGATCACGCGAGCCGATGGGGTTTCGATGTATCCGGCGAGGTACTCGGACAATGAGCCACCGAACATCCAGGCGACGACTCCTGCGATGATCCAGGTCACCAGCGATAATGCTTCCTTGACGAAGCCGCGGCTCAAACTGATCAAAGCGGAGATGGCGATGATTGCAACGATCGCCCAGTCAACCCAGGTAAATGGCACAGTGCAGCCTACAGACGGATAAGGCGGCGCATTTTAGCAGAGCGCATGCCTCTCGGTAAGCTGCGATTGTCAGTGCATTTCAATCGAGGTGATAGTTTTCAACCGCGCTCAGGCTGGAAGCGTACAACAAAACCCTTGAGGTTCTGCTGACGACCCAACAGATCACGCAGACGATCAGCCTCGGCACGCTCGATCAGCGGGCCGACAAACACCCGATTCTTGCCATCGGCCGAGCGGATGTAGGCGTTATAGCCCTGACTGCGCAGGGTTTTCTGCAGGCTTTCGGCGCTGGCGCGGCTCGACAGACTGGCCAGTTGCACCGACCAGCTCACCGACAGGCCGTTGGCATCGACGCGGCTTTGCGTGGTGTCCGGCTTGCTCGAGGATGCAGTGATCGGCTGAGCAGGTGCCGGAATCGGCTTGGCCACCGCGGGCGGCGCAACAGGCTTGGTGATCATGATAGGCGCTGTTGGCGCCGGTGCGACGGGCGCAGCAGGCGCTGTGTCTTCGGCGACTTCTTCATCCGTTGGCACTGGCTCCTGCGGCAAGGCTTGCGGCTCAGGCACCGCCACCGTTTCCATTTGCACTTGCGGCATGGCCGGCGCTTGCGGAGCTGCCGGCGCCTCAACGGTTACCTGACGCTGCTCGTCCTGGCGGGAAAACAGCATCGGCAGGAAGATCACCGCCAGCGCAACCAGCACCAAAGCGCCAACCATGCGCTGCTTGTACGCTTTATCCAGCAAAGCCATTTGCCGCTTCCTCCGTGGAGCGCCGGGCTAACCATTCAAGGGCCTCGGCGACACAATAAAATGATCCGAACAACAGAATCTCGTCGTCGCTGGTGGCTACCGCGCACTGCCCTTCCAGCGCGGCGGCGACACTGTCATAAGACGTGACGGACGCGCCAAGGTTCTGCAGGGCCGCATGCAACTCACTCACCGGCCGAGCACGCGGTGAATCCAGCGGCGCTACCGCCCAATGCTCGACACTAGCATTCAACTCGCCGACAACACCATCCAGATCCTTGTCCGCCAGCAGACCAAACACCGCCAGGCGCTTGCCGACCGGTGGTCGCGAGGCCAGCCGACGGGCCAGATACTCGGCCGCATGCGGATTGTGCCCAACATCCAGCAACAGATTCAGACGCTTGCCGTTCCACTCGAACGAGCGACGATCCAGTCGACCGACCACGCGCGTCGCCTGCAATGCCGCCAAAATCTGTTGCGAATCCCACGGCAAACCGAGCAGCAGATACGCCTGCAACGCCAGTGCGGCGTTTTCCATCGGCAGATCGAGCAGCGGCAAGTCACGCAGTTCAACCACTTGCCCCTGCGCATCGGTGCCGCGCCATTGCCAGTGCTGATCAGTAATACCGAGGTCGAAGTCACGCCCACGCAGGAAAAACGGACAGGCCAGTTCACGCGCCTTGTCCAGCAATGGTTGCGGAGGATTCAGATCGCCGCACAAGGCAGGTTTGCCCTGACGGAAAATTCCGGCCTTCTCGAAAGCCACGGACTCGCGGGTGTCGCCCAGATAGTCGGCATGATCGACGCCAATGCTGGTGACCAGCGCGATATCGGCGTCGACCACATTGACCGTATCCAGACGCCCGCCCAGACCGACTTCCAGCACCACCGCATCAAGCCCGGCCTGTTGAAACAGCCAGAACGCCGCGAGGGTGCCCATTTCGAAGTAAGTCAGCGAAGTATCGCCGCGCCCGGCCTCGACCGCCGCGAAGGCTTCACACAGCTGCGCGTCAGTAGCCTCGACGCCATTGATCTGCACCCGCTCGTTATAACGCAGCAGGTGCGGGGAATTGTAGACACCAACGCTCAGGCCCTGCGCCCGCAGCAATGAAGCCACGAAAGCGCAGGTCGAACCCTTGCCGTTGGTGCCAGTGACCGTGATCACCCGAGGCGCCGGCTGGCCCAGCCCCATGCGGGACGCTACCTGTTGCGAACGCTCCAGACCCATGTCGATGGCCGACGGATGCAACTGTTCAAGGTAGGCGAGCCATTCGCCAAGGGTGCGCTCGGTCATAGGCCAGCAGGTACCGGAGGAACCACGATTGGCTCGATTGGCGCGGCGACGAATTTCGGCGTCGGCTTGCCAGTCATCTGTGCCAGCAGGTTACCCAGGCGCGGGCGCAGTTCCTGACGGTGGATAATCATGTCGATCGCACCGTGCTCCAGCAGGAATTCGCTGCGCTGGAAGCCTTCCGGCAGTTTTTCACGCACGGTTTGTTCGATAACGCGCGGACCGGCGAAGCCGATCAGGGCTTTCGGCTCACCGACGATCACGTCGCCAAGCATCGCCAGACTCGCCGAAACACCACCGTAGACCGGGTCGGTCAGTACGGAGATGAATGGAATGCCTTCTTCACGCAGACGCGCCAGCACAGCCGAAGTCTTGGCCATCTGCATCAGCGAGATCAGCGCTTCCTGCATGCGCGCACCACCGGAGGCGGCGAAGCAGATCATCGGGCAGCGATTTTCCAGCGCGTAGTTGGCGGCGCGCACGAAGCGCTCACCGACGATGGCACCCATGGAACCGCCCATAAAGGCGAATTCAAAGGCCGAAACCACCACTGGCATGCCCAGCAAGGTACCGCTGACGGAGATCAGCGCGTCTTTTTCGCCAGTCTGCTTTTGGGCAGCGGTCAGGCGATCCTTGTACTTCTTGCCGTCACGGAATTTCAGACGGTCAACCGGCTCCAGATCGGCGCCCAGTTCATTGCGACCTTCGGCATCGAGGAAAATGTCGATGCGCGCACGTGCGCCGATGCGCATGTGGTGGTTGCATTTAGGGCAAACGTCCAGGGTCTTTTCCAGCTCTGGACGATACAACACCGCCTCGCAAGACGGGCATTTGTGCCACAGACCTTCAGGGACCGAGCTCTTCTTGACCTCGGAACGCATGATCGAAGGGATCAGTTTGTCTACTAACCAGTTGCTCATGCTTTCTTTCTCCAGTACCGGCGGCCCGAACGCTCTGGTTCGCAGCCCCGCGTATGCCCTTCAGCTAAATTCATGTGTGTGGCGATGGTTGCCGGACTGCCACGATCAGCGCGAAACATGACCTGCGTGCGATCCAGAAACCCTCAGCCGCGCCTGCTTTGTGCAAGTGCATTGATGGACGGCGGCAGACTGCCAGCCGTCACATCAATATCGGAACCGGCAGGTTCCTATATTCCTTTTACGGCGTTGATGAACGCGCGGATCTTTGCGTGATCCTTGATGCCTTTGCTCGCTTCCACCCCGCCACTGACATCCACCGCATACGGTTTTACCCGTTCCACGGCATCTGCGACGTTCTCCGGGGTCAAACCACCCGCGAGAATCAACGGCTTGCTCAACGTCTGCGGAATCAATGACCAGTCGAACGCCTCACCGGTTCCGCCGGGCACACCTTCGACATAAGTGTCGAGCAGCACGCCACTGGCGCTCGGATAGGCATCAACCGCCGCCGCAATGTCATCACCGGCCTTGACCCGCAACGCTTTGATGTACGGACGATGCCAGCCTTCGCAGTCTTCAGCGACTTCATCACCATGAAACTGCAACAAATCCAGCGGCACGGCGTCAAGGATTTCACCCAACTCGCAACGGCTGGCATTGACGAACAGCCCTACGGTAGTCACAAACGGCGGCAATGCCTGAATAATCGCCCGCGCCTGCTGTACGGTTACCGCACGCGGACTCTTGGCATAGAACACAAACCCGATCGCATCGGCCCCGGCCTCAACGGCGGCCAGCGCATCTTCTATGCGGGTAATCCCGCAGATCTTGCTGCGAACGGCTGACATATCGAGAAAAACTCCGAGGCAAAATCCGAGAAAGTCCCGGATGGTAACAAAAGCGTTCGAGGGCGTCAGCCGTCAAGTTCGGAGAAACCCGTAAGGAAATGTGGCCCGATAAAACGCTCGGGCAACGGAAATTCGTCGTGGTACTCGACCTGTACCAGATACAAGCCGTACGGATGCGCGGTCACCCCACCGGAGCGGCGCTCGCGGCTTTCGAGGACTTCCTTCATCCACTCCACTGGACGCTCGCCAGCACCAATGGTCATCAGCACGCCAGCGATATTGCGCACCATGTGATGCAGGAAGGCATTGGCGCGAATATCGAGCACGATCATCTTGCCGTGACGGGTCACGCGCAGGTGATGCATCTTCTTGATCGGCGACTTGGCCTGGCACTGACCGGCGCGGAACGCGCTGAAATCGTGAGTGCCGATCAGATACTGCGCGGCCTCGGCCATGCGCTCGACATCCAGCGGGCGATGATTCCAGGTGATTTCTTCATTGAGATGCGCCGGGCGAATCTGATCGTTGTAGATCACGTAGCGATAGCGCCGGGCGATGGCTTTGAACCGCGCATGGAAATGCGCCGGCATCACCCGAGCCCAACTGACGCTGATGTCATGGGGCAGATTGATGTTGGCGCCCATGACCCAGGCTTTCAGCGAACGATCGACCGTTGTATCAAAGTGCACCACTTGTCCGCAGGCATGCACGCCGGCGTCGGTGCGTCCGGCGCACTGTAGCGAAACCGGTGAGTTGGCGACTTTCGACAGGGCTTTTTCCAGCTCTTCCTGCACCGTCGCCACACCCGTCAACTGACGCTGCCAGCCGCTGTAACGCGAGCCTTTGTACTCAACGCCCAACGCGACGCGGTAAAAGCCGTCGGGAGCCATTTCGGCGACCGGGTTATCTATGTTTGCCAAGGTGGGACAGCCTGCTGTTTGTGCAAAGGCGGGCATTATAAGGCTGTGGACCGGGGATACCAGTTTCAAAATCAAAAGATCGCAGCCCTCGGCAGCTCCTACATGAGATGGCGTTCCCCTGTAGGAGCTGCCGAAGGCTGCGATCTTTTGATTCAAAAAAGACAAACAAAAACGGCAGCCTCAAAGGGCTGCCGTTTTTTGTTTACCGCTGGATTTATGCCAGGTGCGAAAGCATTTCCTGAGCTTCTTTTTTCTGTGCCTCGCTCCCCTCACTGGCGACCTCGTTGAGGATGTCGCGTGCGCCGTCGCTGTCGCCCATGTCGATGTAGGCCTGAGCCAGATCAAGCTTGGTAGCGGCTTCATCAGTGCCAGCGAGGAAGTCGAAATCGTCTTCACCCAGATCACCACCGATTGCCGCATCGGCTTCGGTGAAGGTCGGCTCGGCAATGGTTTGCGACAGACGATCCAGCTCGGCGTTGACGTCATCCAGTTCGGCAGCGAACGCATCCGGCTCAGCCGCAGGATTGCTGTCCATTTCGTCGGCCAGTGACAGATCGAAATCGGCCGGCAGCTCCAGATCATCTTGTGGCACGTCAGCCACCACCGGCGGTTCGACTGGCGGCAGATCCTTCACGCCTTCGTCCAGATCCAGCAGGAAGTCATCGTCCGCCAGGTCAACCGCAGGCGCCGGTTCGGCACCCAGGTCCAGATCGAGGTCGAAGTCCGACAGATCATCCAGGTTCTCTTTGATATCGGTCTGCTGTTGCAGCACCGATTCGAAGCTCAGGTCGTCGTCCGCCGGGAATTCATCCAGCTCGACCGGCGCTTCAGGCTCAACCACCGGCGCCGGCTCAACCGGCGTGATGTTGTCGAGATCGTCCAGACTCAGATCAAACGCGCTGTCCAGATCGTCTTCCACAGGCGCTGGCGCCGGTGCTTCAGGCTCATCCAGCAGCAAATCCTTGACGTATTGCGCGTCCAGTTCGGCGGCCACGGCAGCAGCGGCCAGACCTGTCGCAGCGACGACGGCCATTGCCGGGAAGCGGCTTTTCAGCTCTTCGACCTTGGCGAAGTTGTCACCATTGGCCACCAGTTGACGCTCTTGACCGACGAACGCATCGCGGTCGCCCTGCTGACCGTAGACTTCCATCAGCTTCAGACGCAGATCACTGCGTTGCGGCTCCAGGCTGACGCCCTCTTCCAGCAGTGCAGCAGCCTGATTCAGGCGACCGGCGTTGATGTGCGACTGCGCCTTGTCGAGCACGTCATCCGAGCGCTCGGCGGCCGGCGCCACCAGCGGCGCCGCAATCGGTTCAGCCATCACGATCGGGGCAACTACCGGAGCCACTACGGGTGCCGGAGCAGGTGCCGGGGTGTTGAGCTTGACGCTCGCCGCCGGGGTTTCCAGACCTTCGAAGCTGCTTTCCGGCAGATCCTGCTCGGCGGAGAACTCTTGCTCTTCCGACAGAGCGCGGGCCATGCGCAGATGTTTCTCGGCTTCCTGCTGGGCCTTGCGGCGACGTGCCAGCAACAACAGCAGGAGCAGCAGAACCACTACACCGCCACCGACCAGACCCAACAGGATCGGATTGGTCAACAGCTCATTGAAGGTTTTCTCGTCATCGACAGGCGGCTTCGGCGTCACCACTGGCTCGACGACTGGCGTTTCAGCCGGTGGCGCAATGGCGGACTCTGGCGTCGGCGCCGCTTCTGCCGGAGTGGCTGGCGGCGTGGCAGCCAGTTCAGCCGTGATCGCAGGCACCGCCGGTGCAGCAGCGTTGGCGGCCGGCGCAGCGCCCGCCCCTTCGGCCTGCAGTTTTGCCAGCTGATTGTTCTTCAGCTCGATCAGTTTTTGCAGCTTGTCCAACTGACTTTGCAGATCGGACATGCGGCTTTTCAGTTCCTCGTTATCACGACGGGTCGTGTCGAGGCTTTCCTGAGTGACCGCGAGCTTGTTGCTCAAGGCTTTAGCATCACCCGCCGGGCCTTTGCCGCGGGACTTGGCGCTTTCAGCAGAAACCAGACTCAGATTGTCCTGAGCGTTCTGCGCAGCACCGGTATTGCCGCGACCACGATTGGTCGCATCGAGCTGCTGCTGACCGGTGCCCGGTTTGGCCACATAACGACGGCCCTGACGCCAGGCTTCGTTCTGCGCAGCGACTTCGGCAATGGCCTTCGACTGTGGCAACGCAGTGCTTTGCACGGAATCCGGCAGGCGCAGCACCTGACCGGTCTTCAGGCGGTTGATGTTGCCACCGATGAACGCATCCGGGTTCAGCGCTTGAATGGCCAGCATGGTCTGCTGCACCGAACCGCCGGTACGCGCTTTCGCAGCGATTTCCCACAGGGTGTCGCGCGGCGTGGTGGTGTATTGCGTCGAGTGCGTGGCGCCCGTGGTCGGCGCAGTGATGGTCTGCGACGGCGCCGGTTGCGCGGCGGCGTCAGCGGTCTGCGGCGAGAACTTCGAGGGATCGAGCAGCACGCTGTAATCGCGCAGCAGACGGCCATTCGGCCACATCACCTGAACGAGGAATTTCACCATCGGTTCCGACAGCGGTTTGCTCGAGGTCACGCGCAGCACGCTTTTGCCGCTGGCGTTGAGCACCGGGGTGAAGGTCAGATCATTGAGGAAGGCCTGGCGATCGACGCCGGCCTTGGCAAAGTCTTCAGCTGAAGCCAGGCTCGGCACCACTTCGGCAGCGGTGAGATCCTTGACGTCGAGCAGCTCGATTTCAGCCACCAGCGGCTGGTTCAGGGTCGACTTCAGGGTCAGCTCCCCGAGCCCGAGGGCATGCGCCATACCGGAGGACAGCGCCGAGGCGGCCGCTATTGCTAACACCAGTTTGCGAACTTGAACCATAGCCTCATCCTTTGTTTGAACGTTCCTCGGCCAGCGAGAAGATGTTGAATACCGCTGCCGTAAGGCATTGCGCGCGACGACGACAGATGCCGCGCGCGATCATTTCTTTGATGCCCCGGAATGTCCCGGAGGGTGACACGTTATCAAGCGATCTGGGCAAGCATAGCGCTCACCTAGAATCAGTCGACAAATTGTTGCCAAGTATCTTTTACAGCAGGTCTTTTATCAACAACTCAGCCACCTGCACAGCGTTAAGGGCCGCGCCCTTGCGTACGTTATCTGACGTCAGCCACAGATTAAGTTCCGCCGGGTCGTCAACACCGCTGCGCACGCGACCGACATAGACAACATCCTGCCCTACCGCGTCACCGACTGCGGTCGGGTAATCACCGGCTTCGACCAGCTCGATACCGGCCGCGTCTTCGAGTGCAGCGTTGACTTTTGCCAGGTCGACAGCCGACGCTGACTGCAAGGTCACGCTAAAGCTATCGCCAAAAAACACCGGGGCTTGAACGCAAGTTGCGGAAATCTTTAATAAAGGCAGCGCCAGCACCTGACGCAACTCGCGCACCAGACGTTTTTCCAGCAGCGTGTGGCCCTGCGCGTCAGGCGTGCCGACCTGCGCCAGCAGGTTGAAGGCCATCTGCCGATCAAAGAAGGTCGGTTCCAGCGGGCGCATGTTCAGCAGCTCGGCGGTCTGTCGCGCCAGCTCGGTCACGGCTTCACGACCTTGGGCGGAAACGGCCAGATTGGCGGTGACATTCACATATTGCAGATCGATCAGGTCGAGCAGCGGCGCCAGCACCACGGCGAGCGAAGTGGCCGACGGGCTTGGGCTGCTGACCTGGAACGGTGCTTTCAAACTGGCGAGTACTGCGGCGTTGGCTTCCGGCACCACTTGCGGCGCTTGATCGGCCGGCAGCGCACCGGACAGGTCAATCAGCGAGCAACCGGCGGCGTGGGCACGCGCGGCGTAGCTCAAGGTGATGGCCGGGCCGGCGGCGAAGAACACCAGTTTGACCTTGCTGAAATCGAATTCATCGACTTCACGAACGCGCACGTTCTTGTTGCGAAACAGCACCGAACTGCCAGCAGATTCGCTGCTCGCCAGCAGGTGCAGGTTGCCGACCGGGAAGTCGCGCTCTTCGAGAATCTGTACGAGGGTTTCGCCGACAGTACCGGTGGCGCCGATCACGGCAATATCTAGGGTCTGGGTCATGGTGCGAGCCTCTGGCGAAACGGGGGGAGCGGCACTTTACCGGGTGACCGCCATGCAGGCAATTTCTGCCGAGGATTTGCGGCGCCTGCACCGGCCTCATCGCTGGCAAGCCAGCTCCCACAATGGGCGGTGCGATTCACAGATTTTATGTACTCCACAAATCCCTGTGGGAGCTGGCTTGCCAGCGATGGGGCCAATCCAGACACCCGAGAAACCACAGGCATAAAAAAACCCGCACCTCTCACAAGGCGCGGGCTCTTTCATTGCTGCAAACGATCAACGCTCAAGCAAAATCCGCAGCATGCGACGCAGCGGTTCGGCCGCGCCCCACAGCAGTTGGTCGCCGACGGTGAACGCACCGACGAATTGCGAACCCATGTTCAGCTTGCGCAGACGACCCACCGGCACATTCAGGGTGCCAGTGACCTTGGTCGGGCTCAGCTCCTGCATGCTGATCTCGCGCTGGTTCGGCACCAGTTTGACCCAAGGGTTGTGCTGGCTGATCAACCCTTCGATATCAGCGATCGGCACGTCTTTGTTCAGCTTGATGGTCAGCGCCTGGCTGTGGCAACGCATGGCGCCAATGCGCACGCAGATGCCGTCGACCGGAATCGGGCTCTTGAAGCGGCCGAGGATCTTGTTGGTCTCAGCCTGAGCTTTCCATTCTTCGCGGCTCTGGCCGTTCGGCAGTTCCTTGTCGATCCACGGAATCAGGCTGCCGGCCAGCGGTACGCCGAAGTTTTCGGTCGGGTACGCTTCGCTGCGCATGGCATCAGCAACGCGACGGTCGATGTCGAGGATCGCGCTGGCCGGATCGGCCAGTTGATCAGCGACAGCGGCGTGGGTCGCGCCCATTTGCTTGATCAGTTCACGCATGTTCTGCGCGCCGGCACCGGAAGCCGCCTGATAGGTCATGGCGCTCATCCACTCGACCAGACCGGCCTCAAACAAGCCGCCCAGGCCCATCAGCATCAGGCTGACGGTGCAGTTGCCGCCGATGTAGTTCTTGGTGCCCGCATCGAGCTGCTGGTCGATGACCTTGCGGTTGACCGGATCGAGAATGATCACCGCGTCATCGTTCATGCGCAGGCTCGAGGCCGCGTCGATCCAGTAACCCTGCCAGCCGGCTTCGCGCAGTTTCGGGAACACTTCGCTGGTGTAGTCGCCGCCCTGGCAGGTCAGAATCACGTCGAGGGTCTTCAGCTCATCAATGCTGTAAGCATCCTTGAGCGGAGCAATGTCCTTGCCCACGGACGGGCCTTGGCCACCGACGTTGGACGTGGTGAAAAACACCGGCTCGATTAGATCGAAATCCTGCTCTTCCAGCATCCGCTGCATGAGCACGGAACCGACCATCCCGCGCCAACCGATCAGACCTACACGTTTCATCGCAACTACACCTTCTTGAAAAGTGGGCCGCTGCTTGTATTGAATTTCGCAGCGGGCCCGAGAGATTACAGATTCCGCAGCGCGGCGACTACTGCGTCGCCCATTTCCTGCGTACCGACTTTGGTGCAACCGGCCGAATAGATGTCGCCAGTGCGCAACCCTTGATCGAGCACAACGCTAACGGCTTTCTCGATGGCATCGGCCGCGTCATGCAGATTGAAGCTGTAACGCAGCATCATCGACACCGACAGAATGGTCGCCAACGGGTTGGCGATGCCTTTACCGGCGATGTCCGGAGCGGAACCGTGGCAAGGCTCGTACATGCCCTTGTTGTTGGAATCCAGCGAGGCCGACGGCAGCATGCCGATGGAACCGGTGAGCATCGACGCTTCGTCGGACAGAATGTCGCCGAACATATTGTCAGTGACGATCACGTCGAACTGCTTCGGTGCGCGCACCAGTTGCATGGCGGCGTTGTCGACGTACATGTGGCTCAGTTCGACTTCCGGATAATCCTTGGCCACTTGCTCGACCACTTCACGCCACAGTTGACTGGACGCCAGCACGTTGGCCTTGTCCACCGAGCAGAGCTTCTTGCCACGGACCATGGCCATGTCGAAACCGACGCGGGCGATGCGGCGGATTTCGCTTTCGCTGTACGGCAGCGTGTCGTAGGACTGACGCTCGCCATTTTCCAGGGTACGGGTGCCGCGCGGCGCGCCGAAGTAGATGCCGCCGGTCAGCTCACGAACGATGAGGATGTCCAGACCGGCAACGATTTCCGGCTTCAGGCTCGACGCGTCGGCCAGTTGCGGGTACAGGATCGCCGGACGCAGGTTGCCGAACAGGCCCAGTTGTGCACGGATTTTCAGCAGGCCGCGCTCAGGGCGGATATCACGCTCGATGGTGTCCCATTTCGGGCCACCGACGGCGCCCAACAATACGGCGTCAGCAGCGCGGGCGCGGTCGAGGGTTTCATCGGCCAGCGGCACGCCGTGCTTGTCGATGGCGGCGCCACCGATCACGTCATGGCTCAGCTCGAAGCCCAGGCTGTATTTGTCGTTGGCCAGCTCCAGCACCTTGACCGCTTCGGCCATGATTTCCGGACCAATACCGTCACCTGGGAGAATCAGAATCTGCTTGCTCATGCTTTCCTCGTGTCTTCAGTCGGTGCGCCACCTTAGGCGCGCCCGGAAAAATTCTTATCGCTCGGCCATCAGCACGATTACATCTGTACTGAACGAGCCATCGGCATCAATCTCAAAATATTCGCGCACTTCATTGCCCATCGACTGCTGCAACTGGCGGATCGCCGCGCGCATTACTTCAGGCGTGCGCATGCGCTCAACCCAACTGGTGTATTCCAGACGCAGGCGCTGACGCGTGGTACTGCGCACATGCAAACCGGCCTCGCTGACCTGCCGCAGCCACTCAGCGGCGGAATAATCGCGCACATGACTGGTGTCGCGCAGCACTTCGACGCTTTGCAGGTAAGTGTCGAACAACGGACTGCCCGGTGACAACACATCCACGAATGCCGCCACACCGCCCGGCTTCAGCACCCGACGCACTTCGCGCAGGGCCACACCGAGATCGCTCCAGTGATGCGCCGAATACCGGCTGAACACGAAGTCGAACTCGCCATCGGCAAACGGCAAACGCTCAGCGGCGCCGTTGACCGTGGCGATGTTGGTGAAACCGCGATCAACAGCAGCGGTGGCGACCACGTCGAGCATTTGCTGTGACAGGTCGTAAGCCACCACTTCCCGGACCAGCGGTGAGGCGTGAAAGCTCACATGCCCGGCGCCACAACCCAGATCCAGCACCCGGGCATCGCCCTGCCCCGCCAGTTCAGCCTGTAGCAGTGCAAATTCGGTTCCCTGAGCGTGAACGGCGCTGCTCAGGTAGGCAGCGGCCTGTTCACCGAATTGCTTCTGTACGACCTGAGCGTGCTGGGCGGAGCTGGTCATGAGGACATCCTTTTGTTTAAGCCTTGTGTTGCTTTTGAGGGACTCATCGCGAGCAGGCTCACTCCTACATTTGGAATGCGTTCCCCTGTGGGAGTGAGCCTGCTCGCGATGGCGTCATTCGTCATAGGTAAATCACGCGTCGCGGAACAACCACGGCTGGCTAACCCGATGTTTGGCCTCAAACGTCGCAATCGCATCGCCGTCCTGCAAGGTCAAACCGATATCGTCCAGACCGTTCAACAGGCAGTGCTTGCGGAACGCGTCGATCTCGAAGCTGTACACCTTGCCATCCGGACGGGTCACGGTCTGCGCTTGCAGATCGACCTGCAGTTGATAACCCGGCTCGGCCTCGACCTGCTTGAACAACTCATCGACTTCAGCGTCGCTCAAGATGATCGGCAACAAACCGTTCTTGAAGCTGTTGTTGAAGAAGATGTCGGCGTAGCTCGGCGCGATGATGCTGCGGAAACCGTATTCTTCCAGCGCCCATGGCGCGTGCTCACGGCTGGAGCCGCAACCGAAGTTCTCGCGGGCGAGCAATACGCTGGCGCCCTGATAACGCTCGGCGTTGAGGACGAAATCCTTGTTCAACGGGCGCTTGGAGTTGTCCTGATACGGTTGCCCGACATCGAGGTAACGCCACTCGTCGAACAGGTTCGGGCCGAAACCGGTGCGTTTGATCGACTTCAAAAACTGCTTCGGAATGATCTGGTCGGTGTCGACGTTGGCACGATCCAAAGGCGCGACAAGACCAGTGTGCTGGGTAAAAGCTTTCATGCTGCGCTCCTTTAGATCAATTCACGAACGTCGATGAAACGACCGTTCACCGCTGCCGCCGCCGCCATGGCCGGGCTGACAAGGTGGGTACGGCCACCGGCGCCCTGACGGCCTTCGAAGTTACGGTTGGAGGTCGAGGCGCAATGTTCGCCGGACTCCAAACGGTCCGGGTTCATCGCCAGACACATCGAGCAACCCGGCTCACGCCATTCGAAACCGGCTTCGAGGAAAATCTTGTCGAGACCTTCGGCTTCTGCCTGAGCCTTCACCAGACCCGAGCCCGGCACCACGATCGCTTGCTTGATGGTCGAGGCGACTTTGCGGCCCTTGGCGATTACCGCCGCAGCGCGCAAGTCTTCGATCCGCGAGTTGGTGCAGGAACCGATGAATACGCGATCCAGCTGAATGTCGGTGATCGCCTGATTGGCAGTCAAACCCATGTATTTCAAGGCGCGGACGATCGAGTCGCGTTTGACCAGATCCATTTCCTTGGCCGGGTCCGGCACGTTTTGGTCAACGGCCAAAACCATTTCCGGGGAAGTGCCCCAACTGACTTGCGGCTTGATCTGCGCAGCGTCGAGTTCAACCACGGTGTCGAACTTGGCGTCGGCGTCGGAGACCAGATCTTTCCAGGCTTCGACGGCCATATCCCACTGCTCACCTTTCGGTGCGAATGGACGGCCCTTCACGTAGTCGACGGTTTTCTGATCCGCTGCCACCAGGCCAACACGGGCACCGGCTTCGATGGACATGTTGCAGATGGTCATGCGGCCTTCGACGGACAAGTCGCGGATCGCGCTGCCAGCGAATTCGATCGCGTGGCCGTTACCGCCGGCGGTGCCGATCTTGCCGATCACCGCGAGGACGATGTCCTTGGCGGTCACGCCGAACGGCAATTGCCCTTCAACGCGCACCAGCATGTTTTTCATTTTCTTCGCGACCAGGCACTGGGTGGCGAGCACGTGCTCGACCTCGGAAGTGCCGATACCGTGGGCCAGAGCGCCGAACGCGCCGTGGGTCGAGGTGTGCGAGTCGCCGCAGACCACGGTCATGCCCGGCAAGGTCGCGCCCTGCTCCGGGCTGATGACGTGGACGATGCCTTGGCGCACGTCGTTCATCTTGAACTCGACGATGCCGTATTCATCACAGTTGTCATCGAGGGTCTGAACCTGCAAACGCGAGACCTGATCGGCAATGGCTGCGATGCCGCCCTTGCGCTCTGGCGTGGTCGGTACGTTGTGGTCCGGGGTCGCGATGTTGGCATCGATGCGCCAAGGCTTGCGCCCGGCCAGACGCAGGCCTTCGAAGGCTTGCGGCGAAGTCACTTCGTGGATGATGTGACGATCGATATAGATCAGCGCCGAGCCATCGTCGCGCTGCTTGACCAAATGCGAATCCCAGAGCTTGTCGTAGAGCGTTTTGCCGGCCATCAGACGGTTCCTCATCAGCTTGTTTCTATGCCCTGGGCTTATCAATAACCCTTTGGCTTGTGAGGCCGATCCTATGGGGTTAGATTAAATAACTCAAATTCATATTTTTTATGCTTTGGATAACCAACTGGAATACGAACATGGATCTGGCCAACCTCAACGCTTTTATCGCGATTGCCGAGACCGGCAGCTTCTCCGGCGCCGGCGAACGCCTGCACCTGACGCAGCCGGCGATCAGCAAACGCATCGCCGGGCTGGAGCAGCAATTGAAGGTGCGGTTGTTTGATCGGCTGGGCCGTGAAGTCGGCCTGACCGAGGCCGGCCGCGCCCTGCTGCCGCGGGCTTATCAGATTCTCAACGTGCTCGATGACACTCGCCGCGCGCTGACCAATCTGACCGGCGAAGTCAGCGGGCGCCTGACACTGGCCACCAGTCACCACATCGGTTTGCACCGTTTGCCGCCGCTATTGCGGGAATTCACCCGTCGTTACCCACAGGTTGCGCTGGATATTCAGTTCCTTGATTCGGAAGTGGCCTACGAAGAAATTCTCCATGGCCGCGCCGAACTGGCGGTCATCACCCTGGCGCCGGAACCTCACGCACTGGTCAAAGCCACGCCCGTCTGGGACGACCCGCTGGATTTCGTGGTTGCCCCGGAGCATTCGCTGATCAGCAATGGCCCGGTCAATCTGGCGGACATTGCCGGTCATCCGGCGGTTTTCCCCGGTGGCAACACCTTCACCCACCACATTGTCCAACGCTTGTTCGAGGCCCAAGGCCTGACGCCGAATATCGCCATGAGCACCAACTATCTGGAAACCATCAAGATGATGGTCTCGATTGGCCTGGCCTGGAGCGTTTTGCCGCGCACCATGCTCGATGAGCAGGTGGCAAGCATCGTATTGCCGGGCATACAGCTCAGTCGCCAGCTAGGCTATATCCTGCACACTGAACGGACGCTCTCGAATGCGGCACGGGCCTTTATGGCCTTACTGGATGCACAAATCGATCTGCCAGGGACTTGAGGCCAACTTGTGCTACTCCTATAGAGCCGCTGCCCCTGTGCCTAACGCCACCATCAGCTCAAGGCCTGTCCACGATGCCGAAATCTGTTGACCGAATTCCGCCGATGCCGCGTATTCAGGCGATTGACCCGCGTCATTCCGAGCAGAGCTGGGAAAGCGCGCCGCAATTGCTGGCGGCGCTCAACGGCGCGCGGCTCGGCGCCTGGTATTGGGACATCGAGCGCGGGCAGATCAGTTGGTCGCGTGGCACCCAGGCCTTGTTCGGCTTCGATCCTCGGCAACCGCTACCCGAAGATCTGGAATACCTCGACCTGCTGCCGCCGGAAGACCGGGCGAAAACCGTTCGCGCCTTCCACGCGGTGATTGCCGGGGCGCCGCTGGAACAAGCGATGCACCACCGTATCCGCTGGCCTGATGGCAGCCTGCACTGGCTGGAGATCAGCGGCAGCCTGCTGCCGGATAAAAACGGCCGCCCCCGAATGATCGGGGTGATTCGTGAAATCACCCACCAGCGCCAACGCGAACAGGCCCTGAGCAGTTCGGAGAAACGTTTCGCGACACTTTTTCACCTGTGCCCGAACATGGTCCTGCTGACCCGTCAGGAAGACGGCCTGATCAGCGAAGCCAATCAGTATTTCGAAAGCCTGTTCGGCTGGCCGGTGCAGAGCGCCATCGGCCGCACCACTCTGGAGCTGGGTTTGTGGGTGCATCCGGAGCAACGCGGCGAACTGGTCAAGAAGACCAACACCAAGGGCGAATTGATCAGCATGGAGGTGCAGTTTCGCGCCAGTAACGGGCAGATTCACGACGGCATTCTCAGCGCACAGAAGGTCGAACTCGAAGGTCAGCCCTATCTGCTCAGCACCTTCCTCGACACCACCGAACGCAAAGCCGCCGAACACGCCTTGAAGGACAGCCAGGAACGCCTCGATCTGGCGCTGGACTCGGCACAGCTCGGCACTTGGGACTGGCACATTCCCAGCGGCATGCTCTACGGCTCGGCGCGGGCCGCGCAACTGCACGGTCTGGAGCCGAAACCGTTTCATGAGTCGTTCGAAGAGTTTTTCGAAGGCGTGCCCGGTGAGGAACGCGACAGCATGCGCGACGCCTACCGCAGCCTGCGCGAAGGCCCGGCGGGCAATTATCAGCTGACCTATCGCGTGCAACTGCCGGACGGCAGCTCGCGCTATCTGGAAAGCCGCGCCCGCCTCTACCGCGACGACAACGGCGCGCCGCTGCGCATGGCCGGCACGCTGCTCGACATCACCGATCAGGTCGAACGCGAACAGCGGCTGGTGGCCTCGGAAGAGAAATTCGCCACGCTGTTCCAAGTCAGCCCGGACCCGATCTGCGTCACCCGCCAGGACAGTGGCGAGTTCATCGAGATCAATAACAGCTTTACCCAGACCTTCGGCTGGAGCGCCGCCGACGTGATTGGCCACACCGCTGAAGAAATCGGCTTGTGGGATGCCTCAGCGAAAAGCCTGCAACGCATTGAAAGGGTGATTCGCGAACAAGGCCTGAGCAACGTCGCGATCATCGTCCAGCACAAGGACGGCCAGTCGCTGACCTGCGTGATTTCCAGCCGGCAGATCAGCGTCGGCGATCAGCCCTGCATCGTCACCACCCTGCGCGACATCACCCAACAACAGCGTTCGGAAGCGGCGCTGAAAGCCAGTGAAGAGAAATTCGCCAAGGCCTTTCACTCCAGCCCCGACGCGATCACCATCACCGAGCGCGACACCGGGCGTTATCTGGAGGTCAACGACGGTTTTTGCCGTCTCACTGGCTATCGCGCTGAAGAAGTCGTGGGCAAAACGGTTTATCAGGTCGGGATTTGGGCTGAGGAAAAACAGCGCTCGGCATTACTCGCAGAGTTGCAGATCAAGGGTCGCGTGCACCATCAGGAAATGCTCGGGCGCAACAAGCGCGGGGAGATGCTGACGGTGGAAGTCTCGGTCGAGCCGATCACCCTCAATGAAACGGCGTGCCTGCTGCTGACCGCGCGCGACGTCAGCCTGTTGAAAAACGCCGAAGCGCAAATTCGCCATCTGGCCTATCACGACCCGCTGACCAACCTGCCCAACCGCGCCTTGCTGATGGATCGCCTGAGCCAGCAGATCGCCCTGCTCAAGCGCCACAACCTGCGCGGCGCGTTGCTGTTTCTCGATCTCGATCACTTCAAGCACATCAACGACTCCCTCGGCCATCCGGTCGGGGATACGGTGCTGAAGATCATCACCGCGCGGCTCGAAGCCAGTGTGCGCATGGAAGACACGGTCGCACGCCTCGGCGGCGACGAATTTGTCGTGCTGCTCAGCGGTCTCGAAGGCTCGCGCAACGAAGTCAGCACGCAAGTGCGCAATCTGGCCGACACCCTGCGCGAATTGCTCTCGGAACCGATGTTCCTCGACGGCCAGCGCCTGCAAGTGACGCCGAGCATCGGCGTGGCGCTGATTCCCGATCATGGCTCGACGCCGACCGATCTGCTCAAACGCGCCGACATTGCTCTGTACCGGGCCAAGGATTCCGGGCGTAACACCACGCAGATGTATCACAACACCATGCAGAAAGCCGCCAGCGAGCGGCTGCGCATGGAGACCGACCTGCGCCTGGCGCTGTCGCGCGGTGAATTCAACGTGCACTTTCAGCCGCAGGTCGATGCCCGCGACAACCGCATCATCGGCGCCGAAGCCCTGGTGCGCTGGAATCACCCGGAACTGGGCGCGCAGTCACCCACCGAGTTCATCAAAGTACTGGAAGACAGCGGCCTGATTCTCGAAGTCGGCACTTGGATTCTGGATGAGGCCTGCAATGCCTTCAAACAACTGATCGCGCAGAAACGGGTCGACCCGCTGAATTTCAGCCTGTGCGTGAACATCAGCCCACGACAGTTCCGTCAGAATGACTTCGTCGAGCGCATCGAACACAGCATGAGCAGCCACGGGCTGCCCTGCTCGCTGCTGAAACTGGAAATCACCGAAGGCATCGTCATCCAGAATCTGGAAGACACCATCAGCAAAATGCGCCGGCTGAAAAAGCTTGGCGTGAGCTTCGCCATGGATGACTTTGGCACCGGTTATTCGTCACTGACTTACCTCAAGCGGCTACCAGTGGACACACTGAAAATCGATCAGTCGTTTATCCGCGATGCGACGACCGATCCGAACGATGCCGAGATTATCCGCGCGATCGTCGCCATGGCGCGCAGTCTGGAGCTGGAGGTGATTGCCGAGGGCGTGGAAACCCCGGAACAACTGGCGTTCCTGCAAGGCTTGGGCTGCCATTTGTATCAGGGTTATCTGCACAGTCGACCGGTTGCACTCGAGGATCTGAAAAAGCTCCTGCCATAACCGGTGCACGTTGCAACAGACGCGCAATTGCCACGGTTTGCGGCAACCTGTAGGGTCGCGTTTTTTGCGCCGTTTCGAGATCTTTCATGCAGGATGCAACCCTCCTCCGCCCGGCTCTGCTGGGCATCGACCTTGGCACCACCAACAGTCTGATCGCCGTCTGGCAGGACGGTCAGGCCCGCCTGATTCCCAACGCTCTGGGCGATGTACTGACGCCCTCGGTGGTCAGCCTCGATGAAGACGACACCATTCTGGTCGGCAAAGCCGCCCGCGCCCGCCTGACCACGCACCCGGAGCGCAGCGCTGCAGCGTTCAAGCGTTTCATGGGCAGCGATAAACAAGTCCAGCTCGGTGCACGTCAGTTCAGTCCGGAAGAGTTGTCGGCGCTGGTGCTCGGCTCACTCAAGCAGGACGCCGAAGCCTTTCTCGGCCACCCGGTGTCGGAAGCGGTGATTTCCGTGCCGGCGTATTTCAGCGACGAACAACGCAAACGCACGCTGTTTGCTGCCGAACTGGCCGGGCTCTCGGTGACACGCCTGATCAACGAGCCGACCGCTGCGGCGATGGCTTACGGGCTGCATGAACAGAAATTCGAACGCACGCTGATCTTCGATCTGGGCGGCGGCACCTTCGACGTCACGGTACTGGAATACGCGTTGCCACTGATCGAAGTGCACGCCTCCACCGGCGACAACTTTCTCGGCGGCGAAGACTTCACTGCCGCGCTGTTGCAGGCCTGCCTGAAACATTGGCAACTGACTCCGGCAATGGTCGATGCGCAAAGCATGGCCAGCCTCGGCGACGCGCTGGAGCAACTGAAATGCAAACTCGCTGAAGGTGTTCAACATCTGAGCTGGCGCCATGGCGACAAGACGCTCGAATGGTCGCTGGACGAAGCGGCGGCAGTGAAAATCTGGGAGCCGCTGCTGGCCCGTTTGCGCGCGCCGATCGAACAAGCCCTGCGCGACGCTCGCCTCAAACCTCGCGACCTCGACAGCCTGGTGCTGGTCGGCGGCGCCACGCGCATGCCGGCGGTGCAGCAAATGGTCGCCACGCTGTTCGGACGCCTGCCGTACCGGCATCTTGATCCGGACACGATTGTTGCGCTGGGGGCGGCGACGCAAGCGGCGTGCAAGGCGCGTGACGGGGCGGTTGAAGAGTTGATTCTGACGGATGTCTGCCCGTATACGCTGGGGATTGCGACCATGCGTGGAGAAGACATCAAAGGTGCCTTCTCGCCCATCATCGAACGTAACACCATCATTCCGACGTCAAGGGTGGAGCGTTATTACACCACCCAGCCCAAGCAATCGCTGCTGCGCATCGCCGTCTATCAGGGTGAGCGGCCGTGGGTTTGCGACAACATTCTGATTGATGCTTTCGATGTCACGTTGACGCCCACTGAACACATCCAGGAACTGGACGTGCGCTTCAGTTATGACATCAACGGTCTGCTCGAAGTCGACGTCACCCTGCTCGAAACCGGCGAGCGTCACAGTCACAGCATCGACCGCAGCCCCACGGGTCTGGATGAGCAAGCACGCCGAGACAGCCATAACCGGCTGTCCACTCTGAAAGTCCATCCACGCGACGCGCTGCCCAACCGCACGTTGCTCGCCCGTCTGGAGCGGGCATGGATGCAAAGCCTCGGCACGCAACGCGAGCACATTGCCGAATGGCTGCACAACTTCACTACCGTGCTCGCCGGCCAGCAACCCTCGGAGATTGCCAGCCATCGCTCAGAGCTGAACAAGGCGCTGGATCAACTGCGTCTCTAACCGTTGAGCCGCCGCAAGGCAGCCTGCAAGCCGCCGGACAGCATTTCGGAATCGCCGCTGTCCGGCGGCACACCATAGCGGTTGGGCAACTTGTCACCGGGAAAGCCGAACAGCACCAAAGGCAGGAATGGCAGAACCGGCGTCAGCACCATGAAGATCAGCAACGTCGGAATGCCCCGGCCCATGTCGTGCAAACGGCGCAGAATGGCGCCGAACAACAGCAGCACAGCCAATAGCAGGATAAGAATGCCTGCGCCCGTAGTGCCACTGATCAGCCCTGCCACCGGCGCAATCACCACGCAGGCCAAGACCTGAGCGATAAAAGCCTTACGCCCCAACCGCGATCCCAGACGCCAGATCGCTGTCGCCGGTACCGGCTGAACATCGCTTTTAGCCAGCAGTAATCGTTCCGACCAGGACAATAATGCGCACAAGGCCAGGCGCAGCCCGATGCTGTTCTGCACATCGTCCTTGCCCTGTTGCAGTTGGCGCAGGACGCGCGTTTTCGGCACCCCGGCAGCGCCATAGCGAATCAAGCCCTTGAGTGCATCCAGTGCTTCATACGCCAGCAGTTTGTCGACAGCAAAATCGGTCAGCACTTTGCGCGGCGGCCACACCGGTTCGCCTTTGATCAAACCGTCGCGGAAGCCTTCGAACCAATCGTCCTCACAACTGATCGCCGCGATCGATTGCAACAATGCGCGATGCTGCTCGGCACTCAGGCTCGGATCGTGATAGAGCACGCCCCAGAACATCATCAAACCCAGCAAATCGTCGCCGCAGGCAGCACGATCACTTTCGAGACAGGTGTAAAGCAGGCTATTGGCCGGCAACCGGACACTGTCTATCGCCTGCTGTACGCTGAACAATTGCTGCACCAATAAGCCGTGCACCGGGTCATTGCCTTGCAGCCATCCGAGCAAACCGGCGCAATGGCCTTGCTCACGCTGCAAGCGCCGCAACAACGGTTGCAGGCGACTCAACGGATGGGCCGGATTGAAAGGCAGGCGCTCCACGCACTGCGCGTCAATCATCTGCAGCCAGCGTTCGGGTTGTTCCAGCAATGCCAGCAAAAACAGGGTCTGCGCGTGCCACTCCCAAGTGGCTTCACCCAGCCCGACTGGCGGCAACGGGATCCCGCGCCGGCTTAACTGCAGAATCAAGTCGAGTTCGGACAAGTCGCAGTCATCTTTGACCGCACCAAGCTTGAAGGCTTCTGCGATTCGCTCCAGCGCAGCATCGTTGTAGGGCCGCAAGCGGCGCAACCATAACCGACAGACCTTGTGCGGCTCACCTTGCGTCAGCACCTGCGGCAATGGCCGCGAGCTTGAATTCGCGTCACTGAAAGCACGCATGGCCAGTGCAATCGGAGCCCTGCTCAACCAGCGCAAGTGTTGCTCGGCCTGGTATTTGAATCCGCTCATCACCAGGTTTTCGAGAGCATCAACCGGCAACGGTGCATCCAGAATCTGCTGCAGCAAAGCCGAATCCCCCCGGTGCAGTGCCCAGGCGTGCCGGTACAGATGCAACAGTCGGCTGTCGGCGTTCTCGCCCAGCAGCTGCGCGAGCAGTGGCAGTTCATCACCCGTCATACGCCAATCGACAAAGCTTTGCGCGAGGCTATCAAGCGCTAATCTTCCGACACCCAGCCAACGGTTCAGCGTCTCGGGATGTTGTGACGGGCTGCCATACACCTGGCCGTCATCGCCGAGATCCTCCGACCAGTCAGAGCAGTCCTCGAGGCGATCGAATGCCTGAATCAGCAGCGGCAGAAAAGTCGGCTGGCGCTTGGCACACAGCTCCAGCAGACGACTTTCCGCCATCGGATGGCGATGCTCATTCCACAGCCGGATCCAGCACGGCAATGCCTGATCGTCTCGCCCCAGCAGACTGTTCTGGCACGCCAACAGGTAAAGCCAGTCGACATCATCCGGTGCTGCAAGCTGCCGCTCGACGCAGTCCTGCAAAAATGTCGGCATGCCGATGCCTGCCTGAGTGAACTGCACCAACAGGCGCTTGAGGAACGCGGCATCATTCGGCAATGGCAGGCAGGTGTGCCGACTGGCGAAGTCGGCGAACTCATGGAGTGGGCGCTGGGTGAAGATAAAATCGAGGCTACGGGCGTACCACAGCGATTCGGTCTGGGCTGCCTCTGACCAAGTTCCCATCAGATCCGTGTCGAACGGGTCAGGCGTTGCGATTCGCTGTAGAAAGGATTCGACCTGATGGGCGTCGTCGAACGCAAGATCCAGCAACTGCTGATCCCAGGCCATACGTTTGGCCAACAGATTCGCGCAGCGGTACGACAACGGGCCGGCGTCGGCCAGCCGGTGGTAAAGCCCCCAACTGAGTTCATCGAGCACGTCCAGTGACAGCTCATCCAGCCCTCGGACAAAGGCCTGCCACGCGGCGAAATTGAACCGGCGCGCAGGATCATCCAGCAGCTCGCAGAACTCCCCGAATACTGGAGGGACCTCAACGACAGTCTGTTCTGAGGCTTGGGACTCGTACTCGTCCTCGGGCTCTTCTTCCTCATCTTCACGCGCCAGACGCAGGGCGTTTTCGTAGGCCATGCGCAGCGCCTGAAACCCTTGCGGATCGGTCTCCGGGTGATGCGCCGGCAAACGTGCGCGGTAGGCGTTGCGAATCAGGTTTTCGTCGTTAGTAGGCTCGATGCCCAAGCGGATCCAGCAACTCATGACCAGTCGAACTCCTTGAGCGATGCCGGGCGCGGCGGCAAATCAATTTCCATGTGCCACGGCAAATCAGCTAGGAACTGAGGGATGTTCTCGGCAAGACCGCGGGCAATCCGCACGTTAAGGGCGTTGGCGCCTTGTCGATCCAGCGCACGCGCAAGCTCATCGTCGCTGGCGCTCAGGCACGACCAAAACGTCCGGCCCACCACAAAGCCATCGAAGTAAGCCATCCAGCTGCCATAGTGAAATTGCGCTCTGAGGGCCAAACGACTGTGCAGCCAGTTGCTTTCGTCCAGATCGATCCACTGATTGCGCACCGCGCAACGCAAGAGAAAGCCCATGCGGCCATAGTCCCAGGACAAAATCCCGCCCGGCCCACAACTGCCGAACGTGCGACTGGCAAACTCATGCAGGATGCGTTCGCGGGGAGTGAGATCTTCAAGCAAGGCCTGCCATTCACTTGGCAGACAACGCTGCCAAGCCAAATAGGCCGCGCTGAGGTGCTTGGCATGGCCGTCGTCGGTCATCCGTTCGAGCATGTCGAACAATTGCCCACGGTCGTCGATACCCCAGCTGTCTTTCAGGTCGATGTAGCGATCGTTGCAGAAGGCCGGGTCGTCGTAGCTGGCGCCGGTATTGATCGCCGCCATTGGCGCAGACAAAGCGCACAGCCAGCGCTGTTGAATCTCGTCCATGAAAAAAGGCTCCAGGCCGACCGGTGAGGAATGGGGGTCGGCAAAACTGCCGCGGATTGTAGAGAAACCGCCGCCAGCGGCAAAGTCGAACAACGGTTTTCTTGCGCGCACAAAAAAGGCCCCGACGTATCGGGGCCTTCATTCAGCGGCTCATCGTCCGTTCAGACGATTGTGTTGCGGCACGTGACTCAGTGCTGCAACGCCGGCTTCTGCGTCCCGTTGATCGGGATGCGTTTGGCTTTCGCCTCTTCCGGGATCACGCGCAACAGGTCGATGCTCAGCAGACCATTGCTCAGATCCGCAGCCTTGATCTCGATGTGATCGGCCAGACGGAAGGACAGCTTGAAAGCACGCTGGGCAATGCCCTGATGCAGGAAGGTCACGCCTTCATTGGCATCACGCTTGCCGCCACTGATGGTCAGCACACCTTTTTCGACTTGCAGTTCCAGGTCTTCTTCCTGGAAACCGGCCGCCGCAACGACGATACGGTACTGGTCATCACCGTGTTTTTCCACGTTGTAAGGTGGATAGCTGCTGCCCGGCTCGTTGCGCAGGGCGGTTTCGAACAGGTCGTTGAAACGGTCGAAACCCACCGAGGAACGGAACAGTGGTGCGAGGGAAAATGCAGTACTCATGGTTCAAATCTCCTGAAAACAATCAGCAAGGTTTTTTGACTCCGCGACCCGAATTCGGCATCGCGTAACCCTTAAATAGGGACCACTGAAATGATTTCAAGAGATTATTTGCAGATTTTTTTCAGGCCGCTTCGGCAACCGGCAGACCGAGTAAACGCGAGACATGATCCGGCTCAGTTTCACGACGCAGCACGGTAAACAGCTCAGTGGCCTCGGGATAATTGCGCGTCAGCATGGCCAGCCATTGCTTCAAACGGCCCGGCGACTGACGTGCAGTCATCTGCGCTTTGGCTTGCAGCCAGAAGTCCTGGATCAGCGGCATCAGCTCGGCCCAGGTCATCTCGACCACTTCTTCGCCAGCGCGGGCGGCAGCGATTTGCCTGGCCAGATCCGGACGCGACACCAGTCCGCGGCCGAGCATGATGTCTTCCACGCCACTGATTTCGCGGCAACGACGCCAGTCTTCGACGCTCCAGATATCGCCGTTGGCGAACACCGGGACTTTGACCACGTCCTGCACACGCGGAATCCACTCCCAATGTGCGGGCGGTTTGTAGCCGTCCATTTTCGTACGGGCGTGAACCACAATGTGCTCGGCGCCGCCCTCAGCCAATGCCGTGGCGCAGACCAGCGAACCGTCGGGACTGTCGAAGCCGAGGCGCATTTTCGCGGTCACGGGAATGTGCGCGGGTACGGCGCGGCGCACGTGTTCGACGATCTGGTTAAGCAATTCCGGCTCTTTGAGCAGCACGGCGCCGCCCCGGGATTTGTTAACGGTCTTGGCCGGGCAGCCGAAGTTGAGGTCGATCACTTCGGAGCCGAGTTCGCAGGCCAGTGCAGCGTTTTCCGCCAGGCATACAGGATCGGAGCCGAGCAATTGCACGCGCAATGGCACGCCGGATGCGGTACGCGCGCCATTGAGCAGCTCAGGGCCGAACTTGTGAAAGTAGGCTGGAGTGAGCAACTGGTCGTTGACGCGAATGAATTCGGTCACGCACCAGTCGATGCCGCCAACGCGGGTCAGCACGTCGCGGAGAATGTCGTCGACCAACCCCTCCATGGGTGCCAGAGCAATTTGCATGGGAAAACACTACTTGAAGAAAAACGTGCGGCAGTTTACTGGATATCGCAGGAATTCGCAGAAACCTTGTGGGAGCGAGCCTGCTCGCGAAAGCGGTGTGTCAGTGAGGCATATGTTGGCTGACACACCGCTATCGCGAGCAGGCTCACTCCTACATTAGATTTTCGCAGATTCCGGGATCTGGATCGCCGGGCCGTAGCCTTCGATGAACTCGGCCGGCATGCGCTTGGGCTTGCCCGTGGACAGCTCGATACAGACGAAAGTGGTTTGCGCACGCAACAGCGTGGTGTTGTCACTCGGGCGCTTGAGCTGGAAATGCCGGGTCATTTTCAGGCGCTGATCCCAATCGACAATCCAGGTCGCCAATTGCAGTTCGTCGCCTTCATAGGCCGCAGCCAGATAATCGATCTCGTGACGAACCACGGCCATTGCCCGATCCAGGCGCCGATACTCGACCAGATCCAGGCCCAGACGCTGCGAGTGGCGCCAGGCGCAACGCTCCAGCCAGGTCACGTACACCGCGTTGTTCGCGTGCCCCAAGCCGTCGATATCCTCGGCGCCTACTTGCAGATCAATGGTAAACGGCGTTGCCCGATCCCAGCCCATGCCCCACTCCCGGTCAATGTATTCAACCGGGGCAGTGTAACGGAGCTCAGGCTGATTGGCGCGCCTGGAGGCTGCGGCCGGCCAGCAGTGATAACACGCCATCAACCACGCGAGGGTCGGCCAGCACGCGCTGATGACCGCCGCCCTCAAGCCGCAGCAAGCGGCTGTCGAACCAGGATTCGTGGATCAGTTGCGACTCTTTGACCGAGACGAAGTTGTCGTCCTCGGCATGCACGATCAGGCCGGGCATATCCAGTTGATAGTGGGCAACGTCGAGCGTAGCGGCGCGCATCCCGACATCTTGCTCGACCTGGCGGATGAAGGCGGAACGCGCTCGCGGCGGCATACCGACGTAGCGGGCAAAACCGCGCAGCACACCAAGAATTCTCGCAGGTGCGGCGATGCTGACGAGGGTTTCGGTGCGCAAGCCCAGTTGCACAGCGAGCATGGCGCTGGCGCCGCCCATGGAGTGACCGATCACCGCTTGCAGTGGCGGCAATTCGGCAGCGGCTTCGAGCATTGCCCGAGCGAACAACACGACATTGGCTTCACGCCCCGGCGAACGACCATGGGCCGGACCATCGAGCGCCACAACGGTGTAACCGGCATCGACCAGTGCAGTGATCAGCGCGGCAAACTGGGTTGGCCGCCCTTCCCAACCGTGCATCAGCAGCACCGTCGGGCCTTGACCCCAGCGCAGCGCCGAGAGGCCAAAGCGCAAGGTGATCCGTTCCGAGCTCGCCAACAACGGCAACTCCCAATCCCGCAGCGGCAGCGAACGCGGCGTCATGAACGCCAGGCGCATTTTGCTCGCCACTCGTTGCGGTGCAATCCAGCCCAAGGTGCCATTAACGCCACGAACCCACTTCAACGTGTTCATCGCTCTCTCCTCAGGCGTGCTGCCTTCAGGTCAACGCACCGCCGACTTGGCAGCGCGCAGCAATCGATCGGATAAATCTCCCGGGCCCAGCGCCCTGGCGAGCGCCAGACCACCCACCATCAATGCCACGTCGGCCAGGGCTTTGTCGGTGTCCTCGGGACTGGACGCCAACTGCGCGATCATCAACTCCAGGTGTTCGTTCAGCGCGATGCGGAACGATTCCGGCAAACGACCCAACTCGCCAATCGAAGCTGGAATCGGGCACGCGGCATCGCTGGAATCACGGTGCTTGCGCGACAGATAGAACGCGGCAACCAAGGCGCGGCGCTCTTCGCCGGTCAATTCGGCATCCATGTCGGCAATCAGGTCGCGGCGGCGACCGAGTAATTGCTTGAACGCTTCGAGCATCATTGCGTCCTTGCTTTCGAAGTGCGCATAGAAGCCACCGACGGTGAGGCCGGCTGCGCCCATCACTTCGCCCACGCTAGGGTCCGCCGGGCCACGCTGAATCAGTGCAGCGCTGGCAGCCTTGAGGATGCGTTCGCGGGTTTGAGCTTTTTTATCGTTCATCGTTGCCTCCGAATATTACGACTAGAATATTATTCGCATAATAATATTCTGCAAGTCAAGGATATGACCGCTGGTCTGATGCACAGTGTAAGGAAAAAGGAGAATTGGCCAAACGCCAGACAAACAAAAGGGCCATTCAATAATTGAATGACCCTTATAAAATCCCGCAGAGCGGGTAATCGTGGCGTCCCCTAGGGGACTCGAACCCCTGTTACCGCCGTGAAAGGGCGGTGTCCTAGGCCACTAGACGAAGGGGACACAAACCTTCTATACAACTGATCAGCGCTGAGAACTGATCGATTCAAGGCCGGTGTGGCCAGACCTTGAATTGTAAATTGGTGGAGCTAAGCGGGATCGAACCGCTGACCTCCTGCATGCCATGCAGGCGCTCTCCCAGCTGAGCTATAGCCCCGGATTTTTCGCCTCGCGGCGGAGCGACATTTTGCAACATCGCTTCTGTAAAACTGGCGTCCCCTAGGGGACTCGAACCCCTGTTACCGCCGTGAAAGGGCGGTGTCCTAGGCCACTAGACGAAGGGGACGCAAACCCTTCTATACAACTGATCAACGCTGAGTGTTGATCGCTTCAAGGCCGGTGTGGCCAGACCTTGAAGTGTAAATTGGTGGAGCTAAACGGGATCGAACCGTTGACCTCTTGCATGCCATGCAAGCGCTCTCCCAGCTGAGCTATAGCCCCTCATCGTTGATGTCATCGCTGAGGACGGGGCGAATCTTAAGGGCGTATCGAAAGCCTGTCAAACTTATTTTTGAAATTTTTCAAAGTTTTTCGTCGGCATAACAATCACTTACCGCCCTCCCCCGTAAATCCGGGACTTGGGATAAAGCATGCCCCTGTAGGAGCTGCCGCAGACTGCGATCTTTTGACGTTGCCGTTTAAAGATCAAGATCAAAAGATCGCAGCCTTCGGCAGCTCCTACAGGGGGGTTAAGTTATCAGGCGATAGCGCCCAGCAGTTTTTCCCACTCTTTGTTTTCTTTCTTCGACACGCCGCCCAGCAGGTCGATCGCCTGACGCAGACGATAACGGGTCAGGTCCGGGCCGAGGATTTCCATCGCATCGAGTACCGACACCGAACTCGCCTGCCCCGTGATTGCAGCAAACATCAGCGGCATTGCATCGCGCAGTTTCAACTCCAGCGATTCGACCACCGCCTGAATCGTCGCGGTGATGGCGTCTTTCTCCCACTGACGCAGGCTTTCCAGCTTCCACAGGATCAACTGCATCAACTGGCGAACCTGATCGCCCGAGAGCTTCTTCGATTCAAACAGCTTGGCATCCGGGTTAACGCCGCCGGCGAAGAAGAAGCCGCCCAGCGGTGCAACCTGACTGAAGGTTTCAACGCGGCCCTGCACCAGCGGCGCGATCTTCATCATGTATTCCGGGTTCAACGCCCAGGTCTGCAGGCGGCTGGCAAACTCTTCCACCGGCAGATCACGCAGCCACTGGCCGTTGAGCCACGACAGTTTCTCGATGTCGAAGATTGGCCCGCCCAGCGAGACACGCTTGAGGTCGAAGTTGTCGACCATTTCCTGCAGCGAGAACTTCTCGCGCTCGTCCGGCATCGACCAGCCCATGCGGCCGAGGTAGTTGAGCATCGCTTCCGGCATGAAGCCCATGCGCTCGTAGAACGTCACCGAAGTCGGGTTCTTGCGCTTGGACAGTTTGCTCTTGTCCGGGTTACGCAGCAGCGGCATGTAGCACAGCTCTGGTTGCTCCCAGCCGAAGTATTCGTACAGCAGAATCAGTTTCGGTGCCGATGGCAGCCATTCTTCGCCGCGCAGGACGTGGGTGATGCCCATCAGGTGATCGTCGACGACGTTGGCGAGGAAGTACGTTGGCAGGCCGTCGGTCTTCATCAGCACTTGCATGTCCATGCGATCCCACGGGATCTCGACATCACCACGGAGCATGTCCGGCACCACGCAAACGCCTTCGCTCGGCACCTTCATGCGGATCACGTGGGGTTCGCCAGCGGCCAGACGAGCGGCGACTTCTTCTTTCGACAGCAGCAGCGCGCGGCCGTCGTAGCGTGGCGTTTCGCCGCGCGCCATTTGCTCGGCGCGCATCTGATCCAGCTCTTCAGCGGTGCAGAAGCACGGGAACGCATGGCCCATGTCGACCAGTTGCTGGCAGTACTTCTGATAGATGTCGCCACGCTCGCTCTGCCGGTACGGGCCGTGCGGCCCGCCAACGTCCGGGCCTTCGCTCCAGTCGATGCCCAGCCAGCGCAGGGCGTCGAAGATCTGCTGTTCGGACTCGCGGGTCGAACGCAACTGGTCGGTGTCTTCGATGCGCAGGATGAACTCACCGCCATGCTGCTTGGCAAAGCAGTAGTTGAACAATGCGATGTAAGCGGTACCTACGTGGGGATCCCCGGTAGGCGATGGCGCGATGCGAGTGCGGACGGTGGTCATGGCATGTCTCGAAAAGAATGAAAAGCAAAACAATCAAGCGGCGAATGGTAACAGGCGACACCCGCCCCGCTCCAGCGGGCAGGGCATTTAAGCCAAGTTTGCGTCTGTAACGCCGGTAAGCCGTGGTGAATGGGCAAATATCAGCGGATGGCATTTACCGTTTATCGGCTGTATGCCAGATTCGCCTGCTGATAACTTTCCTTACAATTCCTCGACTACAGTTTGCCCATGCCTGCCCAACTCAAGCGTCGCCTGTTGATTTTCCTGCTGCTGGTCCTGTTGATTGCCGGGGGCTTCTTCGCCCACTGGTTTTTCAAGGGACGCTTTTATGAAAGCACCGACAACGCCTATGTCCAGGGCGAAATCACCCGTGTGTCGAGCCAATTGAGCGCGCGCATCGATGAAGTGCTGGTGCAGGACAATCAGCACGTGGAAAAAGGCCAGCTACTGGTGCGCCTGGAACCGAATGATTTCCGCCTGGCCATCGATCGCGCCAATGCCGCCCTCGCCACCCGCGAAGCCGAGCGCCTGCAGGCGCAAAGCAAATTGACTCAGCAATCGAGCCTGATCGCCGCCAGCGATGCGCAAGTGGCGACCACCCAAGCGACACTTGGCCGCTCGCAGATGGATTTGTCGCGCGCCGAAACCCTGCGCAAACCCGGTTACGTTTCCGAAGAACGCGTGACCACCCTCTCCGCCGACGCCCACATTGCCCGCTCGCAAGTGGCCAAGGCGCAAGCCGACGCACAAGGCCAGCGTCAGCAAGTCAACGCCCTGAACGCCGAAATCAAACGCCTCGACGCGCAGATCGCCAACGCTCGCGCCGATCTCGCGCAAGCCGAACTCAACCTGACCCGCAGTGAAATCCACGCACCGATCAGCGGTCTCGTCGGCCAGCGCGCCGCGCGCAACGGCCAAGTGGTGCAGGCCGGTGCCTATCTGCTGTCGATCGTCCCGGACGAAGATATCTGGGTGCAGGCCAACTTCAAGGAAACCCAGATCGGCCATATGCAACCCGGTCAGAAAGCCGAACTGACCTTCGACGCCTACGGCGACACACCGATCGAAGCGCGGGTCGACAGTCTGTTCGCCGCTTCCGGTGCGCAGTTCAGCCTGCTGCCACCGGACAACGCCACCGGCAACTTCACCAAAGTCGTGCAGCGGATTCCGGTGAAGTTGACGTTCAAGGCCGACAACCCGCTGCACGGCAAGATCCGTCCGGGCATGTCCGTCACCGCCACCGTGAACATCAAAGACGCCCCGGACAATGGCCGGTGATTCGCTGATCCGCCCGGTCGGCGAGCCGACTCGGCGCGACTGGATTGCGGTGATGAGCGTAATGCTCGGCGCTTTTATGGCCGTGCTCGACATCCAGATCACCAACTCTTCTTTGAAGGATATTCAGGGCGCCTTGTCGGCGACACTGGAAGAAGGCTCGTGGATTTCCACCTCGTATCTGGTCGCGGAAATCATCATGATCCCGCTGACCGCGTGGCTGGTGCAGTTGTTGTCGGCGCGTCGGCTGGCGGTGTGGGTGTCGCTGGGTTTTCTGGCTTCGTCGTTGCTGTGCTCGATGGCGTGGAGCCTGGAGAGCATGATCGTCTTTCGCGCCATGCAGGGTTTCACCGGTGGCGCGCTGATCCCGCTGGCGTTCACCCTGACCCTGATCAAACTCCCCGAACACCACCGCGCCAAAGGCATGGCGATGTTCGCCATGACCGCCACGTTCGCGCCATCAATCGGTCCGACGCTGGGCGGCTGGCTCACGGAAAACTGGGGCTGGGAGTACATTTTCTATATCAACATCCCGCCGGGCCTGATCATGATCGCCGGACTGATGTACGGACTAGAGAAGAAAGAAGCGCACTGGGAACTGCTGAAAAGCACCGACTACACCGGCATCCTCACGCTGGGAGTCGGCCTCGGTTGCTTGCAAGTCTTTCTTGAAGAAGGCCATCGCAAGGACTGGCTCGAATCGAGCCTGATCGTGACCCTGGGCAGCATCGCCCTGCTCAGCCTGATTACCTTTGTGATCGTGCAGATTTCCAAACCGAATCCGCTGATCAACCTTGGCATTCTGCGCAATCGCAACTTTGGCTTGTCGAGTATTTCCAGCCTGGGCATGGGTGTCGGGTTGTACGGTTCGATCTATCTGTTGCCGCTGTATCTGGCGCAGATCCAGAACTACAACGCCCTGCAGATCGGCGAAGTGATCATGTGGATGGGCGTGCCGCAGCTGTTCCTGATTCCGCTGGTGCCGAAGCTGATGAAGTTTGTTTCGCCGAAATGGCTGTGCACGATCGGCTTTGGGCTGTTCGGGCTGGCGAGTTTTTCTTCGGGGGTGCTCAACCCGGACTTTGCCGGGCCGCAGTTCAATCAGATTCAGATCATCCGGGCGCTGGGGCAGCCGTTGATCATGGTGACGATTTCGCTGATTGCCACGGCGTACATCCTGCCGCAGGACGCGGGGTCGGCGTCGAGTCTGTTCAATATTCTGCGTAACCTCGGCGGTGCGATCGGCATTGCCTTGCTGGCGACGCTGCTGGATGCGCGCACCAAGACTTACTTCGATTATTTGCGTGAGGCGGTGGTGCCGACCAATCCGCAGGTGGCTGAGCGGCTGGCATCGATGACGGATCGGTTTGGCAGTGACACGGCGGCGTTGGGCAAGTTGAGTGAGATCGTCCATCAACAGGCGGCGATCATGGCTTACAACGATGCGTTTCACTTTGTCGGGATTGCGCTGGGGATCAGTATGCTGGCGATTTTGTTGACCAAGAAATTGCCGCAAGGATTGAAGGCTGGGGAGTCCCACTAACTGCAACTGATCGTTCCCATGCTCCGCGTGGGAATGACTCCGGTGACGCTCTGCGTCACAGCGGACGCGGAGCGTCCGGGGCTGCATTCCCACGCAGAGCGTGGGAACGATCCTCCTTACACAGCCAAAAGCCGTTCACGCAGTTTGGCAATCTCATCGCGCATCTGCGCCGCCGCTTCAAACTCCAGATCCCGCGCCAGCTGATACATCTTCTCTTCCAGCGCACGAATGCGTTTGGTGATCTCGCTCGGCGAGCGCAATTCGGCTTCGTACTTGGCGTTCTCTTCGGCGGCCTTGGCCATGCCTTTGCGCTTCTTGCTGCGCGAGCCCGGCACGGTGGCGCCTTCCATGATGTCGGCGACGTCCTTGATCACACCGCGCGGGGTGATGCCGTTTTCCAGGTTGAAGGCGATCTGCTTGTCGCGACGCCGCTCGGTCTCGCCGATCGCGCGCTCCATCGAACCGGTCATGCGATCGGCATAGAGAATCGCCCGACCATTGAGGTTACGCGCCGCGCGGCCAATGGTCTGAATCAGCGAACGCTCGGAGCGCAGGAAACCTTCCTTGTCCGCATCAAGAATCGCCACCAGCGACACTTCCGGCATGTCCAGACCTTCACGCAGCAAGTTGATCCCGACCAGCACATCAAAAGTGCCAAGGCGCAGATCGCGGATGATCTCGACCCGCTCAACCGTGTCGATGTCCGAGTGCAGATAACGCACGCGCACACCGTGGTCGGCAAGGTAATCGGTAAGGTCTTCGGCCATGCGCTTGGTCAGCGTGGTGACCAGCACCCGCTCTTCGACCGCCACGCGTTTGCTGATTTCCGAGAGCAGATCGTCGACCTGAGTCAGCGCCGGGCGCACCTCAACCTGCGGGTCGACCAGACCGGTCGGCCGTACCACTTGCTCGACCACGCGCCCGGCGTGCTCGGCTTCGTAATTGCCCGGGGTCGCCGAGACAAAAATGGTCTGTGGGCTGACCCCTTCCCACTCGTCAAAACGCATCGGCCGGTTATCCAGTGCCGACGGCAGACGGAAGCCGTATTCGACGAGGGTTTCCTTGCGCGAACGGTCGCCCTTATACATCGCGCCGACCTGCGGCACGCTGACGTGGGATTCGTCGATCACCAGCAAGGCATCGGCCGGCAGGTAATCGTAGAGGGTCGGCGGCGCAGCGCCGGCCGGACGCCCGGACAGATAGCGCGAGTAGTTTTCGATGCCGTTGCAGTAACCCAGTTCGAGGATCATTTCCAGATCAAAGCGGGTGCGCTGCTCCAGCCGCTGAGCCTCGACCAGTTTGTTGTTGCTGCGCAGGTATTCGAGGCGCTCCTGCAATTCGACTTTGATATGTTCGATGGCGTCGAGCAGGGTTTCCCGAGGCGTCACATAGTGGCTCTTCGGGTAGAAGGTGAAACGCGGCATCTTGCGGATGACTTCGCCGGTCAGCGGGTCGAACGCGGAAATGCTTTCGACTTCGTCATCGAACAGCTCGATACGGATCGCTTCCAGATCGGATTCCGCCGGGTAGATGTCGATCACGTCACCGCGAACACGGAAGGTCGCGCGGGCAAAATCCATATCATTGCGGGTGTATTGCAGGTCGGCCAGACGCCGTAGCAGCGCACGCTGATCGAGTTTGTCGCCGCGATCGACATGCAGCACCATCTTCAAATAAGTTTCCGGGCTGCCCAGACCGTAGATACACGACACCGTGGTGACGATGATCGCGTCCTTGCGCTCGAGCAGCGCTTTGGTCGCGGACAGACGCATCTGCTCGATGTGGTCGTTGATCGACGCGTCCTTCTCGATGAAAGTGTCGGACGACGGCACATAGGCTTCGGGCTGATAGTAGTCGTAGTAGGAAACGAAGTATTCAACGGCGTTATTCGGGAAAAACGCCTTGAACTCGCCGTACAACTGCGCGGCGAGGGTCTTGTTCGGCGCCAGCACCAGCGTCGGGCGCTGAATCTGCGAGATGACATTGGCGATACTGAAGGTCTTGCCCGAGCCGGTCACACCGAGCAGCGTCTGGTGCGCCAGCCCGGCTTCGATACCCTCGACCAATTGGCGAATGGCTTCCGGTTGATCGCCGGCGGGCTCGAAGCGGGTGACGAGCTGGAATTCGGACATATACACCTCTGGGATCGCGGCATTCCGAACAAAGCGGAGCACCACGGGGACGACCGTAAACGACCGGTGTCGCGCAAGAAAAAACCTGGATTGTGCTCAATGTGGTGGCGATTGCCTCACCTTTCAAGGCAAACGTCCTACATCCGGTAAAGACTCTGACACGCGCAGTCGACTAACGGTCAAGAAATAATCGGAAAAACTTGCCTGAAAAGCCGAATCGCCTGTCGCCATTGTTCCGTAATGGCCTCTATACTAGCTCCCCGTTTGTGCACCGCTCTAGTGCATCCGGCTGGAGCGCGACACGTCCCTCCATTCTCCATTCAGAGCCGCCGCAATAATGAGCCTGTTCTCCGCTGTCGAAATGGCACCCCGCGATCCAATCCTGGGCCTCAACGAAGCATTCAACGCCGATACCCGGACCACCAAGGTCAACCTGGGCGTTGGCGTGTACTGCAACGAAGAGGGGCGAATTCCACTTCTGCGCGCCGTGATCGAAGCCGAGACGATTCGCGTCGCTCAACACGCTTCGCGCGGTTACCTGCCGATCGATGGCATCGCTGCCTACGACCAGGCCGTGCAAAAGCTGCTGTTCGGCAACGACTCGCCGCTGATCAGCGCCGGTCGCGTCATCACCACTCAGGCCGTCGGCGGGACCGGCGCACTGAAAATCGGTGCCGACTTCCTCAAGCAACTGCTGCCGAACGCTGTCGTGGCGATCAGCGACCCGAGCTGGGAAAACCACCGCGCCCTGTTCGAAACCGCCGGTTTCCCGGTGCAAAACTACCGTTACTACGACGCTGCCACCCACGACGTAAACCGTGCCGGCATGCTCGAAGACCTCAACGCTCTGCCGAACGGCTCGATCGTTATCCTCCACGCTTGCTGCCACAACCCGACCGGCGTCGACCTGACCCCGGCGGACTGGAACAACGTGCTGGAAGTGGTTAAAGCCAAAGGTCACGTACCGTTCCTCGACATGGCCTACCAGGGCTTTGGCGACGGTATCGACGAAGACGCCGCTGCCGTGCGCCTGTTCGCTGAATCCGGCCTGACCTTCTTCGTTTCGAGCTCGTTCTCCAAGTCGTTCTCGCTGTACGGCGAGCGCGTTGGCGCCCTGTCGATCATCAGCGAATCGAAAGAAGAAAGCGCGCGCGTGCTGTCGCAAGTCAAACGCGTGATCCGCACCAACTACTCCAACCCGCCGACCCACGGCGCAAGCATCGTAGCGGCCGTGCTGAACAGCCCAGAACTGGGCGCACAGTGGGAAGCCGAGCTGGCTGAAATGCGTCTGCGCATTCGTGGCATGCGCGAGCAGATGGTTGCCCTGCTGGCCGAGAAAGCGCCGGGCCGCGACTTCAGCTTCGTCGGTCGTCAGCGCGGCATGTTCTCCTACTCCGGCCTGACCACTGAGCAAGTGCATCGCCTGCGCAACGAGTTCGGCATCTACGCCCTGGATACCGGTCGTATCTGTGTGGCAGCGCTGAACCAGAGCAACATCAAGGCAGTAACGGATGCGATTGTTCAGGTCATCTGATTTCGCTGCGTGATGAAAAACGGGAAGCCTTGGGGCTTCCCGTTTTTTTATTGCCACGAAACAATCCCCATACCCTCTAAACTGCACACAAATCCCATTGTAGGAGTGAGCCTGCTCGCGATAGCGTTTTTTCAGCCGAAGCATCACTGTCTGACACACCGCTATCGCGAGCAGGCTCACTCCTACAGGGTTTTGTGTTTATCCGAGTATTTTGTGAGAAGCCAAATGAAAAACGACAACCTGCGCGCCGACCGTGACGATCTGGATGATTTCATCCCCCGCGCCTCAGCCAGACGCGAAAAAAGCCTGGTGCTGCAAGTAGCGGCCGGGGTGTTTCTCGGTGGCCTGGCGCTGTGGCTGGTGCAACTGGCGGCCACCGCGGCTTACGCCAAACTGATGATGGGCACCATCACCTTCGGCAGTTAAGCCAGTTCGCTCGCACGCTGACTCGCGGCATCGTCATAAACGACGTACAGCGATTCGGCGATCTGGCTTTTGATCGCCTTGGTGCTTTCAAGGCCCAGGACGAAGCCTTCGGCCTTGCCACCGGCGCGGTTCAATTCCTCAGCGGTGCTGGCCTGGGTGATTGCATCAAAGAGTTTTTCGGCGTGGGGACCGACGCCTTTGGGCAGGCTGATTTGCGCGATGCTCATGCGAACACCTCGCTGTTACAGGACAAACGGTTCATGACGCGGACCTTTTTCGGCAAATGGCCGGCAGCGCGTGTGACCACTTCCGGGCAGCCATGGTAGACCTCTGCTGCGGTTCTGGTAACCGCCAATCGCTGACAAGTCATCGTCCGTCCCGAGAATTCATTTAATTTTTCAGCCCATGCTTGACTTCTCTTTTTGAATCAGTAACATACGCACCAATTCCGCAATAGCTCAGTTGGTAGAGCAAATGACTGTTAATCATTGGGTCCCTGGTTCGAGTCCAGGTTGTGGAGCCAAATAGCAAAGCCCCTGAATCGAAAGATTCAGGGGCTTTTTTGTGGGCGCTCGAAAAGATCAGAAGATCGCAGCCTTCGGCAGCTCCTACAGATTCAGCGTTCATCCGCAGAATCGGCGGAGTATGAGATCTGTGTAGGAGCTGCCGAAGGCTGCGATCTTTTGATCTTGAAATGAAAAAGGGCCGATCTGCGGTTAACAGATCGACCCTTTTCTATTCACCTACAGCGGTCAGACATGCTCGCTGCTTTTCACCTGCACCTTCGGCGCACCGTGCCCATGATCGTGGTCATCTGGCTCGATCACCGGCACTTCCTTGCCATCGCAGTCATGCAGCTTACCGTCGCTGAAGTAATCGCCTTCACGCAGCGCCGCCAGATCGCGATAGCGCAGGGTCCGCTCTTCCGCCGCCGCAAACACCGACTGCTGATCCGAGTTACCGGCGGTGAAGTGGTTGAAGGCCAGGTTGAGCAGGATCGCCATGATCGCCGACGAACTGATGCCCGAGTGGAAAATGGTCGCGAACCAGCTTGGGAAGTGATCGTAGAAGTTCGGCGCAGCAATCGGGATCATGCCGAAACCGATCGAGGTGGCGACGATGATCAGGTTGACGTTGTTGCGGTAATCCACCTTGGACAGCGTGCGGATACCACTCGCCGCCACCGTGCCGAACAGCACGATACCGGCGCCGCCAAGCACCGAAGTCGGTACCGCAGCGATGACCCGGCCCATGAACGGCAGCAGGCCAAGAATCACCAGAAAGATGCCGCCAGTCGCCACTACATAGCGGCTCTTGATCCCGGTCACCGCCACCAGCCCGACGTTCTGGGCGAAGGCGCTCTGGGTGAACGAACCGAAAATCGGCGCAAACATACTCGACAGCATGTCCGCCCGCAGGCCATTGCCCAGACGTTTGGAATCGACTTTGGTGCCGATGATCTCACCGACCGCCAGAATGTCTGCCGACGTTTCCACCAGGGTCACCATGACCACGATGCACATCGACAGGATCGCGGCGAAGTGGAAGGTCGGCATGCCGAAGTGGAACGGCGTCGGGAAGCCGAACATCGGCCCGGTGGTGACGCTGGAGAAGTCCGCCATACCGAGGAACACCGCCAGCACCGTGCCGATCACCATGGCCAACAGGATCGACAGACGCGAGATGGTCGAGCTGCCGACCTTGCTCAGCAACAGCACCAATACCAGCGTCACCGCCGCCAGACCGATGTTCTGCATGCTGCCGAAGTCCGGCGCGTGACTGTTGCCGCCCATCGCCCAGCGTGCGGCCACCGGCATCAGCGTCAGGCCGATGGTGGTGATCACAATACCGGTGACCAAGGGCGGAAAGAACTTGGTGATTCGCGAGAACACCGGCGTGATCAGTAACCCGATCAAGGACGCCGCTATCACCGCGCCGAGCACCGACTGGAAGCCGCCCTCCCCGCCACTGCTGACGATTGCGACCATGGTCGCCACGCCGGAGAACGACACACCCTGCACCAGCGGCAACTGACAGCCAAAAAACGGCAGACCCAGGGTTTGCAGCAGCGTCGCCAGCCCCCCCGCAAACAATGAAGCAGCAATCAGCAAACCGATGTCCGCCGGCGACAGGCCGGCCGCCTGGCCGATGATCAGTGGCACCGCAACGATACCGCCGTACATGGTCAGAACATGTTGCAGGCCGTAAGCCATATTCGCGCCGACCCCGAGATTTTCGTCCTCGGGCCGTTGGTGTGAAACATGGGGCGTTTTCATGGTGGGGGGTTCCCTGGTTTTTGTTATGCGCACACTGTATTCAAAACTCGCGACAAGTGTCCATGCTTTTGTATACAAAATATCCGGGGAGGGTTACTCGTCACTCAAACGGCCTGATGACTTGAGTACCCCCTCATCACGTGGCGCGATCAAAAGCCATGCCGTACGGATCAACGGATGCCCCCCGCCGGGCAAGAAAAGGAAGTCACCATGAGTGGAAAACCCGCTGCACGCGCCACAGACGCCACAACATGCCCTGCCCATGCGGCGCAGAAAATAGTTGCCGGCTCTCCCGACGTATTCTTCGATGGTTTGCCAGCCGCGCGCCTCGGCGACACGGCCTCTTGCGGCAGTTCCATCAGCGGCAACATTTCCGCAACCGTCTTCATCAACGGTAAAAACGCCGCCACCCAAGGCAGTCTTGGTAGCCATGGCGACGTTATCGTCGGCGGTTCCGGCACCGTCATCATTGGCCAGAGCGGCGGTGGCGCTGCGATCAGCCCCGTTCCGCCGATCAACCTCGGTTTCGACGAACAGTTCACGTTGCTGGACGCCGACGGCGAGCCTGTCCCGGACTTCGCTTACAAAATCACCACCGCGTCCGGCAAGGTAATCCGCGGCATCACCAATGAGCGCGGACTGACCCAGAGAGTCTCGACCCGAGCGAGCGAACTGCTGCATCTGGAGCCTGACGACCTGGCCTGAGCAGGAAAAACCAGTGGCTGAATTCACCTGAAGGGAGTTGTAACCAGCATGGCGCAGGCAATACTCAACAATAACCGGGCTCCCTCGAACCGGCAGAGTGGCAGTACGCATCCCGCAGTCGTTGTCACCAAATACACCAAACGGGCTGACGAAAACGGCTGGCTGAGTGTAAAACTCGAACCTAAAGGCACGCTCGTCGCCCTCTGCGAATACACCAAAGTGAACTTCACCAAGGAGTCCGGTGGTCGAACCTACTTCCGGATCGCCGACGGCAATTCGGAGTTCGTCGGGCAGACGGCCAGCCTGAAAACCGAAAATGCCTTGAAGTACCTGATGGACACCCCGCCAACGGCGCCTGCCACCGTCAAGGTCAAGTACACCGGTGCACCGGCCCATGCGGTCTCGGAGTTCAAAGGCAAACTGCTGCAGCAATGGGCACAGGTCAGCTTCAATGGCAAAACGGCGAAGGTGACGCTGAACAGCCAGTGGGGCAGCGAATTTACCCCGATCCCACCCGGACGCCATCGGATCATGGCGCCTGACCGCTCCCACGGAAATATCTCCACGGATGGCTACAAGGTACAAGGTAATCTGCATTGCACCGACGTCTGGTTTCCAATCGAACTGCAAGGTACAAAAGGCAACAGCAGCCGTTACATCCATGTCGGTCATTTGTCCGACGGCTGTGTCACCTTTTATGAGTTGATAAAATGGAACGACATCTACGACTACCTGATCTGCCGGCGAGTCAAAGGTGAAGGCGGGAAATATGTCGGTGAATTGCTGGTGGAGAAATAATTGAAACGGTTGCTACTTATCCGATGGATACCCGCGCTGCTGCTGGTCATTGCCAGCAGTGCCAGTGCCAGTGCCGACTTTGGCTGTGATGACTTTCTTTCGAAGCTCGCAGACAAGCCATCGTTTGTTGAATTCAAAGGCTGCAAACAGGCGCTTGACCGCATGGGCCAGCCATTTTCAGCCAGCTATGAAGTATCCGGGGCCAATGCTTCGAAAGCCGAACAGTACCTTGAACAGCACTTCGGGATTTTGCCGATCACGCGCGCCTGTTGTGTCTGGGACTCGACCCAAAATGGTTTCAGAGATCCAGCAACAGGCATCAACTACCTCATCAGCATTGGCTCAGAGGAAACAGAGGTCAGGCAACGGGAGTCGTGGGCCAAGATCAATCGCTTCACGATCCAGGTCGATGCTTACGCTGAGGATCCCTGACCAGGCTGGATAAGGCGTCCGAGCACCGGCCTCAACAACTGTGGACTCGCGACCCGTATCCCGAACTCAACCTCAATCAGATCGAGTAGATCCTCGACGTCCGCGACCTCACGCCGCTCGCTCTCGGCGCCCATGCGATGAATGGCGAAACTGCCGTTGTTCAGCGTCTTGCGCCAGCCATCGCCGGTACGCGCGACCATCAGACGTTGGGTAAACGGTGACTCGGGATGTGTCGAGACGTACCAGTTGCCGATGGTGTAATCGATGTCTTCCTGGCGTTGCAGATCGAACAGGTACATCGATCGCCACTCACCCGCCACCTTGGCACGCAGCATGTAGCCGTCGGCCTGTTTTTCAATGCGATAAGGTTCGTGAGGGGTCGCTTGCTCAGTCTCGGTATCGAGAAGCAGCGGCGCGGTCGGCACCATGCCACCGAAACCGACATCGGTGATGTAGCGCACATCGTCGATGGTCACCAGACTCAAACGGTGTGTACGCGCTGTCCAGCTGCCTTCGGGCTGATTCATTACCACGCGCCCGCTGATGGCCCGAGCGTCGAACCCCAGTTCCAGCAACAGGGCAAAGAACAGGTTATTCAGTTCATAGCAGTAACCACCGCGCCCACCGAGCAAGACTTTTTCTTCAATGGACGGCAGATCGATCAACACCGGCGCCCCGCTGATCGTCGCCAGGTTCTCGAACGGAAACACGCCGGTATGACGCAATTGCAGCAGACGCAGGGTCGCAAGTGTCGGTTCCGGTGGCGTTTCAAAACCCAGACGTTGCAGGTACAGCTTCCGATTCGTCAGGCGTGGCTCACTCATTGCTCGATCCTTATGCATGGGGCCGCAGGTCACTGCGTTGATGGTCGCCATGTATACGGGATCCGGCACTGTTTTCGACAATTGATTTCGCCAATCGCCTGCTAGCGTTTCTTGCGTGAACCGATACGGATCCACGTCGGCGCATGGTCACTGGCGTGCGGTTCGTTGCGCACCCATGCGTCTACGCCGGCTTCATGCAGATAAGGACTCAGCGCCGGGTTGAGCAGCAGATGATCGATGCGCAGACCGGAGTTGGTTTGCCAGTGTTGGCGGAAGTAGTCCCAGAAGGTGTAGAGCCGATCCTCGGGATACAGATGCCGCAGCGAATCGGTCCAGCCCTGATCGAGCAAGCGCTGATAACACTCGCGACTCTCAGGTTGCAGCAGCGCATCCTTGAGCCAGGAACGGGTGTTGTAGATGTCCATGTCGGTGGGCACGACGTTGTAGTCACCGGCCAGTACCACCGGGTGATCGCTGCTTTGCAAATCCTTCGCATACGCGATGAGCCGTTCGAACCAGGCCAGTTTGTAATCGAATTTCGGTCCCGGTTGCGGGTTGCCATTGGGCAGGTACAGGCAGCCGACCAGCACGCCGTGCACCGCCGCTTCCAGATAACGGCTGTGCTTGTCATCCGGATCGCCGGGCAAACCGCGACGACTTTCCAGCGGTTGCGCGTCGCGGGCGAGAATCGCCACGCCGTTCCACGAAGCCTGGCCCTGCCATATCGCGCCGTAGCCGGCGGCCTCCAGCTCTGCGGCGGGGAATGCCGTGTCGACAGACTTGAGTTCTTGCAGGCAGGCGATGTCCGGTTGCTCGCGCTTGAGCCAATCCAGCAGATTCGGCAAACGTGCGCGCAGGCCGTTGACGTTGTAGGTGGCGATCCGCAGGTTTTTCATCGGCTGAGGCTCCTGCCCATGGGCTGTGAAAATTCTGACCTCGTGAACATCGCGCCGGTTGCATCGGATCCACCCGCTGCGGCGTAATAGGCGCTCGCCATTCGCCCGCTCCGCCGAGACCTGAATCCCATGCAAACCACGCTGCAAGGTCAGCGCATCCTTTTGCGCCCGCTCCAGTATTCAGATGCCGCTGCCCTGCTCCACGCTGCCGCTGACGGCGAATTGTGGAACCTCACCGTCACGGTCGTGCCGTCGGCGAGCACCGTCGACAGCTACCTGAAAAAAGCCCTCGATGGCCGTGACGCCGGCTCGGTGCTGCCGTTTGTCATTGTGCTCAAAGAGAGCGGCGAAGTGATCGGCTCTACACGTTTCTGGAAGATCGACCCGCTCAATCGCAAGCTGGAAATCGGTAGCAGCTGGATTTCCGCGAGCTGGCAAAAATCCTTCGTCAACACCGAAGCCAAATACCTGATGCTGCGCCACGCCTTCGACGTGCTCGATTGCGTGCGCGTGCAGTTCACCACCGACGAGAACAACCAGAAGTCACGTAACGCGATCCTGCGCCTTGGCGCGCAACAGGAAGGTATCGTCCGCCACGAGCGGATCATGCCGGACGGACGCAAGCGCAACTCGGTACGTTTCAGCATCATCGACGACGAGTGGCCGCAGGTACGCTTGCACCTGGAGCAGAAACTCGCCGGCAACCGGTAATGCTCAGGCGCGATTGCGCAGCCATTGTAGAAAGCCTTTTTTCGCCACCACCACCGGCGCTTCCTCGGTCAGCGATTGCGCCTTGTGCAGGCGGTAATCGAGCAAGGTTTTCATGGCATCGCTGATATCGTGGCGAGCGTCCAGACACGGCTTCAGGTAAGTCTTCTCGATGCGGTACAGGGCACAGAAGGTTTTCGCGGCAAACTTGGCCGGCACAGAAGAATCGGAAAGTATGCCGGCCTCGCCGATCACTTCGCCGGGGCCCATGCGCCCGGACTCGAACGGCGTGCCATGGCGGGTCAAGGTCACCGTGACCACACCCGACTCGATAATGAACAAGTGATCGCTGACCTCCCCCGCCTCAAGAATCGTCTCGCCGGCACGGAAGGTTTGCAGGGTCATGTTCTGGCTGAAGGTTTCTTTCTCTTCCTGGCGCAACGTCGAGAAAATCGGCGAACTGTCGAGCAATGCCCGTGGCCGCGAAAGGTTGGCTGGCGCACCGGTTTCATTGCTCGATAGCAAACTCACCCCGGACGCCTGCAAGTGCCGATAGGCCAGATCGAACAGCTGATTACGCACCACACGCTTCTCGCCCATCGAGGCGACGAAACCGCTGATCTCGTATTCCGCACCGCTACTGCCGGAGCTTTTCAGCGCCACACTGGGCGCGGGAGTATCGAGCAACTGACGACAGCCCTGCATCGCCCGCTCCAGCGCATCGATCACTGAATTGGGCCGCGCGTGCGGGCTGACCTGCACGCTGACCGCGACACCGAACATATTGCTCGGCCGACTGAAGTTGATGATCTTGGCTTTGGCCGCCAGTGAGTTGGGAATCACCGCCATGCTGCCCTGGCTGGTTTGCAGGCGTGTGGCGCGCCAGTCGATGTCGGTGACTCGGCCTTCGGTGCCGTCGATGGAAATCCAGTCATCCAGTTGATAGGGCTTGGTGGTGTTGAGGACGATCCCGGAGAACACATCGCTGAGCGTGCTCTGCAAGGCCAGACCGACGATGATCGCCAACGCTCCGGAGGTGGCCAGCACGCCTTTGACCGGCAGATCCAGCACGTACGCCAGCGCGGCAATGATCGCGATGAGGAAAATCACCGCGCCGAGCAAATCCTGCAACAGCCGCCCGGTGTGCCCGACCCGTTGCATCATCACCGCGCCGATCAACACCGTCAGGGTGCGTGCGCCGAACAGCCACCAGCCAATCTGCAACCCAGTCGCTGCCAGGTGCAGCGGCACGTTGTCGGCCCACGGTGCGGGCTCCATCGGGTTGAGGCCTTCGTTGAACAGCAACACGCTGAACAAAGCGAAAATCAGCACCCGCACCAGCAGTTTCCACTCGCTGCCATGGGAGCTGATCAAGCGCCACAGACCGAGATCGAGAAGGATCAGGACCAACGCGCAAAACAACGGATGTTCGGTGAGCAGAGACAGCATCAAACAACTCCGACGAAGGCCAATCGCGAGAAGATCGCACAGATTGAGCAAGTGTAGGAGCAATTGATTTCACAGCATGAACACGCCCGCAAAAACACCACAAAACCCATGTAGGAGTGAGCCTGCTCGCGATGGCGGGGTATCAGTCGAAATCTCTTTGACTGACCCACCGCTATCGCGAGCAGGCTCACTCCTACAGGTATTGCGTAAGGCCTGGGTTATTTACCGTTAGTCAGGGTGCTGTAGCTGGTCATCAGGTTGCGGTAGTCCGGGATGTGGTTGGAGAACAGCGTGCCCAGCCCTTCAATATCGTTGCGCCAGTCGCGGTGCAGTTCGCAGGCCAGCCCGAACCAGGTCATCAATTGCGCGCCAGCGCTGGACATACGATTCCATGCCGAATCGCGGGTCAGTTCGTTGAACGTACCCGAAGCATCGGTGACCACGAACACATCAAAGCCTTCTTCCAGTGCCGACAGCGCCGGGAATGCCACGCACACTTCCGTCACCACACCGGCGATGATCAACTGCTTCTTGCCGGTCGCCTTGATCGCCTTGACGAAATCCTCGTTGTCCCAGGCGTTGATCTGGCCTGGACGGGCGATGTACGGCGCGTCCGGGAACAGCGCTTTCAGCTCCGGCACCAGCGGGCCATTGGGGCCGGTTTCAAAACTGGTGGTGAGGATCGTCGGCAGCTTGAAGTACTTGGCCAGATCGGCCAGTGCCAGCACGTTGTTCTTGAACTTGTCCGGATCAATATCGCGTACCAGCGACAGCAGCCCGGCCTGGTGGTCGACCAGCAGCACTGCGGCGTTGTTCTTGTCCAGACGTTTGTATTGAGTGGTCATAGCAGTAATCCTCGCGGGTGGTAGAGGCCGACGGGGGTCGGCCTCAGGGGACTCGATCAGCGCTGGGAATCCAGCACTTCGTGTTCGTTCGCGACTTGCTGAGCCTTGAGGTAGCTCTCGATCAGCAATTGATAATGCGGCATGGCCTGGGCGTAGACCGCCGCCCACTGTTCGGCATCGGGACGGTTCCACGAGCCTTGCAGCTCGGAAAGCGTAGCCATGATGTCGATCGGCACCACCCCGGCCTGGGCCAAACGGGCAACGGTCAGATCAGTGGCGAGTTTTGAGTGATTGCCGGACGCGTCGACCACGGCAAACACCCTGTAGCCTTCGTGCACGGCGGCGATGGACGGGAACGCCAGGCACACGCTGGTCAGGGTTCCGGCGATCACCAACGTCTTCTTGCCGGTGGCTTTGACCGCTGCGTGAAATTCCGGATTGTCCCAGGCATTGATTTCGCCTTTGCGCGCCACGTATTGCGCATGCGGCGCCGCTTCGTGAATCTCCGGGATCAACGGCCCGTTCGGCCCTTGCGGCACGGAGGCGGTGGTGATTACCGGCATCTTCAACAGGGTCGCGGCTTTGGCTAGTGCGATGGCATTGGCGCGCAATTGAGGCACGTCGATGTCCTTGACGATCTGGAACAGACCGCTCTGGTGGTCGATCAACAACATGGCCGCGTCACTGGCATCGATGGTCGGTTTCTGGCCGTCGAAGTTCGCTGCATTGACAGTGTTCATGTGCGTGTCCTCTTTTCTATAGGCGACAGCCATCCCTGGCCTGCGAACCGGCCTACGCATCCTGTGTAGAGCGGAGTGGTGGTGCGTTAAACGTGCATCTGGCCGAAGCGGCCGGACTGGAAGTCGGCGAACGCCTGATGGATTTCCTGCTCGGTGTTCATCACGAACGGGCCGTGGCCGACGATCGGTTCGTCGATCGGCTCGCCGCTGAGCAGCAACACCACCGCGTCCTGGCTGGCTTCGAGCGTCATCTGATGGCCGTCGCGCTCGAACAGCGCCAACTGCCCTTCGCCCACCGATTCCACACCGTTGACCTGCACCGAGCCTTTGAGCACCACCAGCGCGGTGTTGCGGCCTTCGTGCAGATCCAGCGTCAGCAACTTGCCGGCGTTCAGGCGCAAGTCCCACACGTCGATCGGTGTGAAGGTGCGCGACGGGCCTTTGTGGCCCTTGAACTCACCGGCGATCAGCCGCAAGCGGCCGGCATTGTCCTTGAGCGCAATGCTCGGGATGTCGCTGTCGAGAATGGTCTGGTAGCCCGGCGCGGCCATTTTGTCCTTGGCCGGCAGGTTGACCCACAGCTGGACCATTTCCAGTTTGCCGCCGGTTTTGGCGAAGTTTTCCGAATGGAACTCCTCGTGGAGGATCCCGGAAGCCGCGGTCATCCATTGCACATCGCCCGGGCCGATCACGCCGCCACTACCGGTCGAGTCGCGGTGCTGCACTTCGCCTTCATAAACGATAGTCACGGTTTCGAAACCACGGTGCGGATGCTGACCAACGCCACGCCGTTCGGAGGTCGGGGTGAAATCGGCAGGGCCAGCGTGATCGAGCAGCAGGAACGGGCTGATGTGTTTGCCCAGGTTGTCGTAGGAAAACAGCGTGCGAACCGGGAAACCATCGCCGACCCAATGGCCGCGCGGGCTGGTGTAGATACCGATGATGTTTTTCATGGTTGTCTCCAATGGGGTGAGTGATGCGATGGATTAAGCTTAAATCCATGACCATTAATGCACTAGACTGCAAAAATCAGCCTTAGCGTTCTATCTGGAGAACGATGGTGGAAGACCTCAATACCCTCTACTACTTCACCCAAGTGGTCGAACACCACGGTTTCGCCGCTGCCGGGCGCGCACTGGACATGCCCAAATCAAAACTCAGCCGGCGTATTTCCGAACTGGAAGAGCGCCTCGGCGTACGCCTGCTGCACCGCACCAGCCGCCATTGCTCGCTGACCGAAATCGGCCAGGCGTATTACCAGCGCTGCCTGGCCATGCGCGTCGAAGCCGAAAGCGCCGCCGAGCTGATCGAACGTAACCGCTCCGAACCGCAGGGGCTGGTGCGCCTGAGTTGCCCGACGGCGCTGCTCAACTCGTGGGTCGGGCCGATGCTCACGCGCTACATGCTCAAATACCCGCTGGTGGAATTGTTTATCGAGAGCACCAACCGCCGCGTCGATCTGCTGCACGAAGGCTTCGACATTGCCTTGCGCGTGCGCTTTCCGCCGCTGGAGAACACCGACATGGTCATGAAGGTGCTGGGCAACAGCACGCAATCGGTGGTCGGTAGCCCACAGTTTGTCGAACGCCTGTCGTCACCGCCCTCGCCCGCTGACCTCAATGGTTTGCCGAGCCTGCATTGGGGCGCGGCGCAGCGTGAATATCAATGGGAGTTGCTGGGGCCGAATGACCACACGGCGCTGATCCGCCACACGCCGCGGATGGTCACCGATGATTTGATCGCGTTGCGTCAGGCGGTGATTGCCGGGGTTGGCGTGGCGCACTTGCCGAGTGTGGTGGTGCGTGAGGATATTGCCGCCGGACGCGTCGTCGAGCTGATTCCGGGTTGGGCGCCGAAGTGCGGGGTGGTGCATGCGATCTTTCCGTCGCGGCGCGGGTTGTTACCGTCGGTGCGCACGTTGATTGATTTTCTCGGCGAGGAGTTTGCCCACAGTGACATTGCCTGAATCGGTGGTGCGCCCGCTCGCGAAGAGGCCAGCCCGGACAACACAATTCCTGGAAAAGATTCATGACTTCTGATCAACAGTGCTTTGCCCCACCAGCGGTTTTTCTCAACGATTCAGACACGGATACTCCTGCCCATTCCCACTGCAACCCTGGAGTCTTTCATGTCTGTACCCGCTTTCGGTCTTGGTACGTTTCGTCTGCAAGGCCAAGTGGTCATCGATTCGGTGAGCACCGCCCTTGAACTCGGCTACCGGGTCATCGACACCGCGCAAATCTACGAAAACGAAGCCGATGTCGGCCAAGCCATCGCAGCCAGCGGCATCCCGCGTGAAGAACTGTTTGTCACCAGCAAGATCTGGGTCGCCAACTTCGCCAAGGATCGTTTGATCGACAGCCTCAAGGAGAGCCTGCAGAAATTGCAGACCGACTACCTCGACCTGACCTTGATTCACTGGCCATCGCCGGAAAACCAGGTCCCGGTCGAAGAATTCGTGGGCGCGCTGCTGGAGGCCAAGCGCCTGGGCCTGACCCGGCAGATCGGCGTGTCCAACTTCACCATCGATTTGATGCAGCAGGCTATTGCTGCGGTCGGTGCAGAAAACATCGCAACCAACCAGATCGAACTGCACCCGTACCTGCAAAACCGCAAAGTGGTCGAGTTTGCCCGCAGCCAAGGCATCCACATCACCTCGTACATGACCCTCGCCTACGGTGAAGTGTTGAAAGATTCGTTGCTCCAGCAGATCGCCGAACGCCTGCAGGCGACGCCGGCACAAGTCACCCTGGCCTGGGCGATGCAGTCGGGCTACGCGGTGATCCCGTCGTCGACCAAACGTGACAACCTGCAAAGCAATCTTGCTGCCACCGCGCTGACGCTAAGCGACGCCGATATGGCGCTGATTGCCACACTCGATCGCGGCCATCGTCTGACCAGCCCGAAAGGCATCGCGCCTGATTGGGACTGACCCGACACGCGTCAGATGTGTAGACGTTGCGCGAGGCTGGCCATGGCCTCGCGCAACGTCTCGACCGCGATGCCCAGCGTTGCCGCTTGCGCCTGTTGACTCGCCAGCTCCAGATCAACACACGCCGCCACTACCCGCGCTGCGCCCACCATCTGCGCCCCGCCCTTGATGTGATGAGTGAGCTCACGCAGCCCTGCGCGATCCTGCTCAGGCTGCAAATCATCAAGGCGTTGCAGATCGAGCTGCAAACTGTTCAACACTTCCTTGCGCAACTGTTCGATCAGGGCATGATCATCCCCGGCCATTTGCTCCAGGGTGCTCAGGTCGATTTCCGCCAACACCGGCGTTTCGCCGGGGGCAGCCGCGATGTCGCAATGACTGGCCGCCGTCAATGCCTGCGCCAGGTCGTGCAAGCGGATCGGTTTGAACAGACAGTCGTCCATGCCGGCATTCAGGCAGCGCGTGCGCTCCTCAACCTGAGCGTTGGCGGTAAAGCCGAGGATCAGACAGGGTTCGCGACCAGCCATTGCTTCTTCATCACGAATGGCCTGCGCCAGTTGATAACCGTTGCGCCGCGGCATGTTGCAATCGGTGATCACCACATCGAACGCCTGTGCACGCCAGCGCTCCAGCCCTTCATCGCCGTTCACGGTGTCGACCGTGCGATGGCCGAGTTCAGTCAACTGCCAGCACAGCAGCAAGCGGTTCACCGGATGATCGTCCACCACCAGAACACTCAATGAACACGTAGCGGCGATCAGTGTGTAGGACGGCGCCGGGGCCTGAGCGAGGGCTTCCAACAGCGGCAGCTCGAGGCTGACTTCGACCTGCGTTCCTTCACCCTGTGCACTGTCGAGTCGCAGCGTGCCGCCCATCATTTCGCAGAGGCTGCGACTGATCACCAGACCCAGTCCGGAGCCGCTGCGGGCCGCTTGCGAATCAGCGCCCGCCTGCACGAACGGGCTGAACAGCCGTCGCCGATCGTCGTCGCTGATCCCCACCCCACTGTCTTCAATCAGTACCTTCACCGCCAGGTGTTCGGCGACCATTGCGGTCACCACCAGCCGCAGACTGACCTCGCCCTCCTCGGTGAACTTGATCGCGTTGCTCAACAGATTCGACAGCACCTGTTTGAAGCGCGTCGGGTCGATCAGCACGTCAACATCGCTGCGAGCATCAAGTTCGATGTGCCACAACAAACGCTTCTGGCGCGCCAGCCCTTCAAACACCCGACACACCGACACCACCAGTTCGCGCAGGTTGGCGCGTTCCGGCGCGAGGGACAAATGCCCGGTCTCGATCCGCGCGATGTCGAGAATGTCGCCGATCAGCGCCAGCAATTGTTGCCCGGCATTGGAGGCCACCTGAATGGCCAAACGATCGGTCTGGCCTTCCTCGGCGCGCTTCAAGGCCAGTTCAAGCATGCCGATCAAGGCGTTCATCGGTGTACGGATTTCATGGCTCATGGTCGCCAGAAACGTGGTTTTCGCCCGATTGGCGTCGTCCGCCGCCTCCTTGGCTTCCTGCAATTGCTGCAACCATTGCTGGCGCCGACGAATCTGCTGGCGCTGAAAAACGATCCAGGCCAGCGCCAGCGTCAGCAACACCGCGGCACCGGCAAAGCCCAGCAGAATTTCGCGACGATGCCGTAACCAGTAACTGTCATCCACAACCACATCGTGGCTCCAGCGCTCAACCAATTCGTCCATCTGTTGCGGGGCGATGCTCAGTAAAGCCTTGTTCAGGATCGAATGCAGTGCCGGCATGTGCGGCGCCGTCGCCAGCGCAATGCGCGCCGGTTGATCACCGACCGTGCCGCTGATGCGCAGACGCTCGCGGTAGTGACGGGCGATCAGAAAGCGCGCTACCAGCAACGAGCTGACCGTGGCGTCGACCTGGCCTTTGGCGATCAACGCCATGCCTTCGGCGGGGCTTTTGACTTCGATCAGACGGATGCGCGGCACCCGTTCCAATAAATATCCGCGTAACGGATGGCCGCGATAAATCGCCAGCCGTTTATCGTTCAGATCATCAAGGTTGAGCGGCCCCTGCACGGTGATTGCACTGACCAGCACAAACGGATTGTTCAGATAGGCGCGGGTAAATTGCAGTTCGGTTTCGCGCTCGCTGCTCGGTGTCACCACCGGCAATACATCGAGTTCACCGGCCTTGAGCTGTTCGATCTGGCGATCCAGCGACGTTCCGCGCACAACTTCGAAGTTCAGCCCGCTACGCTGGCTGATCAAGCTCAGCAGTTGCGCCGACAGCCCGCTGAAACGGCCATCGGCATCAAAAAAAGTCAGCGGTGCGAAATCTTCGATGGCACCGACGCGCACCACCGGATGCTGGTCCAGCCACTCCTGCTCGCTGGCACTGAGTTGCACCCGCGACTGTTCAGCCATTTCGGCAAGGCCTGCGCTCCAGCGTTGCTCGATACGTTGCCGGCGCTCCATGGGGATGGCGGTCAACGCTTTATCGACGATGCGTTTGAGGCGCGCGTCGCTGCGCAACAGGGCAAAGCCGAACGAATTGGCGTCCAGTCCCGCCGGGCCGGCCAACTGCAGGTCGTTACGATAATTGGTGTTGATCAGGTAGTTGGCACTGATGAAGTCGCCCAGATACACGTCATCCGCGCCGAACGCCACCGCCCCGAGCGCATCCATCGCCGAAGGGTAGCGCTGCACGCTGGCCTGGGGATAGAACGCTTGTACGCTGACCAGTGGCAGATAGTCCTCGACCATGGCCAGACGCTTGCCGGCCAGATCGCTCGGCAACCGCTCTTCGAGCCGAGTCACCAGCATCGGCTGATCTTCGGCGTAAGCACGGGACAGAATGAAGTCCGGGTCGGCGGCTTCAAAACTGTTGGAAGTCCCCAGCAGATCAAGATCACCGCGTTTGAGTGCCGCCATCACGGCATCGCGGTTGGCAAAACGCTGCACTTCGATGCGCACACCGAGCAACTGCGCCAGCAGATCAGCGTAATCGGCCGTCAACCCTTCGAGTTCATGCTGATTGCGGGTGATCTCGAACGGTGGGTAATCCGGACCAGAAACGCCCATGCGCAGTATCGGGTGCTGACGCAGCCATTGCCGGTCCTGTTCGTCCAGGCGCAACTGGTTGTTTTCCGGCCCGCTGCGGGTCAGTACTTGCAGCACTTGTGGCGTGTCACTCGCCCAGCAGGTGGCTATCAGACTCAGCCACAGCCAGAAAATCTGCCATCCCTGCTTCATGTCCGCTCGCTCAGATCACATGATTGCGCTTGGCGAAATCGCGCAAGTGCACCGCTGAGCGGACCCCGAGCTTTTTCATCAGACGGGTTTTATAGGTGCTGACGGTTTTGTGGCTCAGGTGCATGTCCTCAGCAATCGCCTTGTTGGACTTGCCCTGCCCCAGTTGCTGGAAAATGCTCAACTCACGATCGGAGAGCTGATCGATCATCTGTTTCTCCGTGGTTTGCACGGCATTCAGCGTGCTGAAAATGTCCGGGAGCGTAGAAAAATAGGTATGCCCCGACATCACCGCCCGAATGGCGTTGCGCAATTGCTCCAGTTGATTGGTTTTGGTCACGTAGGCCATGGCCCCGGCACGCACGCAGCGATCCTGATAGAACATGGGTTCGTGTGTGCTGAACACCAGCACGCGGCAAGCAAAATCATTGGCCTTGATCCGGGCAAGAACCTCCAGCCCACCGAGTACCGGCAAGTTCAGATCGAGTATCACCAATCGAGGCTGGTGTTCCCGAATCAGCGACACCACCTCGTTGCCTTGGGACGCCTCGTAGATCTCTTTGAATCCTGCAGCTTGCAACACGATCCGGATGGCGGCGCGCACCACTGGATGATCGTCGACGATCAGCGCTGACTTCATGGCCACTCCCGGTGCAAAGTCTGACGAATAGGCCACCGATGGGGGCTGATCCAGACTCAGTGGCTGCGCCGGGACTGTTACATGGAACGGCGAGCAAATCACCTGTCAGACCTGACAGTTGCGGCCAGTGTTTTTTTATGCATGAGCAGCGAATTTTAGCGGTGAATATGGCTGGCAGGCTGACAAAAACTGGCGTCTCGCGGGTGTATCGACCAGCGCCATCAACTGACTGATCGACTGTTTTGAGGGCAGTGCCAAATGGCTGATTTGCACATTTTCCTGGGCGAAACCCGAGGCCTGTTGTAATGGTGCGGTGGATTCGTTGTAGATCAGCGCCTGACGAACCTGCGGGTTATCCAGGAAAAACCCCAGCAGATCCAGCGAACCTGCGGCCAGTTCGGCATTGATGACCACCGCATCGAACGGCTCGCAACCGTAGTCCACCAGCGTCAGCAGTTCGGTGAGGCTCTGTGCCGGAGCCACGCGGTAGTAATCGAGGCTGTTGAACAGACGTTCGATTTTCATCCGGTGGAAATGCTGCGTGTCGGCGATCAGGATGCGCAGGGTTTTCGTGATCATGGTCAATCTCCCGGGATTTGCGTTTTCTGGGTGTGGCAAGACTACGCAAGCCCTACGGCGGGTTCTGTAGGAATATTCCGAAAAATACGGCTATTCATCGCAGGCTCAACGAGCCAGCCCCCTCACTCGACGTTTTAGTGACCGACTGAAACCCCTTGAAGATGAAGAGCGCTTTATTCGGTGGTACTCGGACTCCAGAACGCCTGCACCACCAATGCCGACGTCGAGATTCTTGCGACCAGCGCATCCAGTTCATCACCATCGACCGACGTCGTCGCCAGCGTCGCTTCGATTTCGATTTCATCGGCGCCGAACGCATGCACATCGACATCGCTGGCCGGGTAGTTGCTGCGTTCAAGCTCGGCTTCGAGCAACGCGAACACGGCGGTCTGCTGGGAGCGCCGGGCGATGACGTAGACGATATTGGTGACTTCAGCCGAAACCACGTCCAAGGGCTGGCGGTTGATGTTGTTGACGATTGGCCGCAGCAAGGTGTTGGCGGCCAGAATGAACAGTGTGCCGAGCACCGCTTCGGCAAGCAGGTCGGCACCGGCACAGGCGCCGACCGCTGCTGAAGTCCACAACGTTGCAGCGGTGTTGAGGCCGCGCACATTGCCCTCTTCGCGCATGATCACCCCGGCGCCGAGAAAACCGATGCCGGAGACCACATAGGCAACCACGCGCACCGCGCCTTCAGCACCGGCGAGGCGGTTGGCCATGTCGACGAAAATCGCTGCACCGACCGCGACCAGCACGTTGGTGCGCAGGCCGGCAGTGCGTTGCCGGTACTGGCGCTCGAAACCGATCAGACCACCGAGAATGAACGCAGCGCTGAGGCTGACCAGGGTGTCGAGCAGCGAATCGAGGTTGAGGTTGTTGATGGCTTGCATAGTAATTTCCCTGAATACACACAAATCCCTCTGTAGGAGCTGCCGCAGGCTGCGATCTTTTGATTTTGTTTTTAAAAGACAAGATCAAGAGATCGCAGCCTTCGGCAGCTCCTACAGAGGGGCAGCGGTGTTGCTGTTATTGCCAGCCGAACCGGCGGATGTAGAAGCCTTTCACCGCCTGGGTCAGCGCCATGTACGCCAACAGAATCACCGGCAGGAACACGAAGTACAGCGATGGCAGCGCCTGCAATTTGAAGTAGTGCGCCAGCGGCCCCATCGGCAGAAAGATGCCGACCGCCATGATGATCCCGGTCATCACCAGCAGCGGCATGGCGGCGCGGCTTTGCAGGAACGGAATCTTCGGCGTGCGGATCATGTGTACGATCAGCGTCTGGGTCAGCAACCCGACCACGAACCAGCCGGACTGGAACAGGGTCTGGTGATCCGGGGTGTTGGCATCGAATACGTACCACATCAAAGCGAATGTGGTGATGTCAAAGATCGAACTGATCGGGCCGAAGAACAGCATGAAGCGCCCGACGTCGCCCGGCTGCCAGCGTTGTGGTTTCTTCAGCATTTCCTCATCGACGTTATCGAATGGAATCGCAATCTGCGAAATGTCGTAGAGCAGGTTTTGCACCAGCAGGTGCATCGGCAGCATTGGCAGGAATGGAATGAACGCACTGGCGACCAGCACCGAGAACACGTTGCCGAAGTTGGAGCTGGCGGTCATCTTGATGTACTTGAGCATGTTGGCGAAGGTGCGCCGCCCTTCGAGCACGCCCTCCTCCAGCACCATCAGGCTCTTTTCCAGGAGGATGATGTCGGCCGCTTCCTTGGCGATGTCCACCGCACTGTCCACGGAAATGCCGATGTCGGCGGTACGCAGCGCGGGCGCGTCGTTGATGCCGTCGCCCATGAAGCCGACTACATGGCCATTGCCTTTGAGGATGCGCACGATGCGCTCCTTGTGCGACGGCGTCAGTTTAGCGAAGACGTTGGTCTTCTCTACAGCCACCGCCAGTTCGGCGTCACTCATGCGCTCGACGTCATTGCCCAGCAACAGACCTTGTTGCGCAAGCCCTACTTCGCGGCAGATTTTCGCCGTCACCAGCTCGTTATCACCGGTCAGCACCTTCACTGCCACACCGTGTTCAGCCAAAGCCTTGAGCGCTGGCGCGGTGCTTTCCTTCGGCGGATCGAGGAACGCCACATAGCCGATCAGCGTCAGTTCATTTTCATCAGCCAGACTGTAAGTGTCGCGACCTTCCGGCATCGAGCGTGCGGCCACGGCCACCACGCGCAAGCCTTCAGCGTTGAATGCTGCGGTGACCTGACGAATCCGGGTCAGCAATTCATCGCTCAAGGCTTCATCGACTTCGCCGTGCCGCACGCGGCTGCACACCGCCAATACTTCTTCCACCGCACCTTTGCAGATCAGTTGATGTGGCTGGCCACGCCCTTCGACCACCACCGACATGCGCCGGCGATTGAAGTCGAACGGGATCTCATCGACCTTGCGAAACGCCGTGCCGACTTTCAGTTCACGGTGGACTTCCACGTGTTCCAGCACCGCGACGTCGAGCAGGTTTTTCAGGCCGGTCTGGTAGTAGCTGTTGAGGTAGGCCATCTCCAGCACGTCATCGGAGTCTTCGCCCCAGACATCGACATTACGCGCGAGGAAGATCTTGTCCTGAGTCAACGTGCCGGTCTTGTCGGTGCACAGCACGTCCATGGCGCCGAAGTTTTGAATCGCATCAAGACGTTTGACGATGACTTTTTTACGCGACAGAAACACCGCGCCTTTGGCCAGCGTCGAGGTGACGATCATCGGCAGCATTTCCGGGGTCAGGCCAACGGCAATCGACAGCGCGAACAGCAGCGCTTCAGTCCAGTCACCCTTGGTGAAACCGTTAATGAACAGCACCAGCGGCGCCATGACGAACATGAAACGGATCAACAACCAGCTGACTTTATTCACGCCTTGCTGGAACGAAGTGACCGCGCGATCAGTGGCGCCGACACGCTGGGCCAAAGCACCGAAATAGGTGCTGTTGCCGGTGGTCAGAATGACCGCCACAGCGGTGCCGGACACTACGTTGGTGCCCATGAACAGGATGTTGTCCAGCTCCAGCGGATTGCGCGTGTCGCGATCAGCCTGACGCGGAAATTTTTCCACCGGCATCGATTCACCGGTCATCGCCGCTTGGCTGACGAACAGATCCTTGGCGCTGAGCACGCGGCAATCAGCAGGAATCATGTCACCGGCCGAGAGCACGATCAGATCGCCCGGCACCAGTTGCTTGATCGGCAATTCGCTGCGCGGCGCATCACGGCGCATCACCGTGGCGGTGTTGCTGACCATGGCTTTCAGCGCGTCGGCGGCCTGGTTGGATTTGCTTTCCTGCCAGAAGCGCAGCAGCGTCGACAGCACCACCATGGAAAAAATCACAACGGCGGCTTTGAGGTCTTCGGTCAGCCACGAGATCACCGCCAACAACGTCAGCAGCAGGTTGAACGGGTTTTTGTAGCAGTGCCACAGGTGCGTCCACCACGGCAGAGGCTGCTCATGTTCGACTTCGTTGAGACCGTATTGCGCACGCAGCGCATCGACTTCGAAATCAGTGAGGCCATCGGAGTGCGTGCCCAATGACGACAGCAATACACCGCTGTCGCACTGCGCGGCATCGACCAACGTGTTGGCTAACGTGGGCGGGACTTCACGGCTGACCGTGGTGTCGTTGATCGATTCCAGCAGCGCCAGGCGACGGAAGTGCCGGGCGATGTGGCGGGTCCGCAGAAAACCTGCGAAGAATTCCTTGAGCGTAAGTTTCATGGCTGTTGCCCCTATGGTCAGCCGGGAAACCGTCAAGCAGGTACGGCCGCGCCTCGTCCGCCGGAAAAACCGGCACGGCAAGGCCTGGCGCGCCGGTCAGAAACGACAGGCGTGTCGATAGGGCTGCGATCACGACGATAAAGTCGCAATCACGCTCTGTTCAGCGTCGATGAGAAGGAACGTCCAGACATGGCCCAGGACGGGTCATGCACGGGGTGCCGCTGCTCGCTGTTACGGCGAGACAACGGCAGAGAAAGGCTGCGCGTTATCTTGCCGAGAATCTGCCGGTTACCGAGACCGGCCGACAACTGTCACTCGAACAAGTACCCACTGTGGGTCTCCGCTATTGATGAAAACGCGCGAAGCTTACGCCCCGATGATGTGAGAGTAAACCGGCAAAAGGAGGTGTGTCGGGGAATGTGGGGGATGTTCAGGAAGGGTTCAGGATGATCGTTCCCACGCTCTGCGTGGGAATGCAGCCCGGGACGCTCCGCGTCCCTATCGAAGGCCGAACGCGGAGCGTCTGTTGAGGCATTCCCACGCAGAGCGTGGGAACGATCTGGCCTGGAAATCGGCGTTAGCTAGCAGTCGCCAACAACAGATCCGCCATCGAACGATGCCCACGATTCTTGCCATGCTCATACAGCGAGCCGGCAATCTCGTCCGCGCGAATCGGCAACACCGACAACAGCGTATCGCTCAGACCATGGCTGGCCTGGCAGAAGCCCTGCATGTAGATGCCGGCCTTGCAGCGTTCGTCGGTGATCAGTTTGTAGTTGCGATCGACCTCGAAGTCGCCGAGGTATTCTTCCAGCGGTGCCAGCAGTTTGCGGTGCATCTGCCGCTCGTAACCGGTGGCCAATACCACCGCATCATAGTTGCGCACGGTGACTTCGCCGGTGGCGTTGTTGCGCACAGCCAGTTCGATACCGTTGTCGGTGGCGGTGGCTTTCTCGACGGTAGTCAGGGTGCGGAACGCGTGGCGGGCAATCCCCGAGACTTTCTGCCGATAAAAGATGCCGTAGATGCGTTCGATCAGGTCGATGTCGACCACCGAATAGTTGGTGTTGTGGTACTCGTTGACCAGACGTTCGCGCTCGGCACTGTTCTGCTGGAACACCAAATCGGTGAACTCCGGCGAGAACACTTCGTTGACGAACGGGCTGTCATCGGCAGGTTTCAAGGCCGAGCCGCGCAGGATCATGTCGACCTGCACCGACGGGAACGAATCGTTCAGGTCGATAAAGGCTTCTGCGGCGCTCTGCCCGCCACCGATGATCGCGATGCTCATCGGCTGATTGTTCACGCACGGCTGCTTGGCCATTTGCGACAGGTATTGCGAATGGTGGAACACACGGGTGTCGCCTTTCAGTGCCTTGAACGCCTCCGGAATGCGCGGCGTGCCACCGGCGCTGACCACCACCGAACGGGTGGTCCGTACATGCTGCTGGCCGTCGCTGCCACGGGAAATCACGCGCAGCGCTTCAACCTGTTGGTTGTGCAGCACCGGCTCGATGGTCAGCACTTCTTCGCCGTAACGGCTCTGCTCGGTGAACTGCCCGGCGACCCAGCGCAGGTAGTCGTTGTACTCCATGCGGCACGGATAGAACGTGCCGAGGTTGATGAAGTCGACCAGACGACCGTGGTGTTTGAGGTAATTGACGAACGAGTACGGGCTGGTGGGATTGCGCAGGGTCACCAGATCCTTGAGGAAGGAAATCTGCAACTCGCTCTGCGTCGACAGGGTGTTGCCGTGCCAGCTGTAGTTGGCCTGCTTGTCGAGGAACAGCACATCCAGCTCGCCGTGGGTCGGCCCGCGCTCTTGCAGAGCGATGGCCAGCGCCAGGTTCGAAGGGCCGAAACCGACGCCGATCAGGTCGTGAACGATGGGCGATGCAATTGCCTGTGTCATTTCCAGTGTCCTCTGGATGAACCCCTCAACGCGGGGATAAAGCCTGGGTGGCCTGACCGGCCTGAATCAGGTCAGCAGGTCGTCTGTTGAGTAGGAACGAGGACGATGAACGGAAATTTAACCAGCAAGGATCAATGGGCATCCCATTGTTTAATCCGCAAGCGGCAATGTTTCATGGCGTTGACGATGTGTTTTTCTACCAACGCCTTGGAAATCCCGAGGTGCTCGGCAATTTCCGGATGGGACAGACCTTCGATCTTGCGCAGCAGAAAACTTTCACGGCAACGCGGCGGCAACTCGGCCAGCGCGCGCTGGAGCATCTCCAGACGCTGGCCGTGGTCAAGCGTGCCATGGGGCGACGGGGTGAAATAGCGTTCTTCACTGTCCAGCACATCGAGTGATTCGACCTGACGCAAGGCGTTGCGCCGATGATCATCGATGACCAGGTTCAATGCCGTGCGGTAAAGGAAGGCCCGCGGTTGTTCGATCGGCGTGTCGCTGGAACGCTCCAGCACCCGCACATAAGCGTCATGCACCACATCTTCGGCCACCTGACGGTTGCCCAGCTTGGCGTTAAGGAAACACACCAGCTCACGATAGTAGTTTTCCAACATGACTCCCGACCGCATCGATGCAGTTCCTGTCCTTGAGCACACTGATCCCGCCACGGAATTGGCAGTAGCAAGATAGTGGCAACTTGAGGTGCGTAATTTATAGTAATTCTCATATAGATTTAAAGAGCTGATTCCACATCCCGACCAAATAGTCCTGCCCGGACACCTGTTACATGATGTGTGGGCGCTTAAATTCCCTTGCCCATGCATCGTTTACAGGACAGCTCCCCGTATCTGTCGTGCCATGCGACAGCGTTCAGCGCCCCTGCACGCCTGTGTACTGGCCGAATGACGGGCCGAACCCACTGGCCGGAACCCTGCATGAAACGTCCCCGCCCCGCCCGACGCGCCTTGTTCGCCGCCCTTTGTCTGATTCCCGTGATCGCCGTTGCCGCGTGGCAAGTCCTGCCGCCGGGGCGCGACGCCCTCGCCACGGTGCAAGTGACTCGCAGCAGTATCGAAAACAGCGTGACCGCACTGGGCACGTTGCAGCCACGCCGTTACGTGGATGTCGGTGCGCAGGCCTCCGGGCAGATTCAGAAGATTCATGTCGAGGCTGGCGATACGGTCAAGGAAGGCCAGTTGCTGGTGGAGATCGACCCCTCCACGCAAAAGGCCAAACTGGATGCCGGGCGGTTTTCCATCGAGAACCTCAAGGCGCAGCTGCAGGAGCAACGCGCCCAGCACGATCTCGCGCAACAGAAATACCAGCGCCAGCAGAAGCTCGCCGCCGGTGGCGCCACCCGTGAAGAAGACGTGCAGACGGCTCGCGCCGAAGTCCGCGCGACACAGGCCCGCATCGACATGTTCCAGGCGCAGATCCGTCAGGCTCAGGCCAGCCTGCGCAGTGACGAAGCGGAACTTGGCTACACACGCATTTATGCACCGATGAGCGGCACAGTCGTGGCCGTCGGCGCCCGGGAAGGCCAGACGCTCAATGCGCAACAGCAAACCCCGCTGATCCTGCGCATCGCCCGGCTCTCGCCGATGACCGTATGGGCCGAGGTTTCCGAAGCGGACATCGGCCACGTCAAACCCGGCATGACCGCCTACTTCACCACCCTCAGCGGCGGTAGCCGACGCTGGAGCAGCACGGTGCGGCAGATTCTGCCAGTGCCACCGCGCCCGCTCGAACAGAATCAGGGCGGCAGCCCCACCAGCGGTCGCAGCGGCAGCGAACGCGTGGTGCTCTACACCGTGTTGCTCGACGTCGACAACGCTGACAACAGCCTGATGACCGACATGACCGCGCAGGTGTTCTTCGTTGCGCAACAGGCACAGGACACCCTCACCGTGCCGACCGCCGCCCTGCAACCCGGCTCACGGCCGCAGTGGCAACGCGCGCAGATCGTCGCCGCTAACGGCGAAATCCAGGCACGTGACGTGCGCACCGGCATCAGCGACCGTTTGCGCACACAAGTGCTTGAAGGCCTGGTCGAAGGCGATCACATCCTCAGCGCGCCGGCCACCGGCAGCGGAGGCTGAATGCAAACCCCTCTGATTGACCTGCGGCAGATCCGCAAATCCTACGGCGGCAATGACAGCCCGCTGGTGGAAGTATTACGCGGTATCGACCTGTCGATTCATGCTGGCGAGTTCGTCGCGATCGTCGGCGCATCCGGCTCCGGCAAATCGACTTTGATGAATATTCTCGGCTGTCTCGACCGCCCTACCAGCGGCGAATATCGCTTCGCCGGCGAAGATGTCGCCCAGCTCGATACCGATGAACTGGCCTGGCTACGCCGCGAAGCGTTCGGTTTTGTGTTCCAGGGTTATCACCTGATTCCGTCCGGCTCCGCCCAGGAAAACGTCGAGATGCCGGCCATCTACGCCGGCACCCCGGCCGCCGAACGCCACGCCCGGGCCAGTGCCTTGCTGGAGCGGCTCGGCCTGGGCAGCCGCACCGGCAACCGCCCGCATCAGCTTTCCGGCGGTCAGCAACAGCGGGTGTCGATTGCCCGGGCGTTGATGAACGGCGGCCACATCATTCTCGCCGACGAACCCACCGGCGCCCTCGACAGCCACAGCGGCGCCGAGGTCATGACCCTGCTCGACGAACTCGCCGGTCAGGGCCATGTGGTGATTCTCATCACCCACGACCGCGAAGTCGCGCAGCGGGCCAAACGCATCATCGAGATTCGTGACGGGCTGATCATCAGCGACACCGCCGAACAGCCGTCAGCGCCACCACGCAGCGCCAACCCCGGCGCCTTGCAAGCCGTGGATCTGCGCCAGCGCCTGAGCACCGGCAGCACCGAGACCGGCGCCTGGAAAGGTGAACTGGTCGACGCCGTGCAAGCGGCGTGGCGGGTCATGTGGATCAATCGTTTTCGTACTGCGCTGACACTGCTGGGGATCGTCATCGGCGTGGCCTCGGTGGTGGTGATGCTGGCGGTGGGCGAAGGCAGCAAACGCCAGGTGATGGCACAGATGGGCGCCTTCGGTTCCAACATCATTTACCTCAGCGGCGCCGCGCCCAACCCGCGCACGCCACCGGGCATCATCACCCTCGACGACGTCGCCGAGCTGGCCGCCCTGCCCCAGGTGGAACGGATCATGCCGGTCAACGGCTCGACCGCTGGCGTGCGTTTCGGCAACGCCGACCACAGCAGTTACGTCGGTGGCAACGACACCAATTTTCCAACCATTTTCAACTGGCCGGTGGTTCAGGGCAGTTACTTCACCCAGGCCGATGAAGACAGCGCCGCCGCCGTGGCGGTGATCGGTACCAAAGTGCGCGACAAGCTGCTCAAGGATGTCGCCGACCCGATCGGCCAGTACATCCTGATCGAAAACGTGCCGTTTCAGGTGCTCGGCGTTCTTGCGGAAAAGGGCTCGAGCTCCGGCGATTCCGACAGCGACAACCGCATCGCAGTGCCCTACTCGGCGGCCAGCACGCGCCTGTTCGGCAGCCGCAATCCGGAATACGTGGTGATCGCCGCCAAGGACGCACGCAAGGTCAAAGACGCCGAGCAGGCGATCGAACAGGCGATGCTGCGGCGGCACAACGGCAAGAAGGATTTCGAACTGACCAACAACGCCGCAATGATTCAGGCCGAAGCACGCACGCAAGGCACGCTGTCGCTGATGCTCGGCGCCATTGCTGCAATCTCTTTGCTGGTCGGCGGTATCGGCGTGATGAACATCATGCTCATGACCGTGCGCGAACGCACCCGGGAAATCGGTATCCGCATGGCCACGGGTGCACGACAGCGCGACATCCTGCGCCAGTTCCTCACTGAAGCGGTGATGCTCTCGGTGGTCGGCGGCATTGCTGGCATCAGTCTGGCGATGCTGGTCGGCGGCGTGCTGTGGTTCAGCGGCGTGGCGATCGCGTTTCAATGGCTGGCCGTCATCGGTGCTTTCGCCTGCGCGCTGGTCACCGGCGTCCTCTTCGGCTTCATGCCTGCCCGCAAGGCTGCCCGGCTCGACCCGGTCACGGCCCTTACCAGTGAATGATCGATCTATGAAAGCGCCACTGACACTCCTTGCCGCCAGCCTGTTGCTGGCGGCCTGCAACAGCCCTGCGTCGCGCCCCGACAGCGGCGTGCAGCCACCGCCCGCGTGGCAGTCGCCTGAGCAGCCCGGTGCCGTGCAGAGCAACCGCCAATGGTGGACGCAGTTCGGCAGCCCCGAACTTGATCGACTGGTCGAACAGGCGCGACTGGGCAGCCATGACCTCGGCGCCGCTGTTGCGCGAGTCAGGCAAGCCCAGGCCAGTGCGACGATTGCCGGCGCCCCGCTGCTCCCGGAAATCAAGGCCGGGCTCAATGCCAATCGACAGAAACTGTTGCACGGCAAAGGCTATAGCCAGCTGGACGTCAGCCCGGATAATCGCTCGCTGGATTATTACGACGCCGAGTTGAGCGCCAGTTACGAAATCGACTTCTGGGGCGGCAAACGCGCGGCCCGCGACAGCGCCGTATTCGGCGTCCAGGCCAGCGAATTCGACCGTGCCACCGTCGAGCTGACCCTGCAAAGCGGCGTGGCCAGCAGCTACACCCAAGCCTTGGCGTTGCGCGAACAGGCGCGCATTGCCGAACTCAATCTGGCCAATGCGCAGAACGTCCTGCACCTGGTGCAAACCCGTTTCGACGCCGGCAGCGCCACCGCGCTGGAACTGGCCCAGCAAAAAAGCCTGGTAGCGGAACAGCAGCGCAAATTGCCGCTGGTGCAACAACAGGCCCGCGAAGCCTTGATCACCCTCGCCGCCCTGCTCGGCCAACCAGTGCAGACACTGTCGTCACCGCAACAGTCGTTCGAACAGTTGCAGTGGCCGAATATCGCCAGTGGCGTGCCCAGCGATCTGCTGAGCCGGCGTCCGGACATCGCCAGCGCCGAAGCCAAACTGGCAGCGGCTCAGGCTGACGTCACCGTCGCTCGCGCGGCCATGTTGCCGAAAATCACCTTGACCGCCAGCCTCGGCACCGGCGCCGATCTGGCGGCGGACCTGCTGCGCACCACGTTCTACAACCTGTCTTCCGGCTTGACCGCGCCGATCTTCAACAACGGTCGCCTGAGCGCCGAGCGCGACAAGGCCAAGGCGCGTCAGGACGAACTGCTGGAAACCTATCGAGGGGCGATCATCAATGGCTTCGCCGACGTGGAAAAAGCCCTGAGCAGCATTCGCGGCCTCGACGAACAGCGCCAGTGGCAAAGCGAAGAGCTGAGCCAGGCGCAGACCGCGTTCGACATCGCGCAAAGTCGTTATCAGGCCGGTGCCGAAGACTTGCTGACGGTGCTGCAAACCCAGCGCACTTTGTATGCGGCGCAGGATATGAATGTGCAACTGCGCTTGTCGCGACTGCAGGCGAGCATTGCCTTGTACAAGGCGTTGGGCGGTGGCTGGCAGGTTATCTGACAGCAACATCTCTTGTAGGAGCTGTCGAATGCAACGAGGCTGCGATCTTTTGATCTTGCTTTTAAGAGTCAAGATCAAAAGATCGCAGCCTTCGGCAGCTCCTACACGGGATCGCGTCGTGACTGATTGAATTCTCGGGGCAAAAAAAATCGCAGCACCTGGCTGCGATTTTTTTTGCGCTTAGAGTTGCCGGCCTTTCACTTTCAGATGCCGGGCATACCACGGGCGCTGCGGCACTTTGCGGAACAGGTCGGCCATGTTGTCTTCATCGCCAAACGTGATGCGCAACGCCAGCTTCATGGTTTCCGGGTCCATTTCCACCGAACGGCCGATTTGCAACCCCGGCACGGTGCTGCAGCCATGGGTGTCCGGCCCCAGCCAAGGATCGTCGACCTCAACCCAGCGCCCCGGCGCAAACCACGGCACACCGTTGACTTCCAGCCGGCTGACTTCGCCCGGGTGGAAACGCTCATGTGCACGGAACCAGTCTTCGATACGGTCATCGATCCAGCCGTGGAAACGCCAGAACACCGGGTTCACATGGGAGGAAAACGGGTCGCCGAGAAAGTCGTTTTCCGGCGCATACCAGCGCGCCGCGAAGTCCGCCTGATCGCGCGCCATCGGCACCGGAATGTTGTTGGACGGGTCCCGCGCCACCGACGCCCAGCGCATGTGCAGCCAATCGTGCAGGCCCAGTTCGACTTCCGAACCGAACTGGCCGAGGCTGAGTTTCGCCAGGTAGCGTGGGTCGCGGTACTGCGATTCCCACACCTGGAAATTGCTGTGGTAGGTCTCGGCCGCTTTGATGTCGCTGACCCACTTGGTGTACTCGTCGTCACCTTCGGTCAGCCAGGTGGGCGGCAGCGCGTCACCGTCGTGATTGTCGAAATAGCGGGCGAAGCCCTGGCGGTCACGCTCCAGTTCCGGCTGCGGCATCGGGAAGGCCTGCCATGACGGCAGATCCTGCATCGAACGGGCCTTGCCGAGCATGTGCCGGTGCATGAAGAAGAAGTCGATGCCCGAACCATTGCGATCCTTGCTCGGCCCACGGGCATCGCGCTCCTTGTCACGGGGGCCGGGTTGCCAGCCGATACCGCGCAGGGCATCGCGTTTTTTCTCCGAGAGTTTGTGCCACTTGTCGCGGCTGGCGTGCCAGAGCTGGTGGAACAGGCGATGTTCCGGCGCGACCAGCCACGCCAACAGCGTCGGGTTCAACCCGGTGCGTTCGCGGGCCTCGGGAAAACGTCGCTTGATGGCGATGAAGTGATTGTCCAGTTCGGGCAGCGCCAACGGCCGATCCAAGCGCAACACTTGCCCGGTGAACGTGCCACTGCCGGCATTGCCGAATGCCGCCCAGACTTCGTCGAGTTTGACTTTGAATTCGTAGACCGGCGGCGCGTGCGGCGCATCGGTACGCATCAGCCGCCAGTACAATTCGGCGCCGTTGCCCGGTGCCAGATCGCCGATCACTTGATAACGCGCAGGTTCTGCTGAACGCAGATTGGCACCGGTATCGAGAAACCCACGCAGGCCGCGACCCCGGTGGGCAATGTCGAGAAACAGCTCCAGGCCTTCGCGTGGCAAGCCATCGAGCCCCGCCGCAGCGCCGCTGAAACGGATATCCCAGACGCCGCGCAGGTTGTCCGCCAACTGTTGACCAGCCGTATCGGCCAGGTCGACCGTGGCCTCTCCCGGGGTGATCGGAAACTCCTCGCGGGTCAGCTCACGATGTGCATAAAAAGCGGCAGGCAGCGCGGCGCCCGTGAGTGCCATGCCCGCCATGAACCAGCGTCGAGAGATCGTCATTGCCCTACCTGTGTCAGCCATGAAGCAGGCTTTATCCAAGCTAGAACGTTTGCTCGCCGGGGAAATTTACGGCCCCGGCAAAAGATCGCGATGCGCCGTCAGCGCTTTTCCTGCGCGCGACTAAATTACCCGCCCGGCCACTCGTTCCTCCCAGATAGCAAAGGCCCCTGCGCCTGCACCTCGACGGCGAACCTGAATGAGATGGCAATGACAAAACCGCGTTCGAAAAAGGCTCTATTTATCGGCCTGCCGCTGGCCTTGGCGATCAGCGCCGGCGCAGGGTTTCTGGCTTGGGATTACTGGTTTCGGGACAACCCCGGCTACCCGGTAAAGGTGATGAAGCAGGCGACCGAATTGCAGGATCGCATCCTCTCGTTCGACAGCCACATCACCGTACCGCTGAGTTTCGGCGCCCACGGCAACGAAGCCGACAAGGACGGCTCCGGCCAGTTCGACCTGATCAAGGCCAATCGCGGGCGCTTGTCGGGCGCTGCGCTGACCGTGTTCGGCTGGCCGGAAATGTGGAATGGCCCCAATGCCCCGCATCGCCCCACCGAAGGTTTTGTCGAAGAAGCCCGCAACCAGCAGGAAGTCCGTTACAAGATCATCACCGGCATGGTCCGCGACTTCCCCAATCAGGTCGGCATCGCCTACACCCCGGATGATTTCCGCCGCCTGCATGGCGAAGGCAAGTTCGCGATTTTCATCAGCATGCTCAACGCCTATCCGCTGGGCAACGACCTGAGCAAACTGGACCTGTGGGCCGGGCGCGGCATGCGCATGTTCGGCTTCAGCTACATCGGCAACAACAGCTGGGCGGACTCGTCGCGGCCGCTGCCGTTCTTCAATGACTCGCCGGACGCCCTCGACGGTCTCTCCGATATCGGCAAGCAAGCGGTGCAGCGTTTGAACGATCTGGGCGTGATCATCGACGTTTCACAGATGTCGACCAAAGGCCTGGAACAGGTTGCGCAGTTGAGCCGCACACCGTTGGTGGCCTCGCACTCGGCGCCGCGTGCGGCAGTGGATATTCCGCGCAACCTCAGCGACAAGGAACTGCAACTGATCAAGAACAGCGGCGGCGTGGTTCAGGTGGTTGGTTTCTCGCAGTACCTCAAACCGCTGACCCAGGGCACGCAGGACAAACTCAACGCCCTGCGCGCACGCTTCGATCTGCCGCCACTGCCAAACCTGGCCATGGCGCTGATGCCGGGCGATCCGATCATCACCGCCTGGTCGGAACAGAAACTCGGCCAGTACGCCAGCGGCCTCTACGGCATCCTTGAAGAAGAGCCGAAAGCGACCCTCAAGGATCTCGGCGACGCCATCGATTACACGGTGCGCAAAATCGGTATCGACCATGTCGGCATCTCGTCCGACTTCAACGACGGCGGCGGCATCAAGGGTTGGGAGAACGTTGGCGAAATCCGCAACGTCACCGCCGAACTGATCCAGCGCGGCTACTCCGAAGCGGACATTGCCAAGCTGTGGGGCGGCAACTTCATGCGCGTCTGGGATCAAGTGCAGAAAGCCGCGAAACCGGCGCTGATTTCCCGTCAGGACACTGCCAAGCCATGACTGACCGCCGGACCTTTCTGAAACAGGCCGGTGTGATGGCGGCTGCCCTGCCATTCGGCGCCAGCCTCGCGGCGCCGGCAATGGCCACGACTTCGCCAGTGGCTTCTGCGAACAAATGGACGCAATTGCGCCAGCTGTTCGATCAGGACCCGCAGGCGATCCACTTCGCCAACTTCCTGATCACCTCCCATCCCAAACCCGTGCGCGAAGCCATCGAACGCCATCGCGCCACGCTCGACCGGAATCCGGGACTGGCGATGGATTGGGATCTGGGGAGCAACGAACAATTGCAGCAAAACGTGCGGGTCTGGGCCGGCAAGTACCTGCAAGCCAAGCCCGGCCAGATCGCCCTCACTGGCAGCACCACCGAAGGCCTGGCGATGATTTATGGCAGTGTGCAGGTGCGCGCGGATCAGGAAATCCTTACCACCGAACACGAACACTATTCCACGCGCAACATCCTCGATTTCCGCAGCCGCCGCGATGGCACCCGGGTGCGCAAACTCAAACTGTTCGAAACGCCGCAAAGCATTTCCACGGATCAGGTGCTCGACACGATCAACCGCAACATTCGCCCTGAGACCCGCGTACTCGGCATGACCTGGGTGCATTCGGGCAGCGGCGTGAAATTGCCGATCAGCGATATTTCGCGGCTGGTCGATGAACACAACCGTCAACGTGACGACAAGGACCGCTTGATCTACGTGGTCGACGGCGTGCACGGTTTCGGTGTCGACGACCTGAGTTTCCCGCAGATGAACTGCGACTTCTTTATCGCCGGCACCCACAAATGGATGTTCGGTCCGCGCGGCACCGGCATCGTATGCAGCCGCAGCGAAGAGCTGAAGTACGTCAGCCCGAGCGTGCCGACGTTCTCCGAAGCCACTTCCTTCGCCACCATCATGACCCCGGGCGGCTATCACGCCTTCGAGCATCGCTGGGCGGTGGACGAAGCGTTCAAATTGCACCTGCAACTGGGCAAGGCCGACGTTCAGGCACGCATTCATCAGCTCAACAGCTATCTGAAACAGCGCCTGCGCGAACGCGCGGACATCGAACTGGTGACCCCGCTCGAGCCGAAATTTTCTGCCGGTTTCACGTTCTTCCGGGTCAAGGGCCAGGACAGCGACGAAGTGGCCGCCTACCTGATGCAAAACCGGGTGATCTGCGATGCGGTCAGCCGCGACGTCGGCCCGGTGATTCGCACGGCGCCCGGCCTGCTCAACAACGAAGCCGAAGTGGAGCGTTTCATGGCCCTCCTCGAAAAAAAACGGCGCGCCTGATCCCTCGACTCCAGTTTTCCTTTCACAGAGACGACTCATGAAAAAGCCTCACGCCTGTTTCACCTTCAAGGCCCTGCCCGCGCTGGCCCTGACCGCGCTGTGCGCCGGCCTGCTGCCCGGTGCTGCTCAAGCGGCGACGCCGCCGGCGCCGGGCAAAGTGTTCAAGGACTGCAAGGACTGCCCGGAAATGGTCGTGCTGCCGACTGGCACCTTCACCATGGGCACCCCGGATGACGAAGTCGGCCGCGAACCGGACGAAGGCCCGCGCCACGACGTGACCTTCAGCAAACCGTTCGCCATCAGCCGCTTTCAGGTGCTGGTCGGCGAGTGGGACGCGTATGTGCGCGAAACCGGCAACAAGCCTTACGACTTCGATGATCGCCCGGGCCGCCGCTGCACCGCTGGCAAACCGGAATTCAAACAGACTGCCCGCGACCCGGCCGTGTGCATGAACGTCGCCGAAGCCCAGGGCTACATCGATTGGTTGTCGAAAAAAACCGGTCATGCCTATCGCCTGCAAAGCGAATCGATCCGCGAGTACGCCGCACGCGGCGGCAGCAGCGGGCCCTTCCCTTTCCCGTTCGATGAAGGCAACAACTACCAGATCTCCAAACACGCCAACACCTATGGCGCCGCCGACGGTTACAACTTCACCTCCCCGGCCGGCACATTCCCGGCCAATGCCTTCGGCGTTTACGACGCTCACGGCAACGTCTACGAATGGACCGCCGACTGCTATCACAAGGATTATTCCGGCGTACCTAACGACGGTCGCCCATGGACTCAGGAAAACTGCGAACGCCAAGTCATGCGTGGCAACGACTGGGGCGAGGCGCCGGTGTTCTCGCGTTCCGGCAACCGCAACAGCAGCTGGCCAACCAGCAAGGGCGACTGGCTCGGGTTTCGCGTAGTGCGCGACCTCTGATCCTGCCCGCCACGACCGCAGTCCCGTCTGCGGTCGTTTAAAGAAAGTCCGTGACCATTCGTTTTCCTTTAGTACCGGCACTCCCTCCGCACCGAAGCAGGAATCCTCCATGACCAAGCCTACGCGTGGGGCGATCAACGAATTGTTCGCCTTGCTCAAGCCCTTCCGCCTGATCGTCTCTGTGTCCATCGTGCTCGGCATGATCGGCGGCCTGAGCGTCACCGTGCTGCTGGCAACCATCAACAATGCCCTGCACTCCGACGACGGCCTGACCCGCACGGTGGTGATGATTTTCGCCGGCCTCTGTGCGCTGGCCTTGCTGACGACGATTCTGTCCGACATCGGCACCAACTACGTCGGCCAGCACATCATCGCCAAATTGCGCAAAGAGCTGGGGGAGAAGGTCTTGTCGGCGCCAATCGACCAGATCGAACGCTATCGCAGCCACCGGTTGATCCCGGTGCTGACCCACGACGTCGACACCATCAGCGACTTCGCTTTCGCGTTTGCCCCGCTGGCGATATCCATGACCGTCACCCTCGGCTGCCTCGGCTATCTGGCCATGCTGTCCTGGCCGATGTTCCTGATGATGCTGGTGGCGATTGCCATCGGCACGACCATTCAGGCGATTGCCCGGGCCAAAGGCATGCGCGGTTTCTACGCCGCCCGTGATTCCGAAGACGAACTGCAAAAACACTACAACGCGATTGCCGAGGGTGCCAAGGAACTGCGCATTCATCGCCCGCGTCGCCAGCGTATGTTTGTCGCCGGGATTCAGAAAACCGCCGAGAAGATCTGCGACACCCAGATCAAATCCATCAACACCTTCGTCATCGCCAAGTCTTTCGGTTCAATGCTGTTCTTCGTGGTGATCGGCATGGCGCTGGCCCTGCAATCCTTCTGGCCCAGCGGCGACAAAGCGGTAATGAGCGGCTTCGTCCTGGTGCTGCTGTACATGAAGGGGCCGCTGGAGCATCTGGTCAGCACGTTGCCGATCATCAGCCGTGCGCAGATTGCCTTCCGCCGCATCGCCGAGCTGAGTGAGCAATTCTCCTCACCCGAACCGCACCTGCTGCTGGAAGATCAGGGCAAGAAACCCGGCGCGGTCAACAGCCTCGAACTGCACAACGTGCGTTACGCCTTCCCGCCTGTGGAAGGCAGTGAGCCGTTCCGTCTGGGGCCGGTGAACCTGCGTATTGAACAGGGCGACATCGTGTTTATCGTCGGCGAAAACGGTTGCGGCAAAACCACGCTGATCAAGTTGTTGTTGGGTTTGTATGCGCCGACCGAAGGCGAGATCCGCGTCAACGATCAGCCGATCACCGCGCTCAACCGCGATGACTACCGGCAGAATTTCACGACGATTTTTGCCGACTATTACCTGTTCGACGATCTGATTCAGGGCGACCGCGAAGTCCCGCAGGACGCGACCCGCTACCTCGAACGTCTGGAGATCGCGCACAAGGTCAGCGTGCGCGACGGCGCATTCAGCACCACCGATTTGTCCACCGGCCAGCGCAAGCGTCTGGCATTGGTCAATGCCTGGCTCGAAGAGCGGCCGGTGCTGGTGTTCGATGAATGGGCGGCCGATCAGGACCCGACGTTCCGCCGTATTTTCTACACAGAGTTGTTGCCAGACCTCAAACGTCTGGGCAAGACCATCATCGTGATCTCCCACGATGACCGTTACTTCGACGTCGCCGATCAACTGGTGCGCATGGAGGCCGGCAGGGTCAAGAGCGAACTGCAAACCGCTTGATCGACGCGGCCGCGGCCAGGCCGGAAAAATAATTTTCCGGTTTGCCGCGGCTTCCTCGTCTTAATGAGATGAATAAGAACCATTAACAACTATACCTGCCAAGGTCTTAACCTCATGTCCGCATCCCGTTTCATGCTTCGCCCTCTGACTCGAGCCCTGCTGATGCACGGCGCGACACGCACTCGACTGGCCGGCACTGGCCTTGGTCTGGCACTGACACTCACGGCAGCGCCGTATGTCCAGGCCCAGGAATGGACCCTGAACATCCCGTCGCAGCCACTGGCTCAAGCGCTGCAAACCCTTGGCCAGCAGACCAGCCTGCAAATCATCTACAGCCCGGAAAGCCTGCAAGGTTTGCGCTCCAGCGCACTCAACGGCCGCTACCAGGACGATGAGTCACTCAAGGCGATGCTCAACGGCACCGGCATCCGCTACCAGCGTGACGGCAACACCGTGACCGTCCTCGGCCCGGCCACCGGCAGTGCGATGGAACTGGCCCCGACCAACGTCAACGCCAGCCGCCTGGGCGCCACCACCGAGGGCAGCAACTCCTACACCACCGGTGGCGTGACCATTGGCAAGGGCGTGCACTCGCTGAAGGAAACCCCGCAGTCGGTCACGGTGATGACCCGCAAGATGCTCGATGACCAGAACCTCAACACCATCGAACAGGTGATGGAAAAGACCCCGGGCATCACCGTGTATGACTCGCCCATGGGCGGCAAGTATTTCTACTCTCGCGGCTTCCGTATGACTGGCCAGTACCAGTACGACGGCGTGCCGCTGGATATCGGCAGCAGCTACGTGCAGGCCGACAGCTTCAACAGCGACATGGCCATCTATGACCGCGTGGAAGTCCTGCGTGGCGCGGCCGGCATGATGAAAGGCGCAGGCGGCACCGCCGGTGGCGTCAACTTCGTGCGCAAACGCGGCCAGGACACTGCGCACACGCAACTGTCGCTGTCGGCAGGCACCTGGGACAACTATCGTGGCCAGGTCGACACCGGCGGCCCGCTGAACGACTCCGGGACCATCCGTGGTCGCGCCGTGGTCACCGAACAGACCCGTCAATATTTCTACGACGTGGCCAGCCGCAAGGATCAGATCTACTACGGCGCCCTGGACTTCGACCTCAGCCCCGACACCACCCTGGGTCTGGGCTTCGCCTGGGAAGATGTTGACGCCACCCCGTGCTGGGGCGGCCTGCCACGTTACGCCGACGGCTCCGACCTGCACCTCAAGCGCTCCACCTGCCTGAACACCGCGTGGAACAACCAGCGCAGCAAACGCGCCACCTACTTCGCCGACCTGAAACACCAGTTCAACGACGACTGGTCGCTGAAAGTCGCCGGGGTGTACTCGCGTAACACCCAGGACATGGAATACGCCTTCCCGAGCGGCGCGGTACCGGTCGGTGCCACCGCATCGAACACCCTGATGCTGGGCAGCATTTACGACTACGACCAGCGCGATTACGGCTTCGATGCCTATGTCGACGGCAAATTCGACGCCTTCGGTCAGCAACACGAACTGACCATCGGCGCCAACGCCAGCCGTTCGCACAAGGATGACTTCTACGCCGTCGCCGCGCTGCCACAACGGCAGAACGTGCTCGACCCCAACCACCACATCCCGCAACCGGACGAAAGCTACTACCTGGCCAACGCCTCCCGTGGCGGCCCGGTGGACATGCACATCAAGCAATACGGCGCCTACTCGATCGCCCGCCTGAAACTGGCTGATCCGCTGACCCTGGTCCTGGGCAGCCGTGTCAGCTGGTACAAGTCCGACACCGATTCGGTGCAGTACTTCCGTGGCGAAGGCACCCAGGTCGATACCAAGTCCACCGAAACCGGCCAGGTCACGCCGTTCGCCGGTGTGCTGTTCGACCTCAATGACAACCTGACTGCCTACGCCAGCTACACCGACATCTTCACCCCGCAAGGCGCCTACAAGACCATTGATGGCAGCACCCTCAAGCCATTGGTCGGGCAGAGCTACGAGCTGGGGATCAAAGGCGAGTGGTTCGACGGTCGTCTGAACAGCTCCTTCAACCTGTTCCGCACCATTCAGAAAGATGCCGCCCAGGATGACCCGCGTTGCGAGGACAGTTCTTGCTCGATCAACTCCGGGAAGGTTCGCGCGCAAGGCTTCGAAGCTGAAGTCAGCGGTGAAGTGATTGACCGCCTGCAATTGCTCGCCGGTTACACCTACACCCAGACCAAGGTGCTGGAAGATGCCGACGCCACTCAGGATGGCGTGGTTTACAACTCCTATGTGCCGCGCCACTTGCTGCGTGTGTGGGGTGACTACAGCCTGAGCGGGCCACTGGATCGCGTGACAATCGGTGCGGGTGTCAACGCGCAGACGGGCAACTACCGGACTTCGCCTTTGGGCGGTGACAACATTGATGGCGCCGGTTATGCGGTCTGGAACGGTCGCATTGGCTACCGTATCGATGACACCTGGTCGGTGGCGCTTAACGGGAACAACCTGTTTGACAAGCGTTACTACTCGACCATTGGTACCGAAGGGTTCGGTAACTTCTATGGTGATCCGCGTAACTTCGTGATGTCGGTCAAGGCTGACTTCTGATTGGGTGTGATGTGAGAGAGCCCCGCTTTGGCGGGGCTTTTTTTCGCCTGTTGGTCTTGGTGGCCTTGGCGGCTTTGGGGCCGACCATGCTCCTTGGGTTTTGGGGGCATATCCGTTGCTGCGGGTGTTGCCGCTGGCGGTTTCGCCCAAGCGCCGAAAAGGTAACCCAAAAGGCTTTGCCCCGGCGTACGGCACTTCGCTGAGGCTCAGTGTTCCCTCGCTACGGTGTCCATCCGGGGGCATCGCCTACGGTTTGCTTCGCTGCACCTCCTCTCGATGTATGCGGCTGCGCCGCACGGCGCTGCGCGCCTACCCCCGGATGAACACCTCCGCTCGGCCTGCCGAAGGGACAAAAAATCAAAAGCCAAAGCCAGAGCAAGATCAAAAGCCAGATCAAAAGCCCCTCACCCTAGCCCTCTCCCAGAGGGAGAGGGGACTGATCGAGGTGATTGGGCGAACTCCGCCGACTTGCGATACCGCTTTGAACTCAGGCTCTAAAAAGCAAACCAATCAGCCCCTCACCCTCCAGAAAGAGGGGACTGACCGAAGTGTTTGGGAGAGCTAGATCGACGTGAAATACCGAGTCGAACTCAGATTTTGAGAAGCCCACAAATCGGCTCCCTCTCCCTCGGGAGAGGGCTGGGCGGGCGGCGTTCCGATGAGGGGCGAATCCACCAAAAAACCAAAGCCAAACACCCGCTCTTCACCACTCAATAGGCCGAGTGTCAGCTCGCCTGCTCTTGATCTGTAAGGCGACGTCGGAAGGCTGAGTGGAGGGATTGATCCGGGCGTGGGAGCGCAGCGACCGTTTGGCGCAGCCAAACACAGCGAGAGGAGGTGCAGCGAAGCAAACCGTAGGCGCTGCGCCCGGATCGATCCCGGAGCGAAGGAACCCCGAGCTTTAGCGAGCGGGCCGGACGTAGGAGCAAGCCTTTTGGGTTACCTTTTCGGCGTTTGGAAAAGGTGACCCGCCGTAAGGGCGGAACCCTAATCAGCCGTTACCGCAGCAACGGATATTCACCCAAAAACCAACCAATATCCAATCACCCCAACATCAACGCCAACGCCCGGCTCAGGCGTTCATGCACCCGCAAAACATCAGGCATCACCGAAGCCATCCGCAGCAAATCATGCGTCAGCCCCGGACAGTGCTCAACCTCGACACTCACCCCCTGCCCACGCAGTTTGTCAGCATAAGCCTGCCCCTCATCAAACAATGGATCGAAGCCCGCCAACAACACAATCGCCGGCGCCACACCGCGCAAATCCTCCGCCAACAACGGCGAAAAGCGCCAATCCAGATAGTCTTGCGGACTGCGAGCGTAATGCTGATAAAACCAGTCAAGCGTATCGTTCTCCAACAGATAACCCTCACTGAACAACAACCGCGAATCGTGCACGCGCGATGCATCGGTCACCGGATAGCACAACAACTGTGCCTTGGGTGCGATGGCCACAGTGTGCGGTTGCACCACCGCCTGCAGCGCCAGCACCGTGGCCAACGTGGCACCGGCGCTGTCGCCACCAAACGCCACGCGCGAGGCATCAAGGCCAAGACTTACGGCGTTTTCCGCCAACCATGACAAAGCGTCTTCGCCATCCTCCAGCGCCGTTGGAAAACGATGCTCCGGGGCCAGTCGATAGCCGACCGACAACACCGCACACGGCGTGCGCTGGCAAAACTCGCGGCACACACCGTCGTGCGAATCGAGGCTGCCGACAACAAAACCACCACCATGGAAATACACCAGCACCGGCATCGGCGAGGCCCCAGCATTGGGGCGATACAGACGCAGTGCCAACGGCGCACCATCACGTGCCGACGTGTCGATTTCGCTGACCATCAGGTCTTGCGGCGCCGGCCAGCGCAATTGCGCAGTGGTCTGCTCGAAAGTCGCGCGGGCTTCGCTCGGGGTCATTTGGTGCATGGCCGGCAGGCCGGCGTCCTGGCTGTCTTGGGCCAGGTCGAGAAAGGCTTCCAGATCAGGGTGTAACGACATCGCTAAAATCCTTGTATCGGCAAAAAAAGGGGCGCACCTCGGCAGCGCCCCCGGAGATGACTGAGCGCGTGGCGATCAGCCCACGCGTGCCATGCAATGCTCGACCAACGCCTCCAGCTCACGCTGGAAATCGTCCATCAAGGCATCCATCGTGCCGGCGCGATAACGCTGGCTGCTGTAGATGCAACGCAAGGCCAACTGACCGTCATAGACCTGGCCGACAATTTCCAGCCAGTTGCCCAGATTGGCTTTCAGGCTGTAGTTGTCGCCGGTTTCTTCCAGCGCTGGCACCAGCAGTGCCTGCTCGTCGAAACTCTGGTCAAACTGCCCCAGGTAGTTGAACGTGACCCGTGCTTGCGGCAGTTCGGCCAGTTGCCGCGCCACCTCAGCCCCAGCCAGATGACGCAATACGCCATAGCCGATGCCCTTCTGCGGTACCGCTGCCAACTGTGCCTGCACATTGACGATCGACTGGCCGATGTCGTCGCTGTCGGGGCGCAAACGCACCGGGAACATGCTGGTGAACCAGCCCAGGCTGCGGCTCAGGTCGATGGACTCGAACAGGTCTTCACGACCATGGCCTTCGAGCAGAATCAGCGCCGACGGTTGTTGACTCCAGCGGCACAGGGCACGACTGAGCGCCGACAACAGCAGGTCGTTGATCTGCGTGCCGTATACCGCCGGAGCCTGTTTGAGCAGTTGTTCAGTGTGCTCGCGAGACAGTTTCAGTCGCGCCTGCGCCTGCTGACGCACGAGGTTTTTGCCACGCAGGTTGTCGCAAGGCAGGTCGACGCCCGGCTGATCCAGTTGCTCCCGCCAGTACGCCAGTTCCTGCTCGGCAATCACCGGCGCCTGCGCCTGCAAGGCCTCGGCGAACGATCGGTAACTGCTGGTGCGAATCGGCAGTTTCGGTTCGAGCCCCTGCACACACGCCTCGTATGCCACTTTCAAATCGTCGAGCAGAATTCGCCACGACACGGTGTCGACCACCAAGTGGTGAATCACCACCAGCAGGCGCGCCTGGCCATCCGGCAAGGCGACATGCATCACCCGCCAGACCGGCCCGTCGTCGAGTTTCAGGCTGCGCTGGGCGAGGTTGGCCAAGGCTTCGACCTGTTCGCTGTTGTCCGCCTCGCGGCGCCAGAGCAACGCTTCGCCCTGTTCACTAAGGTCACAGTAACGCTGCAACCAGCGCCCGCCTTCGTGGGAGAACCGCAGGCGCAGCGAGTCGTGATGTTGCGCGATCCAGCCCAGTGCCTGCTCCAGTGCATCGAGGTCCAGCGGCTGGCGCGCACTCAACAGCAATGACTGGTTGTAGTGATGCGCCTCGGCCATGCCTTCGGCAAAGAACCACTCCTGAATCGGCAGAAGATTGAACAAACCCTCGGCGGCGACGTGCGTGACGTCCGCCTGCGGTTTTGGCGTGCCCTCCTTCGCCGCTTCCTGCTCGACGATGCCGGCGATGGTTTGATAACGCATCAGGTCGCGCAGCTTGAGATCCATCTGCAACGTCGGATGGTTTCTGACGCGGGAGATCACCTGCAAACTCAGAATCGAGTCGCCGCCCAGTTCAAAGAAATTATCGCTGATGCCCACTTGTTCGACCTGCAGCACCTGCGCCCAGATGTCCGCGAGCAGGCTTTCCTGCTCGTTGCGCGGGGCCAGGTATTGCTCGGTTTTGAACTCGGGTTCCGGCAGCGCCTTGCGATCAAGCTTGCCGTTCGGTGTCACCGGGAAAGCACTCAGGCAAACGATCTGCGCCGGCACCATGTATTCCGGCAACGAGGTGCGCAGACCCGCCTTGAGTTCATCGCCAATGTCTTCGCCGGTCGCAGTGACCACATAACCGATCAGTTGCTTGCCGGAAGCATTGTCGCGGGCGATCACCAGTGCGTCGGTGACCGACGGCAACTGGCGCAGACTGGCCTCGACTTCGCCCAGTTCGATGCGGAAGCCGCGGACCTTGACCTGATGGTCGATACGGCCGACGTAATCGACCACACCGTCGGCACGCAAACGCACCAGGTCACCGCTGCGATACAGGCGTTCACCCGCCGCGAACGGGTTGGGCACGAAGCGCTCGCAAGTCAGCTCCGGACGGCCGTGATAACCCCGGGCGACGCCATAGCCGCCGATGTACAACTCGCCGGCAAAGCCTGGCGGCAGCGGGTTCATATCCTCGTCCAGCACGTACAGCGAGCGTGCGCCCACCGCACGGCCGATCGGCGCATACGCGGCTTCGCAATGCTGGCTGACCGGGACTTTCCAGAGCATCGGCGTGACCACGGTTTCGGTCGGTCCGTAGCCGTTGGTGAAGTACTGCGGACGCAGCGCAGCCTTGACCTGCTCGAAGGTCTGATCCGGCACCGCATCACCGCCGAAGCAGTAGATGCGCACTGGTGGCGGCGCGATACCGCTGGCCGCGGCGTACTCGGCCAGCTGCTTGAGATAGGCCGGCGGGAAGCAGGCAATGGTGATGCCGTAATCATGCAGCGCCTGATAGGTCTGCTCCGGTGTCCACAGGCAACCGTCGCGAATCACCAGACGACCGCCGCTGTACAAGGTGCTCAACCAGCGCTCATGGGCACCGTCAAAGGCGAACGACATGAAGTGCAGCTCGCAACTGCTGGTGTCCATTTCATACAACTCGGCGATGGCCTGACAGTGCATGCTCAGCGGGCCTTGCGTCACCGCGACGCCTTTCGGTCGGCCGGTGGAACCCGAGGTGTAAACCAGATACGCCAGGCCCTGTTCCTGCACCCGGCAGTCGGGGGCGTGGTCGGCATAACGGCTTTCATCAAGGTGATCGATTTCCAGGCGCAGCAGACCTTGCGGCGCCGGCAAGGTCGCTCGCAGGCTGCTCTGGGTCAACAACAGCGCCATGCCCGAATCTTCGATCATGTACGCCAGACGCTCCGGCGGATACTCGATGTCCAGCGGCACATACGCCGCACCGCTCTTGAGCACGGCGAGGAAGCTCACGACCATTTCCAGCGAGCGCGGCAAGGCCACGCCGATCACCACTTCCGGACCGGCGCCGTGTTCGATCAGGCAGTGCGCCAGTCGGTTGGCGCGTTGCTCGAGTTCGGCGTAGGTCAGGTTCATCCCGGCGCATTGCAGAGCAATAGCCTGCGGCTGTTGTCGCGCGTGACGGCTGATCAATTCCGGCAACAGCGCCGCTTGATGGGTATGCGCCGGTTCAGCACTCCAGACCTGCGCCGCTTGCCATTGCTCACCGCTCAAGCGCTGCAAATTACCGAGGCGTTCGTACGGCGCCGCCAGCATCGCGGCGAGGGTGTTTTCCATGGTCTGGCGAATACCGACGACGGCCTCAGCGCTGAAGTGGCTGCGCAAATACAGGTATTCGATCGATAACTCGTCACCGAGCATCACCGCGAGGTCCATCGGCACGTTGGTCACACCGTGGCCGATGGATTTGCCGAAGGTCAGGTCAGTGTCGTTTTCTTCCTGCAGACGGTCGTCGATCGGGAAGTTTTCGAACACCACAATGCTATCGAACAACGCCTGACCACCGAGACTGGACCAGCGCTGTACATCGGCCAGCGGCGCCTGGGAGTAATCGCGAATGTCGAGGTTGTAGGCCTGCACTTCGCCCAGCCAGTCAGCCAGACGCTGATCGGCTTGCGGCGTCTGAATGATCGGCAAGGTATTGATGAACAGACCGAGCATGTTGCCGACATTCGCCAGACTTTCCGGACGCCCCGACACCGTGGCGCCAAAGGTCACCGTCTGCTGCCCGGTGTAGCGTTGCAACAGCAGCAACCATGCGCCCTGAATCAGCGTGTTGGGGGTGATGCGCAGGTCGCGGCAGAACTGCAACAGCCGCGCGGTCTGCGCTGTGTCCCAGTTCGAATAGATCGCATCGTGACCGGCAACATCGGCGCTGTGGCGCGGGTGCATCGCCTGGCTCAGTGCCGTCGGCTCGCTGACCACCGCCAGGCGCGCCTTCCAGAACAACTCCTGGGCGTCCTGATCCTGTGCCTGCAGCCAGGCGATGAAGTCGCGGTAACGACCGTTCTCGCCGATGATTTCGCCCTTGGCGTAATACTGCAGGACCTCACCGAACAGCCGCGAACTGCTCCAGCCGTCCATGAGGATGTGGTGGCTGGTCCAGATCATCTGGTACTGATCGTCGCTCAGGCGCAGCAGGGTCACCCGCAACAAACGCGCATCGGCCAGATTGAAACCGAGCGCGCGGTCATCGCTGGCAAACGCGGCAATCCGCTCCTCACTGGTCTCCTGACCACGCCAATCGAGCACCTGCATTTGCAACGGCGCATGGCGATGCACCACCTGCAACGGTTTGGCCAGGCCGTCCTGCCAATGGAAACTGGTGCGCAGAATCGCCTGACGGGCGATGACAAATTCCCACGCCTGGCGGAAGCGTTCCACATCCAGGCCCTTGATCGGCAGGCTGACCTGCTGCACGTACAGGCTGCTGCCGTTATCCGACAGGGTGTGGAAGAGCATGCCTTCCTGCATCGGCGACAGCGGGTAGACATCCTCGATCATGTCCGCCGGCACTGGCAACGCATCGAGCTGCGCCTGATCCAGTTCGGCCAACGGATAATCCGCAGGCGCCTCGCCAGTCGAGTGCTCGAGTGAGACCACTGCAGCCAGCTTCTGCACGGTCTGCTGCTGGAACAGGTCTTTGGGGGTGAAGCCAATCCCCTGCTGACGCGCGCGGCTGACCAGTTGAATCGAGATGATCGAGTCGCCGCCCAGCGCAAAGTAGTTATCGGTCACGCCGACCCGCTCGATCTTCAGGATGTCCTGCCAGACCTCGGCCAGTTGCTGCTCCAGCGGCGTCGACGGCGCGACGTATTCACGCTGCGACTGGCTGACGTCCGGTGTCGGCAAGGCCTTGCGGTCGAGTTTACCGTTGGGGGTCAGCGGCAACTGTTCGAGGAACAGCCACTGCGCCGGCACCATGTAGTCCGGCAGATGCGCCTTCAGCGCGGTCTGCAATGCTTCACTCAAGCCGTCGAGTTGTTCGAGGCTGAGGCTGCTGTCACTTGGCACCACATACGCGACCAGTTGCTGGCCACTGTGGCCATCCACCGCCAACACCACACCTTCGCGCACATTGTCCTGAGCGAGCAGACGCGCTTCGATTTCACCCAGCTCGATACGGAAACCGCGCACCTTGACCTGATGATCGATACGCCCGACGTATTCGATTCGGCCGTCCTCCGTGAAGCGAGTCAGGTCGCCGGTGCGGTACATGCGCTCGCCACTGCTCGAGAATGGATTGGGCAGGAAACGTTCGGCGGTCAGGCCCGGGCGGAACAGGTAGCCACGGGTGATGCCATCGCCGGCCAGATACAGCTCGGCCGCCACGCCAATCGGTGCTTGCTGCAATTGCTCATCGAGCAGGTACGCCGTGGTGTTGACCAGCGGCCGGCCGATGTTCGCCTGACCACCAAGTTCGCGGCGGGTGCAGGTCGAATAGGTGGTGTCTTCCGACGGCCCGTACAGGTCGTAGACATGCGCCACCGCCGTCTCGCGGTAGAGCGTGTCGACCAGGCTCTGCTTCAACGGCTCACCGGCGAGGTTGATGATGCGCACGCCCGGCGGAATTTGCCCGGTGCGTTGCAGCGCGGCAATCGCCGACGGCACGGTGTTGATCAGGCGCACCTGATCGCGCTCCGGCAAGTCCGGCAGCTCCAGGGCATTGCGCGCCATGACGATCGAGCCGCCGCGTGCGAGGGTGACGAAAATCTCCCACACCGACAGGTCGAAGCACACCGACGTCGACGCCAGCACACCGTGCAGATCGTCTTCGCTGTAGACCTCGGCAGACCAGTGAATCAGCGCCTGTACGTTGCGGTGGGCGATGGCAACACCTTTCGGTTTGCCGGTGGAACCCGAGGTATAGATCACGTAGGCCAGATTGGCCGAATCAGCGCGCGCCGGAAGATTATCCGCAGGCTGCTCGGCAAACGCCGCACCACCCGCCTCGACCAGCACCACCTGCGCATCGGTCTGCGGCAGTTGCGCCAGCAGCGATTGCTGCGTCAGCAAGACTTTCGCCTGACTGTCGTCGAGCATGTAGGCCACGCGATCTGCCGGGTAATCCGGGTCCAGCGGCACATAGGTGCCACCGGCCTTGAGCACCGCCATCAGGGCGATCACCAGTTCCGCCGAACGCGGCATCGCCACGCCCACGCGGATTTCCGCACCGACACCCAGCGCCAGCAGATGATGGGCCAATTGGTTGGCGCGTTGATTGAGTTCGGCATAGCTCAGGGCGACGCCCGCATGACTCAGGGCCAGTGCCTGCGGATGCGCCGCGACGCGAAGCTCAAAACTCTGCGGGATCAGTCGTTCCGCCGGATACGCAGCCTGATTGGCGTTCCATTGCGCCAGGATCTGGCGTTCGGCGAATGGCAGCAGGCCGATCTCACCGAGCAGACGCTGTGGCGCCTCAATGAACTGACGCAGCACTTCTTCCAGATGCCCTGCCAGACTCAGCACGCTGCGTTCGGCAAAGTGCTCGGTGAGGTAGTTGAAGTCCAGGTTCAAGACGTCGCTGGCCCCGGCGATCAGGGTCAGACCGTAGTTGGTTTGCTCGCGGTGCTCCAGGCCGCCAAAACGCAGACCGCCCGGGTTGGCTTCCAGCGCTTCGGACACCGGATAGTTTTCAAACACCAGCAAGGTGTCGAACAGCGCTTCGCCACTCAACTGAGCCAGACGCTGGATGTCCTGCAACGGCGTCTGCTCGTAGTCGCGCAGCAACAGGTTTTTGTCCTGCACGCTGCGCACCCAGTCGCCGACGCTGAGCGTGGCCTGCGGGCTGGCGATTACTGGCAAGGTGTTGATGAACAGGCCCAATTGCTGCTCGATGCCCGGCAGATCCACCGGACGCCCGGACACCGTGGCGCCAAAGGCCACCGTGGCCTGGCCGGTGTAGCGCTGCAACACCAATAGCCATGCGGCTTGTACCAGGCTGTTGAGGGTCACTTGCTGCTGACGGGAGAAACCGTTCAGGCGCTGAGTGAAGGCTTGGTCAAAATGCAGGCGATGCATCTGTTTGCCCGGCCCCGGCACGGTACGCCCGTGGCAAGCCGAGGCCAGTCGGGTCGGTTCCTCCAGTGCGGCCAGCTGTCCGCGCCAGAAATCCTGTGAGGCGGCTTTGTCCTGACCTTGCAGCCAGACCAGGAAATCACGGTAACGACCCTGCGCGCCCGGCACCGGTTGACCTGCGTAATCCTGCAACACCTCGCCGAACATCCGCGAGTTGCTCCAGCCATCCATGAGGATGTGGTGGCAGGTGAAAATCAGCCGATGGCGATCATCAGCCGTGCGCAGCAGGCACAGACGCAGCAGCGGCGGATTCTGCAGATCGAAACCGCGCTCGCGATCAGCCTGCGCCCGCGCCTCAAGCACGGCCGGCAAGTCCGCCACACCGCGCACATCGACTTCGGGCATTTCCAGGGTCAACTGGCGATTGATCACTTGCAACGGCGCATCGAGACCGTCGCGGCCCCAGATGAACCCGGCACGCAACACTTCATGGCGATCCACCACGCGTTGCCACGCCTGCTGGAAACGCGCCACGTCGAGGCCGTCGATATCCAGCAGCATCTGATAGACGTAGGCGCTGGCATCGGCGTCGTACAGGCTGTGGAACAGAATGCCTTGTTGCATCGGCGCCAGCGGATAGATGTCCTCGATGCGTTGGGCGGCGATCGGCAAGCTGTCCAGGTGCGCCTGGGACAACCCGGCCAACGGCACATCCGACGGCGTCAAACCACCGCTTGGATGGCTCAGGCAATGGTCGATCAACTCGCTCAGCGCTACTTCATAAGCACGGGCCAAAGCGTTGATGGTGGACTCTTCGAAGACATCGCCACTGTAAGTCCAGGTCAGGCTCAGTTGGCCCTGATAGACCCGGCCATCGATGGTCAGCCAGTTGGCCATCGGCGCGTTTTCATCCTGGCCGGCGCCCTTGTCTTCGGTAGCCGGCACCCACAGGGCGCCTTCGTCGAAGTTGTTGTCGAACTGGCCGAGGTAGTTGAACGTCACTTTCGGATGTGCGAGATCGTTCAATGCTGCTTGCGAATCGGCGCTGCCCAGATAACGCAGCAAGCCATAGCCGATGCCTTTGTGCGGGATCGCGCGCAGTTGCTCCTTGATGCCTTTGATCGAGGTTTCGAGACTCGCGTCCGGGGTCAGGCGCACCGGGAACATGCTGGTGAACCAACCCACCGTGCGGCTCAGGTCGACGTCATCGAACAGGTCTTCCCGACCGTGCCCTTCAAGCTGCACCAGTGCGCTGTCGGTGTTGGTCCATTGGCACAGCACGCGGGCCAGCGCGGTCAGCAGCAGGTCGTTGACCTGGGTGCGATAAACCGCCGGCGCCTGTTGCAGCAACTGACGGGTGCGTTCGGCGTCGAGACGCGTATCGACGCTGCGTTCGAAACGGTTGCTCAACTGGCCCTGTGGATTGTCCAGCGGCAGTTCGACCGACACATCGCGCAGCTGCCCGCGCCAGTAATCCAGTTCGCTTTCCAGCTCGGCACTGCGGGCATGCTCCTGCAGACGCTTGCCCCAATCCTTGAACGCGCTGGTCTTGGCCGGCAGACGCACAGCCTGACCGCTGCTCAACTGTTGATAGGTCGTTTGCAAATCCTCCAGCAGGATCCGCCACGACACGCCATCGACCACCAGGTGATGAATCACCAGCAACAGACGCTGGCTGGCGTCCGGCAAGTCAACCAATGCTGCGCGAATCAACGGGCCATCGAGCAAATCCAGACTGCGCTGCAACTCCTGGCAAAGCGCGGGCAATGCGGCGCTGTCGTCCAGTGTGACCGTGCGCAGCAAGGCGTGCGCCTGATCCGCAGGCGCGTGGCGCTGCTGCCAGCCGTCGTCAGTCTGGCAGTAGCGCAGGCGCAGGGCGTCGTGGTGGCGTTGCAGGTGCAACAGCGCCTGCTCCAGTGGCGCCGCTTGCAGCGTGGTAGCCGGGGTCAACAGGATCGACTGGTTCCAGTGATGCCGCGCCGGGATGTCGCTATTGAAAAAGTAATGCTGGATCGGTGTCAGCAGCGCGTCGCCGAGCACTTCGCCCTGCTGCATCTGCACCGCGTCGCTCTGTTGCGCGACAGTCGCCAGACGTTGCACGGTCTGGTGCTGGAAGATGTCTTTGGGGGTGAAGCGAATGCCCGCATGACGGGCGCGGCTAACCACCTGAATCGAAATGATCGAGTCACCGCCCAGCTCGAAGAAGTTGTCGTTGAGCCCGACACGCTCGACCTTCAGCACGTCCTGCCAGATCTCGGCCAGACGCTGTTCCAGTGGGTTGCGCGGCGCGGCATACACTTCCTGTACCTGCGCAACTTCCGGATGCGGCAGTTGCTTGCGATCGAGCTTGCCGTTGGCCGTCAGCGGCAGACGCTCAAGGAACGCCCAACTGACCGGGACCATGTAGTCCGGCAGGGTCTCGCGCAAATGTGCCTTGATCGAATCGCGCAGTGCACCCTGCCCTTCGCCGTCCAGTTGTTCTTTCGCGACGATCCACGTCGCCAGTTGCTGGCCGCTGATACCGTCGACCGCCAGCACCACCGCTTCGCGCACCTCAGGGTGCTTGAGCAGTTGCGCTTCGATTTCGCCCAGCTCGATACGGAAACCACGAATCTTCACCTGATGGTCGATCCGCCCGATGTACTCGATCACGCCATCGCCGCGCAGCCGCGCCAGGTCACCGGTGCGATACAGGCGCTCGCCGGCCTGCGGATTGAACGGATCGGGAACGAATCGCGTGGCGGTCATGCCGGCCTGATTCAGGTAGCCCCGGGCCAGACCGGCACCGGCGATGTACAACTCACCGATGCAGCCTTGCGGCACCAGATTCAGCGAGCTGTCGAGCAAGTACCACGACAAGTCGACAATCGGCTCGCCGATCGGGCTGCTGTGGCTTTGCTCAAGATCAGCCATCGACAACGGTCGGTAAGTCACGTGCACGGTGGTTTCGGTGATGCCGTACATATTGATCAGCGCTGGCGCGCGGTCGCCGAAACGCTCGAACCACGGGCGCAGGCTCTGCACTTCCAGCGCCTCGCCACCAAACACCACGTAGCGCAATGAGTTGCTGCGCGTCGACTCGCTGGCGACCTGCATCAATGGCTTGAACGCCGATGGCGTCTGGTTCAGCACGGTGACGTTTTCATCGCACAGCAGGGTGTAGAAATCTTCCGGAGAACGGCTGATGTCATGCGGCACCACCACCAGTTTGCCGCCATACAGCAGCGCGCCGAAAACCTCCCAGACCGAGAAGTCGAAGGCGTAGGAGTGGAACAGCGTCCAGCTGTCCTGCGGGCCGAAATCGAACCAGTGCTCGGTGGCACTGAACAGCCGCATGACGTTGCCGTGCGGCAGCAATGCGCCTTTCGGTTTGCCGGTGGAGCCAGAGGTGTAAATGACGTACGCCAGGCTGTCCGGCGTGGTCAGGCACAGCGGATTGGTTTCAATGTGGTGTTCTGGCGCCTGATCCAGATCGAGGCACGCCAGCCCCGACGGCACCGGCAGTTGCGCGAGCAGATGCCCCTGGGTCAACAGCAGCTCGATGCCGCTGTCCTCGATCATGTAGCTCAAGCGATCATCCGGATAACCCGGATCCAGCGGCACATAAGCGCCACCGGCCTTGAGCACGGCAAGGATGGCGACAATCATGTCCAGCGAACGCTCGACCGCCACGCCAACACGAACATCCGGGCCGACGCCACGGGCGATCAACGCATGCGCCCACTGGTTGGCGCGACGATTGAGTTCGGCGTAGGTCAGGCGTTGCCCGTCATACGTCACGGCGACCGCGTCGGGATCACGCTCGGCCTGCGCTTCAATGGCTTGGTGAATGCACTGCTCAAGCGGTTGCTCGACAGACTGAGGATTCCACTGCGCCAGCAATTGTTGCTGCTGACCGGCATCGAGCATCGGCAACTGGCCGATACGTTGCGTCGGCTCGGCGACGATGGCCTGCAACAACGCGTTCCAGTGTTGCGCCAGACGCTCGATGGTCACCGCGTCGAACAGATCCGTGGCGTACTTGAGCACGGCTTCGATGCCATGGGCCTGTTCGGTGGTGTTGAGGGTCAGGTCGAACTGCGCAGTCTGGCTCTGCCATTCCAGCGGCTCGATGTTCAAGCCATTCAAACGGGTTTCGACACTCGCGCGGCGCTCGGCCTGATGGTTGAACATCACCTGGAACAGCGGACTGTGACTGAGGCTGCGGCCCGGTTCCAGCGCTTCGACCAGTTGCTCGAAGGGCAAGTCCTGATGGGCCTGCGCTTGCTGCGCGGTCTGTTTGACCTGACGCAGCAGATCGACAAAGGACATCTGCCCGTCGATGTCGGCCTTGAGCACCTGAGTGTTGACGAAGAAGCCGATCAGCCGCTCGATTTCCACCCGCCCACGGTTGGCATTCGGCACGCCGACGCGGATGTCGGCCTGACCGCTGTAACGGTGCAACAGGGCCTGGAACGAGGCCAGCAAGACCACGAACAGGGTGACGTTTTCTTGCCGGGCGAAGGCCTTGAGCGCGTTGCTCAGCGCCGGGTCGAGAATCAGGTTGTGGCTGGCGCCGGCGAAGCTTTGCTCGATGGAGCGCGGGCGATCCATCGGCAGTTCGAGTACCGGTTGTTCGCCGCCGAGTTTCTCTTGCCAGTAAGCCAGTTGCCGCTCCTGCTCACCGGCCTCCATCCACTGCCGTTGCCACAAGGCGTAGTCGGCGTATTGAATCGGCAAGGCCGGCAGACCGGCATCGTGACCGAGGTTGAAACCGGCGTAGAGCTGCACCAGTTCCTCGATCATAACTTGCAGCGACCAGCCATCGGAGACGATGTGGTGCAGGGTCAGCACCAGCACATGGTCATTGGGGGTGACTTGCAGCAGCGCTGCGCGCAAGAGCGGGCCGTGCTGCAGGTCGAACGTTTTCTGGCTCTGGGTCTGCACGAACGCCTGGATCAAAGCATCCGCGTCGTTGGTCAGCTCAGCGCTCAGTTGATGAGTCTCCAGTGCAAAGGGTCCTGCGGGCAGGACCACTTGCAAGGGTTGCGCGGTTTCCTGAGAGAACACCGTGCGCAAGGTTTCATGTCGTTCGATCAGCGCCTGAACACTGCGCTCCAGCGCGCTGACATCCAGCGGGCCCTGCAAACGCAGGGCCGTCGGAATGTTGTAGGCCGCACTGTGCGGCGCCCACTGCCAGAGAAACCACTGGCGCTGCTGAGCGTAGGACAGCAGCAACGGCTCCTCAGCCGTGCGCTTGAAAACCGGGGCAATGTCAAAGAGGTTGACGCCTTTCTGCTTGAGCAGAACCGCCAGAGCCTTTCTTTGCTTAGCCGAAAGTTGTCCTACCGACTCGATTAACTCTTGCACGCGTTTTTCCCTCTCAAGAAATCAGTTTTTCCAGATCATCGAGGGATAGACGTTTGAGGGCCTCCAGGGATTTAGCCAATTCATCCTGAACGGGCGACATTTCGACGCGCAAGGCCTCGACTCGCGCACAGAACGCCTTGAGGGTGTCGGTTTCGAACAGCTCTTTGAGCGGCACCTTGTCGCCCAGACGCTCCTTGATCCGGGTCACTACCAGCGTCGCCAGCAACGAGTGCCCGCCGAGCTGGAAGAAGTTGTCCGCGAGGCCCACTTGCTCAACCTCCAGCACTTCCTGCCAGATCGTCGCCACTTCCCACTGCAAATCGCTTTGCGGCGGTTGGTAATGCTGCTGCGCCGGGCCGTCGCCCAAGGCTATCAGTGCCTTGCGATCGAGCTTGCCGTTGGGGGTCAGCGGGATGGCGTCGATCAGGTGCACGTGGCCCGGCACCATGTGCGCTGGCAAGCGACTGGCCAGTGCACTGCGCAAGCGTTCCAGCCACACCGTTTGATCGACCACTGCCTGCGCCACCACGTAGGCGTGCAGGTGTTTACCGGCGGCACCGTCTTGCGCGAGCACCACAGCTTCGCGGATCTCGTCCTGCTCCAGCAGCCGCGCTTCGATTTCGCTGAGCTCGATACGGAAGCCGCGAATCTTCACCTGATGGTCGGCCCGGCCGATGTACTCGATGTTGTCATCGCTGCCCTGGCGTACCAGATCGCCGGTGCGATACAGGCGCTCGCCGTTGCTGGCGTACGGATTCGGCACAAAGCGCTCGGCGGTCAGTGCCGCGCGCATCAGATAACCCCGGGTGACACCGGCACCGCCCAGGTACAACTCGGCAGGCACGCCACTCGGCAGTACTTGCAACTGGCTGTCGAGCAGATAGGCCACGGTGTTCGGCAACGGTCGGCCGATGTTCGCCTGGCCCTGGGGTGTGCGCAGGGTGAAGGTCGAATAGGTGGTGTCCTCCGACGGCCCGTAGAGGTCGTAGACCTGCTGCACCGACGTGCTCGCGTACAGCGTGTCGACCAGGCTTTGCTTGAGCGGTTCGCCGGCCAGATTGATGGTCGCCACCGAATGCGGAATCTGCCCGGCCCGTTGCAGCGCGGCAATCGCCGACGGCACCGTGTTGATCAGCGTGACCTGTTCGCGGGCCGGCAAATCGGCCAGCGCCAGCGCATTGTCCGCCAGCACCAGGCAACCACCGCAGGCCAGGGTGACAAAGATTTCCCAGACCGACAGGTCGAAGCAGATCGACGTCGAGGCCAGCACACCGCGCAGTTGGTCTTCGTGATAGACCCCGGCCGACCATTGAATCAACGCCGACAGGTTGCCATGGGTGATGGCCACGCCTTTCGGTTTGCCGGTGGAGCCGGAGGTGTAGATGACGTACGCCAGATTCTGTGCAGTGACATTCACCAGCGGTGCCGTTGTCGGGAACGCGCTCAACGCGCCCTCTTCCACCAACAGCACCTGCGCGCTCAACGTCTCAGGCAACAGCGCCAGTGCGTCCGGCTCGGTGATCAGCACGGCGGCGCGGCTGTCGTCGAGCATGTGCAACAAGCGTTCCTGTGGATAGTCCGGATCCAGCGGCACATAGGCGCCACCCGCCTTGAGGATCGCCAACAGCGCCACGAGCATGTCCGGCGTGCGGCGCATGCACACCCCGACCCGCACCTCCGACCCGACGCCCAGTGTTTGTAGCTGGTGCGCCAGGCGATTGGCCCGGGTATCGAGGCTCTGATAATCGATCCGTTGCTCGGCGAACAGCACCGCATGTGCTTGTGGCTGACGCTGCACCTGCGCAGCGAGATGTCCCAGCACTGTGCGCGCGTCCGTTGCCGTAACGTCGGCCTTGCCCCAAGCGATGGCCTGTTGACGCTGTGGTTCGGCGAGCAATTGCAGCGCACCCAACGGCTGAGAGGCATCGGCGAGGAACTGCGTCAGCAGGCTCTGCAGTTGCGCGCTCAAACCGCTGATTGCGGCCGCATCGAAACTGGCCCGGTCGTAACTGATCCCCAGGCTCAGTTCACGCCCGGTCACCGCCACCAGCGTCAACGGGTAGTTGGTCTGTTCCTGACGACGAATCGCCGAGAACGTCAGCCCCGTGGCCGGGCCCTGTTGCAGCGCTTCGGCCATCGGGTAGTTTTCGAACACCAGAATGCTGTCGAACAACGCACCGTTACCCGCACCGGCCCAACGCTGAATGTCGTAGAGCGGCGTGTGTTCGTGCTCGCGCAGGGCCAGATTGACGTCTTGCACCTGTTGCAGCCACTGGCTGACGACGATCTCGGCGGACGGCGCCGCGACCACCGGCAAGGTGTTGATGAACAGACCGATCTGCTGCTCGACGCCCGGCAAATCCGTCGGACGCCCGGCGACGGTGGCGCCGAATGCCACATGGTCCTGCCCGGTATAACGCTGCAACAGCACCAGCCACGCCGCTTGCACCAAGGTGTTGAGGGTGACTTTCTGCTCGCGGGCGAAGCGGTTCAAGTCCGCCGTCAAGGTTTCGCTGAATACATGCTCGTGATCGGCGTAACCGCTGGCCGCGTGCTGCCCGCCCGACACGGCACTGGCCAGACGCGTCGGCTCATCAAGATCAGCGAGGGCCGTCGTCCAGAAATCACGACTGGCCTGCTGATCACGCTGACCCAGCCATTCGATGTAATCGCGATAACGCCCCTGCCCGACCGCCGGGGTCAGGCCGGCATAACGCTGCAGCACTTCGCCGAACAACTGCGACGTACTCCAGCCGTCCATGAGGATGTGGTGGCAGGTATAAATCAGGTGATGCGTGGCCTCGTCCGTGCGCACCAGCGTCACCCGCAACAGCGGCGCGCCGGTCAGGTCGAAACCACTGGCCAAGTCCTCGCTGGCCAGTTGCTCCAGCGCCGCACCGATGTCAGCACGACCGCGCCAGTCCTGCATGCGCCATGGCATCTGAGCACTCTGACGAACCACTTGCACCGCTGCGGCGGCATCCTGTGGCCAGACGAATGCCGTGCGCAGGATCTCGTGGGCATCAACGGTTTGCTGCCAGGCCTGCCGGAAACGCTCGGCGTCGAGGCGTTGCACATCCACGCGCAACTGGTTGGTGTACGCCGGGCTGTCCGGATCGTTGACGCTGTGGAATAGAATGCCCTGCTGCATCGGCGACAACGGATAGAGGTCGACGATGTCGCGGGCCGGGATCGGCAGCGCCGACAGCTGTGCCTGGGTCAGCGTTGCCAGACTGAAGTCCGACGGCGTCACAGCCGCCTCGCCACTGTCGCAGCAATGCTCGATCAAACGCTCAAGCTCGCGACGATAGGCCTCGGCCAGCGCCTCAACCGTTTCTGTGCGATACATGCCGGTGCCGAAGGTCCAGGTCAATTCCAGCTCACCGCCATAGACCTGACCATCAACGCTCAGCCAGTTACCCAACGGTGCAGCCGCGTCCTGATTGGCGCCGGTGCTTTCACCACTCGGTACGAACAACGCGCCGGCGTCGGCGTTGAACGCACCGTCGAACTGGCCGAGGTAGTTGAAGGTCACGCGCGGCTGCGGCAATCCCTGCAACTCGGCGGACTGGCTCAGGTAACGCAACACACCAAATCCGATGCCTTTGCCCGGCACCGCACGCAATTGCTCCTTGATCGCGCAGAGGGACGCACCCGGCGTAGCCTCGGGTGTCAGGCGCACCGGGAACAAGCTGCTGAACCAGCCCACGGTGCGGCTCAGGTCGATGTCGTCGAACAGGTCCTCACGGCCATGACCTTCGAGCTGAATCAGTACCGAAGGCTGTTCGCTCCAGTCACACAACACCCGCGCCAGGGCCGCCAGCAGCAGGTCGTTGATCTGCGTGCGATACGCCGCTGGCGCCACTTTCAGCAGTTTGTGGGTCAGTGTCTGGCTCAGGCGCGAGCTGGCGCGGCCCGCCTGTTCGCGGGTCTGGGTGTCCTGGGGGAAATCGCGTGGCAGTTGCGCGTCGCTCGCCTCCAGGGTTTGCCGCCAGTAACCACTTTCAGCGGCCAGCGCTGCGCTCTGCCCGTAACGATGCAGATGTTCGGCCCAACTGTGCAGCGAGCTGCTTTTGCCCGGCAAGACCAGCGGCGTGCCCGCCGCCAGCGTAGTGTAAGCGTGCTGCAGATCTTCCAGCAGAATGCGCCACGACACGCCATCCACCACCAAGTGATGAATAACCAGCAACAGGCGTTGCTCAGCGTTCGGCAGATTCACCAGCACCGCCCGCACCAAACGCCCTTGTTGCAGATCGAGACTGCGTTGGGCGTCGTCGGCGAGTGCCGGCAAAGCGTCCACGCTGCCAAGTTCGCGCACCCACAACAGCTCCGGATCACGTTGGGTCTGCGGCATTGCCTGCCACACGTCGCCGGACGCCTGGAAATTCAGCGTCAATGCTTCGTGCTGTTCGATCAGCGCCGCCAGCGCTGTGCGCAGAGGCGCGGCGTCGAGCGGTGTGGTCGGCTGCAGCATCACCGACTGGTTCCAGTGCTGACGCTGGGCAATCGCGGTTGCGAAGAACCGTGCCTGAATCGGCAGCAATGGCAACGGTCCGCGAGCGGCCGGTACCGCAGCCGTGACGGGTTTGGCTTCGATCAGCTTGGCCACAGCGGCCAGTTGGCCGATGGTCTGTTTTTCGAACAGTTGCTTGGGGCTCAGCTTGATGCCCTGGCGTTTGGCGCGAGCGATGATTTGCAGGCTGAGGATCGAGTCGCCGCCCAGTTCGAAGAAGTTGTCGGTGCTGCCCACGCGCTCCAGTTTGAGCACGTCGGCCCAGATCGCCGCGAGTTTTTCTTCGATTTCACCCACTGGTGCGACGAAGTGTTGAGTGACCACGCCCGGCACCGGCAAGGCACGTTTGTCGAGCTTACCGTTGGCCGTCAGCGGTAATGTTTCCAGTAACACAATCTGTGTGGGAACCATGTAGTCCGGCAGGCACGCCTGCAATTGCTCGCGCAGCGCCTGCGCCTGCAAGGTCAGCCCCGCCGTTGGTACACACCACGCAACCAGTTGCAGACGCGTCGGGTCGTCATCCAGTGCCAGCGCCAGCACCGCCGCTTCGCTGACGCCGTCCAGGCCCAGCAACACCCGCGCGACTTCCGCCGGCTCCACGCGATAACCGCGCACCTTGACTTGGTCGTCGGCGCGGCCGATGAATTCCACCGTTTGCTGACGATTGCGGCGTACTCGGTCGCCGCTGCGATACACCCGCGCACCCGGCGCGCCGAACGGATCCGGCAGGAAGCGCTCGGCGGTCAGCCCTGGCTGATTCAGGTAGCCCAGCGCGACGCTGTCACCACCGATATACAACTCGCCGGCCACCTGATCGGCAACGTTGTTCAGCACATCGTCGAGCACGTAAACGTGAGCGCCGGCCAGTGCGCTACCGACCGGTACGCTGCGCGCCAGGGTCAGATCACCGACTTCATGGGCCAGTACGCCCACCGTGGTTTCGCTCGGCCCGTAGTGGTTGATGATGCGGCAGCCCGGTTTGAGCTCGCGCACGCGCTCGACCAGCGCTGGCGAGCACGCCTCACCGCCGACGATCAGCGCGTGTTCCGGCAGCACGTCGGCAGCCCGCGCGGCCTGCAGCAACGCGGCCAGATGGCCCGGGACGATTTTCAGCATGCCCACTTGATGACTGGCCATGTACTCGGCAAACCGGTCCGGATCGAAGCCCAATTCTTCCGGCAAGACATGCAGCAGTCGCCCCGAACACAGCGCACCGAACAGCACGGTAAAACCAAGGTCGGCGGCGATGGTCGAGACCAGCGCCATGCTGGCGTCCGCTGTCGGCGCCAGTCGCTCAAGCACACCGCGCACATAACTGCCCAGCGCGCCATGGCTGACCAGTACGCCTTTCGGTTGCCCGGTGGAACCGGAGGTGTGAATCACATACGCCGGTGATTGCGCGCACAGCGTCACGGCGGGGCAAGTGTCCGGCATGGACTGCCACTGCTGCGCTGCAAAGGCGATGCCCTGACAACCATCGACCGCCAGCGCGGACACGCGTGCATCGCCGTCGGCGCACAACAGCAGCCGTGCTTTCGCAGCGCCGAGCATCTGCTGCAAACGTGCGTCCGGCGCTTTGACGTCCAGCGGCATGTACACCGCACCCGCCTTGAAGATCGCCAGCACCGAAGTCAGCCAGTCCAGCGAACGCTCCATCAGCACCGCCACCGGCTGGCCATCGCGCACGCCTTGGGCGCGCAAATGATGGGCCAGCCGATTGGCCGCCTGATCCAGCACCTGATAACTCAAAGCCTGATTCAGGTCGCGCGCGGCCAGCGCTTCAGGCTGGCGGGCGACCTCACGATCCCAGTGCTGCAACACCGACAACGCCGGTTCGGCGGGTGCCGGGAGTGGCGCTGGCGAGATCTGCGCAACACTGTGCAACGGCGCTTGCGGCGCTTTCAGCAATTCGCTGAACAGACCGAGCAAGGCCGGCACAAAAGCTTCGACGGTTTCCGCCCGATAGAGGTCGCTGGCATAGGTCATCTGGCCGTGAATCAGCGTGCCGTCATCGGTAATGTCCAGCGCCAGATCGAAGTGAGTGCCATCCTTGTCCAGCGGATACTCGGCCACGCTCAGCCCGGGCAGGGCCATCGAACGCTGCTTCTGCATACCGACATTCTGGTTGAACTTGGCCTGGAACAGCGGGTTGTGGCCCAAGGTGCGTTCTGCCACCAACTCGTCCACCAGTTGCTCGAACGGCAACTCTTGATGCGCCTGCGCACCGAACGCGGCTTCACGCACTCGCGCCAGCAAATCCTCGAAACTGCCGCGTTCATCCACCTCGCATCGCAGCACCTGAGTGTTGACGAAAAAGCCGATCAGCCCTTCGACTTCAGCACGGCCACGGTTGGCATTCGGCACGCCGACGCGAATGTCACGCTGCCCGGCCTGCCGCGACAGGAACAACGAGAACCCGGCCAGCACCAGCATGAACAGACTGATGCCCTGGCTACGGGCAAAGGCGTTGAGTTGCAGGGACAGCGGCGCACCAAAATCAAAACTCAGGGTCTGGCCCTCGAAGCTTTGCGTCAGTGGCCGGGCAAAGTCCGGCGCGACTTCCAGCAGCGGGTGTTCTTCACCCAGTTGCTGACGCCAGTAATCGAGTTGCCGTTCGCCCTCGCCGGCCTCCAGCCAGCGGCGTTGCCAGATCGCGTAGTCGGCGTATTGCAGCGCCAGCGCTGGCAATTGCGGTTCGCGTTCGAGGCTGAACGCCTGATAGCACTGGACGAATTCCTTGACCATCACGTCCATCGACCAGCCGTCAGAGACGATGTGGTGCATGCTCACCACCAGCACGAACTCTCCGTCGGCCAGCGCAAACAGACTGGCGCGCAGCAGCGGCCCGTGGCGCAAATCGAATGGCCGTGCGGTGACGCTCTGCACCTGTTGCGCCAACGCCTGCTCGCGCTCTGACGGCGGCAGCCCGGTCAGGTCAATGCGTTCCACGGCCAGGGGTTGCTGATCAAGGATGACCTGGTGTGGCTGATCACCGTCAGTCTGGAACACCGTGCGCAGGACCTCATGGCGCGCCACCAGGTGATCGAAGGAGCGCTGCAGCGCCGCTTCGTCCAGGCGCCCGTTCAGGCGCAGGCCGGCGGCCATGTTGTAGGCGGCGCTTTGCGGTTCGAGTTGCCAGAGAAACAGCAGACGCTGCTGAGCGAACGACAACGGAATCGGCGCGACATCGTGACGACTGACCGGCAGCGGCAACAGGCTGAAGTCCTTGCCGTCCTCGCGCAGCTTGGCCAGAAACAGCCGACGCTGTTCCAGCGGCAAGCCGACGAACCTCTTCGCGATACGTTCCGCCATGGTGCCGCTCATACTTCTTCTCCTTGCAAAGCATTCATGAACTGATCCATATCGGACCAGTCGTCGTTCGTTGCACTGTCAGCCAGTTGCGCCAGCACCCCCGCCAGTTCACCCAGCAGCGGTTTCTCGAACAGGCTGCGCAGCGGCAACACCACGCCCAATTGAGTTTTGATGCGCGCGATCACCTGCGCGGCCAGCAGCGAATGGCCGCCCAATTCAAAGAAGTGATCATCCAGACCGACCCGTGCCACTTGCAGGACCTCTGCCCAGATTTGCGCCAGTTGTTGTTCGGTATCGGTTTGCGGCGGGCGATAGTCGCCTTGCAGTTGACTCGGATCCGGTGCCGGCAAGGCCTTGCGATCGAGTTTGCCGCTCGGTGTCAGCGGCAGGTTCGCCAGCAACAGCAGATGGCCCGGCACCATGTAATCCGGCAGATTGGCTTGCAGCGCCGCGCGGATTTGCTGACGGAACGCCGTTTGCGTCGCCGCGCTTTGCAGCACCGCCGGATCGCTGACCACGTAGGCCACCAGTTGCAAACCACCGCTTAGCGGAACTGCCAGCACCACCGCCTCGCGGATGCCGGGGCATTGCTGCAGGCGCGATTCGATTTCGCCCAGTTCGATGCGGAAACCGCGAATCTTCACTTGATGATCGACCCGGCCGATGTACTCCACGGCGCCGTCAGGTCGCAGTCGCGCGCGGTCGCCGGTGCGGTACAGGCGCTGGCCGTCGGCGAACGGGTCGGCGATAAAGCGCTCGGCGCTGAGGGTCGGCTGGCGGTGATAACCCCGCGCCAGGCCAGGCCCGCCGATGTACAACTCGCCCACCGCGCCTTGAGGCAGCAGGTTCAAATCATCGTCGAGCACGTACAGGCGGCGTGCGTCGAGACCGTGGCCGATCGGGATGCCGCGCCACGACACGGCGTCGGCCGTCAGCGCGGTGCAGTCGTGAATGGTCGAAACCACCGTGGCTTCGGTCGGCCCGTAGGTGTTGAGCAAGCGCACATGGCCCAAACCGGCCTGTTGCCACAGGCGCAAACCGTCTACCGCCATCGCCTCGCCGCCGACGTGAATCTGCCGCAGCGCAGCGAAACCGGCCGGTGGATTAGCGGCGTATTCCTGCACCAGCCAATACCAATAAGCGGCCGGCAGATCAGCCAGGGTGATGCCATGTTCGACAATGACCTGATGCAACGCCGCGCTGTCCCACAACCGCGCATCACGCAGGACGACTGCGGCACCGTGACACAGCGGCGGGAAAAACTGCTCGACGAAGCCGTCGAAGCTGCTGGTGGCGAACTGCAAAACGCGATCGCCTTCGCGCAAGTCGCTGTAATCGATGGCGCGGGCGATGAACTCGCTCAACGCGCCATGACTGACCGCGACGCCTTTCGGGCGGCCGGTCGAGCCTGAGGTGTAGATCACGTAGGCGAGGTTTTGCGCGGCGACCGTCACAGGCAGATTGTCGGCAGGATCACTGTCGGCCAACTGCTCCAGACACAGGCAATCGACGTCATCCAGATCCGGCAGGCTGGCGAGGCTTTCGCGATCGGTCAGCAGCAGTTTCAGGCCACTGTCATCGAGCACGTGGCGCAAACGTTCGGCCGGTGTCTGCGGATCCAGCGGCACGTAAGCGCCGCCAGCCTTGAGCACCGCCAGCAATGCCACTGCCAGCTCCAGCGAGCGCCCCAGCGCCACGCCGACCAGCACGTCAGGGCCGACACCGCGAGTGCGCAACTGATGGGCCAGACGATTGCTGCGGGTGTTCAACTCGGCATAGCTGAGTGACGGCGACGGCTTGGTCGCGAGAATCACCGCCGCTGCCTGCGGCGTGCGCGCCACCTGCGCTTCGAACAGGGTCTGCACACTGGCGAAAACCGGTTCTGCCTTGGTGACTTGAATCAGTTGTGCACGTTCAGTCTCCGCCAGCAGTTCGACTTCGCCGACGATTTGCTGCGGATCACGGCACACGGACGCGAGGATGTTGCGCCAATGCCCGGCCATCGCAGCGATGGTTGCGGCATCAAAAATATCGGTGGCGTAGGTGAAGGCCGCGAACAACTGCTCGCCCTCCTCGCGGGTGTCGAGCATCAGGTCGCTGGTGGCGGCATGTTGGCGACCGCTGCCGGCCAATTGCTCCTCAGTCAAATAGCCCACCTGCAAACCGGACTCGAGTTGCACGTGCTGCAAGTCGGTCACCAGCGGCTGGTGGTTGAACATCACCTGGAACAGCGGGTTGTGGCTTTGGCTGCGCGCCGGTTGCAAGGCTTCGATCAAGGCGTCGAACGGCAGATCCTGATGAACCTGCGCGCCGAGTGCGGCCTGACGCAGGTTCTGCAACAGATCGGCAAAACGTGTTTGCGCGGTGACTTCGCTGCGCAGGATCTGCGTGTTGACGAAGAAGCCGATCAGCCCTTCGGTTTCGCTGCGGGTGCGGTTGGCGATCAGCCCGCCAACGCGAATATCGGTCTGGCCGCTGTAGCGATGCAGCAACGTTTTGAACGCGGCCAGCAACACCACAAACAGTGTCACGCCCTGACGCTGGGCAAGGCTTTTCAGCTCCTGACGCAGCGCTGCGTCGATCACCGTTTCCAGACGCGCGCCCTGATGACTGGATTGCGCCGGATAGGCACGATCGGTCGGCAGCTCCAGCACCGGATGCTCGTCGCCCAATTGCGTGCGCCAGTAATCCAGCTGACGCTCGCGCTCACCGGCCTCCAGCCAACTGCGCTGCCACAGCGCGTAATCGCGGTAATGCACGGTGAGCGCCGGCAACGACGGCTCGCGCCCCGCCACCCGTGCGTCATAGATGCGCATGAACTCATCGATGAGAATGTTCATCGACCAACCATCGGCGATGATGTGGTGCAGAGTGAGCAGCAATACATGCTCCTGCTCGGCCAGGCGCAATAACCGCAGGCTGAGCAGCGGGCCGTTCTCGAGATCGAAGGCTTGACCGGCCTCAGCCATCATGTGCTGTTGCGCCAGCGGCCAGCGCTGGGCTTCGGGCACCGCACTGAGATCGCTGATCGCCAGTTTCAACGGCTGCGGTTCAGCGACGCGCTGAACCGCGCGCTCACCATCCTGACCGAAGGTGGTGCGCAAGCACTCGTGCCGCGCCGCCAACTGACTGAACGCCTGCTCCAGCGCCTGCGCTTGCAAGTCTCCCGTAAGACGTACCGCCATTGGCAAGTTGTAAGCAGCGCTGTGCGGGTCCAGTTGCCAGAGAAACCACATCCGCTGCTGGGCATACGAAAGTCCGTCTCGCTCGGCGATCCCGTCACAGGCAGTCATGGGCAGTTGCGCAAAATCGATGCCCTCACGGGCCATACCGGCGAGGAACAAACGGCGTTTGTCCTGTGGCAGTTCGATAAAACGACGGGCTAGTTTCTGGGCGTCTGCGGCATTCATGCATGGGGTCCTTGCTGATCGGCGGCGTGACCAGGAGACCCGGTCGTATCAACAAGAACGAATGACAAACGCGATGATTTAGCGCGCTGGCGCAACAGCGGCCCGACGGTAGACACACAAATGCCGAAGCCGGTACGAGACCGGCTTCGGCAGCTTTACCAACAGACGTGGGAATTGCTCAGAGCGGACCCTGTGAATGCCCTTCAGCCATGGCGACAATCACTTTACGCGGACCTTCGAACGGCGAACGCGCGTGCGCCGAGAGCATGTTGTCGAGCATCAGCACATCGCCCTCCTGCCAGGGAAAGCTGATCGCGCACTCATCGAGCACCGCGCGAATCTGCGCCAGCACCTCGTCTTCAATCGCCGAGCCGTCACCGTAGTAAACGTTACGCGGCAAGTCTTCTTCGTCGACAATGTCCAGCAGGCTTTCACGCACTTCCGCTTGCAGGTTGGAAATGTGGAACAGGTGCGCCTGATTGAACCAGACGTTGTCACCGGTCACCGGATGGACCGCCACCGCCTGACAGGTCTGGCGGGTGCGCAGTTCACCGTCATCCTTCCATTCGCAGACAATGCCGTGGGCCTTGCAGTAGGCCTCGACGACCTCGCGATCTTCGGTGTTGAACACGTCTTCCCAAGCCACATCCAACCCGTTGCCGAAGTTGCGCACATACATCAGCCCTTTGCTGACGAAGCGCTCGCGAATCGCCGCGGGAATACGCCGATAGACTTCACGGCTGTCGGCAATCGGCGTCTCGCCACCGGACTTTGCCGCGATCATGCTGTAGAACCAGATTTTCATCGGCCAGTCGCGGGAGTAGGCCTGCTCGTTGTGCAGCGGAATGCTCTGGTGCGCCGGGTATTCGGTCGAGGTGTACACGCCCTGCGTCACGTTGGTGCGCGGCGTCGAGCCGAATTCATAGTTCAACAGCGGATGGCCAAAACTCGCCGCGAACTGCCGGAACTGTTCGGCACCGTTCAGACGGAAACCGCGAAACAGTACCCCGCCGTCGCGCAGCAGATGCTCGTCCACCAGTTCTTTCAATTCATCGAACACTGCCAGCAAGTCAGTGTCCGCATCGGTCGCTTCCACCAACAACGGCAAGCGCCCCCGTTGCGGCAGCAGTGGCCGAACGGAAAATCCCACAGCAACAGCCATGACTGGCCTCCTGTAATCACTCGATAGGTGAACCACGCTAAAAGGCCGGCGCCGCTGCCTGGGCATGACGGCGGTGATGGACTTCCAGATGGGTCTTGATCGTGCGAATGACCCGGGCTTCGTGCTCATGAATGAAGAAGTGCCCACCGGTCATCATGTCCACGGAAAAACTGCCCAGGGTTTCCTTGCTCCAGCCGATCAGTTGCTCGGTGGTCGCGCGGTCTTCCTTGCCGCCCAGCACGTGCACCGGACAATTGAGCAAGGGCCGCTGCGCCGGTGTGAAACGCCCGCACATCATGAAGTCGGCGCGCAGCACCGGCAGGGTCAGGCTCATCAGCTCTTTGTTGGCCAGCACTTCTTCACTGGTGCCCTGAAAAGTGCGCAGTTGATCGATCAATTCCTCATCGCTGCGCGCTTCGGCAAAGCCGCGATCATAGTCACTGCGCAGGGTCGGCGCGGCCGTGCCGGAAGCGAACAGCGCCACCGGCTCCGGCGCACCGAGCTCGCGAAAAGCATGTGCCAGCTCGCACGCCAGCAGCGCACCGAGGCTATGCCCGAACAGCGCGTAAGGCGTTTGCAAGCCGGGCTTGTGCTCGCGGGCCAATTGCCGGGCCAGCGCACGCATGTCGATTTGCAGGGGTTCGTCGAATCGGGCACCGCGCCCGGGCAATTCCACCGGTTGCAGGTGCAACCACGACGGCAGTTGGCGCCGCCAGCGGCTGTAGACCATGGCGCTGGCGCCCGAATAGGGCAGGCACAGCAGTGTCAGCTTTGTCACCGCGTTTACCTCAATAGGGTTATCTGTAAAAGAGAACGGATGAGGTGACGCGGGAATTAGTCGGCTGGCCGATCACTTCAGATGACGGAAACTCTGCACCGCCGACGCGAGGACTACTGCCCCGGCAGCAATCGCCAACCAAAAGCCGCTGCGTGCGCCGAAAGCATCGACCAGCGCGCCCGAACCAGCGGCGCCAATGGCAACGCCGATACTCAAACCAGTCACCAGCCAGGTCAGCCCTTCGGTGAGCTTGGCCGGCGGCACGATGCGTTCGACCAGTGCCATCGCGACAATCAAGGTTGGCGCGAAGAACAGGCCGGCAATGAATACTGCCAGCGCGAGGCCGATAATATTGCTCGCTAGCAACAGTGGCAGCGTCGTCACTGCCGTCGCCACCCCGCCATACAGAAACAATTGCGGCAACGGCAGTTTCGAGCGCATCGCCCCAAACGCAATCCCGGCCAGACACGAACCGATGGCATACACCGACAGCACAATGCTCGCCGCCGCCGGTTGCCCCTGTTGCTGAGCGAACGCGACGCTGACGACATCGACCACACCGACGATCACGCCCATGGCGATCATTAACGCCAGCAACAGCTGAATGTCCGTCGAACCAATGATTGAGCCGTGGTGCTCGAGGGCGTGCGGATGCACCGGCGGCTCGGTGCTGCGCTGGGCGACAAACGCCGTCACGCCGATCGCCAGCGCCAACAGCGCCGCCAGCGGCCCGGCCTCGGGGAACACCGCCACGCACAAGCCCACCGACAGCGGCGGACCGACAATAAAGCAGACTTCATCGAGTACCGACTCCAGCGCGTACGCCGTCTGCAGTTGTGGCTGGCCGCGATAGATTTCCGTCCAGCGCGCCCGCACCATCGCCGACATGCTCGGCATGCACCCGGCCAGCGCGGCGAAGACGAACAGCGTCCAGGTCGGTGCCTGCAAACGCGTGCACAGCAGCAACATCAACAGCGCCCCGCCGCCGATCAATGCCGATACCGGCAGAATCCGCCCCTGACCGAAGCGATCAACCAGCCGCGAAACCTGTGGCGCACAGAACGCCGTTGCCAGCGCGAACGTCGCCGCCACCGCGCCGGCCAACGCATACCCGCCCCTCAACTGCGAGAGCATAGTGATCACGCCGATACCGGTCATGGAGATCGGCATGCGCGCGATCATTCCGGCCAGCACAAAATTGCGTGCACCGGGGGCGTTGAACAATTCGCGGTAGGGGTTTGCCATGGGTTGCAGCCTCGTCAAGGGCCGCCAAGTTGCCATAGGGTCGCGAGGCGTGGAAGCGAGGAATTGTTGGTGGAATGTGAAGGCCTTGCAGATCAAAAGATCGCAGCGTGCCGCAGCTCCTACTGGAGATCGCATTCCATGTAGGAGCTGCGGCACGCTGCGATCTTTTGATCTTCGAGCTGAACTCTCATCGCTCGCCACCAGTCAGCTTTATAAGCCCTCACTCAAGGCGAGACCCCGCATGCACATCTCCCTCACCGGACAAACAGCCCTGATCACCGGCGCCAGTTCCGGCATCGGCCACGCGTGCGCAAAAGCCCTCGCCGCCGCCGGCGCCGCAGTAATCATCAACTACAACCGGCAGGCAGAACCAGCCGAGGCACTGGCCCGACAGATCATTGCCGATGGTGGCCGAGCCATCGCCATCCGCGCCGACGTATCAAAGGAAGACGAGGTTGAACGGCTGTTCGCCGAAACCCTCGATGCCTTCGGTTCACTGGACATTCTGGTGGCCAACTCGGGTATGCAAAAAGACGCCGCCGCTGTGGATATGTCGCTGGACGACTGGAACGCAGTGATCGGCGTCAACCTCACTGGGCAGTTCCTCTGCGCCCGCGCTGCCCTGCGCATCTTCAATCGCCAAGGCATTCGTGAAGGCGTGTCCCGTGCGGCCGGCAAGATCATCCACATGAGTTCGGTGCACCAGCGCATTCCCTGGGCCGGGCACGTCAATTACGCCGCGTCCAAGGGCGGCGTCGACCAACTGATGCAGACCCTCGCGCAGGAAGTCAGCCACCAACGCATTCGTATCAACGGCATTGCGCCGGGGGCCATTCGCACGGCGATCAATCAAGACGCCACTGAAGGCGCTGCCGGCGAAAAGCTGCTTGAGCTGATTCCCTACGGACGCATCGGCGATGCTGAAGACGTCGCCAATGCGCTGGTCTTTCTCGCCTCCGACGCCTCCGATTACATCGTTGGCACCACCCTGTTCATCGACGGCGGCATGAGCCTCTATCCGGAGTTTCGCGGCAATGGCTGAGCATCACCTGGAACGACAAAGCCCGATCGACGCCCACGGCATCATCGGCGACATGCGCAGTGCGGCACTGATCAACGACCGTGGCAGCGTGGATTTTTTCTGCTGGCCGGAGTTCGACAGCCCGTCGATTTTCTGTTCGTTGCTGGACACCCCCGACGCGGGGATTTTTCAGTTGGCGCCGGACCTGCCCGATGCCCGCCGCGAGCAGATTTACCTGCCAGACACCAATGTTCTGCAAACCCGCTGGCTGAGTGAGCGCGCGGTAGTCGAGGTCACCGACCTGCTGCCGATCGCCGATAACGCAGACGATTTGCCGTTGCTGATGCGCCGGGTGCGCGTGGTCAGCGGTGAAGCGACCTTCCACGTGCGTTGCGCGGTGCGCCATGACTATGCCCGCGCCGCCACCCGCGCGCGGATGGACCAGCAAGCAGTGATCTTCAGTGCCGATGGCCAGCCATCGATGCGGCTGACCTCGGATCAACCACTGCACATCGAGACCGACGCAGCGGTAACCTCATTTACCTTGAAACAGGATCAGACAGCCGCGTTTCTGCTCGGCGGCGAAGACGATCCGCGCTTCGAGGAAGGCGCTGCGCAATTGTGCATGGAGCGCACGCTGAAGTTCTGGCGCGACTGGCTCGGGCAGTCAATCTATCGTGGACGCTGGCGCGAAATGGTCAACCGTTCAGCCCTTGCGCTCAAGTTGCTGACCTCGCGCAAACACGGCGCGATTCTCGCCGCCGCCACCTTCGGTCTGCCGGAAACGCCGGGCGGCGAGCGCAACTGGGATTACCGCTACACGTGGATCCGCGACGCCTCGTTCACGGTGTACGCGTTCATGCGTCTGGGCTTTGTCGGCGAAGCCAACGACTACATGGGCTGGCTGCGCGGACGGGTCAGCGATTGCCACGGGCAACCGATGAAACTGAATATTTTGTACGCCATTGACGGGCAACAGGAATTGCCGGAAACCGAACTGACCCATCTGTCCGGACACGGCGGCGCGCAACCGGTGCGCATCGGCAATGGCGCGTACGATCAGATCCAGCTCGACATCTTCGGCGAACTGATGGACGCGGTGTATCTGGTCAACAAATATGGCGACGCGATTTCCCACGAGGGCTGGCGACACGTGCGTGAAGTGGTCGATCAAGTCTGTGAAACCTGGCAGACCACGGACGTCGGCATTTGGGAAATGCGCGGTGAGCAACATCATTTTCTGCACTCGCGGCTGATGTGCTGGGTGGCGCTGGACCGGGCCATTCGCCTGGCTTCGAAGCGCTCGCTGCCGGCCCCGTTTGCGCAATGGGACAAGACCCGGCAGGCGATTTACGCCGACATCTGGGACAACTTCTGGAACGAGGAGCGCGGGCATTTCGTCCAGTACAAGGGCGGCACGGCGCTGGATGGCTCGATGTTGTTGATGCCGCTGGTGCGTTTCGTCAGCGCCAAGGATCCGCGTTGGCTCGCGACCCTCGCGGCCATCGAAAAGACCCTGGTGCGCGACGGCATGGTTTACCGCTATCGCAATGACGACAGCAATATCGATGGCCTGGCCGGCACCGAAGGCGCCTTCGCTGCGTGCTCGTTCTGGTATGTCGAATGCCTGGCTCGCGCGGGGCAGGTTGAAAAAGCCCATCTGGAGTTTGAGCAATTGCTGCGCTATGCCAATCCGCTGGGCCTTTACGCCGAAGAGTTCGACGCCCATGGCCGGCACTTGGGCAATACCCCACAGGCATTGACGCATCTGGCGTTGATCAGCGCGGCGAGTTTTCTGGATCGGCGTTTGAGCGGGGAAAAGAGTGAGTGGCAGCCTTGAACTCGTCCGATTCTTCGTCAGCGTCTGTCAGATAAATCGCATTTTAAACGCCTCTTGTGGGAAGCCGGCCTACACGCCACACACATCACCCAGCGCCGAGTTTCGGCGCTGGGCCTTGCAGCGGTTACCTGCGGCGACACTTTGTGTAAATCAATGCCCGCAAAAAACTCACAAACACCACGCCAAGCTCCCCTCGTAACTTGCACTTACACCCCGAAATACCTTGTTGCCAGCGGTTACATCCGCCCCTACCATCCACCGCAACGGGCACAGCGGAGCTGTCCAACAAAACCCGAATTCAAGGAACCAGAATGAGCCAGCACGTCCAGCGCAACATCGCCGCCCCTCTTCGCACGGGCCTGACCCGCACCCAGCTCTGGGAAGCTGCCGACCAGGGTCTGATCAAATGCTGGGAAGTCGGCCGACAGCGCGCCGCGCGTTTCCCCCATATCGCCCAACAGTGCCTCGACGGTGAACTGCCGGTGCTCGGCTGGAAAGGTGGCGTGAGTCGCAGCCTGAAAAAGCTCGAAAAATACGGCTCGCTGAAATACCTGGCGCAGTGGCAAGGCTTGCGCGGCGAGGATCTGAATATTGATTTGAGTGAAGAGCGTTCGCTGACGTGCTCGCGGACGAAGATGGTGGTGACGTTTACCCCGGACCGGACGAAGTACTTTAATCAGATGGCGGAAGCCGAGGCTTAGCCGTACGGAAGTCCGCTCGGTAGCAATCCGGGAACAGCGCGCAGACGCCGTACTGGGCATCCAGATCGGCCATGTGCTGGTAAAACTGCTCAATTTCCCAGAACGTCTCATCCGCGACGGTGATCAAGTAGAAGTAACTGAGTTGATGATCATTGGGCAGCACCAGCGCAAACTCTGGCAGCGCGTCCATCCTCGGCGCATTGGCCAGCGCCGTGAGCATAGGTGTCGGCGCCTGGGACAACTGTTCGAAGTACTTCTCTTTATAAGCCGCCAGGCCGATAGCTTCGCCCTTGGCCCTGGCATCGATCAGTTGCGCCAGGTTGGCGCGGCGCTGCTGCCAGTACGCGGCTGGCAGGTCGACATACATTTGTTGTTTATGCTTGGCCACTGCCTCATCTGCAGAGATTTGGCGTTTTGGTTCGCCCGGCTCGGCGGCGGCGCGTGCGTCGAGTTCCTTGAACGACAGCATGATCGTCGACTTGGCAAACATGCGCTCCATCAGTTCACGGCGTTGCGGGGTGTCCGGCAGTGACGGTGGCGGTGAAGCGCAACCAGCCAGCATCGCGACGAATACCAGCAGAGCAAGCAGCGATTTGAGTGACATGCATCGTCCTTGAAGTCGGTCGGCAGAATAAGCTGTGCAGTCTATCTGAACCCGGAGAGAGCCCCGCCGGAAATGCTCAAGGCATTACCGGATCTACTGCAGTGCTGAGCGAAAACCGCTCGCGATACGCCTGCGGCGTCACGCCAATCGCCCGTAGAAAGCTACGGCGCAAGGTTTCTTCACTGCCAAATCCGCAATTGGCCGCGATCCGTTTCACCGGCAGGCCGGTGTCGCTGAGCAAGCGCCGCGCCGTCTCGACACGGATCAGTTCAATCGCCCGCGCCGGGGTCTGGCCGGTGTCGGCACGATAATGGCGGACGAAACTGCGTTCGCTCATGCCCGCCTGCTCGGCAAGGGTCGGCACGCCAAGATCGCAGGTCAGGTTTTCGGCGATCCACGCGTGCAGTTCATCAAACCGATTGCCCTGATTCTGCAGTGACAGGGTCACGCTGAACTGCGATTGCCCACCGGGGCGCTTGAGGAACACCACCAGATGGCGGGCGACGTCCAGCGCGATGTCGCTGCCCAGATCTTCTTCGACCATCGCCAGAGCCAAGTCGATGCCGGCGGTGACACCTGCCGAGGTCCAGACCGGGCCGTCGTTGATGAAGATCGGATTGGCCTCGACTTGCAGTTTTGGGTGCTGCTGCGCCAGTTGTTCGCAGCGGGTCCAGTGGGTGACGACTCGGCGACCGTCGAGCCAGCCGCTGGCAGCCAGCAAAAACGCGCCGGTGCAGACCGAGGCCACGCGTCGACATTTGGCGGCGTGTTCGCGCACCCAATCCACCAGCGCCATGTCTTCAGCCGCCGGATAGATGCCCCAGCCGCCGGCGATGATCAACGTATCGCTGGGCGCTTCGGGCAACGGTTCGGCCAACACCGCCAGACCAGCCGACGACATCACCGCCCCGCCGCCGCTGGCAATCACGCTCGGCGCATACGGAATGGGCAAACGGCGCTGACGGGCGATGTCGTTGGCCGAAGCGAACACCTGCAATGGCCCGGTGACGTCGAGAATCTGCATGTTGGCAAACGCGAGTACGTGGATGGCTTTGGGCATTTGGCGTAATTCGTGGGGTGATTGGCGTATGCGCCAGAACCTACGCGCCTACAGTGAAGCCGTCCACCCCTTTTCATGGAGCAAGAACAATGACGCTGCAGATCGGTTTTCTATTGTTTCCGCAGGTTCAGCAACTCGACCTGACCGGGCCGTACGACGTGCTCGCCTCGTTGCCGGGCGTGCAGGTGCATCTGATCTGGAAGGATCTGATGCCGGTCACCGCCAGCACCGGCCTGCTGCTGAAACCGACCATCACGTTTGAGGATTGTCCCAATCTGGATGTGATCTGTGTGCCCGGCGGTGGTGGCGTTGGGGCGTTGATGGAAGACCTAGTGACGCTGGACTTCATCAAGCGTCAGGCTGCTCAGGCGAAGTACGTGACATCGGTGTGCACCGGCTCGCTGGTGCTCGGCGCGGCAGGCCTGCTGCAAGGCAAACGCGCGACCACGCATTGGGCGTATCACGATCTGCTGCCGACACTGGGCGCGATTGCAGCGAAGGATCGGGTGGTGCGTGACGGCAATCTGTTTACCGGCGGTGGGATTACGGCGGGGATCGATTTTGCCTTGGTGTTGGCGGCTGAGTTGGTGGATGCCGACACCGCGCAACTGATCCAGTTGCAACTGGAATATGCGCCGGCGCCGCCGTTCAACGCGGGCAGCCCGGAGACTGCGCCGGGGGCGATTGTCGATGAGGCCCGTTTGCGCGCCGCGCCATCGCTGAAGCTGCGCACGGAAATCACCGAGCGTGTGGCCGCGAAACTTAACCTGCACTGATTCCCAGCCATCCACAAAACCCTGTGGGAGCTGGCTTGCCAGCGATAGCGGTGTACCAGTCGATGAAGATGTCGGCTGTGCAGGCCTCATCGCTGGCAAGCCAGCTCCCACAGGGGACCAGTGTTGGTCACAGGTTCGCGCACTGTCCCGGTTTGCCACCACACCTTCACTTGTCCCCACGCCCCCACCCGTGTAGAAAGCCCTTCCACAAAATTTGCACAGGGACTTTCGATGAAGGCTTTGCCATGGCTCTATCTGGCGCTTCTCAGCCTCGGTTACGGATGGGCGCTGAGTTACGGTCACCTTGGCTGGCTGGCGTTGATTTCCGTTGGCCTGCTGGTATTCGCAGGCTTTGCCGTGCGCCAACAACAGGTGCCGGTCGCACGTTTTCTCGGTCATGGCCTGTTTATCGTGCTGGCTTTGGCGCTGGCCCTGCATTGGCTGCCGGGTTTCGCCAACGGTCGCGCCATCAACCCGCAGCGCTTCACCGACAACGCCGTGCCGTTTTCGATGTACCTGAATCTCGACAAACCACTGATTGGCTTCTGGCTGTTGCTGGTCTGCCCGTGGATTGTCGGGCGACGTTCGTTGCGCCTGAGCGTGTACGCCACCGCCCTCGCCCTGACGCTGAGCGCAGTTCTGGCCCTTGGCGGTGCGCTGTTGCTGGGTGTGATTGCCTGGGCGCCGAAGTGGCCGGATCAGGCGTGGCTGTGGGTGCTGAACAACCTGCTGCTGGTGACTTTGGTCGAGGAAGCGCTGTTTCGCGGCTATATACAGGGCGGCCTCAGCCAGCGCTTCAAACACCTGCCGTACGGTGAAAACCTCGCCCTGCTGCTGGCCTCGCTGCTGTTTGGTCTGGTGCATGCCGGCGCAGGCTGGACGTGGGTGTTGCTGGCGGGTCTGGCGGGTGTCGGCTATGGTCTGGCCTACCGTTTTGGCGGGCTCGGCGCGGCGATCGCCACGCATTTCGGCCTGAACCTGCTGCATTTCGGTTTGTTCACCTATCCGATGCTCGCTGGCTGAAGCAAGCGCCGTTTTGCGACGCTGTGCTGATTATTGAAAAAAAATTTCAATAAAAAGCTGTCACCGCCGACAACCTTTCAAAGCCTTGCGGATTGAAAAACCATGCGTAACAACCAGCCCATTACACAACGCGAACGGACTTTCCCGGCTCAGCAGCGGTTGATCTCCACAACCGACGCCAAGGGCGTGATCACCTACTGCAACGACGCCTTCGTCGAGATCAGCGGGTTTTCGCGTGAAGAACTGATCCGTGCGCCGCACAACCTGGTCCGTCACCCCGACGTCCCGGCGGCGGTGTTTTCGCACATGTGGGGCACACTGAAACAAGGCTTGCCATGGATGGGCATTGTCAAGAATCGCTGCAAGACCGGTGACCATTACTGGGTTAACGCCTATGTAACACCGGTGTTCGACGGCAATCAGGTAGTCGGTTACGAGTCGGTGCGGATCAAACCCACCGCCGAACAGATCCACCGTGCCGAAGCGCTCTACCAACGCATCAACCAAGGCAAGTCGGCGATCCCTTCCAGCGACAAATGGCTGCCGGTGCTGCAAGACTGGCTGCCGTTCATTCTGGTCAGCCAACTGAGCTTCGTGATCGGCGCGACCCTGAACTCGCAGTGGGGCTTCGCCCTCGCCGCCGGTCTTTCGGTGCCGCTGGGTCTTATGGGCCTGCAATGGCAGCAACGCGGGCTCAAGCGCCTGCTACGTCTGGCCGAACAGACCACCTCTGACCCGCTGATCGCGCAGATGTACACCGACAGCCGTGGCGCCCAGGCGCGTCTGGAAATGTCGATTCTCAGCCAGGAAGCACGCCTGAAAACCTGCCTGACCCGACTGCAGGACACCGCCGAACACCTGACCGATCAGGCCAAGCAATCCGACCGACTGGCACACAGCAGCTCGACCGGCCTGGAACGTCAACGCGTGGAAACTGAACAAGTGGCCACCGCCGTCAACCAGATGGCCGCGACCACTCAGGAAGTGGCGAGCCACGTGCAGCGCACCGCTGACGCGACTCAAGAAGCCAATCGCCTGACCGGTCGCGGTCGTGACATCGCTGGCGAAACCCGCGAAGCCATTCAGCGTTTGTCTGTGGTCGTCGGCGAAACCGGCCTGACCGTGACCCAACTGGCCAAGGACAGCGACGAAATCGGAGGCGTGGTCGATGTGATCAAAGGCATCGCCGACCAGACCAACCTACTGGCACTGAACGCTGCGATCGAAGCCGCGCGTGCCGGTGAGATGGGCCGTGGCTTTGCCGTGGTGGCTGACGAAGTGCGTCAACTGGCGCAACGCACCAGCGAATCGACCGGGCAGATTCATGCCCTGATCGCCAAGTTGCAGCAGACGGCTTCGAGTGCCGTGCAAACCATGGAAGCCGGGCATCGTCAGGCTGAAGAAGGTGTGGCGCGAGTGCTGGAAGCGGATCAGGCGTTGGTCGGGATCAGTGAAGCGGTGGCCAACATCACCGACATGACCACGCAGATTGCTGCGGCGACGGAAGAGCAAAGTGCGGTGGCTGAAGAGATCAGCCGCAACATCAGCAATATTTCGGAGCTGGCGGATCAGACTTCCGAGCAGGCGCATAACTCGGCGTTGCTGAGTGAAGAACTGACGAAGACGGCTAACACGCAATACTCGTTGGTGGAGCGGTTTAACCGCTGATTGTTCTAGCAGGATAAAAAACCGGACAGCGAAAGCTTCCGGTTTTTTATTACCTGAAAAAAAGAAAAAGGCGAAAACGCACATTCCGCGAACTTTGTCTAGCTGACAACTCTGACAGTAGACAACATTCTAACAACTGAATATCTATGAAATACCGCTCGATCAATCGACGGGATACCCCCTACGAGACAGAAGGATTTCATCGTGAATTTCAGAGATTTTTATAACGAAGACAACACCCCTCAGACAAATAACTTCGAGACAGAGGACAACGAATTTCAGTGGCAGATCGATTCTTTATCCACCGAAGCGCAAAGAACACTATTCTATAACTCAAGCACGATAACTAATAACTCATGGATATTTTACGGCTCCGTAGGCTCCGTCGATTCAGAGAATCTTTTTGGTTTTATGCTCGCAGTGCCGTATATCAACGAAGACATACTGAAAGGCACTTATACACTTGCAACGGGCTTGTACTGTGACCACAGACATTCAATCAATAAGGGCGGACTGAAAGGCTGGCGAGTTATCCCAGCGGGTGATGCGACATTGAGCATTAAGCTTGATCCTGTACAAGGGACTGTTGAAGGTGAATTCGAAGCGACATTTACAAAAACAAAACCCGACGACACGCCCGAACAAATAAGACCCAAAGGTACTTTCAATTTAAAGAGAGATGACTTGAAAGCCAAACAGTATTTTGAGGCATTACCGGATACTGTTTGATGTACCGCAAAGAAATAGCGGGAAGTTGGCCTGTGATTTTTTGGTGTTGTCTGTGATGCCGCTTTCGCGAGCAGGCTCACTCCTACATTGGATATGCGGTGGTCACAGATATGTGCCCGACAACAATCCCCTGTAGGAGTGAGCCTGCTCGCGATGCGGCCATAACAGCCAGTTAAATTATTGAGGCAACTTCAGCTTATCCAGCAGCCGATTGACCAACAGCTCGTTGAGCATGATCACCTGTTGTAGCGCCAGCAACGGTTTGCGCTCCGGGCCGCCGATTGAGTTGGCGATGTTGCCGGCCATGGCGTGGGCGTATGAAAGCGACTCGCTAGCCTCGACCAGGAGGGTTTCGTCATCCAGCGTGGGGTCGACGAGATAGACGGGGCGAAACTTGGGCGAGCTTGGTGGAGCACCCAGGGCTTCGGGTCGGAGGTAGTAGTCGAGGGCGCGGTCGGTTGCTTCTTTGATCTTTTGCGGGCTGAGCGCTGGGTCGTGGGGGATTGGATCAGTGGCTGGAGGGTTGGGCGTGATTTTGAACATGGATGAAACTCCTATCGCAGTTTAAGGAACCATCACCCTCGCTACCAAACGAGTGGGTGGTGGCCGTACGCGGGTTGGTAGACCGGCTGCAATAGGAACCCGGCGCTCACGAGTGAGCCCCACGCATGACCACCATTGAACTGGGCCTCTACAAAGAGACAGAACAGGGTGTTGCCACACGGCTATTACAGACGGGCTACCAAACCCGATCACTGATTTGCAGTGACAGGCAAACGATATAGCCCGGCCCATAGCCGCGTAAGCCGGCGGATTCTGGCGTACGCGTAGGTAACGGCGCAAGGTGTTGTAGGCCCGATGGCGTAACGGATTGTGTGATTTAAACGTGCTTACAGGATTGCGTTTGCGGGCAGAAAAAGCGCGAAGTCGGGCTGTGATTTTAATGTTGTCTGTGATGCCGCTTTCGCGAGCAAGCTCGCTCCCACATTTGGACCGGGTGCATCAGTGAGAGGTTGGTTAGTCGTCAGGCCGTCATCGCGAGCAGGCTCACTCCTACATTGGATATGCGGTGGTCACAGATATGTGCCCGACAACAATCCCCTGTAGGAGTGAGCCTGCTCGCGATGCGGCCATAACAGCCAACGACTTTATTGAGGCAACTTCAGCTTATCCAGCAGTCGATTGACCAACAGTTCGTTGAGCATGATCACCTGTTGCAGCGCCAGCAACGGTTTGCGCTCCCGGCCGCCGATTGAGTTGGCGATATTGCCGGCCATGGCATGGGCGTATGAAAGCGACTCGCTAGCCTCGACCAGGAGGGTTTCGTCATCCAGCGTGGGGTCGACGAGATAGACGGGGCGAAATTTTGGTGAGTTTGGTGGGGCTCCCAGTGCTTCGGGTCGGAGGTAGTAGTCGAGGGCGCGATCCGTCGCTTCTTTTGTCTTTTGAGACTCAAGCGCTGGGTCGTGAGGGGTTGGGTCGATGCCCGGAGGGTTTGGCGTGGCTTTGAACATAAATATCTAATTCCTGATCAAGGGCCGCGACCGTTCTCTACTAAAAGAAGGGTGGCGGCTGTGCGCAGGTTAGTAGACCGGAGGAATTAGCAAGACCGGCGCGCTCGAAAGCGCCCTGAGCACAGCCACCATTGAGTACAGGCAGATGCGCCTGACTTTATGGGACCTATGCACTTACTAAAACCATACGAGCTACTAAACCCGACCACTGATGGGCAGTGGCAGGCAAACGATATAGCCCGCGCTATGTTCGTGTAAGCCGGCGGATTCTGGCGTACGCGTAGGTAACGGCGCAAGGTGTTGTAGGCCCGATGGCGTAACGGCTCGTGTACTTTAAACGCGCTCGCGGAATCATGTTTACGCACAGGAAATGCTGGGTAGTGAGCGCTACCAGTTCTTGATCGTGTCAGCGAAATAGCCCCTCACCCTAACCCTCTCCCAGAGGGAGAGGGGACTGATCGAGGTGTTTGGTAGAGTTACGCCGACGTGAAAGTCCGAGTTGAACGCAAATTTTGAGAGACCCACCATCGGCTCCCTCTCCCTCGGGAGAGGGCTGGGCGGGCGGCGTTCCGATGAGGGGCAAGAGCACCACAAAACCAAAGCCGAACACCGCTTTTCACCACTCAATAGGCCGAGTGTCAGCTCGCCTGCTTTTGATCTTGATCCACGGGCGACGTCGGAAGGCTGAGTGGAGGGATTGATCCGGGGGTGGGAGCGCAGCGACCGTTTGGCGAAGCCAAACACAGCGAGAGGAGGTGCAGCGAAGCAAACCGTAGGCGCTGCGCCCGGATCGATCCCGGAGCGAAGGAACCCCGAGCCTTAGCGAGCGGGCCGCACGTAGGAGCAAGCCTTTTGGGTTACCTTTTCGGCGTTTGGAAAAGGTGACCCGCCGTAAGGGCGGAACCCTGAGCGGCCTTTACCGCAGCAACGGATATGTACCCAAAACGAAAAACTGTGTCGTAGCTGAAATCGATCCCCCTCACCCCAGCCCTCTCCCCCATGGGGGCGAGGGGGAAGGGAGCAGATCTTCATGCAGTTCAAAATCTCAGCCCGGCTCGGTCACTTGCTGAGAAACTCGGCTACTTTCTGCGCGGCGCTGGCCAAATGCTGTTCATGGGTAAAACCTGAAGCCTTGAGCGGTTTCAAATCATGATTCCCGGCCACCAGCCAAAAAACCTTGATACTCGGCGATAACGTATACGCCTCAACCGCCTCTCGATTGCCCAGCGCATCCCGCTCCCCCTGCACAATCAACGTCCGCGTCTTCAAACCAGCCAAATGCTCAACCCGAGGCTTCTCCGGCTTACCCACCGCATAAAACGGATATCCCAGACACACCAGCGCATCAGCCCCCAACTCATCAGCAAGCAGACTCGCCATCCGCCCACCCATCGACTTCCCGCCAATGGCCAAAACCCCAGCGACATGACGCCGCACCTCGGCATACACCTCACGCCAACATTCCTGCAGTTTCGCAGCAGGATTCGGCGGCCGCTTCACCCCATCCACCCGCCGCTGCGCCATATACGCAAACTCAAACCGCAACACATTCACCCCAAGCCCGGCAAGGCGCCCAGCCATATCATTCATCCAGTCACTGTCCATCGGCGCCCCCGCCCCATGCGCCAGGATCAACGTCGCAGAAACTTCACCATTGGCGGCATCCCAAAGCCACCCATGATCACGCACGCACTGCGCCCATTGATCCCCGTCAATACTGGCCTTGTGCTGTTTGTCCATGCTTGCCTCGCTTTTAGTCTGCCTATAACTCCAGACGAAGGATTCGCGGCGTTTCTCGCGCGCGCTCACTTCGGCTGAACCGTGGATGGGGAACCATGAACACTTCTATCAGTACCGCCTACAACTACAAGGTGGTCCGCCAATTCGCCATTATGACGGTGGTGTGGGGCATCGTCGGCATGGGCCTCGGGGTTTTTCTCGCGGCCCAATTGGTCTGGCCTGAACTCAACTTCAATTTGCCCTGGACCAGTTTCGGCCGTCTGCGCCCGCTGCACACCAACGCGGTGATCTTCGCGTTCGGTGGCTGTGCGCTGTTCGCCAGTTCGTTCTACTCGGTGCAACGCACCTGCCAGACCCAGTTGTTTGCACCAAAAATCGCCGCGTTCTGCTTCTGGGGCTGGCAGTTGGTGATCCTGCTGGCGGCGATCAGCCTGCCACTGGGTTACACCAGTTCCAAGGAATACGCTGAGCTGGAATGGCCGATCGACATCCTGATCACCATCGTCTGGGTCGCCTACGCCATCGTGTTCTTCGGCACGATCATGCAGCGCAAGACCAAGCACATTTATGTGGGCAACTGGTTCTTCGGCGCGTTCATCATCACCGTGGCGATTCTGCACATCGTCAACAACCTTGAGTTGCCGGTGAGTTTCACCAAGTCGTACTCGGTGTACGCCGGTGCAACCGACGCGATGGTGCAATGGTGGTACGGCCACAACGCCGTAGGCTTTTTCCTCACCGCCGGTTTCCTCGGGATGATGTACTACTTCGTGCCGAAACAGGCCGAGCGTCCGGTGTATTCGTATCGTCTGTCGATCGTGCATTTCTGGGCACTTATCACCCTGTACATCTGGGCCGGCCCGCACCACTTGCACTACACCGCGCTGCCGGACTGGGCACAGTCGCTGGGCATGGTGATGTCGCTGATCCTGCTGGCACCGAGCTGGGGCGGCATGATCAACGGCATGATGACCCTGTCGGGCGCCTGGCATAAGTTGCGCAGCGACCCGATCCTGCGTTTCCTCGTGGTCTCGCTGGCGTTCTACGGCATGTCGACCTTCGAAGGTCCGATGATGGCGATCAAGACCGTCAACGCCCTCTCCCACTACACCGACTGGACCATCGGCCACGTCCACGCTGGCGCCCTCGGCTGGGTGGCGATGATCTCGATCGGCGCGCTGTACCACATGATCCCGAAAATCTTCGGCAAGGCGCAGATGCACAGCGTCGGTTTGATCAACGCGCACTTCTGGCTCGCGACCATCGGCACCGTGCTCTACATCGCCTCGATGTGGGTCAACGGCATCGCCCAGGGCCTGATGTGGCGCGCAGTGAACGAGGACGGCACGCTGACCTACTCCTTCGTCGAAACCCTGGTGGCCAGCCATCCAGGCTTCGTCGTGCGGCTGATTGGCGGGGCGATCTTCCTCAGCGGCATGTTCCTGATGGCTTACAACACCTGGCGCACCGTGCGGGCCTCGCAGCCTGCTGACGTCGTTGCTGCCGCGCAGATGGCCTGAGGAGTCCGCCATGAAACACGAAACGATTGAAAAGAACGTCGGCCTGTTGATGTTGCTCATGGTGTTCGCCGTGAGCATCGGCGGCCTGACCCAGATCGTCCCGCTGTTCTTCCAGGACGTTACCAACAAACCGGTGGAAGGCATGAAGCCCTACACCGCGCTGCAACTGGAAGGCCGCGACATCTACATCCGCGAAGGCTGCGTCGGTTGCCACTCGCAGATGATCCGCCCGTTCCGCGCCGAAACCGAGCGCTACGGGCACTACTCGGTTGCGGGCGAAAGCGTTTGGGATCACCCGTTCCTGTGGGGCTCGAAACGTACCGGTCCGGACCTCGCCCGGGTCGGCGCGCGTTACTCGGATGACTGGCACCGCGCGCACTTGTACAACCCGCGCAACGTCGTACCGGAATCGAAAATGCCGGCCTACCCATGGCTGGTCACGCAGGCGGTCGACAGCAGCCACACCGAAACCAAGCTCAAGACCATGCGCACCCTCGGCGTGCCGTACACCGACGACGACATCAGCGGCGCGGTGGCCAGCCTCAAGGGCAAGACCGAAATGGACGCCCTCGTCTCCTACCTGCAAGTGCTCGGCACTGCGATCAAGAGCAAGAGGTGAGCACGATGGTCTTTGAAATGAGCGCAGGGCTGATCCGTGGTTTAGGCACCGTTGTCGTGTTTGTAGCGTTCGTCGGCTTGACCTTGTGGGTATTCAACCGCAAGCGCACCCCGGAGTTCGCCGAAGCACGTCTGCTGCCGTTTGCCGACGAGCCACAGCCCGAACAAAACCAAGCATCTGAAACAAGGAGTACCCGGCCATGACCACCTTCTGGAGTACGTGGATCTGCGTACTGACCATCGGCAGCCTGATCGGCCTGACGTGGCTGCTGATCGGCACCCGCCGGGGCGAGACCAAAGGCAGCGTCGACCAGACCATGGGCCACAGCTTCGACGGCATCGAGGAATACGACAACCCGCTGCCGCAGTGGTGGTTCATGCTATTCGCCGGCACGCTGGTGTTTTCCGTGGGCTATCTGATCCTCTATCCGGGTCTGGGCAACTGGAAAGGCATCCTGCCGGGTTACGAGGATGGCTGGACCGGCGTGCACGAGTGGGAAAAGGAGATGAACAAAGCCGATGCCAAGTTCGGGCCGATCTTCGCCAAGTTTGCCGCCATGCCGGTGGAAGAAGTGGCGAAGGATCCACAGGCGCTGAAAATGGGTGGCCGCTTGTTCGCCTCCAACTGCTCGGTATGCCACGGCTCCGACGCCAAAGGTGCGTTCGGTTTCCCTAACCTCGCCGACAGCAACTGGCGCTGGGGTGGCGAAGCCGAGACCATCAAGACCACCATCATGGGTGGCCGGATGGCGGCGATGCCGGCCTGGGGCGAAGTGCTCGGCGAGGCCGGGGTGAAGAACGTGGCCGCTTATGTGCGTCACGAGCTGGCCGGTCTGCCATTGCCCGCCGACAGCAAGGCCGACCTGCAAGCCGGACAGCAAGCGTTCAGCACCACTTGCGTAGCCTGTCATGGGGCAACCGGCCACGGCACTGAAGCCATGGGTGCGCCGAATCTGACGCACCCGGCCGGGTTTATCTACGGCACCAGCCTGACCCAACTCGAGCAGACCATTCGCCATGGTCGTCAGGGTCATATGCCGGCGCAGAACGAACTGCTGGGTAACGATAAAGTGCAATTACTGGCCGCTTATGTGTACAGCCTGTCGCACGGATTGAATACAGAAAAAATGATTACTGAAGACAACAAGAAGTAATCATTGCGTACACCTCTGCCGCACCATTCTCGGTGCGGCAGCATCCAGCCCCTTTGCGACGCATTGTCGCACCCCTTCACACCCTCTCCTTTCGGTTCCTCTGATTCGGGTCTACGCTTGCTCGATGCGGACTGGCTTGTGCCGGTTCCAGGTCAACGCTGACTGCTGTGTTCCGCGAACCGGCTGACTGATGTGGCCGCAAACGCCGGTAGATACCGGCTGTCGTGCCATTCACCGTCCGTCACCCGAACCGAGCGTTTGAACACACCCCGTTACAAGCGACCTGAACCCCTCGCTTTTTTCGTCCGCTGCGACATTTTGTCCGAGGCTGATTTTGTCCTTACGCGGCGCATGGAAAGGCCGCAGAATCAGCGTTGGAAAGCATTGACCCAGGTCATGGCGCGTTGCAATGACCCCCTGCTCTCTGCATACTTGCGGCCGATTTTAATCCTAATAAAACACCCAAACCGTGGAACCTTAGAATGAGCACAGCAATCAGTCCGACTGCTTATAACTATAAGGTAGTCCGCCAGTTCGCCATCATGACGGTGGTCTGGGGGATCCTTGGCATGGGGCTCGGTGTCTTCATCGCCTCGCAACTGGTTTGGCCGGAGTTGAACTTCGGTCTGCCGTGGACGAGCTTTGGACGCCTGCGCCCGTTGCACACAAACCTGGTGATTTTCGCCTTCGGTGGTTGTGCACTGTTTGCCACTTCCTACTATGTCGTGCAGCGAACCTGCCAGACGCGACTGATTTCCGACAGCCTCGCCGCCTTCACCTTCTGGGGCTGGCAAGCGGTAATCGTCGGCGCGATCATTACCTTGCCGCTGGGTTACACCACCACCAAGGAATACGCGGAACTGGAATGGCCGATCGCCATTTTGCTGGCCATTGTCTGGGTCACCTACGGTCTGGTGTTCTTCGGCACCATTACCAAGCGCAAAACCAAACACATCTACGTGGGTAACTGGTTCTACGGTGCGTTCATCGTGGTCACGGCGATGCTGCACATCGTCAACCACATGTCGCTACCGGTGAACCTGTTCAAGTCCTACTCCGCCTACTCGGGCGCGACCGATGCGATGATCCAGTGGTGGTACGGCCACAACGCCGTAGGCTTCTTCCTCACCACCGGTTTCCTCGGGATGATGTACTACTTCGTGCCGAAACAGGCCGAACGTCCGATCTACTCCTATCGCTTGTCGATTGTGCACTTCTGGGCACTGATCACCCTGTACATCTGGGCCGGCCCGCACCACTTGCACTACACCGCCCTGCCGGATTGGGCACAATCGCTGGGCATGGCGATGTCGATCATCCTCCTGGCGCCAAGCTGGGGCGGCATGATCAACGGCATGATGACCCTGTCGGGCGCCTGGCATAAGCTGCGCACCGACCCGATCCTGCGCTTCCTTGTGGTCTCGCTGGCGTTCTACGGCATGTCGACCTTCGAAGGTCCGATGATGGCGATCAAGACCGTCAACTCGCTCTCGCACTACACCGACTGGACCATCGGCCACGTACACGCCGGCGCTCTGGGCTGGGTGGCGATGATCTCGATCGGCGCGATCTACCACATGATCCCGCGTCTGTTCGGCCGTGCGCAGATGCACAGTGTCGGCCTGATCAACGCGCACTTTTGGCTCGCGACCATCGGCACCGTGCTGTACATCGCGTCGATGTGGGTCAACGGCATCACTCAGGGCCTGATGTGGCGTGCAATCAACGACGACGGCACCCTCACCTACTCGTTCGTTGAAGCGCTGCAAGCCAGCCACCCGGGCTACATCGTCCGTGCGCTGGGCGGTGCATTCTTCGCCAGCGGCATGTTCCTGATGGCTTACAACGTCTGGCGCACCGTGCGCGCCTCGAACCCGGCTGAAGCCGAAGCCGCTGCCCAGATCGCTGTCGTTGGAGCTCACTGATGAAGCATGAAGCTGTCGAGAAGAATATTGGCCTGCTGGCCTTCTTCATGGTCATCGCCGTCAGCGTTGGCGGCCTGACCCAAATCGTTCCGCTGTTTTTCCAGGACGTCACCAACAAGCCGGTCGAAGGCATGAAGCCGCGTTCGGCGCTGGAACTGGAAGGCCGCGACGTTTACATCGCCAACGGTTGTGTCGGCTGCCACTCGCAGATGATCCGTCCGTTCCGCGCCGAAACCGAACGCTATGGCCACTACTCGGTCGCCGGTGAAAGCGTCTGGGATCACCCGTTCCTGTGGGGTTCCAAACGTACCGGTCCGGATCTGGCTCGCGTCGGTGGTCGTTACTCCGATGACTGGCAACGTGCGCACTTGTACAACCCGCGCAACGTGGTGCCTGAGTCGAAAATGCCGGCTTACCCGTTCCTCGTGGAAAACAAGCTCGACGGCAAGGAAACCGCCAAGAAAATGGAGGTTTTGCGCACCCTCGGCGTCCCTTACACCGACGAAGACATCGCCGGTGCACAGGATGCCGTGAAGGGCAAAACCGAAATGGACGCGCTGGTGGCCTATCTGCAAGGCCTGGGCACCATCATCAAAAGCAAACGGTGAATCAGATGGATATCGGGATGATTCGTGGCCTGGGCACCGTTGTTGTGATGGTGGCCTTCATCGGTCTGGCGCTGTGGGTGTTCAGCCCCAAGCGCAAGTCGGAGTTTGAAGACGCGACCTTGCTGCCTTTCGCGGATGATCCCGAAGCCATCAAGCACGTCGAGCAAGCTTCTAGGAGTAACAAAGAATGACTACATTCTGGAGTCTGTACGTCACAGTCCTCAGTCTCGGTACGATCTTCGCCCTGACCTGGCTGCTGCTGTCGACCCGCAAGGGCCAGCGCAGCGAGCAGACGGACGAGACGGTCGGGCATTCCTTCGACGGAATCGAGGAGTACGACAACCCACTGCCGAAATGGTGGTTCATGCTGTTTGTCGGCACCATCATTTTTGCCCTGGGTTACCTGGTGCTGTACCCGGGTTTGGGCAACTGGAAAGGCCTGCTGCCGGGCTATAACTACCTCGATAACGACAAGCAGACTGCGTTCGCCAACGGCCAGACCGGCTGGACCGGCGTGCACGAGTGGGAAAAGGAAATGGCTCGCTCGGACGCCAAGTTCGGTCCGATCTTCGCCAAATTCGCTGCCATGCCAATCGAAGAAGTCGCCAAGGATCCGCAAGCACTGAAGATGGGCGGCCGTCTGTTCGCCTCCAACTGCTCGGTGTGCCACGGTTCCGACGCCAAGGGTGCCTACGGTTTTCCTAACCTGACCGACGCCGACTGGCGCTGGGGCGGCGAGCCGGAAACCATCAAGACCACCATCATGGGCGGTCGTCACGCGGTGATGCCGGCCTGGGCGGAAGTCATTGGTGAGCAAGGCGTTGCCGACGTGGCAGCGTTTGTCGTGACCAATCTGGATGGGCGCAAACTGCCGGAAGGCACCAAGGCTGATCCGGCCAATGGCGGCAAACTGTTCGCCGCCAACTGCGTGGCCTGCCACGGTCCGGCCGGCAAAGGCACTCCCGCCATGGGCGCGCCTGACCTGACCCACCCGGGTGCGTTCATCTACGGTTCGAGCTTCGCGCAACTGCAGCAGACCATTCGTTACGGCCGTCAGGGTCAGATGCCTGCGCAGGAACAACTGCAAGGCAACGATAAGGTGCACCTGCTGGCGGCGTATGTTTACAGCCTGTCCCACGGTGAAAAAGCACCGGAAGCGAACGCCGAGTAAGGCCATCGCTTGAAACAGAAAAGGCCCCGCCAATCTTGATTGGCGGGGCCTTTTTTCATGCTGGCATTCATGACTTGAAACGTTTGCTCAATAGACCTGAGGAAAGGTGCCCTGTAGGTTTTTATCACCCCGATGAGCAGCATCGGGTCAACCTTCAAGGATGAAGCCTACATGTCAAAAAATGACGAAAACACATTGCCAAAACGTTTGCAGCCCTGCCCTGATCATCACGCAACACCGGTAAAAACGCCTGCTGCGCCCGCACGCTCAACATCGCCAGACACCATGGACCATCCAGGTAACGGGGGCGGTCTGGACGGTCTCGGCGGCGGGCGATTGCCCTGACGCGGAGCAGCAAAACACAGCGAAAATTTGCCCAATACCCAGCGCCTCTGCCTTCTGGCAGGGGCGCTTTCGCCGGTGCCGTTATGACAGTGATAAACCGATCGTCCGCAACCCGCCTTTTCGATTGCAGCGCAAACTTCAAGGTAGTAACGTTTCTACACCCGAATCACTGGAGGCCAAAAATGATGGCCATCACGACCATTTCCAGCCGCGAATTCAATCAGGACACCAGCGCTGCGAAAAAAGCCGCGCATCAGGGTCCGGTCATCATTACCGATCGTGGCAAGCCTGCCCATGTACTGCTGAGCATTGAGGAGTACCAGAAGCTGACCGGTAGCCAGGCGAGCATCGTCGATCTGCTGGTCATGCCGAATGCGTCTGACATCGAATTCGAAACCGAGCGCGCCGTCATCACTCCTCGTAGCGTGGATCTGTCCTGATGTTCCTACTCGATACCAATGTCGTTTCCGAGCTGCGAAAACCCCAAGCCGACCAGCACGTGGTGACATGGGCAAACAGCGTCGCCCCGGCCAGCCTGTATCTATCGGCAATTACCGTGCTGGAACTGGAAACCGGCATTCTGCGCATCGAACGCCGTGACCCGCCACAAGGAGCAAGGCTGCGTCACTGGCTCGAGCGTCACGTCAAACCCGCATTTTCGGGAAGAATCCTCTCGGTCGATAGCGCCGTCGCTACCCGATGCGCACAGTTGCATGTGCCTGATCGCAGCAATGAATGCGACGCCTTGATCGCCGCCACCGCGCTTGTACATGGGCTGACGTTGGTCACCCGTAATGTTGCCGATTTTCAACTCAGCGGCGTGCATCTGATCAATCCATGGACCTCTGCCAATCCCTGAATCCGAAAGCCCCGCCAGATCACTGGCGGGGCTTTGATCATGGACGGTTGGCAAAGATTGAATGCACCGCCGTGGTATCGATCAGCTTTCGATTGCGCCACTGATTGTTCCTCACCAGATAGACCTGCAACTGCTTGCGGTCCTCGGTAAAACTGGCAATCAGATAGGTTTGCTGAGACGTACTGCCGCTCAGGTACATGGGCACGCTCCCCTCCCAATAGGCATCACCGCCATCCTTATGCAAATGGCCAGCAAAGATCGCCGTCACTTGATATTTGTTGACCATGTCGTGAAAGCGTTTCTGCTGGGCCTGGGTCCCTTTGTGGTCCAGCGGCTTGTGCATATTGATGATGATCGCGTACCCCGAGGCTCGGGCCAGTCTCAGGTCCTTCTCGAGCCAGTCCAGTGCATGGTTGATTTCAAACGTCGTCGGGTTCAGTGGATGAGCGATCCGTGTGGTGTAAGTCGGCTCGTTATTGAGCTGAACCATATGAACTTCGCCGATATTTTTAGAGTAGGCAAGACTGCCGGAATACGTCTTGCCGAGAAATCCACTGGTGATATTCAGATCAAAGCTGTCCACCTTGCCTTCATGATGCTCCTTGAATTCGACGATACTTCCCGCCGCACAGCTATTGCTAAAACAATCATCAACATTGTTTTCATAATCGTGATTACCCAAGCCATACAAGTACTCACCCTTAAAGTACTTGTTCAACATATCTTTCATAAAAGACCGCTGCCAGCCATGACCGAAAGCGGTTATATCACCATTGATCATCAGTGGCACCTGGGCTTGCGAACCATGCTGATTTCTGAAATCAGCAATACTCGCAAGCTGACTGTCGACCAGCCACTTGGAGCGAACTTCGAATTCCGAGTCGGATTCGGGATCACGGTTATCTGTCTTGTCGGTCCAGGGATATTGAGTATCCGAGGCAAACACCATGTGTTTCGGGGTTCCAGTCACAGCCTGAGCGGAGACGACCGAAGCCCATAAACAAACCCCCAGCACTATGCTTGTAAACTTATTGAAAGCCATACTTATAATTCCATTTAAATTAATCAAATACACGCGAACACGTTTTCGCGACAACAGAACTTATTAGAAAAAACAGAAAACCTCAAAGCACCAAGCCACAACAATCAAGTAGATATGTTTCCGACACAAAAAAACTTACAACAATGCCTGATGCAAAAAGCAATGTTCAACGTTGCGCCTTTAACTATTCATTCGGAATCTTGTGCAATTGATAACCTGAAGATGACATCGTCCATGCTCGCCGCCCTCAAGTCGGTCCGGTTTTTTCACGGCTTGCAGTGGCAATCGCATCGAACTGATCCGCCCTGAACAACAATGGATTAGCCGCTGCGCCAAAACCGTCCATACTCAACAAGTCAATTGACCTGCATCAGGCTTTACTGCATTCGCTACACCATTCAGGCTTTTTACCCAACGCGACCAAAGGTCGCACCCTTGACCCAGAGCGACCGGCGTATCATTGCGCCACTGCAACACCCCTTTTTGACCTTGGTTGGCACGTATCGACCGAGGCATTTTTCCACTGCCGTGGGATGCAATGATGAGCAATCAGATTCCGGTACACGACGTCACACCACCAAGCAAAAACGCGAACAACAGCGTTGACCTTTACGCCTCCAGAGAAAAAATCTACACCCGTGCCTTCACCGGCCTGTTCCGCAATCTGCGGATGATGGGCGGCGCCGCGTTGTTCCTGCTGTATTTCGGCACGGTTTGGCTGAACTGGGGCGGCCATCAGGCCGTGTGGTGGAATCTGCCGGAGCGCAAGTTCTTCATTTTTGGCGCCACCTTCTGGCCGCAGGACTTCATCCTGCTCTCAGGCCTGTTGATCATTGCCGCGTTCGGTCTGTTCTTCATCACCGTGTATGCCGGGCGCGTCTGGTGCGGTTACACCTGTCCACAAAGCGTGTGGACGTGGATTTTCATGTGGTGCGAGAAGGTCACCGAAGGCGACCGCAACCAGCGCATCAAGCTCGACAAGGCGCCGATGAGCGCCAACAAGTTGCTGCGCAAAGCCGCGAAACACTCGATGTGGCTGCTGATCGGTTTTGTCACCGGCATGACCTTCGTCGGCTACTTCTCGCCAATCCGCGAACTGGTCTTCGAGTTCTTCACCGGCCAGGCTGATGGCTGGTCGTATTTCTGGGTCGGTTTCTTCACCCTCGCCACCTACGGCAACGCCGGCTGGTTGCGCGAGCAGGTGTGCATCTACATGTGTCCGTATGCGCGTTTCCAGAGCGTGATGTTCGACAAGGACACGCTGATTGTTTCGTACGACCCGCGTCGCGGCGAAAGCCGTGGCCCGCGCAAGAAAGGCATCGATTACAAGGCCCAAGGCCTCGGTGACTGCATCGACTGCACCATGTGTGTGCAGGTCTGCCCGACCGGTATCGACATCCGCGATGGTCTGCAAATCGAGTGCATCGGCTGCGCCGCGTGTATCGATGCCTGCGACAGCATCATGGACAAAATGGACTACCCGCGTGGGTTGATCAGCTACACCACCGAACACAACCTGTCCGGGCAGAAAACCCATAAACTGCGGCCACGCCTGATCGGCTACGCCGTGGTGCTGCTGGCGATGATCAGCCTGTTGGTCACCGCGTTCTTCATGCGTTCGCTGGTCGGTTTTGACGTCAGCAAGGACCGCGTGCTGTACCGCGAGAACGCCGAAGGCCGGATCGAAAACGTCTACAGCCTGAAGATCATGAACAAGGATCAGCGCGACCACACCTACGTGCTGGAAGCCAGCGGTTTGCCGGATCTGCGCTTGCAAGGCAAGCGCGAGATCAAGGTCGCGGCCGGCGATATCGTCAGCATGCCGGTCGAGTTGTCGAGCGCACCGGAACAACTGCCGTCAAGCACCAACGAGGTGAAATTCCTCCTCAAGGATGCCGATGACGACAGCGTCCACGTTGAAGCCAAGAGCCGATTCATCGGCCCACAAATCCGTTGAGAGAACTGAACATGCCCGCAGCAAACGCCGCAAGTCCCTGGTACAAGCACCTTTGGCCATGGATCATCATCGGGATTCTGGCCTGTTCGGTGACCCTGACCCTGTCCATGGTGACCATCGCGGTGAACAACCCGGACAACCTCGTCAACGATAACTATTACGAGGCCGGCAAAGGCATCAACCGTTCGCTGGACCGTGAACTGTTGGCGCAGACTCTGAAGATGCGTGCGGCGGTGCATCTGGATGGCGTGACCGGTGAAGTCGATTTGCGCTTGAGCGGTGACAGTCAGCCGAAAACACTGGAGTTGAACCTGATTTCGCCGACGCAGCCGGAGAAAGATCGCAAGATCGTGTTGACCCGCAGCGAAACTGAAACCGGGCGTTACATCGGTCAATTGGGTGACAAGGTCGAAGGTCGCCGGTTTGTCGAATTGCTCGGCAGTCAGGATGATCACGTGTGGCGCATGTTCGAGGAAGAGCTGGTGAGCCATGACAAGGATCTGTTGCTCGGTGATGAGCCGCTGCAAGGTGCCGAAGACTTGAAGAAGTAAACAACTTCAAAAGCCCCCTCACCCTAGCCCTCTCCCCCAGGAGAGGGAACTGATCTTGAGCGTTTGCACGTTTAGTGTATGACAGTGAAAATCCAGGCTCACACCGATCGGCTCCTTCTCCCTCCAGGAGAGGGAACTGATCTTGAGCGTTTGCACGTTTTGTGTATGACAGTGAAAATCCAGGCTCACACCGATCGGCTCCTTCTCCCTCCGGGAGAGGGAACTGATCTCGAGCGTTTGCACGTTTTGTGTATGACAGTGAAAATCCAGGCTCACACTGATCGGCTCCCTCTCCCTCCGGGAGAGGGCTGGGGTGAGGGCAAGCGGACAACCCTAATGCAAGGGCTTAACCCCTCAACGATGCCATGACCACCCCACTCCCCTGCTACCACTGCGCCCTGCCCGTTCCGTCCGGCAGCCGCTTCACCGCTGTTGTACTCGGGCAATCCCGCGAATTCTGCTGCCCGGGTTGTCAGGCCGTGGCTGAAGCGATCGTCGCCGGTGGTCTGGAAAGCTATTACCAACACCGCAGCGAAGCCTCGGCCAACCCCGAAGCGCTGCCGGTGCAACTGACCGACGAACTCGCGCTGTACGACCGCGCCGATGTGCAGCAACCCTTCGTGCGCCACGAAGGCGAGCTGGCCGAAACCACCCTGTTGATGGAAGGCATCAGTTGCGCCGCCTGCGGCTGGCTGATCGAAAAGCACCTGCGCACGTTGCCAGCGGTGGCCGAGGCGCGACTGAACCTGTCCAACCATCGCCTGCACGTGCGCTGGGCCGACGCTCAACTGCCACTGAGCCAGATCCTCGCCGAACTGCGCCACATCGGCTACGCCGCCCACCCGTATCAGGCCGATCGCGCCAGCGAACAACTGGCCAGCGAAAACCGCCTCGCCCTGCGCCAGCTCGGCGTGGCCGGTTTGCTGTGGTTTCAGGCGATGATGGCAACCATGGCCACCTGGCCGGAGTTCAATATCGACCTCAGCCCCGAGCTGCACACAATCCTGCGCTGGGTCGCACTGTTCCTGACCACGCCGATTGTGTTCTACAGCTGCGCGCCGTTCTTCAAAGGCGCAATGCGCGACCTGCGCACGCGCCACCTGACCATGGATGTTTCGGTGTCGCTGGCGATCGGTAGCGCCTACATTGCCGGGATCTGGACGTCGATCACCGGCGTCGGCGAGTTGTATTTCGACGCGGTCGGGATGTTTGCGCTGTTCCTGCTTGCCGGGCGCTATCTGGAACGTCGTGCCCGCGAGCGCACTGCCGCCGCGACGGCGCAGCTTGTGAATCTATTGCCGGCTTCGTGCCTGCGTCTGGATGCCGCCGGTCAGAGCGAACGTATCCTGCTCAACGAGCTACGCCTCGGCGACCGGATTCTGGTGCAGGCGGGTTCGATCCTGCCGGCGGACGGCAAGATCATCGACGGCCAGTCGAGCATCGACGAATCACTGCTGACCGGCGAATACCTGCCACAACCGCGCGTGCTCGGCGATGTAGTCACCGCTGGCACGCTCAACGTCGAGGGCGCGCTGACCGTGGAAGTGCAGGCGCTGGGCCAAGACACGCGCCTGTCGGCCATTGTCCGTCTGCTCGACCGCGCCCAGGCAGAGAAACCGCGACTGGCGGAAATCGCCGACCGCGCCGCGCAATGGTTCCTGCTGCTATCACTGATCGCCGCAGCCGCCATTGGCCTGCTCTGGTGGGAGCTGGATTCATCTCGGGCGTTCTGGATTGTCCTGGCCATGCTCGTCGCCACCTGCCCGTGCGCCCTGTCGCTAGCGACGCCGACCGCGCTCACGGCCGCCACCGGTACCTTGCACAAACTTGGGTTGCTGCTGACTCGCGGCCATGTGCTGGAAGGCCTGAATCAGATCGACACAGTGATCTTCGACAAAACCGGCACCCTCACCGAAGGGCGACTGGTGCTGCGTTCGATTCGCCCACTTGCGGCGCTCGACAGTGATCAATGTCTGAGCCTCGCCGCCGCTTTGGAAAACCGTTCGGAGCACCCGATCGCCCGCGCTTTCGGCCGTGCGCCGCTGGCCGCCGAAGACGTCCACAGCACGCCGGGGCTTGGCCTCGAAGGTCTGGTGGGTGGGCAGCGTTTGCGCATCGGCCAGGCGGAGTTTGTCTGCGCCCTCAGCGGCACTGCAACACCGTCGATGCCGAACGAGGCCGGCCAATGGCTGCTGCTTGCCGACACTCAGGGGCCACTGGCCTGGTTCGTCCTCGATGATCGCCTGCGCGACGATGCCCCTGCCCTGCTCGCCGCCTGCAAGGCACGCGGCTGGCGCACATTGCTGTTGTCCGGCGACAGCTCGCCGATGGTTGCCAGCGTTGCCGCTGAACTCGGTATCGACGAAGCCCGTGGCGGCTTGCGCCCGGACGACAAACTGCAAGTCCTGCAGCAACTGCACAAGGAAGGTCGCAAAGTGCTGATGCTTGGCGACGGCGTCAATGATGTACCGGTGCTCGCGGCGGCCGACATCAGTGTCGCCATGGGTTCGGCCACCGATCTGGCGAAAACCAGTGCTGATGCGGTGCTGCTGTCCAACCGCCTCGACGCCTTGGTGCAGGCGTTCACCCTCGCGCGCCGCACCCGTCGGGTAATCATCGAGAACCTGCTGTGGGCGGCGCTGTACAATGGCCTCATGTTGCCGTTCGCCGCCCTCGGCTGGATCACTCCGGTGTGGGCCGCCGTCGGCATGTCGATCAGTTCGTTGACCGTGGTGCTCAACGCGCTGCGCCTGACTCGCTTGCCGAGTCCGCCGCCCGCCAGCACCCGATCGCACACCCGCCCGCTGCCGGCCTGAGCCGCGCGGGCGCCTGGAGTACAGATGCCAGCTCTTTACGTGATGATTCCGGCCGCGCTGCTGATCGTGGCCATCGCCGTGTACATCTTTTTCTGGGCGGTGGACAGCGGTCAGTACGACGACCTCGACGGCCCGGCGCACAGCATCCTCTTCGATGATCAGGATCCGAACCACACCGCCGCCGTGGACGAAGCCAATTCCAACAAACCCGACGACAAGGCCCCACCCCATGCTTGAACTGGCGCCCTTGCTGGTCTCGGCATTGATCCTCGGCCTGCTCGGTGGCGGTCATTGTTTGGGCATGTGCGGCGGTTTGATGGGCGCGCTGACCCTGGCGATTCCCAAGGAACAGCGCAGCCGCCGCTTTCGTTTGCTGCTGGCGTACAACCTTGGGCGAATTCTCAGTTATGCCACGGCGGGCCTGCTGATCGGCTTGGCCGGGTGGGCGGTGGCGAACAGTCCGGCGGCGCTGTTCATGCGTGTGCTGGCCGGGTTGTTGTTGATTGCCATGGGTTTGTATCTGGCCGGCTGGTGGAGCGGGCTGACGCGCATTGAAAGTTTGGGGCGCGGTCTGTGGCGCTACATTCAGCCGGTCGCCAATCGCTTGCTGCCAGTGTCGAGTCTGCCTCGCGCGCTATTGCTTGGCGCGTTGTGGGGCTGGCTGCCGTGTGGGCTGGTTTACAGCACATTGCTGTGGTCGGCGAGTCAGGGCAATGCGCTGGACAGTGCGTTGCTGATGCTTGCGTTTGGCCTCGGCACCTGGCCGGTTTTGCTCGCCACGGGCCTTGCGGCAGAACGCGTCACGGCCATTTTGCGCAAACGCAGCGTGCGCATGGCCGGTGGATTGCTGGTGATTCTGTTTGGTATCTGGACATTGCCCGGCCCTCATCAGCATTGGCTCATGGGCCATTAAGATCAGAAGATCGCAGCCTTCGGCAGCTCCTACCTTTGGAATGCGTTTCCCTGTAGGAGCTGCCGAAGGCTGCGATCTTTTGATCTTATGCTGTTGATGCAAATCAAGAGCCCCATCGCCGCCCCCCGATAGACTCGCTCACACTGCCAGCCTATCCGGGGGAATGCCCGCATGCTCGACGCCATTCGTTGGGACTCTGATCTGATCCGCCGCTACGACCTGGCGGGGCCGCGCTACACCTCGTATCCGACCGCCGTGCAATTTCACAGTCAGGTCGGCACGTTCGACTTGTTCCATGCCCTGCGCGACAGCCGCAAGGCTCTGCGCCCCTTGTCGCTGTACGTGCATGTGCCGTTCTGCGCGAACATTTGCTACTACTGCGCGTGCAACAAGGTCATCACCAAGGATCGCGGCCGCGCGCTGCCCTACCTGCAGCGGCTGGAGCAGGAAATCCAGTTGATCGCCTGCCATCTCGACCCGGCCCAGAAAGTCGAGCAATTGCACTTTGGCGGCGGCACCCCGACCTTCCTCAGCCATGACGAACTGCGCCAGTTGATGGCGCACCTGCGCAAGCACTTCAATCTGCTGGACGACGACTCCGGCGACTACGGTATCGAGATCGATCCGCGCGAAGCCGACTGGTCGACCATGGGCCTGCTGCGCGAACTCGGCTTCAACCGAGTCAGCATCGGCCTGCAAGACCTCGATCCGGCGGTGCAGCGCGCGGTCAATCGCCTGCAAAGTCTGGAAGAAACCCGCGCAGTGATCGATGCGGCGCGCACCCTGCAATTTCGCTCGATCAATATCGACTTGATTTACGGCTTGCCCAAGCAGACCCCGGAAAACTTCGCCCGCACCGTTGAAGAGGTCATCAGCCTGCAACCGGACCGACTCTCGGTGTTCAACTATGCACACCTGCCGGAGCGCTTCATGCCGCAGCGGCGGATCAATGGCAATGAGTTGCCGGCGCCGGCGCAGAAGCTGGAAATGCTCGAGCGCACCATCGAACAACTGACCGCCGCCGGCTATCGCTACATCGGCATGGATCACTTCGCGCTGCCTGACGATGAACTGGCGATTGCTCAGGAAGAGCAGACTCTGCAACGCAACTTCCAGGGATACACCACCCACGGTCATTGCGATTTGATTGGTCTGGGGGTGTCGGCCATCAGCCAGATCGGCGACCTGTACTGCCAGAACAGCAGCGACCTCAACGAGTACCAGAACACCCTCGCCGCTGCGCAACTGGCAACCAGCAGGGGCTTGGTTTGCAACGCCGATGATCGTCTGCGGCGTGCGGTGATCCAGCAACTGATCTGCAATTTCAGTCTGGAATTCGCCGAGATCGAGCAGCAGTTCAACATCGATTTTCAGGGTTACTTCGGTGCACTGTGGCCGCAGCTGCAAGGCATGGCCAGCGATGGCCTGATTGAGCTGGATCGCGAGCGGATCGCCGTGTTGCCGGCGGGGCGCCTGCTGGTGCGCTCAGTGTGCATGGTGTTCGATGCGTATCTGGAACAGCAAAACCGCCAGCGGTTTTCGCGGGTGATCTAGTTTTTCGTCAGCAACGAACCGACTTTCATATTCTGATCCGCCGTCAGGCCCGACTGCCCCACCACTTTGGACAAGGCCAGGTTGGCGGTGATCAGACCCGTATTCAACGCGGCGATGGCGCCGCGCAGAGCGGCCACCTTGATGATCTTTTCTTCGTTGGAAAGGCGCTTGTCGGCCATGACCGCTTCGATGAGCGCCTTTTTCTCGGCAATCTGCTTTTGCAATTTGCGGATCATTTTCAGCAATTGCTGGATGTTCTCCGGCAAGCCGCTGTCTTCGATGTCGCTGTTTTCGCCACCAGTACTGGCAGCCTTTTCAATCGATGCACCGGACAGCGACACTTTGACGCCCTCGACCAAGGTCGGGGTTGCCTCTCCGGACGAACCCGGGTCGCGTGCATTGCCTGACGCCGCTTTAAACGTTTCCGGCACTGCCGCAACGTCGCTGTTACCGGGGCCCAGCGTGCCAATGACGGCCATCGATTCGTTCCTTGTATGCACTTTGATACCTGTTTATCGGCTGCTGGCCCTGTGGCTTTACGCCTGTAGGGCAAAGTCGCCCCAGACTGGCCTGAATGTCCTCCCGTGAGTTACCCTTACGGCTTATGTGTGTTTTCCCACAAGGATTTAAGAAATGTCCGAGCCAGTTAAACTGCGCGCTCACAACCAGGCCCATTGCAAGGATTGCAGCCTGGCCCCTCTCTGCCTGCCACTTTCTCTGAATCTGGAAGACATGGATGCGCTGGACGAAATCGTTAAACGCGGCCGCCCGCTGAAAAAGGGCGAGTTCCTGTTCCGCCAGGGCGACACGTTCGATTCCGTTTATGCAGTACGCTCCGGCGCCCTGAAGACCTTCAGCCTGAGCGACAGCGGCGAAGAACAGCTCACCGGTTTCCACCTGCCGAGCGAACTGGTCGGCCTGTCCGGCATGGACACCGAGAAGCATCCGGTCTCCGCCCAAGCGCTGGAAACCACCTCGGTCTGCGAAATCCCGTTTGAACGCCTTGACGAGTTGGCCCTGCAACTGCCGCAGCTGCGCCGCCAGTTGATGCGCGTGATGAGCCGGGAAATCCGCGATGACCAGCAAATGATGTTGCTGCTGTCGAAGAAAACCGCCGACGAGCGCATCGCCACGTTCCTGGTCAACCTGTCGGCTCGCTTCCGCGCTCGCGGTTTTTCCGCCAACCAGTTCCGCCTGAGCATGTCGCGCAATGAAATCGGTAACTACCTCGGTCTGGCGGTAGAAACCGTGTCCCGCGTCTTCACCCGTTTCCAGCAGAACGAACTGATCGCCGCCGAGGGCAAGGAGATTCATATCCTCGACCCGATCCAGCTCTGCGCGCTGGCCGGTGGCTCGATCGAAGGCTGATCTCGATCCGCGGTTGAGCGAAGCGTTTCAGCCGCGGGTATACTGCGCCGTTTGCAGCCCTGCCAGGACACCTCGACGATGGTCTTCGACTCCTTCGACATCAAATCGCTTATCCGCCCTGTGATCGACTTCCCGAAACCGGGCGTGATCTTTCGCGACATCACCCCGCTGTTCCAGTCGCCAACGGCCCTGCGCCTGGTGATGGACAGCTTCGCCCACCGCTACGTCGAAGCCGACTTCACCCACATCGGTGCGATGGATGCCCGCGGTTTTCTGATCGGTTCGGTATTGGCCTATCAGTTGAACAAGCCGCTGGTGCTGTTCCGCAAGCAAGGTAAATTGCCAGCTGATGTGTTGGCGGAAGGTTACGCAACCGAATACGGCGAAGCGTTCCTCGAAGTGCACGCCGACAGCCTGTGTGAAGGCGATTCGGTGGTGATGTTCGATGATTTGATTGCCACTGGCGGCACGCTGATTGCGGCGGCCAACCTGATTCGCCGCATGGGCGCGCGGGTGCATGAAGCGGCGGCGATTATTGATTTGCCGGAGTTGCAAGGTTCGCAGCGCCTGCAGGACATGGGTATCCCTACCTTCTGCCTGACGCAGTTTGCGTTGACCGATAAATAATCAAGATCAAAAGATCGCAGCCTTCGGCAGCTCCTACATTGGAATGTGCGTTTCCCTGTAGGAGCTGCCGAAGGCTGCGATCTTTTGCCTTTAAAGCCCCATCTGCTTGCTGATGATCTCGTTCATCACCTCTCGCGTGCCGCCGCCAATCGACAGAATGCGGTTATCCCGATACAACCGCTCCACCAGACTCTCGCGCATATAGCCCAGCCCACCGAGAATCTGCACCGCCTCCGTGGTAATCCGGTCCGAGGTGTCCGTGGCAAAGTTCTTCGCCATGGAAATTTCCTTGATCACGCTCTGCCCCGCCGCCATCTTCGCCGCTTGCCGGTAAGTGAACTCCCGCGACACCTCCAGCGCCGTGGCCATCTCCGCCAAGCGATGTTTGATCACCTGAAACTTGCCGATCGGCTTGCCAAACGCTTCGCGCTCGCGTGCCCATTGCAGGCTCTCTTCCAACGCTAACTGTGAAGTCATGTTGGCCATCAGCGCCAACGCCAGCCGTTCGCTCTGAAAGTTGCCCATGATGCAGGCGAAGCCCATGTTCTCGGCGCCGATCAGATTGCCCACAGGTACATGGCAGTCGTCGAAGAACAATTCGGCAGTGTCCGACGCCCACCAGCCCATTTTTTTCAACTGACGGCCGACGGTGAAGCCCGGCGTGCCCTTTTCGATCAACAACAGACTGATACCGCCAAACCCCGGCGCACCGGTACGCACCGCGACGGTGTAGAAATCAGCGCGTACGCCACTGGTGATAAAGGTTTTACTGCCGCTGACGCGATAGACATCGCCGTCGCGCACGGCGCGGGTTTGCAGGTTGGCGACGTCGGAGCCGCCGCCGGGTTCGGTGACCGCCAGGGCGCTGATCCTTTCGCCGCTGAGCACTTGCGGCACAACGCGCTCACGCACTTCGGGGCGCGCCCATTTGACGATCGGTGGCAGACCGATATCCAGCGATCCCAGCCCCGCTACCAGGCCGCCAGAGCCACAGCGCATCAATTCCTCACTGGCGGCAACCTTGGCGAACAGATCGCCTTCATGACTGCCTCCGAGAGCTTCGGGATAGCCGATGCCGAGAATGCCCGCCGCACCAGCCTTCAAGTACAGCTCGCGGGGGAAACTTTCGGCTTCTTCCCATTGATCGATGTCCGGCAGGATCTCGCGTTCGACGAAACGTCTGACGCTGTCGCGAACCAATTGGTGGCTGGGGTCGAAGTATTCCTGAAAGGCAGGCATGGGCGAGCTCCACGGAAGGGTCCGCCGAACTTAACCGAGCGCTTGCTTGGTTTACAAGGTACAGAAGATCAAAAGATCGCAGCCGTCGGCAGCTCCTACAGGGAAACGCGTTCCAAGGTAGGAGCTGCCAAAGGCTGCGATCTTTTGATTTTTATTAGAGGGAAATCGGTTTCCGCCCGGCAAACGAATGCGCCAGCGTGCCGCCATCGACCAGTTCCAGCTCCCCGCCCAACGGCACGCCGTGAGCGATCCGCGAAGCGATCAGGCCTTTGTTGCTCAGCAGCTGGGCGATGTAATGCGCCGTCGCCTCACCTTCCACGGTCGGGTTAGTTGCGAGGATGACTTCGGTAAACGTTCCCGCCTCTTCGATTCGCGTCATCAACTGCGGAATGCCGATCGCCTCAGGTCCCAGGCCATCAAGCGGCGACAAATGCCCCTTGAGCACAAAGTAGCGGCCACGGAAGCCGGTCTGCTCGACCGCATACACGTCCATCGGCCCTTCCACCACACACAACAGCGTGTCGTCACGGCGGGTGTCGGCACATTGCGGGCACAGATCGTCTTCGGTCAGCGTGCGGCACTGGCGGCAGTGGCCGACCCCTTCCATGGCCTGGCTGAGGGCCTGGGCCAGACGCAAGCCGCCGCTGCGGTCACGCTCGAGCATCTGCAACGCCATGCGCTGGGCGGTTTTCTGACCCACGCCCGGCAAAGTGCGCAAGGCGTCGATCAGTTGGCGAATCAAAGGGCTGAAGCTCATGGGTAAAAAGTCCGACAAAACAACGAGACGCGGTTTATACCCGCGCCTCCGGCCAGCGTCAAATACTCAGTCCTGGGCAACCTTCACCACCAGTTTGCCGAAGTTGCGCCCCTCCAGCAGGCCGATAAACGCCTCGGGTGCCTGCTCCAGACCTTCCACCACGTCTTCGCGGAATTTCACCTTGCCGTCGCGCACCCACGGCACCATATGGCTGATGAATTCCGGCTGACGATCACCGTAGTCGTCGAACACGATAAAGCCCTGAATGCGCACGCGCTTGGTCAGCAGCGTGCGTTGCAGCATCGGCAGACGATCCGGGCCTTGCGGCGCTTCGGAAGCGTTGTAACCGGCGATCAGGCCGCACAGCGGAATGCGCGCCTTGGGGTTGAGCAACGGCACCACGGCATCGAACACATGACCGCCGACGTTCTCGTAATAGATGTCGATGCCATCAGGACAGGCCTTGGCCAATTGCTCGGCAAAGTCGGTAGCCTTGTGATCGATGCAGGCATCGAAACCCAGCTCCTCGACCACGTATTTGCACTTCTCGGCTCCGCCGGCCACACCGACCGTGCGCAGGCCTTTGATCTTCGCCACTTGTCCGACCACCGAGCCGACCGCGCCGGATGCCGCAGCGACGACTAGCGTTTCGCCCTCTTTGGGTTGACCGATGTCCATCAAGCCCATGTACGCGGTCATCCCCGGCATACCCAGCACACCCAGCGCCATCGACGGGCTCGGCAGCCCGGCCGGGATCGGAATGATGTTACGGCCGTCGCTGATGCTGTGGCTCTGCCAACCGGTGGCGCCAACCACCAGATCGCCTTTATGGAATTTCGGATGACGCGAATCCTCGACACGGCTGACCGCGCCGCCGGTCATCACTTCGCCGATTTGTACCGGGGCAGCGTAGGACGGCGCGTCACTCATGCGTCCGCGCATGTAGGGGTCGAGGGACAGATAGAGGGTTTTCAGCAGCACCTCACCGTCCGCAAGATCGGGCAGCGCTTCGCGTTCGAGACGGAAGTTTTCCGGGGTCGGCGCACCGACCGGGCGTGAGGCGAGGACGAAGCGTTGGTTGAGAGTAAGAGGGTCGGACATGTCAGCGTCTCCTGTGAATGGTGAATTCAGCGGGTATAGGGAGCAGACCGTTGAGGCTTTTGCGCGTTCGATGTTTATTCAGATGGCCGGGATTGATCGTTCCCATGCTCCGCGTGGGAATGCCTCAACGGACGCTCCGCGTTCGGCTCTGTACTTGGGACGCGGAGCGTCCCGGGCTGCATTCCCACGCAGAGCGTGGGAACGATCAGTCAGAAACAAAAATGCCAGGCGCAAGGCCTGGCATTTTGTGTAGCTCATCTGCCGCCGATTGGCGAATCAGAATGGCAGTTTCATACCGGCTGGCAGGTTCATGCCGGCGGTCATGTTGCCCATTTTATCCTGGCTGTTTTTTTCGATCTTGCGCACAGCGTCGTTGACGGCGGAGGCAATGACCGCTTCCAGCATTTCTTTGTCATCTTCGCTCATGCCTTCGACCAGGCTTGGGTCGATGCTCACGCTTTTGACGTCGTGACGACCGGTCATCACCACGGTGACCATATCGCCGCCGGCCGTACCGGTGACTTCGGCGTTGGCCAGTTCTTCCTGCATCTTGGCCATTTTTTCCTGCATCTGCTGCGCCTGCTTCATCAGGCCGGCCATGCCACCTTTCATCATGGGAATCACCTCAAAGTACTTGGATCAAAACAGCGCCCGGCCAGCGCGGCCGAGCACCCTCAGTTATTAGCCTTGGGCGACCAAGGCGTCGACAGGTTCAATAGTATCGTGTCGCACCACCGCGCCGAACTGCTGAACCATCTGCTGGATGAACGGATCGCCGTGAATCGATTCCTCCGCTTCGCGCTGACGGTTGGCACGGCGACGGGACGCGGCCTGGGCCGGGGTTTCCTGCTCGGGCTTGATCAGCTCGATGGTCAGGCTCAGCGTGCGACCGTGGAACTGGTTCAACGCATCGTTCAGACGCCGCTGCTGCGTGGCGTTGAACAGTGCGCTGTGCGCCGGGTCAAGGTGCATCAGCCAATGATCGCCATCGACCGCGATCAGCGTGCAGTTGGCGGCAATGCTGCCGGTCATGCCGGAAATCGGCAGTTTCGGAAACAGCTCCAGCCATTGCAACGCCAGACCGGTGGCCGGCGCGGCAGCAGGCTCTGGCTCGGGTTCCGGGGCAGGCTCGGCGGCATGCTCACTGGCCAGTTCGTCGAGATAGCTGTACGCCGAATCGATGTCCGGCTCGATGTAATCCTCATCCAGCGGCGGCTCATCGTCCATGTCCATGCCCGGGGTAGCGGCATCGACGTCGGCGACTGACGGCTCGGGGATCGGCGCAGCGGCCCACTCAGGCGCCTCCGGGACGACGCTGTCCGGGGTCGGCAGCGGCATCGGCGGCAACTCGGGCTGCTCGGCGGCGGTTTCCAGCACCGGTTCGACGGCGGGTTGCTGCGCTGGTTCGGGCTCTGGCTCGGGTTCAACCGGGTCATTCCACGGCAGGTCGACGACAGCTTCGGCGACGACCGGCGCGGGTTCAGGTTCCGGCTCAGCAACGGCAGCAACCGGCGCAGGCTCGGGAGCCGGTGCAGGTGCTGCAGCAGGCGCTGGCACAACCGCCGCAGCGACTACCGGCGCAGGTTTAGGCGCGGCAGCCACTGAGTTTGCGGAATCAACTGTGGCCTGGCTGATCCCCACTGGCTTTAGCGGTTGCCTCGGGGCGTCCGCGGTGTCGGCGGGCCGGAAGGCGAGCATCCGCAGCAAGACCATTTCGAAACCGCCACGAGGATCCGGCGCCAGCGGTAAATCGCGACGACCGATCAGGCCCATCTGGTAATAGAACTGCACATCTTCTGCTGGCAAGGCCTGCGCCAATGCCAATACGCGATCGCGGTCACCGTGCCCGTTGTCGACGCCTTCCGGCAGCGCCTGAGCGATGGCCACACGGTGCAGCACGTTGAGAATTTCCGAGAGCACGCCGTTCCAGTCCGGGCCTTGCTCGGCCAGATGACGCACGGCTTCAAGCAACGCCTTGGCGTCGCCTTCGATCAACGAATGCAGGACGTCATAGACCTGACCGTGATCCAGCGTGCCGAGCATCGCCCGCACGTCGGTAGCGAGAACCTTGCCTTCACCGAAGGCGATGGCCTGATCGGTCAGGCTCATGGCGTCACGCATCGAACCGTCAGCGGCGCGACCGAGCAGCCACAATGCATCGTCCTCGAACGGCACGTTTTCGGCAGTGAGAACGTGGGTCAAATGCTCGACCACACGCTCCGGTGTCATGTTCTTCAGCGAGAACTGCAGGCAGCGCGACAAAATCGTTGCCGGAAGTTTCTGCGGGTCAGTGGTCGCGAGGATGAACTTGACGTACGGCGGCGGCTCTTCGAGGGTTTTCAGCAGCGCATTGAAGGAATGGCTGGAAAGCATGTGCACTTCGTCGATCAGGTAGACCTTGAAGCGCCCACGGCTCGGCGCGTACTGCACGTTGTCGAGCAGTTCACGGGTGTCTTCGACCTTGGTGCGGCTCGCGGCGTCGATCTCGATCAGGTCGACGAAACGACCCTCGTCGATTTCACGGCACACCGAGCACTCGCCGCACGGGCTGGAAGTGATACCTGTCTCACAGTTCAGGCATTTGGCAATGATCCGCGCAATCGTGGTTTTACCCACCCCGCGCGTACCGGTGAACAGGTACGCGTGGTGCAGCCGCTGGCTGTCCAAGGCATTGATCAGAGCCTTGAGCACATGGGTCTGGCCGACCATTTCGCGGAACGAGCGCGGACGCCATTTACGTGCAAGAACCTGATAACTCATCGAAAACCGTCGCAACGAAGGAAGCTGAAGCGGCTAATGCTAGCGGAGCAAGGGCAAAATTGCATCCGGTGTCCTCGTCTAATGTGGCTAAGCTGCATCAGCAGAGGCTTTTATCGGCTCGGGATCGGGAATTACCGGAGCGTTTATGCGTTGGGCCTTGGGGGCACTGCTGGGAATCAGCCTGAGCGTAACGGCAGCGGAAACCCCGTTGCGCTTCGCCATGCCCGACAGCTGGGCGATGCCGATGGTGCAATACGAACGCGGCCGCCCGACCCAGGGCATCCTTTACGACCTGATGCTCAGCCTGGCCACGCAGGTCGGCGTACCGGCCGAGTTTCACGTCCTGCCCCGCGCCCGCGTGCAGACCGCCATGGAGCATGGCGAGATCGACGTGCGCTGCTATGCCGCACAGTCGTGGCTGCCGAATCAGTCGGGGGATTACATCTGGAGCATCCCGCTGCTGTTTCAGCGTGATCTATTGATCAGCCGCAAGGATCAACCGGCCAGCGCCGATCCCGCCCGCCTGCCCCGCCAGTCCATCGGCACCGTGCTTGGTTATACCTACCCTACCCTGCAACCGCTGTTCGACGCTGACCAACTTCAGCGTGAAGATGCGCGCAACCAAGAGCAGGTGCTGGAGAAGCTGCTGGCCGGGCGTTATCGCTATGCGGTGAGTAATCAGTGGACGCTGGACTGGTTTAATCAGCGGTTGATGCCCGCGCAACAACTGCAAGGTGTCGCCGTGTTGCAGGAGCAGAAGGTCGGTTGCTATGTGAGGAATGACCCGAAGGTGCCGGTGCAACGGATATTGCGCACGTTGCTGCGGATGAAAATGTCGGGGGAGATTGATGAGATTATCCGGCTCTATACCGGCCACTCCGACAACACCCCATAACCTTGTGGGAGCTGGCTTGCCAGCGATTGCGGATTTTCAGTCAAATAGATGAACCTGACACACCGCTATCGCTGGCAAGCCAGCTCCCACAGGGTCATCTTCAACAGGGGGAATATGTGTCGATTTGGCAAATCGCAGGCACAAAAAAACCGCAGTGGGCGAAACCCATGCAGTTCTGGTTGAAGCGTTCGATTGTTCGTTAAGGTGGTAACCCCACCAGCCACACCCCGGCACACAATGTTCCCGCTGTGGCTGCTGCCTTCCGGCTCTGACCAGGTTCACGGGTAATCGTTGCGGGGGGACCGATGGGGTCACCATAACGACGCTTGCCTGTCGGCGAGCCGCGCCATTGTACCTATCTGAGACGAAGTTACAACCGTTGGTTGCAGATTAAAAATATGAACGGGTTCAAGGACATAAAGATCGCAGCCAGCGGCAGCGCCTACAGGGCCAGAACTTCATCCGCCCTGCCGCCCGCCTGCTGGATCACCAGATGAATGAAGTGCAGCTTGGCAATCGCTGGCGCCGGTAGCACGAACGGGTAGAAATCCGGTTGGCCCATGCTGCGTGACAGCTCATTGAGCATGCCGGCCAGTTCGATCCACGCGTTGACGAACGACAGAAACGCCTCGCCGCCGGGATGCTCCGGGTCGTACAGCGTGCTGGTGGGAAACGGCTGGTAATCAAAATCCATTTCCCGCGCGCTCATACCAAAACCCAGCGCGGTGTCCACGGCGTCCATCATGTGCAGGTAATGCGCCCAGGTTTCCGCCCAGTCTTCCCACGGATGCATCGTTGCGTAGGCGCTGACGTAGTGCTGCGGCCAGTCGAGTGGCGCGCCTTGCTGATAGTGACGATCGAGCGCCTCGGCGTAACTGGCGCGCTCGTCGCCGAACAGGTTGCGGAATGAGCCGAGCCACGGGCCGTTGGCGATCAGGCGATCCCAGTAGTAATGCCCGACCTCATGACGAAAATGCCCGAGCAGTGTGCGATAGGGTTCGTGCATCGCCGCCCTCACCTGCTCGCGGTGGGCGTCGTCGGCTTCTTTGATGTCGAGGGTGATCAGGCCGTTGGCGTGGCCGGTCATCGGCGCGTTGCCTTCAAGGTCGACGCCGATGAAATCGAAGGCCAGCCCTGTGTCTTCATCCACGGTTTTCGGGATGACCTGCAAGCCGAGGGTAATCAGTTGCGCGACGAGACGCCGTTTGGCGATTTCGACTTTGCGCCAGCGCTCAGGGTTGTCCGGGTCGGACAGGTCGGGGATGGTGCGGTTGAGGCTGCAAGCGATGCACAGGCTGTCGTGGTCGTTGGCTGGCAGCAGCCAGTTGCACGCGGCGGCTGTGTCGAGGTTGGCGCAGCGGCGGAACAATCCCGAGTCGGGATCGGCGTCGAGCGTCCAGGTGCCCTCGTAGGGCCCCGGTTGCAGCGAGGTCAGGCGGCTTTCTTCGGGTTGATAACCGAGCAAGGCATTACACGCCAGGCACTGGCTGTTGCGAAAGAACAGCGACTGGCCGCAGCGGCACGGCCAGACTTTGCTGTTGCGTGAGGATTCGCCCATGAACGGCGCGATGATGCGGGAACTGAGCTGCTCGAAAAAGCGGTGCATGGCGATCTCTCCCTGGGGCTTGCCAAGACTAGATCATTCCCGCGCGATGATCGTTCCAACGCTCTGCGTGGGAATGCATCCAGTGACGCTCTGCGTCACAGCGGACGCGGAGCGTCCGGGGCGGCATTCCCACGCGGGAGCGTGGGAACGATCAAACGTTCAGGCCGTGGGTTTTGAGGAAGGCGATAAAGCTTTCTTCGTCCATCACCTTCACGCCCAGCTCATTGGCCTTGGTCAGTTTGGAGCCGGCGCCGGGGCCTGCAACCACACAATGAGTCTTCGCCGACACGGAGCCGGCAACCTTGGCGCCAAGGCTTTCCAGGTGTTCCTTGGCGACATCACGGCTCATCAACTCAACCTTGCCGGTCAGCACCCAGGTCTCGCCGGACAGCGGCAAACCTTCGACGATTTTCTTCTCGCTCTGCCAGTGCATGCCGAAATCGCGCAGTTGCTTTTCGGATGCCTCAGCCAGTTGCCGGTTCTCAGGCAGTGCAAAAAACTCGCGCACCGAATTCGCCTGCTTCTCCGGCAAGGCCTGACGCATGTCCAGCCAGTCAGCATTCATCACCGCTTCCAGCGAGCCGAACTTGTCCGCCAGTTTCTGCGCGCCGCCGGGGCCGACCGAGGGAATGTGCAGCTTGTCGAGGAAGCCACCCAGTGTGGTGCTGGCGGCAAACTCGGCGCCCAGCTCACCCTGATCCTGAATTTGCAAACCATGCCACAGCAACTCGGTGATGACCTGCTGGTTATGCGCATCTTCAAAGAAGCTGTGAATCTCGTGCGCTACTTCCAGACCGACATCCGGCAGGTAGGTCAGCACTTGCGGCAGCGCCTGCTGCACACGCTCCAGCGAACCCAGCGAGCGCGCCAGCACCTTGGCCGTCTCCTCACCGACATCGGGAATGCCCAGCGCATAGATGAAACGCGCCAGCCCCGGTTTCTTGCTGTCTTCAATGGCCGCGAGCAACTTGTTGCTGGAGACTTCGGCAAAACCTTCCAGATCGACGATGTCATCGAACTTCAGCGCATACAGATCGGCCGGCGAACTGACCAGACCTTCATCGACCAACTGCTCAACGCTCTTGTCGCCCAGGCCTTCGATGTCCATCGCTCGGCGCGAGACGAAGTGAATAATCGCTTGCTTCAGTTGCGCGCCACAGGCCAGTCGACCCACGCAGCGATACACAGCGCCTTCACTGACGGTTTCCTTGCCCTTGCTGCGTTTGATCAGTTGCGTGCGCTCGACGTGCGAGCCGCACACCGGGCAGCTCTCTGGAATCTGTACCGCGCGCGCGTTTTCCGGACGGCGATCCATGACCACTTGCACTACTTGCGGAATCACATCACCGGCGCGGCGAATGATCACGGTGTCACCGATCATCAGGCCCAGACGCGCGACTTCATCCATGTTGTGCAGCGTGGCGTTGGCCACGGTGACGCCGGCAACCTTGACCGGTTTCAATCGTGCCACCGGCGTAACAGCGCCAGTACGGCCAACCTGAAACTCGACGTCGAGCAGTTCCGTGAGTTCTTCCATCGCCGGGAATTTATGCGCAATCGCCCAGCGCGGCTCGCGGGCGCGGAAGCCCAGTTCGCGCTGGTCGGCAATGCTGTTGACCTTGAACACCACGCCGTCGATTTCGTAAGCCAGCGAGTTACGGCGCTCGCCGATGTCGCGGTAGTAGTCCAGGCATTCGCCGATGCCCTTGGCCAGTTTCAGCTCGTGGCTGATCGGCATGCCCCACTGCTGCAACTGCTTGAGGTTGCCGATGTGCGTGTCGGAGATGTCGTGGGAAACCTGGCCGATGCCGTAGCAGCAGAATTCCAGCGGACGGTTGGCGGTGATCTTCGAATCGAGCTGACGCAAGCTGCCGGCGGCGGCGTTGCGCGGGTTGGCGAAGGTCTTACCGCCGACTTCCAGTTGCGAGGCGTTAAGACGCTCGAAACCAGCCTTGGACATGAACACTTCACCGCGCACTTCCAGGGTCGCCGGCCAGCCTTCGCCGTGCAATTTCAGCGGGATGTTGCGCACGGTGCGCACGTTGACGCTGATGTCTTCACCGGTGGTGCCGTCGCCGCGCGTGGCGCCGCGTACCAGCACACCATCCTGATAAAGCAGACTGACCGCCAGGCCATCGAGTTTCGGTTCGCAGCTGTACTCCACCGCCGCACTGCCGCCGAACAGATCGCCGGCCGGCAGATCCAGACCTTCGGTGACGCGGCGATCAAATTCGCGCATGTCGGTTTCTTCGAAGGCGTTACCGAGGCTGAGCATCGGCACTTCGTGACGCACCTGAGTGAACGCGGTCAGCGCCACGCTGCCGACGCGCTGAGTTGGCGAGTCGCTGGTGATCAGCTCCGGGTTGGCCGCTTCCAGCGCCTTGAGCTCGTGGAACAACCGGTCGTACTCGGCATCCGGAATACTCGGCTCGTCGAGGACGTGGTAACGGTAGTTGTGCTGATCGAGTTCAGCGCGCAGCTCGAGAATGCGGTTTTTGGCGGCGGTCATGGGTGTTCTCTCATAAAGCAAAAGAGCAGCCGAGGCTGCTCTAATTCATCTATCTCTGGCAGCAGAAGCAAAAGATCGCAGCCTTCGGCAGCTCCTACAGAAATCATTCCTGCAGGAGCTGTCGAGTGAAACGAGGCTGCGATCTTTTGATCTTGGCCTTAGCGCTTCTGGGTCAGGGCGCGGCGTTCGAACTCGACGATGCGCTGACGGTAGTGCTCGATGGTCTGCGCGGTCAGGACGCTGCGCTGATCATCTTTCAGTTCGCCGTTCAGTTCCTGCGACAGCTTGCGAGCTGCGGCCACCATCACGTCGAAGGCTTGCTTCGGATGACGCGGGCCTGGCAGGCCGAGGAAGAAGCTCACCGCCGGGGTGCTGAAATGGTCGATGTCGTCCAGATCGAAGATGCCCGGCTTGACCGCATTGGCCATGGAGAACAGCACTTCACCGTTGCCGGCCATGCTTTCGTGACGGTGGAAAATATCCATCTCGCCGAAACGCAGACCGCTTTCGAGGATGTTCTGCAACAGTGCCGGGCCTTTGAAACCGGCAGCGTCACGGCAGATCACGCTGATCACCAGCACTTCTTCAGCTTGCGGCTGGTCTTTGTCGACCACCGCCGGCGAAGGCTTGGTGTCTTCGGCGAAATCGTCGTCACGGCTGCTGAAGCTCGGGCCGCCGTCCAGATCCAGGTCGAGGTTCAGGTCACCCTGCGCCGGACCGTTGCTGCCACGCTTGCCACGTTTCGAACCGGATTCGCGAGGCTCGCGTGCTTCGCGGGCCGGCATGCTCACCGACGGCAGATCGTGTTCGTCCAGCTGTGGTTCTTTATGGTTGTCCAGAACACGGGCCGGGCCCAACAGCTCAGCGCTGGTGTCCTCGTCCGGCAGGTTGGACAGACTTCGGTCAAGACGGAATTTCAGTTTTCCCTTGCCGCCGCGCATACGGCGCCAGCCATCGAAAAGAATACCGGCTATCACAATGATGCCGATGACGATCAGCCACTCGCGCAGACCGATTTCCATGTAATCCCGTGCCTCTATAAAAAATGCTGAAAAATAAGGGGTTTACATTGTGCAAACCGCTTTAAAACGTGGCGCCAACTCTATGTTCTGACAGGCGTTTTGCCCACGTATACGAAAAATTGACATTAAACTAGCACGACCAAAGACAACTTTACACCGTCTGTCTCATTGGCTTGCGCGAATATGTCGATTGGCCAGCAAGTCGAACCCGGTAAAAAAGTCCTACAACACCAAATTACCTTTCCGACACCACGCTGACTCAGGCGTCCACCATCGCCATCGCCTCCTCGACATCCACGGCTACCAGTCGCGAACAACCCGGTTCATGCATCGTCACGCCCATCAACTGCTCGGCCATTTCCATGGCGATCTTGTTGTGGGTGATATAGATGAACTGCACGGTCTGCGACATCTCCTTAACCAAGCGTGCGTAGCGTCCAACGTTAGCGTCATCCAGCGGTGCGTCAACTTCATCGAGCATGCAGAACGGCGCCGGGTTCAACTTGAAGATGGCAAAAACCAGTGCCAGTGCGGTCAGGGCTTTTTCCCCGCCGGAGAGCAAATGGATGGTGCTGTTCTTCTTCCCTGGCGGCTGCGCCATGATCGTTACCCCTGTATCGAGTAGATCTTCGCCCGTCAGTTCCAAATACGCGCGCCCGCCACCGAAAACTTTTGGGAAAAGCGCCTGTAAACCACCATTGATCTGATCAAAGGTATCTTTGAAGCGGTTACGGGTTTCCTTGTCGATCTTGCGAATGACGTTTTCCAGGGTCTCCAGCGCTTCGACCAGATCGGCGTCCTGCGCATCCAGATAACGCTTACGCTCGGACTGTTGCGTGTATTCGTCGATGGCCGCGAGGTTGATCGCACCCAGGCGCTGAATCCGCGCATTGATGCGTTCGAGTTCTTCTTCGGCTTCGCGTTCACTGGCTTGCGCGGTTAATGTCGCGAGTACGCCGTTGAGATCGTAGCCGTCTTCGAGCAATTGATCCTGCAAGGCTTTGCGGCGCACGGTCAGGGCTTGCCATTCCATACGCTGCTGTTCGAGTTGGCCGCGAATCAGCTGCGATTGCTGCTCGGCCTGAGTCCGGCGTTTTTCCGCGTCGCGCAATTCGCGATCGGCATCTTCCAAAGCGATCTGCGCGGTCTTGAGTTCTTCATCGACGGTCATGCGCTTGTCGAGCAGTTCATCGAGTTTCAGACGCAGCTCTTCCAGCGGTGCCTCGCCCTCCTCCAGATTCAGACTCAACTGTCCGCGTTTTTCGGTGAGGCGCTCGGCCTGCATTTCCAGACGCTCCAGCGCCTGGCGCGTGGAGTCGTGCTGCGCGCGCAATGAGCCAAGACGCACGGCCAATTGATGGGCGTGATCCTTGTGCTGCCGCGCTTCCTGACGCACGCGATCAAGGCGTTCACGCAAACTGTCACGCTGGGCCAACAGCAATTCGCGTTGCTCGGTGTCCAGCGCCATGGCATCCAGCGCTTCCTGCAATTGCATGCGCGCTTCGCCGATCTGTTCGTGCTCGAGTTCGCGTTGCTCGCCGAGTTCGACCAGCTCTTCATCAAGACGGGTACGACGCAGCGTCAACTGTTCGGCCTTGGCTTTGCCGGCAGATAACTGCGCTTTCAGTTCACCTTGCTGACGCGCTTCGTCTTGCAGCAAACGACGCAAATGTTCGCGGCCGTTTTCCTGCTGACGCTGTTGCGCGCGCAGGGTCTGCAAACGGGTTTCCATGGCCTCGACCGTGGCTTCTTTCTCTTCGCGTTCGAGGTGCAGCGCTTCGATTTCCTGGCCACGGGCGAGCATGCCGCTTTCCGCTTCGCTGGCCCGGCGCACGCGCAAGAAATGCCGGCCGACCCAGTAACCGTCGCGGCTGATCAAACTCTCGCCAGCGCTCAACTGCCCGCGCAAGGCCAAAGCCTGTTCAAGGCTGTCGACCGGTTTGACCTGACCGAGCCACGGCGACAGATCGATCTGCGCGTCGACCTTGTCGAGCAAGCTGCCAGCGACGCGCACGCCATCGCTGGCCGGGCTGAGCAGGCGCAGATCGCCTTGGGTGAAACCGGATAAATCGAAACCGCTGAAATCGTCGACCAGCACCGCTTGCAGGTCAGCGCCGAGCACGGTTTCCACCGCCAATTCCCAACCGGCCTCAACCTTCAGGCCTTCGGCCAGGCGCGGGCGCTCGGCGAGGTTGTGTTCCTTCAGCCATTCGGCGGTGCCGGTGCCCGGGTCGAGCGCAGCTTGCTGCAAGGCTTCGAGGGACGCGAGGCGACCGTTAAGACGCTGCAAATCGCCCTGCGCCTGTTGTTGCGCGGTCAACGCCTGCTGCAATTCCTGACGCAGTTGTTCAAGCTTTTCGACCTGCGCTTCTTCGCTGGTCTGCAGGTCTTCGAGGGTCGCTTCCGACTCGGCGAGCTGCTCGTTGAGTTCCATGATCGCCGCGTCTTCCGGGTCAGCCGAAAGCAACGCGCGCTCTTCGCCGAGACGTTTTTGCCGGTCGGCGAGACGCTCCATGCTGGTTTCCAACTGCTGGATGCGCGACTGCTGCACTTCGGCCTGACGACGCGGTTCGGCAGCGGTCAGGTTGAAAGCGTCCCACTGCTCCTGCCAGCCGTGCATGACGGATTCGGAATCTTCCAGCGCGGCAGCAGCCTCTTCGGCGGCAGCGCTGGTGACTTCCTGTTCGGGAGTGAGCATGTCCAGCTCTTCGCCGAGGGTCAGCAGCAACGTACGGTCGTGGCCCAGGTGCGATTCGGTTTCCAGGCGTGCGCGTTCGGCTTCTTTCAAGTCGTCCTGCAACTGCCGCAGACGTTGCTGGCCGTGCTGAATACTCTGTTCGACCCGGGCGATGTCGCCGCCGACCGAATAGAAGCGCCCCTGCACCAGATTGAAGCGCTCGGACAGGTCATGGTGACCGTCACGCAGGCGTTCGATGGCCGCATCCGCATTACGCTGCTCAGCAACCAAGGCTTCGAAACTGATTTCCTGGGTACCGATGATTGACTCGCGCTGGCCGACCTGATCGTTGAGATCCTGCCAGCGCAAGGCCGACAGTTGCGCCTTGAGCTGACGCTCCTCGGCTTTGAATTCCTGATACTTCTTCGCCGCTTCGGCCTGACGGTGCAGGCGCTCGAGTTGACGCTCGAGCTCATCACGCAGGTCAGTCAGACGCGCGAGGTTTTCGTGGGTGCGGCGGATGCGGTTTTCGGTCTCGCGGCGGCGCTCTTTATATTTCGAGATGCCGGCCGCTTCTTCGATGAAGTTACGCAGGTCTTCAGGCTTGGACTCGATCAGCTTGGAGATCATCCCCTGCTCGATGATCGAATAGCTGCGCGGGCCAAGGCCGGTCCCGAGGAAGATATCGGTGATGTCGCGACGACGGCATTTGGTGCCGTTGAGGTAATAGGTGGTCTGGCTGTCGCGGGTGACTTTGCGGCGGATGGAAATCTCCGCGTAGGCCGCGTACTCGCCGAGCAAGGTGCCATCGGAGTTGTCGAAGACCAGTTCGATACTGGCCTGACTCACCGGTTTGCGGCTGGTCGAACCGTTGAAGATGACGTCGGTCATCGACTCGCCACGAAGGTTCTTCGCCGAACTCTCGCCCATCACCCAGCGTACGGCGTCGATGATGTTCGACTTGCCGCAACCGTTCGGCCCGACGACCGCCGCCATGTTACTGGGGAAGTTCACCGTGGTCGGGTCGACGAAGGATTTGAATCCCGCCAGTTTGATGCACTTGAGCCGCACGCTTAGGCAACCGTCAGGGCGGAAACCACCAGATCGCAGCTGCGCTGGGCATAAGCCGTCAGCACGATGCGGATCTGCGGTAAATCACGGGCAAGCACGGCGGCCAGCAGGCGTTCGAACAGTTCGAGGAACTCGCTCATTGAAGCCTTGCGCTGTTCGAGGGCGAGGAAGTAGGCGCGGCTCATCGCCGGTTGCAGGTTCTCGACGGTCTCTTGCAGGTACGGGTTGTTGGCGAACGGATAGGCGGCGCGCATCACGGCGAAGCTTTCATCGACGAAGCTGCGGATGTCCTGACGCTCGTAGCTGGCGGTCAGGCGCTGCTGGATCTGCACGAACGGCGCCATGTCCGACTGCACTTGCCAGCCATTGGCCACCGAATTGCCGAGCAGGATGTACAACTCGCTCATCAGCGTGCATAGGCTCTGCACCTTGTGCGGCGTCAGTTCGGTGACGTGCGCGCCACGACGCGGCAGGATCGCGATCAGGTGGCGGCGTTCGAGGATCAGCAAGGCTTCGCGGACCGAACCGCGGCTGACATTCAGCGCCAGCGTGACCTTCTGTTCCTGGATGCGCTCTCCCGGCTTCATTTCGCCACGAATGATGCGTTCGGCGAGGTGGTGAGCGATTTGCTCGGCGAGGCTGTCCGGCGCCTTGAACGTCATGGTTGTCCTTCAAACTCTATCGATCTGCACAAGCGGCGCAGTGTAGCGCAAATGCACGGTCATGGCGGAGTGCCCACTCAGCAGTTTTTGGCACGATTCCCGCAAAAAAGCAGGGGATCCAATGAGGGTCAATACTGAATAGACACGTAGTTGATCGACGAAACGCATTTTCCTGACCTTTAAGTCAGAAAACCATTGACCGAAAAGTCAGACCTGCTAAATTCGGTTCACGTCGGTTAACAACAATAATGAGTCTGCGAGGCCTTCCGTGATCCAGTTTTTACTTAACCAGGAACTCCGTAGCGAGCACGCCCTGGACCCGAATCTGACTGTGCTCAATTACCTGCGTGACCACGTGGGCAAGTCCGGCACCAAAGAAGGTTGCGCCAGCGGTGACTGCGGCGCCTGCACCGTGGTGGTCGGCGAGTTACAGACGGATGACGCTGGCCGCGAACACATTCGCTATCGCAGCCTCAACTCGTGCCTGACCTTTGTGTCGTCGTTGCACGGCAAACAACTGATCAGCGTCGAAGACCTCAAACACCAAGGCGAACTGCACAGCGTGCAGAAAGCCATGGTCGAGTGCCATGGCTCGCAGTGCGGTTTCTGCACCCCCGGCTTCGTCATGTCGCTGTTCGCCCTGCAAAAGAACAGCGATGCACCGGATCAGGCCAAGGCCCACGAAGCGCTGGCCGGCAACCTCTGCCGCTGCACTGGCTACCGGCCGATTCTGGCCGCTGCCGAACAATCCTGCTGCGGCAAGCAAGCGGATCAGTTCGATGCCCGCGAAGCGGAGACCATCGCCCGCCTGAAAGCCATCGCCCCGACCGATATCGGCGAACTCAACAGCGGCGACAAACGCTGCCTGGTGCCGCTGACCGTCGCTGATCTGGCCGACCTTTATGACGCGTACCCACAAGCGCGCCTGCTCGCCGGCGGCACCGATCTGGCACTGGAAGTCACTCAGTTCCACCGCACTTTGCCGGTGATGATCTATGTCGGCAACGTCGCCGAAATGAAGCGCATCGAAACCTTCGAAGACCGCATCGAAATCGGCGCCGCCACCGCCCTCTCCGACTGCTACGAAGCGTTGAACGCCGAGTACCCGGATTTCGGCGAACTGCTGCACCGCTTCGCCTCGCTGCAAATCCGCAACCAGGGCACCCTCGGCGGCAACATCGGCAACGCCTCGCCGATCGGTGACTCGCCACCGCTGCTGATCGCCCTCGGCGCGCAGGTGGTGCTGTGCAAAGGCGAAACCCGCCGCACCCTGAACCTCGAGGATTACTTCATCGACTACAAAGTCACCGCCCGTCAGGAAAGTGAATTCATCGAGAAGATCATCGTGCCGCGCGCCAGCGCCGAGCAATTGTTCCGTGCCTACAAAGTCTCCAAGCGTCTGGACGACGACATCTCCGCCGTCTGCGCCGCGTTCAACCTGCGCGTCGAAAACGGCGTAATCACCGATGCGCGCATGGCGTTCGGTGGTATGGCCGCGATCCCGAAACGCGCCGCCCACTGTGAAGCCGCACTGATCGGTGCGCCGTTCAACAACGCCGTGGTCGAGCGCGCCTGCGCTGCACTGGCGGAAGATTTCACCCCGCTCTCGGACTTCCGCGCCAGCAAGGAATATCGCCTGCTCAGCGCGCAGAACCTACTGCGCAAATACTTCATCGAACTGCAAACACCGCACATCGAGACTCGGGTGACCGCTTATGTCTAACCATCACGGCGTAGAGAAAACTCAAGCTGAACTGGCTGAATTGTTCGCCAAGGACCTGACCTCCGGTGTCGGCCGCAGCGTCAAGCACGACAGCGCCGCCAAGCACGTGTCTGGTGAGGCGCAGTACATCGATGACCGCCTGGAATTTCCGAACCAGTTGCACCTGTACGCACGCCTGTCGGACCGCGCCCACGCGAAAATCATCAGCATCGACACCTCGCCGTGCTACGCCTTCGAAGGCGTGCGCATCGCCATCACCCACGAAGACGTGCCGGGCCTGAAAGACATAGGCCCATTGTTGCCGGGCGACCCGCTGCTGGCCATCGATGACGTGCAATTCGTCGGTCAACCGGTGCTCGCCGTCGCCGCGAAAGATCTGGAAACCGCGCGCAAAGCCGCGATGGCGGCGATCATCGAATACGAAGATCTCGAGCCGGTGCTGGACGTGGTTGAAGCCCTGCGCAAACGCCATTTCGTGCTCGACAGCCACACCCACCAGCGCGGCGATTCGGTCTCGGCACTGGCGACCGCTGAACATCGCATTCAAGGCACGCTGCACATTGGCGGCCAGGAACACTTCTATCTGGAGACGCAAATCTCTTCAGTGATGCCGACCGAAGACGGCGGCATGATCGTCTACTGCTCGACGCAGAACCCGACCGAAGTGCAGAAACTGGTCGCCGAAGTGCTCGACGTGTCGATGAACAAAATCGTCGTCGACATGCGCCGCATGGGCGGTGGCTTCGGCGGCAAGGAAACTCAAGCCGCCAGCCCGGCGTGCCTGTGCGCGGTGGTTGCGCACCTCACCGGTCAGCCGACCAAGATGCGCCTGCCGCGCGTCGAAGACATGCTGATGACCGGCAAGCGTCACCCGTTCTACGTCGAATACGACGTCGGCTTCGACAGCACCGGGCGCCTGCACGGGATCAACATGGATCTGGCCGGCAACTGCGGCTGCTCGCCGGACTTGTCCGCGTCGATCGTTGACCGGGCGATGTTCCACTCGGACAACTCGTACTACCTCGGCGATGCGACCATCAATGGTCACCGCTGCAAGACCAACACCGCGTCGAACACCGCTTACCGTGGTTTCGGTGGTCCGCAAGGCATGGTCGCGATCGAAGAAGTGATGGACGCGATTGCCCGTCACCTGCAGCTCGACCCACTTGCCGTGCGCAAGGCCAACTACTACGGCAAGACCGAGCGCAACGTCACCCACTACTACCAGACCGTCGAGCACAACATGCTCGAAGAGATGACCGCCGAACTGGAAGAAAGCAGCCAGTACCACGAGCGCCGCGAAGCCATTCGTCGCTACAACGCCAACAGCCCGATCCTGAAAAAAGGCCTGGCGCTGACCCCGGTGAAATTCGGCATTTCCTTCACCGCGAGCTTCTTGAACCAGGCCGGCGCGCTGATCCACATCTACACCGATGGCAGCATCCACCTGAACCATGGCGGCACCGAAATGGGTCAGGGCCTGAACACCAAAGTCGCGCAGGTCGTGGCCGAAGTGTTCCAGGTCGAAATCGATCGTGTGCAGATCACCGCGACCAACACCGACAAGGTGCCGAACACTTCGCCGACGGCAGCGTCGAGCGGTGCCGACTTGAACGGTAAAGCGGCGCAGAACGCGGCGGAAATCATCAAGAAACGCCTGATCGAATTCGCTGCCCGTCACTTCAAAGTCACTGAAGAAGACGTTGAATTCCACAACGGCCATGTGCGTGTTCGCGACCATATCCTGACCTTTGAAGCGCTGATCCAGCAGGCGTATTTCAATCAGGTGTCGCTGTCGAGCACTGGCTTCTACAAGACTCCGAAAATCTACTACGACCGCAGCCAGGCGCGTGGGCGTCCGTTCTACTACTTCGCCTTCGGCGCGGCGTGCTGCGAAGTGATCGTCGACACCCTGACCGGCGAGTACAAGATGCTGCGCACCGACATTCTTCACGACGTCGGCGCCTCGCTGAACCCGTCCATCGACATCGGTCAGGTCGAGGGTGGTTTCATTCAGGGCATGGGCTGGCTGACCATGGAAGAACTGGTCTGGAACAACAAAGGCAAGCTGATGACCAACGGCCCGGCCAGCTACAAGATCCCGGCGGTGGCGGACATGCCTCTGGATCTGCGGGTGAAACTGGTGGAAAACCGCAAGAACCCGGAAGACACCGTGTTCCATTCCAAGGCTGTCGGTGAACCGCCGTTCATGCTCGGGATTGCTTCGTGGTGTGCGATCAAGGATGCGGTGGCAAGCCTCGGTGATTACAAGCATCAGCCGCAGATCGATGCGCCGGCGACGCCGGAGCGGGTGTTATGGGGGTGTGAGCAGATGCGTCAGCTCAAAGCGGTGAAAGCCGTTGAAGCTGAAACCGAGCTGGCTCCGCTCTAAAGACCGAGGGGCGGCCAATCGCTGGCAAGCCAGCTCCCACAGGTTTTTGTGGCGTTTAACCGATAGGCGTTACACCGCAAATCCTGTGGGAGCTGGCTTGCCAGCGATGAGGCCCGAACAGACAACGATGTTGTAGGGGTGAACTATGTACAACTGGATCGACGCCCTCGCCGACCTGCAGAACCAGGGCGAACCCTGTGTGCTGGTGACGATCATCGAAGAACTCGGCTCGACGCCACGTAACGCCGGTTCGAAAATGGTCATCAGCGCTAACCAGAGCTTCGACACCATTGGTGGCGGGCATCTGGAATACAAAGCCATGCAGATCGCCCGCGACATGCTCGCCAGCGGCAAGCAGGACACTCATCTGGAGCGCTTCAGCCTTGGCGCCAGCCTGGGCCAGTGCTGCGGCGGCGCCACCGTGTTGCTGTTCGAACCGATGGGCCAGGTGCAGGCGCAAATCGCCGTGTTCGGTGCCGGTCACGTTGGCCGCGCTTTGGTGCCCCTGCTCGCCAGCCTGCCCTGCCGGGTGCGCTGGATCGATTCGCGCGAGGCCGAATTCCCCGAACAGATCCCCCACGGCGTGCGTAAAATCGTTTCCGAAGAGCCTGTGGATGAAATCGATGAGCTGCCCGCCGGCAGTTATTGCATCGTCATGACCCACAACCATCAGCTCGACCTTGAACTCACTGCCGCGATCCTCAAGCGCAACGACTTCGCCTACTTCGGCCTGATCGGTTCGAAGACCAAACGCGCGAAGTTCGAACACCGTTTGCGTGATCGCGGTTTCGACAGCGGCGTCGTGCAACGCATGCGCTGCCCGATGGGCATCGGCGAAGTCAAAGGCAAACTGCCTGTGGAAATCGCCATCTCCATCGCCGGCGAAATCATCGCAACCTACAACGCCAACTTCGGCCAGCAGACTGCCAGCGCCGAACCGATTGCCAAACTGCTGCCGGTTTCGCGGCGCAGTCAGGCGACCAAACTCAAAGCCTCAAACTGATTAGAGAACCCTCATGCCTCTGACTCGCAAAGCCTACCGCGCCGCCATCCTGCACAGCATCGCCGACCCCGCCGAAGTCGGGATTGAAGCCTCCTACGAATATTTCGAGGATGGCCTGCTGGTGGTCGATGGCGGCAAGATCAGCGCCCTCGGCCACGCCAGCGAATTGTTACCGACCCTGCCGGCGGACATCGAGATCGAGCACTACCAAGACGCGCTGATCACCCCGGGCTTCATCGATACCCACATTCACTTTCCACAAACCGGCATGGTCGGTGCCTACGGCGAGCAATTGCTCGACTGGCTGAACACCTACACCTTCCCGTGCGAAAGCCAGTTCGGCGACAAGGCCCACGCCGATGAGGTCGCGGACATTTTCATCAAGGAACTGCTGCGCAACGGCACCACCACCGCGCTGGTCTTCGGCAGCGTGCACCCGCAGTCGGTAAACTCGTTCTTCGAAGCCGCCGAAAAGCTCGACCTGCGCATGATCGCCGGCAAGGTGATGATGGACCGCAACGCGCCGGACTACCTGACCGACACCGCCGAATCGAGCTACGTCGAAAGCAAGTCGCTGATCGAGCGCTGGCACGGCAAGGGTCGCCTGCACTATGCAGTTACTCCACGCTTCGCGCCGACCAGTACTCCGGAACAACTGACCCTCGCCGGGCAACTGCTGAGCGAATACCCGGATCTGTACATGCAGACCCACATCAGCGAAAACCTCAAGGAAATCGAGTGGGTCAAGGAGCTGTTCCCGGAGCGTAAAGGCTATCTCGACGTTTACGATCACTACCAATTGCTCGGCGAGCGCTCGGTGTTCGCTCACGGCGTGCACTTGTGCGACGACGAATGCGCGCGTCTGGCGGAAACCGGCTCGGCGATCTCGTTCTGCCCGACCTCGAACTTGTTCCTCGGCAGCGGCTTGTTCAACCTGCCGATGGCCGAGAAGCACAAACTCAACGTCGGTCTGGGCACTGACGTCGGCGGCGGCACCAGTTTTTCGCTGCTGCAAACGCTGAACGAAGCGTACAAAGTGATGCAACTGCAAGGTGCGCGACTGAGCCCGTTCAAGTCGCTGTATCTGGCGACGCTGGGTGGCGCACGCGCCCTGCGACTGGAAGACAAGATTGGCAACCTGCAACCGGGTTCTGATGCTGACTTCCTGGTGCTCGATTACAACGCTACGCCGCTGCTGAGCTATCGCTTGAAGCAGGCCAACAATATTGCCGAGACGTTGTTTGTTCTGATGACGCTGGGCGATGACCGCACGGTGCAGCAGACGTATGCGGCAGGTGCTTTGGTGCATCAGCGCTAAGCTTTTCCAAGGCATAAAAAATCCCCCGGTGGTGTGTACCCCGGGGGATTTTTTGTTGCCTGTCAGATTGCTATCGCTGGCAAGCCAGCTCCCACAGGTTTCTCGATGTATCGCAGATTTGGTGAACCCCACAATTCCCTGTGGGAGCTGGCTTGCCAGCGATTGGGGCGACTCGGTGTCATTTAGAGCTTGGCCGCAGGGCGCCCCGGCTTCTTGGTCTGCAACAAATGCGAGAACACCGCATGCAGATCATCCGACGCGCCTTCCTCGTCGAGGTTGAGCTTGCTGTCGATGTGATCCATGTGATGCATCATCAGATTCACCGCCAACTCACCGTCACGTTTCTCGATCGCGTCGATCAACTGGGTATGTTCATCGTACGAGCAATGCGAGCGGTTGCCGCTTTCATACTGGGCAATGATCAGCGACGTCTGCGAAACCAGGCTGCGCTGGAAACTGATCAGTGGGGCGTTCATCGCCGCTTCCGCCAGTTTCAGGTGGAATTCGCCCGACAGCCGAATACCGGCGCCGCGATCACCGCGCGAGAAGCTGTCGCGCTCGTCGTTGACCATCTGGCGCAACTCGGCAATCTGCTCGGCGGTGGCGTGTTGCACGGCCAACTCTGTGATCGCGCGCTCGACCAGACGGCGAGCGAGAAACACCTGACGCGCCTCTTCAACACTCGGGCTGGCGACGACGGCGCCACGGTTCGGCCGCAACAGCACCACGCCCTCATGGGCCAGACGCGACAGCGCGCGGCGAATGATGGTGCGGCTGACCCCGAAGATTTCCCCCAGCGCTTCTTCGCTCAATTTTGTGCCGGGCGCCAGACGCTGTTCGAGGATGGCCTCGAAGATATGCGCGTAGACAATATCGTCCTGGGTTCCGCTGCGGCCGGCTTTGCCTGCTCGCGGTTGTTTCTTGAGGGGTTGCAACTGTTCGTTCATGGGCACTCGAGTCGGGAGAACTGCGGCGAATAGACCGTGACTGTAATACGGCACAGTAGGTCGCTGGCAAGTATCGCGTAAAAAACAGCGCGATTGTACACAATGGATGGTGGCAACACGACTGTATGGCTGTTTGTGACCTCCGCTGTATTGCAACGATCCGTTACGTTTGAGTTTAGGCTTGATCGCAGAATCCGCTGCCAGAACACCACCTACCCTGTAGGAGCTGCCGAAGGCTGCGATCTTTTGACTTTGATTTTGAGAAGCAAGATCAACAGATCGCAGCCTTCGGCAGCTCCTACAAGGGTTTGCGTTATGGCGGACATCTTCATTGGTATAAGGAACACCGTTGTCATGAACGACGCCACGCACACTCAACTGCGCCCGCTGGCCGATACCTCGCCCTCAGCCATCGTCGCCGGGTTCATCGCGATGATGACCGGCTACACCAGCTCGCTGGTGCTGATGTTCCAGGCCGGGCAAGCGGCGGGCCTGACCAGCGGGCAGATTTCTTCGTGGATCTGGGCGATCTCGATCGGCATGGCGGTGTGTTCGATTGGCCTCTCGCTGCGTTATCGCACGCCCATCACCATCGCCTGGTCGACACCCGGCGCAGCGTTGCTGATCACCAGCCTCGGCGGCGTCAGTTATGGCGAGGCCATTGGCGCCTACATCACCTGCGCCGTGCTGGTGACGATCTGCGGCCTGACCGGCAGCTTCGAACGCCTGGTAAAAAAGATCCCCGCGTCACTGGCAGCGGCATTGCTGGCGGGGATTCTGTTCAAGATCGGCAGTGAAATCTTCGTCGCCGCGCAGCATCGCACCGGGCTGGTGCTGGGGATGTTCTTCACTTATTTGCTGGTCAAGCGTCTGTCGCCGCGTTATGCCGTGCTCGCCGCGCTGCTGATCGGCACCGCGCTGTCTGGCTTCATGGGGCTGCTGGATTTCAGCGGTTTTCATCTGGAAGTGGCGACGCCGGTGTGGACCACGCCGCACTTCTCGTTGGCAGCGACCATCAGCATTGGCATTCCGCTGTTCGTGGTCGCGATGACCTCGCAGAACATGCCCGGCATCGCCGTCCTGCGCGCCGACGGTTACAACGTTCCGGCCTCGCCGCTGATCACCACCACCGGCATCGCTTCACTATTACTGGCGCCGTTCGGCTCCCACGGCATCAACCTCGCGGCCATCAGCGCGGCGATTTGCACCGGGCCGCATGCCCATGAGGATCGCAACAAGCGCTACACCGCTGCGGTCTGGTGCGGGATTTTCTACGGGATTGCCGGGGTGTTCGGCGCCACGTTGGCGGCGTTGTTTGCCGCGCTGCCGAAGGAATTGGTGCTGTCGATTGCCGCGCTGGCGCTATTCGGCTCGATCATCAATGGTTTGAGCATTGCCATGGCCGAGGTGAAGGAACGGGAGGCGGCGTTGATTACCTTTATGGTCACGGCGTCGGGGCTGACGTTGTTTTCCATTGGTTCGGCGTTTTGGGGGATTGTCGCGGGGGTTTTGACGCTGGTGATTTTGAATTGGCGTAAAGCCTGAGGTCAAAAGCCCCTCACCCTAACCCTCTCCCAGGAGGAGAGGGGACTGATCAGGGTGTTTGGAAGACATACGCCGACGTGGGATACCGAGTTGAACTCAGGTTTTGAACAGCCCACAAGTCGGCTCCCTCTCCAGGGGGAGAGGGCTGGGCGGGCGGCGTTCCGATGAGGGGTAGCCTCACCGCAAATCCCAAACCGAACCCCCAAACACCAGACGAAAAAAAACGGCGACCCTCAGGTCGCCGTTTTTTTCAGTATCACTTAGCCGCGTTGATCGGCTTTTCCGGATACCAAACGTCCAGCAACGGGCTGACTTCATACTTGGTCAGCTCGGAGCGGGTTTTCAGCCAGGCTTCAACGGCAGCGCGCTGCTCTTCGTTGACCGAGCCACGCTTCTGCAGGCATACCAGACCGAAGTCGTCGCCGCCAACATAACCCAGACCGTTGGCTTCCATGGCTTCTTTGATGAATGCTTCGAGGAAAGCGTCAATGGCTTCTTCGGACAAGTCTTCTTTGAAGTCCAGGTTCAGTTCGAAACCCAGCTCTTGAAATTCATCAACGCACAGTTTTTTGCGCAGACGCTGGGAACGGTTAGTCGCCATTGGAACAATCCTCTTAAGTAAATACGGCGGGCACTTTACCAGTTTAAGCAATCGATTGCCCGCCTCTCTGGACACAGCGGCCGACCGTCTGTAAAAAAATCAACGAATCGCCACCCCGAGGACGGCACAATCGGTTACACCTTGGGGCATAATGCCGACACTTTCGTGACCACTGAGGACCTTTTCATCCATGTCCTCGTCTTTTTTCCCCTCGGCTGTAGGGTTTTATTTCATATGATCAAATCGTTGCGTCCACTGTTTCTCGCCGGCCTTCTTCTGCCACTGGCCCTGAATGTTTCTGCTGCCACCATCAACACCTCCCTCACCCCGAATGTCGAAAAAGCCCTCAAGGCGAGCAAATTGCAGCCCAGCGCCCTGTCGCTGGTGATGGTGCCGCTCGACGGCCCGGGCACGCCGACCGTGTTCAACGCCGACGTGTCGGTCAACCCGGCCTCGACCATGAAACTGGTGACTACCTACGCGGCGCTGGAAATGCTCGGCCCGAACCATCAGTGGAAGACCGAGTTCTACACCGACGGTGACCTCAACGGTGGCATTCTCAACGGCAACCTCTACCTCAAGGGTGGCGGCGATCCGAAACTGAACATGGAAAAACTCTGGCTGCTGATGCGCGACCTGCGCGCCAACGGCGTGACGCAGATCACCGGTGATCTGGTGCTCGACCGCAACTTCTTCGTGCAGCCAGTGCTGCCGGAATTCAACGATGACGGCAATGACGAGAACAAGCCGTTCCTGGTCAAACCCGACTCGTTGCTGGTCAACCTCAAAGCCCTGCGATTTGTTGCCCGCAACGATAACGGGCGGGTGCTTATCTCGGTTGAGCCGCCAATCGCCAGCGTGCGCATCGAAAACACCGTCAAGGCGTTGCCCTCCAAGCAATGCACCGGCGGCGTGCGCTACAACCCCGTGCCGCAAGCCGATGGCAGCGTGACCGTGACCGTGGCCGGCCAGTTGGGCGAAGGCTGCAGTTCGCAGACTTATCTGTCGCTGCTCGACCACGCGACTTACACCGCCGGCGCAGTGCGCGCGATCTGGAAAGAGCTGGGCGGCAGCATTCAAGGCAAGGATCGTCTGGCCTCGACACCGGGCAACGCCAAACTGCTGGCTCGTGCCTACTCGCCAGATCTGGCGGAGATCATCCGCGACATCAACAAATACAGTAACAACACCATGGCCCAGCAGCTGTTCCTCAGCCTTGGCCAACGCTTCCGCAACGACGCCGACGGTGACGACGCCAAGGCAGCGCAACGCGTAGTGCGTCAGTGGATGGCGAAGAAAGGCATCACTGCACCGCATCTGGTGATGGAAAACGGCTCCGGTTTGTCTCGCGCAGAACGGGTCAGCGCCCGCGAGATGGCGAGCATGCTGCAAGCGGCGTGGCACAGCCCGTATGCCGCCGAGTACATCAGCTCGCTGCCGATCGCCGGCACCGACGGCACCATGCGCAAGCGCCTGAAAACCACGGCGATGCGCGGTGAGGCGCACGTCAAGACCGGTACTTTGAACACCGTGCGGGCGATTGCCGGTTTCAGCCGTGATGTGAATGGCAATACCTGGGCGGTGGTGGCGATCCTCAACGACAAGGCGCCGTTTGGTGCATCGTCGGTGCTGGATCAGGTGCTGCTGGATCTGTACAAACAGCCGAAACTGGCGCAGACCGCTTCGGTCCTGTAACGCCGTTCAAGCAACAGCACAAAACCCTGTGGGAGCTGGCTTGCCAGCGATTGCGGAATGTCAGTCACTGAATATGCTGACTGAAATGACGCTATCGCTGGCAAGCCAGCTCCCACAGGGGTTGCGCTGTATTGAAGTCAGCTCATCTGCTCGACACGATCACGCCCGCGCTGCTTTGCCATATACACACCCGAATCCGCCCGCAGCAACAGCGCATCCGCGCCCTCCCCCGGTCGCCAACTGGCGATACCGAAACTCGCGGTGACCACGCCGACCACATCCACCGGCGCACTGCGCAAACCCTGCCACAGCTCAACCGCCAACATGTACGCGTGTTCGCCGTCGATGTCCGGGCACAGCACCATGAACTCTTCGCCGCCCAACCGACAGAACACATCGGTACGCCGCAGACGATGGCCGATGCGCTCGCACACCGCTTGCAGCACCCGGTCGCCCACAGCGTGACCGTACTGATCGTTGATACGTTTGAAATGGTCGATGTCGAGCATAATCACCGACAGTTCGCCCCCGCCGCGCTCGACCCGGGCCATTTCCGTGGTCAGGCGTTCCTGGAAATAGCGGCGGTTGTGGATACCAGTCAGCGAATCGGTCACCGACAGCGCGCGCAATTCTTCTTCCACACGTTTCAGGTCGGAAATATCCGAAATATAGCCATGCCACAGCACGCCGCCGCCCGGCAGTTCTTCCGGCGTCGCTTCGCCGCGCACCCAGCGCAAGCCGCGCTCGGGCAATTGCACGCGGTATTCTTCGCGCCACGGGCTGAGGCTGTCGGCCGAAGCGCGAATGGAAGAGCGCACACGGGTGACGTCCTGTGGATGAATGCGCGTGAAGATCGCCTCGGCGTTGAACAGCAGCACATCCGGCTCCAGTTCGTAGATCTCGCGGATGCCGTCGCTGGCGTAGATCACACTGAAGCGCCCATCGAATTCCATCTTGAACTGATAGATGCCGCCGGGCACATGCGCGCTGAGTTTCTTCAGCAACACGTCCCGCGCCGCCAGCACCTCGTGCACGCGCTTGCGCTCGGTGATGTCGATGCAGATCGCCAGATGTCCGACCCACAAACCCTGCTCATCGAGCACTGGGGTGGCCAGCATGTTCACCGGAATATGGCTGCCATCGCTGCGTACCAGCGTCCATTCGCGAGCCTCGTGGCCACCGACTTCGCCGCCCTCGACCAACATCGCGTGGCAGGTCGGGATGCTTTTACCGTAACGCGCACTTAGCTCGGCGGCGCGGGCTGTCAGTTCTCGGGGCAGATGCAGGTTTTCCAGGGTCATGTGCCCGACGACGTCGGCGCTGCTGTAGCCGAGCATTTGTTCGGCGCCGGGGTTGAAGGTGTTGATCACCCCGCGCAGGTCGGTGGCGATGATTGCCACCTGCGTCGCCGCATTCAACACGCCGCGCAACTGACCGTGGGTGCCGCGCAATTCCTGTTCGCTGGCGTGCAGCTCCTGGGTGCGCAGTTCGACCATGCGCAAGGCGCGCTGGCGCTGACTGACCAACACGTAGAGCAAGGCGCTGAGCAGCAGACTGAGCAAGCCACCGAGGACGATTACGCTGCCGACCGACGAATGATTTGCCTGTGCGAAGGCGTCGCTCGGCAAGATATCGACCTGATAGTCGTGATCGGCCATGCGCAGTAACCGCGTGGCCGACAGGTCGCTCGGCGCCGGCTCGTTGGTCGACTCGAACAATACTTCGTGCTGATCATTGGTCGACATGTCGAGAATGCGCACCGACAGATAGTCATGGAAAGCGTCCGGCAAACCGTCGGCCAGCAACTGACGCATGCTGATCACCGCCATGACGTAGCCAAAGGATTGCTGCTCGCCACTGTGACTCACGGGCGCCACCAGCAGCACGCCGCGCGCGTAGGACGGCTCAATGCTGACTAGGTGCATCGGTTGCGACACCGCCAGTCCGCCGAGCTTGTCGGCCCGTTGCAGGGTGTCACGACGCAAGGGTTGCGCGAGCAGGTCATAACCCAACGGTGAGCCGAGCCGGCTTTGCGTCTGGCTGTAGAGCACCGGCACGTATTCATCGCGCACGCCAGCCAGTTGCAGCTCGCCCTGGGCATTCAGTTCACGCAAGGTGAAGTTACTCAGGCCTTCATCACGCACCCGCTGCTCGAATGCGGCGCGCTCGGCTCCATTGACCTTGAGGGCAAACGAATAGGCCTGGGTACGCATCAATAAGGGTTGGGTGTAACCGTCGAATTCGGTGCGGGACACCGATTCAGAGTTGGCGAAGAAGCGGCGCAGGCCGTCGAGGCGTTGCTCCTGGTCCTGAAAGCGTTCTTCGATGCGGGTGTAACGTTCGTTGGTCAGCAGCTGAAAACGCTGGCGGGTTTGTTGCTGAAACTGATTGAGGGTGGCCCAGGCGAGCAGCCCCGTGAGAATCCCGCCGGCGAGCAATACCAACACCGCGACCAGCCAGGCCGAGACGTCTTCGCTGATAAAACCCAGAATCTTTGGGCGCACGGGGTGCAACGACATAAGGACAACTCACTACGCCAGCATTTACGGGAAAACCCCATTGACCGTGTGTGAGTTATAGCTATTAGCCACTAATTTAGCTAGCGCGGGCAGATCCACGGAGCCTTTAAAAATCAAGGCTCTGTGGATCCAATTGCGCAAAGCGTCAACGAGCCGTGATTTTCCAGGCGCGGTGGATCTTGGTGTTACGGGCGAAATCCGGATCGATGGTCTGCGCGCTGATTTCCTCGACCGCGTAACGCTCGGCGAGGTTTTCTTCCAACTGGAACTTGCGGAAGTTGTTGGAGAAATACAGCACACCGCCCGGCGCCAGACGCGCCATGGCCAGGTCAATCAACTGCACCTGATCACGCTGCACGTCGAAGATGCCTTCCATGCGCTTGGAGTTGGAGAAGGTTGGCGGATCGATGAAGATCAGGTCGTACTCGTCGCGGCTGCTCTCCAGCCACGCCATCACATCGCCCTGCTCCAGACGGTTCTTGTCGGAGAAACCGTTCAACGACAGGTTGCGACGCGCCCAGTCGAGGTAGGTTTTCGACAGGTCAACGCTGGTGGTACTGCGCGCGCCGCCCTTGGCCGCGTGCACGCTGGCGGTCGCGGTGTAGCAGAACAGATTGAGGAAGCGCTTGCCGGCGGCCTCTTTCTGAATACGCATGCGCATTGGCCGGTGGTCGAGGAACAGACCGGTGTCGAGGTAGTCGGTGAGGTTGACCAGCAACTTCACGCCGCCCTCGCTGACTTCATTGAACTTGCCTTGCGCAGCCTGACGCTCGTACTGCTTGGTGCCGCTCTGGCGTTCGCGGCGTTTGACCACCACGCGGCTCTTGTCGACGTTCAGCGCCTGCGGAATGGCCGCCAGGGCATCGAACATGCGCGCCGAGGCTTTTTCCGGGTCGATGGATTTTGGCGCGGCGTATTCCTGGACGTGCACCCAATCGTGGTACAGGTCGATCGCCATCGCGTACTCGGGCATGTCGGCATCGTAGACACGGTAGCAATCAATGCCTTCGCGCTTGACCCACTTGCCCATGGCCTTGAGGTTTTTTTGCAGACGGTTGGCAAACATCTGCCCGCCTTCGCTCAAGCGCGGCTGCTCGATCACTGGCGCCGGAGCCGGCGTCGGTTTGATCGGGTTGCCGTTCTTGTTGAACTTGCGTTCTTGCGGCTCGTCCGGGGTCTGATCGTAAGCGGCTTGCTCGCGCTCGGCCTGACGCTGTTCCGGAGTGCGACGCTCGCCAGTGACGAACTGATCCGGCAGCACTTTGATCAACAGCAGTTTGCACGGCAGCGCGCCGTTCCAGAACGAATACTGTTTGTGGCTGCGGATACCCATGCGCTTGCCCAGATCCGGCGCGCCGGTGAACACCGCCGCTTCCCAGTTCAGGCAAGCCTGACGCAGACGCTCGCCGAGGTTCTGGTAGAGGTACAACAGGCTGGCTTCGTCACCGAGACGCTCGCCGTACGGTGGGTTGCAGATCACCAGACCTTTCTGGTTCTGATCCGGACGCGGCTCGAAAGTCGCCACTTCGCCCTGGTAGATCTTGATCCACTCGCTCAGGCCGGCACGCTCAACGTTGTTGCGGCCCGGCTGAATCAGACGCGGATCGGCTTCGTAGCCACGAATCCACAACGGTGGCTTGGCCAGACCGGCAGCGGCACGCTCGACGGCCTCTTCATGGAGTTTTTTCCACAGTGCCGGCACGTGACCGAGCCACGCGGTAAAGCCCCACTGCTCACGACGCAGGTTCGGCGCCATGTCGGCGGCAATCATGCCGGCTTCGACGAGGAACGTACCGACACCGCACATCGGGTCAGCCAGCGCGCCGCCTTCGGCAGCAATGCGCGGCCAGCCGGAACGGATCAGAATCGCCGCCGCGAGGTTTTCCTTCAGCGGTGCAGCGCCCTGCTGCAGACGGTAACCGCGCTGATGCAGGCTGTGGCCGGACAGATCAAGGGAAAGAATCGCTTCGCCGCGATCCAGACGCAGGTGAATGCGCAGGTCCGGGTTGAGCTTGTCGATCGACGGACGGTCGCCCTGTGGGGTGCGCAGTTTGTCGACGATGGCGTCTTTGACTTTCAAGGCGCCGAAGTGGGTGTTGTCGATACCCGAGCCATGGCCACTGAATTCAACAGCCAGGGTGCCATCGCTGAGCATGTGATCCTGCCAGTCGATGTCGAGCACGCCGTGGTAGAGGTCTTCAGCGTCTTTCATCGGGAAACGCTTGAGCACCAGCAGCACGCGGTTGGCCAGACGCGACCAGAGGCACAGGCGATAAGCGGTTTCCATGGTCGCCATGCCACGCACGGCGGAAGTGTGCTCGCGCGCTTCTTCAAGGCCAAGCCCGACGGCTTCCTCGATGAGCAGGCCTTCAAGGCCTTTAGGGCAAGTGAGGAAGAGTTCGAAACGGTCGGACATGGTATTTCCAGAGCCTTTGGCTAGTGAATCGGCAACGCATTGCCGATCCGGTTTTCAATCAGGCGCTTTTCTAAAAGAGCGCCCGCGTGGCACGAAGGTGTGCCGTTCCATCCCCGCTGCTCGGGTTAAAAGAGCTTAGATGCCGGGACAGATAAAAAAGTTGATGAAACAAAAAGTCCTAAAGCGACCCTTCGTCGCTTTATACCCCAGCGCAAACGTGGGTCATTCTCACTAAAGAATTAACCCCATCATCCAGCGCGGGGCCGATCATACCGGGGTTTGCTGAAAAACCGTGCATCAAACCCGTCGTTACTTATGGCTGTAGCACTAATTTCGTTACGTCCTTATGACAAAACGATCATTCCCTCGGTGTGACTCATTGGTTAGAACTGAACACAGGTTGACGTCGCAACGGCGTCAACACCTTGGCTTGCCACGCCGGCAGCGAGCCGCACCATGGCAGGTTTTTTCTGCCAGACCTCAGTTGAGGTCAACGCGATACAAAACAGTCAACAAGTGAGGGAAACACCCTATGAGAAGACTTAAGCGTGATCCGTTGGAAAGAGCATTTTTGCGCGGATATCAATATGGCGTTGGTGGCAAATCCCGTGAGCTTTGCCCATTTACTCTACCGTCGGTACGTCAAGCCTGGATTAACGGCTGGCGAGAAGGACGCGGCGACAACTGGGACGGTATGACCGGCACTGCGGGAATCCACAGACTCAACGAACTTCACGCCGTCGGCTGACACAGGGCACTTATTCCGACACGACAATCTGAATTTGTAACGACTTACCATGCACGTCCTTCCCGGACGGCGGGCTGCGGCCCAGGGGCTCCTTCGAGGAGCCCTTTTTTATGCCTGTCACATTATCTGTGCCATACACAAAACCTGTAGGAGTGAGCCTGCTCGCGATAGCGGTCTGTCAGTCGCTGATGAAGTGACCGAAAGAAAGCTATCGCGAGCAGGCTCACTCCTACAAGGGAACAGTGGTGTCTATGGATCAGCGCAAGGCGGCGATCGCGTCTACCGATTCGCGAATCAGCGCCGGGCCCTTATAGATGAAGCCGGAGTAGATCTGCACCAGGCTCGCACCGGCGAGAATCTTCTCCGCCGCATGCTTGCCTTCGGTAATCCCGCCAGCCGCAATGATCGGCAACCGCCCCGCCAATTCACTGGCCAGCACCTTCACGGTATTCGTACTCTTCTCACGCACCGGCGCGCCAGACAACCCGCCCGCCTCGTCGCCATGCTCCATGCCCTCAACGCCAACACGGCTGAGGGTGGTGTTGGTCGCGATTACCGCGTCCATGCCGGTTTCGATTAACGCCTGGGCGACCTGCGCAGTTTCTTCATCGGTCATGTCCGGCGCGATCTTGATCGCCAGCGGCACATGCTTGCCGTGACGCAGGGCCAGTTCGGCACGGCGCGTGGCCAGATCCGCGAGCAACTGCTTGAGCGAATCGCCAAACTGCAGGCTGCGCAGGCCCGGGGTGTTCGGCGAACTGACGTTGACCGTGACGTAGCTGGCGTGGGCATAAACCTTGTCCAGGCAGATCAGGTAGTCGTCGACCGCGCGTTCAACCGGGGTATCGAAGTTCTTGCCGATATTGATGCCCAGCACGCCTTTGTATTTCGCTGCGGCCACACGCGCCAGCAGGTTATCGACACCGAGGTTGTTGAAACCCATGCGGTTGATGATCGCCTCGGCTTCCGGCAAGCGGAAAATCCGTGGTTTCGGGTTGCCCGGCTGCGGACGCGGGGTCACGGTGCCGATTTCAACAAAACCGAAACCCAGCTGTGCGAAACCGTCGATCGCCGCGCCATTCTTGTCCAGACCGGCCGCCAGACCTACCGGGTTCGGAAACTCGAGGCCCATGACCGTCACCGGTTTCTTCGCCGGCGCCTTGCACAGCAAGCCGTTGAGGCCCAAACGCCCACCCGCGCCGATCAGATCCAGCGACAGATCGTGGGAGGTTTCCGGGGAAAGTTTGAACAACAGCTGACGGGCCAGGGAATACATGGGCGGCAATGACTCGGGCGGCGAAAAGAGGCGGCGATTATAGCCGGGCATCGACCTGCCGCGCGAGGCGCACGCGCAAATCACTGGCAGTGGCATATGCCTTGCACCCTCCTTGACTATCAGCGCGCAGGCCAATGACGGCAGGCGGGCAAGGACAATGGCGTCGTCCCGGGTTTTGCCTGCGCAAAGTCCGCGGCGGCGCTTTTTTTCGAGGTGGCGGTGTATGAATGAACCTTCGGTAGGGCCACTGGCCTGGGTCAATGGCAGCGATGCTCCGGAAAAGACTGCAATCAACCTCGGTTTCATGGCGTTGAGCGACTGCGCATCGGTTGTCGTTGCTGCCACACAAGGCTTTGCCCAGCCTTACGGGCTGACCCTGAATCTCAAGCGCCAAAGCTCCTGGGCCAACCTGCGCGACAAACTCGTCAGCGGTGAACTGGATGCTGCCCACAGTCTGTACGGTCTGATCTACGCCGTGCATCTGGGCATTGGCGGTGGGGCGTCGAGCGACATGGCGGTGTTGATGGGGCTGAATCAGAACGGTCAAAGTCTCAACCTGTCCCACGGCCTGCAGAACATTGGTGTGACCAGTCCTGAAGCGCTGGACCGCCACGTGCACCAAAGCCGCGCAAAACTCACCTTCGCCCAGACCTTTCCCACCGGCACCCATGCGATGTGGCTGTATTACTGGCTGGCGAGTCAGGGCATTCATCCGTTACAGGATGTCGACAGCGTGGTGGTGCCGCCGCCGCAAATGGTCGCGCACCTGCAAGCCGGGCGCATCGATGGCTTTTGCGTCGGCGAGCCTTGGGCTGCTAGCGCGGTGCAGCAGAATCTGGGTTTTACCCTGGCCACCAGTCAGACCATCTGGCCCGATCACCCGGAAAAAGTCCTTGGTTGCACCCGTGAATTTGTCGAGCAGTATCCGAACACGGCACGGGCGCTGGTGATGGCGATCCTTGAAGCCAGTCGCTTTATCGAAGAAAGTCCGGAAAACCGCCGCAGCACCGCGCAGTTGCTCAGCGCGCCGGAATATCTGGACGCTCCGCTTTCGTGCATTGAGCCGCGTTTTCTCGGTGACTATTCCGATGGCCTTGGCAATCGCTGGCAGGATCCGCACGCGCTGCGTTTTCACGGCAACGGCGAGGTGAATCTGCCGTATCTGTCGGACGGTATGTGGTTCATGACCCAGTTCCGCCGCTGGGGCCTGCTGCGCGAAGATCCGGATTACCTCGCCGTCGCCCGCCAGGTTCAGCAACTGGACGTCTACCGCGACGCCGCCACCGCTGTCGGCGTGGCGGCGTGGGGCACCGACATGCGCAGCAGCCAGTTGCTCGACGGCAAAATCTGGGATGGTAGTGACCCGGCCGCTTACGCGCGCAGCTTCAAGCTGCACGCGTTGAACGACGACGCCCCTCTTCTCGCCCGCCGCTGACAGGAGACCGCGAACATGTTGCGCATTCTGCTGATCAATGACACGGCGAAAAAAGTCGGTCGCCTGAAAGCCGCGCTGACTGAAGCCGGTTTCGAGGTCATCGACGAGTCCGGCCTGACCATCGACCTGCCCGCGCGCGTCGAAACGGTGCGCCCGGACGTGATTCTGATCGATACCGAGTCACCGAGCCGCGATGTCATGGAGCAAGTCGTGCTGGTCAGCCGCGACCAGCCACGGCCAATTGTGATGTTTACCGATGAGCATGATCCGGGTGTGATGCGCCAGGCAATCAAGTCCGGGGTCAGCGCCTACATCGTTGAAGGCATTCATGCACAGCGTCTGCAGCCGATTCTCGATGTAGCAATGGCGCGCTTCGAGAGTGATCAGGCGTTGCGGGCGCAGTTGCAGGCGCGTGATCAGCAACTGGCTGAGCGTAAGCGCATCGAACTGGCCAAGGGGTTGCTGATGAAGATGAAGGATTGCAATGAGGAAGAGGCTTACACCCTGATGCGGCGCCAGGCGATGAGCCGGCAGCAAAAGCTGATTCAGGTGGCGGAGCAGATTATTGCGATGAGTGAGTTGCTTGGCTGAAAGTACTGAACGCTTGAAAAGCCCCTCACCCTAGCCCTCTCCCGGAGGGAGAGGGGACTGACCTAGGTGTCTGGCGTCAAACATCGACCTGAAAGACCGAGTCGATTATGGATTCACAGCAGAAAATCACAGGTCGGCGTACTTCTCGAGCATCCCCCAATCAGTCCCCTCTCCCTCTGGGCGGTCCGACGTTTCGGGAGGGCTAGGGTGAGGGGCTTTTGATTTTCCGGCTGTTGGCACAAATCTCGCTAAGTAAAACGCACAGGTAACCAACGGCGGTTGCCCCACCCACGACAAAGACGTCGCTCACCCGTTCGCCCCAACCGGCGCATCAGGTAGCGGCGTTTTTGCGTTTTGGCCCCACAGCCCGGGGTCGGTGGTGCGGCCGTGGCGGCGCCCCACCTGCTGTTGCATGACTCCTTTCGAGACTCTTTTCAGCTGAGGTGCGCGATGAATTCAAGCTTCTGGAAATCCGGCCACACCCCGACTCTGTTCGCGGCCTTCCTCTATTTCGACCTGAGCTTCATGGTCTGGTACCTGCTCGGCCCGCTGGCGGTGCAGATTGCCGCCGACCTGCACCTGACCACACAACAACGTGGCCTCGTCGTCGCCACGCCGATCCTCGCTGGCGCGGTGCTGCGCTTTGTGATGGGCATGCTCGCCGATCGGCTATCGCCGAAAACCGCTGGGCTGATCGGCCAGGTCATCGTGATCTGCGCACTGTTCGGTGCCTGGAAAATCGGCATTCATAGCTACGAGCAGGCGCTGATACTCGGCCTGTTCCTCGGCATGGCTGGCGCATCGTTTGCCGTCGCTCTGCCACTGGCGTCGCAGTGGTACCCGCCGCAGCATCAGGGCAAAGCCATGGGCATCGCCGGTGCGGGCAACTCGGGCACCGTGTTTGCCGCACTGCTCGCTCCGGTACTGGCGGCTGCGTTCGGCTGGAGCAATGTCTTCGGCTTCGCGTTGATTCCGTTGATCCTGACGTTGGTATTGTTCGCCTGGCTGGCAAAAAACGCCCCTGAGCGGCCGAAAGCCAAAGCCATGGCTGACTACTTCAAAGCCTTGGGCGACCGCGATAGCTGGTGGTTCATGTTTTTCTACAGCGTGACCTTCGGCGGCTTCATCGGTCTGGCCAGCGCCCTGCCCGGCTATTTCAACGATCAATACGGTCTGAGTCCGGTGACGGCCGGTTACTACACCGCCGCCTGCGTATTCGGCGGCAGTTTGATGCGACCGCTGGGTGGCGCACTGGCTGATCGCTTTGGCGGTATCCGCACACTGCTGGCGATGTACACCGTCGCCGCCGTCTGCATCGCCGCGGTCGGTTTCAACCTGCCGAGTTCCTACGCGGCGCTGGCACTTTTCGTCTGCACCATGCTCGGTTTAGGGGCAGGCAACGGTGCGGTGTTCCAACTGGTGCCGCAGCGTTTTCGCTTGGAGATCGGCGTCATGACCGGGCTGATCGGCATGGCCGGCGGCATCGGCGGTTTCGCCTTGGCCGCCGGCATGGGTGCGATCAAACAGAGCACCGGCAGTTATCAACTGGCCCTGTGGTTGTTCGCCAGCCTTGGCGTGTTGGCGTGGTTTGGCCTGCACGGCGTCAAGCGTCGCTGGAGAACCACCTGGGGTTCGGCGGCGGTGACGGCAGCGCGGGTCTGAAGCGTCGATGGCCCTGCAACTGAGTTTTGCCGAAGCCAGCGCCACCGGCCCGCGTGCGGAGAATCAGGACGCCTTGCGCTTGGTCACGCCCGCTCCGGCGCTGGCGGCGAGCAAGGGTTATCTGTTCGCTATCGCTGATGGCGTCAGCCAGTGTGCCGATGGCGGACTGGCTGCGCGTTCGACCTTGCAGGCGCTGGCGCTCGACTACTACGCCACACCGGAAACCTGGAGCGTGGCGCAGGCACTGGACCGACTGCTGCTCGCGCAAAATCGCTGGTTGCAGGCCAACGGTGGTGGGCAACCGTTGCTCACCACGGTCAGTGCTTTGGTCATGCGCGGTCGGCGTTTTACCCTCGCCCACGTCGGCGATTGCCGGGTGTATCGCTGGCACGACGATAGTTTGCAGCGGATCTCGGAGGATCATGTCTGGGAGCAGCCAGGCATGCAGCATGTGCTCAAGCGTGCATTGGGGCTGGATCAGCATCTGGTGCTGGATTTCCTCGACGGTGAACTGCGTGACGGTGAAAGCTTTGTGCTGCTCAGTGACGGAGTCTGGTCGACGCTGGGCGATACCGCGATTGCCGCGATTCTGCGTGATCAACCGGATCTGCACAGCGCCGCGCAGACGCTGGTCAATGCCGCGCATCTGGCGGGGAGTCAGGACAATGCCAGTGCATTGCTGGTGCGCGTCGATGCACTGGGTGAAGCGAATATCGGCGATGCATTGATTCATTTGCAGCAATGGCCCCTGCCGCCGCCGCTGAAACCTGGCCAATCCTTCGAAGGCTGGCAGGTTCAGGGGATTGTCGCTCAGAGTCAGCAATCGCTGCTGTATCGGGTTGTCGATGGACAAGGCCAGGCATGGCTGTTGAAAACCCTGCCGTCGCGCTCCAGCGATGATCCTCGCGCCGGGCAAGCGCTGCTGTCCGAGGAATGGTTCCTGAAACGCGTGGCCGGCCGGCACTTTCCTGAAGTCCATGCCTGCCAGCAGCGTCAGCATTTGTACTACGTGATGCGCGAATATTCCGGGACAACGCTGGCTCAGCTGTTTCAGCAGTCCGGCCCATTGCCGCTGGCGCAATGGCAGGATATCGCCGAGCGCCTGCTGCGCGCGGTGGGGCTTTTGCATCGGCGGCAGATTCTGCACCGGGACATCAAACCGGAAAACCTGCATTGGGGTGACGACGGCGAGTTACGCCTGCTGGATTTTGGCTTGGCGTATTGCCCGGGCTTGTCCGAAGACGCGCCGTCAACGCTGCCCGGAACCCCAAGTTACATCGCCCCGGAAGCGTTTCGCGGTGATCCGCCGAGTGCGCAGCAGGATTTGTATGCAGTCGGCGTGACCCTGTATTTCCTGCTTACCGGGCATTTTCCTTATGGCGAGATTGAAGCGTTTCAACGGCCGCGATTTGGTCTGCCGGTGATTGCCAGTCGCTATCGGCCTGATCTGCCGGAATGGTTGGCGCAGAGTCTGCAGCGTGGCGTGGCGGCGGATCTGCAACAACGGTTTGAAACGGCTGAAGAGTGGTTGTTGGTGCTGGAACAGGGCGAGCGGCAGAGTTTGAGTGTGCGGCCTCGACCGTTATTGGAGCGGGAGCCGCTGAAGGTCTGGCGGACGATGGCATTGCTGGCGTTGCTCGGGAATCTGGTGCTTCTGGTTTTGTTGTTTCATCACTGACACCGCGTCGCGGCCATCGCTAGCAAGCTCACTCCTACAATTCGAAACGCGTTCCACTGTAGGAGTGAGCCTGCTCGCGATGACGTCAGCCCAATCACCACAAATCCATCTACCTGAGCGCCCCACGAACGAGCAACCCGCCTCGATTCAGTGCAAAAAATCACCCTCAGAACCTGCCAAACCCCAATAAACCCGCCACTGTTCCCACTTGGCACAACCACTGCATTAGCCCACTCAGCACACACATAAAGCCCAACCTTCAACGACGAAGGCTGCGCTTCCCGAGAGAACGGGACCAGGACAAAGGCGTCCTCGCTAGGCAACTAGCGGGACGCCTTTTTTTGTTTGCGCAAAATTTGTCGAGCAAGGCCTGACTGCCCACAAGAGGCCAGCCGCAGCTCCCGGAGAACCTGATGAAAAAACTCAAACTGGTGATGATCGGCAATGGCATGGCCGGGGTCCGCACCCTCGAAGAATTGCTCAAGCTGAGCAACGAGCTGTACGACATCACCGTCTTCGGCGCCGAACCACACACCAACTACAATCGCATCCTGCTCTCGCCGGTGCTGGCCGGTGAGCAGACCTTCGAGGAGATCGTGCTCAACGACCTCGACTGGTACCTGGAAAACAACATCAAGTTGTTGCTCAACCGCAAAGTGGTGGAGATTGACCGGGTCAAACGCCGGGTGATCGCCGAGGACGGCACCGAAGCCGAATACGATCGCCTGCTGATCGCCACTGGCTCGACACCGTTCATCTTGCCGATCCCCGGCAACACCCTGCACGGCGTGATCGGCTATCGCGACATTGCCGACACCCAGGCGATGATCGACACCGCGAAAACCCACAAACACGCGGTGGTCATCGGCGGTGGCCTGCTCGGCCTCGAAGCCGCCAATGGCCTGATGTTGCGCGGCATGCACGTCACCGTGGTGCACATCGGCGAATGGTTGCTGGAACGCCAACTCGATAAAACCAGCGGTCAACTGCTGCAAAGCGCCCTTGAATCCCGTGGCTTGCATTTCCGTCTGTGCGAACAGACCCAGGCCTTGCATGACGCCGGCAATGGCCGGGTCGGCTCGGTGCAATTCAAGAACGGCGACATTATCCCCGCCGACCTGGTGGTGATGGCCGCCGGTATTCGCCCCAACACCGAACTCGCGGAAAAGGCCGGCATCCCGTGCAATCGCGGGATCCTGGTCAACGACACCCTGCAAACTTACGACCCACGCATCTACGCCATCGGCGAGTGCGCCAGCCACCGTGGCATTGCCTACGGTCTGGTCGCGCCACTGTTCGAGCAGGCCAAGGTTTGCGCCAACCACCTCGCACAACTGGGCTTCGCCCGTTATCAGGGTTCGGTGACCTCGACCAAACTCAAAGTCACCGGCATCGACCTGTTTTCCGCTGGCGACTTCATGGGCGGCGAAGGTACGGAAACCATCACCCTCTCCGACCCGATCGGCGGCGTGTACAAAAAACTGGTGATCAAGGATGACGTGCTGGTCGGCGCCTGTCTGTACGGCGATACGGCAGATGGCGGTTGGTATTTCCGCCAGATTCGTGAGAATCACGCCATCGGCGAGATCCGCGATCACCTGATGTTTGGCGAAAACGCTTTGGGTGACGTAGGACATCAGGGCCAGGACAAAGCCATGGTCATGGCCGACACCGCCGAAGTCTGCGGCTGCAACGGTGTGTGCAAAGGCACTATCGTCAAAGCCATTCAGGAACACGGCCTGTTCAGCGTCGATGAGGTGAAGAAACACACCAAAGCGGCCAGCTCCTGCGGCTCCTGCGCCGGACTGGTCGAGCAGATCCTGATCAACACCGTCGGCGGCGCAGCGGATGTCAAACCGAAAAGCGAAAAAGCCATCTGCGGTTGCAGCGACCTCAACCACGGACAGATCCGCCAAGCCATTCGCGAGCAGCATCTGCTGACCATCGCCGGCACCATGAGCTACCTCAACTGGCGCACGCCGAACGGTTGCGCAACGTGCCGCCCGGCCCTCAACTATTACCTGATTTCCACCTGGCCCGGCGAAGCCAAGGACGATCCGCAATCGCGCCTGATCAACGAACGTGCACACGCCAACATCCAGAAGGACGGCACTTACTCGGTGGTACCACGCATGTGGGGCGGCGTGACCAATCCTTCGGAACTGCGGCGGATTGCCGATGTGGCTGACAAGTATCAGGTGCCGATGGTCAAGGTCACCGGCGGCCAGCGTATCGATTTGCTCGGCATCAAGAAGCAGGATCTGCCTGGCGTCTGGAAGGATCTCGACATGCCCTCCGGCCACGCCTACGGCAAATCCATCCGCACGGTGAAAACCTGCGTCGGCAGTGAGTTCTGCCGCTTCGGCACGCAAAACTCGACACAACTGGGCATCGAGCTTGAGCACGACCTGTTCAACATGTGGTCACCGCACAAAGTGAAACTCGCTGTTTCCGGATGCCCACGCAACTGCTCGGAAGCGGGGATCAAAGACGTAGGAATCATCGGCGTCGACTCCGGTTGGGAGATGTACATCGGCGGTAACGGCGGGATCAAAACCGAAGTCGCCGAATTCTTCGTCAAGCTGAAAACCGCCGAAGAAGTGCGCGAATACAACGGTGCGTTCCTGCAGCTGTATCGCGAAGAAGCCTTCTACCTCGAACGCACCGTGCACTACCTGCAGCGGGTCGGCATGGAGCACATCAAGAAAGCCGTGCTGGAAGACCCCGAGCGCCGCAAAGCGCTGAACGAACGCCTGCAATTCTCCCTGTCGTTCGAGCAAGACCCTTGGAAAGAACGTCTAGCGCAGCCGCAACTGAAAAAAGAATTCGACGTAATTTCAGTGAAAAACCTGGAGGTGCCGGCATGAACTGGCTGGATATCTGTGCCCTCGACGAGATCAATACCCTCGGTTCGCGAATCATTGCCGGGCCGAAAGGTGACATTGCGATTTTTCGTACGAGCGACGACGAAGTTTTCGCCCTCGACGACCGCTGCCCACACAAGGGTGGGCCGTTGTCACAAGGTTTGATCTACGGAAAACGCGTGGCCTGTCCGCTGCACAATTGGCAGATCGACCTGCAATCCGGCGAGGCGCAGGCGCCGGACATCGGTTGCGCGCACCATCACCCGGCGCGGGTCGAGAATGGTCGGGTGCAGTTGGCTCTGCGGGACGCCATCTGATGAACCGCCAGACGACCGCCTCGACCTGCTGTTATTGCGGGGTCGGCTGCGGCGTGCTGATCGAGCATGACGGCGAGCGCATCCTCGGCGTCAGCGGCGATCCGGCGCACCCGGCCAACTTCGGCAAACTGTGCAGCAAAGGCTCGACCCTGCACCTGACCGGCGACCTCGCGGCCCGCGCGCTGTACCCGGAACTGCGTTTGGGCAAAGGCCTGGCGCGCAGCCGCACGGATTGGGACACTGCGCTGGAACATGCCGCCAACGTGTTCGCAGAAACCATCGCCGAACACGGCCCGGACAGCGTCGCGTTCTATATCTCCGGACAGTTGCTGACCGAGGACTACTACGCCTTCAACAAACTGGCGCGGGCGTTGGTTGGCACCAACAACATCGACAGCAATTCACGCCTGTGCATGTCTTCAGCCGTGGTCGGCTACAAGCGCAGCCTCGGCGCCGACGCCCCGCCGTGCAGCTATGAGGACCTGGAACTCAGCGATTGCGTAATGATCGTCGGCAGTAACATGGCCTACGCCCATCCAGTACTTTTCCGTCGGCTGGAGGAAGCAAAATCCCGCCGCCCGCAGATGAAAGTCATCGTCATTGATCCACGACGCACCGACACCTGCGACCTCGCCGATCTGCACCTGGCGATTCTGCCCGGTACCGATGTCGCTTTATTCCATGGGATTTTGCATCTGTTGTTGTGGGAGGACTGGATCGACCGCGATTTCGTCAAAACGCACACGGAAGGCCTTGCTGAACTGAAGAGTCTGGTGCGCGATTACACCCCGCAAATGGTTTCACAGTTATGCGGCATCAGCGTCGAGCAACTGCAGCAATGCGCCGAATGGGTTGGCACTTCGCCGAGTTTTCTGTCGTTGTGGTGCATGGGTTTGAACCAGTCCACGGCCGGTAGCGCAAAAAACAGCGCGTTGATCAATCTGCACTTGGCCACCGGGCAAATCGGTCGTCCGGGTGCAGGACCTTTCTCCCTCACCGGTCAGCCGAATGCCATGGGCGGGCGCGAAACCGGTAGTTTGTCGAATCTGTTGCCGGGCCATCGAGACGCGGCCAACCCTGAACACCGCGCTGAAGTGGCGGCTTATTGGGGCGTTGATCGGTTGCCGGAAAGCACTGGTCTCAGCGCCATCGAACTGTTCGAGCAAGTGCGCAGCGGCAAGATCAAGGCGTTGTGGATTGCCTGCACCAACCCTGCGCAATCGATGCCGGATCAGAGTGCGGTGCGCGCGGCGCTGGAAGCTTGCCCGTTTGTGGTTCTGCAAGAAGCCTTTCGCACGACTGAAACCGCAGCATTCGCCGATCTGCTGCTGCCCGCCGCCAGTTGGGGCGAGAAAGAAGGTTCGGTGACCAATTCCGAGCGACGCATTTCCCACGTGCGCAAAGCCATTCTCCCACCGGGTGAGGCGCGGCCGGATTGGGCGATTACGGTAGATTTCGCGCAGCGTCTGGAGAAACGTCTGCGCCCCTCTGCATCGAGCCTGTTTACTTTCACCCAACCTGCGCAACTGTTCGATGAATTCAAAGGGCTGACGCGTGGGCGGGATCTGGATATGTCCGGGATCAGTCACGCGCTGATCGACGAGATCGGACCGCAGCAATGGCCCTTCCCTGTCGGAGCGCGGCGAGGAACGCCACGACTGTACGAAGACGGGATTTTCCCAACCGCCAACGAGCGCGCGCAATTCATCGCCGACCCGTATCGTGCCGCCAAAGAACAACGCGATGCACGCTTTCCACTGACGTTGATCACTGGCCGCTTGCGTGATCAATGGCACGGTATGAGCCGCACCGGTACGGCGGCGCAACTGTTCGGGCATGTCAACGAAGCGGTGTTGAGCCTGCATCCAGATGAAATGCGCCGGCATCGTTTGCAGCCGGGCGATCTGGTCAATCTGAAAAGTCGTCGCGGCGCGGTAATTGTTGCGGTCGCCAGTGATGACAGCGTACGTCCGGGACAAGCGTTTCTACCAATGCACTGGGGCGATCGCTTCCTCAAGGGCGGCGTGAACAGCCTGACCCTGCCGGCCTTCGATCCTTTGTCGAAACAACCGGAACTCAAACACAGCGGCGTGCGCCTGGAACCGGTCAATCTGCCGTGGCAGCTTTTCGCACTGATCGAAGGTGATGTTCAACGGCACTTCGAGACGCTACGACCGCTCTGTGAGGCATTTTCCTACGTTAGCCTCAGCCTTGTCGGACGTGAACGATCGGCATTGCTGATACGCGCTGCCAGCAGCGAGGCACCGGATGCGCAATTGCTCAGTGAAATCGACCGATGCCTGTCGCTGATCGACGGCCCGGTTTTGGCCTATGACGATCCGCGCCGGGCCATTGGCAAGCGCGTGCGTATTGAAAACGGCCGAATCACCGCGATTCGCCTGGCCGGCGAAACCCTCGCCCGGCATTGGCTGCAAGGGTTGTGGCTGGAAGGCCGTGCCGACGAACAACTGCGGCGTTGGTTGCTGGCACCGATGAGTGCGCCGCCGGGCAGTGCCGGGGCGCAGATCGCTGCGGATAAGACCCTGTGCAACTGCAACAACGTCAGCCTCAACGCGGTCTGCGCCGGCATTCGCCAAGGGCTGGATCTGCAAGGCTTGAAAAGCAATTTGGGTTGCGGCACGCAATGCGGTTCGTGCGTCCCGGAAATAAAGCGTTTGCTGGCTGCCGAGTTGCAGCCGGTCGCCATCATCTGATGAGGAAAGCAGCATGAATGCAAAAGTCTGGCTGGTAGGCGCGGGCCCCGGCGATCCGGAACTGCTGACCCTCAAAGCGGTGCGCGCTCTGCGCGAGGCCGACGTGGTGCTGATCGATGATCTGGTCAACGAGGCGGTGCTGGAGCACTGCCCTGATGCGCGCATCATTGCCGTGGGTAAACGCGGTGGCTGCCGCTCGACACCGCAAGCGTTCATTCATCGACTGATGCTGCGCTATGCCCGCCACGGCAAGTGTGTGGTGCGGCTCAAGGGTGGCGATCCGTGCATTTTCGGTCGAGGGGGTGAAGAGGCGCATTGGCTGCGTGAGCGTGGCGTCGAGGTGGAGTTGGTCAATGGCATCACCGCCGGGCTGGCCGGGGCGACGCAGTGCGATATTCCGCTGACGTTGCGTGGGGTCGCACGCGGGGTAACGCTGGTGACTGCGCATACTCAGGATGACAGCCAGTTGAACTGGCAGGCACTGGCGCAGGGCGGCACAACGCTGGTGGTTTACATGGGGGTGGCCAAGCTAGGCGAGATTCGCGATCAGTTGCTGGCGGGCGGGATGGCAGCGGATACGCCGGTGGCGATGATCGAGAATGCGTCGTTGCCAGAGCAGCGCGAATGCCGGAGTGATCTGGCGAGCATGAGTGCTGATGCGTTCAGGTTTGGGCTGAAAAGCCCGGCGATTTTGGTAATTGGTGCGGTGGCAGCCATTGTTGAAGAGCAAAAGATCGCAGCCTGCGGCAGCTCCTACAGGACGTATGCAGATTTCATGTAGGAGCTGCCGAAGGCTGCGATCTTTTAAAACTGCAAAGCCAAATCGCAGACAAAGAAAAGCCCGGCCTAAGCCGGGCTTTTCTCAGAGCGGCAGCTAATTACTTAGCTTGAGCTTCAACCTGCGCTTCTACGCGACGGTTTACAGCGCGGCCAGCTTCAGTTTTGTTGTCAGCAACTGGGCGGGATTCGCCGTAGCCAACAGACTGAACGCGGGACGATTCAACACCGTACTGGTTGGTCAGAACTTGCTTAACGGCGTTTGCACGACGCTCGGACAGTTTCTGGTTGTAAGCGTCAGGACCGACGGAGTCAGTGTGACCTTCAACAGTAGTGGTGGTGGATGGGTACTGCTTCATGAAGTCAGCCAGGTTCTTGATGTCGCCGTAGCTGTTTGGCTTCACAACCGACTTGTCGAAGTCGAACTTAACGTCCAGCTCAACACGAACAACTTCAGCAACTGCTGGGCAGCCGTCAGCGTCAACAGTTACGTTGGCTGGGGTGTCCGGGCACTTGTCAACGTTGTCGCAAACGCCATCGTTGTCGCTGTCGGAGCAGACTTCAGCTGGTGCTGGAACTGGAGCAGCAGCAGGCTTGGAGCCGCCACCGAAGTTCACACCGATACCAACGCTAGGAGCCCACTCGGTGTCGCCCTGGTCGATGTTGTACTGAGCTTCAACGCCAGCACGGGCGTAGAAGTTCTCGGTGAAGTACAGCTTGGCACCAGCGCCCAGGTTGGCGAAGGTGGAGCGGTCACGACCGCCGGAACCGTTCTGACCGATGCTCTGATCGGAGAAACCAGCCGATACGTATGGACGCAGCATGTCGCCTGGGTTGTTGAAGTGGTACAGAGCGTCCAGAGCGGTGTTCGCGCCCTTGATGTTACGACCGTCGTCGGAACGTACGTTGTGCACTTCGTCGTAGCCCAGACGCAGTTCAACGTCGTCGGTCAGGAAGTAACCGATCGAACCGCCGAACAGGTTGCCGTTGTTCTTGAAGTTACGAGCGCTGTCGAATTGTTCTTTCTTTGCGAAGCCTTCGATTTCAACTGCGCCTTGGCCTTGTGCCAGAGCGCCGAACGAAGTGGCGGCAATCAGAGAACCAATGGCCAAGCCCAAGGTGTTTTTCAGTTTCATCCGTTAAATCCCCATCTGGTGATTGTGAAGCAGTCCCGCAAACCGGGGGACAACTCGGCGGCAAGTCTATCAGAACTTGCCTACACGTAAGAGATATTTGCGCTGAACTAAGTTTCAGCAATGCCTGCAAATTTCTCACGCAATTTATCTAGAGCACGTTTGTAACGCATTTTTGTCGCACTCAAACCCATGTGCATGATGTCTGCGATCTCCTGAAATTCCAGCTCTGCGACAAATCGAAGCACCAGAATTTCACGGTCAATCGGGTTCACATACACCAGCCAGCGATCAAGCCCGCCCTTCTCCTCGGGTTTCGGCGCCTTTTCTTCGGACGCTTCCTCGAGGGGGTCAAGACTCAATGCGTCCATCAAGCGACGCTTTCGCCGTTCCTTCCGATACTGCGTAATACATTCGTTGTACGTGATGCTGTAGAGCCACGTTTTGAACTTCGATTTCCCCTCGAAGTTCTTCAGGCCATACAGCACCTTCAACATGACTTCCTGACAGACATCGTCTGCGTCGCGATCGTTCCCAAGATATCTCGCACAAACGTTAAATAATGTTCGCTGGTAACGCCGCATCAGTTCTTCATAGGCGCGCGTTACGTGAAACAGCTCGGTATGCGAGCGCGCGACCAACTCCTCATCAGAGAGCTCGCGGGGGTCGTAGCGCGTGGATAGCGTTTGGGCTTTATTCAAAACAAGTCGTGCCGACAGTCAGGTCAATGTCCACCGCGACCAGCATCAGCTGGCATTTCGCGGCGGCATACATTAGCAGGGTTTGCCGGATTAGCGGCTACTCACATGCTGTTCCAGCAGGATCCGATTGGAAAGAGAGACTAGCTCACCCTCATCGGTCAGCAATGTGGTTTTAACCGTGCCGATCTCCTCGATCTGGCCTTCGACCTCGCCAACACGCACTTGTTGCCCAACCTGATACAACTCACGCACATAGATTCCCGCAAGAATCTGACCGGCAATTTCCCGGCTTCCCAAACCCATGGCCAGCGCAACGGCCAGACCAACGGTAATCAAAACGATGACAATCACATGGTTCAGCAGGTCGGTCTTGACCTCAAGCTGACTGATCGCGACCGAGATGCTGATGATGATCACCAGCCCCTGGGCAATTCGCCCAAGCCCCGAAGCGTAGTCCAGGCCTACGCCTTCTGCCGCCCCGCGCACCAGCCCGTTGGCCAGTTGCGCGAGCAAAACACCCACCAGCAACACCAGCGCCGCGCCGAATACTTTCGGCAAATAGAGCGCCAACATATCCAGCGTAGCCGAAACTCGCTCGAGGCCAAGGGATTCTGCTGCAGAAACCAGAAAAATCAGCAGAACGAACCAGTAAACGATTTTACCGATCAGCGTTGAAATCGGAACTTGCAGCCCCGCACGCGACATCAACTTGGTCAGCCCGGTACCACCCATCAGGCGATCAAGACCCAGTTTGGCGAGCAGCTTGGAGAGCAAGGTATCGAGCAGCTTGGCCACAACGAAACCCAACAGCAGCACGACCAGTGCGCCGAACAGGTTCGGGATGAAGTTGGCTACTTTGGTCCACAACGCAGTCATTGCAGTGACGAGGCTCTGAGTCCAGAGGTCGAGTTCCATATTCAATCAGCCTTATCAGCAGTGCGAGCGGTAGGTTTACGACGGGAAACCGGCGAGACATGGGCCGAGCCGTTATTCAGGGCGATCATCAGCGCGGGCAGCCAGCGGCCCAGCAGGCTGAACAAATCACCGGCGCCGACCTGGCGGTTGGCGGTTTTGAGTACGCGGCCCAGGCACGCATCGTCGTCGCGGCTGGACGGCGAAGCGTTGAGCATGTCGCGCAAAGACTGTTCAAACGGATCGTGCATACGCACCTCTCGTGATGTCTGTGAAAGACGCGGGCAGATTTGGTCGGGTCACATGCGCCATCGTCAGACCCAGCGCAAACGACGGAATAACCACCACTGACCGAAGGCCAGGGCGAGTACCGTCAAGCAGGCGATCAGGAAACCATATGGGCTGCTGGAGAACGGAATTCCGCCGACGTTGATGCCCAGCAGACCGGTGATGAAACTCATCGGCAAAAAGATGCAGGTGATGATCCCGAAGCGGTACATCGTGCGATTCATGCGCTCGCTCAACCGCCGGTCTTCGGCCTCCAGCACAAGCCCCACGCGCTCTCGGGTCAATTCGAGTTCTTCGAGATAGCGGGTCAGGCTGTTGTTCAATTCGTTCCAGTAATCGGCATCGTCATCGACAAACCACGGCAGTTTTATCCGCGTCAGTTGTCCGAAAATATCCCGCTGCGGCGCAAGAAAACGCTTCAACCCAGCGGCCCGGCGGCGGATGTGCAGAATGGCGCCATGCTCGGGGGTATACCGTTCGTCGGCATCCATTTTTTCTTCTTCCTCATCGGCGATTTCCGAGAGGCAAGTGACCAGATCCTGCACCTTGTTGGTGAGGAACTGCGCCAGATAGAGGATGAGTTCAGAGGCAGTTTTCGGACCTTTGCCGTCCGCCAATTGCACCAGTAATTCATCGGTGGCGCGCAATGGACGCAAACGCAGGGAAATCACCCGCTGAGCTGAAGCGAAAATGCGCACCGAGACCATGTCTTCCGGCTCGGCACCCGGGTTGAGATTGACCCCACGCAGAAACAGCAGCAGCTCGGAATCCGGCAACGGCAACAGGCGCGGTCGAGTGTTCTCTTCCAGCAGCAGATCGCAGGTGAATTCATTTAGACCGCTGGATTTGCGCAGCCAGGTCTGCGTTTGCGGATGGCTGCGATCCCAATGCAGCCACAGGCTTTCATGGGCCTGCAGCTGTAAATCGTCGAGCTCAGTCCGGGCTATCGAACGCGCACCGCCTTTTCCGTCCAGCACCAGGGCATGCACCAGCCCCCATTGCGCGTTTTCTTCCTCGAACATCCGCATCCCTTTGTCGAAAATCTTATTCAGGCATCTGCAGCGGGCTCGGCGAGATAATTACGCCGTTGTTGTCCGCATAAATGTAGTGGCCCGGGTGGAACGTCACACCGGCGAAAGTCACCGGGACGTTGAGGTCACCGAGGCCGCGCTTTTCGGTTTTCATCGGATGGCTGGCCAAAGCCTGCACGCCCAGATCGGTCTGCGCAATGACGTCGACGTCACGGATGCAGCCATAGATCACCAGCCCTTCCCAGCCGTTTTTAGCGGCTTTCTCGGCGATCATGTCACCCAGCAGCGCGCGACGCAGTGAACCGCCGCCATCGACCACCAGCACTTTGCCGTTGCCCTTGAGCTCAGCCTGTTCCTTGACCAGCGAGTTGTCTTCGAAGCATTTGATGGTCACGATTTCGCCGCCGAACGAATCACGGCCGCCGAAATTGCTGAACATCGGTTCCAGCACCTGCACCAGCTCCGGATAGGCGTCGCACAGGTCAGGCGTAAGGTAATGGTTCATCGAAAAACTCCTGTAAAAAGCAAGACGATCAAGGATGCCGCGTTCTGAAGAGACGAGTTCCGGTGGTCGCTGTTTACCTTAGCTCATTGAATGTTCGCTGAATGAACCTGAACAAACGCTGAAACTTAATCGCTAAACTGCCACCGAATATGACCAGAACCGCACAATTCGTCATATCTTAGCCGCAAGCCGACCTTTACGAAATGCCCTTTACCCAGCCCCGTCTCAGACCGCAGCAGCCAGATCAGGCTTCTCGCCCAGTAACGGCGTGTGCTGATCGTTCAACCAGCGCGCTACCAACGGCCACACTTCATTCTGCGCCGCTTTGCTCACCAACATTTCAACATGACCGAAATTATCGGTGAAACCCTGTTCGCGCCCCAGATTGACGAATTGCTTGTGCTCGGAGCCGATCTGTTCGAACAGTTTGCGACAGGCCCAGGCCGGATCCTGATGATCCCCCGCCGCCGTCACTGCCAGCACCGGCACCTTGACGTCCGCCAGACCCGCCCACCAATCCTTGTCCTTGTCGCCAAAACGGCCGAACAAGCCGTACCAGCGCATGCTTTCCAGCGCCAGGCCGATCGGCTCATCTTCCGGGCCACGCTTGAGGCGCGAACCCGACAGTTGCGCGAAGCGCTTGAGAATAAAGCGCCCACTCCACTCCACTGGCGGGATTTTCAGCGGCCAGTAGGTGCGGCTGACCTGAGTACCGAAAAACGCCGCAGAAGCTACGGCAGGCTCGCCAAGGTATTCGCCACCGAGCGCCGCGGCCAAGGTGATGCCGCCCAGCGAATGGCCGATCCAGTGCGGAATCTGCCCGCTCTGCTCTCGCACGAATGCGGCAATCGCCGGCAGATCGTAGCGGGCATAGTCGGCGACACGGTTGCGTCGGTATTCCTCATTGCGCTGCGACAGGCCGTGACCGCGCATCTCCGGAATCCAAACGTCGAACCCCAGTCGCGTCAGATATGCGCCCAGGCCCAGGCCTTTGGGTGAAAACCAGAAGCGTCGATTGGAAAAACTGCCGTGCAGCAAAATAACCGGCACACCGCGAGGCGCCGTGTCATCGGCCATGCCCAAGCGGGTCACAGCGATTTCCACGGACCAGTCGGGGCTGTTGCCGGGTTTCAGTCGATACACGTCTTCGCTCAGATCGCCGCGCCGTTCGGCGCTGATCAGGGCGACAGGAAATAAGTTGCTGCTGCTTTGCATAATGCTCTTGCACAAAAAAGGGCGGCATCTACAGGAGCCCGCCCTACTTGAATCTCAAGGCCCGCCCCCTGTGGGAGCGGGCCGTTCACATACTCTTTAAGCCGGTGTCTGACCTTCGGCGAGGAAGAACCAGGTTTCCAGCACCGTATCCGGGTTCAGCGACACGCTTTCGATGCCCTGCTCCATCAGCCACTTGGCCAGATCCGGGTGGTCCGAAGGACCCTGACCGCAGATACCGATGTACTTGCCGGCCTTGTTGCACGCTGCAATCGCGTTGGCCAGAAGCTTCTTGACCGCCGGATTACGCTCGTCAAACAGGTGCGCGATGATACCGGAATCGCGGTCCAGACCCAGGGTCAACTGCGTCAAGTCGTTGGAGCCGATCGAGAAACCGTCGAAGAATTCGAGGAATTCTTCAGCAAGGATCGCGTTGGATGGCAGTTCGCACATCATGATCACGCGCAGACCGTTTTCGCCGCGCTTCAAGCCGTTTTCGGCGAGCAGATCGACGACCTGACTCGCTTCGCCCAAGGTACGGACGAACGGCACCATGATTTCGACGTTGGTCAGGCCCATCTCGTTGCGCACACGTTTCAGCGCACGGCATTCGAGTTCGAAGCAGTCACGGAACGATTCGCTGATGTAACGCGAAGCGCCACGGAAGCCCAGCATCGGGTTTTCTTCTTCCGGCTCGTACAGCTTGCCGCCGATCAGGTTGGCGTATTCGTTGGACTTGAAGTCCGACAGGCGCACGATGACTTTCTTCGGCGTGAACGCCGCCGCCAGGGTGCTGATGCCTTCCACCAGTTTGTCGACGTAAAAGTCGACCGGGTCGTTGTAACCGGCGATACGCTTGTCGACGCTGTCTTTGATTTCCTGCGGCAGACCGTCGTAGTTCAACAGCGCTTTCGGGTGGACGCCGATCATGCGGTTGATGATGAACTCAAGACGAGCCAGGCCGACACCGGCGTTCGGCAGTTGCGCGAAGTCGAAGGCACGATCCGGGTTGCCGACGTTCATCATGATCTTGAACGGCAGCTCCGGCATGGCGTCGACGGAGTTCTTCTTGATGTCGAAGCCCAGTTCGCCTTCGAAGATGTAGCCGGTGTCGCCTTCGGCGCAGGACACGGTCACGCCCTGGCCATCCTTCAGCAATTGGGTGGCGTTGCCGCAACCAACCACAGCAGGAATACCCAGCTCGCGAGCGATGATCGCTGCGTGGCAAGTACGCCCGCCACGATTGGTGACGATGGCGCTGGCGCGCTTCATCACCGGTTCCCAGTCCGGGTCGGTCATATCGGAAACCAGCACGTCGCCCGGCTGGACTTTGTCCATCTCGGAGACGTCCTTGATGATGCGCACTTTACCGGCGCCGATACGCTGGCCAATCGCACGACCTTCCACCAGCACGGTGCCGGTTTCTTTCAGCAGGTAACGTTCCATGACGTTGGCCTGGGTGCGGCTTTTCACGGTTTCCGGACGCGCCTGCACGATGTACAACTTGCCGTCGTCACCGTCCTTGGCCCACTCGATGTCCATCGGGCAGCCGTAGTGCTTCTCGATGATCATCGCTTGCTTGGCCAGTTCGCTGACTTCAGCGTCGGACAGGCAGAAACGCGCGCGGTCAGCCTTGTCGACGTCGATGGTCTTGACCGAACGACCGGCCTTGGCCTCGTCGCCGTAGATCATCTTGATGGCTTTGCTGCCCAGGTTGCGACGCAGGATCGCCGGGCGACCGGCCTCCAGCGTGCCCTTGTGCACGTAGAACTCGTCCGGGTTGACCGCGCCTTGTACGACGGTTTCGCCCAGGCCGTAGGCGCCGGTGATAAACACCACGTCACGGAAACCGGATTCGGTATCGAGGGTGAACATCACGCCGGCAGTGCCGGTTTCCGAACGCACCATGCGCTGCACGCCAGCCGACAGGGCGACCAGTTTGTGGTCGAAGCCCTGGTGCACGCGGTAGGAAATCGCACGGTCGTTGAACAGCGAAGCGAACACTTCTTTGGCGGCGCGGATAACGTTTTCCACACCACGGATGTTCAGGAAGGTTTCCTGCTGACCGGCGAACGAGGCGTCCGGCAAGTCTTCGGCGGTGGCGGAAGAACGCACGGCCACGGCCACGTCAGGGTTGCCGGCCGACAGCGCGGCAAACGCGGTGCGGATTTCGGCATTCAGTTTTTCAGGGAATTCGGCTTCCATGATCCATTGACGGATCTGCGCGCCGGTCTTGGCCAGGGCGTTGACGTCATCAACGTCGAGCGCGTCGAGGGCCTGGTGGATCTGGTCGTTGAGGCCGCTCAGTTCGAGGAAATCACGATAAGCCTGAGCCGTCGTGGCGAAGCCGCCGGGGACCGAAACACCGGCGCCTGCCAGGTTACTGATCATCTCGCCCAGGGATGCGTTCTTGCCCCCCACATGCTCAACATCGTGTTTGCCGAGCTTATCGAGGGAAACTACGTACTCTACCAAGGTGATCTCTCCACTAACTGTGTTGGAAAAGCTCAGAAACCGGCGGCCCGGGGGAGCCTTGGCCGGTTGTATGGCCTGGACCTGGAAAATAAGTGAGAATGCGGGCCAATGGCGGCCGACAAATCGCGCCTATCATATCCAAGATTCGTTACTAGCTTAAGGCCCAAGGTGCAAATGAAACGATCTGCTTTCTTCATCTCCGATGGCACCGGCATCACTGCCGAAACCCTGGGTCAAAGCCTTCTGGCGCAGTTCGAAAACATTACCTTCAGCAAATTCACGCGACCGTACATCGACAGCGTGGATAAAGCGCGGGCCATGGTACAACAAATCAACAAAGCCGCCGAAACCGACGGCTTCCGCCCGATCATCTTCGACACCATCGTCAATCAGGACATCCGTGAGATTCTCGCAACCTCCAATGGTTTCATGATCGATATTTTCTCGACCTTCCTCGCCCCGCTTGAGCAGGAACTGACCGAGCATTCTTCCTACACCGTCGGCAAGTCCCACTCGATCGGGCACAACTCCAATTACATGGAGCGCATCGAGGCGGTGAACTTCGCCCTCGACAATGACGACGGTGCGCGCACGCACTATTACGACAAAGCCGATTTGATACTAGTGGGCGTGTCGCGATGCGGCAAAACGCCGACGTGTCTGTACATGGCCATGCAGTTCGGCATCCGCGCGGCCAACTATCCGCTGACCGAAGACGACATGGAGCGCCTGACCCTGCCAACGGCCCTGCGCGCCCATCAGCACAAGCTGTTCGGCCTGACCATCGACCCGGACCGCCTCACCGCTATCCGCAATGAGCGCAAGCCCAACAGTCGTTATTCGAGCTACGCCCAGTGCGAATTCGAAGTGCGCGAGGTGGAGAATTTGTTCCGTCGCGAGAACATCCCGAACATCAACTCCACGCATTTTTCGGTGGAAGAGATTTCGGCGAAGATTCTGGTGGAGAAAGGTGTGGAGCGGCGCTTCAAGTAGATTGCTGGTGTCTGTGCGACCGCTATCGCGAGCAGGCTCACTCCTACAGTTGATCTTCAGCGGGCACAGATCATGTGGACGACAGAGATTCATTGTAGGAGTGAGCCTGCTCGCGATGAACGATTACACGATCTCTGTCAGTGCCCGGCTTAAAGCTTCAAAACCTGCAAGCAACAACCGATCATCCCCCACCGCATTACACACACTCACCCGAATAAATTGCGGCACCGCTGCATGCCCCACCGCAAACGCCTCAGCGGTGGCCACCAGATAGTTGTTCTCCTTCAACTCCGCCGCAATCTGCGACGCCCGCCACAGCTCAGGCACTTGCACCCAGAAATGCGGACTGTAAGGGTGAGTCTTGTAGTCCAAGCCTTGCAGAACAGGTGCCACCAAAGCCTTGCGCCGAGCGATCTCGCTGATCTGTTCGTCCAGCAAACGCTCGGCCATACCGCTTTCAATCCACAGACTGGCCACTTCCATCGATAACGGATTGGCCATCCAGCACGTCGCGCGAATGGCGGCGCTCAAACGCCCGATCAAAGCTTGCGGCGCGTGCAGATAACCGACGCGCAAACCGGCAGAAACAGCCTTGCTCAGGCTGCCAATCAACACCGAGCGTTCAGGCGCGAAATAACTCAGCGGCAACGGGCGCTGGCGATCCAGAACCGCATGGGCTTCGTCTTCGATAATCAGCAAATTATGCTGGCGGCAGATGTCGGCAATCGCCTCGCGCCGTGGGATCGACATGACCGCAGCCGTAGGATTCTGGATCGTCGGCGTGCAATACAGCGCCGAAACACGATGTTGACGGCAGATGTCCTCCAGTGCTGACGGCAACAGTCCTTCGTCATCCATCGCTGCGCCGACAAGTTTTATCCCAAGCTGGCGTGCGACGCCGATCAATCCGGGGTAGGACAAATGCTCGGTGATCACTGTGTCGCCGGCCTTGAGCAGCCCCATCAACGCGCACAACAGACCATGCTGGCCGCCGTTGACGCACAACACCTGATCGGCGTGCGGGACATACGCTTCATGCTGCAACCAGACCGCCCCGGCCAATCGGTGCCGTGCCAGCCCTGCTTCGGCGGTGTAACCGGTCAACTGCTGTAACACCCGCGGATCACTGGCCAGCTCTTGCAGGCTCTGGCTCATGAACGCCGCTTCCTGCGCGGGAATCGGCTGATTGCGGCTCATGTCGAAACAGATTGGTGGCTCATCGCTGACATTGCGAAAGCCTTTGTCCTGCGGCCGCTCCATCCCCCGCTGACAGACATAAGTGCCATCTCCGACGCGGGCGAGGACCAATCCCACACGTTCCAATTCACCGTAGGCACGGCTGATCGTACCGATGGTCACGCCCAGGCTGTCGGCCAGCAATCGGTGCGGCGGCAACTTGCATCCCGCATCGATCACACCTTCGTCGATAGCCTGTGCGACCGCATCGGCCAAGCGTTTGTACTTCACGCCGACGCCATTGGCGAGGCCGTCGCGGAGGATTGACACCATGGCAATACTTACTTTGACAGTCATTCTCGCCCCGAATAGCGTGCTGAAAACAGGTTCAATCAGAAATAGACCGATTCCACGATCAGGTCAATTCCACCGTTCGGAGCACGCCGCATGTCGACCGCCGTCAGCACACCGATGAACATCAGCAAACCCTGGCTCGCCGGATTGCTCACCAGCACGCTGTTTCTGATCGTCTGCCTGAGTTGGGGTACGACGTGGCTGGGGATCAAGATTGCGGTGGAAAGCGTGCCGCCGCTGACCGCTGCCGGCCTGCGTTTTCTGATCGCCTTTCCGCTGTTCCTGAGCTTTGCGCTGTTGCGCAAGGAACCGCTGTTGTTTCCTCGACCAAGCCGCTGGTTTTTTGTGTTCGTCACGCTGTCGTATTTCAGTCTGCCCTACTACCTGCTCAACTATGGCGAGATGCACGTGTCGTCCGGCCTGACAGCGCTGCTGTTCAGTTGCATGCCGGTGTTTATCCTGCTGTTTTCCGCGCTGTTTCTGCGCGAGAAAATCTACCCGTCGCAAATGCTCGGTATCGCGATCGGTTTCGGCAGTCTGTTCATGATTATTCGCAGCCAGGGTCTGCATCTGGATCAGGCCGAATGGCTTGGCGTGTTGGCGATTCTGTGTGCGGCGGTGATGCATGCGCTGTGTTACGTGGTGACGAAAAAACATGGCAGCGCGATCAGCGTGATTACCTACAACACGCTGCCGATCGGCATTGCCGGAGCGATGTTATTTATTGTCGGATTGAGCGTCGAAACGCCGGTGTTTGCGCAAGTGACAACACGCTCGTGGGCCGCCCTGTTCTATCTCGGGCTGGTGGCCTCGGTCGGCGGATTCATCGTTTACTTTCTGCTGCTTAAACGCCTAAGCCCAATCATCCTGTCGTTCGTGTTTATCATTTTCCCGGTGTTCGCCGTGATCATCGGCGCCTGGTACGAGGGACAAACCCTGTCCCGGGAGCTGATGATCTATTCGGCGATTTTGTTGAGCGGCTTTGCGATCACCAAATTGCCCATCGAAAAATGGCGTACGCGGTCCGTGTAGGAGCTGCCGAAGGCTGCGATCTTTTGATCTTGTTTTTTACAATAAAAGTCAAAAGATCGCAGCCTGCGGCAGCTCCTACAGGTTGTTCGTCAGATCACAAATAGGTCGACGAAACGGTTTACCGGGGTGGACTCCAGCTGCGTCTGATCCTTGCACAACGCGAAGATTTCGCCGCTGCGCTGGCCTGTGAAACGCGTGGCCAGGTTGGCTTTGAACTTGTCTTCCAGCAACGGAATGCCCTCGACACGGCGGCGGCGATGACCGATCGGGTATTCCACCACGACATTGTCGGTGCTGCTGCCGTCCTTGAAAAACACCTGCACGGCGTTGGCGATCGAGCGTTTGTCGGCCTCCAGATATTCGCGAGTGAAACGCGGATCTTCGACGATAACCATTTTCTCGCGCAGCACATCGATGATCGGGTGCGCCTTGTGGAAATCATCTTCGTACTGCTCGGCGACCAGATTGCCGAACGCCAGCGGCACGGCGGTCATGTACTGGATGCAGTGGTCGCGGTCGGCGGCATTGGCCAGCGGCCCGACTTTGGAAATGATGCGAATCGCCGATTCGTGAGTGGTGATGACGATCCGGTCGATTTCATGCAGACGATTGCGCACTTGCGGGTGCAGTGTCACCGCTGCTTCACAGGCGGTCTGCGCGTGGAACTCGGCGGGGAAACTGATCTTGAACAGCACGTTTTCCATCACGTAACTGCCGAACGGCCGCGAGAAACTGAAGGCGCGTTTGTTCTCGGGTTTCAACGCCAGATCACTGTTGGTGTGGCTGAACAGCACGTCATAAAAACCCCACTGTTTCGCAGTCAGCACTCCGGGAATGCCCATCTCGCCGCGCAGGGCAATATCGGCCAGACGCACGCCACGACTCGACGCATCCCCTGCTGCCCAGGATTTTCGCGAACCGGCGTTTGGGGCGTGCCGGTAAGTGCGCAGCGCCTGACCATCGGCAAACGCGTGAGACAACGCCGACAACAGTTGCTCACGATTGGCGCCCATCAGTTTGGCGGTGACAGCGGTTGAAGCAACTTTCACCAGAATGACGTGATCGAGTCCTACGCGGTTGAAGGAGTTTTCCAGAGCGATCACGCCTTGAATCTCGTGGGCCATGATCATCGCTTCCAGCACATCGCGAATGGTCAGCGGCGCTTCAGCGTTGGCCAGACGCTTCTGTGAGAGGTGATCAGCCACCGCAAGAATCCCGCCGAGATTGTCGGATGGATGACCCCACTCGGCGGCGAGCCAGGTGTCGTTGTAATCGAGCCAACGGACGATGCAGCCGATGTCCCACGCGGCTTTGACCGGGTCGAGGCGGTAGCTGGTTCCGGGGACCCGCGCACCGTAAGGAACCACCGTCCCTTCGACGATCGGGCCAAGGTGTTTGGTGCATTCGGGGAAGCGCAGCGCCAGCAGACCGCAGCCCAGTGTGTCCATCAGGCAGTTGCGGGCGGTGTCGAGGGCTTCGGCAGAGGTGACTTTGAAGGTAAGGACATAATCGGCGATGTCCTGCAGGACACGGTCGTAGTCGGGGCGGTTGTTCAGGTCGACGTTGGCGCTCATTGCGGTTCTCCTGTGCGGGAATGATGAGTGGTGCGGTCTTCCTCAGGGCTTGGCGGGTTTGGTTGATTGCAGGTCTGGGGTGCCTGCTTGTTTGGTGTTTCTTCAGTGGGTGGGGCCCCTCACCCTAGCCCTCTCCCGAGGGAGAGGGAACTGATTGGGGGATGCTGTAGAGGTTCACCGACGTGAGCGATCTCCATTGAATCCATAATCGATCGGGTCAATGCATAATTTCAAAAACCTCGATCAGCCCCCGGATCCATAATCGCCGCAATCTTTCAGGTCGATGCACAACCCCAGACACCTCGGTCGGCCCCCTGAATCCATAATCGACTCGATCTTTCAGGTCGATGTACAACCCCAGACACCTCGGTCGGCCCCCTGAATCCATAATCGACTCGATCTTTCAGGTCGATGTACAACCCCAGACACCTCGGTCGGCCCCCTCTCCCTTTGGGAGAGGGATGGGCGGGCGGCGTTCCGATGAGGGTAAAAGATCTCGAATCAGAAAGAGTCACCGGGAATGCGCACGTAACCCTCCATCAGGACACGCGCGCTACGGCTCATGATGGCTTTTTTGACGATCCACTCGCCGTTTTCCAGGCTGGCTTCAGCGCCAACGCGCAACGTTCCGGACGGATGCCCGAAGCGCACGGCATTACGTTCAACGCCACCCGCTGCAAGGTTGACCAAGGTGCCGGAAATCGCTGCCGCCGTCCCGATCGCCACCGCCGCCGTGCCCATCATCGCGTGGTGCAACTTGCCCATCGACAACGCCCGCACCAGCAAATCGACATCCCCAGCGCCAACCGCTTTACCACTCGACGCCACGTAATCCGCAGGCTTGGCAACGAACGCGACTTTCGGTGTGTGTTGCCGTTTCGCCGCTTCATCCAGATTCGATATCAGACCCATGCGCAACGCGCCATAAGCCCGAATCGTCTCGAACATCTGCAACGCTTGCGGATCGCTGTTGATCGCGCTCTGCAGTTCGGTGCCGGTGTAACCGATGTCTGCGGCGTTGACGAAGATCGTCGGGATACCCGCGTTGATCATGGTCGCCTTGAACGTGCCAACACCCGGCACTTGCAGCTCATCGATGAGATTGCCGGTGGGGAACATCGAACCGCCGCCGCCCTCTTCTTCTGCCGCCGGGTCCATGAATTCGACTTGCACTTCGGCGGCCGGAAAGGTCACGCCGTCGAGCTCGAAATCACCGGTTTCCTGCACTTCGCCGTTGGTGATCGGCACGTGGGCAATAATCGTTTTGCCGATGTTGGCCTGCCACACGCGCACCACCGCAACACCGTTGTGCGGAATGCGGCTGGCATCGACCAGACCGTTGCTGATGGCGAACGAACCGACCGCTGCCGAGAGGTTGCCGCAGTTACCGCTCCAATCCACAAAGGGCTTGTCGATGGAGACCTGACCGAACAGGTAATCGACGTCGTGATCAGCCTTGATGCTTTTCGACAGAATCACGGTTTTGCTGGTGCTTGAAGTCGCGCCGCCCATGCCGTCGATTTGTTTGTCGTAGGGGTCGGGACTGCCGATCACGCGCAGCAATAAAGCGTCGCGAGCCGGGCCTGGAATCTGCGCCGCTTCGGGCAGATCCTTGAGGCTGAAGAACACGCCTTTGCTGGTGCCGCCGCGCATGTAGGTGGCGGGGATTTTAATCTGTGGTGCGTGAGCCATATTGCTCCTTACCGAAAGCATGGGACTTAAAATCCCATGCCCACATCAGTTGATTTAAACGGCAACCGCCGACTCTTCAAGGAAGTCCTGAGCGAAGCGTTGCAACACGCCGCCAGCCTCGTAGATCGACACTTCTTCAGCGGTATCCAGACGGCAGGTCACCGGCACGTCAACGCGCTCGCCGTTCTTGCGATGGATCACCAGCGTCAGATCCGCACGCGGTTTGCGCTCGCCGATTACGTCATAGGTTTCGCTGCCATCGATGGCCAGCGTGTGACGGTCGGTGCCCGGCTTGAACTCCAGCGGCAACACGCCCATGCCCACCAGGTTGGTGCGGTGAATGCGCTCGAAACCTTCTGCGGCAATCGCCTCGACACCGGCCAGTCGCACACCTTTCGCCGCCCAGTCGCGGGACGAACCCTGGCCGTAATCGGCGCCGGCGATGATGATCAGCGGCTGCTTGCGCTCCATGTAGGTTTCGATGGCTTCCCACATGCGCATCACTTTGCCTTCCGGCTCGACACGCGCCAGCGAACCCTGTTTGACCTTGCCGTTTTCCACGACCATTTCGTTGAACAGTTTCGGGTTGGCAAAGGTCGCGCGCTGCGCAGTCAAGTGGTCGCCACGGTGGGTTGCATAAGAGTTGAAGTCCTCTTCCGGCAGGCCCATTTTTGCCAGGTATTCGCCGGCGGCGCTGTCGAGCATGATCGCGTTGGATGGCGACAGGTGATCGGTGGTGATGTTGTCCGGCAGCACCGCCAGCGGGCGCATGCCCTTCAGCGGACGGGCGCCGGCCAGTGCGCCTTCCCAGTACGGTGGACGACGGATGTAGGTGCTCATCTCGCGCCAGTCGTACAGCGGCGTGACTTTCGGGCCTGTGTCTTCGTGGACGGCGAACATCGGAATGTAGACCTGACGGAACTGCTCAGGCTTGACCGAAGACTTCACCACCGAGTCGATTTCTTCATCGCTCGGCCAGATGTCTTTGAGGCGGATTTCCTTGCCGTCCACAACACCGAGCACGTCTTTTTCGATATCGAAACGGATGGTCCCGGCAATGGCGTAAGCGACCACCAGCGGCGGTGACGCGAGAAACGCTTGCTTGGCGTACGGGTGGATGCGGCCGTCGAAGTTGCGGTTGCCCGAGAGCACAGCGGTCGCATACAGATCGCGGTCGATAATCTCTTGCTGGATCAGCGGATCGAGCGCGCCGGACATGCCGTTGCAGGTGGTGCAGGCGAAGGCGACGACGCCGAAACCGAGCTGCTCCAGTTCAGTGGTCAGCCCTGCTTCGTCGAGGTACAGGGCGACGGTTTTCGAACCCGGCGCCAGCGAGGATTTCACCCACGGTTTGCGGGTCAGGCCGAGCTTGTTGGCGTTGCGTGCGAGCAGGCCGGCGGCAATGACGTTGCGCGGGTTGCTGGTGTTGGTGCAACTGGTGATGGCGGCGATGATCACCGCGCCGTCGGGCATTTGCCCCGGCACGTCATCCCACTGCCCGGAGATGCCTTTAGCGGCCAGATCCGCCACCGCGACGCGGGCGTGCGGGTTGCTCGGCCCGGCCATGTTGCGCACCACCGACGACAGATCGAAAGTCAGACCGCGCTCGTATTGCGCGCCTTTCAAACTGTCGGCCCACAGGCCGGTGAGCTTGGCGTATTGCTCGACCAACTGCACTTGCTGGTCTTCACGACCGGTGAGTTTCAGGTAATCGATGGTTTGCTGGTCGATGTAGAACATCGCCGCCGTGGCGCCGTATTCCGGGGCCATGTTGGAAATGGTCGCGCGGTCGCCGAGGGTCAGCGCCGCCGCGCCTTCGCCAAAGAATTCCAGCCATGCGCCGACGACTTTCTGCTTGCGCAGGTATTCGGTCAGCGCCAGCACCATGTCGGTGGCGGTGATGCCCGGTTGCAGCTTGCCGGTCAGTTCGACGCCGACGCTTTCGGGCAAACGCATCCACGACGCGCGACCGAGCATCACGCTCTCGGCTTCGAGGCCGCCGACGCCGATGGCGATCACGCCCAGCGCATCGACGTGCGGGGTGTGGCTGTCGGTGCCGACGCAGGTGTCGGGGAACGCAACGCCTTCACGCACCTGAATCACCGGCGACATTTTCTCCAGGTTGATCTGGTGCATGATGCCGTTGCCCGGCGGGATCACATCGACGTTTTTGAAGGCCTTTTTGGTCCAGTTGATGAAGTGGAAACGGTCTTCGTTGCGCCGGTCTTCGATGGCGCGGTTTTTCTCGAACGCCTGTTTGTCGAAACCGCCCGCTTCTACTGCCAACGAGTGGTCGACGATCAATTGCGTCGGCACTACCGGGTTGACCTGCGCCGGGTCGCCGCCCTGCAAGGCGATGGCGTCGCGCAGGCCGGCAAGGTCGACCAGCGCGGTCTGGCCGAGAATGTCGTGGCAGACCACACGCGCCGGGAACCACGGGAAGTCGAGGTCGCGTTTGCGTTCGATCAGTTGTTTGAGGGAATCGGTGAGCGTGGCCGGGTCGCAGCGACGCACAAGGTTTTCCGCCAGCACGCGGGAGGTGTACGGCAGGGTGTCGTAACTGCCGGGCTGAATCGCCTCGACAGCCGCGCGGGCGTCGAAATAATCCAGTGGGCTGCCGGGCAGGGTTTTGCGGAATGCTGTGTTCATCGGGTCAGGACTCGGGTCACGGTAGTTGCAAAGGGTGAGCTGACGCCAGACTCAAGATTCACACCGTCCCTTGTAGGAGTGAGCCTGCTCGCGATAGCGGTGGATCAGTCGACATCGATGGTGAATGTCAGTCCGTCATCGCGAGCAGGCTCACTCCTACAGGGATTTGCGGTGGTTTCAAGGATCGGGTCAGCCCACCATTTCAGCGACGTTCGATTGGCACGAACTTGCGCTGTTCGACGCCGACGTACTCGGCGCTTGGACGGATGATGCGGTTGTTGGCGCGTTGTTCGAACACATGCGCGGCCCAGCCGGTCAGGCGCGAGCAGACGAAGATCGGCGTGAACAGCTTGGTCGGGATGCCCATGAAGTGGTACGCCGAGGCATGGTAGAAATCGGCGTTGGGGAAGAGTTTTTTCTGCTCCCACATGGTCTTGTCGATGGCTTCGGAAACCGGAAACAACACCTTGTCACCGACCTCGTCCGCGAGTTTTTTCGACCAGCCCTTGATCACCTCGTTGCGCGGGTCGCTGTCCTTATAGATCGCGTGGCCGAAGCCCATGATCTTGTCCTTGCGCTCGAGCATGCCGAGGGTGCCTTTGATCGCCTCTTCCGGCGACGAGAAGCGCTCGATCATTTCCATCGCCGCTTCGTTGGCGCCGCCATGCAGCGGGCCGCGCAGCGAACCGATCGCCGCCGTTACGCAGGAATACAGGTCGGACAGGGTCGAGGCGCATACGCGGGCGGTGAAGGTCGAGGCGTTGAATTCGTGCTCGGCGTAAAGGATCAGCGAAACGTTCATCACTTTGACGTGCAGTTCGCTTGGCTTCTTGTCGTGCAGCAAATGCAGGAAGTGGCCGCCGATGGTTGGCTCGTCGCTGACGCAATTGATGCGTTTGCCGTCGTGACTGAAGCGATACCAGTAGCACATGATCGCCGGGAACGCGGCGAGCAAGCGGTCAGTCTTGTCACGCTGCTCGGAGAAGTCTTTCTCCGGTTCGATGTTGCCGAGGAACGAGCAACCGGTGCGCATCACGTCCATCGGGTGGGCGTCGGCGGGGATGCGTTCGAGCACTTCTTTCAGCGCTTGCGGCAGGTCGCGCAGCTTGCTCAGCTTGCCTTGGTATTCTTCGAGTTGCGCCTGGGTTGGCAGCTCGCCGTACAGCAGCAGGTACGCGACTTCTTCAAATTGTGCATCGGCTGCCAGTTCACGCACGTCGTAGCCGCGATAGGTCAGCCCGGCACCGGCCTGGCCCACGGTGGACAGTGCGGTTTGCCCGGCAACCTGGCCACGGAGCCCGGCGCCACTGAGTACTTTTGCTTCGGCCATTGTTTTCTCCAATCTTGAATTTGTTAGGGAGTGTGGCGAAAAGATTGCAGCCTCGTTGCACTCGTCAGCTCCTACAGGGGAATGCGGTTCATGTAGGAGCTGCCGCAAGCTGCGATCTTTTGATCTTTATTTCTTCGCGGCAAACAACGCGTCGAGCTTCTGCTCGAACGTGTGGTAATCGATGCGATCGTAAAGCTCCATGCGAGTCTGCATGGTGTCGATGACATTCTGCTGCGTGCCGTCGCGACGGATCGCGGTGTAGACGTTTTCCGCCGCCTTGTTCATCGCGCGGAACGCCGACAGTGGATACAGCACCAGCGACACGTCGGCGCCGGCCAGTTGCTCGGTGGTGTACAGCGGTGTCGAACCGAACTCGGTGATGTTGGCCAGGATCGGCGCTTTCACGCGGTTGGCGAACAGCTTGTACATCTCCAGTTCAGTGATGGCTTCCGGGAAGATCATGTCGGCGCCGGCCTCGATGCACGCCGCTGCGCGATCGAGAGCCGACTCCAGACCTTCCACCGCCAGCGCATCGGTACGCGCCATGATTACAAAGCTGTCATCGGTACGGGCATCGACGGCGGCTTTGATGCGATCGACCATTTCCTGCTGACTGACGATTTCTTTGTTCGGACGGTGGCCACAGCGCTTGGCGCCGACCTGATCCTCGATGTGAATCGCCGCCGCGCCAAACTTGATCATCGACTTGACCGTGCGCGCGACGTTGAACGCCGACGAACCAAAACCGGTGTCGACGTCGACCAGCAGCGGCAGATCGCAAACGTCAGTGATCCGCCGAACATCGGTCAGCACGTCATCCAGACCGGTGATGCCCAGATCCGGAACGCCGAGGGAACCTGCGGCCACCCCGCCACCGGACAGGTAGATCGCCTTGAAACCGGCGCGCTTGGCCAGCAGCGCGTGGTTGGCGTTGATCGCGCCGACCACTTGCAATGGGTGCTCGCTGGCGACCGCATCGCGGAAACGCTGGCCTGGAGTGCTGTGCTTGGAACTCATGACTCACCTCGTTCAGTGGCTGTCTTATTGTGGGCGCCGTCCTGGTAGTGACGGGCGATGTTGCGTTTCGAGGCGCCGATGTGACGGCGCATCAACAATTCCGCGAGCTCGCCGTCACGGTCGGCGATGGCATCGAGAATCCGGTGGTGTTCGGCAAAGGCCTGGCGCGGGCGGTTCGGCGTGGTGGAAAACTGGATGCGGTACATGCGCACCAGTTGATACAGCTCGCCGCAGAGCATCTGCGTCAGCGTGCGGTTGCCGCTGCCCTGGATGATCCGGTAGTGGAAGTCGAAATCGCCTTCCTGCTGGTAATAGCCAACGCCGGCCTGAAACGCGGCGTCGCGCTCATGGGTTTCCAGCACTCGGCGCAGTTCGTCGATTTCTTCGACGCTCATGCGTTCGGCCGCCAGACGGCAGGCCATACCTTCGAGGGATTCGCGGATTTCGTAGAGTTCGAGCAGTTCGGCGTGGCTGAGCGACACCACCCGCGCGCCGACGTGCGGTACGCGCACCAGCAGGCGCTGACCTTCCAGGCGATGAATCGCCTCACGCAATGGCCCACGGCTGATGCCGTAAGTGCGCGCCAGCTCCGGCTCGGAGATCTTGCTGCCCGGGGCGATCTCGCCTTTGACGATGGCCGCCTGAATGCGTCGGAAGACGTTTTCCGAAAGAGTCTCGGAATCGTCGCCGCTGATGACCGGGGGATCGAGTTGATCCAGCATGATTGTCGACACCTTTAAATCCAATGCGGCAAAAACTAGCCAATTCGCCCGCATCAGTCAAAGGATAAATAGACATTGTCGACAATCGTCTAATAACCTTAAAAGATCGCAGCCTTCGGCAGCTCCTACAGGGCGCACGCAAATCCAATGTAGGAGCTGCCGAAGGCTGCGATCTTTTGATCTTTTATAGACCGGTGCAGGCGCTGGCGCCATAAACCCACCGTGCTAGAATGCCGCCCGCATTTGCTGGCCATTTGTACGGCTTGTCATAAAAAGCTGATAGGCACACGAAGGGCCTTGCGCAAGTTTTGCCAAGGACCTGAACCGAAAACGGAACGCTGCGCACCAGGATTTATGAGACTCAAGCCTTTTCCCACATTCTTTGCCCTGTTTTGCCTGCCCGGCCTCGCCGCCGCGGGGGAAAAAACCGTGTACGGCCTCAACGAATACGCTTCGCTTGACGGCATCAATCTGGAAGTCGCGGCCAAACTCGACACCGGGGCGAAAACCGCCTCGCTGAGTGCCCGCGACATCAAACGCTTCAAACGCAACGGTGAGTCCTGGGTACGCTTCTACCTGGCCATCGACGCCGCGCATTCGCACCCGATCGAACGGCCGCTGGCGCGGGTCAGCAAGATCAAGCGCCGCGCCGGCGACTACGACCCGGAAGAAGGCAAGAAGTACACCGCCCGTCCGGTGATCGAGCTGGATATCTGCATGGGATCAGCGCTGCGCAGCATCGAAGTGAACCTGACCGACCGAAGTGCGTTCCAATACCCGCTTTTGATTGGCTCCGAGGCGCTGAAACGCTTCGACGCGCTGGTCGACCCCAGTCTTAAATACGCTGCCGGCAAACCCGCCTGCACCATCGCCGCTCATACCGCCGAGTAATTTCCATGCGTTCTCTAACCTTCCACCTGAAAATCCTGATCACCATTCTGGTGCTCCTGGGCGTTTCGGTTACGGCCTATCAGATTTTCGTGCTCGGCATCCCGGTGACCGAAGATGCGACCGACGACTTGTGGAACATCGACGCCAAGGTCGAATTCGTCGCCAGCACCAAGGATCCGGTGAAGATCCAGATGTTCGTGCCGCCGTTGAGCCGCGATTACGTCAGCCTCAACGAGAGTTTTATCTCCAATAACTACGGCGTCGCCGTGAACCGCGTCGACGGCAACCGCAAGGTCACCTGGTCGGCGCGCCGGGCCAAAGGGAATCAGACGCTTTATTACCGTCTGGTGCTGACCAAGCGTTACACCGCGGAAAAATCCAAGATCAAAGGCCCGACCTTCCGCGACAGCATGGTCATCGAAGGCCCGGAGAAAATCGCCGCCGAAGCCCTGCTCGCGCCGATCCGCCAGCATTCCGCCGACGTTGAAACGTTTATTGGCGAGGCGATCAAACGCGTCAACAACGTTAACGACGACAACGTGAAACTGCTGCTGGCCGGCGATCCGTCGACGCCGCACAAAGCCAAAATCGTTGAACTGCTGTTGTCCATCGCCCACGTGCCGGTGGAAAAAGTCCACACCATCCGCCTCGTCGCCGACCAGCCGCAAACGCCTGAACTGTGGCTGCGCAGCTTCAACGGCAACGACTGGCTGTACTTCAATCCGGAAACCGGCGAACAAGGCCTGCCGACCGACCGTCTGCTGTGGTGGACCGGCGATGAGAACCTGATCACCGTCGACGGCGGCAAGAAGGCCAACGTGACCTTCAGCCTGAATAACAGCGAGATGAACGCGATTCGTCTGGCCAAGCTGACCGACGAAAACACCGACGCCAACTTCCTCGAATACTCGCTGTACGGCCTGCCGCTGCAGACCCAGCAGACGTTCATGATCATGGTGATGATCCCGATCGGCGTGCTGGTGATCCTGATCCTGCGCAACCTGATCGGCCTGCAGACCCTCGGCACGTTCACCCCGGTACTGATCGCCCTCGCCTTCCGCGAAACGCAGCTGGGCTTCGGCATTCTGCTGTTTACCGTGATCACCGCGCTGGGTCTGTCGCTACGTTCGTACCTGGAACACCTGAAGCTGCAAATGCTGCCGCGACTCTCGGTGGTGCTGACCTTTGTCGTGGTGTTGATCGCGGCGATCAGCCTGTTCAGCCATAAGCTCGGGCTGGAGCGCGGCTTGTCTGTTGCGCTGTTCCCGATGGTGATTCTGACCATGACCATCGAACGCCTGTCGATCACTTGGGAAGAGCGCGGTGCCAGCCATGCGATGAAAGTCGCGATTGGTACGCTGTTTGCCGCCTCGCTGGCGCACCTGATCATGACCGTGCCTGAGCTGGTCTATTTCGTGTTCACCTTCCCGGCGATCCTGCTGATTCTGGTTGGCTTCATGCTGGCGATGGGTCGTTATCGCGGCTACCGCCTGACTGAACTGGTGCGTTTCAAGGCTTTCCTGAAGAAGGCTGACGCCTGATGTTCGGTTTCTGGAAGACCTGGAAGGCCCTCGAGGCGCGGGGCATCATGGGCATCAATCGGCGTAACGCCGACTACGTGCTCAAGTACAACAAGCGCAGCCTGTACCCGATCGTCGATGACAAGATCATCACCAAGGAGCGCGCCATCGCGGCCGGCATTCACGTGCCAGAGCTGTATGGCGTGATTTCCACCGAAAAGGAAATCGACAAGCTCGGCGAGATCATCGGCGGGCGCAGCGACTTCGTGATCAAACCGGCCCAAGGCGCTGGCGGTGACGGCATCATTGTCATCGCCGACCGTTTCGAAGGTCGCTATCGCACGGTATCGGGCAAAATCCTCGCCCACGAAGAGCTTGAGCATCACATCTCGAGCATCCTCACTGGCCTGTATTCGCTGGGCGGCCATCGTGACCGGGCGCTGATCGAATACCGCGTGACTCCGGATCAGATCTTCAAAAGCATCAGCTACGAAGGTGTGCCGGACATCCGCATCATCGTGCTGATGGGTTATCCGGTGATGGCGATGCTGCGCCTGCCGACCCGGCAGTCGGGCGGCAAGGCCAACCTGCACCAGGGCGCGATTGGCGTGGGTGTCGATCTGGCGACCGGTTTGACCCTGCGCGGCACCTGGCTGAACAACATCATCACCAAACACCCCGACACCACCAACGCGGTGGACGGCGTGCAACTGCCCTACTGGGACGGTTTCATGAAACTCGCCGCGGGCTGTTATGAGCTGTGCGGGTTGGGCTATATCGGCGTGGACATGGTGCTCGATCAGGAGAAAGGTCCGCTGATTCTGGAGCTCAATGCGCGGCCGGGGCTGAATATCCAGATCGCCAATGACTGTGGGCTGACATTGCGCACGCACGCGGTTGAAGCGCGTCTGGAAGAGCTGAAGGCGCGTGGGGTGACGGAGACGGTTGAAGAGCGGGTGGCGTTTACCCAGGAAATGTTTGGGCATATTCCTGCTGTCGAGGGCTAAAAGCTGAAGAGCCCCTCACCCTAACCCTCTCCCAGAGGGAGAGGGGACTGACCGATGTGGATGTTCGAGGTACGCCGACCTGAACGTCTTGAGTCAAACTCAGGCCTTGAAAAGCATGCAGATCGGCTCCCTTTCCCCCAAAATATCAAGCCGAACCCTGGCCTTGAAAAGCATGCAGATCGGCTCCATCCCCCAAGATATCGAGCCGAACCCAAGTTTTGAAAAGCCCCCGATCTGCTCCCTTTCCCCCTCGCCCCCCTTGGGGGAGAGGGCTGGGGTGAGGGGGTAGGCTTTTGATTTTGATCTGACAGCCGAGAGAGGACTACAATCCCCACCCCGCCTCAACGGCCGATCTGCCCCGCCCATGTTGACCTGCTCCGTACACCCGCTGCCCTACCGCGCCAATCCCGCCGACTATTTCGCGGCCATCCGCAACGCGCCTGGCGCCGTGCTGCTCGACAGCGGCCGACCGAGTGCCGACCGTGGCCGTTATGACCTGCTCAGCGCCTGGCCGCTGGAACAACTGGCGGTAATGCCGGACGAAAGCGGCGATCACTTCCTGCAGCGTCTGCGCGACAATCTGAATCGCCTCGGCGAAGCTGATTTGCCAACGGGTTTCGACCTGCCCTTCGCCGGCGGTTTGATCGGCTATCTGAGCTACGACTTCGGCCGCCATCTGGAAAACCTGCCGAGCCAGGCCCGCGATGATCTGCAATTACCGGATGCACGTTTTGGCCTGTACGCCTGGGCACTGATCAGCGATCACCAGACGGCCAGCAGCCAACTGGTGTTTCATCCATCCGTGATCGATAGCGAGAAACAGCGGCTGATCGCGCTGTTCAGTCAGCCGCTTGTCGAGTTGATGGCGCCGTTCAAACTGAACCAGCCAATGACCGCCGATCTCTCGGCTGACAACTACCGCCAGGCCTTCGAACGCATTCAGCATTACATCCAGGCCGGCGACTGCTATCAGGTCAACTTCGCTCAACGCTTCCGCGCTTCATGCCAGGGCGACCCGTGGCTGGCTTATTGCGCATTGCGCGAGGCCTGCCCAACGCCGTTTTCCGGTTTCCAAAGCCTGCCCGATGGCGGCGCCGTGTTGAGCCTGTCGCCGGAGCGCTTCGTCAAAGTCAGCCAGCGCCAGGTGGAAACCCGCCCGATCAAAGGCACCCGCCCGCGTGGCCTGACACCCGCCGAAGATGCCGCCAACGCCGCTGAACTGCTGGCCAGCCCCAAGGATCGTGCGGAAAACCTGATGATCGTCGACCTGCTGCGCAACGACCTCGGCCGCACTTGCCGCATCGGTTCGGTGCGGGTGCCGGAGTTGTTCAGCCTGGAAAGCTATCCGAACGTGCATCACCTGGTCAGTAGCGTCACCGGTGAACTGGCCGATGATCGCGACGCACTGGATTTGATTGCCGGCAGTTTCCCCGGCGGCTCGATCACCGGCGCGCCGAAGATTCGTGCAATGCAGATCATCGATGAACTGGAGCCGACCCGGCGCGGGTTGTATTGCGGCTCGTTGCTGTACCTTGACGTGCGCGGCGAGATGGACAGCTCCATCGCGATTCGCAGTCTGTTGGTCAAGGATGGGCAGGTGTGTTGCTGGGGCGGTGGCGGGATTGTCGCTGACTCGGATTGGCAGGCTGAGTATCAGGAGTCGATCACCAAAGTCAGAATCCTCCTCGAAACCCTGCAAAACCTCTGAGTAATGATCGTTCCCACGCTCCGCGTGGGAATGCAGCCCGGGACGCTCCGCGTCCCATCCAAAGCCGAACGCGGAGCGTCCGTTGAGGCATTCCCACGCAGAGCGTGGGAATGATCGTCAGGTGGTTGGGTTTACAGGCTGAGGTCGCGGTTTGAGGCCTTAAGGAATTCCTGCTTCAACTCGGCAAAGGTGTGCACCGCGGGGAACTGCGGGAACTCGCGAATCACATTCTCCGGCGCGTGGAACAGAATCCCCGCATCCGCCTCGCCCAGCATCGTCGTGTCGTTATACGAATCCCCCGCTGCAATCACCCGGTAATACAGGCTTTTGAACGCCAGCACCGACTGGCGCTTGGGATCTTTCTGACGCAACTGATAGCTGGTCACCCGCCCGGTTTCGTCAGTGATCAGACGATGGCAAAGCAAGGTCGGGAAGCCCAACTGGCGCATCAGCGGCTGTGAAAACTCGTAAAACGTATCCGACAGAATCACCACCTGAAAGCGCTCGCGCAGCCAGTTGACGAACTCCACCGCGCCGTCCAGCGGCTTCAGTGTGGCGATCACTTCCTGAATGTCCGACAGCTTCAAACCGTGCTCATCGAGGATGCGCAAACGTTGCTTCATCAGCACGTCGTAATCGGGAATGTCCCGGGTGGTGGCCTTGAGGGATTCGATTCCGGTTTTTTCGGCGAAGGCGATCCAGATTTCCGGCACCAACACCCCTTCAAGATCCAGGCAAGCAATTTCCACAAGACACTCCCGTTTGTATTGATTATTTGAGTCGAGCGAGGGCGAACTCTAGCGACTCACAGGCAGACGCGCAACGCACGGCAGGCCCCCGAGCCGTGCAGCTTTTTGTTACCATCAGCCCCATATAGAGCGCCCAGCGCCACCGACCTGTAGGAAGCCGCCCTGATGAGTGCAACGTTCGACGTCGTGGAACTCGCCACGACCTATGCCAACAAATCCGCGCAAGACATTCTCAAACTCGCGTTTGCCGAGTTCGGCGATGACTTGTGGATATCTTTCAGCGGCGCCGAAGATGTGGTGCTGGTGGACATGGCCTGGAAGCTCAACAAGAACGTCAAGGTGTTCAGCCTCGACACCGGCCGCCTGCACCCGGAGACCTACCGCTTCATCGATCAGGTGCGCGAGCACTACAAGATCGACATCGAACTGGTGTCGCCGGACTACACGAAACTCGAACCGTTCGTGAAGGAAAAAGGCCTGTTCAGTTTCTACAAGGACGGCCACGGCGAATGCTGCGGCATCCGCAAGATCGAGCCACTGCGCCGCAAACTATCTAGCGTCAAAGCCTGGGCAACCGGCCAGCGCCGCGACCAGAGCCCGGGTACCCGTAGCGCTGTGGCGGTGATGGAAATCGATACTGCGTTCTCCACACCCGAGCGAACCCTGTACAAGTTCAACCCGTTGGCGCAGATGACCAGCGAAGAGATCTGGGGTTACATCCGCATGCTCGAGCTGCCGTACAACAGCCTGCATGAGCGCGGCTTTATCAGCATCGGCTGCGAACCGTGCACCCGCCCTGTCCTGCCGAACCAGCACGAGCGCGAGGGGCGCTGGTGGTGGGAAGAAGCGACGCAGAAAGAGTGTGGGTTGCATGCCGGGAATATCATCAGCAAAGCGTAACTCCCTGCCGCGCTGATTTCCCCCTGTAGGAGTGAGCCTGCTCGCGATAGCGGTGTCTCAGTCGATGAATTTTTTGGCTGATACACCGCTATCGCGAGCAGGCTCACTCCTACATGGATTTGTAGCGACTCCAGAAATGTGTACACACGAATGTCACCATCGGTGCCATTTATGTGTGCACTTTTTACTTTCAGCGCCCTGAAAAGTTACATCCCTGCCAAAAGCACCTCGCCTCCGCCCGCCATCAAAATCCCCCGCCAAAAAAAAATACCTGTTCGAACGGTCAATTTTTAACCAGCCAATTTCAAAGACTTAGCACTCATCGATAACTTTTCGAAATGAACACGGCCGCCTATAGATCCGCAACTGGCACAAATCTGGCTTTGGTGCATACATGTTTTGTATACAAAACTGCAAAACATAAAACCACTTTCGATCCGCAAGCCTGAAGCGCCCTATCCCGTACAGGCTGCAGATGCCCCGTAACCAGTGATGCTTTCACTGCTGCGACGAAGATTTGTCGAGCCTGACGGCTTATGCACAGTCATCGCAGCCTTGAACATCAGGAGCCTGCCGGAATGCGTACAAGTCTCTCCAACAACATCGCGCTGAATCTGCCCGCCTCTGTCCCCGCTCAACCGTTACCTCATGACGGTCTGAGCGAGCCGTTACAACTCAGTCTGCGCCTGCACAACAATGATCTCGCGCCGACCAAGGCCGAAGGTCGGCGCTGGGGCAAATACAGCATCTTCGCCCTGTGGACGAATGACGTGCACAACATCGCCAACTACTCGTTCGCCATCGGCCTCTACGCCCTGGGTCTGGGTGGCTGGCAGATTCTGCTGTCGCTGGGGATCGGCGCGGCGCTGGTGTACTTCTTCATGAACCTGTCCGGTTACATGGGGCAGAAAACCGGCGTGCCGTTTCCGGTGATCAGCCGGATCAGTTTCGGCATCCACGGCGCGCAAATTCCTGCACTGATCCGGGCAGTAATCGCCATTGCCTGGTTCGGGATTCAGACGTATCTGGCGTCAGTGGTTTTCCGCGTACTGCTGACTGCCGTGCATCCGGGCTTCGCCGAGTACGACCACGACTCGATTCTTGGCCTGTCGACGCTGGGTTGGGTGTGCTTCGTGGCGATCTGGTTCGTGCAACTGGCGATTCTGGCCTATGGCATGGAGATGGTTCGCCGTTATGAAGCGTTTGCCGGGCCGGTGATTCTGTTGACCGTGGCCGCCCTCGCCGCGTGGATGTACTTCCAGGCGGACGCGACCATCGCTTGGTCGATCCGCGAACCGCTGACCGGTGGCGAGATGTGGCGCAACATTTTTGCTGGCGGCGCGTTGTGGCTGGCGATCTACGGCACGCTGATTCTGAATTTCTGCGACTTCGCCCGCTCTTCGCCGTGCCGCAAGACCATCAAGGTAGGAAACTTCTGGGGTTTGCCGGTGAATATTCTGGTGTTCGCTGCGATTACCGTCCTGCTGTGCGGTGCGCAATTTCAGATCAATGGCCGGATCATCGAGAGCCCGACCGAGATCATTGCCTCGATTCCCAACACCTTCTTTCTGGTACTCGGTTGCCTGGCGTTCCTGATCGTCACCGTGGCGGTGAACATCATGGCCAACTTCGTCGCCCCGGCCTTCGTGCTCAGCAACCTGGCGCCGAAGTACCTGACCTTCCGCCGCGCCGGGCTGATCAGCGCCACCATCGCCGTGTTGATCCTGCCGTGGAATCTCTACAACAGCCCGTTGGTGATCGTGTACTTCCTGTCTGGCCTCGGCGCCCTGCTCGGCCCGTTGTACGGCGTGATCATGGTCGACTACTGGTTGATCCGCAAAGGCCGGATCAACGTGCCGCAGCTCTACAGCGAAGATCCCAACGGCGCCTATTACTACAGCCGAGGCGTCAATTTCCGCGCGGTGGCGGCGTTTATTCCTGCGGCGTTGATTGCCATCGTCCTGGCGCTGGTCCCGGGTTTCCACAGTGTCTCGCCGTTCTCCTGGCTGATCGGCGCCGGGATCGCCGGAATGCTCTATCTGATCATCGCCAAACGCCAACCGCACTACGCCGACATCAGCGGCGAATCGATCGCTGTCGACAACGTCTGCCATTAACTCCCTCGCGGCCCGGACTTCGGGCCGCAGAACTGCCCGCTATAAGGATTTCCCCATGCGTATTCTCGTGGTCAACGTCAACACCACCGAATCCATCACCGAAGCCATCGCCCGCTCGGCGCAGGCTGTTGCGTCACCCGGTACCGAAATCGTCGGTTTGACACCGTACTTCGGTGCCGACTCGATTGAAGGCAACTTCGAAAGCTATCTGGCGGCCATCGCGGTAATGGATCGGGTGATGTCTTACGATCAGCCGTTCGATGCGGTGATTCAGGCCGGTTACGGCGAGCACGGCCGCGAAGGCCTGCAGGAATTGCTCAATGTGCCGGTGGTGGATATCACTGATGCGGCGGCGAGTACGGCGATGTTTCTCGGCCATGCCTATTCGGTGGTGACCACGCTGGATCGCACCGTGCCGTTAATTGAGGATCGGCTGAAATTGTCCGGTCTGTGGGATCGGTGTGCTTCAGTTCGGGCCAGTGGTCTGGCCGTTCTAGAGCTGGAGCACGAACCACAACGCGCCCTGGAAGCGATCGTGCATCAGGCTGAACTGGCGGTGACGCAGGACAAAGCCGAGGTGATTTGCCTGGGTTGCGGTGGCATGGCCGGGCTGGATGAACAGATTCGTCGACGCACTGGCGTGCCGGTGGTGGACGGGGTGACAGCAGCGGTGACGATTGCGGAATCGCTGGTGCGCTTGCGCTTGTCGACGTCGAAAGTGCGGACTTATGCAACGCCACGGCCGAAGAACATCATTGGCTGGCCAGGGCGGTTTGCCCGCTGAGGTCATCAGCGAAAACCGAGTCGACCCATTCGCGAGCAGGCTCGCTCCCACAGGGGAAATGCACTCCAAATGTGGGAGCGAGCCTGCTCGCGAAGGCCACACCTCGGTCTGATACCTTGCTCAGATAGCACTGAACCGCCGCGCCAACCCCTGCTCCGCAAACTGCTCAATCACATAATCGACAAACGCCCGAGTCTTGCCCGGCAACAACTTATGCTCGGCGTAGTAAATCGAAATGTTGCCATCATCGACAAACCATTCCGGCAGCACTCGCTGCAACGTCCCCGCCTCCAGATACCCGACCGCAAACGGCATGCTCACCAGCGCGATGCCCAAGCCTTGTGCTGCTGTCCTGCAAGCGGCCTCGGAATCACTCATGGTCATCCGCGCCTTGAGCATCAACGGCTGACAGTTCTGTGGATTGCGTCCGGTCAATTGCCAGGAACGCACGCGTCCGGTCTGCGGCGAGCGGATCAGAATGCCGTCGTGATGATTAAGGTCATCCGGCTCGATGATCGGCGGATGGGCCTGTAAATAGTCGGTAGACGCGACCAATATCCGGTGCGCCGGGCTCAGCTTGCGCGCGATCACGCCTTGCGGCAGTTCGAAACCGCCACCGATGGCCGCATCAAAGCCCTGGGCGATCAGATCGACCTGTCGATTATCGAAATGCCAGTCCGGATTGATCGCGGGGTAGCGCTGCAGAAACTCACCCAGCATCGGCACGATATGCAGACAGCCAAACGCGGCGCCCATGCTGACTTTCAGCGTTCCCGCCGGCAGCCCTTCGACGCTGGAGAGATTGGCCACGGCATTTTGAATGGTGGTCAGGCTACCGCTGACTTGATCCAGAAACAGTTGTCCGGCCTCGGTCAGTGTCAGGCTGCGTGTACTACGCTGGAACAGCCGCACGCCGAGCCGAACCTCGAGTTTGGCCACGCTCTTGCCGACGGCTGCCGGGGTCAGACTCAAGCGTCGTGCGGCCTCGGCAAAGCTGCCGACTTCGGCACTGCGCACGAAGCATTCAATGCTGCTGAAGGTTTCCATGATCGCCACTATAAACTTCTGGTTTACACAGACTATAGCAATCATGGTCTACACAGTTGTCGATACTACGCCGATACTCGCCACCAACACCAAGGCACTCCCGCCTTGAACACTCTGGAGATCGAACATGACCACTCAACACCTCGGCGGCAAAGTCGCTCTGATTCAAGGCGGTTCCCGTGGTATCGGCGCAGCCATCGTCAAACGTCTGGCCGCTGAAGGCGCTGCAGTAGCCTTCACTTACGTCAGCTCCGCGGCGAAAGCCGAAGAGTTGCAGAACAGCATCACCAGCAACGGCGGCAAAGCCCTGGCGATCAAGGCCGACAGCGCCGATGCCGCCGCCATCCGCCACGCCGTCAGCGCCACGGTCGAAGCCTTTGGCCGCCTCGACATTCTGGTCAACAACGCTGGCGTGCTGGCTGTTGCACCGCTGGAAGACTTCAAACTCGAAGATTTCGACCAGACCGTGGCAATCAACATTCGCAGCGTTTTCATCGCTTCCCAGGAAGCCGCCAAACACATGGGCGAAGGCGCACGCATCATCAACATCGGCAGCACCAACGCCGACCGCATGCCCTTCGCCGGCGGCGGTGTGTATGCGATGAGCAAATCGGCGCTGGTCGGTTTGACCAAAGGTCTGGCCCGCGACCTCGGCCCTCGTGGCATCACCGTCAACAACGTGCAACCCGGCCCGGTCGATACCGACATGAACCCGGCGGACGGTGATTTCGCCGAAAGCCTGATCCCGCTGATGGCGGTCGGTCGTTACGGCAAAGCCGAAGAAATCGCCAGTTTCGTTGCCTATCTGGCAGGCCCGGAAGCCGGTTACATCACCGGTGCCAGCCTGACCATCGACGGTGGTTTCGGCGCCTGATTTATCTGAGTCGACTGAACGAAAAACGCCGCCCCTCTGTTTAAACAGGGGCGGCGTTTTTTTGTCAGATGTTTACGCCCATTCCAGCGCCGGCAAGCCACAGGCACTTGGCGTGAACGCTTTCAGGCTACGAAGAATCCCGTCAGCGTGTGCGTATTTTTCATCGGCCATGGCGGCATCGGGGATGGCGATCGCGGTCATGCCGGCGGCTTTCGCGGCGGTCACACCGAACGGTGAATCCTCGAACACCAGGCAATCCTCAGGTGCCACGCCCAAGCGTCGGGCAGCGGTCAGAAAGATATCCGGCGCCGGTTTGGCCGCGCCAACTTCCGGATCGTCTGCCGTGACAATGAAATCGAACAGCGCGAACCAGTCGCGGTGCAGCGTGGTTTTCTGGCCGAACGACTGACGCGAGGAACTGGTCCCCACGGCAATCGGGATGTTGTGCGCCTTGAGATGGCGGATCAACTCTTCGGCACCCGGCATCGCTTGTGCGGTGGGAAAACGCTCGCGCATCAGCGGCTCGCGAATCACCAGAAATTCTTCGGCGGTGATCGGCAGATCCAGTGCCTGCACCACGTAATTGGCCAGATCGTTGGCCCCGCGACCAATGATGTTCTGCTTGATGCTCCAGTCGAAAGTGCGCCCGTAACGCTGGGCAATCAGCGAGGTGACTTCGGTGTAAATGCCCTCGGTGTCCAGCAGCAAACCGTCCATATCGAAAATCACGGCCTTGATCGGGCCGAACGCCTTCAGCGGTGCATTCATCATCGGATCCGTTAACAAAGACATCCCGGGCGGCACGGTTGGTGCCGCTACGCGGATCTGATTAAAGGGTTCAGCAGCATAACGAGCGCGACGGACATTGAGCAACGGGCAATGTTTGTTGGGCGATGAACTACTCGCAGATATTTAGCGAAACATCCTACAGATAACGCCTACTCGCCCGACTTCTTTCCTGATTGATCCCCCGCAAAGTCCCCGCACCTTTTTGATGTGCGCGAGAGACTGCGAATGCTTCCAACCGATCGGCTTCTGGTCCTGAACAACAGCATCGGCCTGCTCGTTGTTGCTGCTTTGAATCCCGATGAGCCGGACTTCGAACACCTGATCCGCGAGTTTCGCCTGTGTCTGAACCACTACGACGCTTGGGCCGAGCGGTTCTGGAGCGGGACCGCGCTGGATGTCGAGCAGGTGTTTACTGTCGGCAACGACGTGCGCCTCAGCGCGCCGATCAAGTCGCGCCAGCCGCTCAGTTCATCGGTGGTCATGTGCCCGGCCAGCGGGGCGCTGACGCTGGTGCACATGTTCGACGCCGCGCGGTTTGTGCCGATTGGCGATACCCCGGTGACCCTAGAGCCGGTGCTTGCCGATGTCGGCGGCGTGCTGACTTTCGGCGAAGCGCTGCATTACACCATCGGCCCCAGCGGCATTCTGCAGGTGACCGACTGCGATCGGGGCCAGCGTTATCGCATCACCTTCTTTCCCGATGTTTCCACCGACCATGTGCGTGCTCTGTATGCCTCTTATGAAAGTATCGTTGCAGGCCTGGAAGGCTGGCTGCGCGCTGAGTGGGCAGAGTTTCAACCACAGTGGACGGAGTTTTCCAGCGCCGGATTTCTTGAGCGTTACGGTCAGCTGCAACAGGCCGACTGGCGTGGATTCGAGAAAGCACTGAATGGTGTTTGGGATGACATCCGCCAGGTATTCGCCCTGCTCGCCGATTTGCAGGCCAACAGTGAAAAATTGCTGGAATACCTCAGCGAGGCCGAGCTTGAGGCGTTGTTGAATGCCTCCAGCGACGCCATTGCCAACGGTCTGCTGGTCCTCAGTGACGAACCGCTGCTGTTCATTCATCTGGCCACGTTTACCAGTTGGCTGAAGATGCTCCCGCCGCAGTATCTGGCTGAAGTGGTGGCCGAGGTGCGGGCCGAACTGCTGGTCAGTTTTCTGCTGATGGGGTTGTCGGGTGGCGTCGGCGTGCCACTGCGTTTGAGCAGCAAAGTGCTGGCGAAGATCAAGTCGCCCCGGGCTCGAGAGTGGTTGGCGGCATCCGCGTTGCGGTTGGCGGAACTGACTTCTGCGCCGGAGCTGAACAGACACGCGGGCGCGTTGAAGCCACTGATGTTTCACGCGCGTGACGTTGAGTTGAAACCGACACCGTCGATACCGCTGAACATTCGTCAGGCCGATTCGCTGGTGTTGACGGTGCCGAATCCGGCGCCTGTGGTGCGGGACAAGCCTGGCGCTTCGAGCCGAATGGAACGGCATGAGCCTCACGACGACTCGCCGGATCAGGCGAAAAACCCCAACGGCGACAGTGCTGATTGCGTGCCGCGCACCTGCACCAACGGCTGCCCGGTGTCGATGGTCACTGGCGAAGAACTGCTGACCCTGACTGATGCGGTGCTCGATGGCGTGTTGCCGTTTGAGTTCACGCGGTTGTATCGCAGCAGTGCCGCCGAAATCGATGTCGGGTTGGGGTTTGGCTGGGGTCATTCGCTGGCGCATCGGCTGGAGTTTGCCGGCGACTTTGTGGTCTGGGTCGACCATGAAAACCGGCGCACTCGATTTCCGTTGCCGAGCGTTGAAAGACCGGCGATTCACAACAGCCTGTCGCGGGCGGCGATCTTTCTGGGGGATGAGCCGGAGGAGCTGATCCTCGCGCTGGCCGGGGAAACAGCGCGCTTTTATCACTTTCGTGCAGGACGGCTGACGGCGATCAGCGATGGCTATGGCAACCGTCTGACGGTGCAGCGCGATCGCTCTGACC
>NZ_FYEA01000033.1 GCF_900187605.1 Pseudomonas sp. Irchel 3H7
TGCAGTGGTCAACTAATTCCGGACACCTCGATAGGTGGTTTTGACGCCATCGCCCGCTCGTAAACGGTCGGTGGCAGATATCCCAGTTTCGAGTGCAGCCGTTCGTTGTTGTAAAACCCAACGATGTATTCGGTAATGTCGCGGATCGCTTCAGCGTGGTTCCCGTAGTCACGTCGCCATACCCGCTCCATTTTCAAACTCAAAAAGAAGCGCTCCATCACTGCATTGTCCCAGCAATTACCTTTACGGCTCATGCTCTGCTGCATGTCGTTTCTTGCCAGTAATTCTCTGTAAGTTGCACTCGCATATTGGCTACCCCGATCTGAGTGGGCAATCAAGCCTGGCGGCGGTTGACGCTGCGCGATTGCCAGTTGCATCGCGGTGCACACCAGCTCTGCCGGCATGTTCGGAGCCATCGACCAGCCCACTATCTTGCGTGAAAACAAGTCCAATACCACGGCCAGATACAACCAGCCACTGCGGGTGCGGATATAGGTGATGTCGGCTACCCAGGCCTTGTTTGGCGCTACTGGATCAAATTTTCTGTTCAGTACATTCTCTGCAATCGGCAGGTCATGATTACTATCGGTTGTGTGTACAAACTTGCGCTTCCAGGCTGAACGCAGTCCGTTAGCCCGCATCAATCGACGGATTTTATACAGCCCGACAAGCATGCCTTTACCGCGCAAAGCGTCGCGCAAAGGGCGGCTGCCGTAGCAGCCTCCACTCTCGGCGAAAGACGCCTTGAGTTGCACAAGAACAGGACAACTCTGCCGAACAGGCGCATCAGCACGCTTCTGAGACTCATAGAAGCCTGAACGACTGATGCTCAGCAACCGACAGACATGTGCCACTGAGTAAGCCTTCTGTTGCAGCTGCCGAACCAGTCGATACCTTACTTCAGCTCGCGGGCAAAGAAGGCGGTAGCCTTTTTTAAGATGTCGTTATCCATCTTGAGCTGCCGATTTTCTTGTTCCAATTGCCGGATGCGCTGTTGCTCTGCCGTTAATGGCTTGCCGATTCCGGCCTGCCCCAGTTGCTCTGCCTCGTATTGCTGAACCCAGCGTCGAACGGCTGTCTCACCAATGTTCAGATCCTGGCAAACCTGTACAACGGTGAGTCCCTGATCCTTGATCATCTTCACGACTTGCAGCTTGAAGCTGTCGTCGAATGCCCTGCGTTTTTTAGTCATGAATAACTCCTCGATAGATGTATTTTCCACCTATCGGGGTGTCCGGGGAAATTAGACCACTGCA
>NZ_FYEA01000005.1 GCF_900187605.1 Pseudomonas sp. Irchel 3H7
TCTTTTTCAACTTCCTTTCGGCTTCGATGAACTGAAGCAACTCACTGCCGAAACCTACATAACTCATTGAATCTCAAGGAGTTTTCCGTTTCGACTGCGCCGGAAGTGGGGCGAATTATAGACATCTAAAATTCGCCGTCAACACTTATTTTCAGAATCACTCAGATTTCAGAGTGATGCGTGCAAATGCCTTCTTGCCTGCCTGGCAAACGTGGGTCGCGCCCAGTACATATATAAAGGAGCGATCAACCACTTCACCATCAATGCGCACCCCACCAGACGCCAGCAGATCGCGCGCCGCCGCCGAGTTCTTCACCAGGCCTGCCTTATTAAGGACAGCCGCGATCGGCATATCTTCAGTAGAAGCCAGTTCGACCTCCGGCAGATCATCCGGCAACTCACCATCCTTCATACGGTTACCCGCCGCACGATGAGCGTTGGCCGCTGCCTCTTCACCATGGAAGCGCGCAACGATCTCTTCAGCCAGCTTGATTTTGACGTCGCGCGGATTGGCGCCCGCTTCTACATCGGCACGTAACGCATTGATCTCATCCATCGAGCGGAAGCTGAGCAGCTCGAAGTAACGCCACATCAACGCATCCGGAATCGAAACCAGCTTGCTGTACATGACGCCCGGCGCTTCCTGAATGCCGACGTAGTTGCCCAATGACTTGGACATCTTCTTCACGCCATCCAGCCCCTCAAGCAGCGGCATGGTCAGAATGCATTGAGCCTCTTGACCATAACCGCGCTGCAGCTCGCGCCCCATCAGCAAGTTGAACTTCTGATCAGTGCCACCCAACTCCACATCCGCGCGCAGGGCCACCGAGTCGTAACCCTGAACCAGCGGATAGAGAAACTCGTGAATCGCGATTGGCTGGTTAGTCGTGTAGCGCTTGTCGAAGTCATCACGCTCAAGCATGCGCGCGACGGTGTACTGTGAAGTCAGACGAATGAAGTCCGCCGGCCCCATCTGATCCATCCAGGTGGAGTTGAATGCAACTTCAGTTTTCGCCGGATCAAGAATCTTGAACACCTGAGTCTTGTAGGTCTCGGCGTTTTCCAGAACCTGCTCACGAGTCAGCGGAGGACGAGTGGCGCTCTTGCCGCTCGGATCACCGATCATCCCGGTGAAGTCACCTATAAGGAAGATTACCTGATGCCCCAGCTCCTGGAACTGGCGCAGCTTATTAATAAGCACGGTATGACCCAGGTGCAGATCCGGAGCGGTCGGGTCAAAACCAGCCTTGATCCGCAGCGGCTGGCCGCGCTTGAGCTTCTCGATCAGCTCGGACTCGACCAACAGTTCTTCCGCACCACGTTTAATCAGCGCTAGCTGCTCTTCAACCGACTTCATAACAGACCCGCAAGGCTCAGATTCAAAGGGAACCAACCATACAAGATCGCGCACCAATTACAAGTTTTGCCCGGCGCACGGACACCAATCCACAGACGTGCTGTCTGTAGACTTGCTTCAGAGATGATTTGGTTATATTTTATACAGTTATTTCATCTTCATCATGTCATTCATCTTTTCCAATTCATCATTTTTCAAAGTCAAAATTACCTATGACCACAGAACCGTCTAAAGCGCCTCCGCTTTACCCGAAGACCCACCTGCTCGCCGCAAGTGGAATCGCCGCCCTTCTCAGCCTGGCTCTCCTGGTATTTCCTTCCAGTGATGTAGAAGCCAAAAAGACGACCCTGAGCCTTGAACTGGAAAGTCCTGCTGAACAACTGACACAAGATCAAGACGCAGCTGATGCGACTCAAGCCACAAATGAGCCAGTAACTTCGCCGTTTGCTCAAATCGAAAACAGTAACGAAAACACCCCGCAAACCGCCGAAGCAGCACCTGCGCCAGCCGCCGAAAAGCCAAAGTCACCTGGCCACCGTGAAGTCATCGTTGCCAAGGGCGATACGCTGTCGACCCTGTTCGAAAAGGTCGGCCTGCCTGCCGCCTCCGTTCACGAAGTCCTGGCCAGCGACAAGCAAGCCAAACAATTCAGCCAGCTTAAACACGGCCAAAAACTCGAATTCGAATTGAACCCTGAAGGACAGCTGACCAGCTTGCACAGCAAGGTCAGCGACGTCGAAACCATTACCCTGACCAAGAATGACAAGGGTTATGCCTTCAACCGGGTTACCGCAAAACCAACCGTTCGTACCGCTTACGTGCACGGCGTCATCAATAGCTCACTCTCGCAATCAGCGGCCCGTGCCGGCCTCTCGCACAGCCTGACCATGGATATGGCCAGTGTCTTCGGCTACGACGTCGACTTCGCTCAGGACATCCGTCAGGGTGACGAATTCGACGTGATCTACGAGCAGAAAGTGGTCAACGGCAAAGCCGTCGGCACTGGCCCCATCCTGTCCGCACGCTTCACCAACCGCGGCAAGACTTACACCGCCGTGCGTTACACCAACAAGCAAGGCAACAGCAGCTACTACACCGCTGATGGCAACAGCATGCGCAAGGCGTTCATCCGTACGCCGGTGGACTTCGCCCGCATCAGCTCGAAGTTCTCCATGGGCCGCAAGCACCCGATCCTCAACAAGATCCGCGCCCACAAAGGTGTCGACTACGCAGCGCCACGCGGCACGCCGATCAAGGCTGCCGGCGACGGTAAAGTACTGCTGGCCGGCCGCCGTGGCGGTTACGGCAACACCGTGATCATTCAGCACGGCAACACTTACCGTACCCTCTACGGCCACATGCAAGGCTTCGCCAAAGGCGTGAAAACCGGCGGTACCGTCAAGCAAGGCCAAGTGATCGGTTACATCGGCACTACCGGCCTGTCCACCGGCCCGCACTTGCATTACGAATTCCAGGTCAATGGCGTTCACGTCGATCCACTGGGCCAGAAACTGCCAATGGCCGATCCGATCGCCAAAGCCGAACGCGCTCGCTTCCTCGCACAGAGCCAACCGCTCATGGCACGCATGGATCAAGAGAAGGCCACCATGCTGGCTTCGAGCAAGCGTTAAGTCATGGCCCTGTATATCGGCGTAATGTCCGGAACCAGCCTCGACGGTCTGGACATTGCCCTGATCGAACAGTCCTCGGCGATCAACTTGATCGCCACGCACTACATTCCCATGCCTGAATCCCTGCGCGCCGAGCTGCTCGGCTTGTGCGCCAGCGGCCCTGACGAAATCGCCCGCTCGGCGATTGCCCAACAGAACTGGGTGACGCTCGCTGCGCAGGGCATTCACACCCTCCTCGCTCAGCAACAACTCAAACCCCAAGACATTCGAGCGATTGGCAGCCACGGCCAGACCATTCGCCACGAACCGGCGCGCGGCTTCACCGTGCAGATCGGCAACCCGGCCCTGCTGACCGAACTGACCGATATCACTGTCGTCAGCGACTTCCGCAGCCGCGATGTCGCAGCTGGCGGCCAAGGTGCTCCGTTGGTTCCTGCATTCCATGAAGCTTTGTTCAAAGAGCGTACCGGCAATCAGGCCGTCTTGAATGTCGGCGGTTTCAGCAATTTGAGTCTGATAGAGCCGACCAAGCCTGTAGCCGGTTTCGACTGCGGCCCTGGGAATGTGCTGATGGACGCCTGGATTCAGCAGCAGCGTGGTGAAAACTATGATCGTAATGGCGAATGGGCAAAAACCGGTACGGTAGAACCGATGTTGCTGGAAGCACTGCTCAGCGATCCGTTCTTTATTACCAAGGGCCCAAAAAGTACCGGCCGCGAAGTATTCAACCTGCCATGGCTGGAGCAACATCTGTCACGGCTCCCAGCCTTCGCTGCGGAAAACGTGCAGGCCACGTTGCTTGAGCTGACTGCGCTGACCATCGTCGAGTCGCTGCACAGCGCTCAATCCGACACCCAAGAGTTGTTGGTCTGCGGCGGCGGCGCACACAACAGCACACTGATGAAACGCTTGGCCGAACTGCTACCCAACACGACGGTAGCCAGCACCCAGACTCACGGCGTTGATCCGGACTGGGTAGAAGCGATGGCTTTCGCATGGCTGGCCCATTGCTGCCTCGAAGGGATCGCCGCCAACCGCCCAAGCGTCACCGGCGCACGCGGTCTGCGGATACTCGGCGCCATCTATCCAGCCTGATCAACTCGCACACAGCAAAACGCCGCAGAACCGTAAGGCTCTGCGGCGTTTTGTTGTCTGTAACGAAGAGCGATCAGATCGAGAACGAAGACCCGCAACCACAGGTTGTGGTGGCATTCGGGTTCTTGATCACGAAGCGCGAACCTTCCAGACCTTCCTGGTAATCCACTTCAGCACCGGCCAGGTACTGGAAGCTCATCGGATCAACCACCAGACTCACGCCTTCGCGCTCAACGATCGTGTCGTCATCGGCCACGTCTTCATCGAAGGTGAAACCATATTGAAACCCTGAACAACCGCCGCCCGTAACGAATACGCGCAGCTTCAAGCGATCATTCCCCTCTTCATCGACCAGGCTCTTCACCTTGTGCGCAGCACCTTGAGTGAATTGCAAAGCCGTGGGGGTGAAGGATTCGACGCTCATGCTGACTATCTCCCGGCGTTACGCCGCCATAATGCGTGATGACGCGCATTATCCGCTTGTCCTAGAAAATCGGTCAACTATTGTTACGGTATATCAATAAAGCCGACGAGCTGTTCACAATGCAAAAAGGCCCGCTTGACGGGCCTTTTCGCTGTGCGGCTTAAAGTGTTACGGCAGCATACCGGCGTGGGACAGGCCGAAACGCTCGTCCAGCCCGAACAGAATGTTCATGTTCTGCACCGCCTGACCCGACGCGCCTTTGACCAGGTTGTCGATCACCGACAGTACGACCACAAGATCGCCATCCTGCGGACGGTGAACGGCGATACGGCAAACGTTGGCACCACGCACACTACGGGTTTCCGGATGGCTGCCGGCAGGCATTACATCGACGAACGGTTCGTTGGCATAACGCTTTTCGAACAGCGCCTGCAGATCCACCGAGCGATCAACCACGGTCGCGTAGAGCGTCGAGTGAATGCCACGGATCATCGGGGTCAGGTGCGGAACGAAGGTCAGGCCAACGTCCTTACTCGCTGCGCGACGCAGACCTTGGCGAATTTCCGGCAAGTGACGGTGACCCTTTACCGCATAGGCCTTCATGCTTTCCGACGTCTCGGAGTACAACGAGCCTACAGCCGCACCACGACCGGCACCACTGACACCGGATTTGCAGTCGGCGATCAGACGCGAAGTATCGGCCAGTCCAGCTTCAAGCAGCGGTAGGAAACCCAGCTGCGTCGCGGTTGGATAGCAACCTGGCACAGCGATCAGGCGAGCTTTCTTGATCTGCTCGCGATTGACTTCCGGCAGGCCATAAACCGCCTCGTCCAGCAATTCAGGCGCGCCGTGCGGCTGGCCGTACCATTTGGCCCACTCTTCAGCGTCTTGCAGACGGAAGTCTGCCGACAGGTCGATGACCTTGGTGCCCGCCGCCAGCAATTCACCGGCCAATGCGTGAGCCACACCGTGCGGCGTGGCGAAGAACACCACGTCGCAAGCGCCGAGGGTCTTGATGTCCGGCACGCTGAAGGCCAGGCCGTCGTAGTGACCGCGCAGGTTCGGGTACATGTCAGCCACGGCCAGCCCGGCCTCGGATCGGGAAGTGATCACAACCACTTCTGCTTGCGGATGCTGCGCCAACAGACGCAGCAGTTCGACACCGGTGTACCCCGTGCCGCCGACAATACCGACCTTGACCATAACCTGCCCTCAAAGAACCCACTGGAAAGCCGTCGATAATAGGGGCCGCGCACGCCTGCGACAACCGTCAAGGTGACGTGCGGACGCTCAAGCCTCTACTATCCGGCTTACCGTGAATTAGGAATAACTAAAAATGCTCTATCTGTGGGTAAAAGCGTTTCACATTGTCAGCGTCGTTTGCTGGTTTGCCGGGCTGTTCTACTTGCCGCGTCTGTTCGTGTATCACGCGCAAAGCGAAGACACGATCAGCAAAGAGCGCTTCAGTGTCATGGAGCGCAAGCTGTATCGCGGCATCATGGGCCCGGCGATGATCGCCACGCTGATCTTCGGCGGCTGGCTGATCTATCTGAACCCGAGCCTCTTCAGCATGGGCGGCTGGATTCACGCCAAGCTGACCCTTGTCGTCTTGCTGATCGGCTACCACCACATGTGCGGCGCGCAGGTAAAACGTTTTGCCCGTGGCGAGAACACCCGCAGCCATGTCTTTTATCGCTGGTTCAATGAAGTACCGGTTCTGATATTGCTGGCTATCGTAATTCTGGTCGTGGTCAAGCCGTTCTAACTTCAACAACTACAGATCTTTGGGGTATCCATAATGTCGCTGCCCGCTTTGCTCGAACAACGTCTGCGTCTGCCCGTGGTGGCCGCGCCGATGTTTCTGATTTCCAACCCGGAACTGGTACTCGCCTGCTGCCGTAATGGCGTCGTTGGCAGCTTCCCGGCGCTGAACCAGCGTGAAAGTAGCGGGTTCAAGGCCTGGCTGGAACAGATCGAAGCGGGACTGGCGACACTGGAGAGTCCGGCCCCCTATGCAGTGAACCTTATCGTGCACAACAGCAACCCGCGCTTGCAGGCGGACCTGAATATCTGCGTCGAACATAAAGTGCCGATCGTCATCACCAGCCTCGGCGCGGTAAAGGAATTGGTCGATGCGGTACACAGCTACGGCGGTCTGGTCTTCCATGACGTCACCACTCGCCGGCATGCAGAGAAAGCGGCCGAGGCCGGTGTCGACGGCTTGATCGCCGTTGCTGCGGGCGCCGGGGGCCATGCCGGGACCTGGAGCCCATTCGCGCTGATCGCGGAGATCCGCCAGTTCTTCGATAAAACCCTGTTGCTTGCAGGATGTCTTAACCACGGTCATGAGATTCTCGCCGCGCAACTGCTCGGCGCGGATTTGGCCTACTTCGGTACGCGATTTATCGGCACCACCGAAAGTCATGCGCCTGACGCCTACAAGGAGATGCTGCTGACAGCCAAGGCTGCAGACATCATCCATACTCCAGCGGTGTCGGGGGTACCGGCGAGTTTTATGCGCCAGAGTCTGGAGGCGGCCGGCTTCGATATGGCGGCTCTGCAAGGCAAAGGCGAAGTGAATTTTGGTGACAAGCTCAAGCCGATCAGTGATGAAGCCAAAGCCTGGAAAACCGTGTGGTCTGCCGGTCAAGGCGTAGGGCAGATCGATGATCTGCCGAGCGTGGATGATTTGATCGCACGACTGGATGCCGAGTATCGCCAGGCACAGGAACGCGCGGCACAATTGCCGAAACGCTGGCCACGCTAAGAAAAACCAGGCCGGCCCCAATGGACTGGCCTTACACTGCTGACCTTTCAATTCATTCGCGACAAGGATGCCTCGGCCATGAGCGAACCCCGTTACAAGATCGTGTTCGACGGTGCTCTACAGCCCGGTGTCGATATCACCACTGCCAAACTCAATCTGGCGGATCTGTTCAAAAGCGATGTGACCGCGATTGAGCGCCTTTTTAACGGCAGCGTCGTCGCACTCAAGCGCGAACTCTCCCACAGTGATGCTCAAACGTACCTGCAGGCACTGAACAAAACCGGGATTGCTGCGCGAATCGAAACGGAAACAGCCATTGAGCTGAATCTGGCCGATGTCCATGAGCAGGCTCAGGTTGTTGCCGAACCTGACTCGCCTTACGCGGCACCTCGCGCCAACGTCGGTGAAAATCTGCCGGAGTTCGCCACGCTCAAGCCGTTCAGCGTCGAAGGGCGGATCGGACGCCTGCGTTTTCTGGCCTGGACAATGGTGCTGAGTCTGGTGACATTGCCCATTGTCGGCGTGTTCGCCCTGTTGGCTCTGGGGCTGGTCAGCGGTGATTCCACTACCGGCCTGATCATCGGCGGGATCTTCGCGTTTTTCCTGTTTATCGCTTTCCTGATTGTCAGCATTCTGTTCAGCGTTCAGCGTCTGCACGATATCGGCTGGTCGGGCTGGCTCTGGCTATTGAACCTTGTACCCTTTGTGGGCAGCTTCTTCCCGCTGGTGATCATGGTCGTACCGGGCAACACCGGCGCCAATCGCTATGGCCCTCCCCCTCCGGCAAACAGTACCGCAGTAAAAGTGCTGTGCTCCCTGTGGATCGTGTTCTTCGCGCTGATTTTTGCAGGTGGAATGCTGGGCGGGATCTCGGCGATCCAGCAGGAATACGAAAGCAATCTGGAAAGCAGCTACGAAAGTGGCTCGGTGACCACCGATGAAGTCGAAGTAGAAGTCGAATCACCCGTGGATTCCGCCGACGAAGCAGCCGAAGCGGCGCAGGCCCCTGTAGACTCTGCGAAAGAATGAACAGCGCTCCCCGCCGTGACACCCGCGTCGCTGGCGCGGAGCTGTTGCGATGGAGAATTGCATGACCCGTTACGCACTGATCACCGGCGCTTCCAGCGGCATTGGCTTGGCCATGGCCGAAGCGCTGGCCCGGCGCGGCCGCAGCCTGATTCTGGTGGCCCGACAGCGTGATCAGCTGGAAAGCATTGCGTTCGAATTGACCCAGCGTTTTGGCGTCGAGGTGCTGTTCCGCGCCTGCGATCTGGGCGAGCCGCTGCGCTTGTCCGGTTTCTTGCTGGAGCTGGAAGAAGGCGACCGGCAGATCGACTTGCTGGTGAACTGTGCAGGCATTGGCACCTGCGGCCCGTTTCTCGCGCAGGACTGGATGACCGAGCAGGACCTGATCGAAGTGAACATCCTCGCCCTCACCCGCCTGTGCCACGCGATCGGCAACAGCATGGCGCTGCAGGGTGGCGGGCAGATTCTCAACGTTGCTTCGGTGGCCGCGTTCAATCCCGGCCCGTGGATGAGCACTTATTACGCCAGCAAAGCCTATGTTCTGCACTTCTCCGAAGCCTTGCGAGTAGAACTCAAGCAAAGTGCTGTGAAGGTTTCGGTGCTTTGCCCCGGCCCGACGCGCACGGCATTTTTCCGCACGGCGCAACTCAACAGCGACAAAATCAAAGACAGCAAATTGCTGATGAGCCCGGAGGAAGTTGCGCTGTACACCGTGCGCGCCCTCGACAAGAACCGGGCGATCATCATCCCGGGGCGCCGCAACCGCTGGTTCGCCTTTTTGCCGCGACTCGGTTCGCGCTGGCTCAATCGCACCATTGTCGGCATGGTCAACAAGGCTTACTGCCCGCGCTGAAATGCCCTACAGGTAAAACACTGGGCGGGATAAGCCGCCCTGCGTACACTCAGACCAGCCCAAACAACGGAGAAAACAGCAGTGGATACTCTGTTCACCAAGATCATCAACCGGGAGATCCCGGCCAAGATCATTTACGAAGACGACCAGGTTCTGGCGTTTCACGACATCGCCCCTCAGGCACCGGTGCATTTCCTGGTGATCCCGAAGAAACCGGTGCGCACCCTCAATGACCTGACCGAAGACGACAAGGCACTGGCCGGGCATATTCTGTTCACTGCACAGCGTCTGGCGCTGGAGCTGGGTTGCGAAGAAGGTTTCCGCGTGGTGATGAACTGCAACGAGAAGGGTGGCCAGACGGTCTACCACATTCATATGCACGTCCTCGGTCAGCGTCAGATGAACTGGCCACCGGGCTAATATCCAGCAAACCTGTGTAGGAGCTGCCGAAGGCTGCGATCTTTTGATCTTCGAGTATCAAAAACAAGATCAAAAGATCGCAGCCTTCGGCGGCTCCTACATAAAGCAAAAAGCACATCCAGTGTGACTGATGACCCAGCGCAAACCTTCCCCGGCCGATTCGGTTAAACTGGCCGTCGAGATTCTTCCCGGAGGTCAGCATGACTACCCAACGTCACTACTCGCCAATTGACCGTCTTCTGCTGCAAGCCGATGCTGCGATGCGAACCCTGCTGCCCTTCAGCGGCCAGCCGTACCGTCCGTCGCCCGCGATTCTGCAGCCGGATACGCAGATGAGCGATGAAGACACCCGCCACGTCGCCGGCCTGATGCGTATTAATCACACCGGTGAAGTCTGCGCCCAGGCGCTGTATCAGGGGCAGGCGCTGACCGCCAAGCTGCCACAGGTGCGCGAGGCCATGGAGCACGCCGCCGAAGAAGAAATTGATCATCTGGTCTGGTGCGAACAGCGTATTCATCAGTTGGGCAGCCATACCAGTGTGCTCAATCCGTTGTTTTACGGGATGTCGTTCGGGATTGGTGCGGTGGCCGGGTTGATCAGCGACAAGGTCAGCCTCGGTTTTGTTGCGGCGACCGAACATCAGGTGTGCAAGCACTTGAATGAACACCTGGAGCAATTGCCGGCAGAGGACGAGAAGTCCCGGGCGATTCTGGAACAGATGCGCATTGATGAAGAACATCATGCCGAAAGTGCTTTGGAGGCTGGAGGTTTCCGTTTTCCGGCGCCGGTGAAATTCGGGATGAGTATTCTGGCCAAGGTGATGACCAAGAGTACTTATCGGATCTGAGAACGGTATTGCTGCAGAGGGCCCCTTCGCGAGCAGGCTCGCTCCCACAGGGGTTCGTGCCAGGAATGAAAAAGGCGACCGAAAGGTCGCCTTTTTTGTGCCCGGGAATCTTAGGTCGGCATGTTGCGCGCGTAGAAGATTTCGAGCATTTCGTGTTTCACCCGGTCGGTCACCTGAGCGCGTTGCTCCGCAGACAGGTTGCTGGTGGCGTCGCCAAACAGGTAGTTATCCAGTTCGAAGTTCTTCAGCAGCATTTTGGTGTGGAACAGGTTTTCCTGGTACACGTTCACGTCGGTCATCTGGTACGCGTCGCGAGTGTCTTCGGACAAGTAGTTCTGGATCGAATTGATCTCGTGGTCGATGAAGTGCTTGTTGCCTTCAACGTCACGGGTGAAGCCGCGCACACGGTAATCCACAGTCACGATGTCCGAATCGAACTGGTGAATGAGGAAATTGAGCGCTTTCAGCGGTGAAATGACACCACAAGTCGACACATCGATGTCCACACGGAAAGTTGCAATACCGTCGTCCGGATGGATTTCCGGGTAGGTGTGCACCGTGATATGACTCTTGTCGAGGTGGGCCAGGATAATTTCGGGCAACGGGCCCGGCGATTCTTCGATCTGGCTTTCAGTCGGGGTTACCGGCTCTTCAGAAATCAGAATCGTGACGCTGGCGCCCTGAGGTTCATAGTCCTGACTGGCAATATTCAGGATGTTGGCACCAATGATCTCGACAACTTCTGTGAGAATCTGCGTCAGGCGTTTCGCGTTGTACTCTTGATTGATGTACTCAACGTAAGCCTGCTGGTCTTGCGGGGTTTCCGCGTAGCAGATGTCATAGATGTTGAAGCTCAAGGTCTTTGTCAGGTTATTGAACCCGTGGAGCTTGAGTTTGCTTTTCACCGTTAAAAACTCTCTATGTATGCGGCCCGGCCGCGTGATCAAGCATGCCCGTCAAGTGCGAACAACGCACCTGCGTAGGACGGTTAACACCTCTTCGCGATGGCGATTTTGGTTATCTGTTCAGGCGGCTGATCCGTCGGCTGACCGATCACTGCCCTGAAAAAAGTGGCGCATTATGCAGACGTCAGCGAGGGATCGCCAGAGTCTGCACTGCTTTTATGATAGTTGAATGTCGGTTCAACCGAGTTCGACGATTTCGTAATCGTGAGTGATTGCCACGCCAGCGGCGCCGAGCATGATCGAGGCCGAGCAATACTTCTCGGCGGACAGCTCGATCGCGCGTTTGACCTGGGCTTCTTTCAGACCACGACCCTTGACCACGAAATGCATGTGGATCTTGGTGAACACCTTCGGATCTTCGGTCGCGCGCTCTGCTTCGAGAAAGGCTTCGCAGCTTTCAACAGCCTGGCGGGACTTCTTCAGAATGCTGACCACGTCGAAGTTACTGCAACCGCCCACGCCCAGCAGGAGCATTTCCATCGGGCGAACACCCAGATTACGACCACCGGCGTCCGGCGGACCGTCCATCACCACGACATGACCGCTACCGGATTCGCCGAGGAACATGGCTTCGCCAGCCCATTGGATGCGTGCCTTCATCGCCCAGACTCCACTGTAAAAAAAGGGTCGCCAGCTTAGCACAGGGCTTTGCCCGGACAGCGAGCCACGTTCCTAGGACAGATGCTTCTGCCCTGTAGGTAATTTCTCGAATTTGCGACGAAGTGTCTGTTAAGCTGGCGCCAATTCGCTGGCGCCCATGCCGGCTGTGTAGCGACCGCCTTCAGCGCCTCATAAAAAAATCAAACATCACCGTGCAGTCTTTTCGGGATACAACCATGGTTGCTATTACCCCCACACCCAAAATCAAGAACCTCGACAAGCTGTTGATGCATTGTCAGCGCCGTCGCCATGCGGCCAAAAGCAATATCATCTGTGCGGGCGATCGCTCGGACACGCTGTACTTCATCATCAAGGGCTCGGTGACAATCCTGATCGAGGATGACGACGGCCGCGAGATGATCATCGCTTACCTTAATGCCGGGGATTTCTTTGGCGAATTGGGCCTGTTCGAGCAGGCGGGACAGGAACAGGAACGCAGCGCCTGGGTGCGGGCCAAGGTTGAATGCGAAACTGCAGAAATCAGCTACGCCAAGTTCCGCGAATTGTCGCAGCAAGACCCGGACATTCTTTACGCGCTTAGCGGACAAATCGCACAACGCCTGCGCAACACCACGCGCAAGGTTGGCGACTTGGCGTTCTTCGACGTGACCGGTCGTGTAGCCCGCTGCCTATTGGAGTTGTGCAAGCAGCCGGACGCGATGACGCACCCGGACGGCATGCAGATCAAGGTGACCCGTCAGGAAATCGGCCGGATTGTCGGTTGTTCGCGGGAGATGGTCGGTCGCGTGCTCAAGGATCTTGAGGAACGCAACCTGGTCGATGTGAAAGGCAAGACCATGGTGGTCTACGGTACGCGGTAAGCCCGAATATCAGGCGCTGTAGATCTGCGCCAGCATCAGACGAAACAACTCATCGAGACGCGCCAAGGCCTGTGGCGCGTTGAATTTCTCATGCAGGGCAATGTGGCTTCCAGCCCGCACCCGTTGCTCCAGGCCGCATGCTTCGTTGAAGCGATTGACCGCCGCAACCATCGACTCGCGCTCGTTATCCATCAGCATCGCACCGTGTACCAGACCGACCGGACGCTGTCCGCCCTGGCTTTGGCGCCAGCGCTGGGCCGTGCCGACCATTTTGCGGCCATCGAGGTTGACGTTGAAGCGACCGTCGCAGAATGCGCCATCGATTTCGCCCAATGATGATGCGCCACCCAACTCGTCGAGCAACTGGCAGATCGGATCGCAGAGACGGTGGTAGCCGGTTTCGATGCGGTTCAGATCGCCTTCGCTGCGCGGTGGCGCATAGACGAGTGCGATATTGATTGTGGCGGCCGATTGCGGGACGGGCTCGCCGCCAGTTTCGCGCAAGAGCACCGGCCAGCCAGCGGCGGCAGAGACGTCGCAGGCACGGTCGAAACCGGGAAGACGATTGAGGCGGCGCGGCATGACCAGGGCGCGATCGCTGGGTTGCCAGAACAGCAGGCCGAACTCTGAGTCGCCGGCGCAGACCGAGGCCAGCAAATCCTGTTCGGCTTGCAGGCCGGCTTCGATGGTCAGGGGGGTTGGCAGCGACATGGAAGGCTCCGGCAGATCTGGAATCTTTGGGGATTTCTAGTACCTCATCGCGAGCAGGCTCACTCCTACAATTGGAACGCGTTCCCCTGTAGGAGTGAGCCTGCTCGCGATGGCGTCGACTCGGTCTGGAGCGAATCAGTCGAGGGTCGAACCGCTGATGGAAGTGCCACGCTCCGGGAAGAACAGTCGCTGCAGTTCAGTGCCCGGATTTTCCGCGCGCATGAACGCTTCACCGACGAGGAACGAATAGACGTCGCTGATTTCCATCAATTCGACATCGGCGCGATTGAGAATACCGCTCTCGGTAATGACCAGACGATCGCGCGGAATGCGCGGCAGCAGGTCGAGGGTGGTTTCCAGGCTGACGTCGAAGGTGTGCAGATTGCGGTTGTTGACCCCGACCAGTGGTGTGTCGAGGGTTTTCAACGCGCGCTCCAGCTCATCGCCATCGTGTACTTCGACCAGCACATCGAGACCGACGCTTTTGGCGACGGCGGCCAGCTCGGCCATTTTCACGTCATCCAGTGCGGAGACGATCAACAGCACACAGTCGGCGCCCAGCGCACGGGCTTCAACGATCTGGTAAGGATCAATCATGAAGTCCTTGCGGATCACCGGCAGGCTGCACGCGGCACGAGCCTGTTGCAGGTACGCATCGGCGCCCTGGAAGTAATCGATATCGGTCAGTACGGAAAGACAGGTCGCCCCACCCTTCTCGTAGCTTTTGGCGATGTCGGCCGGAACGAAGTTCTCGCGAATCACGCCTTTGCTCGGCGAGGCCTTTTTGATTTCGGCAATCACCGCAGGCTGCTTCTTCTTCGCCTGCGCCAGCAATGCCTGGGCGAAACCACGGGGTGCATCGGCCGCCTTGGCCAGACTTTCCAGCTCGCTCAGGCTGACGCGAGCGCTACGCTCGGCGACTTCCTGGACTTTACGCGCCAGAATGTTTTCCAGAACCGTCGGTACACTCATCCCTCATTCTCCACTCTGAATACCGCGGTAAAGGCACCCAGCTCCTCAAGTTTTTCCCGAGCGAGACCGGTGTGCAAGGCGTCGTGCGCAAGCTCGACGCCCTGTTTCAAACTACTCGCCACGTCGGCGGCGTACAGCGCGGCACCGGCGTTGAGCACAATCATTTCGGCGGCTTTCTGACCGTTTTCGGTCTTGCGCTTGCCGAGAGCATCGCGGATCAGTGCCAGCGAAGCCTCCGGGCCTTCGACCGACAGACCGTGCAGGCTCTGGCTCTTCATGCCGAGATCTTCTGGCTCGACCCAATACTCGGTGATTTCGTTGTTCTTCAGTTCCGCCACAAAGGTTGGTGCGGCGAGACTGAACTCGTCCAGGCCGTCCTTCGAATGCACCACCAGCACATGCTTGCTGCCCAAGCGTTGCAAGACTTCGGCCAATGGCCGGCACAGTGCCTGGGTGAACACGCCCACCACCTGATGTTTCACCCCGGCCGGATTCGTAAGCGGGCCGAGCATGTTGAACAGCGTACGCAGGCCGAGATCGCGGCGCGGGCCGGCGGCGTACTTCATGGCTTTGTGATGGGTCTGGGCGAACATGAAACCGATACCGACGTTGTCGATGCAACGCGCTACCTGAACCGGCGTCAGGTTCAGATAGATGCCGGCAGCTTCCAGCAAGTCGGCGCTGCCACTCTTGCCCGAGACTGCGCGGTTGCCGTGCTTGGCGACAGTGCAACCGGCAGCGGCAACAACAAACGAAGAAGCCGTCGACACGTTGAAGATATTGGCACCGTCACCGCCGGTACCGACCACATCGACCACGCCGTCGAGGGTCTTCAGTTCAACCTGATCGGCCAGCTCACGCATCACCGACACCGCGCCAACGATCTCGTCGATGCTCTCGCTCTTCATGCGCATGGCCATCATGAACGCGCCTATCTGCGCGTCAGTGCATTGGCCGGTCATGATTTCGCGCATCACATCGCGCATCTCATCGGTGCTGAGGTCGAGGTGATCGACGATACGGCTCAGGGCTGTCTTGATATTCATGGGAAGTCCTTAGCGCGTGCCGCCGGTTTGTTTGAGGAAGTTGGCAAACAGTTCATGACCCTGCTCGGTCAGGATCGACTCGGGGTGGAACTGTACGCCCTCAATGTTCAGGGTCTTGTGACGCAGGCCCATGATTTCGTCGACCGAACCGTCATCGTGCTGGGTCCATGCGGTCAGTTCCAGGCAATCGGGCAACGTGTCGTGCTTGACGATCAGCGAGTGGTAACGGGTGACCGTCAGCGGATGGTTCAGGCCAGCGAAAACGCCCTTGTCCTCGTGGAATACCGGACTAGTCTTACCGTGCATTACCTGACGCGCGCGCACTACATCGCCGCCAAAAGCCTGGCCGATGGACTGGTGACCCAGGCAGACGCCGAGGATTGGCAGTTTGCCGGCAAAGTGCTTGATGGCTTCGATGGAGATACCGGCCTCGGTCGGCGTGCACGGGCCTGGGGACACCACGATGCGCTCAGGCTTGAGTGCTTCGATTTCGGCGACGGTCAATTCGTCGTTGCGCACGACTTTGACGTCGGCACCCAATTCGCCAAGGTATTGCACAACGTTGTAAGTAAAGGAGTCGTAGTTGTCGATCATCAGCAACATGGCGTTTCGAACCTCTTGAATTCTGATTTGAAAACAGCCTTCAGATCACTTGCCCGCAGGGCGCTGCACGATGTCGGACGCAGATAGACGCGTCGGCACAGCGGCATTTCAAACAGGCAAGGAAGGCAAAGCGATACAGATCCGGCGGGGCCGGCAGAAAAGATTCAGGCGCGCCAACGCCAGCGGGCGTGTGCCTTGATGACTTGATCCAGAAGTTTGCTGGTGATCAACACGGGGAAGGTCTCGTTCATACGTTCCGGCACAGTAACTTAGCTGGGCGGGGCGTGCAATATGGCCGGGGCTTTGGGGAATAAATCCAGGGGAGGATTCGCGACCGATGGCAAAACGCCGGGAGTTTTTGGTACTGTCGTTTCGTTCACCTACAACAATAAATAAACGGACTTGCTCATGATCAAACAGACGTTGTTTGTACCGCTGGCCGGCTGCCTGCTCGCACTGGCCTGCGCCCAGGCCAACGCAGCGCCCAATCCTTATTCCAGTTTCATTGTGTTTGGCGACAGCCTCAATGATGCCGGCACCTTCACCGACACTGGCGGACCGGCCGGCTCCACCGAGCGTTACACCAACCGGACCGGGCCGGTGTATCAGGATGGCAGCGGGGAACTGTATTCATTGAACTCCACGCAGTTGCTCGGCGGACGCCTTGGCTTTTCGCCAGACCAGACAGCCTCTTCCAGCTCCGCCGTGCGCGCCGAAAACGGCCAGCCGGACGGCAACAACTGGGCGGTTGGCGGTTATCGCACCGACCAGATCCTCGACTCGATCACGACGCAATCCGCCACCGGTGAACGCACCCGTGCCGGTTACCTGCCCTCAAACGGCTTCCGCGCCGACCCGAATGCGCTGTATTACATTTCCGGCGGCGGTAACGACTTCCTGCAAGGACGAATTCTCAGCCTGCCGCAAGCCAACGCCGCCGCCGATCGGCTGGCCGACAGCGTGCAAACCCTGCAAACCGCCGGTGCCAAATACGTGATGGTCTGGCTGTTGCCTGATGTTGGCCTGACGCCAGCGATCAACGGTACGCCACTGCAAACCTTCAGCAGTCAACTCGCCACCCAGTTCAACAGTCAGTTGGTCACACGCCTGCAAGGCATCAACGCCGAAATCATTCCGCTGAACATTCCGGTACTGCTCTCGGAAGTGTTCGCCGATCCTGGGCGCTTTGGCCTCGCGACCGATCAGAACCTGACCGCGACCTGCTTCAGCGGCAATAGCTGCACCGAGAACGCCCGTTACGGGATCAACAGCGCGACACCCGATCCGAGCAAGCTGATCTACAACGACGGCGTGCATCCAACCGAGGCCGGACAAAAACTGATCTCCGATTACGCCTACTCCCTGCTCGCCGCGCCGTGGGAACTGACGCTGCTACCAGAAATGGCCCACGCCACAGTGCGCGCGCATCAGGATGAACTGCGCAACCAATGGCAGGCGGATTGGGAGAATTGGCAAGCGGTCGGTCAATGGCGCGCCATTGTCTCGGCGGGCGGCCAGCATCTGGATGTCGACAGCCAAAGCAGCGGCGCCAGCGCTGATGGCAGCGGATACAACCTCAACGTCGGTGGCAGCTATCGCTTGAGTGAAGCCTGGCGCGTCGGTGTGGCGGGCGGTTTCTACCGGCAGAATCTGGAGGCCGGTCATAACGATTCGGACTACAAACTCAACAGCTACATGGCCACGGCATTTGCCCAGTACCAGCAAAACCGCTGGTGGGCTGACGCGGCGTTGACCGGTGGCAAACTCGACTACGACAACCTCAAGCGCAAGTTTGATCTGGGCGCCAGCGAAGGTGCGGAGAAAGGCGACACTGACGGCAGCCTCTGGGCCTTCAGCGCGCGTGTCGGTTACGACATTGCCCAGCCGGGCAGCGAGTGGCACCTGTCGCCATTCGTCAGCGCCGATTACGCCAGCGTTGATGTCGATGGCTACTCCGAGAAGAGCAATCGCGCCACGGCGCTGACCTTCGATGATCAGGCCCGCGACTCGAAACGCCTGGGGCTGGGCTTGCAGGGCAAGTACAACATTACTCCGCAAACCCAGGTGTTCGGCGAATACGCCCACGAGCGTGAATACGAAGATGACGTACAAAAGGTCAACATCGCGCTCAATACCTTGCCGGCCAACGACTTCACACTTGAGGGCTATACGCCGCAAAGTCATTTGAACCGCTTGAGTCTGGGTGTGAGCCACAAACTCACGGCGGATCTGGCGCTGCGTGGCGGTTATTCGTTGCGCAAGGATGATGATTTTACCCAGCAGGGCGTTAACGTCGGGGTAGTGCTGGACTTTTAAACCCCTGGCACAAAAAAAGCGGCGCCCTCGCAGGCGCCGCTTTTTTATTGCCAGACACAAAGCAAATGTAGGAGTGAGCCTGCTCGCGATTGCGGATTAACATTCAACAGATTTGTTGACTGACCCACCGCTATCGCGAGCAGGCTCACTCCTACAAGGGTTTTGTGTGGACTCAGGCTTCCGGGGTTTGCTCGGCCAGGGCGACGGCGCGGAACATCGCACGGCGTTTGTTCAGGGTTTCTTCCCATTCCAGCGCCGGCACCGAGTCGGCAACGATGCCGCCACCGGCCTGCACGTGCAGCTCGCCGTTCTTGATCACTGCCGTGCGAATCGCGATTGCAGTGTCCATGTTGCCGTTCCAGGCGAAATAACCGACCGCGCCACCGTACACGCCACGCTTGACCGGCTCCAGTTCGTCGATGATTTCCATCGCGCGAATCTTCGGCGCACCCGACAAGGTGCCCGCCGGCAGAATCGCCCGCAGTGCGTCCATCGCCGTCAACCCGGCCTTCAACTGGCCGGTAACGTTGGAGACGATGTGCATCACATTGGAATAACGTTCGATGACCATTTTCTCGGTGAGCTTCACCGAGCCGATTTCCGAAACACGACCGGTATCGTTACGGCCCAGATCGATCAGCATCAAGTGCTCGGCGATCTCTTTGTCGTCCGACAGCAGATCTTCTTCCAGCGCCACATCGGCTTCTTCGGTGGCGCCACGTGGGCGAGTACCGGCAATCGGGCGCACGGTGATCAGATTGTCTTCAACCCGCACCAGCACTTCCGGCGAACTGCCAACGACGTGGAAGTCGCCGAAATTGAAGAAGTACATGTAAGGCGTCGGGTTGAAGCAACGCAGGGCGCGGTACAGATCGATGGGTGCAGCCTTGAAGTCGATCGACATGCGTTGCGACGGCACGACCTGCATGCAGTCACCGGCCAGGATGTATTCCTTGATGGTGTCGACGGCTTTTTCGTAATCGTCCTGAGTGAAACTGGAACGGAATACCGGATCAGCCGCCTGCTGCTTGCTGAAATCCAGGCCACGGCGCGGGGTGATCGGCTGACGCAGTTTTTCCAGCAATGCCTGCAATTGCGCCTGACCTTGTTCGAAGGCATCCGCCTGCGCAGGGTCGGCCAGGACGATCGCGTGCATCTTGCCGGCGAGGTTATCGAACACCACGACCGCGTCGGAGACCATCAGCAGAATGTCCGGCACACCCAGCGGATCCGGGTTCGGGCATTTGCCCAAGCGCTTCTCGACATAACGTACGCAGTCATAACCGAAGTAACCGACCAGACCACCGTTGAAACGCGGCAGACCGGCGATGGTCGGCACGTTGTAGCGCGCTTTGAAGGTTTCAACGAAGGCCAGCGGGTCTTCAACATCGTGGCTTTCGGTTTCAACGCCATCAACGGTGATGCTGACGTGATGGTCGTGAACCCGCAGCACGGTGCGGCACGGCAGGCCGATGATCGAGTAACGGCCCCACTTCTCGCCGCCCTGCACCGATTCAAGCAGGTAGGAGTTGGGCTGGTCGGCCAGTTTCAGGTAGATCGACAGCGGCGTGTCGAAGTCGGCCAGGGTTTCGCAGGCCAACGGAATGCGGTTGTAGCCGTCAGCGGCCAAGCGCAGGAATTCTTCGCGGATCATAAGGTGCCTCGTGGTGTGAGGGGCAAATCAGTCAGGTATGCAAACGCGCCGGCAGGCCGGCCAGGAACAAGTCAGGCGCGCCAACGCCAGCGGGCCAGGGCCTTGATGACTTTCATCCAGAGTTTGCGAGTGACCACCACGATGGCGTTTCCAGAATGGGATTGAGCAGCGTCGGGCAACGTTATCTCAGCGGCCGAACCGAGGCAACCGGGAATTAGCTTGCGCAGATCGTCGATCACCAGCGCCGGCGATTCTTCGGCAATCGGTCGGCCATGGTTGTAGCCGTAACTCAACGCCACGCATTTGACCCCCGCCGCTTTCGCTGCCAGTACATCGCTGCGCGAGTCACCGACGAACAACGATTGCGAGGCCGGGATGTTGGCCATTTTCATTACAAAAAACAGCGCGGCTGGATCCGGTTTCTTCTGCGGCAAGGTATCGCCGCCAATGATCCACTTGAAGTAGCGGCCGATTTTCATCTGATCCAGCAACGGCGCGACGAAGCGCTCCGGCTTGTTGGTGATCAGCGCCATGGCCACGCCCTGCTTGTGCAGCCATTTGAGGGTGTCGCGCACGCCGGGATAGACCACGGTCAGCTCATGGCTGGCGCCGTAGGCTTGCATGAACACTTCCAGTGCATGCTCGGCCTCAACGTCATCCACCGCCGAATGATCGATGCCACCGGCCAAGGCGCGGCGCACCAGGACCGGCGCGCCGTTGCCCACCCACTCGCGCACCGATTCGATGCCCGCAGGTTGGCGGCCAAGTGAGAGCAGCATGGTGTCCACCGCCGCTGCCAGGTCTGGAACCGAGTCGATCAGTGTGCCATCCAGATCGAACATCACCAGCCGTGGCAGTTTCCCCGGGAACAGCTGCTCAAACCCGCTCATGGGCGCGCCAGCGCCAGTTCGGAGCGCATCTTGTCGATGACTTCCTGATAGTTCGGCGCATTGAAGATCGCCGAGCCGGCAACAAAGGTGTCAGCGCCCGCAGCGGCGATTTCGCGGATGTTGTTGACGTTGACGCCGCCGTCGATTTCCAGACGGATATCACGGCCCGAGGCATCGATGATCGCCCGCGCTTCGCGCAGTTTGTCGAGGGTGCCAGGAATGAACTTCTGCCCGCCGAAGCCTGGGTTGACGCTCATCAGCAAGACCATATCGACCTTGTCGATCACGTACTTGAGCACGTCCAGCGGCGTCGCCGGGTTGAACACCAGACCGGATTTGCAGCCGCCTTCACGGATCAGTTGCAGCGAACGATCAACGTGCAGCGTGGCTTCCGGGTGGAAGGTGATGTAGGTGGCGCCGGCTTCGATGAAGTCGCCAACGATACGATCCACCGGGCTGACCATCAGGTGCGCATCGATCGGCGCGGTGACGCCGTACTTGCGCAATGCCGCGCAGACCATCGGACCGATGGTCAGGTTTGGCACGTAGTGGTTGTCCATGACGTCGAAGTGGACGAAGTCGGCGCCAGCGGCAAGAACGTTGTCTACTTCCTCGCCGAGGCGGGCGAAGTCGGCGGAGAGAATCGACGGAGCAATTACGAAGGGCTGCATGACGCACCTTTTCTGAGCTAAATCACGATGGCGCGCATTGTATACCTCAAGTTTCCAAGCGCGCACCGTGACCGCGATGATTGGGTTGTGCCATGACGGAGGACGGGCGCTGACTCAATACGCCGCGCGGTAGATCTTCTCGATGTCCACAGCGCTGAGTTTGCGCGGATTGTTGCGCATCAGCCGCTCAATGCCCGCCGCTTCCACGGCCATCGCCGGGATTGCCTCTTCCGGGACACCGAAACTGCGCAGCCCGGCCGGAATTTCCACGGCTGCGCACAGATCGCTCATTGCCTGCACGGCTTTATCCGCTGCTTCGGCGGCACTCAGATGAGCAGTCTTCACCCCCATGGCTTCGGCAATATCCTGCATGCGTTCGACGCAGGCCATCTTGTTCCAGGTCATGACATACGGCAGCAGCAAGGCATTGCTGACGCCATGGGCAATGTTGAAACGCCCGCCCAGCGGATACGCCAGCGCATGCACCGCGCCGACCCCGGCATTGCCGAACGCCATGCCGGCCATCAGGCTGGCGGTGGCCATGTCTTCGCGGGCTTGCAGGTTGGTGCCGTTGGCGTAGGCCTTGGGCAACGCGTTGGCGATCAGCTTGATGGCGCCGATGGCCAGCGAGTCGGTGATCGGCGAGGCATTCACCGACAGATAGGATTCGATGGCGTGCACCAGCGCGTCGACACCACTGGCGGCGGTGACGCTGCGCGGGCAGGTCAGGGTCATCTGCGGGCTGACCAGCGCCACGTCCGGTAATAGAAAGTCGCTGACGATGCCTTTCTTCAACTGCGCGACTTTGTCCGAGAGGATCGCGACGTTGGTAACTTCGGAACCGGTGCCGGCGGTGGTCGGGATGGCGATCAGCGGCGGGCCTTTGCGCGGCACCTGGTCGACGCCGAACAGGTCCTCCAGCGCGCCGTGGTAACCGGCGTAGGCGGCGACGCTTTTGGCGATGTCGATGGCACTGCCACCACCGAGACCGATCAAGCCGTCATGCCCGCCCTCACGGTAAACGCGCATGCAGTCTTCGACTATGGCAATTTCCGGGTCTGGCAAAACGCGGTCGAAAATCTCGTAGTCGCGCCCACCGAGTTGCACCAGCGCCAGCTCTACCGTGCCGGATTTGACCAAGGCTGCGTCGGTGACGATCAGCGGGTTGTCGATGTCGAGGCGTGTGAGTTCGGCGGCCAGTTGCTCGATGGCAGCGGCGCCGGTGATCAGTTTGTGAGCGATTTTGAACTGGGACAGACTCATCGTGCGCAGCCTCTTATAGATGTGGGAGCTGGGCACAAGATTAGCTGGGGAATTGGGGTTGTCTGCTATTCATCTGGTGAATGACCCCTCGCAGGCGAGAGCAAGAGCAAGAGCCCCTCACCCTAGCCCTCTCCCCGAGGGAGAGGGGACTGACCGCGTTGTACTCTCGAAGTACACCGACCTGAAATACCGAGTCGAGCTCAGGCCTCGAAAGCCATGAAGATCTGCTCCCTTTCCCCCTCGCCCCCCTGGGGGAGAGGGCTGGGGTGAGGGGGTAAGCTTTTGATCTGGCCCTTAAACCTGAGCAGTCCGCAGTTTTTCGCTACGACCACGCAGCCATTCCAGGGTCAGCAACAAGATGACCGAGAAAGCAATCAGCAACGTAGCAGCAGCCGCAATCGTCGGGCTGAGGTTCTCGCGAATCCCGCTGAACATTTGCCGAGGCAACGTCGCCTGCTCAGGTCCCGCAAGAAACAGCGTCACCACCACCTCATCAAACGACGTCGCAAAGGCAAACAGCGCCCCGGAAATCACCCCCGGCGCAATCAGCGGCAAGGTCACCCGACGGAACGCGGTCAAGGGCGATGCACCGAGACTCGCCGCCGCCCGCACCAGATTGTGATTAAACCCCTGCAACGTCGCCGACACCGTGATGATCACAAACGGCACACCCAACACCGCGTGCACCACGATCAGCGAGAAGAAGCTGTTACCCAAACCCAGCGGCGCAAAAAACAGATAACTCGCCACACCAATGATCACCACCGGCACCACCATCGGCGAAATCACCAGCGCCATCACCAGCGCTTTACCGGGGAAGTCACCGCGAGTAAGACCGATCGCCGCCAGCGTACCGAAGACCATCGCCAGTACCGTCGCCGCCGGGGCAACAATGATGCTGTTCTTCAGTGCGCGCATCCATTCCGCCGAGGCGAAGAAGTCGTGATACCACTGCAGCGAGAAACCCTGCAGCGGATAGACCAGAAAACTCCCCGAGTTGAACGACAGCGGAATGATCACCAGCACCGGCAGAATCAGGAACAACAGAATCAAGCCGCAGAGAATCCGCAGGCTGTAGAACCACACCCGTTCGATGGGCGACATGTAAGGACTCAGCATTTCGAATTCCCCTTAGCTCAGGCGCAGGCGACTGGCGCCGACCAGCCAGCTGTAAATCAGATAAAGCACTACAGTCGCCAGCAGCAACAGCCCGCCCAGCGCGGTGGCCATGCCCCAGTTGATGCTGGTGTTGGTGTAGAAGGCGACGAAGTAGCTGACCATTTGATCGTTCGGGCTGCCGAGCAGCGCCGGGGTGATGTAGTAGCCGATGGCGAGGATGAACACCAACAGGCAACCGGCGCCAACACCGGCGTAGGTCTGCGGGAAGTACACCCGCCAGAAACTGGCGAACGGGTGGCAGCCGAGGGAAATGGCGGCACGCATGTAGGTAGGCGAGATGCCTTTCATCACGCTGTAGATCGGCAGAATCATGAACGGCAGCAGGATGTGCACCATCGAGATGTACACACCGGTGCGGTTGAACACCAGTTCCAGCGGTTTATCGATGATGCCCATGGCCATCAGGCCGCTGTTGATCAACCCGCCGGATTGCAGGAGCACGATCCACGCGGCGACGCGCACCAGGATCGAGGTCCAGAACGGCAGCAGCACCAGAATCATCAGCAGGTTGCTTTGCCGCGATGGCAGGTTCGCCAACAGGTAGGCCAGTGGATACGCGAGCACCAGACAGATCACGGTGATGACCAGACCCATCCAGAACGTGCGGGCGAAGATGTCGAGGTAGATCGCCTGATCCGGCGTGGCCGGGGCGATTTCGCCGAGGTCGTCGATGCGGTGATCGACTGCCGCCAGCAGGTAATACGGGGTGATGTTGCTGGTGTTGCGTTTGACCGCTTGCCAGTAGGCCGGGTCGCCCCAACGTTCGTCGAGTGCTTCCAGCGCTTCTTTATAAGAGGCCGGTTCGCTGGCGAACGGCAGCGCCCGGGCGGTTTTGGTCAACAGGCTGCGATAGCCGGCCAACTCCATGTTCAAGCGCTTGGACAGATCGCCCAGCGTCTGGTTTTTGCGCGCTTCGGCGAGGTCTTCGCCGGCGGCTTTGTAGACCGGTTCAGCGGGCAGGCCGCGGCCGTCCCAACTGGCGATGGCCGCCACGGTGCGCGGCATGCCGCCGACCACTTCGGGGTTGCCGACGCTTTTGTAGAGCAGCGCCACGATCGGCACCAGAAACACCAGCAACAGAAACAGAAACAGCGGCGCAATCAGCGCTTGAGCCTTCCAGCGGTTGACCCGCTCGGCGCGCTTGAGCTTCTGCTTCAAGGTGGGGCTGTTGCCCTCGTTCAGGGGAACGGCGATGGCCATGACGTACTCCGCAAATCTTTGATCGTTACAGAGGTGGTGAATACCACCTCGAACTTTTGCTACTGATCGTTCCCACGCTCTGCGTGGGAATGAATCCAGTGACGCTCTGCGTCACACGGGGACGCGGAGCGTCCCGGGCGGCGTTCCCACGCAGAGCGTGGGAACGATCATCCGGAAAGCCGTCGGCCCGTATGCTCGGGTTACTTCGCAGCCCAGGAGTTGAAGCGCTGCTCCAGTTGCTCGCCGTTGTCAGCCCAGAAGCTGACGTCGATCTGCACCTGGTTGGCGATGTTTTCCGGGGTGGTCGGCATGTCTTTGAGGACGTCCTTGGCCAGCAGCGGTACGGCTTGGGTGTTAGCCGGGCCATAGGCGATGTTTTCCGAGTAGGTCTTCTGCTGCTGCGGCTGTACCGAGAAGGCGATGAACTTCTTCGCCGCTTCCGCGCGTTTGGCGTCCAGACCTTTCGGGATGGCCCAGGCGTCGAAGTCGTAGATGCCGCCGTTCCACACCACTTTCAGGTTGGATTCCTTCTGCACCGCCGCGATGCGACCGTTGTAAGCCGAGCTCATCACCACGTCACCGGAAGCGAGGTATTGCGGCGGTTGTGCGCCGGCTTCCCACCACTGAATGCTTGGCTTCAGCTCATCAAGCTTCTTGAACGCGCGATCCTGGCCGCCCTTGCTCGCCAACTCTTTGTAGACGTCTTTCGGCGCCACACCATCGGCCATCAGCGCGAATTCGAGGGTGTACTTGGCGCCTTTGCGCAGGCCACGCTTGCCCGGGAATTTCTTGGTGTCCCAGAAATCCGCCCAACTGGTCGGCGCGGTTTTCAGTTTGTCGGCGTTGTAAGCCAGTACGGTCGACCAAACGAAGAAGCCCACGCCGCACGGCTGAATCGCGCCTTTGACGTAATCTTCAGTCTTGCCGAACAGCGCCGGGTCGAGTTGTTCGAACATGTCTTCGTCGCAGCCACGGGACAGCTCTGGCGATTCAACTTCGACCAAGTCCCACGACACGCTCTTGGTGTCGACCATGGCTTTGACCTTGGCCATTTCGCCGTTGTACTCGCCAGCGACGATCTTGCCGTTGCCCGCCGCTTCCCACGGTGCATAGAAGGCTTTGACTTGCGCGGCCTTGTTCGCCCCGCCAAACGACACCACGGTCAAATCCGGGCCGGCGGCCATCGCGCTGGCCGCACCCATCAGGCCCAGGGTCAGGGCGGTGAACTTCAGGGATCTCAACATTTATTGTTCTCTCCACGTGCAGGGTTGGTGTTGGTATTGCCGGGGCGATCAGTTCGCCTCTAGAAGAGGATCGAGTGCGCGTACGTGCTCGACCTGCCAGCCAAGCGGAACCACGTCACCGACCGCGAGCGCTGGATCGAGCTCGGCAATCGGCTGTTTCACGAAGAAGTCGGTCTTGCCGCAGACTTCCAGGCGCACCCGGACGTGGTCGCCCAGATAGATGAATTCCGCCACCCTCCCTGAGAAGCGGTTAACGCATTGATCACTGGAACCGTTGAGACTGATGCGCTCCGGACGGATCGACAAAGTCACCGGTTCACCGGTCTGGCCGACGTTGACCGCCAGCGCCTCGACCTTTTCGCCACGGCCCAACTCGACCACGCAACGCTCGCCGTTCTGGCTCAACAGGCGACCGTTAAGGCGGTTGTTTTCACCGATGAAGTTGGCAACAAAGGTATTTTTCGGTTCTTCGTAAAGTGTGCGCGGCGGGGCGATCTGCTGGATTTCGCCCTGATGGAATACCGCAACGCGATCGGACATGGTCAGCGCTTCGCCCTGATCGTGGGTCACGTAGACCACGGTTACGCCGAGGCGCTGGTGCAGGTGTTTGATTTCCATCTGCATGTGTTCACGCAGTTGCTTGTCGAGGGCGCCGAGGGGTTCGTCCATCAGCACCAGTTGCGGTTCGAACACCAGCGCGCGGGCCAGCGCCACACGCTGCTGCTGACCACCGGACAACTGCGCCGGGTAGCGCGAGGCAAACGCATCGAGCTGGACCATGCTGAGGACTTTCTTGACCTTGTCGTTGACGTCGCTTTTATTCAGGCCACGCACGCTCAGCGGGAACGCGAGGTTTTCGGCGACGGTCATGTGCGGGAACAGCGCGTAGTTCTGGAACACCATGCCGATGTCACGCTTGTGTGGCGGCACGTTGTTGATCGAACGCCCGGCCAGCAGGATCTCGCCAGCGGTCGGCGTTTCGAAACCGGCGAGCATCATCAGGCTGGTGGTCTTGCCGGAACCGGACGGCCCGAGCAGGGTCAGAAATTCGCCTTTGCGAATGTCCAGGTTGAGGTCTTTGACGATCAGGTTCTCGCCGTCGTAGCTCTTCTGCACTCCACGAAAGCTGACCAGCACATCACTGGCCCCTGCGTTTGTATCGACCTGGCTCATACCCACACCTTTGTTGTTGATGACTGCTTGTGGGTTAAGCCTAGTGGCTGCTGACAGCCACGCAAATCGGGGCGCAGGAGAGAATCGCCTCAGCCGGATGGAAGGTTGGGGGTAGGGATTGCCCTACAAGGATGGCGCTAATGGATAAGGCAGTGGCGAGGGTTGAGCTGCAAGCTGCAAGAACAAGCAAAAGCGCCTGTCGCTCATGGATATGTCCATAATCCCGAAGGCTGCGCAGCCCCCCTGTAGGAGTGAGCCTGCTCGCGATGGCGTCTGCTCAGTCAACACTGCAGTGACAGATCTACCGCTATCGCGAGCAGGCTCACTCCTACAATTTTGATCACGGTGACTGTTAGAGGAGTTTGTGTTCCATCGCGTATTTGACCAGTTCGGCCAGCGAGGTGATGTTGAGCTTCTGCATCAGCCGCGCCTTGTGGGTGCTGATGGTTTTGCTGCTCAGCGCCAGTTGCTGGGCGATGTCGTTGACGTTGGCGCCCTGGGCCAGGCGTTCGAACACCGAGAACTCGCGTTCGGACAGCAACGAATGCAGGGGCCGTGCATCGGTCAGGCCGACTTCAAACACCATGCGATCCGCCAGATCCGGATCAATGTATCGCCCACCCGCCGCGACTTTACGAATGGCGGTGAGCAACAGCGCCGGGTCACTGTCCTTGGTCGCATACCCGGCGGCGCCGACCTTCAGCGCCCGCGCAGCCATCTGCGCTTCGTCGTGCATAGATAGCACCAGGATCGCCGGTGGATTGTTCAGCGCGCGGATTCGCGGGATCGCCTCCAGGCCATTGACACCGGGCATGGAGATGTCCAGCAGCACCACTTCGCATGGCACGCTGCGCAGGGCCTCAAGCAATTGCTCGCCATTGCTCGCCTCGCCCACTACTTGCAGATCCTTGGCCAGGCCGATCAATTGCTTGATGCCTTCACGGACGATGGTGTGGTCTTCGGCTACCAGTACACGGATCACGTTTTTCTCCAGATTTCAGGTACACAGCAATCCCTGTGGGAGGGAGCCTGCTCGCGAAAGCGTCAGCCCAAACACCACATATCTTCAAACCTCACTCACCGGCACCCAAACATTCAGACTGGTGCCCTCCCCCGGCTCACTCTCCAGCACCAACCGCCCGCCCATGATCAGCACCCGCTCACGCATGCCGACCAGGCCAAACGAAGTCGGTCGACCGCTGGCGGGAACAAATCCTACGCCATCATCACTGACCGTCAGACATAACTCATCGCCTTCCAGCGCCAACGTCAGTTCCACAGTATGCGCCTGAGCATGGCGCATCACATTGGTCAGCGCCTCCTGCAAGATCCGGAACAAGCCAATTGCCTTGGCATCACTGAGTACCGGCAGATTATCCGGTACCTGCACCAGACACGGGATCTGCGTGCGCGCCTCGAAGCGCCGCGCCTGCCACTCGATCGCCGAGGCAATCCCGGCATCGAGAATCGGCGGTCGCAGCGCCGTGGCCACGTCGCGCACCAACTGGAACAACTGAGCGATCAGGCGTTTCATGCTGTTCAACCGCTCGTTCAACCCCGGATCGAGTTGCGCGTAGGCTAACTCGCACATCGATGTTTCCAGCTTCAGCACGGTCAACATCTGCCCCAGTTCATCGTGAACCTCGCGGGCAATGCGCGCCTTCTCTTCTTCACGCACGCTCTCAAGGTGCGCCGACAGTTCGCGCAGTTGCTCACGGGAGGCCGCCAACTCCAGCTCGATACGCTTGCTCTCGGTGATGTCCCAGACGATGCCGTCCCAGACATAGGCGCCATCCTCCAGTTGCCGGGTGATCGCCTTGATCTCGGCCCAGCGCTGCTGGCCTTGACGCGTGAGGATCCGGCCCTGCCACGACCAGTCACTGTCGGTGTCCAGCGCCTGATCCTGAGTGCGGTGATAACTCGCCTTATCGTCGGGATGCACCAGGCTGCGCAGACCCATGTCGCGATGGGCTATGGTGGCCGGGGCGTAACCGACCAGGCTTTCGCTGCCCTCGCTGATGTAGGCAAAGTCGATCTGCCCGGTCACCGGCGCGCGCTCCAGACGAAACACCAATCCCGGCACGTTGGCGGCGATGCCTTGCAGACGCGCCTCGCTTTCCTGCAACGCGGCGAGGGCGCGACGGCGCTCGGTGACGTCGGTGAGGTACACCACCAGGTATTCACTGTCGCGAAAGCGCAGGAAACTCAGCGAGACATCCGCCGGCAAAATACTGCCGTCAGCCCGCACGCAACTGGTTTCGAAACTCAGCGGACCTTCTTCACTGGCCCGCGCGCGCTTCCACAGATTGAGCCAGCGGTCCATGTGCAGACCCGGTTCGAAGTCGATCAATGGCCGTTCGATCAGTCCGCCCGAGGGATAACCGAGCATAATTTCCGCCGCGCGATTGGCGTAGCGCACATGGCTGTCCCAGTTGACCCAAAGGATGCCGACGGTGCTTTGGTCGATGGAGAACTGCGTCAACCGCAGCGCTTCTTCGTTGGCCGCGCGCAAGGCGATGTCTTCCCGGGCGGCCAGCAATCGCTGTTCGAGGCTGTGCTGTTGGCGACGCTGCCAGAACACGATCGCGACACAACTGAGCAGCATCACTGCAAACAACAAGCTGAGGTTTTGCCAGAACCCCGGCGACTCCGAGAGTCGCGGATATTTCGGTTGCAGCCACTGGTTGTGTAACTGCTCCAGATCCTTGGCCGGGATGGCACGCAGCGCACTTTGAATGATGCCGGCCAACTCTGGCCAATCGCGGCGCGAGCCGACGCGCAGCAGTTGTGGCAGGCCGATATCGCCGACCACCACCAGCCCGGCGAACTCAGGCTCTACCGACAAGCGCCCGAGTTGCGCCTCATCGACCACGGCGTAGGCGGCCTGCTGACTCAACAGCAACTGCAAGGCCTGACGCTCCAGTGGTACACCTTGCAGATTCAGATGGGGGTAGTTGCCGCGCAGGTAATCAGCCGTGCTGCTGGGCATGCGCACGGCGACGCGGATCTGGCTGTCGAGCTTCTCCAGATCGACCACACCACTGGCCTTCTGGTCGCTGACCACCAGTTGCGGCACGCGCATGTACGGATCAGAGAACTGCCACAGACGCAGGGCACTCGGGGTCTGGCTCAGGCCCGGAGCGATATCGATCTCGCCCTCGCGCATGGCGGCGTCCAATTGCGCGAGATCCTGAAAATTGCGCCAGCTCAGTTCGACATTGAGCACCTTGGCCAGCAACTTCATCAGCTCGACGTTGGCCCCCGACAGCCGTTGCAAGCGCCGGTCGTATTGCGCATACGGGGCTTGCAACACCAGGCCGACGCGCAATTCATTGTGTTGCGCCAGCCATTGCTGCTGGCTCGCCGACAACTGTGCGAGATGAGAAGGCGGCGCAGGCGCCGCCCAGCCCATCAAGGGAAACCACAAACAGCCGATAACCCACAGGCAGCAAAATCGCTTCATTGAAGTCTCATACACTGACAAATTCTGACCAACCCATTAGGCTGCCGGGATACTTTCTGGCCTGGAATAACCGATGCCCTCTGTCTACCGCCTGGCAATGCCAGCATTGTGCCTGTCGCTGCTCCTGCCTTGTGCGTTTTCCGTCGAAGCCGCCGATCCGGCACCCGCCGCCACAGCGGAAAAACCGGCCGAAGAAAAACCGGCCGAACGCCAGCCACTGCTTGAGCGTAGTCAGGAAGAGGCCGCCGCACTGGAACGTAAAGTCCCGGCGCAAGAACAGCAACAGTTGCAGGCCGGTACCGACACCTTCCTCGCCCTGTGGAAACCGGCCAACACTGCCGAACCGAAAGGCGCAGTGATCATCGTCCCCGGCACCGGCGAAACCGCTGACTGGCCGCAGGCAATCGGCCCGTTGCGGCGCAAACTGCCGGATGCAAAATGGAGCAGCCTGAGTATTACGCTGCCCGACTTGCAAAGCGACGCCTTTGCACCGCGCGTGGTCGAGGCACCCGCTGTGCCGAAAGCCCCGGAGTCCGGCAGCAAGGACTCCACCACCGCGCAGCCGATCGAGCAAGCCGCTGGCGGTGAAGCAGAAGTGGCGGATCAGGTGGTCGCCGAAACCACTGAAGAGCAATCCAAAGCTGACGCCGAACGCATCTTCGCGCGCATCGACGCCGCGATTGCTTACGCCGAGCAGCAGAGCGCACGCAGCATTGTCGTGCTTGGGCACGGCACTGGCGCCTATTGGGCCGCGCGATACCTGAGCGAGAAACAAACGGCGCAGGTAGAAAAGTTCGTCATGGTCGATGCGCAGATGCCAGCCAAGGCCAAACCGCCACTGGCCGAAGTGACGCCGACGCTGAAGCTGCCGACCGCCGATATTTTCTATATGGACAAGCCGCTGGATCGCAACGCCGCGCTGGAGCGCATGCAGGCGAGCAAGCGCTTGAAGACCTCGGCGTTCAGCCAGGTCGCGCTCAAGGCTTTGCCGGATAACAAGGCTGAACAGGAACAGTTGTTCCGCCGGGTGCGTGGCTGGCTGAACCCGCAGAACACGGACTGACAGAAAGACCGAGTCGCCCCCTTCGCGAGCAGGCTCGCTCCCACATGGATCTGCGTACACAGTCCATGGTGGGAGCGAGCCTGCTCGCGAAGAGGCCAGCGCAGTCGCTACACACCTAACGGTTAGCGAAAATCCCGCCGCTCACGAATCAACGTGTAGGCGTTGTGCAGCTCACGGGTTTTTTCGGTGGCTTCACGCACCTGCACTGGCGTCGCACCCGACCCGGCAATCTTGTCCGGATGATGACGACTGAGCAGGCGCCGATAGGCGCGCTTGATCTGCGCCGGTTCACTGGACGCCGACACGCCCAATAAACGCATCGCCTCCTGATAACTCACAGCAGCGCTGACGATCGGTCGTTTGCCCGGCTCGTAATCATTGGCCAGTGCCTGCACCTGATGCGTCGTCCAGCCCAGCCACTTGCCCCATTGCGCCAGCAGTTCACGCTCACTGACACCCGCGCGACCATCGGCCCAGACCATCCGCCAACAGGCGCGCAACACACCTTCGGCGGCATGCGGCTGCGCACTCAGGCGCCGTAGATAACCGCGCAGATTGTCGCTGCCGGACTTGCCGCGATTGAACGCGGCAATCGCCCGACGCGTAGCCGGCTCGCTCATTTCCAGCGCACGCATTTCGTTACGCGCCTGCTGGATATGCCCGTCAGTGACCCGACCGTCACTTTTGGCCAGACGCCCGAGCAGCACAAACAACAATTCGTCATTGCGCAACATCGGCCGACCGCCGAGTTTTTCGCGCAAATGCCCCCAGCTCTGCAAGTGCAGGCGCCGATCCAGCGCCTGTCCCAACAATGCCCCAAGCATGGCCCCCGGAATGCTGGCAATCGCAAAACCCGCTCCGGCTCCAATCAGAGTCCCTGGCCACAACATGTCAGCGACTCGCTTCTATCAATGCTTCAGCTTCGGCCAGACGCTCGTGCGTGCCGACGTCCACCCAGTGACCTTTCAGACGTTCGCCCGTGACTTCGCCAGCCGCCATGGCGTTACGCAACAGCGGCGCCAGTTTGAAGGCACCGTCGGTACAGCCGTCGAACAGTTGCGGATGCAATACGGCGATGCCGCTGTAAGTCAGGGTCGCAGCGTCCGGCTGACCGTCGTGCACTTCGCCGTCGACCAGTGTGAAATCACCGCGCGGGTGGTGCGCCGGATTGTCCGCCAGTACCAGATGCGCGAGCCCGTTGATCGGCTGGTGCAGGACGCTGAAGTCGTAATCGGTCCAGATATCACCGTTCACCACCAGAAACGCATCATCGCCGAGCAACGGCAGCGCACGGAAAATCCCGCCGCCGGTTTCCAGTGGCTCACCTTCCGGCGAATACTGAATGCTCACGCCAAATTGCGAGCCGTCGCCCAGATAATCTTCGATCTGCTGACCGAGCCAGGCGTGATTGATCACGATCTCGTTGAACCCTGCGGCAGCGAGAGCCCGCAGGTGATATTCGATCAGTGGGACACCGCCGGCACGCACCAGTGGTTTCGGCGTAGTCAGGGTCAGCGGGCGCATGCGCTCGCCTTTGCCTGCCGCCAGAATCATTGCCTTCATGCTGTTGCTCCACCCCGCAGGCTGGTGAACAGCGCTTGCAGTTCTGCCAATTCAGGACGACGCGCAATCACCGCCTCTATATAAGAGAAGAAGCGCGGTACGTCGGCCAGATAACGCGGCTTGCCATCACGATGACAAATGCGCGCGAAGATGCCGATGACCTTCAGGTGGCGCTGTACGCCCATCAGGTCACTGGCGCGCAGGAAGTCTTCGAAGTCCGGCTGCACCGGGATATTCAGTGCCGAGGCTTGCTGCCAGTAGCTTTCCAGCCAGCCGCGCACACGCTCTTCAGGCCAGCTGAGAAAGGCATCCTTGAACAGACAGGTCACGTCGTAGGTCACCGGGCCGTAGACCGCATCCTGGAAATCCAGCACACCGGGGTTCGGCTCGCTGAGCATCAGGTTGCGCGGCATGTAGTCGCGGTGCACCAGCACTTTGGGCTGCGCGAGTGCGCTGTCGATCAGCAGATCGCTGACCTGCTGCCACTGCTGTTGCTGGGTCGCGTCGAATTCGACACCGAGTTCACGCTTTACGTACCAGTCGGGGAACAGTTCCAGCTCTCGGCGCAGCAAGGCAACGTCGTAGCTCGGCAACGGTGCGACCATCGGCAATTGCTGAAAAGCCAGCAGCGCTTGCAGGGCATCACTGAATAATGCGTCGGCATTTTCGCCATCGATCACGTCGAGATAGGTCTTGTTACCCAGGTCATTGAGCAAAAGAAATCCACGCTCAAGGTCCTCGGCATAAATTTTCGGCACATTTATTCCGGATTTCGCCAGCAAAAAAGCGATATCCACGAACGGTTTGCAGTTTTCCTGGGGCGGCGGCGCGTCCATCACGACGAAGCTGCGACCCTCGCCTTCCCAGCGGAAGTAGCGGCGGAAACTCGCGTCGCTGCTGGCCGCGGTCAACGTGGCCGGGGGCACGGTGCCCCAGCCCTGATCTGCAAACAGGATTGCCAACTGCTCATCGAGCCAAACTTTCAGGTGTTGCAAGCGTACATCTTGGTCAGGCATTGCAAGGGTCTCCGACGGCGCTAGCCGTCAAGCGGGTCATGCTTTATTATCCAGCATCTTTTTCAGACCATCGAGAGGCGTGCGGCCCACACCGCGGGCAGATGGCACGCAGGAAGCCCGGACTAATAAGATGGCATTGAAATCCCCCGCGTTTCGTAAAAAATTTCCGTTGTTGGTAACCGGCAGTCTGCTGGCTATGCAACCTCTGGCCAGTCAATTCGTTGTTGCCGCCGAGCAGTATGACTGCTCCGTCTCGGCTTCGGGTGGTTGGGCCTGTGCGCCCAAATCAACCGCTGCTGCGTTGCCGCCGCGCCCAGTGCATGACGGCAGTGCCGTCAGTGCCGCTGGCGAAGCGCCAACCGAGAACGGTTCGACCAGCGACACTGGCCCTAAAACCGTACTGGTTACCGAAGCCAAGGGCCGCGGTCTGAAATCCCGTAGCGAAGACTTCAGTCACCTCGACTGGGTTCCGCGCGAGAAGCTCACCGCCGCCCAATTGGCCGAGACCGGGCCTTACTGCTCTGGTGCCTATATCGAACCGATTCGTCCTGGCATGAATGACAAGACGAATAAAAGCGATGCACCGACCTTTATCGGCGCAAAAGCCTCGCGCTATAACACCGATGATCAAGTCGGTACGCTGGCCGGCGATGTCGTCCTGCGTCAGGGCAGCATGCAGGTCGAATCCGACGAGGCCAGCCTGTATCAGGCCGAGAGCCGCGCCGAACTCAATGGCGATGTACGCATCCGCGACAACGGTGCGCTGATCGTCGGCGACCACGCCGACGTGCAGCTCGACACCGGTGAAGCGAAAGTCGACAACGCCGAATACGTGATGCACAAATCGCGTATCCGCGGTAATGCGCTGTACGCCAAACGTGCCGAGAACGCGATCATTCGCTTGAAGGACGGCACGTACACCACGTGCGAACCGAACAGCAATGCCTGGCAGCTCAAGGGCAACAACATCACCTTGAACCCGGCCACCGGTTTCGGTACCGCGACCAACGTGACGTTGCGCGTTAAAGACATTCCGATTCTGTACACGCCGTACATCTATTTCCCGATCGACGACCGTCGTCAGTCGGGCTTCCTGCCGCCGACCATCGGCAGCGGCACCGATACCGGCTTCATGCTGGTTACACCGTACTACTTCAACCTGGCGCCGAACTACGACGCCACGTTGTACCCGCGCTACATGAGCAAGCGCGGCATGCTGGTGGAAGGCGAATTCCGTTACCTGACCAAGTCGAGTGAAGGTCAGTTCGGTGCCGCGTATCTGAACGATGACGATACCGAGCGCAGCAAGCAGACCGACTACGAAAAAACCCGCTACATGTACAACTGGCAGCACAAGGGCGGTCTCGACTCCCGTGTGTTCACTGAAGTCGACTACACCAAGATCAGCGATCCGTATTACTTCCAGGATCTGCAGACCGATCAGATTGGCGTGAAGTCCAGCGACTTCGTGAACCAGCAAGGTTCGATCAGCTATCGGGGTGACAGCTACACCGCTCGCTTGAATGCCCAGCAGTACCAATTGGCGACCGTTGCGAGCATCACACCGTATGGCCGTCTGCCGCAGATTACCTTCAATGGTCAGCTGCCATATCATCCGCAAGGCCTGGACTTCGATTACGAGACCGAGCTTGTTCGGTTTGATCGTGATCTGAAAACCGGCAACTTCCTCGACGAAAACGGCGGTCCGATCAATGCGGACGGAACCATCGGTACCCCGCGCCTTGATACCAACGTCGCAGGCCTGGCTCGCGCCAACGGCGATCGTTTGAACCTGAAACCGGGTGTCAGCCTGCCGATGAACTGGACCTATGGCTTCCTGAAGCCATCGCTCAAGTATCAGTACACCCAGTACGATCTGGATCTCGACGGACAAGGTAAAGACGACCTGGTGACTAACCGCAACGGCGCTTCGGCGCTGGGTGAGAAGTACAGCAGCTCGCAAAACCGTGGCGTCCCGATCGCCAGTATCGACAGCGGCCTGTACTTCGACCGCAACACGTCGTTCTTCGGCAAGAACTATCGCCAGACCCTGGAACCGCGCCTGTTCTATCTCTATGTACCCGAGAAAGACCAGAACGATATCCCGGTGTTCGACACCAGCGAATACACCTTCAACTATGCGTCGCTGTTCCGTGATAACCGCTTCGCAGGCTCCGACCGTGTCGGCGACGAGAACAAACTGTCGCTGGGCGTGACCAGCCGCTGGATCGAAGACGACGGGTTCGAGCGTCAACGCATCAGTGTCGGCCAGGCCCTGTACTTCAAGGATCGTGAAGTTCAACTGCCAGGTATCGACGCGAAAACCCGCGACGACGCGCACTCCAATGTGTCTCCGTATGCGCTTGAATACGAATACCGCTGGAACCGCGACTGGCGCACCACTGCCGACTACAACTGGGATCCGGACAGCCGCAGCCCGCGTTCCGGCAGTGCGATGTTCCACTATCAGCCTGAAGACAACCCGAACAAGGTTATCAATGCCGGCTATCGCTATCGCAACGACCAGATCCGCTACGACCAGACAACGGGCAAGTGGCAGATGGGTGGCGACTACGGCACACCTGGCACAGCTGGCTATGTGAAGGACTACTACAAGATCCAGCAGCATGACTTCTCGGTCATCTGGCCGATCGTTCCGCAGTGGAACGCGATCAGCCGCTGGCAGTACGACTACAACCGCAACCGTACCCTGGAAGCCTTCGGTGGTTTCGAGTACGACAACTGCTGCTGGAAGTTGCGCCTGATCAACCGTTACTGGGTTTCCTATGACGAGTTCAGCCAGGATGCTCCGCAAAACGAAAAAGGCGACCATGGCGTCTTCCTCCAAATTGTTCTGAAGGGACTCGGCGGCCTCACCGGCGCCAAGGTAGAGAGCTTCCTCGACAAAGGCATTCAAGGTTATCGTGAACGTGAAGACCAAGCTTTCTGATTGTCTGCGCCCGCTGATGCTGGGCGCGCTGTTCCTGGGTACTGCGGCTAACGCCGCAGTTCAATCCATCGACAAAGTGGTAGCGATCGTCGACAACGACGTGGTCATGCAGAGCCAACTGGACCAACGTGTCCACGAAGTTCAACAGACCATCGCCAAGCGTGGCGGTGGCCTGCCGCCTCCTGGCGTACTGGATCAACAGGTGCTCGAGCGCCTGATCGTCGAAAACCTGCAACTGCAGATCGGCGAACGCTCTGGCATCCGCATCACTGACGAAGAGCTGAACCAGGCGGTCGGCACCATTGCTCAGCGCAACAACATGACTGTTGAGCAGTTCCGCTCCGCCCTGGCTCGCGACGGTCTGAACTATGACGACGCCCGTGAGCAGATCAAGCGCGAGATGGTCATCAGCCGTGTGCGTCAGCGTCGCGTGGCAGAACGCATTCAGGTTTCCGAACAGGAAGTGAAAAACTTCCTCGCCTCCGACCTGGGCAAAATGCAACTGTCCGAAGAACTGCACCTGGCCAACATCCTGATCCCGACGCCGGAAAGCGCCAACTCTGAAGCCATTCAAAGTGCAGCCCGTCAGGCCATGGAGGTTTACCAGCAGCTCAAGCAAGGCGCTGACTTCGGCCAGATGGCCGTTGCCAAATCCGGCAGCGACAACGCGCTGGAAGGCGGCGACATGGGCTGGCGTAAAGCCGCGCAACTGCCACCGCCGTTCGACCGCGAGTTGAGCAGCATGGCCGTCGGCGACATCACTCAACCTGCCCGCACACCGGGTGGCTTCATCATCCTCAAGCTGCTGGCAAAACGCGGTGGCGAAGCGCAGATGCGCGATGAAGTGCATGTACGTCACATTCTGGTCAAGCCGAGCCCGATTCGCGATGAAGCGAAGACCAAGGCGCTGGTTCAATCCTTGTACGAGCGCATTCTGGCCGGCGAAGATTTCGCCACTCTGGCCAAAAGTTACTCCGAAGACCCAGGCTCGGCGCTTAACGGCGGCGACCTGAACTGGATCGACCCGAACGCACTGGTTCCGGAATTCCGCGAAGTGATGGCCAAGACCCCACAAGGTCAGCTGTCCAAGCCGTTCCAGACCCAATATGGCTGGCACGTTCTCGAAGTCCTTGGCCGTCGCGCCACCGACAGCACCGAACAGGCCCGTGAGCAGCAAGCCATGACCGTACTGCGTAACCGCAAATACGACGAAGAGCTGCAAACCTGGCTGCGTCAGATCCGTGACGAAGCGTACGTAGAGATCAAACTCCCTGGTGCAGACCAGGCAGCGCAGTGAAACCCCAGCGTTTCGCGCTGACACCCGGCGAACCAGCCGGCATCGGTCCCGACCTGTGCCTGCTGCTCGCCTCGCAAGCCCAGCCACATCCCCTGATTGCCATCACCAGCCGCGACTTGCTCCTTGAGCGGGCCGCGCAGCTGGGGCTGGCTGTCACTTTGCTGGATGTTGCGCCTGATCACTGGCCGGACGCTCCGGCGCCCGCCAACAGCCTGTATGTCTGGGATACGCCGCTCAGCGCCCCCGTGGTTGCCGGGCAACTGGACAAGGCCAACGCTGCGTTCGTCCTCGAAACCCTGACCCGCGCCGGCAACGGTTGCCTCAACGGCGACTTCGCCGGGATGATCACCGCCCCAGTGCACAAGGGCGTGATCAACGAGTCAGGCATCGCCTTTTCCGGGCACACGGAATTCCTCGCCGACCTGACTCATACCGCACAAGTGGTGATGATGCTCGCCACGCGTGGTTTGCGCGTGGCACTGGTCACCACTCACCTGCCCCTGCGCGAGATTGCCGACGCGATCACACCAGAACGGCTGGAGCGCGTGACGCGGATTCTGTACAGCGACCTGCAACACAAATTCGGCATCGCCCAGCCACGCATCCTGGTCTGCGGGCTCAACCCGCACGCCGGTGAAGGCGGCCACCTGGGCCATGAAGAAATCGACATCATTGAACCGACATTAGAGCGCCTGCGCGGCGAGGGCATGGACCTTCGTGGCCCGCTGCCTGCCGACACTCTGTTTACCCCCAAATATCTGGAGCACTGCGACGCAGTGCTGGCGATGTACCATGACCAGGGCCTGCCTGTGCTCAAGTACAAAGGCTTCGGCGCTGCCGTCAACGTGACCCTGGGTCTGCCGATCATCCGCACGTCGGTCGACCACGGCACCGCCCTGGATCTGGCCGGCAGCGGCAAGATCGACACCGGCAGCCTGCAAGTCGCCCTGGAAACCGCCTACCAGATGGCCGAGACCCGTTTATGACCGAGCAATACCAACACAAGGCGCGCAAACGCTTTGGCCAGAACTTTCTGCACGATGCCGGCGTTATTGACCGCATCCTGCGCTCCATCAGCGCCAAGTCTGAAGATCGCCTGCTGGAAATCGGCCCGGGCCAGGGCGCATTGACCGCCGGCCTGCTCAGTTCCGGCGCGCAACTCGACGTGGTGGAACTGGACAAGGACCTGATCCCGATCCTCAACCAGCAGTTTGCCGGCAAGAGCAATTTCAACCTGCATCAGGGCGATGCGCTGAAGTTCGACTTCAACACGCTCAAAGCGGCGCCGAACAGCCTGCGAGTGGTCGGCAACCTGCCGTACAACATTTCCACGCCGCTGATTTTTCACCTGCTGAACAACGCCGGCATCATTCGCGACATGCACTTCATGCTGCAGAAAGAAGTGGTCGAGCGTCTGGCCGCGGGCCCGGGTGGCGGTGACTGGGGTCGCCTGTCGATCATGGTTCAGTACCACTGCCGTGTAGAGCACCTGTTCAACGTTGGCCCGGGCGCGTTCAACCCACCGCCGAAAGTCGACTCGGCGATCGTCCGTCTGGTGCCTCACGCCGTACTGCCGCACCCGGCCAAGGATCACAAGCTGCTGGAGCGCGTGGTGCGCGAAGCGTTCAACCAACGCCGCAAAACCTTGCGCAACACCCTCAAGCAATTGCTCAGCAACGCTGAAATCGAAGCCGCCGGCGTCGATGGCAGCCTGCGTCCGGAGCAACTGGATCTGGCCGCGTTCGTACGCCTCGCCGACCAGCTCGCCATTCAGGTTCCGGCCTCCCCCGCCGCTGACTGATAAACGATGAACGCTATCGGGCAGGACGCCACTCTGGTTTACTGCCCGATACTTGCCTAGACTGACTCCCCATCAGCTACGCCCCGCGTTCCGCTTCGTTTAAGGCCTCTTGCATGTCCGATTCCCGTTACCAGGTCGATGTCAGCGTCGTTACCCGCTATCTGGCAGACCAATCGCAACCCGAGCACGACCGCTTCGCCTTCGCCTACACCATCACCGTGCAGAACAATGGCGAGCAACCCGCACGCCTGATGTCGCGGCATTGGGTAATCACCGACGGTGACGGCCATGTCGAAGAAGTGCGCGGTGCAGGCGTGGTCGGTCAGCAACCGTTGATTGATGCCGGCCAGAGCCACACTTACAGCAGCGGCACAGTGATGACCACCAAGGTCGGCACCATGCAGGGCACCTACGAAATGGTTGCCGACGATGGCAAACATTTCGACGCCATCATCAAACCTTTCCGTCTGGCGGTGCCCGGAGCCTTGCACTGATGACGACGTATGCCGTCGGCGACCTGCAAGGCTGCCTCGAACCGCTCAAGTGCCTGCTCAAGCAAGTGGCATTCGACCCGACACTCGATCGTCTGTGGCTGGTCGGCGATCTGGTCAACCGTGGCCCACAATCGCTGGAAACCCTGCGCTTTCTATATGGCATGCGCGAGTCGCTGGTCTGCGTTCTGGGCAATCACGACCTGCACCTGCTGGCTGCGGCTAGAAACATCGAGCGCCTGAAGAAGTCCGATACCCTGCGCGAGATTCTCGAAGCGCCGGACAGCGCCGAACTGCTGGAGTGGGTGCGGCAACAAAAGCTCATGCACTACGACGAGCAGCGCGATGTCGCCATGGTCCACGCTGGCATTCCACCCCAGTGGTCGCTGCGCCGGGCCTTGAAGTGCGCAGACGAAGTCGAGACCGCCCTGCGTGACGACAACATGTTGCCTGCCTACCTCGACGGCATGTACGGCAACGAGCCGGCGAAGTGGGACAACGACCTCAAGGGCGTAGCCCGTCTGCGCGTCATCACCAACTATTTCACGCGGATGCGCTTCTGCACCGCCGAAGGCAAGCTCGACCTCAAGAGCAAGGAAGGCCTGGACACCGCCCCGCCCGGCTACAAACCGTGGTTCCAGCACCGGGACCGCAAGACCAAAGGCTTGCGCATCATCTTCGGCCACTGGGCGGCACTCGAGGGCAATATCCATGAACCGGGTATTTCGGCGCTGGATACCGGTTGTGTCTGGGGCGGCAGCCTGACCCTGATGAACGTCGACAGCGGTGAACGCCTGTCGTGCAAATGCGATGAACATGGCGGCCTCGCCCCGACCGTCGCACCACTTATCTCCGAAACTTCGCCAGTCAGCGTCCCGCGTTAGACTGCGCTTTCAGCCGAGCAACAGGAACCCGCCATGAGCGAATTCAAACGAATCCCCCCGGAACAGGCCCAGGCCCTGCGTGAACAAGGTGCTGTCGTGGTCGACGTGCGCGACCCGGCGACTTTTGCCGCCCTGCACATCAGCGGCTCGAAGCATCTGGACAATCATTCGCTGCACGCCTTTATTCAAGGCGCCGACCTTGATGCACCGACCGTGGTCGTCTGCTATCACGGCAATTCCAGCCAGGGCGCAGCGGCGTACCTGATCAGCCAAGGCTTCTCCGACGTCTACAGCATGGACGGTGGCTTTGAGTTGTGGCGTACGACTTATCCTGCGGAAACGGCCCAAGGCACCGCCGAATAATTTTTTTGTCACGCGCAGGCCCCGGCTGCCGTGGGCCTGCGCGGGCAGACGAACGGTCTTGCCACAACTAATTACGTATCTCGCCTTTACCTCCCGAATTCCCAACTATCCTTAAGCCCAGGCCATCCAAATCAGGGGAGAGCCGGTACACCGGCGCACGGGTCATCGGGAGTGACTTTCACGATTGTCGATCGTGAAAGTGTTCTGGGGGGTAAACAATCAGCTGCTACTGCGGCTGCTTGCCAGCATCGACTGAGTGATCCGGCGTCGGCTCCACGTATCGAGCGAGGTGACGTCATGAGTATCTTTAGCCACTTCCAACAACGCTTCGAGTCCACACGCCAGGAAGAACTCTCGCTGCAAGAGTACCTGGAGCTGTGCAAGAAAGACCGTAGCGCCTACGTTTCCGCTGCCGAGCGTCTATTGCTGGCCATCGGCGAACCGGAACTGCTCGACACCTCGACCAATTCGAGGCTGTCACGCATCTTCTCCAACAAGGTGATCCGCCGCTATCCGGCCTTTGAAGACTTCCACGGGATGGAAGAATGCATCGACCAGATCGTCTCGTATTTCCGCCATGCCGCCCAAGGCCTGGAAGAGAAGAAACAAATCCTCTATCTGCTCGGCCCTGTCGGCGGTGGTAAATCGTCGCTGGCCGAGAAGCTGAAACAACTGATTGAAAAAGTGCCCTTCTATGCGATCAAGGGCTCGCCGGTATTCGAATCGCCACTGGGTCTGTTCAACGCCACCGAAGATGGCGCGATCCTCGAGGAAGACTTCGGCATTCCACGGCGCTACCTGAACACCATCATGTCGCCATGGGCCACCAAACGCCTGGCCGAGTTCGGCGGCGATATCAGCCAGTTCCGCGTGGTCAAGCTTTACCCGTCGATCCTTAACCAGATCGCCGTGGCGAAGACCGAACCAGGCGACGAGAACAACCAGGACATTTCCGCGCTGGTCGGCAAAGTCGACATCCGCAAACTCGAGGAATACCCACAGAACGACGCCGACGCTTACAGCTATTCCGGTGCGCTGTGCCGGGCCAACCAGGGCCTGATGGAATTCGTCGAAATGTTCAAGGCACCGATCAAGGTGCTCCATCCGTTGCTGACCGCGACTCAGGAAGGCAACTACAACAGTACCGAAGGTCTCGGCGCGATTCCGTTCACCGGGATCCTGCTCGCCCACTCCAACGAATCGGAATGGCACACCTTCCGCAACAACAAGAACAACGAAGCCTTCATCGACCGGATCTACATCGTCAAAGTGCCGTACTGCCTGCGCGTCAGTGACGAGGTGAAGATCTACGACAAATTGCTGTTCAACAGCTCCCTGGCCAAGGCGCATTGCGCGCCGGACACCTTGAAAATGCTCGCGCAGTTCACTGTGCTGTCACGCCTCAAGGAGCCGGAAAACTCTAACATCTATTCGAAAATGCGCGTCTACGACGGCGAAAACCTCAAGGACACCGATCCGAAAGCCAAGTCGATTCAGGAATACCGCGATTCGGCAGGTGTCGATGAAGGCATGAACGGTCTGTCGACCCGCTTCGCCTTCAAGATCCTGTCCAAGGTGTTCAACTTCGATCCGCATGAAATCGCCGCCAACCCGGTGCACCTGCTCTACGTACTTGAGCAACAGATCGAACAGGAACAATTCCAGGCCGAAACCCGCGAGCGCTATCTGCGCTATCTGAAGGAATACCTGGCACCGCGTTATATCGAATTCATCGGCAAGGAGATCCAGACCGCGTACCTCGAGTCTTACAGCGAGTACGGCCAGAACATCTTCGACCGCTACGTGCTCTACGCGGACTTCTGGATTCAGGATCAGGAATACCGCGATCCGGAAACCGGCGAGATCCTCAACCGCGTCGCCCTGAACGAAGAACTGGAGAAAATCGAAAAACCGGCCGGCATCAGCAATCCGAAGGATTTCCGCAATGAAATCGTCAACTTCGTCCTGCGCGCCCGGGCCAACAACAACGGCAAGAACCCGACCTGGCTCAGTTACGAAAAACTGCGGGTGGTCATCGAGAAGAAAATGTTCTCGAACACCGAAGACCTGCTGCCAGTCATCAGCTTCAACGCCAAGGCCAGCAAAGAGGATCAGCAAAAGCACAACGACTTCGTTACACGCATGGTCGAACGTGGCTATACCGACAAACAGGTACGACTGCTGTCCGAATGGTACCTACGGGTCCGGAAGTCGCAGTGAAGCAGCTGCAAGCTTCTAGCTACAAGCTGCAAGAACAAAGCGCGTAACCCACTGATGCCCGGGAACCTGCTTTTACTTGCAGCTTGAAGCTCACAACTTGAAGCTGCCCGGAGGGCTTCCTATGAGTTATGTGATCGACCGACGTCTCAATGGCAAGAACAAGAGCACGGTGAACCGCCAGCGTTTTCTGCGGCGTTACCGTGACCACATCAAGAAGGCTGTCGAAGAGGCGGTCAGCCGGCGCTCCATTACCGATATGGAGCACGGCGAACAGATCAGCATTCCCGGTCGCGACATCGACGAACCGGTGCTTCACCATGGTCGCGGCGGCAAGCAGACCGTGGTTCATCCTGGCAACAAGGAATTCACTGCCGGCGAACACATCGCTCGGCCACCGGGCGGTGGCGGCGGACGTGGTCCGGGCAAGGCCGGAAACTCCGGCGAGGGCATGGACGAGTTTGTCTTCCAGATCACTCAGGAAGAATTCCTCGAATTCATGTTCGAAGACCTCGAACTGCCGAACCTGGTCAAACGCAACCTCAGCGGCACCGACACCTTTAAAACCGTGCGCGCCGGGATCAGCAACGAAGGCAACCCGTCACGCATCAACATCATCCGCACCTTGCGCTCGGCGCACGCACGGCGTATCGCTCTATCCGGCAGCAGCCGGGCGAAACTGCGCGAAGTCAAAGAAGAACTTGAACGGCTGAGACGCGAAGAGCCGGACAACTTCGGCGATATTCAGGAACTCGAGGCGGAAATCGAAAAACTCAGCGCGCGCATTCATCGCGTACCGTTTCTCGATACATTCGACTTGAAGTACAACCTGCTGATCAAACAGCCCAACCCCAGCTCTAAAGCGGTGATGTTCTGCCTGATGGACGTCTCCGGCTCCATGACCCAGGCGACCAAGGACATTGCCAAACGCTTTTTCATCCTGTTGTACCTGTTCCTGAAACGGAACTACGACAAGATCGACGTGGTGTTCATCCGCCATCACACCAGTGCCCGGGAAGTCGATGAAGAGGAGTTTTTCTACTCACGAGAAACCGGCGGTACCATCGTTTCCAGCGCCCTGAAGCTGATGCAGGAGATCATGGCCGAGCGCTATCCGAGCAATGAATGGAACATCTACGCGGCGCAGGCTTCCGACGGCGACAACTGGAACGATGATTCGCCGATCTGCCGTGACATTCTGATCAACCAGATCATGCCGTTTGTGCAGTACTACACTTACGTGGAGATCACCCCGCGCGAACATCAGGCCTTGTGGTACGAGTACGAACGCATCGCCGAAGCTTTCTCTGACACTTTTGCCCAGCAGCAACTGGTCTCGGCCGGGGATATCTATCCGGTCTTCCGTGAACTCTTCCAGCGCAGGTTAGTGACATGACCGCCAAAGAGCAGAAGCGCCAACCCATTTCCACCGGCTCCGAATGGACGTTCGAGCTGATCCAGACCTACGACCGCGAAATTGCCCGGATCGCGGCCCGCTATGCGCTGGATACCTACCCCAACCAGATCGAAGTGATCACCGCCGAGCAGATGATGGACGCGTACGCCTCGGTGGGCATGCCGCTGGGCTATCACCACTGGTCTTACGGTAAACATTTTCTCAGCACCGAAAAATCCTACAGCCGTGGGCAAATGGGCCTGGCCTACGAAATCGTGATCAACTCCGACCCTTGCATTGCCTATCTGATGGAGGAAAACACCATCTGCATGCAGGCGCTGGTGGTAGCGCACGCGTGCTATGGCCACAACAGCTTTTTCAAGGGCAACTACCTGTTTCGCACCTGGACCGACGCGAGTTCGATCATCGATTACCTGGTGTTCGCCAAGCAGTACATCATGCAGTGCGAAGAGCGCCATGGCATCGATGCGGTGGAAGACCTGCTCGACTCCTGCCACGCTTTGATGAACTACGGCGTCGATCGCTACAAACGTCCATATCCAATTTCCGCCGAAGAGGAGCGCCGGCGGCAGAAAGATCGCGAAGAACACCTGCAGAAACAGATCAACGATCTGTGGCGCACCATTCCCAAAGGCGCAGACAAGTACAGCGACAGGGACAACGCGCGTTTCCCGGCCGAGCCGCAGGAAAACATCCTGTATTTCATCGAGAAACATGCGCCGTTGCTGGAGCCGTGGCAGCGTGAAATCGTGCGGATCGTGCGCAAGATCGCTCAGTATTTCTATCCACAACGTCAGACCCAGGTGATGAACGAAGGCTGGGCGACGTTCTGGCACTACACGCTGATGAACGACCTCTACGATGAAGGGCTGGTCACCGATGGCTTCATGATGGAGTTCCTGACGTCGCATACCAGCGTGGTGTTTCAACCGGGTTTCGACAGCCCCTACTACAACGGGATCAACCCCTACGCGCTGGGCTTCGCGATGTATCGGGACATCCGGCGCATGTGTGAAGAACCTACCGAAGAAGATCGTCACTGGTTCCCGGAAATTGCCGGGAGCGACTGGCTGTCGACCATCAAATTCGCCATGAGCAGCTTCAAGGATGAGAGTTTCATCCTGCAGTATCTGTCGCCAAAGGTGATCCGTGACCTGAAACTGTTCAGCATCATGGATGACGATCAGAAGGACGACTTGTTGGTACCTGCGATTCATGACGAACCCGGCTACCGGATCATTCGCGAAACCCTTGCTGCGCAGTACAACCTCGGCAATCGTGAGCCGAACGTGCAGATCTACAGCATCGATCGACGCGGTGATCGCTCACTGACCTTGCGTCACCAACAGCACGACCGCAAACCATTGGGTGACTCCACCGAAGAAGTGCTCAAACACTTGCATCGCCTGTGGGGCTTCGACATTCATCTGGAAACCCTGCAAGGCGACCAGATCATGAAAACCCATCACGTTCCACCACGCAGCGAACACAGCGAAGGGGATTACGGTCGACTCGATCTGGCCGTCATTCATCTTTGATCCGCTTCCGGCCTCCGAAAGTCCGACGCAAGGGTTATCCTGTCGGGCTAACGGAGGTTTTTTATGCAGATTTTCAAGGTTGGCGGCGCAGTACGTGATCGCTTGCTGGGCAAACCGGTTACTGACATCGATTGGGTGGTGGTCGGCGCTACCACGGAAGAAATGCTCGCCCAGGGATACCGCCCGGTCGGCGCAGATTTTCCGGTGTTTCTTCACCCAAAAAGCGGCGAGGAATATGCCCTCGCCCGCACTGAACGCAAGAGCGGGCGTGGCTATGGCGGCTTCACCTTTCACGCCAGCCCTGAAGTGACGCTCGAAGAAGACCTGATTCGCCGTGACCTGACCATCAATGCCATGGCCGAGGACGATCAGCACAATCTGACTGATCCGTACCATGGCCAGCGCGATCTTCAAGCCCGAATTCTGCGCCATGTATCTCCGGCGTTCGCCGAGGATCCCCTCCGTGTCTTGCGCGTAGCCCGATTCGCTGCGCGTTATGCCGGACTCGGTTTCACCGTGGCACCCGAAACGCTCGAACTGATGCGACAGCTCAGCGAATCCGGAGAACTGGAGGCGCTGACCGCCGAACGCAGCTGGAAAGAAATCTCCCGTGCACTGTTGGAAGAACAGCCGCAGGTGTTCATTCAGGTGCTTCGCGACTGTGGCGCGTTGAAGGTATTGATGCCGGAAGTCGACGCACTTTTTGGTGTGCCACAGCCGGAAGCGCATCACCCGGAAATCGATACCGGCCTGCACACGCTGAGCGTTTTGGAGCAATCGGCGCTGCACAAACAACCGCTGACGGTTCGTTGGGCTTGCCTCTTGCACGACCTTGGCAAAGGCTTGACCCCGGAAGATCAATGGCCACGACATATCGCCCATGAGCACACGGGGTTGAAGCTGATCAAAGCGGTCAACGAGCGCTTCAAGGCGCCGAAGGATTGCCAGGAATTGGCGTTGCTGGTTGGCAAGTACCACACCCACGGGCACCGCGCCCTGGAGCTGAAGGCTTCGACGTTACTGGAGTTGTTGCAGAGTTTTGACGTGTATCGCCGGCCGCAGCGCTTTGAAGAATTTATCGCCGCATGCGAAATGGACGCCCGAGGCCGTAAAGGGCTGGAGCAGAGAAGTTACCCACAGGCGGATTACTTGCGCGGTGCGGCAAAGGCAGCGCGGGAAGTTGCGGTGCAACCGTTGCTGGAGAAGGGATTCAAAGGGCCGGAACTGGGCGAAGCGCTCAAGCGTGAACGGCTAAAAGCGCTGAAAGCCTACAAAGAGAACGCTTGAAGCAAGATCAAAAAATCGCAGCCTGCAGCAGCTCCTACACGGGATTATGTTTCTCCTGTAGGAGCTGCCGCAGGCTGCGATCTTTTGCTTTAAAGGTTCTCAGGCGTGAGTTGCTCACCCCGCCATTCGAACGCCACCGGCGCCAGCACCTGATCAATCTGCGCCTCAGCCCACAACGTGGCGAAGCTTTTTCCCACACCGGGATGCACGCGATCCGGTGCAATCAGCGACAACGGCCACAGCACAAACGCGTTTTTCAGAATCTCGGCCCGCGGCAAAACCAGACCGTCGAAATTCCCCACCAGATCGCCATACAGCAGCACGTCGATATCCAGCGGCAACCCCTTGCGATCCGGCGCGTAACGGCCATTATCCGCCTCGATGAATTTCAAGCGTCGGTCCAGCTCCATCAACGGCAGATCGGTATACGCCGACACCACGAAGTTGAAGAACGGCCCGCTCTTGATCCCCACAGGTGCGCTCTCGAACACCGCCGAACAGCGGATATCCACCAGAAACGTCGCCAAAGCATCGAGCCCGGCGCGCAAATGGGTTTCGCGCTCGATATTGCTACCGAGCCCGAGGTAGACCTGAGTCAGCGACATCCGCGCTCGATCTCCACACCCACGCCACCTTTGGCAGCCGGTACGGCGCCTGGCTTGGTCAACTTCAGACGAACCCAAGTAATCTTGAATTCATTCATCAGCACCTCGACAAGGCGCTCGGCGAACGTTTCGACCAGCTGGAACTGCGCCTGCTCGGCAAACGCCTGAATTCGGCTGGACACGCTGGCGTAGTCAAGCGCCAGGGTCAGGTCATCACCGGCGGCGGCCGGGCGATTGTCCCAGGCGAAGCTCAGATCAAGTCGCAGGCACTGTCGGATGCCGCGCTCCCAGTCGTAGGCACCGATCACGGTGTCGACTTCCAGGCCCTCGATAAACACTCTGTCCAAGCACTTCTCTCCGCTGCACGACAAGGGCGCAATGCGCCGTTAGAATCAGGGCGTCCTCGCCCGGAATAGTTAGCATGTTTTGGTTACTGGCGACTTTCGCCTACCTGCTCGGCTCGCTGTCCTTCGCCATTTTGCTCAGCCGCCTGACCGGAAATCCGGATCCGCGAATGAGTGGCTCGGGCAATGCCGGTGCCACCAACATGCTGCGCCTGGCCGGCCGCAAACTCGCGATCCTGACCCTGCTGGGTGATTTGTGCAAAGGCCTGGTGCCGGTGCTGATCGCCTCGGCTGCAGGCCTTTCGCTGCAGGATCAGGCATGGATCGGCGTGTGCGCCGTGATCGGTCACCTGTTCCCGCTGTACTTTCGCTTTCGTGGCGGCAAGGGCGTCGCCACCGCCGCCGGCATGCTGCTCGGCCTGTATCCCCCCGCCGCGCTGCTGGCAGTATGCACCTGGTTGCTGACGTTTTACCTGACCCGCACCAGTTCGCTCGCAGCGCTGATCGCCACGCCTTTGACCCTGCCGTTGTTGGCCTGGCAGGAGCCGGAGGCGTTGTTGCCGATGAGCGCATTGACCTTGCTGATCGTCTGGCGCCACCGCGGCAATTTACGCGACCTGTTTGCCGGGCGCGAACGGCATTTTTAAATGGCGCCCGTGAGCGCCTCTCATCACAGCGGCGACAATTGCTCCATCGGCCAGCGCGCCTGCACGCTGATCGCCAGACTTTCCTGCTGACCGGCCTGCAAGCGCTGGCAACCGGCGAACGCGATCATTGCGCCATTGTCGGTGCAGAACTCCGGGCGGGCGTAAAACACATCGCCCTTCATGTCGCCGAGCATCTTCTCCAGCGAAACACGCAAGGCCTTGTTGGCACTGACGCCGCCAGCGATCACCAGACGCTTCATGCCCGCCTGTTTCAGGGCTCGCTTGCACTTGATGGTCAAAGTCTCCACCACGGCCTGCTGGAACGCCAGCGCGATGTCGCAACGCGCTTGCTCGTTGTCGTCTCCGGCGCTGACGCACTGCTGCCAGGCGTTGAGTGCAGAGGTTTTCAGGCCACTGAAGCTGAATTGCAGACCCGGGCGATCACACATCGGACGCGGAAAGGTGAAACGTCCGGCGACGCCCTTCTCCGCCAACTTGGCGATTTCCGGTCCGCCCGGATAATTGAGGCCCATCATCTTTGCAGTCTTGTCGAACGCTTCGCCAGCGGCATCGTCGAGCGTCTCGCCAAGCAGGCTGTATTGACCGATGCCATCGACCTGAACCAGTTGCGTGTGACCTCCGGAGACCAACAAAGCGACGAACGGGAACTCCGGCGGTTTTGGCTCCAGCATCGGCGCCAGCAAATGCCCTTCCATGTGGTGCACGCCGAGTGCCGGAATGCCCCAGGCAAAGGCCAGCGCCTGAGCGCAGGAAGCACCGACCAGCAACGCGCCAACCAGCCCGGGACCCGCGGTATAGGCGATCGCATCGATCTCGGTCGGCACACAGTCAGCCTCGGCCAACACCTGACGAATCAAGGGCAGCATGCGTTTGACATGGTCACGCGAGGCGAGCTCCGGCACCACGCCGCCATAGGCGCGGTGCAGGTCGATCTGGCTGAACAATGCATCGGCCAGCAAGCCGCGTTCACTGTCATATAATGCGACGCCGGTTTCGTCGCAGGAGGTTTCTAATCCCAGTACTAGCATGGGTTTGCGCCTTGTTTAGGCTGAATTCGAAGGCGCGCATAATAGTCGCCGCGTGATGCCCCGACCAGCGGTTTTCGATCAGAGGCTTTGCATTCCGAGCGATGAGGGGTTAACATCCGCAACCCTTAAAAACCGACGTCTTCAAGTGCTCTTTTGCCGCGAGGATGTTGACCCCGGTAATGAATGAAGGTAGCTCTGGATGCCAGCCGTCAAAGTTAAAGAGAACGAACCCTTCGACGTAGCTCTGCGTCGTTTCAAGCGCTCCTGCGAAAAAGCCGGTGTACTGGCTGAAGTTCGTAGCCGCGAATTTTACGAGAAGCCAACTTCTGAGCGTAAGCGCAAAGCAGCAGCCGCTGTTAAGCGTCACGCCAAGAAAGTTCAGCGCGAACAGCGCCGCGCCGTTCGTCTGTACTAATACACAGACGTTCGTAGCAAGCTTCTTGCCTAAGCCCGGCTCTCAGCCGGGCTAATGGCATTTGCGTAAAACGCTTGATGCTTCACCGTCGAAGCCGCACACGCGACCGAGACAAATCTGCTTCACGCGTCAGACCTGGCTCTTTTGCCAGCGGTGCACGTCTTTTCTGACGAGCCTTTCAAGGCTACTGACGAGCACACCCACTGATTCCTCTCACGACGATCAGCCCAAGGCACCTGCATGCGTGCCCGCTTTATTGAGCTATCCGAGGCCCTTAACCGGCCGTCAGCGGATTCAGCGCAACACTTTCAAATAGTCGAAGGCTGATGAGTACTAACGTCAGTGGATTTTCGGCAGATACAATTCCCGACAGCGATTACGCAGACGACACCGGTCGAGCCGCATATTTTGCGCGCTTCAAACAATGACCCGCGTCCGCCAGCCTTACGCATCGGACTTTTTACAGCGCAGACGACGAGAACGCCATGGCCGGGCTGATTCCCCAGAGCTTCATTGACGACCTGCTGAACCGCACCGACATTGTCGACGTGGTCAGTTCGCGCGTGCAATTGAAGAAGGCCGGCAAGAACTACACCGCCTGTTGCCCGTTCCACAAAGAGAAAACCCCGTCTTTCAGCGTCAGCCCCGACAAGCAGTTCTACTATTGCTTCGGCTGCGGTGCCGGCGGTAACGCCCTCGGCTTTCTCATGGATCACGACAACCTGGATTTCCCCCAGGCCGTTGAAGATCTGGCGAAAGCCGCCGGCATGGAAATCCCCCGCGAAGAAAGCGGTCGCCCGCACAAACCGCGCCAGCCGACCGATTCGCCGTTGTATCCGCTGCTCAGCGCTGCCGCCGATTTTTATCGTCAGGCGCTCAAGAGTCATCCTTCGCGCAAAGCCGCAGTGGATTACCTCAAGGGCCGCGGACTGACTGGCGAGATCGCCCGGGATTTCGGGCTCGGCTTTGCGCCGCCCGGCTGGGACAACCTGTTCAAGCACTTGAGCAGCGACACCCTGCAGCAGAAGGCCATGATCGACGCCGGCCTGCTGATCGAGAACGCTGAAACCGGCAAACGCTATGACCGCTTCCGCGATCGCGTGATGTTCCCGATCCGCGATACCCGTGGGCGCATCATCGCTTTCGGCGGCCGCGTACTCGGCGACGACAAGCCGAAATACCTGAACTCACCGGAAACCCCGGTTTTCCATAAAGGCCAGGAACTCTACGGCCTCTATGAAGCACGCAAGAACAACCGCAACCTCGACGAAATCATCGTCGTCGAAGGCTATATGGACGTCATTGCTCTCGCCCAGCAGGGGTTGAAAAATGCCGTCGCGACGCTGGGCACTGCGACCAGCGAAGAACACTTGAAGCGCCTGTTCCGGGTAGTGCCGAACGTACTCTTCTGCTTCGACGGTGACCAAGCCGGCCGCAACGCTGCGTGGCGCGCCTTGGAAGCAACGCTATCGAGCCTGCAAGACGGGCGCCGGGCGCGCTTTTTGTTTCTGCCCGAAGGCGAAGACCCGGACACCCTGGTGCGCGCCGAAGGCACTGACGCGTTCAAGGCACGGATCAATCAGCATGCTCAACCGCTGGCGGACTATTTTTTCCAGCAACTGACTGAAGAAGCCGATCCGCGTTCGCTCGAAGGCAAGGCCCATATGGCCACCCTTGCCGCACCGTTGATCGACAAAGTGCCGGGCGCCAACCTGCGCATCCTGATGCGTCAACGCCTGACCGAAATTACCGGCCTGAGCAGTGAAACCGTCAGCCAACTCGCACAAAGTGCGCCGCAGGAAGCGCCGCCCGCCTACGATCCGGGCATCGATTACGACGCAATGCCGGACTACAGCGACTACCATCAGCCGCAGGCACAGGACATGTATGTGCCGCAGCAGGAGTGGACGCCGAAGAAACCCGGCGCTGGCGGCAAAAAGTGGGACAAGAAGCCCTGGGACAAAAACGGCAAGCGTGGCGGTGATCGCGATCAGCAACGCCCGCGCACGCCGATTGGCGTCGAGTCGCCGACCCTGACCGCCCTGCGCACACTGCTCCATCACCCGCAATTGGCCGAGCGCGTCGAAGATGCCGGGCACATAGCGGACGAGAATCAGACCAACGCCCAGTTACTTGTGGCGCTGCTCGAAGCTGTACAGAAGAATCCCAAGCTAAACTCATTTCAGTTGATCGCGCGATGGCACGGCACTGAACAGGGACGCTTGCTCAAGGCACTGGCAGAAAAGGAATGGCTGATTGACGGAGATAACCTTGAACAACAGTTTTTCGACACCATTACTAGCTTGTCAGCCCGCCAACGCGAGCGAAATCTGGAACAGTTGCTCAGGAAAGCGCGTCAAAGCGAACTGAGCGTTGAAGAGAAAAATCAACTGCGCGACCTTTTAAGTCGCAATGTTTCCGCATCAAACCCGACCTCAACTGGCGCGTGAGGTCATAGCTCAGGTATAATCCTCGGCTTGTTTTTTGCCCGCCAAGACCTTCAGTGGATAGGGTGTTATGTCCGGAAAAGCGCAACAGCAGTCTCGTATTATTGAGTTGATCAAACTGGGTCGTGAGCAGAAGTATCTGACTTACGCCGAGGTCAACGACCACCTGCCCGAGGATATTTCAGATCCAGAGCAGGTGGAAGACATCATCCGCATGATTAACGACATGGGGATCCCCGTACACGAGAGTGCTCCGGATGCGGACGCCCTTATGTTGGCCGACGCCGATACCGACGAGGCCGCTGCGGAAGAAGCAGCGGCTGCGTTGGCCGCGGTGGAGACCGATATCGGTCGCACCACTGACCCAGTGCGCATGTACATGCGTGAAATGGGTACGGTCGAGCTTCTGACTCGTGAAGGCGAAATCGAAATCGCCAAGCGTATCGAAGAGGGCATCCGTGAAGTGATGAGCGCAATCGCGCACTTCCCTGGCACGGTTGACCACATTCTCTCCGAGTACACTCGCGTCACCACCGAAGGTGGTCGCCTGTCCGACGTCCTGAGCGGTTATATCGACCCGGACGACGGCATTGCGCCGCCTGCCGAGGTGCCGCCGCCGGTCGAAGCGAAAGCGGCGAAGGCCGACGACGAAACCGATGACGATGAAGCCGAATCTTCCGATGACGAAGAAGAAGCCGAAAGCGGTCCGGATCCGGTCATCGCTGCCCAGCGCTTTGGCGCCGTGGCTGACCAGATGGAAATCACCCGCAAGGCGCTGAAAAAGCACGGTCGCAACAACAAGGCAGCGATTGCCGAGTTGCTGGCACTGGCCGAGCTGTTCATGCCGATCAAACTGGTACCGAAGCAATTCGAAGGCCTGGTCGAGCGTGTTCGTGGTGCCCTGGATCGTCTGCGTCAGCAAGAGCGCGCGATCATGCAACTGTGCGTACGTGATGCACGTATGCCACGCGCTGATTTCCTGCGTCAGTTCCCCGGCAACGAAGTCGACGAAAGCTGGTCCGACACCCTGGCCAAAGGCAAGAGCAAGTACGCCGAAGCCATCGGTCGCGTGCAGCCGGATATCATTCGTTGCCAGCAGAAACTGATCGCGCTGGAAACCGAAACCGGTCTGACCATCGCAGAAATCAAGGACATCAACCGTCGCATGTCGATCGGTGAGGCCAAGGCCCGCCGCGCGAAGAAAGAGATGGTTGAAGCCAACCTGCGTCTGGTGATCTCGATCGCCAAGAAGTACACCAACCGCGGCCTGCAATTCCTCGATCTGATCCAGGAAGGCAACATCGGTCTGATGAAAGCGGTGGACAAGTTCGAATACCGTCGTGGTTACAAGTTCTCGACTTATGCCACCTGGTGGATCCGTCAGGCGATCACTCGCTCGATCGCCGACCAGGCCCGCACCATCCGTATTCCGGTGCACATGATCGAGACGATCAACAAGCTCAACCGCATTTCCCGGCAGATGTTGCAGGAAATGGGTCGCGAACCGACCCCGGAAGAGCTGGGCGAACGCATGGAAATGCCTGAGGACAAGATCCGTAAGGTATTGAAGATCGCTAAAGAGCCGATCTCCATGGAAACCCCGATCGGTGATGACGAAGATTCCCATCTGGGTGACTTCATCGAAGACTCGACGATGCAGTCGCCAATCGATGTCGCCACTGTTGAGAGCCTGAAAGAAGCGACTCGCGAAGTGCTGTCCGGCCTCACTGCCCGTGAAGCCAAAGTACTGCGCATGCGTTTCGGTATCGACATGAACACCGACCATACACTCGAAGAAGTGGGCAAACAGTTTGACGTAACGCGTGAGCGGATCCGTCAGATCGAAGCCAAGGCGCTGCGCAAGCTGCGCCACCCGACGCGAAGCGAGCATCTGCGCTCCTTCCTCGACGAGTGATACCAGAACCCCCGGCCCAGGCCGGGGGTTTTGTTTATATGGCAGATTAAATCCTTCGCAACGCCCCTCCCCCGCATACCCCGTCTACACTCGAAACAATCATCCCCGAGCCATAACGAGAGCGTTATGCCCAGATTGGCGTCCGTGCTTTTTTTGCTGTCACTGATGATCTGGACCGCAACGGCTGACGCGCTGACTCTGACCGATGAAGAACGTAGCTGGCTGGCGGCTCACCCGGACTTGCGCCTGGGTGTCGATGCGTCGTGGCCGCCCTTTGAATTTCGCGATGACCAGAACCGTTATCAGGGCCTGGCGGCGGACTATATCGACGTGATTCGCCAACGCTTGGCGATCAAATTGACGCCCATCGAACCGGTGAGCTGGACGGTGGTGCTCGAACAGGTCAAATCGGGCAAGATCGACCTCCTGCCCGGCATCATGTCCACCCCGGAGCGCCAGACCTACCTGTCGTTCACCCGCCCTTATCTTGATTTCCCGATTGTCATCCTTGCCCATATCGGCGGCGCGCAACCACGCAAGCTCGACGACCTGTACGGTTTGAAGATCGCCGTAGTGGAGAACTACGCGCCCCACGAACTGCTGCGCACTCACCACCCCGATCTGAATCTGGTCGCCATGCCCAATGTCAGCTCGGCATTGCAGGCGCTGGCGACCGACGAAGTGGACGCCGTTGTCGGTGACCTCGCGTCCAGCGTCTGGAGCCTGCGCCAGCTCAAGCTCGACGGCCTGTACGTCAGCGGCGAAACCCCATATCGCTACCAACTGGCGATGGCCGTACCCCGCGACAACAAGGTATTGGTGGGGATTCTCGACAAAGTCCTCGCGGACATGAGCCCTGATGAAATCAGCAGCATTCAGGAGCATTGGGTCGGCAACGTCCTTGATCATCGGACATTCTGGTCGGACCTGCTGATCTACGGCTTGCCCGGGCTGTTGCTGCTGGTGACGATCCTCGCCGTGGTGATCCGCATCAACCGACGCCTGAGCTCGGAAATCGCCCGACGCATCGACCTCGAACAGGAACTGCGCAGCAGCGAGTATCACTACCGCGGCCTGGTCGAGAGCCTGTCGGCCATCGCCTGGGAAGCGCGGATGAGCGACTTCACCTACAGCTATGTCTCGCCCCACGCCGAAGACTTGCTCGGCTATCCACAATCGCACTGGCTGATCCCCGGTTTCTGGCACAACATCATTCACCCGGCCGATCTGACCCGTACGCAGAGTTACTGCAAAGAAGCACTGCGCGAGGGTCGCGATCACATCGTCGATTATCGCGTGATCACCGCGGATGGCCGCTGTTTGTGGGTACGCGACATCGTCAGTCTGATCGAACATGGTCACGAGCCGGTGATGCGTGGTTTGATGATCGACATCAGCGAAATCAAGCGCACAGAAGAGGCGCTGCGGCTCTCGGAGCAAAAATTCGCTTCGGTCTTCCAGCAGTGCCCGGACATCCTGGTCATTGCACGGCTGTCCGATGGTTGCCTGCTGGAGGTCAATGAGGCATTTGAAGAACAGATCGGGCTGAAAGCCGAGGAAGTGCTTGGGCAAACGGCCACCGACCTGAATATCTGGGGAATTCCCGGCGTCGGTCCGGGACTGCTGCAACGTTTGCAGGCGGGCAGTATTCGCAATCTGGAGATGCCTTTTCGCCGCAACAACGGCCAACTGTTCACTGGTCTGATTTCCGCCGAACCCTTCGATCTGGACACAACGCCAGCCCTGGTCGTCGTCGTGCGTGATATCACTCAGCTCAAGGAAACCCAGCAGCAACTGCAAACCTCCGAAGAGAAGTTCGCCAAAGCCTTCCATGCCTCGCCGGATGGTTTGTTGTTGTCACGCCAGAGCGATGGCCTGCTGCTGGAGGTCAACGAAGGTTTCAGCCGCATCACCGGTTTCAATAGCGCCATGTCGGTGGATCGCTCGGCGCTGGATTTGGGCATCTGGGTGAACCTCAACGAGCGCAAACAGATGCTCGACCTGTTGCATCGCGATGGCTTCGTGCGTGACTTCACCTGCCATATCCGGCGCAGTGACGGGCAGATTCGCCTCTGCGAAGTGTCCAGCCGTCCGCTGCCGATCGGTGAAGAAGACTGCATGCTGACCATCGCCCGCGACATCACCGAGCGCCATCTGATGCAGGAAAAACTGCAACAGGCCGCCACCGTGTTCGAAAGCACCGCCGAGGGCGTGCTGATCACCGACACCCAACAGCACATCAGCGCAGTCAACCGCGCCTTCACCGAAATCACCGGCTACAGCGAAAGCGAAGCGCTCGGGCATACACCGCGCCTGCTTGCCTCCGGCCTGCACGACAGCGCGTTCTACGCGGCAATGTGGCACCAATTGACCGACGAAGGACACTGGCAAGGCGAGATCTCCAACCGGCGCAAGAACGGCGAGTTGTACCCGAGCTGGCTGACCATCAGTGCCGTACGCAATCGCGACAAGTTCATTACTCACTTTGTCGCGGTGTTTGCCGACATTTCCAGCCTCAAGCATGCACAAGCCAAGCTCGACTATCAGGCGCACCACGACCCACTTACCGGTCTGCCGAACCGCACGCTGTTCGAAAACCGTTTGTTGATGGCGTTGAACAGTCAGCAGGAAAACGGCGGACAGGGTGCCGTGCTGTTTCTCGATCTCGACCGTTTCAAACATATCAACGACAGCCTCGGCCATCCGGTCGGCGACCTGCTGCTCAAGGGCATCGCCGTGCGCCTGAAAGAGCAACTGCGCGACATCGATACCGTGGCGCGCCTGGGCGGCGACGAATTCATCATTCTGTTACCCGGCCTGCAACAGGCCAGCGACGCGGATAACATCGCCACCAAACTGCTCAACTGCTTCGGTGCACCGTTCCAGGCGGGCGAGCATGAGTTTTTCATCAGCGCCAGCATCGGCACCAGTCTCTATCCTCGGGACGGCAACGACGTCGCCACACTGGTGAAAAACGCCGACGCGGCGATGTACCGCTCCAAGGCCAAGGGCCGCAATCGTGTCGAAAGCTACACCCGCGACCTCACGGCCCAGGCCAGCGAGCGCATAGCGCTGGAACACGAATTGCGCCGCGCCATTGAGCGTGACGAACTGTTCCTCTACTACCAACCGAAAATAAGCCTCGATGACCATCGTCTGGTCGGTGCCGAAGCGTTGATCCGTTGGCGTCACCCGACTTTCGGCGAAGTACCGCCAGAGCACTTCATTCCGCTGGCCGAAGAAAACGGCATGATCCTGCAGATCGGTGATTGGGTGCTCGAGACCGCGTGCCGGCAAATGTTCGAATGGAATCAGATCTACGACAGCCTCGGCCCGCTGTCGGTGAACCTCGCCGGCGCACAGCTGCGTCAGCCGAATCTGCTCGGACGCATCGAACAACTGCTCAAGGACAACCGCCTCCAGCCAGACTTACTGCAACTGGAAATTACCGAGAATTTCATCATGAGTCAGGCCGAAGAGGCGCTGGCGGTGTTGCACCAGCTCAAACACCTCGGCGTGCAACTGGCGATCGATGACTTTGGCACCGGATATTCTTCGCTCAGTTACCTCAAACGCCTGCCGCTGGACATCCTCAAGATCGACCAGTCATTCGTTCGCGGACTGCCCGACGACCCCCACGATGCGGCGATTGTCCGGGCCATCATCGCACTCGGGCGGAGCATGCAATTCACGGTCATCGCCGAGGGCGTGGAAACCCAGGCACAACAACAATTTCTCGCCGCCGAAGGCTGCGAACAGATCCAGGGCTACATCGTCAGCCTGCCGCTACCACCGGAAGAATTCGCGGCAACGTTTCTTCGTGTAACCGTATCGGATTATTCGGATAGCACAGCCGAGAAACCGTCGCTATAATCCGCGACCTACTGAGGGCCTATAGCTCAGTTGGTTAGAGCAGAGGACTCATAATCCTTTGGTCCACGGTTCAAGTCCGTGTGGGCCCACCAAACCTGAAAGCCGCGCAAATGCGCGGCTTTCGCGTTTCTGGCGCGAGAGCGGGCCAAGTGTCGAAGCAAAACGGCATCCGCTTCACTCAACACCCGCCGCAACGTTGCAATTTTTTGAAATCGATTGCCGTATGGCAAATGGCAGTTTCCGCGCTTCGCCCTTGCGTCAAAGATGCGTTACTTTCAAACTGCCAACACAGGATGTCTAGCCAGTTCGAAGGACGAAATCAGGTGCATAAACTTACCTCGCTACAAGCTGCTAGAGGCCTGGCGGCTCTTCTGGTTGTTGCGTTCCATTCTATTTTTATCAATACAAAATACCTACAGAGTGAGTTGATCATTCCCGAGCTGTTTGTATTCGGACAAACAGGCGTCGACCTGTTCTTCGCACTCAGTGGCTTCGTAATGATCATCGCCTTTCGCAAAAAATTTGGGCTGCGCGGCGAGACATTAAACTTTCTCAAGGGCCGCTTTCTTCGAATCTACCCGACCTACTGGGTTTATTTTCTGGCAGTCCTATTGGTCTTCATCATCAGGCCAGAACTGGTAAACAACTCTCAGAGCGGCCATTCAAATATCCTTTCGTCCTTTCTATTACTACCTGAAGAGTCAGCTCCCCTGGTGATGGTTGCGTGGTCACTCACGCATGAAATATGGTTTTACCTGGTCTTCGCCTTAATATTGAAGCTGCCAGTACAGTACGTTTCGGCTGCCTTGCTCGTGTGGTTGCTTGCAATTATCACCCACGAATTTTCAATCGAATTCATACTCGGCGCGCTGTCGGGCGTCGCTTATCTGAAGCTTGCGCAACGCGGCCTGAAAAGGATACCCCCCGTGTTACTCGCAGCGGTGGGGATGAGCAGTCTGCTCTACGCGTTTTTCGATAAAACAGTGGGCAATGCTGATGTTATTCAGGCGATATCACTGAAAAGGGCATTCCTGGTCGGCGGTGGTTACGCTCTATTGTTATTGGCTTGTGCCTTGCAAGAAGTCATAAGCAAAAAACACGCTCCCCGCCTGCTAGCATTTATCGGCGACATTTCCTATTCAATGTATCTGTCGCACATCCTCACATTAAGTGTCTGCGGTCGTATTTGGAGCATGCTCGGTTACTCCAACGGTGGGCTGTGGAGCGCCATACTTTTCTGGACCATTTCTTATAGTGCGGTCATTCTCGTTTCATTCATCAGTTACCAACTTGTCGAGCGCCGCGTAATGCAGGTATCTCGTCGAGCCAGAAGGCCTTTGCCACGATCACTAGAAAACGCAAATACCCTCTGAAGAGTGCAGATGGCAAACGCCTTGTATCCAGAAAACTGCATAGATCTATTTCAGGGCTGAGTGTGCCATCGCTTTTCACAGTGCCTCAACGGTAAATCAACCATTAACCATTTCGTTACTTCATTAAAGGGGCCACACAGCAGTGGCGCATCTGATGATCCGAAAAGGGAGTTCTCATGGTTGATGTCACTCGACGCTCATTCGTTGGATTTGCCGCGACGCTGCCACTGCTGGCGCACAATCCTTGGGCTCAGGCTCAAATTGAAACAGCCTCTGTAGCGGCAACTTCTGACGAGGTGCTGATCAACTTCAACGAAAGCCCTTGGGGACCCTCGACGGCTGCTCGACAAGCGATGCAGGAAGGTATCGCCCTGTCGGGACGTTATCCCTACAAGATCCAGTACCGGCTCAATGCACTGTTTGCCCGCCAGCAAGGCATTCCCGAAGATTTCGTGCAGACCTACAGCGGCTCCAAGCAGGCCCTGCAGCACGCCGTGCATGCCTTCACGCAACAGGGAAGTCTGGTGGTTGCCGCACCGTCCTATGAAGATCCCGTCCAGGCTGCGCGCGGTAGAAATGTCGCTGTCCACGAAGTACCGCTGAACGCTGAGCATGCTCACGACCTGCCGCGCATGCTGGCTGCCGATCATCAGCCGGGGTTGATCTACATCTGCAATCCGAATAATCCGACCGGCACCCTCACTGCCCGCAGCGATATTGAACGCGCGTTGAAGGACAAACCCAAAGGCTCGATTCTGTTGGTGGATGAGGCTTACATCGATTTCTCGCAGGCCATCACCTGCATCCCACTGGTCAAGGATCACCCCGACCTGCTGGTGCTGCGTACCTTTTCGAAAATCTACGGCATGGCGGGTGCAAGGCTCGGCATCGCAGTAGGTAACCCTGCGCTGTTGGAACAATTGGAAGTGTTCGGCAACTACAACGTCCCGGCCGCTTCGTCTTTGCTGGGAGCAATCGCCAGCCTTGAGGACGCTTCGTTGCTGGCGCAAAGGAAACAGAACAACACGCGTCTGCGAGAGGAAACCATCGCCTGGCTGAGTGCGCGAGGCTTTCGTTGCACAGCGTCCCAGGCCAATTGCTTCATGATTGATGTCAGACGCCCTGCGGCTGCCGTGGTAAAGGCATTGGCCGAGCGCCACGTTCATGTCGGTCGCGTATGGAAAGAATGGCCGACCTGGGTTCGAGTGAGTGTCGGCACGGACGATGACATGCGCCGATTCCGGGAGGCATTTGCCAAGGTACTGGCGTAAGAAACACGGGCTCGAATCAACGGTCAGGTTTCAGCAGGACAATAGCGTCGACATGCGGATGAAACCCAATCATCGCCTGCAAGCGTCCCGGCAATTGAGCCTGTAACATGCGCCAACCACCGATCCGCGCCAATGGAGCCGCCCCTTGCCAGACATCCGCCCGCCCGTGCTTGATGAAATCGATCGTCAGTTGATCGCTGCCCTGCAGATCAATGCTCGTGAGAGCGTGGCCATGCTTGCCCGGCAATTGGGCATTGCGCGCACCACCGTGACGTCGCGTCTGGCGCGCCTGGAAAAAGCCAAAGTGATCACCGGCTATGGCGTACGCCTGGGTCAGCGGGTGGTCGATGGCGGGTTGCAGGCGTATGTCGGGATCAAGGTGCAGCCGCGCTCAGGCAAAGAGGTGTTGCGCCGGTTGAGTGCGATGGCACAGGTGCAGCAACTGTGTGCCGTGAGTGGCGAGTTTGATTATGTGGCGTGGTTGCGTACGGACTCGCCGGAGCAACTGGATCAGTTACTCGATCAGATTGGCAGCGTGGACGGGGTGGAGAAGACCACGACTTCGATCATTTTGAGTAGCAAGATTGATCGGGGGCAGCCGGTTTAAGATTTTGATCGGGCTTCTCGGGTGGATTTCAGAGCTTCTTCGCGAGCAGGCTCTCTCGCAAATTTTGGTCGGTGTGTAGCCACTGCTCGTCATATTGATCGCTAATCTGGCAAAACGACGACACTTTGCGTCTTATTAACGTGTTCTACGCTCCCTAGAATGGCTGGCATCTTTTCCTATACTCAGACGCGCATCCCGCGTCGGGTCGCCAGCAAGGTCAGCCATGAACAAGAACAATCGCCATCCTGCAGACGGTAAGAAACCAGTCACCATTTTCGGCCCGGACTTTCCGTTCGCGTTTGACGACTGGATCGAACACCCGGCCGGTCTCGGCACTATTCCTGAACACCATCATGGCGCTGAAGTGGCGATCGTCGGCGCAGGCATCGCCGGCCTGGTGGCCGCTTACGAGTTGATGAAGCTCGGCCTGAAACCGGTGGTTTACGAAGCATCAAAACTCGGTGGCCGTCTGCGTTCGCAGGCCTTCAACGGCACTGACGGCATCGTCGCTGAACTGGGCGGCATGCGCTTCCCGGTATCGTCCACCGCGTTCTATCACTACGTCGACAAGCTCGGCCTCGAAACCAAACCTTTCCCGAACCCGCTGACGCCAGCCTCTGGCAGCACGGTGATCGACCTGGAAGGCAAAACCCATTACGCACAGAAGCTGGCGGATCTTCCTGCACTGTTCCAGGAAGTGGCTGACGCCTGGGCGGATGCACTGGAGGCCGGTTCGCAGTTCGCCGATATCCAGCAAGCCATTCGCGACCGCGATGTGCCGCGCCTGAAAGAGCTGTGGAACACGCTGGTGCCGCTGTGGGACGACCGCACCTTCTATGACTTTGTCGCCACCTCCGAGGCCTTCGCCAAACTGTCGTTCCATCACCGCGAAGTGTTCGGTCAGGTCGGATTCGGCACCGGCGGCTGGGATTCGGACTTTCCTAACTCGATGCTGGAAATCTTCCGCGTGGTGATGACCAACTGCGACGATCATCAGCATCTGGTGGTCGGCGGCGTCGAACAAGTACCGCAGGGCATCTGGCGGCATGTGCCGGAACGTTGCGTGCATTGGCCTGAAGGTACCAGCCTGAAATCCCTGCACCGTGGTGCGCCGCGCTCCGGCGTGAAGAAAATTGCCCACGCGGCGGATGGTCGTTTCGCGGTCACCGACAATAATGGCGACACCCGCGAATACGCCGCCGTGCTGACCACTTGTCAGAGCTGGCTGTTGACCACCCAGATCGAATGCGACGAAAGCCTGTTCTCGCAGAAAATGTGGATGGCCCTCGACCGCACCCGCTACATGCAATCGTCGAAGACTTTCGTGATGGTCGACCGGCCGTTCTGGAAGGACAAGGACCCGGAAACCGGCCGCGACCTGATGAGCATGACCCTCACCGATCGCCTGACCCGTGGCACTTACCTGTTCGACAATGGCGACGACAAACCGGGCGTGATCTGCCTGTCTTATTCGTGGATGAGCGACGCGCTGAAGATGCTGCCGCATCCGGTGGAAAAACGCGTTGAGCTTGCGTTGAATGCGTTGAAAAAGATCTACCCGAAAGTCGACATCGCTGCGCGGATCATCGGCGATCCGATCACCGTGTCGTGGGAAGCCGACCCGCATTTCCTCGGTGCGTTCAAAGGCGCCCTGCCCGGCCACTATCGCTACAACCAGCGCATGTACGCGCACTTCATACAGGACGAAATGCCAGCCGAGCAGCGCGGGATTTTTATCGCTGGCGACGATGTTTCGTGGACGCCGGCATGGGTCGAAGGCGCAGTGCAGACGTCGCTCAACGCGGTGTGGGGGATCATGAAGCATTTCGGCGGTTCGACACATAAAGCGAACCCGGGCCCGGGTGATGTGTTCAAAGACATCGGCCCTATCGCCCTGCCCGAGTAAGAGGAATTCCTGATGCGTGTAGCCCTTTACCAATGTCCACCGCTGCCACTGGAGCCCGCCGCCAACCTGCAACGCCTGCATCAACTGGCGATGGAGGCCAAGGGTGCCGACCTGTTGGTGCTGCCGGAGATGTTCATGACCGGCTACAACATCGGCGCCGAAGCGGTCAGCACCTTGGCCGAGGTCTATAACGGAGAATGGGCGCAGCAGATCGGCCGGATCGCCAAGGCTGCGGGTCTGGCGATTGCTTACGGTTATCCGGAGCGCACCGCCGACGGGCAGATTTACAACGCGGTGCAGTTGATCGATTCGAGCGGTGAGCGCCTGTGCAATTACCGCAAGACGCATCTGTTCGGTGATCTGGATCGCTCGATGTTCAGCCCCGGCAATGATGATTTTCCCATCGTCGAACTCAACGGCTGGAAGCTCGGTTTCCTGATTTGTTACGACCTGGAGTTTCCGGAAAACACCCGACGTCTGGCGCTCGCCGGCGCCGAATTGATTCTGGTGCCGACGGCGAACATGATCCCGTTTGATTTTGTCGCTGACGTCACCGTGCGTTCACGCGCCTTCGAAAACCAATGCTACGTGGCTTACGCCAACTACTGCGGCCACGAAGGTGACATCCATTACTGCGGGCAAAGCAGCATCGCCGCACCGGATGGCAGCCGCATCGCTCAGGCCGGACTCGACGAAGCGCTGATCATCGGCAAGCTCGATCGACAGTTGATGCTCGACTCCCGCGCCGCCAATCGCTACCTCAGCGACCGTCGCCCCGAACTTTACGACGCGCTCAACCAGCGCTAATCCGCTAGCATTGGCACTTCACTGTTCTGGAAGTGCCCATGCCTGCGCCGACTCACCCCCGCCTCCACTCTGAAACCCTGGCCAACGGCTTGCGCGTGACCCTGCGTCATGTGCCCGGGCTGAAGCGCAGTGCCGCTGCATTGCGCGTGGCTGTCGGTAGCCATGATGTGCCGCTGGCATGGCCGGGACTGGCGCACTTTCTTGAACACTTGCTGTTTCTCGGCACCGAGCGTTTTCCTGCCGGCGATGGGCTGATGGCCTACGTACAGCGTCACGGTGGTCAAGTGAATGCCAGCACGCGCGAACGTACTACTGACTTTTTCTTTGAATTGCCGACGCGCTCATTCAGCGACGGGCTGGAGCGTCTGTCAGACATGCTCGCTCAGCCGCGTATGAATCTGGACGATCAGTTGCGGGAACGGGAAGTGTTGCAGGCAGAATTTGTCGCATGGACGCAGGATTCTGCGGCGCAGCAGCAGTTTTCCTTGTACGAAGGTTTACCGGCAGATCATCCGTTGCGCGGATTTCATGCGGGGAATCGCGACAGCCTGCCAGTCGAACAATCTGCGTTTCAACAGGCGTTGAAAGCCTTCCACCAGCAGTTTTATCGGACTGGGCAGATGACGCTGAGTCTGGTCGGACCGCAGAGTCTTGAGGAACTGAAAGCACTGGCTGAACAATTTGCAGCGAATTTGCCAGCTGGGGATAAAGTTGCGCAGGCGGCATCCATACCGCTGGCGGTAAAAAGTTATCAACAGGTGGCTGAGCGACGCGGCAACCTGATGTTTGCGTTCGATGCCTTGCCTGAGTCGTCTGGCGAGGCTTTGGCATTCCTTTGCCATTGGTTGAACAGCGCTCAACCCGGAGGCTTGCTGGCGCATTTGCAGCAGCAGAATCTGGCTGATGGATTAAAAGCTGCGCCGGTCTATCAGTTTCCCAGCCAAGCGTTGCTGCATCTGGAGTTCACCGCAGCGTCCGAATCGTTAAACGCCATTGCCGAGCGGGTGCTGGATTGGATGAGTTTCTTTGCTCAACAAGATTGGGCGCCACTGCAAAAAGAATACGCGGCGCTGCTTCAGCGTCAGCAACAAGTCAGCGGCGCGCTGCAACTGGCGCGGCTCGATAGTGAAGCGTTGGAAGTCGGGTTGTCTGATTCCGGCGTTAAAGCCCTTACACAGATTCTCAGCGAAATCGGCACTGTGGATAACTTCAGCGATCACTGGAGCCTGCCTGCTGCCAATCCTTTTCTGAGAGCCAGCGAACCCTTGGCCAACGCCGGGCTGATTCGCGGCCAGACCAGTGCCCACCGAGGGCTGCGCACGTTCGCTCAGGATCGTTCGCGCGGCCGTCGTGAACGCTCGCCGATGCAGTTCAGTCAGGCGTTGCCGGACAACACGGATGAAGGCGCAGTTTATCTGCGCTGGCAGGTGGAAGTTGCAGCCAGCGCTGATCTGCAATCGAGGTTGCAGCGTAGTCTTCGGCAAACGCAGCAAGACGCCCGAGAAGCCGGCGTCGACCTGTCTTTCAGCGCCTCTGGCAATCAATGGCTGCTGAAGCTCACCGGGCTGCAAGAGCCAATGCCCAGCGTCCTTGAACATGCGCTGAAATCTCTGACGCAAGTTGACCCCGATTCGCCGCGCAGTGAACCGCAAGCGCCGTTGAACCCCATCCGCCAACTGTTGAAAACGTTGCCGGAACAGACGCTGGAATCAGCCAAAACCGGCGACGACGCCCAACACCTGTGGACAACTTCACGCTGGGACGGCCTCGCCCTGGGCCTGAATCAACAGACTCAATCTGCCATGGGCCTGGCCCTGAGCCGGATTCCCGGGATTGCGGACAATCAGTTGCCAGCGCCGACGACGATCACCGCGCAAAAACACTGGCGACACATCGATACCGCCTCCAGCGAATACGCCTTGCTGCTGTTCTGCCCGACTGCCAACCGCAGCCTCGCCGACGAAGCCGCGTGGCGGCTGTTGGCGCAGTTGTGCCAGACACCTTTCTACCAGCGCCTGCGGGTCGAATTGCAATTGGGTTATGCAGTTTTCAGCGCACTGCGCCAGATTCACGGCCAGACGGCCATGCTGTTCGGCGTGCAATCCCCGAACACCCCACCCGTGGAACTGCTCGGCCACATTCGGCAGTTCTTCGAAAGCCTGCCAATGCTGGTCGAAAAGAATGATGAGTCGAGCTTCGAGCAACAACGCCAGAGCCTCGCTGATCAATTCGACGACGCCAACCTGTCCAGCAAAGACGCCGCCGAACTGCTTTGGCAGGCCAGGCTTGCAGGTCACTCGTCGGATTATCTTGAGCAATTGATCGCCGCCATCGGCCAACTGGATCGCCAGACATTGCTCAGCGCTGCGCAGCGCTTGAGCAACGCCGAAGGCGGCTGGCTCTGCCTCGCCAGCGATCCGGCACCCGAGACCTCATGGCAAGCAGCAAATTGATCATTACCAAGGCTGCAAGGAGCTTTCTCAAAGATTCACGGGCATTTACCCGGAAATTTTGAGTAACATAGCAGCCTAACTATTTGGAACATCTTTGCGCTGCCGTGGACTATAACTATGGACAGCGCTATCCCACCCACCCTGAGGAGACACACCATGTCCTGGACAAAACCGGCTTACACCGACCTGCGTATCGGCTTCGAAGTCACCATGTACTTCGCCAGCCGCTGAGTTCTGCTTACGTAGAATTGCAGTGCAACGCCTCGGCTCGCCGAGGCGTTTTATTTTCCGCGTTGAAATGATGGAGTGTTCATGTTCGTCCAGATTCTGGGTTCGGCCGCTGGCGGCGGTTTTCCGCAGTGGAACTGCAACTGCGTCAACTGTGCAGGTTTTCGCGACGGCAGCCTGAATGCCAAGGCCCGCACCCAATCGTCCATCGCGATTTCCGACGACGGCGTGAACTGGGTGCTGTGCAACGCCTCGCCGGATATCCGCGCGCAACTGCAGAGCTTCGCCCCGATGCAACCGGGCCGGGCCCTGCGCGACACCGGCATCAGCGCGATCATTCTGATGGACAGCCAGATCGACCACACCACCGGCCTGCTCAGCCTGCGCGAAGGCTGCCCGCATCAGGTCTGGTGCACGGACATGGTTCATGAAGATCTGAGCACCGGTTTTCCGCTGTTCAAGATGCTCACCCACTGGAACGGTGGGCTGGACTGGAACCGCATCGAACTTGACCAAAGTTTCACCGTGGCGGCGTGCCCGAGCCTGCGCTTCACTCCGCTGCCGTTGCGCAGCGCGGCGCCGCCGTATTCGCCACACCGCTTCGATCCGCATCCGGGCGATAACATCGGTTTGATCGTTGAAGACCTGAACACCGGCGGCAAGCTGTTCTACGCGCCGGGGCTGGGCAAGGTCGACGCACCGTTACTGGAGATCATGGCGGGCAGTGATTGCCTGTTGGTCGACGGCACGATGTGGGATGACGATGAAATGCAGCGCCGTGGCGTCGGCACGCGCACCGGTCGCGAGATGGGTCACCTGGCACAGAACGGGCCGGGCGGCATGCTCGAAGTGCTGGAACAACTGCCAGAGCAGCGCAAGGTGCTTATCCACATCAACAACACCAATCCGATTCTCGATGAGGATTCGCCGGAGCGTGCCGAGTTGGCGCGGCGTGATGTTGAAGTGGCGTATGACGGCATGAGTATTGTGCTGTAGCGGATGGCCCCATCGCTGGCAAGCCAGCTCCCACAAGGTTCTGTGGTGTACACAAAACCTGTGGGAGCTGGCTTGCCAGCGATGACGTCCTGACAGACACCACAGAATCCAACGGTTGTTCCCGGAGAACAGACATGACTGACACGCCAATGTCCCCCACCGAATTCGAAGCGGCCCTGCGCGCCAAAGGCGCCTACTACCACATCCACCACCCCTACCACGTGGCGATGTACCAAGGCCGAGCAACTCGCGAACAGATTCAGGGCTGGGTCGCCAACCGCTTCTACTATCAGGTGAACATCCCCCTGAAGGACGCGGCGATCCTCGCCAACTGCCCCGATCGGGAAATCCGCCGCGAATGGATTCAGCGCCTGCTCGACCACGACGGCGCTCCCGGTGAAGACGGCGGTATCGAAGCCTGGCTGCGCCTCGGTCAAGCGGTCGGTCTCGATCCGGATCAACTGCGCTCCCAAGAACTGGTATTGCCCGGCGTACGCTTTGCCGTCGACGCCTACGTCAACTTCGCCCGCCGCGCCAGTTGGCAGGAAGCCGCCAGCAGCTCGTTGACCGAACTGTTTGCACCGCAGATCCACCAGTCGCGCCTCGACAGCTGGCCGCAGCATTACCCGTGGATCGACCCGGCCGGTTACGAATACTTCCGCACCCGCCTCGGTCAGGCACGGCGTGATGTCGAGCACGGTCTGGCAATCACGCTTGAGCACTACAAGACGCGTGAAGGCCAGGAGCGCATGCTGGAAATTCTCCAGTTCAAACTGGACATTCTTTGGAGCATGCTCGATGCCATGAGCATGGCCTACGAACTGAACCGCCCGCCGTATCACAGCGTCACCGAACAACGCGTCTGGCATAAAGGAATCACCTTATGAGTTTCGACCGCAGCAAAGTCCCGACCTGGCGTCCCGGTTACCGCTTCCAGTACGAACCGGCGCAGAAAGGTCACGTGCTGCTCTACCCCGAAGGCATGATCAAACTCAACGACAGCGCCGCGCTGATCGGTGGGCTGATCGACGGTGAACGCGATGTCGCGGCGATCATCGCCAAACTCGACGAGCAGTTCCCCGGCGTGCCCGAGCTCGGTGATGACATCGAGCAATTCATGGAGGTTGCCCGTGCGCAGCACTGGATCGAACTTGCCTGATCTGCCGGCCAAGCCTGAAATCGGCCTGCCGCTGTGGCTGCTCGCCGAGCTGACCTACCGCTGTCCGCTGCAATGCCCGTACTGCTCGAATCCGCTGGATTTCGCCGAGCAGGGCAAAGAGCTGAGCACAGAACAATGGATCAAGGTGTTCCGCGAGGCGCGGGAGATGGGCGCGGCGCAACTGGGTTTTTCCGGCGGCGAGCCACTGGTGCGTCAGGATCTCGCCGAGCTGATTCATGAAGCGCGGCAGTTGGGTTTCTACACCAATCTGATCACCTCCGGCATCGGCCTGACCGAGCAGAAAATCAGCGACTTCAAGAAGGCCGGCCTCGATCACATCCAGATCAGTTTTCAGGCCAGCGACGAGCAAGTGAACAACCTGCTGGCCGGTTCGAAAAAGGCTTTCGCGCAGAAGCTGGAAATGGCCCGCGCAGTGAAGGCCCACGGCTATCCGATGGTGCTGAACTTCGTCACCCATCGGCACAACATCGACAAGATCGACCGCATCATCGAACTGTGCATAGCGCTCGAAGCCGACTTTGTCGAACTCGCCACCTGCCAGTTTTACGGTTGGGCGCAGCTCAATCGTGTCGGCCTGTTGCCGACCAAGGAACAACTGGTGCGCGCCGAACGCATCACCAACGAATACCGCGCCAAGCTGGAAGCCGAAGGGCATCCGTGCAAACTGATTTTCGTCACCCCGGATTACTACGAAGAACGCCCGAAAGCCTGCATGAACGGCTGGGGCAGTATCTTTCTGACGGTCACCCCGGACGGCACCGCGCTGCCCTGCCACGGCGCCCGACAGATGCCGGTGCAGTTTCCCAATGTGCGCGATCACAGCATGCAACACATCTGGTACGACTCGTTCGGCTTCAACCGCTTCCGTGGTTACGACTGGATGCCCGAGCCGTGCCGCTCTTGTGACGAGAAAGAAAAAGACTTCGGCGGCTGCCGCTGCCAGGCGTTCATGCTCACCGGCGATGCGAGCAATGCCGACCCGGTGTGCAGCAAGTCCGAACATCACGGTGTGATTCTCAAGGCCCGCGAAGAAGCCGAGACCGCCACCCAAACCATCGAACAACTGGCCTTCCGCAATGAACGAAACTCGCGCCTCATCGCCAAGGGCTGAGCCTTTCAGCGCCTCGCAAGCCGTCGCTGCCGGTATGGACTTCGCCGAGTTGCAGCTCGGCGCCAACGGGTTGTTCTGGAATGAATATCGACCGGAGGATGCCGCGTGCCGGATCTGGCATTGGCGCGATGGCATGGCGAATTGTCTTACGCCAGACGGTTTCAGCGTGCGCAGTCGGGTGTACGAATATGGCGGTGGTGCGTTTTGTCTGACGCCGAACGGGGTGGTTTTCGTTGCTGAGGCGGATCAGCAGTTGTATCGGCAGAGGCTGGATGGTTCGCCAGAGGCGCTGACGTCGGGTGAGTGCCGTTATGGCGATGTGCAATTCGCCTTCGGCCAGGTTCTGGCGGTTGAAGAACAGCAAGATCAGCATCGGCTGGTAGCGATTGGTCTGGCTGACGGTGCGCGGCATTTGCTGGCTGAGGGCGCGGATTTCTATGCTGCGCCGATCATCAGCCCGGATGGCCAACGTTTGGCCTGGATCGAGTGGAGTCGTCCGCATCAGCCGTGGACCTCGACTCGGTTGATGGTCGCTGAACGCAGGACCGACGGCGCATTCAGTTCGCCGCGATGTGTTGCCGGCACCGAGTTTGAAGAGTCCATCCAACAACCGCGATTCGATGCCGACAATCGCCTTTATTGCCTGACCGATCGTGGTGGATTCTGGCAGCCATGGGCTGAGACTTCCGACGGTTTGGCGCCATTACCCGCTGCGCAAGCCGATCACGCTCCGGCGCCTTGGCAATTGGGCGGCTGCACTTGGTTGCCTGTTGAAGATTCGGTTTTAGCCAGTTGGAGTGAAGGCGGTTTTGGCCGTCTGACATTAGGCGATGACGACTTCACCGGTGACTACAGTCGTTTCCGGCATTTGGCTTTGGATGCGCAATTTATCTACTGCATCGCCGCCTCGCCGATCAGTCCTTCGGCGGTCATCGCCATTGATCGAACCACGCGCGAAGTGAAGGTGTTGGCCGGTGGCGTAGCGCCCCTGCCTGCCGAACGCATCAGTCGCCCGCAAACCCTGCGTTACCCGAGTGGATCGGGTGAGGCTCACGGTTTTTTCTACCCTGCCATGAGCGGTGAGACGAAACCGCCGTTGGTAGTATTCATCCACGGTGGCCCGACGTCAGCCTGCTATCCGATGCTCGACCCGCGCATTCAATACTGGACGCACCGCGGCTTCGCCGTCGCCGATCTCAACTATCGCGGCAGCAGTGGATATGGCCGGGAATATCGACAGGCACTGCATCTGAGCTGGGGCGAGGTGGATGTCGAGGATGCTTGTGCGGCGGTGAGTTATCTCGCCGAACAGGGTTTGATCGACGGTGAACGCGCATTCATTCGAGGTGGCAGCGCAGGCGGCTACACCACGTTATGTGCGCTGGCGTTCAAACACGTCTTCCGCGCCGGAGCGAGTTTGTACGGCGTTAGCGACCCGGTTGCATTGGCTCGGGCAACGCACAAATTCGAGGGTGATTATCTGGACTGGCTGATCGGCGATCCCGAGCAAGACGCCGAACGCTACGCCGCCCGCACGCCGTTGTTGCACGCAAACAACATCCGCGTACCGGTGATCTTCTTTCAAGGTGAACTGGACGCCGTCGTTGTCCCGCAACAGACCCGCGACATGGTCACGGCGCTGGAGCAAAACGGCGTCCCGGTCGAAGCGCATTACTACCCCGACGAACGCCACGGCTTCCGCCGCGCCGCCAATCAGGCGCATGCGCTGGAGCAGGAGTGGAAGTTCTATCGGCGGGTGATGGGATTTACAGACTGAAACCCTCTTCCTGTAGGAGCTGCGGCACGCTGCGATCTTTTGATCCTGATCCTCGAATTAAAATCAAAAGATCGCAGCGTGGCGCAGCTCCTACAGGTTTATGCCGCTGACTCAGCGCTTGGCGATGATATACACCGCATGCACGATCCCCGGAATATACCCGCACAACGTCAGCAGAATGTTCAACCAGAACGCCCCGCCAAATCCGACCTGCAGAAACACGCCCAGTGGTGGCAACAGAATAGCGATGATGATGCGAATGAAATCCATGGGGCAGCTCCTGTATGGGGGTTGGCTCATTTGAGCCATACAAGCTAATCGACCCGCGCCGTTCGTCAGGGTTCAGTGCTAATCACAGTGTCGGTATCAAACTGATAGCTCAGCTAAGAATTTGCAGTCCGTGCTTCTGCACGATGCTCAGTAACTTCAGCGCCATTCCGCTGGGGTGTTTGTCTCCCGACTCCCATTGTTTGACTGTCGACGCGCTAGTGTTCAAGTAGCGAGCGAATACCGGCTGGCTGACGTTATTGCGTTCGCGCAGAGCCTTGATCTGTTCCGCCGGGATCGCTTCAGGAACCGTTGCCAGACACGACTCATCAAACTCCCGCATTGTTGCCTTGCTGATTGCTCCGACAGCCAGTAGAGCGCTGGCTGATTCGTGTATCGATTCAAAAACTTCACTTTTGAATTTCTTACTCATGAAATATCTCCACAAACTCCTTCATTGCCAACAAATCCCGGATCTGCTCCTCGGTCAGTTGAGCATAGGTTTTGGCTAACTTTCGTAAATCCTTCAATTCGGATGTTGTGATGTTGCTCTGATCTTTCTTGGCGAACAGCACTTGATAGATCCAGTAACGCCCGCCCTTAGCCAAAACAATCGAACGATGACGGTTGGCGTTCAACCGCTTCTTCCAGACGCCACCACCAAGATCGTCAGCCTGACCTTCAAGCATCTCGCAAAATGCTTCCCGGAGCTCCGCGTCGCTGATCCAAGCCTTGCCGGCTCGTATCGCAAAACCCTTGGTTTTGAACAGCCTGAATGACATCGGTATCCCTTCCAAAAAACATACCACCCAGTGGTATAGATTACAAAGCCATCCGTCTCGAAAATATCGATCGGTCTGCCCCCGCATTCCCTGCAGGGACTTTCTAAAAAACCATTCGCACAACGAACTCTCAAGCACTAAACGCCAACTGCAAAACCCGGCCACAAAAAAAACGCCCCACGCCAAAAGAATCAGGCGTGGGGCGTGCGTTATACCGCGAGACGGTTCTGGAAATCGGGTGGGAAACTTCAGCTCAGACGGCAATCCCTTTGCGGCATTGCAGTTGCGCGGTGCGCACTCGCGAGAAGGAGCGGCCTAGGCGCAGGAGCATTTCATCGATGTTGGTTTTGCTGACGGTGAGGGCCGGGGTGAAACGCAGGCAGTTGGCTTGCGGCGCATTGAGCAGCAGGCCTTCGTGCAGGGCGGCGTGGACCACGGCCTCTGCGGAATCGTCTGACAGGGTCAGTCCGAAGAAGAGGCCTTGACCGCGCAGTTCGCCGTGGTAATAGCGGTGTGCCAATCGGACCAGGCCTTCGCGCAGGTACTGGCCGTTGTCGTTGACCTGCTGGAGGAAACTGCGGTCGTGCACGCTGTCGAGCACTACCAGACCGGCCGCCGTCATCAATGCATTGCCGTGATGGGTGCCGCCCAGTTCGCCGGCCTCGAAACAGCACGCTTTGCCCCGCGCCAGCAGCGCCGCCAATGGCACACCGCCGCCAAGTCCTTTGCCGAGCACGACGATATCGGCGCGCACGCCGTAGGACTGTTCCGCGAGCAGAGTGCCGCAGCGGCCGATACCGGTTTGCACTTCGTCGAGGATCAAGAGAATGCCCAGTTCACGACAGAGTCGTTCGACACCCTTGAGGTAATGTTCAGTGGCCGGAATAACGCCGGCATCGCTTTGAATCGGCTCCAGCATGATCGCGACGGTTTGCGCATCGACCGCGGCGTGCAGGGCCGGCAAGTCGTTGAACGGCACCAGATCAAACCCCGGCAGCAACGGCGCAAAACGGTTGTGCAGGTTGCAGCTGTCGGAGGCGGAAATCGTCGCCAGACTGCGACCGTGACAACCCTGCTTCGCGACAATGATCCGCGAGGCGCCGCCGCGATGCAGCTGCCCCCATTTGCGCGCGAGTTTGATCGCCGCTTCACAGGCTTCGCTGCCGCTGTTGAGCAGGTAGGCCTGATCGCTGGAGGTAGCGGCGCACAGACGCTCGGCAAGGCTGAGCATGCCTCGATTGTGCAGATTGAAGCCGGGATTGATCAGCGCCTGCGCCTGACTGCTGATGGCTTTGACCAGCGCCGACGGGCTGTGGCCGAGGCTGTTGGCGCCGCCGGCCTGAGAAAAGTCGAGATACGCGCGGTCGTTACTGCCCCACAGCCACGACCCCTGACCACGGACAAACACCTGTTGCGGCCGTTCGACGCTAGGCATCAGGCGCTCGGCGCTGAGACTTTCGCTGATGTCTGAAGGGTTGGCCTCGAAAGCGAGGTCATCAAGACTCGGCGTCTGGCGCCGCAAACTGAACAGATTCATTGAAAAAACCCTCGTTCGAGGTTTTTTGAACTGCCTATGCAAACACTGTCGAAGCGATCGCTATTCATCGCGCTTTCTGGCCCTGTAAGCCTTGTGAATGCGGTTAGACTAGGCTTACTGACGGCTTCGGGCCATTTCGATTTACCAGCATTTTCGATAAGCATTACTTATGGATTTCAAACAACTGCGTTATTTCGTCGCGGTCTACGAAGAAGGTCATGTTGGCCGCGCCGCCGAGCGCCTGTCGATCTCGCAACCGGCGCTGTCGCAGCAGATCCGCCAGCTCGAACAGAACCTCGACGTCACCTTGTTCGAGCGCAGCAGCAAGCGCCTGCTGCCGACCCTCGCCGCGCACACGTTGTACAACCATGCGTTGCCGCTGCTCGATGGCTTGCAACGGGCGCGCGAGGCGCTGGGCAACTTCAAGGGCCAGGCCTTGCGCACGCTGGCGATCGGCGTGCTGCAAACGGTGCACACCAGTCTGGTCCCGCAAATGCTTGAGCGGGTGCGCAAGGCACAGCCACATCTGGTGGTGCAGATCTATGAATTGACCGGACTTGAGATCGAACGGCGGCTGCTCAACGGTTCTTTGGACATCGGCATCAGTTACCTGCCGCCGCGCCAACCGGGCCTGCACGGTGTGATGCTTTACGAAGATGAGCTGACGCTGGTCATCCCGGCGGATCATCCATTGCGTGAATTCAAGAAAGTCTCGATGCGTCAGGCTGCCGAATTGCCGATGTTGCTGCTGGGCGAAGAGTTCCAGATCCGCCAGATATGGCAGGCGCAACTGACCGCCCTCGGGCGCCGTCCGCAGGTACAAGCCGAGTTGAACAATATGGTGGGTATTCTCGACAGCCTTCCACACACCAAACTGGCGACAGTGCTGCCGGGGCGTTCGCAGAAGGAATACGACGATCAGGATCTGTTGTGGAAACCGCTGAGCGAACCGCGCGTGCCGCTGAAGGTTGGCCTGGTGTGTCGCGATGTGCAGCGCCAGCAGGCCTCTTTGGCGCTGTTGCGGACGTTGCTGGAAGAAGTGATGGAGCGAGAAGTAAAGCCGCCGCTCGATCCTTTGGTCTGAGCACTTTTCTTCAGGCAAAAGAAAACCCCGCCGAAGCGGGGCTTTGCAGACTGTTTCCCTGACATCCATTTCACTCCGCCACCCTGGCAGAATCCTACGTGTCCGTGTTGTTGCTTTGCGCTTCCTGCGCGACGTCCATGAAATGTAGATTAGCTGTGGATCCAATCTTCGCCTATGGGAGAACAGCAGCACGTCATGTAAGAGAATGCTTACATGACGTCATCGCATCAGAATTGCGCTGCATCCAGCAGGAACAGCGACTCGCTACCGGCCTTTACTGACGCACTCAACGAGTGAATCCGCGGGAGCAAGCGGGCGAAATAGAAGCGCGCAGTGCCCAGTTTGCTGGCATAGAAATCGTCTTGCACTTCTTTGCCCAGCGAAGCTTTGGCCATCAATGCCCACATGTAGGCATACGCCGTGTATCCGAATGCTTGCAAATATTCGACCGAAGCCGCGCCAATTTCGTTCGGGTTGTTTTTTGCCCGATCCAGCAACCACGAGGTCAGCTCGTCGAGCGTGTCGACGGCATCGTTCAGCGGTTTGGTGAATTCGCCCAGATCGGCACTGGCTGTCGCGGTGAAATGGCGGATCTCGTCGGCGAACAGCTTGTAGAACGCGCCGCCACTGCCGACGATCTTACGACCGACCAGGTCCAGCGCCTGAATGCCGTTGGTGCCTTCGTAGATCTGAGTGATACGCACGTCGCGCACCAGTTGCTCCTGGCCCCATTCGCGGATGTAGCCGTGGCCGCCGAAAATCTGCTGGCCGTGCACGGTGGTTTCCAGACCCAGGTCGGTGAGGAATGCCTTGGCTACCGGCGTCAGCAACGCGACCAGATCTTCTGCACGCTTGCGGGTGGTGGCGTCTTCGCTGAACTTGGCGGTGTCGAGTTGCATCGCCACGTAGGTGGAGAACGCACGGCCGCCTTCGTTCGAGGCTTTCATGGTCAGCAGCATGCGCCGCACATCCGGGTGGACGATGATCGGGTCAGCGACTTTGTCTTTGTTCTGCGCGCCGGTCGGCGAACGGCTTTGCAGACGGTCGCGGGCGTATTCAACGGCGTTCTGATACGAACGCTCGCCGGTGGCCAGGCCTTGGATGCCGACGCCGAGGCGCTCGTAGTTCATCATGGTGAACATCGCGGCCAGGCCTTTGTTCGGCTCGCCAACCAGATAACCCACGGCTTCGTCGAAGTTCATCACGCAGGTCGCGGACGCCTGAATGCCCATCTTGTGTTCGATCGAACCGCAGTTCGCCGGATTGCGTGCGCCCAGACTGCCGTCGGCATTGACCATGAACTTCGGCACCAGGAACAGCGAAATGCCTTTCGGACCCGCCGGGGCGTCCGGCAGTTTCGCCAACACCAGATGAATGATGTTTTCGGTGAGATCGTGTTCGCCACCGGTAATGAAGATTTTGGTGCCGCTGACTTTGTAGGAACCGTCGGCCTGAGGCTCGGCTTTTGTCCGAATAATCCCCAGGTCGGTGCCGGCGTGCGGCTCGGTCAGGCACATGGAGCCGGCCCAGACGCCGGCATACATGTTCGGCAGGTACGCGGCTTTCAGCTCTTCGCTGGCATGGGCGTTGATCGAAAGGCAGGCGCCAGCGGTCAGCATCGGGTACAGACCGAACGACAGGCTGGCGGAGTTGACCATTTCTTCAACCTGCGCCGATACGGCTTTGGGCATGCCCATGCCGCCGTATTGCGGATCGCCACCGACGCCAACCCAGCCGCCCTCGGCGTAAGTCTGATAAGCCTGTGGAAAACCGGCTGGAGTGGTGACGGCGCCGTCGGCCCAGTGACAGCCTTCTTCGTCAGCGGCACGGCTCAGCGGCGCGATGCTTTTGCTGGTGACCTTGCCGGCCTCTTCGAGAATGGCTTCAACGGTTTCGGCGTCGACAGTCTCAGCCAGCGCCGGCAGTTCGGCCCAGAGTTTGGCGACTTCGAACACTTCATTGAGGACGAAGCGCATATCGCGCAGCGGCGCTTTGTAGTCAGCCATGGCAAACCTCGCAAGATCTAAACAGGTGATTCGTGGAATGATGTTTTCTGAGCCCGAGTGTACCTCAACAACTTTTGCGACACATAGGGTCAACCGGTGACTGATTTGTTATTTTTAGTCACCACAAAAAATCGCAGCCTCGACAACGCCCGATTCCCTGTAGGAACTGCCGAAGGCTGCGATCTTTTTATCTTCTCTAAAGTGCAAACAACTCCGCAGACAGTTTCATCAGGCAATCACTCCCCGCCTCGATCGCCGCCCGATGCGCCGCCGTACGCGGCAACAAACGCTTGAAGTAGAACTCGCACGTCGCCAATTTCCCGCGCAGGTAATCCGCCTCACCCTCGCCCGCCTCCAGCTGCGCCTGCGCCACCAACGCCATGCGCAACCACAGATAACCGAGAATGATGTAACCGCTGTACATCAGGTAATCCACCGACGCCGCGCCCACTTCATCCGCGTTCTTCATGGCCGCCATGCCGACCTTCATGGTCAGGTCGCCCCACTGCTGGTTCAGCTCATTGAGCTGCGCAACGAAACTGCCCAGCTGCGGGTGCTCAGCGTTGGCCGCGCAGAACTTATGGACGATTTTGGTGAAACCGCGCAGCAACTTACCCTGACTGCCCAACACCTTGCGCCCGAGCAGGTCCAGCGCCTGAATACCGTTGGTGCCCTCGTAGATCGGCGCGATCCGACAGTCGCGAACCAACTGTTCCATGCCCCATTCACGAATGAAGCCGTGGCCACCGAATACCTGCATGCCGTGGTTGGTCACTTCCAGGCCGGTGTCGGTCATGAACGCTTTGCAGATCGGCGTGAGGAACGCCAACAAATCCTCGGCCTCCTGCCGTGCTTCGGCATCAGTGCTCAGATGCGCGACATCGAGCAACTGCGCGGTGAAGTAGGTCAGCGCCCGATTGCCTTCGTTAAAGGCTTTCATGGTCAACAACATGCGCCGCACGTCCGGGTGGACGATGATCGGGTCGGCGGCTTTGTCCGGGGCTTTGGCGCCCGTCAGTGAACGCATCTGCAAGCGGTCGTTGGCGTATTTGATGGCGCCCTGGAAACTCGCTTCACCCAAACACAAACCCTGCATCCCGGTGCCGAGCCGTGCGTGGTTCATCATGGTGAACATGCAGTTCAGGCCCTTGTTCGGCTCGCCGATCAGGTAACCCTTGGCGCCGTCGAAGTTGAGCACGCAAGTGGCCGAGGCCTTGATGCCCATCTTGTGTTCGATCGAACCGCAGGACACGCCGTTGCGCTCGCCTGCCTCACCCGCCGCATTCGGCAAGAATTTCGGCACGATAAACAGCGAAATCCCTTTGGTCCCGGCCGGCGCATCCGGCAACTTGGCCAACACCAGATGGATGATGTTATCGCTCATGTCGTGCTCGCCGGCGGAGATGAAAATCTTGCTGCCGGTGACCGCATAACTGCCGTCAGCCTGAGGCACGGCGCGGGTCTTGATGATGCCCAGGTCGGTGCCGCAGTGGGCTTCGGTCAGGCACATGGTGCCGGTCCACTGGCCGGCGGTGAGTTTGCTCAGGTAGGTGTCTTTTTGCTCAGCGCTGCCGTGAGCGTGGATCGCCGACATCGCGCCGTGGGTCAAGCCCGGGTACATGCCCCAAGAGGTATTGCTGGAGCCGACCATTTCGCTGATCACCAGCCCCAGCGAACTCGGCAAGCCCTGCCCGCCATAAGTCGGATCCGCCGCCAGACCGTGCCAGCCGCCCTCGACATATTGTGCGAAGGCTTGCTTGAAGCCTGTAGGCGTTGTCACCACACCGTTGTCGAAATGGCAGCCCTCTTCGTCACCGCTGCGATTGAGCGGCGCCAGAACGTTCTCGCAGAACTTCGCGCCTTCTTCAAGGATCGCGTTGATCATGTCCGGGCTGGCGTCGTGGGCGCCGAGGGCGGCGTAGTTGCTGTGAAAGTCGAAGACGTGGTCGATCAGAAAGCGCATGTCGCGCAGGGGAGCTTTGTACTCAGGCATGGTGGCTTCTCCGTCAGCAGTTTTCTCCAACCTACTGCCGGCCCCCACACCCCACAATCACTGTGCAGACGCTGAATGCGCCGTCATCACTCAACCTGCGGCAGCGTCCATGCGCACCGCGCCACGGCGGTTTTGTCCGTAGGCCATCACGCAATTACGCCCCGCGCCTTTAGCGGCGTAGAGTGCCTCGTCGGCAGACTTGAGCACTTGTTCCGGGTTGCGTTGCTCCACTCGTTCAGCGACGCCGATGCTCACCGTCACCGACACACTGGAGGCACCCGAGCCGGCGCGGCGCTGACGACCTTGCTGATCATCCTGCGGGCGGTTTTCCTGATTGCGCAGCTGAATGTTGTAGGACGCAATCGACTCGCGGATCACCTCAAGGTGCGGCATACACTCCTCAAGGGTTTTGCCTGCAAACACCAAGGCGAATTCCTCACCGCCATAGCGATACGCCCTACCGCCACCGCTGATTTTCGACAGTTTGCTGGCGACTAATCGCAGCACCTGGTCACCGACATCGTGGCCGTGGGTGTCGTTGAATTTTTTGAAGTGATCGACGTCACTCATCGCCAATACGTAGTTGCGACCAAGGCGTTGCATGCGTTCGTTGAGCGCGCGACGGCCCGGCAGACCGGTGAGTTCGTCGCGGAAGGCCATTTGATAAGCCTCGTGCGCAACCGCTGCGGCGATCATCAACATCACTTGGCTGCACATGATGTTCAGGGTGAACGGCAGGATGAAGGTTTTCGGCAGCATCCAGAACACGCCGAGCAGGCCAACCAATTGCGCCGCATGCAGCGGACGCGGATTGCGCCAGTATTGCCAGGCCAGTAGCAGGAACGCCGAAATAAACACCGGATAGGACAGCTGAATCAGACTCATCCACGCGCCGTGCAGCGCCGGCCAACGGATCTCCGACAGCCAGATCAGCAGCGCCTGGGGATAACTTTGTTCAAGTCCCAGCGCCACGCTGCCGAAGGCCAGCAAAACGGCGAAGCGCGCGACCATGTCCTGAAACAGATGCGTGCGCTCCTGCCACGCCGCAAACAGCCCAAACAACAACGGCAGCAATAAACAGACGAGATGGAAGACCACCGCAGCGTCTTCGCGGACCTTGCCGTTGTCGCGGTAATAGTCGGTCTGGGTGTCGAGCAAAAAGTAGGCGATGTACACCGTGAGCATCAGAAACAGTTCGCGCTGACGCCGGTAAACCGCGCAATAAGCGCCGCCCAGCAACAGCACCAAAGTCGGCAACACGTTGAACAGCGACGTGAAGAACACGCTGAGGTCTTTGACGTACGCAGCCGCCAACCCCGCAAGTAACAACAGCAGTGAAGGTAGGAAATGGCTGAAACGTACAGCGGAAGAACGCGGCAAGGGTAAAGCTCCGACCCGTCATATCAAAGAGATGGCATTGTGCCTGCAAAGTGCGGCCAAGCCCACACAATGTGACCCAGATCACACACTGTCTCTTTAACGGCCGGAAGCCCGACTATCTGAGCGATTCACTAACAAAAAAACCGCCGCCCCCTAACAGGAGCAGCGGTTTTCAAAAGACCGCGCTAAGACTTAGTAGCCCAGTGCGAAGTCTTCTTCTTTCATGTCCATCAGGTTGTTGGCGCCCGACAGCATGGTGGCCACGTGGGTACGGGTACGCGGCAGAATGCGCTGGAAGTAGAAGCGCGCGGTTTGCAGCTTGGCGGTGTAGAACGCCGCGTCGCCGGTGCCTTCGGCCAGCTTTTCAGCAGCCAGACGCGCCATGTCGGCCCAGAAGTAAGCCAGGCAGGCATAACCGGAGTACATCAGGTAGTCCACGGAAGCCGCACCGACTTCTTCGCGATCTTTCATGGCGGCCATACCGACCTTCATGGTCAGCTCGCCCCATTCCTTGTTGATCGCGGCCAGCGGTGCGACGAATTCTGCAACGGCTTCGTTGCCTTCGTTGTTCTGGCAGAACTTGTGGACGATCTTGGTGAAGCCTTTCAGGGCTTCGCCTTGAGTCATCAGCACTTTACGGCCCAGCAGGTCGAGTGCCTGGATACCGGTGGTGCCTTCGTACAGCATCGAAATGCGGCTGTCGCGAACGTTCTGCTCCATGCCCCACTCGGCGATGAAGCCGTGGCCGCCGTAGATCTGTACGCCGTGGTTAGCGGATTCGAAACCGACTTCGGTCATGAACGCTTTGGCGATCGGAGTCATGAAGGCCAGCAGTGCGTCAGCTTTCTTTTTCTCTTCTTCATCGACGCCGTATTTGACGATGTCGACCTGTTTGGCGGTGAAGTACACCATCGCACGGTTGCCTTCGGCGAACGCCTTCATGGTCAACAGCATGCGGCGTACATCCGGGTGCACGATGATCGGGTCAGCAGCTTTGTCCGGCGCTTTCGGGCCAGTCAGGGAGCGCATTTGCAGACGATCGCGAGCGTATTTCAAACCGCCCTGGAAACCGATTTCGGCGTGGGCCAAACCTTGCAGCGCGGTACCCAGTCGTGCGGTGTTCATAAAGGTGAACATGCAGTTCAGGCCTTTGTTCGCCGGGCCAATCAGGTAACCGGTGGCGCCGTCGAAGTTCATCACGCAGGTAGCGTTGCCGTGGATGCCCATCTTGTGTTCCAGCGAACCGCAGCTCACTGCGTTGCGTGCACCGACGGTGCCATCAGCATTCGGCATGAATTTCGGAACGATGAACAACGAGATGCCTTTGGTGCCAGCCGGTGCGTCCGGCAGGCGGGCCAGTACGATATGGACGATGTTGTCGGCCATATCGTGTTCACCGGCCGAGATGAAGATCTTGGTGCCGGAAACTTTGTAGGAGCCGTCGGCCTGAGGTTCGGCCTTGGTGCGCAGCATGCCCAGGTCGGTGCCGCAGTGCGGTTCGGTCAGGCACATGGTGCCGGTCCATTCGCCGGAAACCAGTTTGGTCAGATAGGCTTCTTGCTGCTCTGGAGTGCCGTGCTCGGAGATGGTGTTCATCGCGCCGTGCGACAGGCCTGGGTACATGCCCCACGACCAGTTGGCTTCGCCAACCATTTCGCTCACGGCCAGACCCAGCGACTCCGGCAGGCCTTGGCCGCCGTGCTCAACGTCGTGAGCCAGGCTTGGCCAGCCGCCTTCGACGAATTGCTTGTAAGCCTCTTTGAAGCCAGTCGGGGTTTTCACGCCGGACTCGCTCCAGGTGCAACCTTCGAGGTCGCCCACGCGGTTCAGCGGTGCCAGTACCTGCTCACAAAACTTGGCGCCTTCTTCGAGAATGGCGTCAACCATGTCCGGAGTTGCGTCTGCGCAAGCCGGAAGGCTCTGATAGTGCGCTTCGTAGCCGAGCAGTTCGTCACGAACGAAGCGAATATCACGCAAGGGGGCCTTGTAGTCAGGCATAGCGATAAACCTCTGCTGATGTAACCGGGAATGAACGACCGTGTTGATTTGTTGTGACGGTCAAACAGTTGTTTGAAACATACGTTTACGCCGAAATCTTGTCAAGCATCGATCTTTTGCCGTTCGTCATCAGAATTTTCAAACGCAGGGCACAGCAAACCGCCATGAGCTCGCACGAGTCACGGGTGCTGAAAAAAGATTAGTTGAGGGAGAAGGACTTACCATGAAAAACGCCGCGACAGGTCGCGGCGTTCAGCGTGCAGAAGACAGAAAAATCAGGCGAAGGTGTCGATGATCGTACCGAGCACTTCGTCGGAGGCTTTGGCGACCTTCACACCCAGCTCCGCTTGGATCTTGCCCTGAGACATCTCGACCATATTGCTGGCCAGATCCGATTGCTGGGCACGATCGACACCGCGTAGACGGTCAACCTGCACTTCGGAAGACTGGCTGGTCACCGAGCGTTCAATCGTATTATTGGCAATCTGGCTGGCCGCCTGATCGACGCGGTTCTGCCCGCTCTGAATCGAGCTCAGACCTGCGTAAAAAGCTGTGTTACCGGAGATTTCCATAACGGTTCTCATCCTTGGGAAGGATCAATGGCGCCATTGAAGCAGAGGCGTCAGAAAAACACCCGTCAAAAACACTAATGGCACAGTGCCTGCCCATAGAGAAAAGCTTAGTCGAGCAGATCCAGTTGCAAATGATCGGCCACCGCCTCTGCACTCAAGGCCTTGAGTTTCGGCACGCGCCCCAGGCACGGCGCCGGAATCCGCTCGGCCAACGTCGCGAGGTTTTCTTCCAGCCGCGAAGTCTTCGCATCGATGATATTCGCCACCCACCCGGCCAACTGCAGCCCATCACGGGCAATCGCTTCCGCCGTCAGCAAGGCATGACTGATGCAACCCAGCCGCACGCCTACCACCAGGATCACCGGCAGTTTCAAGGCAATCGCCAGATCCGACAAATTATCCTGATCCGCCAGCGGCACTCGCCAGCCGCCCGCGCCTTCGATCAAGGTGAAATCGGCATTCATTGCCAGAATCTCACGCATCGGCGCCAGCAACGATTGCACGGTCAACGCTACACCGGCCTCGCGCGCTGCCAGATGCGGAGCAATCGCCGGCTCGAACGCTACCGGATTGACCTGTTGATAAGTCAGCGGCAGCGAACATTCGGCCAACAGCGCCAACGCATCGGAATTGCGCAACCCCTTGGGCGTCACTTCGCACCCGGACGCCACCGGTTTGCCCGCCGCCGTACTCAAGCCCGCCGAACGAGCTGCATGCAGCAACCCGGCGGCAACGGTGGTCTTGCCGACATCGGTATCCGTTCCGGTGATGAAATAGGCTGCGCTCATACGGGTTTCTCCAACACGGCGTAGACCACCTGATAAGTCGCCGGCAACCCCGACGCCTCACGGAACTGCTCGTAAGCTTCAACCAAACCGAGAATCCGCGCCCGCCCGGTCAAACCGCCCGGCCGCCCCGGGTTCAGATTGTGCGCGCCCAAGGATTTCAATTCATGGGTCAGGCTGCGCACATCCGGGTAATGCAGCACGTGTGGTTGATTCTCCAGACTCAGCGTGCGCAAGCCACTGGCCGCACACAATTGCTGATAACGGGCGAACTCGCGGAAGCGGTTGACGTGCACCAGCCCGTCGACTTGCCGCCAGCTGTCGCGCAACTCAAACAGCGTCCCTACACAAAGACTAGCAAACGCAAAAATCCCACCCGGTTTCAGCACGCGAAAAGCTTCGCTGAGCACTGCATCGAAATCCGCACACCACTGCACCGCGAGGCTTGAGAAAATCAGGTCGCAGGTCGACTCCTGCAGCGGCAGCCGCTCCGCGTCGCCAGCAATGAAATGCTCGGCACCGCCCAGTGGCCGCGCATGCTCAAGCATGCCTTCGGCGATATCCAGCGCCAGACCATGGCCTTCAACAAAACGCGAGGCCAGCGCCCGGGTGAAATACCCCGTGCCGCAGCCCAGATCCAGCCAGCGCGCTGGTACGAAATCCACCGGCAAGCGCTGCAGCAATTGTGTACCGACATCACGTTGCAACTCGGCGACGCTGTCGTAACTGGCCGCCGCGCGAGAAAAAGAGGCTGCGACCTGACGCTTGTCAGGCAAGCCGCCAGGCAGCACAAGAGACAAATCAGTCATCACCGCACTCGTGTAGAAAAGCCTGGATAGCGCCCGCCAGTCCGTGGGGGTCTTCCAGAAGAAACGCATGACAGGCCTGTTCGATCAGACCTATTTCGATATCCGGCAACAGGGCGAACAACGCCCCCGCCGCTTCCGCCGGGACCAGGGCATCCTGTCCCGCGAACAGATGAAATTGCGGGCCGCGAAATGCTTGCAGGGCTTCGCGTGTGTCCATCTGCGCGAGCAATTCCAGTCCCGCCATCAATGCAGTCGGCGCAGTGTGCGGTGCGCCGCCCAACATCAATCGCGACAGGCCGCGCGGATCCTGCGCCCCCTGAGCACAGAGCAGCGAAAAACGTTTGAGGGTCATCCGCGGATCGGCCTGGCAACCGGCGAGAAACACATCGAACGTTTCGCCCGGCATCGCGTTCGGCCATTGTTCATGGGCGATAAAAGAAGGATTGCTCGCCAGCGTCAGCAACCCGCAGCAACGCTCGCCGCGGCGCGCCGCCAGTTCGGACGCAAGCATGCCGCCCAGCGACCAGCCACCGAGCCAGACGTCTTGAGGAATGTTTTCATCGAGTTCCTCGAGCCAGTCTTGCAGATCGCTGGAATCCAGCTCCGGCAGCGGCTCGATGTCGACTTTCAGATGTTCGTCGAGCCCCTGCAACGCCGCAGCCAGAGGCTCCATCGGCGACACACCGAGGCCCCAACCGGGCAGCAGAATCAGGCGATCACGCATGGCTTGGCTCCGACGACAGTTGGGCAAAGCAATCGGCCAGTCCCTCTAACAATAGCTGCACCTGCGCCTCGCTGTGGGCAGCGGTCAGGGTCACGCGCAAGCGAGCGCTGCCGGCGGGCACGGTCGGTGGGCGGATCGCCGTGACCATCAGGCCGCGCTCGCGCAACATCTGCGACAGCCGCACGGCGCGCCCGGCATCGCCAATCATGATCGGCTGAATCGGCGTGAAGCTGTCCATCAACTCCAGGCCAATCTGCTCGGCGCCATGGCGGAACTGACGGATCAGCGTTTGTAGATGTTCTCGACGCCAATGCTCAGTGCGCAGTAGCTCCAGACTTTTCAGCGTTGCGCAGGCCAGCGCCGGTGGCTGACTGGTGGTGTAGATATACGGACGGGCGAACTGGATCAGGCTTTCGATCAGCTCTTCGCTGCCCGCGACGAACGCGCCAGCGGTGCCGAACGCTTTACCGAGGGTGCCGACCAGCACCGGCACGTCCTCCTGACTCAAACCGAAATGCTCGACAATCCCGCCGCCATTTGCACCCAGCGGCCCGAAACCGTGAGCGTCATCGACCATCAGCCACGCGCCTTTGGCCTTGGCTTCGCGGGCCAATGCCGGCAGATCAGCGAGGTCGCCGTCCATGCTGAACACGCCATCGGTGACGACCAACGTATTGCCGGTGGCTTTCTCCAGACGTTTGGCCAGGCTCACCGCGTCGTTGTGCAGATAGCGATTGAAACGCGCGCCGGACAACAGACCCGCATCCAGTAACGAGGCGTGATTGAGCCGATCCTCCAGCACCGTATCGCCCTGCCCGACCAGCGCCGTGACGGCGCCGAGATTGGCCATGTAGCCGGTGGTGAACAACAGCGCACGCGGACGCCCGGTGAGATCGGCCAACGCTTCTTCCAGTGCGTGATGCGGGCCGCTGTGGCCGATCACCAGATGCGAGGCGCCACCACCGACACCCCAACGTTCAGCGCCGGCGCGCCAGGCTTCGATCACTTGCGGGTGATTGGCCAGACCGAGGTAATCGTTATTGCAGAACGCGAGTAGCGGTTTGCCGTCGACCACCACTTGCGGCCCCTGCGGGGACTCGAGCAGCGGTCGCTGGCGATAGAGGTTTTCGGCACGACGGGCAGCAAGGCGTGCGGCGAGATCGAAAGACATGCAGGCCTCACATCTGAAAAATGACTGTGTAGGAGCTGCCGAAGGCTGCGATCTTTTGATGTTGTTTTTTAAAAGACAAGATCAAAAGATCGCAGCCTTCGGCAGCTCCTACATGGAATCCGTATGGCGATCAGACGGCGGCGTTGTAGAACTGCTCGCTGCTCTTCTGCTCCACCAGCGCCTGCTCGATCGCCGCCTGGTGCACCTCATCGGCATGCTCTTCACGCGCTTCCGGCTGAATGCCCAGACGCGCAAACAGTTGCATGTCCTTGTCCGCCTGCGGGTTGGCGGTGGTCAGCAACTTGTCGCCGTAGAAAATCGAGTTGGCCCCAGCAAAGAATGCGAGGGCCTGCATCTGCTCGTTCATCGCTTCGCGGCCGGCGGACAGGCGCACGTGGGATTGCGGCATGAGGATGCGCGCCACGGCGAGCATGCGGATGAAGTCGAACGGGTCGACGTCTTCGGCGTTTTCCAGTGGCGTACCGGCGACTTTCACCAGCATGTTGATCGGCACCGATTCCGGATGCTCCGGCAGGTTGGCCAACTGGATCAGCAGATTGGCGCGGTCATCCAGCGATTCACCCATACCGAGGATGCCGCCGGAGCAGATCTTCATTCCCGACTCACGCACGTAAGCCAGGGTCTGCAGACGCTCGCTGTAAGTACGGGTGGTGATGATGCTGCCGTAGAACTCGGGCGACGTGTCGAGGTTGTGGTTGTAGTAATCGAGACCGGCCTTGGCCAGTGCTTCGGTCTGGTCCTGGTCGAGACGGCCAAGAGTCATGCAGGTTTCCAGGCCCATGGCCTTTACGCCTTCAACCATTTTCAGCACGTATGGCATGTCTTTGGCCGACGGATGCTTCCACGCCGCGCCCATGCAAAAACGTGTCGAGCCGATTGCCTTGGCGCGTGCTGCCTCTTCGAGGACCTTCTGCACTTCCATCAGCTTTTCTTTTTCCAGGCCGGTGTTGTAGTGACCGGACTGCGGGCAGTACTTGCAGTCTTCCGGGCAGGCGCCGGTCTTGATCGACAGCAGGGTCGAAACCTGAACGCGGTTGGCGTTGAAATGTGCGCGGTGCACCGTTTGCGCCTGGAACAGCAAGTCGTTGAATGGCTGTACGAAGAGTGCTTTGACTTCGGCCAGAGACCAGTCGTGACGCAGGGTGGCGGTGGTGCTCGCGCTCATGGGTAGTTCCTTGGTTATGCTTGGCTGGCGGCTGCGGGAATGGAATACCCACAGGCGCGACACGGATGTTCGGCATATTTAAGGAAGAGTCATGCGCTGTCAACCACGATACGAAGGACCGGTTTACATCTGTTTAAATAATGTACAAACCTGCCTGCTTTGCGATGAGCCGGCAGAAGCAGAAATGCCAATTTGCGTGGCTTGCGAAACTGATCTGCCCTGGCTCGGCGACCACTGCCAGACCTGCGCCTTGCCACTCCTCGCCGCGGGCCTGACCTGCGGCGAGTGCCTGCTAGAGCCGCCGGCGTTCGAACTGGTGGTGGTGCCGTGGCAGTATGGCTTCCCCGTCGACAGTTTGATTACGCGCTTTAAACACAACGCAAAATGGCCGTTTGGCCACCTGCTCGCCGACGTTCTCGGGCAATACCTGCAACATCGCTTCGATGAGGGTTTGCCACGGCCTGATGCGTTGTTGCCGGTACCGCTGGCGAATAAACGCCTGCGTCAACGCGGGTTCAACCAGGCAGCTATGTTGGCGCGGTGGTTGAGTGAGTCGCTGGATCTGCCGTGTGAAGAAACGGTTCTGCGCCGAGTCAAGGACACCGATGCCCAGCAGTCGCTCGACGCCAAATCGCGTAAACGTAATCTGCGCAATGCCTTCGACCTCATGCCGGATGCGCAGGTAAAAAACCGACATCTCGCGCTGGTTGATGACGTATTGACCACCGGCGCTACCGCACAGGCTCTCGCCCGGTTGCTGATGAACGCTGGCGCCGCGCGGGTCGATGTCTATTGCCTGGCGCGCACGCCAAAGCCTGGAAGCTGAAGTCGACACAATCCCCCTGTGGGAATGAGCCTGCTCGCGATAGCGTCATCATTGCCAACATTTATGCTGACTGATCCACCGCCATCGCGAGCAGGCTCACTCCTACAATGGATTTGGGTTCGGCTTGACTCTCGCGTTGCGAGCGGCCAACTTCCACGTCCACCGCCACAGCAAAAAAGCACCCCATCCATGTCCATGCCGTCCCTGTTGTCCCAGCACATCGTCCGCCGTCCGCAGCGCATCGCCCTGCTGCAACACATCGCCGAACAGGGCTCGATCACCCGCGCCGCAAAAAGCGCCGGCCTGAGTTACAAAGCGGCGTGGGATGCCATCGATGAGCTGAACAATCTGGCGCAAAAACCATTGGTCGAGCGTGCCGTCGGTGGCAAGGGTGGCGGCGGCGCGAAACTGTCCAGCGAAGGCGAGCGCGTTTTGCGCCTGTATCAGAAGCTGCAAGCCTTGCAGGCCCAAGTGCTGGAAGCGGCGGAAGATGCCAGCGATCTGGATCTGCTCGGTCGTTTGATGCTCAGAACCAGCGCGCGCAACCAGTTGCACGGCAAAGTCGTGGCGATCGAAGCGCAGGGCCGCAATGACCTGATCCGCCTCGAACTGGCCGAAGGTCTGTGCCTCGACGCGCAGATCACCCACGACAGCACCGTGCATCTGGAACTACAAACCGGTACCGAAGTGGTGGCGCTGATCAAGGCCGGCTGGCTGGAATTGCTCGGCACCGAGCAATCTGCAACGTCTGGTCACAATCTTCTGAAGGGCACTATCGAAGCGATTCTCGACGCCGAGGACGGCCCCAGCGAAGTACGGATTACCCTGCCCAACGGCCATACCCTCTGCGCCTTGGCTGAGCCGCTCGATTTGCGCACGCGCGGGCTGACCGTCGAGCAACCGGTGCAGGTGCAGTTTTCGCCGTCCAATGTGCTGATCGGCACGCCGCTGTAATCAGGCGCTGCAACGAAAGCGTCATCGACGCTCATTAAGGTAGCTGCCAAAACCAAGCAGGGAGCCTGATGTGAGCCTATTAGAAGAAAACCAATCCACTGATCTGGAAAAGATGGTCGGCCTCAGCCGTCGTGGTTTCATCGGCGCCGGTGCGCTGTGCGGCGCGGCGATGTTCCTCGGTGGCAGTCTGTTGAGCCGCAGCGCGCTGGCCACCGGCGTCAGCGCCGGCAACAGCCGCCTGCTCGGTTTCGAGAGCATTCCCGCTGCGACCACCGATGTCATCACGCTGCCCAAAGGCTACAAGTCTTCGGTGCTGATCAGTTGGGGCCAGCCATTGCAGAAAAATGGCCCGGCCTTCGACCCGAGCGGCAACGGCACCGCAGCCGCACAGGAAGTGCAGTTCGGCGACAACAACGACGGCATGAGCCTGTTCGCCTTCCCCGACGACCGCAATCGCGCGTTGATGGCGATCAACAACGAATACACCAACTACCGCTACCTCTACCCGCACGGCGGCATGCCGCAATCGGCCGAAGACGTGCGCAAGGCACTGGCCTGCGAAGGCGTGTCGGTGATCGAAGTGCAGCGCAAGAACGGTCAGTGGCAGTTCGTTCAAGGCTCGCGTTACAACCGCCGCATTCACGGCAACTCGCCGCTGCGCATCAGCGGCCCGGCGGCCGGTCATGACCTGATGAAAACCGCGGCCGACAAGCACGGCAAGAAAGTCCTCGGCACGTTCCAGAACTGCGCCAACGGTAAAACGCCGTGGGGCACTTACCTGACCTGCGAAGAAAACTTCACCGACTGCTTCGGCAGCAGCAACGCCCAGCAGCAGTTCGACCCGGCGCAAAAGCGCTACGGCGTCTCGGTCGCCAGCCGCGAGATCAACTGGCACCCGTACGATCCGCGCTTCGACATGGCGAAAAACCCCAACGAACTCAACCGTCACGGCTGGGTGGTCGAGATCGATCCGTTCGATCCGCAATCGACTCCGGTCAAACGCACGGCACTGGGCCGCTTCAAACATGAAAACGCCGCCCTGGCCGAGACCGACGACGGTCGCGCCGTGGTGTACATGGGCGACGACGAGCGTGGCGAATTCATCTACAAATTCGTCAGCCGCGACCGCATCAACCACCGCAACGCCAAGGCCAACCGCGACATCCTCGACCACGGCACCTTGTACGTAGCGAAATTCGACAACGGCGACAGCAACCCCGATCACCCGAAAGGCCAGGGCCAGTGGATCGAGCTGACCCACGGCAAAAACGGCATCGACGCCAGCAGCGGTTTCGCCGATCAGGCTGAAGTGCTGATCCATGCGCGCCTTGCCGCCAGCGTGGTTGGCGCAACGCGCATGGACCGTCCGGAATGGATCGTCGTCAGCCCGAAGGACGGCCAGGTCTATTGCACCCTGACCAACAACGCCAAGCGCGGCGAGGACGGGCAACCGGTGGGCGGACCGAACCCGCGCGAGAAGAACGTCTACGGGCAGATCCTGCGCTGGCGCACCGACCGCGACGATCACGCGTCGAAGTCGTTTGCCTGGGATCTGTTTGTGGTCGCCGGCAATCCGGGCGTACATGCCGGAACGCCGAAGGGTGGCTCGAAGAACATCACCCCGCAGAACATGTTCAACAGCCCGGATGGCTTGGGCTTCGACAAGGCCGGACGCTTGTGGATTCTCACCGATGGCGACTCCAGTAACGCTGGGGACTTTGCCGGGATGGGCAATAACCAGATGCTTTGCGCCGATCCGAAGACCGGTGAAATTCGTCGGTTCATGGTCGGGCCGATTGGTTGTGAAGTGACGGGCATCAGCTTCTCGCCGGATCAGAAAACCCTGTTTGTCGGGATTCAGCATCCGGGGGAGAACGGTGGTTCGACCTTCCCTGAGCATTTGCCGAATGGCAAGCCGCGGTCTTCGGTGATGGCGATTACTCGCGAGGATGGTGGAATCGTCGGCGCCTGACAGGCCCTCATCGCGAGCAGGCTCACTTCTACATTTGGAATGCGTGCGTTCCCCTGTGGGAGTGAGCCTGCTCGCGATGGCGTCAGCACAGACACCAACCAACTCCCCCGCTGCCATCTGCGCTACCATGCTGGGCCGGACGCGGCAGCCTGCTGCGCGCAGGAGTCAGCATGGCCCACCCGTTTGAAACCCTCACCCCCGACCTCGTGCTTGATGCCGTTGAAAGCATCGGCTTCCTCAGTGATGCACGCATTCTGGCGCTCAACAGCTACGAAAACCGCGTCTATCAGGTCGGCATCGAAGACTCCGAACCGCTGATCGCCAAGTTCTATCGCCCGCAGCGCTGGACCAACGAAGCCATCCTCGAAGAACACAAGTTCACCTTCGAGCTGGCCGACGTCGACATTCCGGTCGTGGCGCCGCTGATCCATAACGGCGAAACCCTGCACGAGCATGCCGGTTTCCGCTTCACCCTGTTCCCGCGGCGCGGCGGCCGTGCGCCGGAGCCGGGCAATCTTGATCAGCTGTATCGCCTCGGCCAGTTGCTCGGGCGCATTCACGCGGTCGGCGCGACCAAGCCGTTCGAACACCGTGAAGCCCTCGCCGTGCAGAACTTCGGCCACGCCTCACTGAACACCTTGCTGGAAGGCAACTTCATTCCGAAAAGCCTGCTGCCGGCCTACGAGTCCGTCGCCCGCGACCTGCTTAAACGCGTGGAAGATGCCTACGCCAACACGCCACACCAGAACATCCGCATGCACGGCGACTGCCACCCCGGCAACATGATGTGCCGCGACGAAATGTTCCACATCGTCGACCTCGACGACTGCCGCATGGGCCCGGCGGTACAGGACATCTGGATGATGCTCGCCGGTGATCGCCAGGAATGCCTGGGGCAGTTGTCGGAGTTGATGGATGGCTACAACGAGTTTCACGACTTCGACCCGCGTGAGCTGGCGCTGATCGAACCGCTGCGCGCCTTGCGTCTGATGCACTACAGCGCCTGGCTCGCGCGGCGCTGGGATGACCCGGCGTTCCCGCACAGCTTTCCGTGGTTCGGCACCGAGCGTTATTGGGGTGATCAGGTCCTGGCGTTGCGTGAGCAGCTATCAGCGCTTAACGAAGAACCTTTGAAGTTGTTCTGAATTAAAGATCAAAAGATCGCAGCCTTCGGCAGCTCCTACATGGATCGCATTCCCCTGTAGGAGCTGCCGAAGGCTGCGATCTTTTCGCTTTCTGACACGACACATCTATACGACCTCCTTACAATCCCTCCTTTGTTAGCTGCCTAAGCAAGGATTCTGCATGCAAGCCGCCAACCCGCGTCGCGGGTACATTCTGGGCCTGAGTGCCTACATCATCTGGGGCCTGTTCCCGATCTACTTCAAAGCCATCGCCGAGGTTCCGGCGGTCGAGATCATCATCCATCGGGTGTTGTGGTCGGCGCTGTTTGGTGCGCTGTTGCTGATGGTGTGGAAACACCCGGGCTGGTTGCGCGAGTTGCTCGACAATCCCAAGCGACTGGCGATTCTGGCCTTGAGCGGAACGCTGATCGCGGCCAACTGGCTGACCTACGTGTGGTCGGTAAACAACGGGCGCATGCTTGAAGCGAGTCTCGGTTACTACATCAACCCGTTGGTAAACGTGCTCTTGGGCATGTTGATTCTTGGCGAACGCTTGCGCCGGATGCAGTGGATCGCGGTCGGTCTGGCAGCGGTCGGCGTGGCGCAACAGGTGTGGCAGGTCGGCAGTCTGCCGTGGGTGTCGCTGGTGCTGGCGCTGACGTTCGGCTTCTACGGTCTGATCCGCAAACAGGCGCCAGTCAAAGCGTTGCCGGGGCTGGTGGTGGAAACCTGGATGCTGGTGCCGATCGCGATTGCCTGGCTGCTCTTCAACCAGACCGCGACCAGTGCGCAACCGGAGTTCTGGACCACGTCCCAAGCCTGGTGGCTGGTGGCGGCCGGTCCGGTGACATTGGTGCCGCTGGTGTGCTTCAACGCCGCCACGCGCCACTTGCCTTACACCACCATCGGCTTCCTGCAATACCTGGCGCCGACCCTGGTGCTGCTGCAAGCGGTGTTGCTGTTCGGTGAGCACTTGTCGTCGAGCACGTTAGTCGCGTTTATCTTCATTTGGGCCGGTCTGGCCGTTTACAGCGTCGATGCCGTGATCAGTTTGCGCCGGCGCAGCTGATCAAAAAACGCACAAACCCTCACAGGCCACGGTTCTCGTGGCCTGCATCGTTCCTTCCCAAGGTTATCCACAGCGTGATCCCCGCCGTTTGTGTGCAAGTCACTGAATGTTGGCGGTTTTTTGATCAACTCCAGTAAAGCCACGGCGGGCCTGGCGATGCGGGCAGTCTCTACAGGTTATCCACAGGCAGGTGCACGTTTAAACTGGATAACCCGGTCAGCGCTTAAACGTCTGTGCGTAACACCAGTTCGACCATCAGATCGTCGGCCAGGGTTTCCAGGCGCGACTGCAAGACGTCGAGCGACAAGGTCAGTGGCACTGCAAGAATCGCCTCAGCGTGGAACAGCGGTTCACTGCTCATCGGTGCCGGGCGCACTTCCGTCACCAGCCGCTCAAGGTTGACGCCTTGCTCGCTCAACAGCCGGGTGATGTCGCGCACGATGCCGGGACGATCATTGCCCACCAACTCCATGGCGATCGGTTTCCAGGTGCAAGACTGCTCGATACCACTCTCGGCAATCAATACGCGGATGCCATGCGTCGACAGTGCTTGTAGGGAATCGACTAATTCGTCGTAAGCCTCCGCTGGCACGCCCACCCGAAGAATGCCCGCAAACTGCCCGGCCATCCGCGACATGCGGCTTTCCAGCCAGTTACCGCCATGCTCGGCGATGCATTGGGCGATACGCTCGACCTGCCCGGGCTTGTCCGGGGCGAATACGGTGAGTACGAGATGGTCCATGGCGTCGCCCTCTTGTCATGACTTTTGTTATAGAAGGGGAAGTATAGGCAAGGGTCGAATTTGCGTTGAGGCGACCGACGCTTTCGCGAGCAGGCTCGCTCCCACATAAACCGGTGCCATAGCAGCCAAATACCATTTATGTGTACAACTTTTTATATTTAGCTGGAACAATCCAATGGTTTTTTGAGAACATCCCGTTCCGCGATGTGACCGCAATGCGACATGAGGTCGCAGAACGACGTAATTAGTCTGATTTTCACAAGCGCAACTCATCATGTAGTATGCCGCAGCGCGCACTACATAACGCTGGATCGATGTCTGCCCAAGGCCTGTTCGCAACCCTGAAAGCCCCGTCAGCAAGGCCCCCAAGCCGTTGATTGGTCCCAGCCCAGCCGCCCGCAATGGCATGTACTGGTCGGCAGGTTTGTGGTTTAAATGGCCAGAGGCTTCATTGTCAAAATTGAAGAGCTGAAAAGCGAAATAGCTGAGCAGAGTGAGGCAAGCAATGACTGAACACGTTCAAGTCGGTGGCCTGCAGGTCGCCAAAGTCCTGTTCGACTTCGTGAACAACGAAGCCATTCCCGGTACCGGCCTCACCGCCGACAAATTCTGGGAAGGTGCCGACAAGGTCATTCATGACCTGGCGCCGAAGAACAAAGCCCTACTCGCCAAACGCGATGACTTCCAGGCTCGTATCGATGCCTGGCATCAGGAACGCAACGGTCAGGCGCACGACGCCGTGGCCTATAAAGCCTTCCTGCAAGAAATCGGTTATCTGCTGCCAGAAGCGGCTGATTTCCAGGCAACGACACAAAACGTCGATGATGAAATCGCCCGCACCGCCGGCCCACAACTTGTTGTGCCGGTGATGAACGCCCGCTTCGCTCTCAATGCCTCGAACGCCCGCTGGGGTTCGCTGTATGACGCCCTCTACGGCACCGACGCGATCAGCGAAGACGGTGGCGCGGAAAAAGGCAAAGGCTACAACAAGGTGCGTGGCGACAAAGTCATCGCCTTCGCCCGTGCGTTCCTCGACGAAGCTGCGCCATTGGCGGCTGGCTCCCACGTTGATTCGACCGCCTACAAAATCGCTGACGGCAAACTGCTGGTCACCCTCAAGGGCGGCAGCAACACTGGCCTGCGCGATGACGCTCAGCTGATCGGTTTCCAGGGCGACGCCAACGCGCCAATCGCCATCTTGCTGAAACACAACGGTCTGCACTTCGAAATCCAGGTCGACGCTACTACCCCGGTTGGCCAGACCGACCCGGCCGGCGTCAAAGACATCCTGATGGAAGCGGCCCTGACCACCATCATGGACTGCGAAGACTCCGTGGCCGCCGTCGATGCTGACGACAAAGTGGTGATCTACCGCAACTGGCTCGGCCTGATGAAGGGCGACCTGTCGGAGTCCGTGTCCAAGGGCGGTCAGACCTTCACCCGCACCATGAACCCGGATCGCACCTACACCGCGCCGAATGGCGGTGAAGTGACGTTGCACGGTCGTTCGCTGCTGTTCGTGCGTAACGTCGGTCACCTGATGACCATCGACGCGATCCTCGACAAAGACGGCAACGAAGTGCCGGAAGGCATCCTCGACGGTCTGGTCACTTGCCTCGCGGCGATGCACAACCTCAACGGCAACACCTCGCGTCGCAACACCCGCACCGGTTCCGTGTACATCGTTAAACCGAAGATGCACGGCCCGGAAGAAGCAGCGTTCACCAACGAGCTGTTCGGCCGCATCGAAGACGTGCTGGGCCTGAAGCGCAATACGCTGAAAGTCGGGATCATGGACGAGGAACGCCGTACCACGGTCAACCTCAAGGCCTGCATCAAAGCGGCCAGCGAGCGCGTTGTGTTCATCAACACCGGATTCCTCGACCGTACCGGCGACGAAATCCACACCTCCATGGAAGCCGGCCCGGTTGTGCGCAAGGCCGACATGAAGACTGAGAAGTGGATCGGCGCCTATGAAAACTGGAACGTCGATATTGGTCTGAGCACCGGCCTGCAAGGTCGTGCGCAAATCGGTAAAGGCATGTGGGCCATGCCCGACCTGATGGCCGCGATGCTCGAGCAGAAAATCGCGCACCCGCTGGCCGGCGCCAATACCGCTTGGGTACCGTCGCCAACGGCTGCTGCGCTGCACGCGCTGCATTATCACAAGGTCGACGTGTTCGCCCGTCAGGCCGAACTGGCCAAACGTGCTCGTGCTTCGGTGGACGACATCCTGACCATCCCGCTGGCGGTCAACCCGAACTGGACGCCAGAGCAAATCAAGAACGAACTGGACAACAATTCCCAGGGCATTCTCGGTTACGTGGTGCGTTGGATTGACCAGGGTGTTGGCTGCTCGAAAGTACCGGACATCAACGACGTCGGCCTGATGGAAGACCGTGCCACGCTGCGTATCTCCAGCCAGCACATCGCCAACTGGCTGCGCCACGGTGTGGTGACCGAAGTGCAAGTGATGGAAAGCCTCAAGCGCATGGCGCCGGTGGTGGATCGTCAGAACGCCAACGACCCGCTGTACCGTCCGCTGGCACCGAACTTCGACAGCAACATCGCCTTCCAGGCGGCGGTCGAACTGGTGGTTGAAGGTACCAAGCAGCCGAATGGCTACACCGAGCCGGTGCTGCACCGTCGTCGTCGCGAGTTCAAGAAGGCCAACGGCCTGTAACTTGCGCTGAATGCCGGACATGAAAAAGCCCTGATCGAGAGATCAGGGCTTTTTTGTTTGTGTGGTGTGGGCTGGTATTTGTGGAGGGCTTGAGATCCATCCCCCTCACCCCAGCCCTCTCCCCCAAGGGGTAGAGGGGGAAAGGGAGCAGATTGGGGAAGCTTCAAGTTCTGAGTTCGACTCGGTAATTTCAAGTCGGTGTACCTTGCACATTCACCGCGCTCAGTCCCCTCTCCCTCTGGGCGGTCCGACGTTTCGGGAGGGTTAGGGTGAGGGGCTCTCAGGGGTCGATACCCAATTCGTGTTTGACCAGAGCGAGCAACTTGCCCGTATCAATCGGCTTGAGCAAAAAATCCACCACGCTCAAATGCATCGCCGCAATCGCGTCTTTCACATCAGCATCGCCGGACACGATGATGATCGGCATCGCTGCCCTCACCGACTCACGCACCTGACGGATCAGCTCGAGGCCGTCGACATTGCCCATGCGCAGATCCGTGATCACCAGCCCGATCGAAGGCTTTTCTTCGAGCATCTTCAGCGCCGTCTCGCCACTGGCTGCGGTCATGCAACGAATGCCATCCAACGCGAGAATCTCCGACAACAGCTCCCGGGCGTCCTTGTCGTCATCAACGATCAATACACGCTGAGGTGGCAGGTCAGGTTCGAGCATGACTGCACTGAGCGCTTCTCGCTCGGCATCGCTCAAAATATCGTGGTCGGACATGGCGCTCTCTAAATATTCAAAACAGTCCCTTGGCAAGTGGTCAGACATCGCTGGGCAGAGCTTCAATGTGCACTTCGTCGGATTTTTTTCCAAGGGGGCAAACCAGGGAATTTCCGACTGTTTGCGTAGGGCATCTCCGAAACTGCGCCAATGGTGGCAAAACCTAGACTTACGTCCAATGGGCACCCCGCCCGCAGGGGTCGACCATGGCCAGAACGATCCGACAACAACAATTCGAAAAGACTGCGGTAATGGTTATGAGTAAAGCGGACGCCTTCACCCAGGCAGGGAAAGCCGCGGTATTGCAGAACATTCAGGGCACCCTGCAATTCCTTCAGCGCTTCCCGCCCTTCAATCAGATGGAACACGCCCACCTGGCTTATCTGGTGGAGCAATGTCAGCTGCGTTTCTACGGCCAGGGCGAGAGCATCATCAAACCCGCCGACGGCCCGGTCGAACATTTCTATATCGTCAAACAAGGTCGGGTGGTTGGCGAACGCCAGCACATCACCAAACCCGGCACCGAGACGACGTTTGAAATCACCACCGGCGAATGTTTTCCGTTGGCCGCACTGCTCGGTGAACGCGCGACGCGCACCGAACACCTGGCCGGCGAAGATACGTTCTGCCTGCAACTGAACAAACTGGCGTTCATCAAACTGTTCGCCCTGTCCAACGCCTTCCGTGATTTCGCCTTGCGCGGGGTCAGCAGCCTGCTTGATCAGGTCAATCAGCAAGTGCAGCAAAAAGCCGTGGAAACCCTCGGCACGCAGTACTCGCTGAACACCCGACTCGGCGAACTGGCGATGCGTCATCCAGTGACCTGCGGCCCGGACACGCCATTGCGCGAAGCGGTGAAGTTGATGCACGAGCAGCAGGTCGGCAGCATCGTTGCGGTGGATGAACACAAGGCGCCGTTGGGCATTTTCACCCTGCGCGATCTGCGTCATGTGGTGGCCGCCGGTATTGGCGATTTCGGCGAAGCCATCGAGCGCCACATGACACCTTCGCCCTTTTATCTTTCGCCGGATCACAGTGCGTTCGATGCGGCGATTGCCATGACCGAACGGCACATCGCGCATGTCTGCCTGGTCAAGGATCAGCGCCTGTGCGGCGTGGTCTCCGAGCGCGATCTGTTTTCCCTGCAACGGGTCGATCTGGTGCATCTGGCGCGGACGATTCGCAGCGCCCAGCGCGTCGAACAACTGGTGAGCCTGCGCGGCGAGATCGGCCAACTGGTCGAACGCATGCTCGCCCACGGTGCTTCTTCGACGCAGATCACCCACATCATCACCCTGCTCAACGACCACACCGTGTGCCGGGTGATCGAACTGACCCTCGCCGAAAAAGGCGATCCCGGCGTGCCGTTCAGTTGGCTGTGTTTCGGCAGCGAAGGTCGCCGCGAGCAGACGCTGCACACCGATCAGGACAACGGCATTCTGTTCGACGCGCGGGACGCAGCACATGCGGCAGAGATTCGCGGCAAGCTGCTGCCGATTGCCCAGCAGATCAACCAGAGTCTGGCGCTGTGCGGTTTCACCCTGTGCAAGGGCAACATCATGGCCGGCAACCCCGAACTGTGTCTGTCGCGGGCAGAATGGGCGCGGCGTTTTGCGGCGTTCATTCGCGAGGCGACGCCGGAAAATCTTCTTGGGTCGAGCATCTATTTCGATCTGCGCGTGGTCTGGGGCGATGAAAAAAGCTGCGAACAGTTGCGCCGGGGCATTCTTGACCAAGTCGGCGACAACCGTTTGTTCCAGCGCATGATGGCCGAGAACGCCCTGCGCAATCGTCCACCGGTGGGACGTTTCCGCGAGTTTGTGCTGGCGCGCAAGAATGGCGAGAAAGCCACGCTGGATCTGAAGGTGCAGGGGCTGACGCCATTCGTGGATGGCGCGCGACTGCTCGCGCTGGCTAACGGTATCGACGCCAACAACACCCTCGAACGCTTCCGTCAGTTGGTCGAGAAAGAAGTGATCGAACGGCTGGACGGCGCGGCGTATGAAGAGGCGTATCACTTCATTCAGCAAACGCGCATGCAGCAGCATCAGTTGCAGACCCGCGAGAATCTGCCCTATTCCAACCGCGTAGACCCCGACAGCCTCAATCACCTGGACCGGCGCATCCTGCGTGAATCCTTGCGTCAGGCGCAGCGCCTGCAAAGCAGCCTGACCTTGCGGTATCAGCTATGAGCCTGTTTTCGTGGCTGCGCCCGGCGAGTGCGGTGGTGCCGGTGGATTTCCAGCAGCGTCTGGCTCAGTTGCCAACGATTACACCGCTCAGCGAATGCACGTTGCGCGAACAACGTTGGGTCGTGCTGGATCTGGAAACCACCGGACTCAACCTGAGCAAGGATCGTGTGCTGTCGATTGGCGCGGTAGTGATCGAAGATGGCGCGATCGATTTCAGTCAGCAGTTCGAACGCACGTTGCAATGTCGCGAATTGAAGCTCAGCCCCAGCGTGTTGATTCACGGGTTGGGGCCGAATGCGATTGCGGCGGGCAGTGAGCCGGCCGAGGCGTTGCTCGAACTCATGGAATTTATCGGCGACAGCCCGGTATTGGCGTTTCATGCGCCGTTTGATCAGCACATGCTCGGGCGCGCGTTGAAGGAGCATCTGGGGCACAAGTTGCAGCAGGTGTTTCTTGATGTCGCCGACATTGCACCGCTGGTGTGTCCGCAGGCGCACATTCGTGAGGCCGGGCTGGATGAGTGGATCGACTGGTTCAAGCTTGAGGTGTTCGAGCGGCATAACGCGAGTGCCGATGCGCTGGCGACGGCGGAACTGGCGTTGATTCTGTTCAGCCGGGCGCGGGGGCAGCAGATTCACAGTCCGTTGAATTTGCAGCAGCGGTTGAGTCAGTGGAAGCGTAGGCAGCAGGCGCCTTCGTTTTAAATCAAAAGCCCCTCACCCCAGCCCTCTCCCGGAGGGAGAGGGCTGGGGTGAGGTGTCTCGGGCTTTTCATCGACCTGAAAGACCGAGTTGATTGTGGATTCACTGAAAATCGTTCAGGTCGGTGTATCTCCTGAGTATCCCCCAATCGGTCCCCTCTCCCCCCGGGAGAGGGCTAGGGTGAGGGGGTCTGCCTTTACATGCCCACCTGACCAGTGGCCAATTGCTAACCATTCCCACCTCTGCCACAATCGCGAACAATTCGCGTTAGTTAACATTTCCCAATCGGTGATGTCCGGTGTCGTCAGTCCCAAGCCCTCACAGTGAGCTCGTCGGTGCGATGTATCGCGACCATCGCGGTTGGCTGCTGGCCTGGCTGCGGCGCAATGTGGCGTGCCCAGAGCGTGCCGAGGATCTGAGTCAGGACACCTTTGTGCGCCTGCTCGGTCGCGACGAAATGCTGACACCGCGCGAGCCGCGGGCCTTTCTGGTGGCGATCGCCAAAGGCCTGCTGTTCGACTACTTCCGCCGCGCAGCGCTGGAACAGGCCTACCTCACCGAATTGATGCTGATCCCCGAAGGCGAACAACCGTCGGTGGAAGAACAGCAAATGATCCTCGAAGACCTCAAAGCCATCGACCGCTTGCTCGGCAAACTGTCGACCAAGGCCCGTGCCGCCTTCCTTTATAACCGTCTCGATGGCCTCAGCCATGCCGAGATCGCCGACAAGCTCGGCGTCTCGGTGCCGCGTGTGCGTCAGTATCTGGCGCAAGGCATTCGTCAGTGCTACATCGCCCTGTACGGTGAGCCGACATGAGTCCGGCCAGTTCCAGCCCCGTACCGGCGCATGTCCTGGACGCGGCGATTGCCTGGCAACTGACCCTCGACTCGAGCAGCCCGCTAGAGCGCGAGGAGTTTGCCAAATGGCATGCGGCCCATGAAGAACACGCCCGGGCGTGGCGACAACTGGGCATGCTCGATCAGCGTTTCAGCGTGGCTAAAGGCCCGGCACGCAGTGCCTTGCTACAGTCGCGCGAAGGCATTCGCCGGCGCGTGCGCAAGCTTGGCAGTGGGTTGGCCAGCGTTGTAGTGATTGTTGGTTTGGGGTTGTTCGCCAGTGAACGGTTTCTGCCGCTGGATTACTGGCTTGCCGATCAACGCACCGCGACTGGTGAACAGCGCACCGTGCGTCTGGCTGACGGCACGGTGCTGAATCTGAACACCCACAGTGCGGTGGATGTGCGGTTCGATGACAAGCGCCGATTGATCGTGTTGCAGGAAGGCGAAATTCTCGTCGAGACCGGTCATGGCGATGCGCGTCCCTTTATCGTCGAAACCCGCGAAGGCAGCATGCGCGCCTTGGGTACGCGGTTTCTGGTCAAGCGTGAAGACGAAGGCACGCGCCTGAGCGTGTTGCAGTCGGCGGTCGCGGCGCACCCGCAATCCAATCCTGAAGAGCAAATTCTCCATGAAGGCCAGCAAGTGCTGCTGCGCAGTGATGGATTGGGTTCGATCGTCGCGCTCAATCCCGGCGCGGATGCCTGGACCCGCGGCATGTTGGTGGTGGATAACGCGCGCCTTGGCGATCTGGTGCATGAACTGGGGCGTTATCGTCGTGGGCACCTGGGCGTGGCCCCGGAAGTGGCGGACCTGCGCATCACTGGCAGCTTTCCGCTGCATGACACCGATAAGGCCCTGAGCGCATTGCTGCCGACCCTGCCGGTGCAGATCGAGCGGCATACGCCGTATTGGGTCACTGTCGCGAAGGCCGATATCAAGCCTGAGTAATGCGGTGTCTGAGCGGCCGCCATCGCTGGCAAGCCAGCTCCCACAGGGAGCTGCGGTGAGCAGCAATTTTGTGAACAGCACTGAAACCTGTGGGAGCTGGCTTGCCAGCGATGAGGCCCCTACAGCCTCCACTTTCAGTTAATCGAAATTATTTTCATCCAGCCCTATCACTTTTCGCTTTTCATTCGGCACACAGGCAATTGAGAAATATTTCCATTCAGGAGCCGCCGTATGTCCCGTTCGCTAGACACCTTGTTGCGCCCCAGTCTGCTGGCCGTCGCTATCGCGCTCAGCGCGCCGCTGATCAGCAGTCCGTTGCTCGCCGCTGAACAAGCGTCCAGCGTGCGCGCCTACAATCTGCCGGCGGCGCCACTGTCGACCACCTTGAACCAGATCGCCAGCCAGGGCGGCATCGCGCTGTCGCTGAATCCGTCGCTGGCCGCAGGCAAGACCTCGGCACCGGTGAACGGCCAATACGACGCGGCCGGTGCCTTGCGCGCGGCCCTGCGTGGCACCGGTCTGCAACTGGAACAAAGCAGCACCGGCACCTACACCCTGGTTGCCGTGCCTGAAGGGACGTTGGCCCTGCCGGAAACATCGGTTATCGGTGTGGAAAACTTCGAAAGCGCCTGGGGACCGGTCGACGGCTACACCGCCACCCGCACCGCCGCTGGCAGCAAGACCGACACCGCACTGGTCGAAGCGCCGCGTTCGATCTCCGTCGCGACTCGCCAGCAAATGGACGACCGCAGCGTGCACAGTCTCGACGACGCTGTGCGCTACATGCCGGGCATCACCGCCAGCAGCTACGGCAGCGATACCCGCGCCGACTGGCTGCGTGTGCGCGGTTTCGAACCGACCCAGTTCCTCGATGGCCTGCCGCTGCCGAAAGGCGTGTACGCCAACCCGAAACAGGAAACCTGGAACCTCGATCGCCTCGCCCTGCTGCGCGGCCCGGCCTCCTCGGTTTACGGCCAGACCCCACCGGGCGGTCTGCTCGACATGGTCAGCCGTCGCCCAAGCGCCGAAGCCAGCAACGAAATCCAGTTGCAGTACGGCAGCGACAACCATCGCCAGATCAACTTCGCCAGCACCGGCAAGATCGATGACGCCGGCCAGTTTCTCTATGGCCTCAGCGGTGTGGTGCGCGACAGCGGCACGCAGGTCGATCACGTCGACAACAAGCGCTACAACATCGCACCGAGCCTGACCTGGAACATCGACGACGACACCAAGCTCACCCTGCTGAGCCAGTTCACCCGCGACGATACCGGCATCACCAGCCAGTTCCTGCCGGTGCAGGGCACCAAGATCAAGTCACCGTTCGGCGATATCTCCCACCACAAGAATCTGGGTGATCCGGACTGGGAATATTACGATCGCACCTACTACGCGCTGGGCTACGCCTTCGAACATCGTCTGAACGATGTCTGGCAGTTCAAGCAGAACCTGCGCTACACCAAGTCGGATCTGTCGTTCCAGTCGCTGACGCCGGGTTCCTACCCGTTCACCGAAGTTGATGATCAAGGCAACGTCGGGCGCACCAGCACCAGCGTCGAAGAAGACATCAGTCAGTTCGCCGTGGACAACAACTTCCAGGCCGACTTCGCCACCGGCGACATCCGCCACACCCTACTGCTGGGCCTGGATCATCAGCGCAGCAACACCAACTACACCTCGATCTTCGGCGACGGTTTGACCACCAACGTGATCACACCGATCTACGGCCAGCCAATCGTACGTCCAGCGCGCTCCACGGCGTTTTACGATTACGACCAGAAAACCTACCAGACCGGCCTGTACATCCAGGACCAGATGGCCCTCGACCAGTGGCGCCTGACCCTCGGCGGCCGTGAAGACTGGGTGCACACCAGCACAAAGTTCATCAACAAGGGCGATGCCACCAACACCCAGCGTGACAAGGCCTTCAGCGGCAACGCAGCGCTCAGTTATGTCTTCGACAACGGTTTCGTGCCGTACCTGTCGTACGCCGAATCCTTCCAGCCGACCACGGGCGCCGACGCCACCTCGACCGGTTCGCTCAAACCGACCGAAGGCAAGCAGTGGGAACTGGGCATCAAGTACCAGCCACCGGGCAGCAAAACCCTGCTGACCGCCGCCGTGTACGACCTCACCCAGAAGAACGTCTCGGTTAACACCTTCGTCAACAACGTGTCGATCACCAGTCAGACCGGCGAAGTGAAAGTCAAAGGCCTCGAGCTGGAAGCGGTTTCCGACGTCACCGACAACCTGAAAGTCATCGCTGCCTACACCCTGGCCAAATCCGAAGTGCAGAATGGCGTCGACAAGGGCAATCGCCTGCAACTGATGCCGAACCAGCAAGCGTCGCTGTGGACCGATTACACCTGGCACGCCGGCGTCCTCGACGGCTTCGGCATTGGCGGTGGCGTGCGTTACACCGGCAACACCTACGGCGACAAGGCCAACACCTGGCTGGGCAAAGCGGACGCCTACACCGTGTTCGACGCAAGTGTGCATTACGACCTCGGCCGTCTGGACAACAGCCTCAAAGGCGCGTCGCTGGCGGTCAACGCAACCAACCTGTTCGACAAGGAATACATTTCCACCTGCGACAGCTTCTACTGCTACTACGGCGACACGCGCAGTGTCGTCGCCAGCGCCACTTACAAGTGGTAAGCAACTGAGCTGAAACAGGCCCTGTGACCAGGCCGTCCTTCGTGGACGGCTTTGGTGTTTTTGAAGGTCATGAAATGAAAAGTAAAACAATTCGTCGCTGGTCGTTCATCCACACCTGGACCAGCCTGGTCTGTACCGTGTTTTTGCTGATGCTGGCCTTGACCGGTCTGCCGCTGATTTTCCATCACGAGATCGAACATCTGCTCGGCGATGCACCCGAAGTACGCGAGATGCCTGCCGACACGCCGCGGCTGAATCTGGCGCAGTTGGTCGAGGCCGCAGAAAAACATCGTTCCGACGAAGTCGTGCAGTACTTCGGTTTCGATGACGATGAGCCGAATGCCGTACTGACGATCATGGCGAAAACCGCCGGCACCGAGCCGAACTCCTCGCACACCTTCATGCTCGACGCACGTACCGGTGAAGCGCTGGAAACCCCATCGGCCAATGGCGGCTTGATGCTGTTTATCCTGCGCCTGCACGTCGACATGTTCGCCGGGCTGCCGGGCAAATTACTGCTGGCGTTCATGGGGCTGCTGTTTGTCGTGGCCATCGTGTCCGGAACGGTGCTGTACCTGCCGTTCATGCGCCGTTTGAAGTTCGGCACGGTGCGTCAGGACAAGTCGACACGGCTGCGCTGGCTCGACCTGCATAACCTGATTGGCGTGGTCACCCTGACCTGGGCGTTGGTGGTCGGCGTGACCGGTGTGATCAGCGCCTGCGCCGACCTGCTGATCGCCGCTTGGCGCAACGATGCACTGACTGCGCTGATCGAACCTTACCGCGAAGCGCCACCGCTGACCCACTTGGCGCCGGCCACGCGTTTGCTCGATATCGCTGCTGAAGTTGCGCCGGAGATGAAACCGGACTTCATTGCCTTTCCCGGCACACGCTTTTCCAGCGAACACCATTACTCGGTGTTCATGAAGGGCGGCACGCACCTGACCTCGCATCTGCTGACGCCGGTGCTGATCGATGCCACCACGCTGCAGGTCACCGCCGTGGCCGAACGGCCGTGGTACATGGACGCCATGGGCATGTCGCAGCCGTTGCACTTTGGTGATTACGGCGGCATGCCGATGAAAATCCTCTGGGCCACGCTCGATGTGTTGACGATCATTGTGCTCGGCAGTGGCGTTTATCTGTGGGTGGTGCGGCGCAAAGCGGCCAAACCCCTGCTGGAAACGGCGGAGGCGTCTGCATGAAGCCGCGTCAGTCGAATTTCTGGAAGGTGTTCAGCACGCCGATCGTGATTGCGTTGCTGAGTGCAGCGGGGTTGTTTGCGGCGTTGCTGGGGGATGGGATTTGGGATGTGTTGAGCTGGGTTGGGCTGGGTGTTCCGGCATTTCTGGCGATCAGGGGATTGTTGCTGCGCAGGTAGTTTTTGTGCTGTCGATGATGGCCTCATCGCTGGCAAGCCAGCTCCCACAAGGATCTCTGCTGGGCCTGAAATGTGTGTTCACTGCAAAAACCTGTGTGAGCTGGCTTGCCAGCGATGGCGGCCGGATGGGCGCCATAAATTCCCTCGCCAGCCATCGCGGTTCTGACTAGGCTAACCACCTGCTCTTCGACGATTACCGAGGTTTGCCAATGTCTGCCCCCAGCATGACCCTGTACCACAACACGCTCTCTCCGTTTGTGCGCAAAGTGATGGTGTTGCTGCACGAAACCGGCCAGCAGGATCGCGTCGCCTTGCAAGACTGTGTGCTCAGCCCGGTCAGCCCGAGTGCCGAGCTCAATGCCGATAACCCGCTGGGCAAGATTCCCGCCCTGCGTCTGGCCGACGGCAACGTCATCCATGACAGCCGGGTGATCCTCGAATACCTCGACCAGCAGCACGTCGGCAATCCGCTGATCCCCCGCGAAGGCGCGGCTCGCTGGCGGCGTCTGACCCTGGCATCGATGGCCGACGGGATCATGGATGCGTCGGTGATGGTGCGTTATGAAATGGTCCTGCGCGCGCCGGAAAAACATTGGGACGAATGGCTCGACGCTCAGCGCGACAAGATCCGCCGTGCCCTCGCGGTGTTGGAAAAAGATGCCATTGCCGAGCTGACCAGCCATTTCGATGTCGCGGCGATCAGCGTGGCGTGTGCGCTGGGTTATCTCGATCTGCGTTTCCCGGACCTGGGCTGGCGTGATGCCAACCCGCAACTGGCCAACTGGTACTTTGAGGTGAGTCAGCGACCGTCCATGATCGCCACGATGCCCAAGCCTTAAATCGGCGGCGCCTGTTCCGGCCTCTTCGCTGGCAAGCCAGCTCCCACAGGATTTGTGGTAGATCGGGGATTTATGTCATCACCGAACTCATTGTGGGAGCTGGCTTGCCAGCGATGGCACCCACTCGGTTCCACAGGCAAAAGCCCGATAATCCGCGTCATCAGTTCATCCTTCCAGCACTGATCCTCACGCAACCCCAGCGACCGGCTCATTGCATCGCCCCGACATCAAACTCCAACGGCTGCGCCGGTTTCTGCCCGATCCCGTACCAATCCAGTTTGCGCGTCAGCACCATGAACACACCGAGCAAACCGAACAGCAACAACGAGCCCATCAACAGCGCGTAATCCTCAGCGCTCAACAATCCATAGAGCAGGCCATACAACGCCGCCAGCCCCGCCGAAAAACTCAAGCCGTGACGCACACTGCGTAGCACGTGGCAGACATAAAACCCGATCAACAGCACGCAAGCACTGGCCGACAACAGATACGCCAGGGCAAAACCAATGTGCTCCGACAGCGACAGCAACAACAGATAAAAGAACGCCAGCGCCACACCGACCAGCGCGTATTGCACCGGGTGCACGGCCAGACTCTTGAGCACTTCGAACAGAAAGAAACCGGCGAACGTCAGGACGATGAACAGCAGCGCATATTTGATCGCCCGATCACTCTTCAGGTACTGATCCACCGGGTCGATGAAGCTCACACCGAAACTGCGACCATTGAACGCCTCGCAATCATTGCTGCTCACGCAACGGCTCATGGCGTCTTGCAGGTTGGTGGAGAAAAACGTGGTCTGCCAATCGGCGCTGAAACCCTGATCGTTGATCTCACGTTTGGCCGGCAGGAAATTGCCGATGAAACTTGGATGCGGCCAATTCGCAGTGAGGCTGACGCTGCTGCTCTTGCCCACCGGCAGCACCTGCAACGAACCGGTGCCTTGCAGGCGCAAATCAAAACCGAAGCTCAACTCGGTGCTTTTGCTGGTGTCGAGCAGCGGCAGCGTGACCCGTACGCCTTCACCGAGCCAACCGACTTGAGTCCCCGGAACAAAGTCCAGACGCTGGCCATCGAGTTCCAGTTTCAGCGCATTTTCGATGCCGCGAATGTCGCTGATGCCGACCGCGAGAAACGGTGCATCGAACTGGTAATCGCTGAAGTCTTCCTTAATGCCCAATTGCGCCGGCAATGAGAAATGGCCGTTGATGCGGTTGTCGGCGTGGAACAACCGCGCTTCATAAATGCCCCGTGCGCGCAGCTCGGTTTGCACCTGACCATCGAGTTCGAAACGCTCCGGCAGGAAGTACAAACGACCGCGCTCTTCGCTCGGCTCGTCGTAGCGCTGATTGGTCTTGTCGTTGGTTTTCCAGTTGTGAATCACTTTGCGATACGGCACCACCATCACCGGCCCGCTCAGTTGCTGGCTGTAGCTGGAACTGCGGGCGATGTCTTCGAGCACGCCGTCGCGCAACTGTTGGCGGTCGTCGATGACGCCGTCGATCATCAGCAACGGGATCAGCAACAGCAGGATCAGCACGGCGATGGCGCCGAGCTTTATCGTCAGATTCTTGTTCATGGGACTCTCCCTGTTTGGATGGGCAGAGTCTGCTGGTGCTGTATGAGGGGAATGTGGGGGGAATATGGAGATTGTGTGGAAAGATCAAAAGATCGCAGCCTTCGGCAGCTCCTACAGGTGTACGCAATCCAATGTAGGAGCTGCCGAAGGCTGCGATCTTTTGACGGTATCAAGGCAAGCGCAATATCACTTCAACACCGTTTTCGACATTGCGAATCTGCATCGCCCCACCATGCAACTTGACCACTTCTTCAACGAAGTTAAGCCCCAAACCCGTGCTTTTTCGCCCACTGTCCGGACGCGGCAACGAGTAGAAACGCTCGGTCAATCGCGGCAAGGCGTAGTCAGGAATCGGCGCCGTTTCATTGAACAATCGAAATTCGATCTGCTCGCCAACCCGCTCGGCACTGAAACGCAGCAGCCCCTGAATCGGCGTGAAATCCAGCGCATTCTCCAGCAGATTGCCCAGCGCCTGACGCAACAGAAACGGCTCGCCAATCAACAGCAGATCCGCTGCCATCGCCCGTTCGATGCGCAACTGTTTGCCTTCGATCCGCGCCGCTTGCCCCTGCAGCAATTGTTCAACCAGCGCCGCCAGCGGCACAGCGACCCGTTCTTCAAGGCCCTGACGTTGCTCCACCTGCGCCAGATTCAGTAACCGTTCGATCAACTGCTGCATCCGCGCACTTTCGCTGTCGATATTGCCGACAAAGCGCAGGCGCTGAACCGGCAACATATCCCCTTGCAGCAACTCCGCCGCGCCACGAATCGCCGCCAGCGGACTTTTCAGCTCATGGGTCAGCGTATGCACATAACGCTCGACGTAGGCCTTGCCTTCCAGTTGCGTGCGCATCTGTTCCACGGCCGTAGCCAGTTGTTCCAGTTCACCCCCCCGGTAATGCGGCACTTCCACCCGCCGGCCTTCGCTCACCGCTTGGGCATAACCGGTCAGACGGTGCAGCGCACGGCTCAGCCACCACGAGAGCAAAGCACCGAACAACAGACCGAGGCCGATCAGACCAGCACCGTAAAACAGCAAACGCCGCTCGGTGCGATCGACATAAGGCTGCAATGAGCTGTTGGGCTTGGCCACGGTGACCACACCGATGATCTTGCCGTTGTCGCGGATCGGCGCGCCGACGTGCATCACTGACGAACTGGCGTCATCCGGATCACTGCGGCTCGAACGTGCACCGTACTCACCGCGCAGGGTCAGATAGACGTCGTTCCAGCGCGAATAATCCTGACCGACCGCGACACCACTGGAATCGAGAACGACGATGCCCTTGGCATCAGTCACGTAGATGCGGTGGTTGACCTGATTTTTCGGTAAGCCCCAAATGGTCGCTTGCGGCTGGCGCTCGCCATAGGCGCGGAGCAGCTCGGGCCAGCGGTTCTCGCTGAGGGTGCCGGCCTTGAAATCATCGCGGAGGATTTCTGCCATCAGGTTGGCGGTATCGACCAGGGTTTCTTCGGTGGACTGGCGCACGCCGGGGCGGATTTCTTCCATCACCGTGTTAAGCACGAAATAACCGGTGAGGCCGATAAACAGCACGTACACCAGAAAGATCCGCAGCCCCAAAGACATCAGCTGTGCCCCGGGCTGTAGCTGTAACCGAGGCCGCGATGGGTCTGGATCGGCTCGGCGTCGGCACGCACCAGACGCAGTTTGGCGCGCACGCTTTTGATGTGGCTGTCGATGCTGCGCTCGTAACCGGCGTCGGCCGCCACGCCCAACGCATCGAGCAGTTGTTCGCGACTGAACACCCGCTCGGGTTGTTCGAGCAGGCACTGCAACAGGCGGAATTCGTGGCGGGTCAGGCTTAACGTCTGGCCGCGATAGCTGATTTGTACGCGCTCGGGATCGATGCGAAACAGCGCCGAAGAGGCTTCAATCACTGGACGCGGCGCCATGCGTTTGAGGATGGCCTTGACCCGCGCCGCCACCTCTCGAGGGCTGAACGGCTTGACCACGTAGTCGTCGGCGCCAATCTCCAGCCCCACCACGCGATCAATCTCGGCATCGCGGGCGCTGAGGAACAGCACCGGCACCTCGCTGAAACGCCGCAGCTGCTTGCAAGTCTCGAAACCGCTGATGTCCGGCAGGCCGATGTCGAGGATGATCAGATCGGCCGGGGTCTGCCGCTGATGCTCCAGCGCCGCCGCGCCGAGGCTCAGCCACGTCGTGCTAAAGCCCTCGCCTTGCAGGGCGAAAATCAGCGTGTCGGCAATCGCCGCTTCGTCTTCGACAATCAGGATATGAGGCATGGCGTCCGAGCCCATAGGTTAAGTGCGCGAACGGTGCCCCAAGCCTGACGTTACGTCAATGAGACCACTTAGCAGTCCGGCTTGTCGGCGGTGAAGCGCCGCGCCGGGTTTACCGCAGCGCCAAACTCGCGCAAGGCTTTGGCACCGATCAGCAGCGGATAGTTGAAGTTGCTGCGGTCGGTCAGGTTGACCTCGACGGTACGCTTGACGTTGCCCAGGCACAGCTCCAGATCGACCACCGGGCGCTTGGCGACTTCGGTGCTTTCGCCCTCGTCCTCTTCGTCCGAACGGCTCTTGATCTTGCTGATGCGCGCGACCTTGTGTTCGTAGACCTTGTTGCTGGCGTCCTTGGTGCCGAGGCGGAAACGCACCCAGTCGTCACCATCACGGGTGAAGGTTTCGATGTCCTTGGCCGACAGCGAGGCGGTCAGTGCGCCGGTGTCCATCTTGGCCTTGAGCACTTCACCGCCGATTTCCGGCAGCGCGATGTATTCGTAGCGCCCGTACAGAGTCGGCTCGGCGGCCATGACCGGCAGAGCGACGAGGGCAAACAGTGCAAGGAGGGATTTCACGTAAGGGGCTTCCTTGGAAAATGAGGGCGGCAGACGCGAGATTTTAGACACCCGGCGAGCAATTCGTTCGCCCGTGAGACCGCATCGCTGGCAAGCCAGCTCCCACAAGGATCTTCAATGAATGCAATTCTCGTGAACACCAGAGAAACCTGTGGGAGCTGGCTTGCCAGCGATGAGGCCAGCACATTCAATACAATATCTGGCACCAGCATACCGCCCCAAAAGTGAAACATTCGTCACCGCCGATTTGGCCTGCCGCGCGAAGCTGCTTATCATGGCGCGCCCATCCGTTTGCAAAGAGTTGCTTATGCGCCGCCTGCTCACCGGCTGTTTCGTCACCCTGCTGCTGTTGCTCAACACCCTGATCCTGATCGGGCCGTTGCTGGTGTTTGCCCTGCTCAAACTGGTCGCACCCGGCCGCTGGCGCGATTACGCGTCGGGCGCAGTGATGTGGATCGCCGAGACCTGGGCCGAGATCGACAAGCTGATTTTCCGCCTGTGCATCCCCACCCAATGGGACATTCGCGGCGGCGAGAATCTGCGCGGTGACACCTCTTATCTGGTAGTCAGCAACCACCAGTCGTGGGTCGATATTCCGGCGCTGATCCAGACCCTCAACCGACGCACGCCGTTCTTCAAATTCTTCCTCAAGAAAGAACTGATCTGGGTGCCGTTTCTGGGGCTGGCGTGGTGGGCGCTGGATTACCCGTTCATGAAGCGCTACACCAAAGCGTTTCTGGCGAAGCACCCGGAGCTGGCCGGCAAGGATCTGGAAATCACCAGACAGGCCTGCGAGCTGTTCAAGCGTCAGCCGGTGACCGTGGTGAATTATCTGGAAGGTACCCGCTACACCGCGGCAAAAAGCGCACAGCAGCAATCACCGTTCAAGCATTTGCTCAAGCCCAAGGCCGGTGGCGTGGCGTTTGTGTTGGCGGCGATGGGTGAACAACTGGATGCGATTCTCGACGTCACCGTGGTTTATCCACAGGAGCGAATTCCGGGTTTCTGGGATTTGATCAGCGGCAACGTGCCGCGCGTGATCATCGACATCAAGACCCGCGAACTCGACCCGGCGCTGTGGCAAGGCGATTACGAGAATGATCCGGCGTTTCGCCAGAAGGTCCAGAGCTGGGTCAACCAGCTCTGGAACGAGAAGGATCAGCGCATCGCCGAACTGCGCAGCGAGCGCGGCTGAATCAGCTACCGGTGCCGGCGCCCCAGATGCTGCCCAGGCTGCTCAACAGCGAACCGCCGACGCCCTGCTGACCGAGATATTGCAGGAGCACCGGGGCAAACTGGCCGATCATGCCGCTGTCCATGCCAAGTGCGCTGAAGGCATTGTTCAGGTCGTTGGTGTCCTTGACGTTACCCAGCGCATTTTCCAGCCCGGCAGACTTGCCGGATGAACCGAGCAAGGCGCCCAGCGCCGCCAGATTGCCGCTGCCACCTGACAGTTTGTCGATGCCCGGCACTTCTTTGGCCAGTTGTGAGTAATCGGTGCTGCTCAACTGATTCTTCGCCAGCCCGAGCATCGCACTGGTGCCGCCCACGGCCTGCTCCGGCGTGACATCCAGCGCACTCAGGGCACTCAACAAACCGGCGGTTTCCGAGGTCGGCGCCGCAGCGGCCGCCTTGTCGCCACCCTGCATGCCCGAAACCGCGCCGGCCACGTCATTCAGACTGAAACCGGCAAACACCGGCCCGGCGGCCAAGGTCAGGAGCGATGCCAAGGCAAAACCGCGTGAAATTTTCATTCAGACATCCTCTTGGGAAAAGCTGCCACCGGACAACGGCGACGAAACTGGCGTTTTGACCGGGAATCCGGTGGCATGTTCCGGTCATTCCAATTCGAAATCGGGACAATTCCAAAACGTTTCTAAAAACTGTCAAACCTGACAGTTACCGACTCAATTCTAGTGAATTACATTGAATTCGAGCCAGGTTTGCCGCGGATCATTTCGATGGAGGCGCTGCGATGGAGAAGCGATTGTCAGACCGCGACGACTTGATCATTCCGCCGTTGAACGAACCGTCGAAGGACGTTGCAAAGAAAATGATTGCTCAGCCCTCAGCCATCATCTTTTGCGTTGATCCGGACGATCCCATCATTGGAAAAATCAAGGCCGGACGAAGGGTCAGTTATGAAGTGATGAAAAGCGATACAGGGCAGCAATACGCAATCAATGTTCGATTGGTTCGCGACAGAAGGAACAGATAAATCCTGGTCGCTATCGCTCGGATATGAATCGATACACAACGCAAACAGGAAGCATGGTCATGCCAAATAAACAAACCGGTACCGTAAAGTGGTTTAACGACGAAAAAGGCTTTGGATTTATTACACCTGCTGATGGCGGTGCTGACCTCTTCGTCCATTTCAAGGCTATCCAATCCGATGGATTTAAATCCTTGAAAGAAGGACAAACCGTTTCTTTTATCGCGGTGCCGGGGCAAAAAGGAATGCAAGCGGAACAAGTCGAAGTCGTATAGAAACAATCGTTCGATAAAACGGCGCCTGAATGGCGCCGTTCTGCTACTGCGTAAACCTTACGCCGCACTGAACAACTTATGCGGATCAATCACAAACTTCTTCGGCACACCCGCATCGAACTCGCCGTAACCTTCCGGCGCCTGATCCAGACTGATCACCTGCACCCCCACCACTTCGGCGATGTTGATGCGATCCCACATGATCGCCTGCATCAGTTGACGGTTGTACTTCATCACTGGCGTCTGGCCGGTGTGGAAGCTGTGCGACTTGGCCCAGCCCAGACCGAAGCGAATGCTCAGGCTGCCCATTTTTGCGGCAGCGTCCACCGCACCTGGATCTTCGGTGACGTACAGGCCCGGGATACCGATCTTGCCGGCCACACGCACCACGCCCATCAGCGAGTTGAGCACGGTGGCCGGCGCTTCGGCTTTTACGCCGTCGTGACCATGGCCGCGAGCTTCGAAACCAACACAGTCCACCGCGCAATCCACTTCCGGTTCGCCCAGCAGTGCGGCGATCTGTTCGTGCAGCGGCGTGTCCTTGGACAGGTCGACGATTTCAAAACCCTGCGCCTTGGCGTGGGCCAGGCGGATGGTGTTGACGTCGCCGATGATCACTACCGCAGCGCCGAGCAGGCGTGCGGAAGCGGCAGCGGCCAGGCCGACCGGGCCAGCGCCGGCAATGTAAACGGTGCTGCCCGGGCCAACGCCCGCTGTCACTGCGCCGTGATAACCGGTCGGCAGGATGTCGGAGAGGCAGGTCAGGTCACGGATTTTCTCCATGGCCTTGTCGCGGTCCGGCAGTTTCAGCAGGTTGAAGTCCGCATATGGCACCAGCACGTATTCGGCCTGGCCACCGGTCCAGTCGCCCATGTCGACGTAACCGTAAGCGCCACCGGCACGGGCCGGGTTGACGGTCAGGCAGACGCCTGTGTGTTGCTCTTTGCAGGAACGGCAGCGCCCGCAAGCGACGTTGAACGGCACGGAAACCAGATCACCGATTTTCAGGTTTTCGACGTCGGAGCCTTTTTCGATCACCTCGCCGGTGATTTCGTGACCCAGCACCAGACCGGTCTGCGCCGTGGTACGGCCGCGCACCATGTGCTGGTCGGAGCCGCAGATGTTGGTGGAAACCACTTTGAGAATGACCCCGTGCTCGATCTTGCGACCGCGCGGGTCCTGCATTTTCGGATAGTCGATTTTCTGTACTTCGACCTTGCCAGCGCCGAGATACACCACACCACGATTGCCAGACATGCTTTCACCTCGCTGTTGTTTTTATGGAACCGCGTTGCCCAGGCAGGCAGCGCGTTGAGTGCTCGGGTACAGATGCTGTTTATGTGTTGCCTGTCAGGGCCTCATCGCTGGCAAGCCAGCTCCCACAGGGATTTGTGTCGTTTACAGAATCTAAATCCAACACCGAATCCTGTGGGAGCTGGCTTGCCAGCGATGGCGATCTAGAGAACGACCGTACGATTGGCGTTGAGAAACACCCTCCGCTCAATGTGATACCCAACCGCCCGCGCCAGCGTCAGGCCCTCAATATCGCGCCCCTTGGCAATCAGATCCTCAGGGTAATGACTGTGATCCACCGCCTCGACGCCTTGGGCAATGATCGGCCCTTCATCGAGGTCGTTATTGATGTAATGCGCCGTCGCGCCAACCAGCTTCACGCCCTTGTTGTAGGCCTGGTGATAGGGCTTGGCGCCCTTGAAACCCGGCAGCAACGAGTGATGAATGTTGATCGCCTTGCCATCGAGCTTGCGGCACAGCTCCGGCGACAGCACCTGCATGTAGCGGGCGAGGATCACCAGTTCAGCGCCGGACTCTTCGATCACCTGACACACCTGACGCTCCTGCGACGGCTTGTCGTTGGGGTCGAGGGGGAAATGGTAGTAGGGAATCTGGTGCCAGTCGGCCAGCGGTTTCAGATCCGGGTGGTTGGAGACCACTGCCGCTACGTCCATCGACAACTGGCCAATGCGCTGACGGTAGAGCAAGTCGTTGAGGCAGTGGTCGGCCTTGGAGACCATGATCACCACTTTCGGCCGGTAGTTCGGTGCGGTCAGCTCGAAGATCATGCCGAAGGCCTGGCCACGTTCGGCTAAGCCGGCGCGGAAGGATTGCTCGTCGAAGCCGTCGGGCTGGCGGAATTCCACGCGAATGAAGAAACGCCCGGAGAGGCGGTCATCGAACGAGTGGTGCTCGGTGACGTAGCAGCCCTGCTCGAACAGAAAACGCGTGACCGCGTCCACGGTGCCGAGGACGCTGGGGCAGTCGGCGGTCAGAATCCATGTGTCTGGGGCGCGGCTCATGGTGCGGTGACTCCTGTTCTTTGTGCGGGGTGTCAGGGGGATCTTTCCCCTCACCCTAGCCCTCTCCCGGAGGTAGAGGGGACTGACCGAGGTGTTGTTTCGAGCTACGCCGACCTGAAATATCGCGTCGAACTCAGGCTCGAAAAACACACAAATCTGCTCCCTTTCCCCCTCTCCCCCCAGGGGGAGAGGGCTGGGGTGAGGGGGTAGCTCTTGATCTTTCAGGCCTGAACGCTCAACCCGTACTCAGCCGAAGCATCCTGCAACCACAACCACCAGTAATCCGAGAAGCTACGACGAATCAGCAGTTCCCAAGTGTCTTCAGCGGTATGGCGAATCATCAACTGCGATTTGGCGAACACCGTGCCGACCGCTTTACCGACCGGGAAGTTGTTCGGGTGCACGTCGTAGCTGGTGGATTTCATCAGCACCTGACGTACGTTCGGCCCGCTCAATTCGAGCACTTGCTGGCCGCCGCTGACGTTGACGATTGCGATGTGCAGATCGCCCAGCGCTTCGCGCAGTTTCTGTTCGGCAGCGAACTCTTCACCGCTTGGCACGATCAGCAGCCACTCATCCGGGCCCATCCATTGCAGGCTGGTTTCACCCTTGACGATGACGCTGAGAGCGCCGGGCAGTTCGATACCCAAGGCTTTGTGCACGCCAGCGGCGAAGGCTGCATCGTGGCCATCACCACGGATGGTCAGGTGACCGAGGAGTTTCTTTTCCCGCACGATCACGCCGGCGTTCTTGCGGCCCTTGCCGACCAGGCTGGCGAGGTCGGCATGGTGCAGCGACGACTCGGCCTTGGTGCCAGTGGTCGGGCGTTGTTGGTAAACATTGGCTGTGGTCATAAAGCACCTTCCTGAATTCTTGATCGTTCCCACTCTCTGCGTGGGAATGCCGCCATGGACGCTCTGCGTCCGCTCTTGGGACGCAGAGCGTCCCGGGATGCATTCCCACGCAGAGCGTGGGAACGATCAGTGTCAGATGTTCTGGCGATCACCCTTCGGATCGAAGAACACCGAAGAAACAATCTCCGCCTCGATCACGCTGCCGTCGGCCAGCGGTGCAAACACCCGCTCACCGAGGCGCTTCAGACCGCCCTTGACCACACCCATGGCAAACGAATAACCGAGGGAGTTGTGCGCGTAGCTGGAAGTCACGTGGCCGACCATGGTCATCGGGATCGTCTGCTTGGTGTTGAACACCAGTTGCGCGCCTTCCGGCAGCCACACGTTCGGATCGATCGGCTTCAGACCGACCAGTTGCTTACGCTGATCCTTCACGCAGTCTTCACGGTTCATGCCACGCTGGCCGATCCACGAGAACGGTTTGGTGCGACCCACACACCAGCCCATGTTCAAGTCGTCCGGGGTCATCGAGCCGTCAGTGTCCTGACCGACAATGATGAAACCCTTCTCGGCACGCAGGACGTGCATGGTTTCAGTGCCGTACGGGGTCAGGTTGTATTGCTTGCCGGCCTCGACGATTTTCTCCAGCACGCCCATCGCGTAGTCGGCCTGCACGTTGACTTCGTACGACAGCTCACCGGTGAACGAGATACGGAACACCCGCGCCGGCACGCCGCCGACCAGACCTTCTTTCCAGGTCATGAACGGGAACGCTTCGTTGCTCAGATCAATGTCGGTCACGGCGCTGAGCAGCTTGCGGCTGTTCGGCCCGGACAGGGTCATGGTTGCCCAGTGGTCGGTGACGGAGGTGAAGTAGACCTTCATGTCCGGCCATTCGGTCTGGTGGTACAGCTCCAGCCACTGCAGCACGCGAGCCGCGCCGCCGGTGGTGGTGGTCATGACAAAATGGTTGTCCGCCAGGCACGCCGTCACACCGTCGTCGAAGACCATGCCGTCTTCTTTGCACATCAAACCGTAGCGAGCCTTGCCCACGTCGAGTTTGGTCCAGGCGTTGGTGTACACGCGGTTGAGGAACTCGCGGGCATCCGGGCCTTGGATGTCGATCTTGCCGAGGGTCGAGGCGTCGAGCAGGCCGACGCTGTCGCGCACGGCTTTGCATTCACGCTTCACCGCTGCATGCAGGTCTTCACCGTTTTTCGGGAAGTACCATGGACGCTTCCACTGACCGACGTCTTCAAACTCGGCGCCGTTCTTCACATGCCAGGCATGCAGCGCGGTGTGGCGCACCGGTTCGAAGATGTGCCCACAGTGACGACCGGCCACGGCGCCGAAGGTCACCGGCGTGTAGTTCGGGCGGAACATCGTGGTGCCCATCTGCGGGATGGTCACATTCAGCGAACGGGCAGCGATGGCCAGACCGTTAACGTTGCCGAGCTTGCCCTGATCGGTGCCAAAGCCCAGCGCGGTGTAGCGTTTGACGTGCTCGACCGACTCGAAACCTTCGCGGGTTGCCAGTTCGATCGCCGCAGCGGTGACGTCGTTCTGCAGGTCGACGAATTGCTTCGGCGCCCGTGCGGTGTTCTTTTCATGTGGCACCTGGAACAGCGCCAGCGTCGGTTCTTCGTGACGGCTCAGGGCTTTCGGCAGCACGCCTTCGACGGTCTGGAAACCGGCTTCAGCGGCAGCACGCACGCCACCTTCAAAACCATCGGCCAGAGAATCACCGAGACCGTAAACGCCATTGATGCCACCGACGCACACGCGTTTCTGCGGTGCTTCGCCCGGTACGAAACCGAGGATGTCTTCGCGCCAGGTCGGCTTGCCACCGAGGTGCGAAGCCAAGTGAACAACTGGGCTGTAGCCGCCGGAGCTGGCAACCACATCGCAGTCGAGCCATTCGCCAGGACTGGTCACGGCGTGCGCTTTAACATCAATCGCCGCCACGCGGGCAGCAGTCACACGCTTGCTGCCACGGGCTTCGATCACAGCACTGCCGGTGAGGATGCGGATGCCTTTGGCTCGCGCTTCTTCTACAAGCGCACCACGCGGATTGCTGCGCGCGTCGGCGATGGCGACCACTTGCAGACTGGCGTCGAGCCAATCCAGAGCAACGCGATAAGCGTGATCGTTGTTGGTGCTGAGGACGAGCTTCTTGCCCGGTGCCACGCCGTAGCGACGCACGTAAGTCGACACCGCACCAGCCAGCATGTTGCCCGGCACGTCGTTGTTGCCGTAAACCAGCGGACGCTCGCAAGCACCGGTCGCCAGCACCACACGCTTGGCGCGGACACGGTGAATGCGCTGACGCACCTGGCCAATCGGCGCACGGTCACCGAGGTGATCGGTGAGGCGTTCGTGAATGGTCAGGAAGTTGTGGTCGTGGTAACCGTTGACCGTGGCGCGCGGCAACAGCAGCACGTCCGGAGTGTTCTTCAGTTCCGTGATGACGCTGGCGACCCAGTCCATCGCCGGTTTGCCGTCGAGGCTTTCGCGCGAGTCGAGCAGGCTGCCGCCGAACTCTTCCTGCTCATCGGCAAGGATCACTCGGGCACCGCTGCGCGCTGCGGCCAGGGCAGCGGCGAGACCGGCCGGGCCGGCGCCGACGATCAGCACGTCGCAGTGCTGGTTCATGTAGTCGTAGGTGTCCGGATCGACTTCGGTCGGCGAACGGCCGAGGCCGGCAGCCTTGCGAATGTACTTCTCGTAGGTCATCCAGAACGATTGCGGGTACATGAAGGTTTTGTAGTAGAAACCCGGCGGCATCAGCTTGCCGCCGACCTTGCCGAGAATGCCCATCATGTCGTTATTGACGCTCGGCCAGCCGTTGGTGCTGGTCGCGACCAGACCTTGATACAGCGCCTGTTGCGTGGCGCGCACGTTGGGGATTTGCGTGGCTTCGGTCGCACCGATCTGCAGCACCGCGTTCGGCTCTTCGGCGCCGGCAGCGAAGATCCCGCGCGGACGCGAGTACTTGAAGCTGCGGCCGATGATGTCGACGCCGTTGGCGATCAGTGCGGCGGCCAGCGAGTCACCCTCGAAGCCTTTGTAGCTCTGACCGTTGAAGGTGAAGCTCAGCACTTTGTTGCGGTCGATCCGTCCACCGTTGGACAGGCGATTGGTCTGGCTCATACCTTCTCTCCCAGCGCCGTCGTGGCTGTTTTCGCCGAATCAGCCTTGTCGGTGAATTGCGGCTTGGTGCCGATCTTGTAGGTTTCGAGAATCTCGTAGGTCACGGTGTCGCGGGTGACGTTGAAGTACTGACGGCAACCGGCGACGTGATCCCACAACTCGTGGTGCAGACCACGGGGGTTATCGCGGAAGAACATGTAGTCGCCCCACTCCTCGTCAGTGCAAGCGCCAGGGTCGAGCGGGCGCGGAATGTGCGCCTGACCGGATGCGTGGAATTCCTCTTCGGAGCGCAACTCGCCGCAGTGAGGACAGAAGATATGCAACATGGGGATTTCTCCTGTTAGTGGGCAACCGCAGCAGCGCCGTGTTCATCGATCAACGCACCGTTGTGGAAACGGTCGATGGAGAAAGGTGCGGCCAACGGGTGCATTTCACCCTTGGCCAGACTCGCGGCAAACACGTTGCCCGAGCCAGGTGTGGCCTTGAAGCCACCGGTGCCCCAACCGCAGTTGAAGAACATGTTCGGTACCGGGGTTTTCGAAATGATCGGGCAAGCGTCCGGGGTGGTGTCGACGATGCCGCCCCACTGGCGGTTCATGCGCACCCGCGACAGCACCGGGAACATCTCGACGATGGCCTGGATGGTGTGCTCGATCACCGGGTACGAACCGCGCTGGCCGTAGCCGTTGTAACCGTCGATACCGGCGCCGATCACCAGGTCGCCCTTGTCGGACTGGCTGATGTAACCGTGTACGGCGTTGGACATGATCACGCTGTCGATAATCGGTTTGATCGGCTCGGACACCAGCGCTTGCAGCGGGTGGGATTCGATCGGCAGACGGAAACCGGCCAGTTTGGCCATGTGCCCGGAGTTACCGGCGGTGACCACGCCGACGCGCTTGGCGCCGATGAAACCCTTGTTGGTTTCAACACCGATGCACACGCCGTTTTCCTTGCGGAAACCGATCACTTCGGTCTGCTGGATCAAGTCCACGCCCAAGGCGTCGGCGGCACGGGCAAAGCCCCAAGCCACGGCATCGTGACGGGCGACGCCGCCGCGACGCTGCACGGTCGCGCCCATCACCGGGTAGCGGGTGTTTTTCGAGCAGTCGAGGTACGGAATCTCGTCAGCGACTTGCTTGGCGTTGAGCAGTTCGCCATCAACGCCATTGAGGCGGTTGGCGCTGACCCGACGCTCGGAATCACGAATATCCTGCAGGGTGTGGCACAGGTTGTAGACGCCACGCTGGGAGAACATCACGTTGTAGTTGAGGTCCTGGGACAGGCCTTCCCACAATTTCATCGCGTGTTCGTAGAGGTGCGCCGACTCGTCCCACAGGTAGTTGGAGCGAACGATGGTGGTGTTGCGCGCGGTGTTACCGCCGCCCAGCCAGCCCTTCTCGACCACGGCGACGTTGGTGATGCCGTGCTCTTTCGCGAGGTAGTAAGCGGTCGCCAGACCGTGCCCGCCGCCGCCGACGATGACCACGTCGTAGACCTTCTTCGGCGTTGGCGTGCGCCACATGCGCTGCCAGTTTTCGTGGTGGCTGAGGGAGTGTTTGAAGAGGCCGAAGCCCGAATAGCGTTGCATAGTCAGTTACTCCAGAACACTCAGCGATAAACCGGGAAGTCTGCGCACAGGGCCGACACTTGCTGGGCAACATTGGCCTCGACATCGGCATCGCCGAGGTTGTCGAGGATGTCGCAGATCCAGCCAGCCAACACTTCGCACTGGGTCACCTTGAAACCGCGCGTAGTGACAGCCGGGGTGCCGATGCGCAGGCCCGAGGTCACGAACGGCGATTGCGGGTCGTTCGGCACGGCGTTCTTGTTGACGGTGATGTGTGCACGGCCAAGGGCGGCGTCGGCGTCTTTGCCGGTCAGGCCCTGACGGATCAGGCTGACCAGGAACAAATGATTGTCGGTGCCGCCGGACACTACATCGTAGCCACGTTTGATAAACACGCTGGCCATCGCCTGAGCGTTGTCGATCACTTGTTGCTGATAAGCCTTGAAGCCCGGCTCCAGCGCTTCTTTGAAGCACACGGCTTTACCGGCGATGACGTGCATTAACGGGCCGCCCTGAGCGCCGGGGAACACCGCGGCGTTGAGCTTCTTCTCGATCTCTTCGTTGGACTTGGCCAGGATCAGCCCGCCCCGTGGACCGCGCAGGGTTTTGTGCGTGGTGGTGGTGACCACGTCGGCGTACGGCAGCGGGTTCGGGTACAGACCGGCAGCGACCAGACCGGCGACGTGGGCCATATCGACGAAGAGCAGCGCGCCGACTTTGTCAGCAATCTGACGGAAGCGCGGGAAGTCCAGAGTCTTCGAGTAAGCGGAGAAACCGGCGACGATCATTTTTGGCTTGGATTCGACGGCCAGACGCTCGACTTCGTCGTAATCGATCAGCCCGGTGTCGGTGTTGATGCCGTACTGCACGGCGTTGTAGAGCTTGCCCGAGGACGACACTTTGGCGCCGTGGGTCAGGTGACCGCCGTGGGCCAGGCTCATGCCGAGGATGGTGTCGCCTGGCTGGATCAGCGCCAGGTACACGGCGCTGTTGGCCGAAGAACCGGAATGCGGCTGGACGTTGGCGTAATCGGCGCCGAACAGTTGCTTGGCGCGTTCGATGGCCAGCGCTTCAACTTTATCCACATGCTCGCAGCCACCATAGTAGCGCTTGCCCGGGTAGCCTTCGGCGTATTTGTTGGTCAGGCCGCTGCCTTGCGCTTGCATGACGCGTTTGCTGGTGTAGTTCTCCGACGCGATCAGCTCGATGTGATCTTCCTGACGTTGCTCCTCGGCATTCATCGCCGCCAGCAGTGCATCGTCGTAACCCTGGATCTGGTCTTGCTTGCTGAACATCGCGTCTCTCCCAGCGGCATCTGTGCGCCATTCGTCTCGGTAAGGCACTGGCAATGAAGGCAGTGCCCTTTGATGCCGATGGTATGACCGGCGCAGACAGCTCAAATGCCTGCGCGCGCCACGCAAAGGTGCGTTTACGACATGGCCGGAAATGCGTTTTCCAGACTCGATCTCGAAAACACTGGAGAACCCTGTGGGAGCTGGCTTGCCAGCGATGGCGGCGGCACATCCGGCATTGATGGTGGCTGACCCACCGCTATCGCTGGCAAGCCAACTCCCACAGGGTCATGCGGCAACTTGGCGGATAAGTAGTAGCAGGAGGAAATGTGTGGGGTAGAGGGCGTAAGCCCAACGGCGCATGGGGGGTGGCTGGAGATGTCGTGCATGTCGCAACAGGAACATTCCGAGCAGTGGCGCGAACAGACAGGTGGCAATGCCAAGAATGGCGACGCTGCTACCGAACCTTGCGGAGTCGTAAAGCACTTGCCATTGATTCGCTGCGAGACAAATCAATCCCGGCACCAAGCTGAAGTACCACGGGCGGCGAAATACCAGCAGCATCGCCAGCGGCAGCAAAACGCCGAAGAACCCGAACATCAGTCGCTCCGGAAAAACAGCGGCCAGCACCAGCGCCGCAACGCCCAGCAATCGCGACATGATCGAGGGATCCTGCCACCCCCGCGCCACCAGCAACCCCAGCGCCAGCGTCGGCATCACATTCAACGTATCGGGCTCAGGAATGTACAACCGGTAAGGAATTTCACTCACCGCACTGAACAGCAACAACCAGCCCAGGTAGCGCCATTCCGTCTTCTGCGAACCATCACGCGCCAGATTCGCCGCCATCGCCAGACAAAACCACGGAAACGCCAACCGTCCTGGCACATACAGCCAATCGACGGAAAAGCCGACATATCGCAGGTGATCGAACAACATGCTCAGCAGCGCCAGCCACTTGAGCAGATCCAGTGCGCCGTCGCGTTTGCTCAGGTGCATAATCGTCCTACAAACTGGTAATTTCCTGAACGTGACATCCCGTGTGCTCCCCGGAAGATCTTCGGTAAAGTGCGCACCCTCATTGACCACGAGCCTTCACAAGAGTCTCGACCACGGAAGCCGGCCATGACCGACAAGAGCCAACAATTCGCCAGCGACAACTATTCCGGAATCTGCCCTGAAGCCTGGGCTGCAATGGAACAGGCCAACCACGGCCACCAACGCGCTTATGGCGACGATGAATGGACCGCTCGCGCGGCCGACCATTTCCGCCAATTGTTCGAAACCGACTGCGAAGTGTTCTTCGCCTTCAACGGCACCGCCGCCAACTCGCTGGCCCTGTCGTCGCTGTGCCAGAGTTACCACAGCGTGATCTGCTCGGAAACCGCCCACGTCGAAACCGACGAATGCGGCGCCCCGGAATTCTTCTCCAACGGCTCGAAACTGCTGATCGCCGGCACCGAAAACGGCAAGATCACCCCGCAATCGATCCGCGAAGTCGCGCTCAAGCGCCAGGACATTCACTACCCGAAACCGCGTGTGGTCACCCTGACCCAAGCCACCGAAGTCGGCAGCGTCTACACCCCGGAAGAAGTCCGCGCCATCAGCGCCACTTGCAAAGAGCTGGGCCTGCACCTGCACATGGACGGCGCGCGCTTCTCCAACGCCTGCGCCTTCCTCGGCTGCTCCCCGGCCGATCTGACCTGGAAGGCCGGTGTTGATGTGCTGTGCTTCGGCGGCACGAAAAACGGCATGGCCGTGGGTGAAGCGATTCTGTTCTTCAACCACAAACTGGCCGAAGACTTCGATTACCGCTGCAAACAGGCCGGGCAACTGGCGTCGAAAATGCGCTTCCTCTCGGCACCGTGGGTCGGCATCCTCGAAAACGACGCCTGGCTGAAATACGCTCGCCACGCCAACCACTGCGCGCAGCTGCTGGCTGAACTGGTCAGCGACATTCCCGGCGTCGAACTGATGTTCCCGGTGCAGGCCAACGGCGTGTTCCTGCAACTGTCCGAGCCGGCCATCGCCGCGCTGACCGCGAAGAACTGGCGCTTCTACACCTTCATCGGCAAGGGCGGCGCACGCTTCATGTGTTCCTGGGACACCGAAGAAGAACGCGTCCGCGAACTGGCCCGCGACATCCGCGAAGTCATGTCCGCCTGACCTGACGCTACACCCTCCCCCTGTAGGAGCTGCCGAAGGCTGCGATCTTTTGATCTTGAAAAACAAAATCGAAAGATCGCAGCCTTCGGCAGCTCCTACACAGGCTGTGCTTCTGCCTGGTCTACATTGTCTGTCGAGCCCTCCGCTCACATAACAATAAGCAGGAGCATCGGCATGTCGTTACAAGGCAAAACCCTGTTCATCACCGGCGCCAGCCGTGGCATTGGTCGTGAGATTGCGCTGCGTGCCGCGAAGGACGGGGCCAACATAGTGATTGCGGCGAAAAGTGCCGAACCCCACGCCAAGTTGCCCGGGACCATTCACAGCGTCGCGGCTGAAGTCGAGGCGGCTGGCGGTAAGGCTTTGGCGCTGCAAGTGGACGTGCGTGATGAAGACGCGGTGCGTCAGGCACTTGCCCAGGCCAACGAGCACTTCGGCGGCATCGATGCATTGGTGAACAACGCCGGTGCGATAAAACTCACCGGTGTGCAACACATCGAACTCAAGCGTTTCGACCTGATGCACCAGATCAACACCCGCGCGGTGTTGCTGTGCAGTCAGGCCGCCCTGCCCTACCTGAAGAAATCCGCCGGGCACATTCTCAATCTGTCGCCGCCACTGAATCTGGCGAGCAAGTGGTTTGCGCAGTTCAGTCCGTACACCGTGACCAAGTACGGCATGAGCATGCTGACGCTGGGAATGAGCGAGGAATTTGCCAGTTACGGGATCAGCGTCAATTCGTTGTGGCCGCAGACGATGATTGCCACGGCGGCGATCGAGTTTCAGCTGGGTAATCGGGAGTCGTTCAAGCAGGCGCGTCTGCCTTCGATCATGGCGGATGCGGCGCATGTGATTCTGGATAGCAGCGGGCGGCAGATTACCGGGCGGTTGTTGATTGATGAGGAGATTTTGCGTGAGAACGGTGTGGCGGAGTTTGATCATTATCGGTTTGATCGGGAAAGCGAGGCGGCGTTGATGCCGGATTTGTTTGTTGACTGAAATAGCCCCTCACCCTAGCCCTCTCCCAAAGGGAGAGGGGACTGATCGGGGGATATTTGAGAATTACGCCGACGTGAAACTACTTTGCCGAATCCATAATCGATAAGGTCGTTCAGGTCGATGCAGAACGCCAGACACCTCCGTCGACCCCTCTCCCTCAGGAGAGGGAACTGATTGGGGAATGCTCGAGGAATACGCCGACCTGAAACTGCTTTACCGAATCTATAGTCGATAAGGTCGTTCAGGTCGATGCAGAACGCCAGACACCTCCGTCGGCCCCCTCTCCCTCTGGGAGAGGGCTGGGGTGAGGGTTACCGATCAGAAATCGATACGCACATCCCCCTTCGGCACACTGCAGCACGACAAGATAAACCCTTCGGCCTCGTCGTCCTCGGTAATCCCGCCGTTGTGCTCCATCTCCACCTCACCGCCCAGCTTCAGCACCTTGCACGTCCCGCAAATGCCCATACCGCACGCCTTCGGAATCATCAGCCCCAGCTTGGCGGCCGCCGCATGCACGGTCTCGCCCGGTGCCACACGAATGCTCTTGCCGGACGAAGTGAATTCGACCTGATGCAGATCCGCCGCATCGATTTCCGGTGCATCCGCAGCCTGCTCGGCCTGTTCGACCGCATCGGCACGGGCTTCCGGCGGCGTGGCGCCGAAGGATTCCTCGTGATAACGCGACATGTCGTAACCGGCCACTTCGAGCAGGCGCTTGACCGCGTTCATGTACGGCGTCGGGCCGCAGCAGAACACTTCGCGCTCGAGGAAGTCCGGCACCATCAATTCGAGCATCTTGTGGTTCAGGTAACCGCGATACCCGGCCCACGGCTCACCCAAGCCATGTTTCTCGCAAATCAGGTGCAGGCTGAAGTTGTCGATCCGCGACGCCATGTGCTCCAGCTCGCGGTGGTAAATGATGTCTTTCGGCGAGCGCGCGCTGTGGATAAAGGTCATGTCGACGTTAGCGTTGGTGTCGTAGAACCAGCGCGCCATCGACATGCACGGCGTGATGCCGACGCCGCCGCTCAGATACAGCACTTTCGGGCTCGGGAAGTCGATGGCATTGAACAACCCGACCGGCCCGTGCACCGCCAGTTCCTGGCCTTCATGCAGCGTATCGTGCAGCCAGTTGGAGACCTTGCCGCCCGGCACCCGTTTGATTGTCACCGAAAAGCTGTACGGCACCGACGGCGAACTGGAGATCGTGTACGAGCGCATGATCGGCTGGCCTTCGATTTCCAGCTCCAGTGTGACGAATTGCCCGGGCTTGAAGAAGAACAGGATCGGCTGATCAGCCATAAAGCAGAAGGTGCGCACGTCCCAGGTTTCCTGGATGACTTTGACGCAACGGACGATGTGTCGGCCATTGGCCCAGGTCTGGGTGGTGACCGGATTCAGGAAGCTGTTGGACATGCTGTTCTCCACGGCCGACTGTCGGCCTCATGTCGGCGATTCTGCGTATAGCGCGAACCGCCCGTTTACCTATCCGCGACATCGGCATACTTATCGCGACCAGCCCCCAACCACCGGGGGTTGCGCGTCGGGAACAGATTGCACCATGTCGCCCATGGATAAGGTTCGCGGCAGCGCCGGCCCCACACTCGCCCCAACACCAAGACAGATTCTTTACACCTTGCGTAGCAACCGTTAGCAGCACACCTGATCAGCCACTTTTCGCCGGCCACGCAGATGGCCATGAGGATCACATCGATGGACGTCACCGCAAAAATCAGCCTGGGCGATCCGCTGGAACCCGCACGCAAGGCCACCGCACAAATGCTCCAGGAGCGCGAGCGCACGTTTTCGCTGCCGCAACCGTTCTACAGCGATGAGCGGCTGTTCGATATCGACATGCAGGAGATCTTTCAGAAAGAGTGGTTGATCGCCGGCATGACCTGCGAAATCCCGGCCAAGGGCAACTACCTGACCCTGCAGGTCGGCAAAAACCCGATCATCGTCATTCGTGGCGCCGAAGGCGTCGTGCACGCGTTCCACAACGTCTGCCGCCACCGTGGCTCGCGTCTGTGCACCAGCGAAAAAGGCAAAGTCGCCAAACTGGTCTGCCACTACCACCAGTGGACCTATGAGCTGGACGGGCGGCTGCTGTTCGCCGGCACCGAAATGGGCGCCGACTTTGACATGAAGCAGTACGGCCTGAAACCGGTGAACGTGAAGACTGCCGGCGGCTACATCTTCATCAGCCTGGCGGAGAATCCGCCGGCCATTGATGACTTCCTGTCGACGCTGAACCATTACATGGAACCGTACGACATGGAGAACACCAAGGTGGCGATCACCACCACCTTGATGGAAAAGGCCAACTGGAAACTGGTGCTGGAAAACAACCGCGAGTGCTACCACTGCAACGCGTCGCACCCGGAACTGCTGAAAACCCTGCTGGAATGGGACGACGTCACCGACCCACGCGCCGATCAGGCGTTCAAGGATCACGTCGCCGCCTCCGCCGCTGCCTGGGAAGCCGAAAAGATCCCCTACGCCCACGCCAGCTTCGGCCTGCGCAACCGCATCGTGCGCATGCCGCTGCTCAAGGGCACCGTGTCGATGACCCTCGACGGCAAACAGGGCTGCGCGAAACTGATGGGCCGCATCAAGAACCCGGACCTCGGCTCGATGCGCATCCTGCACCTGCCGCACTCGTGGAACCACTGCATGGGCGACCACATCATCGTCTTCACCGTGTGGCCGATCAGCGCGCAAGAAACCATGGTCACCACCAAGTGGATCGTGCACAAGGATGCGGTTGAAGGCGTCGATTACGACGTGGAACGCATGCGTCAGGTATGGGACGCGACCAACGATCAGGATCGTCGACTGGCCGAAGAGAACCAGCGCGGGATCAACTCCACGGCGTATCAGCCTGGGCCTTACTCGAAGACGTATGAGTTTGGTGTGGTCAACTTCGTTGATTGGTACAGCGAGCGCCTGTTGAGCAACCTCGGCGCCGAGCCTGCGCCGTACCTCAAAGGCGTGCCTGTGCAGGGCTGATCAAGATCAAAAGATCGCAGCCTTCGGCAGCTCCTACAGGTGGAATGCGTTCCCCTTGTAGGAGTGAGCCTGCTCGCGATAGCTATTTCACCTTCACCACATCCCTGAACCTTGATTGCACAATTTCTGATCAATCACCCCACACCCTATACCCACCAAGCCCCCCAGCCTTCCGCAAACAAGTTATCCACATAGCCACCCACAGCAAATGGGGGTAACTGTGGATGAACGAAAAAATAACTGACTGATTTGTGAAGAAAAATCGTGACTTATCCAGAATCACGGTTTGCAAGGCGCATTGGTTGATTTTTGATCACACTCTTGTAAGCCACGTTCTGTATGGCCCGTAGAGGATGACGAACACGTTATCCACAGAAGCGCCAACAGAGTTCGGGGGTAACTTTGCCTTGTCTGTGGAAAAGCGTTGGAGGCTGTGTGAAATCGAGGTTTGCGCGGGAATTAAGTCCGGAAACTGACGAATTGACTGTTTTTTGATCATCCCTTCGAAAGCCACGGTTTGTATGGTCCTCAGCGGATAGCGAACATCTTATCCACAGAAGCGCCAACAGAGATTGGGGGCAACTTATTCAGTTATCCAAGATAAAAAGCCCAGAAAATCCGTGACTTAGGCTGGTTGCTTTTTGATCGGAGAGCTGTAGGGCTTGATTGACGTGGGGTGCAGAGAGGGGTGAACACGTTATCCACAGTTCCGCCAACAGGGATTGTGGGTAAACACTCCCCCTCACCCCAGCCCTCTCCCTCCGGGAGAGGGAGCCGACCGTATCGCCTGTTCAAACTCCACCGACCTGAACGAACATTGTGATCTCAGGCTTGGCCAGACCAAGGTCACCGCGCAATCGCAGGTCGATGTAATTAGCCAATACCACTCGGTCGGTCCCCTCTCCCTCTGGGAGAGGGCTAGGGTGAGGGGCTTTTCAGCGAACCACACCTTCTTCAATCAGCAGCTTGAGGATCGCTTCAGCCCCGGCCTGTGCGGTAACACCTTTGAGCACCTGCCCACCGCCGCCACTGGCCTTGGCCGTCGCGGCCTTCATCCGGTCCGCCCCGCTTTTGGCCTTGATCACCTTCAAGCGTTTCGGCCGCGGCTTGGCCGCCTGCAAAGTAGCCACCGACAACAGTTCATCGTCCACCACTTCGACGTCGTCAGCCTGCAAGACCCCGCGCCGCGCCGGACCATAAGCACTCTGCCGAGGCTTCGGCGCAGCGTTATCCACAGTCGCCAGAAACGGCAGCTTCACCTTCAACCGGCGCCGCTGCCCACGCGGCAACGCTTGCAGCACCAGCGCCGAACCGTCATTGATCGACTCGACCTGCGCCAGCCCGACCACCAACGGCCAGCCCAGACCTTCCGCCAGCAGGAACGGCAACATCCCCGAACCTTCACCGGTTTCCGCCTGACTGCCGGTCAACACCACTTGCGCCCCGGCATCACGCAGATACTCGGTCAGCGCCGGCAAGGCATCAGCACCGGCGGGCTGTTCCAATACATGCATCTGCTCAAGACCCATGCCCAGATAGGCGCGCAACGCCGGTTCCGCGACGTCGCCGGCATGCAGCACTTGCAGGTTATCTCCCGCCAGTTGCAGGCCCAGTTCCACGGCGCGGGCATCCTGATCAGCACGGCGTGGCCGCCCGGAAGTCGGGTGAGCGCCGATGGAAACCAGACTGATAACTTTCGTGTTCATAGCGTTTCCTTAAGCCGCATCGCGCTTGGCTTCGTTGCGGTAAGCCGCCACCGCTTCGATCAACGCTCGCAGAATCTCTGCGCTCTCGCCGATCACCGAGAGGTCGGCGCGCTTGATCATGTCGCAACCCGGATCGAGGTTGATTGCCACGACCTTGTCGCAGGCGCCGATGCCTTGCAGATGCTGGATTGCGCCGGAGATACCCACAGCCACATAAACCCGTGCGGTGACCCAGGTGCCGGACGCACCGACCTGGCGATCACGGGCCATGAAGCCATCATCCACTGCAACGCGGGAAGCGCCTTCGGTAGCGCCAAGTGCCGCCGCCGTTTGGTGAAACAACTGCCAGTCCTTGACGCCGTTGCCGCCGGAGAAAATGAACTCCGCTTCGGCCATCGGAATCGCTGCCGGGTCCACCGCCACCGCACCGAGATCTTCGATCCGCGACAGGCTGCGCGCGACGCTTGTGGATAACTCCACCGGCAACGCTTCGTGGCGAGTTTCGCTGACCGGCTCGGCGCATTCGGCCGCAGCCAGAATCAATCGTGCGACGGGACGCGCGAGGTCTTGCAGCCCGGCGCCCGCGCGGCCAATGCACTCCTGATCCTTGACCTGCCAGACCCGCGTCGCCGGACGCTCGCCAAGTGCAGCGGCAAAACGTCGACCGAGTTCACCGCCACCGCTGCGACTGTCCGGCAGCAGCCAGTGACGTGGGTTGAACTGGTTATCCACAGCGCGCAAGCCCTGCACGCGCTGTTCCGGTGCATAACCGCTGAACTCTTCACCCTCAAGCACCAGCAAGCGATCTACGCCAGCAGTCGCGAAAGCATTTTCCTTGTGCTCGCCAAAGACCACCGCCAACACCGCACCATCAGTGCCAGCGAGTTGATGGGCAAGGCCGAGCAAATCACGGTCGTGACTGCTCAAGCGGCCGCCGACCATGTCCGGCACCACGGTGATATAGAACGCCGGGGCTGGCACTTGATGCAGCGGCAGTTGCACCTCCACAGCAGCCGAACGTTTGACCGCCCCGCCCTGCTGCGCGCCGCTGCGGTCGATACGCTTGATGCCGTTGGGGCCGATAAAACCGATGCCGTGCAGATTCTTGCGGATGATGCCGTTGGGCCCCATCCAGTTGTGTTGCGCCGGTTGCATGGCCGCGTGCAGTGGGTGCAGGCGGTTACGCGCAATCCATTCGGCGCGTGGGTCGCGGCGGATAATGTCGCTCATCAGTGGGCCTCCGCAGGTTCACGTTTGGCCGGGGTGGCAGGCTTGTTCGGCGCGGCGTCTTCGAGCAGCGCGTCGGCCACCAGTTCGGCGATGTCCTTGATCAGCGGACGCGGTTCGACCACGCCTTCGAGCATCGCCGTGCACTGTGGACAACCCACCGCCACCAGTTCGGCGCCGGTCTCGCGGATGTCTTCCATGCGCATGTCGGGAATCCGCTGCTTGCCCGGAATGTCAGTGATCGGCGCCCCGCCACCGCCGCCGCAGCAGCGCGAGCGGAAGCCGGAACGTTGCATCTCTTTGACCTCGATACCGAGTGCACGCAGCACTTCACGCGGCGCTTCATATTCGCCGTTGTAGCGGCCGAGGTAGCACGGATCGTGATAGGTCACGCTGTTGCCTTTGTGCTGACCGAGATTGAGCGCGCCGGCCTGGATGATTTCCGCCATGTAAGTGCTGTGGTGTTGCACCAGGTAGTTGCCGTCGAACGCGCCGTACTCGTTTTTCAGCACGTGGAAGCTGTGCGGATCGCAAGTGACGATGCGGTTGAAGCTGTATTTGGCCAGAGTCTGGATGTTGCGTTTGGCGAGCAACTGGAAGGTCGCTTCATCGCCAAGACGCCGGGCGACGTCGCCGCTGTCACGCTCTTCGAGACCGAGTACGGCAAAGTCGATTTTCGCCGCTTTCAGCACTTTGACGAAGGCGCGCAGGGTGCGCTGATTGCGCATGTCGAAGGCACCGTCGCCGACCCAGAACAGCACGTCGGTGGATTTCTTTTCGCTGAGCAGATTGAGGTTCAAATCCGCCGCCCAGTTCATCCGCCCGCCCGGGGCAAAACCGCCCGGGTTGTCGGTGGCAATGAGGTTCTCGAGGACTTCAGCGCCCTTGTTCGGCGTCGCGCCTTTTTCCAGAGTCAGGTGACGGCGCATGTCGACGATGGCGTCGACATGTTCGATCATCATCGGGCACTCCTCGACGCAGGCACGGCAGGTGGTGCACGACCACAGGGTTTCGGCATCGACCAGACCGTTGACGATCGGTTGATGTGGATTGCCCGAGTGTTCGCCCACAGGCTTGCCGGGATAAGGGCTACCGGCGAACTTGGCGTCAGTGCCACCGGCGAGACCGACGACCATGTCCTGAATCAGCTTTTTCGGGTTCAGCGGCTGGCCGGCAGCAAAGGCCGGGCACGCCGCTTCGCATTTGCCGCACTGCACGCAGGCGTCAAAACCGAGCAACTGGTTCCAGGTGAAATCCTTGGGTTTCTCAACACCCAATGGTGCGCTCGGATCGTTCAGATCCAGCGGCTTCAAACCGGTGGAACGGCCGCCGCCAAAACGTTCGGCGCGACGGTGCCAGGCCAGGTGCAAGGCACCGGCAAAGGCATGCTTCATCGGCCCGCCCCAAGTCATGCCGAAGAACAGTTCCGACACGCCCCACAGCACGCCAATTCCGAGGATGACCGCGAGCACCCAGCCGCCAAAGTTCTCCGGGAGGATTCCGGCCACCGGCAGGGTCAGCAGAAAGAACGACGCCGAGAACGCCAGCAGGCTTTTCGGCAGGCGCATCCACGGGCCTTTCGACAGCCGCGCCGGCGGATTGCGCCGACGCAGGTAAACGAAAATCGCGCCGACGAACATCACCGCCGTCATCAGCAGCAAGGCGTAACCGAGGATGCGGTTATGCAGGCCGAAACCGTGGACCAGCAGCGCCAGCACAATCGACGCCACCGCTCCGCCCGCTGTCGCGACGTGGGTGTTGGCAATGTATTTGTCCCGCGCCACTACGTGGTGCAAATCGACCATGTAACGCTTGGGCATGGCCAACAGGCCGCCGATCAGATCGACCTTCGAGGCCCGGCCCCGGCGCCACATGGCCACCCGCCGCAACGCGCCGAGGACACCAAGGCCCAGAGCGGCGAACAACAGGATTGGAAGAAGGGTGTTCAACATGGTGAAGCTCCCACCAGTACAACCTGGAGAAACACGGCGTTCAATGATCGTTCCCACGCTCTGCGTGGGAATGCATGCCGGGACGCTCCGCGTCCCAAGCGGACGCAGAGCGTCCATTGCGGCATTCCCACGCAGAGCGTGGGAACGATCGGTTCACTAGCCCTTAGAAATCCTTGCAGAGCCGCAGAGCGTCATAAATGGCGGCGTGGGTGTTGCGCTGCGCCACGCAGTCGCCGATGCGGAACAACAAGTAGCCGTCGCCCGCCTCGCTCAGCGAAGGTTGCGGCTGGATCGCGAACAACGCCTCGACGTCGATTTGGCCCTTGTTGCGCGAACCCTCTTTGAGCGCGTAGTAGATTTCCTCATCCGGACGCACGCCGTTTTCCACCACCACCTGATCAACCACCCGCTCCTCTTTGGCGCCGGTGTATTCGTTCTCCAACACCGCGACCAGTTTGTCGCCTTCGCGGTAGACCTTCTCCAGCATCATGTCGCCGGTCATGATCACTTCTTTCGGGTACATGCTGCGGTAGTAGGTCGGGAACGACGTACCACCGATGGCCACGCCCGGTTTGATGTCGTCGGTGACGATCTCGACCTGGCTGCCCTTGTCGGCGAGGAAGTCGGCGACCGACATCCCGGTGAACTCGCAAATGGTGTCGTAGACCAGCACGTTCTTGCCCGGCGCAACCTTGCCGTCGAGCACGTCCCAACTGCTGACCACCAGCCCTTCGGCGGCGCCCCAGTGCTCGTTCTGTTCCAGATACGGATGCCCGCCGACCGCCAGCACCACTACGTCCGGACGCAGGTCCATGATGGTGTCTGCGTCGGCCGCCGTGCCCAGACGCAGATCGACTTTCAGCCGCGCCAATTCCAGCTGGAACCAGCGGGTGATGCCAGCGATCTGGTCGCGCTGCGGCGCTTTCGATGCGGTGGTGATCTGCCCGCCGATGAATTCCTTCTTCTCGAACAGGGTCACGTCGTGGCCACGCTCGGCGGCAACGCGGGCCGCTTCCATCCCGGCCGGGCCGGCACCGACGATCACAACCTTGCGTTTCGGCCCGGTGGATTTCTCGATGATGTGCGGCACGCCCATGTACTCACGGGACGTTGCGGCGTTCTGGATGCACAACACGTCGAGGCCTTGATACTGGCGGTCGATGCAATAGTTGGCGCCGACGCACTGTTTGATCTGGTCGATCTGACCCATCTTGATCTTGGCGATCAGGTGCGGGTCTGCGATGTGCGCGCGGGTCATGCCGACCATGTCGACGTAACCGCCCTCAAGAATCCGCGTGGCCTGGTTCGGGTCCTTGATGTTCTGTGCGTGCAGCACCGGCACTTTGACCACTTCCTTGATCCCGGCGGCCAGATGCAAGAACGGCTCCGGTGGATAACTCATGTTCGGAATCACGTTGGCCAAGGTGTTGTGGGTGTCACAACCCGAGCCGACGACGCCGATGAAATCGAGCATGCCGGTGTCGTCGTAATACTTGGCGATCTGCTTCATGTCTTCGTGGGACAAGCCGTCCGGGTGGAACTCGTCACCGCAGATGCGCATGCCCACGCAGAAGTCGTCACCGACCTCGGCGCGCACGGCTTTCAGTACTTCCAGACCGAACTTCATCCGGCCTTCGAAGGTGCCGCCCCATTCGTCGGTACGCTTGTTGACGCGCGGGCTCCAGAACTGGTCGATCATGTGTTGGTGCACCGCCGACAGCTCAACGCCGTCGAGGCCACCGGCCTTGGCCCGGCGTGCGGCTTGGGCATAGTTGCCGATGACCCGCCAGATTTCTTCCGGCTCGATGGTTTTGCACGTGGCGCGGTGCACCGGTTCACGGATGCCCGACGGCGACATCAGGGTCGGCCAGTGGAAACCGTCCCAGCGCGAGCGCCGGCCCATGTGGGTAATCTGAATCATGATCTTGGCGCCGTGCTTGTGCATGGCGTCGGCCAGATTCTGGAAGTGCGGGATGATGCGGTCGGTCGACAGGTTGACCGAACTCCACCACTGCTGCGGGCTGTCGATGGCGACCACGGAGGAGCCGCCACAGATCGCCAGGCCGATGCCGCCCTTGGCTTTCTCTTCGTAATATTTGACGTAGCGCTCGGTGGTCATGCCACCGTCAGTCGCGTAGACCTCGGCGTGCGCGGTGCTGAGCACGCGGTTGCGGATGGTCAGTTTGCCGATCTGGATCGGCTGGAACATTGCTTCGAAAGCCATGGCGGGTTCCTCGACTTACAACGGCTTGACGGTGAACAGGCCGTCGTCGTGGCCTTCTTCGGAGCCACCGTAGACTTGCTCGGCGACGGTGCGGATGCTGCTGCCGCGTGCTTGCAGAATCTGGTCCATGGCCCCAGCAAACCAACCGGTGAACATGTAGTCGACCTTGCGCCCGACCTTGCCGTAGACGTAGACGAACGCCGAGTGTTCGAGCTTGACGCTGGCGGTGCCTTTGTCGAGGTCGATGTCCTGGATCTTGAACAGGCCCCAGCCGCGTTGCGACAGACGCTTCATGTAGTGCTCGAACACCGCGACTCCTTCCAGGCCGTGGCATTCAGCTTCCTTCTCGCACCAGTGCCAGGCGGATTTGTAGCCGGCCTTGTAGAGGATTTCGGCGTAGGCGTCAGCGCCCAGAACCTCTTCGATGCCCATGTGGTTATTCACAAAGAAGTGACGTGGCACGTAGAGCATTGGCAGGGCGTCGGAGGTCCAGACACCGGTCTCGCTGTCGACTTCGATTGGCAATTGCGGGGCGATCTTGGCCATGGAAACTTAACTCCAGAAAATTTTAGATTCAGTGTTGGCCGCGGCCCTCACCCCAGCCCTCTCCCAGAGGGAGAGGGAGCAGATCGGCGGCGGTCTTGAGAAAGCGTTACTCGCCCCAGACGTCTTTGAGGACGTTGACCCAGTTCTCGCCCATGATCTTGCGTACCACGCGCTCGGAATGGCCGCGCTTGAGCAGGGTTTCGGTCAGGTTCGGGAACTCGCCGACGGTGCGGATGCCCAGCGGGTTGATGATCTTGCCGAAACTGGTCAGACGGCGGGCGTAACCCTTGTCGTGGGTCAGGTATTCAAAGAAGTCCTGACCGTGGCCCTGGGTGAAGTCGGTGCCAATGCCGATGGCGTCTTCGCCGACGATGTTCATCACGTATTCGATCGCTTCGGCGTAATCGTCGATGGTCGAATCGATGCCCTTGGCGAGGAACGGCGCGAACATGGTCACGCCGACGAAACCGCCGTGATCAGCGATGAACTTGAGTTCCTCATCGGACTTGTTGCGCGGGTGCTCTTTGAGACCCGACGGCAGGCAGTGGGAATAGCAAACCGGTTTTTTCGATTCGAGGATGACTTCTTCGGAAGTCTTGGAACCGACGTGGGACAGGTCGCACATGACGCCAACACGGTTCATTTCAGCCACGATTTCGCGACCGAAGCCCGAGAGGCCGCCGTCACGCTCGTAGCAACCGGTGCCGACCAGGTTCTGGGTGTTGTAGCACATCTGCACGATGCCGACGCCGAGCTGCTTGAACACTTCGACATAGCCGATCTGGTCTTCAAACGCGTGAGCATTCTGGAAGCCGAAGAGGATGCCGGTCTTGCCTTGCTCTTTGGCGCGGCGGATGTCGGCGGTGGTGCGCACCGGCATGACCAGGTCGCTGTTGTCGCGGATCAGCTTCTGGCTGGCAGCAATATTGTTCACGGTCGCCTGAAAGCCTTCCCACACCGACACAGTGCAGTTGGCTGCCGTCAGACCGCCCTTGCGCATGTCTTCGAACAGCTCGCGGTTCCATTTGGCAATGATCAGACCGTCGATAACGATGCTGTCGGCGTGTAATTCGGCTGGGCTCATCAGGCGTCCCCTTATTGGCGATTCATGCGCCGAATCGTCTGCCGGCGCTTTGGGGCCAGCATATGCCTCGGTGCCGGGGCGACCGGGTGCAAAAACGACAGGGGAATTGCCGAAAGCGTCAATCCGCGACAAAGGGTCGCCAGACGCTCCGATCAGCTACCTGTTCAAGCCCGCAAGCTTGAGCCAGAATCTCCGGCATCTTCGAAACACCACTGGATTAGAGCGGCGACAACAATGAAATCGATCTTCCTGGCTTTGGCTTTGATTGCGACCGGCGTACACGCCGCCGAAGAGTCCGACAACAACCCGTGCGACGCCGTCGAAAACGACGTCCAGACCCTGGAATGCTCGACCTACAGCCGCAGTACCGCCGAAGACCTGCTCAAGGACAACTACGCCAGCCTGACCGAACGCATGCAGACCGCGTACGGCAAAAACGCGACGCAACTGGCGGATATCACCGCCAAACTCAAAACCGCCCAGCAGCAGTGGCTGAAGACGCGGGATGCCGATTGCGCCGTGGAAGCGTTCCCGGCGACGGCGGGGAGCAAGGCGTTCACGATTGCGCAGAATGACTGCGTGGCGCGGATGAGTGATGAACGGTCGGAGTTTTTGGAGTCGATTGGGCAGGAATAGTCCTCAAAATTTGAAGGAAAATTGGCACTGCTTTCTGCAATTGCCTCGTGAATCTCTTCTTCTTACGGCACATGCCGACTTCGCCTACACCTATTGCGTGAAAGCCCCGATCTACGGGCGCTTCACGCAATATCCTGACAACTGTTCTTGATTGGCCACCTTAAAAATATAAGCAAAGATTCGCGAATCTTATAAAAGACTTATATTCTTCCATGAACAGCATCCACTGGACACGAAAGGCCGTTAAGCAACTCTTGAAATTGCACTCTGTGCATCAGGTACAGGTTCGAGATGCCGTTACGGCGCTTGCCGACATGCCTGATGTGGGCAATGTCAAAGCACTGATTGGCCATGACTACTCCTACCGCCTGCGTGTCGGTAATTATCGAGTCATGTTCGACTGGGATGGCGCAATCAAAGTGGTCAGTATTCAAGAGGTCAAGAAACGCGATGAACGCACCTACTGACATCCAAATCATCAACGACGCCGAGGGCAACCCCGCCTTCGTCGTCATTCCCTACGCGCAGTACGTTGCGCAAAAAATGCAGCCCGACCTGATTCCCCATGAGGTCGTCAGCCGGATGGTCGATGGGGCAACACCGATCCGTGCCTGGCGCGAACACCTCAACCTGACTCAGGAAGAAGTCGCCAAACGCATGGGTATTTCGCAACCGGCGTTTGCTCAACAGGAAACGGTGTCCAAGCCACGTAAAGCGACACGCGAGAAAATTGCGTCGGCGTTCGGCATCACCGCCAATCAGCTTGAGCTGTAAGCTGCCCCCTTCACTTCAAGGAATTCCCCATGAACATCTGCGGCATCGAAATCAAAGGCAGCGAAGCAATCATCGCCGTGGCCGCTCTCGACGGTTCGACCCTGAGCCACGTCCCCCTTGCCACCAAGAAAATCGCCCTTGAAGACGATGACGAGGCGGCCAACGTGAAGCTGTTCGCGGCGCAGGTGGCGTCGTTTGTGCGGGAGAACTCGGTTGATCGGATTGCGATCAAGAAACGCAGCAAGAAGGGTGAGTTTGCCGGCGGGCCGACGACGTTCAAGATTGAGGGGATTTTGCAGTTGCTGGATGGTTGCGAGGTGACGTTGTTGTCGCCGCAGACGATCAATGCGCAGGCGAAGAAGCATAATTTCGAGCTGCCGGGGACGCTGAACAAGTATCAGCATGAGGCTTACAAGGCAGCGTGTTCGGCGTTGCTGAAGAAGTAAGCGTTTTTCAGACAATGAAGATCCCAATGTGGGAGCGAGCCTGCTCGCGAAAGCGGTGGATCAGTCAATCCTGTATTGACTGACACGCCGTCTTCGCGAGCAGGCTCGCTCCCACATTGGTTTTGGGTGCATCCATTCAGGCCTGGGCGGTACGCCGGTCTTCGCGAGGGCAGCGGGCGAAGCGGGCGCGGTAACTGCGGGTGAAGTAGGACGGGGACTCGAAGCCGCAGGCGATGCTCACTTCCAGCACGCTCATGTCGGTCTGGCGCAGTAACTGGCGGGCTTTTTCCAGGCGCAGACGCAGATAAAAATTGCTCGGCGTATCGTTCAGGTGCAACCGAAACAAGCGCTCCAGTTGCCGCCGCGTCACCTTGATCGATTCCGCCAATTGCAGCGTAGTCAGCGGCGGTTCGCTGTGCTGCTCCATCTCGCCAATCACATGAACCAGTTTCTTGTTGCTGATGCCGTAACGCGTGGCGACTTCCATGCGCTGGTGGTCTTTGCGTGGACGAATGCGCCCCAGCACAAACTGCTCGCTGACCTGAATCGCCAGTTGCGGCCCATGGGCCTGGGCGATCAGATCGAGCATTAGATCGATAGAAGCCGTACCGCCGGCCGAGGTGATTCGCCGGCGGTCGATCTCGAACAGCTCCTGGGTCACGCTGAGTTGTGGATAAGATTCCTTGAAGGCATCGATGGCTTCCCAGTGCAGGGTCAGGCGATGGCCATCAAGCAGGCCCGCCTCAGCAAGGACGAAGCTGCCGGTGTCGATGGCGCCGAGGGTCACGCCTTCGTTGTCCAGCCGCCGCAACCAGTGTTCAAGGATTGGCGTGGCGAACTTCAGCGGTTCAAACCCGGCCACCACCAGCAGCGTCGCGCCTTTCTTCAGCGGGTCAAGCGCCGCGTCGGCGTTGACCGACATGCCATTGCTCGCCAGCACCGCCCCGCCGTCGGCGCTGAGCACATGCCAGCGATACAACTCGCCACGAAAGCGGTTGGCCACGCGCAGCGGTTCAATTGCAGAGATAAAGCCAATGGCGGAGAACCCCGGCATCAGCAAGAAATAGAAATCCTGAGACATGTGCGCACTCGATTCGCGGGTAACGAAAGGGAGGGTAGCGTGGCTCGTTGATACGCCGATTGTCGTCGGCGTTCAAGCGCACAGGTCGCTACAGTGCAAATGCCAGTCGCCGCAGTGCGCTTTTACGGGGGCATAGCTGCGTAACTTGGCATCACCGGCGCGTCAGACGCCGGGAACCACAATAAACGACCTGCCGAGGAACCCGACATGAAACGACTGATCAGCAGCTGTGTTCTTGCACTCAGCGGTACCGCTTTCTTGAGCGCCAGCGTCATGGCGGCCGAACCCGCCTCATGCCAGAACGTGCGCATGGGCGTGGTCAACTGGACCGACGTGATCGCCACCAGTGCCATGACCCAGGTCCTGCTCGACGGCCTCGGCTACAACACCAAACAGACCAGCGCGTCCCAGCAAATCATCTTCGCCGGGATCCGCGATCAGCGCCTGGACCTGTTCCTCGGTTACTGGAACCCGCTGATGACGCAGACCATTACCCCGTTCGTCGACGCCAATCAGGTCAAAGTCCTCGAAGCGCCGAGCCTGAAAGACGCCCGCGCGACCCTCGCGGTGCCGACTTATCTGGCCGACAAAGGCCTGAAAACCTTCGCCGACATCGCCAAGTTTGAAAAAGAACTGGGCGGCAAGATCTACGGCATCGAGCCAGGCTCGGGCGCCAACACGCAGATCAAGGCAATGATCGCCAAGAACCAGTTCGGTCTCGGCAAGTTCCAGTTGGTCGAATCCAGCGAAGCCGGGATGCTCGCTGCCGTCGACCGCGCCGTGCGCCGCAAAGAGGCCGTGGTGTTCTTCGGCTGGGCGCCGCACCCGATGAACGTCAACGTGCAGATGACGTATCTGACCGGCAGCGACGACGCCCTCGGCCCGAACGAAGGCATGGCCACGGTGTGGACCGTCACCGCGCCGAAATACGCCGAGCAGTGCCCGAACATCGGTCGCCTGCTGACCAACCTGACGTTCACCGCCGAGGACGAGAGCCGGATGATGCAGCCGCTGCTCGATCACAAGGATGCTTTCGAATCGGCCAAGCAATGGCTCAAGGATCACCCCGAAGACAAGCAGCGCTGGCTTGAGGGTGTGACCACGTTCGATGGCAAACCGGCCGCTGAAAACCTCCAGCTGACCAGCAAATAACCCTCTATTGAAAAACCCGCTCTCCCAGATGGGAGAGGCAAATGAACCACGCTTCGCAGCCCCGAACAGGGCTGCGGACAGACCCATCACGCCTGAAGGAAACCGCACCATGAACCACGACGTCATCATCACCTGCGCACTCACCGGTGCTGGCGACACGACCGCCAAGAGCCCCCACGTGCCGGTCACCCCGAAACAGATCGCTGCGGCGGCTGTGGAAGCGGCCAAGGCTGGCGCCACGGTTGTGCACTGCCATGTGCGCGATCCGCAGACCGGCAAGTTCAGCCGCGACGTGGCGCTGTACCGCGAAGTGATGGAGCGCATTCGCGAGGCGGACGTCGACATCATCGTCAACCTCACCGCTGGTATGGGCGGCGACCTGGAAATCGGCGCCGGCGAGAACCCGATGGAGTTCGGTCCGAACACCGATCTGGTCGGCCCGCTGACCCGTCTCGCCCACGTTGAAGAGTTGCTGCCGGAAATCTGCACCCTCGATTGCGGCACGCTGAACTTCGGCGATGGCGACACCATTTACGTCTCGACCCCGGCGCAATTGCGCGCCGGCGCCAAGCGCATCACCGAGCTGGGCGTGAAAGCCGAGCTGGAAATTTTCGACACCGGTCACCTGTGGTTCGCCAAGCAGATGATCAAGGAAGGTTTGCTCGATAACCCGCTGTTCCAGTTATGCCTGGGCATTCCGTGGGGCGCCCCGGCGGACACCACCACCATGAAAGCCATGGTCGATAACTTGCCGGCGGATGCGGTGTGGGCCGGGTTCGGGATTGGCCGGATGCAGATGCCAATGGCGGCGCAAGCGGTGCTGCTCGGCGGCAACGTGCGGGTCGGGCTGGAAGACAACCTGTGGCTGGACAAGGGTGTGCTGGCGACCAACGGCCAATTGGTCGAACGCGCCACCGAGATCCTCAGCCGCCTCGGCGCGCGCGTGCTGACCCCGGCAGAGGGCCGCAAAAAGATGGGCCTGACCCAGCGCGGTTAACCCTCAGCTCAAAAAACGGGGCTCTGACTGCCCCCCAAATTTCACCTGTAGGAGCTGCCGAAGGCTGCGATCTTTTGATTTTGTTTCTCAAGATCAAGATCAAGATCAAAAGATCGCAGCCTTCGGCAGCTCCTACAGGGATTACTTTCCACGGGAAAATTCCTATGAGCTTTATCACCGAAATCAAAACCTTCGCTGCGCTGGGCAGCGGTGTCATCGGCAGCGGCTGGGTGGCCCGTGCCCTCGCCCATGGCCTCGACGTGGTGGCCTGGGACCCGGCGCCCGGTGCCGAAGCGGCACTGCGCAAACGCGTGGCCAATGCCTGGGGCGCGCTGGAGAAAAACGGTCTGGCGCCGGGCGCTTCGCAGGATCGTCTGCGCTTCGTCGCGACCATCGAAGAATGCGTGCGCGATGCCGACTTCATTCAAGAAAGCGCCCCGGAACGTCTGGAGCTGAAACTTGATCTGCACAGCAAAATCAGCGCAGCGGCCAAGCCAAATGCGTTGATTGGTTCGAGCACTTCGGGGCTGTTGCCGAGCGAGTTCTACGAGAGTTCGACGCATCCGGAACGCTGCGTGGTCGGCCACCCGTTCAACCCGGTTTATCTGTTGCCGCTGGTGGAAGTGGTCGGTGGCAAGAACACCGCGCCGGAAGCTGTGCAGGCGGCCATGAAGGTTTATGAGTCCCTCGGCATGCGCCCGTTGCACGTACGCAAGGAAGTGCCCGGTTTTATCGCCGACCGCTTGCTCGAAGCGCTGTGGCGTGAGGCATTGCACTTGGTTAACGACGGTGTCGCGACCACTGGCGAGATCGATGATGCGATCCGTTTTGGCGCCGGGTTGCGCTGGTCGTTCATGGGTACGTTCCTCACTTACACGCTGGCTGGGGGTGACGCAGGCATGCGCCACTTCATGTCGCAATTCGGCCCGGCGTTGCAGTTGCCGTGGACGTATCTGCCGGCGCCGGAGCTGACTGACAAGTTGATTGATGATGTGGTCGATGGCACCAGTGATCAGCTCGGTCGTCACAGCATTTCGGCGCTGGAGCGCTATCGTGATGATTGCTTGCTGGCGGTGCTGGAGGCGGTGAAGAGCACCAAGGAGAAGCATGGGATGAGTTTCAGCGAGTGATGTGTCTGGCATGACATCGCTGCCCTCACCCTAGCCCTCTCCCGGGGGGAGAGGGAACTGACCGTGGTGTTTTTGCGAGCTACGCCGATTTGCACTACTGAGTCGAACTCAAGACTTGAAAGACTTGAAGATCTGCTCCCTTTCCCCCTCGCCCCCCTTGGGGGAGAGGGCTGGGGTGAGGGGGCAGCTCTTGATCTTAACGACCCGCCAACTGCCGGAACCCAAACCATGCCCCACCTCACCACCTACCAAACCAAAGTCATCCTCGACTGGGTCGACTACAACGGCCACCTGCGCGACGCCTTCTACTTGCTGATTTTCAGCTACGCCACCGACGCCCTGATGGACCGCCTCGGCATGGACAGCAACCACCGCGAAGCCAGCGGCCACTCGCTGTTCACCCTCGAACTGCACCTCAATTATCTGCACGAAGTGAAGCTCGACACCGAGGTCGAAGTGCACACGCAAATCATCGGTCACGACAGCAAACGTCTGCACCTCTATCACAGCCTGCACAAGGTCGGTGATGCGCAAGAGCTGGCCGGCAACGAACAGATGCTGCTGCACGTCGACCTCGCCGGCCCGCGCTCGGCGCTGTTCAGCCCGGACACCTTGAACCGCCTGCAAGACATCATCGCCGAGCAGAAAGACTTGCCCGCTCCCGCTTACATCGGCCGCGTCATCGCGCTGCCACCTGCAAGGTAAATCCATCAATCGCAAGGAGCCGCTATGAACACCGCTGCCGCTGTTGCCGATTTCCGTACTTATCCGTTGATCAGCGCGCTAAGCGGCGTGCAGACCCTGGCGGATCGCGTTGCCATCGCCTGGGCTGACGGTCGCGTCAGCCCGTTTCACCATGTCTGGTTGCGGGACAATTGCCCGTGCCCGAAGTGCGTCTACAACGTCACCCGCGAACAGGTGTTCGAGATTGTCGACGCCGCTGAAGACCTCAAGCCTGTCGCCGCGCATATCGATACTGACGGCTGCCTGCGCATTGACTGGCAGGACGGCCACCTCAGCCGCTTCGATCCCGGTTGGTTACGCGCACACGCCTACGACGATGATTCCCGCGCCGAACGTCTGGCGGGCAAACCCAAGTCTTACCTGTGGCACAGCGATTTGCAGTTGCCGGTGTTCGACTATTCGGCACTGATGAACGACAACGCCACCCTGCTGCAATGGATGATCGCCATTCGCGACATTGGCCTGACGCAGGTGCGCGGTGTGCCCACTGAACCCGGCTCGCTGAAACTCATCGCGCAGCGCATTTCATTCATCCGCGAGAGCAACTTCGGCGTGCTGTTCAACGTGCAATCCAAAGCCGATGCCGAAAGCAATGCCTACACCGCTTTCAACCTGCCCTTGCACACGGATCTGCCAACTCGCGAGCTGCAACCGGGGCTGCAATTTCTGCATTGCCTGGTAAACGCCGCCGAGGGTGGCGAGAGTATTTTTGTCGATGGCTTTGCGATTGCCGATGCGTTGCGCAGTGAAGACCCGGCGTCGTTTCAGGCCTTGTGTGAAATCCCGGTGGAGTTTCGCAACAAGGACCGCCACAGCGACTATCGCTGCCTGGCGCCGATCATTGCGTTGGATGCCTTGGGACGCGTGACGGAGATTCGTATGGCGAACTTTCTGCGCGGCGCGTTTGATACGTCGGTGGAGCAGATGCCGGTGCTGTATCGGGCTTATCGGCGGTTTATTGCGATGACCCGTGAGCCACGGTTTCGGCTCATGCAAAGGCTCAATCCCGGTGAGCTTTGGTGCTTCGATAACCGCCGCACCTTGCATGCGCGCAATGCGTTTGACCCGGCGACCGGGGCACGGCATTTTCAGGGTTGCTATGTCGATCGGGATGAGTTGTTGTCGCGGATTCTGGTGTTGCAGCGCTAGACCATAAAAAGATCGCAGCCTTCGGCAGCTCCTACAGGGAAATGCATTCCAATGCAGGAGCTGCCGAAGGCTGCGATCTCTGCTTTTCAGCAGGCAAAAAAAGCCCCGATACCAGCCGTGACTGGATCGGGGCTCAAGCTACTGTTGAGGAGCTGCCGTGCGAGGGTGACCAAACCTTCGTGTTGCAAGCTGAGTTCAGTGTGCCCACTCCCTTGAGCGGCAAGTTAGCCGAAAACGACCTGTTCATAGCCGTCGCAGCCACTGCGACAAAACGCCCTTGCCGTGCCCCGGCGTGGCTACCAGAATCGAGCCACGACCTCCGTTATTGAAGAAGGATGCGCGTCATGATGTATGCCGATTTGATCGATCAGGAAGATTTGTTGGGCCAGCTCAAGGCGTTGGGTATTCAAGTACCCAGTGGCACGACCGCCGATCAGGCCTGCGAGTGCGCGGTGCGCGGTCTGGATAATGTGCGCGCGTTTGAACTGCGCAAGATGGTCAAGGACATGTACACCAGCGGCGCCAGCATCCAGCCGGCGGTGCGGCAGGCGATCGACAAGCAGTTGTTGCCGGCATTGGCGGACTTCCAGCAAAGCCATAGCGCCTGACAGCAGATCAAAAGATCGCAGCCTTCGGCAGCTCCTACATTGGAACGCATATCCCTGTAGGAGCTGCCGCAGGCTGCGATCTTTTGCCTTACAGCCTTACGCTGGCAAACGTCGATTCATTACGCGCCTGACTCAACGCCGACATCGGCCCCGACAGCGGCGACATCACGATTGCCTGCGGGAGCGGCAGCATCGCCACTTGCTGGGTGGTGTTGGAGCCTACGCGCTCGTCACGCGGCGGAATGCCGAAGTATTCGCGATAGCACTTGGAGAAGTGCGGCGTCGAGACGAAACCACACACCGACGCCACTTCGATGATCGACATCGGCGTTTGCTTGAGCAATTGCCGGGCGCGGATCAGACGCAGCTTCAAGTAATAGCGCGACGGCGAGCAGTGCAGGTATTTCTGGAACAACCGCTCCAGCTGTCGACGCGACACAGCGACGTACACCGCCAATTCATCGAGGTCGATCGGCTCTTCGAGGTTGGCTTCCATCAGCGCGACGATTTCCTGCAGCTTCGGCTGATTGGTGCCGAGCATGTGCTTGAGCGGCACACGCTGGTGATCCTGCTCGTTGCGGATGCGTTCGTAGACGAACATTTCCGAGATCGCGGCGGACAGCTCGCGACCATGATCGCGGCTGATCAGGTGCAGCATCATGTCCAGCGGCGCGGTGCCGCCGGAGCTGGTGAAACGGTTACGGTCGAGGGTGAACAAGCGAGTGCTCATGGCCACGCGCGGGAAAGCTTCCTGCATCGCCGCCAGACATTCCCAGTGCACGCTGCAATCGAAACCGTCGAGCAGGCCAGCGCAGGCCAGCGCCCAACTGCCGGTGCACACGGCGCCAAGGCGCTTGGACTGACGCGCCTGGCTTTGCAGCCAGGAAACGTGTTCACGAGTCACGGTACGCTGAATGCCGATACCGCCGCAGACAATCACGGTGTCCAGCGGTGGCGCTTTGTGCATGGACGCGTCGGGAGTGATTTGCAGACCGTCACTGGCCCACACTTGGCCACCATCAACGGTGAGGGTGCTCCAGCGATACAGCTCGCGACCGGACAATTGGTTGGCCATGCGTAGAGGTTCTACTGCGGAGGCCAGAGAAATCAGCGTGAAATTGTCCAGCAGCAGAAAGCCGATGGATTGAGGCGCACGGTTCTGGGGTTGGGCCCCGGAGTTGAACGACGTCATCGCGGTATCTCCTCACACAAAGCGGGTGATGGCCTCAGGCGGAGGCTCTTGTTATTGCCAGCGTTCTCGCGTGGGAGACGGGCTTTGTTATGACAGAGCAATTGCCATGCCTAAAATTGGATGGCCGTTCAATAACTCCTGAAAACGACGTCGCGACGTGTCTATACGAGACGTCCGACAAAAGGTATTTCGAAGTGCCATCAGCGTGGCTGAAAGCCCTGCCCCGCAGCGTGTGAGCAAATCGGTAGCACTTGTGGGAACTGGCCTGCGCGCGGTTTGAGGGGAGTGTCACCGCAAGCACGGGTGACGGACGGTCAGGGCGCGGATCGTATGTAACAGGTGGGAAAGACTCTTATCTGTTTGCGACGCGCTAAAAGGTGGCGTGATTTATTGTCCGTGTTCACTTGGTGAGCAGTTTTGACTGGTCTGACGCTATCGCGAGCAGGCTCACTCCTACAATTGGAATGCGTTCCCCTGTAGGAGTGAGCCTGCTCGCGATTGGGGCAACGCGGTCTCAGCACTCAACCGCGCTGACCGCCAACCCACCACGCGATGTCTCTTTATATTTGTCATGCATGTCGGCGCCGGTATCACGCATGGTGCGGATCACCCGGTCCAGCGAAATAAAATGCTGACCATCCCCCCGCAAAGCCATCTGCGCCGCGTTGATCGCCTTCACGGCGGCGATCGCATTGCGCTCGATGCACGGCACTTGCACCAGGCCACCGACCGGATCGCAGGTCAGCCCAAGGTTATGTTCCAGGCCAATCTCCGCCGCGTTGCACAACTGCTCCGGCGTAGCGCCAAGAATCTCCGCCAGCCCCGCCGCCGCCATCGCGCAGGCAGAACCGACTTCGCCCTGACAGCCCACCTCAGCGCCCGAGATCGAAGCATTCTTCTTGCACAGAATCCCCACCGCCGCCGCACCGAGGAAGTAGTCGACCACGTTGGCGTCCGTCACCGCTTCGCTGAACTTCATAAAGTAGTGCAGCACCGCCGGAATGATTCCCGCAGCGCCATTGGTCGGCGCCGTGACCATGCGCCCGCCGGCCGCGTTTTCTTCATTAACAGCCAACGCAAACAGATTGACCCACTCCATCGCGCTCAGCGTCGAGCCGATCACATTGGGTTTGCCCAACTCCTGAAGACTGCGATGCAACTTCGCCGCGCGCCGACGCACATTCAATCCGCCGGGCAGGATGCCTTCGTGTTTCAAACCCTGCTCGACGCAATCCTGCATCGCCCGCCACAGCTTCATCAGCCCGGCGCGGATTTCTTCCTCGCTGCGCCAGACTTTTTCGTTGGCCATCATCAATTCAGCGACGCGAAGATTGTTCCGCTTGCACAACTCCAGCAACTCGACCGCGCTGGAAAAGTCATAAGGCAATTCAGTGCGATCCAGATCAACGACGCCGCTGGACGCCTGCGCTTGATCGACGACAAAACCACCGCCCACCGAATAGTAGGTGTCGCGATGCAGTTCGCCGTGATCACCCTCGGCCACAATCGTCATGGCATTGGGGTGGAACGGCAGGTTCTCGTCGATCAGGCGCATGTCCCGAGCCCAGACAAACGGCACCGACAAACGACCATCCAATAGAAGGGTATGAGTTTCGCGCAGCGCCTGAATGCGCGGGCCGATCTGCGACGGGTCGATTGCGTCCGGCCACTCGCCCATCAAGCCCATGATCACCGCGTTGTCGCTGCCGTGACCGATACCGGTAGCAGACAGCGACCCGAACAATTGCACTTCTATACGGCGCACCTGTTCCAGTTGGTGCTTGTCCCGTAGCGACTCGACGAACAACGCCGCGGCGCGCATGGGTCCGACGGTGTGGGAACTGGAAGGGCCGATGCCGATTTTGAACAGGTCGAAAACACTGATAGCCATTGCTGCAGAGCTCCTGAGGATGCCGGTCCGGGACGCAAAAGCGCCCGCTGGCGGAGCTGCTACGCTCAAGCTGCGATCCGCCGGAATGCCCGCATCATCAGGCTTTTGTCCGGACGCACGGCGTCTGACACCGACGCACTCATGTCCACCAGCGCCGCGCCGTTTTCGCCCCGGTTTTTCGCCGTTTTTGTACGGTTCAGATGGCCATTCGGGGCTGAAAAAAGCTGTAAGCGACGTCACTGACACTGGATGCGACCATCCCTGTACTGGATACGACCCCCCCTGTAGGCGTCAGATTTTCACTGGTACATGATCGTTATGACTCGATTGCAAGGCGCCGTGGTAGAGCTGTCTCCAGAACGCCATCCAACCGCAACCTATAAGTGCGGTGGTCCACAGTCGGAACACTGCCAAAAAAAACACCAAGGAGTCCATCCATGAAAGGTTCCCCGTCGTTGTTGTTGGCCGCCATGCTGAGTCTGCCGTTACTGGCGCAAGCTGCAGAACCGGCACAGTGCAGTACCGTTAACTTCTCTGATGTCGGCTGGACCGACATTACCGCCACCACCGCCACCACCTCCGTCGTGCTCAACGCCCTCGGCTACAAGACCAAGACCACCATGATCTCCGTGCCCGTGACCTACAAGTCGCTGGCCGACGGCAAGAACATGGACGTGTTCCTCGGTAACTGGATGCCGACCATGGAAAACGACATCAAGGCCTACCGCGACGCGGGCACCGTGGAAACCGTGCGCACCAACCTCAAGGGCGCCAAATACACCCTCGCCGTGCCGCAAGCCCTGTATGACAAAGGTCTGCATGACTTCGCCGACATCGCCAAATTCAAGAAAGAGCTCGACGGCAAGATCTACGGCATCGAGCCTGGCAACGACGGCAACCGTCTGATCCAGAGCATGATCGACAAGGACGCCTTCGGCCTGAAGACCGCCGGTTTCAAAGTCGTCGAATCATCGGAAGCGGGCATGCTCTCGCAGGTGGATCGCGCGCAAAAACGCGACACAGCGGTGGTCTTCCTCGGCTGGGCGCCGCACCCGATGAACAAGCGCTTCAAGATTCAATACCTGACCGGTGGCGATGATTTCTTCGGCCCCGATTTCGGTGCTGCGACCGTGGCGACCAATACCCGCAAGGGTTATGCCGAGGAATGCAGCAACGTCGGTCAGTTGCTGAAGAACCTGGAGTTCACCGTCGACATGGAAAGCGAACTGATGGGCAACATTCTCGACGACAAGATGAAGCCTGACGCGGCCGCCAAGGCCTGGCTGAAAAAGAATCCACAAGTGCTCGATACCTGGCTCGCTGGCGTGACCACCATTGACGGTAAACCTGGCCTGGAGGCCGTGAAAGCCAAGCTTCAGTAATCGCTTATGCCGGGCGGGTTCGCCCGCCCGGGCTGTTTATTTCCTTGCATGCGGACGTTCACTACCATGCTGATTGATCAGAAAATACCTTTAGGCCAGTACATCGCGGGCTTCGTTGAATGGTTGACGCAACACGGCGCCAACACCTTCGACGCAATCGCCGTGACCCTGGAAACGATGATCCACGGCGTGACGTTTGCGCTGACCTGGTTCAACCCACTGGTCTTGATTGGCCTGATCGCACTACTCGCTCACTTCATTCAGCGTAAATGGGGCCTGACCGCGTTCGTCATCGCCTCCTTCCTGCTGATCCTCAATCTGGGGTACTGGCAGGAGACCATGGAAACCCTCGCCCAGGTCATGTTCGCGACCCTGGTCTGCGTGGTCATCGGCGTGCCGCTGGGCATCGTCGCCGCGCACAAACCGATGTTCTACACGGTCATGCGTCCGGTACTCGATCTGATGCAGACCGTACCGACCTTCGTTTACCTCATTCCTACCCTGACCCTCTTCGGGCTGGGTGTGGTGCCAGGCCTGATCTCCACGGTGGTGTTCGCCATCGCTGCGCCGATCCGCCTGACCTACCTGGGCATCCGCGATGTCCCGCAAGAACTGATGGACGCCGGCAAGGCCTTTGGCTGCTCGCGTCGTCAACTGCTCTCACGGATCGAACTGCCTCACGCCATGCCGAGCATCGCAGCCGGCATCACCCAGTGCATCATGCTGTCGTTGTCGATGGTGGTGATCGCGGCACTGGTAGGCGCCGACGGACTCGGCAAACCGGTGGTCAACGCACTGAACACTGCTGATATCGCCCTGGGCTTCGAAGCGGGCCTGGCGATCGTACTGCTGGCGATCATGCTCGACCGTATCTGCAAACAACCCGACGCCAAAGTAGGGGGTGACGCATGAGCATAATTCGCTTCGAAGACGTCGACGTAATCTTCTCCAAAGATCCACGCGAGGCACTCAAGCTGCTCGATCAGGGCATGACCCGCAACGAGATCCTGAAGAAGACCGGCCAGATCGTCGGCGTGGAAAAAGCCTCGCTGGACATCAACAAAGGCGAAATCTGCGTGCTGATGGGCTTGTCGGGTTCCGGCAAGTCGAGCCTGCTGCGCTGCATCAACGGCCTCAACACCGTGAGCCGCGGCAAGCTGTTCGTCGAGCATGAAAACCGCCAGATCGACATCGCCTCCTGCACCCCGGCCGAGCTGAAAATGATGCGCACCAAACGCATCGCCATGGTGTTCCAGAAGTTCGCCCTGATGCCGTGGCTGACGGTGCGCGAGAACATCAGTTTCGGTCTGGAAATGCAGGGTCGTCCGGAGAAAGAACGCAAGAAACTCGTCGATGAAAAACTCGAACTGGTTGGCCTGACCCAATGGCGCAACAAGAAGCCGGACGAACTCTCCGGCGGCATGCAGCAGCGTGTCGGTCTGGCGCGGGCACTGGCGATGGACGCCGACATTCTGCTGATGGACGAACCGTTCTCGGCGCTCGACCCGCTGATCCGTCAGGGTCTGCAGGATGAACTGCTGGAACTGCAACGCAAGCTGAGCAAGACCATCGTGTTCGTGAGTCACGACCTCGACGAGGCGCTCAAATTGGGTAGCCGCATCGCGATCATGAAAGACGGCCGGATCATCCAGTACAGCGTGCCGGAAGAGATCGTGCTGAACCCGGCGGACGACTATGTGCGTACCTTCGTCGCACACACCAATCCGCTCAATGTGCTCTGCGGTCGCAGCCTGATGCGCACGCTGGACAAGTGCAAACGCATCAATGGTTCGGTGTGCCTGGATCCGGGTGGCGATTCGTGGCTGGACCTGGCCGAAGGCAACACCATCAAAGGCGCACGGCAAAATGGTTCGGTGCTGAACCTGCAGAACTGGGCACCGGGGCAAGCGGTGGAAGGCCTGGAACGCAAGCCGACACTGGTGGACTCGAACATCGGTATGCGTGACGCCTTGCAGATTCGTTATCAAACCGGCAACAAGTTGGTGCTGCACGATAACAATCATGTGGTGGGGATTCTGGGCGACAGCGAGCTGTATCACGCGTTGTTGGGCAAGAACCTGGGCTAATAACCCGGACACAAAAACGCCGCGAGAGGATCGCGGCGTTTTTGTTTGAAGATCAAAAGATCGCAGCCTTCGGCAGCTCCTACAGGGGAATGCGATCCATGTAGGAGCTGCCGAAGGCTGCGATCTTTTAAAGGAACAACGCGGTGCTTCAGACTGAAACACCGCGCACATGCGGTTTAGCTATACACCCGGCCAAGGAGCTGCCGATGGCTTTCAAACTGATCGAGCACATCCCGCGTGATCTGATCCTGCGTGAAGCCCATCAGGTCGTAATCCTGGCTGCCGTTGTGCAGATACACCTCCGCGCGGTAGTAACGCTGACGCGCTTCATCGGACTGCGCCGATTCAGTCGGGGTCGCCAGATAGCCGTCCAGGCTCACTTCGTAAACGAAAGGGTTGCCCTCTTCCATCTCGACGCGCACGCCCATGCAACGCTTGGATTTACCCAACAGCGTCTGCACTTCCAGCCCCTGTGCACGCATCTGCGCGGTGGCATCTTCCAGCGCCGGGCTGACCTGCTTGTCCATGAAACGCTGCACCACCGATTGGCTCGGTTGCAGGTCCAGTTGCGTCAGACGCTCGCTGAAACCACGACGACCGCGCTCCGCCAGTTGCGCTTGCTCCTGTTCGATCTGCACGTCCTGACGCATCGCCTTGTGCAGGCCGAACATGAAGAACACCAGCACCACCGAGAACGGCAGGCCAGCCAACACGACCATGGTTTGCATGGCTTCGAAGTTACCGGCAAACAGCAGACCGATGGTCACCAGGGTGATCACCACCGACCAGAAGATCCGCAGCCAGTGCGGCGCATCTTCATCGACGTTGCCGCCCTTGCAGGACAGATTCGCCATCATCACCGCGCCAGAGTCGGCCGGGGTCAGGAACAGTACGAAACCAACAAAGATCGACACACCGATGACGACTTTCGACGCCGGGTAGTGCTCAAGCAATTGATAAATCGCCATCGACGGCTGTTCCAGGGCCGTCTTGCCCAGCTCCACCGCGCCATGGTTCATCACCAGGTCCAGCGCCGAGTTACCGAAGATCGACAGCCAGGCCAGGGTAAAGCCCAGCGGAATCAACAGCACGCCAGCCACCAGCTCACGCACGGTACGACCACGGGAAATACGCGCGATGAACATGCCAACGAATGGCGCCCAGGAAATCCACCACGCCCAGTAGAACAGCGTCCACAGGCCCATCCAGCGCTCGGACTTGGCGTTATCGCCCTCGTACACATAAAGGTCGAAGGTTTTCAGCACGATGCCATTGAGGTAGTCACCGATGTTCTGCACGAAGCCGTTGAGCAGGTGCAGGGTCGGGCCGAACAGCAATACGAAAATCAGCAGACCACTGAACAGCACGATGTTCAGGTTGGACAGACGACGGATGCCGTTTTCCACGCCGGACACGGCAGCGATGGTCGCCACGGTGCTCATCACGATGATCACGATCAAAAGGTTAGTGTTGCTGTGTTCCATGCCGAACAGGTTTTCCAGCCCCGACGACACTTGCAGCGAACCAATCCCCAGGTTCGTCACCAGACCCAGCAGGGTCACGAACATGCCGAAGCCGTCCACCGCGTGACCGGCCGCACCCTTGACCCAACGCTCGCCGACCAGCGGATACAGCGCCGAACGCAGGGCCAGCGGCTGGTTATGCCGGTAAGCAAAGTACGCTACGGCCAGACCAACCAGTGCGTAGATCGCCCAGCCGTGCAGGCCCCAGTGCAAGAAAGTCAGCTGTACAGCCTGACGCGCGGCCATGTTGCTGGCCGATGTGCCTTCCGGCGGATTGAAGTAGTGATCCAGTGGCTCGGATGCGCCGAAATACAACAGCGAAATACCGATACCCGACGAGAACAGCATCCCCGCCCAGGCGCCGTAACTGAAATCCGGGGTGTCGTCCTTGCTGCCCAGTTTGAGTTTGCCGTACGAGGAAAACGCCAGGCCCACCACAAACACCAGGTAGGCGGCGATGACCACCATGTAGTACCAGCCGAAGCTGCGCGACAACCAGGCCTGAGCGATACCCAACAGTCTGCCGGCCTCTTGCGGGGCGATAATCAGAATGGCGGTCAACAAAAGAATCAGCGCGGTAGAGGTGTAAAACACCCAACCGTTGACCGTCACCTTCTCGGGCGGGGTCTTTATAAGCGAGGCAGAACTCATGGCACAAATGCTCCAGGCAGTGCGAGAGAAGAACACAAGGCAACACGGAACCCGACCAATCGGTTAGTTGGCAGCCGACCGGCGGGTGATATAAAGACATCCCGAAAAAAGCCCGAACCTGCCGAAATGGCGCTGCGAATCGCTTTCGTGGCCGAAGGTGGACGGACGTTCATCCGAAACCTGGCCGTGAGCGTCTTGCCCTTTCAACACGTCCATCGAATCGCGAACCGCGCCATGCCCCACGCAGGTTTCGAGCTGTTTCAGATGTCGGTTTTATCGCCACTTACACGTAGGAAAAATCTGTAGGCAGCGACGATTTGTCGCAGATCTTATTCTTTGTTGATTGAACGTTCAATCAAAACAAAATAGACTGGCCGTCAATCCGATAGGCGTCATTCGCCGCTCGGAAGGCCTAAGGAGATGTGCAAGATGCCCAAGGTCGGTATGCAACCCATCCGCCGCCAACAACTGATCGAAGCCACTTTGCAGGCGGTCGATCAGGTCGGAATGGGGGACGCCAGCATTGCGCTGATCGCCCGTTTGGCCGGTGTCTCGAATGGCATCATCAGTCATTACTTTCAGGACAAGAACGGCCTGATTGCCGCCACGATGCGGTATCTGATGACCGCCCTCAGCGAGAGCGTCACCGCGCGCCGTCAGGCGCTGGCAGATGACAGCCCACGGGCGCATCTGCAGGTGATCATCGAAGGCAACTTCGACGCCAGCCAGGTCAATGGCCCGGCAATGAAAACCTGGCTGGCCTTCTGGGCCACCAGCATGCACCAGCCGTCTTTGCACAGGTTGCAGCGGATCAACGATCACCGTCTGTATTCCAACCTGTGCTGCCAGTTCCGCCGTGTGCTGTCGCTCGAAGATGCGCGCAGCGCAGCACGAGGACTGGCAGCGTTGATTGACGGCTTGTGGTTGCGCGGCGCTTTGTCGGGAGACGCTTTCGACACGGCGCAGGCGCAACAGATCGCTTACGAATACATGGATTTCCAATTGGCCAAGAAGGTGAGCTAGAGCACACAGAAAACGCTCGGCCCCTGAACGCCACCGCAGCCTCACCGCGGTGGTCAACGCCAACCACCAATGCACTTGCGAGGACACTATGGCCCGTTTCGAACTGCAAAAACTTTACATCGATGGCGCGTACTCCGACGCCGGCAGCGATGCCACCTTCGAAGCCATCAACCCGGCTAACGGTGAAGTCCTCGCACTGGTGCAACGTGCGACCAAGGAAGACGTCGAGCGCGCCGTAGTCAGCGCTGAAAAGGGCCAGAAAATCTGGGCCGCGATGACCGCCATGGAGCGTTCGCGCATCCTGCGCCGCGCCGTCGACATCCTGCGCGAGCGCAACGATGAACTGGCTGCTCTGGAAACCCTGGACACCGGTAAAGCCTTCTCCGAAACCAAGTACGTCGACATCGTCACCGGCGCCGACGTGCTGGAATACTACGCAGGCCTGGTGCCCGCCATCGAAGGCGAGCAGATTCCACTGCGCGACACTTCGTTCGTCTACACCCGTCGCGAGCCGCTGGGCGTCGTGGCCGGTATCGGCGCGTGGAACTACCCGATCCAGATCGCGCTGTGGAAATCCGCTCCAGCCCTGGCCGCTGGTAACGCGATGATCTTCAAGCCAAGCGAAGTCACCTCGCTGACCACCCTGAAACTGGCCGAGATCTACACCGAAGCCGGCGTACCGAATGGTGTGTTCAACGTTCTGACCGGCAGCGGCCGTGAAGTCGGCACCTGGCTGACCGAGCACCCGCGCATCGAGAAAATCTCGTTCACTGGCGGCACCGACACCGGCAAAAAAGTAATGGCCAGCGCTTCGGCTTCGTCGCTCAAAGACGTGACCATGGAACTGGGTGGCAAATCCCCGCTGATCATCTGCGACGACGCCGACCTGGATCGCGCTGCCGACACCGCGATGATGGCCAACTTCTACAGCTCCGGTCAGGTCTGCACCAACGGCACTCGCGTGTTCGTTCCGGCGCACCTGAAAGCCGCGTTCGAAGCCAAGATCGTTGAACGCGTTGCACGCATCCGCGTTGGCAACCCGGAAGACGAAAACACCAACTTCGGCCCGCTGGTCAGCTTCGCGCACATGGAAAGCGTGTTGGGTTACATCGCCAAAGGTAAAGAGCAAGGCGCCCGCGTGCTGTGTGGCGGCGAGCGTCTGACCGACGGCGAATTCGCCAAAGGCGCATTCGTTGCTCCAACCGTGTTCACCGATTGCACCGACGACATGACCATCGTCCGTGAAGAAATCTTTGGCCCGGTGATGGCGATCCTCTCCTACGAAACCGAAGAAGAAGTGATCCGCCGCGCCAACGACACCGACTTCGGCCTGGCCGCTGGTATCGTCACCAAAGACCTGAACCGCGCGCACCGCGTGATTCATCAACTGGAAGCCGGTATCTGCTGGATCAACGCCTGGGGCGAGTCCGACGCAAAAATGCCGGTTGGCGGTTACAAGCAGTCGGGTGTCGGCCGTGAGAACGGCATCAGCTCGCTGAACAACTTCACCCGCATCAAATCGGTACAGGTCGAGCTGGGCGATTACGTTTCGGTGTTCTAAGACCCGAGATTTGCATTGCCCGCGAAGGCCTCTTCGCGGGCAAGCCCGCTCCCACAGGCTTGGAGTCGTCCATCCAATTTGTGGCAGCCCCCAATCCCTGTGGGAGCTGGCTTGCCAGCGATTCGAGTGCACAGCACTCGCCAAGGTCCGACCTGACCACTATCAAAGAGGGTGCATTCAATGTCCCAAGAATTCGATTACATCATCATCGGTGCCGGCTCGGCCGGTAACACCCTGGCGACCCGTCTGACTGAAGACGCCGGCGTCACCGTTCTGCTGCTCGAAGCAGGCGGCCCGGACTACCGTTTCGACTTCCGCACGCAAATGCCGGCTGCCCTGGCGTTCCCGCTGCAAGGTCGTCGTTACAACTGGGCGTACGAAACCGATCCAGAGCCACACATGGACGGTCGCCGGATGGAATGCGGTCGCGGCAAAGGCCTCGGCGGTTCCTCGTTGATCAACGGCATGTGCTACATCCGTGGTAACGCCATGGACTACGACGGCTGGGCAAAACTGCCAGGTCTGGAAGACTGGTCGTACCTCGACTGCCTGCCGTACTTCCGCAAAGCCGAAACCCGCGACATCGGCCCGAACGATTACCACGGTGGCGAAGGCCCGGTCAGCGTGACCACGCCGAAGGCGGGCAACAACCCGTTGTTCCACGCCATGGTTGAAGCTGGCGTACAAGCCGGTTACCCGCGCACCGAAGACTTGAACGGTTACCAGCAGGAAGGCTTCGGCCCGATGGACCGCACCGTGACGCCGAACGGCCGTCGTGCCTCCACCGCGCGTGGCTACCTCGACGTCGCCAAGAAGCGTTCGACCCTGACCATCGTCACTCACGCCCTGACCGACAAGATTCTGTTCGAAGGCAAGCGTGCCGTTGGCGTGCGTTACCTGGTTGGCGACGCCGAAGAGCGTGTCGAAGTCAAAGCGCGCAAAGAAGTGCTGCTGTGCTCCGGCGCCATCGCTTCGCCGCAGATTCTGCAGCGTTCCGGTGTCGGTCCTGCCGAACTGCTGAAGTCGCTCGACATTCCGGTCGTTCACGACCTGCCGGGCGTCGGTGAAAACCTGCAGGATCACCTTGAGCTGTACCTGCAATACGCCTGCACTCAGCCGGTTTCGCTGTACCCGTCGCTGCTCTGGTACAACCAGCCGGCCATCGGTGCCGAGTGGCTGTTCAACGGCACCGGCATCGGCGCCAGCAACCAGTTCGAAGCCGGCGGTTTCATCCGTTCGCGTCCGGAATTCGAATGGCCGAACATCCAGTACCACTTCCTGCCAGTGGCGATTAACTACAACGGCAGCAACGGTGTGAAAGAGCACGGTTTCCAGGCGCACATGGGTTCCATGCGCTCGCCAAGCCGTGGTCGCATCCAGGCCAAATCGAAAGACCCGCGCCAGCACCCGAGCATCCTGTTCAACTACATGGCTACCGAGCAGGACTGGCAGGAATTCCGCGACGGCATCCGCCTGACCCGTGAAATCATGCAGCAGCCGGCACTCGACGCTTTCCGTGGCCGCGAAATCAGCCCGGGCATCGAAGTGCAAACCGATGAGCAGCTGGACAAGTTCATCCGCGAGCACGCCGAAACCGCGTTCCACCCGTCCTGCTCGTGCAAGATGGGCACCGACGAGATGGCTGTGGTTGATGGCGAAGGTCGCGTGCACGGCATGCAGAGCCTGCGTGTGGTCGATGCCTCGATCATGCCGATCATCACCACCGGCAACCTCAACGCGCCGACGATCATGATCGCCGAGAAAATCGCCGACAAGATCCGTGGTCGCAAACCACTGCCGCGCAGCAATGCTGCTTACTACGTGGCGGGCGATGCGCCGGTGAAGGGCAAGCCGATGCGTGATATCACCCCGGCGGCTCAGTAAGACGTAATACCGCGTCACGGCTAATCGCTGGCAAGCCAGCTCCCACAGGGTTTTGCGTCGTTCACACATATTGTGTTCACCAAAAAACCTGTGGGAGCCTGGCTTGCCAGCGATGGGGCCCTCAGATTCAGCACAAATTCCCTCGCTGCACAGTAAATCCCCCTACACCCCCTCTTCACTTGATCCTACCCCCACGCAGGCCTACTCTAGACCTCGCGCAACCTTTTCACCCCTCCCCGCCGAGTAGCCTCACCCCGCTTCCCCCTGACAAGGAGGTTCCCGAATGTTCGATTTCCACCCCCAGCTCAAGCAGCGCTTCGCTGCCTTGCGCACGGGCGCTGAGTTCTTTTCCCTGCGATACGTACGCGAGTCCGGGCAGTACCTGTCGGTACGTAAAAACGTCGCCGAACCGCCGAGCCTGAGCCGCGACGAAGGCGCGATGCTCACCGTTCGGGTCAATGGTGTTGAGGCCTACGCGGCGACCAACGATCTGTCGCAACAAGGTCTGCAAGCCGCCCTCGAACGCGCCGAGCTGCAAGCCCGTCGGCTCAAGCCGCACGCCTTGCTCGACCTGCGCGATCAGCCAGTGTCCAGCGATCGCGCTGATTACTTTTCGCCCAATCTCGAACAACCCTTCCCGTCCCTGAGCGAATGCTTCGAGCTGCTCGGTGCGGAATCCGCCTCGGTGCCAAAGGATGAGCGCCTGGTGAATTGGCAGGTGAGCATTGGCATCACCCACGTCGAACAGATCTACCTGAGCAGCGCCGGGGCTGAATTGCGCCAGGCCCAGCGCTTCGTTTATCCAGGCCTCGACGTCACCGCTTACGACGGCAATGACAGCCAGACTCGCAGCCTCGGTCGCGAGAACTTCGGCCAACAGGGCGGCGCTGATGTGATCAGCCGTTGCGGTTTGATCGGCGCCGGTCCGCAAGTTGCCGATCAGGCCCTGCAACTGCTGCTTGCGCCGAACACCCCGCAAGGCCCGCGCGACCTGCTGTTGATGCCGGACCAGATGATGCTGCAGATCCACGAATCCATCGGCCACCCGCTGGAACTCGACCGCATCCTCGGCGACGAACGCAATTACGCCGGCACCAGTTTCGTCAAAGCCAGCGACTTCGGCAGCCTGCAATATGGTTCGAAACTGCTCAACGTGACCTTCGATCCAGGCATTCCCGAAGAACTGGCCAGCTATGGCCACGATGACGACGGCAGCAAGGCCAGCAAACAATTCCTGATCCGCGATGGCCTGTTGCTGCGTCCGCTGGGCGGGGCGCTGTCGCAGTTCCGCGCCGGTCTCGATGGCGTTGCCAACAGCCGCGCCTGCGGCTGGAACCGTGCGCCGATCGATCGCATGGCCAACCTTAATATCGAGCCGGGCGATCAGCCACTGAACAAACTGATCGAAGGCATCGAGAACGGCATTCTGATGAGCACCAACCGTTCTTGGTCGATCGACGATGCGCGCAACAAATTCCAGTTCGGCTGTGAATGGGGCCAGTTGATCGAAAACGGCGAACTCAAAGGCGTAGTAAAAAACCCGAACTACCGGGCGATTTCCGCGCACTTCTGGAAAAGCCTGCGCGCCGTCGGCGACGCCAACACCGTCAAGGTGCTGGGCACGCCGAACTGCGGCAAGGGCGAACCGAACCAGGTGATCCGCGTCGGCCACGCTTCGCCGGCCTGCGTATTCAGCAACGTTGATGTGTTTGGGGGAGACGCCTGATGAGCATTTCGAAGAGTCAGTCCGACGCCTTCAAGGTCATGGTCGAGTGGCTGCGCGACAGCGTGCGCGAGCCGGAACAATTCACCCTCAGCTTTGCCGCCGAATCCTCGGCGTTCGTGCGTTTCAATCACGCCAAGGTACGTCAGGCCGGACAAGTGCAGCAGGCCAATATCGTCCTGAAACTGATCAACGATGGTCGCCACGCCGACCTTCAGGTCACCCTGTCCGGTGATCAGGAAGGCGATCTGCAACGGCTTGCCGAAGGTCTGCAACAACTGCGCGAAACCCTGCCGTTGCTGCCGCAGGATCCGTATCTGTTGCTCAACCACCACGGCTGGCAGAGCCAGAACGTGCAGGAACATCCGCTGCCGGACACTGAACAGGTGGTCGATGAAATCTGTGCTGCCGCTGAGGGTCTGGACTTGGTTGGCTTCTATGCGGCCGGCCCGATCAGCCGTGGCTTCGCCAGTTCTTCGGGAGCGTTTGGCTGGCATCAGGCCAACAGCTTCAACTTCGATTTCAGCCTGTTCCACGAGAACGGTGAAGCGGTGAAAGCCAGCTACGCCGGGCATGACTGGAGCAGCGAAGGTTTCGCCAAGCGCTTTGCTCAGGCACGTGAGCAACTGGAGTTTCTCGGCCGCCCGCTACGCACCTTGGCGCCGGGGCAGTACCGTGCGTATCTGGCACCGGCGGCGCTGGAAGAAATCATGGGCATGCTGAGCTGGGGCGGTTTCTCGGCGCAGTCAATCGCGAGCAAGAGCAGCCCGTTGCAGAAGTTGTATGTCGGCGATCAGGCCTTCAGTCCGCTGCTGTCGCTGGATGAAAAAGTCAGTGAATCGCTGAGCCCGGCGTTTTCCGGCGAAGGTTATCCGCGCAGCGATCTGCGGCTGATCGTCGAAGGCAAAGCGGGCGATCAACTGGTCGGTTCGCGCAGCGCCGCCGAATATGGCCTGGCCGCCAACGGCGCCGGCGGCGGTGAAATGCCAAGTGCGTTGAACATGGCAGCGGGTGATCTGGCGCAAGCAGAGATCCTCAAGCAGTTGGGCACCGGGTTGTACATCAGCAACCTGTGGTACCTGAACTACTCGGATCAACCGGCCGCGCGCATGACTGGCATGACCCGTTTCGCGACCTTCTGGGTCGAGAACGGCGAGATTCAGGCGCCGGTCAGCACCATGCGCTTTGACGATAGCGCCTACAGCCTGCTCGGTTCGCAGCTGGAAGCGTTGACCGCCGAGCGCGAGTTGCTGCTGTCGGCGAGTACGTACAGCCAGCGCAATACCTCGTCGGCGTTACTGCCGGGGGCGCTGGTCAGCCGTTTAACCCTGACCCTCTGACGGTGATCGTTCCCACGCTCTGCGTGGGAATGCAGCCGGGGACGCTCTGCGTCCCAGCCAAAAGCGGACGCGGAGCGTCCGTTGAGGCATTCCCACGCGGAGCGTGGGAACGATCATTAACCCCAACGACAAGAGGTTCCATGCCCAACCGCCCGCCTCTCGACGCCATCACCGCCCGCTGGTTGCCGTGGGTCGTCGCCATCGCTTTCTTCATGCAGTCCCTCGACGGGACCATCCTCAACACCGCCCTGCCCGCCATGGCTCGCGATCTGGCCGAAGACCCCTTGCGCATGCAGGGCGTGATCATCGCCTACATGCTCACCGTGGCCTTGCTGATCCCGGCTTCGGGCTGGATCGCCGACCGCTTCGGCACCAAGAAAATCTTCTTCGGCGCGATCCTGCTGTTCAGCTTCGGCTCGCTGCTCTGCGCTTTGTCGAGCAGCCTGAGCATGCTGATTGGTGCCCGGGTCATTCAGGGTCTGGGCGGTGCGCTGATGCTGCCGGTCGGCCGACTGGTCGTGCTGCGCGCTTATCCACGATCCGAGCTGGTGCGGATCATGGGTTTCATCACCATCCCCGGCCTGCTCGGCCCGTTGATCGGCCCGACCATGGGCGGCTGGATGGTCGAATACCTGACGTGGCACTGGATCTTCCTGATCAACCTGCCGGTCGGCGTGATCGGCTGCTACGCGGTGTGGAAGTTCATTCCCGACCTGCGCGGCACTGAGCGTACGCGCTTCGATAGTCTGGGTTTTCTGTTGTTCGGCGCGGCGATGATCCTGATCACCATCGCCATGGAAGGCCTTGGCGAGCTGCACTTGCCGCACCTGCGCGTGATGTTGCTGTTGTTCGGTGGCATGGCCTGTCTGGCGGCGCACTGGTTGCGCGCCGGGCACATCGAAAACCCGCTGTTCGCACCGTCGCTGTTCAAGACCCGCACGTTTGCCGTCGGTATTCTTGGCAACCTGTTCGCGCGTTTGGGCAGCGGCGCGTTGCCGTTTCTGGTGCCGCTGCTGCTGCAAGTGGCGCTGGGTTATTCACCGTCGCAAGCGGGGATGAGCATGCTGCCGCTGGCGGCGGCGGCGATGATCGCCAAGTGGGTGGCGCGACCGCTGATTGAACGACTTGGTTATCGCATCGTCCTCACCGGCAACACGCTTGCGCTGGGGATCATGTTGGCGAGCATGGGCCTGGTCAGCGAGCAGACGCCGTACTGGCTGCTGCTGTGCCTGCTGGCGATTCTCGGCGCGATCAACTCGCTGCAATTTACCGCGATGAACACGGTGACGCTGATCGACCTCGACGACGCCAGCGCCAGCAGTGGCAACAGTTTGCTCTCGGTGGTGGCGCAGTTGTCGTTGAGTCTCGGGGTGGCATGCGCCGGTGCATTGCTCGGTGGGTTCACGGCAGAGGTCGGTAACGATGGCGTGGAAACCGTGCTCGGTGCCTTCCAGCTGACCTTCGTCACCGTCGGCATCATGGCGATGCTCGCGGCAACGATCTTCTCGCAGTTGTCGAAGGAAGACGGCCGGCGCGCCAAACGTCCGGAAGAACACATCGAACATTAAGCACTGTTCGTCCAGAACTTTCGAAGAAAGTGGCACGGGGCTGCTACACTGCGCGACATTTTGTTTTGCAGGCCAGTCCCGTGACCACCATCGCCACCGCTTTTAATACTCTGCCGCTGTCCGCCGCCATGCTGGCTAACCTCGAATCCCTCGGTTATGCCCAGATGACGCCGATCCAGGCGCAGAGCTTGCCGGTGATCCTCAAGGGGATGGACCTGATCGCCCAGGCCAAGACCGGCAGCGGCAAGACCGCCGCGTTCGGCATCGGCCTGCTCAACCCGATCAACCCGCGCTACTTCGGTTGCCAGGCACTGGTGATCTGCCCGACGCGTGAGCTGGCCGACCAGGTCGCCAAGGAAATCCGTCGTCTGGCCCGTGCCGAAGACAACATCAAGGTCCTGACCCTGTGCGGCGGCGTGTCGTTCGGCCCGCAGATTGCTTCGCTGGAGCACGGCGCGCACATCATCGTCGGCACCCCGGGGCGCATCCAGCAGCACCTGCGCAAGGGTTCGCTGGTCCTCGATGGCCTGAACACGCTGATCCTCGACGAAGCTGACCGCATGCTCGACATGGGTTTCTACGACGCCATCGAAGACATCATCATCAAGACCCCGGAGCGCCGTCAGACCCTGCTGTTCTCCGCGACTTACCCGGTGGGCATCAAGCAACTGGCGTCGAAGTTCATGCGTGATCCGCAAACGGTGAAAGCCGAAGCGTTCCACGATGACACGCAGATCGAGCAGCGTTTCTACGAGATTTCCCCGGAAGATCGCATGGGCGTGGTGACGAAAGTCCTGCACCACTTCCGTCCGGCGTCGTGCGTGGCGTTCTGCTTCACCAAGCAGCAGGTTCAGGAAACCGTTGATCACCTGACCGCCAAAGGCATTTCCGCCGTCGGCCTGCACGGCGATCTGGAACAGCGTGATCGCGATCAGGTGCTGGCGATGTTCGCCAACCGCAGTACCTCGGTACTGGTCGCCACCGACGTCGCCGCCCGAGGTCTGGACATCGATGCGCTGGACATGGTGATCAACGTCGAACTGGCCCGCGATTCGGAAATCCACATTCACCGCGTTGGCCGCACCGGTCGCGCTGGCGAGAAAGGCATCGCGATCAGCCTGGTTGCTCCGGGCGAAGCGCACCGCGCGCAAGCCATTGAGCAGCTGCAGAAGTCGCCGCTGAACTGGGATCAGGTCGATAACCTCAAGTCCCAAGGCCTTGCCCCGCTGCAACCGCCGATGACCACGCTGTGCATCGGCGCGGGCCGTAAAGACAAGGTTCGCCCGGGCGACATTCTGGGTGCTCTGACGGGTGATGCCGGTATTCCGGGTGCGCAGGTTGGCAAGATCGCGATTTTCGACTTCCAGGCTTATGTGGCTGTTGACCGCACCGTGGCCATGCAGGCCTTGCAGCGTTTGAACGACGGCAAGATCAAGGGCCGCTCGCTGCGCGTCCGCATCCTTTAAGAACAACGTAACTCCCCTGTAGGAGCTGCCGCAGGCCGCGATCTTTTGACTTTGTTTTTTAAGAGCAAGATCAAAAGATCGCAGCCTGCGGCAGCTCCTACAGTTCGTTTTGTGGTGATATTTCAGAGGACACCGTTTTGCGCTCTACCGAAGTCGTGATCATTGGCGCTGGCGCCGCTGGGTTGATGTGTGCACTGACCGCCGCCGGGCGTGGGCGTCAGGTGTTGCTGCTCGACCATGCGAACAAGGCTGGCAAGAAAATCCTGATGTCGGGTGGTGGCCGCTGCAATTTCACCAACATGTACACCGAGCCGAGCAATTTCCTCTCGCAAAATCCGCACTTCTGCAAATCCGCACTGGCGCGCTACACCCAGTGGGATTTCATCGGCATGGTCGGCAAACACGCCGTGCCGTACCACGAGAAGAAACTCGGTCAGCTGTTCTGCGATAACAAATCCAGCGACATCCTTGGCATGCTGCTGGACGAATGCGATCAGGCCGGCGTCGAGTTGCATCTGGACACGTCGATTCAGACCATCGAGAAAGTCGAGAACGGTTACCTGCTCGACACTACCCTCGGCCAGATCCAATGCCAGTCGCTGGTGATCGCCACCGGGGGTCTGTCGATCCCGACACTGGGCGCCACCGGTTTCGGTTATCAGGTCGCCAAGCAGTTCGGCCACGAGCTGCTGCCGACTCGCGCCGGTCTTGTGCCGTTCACCATCACCGATCAGCTCAAGGAATTGTGCACCGAGCTGTCCGGCACTTCGGTGGATTGTCTGGTCAGCTGCAACGACCAGAGCTTTCGCGAGAACATCCTGTTCACTCACCGAGGCCTCAGTGGTCCGGCGATTTTGCAGATCTCCTCGTTCTGGGAATCTGGCGATACGGTGGAGATCAACCTGCTGCCGGATCACGACGCCGCGAGCTGGCTGCAACAGCAAGTGGCCGAGCGCCCGAACAGTGAATTGAAAACTTTGCTGGGTGAGATTTTCACCAAGAAGATGGCCAATTTGCTGGCAGATAACTGGTTCGTGTCCAAGCCGATGAAGCAGTACACCCACGCAGAACTGGCGGAGATCGCCGAGAAGCTCGGCAGCTGGAAAGTCGTACCGGCGGGGACTGAGGGTTATCGCACGGCCGAAGTAACGCTCGGTGGCGTCGATACCCGCGAAGTGTCGTCGAAAACCATGGAATCGCTGAAAAGCCCCGGCCTGTACTTCATCGGCGAAGTCCTCGACGTCACCGGGCATCTGGGCGGCTTCAACTTCCAGTGGGCCTGGGCCTCGGGCTACGCCGCCGCGCAGTACGCTTAATTCAAAGCTAAATACAAAAACCTGTGGGAGCTGGCTTGCCAGCGATGAGGCCGGCAGATCCAACATCATTGTTGACTGTCATGCAGCCATCGCTGGCAAGCCAGCTCCCACAGGGTTCCGTGCCCAATTCAAGATTTAGTTCTACACAAGATCTCAAAGGAACACTTTTTGCTGTCAGATGTGATCGGCGCCATTGCGTCGGCGTCATTACTGGCTCAATTTAGCGGCATCGCCTCGGAAGGCCTTCGCACTTCATGTCCTCGACCTCGTTTCGTCAGTCTTTGCGGCGCCTGTGGGCGCTGGATAAATTCAGCTATAGCGTGCGGGTGTTCATCGCCCTGACCGGCAGCATGGCGCTGTGTTGGTATCAGGATGAAATGGGCCTGCTGATCCCGTTGTTCCTGGGGATTATCGCCAGCGCCCTGGCCGAGACCGACGACAGTTGGCAGGGCCGCCTCAACGCCCTCGCCGTGACACTGGTGTGCTTCAGCATCGCCGCACTGTCGGTGGAATTGCTCTTCCCCTACCCCATCGTGTTTGCCATTGCATTGGCGCTGGCCAGTTTCGGCCTGACCATGCTCGGGGCACTCGGCGAGCGTTATGGCGCGATTGCTTCGGCGACGTTGATTCTGTCCGTATACACAATGATCGGCGTTGATCAGCGCGGTGGCGCGGTCACCGATTTTTGGCACGAGCCGATGCTGCTGGTGGCCGGGGCGGCGTGGTACGGCTTGCTCTCGGTGCTGTGGCAGGCGCTGTTTTCCAACCAGCCGGTGCAACAAAGTCTGGCGCGATTATTCCGTGAGCTGGGCTTTTACCTGAAGCTGAAATCCTCGCTGTTCGAGCCGATCCGGCAAATGGATGTGGAAGCGCGGCGTCTGGAACTGGCCCAGCAGAACGGTCGCGTGGTGGCGGCGCTGAACAGTGCCAAGGAAATCATCCTGCACCGCGTCGGCAACGGCCGCCCCGGCTCGAAAGTCAGCCGCTACCTGAAGCTGTATTTCCTCGCGCAAGACATACACGAACGCGCCAGCTCCTCGCACTACCCGTACAACGCGCTGGCCGAAGCGTTCTTCCACAGCGACGTGCTGTTCCGCTGCCAACGCCTGTTGCGCCAGCAAGGCAAGGCCTGCCGCGCTCTGGCCGAATCGATCCAGATGCGCCAGCCATTTATTTATGACGCGAGTTTCGCCGAAGCCCTCAGCGACCTCGACGCCTCCCTCGAACACCTGCGCATCCAGAGCAATCCGGCCTGGCGCGGATTGCTGCGTTCGCTGCGCGCACTGGCGGCCAACCTCGGCACCCTCGATCGTTTGCTCAGCGACGCGAGCAACCCGGATGCCTTGGCCGATGCGACCGACAGCAGCCTGCTCGACCGTTCGCCGCGCAACCTCAAAGACGTCTGGGTGCGCCTGCGCACGCAACTGACGCCGACTTCTCTGTTGTTCCGTCATGCCCTGCGCCTGCCCTTGGCGCTGAGTATCGGCTACGGCATGGTGCACCTGATTCACCCGTCGCAAGGCTACTGGATCATCCTCACCACGCTGTTCGTCTGCCAGCCGAACTATGGCGCGACGCGGCGCAAACTCGGTCAGCGGATCCTTGGCACCGCTATCGGCCTGACCGTGGCGTGGGCGCTGTTCGATCTGTTCCCGAGTCCGTTGGTGCAGTCGTGCTTTGCCATCGCCGCCGGCGTGGTGTTCTTTACCAACCGCACCACCCGCTACACCCTGGCGACGGCGGCGATCACCATCATGGTGCTGTTCTGCTTCAACCAGGTCGGTGACGGTTACGGACTGTTCCTGCCACGCCTGTTCGATACGCTGCTGGGCAGCCTGATTGCCGGCCTGACGGTATTCCTGTTCCTGCCGGACTGGCAGGGTCGACGCCTGAATAAAGTGCTGGCCAACACCCTGACCTGCAACAGCATCTACCTGCGCCAGATCATGCAGCAATACGCCGCCGGCAAGAGCGACGACCTCGCCTATAGGCTGGCCCGACGTAACGCGCACAACGCCGATGCCGCGCTGTCGACGACGCTGGCAAACATGCTCATGGAGCCGGGGCATTTCCGTAAGGAAGCGGATGTCGGCTTCCGCTTTCTGGTGCTGTCGCACACGTTGTTGAGTTATCTGTCAGGGTTGGGCGCGCATCGCGAGACGCAGTTGCCGGCAGATGTGCGTGAGCAGTTGATTGATGGCGCCGGGGTGAAACTGGCGACGAGCATTGATGAAATCGCCCAAGGGCTGGCGAACAAGCAGCCGGTGGCGATTCAGAGTGACGAGGAAGAAGCGCTGGCCAATGAGCTGGAGCAGATGGCCGATGAGATCGATGAGGGGCAGCGGTTGGTGCAGACACAGTTGGCGTTGATCTGCCGGCAACTCGGACCGTTGCGGACGTTGGCGGCGCATCTGATCAAGGACACCTCAGAAATCAGCGGCGGTTGACAGGGCGTCATCGCGAGCAGGCTCACCCCTACAGGGGAACGCATTCCAAATTGTAGGAGTGAGCCTGCTCGCGATAGCGACATCTGCCACACAGAGGATTCTGGATCGACCCTCACATCCCATGCTGCCTCAACAACTTGTCATAACTGCCATCCGCCTTCATCGCCGCAATCGCCTTATCAAACCCTGCAACAATCTGCTCATGCTGCGGATTCTTCAGGCTCACCAGAATGTGCAGGCTGTTCTCACTCAACGGCTTGGGCAAAAATTCCACTGAATTGCGCACCTTGGCTGATTCGCGCGCCAGGTAATACTTCGCCACATACTCATCCTCCAGCGTCAACTTGACCCGATCCGCCGCGAGCATGCGCACGGCCATGGCGAAGTTATGCACAGGGACTTTCTGCAACGCCGTGTCGGCATCGAACGGCGCCGAATAGGCATAGCCGCGCACCACCGCAATCGGGTACGTGTGCAATTGCTGCAGATTGGAATAATCGAGTGGCGTGTCTTTGCGCTTGAGAAAGCGGATGCGGTTGAGCAGGTATTCCCCGGAAAACTCGCCCAGCTTGGTCCGCTCATCGTTGTACCAGGCGTTGACCAACACGTCGTAGCGGCCTTCGCCGACACCGAGCAGCGCCCGCGCCCAAGGCACCTGTTCGTAGCCGCTGGCATAACCGGCCCGGGCCAGGGCAGTCGTGACGATGTCGGTGGCCAGTCCGCCGTTGACCAGCGTGTCGTCGGTAAAGGGTGGCCAGATATCAAACACCAGCCGCAGCTTCTCCGCTGCAGCAGTCTGAGCCAGCAAGAGCAATCCGACCAAAGCAAAGGCTCGATGCAAACGCGGCATGCTTGAAAATCCTTAGCGGGCAGGTTGCCCAGCATGTTTTCAGCCAAAACCCCAAGGCCCCTTACCGGCAAAACCCAGGCCCTAACATTAGCTCATTGCAGCCAGTGCACAGGGCTCTTCAGCAGATTACACAAAGTCGCCGAGACTGCGAGAAAGGAATGATGGCATTTTGACCTTTGTCACAGACTCTTACGCCATAAAGACATCTTTGCCGCAGGCGCTTAGTATCGGGCGACACGTTCAAGGAATCGGCAAATGACAATCGAATGGGTCTGCAAACATCACAGTGATCTGGGCAAGGAACAGCTGTACGCGCTGTTGAAGCTGCGCTCGGACGTGTTCGTGGTTGAACAGAAATGCGCTTATCCGGACCTCGACGGTCAGGATCTGGAAGGCGATACCTATCACCTGATGGGTTGGGAAGATGATCAGTTGATGGCCTACCTGCGCCTGCTGGATCCGGAATCCCAGGGCGGCGACGTGGTGATCGGCCGGGTGATTACTGCACCGCAGGGGCGCGGCAGAGGGCTGGGGCACGAAATGATGGAGCAGGCGCTGAAACAGGCTGAAAAGCATTGGCCGCAGGTGCCGATCTATCTGTCGGCACAGGCGCATTTGCAGGGGTATTACGGCAAGTACGGGTTTGTTGTGGCGGGTGAAGAGTATCTGGAGGATGACATTCCACACATCGGGATGCGTCGCGCCTGAACAGCCCCTCACCTTAGCCCTCTCCCGGAGGGAGAGGGGACTGACCGAGTTGTGCTGCGCTATCCGCCGACCTGAAAAACCGAGTCGATTATGGATTCAACGGCGCTCGCTCACGTCGGCGTAACTCTCCAATATCCCCCAATCGGCCCCCTCTCCCTCTGGGAGAGGGCTGGGCGGGCGGCGTTCCGATGAGGGGCTTTTCAGGGATATCCCAGAACTGCCTTGATCTGCCGCAAATTACGCTCGATCCACCCGCGATCAATCGCCCCCCAATCACGAATCCGATAGCGCCCGGCGTGATTGCGCGCGCCCTCTTCCTGCTCGAACTCACAAACGATATCCAGATCCGCCAACGCCGCAATCGTGTCCTGCGCCGTGCGCCGGGGCATGCCGGTCACTTCGGTCAGCGTCGGCACACTCGGCGCCAGACCGCTGTCGATCAGGTACGCCACATACAAGCGGCGGTAGAAACTGCTTTTGGTCTTGCTGACGTCCATCCACACCTTCCTGGTTGCGTACTGTTAAGCCTGCATATCCCGCCACGTCAGGTACACGCGCAGATCAAACTCGACCTGGTGGTACCCCGGCAGCATGTGCTCACACAATTTATAGAACGCCTTGTTGTGATCCGACTCTTTGAAATGCGCCAGTTCATGCACCACGATCATTTTCAGAAAGTCCGGCGCGGCGTCCTTGAACAACGAGGCGATACGAATCTCTTTCTTGGCCTTGAGCTTGCCGCCCTGCACCCGCGACACTGTGGTGTGCAGACCGAGGGCGCGGTGCGTCAGGTCGAGGCGATTGTCGAACAGCACCTTGTCGATGGCCGGCGCGTTGCGCAGGTATTCCTGCTTCAAGTCCAGCGCATAGCTGTACAAAGCCTTGTCGCTCTGCACGTCGTGCCGTCCCGGATAGCGTTGATTCAGGTAATCACCCAGACGCCCTTCGGCGATCAATTGGCGCACCTGATCCTGTAATTGCGCGGGATAGGCCTGGAGGTACTTCAACACAGTCATGGACAAGCGACACGGTTCGAAAAAGGTGCGCCAGTGTAGCGAATTCAAACGGGCAGCGCGCTCCAGTCAAACGGCTCGGCGAAGCTGACCGCGTCCTCGGCGATCAATGGCCGGGCCACGAGGAAGCCCTGCACATACTCGCAGCCGTGGGCTTGCAGCCATTGGTATTGCTCGATGGTTTCAACGCCCTCGGCGATCACCAGCAAACCGTATTGCTTGCACAGACTGATGACCGTGCTGACCAGCGAGGCGTCGCGTTTGGAGTCCGGCAATCGCGCGATGAGATGGCGATCAATTTTCAGCGTATCGAGTTCCAGATCGCGCAGATGCGCCAGCGAACACGGCCCGGAACCGAAGTCATCCAGCGCCACCCGCACCCCAAGATTGCGCAGCAAACGCAGCTGTTTGCGGGTTTCGTCGGGGTTTTGCATCAGCGCTTCTTCGGTGACTTCGACCTCCAGTTGCCGAGGCTGCAAGGCGTGTCGCTCCATCACCTGACGCAACTCGGTGACCAGATTCGGCAGACTGAACTGGGTGTTGCTCAAACTCACGCCGAGCACCAGATCCTCGGCAAACAGGGTTTCCCAGGCTTTACGCTGACCGGCGCCGCGATGATAAATCCAGCTGCCGAGGCGGCTGATCAGCCGCGCCTCTTCCAGCAGCGGCAAGAACAACCCCGGCGGCACATCGCCGACACTCGGGTGCTGCCAGCGCAACAACGCTTCAAAGCCACGAATCTGGCCCGTGTCGATAGCCACCTGCGGTTGATAGACCAGATTGAAATCGCGATTCTCGATGGCGGCACGCACGCTCTCTTCGAGCATCAACCGCGAGCGCGCCCTACCGTTCATTTCATGATCATAAAAGCGATATTGCTGACGCCCGGCGCGCTTGGCTTCGTACATGGCGATGTCGGATGCACGCAGCAATCCGTCGAGGTTCGAGCCGCAATCCGGATAAGTGGCGATGCCGATACTCGCGCCCAAAGCGATGTCCAACCCTTCGATCTGCTGACAGATCGACACTCGCTCGATGAGTTTTTCGGCAATCTTCGCCGCTTGCTCGGGAAACTCCAGATCCAGCAGCGCGGTGAATTCATCACCGCCCATGCGCGCGAGAATGTCGAACGGTCGCAGACAGGCCTTCAATTGCTCGGAGACCCAGCGCAACACCCGGTCGCCGGCATCGTGACCGAGTGAATCGTTGACCCGTTTGAAGCCATCAAGATCCAGATACAGCAAGACCCAACTGCTATCACTGCGCTCACCGCGCAGCAACAGGTTTTCAACAGTCTGGTAAAAGCCGCGGCGGTTGAGCAACCCGGTCAGTGGATCGGTCACCGCTTGGAATTCAAGCTGCTGGTGCAAGTGCCGCACCACCGACATGTCCAGCACGGTCACCACCATCGCGTGTTGCTCGGCAGGCAACGCCGCACACGACAAGGCTACCGGCACTTGCTGGCCGGGCGCCGTGCGTAGCAAGGCGTCGTGCAGCCTTAGCGTTTCGCCACGCTTGTAGCTGGCATAAAACTCGGAATCGGCCCACAGCGGAATGTGCGGCTTCTGTAGAAAATCGAGAAACTCTTTACCTTCCAGCTCCTTCACCGGCGCATTCAACAAACGCGAAATCGCCGGATTGGCAAAACGGATCAAACCGTCTTCGCCCACCACCAGAATGCCTTCAGCCGCGTTATCCAGCACCGAGGCATTGAAGGCGCGTGCCACTTCCAGATCATGACTCAGGCGCTGCAAGGCCCGGCGATTGCGCTGGTGCTCCAGCAACGCCTGCACTTTGGGCTTGAGTATCTGCGGGTCGAACGGCTTGAACAGGTAATCCACCGCGCCACTGGCATAGCCCTTGATCACGGCGTCCTGGGACTGTTCGTTGGCGGTCAGAAAGATGATCGGCGTCAGGCGCGTGCGCTGGCTGCCACGCATCAGGCGCGCGACTTCAAAGCCGTCCATGCCCGGCATTTGCACGTCCAGCAGCACCAGATCGACGTCGTGCGAGAGCAGAATATTGAGCGCTTCGAAACCCGAGGCTGCGGTGAGGACGTGCCAATCCTGGCGCTGCAGCAACGCGCGCATGCTGATCAGATTTTCAGGGTAATCATCAACGATCAAAAGGACAGAGTTGCCTTCACCTGGCGGGGGTTGCGCGCATTCCATGCTGCTTCTCTTGTCGGGACTTTTGGTCGGCTTCCGGTAAAAACCGCACACATACTGAGCCTTCACTCTAGTACTGGATCCAAGAAAGCAGAAGCTGTCATCAGGCCATCATTTAACCAAAGCGTGAATTTGCCGACTAACGGTCACCGCTGAAGCCCCCGAAAACCGGCAGAGATGGCATTTCGACAGGATGTTGACGTCAATCATCTGCCAAACGGGCATTAACAAAAAATCCCTCTACGCTTATAAAGGCCGCCCCAAAACGTGCGGGCTAGAGCTTCTGGCACGTACGTGCAGCGAATTTTGAGTGGAAGAACCCGACATGATCGATCTCGCAACCTGGAACCTCAGCGTTCCCGTTGGCAGCCCGCCATACACCGTCGAAACCTCCAAACTGGTGAACGGCTTCAAAGATCAATACTTCCATTCCGACACCGGCACCTTGTTCTTCTGGTCACCGGTTACCGGGTCAAAAACCGAAAACGCCATCTACCCGCGCACCGAACTGCGGGAGACCTACAGCAACGGCACGCTGCGAAACTGGTATTACCCGGACGCGGACAACCTGCTGCGGGCGACCCTCACGGTTAATAAGGTGCCCAGCTCCGGCAAGATCGTCATCGGCCAGATTCACGCTTATGAAAGCCAGAAGCCGATGGTCAAACTTGAGTATCAGTACAAGACAAAAACCGAAACCGGCAACCTGGTGATCAAGGTGCGCATGCATCCGGATGACGACGAAAGCCGCGTCATCACCCTCGCCACCGGGGTCAAACTGGATCGCGAATTCAACTACCTTATTCACCTGAGTCCTGGCGGTGCGTTGGGTGTCAGTGCGGCGGGTTATCAGTGGGATTCACAGATCAGCGCGACCTGGCGCAACAAGCCGTTGTACTTCAAGGCTGGGGTTTATGTGCAGGACAACACCGGGTATACGAGTGAGGGTGGGCAAGTGACCTTCTCCAAACTCGACATCGATCACGACAAATAACCCAATCCCCACGGTAGGAGCTGCCGAAGGCTGCGATCTTTTGATCCTGTTTTTGATTCTGAAAAGACAAAATCAAAAGATCGCAGCCTTCGGCAGCTCCTACCTTTAAACAGTGCTGTTTAGATCTGTCGGCGGTTACTTCCGGATGCCTACAAGGCCTTGCGCCGTTGCCTACCACTACGCCAGAATCCGCCGGCTTGTGCGCCTGGCGGGCCATCGGTAACTTGATTCGCGTCACTGATTTCCAGTGATCGGGTTTAGTAGCCCGTGGTTTCAAGCGTTGTGCACAAGCATCTGTCAGTCAGGTATTCCCATACCTGCGCTTGATGGTAGCTGTGCGCAGGGCACCTTCGGGTGCGCCGGCTTGCTCGAAACCCCGGTCTACTAACCTGCGTACAGTTGCCTCCACTTTGATTTAGTAGCCAGAGCGGGGGCACTCCAATCAGGTTTCGAGCAAATGACAAAATCAACGCCGCACCCGCCAGAAACAGATCCCGCATCCCCCTACGAATCCCTCGATTCCAAAAAACTCAACGACGCCGCCGAGCGCGCCCTCGACCATTACCTCAAACCGTCAGCCTTCATCATGGCCAGCACGCATAAACCCGAACCCATGTACCTCGCCAACCCGAAGTACAACACCGAATCCCTGCTGGCCAACGCCAGCGAAACACTGGGTTCAGCCAGCGAAATGCTCAACAACTTCGCCGCCATGCTCGACACCTCACACCGCAAGACCGCGCTAGGCATTGCGCAAGTCGTCATGCTCGGTGAATTGGCGGTAAATCAGGCATTGGATCACGTTGAACTGAAGGAGTAGTCACTCATACCGAACTTTTCATTGAGGAATCCCTTGAATGTCCACTACAAGTGACAATCTTATCTTTTAAACGGTAAAACGCCCTCACACAAGAAACCCACCTAACGGCGGGTTTCTTTTTAGACCAGCTTAATTATTCCTAGACTTTGTAACAACGCTGATTGAACTCAAAGAAAAACCTTTTTAATACATTACCGCATCACCCACTGCGCAAACGCAACCTCAAATCAAGTGTCGATTCTTTAACAATATTATAGTCTGCTAATGAGCGCCCCTCCTCGAGTTGCTTTCCATTAAAAATCAGCCACTGCTGATCAGGCGGAATGCCCTCCTTATCCTGTACTTTCTCCTTAACATTTAGGATACTGTCGCTTGATTCGACCTCTAGAACGACAACCTTAGCATCAGACATTTTTTTTACATAAACCCGCATAGCTCCACTCCTCATTTACAAACAACAAATAGAGAGCCAATCTCCAAACCCTATTCTCCTCACATTTAAGACTTCCACACCTGATAGAACTAACAGGTTTTCATAATAAATAGCGATAAACCCCATATCAAAAAATCGTAAAAAAGTGGACGAACAAAAAAGGGAGCAGATTTATTTAGATCCTCCCATCCCTCACAGCTCCACTTACTTCGTTATAACAAGGACATAGTAGGTTATATGCCAAGAATGGCACGCATTGTATTACCCAATTATCCGCACCATATTGTGCAACGAGGCCACAACAAGCAGGTAGTATTCGCCACCCCAGAGGCTTCCGGCGATATCTCAGCCATTTGAAAGAATTCAAGCATGTATTTGGCGTGAAGGTTTACGCCCTCTGTTTAATGACTAATCACGTCCACCTCCTCCTCGCCCCAGGAGATGACGCATCTGGACTCGGGCAGTTGATGAAAGGTCTGGCTGGCCGTATGACGCGTTATCGCAATAGACTCGAAGGTCGTTCGGGCACCCTGTGGGAAAGTCGATACAAATCTAGCGTCGTCGAAAGAGACACCTATTTGCTAGCCTGTAGCCGATACATCGAACTCAACCCGGTGCGAGCCCAAATGATTGGTCGGGCACAAGATTACCCGAGATCGAGCTATTCCTTGAGACTTAATGAAACTGCCGAGAGCATTTGGCTGGGTGAAAGCCCCGGTTTCAAAGGACTTGGATTAGACTATTCAGCCCGCTTGGCTCGTTACAGCGAATTGATAGATCAGGCCACACCCCCGTCAGAGTTGCAGTTGATAAGAGGGGCGCTTCAACGCGGGCAATTGACGGGCAGTCCGCGCTTCACAGAAGAAATTGAAAACATCACGGGAATGCGGGTTTCACAACGCTCTAGAGGGCGCCCCCCCCCGAAATAGTGTGGACGCTTACAAAAAAATCGAAAGGGATTGGATTTAATAAATCTGTCCCCTTTTTGATTTCTTTTGCCACTTCCTTTTTTATCACAATAAATAATAAGCTTTATATCAAAAAAATATTAAAACTGTCATTTATTACAGGTGCCTGCTCGTTCACAAAAAACTATTCTTAGTCAAACAACGCAAAATATTAAAAAGTTAGAAGATCAAATCTGTCCATTGTTTCCAAATCACAAAAAGCAACAAATCCATCGAGGAGATTGACATGTCGCATCCGATAAATGGTGATTACAGCCACGTCTACTACGGCAAGGAAGAGACTATTCTTTTTCGCATTACTAGCCATGATGAAGCAAGTGGTAAATTCAGTGGGGAATTACTTGAGAACCAGTTCACCCCTTCTTCAACCAGCCACAATATAAATGGATGGTTCAGTTTCAATAGAAGCACAAGTTCTACATCGTTTACCTTCGAGACGCCAACAGACAAGTGGGATTTGCAATCACCCTACTTGGAGAGTCCGAATCAATTCGGGATAATGAACGCAATCCGCACCCCAAAAGACAAATCGCAACCGCCTCAAAACTGGGTTTTATTGAAAACAAATTCACACACAGGTACTTAGCCATTCTCTCACTTACCGAAATACACCTTCATGATGTCGCATTTCCTTGCGCCTAACGTAAACAGAAAACATTATTCAACCTGAGCATAGTTTCTTCCAGCGACACGTAATTCACCGCCAACTGCGCTCTCGCCGTTTTATTAAGAATTATCAGAGGGTTACCAAGAAAGATAGTTGACGAATTTGGATAGAATACATAAGCTAGACATAGAAACGGCTCAACGATTTGACCATTCCTCATGCATTAAAAAACCGCCTCACGGCGGTTTTTTTAATGCCGGCAAAACTCGAATAGCTTAGTTAACCTTGGCGTTCAACTCACCCTTCAGATAACGCTGGTACATCGCTTCCAGCGAGATCGGTTTGATCTTCGAAGCATTACCGGCAGTACCAAACGCTTCATAACGAGCGATACACACGTCACGCATTGCAGTAACAGTCGCGCCGAAGAATTTACGTGGGTCGAATTCGCTCGGGTTGGTGGCCATCAGGCGACGCATCGCACCGGTGGATGCCAAGCGCAGGTCGGTGTCGATGTTGACCTTGCGCACGCCGTACTTGATGCCTTCGACGATTTCTTCAACCGGTACGCCGTAGGTTTCTTTGATGTCGCCGCCGTACTGGTTGATGATCGCCAGCCACTCTTGTGGCACCGACGATGAACCGTGCATTACCAGGTGAGTGTTCGGGATGCGCTTGTGGATTTCCTTGATGCGGTCGATCGCCAACACGTCACCGGTCGGTGGCTTGGTGAACTTGTAGGCGCCGTGGCTGGTGCCGATGGCGATGGCCAGGGCATCGACCTGGGTGCGTTTGACGAAGTCAGCGGCTTCTTCCGGGTCGGTCAGCATTTGGCTGTGATCCAGAACGCCTTCGGCGCCGATGCCGTCTTCTTCACCGGCCATGCCGGTTTCCAGCGAACCCAGGCAGCCCAGCTCGCCTTCTACCGAAACGCCGCAGGCGTGCGCCATGGCCACGGTTTGTTGGGTAACGCGGACGTTGTAGTCGTAGTCGGTCGGGGTCTTGCCGTCTTCGCCCAGCGAGCCGTCCATCATCACCGAGCTGAAGCCCAGTTGGATCGAGCGCTGGCAGACGTCAGGGCTGGTGCCGTGGTCCTGGTGCATGCACACCGGGATGTGCGGGAATTCTTCGATCGCGGCCAGGATCAGGTGACGCAGGAAAGGCGCGCCGGCGTATTTACGGGCGCCGGCCGAAGCCTGAACGATCACCGGGGAGTCAGTCTTGTCAGCGGCTTCCATGATGGCGCGCATCTGCTCAAGGTTGTTGACGTTGAAGGCTGGAACGCCGTAGCCGAATTCGGCTGCGTGGTCCAACATCTGGCGCATGCTGATAAGTGCCATTGTGTGTGTCTCTCCCGGTTGAGGGTCGTTAATCGTGCCAGCCTGCCGGAGCGGCGGCGGCTATTCAAGTGATTGCAGATCGGGGGTTGAGGCCCGGTCTGGTGATTCGATAAAGCCAATTCTTCAGAACTGCGCAGAACCCTTGTAGGAGTGAGCCTGCTCGCGATAGCCATCTTTCAGTCAATATTGCAGCGACTGTCAGGTCGCTATCGCGAGCAGGCTCACTCCTACATTGGGTCTGCGGTGATGCAATTACTGCGCTTTGCAGCCGCGGCCGATCAGGTCATTGGTGGCGACCCAGTACACCAGGCCTTCCTCTCCCTTGACGTGAAACGCCAGCATGCCGTCGCTGTACAGCGTGCCCGAGGCCCCCGGCTCTTCTTTCAGGCGATAGACCTGATCACCGCCACCCAGTCGAACGTCGACTTCCTTCTGGCCGGCATCGGCGTAACGCCACAGCACTTTGGCCTGGCTGTCGCAGGTCCAGGTGGTCCAGTTGTCCGCCGGAGCAGACGACTGAAACAGGTTCAACTGCGCGCAACCGCCCAACAATGCCAACGCCGCAATGGCGATCAAGCCTTTCATCCGTGTTCCTCGACTGACGGCGCATGCCGCCAGCCCTGAGTTAAAGAGTCAGACCCGTCAAGGACAACCATGTTCCTTGGCCGGGGTTTGCGTCTCGTATTTGTCCAGGCCGTCCGGCCCCGAGCGCTTGTTCAGCACCGGGTTGGTTTCGGCCTGCCAGTCGGCCTGATAACAGCCCTTCTGCGACTCGCTCGGCGCCGGCGTGGCCTCGGCCTTCGGGTTACTCCCGCAGGCCGCCAGCGTACCGGTCAGCAACAACAGCGCTAACGACTTGACCATGAAAACACTCCTTTGCCTGGCCAAACGGGCGGCCTCAGGCCTTGGCCCGGCTTTCCAGGACTTCAACGGCTGGCAGCACTTTGCCCTCGACGAATTCGAGGAACGCGCCACCACCGGTGGAAATGTAGGAGATTTGCTCAGCCACGCCATATTTATCGATCGCGGCCAGGGTGTCGCCACCGCCAGCGATGGAGAACGCCGAGCTTTCCGCGATGGCCTGAGCCAGCACTTTGGTGCCGTTGCCGAACTGGTCGAATTCGAACACACCGACCGGGCCGTTCCACAGAATGGTTTTCGACGACTTCAGCAGTTCGGCGAAGTTGGCTGCGGTTTGCGGGCCGATGTCCAGAATCATGTCGTCAGCCGCGACGTCGGCGATCAGCTTGACGGTCGCTTCAGCGGTTTCAGCGAATTCTTTGGCAACCACCACGTCAACCGGCAGTGGCACGCTGACTTTGGCAGCGATGGCGCGCGCGGTGTCGAGCAGATCCGGTTCGTACAGCGACTTGCCAACCGGGTGACCGGCGGCCGCGAGGAAGGTGTTGGCGATGCCGCCGCCGACGATCAGTTGATCGCAGATCTGGCTCAGGCTGTTCAGCACGTCGAGTTTGGTCGACACCTTAGAGCCGGCAACGATGGCCGCCATTGGCTGAGCCGGTGCGCCGAGGGCTTTGCCCAGTGCATCCAGTTCAGCGGCCAACAGTGGGCCAGCAGCGGCGACTTTGGCGAACTTGGCCACGCCGTGGGTCGAACCTTCGGCGCGGTGAGCGGTGCCGAACGCGTCCATCACGAACACGTCGCACAGGGCGGCGTATTGCTGGGCCAGTTCGTCAGCGTTCTTTTTCTCGCCTTTGTTGAAGCGCACGTTTTCGAACAGAACGATGTCGCCGGCCTTGACGTCAACGCCGCCGAGGTAATCGGCGACCAGCGGCACTTCACGGCCCAAGGCCTTGCTCAGGTAGTCAGCAACAGGCTTGAGGCTGTTCTCGGCGGAGAACTCGCCTTCGGTCGGACGGCCAAGGTGCGAGCAGACCATCACGGCCGCGCCTTTTTCCAGGGCCAGCTTGATGGTCGGCAGCGAAGCCAGGATACGCGCGTCGCTGGTGACAACACCGTCCTTGACTGGGACGTTGAGGTCTTCGCGGATCAATACGCGCTTACCTTGCAGATCGAGGTCGGACATCTTCAACACGGTCATGGGTCGCACTTCCTACGGTTTTTTTGAAGTTGCTGTTTGCAGATAGTGTTCTGCAACGTCCAGCATTCGGTTGGCAAAACCCCATTCGTTGTCGAACCAGGCCAGGATGTTCACCAGTTTGGGGCCGGAAACACGGGTCTGACTGGCATCGACGATGGCCGAATGTGGGTCATGGTTGAAATCACAACTGGCGTGCGGCAGCTCGGTATAGGCGAGCAGACCTTTGAGCGGGCCATAGGTGGCGGCTTCGCGCAGGATCCGGTTGACCTCATTGGCATCGGTCGCGGTGGCGGTCTGCATCGTGATGTCGAGGCAGGACACGTTGACCGTCGGCACGCGTACGGCTTTGGCCTGAATTCGCCCGGCAAGTTCCGGCAGCAGGCGCTCGATACCGCGCGCCAGACCAGTGGACACCGGGATCACCGACTGAAACGCCGAACGCGTGCGGCGCAGGTCTTCGTGGTGATAGGCGTCGATCACCGGCTGATCGTTCATCGCCGAGTGAATCGTGGTGATCGACACGTAATCGAGGCCGATCGCCTTGTCGAGCAGGCGCAACAACGGCACGCCGCAGTTGGTGGTGCAGGAGGCGTTGGACACCAGCAGCTCGTCGCCGGTCAGGCAATCCTGATTGACGCCATAAACGATGGTGGCGTCGACATCCGCCTCGCTGGCCATCGGCTGCGAGAACAACACGCGTGGCGCGCCGGCGTCGAGAAAGCGCTGGCCGTCGGCACGGGTGTTATAGGCACCGGAGCATTCGAGCACCAGATCGACACCAAGCGACGCCCAATCGATGCCTTCGGGGGTGGCACTGCGCAGGACCTTCACGCAGTCGCCATTAATATGCAGACAATCGCCTTCTACTCGCACCTCGCCCGGGAAGCGGCCGTGGGTGGAGTCGAAGCGTGTCAGGTATTCGATGCTGGCCATGTCCGCCAGATCGTTGATCGCGACAATTTCAAACCCGGCTTTCTCGCCTCGCTCAAACAACGCACGCAAGACGCAACGACCAATCCGGCCGTAGCCGTTGAGTGCAACTTTGTAAGGACGCGGTTGAGGCATGGGGTTCTCGATAATATTCGCTACAACACAACCTCATGTAGGAGCTGCCGAAGGCTGCGATCTTTTGATCCTGTTTTTTTCAGATCAAGATCAAAAGATCGCAGCCTCCGGCAGCTCCTACAGGGGAACGCGGTGGCCGGGGCCACCGCATTCGTACTGCTTAGTCTTCCAGCAGTTCTTCAGCCTGACCCAGGATGTTTTCCAGGGTGAAGCCGAACTCTTCGAACAGTGCCGAAGCCGGAGCCGATTCGCCGTAAGTGGTCATGCCGATCACGCGACCTTCCAGACCCACGTACTTGAACCAGAAGTCGGCGTGAGCCGCTTCGATGGCGATACGCGCGCCAACCTGCAATGGCAGCACGGCTTGCTTGTAGCCGGCGTCCTGAGCATCGAACACGCTGGTGCACGGCATGGAAACCACGCGCACCTTGCGACCTTGTTCGGTTAGTTTGTCGTAAGCCTGAACCGCCAGACCGACTTCCGAACCGGTGGCGATCAGGATCAGCTCAGGCTCGCCTGCGCAGTCCTTCAGCACGTAACCGCCACGGCTGATGTCGGCAATCTGGCCGGCATCGCGTTCCTGGTGTTGCAGGTTCTGACGCGAGAAGATCAGCGCCGATGGGCCGTCCTTACGCTCCAGCGCGTTTTTCCAGGCCACGGCCGATTCCACGGCATCGGCTGGACGCCAGGTGTCGAGGTTCGGCGTGGTACGCAGGCTGGTCAGTTGCTCGATCGGCTGGTGCGTCGGGCCGTCTTCGCCCAGACCGATGGAGTCGTGGGTGTAGACGTGGATGACCTGCTTCTTCATCAGCGCCGACATGCGTACAGCGTTGCGCGCGTATTCCATGAACATCAAGAAGGTCGCGCCGTAAGGCACCAGACCGCCGTGCAGGGTCACGCCGTTCATGATCGCGGTCATGCCGAATTCGCGCACGCCGTAGTACATGTAGTTGCCGCTGGCATCTTCAGCGCTGACGCCTTTGCAACCTTTCCACAGGGTCAGGTTGGAACCGGCAAGGTCAGCGGAGCCGCCGAGCAGTTCCGGCAGCAGCGGACCGAACGCGTTCAGGGTGTTCTGGCTGGCTTTACGGCTGGCGATGGTTTCGCCTTTGGCCGCGACTTCAGCGATGTAGGCCGAAGCTTTTTCGGAGAAGTCGGCCGGCAGTTCACCGCTCAGGCGACGTACCAGTTCGTTGGCTTCGGTCGGGAATGCAGCGGAGTAGGCAGCGAAACGCTGATCCCACTCGGCTTCGGCCGCGCGACCTTTTTCCTTGGCATCCCACTCGGCATAGATGTCGGCCGGGATTTCGAACGGGCCATGGTTCCAGTTCAGCGCCTGACGGGTCAGGGCGATTTCCGCATCACCCAGTGGAGCGCCGTGGCACTCTTCTTTGCCCTGCTTGTTCGGCGAACCGAAACCGATGGTGGTCTTGCAGCAAATCAGGGTCGGCAGCGGGCTCTTGCGCGCGGTCTCGATGGCGGTCTTGATCTCTTCCGGGTCATGACCGTCAACGTTGCGGATCACTTGCCAGTTGTAGGCCTCGAAACGCTTCGGCGTGTCATCGGTGAACCAGCCTTCGACTTCGCCGTCGATGGAGATGCCGTTGTCATCGTAGAAAGCGATCAGCTTGCCCAGACCAAGAGTGCCGGCCAGCGAAGCGACTTCGTGGGAAATGCCTTCCATCATGCAGCCATCACCCAGAAACACGTAGGTGTGGTGGTCGACAATGTTGTGGCCAGGACGGTTGAACTGCGCGCCCAGCACTTTTTCAGCCAGAGCGAAGCCCACAGCGTTGGCCAGACCCTGACCCAGCGGGCCGGTGGTAGTTTCAACGCCCGGGGTGTAACCGAACTCCGGGTGGCCCGGGGTGCGGCTGTGCAGTTGACGGAATTGCTTGAGGTCTTCGATCGACAGGTCATAACCGGTCAGGTGCAGCAGCGAGTAGATCAACATCGAGCCGTGGCCGTTGGACAGCACGAAGCGGTCACGGTCGGCGAACGATGGATTGCTCGGGTTGTGCTTGAGGTAGTCGCGCCAAAGCACTTCGGCGATATCTGCCATACCCATAGGGGCACCGGGATGGCCGCTGTTGGCTTTTTGCACGGCATCCATGCTGAGGGCACGAATGGCGTTGGCACGCTCACGACGGCTAGGCATCGCTGATCTCCTGGGTTCTGGTAAGTCGAAACGGAAAAAAGGAGGGCATTTTCCCTCACCGGGGCGCCTCGGGGCAATGACAGATAGTCATCGGGGGGCGTTTTTCCAATGGATAGCGGCGCTTTCTGTTGGTGAAACCTTTCCGCTACTCGTTTGTAGAGTTAACCGCCTGGTGAGAAGTGCCATTTATCGAGCAATATCAAAACTTTTTGATATTGCCCTTGCGATGAATTCCCCCCGTCTCTAGACTGCGGCCCTATGAATTTACGCGTGCCTTCCATTCGCCATGACGATTGCGACGAGCTGGCGGCCCTGTGCAAGGCCGGCGGCGATCCGTTGCGGCTGAATGTCCTGCGCGCATTGGCCAACGATTCGTTCGGTGTTCTGGAACTGGCGCAAATTTTCGGCATTGGCCAGTCCGGCATGAGCCACCACCTCAAGGTACTGGCCCAGGCTGATCTGGTGGCAACCCGCCGTGAAGGCAACGCGATTTTCTATCGCCGCGCCCTGCCCCACACCGAACTGCTCGGTGGCAAGCTGCACGCGGCACTGTTAGAAGAAGTCGACAACCTGGATCTGCCTGACGACGTGCAGGCGCGCATCGAACAGGTTCACGGCCAGCGTGCCGCGGCCAGTCAGGACTTTTTCGCCCGGGTGGCGGAGAAATTCCGTGCCCAGCAAGACTTGATCGCAGGCCTGCCGCAGTACCGCGAAAGCGTGCTGGCCCTGCTCGACAAACTGAACTTCAATGGTGCCGCCACGGCCATTGAAGTCGGCCCCGGCGATGGTGCTTTTCTGCCGGAACTGGCCCGTCGCTTCGGCACCGTAACCGCGCTGGACAACAGCCCGGCGATGCTCGAACTGGCGCGTCAGGTATGTGAACGTGAACAGCTGGCTAACGTCAGCCTGCAATTGGCCGATGCATTGAACGGCACCAGCCTTACGGCCGATTGCGTAGTGTTGAACATGGTGTTGCACCATTTCGCCGCGCCGGCCGATGCGCTCAAGCACATGGCCGACCTGCTGCAACCGGGCGGTAGCCTGCTCGTGACAGAGTTATGTAGCCACAACCAGAGTTGGGCCAGGGAGGCCTGCGGTGATCTGTGGTTGGGGTTTGAACAGGACGATTTGGCCCGTTGGGCCACCGCTGCGGGACTCGTTCCCGGGGAAAGCCTCTATGTAGGCTTACGTAATGGTTTCCAGATCCAGGTCCGCCATTTTCAGCGACCGGCTGGCGACACTCACCATCGGTAAATTCAGGAAAACATCGAGATGAGCGAATACTCCCTCTTCACCTCCGAGTCCGTGTCCGAAGGACATCCGGACAAAATCGCCGACCAGATTTCCGATGCGGTGCTGGACGCCATTATTGCCCAGGACAAACACGCACGCGTTGCTGTGGAAACCCTGGTCAAGACCGGCGTAGCCATCGTTGCCGGTGAAGTGACCACCAGCGCCTGGGTCGACCTGGAGCAGATCGTTCGTGACGTGATTTGCGACATCGGCTACACCAGCTCCGAAGTTGGCTTCGACGGCGCGACTTGCGGCGTGATGAACATCATCGGCAAGCAGTCCCCAGACATCAACCAGGGTGTTGACCGTGCCAAGCCTGAAGATCAGGGCGCCGGCGACCAGGGCCTGATGTTCGGCTACGCCAGCAACGAAACCGACGTTTTGATGCCAGCCCCGATCACCTTCTCGCACCAGTTGGTGCAGCGCCAGGCCGAAGCCCGTAAATCGGGTCTGCTGCCTTGGCTGCGTCCGGACGCCAAGTCGCAAGTGACTTGCCGTTACGAAGGCGGCAAGGTTGTCGGTATCGACGCAGTTGTTCTGTCGACCCAGCACAACCCTGAAGTGTCGTACAAAGACCTGCGCGAAGGCGTGATGGAGCTGATCGTCAAGCACGTGCTGCCTGCCGAATTGCTGAGCAAAGACACCCAGTTCCACATCAACCCGACCGGCCAGTTCATCATTGGCGGCCCGGTAGGTGACTGCGGTCTGACCGGTCGCAAGATCATCGTCGACAGCTACGGCGGCATGGCCCGTCACGGCGGTGGCGCGTTCTCCGGTAAAGATCCATCGAAGGTTGACCGTTCGGCTGCCTACGCTGGCCGTTATGTTGCCAAGAATATCGTCGCTGCAGGCCTGGCCGAGCGTTGCGAGATCCAGGTTTCCTACGCGATCGGCGTGGCTCAGCCAACTTCGATCTCGCTGAACACCTTCGGCACCGGCAAGATCAGCGATGACAAGATCGTCAAACTGGTGCGTGAAGTGTTCGACCTGCGTCCATACGCAATCACCACCATGCTCGATCTGCTGCACCCGATGTACCAGGAAACTGCAGCGTACGGCCACTTCGGTCGCACGCCAGAGACCAAGACCGTTGGGGAAGACACCTTCACCACGTTCACCTGGGAAAAAACCGACCGCGCCGACGCCCTGCGTTCCGCTGCTGGTCTGTAAGACTTCCCCGGCGGTACAAAAAGCCCCGCACGGTTCGCGCCGTGCGGGGCTTTTTCATGCCTGAAACCGGGAGTTCAACTCAGAACGTTCAGGTCGATGCATATCCAGCAAACCACTCGGTCAGTCCCCTCTCCCACCGGGAGAGGGTTAGGGTGAGGGGCTGTTTTCACTGCACAGAAACAAGCCGTAAAACACCCATCCGGCGGAGTAAATATTTTCGCCTAACCTTCAAACATTCCCCTTGAGCAAGGACGCTCACGATGCTTGCCACGCTGCGCCTGTTATTTATTTTCCTGCTGATGCCCGCCACATTCAGCGCGCAAGCCACCTGCCAAAACTGGCCCGCTGCACACGCCCAACGCGAAATCTCCGCCCTGCAAAACCAGATCGACCAATGGGACGACGCCTACTACCGCGAAGGCCGCTCACTGATTGCCGACGAACTCTACGACCAATCCCTTGCGAAACTGAACGAGTGGCGAGCGTGTTTCAAAGTGCCCTCGCCACCCGATCCTTTGCGCACAGTCTCAGGCTCAAACGCGCACCCCATCGCCCATACCGGCCTGGATAAAATCCACAAAGATGAGGCCGTGGGGGCCTGGCTACGTGATCGCAAGGACGTCTGGATACAACCCAAAGTCGACGGCGTCGCAGTGACGCTGATTTACCGTGCCGGCGTTTTGCATCAGGCCATCAGTCGCGGTGACGGGGTTCGCGGGCAAGACTGGACGCCATCAGCGCAGAAGATCGGCGCTATTCCTCAACGCCTGTCCCAACCATTGGATCTGCTGGTGCAGGGTGAACTCTACTGGCGCGTGAACGAGCACGTGCAAGCTCGATCCGGCAGCGTTAACGCTCGCGCCACCGTGGCCGGATTGATGAGCCGCAAATCCCTGAGCGCAGAACAGGCCACCGGCATCGGGCTGTTCGTTTGGGACTGGCCACAAGGACCTTTGGACTTGCCCCAGCGCATATCCGGATTGGCAACGCTGGGGTTCGTCACAATTGAACCGTACAGCCAACCCGTTGCCGACTTGGCAGAGGCACAGAAATGGCGCGATCACTGGTATCGCTCACCTTTGCCGTTTGCCACTGACGGCGTGGTTTTGCGCCAGAGTCTGCGACCTCCCGCAGATCGCTGGCAGGCGCGCTCACCCTACTGGGCGGTCGCCTGGAAATATCCGTTTGCGCAAGCCTTGGCTGAAGTGCGCAAGATCAACTTCAAGATCGGGCGCACCGGGCGCATCACACCGGTGATCGAGCTGATCCCCGTTAGGCTCGACGACCGCGAGATCAAACGCGTCAGCGCCAGTTCGTTGAAGCGCTGGCAAGCGTTGGACATTCGTCCCGGCGATCAGATTGCGATCAGCCTCGCCGGCCTGACCATTCCTCGGCTCGACAGCGTTGTATGGCGCACCACCGAACGCACGGATATCGATATCCCCAACGCCGATGACTTCCACGCCTTGAGTTGCTGGCAACCGACCCCCGGATGTGAAAGCCAGTTTCTCGCCCGTTTGACCTGGCTCAGTGGCAAACAAGGGCTGGCGATGCAGCATGTCGGTCGCGGTACCTGGGAGAAACTTCTCGAAACACGCCGCGTGAACAACCTGCTTGATTGGTTAACCCTTGATGGGCCGGAGCTTGCTAACATTGCCGGCTTCGGCGAGCGCAGCAGCGAACGCTTGATGCACAGTTTTCACAGCGCCCGCCAACGGCCCTTTGCCCAGTGGCTCAAAGCCTTGGGCCTGCCGCCAACCGGCCAGGCAATACTTACTGATTCCTGGCAGTCGCTGGCACAACGCAACACCGAACAATGGCAGGCTGAAGCCGGTATCGGCCCGGGACGCGCAGCGCAATTGAGCGCATTCTTCCGCGACCCGCAGGTACAGGCTTTGAGCGAAACCTTACATGCCGCCGGAATCGACGGTTTCTGACCACGCAATCCCGGCGCGCCGGGAACCCATCGGCCACCGAGGCGCTCCAACAGCGCAGTGCCTGACCGACCCGACTGCCTTTGCACATGGAGCTTTTATGAAATTTCTCGCACCACTCGCCATGCTGACCCTTTGCGGCGTAATGGTCGCCCCCGTCATGGCCGACGAAGACGCCCCGGGCCTGACCGGTTGCGCCGCCAAGAAGCAGGGCATCATGAATCAGATCGAACAGGCCAAGTCGCGCGGCAACGCCGATCAGCAGGCAGGCCTGGAAACGGCCTTGCGTGAAGTGACCGAGCACTGCACCGACGCCGGCCTGAAGAAAGAACGCGAAAACAAGGTGCTCGAAGCCAAGCACGAAGTGAGCAAGCGTCAGGCGGATCTCGACAAGGCGATGAAAAAAGGCGACCCGGAGAAGATCAACAAGCGCAAAGACAAACTGGCCGAGTCGCGCAAAGAACTGCAGGACGCGCTGGACGAAATCGATAAGTAAGCATTGATGCAGTGAGTTTGATGGCCTATTCGTCAGCTCGTCGCCCGGAACAAGCTCGCTCCCCTATTGATCCGTATTCACCTGTACAACTCGGTCAACTGTGGGAGCGAGCCTGCTCGCGAAGGCGTCAGCTCAAACAATAGAAATCAATGATCGCGAAACTGTTTATGGCAAGCGCTGCAAGCATCTTCAACTTTCTGCACCGCCGGCCCGAGATTGCTGGCCTTGTACGGCTGAACCTGACTGGCAATCACCAATTCACCGGTGGCCGCTTCAAGGTTGCGGGCCATTTCCTGAAAACGCGCCTGCTGTTTCCAGACATCATCCTTGGCGCTGGTGTGATCTTCTTCACGCACCTGCGGAAAATGCTTCCACGGTTCATGGGACAACGCATCGAGTTTTACCGCGCCTTCGGCGAACTTCGGCCCGTCGAACGGAATACGCCCACGCAACATGCCACCCAGGTCTTCACCGGTTTTGAGCATTTGCTTGAAGATCGCTTTGCGTTGGCCCAGCGGAGAATTCGGATCGACACCGCCACAGGCGGAAAGGGTTAGACAGGCCAGCAATACAACAGCAATTCTTTTAAGAGTCATGGTGGCTTCAGGTCACGGAATTCGGCGGCCAGTATCCTCGCGTCACCGCCAAACACCAATAGCCCTATTAAAAATACGGGTTGTTCGAGCGCATGGAGCACGCGGGCAACCGACACAGGAATCACTCCATGAACAGCCGTTTCAAGGCCTGGCGTCACCCGTTGTTCGCAACCCTGCCGCTGCTGGCGATTCTCGCCGGCTGCACCGGTGGCGACAGTGCCAAGCCAAAAACCCACGCACTGGCCACTTACTCCAGCGCTACCTGGGAAGCCCTGCCAGCAGTGTCCGACAGCGATCTGGTTGCCGGTTTCGGTTCGTGGCGCAGCGCGTGCACCCGGCTCAAGGCTGACGCCATCTGGGGCAGCACCTGCGCAGCGGCGGCCAATGTGCCGCAGAGCGCCGCAGAGATTCGTGCGTTCCTCAAACAGAATCTCGATGTCTACGGCCTGCGCGCTGAAAACGACAACGCCAACGGTTTGATCACCGGCTACTACGAGCCAGTCTACCCCGGCAGCCTGACGCCCACCGATGTGGCGAACGTGCCGGTGTATGGCGTGCCGGAAGACATGATCATCGTCTCGCTGGAAAGCATTTATCCCGAACTGAAAGGCAAGCGCCTGCGCGGTCGCCTCGAAGGCCGAGTGCTCAAGCCTTACGACGACGCAGCAACCATCGAATCCAAAGGTGTGAAAGCGCCCGTGGTGGCTTATCTGACCGACCCGATGAACCTGCAATTTCTGCAGATCCAGGGTTCCGGGCGGATTCAGACCGAGGACGGCAAACAGCTGCGCATCGCCTACGCCGACCAGAACGGCCATCCGTACCGACCAATCGGGCGCTGGCTGGTCGAGCAAGGTGAGCTGAAGAAAGAAGACGTGACCATGAACGCGATCAGCAATTGGGCCAAGGCCAATCCGTCGCGCATCCCGGAACTGCTCGGCAGCAACCCGAGCTACGTGTTCTTCACGCGCAACCCGGACAGTAATGAAGGCCCGCGAGGTTCGCTGAACGTGCCGCTAACTGCCGGCTACAGTGCGGCGGTGGACCGCAAGGTGATTCCGTTGGGCAGTCTGTTGTGGCTATCAACTACTAAACCGGATGGCACTGCACTGGTCCGCCCGGTCGCGGCACAGGACACCGGCGGCGCGATTGCCGGCGAGGTGCGTGCGGATCTGTTCTGGGGCACCGGTGATGCGGCCGGGCAATTGGCCGGGGACATGAAGCAGCAGGGGCAGATCTGGATGCTTTGGCCAAAAGGTGCCGCGTTGCCGCAAGTGCCGCAGGTGGCGGATACAGAGAAGAAGTAAGCCTTGGAATCTGCTGAGGTAATCAGATAGCTATCGCGAGCAGGCTCACTCCTACAGGGGAACGCATTCCAAAATGTAGGAGTGAGCCTGCTCGCGATGAGGCCATCAGCAACACCAGTAAAATAATCAGACCGACACGAAGAAGAACGAAGCGATCAGCCCCATCCCCACAAACCACACTAGCGACCGCAAGATCGCCCAGTCCGCCAGATAGCAAATGATGTACAGCAGGCGACTGGTGATAAACAGCACCGCCAGCACATTGACCGTCACCAGCTCCGCCGTCCCCACCAGGTGCGCGACGATCACTGCCGCCGCAAACGCCGGCGTCACTTCAAAGCTGTTCATCTGCGCCGCATGCGCACGCCTGGCCACACCGTTGAGACTTTCGAGAAAGTCGCGCGGATCGTGGTTGTCACTCAACCGGTAGCCACCCACGGCTTTCGCCACGCCAGTGCAGATATACGGCAGAAAAATTGCGATCAACACACACCACAGAGCCACCGTCATAACGCCGTCCTTTTTTCGAGTTATAGAATTCGCGAGCGGTCAGAACTTCATCACCAGCATGCCGATCAGCACCAGCCCACAGGCTAAGAGCCGTGGACGGCCGAAAGGTTCTTTCAAGTAGCGCATGCCGAACAGCACCACCAGAATCACACTGATCTCACGCAATGCCGCGGCCTCAGCAATCGAGCCCAACTGCATCGCCCACAGCACCAGAGCGTAGCTGGCCAATACGCAGAAGCCCACCGCCAACCCCAGCTTCCATTGCTCACGCCAGAACAACATGAACGCCGGACGCTTGGCGACCCACGCCAACAGCGGAAACGGCCACGCGCTGAACAACGTGACCCAGACCAGGTAATCGAGCGGATGCGACCAGCGCCGCAATGCCTGGCCGTCTATGTAGGTGTAGCAACCAATACACAGGCCGATCAACGCCACCACCGGCAGCATCGACCATGGCAAATGCTTGCCGCCACCGCCCTGCCACAACAGACAAACCATGCCCAACGGGATCAGCATGATCCCGAAAATCTGCTGCGTGGTGAGCACTTCACCGGCGAAGATCAAGGTCAGCACCAGCACCACCAACGGCGACAATCCGCGCATCAGTGGATACACCAGGCCCAGATCGCCGACCCGATACGCCTGAATCAGCAGGTAGCGATACAGCAGCTCAAAAGCTGCCGAAGCGAGAATCCATGGCCAGATTTCCATGGGCGGCAAGCTCACGAATGGAAACGCGATGGCAACGACCAGCAGCGCCACGGTGTCCATGCACGCCACCACCAGCAGCCGCTCGGCGCTGAACTTGATTAACGTATTCCACGTCGCATGCAACAGCGCCGCCATCAATACCAAAGCTGTCGCCAGCACGTCTTACCCCTTATTTTTATGAGTCCCCGTGTAGGAGCTGCCGCAGGCTCGGGCTCCTACAGTGAAAATCCGAATAGTCAGATTATTGATTCGCGATGTGTCAGCAGCTGTTTATACTGCAAGCGACCACGCCGCACTCAGTTGCGCACAGAAAAATACCAATAATTCCTGCCTGCACCGCCCTCCATCGAGATCGGTCGTCGGCTTGCGTATGCCTGATCAAAGCGTCAAGACTACCGACAGAGACCTTGCGCATGCCACTCGCCTTGCTTGCCCTCGCTGTTGCCGCGTTCGGCATCGGCACCACCGAATTCGTCATTATGGGCTTGTTGCCCGACGTCGCCCGCGACCTTGCCGTGAGCATTCCCCACGCAGGTCTGTTGATTACCGGTTACGCGCTGGGCGTGGTGTTCGGCGCGCCGATTCTGGCGATCGGCACCGCGAACATGCCGCGTAAAGCAACGCTGCTGGGCATGACGCTGATGTTCATCCTCGGCAATATCCTCTGCGCCCTCGCACCGAACTACGCGACGCTGATGGCTGCTCGTGTGGTCACCGCGCTGTGTCACGGCGCGTTCTTCGGCATTGGCTCGGTGGTTGCCGCCGGGCTGGTCGCGCCGAACAAACGCGCGCAAGCGATTGCGATGATGTTCACCGGCCTGACATTGGCCAACGTCCTCGGCGTACCGCTGGGCACGGCGCTCGGGCAATACGCCGGTTGGCGCTCGACCTTCTGGGCGGTGTCGGTGATTGGTGTCGTCGCCGCCCTGGCGCAGTGGCTGTGGTTGCCGAAACACATCCCGATGGACAAGGCCAACCTTGCCAGCGAGTTCAAGGTGCTGGGCAAGGTCAACGTGTTGCTGGCGCTGGGCATGAGTGTTTTGGCCTCGACCAGTCTGTTCAGCGTGTTCACCTATATCGCGCCGATCCTGCAAGACATCACCGGCGTCAGCCCGCACGGCGTCACGGTGATGCTGCTGTTATTCGGTGTAGGCCTGACCGGCGGCAGCATGCTCGGCGGGCGTCTGGCTGATAGCCGTTTGCTGCCGTCGCTGGTCGGTGTGGCCCTGGCGGTGGTGGTGATTCTGGCGGCGTTCAGCCAGACCAGCCGCTCGGTTGTGCCGGCGGCAATCACCCTGGTGCTGTGGGGGATTTTTGCTTTTGCGCTGTGCCCGATTCTGCAATTGCTGATCATCGATCAGGCCCATGAGGCACCGAACCTCGGCTCGACGTTGAACCAGAGCGCTTTCAACCTCGGTAATGCCGCGGGTGCGTGGATCGGTGGGCTGGTGGTGGCCAGTGGCGCGGATCTGGCGGACTTGCCGTGGACCGGTGCGCTGGTTGGCGTATTGACCGTGCTGACGGCGCTGTTTTTCATCTATCTGCAACGTCGCGGCGCGGCTGCGGTCAATGTGTCCGGCTAATCGGGTTTAGCCTGCAAGAGCTCTCACCCTAGCCCTCTCCCAGTGGGAGAGGGGACTGACCGTGTTGAGTGTTCGAGTTACATCGACCTGAAATTTCGAGCCGAACTCAGGCCCTGAAAGACTTGAAGATCTGCTCCCTTTCCCCCTCTCCCCAAGGGAGAGGGCTGGGGTGAGGGGGCTCTTGATCTCATCACACCATCAACTGTGTCCCGATCCTGACTCAGCCCATCCAACCCCTGCACCAAAGATTCGGTGCGCTATCTTTCACCCCTCATCCAAAGGACCCCGGATGCTTGAACTTGTCGCCGCTTTCATCTGCCTCACCACCCTCCTCACCTTCGTCAACTTCCGCTTCATCGGCCTGCCGCCGACCATCGGCGTGATGGTCACCGCACTGCTGTTCTCGCTGATCCTGCAAGGCCTGAGCGTGCTCGGCTACCCCGGTCTCGAAGAACGCGTGCAGCAACTGATCGGCCAGATCGACTTCGGCGATCTGCTGATGAACTGGATGCTCTCATTCCTGCTGTTCGCCGGCGCCTTGCACGTTAACCTCAACGATCTGCGCAGCTACCGCTGGCCCATCGGTCTGTTGGCGACTTTCGGTGTGTTGATTGCCACCACGGTGATCGGCAGCCTCGCCTATTACATTTTTGCCCTGTTCGGCTGGCACGTGAGCTTCTTGTACTGCTTGCTGTTCGGCGCGCTGATTTCGCCGACCGACCCGATTGCCGTGCTCGGCGTGCTGCGTACCGCCAACGCCTCGAAGCCGCTGAAAACCACCATTGTCGGTGAGTCGCTGTTCAACGACGGCACGGCCGTCGTGGTGTTCACCGTGCTGCTGGGCATCGCCCAACTCGGCGAAACCCCGACCGTCAGCGCCACCGCGATGTTGTTCGTTCATGAAGCCATCGGCGGTGTGCTGTTCGGCGGTCTGATCGGTTATCTGGTTTATCGAATGATCAAAAGCGTCGAGCAGCATCAGATCACAGTGATGCTGACCTTGGCGCTGGTCATTGGCGGTTCGGCGATGGCCACCGAGATTCACGTTTCCGCGCCGATCGCGATGGTGGTGGCCGGTCTGATCATCGGCAACGTCGGGCGCAATCTGGCGATGAATGACATGACCCGCCGCTATCTCGACGGTTTCTGGGAATTGCTCGATGACATGCTCAACGCGCTGTTGTTCGCGCTGATCGGCATGGAACTGTTGCTGCTGCCATTCAACTGGCTGCACATGGCAGCGGCAGGTTTGCTGGCGGTGGCGATTCTGCTCTCGCGCCTGCTCACCGTAGCACCAGCGATTCTGCTGCTGCGACGCTGGCGGACAGTGCCCGCCGGCACCATCCGCATTCTGACCTGGGGCGGCTTGCGCGGCGGTGTTTCGGTGGCACTGGCGCTGGCCCTGCCGCTGGGCCCGGAGCGCGATCTGCTGCTGAGCATCACTTACATCGTGGTGCTGTCGTCGATCCTGTTGCAGGGGCTGACCATCGGCAAACTGGTCAAACACGCGACTCGCAACGAGCCGAGTGCTGCGACCGAAACCGCACACTGACACATCACTGCGGCGCCGTCGTGGAGTACTTTCATGACGGATCGCAGAGTAATTCGAGCAGATGTCGCATCGCCAACGGGCGGTGCGGCGTCGAGCTGTGCATCACCACCAGTTCCCGCGAATAACGCTGCTCCTTTTCCACCGGCAGGACATACATTCCGTCCAGCGCCATCCCGGCCCATTGCGGCACCAGTGACACTCCCATCCCCTGATTGACGAGCATGACGATGGTTTCCAGCGCATCCAGTTCACACAGCAAATTCGGCTCGATCGCCTGCTCGTCGAGGTAGCGCTGTGCAATCTGCCCGCCCCATGAACGCGCGTCGTAACGTATGAATGGACCTGCACGCAGCAATGTTTCCAGCGATTGCCCGGTGTGCGTGGCCGGAGCAACCAGAACCAACGGCTCGATCTTAAGCACGGTCAGCGCCAGAGCCTTGGGTGGCTGAAATGGTGGCCTGACCAGAATCGCCGCATCCAGTTCGCCCGCCAGCACTTTTTCGTAAAGGCTTTTTGAATCCCCGGGCGTGATCTTCAGCTTCAACGCCGGCGCCGAAAATGCCAATCGCTCGATCAACCCCGGCAACACACCCGTCAACGCCGTCGAGATCGCGCCAATCTTCACCTCTCCCGTCAGAGCATCGTGGTTCAGATCGTTTTGCAACGCCTGCGCCTGTTCGATGATCGCCCTGATTTGCGGCAGCACCTGCAGACAGAGATCCGATGGCCGTACGGCATGCGCGGTGCGCACCAACAAGGCATAACCCAGTGACCGTTCGAGTGCCTGAACTCGCTGACTGATCGCCGCCGCCGTGCGGTTTTCGCGGCGAGCGGCGGCCGCAATCGAACCGGTTTCAACTACTGCGATCAGGCTTTGAAGAAAGCGCACGTCCATAAGTTTTCCTTTCGCTCAGAACAAGACGAAGCCGTTTTGCCCCGCCGCATGGCCTGTTTACCCTGAGTGCTCCTTCACTCAGGGCTATCACATGAACAGACCTTTTCACGCTGCATACCATGTTTGCGACCTGGAACAGACGCGGACTTTTTATCGAGATGTGTTGGGCTGCACTGAAGGCCGCAGTACAGAGACGTGGGTCGACTTCGACTTTTTCGGCAATCAACTCTCGCTGCACCTGGGCAAACCCTTCGCGACAACCCGCACCGGGCAGGTCGGCGAGCACAAGGTGCTGATGCCACACCTCGGTGTGGTGCTACCGCTAGAGGAATGGCTGGAACTGGCCGAGCGGCTGAACCGCCTGGGCACTCACTTTGAAATCCCACCGGTGATTCGTTTCGCCGGCGAAGCGGGCGAGCAACGCACGATGTTCTTCCTTGACCCCAGCGGCAACCCGATCGAAGTCAAAGGCTTCAAGGACTTCAACGGTCTGTTTGCGCATTGATTCCAACCCCAACAAACACAATAAAAAGGGGCACAGCATGAGTAGCAAAACATCCACCAGCCTGGTCACTCGCATCATGATCGGGCTCGCCGCCGGGGTCGTCGTCGGCATCCTCCTCAACCAGTTTCCCGAACACAAAGCCTGGTTTATCGACAACCTGCTGCAACCGGCGGGCGACCTGTTTATCAGGCTGATGAAAATGATCGTCGTACCGCTGGTCTTTGCCTGCATGGTCGTTGGCATTGCCGGCGCGGGCAGTACCAAGGCCTTGGGACGGGTCGGGATAAAAACACTGGTGTATTTTTTCACGATCACCAGCATCGCCATCGTCTTCGGGCTGATCATCGGCAATGTATTCCAGCCCGGCGCTGGCGCGGATTTCAGCAGCACCTTGCAAGCACCGGTCACCGGCCTGGCCACTACGGGTGAAACGCAGAACCTGGGTCGAACCTTGGTCAACATCGTCCCGGACAACATCGTATTGGCCATGTCGCAGGGCAAACTGCTGTCGGTGTTGTTCTTTGCCATCCTGTTCGGCTGCGCCTTGTCGATGCTGCCCGAGCAACAGAAGGCGCCGCTGATCGCGGTGATGCAGGCGGTTTCCGACACCATGTTCAAAGTCACGCATCTGGTCATGCACTATTCGCCGATCGGTATTTTCGGCCTGATCGGCGTGACTGTAGCCAGCTTTGGCCTGAGCGCCTTACTGCCACTGGCCAAGCTGATCGGCATCACTTATGTGGCGGTGTTGCTGTTCGCATTGTGCGTGCTGGGTTTGGTGGCGCGAATGGCCGGGATCCGTTTTTTCCACCTTATCCGCGAAATACGCAGTGAACTACTGCTGGCCTACAGCAGCGCTGCTTCGGCCACGGTGATGCCGCAGTTGATCGAAAAAATGGAACGCTATGGAGCGCCGCGCCCGATTACCAGCATGGTCATTCCGCTGGGCTACTCGTTCAACCTCGACGGCGCATCACTGTTTGCAGGGCTGGGCACATTGTTCATCGCTCAGGCTTATGGCATTGACCTGGGTCTGGCAGATCAGGCGATGCTGGTGCTGATCATGGTGCTGACATCCAAAGGCGCGGCGGGCGTGCCGGGCTTCATGTTCATCATTCTGACGGCAACGCTGACCGCCGCCGGATTGCCAGTGGAAGGCGTGGCGATCATCGCTGGCGTTTACCGGTTGATGGACATGCCGGTGACTGCGCTGAACGTGTTGGGCAACGCGCTGGCGCCGCTGGTCATTGCACGTTGGGAAGGCCAGCTCAAGGCGCCTGAAAGCGAGCCGGCCGCGTCACCGGTCAGCCCGCCGTTCAACGCCTGAAACTATCGGCTTTTGCTGTCTGAATCATCCTCGCGGGATTCGCCAGAGGCGGGTTTATCCGTCTTTGGCGCGCCGCTCTCGCTGCGAATCTGCGCATGGCTGATCAGCGCAAAGATAAAGCTGCCACCAATGATGTTCCCCGCCAGCGTCGGCCCGGCGAAGACCATCCAGAAATCACTCCACGGCAACTCGCCGGCGAACACCAGATATGACACCTCCGCCGAACCCACCACGATGTGAGTGAAGTCGCCGAGCGCCATCAGGTAGGTGATGAGGATAATGATCCACATCTTCGCGCTCTCCATGGACGGAATCATCCAGACCATAGTGGCGATCATCCAGCCGGAAACGATGCCCTTGGCGAACATCTGGCTGGCGTGGTTTTCCATGACCTTGCGGCCGATTTCGAGAAAGGCGTGGTCAGTCTTGGTGTCGAAGATCGGCAGTTCGAGCATCACGTACGCGACCAGAATCGTGCCGCACAGGTTGCCGACCAGCACCACCGTCCACAGGCGGATCAGCCGGCCGAAGTTTTGCAGGGTCGGCTTGGTCATGACCGGCAGCACGGCAGTCAGGGTGTTTTCGGTGAACAGTTGCTGACGGGCGAGGATCACCGCGAGAAAACCTGCGCAGTAACCGAAGCTGGCGATCACCTTGAATTCGTCACCGTCGGGCAGGCGCGAGTTGAGCAGGCCCATGCCCATCAATGACAAGCCCATGGTCAGCCCGGCCGCCAGCGCCGACCACCACAGCGCGGCGATGCTGCGCTCCAGTTCCTGATCGCCTTGGCTGCGGATGATTTCGTGCAGAACGGCCGCGCGGGGCGGCTGGTTTTTCTCGACTTCGTGTTGCTCTTTGGCCGAGAGATCGGGGGTCTTGCCGTCGGTGGGAGTGGTCATGGCGTGGGAACCGTGGGGGTGGTGTTTACCTACGACCCTTGAGGCTTGGAATACGTTCTGTGAGCGCCACGCTAATAGTGTAGGAGCTGCCGAAGGCTCGGGCCGCGATCGGACGATCTTTTGATCTTGCCTCTATAAAACAAGATCAAAAGATCGCAGCCTGAGGCAGCTCCTACAGAGCTCGCATTACTCGCTGACTAACTCATCTTCCTGGAACTGGTCTTTGACGTACTTGATTTCAGTGCGCCCGTGCGGTGCCGGCAAACCGTCTTCACCGAGGTTCACAAAAACCATCTTCTCAACGGTGAGAATGCTCTTGCGAGTGATCTTGTTGCGCACTTCGCACGTCAGGGTGATCGAGGTGCGGCCGAATTCGGTGGCGGTAATGCCCAGTTCGATGATGTCGCCCTGGCGCGAGGCGCTGACGAAGTTGATTTCGGAAATGTACTTGGTCACCACGCGCTGATTGCCCAACTGCACAATGGCGTAAATCGCCGCTTCCTCGTCGATCCAGCGCAGCAGGCTGCCGCCGAACAGGGTGCCGTTGGGGTTGAGGTCTTCGGGTTTTACCCATTTGCGGGTGTGGAAATTCATCTTCACTCCTGAGTGTCTTGCCGAACGATGGACGGTATCTTGGCAGACTGAGCGGTCAGGCTCCATGCGGCTTCGACTATGGTCGTCATTAACGATCTTCATCTGGCCGACAGAAACCCTTTGGAAGATCAGTCTAGACGGCTATAATCGCCCCCGTTTCAAAACGGTCATCTTCAATTGATACCGTTTTCCCGCCACCTGTCCGAGGGGCGCTGCAGCAGGTTCAACCTGTCAGGCTCGGATGGGGCGTTGACCGGCCTTAGGCTGGACACTAAACGCACAACGGCGCCCATTCGCATACATTACGAATGGAGGCTCTTCATGAGCGCTGTTATCACGCCTGCAGATTTTAACGATTACAAAGTTGCCGACATGTCCCTGGCTGCCTGGGGCCGTCGCGAAACCATCATCGCCGAATCGGAAATGCCGGCTCTGATGGGTCTGCGTCGCAAGTATTCCGGCGAACAGCCGTTGAAAGGCGCCAAGATCCTCGGCTGCATCCACATGACCATTCAGACTGCCGTGCTGATCGAAACCCTGGTTGCCCTGGGTGCCGAAGTACGTTGGTCGTCGTGCAACATTTTCTCGACTCAGGATCAGGCTGCTGCCGCTATCGCTGCTGCCGGTATCCCGGTTTTCGCCTGGAAAGGCGAAACTGAAGAAGAGTACGAGTGGTGCCTGGAGCAGACCATCCTGAAGGATGGCCAGCCATGGGACGCCAACATGATCCTCGACGACGGCGGCGACCTGACTCAGTTGCTGCACGACAAGTACCCACAAGTACTGGATCGCGTTCACGGCGTGACCGAAGAAACCACCACCGGCGTACACCGTCTGCTGGACATGCTGGCCAAGGGCGAGCTGAAAATCCCGGCCATCAACGTCAACGACTCGGTGACCAAGTCCAAGAACGACAACAAGTACGGCTGCCGTCACAGCCTGAACGACGCGATCAAGCGCGGTACTGACCACCTGCTGTCCGGCAAGCAAGCGCTGGTCATCGGTTACGGTGACGTGGGCAAGGGCTCGGCTCAGTCCCTGCGTCAGGAAGGCATGATCGTTAAGGTTTCCGAAGTTGACCCGATCTGCGCCATGCAGGCGTGCATGGACGGTTTCGAACTGGTTTCGCCATTCATCGACGGTATCAACAACGGCACCGAAGCAAGCATCGACAAAGCGCTGCTGGGCAAGATCGACCTGATCGTGACCACCACCGGTAACGTCAATGTTTGCGACGCGAATATGCTCAAAGCTCTGAAGAAGCGCGCTGTTGTCTGCAACATCGGTCACTTCGACAACGAGATCGACACCGCTTTCATGCGCAAGAACTGGGCATGGGAAGAAGTGAAGCCACAGGTACACAAGATCCACCGTACCGGCCCGGGCGCTTTCGACGCTCAGAACGACGACTACCTGATCCTGCTGGCCGAAGGCCGTCTGGTAAACCTGGGTAACGCCACTGGCCACCCAAGCCGCATCATGGACGGTTCGTTCGCCAACCAGGTTCTGGCGCAGATCTTCCTGTTCGGCCAGAAGTACGCCGACCTGTCGCCAGCCCAGAAAGCCGAGCGTCTGACCGTTGAAGTACTGCCGAAGAAACTCGACGAAGAAGTGGCCCTGGAAATGGTTCGCGGCTTCGGTGGCGTGGTCACTCAACTGACCAAGCAACAGGCTGACTACATCGGCGTGACCGTCGAAGGCCCGTTCAAGCCACACGCTTACCGCTACTGATTGGCTGAGCGTCGACGCGGTGTGCCTGGCGCACCGCGTTGCCTGACTGGCGCTGCTGACCGCTCTGTGTAGGAGCTGCCGCAGGCTGCGATCTTATGATCTGCAAAGATCGCAGCCTGCGGCAGCTCCTACAGGGTGCAGCGTCCGGCTTACGTGTTTCCAAGGGTATGACCATGTCCCAAGACCGTCGCTACAGCTTCGAGTTCTTCCCGACCAAGACCGATGCTGGGCATGAAAAACTGCTCGCCACTGCCCGTCAGCTGGCCACATACAATCCTGACTTCTTTTCCTGCACCTATGGCGCTGGTGGTTCGACCCGTGATCGCACCCTCAACACCGTTCTGCAACTGGAAAGCGAAGTCAAAGTACCGGCCGCACCGCACCTGTCGTGCGTCGGCGACAGCAAGGACGACCTGCGCGGCCTGCTGAACGAGTACAAGGCTGCCGGCATCAAGCGCATCGTCGCCCTGCGTGGTGACCTGCCGTCTGGTATGGGCATGACCAGCGGCGAGCTGCGTCACGCCAATGAACTGGTTGAATTCATTCGTGAAGAAACCGGTGATCATTTCCACATCGAAGTCGCTGCGTACCCGGAGATGCATCCGCAAGCACGCAACTACGAAGACGATCTCGCCAACTTCGTGCGCAAGGCCCGTGCCGGCGCCGACAGCGCAATCACCCAGTACTTCTTCAACGCCGACAGCTACTTCTATTTCGTCGACCGTTTGCAGGCGCAGGGTGTCGATCTGCCAATCGTTCCGGGGATCATGCCGATCACCAACTACAGCAAACTCGCGCGCTTCTCCGATGCCTGCGGTGCGGAAATCCCGCGCTGGATCCGCAAGCAACTGGAAGCCTACGGCGATGACACACAAAGCATTCAGCGCTTTGGTGAGCAAGTCGTCAGCGAGATGTGCGAACGCCTGTTGCAGGGCGGCGCGCCGGGGCTGCACTTCTATTCCATGAACCAGGCTGAGCCGAGTCTGGCGATCTGGAATAACCTGAAGTTGCCGCGTTGAAACAGCGGCAAGCTTCAAGCTGAAAGCAACAAGCAAGATCAAAAGATCGCAGCCTTCGGCAGCTCCTACACAGGATTTAATTACACCTGTAGGAGCTGCCGAAGGCTGCGATCTTTTGCTTTTAAATCCCCGAATTAGAGCTTGTGCAGGCACTTTCTGGCTCTTTCGCGTTTCTCGTCGTAATCTCAAGCCATGCCTTTGATCACGCAGTTATTCGCCGTGCTGGTTTTTGCTTGCCTGAGCTTCGCCGCTCGAGGCGAGAAGTTGCGTATTGTCACCGAGCCGTGGGCGCCTTACGTCTATGAAGAGAACGGTAAGAACCTCGGACTGGATTACGAAACCACGGCCATCGTCTTCAAACGGCTGGGCATAGAAGTCGAATGGCAATTCCTGCCGTGGAAGCGTTGCCTGTCGATGCTTGAAACCGGCCTTGCCGATGGCGCGCTGGATATCTTCCATAGCGATGAGCGCGACGCCACCCTGCTCTACCCGAGCGAGCCGCTGTCGGACGTCGAATTCGTGATGTTTTACGCCAACGACCGGCCGCACCCGTTCAGCAAACTCGAAGAACTCAAAGGCCTGACCATCGGCACCTCGCCGGGTTATCTCTATAGCCCAGACTTCAGCGAATCAACATTGTTTACCCGTGAACCGGCCCCGACCCACGAAGCCAACTTCGGCAAACTGGTGCGCGGTCGCATTGACTTGCTGATCACTGACCGTCGCGTCGGTCAGCATTTGCTCGATGAGCTGAATATTCGCGATCAAATCACCGAAAACCCGACGGTTATTAGCCGTCAGAGCCAGTTTCTCGCGGTTCGACGCAATGCCGGCATGGATTTGCTGGTGCAGCGGTTTGGCGCCGAGCTCAAGCGATTCAAGCGCGAACCGGCCTACGCCGAGCTGAGCGCACGCTACGGCGCCGCCCCCGCCAGCAGCCCATCAATGAATTCAGCCACGGCCAGCGGCAAAACCGTTGAGCAGCAGGAAAGCAGCGCGCAGTGATTGCTCTGTTATACTCCGGCGTTCCCGCCAGGCTCACGCCCGGACGCCCGGAACCGTAACAGGCCTCTCGACCCGCTACAGCGCAGCTTTGCAGCCCGCGCGAGCGCTCCAGACGTGCCTTCGGAACCGCAGCAGGACCGGACGGGATTGCGTCCTCTTAAACGTGATTCGCGCCAGGCAAGACTCCCATTGGGCCAAGCCCTAACTAAAACAGGATTACTCATGTCCTTTGCTTCCCTCGGTCTCTCCGAGGCTTTAGTCCGCGCCATCGAAGATGCGGGCTATACCGAGCCTACTCCGGTGCAACAGCGGGCCATTCCCGCCGTGTTGCAAGGTCGCGACCTGATGGTTGCGGCACAGACAGGTACCGGTAAAACCGGCGGTTTCGCCCTTCCGATCCTGGAGCGGTTGTTCCCCAATGGTCACCCGGACAAATCCCAGCGTCATGGCCCGCGCCAACCGCGCGTACTGGTCCTGACCCCGACCCGCGAACTCGCGGCCCAGGTTCACGAGAGCTTCAAGATCTACGCCCGTGACCTGAAATTCGTCAGCGCCTGCATCTTCGGCGGCGTTGGCATGAACCCACAGGTTCAGGCCATGTCCCGTGGTGTTGACGTGCTCGTTGCGTGCCCGGGTCGTTTGCTCGATCTCTGCGGCCAGGGCAGCGTTGACCTGTCCCACGTGGAAATCCTCGTCCTCGACGAAGCCGACCGCATGCTCGACATGGGTTTCGTGCACGACGTGAAAAAAGTTCTCGCGCGTCTGCCGTCCAAGCGTCAGAACCTGCTGTTCTCGGCAACCTTCTCCAAAGACATCACCGACCTCGCCGGCAAGCTGCTGCACAACCCGGAACGCATCGAAGTGACGCCGCCGAACACCACGGTCGAGCGCATCGAACAACGCGTGTTCCGTCTGCCGGCCAGCCACAAGCGTGCGCTGCTGGCGCACCTGATCACCGCCGGCGCGTGGGAACAGGTGCTGGTGTTCACCCGCACCAAGCACGGCGCCAACCGTCTGGCCGAGTACCTGGACAAGCACGGCCTGCCGGCTGTGGCGATCCACGGTAACAAGAGCCAGAACGCACGGACCAAAGCGCTGGCCGACTTCAAGGCCAACCAGGTGCGTATCCTGGTGGCTACCGACATCGCCGCGCGCGGTCTGGACATCGATCAGTTGCCACACGTGGTCAACTTCGAACTGCCGAACGTCGATGAAGATTACGTTCACCGTATCGGCCGTACTGGCCGTGCCGGTCGTTCGGGCGAGGCGATTTCGCTGGTCGCGCCGGACGAAGAAAAACTGCTGAAAAGCATCGAACGCATGACCAAACAGAAAATCGCCGACGGCGACCTGATGGGCTTCGATTCGAGCACCATTGAAGCCGAGAAGCCGGAAGTGCGTGAACGTCCGGACGTGCGTAACCCGCGCAATCCACGTGGCCCACGCGGCGACGGGCCGAATGGCGGCGGCGGTGGTGGCGGTCGTAAGGACAAAGGCAAAGACAAGGGCAAGGAAAAACCGGCCGGTGAACGTGGCGAGCGCCCTGCCCGTCAGCAGAAACCGCGCGAAGGTACTCCGAGCCGCGAACAGCGTCCGAGCCAACCGCCACGTGCGGCAGCTGATCGCGCACCGGACGAATTCCTCGACGACGATATCGATAACTTCGGTAACCGCGTTGACTACGTGCCGAAACCGGCTCCTGCTGGCGGCCGTGGTCGTCGTCCAGGCGCACCGGCTCAAGGTGCTGGCGCAGGTTCGGGCGCACCTCGCGGCGGTCAGTCGCAGGGTCGCCAGAACGGCCCGCGCAACAGCAACGGTTCGAGCACCGGCACCCCACCGGCCAAACGCAGCGGCCCGCGCAATGGTGCACCGCGTGACGGTCAGTCGGGTCGTCGCGACGATTCCGCTTCGTCCTCGCGCAACCGCCGTCCAGCCCGTGACGATCAGCCACGCAGCGAGCCAGCCGTGCAGAACCCGCGCAGCACCGGCCCGAAGATCATGCACAAGGAATCGAAAGCCGATCGCTTCCCGACGCCTGAGCAGCTTGATCAACTGCCAAGCCGCCCGCGTGGCGAAAAACCAGCCTTGCTGACCCGCAATCGCTGATTTGACGCTGCAATGAAAAATGCCCCGCCTCGAAAGAGCCGGGGCATTTTTTATGGACGACCCAAACCCGCTTTCTGTAGGAGCAGCCTTCGGCAGCTCCTACAGGGGATCAGGGTTGTGGCAGGCAATAAAAAACGCCCCCGGCCTTTCAACCGGGGGCGTTTTTATGTGGCGAGGAGAAAGTTACTTAACTTTCACGCCTTCCAGCGAGATGTCCAGATCCGCAGTTTGCGAGGTAGGACCTGGGCCCTTGATCCCGAAATCGTTCAGGTTGAGGGTGGTCTTCGCGTTGAAACCAGCACGCTCGCCGCCCCATGGATCCTTGCCTTCGCCGTTGAACGTGGCCTTGAAGGTCACAGGCTTGGTCACGCCGTGCAGGGTCAGGTCGCCAGTCACGTCAGCAGTCTTTTCACCGGTCGACTTAACAGCGGTGGAGACGAACTTGGCGTCAGCAAACTTGCCCACGTCGAGGAAGTCTTTGCTGGCGATGTGCTTGTCACGTTCAGCGTGGTTCGACCAAAGGCTGGCGGCTTTCACATCGACGGAGATTTTGCTGGCTTCAGGCTTGGCCGAATCCCACGAGAACGTACCGTCGAAATCTTTGAAAGTACCGTGGATGAAGCTGTAACCCAGGTGGCTGATTTTCCAGTCAACGAAGGCGTGCTGACCTTCCTTGTCGATTTTGTAGTCCGCCGCCATGGCCTGGGCCGAGAGCAGTGCAGAACCGATTGCCAGAGCGGCCAGAGTCTTTTTCAACATGCTTTCTTTTCCTTTGAGTCGAGGTTGAATTTCAGGCTTTGCGACCGAGCATTCGCGTCAGGGTCGCATCACGATCGATAAAGTGGTGCTTCAATGCTGCCAACGCATGGAGACCGGAAAAAATTACCAGTGCCCACGCCAGCCAGAGATGAATCACCCCAGCGGTATCTGCCTGATCCGGTAGCCCGGAAACCAGTGCAGGAACTTCAAACAGGCCAAACACCGGAATCCCGACACCGTCTGCGGTGGAAATCAGGTAACCGGCAAGCATCACAGCGAACAGCGCCAGATACAGAAACCCGTGGCCGAACTTGGCGCCGATACGGGTCATGCGGCTGTAGCTCTGCAGCGTCGGCGGCGGTGGGCTGATAAAACGCCACAGCACCCGCAACACCATCACGGCCAGCAACACCAGGCCGATACTCTTGTGCAGATCCGGCGCCTCTTTGCGCCAGCTGCTGTAGTAATCCAGCCCGACCATCCACAGGCCCAGCGCAAACAGCCCGAAGACCACCAGCGCCACGCCCCAGTGCATGAAGATGCTGACCCAACCATAGCGCGAAGAAGAGTTACGTAGCTGCATTGCCCAAATCCTGTGAGAACTGCGAACCAAGACTAGCGAGTTATCTATCGAATTAAAGCGGAAAATTTTGCTTTGAAATATCGAGAAATACGATCAAGAGTCTGGAAGTGGCTTGTTAAGGAAAGATTAACGGGGAAAGTGTGGCGGGATGTTAGGTGGCAGATCCTGATGATGCGCTGTCTGGACAGGCTTCATCGCGGGCAAGCCCGCTCCCACAGTGGTCGGTGGCGTTCATAAATTCTGCGTTCACCTCAGAAACCTGTGGGAGCTGGCTTGCCAGCGATGGGGCCCTCACAGGCAAAAAAAAAGCGCGGCATAAACGCCGCGCTTCTTCATTCACCGCAAGGCTTACTGCGCCTTGGTCTCGGTCGTTGCCGCAGGCTTGGCCGCTGGCTTCTTCGCCGGTTCAGCCTTCTTCGCCGCCGGTTTCGCCGCAGGCTTTTTCGCTTCGGTTTTAGCCGCCGGCTTCTTCGCCGCAGGCTTGGCTGCCGCTTTCTTCGCAGGCTCAGCCTTTACCGGAGCTGCAGGCTTCGGCGCTTCCACCGGAGCTGGCGCAGGTGCCGGGGTCGGCGCAGGTGCTGGAGCGACCGGAGCAGGTGCCGGCTCTGGCGCCTTCACTGGCTCAGGCTTCTTCTCGTCATCCGAACCGCCGAACAGATTAGTGAAGAAGTTGCCCTTCTTCGCCGCCACGGCACCCGCCGCGCCTGCCGCTGCTGCAGCCGGCAGCACTTTGGCTGGCTCGAACGATTTGCCCGCCGCCAGATCTTCAACCTGACTGGCCGCTCGCTGGCCAGTGCGCAGTGCGCCTTCCAGAGTTCCCGGGTACAAGGTGTCGGTGTGTTCGCCGGCGAAGGTCACGCGTTGCAGCGGACGTTCCCACAGGCGCCAGAACTTGCTGATCTGCCCCGGGCCGTAAGCCAGGTAGGCGCCGCCCATCGACGGGTCGGTGCTGTAGCGACGGATTTCATAACCGGTGAACGAGCCACGGGCCTGTGGATAAAACGCGTGCAGACGGATCAGCACCTGATCGACCATCTGCTTGTCGCCGAACGCCTGCATCACGCGGGCATTGTCGCCGGACAGGTTGATCACCACGTTGGCGCCGCCCTTCAGGGCAGGTTCGATCCAGAGCATGCCGAGACCGGTGTTGCTGTAGATCTCGCCGGACATGCGCGCCTTGCTTTCCCACACCGGCGTCTTGAACTTCAGCATGATCTGGTCGCGCCAGCCGTAGTTGGTGCCCTTGATCGCGGCCATGTGCTGGGCATCCAGCGCCGGCGTCAAAGCAATCTTGTTCAGCGCACGCAATGGCACGGCCAGTACAACGTAATCAGCCTGATAACCAACACTGCCGACCTTGACGGTCACGCCATCCTTGTCCTGATTGATCGCCGACACCGGCGAATTGGTCTTGATCGTCTTGATCTGTTTAACGAACGCCTGCGCCAGCACCTGGCTGCCGCCGACCAGACGCGAAGCACGCAGGTCGCGGTCGGAGATGCCGCGATACACGCGGTTCTGCTGCGCGAAGTACAGCAGCGACAGACGCGAAGGTTCGTCGTAGTGGGTGCGGATGTCCTGGTTGATCAGCTGACGCGCTGTGGCCGGCAGGTTCTGCTTGTCGAGCCAGCTCGATACGGTGATCTGGTCCAGTGCGTGCAACGTACTGGTCGCCGCCGGGTTCTGCGGATCGTCGATCGAACGCGCCAGATCGTCGAGGGTTTTCTGATAGCGCTTCAAGGCATCGGCGGTGGCCGGTTGCTTGGTCGCCAGATCGGCGGCAGAGAAATACTCGCCGTCGATCAGGTAGCCCGGGGTCCGCACGAACTCAGGTGCCGCCGTGGTGCCCAGCTTGAACGTCGACACGTACTTGTTCAGCACCGGCTGGGTCTTGTCGTTGCCGATCCACTCGCTGGTGGCCATGCCCGAGCGTCCGCCCAGGCTCGGCTTGGCTTCCAGCAGGGTGACCTGCCAGCCTTTGTTTTGCAGTTCATAAGCGGCAGTCAGACCCGAGAGGCCGCCGCCGATCACGATTGCAGTTTTATCCTTGGCCAGCGCTGTAACGCTGAACAGCCCCAACATCACCAGCGCACAGGCGCGCAGCCAACCGACAGACATTCAGCGAACTCCGGAAATACACGTAGGAAAAAGCAGTTTTGCGGGTCAGACGACCCAAAGAACCGCGAAGAATACGTTAGCCATCAAAACGCCGCCAGCGACGTCTATCGGCTCATACAAAGTAGCTCAATCGACACAATGGGTTGTCCCCGCGCGATGCATTGCATAGGCTTGCGCGATTGTTTGCCCGCGCCTGACGCGAGCCGCCTCGAGGAGACTGTAAATGGGCCTGAATAACCAGTGGATGCAACGCGACCTCGCGGTGTTGTGGCATCCCTGCACCCAGATGAAAGACCACGAACAGCTGCCGCTGATCCCGATCAAGCGCGGCGAAGGCGTCTGGCTCGAAGACTTCGAAGGCAAGCGCTACCTCGACGCGGTCAGCTCGTGGTGGGTCAACGTGTTCGGCCACGCCAACCCGCGCATCAACCAGCGCATCAAGGATCAGGTCGATCAACTGGAGCACGTGATTCTGGCTGGCTTCAGCCATCAACCGGTGATCGAGCTGTCCGAACGTCTGGTGAAGATGACGCCGGAAGGGCTGAACCGGGTGTTCTACGCCGATAACGGTTCGTCCTGCATCGAAGTCGCGCTGAAAATGAGCTTTCACTACTGGCTCAATCGCGGTCAACCGAACAAGAAGCGCTTCGTCACCCTGACCAACAGCTACCACGGCGAAACCATGGCGGCGATGGCGGTCGGTGACGTGCCGCTGTTCACCGAGACCTACAAAGCGCTGCTGATGGACACCATCAAGGTGCCGAGCCCGGATTGCTACGGGCGCCCCGAGGGGATGAGTTGGGAAGAACATTCGCGCAACATGTTCGCGGCCATGGAACAGACCTTGGCCGAGAACCATGACAGCGTCGCGGCAGTGATCGTCGAGCCGCTGATTCAGGGCGCTGGCGGCATGCGCATGTATCACCCGGTGTACCTCAAGCTGCTGCGCGAATCCTGCGATCGCTACGGCGTGCATTTGATCCTCGACGAAATCGCCGTTGGTTTCGGTCGCACCGGAACCATGTTTGCCTGTGAACAGGCCGGCATCCGCCCGGACTTCCTCTGCCTGTCGAAAGCGCTGACCGGCGGCTATTTGCCGCTGGCCGCGTGCCTGACCACCGACGAGGTCTACAGCGCGTTCTACGATGACTATCCAACCCTGCGCGCCTTCCTCCATTCGCACAGCTACACCGGCAACCCGCTGGCGTGCGCGGCGGCATTGGCAACGCTGGATATCTTCGAGCAGGACAACGTCATCGAGAACAACAAGGCGCTGGCCCAGCGCATGGCCTCGGCGACGGCGCATCTGGTCGATCATCCGAACGTCTCCGAAGTGCGCCAGACCGGCATGGTGCTGGCCATCGAGATGGTCAAGGATAAAGCCACCAAAGAGGCCTACCCTTGGCAGGAACGTCGCGGTCTGAAAGTGTTCCAGCATGCGCTGGAGCGTGGCGCGTTGCTGCGTCCGCTGGGTAGCGTGGTGTATTTCCTGCCGCCGTACGTGATCACCCCGGAGCAGATCGACTTCCTCGCAGAAGTGGCTAGCGAAGGCATCGACATTGCCACGCGTGACAGCGTCAGCGTGGCCGTGCCGAAAGACTTCCACCCCGGCTTCCGCGATCCGGGTTGATCCGGTTTACTCGCTCGTTCCCACGCTCCGCGTGGGAATGCAGCCCGGGACGCTCCGCGTCCCAAAGCGGACGCAGAGCGTCCATTGAGGCATTCCCACGCAGAGCGTGGGAACGATCTAATCTGAGAGACCCGAAATGAGACTGTCCCGCTTCTTTATCGACGCCCCCCTGAGCACCGGCGAACACGAATTGCCGGAGGCCCAGGCGCACTACATCAGCCGCGTGCTGCGCATGGCCGAGGGCGATGCGGTGCAGCTGTTCGACGGTTCCGGCCATGAATTTCGCGGCGCCCTGCTGGAAGTCGGCAAGAAACGTGTAACCGTGCAGATCGACGAACAATTCGCCGGCCAGGTCGAATCGCCGCTGCACATCCACCTCGGCCAGGGACTGTCCCGTGGCGAGCGAATGGACTGGGCCATTCAGAAAGCCACCGAACTGGGCGTGAATGAAATTACGCCGATCTTCAGCGACCGCTGCGAAGTCCGTCTCAAGGACGAACGCGCCGACAAACGCCTGCTGCACTGGCGTCAGGTGGCGATCAGCGCCTGTGAACAATGCGGGCGCTCGCGGGTGCCGGTGATTCATCCGCCGGTGTTGTTGGCAGACTGGATCAAGCAGACCGAAGCCGAGTTGAAACTGGTGTTGCATCCGGTGGCGGAGCCGTTGGTGAGTCATGCCAAACCGGCGACGCTGGCGTTCTTGATCGGGCCTGAAGGTGGGCTGACTGACGCCGAAGTCGAGCAAGCCAAAGGCAACGGCTTCCACGCCGCCCGCCTCGGCCCGCGGGTGTTGCGCACAGAGACGGCGCCAGTGGTTGCGCTGGCGGTGGCCCAACAGCTTTGGGGTGATTTCTAAGGCCCCATCGCTGGCAAGCCAGCTCCCACAGGATCTTTGTTGGCCACAACATCCGTGAACAACGCTAAACCCTGTGGGAGCTGGCTTGCCAGCGATTAGCCGCACCTCGGTCTATAGGACGTAAAACAAGATCGCCACAAAGTGCAGCAAGCTCCCCGCGATCACAAACAAATGCCAGATCCCATGCGCATGCCGCAGCCGGTGATCCAAGGCAAAAAAGATAATCCCCACCGTGTACAAAACCCCGCCCGACGCCAGCCAGGCAAAACCTGTCGTACCCAGCGCCGCAATCAGCGGCTTGACCGCCACCAACACAATCCAGCCCATCACCGCGTAAATCACGATCGATAGAATCCGCGCCTCCGAACGCGGTTTGATCTCTTGCAGAATGCCGATCAGCGCCAGCCCCCAGACAATCCCGAACAGCGTCCAGCCCCACGGCCCGCGCAGGGTCACCAGGCAGAAAGGCGTGTAGCTACCGGCAATCAACAGATAGATCGAAAAGTGATCGACCTTCTTCATGATCGCTTTCTTGCGCCCGCGCACGCTGTGGTACACGGTCGAAGCGCTGTAAAGCACCAGCAAGGTAAACGCGTAAATCGCCACACTGACAATCTTCCACGGGCTGCCATCCAGGCAGGCGATCACCAACATCCAGACGCCGCCGACAAAAGCCGCCACCGCCCCGACCAGATGGGTCCAGGCGTTCAATCGTTCTCCGTGATACATGTATTGCTCACCTCACATTCGTTACCGCAGCGCGCAAGGCTCGGGCCTTGAGCGTAAAAGCGCAATCAAAAGATCGCAGCCTTCGGCAGCTCCTACCTTCGAACGCATTCCAATGCAGGAGCTGCCGAAGGCTGCGATCTTTTGATCTTCAAGGCACAATCGACGCATTCCAAAAAGAGTCCGCGCCATGCTGATCGACGAAGAATTGACCCTGAAAAAACTCGAGGTGTTCCTCGCCTTCATGCGCACCGGCAACCTCGCCCGCGCTGCCGCCGAGTTGCAGACCAGCAACGTCAGCGTGCACCGCGCTATTCATTCGCTGGAAAGCGCCCTGCGCTGTCCGCTGTTCAAACACGAAGGTCGCAACCTGACACCGCTGGAAAGTGCTTACGTCCTCGAAGAACGCGCACAGAAGCTGATCAACGACGTCGTCGAAAGCGTGCGCCTGACCCGCGAAGCGGCCGGGTTCTCCGCCGAACGCTTCAAACTCGGTTCGCTGTATTCACTGACAGTGAAAACCGTACCGCAATTGATCATGGGCCTGAAGATTCGTCGTAGCGAACTCAACATCGACCTGATCCTCGGTTCGAACATCGACCTGCTCTACAAGCTGAAAAACATGGAAGTTGACGCGATTCTGGTGTCGCTGGACGACAGCATCAACGACCCGGATTGCGAGCAGATTGCGTTGTTCTCCGATGATATTTTTCTCGCCACGCCGGCAGATTCAAAGTTCGCCCAGCGCAGTGAAGTGGATCTGGCTGAAGTGCGCGATGAAACCTTCATCACCCTGACTCAGGGTTTTGCGACCCATCAGGATGGTGTGCGGGTGTTCAAGCAGGCGGGGTTCGAACCGAAGGTGGCGATGCAGGTGAATGACATTTTCACGCTGTTGAGCATGGTCAGCTCGGGGGTGGGTTATGCGTTGCTGCCGGGGCGGATTGCGGCGGTGTATGAAAACCGGGTGAAGCTGATTCCGTTGCAGGAGAAGTACCGGTTGCAGCAGCACATTGGTGTGGTGTTTTTGAAGGCCAAGGAGAGGGATCCGAATTTGCTGGCGTTGTTGGCGGAGTGTCGGATGTATGCGAATCGGCAGGCTGGGGTTTAGATCAAGATCAAGATCAAGATCAAGATCAAGATCAAGATCAAGATCAAGATCAAGAGCTACCCCCTCACCCCAGCCCTCTCCCCCAAGGGGTAGAGGGGGAAAGGGAGCAGATCTCCATGGTTTCAAGGCCTGAGTTCCACTCAGAAATTTCAGGTCGATGTATAACGCCAAAACAACGCGGTCAGTCCCCTCTCCCTCCGGGAGAGGGCTAGGGTGAGGGGCTTTTGATCTTCAGCCCACAATCCCGCGAACAATGAAGAACAACAGCGATGGCCCCAGCAAGCACCCAAGCCCGGTGTGGAACGTCGCCGTCAACGCCCCATAAGGCACCAACCGCCGATCCGTCGCCGCCAACCCAGCTGTAACGCCGCTGACAGTCCCGGCCAACCCACCAAACACCATCGCCGAACGCGGGTTATCCAGGCCCATCCAGCGCGCCGCGACCGGCGTGCCGACCATCACCAGAATCGCCTTGATCAACCCGGTGGCAATCGACAGCGCCATCACATCCGAGGTCGCGCCAATCGCCGCGCCAGTCACCGGCCCGACGATGTAAGTCACCGCCCCGGCGCCGATGGTGGTCATGCTCACCGCATCGCGATAACCGAACGCCCAGGCCATGCACGCGCCGACAATGAACGGCAAAATCGTGCCCAGCAGCAGCGCAATCACACCAATCAACCCAGCCTTCTTCGCCTCGGTCGCCTGCACTTCAAACGCTGTGGCCACAATCGCAAAATCACGCAGCATCGCCCCGCCCATCAGGCCTATACCAGAGAACAACGTCAGATCCGCTAGCCCCTTCTGCCCACCGGTCATGGTGCCGCCGACCCACGCCAAAACCAGACCTATAACGATGGCAATCGCCGAGCCGTGAATGCGTCCGAACGTCAGGCGTTTGGACAGAACCACCGACACCCACATGATCACGCCGACAAAAGCGAATGCAGTGACCAGCCCATTGTGTTCCAGACCTTTCTCGATGAGATCCCACATATCAGCGGCCTCCTACTGGCGTGCCGACCGGGGAGATTTCCGCCGATTCATCAGGCAATGGCTCGCCTTTATGCGTGCGGCTGATCAAGGCAATCGTGCAACCACAGACCACCACCGAACCAATCGCCGCCAGCACCGCCACCGGGCCACCATGCAGCGCAGTGACAACGTTCTGTTGCGCGGCCATCGCCACCACCACAGGAATGTACATGGCGCCCCAGAAGCCGACGCCCATCTCGCATTCCTTGGTCATGCCGCCGCGCTTCTGCATCCACAACCGCGCGCAAATCAACAGGATCATGGCGATGCCGACCCCGCCGACATTGGATTTGACGCCCAACAACACGCCGAGCATGTCACCCATGATCACCCCTGCCAGCGTACAGATCGCGAGCAGCGCCACACCGTAAATAATCATTGTTGTAGTCCTCAAAGTGCATCGTCGAATGTTGTTTTTGTTGTTCGAAGCTTGAGTCGGCGGTTTTAGAGTTGGCGGCCACCCTCCTCTCGTAACAGCGCCTGCAAAGTGTCGAGGCGCGCACTGTCAAAGGCAGTCACGGTGCCTTGTTCGAACACCCGGCGCGCCAGCCCGGTCAGCACCGCACCGGGCGGCAGTTCGATCTGTAAACGTACGCCACGCTCGTAGGCGCTTTGCACGGTGCCGCGCCAATCCACCACGCGGCACATGTTGAAGGCGAGGTCGTCGCGCAGCGCTTCTACTTTGGTCACAGGACGCGCGCGGCTGCCGCTCAGGTAAGCGATTTTCGGGGTTTTCAGTTCAATCTTGGCGAAAGCTTCGGCGAGGGTTTGCGCCGGTTTTTCCAGCAGCGGACAGTGCGACGGCACACTCACCGCAAGACGTTTTGCCAACCCGGCGCCACGACTGCGCGCCAGTTCGGCCACCGCTTGCATGGCCTTGTCACTGCCGGCAATCACCACCTGATTGTCGGCGTTGATGTTGGCCAGATACACCGGCGAATCTTCGCTATGCACCTGCGCCAGCAACGTTTCGACTGTGGATAATTGCAGGCCGATGATCGCGGTCATGCCGTAGCCCTGTGGATAAGCCTGTTGCATCAGTTCGCCGCGCAGGCTGACCAGATGCAACGCATCGCTGAAGCTCAACGCCCCCGCAACCACTGCTGCCGGGTAAGCGCCGATGGACAAGCCGGCGACGTAATCCGCCGTCAGTCCGTCCTGCAACAACTGCCGCGAAGCAGCGACGCCGGCGATCAGCAGGCACAGCTGAACCGCCCTTGTCGTGCGCAACGCATCGCTGGAATCCAGCAACAAAACATATTCACCAAGCACATCACTGGCCTCGACCAACGATTCCCGAGGCAAACGCTGCAGCATGCCCGCTTGCTGCGCACCCTGGCCGGGGAACACCAGCAGACTGCTCACGCTGCCTGCTCCTGCGGGTTCCACGGGTCAGTCACCAAACAGGCCTGATACTCGTTTTTCAGCAGCACGCGTGCCGATCCGCTGGCCCACTCGCGCAATGCGACCGCACCGAACGGCGTCTGCAACTGCATGTCGATCCGGCACTCGGCTTGATCAAAAATCTCTACGAATTTACGAGCCTGATTACGCGTGATCAGTTGTGGTGTACGCAGAATCAGATCGAGATCGCTGGCCGCGTGCATCGCGATAAAACCACTGGCCAATTCAAACCCGACACTGCCGCTGACACCCCAGACCCAACCGCAGTCATCGAGCATCGGCCGCAGTTGTTTGAGCGCGTGTATGACCGGCAGATCGCGCTCGCACTCAACATGACAAAGCGCTTCGGGACTGACCCGACAGGCAATCGAATCAACCGCCATAAACGCCGCCAACCGCTGCTCGCGCAACACACCGCGCACGCCGACCGCGATAGAACCCTCATCGCTCAACGCGCGCCGTACCACCACCGGTTGCCCGGCGGCCAGCGACTCGACTGCCCACAACGGCGCATCCGCCGGCAACTGCGCCGGGGTCATGCCCCAGAGCAGATCGTGGGCCAGAGGCGTGTTCACCACTGCGCCCTCAACAGTTCGCGCACTTTGCTGGAAGCCGCACGATTTTTCGCGCCGAGACGATTGCTCAGATCAGTGCTGACGACATCGCCGATGGCTTGCTTCAGGCACTCGTTAACGCTCGAAAGATCATCCGCCGTCGGCTGCTCAATCTGTTGCACCGACAGGGTTTCCCAGAGCAAACCGAGGCTCGCATAACTGTCGATGTCATAAGCCATCGGCGGCACACTGGCGGCCAGCGCTTCCAGCTCTTCAACACTGCGCAACGTCACTCGCGCCGCCGAAGCCTTGCCCATCGCATGCACCATCACGCCGGGATCGCGCAGCGCAATCAAACGGTTGGCCTGATAACCATGAGCGAGAAACGCCCCGGACATCGCCTTACCGACCAGCAACGCAATCACTGGATGCCCGGCCAACCGCGCACGGGCATAACTGTCTGCCGCACCGGCCAGCGCCTGATGAATGCCAAGTGCTTCTTCGCGACGACCGTAGGCCTGGCTCGGCACATCGACGATGGCGATGATCGGGCGCTTTTGCGCTTTATCACGATCAGCAGTGATCACGTCATCCACAGCCTTGGCCAGACCCCAGCCTTCGAGTAAACCGACTTCGCCATTGCGAGCACGCGGAAAACGATTGTCCGGGTCAGCGACCACAGCGATAAAACGTCCCAGCTCACCGTCAGCCACCTTCAACGAGGCCGGCAGCCCTTCAAAGCTTTTAGCGCCCGCGCTCAAGGCGTTGAACCAGTGCAAACCGCGCAGCGAATAACCGCTCATGAGCGCTCTCCTTGATACAGATCGCGAACCACCGACGGTTCGATTTGCGGGTCAGTGTTCAGACTGTCGAGACGCTGCAGAAACCATTCGGCACGTTGACTGCGCGGTTGCTTTGGCAAACCCTGCTGCAGTAATTCACCGACCTGCTGACGAATCTTCGCCACGTCATCGGCGACATACCGATCGACCAGACCACTGGCGAAACGCTGCTCGCCGCCGGTCAGGCTCCAAATGAAAGGCCGGTCGCGGGAGTCGTATTCCTCGATCCCGGCTTCCTGCTCGATCACCTGCGGGCCATTCAAGCCGAGGCGTGCTTCCTGAGTCACCAGCAAATAACTGCACAACGCCGCCGCAATCGACATACCACCGAAGCAACCGACACTGCCCGCAACCACACCGACCACCGGTTGGTATTGCTGCAAATCGACAATCGCCGCATGAATATCAGCAATCGCCGCCAGCCCGAGGTTGGCTTCCTGCAGGCGCACACCCCCGGTTTCCAGCAACAACACCGCCCGAGTCGGGATACCTTTGCGGTTGTCTTCGGCGGCCAGTTCCAGCGCGCCGGCAATCTTCGCCCCGCCGACTTCGCCGAGGCTGCCGCCCTGAAACGCGCCTTCAATCGCGGCGATCACCACCGGCAAACCGTCGAGGCTGCCCTTGGCAATCACCACACCGTCATCGGCCTGCGGCACCACGCCCTGAAGTTCGAGCCACGGCGACATGACGCGTTGAAACGGGTCGAGCAGTTCGCGAAAACTGCCGGCATCGAGCAGGGCTTGCGCCCGTTGCCGCGCGCCGAGTTCGACGAAGCTGTGTTTGTTGAGCAACGCTGCGCTGTCAGTCATGGCCGATCTCCTCGAAACCTTGTTCCAGTCGCAAGCGCACCACCCCCGGCGTCGCGCCGAAATCGTGGATATCGATGGCCATCGCCGGCGGCGTGGTGCCGTCGAACATCCGCGCAAACAGGTGCTGCCAGCGCAGTTGCGCGCCGTTGACCGAGGTCTGCACATTGATCGTCAGCTTGCCGGCCAGGCCCGGTTCGATCAGCACTTCCAGATCACCCGAGCCGACACAACCGACCAGCGCACGACCGCGTGGCGGCTGCCCAGCGGGGAATTCAAACGATAGGGTTTCCATCAAAACGCTCCCTGAAGGATGCCGTCGCGCTCGATACGGTCGAGCAGCAGCGTGGCGGCGAGCAAGTCGGCGGCGCCACCGGGCGAGGCATTCAATGCGATGAGTTGTTGATCGAGTTCGTGCAGGCGGCGGCGACCGCTGAGGCTTGCGCTGCCACCGGCGTCGAGCACCGCTTGCGCGCCGTTTTGCATGGTTTGCAGCCCCTCTTCGCCAGCGCGGTAGAGCACGCAGGTGTCGGCCAGGTCAGTCATGATCGCGAGCAAGGCGTCGAGCCGGGCGTTCTGTTCGCCGTGGCCGTTGGCGCGGCTGCGTTTGAGTTGTGGCAGACCGCGTTGCAGCACCGAAGGGAAGCCGAGTTGCGCTTCTTCACGAGCGCCACGGGCGCCGTAACGCAGGGCGACTTGGGCGCCGTGGCTCAGTGGTTTTGGTGCGTAGCGGTCATCTAGTAAGGCTAGGCGCGCGGCACGCAGGGATACCGCATTGGCGCTGGAAGATTGCGGTTCCAGTGCAGCGGCCGTCACCAACAGACCCAAGGCCCAGATCGCCCCGCGATGGGTGTTCACACCGTTGGTGGTCGCGAGCATCGATTGCTCACCTTCACGACCAATCCGGCCAATCGCTTCGCGTAACGTTGAATCGACTTCGCCGATTGCAACCGCCGCTTCGGCCATCTCTTTGAACGCCGGCCACAACGACAGCGCCGAAGCGTGCATCAGGCCCAGGTGCAAATCGATGTGCGCGCCATTGCCGCGACGGTCGACCAGCGCCGGTTTCGGCGACAGATCGGCTTCGTCGATCAGCGCGTCCACCGCCAGATCGGCCAATCGGTCCGCCAGAGAAAGCGGTTTCGCTTGCAGATTAAATGCGTGCATTACCAGCTCCTGAATTTCGCGGGCGGGTTGTACAAACCGCCGGACCACTCGACCAGATCGGCCACGCTCTTCGCCGCGAGCAGTTCGCGGGTGGCGTCGGTACGGCGGATGCCGAGATCTTCGGGCAAGGCGATCAGGCCTTCGCGGCGCATACGCTCGGTGTCTTTCGGGTTGTGGCGCAGGCCGATGGCGGTGACGCCCGCAACGGCGGCGATCATTGCCTGGCGCTCTTCCAGCGAGCGCGCCTTGTACAGGTAGGCGATGCCTTCTTCGGTGAGCAAGTGGGTGACGTCGTCGCCGTAAATCATGATCGGCGCCAGCGGCATGCCGCTTTTCTTCGCCACCTCGACCGCGTCGAGGGTTTCGACGAAGGTCGGTTTGCCGCCCTCCTGGAAGGTCTCGACCATTTGCACCACGAGTTTCTTGCCACGTTCGAGCATCGGTTGCTGCGCATCGTCATGACGCATATCGAGCCACGCCGGGGTGCCGTGACGGCGACCGCGCGGGTCGTGGCCCATGTTCGGCGCGCCACCGAAACCGGCGAGGCGGCCACGGGTCACGGTCGAGGAATGGCCATCGCCATCGACCTGCAACGTCGCGCCGATAAACAGATCCACCGCGTATTGCCCGGCGAGTTGGCAGAACATCCGGTTGGAACGCAGCGAGCCGTCGCGACCGGTGAAGAACACGTCGGGCCGCGCGGCGATGTAGTTTTCCATGCCCAGTTCGGTGCCGAAGCAATGCACGCTTTCGACCCAACCGCTTTCAATCGCCGGGATCAGCGTCGGATGCGGGTTGAGCGTCCAGTTGCGGCAGATTTTGCCTTTGAGGCCGAGGGATTCGCCGTAGGTCGGCAGGATCAGCTCAATGGCAGCGGTGTTAAAACCGATGCCGTGGTTGAGCGACTGCACGTTGTGTTTTTCGTAGATCCCGCGAATCGCCATCATCGCCATCAACACGTGCACAGGCTTGATGTGGCGCGGGTCACGGGTGAACAGCGGTTCGATGTAGAACGGCTTGTCCGCCACCACGACGAAATCGACCCACGACGCCGGGATGTCCACGCGGGGCAGCTCGCTGACGTCGTCGACCAACTGGTTGACCTGGACGACGACGATGCCGTCGCTGAACGCCGCCGGTTCGATCAGTGCCGGGGTGTCTTCGGTACTGGGGCCGGTGTAGATGTTACCGGCGCGGTCGGCCATGAACCCGGCCGAGAGCACGACGTTGGGGATCAGGTCCACCACCAGCCGGGCGTAGAGTTCGATGTAGGTGTGGATCGCGCCGACTTCCAGCAAGCCGTCTTCAAGCAACTGGCTGATGCGCAAGCTCTGGGTGCCGGCGAAGGAGAAATCCAGCTTGCGGGCGATGCCGCGTTCGAACAGATCAAGGTGCTCGGAGCGGCCGACGCTGGGCATGATCATGTGCAGGTCGTGGAGCTTTTCCGGGTCGGCTTTGGCCAGCGAGCGCGAGAGGAAATCCGCCTGCTTCTGGTTGTTACCCTCCAGCACTACACGGTCACCGGGATGGATCAGCGCTTCGAGCGCGGCGACGATCTTGTCGGTGGGCAACACCACACCGTCGGCCAGCCCGCGCACCTTGTCGAGGCGGCGCTGCTTCTCATCGCGCCGCCGCGTCCAGCGCGAGTCGGGGGAAATTGTTGTTGTCATGCTCACTCCACGGGGTTCGCTGTCGTGGAGCTAAGGTAGGCGTGTGGGGTGGGGGCATCAATCAAGCGCAGAGGTGAATCATTACGCTGAGCGTAACGATCAAGAGCACCCTCACCCTAGCCCTCTCCCGGAGGGAGAGGGGACCGATTGGGGGATATTCGGGAATTGCGCCGACCTGGGAATGTTGTACTGAATCCAGAATTTACCAGGTTCACCAGATCCATAATCGACTCGGTTTTTCAGGTCGATGTATGACGCCAGACACCTCGGTCGGCCCCCTCTCCCTACGGGAGAGGGCTGGGGTGAGGGTCAGCTTTTAAGTCACTCCGTCGGCACCAACCTATCCAACAAACGGTTAACAGCCATCTCCGCCACCATCACTACCTGCGCAATACCTTGCACAGTCTTGCGATGCGTACCTTCCACCATTGCCGCATGGTTGTTGAGCATAACCGTGGCCGAACCGAGGGTTTCACTGGCGTCGGCCAGCAGGGATTCGGTGTCGGCGTTGGGGTTGGCCATATACAACGTGTTGGGGGTGTAGGGCGTGGCCATCAGGTCGGCGTTGGTAGGGCCGAGATAATGGTCGAGGGCGCGTTCGGCGGCTTCGTGGAATTTCTTGGAGTCGGGGGATTCGTAGGGGGATGCGGGATCTGTGTGCGGGGGGTTAGGCGTAGGTTTAATCATCTTCAGGTTCCGAAATAAAGCTGGAACCGCTTCTCTGCTAAAAGAAGGGGTGGCAGCTGAACGCAGGTTAGCAGACCGGGGAACCTAAGGAAGCCGGCGCGCCGAAGCGCCCTGCGCACAGCCGCCATCGAGTGCAGGCTCTGAGCCTGACGATGATGTATGTGCACCCTTAGATTAACCACGGGCTGCTAAACCCGATCACTGGAAATCAGTGACGGAATCAAGTTACGCAGCATGCCAAAGGCGCACAAGCCGGCGGATTCTGGTGCATGCGTAGGCAGCGGCGCAAGGATTTGTAGGCCAGGGAGCCGTAACACAGAGTGTCTTTAAACAACGGGGTTAAAGGGTGTTTATTGCACTGCAGAAATTGAGGATTTGCCTGTAAGAATTTGCTGGTGCTACTGGCCCCATCGCTGGCAAGCCAGCTCCCACAGTGTCCGAGTTGTATTCGAATTCTGTGAACCACACAAAACCCTGTGGGAGCTGGCTTGCCAGCGATGAGGCCAGTCAGAGCAACACAAATTCTGGATCAATGGACCAGCCCCGCCTCCACCAACAACTTCTCCAGCCCCAACAAATCCGGCACCTTAGCCACCTGTTCCCCGACCTGCACCGCCGCCTGCTCCAGCGCACACAACGGCACGTCGACATAACTTAACTGACTATCAAGCTTGTACGACCGTGGAATCCCCTGCACCAGCAGTGCAATGAACTTCAACTCCGGCAACCCACCCAGCGCATTCAAAATCACGATCCGCGCGCGCTCGCCAATGACGATTTTCTGCCCACAGGCCGATTCAAAACTCAGCAACGGAATCTGCCGCTCACGCCACGTAACTTTGCCCAGATACCACGGCGGCGTGTCCAGATCGAAGGCACTGGCCTGGTAATCGATCAACTCAGCGACAGCGACGTTAGGCAGGATCAGATTGCGATCCGCCAGCGGCAGCAGCAACCCGGTCAGTTGGCTGCTGCGCTGATTATGCCGGCGCTCATGCATGTTTCTTGCTCCACTGGGCAATGCTTTCAAGCAGCACCGACTCTTGATACGGCTTGCCGAGGTAGTCGTTGACGCCGATGGCCATGGCGCGGTCGCGGTGTTTCTGCCCGGTGCGTGAGGTGATCATGATGATCGGCAGGTGTTGCAGGCGTTCGTCGTTGCGCACCTGAGTGGCGACTTCGAAGCCGTCCATGCGCGGCATTTCGATGTCGAGCAGCATCAGGTCGGGCATGTGTTCTTCGAGCAACAACATGGCGTCGACACCGTCCTTGGCGGTCAGCACGTTCATGCCGTGGCGCTCGAGCAAGCGGCTGGTGACCTTGCGCACAGTGACCGAGTCGTCGACCACCATCACCAGCAGTGGTTTGTGCGGTTCGTTGTCGATCTCCGGCAGCGTTGACGTCGGCGCAATGCGTGCCTGCATGGCGCGGATCGGTGCGAGCAAATCGAGAATCAGCACCACCCGACCATCGCCGAGAATCGTCGCGCCGGACACGCCCTGCACCGCCGCGAATTGCGCGCCAAGGCTTTTGACCACGATCTCGCGGGTGCCGGCCATGGTATCTACTAGCACGGCGATGCGCCGGTCGTTGTAGTGCACCAGCAGCACCGGCAACGGCAGGTTCTGCCCCAGCAGTTTCGGTCGTGGCGCAGTTTTCAGCAGCTCGCCGAGGTAGCACAGCTCATAGGTCTGGCCGCCGTACTGATAGCGCGGCGGATCAGCACGAAAGTGAGCTTCCAGATCATTCGGCAACACGCGGACGATGCCTTCGATGGTGTTCAGCGGAATCGCGTATTGATCCTCACCGCACTGCACCATCAACGCGCGGTTGACCGACACGGTGAACGGCAAGCGAATACGGAAATGCACACCCTGCCCCGGCACGGAATCGATGCTCATGCTGCCGCCGAGCTGCCGCACCTCTTCGTGCACTACGTCCATACCAACGCCACGCCCGGAAATCTGCGTGATTTTTTCGGCGGTCGAGAATCCCGGCTGGAGGATGAACTGCAACACGTCGCGGTCGCTGATCTCGGCTTCCGGCGCGAGCATGCCGCGTTTGATCGCCTTGCGCCGCACCGCCTCCAGCGGCACCCCGGCGCCGTCGTCGCGAATGTCGAAAACGATGTCGCCACCCTCGCGGGACAGGTCGAGGCTGATCTGCCCTTGCGCCGGTTTGCCCGCCGCCAGCCGCACCTCGGCGGACTCCAGACCGTGGTCGACGGCGTTGCGCAGCATGTGTTCCAGCGGCGCGGCCATGCGTTCGAGGACGTTGCGATCCATCTCGCCTTCAGCGTTGCCGACGACGAAGGCGACGTCTTTGTTCAGCTCTTCAGCGACCTGACGGACGATGCGTTTGAGGCGCGGCAACATGCGCTCGAACGGCACCATGCGCGTGCGCATCAGGCCTTCCTGCAATTCGGTGTTGATGCGGCCCTGTTGCTGCAACAGGTTCTCGGCGTCGTGATTGCGCCGATCGAGGGTTTCCTTGAGATCGAGCAAGTCAGAGGCGGATTCGAACAGCGCCCGCGACAGTTGCTGCAACTGCGAATGGCGGTCCATTTCCAGCGGATCGAATTCTTCGTAGCCGAGGCGTTCGGCATCGACCTGCTGACGGCTGAGAATCCGCCCTTGGGTTTCGGTGTCGAGACGGCGCAACTGATCGCGCATCCGTTCGATGGTGGTTTCCATCTCGTTCAGCGCGATCTGCGCGTCGTTGACTTGCTGTTCGATACGACCACGGAAGATCGAGGTTTCGCCGGCCAGATTGACCAGTTCATCAAGCAGTTCGGCGGAGACCTTGACCATGTCCGCGCCAGCCTCGGCAGCCGGCGGCGCCGCGTCAGTCTTAACCGGAACAGACAGCACTGGCGGTGTTTCTACCGCCACCGGGTGACTGAAATTCTGGATCGCATTGATCAACCGATCCGCCGGCGGACACGGTTGCCCGGCGCGCACGCCATCGAGCATTTGTGCCAAGCGATCATGACCGCGCTGCACCAGCGCAAACAGCTCCGCCGATGGCTGCAACGCGCCGCTGGAAAGACTTTCGTAAAGGTATTCCAGCTCATGGGCGAGGTCGCCGATCGGGCCGATCTCGACCATCCGCGCGCCGCCCTTGAGGGTGTGCAGATCGCGCAGCAGGGTTTCCACTTCCTGGCGATTGCCCGGCTCGGCCTGCCAGCGCAGCAGCGCGGCACCGGAGTTTTCGATGATGTCGAAACCTTCTTCGAGGAAGATTTCCAGCAACTCCGGGTCGTGACCGGCACTGTCGTGATCGGCCGCTGGCTGGGGCGTTTCGCTGACGGTCTGGCCTTGACGCACCTGACGCAGGGTTTCGATCAAATCCTGCGCCGGGGTCAGTGGCTGATGCTGTTGCAGCTGTTCAAGCAGCAGCGCCAAACGCTCATGACTCTTGAGCAGCAGACGCCTCAAGGTTTCGCTGTAGTTGAAGCGACGATCGACCAGACCTTCGTAAAGGCTTTCCAGCTCCTGGGCCAGATCGCCAATGGCCTCGACTTCGGCCATCCGCGCGCCGCCCTTGAGCGTATGCAAATCGCGCTGCAACGAGGACAGTGGCGCGGTGTTGTCCGGGTCGCTCAACCAGCGCTGCAAGGCCTGGCCTGAGCTGTCGAGAATGTCCACCGCCTCTTCGAGGAAGATCTCGACAATCTCGTCATCGGGCTCAAGCGCCGTTGCCTTTTGCTGCAACTCAGCGGTGGCGCTGCCCAGATCACGGATGCTCAGGGTGCGGCTGCCATCGCTGCGAATCAGGCCCATGGAAGAAGGATCGAGGCTCTGATCGAGCAGATCATGCAACGCCCGAATCCGCTCTGGCTGCGGTGTGACTTCCTGACCGGCAGCCAGTTCATCGAGCATGTTGATCAGCGCTTCATGGGCGTTCTGCGCTTCCTGGAAAAACTGCTCGCTGACCGCCAGGCTGCTTTCTTCCACGGCGCCGTAGAGATCGAGCAAGGCTTCGCACAACACATCCACCGGCAGCAAATCCGCCAAATGCGCGCCTTCGCCAAGGGTGGTCAGTTCATCCAGCAAGGCGCTGAGTTCCTGACGCTCGCCGGGGTGTTGCTGCCAGCGCTGTAGCAGGCTCTCAGCATCCAGCAGGATGTCCATGCCTTGAGCGAGGAAGTTATTGATCAGTTGCGGATCGCGCTTGACCCGCAGGCCGGTATTGGGCGCATCGAGGATCGACGCCAGACGCTCGGCAAGCAGGGTTTCCGAGCGTTTGATCAGCGACTGCGCACCGACAATCGGCGCCAGCGGATCATGCTTGAGCTGACGCAGACCGACGCGGAACAGACCCTCGGCTTCAAGCAGCAATTCCACTTCGTCGAGGTCCAGCGGCAACTGGTGCGCCTTGAACTCGCGGGCCAGTTGATCGAGCGGTGCAGCGAGTTCGGCAATCGGCAATACGCCGGCCATCGAGGCGCTGCCCTTGAGCGTGTGCAAGGCGCGCTGCAACTCGTCACTGGCCTGCAACGGCACATGCTCGGCGGCCTGATCGAGGAAACGGTTGAGGCTGGCGAGGTGGGTTTCGGCTTCGTTGCGGAAGATCTCCAGCAACAACGGATCGAGTGCCGCCACATCGTCGACGTCTTCGGCGGCCAGCGGTTCATCGCCTTTGGCCAAGGCGTGGGCGCGAGCAGCGAGTTGATCGACATCGCTGCGCTGACGCTGACTGTTGGTGGCGAATTCGTTGATCAACTCGGGCAGCAACAACACCGTGTCGGTGAGCAGTTGCTGCACCACCGAACCGGGCTCGACGCTCTGTTCGAGCACGCGGTTGAGCAGGTTTTCCACCGCCCAGGCCAGTTCACCGAGGATCAGCGCGCGGACCATGCGCCCGCTGCCCTTCAAGGTGTGGAAAGCGCGGCGCAGCTCAGTCAGCGCGTCGCGATCCTGCGGATTGGCCGACCAGCGCGGCAGGTATTCGTGGAGAACTTCGAGGACCTCATCGGTCTCTTCAAGGAAAACTTCGCGCAGTTCATCGTCGACCGGCTCTTCATCGGCCGGTGGCGGCATCAGGCTGCCGGGGGTGATCAGCGCTGGCGGGTTGAGCGCCGAAACCGGGCTGGCCAGAACATCTGCCAGCGACTGTACGGTTTCCGGATCATCGAGCGCCTGCATGTCCTGCATCACCAGCGCTTCGCTGGGGCTGAGCACGTCGTCGAGCACGGGCACATGCGGTTCATTTGGAAAGAACCCGAGGCTGGCGAGGGACTTCTGCGCGACATCGAGCAATTGCTCGCCCGGTGCCTGCGGGTCGTCACTCAAGCGTTCGAGGTAATACTCGAGGCTGCTGATGACATCGGCCAGATGATCGAGTTGTTCCCAACCCGGCTCGTGCGGATCAAGCAGCAGATGTTCGCGGATAAAACCGTTGCAGGCTTCGACCAGACTCGCCGCACGGCTGAGTGGAATCATCGCCAGTGCACCACGCACTTGGGTCAGCAGCGCCGGCAACGGTTGCAGATGCTGGCGATCCCAATCGGCGTCGATGTAGTCGACGATCATGTCCTTGGCCTGTTGCAGGCAGATGCGCGCTTCCTTGATGACGATCTGATGGATCTGCGTCAGGTCGGTGGTTGGCAGGCGCGAATCTTCCGGGCTTTCCGGCTCGACGGTGCCGACCATTCCGGCCAACGTCGCTTCGACGTAAAGCAGCGCACCGGCAACGTCCATCAGGATCGCGTCATTCGGTTCGCGCTGGCCTTGGGCGAGGCTGAGCACCACGGCCAATTGATCGATGATCACTTTGCGCGGTTGGCCAAAACCGAGCACGGCGAGCGTGTCGGCGATCTGCCGCAGCGGTGCCAGCAGGCTTTCCAGATCGGAAGTGTGCTGGCGGTCGCTGCGCACGAACAGGTCGAGGCGTTCCTTGACCCGCACCAGTTCCTCACACAGCGCTGCCAGCACCGAGCGCATCGCATCGCGGTCAGGGCCGGCCAGGCGTGCGCGTTCTTCGTCGACCATCGCGCTGTCGGGCAACGCGTCGTCCAGGGAGTAGCGATCTTTCATGGTCAGCATCTGCCCGGTGGGATGTTCGGCTTTGGCAATATAGAACAACAGGCTTTTCAGCAACTCTGCCGGGGGCACTTGGTTGAGCCCGATCATGCCTTGTTCGAGCAGGCGTTTGAGCTCTTTGTCGGCGTCCTTGAACAGGCTGCGCAGCGCCGGGCTGTTGGCGATCACGCCCTCGCGCATGCCTTCGACCAGCGCCGAGGCGACTTGCCACAGCGGGCTCAGGGGCGCATCACCGCTCAGCGCTTCGAGGCGGGTGAAGACTTTCGCCAGATAGTCGAGATGCGTTTGGTCATTCTGCTCGCGCAACAAACCGACCAAAGCCATTTGCAGCATCTGGCGCAATTTGCGCAGCACGTTCGGCAACTCTACCGGCTCAAGCAGCGCCAGTGCTTCGGCGCTCAAGGGCGGTAACTCAGGCAGTTGCGGGCTGAACAAACTGGTTTCCGAGAGCAGGCTTTCGCCCCGAGCGCTGCGCAAATCGTTGATCAGCGGCAGCACCACCAATGGCAAATCACGCCGGGCGCTCTGCACGCGGTCGAGGTAGATCGGCAATTGCCCGAGGGCTTGCAGTAACAGGTGCAGCGCTTCGTCGCGATGGCTGACGCGCTCGTGCTGCAAGGCTTCGACCAGATGTTCCATTTCTTCGGCGAGCAACGCTGCGCCGTAGAACTCGACCATCTGCAGGCTGCCGTGGACCTGATGGATGTATGCCAGGCACTCGTCCAGCCCCGGGAAGGCCTGCGGATCGTCGAGCACGGCTTCAATCGCCTGATGCGCCTGTCTCAGCGTTTCGGCAATTTCGCCTTTCACCCATTCGAGGGCCACGTAGTCATGCCGGTCACCCATAACCGCTCCGATCACACTTTTTCCGCCGCCGGCAAGGTGAAGCCGGACACCGAACGGCGTAACTGACTGGCCATTTTCGCCAGGTTACCGATGCTTTCCGCAGTGGCCGTGGAGCCGGACGAGGTCTGCGAGGTGATCTGCTGGATCACGTTCATCGTCAGGGAAATCTGCCCGGCCGAGGACGTCTGCTGCTGCGCGGCGTTGGAGATGCTTTGAATCAGCGCCGCGAGGGTCTTCGATACGCCTTCGATTTCTTCCAGGGCCACACCGGCATCCTGCGCCAGTCGCGCGCCACGCACCACTTCGGTGGTGGTTTGCTCCATGGAAATCACGGCTTCGTTGGTATCGGTCTGAATCGCCCGCACCAGGGTTTCGATCTGCCGGGTGGCGGCGGACGAGCGTTCGGCCAAGCGCTGCACTTCGTCGGCAACCACGGCGAAACCGCGCCCGGCATCACCGGCCATCGACGCCTGAATCGCCGCGTTGAGGGCGAGGATGTTGGTCTGATCGGCAATGTCGTCGATCAGGCTGACGATGTCGCCGATTTCCTGCGACGACTCGCCGAGGCGCTTGATACGTTTGGCGGTGTCCTGAATCTGTTCGCGAATGTTGTCCATGCCGTGGATGGTGTTGTGCACCACCTCGTTGCCCTTGTTGGCGATTTCCACCGAACGCTCCGCCACCGCTGAAGACTCGGCGGCGTTGGCCGAGACCTGATCGATGGATTCGGCCATGTCGCTGATCGCCGTCGAGGCTTCGGAAATCTGCTGGGCCTGATGCTCCGAGGCCTGGGCCAGATGCATGGCGGTGGCCTGGGTTTCCTGCACGGCGGCGGCAACCTGGCCGGCGGTTAGGTTGATGGTCGCGACGAGATCGCGCAATTGGTCGACGGAATAGTTGATCGAGTCGGCGATGGTGCCGGTGAAGTCTTCGGTCACCGAGGCGGTCACGGTGAGGTCGCCGTCGGCGAGGTCTTCGATTTCATCGAGCAGGCGCATGATCGCGTTCTGGTTGCGCTCGTTCTTCTCGGCGGTTTCGCGCAACTGGCGATTGGTTTCCCGGACCATCACCAGACCGATAAGGATGATTGAGGCCAGCGCCAGCAAACCGAGGACGTAGCCACCGATGGTGTCGGTGTTGCGCCCGCCGGCAAGGTTCTCGAAACGAGTGGCCAGGTGCGAGGCTTCGTCGAGCAGGGTCTGCGACAGGCTGAAAATGTTGCTCGCCGATTCACGAACCTTGAACAGCTCGGGCGAGGTTTCGAGGATTTCATCCACCGAACCGGAGACAAACTGGAACAGTTCGGAAATCTCACTCAGACGCGCGCGGGCATCACGGTCTTCGACCTGGCTGATTTTCAGCGCCGGATTACCTTGCAGCATGCCGTTGAGCACTTGGCCGAAACGCGTGGCGTCGCGGCCAAAGGCGTCGGCGGCTTGCTGGGAGTTTTCGTCGCCGGCGAGCACGGTGTTGACCGCGCCAAGAATACGTTCGGCCAGCAGCGACTGACGCTGAGCCATCGCCACCTGCGCCGCCGGGGCGCCGCGCTGGAGGAGGATTTCGACGACTTTTTCGTATTCGATCTGCAACTGCGGCACGGTTTCGGCCAGGGTCGCGGCGACCTGATGCAGCGACAGCACGGTCTGCTCGCTGGAAAGAATCGCGTCGGTGTTTTTCAGCAGGCGTTCCCAGTCGAGTTGCACGGCGCGCATTTCCGGGCGCACGGTGGCAGGTGCCGGCGGCAGGCCGGTGGCCGGGTCGCCCTTTTTCAGATAACCCCAGCGCTGGGCGAAATCGTTGCGCGCATCGCTGAGCAACTTGAACGCAGCCGCCTTGCCGGCGGCGGCTTCGGTGGCGTTCTTGGCGATGCGTTGCGAGAGCACGCGCAGCTCACCGGCGTGGCCGATGTACTGTTTGTCGTAGTTCGCCTGGGTGTTGAGGTACGCGAAGTTGGCGAACAGCAGCATGATGAACACGATCAGTGCGATGAACAGCACGATGATCTGCGAGCGACTGCGCGAGCCTTCCGCCGGCTTGCCTGTTTTTGCTTTTGTCATCGGTCCTCGCCTGTTTGAAGCTCACCGGTAGAACCTGTAGGAGTGAGCCTGCTCGCGATTGAACGATAACGCGGTGTACTTGATACACCGCGGTGCCTGAATCGCGAGCAGGCTCACTCCTACAAGGGATCTTTGTTGTAACAGCTATATCGCGACGCTCATGAACACCGGGGATTTCGCCAATGCAAACAAACTGAACACCCGCCAGTTCTGCTCGCGGCGGAAATAGCCTTTGACGAATTCGGCTTTGGATCCCTGGCGCTTGCTGATCGAGATCGGTTCGAAGCTGTCCTGTTCGAAATGCTGCAGACCAATCACCTCATCGACCATCAACCCGGCAAACACGTCCCCATGCTCAACCACCAAGACCCGCCGCTGTTTACGCAACGGCGACAGTTCGTGGCCGAAAAATCCGCACAAATCCATGATCGGCAGCAGCCGCCCGCGCAGGTTAGCCACACCTTTGACCCACGGTTTGACCCCGGGCAATTGAGTGAAGCGCGGTTCGTGCAGCACTTCGCTGACTTCACCCATCGGCGCCACATACCAATGCTCGCCGAGGCGAAAGCCGATGCCGCTCCAGCGATCCTGACGCGCCGGTTGCGACGGCAGGTCCGCCGCCAGCAAGCGGCAGCGCTGGTCGATTTGCCAGAGCAGTTCGAACGCGGTCAGCGATTCGCTCATGGTTGCGCGATCAGCCTTTGAGCACGTTGTTCAGGGTCTTGATCAGGGTGTCTTCGTCGACCGGTTTGGTCAGGTAGTCCTTGGCGCCTTGGCGGGTGCCCCAGACCTTGTCGGTTTCCTGATCCTTGGTGGTGATGATGATCACCGGGATATGGCTGGTGTCGGCATCCTTGGTCAACTGGCGGGTGGCCTGAAAACCGTTGAGGCCGGGCATGACGATGTCCATCAGCACCGCGTCGGGTTTTTCCTGACGGGCCAGGGCCACGCCGTCGGCGCCGTTTTCGGCCTTCAGCACTTCATGGCCGTGCTTTTCGAGCATGCCGGTCAGTTTGTACATTTCAGTCGGCGAATCATCGACGATCAGGATACGTGCCATGGTTTTCCCCATTTTTCTTGTCGACGCCCGGCCCGCTGGCCGAGCGTCACTGTACGTGTCTTACTGCGGCAAAACGGCGGCGAAGCCCGGAACATGGGCCTGGATCGCGTTGAGCAGTTCTTCCTTGCTGAAAGGCTTGGTCAAAAATTGATCAGAACCGACAATCCGCCCCTTGGCCTTGTCGAACAGCCCGTCACGCGATGACAGCATGATCACCGGCGTGGCCTTGAACGCACTGTTGTTCTTGATTAAAGCGCAGGTCTGATAACCATCCAGACGCGGCATCATGATGTCGACAAAAATGATCCCGGGATGGTTGTCGGCGATCTTCGCCAAAGCGTCGAAACCGTCGATCGCCGTGATCACTTCGCAGCCGACATTCTTCAACAAGGTTTCGGCGGTACGACGAATCGTTTTCGAGTCGTCGATGACCATGACCTTCAAGGCGCTGGACTGCTGTTCCATAAGAGGGCTCTACCGTCGCCTTTGCGAATCAATTTGTCCGTTTTGCGGTTATCAATGGCTCGAAACCCTTGATGTTCAAGGGCCAGCACGCTACGCCAGCCTTTTTAGCACAGTCTCCAGATGCAATCTATCGACGGGTTTTTCCTTGACCGAAAACCCGCCCGGCGCCACTCTGGCGGCACTTTTTCAATACCGATCCGGTAGCCAATTTTCGAGGAAAACCCAATGAGCGTTCGCGTCGGGATTGTCATGGACCCTATCGCCAGCATCTCCTATAAAAAGGATAGCTCGCTGGCCATGCTGCTGGCCGCGCAGAAGCGTGGCTGGGAACTGTTCTATATGGAACAACGCGACCTGTATCAGGGTGAAGGTCAGGCCCGGGCGCGCATGAAGCCGCTGAAAGTCTTCGCCAACCCGGAAAAATGGTTCGAACTGGACGCCGAGCAGGACAACCTGCTGAGTGATCTGGACGTGATCCTGATGCGCAAGGATCCGCCGTTCGACATGGAGTTCGTCTACTCCACCTACCTGCTCGAACAGGCCGAAACCGCTGGCGTGCTGGTGGTGAACAAGCCGCAGAGCCTGCGCGACTGCAATGAAAAACTGTTTGCCACGCTGTTCCCGCAGTGCACGCCGCCGACCATCGTCAGCCGCCGCGCCGACGTGCTGCGTGAATTCGCCGCCAAGCACGGCGACGTGATCCTCAAGCCGCTGGACGGTATGGGCGGTACTTCGATTTTCCGTCACCGCGCGGGCGATCCGAACCTGTCGGTGATCCTGGAAACCCTGACCGCCCTCGGTGGCCAGCAGATCATGGGCCAGGCTTACCTGCCAGCAATCAAGGACGGCGACAAACGCATCCTGATGATCGACGGCGAGCCGGTGGATTACTGCCTGGCGCGGATTCCGGCGCAGGGCGAAACCCGTGGCAACCTCGCTGCCGGTGGCCGGGGTGAAGCGCGTCCGCTGACGGACAAGGATCGCTGGATCGCTGCTCAGGTCGGCCCGACCCTGCGTGAGAAAGGCCTGCTGTTTGTCGGTCTCGATGTGATCGGTGAAAGCCTCACCGAAATCAACGTCACCAGCCCGACCTGCATCCGTGAAATCGACAATGCCTTTGGCACTGACATCGGCGGCATGCTGATGGACGCGATCGCCAAGAAGCTGCAAGCCGCCGGCAAAAAGCCACAAGCTTGATGCACGTCACATGCAGTCTGTCGCTTGAAGCGTGAAGCCCAAGGCGTGAAACCAACATTGCGTTATCATGCGCAGCCTCTGAAAAACGCGATGTTGGTTTTCTTGTCATGACCCTCCCGTCCGATCTGCCCGCAGAACTCGCCCACCGTGGCGTGCGCCCGGCCGATCGCCTCGGATTTACCCTGTTTCTCGCGGCGCTGATTCATTTGGCGCTGCTGCTCGGCGTCGGCTTCACGATGGTCGAGCCCAAGCAAATCAGCAAAACCCTGGAAATCACCCTCGCCACCTTCAAAAGCGAAAAGAAGCCGGAGAAGGCTGACTTTCTCGCGCAGGAAAATCAGGAAGGCAGCGGCACGCTGGACAAGAAGGCGATCCCCAAGACCACTGAAGTGGCGCCATTCCAGGACAATCAGGTCAAGAAAGTCACCCCGCCACCGGCCGCCAAGCCGCAAGTGCAGGAGGCTGCGCCCAAGGCTGCGGTGACCACCGTTGCGCCGAAGCCGAAAAAAGCACCGACCAAGAAAGAAGAAAGCAAAACCGAAGTCAAACCGACGGTCGACGCGCCGGAATTCGACAGCTCGCAGCTGTCCAGCGACATCGCCAGCCTCGAAGCCGAACTGGCCAAGGAACAACAGCTGTACGCCAAGCGCCCGCGCATTCACCGCTTGAGCGCGGCGTCGACCATGCGCGACAAGGGCGCCTGGTACAAAGACGACTGGCGCAAGAAGGTCGAGCGCATCGGCAACCTCAATTACCCCGAAGAAGCACGGCGCAAGCAGATCTACGGCAATTTGCGCCTGATGGTTTCGATCAATCGCGACGGCTCGCTGTATGAAGTGCTGGTGCTGGAATCGTCCGGCCAGCCGCTGCTGGATCAGGCGGCGCAGCGCATTGTTCGACTGGCGGCACCGTTTGCGCCGTTTACCGGGGACTTGTCGGATATCGATCGTCTGGAAATCATTCGCACCTGGAAATTCGCCCGCGGCGACAAGCTCTCAAGCAATTAAGGGCAAGATCAAAAGATCGCAGCCTTCGGCAGCTCCTACATTGGCCTGCATTCACATGTAGGAGCTGCCGAAGGCTGCGATCTTTTGGCGGCTTCAGCTTGTCAGTTTGCCCCCCGAACGCCACACTAGCGCACATGAAAAACGTCAGCCCCAGCTACCTCAAGCATCACCTCCTGATCGCCATGCCACACATGGCCGACCCGAACTTTGCCCACACCTTGACCTACATCGTCGAGCACACGGCCAATGGCGCTATGGGGATTGTGGTCAACCGGCCGCAAGAGCTGAATCTGGCCGACATTCTTGAGCAACTGCGCCCGGACATCGACCCGCCGGCACTGTGCCAGCACGTACCGATTTTCATCGGCGGCCCGGTACAGACCGATCGCGGTTTTGTTCTGCACCCGGCGGGCAAGACCTTCCAGGCCACCGCACAACTGGACGGTGATCTGGCCCTGTCGACCTCGCAGGATGTGCTGTTCGCCATCGCGGACGGCGTCGGCCCGGCGAAAAGCCTGATTGCCCTCGGTTACGCCGGTTGGGAAGCCGGGCAACTGGAAGCCGAACTGGCCGACAACGCTTGGCTGACCTGCCCGTACGACGCCGACATCCTCTTCAACACCAGCAGCGAACTGCGCCTCGAAGCGGCGGCCAAGCACCTGGGGATCAACCTCAGCCTGCTGACCAGCCAGGCAGGTCACGCCTGATGGCCCTGCGCCTGATTCTCGGCTTCGACTACGGCACCAAACAGATCGGCGTCGCGGTCGGCCAGGTGATTACCGGCCAGGCCCGTGAGCTGTGCACCCTGAAAGCGCAAAACGGCATCCCCGACTGGAATCAGGTGGAAGCGCTGTTCAAGGAATGGAAACCCGACGCCGTGGTCGTCGGTCTGCCGCTGAACATGGATGGCACGCCGAGTGAAATGTGCCTGCGCGCGGAGAAATTCGCCCGCCGCCTCAACGGCCGCTTCAATGTGCCCTTCTATACCCACGACGAACGTCTGACCACCTTCGAGGCCAAAGGCGAGCGACTGGTGCGAGGCGGCCAAAAGGGCAGTTACCGCGACAACCCGGTGGACGCCATCGCCGCCGCTCTGCTGTTGCAGGGCTGGCTCGATGAAAACACTGCATTGTTTGAATCCTGACAAGCGCTTCGGCGCTTTTCTTTTGAGTGAAAAACCGAGTCGTGTCCAAGGACCCGATTCGCCCCCAACAAGGAGCAACCATGAGCCTGCCAAATCCCGCCGATCTGATCAGCCAGATGGCGACCCGCCTCAAGGCGCACCTTGCCCAGCGTGAAATCACCGAACCGCGTTACATCGGCATCCGCACCGGCGGCATCTGGGTCGCGCAGGCCTTGCTCAAGGAATTGGGCAGCGACGCGCCACTGGGCACGCTGGACGTGTCCTTCTACCGTGACGACTTCAGCCAGAACGGCCTGCACCCGCAAGTGCGCCCGTCCGCCCTGCCCTTCGAGATCGAAGGCCAGCATCTGGTGCTGATCGACGACGTATTGATGAGCGGCCGCACCATCCGCGCCGCCATGAACGAATTGTTCGACTACGGCCGCCCGGCCAGCGTGACCCTGGTCTGCCTGCTGGACCTCGACGCCGGTGAGCTGCCGATCCGCCCGAATGTCGTGGGCGCGACGCTGTCGCTGGCCGCTCACGAACGGGTGAAGCTGTCCGGCCCCGAACCGCTGACGCTCGAACTGCAAGACTTCAACCTTTAATCCGCCCTATTGAGAGTCCCCTTCGCGATGACGCCTCTAGATACCAAGCGCCCGCTGCAGCTCAATGATCAGGGCCAGCTGCGCCACTTCCTCTCGCTCGACGGCCTGCGCCGCGAGTTGCTGACGGAAATCCTCGACACTGCCGACTCGTTCCTCGAAGTCGGTGCCCGGGCGGTGAAGAAAGTCCCGTTGCTGCGCGGCAAGACCGTGTGCAACGTGTTCTTCGAAAACTCCACGCGCACCCGCACCACCTTCGAACTGGCGGCCCAGCGACTGTCGGCGGACGTGATCACCCTGAACGTGTCGACCTCGTCGGCAAGCAAGGGTGAAACCCTGCTCGACACCCTGCGCAACCTTGAAGCCATGGCCGCCGACATGTTCGTCGTACGCCACGGTGATTCCGGCGCCGCGCACTTCATCGCCGAACATGTTTGCCCGCAAGTGGCGATCATCAACGGCGGCGACGGCCGTCACGCCCACCCGACGCAGGGCATGCTCGACATGCTCACCATCCGTCGGCACAAGGGCGGTTTCGAAAACCTCTCGGTGGCCATCGTTGGCGACATCCTGCACTCGCGGGTCGCGCGCTCGAACATGCTCGCGCTGAAAACCCTCGGTTGCCCGGACATCCGCGTGATCGCGCCGAAAACCCTGCTGCCGATCGGCATCGAGCAATACGGCGTGAAGGTTTACACCGACATGACCGAAGGCCTGAAAGACGTCGACGTGGTGATCATGCTGCGCCTGCAGCGTGAACGCATGACCGGCGGCCTGCTGCCGAGCGAAGGCGAGTTCTACCGCCTGTTCGGCCTGACCACCGCGCGTCTGGCCGGGGCCAAACCCGATTGCATCGTCATGCACCCGGGGCCGATCAACCGTGGCGTGGAAATCGAGTCAGCAGTGGCCGACGGCCCGCACTCGGTGATCCTCAATCAGGTCACCTACGGCATCGCGATTCGTATGGCTGTGCTGTCCATGGCCATGAGCGGACAAACCGCGCAGCGTCAATTCGAGCAGGAGAACGCCCAGTGAAGCTCAGCATTCTCGGCGCACGCGTCATCGATCCAAGCAGCGGCCTGGATCAAGTCACCGACATTCACGTTGAAGCCTGCAAGATCGTCGCCCTCGGCGCGGCCCCGGCGGGTTTCACGGCCGTAGAAACCATTGATGCCCAAGGCCTTGTTGCCGCTCCGGGCCTCGTCGATCTGAACGTTGCCCTGCGCGAGCCGGGTTACAGCCGCAAAGGCTCGATCATCAGCGAAACCCGCGCGGCAGCGGCCGGCGGTGTGACCAGCCTGTGCTGTCCGCCGAAAACCAAACCGGTGCTCGACACTTCCGCCGTGGCCGAACTGATCCTCGACCGCGCACGCGAAGCCGGCAACACCAAGGTGTTCCCGATCGGCGCGCTGAGCAAAGGTCTGGACGGCGAGCAACTGGCTGAGCTGGTTGCGTTGCGCGACGCTGGTTGCGTGGCGTTCGGCAATGGTCTGGAGAGTTTCCGCAATACCCGCACGCTGTGCCGGGCGCTGGAATATGCGGCGACGTTTGATCTGACGGTGATTTTCAACTCGCAGGATCATGACCTGGCCGAGGGCGGTCTCGCCCACGAAGGCGCGGTGGCCAGCTTCCTTGGTCTGCCGGGGATTCCGGAAACTGCTGAAACTGTGGCTTTGGCTCGCGACCTGCTACTGGTCGAGCAGACTGGCGTGCGTGCGCACTTCAGCCAGTTGACCAGCGCTCGCGGCGTGGCTCTGATCGCGCAGGCTCAGGCCCGTGGCCTGAAGGTGACGGCGGACGTGGCGTTGTATCAGCTGATTCTGACCGACGAAGCGCTGATCGACTTCAGCAGCCTGTATCACGTGCAGCCGCCGCTGCGTACGCGTGCTGACCGTGATGGCCTGCGTGAAGCGGTGAAGTCCGGCGTTGTGTCGGCGATTTCCAGCCATCACCAGCCGCACGAGCGTGACGCCAAACTGGCGCCGTTCGGCGCGACCGAGCCGGGCATCAGCAGTGTTGAGTTGCTGCTGCCGCTGGCGATGACGCTGGTTGAGGATGGGTTGCTGGATCTGCCTACCTTGCTGGCGCGTTTGAGCGCTGGCCCGGCTGAAGCGCTGCGTCTGCCGGCAGGCAAACTGGCAGTGGGTGGTGCGGCGGATATCGTGCTGTTCGATCCGCAGGCTTCGACGGTGGCCGGTGAAGGCTGGTTGTCGAAGGGTGAGAACTGCCCGTTCATTGGGCACACTTTGCCGGGTGTGGTTCGCTACACCTTGGTGGATGGGCGGATCAGTCACCAGGCTTGATACCGGGTTGCCCCCAATCGCTGGCAAGCCAGCTCCCACAAGGTCTTGCGCTATCTTTGGGTTAGCGCAAAAACCTGTGGGAGCTGGCTTGCCAGCGATGGCTTACTGGAAGGCGCCTCTGCCTTCGGCGTTGCGTACGGACACCTGATCATTCAGCGTCCAGAAGTCATACAGCACCCCCAGAAAGAACAACCCGCCCGTCAGCAGATAGATCAGCCCACTGATCCATTTGCCCTGATACATCCGGTGCACGCCCAATGCTCCGAGGAACGTCAGCAGAATCCACGCCACGTTGTACTCGATCGGCCCGGCGGTAAAACGCAGATCCGCCTCGCGATCCATCGCCGGGATCAAGAACAGGTCGATCAGCCAGCCAATGCCCAGCAAACCGAAGGTGAAGAACCAGATCGTCCCGGTCACCGGCTTGCCGTAATAGAAGCGGTGAGCACCGGTAAAACCGAAAATCCACAGCAGATACCCGATGATTTTGCTGTGCGTATCTTGCTGCTGAACAAATTGTTGATAGGGGTTCATGAAGACCTCGATTCACACGATAGATAAATATTCTTGAATTCTTTGTGACTTTTTTACAGGTAGCCGACGTACGGCAAATGTTACCGTTGCTACCGTCAAAGCCTTATAGCACCTGACTTCTGTCCGACAATTGCGTCCATTTGCCGCTTATTTGGTTCCGTTGGCCACCAACTGAATCGACCAACGGACTCGGAATGAAAAAAAACTCTGTTATAAAGTTGCGCGCTATCACTGAAGAGCCACGCCTAATGCGACCATTTTTCAAGACATGGCTAACCATCTGCCTATTAATGCCACTGGCCGCCCACGCCACCAATCGTGAGCAACGTCTTCCTAACGTTAACGGCTTCACCCCTAAATCCCATGCTTCGGCTCCTTCGAGCAAAAGCAGCAAAAGCAAAACCACCACGCTGAGCAGCAAGAGCCACAGCAAGCTGGTGCCACCGATGGCGAGCAAGGAAAGCAGCAATGTGCTGAGCCGTGCGGTGAACGTCCTCGGTACACCTTATCGTTGGGGCGGCAGCAGCCCAAGTAAAGGCTTCGATTGCAGCGGCCTGGTGAAATACGCGTTCAACGACGCCACGTTCGACCTGCCTCGCACCTCGAATGCCATGGCCAGCGGCCACGGCGAGAAAGTCGAGCGCAAGGATCTGAAGCCGGGCGACCTGATTTTCTTCAACATCAAGAGCCGCCGGGTCAACCATGTTGCCATCTACCTGGGCAACGACCGCTTCATCCACGCACCGCGTCGTGGCAAAGCGGTGAGCATCGATACGCTGAACAAGCCGTACTGGCAGCAGCATTACGTAGTGGCCAAGCGTGTGTTGCCGAAAGAACAGCAGCAGATGCGCGTGGTTCAGCGCTAACACCATACCGATCATTCCCACGCTCCGCGTGGGAATGCCTCAATGGACGCTCCGCGTCCGCCTCGGCAAGGACGCAGAGCGTCCCGGGCTGCATTCCCACGCAGAGCGTGGGAACGATCACTCTCTCAGAAATTATCCGGCGTGCGCGCCTTCTCCCGCGCATGCTCGCGACTGATCAAGCCCTTGGTCACCAGATCCTTCAGGCACATGTCCAGTGTCTGCATCCCCAACGACCCACCGGTCTGAATCGCCGAATACATCTGCGCGACCTTGTCCTCACGAATCAGGTTACGGATCGCCGACGTGCCCAGCATGATCTCGTGCGCCGCCACCCGTCCGCCGCCGATCTTCTTGATCAACGTCTGCGAGACCACCGCCAGTAACGACTCCGACAACATCGAACGCACCATCGACTTCTCGTCACCCGGGAAAACATCCACGACACGGTCGATGGTTTTCGCTGCGGATGTGGTGTGCAAGGTGCCAAATACCAGATGCCCGGTTTCCGCAGCGGTCAGTGCCAGGCGAATGGTTTCCAGGTCACGCATCTCGCCGACCAGGATCACATCCGGGTCTTCACGTAGCGCCGAGCGCAAAGCGGTGGCGAAACTGCGGGTATCACGGTGAACTTCACGCTGATTGATCAGGCATTTGCGCGATTCGTGAACGAATTCGATCGGGTCTTCAATGGTCAGAATATGGTGGTGACGGTGGGTGTTGAGGTAATCGATCATCGCCGCCAACGTGGTTGATTTGCCTGAACCGGTCGGCCCGGTGACCAGCACCAGCCCACGCGGCGCATCGGTGATCTTGCGAAAGACATCGCCCATGGCCAGGTCTTCCATGCTCAGCACTTTCGATGGGATGGTACGAAACACCGCCCCGGCACCACGGTTCTGGTTGAAGGCGTTGACCCGAAAACGTGCGACACCCGGAACTTCGAAGGAAAAGTCGGTTTCCAGATGTTTCTCGAAGTCGACGCGCTGGGTCTCGTTCATGATGTCGTAGATCAGTTCGTGCACTTGCTTGTGATCCAGCGCCGGCAGATTGATCCGCCGCACATCGCCATCGACACGGATCATCGGCGGCAGACCGGCCGACAGGTGCAGGTCGGAAGCGCCCTGTTTGGCGCTGAAGGCCAGCAATTCAGTGATATCCATAGCGCTCCTCAATTCCAGTAGAATGCCGCGAACCTTCAGACCGCCGGCGCCTCTTGATGTCCACGATAGCAGACAACATTTTCCACGTTGGTTCGCGCATCCAGACCGCGACCCAAGCCGCACACCGTCCTGAAAACAGCGTCCAGTTGCTCGCCGTGAGCAAAACCAAACCCGCCGAAGCGCTGCGCGAGGCGTATGCCGCCGGCCTGCGCGACTTTGGCGAGAACTACCTGCAGGAAGCCCTGGGCAAACAGCTCGAACTGGCCGACCTGCCCTTGATCTGGCACTTCATCGGCCCCATTCAATCGAACAAGACTCGGGCGATTGCCGAGCATTTCGATTGGGTGCATTCCGTGGATCGCCTGAAAATCGCTCAACGTCTGTCCGAACAGCGCCCGGCCGAGCTGCCGCCGCTGAACATCTGCATTCAGGTCAACGTCAGCGGTGAAGCCAGTAAATCCGGCTGCACCCCGGCTGATCTGCCGGCATTGGCCGAGGCCATCAACGCATTACCGCGCCTGAAATTGCGTGGCCTGATGGCGATTCCCGAGCCGACCGAAGATCGCGCCGAGCAAGACGCGGCCTTCGCCGCTGTACAGAAATTGCAGGCCAGCCTCGATCTGCCGCTCGACACACTGTCCATGGGCATGAGCCACGACCTCGAGTCGGCCATTGCCCAAGGCGCCACTTGGGTGCGTATCGGTACCGCCCTGTTTGGCGCCCGTGATTATTCCCAGTCTTGAACCATTCCAGATAAGGACCACACATGAGCAACACACGTATTGCGTTTATCGGTGCGGGCAACATGGCGGCCAGTCTGATTGGCGGCCTGCGCGCCAAGGGTCTGGAAGCCGGACAGATCCGCGCCAGCGACCCGGGTGAAGAAACCCGCGCCAAGGTCAGTGCCGAACACGGCATCGAAACTTTCGCCGACAATGCTCAGGCCATCGACGGCGTCGATGTGATCGTGCTGGCGGTCAAGCCGCAGGCTATGAAAGCCGTGTGCGAAGCCATTCGCCCAAGCCTGAAACCCAATCAATTGGTGGTGTCGATTGCTGCCGGTATCACCTGTGCCAGCATGACCGCGTGGCTCGGCGAGCAGCCGATCGTGCGCTGCATGCCCAATACCCCGGCGCTGCTGCGCCAGGGCGTCAGCGGCTTGTACGCGACCAGCGAAGTGACTGCCGAGCAGCGTCAGCAAGCCGAAGAGCTGCTGTCCGCCGTCGGCATCGCCCTGTGGCTGAATGAAGAACAGCAACTGGACGCCGTCACCGCCGTGTCCGGTTCCGGCCCTGCCTACTTCTTCCTGCTGATCGAAGCCATGACTGCCGCCGGCGTCAAACTCGGCCTGCCGAAAGACGTCGCAGAACAACTGACCCTGCAAACGGCGCTGGGCGCAGCGCACATGGCGGTTTCCAGCGATGTCGACGCCGCCGAACTGCGCCGTCGCGTGACCTCGCCAAACGGCACCACGGAAGCTGCAATCAAATCATTCCAGGCCAATGGCTTTGAAGCCCTGGTCGAAACCGCACTCGGCGCCGCCGCGCACCGCTCGGCCGAAATGGCCGAACAACTGGGCAAATAAGGAGCCTTACATGATTGGATTGAACACCGCAGCGGTTTACGTGCTGCAAACCCTCGGCAGTCTGTACCTGCTGATCGTGCTGCTACGCTTCGTGCTGCAACTGGTACGGGCGAACTTCTACAACCCGCTGTGCCAGTTCATCGTCAAAGCGACCCAGCCACTGCTCAAGCCGCTGCGCCGGATTATCCCGAGCCTGTTCGGTCTGGACATGTCGTCGCTGGTGCTGGCGATTCTGGTGCAACTGGCGCTGATGGCGCTGACCCTGCTGCTGACTTACGGCACCACCGGCAACCCGCTGCAACTGTTTATCTGGTCGCTGATCGGCGTGACCGCGCTGTTCCTGAAGATCTTCTTCTTCGCCCTGATCATCAGCGTGATCCTCTCGTGGGTCGCGCCGGGCAGCCACAATCCGGGTGCTGAACTGGTCAACCAGATCTGCGAGCCGGCGCTGGCGCCGTTCCGCCGCTTCCTGCCGAATCTTGGCGGTCTGGACCTGTCGCCAATCTTCGCCTTCCTCGCGTTGAAGCTGATCGACATGCTGGTGATCAACAATCTGGCGGCGATGACGATGATGCCGGAAATCCTGCGCTTGCTGATGTGAGCTGGTTCCGTTGGGACGGTGACGACTTGATCCTCGAGTGTCACCTGCAACCGGCAGCCCGTAGCGATGACTTCGCCGGGCTGCATGGGGATCGCTTGAAGATTCGCCTGACTGCGCCGCCGGTCGAGGGCAAGGCCAATGCTTATCTGATGGGTTTTCTGGCCAAGGCGTTTGGCGTTTCGAAGAGCCAGGTCAGTTTGCTCAGTGGTGAGTTGAACCGGCAAAAGCGGGTGAAGATCTGCTCGCCGAAGAAGTTGCCGGATTTGCCTGGGTTGGTTGGGCGCTTGTCTTGAGTTTTGCAGCGCCTGCGCCCCTCACCCCAGCCCTCTCCCCCTGGAGAGGGAGCCGATCCAGGGTGTTTTCGGAACCTGAGTTCAGCCCGGATAGATCAGGTCGGCGTAGCTCAAAAGAACACCTCGGTCGGTCCCCTCTACCTCTGGGAGAGGGCTAGGGTGAGGGCCGCTTGCCGCTAACCCCCCCGGTCTTTAGACTTACGCCTCATTTCAACGAGAGCAGGGTCGATGCCAACTGCCTTTCCCCCCGATTCTGTTGGTCTGGTGACGCCGCAAACCGCGCACTTCAGCGATCCGCTGGCGCTGGCCTGTGGCCGCTCGCTGGCCGCCTATGACCTGATCTACGAAACCTACGGCACGCTGAACGCGCAAGCGAGCAACGCCGTGCTGATTTGCCACGCCTTGTCCGGCCATCATCACGCCGCCGGCTACCACAGCGTCGACGACCGCAAACCCGGTTGGTGGGACAGTTGCATCGGCCCCGGCAAACCGATCGACACCAACAAGTTCTTCGTGGTCAGCCTGAATAATCTGGGCGGCTGCAACGGCTCCACCGGCCCGAGCAGCATCAACCCGGAGACCGGAAAACCGTTCGGTGCCGACTTCCCGGTACTCACCGTGGAAGACTGGGTGCACAGCCAGGCGCGTCTCGCTGATCTGCTCGGCATCGGCCAGTGGGCGGCAGTGATCGGCGGCAGCCTGGGCGGCATGCAGGCGCTGCAATGGACCATCACCTATCCGGATCGTGTGCGTCACTGTCTGGCTATCGCTTCGGCACCGAAGTTGTCGGCGCAGAACATCGCCTTCAACGAAGTCGCGCGTCAGGCGATCCTCACGGACCCGGAATTCCACGGCGGTTCGTTCCAGGAAGCGGGCGTGATCCCCAAGCGCGGGCTGATGCTGGCGCGGATGGTCGGGCACATCACCTACCTGTCCGACGATTCGATGGGCGAGAAATTCGGCCGTGGCCTCAAGAGCGAGAAGCTCAACTACGACTTCCACAGTGTCGAGTTCCAGGTCGAAAGCTACCTGCGTTATCAGGGCGAAGAGTTCTCCGGACGCTTCGACGCCAACACCTATCTGTTGATGACCAAGGCACTGGATTACTTCGATCCGGCGGCGAACTTCGACGATAACCTGGCGAAAACCTTCGAGAACGCCACGGCCAAGTTCTGCGTGATGTCGTTCACCACCGACTGGCGTTTCTCCCCGGCCCGCTCACGAGAACTGGTGGACGCGCTGATGGCGGCACGCAAAGACGTCAGCTACCTGGAAATCGACGCACCGCAGGGCCACGACGCCTTCCTGATTCCGATCCCGCGCTACTTGCAGGCGTTCGGCAATTACATGAACCGCATCACGTTGTGAGAAAGCCATGAGAGCTGATCTGGAAATCATCCAGGAATGGATCCCCGCCGGCAGCCGCGTCCTCGACCTCGGTTGCGGTGACGGCGAGCTGCTGACCTGGCTGCGCGACAACAAGAACGTCACCGGTTATGGCCTGGAAAACGACGCTGACAACATTGCCCAGTGCGTGGCCAAAGGCGTCAACGTTATCGAGCAGGATCTGGACAAGGGGCTGGGCAACTTTGCCAGCAACAGTTTCGACATCGTCGTCATGACCCAGGCCCTGCAAGCCGTGCACTACCCGGACAAGATCCTCGACGAAATGCTCCGGGTCGGTCGCCAATGCATCATCACCTTCCCGAATTTTGGTCACTGGCGCTGCCGCTGGTACCTGGCGAGCAAGGGGCGCATGCCGGTCTCCGAGTTTTTGCCGTACACCTGGTACAACACACCGAACATTCACTTCTGCACCTTCGAAGACTTTGAAGAACTTTGCCGCGAACGTGATGCGAAGGTCATTGATCGGCTTGCCGTGGATCAACAGCACCGTCACGGGTGGGCCAGTAAGCTATGGCCTAATCTGTTAGGTGAGATCGGTATCTACCGCGTCAGCAGCCCGCAGCTTGCAGACCACAAAGTCGCGATCTGAATCCCGTCATTTCGAGGAGCACGATCATGGGTCGTTTAGCGTTGTTGTTATTGACTGCCTGCCTGAGCGCCAGCGCTATGGCGGCCGACGTCATCAAGGGCGAACGCAAGGAAACCTTCGGCGACGTCACGGTGCACTACAACACTTTCAACTCGACGTTTCTGACGCCGGACATCGCCAAGGCTGCGGAACTGGTGCGCAGCAAGAATCAGGGCGTGATCAATGTCTCGGTGATCAAGGACGGCAAACCGCTGGTCGCCAACGTCACCGGCACGGTCAAAGACCTGACCAGCCAGAGCGTGCCGCTGAATTTCCGCCAGATCACCGAACAGGGCGCGATCTACTACATCGCCCAGTATCCGGTTGAGCAGCAGGAAACCCGCACCTTTGAGATCAAGGTGCAGAACGGCGACAAGATCAACACCATCAATTTCAACCAAGAACTCTTTCCCGGCGAATGATGAACATCAAGCAGCTCGTACTGGCCAGCCATAACGCCGGCAAACTCAAAGAACTCCAGGCCATGCTCGGCGACTCGGTGCAACTGCGCTCGATTGGCGAGTGGAGCAAGGTCGAGCCGGAAGAAACCGGTCTGTCGTTCGTCGAGAACGCGATCCTCAAGGCACGCAACGCCGCACGTATTTCCGGGCTGCCGGCGCTGGCCGACGACTCAGGGCTGGCGGTGGATTTCCTTGGCGGTGCACCGGGCATCTATTCGGCGCGCTATGCCGATGGCAAGGGCGATGCGGCGAACAACGCCAAACTGCTCGATGCGCTGAAGGACGTGCCGCAAGCCGAGCGCGGCGCGCAGTTCGTTTGCGTACTGGCGCTGGTACGTCACGCCGATGATCCGTTGCCGATCCTCTGCGAAGGCTTGTGGCACGGGCGCATCCTCACCGCTGCCAGCGGCGAACACGGTTTCGGTTATGACCCGCTGTTCTGGGTGCCGGAGCGTGACGTCTCCAGCGCCGAATTGAGCCCGGCCGACAAGAACCAGATCAGCCACCGCGCCCGTGCAATGGATCTGCTGCGCCAGCGTCTGGGCTTGAAATGACCGGTGATTCTTCCGCGTCGTCGCTGATTGTCGGCGGCGCCGCCTCTTCGCCTCGGGCGCCGTTGCCGACGCTGCCGCCCCTGGCGCTGTACATCCACATCCCGTGGTGTGTGCGCAAATGCCCGTATTGCGACTTCAACTCGCACACTGCCAGCCCGGTGTTGCCGGAGCAGGAGTACGTCGACGCCTTGCTGGCCGATCTCGATCAGGATCTGCACGCCGTGTACGGGCGTGAAATCAGTTCGATCTTTTTCGGTGGCGGCACGCCGAGCCTGTTCAGCGCCGAAGCCCTCGGGCGACTGCTGGAAGGCGTCGGGCAGCGCATTCCATTTGCTCATGACATCGAAATCACTCTGGAAGCCAATCCCGGCACCTTCGAGCAAGAGAAGTTCGTCGCGTACCGCAAGCTGGGGATCAATCGCCTGTCGATTGGCATCCAGAGTTTCCAGCAGGAAAAGCTCAAGGCGCTTGGCCGGATTCACAACGGTGACGAAGCGGTGCGTGCTGCCGGCATGGCGCGTCAGGCCGGGTTCGATAACTTCAACCTCGACTTGATGCACGGCTTGCCGGATCAGTCGCTAGACGATGCCTTGAGCGATTTGCGCCAGGCTATCGAACTGAATCCGACGCACATCTCCTGGTATCAACTGACATTGGAACCGAACACCGTGTTCTGGAACCAGCCGCCGGTGCTGCCGGAGGACGACACGCTGTGGGACATTCAGGAAGCCGGGCAGGCGCTTTTGGCCGAGCACGGTTACGCGCAGTACGAAGTCTCGGCTTATGCCCAGGCCGGTCGGCCAGCGCGGCATAACCTCAATTACTGGAGCTTCGGCGACTTCATCGGCATCGGCGCGGGTGCGCACGGCAAGTTGAGTCATCCCGACGGACGCATCGTGCGTACCTGGAAGACCCGTCTGCCGAAGGACTATCTCAACCCGGCGAAAAGCTTCCAGGCTGGTGAAAAAGCGCTGACCAATGACGAGATGCCGTTCGAGTTTCTGATGAACGCTTTGCGCCTGACCGCTGGCGTTGAGTCGCGTCTGTATCCGGAACGCACCGGGCTGTCGCTGGATAGCCTCGCCGAAGGCCGGGCCGCGGCAGAACAAAGCGGTCTGTTGCAGGTCGAACCGTCACGTCTGGCGGCCACCGAGCGCGGACAACTGTTTCTCAACGACTTGCTGCAACAATTTCTGAACTGAGCCCAGCCCTCAACTTCTGTCCTAAGGGAAAACGCATGGATTTGATACTCGACCTGCTCGCCACCGTCTCCCGCTGGAGCCGCAGCAACCTCTCGGAAATCGCCCTGGCGCTGGTCGGCTGCCTGCTGGTGCTGTTCGGCGCCGACTTCAAAGGCTGGGTCGAGCAACGCCTGGGCAGCATCGCCGGCGCCTTGCGCGTACCGCTGATGGCGCTGCTGTGCGTGATCGGCAGCGGCGCAGCGCTGATTTACGCCACGCCGTGGGTAATCAAAGGCTTGAGCCAGTTCAACAACTACAGCCTGGCGCCAGTGCTGCTGGTAGTCCTTGTCCTCATCGGCGTGGTCGCCGACCGCCGCTGATCTTTCGGCCGCTTTTGATCGTTCCCATGCTCCGCGTGGGAATGCCTCAATGGACGCTCTGCGTCCGCTGTAGGACGCAGAGCGTCCCGGGCAGCATTCCCACGCAGAGCGTGGGAACGATCATTGCGTGATGCTTAGGCGAGTTTTTCGAACTTCAGGTCCCAGACGCCATGGCCAAGACGTTCGCCGCGGCGTTCGAACTTGGTGATCGGGCGTTCGGCCGGGCGCGGTACGCATTTGCCGTCTTCGGCGAGGTTGCGATAGCCCGGGGCGACGTTCATCACTTCCAGCATGTATTCGGCATACGGTTCCCAGTCGGTGGCCATGTGCAGAATGCCGCCAACCTTCAACTTGCTGCGCACCAGTTCAGCGAACGAGGCCTGAACGATACGACGCTTGTGGTGACGGCTCTTGTGCCACGGATCCGGGAAAAACAGCATCAGGCGATCGAGGCTATTGTCGGCGATGCAGCGGTTGAGCACCTCGATCGCGTCGCAATCGTAGACGCGCAGGTTGGTCAGACCCTGGGTCAGCACGCCATTGAGCAGCGCGCCAACACCCGGACGGTGCACTTCAACACCGATGAAATCCTGCTCCGGCGCCGCCGCGGCCATTTCCAGCAGCGAGTGGCCCATGCCGAAACCGATCTCCAGCGAGCGCGGTGCCGAACGGCCGAACACTTGATCGTAATCCACCGGCGCGTCCGCCAACGGCAGCACGTACAGCGGCGCGCCCTGATCCAGACCGCGTTGCTGGCCTTCGGTCATGCGCCCGGCGCGCATCACGAAACTCTTGATGCGGCGGTGTTGGCGCTCGTCGCCTTCTTCCGTCTGGATAGGCGTGTCGTTCGATTCAGTCATCAATGGCTCTTACTTGATCAGACCATCCAGCGGCGAAGAGGCGCTGGCATAGAGTTTTTTCGGCATACGGCCAGCGAGGTAGGCCAGGCGGCCTGCAACGATGGCGTGTTTCATGGCTTCAGCCATCATCACCGGCTGCTGGGCGTGGGCGATGGCCGAGTTCATCAGCACCGCATCGCAACCCAGTTCCATGGCGATGGTCGCGTCGGACGCAGTGCCGACACCGGCATCGACCAACACAGGAATCTTGGCTTCTTCGAGGATGATCTGCAGGTTGTACGGGTTGCAGATCCCCAGACCGGAACCGATCAGACCGGCCAGTGGCATCACCGCGATGCAGCCGATTTCTGCCAGTTGACGGGCAATGATCGGATCATCGCTGGTGTACACCATCACGTCGAAACCTTCCTTGACCAGCGTTTCCGCGGCCTTGAGGGTTTCGATCACGTTAGGAAACAGGGTTTTCTGGTCGGCCAGTACTTCCAGCTTCACCAGGTTGTGGCCGTCGAGCAGTTCACGCGCCAGGCGGCAGGTGCGCACAGCTTCGATGGCGTCGTAGCAGCCCGCAGTGTTCGGCAGGAAGGTGTAGCGCTCCGGCGATAGCACGTCGAGCAGGTTCGGCTCGCCTTCGATCTGGCCCAGGTTAGTGCGGCGTACGGCGAAGGTGACGATCTCGGCACCCGAGGCTTCGATGGCCTGACGGGTTTCTTCCATGTCACGGTACTTGCCGGTACCGACCAGCAAACGCGACTGGTAAGTACGACCGGCCAGAACAAAAGGCTTGTCGCTACGAACGATGCTCATGGGGAATCCTCTTTAGGAGTGAGGGTCTTGCAGAATTCTGTACCGTTGCGGGCCGGGCGATCAGCCGCCGCCGATGGCGTGCACCACTTCAACGTTGTCGCCATCGTTGAGCGTGGTGTCGGCATGCTGGCTGCGCGGGACGATATCCAGATTGAGTTCGACTGCCACTCGACGTCCGGTCAGTTCCAGACGAGTGATCAGAGCCGCAACGGTCTCGCCGTCGGGCAGTTCAAGGGATTCGCCGTTCAACTGAATGCGCATGCGTAACGCCGCCATCATTTTTAGGGGCTGGCATTCTAGCCCGATCATGACCTAAAGGTCAGTACCAAGCGTCAAGCGGTTGGTTGCAAGCGCCAAGCGGCGAGGCCCAGGCAAACCCAACCGGCCAGAAATGCCAAGCCACCGAACGGGGTGATGATGCCGAGCTTGCTGATGCCGGTGGTGGTCAGCACGTACAGGCTGCCGGAGAACAGCAGGATGCCCACGGTGAAGGAAACGCCGGCCCAAGCGACCAGTCGACCCTGAATCTGCGTGGCCAACAGCGCCACACCGAACAGCGCCAAGGTATGCACCAATTGATAGGTGACGCCGGTATGGAAGATCGCCAGATACTCGGGTGTCAGGCGGTTTTTCAGGCCATGGGCGGCGAAGGCACCCAAGGCGACCCCGGTAAAACCAAAAAAAGCGGCCAGCATCAAAAAGCCACGCAGCATTGGGAACTCCAGTCAGACGCGATCGGCAGGGTCTGTATAATGGCCCGCTCCACGGGTTCGGCCAAGCCATCTCTATGCTGCGTACTATTTTCCGTCGTCTCACGAAGGCCCTGCTCTGGTTCGCGGGTGGCAGCGTCTTGCTGGTGCTGGTGTTTCGCTTCGTGCCGCCGCCGGGCACCGCGTTGATGGTCGAGCGCAAGGTCGAATCGTGGATCGATGGCGAGCCGATTGACCTGCAGCGCACATGGAAGCCGTGGGACGAGATCTCCGACGATCTCAAAGTCGCGGTCATGGCCGGCGAGGATCAGAAATTCCCGGAGCACTGGGGTTTTGATTTCAGCGCGATCCAGGCTGCACTGGCGCACAACGAACTCGGCGGCTCGATTCGCGGGGCCAGCACCTTGAGCCAGCAAGTGTCGAAGAACCTGTTTCTGTGGGCTGGCCGCAGCTATCTGCGTAAAGGGCTGGAGGCGTGGTTTACTGCGCTGATCGAAGTGTTCTGGCCCAAGCAGCGAATTCTTGAGGTGTATCTGAACAGCGTCGAGTGGGATGACGGGGTGTTTGGCGCCGAAGCTGCGGCCCGCCATCACTTTGGTGTGAGCGCGAAGTCCTTGTCACGGCAGCAGGCGAGTTATCTGGCGGCTGTTCTGCCGAACCCTAGGGTGTGGAGTGCTAGCCATCCGACCGCTTATGTGTCGCGCCGGGCCGGGTGGATTCGGCAGCAGATGAGTCAGTTGGGTGGGGATAGTTATCTGTTGGGGCTGAATGATTCGCGTCGGGCACCGTGGTCTCGATAACACCGAGGATCTAAATGTAGGAGTGAGCCTGCTCGCGATAGCGGTACATCAGTGACGGCAATGCTGACTGTCACACCGCTATCGCGAGCAGGCTCACTCCTACAATGGTTTTATGTTGAAGCAGAAATGAAAACGCCCCGATCATCGCTGATCGGGGCGTTTTTTATTGCCGAGACGCCGGTTATGCGGCGATCGACAATTTGAGCTTGTTCATCGCGCTCTTTTCGAGCTGACGGATCCGCTCGGCCGACACGTTGTACTTCTGCGCCAGGTCGTGCAGCGTGGCTTTCTCTTCTGCCAGCCAGCGCTGGTAGAGGATGTCACGGCTGCGCTCGTCCAGCACTTCCAGTGCTTCGTGCAGGTTGCTGTTGGAGTTGTCACTCCAGTCGGCATCTTCCAGTTGACGCGCCGGGTCATACCGGTGGTCTTCCAGGTAGTTGGCCGGCGACTGGAAAGCGCTGTCGTCGTCGGCTTCAGCAGCCGGGTCGAAGGCCATGTCATGGCCGGTCAGGCGACTTTCCATCTCGCGCACTTCCCGTGGTTCAACGCCGAGGCTTTCCGCCACACGGTGGACTTCCTCGTTGTTCAGCCATGCCAGACGTTTCTTCTGGCTGCGCAGGTTGAAGAACAACTTGCGCTGGGCCTTGGTGGTCGCGACTTTCACAATGCGCCAGTTGCGCAGGATGAACTCGTGGATTTCCGCCTTGATCCAGTGCACGGCGAACGACACCAGACGCACACCCATTTCCGGGTTGAAGCGCTTTACGGCCTTCATCAGGCCGACGTTACCTTCCTGGATCAGGTCAGCCTGAGCCAGACCGTAGCCGGAATAGCTACGGGCGATATGTACGACAAAACGCAGGTGGGCGAGCACCATCTGCCGAGCCGCCCCCAAATCCTGCTCATAGTAGAGACTCTCGGCCAGTTCACGCTCCTGCTCCGGCGTCAGCAATGGAATGCTGTTGACGGTGTGCACGTAAGCTTCCAGGTTCGCACCCGGAACCAACGCATACGCAGGTTGCAAAGAATTGGTCATACGAAAAAACCTCCCACTTACATACTCGTGCCTCTCGGCACTGCGAAAAATTGACCGGGAATTCAAGTGCAAGTTCCCAAAAAAACCGCGAGGTCAATCACGCGCAAAAAAGATTCTACTTCGGCGCCAGCTCCCTGAGATGGCGTGCGACTGCAATCCATGCACCGATATAACCCAACAGCACCGCGCCAAGCAAGAGCGACAGACCGTCGGCAACTGGCACTCCGGCCAGCGCGAAATCACTGCCGTACAAGCCGGCCAGCCCAACCACCGCATCGTTCAGCCAGTTCAGGCCGAACGCCAATACACCCCAGGACAGAAGCCCCGCACCGAAGCCATACAACGCGCCCATATAAAGGAAGGGACGCCGCACATAACTGTCAGTGCCGCCGACGAGTTTAATCACTTCTATCTCGGTGCGGCGGTTTTCAATATGAAGACGAATGGTATTGCCTATCACCAAAAGTAATGCAGAAACCAGCAGCACTGTCAGACCGAAGACAAAACGATCGCCAAGCTTGAGGATGGCGGCCAGACGCTCGACCCAGACTAGATCAAGTTGCGCCTGTTGTACCTTGGGCAGCTCGGAAAGTTTTTGTCTTAATGCTTCCAGGGTTGGCTTGTCGACTTCATTCGGAGTGACCAGTACCACGCCCGGCAACGGGTTCTCCGGCAGCTCGCGCAGGGCTTCACCCAGTCCGGACTGTTGCTGGAACTCTTCCAGCGCCTGATCACGGCCGACATATTCAGCATCAGCTACGCCGGGCATGCCTTTGATCTGTTCGCGCAACGACTCGCCCTGTTCCGGGCTAGCGTCGAGTTGCAGATACAGCGAGATCTGCGCCGCCCGCTGCCACGAACCACCAAGACGTTCGACGTTGTTGAGCAACAGCGAAAGCCCCATCGGCAGGCTCAGCGCCACGGCCATCACCATGCAGGTGAAGAAACTGCCAATCGGCTGCTTGCCCAGGCGACGCAGGCTGTCGAGCAGGCTGGCACGATGGCTTTCGACCCACGCACGGAACAACGTGGCGAAGTCCGGACCGTCGTCTTCGTCGTGCTTTTTCTTTTTCGGCGGCTGCGGATCGGCGGCTTTCGGGGCCACGCGCTCGGAAACCTTCGGACTGCGTGTTGCACTCATACCCCGGCCTCCCCGTCGCCGATCAATCGGCCACGTTGCAGGGTCAACATGCGGTGACGCATGCGCGCGATCAGCGCCAGGTCGTGACTGGCGATCAGCACGCTGGTGCCCAGACGGTTGATGTCTTCGAACACGCCCATGATTTCCGCCGCCAGACGCGGGTCGAGGTTACCGGTCGGTTCGTCCGCCAGCAGCAAGGCCGGGCGGTGCACGATGGCGCGGGCAATGCCGACGCGCTGTTGCTGACCGGTGGACAGGTCGCCCGGGTACAGATCGGTTTTATCCGACAGCGCCACGCGTTCCAGCGCCGAATCGACACGCTTGGCGATTTCGGCCTTGGACAAGCCAAGAATCTGCAGCGGCAAGGCGACGTTGTTGAACACCGTGCGATCGAACAGCAACTGGTGATTCTGGAATACCACACCGATCTGCCGGCGCAGGAACGGAATCTGCGCGTTGCTGATGGTGCTCAGGTCTTGCCCGGCCAGCAGCAGTTTGCCACTGGTCGGACGTTCCATCGCCAGCAACAGGCGCAACAACGTGGATTTACCGGCACCGGAGTGGCCGGTGACAAACAAGAACTCGCCACGACGGACTCGAAAGCTCAGCTCATGCAAGCCGACGTGACCGTTCGGGTAGCGTTTACCGACCTGTTCGAAACGAATCATGAACGCTCCCGCTCGGCAAACAGTGCCTGGACAAAGGGTTCGGCTTCAAAGGTACGCAAATCGTCGATGCCTTCACCGACGCCGATGTAGCGGATCGGCAGGCCAAACTGCTTGGCCAGGGCGAAGATCACCCCGCCCTTGGCGGTACCGTCAAGCTTGGTCAGCGCCAGGCCGGTCAGTTCGACGGTCTGGTTGAATTGCTTGGCCTGATTGATGGCGTTCTGGCCAGTACCGGCGTCGAGCACCAGCAGCACTTCGTGCGGCGCGTCAGCGTCGAGCTTGCCAATCACACGGCGAACCTTCTTCAGCTCTTCCATCAGGTTGTCTTTGGTGTGCAGACGACCGGCGGTGTCAGCGATCAAAACGTCGATGCCGCGGGCCTTGGCAGCCTGCACGGCGTCGAAGATCACCGAAGCCGAGTCGGCGCCGGTGTGCTGGGCGATCACCGGAATCTTGTTGCGCTCGCCCCAGACCTGCAATTGTTCCACAGCGGCGGCGCGGAAGGTGTCACCGGCGGCAAGCATGACTTTCTTGCCTTCCAGTTGCAGCTTCTTCGCCAGTTTGCCGATGGTGGTGGTCTTGCCGGCGCCGTTGACGCCGACTACCAGAATCACGAAAGGCTTGTTCTGCGAGGCGATTTTCAGCGGTTGTTCGACCGGTTTGAGCATCGCGGCCAGTTCGGCCTGCAGGGATTTGTACAGCGCGTCGGCGTCGGCCAGCTCTTTGCGCGCGACCTTCTGGGTCAGACGCTGGATGATTTGCGTGGTGGCTTCGACACCCACGTCGGCGGTGAGCAGACGGGTTTCGAGGTCATCGAGCAGATCGTCGTCAATGGTTTTGCGGCCGAGGAACAGGCTGGCCATGCCCTCGCCGATGCTGGCGCTGGTTTTCGACAAACCTTGCTTGAGGCGGGCGAAGAAACCGGCTTTGGTTTCTTCGGTGCGCGGGGCTTCGACCGGGGCCTCGGCAACCACTTCGACTGGAGTAACAGGAGCAGCGACAACCGGTGCAGGTGCAGGTGCAGGCCCGGGCTCTTGGACAACTGGCGCAACAAACACGGGCGCAACAGGCTCGACAACAACCGGCGCAGGCTCAACTACCGGCTCAACCACCGGCGCCGGAGCAACCTCTGCAACGAATGCAGCAGGCGCAGGAATCTCTGGGGTGATGTGCGGCGCTGCCTCTTCAACCAATGCCACTGGCTCTTCCGCCACTGGCAAAGTCAGCCATGGCTCAGCCGCCGGGGTCAGCGGCAATTCCGCCGCTACAGGCGCTTCAGGCTCGGGTTCTGGCTCGACCGGTTGCAGCACCGGCTCGGCAATCGGCAGAACGATCGGTGCCGGCTCTTCTTCTATAACCGGAGCAGGTTCCGGTGCAGGCTCAGGAATCGCGGGCGGCTGTTCGACGACGGGCTCCTGCGGTTTCTTACGCAGCCATCCGAACAGGCTTTTCTTCTCGCCAGCCGCAGCTGGGGTCTTCTTGTCGTCGTTGGAACCAAACATGGAGGACGGCTATCTCACGGTAGCGACGCGCCATAAGGGCGCCCCGGCAAATAAATATTCGATGCAGAACAGACTGTGTTTCATCCAGCTTGTTCACGCGCAACATTTTGTCGAGGCGCCACAGGCACCTCAAAGGTCGATTAATACGAAGGACTGGAACGGCATCGTCGGCGAAAACGCAGAGTTTAGCTGACAAACTCAAAGCTTCTTCCGGGAACCCATACAACCTATCGACCGATCAGTGGCTTGATAGGCGTGGCCGCCAGTAAAACGGATCAGTATCCTAGCACCTCCTCGCCCGCCTAGGCTAAGACCAAGCGGGCAGCCCAACAGGTTAAAAAACGAATGAATGCTCTAGCCCGCCGCGCTGCAGGCCTGCTGCTCAGCACAGTCTGCCTGCCCCTTTCGGCCCTGGCGGCCGACCCGCAACCGACCCACGAATTCACCCTCGACAACGGCCTCAAGGTCGTCGTGCGCGAAGACCATCGCGCGCCCGTGGTGGTCTCGCAGGTCTGGTACAAGGTCGGCTCCAGCTACGAAACCCCGGGCCAGACCGGTCTGTCCCACGCGCTTGAGCACATGATGTTCAAGGGCAGCGAGAAAGTCGGTCCCGGCGAAGCCTCTTTGATCCTGCGTGATCTGGGCGCAGAAGAGAACGCCTTCACCAGCGACGACTTCACTGCTTATTACCAGGTGCTGGCTCGCGACCGTCTGGGCGTAGCCTTCGAACTGGAAGCGGACCGCATGGCCAATCTGCGCCTGCCGGCCGACGAGTTCGCCAAGGAAATCGAAGTCATCAAGGAAGAGCGCCGCTTGCGCACCGATGACAAGCCGATGTCCAAGGCTTACGAGCGCTACAAGGCCATGGCCTACCCGGCCAGCGGCTACCACACGCCGACCATTGGCTGGATGGCCGACCTCGACCGCATGAAGGTCGAAGAGCTGCGCCACTGGTACCAATCCTGGTACGTGCCGAACAACGCCACACTGGTGGTGGTCGGCGACGTCACTCCAGACGAAGTGAAAACCCTCGCCCAGCGCTATTTCGGCCCGATCGCCAAGCGCGACGTGCCACCGGCGAAAAAACCACTGGAACTGGCCGAGCCCGGCGAACGCCAGATCACCCTGCACGTGCAGACTCAGTTGCCTAGCTTGATGCTCGGTTTCAACGTGCCAAGCATTGCGACGGCTGAAGACAAACGCTCGGTCAACGCCTTGCGCCTGATCTCGGCCCTGCTCGACGGCGGTTACAGCGGGCGCATCCCGACGCAACTGGAGCGCGGCGAAGAACTGGTCTCCGGCGGTTCGTCGAGCTACGACGCCTACACCCGTGGCGACAGCCTGTTCACCCTCTCGGCAACGCCGAACACGCAGAAGAAAAAGACCATCGCGCAAGCCGAGGCCGGTCTGTGGAAGTTGCTGGAGCAGCTGAAAACCACCGCGCCGTCCGCCGAAGAACTCGAGCGCGTACGTGCACAAGTGATCGCCGGTCTGGTGTTCGAACGTGATTCGATCACCAGCCAGGCCACCGCCATCGGTCAACTCGAGACCGTAGGCCTGTCGTGGAAACTGATGGACACCGAACTCGCCGATCTGGAAAGCGTGACCCCGCAAGACATTCAGAACGCCGCCAAGCTGTATTTCACCCGCGAACGTCTCAGCGTCGCCCACGTCCTGCCACTGGAGACGACTCATGAGTGAGCGCAAATCCCCACGCCTGCTGCTCGGCCTGATCGCCGTGGCGGTGATTGGCTCTGCCGCGTTCTACCTGTCGCCGGGCGCTGACAGCAATGCCAGCGAAGCCCTCGACAGCGCCAAGTCCAGCCAGAAGCTGCAATCGCTGGCCGAACTCGACGGCAAGGCCCCGGCCAGCCGCAAACTCGACGTGCAAACCTGGAACACCGCCGCAGGCGCCAAAGTGCTGTTCGTCGAAGCCCATGAGCTGCCGATGTTCGACATGCGCCTGATCTTCGCCGCCGGCAGCAGCCAGGACGGCAGCGCATCGGGTCTGGCGGTACTGACCAACGCGATGCTCAACGAAGGTGTTGCCGGTAAAGACGTCGGCGCCATCGCTCAGGGCTTTGAAGGTCTGGGGGCGGATTTCGGCAACGGTGCGTTCAAGGACATGGCGTTGGCCTCGCTGCGCAGCCTGAGTGCTGCCGACAAACGCGAACCGGCCTTGAAGCTGTTCTCGGAAGTGGTCGGTAAACCGACCTTCCCGGCCGACTCCTTCGCGCGTATCAAGAACCAGATGCTCGCCGGTTTCGAATACCAGAAACAGAACCCCGGCAAACTCGCCAGCCTTGAGCTGATGAAGCGTCTTTATGGCGACCACCCGTACGCGCATTCGAGTGACGGCAATCCACAGAGCGTGCCGAAGATTACCCTTGCGCAGTTGCGTGAGTTCCACGCCAAGGCCTACGCCGCTGGCAACGTGGTCATCGCGCTGGTCGGTGATCTGTCGCGCGCGGAAGCCGAGGCGATTGCCAATCAGGTCTCCTCGGCCCTGCCCAAAGGCCCGGCGCTGGCGAAAATCGCTCAGCCGCAGGAACCGAAAGCCAGCATCAACCACATCGAGTTCCCGTCGAAGCAAACCAACCTGATGCTCGCGCAACTGGGCATCGACCGTGACGATCCGGATTACGCGGCGCTGTCGATGGGCAACCAGATCCTCGGTGGTGGCGGTTTCGGCACGCGCCTGATGAGCGAAGTGCGTGAGAAACGCGGCCTGACCTACGGCGTGTACTCGGCATTCAGCCCGATGCAGGCACGTGGCCCGTTCATGATCAACCTGCAGACCCGCGCAGAAATGAGCGAAGGCACCCTGAAACTGGTGCAGGACGTGCTCGCCGACTATCTGAAAACCGGGCCGACGCAGAAAGAACTCGATGACGCCAAACGCGAACTGGCCGGCAGCTTCCCGCTGTCCACCGCGAGCAATGCCGATATCGTCGGCCAACTTGGCGCGATGGGCTTCTATAATCTGCCGCTGAGCTATCTGGATGATTTCATGCGTCAGTCGCAAAGCCTGACCGTGGAACAAGTCCGCGACGCCCTGAACAAACACCTGAGCACGGACAAAATGGTCATCGTCACCGCTGGCCCGACCGTGCCGCAAAAGCCGTTACCGGCCCCATCTGATAAACCTGCCGAGCAACCGCTCGGGGTTCCGGAGCATTAATGGCAACTCGTTCCCCTAAAAAGCCTGCGCACAACGTCCACAACGGTGTGAACCAGTTGCGCATCATTGGCGGCCAATGGCGCAGCCGCAAGCTGAGCTTCCCCGATGCGCCGGGCCTGCGCCCGACGCCGGACCGCGTGCGTGAAACCCTGTTCAACTGGCTCGCGCCGTATGTTGAAGGGGCCAAGGTACTCGATCCGTTCGCCGGCAGCGGCGCGCTGTTTCTCGAAGCGCTGTCCCGTGGCGCGGCCATGGGCCAGGCACTGGATGCCAGCAACATTGCGGTGTCCAGCCTGAAAGAACACCTCGGTACCCTGCGCTGCACCAACGGCCAGGTGCAGACGGCCGACGCCCTGCGTTATCTGGAAACCCAGACCGCCAACGCGTACGACCTGGTGTTCCTCGATCCGCCGTTCAACCAGAACCTGCTGCCTGCCGTCTGCACCTTGCTCGAAGAGCGTCAGTGGCTGGCGCCGGACTCGTGGATCTACACTGAAAGCGAAACGGCGCCATCGACGCTGGGCCTGCCGGGCAACTGGCGCCTGCACCGCGAACAGAAATCCGGCCGGGTTTACTACGCGCTGTGGCAACGTACGGCAGAGATCGCCGGTTAATCGACCGGTCTGAATAGGCGGCGCCCCTTCCAACAGGGTCGCCGCTCTGCATCGAGAATCATCGTGTCCACCTCTTCAGAACGCTTCACCCCCGCCCTCGGCCTCGGCAATCCGCACCTGCAAACCTTGTGGGGGCCGCTGTGGCGCAAAACCGTACATATCGAGCGTGAACGTGAACGCCTATGGCTCGAGGATGGCGACTTCCTCGACCTCGACTGGCACGGCCCGCACACCGCCGATGCGCCCCTGGTGTTGGTACTGCACGGCCTGACCGGCTCCTCCAATTCGCCTTACGTCGCCGGTATCCAGAAGGCGCTGGCCGATCAAGGCTGGGCCAGCGTGGCGCTGAACTGGCGTGGCTGTTCCGGTGAACCGAATCTGCTCCCGCGCAGTTATCACTCCGGCGCCAGCGAAGACCTCGCCGAGACAATCAAGCACCTGCGCGCCAAACGACCATTGGCACCGTTGTATGCCGTCGGCTACTCCCTGGGCGGCAACGTGCTGCTCAAACATCTTGGGGAAACCGGCAGCGCCAGCGGTGTGCTCGGTGCAGTCGCAGTGTCGGTGCCGTTTCGCCTCGACCAATGCGCCGACCGCATCGGCCAGGGATTTTCCAAGGTCTATCAGGCGCACTTCATGCGCGAGATGGTCGCTTACATCAAGAACAAGCAACGGCAGTTTCAGCATGACGGTCGCGAAGACGGACTCGCCGCGCTGGCAGCCCTCGGCTCGCTGGAAAACATGCGCACGTTCTGGGATTTCGATGGCCGGGTAACCGCGCCGTTGCACGGTTTCAATGATGCCGAGGATTACTATCGCCGCGCTTCAAGCCGCTACTTCCTCGGTGAGATCCGCACGCCGACCCTGATCATTCAGGCGGCGGACGATCCGTTCGTGTTCCCGCACAGCTTGCCGCAAGCCAGTGAGCTGTCGGCGTCGACCGCTTTCGAATTGCAGGCACGCGGCGGGCATGTCGGCTTTGTCGACGGCTCGCTACGTCAGCCTGGTTATTACCTGGAACGACGCATCCCGCAGTGGCTGGCCAGCGTGCCCGCATGAGCGGTCAGGGCGAGTCGATCCGCTTCTGGCAAACCGCGCCGCTGGCCGGGGTCGAGTTGTTGTCGGCGCGCTACATCGAGCAGCGCTTCACCCCGCATGTGCACGACGGATTCGTGATCGGCATGATCATGGCCGGTGCCCAGCGTTATCGCTATCGCGGCGCCGAGCATCTGGCTGGCAGCGGCACACTGGTGTTGATCAATCCGGACGAATTGCACACCGGGCACAAAGGCACCGAGGACGGCTGGCTGTATCGGGCGTTTTATCCCGATACTTCACAGATCGTTTCGTTGCTGGATGAGTTGGAGCTGTCCACCACGAGTCTGCCGGCGTTCGGCGCCACGCTGTATCGCGATGCGGATCTGGTCAACGGCTTTGCGCAATTGCACCGCTTGCTGGAAAGCCCAGCGACCGCGCTGCAACAGCAAACGATGTGGCGCGAGATGATGTTGCTGCTGTTGCAGCGCCATGCGGCGGTGCCGGTGCCCGGTCGAGCCGGCAAGGAACACCGCGCAGTGCTGTTGGGCAAAGAATTGCTGCACGCGCAACTGGCGGCGCCACCGTCACTTGAAGAGCTCGCGGCGGCGGTCAATCTGTCGCCGTTCCATTTCGCCCGAGTGTTTCGCCGCGCTACTGGTATGCCGCCGCACACCTGGCTGATGCAGCAACGTATCGCCCAGGCCCGCGCACTCCTGCAACACGGCTGCCTGCCGGTGGAAGTCGCCACACAATTGGGGTTTGCCGATCAGAGCCACTTGAGCCGGCAATTCAAGCAGGCTTATGGCGTCGGGCCCGCCGCCTACCGTAACGCCCGGATGGAAAGCTAAAAGATCGCAGCCTTCGGCAGCTCCTACAGGGAAATGCATTCCAATGCAGGAGCTGCCGAAGGCTGCGATCTTTTGATCTTATTCGCCGGTGGCGATACCGCGCGAAGGCTCGTTGATCCACTCGCTCCATGATCCAGCGTACAACGACCCCAACGGATAACCCGCCAGACACAACGCAAACAGGTTGTGACACGCCGTCACGCCAGACCCGCAATACGCCACCAGATCCGCTGGCGAGCGCTCGCCGAGCTTGGCGGCAAAACGTTGTTTGAGCTGATCCGCCGGCAGGAATCGCCCATCGTTGCCGAGGTTGTCGGTGAACGCCGCGCATTGCGCGCCGGGAATATGTCCGGCAATCGGATCAATTGGTTCGACCTCCCCCTTGAATCGCGGCAAAGCCCGAGCATCAATCAAGGTCAACGCAGGTTGGCCAAGACGCTTTTGCAATTTTTCGGCGCTGATCAGCAGGCTCATATCCGCCTGACCACTGAAACTACCGCGACTGACCGTCGGCGCATCCAGGCTCAGCGGCAGCCCCGCCGCATGCCACGCCTTGAGCCCGCCATCGAGAATGAACACGCCATCGCGCTTGCCCAGCCACGCCAGCAACCACCACGCCCGCGCCGCGTAGGCACCGGGACCGTCATCGTACAAAATCACATCGCTGTCGTTGTTGATGCCCCAGGTCTGCAGCCGCTCGATCAACGCCGCCGGCTCGGGCAACGGATGACGGCCAGTCACGCCTTTGACCACTTTACCGCTGAGGTCACGCTCAAGATCGGCGAAGCTCGCCCCGGCAATGTGCCCTTCGGCATAGCTGCGCTGGCCGTAGTCCGGGTCTTCGAGGGCAAAACGACAATCGAGAATCACCAGTCCCGGCTGCGCCCTGCGGGCATCCAGTGCTTCGGGGCTGATCAGTTGCGCAATCGGCATAACAGGCTCCTGGGGGATTTCAACAGAACGGTTTATTTCACGTCTTCGAGGGCCTGGGCCAGCGGCACGTAGAACTCCTCGAACAACGCATTGACCTCGTCTCGCGCCTGCTCGGTGACAAACCCGGCTTCCAGCACCAGCACCTGATACACGCCACGTTTAATGGCTTGTTCACTGAGGTGGTTGGAATTCTCGCGGGTGGTGCACAGGAAGCGCACCCACGACGTCAGGATGATCCAGGCATTGAGGGTCAGGGATTCGATTTGCACGCGGTCCATATCGAGAATCCCGGCGGCGACAAAACCTTCGTAGATCGCCGCGCCCTGAATCACACAGCGTTGCGAGAAGCGCCGATAGCGGGCGGCCAGTTCCGGATCGCTGTCGAGCAGATGCTCCAGATCGCGGTGCAGAAAGCGGTAGCGCCACATCGCCGAGAGCAATTCCTTGAGATAGAAACGCTTGTCCTCGACCGTCGCCGCACGCCCCTGCGGCGGACGCAGAAAGCTGTCCACGAGGCTTTCGTACTCACTGAACAACACGGCGATGATCGCCTGCTTGTTGGGGAAGTGGTAGTACAGATTGCCGGGAGAAATCTCCATGTGGGCGGCAATGTGATTAGTGCTGATGCTGCGCTCGCCCTGTTGATTGAACAGCTCAAGGCTGTTCAGCACGATACGCTCGCTGGTTTTTATTCGTGGGGCCATGGCTTGAGCTTTAATTCAGAGTGCGTTGGGGGGCATCTTACGACCTAACCGGAAATGGATAAAACAATGCTGTGCAAGGAAGTCATTTGACTTTCTAGAGCATAGACTCTAAAAAGTTCATCATTACAATAAATCCGGAGCAGACCATGACTGCCGACATTGCCTACCTGCAAACGCTGCAACAACCGCTGGCCGAGCTGGACCGGTTGTTCGAGGCGCAGCGGGCTGCGTATGCCGCGAACCCGATGCCACCCGCCGCCCAACGCCAGCAATGGCTCAAGGCGCTGAGTGATTTGCTGAGCAACGAGCGTCAGGCATTGATCGAGGCAATCAGCTCCGATTTCAGCCATCGCAGCGCCGATGAAACCCTGCTCGCCGAGCTGATGCCAAGCTTGCACGGCATTCATTACGCCAGCCGTCATCTCAAAGGCTGGATGAAAGCTTCGCGACGCAAGGTCGGCATCGCGTTCCAGCCTGCTTCGGCAAAAGTGGTGTATCAGCCTCTGGGCGTAGTCGGCGTCATCGTGCCGTGGAATTACCCGCTGTATCTGGCCGTCGGCCCGCTGGTCGGCGCCCTGGCAGCGGGTAACCGGGTGATGCTCAAACTCAGTGAATCGACCCCGGCCACCGGCTTGTTGATGAAAGAGTTGCTGGCGAGAATTTTCCCCGAAGACCTGGTCTGCGTGGTGCTCGGTGAAGCCGACATCGGCGTGGCGTTCTCGCGCTTGCGCTTCGACCACTTGCTGTTTACCGGCGCCACCAGCATCGGCAAACACGTGATGCGCGCCGCCGCCGAAAACCTGACCCCGGTCACCCTGGAACTGGGCGGCAAGTCGCCGGCTATCGTCTCCCACGATGTGCCGCTCAAGGATGCTGCCGAGCGCATCGCCTTCGGTAAAACCCTCAACGCCGGCCAGACCTGCGTTGCCCCGGATTACGTGCTGGTGCCGGAAGACCGGGTCGGTGCTTTTGTCGAAGCCTATCGCCAGGCCGTGCAGGGTTTCTATCCGACACTCACTGACAATCCGGACTACACGGCGATCATCAACGAACGCCAATTGGCACGGCTCAACGGCTACGTCAGCGACGCCACCAGCAAGGGTGCGCTGTTGATTCCGCTGTTCGAGCAGGGCCAGGGCCGGCGCATGCCGCACAGCGTGCTGCTGAATGTCAGCGACGAGATGACGGTGATGCAGGACGAAATCTTCGGGCCGCTGCTGCCGATCGTGCCGTATCAGGATCTGGAGCAGGCATTCGCTTACATCAATCAGCGGCCACGTCCTCTGGCTCTTTACTACTTTGGCTACGACAAACGCGAACAGAACCGTGTGCTGCACGAAACCCATTCCGGCGGCGTGTGCCTGAACGACACGTTGCTGCATGTGGCTCAGGACGACATGCCGTTCGGCGGCATCGGTGCTTCCGGCATGGGCCACTACCACGGTCACGAAGGCTTTTTGACCTTCAGCAAAGCCAAAGGCGTGCTGATCAAACAGCGGTTCAACGCGGCCAGGCTGATTTATCCGCCCTACGGCAAATCGATTCAGAAACTGATCCAGAAGCTGTTCATTCGCTAAACCTTCGTCACCGCCGGGTAATAAAAATAATGCACCCAAGCCTGACCGAAACACCTGCACTGTCACGCCGTGGCCTGCTGAAATTCAGCCTCGGCGCTACGGCGTTCCTCGCCACCGCCGGACTCGGCGCCAGCCTTAGCGGCTGCTCGTCGAGCGTCGCGGCCAACGGTTTTGTCTCGCTGCGCGACGGCGACCTGCTGTTTCTGCGCGCGCTGATTCCGGTGATGCTCGACGGCGCCTTGGCGGCCGAGAAAATGCCGGTCGCTGTTGAAGGCACGCTCAAGTCGCTGGACTACAGCCTCGATCACCTGTCGCCGGAAATGCTCAAACTCATCCGGCAGTTGTTCGACGTGCTCGGCATGGCGGTGACGCGCGGGCCACTCACCGGGATCTGGGGCAGTTGGGAAAACGCCAGTGCCGAGGCGATGCGGCATTTCCTTGATCGCTGGGAAAACAGCTCGTTGAGTCTGTTACGCATGGGGCATAGCTCGTTGCAGCAGATGGTGATGATGGCCTGGTACACCCGCCCCGAATCGTGGGCGCATTGCGGTTATCCCGGCCCGCCTACCGTTTGAGATCCGCGTCGCGCCCTTCGCGAGCAGGCTCGCTGCCACAGGGGGCGACCGCCACACCTTGCATCCAAAAATAATAAAGAGAACCTGATCGATGCCCGTACCCGACCCGTTCCGCGAAGGCCTCGCCCGAGGCTGGAAAACCTACAACGGCGCACAACTGAGCGACGACCTCACCCTTGAAGCCGACGTCGCTATCATCGGCAGCGGCGCCGGTGGCGGCACCACTGCGGAAATCCTCAGCGCTGCCGGCTACAAAGTCCTGCTGATCGAAGAAGGCCCGCTGAAAACCAGTTCAGATTTCAAAATGCTCGAAGACCAGGCCTACAGCAGCCTCTATCAGGAGGGCATCGGCCGCATGAGCAAGGACGGCGCGATCACCATTCTGCAAGGCCGCGCGGTTGGCGGCACAACGCTGATCAACTGGACCTCGAGCTTTCGCACGCCGGAGCCGACCCTCGAACACTGGGCCAAAGAACACAACGTCAAAGGCCATAGCCCCACCGAGATGGCGCCGTGGTTCGAGAAAATGGAACAGCGCCTCGGCGTAGCGCCGTGGATGGTCCCGCCCAATGCCAACAACGACGTGATCCGCAAAGGCTGTGAGCAACTCGGCTACAGCTGGCACGTGATCCCGCGCAATGTGCGCGGCTGCTGGAACCTTGGTTACTGCGGCATGGGCTGCCCGACCAACGCCAAGCAATCAATGATGGTCACGACTATTCCGGCGACGCTGGAAAAGGGCGGCGAGCTGCTTTATCTGGCCCGAGCGGAGAAACTGCTGATCAGCGGCAACAAAGTCACTGGCCTGCAATGCGTGGCGATGGATGAGCGCTGCGTTGAACCGACCGGCCGCAAAATCACCGTCAACGCGAGGCATTACGTGCTCGCCGGCGGCGGCATCAACAGCCCGGCGCTGTTGCTGCGTTCGGATGCCCCGGATCCGCATAAAAACCTCGGGAAACGCACCTTCCTGCACCCGGTGAACATGTCCGCCGCGCGCTTCGACGAAGTCATCAACCCGTTCTACGGGGCGCCGCAGTCGATCTATTCCGACCATTTCCAATGGAAGGACGGCACCACCGGGCCGATGGCTTTCAAACTTGAAGTACCACCGTTGCATCCGGCACTGGCGGCCACCCTGCTCGGCGGCTTTGGCGAGGAGAGTGCGCAACACATGGCGGACCTGCCGCACACCCACGCCATGCTGGCGTTGCTGCGCGACGGTTTTCACCCGGACAGCACGGGTGGCGCAGTCGAATTACGGGGCGATGGTTCGCCGGTGCTCGACTATCAGGTTTCGCCCTACGCCTGGGACGGCCTGCGCCGGGCCTTTCATGTCATGGCCGAAATCCAGTTCGCCGGCGGTGCGAAATCGGTAATGCCGATGCACGCCGACGCCCGATACGCGAAAACCTTGGCCGAAGCGCGCACGCTGATCGATGGTTTGAGCCTTGAGCTGTACCGCACTCGGTTGGGCAGCGCTCACGTCATGGGCGGCTGCGCGATGGGCGAAGACCCGAAAAGCGCGGTCACCGACAGTCTCGGCCGGCATCATCAACTGGCTAATCTGTCGATCCATGACGGCTCACTGTTCCCCACCAGCATCGGCGCCAACCCGCAGCTGTCGGTGTATGGCCTGACCGCGCAACTGGCGACATCCCTCGTCGATCGGCTGAGAAACCCGTGAAAAAACCGATTATTGCCATCGTCTATAGTGCTTTCTTACCCAACAGGCGACTTGGCCGACCGGGACGGCTGCGATACCATCCGACTCCCCAACGGACTCCCGCCAGGACGACGCGATGAACCGAGTGTTGTACCCAGGTACCTTCGACCCTATTACCAAGGGCCATGGCGATCTGGTCGAACGCGCCTCGCGCCTGTTCGACCACGTGATCATTGCGGTCGCTGCCAGCCCGAAAAAGAACCCGCTGTTCCCGCTGGAACAACGGGTCGAACTGGCTCGCGAGGTCACCAAACACCTGCCGAACGTGGAAGTGGTCGGCTTCTCGACGCTGCTGGCGCATTTCGCCAAAGAGCAGAACGCCAATGTGTTCCTGCGTGGTTTACGCGCGGTGTCGGACTTCGAATACGAATTCCAGCTGGCCAACATGAATCGCCAGTTGGCCCCGGATGTGGAGAGTCTGTTTCTCACCCCGTCCGAGCGTTATTCGTTCATTTCCTCGACGCTGGTGCGGGAAATTGCCGCGCTGGGCGGCGATATCAGCAAATTCGTCCACCCCGCTGTGGCCGATGCGCTGACCCTGCGCTTCAAAAAGTAGGCGCTGCCGAAGGCTCGGACTGCGATCCTGGCTGTTGATTACAGCCCTTGATCGCAGCAGCGTGCACTGCGCGCGCCAATGCGGCACAATTGCGCGCATTGATTTATAGCGCCCGGGCCTGCCGCCCTGGCTGGAGTTAGCATGTCCCTGATCATCACCGACGATTGCATCAACTGCGACGTCTGCGAACCCGAGTGCCCGAACGCCGCCATCTCCCAAGGCGAAGAGATCTATGTGATCGACCCGAACCTGTGCACCCAGTGCGTCGGCCACTACGACGAACCGCAATGCCAACAGGTTTGCCCGGTGGATTGCATTCCGCTGGACGAAGCGCATCCGGAGACTGAAGAACAGTTGATGGAGAAATACCGCAAGATTATCGGCAAGGCTTGAGTCTTCCAGCGCCTGTACAGACGCCATCGCGAGCAGGCTCACTCCTACATTGGAACGCATTTCAACTGTAGGAGTGAGCCTGCTCGCGATGAGGCCGTCAGCCACACAGGAAATCCCTGATCAGCTTACTCGCGCTGCTCAAACCCCTCCCCGATACACCCCAGGCACCGCACAAAAGCGGCTTTCGCCGGATCCACCACCAACGCCTGCCCCGCATCGCCCACCCCGCCACCCAGTGCGGTAAACGGCAACGACACGACAAACGCCCCCGCACCAATCACCGTCGCCACCACCAATAAAGGTCGGGCAATCAGCAAGTCGCCGATCATCGCGTAGGCCGGGGGATTCTGGATGGTGTAACGCGGATCGCCACTGCCATTTTCCGCGGCTTGAACAGCCAGACTGGAACACAGCAGCAGCGTAACAAAGAGGACTTGCAAGGATTTCATGGCACGATCCTTCGGGCTTAACAGTGAGACAACTCACTATAGACCGTAGGACTTTTTCAGCCGTTTTCCTCAGCTCTGGCAGCGCGGGCAGAACACACTGGCACGCTGGCCCAGCTTCACTTCACGCAAGCCGGTGCCACAGACCTTGCAGTGTTCACCGCCACGGCCATAGACAAACAGTTCCTGTTGGAAATAGCCCGGCTGACCGTCACCGCCGATGAAATCGCGCAACGTCGTCCCGCCACGTTCAATGGCAGCGGCTAGAATGCGTTTGATCTCGATGGCCAGCTTCAGATAGCGCCCCCGGGAAATGCCCCCGGCTTCACGACGCGGATCAATCCCGGCAGCGAACAGCGCTTCGGTCGCATAAATATTGCCGACCCCGACCACCACCGCGTTGTCCATGATGAACGGTTTGACCGCCATCGAACGCCCGCGCGACAGCTGAAACAAACGCTCGCCATCGAACAGATCGGTCAGTGGCTCCGGGCCGAGACGAATCAGCAATTCATGATTGAGCGGATCATTGCTCCACAACATCGCGCCGAACCGTCGCGGATCGGTGTAGCGCAGCGCCAGCCCCGACTCCAGTTCAATATCGACGTGTTCATGCTTGAGCGCCGGCAAACCGACTTCGACCAGACGCAAATTGCCCGACATGCCCAAGTGGCTGATCAGCGTACCAACCTCGGCATTGATCAACAGGTACTTGGCCCGTCGTTCGACCAGAACGATTCGCTGCCCCGACAGACGCACATCGAGGTCTTCGGGGATCGGCCAGCGCAACCGCCGGTCCCGCACGATCACCCGGCTGACACGCTGGCCTTCCAGGTGCGGGGCAATCCCGCGACGAGTGGTTTCGACTTCCGGCAGTTCAGGCATAGCGTCCTCGAATCAATGCGCGCCGAGGTCGCGGATCGTTTGTTTGAGGGTTTCGAAGTCGTAATCCGACAGCCCTACGTAATCGAGTACCAACGGCCCGACGGCGTTCCATTCGAAATCTTCGGTCTGGTTGCCCAGCACGCGATACGACGCGCAGATATGCTCGGCCATTTTCAGGATCGCCAGCAGGTTTTTCAGCTGACTGTTGCGTGACGTCTCATCGCTGAAAATCGCCAGGGCGTTGTGGTGATTGGCGATGGCCGCGCTGACATGCTCCGGTAGACGCCAGGACTTGGCCGTGTAGTAACCAACCACTGCATGGTTGGTATTGAACTCGCTGTTTTCAGTGTCCACTACGCGACATTCGGCGCTGGCGTTGGCGTAAGCCTTTTCCAGAACCGTCATGTAATTGGGGAAGCGCTGCAACATCAAAGGTACGCCGCAATCGTGGAACAGGCCCAAGGCGTAAGCCTCATCGCCCGCCTGAGTGCCAATACGCTTGGCCAGCGTCAGGCACGTCATCGCCACATCCTGGGCAGTGTCCCAGAAACGGTTGAGCGTAACGATGGTGTCGTCATTCATCTCGCCCTTGATCGACTGCGCGTTGATCAGGTTGATGATCGAACGGCTGCCCAGCAGGTTCACCGCACGCTGGATCGAAGTGATCTTGTTGCTCAGGCCGTAATACGGCGAGTTGACGATTTTCAGCAGCGAACCGGACAGGCCGGGATCCTGGGAGATCAGCTTGGCGATCACCTCCAGGTCCGGGTCGGGCATGTACTGCTCCATTTGCAGATCCACCATGATCTGCGGTTGCGCCGGCACACTGATGCCTTGCAGCGATTGTTGAATCTGTTCGGTGGTCAGCTCTTGGGACATAAGTACACACTCTGGGACAGGCGGCGATTCTAACCTCTAAAAACCGCACGACGACACACCAGTGGGCAATTGTCAGGAACTTTCATTCAGGCCACGGCTTCGGAATCTGTAATGCCCAACGGATCACTCCGGTCCATTACGGCGGCAAACTCCCACAGACTCAGGAGCTTATCGATGGCCACCTCCCTCAACGGCAAACGCGTCGCCATTTTGGTAACAGACGGTTTCGAACAGGTCGAACTGACCGGTCCCAAGCAGGCACTGGAGCAAGCCGGCGCGCAAGTCGACATCCTTTCCGCCGAGGCCGGCAAGGTCAAAGGCTGGAACCACGACAAACCGGCGGACGACTTCAAGGTCGACCAGACATTCCAGAGCGCCAGCAGCGAGCAGTACGACGCAATCGTCCTGCCGGGCGGCGTGCAGAACTCCGACACCATCCGCATCGATCAGGATGCCCAGCATCTGGTCAAGACCGGCGCCTCGGCCGGCAAACCGATCGCGGTGATCTGCCATGGCGGCTGGCTGCTGATCTCGGCGGGGCTGGTCAACGGCAAGACCATGACCAGTTACAAGACGCTCAAGGATGACCTGGTGAATGCCGGGGCCAATTGGGTCGATAAAGAAGTGGTCAAGGATGGTCACCTGATCAGCAGCCGTCAGCCTGATGATATTCCGGCGTTCAACAAAGAGCTGATCGACGCACTGTCTGCGTAGAAGTCAAAACCGCCTTCGCGAGCAAGTCGAATCGTCGCTCCCACATTGGAACGCGCTCAACTGTGGGAGCGAGCTTGCTCGCGAAAGGGCCATCAGCGTTTCATCGCTCATCAAACCCGGCACAAGTCGCAACACGCTATACTCCCGCTCTTTTTTCCGGAGCGACGTCATGTCCCTGCCTAGCTTGCGCCTCAAAGCCAACGCCGACCGTCGCCTGCGCGCCGGCCACCTGTGGGTCTACAGCAACGAAATCGATGTTGCCGCAACCCCTCTGCACGGCTTCAATGCCGGCGACCAGGCCATCCTCGAAGCCGCTGGCGGCAAGCCGCTGGGCATCGTGGCGATGAGCCCGAACAACCTGATCTGCGCCCGCCTGCTGTCGCGCGACACCAAAGTTGCGCTGGACAAATCGCTGCTGGTGCACCGTCTGAACGTGGCCTTGTCGCTGCGCGAGCGCCTGTTCGACAAACCGTTCTACCGTCTGGTCTACGGTGATTCCGACCTGTTGCCAGGCCTGGTCGTTGACCGTTTCGGCGACATTCTTGTGGTGCAGATCGCCTCGGCGACCATGGAAGCGCATAAAGATGACGTGATCGCGGCCCTGACCCAAGTGCTTAAGCCAAGCGGTATCCTGTTCAAGAACGACTCAGCTGCCCGTGATGCTGAAGGCCTCAACCGCTACGTCGAAACCGTGTTCGGCCTGGTGCCGGAGTGGGTGGCGCTGGAAGAGAACGGCGTGAAGTTCGAAGCCCCGGTGATTCAGGGTCAGAAAACCGGCTGGTTCTACGACCACCGCATGAACCGCGCCCGCCTGGCCCCTTACGCCAAAGGCAAACGCGTCCTCGACCTCTATAGCTACATCGGTGGCTGGGGCGTGCAGGCTGCGGCGTTCGGCGCCAGCGAAGTGTTCTGCGTCGATGCCTCGGCTTTCGCCCTCGACGGTGTTGAGCGCAACGCTGCGCTGAACGGCTTCGCCGACAAGATGACCTGCATCGAAGGCGACGTCTTCGAAGCCCTGAAAGAACTGAAAGCCAGCGAAGAACGTTTCGACGTGATCGTGGCCGACCCGCCAGCGTTCATCAAACGCAAGAAAGACATGAAAAACGGCGAAGGCGCCTACCGCCGCCTGAACGAGCAAGCCATGCGCCTGCTCAACAAGGACGGCATCCTGGTCAGCGCATCGTGCTCGATGCACCTGCCGGAAGATGACCTGCAGAACATCCTGCTGACCAGCGCGCGTCACCTGGATCGCAACATCCAGTTGCTCGAGCGTGGCGGCCAGGGTCCGGATCACCCGGTGCACCCTGCCATCGCCGAAACGCGCTACATCAAGAGCATCACCTGCCGATTGCTGCCCAACAGCTGATCCATGCGGACATCGGGGAGCCAGCAGGCTCCCCGTTTTTATCTCAGGCATCACCCTTCCCTTCGCTATCTCCCTCGAGTTCCTACAATTATATTCCCGCAGACATGCAGGACATTTCCTTACATCTTTTTATTACCGAAACTTCCCCTACAAGTTTATTTCCGGCTAAAGACTGCTCCGACAAAATTACTGGAAATTTCCTACTTAATATCCTCTTGCCAATAATCCATTACAAACTATTATGAAGTCGTCACCACGAGGTGACTTCAACTATCAACGAACAAGGAGTTCACATCATGAAACGTATTTGTCTGGAAAGTAAAAAAATCGCAAACCTGGCTTTTCTGGTTGCCCCTAAAGCCCGTTAAGTGAGTCTGGACGCTGGGAAGTGCCGGCAACCCGGCGTCCTTTTGACTTTCTCCAGAGTGAATCGACAGACATGCATATCAACCCTTACTTATTTATCTTGCCGCGCTCACCCGGGCAAATCGTGTGGAACTATAAAAACCACACACAGCACGAACTTGATCTTAATTATGCCAATCGACTCGCACAACTAATCCACAACCCGGAACTTTTCGACACCCACAACTTAATAGACACACAACTATTAAGCGCAGGCATTCTAACTATTTCCCCAATAGACAGTCCGCAATGGGGTTGGGATGAGCTGTCGAAGATTTATCACATCGGCACGCAAAATATTCCCTACGAACATACCCCACAGAATATTCACGAGTGGTCCAGACAATATCTGGCGCACTGCAACGAAGTACTGGCTAACCCACAGCCCGCGACAAACCGCCCAATGCCGGCACCCGAGCAGCGTATCGCCCTGCCTGCGCCGAGCGCGTTGAATGACGACCGTCTGGGAAATGTTCTGCTCCAGCGCAAAACCTGCCGTTCCTATACAGGTGCAGCGATAACGCTGAAGGACGTCGGCACCCTGCTCTATCTTGCCCTCGGCTATCTCCAGGAACGTGACAATGACCGCGACGACAGCATCGCCCAAGGGCTCGGCGCACGCCGGAGCAGTCCTTCCGCTGGCGGTCTGAACGCTTGCGAAGGCTTTCTGCTGGTGCAGAACGTCGATGGCCTGGAACCCGGCATCTATGCCTATCATCCAGCCGACCACACCCTGAGCCCGGTTAATCCATTGCCTGAGCCCGCGCTGGGCCAATTGCTCGGCGGTCAGCATTTCATCAACAACCTGCCGTTGGGTTTGTTTATCACCGCCCGTTTCGACCGGCTCTGGTGGAAGTACGAACACTCGCGGGCCTATCGGATGGCCTTCGTTGAAGCGGGCCACTTGTCGCAGACCTTTCAACTGGTCGCCACGGCATTGGGCCTCAACACTTGGTTGACCGGCGCGTTTGCCGACCAGCAGGTCGAAGCACTGCTCAAGCTTGAGGGCAGTGCTGAACAACCGCTGTTCTTCGTTGGTTGCGGACAAAGCGACGGGCAAGTGATGTGTCACGAAATGCGCGAGTTGTTGCGTGAGGTGCAGGCATGACCCTGTCGAATGCCGACCCGGATCAAGCGCCGGTGTCCTGGGCACTCAAATTCACCTTGGGAGACTGGGACAGCCGTGCCTCGGTACGCAGCAGTACCCATGACTACCAATTGCCCGACGATGTGCCGCTGCAACTGCAAACCCGCCATTGGTTTCCACCGGCGTTTCTACCTTATCTGGCACATCCGGCTATCCAGATGGCGGGGCGGGACGTGTTGCACCGACTGTCAGCCAACCACTTGGTGCACTTTCTCGATTACACCACCCTGCTCGAACACCGCATCGTCAACCGTGCAGTGGAAGTCATCGTGCACCGGGAACTGCCCATTTACGTCCCTCTGCCGATGAAACACGCGGCGCTGCAGCTCTACACCGACGAGGGTTACCACGCGCTGTTTTCCAATCGTCTCGCGGAGCAGATCGCCAATTTCTACGGAATCACCGAACGGCCGGTGATTCCGAAGCGCATCACCCGCCTGAACTCGCTGATTGCTCGCACGCCGGAAAAGAACCGGGCGCTGGCATGGTTTCTGCTCGGTTTCGTCTCGGAAACCATCATTGCCCGTGAGCTGCTGGACGTATGCCGCGACAGCCTGGTGTCCAGCGTCAACGACATGCTGCGCGATCATCTGACTGACGAAGCACGCCACAGTCGCTACTTCAGCGAAGTGTTCCATTATTTCTGGCTGTCGATGAACAGCCGCCAGCGTACGTTTGTGAGCCGGACACTGCTGGAAATCATCGGGATTTTTTTCGAGGCCGACGAACGCTGGTTGCAACAGAGTTTGCGAGGAGCCGGCATCGCTGACAGTGACGTGATGGAAATTGTCGGCGGCATGGCAACGGTGCAAGCCAACCGGGCACGTGCACGATCAGGCGCCATCGCCACGCTGGACGCACTACGAAAGGCCGGTTTTTTCGCGCTTCCCCATAACCAGAAGCTTTTCGCCAAGGCAGGACTGATCGATGGATAAAGGACAATCCGTGGCAACCACAAGACAGCGTCGCGCCGCTGTCAGTCTGTTGCTGGCCATGGTGCTGCTGGGTGTATTTCCACTGGATGTGCTGCTGCCTTCCTTTCCGGCACTGGCGACGCACTTTCACCGTTCGCCGGCAGACATCGCACTGTCCATCAGTCTGTTCGCCGTGGGGATCGCATTTGCTCAGGTCCTGATCGGCCCCCTCTCGGACGTGATCGGACGCAAGGGCTTGTTACTCGCCGGCATGAGCGTATCGATGCTGGGTGCGCTCGGTTGCGTGATGACCTCCGATTACACGCTATTTCTCATATTCCGGGTGATGCAGGCCCTGGGATGTGGCTGTTTCGTGCTGTCCCAGGCGCTGGTGCAGGATCTGTTCGAAGGTGAGGAACGCGACCGTTTGCGTATCCTGATGGTCACGGCTACCGGCATCTTCATCTCGGTGTCGCCACTGGCCGGCACCTTTCTTCAGGCCTCACTCGGTTGGCGCGGCAGCTTCTGGGTGTTTACCGCGCTGGCCGCCACGGTGCTGATCAAGGCCTGGCTGTTTTTACCAAACAGCCGTCCGGCCTACAGCGGCACACGGCTCGGTTTCATTCAGTCCTACCGCCGCGTGCTGGGGGATTTCGAGTTTGTCGGCTACTGGCTGATTTCAGCGTTCGCTTTCGCCTGTCACTTCTCGTTCATCGTGATTTCGCCGCTGATTTTCATGGATCAATTGCAGCTCGCACCCTACGACTTTTCACTGATTCTGCTGGTTTACGGCGCGGCCTATGTCGTCGGTGGCATCCTCGCCACCGTACTCAATCGACGGATCACTCCTGCTCAGCAAGTCTTCACCGGGCTAAGTCTGATACTGCTGTCGGGGCTGGCAATGCTGTACCTGGCAGCCAATCACGCGCTGGCGCCAGCCACTGTGTTGATCCCGATGTTGATCTGCACGGCGGGTACCACCATTGCCCGCCCCGCCGCCACCTCTCGGGCCATGGGCCTGTTTCCCGAGAACGCCGGGACGTCGGCCTCGGCGGGCAGTACGATCATCTTTATTTGTGGCGGCCTTATCAGCGCGTTGATCAGCCTCAGCCCAGCCAATCTGCAATCCACGCTCGGCTACAGCTTTGTGTTGCTAAGCGCGACAGCGCTGGTGCTCAACAACAGGCTCAGCCATCGCGCCAGAAACCTTGAAGCCAATACCGTGGCGCAGACCGGCGGTGATTAAACCCGCCGGTCGTCATCCCATACACCCCGTCGGCACTGGAACAACACTTTGCGCCATTCCCTCCAGACGCCAGCGGTGTAGAATCGGCTGATTCATCGCCATTCATCCCCCGGCGGGTTTATGAGCTCAAGCTGAGACCAGCGGCGATCCCGCAACGTCATCGGCAACTTCACGAACACACGGCCATTTCTGAGTGTTCCAGACGTCAATAGAAGCTCACTCCCCTTTTGCACCTGATTAGTAAGTGATTAGCCGCCCGGAGTGCTCCATGCCAGATTACCGCTCGAAAACATCCACCCACGGCCGCAACATGGCCGGTGCCCGCGCATTGTGGCGCGCCACGGGGATGAAAGATGACGACTTCAAAAAGCCGATCATTGCCATTGCCAACTCGTTCACCCAGTTCGTACCGGGCCATGTGCACCTGAAGGATCTGGGCCAACTGGTCGCTCGTGAAATCGAACGCGCTGGCGGCGTAGCGAAAGAATTCAACACCATCGCCGTGGATGACGGCATCGCCATGGGCCACGACGGCATGCTGTATTCGCTGCCGAGCCGCGAGATCATCGCCGACTCCGTCGAGTACATGGTCAACGCCCACTGCGCCGACGCCATCGTGTGCATTTCCAACTGCGACAAGATCACCCCGGGCATGTTGATGGCCGCGTTGCGCCTGAACATTCCGGTGATCTTCGTTTCCGGCGGCCCGATGGAAGCCGGCAAGACCAAACTCGCTTCCCACGGCCTCGACCTCGTCGACGCCATGGTGATCGCCGCCGACGAAAGCGCTTCTGACGAGAAAGTCGCTGAGTACGAGCGCAGCGCCTGCCCGACCTGCGGTTCGTGCTCCGGCATGTTCACCGCCAACTCGATGAACTGCCTGACCGAAGCCCTCGGCCTCGCACTGCCGGGCAACGGTTCGACCCTCGCTACCCACAGCGACCGCGAACAGCTGTTCCTGCAGGCCGGCCGCACCATCGTCGAGCTGTGCAAGCGTTACTACGGCGAAAACGACGAATCGGTACTGCCGCGCAACATCGCCAACTTCAAGGCGTTCGAGAACGCGATGATGCTCGACATCGCCATGGGCGGCTCGACCAACACCATCCTGCACTTGCTCGCCGCCGCCCAGGAAGCCGAAATCGATTTCGACCTGCGCGACATCGACCGTCTTTCGCGCAGCGTTCCGCAGCTGTGCAAAGTCGCCCCGAACATCCAGAAGTACCACATGGAAGACGTGCACCGCGCCGGCGGCATCTTCAGCATCCTCGGTTCGCTGGCCCGTGGCGGCCTGCTGCACACCGACCTGCCGACCGTGCACAGCCGCAGCATGGAAGAAGCCATCGCCAAGTGGGACATCACCCAGACCACCGATGAAGCGGTGCATCACTTCTTCAAGGCCGGCCCTGCCGGTATCCCGACGCAGACGGCGTTCAGCCAGTCGACCCGTTGGGAAACCCTGGATGACGACCGTGAAAACGGCTGCATCCGCAGCTTCGAACACGCCTATTCGCAAGAAGGTGGTTTGGCCGTGTTGTACGGCAACATCGCCCTCGACGGCTGCGTGGTGAAAACCGCCGGTGTCGACGAATCGATCCACGTCTTCGAAGGCAACGCGAAGATCTTCGAAAGCCAGGACAGCGCCGTACGCGGCATCCTCGCTGACGAAGTGAAGGCTGGCGACATCGTCATCATTCGCTACGAAGGTCCGAAAGGCGGCCCGGGCATGCAGGAAATGCTTTACCCGACGTCGTACCTGAAATCCAAAGGCCTGGGCAAAGCCTGCGCGCTGCTCACCGACGGACGTTTCTCCGGCGGTACTTCCGGTCTGTCCATCGGCCACGCTTCGCCAGAAGCTGCCGCCGGCGGCGCGATCGGTCTGGTGCAGGACGGCGACAAAGTGCTGATCGACATTCCGAACCGCTCGATCAACCTGTTGGTCAGCGACGAAGAACTGGCCGCACGCCGTGCCGAGCAGGACAAGAAAGGCTGGAAACCTGTAGAAGTGCGTCCACGCAAAGTGACCACCGCCCTCAAGGCCTACGCCCTGCTGGCGACCAGCGCCGACAAAGGTGCTGTGCGTAACAAAGCGATGCTCGACGGGCTGTAAGCGTCAAATCGCCGAGACAAAATGCCCCGCCAATGTGCGGGGCATTTTTTTGCCTTTGATCGTTCCCACGCTCTGCGTGGGAACGATCAACTGACACTACGCTTTCGCGAGCAGGCTCGCTCCCACACTGGCCCTGTGTCTGTTACTGAATTTCTTCTGGCTTGACGATCACCCAGTTCTTGTCCGCCGTTACCGGCAACCCTTCTTTCGCCTGCGCTGCCGCGTGCTTGGCCATCATGCCGTTCAATTGCGTCATGTATTTATCCTTGCGGTTGATCCACAAGTGAATCCCGCCCTTGGCCACGTCGACATCGTGGAACAGCATGTAACCGTCGCTGGTCGGGGTATCGCCACCCACCAGTACCGGTTTTTTCCACTCATCGATGTAAGTGAGGATCGCCGCGTGCTTGCCGGCCATCCACGTCGCCGGGGTCCAGAGATACGGCGTCAGTTCCAGGCCGAGGTTGGCCTTCTCGTCATATTTACCGGCGGTGATCTGCTTGCGCGCGGTGGTCAGTTCGCCTGTCTTCGGATCCTTGAGCAACATCGAAACGCCAATGACGTTCTGCGGTTTGACGTTGTAGCCATACTTCGGATCCGCCGCGACCATACGCACCAGTTCTTCAGACGCGGCGGTCATCACGTAGACCTCGATGCCGTTTTCCATCAGCTTGTTGTACAGCTCTTGCTGGCCGGTGAAGATCTTCGGTGGGTTGACGTCGAGTTTCTTGACCACATCGCCTTCGTAATAGGTTGCCGGCACCGGTTTGCCCGAGGCCATCAGTTCATCGACGTAACCTTTGAGTTCCTTGAGGGTGAAGCCGGAGAACACCTGCGCCACCCACGGGTAGCAGACCATGTCGTCGACTTCGCAGAGGCGATAGTAGTAACTGAACAGGCTCTCCTTGTGCTCGGCGGTGTCCTTGAACGGCATCAGTTTCAGCGAAGGGTCGAGTTTGTCGCGGGTGATCAGGCCCTTGTTTTCCATGAACGGCAACAAGGACTCTTCGAGGTCGTAGCGGTAACTGGTGTTGTCCATGTCGAACACCGCGTAGTTACCCTTGTTGGCGTTGGCGGCGATCATCGCGTCCAGCGCCTTGGCCTGATCGGCCGGCCAGTGTTTCAGGTCCGTAGCGAACGCCTGAGTGGCCAGACCCATGCCCACTGTCAGCGCGACAGCCAGAAATTTCGGTGCGAACTTCATAAGCCTCTTCTCCCTGATTCAAAGAGATCGACGCTAACAAATAAGTGTGACAGTCCTCGTCTGTCAGCGACCGCCCGCGTCCCTATTGCGCCAGATGCATTGCCGAGAGCGACACAGGCTTATTCCAAAAACGACGGACAACCTTCGATTTTGATATTAATTCATTGCAAATCAAGCTGTTAGGCTTGCCGGTTCGCAGCAGCCCCGGAAGGCTGTTGGCACAGTCTTTCCTGGAGATCTCATGAATCTACCGTTGATTCTCAACCTGCTGGTGTTCCTCGCCCTGCTCTTCGGTCTGGCACAGACCCGCCACACCACCTGGAGTCTGGCGAAAAAAGTCCTGCTGGCGCTGGTGCTCGGCGTTGCGTTCGGCGTCGCGCTGCACACCGTTTATGGTGCCGGCAACCCGGTGCTGAAAGCCTCGATTGGCTGGTTCGATCTGGTCGGCAACGGCTACGTGCAGTTGCTGCAAATGATCGTTATCCCGCTGGTGTTCGCCTCGATCCTCAGCGCCGTGGCGCGTCTGCACAATGCTTCGTCGTTGGGCAAAATCAGCTTCCTGACCATCGGCACCCTGCTGTTCACCACCGCGATTGCGGCGCTGATCGGCATCGGCCTGACCAACCTGTTCGGCCTCACCGCTGAAGGTCTGGTCGCCGGCACCCAGGAAATGGCCCGTCTGCAAACCATTCAGTCCGACTATGCCGGCAAGGTTGCCGACCTGAATGTGCCGCAACTGCTGCTGTCGTTCATCCCGCAGAACCCGTTCGCCGATCTGGCGCGGGCCAAGCCGACCTCGATCATCAGCGTGGTGATTTTCGCCGCATTCCTCGGGGTTGCCGCGCTGCAACTGCTCAAGGATGACGTCGAAAAAGGTCAGAAAGTAATCAACGCCATCGACACCCTGCAAGCCTGGGTAATGCGTCTGGTGCGTCTGGTGATGAAGCTGACGCCGTACGGCGTGCTGGCGCTGATGACCAAAGTGGTCGCCGGTTCCAACCTGCAAGACATCATCAAACTCGGCAGTTTCGTCGTGGTGTCGTACCTCGGTCTGGGCCTGATGTTCGTCGTGCACGGTTTGCTGGTATTGGCGGCCGGGATCAACCCGCTGCGCTTCTTCCGCAAAATCTGGCCAGTGCTGACGTTCGCGTTCACCAGCCGTTCCAGCGCCGCCAGCATTCCGCTGAGCATTGAAGCGCAGACCCGTCGTCTGGGGATTCCGCAGTCGGTGGCGAGTTTTGCTGCGTCGTTCGGTGCGACCATTGGCCAGAACGGTTGCGCCGGTCTGTACCCGGCGATGTTGGCGGTGATGGTTGCGCCAACCGTAGGCATCAATCCGCTGGATCCACTGTGGATCGCGACGCTGGTGGCGATTGTGACCTTGAGTTCGGCGGGCGTGGCGGGTGTTGGTGGCGGCGCGACCTTCGCGGCGCTGATCGTGCTGCCGGCGATGGGTTTGCCGGTGTCACTGGTGGCGTTGCTGATTTCGGTTGAGCCGCTGATTGATATGGGCCGCACGGCGTTGAACGTGAGTGGTTCGATTACGGCCGGTGCGATTACCAGTCAGGTGATGCAGCAGACGGATAAAGCGTTGCTGGATGCTGATGAGCATGCGGAGTTGGCTCAAGCGTGATGTAAAGCAAGATCAAAAGATCGCAGCCTTCGGTAGCTCCTACAGGGAACGCGGATACCGTGTAGGAGCTGCCGCAGGCTGCGATCTTTTAAGCTTTTTCCCAGACTTCGAAGTTGTACGCGGGCTTATCTTCAATCGCCGGATTTTCAACGTTCGACACCAGCTTCCACTGGTGCAAATCAAACTCCGGAAACCACGCATCCCCTTCCGGGCTCAACGCCACGCGAGTCAGATACAGACGATCCGCCTGCGCCAGCCCTTGCGCGTACAACTGCGCGCCACCAATCAGCATCAGCTCATCGACGCCCTGCTCCTTCGCCCATTCCTCGGCGCGAACCACGGCTGCTTCCAGCGACGGATAGACTTCGGCACCTTCCAGCACCAGACCGGTCTGACGGCTGACCACAATGTTCAAGCGCCCCGGCAACGGCCGACCGAGCGAATCCCAGGTCTTGCGACCCATGATGATCGGCTTGCCCAAGGTCGTGGCCTTGAAGTATTTGAAGTCCCCCGGCAGGTGCCAGGGCATGCTGTTGTCGACGCCGATCACGCGGTTTTCACCGAGGGCTGCGATCAGGCTGAGGGGGAGTGATTTAGTCATGCCGGCGAGGATACCAGAGCCGCGCTTACCCCGATAAGCGCCACAGCGGTTATGCTCTTCAATCAATTAAGCGACGGAAAGCCGCGTGACTGAACTGACTCCACTGCAAAACCTCTGGCTCACCGAGACCGTGCGCCTGCGCGAAGAACACGCAGGCCCATTGGATGATCTGGAAGCCAACCGACTGGCGCGCACGGCCGGCGGCGATCTGCCGAGCCGCATTCAACGCCGGGCGTTATGGCTGGCCGAACGTGACGGGCTGACTTCGGCCCTCAAACACTGGCTGCAAGGTGCGCGCCTGGCGCTGCTGCTATTGATGATTTTCGCTGTGCTTAGCGGCGCTGGTCTGGCCTTTGCTGCGTTGAGCCAAACGCCGGTCAATGTGTTCTGGGCCTTGGGCAGTCTGCTCGGGCTGAACCTGATTCTGCTACTGAGTTGGTTGCTGGGATTGATCTTTGCCGGCGAGCACGGCGCCACGCTCGGCCGATTGTGGTTATGGCTCAGCGAAAAAATGGCCCGCGACGCCAAAGCCGCGCAACTGGCGCCGGCACTGCTCTTGATGCTGCAACGCAAGAAGCTCAATCGCTGGGCGCTCGGTACGCTGGTCAACGGTTTGTGGCTGCTGGCGATGTTCAGCGCATTGATTCTGCTGCTGACGCTGATGGCGACCCGGCGCTACGGCTTCGTCTGGGAAACCACGCTTCTCAGCGCCGACACCTTTATCCACGTCACCCACGCGCTCGGTTATCTGCCATCGCTGCTCGGCTTCAACGTGCCAACGGTGGAGATGATCCGCGCCAGCGGCGACGGCGCGCTCGATATTGAAAGCGCTCGACAGGCCTGGGCAACCTGGCTGGTCGGCGTGTTGGTGGTCTACGGCGTGCTGCCGCGCCTGCTGCTGACGCTGTTGTGTTTCTGGCGCTGGAACAGCGGTAAAACCGCGCTGCGTCTGGACTTGAACCTGCCCGGCTACGCGCAATTGCGTGAACGTCTGATGCCAACCAGCGAGCGCCTCGGCGTCAATGATCCGGAGCCTGCGCAAATGCATCGCGTCGAAAGTGGCGTCGGCGAACTCGCCAGCGAAGGTGCGTTGCTGGTCGCCATCGAACTCGACGAACAACGCCCATGGCCGCCCGCGCTGCCGAAAAATGTCAGCAACGCCGGCATCCTCGACAGCCGCGAGTCACGGCACAAACTCCTCGAACAATTGAGCCGCTTTCCGCCAGCACGCCTGGCGATTGCCTGCGATCCACGGCGCTCGCCGGATCGTGGCAGCCTCGCGCTAATCGCCGAGCTGGCGCGCAGCGCTGGCGAAACCCGCGTGTGGCTGCTGCAAGCGCCGCCCGGCGAAGCACTGGACGCCGAACGTCTCGGCGATTGGCACGTTGCACTGCAACAACTTGAGCTGCCGTTCGCCGATTGCGCGCCGTTGAACTGGCTGGAGACTGGCCATGACTGATGCCTGGAAAGCGCCGCTGAAGCTCGCAGTGGTCGGCCACACCAACGTCGGCAAGACCTCACTGTTACGCACGCTGACCCGCGATGTCGGCTTCGGCGAAGTCTCCCATCGCCCGAGCACCACGCGGCATGTCGAAGGCGCGCGGTTGTCGGTGGACGGCGAGCCGCTGCTCGACCTCTACGACACGCCCGGCCTGGAAGACGCCATCGCCCTGCTGGATTTTCTCGAACGCCTGGAACGTCCCGGCGAACGTCTCGATGGCCCGGCGCGATTGGCGCGGTTTCTCGATGGCAGCGAGGCGCGCCAGCGTTTCGAACAGGAAGCCAAAGTGCTGCGGCAATTGCTCGCCTCCGACGCCGGTTTGTATGTGATCGACGCCCGCGAGCCGGTACTGGCCAAGTACCGCGACGAACTGGAAGTGCTCGCCAGTTGCGGCAAGCCGCTGCTGCCGGTGCTGAATTTCGTCAGCAGCGCCAATCATCGCGAGCCGGACTGGCGTGAGGCGTTGGCAAGGCTCGGACTGCACGCGCTGGTACGTTTTGACAGCGTTGCGCCGCCCGAGGATGGCGAGCGCCGGTTGTACGAAAGCCTTGCGCTGCTGCTGGAGAATGCCCGGCCGCAACTGGAGCGATTGATTGCCGATCAGCAGGCTCAGCGCCTCGCCCGTCAGCAAAGTGCGGCGCGGTTGATTGCTGAATTGTTGATCGACTGCGCCGCGTGCCGACGCAGTGTGGTCAGTGAAGCTGCGCAGGAACAGCAAGCCATCAGCGAGCTGCGCAAGGCTGTGCGCCAGCGCGAGCAGAAGTGTGTCGAGGCGTTGTTAAAACTGTATGCGTTTCGTCCGCAGGACGCGGCGTCGAGTGATTTGCCGTTGCTCGATGGACGTTGGGGCGATGACTTGTTCAACCCTGAGACCTTGAAGCAACTCGGCGTACGGGTGGGCGGCGGGATTGCTGCAGGTGCGGCGGCAGGAGCTGGTGTGGATTTGCTGGTTGGCGGGATTACCCTTGGTGCGGCGGCGTTGGCGGGGGCGATTGCCGGTGGTGCGCTGCAAACGGCGCGCAGTTATGGCAGTCGCTTGCTGGGCAAGATCAAGGGGCAGCGCGAACTGACGGTGGATGACGGTGTGTTGCGGCTGTTGGCGTTGCGCCAGCGGCAGTTGGTGTTGGCGCTGGATCAACGTGGGCATGCGGCGATGGATGCGGTTCAGGTGGCGACTCCGCAGGATAAGACCTGGCGCGAGGGCAAGTTGCCCGAGGCGCTGAACAAGGCACGGGCGCATCCGCAGTGGTCGTCGTTGAATCCGCAGGCGAAGTTGAATCAGGCGGAAAGGCAGGAGCAGATTGAGGCGTTGGTTGCTCGGGTGCTTGAGCTTTAGATCGCTACCCCCTCACCCCAGCCCTCTCCCCAAAGGGGTAGAGGGGGAAAGGGAGCAGATCTCCAGGCTTTTCAAACCTGAGTTCGACTGGATATCTCAGGTCGATGTATCACCTGAGAACAACACCGTAGGCTCCCTCTCCCTCCGGGAGAGGGCTGGGGTGAGGGCGACAATCACACAGCAGACAACAATCTCGCAGCCTTACGCTTCAAAACCCCAAGATCAATCACCGGCACCGCCCTCTCCTTGGCCAACTCATCCCACTGCCGCATCCGCAAACTCACCGCACACAACGGATCACGCTCAAACGCATCCGCCTCAGCCGCGGTCATCACCCCGCCCTGATACTCCAGCGTCCGCCGACTCGCCTCACTCAAGCGCTCGAAATATCCCGGCTCACGCAACGTCAGATACCGCTTAGCCTGCACGTGATACTCCACCAGCCGCGCCATGCGCTCGCTGAAACCGGCCTCACGCAAATAATCCGCGCCCAGCCGTTCATGACTGACCACGCCATAACCGCCCATATTCTCCGCGCCCTCGGCACACAAATGGCCGATGTCATGAAAGAACGCCGCCAGCACCACTTCGTCATCGAAGCCTTCGGCGATCGCCAGTTCGGCGGTCTGGGACATGTGTTCGATCTGCGACACCGGTTCGCCGATGTAATCACTGGTGCCAAAGCGTTCGTACAGCCCGAATACCCGCGCGACGACTTGCTCGTGAGCTGTCATTCAATTTCCTCCAGCAACTGCGCAACATTGCGCTCGGCCAGCGCCGGGCCGACGCTCATGCCGACACCGGTGTGCATCAGCGCCACACTCAATCCCGCTGCCGGGCGCAGCAACGAAAACGGCCCCGGCCCCCGGGAACCATAGACGCCCTGCCAGCGCTCGACCACTTGCACCTTGCATCCCAGCGTCTGCTCGGCGAGTTCAAGCATCCAGTTATCCACTTGCTCGGCGTTGAACGGTGAAGGGTCGCTGCCGTAATGGTGCGAGTCGCCGATGATCAGCTCGCCGTACGGCGTCGGGCTGATCAGCAGGTGAATGCCGTTGTCGTGCAGGTGCGGTTGCTCACGCAGGATCTGCGCCTGCACCGCCGCCGCTTCCGGCAGATCGGCGAAAGCGCCGTAGTGCACGCAACTCAAACCGGTGAGCAAGGCGTGTTGCAGATTGAGATCGACCTGCGGTTTGGCGCGGAGCATTTGCAGACGGCAGATTTGCGGATTGAGCGCAGCGATCGGCTCGGCCAGCAGGGTTTGATAATCGTGGCCGGAGCAGACGATGATCTGCTTCGCCGTGAAGCTGCCGGCGGTGCTGTGCAGGTGGCCGGGTTCGACGTCGCGCACCAACGTGGAAAAATGAAAATCCACGCCAAGGTCGCGGCGCAGATAATCGATCAGTGCCGGAATCGCTTCTCGCGAATACAGCTGTTGATCGTCCATGCCGTGCAACGCGGCGCGGTGGTGGCGGAACTGGCCGTGATACAGATCGCGCAAGGCAGCGCCGCGCAGCAACTGGATGTTGTAACCGTGTTCCACGGCGCGACCGTTGCAGAAGGCTTCGAGCAGATGTTCTTCGGCTTCAGTGCGGGCGAACAGATAGGAACCGTTGCGCTTGATTTGCAAACCGGCGAGCTGCGCCCAATCACCCCAGATCTCGCGGCTGGCCTTGGCCAGTTCGAGCATGGTGCCCGGAGGCTGGCCGGTGACCAGGGCCTGGCCGAAGTTGCGCACCGAGGCGCCGAGGGGCGTGGCTGTGCGTTCAAAAACGGCGACTTTTAGGCCGCGTTTGGCGGCGGCATAGGCGTGCGATAGGCCGAGAATGCCAGCGCCTACGATGAGCAGGTCTTTGTGTTGTGTCATTTAGAGGTGCTCTGAAAGAGAGGCCGTCATCGCTGGCAAGCCAGCTCCCACAGGTATCGAGGTGTTCCCAAAATTCGTGTTCACCGCAAAACCCTGTGGGAGCTCGCTTGCCAGCGATGAGGCCCGGTCAGACTACGAAGATTTACTTGGCCGCAACTTTCTCGGACTTGCCGTCATAACGTTTGCGCCACTCGGTCAAAATCTCGTCGCGATTCTTCGAGGCCCAGGCAAAGTCGTTCTTGATCAGGCGCTGCTCGTAATCCGCCGGCAATTCGGTCTGCGGCTTGGCGATACCCGGTTGCGCGAGGACAGCGAAGTTCTCCTTGTACAGATCCATCGCCTCAGCACTCGCCGAGAAGTCCGCCAGTTTCTTCGCCGCGTCTTCATGCGGCGTGCCTTTGATCACCGCAGTCGCTTCGATCTCCCAGCCCAGACCTTCTTTCGGCAGGATGATGTCAAGTGGCGCACCCTGACGCTTCAGCTGTACCGCCGGATATTCAAAGGAAATCCCGATCGGGAACTCGCCCGCCGCCGCCAGTTTGCAAGGCTTGGAACCGGAGTGAACGTACTGGCCGATGTTCTGGTGCAGACCGTCCATATACTCCCAGCCCTGCTTCTCGCCGAAGGTTTGCAGCCAGGCACTGACGTCGAGGAAACCGGTGCCGGACGACGCCGGATTCGGCATGACGATCTTGCCCTTGTACTCAGGTTTGGTCAGGTCCTGCCAGCTCACTGGCTTGCTCAGGCCCTGCTTCTCGGCTTCGACGGTGTTGAAGCAAATGGTCGCGGCCCAGACGTCCATACCGACCCAGGCTGGCGGGTTGGCAGCGTCGCGGTAATTCGCGCCGATCTTGCCGAGGTCCTTCGGCGCGTAGCTTTGCAGCATGCCTTGCTGGTCGAGGATTGCCAGGCTCGAAGCGGCCAGGCCCCACACCGCGTCAGCCTGTGGACGGGCCTTTTCGGCGAGCAGTTTGGCGGTGATGATCCCGGTGGAATCACGCACCCATTTGATTTCGACGTCCGGGTTGGCCTTTTCGAAGGCTTCTTTGTAGGACTTCAGCTGCTCGGCTTCGAGGGCGGTGTATACCGTCAACTCGGTTTTTGCCGCGAAGGCATTCAGGCTGAAAGTAGCGAGCACAGCAGCGGCCAGGGCCATAGGCTTGAACATGATCGTTTTCCTGTAAGTGAGTTGAATCAGTGACCGGGCGCGGTTTGCCGCCAGGCTTGAGAACGGCGCAGCAAGCCGCGCGAAGCCCACGCCAGCAGCAAGGACACACCCGCCGAGGTGAACAGAATCAGGGTCGACATCGCTGCCGCGCCGCCGACGTTGCCGGCGTCATCCATGTTCAGCACCGCCACCGCCGCGAGGATGGTGTCGGGGCTGTAGAGGAAGATCGCCGCGGAAACGGTGGTCATCGCCGAGACGAACAGGTAGCGCACAATGTCGAGCAGCGCCGGCAGGCAGATCGGCACGGTGACACGCAGGTAATGCCGATACAGCGGCGCCTTCAGCGACAGTGCAGCCGCTTCGAACTCGGCGTCGAGTTGGCGCAACGCGGTGGTTGCAGTCATTTGTGCAGTGGTCAGGTAGTGCGCAATGGTGCAGACGATCAGCAGCGTCATCGTCCCGTACAGCACGTGCAGCGGGTTGCCAGTGAGGTTGAAGAAGAAGACGTAACCCAAGCCGAGCACCAGCCCCGGCACCGCCATCGGCACAAAACTGAGCATGCGCAACGCCAGGTTGAGGCCGCGTTGGCTGCGGGTTTTCTCCATCAGGTAAGCGCCGGTAAAGATCAGCACGCTGCCGATCAGTGCCGTGCCCAACGCCATTTTCAAACTGTTGCTGTAGGCCAGCCAGCCACCGCCAGCGGTTTCGTTGAACTGGTAATGATTGAGCGACAGCGAAAGGTTGTACGGCCAGAACTTTACCAAGGAGGAGAACACCGCCATGCCGAACACCAGAATCAACGCGGCGCTGATCAGCAAGACAATCGCCAGATAGCAGCCATCGCGCAACTTCGACGGCGCCGGTTTGAACACCTGAGCGCGACCGCTCATGGAATCGCCGTGACGCCGACGCAACCAGGCATCGACACCGAAGCTGAACAGCGCCGGCAGCAACAGCACCATGCCGATCAACGCGCCGCGACCGAATTGTTGTTGGCCGACCACGGCTTTGTAGGCCTCCAGCGCCAGCACTTGATAGTCGCCACCGACCACCACCGGCACACCGAAATCGGTGATGGTCAGGGTAAACACCAGACAGAACGCGGCAAACACAGCCTGACGCGTCGCTGGCCAGGTGATGCTGCGAAACGCCTTGGCCGGACTGGCGCCCATGCTCGACGCCGCATCGAACAGTCGCGCATCGGCCAACGACAACGCCGAGAGCAAAATCATCAACGCATGGGGAAAGGTGTAAATCACCTCACCCAGCACAATCCCCCAGAACCCGTAGATGTTGTCCGAGAGCAACCCGCGCAACATGCCCTGGTTGCCGAACAGATAGACCAGCGCAATGCCCGGCAACATCGACGGCGCCATCAGCGGCAGCAGGGAAATCCCGCGCCAGATGCCCTTGGCCGGAATCATCGTGCGTTGCAGCGCGTAGGCAAACAGGTAGGCCAGCGGTACGACGATGGCCGCGACGCTGAGGGAAACTTTCAGGCTGTTGCCGAGCAGCCAGTGGAAATTCTCGCTGGTCACCAACTCCTTCGCCGCGACCCAGCCACCGCCCTGCCCGGCCTCACTGCTGAAGCCACGCCAGAAGATCGCCAGCAACGGCAGCAATACCGCGACGCCGAGTAACAGCAGCAAGAGCACTTTGCCGCCGACGACAAAAATGCGATCGCCGATCTCGGCTTTCGAAGTCTGGCGCACCTGCTTGTGCGGTAGCGGCAGCGCGAGGTTGCTGTTCATCAGGCAAACACCTGCAGGCTGCGCGGCGGCAAGGCGACCATGATTTGCTGGGCGCCGAGGCGCGGCATGGCTTCCGGGGCGAGTTCGGCGAGCAAGGCGTGGCCGGGCAACTGATCGAGTTCGAAGCTCATGCGGCAGCGATTGCCGAGAAAGGTGATCTCGCGGACTTTGGCCGGGAACAGGTTCTCTTCGTGCACCGGTGGATTGACGTTGATCGCTTCCGGGCGGCAAAACAAACGGCCCGAGGCGCGCTGAATGCTGCCATCGCTGAGGCGCAGGTTCATCCCGCCGACCTGCGCGTGAGTGTCGCTGCTGCGTTGGAACGGCAACCAGTTGCCTTGGCCGACAAACTCGGCCACGAACGGCGTGGCCGGGCGGTTGTAGATTTCCTGCGGGGTGGCGTACTGCTCGACGCGGCCGTTGTTCATCACGGCGATACGGTCGGCCATCAGCATGGCTTCGTCCTGATTGTGCGTGACCATCAGTGTGGTGATGCCGAGGTTGCGCTGCAGTTGGCGCAGTTCAGTACACAGATGCTCGCGGACGCGGGCGTCGAGGGCCGACATCGGTTCGTCGAGCAACAGCAGCGACGGTGCCGGCGCCAAGGCCCGAGCTAGAGCAACGCGCTGTTGCTGGCCGCCGGACAACTGGCCGGGGTACTTTTTCTCGCTGCCGGTGAGGCCGACCAGTTCCAGCATCTGCCCGACGCGGCGGCGCACTTCATCGCGACCGCTGCCGGCAAGGCCGTAGGCAATATTCGCCTCGACGGTCAGATTGGGGAACAGTGCGTAGGACTGGAACAGAATCCCGTAGTCGCGGGCTTGCGGGGCCAGGTGCGAGACGTCGCGCTCGCCGAGGTACAGCTCGCCGCTGTCCTGTTTTTCCAGACCGGCGATGCAGCGCAGCAAGGTGGTTTTGCCGCAGCCCGACGGGCCGAGCAGGCACACCAGTTCACCGGCGGCGACGTCGAGGGAGACGTTATCCAGCGCAGTGAACGCGCCGAAGCGTTTCTGCACGCCGCGCACTTTCATGGGTGCGCCGGGGTTGGTCAGGGCAGTTGCGATGGCAGGATTCATGGACAGACCTCATCAAGCAGATGGGGCCAATCCTAGAGTTGTAATGCGTCCGTCATGTGGCAGTGAGGCAAAAACGGCCGATAGTGGTATTCGGGGATTTTGGTTCACCAGAGATCGTTCCCACGCTCTGCGTGGGAATGCCTCATCGGACGCTCCGCGTTCGGCTGTTGGGACGCAGAGCGTCCCGGGCTGCATTCCCACGCGGAGCGTGGGAACGATCATTACGCGGGGGACATTTCCTGTGCCAAGCCGAGGAACGCCGCCGGCAACCGCGCGCCCTTGCGCTCCTTCAGGCAATACAGATACTCAGGAATCTGCGGCGCATTCTCGATCGTCAGCACGCGCAACTGCGGATCATGCGGCACTTCCTGCCGGGCAATAATGCTGATGCCGATATTGCGCAACACCGCCTCACGAATCGACTCACGGCTGCCGATCTCCAGTAACGGCCCGAAGCTCACCCCGGCACTCGCCAGCAACTCTTCCGTCAGCCGCCGCGTGGTCGAACCCGACTCACGCATCAACAACGTATGCCCGGCCAGTGCGCTCAACGCCACATGCTCCTGCGCCGCCAGCGGATGATTGCGATGCACCGCCAGTACCAGCGGATCAGTGCCAAGCACCCGCCGAATCAACCGCGCGTCATCGAGCAATTGCGACGACGCAGCGATGTCCACCCGGTAATCCTCCAGCGCTTCGAGCACCTGCTGCGAGTTACCGATTTCCACCGACACTTCCACCTGCGGCAAACGCTCGCGGAAGGTTTTCACCAGATCGAGAATGTAATACGGCGCCGTCGCGGCGATGCGCAATGTGCCCTGCACCTGACCGCTGTTGCGCAGGAAAAACTCGATGTCGGCCTCCTGCTGCAGCAGCGTCTTGACCATCGGCAGCAACCGCGCGCCTTCGTCGCTGACGCTCAGACGCCGGCCGCCACGGTAGAACAGCTCCACCGAATACTGACTTTCCAGATTGCGGATCTGCGTGGTCACGGTCGGTTGGCTGAGGCCGAGTTTTTTCGCCGCCAGCGTAATGCTGCCCAGACGGGCGACCATGTAAAACGCTTTCAGCTCGGCACTCAGCACAACCATCCCTCATCGTTTATTTGCGCAGCAGGCGCAAACCGTTGAACACCACCAACAGGCTCACGCCCATGTCAGCGAACACCGCCATCCACATGGTGGCGAGCCCGGCGAAGGTTACCGCAAGAAAGATAGCCTTGATCACCAGCGCCAGCGCGATGTTCTGTTTCAGGATGCTCGCGGTGTTGCGCGACAGGCTGATGAACGCCGGGATCTTGCGCAGATCGTCGTCCATCAGGGCGACATCGGCGGTTTCGATCGCCGTATCGGTACCGGCAGCGGCCATGGCGAAACCGATCTCGGCGCGGGCCAGTGCCGGGGCATCGTTGATACCGTCGCCGACCATGCCGACGCGATGACCCTGCTTGTACAGGTCTTCGATGGCTTGCAGTTTGTCGGTCGGCAGCAAGTCACCACGGGCCTCGTCGATACCGACCTGCGCAGCAATCGCTTGGGCGGTGTGAACGTTGTCGCCGGTGAGCATCAGGGTTTTCACCCCGAGTTCATGCAACTGGCGGATCGCTTCGCGGCTGGTTTCCTTGACGGTGTCGGCCACCGCGAACAGCGCCAGCGGCCCGGAACTGTCGAGCAGCAGCACCACGGATTTGCCCTGTTTCTCCAGCGCGAAGAGCTTTTCTTCCAGTGCTGGCGAACACAAACCGAGTTCTTCGACCAAGCGATGGTTGCCCAAGTGGTAGGTCTGGCCGTTGATGTCGCCTTTGACGCCACGCCCGCCCAACGCTTCGAAGTTATCCACAATCAGCGTGGCGAAGTTTTTATCCACAGCGGCGTTGGCGATGGCCAGCGACACCGGGTGATCGGAGCGTCCGGCCAACGCAGCAGCGATAGCCGGCGCGGAGGCATCGGCGGTTGGGTCCAGCGACAGGTAATCGGTTTGCACCGGTTTGCCGTGGGTGATCGTGCCGGTTTTATCCAGCGCCAGATAATCGAGCTTGAAACCACCCTCCAGGTACACGCCGCCCTTGACCAGAATGCCTTTGCGCGCCGCTGCCGCGAGGCCGCTGACGATGGTCACCGGGGTGGAAATCACCAGTGCACATGGGCACGCGACCACCAGCAACACCAGCGCGCGGTAGATCCAGTCGAACCACACGGCGCCCATGAACAGCGGCGGAATGATCGCCACGGCCAAGGCAAAGACGAACACCACGGGCGTGTAGATTTTCGAAAACTGATCGACGAAACGCTGGGTCGGGGCGCGCGCACCTTGGGCCTGTTCGACGGCGTGGATGATGCGCGCCAGAGTCGAATTGTTCGCCGCTGCGGTCACCGTGTATTCCAGCGAACCGGCCTGGTTGATGGTGCCGGCGAAGACTTTATCGCCGACGGTTTTTTCTACCGGCAGGCTTTCCCCGGTGATCGGCGCCTGGTCGATGGTCGAACTGCCGCTGACCACTTCACCGTCCAGCGCAATGCGCTCGCCGGGCTTTACCCGCACACGGGCACCGAGCTCGACGCTTTTCACATCCTGCTCAATCCAGCCGCCGTCAGCCTGCAACACCGTGGCTTGCTCCGGCGTCATCTGCATCAGACCACTGATCGCGTTGCGCGCACGGTCGAGCGAGCGCGCTTCGATCAGCTCGGCGACGGTGAACAGGAACATCACCATCGCCGCTTCCGGCCATTGGCCAATGAGGATTGCACCGGTGACCGCGATGCTCATCAGTGCGTTGATGTTGAGGTTGCGGTTCTTCAGGGCGATCCAGCCCTTTTTATAGGTGGTCAGGCCACCGCTGAGGATCGACACCAGCGCGATGATCGCCACCACCCAGGTCGGAGCGGCATTGGTGAAGTGAATGACTTCAGCGGCGAGCGCGCCGACACCGGACAACGCCAGCGGCCACCAGTGTTTTTTTACCGGTGCCGGGGCTGGCGCTTCGACGCCCGCCTCCAGCGGTTCGGCGTGCATGCCGAGGGATTTGATTGCTTCGGTGATCGGCTCGGTGCCCGGCAGGTTATGGGTCACGCCGAGTACGCGGTTGATCAGATTGAATTCGAGCTGCTGCACGCCGGCGAGTTTGCCGAGTTTATTCTGAATCAGTGTCTGCTCGGTCGGGCAGTCCATCGCCTCGATACGGAAACTGCTCAGCCGCGCGTCGGCGCTGGTTTTCTCGCTCAGTTGCACCAACGCAGGCGCGGCAGCTGTCGACGAGCAGCAGGAATCTTCGTGCGCATGAACCGGTGCCGGTGCTGCGGCTTTCGATCCGCAGCAGGCATCGCCGCCATGTGAATGCTTATGCACAGGCTGCAATTTATGACTGTGGTCGTGGCCGTCGCCGGGCTTGTGGGTATGCTGGGAATCGCTCATTGGTCGCGTCCATGAAGGTGCCTGTTGCCAAGTAAAGACCCTGTAGCCACTATAGGGTCAAGCACCCTTTTGGAGATTGTCGTCATGAAGATCGGAGAACTGGCCAAACTCACCGACTGCGCCGTGGAAACCATCCGCTACTACGAGCGCGAAAACCTCCTGCCGGAACCGGCGCGCAGCGACGGCAACTACCGCGTCTACACCCAGGCCCACGCCGAACGCCTGACGTTCATCCGCAACTGCCGCACCCTCGACATGACCCTCGAAGAAATCCGCAGCCTGCTCGCCTTGCGCGACAGCCCGCAGGATCAGTGTGAGAGCGTCAATGCGTTGATCGACGAGCATATCCAGCATGTGAAGGCGCGGATTGATGGGTTGCTGGCGTTGCAGACACAGTTGCTCGACCTGCGCCAACGCTGTGGCGAAGGGCCGATGGCCGATCAATGCGGGATTTTGCAGCGGCTGGAAGTGAGTGGCGGGGTTGTCGCGACGGAAGTGGAACACTCCCACGTAGGCCGCAGCCACGGCCATTGACGTTGGCGCTCGTTCCCATGCTCCGCGTGGGAATGCCGCCATGGACGCTCCGCGTCCTAAGTGACGCGGAGCGTCACGGGATTCATTCCCACGCAGAGCGTGGGAACGATCCTGCTGACTAGACCGCCATTGGCGCGGTCATTGGCGCGTGATGCTCATAGCCTTCCAGCGAGAAATCGCTCGGCTCGACCAGCTCCAACCATTCCGGCTGATACACGCCAGTCTCGGCAAACTCCGGCACGCGGTCGGAGATTTTCAGTTTCGGCATGGCGAACGGCTCGCGCTTGAGCTGTTCGTTGAGCATGTCCAGATGGTTCTCGTAGACGTGTGCATCACCGATGAAATAGGTGAACCAGCGCGGCGTGTAGCCGGTCAGGCGACCGATCAGGCTCAGCAGCGCGGCGCCTTCGGTGAGGTTGAACGGCGTGCCCAGACCCAGATCGTTGGAGCGGATGTAGAGGGTCAGAGAAATCTCTTTGGTCTCGACATTCGGGTGGAACTGGTACAGCAGATGGCACGGCGGCAGCGCCATTTCATCCAGCTGAGCGACGTTCCAGCCGTGGAACAGGATGCGGCGGCTGCCTGGATCGTTGATGATCGTGTCGACGCACTGACGCACCTGATCGATGGCTTTGTACAACACCACGTAAGCCTGGCCGTCTTCTTCGCCCTGAGCGATCTGCTTGTAGCCGTTGGCCAGGGTTTGTTCGATGGCGGCGGTGTTGCTCAGCGGGATCTGCTTGTACGCCGGCCATTTGCGCCATTGCACGCCGTAGATTTCGCCGAGGTCGTCGTCACCCTGACGGAACGGGTTGGCCAGCCACTGCGCGTTTTCGTTGGCGTTCTGGTCCCAGACCTTGCAGCCCAGCGCCCGGAATTCGGCGGCGTTGTTGACGCCACGGAGAAAACCGCACATCTCGCCGATGGCCGATTTGAAGGCCATCTTGCGCGTGGTGATCGCCGGAAAACCTTCCTGCAGATCGAAACGCAGCATCGCTCCCGGAAAACTGATGGTGTTGATGCCGGTGCGGTTGGCCTGTTTGGTGCCGTTCTGGATAACGTGCGAGACCAGTTCGAGATATTGCTTCATGAGTTACCTGTGTCCTTTGAGCCCCGGCGTCGCGCGCCGGGGTTCGTAGTTTAAGCCGTCGGCGCGAGCGGTGCTGCCGGCGCGCGACGATAGGCCAGCCAGATCAGGAACAGCCCGCCGACGATCATCGGCACGCAGAGCACCTGGCCCATGGTCAGCCAGTTCCAGGCCAGATAGCCCAGTTGTGCATCCGGCACGCGAACGAATTCGACGATAAAACGGAAGATGCCGTAGAACAGCGCGAACATGCCGGAAACGGCCATGGTCGGACGCGGTTTGCGCGAGAAAATCCACAGAATCAGGAACAGCGCGACGCCTTCGAGCGCGAACTGATACAGCTGCGACGGGTGACGCGGCAATTGCGCCGGGTCGCTGAATGGCGGGAAGACCATGGCCCATGGCACGTCGGTGGCCTTGCCCCACAACTCGGCGTTGATGAAGTTACCGATGCGCCCGGCGCCCAGACCGATCGGCACCATTGGCGCGACGAAGTCCATCAACTGGAAGAACGACTTGCCGTTGCGCTTGCCGAACCACAACGCGGCCAGCATCACACCGATGAACCCGCCGTGGAACGACATGCCGCCCTTCCACACTTCGAAAATCAGTGTCGGGTTGGCCAGGTAGGCGCTCAGATCGTAGAACAGCACATAGCCCAGGCGCCCGCCGACGATCACGCCCATCGACATCCAGAAGACCATGTCGGAGAGTTTCTCCTTGGTCCAGGTCGGGTCGAAACGGTTGAGCCGGCGCGACGCCAGCAGCCACGCACCGCCGATGCCGATCAGGTACATCAGACCGTACCAGTGGATTTTCAGCGGACCGATGGCCAGGGCCACCGGGTCGATCTGCGGGTAAGGCAGCATTGCGACTCCTCGTTAGAGTTGAAACCAAAATTCCCGGGCGACGCTGCCACCTCAGGATTAAGCCAGGATTGCGACGCGATTAAAGCAGGAAGCTCACGCCCACGCTGAACAGCAAAGCGGCGAACAGCCGTTTCAGCAAGCGCGGCGATAAGCGATGCGCCAAACGCGCGCCGATGCGGGCGAAGATCATGCTGGTCAGGGCAATGCCCAACAACGCCGGCAAATACACAAAACCGAGACTATGGGCCGGCAACAACGGATCGTGCCACCCCAGAATCATGAAACTTAATGCACTGACCAAGGCGATCGGCAGGCCACAGGCCGACGAGGTCGCCACCGCTTGCTGCATCGGCACACTGCGCCAGGTCAGGAACGGCACGGTCAGCGAGCCGCCACCGACGCCGAAAATCGCCGAGGCCCAGCCAATCACACTGCCGGCCACGGTCAGACCGAGTTTACCCGGCACCGTTCGGCTGGCCTTGGGTTTGATGTCCAGTGCCAGTTGCACCGAGATGATCAAGGCAAACACGCCGATGATCTTTTGCAGGTGCGGGCCGGAGATCGCTTCTGCAGTCAATGCGCCGAAGCCTGCACCGAGCAGGATGCCGACAGCCATCCACATGAAGATCGGCCAGCGCACTGCGCCTCGTCGATGATGCTCACGCACGGCGTTGACCGAGGTGAAGATGATCGTCGCCAGCGACGTGCCGACCGCCAGATGGGTGAGGATCGACTGATCAAAGCCCTGCAAGGTGAAACTGAACACCAGCACCGGGACAATAATAATCCCGCCGCCAACCCCGAACAGCCCGGCCAGCACGCCCGCACAGGCGCCCAGCGCCAGATAGAGCAGAAATTCCATGACCGTCTCCCCAGACCGCATCCGCAAAACCGGAGCGGCATGGTAACGGATGCACACCCTTTGGCTCCACTGGCGATGGATGCACGGACGCGGGATGCGTAGAGTGAGCAAAAAACACACAAGGACCACCTTATGTGCCTGATTGTTTTCGCCTGGCGCCCGGGCCATGCCCAGCCGCTGATCGTCGCGGCCAACCGCGACGAATTCTACGCCCGGCCGAGCCTGCCTCTGGCGCAGTGGACGGAGGCGCCGCATGTGCATGCCGGACGTGATCTGGAGGCCGGCGGAACCTGGCTGGGGATAGGTGCCAGCGGGCGCTTTGCTGCGCTGACCAATATTCGTGATCCGCAGCAGCCAACGGCACGCAAGTCGCGGGGTGAGCTGGTGGCGCGGTTTCTGACTGGCGATGCGTCGATTGATGATTATTTGAGCGAAGTGGTCGGGCATTTGGCGGAATATGCCGGGTTCAATCTGTTGCTCGGCAATAGTCATGAGCTGTGGCACTTCAATGCGCGGCTGTCGGAGCCGGTGATGCTGGAATCGGGCGTCTACGGGGTATCCAATGCCGGGCTGGACACGCCGTGGCCGAAGTTGCTCAAGGCCAAGGCTGGGTTGAGTGCGGTGCTGGATGATCCGCAACCGCAGCACTTGCTCGATTTGCTAAGCGATGCCCAGACCGCGCCGGAAGCGGAATTGCCGGATACCGGGGTGGGTCTGGCCACTGAAACATTGCTGTCGAGTGTGTTTATTGCCAGCCAGAGCTATGGAACGCGGGCGAGTACGGCGTTGATCGTGCAGGCGGATGGGACGCGACGGATAGTCGAGCGGAGTTTTGGGCCGTATGGCGGGCATTTGGGCGAAGTGGAGATAACAGCTTAAGAGCAGACCCTCACCCCAGCCCTCTCCCAAAGGGAGAGGGGGCCGACCGAGGTGTCTTGAGCCGTACATCGACCTGAAAGACCGAGTCGATTATGGCTTTAGCGCAGCACTTTCACCCCCGCGTGAATCGATTATGGATTCAGCACAGCACTTTCATCCCGGTGTGAATCGATTATGGATTCAGCAAGGCAGCTTCAGGTCGGCGGAGTTCTGCAGCATCCCCGGATCAGTCCCCTCTCCCTTTGGGAGAGGGTTAGGGTGAGGGGCTTTTGATCTTCAGAGCGCCTTGACCACCGCCGGCGGATGCATCTTCGACAACCCAAGGTTCTTCAGCGCCAATTGCAGCGAACTGTGGATAACCTGCGGGTTATCAATGGTCATCAGCTCCGCCAACAACTCCTGAGCCTTGCTCAGATTGACCTGACGCAACATCCACTTCACCTTCGGCAAGTTGGTGGCGTTCATCGACAAACTGTCGAACCCCATCGCCATCAACAGCACCGCCGCCGCCGGATCACCGGCCATTTCGCCGCAGATACTCACCGGTTTGCCTTCGGCATGGGCATCGCGTACCACGGTTTGCAGGGCTTGCAGTACTGCCGGATGCAGGTAATCGTAAAGATCGGCCACACGCGGGTTGTTACGGTCGACCGCCAGCAAATACTGAGTCAAGTCGTTGGAGCCGACGGACAGGAAGTCGACCATCCGCGCCAGTTCCTTGGTCTGGTACACCGCTGCCGGAATCTCGATCATCACGCCAATCGGCGGCATCGGCACATCGGTGCCTTCGTCGCGTACTTCGCCCCAGGCGCGGTGGATCAGGTGCAGGGCTTCTTCGAGTTCGTGAGTGCCGGAGATCATCGGCAGCAGAATCCGCAGGTTGTTCAGGCCTTCGCTGGCCTTGAGCATCGCGCGGGTCTGCACCAGGAAGATTTCCGGGTGGTCGAGAGTCACACGAATGCCGCGCCAGCCGAGGAACGGGTTGTCTTCCTTGATCGGGAAGTACGACAGCGACTTGTCACCGCCGATGTCGAGGCTGCGCATGGTCACCGGTTGCGGGTGGAACGCGGCGAGCTGCTCGCGGTAGATCGCCAGTTGTTCCTTCTCGCTCGGGAAGCGCTGGTTGATCATGAACGGCACTTCGGTGCGGTACAGGCCGACACCTTCGGCGCCACGCTTCTGCGCCCGCGCCACATCGGCGAGCAAACCGGTGTTGACCCACAGCGGCATGCGGTGACCGTCGAGGGTCACGCATGGCAAGTCACGCAGGGTGTCGAGGCCCAGCGCCAGTTGTTTCTCTTCTTCGACGACTTCAGCGAACTGCTTGCGCAGCACTTCGCTTGGGTTGGTGTAGACCTCGCCGCGTGTGCCGTCGACGATCATTTCGATGCCGTCGACCTTGGCGTACGGCAGGTCGACCAGACCCATCACCGTCGGGATACCCATGGCCCGGGCCAGGATCGCCACGTGGGAGTTACCCGAACCGAGTACCGAGACCAGACCGACCAGCGTGCCTTCCGGCACCTCGCCGAGCATCGCCGGCGTCAGTTCTTCGCTGACCAGAATGGTTTTTTCCGGGTAGACCAGATTCTGCTGACGCTCTTCCTGCAAATAAGCGAGCAGGCGGCGACCGAGGTCTTTGACGTCCGAGGCACGCTCACGCAGGTAGGCGTCGTCCATCAGTTCGAAACGGTTGACGTGCTCAGTGACCACCTGACGCAGCGCGCCCTGGGCCCACTGACCGGTCTTGATCACGGTGGTGATTTCGCTGCCCAGCGAGGCATCGTCGAGCATCATCAGGTAGACGTCGAACAGCGCGCGCTCTTCCGGGCGCAGTTGCGTCGCCAGCTTGGCGGACAACGCGCGCATGTCGGCGCGCACGCCTTCGATGGCGGTCTTGAACAGCGCCAGTTCGGCGTTGATGTCGGTGATGGTCTTGTCCGGCACCACGTCCAGATCGGCCGGCGGCAGCATGACCACCGCCGTACCGACCGCCGCACCCGGCGAACCCGGCACGCCGACGAACTTGGCTTCCTGAATGCCTTTGCCCTGACGGCCCAGACCACGGATCGAACCAGTGGCCTCGGCGTGGGCGATAACGCCGGCAAGCTGCGCGCTCATGGTCACGAGGAAGGCTTCTTCACCTTCGTCGAACTGGCGGCGTTCTTTTTGCTGGATAACCAACACGCCGACGACGCGGCGGTGGTGAATGATCGGTGCGCCGAGGAACGAGGCATAACGCTCTTCACCGGTTTCGGCGAAGTAGCGGTAGCGCGGGTGATCCGCAGCGTTTTCGAGGTTCAGGGGTTCTTCACGCGTGCCGACCAGACCGACCAGACCTTCGTTGGGTGCCATGCTGACCTTGCCGATCGAGCGCTTGTTCAAGCCCTCGGTGGCCATCAGGACGAAGCGGTTGGTCTCGGGATCAAGCAGGTAGACCGAGCAGACCTGGCTGCCCATGGCCTCTTTGACGCGCAACACAATAATCCCCAACGCCGCCTTGAGATCCTTGGCGGAGTTAACTTCCTGGACGATCTTGCGCAGCGTATTGAGCATGGCTCGGGGTCGAACTCCGTCGTCAGTCGCGCGCTAAAAGGCGCGGGGCAAGCTCTTTGAGGGCGCGGCGATACACCTCGCGCTTGAATGTCACCACCTGGCCCAACGGATACCAATAGCTGACCCAGCGCCAGCCATCGAACTCCGGTTTACCGGTCAAATCCATCCGCACCCGTTGCTCGTTGGAGATCAGGCGCAGGAGAAACCATTTCTGTTTCTGGCCGATGCACAGCGGTTGGCTGTGCGTACGCACCAGACGTTGCGGCAAACGATAGCGCAACCAGCCCCGAGTACAGGCCAGTATTTCAACATCTTCACGTTCCAGGCCAACTTCTTCGTTCAGCTCGCGGTACAAGGCGTCTTCCGGCGTCTCTTCAGGGTTGATTCCCCCTTGCGGAAACTGCCAGGCATCTTGATTGATACGGCGAGCCCATAGCACCTGGCCGGCGTCATTCGTCAGAATGATCCCGACATTGGGGCGGAAACCATCGGGGTCGATCACGGCAACAACCTCGCAAACGCATGTCGCCGCATTGTTCCACAAAGGTTGATAAGGCGGCAACGAGGCTTCCTACCTTATGTGCACTCTTGTGAAAAGACCGTATTCTTGTCGCCTTTTTACAGACTTATCAGCGGGTAACTGCAATGCGCCTGGCTCTATTCGATTTGGACAACACCCTTCTGGGCGGCGACAGCGATCACGCCTGGGGCGACTATCTGTGTGAACGCGGCTTCCTCGACCCGATTGCGTACAAGGCTCGCAACGACGAGTTCTATCAGGATTACCTGGCCGGCAAACTGGATAACGCCGCGTACCTGAACTTCTGCCTGGAGATCCTCGGCCGCACCGAAATGGCCGTGCTCGATCAATGGCACAACGATTACATGCGCGACTGCATCGAACCGATCATCTTGCCCAAGGCGCTGGAACTGCTGAAAAAGCACCGCGATGCTGGCGACAAACTGGTGATCATCACCGCGACCAACCGCTTCGTCACCGCGCCGATTGCTGTGCGCCTGGGCGTTGAAACCCTGATCGCAACCGAGTGTGAAATGGTTGATGGCCGTTATAGCGGGCGCAGCATCGACATTCCGTGCTTTCGCGAAGGCAAGGTGACGCGGCTGAATCGTTGGCTGGAAGAGACCGGATATTCTCTGGATGACAGCTATTTCTATAGCGATTCGATGAATGATTTGCCGTTGCTGGAGCAGGTGGCGAATCCGGTTGCTGTCGATCCGGATCCGAATCTGCGCGCCGAAGCAGAGAAGCGTGGCTGGCCGGTGATTAGTCTGCGCGGCTAATTACGCCATCGCTGGCAAGCCAGCTCCCACAGGTTTTTCGGCTGTCCACAATATCCGTGTTCACTGAAGATCCCTGTGGGAGCTGGCTTGCCAGCGATTGGCTCGACTCGGTATATAGCCTTAAACAGGCTTGGCCCCCATCAACCCCGCAATGGCGAGAAACCCGACGCCGCTGACAATCGCCAGCGCCAACGTGAATTTCCAGTTACCAACCCCGCTAGTCCACAGCCGATTAAGCCGCACCAACAGCCACACTGCACTCAACGTGGCCACGGCATAGATCACGCTGGACCCCAGAATCCAGAACTGCCCCAGTGGCCAGCCGATCAGATGTACCAACCACCAGCCGGTGAAAGGCATGCTCAGCATACCGATCAGCATCAAACACCAGATAAACAGCCAGGGCCGCTGCATCGTGCTGGCCGGCCCTTCGCTGCGATTACGCCAGGAAAGAGCAGCGAGCCCCAACCCGCTGGCGAGGATCACCACGGTCGCCGCGACATGAAGGACTTTCAGGGTGGTCAGGGTTTCCATGAATTTCTCTTCCTTGGGCCATGCCCATCAGCGTAGCCGCTCAGCCAAGAAACAGCTGATAGGCCGGGTTGTCGCTTTCATCCCAGTACGGGTAGCCGATTTCCTCAAGCGCCGCCGGCACCAGATGACGCTCGTCGTGCGGCACTTGCAGGCCGGCGACCACGCGGCCATCGGCAGCGCCGTGGTTGCGGTAATGGAACATCGAAATGTTCCAGCGCCCACCGAGTTTATTAAGGAAGTTGAACAGCGCACCCGGACGCTCCGGGAACTCGAAGCGGAACACCACTTCATCAATCACATGCGCCGCGTGACCGCCGACCATGTGGCGGATGTGCAGCTTGGCCAGTTCGTTGTCAGTCAGGTCGAGCACTGGGAAACCCTGCTCGGCCAAGCTCGCCAGCAATGCGCTGCGCGGGTCGTTTTCCGGGTGAGTCTGCACACCAACGAAGATGTGCGCTTCGCTGCCGGTGTTGTAGCGATAGTTGAATTCGGTGATCTGGCGCTTGCCGATGGCTTCGCAGAACGCCTTGAAGCTGCCGGCCTTCTCGGGGATGGTCACGGCGATGATCGCTTCACGGCCCTCGCCCAGTTCGGCGCGCTCGGCAACGTGACGCAGGCGGTCGAAGTTGACATTGGCACCGGAGTCGATGGCGACGAAGGTCTGGCCGCTGACACCGCGTTGCTCGACGTACCTCTTGATCCCGGCCACGCCCAACGCGCCGGCAGGTTCGGTGATCGAGCGGGTATCGTCGTAGATATCTTTAATTGCTGCACAGATCTCGTCGGTGCTGACAGTAATCACTTCATCGACATAGTCTTTGCAGATGTCGAAGGTGTGCTGACCGATCTGCGCCACGGCCACGCCGTCGGCAAAGATGCCCACGGTCGGCAGCACCACGCGCTCGCCGGCAGCCATCGCCGCTTGCAGGCAGTTGGAGTCGTCCGGCTCGACGCCGATGACTTTGATGTCCGGACGCAGGTATTTCACGTACGCGGCGATACCGGCGATCAAACCACCGCCACCGACCGGAACGAAAATCGCGTCCAGCGGCTGCGGGTGCTGGCGCAGAATTTCCATCGCCACGGTGCCCTGCCCGGCAATGGTGTGCGGATCGTCATACGGGTGGATGTAGACGTAGCCTTTTTCGTCGACCAGTTTCAGCGAGTAGGCCAGCGCTTCCGGAAACGAATCGCCGTGCAGCACGACTTTGCCGCCGCGCGAGCGCACGCCTTCGACTTTGATCTCGGGGGTGGTCTTGGGCATGACGATGGTGGCTTTGACGCCCAGCACTTTCGCCGCCAGGGCCAGACCCTGCGCATGATTGCCCGCCGACGCGGTGACCACGCCACGCGCGCGCTCTTCATCGCTCAGTTGCGTCAGCTTGTTGTAGGCGCCGCGAATCTTGAACGAGAACACCGGCTGCAAGTCTTCACGCTTGAGCCAGATGTCATTGCCCAGCCGCTCGGAGAGCTGGCGAGCGTTCTGCAGCGGGGTTTCTACGGCAACGTCATAAACGCGCGAGGTGAGGATCTTTTTGACGTACTGTTCGAGCATCGGAAAGCATCACTGAGCGGTTGAGCGGGACCGGGGAGTCTAACCCGGCTTTTGCCCGCACGACCACACGAATCCAGAGGTTTTAGCCGCGCTTGCGGCTATAATGCCGGCCTTTCCGTTCTCACCTTGCCCGCTTCCGGAGCCCGCATGACCCAGGATCAACTCAAACAGGCAGTGGCTCAGGCCGCCGTCGACTTCATCCTTCCGAAACTCGACGACAAGAGCATCGTCGGGGTCGGCACCGGCTCCACCGCCAACTGCTTCATCGACGCTCTGGCCCAGCACAAGGGCGCGTTCGATGGCGCAGTTGCCAGTTCCGAAGCCACTGCCGCGCGTCTGAAGGGCCACGGGATTCCAGTGTATGAGCTGAACACCGTCAGCGACCTGGAGTTCTACGTTGATGGCGCCGATGAAAGCGACGCGCACCTGAACCTGATCAAGGGCGGCGGCGCCGCTCTGACCCGCGAGAAGATCGTTGCCGCCGTGGCCAAGACCTTCATCTGCATCGCCGACGCCAGCAAACTGGTGCCGGTGCTGGGCGAATTCCCGCTGCCAGTCGAAGTGATCCCGATGGCCCGCAGCCACGTCGCCCGCCAATTGGTGAAACTGGGCGGCGACCCGGTGTACCGCGAAGGCGTTTTGACCGACAACGGCAACATCATTCTGGATGTGTTCAACCTGCAGATCACCAACCCGGTGGAGCTGGAAGCGCAGATCAATGCGATTGTCGGCGTGGTCACCAACGGCTTGTTCGCGGCGCGTCCGGCGGATCTGTTGTTGCTGGGTACTAGCGAAGGCGTGAAAACCCTCAAGGCTGAGTAACTCCAGTCATCCACACATCTGTGGGCAGACGGATAACCCTGTAGGAGTGAGCCTGCTCGCGATAGCGGTGTGTCAGTTGAGATAAATGTCGACTGACACAGCGCTATCGCGAGCAGGCTCACTCCTACAATGGTTCTGTGGTGCTGGTTAGTTCGGTGTTGGTTTTTTGAAGACGTAAAACAGATTCGGCTCACTCACCAGATACAACGTCCCGTCATCATCCATCGCAATGCCTTCCGCCTGCGGTACGGTTTTCTTCAAACCCTGCCGCCCGCCACTGATGGACATCGTGCTCAGCGGCCGCCCGCCGACATCCAGCTCCAGAATCAGCCGCGACTCATCCGACAGTGCCAGCAAATGCCCGCTGCGCTCGTCGTACTGCAAACTCGACAGATCGCGCACAAACATCCCGGCGTCACGCTTGGGATCGTTGATCACATGCACCGCGTAGGACTTCTCCGGATTGAAATGCGGAAAGCCGTGCACTTCGTAGATCAGCATCGGGTTACGCTCTTTCGCGACAAATAAGCGCTTGCCTACCGAGTCATACGCCAGGCCTTCAAAACCTTTGTTGCTGGCCATATGCACGCCGAGGGTCATCTGCTCGGCGTCCGCCGCGTCGAGGAATGTGGTGTCTGCCTCCAGGTGAATCTTGATCAGCCGCTGCTGGCGCTCGTCGGTGATCACATAGGTGTCGGCGCTGATGTACTCGACGGCTTCCGGGTCGCCAAAACCAATCAGTGCGATACGCCGCAGGATCTGGCCTTCGAGCGACAGTTCGACCAGCTCGGAATTTTTGTTGGTCACAGTAAACAGGCTATTGCGCACCGGATCGAAGGTCAGCGCCGAAACATCGTCGTCCAGCCCTTCAATCACCCGCGCTTCAATCTCGACTCGATACTGGTCCAACGCAATGGATTCACTGCTCAGCGGTTGCCACAACGTGTGCAGATTGAACCAGGCGCGCTCGAACAGGCGCATGTATTGGCCGATCGCAATCAACGCGATCAGGGCAATCACCGACAGGAAAATAATCAGAGGCTTGGGGCGGGCAAGTCGACGCATTCGGATGAGCTCGGGATCAAAACAGGCGGATGAAATATCACGCCCGTCTGAACTGAAGCTTAATGGCCACTTGCCTCAAACCACAAGCCAACCCCTGTAGGAGCTGCCGCAGGCTGCGATCTGATCGTTCCCACGCTCTGCGTGGGAACGCAGCCGGGGACGCTCTGCGTCCCACAGTCAAAAGATCGTCCGAACGCGGCCCGAACCTTCGGCAGCTCCTACATTGGAATCGGTAAAGGCTGCTATTTCTGTTTTTCGAAGCGATAGAACAGGTTCGGCTCGCTGACCATGTACAGCGTGCCCGCTTCGTCCATGGTCACGCCTTCGGCGCGGGGGATAGTGTTTTTCAGACCGTTGAAGCCGCCAAGCAGGGTCATGAAGCTGACCTGCTCGCCCTTCTCGTCCAGTTCCAGCAGTAGGTGTGAGTCGGCGGACAGCACCAGGGTGTGCTGGGTGCGCGGGTCAATCGCCAAGGCCGAGAGGTTGCGAATATCCAGTTCATCACTGGCAAGTTTCTGCTTTTCACCCTTGAGGATCTGGCTGCCATCGCTTTTCCAGGTAAACAGCGCCGGCGGGCGCTCCTCGCCCAACAGCAATTGCTGGTTGTGCGCATCCCAGGTAATAGCTTCGAAGGCTTTGTTCTGGTCTTTCGACGGGCCGAGATCGTATTTCGGGAAGTCGGCGATGTTCAATTCGCGGGTGTCGCCGTCGACTTTGACGATCGACAGCAGGTGCTGGCGCTCATCGACGATGGCCATCAGGCCGTTTTCCATCATCGTCAGGCCTTCCGGATTGCTCCAGCCCACCAGCGGCATCTTGCGCAGCACATCACCTTGCAAGGTCAGCTCGGCGAGAAACGGGTTCTTGCCCATCACCGAGAAAAGCGTTTTGGTCTGCGGGTTGTATGCCAGATCCGAAGCCTCGTCCTTCTCCATCCCCTTGAGCGGCTTGGCATCTATCACCACTCGATAGTCCGGCAGCCAGATGCTTTCCTTCTGCTCGGCCTGGCTTTCGAAGCTTTCCTGCAGCCAGAGCACCCCGCGATCATCCCAATGCATGGCAAACGCCAAGGCATAAGCGGCGGCAACCACCAGCAAGAGCCAGACATACCAGCGCAGGGAGAAACGTGAGCGGCGGGTGGGTTTGAGCTGAGTTTGAGATGACATCGATGGACGCGTTCCGAAAATTCAGGCTATGGGTAATAGCACAAAGAGGCCGGCTCAGACGCCAGAATGAGAGGAATTATCCGTACAGGATGTGAAAAAAACGGCAAATGGCGGGATTGCCCTGCGCCATTGTGGGAGAGATCACAAATCCCTGTAGGAGTGAGCCTGCTCGCGATGGCGTCAGGTCAGTCGAAACAATCGTTGACTGACAGACCGCTATCGCGAGCAGGCTCACTCCTGCAAGGGGACCGCGTTAAATCAGCGCACGCTGCTGGTGAAGCTGCTCGCGCCGACCAGCTCGAGGACGATGTCGTCGCCCACGTTCAGCGGGCCAACACCCACCGGCGTACCGGTGAGGATCACATCACCGGCCTGCAGCGAGAAGCAGCCGGCCATGTGCTGGATCATCGGCACGATCGGATTGAGCATCGCACTGCTGTTGCCGTCCTGGCGGACTTCGCCGTTGATGGTCAGACGAATACCGATGTCGGTCAGGTCAGCAAAGGTGCTGCCGACCACGAACGGCGCAAGCACCGCCGCGCCGTCGAACGACTTGGCGATTTCCCACGGCAGGCCCTTGGCTTTCAGCTCGGCCTGCTTGTCGCGCAGGGTCAGGTCCAGCGCCGGGGCGAAACCGGAAATGGCGTCGAGCACTTCTTCACGGCTCGGTTTGGTCGACAACGGCTTGCCGATCAACACGGCGATTTCCGCTTCGTAGTGCACCGAACCGCGCTCGGTCGGAATGGCGAAACCGCCTTCCAGCTCGACCACGCAACTGCCTGGTTTGATGAACAGTAACGGCTCGGTAGGCACCGGGTTGTCCAGTTCCTTGGCGTGTTCGGCGTAATTACGGCCAATGCACACGACTTTCCCGATCGGGAAGTGGATGCGCGTGCCGTCGACGTACTGGTGCTGATAGCTCATTTACCGACTCCTGCCTTCATTGATTCATCAAAGATTGCCGATCAAACCGCAAAAATCTTGCCCGGGTTCATGATGCCGTTCGGGTCGAACACCGCTTTTACCGCTTTCATGTACTCGATCTCGACCGGGGAACGGCTGTAGGTCAAGTAATCGCGCTTGGTCATGCCCACGCCATGTTCAGCGGAAATCGAACCGTTGTACTTCTCGACGGTTTCGAACACCCACTTGTTGACGGTCGCGCACTTGGCGAAGAACTCGTCCTTGCTCAGGTTATCCGGCTTGAGAATGTTCAAGTGCAGGTTGCCGTCGCCGATGTGGCCGAACCAGACGATTTCGAAGTCCGGATAGTGTTCGCCGACGATCGCGTCGATTTCCTTTAGAAATGCCGGCACTTTCGACACGGTGACCGAGATGTCGTTCTTGTACGGCGTCCAGTGCGAGATGGTTTCGGAGATGTATTCGCGCAGTTTCCACAAGTTCTGCAACTGCGTTTCGCTCTGGCTCATCACGCCGTCCAGCACCCAGCCCTGCTCGACGCAATGCTCGAAGGTTTCCAGTGCACTGTTGGCCACTTCTTCGGTGGTCGCTTCGAATTCCAGCAGTGCGTAGAACGGGCAATCGGTTTCGAAAGGTGCCGGCACGTCACCACGGCCCATGACTTTGGCCAGAGCTTTGTCGGAGAAGAATTCGAACGCGGTCAGGTCAAGCTTGCCCTGGAAGGCGTGCAACACCGGCATGATCGAGTCGAAATCAGCGGTGCCGAGGACCATCGCGGTGAGGTTTTTCGGCGCACGATCGAGGCGCATGGTCGCTTCGACGACAAAACCGAGGGTGCCTTCAGCACCGATAAACAGCTGACGCAAGTCGTAGCCGGTGGCGTTCTTGATCAGGTCTTTGTTCAGTTCCAGCACATCACCCTTGCCGGTGACCACCTTCATGCCGGCGACCCAGTTGCGGGTCATGCCGTAGCGAATCACCTTGATCCCGCCGGCATTGGTGCCAATATTGCCGCCAATCTGGCTGGAACCTGCCGAAGCGAAATCGACCGGGTAGTACAAGCCTTTCTCTTCGGCGACGTTCTGCAAATGCTCGGTGACCACGCCCGGCTGACAAACGGCGGTGCGGTCGGTGAGGTTCACGTCGAGAATCTGATTCATGTAATCGAACGACACGACCACTTCGCCATTCGCCGCCACGGCAGCGGCGGAAAGCCCGGTGCGCCCGCCCGATGGCACCAGTGCGACCTTGTGCGAGTTGGCCCAACGGACCACCGCCTGCACCTGCTCAATGGTCTTGGGAAACACGATGGCACTTGGCGCCGGGGCGAAGTGTTTGGTCCAATCCTTGCCGTACGCATTCAGGGAGTCGGCGTCGGTCAGGACCTTGCCAGGCTCGACCAGGGTCTTCAGTTCATCAATCAGGGCAGGATTGGTCATCGACAGAACTCTCGAACAATTCATGGTCATCCTGAGAACGCTTCACGTCGCAGGAATGAGTGTTTAGCGGGGAGGCTATGCTAGCATATCGACCCCGCAGGACAGCGCCCAAGGCCAGATCCGCGGAGACGACATTCTTGTCGTCCGGGTCAGCGTCTGTTGACCATTTCCTGCCATTTTTCTCCGGGATACAGGTTTACGCAGATGAGCAAGACTTCTCTCGATAAGAGCAAGATCAAGTTCCTTCTTCTCGAAGGCGTCCACCAATCGGCTGTCGACGTCCTCAAGGCGGCGGGCTACACCAGCATCGAATACCTGACAGGTTCCTTGCCGGAAGCCCAGCTCAAGGAAAAGATCGCTGACGCTCACTTCATCGGCATTCGTTCGCGCACCCAACTGACCGAAGAGATCTTCGATCACGCGAAGAAGCTGGTCGCGGTCGGCTGTTTCTGCATCGGCACCAACCAGGTTGACCTGAGTGCTGCCCGTGAGCGCGGTATTGCCGTGTTCAACGCGCCGTACTCCAACACCCGCTCCGTAGCGGAACTGGTGCTGGCCGAAGCGATCCTGCTGCTGCGCGGCATCCCGGAGAAAAACGCTTCCTGCCACCGTGGCGGCTGGATCAAATCCGCAGCCAACTCCTTCGAGATCCGTGGCAAGAAACTGGGTATCGTCGGCTACGGCTCGATCGGTACGCAGCTGTCGGTTCTGGCTGAAGGTCTGGGCATGCAGGTGTACTTCTACGACACCGTGACCAAGCTGCCACTGGGCAACGCCACTCAGATCGGTAGCCTGACCGAGCTGCTGGGCATGTCCGACATCGTCACCCTGCACGTTCCGGAAACCGCTGCGACCCAGTGGATGATCGGCGAGAAGGAAATCCGCGCCATCAAAAAGGGCGGCATCCTGATCAACGCGGCGCGCGGTACCGTGGTCGAGCTGGACGCCCTGGCGGACGCGATCAAGGACAAGCACCTGATCGGCGCGGCCATCGACGTGTTCCCGGTGGAGCCACGCTCCAACGACGAAGAGTTCGAAAGCCCGCTGCGTGGCCTCGACAACGTGATCCTGACTCCGCACATCGGTGGTTCGACCGCCGAAGCGCAAGCCAACATCGGTCTGGAAGTGGCAGAAAAACTGGTCAAGTACAGCGACAACGGTACTTCGGTATCGTCGGTGAACTTCCCGGAAGTGGCCCTGCCGGCTCACCCTGGCAAGCACCGCCTGCTACACATCCACGAGAACATCCCGGGTGTGATGAGCGAGATCAACAAGGTCTTCGCCGAAAACGGCATCAACATCTCCGGTCAGTTCCTGCAGACCAACGAGAAGGTTGGCTACGTGGTGATCGACGTCGACGCCGAGTACTCGGACCTGGCGCAAGAGAAGCTGCAGCACATCAACGGCACTATCCGTAGCCGCGTGTTGTTCTGATTTAGCGTTGAGCGACAAAAAAGGGAGCCTTCGGGCTCCCTTTTTCATGCACGGCGAAAAGGTTATTCGACGTTGACGGTGATTTTTTTCGAGACGATTGGCGGGTCGAACGCCATGTGACCGCTGTCGCCAAGTTCCAGCTGCAAGGTGTGTTGGCCCGGGGCGAGCTTGATGTCAGCCTGGGTCTGCGCCTTGCCGAAGTGCATATGATTGGCATCGGTAGGGACGACCGAACCGGCAGGAACGATTTCCTTGGCGTCGATCAGCAGGTGATGGTGACCGGTGTTTTTGGTGACGTCACCGGCCGGCGCCAGGGCGACGCCCTTGGTACCGAATTTGACGGTAAAGGTCTGCGAAACCGTGGCCCCGTCCTCGGGAGAAACGATGAACACTTCGGCGCCTTTTGGTGCCGGTGTCGCCGCACTGGCCAGCACCGAAACACCCATCAGCACACCCGCCAACGCTGCACGTGACATAAAGCTTTTCATTTTCTTCTCCAGTTTTTCCGTAAAATCCGCACGGTCATGACAACTTCATGACCATTCGTTGTCGAAGGCACTCGACAACCATAGCAAAGCGAGCCTGAATCAGAGCGTCGCGATAATGATTTCAAAGGAGTGACCATGCGTTTTCTGCCTGGCCTGATCTGCCTGCTACCCCTTTTGAGCCCTTTGGCTCACGCCGAACTGATTGATGACGTCAACGACCGTGGCGAGCTGCGCATAGCCCTTGAGGCTAATACACCGCCGTTCAATTACAAGGAAGGCGACACACTCACGGGGTTCGAGGTCGAGCTTGGGCAACTGCTGGCCCGGGAGCTGGATGTACGCGCTGACTTCATCGTCACGGATGAGGCAGACCTGCTCCAGGGCGTTGAAAGCGGCAAGTACGACGTTGCGCTCAACCACATAGCACTGACATCCGAACTCAAGGATCGTTTCGACTTCAGCGAGTCTTACGGCAAGGTCGATTCGCAGTTGCTGGCGAAAAAAGACGAGCAGCCACGGCCGATGGTGCTGGTGCAGGCGTTGACGGAAGAGAAGCCGAAAGTGGCAGAGCCGGTGGAATTGGCGATTCCGTTTCAGAAGGGTAATCCGGCGTTTCAGGCCAGCCTTGCGAGCGCGATGCAGCGGATCAAGGCGGATGGACGTTTGGCAGCGCTGACTGAGAAGTGGTTGAAACCTTAAAAGCCCCTCACCCTAACCCTCCCGAAACGTCGGACCGCCCGTAGGTAGAGGGGACTGATTTGGGGTTGCTTTAGAGATACGCCGACCTGGGATGGCTATACCGAATCCGAAATCGACTGGTCATGGCTTTGTCGATTCCATAATCGATCGGTCATGGCTGTGTCGAATCCATAGTCGATAAGGTCTTCCAGGTCGATGCAAGACGTCAGACACCTCGGTCGGCCCCCTCTCCCTCCGGGAGAGGGCTGGGGTGAGGGCAACGATTCCGGATCAGCCCAAAGCCGCCAGAGCCACCGCCGCCTCAGGCAATTCAAGCTCACTGAAAACCTGCACACCATGACGCTTGAGCAACGCGGCCGTCACGCCCTCACCAGAGATTTTGACCCCGCTGAACGTCCCGTCATACGTCAGCAGATTCCCGCAAGAAGGACTGTTGGCCTTAAGCACCGCCACGCGGATGCCATATTTCTGCACCAGTTCCAGTGCCTGCCGCGCACCATCGAGAAACTGCGCACTGACATTTTCGCCCTCAGTGGTGATCACCGCCGCGACACCATCGAGCACTTCACCGCCCTGCCCGCCCGGGATCTCCGCCGCCGCCCGTGGCGTTGGCAAACCACCCGCAACCTCCGGACACAACGGCACCACCCGCCCTTCGGCAATCCACTGTTCAAGCAAATCAAACGGCCCGCTCGCACCACCGTCATAACGCACGCGATGACCCAACAGGCAGCGACTGACCAGAATCCTGTGCATCTCAGAACGGCTCGTTGCCACGGCGACGAAACCAGCCAGTCAGCGACAGGCGCTCGCGGTTCGCCGGCAGCACTTCATGAGGCACCTCACCAGAGAGAAACACCACCAGACACCCGCCAGTAGGCTGCACGTCATGCACGCGCTCATCATTCAGGTACATGCGCAACTGACCGCCATCCTCCGGCAGCCACGCGTCATTGAGATAGACCACCACCGACACCATGCGCTTGTCATCGTCGCGAAAACGGTCGACATGCCGGCGATAAAAAGCGCCGGGCGGATACAAGGCGAAATGGCACTCAAAATCCTCAAGACCGAGAAACAGGCCACGGTTGAGCGCCTCACGCAGGCTTTCCATCAAATTCAGATAGCGGTCGCTGGCCTCGGCCTGACCGGGATCGATCCACTGAATGTGGTCGCCACGAATCCCTTCGCGGATCTCCGAAAACGGCCCACGCCCCACCGCCGCCGGCGCCAGTTCACCCTCGGCTTCACGTTTGCGGCACTCGGCCGCCAGCTCGCGGGTCAAACCGGCGGGCAGGAATATGTTCTGCTGCGACCAGCCGTGTTCGGCCAGGTCATCGACAATGCGTAACAGCAGTGGGTGTTCAGAGGATATTTGCATGGCGCGCATAGTATGTCGGCGGCAACAAATCCGACAGAGCCACGCGGCGGCTTGCTACGAATTCTCGACAAGTACCGGCACCGCACGGAGAATAGTCCGCTGCTGACAGGAGTCCCTATGCGCCGTTTGCTTTTTTCACTGTTGATGTTCTGCGTTTTGCCCGCCTGGGCGGACGGCCACGATCAGTTGTACAAGGTCGCCGGCTGGCCAGATCAACGTGCGCATTTCAATGACGCCCTGACGGCCGCACAGCAGCGCTATCAGAACAGCCTGCCGCCGGCGGTGTTTCAAGCATTGGTGAACAACAGTAATCAGCGCTTCGCCCCGCAGGCCGTCGATCAACGCGCCGAAGCGCAACTGCGGCAGAAGCTTGCCGACCCGAAACCGGCGCTGACCTTCTTTCAATCACCGCTGGGCAAGAAAATCGTCGCAGCCGAATTGCTGGCGACCCGGCGCGATCAATTGGCGAAAAATGCCAAGGGTCTGCCAAAGATGCAGGCCAGCGACAGCCGTCTGCTGATCATCGGCCACCTCGCGCAAGCCTTGCCGGCCCGTGAAGCTGGCGCCGAAGTGAGCTTGGCGATTGCTGGTGTGGCGGCGGACAGCTTGAGTTCGATGATTCCGGGGCTGCTCGGTGGTGGTCAGGCGCAAGGTATGCTCAACGGTCAGCGCCAGCGTTTGATGGATCAGATTGGCGCGGACATGAACAACACGCTGCTCTACGTCTATCGCGATTTGTCGGATGAAGAGCTGGAAGAGTTTGCGACGTTTGCCGAGTCGACTGAAGGCAAGGCCTACTATCAGGCGGCGCTGGCGGCGATTCGCGCAGGGTTGGCGGTCGGGCAATGAGCTTCAGCGCCTGACTTGCCAGCGATGGGGCCTTCAGCTTCACTAGAGATTCCGGCCTCTGATGCGCTTGCTGAGAAACTCGAAATACTCCTCCCGCATCTCCGCCGTCTCATTCGCCAGATGATGCCGCGCCTCGGCTAACAACAAGATCTGCGGCCGATCAAACTTCCATTTCAACACCTGTAGATTGTGCTGCCAGTCGACGGTCATGTCTGCCTGCCCCTGAATGATCAGTGGCCGCCGCGGACTCTTCTTCGCGTGCTCGACGCGAATGATCCAGCGCGATAACGCCCCCACCCATTTCGTCGGCAAGCGTCGTGGCTGCAGCGGATCGGCCTGCAGAAACGGCAGGAAATCCGGGTCGTTGGAATTCTCGCTGAAGCGTCGCGCGACACCCCTGACGAAAGGCCTGAGCAGGTAATAACTCAGCTGCGACCAGCCCCACGCCCGTGGCCGCACCAGCGGCGCCATCAAAATCACCTGGCCCTGCGCCGGGCTGTTTTCAGCATGGTTGAGCAGGTGATCGACCACAATCGCCCCGCCAGTGCTCTGCCCGCACAAATGCCACGGCTGCGGCAGGGCGATCGACTGCGCCTCGGCGAACAACGCTTGCAGGACGTCCTGATACTCGGAGAAATCGCGAATGCTCGCGCGCGGCCCGCTCGACAGACCATGCCCCGGCAAATCGCAGGCGATCACCGCGAAGTCCTGATCCAGCGCCCACTCGATCACATGCCGATACAGCCCGGTGTGATCGTAGTAGCCGTGCAGCAGAAACAGCGTCGCCTTGACCTTCTCCGGCCACCAGCAATGGCTGACCACTTCATAACCATCGACTTCGAAACGGCCCATGCCACGCCAGACATCGCGATGGGGAAAATCGGTTTGATAAAACTGCTGGTACGCCTTCGCCTCGTCCGACAACGGCTGCCACTCGGCCAAAGGCTTGAGGCTGGCGCGGATTTGATCGGGGTCGAAAGTGGCAGACATAAGGCAATTCCAAAGCGGTAAACAGACTTTATCGGCCTGCGATATTCATCTGTAGTGACAGACATGGCAAGCTAGCCGACCTTTCGAGGATCGAAAACCATGCGTTCGCCCTACCGCACCGCACTGTTTGCCAGCCTGCTCGCGATGATTTGCGCCGGGGTGCTGTGGGCGGCGTATGACTGGTTTCAAGGGCGTTATCTGCGAGCGTTCAGCGAACACACGGCGGTATTTTCCGGTGATCCGCTGCGCCTGCCGGACAACCTCGCCGGCCCTGGCAAGATTCGCCTGGTGCACTTCTGGGACCCGGCCTGCCCGTGCAACGTCGGCAACCAACAGCACCTGACCGAGATGGTCGAGCAGTTCAGCGCCAGGGGCGTGGAGTTCTTCGCTGTGCAGAAGGCTGGCAGCCACGGTCAGTTGCCGGCAACCCTCAGCAGCCTGAAAACCATCACGATATTGCCCGGCTCCGAACAGGTTCCAGCCAGTCCGGCCGTGGCGATCTGGGACCGCAGCGGCAAACTGGCCTACTTCGGTCCGTACAGCGAAGGCCTCACCTGCAATTCCAGCAACAGCTTTATCGAACCGATTTTGAATGCCCTGACGGAAGATCGCCCGGTCAATGCCACGCACACCCTGGCGGTCGGGTGTTACTGCCCGTGGCCGGTGGAGACGCAGTAAGGCATTCCGGACTTTTCAAGGACAGCGCTGCACGGCACAGAAGGTCTGTGCTAATTGTTTGCAGCCCGACGGGCGGCATCCCGCCTGCACAAGGAGTCACCATGAAGCGCGTGTTCACCGTACTTGCCCTGCTCATCGTTGTTCTGCTTGTCGGCGTCGGCGGATATGTCTACAGCAAACAACCGACGCGCCAGGGTCAGGTCGAGCTGCGCAACCTGCAGGGTTCGGTGACCGTGCGCTACGACGAACGCGGCGTGCCGCACATTCGCGCCGAGAACGAAACCGACCTCTACCGTGCCCTTGGCTATGTGCATGCCCAGGATCGCCTGTTCCAGATGGAAGCCATGCGCCGCCTCGCTCGCGGCGAACTGGCCGAAGTGCTCGGGCCGAAGCTGCTCGACACCGACAAACTGTTCCGCAGCCTGCGCATCCGTGAGCGCGCCGCCAGTTACGTCGCCAGTCTCGATAAACAGTCACCGGCGTGGAAGGGCCTGCAAGCCTATCTGGATGGCATCAATCAATATCAGGACAGCCACGCTGCACCGATCGAGTTTGATGTGCTGGGCATCCCCAAACGGCCGTTCACGGCGGAAGACAGCATCAGCGTCGCCGGCTACATGGCCTATAGCTTTGCCGCGGCGTTTCGCACCGAACCGCTGCTGACCTACGTGCGCGATCAGCTCGGCGCCGATTACCTCAACGTTTTCGACCTCGACTGGCAGCCCAAAGGCGTGCTGGTCAACGGTCACGCCAAGCCTGCGCCGGCCCTCGCCGCTGGCGACTGGAAGGACCTCAACGCCCTCGCCCGCCTCAGCGAACAGGCGTTGATCGACAACGGTCTGCCGCAGTTCGAAGGAAGTAACGCTTGGGTCATCGCGGGCAGCCGCAGCCAGAGCGGCAAGCCATTGCTGGCGGGTGATCCGCACATTCGTTTCTCGGTGCCGTCGGTGTGGTACGAAGCGCAATTGTCGGCGCCCGGCTTCGAGTTGTACGGCCATCATCAGGCGCTGGTGCCGTTTGCGTTTCTCGGTCACAACCTCGATTTCGGCTGGAGCCTGACCATGTTCCAGAACGACGATCTCGATCTGATCGCCGAGAAGGTCAACCCGGATAATCCGAATCAGGTCTGGTATCGCGGCCAGTGGACCGACATGGTAGTCACGCAACAGCAGATCAACGTGAAGGGGCAGTCGCCGGTGACCCTGACCCTGCGCCAATCGCCCCACGGCCCTATCGTCAACGATGCGCTCGGCAACGCTGCCGGCAAAACGCCGATTGCCATGTGGTGGGCCTTTCTCGAAACACCGAACCCGATCCTCGAAGGCTTCTACCAGCTCAATCGCGCCGACACCCTGGCCAAGGCCCGCGCCGCTGCCGCAAAAGTCCAGGCGCCGGGGCTGAACCTGGTTTACGCCAACGCCAAGGGCGACATCGCCTGGTGGGCTTCGGCATTGCTGCCCAAGCGCCCGGCCGGGGTGCGGCCGGAATTCATGCTCGACGGCAGCAGCAATCAGGCCGACAAGGACGGTTTCTACCCGTTCAGCGCCAACCCGCAGGAAGAAAACCCGGCGCGCGGCTACATCGTCTCGGCCAACTTCCAGCCCGTGTCGCCGACGGGAATGGAGATTCCCGGTTACTACAACCTCGCCGATCGCGGTCAGCAACTGAACCGGCAGCTCAGCGACAAGAGCGTGAAGTGGACCAACGAGGCCAATCAGAAGCTGCAACTGGGCACCACCACCGGTTACGGCCCGCGCTTGCTCGCGCCGTTGCTGCCGGTGCTGCGTGAGGTGGTCAGCGATCCGGCGCAACTGAAACTGGTCGAGCAACTGGCGCAGTGGCCAGGCGACTATCCGCTGGATTCGGTCAGCGCGACGGTATTCAACCAGTTCCTCTACGACCTGGCCGATGCGGCGATGCGTGATGAGTTGGGCAATGACTTCTTCGAGACATTACTGTCGACGCGGGTGATCGATGCGGCGCTGCCGAAACTGGCGGCGAATGCCGATTCACCGTGGTGGGACAACCGCAGCACGCCGAACAAGGAGACCCGCGCCGATATCGTCCGCGCGGCGTGGCAGGCGAGCATGCAGCACTTGAAGCTGACCCTCGGCGATAACTCTGCCGAGTGGAAATGGGGCGCTGCGCACACGCTGACTCACGGCCATCCGTTGGGACAGCAGAAGCCGCTGGATCGGATTTTCAACGTTGGGCCGTTTGCGGCGCCGGGCAGTCATGAAGTGCCGAACAACCTTTCAGCGAAGATCGGCCCGGCGCCATGGCCGGTGACGTATGGGCCGTCGACGCGGCGCTTGGTGGATTTTGCCGATCCGGCGCATGGGTTAACGATTAACCCGGTTGGGCAGAGCGGTGTGCCGTTCGACAGTCACTATGACGATCAGGCTGAGGCGTATGTCGACGGGATGTATGTGCAGGCGCATTTCAATGACGAAGAGGTGACGGCGAATACGCGCAGTACCTTGAAGCTGTTGCCGATGCGGGCACCGTAAAAGCCCCTCACCCTAGCCCTCCCGAAACGTCGGACCGCCCAGAAGGAGAGGGGACTGATTGGGGGATGCTCAAGGTTTACAGCGACCTGACACTGCTTTACCGAATCCATAATCGCTAAGGTCTTTCAGGTCGATGTATCACGCCAGACACTGCGGTCGGCCCCCTCTCCCTCTGGGCGGTCCGACGTTTCGGGAGGGCTGGGGTGAGGGTAAGGGTCAAAGCATCACCGCAAAATTCAGCCGAAACTGCTGCGGCGTAACCCCCAGCCGGCGATTAAACACCGCACGCATATGCTGCGCATCACGAAACCCACACTGATACGCCACAGTCTTCAACGGCGCCGCCGTGCTCTCCAGCATCACCCGCGCCGCATCCACCCGCGCCCGCTCGACAAACTCCGCCGGCGTCACCTTCGCCTCACGAGCAAACACCCGAGAAAAGTTACGCGCACTCATGTTCGCCGCATTGGCCAGATCGGCGATCGTCAGATCACCCGTGAGATTGGCCAACACATACAACTGCACCATCGCCACCGCCGACGTCGGCTCTGCATGCGGCGTGAGGAACGGGCTGAACTGCGACTGGCCACCAGACCGCTGGGTGAACACCACCAGCCGTTTAGCCACGCTCAGCGCCACTTCAGCACCGTGATCACGCGCCAGCAGGTAGAGCGACAGATCAATCCCCGCCGTGACCCCGGCCGAGGTATAGAGCGTGCCGTCCTCGACATACAAGCGATCAGCCTCGACCTGCGTCGTCGGACACAACTGCGCCAACGCCTCGGCGTCATTCCAGTGCGTAGTCACGGTGCGCCCCTCCAGCAACCCCGCGCGCGCGAGCGTGAACGCGCCGTTGCAGATCGAACCAAAACGCTGCGCCCGTGCACAGGCCTCACGCAGCCAACCGTCGAACGTCGCGCCGAAATCCATGAACGGCAATTGTGGCCCACCGGCGACCAGCAGCAGATCGTAGGCGTCGAGTGCTTCGCTGAAATGCCGATGGGCATTCAGGTTCAAACCGTTGGAGCAGGCCATCGGGCCGCGTTCGACGCCGATCACTTCGAGCCGATAGTGATCCTCGGCCGCCAGGAAGCGATTGGCCTCGGCGAACACATCCATCGGGCCGCTGACATCCAGTGACTGCACTCCGGCGAACACGACGATGGCGACGGTTTTGCTCATGGCTGTGGATTCCCCCTTTAAGAGCAAAAGATCGCAGCCTGCGGCAGCTCCTACAGGTGTCCGCGTTCCCATGTAGGAGCTGCCGAAGGCTGCGATCTTTTAGCTTGGCACGATTTGCAGGTCGATTGGCAAGGATCGCAGCCATGCATCGATTGTCCCCTTTCAGCGTCGGGAACAGACTTTCCCCAGCAGCGCCACGACGGCGTTCACTGAGGAAACTCCCCATGAGCACGACCATTGCCGGCATCAAAATCCCCGACAGCGCCCTCGTCCGGGCCACCACCGAGTACATCCGCGACATCGAGTCCGATCTGCTCTACCACCACTCGCGGCGGGTATTTTTGTTCGGCGCACTGAGCGGTGAACGCCAACAACTGGCCTACGATCCGGTGCTACTGTACGTCGGCGCGATGTTCCACGACCTCGGTCTGGTCGAAGGTCATCGCAGTGATGACGAGCGTTTCGAAGTGGACGGTGCCAACGCGGCGGCGGCGTTTCTCAAACCGTACGGGCTCAGCGATGACGATATCGAACAGGTGTGGCTGTCGATTGCCCTGCACACCACGCCGGGCGTACCGAAGCATCTGCGTCCGACCGTGGCGCTGGTCACTGCAGGTGTCGAGATGGATGTACTCGGAATGGACTACGCCGCGTTCAGCACTGTGCAGCGCGAAGCGGTGGTGCATGCGCACCCGCGCGGGGAAGGCTTCAAGGAGTGCATCATCTGCGCGTTTGCCGAGGGTTTGCGCCATCGTCCGCAGACCACGTTCGGAAATGTGAAGACCGATGTGCTGAAGGATCAGGAGCCGGGGTTCAAGCCGATGAACTTTGTCGAGGTCATCCGCCACTCACCCTGGACTGCCTAAAACCCATGTAGGAGTGAGCCTGCTCGCGATGGCGTCCTGTCAGTTGGAAATTTCCTGACTGACACTCCGCTATCGCGAGCAGGCTCACTCCTACAGTTTGAATTGGGTTGACCTCGAGAATGAGGCCAACCCATTAGTGCTTACGCGGCTTCCGGGCTTGGTGCGCGACGCACGTCCGGCTGCTTCCACGAATCGGCAGCGCTTTCTTCGATGGCTTGCTGGATGGCTTTCTTGCGCGCTTCTTCGGCACGGCGGCTGAAGAACCAGACCATGAAGGTCACGATCGACACGGCCAACAGAATCAGACTCGCCACAGCGTTGATCTCAGGCTTCACACCCAGACGCACCGCCGAGAACACTTCCATCGGCAGGGTTGTCGACCCCGGACCGGAGACGAAGCTCGCCAGCACCAGGTCATCCAGCGACAGCGCGAACGACATCATGCCGCCCGCCGCCAGCGATGGCGCGATCATCGGGATGGTGATCAGGAAGAACACCTTCCACGGCCGCGCACCGAGGTCCATCGCCGCTTCTTCGATCGACAGGTCGAGCTCACGCAGACGCGCCGACACCACCACCGCCACATACGCCGCACAGAACGTGGTGTGGGCGATCCAGATGGTGACGATGCCACGTTCCTGCGGCCAGCCGATCATCTGCGCCATGGCCACGAACAACAGCAACAGCGACAGACCGGTGATCACTTCCGGCATTACCAATGGCGCCGTCACCAGACCGCCGAACAGCGTACGGCCCTTGAAGCGAGTGATGCGCGTCAGCACGAACGCCGCCAGTGTGCCCAGCGCCACCGCAGCAACTGCGGTGTAGCAGGCGATTTCCAGCGAGCGCAGCACCGAGCCCATCAGTTGGGTGTTGTCGAGCAACCCGACGTACCACTTGATCGACCAGCCGCCCCACACCGTTACCAGTTTCGAGGCGTTGAACGAGTAGATCACCAGGATCAGCATCGGCAGGTAGATGAACAACAAACCGATAACCAGCATCAGGCTGGAGAAACGGATGCGCTTCATTCTTTGCCCTCCATTTCTTTGGCCTGACTGCGGTTGAACAGAATGATCGGCACAATCAGGATCGCCAGCATCACCACTGCCAGCGCGGATGCCACCGGCCAGTCACGGTTATTGAAGAACTCTTGCCAGAGCACTTTACCGATCATCAGGGTTTCCGGACCGCCGAGCAGTTCCGGGATCACGAACTCACCGACCACCGGGATGAACACCAGCATGCAGCCGGCAATAATGCCGTTCTTGGACAGCGGGATGGTGATTTTCCAGAAACTGTTGAAGGTGCTCGAACCCAGGTCCGATGCGGCTTCGAGCAGACTGTTGTCGTGCTTCACCAGGTTGGCGTATAGCGGCAGGATCATGAACGGCAGGTACGAGTAAACGACACCGATGTACACCGCAAGGTTGGTGTTGAGGATCTGCAGTGGCTCATCGATGAAACCCATGCTCATCAGGAAACCGTTGAGCAAACCGTTGTTGCTGAGGATGCCCATCCACGCGTAAACGCGGATCAGGATCGCCGTCCAGGTCGGCATCATGATCAGCAGCACCAGCACCGTTTGCAGCTCTTTACGGGCGGTGGCGATGGCGTAGGCCATCGGGTAGCCGATCACCAGACAGAGGATGGTGCTGATCAGCGCCATCTTCAGCGAGCCGAGGTAAGCGGCGATGTACAACTCGTCGCCCGCCAGCATCGCGTAGTTGCCCAGGTTCAGCAGCAGTTGCAGCTTCTGCTCGGCGTACGTGTAGATCTCGGTGTATGGCGGGATGGCCACGTCGGCTTCGGCGAAGCTGATCTTCAGGACGATGAAGAACGGCAGCATGAAGAACAGGAACAGCCAGATGAACGGGACCCCGATGACCAGTTGGCGGCCATTGGGGATTATTCGGTTGATGCGGCGTTTGAATTTGCGCATGTTCATGAGCGAAGTACCACGCCGCTGTCGTCTTCCCACCACACGTAAACCTGATCGCCCCAGGTCGGACGCGCGCCACGGCGCTCGGCGTTGGCGACGAACGACTGCACCAGTTTGCCGCTCGGCAGTTCAACGTAGAACACCGAGTGCCCGCCGAGGTAGGCGATGTCGTGCACCTTGCCGCTCGACCAGTTGTATTCGCAAGTCGGTTGATCGGCGGTGACCAGCAATTTCTCCGGACGGATCGCGTAGGTTACGGACTTGTCCTGCACCGAGGTGCTGATGCCGTGGCCGACGTAGATCTGCCGGTCGAGGTCTTTGCAGGTGATGGTCGCGTGGCCCTCAGCGTCGTCGATCACTTCGCCTTCGAAGATGTTGACGTTGCCGATGAATTCGCAGACCAGACGGCTGGTCGGGGTTTCGTAGATGTCGATCGGGCTGCCGATCTGGGCGATCCAGCCCAGGTGCATGATCGCGATGCGCTCGGCCATGGTCATGGCCTCTTCCTGGTCGTGGGTCACCATTACGCAAGTCACACCGACGCGCTCGATGATTTCCACCAGTTCCAGCTGCATTTGTGAACGCAGTTTCTTGTCCAGTGCGCCCATCGGCTCGTCGAGCAGCAGCAGTTTCGGCCGCTTGGCCAGCGAACGTGCCAGTGCCACACGCTGACGCTGACCGCCGGACAGTTGATGCGGCTTGCGCTTGGCGTACTGGCTCATCTGCACAAGCTTGAGCATCTCGGCCACGCGGGCATCGACTTCAGCGGCCGGGATCTTGTCCTGTTTGAGGCCGAAGGCGATGTTCTGCGCCACGGTCATGTGCGGGAACAAGGCGTACGACTGGAACATCATGTTGATCGGTCGCTCGTACGGCGGCATGTCGGTGATGTCGACGCCGTCGAGGAAAATGCGCCCCTCCGTGGGCCGTTCGAACCCTGCCAGCATCCGCAGCAGAGTGGATTTGCCCGATCCCGAACCGCCGAGCAGGGCGAAGATTTCGCCTTTCTTGATTTCCAGGGACACATCGTCCACGGCAATCGTCTCGTCGAACTTCTTCGTGACCCGGTCGATTTTGACCAACACCTGTTTCGGTGTCTGGTCGCCCTCGAGGGCTTTCTTATAGGCGCCGGAGGCAACTGCCATTTACGAAACTCCCAGAAAAAAACAATGCAGTTCGCCCCGCAAGGCGAACCCAGGATGGTGTGTGCCTTACATCCCCGACTTGACCTTGGTCCAGCTGCGGGTCATCAGGCGCTGAATGTTCGGTGGCAACTCGATCGACACATAAGCCTTGTCGATAACGGCCTGCGGCGGATACACCGACGCATCGGTGCGGATGGATTGCTCCATCAACTTGTCCGCACCCGGATTAGGGTTGGCATAACCGACGTAATCACTGACCTGAGCGATCACCTCAGGTTTCAGCAGATAGTTGATGAAGGCATGGGCCTGCTTCACGTTCGACGAATCCTTGGGGATTGCCAGCATGTCGAACCACAGCGCACCACCTTCTTTCGGCACCGCGTAGGCGATGTTCACGCCCTTCTTGGCTTCGGCTGCGCGGTTCTTCGCCTGGAAGATATCGCCAGAGAAACCGATGGCCACGCAGATGTCGCCGTTGGCCAGATCACCGATGTATTTCGAGGAGTGGAAGTAGGTCACGTAAGGACGCACCGCGAGCAATTTGTCGGTGGCTTTTTCGTAATCCTTCGGATTGGTGCTGTTGGCATTCAGGCCCAGATAGTTGAGCACGGTCGGCATCATTTCATCCGCCGAATCGAGGAATGCCACACCGCAGCTTTGCAGCTTCTTGATGTTCTCAGGCTCGAACAAAACACCCCACGAATCGATCTTGTCGACACCCAGAACGGCCTTCACTTTATCGACGTTGTAACCGATGCCGTTGGTGCCCCACAGGTACGGCACGGCGTACAGGTTGCCCGGATCGTTCTGTTCCAGACGCTTGAGCAGCGCCGGGTCGAGATTGGAATAATTTGGCAACTGCGACTTGTCGAGTTTCTGGAACGCGCCGGCCTTGATCTGCTTGCCGAGGAAGTGGTTCGACGGCACGACCACGTCGTAACCGGTACGCCCGGCCAGCAGTTTGCCTTCCAGGGTTTCGTTGGAATCGAACACGTCATAGACCGGTTTGATCCCGGTCTCTTTCTGGAAGTCGGCCAGGGTGGTCTCGCCGATGTAATCGGACCAGTTATAAATATGCACCGTACCGGCGGCCTGGGCTCCGACAGCAACTGTCAGGCCGGCAGTGGCCAGCAGGGCTTTGCGCAAAGAAGAAAAAATAGGCAAGTGGAGGTCCTCTAAATTAGTTGGGCCCAAGTTGCCCCGCGCTGCATGACAGCCGTGGCTGCCCGGCAACAAAACCGGCGCGCAACTTACCCTCGAAAAACCGTTCCTGCAAAACTTCCTGTCATTTAATTGATCCGCTGGCCGCCTTCGCGGGAGACGACGGCCAGCGGTTGTTGCTTCAAACCGGCTTATTTACCGGATTTGATCTTGGTCCAGCTGCGAGTGATCAAACGCAAGGTCGCTGCGTCCAGGTCGCTAATCGCGTAGAGCTGCTTCTTCACTTCAGCCGATGGGTAGATGCTCGGATCGCTGGTGATGTCTTTGTCGACCAGTGGCGTAGCAGCTTTGTTGCCGTTCGGGAAACGCACGGCGTTGGTGATGCCGGCCATCACTTGCGGCTCAAGCAGGTAGTTCATGAACTTGTAGGCGGCTTCGACGTTTTCGGCATCCTTGGGAATGGCGACCATGTCGTAGAACGTGCCAGCACCTTCTTTTGGAATGGTGTATGCCAGCTTGACCTTGTCACCGGCTTCCTGGGCGCGGGTCTTGGATTGTTCCAGGTCACCCGAGTAACCGACGGCGACGCAGATGTTGCCGTTGGCCAGGTCGGAGATGTACTTGGAGGAATGGAAGTAGGCAACCGAAGGACGAATTTTCAGGAACAGGTCTTCGGCGGCCTTCAGGTCAGCCTTGTCCTTGCTGTTGGTCGGCTTGCCCAGATAGTGCAACGCCGCCGGAATCATTTCGGTCGGTGCGTCGAGGAAGCTTACGCCGCAGCTTTTGAGCTTCTCGATGTTTTCAGGCTTGAACACCACGTCCCAGGAATCGATCTTGTCGATGCCCAGCGCGGCCTTGACCTTGGCCGGGTTGTAGCCGATACCGATCGAGCCCCACATGTACGGGAACGCGTGCTTGTTGCCTTGGTCGCTGGCATCGCCAACAGCCTTGAGCAGGTCTTCGTCGAGGTTCTTCCAGTTCGGCAGCTTGGACTTGTCCAGCTCTTGGTAAACACCGGCCTTGATCTGCTTGGCGAGGAAGTTATTGGAAGGCACCACGATGTCGTAACCGGACTTGCCGGCCAGCAGCTTGGCTTCCAGGGTTTCGTTGCTGTCGAAGACGTCATAGACGACTTTGATCCCGGTGGCTTTTTCGAAGTTGGCCACGGTGTCCGGGGCGATGTAGTCGGACCAGTTGTAGACGTGCAACACCTTGTCGTCCGCCTGAACCGCAGCCGCCATGACTCCCATCAGGGACATGGCGAGCAGAGTCTTGCCAGCGAGCTTTTTGCCTAATGCCTTCATGCGTTAATGCTCCAAATTTTTCTTTTTTGAACCACTTTGTTCAGCGGCCGAACCCGGACAACTGGAACCGCGGCTAGTCTGGCAAGATCCGAGGCGGTCTTTCAAGAAAAGACCAGCCTTTCTGACAGCTTTAAGCGCGAGCGCCACGGCTCCCCCGCTCAAAGCCTAGCACTTAGCCCTGCAACGCACTGAGGGTCAGGTCCAGACACTTGCGTGCCTTTGTAACCAGCTCATCGATTTCCGCTTTGCTGATCACCAGCGGCGGCGCAATGATCATGGTGTCGCCCACAGCGCGCATGATCAGGCCGTTGTCGAAGCAGAACTGGCGGCAGATCATGCCGACGCCCTTGCCTTCGTAACGCTTGCGCGTGGCCTTGTCCTGCACCAGCTCGATCGCGCCCAACAGACCGACTCCGCGAACTTCACCCACCAACGGGTGATCGTTCAGTTCCCGCAGACGTTTCTGCAAATACGGTGCCGTTTCGTTGTGCGCGTTCTCGATAATTTTTTCATCACGCAAGATGCGGATGTTTTCCAGGCCCACCGCTGCTGCCACCGGGTGACCGGAGTAAGTGAAGCCGTGATTGAAATCGCCGCCTTCATTGAGCACCGCCACCACGGAGTCGCGAACGATCAGGCCACCCATCGGGATGTAGCCGGAGGTCAGGCCTTTGGCGATGGTCATCATGTCCGGCTTGAGATCGTAAAAATCACTGCCGAACCACTCACCGGTACGGCCGAAACCACAGATCACTTCATCCGCGACGAAGAGGATGTCGTACTTGGCGAGGATTTCCTTGATGCGCGGCCAGTAGCTGTCGGGCGGAATGATCACGCCGCCGGCGCCCTGGATCGGCTCGGCAATAAAGGCACCGACGTTGTCGACGCCGACTTCGAGAATCTTCTCTTCCAGCTGATTGGCCGCCCAGATACCGAACTCTTCCGGGGACATATCGCCGCCTTCGGCGAACCAGTACGGCTGCGCGATGTGGACGATGCCCGGGATCGGCAAGTCGCCTTGTTCATGCATATACGTCATGCCACCGAGACTCGCGCCGGCCACGGTCGAACCGTGATAACCGTTCTTGCGGCTGATGATGACTTTCTTGTTCGGCTGGCCTTTGATCGCCCAGTAGTGCCGGACCATGCGCAGCATGGTGTCGTTGCCTTCGGAGCCGGAACCGGTGAAGAACACGTGGTTCATGCCTTGCGGTGCCACGTCGGCAATGGCCTTGGCCAGTTCCAGCGCCGGCGGGTGCGCGGTCTGGAAGAACAGGTTGTAGTACGGCAGTTCGCGCATCTGTTTGGCAGCCGCGTCGGCCAGCTCATCGCGACCATAACCGATGGCCACACACCACAGACCGGCCATGCCGTCGAGAATCTTGTTGCCTTCGCTGTCCCACAGGTAAACGCCCTTGGCGTTGGTGATGATCCGCGGGCCTTTCTCTTTCAGCTGCTTGAAGTCGCTGAACGGGGCCAGGTGATGATCATTGCTGAGTGCTTGCCACTCGCGGGTTTGCGGGTTGTTGCTGGTCATGCCAATTCTCCTTGTTATCGGTGAAGGCGCGGCCGGTGAGGACCGCGCCCGGCGTATCAGACGGCGAAGAGCAGGTACTCACGCTCCCAGGAACTGATCACGCGCTTGAAGTTTTCATGCTCGGCCCGTTTTACCGCGACGTAGCCTGTGATGAAGGTTTTGCCCAAGTACTTCTCGATGGTCGCGCTGTTTTCCATACGCTCCAGCGCATCTTCGATGGTCAGCGGCAGGCGCAGGTTGCGGCGCTCATAACCACGGCCCACCACCGGCGCGCTCGGGTTGAGGCCTTCAACCATGCCGATGTAACCGCAGAGCAGGCTCGCGGCAATCGCCAGGTATGGGTTGGCGTCAGCGCCCGGCAGGCGGTTTTCCACACGGCGGTTCTGCGGGCCGGCATCCGGTACGCGCAGGCCGACGGTGCGGTTTTCTTCGCCCCACTCGACGTTCACCGGTGCCGAGGTGTCCGGCAGGAAGCGGCGGAACGAGTTGACGTTCGGTGCGAACAACGGCAACAGCTCAGGAATCAGTTTCTGCAAACCACCGATGTGGTGCAGGAACAACTGGCTCATGGTCCCGTCTTCATTAGAGAAGACGTTCTTGCCGGTCTCGATGTCGATGATGCTCTGGTGCAAGTGCATCGCACTGCCCGGCTCGCCGGTCATCGGTTTGGCCATAAATGTCGCGGCTACATCGTGCTTGAGCGCGGCTTCGCGCATGGTGCGTTTGAACACCAGGATCTGGTCGGCCAGCGACAGTGCGTCGCCGTGACGGAAGTTGATTTCCATCTGCGCCGTGCCGTCTTCGTGGATCAGCGTGTCGAGATCCAGCTCCTGCAGTTCGCACCAGTCGTAGACGTCCTCGAACAGAGGGTCGAATTCGTTCGCCGCTTCGATCGAGAACGACTGACGACCGATTTCCGGACGGCCCGAGCGACCAATCGGCGGCTGCAACGGATAGTCAGGGTCGTCGCTGCGCTTGGTCAGGTAGAACTCCATCTCCGGCGCCACGATCGGCTGCCAGCCTTTGTCAGCATAGAGTTTGAGGACTTTCTTGAGGACGTTGCGCGGCGACAGCTCGATCGGGTTGCCTTGCTTGTCGTAGGTGTCGTGGATCACCTGCGCGGTCGGCTCGATGGCCCACGGCACCATGTACACGGCGTTCTGGTCGGGGCGGCAGATCATGTCGATGTCGGCCGGGTCGAGCAGTTCGTAATAGATGTCGTCTTCGACGTAGTCGCCGGTCACGGTCTGCAACAGCACGCTTTCTGGCAGACGCATGCCTTTTTCGGCGATGAACTTGTTGGTCGGCGAGATCTTGCCCCGGGTGATACCGGTCAAGTCGGCGATCATGCATTCGACTTCTGTGATCTTGTGGTCTTTCAACCAATCGGTGAGCTGGTCGAGGTTGTTACTCATAAATGCCTCTGGGCTGAGTCTCCTGACAGAATGTCAGGCAAAGTTTGACGCTTGGAGCGTCGCGTTAAAGGGGGCTTGCTCGCGCAGTACCGGCTTACGCCCGGCACCGCGCATAGACAATGAAAGAGGAGCTTACCTGCCCTTTACGCTGGCGTTGCATTTCCTGTGCACAGTCCAGGCGTGCAGAATCATGAGCACGGCTGGGCAAGCGGCACAGGCTTTGAGGATGAAAGCGATCTATATTGGAAGGGGACGCCATAAACAGGATGCTTTCCCGTACGTCCAGAATATCGGACCCTGGCGCTTGAACGGCCATGGACGGGAATATCGTCGGCAACTGGCGAGCCATGCTGGCTGCGCTACGGACGGATTGGTCGCCACTGATGTGATGAGCATGCAGACCGGACTGTTGCGAGCAGTCGGTGATGCCGATTAACGGCAGGCGAGACATGAAGCACCCCGGTATTATTGCTGTTATGGGTTTGATCCGAGCTTAGCCTTGTTCATTTTTTTACACAACACCCCCGTAAAAAATACAACACGGCCTGCTCAAGCCCGCGGGTGCACAGTCTTCCAGGGACAAAAAAACGCCCGAAAGTGCCCCATAAATGCCCTTGCAGCGCTTTTTTAGGGCAAAAAAGGCCTCGCTTGACTTCGGCAGGCCGTTCGGGTTGACTGAAACCAGAAAAGATCAATGATTGATATTTTTAACAACAAAGGTGTTGCATCATGTCGGTACCCCCGCGTGCCGTTCAGCTTAACGAAGCGAACGCGTTCCTTAAGGAACATCCTGAGGTTCTGTACGTTGACCTTCTGATTGCGGATATGAATGGTGTGGTGCGCGGCAAGCGCATCGAACGCACCAGCCTCCACAAGGTTTACGAGAAAGGCATCAACCTGCCGGCCTCTCTATTTGCTCTGGATATCAATGGCTCTACGGTGGAAAGCACCGGCCTGGGCCTGGACATCGGCGACGCCGATCGTATCTGCTATCCAATCCCCGATACCCTGTGCAACGAGCCATGGCAGAAACGCCCGACCGCGCAACTGTTGATGACCATGCACGAACTCGAAGGCGACCCATTCTTCGCCGATCCGCGCGAAGTGCTCCGTCAAGTTGTTGCAAAGTTTGACGAGCTGGGCCTGACCATCTGCGCCGCATTCGAACTCGAGTTCTACCTGATCGACCAGGAAAACGTGAACGGCCGCCCTCAGCCGCCACGCTCGCCGATCTCCGGCAAACGCCCGCACTCGACGCAGGTCTACCTGATCGACGACCTCGACGAATACGTCGACTGCCTCCAGGACATTCTGGAAGGTGCCAAAGAGCAAGGCATCCCTGCCGACGCCATCGTCAAGGAAAGTGCCCCGGCGCAGTTCGAAGTGAACCTGCACCACGTCGCCGACCCGATCAAGGCCTGCGACTACGCGGTACTGCTCAAGCGTCTGATCAAGAACATCGCCTACGACCATGAAATGGACACCACCTTCATGGCCAAGCCTTATCCGGGTCAGGCCGGTAATGGTCTGCACGTACACATTTCGATTCTGGATAAAGAAGGCAAAAACATTTTTGCCAGCGAGGATCCCGAGCAGAACGCCGCGCTGCGTCACGCGATCGGCGGTGTGCTCGAGACCCTGCCCGCGCAGATGGCTTTCCTCTGCCCGAACGTCAACTCGTACCGCCGTTTCGGCGCGCAGTTCTATGTACCGAACTCGCCTTGCTGGGGTCTGGACAACCGCACCGTGGCGATTCGCGTACCGACCGGCTCGTCCGATGCCGTGCGTATCGAACACCGCGTCGCCGGTGCCGACGCCAACCCTTACCTGCTGATGGCTTCGGTACTGGCCGGCGTGCACCACGGTCTGACCAACAAGATCGAGCCGGGCGCGCCAGTCGAAGGCAACAGCTACGAGCAGAACGAGCAAAGCCTGCCGAACAACTTGCGCGATGCCCTGCGTGAGCTGGACGACAGCGAGGTGATGGCCAAGTACATCGATCCGAAGTACATCGATATCTTCGTCGCCTGCAAGGAAAGCGAGCTGGAAGAGTTCGAACACTCCATCTCCGACCTTGAGTACAACTGGTATCTGCATACCGTTTAAGCGGTTGCAGCTTCAGGAAAGAACGCCGTTGGCTGATTTAGCCAACGGCGTTTTTTTATGGCCGCCTGCGGCGGATCGCTGGCAAGCCAGCTCCCACAGGGATTTTCTGCGCACATAAATCCCGGTTCACTGAAGATCACTGTGGGAGCTGGCTTGCCAGCGATGGCGGCCGACAAGACAACACAGGAACCGGCTCGTACAATGCCCGCTGCCCCGCAGGAGACTTCCATGACGCGACCCGCCCCCGTCCGCAAACCCCGTGCCCGCAGCCAGGCGCGCATCGATTCGATACTCGACGCCGCGCGCACATTGCTGGCCGCCGAGGGTGTGGCGAGTCTGTCGATCTATAGCGTCGCCGAGCGCGCGCAGATTCCGCCCTCCTCCGTGTACCACTTCTTCGCCAGTGTGCCGGCGCTGCTTGAGGCACTGACGGCAGATGTACACGCGGCGTTCCGCGCCTGCCTGCAAGCGCCGATCGATCATGACGCGCTGCGTGACTGGCGAGATCTGTCGCGACTGGTCGAGCAACGGATGCTGGAGATCTACGACGAAGATGCGGCGGCGCGCCAGTTGATCCTCGCCCAACACGGCTTGACCGAAGTGACCCAGGCTGACCGTCAGCACGACATAGAACTGGGCGACCTGATGCACAAGCTGTTCGATCATCACTTCGAGTTGCCGAGGCTGCCGGAGGATGTCGATGTATTCGCCCTGGCGATGGAGTTGGGTGACCGGGTTTATGCGCGCTCGGTGCAGCAACATGGGCAAATCACGCCGCGCATGGCCGAGGAAGGGATGCGGGTCTTTGATGCCTATATCGGCCTGTATCTGCCGCCGTATCTGCCCAAGCGTTGAGCCATGATCGTTCCCACGCTCTGCGTGGGAATGCAGCCCGTGACGCTCCGCGCCACTGGACGCGGAGCGTCCCAAGAGGCATTCCCACGCGGAGCATGGGAACGATCGCCAGGCACAAAAAACCCCGAAGGGCTCACGCCCTTCGGGGTTGTTTTTTACTCACCGGCTTACAACTTGGCGATCGACACCTCGGTGGATTTCACAAAGGCGATCACTTCGCTGCCGACCACCAGTTCCAGCTCCTTTACCGAGCGGGTGGTGATCACCGAAGTGACGATGCCGGAAGCGGTCTGCACGTCGATTTCCGACAGCACGTCGCCGAGGACGATTTCCTTGATCGAGCCTTTGAACTGGTTACGGACGTTGATGGCTTTGATAGTCATGGCAATGATTCCTGTCGTTTGCTTGAGTTATTGAGCCCAACGCAGTTGCGTAGGCAGTGGTGAAACAGGTTCCGGCGCCGGCGGTTCGCCGGGCAGGGAGAGAACACGGTTAAGCACTTCGGTTTCCAGCGCTGCCAGCCGATGCGAACCACGTACCCGAGGGCGCGGCAGTTCGACATGCAGGTCGAGGCCGACTTCGCCGTCCTCGATCAGAATCACCCGGTCGGCAATCGCCACCGCTTCGCTGACGTCGTGGGTCACCAGCAGCACGGTGAAGCCGTGTTGCTGCCAGAGACGTTCGATCAATTGCTGCATTTCAATGCGGGTCAGCGCGTCCAGTGCGCCGAGCGGTTCGTCGAGCAATAGCAGACGCGGTTGATGGATCAGCGCACGGGCCAGCGCAACGCGTTGCTTTTGTCCGCCCGACAACGCTGCCGGCCATTCATTGGCGCGATCCGCCAGCCCCACCGCGTCCAGTGCTTCGAGAGCTTTCGGGCGCCAGTTGCCTTTAAGGCCCAAGCCGACGTTGTCGATGATCTTTTTCCACGGCAGCAGACGCGCTTCCTGGAACATCAATCGGGTGTCTTCCCGCGCATCGCTCAGCGGCGCAGAGCCGGCCAGCAAGTCACCGCCCGTTGGTTGATCGAGGCCGGCGAGCAAGCGCAGCAAGGTACTTTTGCCGCAACCACTGCGACCGACCACAGCGACGAATTGCCCTGCCGGAATGTGCAGATCGATGTCACGCAGCACCTGCCGCGTGCCGAAGGTTTTCTGCAGGTTGCGCACCGCCAGCGGAATCCCGCGCAGCAGGCGTGGAGGTTGTTGAGCAGTCATGCCGCACCTCCTTTGGCAACCTGATAGGCCGGGTGCCAACGCAACCACACACGTTCAAGTCCACGCGCCGCAAGGTCAGCGAGTTTGCCGAGCACCGCGTAAAGCAGGATCGCCAGCACCACCACGTCGGTCTGCAAAAACTCGCGGGCGTTCATCGCCAGATAGCCAATGCCGGAGCTGGCGGAAATGGTTTCGGCGACGATCAGCGTCAGCCACATAAAGCCCAGGGCGAAGCGCACACCGACCAGAATCGAAGGCAGTGCACCCGGCAGAATCACCTGCCAGAACAGGCTGAACCCGCTCAAGCCATAACTGCGCGCCATCTCCACCAGCGCCGGGTCGACGTTGCGGATGCCGTGATAGGTATTCAGGTAAATCGGGAACAACGTACCCAGCGCCACCAGAAAGATCTTCGCCGACTCGTCGATGCCGAACCACAGGATCACCAGCGGAATCAGCGCCAGATGCGGCACGTTGCGGATCATCTGCACCGAGCTGTCGAGCAGGCGTTCGCCCCACTTCGACAGGCCGGTGATGAAACCCAAGACCAGCCCGATGCTGCCGCCGATGGTGAAACCGAGCGCCGCGCGCCAGCCACTGATCGCCAGGTGCGTCCAGATTTCGCCGCTGCGCACCAGGCTCACGCCGGCCTCGATCACCGCCACCGGTGCCGGCAGAATCCGCGTCGACAACCAACCGGCCGACACCGACAACTGCCACACCGCCAGCAACAACACCGGCAACGCCCAGGGCGCGAGGCTGTGGATGATTTTCTTCATGGCGCGCCTCAGCTCTGCGACGCGGCTTTGGGAAGAATATCGTTGGCGACCATCTCGCCGAACGGGCTGACATAACCGGCGCTTTTCGGCAGTTCCGGACGCTCGATGTCGAGGTGCGGAAACAGCAGTTCAGCGACGCGATACGATTCTTCGAGGTGTGGATAACCGGAGAAGATAAAGGTGTCGATGCCCAGATCGGCGTACTCCTTCACGCGCGCTGCGACGGTCGGGCCATCGCCAACCAGTGCCGTACCGGCACCGCCGCGTACTAGGCCAACACCGGCCCACAGGTTCGGGCTGACTTCGAGATTGTCGCGACTGCCGCCGTGCAGCGCGGCCATGCGTTGCTGGCCGACCGAATCGAAACGCGCCAGCGAAGCCTGAGCGCGAGCGATGGTGTCGTCGTCCAGGTGCGAGATCAGCCGATCTGCCGCTTGCCATGCTTCTGCGTTGGTTTCGCGAACGATTACGTGCAGACGAATGCCGAAGCGCACGGTGCGGCCAAGCTTGGCGGCCTTGGCGCGGACCTGTTCGATCTTCTCCGCGACCGCTGCGGGCGGTTCGCCCCAGGTCAGGACCATTTCCACTTGTTCAGCAGCCAGATCCTGCGCGGCTTCCGACGAGCCACCGAAGTACAGCGGCGGACGTGGTTGCTGGATTGGTGGATAGAGCAATTTCGCGCCTTTGACGCTGATGTGTTGTCCGTCGTAATCCACGGTTTCGCCTTCGAGCACACGACGCCAGATGCGGGTGAATTCCACCGAGGCTTGATAGCGTTCTTCGTGGCTGAGGAACAGACCATCGCCGGCCAATTCTTCCGGGTCACCGCCAGTCACCAGATTGAACAGCGCACGGCCGCCGGACAGACGATCCAGCGTGGCGGCCTGCCGCGCTGCCACCGTCGGGGAAATGATCCCGGGGCGCAGGGCAACGAGGAATTTCAAACGCTGGGTCACCGGGATCAGCGACGCTGCCACCAGCCACGAGTCTTCGCAGGAACGGCCGGTGGGGATCAGCACACCGCCGAAGCCCAGACGATCCGCCGCTTGCGCGACCTGTTGCAGATAACCGTGGTCGACGGCGCGGGCGCCTTCGGCGGTGCCAAGGTAATGGCCGTCGCCGTGGGTGGGCAGGAACCAGAAGATATTGAGGCTCATGGAGTGGTCTCCTTAGGAATTCGAATTACTGCGCTTTAGCCACAGCGGCCGGTGGGGTCCAGATCACATCCTTGATGCTCAATGGCTTGGGAATCAGCTTGAGCTGGAAGAACGTGTCAGCGATTTTCTGTTGCGCGGCGACCACCTCCGGGGTCAGGAACAACGCGCCGTAGCCCTGGCGTTTCACCGAGGTCAAGGTGATGTCCGCCGGCAGGCCGAGCAGTGGCGCGACTTGTTGGGTCACGTCTTCAGGATTGGCTTTCGACCACTCGCCGACTGCACGCACTTCCTCGACGAGGGTCTTGATCACCTCGGGATTTTTCTGTGCGTAAGGCTTGGTCGCGAGATAGAACTGGTGGTTGTCGACGATGCCTTTGCCGTCGCGCAGGGTGTGTGCTTGCAGTTGTTTCTCGGCGGCAGCCTGGTACGGATCCCAGATAACCCAGGCGTCGACGCTGCCACGTTCGAACGCGGCGCGAGCATCGGCGGGCGGCAGGAATACGGTCTGGATGTCGCTGTATTTGAGGCCGGCGTCTTCCAGTGCGCGCACCAGCAGGTAATGGACGTTGGAACCTTTGTTCAGGGCGACTTTCTTGCCTTTGAGATCGGCCACCGATTTGATCGGCGAGTCTTTCGGCACAAGGATCGCTTCGCTGTTGGGCGCTGGTGGTTCATAAGCGACGTAAAGCAAATCGGCGCCGGCAGCCTGGGCGAAGACTGGCGGGGTTTCGCCGGTGACACCGAAGTCGATCGAGCCGACGTTCAGGCCTTCGAGCAGTTGCGGGCCACCGGGGAATTCAGTCCATTGCACGTCGACGCCTTGGGCGGCCAGACGCTTTTCCAAAGTGCCTTTGGCTTTGAGCAGCACCAGCGTGCCGTACTTCTGATAACCGATCCGCAATGTCTCGGCTTGAGCTTGAGTGATGGCGCCGAAGGTAACAGCCGCAGCAAACAGAGCGACCAGACCACGACGCAAAAATACAGTGCGCATAGCGCTCTCCTTTTTGCTGTTGGGTTTTGGCTGCACCTGCTTGGCCGTTGTCGGCGAAGTAAGGTGAGTTACATCAAATTCTGGTGAGGCTTAAATGCTCCAGCGAGCACTCAATAAACGTTCATTCAACAGGCCCGGTTCCAGCGGTTTCGGGCGGCGGGCCATGGCACCGACAAACTGATCCAGCGCTTCATGCAGACGCTGCTCCAGCGCCGGTGCCAGTTGCGCCGCAGCACTGCCTTCGCCGTAAGCGATCTGGCTGTCCTCGGCGAAAATCCCCTGAAGCATTTCCTGGGCTTTCAACGCCGACAAAACAGGCTTGAGCGCGTAGTCGACCACCAGCATGTGGGCGATGCTGCCGCCAGTGGCCATCGGCAAGACAATCTTGTGGTTCAGGGCGCGCTCGGGCAACAGATCCAGCAGGGTTTTCAGGGCACCGGAGAACGACGCTTTGTAAACCGGCGTGGCGATCAGCAGGCCGTCGGCATTTTCAATCTGTTGCAGCAGGTCGAGCACCTTCGGGCTGTCGAAGCGGGCATGGAGCAAATCCTCGGCCGGGAAATCCCGTACCTGATAACTCACCACTTCCACGCCTTGCTGCTGCAACCAACGTTGCGAGCGCTCCAGCAGCACTCCGGAACGGGAGCGCAGGCTGGGACTGCCACCGAGTGAGACGACCAGCATTGAGACCATTCCTTAAGTGTTACAGGCGATTCGCGGGTTGCGATCTCGCTTCGATGGAGTGACCTTACCAGCTGATTTATATATCCATAAATCATATTTATTCATTTGGTTATTCGTTTTGGAGATATGCGATTCAGGTTATTCAAGGCGAAAAAAAAGGCCGTCGAAACGGCCTGAAATCCCCTGCTTAGTAGCTACCACTGATCGTTCCCACGCTCTGCGTGGGAATGAATCCATGGACGCTCCGCGTCCACTGTGACGCGGAGCGTCACGGACGGCATTCCCACGCGGACGGTTCGACGCCTCGACGTGGGAACGAGTCTGCCCAAGAAGATCATTTGTTCGGCTGTGGCGTCAGACGCAGATACGGTTTCACCGCGCGATAACCCTTCGGAAAGCGCTGCTTGATCTCTTCTTCATCTTTCAACGAAGGCACGATCACCACCTCTTCACCGTCCTGCCAGTTGGCCGGGGTGGCCACCTTGTAGTTGTCGGTGAGCTGCAGCGAATCGATCACCCGCAAAATCTCGTGGAAGTTACGGCCGGTGCTCGCCGGGTAGGTGATGGTCAGGCGGATCTTTTTGTTCGGGTCGATCACGAACAGCGAACGCACGGTCAGCGTATCGTTGGCGTTCGGGTGAATGAGGTCATACAGATCAGAGACTTTGCGATCGGCATCGGCCAGGATCGGGAAGTTGACGACGGTGTTCTGGGTTTCGTTGATGTCTTCGATCCACTTGTGGTGCGAATCCACCGGGTCGACCGACAGCGCGATGGCTTTGACACCGCGTTTGCTGAACTCATCCTTGAGCTTGGCGGTGAAGCCCAGCTCAGTGGTGCACACCGGGGTGAAGTCCGCCGGGTGGGAGAACAGCACGCCCCAGCTATCGCCCAGCCATTCGTGGAAACGAATCTTGCCGGCGCTGGAATCCTGTTCGAAATCGGGGGCGATGTCGCCGAGTCTGAGGCTCATGGTGCTGCTCCTGATGAGTTGTTCGAGACCTCAACTGTAGCCCGGGATTTGCCATCGTGAAAAAGAATAAATAACTAGATATCTAGATCATTATTGAATATTAAACATCTGTTCACTGGACGCTCGACGGCATCCCGACGAACATCGCTCACAAGGTTCGAGAAGGCCTTGAGTTGCTGTAAAGAGGGGAATTTCGGGGCAGGCTTACGGGGGTGAGCCTGACTCGAAAACGCAAAAGCCCCGTCCGGCGCGATGCCGGACGGGGCTTTTTTTACATCCGCGAATCGAGACGCGCTATTACAGCAGCGGGATCGAGTAGCTGACGATCAGGCGGTTTTCGTCCTGCGAACGGGTGCTCGGCAGATCGGTGCGCCATACAGCGTTTTTCCACATCAGGCCGACGTTCTTGAACGGACCTTCCGGTACAACGTAACCGATGGTGAAGTCGCGTTCCCACTCGGAACTGTTCGAACCGTTCTCACGACCGTTGGTGCCAACGGTATCGATCGAATCACCTTTGAGGTAAACGACACCGGCGGTCAGGCCAGGTACGCCGACTTTAGCGAAGTCATACGAGTAGCGAGCTTGCCAGGTTTTCTCGCCGGCACGGCCGAACTTCTGGATCTGCATGTCGGTGATGGTGTAGTTCGACGAGCCGTCGCCCTGGTTCAGCCAAGGGAAGTCGCTGCTGCCATTGGAAACCTGGTAACCGCCACCGAAGGTGTGGCCTTCAACGGTGTACAGGAACAGGCCGCTGTACAGGTTGTTGTCGACTTCACCGCGACCGTTACGCACGCCGGTGTAGTTACCGGTGCTGTAGTAGGCTGGATCGGTACCGTTTTTGCCGTCATCGGAGCTGTTGAAGTAACGGAAATCGGATTTCAATACGCCGGGGCCGATTGCCCAGTTGTGAACCAGACCCAGGAAGTGCTGCTTGTAGAAGTCTTCCAGGTTGCCGTAGTAGTACTGGGCAGTCAGGTCTTTGGTGATCTTGTAGTCACCACCGGCGTAGATGAATTTGTTGCTGTCACGGAACGCAGTACCACGGGTGTTTGCACCGCTGATGGACAGGTTTTCGTTGTTGCTGGAGTTACGACCTTTCGCAGCTTCGATCTGACCGCCGACCAGAGTCAGGTCCTTGATTTCGCCGGAAGTGATCTGGCCACCCTGCCAGGTTTGTGGCAGCAGACGACCGTCGTTGGTCACGATGACCGGGTTCTTCGGCTGCAGAGTACCCAGCTTCAGTTCAGTCTGGGAGATCTTGGCTTTGGCAGTCAGACCCAGGCTGGAGAAGTTGTCCACCGCTTTGCCGTTGGACTCGCTCGGGAACACAGTGCCGCCGTAAGCGGTACCGCTGTTGCCGTTAGTGCCGCCGCCCGAATCCAGACGTACGCCCAGCAGGCCGATGGCATCGATACCGAAACCTACGGTGCCTTGGGTATAACCGGAGATGAAACGCAGATCGAAGCCTTGGCCCCACTCTTCGTTCTTGTTGGCGCCAGCGCCATCACGGTTATCGGTGTTGATGTAGAAGTTACGCAGCCCCAAGGTAGCTTTGCTGTCTTCGATGAAACCGGCGGCGCCTGCCTGCTGCGCCATAACCCCTACGGCCACAGCCAGGGCCAAGGTGGACTTGTTCATGTAAAGCTCCTCTCGTTTCTAATTCTTGTGTTCCTGGCCCGGGGTCTGATGCCCTGGATCCTAAGATGCGCGATTAGCGCCAGACCGTGACCGACAAGTCAATCGTAACCTTGTGTGTCTACGACCAAGGTCTAATCGCAGTGATTTGGTCCGTGCAGAGTAAAGATTTCCTGATAAACCCAAAAAGAATTTATTCATTCTTTTTCATATCATTTCGGAATATGGCCAGTATCTTGCCACCTCCGCCGGGAAACAGCGTATCGGCGACTAAGCTCATTCCTAAATGGTATTTGTTAGCCTTTTTTTATATCGATTAGCTTTGGCGTAACCCCGAATCGTCAAACCCTATCGAAAAGGCGACGCCATGATGGCCAAACGCGCACTATCTAGTCAATTTGTTACAGTTTGTGTGTCAGCGCTGATTTCTTTTTCCGCGCATGCCGCCAACCTCACAGTGGGGTATCAAACCGGTATCGACCCGAGCAAAGTCCCCCAGGCCGACGGCGTCTACGAGAAAACCATTGGCGAGAAAATCGACTGGCGTCGCTTCAACAGCGGCCCGGAAGTTGTGACAGCCATTGCTTCGGGTGACGTGCAGATCGGCAACCTCGGTTCCAGCCCGTTGGCCGCGGCGGCTTCGCGCAATCTGCCGATTGTGGCGTTCATCGTTTCGGCGCAGATCAATGCCGCCGAAGCGCTAGTGGTGCGCAATGGCAGCGGTATCAACACCCCCCAGGACCTGGTCGGCAAAACCATCGCCACACCTTTCGTTTCGACCTCACACTACAGCCTGCTCGGCGCCCTCAAGCATTGGGGCCTGGACGCCTCGAAAGTCAAAGTGGTGAACCTGCAACCAGCAGAGATCGCAGCGGCGTGGAAGCGTGGCGATATCGATGGCGCATTTGTCTGGTCGCCGGCGCTGGGGGAAATCCGCAAGACCGGCAAGACCCTGACCGATGCCGCGCAGGTCGGCCAGTGGGGCGCGCCGACCTTCGAGGTCTGGGTCGCGCGCAAGGATTTTGCCGAGAAGCATCCTGAGGTTGTCGCAAAGTTCGCCAAGGTCACGCTCGACTCATTCGCCGATTACGCCGCACACAAAGACCGCTGGACGGCTGACTCGGTGCCGGTACAGAAAATCGCCAAACTGACCGGTGCCAATGCCGCTGATGTGCCGGAATTGCTGGCAGGTTCAGCGTTCCCGGACGCAAAGGCGCAGCAAACCACGGCGCTGCTGGATGGCGGCACGGCGAAAGCGATTGGCGAGACGGCGAAGTTTTTGAAGGAACAGGGCAAGGTTGAAACGGTGCTGCCGGATTATTCACCCTACGTCAGCGCCAAATTCATCACCGAGTAATTGATCGTTCCCGCGCTCTGCGTGGGAATGCAGCCCGGGACGCTCCGCGTCCCATCAAAAGCCGAACGCGGAGCGTCCGTTGAGGCATTCCCACGCAGAGCGTGGGAACGATCGAATGGACCAACTCGGTTAAAGGGTTTTTTCGAAGATCTTCGAATTACGCTGAAAGTTGTACAGCGAAGCCCGCGCCGCCGGCAGGCGCTCAACGCTGCTCGGCTCGAAACCACGCTCACGGAACCAGTGCGCGGTGCGCGTGGTGAGGACGAACAAGGTCTTCAAACCCTGCGCCCGTGCTCGGGTTTCGATGCGCTCCAGCAATTCATCACCGCGACCGCCATGGCGGTACTCCGGGTTCACTGCCAGGCACGCCAGTTCACCGGCATCCGAATCGGCAATCTGATACAGCGCCGCACAGGCGATGATCATGCCTTCACGCTCGACCACGCTGAACTGCTCGATCTCGCGCTCCAGCACTTCGCGCGAACGACGCACCAGAATCCCCTGCTCTTCCAGCGGACTGATCAAGTCGAGCAAGCCGCCGACGTCTTCAATCGCCGCCTCGCGGACCAGTTCGAATTGCTCCTGCGCGACCAGCGTGCCGCCACCGTCACGGGTGAACAGCTCGGTCAGCAGCGCGCCGTCTTCGGCGTAGCTGACGATATGGCTGCGCGCCACGCCGCCACGGCAAGCCTCGGCGGCAGCATCGAGCAGTTCTGCCTGATAGTTGCTGCCCAAACGCTGCAAGTGTGCCGGCACTTGCTGTGGACGCAGCTCGCGCACGAGTTTGCCGTTCTCGTCGATCAGACCGAGGTCAGCACCGAACAGCAGCAACTTGTCCGCGCCCAGGTCGATGGCGGCGCGGGTCGCGACGTCTTCGCAGGCGAGGTTGAAGATTTCACCGGTCGGCGAGTAGCCCAACGGCGACAGCAACACGATCGAGCGCTCATCGAGTAGACGGTTGATGCCTTTGCGGTCGACCCGGCGCACTTCGCCGGTGTGGTGATAGTCGACGCCTTCCAGCACGCCGATCGGCCGCGCGGTAACAAGGTTGCCGCTAGCCACGCGCAAACGCGAGCCCTGCATCGGCGACGAAGCCATGTCCATCGACAGCCGCGCTTCGATGGCGATGCGCAACTGGCCGACCGCGTCGATCACACATTCCAGGGTCGCGGCATCGGTGATGCGCATGCCGTGGTGGTAATGCGGGGTCAGGCCACGCGCGGCGAGGCGGGTTTCGATCTGTGGACGCGAACCGTGCACCAGCACCAGACGCACGCCAAGGCTATGCAGCAGAACAATGTCGTGGACGATGTTGCCGAAGTTCGGATGCTCCACGCCATCGCCGGGCAGCATGACGACGAAGGTGCAGTCGCGGTGGGCATTGATGTAAGGGGACGCGTGACGAAGCCAGTTAACGTATTCGGGCATGAACCTGGGCCTGTAATAAATAGCAGCCTAAAAAGGGGCGAAACGGAAAACGCACAGCGGGCTGATGGTTATCGTCGGAACAGGCTTGGCGACACGCGCGCTCTCCTCATGAATACGGGTTGGAATGCTGGCAATTTACAGCGATTGGTCAGACAAAACATAGATCCCTTGTAGGAGTGAGCCTGCTCGCGATAGCGGAGTTTCAGTCAATACCTCCGGGACTGTCTCACCGCTATCGCGAGCAGGCTCACTCCTACAAAGGGTCACTTGGGATCCTTTGACGTTGGTGCACCTGTCAGACAGTAATGTTCAATCAGTTGCCGTAATAGATGCACGGTAGGCTGCAAACGTGACATTTCAAGGTACTCGCCCGGCTGATGCGCACAGGCGATGTCGCCAGGGCCGAGCACAATGGTTTCGCAGCCAAGGCGCTGAAGATAAGGCGCTTCGGTGCCGAACGCCACTGCTTCGGCACTGTGACCGGTGAGCTTTTCAGCGATGCGCACCAGTTCGGCGTCTTCAGACTGCTCGAACGACGGCACTTCCGGGAACAGCGGTTTGTAATCAATCTTCACCTGATGCCGTTCGGCCACCGGGTTGAGCTTGCGCAGAATCTCCGCGCGCAGGACTTTCGGGTCCATGCCCGGCAATGGCCGCAGATCGAACTCCAGCGAACACTGGCCGCAGATGCGGTTGGGATTGTCGCCGCCATGAATGCAGCCGAAATTCATCGTCGGCTGCGGCACGCTGAACTGCGGATTGTTGAATTCGCGCTGCCACAACAGGCGCAAACCGCGCAGTTCGCCGATGGCATCGTGCATCGCTTCGAGTGCGCTGTGGCCCAAGCGTGGATCCGACGAATGGCCGCTCTGCCCAAGGATATCGATGCGTTCCATCATGATGCCTTTGTGCATGCGGATCGGTTTCAGCCCGGTCGGCTCACCGATTACCGCTGCGCGGCCCAACGGACGCCCGGCCTCGGCCAGCGCACGGGCGCCGGACATCGAGCTTTCTTCATCGCAGGTGGCGAGGATCAGCAACGGCTGCTTGAACGGCTGATCGAGCAGCGGCAGCACCGCTTCGATGATCAGCGCGAAGAAACCTTTCATGTCGCAACTGCCCAGCCCGACCCAACGGCCATCGACCTCGGTGAGCTTCAGCGGATCGGTCTGCCACAACGCATCGTCGTACGGCACCGTGTCGCTGTGCCCGGCCAGCACCAGCCCGCCGGGGCCGCTGCCGAAACTGGCGAGCAGGTTGAATTTGCCGGGGCTGACCTGCTGGATATCGCAGCTGAAACCCAGATCACCCAGCCAGCCGGCGAGCAAATCGATCACCGCGCGGTTGGATTGATCGAGGTTCGGTTGGGTACAGCTGACCGATGGCGCGGCGATCAGCGCAGCGAACTGGTCTTGCATGGACGGCAAAGGCATCGCTGACTCCAACTCCCGAATTGAAGTCCATCATAGAACCATCCGGCGTCAGGAATAAACCGCCGCAGGGCGTAGGACGAATCAGTCCTGTACACTGCACGGCCTTGGCAGCCACATATTCCCCGGCTGCGCTCCCGATCCTGGATTTTCCGGCCATGCAGAAAGAAACCGAAATCAAACTCCGCGTCAGCCGCGAAACCCTCGCCGCCCTGCGCGAGCACCCGTTACTGAAAAAACGCAACAAAAGTGGCTGGGAACGCCGTGAGTTGATGAACCAGTATTTCGACACCCCCGAGCGCGATCTGGCTCAGGCCAAAGTCGCCCTGCGCCTGCGCAAGGACGGTGACGAAGTGATTCAGACCCTCAAGACCCGTGGCCAAAGCGTTGCCGGTCTGTCCGAACGCAATGAATACGACTGGAAGTTGCCGAAAGCCAAGCTCGACGTGAAGAAACTCGACGGCGAATGCTGGCCCGAGTCGCTGGCCGAGCTGGACAAGAAAACCCTCAAGCCGATCTTCACCACCGACTTCGTTCGCGAACGCGCCGAAATAGCCTGGGGCCGTGGCAAGAGCAAAGTGGTCATCGAAGCCGCGCTGGATCTCGGCCACGTAGTGGTCGGCAAACAGAAAGAAGAAATCTGCGAGCTGGAACTGGAACTACGCGAAGGCGAGCCTGCCGCGCTGCTGGAACTGGCTGCCGAGCTGGCGGAAACCCTAGCGTTGATGCCGTGTGACATCAGCAAGGCTGAGCGTGGCTATCGCCTGTACGACGCCAACAGTTACTCGCTGAGCCTGCCGGCGCCGGAGCTGACCCCGGAAACCCAACTCGACGACGCCTTCGCTGCGCTGAGCTGGCACTTGCTCGGCAGCAGCCAGCGTCTGGCTGAACAGTACCGTTTCAACGGCCACTGGCGCCTGTTGCTCGACTGGGTCGAGAACCTCGCGGAAATGCGTGCCCTGCTCAGCAGCCTCGGCCAGGCCGCGCCGCGTCAGTCGACCCACGACTTGCGCGTTGCCCTGGATGCGTTGCTGGAAGACTGGCGCCCGCTGGTGCAGGCCGGTATCGAAGACGAAGACGTGCGCAAAGCCGCGCCGGAGCAGTTCCTCGAAGAACTGGAAGATCCGCGCTGGGGCCTGTTCTCGCTGAGCACGTCACGCTGGTTGCTGGCCCGCACCTGGACCGCCGACCGCAACGTTCGTGGTAACCGTCAGGGCGGCGCGCAGTTGCACAGCTGGTTGCCACGCCTGTTGGGCGAAGAGGCCACGGCCCTGCAATTGCAGCGTTATCAGCAGCAGCCGGAAGATCTGGCTGAACAACTGCCGCGTATCGAGCGCATTCAGGTCTGGCTGCACCACGCACGCAACGTGCTGGAGATCCCGGAAATGGATCGCCTGTACGGCGAGCTGAACAAGCTGGCGCAACTGGCCAACGAGCCGACGATCACTGACGAACTGCTCGACGCACGCAAGCAACAGGCGATTGCGGTTTACCAGAATCGCGCGTGGAAAATGCTCCTGCGCATGTAACACCGCTAAAAGATCGCAGCCTTCGGCAGCTCCTACAGGGTGTACACCCGCCCCATGGAGGAGCTGCCGCAGGCTGCGATCTTTTGCTTTATCGCAACACAGGCAAGCTGGTGGTGGACTTGATCTCCGATAACGCCACAATCGAATTCACTTCCTGTATCCCCGGCACCAGCGACAGCTTCTCGAAGAAGAACCGCTCATACGCCTCGATGTCCGCCGCAACAATGCGCAGTAAAAAATCCACCGCCCCCATCAATACATAACACTCCAGCACCTCCGGAAACCCGCGAATCGCTTCGGTGAACTCAGTGAAGTTCGAACGCCCGTGTGCGTTGAGTTTGATCTCGGCAAAGATCTGCGTATTCAGGCCAATTTTCTTGCGATCGAGCAAAGTCACCTGCCCGCGAATGATCCCCTCTTCTTTCATCCGCTGAATCCGCCGCCAGCACGGCGATTGCGACAGGCCGACCTGCTCGGCGATCTGCGCGCTCGAGAGCGATGCGTCCTCTTGCAGCAGGGCGAGAATCTTGCGGTCGTAACTGTCCAGCTCGCTGTGCATAGAAAAACCTCAATAACCGGATTATGCGAATTGATCTTTTCGATCAACCGTCATTAACGCCGATCATAGCCAAGAAATACCCCGCGCCGAATGTAAAAATTCCTCCAGAGATTTTGGAGACTTGTCATGCCGCACCTCGAAGCCGTCACCTCCCCGCCAACCCGCGCCGATGTCTGGAACGTCAGCAACGCCCATTGCCTGGCGCAGTATCAAATCCTTGCCGAGGCTGAACCGGATCTGCTGGTGCGGGTGTTGAATCTGTTCGCGTTGCAGTTCCTCACGCCCGAGCAGGTCAACGTGCAGCGCATGGACGATCTGCTGTCGATCGACCTGGTCATGGGCGGTCTCAGTTGGCATCGCGCGCAAGTGATCGCGGAAAAACTTCGTAACCTGATCAGCGTTTGCTCGGTGAATCTGCAAAACGCCGACAGCGCTTGGGATGCGCGGACGCAAGCGGCCGGCTGACAAATCCGGCAACGCCTTCGTCGGGTAGTGGCCCAACGGTCTACCGGGCCGCGACTATCCTTTTGCGCACTGTCGTTCAAAAGGAAGCCCGCATGTCCGTTCAATTCGCCACTCAGGACCGCTGGCTGGAGCTCAATGATGTGCTGCGTGAACTGGTCGCCCAGGGTTTTATCTGCCAGGACTCGGCGGAGCAGGCGCTGAATGCGCGCCGCCGTCACGCCGCGAATGGCCAGATGCACCCGCTGGAATTCATCGCCAGCCAGCAACTGGACGACCTCAGCCGTCCGGGCAAACACCTCGACCTGGAAAGCCTGACCCTCTGGCTGGCGCAACAGGCCGGCCAGCCTTATCTGCGTATCGATCCGCTGAAGATCAACGTCGCCGCCATTACACCGTTGATGTCTTACGCCTTCGCGCAACGACACAAGATCCTCGCCGTGGCGGTCGACCGTGATGCGGTAACCGTGGCCAGCGCTCAGCCTTACGTCACCGGTTGGGAAGCGGATCTGACTCACGTGTTGAAGCTGCCGATCAAACGAGTGGTGGCCAACCCGGCGGATATCCAGCGCTTCAGCGTCGAGTTCTTCCGCCTGGCGAAATCGGTCAGCGGCGCCAGCAATGCCGATCAGCAGAGCGGTAACCTCGGCAACTTCGAACAACTGCTCAACCTCGGCGCCAGCGATCAGGAGCCGGACGCCAACGACGCGCACATCGTCAACATTGTCGACTGGCTGTTCCAGTACGCCTTCCAGCAGCGCGCCAGCGATATCCACATCGAACCGCGGCGCGAGCAAGGAACGGTGCGGTTTCGCATCGACGGCGTGTTGCACAACGTCTATCAATTTCCGCCGCAGGTGACCATGGCGATCGTCAGTCGCCTGAAAAGCCTCGGGCGGATGAACGTCGCCGAAAAGCGCAAACCGCAGGACGGCCGGGTCAAGACCAAGACCCCGGATGGCGGCGAAGTCGAACTGCGGCTTTCGACCCTGCCTACAGCGTTCGGTGAAAAAATGGTCATGCGGATCTTCGATCCGGAAGTGCTGCTCAAGGATTTCGATCAGTTGGGTTTCAGCGCCGATGACCTGAGGCGCTGGCAGGACATGACCCGTCAGCCCAACGGCATCATTCTGGTTACCGGGCCGACTGGTTCGGGCAAGACCACCACGCTGTACACCACGCTGAAAAAACTGGCGACGCCGGAAGTGAACCTTTGCACCATCGAAGACCCGATCGAAATGGTCGAGCCGGCGTTCAACCAGATGCAGGTGCAGCACAACATCGACCTGAGCTTCGCCGCCGGCGTGCGTGCGCTGATGCGACAAGACCCGGACATCATCATGATTGGCGAGATCCGTGATCTGGAAACCGCTGAAATGGCGATTCAGGCGGCGCTCACCGGGCACCTGGTGCTGTCGACGCTGCACACCAACGACGCACCCAGCGCGATCAGTCGTTTGCTCGAACTCGGCGTGCCGCACTACCTGATCAAAGCCACCGTGCTCGGCGTCATGGCCCAGCGTTTGGTGCGCACCTTGTGTCCGCATTGCAAGGCGCCACTAACGCTGGAAGACGAGGATTGGCAAACCCTGACACGCCCGTGGCAAGCGCCGCTGCCGGGCAACGCGCAACGTGCGATCGGTTGTGTGGAATGCCGCGACACCGGCTATCGCGGCCGCGCCGGTGTCTACGAAATCATGCAACTGAGCGATAGCCTCAAGGCTTTTATCACCCCGGACACCGACCTCACGGCGATTCGCCGGCAGGCGTTCAAGGAAGGCATGCGCAGTTTGCGTTTGTCCGGTGCGCAAAAAGTCGCGGCAGGGCTGACGACGGTTGAGGAAGTGCTCCGGGTGACGCCGCAGAGCGAGCAGAAATAGCCCGTCACGGAACTGGATCGGGGGAATGGCAATCCAACGCCCTAGTTAACCCCCAGGAGTCACCTCATCATGCGTCTCAAACTTGCTGTTGCCACACTGGCCTTGCTGTCCCTTCCCGTTGGTTCGGCCATGGCGGACAGCTTTTGGCGTAACGTCATCTCGTCCGGCGCCACCACCGGTTCGACCTACCTGACCTTCAAGGATCACAAGCTGATCATCGCCGCGCAGGACGATGCCGGCAGCTTCGTTGCCAGCGACGGCGGTATTCGTGGGCCGTATCTGGAAGCAGCGATGCAGAAAGTCCGCGCCGACAATCCGGGCCTGCAGGCGTCGGACATGGAACTGGCGAACGCGATTCTGGCGAAAAACGCCGTGGCGTCCGAGTAACAAAAAATGCCGCTCAATCGAGCGGCATTTTTTTGCCCGGATTTCAGATTCACCACAATCCCTTGTAGGAGTGAGCCTGCTCGCGATAGCGGTGTATCAGGCAAATTTTCCGGTGACTGATCCACCGCTATCGCGAGCAGGCTCACTCCTACAGGGGAACTGAGTGGACCTAAGTATCAGCGGTAGTCGTCCACCGGGACGCAGGCGCAGAACAGATTGCGATCGCCGTAGACATTGTCGACCCGATTCACCGCCGGCCAATACTTGTGCGCCTTGGTATGCGCATCCGGGGTAATTCCTTGCTCGATGCTGTACGGCCGCTCCCACACCCCGGTGACATCCGCCAGGGTATGCGGCGCGCGTTTCAGCGGGTTGTCCTCGGTCGGCCAGTTGCCGTTCTGCACCTCAGTGATTTCCGCGCGAATACTCAACATTGCACCAATAAATCGGTCCAGCTCTGCTTTGGATTCACTCTCGGTCGGCTCGACCATCAAAGTCCCCGGTACCGGGAATGACATGGTCGGTGCATGGAAGCCGTAATCCATCAGACGCTTGGCTACGTCTTCCTCACTGATGCCGGTCTGCGTTTTCAACGGTCGCAGGTCGAGAATGCATTCATGAGCCACACGCCCGTTGCGTCCTGTGTACAACACCGGGAACGCGCCGGATAAATGCTGCGCCAGGTAATTCGCCGCCAGGATCGCCACTTCACTGGCATCGGCCAACTGCGGCCCCATCATGGCGATGTACATCCAGCTGATCGGCAAAATGCTCGCGCTGCCCCACGGTGCTGCGCTGACGGCGCCGTTCTGCGCCAACGGCCCATCGATTGGCACCACCGGATGATTGGCGACGAACGGCGCCAGGTGCGCACGAATACCGATCGGCCCCATGCCCGGCCCACCGCCGCCATGGGGAATGCAAAAAGTCTTGTGCAAATTCATGTGCGACACGTCGGCGCCGATGTCCGCCGGCCGCGCCAACCCGACCTGCGCATTGAGATTGGCGCCGTCCATGTACACCTGACCACCGTGTTTGTGGATAACTTCGCAGATCTCGCTGATGCCCTCCTCGTACACACCATGGGTCGACGGATAAGTCGCCATCAGGCACGACAACTTATCCCCAGCCTCGGCGGCTTTCGCTTTCAGATCCTGCAGATCGACGTTGCCCGCCTCGTCGCACTCGACGATCACCACACGCATCCCGGCCATTTGCGCCGAGGCCGGGTTGGTGCCATGGGCCGAGGACGGAATCAGGCAGATATCCCGCGCGCCCTGCTGACGGCTCTCGTGATATTTGCGGATCGCCAGCAACCCGGCGTACTCGCCTTGGGCGCCGGAGTTGGGTTGCATGCAAATAGCATCGAACCCGGTGATTGCGCAGAGCCAGCGCTCCAGTTCTTCGATCATCAACGTATAACCGACCGCCTGCTCACGCGGCACGAACGGATGCAGGTTAGCGAACTGCGGCCAGGTGATCGGGATCATTTCGCTGGTGGCGTTGAGTTTCATGGTGCAGGAGCCCAGCGGGATCATTGACTGGTTGAGCGCCAGATCCTTGTTTTCCAGTTGCTTGAGGTAGCGCAGCATCTCGGTTTCGCTGTGATGCGCGTTGAACACCGGATGACGCAGATACGGTGTTTGGCGTTGCAGGTTGTCGGGAATGCCTGAGGTCAGCGCCTCGGCGTCGAGATCGACGACGGTCAACCCATGATCAGCCCCGAGCAATACATCGAAAAGTCTGGCGACGGTGGCTTCATCGCAGGTTTCGTCGAGGCTCAGCCCTACCCGCCCACGGCCGAGAATTCTCAGGTTGATCTGCGCAGCCTGAGCACTCTCGATGATCGCCGTTTGCGCACCGCCGACGTCCAGCGTCAGCGTGTCGAAGAATTGCGCATTGATCCGGTTGATCCCTTTGCGCTCAAGTCCTGCGGCCAGAATGCAGGTCAGCCGATGGACGCGCTGGGCGATACGCTTCAAGCCTTCCGGCCCGTGATAGACCGCGTAAAAACTGGCGATGTTGGCCAGCAATACCTGCGCCGTACAGATGTTCGAATTGGCCTTCTCACGACGAATATGTTGCTCACGGGTTTGCAATGCCATGCGCAACGCGACGTTGCCCCGGGCATCTTTCGACACACCGATGATCCGCCCGGGAATCGCCCTTTTGTATTCCTCGCGGCTGGCAAAGAACGCCGCGTGCGGGCCGCCATAACCCATTGGCACGCCAAAACGCTGCGAGGAACCGAACACCACATCTGCGCCCAACTCTCCCGGGGGTGTCAGCAGTAGCAAGCTCAATAAATCAGTAGCGACACAAGCCAATGCCTGTTGCGCATGCAAGTGATCGATCAGCGGACGCAGGTCGCGAACCTCGCCATGAGTGTCCGGATATTGCAGAAGCGCGCCAAACACCTGATGCTGCTTCAAGTTATCCACAGCGTCGATGATCAGCTCGAAACCGAAGCCTTCGGCACGGGTCTGCACCACGGAAATGGTTTGCGGGTGGCAGTTCTCATCGACGAAAAACAGATTGCTCTTCGACTTCGCCACACGCTTGGCCAGTGCCATGGCTTCCGCCGCTGCCGTGGCTTCATCGAGCAGCGAGGCATTGGCCAATTCGAGGCCGGTGAGGTCGATGGTCAGCTGCTGAAAGTTCAGCAGCGCTTCGAGTCTGCCCTGCGCGATCTCGGGCTGATACGGCGTGTACGCGGTGTACCAACCGGGATTTTCCAGCACGTTGCGCAGGATGACGGTTGGCGTCAGGGTACCGTGGTAGCCCATACCGATCAGGCTGGTCCAGACCTGATTCTGCTCGGCGTAACTGCGCAGCTTGGCCAGCGCGGCTTGTTCATCCAGCGCCGCCGGCAGGTCGAGCGCGCGATTGAAGCGAATGCCTGGCGGCACCGTTTGCTCGATCAGTTCGATTCGACTACCGAGGCCGAGGCTGTCGAGCATCGCCTGCTGTTCGGCAGCATCGGGGCCGAGGTGACGGCGCAGAAAAGCGTCGGGGTCGCGTAACTGGCTCAGGGACGGCAACTGGGACATGACGGGCTCTCTCTTGGCTGGCGCTCGGCGTCAATGCAACACGGTCAAACCAGCATAGCAGTGCCCTTGAAGATCAAAAGATCGCAGCCTTCGGCAGCTCCTACAAGATGTACACCATCCTCCTGTAGGAGCTGCCGAAGGCTGCGATCTTTTGATCCTAAAAAAAAGCCCCGACAAGTCGGGGCTTTGGGGTGTTGCTTAACGCTTACTCGCCGATGGCAGCCTTGTACGCTGCAGCATCCAGCAGCTTGTCCAGCTCAGCCTTGTCGCTTGGCTTGAGCTTGAAGATCCACGCGCCATACGGGTCGGAGTTCAGCAGCTCGGGCGAGGCGCCCAGTTCTTCGTTGATCGCGATGACTTCACCGCTGACCGGCGAATAGATATCGGAAGCGGCTTTCACCGACTCGACCACACCGGATTGATCACCGGCAGCGAACACCTTGCCCACTTCGGTCAGTTCGACGAACACCACATCGCCCAGCGCTTCCTGCGCGTGATCGCTGATGCCCACAGTTACGGTGCCGTCGCCTTCCAGACGGGCCCATTCGTGACTTTCGGCAAAACGCAGTTCGGCAGGGATATCGCTCATCTTCGGTGTCCTCAAGAAATTGTCAGCGGGCTGCCCGCCGGAAAAGGTTAGATCAAAGTTTTGCCATGGCGTACGAAGGTCGGTTTGACCACTCGTACCGGGTACCACTTGCCACGGATTTCCACTTCGGCGCGGTCGGCGGTGGCCATCGGCACACGCGCCAGGGCAATCGATTTGCTTAGCGTAGGAGAGAAACTACCACTGGTGATCTCCCCTTCGCCAACATCAGCGATGCGAACCACTTGATGAGCGCGCAAAACACCGCGCTCTTCCAGCACCAGGCCGACCAGTTTGTGTGCAACACCGGCGGCTTTTTCCGCTTCCAGCGCGGCGCGGCCGATGAACTGGCGCGTAGTCGGTTCCCAGGCAATGCTCCAGGCCATGTTCGAGGCCAGCGGCGAAACGTCCTGATGAATGTCCTGACCGTAAAGGTTCATACCGGCTTCAACCCGCAGAGTGTCACGGGCACCGAGGCCGATCGGGGAAATGCCGGCACCGACCAGATCGTTGAAGAACCCCGGCGCCTGACTGGCCGGCAGACAGATTTCCAGACCATCCTCACCGGTATAACCGGTCCGGGCGATAAACCAGTCGCCATCGGTATAGCCTTCGAAGGGTTTGAGGTGCTGGATCAGCGTGGCGCGCGACTGGGTCACCAGTTCGGCAATCTTGTGCCGGGCCTGCGGACCTTGAATGGCGAGCATCGCCAGTTCGGCGCGTTCGTGCAGTTGCACGTCGTAATCGCCGCGCTGCGCGTTCATCCAGGCCAGATCCTGATCGCGAGTGGAGGCATTGAACACCAGGCGATAACAGTCATCGAGACGATAGACGATCATGTCATCGACGATGCCGCCGCGCTCGTTGAGCATGGTGCTGTACAACGCACGGCCGGGGCGGTGCAGGCGGTCGACATCATTGGCCAGCAGATGCTGAAGCCAGGCCTTGGCCTGACTGCCGGTGACATCGATCACGGTCATGTGGGATACATCGAACACCCCGCAATCGCGGCGCACTTCGTGGTGCTCCTCGACCTGCGAGCCGTAATGCAGTGGCATGTCCCAACCGCCAAAATCGACCATCTTCGCGCCTAAGGCGAGATGCAGGTCATACAGAGGCGTACGCTGTCCCATGGGTTTCTCCTTCCGGGCGTGGCGAAGGTGCGGACAGCCGCTGCACGGGTGAAAGCCTTGAAATAGAAGGCTCTCAGCCGATTCCAGCGAACAGGTCTGTCAGACTAACCGCACCGAATGCCGCGCATTGTAGCCGCATGATTCAGGACTGACGACTAAGTGTTTCTGTGCGCAGAACGGCGAATCAGTCCGATGACCGGCAATAAGCCGACCAGAACCAGCGTCAACGCCGGCAATGACGCCCGTGCCCATTCGCCTTCGCTGGTCATTTCAAAGATCCGCACCGCCAGCGTGTCCCAGCCAAACGGGCGCATCAGCAGGGTCGCGGGCATTTCCTTGAGCACATCGACGAACACCAGCAACGCGGCGCTCAGCGTGCCGGGCAGCAACAGTGGCAGATACACTTTGAAAAACAGTCGCGGCCCACTGACACCGAGGCTACGTGCTGCTTCGGGCAAAGATGGCCGTATACGCGCCAAGCTGTTTTCCAGCGGGCCGTACGCGACAGCGATGAAGCGCACCAGATAGGCCATCAGCAGAGCGGCCAGACTGCCGAGCAGCAGCGGTTTGGCAGCGCCGCCGAACCAGCCTGACAGTGGGATCACCAGCTCACGGTCCAGATAACTGAACGCCAGCATGATCGACACCGCCAGCACCGAACCCGGCAAGGCGTAACCGAGGTTGGCCAGACCAACCCCGGAGTTGATCGCTGGCGTCGGCGCCAGTCGCCGAGCGAACGCTAGCAGTAGGGCAACACTGACCGTAATCAGCGCCGCCATGCCGCCCAGATACAGGGTGTGCAGGATCAGCCCGGCGTAACGCTCATCCAGATCGAAACGTCCACGCTGCCAGAACCAGACGATCAGTTGCAGCATCGGGATGACAAAAGCGCAGGCGAAGACCAATCCGCACCAGCTCATCGCCGCGAGCGCCTTGAATCCACGCAGGTGGTACAGCGCCTTGACCCGTGGCCGCTCGTTGCTTGCCCGATTAGCCCCGCGCGCACGGCGTTCACCGTAGAGCACCAGCATCACCACCAGCAGCAACAGGCTGGCCAGTTGCGCCGCGCTCGACAGGCTGAAGAAGCCGTACCAGGTTTTGTAGATCGCCGTGGTGAAGGTGTCGAAGTTGAACACCGACACCGCGCCGAAATCCGCCAGGGTTTCCATCAGCGCCAGCGCCACACCCGCACCGATGGCTGGCCGCGCCATCGGCAATGCCACGCGCCAGAAGGCTTGCCACGGCGATTGCCCGAGCACCCGCGCCGCTTCCATCAAGCCCTTGCCCTGCGCGAGGAACGCGGTGCGCGCCAGCAGGTAAACATAGGGATAGAAGACCAGCACCAGCACGATGATCACCCCGCTGGTGGAGCGCACCCGTGGCAGGCGCAGACCGGTGCCGAACCATTCGCGCAGCAAGGTCTGCACAGGGCCGGCGAAGTCGAGCAGGCCGACGAAAACGAAGGCCAACACATAGGCGGGAATGGCGAAAGGCAGCATCAGTGCCCAGTCGAGCCAGCGCCGCCCGGGGAATTCGCAGAGGCTGGTGAGCCAGGCGAGGCTGACACCGAGCAGCGTCACACCGACACCGACGCCGACGACCAGCGTCAGGGTGTTGCCCAGCAGGCGTGGCATCTGGGTTTGCCACAAGTGCGACCAGATCTGCTGATCGATGGTTTGCCAGGAGATCAGCAGGACACTCAGGGGCAACAGCACCAGCGCGGCGATGGCGAAGACGATGGGGTACCAGCGGCGTTGGGCGGGGTGGGCCACTTTTGGGTCTCTGGGGGATTGGGTGTTCTTGGATTGAGTATTTCAGGTTGGGATTGCTGCCCTCACCCTAGCCCTCTCCCGGAGGGAGAGGGGACTGACCGCGTAGTTTATGAGAATTACGCCGACCTGAGATATCGAGTCGAACTCAAGTTTCGAAAACAACACAGATCGGCTCCCTCTCCCTCCGGGAGAGGGCTGGGGTGAGGGCAGCGATCTAAAGTGAACAGTGTTATCGGAAAAGCCTCAGTTCCAACCCGCCCGATCCATCATCCGGATCGCTTCAGCCTGACGCTTGCCCGCCACTTCCACCGGCAACGTATCGGCAATGAACTTGCCCCACGCCGCCACTTCTTCCGAAGGCGCCACCGCCGGGTTGGCCGGGAATTCCTGGTTCACATCAGCAAAAATCTTCTGCGCCTCAGGCGTGGTCATCCACTCAACCAAAGCCTTGGCGGCCTCCGGGTGCGGCGCGTGTTTGGTCAGGCCAATGCCCGACAGGTTCACGTGCACACCACGATCGGCCTGGTTCGGCCAGAACAGTTTCACCGGCAACTCCGGCTTCTGCTTGTGCAGGCGGCCGTAGTAGTACGTGTTGACGATGCCGACATCGCACTGACCGGCGTTGATCGCTTCGAGCACCGCAACATCATCGGAGAACACGTCGGTGGACAGGTTGTTGACCCAGCCCTTGAGGATTTTTTCGGTCTTCTCGGCGCCATGGACTTCGATCATGGTCGCGGTCAGCGACTGGTTGTAGACCTTCTTCGCCGTACGCAGACACAGGCGCCCTTCCCAGTTCTTGTCGGCCAGCGCTTCGTAAGTGGTCAGTTCGCCCGGTTTCACGCGTTCGGTGGAATAGGCGATGGTCCGCGCGCGCAGGCTCAGGCCAGTCCAGGCGTGAGTGGACGAGCGATATTGCAGGGGAATATTGGCGTCGATGGTTTTCGAGGTGAACGGCTGCAAGATGCCCATCTGCTCGGCCTGCCAGAGGTTACCAGCGTCGACGGTGAGCAGCAGGTCGGCGGTGGCGTTTTCACCTTCGGCCTTGATGCGCTGCATCAGCGGCGCTTCCTTGTCAGTAATGAACTTGATCTTCACCCCGGTCTTGGCGGTGTAGGCATCGAAGACCGGTTTGATCAGTTCATCGATGCGCGACGAGTAAACCACCACCTCATCAGCGGCCTGGGCCGTGGTGCTGCCGATCAGGGTCAAGGCCAGTGCGGTCAGAAGACGCTTGGGTGCCAACATGGGAGTGGTCTCTCGGTCGGGAAATGTGGGCCAAATGATAAGGACTCACATTTACCACCTCAATCGAACTCTTTTTGAAGGAGTTACCAGATGTTGCATGATTGACCGCCACCCCTGTAGGAGTGAGCCTGCTCGCGATGAGGCCATCAGCAGCAACGAAAAGATCAAGGCTTTGCGAGCGCCGGAAGATCACCCGTCAACCCGAGGGCCTCCCGCACAAATAACGCCTTCGCCTCCGGCATCTGCTCAACCAGCTTCAACCCGGCATTCCTTAACCAACGCACCGGCAACGGATCAGCCTGAAACAACCGCTCAAACCCTTCCATCGCCGCCATCAACGCCAGGTTATGCGGCATGCGCCGACGCTCGTAACGGCTCAACACCTTCACATCGGCCAAACGCTCACCGCGTTCCGCCGCCTGCAACAGCACTTCAGCGAGCACCGCCGCATCAAGGAAACCCAGATTCACACCCTGCCCCGCCAACGGGTGAATGGTGTGCGCCGCATCGCCGATCAACGCCAAGCCTTCAGCCACATAGCGTTTGGCGTGGCGCTGACGCAGCGGCACGCACAGTCGCGGGTCAGCACTGATTACCTCACCAAGACGCCCCTCAAAGGCGCGCTCCAGCTCACGGCAGAAATCCGCTTCATCCAGCGCCATCAAACGCTCGGCCTCGCTCGGCGTGGTCGACCAGACGATCGAACACCAATCCTGCTGCCCGTCACGTTCCAATGGCAAAAACGCCAACGGCCCGTGATCGGTAAAACGCTGCCACGCGGTCATCTGGTGTGGTTTGCTGCTGCGCACACTGGTGACGATGGCGTGGTGCAGATAATCCCACTCACGCGTCGCCACACCGGTCAGACGTCGCACTGCCGAATTGGCGCCGTCAGCGGCAATCACCAGCGGCGCGCGTAACTGTCGACCATCGGCCAGCGTCAGCAGCCAGTCATCGCCCGAGCGGCGCATCTGTTCCAGCCGCGCATTGGCCAGCATGCCCAGATCGCAATCGTGCAAACGGTCGAGCAAGGCATCCTGCACCACGCGGTTCTCGACGATATGACCGAGTACCTCGGCATGCACGCTGCTCGCCGAGAAATGAATCTGCCCGGTGCCGCTGCCGTCCCAGACGTGCATGTCGGTGTACGGGCTGCTGCGGCGTTTGGCGATGCCGTCCCACACGCCAAGGCGTTCGAGAATCCGCTGACTGGCGGCAGACAAGGCGCTCACGCGCGGTTCAAACGCCGCGTCGGCATCGAACGGTTTGACGCTCAACGGGCTGCCGTCGAGCAGCAGGACTTCCAGGCCGCTGTCCTGCAACGCCAGCGCCAAGGCACTGCCGACCATTCCGGCTCCGACAATCAGCAGATCTGCGCGCATTTCCATGCTTTAAGCCTGTCTCGCTTGCGGCTTGAGCCGCACGTAAAGGGTTTTACCGACCCGCGCCACCAGATTGCCGGCGCCGTCATGAATGTCGACCTGCAACTGCGGCAGGTACTTTTCGCCATTGGCGGTCTGCCGGCGAACCTCGGCGAGCAAGGTCTCGTCGATCGTGAACCGGGCGAACACCGGGCCTTTGCCCGGCGCAATGAAATCGATGTCGGCAGCCTTGTCCCAGACGATGTACTTCGATCCGAGGTTTTCCATGAGCATCAGCATGAAGAACGGATCGACCATCGAATACAGACTGCCGCCAAACTGCGTGCCGACGTAGTTGCGGTTGTACCAGCCCAGCCCCATCGACACCTGCACGTCGCGAAAATCATCGCTGATGTGCCGAACCCGAACACCGGCGCCTAGATACGGTGGGTAGAACGTCATGATCCAGCGCATCAACCGCGCCTTGCCGAACGAACGGATCAACCAGTTACGCATCCGGACGCGTTCCCAAACCCATGGCCTGACGCGCAAACCAGCGCTTGGCCGGCGGCAACAGATCGAGACCGAGCAAACCGATGTTGCGGCCCAGCGACACCAATGGCTGCGTGCTGCCAAACAGGCGCGTGACCTGATCGGAAAAACCGACGGTGAGGTCCTGATCGAGACGCTGCCGCTCGCGATAAGCCTGCAACGTGGCGAAGTCGCCCAGCGGCTTTTCACTGGACAACAACGCGGCGGCCAAGGCATCGGCATCACGCAGCGAGAGGTTGAAACCCTGCCCGGCTATCGGGTGCAGGCTATGCGCGGCATTACCGAGCACGGCCAGATGCGAACGCACCTGCTCTTCGGCTTCGACCAGCATCAGCGGATACAAATGCCGTGCGCCAACCTGCTTCAAAGTTCCGAGGCGATAACCGAACACACCCTGCAATTCGCTGAGGAAATCGCGCTCGCTCAAATCGGCCAAGCGCTGCGCGTCCATGCCCAGACGCGTCCAGACCAGTGCGCAGCGGTTGTCCGGCAGCGGCAGCAGCGCCATCGGCCCTTCGTCAGTGAAGCGCTCGAAGGCCATGCCGTTGTGCGCTTCGCTCGGGGTGATGTTGGCGATCAGCGCACTCTGGTTGTACGGACGCTTGCGCACGTTGATACCCAACTGCTCGCGCAGACCGGAGCGACCGCCATCGGCGAGCACCGCAAGGTCGCATTCCAGCGTGGTTTCATCGTTGAGGGTCAGGCGATAGCCATCGGGCAGCGGCTCCATGCGCGTGACTTCCGCCGGGCAGCGCCAACTGATCACGTCTTTATCGATGTGCTGCCACAGGCACTGGCCGAGCCAGGCGTTTTCCACCACGTAACCGAGCGCTGGCACGCCCTCTTCCATCGCCGACAAGCGCGCGGTAGAGAAACGGCCACGGTCGGACACGTGAATCTGTTTGATCGGCTCGGCGCGACGGGAGATTTCCTGCCACACGCCCAAGCGTTGATAAATCTGCCGGGAGCCGAAGGACAACGCCGACGAACGTGCGTCGTAGCTCGGCTGCCAGCTGTCGCCGGGAGCGAACGGCTCGATCAGCACGATCTTCCAGCCTCGCGCCTTGGCGCCGGCCTGTAAGGCCAACGCCAGACTGGCGCCGACCAGACCGCCACCGATGATTGCCAGATTGACTCGACTCATGCCGCGTGTGTCCTTGCTTGCGCCATCAGCGCTTCGATGTCGGCGACGGTTTTCGGCACGCCGCTGGTGAGGATTTCACAACCGGTTTTGGTCACCACCACGTCGTCCTCGATGCGCACGCCGATGCCGCGCCATTTCTTCGCAACGTTCTGATTGTCCGGAGCGATGTAGATGCCCGGTTCCACGGTCAGCGCCATGCCGACTTCCAGCACGCGCCATTCGCCGCCGACCTTGTACTCGCCGACGTCGTGTACATCCATGCCCAGCCAGTGACCGGCGCGGTGCATATAGAAAGCTTTGTAGGCTTCACTGGCGATCAATTCATCGACCTCGCCTTGCAGCAATCCGAGCTTCACCAGCCCCGTGGTAATCACTCGAACCGTGGCTTCGTGCGCCTGATTCCAGTGCTTGTTCGGGGCGATTTCAGCGAACGCGGCTTCCTGCGAGGCCAGTACCAATTCGTAGATCGCTTTCTGCTCGGGCGAAAACTTGCCGTTGACCGGCCAGGTGCGGGTGATGTCGCTGGCGTAGCAATCGATCTCGCAGCCAGCGTCGATCAACACCAGATCGCCGTCCTTGAGCACTGCGTCATTCTGCTGGTAATGCAGGATGCAGCTGTTGCGCCCGGCGGCGACGATGGAACCGTACGCGGGCATTTTCGCCCCGCCCTTGCGGAATTCGTAGTCGAGTTCGGCTTCGAGGCTGTACTCGTGGAGCCCGGCCCGACTGGCTTGCATCGCGCGGATGTGGGCTTGCGCCGAGATCCGTGCGGCTTCGCGCATCACCTTCACTTCCGCCGCCGATTTATACAGGCGCATGTCGTGCAGCAGATGATCCAGGGCAACGAATTCGTTCGGCGGCTGGGCGCCAAGATGCGCCTTGGAGCGGATGACGTTGATCCAGTCCATCAAGTGGCGATCGAATTCGGGGTTGCTGCCCATCGCCGAATACACCCGGTCACGGCCTTCGATCAGGCCCGGGAGGATGTCGTCGATGTCGGTGATCGGGAAAGCGTCGTCGGCGCCGAAGTCGCGGATCGCTCCCTCCTGGCCTGCGCGCAAGCCGTCCCACAATTCGCGTTCGGCGTTGCGCTCACGGCAGAACAGCAGGTATTCGCCGTGCTCGCGGCCGGGCATCAAAACGATGACGGCTTGCGGCTCGGGAAACCCGCTGAGGTACTGGAAGTCGCTATCCTGGCGGTAGACGTGCTCGACGTCGCGGTTGCGGATGGCCACCGCGGCGGCGGGCAAAATCGCAATGCTGTTGGGTTCCATCTGCGCCATCAGGGCCTTGCGGCGACGGCTGTATTCCGCTTTCGGGATATGGGTCATGGGCAGATGGCTTTCCCTGGCACGCGATTAATGCAGCGACGGCTTGGCGGCTGGCGGCACGTCGGCTTTCTTGGTTTCCGAGAACAGCAGCAGCGGCGCGACGCGCAGGTACTCCATGACTTCCATGTAGTCGGTCTCGCCGTCTTCGGATTCTTCGAGGGCGTCTTGCACCTGAGAAATGGCGGCCAGATCCTGCAGCACTTCGGTGGCTTCCGTGCTGAGCATGCTGCTGTCGCGGCAGTTCAGGCCGAAACCGCTGAGGAAGCCCTGGCACCATTCGCCCAGTGCAGCGGCGCGGTCGGCCAGTGGCGCATCATCGGTCGGCAGCAGCAGGACGACAGTGACGTCGTCGCCGGTCAGTTCACCTTTGACCATCTCTTGCAGGCCGATCAAGGCGTTACGGACGTTGTCCTGGATATCGCCTTCGAGCAGTTCGGCGGCGTCGATCAACCAGCCTTCGTTATCGAAGCCGGCACCGGCGCAGCTGCGTCCGAGCAGCACGCCGTGCAGTTCGGCAGGCGAGACGTTGTGGCCGCTGGAAGTCAGCAGGGTGGCAAAGGCTTGGTACGGGGAATTCGCAATGGTCATGGGCAGCTAGGCGCCAGACGGCGCTATGTCTAGAATGAAGGCCTTGTATCCTACATCGACAGACTCGCCAAGACTATTAAAGGCTGTCCGCCAGCTACCCCATCAGACAGACTCCGACCCAGTGGACACAATGGAAGACACCGACCTGCAAGCGCTGATGGCCAGACTCGAATTGCTGATTGGCCGAGTCGAGCAACTTAAGAGCCAAAACGCACTCTTACTAGCTCAGGAAAAGACCTGGCGCGAGGAACGCGCTCACCTCATTGAAAAAAACGAAATCGCCCGGCGTAAGGTCGAATCGATGATTTCGCGCCTCAAGGCCCTGGAGCAAGACTCATGAGTTCAAGCAATAGCGTCACCGTGCAGATCCTCGATAAAGAGTATTCGATCATCTGTCCGCAGGAAGAACGCAGCAATCTGGTCAGCGCCGCGCGCTACCTGGATGGCAAGATGCGCGAAATCCGCAGCAGCGGCAAAGTCATCGGCGCCGATCGCATTGCTGTGATGGCCGCGCTGAACATCACCCACGACCTCTTGCACAAAGAAGAGCGCCCGGACATCCAGGCCAGCGGTTCGACCCGTGAACAGGTGCGCGACTTGCTTGATCGTGTCGATCTGGTGCTCGCCGACGATCAGACCACCACCAAGGGCTGATTCGACTGGCCGCTTGCGGTATACTCGCGGCACTCCCTGGGGTGCTTGCCAGTTGACGATGTCCCTGAGCCGATTCGCACTACCCTGGAAGTTGCACGTTGGGCTGGTGTGCATGTCCGCTAGACGGAAAGCCTTAAAGTCTACTGCATCTTCCACCTTGAACTTTCGGGTTCAAGGGCTAAGTTGACAGCGGTTCATCCGGGGAGCCTGATTCGAATCCGATGTCGGTGAAAACCGACATCGGATTTTTTATGCGTACGTTTTTGCACCCATCCTGCCGAAGCCGAACCATGACCGAACCCGCGCTGCTGCCCCGCCCGCAACTCCGCCGCCTGCTGCGCAAGGCGCGCCGTGCGCTGAGCAAGAGCGAACAACGCCAGGCTGCCAAGGGCCTGTACCGGCAATTGGCGCAAGATCCGCACTTTCGCCGGGCCAGACACATCTCTTTGTATTTGCCCACCGACGGTGAAATCGATCCGCGCCTGCTGCTGCGTGAAGCGCAGCGTCGGGGCAAAGCGACCTACCTGCCGGTGCTCAGCGCCTGGCCGCGGACCAAGATGGTTTTCCAGCGCATTCGTCCCGGGGAAAAACTCAAACCCAATCGCTTCCGCATTCTCGAGCCGCGCGCCAATCTGGCGCAGCAACGCAAAGTCTGGGCGCTGGATCTGGTGTTGTTGCCGTTGGTAGGGTTTGACGATGTCGGCGGGCGCCTGGGCATGGGCGGCGGTTTCTATGATCGCAGTCTGGGGTATCTGGCTCGACGCAAAAGCTGGCGCAAGCCGACGTTGCTGGGGCTGGCCCATGAATGTCAGAAGGTCGAGAGGTTGGCGCAGGCGAGTTGGGATGTACCGTTACAGGGCACAGTCAGCGACAAGGCGTGGTATTTCGCAGGATAGGACGCCGCGCAGATCAGCGGCGTCGAAAAAGCCGTTTCAGCGCTTGAAGGCTGTCGACTGTTGAACCTGTTGCGCGACTTCGATCGGCGCATCGGCCTTATTGGCCCACAGGCTCTGCGCGTAACCGGTGGTCACGACGCCCAGGCCGAACAAAATTACCAAAGTCCATAGTAAATCCGGTTTGCGTTTCATCGATTGCCCCCCTCAAGGCACATCATCACGATGACAGCAGCGGTTTCCGTTTGCAGGCCGTGCAGCAGCGTCAAGCTTTAAAGGCCGGCATTTTGCGACAACGTGAACCTGCGCGCAAACGCTGACGTCAACCGACTGTCGGTTTGTCATAAAATTGCCCGACAACCTGCCCAATGACCGTTTCAGGAGCACAAAACCATGGCCTATTGGCTGATGAAGTCCGAGCCCGACGAACTCTCGATCAAAGGTCTGGAAAAACTCGGCAAAGCGCGCTGGGACGGGGTTCGCAACTATCAGGCGCGCAACTTCCTGCGTGCGATGGCGGTGGGCGATGAGTTCTTTTTTTACCATTCCAGTTGCCCGGAGCCGGGAATTGCCGGAATCGGCAAAATAATCGCAGCGGCGTACCCGGATCCCACCGCACTGGAGCCGGAAAGTCATTACTTCGACCCGAAGGCTACAGCGGAGAAAAATGCCTGGAGCGCGATTGACGTTGAACACGTCGAGACGTTTGCGCGGGTGTTGAAGCTGGATTATTTGAAGCAGCAGACCGCGTTGGCCGAGATGCCGTTGGTGCAGAAGGGTTCGCGGTTGTCGGTGATGCCGGTGACGCCAGAGCAGTGGGCGGCGGTGATCACCCTCAAACCCTGATTTATTTGGCGCCTGCCATAATGCAATCGCTGGCAAGCCAGCTCCCACAGGATTTGCGATGGAACACAATATTGTGATCGCCGCAGAACCTTGTGGGAGCTGGCTGCCAGCGATGAGGCCGGCCCGGACAACAGAAGATTTATTGAATGATCAGGTTGTTGAACAACAGATCTTCAACCACCGGCTTGCCGGTCTCGTCATTCATCACTTGCTGGGTCTGTTTCAGCGCTTCCTGACGCAGCTTCTCTTTACCTTCGATGCTGCCCATCGCCTCGGTGGTCTGCTGCGTAAACAACGCCACCAGTTGATTACGGATCAGCGGCTCGTTGGCCTTGACCAGTTTGGTCGCTTCTTCACCAGTCACGCGCAATGCCACATCGGCCTTGTAGACCTTGAGCTTCGGCGTGCCGTCCAGCCCGTAGTTGCCCACAAATGGCGGGCTCAGGGTGATGTAGTTGACCTTCGGCGCCTCGCCTTCTTTGGCTTCTTCGGCCAGCGCTGCCACAGGCAGAGACAGGGCCAGCAACAACATGATCCACGCTTTCACAATTCGCTCCTTATCCGGTTTGCGGCCTAGCATAACGACCCGCCGCGCAAGCACAAGCTTATGGCTGACTATCAGGGCCGGGCATGCTCGTTGACCCGTTGACTGACACACCTACACTTATCGGCCATCACTCCCAAAGGAATAGCCCTGATGAAAGCCGTGCTGTGCAAAGCCTTCGGCCCTGCCGAATCGCTGGTGCTGGAAGACGTCGCCAGTCCCGCCCTGAAGAAGAACGAAATCCTGCTGGACGTGCACGCCGCCGGGGTCAACTTCCCGGACACGCTGATCATCGAGGGCAAATACCAGTTCAAGCCGCCCTTCCCGTTCTCACCGGGCGGAGAAGCCGCAGGCGTGGTCCGCGAAGTCGGGGAAAAGGTCAGCCACCTCAAGGTTGGTGACCGGGTCATGGCGCTGACCGGTTGGGGCAGCTTCGCCGAACAGGTCGCGGTGCCAGGCTATAACGTGCTGCCGATCCCGCCGTCGATGGACTTCAATATCGCTGCCGCCTTCAGCATGACCTACGGCACCTCGATGCATGCGCTCAAGCAACGCGCCAACCTGCAACCGGGCGAAACCCTGCTGGTGCTCGGCGCTTCCGGCGGTGTCGGCCTGGCGGCTGTGGAAATCGGCAAAGCCATGGGCGCGCGGGTCATCGCCGCCGCCAGCAGTGCAGAAAAACTTGCGGTGGCCAAAGCGGCAGGCGCCGATGAGCTGATCAACTACAGCGAAACCAGCCTCAAGGACGAAATCAAACGCCTCACCGACGGCCAGGGCGCCGATGTGATTTACGACCCGGTCGGCGGCGACCTGTTCGACCAGGCCATCCGCGCCATCGCCTGGAATGGCCGCCTGCTGGTGGTCGGCTTCGCCAGCGGGCGCATTCCGGAGTTGCCAGTCAATCTCGCCCTGCTCAAAGGCGCGGCGGTACTCGGCGTGTTCTGGGGCTCCTTCGCCCAGCGCCAGCCGCAAGACAATGCGGCGAACTTCCAGCAATTGTTCGATTGGTTTGCCGAGGGCAAGTTGAAACCGCTGGTGTCGCAGGTCTATCCGCTGAGCAATGCCGCACAGGCGATCAATGACCTTGGCCAGCGCAAGGCTGTAGGCAAGGTTGTGGTGCAGGTTCGCTGAGTGACCTTTCGATAAAGGCCAGAATGTCCGGTTCGGTTGTACTGGCCTTTGCTATCAAAGCAACTCACGAATATCCGCCGGCAACAGGCTCATGAATTTGCGCGCAGGGCTCTCTCGACAAGCCCTGACGATCTTTTCAACCTGCCGATTCATCCTGGCAATCATCGCCAGACGCTGTGCCTCCGGTAGCTGAGTTTTATGGAAGACGTTCGATAGATAGGCGCGGGTTTGTGCGAACACCGTCGAATCGATCCATGAGTACTCTGCAATGTTGGCGAGGTTGTCGTTAACTGCACGGCATCGCAAGGCTTTCAGTTGCTGGTTGACGTGAATGGATTGATCCAGATCGAGCCGAAAGACTATCGGCGCGACGACTTCCTGCTTTTCGGGTTTGTCCTCCTCTACAGCCCAAGGCTTGAAACGCCACTGCACCAGCGCAACTCTGACCGCTTCAGCCAGATCGGGGTGGTCGCTTTTCAGAATGCTGATTTCGCTGACCGAGCCATCCGCCCTGACGATGAAACGAGCCTTAACCTCTCCCGTAATCCCGGCCCTGGACAATGCCAGTGGATAAATTGGTCGGGGGTTGTCTTCGGGAATCAACAGCGCTCCTGCCGCTTGCACGACACCGCCGACCAGCAACAAAAGCAACGCCACAATCCACCGCATGATCCGCCCCCTGAGCACCCGAATGCCGATCCCGGCAACAGCACAAAGGTTACGGAGCTATGACGTTTAACTGAATGGCGCAACTTCTGCTTTGGACGCAGGACGTTTCCCAAGACACGACGGTAAATCGGGCGAGCGCACCACGCGAATGCTCAAAGGTAACTTTTCTGACGGACCCTATACCGTTTCAGCCTGCAATATCGCCTGGCATCAGATGTTCCTGAACCTTCTCGCTACGCGACTTGATCAACTGCCCCTTGTCATCGAAACGCAAAACAATCAGCCAGTCATAAACATCCACCGGCCATTTCGGCTGACCGATCAGTGCCGGGCCGTCTCCGCCGAACGCCGCAATCAGTTTGTTGATGTGGCTGTGGTGCCAGGCGATCAGCACGGTTTTCGCCTGATTATTCTTGCGCAGCGAGCTGACCAGTTTGTCAACGTCGTTATTGGCGTAGGGCTGCTCGATCGGCAGTTGCAGGCGCTGGGACAGTGCAATCAGCGTCTGTCGCGGGCGGATGCTTTCCGGGCTGTCGGCGGTAGCGATCAGACGTTGGGGTGTGAGTGTCTGGTCGTCCAACTGCAACGAGGTGAAATAGTCCGCGTAAGCCGCGGCGCGCTGTTCGCCCCGGGCATTGAGTTCTCGGCCGACATCAGGCTTTTCTGCATGGCGGATGATCAATACGGTGACATTGCGCAGGCCTGGTGCTGCAGAACCTTGGGCGAAGCTCAGTGCCAACACTGAAACAGTCACCGCTGCGACCATCAACAGTCTGGGCAATAGCCTGCGAACTTTCGGGGTCATCGCTTATCTCGAGATATCAGTCGATCTGTAGATCGCGAGTCTAAGTCACAACTTCCCGAGCGCGACAAAAACGCCCTGTTCTTACAGCTGAGCGACAGGTTCGTAAAAGAACATGCGACTTCCAACATTTTCCGCTATTTGCTCGATGCGAACCGGTGCTATTTTCGGTAACGAAACTGTAACATTCGCATCCGCAGTCAAAACAAGAAATCTGGAGCTCTTGAATGTTTGCTTTCTTTCGTCCTGCCGCACATCAGGCTCCATTGCCTGAAGAAAAAATAGACAGCACCTACCGACGCCTGCGCTGGCAGATCTTCGCCGGTATTTTCTTTGGCTACGCGGGTTACTACCTGCTGCGCAAAAACTTTTCCCTGGCCATGCCGTACCTGATCGACGAAGGCTACAGCCGTGGCGATCTGGGTCTGGCCATGTCGGCGATTGCCATCGCTTATGGTTTGTCGAAGTTCCTCATGGGCCTGGTGTCCGACCGCTCCAACCCGCGCTACTTCCTGCCGTTCGGCCTGCTGGTCTCGGCCGGGGTAATGTTCATTTTCGGTTTCGCGCCTTGGGCAACGTCCAGCGTGACCATGATGTTCATTCTGCTGTTCATCAACGGCTGGGCCCAGGGCATGGGCTGGCCGCCAAGTGGCCGGACCATGGTGCACTGGTGGTCGCAGAAGGAGCGTGGCGGCGTGGTGTCCGTATGGAACGTGGCGCATAACGTCGGCGGCGGCCTGATCGGCCCGCTGTTCCTGCTCGGCATGGGCTTGTTCAACGACTGGCATGCAGCGTTCTACGTACCGGCAGCGGTAGCGCTGGGCGTCGCGGTGTTCGCGTTCATCACCATGCGTGACACCCCGCAATCGGTTGGCCTGCCGCCGATCGAGAAGTACAAGAACGATTACCCGGAAGGCTACGACGCCAGCCACGAAGACGAATTCAGCGCGAAAGAGATCTTCGTCAAATACGTGCTGCGCAACAAAATGCTCTGGTACATCGCCATGGCCAACGTCTTCGTCTATCTACTGCGCTACGGCGTACTGGACTGGGCACCGACGTACCTGAAGGAAGCCAAGGGTTTCACCGTGGATAAAACCTCGTGGGCCTATTTCTTCTACGAATGGGCGGGTATCCCGGGCACGCTGCTGTGCGGCTGGATGTCGGACAAGATCTTCCGTGGCAACCGTGGCTTGACCGGCATGGTGTTCATGGCACTGGTGACCGTGGCAACGCTGGTCTATTGGCTGAACCCGGCCGGCAACCCGACCGTCGACATGATCGCGCTGTTCTCGATCGGCTTCCTGATCTACGGCCCGGTGATGCTGATCGGCCTGCAAGCGCTGGAGCTGGCACCGAAGAAAGCCGCTGGCACCGCTGCGGGTTTCACTGGCCTGTTCGGTTATCTGGGTGGCTCGGTCGCGGCCAGTGCGGCGATGGGCTACACCGTGGACCATTTCGGCTGGGACGGTGGTTTTGTCCTGCTGGTGGGCGCTTGCCTGCTGTCGATGGCCTTCCTGGCCCCGACGCTGTGGCACAAGCAAGTCGCCAGTCAGAGCCGTGAAGCAGTCGCTTGATCGACCTGTGACTGACAGCGCTTGAGCCGCGCCTCCAGATTGCGATCTGGCATGGCGTGGCTGCGCAGGGCGTGCGCGGTCTGCTCGACATAATCGCGAGTAGTGCCGTAACGCCCGCTGGCGCTTTCGAACACCTGGCTCAGCACGTGATCCGGCAAGTTGCCGGCATAGCTGGGCAGGTGTCGCTCCAACACAAATCCCAAGGCCTGAACCTGACTGCCATCTTCAAGACGGCAGTTGAGCCAGTGTGGCCGATAGGACGGCACCGGCATCTCGCGTTTCCACAGCGCATAGAGTGCGGTATCGAGATTGTCTTCCGGCAAGCGGTAGGCAAAGCCACTGCACGAACCGCCACGATCCAGACCAAACACCAGACCAGGCATTTCCGGCGTACCGCGGTGCTCGTGCGACCACAGGTACAGGCCGCGATGGTAGCCATGCACACGTCCGCGCACCCGCTCCACCGCCGAACACTCCGGCCGCCAGATCAGCGAACCATAGGCGAACAGCCACACCGGCCCGCCCTTGTGGCGCGCCATGGTCGATTGCATGGAAGCGAGAAGTTGTTCGTGCGTCAGCTGCGGCCCAAGATCGAGCCGCGGAGGGTAATTCAAATTCAGAAAAGCGTTTTCAATGGCGCTCATGGCGAATAGCGTTCAGCTCCCCGCGGGTGAAGAATTACTTAATAGAACGCACCGCTGTAACAATAAGGCACATATGTTTTAAGGCAATTTGAGTGCCATGGCACAGTTCTTAATTGATTGCCTGATTGATATATAACCTAGCGGTATTTATGCAATTACATAAATACCGATCGGCTATATAGGGAGTTATAACGGATTCAGCACGAGGCTCAAGAGCGCGGCTCAAGAGCGCGGGGCGTAAGCGAACACATCGGCACGCATTTGATGGGCATCCATCCCGGCTTCGACCAAGGCGTCGAGGGTGCCGTAGACCATGGCCGGCGAGCCGCTGGCGTAGACGTGCAGCGGTTTCAGGTCAGGGAAGTCTTCACAGACTGCCTCGTGCAGCATGCCGCAGCGCCCTTCCCAGCCGCATTGATCACTGACGACTTTGTGCAGGAACAGGTTAGGCAACTTCAGCCATTCGTCCCAATGTTCGATCTCATAAAAATCTTCTGGGCGGCGCACGCCCCAGTACAGATGCACCGGGTGTTTGAAGCCGTTGGCGCGGCAATGCTCGATCAGCGCATGAATCTGGCCCATGCCGGTGCCGGCGGCGACCAGCACCAACGGCCCGTCGGGCAGCTCGGCCAGATGCGTATCGCCAAACGGCAGCTCGACACGCACCATGGCGTTGCGTTGCAGCTGTTCGATCAGGCTCAGTGCACTGGCTTCGCGCGCCAGCACGTGGATTTCCAGATCACGCCCGCCATGCGGTGCCGAGGCCATGGAGAACGCCGACTTCTCGCCGTTCTCGCGCTCGATCATCAAGTATTGCCCGGCGTGATAACGCGGTGGCTTGCCCGCCGGCGCACGCAGACGCACGCGCCAAGTGTCGCCGCCCACATCGCGGCATTCGATGACCTGACACGACAGGCTGCGCACCGGCAGTTCTCCCAGCGCGAGCACGCCATCCCACAGCAGGATGCAGTCTTCCAGCGGCTCGGCTATGCAAGTGTAGAACTCGCCGTGGTCGTGCACCTTGCCGTCCTGCGCAACGCGGCCTTCAACCAGCAGCGCCGCACACACATGACAATTGCCGTTGCGGCAGCTTTGCGGGCATTCGTAGCCCAGGCGCCGCGCACCATCGAGAATCCGCTCGCCGGGCTGTATCTCAAGCACTGCTCCGGAGGGCTGCAAGGTTACACGCATCAATCTATTCCTAACTGATTCCAGATGGCATCGATCCGTTGGGTGACGGCGTCGTCCTTGACGATCACGCGGCCCCACTCGCGAGTGGTTTCGCCCGGCCACTTGTGGGTGGCATCGAGGCCCATTTTCGAGCCCAGGCCGGAGATCGGCGAGGCGAAATCGAGGTAGTCGATCGGCGTGTTATCGATCATCACCGTGTCGCGCTTGGGATCCATGCGCGTGGTGATGGCCCAGATCACGTCGTTCCAGTCGCGGGCATTGATATCGTCGTCGGTGACGATAACGAACTTGGTGTACATGAACTGTCGCAAAAACGACCAGACACCGAGCATCACGCGCTTGGCATGCCCCGGATACGACTTCTTCATGGTCACGATGGCAATGCGGTAAGAGCAGCCTTCGGGCGGCAGGTAGAAGTCGGTGATCTCCGGGAACTGCTTTTGCAGGATCGGCACGAACACTTCGTTCAGCGCCACGCCGAGGATTGCCGGCTCATCCGGCGGACGGCCGGTGTAGGTGCTGTGGTAGATCGGTTTGATCCGGTGGGTGATGCGCTCGACGGTGAACACCGGGAAGCTGTCGACTTCGTTGTAGTAACCGGTGTGGTCGCCGTACGGGCCTTCATCGGCCATTTCGCCCGGATGGATCACGCCTTCGAGGATGATTTCGGCGGTGGCCGGCACTTGCAGGTCGTTGCCACGGCACTTGACCAGTTCGGTACGGTTACCGCGCAAGAGCCCTGCGAAAGCGTATTCGGAAAGACTGTCCGGCACCGGCGTCACGGCGCCGAGAATGGTCGCCGGATCCGCGCCAAGGGCCACCGACACCGGGAACGGCTGACCCGGATGCTTCTCGCACCACTCGCGGAAGTCGAGGGCGCCGCCACGGTGGCTGAGCCAGCGCATGATCACCTTGTTGCGGCCGATCACTTGCTGACGGTAGATACCGAGGTTCTGGCGGTCCTTGTTCGGGCCTTTGGTGACGGTCAGGCCCCAGGTGATCAGCGGGCCGACGTCGCCGGGCCAGCAGGTCTGCACCGGCAGCATCGCCAGATCGACATCGTCGCCTTCAATGACCACTTCCTGGCACACCGCGTCTTTGACGACTTTCGGTGCCATCGAGATGATCTTGCGGAAGATCGGCAGTTTCGACCACGCGTCTTTCAAGCCCTTCGGCGGTTCCGGCTCCTTGAGGAAGGCCAGCAGCTTGCCGATTTCGCGCAGCTCGCTGACCGACTCGGCGCCCATGCCCATCGCCACCCGCTCAGGGGTGCCGAACAGGTTGCCGAGCACCGGGATGTCGTAGCCGGTGGGTTTCTCGAACAGCAGCGCCGGGCCCTTGGCCCGTAGCGTGCGGTCGCACACCTCGGTCATCTCCAGCACCGGCGAGACGGGAATCTGGATGCGTTTCAACTCTCCGCGCTGCTCAAGCTGCTGCACGAAATCCCGAAGATCCTTGAATTTCATTGACGATGGCACCCTCAAAATAGGCGTACATCCTACCTGCTCTGACGGGCAAACAGCAGCCCGTCAGTGCCCGTGATCGCTCAATTCTGACTGGCACCCAGCAGGATCGGTGCAAACAACGGGCTCAATCGGGCACTGCCGACGTCGGAAAGGTGGTCGGCATCCTTGTACTGCGAGTGGCCGTCGACATCGATGGCGCAGAGCCCTTCCTTGCACATCAGCGGCGTCGGATCGATGACGTGCACACCGGAATCGGCGGCGCTCATCGAGCCGAACAGGTCAGTGAAAAACTGCTGGCGTGCCAGATGCTCACTGAGCGGACGACCAAGGCCTTCTGCTGAACGGCCGATCCGGGCCAGGCTGGTCAGGCGGTCGATATAGCTCTTGTGCTGCAGCGGCACTTCCTTGAACAGCCAGACTTGCACGCCGGCTTCGCGCAACTCGGCCACACGCGCCTTGATGGCGTTGGCCATACGCTGCTCTGACTGACGCGGGTTGTCCTTGCGATCAAGCAGGAATTGCCGATCCCCATCGCCGTCTTCGCGACCATATACGTACAGGCTCCAATTCGCCGCCAGCACCACGTCCTTGATCCCCAGACTCGTGACGCGGTCCATGTTGCGCTGGTTGAAGTCCTTGCACTGCGGGCGCAGGCTGTCATCGATGATCGGCGGGCAACCCGTCAGGCTGTACAACCACACTGGCTGCACCATGCGACTGGCATTGCCTTCGATGGCGGGCAACAACGCTGCGGCGTGACTGTCGCCCCAGAACATTTTTGTCGCCGCAATATTTTCCTCACCGCCCACCAGACAGGACTTGGTCAGCGCCTTGTCGGTGCTCAAGTGCATGCACTTCGACTGCCCTGCGTTCCATTCGCGTGATTGCGCATATTCCAGCGCCTTGCCGCTCAGGCGCTGCGGAATACCATCTGCCGAGCGGATTACCGAGCCGGTAATCGCCAGCACGGTAATCGACACCAAGCCACCGACCAACACCGAGTTACGGCTGGCAAACACGCGCTTTTCACGGAAGGGCAGTTCGATATAGCGCAGGCTCAGCCACGCCAACACCAACGCCAGGGCGATCCAGCCGATGGCTTCGAGCGGCTGGATACCATCGATGGAAATCGCGTTGGCATACACATAGACCGGCCAATGCCACAGGTAAAACGAGTAGGACAGCAAGCCGATCCAGACCAGAGCCCGGACACTCAATAACCGGCCAGCCCATGTCTCCCCCTGGGCGCCCGACCAGATCAACGCCGTCGTGCCCAATACCGGCAACAGCGCCGCCCAACCCGGGAACACTGTGGTTTTGTCGAAGGTAAACACCGCCACCAGCACCGCCGCCAGCCCGGCCAGGCCAACGGACTGCCGCAGCCATGGCCGCGCAACATGCTTGGGCACGGGCATTACCGCCAACATCGCACCGCAGAGCAATTCCCAGGCGCGGGTCGGCAGGGCGAAAAAGGCAAACTCCGGCCGGCGTTCGATATAGATGATGTTCAAGCCGAACGACACCAGCAGCACGGCAAACAGCATCCAGCGCCAATGACGGACGTAGCGCATCAGCAAGACCATCATCAACGGGAAGAAGATGTAGTACTGCTCTTCCACCGCCAGCGACCAGGTATGCAGCAACGGCTTGAGTTCCGACGCCGGCGCAAAGTAGCCGTCTTCACGCATGAACAGAATGTTGGAAATGAACAGCGACTGGTAACGAATCGTCCGCCCGAGTTCAGCCAGGTCTTTGGCTGTCAGCAACAGCCAGCCTAAAGCCAGCGTCACGATAACCACGACGGTCAATGCCGGCAGGATGCGCCGGGCGCGACGGCCCCAGAAGTCGAGAAAACTGAAACGCTGGGCGCTGATTTCGCGGAACAGGATCGAGGTGATCAGGAAGCCGGAAATGACGAAGAACACATCAACGCCGACAAAACCGCCGCTGAATGTAGTGAATCCGAAATGAAACAGTACGACGGGAATAACCGCCAGTGCCCGTAATCCGTCGATATCACGGCGATTGCCAAACGTGTGCATGAAAAAACCTTACCTGTTCTGGATACAAAATCCCTTGAAGGCGCGAAGTTATCAGCCGCGCAAACTTCAATCCAGATACAAATAATTCAAGGCAAAAAAAAGCGCCCTTTCGGACGCTTTTTTCAAACGGCTTGCGTATTACTTGCGCTTCATCGACAAGAAGAACTCGTCGTTGGTCTTGGTCGTCTTCAGCTTGTCGACCAGGAACTCGATGGCAGCCACTTCGTCCATCGGGTGCAGCAGCTTGCGCAGGATCCACATACGCTGCAGTTCGTCGTCGGCAGTCAGCAACTCTTCGCGGCGGGTGCCGGAGCGGTTGATGTTGATGGCCGGGAACACACGCTTCTCGGCGATCTTGCGATCCAGAGGCAGTTCCATGTTGCCGGTACCCTTGAACTCTTCGTAGATCACTTCGTCCATCTTCGAGCCGGTTTCAACCAGCGCGGTGGCGATAATGGTCAGCGAGCCGCCTTCTTCGATGTTACGCGCAGCACCGAAGAAGCGTTTCGGCTTCTCGAGGGCGTGGGCATCGACACCACCGGTCAAAACCTTGCCGGAGCTCGGGATCACGGTGTTGTAGGCACGGGCCAGACGGGTGATGGAGTCGAGCAGGATCACCACGTCTTTCTTGTGCTCGACCAGGCGCTTGGCCTTCTCGATCACCATTTCAGCGACCTGCACGTGACGGGTCGGCGGCTCATCGAAGGTCGAGGCAACCACTTCGCCGCGCACGGTGCGCTGCATTTCGGTTACTTCTTCCGGACGCTCGTCGATCAGCAGCACGATCAGGTGAACTTCAGGGTTGTTACGGGCGATGTTCGCTGCGATGTTTTGCAGCATGATCGTTTTACCGGCTTTCGGCGGTGCAACGATCAGACCACGCTGGCCTTTGCCGATCGGGGCGCACAGGTCGATTACACGACCGGTCAAGTCTTCGGTGGAACCGTTACCGGCTTCCATCTTCATGCGCACGGTCGGGAACAGCGGGGTCAGGTTCTCGAAGAGAATCTTGTTTTTCGCGTTCTCGGGACGATCGAAGTTGATCGTGTCGACCTTGAGCAGGGCGAAATACCGCTCGCCTTCCTTCGGAGGGCGGATCTTGCCAACGATGGTGTCACCGGTGCGCAAGTTGAAACGGCGGATCTGGCTTGGCGAGACGTAGATATCGTCCGGGCCGGCCAGGTAGGAAGCGTCAGCGGAGCGCAGGAAGCCGAAGCCGTCCTGGAGAATCTCCAGCACGCCATCACCGGAGATTTCCTCGCCGCTTTTCGCGTGCTTTTTCAGCAGGGAGAAAATCACGTCCTGCTTGCGCGAACGGGCCATATTTTCTATGCCCATCTGTTCGGCCAATTCGAGCAGTTCGGTAATCGGCTTTTGCTTGAGTTCAGTCAGATTCATATAGGAATGACGTAATCATTTATGGAGGGGGGGAAATTAAGCTTTTGGCTTAATGAGGCCGCGCCGCGGAGAAGGCGACAGGATCGCGAACTAATTCGAAAAGGAGTGCGTCGGCGACGGCTAGCAGGGGGCAATGGAGAAACCAGTGCGGGGCCGAATGTACCACCTGAGTTTCGGAGCGTCTAGCCCTGAATACGCAAAAAGCCCCGCTATTTTGCGGGGCTTTTTTTCAGGCACTTTACAGCGACGCTTAGATGTTGGCGTCGAGGAAAGCCGCCAGTTGCGACTTCGACAGGGCGCCGACTTTGGTCGCTTCAACGTTGCCGTTCTTGAACAGCATCAGCGTCGGGATACCACGCACGCCGTGCTTGGCCGGGGTTTCCTGGTTTTCGTCGATGTTCAGTTTGGCAACGGTCAGCTTGCCTTTGTAAGTCTCGGCAATCTCGTCCAGAACCGGAGCGATCATTTTGCAAGGACCGCACCATTCAGCCCAGTAATCGACCAGGACAGCGCCTTCGGCCTTGAGTACGTCGGCTTCGAAGCTAGCGTCGCTAACGTGTTTGATAAGATCGCTGCTCATGGAATTCTCCAGGTTGTAAGCAAAAAAACGTGGCCCATCATAGCCGCCCTTCCCCTGTTCAGGAAGCCGCAGTTGATTGAGTCTTGCTATGGCACTCGATGAGTTTGGGTATAGCTCAAGTCACGCCGTGGCGGGGGCAATGAAGGAAATTCCGGTGCGCAGGGCCGCGTTGCGCACATGTTCCTGCATGGCTTTTTGCGCAGCGCCGGACGCCCGACGTGCGAGGGCGCGCAGGATCTTGCGGTGCTCCTGCCAGGTTTCCATCGCACGTTCGGCGCGGATGAACGGTAGTTTCTGGCTCTCCAGGAACATCTCGGCGCTGGCGGTGAGGATGCTCAACATCGCCTGATTGCCGCTGGCCAGCAGGATGCGGCGGTGGAATTCGAAGTCGAGTTTCGCCGCAGCCTCAAAGTCGCCAGCCTTCAATTGCTCGCGCATGGCCGCGACATTGTCTTCCAGCGCATCCAGATCGAAAGTACTCAACGTCACCGCTGCCAGCCCGGCGGCAAACCCTTCGAGCGCATAGCGCAATTGAAAGATATCCAGCGGCGACGCTTGCGCCGCAAATGACCACCCCGGCGCGCTATCGCCGCGCGACAATTCCACTGGCGACTGCACGAACACGCCTTTGCCCGGCTGAATACTGACCACACCCAACGCACTCAGCGAGGACAACGCCTCACGCAACGACGCCCGGCTGACGCCCAGTTGCAGCGCCAGGTCCCGCTGCGAAGGCAAAGCATCACCCGCACCGAAACCCTGTTCGGTGATCAGTTTGCGGATCGCTTGCAGCGCCACTTCGGGTACCGCACGGGAAATCGAATTCATGGTTTTTCGGACGCGCCAGGCCAATGTGCGGCTAGTTGTAAAGCTATTCGGCGAGTCCGGCAAGTCGTGCCCCAGCGGGGTTCGGTGAACCACGCCGGTGCGCCATGGCAGTGCGAAAAACAACCTGACTGTTCAGACCAGTAAGACCGAACAAACCCGCTAAAACCATGGCCTGCCGGGGCGAAAACCGCGTATTGGCACGGCCCGTGCTCTGTCCGAACGCAGAAATCACTTCTCGCCGATCCGGAGATTGTCCATGACCAAGCGTTACAGCGCCCTCCTCGCCGCCCTGTTTTCCTCTCTGTTGCTCAGCCAGGCTCCCGCCCACGCCGACGGTCTCGACGACGTGGTCAAACGCGGCACGCTGAAAGTCGCCGTACCGCAGGACTTCCCGCCGTTCGGCTCGGTCGGCCCGGACATGAAGCCGCGCGGCCTGGACATCGACACCGCAAAACTGCTGGCCGACCAGCTCAAGGTCAAACTCGAACTGACCCCGGTCAACAGCACCAACCGCATCCCGTTCCTGACCACCGGCAAGGTCGACCTGGTGATCTCCAGCCTGGGCAAGAACCCGGAGCGTGAGAAAGTCATCGACTTCTCCCGCGCCTACGCCCCCTTCTACCTCGCCGTGTTCGGCCCGCCAGACGCGGCGATCGCCAGCCTCGACGACCTCAAGGGCAAAACCATCAGCGTTACCCGTGGCGCCATCGAAGACATCGAGTTGACCAAAGTCGCTCCGGAAGGCGTCACCATCAAGCGCTTCGAAGACAACAACTCGACCATCGCCGCCTACCTCGCCGGGCAAGTCGACCTGATCGCCAGCGGCAACGTGGTGATGGTCGCGATCAGTGAAAAGAACCCGAAGCGTGTGCCGGCGCTGAAAGTGAAGCTCAAGGATTCGCCGGTCTACGTCGGCGTGAACAAGAACGAAGCGGCGCTGCTGGCCAAGGTCAACGACATCCTGACCACCGCCAAGGCTGACGGCGCCCTGGAAAAGAACTCGCAGACCTGGCTGAAAGAGCCGCTGCCGGCCGATCTCTGATCGACTGCGCGGGAGACCTTCATGGCTTATCAGTTCGATTTCATGCCGGTGGTGGAAAACACCGACCTGTTGCTGCGCGGGGCGCTGTTCACCCTTGAGCTGACGGCCATCGGTGCGTTGCTCGGGGTCGGCGTCGGGATTGTCGGGGCGCTGGTGCGGGCGTGGAACATCCGCCCGTTCTCGGCGATCTTCGGCGTCTACGTCGAGTTGATCCGCAACACGCCGTTTCTGGTGCAGTTGTTCTTTATCTTCTTCGGCCTGCCGTCGCTGGGCGTGCAGATTTCCGAGTGGCAAGCGGCGGTGCTGGCGATGGTGATCAACCTCGGAGCCTATTCGACGGAAATTATCCGCGCCGGCATTCAGGCGATTCCGCGCGGGCAACTGGAAGCCGCTGCGGCGCTGGCGATGACGCGCTTCGAGGCATTCCGCCACGTGGTCCTGCTGCCGGCGCTGGGCAAGGTCTGGCCGGCGCTGAGTAGCCAGATCATCATCGTCATGCTCGGCTCGGCGGTGTGTTCGCAGATCGCCACCGAAGAGCTGAGCTTTGCCGCTAACTTCATTCAGTCGCGCAACTTCCGCGCCTTTGAAACCTATGCGCTGACCACGCTGATCTACCTGTGCATGGCGCTGCTGATTCGCCAACTGCTGAACTGGATCGGCCGGCGCTACATCAGCAGGAGCCGCGCATGAGCGATTTCACTTTCTGGGACATCCTGCGCAACCTGCTCGTCGGCCTGCAATGGACGCTGGCGTTGTCGCTGGTGGCGTTTATTGGCGGCGGGATCGTCGGGTTGCTGATCCTGATCATGCGCATCTCGAAAAACTCTGTGTCGAGCAGCATTGCCCGCACCTGGATCGAACTGTTCCAGGGCACGCCGCTGTTGATGCAGCTGTTTCTGGTGTTCTTCGGTGTCGCCTTGGCGGGGATCGAAATCTCGCCGTGGATGGCCGCGGCGATTGCCCTGACCTTGTTCACCAGCGCCTATCTGGCAGAGATCTGGCGCGGCTGCGTCGAGTCGATCTCCAATGGCCAGTGGGAAGCCTCGGCGAGTCTGGCGCTCAATCCGCTGGAGCAACTGCGCTACGTGATCCTGCCGCAAGCGCTACGCATTGCCGTGGCGCCGACCGTGGGTTTCTCGGTGCAAGTGGTCAAAGGCACTGCCGTGACCTCGATTATCGGCTTCACCGAATTGACCAAGACCGGCGGCATGCTCGCCAACGCCACATTCGAACCGTTCATGGTCTACGGCCTCGTCGCCCTCGGTTACTTCCTGCTCTGCTACCCGTTGTCCCTCAGTGCGCGCTACCTGGAAAGGAGACTGCATGCCTCTGCTTAGAATTTCCGCCCTGCATAAATACTACGGCGATCACCACGTACTCAAAGGTATCGACCTCAGCGTCGAGGAAGGCCAGGTGGTGGCGATCATCGGCCGCAGCGGCTCGGGCAAATCCACCCTGCTGCGCACCCTCAATGGCCTGGAGTCGATCAACGACGGCGTGATCGAAGTCGACGGCGAATACCTCGACGCTGCCCGCGCCGATTTGCGCAGCTTGCGGCAGAAGGTCGGCATGGTCTTTCAGCAGTTCAACCTGTTCCCGCACCTGACCGTGGGCGAAAACGTCATGCTCGCGCCCCAAGTGGTGCAGAAAGTGCCGAAGGCCAAGGCTGCGGAACTGGCGCGCGAGATGCTCGAACGGGTTGGTCTCGGGGAAAAATTCGATGCCTTCCCGGATCGCTTGTCCGGCGGCCAGCAACAGCGCGTGGCGATTGCCCGGGCGTTGGCGATGTCGCCGAAAGTGTTGCTCTGTGATGAGATCACCTCGGCGCTCGATCCGGAACTGGTCAACGAAGTCCTCAGCGTCGTGCGGCAATTAGCCAAGGAAGGCATGACGCTGATCATGGTCACCCACGAAATGCGCTTTGCCCGCGAGGTCGGCGACAAACTGGTGTTCATGCACCACGGCAAGGTGCATGAGGTGGGGGATCCGAAGGTGCTGTTTGCCAATCCGCAGACGGCGGAGCTGGCGAACTTTATTGGCACAGTTGAAGCAACAGCCTGAATCCGCCTCATCCTGATCGTTCCCACGCTCCGCGTGGGAATGCAGCCAAGGACGCAGAGCGTCCCAAAAGCGGACGCAGAGCGTCCAGTGAGGCATTCCCACGCAGAGCGTGGGAACGATCAGGTTCGGGGTGCGCGCTCCGGCGGTTTGAACCGTGTGCGTTGGCGCCAGCGTTTGATCGTGGCACGATGTCGGGGTTATCGACCGAGACCCCCTGACCATGCCGCAATCCCAAGCCAAGAATCTGTCCCTGATCGCCGCAATCGACCTGGGCTCGAACAGCTTTCACATGGTCGTGGCCAAGGCCCAGAACGGCGAAATCCGCATTCTCGAGCGCCTTGGCGAGAAGGTTCAACTGGCTGCCGGTATCGACGATGAGCGCAAACTCAACGAAGAATCGATGCAACGCGGCCTCGATTGCCTCAAGCGCTTTGCCCAACTGATCAACGGTATGCCGCTCGGCGCCGTGCGCATCGTCGGCACCAACGCCCTGCGTGAAGCGCGCAACCGCCTCGAATTCATCCACCGCGCCGAAGAAATCCTCGGTCACCCGGTGGAAGTGATTTCCGGTCGTGAAGAAGCGCGACTGATTTATCTGGGCGTATCGCACACCCTCGCCGACACCCCGGGCAAACGTCTGGTCGCCGACATCGGCGGCGGCAGTACCGAGTTCATCATCGGCCAGCGTTTCGAGCCGCTGCTGCGCGAAAGTCTGCAGATGGGCTGCGTCAGCTTCACCCAGCGCTACTTCAAGGACGGCAAGATCACCCCGGCCCGCTACGCCCAGGCATACACGGCGGCGCGGCTGGAGATCATGAGCATCGAACATGCCCTGCATCGCCTGACCTGGGATGAAGCCATCGGTTCCTCGGGCACCATCCGCGCCATCGGTCTGGCCCTGAAGGCCGGCGGTCACGGCACCGGCGAAGTGAACGCCGAAGGCTTGGCCTGGCTCAAGCGTCGTCTGTTCAAGCTCGGTGACGTCGACAAGATCGATTTTGAAGGCATCAAGCCGGATCGCCGGACCATTTTCCCGGCGGGTCTGGCGATTCTCGAAGCGATTTTCGACGCCCTCGAACTGCAACGCATGGATCACTGCGACGGCGCCCTGCGTGAAGGCGTGCTCTATGACCTGCTCGGTCGCCATCATCACGAAGACGTGCGCGAACGCACCCTGACCTCGCTGATGGAGCGCTATCACGTCGATCTGGAACAGGCCGCACGAGTTGAACGCAAAGCCTTGCACGCGTTTGATCAGGTGGCGGCGGACTGGGAGCTGGATGACGGCATCTGGCGCGAACTCCTTGGCTGGGCGGCGAAAGTTCACGAAGTCGGCCTCGACATCGCGCACTATCACTACCACAAGCACGGCGCCTACCTGATCGAGCACTCGGACCTCGCCGGGTTCTCCCGCGAAGACCAACAGATGCTCGCGCTATTGGTGCGCGGCCACCGCCGCAACATTCCCAAGGACAAGTTTGCCGATTTCGGTGACGACGGCGACAAGCTGATCCGTCTGTGCGTGCTGCTGCGCTTTGCGATCCTGTTCCACCACATTCGTGGCACCCAGACCATGCCGCAGGTGGTATTGCACGCCAAGGGCAACACCTTGGATGTGGAATTCCCGGAGAACTGGCTGGATGAGAATCAGCTGACTCAGGCGGATTTCGGGCTTGAGGCGGATTGGCTGACGCGGGTGGGGATTGTGCTCACGGTCCACTGAGCCTCGATTGGGCATAAAAAAAGCGATCCTTCTGGATCGCCTTTTTTATTGGGTGTTCGGCTGGGATTTAGTGGTGTACGTGAGATCGATGCCCCTCACCCCAGCCCTCTCCCGAGGGAGAGGGAGCCGATTTGTGGACTTTTCAAAACCCGAGTTCGACTCGATTTCTCAGGTCGGCGTATAGCGTGAGACACCTCGATCAGTCCCCTCTCCCTTCGGGAGAGGGCTAGGGTGAGGGGCTCTTGCTCTTGGCTTTAGCTGCTCACCGGCAATATCGGGCTACCCAACCGTTCCAGCAACGTCGCCTGCGCACTCCTCGGGTTCTGGTTGCCGGTCGGCGTGTTGCGGATGTAACGGCCATCCGACTGCAAGCTCCAGCTATGAGTGTTATCAGTCAGGTACAGCTCCAGCTCTTTCTTCACCCGGGTCAGCAGCTTTTTGCCTTCGACAGGGAAGCAAGTCTCGACGCGTTTGTCGAGGTTGCGCTCCATCCAGTCGGCACTGGAGAGGAACATCTGCTCATCACCGCCATTGAGGAAGTAGAACACTCGCGTGTGCTCAAGGAAGCGGCCGATGATCGAGCGCACATGAATGTTGTGCGAAACCCCGGCAATCCCCGGACGCAGGCAGCACATGCCGCGCACCACCAGATCGATGCGCACACCGGACTGGCTGGCCTTGTACAGCGCGCGGATGATCTTCGGATCGGTCAGCGAGTTGAACTTGGCGATGATGTGCGCCGGTTTGCCGTCGAGCGCAAATTGCGTCTCGCGGGTGATCATGTCGAGCATGCCCTTCTTCAGGGTGAACGGCGCATGCAGCAGCTTCTTCATGCGCAGGGTTTTACCCATGCCGATCAACTGGCTGAACAGTTTGCCAACGTCTTCGCACAAGGCATCGTCGGAGGTCAGCAGGCTGTAGTCGGTGTACAGCTTGGCGTTACCGGCGTGGTAGTTACCGGTGCCGAGATGCGCGTAACGGACGATTTCGCCGGCCTCACGCCGCAGGATCAGCATCATCTTGGCGTGGGTCTTGAAGCCGACCACGCCGTAGATCACCACCGCACCGGCCGCTTGCAGACGGCTGGCCAGTTGCAGGTTGGACTCTTCGTCGAACCGCGCACGCAGCTCGATGACCGCCGTCACTTCCTTGCCGTTACGCGCGGCATCCACCAGCGCATCGACGATTTCGGAGTTGGCGCCGGAACGGTACAGGGTCTGACGCACAGCGAGAACGTGCGGGTCTTTGGCGGCTTGACGCAGCAGGTCGACCACCGGGGTGAACGACTCGAATGGGTGCAGCAAGAGGATGTCCTGCTTGCTGACCACGCTGAAGATGTTTTCACTGTTCTGCAGCAGTTTCGGGATCTGCGGGGTGAACGGCGTGTATTGCAGCTCCGGATGGCTGTCGAGCCCGGTGATGCTGAACAGCCGCGTCAGGTTGACCGGGCCGTTGACCTGATACAGCTCGCTCTCGCTCAGGTTGAACTGCTTGAGCAGGTAGTCCGAAAGATGTTTCGGGCAAGTGTCGGCGACTTCCAGACGCACCGCATCACCGTAACGACGCGAGAACAACTCGCCACGCAGGGCGCGGGCCAGGTCTTCGACATCTTCGGAGTCGAGCGCCAGGTCGGCGTTTCGGGTCAGACGGAACTGGTAGCAGCCTTTTACCTTCATGCCTTGGAACAGGTCATCGGCGTGAGCGTGGATCATCGACGACAGGAACACATAGTTGTCGCCGGGGCCGCCGACTTCTTCCGGCACCTTGATGATCCGTGGCAGCAAGCGCGGCGCCGGGATGATTGCCAGACCGGAGTCGCGACCGAAGGCGTCGATGCCTTCCAGCTCGACGATGAAGTTCAGGCTCTTGTTCACCAGCAACGGGAACGGGTGCGTCGGGTCGAGCCCGATCGGGGTGATGATCGGTGCGATCTCGTCGCGGAAATAGCGGCGCACCCAGGTTTTGATCTTGACCGTCCAGTGGCGGCGACGGATGAAGCGCACCTGATGCTTTTCCAGCTCCGGCAACAGAATGTCGTTGAGGATCGCGTACTGACGATCAACATGACCGTGGACCAGCTCGCTGATCCGCGCCAGCGCCTGATGCGGTTGCAAGCCATCAGCTCCGGCCTGCTCCCGGGCGAAAGTGATCTGTTTCTTCAGACCGGCGACGCGGATTTCAAAGAATTCATCGAGGTTGCTGGAGAAGATCAGCAGGAACTTCAAGCGTTCCAGCAACGGATAGGACTCATCCAGCGCCTGTTCCAGCACGCGGATATTGAATTGCAGTTGCGAAAGCTCACGGTGGATGTACAGGCTGCTGTCATCCAGGCCCGGTATGGCAATCACTGGCGCCGCCGCAACAGGTTCGGTGACTGGCGCGGGTGGCGCAGGCTCCAGCTCCGGCGGGGTTTCGGTGATTTGCTCGACCACCGGTTGAGCTTCTTTTACTGCAACTTCCGTGAGTCCTTCGGTATTCATTGAATGTTCCTGGGAGGGCTATTTCTGCTCTCGTAACAATTGAGCGGCGCGGACAGCAAAGTAAGTCAGGATGCCATCAGCGCCGGCACGTTTAAAGGCGGTCAGTGATTCGACAATCACCGCCTCGCTCAACCAGCCATTCTGGATTGCCGCCATGTGCATGGCGTATTCGCCGCTAACCTGGTAGACGAAGGTCGGCACTTTGAAGGCATCTTTTACCCGGAAAAGAATGTCCAGGTAGGGCATGCCCGGTTTGACCATGACCATGTCCGCGCCTTCAGACAAGTCCGCACCGACTTCGTGCAGCGCTTCGTCGCTGTTGGCCGGGTCCATCTGATAAGAGGCTTTGTTCGCCTTGCCGAGGTTCGAGGCTGAACCCACGGCATCGCGGAACGGGCCGTAATAGGCGCTGGCGTACTTGGCCGAATACGCCATGATCCGCACATTGACGTGGCCGGCGATTTCCAGCGCTTCGCGGATCGCCTGAATGCGACCGTCCATCATGTCCGAAGGCGCGACTACCTGAGCGCCGGCTTCGGCATGGGACAAGGCCTGGCGGACCAGTGCGTCGACAGTAATGTCGTTCTGCACGTAGCCTTCTTCGTCGAGGATGCCGTCCTGACCGTGGGTGGTGAACGGATCGAGCGCGACGTCGGTGATCACCCCCAGTTCCGGAAAACGCTCACGCAGGGCGCGGGTGGCGCGCTGGGCGATGCCTTCGGGGTTCCAGGCTTCGGCGGCGTCGAGGGATTTGAGTTCAGGAGGGGTGACCGGGAACAGCGCCAGCGCCGGAATCCCCAGCTCGACCCACTTCGCCGCCTCTTCCAGCAGCAAGTCGATAGTCAGCCGCTCTACCCCAGGCATCGAAGCCACGGCTTCGCGGCGGTTTTCACCGTCGAGCACGAACACCGGCAGGATCAGGTCATCGACCGTCAGCACATTTTCCCGCACCAGCCGACGCGAAAAATCATCACGACGGTTGCGACGCAGGCGAGTGGCAGGGAACAGACGATTGGCGGGGGTAAAGCTCACGGCAGACTCCTGAGCCCGCGCAAACGGGCGAGCGTGACAGTTATAGACGGCCATTATGACGAACAGATGACAGTTGTGTGAGACCTGTGACGTGTAGCCGCATTCCATTCTCAGTGTAGGAATTGTTCACGTCGAGACACATTTGGACACTTTCATGAATGTGTCCGAAGGGTTAGGCTGCGCGTTCATTTCGCCAGCACCCAGACAATGCTCCAACAATTTCTGCATGACTTTGGCTATTTTGCCTTGTTCCTCGGCACGTTCTTCGAAGGCGAAACCATCCTGGTGCTCGCGGGCTTCCTCGCGTTCCGTGGATACATGGACATCAACCTGGTGGTGGTCGTGGCGTTCTGCGGCAGCTATGCCGGCGATCAGCTGTGGTACTTCCTCGGCCGCAAACACGGGCGCAAATTGCTCGCGCGCAAACCGCGCTGGCAGCTGATGGGCGACCGCGCGCTGGAGCACATTCGCAAGCATCCTGACATTTGGGTGTTGAGCTTCCGTTTCGTTTACGGTCTGCGCACGGTGATGCCGGTGGCGATCGGCCTGTCGGGTTATCCGCCGGGACGTTATCTGCTGCTCAACGGCATCGGTGCGGCGATCTGGGCGACCGCGCTGGCCGCCGCCGCTTACCACTTCGGTGCAGTGCTGGAAGGCATGCTCGGCAGCATCAAGAAGTACGAGCTGTGGGTGCTGGGTGCGTTGCTGGTGCTGGGTGTCGGTCTGTGGCTGCGCCGCCGCTTCAAGAATGCGCGGCTGGCCAAACAGATCTACGCCGACGAGCAAGCCGCGAAAGCGGCACTGCTGAGTCAAGCCGAAGTGGCCAAACCTGCCGAACCGAAGACGCCAGCCGAGTAACTCGCTGGCGACTGGCGTACAGCCCTGCGCACAGCGCGGGCTGGCCGCCTCTTTCAATCATTTGCCCCCTCTGCGCTAGCGGACTGCCGTTCGCCAGCGGCGTTCTCACGCGAAAAATCTCCCGCTCGTTTTCGCAGCAGGCAACCGCAAATAATGAACACCCCGCCGTTGTTGCGATCCATGTAGAAAGCGCTCCATGCAGGTGCCGCCAGCTCTTGAGCCTATGGCAACGCGCGACAATTTAGTGGACATTTAGCGCCATGAATCTGGAGAGAAACCCATGAGCAAAAAAGTTGCAGTGATCCTGTCCGGCAGTGGCGTGTACGACGGCGCCGAAATCCATGAAAGCGTCATCACCCTGCTGCGCCTCGACCAACGTGGCGCGCAGGTACAGTGCTTCGCCCCGAACATCGCGCAATTGCATGTGATAAATCACCTGACCGGCGAAGAAATGCCCGAGTCGCGCAACGTCCTGGTGGAATCGGCGCGCATTGCCCGCGGCAACATCAAGGACATCCGCGACGCCGATGTCGACGACTTCGATGCGCTGATCGTGCCGGGCGGGTTTGGTGCGGCGAAGAACCTTTCGAACTTTGCCGTTGAAGGCGCGGGCTGCACCGTGCAGCCGCAAGTGCTGGCCTTGGCCGAAGCATTCGCCGAAGCAGGCAAACCGGTGGGCCTGATGTGCATTTCCCCGGCATTGGCGGCGAAGATCTATGGCCCGGGCGTGACCTGCACCATCGGCAACGACGCCGACACCGCCACGGCGATGAACAAGATGGGTGCCACTCATGAAGACTGCGCGGTGACGGAAATCATCGAAGACAAGGCGCGCAAACTGGTGACGACCCCGGCTTACATGCTGGCGCAGAACATCAGTGAGGCGGCTTCGGGGATCAACAAGCTCGTGGATCGCGTCCTCGAACTGACCCACGAAAACGACGCCTGATTCCCCGTATGATCGTTCCCACGCTCTGCGTGGGAATGCCGCCATTGGCGCTCCGCGCCTGCTCACTTTGGCGTTACATTTGCGGTAAGACCGGAACGCAGAGCGTCCCAAGATGCATTCCCACGCGGAGCGTGGGAATGATCGTCATAAGGCTCAGGGTTTGCGCGTCAGTCGGGTCAGGATCCGGTCCAGCGCATTGGCAAACGCCTGTTTCTCGCGATCGCCAAACGGCGCCGGTCCGCCGCTCATCTGGCCTTGTTCGCGCAGATCAGTGAACAGATTGCGCACGGCCAAGCGCTCGCCCATGTTCTGCGCATCGAACTCCTTGCCGCGTGGATCCAGCGCCGCCACGCCCTTCTTCACCAAACGATCGGCCAATGGAATATCGCTGCAAATCACCAGCTCCCCCGGTACCGCGTGCTCGACCAGATAATCGTCTGCCGCATCCGGGCCGCTCGGCACCACGATCAGTTTGACGATGGCCAGCCCCGGCTTGATCTGCGGCTGCCCGGCCACCAGCACCACTTCGAACTGGCGCTTGAGGGCGAACTTCACCACCAGATCCTTCGCCGCCCGTGGGCAGGCGTCGGCATCGATCCATACACGCATTTTCTTTACCTCTAAAAGCAAAAGATCGCAGCCTTCGGCAACGCCTACAGAGTGCGCGTCGCGCCGCAATATTGCGACATGCTACGCCCATGTAGGAGCTGCCGAAGGCTGCGATCTTTTAAGGGAGCACTCAATCAAACAGCCGAAACCCGCCGCTTCTCCGCCACCCAACTACGCCCATACAACACCACAATCGCCAGAATCGCCACCGCTTGCGCCGTCAGCGAATAGGCATCGGCATGAATCCCCAGCCAGTCGAATTCAAAGAACGCCACCGGCCGCGTGCCAAAGATTCCGGCTTCCTGCAACGCCTTCACGCCATGCCCGGCAAACACCACCGACAACGCGCAGAGCAACGCGGCGTTGATGCTGAAGAACAGCGTCAACGGCAGTTTCGCCGAACCGCGCAGGATTACCCACGCCAGCCCCACCAGCAGCACCAATGCCGTCGCGCCACCGGCGAGGACCGCGTCATGCCCGGCCGGGCCGGCCTGCAGCCACAGGGTTTCGTAGAACAGGATCACTTCGAACAGCTCGCGATACACCGAGAAGAACGCCAGAATCGCGAAGCCGAAACGCCCGCCACCACCGACCAGACTGCTCTTGATGTAATCCTGCCAGGCCGCTGCATGCCGGCGGTCATGCATCCACACACCGAGCCACAAGACCATGACACTGGCAAACAGCGCCGTGGCGCCTTCGAGCAGTTCACGCTGCGAGCCGCTGACGTCGATCACATACGCCGCCAACGCCCAGGTGCCGAGGCCGGCCAGCAGCGCCAGGCCCCAACCGACGTTGACACTGCGCACCGCTGACTGCTGGCCGGTGTTGCGCAGGAACGCAAGAATCGCCGCCAGCACCAGAATCGCTTCCAGACCTTCGCGCAGCAGAATCAGCAGGCCGGAAATGTAGCTCAGCGACCAGCTCAGGCCGTCGCTGCCGAGCAACCCGGCGGATTCCTTGAGCTTGGCCTTTGCGGCCTCCAGACGCTGCTCGGCCTGCTCGACCGGCAAACCGTCCTGCAACGATTGCCGGTAAGCCATCAGCGATTTTTCTGTGTCCTTGCGCACATTGGCGTCGACGTTATCCAGCGAGCTCTCGACCAGTTCGAAGCCTTCCAGATAGGCCGCGACCGACAGGTCGTATGCCTGATCGTGTTCGCCGGCGCGATACGCGGCAAGGCTCTTGTCCAGCGTTGCGGCGGTGTAGTCGAGCAACTGCGCCGGGCCGCGCTTGACCTGCGGCGGCTGCGCACGTTGTGCACGGAACGTCGCTGCGGCTTGCGCGCCGTCGGCGGCCTGTACCTCAGCCGGGGTCTGGCGCGCCAGATCGGCGATGTTGTAAGTCTTCTCGGCTTTGGCCGCCGCCGGATCGGCGCTGAAGCCGGCGATGTAAGTCGCCAGATCCCAACGCTGGCGATCATCAAGCTGATCGGCAAACGCCGGCATGTCGGTGCCTTCGACGCCTTGGCCAAGGGTGTTGTAGATCGCGTACAAGCTCAGGTGATCCAACCGCGCCGCATCACGCAGATTGGCCGGTGCCGGGGTCATGCCGAGCCCCGCCGGGCCGTCACCGGCGCCACTGTCGCCGTGGCACACCGAGCAATTCTGCGCATAGAGCGGCGCACCACGGGTGGGATCGGGGGTGATGATCGGTGCTTGGCTGACTTCATACGCCACCGCCAGTTGCGCGCCCAGTTGCCGCGCCTGTCGGGCCACTTCGGCGCCGTCCTGTTTCGCGGTGATCGCCGCGTGCAAGGCTTCAACGCCCTGCTCCAGCGCAGCCTTTTCAGGCTTGGCCGGCATGCCGGCGATCAAGCCTTGCAGCGCCCGCGTGAACTCCAGTTGCTCGCGGTATTCGGAATCATCGACAACCTTGCCCGCCGCTACCGTCGGCGGGTAGTCGGCGCTGATGTAATCGAGCAAATGCAGCGCTTGCGGTGCGCCTTCCACGGTATCAGCCAGCAGATTGAAGCTGCTCAGGGCAAACAACGGGAACACCAGCCAGGCCAGGAAACGGGACGCGGCAGTCATGAAGAATTCTCAAATGGAAATGCGAAGTTACATATTGTTCACTTCGAACGCGTTTCCCTCAAGCTTTGTCGGCAATTTAGCCTAACGCCGGACTGCCGCTACGGTAGTGTTCGGCCATGAACTCAACGAACACTTTGACCTTGAGCGCCACATGCCGGGCATGGGGATACAGCGCGTAATAGTGCCGTTGACCCAGGCTGCAGTTGGGTAGCATCTGCACCAACCGTCCGCTCAACAAGTCATCCTGCACCGTCGCACGGGTGAACGCGGCAATGCCCACACCGGCCAACGCAGCGGCGTGCAGCGAGCTGATCGAATCGGCCTTGAAGCGCCCATGCGCACGGATCTGCGTGGCAACTCCGCGCGCATCGGTCAGCGTCCAGTCACTGCCACCGGCAAACGCCAGCAACTGATGCCCGGCCAGTTCCCGCACCTGCCGTACCAATCCGTGCCGTGCGATATAGGCCGGTGACGCGACCAGCAGCATCGGCGAAACCGTGAGCAACCGCGCCACCAGAGACGAATCTTCAAGCGGCCCGCAGATGCGCAACGCGACATCGAGGCCTTCGGCGATCAGATCGACAAAACGGTCATCGCAGGACAGATCAACTTCAATCTCGGGATAACGCTGTTGAAACCCTGGCAGCCACTTCGCCAGTTCCAGCGTACCGATGACCACGGGCGCACTGATGCGCAAGACACCACTGGGTTTCTCCTGGGCCTGACCGACCGCCACAGCGGCCTGATCAAGGCGATCGAGAATATCCACGCAGGCGAGGTAATACTGCTGCCCCGCCGTGGTCAGGCTGAAACGCCGGGTGTTGCGATTGATCAGACGCGTGCCCAGCTCGGCTTCCAGTTGCTGCAACTGCCGGGAGATGGTCGAGTGCGTAGTCTCGAGCCGTTCCGCCGCAGCACTGAAACCGCGACACTCGACGATGCAACGGAACGCACGCATGGCCAGCAGTTGATTCATTGAAGTACCGCAACTCAATTGATCGGTGAGCGGGCAAGCCTAGCGCAATCCATACCACCCCGGCAGCTGCAAAGCGCCCCTATAATGCGCCATCATTTCGCCCTCTCCGTTCAAGGAAGAACCCGCTCATGCGCCACTGTTTGTTGCCATCCCTGCTGATCGCCACCCTTGTGCAACTCAGTGGTTGCGCCGCTTACCGTGATTACGACCTGGAACTGCAACAGACCACGCAACAGCTCAAGGCCGGCAATATCGGCGGTTCACTGGCCTTGATCGAGGCACACAACCCGGGCGAAGAAAAGGATTTGCTCTATTACTTCGAGAAGGGTGCGGTGCTAAGCGCTGGCGGTGAATTCCCGCAGAGCCAGATTGCCTGGCGTAGCGCCGAGCAAATGGTCATACAGCGCCAGGACACCATTGAAACCACTGGCGACAAATTGCTCGCCGCCATGGGCAATCAGTGGGGCAGCATCATCAATGACAAGCTGCGCCGCTACGATGGCTACGACTACGAAAAAGTCATGCTGACCACGCAAATGGCCCTCAACCAACTGGCCCTGAATGACTTTGACGGTGCCCGCGCCGACATCAAGAAAACCCACGAGCGTGAAGCACTGATCGCCCGGCAGCGAGAACTGGAATACGAGCGTGTCGAAGAGGCGGCCAAGGCCAGCGGCGCCCGCGTCCATTACAAGGACCTGCAAGGCTACCCAGTGGTCATGCTGGAATCATCCGCCGTCATCGCCTTGAAGAACGGCTATCAGAGCGCGTTCAGTCACTATCTCGCCGGTTTTACCTACGAAGCGCTCGGCGAGAAAGATCTGGCAGCGCCCGGCTATCGTCAGGCGATCGAACTGCGCCCGGACATGGGGTTTTTCCAGCAGGCATTGCGCGACCTCGACAACCCTGGACTGAAGGCAGACGAAAGCGACGTACTGATCATCGTGCAGAGCGGCCTGGCACCGGCCCGCAGTTCCGTGCGCGTGCCCTATCCGGTGAAGTTGGCGGACGGGCAAGTCATCGTCGCCAATGTATCGTTTCCCGTGATGGTGCCAGACACATCCACACCTTCATTCAATCAAGTGAGCATCGACGGTCGTCAGAAAAAGCTGATCGCCGTCAACAGCATTACCGACATGTCCTTGCGCACCCTGCGTGACGACATGCCGGGCATTATCCAGCGTACGACCTATCGGGCCTTTCTGGCGGCTGACGTTCAAGCCACGGACAACCGACGCGACCCGAGCAAAGCCTCCTATGTCACTCATTGGGACGGTTTCGAGCAGGCCGACACCCGCACCTGGCGCACCTTGCCCAACCTCACCCAAGTCGTGCGTCTGCGCCTGAAAAAGGGTGATCACCTGATCAGCCTGCCCAACGCGCCCGGCGCTGCTCCAATGAAAATCCGCATCGACCAGAATCGCCAGGTTATCGGCCTGCGCGCCTTGGGTGAGCACGTGTTTGCCAATGGCAGCGCCTTCCAGTCCAGCGGGGCACCGGCAAGCAGCGTGGTATCCAACCTGAAATAAGTAATGGCATCTAACTAACCAGTGCAATTAAAAAGCTATTACATAGCCACTACCACCCGCTTATAATGCCGCGCCCTCGCTATTGCGAAACGGCATTAAAGCTCCTCAGGTTATGAGGAATTGGCAGGAGGCCAGTGCCACTGTCGATGGGTCACACCAGCCCGACCAGCATCCGCGGCTGTATTACTCCAGGGAAGAAGTACCCCCATGGCATTCCGCGCCCCCACTCTGATCGCGCTCAGCGCCGTCACTCTGCTGTCCGGCTGTTCGGCGTTTCGCAATTACGACTCTGAATTGGCACAGACCAATCAGCAACTGGCCACCGGCAACGTCGACGCCGCGCTGACTCTGCTGGAAAAGAACAACACCGGCCCTGATAAAGACCTGCTCTATTACTTCGAGAAAGGTGAGTTGCTGCGCGCCAAGGGCGACCTCTCCGGCAGCCAGAATGCCTGGACCAGCGCCGACCAGGTGGTTGGCAAGTGGGAAGACTCGGTCAAGCTCGATACCGACAAGTACCTGGCCCAGTTCGGCAGTTTCCTGGTCAACGACAAAGTGCGTCGCTACGAAGGCTATGACTACGAAAAAGTCATGTTGACCACGCAGATGGCCCTGAACCTGCTGGCAGTCAACGATTTCGACGGCGCACGTACTGCGATCAAGAAAACTCACGAACGTGAAGCAGTGATCGCCGAGCTGCGTGACAAGGAATACCTCAAGAGCGAGGAAGAAGCCGAAAAAGAAGGCATCAAGACGCAGTACAAGGACCTGCAAGGCTACCCGGTCGCCAGTCTCGACGCGCCGGAAGTGGTTGGCCTGAAAAACAGCTACCAGAGTGCGTTCAGCCATTACCTGTCCGGTTTCGTCTATGAAGCCCTGGGCGAGAAAGGCCTGGCTGCACCGGGCTACCGCAAGGCTGCCGAACTGCGCCCGAACACGCCGCTGCTGGAGCAGGCGCTGGTCAATCTCGACAAGCCGAGCAAGTCCGACGACAGCGACATTCTGATCGTTGTGCAAAGCGGTCTGGCCCCAGCCCGCGACTCGATCCGCGTTCCGCTGCCATTGCCGATCTCCAACAATGTGGTGATCACGCCGCTGTCGTTCCCGATCATCAAACCGGACACCTCCACGGCGACTTTCGCGCAAATCGGCGTCGACGGTCAGCAGGTCGATCTGACCGCGCTCAACAGCACCACCGCCATGTCCCGCCGCGCTCTGCGTGACGACATGCCGGGGATCATTCTGCGCACCACCGTGCGGGCGATCACCAAAGGCGTGGCGCAGAAGAAGATCAACGAAACCAACCCCCTGGCCGGTCTGGCCGTCGGTATCTCTTCAGCTGTGCTCGAAGGTGCCGATACCCGTACGTGGCGTACCCTGCCGGACAACACCCAAGTGGTGCGTCTGCGACTGAAAAAGGGTGAGCATCAGGTTACCCTGCCGAGCGCCGTGGGCGGTTCGGTGGTCAAGGTGACTGTCGATCAGCGTTACCAAGTGATCAGCCTGCGCGCTGTGGGCAACCAGGTGTTCGCCGGCGGTCTCGCCGCTCACGTGATCCCGAGCGCCGGCGCAACCAACGTCGCCAGCCTCAAACAACCTTAAGAACGGAGTCTTTGCATGCGCTTCAAACTCATCGCCGTCGCCGCCCTCGCCTTACTGGCGAGCGGTTGCGCCACCCCGCCACCGCCAGAGCCGGGCAGCGCCGCGAGCAAAGTCGTGGCCATGGGTCCGCAGAAACACATCGTCGTCGGCGCCATGCGCGTCGCTCGCGAAAACGGCTTCATGACGGTCAATGTGCAGTTGAGCAACACCCTCAACAGCAACAAGATCTTCTACTACCGCTTCGCCTGGCTCGGCGCGGAAGGTTTCCCGATCGCCGAAGAAGAAGTGTGGAAAAGCCAAATGATGTACGGCGCCCAGACCAGCTTCATTCAGGGGATTGCCCCGACCCCGAAAGCCGTGGACTTCCGTCTGGAAATCAAGACGCCGTAAGCCTGACACCCTATTTCTGATTTAGAGAGCATTCCCATGTTTGTACGCTTTTCCTGCATTGCCGTTATCGCCCTGCTGGCCTCCGGTTGCGCCAACACTTCGCCGACCCTGGGCAGCAAGAACATCAGCTACGGCGACACCAAAGCGGTTGAAACCGTGACCAACGAATTCGGTTCGACCGACCTGCAAATGATCGCCGAGTCGATGACCCGCTCGCTGGCTCAGTCCGGCATTCTGCAGGGCCGTCCGGTGGTTCAGGTCTACGACGTGAAGAACAAGACCAGCGAGTACATCGACACTCGCGAAATCACCACCAGCATCAAGACTCAACTGATGAAAACCGGCGTAGCGCGCTTTGCCAGTGACAACAACGCGATGCAGAGCCAGGTTGACCAGCTCAAGCTGCAAAACCAGAGCGGCCTGTACAAGAAGAGCACCGTGGCCAAGACTGGCAACATGGTTGCCGCCAAGTACCGCATCGAAGGTTCGATCAGCTCGATCGTCAAGCGCAGCAGCGACTACAAGGACGTCTTCTACAAATTCAGCCTGCAACTGATCGACGTTGAAAGCGGTCTGGCCGAGTGGATGGACGAAAAAGAGATCCGCAAAACCACGGAGCGTTAATTGATGCGCGCATGGATTGGCATGATGGCCCTGGCTTGCGCGTTCAGCGTGCAAGCGGCCCCGAAAGTCGCGGTGACGGATCTGGCGTATCAGGAACGTGTGGAGCAATACATCCACATCGTTTCGGCCCAGAGCAATCACCGCGAGGGCTACTACAGCTCCAGTGGCTCTTCGAGCTACAACGAGATTGAAGCAACGACCAGCTACATCGAACAGACCGAGCTGCGTAAATTCACCGGCGACATCAAGGGTGAAATCCTGCGCACCGGTATGTTCCAGTTGGTGCAAGGCACGCCGTACACCGCGTCGTCCAAGGGTGATGTCTTTGATGTGATCAAGCGCATCAAGGCCGGTAACTTCAAGGGCGCCGACTACGTGCTGTTCGGCACCGTGTCCGATATCGACTTCACTCAGGACATCAACGAGCTGGCGAACACCGACAGCTATTCGGCGGTGCTGGGCCTGACGCTGGTGGCGGACTTCAGCCTGATCAATACCAAGACCTTCGAGATCACCTCGGCCTTCACGGCGATGGGTGAAGCGCAGGACACCAAACTGGTGAACCATCGCGACATCAAGATCTCGCTGAACCGCCCACGGGTGGTGCGTGACGTGTCGAAGGCGCTGGGTGAGGACGTAGCCGGGCAACTGAGCATGCAGCTCGGTGGCGGCGGTTACGAGCAGCCGCGTGAAGCGCCGCAGCGCAACAACCTGCCGCGTGATACTGCACCAGTGATCTTGCGCTGATGACTGGCCGCTGATCATTCCCATGCTCCGCGTGGGAATGCATCCCGGGACGCTCTGCGTCCCGGCCACAAAAAAAGGCGACCTGCAAAGGTCGCCTTTTTTGTGCCCACGATGTTTACGCCGCCGCTTTGCGCAACGTTGCCATAAACGCCGCCGCACCAATGAACAGCCCGGCAAACGTGCGGTTCATGCGTTTCTGCTGCTGCGGTGTGCGCAACAGACGCAGGACCTTCGACGCCAGACCGGTGTAGCCCGCCATCACGATCAGGTCGACGCAGATCATGGTCACGCCAATCACCAGATACTGAATCAGCAACGGCGCATGCGGGTTGATGAACTGCGGCAGCACCGCGAGCATGAACACCAAAGCCTTGGGGTTGCTGATGTTCACCAGAAAACCACGGAATATCAGCGCCAGCGGCTTGCCGATCGGCCGCACCGCCGCGTCATCGCTCATGTCCATGGGCAGCGCACGCCATTGCTTGATGGCCAGATACACCAGATAAGCGACACCGAACCATTTGATCGCGTGAAAGGCCGTGGCCGAAGCAGTCAGGATCGCGCCCACACCGGCGCCGACAATCGCAATCTGCACCGCCAGACCGATTTGCAGGCCAAGGGCGTTCCAGTAACCGCGCCAGAAACCGTATTGCAGACCGCTGGACATCGACGCAATGGCGCCAGCACCCGGGGACAGACTGATCACCCAGCAGGCGGCAAAAAACGCCAGCCATGTTTGAAGCTCCATCGCACACCTCGACTCATGCCGTAACAAGTCCCAAAACTAATGCTGTTTGGGGCTAAAAGCAAAAGATCGCAGCCTTCGGCAGCTCCTACATGAGAATGCGATCCCTGTAGGAGCTGCCGAAGGCTGCGATCTTTTGATCTTGCTCGAAACCTTACTTCTCGAACCCGCTCGACGGAAACACATCCGTCCCGCGCCAACGCCGCACCGAACGCTGGAAGAACAAACTGTTCGGCACCTGCACCATGGCGCTGCCAGTCCCGAGTTCTTCCGCCTCGATCAACGTGGTGTAGAGCAGATTGATCGCCACCACCCGGCCTTTGACGCCTGGCTTGTCGGTGGTATCGACTAGCTCGACGATATCCCCCAGCCGAAACGGTCCGACCGTGAAGATCAGAATCGCGCAGAGCAAATTCGACAGCACGCTCCACATCGCAAAGAACGCGACCGCCGCCACGGCAACGAAACCCGACAGCGCCGTCCACAGCACCGTGGCCGAGACACCGAGGCGCTCCAACACGAAGATCAGCGCGCTGCCCATGATCAACCAGCGCAATACGCCACGCAGCGGCATCAGCAACTGCGGCGGGAACGGATAGCGCTCGCCCAACCGAGTCAGCCCCTTGGCGACGAAACGTTGCGTGAGATAACCGGCCAGCAGGATCAGCAGAATCTGCACCACAAACCAGATCGGCTCGACCCATTCCGCCGGTAGCGGCAGCTTGAACGCTTCCATCAGGACAGCGCCTCCAGCTCCGCTTGCATGCTCTCCAGCGTTTCAAGGGCTTCCATCCACGCCTCTTCCAGTTCGGCTTCGCGAACCTTCAGCTTGGCCTGCTCGGCCAGCAGATCACGCAATTCGTTCTTGCGCGCCGGCTCGTAGATGTCGCTGTCGCCAAGGCTGGCATCGACCTTGGCGAGTTTCTCGTGGAGCTTGCCCAGTTCGGCTTCGAGCTTGTCGGCTTCACGTTTGTGCGGCGCCAGTTGCTGACGCAAGGCAGCTGCAGCCTGACGCTGAGCCTTCTTGTCGGTCTTGTCCGGATTGACCGGAGTGTTACTGACCGGCGCGTTGCGCTGGCGGTATTCCACCAGCCAGCGCGCGTAGTCTTCGAGGTCGCCATCGAACTCTTCGACCTTGCCGTCAGCGACCAGGTAGAAGTTATCAGTGGTGCTCTTGAGCAAGTGCCGATCGTGAGACACCACCAGCACCGCGCCGCTGAATTCCTGCAGCGCCATGGTCAGCGCCAGGCGCATTTCCAGGTCGAGGTGGTTGGTCGGTTCGTCGAGCAACAGCAGGTTCGGCCGTTCCCAGGCGATTAGCGCCAGGGCCAGACGCGCCTTTTCACCACCGGAGAAATTCAGCACCGGCTCATCGATGCGCGCGCCACGGAAGTCGAAGCCGCCGAGGAAGTCACGCAGGGTCTGCTCACGCTCGGTCGGCGCCAGACGCTGCATGTGCAGCAACGGGCTGGCCTTGGAATCCAGCGAGTCGAGTTGATGCTGAGCGAAATAGCCGACCACGGTGTTCTCGCCACGGGTCAGGCGCCCGGCAATCGGTGACAGCTCGCCGGCGAGGTTTTTGATCAGGGTCGATTTACCCGCGCCATTCGGCCCGAGCAGGCCAATCCGCGCCCCCGGGGTCAGTTGCAGCTTGACCTTCTCGAGGATGGTTTTGTCGCCATAACCCAAGCGCGCATCGGACAGGTCGATCAGCGGGCTGGAGATCTTGCTCGACTCGCGGAAGACGAAATCAAACGGCGAATCGACGTGGGCCGCCGACAGTTCTTCCATCCGCTCCAGTGCCTTGATCCGGCTCTGTGCCTGACGGGCCTTGGTGGCCTGGGCCTTGAAGCGGGCGATGTAGCTTTCCATGTGCGCACGTTGCGCCTGCTGCTTCTCGTAGGCCTGTTGTTGCTGGGCCAGACGCTCGGCACGGGCGCGTTCGAATGCGCTGTAGCCGCCGCGATACAGGGTGATTTTGCGCTGGTCGACATGGGCCACGTGATCGACGACTTCATCGAGGAAATCGCGGTCGTGGGAAATCAGCAGCAAGGTGCCCGGGTAGCTTTTCAGCCACTCTTCGAGCCAGATGATCGCGTCGAGATCCAAGTGGTTGGTCGGTTCGTCGAGCAACAACAGGTCCGACGGGCACATCAGCGCTTGCGCCAGGTTAAGGCGCATCCGCCAGCCACCGGAGAAATCCCCGACCTGACGATCCATCTGCTCGTTGGTGAAACCCAGACCGGCCAGCAGCTTTCGCGCCCGCGCATCGGCGGTGTAACCGTCGGCGCTGTCGAGCTCGGCATGCAGACGGGCCTGAGCGGCACCGTCGTGCACCGCTTCGGCCGCGGCGAGGTCACGTTGCACCTCGCGTAGACGCAGGTCGCCATCGAGCACATAGTCGACGGCAAGGCGCTCGAGCGTCTCGATTTCCTGGCGCATATGGGCGATGCGCCAGTCAGCCGGCAGGAAGCAATCACCCGAGTCCGGGTGCAGCTCACCCCGGATCAAGGCGAACAGGCTCGATTTGCCGGCGCCGTTGGCACCGATGAGGCCGGCTTTGTGGCCGGCGTGCAGGGTCAGCTCGGCGTCTTCTAGCAGACGTTGCGGGCCACGCTGTAAAGTCAGGTTCTGAAGTCGGATCATAATGGCGGCGGAGTCTACCAGCTTCGCTCACAACTGGCGCGAGTAGCACGATGTCCTCTGACCTGTGGAGCTTTTCCCTTGCCACCTACGCCCGACCGGGCGTGGAAGACGCCTGCCTGCAACTGCAAACGGCGGGCGCGAATGTGTGCCTGCTGTTGTGCGGTTTATGGCTGGAGCAACGCGGGGTGATTTGCGATGAACAACGCGTTCGCCAGCTTCAGTCGCTGACCGAACCGTGGGATATCGAAGTGGTGCAGCCGCTGCGAGCACTGCGCATGCAATGGAAAACGCGGGCCGTGGATGATGCGGTGCTGAAAGGCATGCGCGAGCAGATCAAATCACTTGAGCTGGAAGCTGAGCGAGCGTTGCTGTCACGGCTTGAGGGTGTAGCTCAGACATGGACGCGAAACGATGCAGGTTCGACGACCTGGCTGGAGGGATTGGCCGGCAGTGCGGCCAGCCCGAACCGCGACGCGCTGCAAGTGCTGCGCGTCGCGGCAACCGGCACTTAGGAAGCGCTGGTCGGGTTGTTGCTGACGCTCGAAGCAGCGGCTGGCGATGGCGCAGTCGAAGGAGTCGAGGCAGTAGCGGCTGGAGCAGGTGCCGATGGCGCAGCCGACGCTGCCGGTGCGGCAGGCTTAGCGGCAGGCGCGGTAGCCGGTTTAGCGGCAGCTGGTTTGGCAGCGGCTGGCTTTTTAACGGCAGGTTTTGCAGCTGGCTTGGCGGCTGGTTTTGCAGCAACAGGCTTGGCAGCAGTCGCTGGTTTGGCAGCAGCGGCCGGTTTAGCGGCTGGCTTGGCTGCCGGTTTGGCGGCGGCTTTCACGGCTGGTTTGGCAGCAGCTTTTGCTGGTGCTTTTGCAGCAGGTTTGGCGGCAGCTGGTTTAGCGGCAGTCTTGGCAGCTGGCTTTGCAGCAGCAGGTTTAGCGGCTGGTTTGGCGGCGGTTTTCGCTGGAGCAGCTTTTGCAGCAGCTGGTTTGGCGGCTGGTTTAGCAGCAGCGGCACGGGTAGCCGGCTTGGCAGCGGCAGCACGTGCAGCAGGTTTTGCCGCCGTGGTTTTAGCCGCTGGTTTTGCAGCGCTCGCCGCAGCTGGTTTCTTCACTGCAGGTTTTGCGGCCGCTTTGGCAGCTGGCTTGGCAGCAGCTTTCACCGGTGTTTTTGCAGCTGGCTTGGCAGCGGTTTTAGCAGCAGGCTTGGCCGCTGCGGTTTTCGCTGGAGCTTTTGCTGCAGCAGGTTTGGCAGCTGCTTTCTTCGCCGGTGCCGCTGCCGGTTTGGCTGCGCGCGAGGACAACACTTTGCCCACGGCTTCTTGAACGCGACCAACACCCTGGGCCAGCTTCAGGCTTTCCTGGGCATCGCGCTTGAGTTGCAGAATGTAGCTGCGAGTGTCGGACTGACGATCCTTCAAGGCATCGAGCAGGTCTTCCAGTTCTTTCACTGCGGCCTTGGCTTTGTTCTGCGCCTTGGCTTTACCGGCAGTGGCTGCGTCCTGCAATTTGGTGCGGGATTTGTGCAGCTTTTCTTGCGCCTTGCCGCGTTGCTTTTCCAGTTTGGCGAGCAGTTTTTCAGCATCAGCCAAGGCTTGGGAGCAAGCGTTTTCCAGATGCTCGAGCAGGCTGCCCGAGAGTTGTTGGAGTAAGTGCAACGGAGTGTTTACAGGCTTCTTGGTGGCCGACATGGTTTACCTCCTGGCTGACGTGAGTGCGGCTCATACTAGACCTCTGCAGTTACCGCCGCTAGGGCATCTTGACAGTATCGATTGCGTTGCGTTGCACCGAATCGAAAATGTTCTGCGCGAAGTCAAAAGCAGTTCACCGTTGCAGACGTTCGCGCTGGCATAATCCACCGCATCTCAGGACGGAGAGTGCCCATGTCGCGCTACTTTTTTTTATCCCTCTGCATGGTTTTTTCGGCCGCTCACGCGGACGAAAAAGCCACCGCGAACGATGCTCACGATCTGGCCTACAGCCTCGGTGCCAGCCTCGGTGAGCGGCTGCGCCAGGAAGTACCGCAACTGCAGATTCAGGCACTGGTCGATGGTTTGCAGCAAGCCTATCAAGGCAAGCCGCTGGCGCTGAGCGAAGCACGTATCGAGCAGATTCTGGCCGATCATGAAGCGCAAAATGCCGAACACTCTGTACAGCCTTCGAGCGATGCAGCGATGGAAAACGAGCAGCGTTTTCTCACCGCTGAAAAAGCCAAACCGGGGGTGAAGGAATTGGCCGATGGCATCCTGCTCACCGAGCTGACACCTGGCACGGGGACCAAGGCCGGTCCCGATGGAAAAGTGCAGGTGTTGTATGTCGGCCGACTCCCCGACGGCACCGTGTTCGATCAGAACACGCAGCCGCAATGGTTCAATCTCGACAGCGTGATTGCCGGTTGGCGAACCGCGTTGCAGAACATGCCGGTGGGTGCGAAATGGCGACTGGTGATTCCATCGGATCAGGCCTATGGCGCCGACGGTGCCGGCGACCTGATCGCGCCGTTCACACCGCTGGTGTTCGAAGTGGAATTGCGTGGCGCGACGAGTTGAGCAGGCAATAAAAAACGGTGCGCTTTCGGGCGCACCGTTTTTTTGTTCAGGGTTCGGGATCAGGCCTGAACCGGATCTTCTTCCTTGTGTGCTGTATGCAGAACTTCAATCAGGCAGTCTTCAAGTTCGAAGCGCTCGTGCAGCAGGCCTCCGAGCTCTTTGAACTTCTCCGCTACGCATTTGCCTTCATCGCACAGGTCGTTGAACGCGAGCAGCTTCTCGGTGATGACATCGATGCGCGGATAGATCGTCTCGGCGAGTTCCAGACCACGCGTGTCACCAAACGCCTTGGCTTCGCCAGTCAGCTGTTCGTAGATTTCGAAGTGCCCTGCCGAGACGTAATCAACCAGCACACCGCAAAATTCCTGCAAGGGCTTGCGGCTCTCGGACAGCGACTCAGGCTGCGCACCGAGTTTGTCGTAGGCACCGATCAGATCTTCACGCTCCTGCAACCAGCGGTCGATCAGCAGATGAACTCCACCCCAACGTTCCTGAGCATTCTGACAACTTTCGAGCATGGCGATCTCTCTTCCCTTGTGGGTCATGCTGCTCTACACCCGCGCCCCTCTTTTGATTTTGGCTTGGGGGACGGCCGGGCAGAGCGTCATCGAGCAACATAAATCCAATGACACGTGCGGGCCAGATTATGCCCGCACGCCTATGGCTTCAAGGTACGCAGGAGATAAAGTTCATACAAGTGTTTAATCCCGCAGCAGCACCGAGTGCGACGCTTCGCCGCTGAGCGGGCGTTGCAGAGCACTCCAGACCAGCCGCAACAATTGATACACCGCTAGAATCGACACCGCGACAAAGAACAGCAGGCTCCACTCCGGGATGCTCAGGTCAAACAGCGTCCAGGAAATTTCCGCACAATCGGCGCCGCCGCTGAACATTCTTTGCAAGGCGCAGATCCAGGGCAGGCCACTGAACAATGTATCGGGGGCAGGCGTGCAATTGAGGAGTTGCAGCATCGGATCGCTCTGTATCAATACCTGCCGCCAGGCCGCCGTGGTGCCTCCCAGGCTCGCGCCCAAGGTCAACAGCCAGTAAAACCACAACCCCACACGCTTGGGGCCGTGCACCGCTGCCACACCACTGGACACGCACAGTAGCGTAAGGAACAGGCGCTGCACCAGGCACAGGCTGCACGGCGTCAGACCGACAGCGTATTCAAGATAATAGGAAGCTCCCAGAGCAAAGGCCCCCGCAGTGAAAGCCATGAAGAACAAGGAGCGTGAGCAGGCCAACGACATGGCTTTTCCGTAACAGTAGAGACAGACGGTTACGGTAGAGGAAAGCGTGTCAGCCTTTCAAGGCAAGGCCCTGCCGACAGTTCACCAGAGGTGTAGGGAAAACCCGACAGGTTCGATAGGAATCGGTGTAGCCCGCTGTAGGAATTCGCCTCGAGCACTCACTGAAGTTGAAATTTCAGCCACAAAAGGTAAGCGAGGGAGCATCCTCCCTCACCACTTCAGACGTGAGCCAGAACCGGCAGAGGTGCAGCCAGCAGGCGTTCATCCAGCAGGCCAAGGCCTTCCTGAAACAACTGATTGCTGCGCTCGGTATCGCCCAACTGTGCGAGCAAGCGCGCCAGTTCCGCACAGGCCTCCGGATTGCGCTGCACACGCAGGCTGCTTTCCAGATAATCCCGCGCCTTGCCCCACAGACTGGTTTGCAGACACAGTCGGCCGAGGGTCAACAACAAGCTCGGATCGTTCGGATGATCTTTCAGCCAGCCTTCGGCGGTTTGTAACTGACGGGCCGGATCGCTGCCGCGCACCAGACCGTAGAGACGCGCCAGATGGCTGTCGTACTTGCGCTTGAGGGCGGTACGCAGCACTTCTTCCGCTTCGACCTGAGCGCCCAACTGACGCAGCTGTTCGGCGTACGCCAGCACCAGGGGCGGCTCCTGACGCTGAGCCGAGGTGAGTTGCTCCCAGGCGCGCGTGAGCGACTGCAAGCCAACGCTCCCGTCCTCTTCGCGCTGCGCTGCCAGCGAAAGGTTTTCACCCCAGGCGCGGCGTTCCAGTTCAGCCAGTTCGGCGGGGGGCAGGACTTTGTCCTTGCGCAATTCCGGCAGCAGACGAATCACCGCCGACCATTCGCCGCGCTGTTGGTACAAGCGCTGCAACTGGCGCAGCGTCTGCGCATTGTGCGGATGGCGATCATGCATCGCTTGCAGGGTCACCAAGGCACCGTCGGTATCGCCACGGTCGGTCTGCAACTGCGCATGACTCAGAGCGATTGCCAATTCCGCTTGAGGCTGACGCTCCAGCGCGCGCTCCAGCAAACGATCGCACTCTTCGTAATTGCCTTGCTCATTGGCCGCGCGGGCTGCACCGAGGTAGTACAGCAGCGGCTGGCGCTCGGCTTCAGCCGCTCGATAGAGATGACGCTGCGCGCTGGCCCAGCGACCTTCAGCCAGATCCAGTTGGCCGTGCTCGATCGCTACCTGCACGCGACGACTGCGGTTGCGCCGTGACCAGGGATTGACCACGCCAGTTGAGGTCATGACCAACTCGACCAAGGCCTTGATGCCCCAGATCAGCAGCCACAAAACCGCGATCACCGCCAGTGTCGCCCATAGACTCGCTTCGTAACGGAAGCTCTTGTAGGCAATCAGCACGTAGCCAGAATGCTGTGCCACTGCAAAGCCCAGCGCCGCCGTCGCCGCGATCACCAGAAACACGATCACATAGAGGCGTTTCATGGCGTGGTCTCCTGCGCAGTGTTGGCGGCAGGTTTGGCAAAGGGTTTCACCGACTCTTCGGCGTTGACGTTGCGCCGCTCAAGATAGGCTTGCACCGCACTCAGCGTGCCGGCCAGATCCGGCGTCGTGACCGTGACCGGTTCCTTGCTCAACTCACCGACCTGTTCAAGCATCACTTTGCTTTGCGGATTGTCCGGGTTGAAATTGCCCTTGAGTACATCACGTGCTTCGGCCAGTGCCTGGGTGTAGACCGGCGCCTGCCCGTTGAGCGCTGCCCACTGTGCCTGCTCAAGTGCAAGGCTCAGGGCCAGACGCACCTGACTCAGGCTCTGCCCGGCCAGCAGCGGCCGCACATTTTTGTCGGCGTTGAAATCGATACGGATGTAGCGCGAGACCTGATCCCACCACTGCGCCCAGCGACTGGCGCCGTCACCGTCGGCAGTCAGGCCCAGCAGCGATTCGCCGCGATCCTTGTACTCCGGCGCCAGCTCGGTGAGGTCAATGACCTGATCGCGCAACGCGCCGAGACGCAGGAACAAACCGGTGCGATCCGGTTGCGCAGTGCTGCGCAGCGCTACCAGGGTTTTCGCCACTTGCTCGCGAGCGGCGAAGGAACCGGGATCGTTTTGCTCACGGAGGATTTCGTCGGCGCCCTGCACCAGCGCCTGAGCGCTGCTGATGTCCTGCAACGCCGACAGACGCAGGCTGGCCAGACGCAGCAGGTGCTCGGCCTCAGCCAGACGCCAGTCCTTGCGGCTGGCGCCAAGCACCGTTTCCAGGCGTTGATTGAGGCGCTGTTGATCGCCCTGAAGCTGCGTCACCAGACGCTGGCGTTCGGCAAGTTCGTCGGCACCGGGCAGTTGCGCGAGGCGCTCGGTCAGACGCTGTTCATTGAGCTTCAGACTCTGCGCCTGATCGTTCAATGCCTGCACTTCAGCGGATTGCTGCTGAGTATTGGTCTGCAGGTGACGGACCTGCCAGACACCCCAGCCACCGATCGCGACACCGGCAGCGCCGAGCAACAAGGCGACGATGGCCAATCCATTGCCTCGGCGCGGCTCTGTGGCCGGCGGTGGAGTTTCAACCTGGGGTTCAATCACAGGCTGGACGTCATCTTTTGGCAAGGCTGTTTCGCTCACGTATCCATCCTTTGCATTAGAAAACGGGTTCGGGATGCTCCCGTAACGCCGTCAGCAAAGCCGCGGCACTCGCGCCGCGGCAATCCACAACTGTTTGAGCCCCGGCGGCACGTGCCAGCTCGGCGACCCTTGGGCTTGGTACAAACAACGGCAACGGCGCGATGGTCGGCCAGGCATCGCCGGCCATTTGGCGCAGGTGCTCGAAACCCTGTCCACTGCTGACCACCAGCCCGTTCAAGCGTTCCGCTGCGATCCGCCGTGGCAGCTCATCCGGGGCATAGGCCGGCAGGTCGCGCCGATACAATTCCAGATACTCGACACTAGCACCTCGCTCACGCAAGCGCTCGGCGAGCAACTCGCGCCCGCCCTCGCCGCGCAAGATCAACACCTGCGCGCCGGGCTGGCTGATCGCCTCACGCAGACGCGGCAATTGCAGCAACGCCTCGCTGTCATCGCCGTCAGCCGGGAAGTTCGCGTCCAGACCGTGATCCAGCAGAATCTGCGCAGTCGCCGCACCGACGCTGAACCAGGGCATCGTCAGTGCAGAAGTGCCGTCGAGCAGATCGAGCGCAATACGCGCCGCCGGCTTGCTGACGACAATCACTGCGCTGCAACTTGGCAACTGTGTAATCGCCCGACGTATTTTCTCAGAGACCGGCAGCGGGGCAATTTCCAAAAGCGGCAGGCAACTGCTGAAAATCCCCTGCGCGGCCAACGTCTCCGCCAGCGCCGCACAGTCTTCTGCAGGACGCGTCAGCAGCAGGCGCCAGTCCGTCACTCGTGACCTGCCTCGCCATAGACCGCTTTGAGAATATCGTCGGCGCCCTGGCTGAGCAGATCTTCGGCCACCTTCACGCCCAATGCTTCGGCATCGGCACGTGGCGCACGAGCTTCGGCGCTGAGCAGCTTGCCACCGCTCGGTTCACCGACCAGACCGCGCAGCCATAACTGCTCACCTTCGAGCACGGCGTAGCAGGCGATCGGCACTTGGCAGCCGCCATTCAAATGTTTGTTGAGGGCACGTTCGGCGGTCACACGCGAAGTGGTATCGGCGTGATGCAGCGGTGCGAGCAAGGCGTGGATTTCAGTGTCGGCGCTGCGGCATTCGATGCCGACTGCGCCTTGGCCACCAGCCGGCAGGCTGTCATCGACGCTGATTGCCGAAGTGATGCGGTCTTCGAAGCCGAGGCGGATCAGGCCGGCGGCCGCGAGGATGATTGCGTCGTACTCGCCGGCATCAAGCTTGGCCAGGCGCGTGTTGACGTTGCCGCGCAGGAAGCGGATCTGCAGGTCCGGACGGCGGGTCAGCAATTGCGCCTGACGACGCAGACTCGATGTGCCGACGATCGCGCCGGCAGGCAACGCATCGAGACTGGCGTAGGTATTGGAAACGAAGGCATCGCGCGGATCTTCGCGCTCGCAAATGCAAAACAGACCGAGGCCTTCAGGGAAGTCCATCGGCACGTCTTTCATCGAGTGCACGGCGATGTCGGCTTGATTTTCCAGCAGCGCGGTTTCCAGTTCCTTGACGAACAGGCCCTTGCCGCCGATTTTCGACAGCGGCGAATCGAGCAGCTTGTCGCCGCGACTGACCATGGGCACCAGCGTCACCAGCAGGCCCGGATGGGCCGCTTCCAGACGGGCGTTGACGTATTCGGCCTGCCAGAGGGCCAGCGCACTTTTACGGGTGGCGATGCGGATTTCGCGAGAGGACATGGATCAATCCGTACTGAATAGATACGGCGGATAATAACAGCTCAGCCAAATCCACTTTGACTTGAATCAGAGTCGGCGCGGCCTCCCTGGCCCGCAGTGCCCGGTAAAAAGGAGCTGGAGCCACCCGGAATGAGCGGGTTACAAGCCCTGCATCATTTTGCGCACACCGGCCACATGCCGACGACTGACGATCAGCGCATCACCATTGAGACCTTTGAGGAATAGCTGGAAATGCCCCAGCGGTGTGCGTTGCAGACGTTCGATGCGGTCGCGGGCGACCAGCGCGTTGCGGTGGATACGCACAAAGCGCTCGCCGAATTCGTCTTCAAGGGCTTTGAGCGGCTCGTCCAGCAGCACCTCACCAGCCTCATGGCGCAAGGTCACGTATTTATGGTCAGCAATGAAATAGACCACCTGATCCAGCGGGATCAGTTCGATGCCTTTGCGGGTGCGGGCGCTGATGTGGCTGCGCGGACCGGTGCCGCTTTCGGCAGCGGGACGGGTCAGGGCCGAGAGTTGCGCCCGGTTGGGACGTTCCGCCCGTTTCAGGGCGTCATGCAGATGTTCGGTTCGCACGGGTTTCACCACATAGCCCACGGCGCTGGCCTGCAGGGCTTCCACGGCAAATTCATCGGGGCTGGTGCAAAACACCACGGCGGGCGGCGTTTCTCGTTCGCACAGACGGGCAGCGACTTGCAGGCCATCGAGGCCCGGCATGCGGATATCAAGTAACACGATATCCGGTTTGTGGCTGTCGATCAGTGCCAACGCCTCCTCGCCATTCGTGGCGCTGGGCTCCAGAACTGTATAACCCTCGAGCTCGCTCACCATTCGGCTGAGGCGCTCGCGAGCCAGTGGTTCGTCATCAACGATCAGGACATTCATATTGCGCTGGATTCCTGCGTGAGTCTCGCACAAGGATAGCGTAGACAGGTGAAGTGACGTCCGTCACCGCGATCCACGCTAAGACTAGCCCGAGCGCCAAAAAGTGCCGTACGTCGGCCAGCAATATTTGCCAGTGTCCGGGTCGTACTGCTCAAAGCCCGCTGTTTCCTGCGTTTCTCACGGGGATTGCCGAAGGACAATTACACCCACCCCCCTCTTCTTATAGTCGGCGACCAGACCTTTGCGCGATCTGCAGTCGCGCCGACCCTTATGTCCTACTGTAGACGCTCGTCGGGCCGATATTGCTCAATCGAAAAATATCCTTGCGCCAATTCCCCGGGTGCAGCGCCGACTATGGCGCACACAATGAGAAAAAAACGTATCGACCGGTGTCAGCGACAGTCCGGGCAACCCTGTTATTATCCGCGCCAGCGTTTCACGCCTTTTTTCTTCAAGCCGATACGAGCGAATTCATGAGCACTGACAAGACCAATCAGTCCTGGGGCGGCCGCTTCAGTGAACCCGTCGACGCCTTCGTCGCCCGCTTCACCGCCTCCGTCACTTTCGACCAGCGCCTGTATCGCCACGACATCATGGGCTCGATCGCCCACGCCACCATGCTGGCCAAAGTCGGCGTGCTGACCGATGCCGAGCGCGACAGCATCATCGACGGCCTGAAGACCATTCAGGGCGAAATCGAGGCCGGCCAGTTCGACTGGCGCATCGACCTCGAAGACGTGCACATGAACATCGAAGCACGCCTGACCGACCGCATCGGCGTCACCGGTAAAAAGCTCCATACCGGGCGTAGCCGCAACGACCAGGTCGCCACCGACATCCGCCTGTGGCTGCGTGACGAAATCGACCTGATCCTCGCCGAGATCACCCGTTTGCAAAAAGGCCTGCTGGAGCAAGCCGAGCGTGAAGCGGCGAGCATCATGCCCGGCTTCACCCACCTGCAAACCGCGCAGCCAGTGACGTTCGGGCACCACATGCTGGCCTGGTTCGAGATGCTCAGCCGCGATTACGAGCGTCTGGTCGACTGCCGCAAGCGTACCAACCGCATGCCACTGGGCAGCGCCGCGCTGGCCGGCACCACCTACCCGATCGACCGCGAATACACCGCGCAACTGCTCGGTTTCGACGCCGTGGGCGGCAACTCACTGGACAACGTTTCCGATCGCGACTTCGCCATCGAATTCTGCTCGGCCGCGAGCATCGCGATGATGCACTTGTCGCGCTTCTCCGAAGAGCTGGTGCTGTGGACCAGCGCGCAGTTCCAGTTCATCGATCTACCGGATCGCTTCTGCACCGGCAGCTCGATCATGCCGCAAAAGAAAAACCCTGACGTGCCAGAGCTGGTGCGTGGCAAGACCGGCCGTGTTTTCGGCGCACTGATGGGCCTGCTGACTTTGATGAAAGGCCAGCCGCTGGCCTACAACAAGGACAATCAGGAAGACAAAGAGCCGCTGTTCGACGCCGCCGATACCCTGCGCGACTCGTTGCGTGCCTTTGCCGACATGATCCCGGCGATCAAACCAAAGCACGCGATCATGCGTGAAGCGGCGCTGCGCGGTTTCTCCACCGCGACCGACCTCGCCGACTACCTGGTACGCCGTGGCCTGCCGTTCCGTGATTGCCACGAAATCGTCGGCCACGCCGTGAAATACGGCGTTGACACTGGCAAGGATCTGGCCGAAATGAGCCTGGAAGAGTTGCGTCAGTTCAGCGACCAGATCGAGCAGGACGTGTTTGCCGTGCTGACCCTGGAAGGCTCAGTGAATGCCCGCGACCATATCGGCGGCACTGCGCCGGCGCAGGTCAAGGCAGCTGTGGTGCGCGGTCAGGCCCTGATCGCCAGTCGCTAAAAGCATCGCTGGCAAGCCAGCTCCCACAGGGTTCTTTGTTGGAACACAATTTTGCGTTCGACCCAAAGACCTGTGGCAGCTGGCGTGCCAGCGATTACCTACTTACAAACGCCACAAAACTCACTTCTTGGCAGCAATCATCGCCAAAAACGCCGGCATCGCCGCTTCTTTATCCGCTGCAATCTTCTGCACATGCGGATTCTGCTCAAGCCGCTCCAGCAGCGCTTTCGCCTTTGGCATCTGCGCCAGAAAATCGATCCCGAACAGTTTCTGCCCGACTGCACAGGCCAGCGGCACGCTGTAGAGGAAGTACAAGTCGGCAATGCTCAGACTGTCGCCCGCCACATACGGGGCGAACTTGCCGTGCCGATCCAGCGCCGCAAAACCCAGCTGCAATTCAGTCTTGGTCTTTTCCTTGATCGCGTCCGGCAGGGTCATGCCGAAGAACGCCTCGCCGTAACAAGCGCGTCCCGGCAACTCGATGTACAGCTCGATTTCCTTGGCAATCGCCAATACCTGCGCGCGTTCGAACGGATCGCTTGGCAGCAGTGGTGAGCCTTTCTGGGTCTGCTCGAGGTATTCGAGGATGATCGCGGTTTCGTTGATGAAACCGGCGTCCACACCGAGCACCGGGACTTTGCCGCGTGGGCTGATGGCCAGAGATTCCGCGGTTTGCGCCGGGTAGAACGTGACCTCTTCGAACGGCAGGCCTTTTTCCAGCAGCGCCAGTTTGACCATGTTGTAGTAGTTGCTGACTGAGAATCCGTAGAGCTTGAGCATCACATAGCCTCCAGGCCGTGCGGGGTGGGCAGGGCATGTTTATAGATCGTGCAGGCGAATCGCGCCAGCAGCATCACCCCGCTGAATGCGGGTAAACTGGCGCCTTTCCATGAGGAGCCTGCCATGAGCGAGCCGACAGACATCGACAACGACGAAGAAGAGTTCACCGAGGCTACCTTGATCGAAGCCATCGAGAACCAGATCGAAAGCGACAACCCGCCAGCGGCCAAAGCGACCTTCAACAAGCTGACCCTGGTGGGCGTTGAGCGCGAAGAGATCCTCAATCTGATGGCGCATGTGCTGGCCTATGAGATTGACGCGATGCTTGATGAAGACCGCGCGTTCAATACCGAATGGTACGAAGCCGCGCTGCGCGCACTGCCAGAGCTGCCACCCGAAAAGCAGTAAGCCAAGCACATTCCCCTGTGGGAGCGACGGTGCGACGATTCGACTTGCTCGCGAAAGCGGTACATCAGCAAAAACAGCGCTGAATGACACACCGCTTTCGCGAGCAGGCTCGCTTGTATGGTAGGACTTGAAGGGAGGAGGAGGGACAAGGCTCGATTCTGACTGTTGACGCAGCACAGACCGTGGGAGATTTCGCCCCTCCTCCTTTCACCCAAGCGCCGAT
>NZ_FYEA01000013.1 GCF_900187605.1 Pseudomonas sp. Irchel 3H7
ATCGGCGCTTGGGTGAAAGGAGGAGGGGCGAAATCTCCCACGGTCTGTGCTGCGTCAACAGTCAGAATCGAGCCTTGTCCCTCCTCCTCCCTTCAAGTCCTACCATACAAGCGAGCCTGCTCGCGAAAGCGGTGGGGGCTGTAATTTTGATGTCGACTGACACGACGCCTTCGCGAGCAGGCTAGCTCCCACATTGAACTCCACAGGACTATAGATCGTGCAAATTGCCGGGGTTTTGCGCGCGGTCGTGCAGATTGAAACAGGCGTGGTGCCAGCACGATTCTGGCAAGTTTCTGATTGGCCTAGAATTTTCGGAGATCGGTCATTGGCCTGATCTCTGCACCTCTCACCGCTACAGTCATCGAACCGATGGAAGGGGAACGCATGACCCCGACACCCCGCAGGAAAATCGTCGTCGCCCACTCGGTGCGCCCCGACGCGCCACAACACGAAGTACAGACCAACAAAGCGCTGGCCCGCTGGCTGGCGCAGATTCTCGGGTGCAAGTTCGGCGGCAGCTATGACGCTGAAAAACACCAGGGTCGTGATCTGTATTTACTGCCGACGCAAACCATTGTCGGCCCGGCCAGCGCTCGCGCACTCGGTATCAAGGGACCGGAGGATCTGTGGGGCGGGTTCGTCGAACACGACTTCATCTGCACCAAAGCCATCAGCCACGGCCTGCGCAGTCATCTGGCGCACGCGCCGCAAGGCTGGTCGCCATTGTTTTCCGAGCGCGTGCGTAACGTGGTCCTTGATGGCCTCAGCGTTTTTGCGCTGGAAGACGCGCGGCCCGCTGCCGAGCACTTACTGTACAACGGCCCGATCCGCTTGAAGCCGGTTCACGCCTGCGCCGGTCGTGGCCAGGAAGTGATCAAGAGCCTTGATGCCTTCGACGACATTCTTGCCCGCCCTGACATTGAAAAACAGTTCAGTGAGGGTGTGGTGCTGGAACAGGACTTGAGCGACGTGGTCACCCACAGCGTCGGCCAGTCATTCATCGGCGATAAGGTGCTGAGTTACTGCGGTGATCAATACTTGACCAAGGATGCCCACGGCGAAGAGGTCTACGGCGGCTCGAATCTGCTGGTGGTGCAGGGTGATTATGACGAACTGCTGAAGTTGAACCTGCCCGACGATGTGCGTCTGGCCATTGAGCAGGCGCAGGTTTTCGACGCTGCCGCCGATGAGGCTTACCCACGCTTCTACGCCTCGCGACGCAATTACGACATTGCCCAGGGCCTGGACAGCAACGGTAAATCCCGCAGCGGCGTGCTCGAACAATCCTGGCGCATGGGCGGCGCCAGCAGTGCTGAAGTCGCGGCGTTGCAAAGCTTCGTCAACGATCCGGGGATGCGTGCGATTCGCGTGTCATCGGTGGAAACCTATATCGATCAGCCGCTGCCGGCGGACGCCATCGAGGTCTATCGCGGCCCGGCTGAGAACAGCGAATTTCTCCTCAAATACGTAACGGTCAAATCCTATGACGGCTAGAAGCGAAAGCATTCAAATCGACATTGATGATGAACAGATGAGCGGGACCTTTCTCAGTCCCAAATCGAAAGTGCCGGGGGTGTTGTTTGTACATGGTTGGGGCGGTAGCCAGGAGCGCGACCTTGAGCGCGCCAAAGGCATTGCCGGTCTAGGTTGTGTGTGCCTGACCTTCGACTTGCGCGGGCATACCGGCGGCACCGGGATTCCGCTGACCCGCGTTACCCGCGAAGATAACCTGCGTGATTTGCTCGCGGCCTATGACCGCTTGCTCGCGCATCCAGCACTCGATACCTCGGCGATCGCCGTGGTCGGCACCAGTTATGGCGGTTACCTGGCGGCGATCCTCACCTCGCTGCGCCCGGTGCGCTGGCTGGCGTTGCGCGTTCCGGCGCTGTATCGCGACGAGCAATGGCATACGCCCAAGCGTGAGCTGGACAAGGCCGATTTGCGTGATTACCGCAGCACGCTGGTGCGCGCGGACACCAATCGGGCGCTGCATGCGTGTTCGCAATTCACCGGGGATGTGTTGCTGGTGGAGTCAGAAACCGATGACTACGTGCCCCACGCGGCGATCATGAGTTACCGCGCGGCGTGCCAGCAGACGCATTCGTTGACGCACCGGATTATCGACGGCGCCGATCATGCGTTGAGCGAGCCGGTGTCGCAGCAGGCTTACACCTCGATTCTGGTGGACTGGATTACCGAGATGGTTGTGGGCGAGCGGTTGAGCATTATTCAATCAGCATGATTTTTTAGTGTTCTTTCGAACGCTATCGCGAGCAGGCTCACTCCTACATTTTGGAATGCGTTCACTTGTAGGAGTGAGCCTGCTCGCGATAGCGATTTCGAATTCAAAAACTAACTCAAGAGGGGTTTTTCTCGATCCGAAGCGCCTTGGCCTTGGCCTCAACCACCAGATACATCACCACCGTGATCAACAACGGCAACAGAAAATAAATCGCCCGATACGCCAGCAATCCCGCCACCAGACTGCCGCGTGAAGCCTCGTGTTGCAGCAACGCCACAAACACCGCCTCCAGCACCCCAAGGCCCGCCGGAATATGCGTAATGACCCCGGCAATCGCGCTGATCAACAACACGCCCAGCACCAACGGATAATCCAGTTTGCTCGGCAGCAAGGTGAAAATCACCGCCGCCATCAGCGACCAGTTCAACGCGCCGAGCAGTAGTTGCAAGACCGCCATGCGCAATGACGGCAGGTTGATTTCCACGCCGCGGATCGACCACTCGCGGCGTTTGGAAAACTGACAAGCGGCCAGATAGCCGACGCTGATCAACAGCAGCAGAACGCCGATGCCTTGCAGCGCACTGCTGCTGATTTTCCAGCCCGGTGGCATTGTCACCAATCCACTGCTGAACACCACGCCGGCAATGGTCATGTAGCCAAACCAATTGGTCGCCAGGCTCAAACCGAGGATCTTGGCGATGTTGCTTTTGCTCACGCCAAGACGCGAATACAGCCGATAGCGCATGGCGATGCCGCCCACCCACGCGCTCAGATTCAAGTTGAACGCATAGCTGATGATCCCCACCGGCAGAATCTGTTTCCAGGTCAGGTCCTGACGAATGTAAGTGCGGCCGATCAGGTCAAAACTGGCGTAGGTGAGAAAGCTCAGCAAAGTCACGCCAGCGGCGATGATCAACGTGCGCACCTTGAAGTCGGCCAGGGTTTGCAGGACTTCGGCCCATTCGATGCGCGTGGCGAACATCGTCAGCAAGACAATCAGCGCGAGGAAAAACAGCAGGGTCAACGGGCGCTTCCAGCGACTCCATTTCGAATGGGTGGCTGGCGCCGCATGGCCGCTCGGGTGCGCTTCGGAGTGGCTCATGGCGTGTTCCCTCGAAATGGCTTGAGCCGTGGTTTATGTGCTGGCAACCATCCGGCCATCGCCGGGAAATGCCGCAGAAAGTGGAACACCAGAAACCCTACGGTCATGTGCCAGATGCGCCCGCGCGGGGACTTGCTGGCGTCCATGGCTTTGCAGTGGTTCTGGCTGAGGTCGTCGAGGCGTTCGAACAAATGCTGATTGAAAGCGCGGTCGCGGATCAGCACATTGGCTTCCAGATTCAGCGACAGGCTCAGCGGGTCGAGATTGCTCGAGCCGACCGTGCTCCATTCTTCGTCGACCAGCGCCACTTTGCCGTGCAGCGGGCGCTGGCAATATTCGTGGATTTGCACGCCGGCCTTGAGCAAGTAGTCGTAGGTCATGCGCGCCGCCAGTTTGGCCACCAGCATGTCCGGTTGACCCTGCAGAATCAGGCGCACCTCGACCCCGCGACGTGCCGCGTTGCGGATTTCCCGCAGCAAACGGTAACCGGGGAAGAAGTAGGCGTTGGCGATCACCACGCGGCGCTTGGCCCGGCGCAGTACCTGCAAATACACATCTTCGATATCGGAGTGGTGCTGGTCGTTGTCGCGGAATACCAGGCGCACCTGACCGTCGTGGTCATCGAAAGCCATCTCCGCGCGACGTTGACGCCGACGTTGCCACCAGAACCGCGCACGGCCCGGCCGACCACTTTGCAGCAGGGCAAAATGATGGATGTCGGCGACCGCCGGGCCCTGAATTTCCACCGAATAATCCTGCTTGGCTTCGGGGCCGAAATCGGCCAGGTGATCGCCGGAAAAGTTGATCCCACCAATAAACGCGATCAGGCCGTCGACCACCACAATCTTGCGGTGCAAACGCCGGAACCAGTTGGTGCGAATGCCCAGGCGTTTCGGTGCCGGATCGAAGATTTGCAGATGCACGCCGGCCTCGCTCAGCGCGGTCAGATAACCGGTGCTCAACTCGCCGCAACCAAAGCCGTCGAGGCTGACCGTGGTGCGCACGCCACGCCGGGCAGCGTCGATCAGAATCTCCTGTAACTCGGCACCGACCTTGTCTTCGAAAACGATAAAGGTCTCGAGGAGGATTTCACTTTTCGCTGCGCGCATCGCTTCGAACACACGAGGGAAATACTCCTCGCCGTTTTCCAGTAATTGCACACGGTTGTTGCCCTGCCAGCTGTACTCGACATCAACATGGCCGGGCTCACGGATCGGCGGGTTGATGGCGATCGGTTCCACGGCGGATTTCTCCAGCGGCGCGCTGCTCATAGTTCGATCTCCACCGATAACGGGACATGGTCGGAAAGGTGCGACCAGGGACGGTTGGCCAGGACCTTCGGTTGGCTGGCCTTGAGGTTGCGTACGTAAATACGATCGAGCCGCAGCGCCGGCAAACGTGCCGGAAAACTGCGCGCCGGTTTGCCCTGGTGCTCGGCGAATACTTCGCGCAAGCCGCAGGGTTTGAGTTGTGCATCGGCGCGCTGGCGCCAGTCGTTGAAGTCGCCGGCAACGATCACTGGCGCGTCGTTGGGCAACTCCGCCAGGCGTTGCATGAGCAAATCCAGTTGCGCGTTGCGATGACTTTCGCGCAGGCCCAGATGCACGCAGATCGCATGCACTTCGGTGCCATCACCGGGCAGGCGCAACACGCAATGCAGCAGGCCACGGTTTTCGTGGCCGCTGATCGACACGTCGAGATTGTCGTGGCGGATGATCTGGAATTTCGACAGCAGCGCATTGCCGTGATCGCCCTCCGGGTACACCGCATTGCGCCCGTAGGCGAACTGCGGCCACAGGCTGTCGGCGAGAAACTCGTACTGCGGCATTGTCGGCCAGTTGCTGTAGCGCTTGGGATGATGCTCGTGGGTGCCGTGGACTTCCTGCAGAAACACCACATCGGCCGCGACGCTGCGCACCGCTTCGCGCAGTTCCGGCAGGATGAAGCGCCGATTCAGTGCGGTAAAACCCTTGTGGGTATTGACCGTCAGTACGGTGAACGTCCGCACGGACGGCGCAACCACCGAGCCCTCATCGGTAAAGCCAACCGGCTCTGGAATACTCATGCCAACACTCCTTCGCCAGCGGGTTCGCCGGGGGTGGTGGCGAGGTCCTTGTCCAGCTCGAAACGATGCAACAGATCGCGCGCGTCATACGGTGCGCGGACTTTGATGTCGTTGTCGAAATAGCAGAACACTTCACGGGATTTGCGCGCGCGCGGCTTCAAGCGTGGCGCGATCAGGTGCGCGTCTTTTGGTTGCTCGCCGTGGTGCCAGGCGTCGATGCGTTCGGCCCAGCGCTTGAGGGCTGGTGCGGTGTAGCCGCTGGCGTAGAGTTCTTCGGCGCCGTGCAGGCGCAGGTAGACAAAGTCGCTGGTCAGGTCTTCGCGGTACGGCCATTTGTTCGCGGTGTCAGCGATCACCAGCGCGGTGTTGTGGCGCTTCAACAAGCGTACGAACTCGGGGTCGATGAAGCTCTCGTTGCGGATTTCCACAGCATGGCGCAGTGGTTTTTTACGCCAGGCTTTCATGCTGGCGTGGCCGTGCAGGTGAGCGTCGTGTTGATGGGCGAGGGTGGCGGCGGCTTCGGTGTCGTGGGGCAATAGTGCGAGGAAATGTTCAAAGCGCTCAGGCTCGAATTTGAAGTTCGGCGGAAACTGCCAAAGGATCGGTCCGAGTTTTTCTTTGAGTTCCAGCACCCCGGAGGCGAAGAAATTGGCCAACGGTTTTTCGATCTCGCGCAAGCGGCGGATGTGGGTGATGAAACGCGGCGCCTTGACGCTGAAGACGAAGTCGTCGGGCGTTTCGGCGTACCACTGCGCATAGCGCTCCGGCCGTTGCAGGGCGTAGAACGATCCATTGATTTCGATGCTGTTGAGCGCCCGCGAAGCGAACTGCAATTCGCGTTTCTGCGCCAGTCCCTTGGGGTAGAAGTCCCCGCGCCACGGTTCGTAGCGCCAGCCGGAAATACCGATGTGAATCGTTGCCATGCCACCCTCCCGTCGAAAGTCCTCGTGTTGCCGGTATCTTTTGATGACTGCGCGCGTTTCGGGAAAGTTTCGATGGCATTACGGACGGTCACACGTCTTTAAGGCAAAGATCAAAAGCGCTCCCCCTCACCCCAACCCTCTCCCCCAGAGGGGGCGAGGGGGATGGGAGCAGATCTTCAGGGTTTTCAGGGTTTGAGTTCGAAAAACAAGGGGGAAGGGAGCTGGTTTTTATGGTTTTCAGGGTCTGAGTTCGACTCCGGACTTTCAGATCGGTGCAGCCGGATCAGGCAACTCACCCTAGCCCTCTCCCTCTGGGAGAGGGCTAGGGTGAGGGGGCTCTTGAACTTGCCACACAAAACTTGATCAGTTCCTTACAGGTTCAGCCAAGGGAGATCGGAGTTTTGGGCAAGTTCAGGATCGCTATTCTGCTGGGAGCACTGCTGTTTCTCGGCGCCAGTGAAATCGACGCCGCCGCATTGCCGGGCGTCCCGGCCGCCACCGAAGAAGCGGCCAAACCCGAACCGATTGTGCAGGGCGGGCTGCTCGGTGCGATCAGTTCGAGCATCGATGATGTACAAGACAAACTCGATCTCAACGAACACCTGGTCGATGCCTGGCGCCTGCGCGCTGATCGCGCCGCCGATGAAGTGGACAAACTGGTCAACCAGCCGTCGAATCGCTCGGGCTGGAGCGTCGCCGGGGATTTCCTCTCTTTGTCCGGCACTTGGCTCGGCAGTTTCGCGCTGCTCACCGTGCTCGGCAGCCTGTTGACCAAACGCCTGCGCGAGGGTCGCTGGTTGCGTACCCGTCAGCGTAGTCAGGATCTGATTGGTTACTTGCTGCCTTACACCATTCCAGCGCTGATCTGCCTGCCGCTGACCCTCTACGTCAGCCATTTTCTGCAAGCCTCGGTGGGACGCGCGCTGGCGCTGTGTCTGGCCTACGCCACCAGCAGCGGCATCTTTTCCACCTCGATGTTGTTGTGTGTGGTGGTGATGTTCAACGTCGGCCACAAACGCCCGGCGGCGCGGATCATCCGTAATTACTGCCCGCGACCGCTGTTCCTGATCGGCTTTCTCGCCGCCCTCAGCGATGCGCTGACCAGCCCGCAGATCGCCCGCCAACTGGGCGGCAATATCACCAGCAGCGTCGCGGTATTTACCGGCCTGATCGCCTCGGTGATTTTCGGTCTGCTGGTGATTCGCCTGCGTCGCCCGGTGGCGCATCTGATCCGCAATCGTTCGCTGAGCCAGCGCTTGAAACAACCCTCGTTGCAGGAGTCGCTGCGGATCTTTTCCGGGCTGTGGTACTGGCCGATCGTGCTGATGGTGCTGGTCTCGGCGGTCAATCTGATCGGTATCGGCGAGGACAATCAGAAAGCCCTGCGCTGCGCGCTGTTCACCACGGTTTTGTTAATCGGCACGGTATTCCTCAGCACGATCCTGCAGCACTTGTTCAAGTCACGAAAGGCCGAAGCGATCCAGCGCAGCAGCGCCTACAAGGAACGTTTTCTCAGTCTGCTTCACGCGTTGCTGCGGATCGTCATCGCCATTGCCTTCATCGATATTCTCGGACGGATCTGGGGCGTGTCGTTGCTCGATTTTGCCCAGAGCAGCACGGTCGGAAGAGCAATCAGCAACGCGTTAAGCAGCATTGGTTTGATCTTCCTGGTGACGTGGTTGTTGTGGGTGGTACTCGACACGGCGATCCAGGAAGCGCTGAAGCCGCCGCTCAGCAAACGCGCGGCGCGCCAGCCGAGTACGCGGGTAAAAACCATTTTGCCGCTGCTGCGCAACGCGATCAAAATCATCCTCGTGGTGATCTGTGCGATCACCACCATGGCCAATCTGGGGATCAACGTCGCGCCATTGCTGGCCGGAGCCGGGGTGGTCGGTCTGGCCATCGGTTTCGGCTCGCAGCAACTGGTGCAGGACGTGATCACCGGGCTGTTCATCATCATCGAAGACACCCTGTCGATTGGCGATTGGGTGGTGCTCGATTCCGGGCACGCCGGTACAGTCGAAGGGCTGACCATTCGCACGCTGCGTCTGCGTGACGGTAAAGGGTTTGTGCACTCGGTGCCGTTTGGTCAGATCAAGGCAGTGACCAACCAATCGCGGCAGTTTGCCTTTGCGTTTTTCTCGGTGCAGTTCACTTATGACACGGATGTGGATAAAGCCATCGAACTGATTCGAGAAACCGGTGATTCGATCCGCGAAGACCCGTTCCTCAAGTACAACCTGCAAGGGCCGCTGGATGTGTTTGGCGTCGACAAGATGGATTTGAACGGCGTGGTGCTGACGGCGCAGTTCCGCACGGTGTCCGGTGGGCAGTATGCGGTGAGCCGGGCGTTCAACCAGCGTTTGAAGAAGCTTGTGGATAACACCGCGACCGTGCATTTCGCGCAGACTTATCCACAGCAGGTTTTGTTGCCAAAGCGGGAGCAGGAGGGGACTGTGGTGGCGAGCGAGGTGCCGCAGGAGTCGCGGACTTAACCGGTGGATTTTTTGGTGTTAGTGCTGACCTCATCGCTGGCAACCCAGCTCCCACAGGGTTTTTGGTGATGCTGGAATAGAAGGCATACCACAAATCACTGTGGGAGCTGGGTTGCCAGCGATGAGGCCAGAACAGTCACCCTCAATGCCGGATCAGCTTGCTGCGCACCTGCTCCATATCAATCTGATCCAGCTCCAGCCAGAATTGTTGCTTGCCGGCAATCTCCGCCGCTACTGGCAAACCATCGCGATACACCAGCCGATTACTCACCAGCGCCGGCACTTTCACCCCCGGCAATAATGTCCCGGCCAGATTCAGCGGATCAACCCCACACACCGCTACCAGACTGCCGTCATGCGGCCGCCGACGGACTTCGCGCAATAACGGAATCGCCTCAGGCAAGGCAAACTGTTCCCCCGCCAAACCACTGACAAACCGCCCGCCACGAATCTCGCCCCGCGCTTCCAGCCGATGAAAGGTACGCAGCAATTCTCGCCAACTCGGCAACCAGTCCGCCTCACGCTCCAGCAAGCGCCAGAACACCACGCCATAGCGCCGCAACAACGTCATCGCGACGTGCTCCAGCGTCTCGCTGTTATCCACAGCCGCGCCACGCCGCAACAACGCCCAGCGCCCGGCATCGTCCATCCCACCGATAAACGCCCCGCGCCCACGCCTACTGCTGCGCTGCTGGCGCTTGCTTGCCGGGGTGATCAACGCGCGCAGGCCGGCGAAGCTGTCGGCATTCACCAGGCCGGCGCCGACCAGCTCCTGCAAGGCGATCTCCAGCTCGGTGCGCAGCAGGTGCGCTTCATGAATCAGCTCATCGAAAAACAGCGCACCGTGCTGACTCAAAGCTTCAAATACCTTCTGGGTTTTCGGCGAGAGTTCGCTCACTGGGGTCTGTTCGGCCAACGCGCTCCACAAACCGACCTGACTGCGTGGCAGCAACACGATCGGCGTGCTGCGCAATGCCGTGCCACTGACTTTTTGCCGGGCACTGAGGCGCATCCACACCAGTTTGCCGTTGCGGCACAGGTCATCCAGCCAGCTCGGTGAATAGTCCCTGAGACGGGCCGGGAGAAGGTCGCTGTCCCACGCCGAAGCCGCCGCCGCGTAACCTTCGAACTGGCCGACAATCGCAGGCAATACGGCGCTGCCCTGACCGCGAATCGCGGGCGAAAGATGCTGCCAGTCGAACAGAAAGCGCATGAAATCCTGCAACGCCACCGGCTCGATTTCCCGGCGCAGGCGTTTGACCGTGTAGCGATGAATGCGCGCGAGCAGATGCCGTTCGCACCATTCTTCAACGTTGACCTTGGGCGTGAACTGACCGCGCAGCACATAACCTTCGCGTTCCAGTTGCGCGAGGGTTTGATGGACTTGAGCGGTCGGCAGCGCGAGCGGTTCGGCAATCGCGGGTAACGGCAGCGGTCCGAAGGCACCGAGGCGTGCGCGGATCACCTCGACCAGTGCTGCATCGAACGTCCAGATTTCAGCGAATCCCGGCAACGCCTCCAGCTCGGGTTGCAGAATCGCCTGTGGATAAAGCGTTTGCAGGCAGGTCAGGCGCTCGCGCGCGAGCCATAAACAATGCTCGGAGTCGATCTGCAAACGGCAGGCGCGCCCGCTGCGGGCCAGGGTTTCCAGCCATGCGCGCCAGCCTTCGTTCGCTTGCACTTCCTCATCGCTGATGCACGCCAGGCTCATCAGCGCCTCATGCATTTCGTCCACAGCGTTCGGCGTCGGCCAGGCTTCTTCACGCACGGCGGCAATCGCGTCCGCATCCAGTGCACCGAGATCATCGGTCGATTGCGGATCGCTCCAGCGCCGGTTGATCACCGCCTGAGTACGGCGTTCTTCCAGCGGTGCGTCGTCGAGAAAGGTGTACGGCCGCGCACTGAGAATTTCAGCGGCGAGCGGCGAGGGCGCCGGCAGGTCGCGGCTGATCAAACGCACCTCGCCACGCTCCATGCGCCGCAGCAGATTGAGCCAGCCTTCGCTGTCCATCGCCTCATGCAGGCAATCGTCCAGTGTCTGCTCGATCAACGGATGCTCGGGAATTTCGCGTTCACCGGCGAGGTTTTCCAGGCAGGCAATCTGATCGGGAAACACGCTGGCAATCAGGTCTTCGCTTTTCATCCGCTGCAACTGCGGCGCAACTTTGCGCCCGCCGGTGAAACGCGGCAGCGCCAGCGCCACCCCGGCGTTCCAGCGCCAGCGCACGCCGAACAGCGGCGCATCAAGCACCGCTTGAATGAGGATGTGCTCGGCGCTGTTGCTGTGCAGGTAACGCCAGATATCGTCGAGTTCAAAGCTGTGGCTGGTGGACAGCGACAGCACGATGGCGTCCTCGCTGGCGGCGGCCTGCAATTCGAAGTTGAAGGTGCGACAGAAACGCTTGCGCAGGGCCAGGCCCCAGGCGCGGTTGATGCGGCTGCCGAACGGTGAATGGATGATCAGTTGGGTGCCGCCGGACTCGTCGAAAAACCGCTCCATCAGCAGCGTGTCCTGCGAAGGCAGGGCGCCGAGGGTTTGCCGGGCGCGAGCGAGGTATTCGACCAGTTGTTCGGCGCTGGCGCGGTTGAGGCCGAGGGTCTGCGTCAGCCAGTCGAGCGCCGGTTGCAGATCGCCGGGGCTGGCACCGAGTAGCTCGTCGAGTTGTGCTTGCAGACGTGCGACAGCGGATGACAATTCATCGCTGCGCCCCGGCGCTTCGCCGAGCCAGAATGGAATGGTCGGCGGCTGGCCGTGGGCATCTTCGACACGCACCTTGCCGGTTTCCACGCGCAGGATCCGGTAGGAGGTATTGCCAAGCTGGAACACATCGCCGGCGATGCTTTCCACGGCGAAGTCTTCGTTGACGCTGCCGATGTTCAGGCCTTGCGGTTCGAGCATGACGCTGTAGTCGGCGTTATCGGGAATGGTGCCGCCGCTGGTCACGGCGGTCAGTTGTGAACCGCGACGGCCACGCAAGGTGCGACTGACGGCGTCGCGGTGCAGGTACGCGCTGCGAATGCCTTGGCGACCGTTGTAGCCTTCGGCGAGCATGCTCAGCAGGGCCTGATAGTGTTTTTCGTCGAGGTCGCGATAAGGCGAGGCTTGGCGGAACATCGCCAGTAAGGCGTCCTCCGGCCATTCCTGACAACTGACTTCGGCGATGATCTGCTGCGCCAAAACATCCAGCGGCGCGACCGGGATGTGCAAGGTATCGAGTTCGCCACGGCGCACGCAGTCGAGCAGGGCGGCGCATTCGATCAGGTCGTCGCGGGTGGTGGCGAACAATCGGCCCTTGGGTGTGCCGCCCACCTGGTGCCCGGAACGGCCAACCCTTTGCAGAAACCCGGCGATGGAGCGCGGCGAAGCAATCTGGCAGACCAGATCGACTTCACCGATATCGATGCCCAGTTCCAGCGAGGCGGTAGCGATCAATACCTGCAGTTCGCCGCGCTTGAGGCGTTGTTCGGCGTCGAGGCGAAACTCCTTGGCCAGACTGCCGTGATGCGCGGCCACCGCGTGCTTGCCGAGGCGTTCGCTGAGGTGCCGGCTCAGGCGCTCGGCGAGGCGCCGGGTGTTGACGAAAATCAGCGTGGTGCGGTGCTCGCGAGCGAGTTCAGCGAGGCGGTCGTAGACCAATTCCCAGACATCGTTGGCCATCACTGCCGACAACGGCACCGGCGGCACCTCAATACCAAGGTCCCGTGGCCGGGCGTGGCCGATATCGATGATCTCGCAGGGACGCTCATGGCCGACAAGAAATTGCGCCACGGCTTCGACCGGTTTCTGCGTAGCGGATAGACCGATACGGGTCAGCGGTTCGGCGCACAACGCCTGCAGGCGTTCAAGACTGAGGGCCAGATGACTGCCGCGTTTGCCAGCGGCCATCGCGTGGATTTCATCGATGATCACTGTCCGTGTGGTGCCGAGCATTTTCCGTCCGGATTCGGATCCGAGCAGCACGTAGAGTGATTCCGGCGTGGTCACCAGAATGTGCGGCGCCGATTTGCGCATGGCCGCACGTTCTTTCTGCGGGGTGTCACCGGTGCGCACGGCGGTGGTGATTTGCAGCTCGGGCAGACCCATCTGCCGCAGTTGTCCGGTGATCCCTGCCAGCGGGTTTTGCAGGTTGATGCGAATGTCGTTGGACAGCGCCTTCAGCGGCGAGACGTAGACCACCAGCGTTTCGTCGGGTAGACCGTCGGGATTGTCCAGGCCTCGGTGGACGAGGTCGTCGAGCACGGCGAGAAACGCGGTGAGGGTTTTGCCGGAGCCAGTGGGCGCGGCGATCAGCGTCGAACGGCGCTGGCGGATCAACGGCCATGCGCGCGCCTGGGCGGCGGTGACCGTCGGGAACGTGTTGCTGAACCAGGCGCTGACGGCGGGGTGAAAGCCTGCCAGGTCCGCGTCCGTGGGGATGGGCAGATTCATGGCTTAAGTTATGCGGGCGCGGGTGGGAAGATGCAAGTACCGCTGGGATCTTCAGCGTCTAGGCGGGCCTCTTCGCTGGCAAGCCAGCTCCCACACGGATTGATGTCGTTCACAGAATTTGTAATCAGCGCTGGACCCTGTGGGAGCTGGCTTGCCAGCGATGGTGCCAGTTGCCACGACACAAATCCCGGCGATCTACACTTTACGGATGACGGTTGCGCACTAAACCCGCAAAATGCAACGATTCCGGTAATTATCGACGACGGTTCCACGAGATCCGTCGCTAAAGCCATCGTTCCAATCAGACTGGGCCTGCTGACTCTATGCGAATGCGCCTTATGTTACTGGGCGGCGGAAATGCCCTTGGGCAGGCGCTGATTCGCCTCGGTGCAGAGGAAGACATCGGTTTCCTCGCCCCCCGCCCGCCCGAAAACGGCTGGGATGCCGCGAGCCTGACGCAACTGCTCGACGACACCCGTCCCGATGCGTTGATCAACCTCGCCTACTATTTCGACTGGTTCCAGGCCGAGGCCGTCAGCGAAAGCCGCATGGCCGGGCAGGAACGTGCGATCGAGCGTCTGGCCGAACTGTGCCAGCACCACAACATCGTCCTCGTCCAGCCTTCCAGTTATCGGGTGTTCGATGGTTCGCGTGCCACGGCGTACAGCGAAAAAGACGAACCGGTGCCGCTGGGTCTGCGCGGTCAGGCATTGTGGCGCATCGAACAAAGCGTTCGCGCCACGTGCCCGCAACATGTACTGCTGCGCTTCGGCTGGCTGCTTGATGACAGCCCGGACGGCACCCTCGGGCGTTTCCTCGCTCGTGCCGAGCAGCCAGAAGAATTGCTCCTGGCCGATGACCGCCGTGGCAATCCGACCCCGGTCGACGATGCCGCGCGCGTGATCATTTCGGTGCTCAAGCAACTCGATTGCGCCGCGCCGCTGTGGGGCACTTACCATTACGCAGGCCACGAGGCGACCACGCCGCTGGCGCTGGGCCAGGCGATTCTGACCGAAGCGCGCAGCCTGCACGCTCTGGCCATCGAAGCGCCGACCGCCCAGGCTCACGCCGCGCGGCCGGACGCTAGCGAAGAGCCGCAACACGCCGTGCTGGCCTGCAAAAAAATTCTGCACACTTTCGGGATCAAGCCGCGCGCCTGGCGTGCCGCACTCCCGGGCTTACTGGATAGGTTCTACCGTCATGGCTGAAGGGACTGTTTTAATCACCGGCGGAGCCGGTTTCATTGGCTCGCACCTGACCGATGCCTTGCTTGCTCAAGGCCATTCGGTGCGCATCCTCGACGATTTGTCGACGGGCAAGCGCAGCAACCTGCCGCTGGACAATCCAAAGGTCGAGCTGATTGTCGGTGATGTCGCCGATGCGGCGCTGGTGGCCAAGGCCATGCAGGGCTGCAGCGCGGTCGCTCACCTGGCGGCGGTGGCGTCGGTGCAGGCGTCGGTGGATGACCCGGTGAAGACACACCAGAGCAATTTCATTGGCACGCTGAATGTCTGCGAAGCCATGCGTCTGGCCGGGGTCAAACGTGTGTTGTATGCCTCCAGCGCAGCGGTCTACGGCAACAATGGCGAGGGCGAGTCGATTGATGAAGACACGTCCAAAGCGCCGCTGACGCCTTATGCCTCGGACAAACTGGCGGGCGAGCATTATTTCGATTTCTATCGCCGCCAGCATGGCCTGGAACCGGTGATCTTCCGTTTCTTCAATATCTTCGGCCCGCGTCAGGATCCGTCCTCGCCGTATTCCGGGGTGATCAGCATTTTCAGCGAACGTGCGCAGAAAGGTTTGCCGATTACGGTGTTCGGTGATGGTGAGCAGACGCGCGATTTCCTGTACGTCGAAGATCTGGTCGATCTGCTGGTGCAGGCGATCGAAAAGTCTGAGGTCGAAGTCGGTGCGGTGAACGTCGGCTGGAATCAGTCGATGAGTCTCAAGCAGATGCTTCAGGCGCTTGAATCGGTAGTCGGTGAGCTGCCGCCGATCAGCTATGGCCCGGCGCGTTCCGGTGATATCCGGCATTCGCGGGCGAACAACGCTCGTCTGCTGGAACGCTTCAAGCTGCCACAGCAGACGCCGATGAGTGTGGGTTTGGCGCGGTTGCTTGGTCGCTCCTGAAAAAAGCCCCTCACCCTAGCCCTCTCCCAGAGGGAGAGGGGACTGACCGTAGCGTTTGTGAGAAATGCGCCGACGTGAGATACCGGGTTGAGCTCAGATTTTGAAGAGCACACAAATCGGCTCCCTTTCCCCCTCTCCCTGAGGGAGAGGGCTGGGGTGAGGGGGATGATCCAACTCACGCTAAACATTTGCGGCAGACATGAAAAAGGCGCCCTTTGACAGGCGCCTTTTTCACGGCCGGAATATGTCGCTACTCCTGTGGCAAGGGGATGTTATCCCCCGATCAACTGCGTACGGTCGCCGTCAGTTCTATGCCTGCTCACCACCAAGCCTCATCCACCACCACGTGAACGTTCGATAACTCGACTTAGAACTTATAGCCCAAACCAACCATGTAGATGAACGGATCGACATCGACATTTACCCGTGCGCGTGTGCCTGGGGCAACGGCGTTGTTCTCGACGGTGGCGCGGGTGTCGATGTCGATGTAACGCACTTGGGCGTTGAGCATGATGTTGTCGGTCAGCATGTAGTCGGCACCGACCTGCCAGGCCAGACCCCAGGAGTTTTTCGCCTTGAAGTTGCTGAAACCGTTGGCACTCGCTTCGCTGCCGACGTGTTCGTCATAGATCCAGGTGTAGTTGATACCACCACCGACATACGGCTGGAACGGCGACTTCGAGTCCAGCGGGTAGTAGACGACGCTGAGGGTTGGCGGCAGGTGTTTCAGGGTACCGAGCTTGCCGTTGGCCGCTGGCAGGGCAGTGCCTTTGAGCTTGACGTCATGCTCGAACGGCGTCGCCGCGAGCAATTCGAGGCCGACGTGGTCGGTGAGCATGTAGGCGAAGTTCAGACCCAGTTGCGTGTCGCTGCTCATGGTCGCCTTGCCGCCCAGATTGGTGCCGCTCAACGGACCCTGATCGACCTTGACGCTGGAACTGTCGGCCTTCGGGTTGACGGTGATCGCACCGGCGCGGATGAGGATGTCACCGGCTTCGTGGGCGTGGGCGAGCGGGGCTGCGAGCGCGAGGGCAAACAGCGAGGCGCTGAGCAAGGACTTGTTCATGGGGGCTCCGAAAGGACGTTAGAAATGTCTGATGTCCTATGGTACGAAGCCAACTGATACGGTCTTTTGACTCAGCTCAATGAAACAGTGAAGGGGCGGGTTTCTGTGCAACCTTGAGGGCCCCATCGCTGGCAAGCCAGCTCCCACAGGTTCCGTTGGTGTTCACGAAATATGTGAACGACTCGATCCCCGTGGGAGCTGGCTTGCCAGCGATGGGGCCCTTACAAACAGCATAAAATTATCGGGATTCACTCCGGCAGCTCATACACATAAATCTTGTCGGCATCCATCTGATACCCGGCATCCGCCAGTTCGCTGCTCGACGCCTTGACCTGCAACGGTCCCTCGACCCAATACGGCTGATACAGCTCATCGAGCTTCACGCCCAACTCGCTTTTCACATGCACAATCTGGTTCGACGGCGGTGGCGGCACGTGGATGCAGGCGCCGAAATACGGCACCAGCAAAAAGTCCGTGGTGCGTCCTTCTTCATTGACTTCCAGAGGCACGATGTAGCCCGGCAAACGAATGTTCTGCCCGTCGAGTGATTGCACCACCGGCGCGTCCGGCAGGTCCTGCTTCGCCGCTGGCGCGGACTCGGCAGACAACGCATCGCCCATCTTCGACAGGTCGTGCAGCGGCGTCATGTTCGGCACTTCCGGCGCGGCGTCCGGTGGAATCATTTCCGACCACGTCAGGTCTTTCGGCGCTGCTGCCCACACGGGCAGGGCGATCAGCAACAGCAGCGCGAGTGCAGCGCGGGGCATGGTGAACATCCTCATAAACGGATCGACAGGCCATCGGCCAGGGATTGGTGATAAGCGCGCCAGGCCGGCACGCTGCCCATCAGCAGCGCGGCCGCCAGAATGCCACCGAGCAGCGTCCATTCATACTCGCTGGGCCACGCCAGCGGCAGGTACAAACCGTAATTGGCCTGTACATAACCCTGCGCAGCGGCGATACCGATGTACAACAACGCAACGCCGGCAATCACTCCGGTCAGCGCCAGGGCAAACGCCTCGAGCACCAGCAGACTCGCGATATGCCACGGCCGCGCCCCGACCGAACGCAGAATCGCCATCTCGCGGCGACGCTCGTTGAGGCTGGTGAGAATCGCTGTGAGCATGCCGATCAACCCGGTCAACACCACAAACAACGAGACCACGAACAGCGCTTTTTCAGCGGTACTCATCAGGCTCCACAACTCTTGCAACGCCACGCCCGGCAGAATCGCCAGCATCGGTTCGCCACGGAATTCATTGATCTCGCGTTGCAGCGCAAACGTGGAAATCTTGCTGTTGAGGCCGAGCATAAACGCGGTGATCGCTTGCGGCGTCAGGTCCATGTTGCGTGCCTGATCGGCGCTGATTCGGCCGTTACCTCGCGCCGGTACGCCGTTATGCCAGTCGATGTGAATCGCCTCCATGCCGCCGAGGCTGATGTGCAAGGTGCGATCGACCGGGGTGCCGGTGCGCTTGAGAATGCCGACCACGGTGAACGGTTTGTCGTCGTGCTTGACCAGACTGATCGCGGCCACGCCGTGGGCCAGCACCAGTTTGTCACCGAGCTTGTAATGCAGCGCATCTGCGACCTCGGCACCCAGCACCACTTCAAACGGGTCCGTCGCAAACGCGCGGCCGTCGGCCAGTGCCAGGTGTTGCTGGCGACCGTACTGGTAATGGTCGAAATAGGCTTCGGTGGTACCCATCACCCGGTACCCGCGATGGGAGTCGCCGAGGGACATCGGGATTGCCCACTTCACTTTCGGGTTATTGGCGAAGTGTTCGAAGCTGTCCCAGCGAATGTTGTTGGTGGCGTTGCCGATGCGGAATACCGAGTACAGCAACAGATTCACCGAGCCCGAACGCGCGCCGACAATCAGGTCGGTACCGCTGATGGTGCTGGCGAAACTGGCTTTGGCTTCGGTGCGCACCCGCTCGACGGCGAGCAGCAGGCACACCGACAGGGCGATAGCGAATGCAGTGAGCAGGGCGGTAAAGCGGCGGTTGGCCAGGCTGGCCATGGCCAGACGAAACAGATACATCTCAGACCTCGGCAGACGTGGCGGCGCGATTGAGTTCGGCCAGGGACAGGTGACGGTCGAACAGCGGCGCCAGGCTCTGGTCGTGGCTGACGAACAGCAAACTGGAACCGGCCTCGCGGCATTCGGCGAACAACAGGCGAATGAAGTTTTCCCGGGCGTCGTAATCCAGCGCCGAGGTCGGTTCGTCGGCGATCAACAGCTCTGGCTGACCGATCAAGGCACGCGCGGCAGCGACCCGTTGTTGCTGACCGATTGACAGTGAGTCAGCGCGACGGCTGAGGAGACTTTCGTCCTTCAAACCCAAGTGCGCGAGCAGGGTGGCGGCGGCTTGATCGACGCTGCCGTGGCGCTGTTTCGCCCGCTGCGCACGCAGTTTCGAGAAGTGGCACGGCAGCTCAACGTTCTCGCGCACCGAGAGATACGGCAGCAAGTTGAACTGCTGGAAGATGTAGCCGGTGTGATCGACACGGAAGGTATCGCGAGCGCCGGCGGAGAGTTCGGTAAGCTCCTGGCCGAGCAGGCGAATACTGCCGCGACCGGGTTTCTGCACGCCGCCGAGCAAACCGAGCAGGGTGGTCTTGCCGCTGCCGCTGGGGCCTTTGAGGAACAGGGTTTCGCCGGCTTCCAGGCGAAACGCCGGGATGTCCAGCAGCGGTGGGTGACCGGGCCAGTTGAAGCCCAGGTCGGACAGTTCGATGAGTGCTTGGGTCATGGCACCAGTTTCATGAGGTGAACACATTTCCCCCTGCAGGAGCTGCCGAAGGCTGCGATCTTTTGATCTTGGTTTTTTACAATCAAAAGATCGCAGCCTCGTTTCACTCGACAGCTCCTACAGGGGATTTACGGTGTGATCAGAATTTCAGGGCTGCAGCCTTGGCCGTCACTTCGGTACCTTGCTGGCCGCTGGCGCTGATCAGTTGTACCTGAATTTTCTGCGTCGCCGGGAAGGTCTTGAAGACGTTCGCCAGATCGAGGGTCTTCAGCGCGCCCGGTGTGGCGCAGTTGAACTGATAGTGCGCGTGGATTTCGCTGTGGTCGTGGTGATGCTCGTGGCCGTCCTTGTCCGCTTCATCGTCGTCATGATCATCGGCATCCGGCTTGTCGCCGAACAACGGGCTTTCCAGTTCCTGACTGACCACTTTGCAACCGGCAGCGGCGGGCAGGCTGAACAGGGCCAGCGGTTTTTCCAGTTGCGCGCGGGCGGCAGCGACTTTGGCCTTGTCGGCATCGCTGGTGGCGACGTGTTCGAAACCGACGAGGTTCATCGCCGGGCTTTCCAGCTCAAGCTCCAGGGTTTGACCATCGAGCGCCGCGTTCAATCGACCGACGCCGTGTTCATGCGCGCCGAGGCTGCCGTGTTCATGGTCGTGATCGTGGTCATGCTCATCGGCAGCATGGGCGATGGCCAGCGGCAACAGGGCAAACGGCAAAGCGAGCAGCAGACGACGCATGGCGGTCTCCGGGAAGTAAAGTGAAGAGTTTGTTATGTAATCTTATAACGAAAGTGCGCAGAGTTTGCCCGTGCGCTTGGCGTTGCACAAGTCCCGTGGGAGCATGCAGGTCAGAAAAGTGCAGGAGCGAACTCAATGTTGCGGATACGCGGAACCGTCGGCGAAGTGCCGGTGGACTTGACGGTGGAATTGGATGACGGCGATTGGGCGAAGCTCGGTTCAGCGCTGAATGGGCAGGCGCCGGTCGCTCAATCTGAGGCGGTCGCATCAGCCCCGGCGGCGAAACCGCTGAATCAGGACGATGCCTTGTGGCAGGTCGCCAAGGACCTGTTGCGCAAGGCCGGGCAACTGAGCGGGCCGGATCTGCTCGATCAGCTGGAAGGGCTGACCGGCAGCGCGGCAGCGGGCAAGCGCTTGCTGGTGCGTTTGCGCCATAGCTCGGACGTGAAAGTGGTGAGCGGCGGGGATACACCGCTCTACAGCTGGATCGAGTGAGTTGCAAAAGATCGCAGCCTGCGGCAGCTCCTACAAGGGTGTACACGATCCCAATGTAGGAGCTGCCGCAGGCTGCGATCTTTTGATCTTAATAAAGCGCAGCAAACATCTTGCGGCGATACACCGTCACCAGCGGATGATCATTGCCCAGCAACTCGAACACCTGCAGCAAGGTTTTGTGCGGCAGACCTTCGCCATAGTTGCGGTTGCGGATGAACAGCTTCAGTAGTGCATCCAGCGCCGCGTCGTACTGCTGACGCGCCAGTTGCTGAATCGCCAGTTGATACACCGCTTCATCGTCCTGCGGATCTTTCGCCAGGCGCGCTTTCAGGTCGGCGGCATCCGGCAGATCACGCGCCAGGCCAAGGAATTTGATCTGCGCCTTGGCGCCGGCCAGTGCGGCTTTGTGCTCATCACTCTTGACCGCATCCAGCACGGTTTGCGCTTCGTCCAGCTCGCCGCGTTCAGTCAGGCAGCGCGCGTAGAGGATTAGCGCCTTGGCGTTAGTGTTGTCTTCGGTGAGCATCACCACCAGCGCCGCTTCGGCGTCGGCGTAACGACCGTCATCGAACAATGTCTGAGCCTGCTCGAACGGATCGGCCGCGGCCGGTGGCGGCATTTGCACGTGCGGCTCAAGCAAGGCACGCACGGCGGATTCCGGTTGCGCACCGGCAAAACCGTCGACCGGTTGACCGTCCTTGAACAGCACCACGGTTGGCAGGCTGCGAATACCGAAGCGGGCGACGATGTCCTGCTCGATGTCGCAGTTGACCTTGGCCAGCAGCAACTCGCCCTGATAGCTCTCGGCAATGCTTTGCAGCATCGGCATCAGCGCCTTGCACGGCGCGCACCATTCGGCCCAGAAATCCACCAGCACCGGTTTGTTGAAGGAAGCCTCGATCACCGACTGGTCGAAATCGGCCGTCGTGGCGTCGAAGATGTATGGCGTTTGCTCGCTCATGGGGGATCTCGTCAAAGCGTTAATGAACGCACTATAAGCGGTGGCGCAAAAGATCGCAGCCTTCGGCAGCTCCAGGTTCAGCGTCCGCCCGCAATATGGACGACAAAGCCGATCACTGTAGGAGCTGCCGAAGGCTGCGATCTTTTAACGATTCCAATCACGCCGCGCGTGGTACAGGCTGACATGCCGAAATTCCTCAGGCTCCGCCAGATCCGGCAAGGTCAACGCCTCAAGCATTTCAATGCGCTCATACAACGGATGGCGAAAATCCCTGACCCGCGAATCCGCCACCAACGCCTCTCGCCCACGGCTCAAAAACGCATCGAGCAACGGCAGATTCGCCCGGTCATACAACACATCCGCCACCAGAATCAGATCAAAGCGATCGGCTTCGGCAAAAAAATCCGTCGAATAACCCATCTCGACATCATTCAACGCGGCATTCGCCCGGCAGGCGGAAATCGCCAGCGGATCGAGATCGCACGCCACCACCTCCAGAGCCCCGGCTTTCACCGCCGCAATCCCGGCAATCCCGGAACCTGCGCCGAAATCCAGCACACGCTTGCCGCGCACCCACTCGGGAAACTCCGCCAGATAGCGCGCCACTGCCAGACCGCTGGCCCAGCAGAAACCCCAGTACGGTGGCTCGTGCAGAATTCGCTGAATTTCTTCCTGGCTGAATTCGCGATCCATGTTGTCGCCATCGATCAGCCACAACTGCAAATCAGTGTCGGGCAAGGCACAGACCTTGAGTCTGGCGTCGCCGAGCAATTCACCCAGCGCCTGTTGCAGGTCGAGCGGTGCATTCATGGTGCTTTGACAAATTGCAGTTGGCCCAACGCGTGAGTGGTTGGCTGGCTGATGGTTTGCGACGGCAAATGCAGGATCAGCTGGCCGGACTGGCTGGCGCGGCCACGCAGCTCGACCCGCGCACCGGCCGGAAAAGCATCCGGGTTGAAGCGCAGGCGGAATGGCAGGATCTGGTTGTTGCCGATCAGGCTGGAACTGGCGAGCAATTGTTGCGGGCGATCCTTTTCGTCGATCACCAGCAGCGCCAATTCCACTTCGGCACCGGCCGGCACGCCTTGCAGGGTGCCGCTCAGTTCGCGTTGATAGGCCGGCAGCGGGCCAAGTTCGGCAGCCTCTTTGGCTTTTTTCTGCGCTTGCTGCGGCGCCGGGCCTGGCGTTGGCGGCTGAGGCTTGGGTGCATCGCTGCCACAGGCCACCAGCAGGCTGAAAAGACTGAGCAAAACGAGCGGACGTAACGGCATTGGATGCTCCGGCAAAATGAAATCCATGGATCAAACGATCATGCCGTTCTGTATACCGCAAAGCCTATGGCTTGTCTTGCCACCGGGATGCGCTACCATGGCCCTCCCTTTTTTTGTTGCCAGCCACCATGCACTGTCCCTTCTGCGGTGCCAACGACACCAAGGTCATCGACTCGCGTCTGGTCGCCGAGGGCGAACAGGTGCGCCGCCGGCGTGAATGCCTGGCCTGCGGCGAACGTTTCACGACGTTCGAGACGGCCGAACTGGTGTTGCCGCGCCTGATCAAAACCGATGGCAGCCGCCAACCGTTCGACGAAGAAAAACTCCGCGCCGGCATGCAACGCGCGCTGGAGAAACGTCCGGTGAGCGTCGAGCGCCTCGAATCCTCTCTGGTTCACATCAAGCACAAGCTGCGCGCCACCGGCGAGCGCGAGGTCAAATCCCTCGTGGTCGGCGAACTGGTCATGGCCGAGTTGCAAAAGCTTGATGAAGTTGCCTACATCCGTTTCGCTTCGGTGTACAAGCGCTTTCAGGACCTCAACGAGTTCCGCGAAGAAATCGACCGCCTCGCCCGCGAACCGGTGAAAGAATGACCACCGCCGCCGAGCAGGCCATCCTCGACGCCCACTTCATGGCGCGCGCGCTGGAACTGGCGCGCAAAGGTCACTACACCACTCACCCCAATCCTCGGGTTGGCTGCGTGGTGGTGCGTGACGGGCAGATTGTCGGCGAAGGCTGGCATGAACGCGCCGGCGAACGGCACGCCGAAGTCCATGCCCTGCGCGCCGCCGGTGAGCTTGCCCGGGGCGCGACCGCTTATGTAACTCTCGAACCGTGCAGCCACCATGGCCGCACACCGCCGTGTGCCGATGCGCTGGTGAATGCTGGCGTAGGCCGCGTGGTCGCAGCGATGCGTGATCCGAATCCACAAGTGGCTGGGCGTGGTTTGCAGCGCTTGACCGATGCCGGCATCGCCACTGAAAGCGGTGTGCTCGAAGCCGAAGCGCGCAAGCTCAATCAAGGTTTTCTGAAACGCATGGAACACGGCTTGCCGTTCGTGCGGGTCAAGTTGGCCATGAGCCTCGATGGTCGCACGGCAATGGAGAGCGGCGAGAGTCAATGGATCACCGGTCCTGCTGCTCGTTCGGCAGTCCAGCGTTTGCGCGCTCAGGCCGCCGTGGTGCTGACCGGCGCCGACACAGTGCTGGCCGATGGCGCGCGGTTGACTGTGCGGGCCGACGAGTTGGGTCTGGATGCCGAACAAACCGCATTGGCCATGAGCCGTCCACCACTGCGCGTGCTGATCGATGGCCGCCTGCGGGTGCCGCTGGATGCGCCGTTCTTCAAGGCCGGCCCGGCGTTGGTCGCCACCTGTGTCGCGATCGAAGAGCAATACGCTCACGGCCCCGAGTGCCTGATCGTGCCGGGTGATGACGGTCAGGTCGATCTGCATCAGTTGCTGATTGAACTGGCCAACCGTGGCGTCAATGAGGTGCTGGTTGAAGCCGGCCCGCGTCTGGCCGGCGCTTTTGCTCAGCTTGGTCTGGTCGACGAATTCGTGATCTTCATCGCCGGCAAGTTCCTCGGTTCTTCGGCGCGTCCGCTGCTCGACTGGCCGTTGGCCTATATGAAGGACGCTCCCGAGCTGAAAATCACTGAAATTCGTGCGGTGGGCGATGACTGGCGAGTCACTGCCATCCCTGCTCGACCGGCGAGCGTATAATTCCCGGCCATCGCGTTAGCGCTGGCTCAGTTCTCAAGGAGAACCCCATGTTTACCGGCATCATCGAATCCATCGGCAGTATCCGCGCACTGACCCCAAAGGGCGGTGATGTGCGGGTCCACGTCGCCACCGGCAAGCTCGACCTGAGCGACGTCAAACTCGGCGACAGCATCGCAGTCAACGGCGTTTGCCTGACTGCCGTTGAGCTGCCGGGCGACGGCTTTGCCGCCGACGTCAGCCGTGAAACACTTGACTGCACCGCCATGAATGACCTGAAAAGCGGCAGCCCGGTCAATCTGGAAAAAGCCCTGACCCCGACCACCCGTCTCGGCGGGCATCTGGTCAGCGGTCACGTCGACGGCGTCGGCGAAATCGTCTCGCGCAGCGACAACGCCCGCGCCGTGGAATTTCGCATCCGCGCGCCGAAAGAATTAGCCAAGTACATCGCCCATAAAGGCTCGATCACCGTCGACGGCACCAGCCTGACCGTGAACGCCGTCGATGGCGCCGAGTTCATGCTGACGATCATTCCGCACACCCTGAGCGAAACCATTATGGCGTCGTACACGCCGGGTCGCCGGGTGAATCTGGAGGTCGATTTGCTGGCGCGCTATCTGGAGCGCCTTCTGCTTGGCGACAAGGCTGCAGAATCGGGCTCGTCACAAAAGCCTGGCGGCACCATCACCGAAAGCTTTCTGGCCGCCAACGGCTATCTCAAATCCTGACTGAAGGGGGTGCCTTGTGGCGCTCAATAGCATCGAAGAACTGGTTGAAGACATCCGCCAAGGCAAGATGGTCATCCTCATGGATGACGAAGACCGCGAGAACGAAGGCGACCTGATCATGGCCGCCGAATGCTGCCAGGCCGAGCACATCAATTTCATGGCCAAGCACGCCCGTGGCCTGATCTGCATGCCGATGAGCCGCGAGCGCTGCGAACTGTTGAAGCTGCCACTGATGGCGCCACGCAACGGTTCCGGTTTCGGTACCAAGTTCACCGTTTCGATCGAAGCCGCCGAGGGCGTGACCACCGGCATCTCCGCCGCTGATCGTGCGCGCACCGTGCAAGCGGCTGCCGCCAAGGATGCCAAGGCTGAAGACATCGTCAGCCCGGGCCACATCTTCCCGCTGATGGCGCAGGCCGGCGGCACCCTCGCTCGCGCCGGCCATACCGAAGCCGCTTGCGACCTGGCGCGCATGGCCGGTTTCGAGCCAAGTGGCGTGATCTGCGAAGTGATGAACGACGACGGCACCATGTCTCGACGTGCCGAACTCGAAGAGTTTGCCGCTGAACACAACATCAAGATCGGCACCATCGCCGACCTGATTCACTACCGGATGATCCACGAACGTACCGTTCAGCGGATTGCCGAGCAGCCACTGGACAGCGAACTGGGCCAATTCAACCTGGTGACCTATCGTGATTCCGTGGAGGGCGACGTGCACATGGCGCTGACCCTGGGCACTGTTTGCGCCGAAGAACCAACGCTGGTTCGCGTGCACAACATGGATCCGCTGCGCGACCTGTTGATGGTCAAGCAACCGGGCCGCTGGAGCCTGCGCGCCGCCATGGCTGCGGTTGCCGAGGCGGGCAGCGGTGTGGTGCTGTTGCTCGGTCACCCGCTCGACGGCGACGTGCTGCTGGCACATATCCGTGAAACCGGCGATCAGGCCGCGCCGAAAAAACCGACGACTTACAGCATCGTCGGTGCCGGTTCGCAGATCCTGCGCGACCTCGGTGTGCGCAAAATGCGTTTGATGTCTGCACCAATGAAATTTAATGCGATATCCGGTTTCGATCTGGAAGTTGTAGAATACGTGCCCTCCGAATAATGACCGGTTGTTTCCGGACCCGAATTCGCGGCAAATAAATCACTGAGGGACGCGTAGCAGACGCGTCCCGGCTCTTTAAGAGAACTGACGAATGACCCTGAAGACCATCGAAGGTACCTTCATCGCCCCTAAAGGCCGCTACGCTTTGGTAGTGGGCCGCTTCAACAGCTTCGTCGTTGAAAGCCTGGTCAGCGGTGCAGTTGATGCCCTGGTTCGCCACGGCGTGAGCGAAAGCGACATCACCATCATCCGCGCACCTGGCGCCTTCGAAATCCCGCTGGTTGCGCAGAAAGTCGCCCAGAAAGGCGAGTTCGCTGCAATCATTGCGCTGGGCGCGGTCATTCGTGGCGGCACCCCGCACTTCGAATACGTGGCAGGCGAGTGCACCAAGGGTCTGGCCCAGGTCTCCATGGAGTTCGGCGTTCCGGTTGCTTTCGGCGTCCTGACCGTTGATTCCATCGAGCAAGCCATCGAACGTTCCGGCACCAAGGCCGGTAACAAAGGTGCCGAAGCTGCCCTGTCCGCTCTGGAAATGGTCAGCCTGCTGGCGCAGTTGGAGGCCAAGTGATTAGCGACGAAAGCGATCGTTTCAACCCGCGCGATCCGAAACCTGCGGATGCCGGCAAGCCCTCGAAAAGCGTCAAGCGTCGCGAAGCCCGTCAGCTCGCGACTCAAGCGCTGTACCAGTGGCACATGGCCCGGCAATCGCTGAACGAGATCGAAGCGCAGTTTCGCGTTGATAACGATTTCACCGATGTCGACGGTGCTTACTTCCGCGAAATCCTCCACGGGGTTCCGCAGTTCAAGACTGAAATCGACACCGCTCTGACGCCTTGCCTGGATCTGGCGATCGAAGAGCTCGACCCGGTTGAACTGGCCGTTCTGCGCCTGTCGACCTGGGAGCTGCTCAAGCGCGTTGATGTGCCGTACCGCGTGGTGATCAACGAAGGTATCGAGCTGGCGAAAGTCTTCGGTTCGACCGACGGCCACAAGTTCGTCAACGGCGTACTCGACAAGCTGGCCCCGCGCCTGCGTGAAGCTGAAGTGAAGGCGTTCAAGCGCTGATCGGCGCTTGAATCCTTTGTCTCAGCCATGGGCGAGTTTGAGCTGATCCGCAATTTCTTCGCCGCCGCGCCTTGTGCGCAGGGCGGCGAAGGCGTTGCTCTGGGAATCGGCGATGACTGCGCCTTGCTCGCTGTTCCCCCTGGGGAACAGCTGGCGATCTCCACCGATACGCTGGTGGCCGGCGTGCATTTTGCCGACCCCTGCGATCCGTTTCTGCTCGGTCAGCGCTCGCTGGCCGTTGCGGTCAGCGATCTGGCCGCCATGGGCGCCGCGCCCGTTGCCTTTACCCTTGCCCTGACTGTACCGACGGTGACCGCCGATTGGCTGCAAGCCTATGCCCACGGTTTGAACCGCATGGCGCAGAGCTGCGGCGTTGCGCTGGTGGGCGGCGATACCACGCGTGGACCGTTGAGCCTGACGGTAACCGTGTTTGGTCGTGTGCCTGCGGGTCAGGCGCTGACTCGCAGCGGCGCGCAACCGGGCGACTTGTTATGTGTCGGTGGTGAGCTGGGCAATGCGGCCGGCGCCTTGCCACTGGTGCTCGGTCAGCGTGAGGCCGAAGCACACATCGCCCAACCGCTGCTCGATCATTACTGGTCGCCACAACCGCAACTGGCCCTCGGCCAGGCCCTGCGTGGCAAAGCCACCTCGGCACTGGACATCTCCGACGGCTTGCTCGCCGACTGTGGCCACATTGCGCTGGCGTCGCAGGTGCGACTTGAGATTGAACGCGAGCGCGTACCGCTGTCGGATGCATTAGTAGCGTTTCTCGGTCAGCGCGGCGCCGAGCGTGCCGCGCTGAGCGGTGGCGATGATTACGTGCTGGCGTTTACGCTACCGTCCGTCGAGTTGCCGTCGCTGCTGGCCAATGGCTGGCCGATCCATGTGATCGGTCGCGTATCAGAAGGTCAGGGCGTGGTTCTGCTGGATCGCGAAGGGCACGACATCACCCCGAAAATTCGGGGTTATCAACATTTTCAGGAGACACCGTGACAGATCACCCGAAACAGGTTCCGGCCGAATTCGTTCCGCCGTCGGTCTGGCGCAATCCCTGGCATTTTCTTGCGTTCGGCTTCGGTTCCGGCACCTTGCCCAAGGCGCCGGGCACGTGGGGCTCGCTGGTTGCGCTACCCTTTATCCCGTTGTGGCAGATGCTGCCCGACTGGGGTTACTGGCTGATGCTCGGGATCACCATGCTGTTCGGCTTCTGGCTGTGCGGCAAAGTGGCTGACGATCTGCGGGTCCACGACCACGAAGGCATCGTCTGGGACGAAATGGTCGGCATGTGGATCACCCTGTGGCTGGTGCCGGAAGGCTGGTACTGGTTGCTCGCGGGTTTTCTGGTGTTCCGTTTCTTCGACATTCTCAAGCCATGGCCGATTCGCTGGATCGACCGGCATGTCCACGGTGGTGTAGGGATCATGCTCGACGACGTACTGGCCGGTGTGTTCGCCTGGCTGGCGATGCAGGGTCTGGTGTGGATTTTCGCCTGATTCCAAGGGATATCAGGGGCAAGTGAGGGGACTAGGGATGGCTCGACGCTGGTTGGCGCTAGTGGTTTTGGCTTTGCTGAGCACCGTGGCCGGTGCGCAGGACGCCGCGCCGACGCCGACGGTCATCCATCTGGTCAGTGAAGACTGGGAAGACTACACCGCCGCTGATGGCCATGGCCTAGGCTGGGACGTGCTACGCAAGGTGTTCGAGCCGGCTGGGGTCAAGCTCGATATCCGCAGCGTGCCTTACACCCGTTCGGTCGGGCTGGTGCAGTTGAAGGAAGTCGACGCGCTGGTCGGTTCCTATCGCGACGAAGCCGAGCAGGTGTTGTATCCGCGCTGGAATTTCGATTCCGACCACATCTACGCGTTGGGCCTGGCGAGCAATCCGGTGCCGACCCAGGCGACGCTGGGCAAGTATCGACTGGCCTGGGTGCGCGGTTATCGCTACGAAAACTACTTGCCCAACATCAAGCGCTACAACCAGATCGAGCGTCGCACCGGGATTCTGTCGATGCTCAAGCAGGGGCGGGCGGATTACTACATCGATGCGCTGACCGAGATTGAAGCGGTGGTGAAAACCGCAGCCGATCCGGCACAGTATCGCTATTCGCACCTGGCCGAGCTGCCGCTGTTCCTCGGCTTTGCCGACACGCCACAGGCACGGGCGCTGATGGCGCTGTTTGACCAGCGTATGGAGCAGTTGGTGAAGAGCGGCGAGTTGAAGCCGATCTTTGAGAAGTGGCAGCAGCCGTATCCCTTCACTAGGGGCGCGACGAATCCCCTGTAGGAGCTGCGGCACGCTGCGATCTTTTGATCTTGATTCTAAAACCAGATCAAAAGATCGCAGCCTCGTTTCACTCGACAGCTCCTACAGGGATCCATGTCGACCGGGTAGTTATCAAACTTTTTGATCGTTATGCCCGATAATTCAGCCTAAGCGCCGGTAGGAACCTGCTGTTACAATGCCGGCCTGCGAATTTTCAGACTCTTTAGATCAGGAGCACACCGGTGCCTGTCGTCTTTGTCGCCGCTTCCAAGCTGCCAACGCCTTTTGCGCAATTCACCATGCACGGTTTTCTCGATGAAGCCACCGGCCGTGAGCACGTCGTGCTGAGCCTGGGTGAAATTGCCGACGGTGCCCCGGTACTCGGCCGTTTGCACTCCGAATGCCTGACCGGCGACGCCTTGTTCAGCCAGCGCTGCGACTGCGGCTCGCAACTCGAAGGCGCCCTCAAAGCCATCGCCCGTGAAGGCCGTGGCGTGTTGCTCTACCTGCGTCAGGAAGGTCGCGGCATTGGTCTGCTGAACAAGATCCGTGCTTACGAGTTGCAGGACGGCGGCGCCGACACCGTTGAAGCCAACGAACGTCTGGGCTTTGCCGCCGACCAGCGCGACTACGCCATGTGCCTGCCGATGCTCGAGCATCTGGGCGTGAAATCCCTGCGCCTGATGACCAACAACCCGCGCAAGGTCAAAGCCTTGACCGACATGGGCATCACCGTCGCCGAGCGCGTGCCGCTGCACACCGGCCACAACCCGCACAACAAGCTCTACCTGGCGACCAAGGCCAGCAAGCTCGACCACATGATGGGCAATGAGCATCAGGGCGAGGTTGATCGCGCGTGACTCGCGGTCAGGTGCGGCGCCGATTGTCGGTCGATTGGTGGAAATACCTCGCGCTGGCGCTGGTGCCGTTGTTCGTGCTCAACGCGCTGTTTGGTCAGGGCGAAGGGCTTCTGCCAGTACTGGCGATGCCCTTTTTCATTGCCGGCGTCGCGTCGATGTTTGTCAGCCTGAAGTTTTTCGGTCGCTATAAACATGCGCTGATCGCCACGCAAAAAGCCCTCGATACCCCGGATGAACCGGCCGCGTGGATTGCCCTCGCAGCCCGTCGTCGTGCGGCTTTTCTCGCGGCAGCTTTGCCAGCGTGGATCGGCGCACTGGCGGTGTTTGTTGGTCTTGAAGCCGTACCGTTGATGTTGCTGGCGTTGTCCACGGCGGTACTGTTTTATCTCTACCGTATCCCGCGTCAACTCGGCTGATGCGTCGTCTGTGGCTGGCGCTTCTGCTGCTGGCCGTCAGTGGCCCTGCGCTGGCGCAACTGCGGGTGGTCAGCCTCGCACCGTCGCTTTCTGAAATTGTCGTTGAGCTGGATTCGGCTGACCTGCTGGTCGGCGTGCTCGATGCCGGGGAGCGTCCTGCTGAAATTGCCAACGTCCCCTCTGTCGGCCGCTATGGCCAACTCGATATGGAACAGCTGCTGAGCCTCCAGCCTGATTTGTTGTTGCTGTGGCCCGGGAGTGTCGGCCCGGGGCAGCGCGATCAATTGAACCGTCTGGGTATCCCGACCTTCGTCGCCGAGCCGCATTCCTTCGAGCAACTCACTACCCAGATAGAAGCCATAGCCACGCAATTGGGGCGACCTGAACGTGGGGTGATACGGGCGGCGGCGTTGCGCCAACAACTCACGGAGTTGCGCCAGCGCTATCGCCGGGACCTGCCGTTGCGGGTCTTCTATCAGGTCTGGGACAAACCGCTGTACACCGTCGGTGGCGGGCAAATCATCAGTGATGCGCTGGAAGTGTGCGGGGCGCGCAATGTGTTCGCTGATTTGAGTCTGCCGGCGCCGCAGGTGAGTATTGAGGCGGTGTTGCAGCGCGATCCAGAGGTGATTCTGGCGGGGGATCAGGCGCAGTTGAATGCCTGGAAGTCGTGGTCGCAAGTAGTCGCGGTCAAACAGGGGAAATTGCTGTTGGTCACCGACAAAGGCCTTGAGCGCCCAAGTGGCCAAATGATCAGCGCTACCGCCAAACTCTGCCAATTGATCGCGCCGGACAGGTAACCCTGTAGGAGCTGCCGAAGGCTGCGATCTTTTGATTTTGCTGTTTGACTGAGTCGGAATCGCCGAAGATCAAGATCAAAAGATCGCAGCCTTCGGCAGCTCCTACAGGGGGTTTCAGTGGATTTCGGGAGTCCAGGTGACACCAAACATCCACACCCGACCTTCCTCGCGATAACCATACTGGCTGCCGTCGTAGCTGTAATTCGCCCGGCTGTAGCCTTTGTCGAAAAGGTTATCGACCTTCAGATCCAGCTTGATCTCGCGGTTCAGCGCCCAACTGCTGCGCAAGCCGAACAGCGCATAGCCACCCAGCGCCTGCTCATTTTTCAGGTCGTCATAACTGCTGCTGACCGCCTGCCAACTGGCGCCGAGGCTGACCTGATCAAACTGTCGATCCAGATCCCAACTCAACGTCCGCCGCGCACGCCGTGCCAAGGTGTGCCCGGTATCGCGATCACGCGGATCGATGATCGCCACGCCGAGGTTGCTCTGCCAGCCGAACAGTTCCTGTTTCAGCGCTGCTTCAAAGCCGTTGATTCGCGCCGAAGCGACGTTCTCCGGACGTGAGTTGCTGCCGAAGATGATCGCGTCTTCCAGGTCGGTACGGTAAATCGACGCTTCCAGGCGGCTGCTGTCGCTTAACTGACTGCGCCATTGCAGCTCGTAGCTTTTCGAGGTTTCCGGTTTCAGATCCGGATTGCTGAAGTCCGGGTAGTACAAGTCGTTGAAGGTCGGCGCGCGGAAACCTTCGCTGTAGCTCAGCAACAGATCGTTGTCCGGGTTCAGCGGCAATGTGAAGGTGCCGCTCCAAGTGTTCTGGCTACCGAACTGCTGGTTATCGTCGTGACGCAGACCCAGTTCGGTGGAGAAGCTGTCGGCCTGATAACGATGCTGGATGAATGCGGCGCGGTTCCAGCGACTGTCTTCGTCGAATGCGGTGCTGCTGTTGACGCGGTCTTCGTACCAGTCGCCGCCGAGGATCAGGCTGTTGCGTGCGTCCAGTGTCAGGTCGTTCTGCCAGTTCACCGAGTCGCGGTAGGTGTTGAACACCGTGCGTTCGTCGCTGAGCTTGTCGAGGGTCTTCTCGCGGTTCTCGGTATGGCCGAACTCGACGCGGGTTTTCCAGATTTCGTTGACCCGGGCATCGACGTAACTGCTGACACTGCTGACGTTGAAATCGCTGTAGGGCTGCTGTTGGACCGATTCGAAAGTGTTCATGTCGAAGCGGCCGAACGGGTTGTCGAACTCGCCCTTGCCCCGGTTATCCAGCAGATTGGCGCCGACTTCGATGTCATCGGTCAGCGCATGGCTGAGGCTCAGGCTGACGGATTTATTGCGGTAAGCGTCATGATCGCCATCACTTGGATACGACTCGTGAGTGCGGTCAATTCCGGCGGTTTCATCCAGGCTGGCGCCGAGGTTGAAACGGGTTTTGTCATCGCCGCCGGACAAGCCGAGACTACGCTCCCACGTCTGGTTGCTGCCGAAACCAACGTGCATCCGTGGCTGCAAACCCTGCTCGGTACCGCGGCGGGTGAAGATCTGGATCACCCCGCCAATCGCGTCGCTGCCGTAAATCACCGAACGCGAACCGCGCAGCACTTCCACCCGCTCGATCTGCTCGATGTTCAGATGCTGCAGGTTGCTGTCGCCGGACGTCGAACTGCCAATGCGCTGGCCGTCGACCAGCACCAGACTCTGCGCCGACTGCGTGCCGCGAATGTAGATCCCTGGCAGACTGCCGCGCCCGCCGGCCTGCGCCACTTGCACACCGGGAACGCGCCGCAGCAGGTCCGGCACATCGCTCGGTTGCAGGCGGTCGATGTCTTCACGGGTGAATACCGTGTTGGCGGCGCTGCTGTCGTTGCGGGCTTCGACCTGGCGGTTGGCGGAGATCAGCATGTCCGGCAGCTTCAATGCTTGATCACGTTCGAAGGTGTCGGCGAGGGCGTTGGCGGTCGGCAGCAGGAAGAAGGGCAGGGCGAGGCGCGAGAGTTTCATGGACAGTCCACTGGTGTTTCAGATGTACACAAATCAAATGTGGGAGCGAGCCTGCCCGCGAATGCGGTGTATCAGTCAGCAATGTATTGACTGACAGTCCGCTTTCGCGAGCAGGCTCGCTCCCACAAGGGTAATGCGTTTATTTGTCGAGTAAGGCCAGACGCTCACGAATCGACGCTTCGATCCCGGCCTCATCCAGCCCGCACTCGGCCAGCATCTGCGCAGGCTTGGCGTGCTCGACGTAGATATCCGGCAAGCCCAGATGCAGCATCGACTTGAGAATATTCTCGCGCGCGAGGAACTCGCTGACCGCGCCACCGGCGCCGCCCATGATCGCGTTCTCCTCGATGGTCACCAGCAATTCGTGGCTGTCGGCAATCTCGCGCACCAGCGCTTCATCCAGCGGTTTGACGAAACGCATGTCGACCACAGTGGCATCGATTTTTTCAGCGACTTTCAGCGCTTCGGCCAGTTGCACACCGAACACCAGCAAGGCGACTTTGCTGCCCTGACGACGGACGATGCCTTTACCGATTTCAATCGGCTCAAGATCTTTGTCGATGGCCGCATTCGGGCCATTGCCGCGGGGGTAACGCACAGCCGCCGGACCGTTGTACAGGTGGCCGGTGGTGAGCATTTTACGCAGTTCGTTTTCATCGCTCGGGGTCATGATGACCATGCCCGGGATGCAGCGCAGGTACGACAGATCGAAGCTGCCGGCGTGTGTCGGGCCGTCTTCGCCGACCAGACCGGCGCGGTCGATGGCGAACAGCACGTCGAGGTTCTGCACCGCGACGTCATGTACCAACTGGTCGTAACCACGTTGCAGGAATGTCGAGTAGATCGCCACCACCGGTTTTGCGCCTTCGCAGGCCATACCGGCAGCGAACGTCACGGCGTGTTGTTCGGCAATCGCCACGTCGAAATAGCGCAGTGGGAAGCGTTCGCTGAACGCCACCAGATCCGAGCCTTCCTTCATCGCCGGGGTAATCCCGACCAGACGTGGATCGACGGCAGCCATGTCGCACAGCCACTCGCCAAACACCGCTGAGTATTTCGGCCCGCTGGCCTTCTTCGGCGCGGCGGCCGGAGCGTCCAGTGGTTCGAGTTTGGTGATGGCGTGGTAACCGATCGGGTCGACTTCCGCCGGGGCGAAGCCTTTGCCTTTCTTGGTGACGATGTGCAGGAACTGCGGGCCTTTGAGGTCACGCATGTTACGTAGCGTGGCGATCAGCGTTGGCAGGTCGTGGCCGTCGATCGGGCCGATGTAGTTCCAGCCCAGCTCTTCGAATAGCGTGCCGGGGACCAGCATGCCCTTGGCGTATTCTTCGGTGCGACGAGCGATTTCCCAAGCGCCGGGCAGGCGCGACAGGACTTTCTTGCTGCCCTCACGCATGCTCGCGTAAGTGCGGCTGGAAAGGATCTTCGCCAGATAATTCGACAGACCGCCGACATTGCGCGAGATCGACATATCGTTGTCGTTGAGGATCACCAGCATGTTGGCGTTGACTTCCGGCGCGTGGTTCAGCGCCTCGAAAGCCATGCCGGCGGTCAGTGCGCCGTCGCCAATCACCGCGATTGCCTTGCGATCACTGTTCTGCAGGCGGGCGGCGATGGCCATGCCCAGTGCAGCGCTGATCGAAGTGCTGGAGTGGCCGACGCCGAAGGTGTCGTACTCGCTCTCGGCGCGACGCGGGAAGGCTGCAATGCCGTCCTTCTGGCGCAGCGATTCCATGCGCTCACGGCGACCGGTAAGGATCTTGTGCGGATACGCCTGATGACCCACGTCCCACACCAACCGGTCGTCCGGCGTGTCGAAGACGTAATGCAACGCGATGGTCAGCTCGATCACGCCCAGGCCTGCACCGAAATGCCCACCGGTCTGGCCGACCGTGTAAAGCAATTCCAGGCGCAACTCATCGGCCAGGGTTTCCAGCTCGGCTTCGCCTAACCGGCGCAGGCCGTCCGGCGTATTCGCGCGGTCGAGCAGGGGCGTGGTCGGGCGCTTGCGGGGAATCTCATGAAACGTCGTGGGCATCAGGCGAATCGTTATAGGTATAGAAGATGCGGCAGTTTACCTGATGCATCGCCCCCTGCCCACGCGTTGGTCTTTTTTGACCGATTGCTGATCAGTGACGCCGCTCGACGATATACCGGGCCAGCTCGCGCAACGGCTCGGCGGCCGCGTCAAACGGTCGCAGGGCGTGCAGGGCCTGATCGCGCAGTTCCAGGGCGTATGCCTTGGCGGCGTCGAGACCGAGCAGCGCCGGGTAGGTCGGCTTGTCACGGGCAATGTCGGCGCCCTGGCGTTTGCCGAGGGTGGCGGTATCGCTTTCGACGTCGAGAATGTCGTCCTGCACCTGAAAGGCCAGGCCGATGGCCTGTGCATAAGTCTGCAGGGCACGGAGTTCATCCTGCTCGGCACGGCCGCTGGCCAGAGCGCCGAGTTTGACGCTGACTTCGATCAGCGCGCCGGTCTTGTGCCGGTGCATCTGCTCGAGGGCTTTCTGATCGAGCTTGAGGCCGACCGATCCAAGGTCGATCGCCTGACCGCCGACCATGCCTGCCGGGCCCGCAGCCTGGGCGAGTGCGGTGACCATTTGCAGGCGGATGTCGCTGCTGCAATCGCTCAGGCGCGGGTCGAGCAGGGCGCTGAACGCCAGACTCTGCAAACCGTCACCGGCCAGGATCGCGCAGGCTTCATCGAATTTTTTGTGAGTGGTCGGCTGGCCGCGACGCAGATCGTCGTCGTCCATCGCCGGCAAATCATCGTGAACCAGCGAGTAGGCGTGGATCAGCTCAACCGCGCAGGCCGCACCGTTGGCTTGCTCAGCCTTGCCACCGAGCGCTTCGCACGCCGCGTAGGCCAGCAACGGTCGCACGCGTTTGCCGCCGTTCATCACGCTGTAGCGCATGGCTTCGTAAAGCCGCGCCAACTCCGGCAACGGTGCGTTGAACAGGGTTTCCAGCGCTGCGTTAACCCGGGTCTGACTGGTCGCCGTATACGCTGCAATCATTCTGGCTGTTCCGCGTCGAAGGGTTCCTCGGCGAGTTCGCCATCGCGCTCCAGCAGCACCTGCACCTTCTGCTCGGCTTGCGCCAGCGCTGCCTGGCAGTCACGGGTCAGACCGATGCCCTGCTCGAAAGCGGTCAGCGAGTCTTCCAGCGACAATTCACCGTTCTCCAGACGCTCGACCAATGTTTGCAGGTCGGCGAGGGACTGTTCGAAATCCAGTGCAGCTTTTTTGCGGGCCATGGCGGCGATTTCCGGTTGACGTTAAACCGGCGCGACACTAGCAGATAGGGGGGTTATGGGCAAATGAGCGGGCCGGCTCCCAAGGACAGAAATGGCTCTGTGCTGGGTGAGATTAATGTGTAGCTCTGTCGGGATAGTTGATCTGATAGCGGGTGCTACGCCCCCCACCCGGCAAGCGTTGCAGGCAACCTTTCTCCAGCAACTCCGCAAGGTGTCGGGTTGCTGTGGCCTTCGACACTTTCGCCACCGCTTGATATTGCCCGGCACTGATGCCGTGCTCAAAGCCCCGCTCGCCGCCGTCGAGCAGACGATTGAGCGCTTTGACCTGCTCCGCCGAAAGTTCGGACTCGCGGTGTGCCTGCCAGAAACGCGTCTTGCCCAGCACGCTTTCAATGCGGGTGATGGCTTGTTGCAGACTGCGTAGCAAGGTTTGCAGGAACCATGTAAGCCATTCAGTGATGTCCAGTGTGGCTTTTTGACTCGATTCAAGAATCCGATAGTAGCCGGACCGATCATCCAGAATGCTCGCCGACATGGCGTAGAAACGGATGGCTTGCGCTTCGCCCTGTGCCAGCGCCAGATCAGTGATGGTGCGGGTCAGACGGCCGTTGCCATCGTCGAACGGATGCAAGGTGACGAACCAGAAATGGGCGATGCCCGCACGAAGCATCGGGTCCAGTGCTGTCTGATGCTGGCTGGCCTCGAACCATTGGAGAAATTGGTCGAGCTGCTGCTCAATACCTTGGCGAGGTGGCGCCTCGAAATGAACCGTTGGACGATCAATGCGACCCGATACCACCTGCATAGGCTCGTCACCGCGTAGTGCACCCACATGCATGCGGCGTGCAGTAAGGTCAGCCTCTTGATCGGGAAACAGCCATTGGTGCCATTCCAGAAGGCGTTCCAGCGTCAACGGTTCGGCAAATCGACGGGTGACATCCAGCATAAGCTGCGCCAGACCTTCACTGCGTTGGCTGACTTTATCGCCGTCGATCAACTCCAGGCCCAAACGTAGCGCCAACGATGACCGCACGGAGCCGACATTCAGTTGCTCTCCTTCGATGGCCGAAGACGTCACGATATTCTGCAAAAGGGCGTCCAGTTCGGTCTGAGCCCCCAAAGAGTCACCTACTGAACCGGCCATCCCCATCAACTGACCTTGGGCCTGTACACACTCGCGCAACAACGGTGCCAGGCGTTCCGCCTGCCAGTTGAAGTAGGGCCAATCGGGCTGCTGCCAGATCCAGTAAGTTGCCATTCGTTGCCTGCCTTGAGTCCGTGAGCCGAATAGAAATGCTATTCGGCTCATTTTGTGAGCCGAATATGACGCCTATTCGGCTCACCGTCCACCGGATTGGCTTGATTCCTACAGCAATAGCACATGTATCCGATTGTTAAAAAACCGCCGAATCGCTAATCTTCGCGCCTTCTACGACCCCTTAGTCACGGGTCTTTCAGACGAAACGCAGTTTTCACCGCTGTGAAGTACCGAGGATCGGGTGCAAGGTTTCGTTCAGGCATGGCAGGAGGCATTACATGCGTTCATTTCTTTGGCTGCTGATCGGCCTGGCCTGCGCGCCCGCGCTGCTGGCGGCGCCGACGGCCGAGGTATCGGAGCCGGTGGGTGGCTGGCGCTATCACGGCTTGCTCGATCGCACGGAAAACCCGCAAGTCGCCTACCCGACGCCGCCGATCGATCGCGGCATCCAGCGCAATCGCACGATGATCCAGGGCCAGCTCAAGGCCATCGGCCATATGCGCCCGCCGCACAGTCTCGCGGTGAATGGCAATCCACTGAATCTGTACACCGACGACCAGGGCCGTTTTGCCCGGCCGTACGCGTTCGGCGCTGGCTCCAACAGCGTCGAAGTGATCAGCGCCGAAGGCCAGTCGCTCAAGCGTGTGCAATTTTATGAAGCAAACAATTTGCGCACGCCGGCGCGGATTCGTCTTGTCTTGGGCTGGGACGATCCGAAAGCCGAGCTCGATCTGCACATTGTCACGCCCGACGGTCAGCATGCGTTCTGGGCTCGGCCAGCGCTGAGCAATGGCGGCGGTCTTGACCCGGATGGCGTTGATGGCCCCGGCCCGGAAATGTTCACCATGACCGCGCCGTTGCACGGCACCTATCTGGTTTACGTCAACTATTGGGGCAACTTCGGCAACGGCGGCTATAACTTCGAGGAGACCAGCAACCAGAACGAGGTAATCACCTCGCAAATCACGCTGGTGCTCAACGAAAACACCGTCGACGAAAAACGCGAAACGTTCATCGTGCCCCTGCGGGCAATCGGTGATCTGCTGCTGGTCAAGACTTTCAACTATTAAGCATCCCGCCACGGATGAAATCGGGTTTTGTTAACGATGAGTGATAACACTGTGACTCCAGCTGCCGATACGCCAGCGACTCAACCTTCCCGGAAATGGCCGTTGCTGCTGGCCGGGCTGTGCCTGGTGGCCGGTGTAGCGGGTGGTTTTGGCTGGCTGCTGCTCAAGCCCAAGGCACCGCCGGCGGAATTGGCCAGTGACAAACTTGGCCTGAGCCGCCCCGATGCACTGCTGGAAACCCGCTCGCTGAGCCAGTTGCCCAAGGACTTGCTGACGGTGCCGTTCCTCAAGGCCACGCTCACCGAAGATTTCGTCTTCTATTACGAGACCCATGCGGATCGCCTCGGCTTGATCGGCAGTCTGCGCCGGATCATCTACGAGCATGATCTGAAGTTGCAGGACAGCCTGATCGAGCAACTTTTCGATCAGCCAGCCGATGTCGCGCTGTGGCGTGGCGCGGATGGTCGCTTGAAGGATTTCCTGCTGGTGATGGATCGCGGTGGTCTGGCGAAACTGCTCGAGCCGTTGGCGAAAGTCGCGCTGGATGACACGCAGCTCAGTCAGATGGGCGAACTCAAAGTCGGCGGCGATAGCGTACCGCTGTTCCAACTGACTTATAACGCCAGCAAAGCCCTATTGTTCGCCTCCCACGGGGACAAGCTGGTGGTGCTGTCCAATCCGGCCAAGTACTACGATCCGGAAAGCGGCGTGTCCGAAGAGTCCGGCCACGTTTCACCGCAAGCGCTGGCGGCGCTGCTCAATGGCGAAAAACTGTTCCCTGAAGCCTTCGGTCTGCCGGCGAAAACTGCGGAAACCAAGCAACGCCTGTCGGTCAACTCCAGCGTTCTCGCCATGGGCTATCAGCGCTTCATTCCGAACTTCGCCGGGCTGCGCTTCGACATGGATGACAAGGGTTGGCACAGCTACCTCGCCATGGACGAACTGGAAAACCAGCCCGACTTCGATTTCAAACCGGTCTGGCAAGCGATGCCGCTGGGCGCCAGTGCCTGCGTAACCCTGCCGGTCGCGGCCGAACCGCAAAAACCATTGCTGGTAAAACTCGGCGCCGAAGAAGCCGTGGCGCAAACCCTCACCGAACACGTGGCCGGCGCGGCGGGCCTTTGCTGGTACGCCGATTCGCGTTTATATACGCCGCTGTTGGTCGCCAGCCTTAAAGACGAAGACAGCAGCAAACTCGATGGTGACCTCGGCAAACTGTTCGGTTCGATGGTCGGCGCGTTCGAAGCCAACGTTGAAGAAAACGTCTTCCCCGTGGTCGAGAAACAGGAAGGTCAGAACCACGTCTGGCAGCGTCAGGTCAGCTCCAACTTCGGCCCGTATGCGGCGAAGACTGCCGAGAACCCGGACGCAATCAGCGGCAAGGCGTTCATGAAAGTCAGCCTCGCCCGTCACGGCTCGACGCTGCTGTTTTCCCTCGACGACAAACTGGTCGACAAGGCCCTCGACACCCTCGACAAACGCTTCCCGCCGATGGCTGACGTGCTGCCCAAAGACGTGCTGATGCCGATCTACTTCGGCCCGGACTCGATGGCGCAACTGATGCAGCAGGAAACCCTCGACAGCCTGCCGCAGGACATGGAACCGGTGTTTTACAACGCCGCGCAAACCTATCTGATCCCGAAATTGCGCACCCTTGGTGGCTACGGCAAATACGCGCTGACCCTGCCGGAAGGCAGCGAGCCTGACGGCCACTGGCAGTGGTTGCCGCTGGAATGGAAAGCGCTGTGACCACACTGATCCGCAGCCTCGGCCTGCTCGCGCTGTTACTCAGTGCGGGCGCCCGAGCCGTTGAAGCACCAGCGCTGGATCCGGCGCAATCCCAGGTGTTCCGCGCCTGGTTCGTGCGCATCGCCCAAGAGCAACTGAGCCAAGGGCCGAGCCCGCGCTGGTATCAGCAGGACTGTGCCGGGCTGGTGCGTTTCGCCGCCAACGAAGCGCTGAAAGTCCATGACGAAAAATGGCTGCGCAGCAATGGCCTGTCCAATCGCTATTTGCCGCCGGAGCTGTCGCTCAGCGATGACCAGCGCAAGTTCGCCCAGCAATGGCAGCAGGGTGGCGGCAAGGTCGGGCCGTACGTCAACGCGATCAAACTGATTCAGTTCAACAGCCATCTGGTCAGCCGCGACGTGTCGCAGGCGCGGCCCGGTGATCTGATGTTTTTCGATCAGGGCGACGACCAGCACTTGATGATCTGGATGGGCCGTTACATCGCCTATCACACCGGCACCACTACCCCGACTGACAACGGCATGCGTTCGGCAAGCCTGCAGCAACTCATGACATGGAAGGACACCCGATGGATACCCGACGCAGCCAACCCCAACTTCATCGGCGTCTATCGACTGAACTTTCTCTCCCAATGACCGGTGCCCGCATGTTGCGACTCTGTTCCCGAATTCCTTTGCTGCTGGCGCTGTTGCTGCCAGTGGCTACCGTCAGCGCCGAAGATTCGGTCGGGCCGAGCGGCTACACGCCGGTCTCCGGTGAAAGCTTCTTCCTGCTGGCCGATAGCAGTTTCGCTGCCGACGAACAGGCGATGGTGCGCCTCGAAGCGCCGGGCCGTGATTACCGTCGTTTCCGCATGGAACCGTATGGCGGCGCCGACATTCGTGTGTACCGCATCGACAAGCCGCTGGATTTCCTCAAGCGCCAGAAGAACCTGCACCGCGTGGTCAGCGATGGCCAGTTCAAGGGCGAAGGCCTGTCCAACACCCTCGCGTACCTGTGGGACAACTGGTACCGCAAATCCCGGCGGGTGATGCAGCGCGCGTTCTCCTATGAATCGCGCAAACAGGTCACCGAAGAAGTGCCGGAACTGAAGATGGGCAACGCCATCGCCGCGCCTACTCCGTATGACGCGCAGCCGCAATTTGCGCTGATCCCGGGTCTGCCGGTGGTCAGCCAGTTCCGTTATCCGCTGTGGCAGGCCAAGCCGATTCAACCGCCGGCCGGGGTCAATCTGGCCGGGTCTTCGAGCGATTTCGTCAGTGTCGCGCCGGGTAACGTTTACATCCCGCTGGGCAATCTGAAGCCGGGTCTGTATCTGGTTGAAGCGCTGATCGGTAAATACCGCGCGACCACCATGGTTTTCGTTTCCAACACTGTGGCGGTGAGCAAGATTGCCGGCGATGAATTGCTGGTCTGGGCCGCACGCAAACACGAAGGCAGCTCGGTACCGAAGGTCAATGTGTTGTGGACTGACGGCCTCGGCGTGATGAGCAGCGGTGCGACTGATACCGATGGTTTGCTGCGTCTGAAACACGTCAGTCCGGAGCGTTCGTTCGTGATTGGCGAGGATGAAGAGGGCGGCGTCTTCGTCTCGGAAAATTTCTATTACGACAGCGAAATCTACGACACCAAACTCTATGCCTTCACCGACCGGCCGCTGTATCGCCCAGGTGATTGGGTATCGCTGAAGATCGTCGGTCGCGAATTCAAGAATGCGCGGGATTCGGTGTTGCCGGGCGCTGCAGATGTCACGGTCAGCGTGCTCGATGCCACCGGTACCGAGTTGCAGCATCTCGACCTGAAACTCGATTCGAAGGCTGGCACTCAGGGCCGCTTCCAGTTGCCGGACAACGCCGTCGCGGGCGGTTACGAGATTCGTTTCAACTACAAGGATCAGGCTTACAGCAGCGCCTTCCGTGTAGCCGAGTACATCAAGCCGCACTTCGAGATTTCGCTGAATCTGGCCAAGCAGGATTACCGCACCGGCGAGCCGGTCAAAGGCAGTCTGGTGCTGCTGTATCCGGACGGCAAACCGGTGGCTAACGCCAAACTGACCCTGAGCCTGCGTGCCCAGCAACTGTCGATGGTCGACAACGAGCTGCAATACCTCGGGCAATTCCCGGTGGAACTGACCAGCACCGAACTGACCACCGACAGCAAAGGTAACGCGATCCTTGATCTGCCGGCCGCCGACAAACCGAGCCGCTACATGCTCACCGTGTTTGCCAGCGATGGTGCGGCGTATCGGGTCAAGACCACCAAGGAAATCCTCATCGACCGTGGCGCGGCGAGCTTTCGTTTGAACGCGCCGCAACGCTTCAGCGCGGTCGGTGACAAGGTTGCGTTCAGCTACGCCAACGAGGGCGGCAGCGAGCCAGGCAAAGCGGTGACGCCGAGCACGTATGGCTGGGTGCGTCTGGAAGACCAGAGCACGGGCGAAGGCAAACTTGCGGCGACTGATAAAGGCTTCAGCCTCGCTTTCGAGCGTCCAGGCACTTACAACCTGACCTTGAAAGATCAACACGGTCGCGTACTCGGTGCCACCGGGCATTCGGTCACTGGTGACGGTGTGAAAGCGGTGCCGGGCACTGTGGAAATCGTCCTCGACAAGCCTGAGTACAAGGCCGGTGATGAAGCGCTGGCGCTGATCACGTTCCCGGAACCGGTTAGCGACGCATTGCTCTCGCTGGAACGCGACAAGGTCGAAGCCACTGCGCTGCTGGCCAAGGGCGCCGACTGGCTGAAACTGGAAAAACTCAGCGACACCCAATACCGCGCACGCATCCCGGTGAAGGACAACTTTGCGCCGAACCTTACGTTCTCGGTGCTGTACACCAAGGGCGGTCAGTACAGCTTCCAGAACGCCGGGATCAAAGTGGTCGCGCCGCAAATCGACGTGGCGATCAGCACCGACAAAGCGGTGTATCTGCCGGGCGACACGGTCACGGTTGACCTGAGCACGCAGTTCGCCGGCAAAGCCGTTCCGGCGCATCTGACGGTCAGCGTCGTCGACGAAATGGTCTACGCGCTGCAACCCGAAGTTGCGCCGACCATCGACCAGTTCTTCTATCACCCGCGCCGTAACAACGTGCGCACCAGTGCGAGCCTATCGTTCATCAGTTACGACGTGGCGTTACCGGGCAGCCCCGGCGCACCGGGCAAAGCCAACCGCAGCGAGCGCGGGGTGAAAGTGCTGGAGCGGCCGCGTCGTGAAGACGTCGACACCGCTGCGTGGCAGCCGGAGTTGTTGACCGGTGCCGATGGCAAAACCCGTTTCACTTTCAAGATGCCAGACTCGCTGACCCGCTGGCGCATTACCGCCCGCGCCATCGCCGATGACGGTCAGGTCGGGCAGAAGAAGCAGTTCGTGCGTTCGGAAAAACCGCTGTACCTGAAGTGGAGTGGGCCGAGCAAATTCCGCAAGGGCGATCAGCCGCAACTCGGTGTGTTTGCGTTCAGTCAGGCCGAAAAGCCGGTCAAGGCTGAACTGGTCACTCACTATGCGGGCGCCGAACAGCGTCTGCCGGTGACCCTGAACAACGGCATCAACTACCTGCCGCTGCCGGCGTTCACATTGGCTTCCGGCGAATGGACGGCGGAGTTGGTGCAGGACGGCAAGACCGCCGACTCCCTCGCCGTGCGCCTGAGTGCGACCGGTGACGGCTGGCAAGTCACTCAGACTCAAAGCCTCGACGTGGCCAGCGGTGACACACCGTTGAGTCTGCCGACCGATGCCACCGATATTCGCCTGCGTCTGGATGACAGTCCGCAAGCGCTGTTCCGTTTCGCACTCGATGATCTGCTCAGCTATCCGTATGGTGGTGTTGAGCAGACGGCCAGTCGTCTGTTGCCGTTGAGCATCGCCTATCCATCGCTGGCGTCGAACCCGCAGATCCGCGATCGCTTGCGCCTGATCATGCAGAACAGTCGTCTGCGTCTGGTGCAAATGGCCGGGCCATCGGCGAGCTTCACCTGGTGGGGTTACGACGGTGAGCCGGATGCGTTCCTCACTGCTTACGCCTACTACGCCGACTGGAATGCCAGCCAAGTGCTGGAGTTGACCTTGCCACCGGAGCACTGGCAGCGGGTGCTGGAGGTGTACGCCAAGCAAGCGCCGAACACGCCATTGCTGCAACGGGCGCTGATTCTGTCGTTTGCCAAGCAGATGCATTTGCCGGTGAACACCTTGCTCAGCGGGTTGATGGACGATCTGGCCAAGGCCGGTGAGGGTAACGCCGAGACGTTGATGGACGACGGCGAAGACAGTCTGGTGATGAGTGATCCGGATTCGGCGCTTGGTCTGGCGGCGGCGCGGGTGTTGACCGCTTCGTTGGCCACTCAATCGAAAGTGGCCTTGCCTGACGCGTTCAATCGTCAGCTGGCTTCGGCGCAACAGCGTCTGTCGGTCAGCTCGCAGCCGTTTGCCGAAGCGCTGAACCTGTCGCTGCAACCGTTCGATCAGGCCCGTGCGCAAGCGCTGTTGCAACGACTGTTGCCGCAGCAATCGACCCTCGAACGTGCGCTGGCACTGACCTGGTTGCAACGCAGCATCGCCCAGGCATCGCCGACCATCGCGCTGACACCGGGTGAAGGCTGGAAGAAAAACTACGGTGCTACCGGTGAGATGTACTGGACTTGGCAAGGCGCCACTCCGGTGCCGAGCGTGTTGACGGTGTCCGGTACGCAAGAGCGTCCGCTGCGCGCGGCGTTGAGCTTCCAGACCCAGCAACCGGCGGTCGATCCGATGGCCGTGACCATCACTCGTCGCCTGTCGCGACTGGTGCCGGGCGATGAAGCCTTCACCTTCAAACTGGAGCCGGTCGGGTCCAAGCCGTTGTCCAGTGACAGTCTGTATCTGGACGAAGTGATCCTCACCAGCAAAGCGCCGAAACCACTGCGCTACGGCATGCTTGAAGTGCCGCTGCCACCGGGCGCCGATGTCGAGCGCACCACCTGGGGCATCAAGTTACAAGGCAAGGACGGCACCGAGCCGACCGCGCTGGAGAAGGCGCGATTCGAACCGGGCCAGTTGGCCTACGCCGTGCCGGTCGATGCGCTGAGCGGCGAATTGCGCCTGCGCCATCTGGTGCGCTTCTCGCAGAAGGGCCAGTTCAGCCTGCCGCCGGTGCGTTTCAAGCAAGTCTACGCACCGCAGCATCAGGCCCAGGAAGCGAAAGCCGCCCTCGGTCAGGTCACGGTCAACTGACATGAGCCGGCCGCTGCTGTGGCTGCTGATGTGTGTGATCCCTGCGCTGGCAACGGCGCAGGACGAGCCGTTGCGCGTGGCCTACAAGGGCGAATTGTTGTCGTTGAGTCAGACGCAACTGATCAAGCGTGAACCGTTGCCGTCATCGCTGGATACGCCGCTGGGCAGTCTGTGGAAGTTGTTTGTCTACGCATGGCTGGTGGATACCGGAGCGCGGGAGCCGGCGTATGAATGTCGCGGGCAATCGAAAGACGAGATTTATTGCTGCTCGGCGGGTGGCAAGATCGAGCGTGATCAGGCGTTGGTGAAATCCTGCGGGTTGTATTTCGAGCCTGCGCGGTTAGGGATTTCGGCGGCGGATTGGCGAACCTATTGGCAGGCGCGGAGGGCGCCGTCCTGGTTGCTGGATCTGCCTTCGGTGCAACCGGCTCAACGGGTTTCCGTGGTTGAACTGCTGAAGGTTATGGCCTCGTTGCCGGCGCAGGATCAGGCGCGTCGAGTGCTACTCGACGTGGTGCTGAACGCGGCGGACGGCAATGTCGTTGGTGAACTGGGCGGGCGCTTGCGGGTGAAAACCTGGAGCTGGCTCGGTGATCAGGACCCACAATCGCGGCAGGGCGGGTTTGCTGGTTGGACGGCGGATGATGCTCCGATCTGGGCGGGCGGACGTGGCACCAGCCAGATGGTCTTGCGCCATTATGGACAGGCATTGGCGACGGTGTTGCCAGCGGCATGGCCAGCAGAGGCGGGGCGTTGTGTTGAAGTCAGATTGTTCTCGCGCTATCCGGTTTCGCGGGTTTTGACTGGCGAGCGGGTGGTCACTTCCGGCCCGTTGCAGGGCGACTACCGCGTCGAATTCGCCAACGGCAACGCGCTGGATATCCACAGCGACGGCGAACTGTTTCTGCTCAACGACAAACTCGTCGCAAGGCTTGATCGCGAAGAATACGTCGCGAGAGTACTGGAACGTGAAGCCAAACCCGAACCTGCCGAAGCCGCCAAGGCGTTGGCCGTGGCGATTCGCACGTATCTGCTGCAAAACGCCACGCGCAACGGCGACTGCCTGAGTATCGACGACAGCAGCAATCGCCAGCGCGTCGCACCACGGCCAGCTTCGTTGGAATCACGCAACATCGCGGCGTGGACCGCAGACCTGGTGTTGGCCGGCAGCACCGTCACCTATCACTCCGATCAACCCGGCCCGGACAAACTCGCCTGGCAACAAGCTGTCGAGCAAGCCAAGGCCGGTCAACGTTACGACGCGATTCTGCTGCACGCCTATCCGCGCGCCAGCCTCAGCCGCTGGGACAACCCCGTCGCTTCCTGCGAAGCGCTGCCCGCCGCACAAGACTGGCTGCAGAAACAGCGACGCGGCTGGCGTCCGAAGCTGGAAAGCGAAACCGGCTACAACGAAGTCAGCACATTCGCCGTGTGCAAACTGGCGTTCGGTCGCCCGTTTGTCGACCGTGAACGCCAACGCATCTACGTGCGCGGCGTGCTGACTCTGCAGGATCGCCTCGATCTGACCCACGAATATCTGCACCTGGCTTTTGAAGCACATCCCAACGGCCAGGATGAAACCTACATCGAAGGGCTCGCCCGTCACCTTTTGCTGGAATAGACCATGACACTCCGTTATCCACAGGTCTTGCTGCTGCTCTGCACGTTGACCGCGCTCTCGCCGGCCATCGCTGCCGGTGGCGTCAAACTCGACACCCCGGTCGGCGGCTGGCGCAGTGGCGCTCCCGAAGGCGAGGGCGAAAGCTTCCGCCAGACCGTCAACTACCCGGCCTCATCGGTCAGCACCCCGGTGGGCCAAGCCAACACCGCGCGCATCAGCGGCGAGATAAAAGCTGCGCGGAAGGACAACGAACCCGGTCGTTTGATCGTCAACGGCGTGAGCATGCCGCTGAAAATCGACGACAGTGGCCGCTACGACCGCCCGTTCTCCTTCCCCAACGGCAGCAACAGCGTCGAAGTGCGCAGCCCCGACGGCCAGCAACGTCACCGCACGCAATTCCTCAACACCAGCGGCGGCGCCACCCCAGCGAAATTGCGCGTACTGCTGGCATGGGACAGCGATGGCACCGACCTCGACCTGCACCTCGTCACCCCCGACGGCGCGCACATCTGGTACGGCAACCGCAGCGCCGCCAACGGTGCCGCGCTTGACGTCGACGTCACCACCGGCTACGGCCCGGAAATCTTCGCCATGCCGGCGCCGATCAAGGGCCAGTATCTGGTGTATGTGAATTACTACGGCGGTGGCTATCGCGGGGATGACGAGGGCGGCGATGAAGCGGTGCAGGCGCTGACCACGGCGCAGGTCACGGTGATTACTGAGGAAGGTACGCCGAGCGAGAAGATGGAGACGTTTCTGATCCCTATGCGCGCGGTGGGAGAGCTGACGCTGGTGAAGTCATTCAGTTATCCCTGAGCAGGTACTCGCTCAGGGATAGCACTAGAAACCGGGCGGAATGTAACCGGGTACGAACGGAACGTTGATGCATTTGCCATGAATGATTTTTCCGTCCTCGATCCTGAACAGTACGATCTTTTTGGCTTTATTGACGGTCGCTTCCAGTTTGCAGTCAGAGCTATGCCCGACCGTCTCGTAGTACTCGGTGTACACCATGCCGTTGCCGGTGTGATTCATTGAAGTGCCGGCCGCTTCGGTGGTGGTCCAGCTGGAGGATTTGAACCAGGTCAGGACGGCCAGATTTTCGCCGTTGGCACCGGTCTGTTTTTTCATTGAGTCAGGTTTACCGAACAGATCGAGTGCTTCCTGAACATCCCGTCCTTCCCAGCGCGACTGTGCAATCAGGTGGCAGCCATTAATCATTGAGACTGTGGCTGTTATCAGCAACGTCAGTAACGTTTTAGTCCATTGATTCATCATGACTCCCGGTGTCATGTGCGAGACGAAATAGCGCGCTGCAGCGCCCAGAAATCAGGCTGTTACTTGTTGCCCAGTATCGAGTCGAGGTTGTCCATCATCTGGCCTTTCTCTTGAATCGGTGCAAGTTTGAAGAACATCTGCTGCATGCCCTGAATCATCAGCAAGTGCTCCATCTTGCCCAATGCAATCATGTCTTTTTTCTCTGGAGTGCAAACGAAAGCCAAAGCGCGCTGGACCCAGAATTCTTTCGGCTGTTGCCATTGCTCGTTTACTTTCAGGTGCCGCAGCATGTAGGCAATTCGATCCACCGACTGGCCATTAACAAACCGCACCTTGTTGGTCTTGCACTGAACTTCCAGGTTGTAGGCATCGATCATTGGCTTGCCCGGCTCTTCATACACCAGCGTCACCGCCAGCATTTGCGCACCCTTGGTAAGCGTCGACGGCACAACTGATGTGCTGTCGGCGACATACATGATGTTCTTGTGCGGAACGCCGTTGCCGTAAATGATCCACCAGTCGCCGACGGGGTTCGGCTCTTCCGCTGACGCTGAGGTGGCAGTCAAGAGTGCAGTCAGTAGAGCGAGGGATTTACTCAATCTGAAAAATGATGACATGGTGTTGCTCCATTCCTTGGCGCTTTTGTAATGCACAAAAACAGAATGGAAATTTAGTGGCGGGTGCCGGCTGGGGCAATTAGGGCGGATGTGCTAATGGCTTATTGAAATGGCCGTTTGTTGGGCATTAATTATCGGCAAGGCTCAAGTACAGCGAACGCAAAGTCTGTACACGATTACGCCCCTTGTCTTTGGCGCCGTACAGCGCCTGATCCGCTTCCGATAGCAGGCGTGACAAGTCGTAGCCGGATTCACGGGTAGTCACAACTCCGATGCTGACGCTGAGCAGCCCCGGCTCAAGAATCGACAATTGCGAGAACGAACGGCGGATCCGTTCGGCAATTTCCAGTGCAGTCTGCTCATCGCAATCGTTAAGCAGGCAGGCAAACTCCTCACCGCCAATCCGCCCGCAAACATCTTCCTTACGCAGGCTCTCGGCCACGATCCGGCCGAACGCGATCAACGCCTGATCCCCAACGGGATGGCCATAGGTGTCATTCAGACGCTTGAAGTTATCCAGATCGCAAAGCAACAACGCCGCCGGTTCCCCGTATTGCTGACTTTCGGCAAGCAACTCCCCGGCGTTCATCATGAACGCGCGACGATTGCCAATGCCCGTCAGCGGATCGCTGAACGCCGCCGCTTTGAGCTTGAGCTCTGCACGTTCCTTGACCATCGCCAGGGTGATGTAGGCAATGCCGATGACATATAGCATCGACTCGAACAGCATGAACGAGAAAAACGGCACACCCTCGCCAGTGCCCAGCAGCGCCTTTGTCACCGGCAGCCCTTCATCGGTCGCACTGCGAACGGCGTAGAACACAGTGTGCAGAACGGTCAGCACCAGCGCCGGCATAAACGCGACGTCCAGAGTGTGGCGGCTGCGCCAGAGCTCCAGCGTTGTCAGCACGCCGTAACCGAATGCCAGCAAGGAGTAGATCAGAACCCGATTTGGCATCGACTCGTAGAAGGCGGGAATCAGACACAAGGTCAGCCAGGCGAACGCGCCTGCCAGAATGCCGGACACTGACGGTCTGCGCCCGACCAGCGTGCGCATGGCCGTCCAGTTCATCGCTGCACTGAGTAACAGAACAACATTGCCGAACACAATGGGAATGAAGTCGACCCCTCGATCACGCCAACTGACCAATACCACGCCCAAGGCGCCCAGCAGCATCATGCTTCCGAGGTACGCCAGTGGCGGCTCGCGGGTTTCGCGATACCAGGCGTGCAGCGTCAAAAGCCCCATCAAAAAGAAGACGAAGACCGAAACGACCAACAGGGTCGGGATATGCAGGGCCATTCCATGGATTCCCGTGAGGCTCAATACCGGAATCCGGCCGGGGTCGGGGATGCGGGTAAAAACAGAGGGGGTGGGTGTTGGGCGGGATTTAGCACTGAGGGGTTGAGGTTGGCAAGTGTTGAGTCAAGCTCGCCAAGGTAAACGTTTTTTTGCAGGCATTAAAAAGCCGGCTTGTGGCCGGCTTCTCGGGGACTGGCTTGGCCTATTTTTGGTAAGCCTTGCCAGCCTTCAAAACGTACATCCGGATCTGCGTCCGGCTGTGGGACTTGGTCAGACGTTGGTCTGCCGCGTCGGGCGCTCTCTGAGCCGCGGGGCGGGTCGATGCGCAAATGTGGGGCGCAGGATACTGAGTTTTGCTTGGGATTCCCAGTCTGAAGTGCGGTTTAGAGCGACTTCTGCGTCAGAAATCCGGGATTTGTACCGAATGTCCGGGCCTCTTCGCGAGCAGGCTCGCTCCCACAGGTTCAGTGCGAACTCGAAAAGCTGCATCAAGTCAGAGAAACGGCACCACCGGCCGCCGCTTGCTCACCGTCGACCACCAGAACACCCAGCCCAATATGTGAATCCGTTGCTCTTCAATCTGCGCCGGGTGGAACACTTCGTCCGGGTATTCGGCGCTGTTGTGGCTGCGCAGGCGCAAGCCGTTGCCGGGCATACGGTGCAGGTATTTGATGCGCAGCATGCCGTCGTGTTCGATGGCGTAGATTTCGCCGTCCACCACTTTTGTCAGGCCGCGGTCGATGGCGACGATGGAGCCGTCTTCGATGCGTTCGGCCATGCTGTTGCCGATCATGTGCGCGCAGATGGCGTCGGCGTGGCGGATTTCCAGTTGATCCAGTGGTGCACGCAGCAGGCGGATGGACAGGTCCGGGTCCTGAATGACGTGGGTTTTGTCGGAGCCGTTGGTCAGGGGTGTTTCTTTGAAGAAGGCCAGTTCAATGTCGTTGGGATGGATAAAACGGTAGGCGCCCTGGGGATCGTGGGCGTCGAAGCTGTCGCCGTTGCTGGCAGGCGGAGTGAGGCTCGGCAGCTCTTTTGTGCCTTCGCCGGTTTTCAGCCATTCGCTGTTGACGGACAGCAGGCGTGAGACTTCTTCCATGCGATACGCCGGGACGCCCCGGGTGTACCAGTTGTGGACATTTTGGGCTTCCGTGCCCCAGAACTTTGCGAAACCCGTTGTCGAGATGTTCGCAGCTTCCAGGAGTGCCTTGAATCTTGGACCGCTAGTGTTCTTTCTCATAAACACGGAGTCTACGGCCGTGCCAGAGCGGTTTGAATAAACCGGACGTTCAAAAACGGGCTGAATTTTGCGACGGGATGTAAGACGATCTTGTGGGAAATTACACAGGCTAAAACTTTTCTGTAGTCCGCCATAAACACTCTGTTTAAGACGGCTTTTGCCGAGCACAAAAAACCCCGGATCAACCGGGGTTTTCTTCAAGCCTCGCGCGTAGCGCAGGTGCTTAGCCTTTGTAGGCGGCAACCGACTTGGTGATCGCTTCGCGGGCGGCGTCTGCACCGGCCCAGCCTTCGATCTTGACCCATTTGCCTTTCTCGAGATCTTTGTAGTTCGCGAAGAAGTGCTCGATCTGCTGGATCAGCAGTGGCGGCAGGTCGGTGTATTCCTTCACATCGACGTACAGCTGGGACAGCTTGTCGTGTGGCACTGCGATGACTTTGGCATCGCCGCCGCCGTCGTCAGTCATGTTCAGGATGCCGACTGGACGCGCGCGGATCACCGAGCCTGGCGCAACCGGATAAGGGGTCACAACCAGCACGTCGAGGGGATCACCGTCGTCAGCCAGGGTGTTCGGGATGTAACCGTAGTTGGCCGGGTAGAACATTGGGGTGGCCATGAAACGGTCAACGAACAGGCAATCGCTGTCTTTGTCGATTTCGTATTTGATCGGCGCGTGGTTGGCCGGAATCTCGATCGCGACGTAGATGTCGTTCGGCAGGTCTTTGCCAGCCGGAATCTTGCTGTAGCTCATTGGGCGTTGCCCCCGTAGTTGACCAAAAACACTTGGCCGGATTGACCAAAAAGTGGCGGCGATTATAGGCATATTCTGCCGTCGGCGCCATGTACCGAAAGTCGTGCAGAGCTTAGTCGTGCGCCTGATAGACCGGGTCTGTGGCCTGAAGTTGCCGTAACCGGCTCAACGGGTCCTGACGGTAGAAAAGCTGTAGCTGCGCATAGACCTGTGGATAAGCCTCGTGCAGCAGATCCGGGGCGCTGAAAAAGTACTCGCTGGTAACGGCAAAGAATTCGGCCGGGTTCTCGGCGGCGTAGGGATCTATGGCGGTTTCGGCGTCAGGATTGCGATCGAGCTGACGGTTGAGATCGTCGTAGGCGTGTTGCATCACTTCGGCCCAGTCGCTGACGCGCATGTCAGCATGCAGTGGCGGCAGGCCGTTGGCGTCGCCATTGAGCATGTCGAGTTTGTGCGCCAGTTCGTGGATCACCAGGTTATAGCCTTCCCAGCCACCACTGGCCATCACGCCCGGCCAGGCGAGGATGATTGGCCCCTGTTGCCAGGCTTCGCCGCTGTGTTCACCGTCCCATTCGTGCTCGATACCGCTGGCGTCGCGATGACGTTGCGGGCTGAGGAAATCGTCGGGATACAGAACAATCTCGTGAAAACCCTGATACCAGTTCAGGTCGCCCAGATTCAGCAGTGGTAATTGCGCCTGGGCGGCGAGCAGCAGGCGTTGTTCCTGATGCAGTTCGACGCCGGGCAGGGCGCTCAGGTGTTTGTCCTCGAGGAACAGCACGCAGGCTTCGCGCAGCCACTGGTCTTCGGTAGCGCTGATACCGTCAAGGAAACTCAGGTGATGGCGCACCCGCTGCCACATCTCGTCGGCAATCGGGTGCCTGGCCAGAATGCGCCGGCGACGCCAGGCGCTCAGCGACCACATCGGCTTAGTGCGATTGGGCTTTGGTGCCGCCGAAACGGCTGCGAACCACGCCGAGGATCATCGGCACCAGCGACAACAGAATGATCGCCACCACCAGCAACGACAGGTTTTTCTTGATGAACGGTACGTTGCCGAAGAAGTAGCCCAGCGTCACCAGACCGCCGACCCAGAGGATGGTGCCCAGCACGCTGAAACCGAAGAAGCGCGGGTATGGCATCTTCGCTACGCCGGCGACGAACGGCGCAAAGGTACGGATGATCGGCAGGAAGCGCGCCAGGGTTACGGTCTTGCCGCCATGCTTGTCGTAGAAGTCGTGGGTTTTTTGCAGGTAATCGCGACGGAAGATTTTCGAGTTCGGGTTGCTGAACAGTTTCTCGCCAGCCGTTCGTCCGATCACGTAGTTGGTGCTGTCGCCAAGGATCGCCGCGAGCATCAGCAGGCCGCCCAACAGCACCGGATCCATGCCACCGCCAGCCGCAACGGCACCGGCAATGAACAGCAACGAGTCACCCGGCAGGAAGGGCATCACTACCAGACCGGTTTCACAGAAGATCACCAGAAACAGGATGGCGTAGATCCATGGCCCATAGTTGTTCACCAGCAAATCGAGGTACACATCGAGATGCAGGATAAGGTCGAGCGGGTTGAAATCCATGGGGGCACCTGTGTGACGGCCCGACTCGGCAGGCCTGTGCGGATGACTTCGTGTAAGCCTACAGCGGGGTGTAGTTTTTCTTACAAGCCGGAAAGCTCGGGATTATACGGTCTGAAGGATGAAAAGCGCGTTGGTTTTGTAGCGGGGGATGTCGGGATGTGAACAATTGTCAGGCTGCATTCGGCGTGGCTGAGGGAGCGGGCTCCCTCATCACACGTTGCCTGTGCGGTCAGAGCTCTTCGCTGATCGGCAGCACGTAGTTCTTGAACTCGGTGTCTTCCTTGAACCCGATGGACTCGTAGGTTTTCTGCGCGACTTCATTGTTGCTGCTGGTGGAGACGCGCATACGCACCGCCTGGGTTTCCTTGGCCATTTTTTTTGCGGTGCGGATCAGGTTATCGGCGACCAGTTGGCGGCGGGCGTCTTCGGCGACATAGATGTCGTTGAGGATCCAGACGCGCTTGAGTGACAGCGAAGAAAAGCTTGGGTACAACTGACAGAACCCCATCAGCTTCTTGTCGTCATCATCGGCCAGCGCCAGATAGATCACCGACTCCTTGCGGCGCAAGCGTTTTTCGAGGAAGGCGCGGGAGGAATCCGGGTAAGGCAGGGAACCGTAGAACTCGCGATATTTGACGAACAACGGGGTCAACAAATCCAGATGTTCGAGGGTCGCTTGAATAATCCGCATGATAGGTCTCGTCTTCAAGTGGCTGTCTTCAACTGCTCTGACGGCGATGGGAAACCCGTGCGGCCGTGCATCGATCCTGCCTGAAACCTGCGCAGAAACGCAATGCGGAAACGGTTCAGGCAGGGGGCGGGCCGAGTAGGAAGTTTCCTTTCATGTCCGCACCGGCGTCCGACTCCAGCGTCTGAACCTGTGCTTCGTCCTTCAGATTCACGCCCGACAGCTGTCTGCGACAAGCTTCCCGCATCAAGTACAGCAAGCGATGCGCCGCCATGCCGTAGCTCAAGCCTTCGAGCCGTACATTGGAAATGCAGTTGCGGTAGGCGTCGGTCAGGCCGATCTTTGGATTGTAGGTGAAATATAAACCGAGGCTGTCCGGTGAACTGAGTCCCGGGCGTTCGCCGATCAGCATCACCAGCATTTTTGCGCCGAGCAGTTGGCCGATCTCATCACCGACGGCAACGCGGCCCTGTTCCACCAGAACAACGGGCGCCATCGACCAGCCGTCGGCGCTCATCTGCTCTTCCAGTCGCGTGAGAAACGGCAAGGTATGCCGATGCACCGCCAGTGCCGACAAACCGTCAGCCACGACAATTGCCAGATCGACACCGCCCGGATGCGCCGCTGCGTACTCGCGCAAGGCCTGCGCCGATTCTTCGCTGAGCTTGCGCCCCAGATCCGGGCGTTGCAGGTAGCTGTTGCGATCCACGGCGGCGCTGTGCAGTAACAAGGATTCGCGTCCGCGCTCGTTCAGTTGCGCGCTGAGTCCGGCATGATCAAATGGCAGATGCACGGCATCACGTGCCTGGGCATGGGCAAATTGAAAATCCAGTTGCGCGCTGGTCGGCAGGCTGGTGCCGGTGCGGCCGAGAGCGATGCGTGCCGGGGTCAGGCGGCGCAGTTCCAGCCACGGGTTTTGCGGGTCGATGGGCGGTTTTTCCATGTGACTCATCCCAGTTGCGCCAGCGCCTGGCGGAAGGCCGGCGGCAAGTTGTTGCCAAAGCGAACCTTGCCGTCCGCTTGCGTGAAGATGCCCATGTTGGCCAGCCATTGCTCGAACTCCGGCGCCGGTTTCAGGCCCAGGGTCTGCCGGGCGTAGAGCGCGTCATGAAACGAAGTGGTCTGGTAATTGAGCATGATGTCGTCGGAGCCGGGGATGCCCATGATGAAGTTGATCCCGGCGACCCCAAGCAACGTCAGCAAGGTGTCCATGTCGTCCTGATCGGCTTCGGCATGGTTGGTGTAGCAGATGTCGCAACCCATCGGCACGCCGAGCAGCTTGCCGCAGAAATGGTCTTCGAGGCCGGCGCGGATGATCTGTTTACCGTTGTAGAGATACTCCGGGCCGATAAATCCTACGACGGTGTTCACCAGAAACGGCTTGAAATGTCGTGCTACGGCGTAGGCCCGGGTCTCGCAGGTCTGTTGGTCGACGCCGTGGTGGGCGTTGGCCGACAGTGCGCTGCCCTGACCGGTTTCGAAATACATCAGGTTCTGCCCGAGAGTGCCGCGGTTCAGGCTCAGACCGGCGTCGTAGCCTTCCTGCAACACGTTGAGGTTGATGCCGAAACTGGCGTTGGCCGCTTCGGTGCCGGCGATGGACTGGAACACCAGATCCAGCGGCACGCCACGGTTGATCGCCTCTATGGAGGTGGTGACGTGGGTGAGCACGCAGGCCTGAGTCGGGATGTCGTAGCGCTGGATGATTGCGTCGAGCATCTCCAGCATCGCGCAGATCGAGGCGATGCTGTCGGTGGCCGGGTTGATGCCGATCATCGCGTCGCCATTGCCGTAGAGCAGACCGTCGAGAATGCTCGCGGCGATGCCGGACGGTTCGTCGGTCGGGTGATTGGGTTGCAGGCGCGTCGACAGCCGTCCGCGCAGGCCGAGAGTGCCGCGAAACTTGGTTACCACGCGAATCTTTTGCGCCACCAGCACCAGATCCTGCACGCGCATGATCTTCGATGCGGCGGCGACCATTTCCGGGGTCAGGCCGGGGGCGAGGTTGCGCAGGCTGGTTTCGTCGGCGGCGTCGCTGAGCAACCAGTCGCGGAAACCACCCACGGTGAGGTGGCTGACCACGGCGAAGGCTTGCTTGTCGTGGGTGTCGATGATCAGCCGGGTGACTTCATCGGACTCGTAAGGAATCAGCGCTTCCTGCAGGAAATGCGTGAGCGGAATGTCGGCCAACGCCATTTGCGCAGCCACGCGCTCGCCGTCATTGAGCGCGGCGACGCCAGCGAGGAAGTCCCCGGAGCGCGCCGGGCTGGCCTTGGCCATGACGTCCTTGAGACTGTCGAAGCGATAGGTCTGGGCGCCGACCGTGTGAGCGAAACTGGCCATACACAATTCTCCGTGACGGCGCAGACCGAGCCTGCGCCGGGATTGTCGGCACTCAGTGCAAGGCTTGTTCAGCCTTCTGGATCGCCGCGAATTCTTCTTCCGGCGTGCCTGCTACCAAGTGATGTCGACTGTAGAACGCAAAGTAAGCAATTAACACTCCATAGATGACGGCGGCACCGATTACCACCCGTGGATCGACCAGGAAACCCGCGACCACGGCGATGCACGCCAGCACCAAGGCCACGCCGGAGGTGAAGATGCCGCCCGGTGTGCGGTACGGCCGGTCCATTTTGGGGCGGCGAATCCGCAAGGTGATGTGCGCGGCCATCATCAGCACGTAGGAAATGGTTGCGCCGAACACCGCCACCAGAATCAGCAGATCGCCCTGGCCGGTCAGCGACAGCCCAAAACCGATGATGCCGGGAATCACCAGCGCCAGGACCGGTGCCTTGCTTTTATTGGTTTCGGACAGTTTGCGTGGCAGGTAGCCGGCCCGTGACAGCGCGAAAATCTGCCGCGAGTACGCGTAGATGATCGAGAAGAAACTCGCGATCAGTCCGGCCAGCCCCACGAGGTTGACGAAACTGCCCATCCAGGTCGAGCCGCCATAGGCTTTGCTCAACGCTTCGACCAACGGGTTACCGGAGGTCAGCAGCGAGTTGGCGCCCGCACCGCCGGGGCCGACGATCAGAATCAACAGGGCAAACATGAGCAGCACCAACATGGCGCCGATCAAGCCACGCGGCAGATCACGTTTTGGGTTCTTGGTTTCCTCGGCAGCCAGCGGCACGCCTTCAACGGCAAGGAAGAACCAGATCGCATAGGGAATCGCCGCCCAGACGCCGACATAGCCGAATGGCAGAAACGAACTGGCACCCGCCGCGGCAGTGACCGGAATGTCGAGCAGGTTGGCGACGTCGAAGTGCGGCACCATGGCCACCAGAAACACCCCCAGCGCCAACGCGGCGACGGCGGTGATGACAAACATCAGCTTGAGCGCTTCGCCGACCCCGAATATGTGGATGGCAATGAAAATGATGTAGAAGGCCAGATAGATCATCCAGCCGCCGATGCCGAACAGCGATTCGCAGTAGGCACCGATGAACACCGCGATAGCCGCAGGGGCAATGGCGTATTCGATGAGAATCGCGGTGCCGGTGAGAAACCCGCCCCACGGCCCGAACGCACTGCGGGCAAAACCGTAGCCACCGCCAGCGGTGGGGATCATCGAAGACAACTCGGCCAGAGAAAAGCACATGCACAGGTACATGGTGGCCATCAGCAGCGTCGCCAGGAACATGCCGCCCCAGCCACCCTGAGCGAGGCCGAAGTTCCAACCGGCATAGTCACCGGAAATCACGTAGGCAACGCCCAGACCCACCAGCAGTACCCAGCCGGCGGCACCTTTTTTCAGTTCGCGTTGTTGAAAGTAATCCGATCCGACTTTTTCAAAGTCGACGGAGGCGCCGGTCGCCGGAGCGCCAGCCGGGGATTCGCTAGGCATAGGGTTTACCTTTCTTATTGTTGTATTGGCCCGGCTTTTTTGCCGGTGGGTAGCATGATCGTCCCCACGCTCTGCGTGGGGATGCCTCAACGGACGCTCTGCGTTCGGCTTTGGTGGGGCGCGGAGCGTACCGGGCAGCATTCCCACGCAGAGCGTGGGAACGATCAGTGCTGCAGGTTTAGAAGAAGCCCAACGGATTGATGTCGTAGCTCACCAGCAGGTTTTTCGTCTGCTGATAATGATCGAGCATCATCTTGTGGGTCTCACGGCCAACGCCGGACTTCTTGTACCCGCCAAATGCAGCGTGCGCCGGGTACAGGTGGTAGCAGTTGGTCCACACGCGACCGGCCTTGATCGCGCGGCCCATGCGATAGGCGCGGTTGATGTCGCGGGTCCACAGACCGGCGCCGAGGCCGAACTCGGTGTCGTTGGCAATCGCCAGGGCTTCGGCTTCGTCCTTGAACGTGGTGATGCTCACCACCGGGCCGAAGATTTCTTCCTGGAACACGCGCATCTTGTTGGTGCCCTTGAGCAGGGTCGGCTGGATGTAATAGCCGGTCGACAGATTGCCCTCGAGTTTTTCCACCTTGCCGCCAGTCAGCAACTCGGCGCCTTCGCCCTTGGCAATTTCCAGGTACGAAAGAATCTTGTCGAATTGCTGCTCGGACGCCTGCGCGCCGACCATGGTGTCGGTGTCCAGCGGATCGCCACGTTTGATTTGCAGGACTTTCTTCATCACGACGGCCATGAACTCGTCGTAGATCGATTCCTGCACCAATGCGCGGGAAGGGCAGGTGCAGACTTCGCCCTGGTTGAAGAACGCCAGCACCAGGCCTTCAGCGGCTTTCTCAATGAACGTCGGCTCGGCCTGCATGATGTCTTCGAAGAAGATGTTCGGCGATTTGCCACCCAGTTCCACGGTGGACGGGATGATGTTCTCGGCCGCGCATTTCATGATGTGCGAGCCGACCGGGGTCGAGCCGGTGAAGGCGATCTTGGCGATGCGCTTGCTGGTCGCCAGCGCTTCCCCGGCCTCTTTGCCATAGCCCTGAACAATGTTCAGCACGCCCGGTGGCAGCAGGTCACCGATCAGTTCCAGCAACACGGTGATGCCCAGCGGGGTTTGCTCGGCGGGTTTGAGTACTACGCAGTTGCCGGCGGCCAGCGCTGGTGCAAGTTTCCACGCGGCCATCAGGATCGGGAAGTTCCACGGGATGATCTGGCCAACCACGCCCAGCGGTTCATGAATGTGGTACGCCACGGTGTTGCCGTCGATTTCGGCAGCGCTGCCCTCCTGCGCGCGCAGGCAGCCGGCGAAGTAACGGAAATGGTCGGCCGCCAGCGGGATGTCGGCGTTGAGGGTTTCGCGGATGGCTTTGCCGTTGTCCCAGGTTTCGGTGATCGCCAGCAATTCGAGGTTGGCTTCGATGCGGTCGGCGATTTTCAGCAGGATCAGCGAGCGCGCCTGCACGGAGGTCGCGCCCCACGCATCGGCAGCGGCGTGGGCGGCGTCCAGTGCCTTGTCGATGTCTTCGGCAGTGGAGCGTGGGAATTCGGCAATTGGCTGGCCATTCACTGGCGAGGTGTTGGTGAAGTACTGACCTTTGACAGGCGCGACGAACTCGCCGCCGATGTAGTTACCGTACTTGGCTTTGAACGAGACTTTGGCGCCTTCAGTACCGGGGTGAGCGTAACGCATGATGATGTTCTCCTTGGCTTTGTACTTATTAGAGAAACGCGCAAGTGCGCTTGCTATAAGCGTAGAGCAAAGGTCGGGCCACTGCCGTGCAGGGCAGGTAAATCAAGGTGTTGCGTGATTTCTGTCGGACGAGTGGATCGCGCCTGTGATGGTTTCGGTACAGAGGGGGTGACAGTTTGTACCGCTTTCGGCACAGCCGGTGACCGGGCAGTCTTGCCAGCATTGCAATGCGGCGGTGGCTGGAGGATGCTGGGCGTCACCTCAGCATTGGGCCGTCGAGCCTCGGGGAGAACAATAAGAAATGCACGACAACCATTTGAGTCGCCATGCCCAACAGGTTCTCACCGCTACCCAGGGCAAACCGCACCTGCACGGTCCCGGTGCCGATCCATCGATTGCCCGTTCGTGGCTGCGCTGCCTTGAGGATTATCACCTTGACCCGGCGCTGAGCATGGCGCCGACCGTGCTCGAACATGGCCGCGTTCTCGAAAGCCGCGAACGTCTGCAGCAGGTATTGCAGATCGCCGGCAATGAAATGAGCAGCCTGCATCAACAGCTCTCCGGCGCCGGCCACGCGGTATTGCTGACCGACGCGCGCGGGGTGATCCTCAACTGCGTCACCGCGCCCGCTGAACGCAAGATTTTCGAACGCGCCGGCCTCTGGCTCGGTGCGGACTGGAGCGAGGCTTGCGAAGGCACCAACGGCATCGGCACCTGCCTGGTCGAGCGCCAGGCGCTGACCATTCATCAGGATGAGCACTTTCGTGGTCGCCACACCGGCCTGACCTGTTCGGCGAGCCCGGTATTTGACCCGCATGGCGAACTGCTCGCGGTGCTCGACGTGTCGTCGGCGCGCCACGATGTCTCGCGACAGAGCCAGTTTCACACCATGGCGCTGGTCAATCTGTCGGCGAAGATGATCGAGAGTTGCTACTTCCTGCGCTGTTTCGATAATCAATGGTTGTTGCGTTTTCATTTGCAGGCCGAATCGGTCGGGTTGTTCAGCGAAGGTTTGCTGGCGTTTGACGGCGAAGGGCGGATCAGCGCAGTCAACCAGAGTGCACTGAATTTGCTTGGGCATATTCGTGGCGGCTTGCTCGGTAAACCGGTCGAGGCGTTTTTCGATTGTTCGCTGGATGAATTGCTTGGCCGCGCCAGTGCCCATGCCAGCGCCAGTTGGCCGCTGCGCACCCGTGACGGCCGACATTTGTTTGCCGTGTTGCGCGGGGAATCGCGCAAACCGGTGCCTATGGTAGCGACACCGGTGGTGGCTGAGGCGCCGCGCCTGTCGGGCATCTGTCTCGGTGACGAGGCGTTGCAGGCCGATTTCCGTAAAGCCCTGCGCGTCTTCGAACGTGATGTACCGCTGCTGATCAACGGCGAAACCGGCTCTGGCAAAGAGGCCTTCGCCAAGGCTGTGCACCAGGCCAGCCAGCGTTCGCGCAAAGCTTTCGTCGCCCTCAACTGCGCGGCTATCCCGGAAAGCCTGATCGAGAGCGAGTTGTTCGGTTATCGCGGCGGCAGTTTCACCGGCGCAAGAAAGGACGGCATGCGCGGCAAGTTGCAGCAGGCCGATGGCGGCACGTTGTTCCTCGATGAAATCGGCGACATGCCGCTGGCCTTGCAGACCCGGTTATTACGGGTGCTGGAAGACCGGCAAGTGGTGCCGATCGGTGGCGAGCCCGAGGCCGTCAACGTGCGAATCATCAGCGCCACCCACCGCAACCTGCTGGAGCGGGTCGCCGATGGCAGCTTCCGCGAAGACTTGTATTACCGGCTCAACGGGCTGGAAGTGGCGCTGCCGGCGTTGCGTGAACGTGGCGATAAATCGCAGTTGCTGGATTTTCTGCTGGCTGAAGAGGCGGGGGGCGAAACGATCCTGATCGAAGAGTCGGCGCGTCAGGCATTGCTGGCCTTCAACTGGCCGGGGAATGTGCGGCAGTTGCGCAATGTGCTGCGCACGTTAGCGGCGTTGTGTGATGAGGGGCGGATCGGGATTGAGGATTTGCCGGTAATGATTCGGCAGGGGAGTCCGGCAGTATTGGCGGTTAAGGAGTCCGATCATCCGCTGGAAGACGCCGAACGGTTGGCTCTGCTCAATGCGCTGGAGCAAACCCGCTGGCACATGACCCACACGGCGCAGCAACTGGGTGTCAGCCGCAATACTCTTTATAGAAAGCTGCGTAAGCACGGGATTGAGCGGCGAGTCAGTTAGAAGGCCCTCACCCTAACCCTCTCCCAGAGGGAGAGGGCACTGACCGAGTCGGTCTACTGATCTACGCCGACCTGAAGTATTGGGCCGAACTCAGGATTTGAAAGCAACGTAGATCGGCTCCCTCTCCCTCGGGAGAGGGCTGGGGTGAGGGGCCGCAATCTACAGCCGAGCCTGAACCCCAAGCCCAACCATCCCCGCCCCTCACCTAAAGAGTGCGATTTCCCCCTCCCTACGCTAACCTGCGGCCATGTTTTACGAGGTCGACTATGCACATTCATATTCTGGGTATCTGCGGCACTTTCATGGGCTCGATGGCGGTGTTGGCCAAAGAGCTGGGCCATCACGTGACCGGCTCCGACGCCAACGTCTATCCACCGATGAGCACGCAGCTGGAAGCCCAAGGCATTCAACTGACGCAGGGCTATGACCCGGCGCAGCTCGATCCGGCACCGGATCTGGTGGTGATCGGCAACGCCATGTCGCGCGGTAACCCGGCGGTGGAATATGTCCTGAACAAAGGCCTGCCGTACGTCTCCGGCCCGCAGTGGCTGGCTGACCACGTGCTGCAAGGTCGCTGGGTACTGGCGGTAGCCGGTACGCACGGCAAAACCACCACCAGCAGCATGCTCGCCTGGGTCCTGGAACATGCCGGCATGAGCCCGGGCTTCCTGATCGGCGGCGTGCCGCAAAACTTCTCGGTCTCTGCTCGCTTGGGCGGTACACCGTTCTTCGTGATCGAGGCTGACGAATACGACAGCGCCTTCTTCGACAAGCGCTCGAAGTTTGTTCATTACCGCCCACGCACCGCGATCCTCAATAACCTTGAGTTCGATCACGCCGACATCTTCCCGGATCTGCCGGCGATCGAGCGGCAATTCCATCACTTGGTGCGGACCATCCCAAGTGAAGGTCTGGTCATCCACCCGACCACCGAGCCGGCCTTGCAACGTGTGATCGAAATGGGCTGCTGGACCCCGGTGCAAACCACCGGTGCCGGCGGTCAGTGGCAGGTCAAACTGCTGAGCGAAGACGGCTCGGCGTTCGAAGTGATGTTCGAAGGCGTGTCGCAGGGCACCGTCGAATGGGAGCTGACCGGTCAGCACAACGTCGCCAACGCCTTGGCTGCTTTGGCGGCGGCGCGTCATGTTGGCGTGGTGCCATCGATGGGCATTGCCGGGTTGAGCGCATTCAAGAACGTCAAGCGCCGCATGGAGAAAGTCGCCGAAGTGCGCGGCATCACCATCTACGACGATTTCGCCCACCACCCGACGGCGATTGCCACCACTCTCGACGGTTTGCGCAAACGCATCGGCGACGCACCGCTGATCGCGATCATCGAACCGCGCTCCAACTCGATGAAGCTCGGCGCGCACCGTGATGGTTTGCCCGACAGCGTGGTCGATGCCGATCAGGTGATCTGGTACGCCCCGGCCAACCTCGGCTGGGACCTCGCCGGCACCGCCGCACTGTGCACCGTGCCGTCGATTGTCAGCGATTCGCTGGAAGGCATCATCGAGCGCGTGAAGAGCCAGGCCCAGCCCGGCACTCACGTGGTGATCATGAGCAACGGCGGCTTCGGCGGCCTGCACGGCAAACTCGCCGAGGCACTGCAATGAACACTCGTTTTGAGAGCAATGGCCCGGAACGCATCACACTGGCCATGACCGGTGCCTCCGGCGCTCAGTACGGCTTGCGCCTGCTCGATTGTCTGGTGCGGGAAGATCGCGAAGTGCACTTCCTGATCTCCAAGGCTGCACAACTGGTGATGGCCACCGAGACCGATGTGACGCTGCCGCCGAAGCCGCAGATGATGCAGGCCTTCCTCACCGAATACACCGGGGCCGCCGCCGGGCAGATCCGCGTATACGGCAAGGAAGACTGGATGTCGCCGGTAGCTTCGGGCTCCGGCGCACCGGCAGCAATGGTCGTGGTGCCGTGCTCTACCGGGACGTTGTCGGCGATTGCCACCGGCGCCTGCAATAACCTGATCGAGCGCGCCGCCGACGTCACTTTGAAAGAGCGTCGCCAGTTGATTCTGGTGCCGCGGGAGGCGCCGTATTCGAGCATTCATCTGGAGCACATGCTCAAGCTGTCGAACATGGGCGTGACGATTCTGCCGGCCTCGCCGGGTTTCTATCACCAGCCGCAGACCATCGATGACCTGATCGATTTCGTTGTGGCGCGGATTCTCAATCTGCTCGGCATTCCTCAGGACATGCTGCCGCGTTGGGGTGAGCATCATCTGAGCAGCGATGAATAAGCTGCTGGCGATTTTGCTGGCGCTGCAACTGACCGGCTGCGCCACTGCGCGCACCCTCGACGCCGCCAAACCGGGCGCGCCTGTGGTGTACTCCGGGACGCGGCTGGATTTGTATGCATTGAATGGCGGGTGTTGCGCGATGGATCGGTTCGGGGCTGAGGCGCCGAGCTATCCGGGGGTGGACCTGCCAGCGAGTGCGTTGCTCGATACGCTGCTGTTGCCATTGTCATTGCTGACGGTGATCGGTGTGAGCTTCCAGGCAACGGGCGGATTGTAGTTAGACAGATCGTTGCCACGCTCTGCGTGGTAACGCCTCCGGCGACGCTCTGCGTCATGCTTTGGGACGCAGAGCGTCCGTGGCTGCATTCCCACGCAGAGCGTGGGAACGATCATGCGGCGGAAGATTATTTGCCGAGCTTGCGCAGCTCATCCGACTCGATCACCCGTACCCCATCCTGCTCTTCCAGGGCAAGGCGCCACATCGCCCGCGCCAAATGGCAAGCTTCGATGCCTCGGTATTTACCCGGAATCAGCTTCGACAAAGGTCCGGCCAGTTGCTCGGCAAGACGCGGTTCAGTTCGCTCACCCAACAACAGCGATGGCCGGCAAATGGTCAGTTGCGGCCAGTCCTGCGCACGCAATGCCTGCTCCATTTCGCCTTTGACCCGATTGTAGAAGACCGACGATTTCGGATCGGCGCCAATCGCGCTGATCACAATCAGATGCCGCGCGCCCATCTCTCGCGCGCGCTTGGCGAACGCCACGACCATGTCCAGATCCACCGCGCGAAACGCCGCTTCCGAGCCGGCCTGTTTGATGGTGGTGCCGAGGCAGCAATAGGCGATATCGACGCGACCACTGAGCTGCGGCAGAAATGCCTGCGGATCGCCCACCGGATTTTCCAGGTGCGGATGTTCCGCCAAGGGTCGACGCGAAGGGGCGAGCACGCGTGAAATCGTTGGCTCGTTGAGCAAACGGTCGAGTAGATGTTCACCGGTCAAACCGGTGGCTCCGGCAAGCAATACGTGCTGAGGCGTCAAGTACATAGTGTCTCTCCCTTGATACTGTTCAGCTTAGTTGCTCTTTATCGCTCCGTCGTTCAACGCAGCACTTTGCAATGCTTTTCTGGCTTGCTGTTTGCGCAGCAGTTGCCAGTGCGAGAGCACGGTTTTCGGCGCCCAGATCTGCGGCTCCGACGCTTCGAAATTGTCCGCCAGTTCACGCTCGGCGACGGTGGCTTTGGCCAGTTTGAAGGCCTGCTCCAGATCGTCGGTCTGATTCAGAGCCTGGGCGAACAGCGCGTCGCCGAAGTAGGTGAAGTTAGCTTCTTCCGAGCAGCCGAAGGACACCCGGTCAGCGCGCGAGGCGGTCATGATCAGTGTGCGCTCGTCTTTCAGCGCGGGGATGAAACCGCCGGAGTAGCAGGCCGAGATCACGATGATCTTGTCGCGGTTTTTCAATGGCGCCAGCACAGCGGCGAGTTCGTCGGCGGGCAGGTCGGCCAGTTCCATACGCGGCTGGTCGAGCACCAGTTCATGTTCGGCGGTGCCGTGGCTGGTCAGGTAGATGAACAGCAGATCTTCCGGGCCACTGCGTTCGGCCAGCGTTTGCGCGGCACGACGCAGGTTCTCGCGGGTGGCCATCGGCCGGTCGCCGAGGTGGTCACGGTGGTTGACCAGACGGATCTGGCCAAAAGCGCCGAAGCGCGTGTTGAGCATGTTGGCAACATAGTCGGATTCGCGCAGGAACACGCTTTGCTTGCCATCACCGCCGAGGGTCAGGGTGTACAGCTCGACTGCCGGGGTCGACGCGGGAATGGCGGCCAGTGCGTCCTCGAGCAGACGGCCCTGAGCGAGCAAACCGAGTTCGAGCGTATCGGGCAGCAACTTGCCGTCGGCGTCGCGCACGCGCTGGCCGTTGATCCAGGTGCCGCTCATGACGCTGCCATCGGTGAGCACCAGGGTGCCGCGTCCGGAGTAACTGTCGTTGTCGAAACCGCCGATGTAGAAACTGCCATCAGGCAGGTTCAAACGGCCCTGACCGCTGAAGCGCCAGTCGCTGAACACGCCGATGTAATGGCTGCCATCGGCGCCGATCAGTTCGCCCTTGCCGGTCAGCGCGCCTTCCTTGAACTGGCCGAGCCAGACATCGCCGTCGGCGTTTTCGTAGCGACCTTTGCCGTGCAGTTGATTGTTCTTGAAACCGCCGACGTAGATATCGCCGTCCGCGCTGTTGAAGGTGCCGTTGCCTTCCAGCTGACCGTTGACGAAATGCCCGCTGAACGAGTTTCCGCTGGCGTCGCCGCGCTGACCCTCGCCGTTCGGTTTGCCGTGGGCGAACTGGCCTTGATAGGAGCTGCCGTCGTCCATTTCCAGACGACCGAGCCCGGAGTATTGATCAGCCTTGAACTCGCCACGGTAGGTCATGGCGTTTTCTTTCAGGGTGCCTTCGCCTTCGCGGCGGCCCTGCTTGAAGCCGCCGGTGTAACTGCTGGCGTTGGTGGCCAGGCTGCCCTGACCGTCGAACAGACCTTGCTGAAACTGCCCGCGATAAACCTCGCCATTGCTGCCATGCCATTCGCCCTGACCATGCCACTGACCTTTGTCGAACTGGCCGGCGTACCAACTGCCGTTGGGGTAGTCGACGCGGCCCTGACCTTGCAGCAAGCCATCGACCAGTTCACCGCGATAGCGACCGCCGTCGGGCAGGCGCGCATCCGGCGGCAACAGCGATTCGCCGTCGCCGCAAGCGGTGAGCATCAGGGTCAAGGCAAGGGGTGCAAGACGTGCAAGTGAGCGCATAGCGGGATCCGGGCAATTAGGCGACCGAGTATGCCGCAGCTATGCGTCGCATATATAGAGACGTGACGCGAAACAGCGTGCGCTGCTTCGCATCCGGAACCATCAGACGAAGCAGAGCGACAGTGGCTCGGCGATATAGGCCGGTTTGTCCGAACCCTCTATCTCCAGGGTCGCGGTGGCTTTGAGCAGCCACTGCCCGGGTTTTTTCTCGGTGACTTCACCCAGATCGACCTTCAGGCGAACTTTGGAATTGACCTTCACTGGCTGGATGAAACGCACGCTGTCCAGACCGTAGTTGACGACCATCTTCACGCCTTGCGGCAGGATCAGGATGTCTTCCATCAATTTCGGGATCAGCGACAACGACAGGAAACCGTGGGCAATGGTGCTGCCAAATGGCGTTTGCGCGGCTTTGACCGGGTCGACGTGAATGAACTGATAATCACCGGTGGCTTCGGCGAACAGGTTGATGCGTTCCTGATCGATGGTGAGCCATTCGGAACGTCCGAGTTCCTTGCCGACATAATCTTTGAGCTCTGCAACGGGAACATAGGGCATTGAGACTCTCCTTGGGTTCATCGGTTTTATAGTTTTTCAGGTGGGGGGATTTGACCTCCCTGCGAACCACTGTAGATCATCATGGCGATTTGCTCCGGTCAACCGACCATGCTTTTGGCGAATGCCGATCCATAGCGCAGGCGTGCTTATAATGCCGAGCCCCTGCTGGGCAAAAAGTAAGACGGAGATGTCGGATGTTGCTACGTGGCCTGACCTTGCTGGTGCTGTTTCAATTGCTCGGCACGGCGCTCAATCATTTGCTGTTGCCGGTGCTGCCGGGGCCGATCATCGGCCTGCTGCTGTTGCTGGTCTTCCTGATCATTCGCGGTGAAGTCGGCGAACCGCTGAACCTTGCGGCCGGCAGTCTGCTGCGTTATCTGCCATTGCTGCTGGTGCCACCAGCCGTCGGCGTGATGGTTTACGCCACAGCCATTGCCGCCGATTTCTGGGCGATTGTCGGCGCACTGGTGCTGTCGCTGCTGCTGTCGATGGCGTTCGCCGGGGTATTGATGCAGCGCCTGGTTAAACGGCACGCGCCAGCGTCGGAGGAATCCTGATGCTTTTCGACTGGCAGGGCGCCTGGGCTTCGGTCATTCATCATCCGCTGTTCGGCATCGGCATCACCCTCGGTGCCTATCAACTGGTGCTGGCGGCGTTCGAGAAAACCCGCTGGATCTTTCTGCAACCGGTGCTGGTCTCCATGCTGTTGGTGATTGGCATTCTGGTCGGCTGCGGCCTGACCTACGCCGAGTATCGCAAGAGCACCGAGATCCTCAGCATTCTGCTTGGCCCGGCGACCGTGGCGCTGGCGGTGCCGCTGTATCTCAATCTGCGGCGTATTCGCCAATTGTTCTGGCCGATTTTTACTACGCTGGTGATAGGCGGGGTGGTGGCGACGGGCATGGGCGTGTTGCTGGGCTGGTGGTTCGGTGCCGAGCACATGATCCTGATGACCATGGCGCCGAAGTCGGTGACTTCACCGATCGCCATGCTGGTGGCCGAACAGATCGGCGGCGTTGCGGCGCTGGCGGCGGTATTCGTGTTGATCACCGGGGTGATTGGCGCGATCTTTGGTCCGACGCTGTTGAACCGCCTCGGTGTGCACAGCCCCGAAGCGCGCGGCATGGCGCTGGGTATGACCGCCCACGCGGTCGGCACGGCGGTGGCCATGCAGGAAAGTGATGAGTGCGGTGCCTTCGCGGCGCTGGCAATGAGTCTGATGGGCGTGGCCACGGCAGTCTTCCTGCCGTTGGCGGTGTCGATGGTGGTGTAAGGAAATGTCTATGAGTCTGCCGCTTTTCCCGCTGAACACAGTGCTGTTTCCCGGCTGCAACCTCGACTTGCAGATCTTCGAAGCGCGCTACCTGGACATGATCGGCCGCTGCATGAAACAGGGCGGCGGTTTCGGCGTGGTGTGCATCCTCGACGGCCAAGAAGTCGGCGTCGCACCACAAGGTTTTGCCTTGGTCGGCTGCGAAGCACGCATCACCGACTTCCAGCAGCAGGACAACGGCTTGCTGGGCATTCGTGTCCAAGGTGGGCGGCGGTTCACGGTGTCGCGTACCGAGGTGCAGCGCGACCAGTTGATCCTCGCCGATGTCGACTGGCTGGATGACGAGCCCGAGCAACCGCTTCAGGACGAAGACGCTGACCTGGTGGCGCTGCTCAAGGCGTTGGCCGAGCATCCGATGGTCGAAGCGCTGAACATGGGCACCGATGCGCTGGGTCAGCAATCGCTGGCTAATCAATTGGCCTATCTGCTGCCGTTCGCAGAAGAAGACAAGATCGACCTGCTGCAACTTGACGATCCCCAGCAACGGTTGGATGCGATTCAGGCATTGCTTGACGAGCTACAGGGTGAATTGTTCGCCTAGTTGTACTTTGAATTAACCCATTGAATCCACCAACATTGTTTGCTTTCGTTTTTGTCTTGATTTCAAGTTGCCCGCAGGAGACGGGCGACTTGAATAAAAATAAGGATGAAATCATGACTGTATATGAAGACGAGTGGGAGTTTTGGGATGACATTGCCGGCAAGTATATTCTGAAGCATGCCGAAACGGATCATTCCTCAATGTCGACCCTCATCTGACGGGGCATAACGCGTTCAATAGCAAACCGGCAACATTCGTGATCAAGGTGATCAAATAACGTCCAGCCGCTGATTAATACAAAGGCGCCATTCATTTTTAAATGAATGGCGCCTTTTGTCAGGCTCGGTAATGTTCGGCTACTGGCCAGGTCACATCGTTAGAGTAGGTGCTTTCGCCTTTTGGCAACTTCAACACGACACCGCCGGAGTTGGCTATTTGATCTATCAATTTGTCGTAAGCAGTGAGTCCATAAGAATAGACATCGTGCCCGTCGGTACCTGCCCATGTGGCTTTCTCGATAGCTTCAGCTTTGTCACCGGCCTGCCGCAAGATATCCTCGACTCTGGCTGCCTGGCTCAGGTCCGATCTCACCAGCCAGATTCTTTCTGCGCTGATACCTCGCGTCGGCATTGATATCCGGCCTTCCAATGGATCACCGTCAAAATCCATGTCGTTCAGGTAAATGTTTTCATCTCGGGGGACCACTTCGATGCCGCGGGTGTCGATGACGTAACGGAAGCCAAGAAGTTGTTTGCGCCGCAGCAATGGATAGTCACGCGAGTTGTCCATTTCAAACGATGTATCAGAATCGTTAGCTGAGCTGTGTCGATTCCCGCTCGACGAATCGCTGTCAGAGAAATGCCCCGGATAACGGTTAGCCTGGCTGTTGTAATGCCGAGGGTTGGAGTAGTAATCAAAAAACATGTAGGACTTGAGCTTGGCCGCAGAGAATGTCGCACTGAAAGCCGATTTGTTCGTGGAGTCTGAAGGGTTGCCCCTCAATTTCACCAGTCGTTTGTCCCGCGCCAGTTCGAAAGGCGTGCGCAAATCGGCGCGGAACATGGCCGGGATGTCCGTTCTGAAAAGGTAGCCATGCCTGGTGAACTGGTAGCCGGCATATTCCAGATAACTTTTCAGAAAACTTTCTTCATAGCGTTGTTCAACGGGATGTGAGTCGAAATCAGGCAGCTCGCCTTCTTCTCTTATTCTTAGAATCAATGGCTGCATTTCCTCTGCAATCTGATCGAAGCGGCGTTCGTCCAGCGTGTTCTGAGTTAATCGTTTGTGCTGTTCGGTCCATTCGGGAAAGCCGTTATCCATGTCCGGGAGCAAGCGTTTTTGCTGGGCGATGGTCAAGTTGTAGCTGCGCAGAAGTTCGGCGCATTCGCTCCGGGATTTCTGCGGATAGGACCATCTCATGGAGTTCATGAGGGATTTGTGGTGATCGTCATTATCGGTGCGTCTTGCCCAGTCCGGTGCTCTGCCGCTGGCTTGGGCCTCGGCTCGGAAGGCCACAACTTCTGCACCGTGGATGTTGTAAACGTCCCATATTTCGCGATCGGTCCAGTGCGCGAGCTTCAAGGGTACGGATGCATCTCCGCGAGCCTCGCTCGGGTCGACTTTAACCAGCTGGCCGTGTCGATCCTTGAAGGCAAAGCCGACATCACGGCGCATGATAAAGTCGCCGTGATGCGGCACATGTTTCCATTCGTGTACCGCGTAGTAGCCCTGTGCATCTGGCACATATACAGAGTAGGTATTACCCTTTTCATGCACGGTGTAGCGATCAAGAGGGTAGTACGCAATGGGCTTTTTCAAGCTCCAGAGGTTGCTGTCAGCGACTCGATAAAGCGGAGGTCCGGATGGCATCCGCTCACTCGGCAACCTGGCCCGGTAGGCTTTCATCAGATCGTGGAACGCCACCATCACCGTCAGCCCGGCGGCTGATCCATCTTCCTGGGCGATGTCCGCGAACGTGCGACCCTTGTGAACCTTCAGCCCGTCTGCGTCGTGGCTCAAAGACGCATCGACGTTCTGCAAATAGGGCTCGAGGGGCGAGGTTGTTGTATAAGGCAGGGGCATTTGCGTTTCGAGCATCTGCGTAATCGAAATGGCGGATTCCACTTTTGAGGTGCTGCTGTGAGGGCCGTCGGCGTTAATGCCCGGTGATTCGTTTGTCCCGTCCGGTCTGATGCGGCCAGGCAAACGGGGATCCAGATCGACTGGACGATCGGAGGGCGCAGGACGGGGTGTCGAGGTGGCGGGTGTCTCTGTGGTTGGGGATGGGCGCAGTGGCCCGGGTTTTTGGCGCATAAAAGTCACTCCATGTGATTGAGTCAGCCATCCATTGGCTGAATGAGTCAGGGCCGGTCATGCTCGGGAGCCGGCCAGACGATGTCGTCGGCGAACGTCTTGTCGCCCTTGGGGAGTTCAAGAATCAGGCCGCCTGAACCGGCGATTCCATCGATCAGGCGGTCATAAGCGTTGCTGCCAAAATAGCTGCCTGTTTGACTGTCGGTTCCTGCCCAGGTGGCCTGTTCGATTGCCGCGACTCGGTCAGCGGCCTGCTCCAGCACATCCTTGACCCGGGCGGCGCGCGTCAGATCGGAACGAACCAGCCAGATACGCTCGGCACTGATGCCGCGTGTGGGTGTCGAGATATGCCCCTCCAGTTCGTCGAAGAAGAATTTACTGTTGCCGGGGTTAAATGCCTTGTTCTCCGCCCCCGGCACCACTTCCAGACCGCGTGTGTCGATGACATACACAAAGGACGTGTTTTGCTGGCGGCGAGTGGATTCATAACCTTTCGAGTCATCGAAAACGAAGGAGCTGTCTGAGTCGGCTTCGTCGCCGGTCCGTTTACCGTCCGACACTGAACTGTCGCCGGAATCCGAGGGCTCACTGCTGCGTCCTTTGGAGCTCTGTGGATTCACGCCGGGAAAGCGATTGGCCTGCGAGTTGTAATGCAGCTCGTGATAGAAGCCGCCCCTGGTTGCCGCATAAGCAGTGGCGTCATGCAGCCCGAACGTTGCACTCAGCGCACGCTTGTTCGTGGTGCCCGTGGGATTGCCTTTGCGGTACATCATCCGCCCGTCCCTGGCCAATTCGAAGGGTAATCGGGTTTCGCCCCGGAACATCGCCGGAATGTCCGTGCGGTAGAGCATGTTGTGTCGGGTTCGCTGGTAGCCAAGGTGGGTCGCGTAATCGGCTAAAAAAACATCGCTGTACCGGGTGGCGGGCCAGTGATGGTCGAAGGCCAGCCCTTGGGTTCTCAAGTCTTGAACGTAGTTTTCCAGTTCGTCGGCGATCAGTTTGAAGCGCTGGTCATTGCTCGGGTCAAGGCTCAGACGTTTATGCTGTTCAGCCCATTCCGGTATCTGGCCGTCGCCCGATTCTGTACGCAGACGACACAGTTGGTCCTGGGTCAGGTTATAGCTGCGCTGTAATTCCAGACGCTGGGCAAGAGGCAGTTGTGGATGCAGCCACTTCAATGACTCGGCGACAAACAGATAGTCTTCGCTGTTCTGCGCCCGGGGTGCCCAGTCCGGTGCCTTGCCGGAGGCTTGCGCTTCAGTGCGGAAGGCGGCAATCCGGGTGTCATCCAGAATGTACATTCGCTGGATGTCTTGATCCGACCATTGCACCAGCGGCCTGTCGGCCAGTCTCTCGTGTTTTGCTTGCGCCGGATCGATGGCAATCCAGTGATGCTCCGGGTGATTGATGGCATAGCCGAGAATGGCTGAATCACTGCTCGATCCGAGTGCGCGGAATGCGTAGTGGCCATCAGCGTTTGCGGTCGCGGAGAACGCATAATCATCGCCATTCAGGAACGTGCGGTGACGATTCAGGCTCCACAGATTGTCCTGCGTGGTTCGGTATATCGGTGGGCCAGGGGCCAGGCGTCTGAAGGACATCACTCGATATGCCTTGAGGTCGGCATCGTATTTAACGCAAACGTGCTGCCGGCCTTGCGTGCCTGGAAGCTGGACATCGACCCACTCTTTGGTGAGATAACGCCTGATACCGGTTGCATTGGGTGTAGGCAGATCGCCGAAGTAGGGTTGCACGAAATCTTCGAGTGAGGTTGCCGAAAAAAATGGCATGTCGGCACGGTCGGGCGACATGACGCTGACTTCGATTGGCGAGGTTTCTTGTCGGGAGCTGCCTGGCTCATCCACACGGGGCCGCTTGGAGGAAGAAGGCGATTGGAGTGGAAAATGGCCGGGAATGTTTTCCAGTGTGGGAGTTGCCGATTTGTTCGCCGAGTGATCTGCAGACGCGCGTGTTGTGGTGGCCGGCGTGTCGACTGTCGGTGAGGGGGGACGTGACCCCTGCTTTTGTCGCATGCAGTGAATCTCCTTTATGTTTGACACAGCCTTTCCTTGGCTGAGTGATGCACGCACCCGGACAATGAGTGGCATCGTCCGGGCTTGTTGATCATTGGCTGAAAATGTTCAGAGAGTGACGGCCGCTTCGATCAGCAGGTCTTCGGGTTTGATTCGCGCTGCCGGATCGCCAACACGCCCCCAATACTTCCTCTTCGAGTTGTAAAGCACTGTGCCGCTTTCTCCAGACGTCGGAGCGATGTGGGTGACATAAACGACTGCCGCCAGTTCGTTCCGTTGCTGATGTGCAGTGATCTCGGCCAGAAGCGCCTCGACGCTGGCATGACTGCGGGCGTCTATGACGTAAAGCTGAAACACTTCAAACAGCAGGGAAACCTCATAAATGTTGCCGGATGAAGTTGCTACGCTGATGAACTCCACCGGCACGTCGTCTTCGATATCGGGCAATTCAATTGTGACGCTGGCGACTCGCAAGCGGTTGGCGTTCAACTGAATGTCGTTGCGTGACACGGTTTCTTTCAGCGTATGGCTGAAAAGATTCCAGGTAGACGCATTGCTTGTTTTTGCCGTTGCGCCGGGAGTGGAGAGGCGAATGATCGAGTTGCTCGCAAGGTGGATGTCGTAAGTGGCACCTTTTCCTTCGAGCAGATAAATGCCGGTATGAGGCCTGGCGTCGATCACAACGGTGCTGTTATACGCCGGAAGCGGAGTCTTCTCGCCGGGTTGTGGTCGGGTAAACAGATATCTGCCATTGCGCTTTATCAGGCAACTGCGGGTGCGACGTACCCTGCGGCCGGGATTTTTTACATCGTCTTCGTAGTCCAGGTCGGGCACTTGAAGTCGGTATGAAACTTCATCCTGCAGGATCAGGGCGATGTTTTGTGCAAGGTGTGCAGTGGTGACTTTCAGGCTGTTTCTCCCGCCGTACCCCGTAGCGGCAGCGATTGGCTGGATCACCCCTTTGAATGCCACGACTTTTTCCGGCAGCCGGATTGAAAGATCGATATCTTTATAAATCAGGTAGGTGTAACCCGAAACGCCTTTGCGCACTTCGACCTCATAGCTGACGACGACGTCGACAATTTCCGAATCCGTGAAATCCAGGTAAACGTTTCTGGAGGTTTCAGGTGTATTGCGCTTGGCCACAAACTCGACATTGCGCTCAGTGCGTGACACGAAATGCCGCTTCAACCCTTCTGCGGCAATGATGACGGTGCCGTCGTTGACGATTTGGGGGGGCAGGGCGGCCTGACCACTGACGGTTATTGCCATCTCGATGCGTTGATTCACCGTGTCGTCCGGTTGCGCTGGCAGCAGCGCCATCAGCTCATAACCGTCCTCCGTCATGAATCGCCACTGGCCGTTCCTCAGGTGGCGTTTGTTCTCGATCCATTGGTAGACATTTTCGATGGTCAGGACATGTTCGGGATCTTTGCCATCTTCGTCGCGCAAGGAGCGCACGATCAACGAGGTGCCGACGATCTCCCATTGCTGAATGACCTCCATTGGCCAACCGAACTCGACCAGGCTCGACTGCTCGCCATCCTCGACAATCGTCGTCCGTGCATTGGTGTTGGCAATGTAGTACCGATCTGTGCCGGCCCCGCCCTCAACCCGGCAGTCAGTTCCGTAGATGGCAATGGTGTCGTCACCGGCGCCGGTGCTGATGCGGTCGTAACCGTTGGCGACAATCCGGTTGGCCTCATCAGTCCCGATGACCCGGCTCGTCCCCTTGTGCAATGTCGAGACGTTTTCAAACGAGGTGAGGTGTGCGACTTCCACCGCATCAGCAGCGAGATCAATTCCTCGCAAAGCCACTCGGCCCGTTTGCAGATTGATGTCGTGGCCAATGTGACGAGTATCAGAACGCGGGCGAATGCCTTCAAAGGCCAGGGTGTCTGAGCCGCCGCCACCATCCAGCACATTGAGATGAGCCGGTGGGGTAGCAAGATTCAAAGCCTGTTCGTTGATCTCCTGATGAAACGCATCGTTCCTGTCACCCCCGGTCAGCGCTTTGTGTCCTTCGCGGTAGGTGAAGAGGTTGGTTTTCGCCCTGACGCCGACGACCCGGTCATTTCCATCCCCGAGGCGCCAGAGCACGCCTTTGTCATCGCCTGCACTGCCGCTGACCTTGCCTTTGAGATCAGCGGGCAAGCCATTACTGGCATCCACGATGTCGTCACCGCCGACGATGACCGCCTGACTGTCGAGTTTGAACGGCTTCTCGCCGGTGCTTTCATTCCATTGATAGCGCCAGAGTTCAACCGGCTTCAATTCGACGCTGAAAATGCCATTCACTACGTGCTCGATGGCGTTTTTGTAGGCGCCTTCAAGCAGGTCCTTAGCCGACAGTTCCAGCTGCTTCTCGTGATCAATAAAGCCTTTGGAAAGTTTGAAGCGATCCATGACTTGCGTGTCCAGGTCCTGGCGGGTGAAGGCGAACCAGCCAGAGCGCAAGCGTTCGTGGAAAGTCAGTTCAATGTAATCATCAATGTCATCCACCACCCTTGCGGCCTGGTAAATCACCGAGGCGGCGATGAGCAAACCGGCGGCGGCAAGGCCGAGCGGCCCGGCGGTACTGCCGAAGCCTGCCAGTGCAGCGATGCCCAGCACCAGGCTGATACCTGCGCCGGCGACGCTCAGGCCACCACTGACATAGTGATCCTGAGCTTCTTTACCTTGCGCTGCAGCGGCGGCGTTGAACGATTTGACCGCATCGATGATGTCGAACGGAAGGGTGATCACGCTGGCGAACAATCCGGCGCCCCGGCTCATGTATTTGCCTACCGAAGTCAGCGGGAAATACTTGAACGCGGTCGCGCCATTCGTGAGCATCGCCTCACCGGTCTTGGTCAGGCCTCGTTCGATGATCAATGAGCCAAATTCGGCAGCGATCGAACCTCCCTGGAAAATCGCTTCCAGCGCATCGCCTTGTCTGATCGCGTCGATCATTGCCCTGTAGCCGCTGTAGATGCCGAATGCCTGCATGCCTACGCCTGCGCCGCTCATCAGATAGCTTTTGTTTTTACTGATCCAGCCAGGGGCGTTTTCGAAAGAGTCGGCACGGTGGATATCCAGTTTCTGCGCGGCCTTGCCCAACTGATTCATGCGATCCATCGCGCTGCCTGGAGCCTGCGGTGTATCGCTGATGAACAGAGGAGGGGCGTCTACCGAACGCATCAAGGCGATCTCGAAGAACAGCATGGCCGGGGTGTCGCTGTCCGGGGTATGCGCCGAACGCAGTCGGTCCTTGACTCTGGTCTCCTCGAAATTGAGCCCGTCGAGAAATGTTTGATCCGGTGTTTGCATGCCTGCGTTCGCAGGGCTGATGGGCTGGCCATGGACCGTCGCGCCCAATGCCTGAAGTTCGACGCGGCTGGTCAGTATTTCGCCGAAACGTAGCCGCCCGAAATGTTTGTCGAGGGATTTGAGCGTGCGTCGATAGGGGGCGTCAGCGTCGTCTGACGGCGTGACGTCGTGGAGCGTGCTCGCCAGCGGTGTATGAGGATTGGCCGAAACGTTGAGAGGCACGACCTGAACGGGGCTGACGTTGGCAATCTGCATAGGTGGGGAGATGATTTTTGACATGTCATTAATCCTTTAATGTAAAGCCCATGGATCCGGTGTCCTTACCGGCGTATCACTGGCCTTGAGTTGGTGGTTTGTCCGTTTCGGGCCAAGTGATGTCGTAGGCGAATTCGTTGCCGTTGCCGGACAGTCTGAGCACGGGCTTGCCTGCGGCCTCGACCTGGTCGATCAGCAGGTCGTATTCGAATTTGTTGGCGTGCCCGGCATGGGTGGCGGCCTCGATCCGTTCAGCGCGATCTCCGGCCTGGTACCTGATGTCGTCGACTTTCACCCCTTTGGTCAGGGCGGTGTTCAATAGCCAGACGCGGTCGGCATTCAGCCCGCTTCGGGTGACCGAAATCAGCCCTTCGAAATCATCGGAGGGAAACCAGGTCGTGGAGGTATCGCGGGCCGCTGAGTTGAAGCGAATGTTTTCTTCATGGGGGACCACCTCAAGACGGCGGGTGTCGAGCGCATACAGAAACATGACTGTCTGGCGCGTACGTGTGGACTCGTAGTGACGATCGTGATCCCACGGGATCGGGCTTGTGGCTTCGGACCACTCGGAAGACGAGGTACTTGGCGTGTCACTGGCATCGCTGTCTGTGGCCTGGCCGTCAACGTCCCCTCCCGGGTGCTTGTTGGTCTGGCTGTTGAAGCGCAAGTACTCGGGGTCGGGTGCCCGGGCATACACCTGACCTTCATTCAGGCTGAAGGTGGCGCTCATCGGTTTGTGAGTCGTCGCGCCGGGTTCGTGGTGGTAGCGCGGGAGCATCGCCTCGTCATTGGCGAGTTCGAAAGGCGTACGATCATCGCCGCGGAACAGGGCCGGCACGTCCGTGCGGTACAGGCAATTGTTCTGGTTGCGCTGATAACCGAGTTTATTCAGCAGTGCTTCGAGCACTTCAGGGGTCATGCTGGCTTTGGGGTTGTACCAGTCATGTTGAGCACCGCGTTTGAGATTGAGTTCTTCGCTCGCGTCCCGACTCAGTTGCTCCAGACGCTGCGGGTTATCGAGGTTCTCTGTCAGGTGCTTGTGTTTCTGAGCCCATTGCGGGATGGCCAGTTCGCTGAGCAGGTCATCTCGCAAGCGCGTCAATTGACTCGGCAGCAAGTTGTAGGACTGCAGTAGGGTTTCGCGCTGCTGGAGATTCATGTCGGGATGTAGCCAGCGCAGGGAGTCGCCCAGCAAATCGGTGAGCGGATTGTTCGTGGTCACGGATTCGACCCACTGTGGCGGTTTGCCAAGTGCCTGGGCGTCAGCTCGAAACCGCGCGATCTCCTGGCCATGAATGCCGTATGTCTGCCAGATCTCGTGATCGGTCCAGTGCTTTAACAGGGCGTGTTGTGCGCCGAATCCGGCGGCGGGTGGATCGACTTGAACCCAGTTGCCGAATTGATCCCTGAAGGCAAATTGTATGTCGGCGCTGTGGCGATCGAGAGACGGTTTGAGTTCGTAATAGCCCTGAGGGTCCGGTGAGCGCGGTGTTGCCGCGTAATGGCTTTGGTTGAGATAGGCGGGGGCGGGGCGCGGTCGCTTGGCGACGGGAGCAAGACCGGAGTGCTCGGCCGTTGGCAGGGCGGGGCGCTTTGTCGATAGCGCGGGCTCTGAGGGGCGTTCTGTCAGGCGCCAGGTCGCCTGGCCTTCGTTTTTGTAAAGCCGCGGGCCGGACGGCACGCGTTCGAACAGCGACTTGCTTCGATAGTGGCCCGCTTCATCAAGGCCGACGTGGGTGGTTTGCAGGCCACCTGCATATTCGACGTCGACAAACTGGCGATTGACGATCCAGCGGAAACCGTTGTCGTCAGCCGGTCGCATGCCTACCAGAAATTCATCGGAAAGCCAGTAGCTTTCCACCGAACCGTCATTCGCGAGATGGGCCGGATTTTGCGTCGGCATGGCATGAATGACCACGGAGGGGGGAGTGATGCTCTGCGAAGTTGAATGCGTGCCGGTGGGGCGAGCGGGATCCGATGGGTGCGCAAAACCCGGCAATCGGTAGGCTGGCGGAACGCCCGGAGCAACGTGCTGATGGTGTAGGGAGACCGGATCAGGTTGTTGCGAGGAAGACAGGGGCGGTTTGCGGGGAATCTTCGGACTCATGGAATGCTCGAAATAATATTAAAGAGTTTAAAAGCCTGATGTAAGTGGTGAAATTTTTGTAACAGCAATGCGGCCCGTCGAATTGAAGTTGAAGGGGTGAGTTTGACGGGTTTTAATGTTTGTGAATTTAATCTAGCGCATTTTCGGCGTGGCGAAAGTTATTGTTGTTCTAATTCTTGTTGGAAGTGTAACTTTTGTTATAGCGTCTTTTAAATGTATGAAGTTGTCGGTTGGTCAGGCGGGAAGTTTTACCGGCTGCGAGAAAGTTTGAATGGGAGAAGTGCGCCGCTCATGTCGGAAGTTTCTTAAAAGAGCAGCGCGAAGGAAATAAGCCTTGTGTATTGCCTCGTTCAATAGGCGTAACGCAACAGCGTATGAGGCAGATGCCTGAGGACGAAAAAGCCAAACAGCGCCAACATGGCCGGCAAGATCAACCACCAGATCTTGTACGGCATGGGATTGAGTGCGGTTTTGCGTTGACTCAGCCACAGGGCGGCAGCGCAGACACAGGCGGCGAGCATAGCGCCGGCCAATACGTCGGTTGGCCAGTGAGCCCCCAGATAGACCCGCGACAGTGCGATGGAAAGAGCCGGAATACAGGCGATCAGCAACCAGGTCAGGCGCATGCGTGGCGGCTGGCCACGGCCGGCGAGTACTGCCAGGGTCAGAAACAGCGCGAACGAACCTGAGGCATGGCCACTGGGCATGCTGTAGGTGGTCAATGGATCGGTCAGCACTTCCGGGCGCACCCGGGCAAAGAAATATTTGGTTCCGGTGTTGGCCAGTGCGGTCACCAGGAGCGTGCCGCCGACGAAGATCGCCTGGCGCCATTGCCGGCACAGCAGCAACAGACCGGTCAGCAGGGCGCTGAACAACAGCATGTTGCGGAACTCGCCGACCAGGGTCAGCGTGACCGCAATTTCATCCAGCATTGGTTGGCGATGTTCCTGCACCAGCGTCATTACGCCTTGATCGAGCGCGGTCAGGTACGGGTAGCCGATGAACAGGCCAATCAGAATCAACAGGCTCATGCTGCTGATCCAGATCGTCGCGCGGCGGTGCCGGCGCAGGCTGCTGTTGACGCTGAGGCCGACCATCACGGCGATGCTGCCGGCGACAATTCCGGCTTCCAGCCAGAACCCTTCTGGCAATGGCAGGCGGAAGGCCGCGCCGGTGGCCCAGCCCGGCAGCAAATAGGCCAGACTCCAGCCGGCAGCCGCCAGCAGGCTGACAGCGGCGAAACGCGGGAAGGGCATGTCGCACATGCCGGCGACCATGGGCAGCATTGGCCGCAACGGCCCGATGAAGCGGCCGACCAATAGACTGGCGATGCCGTAGCGCTGGAAATACGACTCGGCACCGGCCATCCATTCCGGATGATGCCGTAGCCCCGGCAGGCGTCGAATGTTCTGGTGGAAATGGCGGCCGAGGAAGTACGAAACGGCATCGCCGAGAATCCCGCCGAGGAAACCCAGCAACAGCGTCTCGCTCAGCGAAAGAGCGCCGCTGCCGGCCAGTACGGCGACGGCAAACAGCAGCACGGTGCCCGGCACGATCAAACCGGCAATCGCCAGGCACTCCACAAAGGCAACAATGAACACCGCCACAGCCAGCCATTGTGGATTCGCCGCCAGCCACCCGGTAACGCTATCGAGCCATGGGCCCATACAGAAAAACTCCAATCGTTGATTAACCCTGTGGGGGTTACAGCAAGAAATAATCCCGGCCTTCGACCTGACCGCGTCGCAGCGGGTTCCGCGTGCACCATTGCGCATGGTTTGCGTCGACAAAGCGGTACATCAGGTGTTCGTCGCGGCCGCGGGGAATGCCCAGGCGGGTGGTTTGAATGATGTGCGAAGGTGCCGGCCCGGTGTCTTCTACCAGAAGGACTTCATGATCGAAACGCTTGGCGTCCCACACTGGCACTTTCAGTCCCAACGCTTTGCACAAGAGGGTTTGCCCGGCGCAGAGTTTTTGCGAAGGACGCGCACGTCCCTGTGCGTCGGGATTGTTCAGCAGCATTTGCGCCAGACTCGCCGGCCCGCTGACTTCATCGACCCACGGATAAGCGGATTTGATCAGTACCGCATTGCCCGGCCCCTGCGCGCTGAAGTTCAGCGAATCACCGCCTCGGGCGTAATACATATAGATGTGACCGCCATCCAGAAATAAAGCCTTACGTTTTTCTGTGTAGCCCAACGAGGCATGGCTGCCTTTTTCGGCACAGTAATAGGCTTCGGTTTCGATGATTCGCGCGCTCAGCCACAGATCGCCAACCCGGTGCCGGATGACTTTGCCGAGCAGGTCCTGCGCCAGCACTTGCGCATCTCGGTCGAAAAAGGCGTCGGGCAGCCCCAGCGGCAGGCGTTCGGCGCGGTTGCGAACGGTCAGATCGGACATGGCATTCAATTATTATCCAGGCTCAGGAGGTCGTGATGATAACAACGCGTGGCTTAATTGGGCCTGAACACCGGCGAATCCGCGTTCATTTCGACCATCCGCCCGTCACCGCTGTTAGTCCCGGGACGCGACAGCTATAATCTGCCGCTTTCCTCTTTGCCAAGACCCCAGCAGACCATGACTGAGTCCGTTCTTGACTACATGACCCGATTGGGTCGCGCCGCCCGTGAAGCCTCCCGGGTCATCGGCCGTGCCAGCACTGCGCAGAAAAACCGCGCCTTGCAGGCTGCTGCCAATGCCCTGGACGCCGCGCGTGCCGAGCTTGCCGCCGCCAATGAGCAGGATCTGGCTGCCGGCCGCGCCAATGGTCTGGAACCGGCATTGCTGGAGCGTCTGGAACTGACCCCGGCGCGTATCGATGGCATGATCGTCGGTCTGCGTCAGGTCGCTGCACTGCCGGACCCGGTTGGTGCGATCCGCGACATGAGCTTCCGTCCGTCGGGGATTCAGGTCGGCAAAATGCGTGTGCCGCTGGGCGTGATCGGGATCATCTACGAATCCCGGCCAAACGTGACCATCGATGCCGCGAGCCTGTGCCTGAAGTCCGGCAACGCGACCATCCTGCGCGGCGGCTCCGAGGCGATTCATTCCAACCGGGCGATTGCCGCGTGCATTCAACGCGGTCTGGCCGAGGCCGAATTGCCCGCCGCCGTGGTGCAAGTGGTCGAAACCACTGACCGTGCCGCTGTTGGCGCGATGATCACCATGCCCGAGTACGTCGATGTCATCGTACCGCGCGGTGGCCGTGGCCTGATCGAACGCATCAGTCGCGATGCCCGTGTGCCGGTGATCAAGCATCTGGACGGCATCTGCCACGTTTACGTCAGTGCCCATGCCGACTTGCCGAAAGCCCAACGCATTGCGTTCAATGCCAAGACTTATCGCTACGGTATTTGCGGTGCGATGGAGACGTTGCTGGTCGATCAAACTGTTGCCAAGGATTTCCTGCCGTCGATGGCCGCCCAGTTCCGCGAAAAAGGCGTCGAACTGCGTGGTTGCGAACGTACGCGGGCGATCATCGACGCCGTTGCCGCCAGCGAAGACGACTGGAGCACCGAGTATCTGGCGCCGATTCTGTCGATTCGCGTGGTCGACGGTCTGGACCAGGCCATTGAACACATCAACCATTACGGCTCCCATCACACCGACTCGATTGTCAGCGAAAACCTCGCCGACACTCGTCGGTTTGTCGCGGAAGTCGACTCGGCGTCGGTGATGATCAACACCCCGACCTGTTTCGCCGATGGATTTGAATACGGATTGGGTGCCGAGATCGGCATTTCTACTGATAAGCTGCACGCCCGCGGCCCGGTGGGCCTCGAAGGACTGACTTGCGAGAAGTACGTCGTGGTCGGTGATGGCCAGTTGCGCGGCCAGGCGACGGTCTGACTTGACCGACCTCGACCTGACAGCGCCGGCACCCGGCAGCGAGTCCCGCCCTCGGCGCATTGGCGTTCTGGGCGGCACGTTCGATCCGGTGCACATCGGTCATCTGCGCGGTGGGCTGGAAGTCGCCGAAGCGCTGGCGCTCGACGAGTTGCGCCTGATGCCGAACGCGCGCCCGCCCCATCGCGGTACGCCGCAGGTGTCGGCGCAGGATCGGCTGGCGATGGTCGAGTGTGCGGTGGCCGGAATGCCGCCGCTGGTGGTGGACGCCCGCGAATTGCAGCGGGACAAACCGTCCTGGACCATTGATACCCTGGAGTCGATGCGGGCTGAAATGCCCGCCGAGACCCAGGTTTTTCTGCTTTTGGGCTGGGACGCATTTTGCGGCCTGCCCACTTGGCATCGCTGGGAGGAGTTGCTCCAGCATTGCCACATCCTGGTGCTACAGCGCCCGGACGCCGACAGCGAACCGCCGGATGCCTTGCGCAACCTGCTGGCAGCGCGTTCGGTGAGCGACCCGCTGGCCCTGAAAGGGCCGAGCGGACAGATTGCATTCGTCTGGCAGACACCGCTCGCGGTTTCCGCCACCCAGATCCGTCAACTGCTGGCCAGCGGTAAGTCGGTACGTTTCCTGGTGCCCGACGCGGTCCTGGCCTACATCGATGCGCACGGTCTGTACCGTGCGTCGAACTGAGCAAGGCGTGCTTCACTGATACGAATCCACGTATCGCCAAGCCGCCGAATATATGAGCAAAACGAGTTTTATATGACTGACAACGAAAAGAAAGTTAAGCGCAAAGGTACATTCAAGAGCGCTCCGCTGCCTGAGCCGATCAACACCAATGAGCCACTGACTGGCGATCAGCTGGTCAAGCTTGCCGAAGCGGCACTGGAAGACGTCAAGGCGCAAGATATCCAGATCATTGATGTCCGCGACAAGCAGAGCATCACTGACTACATGATCATCGCTACCGGTACGTCCAACCGCCAGATCAACGCGATGCTCGACAAGGTTCGCGAAGAAGTCAAAAAGCAGGGCGCCAAGCCGCTGGGCGAAGAAGGCAAGGGCGACAGCGACTGGGTGCTGTTGGACCTGGACCTGGTGATCGTGCACATGATGACCGCCTCGGCACGTCAGTTCTACGACCTGGAGCGCCTGTGGGCCGGTGCCGAGCAAAGCCGTGCGGCCGACGCCAAGCACCACAGCCCGGAAAACACCCACGAGCACTTCACCAAGCTCAACAAAGACCAGCTGTAAGGGATTGCTGTGCGACTGCGCCTGATCGCCGTCGGTTCACGCATGCCCAAGTGGGTGGAAGAAGGCTGGCATGAATATGCCAAGCGTCTTCCGTCCGAGCTGGCGCTGGAACTGGTGGAAATACCGCTCAATACCCGTGGCAAGAATGCCGACGTGGCCCGTTTCATCCGCCAGGAAGGCGAAGCCATGCTGGCCAAGGTCGGGCCGAACGAGCGGATTGTCACGCTGGAAGTCCACGGCAAACCCTGGAGCACCGAGCAGCTGGCGGTCGAACTTGATCGCTGGCGGCTGGATTCGCGCACGGTCAATTTCATGGTTGGTGGCCCGGAAGGGCTGGCGCCGGAAGTCTGTGCCCGTGCCGATCAGCGTTGGTCGTTGTCGCCGCTGACGTTGCCGCACCCACTGGTGCGGATCCTGATCGGCGAACAGTTGTATCGTGCCTGGGCCGTGCTGTCCGGTCACCCTTACCACAAGTAATCCAGCCCTCATGTCTCAGCCGATCCGCATCAAGGACCACGAAAAGGACGCACGCCTGGTGCGTAGCCGCGTCGTGTTCGGGGCCATTGCGATCATGTTGCTGATCGGCGTGCTGATCGCGCGGCTGTATTACTTGCAGGTGATCCAGTACGAGTACCACTCGACGCTCTCGGAAAACAACCGCGTCCACGTGCAGCCGATTCCGCCGACCCGTGGGTTGATTTTCGACCGCAACGGCGTGGTGGTGGCGGACAACCGTCCGAGCTTCAGCCTGAGCATGACCCGCGAGCGCTCCGGCGACTGGCAGCAAGTGCTCGACGTTATCGTCGAAGTGCTGGAGCTGACGCCTGAAGACCGGGTTATCTTCGAAAAACGCATGCGTCAGGGGCGCCGGCCGTTCGAGCCGGTGCCGATCCTGTTCGAACTGAGCGAAGAGCAGATTGCCCGGATCGCGGTGAATCAGTTCCGCCTGCCGGGCGTGGAAGTGGTTGCACAATTGGTTCGTCACTATCCGCAGGGCGCGCATTTCGCGCATTCGGTGGGATACATGGGGCGGATCAACGAGAAAGAGCTGAAGAGCCTCGATCCGGTCAATTACAGCGGCACCCATCACATCGGCAAAACCGGCATCGAGCGTTTCTACGAGCCGGAATTGCACGGTCAGGTCGGTTACGAAGAAGTCGAGACCAACGCCCGTGGCCGCGTACTGCGAGTGCTCAAGCGCACCGATCCGATTCCCGGCAAGGACATCGTCCTGAGTCTGGACATCAAGTTGCAGGAAGCGGCCGAGGCAGCGTTGGGCGGGCGTCGTGGCGCGGTGGTTGCGCTGGATCCGAAGACCGGCGAGGTGCTGGCGATGGTCAGTCAGCCGAGCTTTGACCCGAACCTGTTCGTCACCGGCATCAGCTTCAAGGCCTACGCCGAGTTGCGTGATTCCATCGACCGGCCATTGTTCAACCGCGTGCTGCGCGGTCTGTATCCGCCGGGTTCGACGATCAAGCCTGCGGTGGCGATTGCCGGTCTTGATTCCGGTGTGGTGACGGCGTCCAGTCGAGTGTTCGACCCGGGCTACTACATGCTGCCCAACTACGATCACAAATACCGTAACTGGAACCGCACGGGCGACGGCTTTGTCGACCTCGACACGGCGATCATGCGGTCCAACGACACCTACTTCTATGACCTGGCGCACAAGCTCGGCATTGATCGGCTCTCGGCCTACATGAACAAGTTCGGCATCGGCCAGAAGGTCTCGCTGGACATGTTCGAAGAATCCCCCGGCCTGATGCCTTCCCGTGAATGGAAGCGGGCGACGCGCAAGCAGGCGTGGTTCCCCGGCGAAACCCTGATCCTCGGGATCGGCCAAGGCTACATGCAATCGACTCCGCTGCAACTCGCCCAGGCGACTGCGCTGGTCGCCAACAAAGGCATCTGGAATCGCCCGCACCTGGCCAAATCCCTCGAAGGGGTGAAGCCGGTGGACGAGAATCCGATGCCGGACATCGTCCTGCGTGATCCGTCAGACTGGGCCAAGGTCAACCACGGCATGCAGCAAGTGATGCACGGCGCTCGCGGTACCGCGCGCAAAGCGGCCATCGGCGCGCAATACCGTATCGCCGGCAAATCGGGTACGGCGCAGGTCGTCGCGATCAAGCAGGGCGAGAAGTACGACCGCTCCAAGGTTCAGGAGCGTCACCGCGACCACGCCTTGTTCGTCGGTTTCGCTCCGGCCGATGACCCGCGCATCGTCGTGTCGGTGATGGTCGAGAACGGTGAGTCCGGTTCCGGCGTTGCCGCACCCGTTGTGCGTCAGGTCATGGACGCCTGGCTGCTCGATCAGGACGGACGTTTGAAGGCCGAATACGCCAGCCCAATCAGTGCGGAGGCTACGGCCCGTGATGAATAACTTTGATCGCATGCTCTCCAGTGAGGATGTGATGCGTCGCCGCGCGACGCTGCTGCAAAGACTGCATATCGATGGCCCGTTGCTGATCCTGCTGCTGATCCTCGCCGCCGGCAGCCTGTTCGTGCTGTATTCGGCGAGCGGCAAGAGCTGGGACCTGCTGGCCAAACAGGCGACCTCGTTCGGCATCGGTCTGGTGTCGATGATCGTCATCGCCCAGTTCGAGCCGCGTTTCATGGCGCGCTGGGTGCCGCTTGGTTATGTGATCGGCGTGGTGCTGCTGTTGGTGGTGGACATCATGGGCCACAACGCCATGGGCGCCACACGCTGGATCAACATCCCCGGAGTGATCCGCTTCCAGCCCTCGGAGTTCATGAAAATCCTGATGCCGGCGACCATCGCCTGGTATCTGTCCAAACGCACGTTGCCGCCGCAACTCAAGCACGTCGGCATCAGTTTGATGCTGATCGGCGTGCCGTTCATCCTGATCGTCCGCCAGCCTGATCTCGGTACTTCGCTGCTGATTCTCGCGGGCGGTGCGTTCGTGCTGTTCATGGGCGGGCTGCGCTGGCGCTGGATTCTCAGCGTGCTGGCGGCGGCGATTCCAGTGTCGGTGGCGATGTGGTTTTTCATCATGCACGACTACCAGAAGCAGCGAATCCTGACCTTCCTCGACCCGGAAAGTGATCCGCTCGGCACGGGCTGGAACATCATTCAGTCGAAAGCCGCGATCGGTTCCGGCGGCGTGTTCGGCAAAGGCTGGCTACTCGGCACCCAGTCACACCTGGATTTTCTGCCGGAAAGCCACACCGACTTCATCATTGCCGTACTCGGCGAAGAGTTCGGCCTGGTGGGCATCTGTGCGCTGTTGCTGATCTATCTATTGCTGATCGGCCGAGGACTGGTGATCACCGCTCAGGCCCAGACGCTGTTCGGCAAATTGCTCGCCGGTGCGCTGACCATGACGTTTTTTGTTTACGTTTTCGTCAACATCGGTATGGTCAGTGGCCTGTTGCCGGTCGTAGGGGTGCCGTTGCCGTTCATTAGCTACGGAGGAACTTCGCTGGTGACGCTGCTGTCAGCGTTTGGGGTTTTGATGTCGATCCATACCCATCGCAAGTGGATCGCACAGGTTTGAATAAGGTGAAGAGTTCAATGCAAGTAATGCGTGGCTGGGCGACTCGATGCGCGCCGCTGGTTGGCCTGATGGGCCTGCTGGGCAGTGTGCAGGAAGCGCTGGCTGGCGAATACGAAGGCTCGCCTCAGGTGGCCGAGTTCGTCGGTGAAATGACCCGCGACTATGGTTTCGCCGGTGAGCAATTGATGGCGGTGTTCCGCGAGGCTCAGCGTAAACAGGCGATTCTCGACGCCATTTCCAGACCTGCCGAGCGCGTGAAGCAGTGGAAAGAATACCGCCCGATGTTCATCACCGACGCGCGTATCGCCCGTGGTGTGGATTTCTGGCGTCAGCATGAGGCCACGCTGGCCCGTGCCGAGCAGGAATACGGCGTACCGGCACAAGTCATCGTGTCGATCATCGGCGTTGAAACCTTTTTCGGACGTAATACCGGTAATTACCGGGTGATCGATGCCTTGTCGACGCTCGGTTTCGACTATCCTCCCCGTGCCGAATTTTTCCGCAAGGAACTGCGTGAGTTCCTGCTGCTGGCGCGTGAAGAACAGGTCGATCCATTGACCCTCAAAGGCTCGTACGCCGGGGCCATGGGCCTGCCGCAGTTCATGCCGAGCAGCTTTCGTGCGTATGCGGTGGATTTCGACGGTGACGGCCACATCAATATCTGGAACAACCCGGATGATGCGATTGGCAGCGTAGCGAGCTATTTCAAACGTCATGGCTGGGTTGCCGGTGAGCCGGTAGTCAGCCGTGCCGATGTGCGTGGCGAGCAGGTTGATGAAGGCCTGACCACCGGCATCGAACCGACGAAAACCGTTGGAGAGTTGCGGGTGCTGGGCTGGTCAAGTCATGATGCGCTGCGCGATGATATGCCGGTGACTGCATTTCGCCTCGAAGGCGACAACGGCCCTGAATACTGGATGGGCCTGAAGAATTTCTACGCGATCACGCGTTATAACCGCAGCGTGATGTACGCCATGGCCGTACATCAACTGTCTGAACAGCTGGTACAAGCACGGGGCGTCAAGTAATGCGGGCATTGCCTAACAATAAACCCCTGAAGCTGGTGGCATTCGCTGTGTTGGCGGTATTGGTCGCCAGTTGCACGACCAGCCGTTCCCCGACGCCGAAAACCTCCAATACCGCTGTGCGAGCGCAGCCGGGTCTGGATATCAACCGCGCGCACAAAGATGGCGCGCCGTGGTGGGACGTCGATGTTTCGCGCATTCCTGATGCCACACCAACCCTGCACACCGGTCCGTACAAGGCCAACCCGTACACCGTACTGGGCAAAACCTACTTCCCGTTGCAGGAATCCAAGACCTACGTCGCCTCCGGCACGGCGTCCTGGTATGGCACCAAGTTTCACGGCCAGAACACCGCCAATGGCGAGGTTTACGACCTGTACGGCATGAGTGCCGCGCACAAGACATTGCCACTGCCAAGTTACGTTCGGGTGACCAACCTGGACAACAACCGCACGGTGATCCTGCGCGTCAACGACCGTGGGCCGTTCTATTCCGATCGCATCATCGACTTGTCGTACGCCGCCGCGAAAAAACTCGGTTACGCCGAAACCGGTACTGCGCGCGTCAAGGTTGAAGGCATCGATCCGCAGCAATACTGGGCCGCCAAGGGCCGTCCGGCACCGTTGATGCTCAACGAGCCACAGGTCGCGCAGAACAGCGCTCCGGTGATCACGGCTTCGGCTGGCACCGTCGAGCAATGGACGCCACCGCCGCAGCAACATGCCTCCGACACCGTCCCCGTGCCGATGAGTGCAAAAAAAAACGCTTCTGCAACAGCAACTGGCCAGTATCTGCAGGTGGGCGCGTTCGCCAACCCGGACGCTGCAGAACTCCTGAGGTCGAAGCTCAGCGGGATGGTGAGCGCTCCGGTGTTCATCAGTTCGATCGTGCGCAATCAGCAGACCCTGCACAGGGTGCGACTGGGGCCGATCGGCTCGCCGGGTGAAATTGCCCAGGTGCAGAACAGCGTGCGCCTGGCCAACCTTGGTTCGCCAAGTGTGGTCACCGAGTAATACGTAGAACTTGATTGACGGTTCACTTGCAGTATTGGGGGGTGAACCAGGTTGTTGGCTCGTCGAAGAACAAAAGCCCGGCAAGGGTGACTGGAGTGAGCAACTGAACACGCGATGGCTCGTTAGAAAGTCATCTGATTAAATTTTGTCCGCAAGGACAGTTTCCATTAGCGATTTCGAGAGACGGATGAACATCACCACCTTTGCCAAACGCCTGTGTCTGCTAGTCCCGCTGCTCCTCTCGCCAGCCGCCTTCGCGGCCGAGATGATGCCGTCGCCACCGCAACTGGCCGCCAAAGCCTACGTCCTGATGGATGCCAGCAGCGGCAACGTGCTGGTCGAGAACAATGGCGACCAGCGTCTGCCACCGGCCAGCCTGACCAAGCTGATGACCGCGTACATCGCGACCCTGGAAATCCGTCGTGGCCAGATCGGTGAAAACGATCCGGTGACCGTCAGCGAAAACGCCTGGCGTACCGGCGGTTCGCGGATGTTCATCAAAGTCGGCTCGCAGGTCACTGTCAGCGACCTGCTGCACGGCATCATCATCCAGTCCGGCAACGACGCCAGCGTCGCGCTGTCCGAGCACATCGCCGGCAGCGAAGACGCGTTCGCCGACCTGATGAACAAGACAGTCGCTGATCTGGGCATGACCAATTCCCACTTCATGAACCCGACCGGTCTGCCAAACCCTGAGCACTACTCGTCGGCTCACGACATGGCGATCCTGGCCCGTGCGATCATCCACGAAGACCCGGCTCACTATGCGATCTACTCGCAGAAAGAGTTCTTCTGGAACGGCATCAAGCAGCCTAACCGCAACCTGCTGCTGTGGCGCGACAAGACCGTCGACGGTCTGAAAACCGGTCACACCGATGAAGCCGGCTACTGCATGGTGTCCTCGGCTGTACGTGACGGCCAGCGCCTGATCGCCGTGGTGTTCGGCACCAACAGCGAAGTGGCTCGCGCCGCTGAAACCCAGAAGCTGCTGACTTACGGCTTCCGCTTCTTCGAAACCCAGACCTTCTATCAGAAGGGCACCGAACTGGCTCAGGCCCCGGTGTGGAAAGGCACCACCAATCAAGTCAAGGCCGGCCTGGCTGAAGACCTGACCATGACCCTGCCAAAAGGCCAGCTGAAGAAGCTCGCTGCGAGCATGACCATGAACCCGCAACTGACCGCGCCAATCGCCAAGGGCGACGTGATCGGTAAAGTCGAAGTCAAACTGGAAGACAAGGTCGTGCACAGCGCCGACCTGATCGCTCTGGATGGCGTCGAGGAGGGTGGTATCTTCCGCCGCATGTGGGATAGCATCCGTCTATTCTTCTACGGCTTGTTCAACTGATTTGTGTTGACCTGCATGGCCCCGCCCCGATCCGGTGCGGGGCCATGTGCGTTACCACGGCTTGCGCTCTAGAGGCCGTTACGCCATGACCGATACCGAAGTAAAGGCGCCAAAGATCGAATTTCCCCAGGTTGATTATCCCGTTAAGGTGATCAGCGATACCGGCGTTGGCAACAAAGACAAGATCATCGACATCGTCAAGAAACACGCGACCATCAATGATGAACGCATCGACGAGCGTCAAAGCACCAACGGCAAATACACCACCATTCAGTTGCACATCGTCGCGACCGATCAGGATCAGCTGTACAACATCAACAGCGAACTGCGGGCGACCGGCTTCGTGCACATGGTGTTGTGATGCCGGGCACGCTGGGCTTTCGTGAGCTCGGCCAGATGGCTTACGAGCCGGTCTGGCATGCCATGCAACGTTTTACCAACGAACGCGGCAGCGATGCCGCCGACGAAATCTGGCTCGTCGAACACCCGCCGGTGTTCACTCAGGGCCAGGCCGGCAAGGCCGAACACCTGTTGCTACCGGGCGATATCCCGGTAGTGCAGGTCGATCGCGGCGGGCAGGTGACTTATCATGGTCCCGGCCAGTTGGTGGCCTACCTGCTGCTGGATGTACGCAAGCTGGGTTTCGGCGTGCGTGATCTGGTCAGCCGCATGGAGCTTTGCCTGATCGAACTGCTGGCCAGTTACGGGGTAACCGCAGCGGCCAAGCCAGACGCTCCCGGCGTGTACGTCGACGGGGCGAAAATCGCTTCTCTGGGTTTGCGGATTCGCCACGGTTGTTCCTTTCATGGCCTGGCCCTGAACGTGGATATGAACCTGGAACCGTTTCGACGGATTAATCCCTGCGGCTACGCCGGGCTGGCGATGACCCAGCTGAGCGACCACGCAGGATCGATTGAATTTGCCGAGGTAAGTGCCCGGCTGCGTGCGCAGCTCGTCAAACACCTCGACTATGCTGAGCAGACGACCCTGACGGGCGGAATCGACTGATATGACTACTGATGCAGTGCAAACCATGATCCCGACGCTCGACGTGACCGAGCGCCCGGCCCCGCGTCCCAAGGTAGAAGCCGGCGTCAAGCTGCGCGGCGCCGAGAAGGTTGCACGCATTCCGGTAAAGATCATTCCGACCACCGAGCTGCCGAAGAAACCTGACTGGATTCGTGTGCGCATCCCGGTTTCCCCGGAAGTCGACCGGATCAAGAGCCTGCTGCGCAAACACAAGCTGCACAGTGTTTGCGAAGAAGCGTCCTGCCCGAACCTCGGCGAGTGCTTCTCCGGCGGCACCGCGACCTTCATGATCATGGGTGACATCTGCACCCGTCGCTGCCCGTTCTGCGACGTTGGCCACGGTCGTCCGAAGCCACTGGACGTCAACGAGCCGGAAAGCCTGGCCATCGCCATCGCTGACCTTAAACTCAAGTACGTGGTGATCACCTCGGTTGACCGCGACGACCTGCGTGACGGCGGTGCCCAGCACTTTGCCGACTGCATCCGCGAAATCCGCAAACTGTCGCCGAACGTACAGCTGGAAACCCTGGTTCCAGACTACCGTGGTCGCATGGACGTCGCCCTGGAAATCACCGCCGCCGAGCCGCCGGATGTGTTCAACCACAACCTGGAAACCGTGCCACGTCTGTACAAGGCCGCGCGTCCAGGTTCGGATTACCAGTGGTCGCTGACCCTGCTGCAACGCTTCAAACAGATGATGCCGCACATTCCGACCAAATCCGGCCTGATGCTGGGTCTGGGCGAGACCGACGACGAAGTCATCGAAGTCATGAAACGCATGCGCGAACACGACATCGACATGCTGACCCTGGGCCAGTACCTGCAGCCGTCGCGCAGCCACTTGCCGGTGCAGCGTTTCGTGCACCCGGACACCTTCGCCTGGTTCGCCGAGGAAGGTTACAAGATGGGCTTCAAGAACGTTGCCTCGGGCCCGCTGGTACGATCTTCGTACCATGCCGACGAGCAAGCGAAGTTGGTCAAGGCTGAGCTGCTGGGTTCCTGATCCGGCGCTGAATGAAAAACTGCCCGCCGAGGTTTAACGCCCGGCGGGCATTTTTTTGCCCGTCTTACATTCGATGCTGATTTTTCCTGCAACCTGCGGCGTGGCCGACCCTCTTCTGTTTGCCGCCGTTCCTGACTACTGTGTGTGCATGACTCACAGGGAGATCCAAGGATGACCGTTCGACCGACCCATACTCTTTGCCCACACAGAGCCGTGCCTGCACTGCCCTCGGAAGGGTTGATCGGCGTGATTGCGCCGGCGGGCCCCGGAGCTCTGGACACCGAGAAAGCGCTGCAATGGATGCGCGCCCGTGGTTATGGGCTGAAGGTGTTTCCCGGTGTTTATGAAAAGGACGGCTATCTGGCCGGCAGTGACGATATACGCCTGCGTGACCTGCACGCAGCGTTCGCTGATCCCGAGGTCGATGCGATCATTTGCCTGCGCGGCGGTTACGGTACGCCGCGCTTGCTCGACCGCATCGACTATGACCTGCTGAGCCGCAACGCCAAGCCGTTCGTCGGCTACAGCGATATCACCGCGCTGCACCTGGCTATCAGTCGATACGCAGGATTTGTGACCTTTCACGGGCCACTGCTCAACGCCGACCTGTTGGGTGACAAGGAGCCGCCGACCGTTACTTCGTTCTTCGCCATGCTGCGTGGGCAATTGAAGGCGGGGAGTGTGTTCAGCCATCCGGTGGCGTATCCGTTGACCACTGTCGAGCCTGGTATCGCGCACGGCCGATTGCTCGGCGGTAATCTGGCGATGATCGCTGCGACGTTGGGTACGCCTTACGAAATCGATGTCGAGGGGGTAATTCTGCTGATCGAGGACATCAACGAGCCGCTGTATCGCATTGATCGCTTGCTGACCCAGATGCGCCTGGCCGGCAAGTTGGCGAAGTTGCGGGGGGTGTTGGTCGGGGACATTGCCGGCGTGGATGTCGCAGCGCTGAACCGCCTGCTCAAGCAGACGTTCGAGCTTTTACGAATTCCGGTGTTGTCGGGGTGGCGCAGCGGGCATTGCGATCCGAACCTGACGTTGCCAATGGGCGCGCTGGTGCGGCTGGATGCGGGGAAGCAGGAGTTGATGCTGGAGCAGGATGTCGTCACCCGATAGTGTGTGGGTGAAGCAAAAAGATCGCAGCCTTCGGCAGCTCTTACAGGGGATTGATATTTGCCCTGTAGGAGCTGCCGAAGGCTGCGATCTTTTGATTTTTACTTTATTGGTTGCGCAGGCTTTCCAGCAACTTGTGCGTCGGATACCCATCCGCTGGCCAGCCAAACGACTGCTGGGCACTGCGAATCGCTTTGCGCGTATTGGCGCCGATGATCCCGTCCGCTGTGCCGGCATCGTAATTGCGAGCGCTCAGCAATGTCTGCAATTCCATACGCTCGGTGCGGCTCAGCGGCAGGTCATCTTTCGGCCAACTGCCGTTGATCAAACCGCCACCGCTGAAACGCTCGGACAACAGGCTCACTGCCAGCGCGTACGACGAGGAGTTGTTGTACTTGAGGATCGCGCGGAAGTTGTCGAGGATCAGGAACGCCGGCCCACGATAACCAGCCGGCAGCAGCAGTGCGGCAGAAAGCTGTTCAGAACCTGCTGGCACCTGACCGCCATTCGGCAGAGTCACGCCCAACTGACGCCATTCGGCGACGCTCTTGCGAATCGCACCATCAGCCAGTGTGTAGTTGAAGCTGCTCGGCAACTGCACTTCAAACCCCCACGGCTGACCACGCTGCCAGCCGGAGCTTTGCAGGTAGTGCGCGGTCGATGCCAGTGCGTCAGCAGGGCTGCCCCAGATATCGCGGCGACCGTCACCGTCGAAGTCCACGGCATGAGTGTTGTAGGTGGTCGGAATGAACTGGGTCTGACCCATCGCGCCAGCCCAGGAACCGAGCATCTTCTCCGGCGTGATATCGCCTTGTTGCAGGATCTGCAGGGCGGCGATCAGCTGTGCATGAGCAAAGCCCGGGCGGCGGCCTTCGTAGGCGAGGGTGGCCAGCGAGTTGATCACCGACTTGCTGCCCTGAAACTGGCCGAAGTTGCTTTCCATGCCCCACACCGACACTAGCGCCTGGCGGTCGACGCCATATCGCTGTTCGATGCTTTGCAGAATATCGGCGTACTGACTGATCAGTGCCTGGCCTTTACGCACACGCAGTGGCGACAGGGCGCCGTCGAGGTATTCCCACACCGGGCGGGAGAACTCCGGCTGACTGCGATCGGCACGAATCACACTGGCGTCGAAGCTGACATTGGCAAACGCCTGATCAAACAGCTCGGCACGAATCCCGGCGGCCAGGGCATCTTTGCGAAAGCTCGCCTGCCATTCGGCAAAGGTCTGCGTTGGCTGCAGATCGAGAGGGTCGGCGGACGGCACTACCGGCGGGATGATCGCTGGGGCCGTGGCGACAGGAGCGGCTTGAAGAGGTTGCGCATCGGCTGCGGTCGGTTTTTCCGCACAAGCGACAAGCAGAATGAAGCTGGAGGCAGCGATCAGTTGGCGAACAGGCCAACGACGGGAAAGACTTAGGGGCATGCACAGTTCCAGGAAAACGAATCAGGTGCAGACCTTAACATGACCGGGGGGTACTGCGCTTTAAGCGGCCAGAAAGTAAGAAGCCTCCCAGCTGTCAGACTGGAAGGCTTCGCGGCGGTAGCTGCCTTTACCCTTGATTGGTCGTTCCTGGCGGCTGCGGAACAGGGGTTGGGCGACAATGGATTTGGCCTTGTTGGGGCCATGTTTCGATGGCTTTTTGCTCATGAGGGTTCTCTCGAGTGAGTGGGTTTTGCGGGGGAAATAATCTGCCGATGTTGGGCATCTGTCTATAGTGCAAATGCAGGCGTGCATTGTAGGAAACAAGATCAAAAGATTGCAGCGTGCCGCAGCTCCTACAGGGATTTGTGTAGGAGCTGCCGAAGGTTGCGATCTTTTGATCTTATTCGGCAGGCAGTGAAAGTCGCTGGCCAGCCATCAATAGAGCCAGACGACTCAAGCTCATCCACGGCGACCCGGCAGCTTGGCCCTTGATCTGCGCGTCAATACGCTGAGCCTCAAGCAACAACTGCGCCCAGCGTTGTGCCGAGTAGCGTTGCAGGGCTTTGCTCATCAACGGTTTGCGCTTGTCCCAGACCGGCGGTTTCGCCTGACTGAAGCACTTGTCCAGCGGCGTGCCCTGGCTGTACTGCAACGAGATATTGGCCAGCAGACGCAACTCCCGCGCCAGTGCCCAGAGAATCACCGGTGGCTCGACACCCTCACCACGCAAGCCTTCCAGCATGCGCAAGGCATGGGCCGGCTCGCCGTTGAGCACGGCGTCGGTCAAACCGAACACGTCAAAACGTGCACTGTCCGCCACAGCGGCCTGCACGGTTTCGACTGTGATCTGGCCACCCTCGGCCATCAATTTGAGCTTTTCGATTTCCTGCGCGGCAGCGAGCAAGTTGCCCTCGACACGTGCAGCAATCAATTCGACCGCGTCCTGGCTGGCCGACAATCCGGCCTGAGACAAGCGCTGACGAATCCAGTTCGGCAGCTGATTGGCATCCACCGGCCAGATCTGAATGAACTGGGTCTGTTGGCCTTCAACCAGCGCCTTGCCCCACTTGGTCTTCTGCGCGCTGCCATCGAGTTTGGGCAAGCTGATCAGCAGCACAGTGTCTTCAGCCGGACGCGAGCAATATTCGATGAGTGCGGCAGCGCCCTTGTCACCAGGCTTGCCCGAAGGCAGGCGCAGTTCCAGCAGACGCTTTTCTGCGAACAACGACATGCTGGCGCCGGCCTGCAACAACGTGCCCCAATCGAAATTGGCGTCGGCGGCAAAGACCTGGCGTTCGTCGAAACCTTGCTGGCGCGCAGCACTGCGGATGGCGTCGGCGGCTTCCTGACACAACAGCGGGTCATCGCCGCTGATGATGTAGACGGGGCCGAGAGCACCTTGCAGGTGTTTACCGAGTTGGGCGGGAGCGAGCTTCATAAGAAAGGTCGAACGGGGCGCCTGAGCGCCCCGAACGTCTTACTGCTGCGGTATTTCGAGCGGCGACTGACGCGGGGTTTCCGCTTCAGCCTTTTGCGCCGCTTGCAGTGCATCGGCTTCTGCCTTGGCGCGATCATTGGCCGCTTGCTGCAGTTGTTGCAGTTGGCCCGGCGTCAGTTGCTGCAGACGCAGCATCATGCGCTGAACCAGTTCGCGGCGGGTTTCGCGGCGGGCGTCGTTGGCTTCCTGATCGGAGCCCACGAGGTTGTTACCGTCGTGAATGAACACTTTCTGCACTTCCAGCTTGTCGCTCAGCAGTTGCAGGTTCTTGTCGCCACGGATCTCGTAGTTCAGGACTGTATTGACCTGATATTCGCCCGTACGGCCGGCACCGGCGTAGCTGAGGATGCGCTGGCTTTCCTGCTCGTCAGCCAGGAACAGCTTGTACGGAGCGCCGCTGTAAACCTTGACGCCGCTCGACTCCAGCACCTGACGCAGTTGCGTGACCGTCTCGCCGTAGGCGTTGCGGGCGCTCAAATCAAGTTCCTTGATTGACAGCTCGTTGGTGCCGGTGCCGCGCAGCTGGAAACCGCAGGCGCTCAAGAGAACGGCGAGGCCCATCACCAGCAGATTGCGTTTGATCATTGTGTTGCTCCCCTTGAAACCAGGTGGGCCGATCGAGCGGCCCGAAAGGTTTTACTTGGCGCCAGGCGAACCTGACGCCCGATCCAATTAGCTGGCGACGATATTGACCAGTTTCCCGGGCACTACGATCACTTTACGAATGGTCAGACCGTCGACGAAACGCAGTACGTTTTCGTTGGCGCGTGCTGCCGCTTCCACTTCTTCACGGGTTGCGCTGGCTGGCATGTCGATCTGGCCACGCAGCTTGCCGTTGACCTGGATAACCAGGGTCAGGCTGTCTTGCACCAAGGCGCTTTCGTCCACTGCTGGCCAACCGGCGTCGATCACTGCGTCGGCGTGACCCAGTTGATTCCACAGGTTGTGGCTGATGTGCGGCGTGATCGGTGCGAGCAACAGCGTCACGGCTTCCAGGCCTTCGTGAATCAGCGCGCGATCCTGCTCGGTGCCTTGTGCGGCTTTTTCCAGCACGTTCATCAGCGTCATCACCTGAGCGATGGCGGTGTTGAATTTGTGGTTCTGGCCGACGTCGTGGCTGGCCTGCTTGATGGCCAGATGGATCGCGCGGCGAACGGCTTTTTGTTCGTCGTTCAGGCTGGCGATGTCCAGTTTGCCCGGCAAGCCCTGTGTCACGTGGGCTTGCGCCAGACGCCAGACGCGCTTGAGGAAGCGGTGCGAGCCTTCAACGCCGGAATCGGACCACTCGGCGCTCATGTCTGGCGGCGACGCGAACATCATGAACAGGCGGCAGGTATCGGCGCCGAACTGATCGATCATCGACTGTGGGTCGACGCCGTTGTTTTTTGACTTGGCCATTTTCTCGGTGCCACCGATTTCCACCGGCAGACCGTCGGATTTCAGTTTGGCGCTGATGACCTTGGCTTTGCTGTCGCGCTCGAGTTCTACGTCCGCCGGGTTGAACCAGGTGTAAGCACCATTGGCTTCGCGACGGTAGTAGGTTTCGGCGATCACCATGCCTTGGGTCAGCAGGTTCTTGAACGGCTCGTTGGAGCTGACCAGACCTTCGTCACGCATCAGTTTGTGGAAGAAGCGCGCGTAGAGCAGGTGCAGAATCGCGTGTTCGATACCGCCGATGTACTGATCGACCGGCAGCCAGTGATCGGCTGCGGATTTTTCCACCAGGCCGCCTTCAAAGTGCGGCGAGGCGTAACGGGCGTAGTACCACGACGACTCGACGAAGGTGTCCATGGTGTCGGTTTCGCGCTTGGCAGGCTGGCCGCATTTCGGGCAACTGCACTCGTAAAACTCAGGCATGCGTGCCAGCGGCGAACCGGCGCCGTCCGGCACCACGTCTTCCGGCAGGACGACAGGCAGTTGATCTTCCGGCACCGGCACGTCACCGCAGGCATCGCAGTGGATGATCGGGATCGGGCAGCCCCAGTAGCGCTGACGGCTGATGCCCCAGTCGCGCAGGCGGAACTGAGTGCGCGAGGCGCCCAGTTCTTTCTTGATCAGGGCGACTTCCATGGCGTCGAACGCGCCCGCGAAGTCGAGACCGTCGAACTCACCGGAGTTGATCAGCGTGCCGTGCTCGCCGTAGGCGTCTTGCCACGGGGCCGGGTTGCTGTCGCCGGAGCTGGTACGTACGACCGATTTAACCGGCAGGTTGTACTTGTGGGCGAATTCGAAATCGCGCTCGTCGTGCGCCGGTACTGCCATGACCGCGCCGTCGCCGTAGTGCATCAGCACATAGTTGGCGACCCACACCGGGAGTTTTTCACCGGTCAGTGGGTGCTCGACGAACAGGCCGGTCGGCAGGCCTTTTTTCTCTTGAGTGGCGACGTCGGCTTCAGCCACGCTGCCGCCCTTGCATTCAGCGATGAACGCTTGCAGCTCGGAGTTGTTTTTCGCGGCCAGGGTGGCCAGTGGGTGCTCGGCAGCCACGGCGACATAGGTCGCGCCCATCAGGGTGTCCGGACGGGTGGTGAAGACTTTGAGGGTACCGGCTTCGCCGATCGAGTCGACGTTGTACGGGAACTGCACTTCCATGCCACGGGATTTGCCGATCCAGTTGCGCTGCATGGTCTTGACCTGTTCAGGCCAGCCAGTCAGTTCGTCGAGGCTCTCCAGCAGCTCATCCGCGTAAGCGGTGATCTTGAAGTAGTACATCGGGATTTCGCGCTTTTCGATCAGCGCGCCGGAACGCCAGCCGCGACCGTCGATTACCTGCTCGTTGGCCAGAACGGTCTGGTCGATCGGGTCCCAGTTCACGGTGCCGTTTTTACGGTAGATCACACCTTTTTCGAACAGGCGAGTGAACAGCCATTGTTCCCAGCGGTAGTAATCCGGTTTGCAAGTGGTGACTTCGCGCGACCAGTCGACCGCCAGACCCAGGCTGCGCAGCTGGGTTTTCATGTAGGCGATGTTTTCGTAGGTCCACTTGGCCGGGGCGACGTTGTTCTTCATCGCGGCGTTTTCCGCCGGCATGCCGAACGCGTCCCAACCCATTGGTTGCAGAACGTTTTTGCCAAGCATGCGCTGGTAGCGGGAGATCACGTCGCCGATGGTGTAGTTGCGCACGTGCCCCATGTGCAGCTTGCCGCTGGGGTAAGGGAACATCGACAGGCAGTAGTAAGTTTCCTTGCCTGGCTGTTCACTGACTTCAAAGGACTTTTGCTCGTCCCAGAACGACTGGGCGGCGGCTTCGATTTCACGGGGCTGATATTGTTCGTGCATGGCTACTTTTGTACTGGATAGGGGTGGCCTAATCCTCTTCAACGCAGGTTCCGGGGTTGGCCCGGACGAGCTGGAAGTGGAATTACAGGAAGCGCCGTAGCATACATGACCGCGCTTGGCCTAGGGAAACCCTGATTACAGCAGTTTGGCCCGGTCAATCCTTGGCGAGGGCCGTTGGTCGCGGCGTGCAGCCGGTTTGTGCAGCGAAGCTAAGCTCTAACTGGGGAGTGAGTCTTATCTTCAATGAGGTGAGGGATGGTGGAGCAACGGCAAAAAAACGTGACGAAACCCGAGTTGTACGAAAGGTTGATCGATCGTCTGGGGATGGCCCTGGACGCTGTAAAAACCGCTGACCGGCTGCGCGACGAGCGCCCCCTGGAACTGGAATTGCGTGGCTTGAGCCCCGCCGAGTTCAAACTGGTCAAGGCCTATCTGGATCGTAGTGAACGTGAATCGCATGGATGCCTGTCACAGGCAGTGAAGCAGCTCGATGCAGCACATTCGGCCAAGGTCATCTGGCTCAAGGACAAGGCGCCCGGCAGAGACACCGTCAAAGTACGTGCTTTGCAGGCCAAGTAAGCGCATGGCAGGTCAAGAACCGGATCTTTTTCAACAGGATCCCACCTATTGGTTGTAACGCTTTATTAACACTCTTAGGCTTCGGGCATCTCTGGAGATGCTCGATGCCCTTTCGTTATTTCATCAAACAACTTTTATTGCCGCCCGGCATTCTTTTGCTGCTGTTGCTGGCTGCGTGGTGGTTACGCCGCTCACGGCCGCGACTGGCTGGCGTGTGTTTTGCCCTTGGTTTTGGCGGGTTGTGGCTCATGAGCCTGCCTGTCGTCGTGCAATGGGGCGCCAAAGCGCTGGAGCGCGAGCCGCCGCTGGCACGTGAAGAATGGGCGACGCTGGCGCAGCGCGCGGACGCGATTGTGGTGCTGGGTTCCGGGCGCGAGCGCGGCGATCTGGCCTGGGGTGAGGATCAGCCGACCGGCGTGGGGCTTGAGCGTCAACGTTACGCGGCGCGGCTGGCGAAAGCGTCCGGTTTGCCGATTCTGACCACGGGTGGCTTGCATTACGGTACACCGCCGACCGAGGCGAAACTGATGTCGGATTCATTGCGCGACGATTTTGGCGTGATGGTGCGTTGGCAGGAAGGCGAGAGTCGTACGACGTGGGAAAACGCCAAGTTCAGCGCTGACATTCTATTGCCGCAGGGGATCAAGCGCGTGGTTGTGGTGACGCAGGCTTGGCACATGCCGCGATCAGTCTGGAGTTTTGAACAGGCAGGATTTGAAGTGGTGCCGGCGCCGGTGGGCTTTTTGGGCACGGATAACGCAAGACCGTTTGGTGGCTGGCTTCCGGAGTTCAAGTCGATCTGGCAGAGCGGGCAACTGTTGAATGAAGCGGTGGGGCAGGTGGGGTATTCGTTGTTTTATCGCTGAAGATCAAAAGATCGCAGCCTGCGGCAGCTCCTACATTGGGATTTGCGTTTTCCCTGTAGGAGCTGCCGCAGGCTGCGATCTTTTGCTTTAAAGGGTTTTCGACATCCGGCTGGCCATCAGTGCCCAGCCAAACAACAGCACGCACAGGATGATCAGCGGCCACGAACGCCATTGCAGGTACGGCGTCAGGTTATGCATCGGCACCACTTCGCCGTACAGAATGCCCTGTTCAAACTGCGGAATCTGCTCGGTGATCTGACCGAACGGATTGATCAACCCGGTCACGCCGTTGTTGGTCGCGCGGATCATCCAGCGCCCGGCCTCAAGTGCGCGCATCTGCGCCATCTGCAGATGTTGCAGCGGGCCGATCGAGGTGCCGAACCAGGTGTCGTTGCTGATCGTCAGCAGCAGATCACTGCGCGCCGACAGGCTGGCGGCAAACTCCGGATACACCACTTCGTAGCAGATAAACGGTGCGATCTGATAACCCTTGGCCTGCAACAGTGCCTGATCCGCCGGGCCACGGGCAAAGTCGGACATTGGCAGGTCGAAGAAGGCGATCAGCCCGCGCAATACATCCTGCAGTGGCACGTATTCGCCGAAGGGCACCAGTTTCTGTTTCAGATAAGTACCGTCGCCTTCGCCGACCACGGTAATACCGTTGAAGAAGCGTTTTTCATGACGAACGGTTTCGCGAATCGGTACGCCGGTGATCAGCGCCGATTTACGCTCGGCGGCGAAGGTGCCCATCATGTTCAGGTAGCCCTCGGCGGACTCCTTGAGCACGGGCACGGCGGTTTCCGGCCAGATCAGCAGGTCCACCGGTTTCGAACGGAAACTCAAATCGCGGTACAGGGCCAGCTGCGCGTTGAGCTCGGCCGGGTCCCATTTCATGCTTTGTGCGACGTTGCCTTGAATCGCGGCAACACTCAGCGGCGCGCCGGACGGACTTGTCCAGGCATGGCCCTTGAGCGCAATGCCGGCCACCCAAGGGCCAGCCAGCAGCACCAGACCGGCAACGACAAAACCTTTGCGGCCGGTTTGCAACAGACGCGGCGCGTTGTAAATCAGCGCCGCAGTCAACGCCAGTACGAACGACACCAGCCACATGCCACCGACTGGCGCGAGTCCGGACAATGGGCCGTCGAGCTGGCTGTAACCTGAGTACAGCCACGGGAAACCGGTGAGGAACCAACCACGAAATGCTTCCTGGCCGACCCACAATGCAGCAAATGCCAAGGCATCGGCCACCGGCGCCTCGTTACGGCGCAACCAGCGCGCCCATAACCAGGCGGGCAGGGCGAAGAACCAGGCAATCGCCGCCGTAAACAGCAGCATCAGGAACCCGGCCAGCAGCACCGAAGCGCCGCCGAAATGATGAATGCTGTAATAGATCCAGCTGGTACCGGCGCCGAACAGGCCGAAACCGAAACACCAGCCTCGGCCCAGCGCCTGACGCGGGCTCAGCTCGCGCAAACCGGCATAGAACAAGCCGACCGCCAGCAAAGCCAGCGGCCAGATGTTGAAAGGTGCCAGAGCGAAGGTGGTGATTGCACCGGCCGCCACGGCCAGCAGGTTACCGGGCCAGCCGGGGCGGGTTGTCCAGCGCATTTCAGTCCTTAGGATTAACGAGCAATTGGCGTCAGTCGCAGCAAATGAATCCGACGGCTGTCGGCGTTCAGGATGCGGAAACGATAGGCGCCGATTTCAGTGATTTCGTTGCGTTTTGGCAAGTGCCCGAACGCGCTCATCACCAGACCGCCGACGGTGTCGAATTCGTCATCGGAGAACTCGCTGTCGAAGAACTCGTTGAAGTTCTCGATCGGGGTTAGGGCCTTGATCAGGAAGTCACCGCTGGGCAGTGGCTTGATATAGCTGTCTTCTTCGACGTCGTGCTCGTCTTCGATGTCGCCAACGATCTGTTCCAGCACGTCTTCAATCGTTACCAGGCCGGCCACACCACCGTATTCGTCGATGACGATGGCCATATGATTGTGGTTGGCGCGGAATTCTCGCAGCAACACGTTCAGACGCTTGGATTCCGGCACGAAGGTGGCCGGGCGCAGCAGATCCTTGATGTTGAAGCTGTCGCCGTTCTCCTTGAGGATCAGCGGCAGCAGATCCTTGGCCAGCAGCACGCCCATCACGTCGTCATGGCTTTCACCAATGACCGGATAGCGCGAGTGGGCCGAGTCGACCACGGCCGGGAGAAATTCACGCGGTGTCTGGGTCGCCTTGATGCTGATCATCTGCGAGCGCGGCACCATGATGTCGCGTACTTGCAGGTCAGCCACCTGAATGGCACCTTCGACGATGGCCAGCGCTTCGCTGTCCAGCAGTTTGTTCTGATGTGCATCACGCAGTAGCTCAAGCAGCTCCTGACGGTTCTTCGGCTCGTGGGCAAAAGCCTGGGTCAGTTTGCCCAGCCATGACTTCTGCCCGTTGCTCGATCGATCTTCGCTCATAGCGATTACTCTGAATCCTTTGTTGTAACGATAGGGGATGTTTCGGGTTCGTCGTCCGCGTACGGATCGGGATAGCCCAATTCGGCAAGCAACTCGCGTTCCAGTGCTTCCATTTCTTCGGCTTCCTCGTCATCTATATGGTCGTAACCCAGTAGATGCAAGCAGCCGTGAATGACCAGATGTGCCCAGTGGGCCTTTAGTTCCTTGCCTTGTTCGGCGGCTTCACGCTCGACCACGGCCACGCAGATCACCAGATCGCCGAGCAACGGGATATCGAGAAACTCGTCGGGTACTTCCGCCGGGAACGACAGGACGTTGGTCGCGTAATCCTTGTGACGCCAGGTGTGATTGAGCTCGCGACCTTCTTCCTCGTCGACCAGACGAATGGTCATTTCCGAGTCGGCGGTGCGCTGGCGCAGGGCCAGTTCGCACCACAGGCGGAAGTCGGCTTCACTCGGCGCGCTCGCTTCAGTCGCGATTTGCAGGTCTAGCTCAAGCATTTCGCGAAGTGTCCTTGGGGGCGTCATCACGGTTTTCGAAGCGCTCGTAGGCTTCGACGATCCGCTGGACCAAAGGATGGCGCACGACGTCTTTAGGCTGGAAGTGCGTGAAGCTGATGCCCGGAACGTCTTTGAGCACTTCAATCACGTGGTGCAGACCCGACTTGGTGCCTTTCGGCAGGTCGACCTGGGTGATGTCACCGGTGATGACTGCTGTAGAGCCGAAGCCGATTCGGGTCAGGAACATCTTCATCTGTTCGACGGTGGTGTTCTGGCTTTCGTCGAGAATGATGAAGCTGTTGTTCAGCGTGCGGCCGCGCATATAGGCCAGTGGCGCCACTTCTATGACCTGACGTTCGATCAACTTGGCCACGTATTCGAAGCCGAGCATCTCGTAGAGCGCGTCGTAGAGCGGGCGCAGGTACGGGTCGATCTTCTGCGACAGGTCGCCGGGCAGGAAGCCGAGTTTTTCACCCGCTTCAACCGCCGGACGCACCAGCAGGATGCGGCGGATCTGCTCGCGCTCCAGGGCATCGACAGCGCACGCCACGGCCAGATAGGTCTTGCCGGTACCGGCGGGGCCGATGCCGAAGTTGATGTCGTTACCGAGAATTTCCTTCACGTAGCGCAACTGATTCAAGCCGCGCGGGCGAATCATGCCTTTCTTGGTGCGCAGGGCGACGGAGGCTTCGGCGGGGGCGTGATTGTCCAGCTCGACCACGGCTGATTCCTGCAGGAACAGGTGAACCGTATCTGGCGACAGCTCTGAACCTTTGGTTTCCCGGTACAGGCGACGAATCAGATTTTCCGCAGACGTGGTGTGTTTGGGGTCGCCGATCAGCTCGAACTGGTTTCCGCGGTTGCGGATCTCGATGGTCAGGCGCTGTTCGATCAAGCGCAAATGCTCGTCGAATTGCCCGCACAGATTGGCGAAGCGGCGAGCCTCAAAGGGCTCGAGGATAAAACGATGTGGTTCTATGGGAGCGTTCAAGGTCGTATTTAGCCGCCCTGGGGCAATTAAGATGAAATCAAGGATAACGCCAGAGGCCTGGGTGCGAAAGCTCTTAAATATTCTCGGCGTCGAGACCGTCAAGATCGCAGCCTTCGGCAGCTCCTACATGGATTACATTCCCCTGTAGGAGCTGCCGAAGGCTGCGATCTTTTGCATTTATTGGATCAGCGAGCCGCGCAGCGAGTGCGGCTGTGCCGCGTCGATGTGCACGTCGGCGAACTGACCGATCAGGGTTGGATTGTCGCAGCGGAAGTTGACGATACGATTATTCTCGGTGCGCCCTTGCAGCTCGCCAGGGTCTTTCTTCGAGTAATCGGTGACCAGAATGCGCTGGATCGAACCGACCATTTGTCGGCTGATCTCGAAGCCTTGCTGATTCAGGCGATGTTGCAGCGCGTTCAGGCGTTCCTTCTTCAGCTCTTCCGGGGTCTCGTCGGCCAGATCGGCCGCCGGCGTGCCCGGGCGCTGGCTATAAACGAAGGAATAAGAGAAGTCGAAACCGACGTCGGCAATCAGCTTCATGGTCTGTTCGAAATCTTTCTCGGTCTCGCCGGGGAAACCGACGATGAAGTCCGAGCTGATGCAGATTCCCGGCACAGCGGCGCGCAGTTTGCGCAGCTTGGATTTGTACTCAAGCGCGGTGTGGTTGCGCTTCATTGCCGCGAGAATCCGGTCGGAGCCCGATTGCACCGGCAAATGCAGGTGTTTCACCAGTTCCGGCACGTCAGCGTGGGCCTGAATCAGGCTGTCGGAGAATTCCAGCGGGTGCGAAGTGGTGTAGCGGATGCGGTCGATGCCGTCGATGGCGGCGACAACGCGAATCAGCTCAGCGAGATCCGCCAGGCGCCCGTCATGGGTGGTGCCGCGATAGCCGTTGACGTTCTGCCCGAGCAGCGTCACTTCACGCACACCGTTTTCGGCGAGGTGGATGACTTCGGCGATCACGTCATCGAACGGCCGGCTGACTTCTTCGCCGCGGGTATAAGGCACCACGCAGAACGTGCAGTACTTGCTGCAGCCTTCCATCACCGACACATAAGCGCTCGGGCCATCGATGCGCGGCTCGGGCAAGTGGTCGAATTTTTCGATTTCCGGGAACGACACGTCGACTTGCGGCAGCTTGGTGATGCGCGCGGCGTCGATCATTTCCGGCAGGCGGTGCAGCGTCTGCGGGCCGAACACGACATCGACGTATGGGGCGCGATCACGAATCGCTGCGCCTTCCTGACTGGCCACGCAACCGCCAACGGCGATCACCATCTCCGGGTTGGCCAGTTTCAGTTCGCGCCAGCGGCCGAGCTGCGAATACACGCGATCCTGGGCGCGCTCGCGGATCGAGCAGGTGTTGAGCAGAATCACGTCGGCGTCCTCCGCGCGAGCGGTGACTTCCAGGGCCTGATGTTCACCCAGCAGATCGACCATGCGCGAGCTGTCGTACTCGTTCATCTGGCAACCGTGGGTTTCGATGTAAAGCTTCTTGGCCATGGATTAGTGTCGTCACGTGATTCAAAGAACCCGGCATTATAGGGAACAAGCCCGCAGGTTCCTACCGCTGTGCGTCCGGAGGCTATGCTATAGTTTGCGCCCTCATTTTTATCCCCGATGTTATCCCCCCGCCATGACCAAACGCGAAGCTCCAATCTATAAGGTGATTTTCCTCAACCAGGGCCAGGTGTTCGAAATGTACGCCAAGCAGATCTATCAAAGTGATCTGTGGGGTTTTCTGGAAGTGGAAGAGTTCGTCTTTGGCGAGCGCACGCAAGTGGTCGTCGATCCGAGCGAAGAAAAGCTCAAGGCGCAGTTCGAAGGCGTGGTGCGCAGCTTTGTGCCGATGCATTCGATTGTGCGCATCGACGAGGTTGAGCGTCTGGGTACCCCGAAAATCAGCGAAGCACGTGGCGCGGTCGGCAACGTGATGCCGTTCCCGATGCCGATGCCTGAGAAGTAAAACCGGATCTGGATTTTTGATCGTTCCCACGCTCTGCGTGGGAATGCCGCCTTCGACGCTCTGCGTCGGTGACGTGGAGCGTAACGGGATGAGTTCCCACGCAGAGCGTGGGAACTATCGGCGGTCAGGGAAGAGGCGAGAACGGCGTACGCCCATCGGCGCTCTGCAGTTCCATCAGGTATTTACGGAAAATTTGCCCAAGCACCTGAGTGGCAGTCTCAAGGTCTTCGCGGGACATTTTTTCGGAGACTTCGTCGGCCGTGTCCAGCGCATCTTCAGCGCCGTTGACCGCCGCCATCTTCAGCACGATATACGCCTGAATGTTGTTGGCTTGCACGCCTTCACCGTGGAAGAACATCGTGCCGAGTTTGAACTGTGCCTGAGCGTGGCCTTGCAGCGAGGCCTTTTCGAAGTAGCTCAGGGCTTGATTGAGGTCGCGCGGCGCATTCTTGCCGTCGTAGTAGAACTCACCCAACTCGTATTGCGCTTGCGCATCCCCTTCGTCCGCCGCTTTCTGGCAGGCGGCCAGTGCCTGCGTGACGTCTTGCGGCTGAGTATTGAGGGTGCAACGACCCATCGCCGGGATCAACAACGAGTTGCCGCCTGCTTGTGCATGCGCGAGCAGGGGCTGAAGGAGCAACAGGCAGCCCAAGGCAAGGGTGCGGCCGGTGCGGTTCATGGGAATCGACTTACCTCTGAAGGGCACGCGGACCCATCGAGGGATCCAATAAGCGCGCATTATGAAATAAGCAGGGCCAACCTTACAAAGTCTTTACTCGTTTTTCTGCTGCACGGGGAATATATCGCCCACTTTAGGGGAGATTTTTAGCAGGAGCATCGGAAAAACAGCGCGGATGTAGGTGAATGCTGACGCTGGCGATAGCCAACGTCAGCGGCAGTGCGATTATTTCAGTGCGGCGAAGGCGCGCTCGGCAGCGTCCAGCGTCAGTTGCAACTCGGCTTCACCGTGGGCGATCGAGGTGAAACCGGCTTCGAAGGCGCTCGGTGCCAGGTAAACGCCACCTTCCAGCATCAGGTGGAAGAAGCGACCGAACAGGGCAGCGTCGCTGGCCATCACGTCTTCAAAGGTGACGATGTCATCGGCGCCGCTGAAGTACAGACCGAACATGCCGCCGGCCTGAGTGGTCACGAACGGAATGCCCGTGGCATCGGCGCGTTGTTGCAGACCGTCGAGCAGACGCGTGGTGTAGTCGGTCAACTCGGCGTGAAAGCCTGGACGACTGATCAAACGCAGCGTGGTCAAACCGGCGGCCATGGCCAGCGGGTTACCCGACAGCGTACCGGCCTGATACACCGGACCCAACGGCGCGATGCGTTCCATGATTTCACGCTTGCCGCCGAAGCAGCCGACCGGCATGCCGCCGCCGATGATCTTGCCGAAAGTGGTCAAGTCAGGATTGACCCCGTAGTACGCCTGGGCACCGCCGAGGGCAACGCGGAAACCAGTCATCACTTCGTCGAAAATCAGCACTACGCCATGCTTGTCGCACAGTGAACGCAGACCTTCGAGGAAACCTGGCGCTGGCGGCACGCAGTTCATGTTGCCGGCCACCGGTTCAACGATGATGCACGCCACGTCCTTGCCAACTTCAGCGAGCATCTTTTCAACCGCGTCGATGTCGTTGAACGGCAGGGTCAGGGTGTGTTTGGCGAATGCTGCCGGTACGCCGGCGGAGCTCGGCACGCCCTGGGTCAGTGCGCCGGAACCGGCCTTGACCAGCAGGCTGTCGGAGTGACCGTGGTAGCAGCCTTCGAACTTGATGATGCTGTCGCGGCCGGTGTAACCACGGGCCAGACGGATCGCGCTCATGGTCGCTTCGGTGCCGGAGCTGACCATGCGCACCATGTCCATCGAGGGCACCAGCGAGCAGACCAGGTCGGCCATCTCGGTTTCCATCGCCGTCGGCGCGCCATACGACAAGCCGTGTTGCAGCTGATTGCGCACCGCGTCGAGCACGTCCGGGTGGCTGTGGCCGAGGATCATCGGACCCCACGAGCCGACGTAATCGACATAACGCTTGTCGTCTTCGTCGGTCACGTAAGCGCCTTCGGCGTGTTTGAAGAACAGCGGGGTGCCGCCCACGCTTTTGAACGCGCGAACCGGCGAGTTCACGCCTCCGGGAATGTGTTTCTGGGCATTGGCAAACAGCGTTTCGGAACGAGACATGATCGGGCTCTCAAATCAGACTTTCAGTAATTCATTGAACGCGCGGGCGCGGCGGGTCACTTCGGCGGTGCTTTCGGCACCAAACAGACCGTGAACCACGGCCAGCAAGTCGACTCCATGGGCCACCAGCGGCGCGGCGTTGTCGAGGGTGATGCCGCCAATCGCGCAGACCGGCAGATGCAGCGTGCGCTTGGCTTCGTCCAGCAGATCGAGGCTGCAGGTCGGCGCGCCGGGCTTGGTGTTGGAGTTGAAGAAGCGGCCGAAGGCGACGTAACTCGCGCCTTCTTTGGCCGCTTGTTCGGCCAGCGCGATTTGCGCGTGGCAGGTCGAACCGATGATCGCTTTCGAACCGAGCAGGGCGCGGGTCGGCGACAGTGGACCGTCGGTCTGACCCAAGTGCACGCCGACGTTGAGGCGTGCGGCCAGTTCAGCGTCATCGTTGATGATCAGCTGCGTCTTATAGCGCTCGCACAAATCGCGCAGTGCCTCGGCCTCGCGCAAGCGGCGGGCCTCGTCGCTGCTCTTGTCGCGGTATTGCAGCAGGGTGACGCCGCCTTCCAGCGCCGCCTCCACGTAAGACAGAAACTTGCCCGCCAGCAGTTGGCTGTCGGTGATGGCATACAGGCCACGTAGTTTCATCGGGCAGACCTCACGACGTTACGAGCAGAAATCCAGCGGCAGGCGACGCGGGACGAACTGGCCTTTGCCCAGTTGTTCGGCATCGCGCAGGGTGCGCCAGGTGTAATCCAATGCACTGCGCACGGCGCTGGCGAGGTGTTCGCCCTGCGCCAGACGACCGGCCAATGCGCTGGCCAAGGTACAACCGGAACCGTGATAACTGCCCGGCAGACGCTGGCAGATAAAGGTTTCGCGCAGACCGTCGCGGCTGTACACGCGGTTATGGATTTCAGTTTCGTCGCCGTGGCCGCCGGTGATCAGCAGGTTTTTGACGAACGGCAGGAGTTTTTCTGCGCACTCGTCCGCGGTGCCTTCGGGCAGTTCGGCGAGGATGCGCGCTTCGGGAAGGTTGGGGGTGGCAATGATCGACAGCGGCAGCAGACGCTCGCGCATCGCATAACCGACTTCGTCCTTGCCCAGGCGACCGCCGCCACCGGCGCGCAGTACCGGGTCGCAGACCACCGGCAAGTGCGGGTGTGCAGAAAGCAGTTCGACAACAGTGTCGACCATTTCCAGCGAACCGAGCATGCCCAGTTTGACCGCCGCGACTTCGGAGTCGTTGAGCACGGCATTGGCTTGAGCCAGTACCCACTCACGGTCGAGGACGCGGAAGTCAGTGACGTTGACGGTGTCTTGCACGGTCAGGGCGGTGACGGCCGGAGCCGCATGGCAACCCTGCGCGAGCAGGGCTTCGATATCTGCCTGCAAGCCGGCGCCACCACTGGGGTCGTGGCCGGAGAGACAGAGGACAACGGGGCGGGAGCTGTAGATATTCATGGTGCGCGAGCTTACCACCAAAGCTGATTTTCGGGTGTGGGTGGAACAGCAAGATCAAAAGATCGCAGCCTGCGGCAGCTCCTATTAGGGAGCGCATTCAAGTGTAGGAGCTGCCGCAGTCTGCGATCTTTTTGTCTACCTGACCGATCCAACAGCTCTAGCTCGCCGCTTTGCTCTGGAACGCCCGTTCTAGAGCCTTTGTAGGAAAAATTTCAATGGTGCTCAATGGCCATCAACGGCTATGCTAGTCTGGATCCAAACCAATAACAGGTAATACCGGTTTTACGTCTACTCAAAGGGAATGGGGGGCTTCCTGACACAACCGGACGAGCCACGCTGGGGCTTCAATGCGCTATTTGCTGATGTTGCTGTTCTGCTTGCCCTTTATGGCGAGCGCCGTCGAATTCGACGAATTTACCCAGAGCCTCCCTCTGGGCCGATCACTGCAGGTGTTCGAAGACCCCAGTGGTCAGGCGAGCATTGCCGATGTTCGCGCGCAGGCTGCCGCCGGTAATTTCAAACCTCACGATAAAGCCACGCTCAATGCCGGATACTCGCGCTCGGCGTTCTGGCTGAAGATCGACCTGCATTACCGTCCGAGCAATCCCGCCGCCCAACGCACCTGGCTGCTGGAACTGGCGTATCCACCGCTCGACCATCTCGACCTCTACATGCCTGACGCCAGTGGCGACTACCGCCTCGTCCGGCAAACCGGCGACGCCCTGCCGTTCGCCAGTCGCGAGATCCGCCAGAACAACTATTTGTTCGACCTTTCATTCACGCCGAATCAACAGCAAACCGTGTACCTGCGACTGGCCAGCGAAGGCTCGATTCAGGCACCGGTGACGTTATGGTCGAGTACTGCGTACCTCGAAGACCAGCCGGTGCGCCTGTATGTGCTGGGCATCATTTATGGCGTGCTGTTGGGGATGCTGGTTTACAACCTGTTCATCTTCCTCAGCGTGCGCGACACCAGCTATCTCTATTACATCTTCTATATTGCCTCGTTCGGCCTCTATCAACTGTCGGTGAACGGTGCTGCAGTCGAGTACTTCTGGCCTGACAACCCATGGTGGGCCAACGCCGCGACGCCATTCTTCATCGGCTGTGCGGGGCTGTTCGGCAGTCAGTTCGCCCGCAGCTTCCTGCAGACCAAAAACCACAGCCGCTGGCTCGATCGCTTGCTGATTGCGCTGATCGCGTTCGGCGCGCTGGTGGTTGGTTTGTCGCTGATGACCAGTTACGCGTTGTCGCTGCGTCTGGCGACGATACTGGCGCTGACCTTTACGGTCGTGATTTTCGCCGCCGGGATTCTGGCCTGGTGGCGCGGCTTGCGGGTGGCACGTTACTTCATCATTGCCTGGTCGGCGTTCCTGCTTGGCGGCATCGTCAACACCCTGATGGTGCTCGGCCTGCTGCCGAACGTGTTCCTGACCATGTACGCCAGCCAGATCGGTTCGGCCATCGAAGTGGCGCTGCTGTCGCTGGCGCTGGCCGACCGTATCAACGCGATGCGTGAGCAACAGGCGCAGACGTTGTACGACGCCGGGCAGAAACTCGAAGTGCTCAACCAGCAACTGGCCCACAGCAACAAGCTCAAGGATGAATTCCTCGCGACCCTGACGCATGAACTGCGCACGCCGATGAACGGTGTGATCGGTTCGCTGGAACTGATGCAGACCGTCGATCTGAATCCGGAGCTTGAGCAATATCAGCAAACCGCCGCCGGTTCCGCGCGAGACATGATGCGCATGGTCAATGGCATTCTCACCCTCACCGAATTGCAGGCTGGCAAGCTCAAGGCCGCGCCGGGCAGTTTCAGCCTGCGTGCGGTGGTCGAAGCATTGCGCGTGCAGTTCGACGGCAACGCGGCGAGCAAGTCGCTGGATTTCAAGGTTGAAGTACTGCCGACCTTGCCGGATCGCTTGTATGGCGACAGCGCCAAACTCGCGCAATGCCTGGAATGCCTGCTGGATAACGCGATCAAGTTCACCCGCGTTGGTGGTCTGGCACTGCGGGTTACCGGCAAACCGTCGACGGGCAATCGTTTGGCCCTGTCGTTTGCGGTGATCGACACCGGCATCGGTTTCACCGATCTGGGCGAGGCGACGATGTATCAGCGCTTCTTCCAGCTCGACGGCTCGATGACCCGCGAATATGGCGGATTGGGCGTCGGCCTGGCGATCTGCCGACAGTTGGTCGAGCTGCTCGACGGCAAGCTCACGCACCGCTCGGAACCCGGGCGTGGCAGCCGCTTCCAGCTGGATGTCGAGTTCGAACTACCGGTAATTGAACCGGCGTCGATCCCGGCGCCTTCGCGCCATTTTGTGCGCGCACCACAGGACTGCACGGTGTTGCTGGTGGACGATAACAGCGTCAACCAACTGGTGATGCGTGGCATGTTGCTCAAGCTCGGCTTCCGCGTGCGTACCGCCGATAACGGCGCGGCGGCGCTGGATTGCTTGCAGCGTGAGGCCTTCGATGCAGTGCTCATCGATTGCCAGCTACCTGCTCAGGAGGGCGCAGCGTTGTGCTGCCAGATTCATGCATTGCCGGGCTGCGCGAATCTGCCGGTGTTTATGCTGGCGCTGACCGCCGAGCGGGAACTTTGCACGCCTGGCGCGCCCATCGATTACTTGAACAAACCGGTGAAATTCGAAGAGTTGCAGTCCGCGCTGGAGCGCCGGGTGCTGTGTTGCTGACAGGGTAAAAGCGCCGCAAAATCGGCGGATATGACACTTTGATCGATCTTGGGGCGGTGCTTAACTGACCTTCTGGATGACCAAGGAGCCCCGTCATGAACCTGCATCAGTTCGCCGAAACCCACGAAGTCACCAACCAGCCGCCGTCGCTGGACGGCACCAATCTGTATCGCATCGACCTGCCATTGCAGGAGTGGTCGCGGCGCTTTGGTGCCGGGTGGGCGGAGTCGCGGATCGATGCCTACGGCGCGCTCGCCGGTGGCCCGCTGATGGAAGCCGGGTTCCTCGCCAACCAGAACAAACCGGTGTTTGCCAGCCATGATCGCTACGGCCATCGCATTGATCTGGTGGAATTTCATCCGGCATATCACCAACTGATGCGCACCGCGATTGAACATGGTCTGACCTCGCTGCCATGGACTCATCCGCAGGACGGTGCTCACGTCGCCCGCGCGTCCATGAGCTATCTGCACAGCCAGGCAGAGGCGGGCAGCGGCTGCCCGTTGACCATGACCTTCGCCAGCGTGCCGGCCCTGCGTTTGCAGCCGAATCTGGCAGAACAATGGCTGCCGAAAGTCCTCGCCACGGAATACGATCCGCGCAACGTCGGTATGGCGCACAAGGCCGGCGTGACCATCGGCATGGCCATGACCGAGAAACAGGGCGGCACCGACGTGCGCGCCAACACCACCAAGGCGTATCCGGTCGGCGCCAGTGGCCCGGGCGAGGCCTATGAACTGGTCGGGCACAAGTGGTTCTGCTCGGCGCCGATGTGCGATGCCTTCCTGACGCTGGCGCAGACCGACAAGGGTTTGACCTGCTTCCTGCTGCCACGCCATCGCCCGGATGACACGCGCAATCAGTTCTACATCCAGCGTCTGAAAAACAAACTCGGTAACCAGTCCAACGCCTCCAGCGAAGTGGAGTTCCGTGGCGCGCTGGCGTGGATGGTTGGCGAGGAAGGGCGCGGTGTGCCGACCATCATCGAAATGGTCGCCATGACCCGATTTGATTGCATGGTCGGTTCCAGCTCGCTGATGCGTCAGGCGCTGACCCAGGCCAGCCACCACTGCGCGCACCGCAAGGTCGGCGGCAAACTGCTCAGCGAACAGCCATTGATGCAAAATGTGTTGGCCGATCTGGCGCTGGAAAGCGAAGCCGCGCTGGCGCTCAGTTTGCGGATGGGCAAGGCGCTGGATCATCTGGATGATCGCCATGAAGCGCAATTCGCGCGGCTGGTGACAGCGGTGGGCAAGTATTGGATCTGCAAACGTGCGCCGGGGATGATCAATGAAGCGGCCGAGTGCATGGGCGGCGCCGGGTATGTCGAGGACAGCATCCTGCCGCGTTTGTACCGCGAGGCGCCGGTGAATTCGACGTGGGAAGGTTCGGGGAATGTGCAGTGCCTCGACGTGCTGCGCGCGTTGTCGAAAGAGCCGGGTGTGCTGGATGTGTTGTTCAGCGAACTCGGTGATGGACATGGTGACAAACGGCTGGCCGCGCATATTCAGCAATTGCAGGCGCAGTTCAAGGACACCAGTGATATTCAGTACCGGGCGCGGCAACTGACCGAAGACATCGCGCTCGGTTTGCAGGCCAAGCTATTGCTGGAAGCCGGCAACTCGGCGGTCAGCGATGCGTTCATTGCCAGCCGCCTGAGCGGTGGTGGTCGCGTGTACGGAGCCTTGCCGCGTGGGCTGGACGTCGAAGCTATCGTCGCCCGCTCGACCCCGCAAGGTTTCTGACCGCAATCTCCCCAACGCTACAAAACCCTGTGGGAGCTGGCTTGCCAGCGATGGCGGCCTGTCAGTCAACACTGATGTTGCATGTGCCGGCCTCATCGCTGGCAAGCCAGCTCCCACAGGGGTTCGCTTTGTCTGAAAGATTTGGGTACACCCACAACGCCACTGTTCCCGTGACGCCACGATGCAGGCAAGATGAAGCTCTGCAAGTCAGAACACAGGAAGCTGATCGTGACCGAAGCGTTTATTGTCGTTCAAACCGCCGAACAAGCCGTGGATCGTCTGGCCGAGTTGCACGAGCGGGCCACCACTGCGCTGAACTCGGCGCTCAAGCGTTACCTCAAGGATCGCGTCGAACCCGACGCTGCGCAGCGTGCTCTGTTTCGTTATCCCGAACTGCGTCTGACCTACCATTGCCAGGGCGAAGTCCCACAGACCACCCGCGCTTACGCCAAGGTGCAATTGCCGGGCACTTATAGCGTCACCGTCACCCACCCGGCGGCGTTCCGCAAATACCTGCTCGAACAACTTGTGCCGTTGATGCATGACTTCACCGTGACCGTGGAAGTCGGCGTCAGCCAGCAAAATATCCCGTATCCGTATGTGGTCGAGCAGGGCGATGAACTGGCCGGCTCCGGCGTCACCGCTGCCGTGCTGGCGCGGGTGTTCCCGAGTACCGACCTGTCCGCGGCCACCGACGGCATCGCCGACGGTCTCTACGACTGGGAAAACACCGATCCGCTGCCACTGGCCTTGTTCGACGCCGCGCGCGTGGATTTCTCGCTGCGTCGTCTGGTGCACTACACCGGCAGCGACTGGCGCCATGTGCAGCCGTGGATTCTGCTGACCAACTATCACCGCTACGTCGACCAGTTCATCGTCCATGGTCTGGAGCAATTGCGCAGTGACCCGCGTTTCGTGCGCATGGTCTTGCCGGGCAACGTGATCATCGAGAAGGGCATGGATCACGGCGAAGCCTCGGCGATCGCCGCCGGTGTGGTCTGGCACCGTTATCAGATGCCGGCCTATCACCTGATCGCCAGCGATGGCCACGGCGTGACCCTGGTCAACATCGGCGTCGGCCCGTCCAACGCCAAGAACATCACCGATCACCTGGCGGTGCTGCGTCCGCATTGCTGGCTGATGATCGGCCACTGCGGTGGCCTGCGTCAGTCGCAGACCATTGGCGACTATGTGCTGGCCCACGCTTATATGCGTCGCGACGGCATTCTCGACCGCGTGGTGCCGCCGAACATTCCGATCCCGGCACTGGCCGAAGTGCAAATGGCGCTGCAACAAGCAGCGGCGAATGTCACCGGCGAGAAGGGCGATGACCTGAAAAAACGCCTGCGCACCGGCACCGTGCTGACCTACGACGACCGTAACTGGGAATTGCGCTGGGCGCAGGAGCGGCCGTTGATCAACCTGTCCCGCGCCGTGGCGGTGGACATGGAAAGCGGCACGATTGCCGCGCAGGGTTATCGCTTGCGGGTGCCGTACGGCACGTTGCTGTGCGTTTCGGACAAACCGCTGCACAGTGAAATCAAGCTGCCGGGTTCGGCCAACGCCTTCTATGAGCGTGCGGTCAGCCAGCACTTGAAGATCGGCATCGAAGCGGTGGACCTGCTGCGCACTGAACTCAACTCGCTGCACTCGCGCAAACTGCGCAGCTTCGACGAACCGCCGTTCCGTTAACGGTTAGTCGTGGTCATTTGGCGGTCGGGGCACTAGCATTGTCAGCCTCGACCGTTAGATGTTCTTTTCGCCATGTCCCGTCCTCCACGTCCACCTTCCCGCCGCCCAGGTGCGAAGCCTCAGTCGTCTTCCCCGCGCCGTGTTGCCAAGGCACCCCCGGCCGAGCCGAAATTGATCCTGTTCAACAAACCGTTCGATGTGCTGACGCAATTCAGCGACGGCGAAGGGCGGGCGACCCTCAAGGATTTCATTGATGTGCCCGGCATTTATCCGGCCGGTCGCCTGGATCGTGACAGCGAAGGGTTGTTGCTGCTGACCAACGACGGGCAGTTGCAGGCGCGCATCGCCGATCCGAAACACAAACTGGCGAAGACTTATTGGGTGCAGGTCGAAGGCGTGCCGACGGCCGAGCAGTTGCAGCGTCTGCGGGATGGTGTTGAGTTGAATGACGGCATGACCTTGCCGGCCGAAGCGCAACAACTGGACGAGCCTGAGTTGTGGCCGCGCAATCCGCCGGTGCGCTTTCGCGCGACCATACCGACTTCATGGCTGGAGCTGGTGATTCGCGAAGGGCGCAACCGTCAGGTACGGCGCATGACCGCGGCAGTCGGGTTGCCGACATTGCGGCTGGTGCGGGTGAGAATTGGCGACTGGTCGATCGAAGGGCTTGATCAGGGCCAGTGGAAGGAAGTGCCGGCGCGCTTATAGAGCGCCGGATTCGATCAGGCCGATCACCACACTCTTGATGATGAACGCGGCCACGCCCAGGCCCAGCACGAAGAACAGAATGAACGAGCCAAAGCGCCCGGCCTTGGACTTCTTCGCCAGATCCCAGACGATGAAACCCATGAAAATGATCAGGATGCTGACCAGGCCGGTCATCATCCACTCTTCTAATAATGCTGGATCCATTGGGTTTCTCCGGCGCGCATGGGGCAAAAAGGGCGCGGCGAGTATACGCCAAGGTGTGTGGGGTGGCATTGATCTGGGTCTGATCTGAAGCCTTTGCCCTCACCCTAGCCCTCTCCCAGTGGGAGAGGGGACTGACCGGGGGATGCTCGCAAAATACGCCGACCTGAACGTTCTGTTGTGAATCCATAATCGACTCAATCTTTCAGGTCGATGTATGACAGCAGACACCTCGGTCGGCTCCCTCTCCTGGGGGAGAGGGCTGGGCGGGCGGCGTTCCGATGAGGGTGCCTTTGATCAGTTGCGCAGGTGGGTCAGCGGCAGTTCTGTGCTGTTGAGCACCTGATTCAGTACGAAGCTTGAACGAACGCTGGTCACCCCTTCGATCCGCGTCAAATGTCCCAGCAACAATTTCTGATAGTGATCCATATCTGGCACCACCACTTTCAACTGGTAATCGGCATCCACACCCGTCACCAGACTGCACTCCAACACCTGCGGCAACGTGCGAATCGCCGCCTCGAAGTTCTCAAAACGCTCCGGCGTATGCCGGTCCATGCCGATCAGCACATACGCCGTTAGGCTCAGCCCAAGCATCTTGCGATCGAGCAACGCCACCTGACGCGAAATATACCCGTCGTCTTCCAGTTGCTTGACCCGGCGCGAGCAAGGGGAGGGCGACAGACCGATGCGCTCGGCCAATTCCTGGTTGGAGATGCGGGCGTCGCGCTGCAATTCCGCCAAAATGCTCAGGTCGTAACGGTCGAGTTTGCTCATCAATCTGTCCTTGGTTGTAACTATTGCGGCGGATTATCTATCCAGGGTTAAAAATTGCGCAAGTGGTGTTTATTTCAGCAATCTTCGCAATCCTCTGCCGCCGTCTCAGGCCTATTCTTATCACCAGAATCACTGCTCGGTAACACAGTCCACGCGGCCCGCCCTATCCGGCCTGCCGCGGCCGCCACCCCCACCGGGGTTGTGCCGGCCCCCGAGCTGCACACTGTCCAGAAGACGGCGTGAGGTGAGCCGACGTCAAAAGCGTCGAGCCAGGACGAAGTTCTCTAGAAGGGAGGCCGACGGGTCTCCCTTTTTTCTTGCCTGCGATTTCATGCCGGGCGCTCAATAAATAAGTTGCGTGACTGATAACCTGTTGCAGAACCCGGTGTGTGTAATCCCGGTCTTAGCTACAAGTCCTCTTACATTTACAGGCCCCGCAGTGAGAAAAAGCATGAATTCGCGCATTTGGCGTCTGGCCAGTGTTGGTTTGCTGTGTGTGAGTGTCAGTGTGCAAACGCTCGCCGATGAGCCACAGAATCGCGGCCCGGAGGGCGGAGGCCACGGTCAGGATCATCAGGGCAACAATCAGGGCCGTGGCGGCAACAATCAGCCGCGTCCGCAGAACAATCCATCGCAGAATCAGCCGCAACAGAATCAGCCGCGTGCGCAGAACAACGAGATCATTCGTGGCGACAACAGCCGCCAGTTCGAGCACAACGGCAACAACAATGGCCAGTGGCAGAACCGCGATCAGAATCGCCCGGCCTACAACCCCAACCCGGTACGTCAGCCGCCACCACCGCCGCAACTGCCGGCCAACAGCCTGCCGATCCAGCCACGGCCCGACGCCGTACGCCAGACTCAAGAGCCGCGTCAGGGTTACTACCGCGACGAGCGTCCGCAGAACGGTTACCACAACCAGCAATGGCAGACCGGCAACCGGCCCAACGACAATCGCTGGCCGGGGCGCCCCGACGGGCATGGCAACGGTTGGGGCCCAGGCCCGCAATACCGGCCGGGACATGTGATCGACCGCTTCCCGGATCGCGATTACCGCGTGCCGTATCGTGGTCAGGATTACTTCTTTTCCGGCGGCTACTGGTATCGCCCGCAAGGCCCGCGCTACATCGTCGTGCAGCCGCCGCGCGGGATTCGCATCCAGTATTTGCCGGATTACGCCCGTGAGGTGTGGATCGGTGGTTCGCTGCTGTTCCTCGCCGCCGGTTCCTACTACGCGTATCAGGAAGCGACGCAGGATTACGTGGTGGTCGAGCCGCCGGTGCAGCAACAGCCGCAGCCGCAGCCGCAATCCCAAGGCTATGACGTCGAAGCGTATCCGGCCAACGGCCAGTCGCCGGAGCAGGTGCAGCAAGACGGTTATCAGTGCTACCAGTACGCGGTGCAGCAAAGCGGTTTCGATCCGCGCACCGCGACGTATCAACCGGCGCCCGAAGTGGTGCAGGCGTACCGTCAGGCGCAGGGCAATTGCCTGAGCAGTCGCGGTTATCAGGTCAGTTACTGAAGCCGGGTTTGCGCCCGCTCTGACTTGACCACTTCCTGCGGGTCGGCGTGCACCAGCACTTCGGCCCGCGGGTAGGCCTTGTGAATGGCATCGGCGGCTTGGTCGCTGATGCCGTGCGCCACTGACAGGGTCAGCTCCCCCGGCAACTCCAGGTGCAACTGCACGAACCAGTGGTTGCCGGAAATCCGCGTGCGCAAGTCATGCGCGCCCAATACGCCCGGCACACTGCACGCCAGTTCGAGCATGTGCTGACTGACATCTGTTGGCAGTTCTTCATCCATCAACACCGAAAAACTTTCCCGGGCGATCTGGATCGCACTCCACAGGATATAGGCGGCAATGCCAAGTCCGAACCACGCATCCAGTTGATGCCAGCCGAACCCGGCCAACATCAGCGCCACCAGAATACTGCCGTTGAGTAACAGATCGGATCGGTAATGCAGTGAGTCGGCACGCACGGCATTGGAACCGGTCTGCTTGATCACTCGATGTTGCAGCATCAGCAAGGCCACCGTCAGCAGCAATGAGAAAATGATCACGCCAATGCTGATCCACGGCGCGCCAAGCGGTTCCGGATGCTGGATGCGTTCATAGGCCTGAAGCGCGATCAACACCGCACTGCCGCCAATGAACAGCGCCTGCGCCATGCCCGCCAGCGATTCCGCCTTGCCGTGACCATAACGGTGATCGTCATCGGCCGGGCGCAGCGCGTAATGCACCGCCAGCAGATTGAGCAGCGAAGTGACGCCATCCAGCGCCGAGTCGGTGAGGCCGGCGAGCATGCTCACCGAACCGCTGAGCCACCAGGCGATGGCTTTAGCGATGATCAGCGTGCACGCCACCGCCACCGAGGCGCGGGTCGCCAGCCGTAGCAGGCGGGCGTGTTCGGGGCTGGATGTCATTTAACTTCCTTTTTAAGCGGCGGGTTGCAGGCCGAACATCGCCAGTTGTTGAGTGCTGCCCTTGTGTTGAATCAGGCGCGGGTCATCCAGTGGGAAATCTCGGCCCAACTCGCTTTCGAGAATAGCCTGCAACTTGTGATTATCGACTTGACCGTCCGGGCCAATGGCTTGCTTGAGTTTGGCCGGATCGATCTGCGCGGTGTGGCCCGGTTCGAAATAGATCGCGCCGGTGGCGAAGTCGACGGCAAACGCGATCAGCCCGGGAATGACGTAGAACAGCAGGCCCACGGCGTCGAGCACGGCAATCGCCGGGTCGATCTTGCCGTCGATCTGACCGCGCCGGTCCGGGTAGAAAATCGAACCGCACGCGGTGATTTGCGTGAGCAGGGTGGCGACCAGTACACCGCCGATCAGGCGAAAAGGTAAGCGCATGGGGAAATCTCCTGATTGATCTAAGAACGAAGCGTCGTCGTGTGAAGTTAAGACCCTGACGAACGCCCGCCAGTTCGCCGTTATACTCGGGCCTCTGTTTTGGAGCCAGCATGAATTCTTTGCCAATCGATGAAGTTTTACCCGCCCTGCGTGAAGCCTTGGCGACGCGCCACGAAGCCGTGCTCGAAGCACCGCCCGGCGCCGGTAAAACCACCCGTGTGCCCTTGGCCTTGCTCAATGAAGCGTGGCTGGCCGGGCAGACCATTCTGATGCTCGAGCCGCGCCGTCTCGCCGCGCGTGCGGCGGCAGAACGTCTGGCCAGTGAGCTGGGCGAAAAGGTCGGGGAAACCGTCGGTTATCGCATCCGTCTCGACAGCAAGGTCGGCCCCGATACGCGTATCGAAGTGGTCACCGAAGGCATTCTCACCCGGCGTCTGCAGGATGACCCGGCGCTGGAAGGCGTGGGTCTGCTGATCTTTGACGAATTTCACGAACGCAGCCTCGACGCCGATCTGGCGCTGGCCTTGAGTCTGAACGGTCGCGAGCTGTTCCGCGCTGAACAGCCGCTGAAGATTTTGCTGATGTCGGCCACGCTCGAAGGTGAACGTCTGGCCGGGTTGCTGGATGATGCGCCGATCCTGCGCAGCGAAGGCCGCATGTATCCGGTGACGATGCGCTGGGGCCGTCCGTTTCAGCCCGGCGAATACATTGATCAACGCGTCACCCAAACCGTGCTTGAAGCGCTGCACGACGAAACCGGCAGCCTGTTGGTGTTTCTGCCGGGGCAGGCCGAGATTCGTCGCGTCCACCAGCAATTGGCCGATGCCATCGGCTCACGCAGCGATGTATTGCTGTGTCCGTTGCACGGTGAACTCGACCTCAATGCGCAACGTGCGGCGATCGATCCGGCGCCGGCCGGGCAGCGCAAAGTGGTGCTGGCGACCAATATCGCCGAGACCAGTCTGACCATCAACGGTGTGCGCGTAGTCATCGACGCCGGGCTGGCGCGGGTGCCGCGTTTCGATCCCGGCAGCGGCATGACGCGTCTCGATACCCAGCGGATTTCCAAGGCCAGTGCCACTCAGCGCGCGGGCCGGGCGGGGCGACTGGAACCGGGTGTTTGTTATCGCTTGTGGTCGCAGGATCAGCACGAACAATTGGCAGCGTATGGCAGCGCGGAAATTCTTTCGGCGGATCTTGCCAGCCTCGCCCTGCAACTGGGGCGCTGGGGCGTGACGCCGGGCGAACTGGTCTGGCTGGATGTCCCGCCAGCGGCGGCTTATACGCAGGCGCAGGATTTGTTGCAAAGGCTTGGCGCGCTGGAAGGTGAGGCGCTGACCACTCATGGTCAGGCCATGGCTGAGTTGCCGGCGCATCCACGCATCGGCCATTTGCTGCTGCGGGGGCAAGCGTTGGGTCTGGCCAACATGGCGTGCGATGTCGCCGCGTTGCTCGGCGAGCGCGATATCTTGCGTGGCGCCGGGGCCGATCTGCACAGTCGGCTGGTACTGCTCTCGGGTGAAGAACGTGCGGCTCGAGGTGCGCAGGGCGGTGTGCAGCGCGCCAAGCAACTGGCGCGGCAATATCGCGGTTACTTGCGCGGCAAGGCCAGCGAGCCGGTCAGCGATCCCGATCATCCGCGTTGGCTCGGCGCCTTGCTGGCGCTGGCGTATCCGGATCGCGTCGCGCAACAGCGGCGTGCCGGTGGCGCCGAATATCGCCTGGCCAATGGTCGTGCGGCGCTATTCGCCGAAGCCGACAGCCTGATGAAAGAGCCGTGGATCGTCATTGCCGACCTCGGCAGCCGTCAGGGCCAGCGCGAAGAGCGGATTTATCTGGCGGCAGATTTCGATCCGGCGCTGTTCGATTCAGTGCTTGCCGAACAGGTACGCAACGTCGATCAACTGGACTGGGACGAGCGCGAAGGCGTGTTGCGCGCCGAGCGTCAGCGCAAGGTCGGCGAGCTGATTCTCAGCCGTGAGCCGTTGACCGGTCTCGATGAAAATGCGCGCAGTCAGGCGCTGGTCAATCTGGTGCGGCGCAAGGGGCTGGGGCTGCTGCCGTGGACGCCGGAGCTGCGCCAGTGGCAGGCGCGCGTGGCGTTGTTGCGGCAGTTGGAATTGAACAATCAGGACGACAGTCAATGGCCTGATGTCAGCGATGCGACGTTGCTCGATACCCTCGAAGACTGGCTGATGCCGTATCTGGGCAAGGTCTCGCGACTCAGTCATTTTGCCAATCTCGATCTGTCGAGCATCGTCCGCAATCTGCTGCCATGGCCGCTGCCGCAAAAGCTCGATGAGCTGGCGCCGCATCATCTGAGTGTGCCGTCGGGGTCGTCGATTCGTCTGGACTACAGCGAGTTTCCACCGATTCTGGCTGTACGTTTGCAGGAGTTGTTCGGGCTGGCGGACACGCCACGGATTGCGGGCGGGCGGCAGGTGGTCAAGTTACATCTGCTGTCGCCGGCGCGGCGGCCGGTGCAGGTGACGCAGGATTTGGCCAACTTCTGGCGCAGCACCTATGCCGAGGTGAAGAAGGATTTGAAGGGCCGCTATCCGAAGCACTATTGGCCGGATGATCCGCTGGTGGCCGAAGCGACCGCGCGAGCCAAACCGCGCGGGACCTGAAGAGCAAAAGATCGCAGCCTTCGGCAGCTCCTACCGAATTGAAGTCGGCCACAGAATGACGGTACGACACCGACATACTGTAGGAGCTGCCGCAGGCTGCGATCTTTGCTGTTAAAGGTGAGTCTTTGCGGTCAGTTGTTCGCGGCAATAATCGGCGAACAACTGCGCCGGTTTGGTCAGTTGCCCGCGCTTGAGCCATGCTGCGACCAAACCCGAACCGGTGACGTCCTCGACGATGTCCACGCACACGACTTTCTTGCCGTCGTAGGTGCATTCCGAATGCGGTTTGGTCACCAGAATCGAGAAGCCGAAACCCTGGCCGACCATCCCGCGTACCATTTCAATCGACGGCGAGCTGAACTCGATGCGCGGCGTCAGCCCCAGTTCTTCAAACAGGCTGACGAAGTAAGTCCGGCTCGGCTGCACGTCGAGCAGGATCATCGGATCCAGACACAGATCGCGCAGCGACACTTGTTTGTATTGGGCAAAACGGTGGTCGGCGGGCAACAGCGCATACGGGCGTTGCGCCGGCATCAGCGGTTCGGTCTGGATGGTCGCGTCGAGTTCGTGTTCATAAAGAATCACCAGATCGAACGCGCCTGACGTCAGGCCTTGCACCAGCTCTTGCTGTTCACCGTCGCGAATGCGGATTTTCACGCCCGGATACAGCGCCGAAAACCCGGCGATCAACTGCGGCAGGTACAACGGCGCGACCGTTTCGAAACAACCAATATCGATCTGCCCGGCGACTACGTCGTTGTCGGCGAGGGCGTTCTGTTCGAACTCCTTGGCCATGCGCAGCAACTCTTGGGCCTTGCGAAAAAACCGCGCACCGCTTGGCGTCAGTGACACACCTTGGGCGTGATGACGGATCAGCAGTTGCACACCGAAGCTGTCTTCCAGTCCTTTGATCGCGGTGGAAATCGCCGGCTGCGCGATGTACAGCTTGCGTGAAGCCTCGGCAACGCTGCCGCATTCGACGGTGGTGATGAAATACTTCAGCTGACGCAAATTGTAGGCGGCCACGGCAAACCTCAGGACGAGCGGACTCGACTTCAAAGCAATTTGTGCGCCGCCACGTCCATTGCACGACGATGTTTTTATCCTTCAACCATAGCTACCTGTGCAGCGTTTGGGGGAAGTCATTGCCCAGTGTTTTTATTGCCTGCGAAGACATTTTTACTATTTTTAGCCCGTGCGGGCCTGAGCGACCATCGAGGCACAATAACGCCTCAGGAGCATCCGTCGTGTTCGAGCTTGCAGAGTGGCAGCGCCGCGCCGTTGCATTGAAGTTTCCCGATCAGGCCGTGATCGACGGCAAACATTGCGCTGCGCAATCGGGGCAGACCTTTGCCGCGATCAACCCGGCGACCGGGCAATGCCTGGCGAATGTCGCTGCGTGTGGCGAGGCGGATGTCGACGTCGCAGTGCGCAATGCGCGGCAAGTGTTTGAGGCCGGTACGTGGTCGCAACGATCTCCAGCCGAGCGCAAGCAAGTGCTGCTGCGCTTGGCTGATCTGCTGATGAGTCATCGCGAAGAGCTGGCCTTGCTCGACTCGCTGAACATGGGCAAACCGGTGATGGACGCTTACAACATCGACGTGCCGGGCGCCGCCGGGGTGTTTCGCTGGTACGCCGAAAGCATCGACAAACTTTACGATCAGGTCGCGCCCAGTGCGCCGAATGTGCTGGCGACCATCACCCGTGAAGCACTCGGTGTAGTCGCTGCTGTGGTGCCGTGGAATTTCCCATTGGACATGGCCGCGTGGAAACTCGCCCCGGCGCTGGCGGCGGGCAATTCGGTGATTTTAAAACCGGCCGAGCAATCGCCGTTTTCGGCCTTGCGTCTGGCTGAGCTGGCGCTGGAAGCGGGGCTGCCAGCGGGTGCGTTGAACGTGTTGCCGGGGCTTGGCGAACAGACCGGCAAGGCGTTGGGTTTGCACGCGGATGTCGATTGCCTGGTGTTCACCGGCTCGACGCAGGTGGGTAAATACTTCATGGAATATTCAGCTCGATCCAACCTCAAACAGGTGTGGCTGGAATGCGGTGGCAAGAGCGCCAATCTGGTGTTCGCCGATTGTCAGGATCTGGATCTGGCGGCGGAGAAAGCGGCGTTCGGGATCTTCTTCAATCAGGGCGAAGTCTGCTCGGCCAATTCGCGCTTGCTGGTGGAGCGTTCGATTCATGATGAGTTCGTTGAACGGCTGAAAGCACAGGCTGAACGGTGGTTACCCGGTGATCCGCTGGATCCGCAGAGCAGCGCTGGCGCCATCGTTGATCACACGCAGACGGCGGGCATCATGCGCTTCATTCGCAACGCCGAGCAGTCGGGGGCGACCCGGGTTTGTGGCGGTGGGCAGCGGCGCTTCAATGGCTCTGACAACTTCGTTGAGCCGACGATTTTCACCGGTGTAACCGCCGACATGCCGCTGTTTCGCGAAGAGGTATTCGGGCCAGTGCTGGCGGTGATGCCGTTCGATGATGAGGCCGAGGCTATTCGGCTGGCCAATGACAGTGTGTATGGACTGGCGGCGTCGTTGTGGACCGATGACCTCAACCGCGCGCATCGTGTGGCGCGGCAGTTGCGAGCGGGTACGGTGTCGGTCAACACGGTGGATGCGCTGGATGTGACGGTGCCTTTCGGCGGCGGCAAGCAATCGGGCTTTGGCCGCGATTTGTCGCTGCACTCGTTCGACAAATACACCCAGTTGAAAACCACCTGGTTCCAGTTGCGCTGAGACCGAGTTGCCCCCTTCGCGAGCTTGCTCGCGAATGCGGTGGGTCAGCAGCATGGATATTGACTGCTTCGGCGCCATCGCTGGCAAGCCAGCTCCCACAGGTTTCAGCGTTGTTCACACAATCCAGGCACATCCACGATCCCTGTGGGAGCTGGCTTGCCAGCGATAGCATTCTCCCAGCCGCCGAAAATCCCCAATCTGCACCCACCTCGCGCATCCCCGCAATCCCCGCCCTTTAGCAGTGCGCACTACCCAGTTTTTTCATCATTTGCAGCCAACAATTTCCTGATTTTCCTCACCGCGCACATGGGCCACCATCGATCTTGCCCGCCAGCCGAATGTTGTCCGCCCAAAAGTCCGCGAGAGACCCATGGCAGCAACTGCACAACGGCCGGCGACCGTACTGCCCATGACAAAACTAAATCAACAGCGTCGGGAGTGCTCCATGATCAAGTCCTTGTGTCTCCGTCTCACTCACCCTCTGGCAATCACTGCTCTTGCCGCCACGGTCGCGACCAGCGCCCAGGCCGGGACCCTGTCCATCGGCCACACCACGTGGGTCGGCTACGGCACCCTGTATCTGGCTCAGGACCTGGGCTACTTCAAGGAAAACGGTCTGACCGTCGAATTGCCGGTGGTCGAAGAGGCGTCGATGTACATGGCCGCGCAGGCGTCCGGGCAACTGTCCGGCTCGGCGTCGACCATCGATGAAGTGCTCAAATACCGCCCGCAGTTCTGCTTCAAAGCAGTCGCGGCGTTGGATGACAGCCATGGCGGCGATGGCGTGCTGGTCGGCAAGGATGTGAAAAGCCTGCAAGAGCTCAAGGGCAAATCCGTGGCCGTCAACGAAGGTTCGACCTCGCAGTTCTGGCTCTCCTATTTGCTGAAAAAGAACGGCATGAAGATGAGCGACATCACCGTGCAGAACATGACCGCAGATGATGCCGCCACCGCGTTCATCGCCGGTCGCGTGCCCGCTGCCGTGACCTGGGAGCCGCACCTGTCGATGGTGCGCGACAAGCAGCAGGGCAAAGTGCTGATCGACAGCAGCAGCACCCCCGGCGTGATCGTCGATGTGGTCGCGCTCAATTGCAGCGTTATCGAGAAGCAGCCGGAAGACGTCAAGGCTTTGGTCGCCGGGTTGTACAAAGCCGTGCAATACACCAAGGATCATCCGGAAGACGCTTACAAAATCATGGCCAAAGGTGTCGGCGGTTACCTGTCCGATCCGAAGGAACTGGCCGCCGCCGCGCAAGGCGTGCGTTTCTACGATCAAGCCATGAGCGAGAAGCTCTTGGGCTCACCGGGCAAACCGGGTGACAGCGCAGCGCTGATCAAACTGGCCAACGAAACCGCCAGCGAATTGCAGGGCAAACCTTACAACGTCAGCAACGACGAGCTGGTCGACAACCGTTTCGTCAGCCCGCTCTAGGAGGTGTGCAATGTTCAAGCGCAATTCGTGGCTGAGCCGCAGCCTCACGCCAAAAACCGCGTTGCCGGTGCAAGTGGTGTGGAGCGCCAGCGCTCTGGCCTGGGTGTTGTTGGTCGGCCTGTGGGCCGGGCTGTCTTACGGCGGCATCGTCCCAGGGATGTTTTTGCCGACGCCGGGCGCGGTGGTTGAAGCCGCCATGCGCCTGGGCCGCGATGGCACGCTCGGCACACATGTGTGGGCGAGTGTCGAAGTGGTGATGGTCGGCTTCATTGTGTCGTCGTTGGTGGCGGTGCCGTTGGGGTTGCTGATGGGCAGCTTTCGCATCGTTCAGGCGTTCCTTGAACCGCTGGTGAACTTCATTCGTTACCTGCCGGTGACCTCGTTTGTGCCGCTGTTCATCTTGTGGATCGGCATCGGTCTGGAGCAGCGCGTGTCGGTGATTATCTTCGGTGTGTTCTTTCAGCAGTTGGTGATGATCGCCGACGTCTCGAAAGGCATTTCCAAGGACCTGATCAACGCCTCCTACACCTTGGGTTCCAGTCGCCGCGATGCGGTGTTGCATGTGATCGCGCCGGCCTCGGTGCCGGGCGTGCTCGATACCCTACGGGTAACTATGGGCTGGGCCTGGACTTATCTGGTGGTGGCTGAACTGGTCGCCGCGTCCAGCGGTTTGGGTTACCTGAGCCTGAAGGCCATGCGCGGTTTTCAGGTTGACGTGATTTTCCTCGCCATCGCGATCATCGGCCTGCTCGGTCTGGTCACCGATCAACTGTTCCGTTTTCTCCGCCTGAGGGTTGCCGCATGGGCTCAGTGACTGCTGCCAATCATCGTTTTATCGAACCCGTTGCGACCCCGGCACAAGCCGCGCCGCGCTTGCAGGTGGACAAGGTCAGCCTGCGTTACAGGAAACCTGACGGCGGCACGTTTACCGCGCTGGAAGAAGTTTCGTTCGAGGTGCCGGATCAGCAGTTTGCCGTGCTGGTCGGGCCATCGGGTTGTGGCAAGTCGAGCCTGTTGTACCTGACCGCCGGTCTGGCTGAGCCGACCTCCGGTGAGATCTACGTCGGCGGCCAGCAAGTGCAAGGCCCCGGTGCGGATCGCGGCATGGTCTTTCAGAGTTACACGCTGTTCCCGTGGCTGACCGTGCGGCAGAACGTCGAGTTCGGCCTCAAACGCCGCGGCATGCCGGCGGCGCGGCGCAAGGAGATCGTCGATTATTACGTCAACGAAGTCGGCCTCGGCGGGTTCGCCGACAACTACGCCAAGCAACTGTCGGGCGGGATGATGCAGCGCGTGGCGATCGCCCGCGCGCTGGCCAATGATCCGCAGATTCTACTGATGGACGAACCGTTCGGTGCGCTCGATAGCCAGACACGTCTGCAGATGCAGCAGTTGTTGCTGCGGGTGTGGGGCAACAGCAAGAAGACCGTGTTGTTCGTCACCCATGACATCGACGAAGCCATTCTGCTCGGCGATCGGGTCTATGTGATGGGCGCGAAACCGGGGCGGATCAAGCAGATTCTCGACGTGCCAATCGAACGTCCGCGCTCGCTCGACATGGTCATGGAGCGCTCGTTCATTGACATGAAGCGGCAGATCTTCGGGTTGCTGCATGATGACCTGGAAGAAGTGCATTGATCCAACGGTCATGTCACCTGGCCATTGTGGGGCAGCCGGCGATGTGATTTCACTGCTGGGCAAACACGGTTTTGACCCAGCCCTGCAGGGTGTATTGCTGGTAGATGTGTTCAGGCACATCGACATACGGATCAGTAATGAACCGTTCAGGAATTACCGGATTGGCCTCATCAATGACCAGGATGTTCGCCGGGTTGTAAAAGTCATAGTCGACCACGCTCTTGTTGGTGGTGATGACTTTTTTTCGTGAAGCCATGGCTTCAAAGAAACGGAAGCTCAACCCGGCCTGGCCAGGCTTGGAAATGTCCAGAATGATGCGCGAGCGCTTTACCAGTTCGCCAACAGACGCCAGTGACATTCTCTGCTCGAAGAACGTGATACCCGGATGCGCGCCCGGGATCGGTTTGCACTGCACCAGAAACTTGTAATCGGTCACCCCGAGACGATCGAATGCCTGCGCCAGGCCTTCAAGTGCCGGCACCCGATCCTTGCCCGCCATTACCACAAACGCCGAGTATTCACCGGGTTCGCCGTCTGCGGTGTAGTCGTCGTAAATGAAGTTGTGGAGCTTTTTCAGGCCGTAGCTTTCAGCATTCTGCGGGTCGAAAGAAAACACCTCGTCATAACCGGCAAGTTCTTCCCGGGTCATCGGCCAGCGACTGAAACTGTCGTAGAGGTAGGCGATCTTGCGCTCGCTGGCATTGAGGCCGGCGGTCAGTTGCTTGGGCTCGATTTGCGCCGGGTTGATGATCAACGCAACGTCAAAGCGCCCTGAGGCACCGATACTCTTCTTGAACTGGCGTAACTGCGCCCAGCGTTTAAGCGGGCGGCGCAGGATCTTCGGCGCTCGATCAAAGCTGTTCTGCATCGCTGACGTATCGATGAAACACACGTCATTGTCGATCATCAGGTAGTCCGCCAGTTTGCGCGCGTAACCACCAATGTCCTTGCACACCAATAAGATTTTCATGAGATTCCATATCGTCAATTCGGGCGACGGGTCGATGTTCCTCGGCCCTGCCTAGGGCGCCGCCGGCAGCAGGAAGCGCGCAATCACCGGCAGATGATCGGAGATGCGCAGCGTATCGTCCTGGCGCACCCTCGCTTCCACCCGTTTGATCTTCGGGCTGTAAAACAGATAGTCGACCGTGCGATCCGGGCCATTCAGGCCGGGGTCGTTGGGGTAGTGGGTCAGCCACTGCGCACGGTCGATGCCGCTGGCTTCGTTGTTGGTCGGGATCATCGGGTACTTGTCCCACAGCAGATGCAGTTCGCTGTCGGCGGAGTAGGGCGTGCGCTGCTCGGCAGGCAGGCGGCGGAACTGGCCGAGCGGCAGCAGATTGAAATCGCCACCGATCAACCATGGCAGGCCCTGACTTTCGTACTTGTCGAGCACTTTGGCCACGGCGCTCACTTGCGCCTGCAACGTGTCATCGGGCTGGCTGGCACGCTCCAGATGGGTATTGAAAACGGTCAGTTGCCCACCATCGCTCAGGGGCAGTTTGGTCGCGAGCAGGGCGTCTTTTGGCTGGAATTGACGGCTGATGAAATTGGCCGCAGCAACCGGCAATTGCAGGCGTTCGGCGTGTTCGATGCGATAGCGGCTCAGGGTTGCCAGTTGCCGGCCGACGCTGCCGAAAACGTGTCGATCAGGGACGAAATCGGCTTTCCAGTCGAATGCGCTGGCGCTGCACGGGTACAGGTCGGCGACGCGTTCCTGCAACAGTTTTAGCTGGTTCTGATAGTCGCTGGCCTTGGCGCCGTCATCGAGCTCCTGCAACAGCACCACATCGGGCTGCTCGTCGCGGATCACCCGCGCCACTTCGTCGAGGCTGAAGGCCATGTCTTCCTGTGTCGGCGCTTCATCGTTGCCCTGGGCCAGATCATTCCAGAACACGTAACGCTTGCCGGCCAGATACTGCACGTTCCAGGTCATGACTTTCAGCGCTTGGCCCGGCACCAGCGTCGGTGGCGTTCCCGTGCAACTGACTGGCAGGGTTTCGCGGGCGTCCGGGCGCCAGGTCAGGCTGAAGATCAGCGCGCCAATCAGCACAAGGGCGAGCACAGAAAGAAACAGGGTGTAGCGCAGTAGACGGGTCATGGCTCGGCTTATAGCGTTACAGAAAGTGGCCCGAGCATACCTGACGGCCGTCTCGAAGCCCAAGCGCAGTGCTGTCAGACCACTCTGTCGCGTTTGTCAGGCAATTCGCTGATCAGCATGAACAGGCGGAACAACACCACGCTGGTGAACAGTTGCAGGAAGCTGTGAGCACTGTCGATCAGTACCGCAATCAGCGGATTCTGCGGCTCGGGGTACACCGCCAATGTCGCGCCTTTGAGCAACCACAGTGGCGTCATCACACAGAGAATGCACAGCAGGATCCGCCAGAAGTGTCCACGGGTCAGGCGCAGGCTTTCTTTCATCGCCTGCAAAGGCCCCATGCCGCGCAGCACCAACAGGTATTCGCCGAACGCGAGCATGACCATCAGCATCAGGCCTGGCAGGAAATACAGCGACAGGCCCAACAGAATCAGCAAGGTATTGAGCGCCGTGAGCAACGCGAAGCGCGGCCACAGAGTGGCGGCCATTGCCAGCAGGTCACGGTTGCGCGGCGCTTCGCCACGGCTGCGCGCATCGAGGAACAGGATCAGCGCTGCGGTGTACAGCGGATACACCAGCAGACCGACGACGATACTGATGGCCGAGATATTTTCCGGCCCGCTGGCGCGATCGACCACTTGTTGTAAAAACGCTTCGAAAATCACCAGCGGCAGGCACAACCGTACGATGCTGCCCAAATGGCGTTTGAAAAAATACAGAGAGTCGCGCAGCACTTCGAGGGCATTCATCAGTCGGTATCGCAGGTCGAAAACAGTGGCTCACTTTAACCGATGATGGCTGGCGCGACACAAACGTAAACATTCGGTAAAGGTCATTGAAACGTTTTGTCACCGTCTCCATTACAGGAGAGCACCTCGGCCAACGTGGACGAGGGCAATGTTATCCCCGGCAATCTACGAGGTCGCCATGAACAGCGAAGAGCAAACCCTGATCGATGGACTGTTTTCCCGGCTGCAACAGGCCGAAACGGAGGCAGCCCCGCGCGATGCCCAGGCTGAGGCGCGGATCAAGGAACACCTGACCCGCCAGCCAGCGGCAGGTTATTTCATGACCCAGGCGATTCTGGTGCAAGAGGCGGCGCTCAAAAGCCTCGATGAGCAGAACAAGCAACTGACTCAACAGGTCCAGCAGTTGCAGGCTGAACTGCAATCGGCCAAAGCGCAGAGTGCCGCACCGGCGCCGAGCGGTGGTGGCGGTTTCCTGTCGAGCATTTTTGGTGGCAGCCCGCGTCCGGCGCCGACCCAGAGCGCCGCCCCGGCGTCCACTGGCGGTTGGCGTGAGCCGGCACCGCAGCAGAACTTCGGTGCTCCTGCGCCACAACAGAACTTCGGCGCAGCGCCGCCTAACTATGCGCAGCAAGCCGCTCCGGCGGCCGGCAGCAGTTTCCTCGGCGGCGCCCTGAAAACCGCCGCCGGTGTGGCCGGTGGCGTGATGCTGGCGCAGGGCATCAGCAGCCTGTTCCATCACAATCAGCAGCCGGAAGAAATCGTTGAAGTGATCAAGGAAGAGCCGGCGCAGGTCGCCGACCAAAGCAGCAATGGCTGGGGCGAAGATCAGCGTGTGGCCGATAACGGCTTCTCAGGCAATGACCAGGGCGGCTTCACCGACACCGACTACGGCAACGACAATTCCTCGTTCTTTGATGACGACGATTCCTTCGTCTGACTCACCATTCGTCCGGAGCCCTTGAGGGCTCCGGGCCGATTATTCGCGGAACCCTCCTGATGGCTGGCATACTGAGCGCCTTTTTCGGGCCTGGCGCCTGATCCCGCTTCGTGCGCTTGCGCGCCCACAGGAACTCCGGTGAAAAAAATCGCAGTGTTCGCCGACGTGCAGAACCTCTACTACACCGTGCGTCAGGCCTATGGTTGTCACTTCAACTACGCCGCATTGTGGGCAGACATCAGCAAGGACGGACAGATCGTCGAGGCCTACGCCTACGCGATCGACCGTGGCGACAGCAAGCAGCAGCAGTTCCAGCAGATCCTGCGCAACCTCGGCTTCACCGTGAAACTCAAACCTTACATCCAGCGCAGCGACGGCTCGGCCAAGGGCGACTGGGACGTGGGCATCACCCTCGACATCATGGACGCCGCCGACCACGTCGACGAAATTGTCCTGGCCTCCGGTGACGGCGATTTCGACATGCTGCTCGAACGCATTATCAGCAAACACGGCGTGCAAGCGGTCGCCTACGGCGTGCCCGGCCTGACCGCCAACTCGCTGATCCGCGCCGCCAGCCGTTACGTGCCGATCGAAGGCGCGCTGCTGCTGAAGAATTGAACAGCTACTGAAGAATTGATTTGTACGGAGTTGAACCCGGTTTGGAACGCATTGCAGTCATCGACTTTGAAACCACCGGCCTGTCGCCGAACAGCAGCTGCCGCGCCACGGAAATCGCCGTGGTCATGCTGGAAAACGGCCGCATCGTCGAGCGTTACCAGAGCCTGATGAACGCCGGCGTACGCGTTCCGGCGTTTATCGAGCAACTGACCGGCATCAGCAACGCCATGCTGCGCACCGCGCCGCCGGCGGAGCGGGTGATGGAAGAGGTCAATGAGTTTGTCGGCTGCACGCCGCTGGTAGCGCACAACGCATCCTTCGACCAGAAGTTCTGGGACTTTGAACTGGGGCGGATCAAGCGCACGCGGTTGCAGAACTTTGCCTGTTCGTTGCTGCTGGCCCGGCGTCTGATGCCGGCGGCGCCGAACCACAAGCTCGGTACGCTCACCACGTTTGCGCGTTTGCCGCACACAGGCCAGGCTCACCGGGCCATGGCCGATGCCGAGATGGCGGCCAATCTGATGGCGCATCTGGCTGATGAGTTGCGGCACAAGCACGGCGTCAGCGAGCTATCGCATGACCTGCTGTGCAAGTTGCAGAAAGTCCCCGCCGCCAAAGTCAGCGAGCACCTGCAGCGCTATCGCTGATCCCAAGCCCAACACAGACCCCCTGTAGGAGTGAGCCTGCTCGCGATGACGGTGTGTCAGTCAACATTTGTTTCGACTGACGCGCCGCTATCGCGAGCAGGCTCACTCCTACAGGGAGGAATCATCATCCTCAGGATTTGCCGTTGCCTTCGATCTGGCTGAGTGGCACGCGCTTTTCGATGGCGCTCGACAGCACAATCGAGGTCTTGCTGAAACCAAACTTCGCCACGCGATTGATCAACTCCTCCAGCTCCGTCATCGATCCCACCGCAGCCTTCATCATCACGCACGGATCACCTGTCACTCGAAAGCATTCGGTCAGTTGCGGGATTTTCACCAGTTCGTCGTAAACCTTCTGACTGCCGTTCTGGTGCAGGCGCAATTCGATCATGCACTGGATCGGCAGGCCGATTTTCGACAGGTCAATTCTCGCCTCATAGCCGGTGATCACCCCCGATGCCTCAAGCTTGGCCACGCGCTCGGCAACTGCCGGGGCGGAGAGGTTAACTTTGCGCGCCAGATCGGCGTAGGACGCACGGCCGTTTTCCAACAGGGCGCTGAGCAGCATGCGGTCGTATTTATCCAAGGCCGGACTCCTGAAAATGCCAGACTTTCGAAATCACGGCTTAAGCCGTCGATCTCCGTTCTTTCCAAAGTGTACCGGCGCTATAAACAGGTTTTGTAACTTATTTTTAGTCGTGGGCCTTTCTAGAATAATCCATCCCCTGCCCAGACTTTCGAGCTGCCCATGCCTGCCTTGCGCCGTTTTTCTTTGCCGCTGATCGCCGCGTTTTTTGCGTTGTATGTGATTTGGGGATCGACCTATCTGGTGATCCGCATCGGCGTCGAGTACTGGCCACCGCTGATGCTCGGCGGTGTGCGCTTTGTGATCGCGGGTACGTTGATGTATGCCTTTCTGCGCTGGCGCGGGGCACCGGCGCCGACCTGGGCGCAGTGGAAAGCGGCGGGGATCATCGGGATTTTGCTGTTGAGTTTTGGTAATGGCGCGGTGAGTGTGGCTGAGCACACCGGTGTGGCCTCCGGCGTGGCGGCGTTGGCGGTGGCAACGGTGCCATTGTTCACCTTGCTCTGTGGATATTTCTGGGGCGCGCGCAATACCCGTCTGGAGTGGGCCGGGGTGGCGTTGGGGATTATCGGTATCGCCATGCTCAACATGGGTTCCAACCTGCAATCGAGTCCGCTGGGCGCGGCGTTGCTGATTTTCGCAGCGGCGACCTGGGCGTTCGGTTCGGTATGGAGCAAGCATCTGCCATTGCCGCAGGGGGCGATGGCCAGTGCGGTGGAAATGCTCGTTGGCGGTGTGGTGCTGCTGATTGGTAGCGCCGTCAGTGGTGAACACCTGCAAGCTGTGCCGCCGATTGAAGGCTGGCTGGCGCTGGCGTACCTGATCTTCTTCGGCTCGATCATCGCCTTCAACTCTTATATGTACCTGCTCAAGCACGTGCGTCCGGCGGCGGCGACCAGTTATGCCTACGTCAACCCGGCGGTGGCGGTGTTGCTGGGGATCGTGTTCGTTGGCGAGACCATCGGCATCGAAGAAGCGCTGGCGATGCTGGTGATCATCAGCGCCGTAGTGTTGATTGGCTTGCCACAGTGGCGCCGGCCAGCACAGCCGCCAGTCGTGGCGCCGACAGCCGTTCCCACAGAAACGCGTACGAATTAGGGTAAACTGCGCGGCATTGCATGCCTGCGTCATTTTTTCCTACGGTACTTCCATGACTTTCGCCACCCTTGGCCTGATCGAACCCTTGCTGCGCTCCCTCGAGAAGCTCGGCTACCAGACCCCGACGCCGGTTCAGGCGCAAGCCATTCCGGCCGTGCTGGCCGGTCGTGACCTGATGGCAGCGGCGCAGACCGGCACCGGCAAAACCGCCGGTTTCGCCTTGCCGCTGCTGCAGTTGCTGGCCATGGAAGGGCCGAAAGTCGCCGCCAATTCGGTGCGCGCGCTGATTCTGGTACCGACTCGCGAGCTGGCCGAACAAGTCCACGAAGCCGTGCGCCAGTACGCCGAAAACCTGCCGTTGCGCACGTACGCGGTGTACGGCGGCGTCAGCATCAACCCGCAAATGATGAAGCTGCGCGGCGGCGTCGATCTGCTGGTGGCGACGCCGGGCCGTCTGCTCGACCTGTTCCGCCAGAAGGCGCTGAAATTCAATCAGCTGCAAACCCTGGTGCTCGACGAAGCCGATCGCATGCTCGATCTGGGCTTCTCCGAAGAACTGTCGAACATCTACCGCGCACTGCCGAAGAAACGTCAGACGCTGCTGTTCTCCGCGACCTTCTCCGATGACATCCGCCTGCTGGCCGGGCAGATGCTCGACGATCCGCTGACCGTCGAGGTCAGCCCGCGCAACGTGGCTGCCAACACGGTCAAGCAGTGGATCGTGACGGTGGACAAGAAGCGCAAGGCTGAGCTGTTCGTGCACTTGATGCGCAAGAACAAGTGGAAGCAGGTGCTGGTGTTCGCCAAGACCCGCAACGGTGTGGATGCGCTGGTGGAAAAACTTCAGGGCCTTGGTGTGAATGCTGACGGTATCCATGGTGATAAACCGCAGGCAACCCGTCAGCGAGCGCTGGATCGTTTCAAGCTCAGTGAAGTGCAGATTCTGGTTGCGACTGATGTAGCGGCGCGGGGGCTGGATATCGAAGATCTGCCGTTGGTGATCAACTTCGATCTGCCGATCGTGGCTGAGGATTACATTCACCGTATTGGCCGTACCGGCCGTGCTGGCGCAACCGGTGAGGCGATTTCGCTGGTGTGTGCGGATGAAGTGAACATGTTGTCGGCGATTGAAATGCTGACACGGCAGACCTTGAAGCGTCAGAACGAGCCGGATTTCGAACCTGAGCACCGCGTGCCTGACACTGATGCCAGCGGTCAGGTGATCAAGAAGCCGAAAAAACCGAAGAAGCCGAAAGCTTCGGGTGGTGGTGGCAAGCGCAATCTGGGTAAGTGGGTCGATAGCGGCGAGACGCAGGCGCCGGAGCCTTCGGTCAAGCCTGTGCGCAAGGTGCCGGTGTTTAACACTGGACCGCGCAAGCGTAAGCCTTAAGGTCAAAAGCCCCTCACCCTAACCCTCTCCCCAAGGGAGAGGGGACTGATTGGGGGATGCTCGCGAAGTACGCCGACTTGATCCTATGGCTGTGAATCCATAATCGACAAAGCTTTCGCCTGACACCTAGGTCGTCTGACCAAATCCATAATCGACTCGGTGTTTCAGGTCGATGTATGGCGCCAGACACCTCGGTCGGTTGACCAAATCGATAATCGACTCGGTCTTTCAGGTCGATGGATGACGTGAGACACCTCGGTCGGCCCCCTCTCCCTCTGGGAGAGGGCTGGGGTGAGGGTTCAGGCAGACGCCTCGGACTTGAACCACTGCACAATCCCCAACCCTGCCGCCCGCCCGCTGGCAAAACACCCCGTCAGCAAATACCCGCCCGTCGGTGCTTCCCAATCCAGCATCTCCCCCGCGCAGAACACCCCCGGCAACGCCTTGAGCATCAAACGCTCATCCATCGCCTCGAACGTCACGCCACCAGCGCTGCTGATCGCTTCGTCCAGCGGACGGGTTTTCACCAAGGTCAGCGGCAACGCCTTGATCGCCCGGGCCAATAGCGCCGGATCGGCGAAAGTCGCAGCATCGGTCAGCTCACGCAGCAATGCCGCTTTCACCCCATCAATCCCGACCTGACTGTGCAAATGCTTGGCCATCGAACGCGAACCGCGAGGCTTGCTCAACGCTGCCTGCAATTTATCCACAGGCCGGCCGGGCAGCAGATCGATGTGAACGGTCGCTGCGCCGTACTGATTGATCGCCTCACGAATCGGCGCCGACAGCGCATAAATCAGACTGCCCTCGATCCCTGTAGCGGTGATTACACATTCGCCCAAGCGCGGTACATCATCGTTCAAACCAATGGCGATATTTTTCAGCGGTGCGCCGGCGAATTTGCTGACCATCAACTCGCTCCAAGCCTGCACCTCGAAGCCACAATTACTTGGCTGCAACGGCGCAAGTCCTACACCGCGTTGCTCCAGCGGCAGCATCCAGGCACCGTCGGAACCGAGGCGCGACCAACTGCCGCCGCCGAGGGCGAGCAGGGTGGCGTCGGGTTTGACGGTGATTTCACCTTCCGGGCTGTCGATGCGCAGCGCGCCGTGTTCATCCCAGCCGAGCCAGCGATGGCGGGTGTGGATAACTACGCCGCTGTCGCGTAAGCGTTTGAGCCAGGCGCGCAGCAGCGGCGCGGCTTTCATGTCGGTGGGGAATACGCGGCCGGAGCTGCCGACAAAGGTCTCGATGCCAAGATCATGAATCCATTGGCACAACGCATCAGCGTCGAAACCGCGCAACAACGGCGCGATTTGCGGTGCGCGTTCGGCATAGCGCGAGAGGAACGCCGGGTAGGCTTCGGAATGGGTGATGTTCATGCCGCCGACACCGGCCAGCAGGAACTTGCGGCCCACCGAGGGCATGCCGTCGTAGAGATCGACGCGGATTCCGGCCTGGCTCAGCACTTCGGCGGCCATCAGGCCGGCAGGGCCACCGCCGATGATGGCGACGTGAGCGGGGGAGGAGGCGGAAGTCTGGGTCATGGCGTGCGCTGCGGTATGGCGGGATAAGGCGCGCATTCTAACAGCGCAGATCTTTTGTAGGAGTGAGCCTGCTCGCGATAGCGGTGTGTCAGCCAAATTAATGTTGAAGGTGCTGACGCATCGCGAGCAGGCTCACTCCTACAGGGATTTGAGGTGGCCTTGAGTTGTTGGTTGAAAAGTGATCAGTGCTCTGTAGGCCCTGTCGGATATGGCCTGTAGTCCCTTTCACTCAGGTTATCCACAGGCCGTTCCACAGCGATTGTGGGTAACGCAGCACAACTCAATGACAACCGTGTGACTGCCAGACCCGTTGCGCGCTGTGATGCAGGATGCCGTGGCGACGGGCGAGGGCGTGGCGATCCTTGCTGTAGCCGCCGCCAATCACGCCCATCACCGGAATATCGCGGCCCAGGCAATGGCGCATCACGCTTTCATCACGGGCGGCGACGCCTGCGTCGGTCAGTTGCAGATAACCGAGGGCATCGTCCTTGTGCACATCGACGCCGGCGTCGTATAGCACCAGATCCGGTTGATACAGCGGCAGCAAATAGCTGAGCGTGTCATCGACCACCTTCAAATAATCGGCATCGCCCATGCCTTTGGGCAGCGGGATGTCCCAGTCACTTTCCGCTTTACGTGCAGGAAAATTCTTCTCGCAGTGCAGGGAAACGGTAATCGCCTCCGGCGTGTCATGCAGGATTCGCGCGGTGCCATCGCCCTGATGCACATCGCAATCGAAGATCAGCACGCGATTCACGCGACCGCTTTGCAGCAGGTAATGGCTGATGATCGCCAGGTCATTGAAAATGCAGAAGCCCGCCGGGTAATCGTAATGCGCATGATGGGTGCCGCCGGCCAAGTGGCAGGCGAGGCCATGCTCAAGGGCTTTTTCCGCCGCCAGTATCGAACCGCCGACGGCCCGCACCGTACGCCGTGCCAACGCTTCGTTCCAAGGCAGGCCGAGGCGCCGCTGGTCTTCGCGGGACAACTCGCCGCTCATGTAGCGTTCGATATACGCACGGTCATGGGCGAGGGCGAGGATGTCGTTGGGACAAATCTCCGGGCGCAGCAGGTCGGCATCGCGGGTCAGACCGCAGTCGACCAGGTGATCGCGCAGCAAACGAAACTTGTCCATCGGGAAGCGGTGATCCGCCGGAAACTCGGGGCTGTAGTCTTCGTGGTAGATCAGCGGCAGTGGCATGGCGGTTTCATGTAGGAACGTAGGAAAGAGTGAAGGATCCTACCAGCGATGTAGACTTGCGGCATGGAAACGGAGGGCACGATGGAGCCGATACTGGAACTTGAAAGCGCGCGCTTGCTGATGCGTCAGTGGCAGGACGAGGATTTGCCGGCATTTGCCGCGATGTGCGCCGATCCTCAAGTGATGCGTTATTTTCCGGCCCCGTTGAGCCGACTGGAAAGCGCTTCAATGATCGGCCGTGTGCGCGGGCATTTTGCCGAGCACGGTTTCGGGTTGTGGGCGCTGGAGCGCAAGGACAGCGGCGAATTCATCGGTTTCACCGGACTTGGCGTGGTCGGTTTCGACGCGCCGTTCACCCCAGCAGTGGAAATCGGCTGGCGCCTGGCCAAGGAACATTGGGGCCTGGGTTATGCCAGCGAAGCGGCATGGACCGCTCTACGCTGCGGCTTTGATCGCTTGGCCTTGAAAGAAATCGTCTCCTTCACCGCGCAATCCAATCTGCCGTCGGAGAAAGTCATGCAGGCGATCGGCATGCATCACGCCCCGGACGATGATTTTGATCACCCCAAGCTTGCCGTCGATCATCCGTTGCGCCGGCATGTGCTCTACCGCATCACCCGCGAACAATGGCTGCAAACCTTGCATGGATAAGCCGACACGGACGTTTACAATGGCCGCCATATCATTGGCCCGCGCCAGAATCTGAATCGGCCGCCGCAGCCAAGACTGCGCGGCATAGCTTTGTGTGAGGAGAGTCTGAATGAGCCAAGTGTTGGAAGATCTGGTTGACCTGCTGACCCTGGAACCGATCGAAGAAAACCTGTTCCGTGGCCGCAGCCAGGATCTGGGTTTCCGTCAGTTGTTCGGTGGCCAGGTGCTCGGCCAGTCGCTGTCGGCGGCCAGTCAGACCGTTGAAGAGGCGCGCCATGTGCATTCGATGCACGGTTATTTCCTGCGTCCGGGCGATGCCAAGTTGCCGGTGGTCTACTCGGTTGATCGCGTGCGCGATGGCGGCAGCTTCAGCACTCGTCGGGTCACGGCGATCCAGAAGGGCCATCCGATCTTCACCTGCAGCGCTTCGTTTCAGTATGACGAAGCAGGCTTTGAGCACCAGAGCCAGATGCCGGTGGTGGTCGGCCCGGAAAACCTGCCGTCGGAGCTGGAATTGACCCAGCAACGCGCGCACCTGATCCCGGAACACATGCGTGAAAAACTGCTGTGCCCGAAACCGATCGAAGTGCGCCCGGTCACTGAAAAGGATCCGTACAACCCGCAGCCAGCGGATCCGGTGAAGTACGTGTGGTTCCGTGCTGACGGTGCGTTGGCCGACATTCCGGCCCTGCACAAATACCTGTTGGCCTACGCCTCGGACTTCGGCTTGCTGACCACGTCGATGCTGCCCCACGGCAAGTCGGTCTGGCAGAAAGACATGCAGGTCGCCAGCCTCGATCACGCGCTGTGGTTCCACAACGATCTGCGCGCCGATGACTGGTTGCTCTATGCGATGGACAGCCCGTGGGCCGGCAATTCCCGTGGTTTCTCCCGTGGCAGCGTGTACAACCGCGCCGGGCAATTGGTGGCTTCGGTGACGCAGGAAGGCTTGATCCGCCATCGCAAGGATTGGGCATGAGCCTGAAGGATGTGAAGCACTGGGTGTTCGACATGGACGGTACGCTGACCGTCGCCGTGCATGATTTTGCAGCGATTCGCGTGGCGCTGGCGATTCCGCCGCAGGACGACATCCTCACTCATCTTGCGGCATTGCCGGCGGATGAGGCAGCAGCGAAACATGCCTGGTTGTTGGAGCACGAGCGCGATCTGGCGCTGGGTTCGACCCCGGCCAACGGGGCGGTAGAGCTGGTGCGTGATCTGCACGCACGCGGTTATCGCCTCGGCATTCTGACCCGCAATGCGCGGGAATTGGCACATGTGACGCTGGAAGCCATTGGTTTGGCTGACTGTTTTGCGGTGGACGATGTGTTGGGCCGTGATGAAGCACCGCCGAAGCCGCATCCGGGTGGTTTGCTGAAACTGGCAGACGCTTGGGACGTGCCGGCGAGTGAGCTGGTGATGGTCGGTGATTACCGCTTTGATCTGGATTGCGGCCGCGCGGCGGGCGCGCGGACAGTGCTGGTGAATCTGCCGGAAAACCCGTGGCCGGAGCTGACCGATTGGCATGCGAAGGATTGTGTCGAGTTGCGGCGGATGCTGCTGGCCTGAAATCTTGGCTGCTTTAGCGGGCCTCATCGCGAGCAGGCTCACTCCTACAATTGAATGCGTTCCCCTGTAGGAGTGAGCCTGCTCGCGATGGCGTCAGATCAATCAGCACAAAACTTATTCGAACAACGCCTTCTGCCCCTCCGGCGAGGTCAGCATTCCATCTCCGTTATGCCCAACCCCGGGCACTTCAACCAACCGCTGATTCACCCCTTCCGGATGGCGACGCAGCAAATAGCCGAAGTAAAACTTGCCACGCTCCAGGCGATACGCCCCTTGCGCTTCGGCTTCACAACGCTTGTCCAACGCCGGATGGTTAGGATCGGTGTCCTGCTGCCCAAGCAGATAAATCACCTCGCGTTTGACGTAACCGCTCTCAAGCTGCAACGGCGTTTGCCCACCGGCGTACACCGGCATGTCTGACAGACCGTACTTCCAGCGATTGAAACCCGCGCACTTGGCGTGATCGAACGCCACCGGCCGTTGCTCATTGAAATACGCATAGGACGACGGATTGGCCACCACATAACGCAAGCGAATGCCGTTGGCCTTCAGCGCTGGCTGATCCTTGGCGAGCAGGGCATAACGCTGCACCACTTGACCGCCACCGGAATGACCGAAAATCACGATCTGCTTCACGTCCGGAAACTGTTTGCGGTCGCTGATCCGCGCGACGATCTCATCGAGCGCCGCATAGGAACTCAACGGATTCGGTCCTGTGGATAACCCGCCGCCCATCCACTCGTTGCCTTGCCAGCGCAGCAGCGTGGTGGGGAGCGAGTACAGCGCGACATCGCTTTCATTGAGGAACTGCGGCGCAATCACCAGCGTGTGGGGGCTTTGTCCCGCCAGCTCGGCCGCGCTCTCGGCGCTTTTGCGATAGGTCTCGGCGTTGCGCAACCGGCCATGAATGACGATCAGCACACGCTCGATCTTCTCCGGCGCAGGACCAATGCCTACCGCCATTTCCCCGGCCTTGAGTTGCAAACGACCGGGGCTGATCGCATCGACACCTGCGGCGTGCGCGGTGCTGCCAACCATCAGTAACGCTAAAAGCCATTTATGCATTTACAGGTTTTTCGCCGCGAAGGTGTCGCACTGGCCGACCTGGCCCTGTGCGAATCCGGTTTTGAACCAGCGCACCCTTTGCGCCGACGTACCGTGGGTAAACGAGTCCGGCACCACACGGCCCTGACCTTGTTGTTGCAAGCGATCATCACCGATGGCGTTGGCCGCATTCAAGGCTTCTTCGATGTCGCCCGGTTCCAGCCAGTTCAAGCGCTTCTGTGCGCTGTAGGCCCAGACGCCGGCGAGGCAATCGGCCTGCAATTCCTGACGCACCAGCAAACCGCCGTCGCCTTCCATTTGCCGACCTTGCTGGCGGGCTGTCTGAATTTTCGCCGAGACACCGAGAAGCGTTTGCACATGGTGTCCGACTTCATGCGCGATGACGTAGGCCTGAGCGAAATCGCCGGCAGCCTTGAAGCGTTGCGACATCTCCTGGAAGAACGCCATGTCCAGATAAACCTTCTGGTCCGCCGGGCAATAGAACGGGCCAGTGGCCGAGGTCGCCAGACCGCAGGCGGAATTGACCCGGTTGCTGAACAGCACCAGGGTCGGGTCCTTATATTGCCGGCCAGCCTGCTGGAAAACCGCGCCCCAGGTGTCTTCGGTATCGCCGAGGATCGAGCGGACGAATTCGGCCTGTTCATCATTGGCCGGCGGCGCCTGACGGGTTTGCGAAGTCGGCGCGGCTTGTTGCCCCGATTGCCCGGCGAGCTGACCGAGGATCTGCAGCGGATCCTGCCCGGTGATCCAGCCGATGCCGACGATCAGCAGGATCGCACCGAGGCTCAGGCCCTTGCCGCCACCGAAGCGCATGCCACCGCCACCACCGCCCATGTCATCGCCACGGGCGTCGACGACGTTGTCACTGCGTCGGCCTTTTTTCCATAACATGTGGGAATCCTCTGTCTGATCGTGGTGATGAGTGTTGCTGGTGTGTGATGCTGGCGCCAGTCCGATCGTCCGGCAAGGTTTTGAATTCAGACAGTGAGCATACAAGGAATGTCGATAAAAAAAGGGCAAGCAACATCGATAAGAAAGATGGCGCGGACGTTGGGTGACTACTTGAGCCCAAGCATCGGTAATGTGGATGAGTATTATCAGTGGCCGATCAATTGCCAAAAAATTAGCGACCTTACTCAACAGGACTTTTCGGAGATCGGCAGTGCCTATGAAAAGACCCTGAAAATGAAGGCGTGTTTGCGTCCAATGCTGGCAGATCCGAAGAGCAAAGAAGGATTGGATGCCGCACGTTTTCTGGTGGGTGAGTGGGGCGGGATTACCCCCAGCGTAAAGCTGTCTGAATGGGTGATTAAAGCCCGCTGTAGCCTTGATAAGGGGCCGGAGAAGATGGATGACATCTCACTGACCGGTGTGAGCTCATGGTCAAAGGTTGTCTCATGTCTGTATGACTGGGCGCCGATCTACGATTCCCGGGTCGCATTCTCCATCAATGCAATCAATTACATGAACGGTGATACCGAGGCGTTTTTTCCAATGCCCGTCGGTCGAGGAGCCCGTTTGTCACTGATTAATCTGGAAAGCCTGTTCCTCTTGTCGAACCTGCGCTCTGGGGCGTTGGATTCGAGCATCTTGCTCAGCGCGCATGTGGGTAAGGAAATACGACCTCAGTTTCACATCCCGGTGAGATCAGCCTATCGAGAGTATGTACGGTTGGTGGCGCAGATCGGCGACTACCTCCAATTGGAAAGGGATCAACACTGTAAAATCGAAATGCTGTTATTTGCTTTAGCTCCCCACCAGGTATTCGCCGATCTGGTCAAGCGGCTTCTAATCGAGGGTTTTACGTCCGATGCCATTAAACAGGGATGATCGAAAGGGTATGACACGAATGGATGCGGTTGAAGAAACACTGGTTTTTTATGGCCTGATGAACTTGTCTACCATCGACCCCTTGGGCAATTTCGAGGGCGGTGAAATTGTTTTTGATGCCTTTCACGAATCGTTCGAGCGAAAAGCAGAGGCGGGTGCGCTTGGGCAAGATAGCCTGAGCGATGACATACGTTACCCGGTCGCGTTGTTTGCGATAAACCGAGTCGAGGCTTGGCGAACCTTGCAGGTGACCGTCCAGCAGTTCAACTCTCAGTCCTGGTGGAAAATCATCCTGCGGGCATCAACCAACGATGGGGTGGCCGTTCGATTTCTTTTGTCTGACGACAATGTGCAGCTGAAAAATGTTTATCGAGTGATCAGCATTACCCCAGCTGACCCTCCAGTGAATGAATCGCTTGATGCGTTGACGCAACTTCCGACTGCGCCACTGTTCGAGGGAGTAAACATCGATAAAGCCTTTCGCAATGCCGGTAGCCAATCCATCCGGGTCAATGTCGTCGATGTCGGGCAAGGAAACTTGAACGCGATTCAGAGTGGGTCTGACACCCATCTATTTTTTGATTTGGGGTGGCCAACGACGTTTCAAGATCGAGCTGGCTTGCCTCGGTTCAAGCCGAATTTATCCAGCGGTAGTGAGAGCACAGCACCTGTGGTGCTTTCTCACTGGGATTGGGATCACTGGGGCATGGCAATAGACACTGTGATTTTCCATCGTGGTGGAGGTTCGACCATTACCTGGCACATTCCGGCGCTGGATCGGCCGTGGATTGTGCCGGGTATCGGGTCAGATTGGGGCGGGGTCAAGCTCAGACCGTTGCATTGGCGATTTGTCCGAGAGCTCAATCGACGTGGACAGTTGTATTTGTGGCCCGCGTCCCATTCCGAAATGGAGTTTGACTACGTGTCGATTTATCGGACTCGCGAGATCAGTAGAGGACGTCGCGCCAATGATCCGAATCAAAATGGACTGGCCATGGTGGTGCATGAGAGGCGACCTTCTGATTCAGCGCGATTGAAAGGCATCTTGCTGCCAGGAGACGCTGACTTTATCAATATCCCGATCCTGCACGTAAGCAGGGTGCCTTATAAGTTCAATGGCCTTGTAGCCACTCATCACGGTGCAGCATTCACATATCAAGGGTGCCCGTCGACTTTTTCGAATTTTGCGCGAGTTGCTGTATCTGTGGGTTACAAGAACGGATATCGACATCCCAGGAAAATGGCACTGGCCACCTACGTGGCCAGAGGGTGGACCCATCAGGCTCGAACCGACTATCGACTCGATATGGAACCCCTTTACGATGAATATCTCGCAAATGTGACGCTGACATTGAACGGCATTGCATCGGGCGCAGCCATATACGCGTTTGCCAGTTCATCCCTTTACTGGTGGCGATGACGCGCCCTGCATTGACGGTTAGCGATCAAATGAGTCCCACACTGGCGCGAAGTCCGGGCTGACCTGACGTTCGCGCTTGGACAGCGCGGCAATCAAAGCACGGTCCTCATCGTCCAGTTCGACCTTCAGTGACGCCAGGTTGGCCAGTTGATTGGTCTGGCTGCTGGCCTTGGGAATGGCCGCAACGTTGGGCTGATCGAGCAACCATTTCAGTGCGACCTGCGTCGGCAATACGCCGTGCTTTTTGGCGATCTGTTGAATCTGCGGGATGTCCGAGACCTTGTTGCGTGCCAGTGGGGTGTAGGCCGTCAGTGCCATGTCGTGTTGACGGGCGTAGTCGAGCAGGGCGTTTTGTCCGAGCAGGACGTGGTACTCGACCTGAATCGCTGACAGATCAATCCCATATTCCTCGATGACTTTGCGTAGCAGGGGCAGCGGAAAATTCGCCACGCCGATGTTGCGCGCCAGGCCCTGCTCCTTGAACGATGCCAGCGTCTCGAGGGTACGCGGCAGATCCCAGTCGGTGGCTGGCCAGTGGATCATGAACAGATCGACGTAGTCGCTGCGCAAAGCGCTAAGGCTGCGGTCCATGGAATGGCGCATCGCGTCGGGTTGCAGCTGATCCCACCAGACCTTGGTGGTGACATGAATCTGTTCGCGCGGTGTCGGCGTATTCGCCAGTGCTTGTCCGACCGCGTCTTCGTTGTTGTAGGCCGCCGCGGTGTCGATGTGTCGATAACCCAATTCCAGCGCTTGCTCGACGGCGCGGGTGCATTCGTCGCCGAGCATCGGCCAGGTGCCGAGACCGAGTTTCGGCATGTTCAAACCTTGGGCGTTAACGATGTGCTGCATGGTCGATCTCCTGTTCGAAAGCAGTCATGCCGGCAATGTGCCGGGCGGCGATGTAGCCGAAAGTCAGTGCCGGGCCGAGGTTGATCCCGCCCGCCGGGTAGTGGCCACCCATGATGCTGGCCATGTCGCCGCCCGCTGCGTAGAGGCCGGTGATGGGCTGGTCCTGAGAGTCCAGCACTTGCGCGTGGGGGTTGACCTTGAGCCCGGCGAAGGTGCCAAAGCAGCCCGGCTGGACTTTCACTGCGTAGTACGGGCCGGTATCTATTGGGGCAACGCAGGGGTTGGGAAGGTTCGCCGGATCACCCTGTTTGCGGTTGTAGGGGGTTGTGCCACGCCCGAACAACGGGTCTTCGCCGTGGTGGGCATGGCGGTTGTAGTCGTCGAGGGTCTGGCGCAAAGCGCTCGGGTCAATGCCGCAAGCAGTGGCCAATTCTTCAACGGTGTTACCGGTTTTCAGATAGCCGCTGCGGATAAATGCTGACACTGGCAGCGGAAATGGCCGCGATATGCCCAATCCATAACGGCGTTGAAAAGCGTGGGTGCAGATCAGCCATGAGGCGACTTCTTCACCTTCAGGCGCGGCGGCGACCATCGCGCTGACGTAGTCGTAGTAACCGTTGGCTTCGTTGACGAAACGCTGGCCGTTGCGCAGCACGCCAATTATCCCGGGTTTGCCGCGCTCGATGATGTGTGGGAAGTGGCCGGTGCTGCCGTCGGAATGTGGCACTTGCGATACCGGCGCCCACGCCACGGGCGAAGCCACGTCGGTATTGACCCGTGCACCGACGCTTTCGCCCAGGCGCAAGCCATCGCCGTTGACGGCCAGTGGCGGCAGCGCCCAATGTTCGTGGCCGGTCGGTGTGCGCGGGAACAAGGCTTTGCGCCGCTCGATGTCATTGGCAAAACCACCGGCGGCAAGCACCACGGCCTTGCGGGCATGAATGCGGATCGGGCCTTTACGGCTGTTGATCAAGACGCCCGAAACACGATTTTCGTCGCGCAGTAATTCACTTACCGGCGCCGATTCCCACAGCAACACGCCAAGGTCTTCGGCGGATTTCGCCAGTCTTGCCACCAGTGCCACGCCGTTGACCAGTTGCATCGCCCGGCCATGCACTGCGAGGTCGAACACGTGCCGAGTGAAACGTTGGGTTACATGCCATGCGGCTTTCATTGAGCGCGTCAGATTGAGAAACGCCGACAGATCCGCCCCGGCCATGATCGGCATGCCCATGAAGGACGTTTCGCGCATCGTTGTACGAAGGCGCTTGAGCAAGTGTCCGACTTTGCGCCCATCGTAAGGTGCTGCGATGACCGAGCGGCCGCCAGTGCCAGCACCCGGCGTGTCGCCATGAATGTCGGCGATGGTGTTGCCATCGGCAAATTGCAGCGCGGTGTGCTGCTCGAAAAACGCGACCATGCGCGGTCCCGCTTCAAGGAAAGCGTCGATCATCGCTGGGTCGAAGTGCTCGCCCAGTTCATGGCGCAAATAGGTGCGCGGTTGTTCGATGTCTTCGACGATCCCGGCCCGACGCGCCAGAGGATTGCACGGCACCCACGCCCAGCCACCGGACCAGGCGGTGGCGCCACCGAATACCGGATCTTTCTCGACAACGATGACTTTCAAGCCATGCCACGCGGCCGTCACGGCGGCCGACAACCCGGCAGCGCCGGATCCGACGACCAATACGTCACAGTCGATTTCCGGGAGTTCGGCAGACATCAAACAACACTCCAGCGATGAATTGTTTTTGGAATTTGATTCCAGAAAATAACCAGTGCTAGAGCGGCTCGACAAGCGTTGATTCAACAAAGCGGGCGGTTATCGAACAAGTGGTTCCAGATTTCGCTTTGCCGCCAATGTCTTCTAGAATCGGCAAAATTTCTTTGGATGTCCCCATGGCCGGCAGTCAAATCGAACGGGTTTTCAGCGTGCTCGAAAGCCTCACCACTGATCCGCGCGGGCTGCCGATGCAGACGTTGGCCGAGCAACTGGATATCCCCAAAAGCGCGACGCACCGCTTGCTCGCCGAGCTGATCCGTCTGGGCTACGTGCGCCAGAACGCGGAAACATTGCGCTATCACCTGTCGACCAAACTAGTAGCGATGGGCTTCCAGTATTTATCGAGCAGCGGTGCCGACATCGTCCAGCCGGTGCTTGATCGACTGGCGCAGGAAACCGGCGAACTGGTGCGGCTGGGGGTAATCGACGGCGAGCGCCAGACCTGGATTGCCAAGGCCCAGGGTGCGCGCACCGGTCTGCGTTATGACCCGGACATGGGCCGCGATGCGCCGCTGTTCTACACCGCCTCCGGGCATGCGTGGCTGGCGTGCATGAGTGATGCCGAGGCGTTGTCACTGGTCGAGCGGCAGGCGGCGGAGGTGCCGGTGGGGATCGGGCCGAATGCGCCGCGTTCAAATATCGAGTTGCTGGAACGGCTACGTCTGGCTCGTGAGCAGGGTTATGCCTGCGTTGAAGAAAGTTCGGCAGTGGGGACTTCGGCGATTGCGGCAGTGGTGAGGCATCCAACGGATGGTCGGGTGATTGGTGTACTGAGTATCGCCGGGCCCAGTGCGCGGATGCCGGGGGCGCGGTTGCATGAGCTGGCGCCGTTGCTTTTGCAGTTTGCTGAGGAGATGTCGGCGGCCAGCCTGGCCTCCGAACTGTTTGTCTAATCCGCCGCAAATCCCCGGTAGGAGCTGCCGAAGGCTGTGATCTTTTTATCTTGTCTTTTAATAGCAAAATCAAAAGATCGCAGCCTTCGGCAGCTCCTACATGGATGGGTTTGGCATGAAATTGTGCGGTGTTCGCACGGTTTCAGGATGGATGGGTTTTTGATTCTGGAACTCGGTTCTAAATTGTTGCTGGAGTGATATTCCAACAACAATCACAAGAGGACCGCACCTTGAATTCGCCCCTTCGAATCGCCCTGATCGGCGCCGGTAACATGGGCCAGCAGCATTATCGGCATCTGCAAACCCTCAGCGAAGCGACGCTGTGCGCCGTGGCTGATCCCGGGCCGCAAGCAGCAGGGCTTGCGGCGAAATGGGGCGTAAGGCATTTCGCCGATCATCGTCAGATGCTTGAGCTCATCCGGCCAGACGCGGTCATCGTCGCCAATCCTAATAATCAACATGTCAGCACCGCGCTCGATTGTCTGGCGGCGGGTGTGCCGGTGCTTCTGGAGAAGCCGGTCGGCGTGCACCTGGATGAAGCGCGCGAGCTGGTCGCGGCGGTTAAACGCAGCGGTGTGCCGGTGCTGGTCGGCCACCACCGGCGCCACAATCCACTGATCGTGCGCGCCCATGAGCTGTTACAGCGCGGAGCGCTCGGGCGTCTGACCACGGTCACCGCGCTGTTTCAGTTGCGCAAACCGGATAGCTATTTCGAGGTCCCGTGGCGCCGTGAAGCGGGGGCGGGGATGTTGCTGACTAATCTGATTCACGATCTCGATCTGTTGCGTCACCTGTGCGGCGAAGTGCGCTCGGTACAAGCGATCACCGACAACTCAGTGCGCGGTTTCGCCAATGAAGACAGCGCGGCGGTGTTGCTGCAATTCGAAGGTGGCACATTGGGCACGTTGAGCGGGTCCGATGCGGTGGCTGCGCCGTGGAGTTGGGAACTGGATTCCGGTGAGAACCCGGTGTATCCGCGTCAGGCCGATCAGCCGTGTTATCTGCTGGCCGGGACTGCTGGCGCCTTGAGCATTCCGCAGCTCAAGCGTTGGCATTACGCCGCTGATCAGGTCGATGCCGGTTGGCATGAACCCTTGTTGATGGTCGAAGAGTCCTACAGCGGTGACGAAGCTTTGCGCTTGCAGTTACAGCATTTCGTACGCGTGGCACGGCGTGAAGTCGCGCCACTGGTGAGTGCGGCCGACGCTGCGCGCACTTTGGCGCTGATCGAAGCCATCCGCGAGGCCGCCGCCACTGGCCGCGCCTGCGCCCCTGCACTGATCGAGTCCTGAACATGAGCGAACGAATCCTGTCCCTGGCCAGCCTGACTGTGCTGGAGTTATCGCCACCGCAAATGGTCGAGGTGGCGGCACGTGCCGGATACAGCCATGTCGGTTTGCGCCTGGAACCGGCAACGCCCGAGGAGCATCACTTCCCGTTGGTCGCCGATGCTGAATTGCGCCGTCAGACGTTGCAGCGTCTGCGCGATACCGGCATCCGTGTGCTCGACGTGGAAATCCTGCGCTTGAAGCCGCAAACCATCGTTGCCGATTTCGAGAAACTTTTAACGGTCGGTGCAGAATTTGGCGCTACCGAATTGCTGGTCGCCGGTAACGATCCTGACGAGCAGCGGCTTACCGATAACTTTGCGGCGCTTTGCGATCTGGCCAGGCCTTACGGGTTGCACCCGCATCTGGAGTTCATGCCCTGGACCGATGCGCGCGACCTTGAACAAGCGCTGCGAATTGTCGAGAACGCGGATCGGGAAAACGCTGCGGTGCTGGTCGATGCCTTTCACTTTGATCGTTCGGCTTCACGGCTTGAGGATCTGCAAACGGTGTCGCCGGCGAGGCTGCGTTATGCACAATTATGTGATGTCGCGGGTCCGCGACCGTCAGACATGGCCGAGATCTTGCGTCAGGCGCGCAACGAGCGGCGGTTTCCCGGCGAGGGTGATTGTGATCTGCTCGGGCTGCTGAAAGCGCTGCCGGCTAATATCCCACTGAGTCTGGAAATTCCCACGGTTAAACTGCTGGAGCAGGGCGTGAGCGGATTGCAGCGGGCGCAGATGGCGATTGATCGAACGCGCAAGTTGTTGGCGCACCTGTAAGCGGGGCTGCGCACCTGTCGCGGGCAAGCCCGCTCCCACAGGGGGAGGCGAGACTGCCTGCGAAGCTTTTGATCTTTTACGGCACCACAAGGAAACCCGATGACTGTCAGCACTCCGCTCTCTGGTGTCAACCAACCCTTCAAGGGGATCTTGCTGATTGTCGTGGCGACCTTCCTGTTCTCCAGTCACGACGCATTGTCGAAATATCTCTCGGGTTTCTATCCGATCGTGATGGTGGTCTGGGCGCGCTATCTGGTGCACACCTTACTGATGGCGGGGATTTTTCTGCCGCAGTCCGGGTTGCGCGTCCTACGCACCAAGAAGCCGTTATGGCAGTTGACCCGAGCACTTTGCCTGCTCGGTACCAGCCTGTTTTTCACCACGGCCTTGCTGTATATCCCGCTGGCGGAAGCCACGGCGGTCAACTTTCTTGCGCCGGTATTGGTGACCGCGTTGTCGGTGCCGCTGCTCAAGGAGCGAGTGACACGCGGCCAATGGATCGCGGTGATCTGCGGCTTTATCGGCGTGCTGATCATCGTCCACCCGGGCGGTGAATTGTTCACTCCGGCGGTGTTGCTGCCGTTCTGCTCGGCGCTGTTTTTCTGCTTCTATCAACTGCTGACCCGCAAGCTCGCCGAAGTCGACAGCCCGACCACCAGCAACTTCTTCGCCGGGCTGTGCAACACATTGGTGATGAGTGCACTGGTGCCGTTCTTCTGGCAAGTGCCGACGTTGACCCATGCCGGGTTGATGCTGGCGCTGGGCAGTTGCGGGATGACCGCGCATTTGTTTCTGACCCAGGCGTTCCGCCATGCCGCGCCGGCACTGCTGGCGCCGTTCGGTTATTGCCAGATCGTGTTTGCCGGGTTGTTGGGTTGGCTGCTGTTCAATCACACGCCGAGTCTGTTGACGATCATTGGCATTGCGGTGATCTGTTGCAGTGGACTGGCGGCAGCGTGGCAGCAGAGCCGCCGCTGAAGAGACCGCAACCCGCTGTGTAGGAGCTGACGAGTGAAACGAGGCTGCGATCTTTTGATCTTCAACATCAAGATCAAAAGATCGCAGCGTGCCGCAGCTCCTACAAGGGAGCAGGGTGTAGGCAGGTTATTCGGTGACGGTCGGGATCTTGCGCGGGGCCATGAAGTACATCCACGTCAGCGCAAGGAAATACATCGCCGGAATCAGGGTGAACAACACGGTGTAGTTGTTGTTGGTCACGGTCAGGATGTGGCCGACGATCTGGGTCATGAACATCCCGCCGATCGCCGCGCACATGCCGCCGAAACCGAACACCGTGCTCATCATGTGCTTGGGCGTGTAGTCCATCACCAGGCTCCAGATGTTCGCCGTCCACGCCTGGTGCGCACCGATGGCCAGAGAGATCGCAGCGACTGCAACCCACAGATTGGCTGAACCGGCCGCCATGACCACGCCGATGATGCAGCAGGCGAACAGCAACATCGACAGCAGCCGCGCCTTGATCGAGTTCATGCCGCGACCGATCAGGAACGAAGACAGAATCCCGCCGCCGACGCTGCCGAAGTCAGCCGTGACGTAGATGATGATCAGCGGAATACCCATCTGGGTGACGTTGATGCCCAGGTTGTATTGCTGATTGAGAAACGGTGGCAGCCAGTACAGGTAGAACCAGAACACCGGCGCGGTCAGCGCATAAGCGATGGCGAAGGCCCAAGTGCCGCGCATCCGCAGGATTCTCGAGAACGGCACGCGAGCCTGTTCCGGTTCGACTTCCTGCTGGATGTAGTCCAGTTCGGACTGTTTAACGCTCGGGTGATCTTCCGGGTTGAAGTACTTCAAACCCCAGAACAGCAACCAGATGCCGCCCAGTGCCGCCATGCACAGGAACGCCGCTTGCCAGCCCCAGACGTGCAGAACCAGTGGCAGCAGCATCGGTGTGAACATCGCGCCGACGTTGGTGCCGGCGTTGAAAATGCCGGTGGCGACCGCACGTTCGCCGGCCGGGAACCACAGGCGTGTGGTTTTCACGCAGGCCGGGTAGTTCGCCGCTTCGGTCAGACCGAGAATAAATCGGCAGACCATAAAGCCGACCGCCGATGTCGCCAGGCCGTGAGCACCGGTGGCCAGGCTCCACAGCAGCACGGCGCAGAAGAACACGCGTTTGACGCCGACCCGGTCGATCAAGCGACCTTGCAGAACGAAACCGATCGCGTAGCCGACCTGAAACCAGAAGTTGATGTTGGCGTAATCCATCGCCGTCCAGCTCATTTCCTTGGCGAGGATGGGTTGCATGACGCCGAGGGCGGCGCGGTCGATGTAGTTCAGGGTAGTGGCGAAAAACACCAGCGCCAGCATGCCCCAACGGGTTTTGCCGACAGCCATGGCGCCGCGGATCTTGTCGCCGATGCCACCCGTGGCAGTGCTCATGGCCGGAGCCATGCGGGAAGTCTGTGAAGGAATCATGTGTTCCACCCGTTTTTGGATTTGTTATTTGGTGTGCTTGTTACTTGCACGCTGCGACCGGTGGTTCAGATCCGGACTCAATGTGCGGTCGATGTTGGGCAGTGGACGAAAAATCGTCAATTCGCCAAACCGCCATTGTGTTCGATAATCGCACGCAAAACTAACCGGGTAGTACACTTTAAATTGCTGCCGCGATCGATGCAGCCAATAATTTCCCTACTATAAAAACCATCCCATGTAGGAGCTGCCGAAGGCTGCGATCTGTTGATTCTGTTTTCACGAATAAAGATCAAACGATCGCAGCCTGCGGCAGCTCCTACAGTAAAGATAAAGCGGCGCAGTCCGGGAGTTGAAACATGCAGCGTTCCATTGCCACCGTTTCCTTGAGCGGCACCCTGCCGGAAAAACTCGAAGCCATTGCCGCCGCCGGGTTCGACGGGGTGGAGATTTTCGAAAACGACCTCCTGTACTACGACGGCAGTCCACGGGAAATTAAACAGATGTGCGCCGACCTCGGCATCGCCATCACTCTGTTTCAGCCGTTCCGCGATTTCGAAGGCTGCCGTCGTGATCGCCTCGCGCGCAATCTCGAGCGGGCCGAGCGCAAGTTCGACCTGATGCAGGAACTGGGCACCGATCTGGTGCTGGTCTGCAGTAACGCCTCGGCCGACAGCGTCGGCGATCAACAAATTCTAGTCGATGACCTGCGGCTGCTGGCTGAACACGCCGGTGCGCGTGGTTTGCGCATCGGTTACGAAGCACTGGCCTGGGGCCGTCACGTCAACACTTATCAACAGGTCTGGGACATCGTGCGCCAAGCCGATCACCCGAGCCTGGGCGTGTTGCTCGACAGTTTTCATACGTTGTCGCTGAAGGGCGATCCCCGCGCCATCGCCGACATTCCCGGTGACAAGATCTTCTTCGTACAGATGGCAGACGCGCCGATTCTGGCCATGGACGTGCTGGAGTGGAGCCGGCATTTCCGCTGCTTCCCGGGACAGGGCGAATTCGATCTGCCGGGCTTCCTCGCGCCGATCATCCAGAGCGGTTACACCGGGCCGCTGTCGCTGGAAATCTTCAACGACGGCTTCCGCGCCGCACCGCCACGGGCCAATGCCGCCGACGGTTTGCGTTCGCTGCTGTATCTGGAAGAGAAGACCCGTCAGCGTCTGGAGCAGGCAGCCCAACCTGTGGCCAACCGTGAAATCCTTTTCGAAACACCGAAGGCCAGCGAGTACAACGGCATCGAGTTTCTTGAGTTTGCCGTAGACGAGAGCCTCGGCGCCAAACTGTCGAACTGGTTGGAGCGCCTCGGTTTCGTCAAGGCCGGGCAGCATCGTTCCAAGAGTGTGAGCCTGCTGCGTCAGGGCGACATCAACCTGATCCTCAACTCCGAACCGTATTCGTTTGCTCACAGCTTTTTCGAGGCCCACGGCCCGTCGCTGTGCGCCACCGCCGTGCGGGTCAAGGACAGCGCCAGTGCGCTGGCCCGCGCCGTCGCTTACAAAGGTCAGCCTTATCGCGGACTGGTCGGCCCCAATGAACTGGAGCTGGCAGCGGTGCGCGCGCCGGACGGCAGCCTGATTTATCTGGTGGATGAACAGGCCGATGTCTACGGCACCGATTTCAATCTGTTGCCGGACGCCACGGCCCGTGGCGGTCTCAAGCGCATCGACCACATGGCCATGGCACTGCCGGCCGACAGCCTCGACAGTTGGGTGCTGTTCTATAAAAGCCTGCTGGATTTCGAAGCGGACGATGAAGTGGTGCTACCCGACCCCTATGGTCTGGTGAAAAGCCGTGCACTGCGCAGTCGCGACAGTTCGATCCGCTTGCCGCTGAACATTTCCGAGAACCGCAACACCGCCATTTCCCATGCGCTGTCGAGTTATCGCGGCTCCGGTGTGCACCACATCGCCTTCGATTGTGACGACATCTTCGCCGAAGTGAGTCGCGCCAAAGAGGCTGGCGTACCGTTGCTGGATATCCCGCTCAACTATTACGACGACCTTGCTGCGCGCTTCGATTTCGACGACGAATTTCTCAGCGAACTGGCGTATTACAACGTGTTGTACGACCGTGATGCGCAGGGCGGTGAGCTGTTCCACGTCTACACCGAACCGTTCGAAGGGCGCTTCTTCTTCGAGATCATCCAGCGCAAGAACGGCTATGCCGGGTATGGCGCGGCGAACGTCGCGGTGCGTCTGGCGGCGATGGCCAAATCACGCAGTGGCGCTGTGCGCCAGGCGAAGTTGTAGGAAATTCGTAAACGCGGGATTAAACACAGGTCCCGCAGCTTCCTTCACTGTGCTGCGCGGCCCATAATCGCCGCCTGTGCAGTGATGGCCGTGAGCCCGCAATGACGATGAATACAGAACTTTCCGCAGCTCCTGAAGTGTCCGCCGTAGAGCCGCGCAAGAGTCGCAAGAACAACCCGGAAAAGACCCGCGAGAATATCCTGCAGGAGGCGATCGTCGAGTTCGTCCAGCAGGGTTTGTCCGGCGCTCGCGTTGATGCGATTGCCGAGCGCATCCACACCTCAAAACGCATGATCTATTACTACTTCGGCAGTAAGGAGCAGTTGTACGTTGAGGTGCTGGAGAAGCTTTACGGTGATATCCGCAGCACTGAAAGCCGTCTGCACCTGGCCGAGCTGGCGCCGGTGGACGCGATTCGCCGACTGGTCGAATTCACCTTCGATCACCATGATCGCAACGTCGATTTCGTGCGCATCGTCAGCATCGAAAACATCCACAACGCTGAATACGTGAAGCGTTCCGATGCGATCAAGGCGATGAACAACACCATCCTCGATTCGCTCGGCGAGATTCTGCGTCGGGGCGCTGAAGAGGGTGTGTTCCGTGCCGGGCTGGATGCTCTGGATGTGCATTTGCTGATCAGTTCGTTCTGCTTCTATCGCGTATCGAACCGGCACACGTTTGGCGAGATTTTCCAGATCGATCTACCGGATGAAAGCATCAAGCAGCGGCATCGCGAGATGATTTGCGAGTCGGTGTTGCGCTACCTGCAAGCCTGACACAGCTCCCCTGTAGGAGTGAGCCTGCTCGCGATGGCGTACCGTCAGCTAACACATTAGTTGCCTGACACACCGCTTTCGCGAGCAGGCTCGCTCCCACAGGGGGAAAGCGTTCAGCCATTCATGCTTTGAAAATGCGCGAGCATCCGCTGCGCATCCGGCACCATGCCACTGAACAACTCAAACGCCTTCACCGCCTGAAACACCGCCATATTGCCGCCGTCCAGCGTCCGGCAACCGAGCGCGCGGGCATTGCGCAGCAGTTCGGTTTCCAGCGGGAAATACACAATCTCCGCCACCCACAATTCCTTGCGCAGCAGTTCGACCGGTACCGGCATGCCCGGCAGTTTGGCCATGCCCATGGGCGTGGTATTGACCAGACCGTCGGCCAGATTCAGCGTGCTCGGCAGATCCCGACCGGCCACCGCACGACCAAAACCGAAATGCTGATTGAGATTGTTCGCCAGGCTCTCGGCGCGCTCACTGTCGACGTCAAAAATGCTCAGTTGCTGTACGCCTTCGCTCAACAGCGCGTGGGCCACTGCCGCGCCAGCGCCACCAGCGCCCATCTGCACAACGCGCTCACGGGCAGCGTCCTTCAAACCTCGACGAAAACCTTCGGCAAAACCGAGGCAGTCGGTGTTGTGGCCAACACGCTTGCCGTCCTTCAGCACCACCGTGTTCACGGCGCCGATGCCCTTGGCTTCCGGCGACAGCTCATCGAGCAGCGGGATGATTGCCTGCTTGCACGGGAAGGTGATGTTCAGCCCGGTGTAATTCATCCGCTCGGCCGCCAGCAACAGGTCGGGCAGGGCGGTGCTATCCATTTTCAACTGATCGAGATCGATCAGTCGGTACAGATAACGTAGGCCTTGGGCATCGCCTTCGTGCTCATGCAGCGCCGGCGTGCGCGAGGCCTGAATGCCGGCGCCGATCAGTCCTGCGAGTATTACGTTAGAGCGAGACATGCGCGTTACCCCTTCAGCCGCTGGCTGAAATGTTCCAGTGCCAGTCGATAGCCGTGACTGCCAAAACCGGCCATTACCGCTGTGGCAATCGCCGAGACAAACGAGTGATGACGAAACGGTTCGCGGGCGTGGACGTTGGACAGGTGTACTTCGATCACCGGCAACTCACTGGCCACCAGCGCATCGCGAATCGCTACCGAGGTGTGCGTCCACGCCGCCGGATTGATCACGATCCCGGCGCAGCGACCACGGGCGGCGTGTATCCAGTCAAGCAGTTCGCCTTCGTGGTTGGTCTGGCGAAACTCCACGGCCAGGCCGAATTCTTCGCCAGCGCGACCGCACAACGCCGAGATGTCCGCCAGGGTTTCGTGACCATAAGTCGCCGGCTCGCGGGTGCCGAGCAGGTTCAGGTTCGGGCCGTTGAGCACCAGAACGATAGGGGGCATGAGGGGTAACTCCACTTATTGTTTTTAGCTTTGGCCGAGTTTCAGCCTGTGGAGATAAAATGTACTAGATGGTTACCATGGTCAATCGAAGTGCCTGAGCCCAGGATTTTTGTGTTCGGTAATCGCACCAAGGCTGTTTCCTTACTTAATGTTGTTCGAATCGTAACGACAGCTTTGCTTACGTTTTCCCTCGAAGATTTACCGACTCCTGGCCCATGCCGGCGCTAGCCTGAGAGAAGAGCGGAGCCGCTTGCGTTCTACGGCACCGATCGTCGGATTTGAAAGGATTATCGAATCCTGAAATTTATTAACCTAACGGATGGGTTAGCATGAACGTATGCCACTACAAGGGATTGTCGATACGCGTAATGTTGCGGAATGAGCATTGCCCACCGCACGCTCATGTAAATGCGGGCGCCTGGAGTGCGCGATTCCATTTCAGCTTTTGGCACAACGACATTGATCTGTGGGATGTCGTGCCGCTGTCTCGTCGACCGACGATGGCTGTATTGGAGGGTTTGTGTCGATCGTTGGGACATCCCGTTCATCTGCGTCGCGCACGAGGGATCTGGTGGTCAGGTTTGCAAACCGTCTGTCTCGGCAATCAAGTGTGGGACTGCGAATCAAACGAGGTACCGGTGATGAAACTGGTTACCGATACGACTTACAGGATCGCTGCGGCGCGCTACGAACCAGAAGAAGACAAGTTGCTTCTGACATTGGTTGGCAAACTGGAAGGAGTTGAAATCCATTTATGAAAGTCATTAAGGCAAAGCCGTCCGTACATCGACCACTGACGGAAGAAATGCTCGATGCAGCCATAAAGCTTGGTGAAATACGACAGGCCAGCAGTTTCCAAGCTGTTTCTGTGTGCTTTGAAAAATCATCTTTGGTCATCCGTTTTGAGGATGGCAGCGGTGTGTTGCTTCCGGTGAACCAGTATCCAGAGTTTGACGGGTTTGATGCAGGCGATTACGAGGGGCTGACAGTCGGATTCGCAGGCACTGCGCTTTGCCATGAGGGCAAAGACCTTGACGTTTCCATTGCCGGAATGATTTCAGCGAGCCCGTCACTCATGAAGATGGCTGCGTCGGTGGTTGCATCGCGTAACGGTCGTCAAAGCAGTGCCGCAAAGTCCGAAGCCGCGCGGGCGAATGGCAAAAAGGGCGGGCGTCCGCGTAAGGTCGATCCCGCTTAGTGAGCGCCCACAAAAAAGCCGTCAATCACGACGGCTTTTTCGCATCCGGCATCGGCCATCAACGGCGGGTCAGCAACACACCCGATTCCATGTGATGCGTCCACGGGAACTGGTCAAACAACGCGCACGTGGTAATGCGGTGCGTGTCGTGCAACTGGGCAATGTTCGCTGCCAGGGTTTCCGGGTTGCAGGAGATGTACAGGATGTTGTCGAAGCGCCGGGTCAGCTCGCAGGTGTCCGGATCCATGCCAGCGCGCGGCGGGTCGACGAAGACGCTGCCGAATTCGTAGCTCTTCAGGTCGATACCCTGCAGGCGGCGGAACGGGCGCACGTCGTTGAGCGCTTCGGTCAGCTCTTCGGCGGACAAACGGACCAGGGTGACGTTGTCCACAGCGTTTTCGCTGAGGTTGCTCAGTGCGGCGTTGACCGAGGTCTTGCTGATTTCGGTGGCCAGCACTTTGCGCACGCGCGTGGCGAGTGGCAGGGTGAAGTTGCCGTTGCCGCAGTACAACTCCAGCAAGTCATCGGTACGATCGCCCAGTGCTTCGTACGCCCAGTTGAGCATCTTCTGGTTCACCGTGCCGTTAGGCTGGGTGAACGCGCCTTCCGGCTGGCGATAGCTGAAGGTGCGACCGCCGACGTCGAGCTTCTCGACCACGTAATCGAGGCCAAGTACTTCGCGTTTGCCCTTCGAGCGACCAATGATGCTGACGCCCAGATCTGCCGACAACTGGGTCGCAGCGGCATGCCAGTGCGCGTCCAGCGGGCGGTGATAGCACAGGGTGATCATTGCATCGCCGGCCAGCGTGGTCAGGAACTCGACCTGAAACAACTTGTGGCTCAACGCTGAACTGGCCTGCCACGCCGCTTTCAGCTGCGGCATCAACTGGTTGATGCGCAGGCTGGCGATCGGGAATTCTTCAATGAGGATCGGCGTGCGTTTGTCGTCCTGAGCGAACATCGCGTAATGCCGCTCGCCACCCTCGCGCCACAGGCGGAATTCGGCGCGCAGACGGAAGTTCTGCAGCGGCGAATCGAACACCGTTGGCTCGGGGGCATCGAACGGCGCCAGCAGATCACGCAAGCGCGTGACCTTGGCTTCTAGTTGCTCGGCGTAAGCCTGGGAATCGAAAGTCATGCGTTGAACCAACCCAACTTGATCACAAACAGAATCGACAGAATCACCAGCGCCGGGTTCAGCTCACGAGCGCGGCCGGACAGCAGCTTGATCACGGTCCAGGCGATGAAACCAAACGCGATGCCGTTGGCGATCGAGTAAGTGAACGGCATGGCCAGCGCGGTCACGACAACCGGTGCGGCGACGGTGATGTCGTCCCAGTCTATTTCCGCCAGACCGGAAGTCATCAACACGGCGACGAACAGCAGCGCTGGCGCGGTGGCGAAGGCCGGAACGCTGGCCGCCAGTGGCGAGAAAAACAGCGCCAGCAGGAACAGAATCGCCACGACGATGGCCGTCAGACCAGTACGCCCGCCCGCACTCACGCCGGCAGCGGATTCGATGTAACTGGTGGTGGTCGACGTACCCAGCAACGAACCGGCCATGGCCGCAGTGCTGTCAGCGATCAGGGCGCGGCCCATTTTCGGCATGTGGCCGTCCTTGCCCATCAGGCCGGCGCGTTTGGCGACGCCGATCAGGGTGCCGGAGTTGTCGAACAGGTCGACGAACAGGAAGGCGAAGATCACGCTGACCAGACCGATGTCCAGTGCGCCTTTGATGTCCAGTTGCATGAAGGTCGGCGCCAGCGAAGGTGGCATCGAAGTCACGCCGTTGAACGGGGTGAAGCCCATCGCGATGGAAATGATGGTCACTGCCAGAATGCCGATCAGTACCGCACCGCGCACTTTCAGCGCTTCGAGCGCGACGATCAGAGCGAAGCCGAGGGTGGCGAGGATTGGGGCCGGGGCTTTCAGGTCACCGAGGCCGACCATGGTCGCCGGGTTGCTGACCACGATGCCAGCGTTGTGCAGGGCGATCAACGCCAGGAACAGGCCGATACCGGCGGCAATCGCCGAGCGCAGCGGCAGCGGAATGCTGTTGATGATCCATTCACGGATGCGGAAGATCGACAGCAGGAAAAAGCACACCGCCGAGATGAATACCGCGCCCAGCGCCACTTGCCAGGTGTGACCCATGTGCAAGACCACGGTGTAGGTTAAGAAGGCGTTCAGGCCCATGCCCGGAGCGAGGGCAATCGGGTAGTTGGCGATCAGGCCCATGATCGTCGAACCGATCGCAGCCGCCAGGCAGGTGGCGACAAACACCGCACCTTTGTCCATGCCGGTCTCGCCGAGAATGCTCGGGTTGACGAACAGGATGTAGGCCATGGCCAAGAAAGTCGTGATGCCCGCGAGAATCTCGGTGCGCACGTTGGTGTTGTGTGCCTTGAGTTGAAACAGCCTTTCCAGCATGTCTGCTCCCCGTGGCGCGCGTGGCGCCGTGAATGTATCGACCTCAACAGCAAAGCACAGACCGTCGCAAGCGCCTGGAAAATTGTGGTGGGCCGGAAAAAGCCGCGCATCATACCAGCAGCGTGAGGAATATGGCGGTTGTTGGTGTCGATCGTCGGCGAAGTTTTGCGTTGACGCCAACTGCGCCATACTGCGCGCTGATTTTTTCGGGGCGGGAAGCGCATGAGCAAGTGCTGGATGAAGGTTTTGGGTTTGATTGCCGTACTGATGGCCGGGATGTCGACAGCCTGGGCGGCATCGGCGCCACCGTTGACGCAAGTGAAAGTGATCAAGGTGCAATCGCCAGCCTGTGGTCTTGAAGACATCGCCGATGGCCAAGCGCAGACCCAGTGCAATCACAGCGGACCGAATATCAAGGTCTACGTGCTCGAAGTCGGCTACGGCAAGAGTCAGCCTCAGGTCGCACTGGACGGCTTTGAAGTGAACGGCACCCGTGCCCCGGTGTGTGCCTTTGATAACGGCAACCTGACCGAATGCACCCCCGGTAATAAAACCGTCGGTTCTCTTTATACCTTCGATCTGGCGGGCAAGCAGGAAGGCACCTTCACCTTCAGCAACACCTCGATCAATGCGCCGCGCAACACGATGTCGACTCAGCTTTACATCAAGTAACGGCTGCTGCAGCGCGATCCGGTTGAAGCTGACTACGCTTCAAGCATCACCCAGCGGATAACGCCCATGACCTTTAGAGCCCTGATTACCCTCGCCGAGGGCATCGATGATCTGCAAAGCGTGACCCTGATCGACGTGCTGCGCCGCGCCGGTATCGAAGTGGTGGCCGCCAGTATTGAAGGACGACGCATGCTGACCTGCGCGCGTGGCACACGCCTGACCGCCGACGGCATGCTGGTCGATGTGCTGGCGCAAACCTTTGACCTGATCGTCCTGCCCGGCGGTGTTGTCGGTTCACAACACCTGGCCGCGCACCAACCTCTGCAACAGTTGCTCAAGGATCAGGCCAGCGCCGGACGCCTGTTCGCCGCCATCGCCGAATCCCCGGCCGTCGCCCTGCAAACCTTCGGCGTGCTGCGCCAGCGGCGCATGACCTGCCTGCCCAGCGCCAGCCATCAACTCTCGGGCTGTACGTTTGTTGATCAACCGGTGGTGGTCGACGGCAACTGCATCACCGCACAAGGCTCCAGCGCTGCGCTGGAGTGTGCCTTGACGCTGGTCGAGCAACTCGGCGGCAAGGCCTTGCGGGGGAAAGTGGCGGGGGAGTTGTAGGTCTGGATCGCTTCAGACCTTCACCTCTTCCACCGGCACATGCATCCGATCGCGGTTAGCCAGCGTCGGAAACAATTTGATCCACGTCCCCGTCACCACCAGCGTGCCGATCCCGCCCATCACCACCGCCGGCACCGTGCCGAACCAGTGGGCGGTGACGCCGGATTCGAATTCGCCCAACTGGTTCGAGGCGCCGATGAACAGCCCGTTCACCGCGCTGACCCGGCCACGCATTTCGTCCGGGGTTTCCAGCTGCACGAAAGACGCGCGGATGACCATGCTGATCATGTCCGCCGCGCCGAGCACCACCAACACCGCCAGCGAAAACCAGAACGAGGTCGACAGGCCGAAGGCAATGGTCGCGACGCCAAACACCCCAACCGCGGTGAACATCACCCGGCCAACATTGCGTTCCACGGCAAATCGCGCGAGGAACAGCGACATGCCCAATGCGCCGACCGCCGGTGCCGAACGCAGCAACCCGAGGCCCCACGGCCCGGTCAGCAGAATGTCTTTGGCAAATACCGGCAGCAGCGCCGTGGCGCCGCCGAGCAACACCGCAAACAGATCCAGCGAAATCGCCCCGAGAATGTCCGGGCGGCTGCGAATGAAACGAATCCCCGCGAGCAACGAGTCCAGTGTGGCTTTGCCTTTATTCAGCGGCGTTTGCCGCGCGGGCAGGTTGAGCATCAGCGTGCAAGCGATCACATAGAGCAGCACTGTCGGGCCATAAACCCAGACACTGCCGAATGCATAGAGCAAACCGCCCAGCGCCGGGGCGACGATCGTTGCCGACTGCTGCGCTGACTGCGCCGCCGCCACTGCCCGAGGAAACAGCGCGCTGGGCACGATGCTCGGCAGCAGTGCCTGCGTGGTCGGCATCTCGAACGAACGCGCCGCGCCGAGCAGGAAGGCGAGGATGAAGATCATCTCGCGGGTGACGTGATCGGTGGCGCTGCCGATGGCCAGCGCCAGGGCGATCAACGCCTGCAACGACTGACAGATCGCCGCGACTTTGCGCCGGTCGTAGCGGTCGGCGACATGCCCGGTGTGCAGCATGAACAGCACGCGCGGGGCGAATTCAACCAGCCCGACCAGACCCAGATCGAGGACGTTACCGGTCAATTGGTAGAGGTTCCAGCCAATCGCCACGGTGAGCATCTGGAAACCGCTGGCGGTAAAAATCCGCGCGAACCAGAAAGCGAGAAACGGACGATGGTGACGTAACAGCAGGGGCTCTTGACTGGGCATCTGAAGGCAGGTCTGGCTCGAGGGGAACCGCGAGGTTATCACCAGTCTGTAACAGGAAGTTGCTATGACAAAAAATTTAGTTAGCCAGACATCGATTTCCACAAGCTCGCCGCAAGAAATCCATTGCAGAGCATTGCCACGCCGATGAGGCAACTTGTCACGCGGCAAACGACCACGCAGTTCATCGGCAAAAATGGGACTACTCTTTTAACGTTGCTTGATCCAGATCAAGACCTAGAAGGAATTGATCCGGTGGCCAGTTGGCCAGACTCCCTGCGTTGCGATGGTTGTTTAAAAAGAACGAATCAGAATTCGCCGCACTCCATATCCGTGGGGGCAGTGGGTGCAGGCCTCCGGGTCCGCAGCCGGTATTACCTGACAGAGGAAGCCATATGTTCGGTTTAGAGGCACTAGATCTCGCCCGAATTCAGTTCGCGTTCACCATTTCGTTCCACATCCTGTTCCCGGCCATCACCATCGGCCTGGCGAGTTACCTCGCGGTACTCGAAGGCCTGTGGCTGAAAACCCGCAACGACACCTACCGTGACCTCTACCATTTCTGGTCGAAGATTTTTGCCGTCAACTTCGGCATGGGCGTGGTCTCGGGGTTGGTCATGGCCTACCAGTTCGGCACCAACTGGAGCCGTTTCTCGGACTTCGCCGGCGCCGTCACCGGGCCGTTGCTGACTTATGAAGTACTCACAGCATTCTTCCTCGAGGCCGGTTTCCTCGGGGTGATGCTGTTTGGCTGGAACAAGGTCGGGCGCGGACTGCACTTCTTTTCCACCGTCATGGTGGCGATCGGTACGCTGATTTCGACGTTCTGGATTCTCGCTTCCAACAGCTGGATGCAGACCCCGCAGGGCTTCGAAATTGTTAACGGGCAAGTCATTCCCACCGATTGGCTGGCGATCATTTTCAACCCTTCGTTCCCGTATCGCCTGATGCACATGGCGACGGCGGCGTTCGTCGCGACGGCATTCTTTGTCGGCTCCTCGGCGGCCTGGCACTTGCTGCGCGGCAAGGACAACCCGGCGATCCGCACCATGCTGTCGATGGCAATGTGGATGGCGCTGATCGTCGCGCCGATCCAGGCCGTCATCGGCGACTTTCATGGTTTGAATACGCTCAAGCACCAACCGGCAAAAATCGCTGCGATCGAAGGTCACTGGGAAAACCACGGTGACGAGGCAACGCCGCTGATCCTGTTCGGCTGGCCGGACATGAAAGAAGAGAAGACCAAATACGCCGTGGAGATTCCGTACCTCGGCAGCTTGATACTCACCCACTCGCTGGACAAACAGGTGCCAGCGCTCAAGGAATTCCCGCCGGAAGACCGGCCCAATTCGACCATCGTGTTCTGGTCGTTCCGGATCATGGTCGGCCTCGGTTTCCTGATGATCTTCACCGGTCTGTGGAGTTTGTGGCTGCGTAAACGCGACACGCTCTACACCTCACGTCCGTTCCTGTATCTGGCGTTGTGGATGGGGCCGTCCGGTCTGATTGCGATTCTCGCTGGCTGGTTCACCACCGAAATCGGTCGTCAGCCGTGGGTGGTCTATGGGCTGATGCGCACGGCGGACGCGTCCTCCAACCATAGCTTCATGCAGATGAGCATCACCCTGATCATGTTTGTGGTGGTGTACTTCGCGCTGTTCGGCGCAGGTCTGGGCTACATGATGCGTCTGGTGCGCAAAGGGCCGAAGATCAGCGAGGGCACGGAAACGCCCGACGGTGGTCCAGGCAAGAAACGCACACCGGCCCGTCCGTTGTCCGCTGCCGACGACTCGGCCGATGCCGATCACGGCGACGACGACATTCGCGTGACCAAGGAGATTTGAATCATGGGTATTGATCTTCCGCTGATCTGGGCCGTGATCATCATCTTCGGCATCATGATGTACGTGGTCATGGACGGCTTCGACCTGGGGATCGGGATTCTCTTCCCGTTCATCCCCGGCAAAGTCGACCGTGACGTGATGATGAATACGGTCGCACCGGTCTGGGACGGCAACGAAACCTGGCTGGTATTGGGCGGCGCGGCGTTGTTCGGCGCGTTCCCGCTGGCCTATTCGGTGGTGTTGTCGGCGCTGTACCTGCCGCTGATTTTCATGCTGATTGGTCTGATCTTCCGCGGTGTAGCGTTCGAATTCCGCTTCAAGGCCAAGGATGACAAACGTCACCTGTGGGACAAGGCTTTTATCGGCGGCTCGGTGGCGGCGACTTTCTTCCAGGGTGTGGCGCTGGGCGCGTTCATCGACGGCTTGCCGGTGGTCAACCGGCAGTTCGCCGGCGGCTCACTCGACTGGCTGACGCCGTTCACAATGTTCTGCGGCGCCGCGCTGGTGGTGGCCTATGCCTTGCTTGGCTGCACCTGGCTGATCATGAAAACCGAAGGCAAGCTCCAGGAACAGATGCATGACCTGGCAAGGCCATTGGCTTTCGTACTGCTGGCCGTGATCGGTATTGTCAGTATCTGGACGCCGCTGGCTCATCCGGATATTGCCACCCGCTGGTTCAGCATGCCGAACCTGTTCTGGTTCATGCCGGTGCCGATTCTGGTGCTGGTGACGATGTACGGTCTGATCCGCGCCGTGGCACGCAACGCCAACTACATGCCGTTCCTGCTGACGCTGGTGCTGATCTTCCTCGGCTACAGCGGTTTGGGCATCAGCCTGTGGCCGAACATCGTGCCGCCGTCGATCTCGATCTGGGACGCCGCCGCACCGCCGCAAAGCCAGGGCTTCATGCTGGTGGGCACGCTGTTCATCATCCCGTTCATCCTCGGTTACACCTTCTGGAGCTACTACGTGTTCCGCGGCAAGGTTACCCATGAAGACGGTTATCACTAAACCTGTGGGAGCGTGCTCGCTCGCGATGGCGTCGGCAGCGGCGCCATCGATCTGACTGAGGATCGAAACAATGCCCGGCAAACATTCCCTGCACGACATTGAAGAAGCCGAAAAAAAACCGCTGTGGCTGCGGCTCGGCTGGTTGGCCCTGATCTGGGTCGGTAGCGTCGGTGTGCTGTTTATCGCCGCCAGCCTGATGCGTATGTTCATGAACGCGGCAGGCCTGACCACGCACTGAATCATCCCCGTCCCGGCGCCTTCGGGTACGGCTTTGCAACCCTCCTCACGGAGGGTTTTTTTTGTCTGAAGGTTACTTGCGGGCCTTGAGGATCACGAATTTCGGCGTGGCAGCCACTTGCTCGACGCCGCGGAACAGCCGCGCCAGTTTGCTGTGGTAACCCAGATGGCGGTTGCCGACGATGTACAGCGCGCCACCCACCACCAGCGCTTCGCGCGCCTGCTGGAACATGCGCCAGGCGAGGAAATCGCCCACTACCTGCTGCTGATGGAATGGCGGATTGCACAGCACCACGTCCAGTGATTGCGGGTCCTGGCCGGCCAAGCCATCGCCGGCACGCACGATGACCTCGCGATCGCCCAGCGCTGCCTGCCAGTTCTCGGCAGCCGATTGCACGGCCATGAACGATTCGTCGACCAGTGTGTAATGCGCATCGGGGTTTTGTAGTGCACTCGCGATGGCCAGAACACCATTACCACAGCCCAGATCGGCGACTCGGGCACTGCCAAGGTTTTTCGGCAGGTGCGGGAGGAAGGCACGTGTGCCGATGTCCAGACCTTCGCGGCAAAACACGTTGGCGTGGTTGAGCAATTCGATCGACGGCTCGTCGAGGCGATATCGCGAAGGGTAGGGCGACACGGCCGGGGCTTTGGCTTCTGGCGTGGCGATCAACAGCCGTGCCTTTTTTACCGCTAGCGAGGCTTGTACCGGACCGATGTAGCGTTCAAGCAGATCACCGGCAGCGCGTGGCAGGTGTTTGACCATCGCCGCTGCGATCACTTCGGCGCCGGGTGCGAGTTGCCCTTGCAAGCGGATCAATTGTTCTTCCAGCAGCGCGAGGGTTTTCGGCACGCGGATCAGTACCCGGTCGAACGGTCCGACCAATGGTTCGCTGGCGGGTATCCCGCGAACAGCGTCAAACGCCTGGCCATTGCGCAGCAGGTTTTTCTCCAGCCCCTGAAAACCCAGGAATGAGTCACCACTGCTACTGACCTTGACCTTGCCCGACAGACTGGCAGCCAAAGCACCGAAGCTGTCGTTGAGCACCAATACGCGGGTGTCGGCCATCGGTTGCTGCGCCGCCAGATGGTTGAGCAGGTATTCGTCGGCGGCATCGAAGGCTTGCAGCGGTTCATTCTGCTGTTCAGGCTGGCGGATCAGATCGAGCTGGGCAAAGGGCGTATCAAGCAAAGGCATCGGGCGGGAACTCAGGGTAATCAACGGGGTGTTCCGCAGCCCTGACATTGTGCAGCGGAACCGACCGAGTGTAATGCAACGCTTAACGTTCGCGTCATCACTCTGGAGGGTCTCGAATGGTACGTTTTTTTCTTCTTTATTACCCGCAAGTTTTCTATGGGAGGCAAGGCTGGATCGACTAGATGATCCCGGCTCTGGCGGCCGCTATGACAGCGGAAATCTTGTTGCAGACGTTGAGCTTCTCGATGACGTTCTGCACGTGGTAGTTCACGGTGCGCTCGCTCAGGCTGAGGATCTTCGAGATTTCATAGGCTGTCTTGCCTCCCGCGGACAATTGCAGAACCTCCAGCTCTCGCGGCGAAAGGTGTGGTTGGCGGGGTTTGAGGGACTCTGCCGGCAGGGTTCGGGCAAACAGCTCACTCAGGTGACTGGTGGCGTAGAACATATAACCAAAGTGCTCATACAGCTCCAGAGGACTGATCGGACAGTGTTTGCGCGCCAGGCTGATAATGCTGCACAAGCCGCTTTGCTCATGATGGAACGACTGGGACCAGCCATGTTGCATACCGTGATGCTGTAATCCTTGCCATAACGGTCGAGTATTTGCGAATACCGACTCGCACCAGACAATAGGCGACATCGAGTGATTGCAGTGTGCTATTAGTGGGTCAACTTTGCTGTAATTGTTTTTCTCGTATTGTGAATTCCATTCGTCAGGGTAGTTGTTGATTTGAAAGGTTTTAAGAGGCATATCGCGATGTAGTGAAACAACTGAAATTGCACAAAAATTGAATCCGAGATTTTCTGCGAATTGCAATAATATCGGATAGGCAGTCTCTACTCCGTTGGCAAAAGTCAGTCTTTTTAACTGTGACTCCTTCCACGTTTCCATCTCTGAACACTCCACTGGCGTTGCGGGGGGCGCCGAATGGATCCAAAGGATCCGGCACGAAACGAAGTGTAGGATGTTTCTTACAATAAGCTTTAAATTTTTTCGAGATTGCAGATAGCCAAATATCCATAAAGCGTTCTTAGGATGCGCGATTTTTATATTGATGTTGTCATCTGATAATACTGCCGACTTGCTTAATTGATTGAATGTCATTACCAATCATCAGTGTTTAGACCAGTTAATTTGCGCGACACTGTCGGCAATCGTTCAATGGAGTGTCCCATGACTGCCAGCGCAGAGAAGTACACCACGCAGACGTTGCTCGATGTCCAACCCCTGACCTCGAGCCTGTTTACCCTGCGCACCAGCCGGGATGCCGGTTTCCGCTTCCGCGCCGGGCAGTTCGCCAGGCTGGGTGTGAGCAAAGCCGATGGCAGCATCGTGTGGCGCGCGTATTCGATGGTGTCGTCGCCTTTTGACGAGTTTCTCGAGTTCTTTTCCATCGTCGTGCCGGGCGGGGAGTTCACCAGTGAGCTGAGCCGGTTGCAGGTCGGCGACACCTTGCTGGTGGATCGCCAGGCATTCGGCTACCTGACGCTAGATCGCTTTGTCGACGGGCGCGATCTGTGGCTTTTGTCCACAGGCACCGGGGTGGCGCCGTTTCTGTCGATCCTGCAGGACTTCGAAGTCTGGGAGAAATTCGAGCGCATCATTCTGGTGTACAGCGTGCGCGAAGCGCGGGAGTTGGCTTATCAGGAGTTGATTGCCGGACTTACGCAGCGTGAATACCTCAGCGAATACGCGCACAAATTGCAGTTCATCGCCACGGTGACGCGTGAAGCGCACCCCGGTGCACTGCACGGGCGCATCACCACATTGATTGAAAGCGGTGAGCTGGAGCGCGCAGCGGGCGTGGCGCTGTCGGCGGAGCACTCGCGGGTCATGCTGTGCGGCAATCCGCAGATGATCGATGACACACGCGCGTTGCTGAAAAAGCGCCACATGAGCCTAAGCCTGACTCGCCGGCCCGGTCAGGTGGCGGTGGAAAACTACTGGTAAACAAACGGCGCCTCGAAGGCGCCGTTGTTTCTATCGTGCACAGAATTCAGGGCCGGGTGTTCTGGGCCTTGAGCAAGTCGCGGATCTCGCCGAGCAACTCTTCTTCCTTGGTCGGAACCGGTGGCAGGGTAGGGGCCACGGCTTCTTCGCGTTTGAGACGGTTGATGGCTTTGACGCCCATGAAGATCGCGAAAGCGACGATCACGAAGTCCAGAACACTCTGGATGAACTTGCCGTAAGCCAGCATGACCGCAGGGGCATTGCCCTCGGCGGCCTTGAGCGTGATGGCCAAGTCACTGAAATCCACCCCACCGATCAGCAGGCCGATTGGCGGCATGATCACGTCACCGACAAACGACGAAACAATCTTGCCGAAGGCCGCACCGATGATGATACCGACGGCCATGTCGACCACATTGCCTTTGACCGCGAAGGCCTTGAACTCACTTAGCACGCCCATAGTTATTTCCTTGTTACAGATGAGTTTGGTGTACGCAGTGTAAATCAGCAAAACGCGTCCTGCGCGAAACACCTTCTTACAATGCCCGTTTTTATCGACACATCAATCGGCGATTAGTTTGCAAAGTGCCATCAATCGCGCGCGAAATATACGGTAACTCGCTGATCGAACAGCCAATTTTCTCAATCATGGCGTTACGTTCTTTCTATTTATGTTCGACGTCGCAGGCCTCTAGCCTTGGCTTGGCGCATCTGGATGCGCCCCAAAATAACCAGAGGATCCTGATATGAACTCCGCACTTGGACTGGGGGCTTTTCCCCGTCGCCGCACCCTCGGTGTACTCACCGCCAGCCTGTTGACCTTCTCCGTAAACGCCGCGCCCCTGACCCGCGATAACGGGGCTGTGGTTGGCGACAATCAGAACTCGCAGACCGCCGGCGCCAACGGCCCGGTGCTGCTGCAGGATGTACAACTGATTCAGAAGCTGCAGCGTTTCGACCGTGAGCGCATTCCCGAGCGTGTGGTTCACGCCCGCGGTACCGGCGCCCATGGCACCTTCACCGTGACCAACGATCTCAGCGACCTCAGCAAGGCCAAGGTCTTTGCCGCCGGTCAGACAACGCCGGTGTTCGTGCGTTTCTCTGCGGTGGTGCACGGCAATCACTCGCCGGAAACCCTGCGTGATCCGCGAGGTTTCGCCACCAAGTTCTACACCGCCGACGGCAACTGGGATCTGGTCGGTAACAATTTCCCGACCTTTTTCATCCGCGACGCGATCAAGTTTCCCGACATGGTGCACGCGTTCAAACCGGACCCGCGGACCAACCTTGATGACGATTCGCGCCGATTCGATTTCTTCTCCCATGTACCGGAAGCCACCCGTACCTTGACCGAGTTGTATTCGAACTCGGGAACGCCTGCCAGTTATCGAGAAATGGACGGCAACGGCGTACATGCTTACAAGTTGATTAATGCCAAGGGCGAAGTTCACTATGTCAAGTTCCACTGGAAGAGTTTGCAGGGACTTAATAATCTTACGCCAAAGCAAGTCGCGAAAGTTCAGGGTCAGGACTACAGTCACATGACCAATGACTTGGTGAGCAACATCAATAAAGGTAACTTCCCGAAATGGGACTTGTACATTCAAGTGCTGAAACCACAAGATTTGTCCAAGTTTGATTTTGATCCATTAGACGCGACCAAGATCTGGCCAGGTATTCCTGAGCGAAAAGTTGGACAAATGGTATTGAACCGTAATCCGGCAAATGTATTCCAGGAAACCGAACAAGTGGCCATGGCGCCGGCGAATATTGTTCCGGGTATCGAACCTTCTGAAGACCGTTTGTTGCAAGGCCGAGTGTTTTCTTATGCCGATACACAAATGTATCGCCTGGGTGCCAATGCCCTGCAATTGCCGATCAATGCGCCGAAAGTTGCCGTGAACAATGGCAACCAGGATGGCGCGATGAACTTCGGCGCCAGCAACAGTGGTGTGAACTACCAGCCAAGCCGACTGCAACCCCGTGACGAGACGCCAGGCGCGCGTTACAGCCAGTTGGCGCTGTCGGGCAGCACGCAGCAGGCGAAGATCCAGCGTGAGCAGAACTTCAAGCAGGCCGGCGATCTGTATCGCTCGTTCAGCAAGAAGGAACGCCGGGACCTGATCGACAGCTTCGGTGGCTCGCTGGCGACCACCGATGACGAGAGCAAGCACATCATCCTGTCCTTCCTTTATAAGGCCGATCCGGAATACGGCACCGGCGTCACGGAAGTGGCCAAGGGTGACCTCAGCCGGGTCAAGGCGCTGGCGGCCAAATTGGTCGACTGATACCGACATAGCGCACACGGGGCCTGAGCCAGGCCCCGTTCCACGCGAGGAGACTGCTTATGCGAATCTGTTTTTTACTGTTGGCCGGTTGTCTGTCGTTCGCGGCATGGGCGGCACCGGTCGAGCAGACTCCCGAGGCGATCAAGGCCCAGTTACAGGACTACTATTTCGACGCGGCCCGGCGCGGTGATGTGCCGATGCTCGACACGTTCATCGAGTCCGGCTATTCCCTCGACACTCGTGACAGCAAGGGTTACACCGCGCTGATTCTGGCGGCCTATCACGGTCAGGCACCTGCGGTGGAACGTTTGCTCGCTGCTGGCGCCGATGCCTGTGCCCAGGATCAACGCGGCAACACCGCGCTGATGGGGGCCATTTTCAAAGGTGAACTACAGATCGCCCGACGCCTGATGGCCACCGATTGCAGCCCCGACCAGCGTAACGGTGCCGGGCAGACGGCGGCGATGTACGCCGGGTTGTTCAAGCGTCTGGAATTGCTCGATGCACTGAAGGCCAAGGGCGCGGACCTGAATGCCGAAGATCCGTTGGGCAACAGCGCCGCGCGTCTGGCCAACGGCGAAATCCGCACCGCCACGCCGCGCTGAGCGGTGGCTGCGTTATCATCGCGGTTTTTGCCGGGGGATCCAGATGGCCAAGGCCAAGCGCATGTACGGCTGCACTGAGTGCGGCGCAACCTTTCCCAAATGGGCGGGCCAGTGCGGCGAGTGCGGCGCCTGGAACACCCTGACTGAAACCATGATCGAAAGCGGCGGGGCCACGGCGCCGACCGGCCGCACCGGCTGGGCCGGGCAGCAGGCGCAGATCAAGACCCTGGCCGAAGTCAGCATCGAAGAGATTCCGCGCTTCTCCACCGCGTCCGGTGAACTGGACCGGGTCCTTGGCGGCGGTTTGGTCGACGGTTCGGTGGTGCTGATCGGTGGTGATCCGGGGATCGGCAAATCGACGATCCTGTTGCAGACCCTGTGCAACCTCGCCAAAAGCATGCCCGCCCTGTACGTCACCGGCGAAGAATCCCAACAGCAAGTGGCCATGCGTGCCCGGCGCCTCGGCTTGCCGCAGGATCAACTGCGGGTGATGACCGAAACCTGCATCGAAACCATCATCGCCACGGCCCGTCAGGAAAAACCCAAGGTGATGGTGATCGACTCGATCCAGACGATCTTCACCGAACAGTTGCAATCGGCTCCCGGTGGCGTCTCTCAGGTGCGTGAGAGCGCGGCGCTGCTGGTGCGGTATGCCAAGCAGAGCGGTACGGCGATTTTCCTCGTCGGCCACGTCACCAAGGAAGGCGCACTGGCCGGTCCGCGGGTTCTCGAGCACATGGTCGATACCGTGCTGTATTTCGAAGGCGAATCCGATGGGCGTCTGCGTTTGTTGCGCGCGGTGAAAAACCGTTTTGGCGCGGTCAACGAATTGGGCGTGTTCGGCATGACCGACAAGGGTTTGAAAGAAGTCTCCAACCCTTCGGCGATTTTTCTCACCCGTGCGCAGGAAGAAGTCCCGGGCAGTGTGGTCATGGCGACGTGGGAAGGCACTCGGCCGATGCTGGTGGAAGTGCAGGCGCTGGTCGATGACAGCCATCTGGCCAACCCGCGACGGGTGACGTTGGGCCTGGATCAGAACCGTTTGGCGATGTTGCTTGCGGTTTTGCATCGCCACGGCGGAATTCCGACTCACGATCAGGATGTGTTCCTCAACGTCGTGGGTGGGGTGAAGGTGTTGGAGACGGCTTCAGATCTGGCGCTGATGGCGGCCGTGATGTCGAGCCTGCGCAACCGGCCATTGCCGCATGATCTGTTGGTATTTGGTGAAGTGGGGCTGTCCGGTGAGGTGCGGCCGGTGCCGAGCGGTCAGGAACGTTTGAAGGAAGCCGCCAAGCATGGCTTCAAACGGGCGATCGTGCCCAAGGGCAATGCGCCGAAGGAATCCCCACCAGGCTTGCAGATCATTGCCGTGACCCGCCTCGAACAGGCTCTCGACGCGCTCTTCGAATAACTTGAACCCACTGCATAACCTGTGGGAGCTGGCTTGCCAGCGATTGCGTTCTGTCCGTCGACATATTCGTCGAGTCTGAAATCGCTATCGCCTGGCAAGCCAGCTCCCACAGGGTTCAATTGTGGATTCTAGATTTCGATCAGGGCAGCCAACTCGCGCTCCAGTTCGGCCTCATCCGCCAGATTCAACTCGATCAGGCGCCGCAAGCGCTGGATCGATTCCAGGCTTATATGTCGGCAGACAAAGCCCAACTGGTTATTTTCTTCGTGTGCCAGATGCACATCCATCTTGATATCGACGTCATCGCTCAGGTGAATGTCGACGAAAAAATCCTTCTCCGCATCCCCCAACCACGGCTCCGGCCTTTCGATCAGCAATCCTTTGAGCGACAGGTCGATCAGCTTGACCGGCCAGATGTAATCGCCCTGACTCAGCTCGGTTCTGGCATCGAACGCAATACGTTTGAAGCGACGACGGTTGGCTGGGTGTTCGCTCATGGCGCAATCCTCATGAAGGTTCGCTGACTATAGACCGCGAATGCGGGCGCCAGCCAATCGCTAAAGCGTCTAGACCAACGTCGGGGTATGGCCTTTGGCGCCGTAAGCGCTAAACTCGGGGTGGCTGTCTTTCTTGTCCACCCTGGCTGGAATAATAAAATGAAAAATAATAATAGCCTGCTACGCCATTTACCCTGGCTAGTGCTGGCAATCGTAGGAGCGTGCGCCCTGGGCGTAGTGGCATTGCGCCGCGGCGAGGCGATCAATGCCTTGTGGATTGTGGTCGCAGCCGTGGCCATTTATCTGGTTGCGTACCGTTACTACAGCCTGTTCATCGCTAACAATGTGATGCAACTCGATCCGCGTCGGGCGACCCCCGCCGTGCTCAACAATGATGGTCTGGACTATGTGCCGACCAACAAACACATTCTTTTCGGTCACCACTTCGCTGCGATCGCGGGCGCCGGACCTCTGGTCGGCCCGGTGCTGGCGGCGCAGATGGGCTATTTGCCCGGCACGCTCTGGCTGATTGCCGGTGTGGTGCTGGCGGGCGCGGTGCAGGACTTCATGGTTCTGTTCATGTCGACCCGGCGCAACGGCCGTTCCCTGGGCGACATGGTGCGTGAAGAAATGGGCCGCATTCCCGGTACCATAGCCCTGTTCGGCTGCTTCCTGATCATGATCATCATCCTCGCGGTGCTGGCGCTGATCGTGGTTAAAGCGCTGGCCGAGAGCCCGTGGGGCATCTTCACCGTGATGGCGACCATCCCGATCGCGATGTTCATGGGCATTTACATGCGCTACATCCGCCCGGGCCGTATCGGCGAAATCTCCGTGGTCGGTGTGTTGCTGCTGCTGGGTTCGATCTGGCTCGGTGGGCAGATTGCCGCTGATCCGGTGTGGGCCAAGGCGTTCACCTTCACCGGCGTGCAGATTACCTGGATGCTGGTCGGTTACGGTTTCGTCGCTGCATCGCTGCCTGTTTGGCTGATTCTGGCACCGCGTGACTATCTGTCGACGTTCCTCAAGATCGGCACCATCGTCGCCCTGGCGATCGGTATTCTGATCACCATGCCCGAGCTGAAAATGCCGGCGCTGACCCAGTTTGTCGATGGCACTGGCCCGGTGTGGAAGGGCGGTCTGTTCCCGTTCCTGTTCATCACCATTGCTTGCGGTGCGGTTTCCGGTTTCCACGCGCTGATTTCTTCGGGCACCACGCCGAAGCTGCTGGATAACGAAACCAACGCCCGTTACATCGGTTACGGCGGCATGCTGATGGAGTCGTTCGTGGCGATCATGGCCATGGTTGCCGCGTCGGTGATCGAGCCTGGCGTGTACTTCGCCATGAACAGCCCGGCCGCTGTGGTTGGCAGTGACGTTGTTTCGGTTGCGCAAGTGGTCTCCAGCTGGGGCTTCGCGATCACGCCGGAAGCGCTGCAAGCGGTGGCACACGACATTGGTGAAACCACCATCCTCGCCCGTGCCGGTGGTGCGCCGACCTTGGCGGTCGGTATTGCGCAGATCCTGCACAGTGTCCTGCCGGGTGAAAACACCATGGCGTTCTGGTACCACTTCGCGATCCTGTTCGAAGCGCTGTTCATTCTGACCGCAGTCGACGCCGGCACTCGTGCCGGTCGTTTCATGCTGCAGGATCTGCTCGGCTCTTTCGTGCCAGCGCTCAAGCGTACTGAATCGTGGACCGCCAACCTGATCGCCACCGCCGGTTGTGTGGCGATGTGGGGCTGGTTGCTGTACCAGGGCGTGATCGATCCACTGGGCGGCATCAACACCCTGTGGCCACTGTTCGGTATCTCTAACCAGATGCTGGCCGGTATCGCGCTGATGCTCGGCACCGTGGTTCTGATCAAAATGAAGCGCCAGCGCTACATCTGGGTCACCCTGCTGCCAGCCACTTGGCTGCTGATCTGCACCACGACTGCGGGCTTCATCAAACTGTTCGATGCCAACCCGGCGATCGGCTTCCTGTCGCTGGCCAAGAAGTACAGCGATGCGCTGGCCAATGGTCAGGTGCTGGCCCCGGCAAAAAGCGTCGAGCAAATGCAGCACGTGATCTTCAACGCTTACACCAACGCAACGCTGACGGCGCTGTTCCTGTTCGTGGTCTTCAGTATCCTGTTCTATGCGCTCAAGGTCGGCATCGCCGCCTGGGGCAAAAAAGAGCGTACGGATAAAGAATCGCCATTCCAGGCTCTGCCGGATGCGTAACCAGAGGATTGCAGCATGTTCAATGACCTGAGTCGCCTCGGTAAATACCTCGGTCAGGCCGCCCGCCTGATGGTCGGCATGCCCGACTACGACACCTACGTCGAGCATATGCAAACCAAGCACCCGGACAAACCGGTGATGAGCTACGAGATGTTCTTCCGCGAACGTCAGGAAGCCCGTTACGGTGGCAAGGGTGGGCCGAAGTGCTGTTGAGCTGACAGCGCAAGGTTGAGGTAATCCCCCTGTGGGAGCGAGCTTGCTCGCGAATACGGAGTGTCAGTTGATGAATGATTTGACTGACACACCGCTTTCGCGAGCAAGCTCGCTCCCACAGTTGTTTTTGTGTTGTTCATTCATTTTGTGAAGGAGATCGAGTTTTGTCCTCTCCCATCCCGGTCACGGTACTCAGCGGTTTCCTCGGCGCCGGCAAGACCACTTTGCTGCGCCATATCTTGAAAGCCGAGCACGGCCTGAAAATCGCCGTGATCGAAAACGAATTCAGTGACGCCGGTATCGACACGCAGCTGTTGGGTGACGAACCGGTGCAAGTCATGACCCTGGCCAACGGCTGCGTGTGCTGCACCATTCACACAGACCTGACCAAGGCGCTGTACTTGCTGCTTGAGCGTCAGGACAGTGGCGAGATCGCCTTCGACCGTCTGGTCATCGAGTGCACCGGTCTGGCCGACCCTGCTCCAGTGGCACAGACCTTTTTCATCGACGAAGAACTGCGCGAGCGTTACCTGCTCGATGGCATCATCACCCTGGTCGATGCCGCCCACGCGGACGTGCACCTGACCCAGACCATCGCTCAGGCGCAGATCGGTTTTGCCGATCGCTTGCTGGTGAGCAAGACCGATCTGGTCGACGAAGCTACGTTCAATGCACTGAGCGAACGCCTGACGCGAATCAACCGTCGCGCGCCAGTCCGCGTGGTTGAACATGGCAACATTGATCTGGCTGAACTGCTGGATGTGCGTGGCTTCAACCTCAATGCCGATCTTGGCGGCGGATTGAGCCTTCGCCCAGTGAGCAAGGCGCCGTCGATTGATCGCATTTCCAGTCTGGTGTTGCGCACAGATCAGCCGCTGGATATCGATCAGCTCAGCGAGTTCATGAATGAACTGCTGGAAGAACACGGCAAGCAATTGCTGCGTTACAAAGGCGTGCTGAACATTGCGGGTGAGGATCGGCGCTTGGTGTTTCAGGGTGTGTTGAAGCTTTACGGTTTCGACTGGGACACTGAATGGGCCGAGGGTGAGGCGCGGGAAAGTGTGATTGTGTTTATTGCTGATGAGTTGCCGGAAGAGAAGATTCGGGCGGGGTTTGCCAGAGTGGCTTCTGCCTGATGGGTTTGTAGTGTCAATGATGACTCCATCGCGAGCAGGCTCACTCCTACAGGGGAACGCGTTTCAAATGTAGGAGTGAGCCTGCTCGCGAAAGCGATCTAACCGACAGCACAATGTTCACGATCTGAACCCAGCAACGTCTGCTCAAGATGATCCAGATGCCGATTCATCAGCATCCCGGCCTTGGAAGCATCCCGATTTTCCACCGCTTCAACCAACGCCAAATGCTCCTGCCATGCGCAACAGCTGTGCGTTTGACGCTCACTTCGCGCAACCGCCAATGACGTCAACGGCACCAGACTGCCGAGAAAATGCGCCAACGGTGCATTCCCCGCCATCTGCGCCAAGTGCAGATGAAACTCCCCGGACAAGCGAATCGCCGCACCACGCCGATCCTGCTCGACAGCCTGACGCTCACGCTCGATCAACCCGCGCAAGCGTTTCAACCCTTCCGCTTGCGCGCGCTGACAGGCCAAATGTACCAGCGTGCTTTCGGCCAGCCGCCGCGCATGCAGGGCCTGTCGTGTCTGCTCCCGATCAGGTGCTGCCACACGCGGCCGATGGTTGGCCCGCAGCACAATGACGTGCTCAAGCGACAACTGCGTCAACACCCGCCGCACATCGGCGCGGCTGGCGCAGAACATCTCTTTCAAGCTGTCCTCGGTAAATCGGCTGCTCGAATCGATGCGCTGTTCCAGAATCGCATCGAACAATCGCGGATAAAGACCCTCTGCCGTTTCGCGCAGGCGGGAGAAGGGCAGGGGCGTCGTGGTCTGGCGAGTGTGTGACGCTGAGGCGAAACTGTTCATGGCCTGTCTCCAATAGAAATCAGCGACTCAAGTTGTCGTCCGGGATGTTCAACTCGATGCCCATCCGTTGACCTTCGCGCAGAATGTGCCGACGCATTTGCGCACTGGCCTGGGCGCTGTTCTTGCTGCGGATGGCGCGGACCACCGCTTCGTTTTCTTCGAGGCGCTCGGCCAGATGTTCTGGAGAATTACGCAGCACCTCGGCGCTCTGCTTGAGGGCGTTGCTGGTTTGCTGCACCACGCTCTGAAAAATCGGATTCGAGGTCAGGGTGAACAATTCTTCGTGAAAGGCGATGTAGGCGCTGACTCCGGCTTCACTGTCGCCAGCCTCAAGGGCTTCGCGCATGTCCATCAGGGTCAGGCGCAACTGGCCGACTTCCTTGCTGCTGATCGACTGCGCAACCAGACCGACAATGAACGGCTCGAGGGTATAACGCAGTTGCAGCACGTCTTCGAGGCTGGCACCGGCCACCGCGCTGTCGTGGCTCTGGTTATCGCTCAATTGCGCGTCGAGCACGACCACGCCTTTGCCCGGCATCGAACGGACGAGGCCGAGGGTTTCCAGGACGATCACTGCTTCGCGCAGGCTCGGGCGGCTGATGCCCAATTGTTCGGCCAGTTCGCGCTGGCCCGGCAGCATGTCGCCGGAGCGCCACTGGCCACGGGCCAATGCGGCGCGCAGTTTTTCTACGACTGAGTTGACGACGGTTGATGTGGTAATCACTTGTCTCGCTCCATGTGCCTAAAGGGGCGCCGCAAACCGGTATCAAAGGATCGCCGCTTGCGGCAGCGCCGATAGGGTTAAATCAGAACTCCTGCTGGTGCGCCGGAGTTGCTGTTTTACGCGGCTGAAAGGTGTAGCCCTGCTGACCGCTGAGTACTTTGTTGGCGCGTTGCACGTCGATGTCTTTTTCCCAACGGGCGATCGCAACCGTGGCGACGCAGTTGCCGATGAGATTGGTGAGTGCTCGGCCGATGCCCATGAACCAGTCCACTGCCAACACCAGCACCAGACCGACCACCGGGATCGCCGGAATCGCTGTCAGCGTTGCCGCCAGAATCACCAGTGCCGAACCCGGAATCCCGTGGGCACCTTTGGAGGTAATCAGCGACACCAGCAAAATGGTCAGCAGATCGGTCATGGCCAGCGGCGTGCCGGTGGCGTTGGCAATGAACACGATGGCCAGGGTCAGGTAGATCGAGAAACCGTCAAGGTTGAACGAGTACCCGGTTGGAATCACCAGACCCACGGTCGAGCTGCCAATGCCGAGGTGTTCGAGTTTGCGCATGATCTGTGGCAGCACGGCGTCGGACGATGCCGTGCCCATGACGATCAGCAGTTCTTCGCGCAGATACTTCAATAGCGGCCACATGCGCAGGCCGGAAGCGCGCATCACCAGACCGAGAATCACACTGACGAACGCGATGCAGGTCAGGTAGAACAAACCGACCAGGCTGCCCAGGTGTTGCAGGGAATCGAGGCCATATTTGCTGGTGGTGAAGGCGATGGCGCCGAACACGCCGATCGGCGCCAGACGCACGATCATGCCCATGATGCGGAAGATCACATGGCTCAGTTCGTTGATCAGGCGCGAGATCCCGGAAGCTGCTTCGCCGACCAGATTCAACGCGCTACCGAACAGCACCGAAAACAGCAGCACTTGCAGAATGTTGTTATCAGCGAAGGCTCCGATCACCGACGTCGGGATCAGGTCCATCAGGAATTGCGTGGTGGTGTGCATGTGCTGGCTGCGTTCGGCGAGATCGCCCATGTCGGCGGTCGACAGCTGCTCCAGATGGATATTCGCGCCGCTGCCGATGCCGGTACTGAAGGCGAACACCAGACCGATCACCAGTGCGATGGTGGTCAACACTTCGAAGTAGATCACCGATTTGAGACCGATGCGCCCGACCTTCTTCAGATCGCCGGCGCCGCTGATGCCGCTGACCACCACGCAGAACACGATGAGGCCGATGAGCATCTTGATCAGTTTGATGAAGCCGTCGCCGAGCGGTTTGAGCTGGGCCGAGTATTCAGGAAGGGTCAGCCCGCAGACGATGCCGAGCATCAGTCCGAGAACCACTTGGAGGAAGATTGAACGCGAGCACCATCTGAGCATGGGAGGAATCCTGGTCGGTGTCCTGGCTGCCGTGCGCTTGAACGCATCAGATTCAGAACTTAATTATTGTGGTCTTACCGGTATGTCCAGTGCGGGTGCAGTCTACGCTCGGTTTTTTCGGGATGACAAGTGAAAACAGCAAAATTGGCATGACCGGTCTGACCAGTGGCCATAGCCACGTGTAGGAGCTGCCGAAGGCTGCGATCTTTTGATCTTGTTTTTTCAAGGCCCAAATCAAAAGATCGCAGCCTTCGGCAGCTCCTACACGGGAAATCAGGGGCGAAAAAAAACCGGCCAATCACTTGGCCGGTTTTTCATGGTGCAGATTTAACGTCGCAATTAAGCGCCGTATACCGGCAGCTTCTTGCAGATGGCTTTGACTTTCTCACGAACGGCGTCGATCACCGCTTCGTTGTTCAGGTCAGCCAGGATGTCGCAGATCCAGCCAGCCAGCTCTTTGCACTCAGCTTGCTTGAAGCCACGAGTGGTCACAGCCGGAGTACCGAAGCGCAGGCCGGAAGTGACGAACGGCGAGCGTGGATCGTTTGGTACGGAGTTCTTGTTCACGGTGATGAACGCTTTGCCCAGAGCGGCGTCGGCGTCTTTACCGGAGATGTCCTGCTTGATCAGCGACAGCAGGAACAGGTGGTTCTTGGTACCGCCCGAAACCACGTCGAAACCGCGCTCGATGAACACTTCGGCCATGGCCTGGGCGTTCAGCACCACTTGTTCCTGGTAGGCCTTGAACTCTGGCTGCAGCGCTTCCTTGAAGCAGATCGCTTTAGCGGCGATCACGTGCTCCAGCGGGCCACCCTGGGCGCCCGGGAATACCGCGGAGTTCAGCTTCTTCTCGATGTCGGCGTTGGCGCGCGCCAGGATCAGACCGCCACGTGGACCGCGCAGGGTCTTGTGCGTGGTGGTGGTCACGACGTCAGCGAAAGGCACCGGGTTCGGGTAAACACCCGCGGCAACCAGACCGGCTACGTGAGCCATGTCGACGAACAGGTAAGCACCGACTTTGTCAGCGATGGCGCGGAAACGTGGGAAGTCGAGAATCTGCGAGTAGGCAGAGAAACCGGCCACGATCATTTTTGGCTTGTGCTCAACTGCCAGACGCTCGACTTCGTCGTAGTCGATCAGGCCGTTGGCGTCGATGCCGTACTGCACAGCGTTGTACAGTTTGCCCGAGGAGGAAACGCTGGCGCCGTGGGTCAGGTGACCGCCGTGGGCCAGGCTCATGCCCAGAATGGTGTCGCCACCTTGCAGCAGGGCCAGGTAAACAGCAGCGTTGGCTTGCGAACCGGCGTGCGGCTGAACGTTGGCGTAATCGGCGCCGAACAGCTCTTTGGCGCGGTCGATGGCCAGTTGCTCAACGATGTCGACGTACTCGCAACCACCGTAGTAACGCTTGCCTGGGTAGCCTTCAGCGTACTTGTTGGTCAGGACCGAGCCTTGAGCTTCCATCACCGCTGGGCTGGTGTAGTTTTCCGAAGCGATCAGCTCAATGTGTTCTTCCTGGCGCTGAGCTTCTTGCTCCATGGCGGCAAAAAGGTCGGCGTCGTACTTGGCAATAGTCAAATCACGGCTGAACATGGCGGTCCTCAAGGATCGGGGGCAGAAAAGGGGGGCATTCTAACCCAATGGGTTTTGGATGGCATATGAAACGACATCATGTCGCAGACAAGTGGCGTTCATGCGCAGATAGATGGTGATTGTGCTGGCCTCAAAAGATCGCAGCCTTCGGCAGCTCCTACAGTAATCCGAGCTGATCCCGAATACTGTGACCGACATCAATCCTTGCAGGAGCTGCCGAAGGCTGCGATCTTTTCGGTCGCGCCGCCGATGTTCAGTCGAACATGAACAGCGCGTCATTGCTGAACTGCGCCTCAAACCGCCCCGCCGGCATCGGCCGCCCGAACAGATAGCCCTGAACCTCATCGCAACCATGTTCGCGCAGGAAGTCCAACTGCTCATGGGTCTCCACACCCTCGGCGATCACCGCCAGATTCAGACTGTGCGCCATGGCGATGATCGCCCGGGCAATCTGCGCGTCCTGCTCACCGGACGGCAGGCCATCGACAAACGTGCGGTCGATTTTCAGCACGTCGATCGGGAATTGCTTGAGGTAGTTCAGCGATGAGTAACCGGTGCCGAAGTCATCGACTGCGATGCTCAGGCCAAGGTTTTTCAGCCCGGCAAGAATCTGCATGGCCTCGCTGACTTCACGCATCAGGATACTTTCGGTCAGTTCCAGCTCCAGGCATGCCGGCGGCAGGCCGGTTTCGCGCAGGATCGTGGCGATCCGCGTGCCGAGCTGGCCATCGGAGAACTGCCGCGCCGAGATGTTCACCGACACCTTCGGCACGCGTACACGATTCTGGTGCCAGGTCTTCAGCTGACGGCACGCTTCGCTGATCACCCAATCGCCAACGTCGACCACCAGACCAAGCTCTTCGAGCACCGGAATGAAATCCCCCGGCGGCACCAGTCCACGACGTGGATGGCGCCAGCGCAACAGCGCTTCGGCGCCGGTCAGACGCTTGCCGTCGCCGCTGAATTGCGGTTGGTAATACAGGACGAATTCGTTTTGTTCCAGGGCGTGGCGCAAGTCGCTTTCCAGCTCCAGACGCTCCAGCGCACTGGCGTTCATGTCGGCCTGATAGAACTGGAAGTTGTTCTTGCCGCGCTCCTTGGCGTGGTACATCGCGGTGTCGGCGTTCTTCATCAACTGGCTGAGTTCGTTGCCGTCCTGCGGACTCAGGGCGATGCCGATACTGGCGGTGACGAAGAACTCGCGTCCTTCAAGCACGAACGGGCGGACGAGGCTGCCGAGAATCTGTTCGGCGACATGAATCGCCCGGTTCAACGCCATTTCGCGACTGGAGCGATGTTGCAGCAGCAGCGTGAATTCATCGCCGCCCATGCGCGCCACGGTGTCGTCATCGTCGACGCAGGCCAGCAGGCGCGTGGCCATGTCTTTCAACATGCGGTCGCCGGCGGCGTGGCCGAGGGAGTCGTTGATCGGTTTGAAACGGTCGAGGTCGAGGAACATCAGCACCACCCACGACTTCTGCCGCTCGGCCGATTGCAGCGCGGTGTGCAGGCGATCCTGGAACAGCGTGCGGTTCGGCAGGTGGGTCAGGGCGTCGTAGTAGGCGAGGCGGTGAATGCGCTGCTCGCTGGCCTTGCGCTCGCTGATGTCGCTGAAGAAGCACACATAACTGGCCAGATCGCCTTCGTCGTCGAGCACCGCGGTGATGCCGACCCACGCCGGGTAATGCTCGCCGTTGCGGCGCTTGAGCCAGACTTCGCCTTCCCAGGTGCTGTGCTGATGCAGTTGTTTGAGCACGTAACGCAGGTGCGCGTCCTGTTGTTCGTCGACGGTGAGCATGTTCGGCAACTGATCAAGCACTTCGCTCACCGCGTAACCGCTGACGCGGCTGAAGGCTTCGTTGGCTTGCACGATGTAACCGGCCGGGTCGGTGATCAGAATCGCCGAGGTCGAATGCTCGAAAACCGTGGCGGCCATGCGCAGGTCTTTTTCGGCGCGGCGCTGCTGACTGATGTCGCGACCGACACCGAGCACGCCTTCGAACGCGCCGTGCTCGTCCCACACCAGCACCAGACGCAACTCGATCGGGATCTTGCGGCCATCGGCGCGCAGGCAGTCGAACAGGAACAATTGCGTTTGCACCTGATTGCGCAACACCGCCAATTGCTCGGGCTTGTCCAGCGCCTTGCTGACCCGATCCATCAGCGTATAGATGCCGCTCAATTGCTGCGGGTTGGCGATGGTCGATTGCCAGCCGTTCTGGAAAATCCACTCGGCGTCGTAGCCCAGTACCGCCTGCACCGACGGGCTGACGTAGTTCAGCGAGAGCTTGCTGTCGGTGGAAAAAATCACGTCACTGATGCTTTCGGCGAGCATGCGATAACGCTGCTCGCTGTCACGCAGGGATTCGCTGGCTTCGATCTGTTCGGTGATGTCCTTGGCCACGCCGATGATTCGCGTCACCTGATCGTGTTTGTCGCGAGCCAACGCCTGTTCGCGAATGTCGAAACGCCGCCATTTGCCGTCGCGATGGCGGAAGCGCAGTTGGCACTGGAGCAACTGACTGTAACCGGCGTGCCGCTGCATCTGCCGCGAGCGATGGTAGTAGTCGGCGTCTTCCGGGTGCAGGAGGATTTCCCAGAAATACTCGCCCATCTGATGCAGTTCAGTGCGGTTGTAGCCGAGGGTTTGACCGAGGTGGTGGTTACTGAAAATCATCCGCTGGCTGATCACGTCCTGCACGTACAGATGATCCGGCACGGTGCGCACCACGTCCGACCAGAAGCCTTCGCGTTCGAGCAGCGACAGTTCGATCAGCTTGCGGCTGGTGATGTCGTTGATGCTGAGGATCACCGCTTTGTAGTCGTGCTGCTCGATCGGCAGGCGCAACACCATCCACAGGTGCTGGTCGCGGCCATTGATGTCCGGCAGTTTGATTTCCAGTTCCAGCTGCTTCTGTTGCTGCAGGACGGCGTCGAGCACTTGGTTGCCGATGGCGCACTGACGGTGTGGGTGGCCATCGATCAACAGTTGCCAGGCGTGCTCGCAAGAGTTGACGTTGAGCAGTTGCAACGCGACCTGGTTGACCTCGGTGACGCGCAATTCCTGCAGCAGTTGCTGACGTTGCGCCGGCTGGTCGAGCCAGGCTTTGAGCTGGTCGCTGGTCTGGATCTGCGCCTTGTCGAAGACCTGCTTGAGGCCGGACAGGTCCAGCACGCACAGGGCGACGCCAGTGCCTTCGAAAATGTCCTGATAGCGCCGGCGGCCTTCATGCAACTGGCGCTGGCGGCGGCGCATGTTCAACAGCGCAATCACCGGCAGCATCGAGAACGCCAGGCCCAAAAGGCATTTGCCGATAAATGCCGGCAGCAGTTCTTCGAGTACGCGCTGGCGGTCGAACAGGCCACGCAACTGCCAGTCGCTGCTGCTCAGTGGCACGGTCAGCACGGTGTTGGCGAGGTCGTCCGGGCTCAGCACGCCGGGCTTGGCCGAGGGCAACGCTTCATCGCGGCTGATGATCTGATGGTTGACGCGGTTTTCCACCAGCCACAACGGGCGGATGCCGGTTTCGCCCTGTTTGGTCAGCGAGTCGAAAAAGGTCGGGGTCAGGCGCAAGGCCCAATAACCGCGCGTGCTGCCGCTGGCTTGATGCAGCAATAGATGCACCACCGAGCCGTCGTCGGCGTTACTGAAATAATGTGCCTGGGCACGGCTGCGGCGCACCAGTTCGGTGAGGTAGTCGGCATCGTGACTGTCGACGGCGCTGTCGTTGATGATTCGTCCGGAAGGGCTGAGCAACGCCAGGCTGCGCAAATCGGGCAGCGATTGCTGGAGCTTGCGCAGCAACGCCTGCTGTTCGTCGGCTGATTGCGGTTGTTCGACGATCGGTAGCAGGTTGAGGGCGATTTGCGCGTTCAGCGCCATGTTCAGGCTGACCTGCGAGGCGAGGTCGGCGGTGTAATCAATGGTGTACTGGCGCTGGTTTTTCTGGGTTTCGCGCAGTTGATCGAGCAGTTGCCAGAACAGCAATGCGAGCAACAAAAGCACAAGCGTCGCCAGCGCACCCTTTAATGTACCGCGCAGGGACGAGCCGGGCGCCGGTGGGGTGCTGCTCACAGAAGCTGGCGGAGTGACATTGGACAAGCTGTAATCCTGCGATTTGGCTGGACTGGCGCGACGTGCACTATAAGCCGGACGCCCAAAGGGCGGCTAGCATGCCTTGAGTCGTGGCGAAGTGCCAGCCCCGCTCGGCTGGACTGCCAACTGTCATTAAGGTAGCTTTGCCGGTTACGCGGGAGCGTTCCAGCTCCTAGACTCAGACTTTTTCAGCGCGCACGCATTGATAACCATCAAGTGAACGACGCGCATGGTCTGGCCGGGCTTCGCCTGCGCTGCAATCATTCATCTGTCACTGACCCAAGGTTCTCCATGGCTCAATACGTCTTCACCATGCATCGGCTGGGCAAAGTTGTTCCGCCGAAGCGGGAAATTCTCAAAAACATTTCGCTGTCGTTCTTCCCCGGCGCCAAAATTGGCGTACTCGGCCTCAACGGTTCGGGTAAGTCCACGCTGCTGAAAATCATGGCCGGCGTCGACACCGAGTTCGAGGGCGAAGCCCGTCCGATGCCGGACCTGAACATCGGTTATCTGCCGCAAGAGCCACAACTTGATCCGACCAAGACCGTGCGTGAAGTGGTCGAGGAAGCAGTCAGCGTGATCAAGGACGCGCAAGCGCGTCTGGACGAGGTCTACGCCGCTTACGCTGACCCGGATGCGGACTTCGACAAACTGGCCGCCGAACAAGCCAAGCTCGAAGCGATCCTGCAGGCCAGCGACGGTCATAACCTTGAGCGCCAACTGGAAGTCGCCGCCGATGCACTGCGTCTGCCGGCCTGGGACGCAAAAGTAGAACACCTGTCCGGTGGTGAAAAGCGTCGTGTGGCCCTGTGCCGTCTGCTGCTGTCCGCCCCGGACATGCTGCTGCTCGACGAACCGACCAACCACTTGGACGCTGACTCCGTGGCGTGGCTGGAGCACTTCCTGCACGACTTCCCGGGCACCGTGGTAGCGATTACGCACGACCGTTACTTCCTCGACAACGTCGCCGGCTGGATTCTCGAACTCGACCGCGGCGCGGGCATCCCGTACGAAGGCAACTACTCGGGTTGGCTCGAAGCCAAGTCCGATCGTCTGGCGGCGGAATCCAAGCAGCAGTCGGCCCACGAAAAAGCCATGAAGGAAGAACTGGAGTGGGTGCGCAAAGGCGCCAAGGCCCGCCAGTCGAAATCCAAGGCACGTCTGCAACGCTTCGAGGAAATGCAATCGCAGGAATTCCAGAAGCGCAGCGAAACCAACGAGATCTACATCCCGGCCGGTCCGCGCCTGGGCGACAAGGTCATCGAATTCAAGAACGTCACCAAGGGCTACGGCGATCGCGTGTTGATCGACAACCTGTCGTTCTCGATGCCGAAGGGCGCCATCGTCGGCGTGATCGGCGGTAACGGTGCCGGTAAGTCGACCCTGTTCCGCATGCTGATGGGCAAGGAAACACCGGATTCGGGCAGCATCGAAGTCGGCGAAACCGTGCAACTGGCCTGCGTCGATCAGAGCCGTGACGACCTGGATGGCAGCAAGACTGTGTTCCAGCAAATCTCCGACGGTTCCGACCAGATCCGCATCGGCAACTACGAGATTCCGTCGCGTACTTATGTCGGTCGCTTCAACTTCAAGGGCGGCGATCAGCAGAAGTTCGTCAAGGATCTGTCCGGTGGTGAGCGCGGTCGTCTGCACCTGGCGCTGACCCTGAAGGAGGGCGGCAACGTCCTGCTGCTCGACGAACCGTCCAACGACCTCGACGTTGAAACCCTGCGCTCCCTGGAAGAAGCCCTGCTGGACTTCCCGGGCGCTGCGATTGTGATCTCTCACGATCGGTGGTTCCTTGACCGTGTGGCGACGCACATCCTGGCGTACGAAGACGACTCGCAAGCGATCTTCTTTGAAGGTAACTACACCGAGTACGAAGCCGATCGCAAAAAGCGTCTCGGCGAAGCGGCTGCCCAGCCACACCGGGTACGTCACAAGAAACTGGCCTGATATCGGGTTGGTTGCATGAAAAAGCGGAGCCTTCGGGCTCCGTTTTTTTTTGCCTGGTTTTTCAGGGATACCGAGTTGGATTCATCGCTGGCAAGCCAAGCTCCCACAGGGTTTTGTGGGGTGTTCGAGATAGGTGTTTCACCGATGTCCACTGTGGGAGCTGGCTTGCCAGCGATGGCGGTATAACTGTTGGTGCATCACTTGAATTTGATCTCACCATTCAGGTGCAAAACTGGGCAAAAACCAGCCGAATTTATATCCTGTGCACCATTTAATTTCATAACTGCGACATTTTGCTCTGTTCCTGTGCGCATTTCGTTTGTTACAGTCCGGCCCAATCTCCTCCAACGACAATAAATTTGCCGAGACTTTTGCCATGATCGAATCCGTTGAATCCTTCCTCGCCCGCCTGAAAAAACGCGATCCGGATCAACCCGAATTTCACCAGGCCGTCGAAGAAGTCCTGCGCAGTCTGTGGCCGTTCCTCGAAGCCAATCCGCATTACCTGAACTCGGGGATTCTGGAACGTATCTGCGAGCCGGAGCGTGCCGTGGTGTTCCGCGTGTCATGGGTCGACGATCAGGGCAAAGTGCAGGTCAATCGCGGTTTCCGCATCCAGATGAACAGCGCCATCGGCCCGTACAAGGGCGGCTTGCGCTTCCATCCGTCGGTGAACCTGGGTGTGCTGAAATTCCTCGCCTTCGAACAGACCTTTAAAAACTCGCTGACCTCGCTGCCCATGGGCGGCGGTAAGGGCGGCTCGGACTTCGATCCGAAGGGCAAAAGTGACGCTGAAGTCATGCGCTTCTGTCAGGCGTTCATGAGCGAGTTGTATCGCCATATTGGCGCCGACGTTGACGTGCCGGCCGGTGATATCGGTGTCGGTGCGCGCGAGATTGGCTTCCTCTTCGGCCAGTACAAACGCTTGAGCAACCAATTCACCAGTGTGCTGACCGGCAAAGGCATGACCTACGGCGGCAGCCTGATTCGTCCGGAAGCCACCGGTTTCGGTTGCGTGTACTTCGCGGAGGAAATGCTCAAGCGCCGCGAGCAGACCGTCGAAGGCAAGCGCGTGGCAATCTCCGGTTCCGGCAACGTGGCGCAATACGCGGCGCGCAAGGTCATGGATCTGGGCGGCAAGGTGATTTCCCTGTCCGACTCCGAAGGCACGTTGTATTGCGAAGCAGGCTTGAGCGAAGAGCAGTGGCTGGCGCTGCTGGAGCTGAAGAACGTCAAACGCGGGCGCATCAGCGAATTGGCGGCAGCGTTCGGTCTGGAATTCCGCGCCGGGCAATTGCCTTGGTCGCTGCCGTGCGACATCGCGCTGCCGTGCGCTACGCAGAATGAGCTCGACGCTGAAGCCGCACACGCGTTATTGCGCAATGGCTGCGTGTGCGTGGCTGAAGGCGCGAACATGCCGACCACACTGGAGGCTGTGGATATCTTTATCGAGGCCGGGATTCTGTTCGCCCCGGGCAAAGCATCCAACGCCGGCGGTGTCGCGGTGAGCGGTCTGGAGATGTCGCAGAACGCCATGCGCCTGCTGTGGACGGCAGGTGAGGTGGACAGCAAGCTGCACGCGATCATGCAGTCGATCCATCACGCTTGCGTGCATTACGGCGAAGAGAACGGCCGGATCAACTACGTCAAAGGTGCGAACATCGCCGGCTTCGTCAAAGTCGCCGACGCGATGCTCGCGCAGGGCGTGGTTTAAGCCGGTTCGATGCGAATCACTTCGATGATTTGATCGCCGGCGGGGCGCTGCCACAGCACCTCGTCATTGAGTCGGGCACCGAGCAGCGCCCGGCCCAGCGGTGAACTCCAATTGATCAGGCCTTTGCTGGCATCGGCCTGATCTTCGCCGACCAGTTGTACCCGGCGTTCGGTGTCGTGCTCATCGGCGTAGGTCACCCAACTGCCGATCTGCACTTTGTCTCTGGACGTTGCTGCTACGGCGACTTGTGCGCTGCTCAGGCGCTGATTGAAATAACGCAAATCACGTTGCAGATCCGCCAGCCGTTGCTTGTCGGCCTGCTCACCTCTGGCTGATTGTTCGGCATGCAGGCTTTGCAGCTCGGCGACTTTGGCCTGCAACTGCGCCAACCCTTGCGGCGTGACGTAATTGGGCTGCTCGCTGACCTGCCGTTCGACCGGCTGATCGGCTTGCGCGGCGGCGTTGTCTTCGTTGACGAATGCGCGACTCATGGTGTCCTCCTCGTATGAGGTTTGGGCCATGCTCGCAGGCATTTGGTTTCACTGGATGTCTGGAAGCGACCTATTGCGAGCGATAAGCCCGTCCGGCGTCCTGATCTTTCTGCTGCTGCCAGGCGCGTTCTCGTTCGTCCCAGTGTTCGTTGCGATACTCTTCGCGTCCCTTGTTTTCCAGCATCGCCTGACACTGGCGGAAGCCGTCGGTCCAGCCTTCGGCGTATTGCTTGTCCTTCAGATAGCGCGGCACGTTCTTGCGAAACTCGCCGCTGATCGAACCGGCCGCCTGGCGACCGCTGATGCAACCGTCATCGAAGCCGTCGGCGAAGGCTGGTGGATAACCCTTGGCGATCAGATCTTCATGGGTGGTCTGGCAACCGCCCAGCAACAACACAACACCCAACCAACCCGCACACCGCCACATCGCACTCTCCCGCGCCGGTTCTCGGCTTATGGGAAAGTCTAGAAGCTGATTCGTCGAGCGTTGGTGAAAGGCATGTGAGTAATTCGTTGAGCACCACAAATCCCCTGTAGGAGTGAGCCTGCTCGCGATAGCGGTGTATCAGTCACCGCACCAGTGACTGATGAATTGCTATCGCGAGCAGGCTCACTCCTACAGGGGGATGTGTTCGGGATCAGTAGTGATACCACTTCACTTCAAGCATGACCTCGGTTTCCGGCGTGGCGAGATGGCTGAACTCACGCTGCGCACTCAGGCGCAAACCAAGGTTGCGCGACAATTCCCACTGCTGATTCAGACTCAGGCTGCGGCGCACTTCGCCATTGAAGAAGTAATCGCCCTTGGCCTCCACACTGAGATTGCCCAGCGGGTTTTTCCACAACACGCCGGTATTGAAACCACCCGCCGGGGACACGAACTCGGCGAAATCATTGTTGTGTTCAACGCGCACGGTGCCGAGGGCAAAACCCAGCACATCGTCACCCAGCGCCCACGTGCCACCGCCACCACCGTTGACGTGGCTGACCAGCGTCTCGTCATCATGCTTGCCCGGTACGCGCTCCAGACCACCAGTGACCTGCCACGACAGCGGTTGCAGCAGCTCATTACGCGGCGTCAGCGAACGAATCGTCGCCAGATCCAGTTGCTGGAACTGCCAGTGATTGCCTTCGTACTGACGCAACTTCATCTGCAGGATCTCGATTTGTGCGCCGAGCGGGAAGCTTTCGGCGTTGTCGTTGAGATCGTGATAAGCCATGCGCAAACCGTACTCACCGAATGCACGATCACCACGGGTGCCGAGACCGGCCTGCCAGGTGCGGGATTCGTGGCCGTCTTCCGGCAAGCCTGGCTGCGGAATGTCCAACTCAGGCGCCGGGTTCTTGTTGATCGCCCGCAGCAATTCGAAACTGCGTTGCGCCCGTTGCGGATCACGCTCCTGACCGTTGGCGCGGTAGCGCTCCAGACGATACGCCGCGTCGATGATCAACGCCTGACGGTCGCGTGGCAGGGCTTTGAACGCCGGATCCTGCAACTGCTGCTGATCGGCGCTGACGTTCAGCACCCATTGCTGTTCGTCACTGTTCAATGGCTCGGCGCGGCTGAGCAATTCGCGCTCACGGGACGGACGATATTCGATGCTTTCCACCAGCCCGGCTTCTTTCACCGCTTTAACGGTGTCCGTGGGTATCGCGGTCAACGGGAATTGTTCGGTCAGGCGCAGGCTCGGGCGTGCGACTTGCAGCAGCTCCAGCAAGCGATACGAGCAGTTTTCGTCGAAGAAAAAGTAATCGAACTGGATCTGCTTCAACTCCCACACATGCTCGACCATGCGCGCGGTTTCTTCTTGGCTCAGATTGAGCCGGTATTCCCACAGGTCGCGGTTTTCCAGGCTGCGGTATTCCGAGAGTTTTTCCTGATACGGCACCAAGGCGAACAATCCCGGATAACCGCCCATCAAACCTTTCCAAGCGTAGAGAATGCTGTTGTCCGAGCCTTCGATGTAGGCGCCAAAGTTGATCGCATAACTGAGCAGCGACGTTTTGTCGGCCTGCACATCGGCCTGGTCGATGCGCAGCAGGGTGTGGCCGAACATCGATGACGGGCTATTCAGATAGGCCGCCGGGAAGATCATCACCGCGCTGTGCGGCGAGACATCCTTGAACCACTTCTTGTATTCAGCGCATGCCGGTGTCGGTAGATCCCCGAGATTGAGCTGCGCTTTCAGCCAGCGGGTGCGCGCCGGATAAACGCATTGCGCATGTTGCTCGCCGAGACTGGCCGGGGCGTACAGCGCTTGCACGGTGGCCGCCAGTTCATGATCGGGGTGTTCGTTGCCATCGGGCGCCAGAAAAAACTTCTTGTCGCTGACATAGCTGCGCCAGCCGCCAAGCTTGGCGGTTTCGTAGTGACCGAGGGAAATCCAGAAGCGGTCGTTGGCCAGTTGCTGCAAACGTTGAGGGTCGATGGTTGGCGCGGCGGACAGAGGGGCGCAGACACAGAGCGCCAGCCAGGCAAGGCGTTTGAGCATAGTCGGCAACTTGAACAGGAAAGAAATAAAGACCCAAGGAGGGCGGGCCGAAAAAATAAAACCCGCTTCCCGAAGGAAGCGGGCGAGGTCGAGCTTAAGCCTGAGTTGCGTACTTGGCCAGACGAGGATCCGATTTCAGTACGGCCAGGGTGTTGGTATGCACGTCTTCAGCGGTCACGTCAGCCTTGCTGAAGATCTGCTGGAAGTGCTCGTGAGTCACAGCTGCGAAGTGCGCGCGATCTTCCGGCGCCACGCCCAGTACCACGGCATAAGTCGTCAGCGCTTCGCCGTTGCCTTTGGCCATGTCTTCGGACAGCTCGTTCATCATGCCATTCATGGCAAACCAGGATTTGCCGCCGTAGGTCAGCGATGCGTTGGTCGAGCAACCGTTGGTGCCGGACGTCATCCCGAAGGTGGCGTTACCGGAAGTACCGTTGGTGGTGGAAGCGAGGAAGTGAGCAGGGGTGCCACGCTGACCTTCGAACAGCATGTTGCCCCAACCGCAATCCGGGCCGCCTGGAGCTTGCGCCATTGCGTTGATGGATACAGCGGTGAAGAGAGTACCGAGAAGAATCCGTTTCATAGCTTTTTTCTCTTTGTGTGCATACCAATGGACAGGGTTCTGGCCCCCCAAGCTCTGTACGAGACAGACCCAAACGAAGCCAGTGGGCCGGTATTAGTTCCAGCCGCGCAGTTTGGAGTTTAGGCACGTTCCAGGGGTTCCGTGGTTTTTTGCAAAATATTTGGAATAAACCCCGGTTTCAGGGGGCGGGCCGCCGGCTTGGCCGGTTGTCTATGCTTTGTGGTGTGGCGCGCCTTGCCAGTGGGGCACGGGCAGCGCCAGAATGCCGCTATCTGCCCCGCCTGATTGTTAAGGAAGCCCGATGCCTGATCCTGTTGCTGCCAGCTTGCGTCTCGCGCCCGAAGCGCTGACCCGTCCGTTTTCCGCTGAACAGTTCAGCTTCACTACCACCAATGATCTGGAGCCCTTTCGCGGTGTGCTCGGCCAGGAACGCGCGGTCGAAGCCTTGCAGTTCGGTGTGGCCATGCCACGCCCCGGTTACAACGTATTCGTGATGGGCGAGCCCGGCACCGGCCGCTTCTCGTTCGTCAAACGCTACCTGAAAGCAGAAGGCAAGCGCCTGCAGACCCCGGCCGACTGGGTCTACGTGAATAATTTCGACGAGCCGCGCGAACCGCGTGCACTGGAATTGCCTTCTGGCACTGCCGGCGTCTTTATCGGTGACATCAACGGCTTGATCGACAACCTGCTGGCAACGTTTCCAGCGGTGTTCGAGCACCCGTCCTACCAGCAAAAGAAAAGCGCCATCGACCGCGCCTTCAACCAGCGCTATGACAAGGCCCTCGACATCATCGAGCGTCTGGCCCTGGAAAAAGACGTCGCCCTGTACCGCGACAGCAGCAACGTTGCCTTCACGCCGATGCTCGACGGCAAGGCTCTGGACGAAGCGGAATTCGCTCAGTTGCCAGAGGCTGATCGCGAGCGTTTTCACGAAGACATTTCCGGCCTCGAAGAGCGCCTGAACGAAGAACTCGCCAGCCTGCCGCAGTGGAAGCGCGAGTCGAACAATCAACTGCGTTCGCTCAACGAAGAAACCATCACCTTGGCGCTGCAGCCATTGCTGTCGCCGCTGTCGGAGAAGTACGCCGAGAACGCCGCGGTCTGCGGTTACCTGCAAGCCATGCAGGTCTACTTGCTGAAAACCGTGGTCGAGCAATTGGTCGATGACAGCAAGACCGACGCCGTCGCGCGCAAGCTGCTGGAAGAGCAATACGCGCCGAGCCTGGTGGTCGGCCATCCGGTGAGCGGCGGTGCGCCGGTGGTGTTCGAGCCGCACCCGACTTACGAAAACCTCTTCGGTCGCATCGAATACACCACCGATCAGGGCGCGCTTTACACCACCTATCGGCAGTTGCGTCCCGGTGCCTTGCACCGCGCCAACGGTGGTTTCCTGATTCTTGAAGCGGAAAAAATGCTCAGCGAGCCGTTCGTGTGGGACGCGCTGAAACGCGCCCTGCAATCGCGCAAACTGAAAATGGAATCGCCGCTGGGCGAGATGGGTCGTTTCGCCACTGTGACGCTCAACCCGCAGCACATACCGTTGCAGGTCAAAGTCATCATCATCGGTGCGCGGTCGCTGTATTACACGCTGCAGGACCTTGATCCGGACTTCCAGGAGATGTTCCGCGTCCTCGTGGATTTCGACGAAGACATCCCGATGGTCGACGAGAGCCTGGAACAATTTGCCCAGCTGTTGAAAACCCGCACGTCGGAAGAAGGCATGGCACCGTTGACCGCCGATGCGGTGGCACGTCTGGCGACGTACAGCGCTCGTTTGGCCGAGCACCAGGGGCGTTTGTCGGCACGTATCGGTGATCTGTTCCAACTGGTCAGCGAAGCGGATTTCATCCGTCATCTGGCCGGCGATGAGATGACCGATGCCGGGCATATCGAACGTGCGCTGAAAGCCAAGGCCACACGCACCGGTCGAGTGTCGGCGCGGATTCTCGACGATATGCTCGCCGGGATCATCCTGATCGACACTGATGGTGCGGCGGTCGGCAAATGCAATGGCCTGACCGTACTCGAAGTCGGTGATTCTGCATTCGGTGTGCCGGCGCGGATTTCCGCCACGGTGTATCCGGGCGGCAGCGGCATCGTCGACATCGAGCGTGAAGTCAACCTTGGGCAGCCGATTCACTCTAAAGGCGTGATGATTCTCACCGGGTATCTGGGCAGCCGTTACGCTCAGGAATTCCCGCTGGCTATTTCCGCGAGCATCGCGCTGGAGCAGTCGTACGGTTACGTCGATGGCGACAGTGCGTCGCTGGGTGAGGCGTGCACGCTGATTTCGGCGCTGTCGAAAACCCCGCTCAAGCAGTGCTTTGCGATCACCGGTTCGATCAATCAGTTTGGCGAAGTGCAGGCGGTGGGCGGGGTCAACGAGAAGATCGAAGGCTTCTTCCGTCTCTGCGAAGCACGCGGGCTGACGGGCGAGCAGGGCGCGATCATTCCGCAGGCCAACGTCGCTACGCTAATGCTCGATGAGAAAGTCCTGGCGGCGGTGCGTGCCGGGCAGTTCCACGTGTACGCGGTGCGTCAGGCCGACGAGGCGTTGAGCCTGCTGGTCGGTGAACCGGCCGGTGAGCCGAATGCCGATGGCGAATTCCCGGAAGGCAGCATCAACGCGCGGGTGGTGGAACGCTTGCGCGACATCGCTGAAATGATCAGCGAAGAAGACCTCAAGGAAGCCGAGAAGGAACTGGCGCAAGAGGCCTTGGCCGAAGCCAAACCGGCTTAAGCCTGGCGCGGTCAAACTGTAGGAGTGAGCCTGCTCGCGATAGCTGAGTGTCAGTCGGCGAATAAGTCGACTGGTTCACCGCTATCGCGAGCAGGCTCACTCCTACATTTGTTTTGTGGGGATCTTCGGGAAAATCGCCACTACTCTGGCGCCAATATTCACACAATGACCATTCGGCGCCTTCTGGTTTCATTCGGCTTGCGCAGCGGACTTTTCTTCTATTCTCAGCTCAAGGATATCGACAGTATCACTGGATCGAGCCAGTCCTCCCGTGGGGGCTGAATACCGGCTTCACCGAGGGTCGCCGCCATGTCGCGCAACCTCTGCCTCACCCGTCAATGCCTGGGTCTTGTGACCCGTATCGAATGCGCCATCAAGCCGTTGGCCGGCGATAACGGTATGTGGACGCTGCTCTTCGCGGCCGGCATGGCCGGCGAACAACCTTCTGCCATCAAAGCCCAGGGCCCGTTTCATGGGCCGGTCGCCGCCGAATCGATACTCGACACCATTGTCGAAAGTCTGACCTTGCATGGCTACGAACTGGCTGACGATCCGCAGATCTGGAGCCTGCACCTGCAAGCGCAGTTGCGGCAGATCAACGGTGGTCGCGGCCGCGCCCTGTAGGAGCTGCCGCAGGCTGCGATCTTTTGATCTTGCCCTTCAAGGCGCAGTCTCAGGCATCGGCGCCTTGTCGAGCTTGACCTCAAAACCGTATTGCACGGTGGCGAGGTCGGTTCGCTGATAGGCTTCGACGTGGGTCGGGCGGCCATAGAAATAATGCACGCCAAACAACGCCGGGCCTTCTGCGCTTGCATCGTGGCTGACCGAGAGAATCTGCTTGAGGTAGTTGCCACTGTCGTCTTTGACGAAGAAACGCCACTCGTTGGGCGGGAACAGTTTCAGATCCACCACCAATTGGTTGTTCTTGATTTCCAGGCCTTTGGGCAAGGATGTGGCGTCGTATGCCTGTTTGGCCACCGTGGCGAGAAACAGCGGCATTGAGCCTACCGCAATCGCCGGGGTTTCCGGGAACAGGTTCAGGTCGTAGGTGATCGTCGCGCGCAGCGGATCGACTTGATAGGCCTCGGGCGGCAGTTCGATCGGTTCATCGAGCTTGCCACTGCGCTTTTCGGTAAAGAACGTGACCGGACTGACGCCCGGACTGAAGTCATCGCCCAGCAACTCATCGTTGAACGTACGGCGATGGGAAAACTCGATGCGCGCTGCGCTCGGTTCTTCCACGGACTGATGGACGCGGATGCCAGCCTTCAATTGCTCTTCGGTCAGGCTCGCGCCCTTGAGCCAGTTAACCGCCAGATCGTCGTACACCGTCACCGAGGGATCCAGCGGCTGGATGGTTTTCTCCGTGGTGTGCTGATTGAACGTACGAATCGGCAGATCCAGCGATTTGCGGGTCACGGTCGCCGAAGAAAAATCCAGCACGCTGACTTCCAGCGTTTCGATCGGGCCATTGAAATAGACCTTGTTGTAGCGACGCGGGTGTTTCTGCTCGAAATCCTGTTGTTCCTGGGTCAGCTGCTTTTCCAGCGTAGCGCTCCAGGCTTTCTGCTGTTGCAGGTACGTCAGTTGTTTTTCGTAGAAGGCTACTTGCTCCGGACTCTCGTTGATCGAACCGGCGCGTACCAGATACTGCCCGGTTTTATCGCGGGCCTGGACGATCAGCGGATTGAGCTGCGCCTCTGCGACTTCCGCAGCCAGTGGCAGGTTGTTGCTGAATTCGACTTCGGCGTAGTTGTTTGCAAGTTTCAGCAGTTTGACGCTGAGGTTGTCATTGCTGCGGGTCTGGCCGACGTCCTGTTGTGTCAGGTCGAAGCTGTACAGGCGGCGCGGGGCGATGACTTCGATCTGGCCTTGCAGGCTGACCGGTTGCGGCAGGGACTTCTTGTCCACGTTCAGCCCATCAATGAACGGATAGGTCACGGTCAGGTCATCGGGGTTGGTGACGTTGGAGCTGGAAGGGCTGAGCTGAATGCCCGGATCGGTTTCCGACCATTCCGGCTGATAGGCGATCACACGTTTGTTGCTCAAGGTCACTGACTGCCATTCCACGCCATGGGGGAACAGGAAACCGCCGGGAATGTTCAGGTTGAACGGGAACACCGGTTGCAGATCGGTGAGGTAATCGGAACTGGCGTCCTTGTGCAGCACGAACAAGCCATTGATAAACGTGTCGACCAGCGTCTGCGGGGCAGGGTAGTGCTTGAGCACGGCGAGGGCGTCTTCACCGTATTCGGTGTGCGGTGGGTTGTCGTCGAGTTTGATCTGCGCCCGTTCGAGCAGCAGCAGTGAGCCGCCGAGTTCGGTGATGGCGTCCTTGAGTTTTGGATCGGTGATGGCGTCCAGTGACTGTTCGAACTTTGCCGTTTTTTCTTCAAGGCTGGCGGCGTGTTTCTCGTCGCCGGGCGAGCAACCGCTGATCAACAGAGCAAGGCAGATTCCGGCCGTCATTATCGGTAATCGCACATCCATTTCCACACGTCCTGTCTACAGTCACTGGGCTGTCAATGGTTTGGACACTAGCAGAAAAAAAACACCCACACGCGCAGGTGGCGGATTTTCGGGCAGTTTCTGGCTGTCATGGGGGGCTGGTATACTCGCGGCCATTTCCAGCCCCCTGTGTGAGATTCAATGGAACGCTTTATCGAAAATGCAATGTACGCCTCGCGCTGGCTGCTGGCGCCGATCTATATCGGGCTGTCCCTCGGGCTGCTGGCGCTGGCACTGAAATTTTTCCAGGAAGTTTTTCACATCCTGCCCAACGTGTTCTCGATGGCCGAGTCGGAACTGATTCTGGTGCTGCTGTCGCTGATCGACATGGCGCTGGTTGGCGGCCTGCTGGTGATGGTGATGATTTCCGGCTACGAGAACTTCGTCTCTGAACTGAACATTGATGAAGGCAAGGAAAAACTCAGCTGGCTCGGCACCATGGACTCTTCGTCGCTGAAGATGAAAGTGGCGGCCTCGATCGTGGCGATTTCCTCGATCCACTTGCTGCGCATCTTCATGGATGCCAAGAACGTCGATCCCGAGCACTTGATGTGGTACGTGATCATCCACATGACCTTCGTCGTCTCGGCGTTCGCCATGGGTTACCTGGACAAGGTCACCAAGCACTGATCAACCGTTGATCGCTGCAAAAACACCGCCCGTCTGTTGCGAAACAGACGGGCGGTGTCATTTGTGGCTTGTGCTTTGATGCGTGCGGGCATATCCCTGTAGAGGTCCTGATTCGCCACTGTCTGAGGTGCGTTCATGAACCTGCAAGAGTTGAATGCGTATGCCATCGCCAAGAAGGTCGATGAGTTGAACCTGATCTCCATGGAAGGCGGGATTTATCTGCTCGAAGCACGGATGCATGGCGCGGCATATCCGTTAAGTGATCTCAAAGGCAACATGCTGACACTGCGTTCGGTGGAGCATGCGCGGGATTTGCTGCATGCCTTCCCGGTGCTGCCGTTCAATCTCGTGCACACCTCGGTACACGATGAAATGTGTGGCCTGGGCCCGAGCAGCGAGGAAAGTCTGAAAGTGCCACTGGCCTGGGGTTCGGCGCTGTAGGCCTTGCGCGCCATCGTCTGAGCATCTGTGCTAGTCTGCTCGCCCTTTTGGTTCCGGGCGCGCCGGGACGCGCTGTGCACGCACGGCAAGTCTTGTGGCCGTCCGCACAGCGGAGCAGTGTCATGTCCGAAGTAAATCTGTCCACCGACGAAACCCGCGTCAGCTACGGCATCGGCCGTCAGCTGGGTGACCAGCTGCGCGACAACCCGCCACCGGGCGTGAGCCTGGACGCGATCCTGGCTGGCCTGACCGACGCGTTCGCCGGTAAGGAAAGCCGTGTTGGCCAGGAAGAAATGTCCGCCAGCTTCAAGGTTATCCGCGAGATCATGCAAGCCGAAGCGGCTGCCAAAGCTGAAGCCGCTGCTGGCGAAGGCCTGGCCTTCCTGGCTGAAAACGCCAAGCGAGACGGCATCACCACCCTGGCTTCCGGCCTGCAGTTCGAAGTGCTGACTCAGGGCGAAGGCGCCAAGCCGACCCGTGAAGATCAAGTACGTACGCACTACCACGGCACACTGATCGACGGCACTGTGTTCGACAGCTCCTACGAGCGTGGCCAGCCTGCAGAATTCCCGGTTGGCGGCGTGATCGCCGGCTGGACCGAAGCCCTGCAACTGATGAATGCCGGCAGCAAATGGCGTCTGTACGTGCCGAGCGAACTGGCTTACGGCGCTCAAGGCGTTGGCAGCATCCCGCCGCACAGCGTTCTGGTATTCGACGTCGAGCTGCTGGACGTTCTGTAAGACCGGGCCTGCCTTGATGGCGGGCTAATGTGGGAGCCAGCCTGCTGGCGATAGGGTCGACCGGGTTTTCCTTCAGGACCGCGTTGATACCATCGCCAGCAGGCTGGCTCCCACAGTTTTTTGGGTGATGCTCATAGTTCTATCTTGTGATGCAGCTCACTGGTCGGGCGCAAGGCCCGGGCATAGCAGAACAGGAACAGATTGCGCACCAGTTCCTTGAGCACCAGCGGCTCGCTGGAATTGAGGCTGCTGACGTCCAGATCCCCTTGATCCTGCAGTTCATGCAGAGCCTCTTCTTCAAGCACCGCGCAGACTTCACCGGTTTCCCGATGGAGGATTCTGAGGTAAGGGTGTGGGCGATCCAGCCACGCGTCGATCAAATAAGTCATGGTTCTCATCTCCTTGAAGGGTTTCAATGAGAATAATTCTTATTCATTAAATAGCAAGCGTCTATTGGCGGATTCTGAGATTTTCCGGGTAAAGATTGCGTAAGGTCAAAACGGCTGGCGTTTGGCTATTGCGCGGTTTTATTGGGGCGGAGCGCGGAGGGTGAAGCTCCATCCCACGTCTGGCGCGGGATGGATGACAACAGATTCAGACCTTTCTGACGAACTCGGATTTGAGCTTCATCGGGCCGATACCGTCGATCTTGCAGTCGATGTCGTGGTCGCCATCGCACAGGCGGATGTTCTTGACCTTGGTACCGACCTTGACCACCAGCGAGGTGCCCTTGACCTTGAGGTCCTTGATCACGGTGATGGTGTCGCCGTCCTGCAGGACGTTGCCGACCGAATCTTTCTTCACGGCATCATCGGACGCCACTTCGGTTTCGCCGCTGGCGGACCACTCGTGGGCGCACTCCGGGCACACCAGTTGGCTACCGTCTTCGTAGGTGTATTCGGAATTGCATTTCGGGCAGGGTGGCAACGTGCTCACTAAGGCTCCTTGGGTATGGATCGCTAAAAGTCGCACATTGTATAGGGTTTTAGCTTTTCAGGCAGTCAAAAGCAAAAGATCGCAGCGTCGACAACCCCTGTAGGAGTTGCCGAAGGCTGCGATCTTTTGATCTTGCTTCAGCGATATCAGTGCGTACGGGCGACCGCAAACTCGCTCAGTTCAACCAGTGCATCCCGATATTCACTGGCCGGCAGCGCCTCAAGGCACTTGATCGCACGGGCCACATAATCACGGGCCAGTTGCGCGGTGTACTCCAGCGAACCGGAAGCTTCTACGGCAATACGGATGCTTTCCAGGTCTTCGATCCCGCCTTTCTGGATCGCCTGACGTACCAGTGCAGCCTGTTCCGGCGTGCCTTCGCGCATGGTGTAGATCAGCGGCAGGGTCGGCTTGCCTTCGGCCAGATCGTCACCGACGTTCTTGCCCAAGGTTTCGGCGTCACCCTTGTAGTCAAGCAGGTCGTCGACCAACTGGAACGCCACACCGAGGTGATCACCAAACGTGCGCAGCGCTTCGCTCTGTTCGGCGGTAGCGCCGGCCAGTGCGGCAGCACTGTGGGTTGAGGCTTCGAAGAGCATCGCGGTCTTGCCGCGTATGACTTCCATGTAGGTTTCTTCGGTGGTGCTGGCGTCGCGCACCTTGGACAGTTGCAGCACTTCGCCTTCGGCGATGATGCGCGTGGCCTGGGAGAGGATCTTCATCACCGGCATCGAGCCCAGTTCGACCATCATTTCGAACGAGCGCGAATACAGGAAGTCGCCGACCAGCACGCTTGGGGCGTTGCCCCACATGGCGTTAGCGGTCGAACGGCCACGGCGCATGCCGGACATGTCGACGACGTCGTCATGCAGCAGAGTGGCGGTGTGCAGGAATTCGATGGTGGCGGCCAGCAGACGCATGTCGTCGCCTTCGCGACCCAGGGCCTTGCCACACAGCAACACTAATAAAGGACGCAGACGTTTGCCGCCGGCCGAGGTAATGTAATCGCCGATTTTCGATACCAGCGGTACTCGGGAAGTCAGCTGCTTCTTGATGATGCCGTCGACGGCGCTAAAATCGTCCGCCACCGCGCGGTAGAAAGCTTGGGGTTGCATCAGCGAGAGTCGCTCCAGAAGGGTTGCGCGGCATGCTAGGACCCCCGTCCAGACCTGTCAAGGCGCGATGGACGGCTACTTGCAAGGCTGCCGCGCCTTGCGTACAATCGCGCACCCTGAACTTCCTGGGCAGCACCTGCCTTACGCAATTGCAACGGGCCTTCCAGCCTAATGCAGCCATGCCAGCCAATACCTCTTCCTATAAAGAGCTGGGTGAGCAGGATTATCGGAGAAATACCATGTCTTATGCAGTAATCGTTACTGGCGGCAAGCAGTACAAAGTCGCCCCAGGTGAATACCTGAAGATCGAAAAACTGGAAATCGCTACCGGCGAATCCGTTACCTTTGATCGCGTTCTGTTGGTTGCCAATGGCGACGACGTGAATATCGGCGCTCCAGTTGTTGCTGGCGCTACCGTTGTGGCTGAAGTGATCTCCCAAGGTCGTCACGATAAAGTCCGCATCATCAAGTTCCGTCGCCGTAAGCACCACATGAAGCGTATGGGCCACCGCCAGTGGTACACCGAGATCAAAATCACCGGTATTCAGGCTTAATTTCAGCCTAATTCCTCACTAGGAGAATTGACTCATGGCACACAAAAAAGCTGGTGGTAGTACCCGTAACGGTCGCGACTCAGAAGCCAAACGCCTTGGCGTGAAGATGTATGGCGGCCAGGTCATCAAGGCCGGCAACATCATCGTGCGTCAGCGCGGCACCCAATTCCACGCTGGTTACGGCGTTGGCATGGGTAAAGATCACACCCTTTTCGCGAAAATCGAAGGCGTGATCAAGTTTGAAGTAAAAGGCGCTTTCAACCGCCGTTACGTGAGCGTAATCGCGGCTTAATCGCGAGATCGCTGGAAGAGCCCTGTCTTGCGACGGGGCTTTTTCGTTTGTGGGGTGAGTCTCTTGCAAAACTGTTTGTATGGGCTGTCGGCGTGCGATACATGTCGTGTTTTGGGGTCGCTGCGCTCATTTTTGCAAGAGTCTTATGTCTTGATTGTTTTTCGGCTCGTCCGTATGGCGAGAGGCGTTGGTTATGAAGTTTGTTGATGAAGTATCGATTCGCGTAAAGGCTGGTGACGGCGGCAATGGCGCCATGAGTTTCCGTCGGGAAAAGTTCATCGAAAACGGTGGCCCGAACGGCGGTGATGGTGGTGATGGCGGTTCCATCTACATGATGGCCGATGAAAACCTCAACACCCTGGTCGACTACCGTTACACCCGGCACTTCGATGCCGAGCGTGGTTCCAACGGCGGCAGCACTGACTGCACCGGTAAAAAAGGCGAAGACCTGATCCTGCGCGTGCCGGTCGGCACCACGGTGATCGACTCTGCTACCCAGGAAGTGATTGGCGACCTGACCAAGGCTGGCCAGAAGCTGATGGTCGTGCAGGGCGGTTGGCACGGTCTGGGTAACACCCGTTTCAAATCCAGTACCAACCGTGCGCCGCGTCAGACCACTCCGGGTAAGCCGGGTGAGCAGCGCGACCTGAAGCTGGAAATGAAAGTCTTGGCTGACGTCGGTCTGCTGGGCTTGCCGAATGCCGGTAAAAGTACTTTTATCCGTTCGGTATCGGCCGCCAAGCCGAAAGTTGCCGATTACCCGTTCACCACGCTGGTGCCGAACCTCGGTGTGGTCAGCGTTGATCGCTGGAAGAGCTTCGTCATTGCCGACATTCCGGGTCTGATCGAAGGTGCTTCCGACGGTGCCGGTCTGGGTATTCGCTTCCTCAAGCACTTGGCGCGTACGCGTCTGCTGCTGCACCTCGTCGACATGGCGCCGCTGGATGACAGCAGTGCACCGGATGCCGCTGAAGTGATCGTCAACGAGCTGATCAAGTTCAGCCCGTCCCTGGCTGAGCGTGATCGTTGGCTGGTACTGAACAAGTGCGACCAGATCCTTGAAGAGGATCACGATGAGCGCGTCAAGGAAATCGTTGATCGCCTCGAGTGGACCGGTCCGGTCTACGTGATCTCGGCCATCGCCAAGATCGGTACCGAGCGTCTGTGCCACGACATCATGCGTTACATGGAAGATCGCGCCGATCGCCTGGCCAATGACCCGGCTTACAAGGAAGAGCTGGCCGACCTCGATCAGCGCATCGAAGACGAAGCTCGCGCGCAACTGCAGGCGCTGGATGACAAGCGTGCCCTGCGTCGCAGCGGTGTGAAGTCGGTCCATGACATCGGCGACGATGATTGGGACGAAGAAGATGTGGATGACGAAGACGGTCCGGAAATCATTTACGTGCGTGACTGATTCGTTGGGTAGGAGCTGCCGCAGGCTGCGATCTTTTGATCTCCAGAAGATCGCTGGTGTCTGCTGAGTCTTCATCTCGGGGCGGTGTTATCATCGCTGCAAGCCGTTTTTCTAAGGCGCCGCTCAATCGAGCGGCGTTTTAGTATCTGGAAATCGCAAGTCACAAATAACGTCATGGGCGGCGCTGGGTCGCGCTGCCCTCAAGCTAAGGTTGAAGATGATGCGGAGCAAGGTGACAGGTGCGCAGCGTTGGGTCGTGAAGATCGGCAGCGCTTTGCTGACAGCTGATGGCAAGGGGCTGGATCGCGCGGCAATGAGTGTCTGGGTCGAGCAGATGGTGGCCTTGCATGAGGCTGGCGTCGAGTTGGTGCTGGTGTCCTCTGGGGCGGTGGCGGCCGGCATGAGTCGTTTGGGCTGGACCGCACGACCCAGTGCGATGCACGAGCTCCAGGCGGCTGCGGCAATTGGTCAGATGGGTCTGGTGCAGGCGTGGGAGTCGAGCTTCGCTGAGCATGGCCGGCACACTGCACAGATTCTCCTGACTCACGACGACCTGTCCGACCGCAAGCGCTACTTGAACGCCCGTAGCACCTTGCGCGCACTGGTCGAACTGAAAGTCATCCCGGTCATCAACGAAAACGACACAGTGGTCACCGACGAAATCCGTTTCGGCGACAACGACACGCTGGCGGCGTTGGTGGCGAATCTGGTCGAGGCGGATCTGCTGGTGATCCTGACCGATCGCGACGGCATGTTCGACGCTGATCCGCGCAATAACCCTGATGCGCAGCTGATTTACGAGGCGCGCGCGGATGATCCGAGCCTGGATGCGGTAGCGGGCGGCACGGGTGGTGCGCTGGGGCGCGGCGGCATGCAGACCAAGCTGCGTGCGGCGCGACTGGCTGCGCGTTCCGGTGCGCACACCATCATTGTCGGTGGGCGTCTTGAGCGCGTGCTCGATCGTCTGAAGGCGGGTGAGCGCATCGGCACGTTGCTGTCGCCTGAGCGCGGCATGCTTGCGGCGCGTAAGCAATGGCTGGCTGGGCATCTGCAAACTCGCGGCACCTTGGTGCTGGACGAGGGGGCGGTGTCGGCGTTGTCCAGGGGCAACAAAAGCCTGCTGCCCGTCGGTGTGAAGTTGGTGCAGGGCAGTTTCCGTCGCGGCGAGATGGTCGTCTGCGTGGCGCCCGATGGTCGCGAGATTGCTCGTGGTCTGGCCAACTACAGTGCGCTGGAAGCACAAAAAATCATCGGTCAGTCGTCAGATGCGATTGTCGGTTTGCTCGGTTACATGGCGGAGCCGGAACTGGTTCACCGTGACAACCTGATTCTGGTCTAAGGAAAACTCGATGCGTTTAGCGAAAGGATTGTTGGGCTTGCTGATGGCAATGCCATTGCTCGCCTCGGCCGAGGAAATCGGTCAGGTGTCGACGGTGTTCAAGTTTGTCGGCCCGAACGACCGCATTGTGGTCGAGGCTTTCGATGATCCGAAAGTCGAAGGGGTGACCTGTTACCTGTCGCGCGCCAAGACGGGCGGTGTGAAGGGCGGTCTCGGTCTGGCTGAGGATCGCGCCGAAGCGTCGATCGCCTGTCGCCAGGTTGGTCCGATCAAGTTCAAGGGTGATCTGAAGGATGGCGATGAGGTGTTCAAGGAGCGCACTTCGCTGGTATTCAAGACCATGCAGGTGGTGCGTTTCCTCGACAAGAAGCGCAACACGCTGGTGTATCTGGTCTACAGCGACCGCTTGATCGAAGGCAGTCCGCAGAATGCCGTGACCGCCATCCCGATCCTGCCGTGGGTGCCGGTCCAGCAATAACGCCGCGAAACCAACTGTAGGAGTGGGGCTGCTCGCGATAGCGGTGTGTCAGTCGATGCAATTATTGACTGTGACACCGCTATCGCGAGTGGGCTCACTCCTACATTTTTTTGCGCTGGGATTTGTTAAATCACAGGCAATAAAAAACCGACCCTAAGGTCGGTTTTTTAATGACTACGTCGGATTAAGCAGCTTCTTTCAGTGCTTTGACGTGGCCATTCAGACGGCTCTTATGGCGAGCAGCCTTGTTCTTGTGGATGATGCCTTTATCGGCCATACGGTCGATAACTGGCACAGCCAGAACGTATGCAGCTTGAGCTTTTTCAGCGTCTTTTGCGTCGATGGCTTTAACTACATTCTTGATGTAGGTGCGAACCATGGAACGCAGGCTGGCGTTGTGGCTGCGACGCTTCTCAGCCTGTTTTGCACGTTTTTTGGCGGAAGGTGAGTTGGCCACCGTCGAGCTCCTCGAAAGACTTTTTAGGAAATAGCAAACAAAATAGGCCGCGAATCATGCCGATGAGTTGAAGTCTTGTCAAGGGCACTTGAAACGTTCCGCTAAGTGGTAGGTATAAAGAGGCGGGATATTTATTTCCGGCGCTTGACCTGTAAACTCGCGAGCTTTGGCTCTGTGCTGCTGCGGCGCGGAGTATCGCACAAGTAGGCGCTTTGTTCGCCTGCTGTTTATCGACAGGCACAAATTCCCTCAATGAATCTGCTCAAATCGTTGGCCGCCGTCAGCTCTATCACGATGCTTTCCCGGATTCTGGGCTTTGTTCGTGACACGCTGATTGCCCGTACATTCGGCGCCGGGATGGCGACGGACGCCTTCTTTATTGCCTTCAAATTGCCCAATCTGCTGCGACGAATCTTCGCCGAGGGTGCTTTCTCTCAGGCTTTTGTGCCGATTCTCGCTGAATACAAAAGCCAGCAAGGTGAAGAGGCAACCCGTACGTTCATTGCCTATGTCTCGGGTTTGCTGACACTGGTGCTGGCGGTGGTGACTGCGCTAGGCATGATTGCCGCACCCTGGGTGATCTGGGCTACGGCTCCGGGTTTTACCGACACGCCGGAAAAATTCCAGCTCACCTCTGATCTGTTGCGGGTGACCTTCCCTTATATATTGCTGATCTCCCTGTCCTCACTGGCGGGCGCGATTCTCAATACCTGGAACCGTTTCTCCGTGCCGGCCTTCGTGCCGACTCTGCTTAACGTCAGCATGATCGTGTTTTCGCTGTTCCTCACACCTTACTTTGACCCGCCGGTGATGGCGCTCGGTTGGGCGGTGCTGGTCGGTGGTCTGGCGCAATTGCTCTACCAACTGCCGCACCTGAAAAAGATCGGCATGCTGGTACTGCCGCGTCTGAATCTGCGCGATACCGGCGTCTGGCGCGTAATGAAGCAGATGCTGCCGGCGATTCTCGGCGTCTCGGTCAGCCAGATCTCGCTGATCATCAACACCATCTTCGCCTCGTTTCTGGTCGCAGGCTCGGTGTCGTGGATGTATTACGCCGACCGCCTGATGGAGTTGCCGTCCGGCGTACTGGGTGTGGCGCTGGGCACAATCCTGCTGCCGACCCTGGCGAAAACTTACGCGAGCAAAGATCGCCACGAATATTCGCGGATTCTCGATTGGGGCCTGCGCCTGTGCTTTGTGCTGGTGCTGCCCTGTGCGCTGGCGCTGGGGATTCTCGCCGAGCCGCTGACTGTTTCGTTATTCCAGTACGGTCAGTTCAGTGGCTTCGACGCCGAAATGACTCAGCGCGCATTGATTGCTTACTCTGTCGGTTTGCTCGGAATTATCGTGATCAAGGTTCTGGCGCCGGGCTTTTATGCGCAACAGAACATCCGTACGCCGGTAAAAATCGCAATCTTCACCCTGGTGGTTACTCAGTTGTTCAACCTGGTGCTGATTGGCCCGTTGGCGCACGCGGGGCTGGCACTGGCGATCAGTGCCGGTGCCTGTCTCAACGCCGGATTGCTGTTCTATCAACTGCGCAAGCAGCAGATGTATCAGCCGCAGCCGGGTTGGGCCAAGTTCGGTTTCAAACTGGTTATCGCGGTGGCGGTGATGTCGGCAGTGCTGTTGCTGGGCATGCATTTCATGCCGGCGTGGGATCAGGGGCACATGCTTGAGCGCTTTCTGCGTCTGGGCGCATTGGTCGCGGCGGGCGTGGTCGCTTATTTCGGTATGTTGCTGCTGCTCGGTTTCCGCCTGCGAGACTTCAATCGCAAGGCCTTGAGCTAAGGTTTTACCCTTTATAAGCAGGCCCGGGCCGGCAGTTTTGTCGGCTCGTTCACTTTGCGTTACGGTGTTGCCTGTCGTCGACCGTCGGGTGTGGTTATAATCGACCACTTTATGAGCAAGAAGCGCGTTATGCAGCTGGTTCGAGGCCTCCACAACTTGCGCCCCCAGCATCGGGGCTGCGTCGCCACTATTGGCAACTTTGACGGTGTTCACCGTGGTCACCAGGCTATCCTGGCCCGACTGCGTGAGCGTGCGCTCGAGTTGGGCGTACCCAGCTGCGTGGTGATTTTCGAGCCGCAGCCACGGGAGTTCTTTGCCCCCGAGACTGCGCCGGCGCGTCTGGCAAGGTTGCGCGACAAGCTGCAACTGCTGGCGGCCGAAGGCGTTGACCGGGTCTTGTGCCTGGCGTTCAACCAGCGCTTGAGCAAGCTCAGCGCGAGTGAGTTCGTCGACACCATCCTCGTCGATGGCCTCGGCGTGCAGCACCTGGAAGTCGGCGATGATTTCCGCTTCGGCTGCGACCGCCTCGGCGATTTCGATTTTCTGATGCAGGCCGGGCAGATGCACGGTTTTACCGTCGAAGCGGCACAAACCGTCGAGCTGGACGGCATTCGCGTCAGCAGCACACAAGTGCGCAACGCCTTGGCCGCCGCCGATTTTGCCTTGGCCGAACGTTTGCTCGGCCGCCCGTACCGCATCGCCGGTCGCGTGCTGCATGGCCAGAAGCTGGCCCGGCAACTGGGTACGCCGACTGCGAACATTCAACTCAAGCGTCGTCGCGTGCCGTTCACCGGGGTGTACCTGGTGGATGTCGATATCGACGGCAAGACCTGGCCAGGTGTCGCCAATATCGGCGTACGGCCTACGGTGCAAGGTGATGGCAAGGCCCACCTTGAAGTCCATCTTTTAGATTTTGCCGGCGATCTGTATGACCGGCGTTTGACGGTGGTTTTCCACCAAAAGCTGCGTGAAGAGCAGCGCTTCGCCTCCCTGGAGGCATTGAAAACGGCGATCAATGCGGATGTCGCCACCGCCCGTGCACTAGCCGCACCTAGCGCCCATCGCTAATGAAGAGCCTTAAATGACCGACTATAAAGCCACGCTTAACCTTCCGGACACCGCCTTCCCAATGAAGGCCGGCCTGCCACAGCGCGAACCGCAGATCCTGCAGCGCTGGGACAGTATTGGCCTGTACGGAAAGTTGCGCGAGATTGGCAAGGATCGTCCGAAGTTCGTTTTGCATGACGGCCCTCCGTATGCCAACGGCACGATCCACATCGGTCACGCACTGAACAAGATTCTCAAGGACATGATCATCCGCTCGAAGACCCTGTCGGGCTTCGACGCGCCGTATGTTCCGGGTTGGGACTGCCACGGCCTGCCGATCGAGCACAAGGTTGAAGTGACCCACGGCAAAAATCTAGGCGCGGACAAGACCCGCGAACTGTGCCGTGCCTACGCCACCGAGCAGATCGAAGGGCAGAAGTCCGAATTCATCCGTCTCGGCGTGCTGGGCGATTGGGCCAACCCGTACAAGACCATGGATTTCAAAAACGAGGCCGGTGAAATCCGCGCCCTCGCGGAAATCGTCAAGGGCGGTTTCGTGTTCAAGGGCTTGAAGCCTGTGAACTGGTGCTTCGACTGCGGTTCGGCTTTGGCTGAAGCGGAAGTCGAGTACGAGAACAAAAAGTCCTCGACCATCGACGTGGCCTTCCCGATCGCTGACGAAGCCCAACTGGCTGCCGCGTTCGGTCTGCCGTCGCTGGGCAAACCTGCCTCGATCGTGATCTGGACCACCACCCCGTGGACCATCCCGGCCAACCAGGCGCTCAACGTGCACCCGGAATTCAACTACGCGTTGGTTGATGTCGGCGACAAGCTGCTGGTGCTGGCTGAAGAGCTGGTCGAGGCCTGCCTGGCGCGTTACAGCCTGGAAGGTTCGGTCATCGCCACCACCACCGGTAAACAGCTGGAGCTGATCAACTTCCGTCACCCGTTCTACGACCGTCTGTCGCCGGTGTACTTGGCTGACTACGTCGAACTGGGCGCTGGCACCGGTGTGGTTCACTCCGCTCCGGCCTACGGCGTGGACGACTTTGTGACCTGCAAGAAATACGGCATGGTCAACGACGACATCCTCAACCCGGTGCAGAGCAACGGCGTGTACGTGCCGTCGCTGGAGTTCTTCGGCGGTCAGTTCATCTGGAAGGCCAACCCGGCCATCGTCGACAAGCTGACCGAAGTCGGTGCGCTGATGCACACCACCGTCATCGAACACAGCTACATGCACTGCTGGCGTCACAAAACCCCGCTGATCTACCGCGCGACTGCGCAGTGGTTCATCGGTATGGATAAAGAGCCAACCAGCGGTGACACCCTGCGTGTGCGCTCGCTCAAAGCCATTGAGGACACCAAGTTCGTTCCGGCCTGGGGCCAAGCGCGCCTGCACTCGATGATCGCCAACCGTCCGGACTGGTGCATCTCGCGTCAACGTAACTGGGGCGTGCCGATCCCGTTCTTCCTCAACAAGGAAAGCGGCGAACTGCACCCACGCACCGTCGAGCTGATGGAAGAAGTCGCCAAACGCGTTGAAGTCGAAGGCATCGAAGCCTGGTTCAAGATGGACGCTGCCGAACTGCTCGGCGACGAAGCGCCGCTGTACGACAAGATCAGCGACACCCTCGACGTCTGGTTCGATTCGGGCACCACGCACTGGCACGTCCTGCGCGGTTCGCACCCGATGGGTCACGAGAGCGGCCCGCGTGCCGACCTGTACCTGGAAGGTTCCGATCAACACCGTGGCTGGTTCCACTCGTCGCTGCTGACCGGTTGCGCCATCGACAACCACGCGCCGTACCGCGAACTGCTGACCCACGGTTTCACCGTCGACGAAGCCGGCCGCAAGATGTCCAAGTCGCTGGGCAACGTGATCGCGCCGCAGAAGGTCAACGACACCCTGGGCGCCGACATCATGCGTCTGTGGGTGGCTTCGACCGACTACTCCGGCGAAATGGCGGTTTCCGACCAGATCCTGCAGCGCAGTGCGGACGCCTATCGTCGTATCCGTAACACCGCGCGTTTCCTGCTCTCGAACCTGACCGGCTTCAACCCGGCCACCGACATCCTTCCGGCCGAAGAAATGCTCGCGCTGGATCGTTGGGCGGTCGACCGCACCTTGCTGCTGCAGCGCGAGCTGCAAGAGCACTACGGCGAATACCGTTTCTGGAACGTCTACTCGAAGATCCACAACTTCTGCGTGCAGGAGCTGGGCGGTTTCTACCTCGACATCATCAAGGACCGTCAGTACACCACTGGCGCCAACAGCAAGGCCCGCCGTTCGGCGCAAACCGCGCTGTTCCATATCTCCGAAGCGCTGGTGCGCTGGATCGCGCCGATCCTCGCCTTTACTGCTGACGAACTGTGGGAATACCTGCCGGGCGAGCGTAACGAATCGGTGATGCTCAACACCTGGTACGAAGGCCTGACCGAACTGCCGGCTGACGTGGAACTGGGTCGCGACTACTGGGAGCGCGTGATGGCGGTCAAAGTAGCGGTCAACAAAGAAATGGAAATCCAGCGCGCAGCGAAAGCTGTCGGTGGCAACCTGCAAGCCGAAGTGACGCTGTACGCCGAAGACGCCCTGAGCGCCGATCTGGCCAAGCTGAGCAACGAACTGCGCTTTGTCCTGATCACTTCGACCGCAAGCGTTGCGCCGTTCGTTCAGGCACCGGCTGATGCGGTAGTGACTGAAGTCAGCGGCCTGAAGCTGAAGATCGTCAAATCGGCCTTCCCGAAGTGCGCCCGTTGCTGGCACTGCCGCGAAGACGTCGGCGTGAACCCGGAGCATCCGGAAATCTGCGGTCGTTGCGTCGACAACATCAGCGGCGCTGGCGAGGTTCGTCACTATGCCTAATGCCGTTGGCCGTTTCGGACGGTTGAGCTGGCTGTGGTTGAGCTTGCTGGTTCTGGTCATCGACCAGGCCAGCAAGTTCTACTTCGAAGGCAAGCTCGAAATGTTCCAGCAGATCGTGATCATTCCCGATTACTTCAGCTGGACCCTGGCTTACAACACCGGCGCTGCTTTCAGCTTTTTGGCTGACAGCTCCGGCTGGCAGCGCTGGCTGTTCGCCCTGATCGCGATTGTGGTCAGTGTGGTGCTGGTGGTCTGGCTCAAGCGTCTGGGCCGCAACGAAACCTGGCTGGCCGTCGCGCTGGCGCTGGTATTGGGCGGCGCGCTGGGCAATCTGTATGACCGCATTGCCTTGGGCCATGTGATCGATTTCATTCTGGTGCACTGGCAGAACCGCTGGTACTTCCCGGCGTTCAACTTCGCCGACAGCGCGATTACGGTTGGCGCGGTGATGCTGGCACTGGATATGTTCAAAAGTAAAAAGACCGGAGAAGCCGTTCATGACTGAACAGGTATTGGCTGAGCAACGCATCGGCCAGAACACGGAAGTCACCTTGCACTTTGCATTGCGCCTGGAGAACGGCGACACCGTCGACAGTACGTTCGACAAAGCCCCGGCGACCTTCAAGGTCGGCGACGGCAACCTGCTGCCGGGTTTCGAAGCAGCGCTGTTCGGCTTCAAGGCCGGCGACAAGCGCACGCTGACCGTCGAGCCGGAAAACGCCTTCGGCCAACCGAACCCGCAAAACGTACAGATCATTCCGCGCTCGCAGTTCGTCGATATGGAGCTGTCACCGGGTTTGCTGGTGATCTTCAACGATGCGGCCAATACTGAGCTGCCGGGTGTGGTGAAAGAGTTCGACGACACGCAAGTGACCATCGACTTCAACCACCCGCTGGCGGGCAAGACGCTGACCTTTGACGTCGAGATCATCAACGTTAAAGCGCTGTAAAAATGTGGGAGCGAGCCTGCTCGCGAATGCGGTGTGTCAGGCGACATCAGTGTTGAATGTCAGTCAGCTTTCGCGAGCAGGCTCGCTCCCACAATTAGTAATTCATTGTTTTCGCGCGTAAGACACGAGGCACAGCATGCAAATCAAACTCGCCAACCCCCGTGGCTTCTGCGCCGGCGTGGACCGGGCGATCGAAATCGTCAACCGCGCCCTGGAAGTCTTCGGGCCGCCGATCTACGTGCGTCACGAAGTGGTGCACAACAAGTTTGTCGTTGAAGACCTGCGTAGTCGCGGGGCGATCTTCGTCGAGGAGCTGGATCAGGTGCCGGACGATGTCATCGTGATTTTCAGTGCTCACGGTGTTTCCCAAGCTGTGCGCACCGAAGCCGCCGGCCGTGGCCTGAAAGTATTCGACGCCACTTGCCCGCTGGTGACCAAGGTGCACATCGAAGTGGCGAAATACAGCCGCGACGGTCGTGAGTGCATCCTGATCGGTCACGCCGGTCACCCGGAAGTCGAAGGCACCATGGGCCAGTACGACGGCAGCAATGGCGGCGCGATCTACCTCGTTGAAGACGAGAAAGACGTCGCCGAATTGCAGGTACACAACCCGGACAAACTGGCTTTCGTCACCCAGACCACGCTGTCGATGGACGATACCAGTCGTGTCATCGATGCGCTGCGCACGCGCTTCCCGGCTATCGGCGGCCCGCGCAAGGACGATATCTGCTACGCCACGCAAAACCGTCAGGACGCGGTCAAGCAATTGGCTGACGAGTGCGACGTGGTGTTGGTGGTCGGCAGCCCGAACAGTTCCAACTCCAATCGTCTGCGTGAACTCGCCGAGCGCATGGCCACACCGGCCTACCTGATCGACGGTGCCGAAGACCTGCAAAAGAGCTGGTTCGATGGCGTTGAGCGTATCGGCATTACCGCCGGTGCTTCCGCGCCGGAGGTACTGGTGCGCGGCGTGATTCAGCAATTGCAGGCCTGGGGCGCTACCGGTGCCGATGAACTGGCCGGGCGTGAAGAGAACATTACGTTCTCGATGCCTAAAGAGCTGCGCGTGCGTTCGATCTGACGTTTTCGGTTTTTTGACACAGCGCCTGCTCAGTCTCTTGACTGTTCAGGCGCACGCGACCGGTCGCCGCCAGTACTATCTGGCGCTGACTGACCGGCTCGCGAGCCGAGCAGACATGTAATGTCCCAGCCTGAAACGCCCGCCCGGGCATCAGTGGTTGCCCCAGACTGCTGAAACGTACGTAACGACTCACCGACCAATTGCCGACAATCGGCACCTGCGTGTCACTCGCACGCTCTTGCAGCAGCGGATTGCTGCTGTCCTTCGGCCCTTTGCCGCTGATATCCAGAATGATCCGCCAGCCCTGACTCCAGTCGCCGTTGATGCCATGAATCACCACGCTCTGATTGCGCGTGATGGCCAGTGTGCGAGCGTTACGCAGGCCATCGAGCAGCGATTGCGCCGCTTGATCCCGATGGCTCGATTCTCTGAGCGTGGCGAACGCCGGACTGACCAGCAGCAGAACAATTGCGCCAATCGCCAGTCCCATAAGCAGTTCTATCAGGCTGAAACCCTGTTGCGGCATGAAAACACCCTCCGTGGAATGTGATGAACGGCGCGCTCCGTGCGCCGGGCAGGGCAAATCAACCGACGCGGGCCGGTTGAATGTTCTAGCGTGTAGAAGCAGGTATAGCCGACGGCAACGGAGGGCATCGATGGATCTTCGTACAAAAGGTTTCACGCTGATCGAGTTGTTGGTTGCGATCGCGATCTTTGTGATCCTGATTACCCTGGCGGTGCCGGCGTTCACCCGTTCGGTACAGGGCAGCAGGGCTGATACCGAGATGGGCGATCTGCAACGGGCGATCAATTTCGCCAGGCTCGAAGCCATAAATCGAGGTACTACCTTGCGCCTGCGCCCGACTGCCGGCGGCAGCGTCTGGACCGGTGAACTGGCGGTTTATGACAGTACTGGCACTCCGGCCAATGTGTTGCGGGTTGTTCCCGCGATGAGCAGTGGTGCGACTCTGACGCTACCCTCAGGAGTGACCGCACTGGATTTCAACAACCTTGGCGGTCTGGCGGCGCCGTCGACGGCGGTGGTCATCAGTTACACGTTGGGAACGCAAAGCAGGACGCTGAGCGTGTGTTTGAACGGACGAATTCAATTGGGTGGAAGTTGCGGATGAGGGCAGGGAGCAAAAATGCACAGCACGGCATGACGCTGATCGAGGTGCTGGTCGCGTTGCTGATTCTGACGGTCGGGCTGCTGGGCGCGGCAGCGGTGCAACTGAATGCGCTGAAGTACACCGATAGCTCACGGATGACCAGTCAGGCCAGTTTCATTGCCTACGACATGATGGACCGCATCCGCGCCAACTCCGGCGCCGACTACACCGCCACGCCGCCGACCTCGGGCAATCTGAGCGTTGCCCGCGATCAGGACCTCTACGATTTCACTACCAACATCACCAACTTCGGTGGGCCGACCGCGACTGGCAGCATCACCCTCAATCAGCGCGTCTACACCATCACCATCAACTGGAGCGATGCGCGAGCCGCCAACACCGCCAGCGCCCAGCGCAGCTTTGTCCTGACCAGCCGCGCTGCGGTTGATCCGGTGGCCACGCCATGAAGCAGCAAAACCGTGGATTCGGTCTGATCGAATTACTTATTGCTTTGGCACTGGGGCTCATCGTGGTGCTGGGCGTGGTGCAGATTTTCATCGCGGCGAAAAATACTTATGTCAGCCAGAACACTGCCGCGGCGATGCAGGAAGACGCACGGTTTGTGTTGAGCAAGATGATTCAGGAAATTCGCATGGTCGGGATGTTCGGCTGTCTTGGCACCATTACCGATTCGAGCAGTGCGGGCGACTTCAACGCTGCGCAGGTCACGCCGATCAACTGGGACAATGCCAACCTCAAACTGACGCTGGTCACTGCCGATATCGGCAGCGGCGGGGGCACGCCAACCTGGACCGTGGTCTCCGATTGCCGCAACAGCGCAACGGCCTATACCGGCTTGCGCTCCCCGGCGAGCGGGCAGATCGCGTTCCCGATCCGGCGTCTGATCTACAGCTTCAGCAACAATCAGATTCTCATGGGCACCGGCAGCGGCAATCCTGCGCAGCAGGTGCTGGTGAACAACGTCAGTGCGTTCACCGTGATGTTCGGTCTGGCCAGTTCGGCAACGGATGTGGCCGCTTCGACTTACAGCGCCAATCCCAGTGATCCGGCGCGCATCCGCAGTGTGCGCCTGAGCCTGACCCTCACCGACCCGAACAACCGGGTGCGCAATCAAACCTTCAACGTGGTTGCCGCTTTGCGCAACCGCTTGCAGTGAGGGGCGCGGCGATGAGGATGACTCTCCACACCCGTCAGGCGCAGCACGGCATGGTCTTGCTGGTCAGTCTGGTATTCCTGTTGTTACTGACCCTGATTGGTCTGTCGTCGATGCAGAGCGCCAACCTGCAGGAAAAAATGGCCGGCAGCGTGAGCCTGCGCAATCAGTCGTTCCAGACTGCCGAGGCGGCGTTGCGCATTGGCGAAAGTGCGGTGCAACTGGACAGTTATTCGCTGGCTGTATGCAGCGGTACCACGCAATGCGCGCCGCCGGCGGAGTCGTCGGTGGTCAGCGCGGCGGGACTCAATTCGACTTCCGGGGTGACCTGGATTGCGGCCGGCAATGGATTCTATGGAGTACAGAACATCGGTACGACTCTGACGGCCGTGAACGTACCGAGCAACACCTCGGCGACGTTGTATCGGGTTACAGCGGTCGGCATCGCCGGCACTTCGCGTAGCGTGGTGGAGAGTGTTTATGCGAAGTATTGAGCGCTGCATATCACTATGGATCGGCATGCTGCTGAGCTGTTATCTGGCCGCGCCGGCGTATGCGTTCACGCCTTCCGATTCGCCGCTGTTGAGTGCGGCAGCGGTACCACCCAACGTCATGCTGCTGATCGACGATTCGGGGAGTATGAACAGCATCATCTATGCGACCGGTTTTGACCCCACCGACAATTTCACCCCGGCCCGGCAATGCAACGCCTTACTTGGCCTGTGCCTGAGTTCGACAGCGATTACCGGCGATACGATCTTTCTGTCCAGCCTGCCGACATCAGGTTGCTCCGGCGGCGCCTATGCGTTCTATAACAACAGTCTGGCGCCGTTGTGCCTGAAGCTGCCGGATCCGGTCGGCAGCGGCAATACGCGTTACTCAGGGGATTACATTTCCTACGTATTCGGCCTGGCCATCAACAACGGCACACGCGATTTCACCACCGGGGCGATTCCCAACGACTACCGCATCAACGTCGCGCGCAACGTCTCCACGGCATTGGTCAGCAGCAACCGCACGTTGCGTATGGGTCTGTCGACATTCAATCCGGCCACCAGCAACAATTCCGGCAATGGCGGTTTCATTGCTCGTGCGATCAGCGATTTGTCGCCGGTGTCCGGCAGCGTGACTCAAGCCCAGGCCGACTCCAATTACAACGCACTGATCTCTTCCATCAACGGTTTGAGCGCCGTGGCCAACACGCCGTTGGCGGAAACCTATTACGAAATCACTCGTTACATGCGTGGCATGGCGCCGTACTACAACAGCACACCGACCACCTACACCAGCCCGATTCAGTACCGCTGCCAGAAAAACTATGGTGTGGTGATCACCGACGGCTTGCCGACCTTCGACCGTACTTTCCCCACCAATGACCCACTGGGCGGCAGCCGTTTGCCGAACTGGGATGGCGTCAACAATGACGGCAACAACCTTAACGGTGATGGTGAAGGGGATACGCTGTATCTGGATGACATCGCCAAGTTTGCCTTTGACATCGATATGCGTTCGACCGGCACCGACGCAGCGGGTAAGAGCTGGAATGCGGTGGATTTTCCCAAACAGAACATGAACACCTACACCGTGGGTTTCACCGCCGATAATGACATGCTGTCGGACGCCGCCAGTTATGGACAGGGCAGGTATTACCAGGCGACCGACAGTACCGGGCTCAACGCCGCCTTATCCTCGGCGCTGAGCGACATCACGTCCAAGGCCGGCTCCGGCGGCGCGGGAGTCACCAGCGGAACCACACTGACGTCCAGCAGCAGCTTTTATCAAACCACTTATGACCCCAAGGACTGGCGCGGCACGATCAAGTCGTTTGGGTTCACCTCGACCGGGACGGTCAATACCTCGGCGGCGCAGTGGACGACCGACACCACCATCGTGCCAGCCGCCACCGCCGCGACCTTTCAGTCATGGAATACCCTGAGCAACGCAGCGGTAACCCTGGCTTACGGCAACTTTTCCCCGGCCCAGCAGACCACGCTGAGTCAGGGATTGCCCACCGGTATCAGTGGCATTGATCTGGTGGAATGGAGCAAGGGCACGAACAAGGCCGGGCTGAAAGTGCGCAGCGTGCTGCTCGGCGACATCATCAATTCGCCGCTGGTGCTGGCTTCGCCATCAGACAAAACCGCCTCCGATCTTTCCGGTGACACCAGCTACAGCACTTACCTGGCCACCAAGGCTGCGAATATGAACACCAGCCTGGTCGTCAACGCCAACGATGGTTTCGTCAACGTGATCAATTCGGCGAACGGTACTCGCCGTTACGCCTACATGCCGTCCAGTGTGCTGCCGTCATTGCGCCTGATCGCCGATACCAACTACGTCAACGGTGTGAGCCACAAGTTTTTGGTAGACGGTCAGGTTGGGGTGTTCGACGCGCAGTCCGGCACCGCGTGGAAAACCCTGGCCATTGGCGGCACCGGTGCCGGGGGTAAAACCTTCTACGGGCTGCAACTGTTTGATGCGTCTGCGGGCAATGTGATCAAGGCCTTGTGGGAGGTCAGTGCGCCGGCCACCGCCAGTGCTGCGAACGCATTCAATGATCTGGGTTATGCCTACGCCCGTCCGGAAGTGGCACGCTTGGCCAATGGTCGCTGGGCGACATTCATTGCCAATGGCTACGGCAGTAATTCGGGCGTGGCGGCCCTGTATGTACTGGATGCGCTGGACGGTTCGCTGATCAGGAAAATCGTTATCGACAGCACGGAAACCACCAACGGTTTGTCGTCGGTGAAACTCAAGGTCAACTCTTCGAATGTGGTGCAGGCCGCTTACGGTGGCGACTTGAAGGGGCGGTTATGGAAGTTCGACCTGAGTGCCACGTCCTCCGATAGTTGGGGCGTGGCGTTTTCCGGCAAGCCACTGTTCACCACGGCGGGCGGGGCGACTCAACCGATCACCGCGCAGCCGTTACTGGCGGATAACGCGCTGGGCGGCAAACAGGTCTTCGTCGGTACCGGCAAGTTCAATGAAACGGCCGATAAGACCAACAAGGATTTGCAGGCGTTCTATTCCGTGTGGGACGCCGATGGTGGTTCTGGACAGTTGACCGTCAGCAGTTTGCAGCCGCAGGCGATCACCGGATCATTCTCCGGCAGCTCTGGACAGTTTCTGACCACAACGCAGAATGACACGACGTATCCGGCGGAGAAGGGTTGGTATCTTCCGCTGGTGTACAACAACGTGCTGAACGGCGAGCGGGTGATCAATCAGGCGAGTATCGTGCTGGGCCGTGTTGTCTTTACCACGGCGAGTGTTGATACCACTGATCCCTGTGCGAGTTTTGGTACCGGCAAACTGGTCGAACTGGATGCGTTCAACGGTAAGATGCTCAATTACGCCGTGCTCGATACCAGCTCTGACGGTTTGGTCGACAGCAATGACTCGATCTCCAGCGGCGTGATATTCACCGGTGGCATTCCGACCCTGAACTTCGTCTCCAGCGATGGCAAGCGCAAGGGTACGACCGACACCAGTGGCACCATCACGATCATTGTAGAAAAGGGCGGTGGCGGCAGCCGTCGTATCATGTGGCGACAAATACAGTAAGCGAGAGTTTGAGGCATGCGCAGATCCAACCGAGGCTTCACCCTGATCGAAATCATGATCGTGATTGCGATCATCGGGATCGTCATCACCATCGCCGCACCGAGCTATACCGAATATGTGAAAAAGGGCCGTCGCGCCGAAGTGGTATCGCTGCTCTCGGAGCAGGCGCAGACCCTTGAACGTTTCTACACCAAGAGCAATGTCTACACCGGCGTTACCGGGCTCAGCACGGGCACTGATTTCTACACCATCACCCCGACCATCGCTGACCAGACCTTCCTGTTGACCGCCACCCGCAAGACGGGCACGGCCATGGCCACCGACAAATGCGGGGATTTCACCCTGACCAACACCGGTGTCAGAAGCATGAACAACGCGACTACCGGGCTGACCACCAAGGATTGCTGGGGCCGCTGAGGCGCTTTCTTTTGGGTGCCTTTTGCGCCCACTGTCTTTTTTACGGTTGGATCAAACATGACCAGGCAACAGCAAGTGGTGATTGTCGGTGGCGGGGTGATTGGCCTGCTGACCGCCTACAATCTCGCCTCCGAAGTACGCAGCGTGGTGCTGCTCGATCGCTCGAACCTCGGCCAGGAATCGTCCTGGGCGGGCGGCGGTATCGTTTCGCCGTTATATCCGTGGCGTTATAGCCCGGCGGTCACGGCACTGGCGCACTGGTCGCAGGATTTTTATCCACAGCTCGGCGAGCGTTTGTTCGCTGACACCGGGGTGGATCCTGAAGTACATACCACCGGCCTGTACTGGCTGGATCTGGACGATGAAGCCGAAGCGCTGGCCTGGGCCGAGCGGGAAAACCGGCCGCTGCGGGCTGTGGATATCTCGGCGGCGCATGATGCGGTGCCGGTGCTCGGTGGCGGTTTCTCCCGAGCGATCTACATGGCGGATGTCGCCAACGTGCGCAATCCGCGTCTGGTGAAATCACTGAAAGCGGCGTTGCAGGCACTGCCTAACGTGACGATTCACGAACAGTGCGAAGTCAGCGGGTTTGTCCGTGAGGGCGGGCAGGTTGTTGGCGTCGAGACGTCGAAGGGTGTGATCAACGGTGATCAGGTCGTACTGACCGCGGGGGCGTGGAGCGGTGATCTGCTCAAGACGCTGGATCTGACATTGCCGGTCGAACCAGTCAAAGGCCAGATGATTCTCTATAAATGTGCGGCAGATTTCCTGCCGAGCATGGTGCTGGCCAAAGGGCGTTATGCGATTCCGCGTCGTGACGGTCATATCCTGATCGGCAGCACGCTGGAGCACGAAGGTTACGACAAGACCCCAACCGACGTTGCGCTGGAAAGTCTCAAGGCTTCAGCGGTGGAATTGTTGCCGGCGCTGGCAGAGGCCGAAGTGGTAGGGCACTGGGCAGGGTTGCGTCCGGGGTCGCCGGAGGGCATTCCGTACATTGGCCGTGTGCCGGGGTTTGCCGGGTTGTGGCTGAACTGCGGACATTACCGCAATGGGCTGGTGCTGGCGCCAGCGTCGTGTCAGTTGTTTGCCGATGTGATGCTGGGAAGGGCGCCGATTATTGATCCGGCGCCGTATGCGCCTGAAGGCCGCATTTAGTCTGATATTTCTCTGTAGCCTGGCAGATCGCTTTCGCGAGCAGGCTCGCTCCCACAGTTGATCTTTGTCGGTCAAAAAATCCAATGTGAGAGCGAGCTTGCTCGCGAAGGGGCCCTCAGTCCAAACCGAGTTTTTTCAGCCTGTAACGCATCGACCTGAACGATAGACTCAAGCGCTGCGCCGCCGCCGTACGATTCCAGCGCGTCTCCTCCAGCGCTTGCAGAATCAGCTTCCGCTCGACGTTCTCCAGGTAATCCTCAAGATTGTCGATCTGCGTCAGATCGGCAATCCCGCCATCCGCCGCGCAGTTCCCCTCGCTCAAGCGCAAATCCTCTGCCTCGATCGTGCGGTTTTCACACAAGGTGTGCGCCCGTTCGAGCACGTTTTCCAGCTCCCGCACATTCCCCGGAAACCGGTAATTCTTCAGCGCTTCCAACGCCTGCGGATGCAAGCGTGCTGCCGGTTGGCCGGTGTCCTTGGCGAGGCGCTTGAGCATATTGGCTGCCAGCACTTCAATGTCATCACGGCGCTCACGCAGGGACGGCACGCGCAATTCAATCACGTTCAGGCGGTAATAAAGGTCCTGACGAAAGCGTTCGGCCGCGACCTCGGCATCGAGGTCCTTGTGCGTGGCACAGAGGATCCGCACATCGACCACGCTTTCCTGCTGACCGCCAACACTGCGCACAGCTTTTTCCTGAATCGCTCGCAGCAGTTTCACCTGCATCGACAACGGCAAGTCTGCCACTTCATCGAGGAACAACGTGCCGCCATGGGCCGCCTGAAACAGCCCCGGCTTGTCTTCGACCGCGCCGGTGAAACTGCCTTTGCGATGGCCGAAAAACTCGCTTTCCATCAGCTCCGAAGGTATTGCCCCACAGTTCACCGGCACGAACGGCTGGCTGGCGCGCGGCCCTTGTTCATGGATCAGCCGCGCGACCAGTTCCTTGCCACTGCCCGACTCGCCACTGATGTACACCGGCGCTTGGCTGCGAGCGAGTTTGTCGATTTGCTTGCGCAGACTGCGCATCGGCTGCGAATCGCCCAGCAAGCGCCGTTCTATCGTTGTAGAGCTGCCTCCTGCCGCCGGCATGCGCAGGGCCGTGCCGACCAGTTCGCGCAGGCGCGTGAGGTCGACCGGTTTGGTCAGGAAGTCGAAAGCACCTGCTTTCAAAGCGTTGATGGCCGTTTCCAGGCTGCCATAGGCGGTGATCATCGCCACCGGCAGTTGTGGATAACGTTGCTGGATGTGCTGCACCAGTTCCAGCCCCGTACCATCGGGCAGGCGCATGTCGGTCAGGCACAGATCGAAGTTCTCGCGGTTCAGCAGCGCCTGGGCTTCAGCCAGATTGCGTGCGCTGTAGGTGTCGAGCTTCATCCGTCCCAGAGTGATTTCCAGGAGTTCGCGGATGTCCGGTTCGTCGTCGACGATGAGGATTTTTTGCCGTGGGCTCGTATTCAACTTTGTTTCCGTCCGTGAGCAAAGGTGATGCGAAAGCAGCCGCCGCCTTGGCGTGATTGAAAGTCTAGGCGCGCTTGGTTGCTTTCGCACAGCTCACGGGACAGATAAAGCCCAAGGCCGGTGCCCTGGCTGCTGGTGGTGAAGAACGGTTCGAACAGATGCGCCTGTTCATCGGCAGGCACGCCGGGGCCGTTGTCCTGCACTTCAAGGACCGCCAACTGGCTGTCGGCGTCGATGAACAGGGCCAGCCAGACTTGCGCCTGATCGTGCAGCAGGGCGCTGTGGCGCCAGCCGTTGCGTAACAGGTTGTCGAGAATTTGCGTGAGCTGGTTGGGGTCCATCAGCGTGGTGAAATCCCCCGAATTGATTCGCAGGTGAATCTGCTGGCGCTCACTGGCTTGTTCGCGGCTTTCAACAACGAAGTTCTCCAGCCACGGCTTGAGATCCAGTCGTTGCGGGGCGCTCTGTTGGCGGCGGGACAGTTGCAGGACGTTTTCGATGACTCGGTTCATGCGCTGGGAGTGGTCTTGAATGATCTGCGTCAGACGCCGATCGGCGCTATCGAGTTCCTCGGATTCAGCCAATAGCTGTGCGGCGTGACTGATGGCACCCAGCGGGTTGCGGATCTCATGGGAGATGCCAGCGGTCAGTCGCCCCAACGCAGCGAGTTTCAGTTGCTGAGCTTGTTGGGCGATTTGCGCGAGGTCTTCGAGAAACACCAGGGTTTGCTGGTTTGGGCTTTGTTCGAGGGCGATGAAACTCGGTTGCAGCTCCAGGCCGTTGCCGGGGATTTTCAGGCTCTGTGGGCGCAGGGTCGGGTTGTTCATCCACAGTTGCAGGCGATCAACCAGCGCCATCGAATAGTCATCGATCAGATGTCCCTGAAGTTGCGATTGCGCGAGCAGGGTTTGCGCGCTGTGGTTGGCCAGTTGCACCCGACGCGCCTCGTCGAGCACCAGAATGCCGGTGCGCATGCGTTGCAGGATCAGCGCGTTGAGGGCTTCAAGCCCCACCACTTCGCTGGCGCGTTGCTCGGCCAGGGTTTCGCTGACCTCCAGGCGTCGGATCAAGCCTTGCACCAACAGCGAGGCGGCAAAGCACAGAGCGCCGAGGGTGCCGGCCTGCAAGTATTCATTGGCGCTCAGGGGATGGTTGAAGCCGAGCAGGAAACTCGAGCCGACGATGCCCAGCGCACCGATAGCGGCGATCAACAGGCCGATGCGTCGCCGTAGCAGGGTGTTGCTGATCGCCACCGAGACAATCAGCAAATTACCCAGCGCACTGCCGACGCCGCCCGCAGCAAAGAACAATGCGCATAAAAGCAGGATATCGACGAGGGCCAGGCTGAATAGCTGCGCCGGCCGTCGTGTGTTCTCCAGGAACACCACCAACAGAATATTGAGGATCAGGTACAGCCAACTGCCACCGCGCAGCAATTCGTCATTGGCCGACGTCAGCAGGCGGTTGTCCATGTTGCTGGAGATCAGCAGCACCAGGGTGATGCCGATGCTTAAGCGGTAGAGATGATAAAGGCGCAGCAGGCGCTGCGCCTGTTTGCTGTCGGCGTGGGTGGCCTCAGCGATCACTGGAGCCCGGGCCTTGCTCGAGGTGAGCCTGGCTGCAATACCACTGTTGTTGCACGCTCAGCGCACGGTCGCGCGGCAAATGTACGCCGCAATGGGCGCAGCGCACCATCGGTGGCGCGTCCTGTTCGCGATTTGGGCGATTGGATGGGTTGGACGCGGCAGGCGCCTTGAATTTACGCCACAACCATATCGCGGCAAAAATCACGACGATCCAGAACAATAAACGAAGCATGATGAGCGGCTTTTCGACTGATGATCCGGCAGTTTAGCCAAGGACCTGACGAGCGCACAGCGGATTAAAGCGCAGAAATGAAAAAGGGAGATCCGCAGATCTCCCTTTTCTGTACCGCCGGTGTGATCAGTCGAACACGCCGAAAGTCATGTAGCTGAACCACGAGCGGTCGGTGTTGCTCGACTCTGGTTCCGGCTCTTCGATCACGTCGCCGTTTTCGTCTTTAGGCTTGAGCTCGTTCGGGATCGCGTCTTTCGCGTCCTGGAACTGCTTCTGCACGTCTTGGTTGGCGCGGGTTTCGCCCGGCGGCAGCGGTGGACGCGACTCGATCAGACCCAACGTCGCCTTGCTCAGGAACGAACGGTTGTCGGCTTCGGCAACCCGTGGCACGAACTGGCCGTCTTGCAGGCTCGGGTGGTTCGGGTAGTTGAGCTTCAGGGTTTCCAGGCTGGTGGCCGCCAGTTCGTCCAGGTGCAGACGCTGGTAGGCTTCAGTCATCACTGCCAGGCCGTCGCCGACCGATGGGGTTTCCTGGAAGTTTTCCACTACGTAACGGCCACGGTTGGCAGCGGCTACATACGCCTGACGGGTCAGGTAGTAGTCGGCCACGTGGATTTCGTAAGCGGCCAGCAGGTTGCGCAGGTAGATCATGCGCTGCTTGGCGTCCGGCGCGTAGCGGCTGTTCGGATAACGGCTGGTCAGCTGTGCGAACTCGTTGTACGAGTCGCGGGCGGCGCCCGGGTCACGCTTGGTCATGTCCAGCGGCAGGAAGCGCGCCAGCAGGCCGACGTCCTGGTCGAAAGAGGTCAGACCTTTCAGATAGTAGGCGTAATCCACGTTCGGGTGCTGCGGATGCAAACGAATGAAACGCTCGGCGGCGGACTTTGCAGCTTCCGGCTCGGCGTTCTTGTAGTTGGCGTAGATCAGCTCCAGCTGTGCCTGATCGGCGTAGCGACCGAACGGATAACGCGACTCCAGAGCCTTCAGCTTGGCTGTGGCGCTGGTGTAGCTGTTGTTGTCCAGGTCAGTCTGAGCCTGCTGATACAGCTCGGCTTCGCTGAGGTTTTCGTCTACGACTTCCTTCGATGAGCAAGCAGCGGTCAATGCGAGGATGGCGATCAGCAGCAGGTGTTTCACTTGCATGGCGGCTTGCGTCCCTATGACGGCCGCTGTCTTGGGCGGGGCCGTCCTGTTATGATGAGCGCCCCGTTGAAAAGCCTCGGGGCAAAAGACGCCGTATTTAACCACAAGCGCGCAGCCGAAACCAAAAGCTGTGCCGACGCACAGTCAGAGCATGTCCGATAAAATTGAACTTCGCGCAGAGGTGCCGTCCGAATTGGGCGGCCAACGCCTCGATCAAGTCGCTGCCCAACTCTTCGCTGAGCACTCACGCTCGCGCCTTTCCGCCTGGATCAAAGAAGGTCGCCTGACTGTGGACGGGGCGGTCATCCGCCCTCGCGACATCGTGCACGGCGGTGCCATCCTTGAGCTGACTGCCGAGCAGGAAGCCCAGGGTGAATGGATCGCCCAGGACATCGAGCTCGACATCGTCTATGAAGACGACGACATTCTGGTGATCAACAAGCCTGCGGGCCTGGTGGTACACCCGGCTGCCGGTCACGCCGATGGCACCTTGCTCAACGCCTTGCTGCACCACGTGCCGGACATCATCAATGTCCCGCGTGCCGGCATCGTGCATCGTCTGGACAAGGACACCACCGGTCTGATGGTGGTGGCCAAGACCATTCAGGCGCAGACCAAGCTTGTTACTCAACTGCAGAGTCGCAGCGTCAGCCGCATCTATGAGTGCATCGTGATTGGTGTCGTGACCGCCGGGGGCAAGATCAACGCCCCGATCGGTCGTCACGGCCAGCAGCGCCAGCGCATGGCGGTGATGGAAGGTGGCAAGCCTGCCGTCAGCCACTACCGCGTGCTGGAGCGCTTCCGTTCCCACACCCACGTACGGGTTAAACTGGAAACCGGTCGTACTCACCAGATTCGCGTACACATGTCGCACATCAACTTCCCGTTGGTCGGCGATCCGGCGTATGGCGGCCGTTTCCGCATTCCGCCAGCCGCGAACCCGACGATGGTCGAATCCCTCAAGCATTTCCCGCGTCAGGCCCTGCATGCGCGCTTCCTTGAACTCGATCATCCGACGACCGGTGTGCGCATGAGCTGGGAATCGCCGCTGCCAGAAGATTTCGTCTGGCTGCTGACCCTGCTCAAGCAGGATCGCGAGGCCTTCGTCGGATGAACTGGCTGACGCCGGACTGGCCTGCGCCGGCCAGCGTCAAAGCCTGCGTCACCACCCGCGAGGGCGGTGTCAGCGAGGCGCCGTTCGACAGCCTCAATCTCGGCGATCATGTCGATGATCGTCCTGAGGCTGTTGCCGAGAACCGACGGCGCCTGACCGATCACTTCTCTATACAGCCTGCCTGGTTGCAGCAAGTGCACGGGATTGCCGTGGCGCATGCTGATCCGGGCATTGTTGCGACTGCCGATGCCAGCTGGACGGCAACGCCGGGCATTGCCTGCGCGGCGATGACGGCAGACTGTCTGCCAGCATTATTCTGCGATCGTGCCGGTACTCGCGTCGCAGCGGCTCACGCCGGTTGGCGTGGTCTGGCGGCGGGCGTGCTGGAAGCGACCCTCGACAGCCTCAATGTTCCGGCTGAAGACGTTTTGGTCTGGCTCGGCCCGGCGATTGGCCCGAAGGCCTTTGAAGTCGGCCCGGAAGTGCGGGAAGTCTTTATTGATCAATTGCCCGCAGCGGCAGATGCCTTCGTGCCGAGCCACAATGCCGGCAAGCTCATGGCTGACATCTACTTGCTGGCGCGCCTGCGCCTGGCGGCTCGTGGTGTCACAGCGGTTTACGGCGGTGGCTTCTGCACCGTGACCGATCCACGCTTCTTCTCCTATCGCCGTGCTTCACGCACCGGTCGCTTCGCCTCCTTGGTTTGGCTCACCCGCTAGACTGTCTGATCTGCATCAACTGCCTGACGCTTGAATCTTGCAGAATCGACCGCATCTACAGTGGTATCTGGCAGGTTTCTTTATTCAGGATGGTTTTTTAGGTCCGGCCTGCTCAAAAGGAAGGTGACCCATGCGTATAGACCGTTTAACCAGCAAATTACAGTTGGCCTTGTCCGACGCCCAGTCGTTGGCTGTCGGCCACGATCATCCGGCCATCGAGCCGGCGCACTTGATGCAAGCCATGCTTGAACAGCAGGGTGGTTCGATCAAACCTCTGCTGATGCAGGTGGGCTTCGACGTCAACAGCTTGCGTAAAGAGCTGACCAAAGAGCTCGACCAATTACCAAAAATCCAGAACCCCACTGGCGACGTCAACATGTCGCAGGATCTGGCGCGCCTGCTTAACCAGGCTGACCGGCTGGCCCAGCAGAAGGGCGATCAGTTCATTTCCAGCGAACTGGTGTTGCTCGCGGCGATGGACGAGAACAGCAAGCTCGGCAAGTTGCTGCTCGGCCAGGGCGTGAGCAAGAAAGCTTTGGAAAACGCGATCAATAACCTGCGTGGCGGCGAAGCGGTTAACGACGCCAACCACGAAGAGTCGCGGCAGGCGCTGGATAAATACACCGTCGACCTGACCAAGCGCGCCGAAGACGGCAAGCTCGATCCGGTGATCGGTCGTGATGACGAAATCCGTCGCACCATTCAGGTTCTGCAACGCCGCACCAAGAACAACCCGGTGCTGATCGGCGAGCCCGGCGTGGGTAAAACCGCAATCGCCGAAGGCCTGGCGCAGCGCATCATCAATGGCGAAGTGCCGGACGGCCTTAAAGGCAAGCGTCTGCTCTCGCTGGACATGGGCGCGTTGATTGCCGGTGCCAAGTATCGCGGTGAGTTCGAAGAGCGCCTGAAATCGCTGCTCAACGAGCTGTCGAAGCAGGAAGGGCAGATCATTCTGTTCATCGACGAACTGCACACCATGGTCGGCGCCGGTAAGGGCGAAGGTTCGATGGACGCTGGCAACATGCTCAAGCCAGCACTGGCGCGCGGCGAGTTGCACTGCGTCGGTGCGACCACGCTCAACGAGTACCGCCAATATATAGAGAAGGACGCGGCGCTCGAGCGACGCTTCCAGAAAGTATTGGTGGATGAGCCAAGCGAAGAAGACACCATCGCCATCCTGCGGGGCCTCAAAGAGCGTTACGAGGTTCACCATAAAGTGGCGATCACCGACGGCGCGATCATCGCCGCGGCCAAGCTCAGCCATCGCTACATCACTGACCGGCAGTTGCCGGACAAGGCCATCGACCTGATCGACGAGGCCGCGAGCCGTATCCGCATGGAAATCGATTCCAAGCCGGAAGTGCTCGATCGTCTGGAGCGTCGCCTGATTCAGTTGAAGGTGGAATCCCAGGCGCTGAAGAAAGAAAGCGACGAAGCGGCGATGAAACGTCTGGAAAAACTCCAGGAAGAAATCGTCCGTCTGGAGCGCGAGTACTCGGACCTGGAAGAAATCTGGAACTCGGAGAAAGCCGAGGTGCAGGGTTCTGCGCAGATTCAGCAGAAGATCGAACAGTCGCGTCAGGAGCTGGAAGCCGCACGCCGTAAGGGCGACCTTAACCGCATGGCCGAGTTGCAGTACGGGGTGATCCCGGATCTGGAGCGTAGCCTGCAAATGGTCGATCAGCACGGCAAGAGCGAAAACCAACTGCTGCGCAGCAAAGTGACTGAAGAAGAAATCGCTGAAGTTGTATCGAAGTGGACCGGCATCCCCGTGTCGAAAATGCTCGAAGGCGAGCGCGACAAGCTGATGAAGATGGAAAGCCTGTTGCACAAACGCGTGATCGGCCAGGAAGAAGCGGTGGTTGCCGTCGCTAACGCTGTACGCCGTTCGCGTGCCGGGTTGTCCGATCCGAATCGTCCAAGCGGCTCGTTCATGTTCCTCGGCCCGACCGGTGTCGGTAAAACCGAGCTGTGCAAGGCGCTGGCCGAATTCCTCTTTGATACGGAAGAGGCGATGGTGCGGATCGACATGTCCGAGTTCATGGAGAAACATTCCGTGGCGCGTCTGATCGGTGCGCCACCGGGATACGTCGGCTATGAAGAGGGCGGTTACCTGACCGAAGCGGTGCGTCGCAAGCCTTATTCGGTGATCCTGCTGGACGAAGTCGAGAAGGCTCACCCGGATGTGTTCAACATCTTGCTGCAAGTGCTCGAGGACGGTCGCCTGACTGACAGCCATGGCCGTACGGTGGACTTCCGCAATACCGTGATCGTCATGACCTCGAACCTGGGGTCGGTACAGATCCAGGAGCTGGTCGGTGATCGTGAAGCGCAGCGTGCTGCGGTGATGGATGCGCTGACGTCGCACTTCCGTCCGGAGTTCATCAACCGGGTCGACGAAGTGGTGATCTTCGAGCCTCTGGCACGGGATCAGATCGCGGGCATCACCGAGATCCAGTTGGGTCGCCTGCGTACTCGCCTGGCTGAGCGTGAGCTGAAGCTGGAACTGAGCCCGGAAGCGATGGATAAGCTGATCGCTGTCGGTTACGACCCAGTGTATGGCGCACGTCCTTTGAAACGGGCGATTCAGCGCTGGATCGAAAACCCGCTGGCGCAATTGATCCTTTCGGGTCACTTCATGCCAGGCGACACCGCAACCGGCGTGGTTGAGAACGACGAAATCGTTTTCAACTAAGTCCAAACGCCAATGAAAATTGGCAGGCCCCACCTTGTGGGGCCTTTTTTTTCGTTAGGCTGTTGAACTCAAAGGAAAAGGCTTGTAAAGTGCGCCCCGCAGTCAGTCGCCAAGACGGTCTCAGCTCACTGAGTTGAAATCTGAAATAAGTTGCAAATCATTAACTTGAAAGCAATTTAGGGGGTTGACAGAGGTGTTCTAGGTTGTAGAATAGCGCGCCTCAGACACACGAACGCAGCGATGCGAACGAGTGACTGGAAGCAACAAGTTTCACCGTTGTAAATTGAAATATGTAGTTCCGTGATAGCTCAGTCGGTAGAGCAAATGACTGTTAATCATTGGGTCCCAGGTTCGAGTCCTGGTCACGGAGCCAATTTCAAACCGGGGTATAGCGCAGTCCGGTAGCGCGCCTGCTTTGGGAGCAGGATGTCAGGAGTTCGAATCCCCTTACCCCGACCATTTTTGGGTCGTTAGCTCAGTTGGTAGAGCAGTTGGCTTTTAACCAATTGGTCGTAGGTTCGAATCCCACACGACCCACCATTTTTGAAACCAGTTAGCGCTGGGATCGAATCTTAAGATCAGAGGCCAAAAGCGCTGATCGAAGAAGGCGATCTTTGAAAGGTCGCCTTTTTTTTACCGGGGTATAGCGCAGTCCGGTAGCGCGCCTGCTTTGGGAGCAGGATGTCAGGAGTTCGAATCCCCTTACCCCGACCATATTAAAAATCCTCGTATCGAAAGATACGGGGATTTTTTTTGTCCGACAAAAACTCATTTCCCTTCAAGTCATCATACAACCTGCCGATAGCCCGCTAACACGAGGGGACTGCCATGGCTTTCGCCCCTTGAATCTGGCCAATACAAGAATAAGGGCGTGCGTCATGTTGCTTCGTCAGTTGAATATTGCTCCCCGGGCTGCCTTGGGATTTGCCCTGATTGCGGTGTTGGTCGCCTTGCTCGGCGTGTTTGCGCTGGGGCAGATGTCGAGTATTCGCGACAGTGAAGTTGCGGTAGAAAATCAGTGGCTGCCAAGCATTCGTGGCGGCGACGAGATTCGCGAGATCATGCTGCGCATTCGCACCATCTCGTTGCGCATGGCGCTGGACCAGGATGCGAACAATATCGCCACCTACCGCAGCCAGATGGACACCCGCGACAAGGAACTGAGCGAGAAAATCGCCGCCTACGACAAACTGGTCAACACTCCGGAAGGCCAACAGTTATACGACCAGTTCAAAAAAACCTTCGCCGCGTATCGCAGCGGTATCGCTCAATCCTTCGCCCTTGCCGAGCAAGGCAAGCGTGATGAGCTGACCAAGTTGCTGTTGGTCGACATGAAAACTGTCGTCGATGGCTCCGGCAAACAACTCAACGACCTGGCAGACCTGTTTGCCAAACAGGTCGCGGCTGAAAGCCAGAAGTCCGCTGCGCACTACGAAAACTCGCGCACGATCGTCAGTTTGTTCATTGCGTTGGCCGCGCTGGCCACGGTGGCACTGGCGATGATGCTCACGCGCAGTATCGTTCGACCGCTGAGCAGTGCCGTGAGCGCCGCAGAAAGTGTCGCGCAGGGTGATCTGACCCGGCCGATCGAAACTCATGGCAACGATGAAGTCAGCCGTTTGCTCAAAGCCTTGGCGACCATGCAGCAAAACCTGCGCGAGACGCTGCAAGGCATCAGCGGTTCCGCCACGCAACTGGCGACCGCTGCCGATGAACTCAATGCGGTAACACTCGACAGTACGCAAGGGCTGCAACAGCAGAACCACGAAATCGAACAAGCCGCGACAGCGGTCAATCAGATGACGGCTGCGGTGGAAGAGGTCGCACGCAATGCGGTGTCGACCTCTGACGCGACCCGCCAGTCCAGCGAGTCGGCGCATCTGGGCCAGGTGCGTGTCAGTGAGACCGCCACGGCCATCAACGCACTGGCCAGCGATGTGCAACAGACCGGTGAGTTGGTGCAATCACTGGCCAACCAATCGCAGGACATCGGCAAAGTACTCGACGTGATTCGGGCGATCGCCGAGCAGACCAATCTGTTGGCGCTCAACGCGGCTATTGAAGCGGCGCGGGCCGGTGAGAGCGGGCGAGGTTTCGCCGTAGTGGCCGATGAAGTACGCGCGCTGGCTTATCGCACGCAGCAATCGACTCAGGAGATCGAGCAGATGGTCCAGGGCATGCGCAGCGGTTCGAGCCTGGCGCTGGATTCGATGCAGGCCAGTACCGCGCGGGCGACGACCACGCTGGCCTTGGCTGAGCGCGCCGGTGAGGCGCTGCAAACCATTACCGCGTCGGTGCATGAGATCCATGAGCGCAATCTGGTGATTGCCAGCGCTGCGGAAGAACAAGCGCAAGTCGCGCGGGAAGTGGACCGCAATCTGGTGAATATTCGGGATTTGTCGGTACGTTCTGCCGCCGGTGCCGACCAGACCAGCGCCTCCAGCCATGAGTTGTCGCAACTGGCCAATGCTTTGCAAGGCATGGTGCGGCGTTTCCAACTGTAAATAACCACGCATAAAAAAGCCGCGCTTCTCACAGGAGAAGCGCGGCTTTTTTCTGCCGATCAGGCGCCGTCTTGATCTTTCAGGTGCTCGAACAGACCTTTTGGCATCTTCTTGCCGTTGGCTTCAAAGTTGGCCTTTACGTTGTTGTAGGCCTCTTGCTCGTCGATGAAACCGTCATGGTTGGTGTCGATCTTGTCGAAGTCGGACTTCGGCGCGACTTTGAGGAATTCGGCGCGGGAGACCTTACCGTCACCGTCGCTGTCAGTCTTGGCCATCGAGGCGTCGCCACATTTGCCTTCACCGCATTTGCCTTCCGGCGTTTTCACCGAGGTTTCCGCCGAGGCGACCATGTAGCCCTGTGCCAGTGGCTGGGCGGCAAACACCGATCCGGACAACATCAGCCCGCCAGCCAAGGCTGCGCCGATCAGGCCAATGGATTTTTTACCGAGGGTCGAAGTACGGGACATTTACATTCTCCTGGCTGCACAACGCAACCACACGTTAAGGACGAAAGCCTGAGCAGGTGTGCTCGGGTGTGGCCATTAGGCGGTGGCGGTGTATCGCGACTGTGTCGCGCAGCGGGGGAGTTTGTAAGCGAAGGAGGGAAAAGCGGGGCGGGGATACAGTAAGAAACAGATCTTTCGATCAACACAAAACATTGTGAGAGCGAGCCTGCTCCGGGCGGCGATCCGACGAATGCGTCAGATCAGTCGCATCAATAACGACTGACAGAACGCTTTCGTCGGATCGCCGCCCGGAGCAGGCTCGCTCCCACAGGTTTACATCAATGCAGTTTCAAACGCGGCTCGGTGCCACGGCCAATCTTGCTACCCAGCATCAACATCGCCGTGCGGAACGGCCCGTACAGCGCCATCTGGTGCATGCGGTACAGCGACACGTAAAACATTCGCGCCAGCCAGCCTTCAAGCATCACGCTGCCGGTCAGGTTGCCCATCAAGTTACCCACCGCCGAAAAACGCGACAGCGAGATCAGCGAGCCGTAGTCGGTGTACTTGTACTCCGGCAGGGTCTTGCCTTCGATGCGCAGCTTCAGCGACTTGGCCAGCAACGACGCCTGTTGGTGCGCGGCTTGCGCACGTGGCGGCACGTTACGGTCAGTGCCTGGTTGCGGGCACGCAGCGCAATCGCCGAAGGCAAAGATGTTCTCGTCGCGAGTGGTTTGCAGCGTCGGCAGCACTTGCAGCTGATTAATGCGATTGGTTTCCAGACCGTCGATGTCCTTGAGGAAACCTGGTGCGCGAATACCGGCAGCCCAGACTTTCAGGCTGGCCTTGATCTCATTGCCATCGGCCGTGATCAGACTGTCGGCGGTCACTTCGCTGACCGACGCGTTGGTCATGACCTTGACCCCGAGCTTTTCCAGGGTTTTGTGCACCGGCCCGCTGATACGCTCGGGCAGGGCAGGCAACACCCGTGGCCCGGCTTCGATCAGGGTGATGTGCATGTTTTCCGGTTTGATCCGGTCCAGACCATAAGCGGCCAACTCATGCGCAGCGTTATGCAGCTCTGCCGCAAGCTCGACACCGGTCGCACCAGCACCGACGATCGCCACGCTGATCTGCTCGACCACATCGGTTTGCCCGGCGTGTGCACGCAGGTAGTGATTCAACAGTTGCTGGTGAAAGCGCTCGGCCTGTTTGCGCGTGTCGAGGAACAGGCAGTGCTGCGCCGCGCCCTGAGTGCCGAAATCATTGGTGGTACTGCCGACGCTGATCACCAGCGAGTCGTACTGCACTTCACGCGCCGGCACTAGCTCGACGCCGTTTTCGTCGTAGGTCGCCGCCAGCTGGATTTTCTTCTGTGCGCGATCAAGCCCGCTCATGCGCCCCAGCTGGAACTCGAAGTGGTTCCATTTCGCCTGGGCAACATAGTTGAGTTCGTCTTCGGAAGAGTTCAGCGATCCGGCGGCCACTTCGTGCAGCAGGGGCTTCCAGATGTGCGTCAGGTTAGCGTCGACCAGCATCACACTGGCCGTGCCGCGTTTGCCCAGAGTCTTACCCAGGCGGGTAGCCAACTCCAGACCGCCGGCGCCGCCGCCGACAATAACAATACGATGGGACATAGGGATAACTCGCAAGGTTTTTAAAGGAAATCGGTGTCGTTACCCAAGCGAGCGCGAGGCAGCTCATAGCGTCAGGTAACTGATAAATCGGCTCAACAGGCCCAGACCAATGGTCACTGCCAGCACCAGCACCAGGAGCATCCACGGCCGGAAAGGCCGGCGCTCGACTCGGTGTTGGGACAGTTGCAGGTACTCTTCGACATGTTTCTGGTCTTCGGGGTTCAGGCGGCTGGTCATATTTGCCTCGTCAGGTAGACGTTGCTGAATGGACAGAAGCTACAGCGGTTTTTATCCGGGGTTGAACGCAGCATAGCCGCTGTCCGGAACCGGCTCGACGCTGACCCGGTCTTCGAGGCGAATGATCCCGCTTTGTAACACCCGCGCGGTAATTCCGCCATGCCCGCGCACCGCTTGAAAGGTGCCCGGGCCAAGGTTGTTCTGCAGGCGTGCGCAGGGCTGACACCAGCCCGTGGTTTCGAATATTGCCTGACCGATGCGAAAGCGCCGACCTTTCAGGCTAAACAAATTGATACCGCTGATAACAAGGTTGCGCCGCAGGTCTTCAGGCCTGACGGGTTGATCGTCGGGGCGGCCCATCAATGCGCTGATCACTGCCAGATGTTCCCACTGGATCAGCGTCACCTGCCGCGCGTTACGCACACCGGGACGGGCGTGATCGCCGGTCAGCCCTGCTTCCAGCCGCGCTTCCACCGCATCAAGTTCGATCATCGGCCCACGGGATTCCGGACGCACGCCGATCCAGCGCACGCGGCCGGTTTGCGGCACATCGGCGATCAATTGCTGCAGCGGCGTCACAGGCTGATCCCGACATCGAAAACAATGCTGCGACCGAGGTTGCTGCGCAGAAAATCTGGCGCGTCCGGATGGGCGAACAGCACGCGGGCGAAAGTCGGGCCGACCAGCGACAGCGAGCGCCAGCCTTGGCGCAAATATTCGGTCGGCGGCGGGAAATGGCTGTTCAGATCCAGCACCTCACGTTTAAGACTGGCGAAGGCGATGATATCCAGTTCGCCCAGATCCATGCCGCGTTCCTTGTAGTTGTGGGCTTTTTTGCGCAATGTCGGCGCCAGTCGCAGCAAGAATTCATTGGCCGGGATCCGTTTCGGTTTGGCTTCGCGGCGCACCAGTTGGCTGAGGGAAAAGGCGCTGCGGCGGCGCTGCAGTTCATCGCGCCATTCGTCGTTGAGTCGGCGCCCCTCGTCGAGCACGAAGAACACTTCGAAATTGGCATCGCGAAACAGCACATCCGGCGGTTCGCCGGCCGGCGCGAATTCGTCGGCGCGGTAGGGAATGTTGAGGCCTTGCAGCAGGCGTTGGCAGACCCAACGCTCACGCTCCCATTTGCGGGCATTGGACAGAAAGGCGTTGGCCTGCTCGGCCGCGATGGTCAGCAGGCGTAAATAATCTGAGTCATCCATAAGCCCAAGCTTAGCGTTCAAATGCGACAAGCTGAAAGCGTTACGCGGCAAAGTGCATCAGTGGGCAGTCGAGAAGGGCGGTGTAGACTCATGGCAATCGATTATTTGCGCCAAACCGTGAGGACTCATCGTGAAATTTCGCTGGCTGCTGCTGTTTGCTGTTTTTCCGCTGTGTGCCCATGCACTCGAAACCGGCGAGCGTCTGGCTCCCTGGACGTTACTCGATCAGCACGAGCAACCCTTCACCCTCGACAACAGCACCACCACGCTGCTGGTGGCGCGCGATATGGACGGCGCCAAACTGATCAAAGAAGCGTTGAAGGATCGGCCCAAGGGCTATCTGGAGGCGCGCCACGCAGTATTCGTTGCCGACATCCAGCGCATGCCGGCGCTGATTGCCAAAATGTTTGCCGTACCGGCCATGCGCGACTACCGCTATCGAGTCATGCTCGATCGAGAAGGTCGGGTTGCATCGCGCTATCCCGGCGCGGAAGGGCAGGTGTTGTGGTTGCAACTCAAGGACGGTCAATTGCTCTCGCAACGTGAATACGCCAACGCGAGCGAGCTGCGCGAGGCACTGGAGAAGGCGCGCCCATGATCGGCGTCGAGGTGCTGGCGACTGAAAGTCTGCTGCTGGGCTGGCTGATTTACTTGCCGGTGTTGCTCTGGGCGATCCTGCGTGCACCGTGGGTCGAGTTGTTCAGCGACAGCCGGCGTCAGCATCTGCTGTTCGGCACCGTGTTCGCGCTGTTTCTGTTGTGGTTGATGCGCAGGGATTTCGACACGGGCGTGTCGTATCACTTCCTCGGCATGACGGCGGTAACGCTGTTGCTGGACTGGCCGCTGGCGATCGTCGGCGGTCTGGTGGCGCAAATCGGCCTGGTGCTGCTCGGGCGTCAGGATCTCGCGGCGATGGGGGTCAATGGTGCCTTGTTCATTTTGCTGCCGGTGCTGGTCACCGAGTGCGTGGCGATCCTCGTCGAGCGTGCGCAGCCGCGCAATCCGTTCGTGTACATCTTCTGTTCCGGATTTTTTGCCGCCGCGTTGTCGGCCCTGTTGTGCCTGATCCTCAGCCTGACGCTGCTGTGGTACGACGGCCTCTTCGCCATGCCGGAGTGGCTGGAAGACTTCATCGGTTACGTGTGGCTGATCATTTTCCCCGAGGCGTTCATCAACGGCATGATCGTCAGTGCGCTGGTGGTATTCAGCCCGGAATGGCTGGAGACCTTCAACCGCACGCGCTACCTTTCGGCGCCGTGGAAGGACGACGACCCCAAGTCTTGATCCACATCAAACCCGCCACGCGCGGGAAATTTCATGCTCGCGCAAATTTCTTCAGGAGCAGCGGCATGAGCGTTTACGAGTGGGCAAGGCAGGAAACCCGGCAGAGTCTGGACATGGCGCAGGAGGTGGGCTTTGACCCGGGGTTGAGTTTGCGCGCCTTGCTCAGTGCGGTGGTGCAGCAGAGCAAGGCCGTGCGCAACGCCGAAGACCTGGCCGACGAGTTGCGCTTTCTGGCGGAAAACCTCGACGACGATCAGGACTACGGCTTTATGCGGCCCTGAGAGGATCAGTGGCGCGGATCGAAGTCACCGGAAAACAGTTCGTCCTCGGCATCCGGTGCGACCGGAATTTTGTGTTCTTCCGACGCCCAGGCGCCGAGGTCGATCAGTTTGCAGCGATCGGAGCAGAACGGCCGAAACTTGTTTTCGGCGGTGAATTCTACGGGGGCGCCACAGGTCGGGCATTCAACGGTGGGGATCTGGCTCATGCTTGGCCTCCGGATAAAGTCAGGTAAAAGTGATGCAGACGCTCGACTTCGCTGTGCAGCCAGGCGAGATCGCGGTCGTTGACCACCACGTCGTCGGCGCGGCTTATACGGTCTTCGCGGCTCGACTGAGCCTTGAGGATCGCCTGAACCTGCTGCTCGCTGGTCTGGTCACGCTGCAAGGTGCGTTCGATTTGCAATTGTTGCGGGGCGTCGATCACCAGGATGCGCTGGGTCATCGCGTATTGCCCGGATTCGATCAGCAGTGGCGAAACCAGAATCGCGTAAGGCGATTTTGCCAGCGCCAGGTGATGGGCGATTTCTTCGGCGATCAACGGATGCAGCAGCGCTTCGAGCCAGCGACGTTGCTCCGGCAATTCGAAGATCAGTTTGCGCAGGGCGGCGCGGTCCAGCGTGCCATCGGCCTGCAGCACGTCGGGGCCGAAGTGTTCGGCAATCTTTGTCAGCGCCGCACGCCCCGGTTCAACCACCCAGCGCGCCGCGTGATCGGCATCCACCACGTGGACACCCAAATCAATGAAGTGCTGAGCTGCCGCGCTTTTGCCGCTGCCGATGCCGCCGGTGAGGCCGAGAATCCAGGGTTTTTCCACAGGGGTATTCATTTCAAACCGACAAACTGCCAATAGAAGTCGGTTATTTGACCACCCCAGAGCAAGGCAATCCAGCCAGCAATTGCCAGCCACGGGCCAAAGGGTATCGGCGTGGAGGTTTTCTCATTGCGCAAGCGCAGTAAAACCACCCCGATAATGGCGCCCACCAGCGATGACAGCAGGATGGTCAGCGGCAGAATCTGCCAGCCGCCCCACGCGCCGAGCAGCGCCAGCAACTTGAAATCACCGTGACCGATGCCGTCCTTGCCGGTCAGCAGTTTGAACAGCCAGAACACCGACCACAGCGTCAGGTAACCGGCCACCGCGCCCCACAGCGCATCGTGCAACGACACGAACAGGCCGAAGCTGTTGACGATCAACCCCAGCCACAGCAGCGGCAGCACCAGCACATCGGGCAGCAGTTGATGTTCGGTGTCGATCAGACTCATCGCCAGCAAACCCCACGTCAGGACAATCAGCAGGCATGCCGACCAACCGAAGCCGATATGCCAGGCGATGAAGGCAGAGAGCAGCCCGCAAGCCAGTTCGGTCAGTGGATATCGTTTGCTGATGGGCGCAGCACACGCGGAACAACGCCCGCGCAGCCACAGATAACTGAGCAGGGGAACGTTCTCCCACGGGCGAATGCGATGGGCGCAATGTGGGCACTCGGAGTGCGGCAGCATCAGGTTGTAGGTGGGCAGCGGCGTTTCGCCGGGCAAACCGAGCACGTCGTGGGCCTGCTGGCGCCAATCGCGTTCGAGCATTTTCGGCAGGCGCCAGATCAGCACGTTAAGGAAACTGCCGACCACCAGACCCAGCAGCAGGGCGGTGAAAACAAAGGCCAGTGGATACAGGGCGAACAGTTCGTCGATAGGCATGTCAGATCGCTGAGCCGAGTTGGAAGATCGGCAGGTACATGGCCACCACCAGCCCGCCGACGATAACGCCTAGCACCACCATGATGAACGGCTCCATCAGGCTGGTGAGGTTGTCGACCATGTTATCCACTTCCTCTTCGTAAAAGCCTGCAACCTTGTCGAGCATTTCATCTAGCGCCCCCGACTCTTCGCCAATTGCGGTCATCTGCACGGCCATGTTGGGAAAGACCCCGGTGCTGCGCATCGAAAAATTCAACTGCATGCCGGTGGAGACGTCCTGACGAATCCGCAACACGGCACGCTTGAACACCACGTTGCCGGTGGCGCCGGCCACTGAGTCGAGCGCTTCCACCAGCGGCACACCGGCAGCGAATGTGGTCGACAGGGTTCGAGCGAATCGCGCCACCGCAGACTTGTACATCAGCGTGCCCACCAAGGGCAGTTTCAACAGCCAGGTGTCTTTACGGTCGCGTAATGCCTGAGATGTTTTCAGTGCATGGCGGGTACCAAAGATCGCCGCGACCAGCGCGCCGAGCATCGCCCACCACCATTGCTGCATGAATTCCGACAGGCTGATCACCATCAGGGTGAAGGCCGGCAGTTCGGCGCCGAACCCCGAGAACACCGACTGGAATTGCGGCACCACTTTGACCAGCAGGATCCCGGTCACGACTGCCGCCACCAGCACCACGGCGGTGGGGTAGGTCATGGCTTTTTTGATTTTGGCCTTGAGCCGTTCGCTTTTTTCCTTATAGGTCGCGACGCGTTCCAGCAACGTGTCGAGGGCGCCGGACTGCTCGCCCGCATCGACCAGATTGCAATACAACTCGTCGAAATACTGCGGCTTCTTGCGCAGGGCTGTGGCGAAGCTGTTACCGGCCGCGACCTCCTGTTTGACCTCGTCCACCAGCTTGCGCATGGCCGGGTTTTCAAAGCCTTCGCCAATGATGTCGAACGACTGCAGCAGCGGCACACCGGCCTTCATCATGGTCGCCATCTGCCGGGTGAACAGAGCGATGTCCTGGGCCTTGATGCGTTTGCCAAAACTCAACAACGATGCGGATTTTTTGCGTACCTTGCCGGGACTGATCCCCTGTTTACGCAGTTGGGCCTTGATCAGTGCCGGATTCTGTCCACTGAGTTCACCGGTGACTTTGCTGCCTTTCCTGTCCGTACCTTCCCAGGCATAGATACTGATTTTCGCTGCCTTGACCGCCATGTTCAGTCCTTGGTGACCCGGTTGATTTCTTCAAGGCTGGTGATGCCTTGCATCGCCTTGTGCAGCCCGGAGGTGCGCAGGTCGTCGAAGCCGTCGCGGCGCATCTGCTGGTCGATTTCCAGCGAGTTGCCTTCGGCCATGATCAAGTGTTGCAGTGCTGGTGTGTTCTTCACCACTTCATATATCCCCACGCGTCCTTTGTAGCCGCCGTTGCAGTGATCGCAACCGACCGGCTCGTAGATCGTGAAATGGCCGATGCGTTCCTCGGGGAAACCTTCCTTGATCAAGGTTTCGCGCGGGATCTCGATGGCTTTCTTGCAGTGACTGCACAGTTTGCGCGCCAGGCGCTGGGCAATGATCAGGCTGACCGAGGTGGCAATGTTGAAGCCGGGAATGCCCATGTTGTGCAGGCGCGTCAGGGTTTCCGCGGCGCTGTTGGTGTGCAGGGTCGAGAGCACCAGGTGACCGGTCTGCGCAGCTTTGATGGCGATCTCGGCGGTTTCCAGGTCGCGGATCTCACCGACCATGATCACGTCCGGGTCCTGGCGCAGAAACGAGCGCAACGCCTGAGCAAAGTCGAGTCCTTGTTTAGGATTGACGTTGACCTGGTTGATGCCTTCCATGTTTATCTCCACCGGGTCTTCGGCGGTGGAGATGTTGATGTCGACGGTATTGAGGATATTCAGGCCGGTGTAGAGCGACACGGTTTTACCCGACCCGGTGGGGCCGGTGACCAGAATCATGCCCTGTGGCTGCTTGAGTGCGGCCATGTACAGATCCTTTTGCTCGGGCTCATAGCCGAGGGCGTCGATACCGATCTGCGCGCTGGACGGGTCGAGAATCCGGATCACCACTTTTTCGCCCCACAACGTGGGCAGCGTGTTGACCCGGAAATCGATCGACTTGCTTTTCGACAGGCGCATCTTGATCCGCCCGTCCTGCGGTTTGCGCCGTTCCGAGATATCGAGGCTGGCCATGACTTTCAGGCGTGCGGCGATGCGCCCGGCCAGTTGAATCGGTGGTTTGGCCACCTCACGCAGGATGCCGTCGGTGCGCACCCGCACCCGGTAGTTTTTCTCGTAAGGCTCGAAGTGCAGGTCGGAAGAGCCACTCTTGATCGCGTCGAGCAGCATCTTGTGCACGAAACGCACCACCGGCGCATCGTCGGCATCGAGGCCACCGATGGCGTCCTGCTTGCTGTCGTCGACGGATTCGACATCGAGGCCGTCAAGATCGACATCGGCCATGTCTTCCAGGCCACTGCTGTGGGTGTCGAAGAACTTCTCGATGGCATCGGTGAGCTTGTCGTCCTCGACCAGAATGGCTTCGGTGCTCAGCCCTGTGCTGAACTGAATGTCGTTGATCGCTTGATGATTGCTCGGGTCGGAGATGCCGACGAACAGCTTGTTGCCACGTCGCCACAAGGGCAGGGCATGGTGCTGACGCACAAGTTTTTCGCTGACCAGGCCTTTGGGTTGGGTTTCCTTGTCGAGGCAATTGAGATCAAGGAACGCCATGCCGAAATGCTCGCTGGCAATCTCGGCCACTTGCCAGCTCTTGACCAGTTTGTTCTGCACCAGATAGCTGACCAGCGACAGGCGATTGCGCTGGGCCTGTTGCCAGGCTTGCTGGGCGCTTTTTTCCGTGAGCAGTTCGGCCTGGACCAATTGCTTGGCCAGACCGCTCAGAGCGATGTCATTCATGGGAATTCCGCACACTTGCAGTTCATGACTTATAGCCTAGTCAAGTGACAGCGCCAAACACGGCGGGGGCAGGTGACAAAAAGTGTCAGATAGTGCGGTTGCGGGTTGTAGGAAATGGCGTTGTAGGTGGTTCGCGCCCAGGGGGCAGGGCCTCGAAGGCATTGGCATGGCCTATGCTGCGTCCCTTTCAGATCATGAGATTTCGACTCATGCATGGAGCGTGTCTATGAAAAAACAACAAGGTTTTACGCTGATCGAGCTGTTGATCGTGGTGGCGATCATCGGGATTCTGGCGACCATCGCCCTGCCGCAGTACTCCAAGTATCAGGCGCGGTCGAAGGTGACGGCGGGGCTGGCGGAGATCAGTGCGATGAAAGTGCCGTTCGAAGACACCATCAACCAAGGTACCGATCCGACGCTGACGCTGGTGGCCGGTAGTGCCACGGTCACAACGTCAAATTGCGCCGTGACCGCATCGGGCACCGCTTCGACCGGGGCCGGCACCATTGTCTGCACAATCAAGAACGCTCCTGGCCCTGTTCTGGACAAAACCATTACCTTGACCCGTTCATCGGGCACCGGTGCTGGCGTCTGGACTTGCGGCACCACGGTGGCACCGGACTATTCGCCAAAAGGCTGCACCGCCAGCGGTACATAAGTTGAATGTGTGCTGAACAGGATGCCCCGCTTTGCGGGGCATTTTTCATTGCGCGACACTTCACAAAAGCTTCAATAATTTCAGCGTCTTAGGAACTTTCCAAAAAACCGCAACTTGCATGTGAATATTGCGCATGTCATGCAAATTGCATGATTTCGAAAATCTGCGTTAAACATAAGATATTGATTTATAAGGATTTTGTGTTGATGGAAAAGTTGGCACAGCGTTCGCAACTACCTTGGTAACCCTGCTGACAAGACAACCAGCAGACTTTCCAGAAAAACAGGAGTTACTCGTATGAAGAAGTTCGCTATCACTGCCGCTGCTGCTACCGCGCTGACCCTGACCATGGCTTCCGGTGCATTCGCACAAGCCACTCAGGCTACCCAGGCTCCAATGACTCTGGCTGCCGGTGAAGTCACCCAGGCTAAAGAAGCTACTTCTGACACCTGGATCACCACCAAAGTCAAAGCTGACCTGGTCACCGAAAAAGGCATTCCAGGTACTGACATCAAAGTAGAAACCAACAAAGGCGTTGTATCGCTGTCGTCGACTACTGCTGTAACTGAATCGCAGAAAGACGTTGCTGTAGCGATCGCCAAGAAAATCAAAGGCGTTAAAGCGGTCTCTGCTGACGGCCTGAAAGCCGAGTAAGGCATGACTTCTCGCCTGGACCGGGAGAAGGCGCGACAGACGGGCCGAGCAATACGTCTGCCGCAACTTTAGAGTTCATGCGAACGGTCACACGGAGGTGACCATTACGGGCCCCGGCACTTGTGTCGGGGCCTGTTCTATTTTTAGAAGCAAAAGATCGCAGCCTTCGGCAGCTCCTACAGGGAAATGCATTCCAGATTGTAGGAGCTGCCGAAGGCTGCGATCTTTTGCTTTTTCAGTTGCCGCGTTTGCTGTTGATCTGCCGCAGGCGATTGCCTTCGAAGCGCAGGTATTGATACATGCCGTTGCTCGGGCCGTAAGTCCATTCCTCGACCTGAAACTCCTCGCGGCGATTGGCGCTGCGCTTGTAGCCCAACACATCACGGCTGACCGGCTCACCGCATTTCTGCAGGACTTCGCTGGACCGGTCGCCAAGGCTGATCAATTGACTGCCGCAGCGCAGCGTATCGGACGCCGAGGCGTGACTGGCCGCGAGCGTCATTGCGAGCAAGGCCAGCCACTGAAGTTTCATCACTCGGCATCCAGGTGCATTTGCGTGACCACGCGGCCATCGCTTTCGGCCTCGCCAAGGTTGGCGTCGATGAAGTACACGCGGTCGTCTGCCAGTTGGCCTTTATCGACCAGATAATCCTTGATGCTGCTGGCGCGGTCCTGACCCAACTGACGCAACAGCACGTCGCTGCCACTCCAGAACTTGATCACGCCTTCGCGCATTTTCGCCGTACGTTCTTCCTTGCCCAGATCCTTCCATTCCGCCGGTGGCTGGGTTTTCAGGCGGGTGCGGTAAATGCCTTCGAGCAGCGGACCTTTCTCGCTGTCCGGCACTTGCAGCAACGACGCCTGCGCCGGGACTTTATCGCCGCGACGCTGGAGCATCTTGTAGTAGTTGTACTGGTATTCACGTTCCAGACGCTGCTCGGCGAGCAATGGGCCATCGCTGCTTTGCGCGGCAGTACCCTCGATTTCCAGGCGCAGTGCCGGACGTTCCTTCAGTGCTTGGGACAGCTTGATCAGCGCCGCTTCGGCATCCTTGCTCAACTCGCTGGAGCCGGGCGCAAACGACACGGTGCCAAGGTCTTGCGAACCGCCGCCACTGATCAGCCCGCCAATCATTTTGAACGGCGCGGCGGCGGCTTTGACGATCAGGTTGCGCAAGGTCTGCCAGACAATCGGCATCACGCTGAATTGCGGGTTGTTCAAGTCGCCGGTCACCGGCAATTCGATGGAGATCTTGCCGTCGACGTCCTTGAGCAGGGCAATCGCCAGTTTCAGCGGCAGGCTCACGGCATCCGGGCTGTCGACTTTTTCGCCGAGCTGCAATTGTTCGACCACCACTTTGTTTTCGGCTTTGAGCTGGCCCTTGGTGATCAGGTAATGCAGGTCGAGGTTGAGCCGACCCTTGCGAATGCGGTAACCGGCGAATTTGCCGGAGTAGGGCGTCAACGTCGTCAGTTCGACCCGTTTGAAACTGGTGGCGATGTCGAGGCTGGCCATCGGGTCGAACGGATTGACCGCGCCCTTGATGGTCACCGGTGCATAGCGGTCGACCTTGCCTTTGATGTCGACGCTGGCCGGTTTCGACTGACGGCTGTCGATGGTGCCGATCTGGCCGTTGAGCTGCTGCACGGCGGTGGCGAAGTTCGGCGTCAGGCTGAAATCGGCGAAGTTGGCCGAGCCGTCATTGATCGCGATGCCACCGATGTGAATGCCCAGCGGTTTTTCGTTGCTGGCTGGTTTGGCTGCTGTGCTTTTTGCGCCACTGTCAGCGGGCTGCGGGATCAGCAGATCATCAATGTTGGTGGTGCGATCATCGTTGATCATGAACCGCGCGTACGGCTGGAACAGGTTGATCCTGTCGATCGACAGGCTGTCGCCGTGCTGATAATTCAGGCCTTCGACCACCACTTGCTGCCACTTGAGGAAATCGCGGGTTTTCAGGGTGTCGAGGGTGTGCAGTTGATCGATCTGCGCGCGACCGGTGACGCTGAGCGCCAGCGGTTCGGTGCTCTTGAGGTTGAGCTTCAGGTCACTGCCGAGCATGCCGCTGCGCAGTTCCAGGCGAATGAAAGGATTGATGTAGGACTGTGCGACGCGCAGGTCGATGTCTTGGGTTTTCACGTTGAGCTGGGCGTTGACCGGGGCGAGATTGACGGTGCCGTCGGCGGTGATCTTGCCTTGCTTGCCCACGCCGCTTTCGAGCTTGAGCTTGAAGGGCGAGCCGTTGAGGCTGTCGAAATCCTGCAGGTCGACGTTGAGTGGGGTGATATCCAGTGCTACTGCCGGTTGGGCCGAGCGGTCGGCCAGATGCACGGTGTAGTTACGCAATTGCACGTCTTTGAGCAGCACTTGCCAAGGCTTGCTTGGCGCAGTCGGTTCAGCTTTCGGCGAGTCGGCAGCGGCGGGCGTGCTGGCAGGTTCTGCGGCGGCTTTGGCGGCCGGTTTCGACGGTTGGCTGGCGAACAGTTTCTGCCAGTCCAGTTGGCCGTCAGCTTCGAGCGCCGCCCAGGTTTCCAGTTTGTTGCTGCGGATCTTGCCGACCACGACTTGTTGCTTGGCCAGATCCAGCGAGGTTTCGCTGATGTCGAGACGTTCGAGTTTTGCCAGTGGGCGTCCATCAGGCGCCTTGATCGCGAAGGGCGCGATGCTCACCGCGACATTGTTCAACTGCAGTTCGGTTTCTTTCGACAGATTGAGTTTGTATTCGCTGCTGAGACTGATCACGCCGTCTTCAAGTACCAGCGGCACCGAGTCTCGCACGTAGGGCCAGAAGGCTTTCATCTTGCCGTCGGTGACTTTCAGGGTGCCTTCGGAAGTGAACGGGATCAGGCTGAAATTGCCACTCCAGTCGATCCGGCCACCGGCCGGGCCGATGGCGACCAGGGTCATGTCGGCGCTGTCTTCGGGCAGGGTGCTGAGGTTTTTCAGCTCGAAGCTGAGATCGTCGTAGAGAAACTCGATGGGTTCGCTGGGGCGCACGTCCTCAAAGTGCACGACGCCGCCGGCCAGTTTGATGTTGTCGATGCGCAGCGGGAACGGTTTGGCGTCCGGGTCGGCTGGTGTCGGCTCACTGGCCGGCACATTGAACAGGCCCAGCAGGTTGAGTTTGCCGTCTTTGGCGAAAAGGATTTCGCTCTTTGGTTTGTCCAGCTCGATGTTGGACAGATGCAGGGCTTTGGTCCACAGGCTGTCGATTTGCAGGTCGGCGTACAGGCGATCGAAGCCGATCTGTTCCTTGCCCGGCTCGCCGATGACCAGCCCCCACAGGGTGACTTCAAGGCTGAACGGGTTGAGCTCGATGCGCTGGATATGCGCAGGCACCGTCGCGTAGGTGGCCAGTTGCTGATTGGCTACCCGCAGAGCGATGCCCGGCAAAATCAGAAACCCCAGCAGGCTGTAGAGGGCCAGAGCAGTCAACAAGGCGCCAATCGCGCGAATCAATCCTTTGGGCATGTGCGGCTTCATCTGTCTGAATCGGAGTGCCTTGGAGTATGGCACGCGATTCTGGTTCCGAAGTACCTCGCATGGAGCAGGATTGTTCAGATTTCTCTCAAAACACAGAACCCCTGTGGGAGCTGGCTTGCCAGCGATGAGGGAATACCAGTCGACAACTTTGTTGACTGACCCACCGCAATCGCTGGCAAGCCAGCTCCCACAGGGTTGTTTATAGCTGCAGGATCAGGGTTTTCAGCGGCGGTTGCTGGTCCATGGACGGGAAGTCGGCGCCCGGGGTCATCACGCTCCACTCACGCACCGCTCGCCCGGCCTTCTCGGCGCAGCGCAGCACCTGTTCGCGCCAATCGTCCATGCTGACTTTCGCCAGGTTGTTGCAGCAGATCAGCACGCCGTTGTCGGCGGTGGTCAGCAAGGCCGGTTTGAGCAGGCTCTGATAGTCGCGCAGCAGGTCGACGGTACCGAATGCGCTCTTGGCCCAGGCGGGCGGATCAAGCAGGACCAGATCGTATTGACGCTGATCGAGGCGCTGGTAGCTCGGCAGTTTCTGCCCGCGACGCTGGCTGATCGGCAGGCCGGCGAGTTGCCGGATTGCCGGAAAGTAATCGGACTGGATGAACTGCATCTCCGGCAACTGCGGGTTAAGCCGACCGTTTTCGCGTCCGGCCGCCAGATTGCCTTCGGCGAAATCCAGATTGCACACTTCACTCGCGCCGCCGGCAGCCGCACTCAGGCCAACGCCGCAGGTGTAGGCAAACAGGTTGAGCACGGATTTACCTTTGGCGTGATCCTTGACCCAGCCGCGCGTGTTGCGCAGGTCGAGGAACAACAGCGGATCCTGCCCGGCGTGGCGCCCGCGCACGCGGTAATTGAGGCCCCATTCGTGACCGACCAGATCAACCAGTGCGGCGTCTTCGGCTTTGTAGACGCTGTCTTCACGGTCGATGCGCGAGTTGCCACGGGAGCGGTCGTTGTAGACCAGCAAGGTTTCCAGGCCCAGGGTTTGATTGACCATCGCGTGCAGTTGCAGCAGGTCATCGCGTTCCAGCGTCTGGTGAAAACTCTGCACCAGCAGTTGCGGGCCGTAGCGGTCGATGGTCAGACCGCCGGCGCCTTCCTGGCTGCCGTGGAACAGCCGATAGCAATCGGTGCCCTGACGGTGCAGCTCAGTGAGCAAGTCCTGGCGTTGATCGAGGGCGGCGCGCAGCGCCTGATTCAAGGAAGACATGCGGGCGCCTTGCTGGAGAGAATTGGGGCGCGGGAGTTTAACAGCTTGGCGGGTAACCGAGGTGCTGCCTTCGCGAGCAGGCTCGCTTGTATGGTAGGACTTGAAGGGAGGAGGAGGGACAAGGCTCGATTCTGACTGTTGACGCAGCACAGACCGTGGGAGATTTCGCCCCTCCTCCTTTCACCCAAGCGCCGAT
>NZ_FYEA01000004.1:0-255577 GCF_900187605.1 Pseudomonas sp. Irchel 3H7
ATCGGCGCTTGGGTGAAAGGAGGAGGGGCGAAATCTCCCACGGTCTGTGCTGCGTCAACAGTCAGAATCGAGCCTTGTCCCTCCTCCTCCCTTCAAGTCCTACCATACAAGCGAGCCTGCTCGCGAAAGCGGTGGGTCAGTTTACAGATTCGTCGACTGACACTACGTCTTCGCGAGCAGGCTCGCTCCCACAGGGGTATTGGGCTGGATTCAGACAACCCGTCAGTCTCGCTGGCCAAGCTGGACATCTATCCACGTGACATCATCGTCGCCAACGCTAAAGTAGCTATCCCGCGCCGCCAACAAACTGCTTTGCTGCACTTGCGTCAAGTCCGCCCAAAAGCCATCAGTGACAAACACCAAGCGCTCAACAGCGTCCAGTGCACAACAAACAAAGTCAGGGTTCGGGACCCGATTGATCTTCAAGCATCGTGTTACCGAATTTCGCGCCGGGTCTTGTGCCAATTCACAGTGCGAACGGTCGCGCCGCCAATTGGCCTTGCAGTGAGGTGGCGTAATCCACTCGATGGCTCCCGCCAGCGGCACAATCCCGCATGAACAGTCACCTTCGTACGCAACGGCGAGTCGGCCATGAGCTACCAAGCCAATCAGCTAACAGATGGCTCCCGCCTGATCAGCAGGCAACGACGCATGAAAATCCGACAGTATTGAACCCAATAGACGCTCAACAGCTGCGGGGTCTGCAGGATAGCCCCCCTGCTCCATCTGTGTGGAATGAGCCGCCAACATGCCGCTTACGAAGCTTTCAGCCAGCTGTCCACTGCCGCGCCTGGAAGTGCCATCCGCGACAACAAAAAACCCACTGTCAACATTACAGGTCGCTCCGGCATAGTCATTATTTGCCCTGCTGGCTTGCCCAGTGATTGATCGGGAGTGTTATCTCATGCGTTGGCCAGCGCTTTCATACGCCTGTGAATAATCTGCCCTCTGCCCGGATTCGCCTGCACCGAGCCTGAACTTTCGATCACGTAGCCAACCCCATCGAGCGCCATCAGCTTCTGGACTCCCTCTGTGATGAACGCCTTGAGGTCCTTGTCAGCTTGGCCCACCTCCTCCAACAGCTCAGGCCGACCATCGATCAAGATGATCATGTCCTCGACATCCTTGTGATAAGGATCACCATTTCCCCGACCGGCGAAAGCTTCCAGTTTCGTCGCGAGAAAATATGTGGGCTGGAATATCTGGATGACAGTGCCGCTGGGTAGGGTGAATTTATCCGCCCTCGCCAGCCCCTCGACGAACCAGCGGTTGGCATAGCCGAGCACTGCAGGGTCGGAAGGCATGACATCCACAACAACGTCATTGAAGCGAAAACGACAATTGACCTCGTCCTCACCGGTGATCTTGAATCCCTTGGCAGCCAGCCGTTCAGTGAGTTGGTTCCAGGCGCTGATACCGGCCAACTCGATCACTAGATCAACGTCATCAGTGAAACGAATGTCGTCCAGCACTGCTGTATCTGTAACCAGCATGGCGGTTGTGCAACCGCCAACAAAAGCAACTTCGGCGAGAAACGCCTCGCCCAAGCCTTCAGCCACGAACTCAATGAGCTCGTAGTTGTGATCCGCGTTTGACGACATGTTATTTCAGCCCCATTCCTGCCTTCAGAATACTGATTGCCACACCACACTCACGCGGACCACCCAGACGGATTGCATCAGCGAGCGCCAGATAGTGGTAAAGGATCCGGTCTTTTTTCACCGCTTCCGGCACTGTTTTGTAAAGCGGCTCGATCGCTTGACCTCGCTCGGTTCCCTGCGCATCCGGCCAGACCGGAATCAAACCACCCGCACTCTTGATGCTTTTGGACAGCGCAGGCGCTGCAAAACCTGTGGGTATGCCACGAACCATCGCGCCAGGCTTGACCGGGAAGAAGTACTTCAGCGCGTGCTCGGTAATTTTCAGCAGTTCCCGGCGGTGCACTTTGGCAAGCCCGGTGTCGTAATCATGAATGAGCAATCCAGATTCCCGGCACCGGGCGAGAGCATTTGAGACTTCGCTTTTGCTCAGTCCGAGAGAGGCAGACAGCGCACGCAGAGAGTAGCGATCGCTCCAACTTGTCAGCGGTGGATCAGATGCTGGTTCCGCCCATCCCTCCCAGCCTGGCCCATCAGCGAAAGGCGAATCGAATTCGCGGCGCTGGAAGACTGTGTCTTCCCCATCAGTGGAATAGGTAACCAATGGCTTCCCCACACCCTCCCCTGCGGTCATTCGGCTGACGACATAGGGCCTGAGCAGCTCTTCGACCCTGTCCGAATTTGATTCGGCCTCCATCTCCCCCAAGAGGTTCTCTTCCTGAGCGTGGAGACTGGCCATTTTGAACAAAAGTAAAATGTCTTGACTCTTCATTTAGCTCAAAACCTCAAGTGTCCACATTCCATAAAACGTGGACACTTGTCTCACTGACGAGGTCGGGTCGTCAAGCCCTTGGGTCGATCACTAATCGCTGCATACCTTGCCCGCATATCTTCATGGCTGATTGCTTGGGCCAGATCAAAGATGAGCAATCGTTCACTGGCCTTCTTTTCGAGCCGAAGGTCCTTCGGTTCATCCTGTGCTTCTTGTTGCGCTGATGCTGTCATACGTACCTGAATGCTTTGCACACGTCGGTTCGTGTCAGACGTTTAGTATCGTTTACTTCCAGTCTCGCAATATCAGATGACGCCCACGGACCTTGTAGGCAAACTCCGAAACTCTTGTTGGGGCGCTGTGCCGCTCTATTACGCTGTTTTTCGACGGGATACTCTCCGGACGTCGCTGACCCATTCAGCGATCGGGCTTGGTAACCCGGTGGAATAAGGCGCAACAGCGCACCCGACACGACTCAGGCGTTTCCCGTCCGAGCCTCTATGTTATGGCAGCTGTGCGTGGGACGCTTACGGGCGTGCCGGTTTCCTTGATTCCCCGGTTTACCAACCTGCGCACAGCTGCCACCCATTCGCTTGGTATCGGATGCGGCAGCTCTCGAAATCAAGGGAACTGACAATGAACAATCCATCTGATCTTAAAACCATCGGCTTCACCCCTTTCCTCTACAACTCGGATCAAGCGTTCTTCAACGTCCGCTCCGGCATCCCGATCATCGATGCCTTGTCCCAATCCTCCGACCTGCTATCCCTCGCAAAATCCTTCGCCGAGGATGCTGCCTTCATCAAAGACACCGACCGCCATGCCTGGGCCGCGCATTACCTGACGGTGATGGGCAAAGCCTTGATTGATGACGTGATCCAAGCGCTGATGCCACGACCTGCGCGGACGAAGACTGAATCCGAAACCGAACTGGCTGAACCCACCTCATAACCTTGTGGGAGCTGGCTTGCCAGCGATGGCGGTGATTCAGTCGACATTGATTCTGAATGTGCCAGCCTCATCGCTGGCAAGCCAGCTCCCACAGGGGATTTGTGGTGGATTTGAGGTTTATCAGCGGACACAAAAAAGCCCCCGCCAGCCACAAGGCTGACGGGGGCTTTTCAGTTGAAGCGAGGCTTACATTTCTACCTGCGTGCCGAGTTCAATCACCCGGTTCAACGGCAAATTAAAGAACCTCAAGTTCCCATTGGCATTCTTCAACATGAACGCAAACAACGCCTCACGCCAACGCGCCATGCCTTCCAGCTTCGAAGCAATCACCGTTTCGCGACTGAGGAAGTACGTGGTACGCATCGGGCTGAAGTCCAGATCATCCAAATGACACAGCTTCAGCGCTTGCGGCACGTCCGGTTCGTCGGTGAAGCCGAAGTGCAGGATCACCCGGAAGAAACCCTCCCCGTGGGCTTCCACTTCGAAGCGCCGCGATGGCGGCACACGCGGGATGTCTTCGTAGACCACCGTCAGCAACACCACTTGCTCATGCAGTACCTGGTTGTGCAGCAGGTTGTGCAACAGCGCGTGGGGCACGGCGTCGGAGCGCGCGGTGAGGAACACGGCGGTGCCCTGCACGCGGTGCGGTGGTTGCACGCGGATGCTGCTGATGAAGATCGGCAGCGGCAGTGCGCCTTCGTCGAGGCGATCGACGAGCAACTGCTTACCGCGTTTCCAGGTGGTCATCAGCACAAACAGCGCGATACCGGCGATCACCGGGAAGGCACCGCCCTGAACGATCTTCGGCACGTTGGCGGCGAAGTACAGACCATCCACCAGCAGGAAGCCGATCAGCACCGGCACCGCGAGGATCGGCGGCCATTTCCACAGCAGCAGCATCACTGCCGACACCAGAATGGTGGTCATCAGCATAGTGCCCGTCACCGCCACGCCATAGGCCGAGGCCAGTGCGCCAGAGGATTCGAAACCGAGCACCAACAGGACCACGCCGACCATCAGCGCCCAGTTCACCGCGCCGATATAGATCTGGCCTTGCTCGTCGCTGGAAGTGTGCTGGATGTACATGCGCGGGATGTAACCGAGCTGGATCGCCTGACGGGTCAGGGAAAATGCACCGGAAATCACCGCTTGCGAGGCAATCACCGTGGCCAGCGTCGACAGACCGACCAGTGGAATCAGCGCCCAGCTCGGCGCCAGCAGATAGAACGGGTTACGCGCCGCTTCCGGGTTTTCCAGCAACAAAGCGCCCTGCCCGAAGTAGTTGAGCACCAGCGCCGGCAACACCAGGATGAACCACGCGCGGGCAATCGGCTTGCGGCCAAAGTGGCCCATGTCGGCGTACAGCGCTTCGGCACCGGTCAGCGCCAGCACTACGGCACCGAGAATCGCTACGCCCATGCCCGGATGAACGACGAAGAAATTCACCGCCCAGATCGGGTTCATCGCATGTAACACTTCTGGCGCGTGGCTGATGCCATACACACCGAGGGCGCCGAGGACGAGGAACCAGGTGACCATGATCGGCCCGAACAGAATGCCGATCCGCGCCGTACCGTGTTTCTGAATCAGAAACAGCGCCACCAGCACCACCAGCGACAACGGCACGACCCAATGGTCGATACCATCAAACGCCAGCCCCAGACCTTCAATCGCCGACAGTACGGAAATCGCCGGGGTGATCATGCTGTCGCCATAAAACAGCGCCGCGCCGATCAGTCCGCACACCACCAGCAACGAGCGCAGCTTCTTGCGATGCCCCGCCGCCCGCCGTGCCAGTGCGGTGAGCGCCATGATGCCGCCCTCGCCCTGGTTGTCGGCGCGCAGCACGAACATCATGTATTTGATCGACACGACCCAGATCAGCGACCAGAAGATCAACGACAGAATACCCAGCACGCCATCGTGATTGACCGATACGCCGTAAGCGCCGGAAAACACTTCTTTGAGGGTGTACAGCGGGCTCGTGCCGATGTCGCCGTAAACCACCCCGACCGCCGCGACCAGCATGCTCAGCGGCTTGGAGGCCGAACCCTCGGCGCCTGCCGCATGACTACTTGCCTGACCCATCCAACACTCCTACTTCTCAGAACCGGCTTCTTGAATGAAGCACTATGCTTTGTGGTGCAGCATGCGCTGTTTTACCTGTTGTTACAGACGTTTTGTTGACTGTAAAAAATTGGTAAAGCTCAACGGCGCGAAGCATAGCGCAGCACTCGTCGTATTTCCCTGCATAAAGCTGGTCAAGTGCGTTGCCCGCCGCTAGAATTGCGCACTTTTTGATCAGAGGCGCGCCCTAAGCGCCCGTCCGTCGGCTTTCGCACCAAGAAAGCGATGTCACAAAATACCGAGGTTAGACATGTCCACCACTCCTGCGCCGGCCAATCCAAAGGTTGGCTTTGTATCTCTGGGTTGCCCGAAAGCACTGGTCGACTCCGAGCGCATCCTGACCCAGCTGCGCATGGAAGGCTATGACGTGGTGTCCACCTATCAGGACGCCGACGTTGTAGTCGTCAACACCTGCGGTTTCATCGATTCGGCCAAGGCTGAGTCGCTGGAAGTGATCGGCGAAGCGATCAAGGAAAACGGCAAGGTGATCGTCACCGGTTGCATGGGCGTGGAAGAAGGCAACATCCGCAACGTGCACCCGAGCGTGCTGGCCGTGACCGGTCCGCAGCAGTACGAGCAAGTGGTCAATGCTGTGCACGAAGTGGTGCCGCCGCGTAAAGATCACAACCCGCTGATCGACCTGGTGCCGCCGCAAGGCATCAAGCTGACCCCGCGCCACTACGCCTACCTGAAGATTTCCGAAGGCTGCAACCACAGCTGCTCCTTCTGCATCATCCCGTCGATGCGCGGCAAACTGGTCAGCCGTCCGGTCGGTGATGTGTTGGACGAAGCTCAGCGCCTGGTCAAATCCGGCGTTAAAGAGTTGCTGGTCATTTCGCAAGACACCAGCGCTTACGGCGTAGATGTGAAATACCGCACCGGTTTCTGGAACGGCGCGCCGGTGAAAACCCGCATGACCGAACTCTGCGAAGCGCTGAGCACCCTCGGCGTCTGGGTCCGTCTGCACTACGTTTACCCGTACCCGCACGTCGACGAGCTGATCCCGCTGATGGCCGCCGGCAAGATCCTGCCGTACCTGGACATCCCGTTCCAGCACGCCAGCCCGAAAGTGTTGAAGTCGATGAAACGCCCGGCCTTCGAAGACAAGACACTGGCGCGGATCAAGAACTGGCGCGAAATCTGCCCGGACCTGATCATCCGTTCGACTTTCATCGTCGGCTTCCCGGGCGAAACCGAAGAAGACTTCCAGTACCTGCTCAACTGGCTGACCGAAGCCCAGCTCGACCGCGTCGGCTGTTTCCAGTACTCGCCGGTAGACGGCGCGCCAGCCAATGATCTGGATCTGGAGATCGTACCGGACGAGGTCAAGCAGGATCGTTGGGATCGCTTCATGGCGCACCAGCAAGCGATCAGCTCGGCACGCCTGCAAATGCGCATCGGCCGTGAAATCGAAGTGCTGGTCGACGAAGTTGATGAGCAAGGCGCTGTTGGCCGCTGCTTCTTCGATGCCCCGGAAATCGACGGTAACGTGTTTATTGATAACGGCAGCAATTTGAAGCCGGGTGACAAGGTCTGGTGCAAGGTGACTGACGCTGACGAATATGACCTGTGGGCAGAGCAGATCTGATCTGAAGATCAAAAGCCCCTCATCGGAACGCCGCCCGCCCAGCCCTCTCCCAGAGGGAGAGGGGGCTGACCGTGTTGTTCTTTCGAGGTACATCGACCTGAGCTATCCGGTCGAACTCAGGTTTGAAAAGCACGAAGTTCAGCTCCCTTCCCCCTCGCCCTCTCTGGGGGAGAGGGGACTGATCGAGGTGCTCTTCAGAATGACGGCGACTTGAAATATCGAGTCGAACTCAGGTTTTGAACAGCACGAAGATCAGCTCCCTTCCCCCTCGCCCCCTCTGGGGGAGAGGGTTGGGGTGAGGGGGAGAGATCTTGCTGGCGACAGAAATAGCCAGCCAGACACCGCAATAAATACGGAAAGCCCCGCTCTTTTTACGAGATGCGGGGCTTTTTTACGGCTATCGTTTAGCGGGGGACGGACTCCCTTGAAACGGACATGAGGCAGACGGGCATGCGTCACCATTCGGTCATCCACACACCGAAACTCAGCGATTACCAGGAACTGACCCAGGTCTGGGAGGCCTCGGTCCGCGCGACCCATGATTTTCTCCCGGACAGCTATATCGAGCTGCTGCGCAACCTGGTGCTCACCCGTTATCTGGATGCGGTGATGCTGATCTGCACCAAAGACGCCAATCAGCGCATCACCGGGTTTGCCGGTGTTGCGGCGGGCAAGATCGAAATGCTGTTCATCGACCCCGATCATCGCGGTCAGGGCTTGGGCAAGAAACTGCTCAACTACGCGATGCAGCACCTGAATGCTGATGAACTCGACGTCAACGAACAGAACCCACAGGCATTGGGCTTCTACTTCAAGCAGGGTTTTGAAGTGATCGGCCGCTCGGAGGTGGATGGCATGGGCCAGCCGTATCCGTTGCTGCATATGCGGTTGCGTCAGAACCAGCAGCGCTCCAGTAACGGCTGACACACCATGGCCCCCTGTGGGAGCTGGCTTGCCAGCGATGCAGACGCCTCGGTCTGACAGATGCACCGAGGTGATGCCATCGCTGGCAAGCCAGCTCCCACAGGGAATACGGACACCGTGAAAATGGAACCGGACTTAACCGGCGCCACACAGGTACAATGCCCACCCCTTTTTTGTTACGGCCCTGTCATGACTGACCCGATTCGCCTCTCCAAACGCCTCATTGAACTGGTCGGTTGCTCCCGCCGGGAGGCCGAGCTGTTCATTGAGGGCGGCTGGGTCACCGTGGACGGCGAAGTGATTGACGAGCCGCAATTCAAGGTCGGCGACCAGAAGGTCGAGCTCGACAAGGACGCCAAGGCCACCGCACCGGAGCCGGTGACCATCCTGCTCAACGCGCCGGCCGGTATGGACGTCGAGACTGCCATGCAGTCGCTCAGCGCCGAAACCCTCAGCGAAGAGCACCGTTTCAGCAAGCGCCCGTTGCGCGGGCACTTCCTGCGCCTGACCGCCAGCGCCGACTTGCAAGCCAAGGCCAGCGGCCTGCTGGTGTTCACTCAGGACTGGAAAATCCTCCGCAAGCTCACCGCCGACGCCGCGAAGATCGAGCAGGAATACGTGGTCGAGGTCGAAGGTGACATGGTCGCTCACGGCCTCAACCGTTTGCAGCACGGCCTGACCCACAAGGGCAAGGAGCTGCCGCCGGTCAAGGCCAGCTGGCAGAACGAAAACCGTCTGCGTTTCGCCATGAAAAATCCGCAGCCCGGCATCATCGCCCAGTTCTGCGAAGCGGTCGGCCTGAAGGTCATCGGCATCCGCCGCATCCGTATCGGCGGTGTCTCGATCGGCAAAGTCCCGGTCGGCCAATGGCGCTACCTGTCCGGCAAAGAGAAGTTCTAAGACTTCCACTGCCGCCACACATTCCGGTAGCGCGCCCGCGTGCTGCCCACAACGCTTATCAGGATGACTCACATGATTCATAACGACGTATTGCGCAGCGTGCGCTACATGCTCGACATCAGCGACAAGAAGGTTGTCGAGATCATCAAACTCGGCGGCATGGAAGTCGCGCTCGCCGACGTGGTGACCTGGCTCGACAAGAAAGAAGAAGACGAAGAAGGTTTCGTGCGCTGCCCGGACGAAGTCATCGCGCACTTCCTCGACGGTCTGGTGATCTTCAAGCGTGGCAAGGACGAAAGCCGTCCGCCGCAGCCGATCGAAGTGCCGGTGACCAACAACATCATTCTGAAAAAACTGCGCGTGGCCTTCGAATTGAAAGAAGACGACATGCACGCGATTCTCAAGGCTGCCGAGTTCCCGGTGTCCAAGCCTGAGCTGAGCGCACTGTTCCGCAAGGTTGGCCACACCAACTATCGCCCGTGCGGCGACCAGTTGCTGCGCAACTTCCTCAAGGGTCTGACCCTGCGCGTTCGCCCGGCCTGATCCCCTTCTGCGGTGGCGACTGATGGTCGCCGCCGCAACGCATGATTGTTCATTCCCTCCAGAAATAATGGCTCCGCTTCGTGCGGCTGACGACTAGGGTGTACTGATCCCTAATCCTCAGGACTCGCCATGCACCCGTATTTCTCCCTGCAAGGCCGCACCGCTCTGGTGACCGGCGGCACACGTGGTATCGGCAAGATGATCGCCAAGGCCTTTGTCGAGGCTGGTGCCCGCGTCTATGTCTGCTCGCGCGATGCCGAAGCCTGCCATCAAACGGCTGAAGAACTCAGTGCCCTGGGCAAATGTCATGGCATCGCCGCGAATCTGGCGACGGAAGAAGGCGTACAGGAGCTGGCCGCGCGCCTGGGTGAGCAGATCACGCATCTGGATATTCTGGTGAACAACGCCGGCACTACTTGGGGCGCGCCGCTGGAGAGCTATCCGGTCAAGGGCTGGGAGAAGGTCATGCAGCTCAACGTGACGTCGGTGTTCAGTTGCATCCAGCAATTTCTGCCGCTGTTGCGCAAGGCTGGCTCAGCGGCGAATCCGGCGCGGATTATCAACATTGGTTCGGTGGCGGGGATTTCTTCGTTTGGTGAGCAGGCGTATGCCTACGGGCCGAGTAAAGCCGCCCTGCATCAATTGTCGCGGATTCTGGCGCGGGAGCTGGTGAGCCAGCACATCAACGTCAATGTGATCGCACCGGGGCGGTTTCCGAGCAAGATGACTCAGCATATTGGTAATGATGAGAAGGCGCTGGCTGAGGATACGGCTTTGATTCCGATGAAGCGTTGGGGGCGGGAGGAAGAGATGGCGGCGCTGGCGATCAGTCTGGCGAGTACAGCTGGGGCTTATATGACCGGGAATATTATTCCGCTGGATGGCGGGTTCAGTCTCTGAGATCGGCGGTGCGGCCTTCGCTGGCAAGCCAGCTCCCACAGGTTTTTGTGGTGTACTTGGATTATGTAGCCACTCGAGAACCCTGTGGGAGCCGGCTTGCCAGCGATGGCGGCCGCCCGACCACCACCAGACTTGAGGGCTGTCGGGTTATCATGCCCACCCTGCCCCGCTTCGAATGCAAACCATGACTTACAGCGTCTCCCCCATCGGCTTCGTGCGCTCCTGCTTCAAGGAGAAATTCGCCATCCCGCGCCAGCCACAACTGGCCCCCGCCGCCCGTGGCGTGCTGGAACTGGTGGCGCCGTTCGATCAGGGTGACGCCGTGCAAGGTCTGGAACAGGTCAGCCATGTGTGGCTGTTGTTCCTGTTTCATCAGGCACTGGAAGACAAACCGCGCCTGAAAGTCCGCCCACCGCGCCTGGGCGGCAACAAGTCCATGGGCGTGTTCGCCACCCGCGCGACTCACCGGCCGAACGGCATCGGTCAGTCAGTGGTGAAACTGGACAAGGTCGAAGCCCATCGGCTGTTCATCTCCGGGATCGACTTGCTCGACGGCACGCCGATTCTCGACATCAAACCCTACGTGCCTTACGCCGACATCATTCCCGAAGCTTCCAACAGCATCGCCAGTGCAGCACCGCAGCTGATTGACGTGCAGTGGACGGACTCAGCACTGAAACAGGCGCACACACACGCTCAGCGCCTTGGCGAACCCTTGGTTGAGCTGATTGAACAGTGCCTGGCGCAGGATCCGCGCCCGGCCTATCAAACCCCGGTGCCTGAGCGTGAATATGGCGCACAGTTCTGGGATCTGGACGTGCGCTGGCATTACCCGACACCGGAGCAGATCCGCGTGCTGGAAGTCATTCCCGCCATGGTCTGAAACCGCGCCCAATGTAGGAGCTGCCGCAGGCTGCGATCTTTTGATTTTGCTCTTCAAAAGCAAGATCAAAAGATCGCAGCCTGCGGCAGCTCCTACAGGGAAATGTTCGGGCATAAAAAAGCCCCCATTGCCTGCAAAGGCAATGGGGGCTTTTTCAGTGGGGCTTACTTCTCGACGAACGCACGCTCGATCAGGTAATCACCCGGCTCGCGCATCCGCGCCGAGATCTTCAGGCCGAAGCTGTCGAGCACTTCGCTGGTCTCGTCGAGCATGCTCGGGCTGCCGCAGATCATCGCGCGGTCGTCCTGCGGGTTGATCGGAGGCAGGCCGATGTCGCTGAACAGCTTGCCGCTGCGCATCAGGTCGGTCAGACGGCCCTGATTCTCGAAAGGCTCGCGGGTCACGGTCGGGTAGTAGATCAGCTTGTCACGCAGCGCTTCGCCGAAGAACTCGTTCTGTGGCAGGTGCTCGGTGATGAATTCGCGGTAGGCGACTTCGTTGACGTAACGCACGCCGTGGACCAGGATCACTTTTTCAAAGCGCTCGTAGGTTTCCGGGTCCTGAATGACGCTCATGAACGGCGCCAGGCCAGTGCCGGTGCTCAGCAGATACAGGTGCTTGCCCGGGTTCAGGTCGTCCAGCACCAGGGTGCCGGTAGGCTTCTTCGAGATGATGATCTCGTCGCCTTCCTTCAAGTGCTGCAGTTGCGAAGTCAGCGGGCCGTCCTGCACCTTGATGCTGAAGAACTCCAGATGCTCTTCCCAATTCGGGCTGGCGATCGAGTAAGCGCGCATAAGCGGGCGGCCGTTGGGCTGTTGCAGGCCGATCATCACGAACTGACCGTTCTCGAAGCGCAGACCCGGATCGCGGGTGCACTTGAAGCTGAACAGAGTGTCGTTCCAGTGATGAACACTGAGGACACGCTCGTGGTTCATGTTGCTCATGTACGTTTGACTCCTGGAGATTGGGTCTGCGCTGGCTTTTGAAGGCGACGGTGCGCAATTGCATCGCATTCTAATAGCGACGACAATATCTGTTAACTGGATTATTAAGATAAGGGTTATCGGTTATATCGATATGCGATTTACTCTCCGTCAACTGCAAGTCTTCGTCGCCGTCGCCCAGCAGGAAAGCGTATCCCGTGCTGCGGGTCTGCTCAACCTCTCGCAGTCGGCCGCGAGCACCTCGATCACCGAGCTCGAGCGCCAATCCAGCTGCCAGCTGTTCGACCGCGCCGGCAAACGGCTGAGCCTCAACGCCCTCGGCAAACAGCTGTTGCCACAAGCGGTGGCGCTGCTCGATCAGGCCAAGGAAATCGAAGACCTGCTCAACGGCAAATCCGGTTTCGGCTCGCTGTCGGTGGGCGCAACGCTGACCATCGGCAATTACCTGGCGACGCTGCTGATCGGCAGTTTCATGCAACGCCACCCGGAAAGTCAGGTGAAGCTGCACGTGCAGAACACTGCCAATATCGTGCAGCAAGTCGCCCATTACGAAATTGATCTGGGTCTAATCGAAGGCGATTGCAGCCACCCGGATATCGAAGTGCAGAGCTGGGTTGAAGATGAGCTGGTGGTGTTCTGCGCGCCGCAGCATCCACTGGCCCAACGCGGTACGGCGACCATGGAGGAGCTGACGCACGAGGCATGGATTCTGCGCGAACAGGGTTCCGGCACGCGGCTGACCTTCGATCAGGCCATGCGTCACCATCGCAGTGCGCTGAATATTCGTCTGGAGCTGGAACACACCGAAGCGATCAAACGCGCTGTGGAATCAGGACTGGGGATTGGCTGCATCTCGCGGCTGGCGCTGCGTGACGCGTTCCGACGCGGCAGCTTGGTGCCGGTGGAGACGCCGGACCTGGATCTGGCCCGACAGTTTTACTTCATCTGGCACAAGCAGAAGTACCAGACTTCGGCCATGCGCGAATTTCTCGAGCTGTGCCGCGCTTTCACCGCCGGGGTGCAGCGCAGCGACGAGATCGTGTTGCCGACAATCGCTTAAAGCAGAATCACTGCCCACACCAGCGCAATCATGCTCAGTGCGACGAATTGTGCGGCGCTGCCCATGTCCTTGGCGTTCTTCGACAGCGGGTGCAGCTCCAGCGAAATGCGGTCGATGGCCGCTTCCACAGCCGAATTCAGCAACTCGACGATCAGCGCCAGCAGGCACACGGCAATCAACAGTGCCTGCTCAACGCGGCTGACATTGAGGAAGAACGTCAGCGGAATCAGCACCACATTGAGCAGTACCAATTGGCGAAAGGCTGCTTCACCGGTGAAGGCTGCGCGCAGGCCGTCCAGCGAGTAACCGGAGGCGTTGAGGATGCGTTTCAGGCCGGTCTGGCCCTTGAAAGGTGACATAAAGTAGAAACCAACCAAAAAGGAGTGGGAAAGCTAGAGCAACAAAAGTCAAAAAAGCGTGAAGACGCCAGCCTTTATTGGCTCGGAATTGACTCAAGTTGTTGCAGCAGTAAAGCCGCTTGCGTACGAGTGCGCACATTCAGCTTGCGAAAGATCGCCGTGACGTGGGCCTTGATGGTCGCTTCCGACACACTCAGCTCATAGGCAATCTGCTTGTTCAGCAGGCCTTCGCAGACCATGGTCAAGACGCGGAACTGCTGCGGGGTCAGGCTGGCGAGACCATCGCTGGCGGCTTTGGCTTCATCGGAAACGGCGACTGCCTCGAACGCCTGCGGCGGCCAGAAAACATCGCCATCGAGCACTTTGCGCACGGCCTCCTGAATCACGCTGAGGTCGCTGGACTTGGGGATAAAACCACTGGCGCCGAACTCACGGGATTTGACCATCACCGACGCTTCTTCCTGCGCCGAAACCATCACCACCGGAATCTGCGGGTACTGCCCGCGCAGCATGACCAAACCGGAAAACCCGAAAGCGCCGGGCATGTTCAGGTCCAGCAGGACCAGATCCCAGTCAGCCTTTTCGGTCAGGCGAGATTCCAGCTCGGCGATGCTCGCCACTTCTACCAGCCGGACGTCCGGGCCAAGGCCCAGCGTCACCGCTTGATGCAGGGCGCTACGAAACAATGGGTGGTCATCGGCAATCAGGATGTCGTATGTGGCCATTTTTCAAATGATCCTGTTTTTGATGGCAGACCCGGTGCATTCCGGTCTGGCCAAAGCAACTCAAGATGCCGCTTGAAAGCGGTATCTACAGGGGCACGTTCAACGCCAATCAACAGCAAACACGGCGTTTCAAACCTTGGCCGCACCCCAATCGGCGCCAAGCATGCCCAGCGAAGACGGGGTGGTCAAGCAGCACGGCCGCTGGCTTGTACAGTATGGGCCACTATTGGGCCAACTCCGGCTGCGGCTTTCGTATATAGGGCAACAACTCGGCGTGAGCCGGCGTTGACTCATTCATGTCCAGTTGCTGTTTGGCGCCCAGATAATGCTGGCTGAACACGTCAAAATAGGCGTCCAGCGCAGAGGCGGCGTCGCTGTCACCAGCCAGTTCCAGGCACAATGCCGCGACTTCGGCGGTGCACAGGTGCTCACTGCGGGTCGAACGGCGCAAGCGGTAACGCGAGAGTTTGTCGGGCAGCAGACTGAGAATCGGCAAGCGATCAAAATACGGGCTCTTGCGGAAAATCTTCCGCGCCTCGGTCCAGGTCGCATCCAGCAGAATGAACAACGGGCGCTTGCTGCTATCGATCGCGACAGTATTGGTCACTCGCGACGGCTCGACGTATTCGCCGGGAAACACCAGATACGGTTGCCATTGCGGATCATTGAGCAGCGCCAGCATCTGCGGATCAGGCTCGGTACGCGACCAGATAAACGCATGGTTATCGCGCACCACGTCGGCTATCAGCCAACCGGTGTTGCTCGGTTTGAACACTTCCTTGCCGGTCATGATCAGGCACACGCCCGATCGGGTTTCGACACTCGGACGCCAGGCGCACAAACAATGGCTGATGATCACCCGGCAGTCGCGGCAACGCTCGGAGCGAAAGCCACGGGCCTGAATCGGCTTGATGCCCTCGTCCTCGCGCTGATCGCGCAAGCGGGCTACGGCGTTGGGGGCATGATGGGTCACGGGCAACGCCTTACGGCAGGAAAACTCGACACGCACAGCACTCGGCAAGGCTATAAAGGCCGGCAGTTTACCAGAGCGGCGAGTGCAAACCTGTACCGTCCCGACCGGCTCCCCTATAATCCGGCGCCACTGAACGCACAGCCACAGGGCTGGTCGAACCACCAGTCACTGAATCAGGAGAGTTTCATGCTGCGCCTTATCGTTCCTACCGCTGCCATTCTGCTGGCGTCGTCCTTCACCGCTCAGGCTGCATCCCTGAGTGAGCAGAATCTGAACCGAGAGCTGCGCAACGTCGCCGCCCAGAGCAGCGTCGGCACGCCTCGGGCAATCAATGAAGACATTCTTGATCAGGGCTACACCGTTGAAGGCACTCAGTTGATCAACCACCTGAGCGTACAGAAGAGCCACGCCGACAAAATGCGCGCTGACCCTAAAGCCGTGTATTTCCAGTTGGGCGCCTCGGTATGCAACAACCCGTCGTACCGCAAGCTGATGGCCAAGGGTGCGATCATGCGTTACGACTTCACGGAAGTGAAAACCAACAAAGCGATCGGCTCCGCCAGCTATCAGGAATCGGATTGCCCGAAAGCCGCCCCGGCGAAGAAGAAGTAACTATCGCGAATTGGCGCGCCGCTGTTCATCCTCGGCGCGCAGTTCAGCCAGCAAAGCCTGTAAATAGTGCGAACGACGCTCGCCACCCGCCAACCGCCGGCAGCACTCCTCTTCGAGACTGAGTTGATTGGTCTCGGCTGATGCCTTCAACATCCGATACAACTGCGTATCGATCTCCAGAATCACTCTGGCCATGTGTCCCGCCTCCTTGCCACCCGCAAATCCTTGAATCGCGTGCACCTTGCGTACGGTTATTGACCTAAAGCTGTCGTAAGGCGCCTGTACGTTAGTTAATCAGAGGGTTTGCCATTCGGTGCACGTTCGGACGAGCGGTGAAGCAACGCGCGGAAAATCAACAAACGATTGCCAGCCAAAACTTTACGGCGCAATGATCAAGTCAGCGCAAATGCGCGCAAGGGTCTAGATTCAGAGTATTCCCGATCATTTTTCAACGGCAGACAAGGAACTGCCGATCGTGTGTTTTTTGCAGCGCGGCACTGACGCCGCTCGTCAGGGCCATCCGCTCTGTGCAGAAGGAGACGTTGAATGCCTTACCAACCGAATGACCTCTTGAGCCGTCATTTTCAGGAAAGCGGTCCCGACCTCATCAGTAAGGTCGAAGAACAACTCAACCGTGTTTCACCCAACAGCCCGAATATCCCCATCTACCGCGACATGATCCTGACCGTGCTGCGCATGGCCCAGGAAGACCATAACCGCTGGAATGCCAAGATTACCTTGCAAGCCCTGCGCGAACTGGAGCAGGCGTTTCGGGTCCTGGAGCAGTTCAAAGGCCGACGCAAAGTCACGGTATTCGGTTCGGCGCGCACGCCGGTCGAGCATCCGCTGTATGCGATGGCCCGTGAACTCGGCGCGGCGTTGACCCGCTCGGGGATGATGGTCATCACTGGCGCCGGGGGAGGCATCATGGCTGCCGCGCATGAAGGTGCCGGCCGCGATCACAGTCTCGGCTTCAACATCACCCTGCCCTTCGAGCAGCATGCCAATCCTACGGTGGACGGCACCGGCAATCTGTTGCCGTTTCACTTCTTCTTCACGCGCAAACTGTTTTTCGTCAAAGAAGCCGACGCGCTGGTCTTGTGCCCGGGCGGTTTCGGCACGCTGGATGAAGCGCTGGAAGTGCTGACATTGATCCAGACCGGGAAAAGTCCATTGGTGCCGGTGGTGCTGCTGGATGCGCCGGGCGGCACATTCTGGCAAGGCGCGATGGACTTCATTCGCCAGCAACTGGAGGAAAACCATTACATCCTGCCGACCGATATGAGACTGATGCGTCTGGTTTACTCCGTTGAGGAAGCGGTGGAACAGATCGCCCAGTTCTACAGCAACTTCCACTCCAGCCGCTGGCTCAAGCGCCAATTCGTGATTCGTATGAATCACAAGCTCAGCGATCAGGCGTTGGCGCACATGCAGGAAGCATTCGCCGATCTGTGCCTGAGTGACCAGTTTCATCAACACGCCTACGCCGGCGAGGAACACGATGAAGCGCAGTTCAGCCATTTGGCACGACTGGCCTTCGCTTTCAATGCCCGAACGCACGGGCGTCTGAGGGAGTTGATCGATTACATCAATCTGCCGGAAAACTGGGCCGATTCAAAACCGCAAACAGCGCAACGCAGCCGCGAGCCGTCAAAGGCAATTTGAAGGCAAAAAAAAACGGCCCGCTATTTTCATAGCGGGCCGTTTTTATTGAAGCGGTTTAATCGTCCATGCCGCGACCGCTGAACAAGCGGTTGATCATCTCCATCGAGAACCCCCGATACGCCAGAAACCGGCCTTGCTTGGCCCGTTCTTTCGCATCAATCGGTAAATGCCCGGAGAACTTCCGGCGCCAGGTTTCCTGAAGTTGCTCCTGCCAGCTGATACCGCTTTCGCGCAGGGCGAGTTCGATATCGGCGCGCTGCAAACCGCGCTGGCTCAGTTCCTCACGAATCCGCAGCGGGCCATAGCCGGAGCGGGCGCGGTAGGAAACAAAGCTTTCAAGGTAACGGGCTTCGGAAAGCAGCCCCTCTTCCGTCAAACGGTCGAGGGCTGTTTCGATCATCTCCGCTTCAGCGCCGCGCTGACGCAGTTTGCGCGTCAGCTCGACTCGACCGTGCTCGCGGCGTGCGAGCAGGTCCATGGCGGTTCGCCGCACAGCGACGAGGGTATCGAGTACGGCGGTGGTCATCGCTGCAATCAGATATCAGCGTCGGCCAGGTCGTCTTCAGTCTCTTTGACTGCAGAAGCCTTGGAATCGATCACTGCAGGCGTCAGCAGTTTGTCACGCAGTTGCTTCTCGAGCTTCGCGGCGATTTCCGGGTTGTCTGCCAGGAACTTGGCCGAGTTGGCCTTGCCCTGACCGATCTTGGTGCCTTCGTAGGCGTACCAGGCGCCGGACTTCTCGACGAAACCGTGGAGCACGCCCAAGTCGATCATCTCGCCGTTGAGGTAGATGCCTTTGCCGTAAAGAATCTGGAACTCGGCCTGACGGAACGGCGAAGCGACCTTGTTCTTCACAACCTTGACGCGGGTTTCGCTGCCGACCACTTCGTCGCCTTCCTTCACCGCGCCGGTACGGCGGATGTCGAGACGGACCGAAGCATAGAACTTCAGCGCGTTACCACCGGTGGTGGTTTCCGGGCTACCGAACATCACGCCGATCTTCATACGAATCTGGTTGATGAAGATCACCAGGCAGTTGGCGTTCTTGATGTTACCAGTGATTTTACGCAGCGCCTGGGACATCAGACGGGCTTGCAGGCCCACGTGCATGTCACCCATTTCGCCTTCGATTTCAGCCTTCGGTACCAAGGCTGCCACGGAGTCGACGATGATCACGTCAACGGCGTTGGAGCGCACCAGCATGTCGGTGATTTCCAGCGCCTGTTCGCCGGTGTCCGGCTGCGACACCAGCAGGTCGTCGACGTTGACGCCCAGCTTGCCGGCGTACTCAGGATCGAGGGCGTGTTCGGCGTCGACGAATGCGCAGGTCGCGCCGGCTTTTTGAGCCTGGGCGATCACGGACAAGGTCAGTGTGGTTTTACCGGAGGATTCAGGACCGTAGATTTCAACGATACGGCCTTTTGGCAGGCCGCCAATGCCGAGCGCGATGTCCAGACCCAGAGAGCCAGTCGAGATAGCCGGGATCGCCTGACGGTCTTGATCGCCCATACGCATCACGGCACCCTTGCCGAATTGACGTTCGATCTGACCCAGGGCCGCAGCCAAGGCTTTCTTCTTGTTGTCGTCCATTAAAGTCCTCACGTAATCAATAAGGCCTGACGGCCAACACCTGTATAAGTAGCCAGTATTATTCCACAGCGTTCGCGGATCGCCTACCCCTGATTTTCGATTTCTCGTGCCGCTAGTCGCAGGAGCCCCTCTAGCGCGGCCTTCACCGTTTGTCGGCGGACGTCATCGCGGTTGCCGGGGAAGTGCTGAACCTCACTGGTGACCGTTTCGCCAACACCCCAGGCCAGCCACACAGTGCCCACCGGTTTGTTCGGTGAACCACCGTCCGGCCCGGCCACCCCGCTGACCGCCACGGCAAATCGCGCCAGGCTTTTGTCCTGCGCACCACGCACCATCGCTTCAACCACCTCGCGACTGACCGCGCCCACCGTTTCGAACAACTCGGTTGGCACATTCAACTGCTGGTTTTTTTGTCGATTGGAATACGTGACGTAGCCCGCCTCGAACCACGCCGAACTGCCCGGAATCCGCGTGATGGCTTCGGCGATCCCGCCACCGGTACAGGACTCAGCGGTGGTGACGTGGGCATTGAGCAGTTGCAGACGTCGGCCAAGGTCGGCGGCCAGTTGAGTGATCTCTTTCACGGCGTGCTCCGGATCGTGTGGAATGCCTCCACCGTACACGAGCCGGTTGCGCTTTCAATACACAGACTCATTCAAAATGTTCGGGCGCGAGCGCTCTGACATACGCCTGACACGCCTGCAAGGCGATCAGTCCACGGTCGCCGGTGTCGGTGATGGCGATAATTCGTTGAGCATGCGCCGGGTCAAGTCGGGCGCGTACGGTTGCATGATCCACGTTGCCGGCGCCGGCGGTGGCTGGCACGTTGCAGCCTGGGGCAGCGTCGCTGGCGTCGAGAAGGACTGACAGGCGCACATCAGCAGTGGCAAGACGATCGCGCAGGCGATCCTGATCACGTTGGGCATCGCTCAGCGCTCGGTAATGGGTTTGTTCACTGGCCGCGAGCCGCTGCTCCAACGCCAGACGTTTATCCTGCTCGGCCTGCTGCGCTGCAGCGGCGGTCTGCGTCAGTTGATTGAGGGTTTCGGCGTTTAACCGGGCCTGCTCGGCCAATTGCCGTTCGTAGCGCCACCCCTGAAACTGCCAGGCCGCAGCAAAAGCACCAGCGGCCAGCAATAAGATGCCGATCACTCGCCAGGGGATTGGCATAGCACTGCCCTCGCCCGCGCCCAGATTTCCAGGCGATCCTGCAAGCCGTTCAACCCGCCGTTGATTCGCCGGGTGATGGTGTTGAACTGATCGCGATCGGCCAGTTCATTCAAGCCGTTCTGCTCCCAGAACCATGCCGCGGACTCGGCAGCCCATTGTGGCTGTTCGAGCAGTTCGGGCAGGGACAGCAAACGATCATCGCCGAACAATCCGAGGCTGCACTGACGATAGTTACTGCGGCCAGTGATCTGAATCAGCCCGCGACCGCGATATTTCTGTCCATCGCCATCGGCCTCGGGCGTGTTGCCCAGGCGCAGCGCCAGCGTGCCGGTGTCGTATTTGCTCAGGTATTGGTTGTTGCCCAGTTCGCGCACGTAACGCAATTGACCCGACTCGTGTCCGATTTGCGCGAGGAACGCCGCGACGCGTTTGGGCGAGTCGATATGGCGGCGAGCCATGGCACTGTTGAGCGCAGAAACAAAAACGCCCGCTTGGGAGCGGGCGTTCGGCATGATGTCGATAAGGTTGCTTTCAGTTATTTGCATAATGCTTGATCCTCCCTGGATATTGCCCCGATTGAATCATGGTTGGCGGCCAATGCCCGTCAGCCATTTTTTTGCCAGAGTTTTCAGCGTGCTGTCCGGTGCAAGTTCTTCGGGCACGTCGAACACCCAACCGAGGGTACCGAAGTGGGCGGTCCAGTCGATTTGCGGTACCGGAGTGATTTCAGTGATGTCGACCCAGAGCAGATCCGGATGAAACATCTCGGCCATATTGCCATCGGTGGAGAACAGCTCGACCACGGTGCTGTTGAAGATGCGTGCGTAGGTTTTCATCAGGCGTACTCGTAGATGATCACGGCGCCCGAGGCACCTGCGCCACCTGGTCTGCCAGGTTGATTGGGGGCGTTGGCGATTCCTCCCGCACCGGAGCCGAAACCGGAACCGGGTGCAGCCAGAGAGCCTGCTGCGCTGCTGCCAAAACCGCCTCCGCCCCATGGCGAGCTGCCACCGTGCCCAGCAAGGGTTGAGCCGTTGACAGATATCCCGGGGGCGCCCGCATTTCCCGCACTATTGACGATGTTGCCGCCACTAGCCGTCTGACCGGGATAGCCTCCGGTATAAAGCCCCATGCCCTGATTCGCGACAAAGCCAATCCACGGCGACCCTCCACCACCGGCAGCAGAAACCAGCGAGCCAAAAGAACTGGTACCACCACCTCCGGCATTCGCCGCTGCGAGTCCCGCGCTTCCGCCAGCCCCCACCGTGACAACCTGACGAGAACCAATAGTCTCGGAAGGTAACCACGCTTCAGCATAACTACCGGAGGCACCGCCGCCCACGGTTGCATACTGGGAAGTTGTGGTCGCCCCGACTCCCGCACTTCCACCACCACCGCCCACAACCTTGACCAGAACGTGCTTCGTCCCGGCTATCGGCTCATAGGTACCGGATACGGTAAACGTCTTTACCCCCAACAACCGGCCGCTCGCAGCACTACCACCGCTCGCATACACCAGCACCCAACTGTCCAGCGCCGCGCTATACACCACCGAACACACACTGCTGCCGACAATCTCCGCTGGCCGCAACGCACTCAGCCCAAGGCTCAATAGCGGCCGGGGCATCAACCCGTTCGGTGCAAACGTACTCGCCCCGGTATTGGCATTACCGGCAGTAAAGTGCAGCGCCAATCCGTCCTTCAGTGCGGTGACGGCAGGCACATAATTGGCCATGTAGAGATTGGCCGCGCCGATGTCAGTGGCATGTTTGTCTTCACCTGCCTGACTGAGCTTTTTCATCGCTTGCAACAACTGGGTTGCATCGGCTTCGCTCGGCTCAAGGCCGGCTGATTTGACGACGTTCAACAATTCATCGGTAACGCTGTTGCCCCAGGTCGCAGGGATCAACGATCCGGGCAATCCCGCGACGACGTCTTCATTGACGAATTTGCCATTCACCAGCCCGACGCTGGGAACGCTTTTTGGATAATCCATGTCGATTCCTCAGCCATTGACCTGTCGCAAACCGTCAAGCCAGTCAGGTTCGACCGGGCGCGAACGGGCATCGGGGAAGTCCGGATGATTGGGCCAGTCGCGCAGCGCCTGCCGGTAGGCGAGGAGCTCTTTGAACTCCTCGGTACGCAAGGTTGTGCCCTCGCCCATTTCCAGTTCTTCGGCATCGCGAAGGACCAGCCATTGAGTACGATCCAGTGCCTTGTCGCGCCAGAACCTTTCTGCGGCGTCGGTGGTTTGTCCAGCCAATACCACCCGCTCTGGACGCCCTTTAGCGTTCAGTGAAAGAACTGTCCCTGCGGGAGCATTAGAGACCAGCGCGCAATACTCGCCCTCGCTCAACGCAAACGCGTCAGCAGGGATGTTCGCACCGTGTAGATCTGAATGATAAAAGCCAGAAGTTTGCGGAGAGAAATAATACATATTCAGTACCCTATACCGATTACGCGAGCAGCAATGGAGCCTGTCGGATAATCAGGACAGCGAACATTGATGCCCGCCAGCCGACTGATCGTCGCGTTGTTCCAGACCAGTAAAGTTGCCGATGAAGTACCCTCATGGGTAGCGACTGCGAGAAATAATGCGTTGGGAAACATCAATGGCCATGGGTTTACATCGCCATAATTACTATTGCCTGCCTGGCTGGCACTGCCACTGATCCATTGGATAATGACGCCACCCATCCACGAAGGAAAAACAACATAACCTGATGCCCCTAACCTAACCATGAACCCGAGTCTGAGCTTTTTAGGGGTCACAATAGATGTGTCACTGACACCGGCGTTGACCTCTGCCTGAGAGGCGATTTTTGCGGTTCCTACGAGGGACTCTGTGGCCTGTTGCACTTTTTTCGCAATGGCTTGAAAGACTCTTGACGGCGTCATCAACCGTGTAGTGCTGGTGCCGGATTCGGCTTCGTCCTGACTGGCAAGACTCTCGCTTTGCTTCCTCGCTATAAGCGTATCAATGGCCGCTTTTAGTTGAGTGTTATCACTTTCATCAGCGGCCGCTCCTGAGCCTTTGATGACTTCCAGAATTTCCTGCGTAACGGCATTTCCCCAACTTGCCGGAATCAACGAACCCGGCATTCCAGTGAGAGGGTTTTCATCAACAAACCTGCCATTCACCAGGCCGGCGCTGGGAATATTTTTTGGGTAGTCCATCAATCTTCTCCATATTTTCAAAGCATCAACAAAACGTCTCAGGCAGAAACGCCGACCATCCACTCGGGTGCAGCCGGACGGAAAACCACTTCCGGGAAATGGCTGGAATCAGGCCAGTCGCGCAGCGCTTGTCGGTACTCGAGCAGTTCCAGGTATTGCGCAGCCTTGAGCAAGGTTCCGCGCCCCAGTTCCTGCTCATCGCGATGGCGAGTGACCAGCCATTCAGTCGCAGAAAGGGATGCCTGACGCCAGCTACGTTCGGCTGTCGAAGGCGCTTGATCTGCAACAACCGACGCCTGGAGGATCACCGGACTTTCCTGCGCGGGCAGTGGGTCGGCAGCTGTCGGCATCTCACTGATCGGTGCGCCGATCTCGACCGCCTGATCATCCGGCACTCGCACCATCGACTCGACAAAGGACGGTGCAAACAGTTGGCTGATTGCGTAGTCACCCGTGTCGATTCGTTCGACGACTACGCCGTTTTCGATCCGTGCATAAACGGCCATTACTCGTACTCCAAGATTTCACAGAAAGCGTTACCGCCAACACCGCTAAGGACAGAGGCGGACGCACTGGTCGAACAAGAACCACTGCCACCCGAGCCTCGGACGCCTGCGAAACCCGGATTGTTTACGCCCCTGTACGGGCCGCCACCGTCAAACGGACTCGCCGCTCCGCCTCCGGAGAGCATTCCCCAATTACCGTTGAACATTGCGTAGCCACCGGTGTGCCCCCGAGCATTGGCAAGGTTGCCGCCCACGGCGTCTTGACCTCCAGTGCCACCCTGAACGTACCCCGAGGAAGAGGTTGTCGTATCGATGGTCAGGATCTGTGCACCGCCGCCTCCTGTAACGCTCATGTAAGAGCCGAAGGAAGCCCCACCACCTGCCAGGCCCATCGAAGCGCTGGCAGCTCCACCGGCCCCCAAAGAAACGGGTACGCCGGCAAGCATCTGGGGCGTCACGTCATACAGACTCTCCGCATAGGCCCCCGATCCGCCGCCGCCACCGAGACGTAGGTTCCCGGAGGCGACAGGTGCACAACCGCCGCCAGATCCACCGCCCCCCACCAGTCGAACACGAATACGTTTGGCCTTGGGGTTAGGCTTGTAAACCGTGATCCCAACCGTTTCGAACTGCCTGACTGCCAACAACCGTCCCACCGCATCGGTGATGCCATAGCCGGCCAACGTGGTTGGGGTATTTTTCAGTTTGTTGAAGTCGACCAGTGCGCCGATTGCGCTGGCTAATTGATCGGTTCTGGCTTCATCCGGCGTTAATCCGGCAGCCTTGATCGCGTTGAGAATTTCTTGCGTGACGCTGTTGCCCCACGCAGCGGGAATCAACGATCCCGGTGTTCCGGCGAGCGGGTTTTCATCGACGAAGCCGCCGTTGACCAGCCCGACCCCGGGAATACTTTTTGGATAATCCATTGCACTGCTCCCTGTGCTGAATTCAGTTGGCTAAGGATGTGCCGGGTGCGACCGGCCAGGTAATTTCATCGGGGAAACCGGCCTGTTTTTCGATGCGGTTCAGCTCGACGCTGTAGAGCTTCCATTCGATCAGCAGCAGTTGTTCGTCATGGCTGGCATCGCCGATGTCTTCGGCGTATTGCAGGGGCGCGATGCGCAGCACCGCATCGCGAAGCAACGCGTCGCGTTGAACGAGGACGATGCGTTTGCGATCCGCCAGTTGCGCGGCCTCATCGACCTGCCAGGCGTTGCCCAACCAGACGTGAAAGCCACCCGGAAAAGGCAACCGGGTGAAGCCCTCCGGCAATTCGCCAAGCGCGTTCCAGGTTTCCCGAATGCCTGTGTCAGTGCGATAGACATCCCCACGACAATCGATCTGCTGTTGCAACGAACCTTTGTTATAGGCCCAGGCAAACCCCTCAGGCGCAGGGGAGAGTTCGATGCTCAGCGTCACAGCATTGCTTGGCAGTTGCAGACCGATCCCGGGCACCAGCGGAAACTCGACAGGCCCGGTCAATGCACCGCTGTCATCTATCAAATAATTGAACATGTGCACCTCAGATAAATTTGATTCGCGCGGGATAGGCGATGTTTCGCGGTCGGGTTTCGCCAGCGAAATTGCCGATATTGCCGATGTAGGCATCATTGTCGAATGCTGGGTTGGGATAGGTCGTTGCCACCGTTGCTGAAGTCGGTAAAAAATTGACGTTGGTGGTAACGTCCCAGGCGGTATCCGGAATCGCTGGAGCAGGCTTGAATGTCGCCCCGGTTCCCGTCGGCAGATAATGGTTGTGGCTTTGCAAGGCGTGCATTTGCAGACTGCCTATTACACGTCCAGCATCAACGCTTCTGCTCTCACTCAGCACCCGCAAAAACTCACCCCGAATCTCGGGAATTCGAAAGTTCGAAGCGCCATCGCCACTGGTCCAGCCACCTTCTCTGCCCGCTCGGGCCGCTTCGGTCGTCAGTGCCCCGGACGCCTGAGCAAAATCCCACAGCCACGGCCATTCGGCGCGCTTGAACAGATCACCGTTGGGAACGCCATAACCTCCCGGGTTAAGCGTTGTGGTGGTCTCCAAAAACGGGCGTCCCAAGGCGGTATTGTCGAAGCGTCCTATCGGCCACCAGCTCCCGGCTCCGTCACTGCGCAGATGCCACCAGTCACCTCCCCCCATCAACACCAGAAACGGATAACCGCTGGCCGACAAGTAGGTGTGAAAGCGAATCCTGTCGGTGCCGGATGCTTGAACAACGAGGCGATTGCCGCTGTTGTCGACACGACGAAGAATCACATCGCGTACACCCAGAGAAACATCCGCCGGAGGTAAAGTCAGGGTCACGGGGGCGGGACTGCCATCGATCAAAACAAGTCCGAGTTCCTGCTCAGTCAGTGACTTGGAAGCTGCAAGCCGGGTAATCACCGAGCGCATCGGACTGGCATTACTGACAATCGACTGAATCGCCTTGAATAGCTGGCTGGTATCCGCCTCGGAGGCCACCAACCCACCGCCGCTGATCACACTCAGAATTTCCTGAGTGACACTGTTGCCCCACACCGCCGGAATCAACGATCCCGGCGTACCCGCCACTGGGTTTTCATCAACGAAGCGGCCATCAACCAAGCCGACGCTGGGGACGCTTTTTGGATAATCCATAGGTTATTCGTTCCTTTGAAATGACAAATGACCAGCGTCGACACGGCGTTTTCTGCGTGCCTGCGAGGGTCTGTTTTCTGAAAATAAAAAGCCCACATTGAAGTGGGCTTGGGTGACGCTGAACGGAGGCTTTTCGGCTTAGTTGGAAAGGCCGCTGGCCAGCTCGCGAATGGCGACCAAAGCTTCCTCACCCGCGCTGCGCGCCAGATCCATGTTGCCCTTGGCGGCCTGTGCGCGAATTTGCGCTTTGGCTTTCAGGCGCAGCGTACGCAGCGCCAGCAGATGGTCGGTCAGTTGATCGGCCTTGCTCAGAATCTGCTCGGCGGCCTGTTTGGCCGTGCGCCCTTTGACAACCCACGCGGCGACTGACAGCGGCACTTCCTTTTTCGGGTAACCGGCGTCCTGATAAGCCTGCGCGTCAGCGGCGGCTTGGGCGTACTCCAAGGCTTTGAGGGGGTCGCCGGCCAGCGCGGTGCGGATGTTGTCGGCGGTGGCGTCGACTTTGGTACACAGACGTTCAGTTTCCTGCTCGTTCAGCACAGCCTGCTTATCGCCGTTCACGACCCACTTCTCACCGTCCCAGTCATGGGCGGCAGAAGGTTGAGGAAGGCGCATTTCGCCGTCGAACTGATGAAGTTCCTGAATCACGATCATCGAATAAGCTCCCACGACAGTTGGACGTTCACGGCGTCTGCAAAGTTGATCGCAATCCCGACGCTGTAGTCGGTGACAGGGTGGCTCTTGATGCCCATGCTGAGTAACAGCTCATCACTGTCGGCGTTCGACTGACCAAGGTTGTGTTCTGCCTGATAGCACTGCCACAACGAGCGCAGATTGGCATGGTCGAAACTGGCGGCCAGCGTTGAAACCGTCACGTCGTTAACGATGTTGTTGGTAAACAACACACAAGGGGAAACCGTTGCCGGGTTCCAGCCCCCGGGGTTGTTGGAACTTCCCGCAATAATGGGCGAAAGGAAGCAATAGTTACCGCCCGCCCATCCCGTTGACGGAAAGGCGACCGACGTCACTGCCGTCGAGGACGGCGTTGGATTGCCGGCAACCAATCGGGCAGAACGTGCGTGCGGATCCAGCGGCAGGAAAATCGCGCCGGTCCCGTTGACGGTCTGGGTCCAGGTCAAGCGGGCACGGTTGTAAATCGTTCGCACCGTCGGCACCGAACCCGGTGCGCCGGTCACGACCCAGGCCAGACACATGTCCAGTGCCGTTGACTGGAACCCACCACCGGCGGCACCGTTTACCGTTCCTTTCAACGACTCGGGCGTCACGTCATGAATGTTGCCACGCTGCACGTAGAACGTCAGCGCACCACCGGAAACTTGCGCGCGCAGAAAGTAATGGCTGCTGGGCAACAGATCCACGCTGCTCCAGGCCGATGTCACAAAAGTGCGCGAGCGGCCCAACTGGCCATTCACCACTTCCTGCCCCAGGCTGATAAACGTACCCGCCGCGATCGAAACCTTGCCACCGCTGGTAGCGGCAGCTGCCGGGCTGACCGTTAGCCGGCCATCGGCAGTGGCTACCGTTGGTAGCGGCAACGCCACCAGTGGCAACGCCAGATCCTGATTCCAGCCCTTGGCCGTCACCGATTGAATCGCCTGCAACAGCTGATCGTATTTCTTCTCGTCCGGCGTCAGCCCGGCCGCATTGATCACATTGAGAATTTCCTGCGTAACCCCGTTACCCCAATCCGCCGGAATCAGCGATCCCGGGGTTCCGGTCATCGGGTTCTCATCGACAAACTTCCCGTTCACCAAGCCGGCGCTGGGAACACTGTTCGGATAATCCATGGCTCATGCCTCCCTAGTCATAATTGATGTGCACCTTGGTGTGCGCCGGGGCGCTGCGGTGGATCAGGCATTCCAGCGCCGAGCCCGGGTTGACGCCAAAACGCTCGCCCCAGTAGCTCGCGCCGTAACGCCGGCCGAGCAGCAAGCGGCCGCCGGTGTTGAGCGTCCACATGAACTGCGCTTCCCACGTGCCCCAATGCGCCGAGCCAAAACGCGAGCGGCCCATGCGTGGGGCTTCGAGTTCGGTGATGGTCGCGTTGGGGTAGCCCTGGCTTTTGGCGATGTCGAGGTAGTAACCGACAGCCTGGCTGCCGACCGCGAGCAAGCGCCGGCGTACGGCGAGGCGGCGGTCGTCGAACAGCGGCGTGGCGCCCAGGCACGGATCGGGCAGGTTCATCACCCGCTCCCAGTCCGGCACCAGTTCGCTGACGCCGGCCGGGTCCATCTCGTTGAGCAGGTCAGCGGCGCGGGCATCGAGGCGGGCCAGTTCGACGGCGACGCCTTGCAGCACTTCTTCGAGTTCCGGTACACGCTCCGGGTCCCACGCCGGGCCACTGGGCAGCAAGGCGCGCAGTTGCGCCTGATATTGCGCGGCGGTTCTTATGCCCCCCATACGCAACCTCCGAAGGTGAGCAGTTCGCTTTGCCCGGCAGGCACGTCAACGGCCGGCGCGGTCAGGGTGTGATCGTACTCACCACCGGCGCTGCTGATGGCTTCGCGGATATGGCTGATCAGCAGCGGCACACCCAGGTCGGCCTCGCGGTTGTGCAGGTCGCGCAACTGCGCTTCAACGGCGGCGCGCACAGCGGTGGTGTCCGGATTGACGCTCTTGAAGCGATACACCACCGGCACTTGAATCGGCCGCTGTACGTGCACTTCCGCAGTCACCGGACGCAGCGGTTCGATGTACGCCTGAACCTCCGCCAATTGCTCATCGTTGGGCACCGGTTGCGGGTCTTCATCACGCATGATGAACACCGTCACCGTGCCTGGCCCGAGCAAGCCACCACGACACCAGGCGCGCGTTACGCCCGGCACTTCCAGCGCCCAGGTCTCGTAATCACTGGCCGAGCCGCCATGGGGAATCACGCGGTAGGAACGAATCACCCGCGAGCGCAGCGATTCCAGACTTTCCCGTGCCACGCCGCCGCTGAGCCCCGGCGCCAGCACGACAAAACTGGTGCCGACCACCCCGGCAATCGGCTGCACCGGTGTCAACGCCAGACCGGCGTCGGCATTGCCGAGGCTGCCGGCATCCAGCGCGGCGATGGTAGTGGTGTTGCTGCCATTGACCGTGGTGCGCGCGGCGGTGACTTTGTAGGTACGACCGTCGTTCGATTGCAGCAACGTGTCGACGTCCAGCACTGCACCGGCAGTGGCGGTAAAACTGACGCTGCCGCTGGCGACTTGCGCGGGTTTGCGCGGTTGATTCAGACGCAGTGCGGCGATGCGCTCCAGGGTCGATTCATCGGCCTTGTCCGGCAGGATCTGCTCGGCAATCCAGTCGAGATAACCGTACAGACCATAAGCCGCGCCACCGAGGGTACGGGCCAGCACTTGCGCATCGGACTGGCGCAGCGAATCGCCGGCCAGGTCGCTTTGGGTGCGCTTGATCAGCACCGGCAGCGAAGGGGTTTCAAACGGCATAGATCACCTGCCAACTGTTATCGGGGTTGATGTCCAGACGTTCGCCGTCAGCCAGGGTCAGGACCGTGCGCAGGTTCAGGCGCTGGGCGTCGAGGCGTTCGCTGATGATGTCGATGGCGCTGCAGTGGCCGTCGTCGATCAGCCATTGCAAGGCTTCGCGGGCATAGAACTCGGCGTCCATCTGCGTTTGTCGGGTCAGCTTGACCCGGCGCAACAGCCACAGCCGCGAGCCGATGCGGTCGTCGGCAACGGTGGGAAACGTGTCGCCCCACCAGCCGAAACGCTCTTCGTCGTCGAGGGCGTCGTCATCGGCGGCGCGGCGCCAGGTGAACAGGCTGATGAGCACGGCGCGGGTCAGCGCGGCGTGGAGGTTTGGGCTGATCAGCATCACTTGCCTCCTGCCGGCGCGCCGGTCTGGCCGTTGCCGGCCTGTACGCCGACATGCACGTGGTTGATCTGGCTGATGCCACCGGCGAGCTGATCGCCGCTGGAGACGATCTTGCCGGTCTGATTGATCACTGGCGTATCGAAGTTCACCGCGCTGCTGGCGCGGATGTTCAGCGTGGCGGTTTCGATATCGATGATCCGCCCGCGCTTGAAATGAATCTTGTCGCCCTCGTCGGTGTAGATCGCCACTTCACCAGCGGCCAGCGCTTGCAAGCGATAGCGGCGGTCGGCGATGACCAGGGCGATGGCATGGGATCGGTCACCGCCGATGAAGGTGACGACGCCCTCGGCGCCGGCCAGCGGATGGCTGGTGAAGCCGTAGGGTTCGAAATGTTCCATGTCGTCGTTCACTTCACCGGCGGTGAGGCGCATTTGCAGCGATTGCAGCTTGGATGCCGAATTGGCGAGCACGACAGTGCCGCGCGCCAGCAGGCGTGTCAGTAGGCTCATGCTTGGTTCCTGTAAGAAACGGGCCGAGGTCAAAAGATCGCAGCCTTCGGCAGCTCCTACATAAGATCGGCGTACACCTGTAGGAGCTGCCGAAGGCTGCGATCTTTTCCGGGCCTATGAGGTTGTTTTAGGAGGGCTGGGATTGGCATCGAAGGTGTGCGGCGGGGCCATTTGCAGGGTGGTCACCGAGCCTTGCGCCGACAGCGAATAAGTGACCTTGGAAATCAGCATGTCGCCATCAAACCCAAGCACCGGATCCGTGACTTTGACCAGCGTGTTGTGCCGCCAAAGATCACCGTTGGCCTGGCGCCAGCCCTGCACCTGATACGTGGTGGTCTGCGCCCGCCCCATACGGGTGGCGCTTTCCCACTGGGCGCGTTGCTGGGCCAGTTCGAACGTCAGCGCGGTGCCCTCGTTGATGATCGTGGTGCGTCGACGTTTGAAGCTCAGATCGGTCGCGCTGGATTCAACCTCGCTGACTGCCGCCCCGCTCTTCTTGTCCGAACCTTTTTGCTGGCCGATCACCCGGTATTCGGAGAACACCTGGCTGTAATCCATCGACGCGCTGGCGGACAAAATATTCTTGCCCAGCTCCAGCGCATCACTGGCCCGCCCACCGCTGCCCGGCTTGGCCAGCACCAGCCGGCCCTGCTCGTCATCGGTGGAAAATACCCGCAGCAGCGAGAGCAAACGGTCGATCGACTGAAACACCGTTTCACCCGGCACGATCGTGTGTTTGGTCAGCCGCGCGGTCTCGGGAATTTCATTGACCACCATCAGCCCGTACTCCATCGCCAGCGCCTGAACGATGCTCAGCAGCGGTTGTTCCTGCCACTGGTTCGGCGTGTTCCTGGCGGCGCAATCGACCAAATCCTGGGTCTTGGAACTGCCCTCGATGGTCAGGCTGATCTGGCGTCCGTCATAGCGGATCGGCGCCTTGAAAACATAGCCGGTGAGCACCAGGTCCTGGCCGATTTTCACTTCGCAGGGGTCACCCGGCTTGATCCGCTGGTCCACCGTCTGCCCCGGCCACTGCCAGGTGATGTCAAGTTTGAAAGTGCGGAACTGGCGCTCCAGATCAGCGGTGATTTCCACGCTTTTCCAGCCGCCGTATTCCATGTTGTTGACGGTCAACGTGACGCGGTTATCCATCTCGCTCATGGCTCACTCCCTGGACACTTTCACGTCGTTGGGTGAAAAGCCCGGATGGTTCATCGCGTTGCTCTGAGTCACTTGAGTCACTCGTGTGGCATCGGCAAATTGCTTGTAGGCCACAACCAGCGCCGGCAGGCTTTCCTGGAACGATTTAGTGACCTGTCGCACACCGGATGACGCCACTGCCTTGAGATGCGCCAGCAGCGCTTCCTTGACATCGTTGATTGCCTGGTGGTGCTTGGGATCGGCCTTGTCCAGCATTGGATCAATGGCCACCCCGACCGCCTTCTGCAGCGCTTTCATTTCGTCGGTCACCGGTACTTCCTGACGGGTCACCGGTTGATCCGCCTGATGTGCCACCGAAGGTGTCGACGACAGTTTCACCGCGGGGGTCGCCACTGGCATCGACGCCACCCACTGCGCCACTTTGACCAGCATCGTGTCCTGCACCAGATCGGCCATGGCCTGCGCCGCGGCGTTGGTGTCCTTGCCGGTGGTGATCTTCGGTGCATCCGCCTTGCGGATGGCTTCGAGTTGTTGGGAGACGTCGGCAATCACGCCACGGTAGCCCTCCTTCGCGAATGCCTTGAGCTCTTTGATATCGCCGAGCAAACCTTTGAACTCAGCCGCCACTTCCTTGGGCAACTCTTTCACTGCCTTGACCAGTTCGGTGATCTGCCGGTACTGCTCGATCAGCGGCTTGAGCTGTTCTTTGATCACCTCATAAACCCCGGTGAGGCTGTTGCGCAGATTGGCGATGCCGATCCGCGCAGCCTTGATCAACGTCATCGCCTGCTCGAAGCGTGCCACCGCCGAACCCAACAGCGTGTCAGCCTTGGCCAGCAACACTTTCTGTGTGCTGACGGTAGCGGTCGGAAACGGCAACGGTTGGTCTGGATAGAACTTCAGGGTAAAGGTCACCAACCCGCCGTCCTGGCGGGTGTGGGTCATGTCGCATTCGCCGACCTTGACTTGCAGGCGTCCGAGCCACGGATGCACCAGTTCACCACTGCCCGCCTCCAATGCCTTGAGCAGCTTGTCACGCTGCTCCAGGCAATCGGCGCCGATGATGAATGCAGTGACGTCGTGGGTCTTGGCCTGCTGACCGAGATCTTCGAAAAACGGCAGGTCACGCTGCGGATATTCATGCAACTGACCTTTGCGACCGACCGGGGTTTTCGCCTGATCGATCCAGAAGCCGACACCACGAAAGGATGCCGGCAACAAGCGGTCACGCCAGTTCATTGGAACCTCCCATCGACAGCGAGCGATAGCCGATGCGCGAAGACAGCGCCAGGCCCGGTTGATTGGTTTGCGGTTGATCGGTGCGCAGCCCGGCCGGCGCATTTTCGAAGCGCACGGTCAGGCCGCCTTCGAGTTGCGTACGGTTGTTGGCCGCGCTTTGCTGGATCAGGGCGCCAGAACTTTGCGGTAACGAACCACCCTGCAGCGCACCGTTGGCCGATGTTTGAGGACTTGCCCCGAAGAACGCCGGCGCCAGCTCTCCTTTGCCTTCGGCATTGGTCTGGCGTTGCGCTTCGGTGAACGTTTCAACCTTGCCGGTAACCTTGGCGATCAGTCCGGCAAAGCCGCCGTCGAACAGCTCCTTGATCGGCGCGATCACGGTTTGCAGCTTTTGCCACAACTCGCCGAACCACTCGGTGATCGGCCCCCAGTTCTTGATGATCTGCCCCAACGGGGTCCATTCGAACATGGTGTGCAAAAACTCCAGCACCGGCGCGGCCAACGCTTGCACCACGCCCCACAGCGCGGAAAACACTTCGCTGATCGGTTGCCAGTACATGGCGATCTGTTCCAACGGCGACCATTCGAACAAGCTCTGGAAAAAACTTTTGATCTGCTGCGCCGACGTTTGCAACGCGGTCCAGATCGGTTCGAAGAAGGTCACGATGGCGCCCCAGTTGTTGACAATCATCCCCAGCGGGGAATAGTCGAACAACGTGCCGAAGAAATCCTTGATGGCTTGTGCCGCCGGTTGCAGCGCCGTCCATATCGAGGCAAAGAACCCGGTGATCGCCCCCCAGTTGTTGATGATCATCCCCAACGGTGTCCAGTCGAACAGACCTTTAAGAAACGCCATCACCGGCACACTCAAGGCCTTGAGCAATTCCCAGATCGCCGAAAACAGCCCGGTCAGCGGCGCCCAGTTTTCCAGGATCATGCCGGCGGGCGTCCACGAGAACACCGATTTGAAGAAGTCGATCACCGGGGCGGTGACGGTTTTTACCTTGTCCCAGATGCCCGAGAAGAACCCCGCGACCGGTAACCACAGCGCCGCCAGTGCATCCAGCGGTCGCCAATCGAGGATCGAGCGCAACGTCGCCATCGCACTCGCACCGATGTTTTTCACGCCCTCCCACATGCCTTTGAAGAAAGCACTGATCGGCGTCCAGTTGGCATAAATCAGACTGGCCGCCACCGCGATGCCCATGGCGATCAGCATGATCGGGTTGGTCTTGAGCACCATGCTCATCACGTCCATCACTTGGGTCATGCCGGTGACGGCGGTTTGCATCGCCGAGAAGGCAATCGCCCCCGCCGCTAGGCCTTCGACCAGTTTCGGGTTGTCGGCGAGCAGACTGCTGACCTGGGTCAACATCGGTTCCAGCCCGACCACCAACGCCCCCACCGCCGGCACCAGTGCGGCATCGACGGCTGCGGAAACCTTTTCCATCGACGCACTGAACACGTTCATGTTTTGCGCAGCGACTTTCGGTGTGGCGGGCAAGTCGACGGTTTTTGCCGTGTCGCTGACTTCAGTCAATTTGCCCTGAAACGCTACGGCCGATTTGATCCCGTCCACAAACGGCGTGATCACGCTGCCGCCCTTGAACAGACCACTGATGTCCAGTTTGCCGAGGCCGGCCTGTTCGAGGTTGTTCTTGAAGCTCTCGACCTTGACTCGCAAAGCGCCGAGTTTGGGCGACAGTTCATCGATGCCGGTAAGCAACACCGACGCTTTAGCTTTGGTTTCTTCTGCCATCACTGCACCTGCTGCATCGCATTGATCCGTTGCGCGTGCTCCAGCGATTCGCGGAGCACATCCAGTGGCCTGGCCATCATCTGTTCGGGGTCAACCTTCCAGAACCAGGCCAGGTCATAGGCGACGGCGATCAGGTCGGTGATGGCGCCGACGCCGCACTCATGAAAAAACTCGCAACGGCCCAGCTCAGCGCATTGAGGTCAGCCAGATCGAGCTGGTTGACCGACGACGGCGGAATGCCGGCGCACACGGCGATGTATTTGGCCGCCACGTCCATGTCGAGGCTGACTTCTTCGCTCTTGTCGATCTTGTACGGCAGCGCCTTGATCGCTCGCACTTCCTGCACCGTCGGACGGCGCAGGACGAGTTCGGTCAGGGGCTCGCCGTGAGCTTCGATCGCAACCTGAAGCTTCACGGCGCCGCTCATTGCCAGGTCCCCTTGATGCCTTCGAATTTCAGTTCGATGGTGGCGTCATCGCCCTTGGAAACTGGCTCTTCGACCAGATAGGCACCGGCCAGCACGTAGACTTTGCCGTTGCTGAATTCGCAGGTGACGGTGATGTCGGTGCCTTCGATCAGCTTCTTCAGCGGGAAGTCGGCGGTGTGCAGCGCGGTCACTTTGAAAGACGGCGCGATGTCGGTTTCCTTGTAGAAGCCGGGTACGACGGTTTCGCGTTTGACCGCCATCAGCGGGGCTTCGCAGCCGCCATTGATGGTCAGTTGTGCGCCGTCGACTTTGACGTAGCAGGTGCCTGCAATCAGTTGACCCATGGTGTTACTCCCTTGAATAAAAAAGCCCACGCGAGGTGGGCTGAAAACTTGCCGTCAAACGCGCGGATCAAGCCGCGTCGTCGTACTGCAGACGGAATTGGTTGAGCAGCGCGAACACGCGCAGACCGTTGATGTAATCCGGCGGGAACAGCACGTTCACGCGGCTCGGGTCCTGCACGTCGCGCTCGACGATCAGGTGCTCGGCAAACAGCTCGGCGTTCTCCACGTGACCTTCCAGTTCGAGCTTGGCGTACTGGGCGATCAGCTCACCGCGAATGGTCGCTGGCGTCACGATTGGCTGACCGGCGCCGAAACGGGTGCCGTCGGAGGCCAGTTTGTGCCGGCCGTATTTGCTGGTGATCACGCTTTGCAGACGACGCACGATGAACGCCGATTGGTGCATGGTTTCGCTGTCCAGGTAGGAGTTATCGGCCTGACCGTAAGCGTTTTTCTGGTAGGTGGTGATTGAGCGCTGGATGCGCACGTAGCCGCCTTCGTAGTACGCGGTGGCGATGCCGTAGTTGAGCAGCGACTGACGCTCGGTCAGCGTGAAGCGTTCGCTGGCCGGCGCAGGGTCGACACCCGGCAGGCTGCCGCTTTGCGTCGGACGGCTGGCGTCGGCAGAGATGAACACGGCGGTGCGTGCAGCCAGTGCGGCGGCTTGTACCCAGAACGGTTGCGGTACACCCGGCTCCAACGCCTGAATAGTCATGTGCTGGTCGTTACGCGCTTGGCCCGCGGCAACCAGAGTACCGACAGTGCCGCGCTTGGCGCTGTAGACGTGACCGAACAGCTGCTTGGCCCAGGACCAGCGACCGGTGCTGTCATCCATCACCGCTTGCCAGGTGTTGAGGGTCGACAGATCGGACCATGGCAGTGCGATGAATTCGAACGGCTCGTCACCCAGCGCGGCAATTGCCGCCACCTGATCCGGCACACCGGCGCCGCCAGTCATGGCGGTGATCGCAGTGGTCAGGCCGGCCGGGGTATCTTCGCCGTTGCTCTTGCCCAGGCGATTGAATTGCAGGCTGATGTCGTTACCGCTGTCGCCAGTCCATTTGGCGCTCAGGGTGACCACACCTTCGGCAGCAGCAGCGCTGACCGGCAGGTCGGCGGTAGCGTTGATTTTCTGTGCCAGTGCGGTGGCTGCTTGCGCAGCAGTGGCACCGTTGACCACGGTGGCTTGCACACGCACGCCGCCGACATACAGATTGAGCACGCCAGCCTGAGTGGCAGTGCCGGTCAGGGTCAGCACGCCTTTGGCGATCGCGCCTTCGGTGTTGTGCAGCGGCAGGCACCAGATCTCACCGATCGGGTCGGCCTTGCGGAAGGTCTCGTACATCGAGGCGAGCATCGAGCCCTGACCACCGATGCTTTTGGCCAGCGCAACGCTGGAGACCAACACCAGTTTGCCGACTTCGGTCGGGGCAATGTTGTCGTTGACCTGAGCGACGATCAAACGACGCAGGGTCGAACTCGCGCTATTGGCGGCCGAGTTGTCCATTTCGGCATAGAACAGCGGTACACGAATGTCCGCGGGGATGTTGCTGAATCCGATCGCCATTATTTGGCTCCCTTTTGTTTGGCTGGTGCGGTTTTGAGGGTGATATCGCCGTCGGCCAGACGTCGGCGCCACCAGGCGCTGTCCAGCACTTCACGGCCTTCCAGCGGCAGCAGATCGCCGGCCTCCGGGTCAGGTACAACGCGGCCTTCGGCCGGCAGTACGGTGATGCGATTGCTCATGGGGTTACGTCTCCAGAGAAAGTCATTTCCACGCGCCCATCAGGGCCCGGGCGTTTCAGGTTGGGGTCGGCCGGGTCGATCGCATCGACCCGCACGGTGGCCCCGGTAAAGGACGACAAACCGTCCAGTTCGCGTTCGTGCCAACTCTCCGCAGGCTGACTTGGCAGATTGCGGCCGAGCTGGAACTCGGCAAAAAAGCGCAGCCGGTAGAAGGCGCGGCTGCTGTTGATCGAGACCATCTCGCCGCCGTCGTAAACGATGGCGCTGTAGTCGGAATCGGGCTTGAACCCCACCACCGCGCGCCACAGTTCGGCGCGCAGGTCGTGCAACAGATCCAGCGCTTTTGTAGCGTCGCTGGCGTCAAGCACCAGGACGACTTCGAAGCGCTCGCGGATCGGTTGGGTGATGAGGTTTTGTGTGGTGCTGTTGCTGGCCAGATCGGCGCTTGGCAGCACGTGGGCCGAAGGTGTTGGCAGATCCGGGTTGCCTTGCAGCAAGGCCAGATCGAGGCCCACCGAAATGTGATTGGCAAGGCCAGGGCATTGCCCACGCAGTTGCGTGAGGATCGGGGTGATCTTCATGGGGGTGTTCCAAAATAGTGGGAGTTACCGCAGGCCCCTGTAGGAGTGAGCCTGCTCGCGATAGCGGTGTGTCAGGCGCGTTGGTTTTGAATGTGGCACCGCTATCGCGAGCAAGCTCACTCCTACAGGGGGGGCTCGTGGGTCAGTCTTTGGACTCGGCTTTGGGGTCGAGGCACGACGCATCGATCAGGCAGCGATAGCTGTTCTCGCGATTGCCACTGGCGGTGACCTTGTCGATCGACCAGCGCCCGCGCATGAAGTCCGGCCAGGTCTCATCGAGCAACACCAGGCCTTCGGCGGCCAATCGTGGATCGCCTGGGCAGGTGATCTTCACCTTGTACTTCTGCCGGAGCATTTTGCGCACTTCGCCCTCGCCGACGGCGATGGCATCCGCTTCATTGGGTTGCTTCTGGCGGATGGTCTTGAACGGCGCGAGTCCCGTCTCGACCCAATGCAAAACGCCTGTAACAGCATCGACAAAACAGGTCTTGCAGCCCTTTGCCTGTTCGCGGGCGGCCTCTTCCAGCGTGGCGCTGATGAAGGCGTGATCGCCGGGACGATTGTCGTGGGTGACCGACAACGTCACATCCTGCAGTTTCTGCCCCGAGATTGATTTGATCTGCCCAGGTCGCGCCAGCACATACGCATCGCCATAAGGCTTGGCGACCAGGTTGTACTTCTTCGCCAGCCGCGTCAGAAAGCCCATATCGGTTTCATTGGACTGGTCGACGTGGGCGATCTTGATCATCGACACGTCCGCAGCGACACGCGATGAAAAACCGTGCTGCGACACCAGTTTGCTAAACAGTTGACCGAGCGTCGTCGGTCCATGAGTGGCGGTGCGGCGCTGCTTGAAGCCGGTTTCATCATCCTTGCTGAACGGCGCTGCAGTGGCCACCAGGGTCAGGCGAAACGGAAACAGCGTCGGTGTCAGGCGAGTGACTTTGAACTGGCCCTTATCGACCATTTCTTCCATTTCCAGGTAACCCACCAGCAGGCCGATTTTCCCGCCGAGGCTCGGCAGCCCTTCGAGGCCCTCCAGATCAATGGTCAGGGTCAGTTGATCCGACTCGATGCCGGCGGCATCGATGTGCTCCCAACTGATCAGACGCTGGTTGAGAAGATCCGCGTTTGCGCCATAAATCTGCACGACCGGGGTAAAACCCAATGCCATACAACCTCCTTAATCCCAGGCCGTGAGCGCTTTGATCGCAGCAGGTTTGCTGTCGAGTTCAGGCAGCACGACCCAGATGCCAGCGGGCAGAACCGGGCCGTGTTCGGCCAGGGTCGGATTGAGTTTCCACAGGGCTTCTTCAGCGGCATCGTCGCTGCGCCCGGTTTCGCGGTAGAGCAGCAAATTCACCGAATCACCGGCCATGCTTCGAACCTTACGCATTGTTGAACTCCGCCAATTCGATGACCCAATCGACCACCATCGCCGTACCGTCATCGATGATCTGGGTCTGGGTTTCCTGAACGTTGTTGATCCGCCAAAGACCCCAGTTGCGACCAATGCCGTCAATCAATGGCAGCGGTATGCGCAGTGCCTGCAAGGCGCGCAGTTCATCGAGCCGATCCATGGCCACGGCGTACATCGACCTGCCGGTGATGGTCAGGGTTTCCGACTTCTGGCCGGTCTGGCTGGATTTCGGTTTGCTGGTGAGGATCTGTATTTCGCTCCAGCCGCCATCGGACTTGCGCAACAACTGGTGGTACGCAAATTGACGCGAGAGGCCGAAGATGAAATTGCCCAGTGCCATTTGTTGTTTCATCAGGCGACTCCATCGGTCAGGGCTGCGTCACGGCGGGTGGCGAGGGGGTTGGTTGGCATGATCTGCCCCAACTGCCCCATGGTTGTTTGGACCACCAGATTGGCGAGCGCCTGGGCGCTGGCCAGATCCTGGCCATTGATCTGTATTGTTGAGTTGAACGTGACAGGCTGGCTGGCGGCTGTGGTGGCTGGGATCGCCGAGGTCGCCGAGGTCGTGATCAGATCCTTGCTGACCTGAGCAGGCGCGCCAAGACGATCGACTTGGGTCCCCAGCTTGTCGCCCAGCGACTCACCGATGGCTCCCCCCGCCATGCTTCCGAGCCACCCGCCAATTGCAGTGCCCACGCCAGGCAGAATCAACGTGCCAAGCGCGGCACCGACAGCAGCGCCCGCTGAAGCCCCGGCCAACGAAGCACCGGATGACACCACTGAACGCGTGTCCCCGTGCCTCACACCATTGACCAGTTCATAACCTGCGCTGAGCAGGCGCAGCGGCGGCGCTTTTTTGGCCAGCAGCGCGCCGGCCTTGGCGTAGGAGCCGGACAGCGGCGCGGCGTGCATTGGGCTGGCGCTCGATGAGCCGGCGAATGCCGTCATGCTTGCCGGCCACGCTGAGGTCTGGCGAATGAGAGGATTGCGAGCTGCAGAGCTGCCGGAGCTTATCAATGGTTGATGGCTCTTTCGTTGGGTCAAAGAACCGAGGCTCACCCTGCGTGGTTTCAGGCCTCCACGCTTTCTCTGGGCAGGCTTTTTCGGATCTGGCTCATCAAAAGTCGAGTTCTCAACGGGTTTACCGCTATCGCCGGCAACATCGATATCCGCAATCCATTTGCCAAGTCCCTTCGGCAGTTTCGTTGCGATACCCTTCACAAGCTTGCCAACGAAATTATCGGCGGCCTTTGCCAGCAATGCCCCCACAAACGCCGTAATCCCCGCCGCCGCAATAGTCAGAGACGTGGCGACTTTCGGATTTGCCTCGGCTTTTTCCGCCGCCCAGTTCAATGTATTGGTAAGCGAGTCCAGCGTTTGTGCATCCGGAGCTACCGCTGTCGCCAAACGATTTCTACTGGCCTCCAAAGCATTCCAGCTCTGCTGAGGACTCCCGCCTGTCGGATCGGCTGACCTTTGCACCGCACCTTTGTACTGCGGCTCGATGCTTTGGGTCGGTCCTTGAAGGGGAACCGGCGAGACCGGCGTATCAGCAGGTTTCGCCATCAACTGATGCAAACCGTCGCTGCCGGTCGACAACGTCTTCAGCAACTCGGTCTGTGGATCAAGCGGTTTTCTCGCGGTCAGCAACGCAAATGTCTTTTCGACATCCTGCGGTTTCTCCAGCAGTTTGCTGACGCCTTCATCACCGTTGAACAACGTCTTGATCAGTGCCGATTGTTCGCTCGCAGGCTTTTGTTTAAGAGCCTCGAGTGCTTTGAAAACGGTTTGCGGCACATTCTCGGTGAGCTTGTCCGGCTGGAGTCCAAGTGTTGCCCAAGCGGCACGCTCGGCGACAGAGCCTTTGGTACCTTTGGCCAGCGCAGCGCTGATGCTTTTCACCGATGTAGCGGCGCCAGACGTGTTCACATCTGCGTTGAGCAAAGCGGCCGCAAGAGCAGCCAGTTGCTCAGGTGCAATACCCGCCGCGACTCCTGTTTCGCCAGAACTCTGTACCACCGAGCCGATGTCGGCTGCGGTCGCTTTCAGCGAATTCTTCCCGAGATGAATACTGGCGTCGGCCAAGCTTTGAGCCTGCGCGCGATCAAGCTTGAGCGAGGTTCTCCAGACCGTCAGCATTTCTCCAGCAGCTTTCAGCTCAATGCCAAACGCTGTCGCGTTCGTGGCGGCATCACGGCCGAAATCCAGCAGTTCCTTTTCCTTTGCGTCGCCAGTGAGATTGGCGCCTACCCCGGATTTGCCCGCGGCATATTCGACCTCGGCCAGGCTAACCGCGGTCGCACCACTGCCCGCCACCGTTTTTTCGCTGGCCATTGCCAGGTTGGCGATCTCCATGCTCTTGAGATCGCCGTCCATGCCCGGCACTTGTTTTAGCCTGGCCATGGCCGTTTGAAGCGCCATGGTCGGCTGCAGAAACGCGGGAGGCTGACGCTGTTCGATCTCGGCCGTGAGTTTTGACTTCGGCGCAGTTACTGGCGCCGACGTCGGCGAACTGGCCTTCGACAGCGATTGCAGCGCGACCATGACTTCCCGGAGCTTGATCTGCTCCTTGATCAACAACCGGATGTCCTGACTGGCGGTCAAGACCGCCAGCTTCAACTCCGCCAGCGGATTGGCGATAACATCGAATGCAGACCTCTCACCTGCCAAGCCAGTGTTGCTGAACCCGACGCTGCTGTTCGCGCTGGCCAGCATTGGCGAATACCTTGTTTCTGCCATGCCGCTCTACTCCTGTTTCACGCCAAGGCGAGTGATCGCTATGTCGTAGCGGCGCAACGCCTTTTCGGCGTCCCATTCCAGAATCTCCGCTTCACTTACCGGGTAAATGAGCGGGACGATATCGAGGATTACTTCGATGTCGCGTTCCGAAAGTAGGCCGCCGGCTGGTTTAAAAAATCGTCGATGCGCACCTGCAATTGCGTCCAGTCCGGGACGGTCATCAGGGCCAGATCGGGGATCATCAGGCCGGTGCAATGGGCGGTGATGAACTCGGCGCGTTCCTTGGCCGTTTTCAGTTTCTTCATCACTTTGGTCGCGCGCAGTGCCGGCATTTCCAGCGACAGCGAGGTTACGGTGCGGCCGGTCACGGCGAGCGGTTGCAGCAACTGCACCTGGTCGGGATCGGCGGATTTTTCCGCGTCTTCGACCTGATCGAGAAAGTACGACGCAGGGCGTGTCGACATCTCGTGCACGTACTGGGCGATGCTCACGTAATCCGGGCGCTTGAGCTGGTCGAGTTCCTTGACCGAGAGGCCGGTGGCGAGCAGCGCCAGTTCGAAGAACTGATCGTCTTCGTCATCGCCGGCGCGCTCCAGCGCGTCTTTTTGCGCGGCGTAGAACAGCGGCTTGAGCTGGATCGTTTCGATCTGCGAACCGTCATCGCCGGTGATTGGCGACAGCAGGTCATGCTGGGGTGGCATCCACGACATGAATGAATTCCTTGGTGATTCTTGAGGGGTGTAGCAATTCCCTTGTAGGAGTGAGCCTGCTCGCGATAGCGGTCTTTCAGGCACATTGATGTTGAATGTGCTGGCCCATCGCGAGCAGGCTCACTCCTACAGGGTTTTGTGGTGATGGGAGGGTTACGGCATCAGCACCGCACGACGCGCATCACCGAGGATGTCGACGCCGTTGAGCACGAACTTCTGGGTGCGCACGTCGATGTCGATCACCGGAATGCCGTTTTCCAGGCGGTTGTAGGTACGGCACGAGAAGTCCAGCGTCGTCAGGGCTTTGCCACCCATTTTGATGGCGTCCTCCCCCATGGTTTTGAGCTTGCCGCCGATGGTGTGATAGGTGAACCAGGTGTTTCCGTCCTGATCCTGACCGGCTTCACGCACGTTCAGCAGAATGTCATCGCCCAATTTCACACCCATGGCGAGCAACACTTCGGCGCCCGTGCCCTGCAGCTTGATCTGAGCATTCAGCGGCTTGGCACTCTTGGCCATTTCCTCAACGATGAAGCGTCCGCCCGTCATGTTTTCCATGTCGAAATCGATTTTCGGCGGGGTGAATTCTTCAACGGTCGCCGACAACGGCAGGCCTTGCAGAGTGGCCGCGATGGCCTGTCTTACGCGGTTGGTAAACATTAGAGAACGTCCTCCAGGAACTGCTCGATGATTTCATCGCGGGCGTTGAGTTGATAAACCATGTGTTCGTTCGGCGCGTAGCGGCCGTAGTCGATGACCACGTACCAGGTGCCGTTCTTGTACTTCTCGACGCTGTTCAGTTCCGGGTGCAGATACACGCTGCCGCCAGGAATGGTTTCGTCGGCGACCAGGGTTTGCAGCCAGTCGTTGATGCGCTTGACCTCTTGATCCATGAAGGACTTGGTGAGGTTTTTGGCCATGGCTTTCTGGCCGGCCTTGACCAGCTTGCGGCTGATCGCATCTTCGAGGCCGACGTAGCTGATGAATTTGCCGGTGATCGAGCGGTTACCCAGCAGCGAGAAGCCGCCAAGCACGGTGCGGGCGTAGTAGCTGACGCCGTAGCGGTTGAGCAGGTCGCCCTCGGTGGAGGTGTCGAGAATGTTGTATTCAACGACCCGCGAAACGTCCTCGGCGTAGGTCACCTGGTTGCCCGGGCTCTCCCACTGCTTGACCTTGGCCAGCGCGGCAATCGCCAGACTGGAAGGCGACAGGAAGACGTTTTTCTTCGCGGCTTTCGAATACACGGCGGGCATGTTGTGCACCACCAGGCAACGGTCAAAACCGAGATCGGCGCCGCCGAGTTCCTGGCTGTACAGCACTTGATCGGCGACCGAGGCGTCCTTGCCGTCCAACACCACACGGGCCTTGATGCGCTTGCCGAACGAGGCGAACTCGCTGGCCACTGCTTTGGTGCCGGTAAAGCCCGGCGCGCCGATGATGGTCAGGTCTTCCGGAACGCTGCCCAGTGAAGCCAGACCGAGCTTGCGACCGGTCAGCGGATCAACGCCGCCGATCACGTTGTTGACGGTGTCAGCCGGGGTTGCGCCCGCTTCGACGATCACCACGTAAACCGGCACCTTGACCACTTTGAGGATCTGGTAAACCGCGTGGTACAAAGTGCCCTCTTCCGAACCGGTCGGATCGAGCAGCGCCTGGGTGGTGAAGCTGTTGATGCGGAACGGTGCGTTGCGCGGAATCAGCGGATCGGCTTTCGGCGCAGTGCCGACCAGACCGATGACGTTGTCACCCAGGCCACCCATGGCCTCAGGGGATTCGGTGGCATTGACGGTAATGCCGTTGTGCTCGAAGTTCAGAACCTCAGCCATATTCAGTCAGCCTTCTTGGCAGCGGCCTTTTTGGCCTGGGTGGAGGGGGTTTTCAGTTCCAGTCGACCGGCGAAGTGCAAGGCACTGGCCTCGACGTCGAGCAGATCAAGGTCTTGACCGATGCTCGACCAATGCCCACCGCCGGTGGGGAATGGGACGAGCACGGTGTAGGTTTGGCGGGTTGCCATTCGGGTTTCTCCAAAGACGAAAAAGCCCCTTGGTTTCAACAAGGGGCTATCAGTTGCTGATCAGCGGATAAGAAAACGCCCCGTCAGTGCGGGGCGTTTTTATTCAGGCAGGCTAGCGAGCCATTCCGGCGCTGCCGGGCGGTGTTCGCTCAAGGGCAACTCACCGCCCTCCGGCCAGATGCGCAGCACGTGGCGATAGGTCTGCAACTCGATGTACTGCGCCGGGGTCAGCTGGGTTGGCCAACGGTCCACCTCGTCGCGATGACGGTTGACCACGGGATCAGTGAGCGCGATCTGCTGTTTGCGCCAGTAGCGTTCAATGCTCTCAAGTTCCGCAGGCGTTGGCCCCGGCCGATCAACCAGCACCGGATAGTTATTTTCATTCATGACAATCATCTTGCCGGTAGACAGCCCGTTCAATAACTCGAGCCAGTACTCCTGAGAGATTTCAACTGCATCGCTTGGAATTTCGGTATGAAAGGCGGAATCGTAAAAACCGCCCGTGGAGGGTGCGTAAAACATAGGTTCTTCCTTGTGTGATTAACGACGACTCTAAAACCACCCTCGTGAGTGGTCAGATATGAAAACGCCCCAGAGAATGGGGCGTTTACTGATGCGCGGTGATCGGTGGCGAGAGCGGCCAACCTTCAGCGAGCATTTCATCTTTATAAGTTCGCGCCTCGAGGGCCCGGAGCAAATCCAGTTCGCGATCAAAGCAGGCCTGGACATGGCTGCGCACAGCCTTGGCAATGGCGAGAATCTGCTCGGCGCCGATCTCGACAAAACCATCGAGGGTTTTGAAGTTGCAGCGATACTCGGGGTCGAGAATGGCAGACAGACCTGTGCTGGCGATCAGCGCCTGGCTGTCGCGAGTTGTTTCTATATTCAATCCCTCTATAGCGATACCGTGTGTTTCATGCAAGAACCGCGTTTGCGCAAACAGTTCGGGGTAATTCGGCTCCGCTATTGCAAAGGGTACTTTTACGACCTCGCCATCGACCAGCCTCCACTCACCCGTTTGATCGGTTCTGGTGGCGAGAAAAACTTCATCGCTCAGTTCGACCGCTTGTTCAGGAATAACTGAGTGAAGGGCCGAGTCATAACGTCCGGTCAACTCACCGGTTTCACTAAATGTTGCAAACTTCATAGCTAACCCTCGACTGGTTCTCGGCCTCAACGGCCGATAGCCAGAAAATAAAATTGTGCCGGGGTGGGGCCAATGTTGCGAATGGTCACGTTCGCCCTACTCTGAGCTCGAACCTGCCCGATATAGGTCGAGCCCGTCGGCGCATCCACTGCAGCATTGGGATAAGTCGTAAACACTGCTGGCACAAACAACGGGAACGCTACCGGAAAGGGCTGGAGGTAATTTGCGCCGGATGCGATTGCGTTCGTCATCCCCCACTGAATGATCAAACCTCCGAGCCACGTCGGAAATACGACGTAGCTACTGCCCAGGTTCTCAGAAATGCCAATTGAAAAGCCCCAACGCATTTTTTTGGGGGTGACTACAGCTTTGTCATCAGTGCCCGCGTCTGTCTGGGCTTGGGTGGCGATTTTTGCTGTGCCTTGATTGCTTTCGGAAGCTTGTTGCGCCAGAGTCGCCAGCGCAGTGATATCGATGTTTCCCTGATTGATCGACGCATCCCAGGCTTTGATGCACCACATGACGGCGATGTTGCGGGGGCGGGTTTCAGCGCCTCCGGTACTGGCAATGTAGCTTTGAGGGCCGCCGCTGGACGCATATTGCGCACCACTTCCCACCCTGTCACCGGCAGCCGAGTTGGTGATCCCCAGAACGGAGCCAGTGCCTACTGGACCTGTTGCGAACAGGGCATCGTGATAGTGGGACTTTACTTCGTCCCCCTGATAAATTCCGATCTGCCGCCCGGCATCCACACCGCGCCCATGATCCCAGCCGCGCAGGAACTCACCGCGTGATTCCGGCAAACGGAAGTTGCCTGCGCCTTCATTACCCCTGTTGTAAGTGGCGCCGAGATAGGCAGCCAGATCCGGATAGGTAGCAATGCTCTGCACACTGCCATCCAGTTCCAGATAACCGGGAGCGACGATGCCGGTCGGAAATGCCAGAACAGCGCCAACTGGAACAGCGGATTTAAGCCGTTCGACTTCCTTGACCAGCGCGGCGACATCGATGGTTCCCTGATTGACCGGGGCGTTCCAGGCTTTGATGCACCACATGACGGCGATGTTGCGCGGACGGACAGTGATTGCCGTATTCGCAATGTCGTTGCTGCCGGTAGCTGCGGCGTAGGACTGCGAAATACCTGTAAGAGAAGCATCACCATCTGAATTCAATCGGGCTTTGAAGGCTGCTACATTGTCATCCTGAGTGTTATAAAAACTGCCCACAACTTGCGATGTTTTCGTGGCATCCCCTGCGCAAACCGCCGTAGCGGCCTGTTGGCTGCCAATAGTTCGCTCGACATCCACTCCGCGCCCATGATCCCAACCGCGCAAGAACTCCCCACGCGCCTCGGGCAAGCGGAAATTGCCAACACCCTCGTCACCCTTGTTGAACTTGCCGCCCAGATAAGCGCTCAGGTCCGGGTACGTAGCACTGCTCTTGACGCTGTTATCCAGCTCCAGAAAACCCGGCGGTGGTGCATCAACCGGAAACGCGACAATCGAACCCACCGGCAACGCCGACGCCTTGGCAATCAGCGCTTCAACTTCAGCCTTGGTGTACGAATCCTTGATTCCGAACCCGGCCAACGTTTCAGGGTTCGCACCGGCAGTCGCCCGGCCATATTCATCAACCGTCAGACTTTTGTAAGTCCCGGCGGCAATCCCGGTGCGCCCGGCGAGCATCTTGAACGTCAGCGCGGTCGTGCCGAGGGTAATCGGCGCATTGGTGGTCAGGTGCCACAAAGAATCTCCATTCGCCGCGCCCTCCTCGACCATGACCGTCAGGCTCGGCGTGACCTTGGCGCTGCTGTTGGCATCGGTCGCCCGCACCCAGTCGCCATTGGCGACTATCCACAGGCCGTTGTCCTTGGCCAAGATCTGGTTCGCAACAAGCACGCGGTCGCCAGCAATCACTGCCACACCATCAATCTGCTGCGCACCGTTCAACACGACATTGCCAGTCGCAGCAACACGCACCGACTGCTTGCCATCGAGCTTGCCGAGTTCTTCGGCGAGGTAACTCATGACCCAGGCACGCGTGGCTTTAACCACGGTGTCATCAATCAACAACGTCACCAGCGACGCATTACTCGTCTCGAAAATCGAGCGAATGTAGAACTCTTTACCCGAACCCGACGTGGCCAGAACCGGTTTGAACGACTCCGGATATTTGACGATGGCGTAGAGAATCCCGGTGTCAGTCCACAACCCGGCCTCTCGTACATACCAACCGCCGACATCCGGCGGAATGGTCACTTCGGCGAGCAGCCAGCTCGGATTCTTCTCGTCCTGGAACAGCGCATTGAGCGGCCCGCGCCAGACTTCGCGTTTCAGCGCAGTGGCGGTCGCGGCCGGGTTGTAGACCGTGCCGCCGCCGTCGCCGACGGAAATCTGTGTCAACTTGATCGGCGTGCCCGCGGCCTTGCACGCCGTTTCGTAGGCAATCCCTGCGTTGGTGAGCAGGGTGTAATAGTCAGCCATTCAGGCCCCCTGAGGATAAATAGTGGATGTTTCGACGGTGTACATACCGGCAGCCATGAACGCCTCTCCCGAGGTTTCGAGCCCTTCGATGAACACCGGATAAACCGTGGTCAGTTCTCCGCAGAATGTCGCGGCGGCGATGACGTGATTGCCGAAAGCGCTCAAGCCAACGGAGACCGTCAGCACATCGCGCTCGCTCTTGGCATCCGCCAGGCGTCGGTCGAGACGGGCATCGATTTCTTCGCTGTAGGGTTGGTCGCTGAAGGCGCGAACGGAAAAGCTGTACGGCGCACCGGGCGGTGTCTGTTCGTACCAGGCGCGGATTTCCGGGCGCAGTTGCAAACCCTTGGCGGCGTTTTCCAGCGCCTTGCGGGTGCCGGCCTGACGCGCGGTGGGCCAGGCCAGTTCGACGGTCAGGCGTTTTTCCGCTTCCGGTGCGGCGCTGCTCCATTCGGCAACACCGCGATCCGCTGCCAGATACGGCAGAAAGGCGACCGGGGTTTCTGCGGGGTTCATCAGTTCCGGAAACGGCGGTGCGATGCGATCAAGCAAGGCGCCAAAGCCGAGATCCAGACCTCGTTCGAGTGCCGAACTGTTGGCCGGCAACAGCGTCGGGCGCTGAGTTTGTTCACTCATAGCGTCAGCACCTCAACCTCGACCGCCGTGCAATACGGCGCTTGAAACGCTGTCGTCACGATCGGCGCCAGCGGTTCGAGAATCTGCAGTTGCACGGCACCGGCGCTGTGCAGCGTGTAGTCGATCCAGCTCGGATCGACCCGGCCTTCGAGGCGATGGCAACTGTCGGCGTAGGCCTGCAGTTGCTGTTGCGCGGCGACTTTGGTCAGGCCGGAATCGGGGCCGGAATTGATTTTGGCGACGACGCGAATCTTGTAGCGCTGAATGTCGGCAGCCTTGACGGTGACGAGATCGGTTTCCGGTCGCACATCCGGCCGGGCGAAGTGTTCACGCACGCCTTCAAGCAATCCTTCAGATGGCGTCCCATCACCCTCTCGCGACAGCACCGTGACCTGCACTTCACCGGGCGCGGTGCGTCGACCGTTGCCATCCTTGACCTGCGCGGCGAGACCATCGGGGTTGAAGGTGTAAGTGACACTCACCACACCGGCATCGGTGGATTCGACCTTCACCGTTGGCCGCTCGCCGAGGGTGAAGACTTCGCGGCGATATTGCATCCGTGAGCCCGCTGCCGGTGCATGCGGTGCCAGGTAATAACGCAAGCGAGCATCGTCGTCGCTTTCATAAATCGCCGGCACCGGTGGAAATGCTGCCGGATCACCTGGATCAAGCAACTGCCGCTCAAGGCCCATGTCCGCCAGCCGTGCATCGAGGTTGCTGCCCGTCGCCCACCACGCCAGCATCTGTTTGATGCGAGCGTTGTATTTGCGCTCATGGGTTTGCAGCCGCACGCAGAAAGCTTCCAGCGCCAGGGTCAGCAGTTCACTTTCGTTTTCCAGGCTGGTCTTGAGTTTCGCAGCACTGTCCGGCGAACGCGCCCCGACGTATTCGACGACGAAAGTCTTGAACTCAGCGAGCAATTCTTCGAAGGCTTCAACGGTGATCAGCGCGGGTTCGGCCAATTGGTTCTGGCCGGGGATCAACATGCTCATGTCACGACCTCGAAGGTTTGTTGACGGTTTTTCCAGGTGCCGGCGAAACGCAGCAGCAGACCGGCGCCCTGACGGCTGGCGACGATCACTTGCGGCTGAAAATCGCTGATCCCGTTCTGCGTGTTGTAGAACGCTTGCGCCGCGTGGCTCTGGGCCAGAAGCAGGACGTCGTCGCCGAGGTTCTGCCCCAACAACGAGGGGATCAGCGATCCGTACAAGGGCCTTTTTTGCCGGGTACCCAGCGGCGTAGTCAGGGCCCGGGTCGCGCGCTGCACAAATTGCAGCCAGTCGTCGACCGTGGCCCCGCTGTCTCTATCGATTCCGATCATGGAAGGCTCTTGATTCAGGGGCTGATGACACGGCCCTGGTGATCGACCAATGGGCCGCTGAAGTGCACGCCCGAAGCGTCAATGGTCAGGCCGACTGCACCCAGTTGCAGGGTGATCAGTTGCGGTGTCATTGCCAGTCGTGCCGGGCCGATGCTCAGCTCCAGCGATTCACGAGTACCGTTGAAAGCTGCCGGGCCGTTTTGCCAGTGCAGGGTGTGTGAAGCATCGTCGTAGCCGCTTTCGCTACCGTCCTGATACACGCGACGGGTCAGCGTCGGGATCGTAGAGGCTGGCGGAAAACGGTCACTGTTCAAACCGAACAACGCCACGCTCTGTGCACCGCTTTCGCCGCTGCCGTAGTTGAACAGCAGACACTGCTCGCCCACCGTCGGAATCCGCGACTCACTCTGCGCGCCAGCGCTGGGATTGAAGAACTTGATGGCTGGCGTGAGCAAGCCACCGTGACTGACCTGACAGGTGTTGCTCGCGGCGTCGACGGTCTGGCAAATGCCGATACGGCAGAAGCTCTCGGCACGGCGGTGCAGGTCGTCGATTTCCGCTTCCATTTCGGCCAGGCGCTCGATGATCGGGCCGAGTTGCATGCGCAGTAATGCGTCGAACATCGGTCAGGCCTCCAGCGCGGTGTATTGGTCAGGGTCGTCGATATTGCTGACCTCCCAGGTGCGAGCGAATTTCGGCGTACCCAGTGGATCGTCCAGCAAGGTCGGGCCGAGGTAGAGGGTCTGGTTGAACGTCAGGGTCCAGGCTTTGTATTGCTGATCGCCGCGGATGAGCAATGACGGCAAGCCATCAATATTCATCGGCAGATCGCATTGATCGCCGGGCAGGTTCCAGCGGTTGTCAGTAATCAGGTTTTTCAGCACCGCGATCAGATCGCACGCTGCAAATGCGCTGGCGGCAAGGGCCGGGATGACTTGCAGGGAGACCGTCATGACATGAGCAATTCGCCCGTCAGCGGCACGCACTCCCGGTCCATTGCGGTCGAAGTCGATCAGCACCCAGGCCTGATCGCCCGGTGCAGTGAAATCATCATTATTGCCGACGCTGAGGTTGAGTCCGGTAGTGTTGCGCAGTGTCGTCGCGATGGCTGTGAACAGTTGCGACGGCTGCTGGATCGGTGTGGGCATACATGACCTCCTTTTCAATCGTCCACGCGCAGCCCTGCCGCCAAAATGGCGGCACGGAGAAATACCAAGTTCAAGGTTGGTCGCGAGGCGGTACTTCGCAGACGCCGATGCGCTTGGCAGCCCAGCGTTCGTACAACCCGATTGCCACGTCGGCGCCGGCCATTGCGGTCAGGCAACCGAAGGCGCCGGCGGCCCAGATCGACATGCCGGCGGCATACAGCAGCATGATCGCCGACACGCCGCAGATCATGCAGGCGCCCGAGCGCAGGGCCAGGCGCCGCAGCAATGACCAGCCGCGAGCGCCCTCCTTGTCGGCGCGCCACATTTCGCCGGACACCCCGCCCACTACGGCAAGGAGGATGACCAGCCAGATCGGCATGTCGGCCAGGGCTTGTTGCTCGTTTGTCATGTCACGCCTCCGGGGTAGCGTTGAGGAAACAAGAAATTGTGAGCAGACCCGATGCGTTGAGGTCATCTCTCACGTTTGAGTAAAACCAGCGCTCCCCGTCTACAGGCGTTACAAACGCTCGACAATGACGTCATCGATAAAGGCAAAGTTGGCGTACGGGTTCTGCTCGTTGGAAAACGCCAGCGTTGTCTGCGGCGTGGTTGCGGTGAAATCGTAGGTCAGAGTGGCCCATTCAACTGCAACGCCTTTGGCGGTCGGCGTGTTGAAGGTTGCGGTTTGTCCTGCCACTTTCATCTGGATGACACCGTCGCCCGAGCGGCTGGCAAAACGCGAATTGCCCGCACTGAAGGTCACTCGGTATTTGGCGCCCACGGTCGTTGCAAAGTTCTGCTGTATTCCACCGCCGTTGCCGTACACGTAGTTGGCCAAGTCAACGATCATCACGCCATCTGCTGCAACAGAGCCGCCAATCGCATTAGGCATATTGAAATATTCGGCACCAGACAGAAATGTCGTCCAGCCTGTGATGGCGTTGGCTTTTGCGGGAGTGTCCAAAATGCAGCCTGCGCCGCAGGTTGATTGCTCGAAACTGCCGTTCACCAACAGATTGGCAGCCAGTGCGTGGGTACCTGTGCCGAGCAGTACAAAAGTCGTGAAAAGCGCAGCGATTTTATTGTTCAACATGGTTTGTTTTTCATCCCTGATAAATTTCGGAATTGGTTGTGGTCTTCTGGCTCAAGGAACCAGGCACGATGGGTCTGCTTTCACAGCAGACTTGATGCGTCAGTAAGGAGCGACCGGCCACATGATGTTTGCCGGATACCCCGACTGTTTATCGATGTCGCTGAGAGCGATGCAGTACTGTTTGTGAGCCAGCAGCCGGGCCTGCTCTTCTGCCGTGGCCATGGCCAGGTCAACCTTGAACTGCAACGAGTTCATCAACAGCCAGTTGGCGGCAGCATTCAGCAATTGCCATTTCTGCTGTTCGGCTTCATTTCGCAGGTCTTCCTCGGTCGGTGGAGAAAAGGTCCAGATTCCGTTGAATGTGGCTCCCCACCCCAATCGAACATCCGAGCCGGTGACATCAACCCAGACGGAGGCTGGCGAAGCCGGTGCTTCAGGAGCGATTTCGCTCTCTTTCAGTTGGACCACTCTGTTGTATTCGACCAGTGCATAAAGATTCATGTGTATTCCTCGATGTGTGTTTTTCAATGCATGTCGTGTTTGATCAGGCAGGCATTCCAAAAAGCCCGGCGCTTGCACCCCGGGCTTTTCAGTAATGCGCTCCTTCGCCTTCCTTCAAATCCTGTGTTCAAGAAGGAAGCTGACTTTTCGGCGCTACTGGCGCGGTACGAGTCCATTCAAATTGTTTTTCCGACCGCGGTCCCTGCCCGCCGGATAACTGCTTCTGGTGCTTTACGCTGCACACCCGGGTCAGTTGCCAACCCTCTGAACCGTTGAGGCCGGTTCATCGCTGCCTGTTCTTGTGGAACTAAAGAGCTTTCTTGCCAGCCGCTTTGTCGAGCGGCTTGGTGGCAAGAATATGCATGTATGCATATCCAGTCAATGCGCAAATGCATTTATTTATGCATTAGAAATGCGCAAACGCATGAAAGCCCCGCAGCGAAAGGGTTTGGTGGTTTTATCCAAGCGAAAAAAAACCCGCCAACGAAGGCGGGTTTATCTGGAAGAGGTCTGGTTAGCGGGCGTACATGCCCCACCAGAAGACGTGACCGAGGATGACGATCTGCTCTTCCTGGATTTCCTGGAAGCTGTAGTCCTCGTCTGGATGCTCATCGCGATTGAAGCTGCGCAGACGAATGCCGGTAGGCAAGCGATAAAGCTGCTTCACGCGCAATTGGCCGTTGTGATTGATCGCGTACAGGTCGCCATCGATGATGTCGCCGATGCCGCACTTGCCCGCATTGACGCCGACGGTGGCACCATCACGCAAGACCGGCAACATGCTGTTGCCACGCACTGTCACGCATTTGGCCTGGTCGAACTGCACCCCGTTATGGCGCAGGCTGCGCTTGCCGAAGCGCAGGCTAGAGCGCTCGCTCTCTTCGATGACGAATCTTCCTGATCCAGCAGCCAATTCAACCTCGCGAAGGAACGGCACCGATACTTCGTCATCATCGACCGGCGTATCGTCGTCCCACAGCATTATGTCCTTGAGTTCCGCGTGTACATCATCACGCGCGGCACCGGCCGACGGCGCGACATCCGCGCGCCCGCGCAACTGATCGGTGCTCACGGCGAAGTACTCGGCGATCTTCGAGATATGTTTATCCGAGGGATCGACGATCTTCCCGCTGAGAATCCGCGAGAGAGTGGATTGAGGCACGCCGGTGCGACGGTGGAGCTCCGTGGGGGAGATCCCGTGCTGGTCGAGCAGTGCTCTTAAGACGGAGGCTACGTTGCGTTTTTGCATAACGCGCATAGTGCTTGAAGTTTTTAATGAAGACAAATGCTGATTTGCATAAATCGTGCATAACTACACCTTTCGGCGAAGAAAACCGTTACCCGGCTGCGATGCCTGCGTCCGGCAGACTGCCCATGGTAACCTTGCGCCCATCGCGCGAAAGCCTGGCCGATGCCCCCGCTTTTGCCCTACATCTTTTAACGAGTTGCCTGACAATCCGATGAATAAAGCCGTCTCCGACCTGTCCTCCCACACTCCGATGATGCAGCAGTACTGGCGCCTGAAGAATCAGCACCCGGATCAGCTGATGTTCTACCGCATGGGCGACTTCTACGAGATCTTCTACGAAGACGCAAAGAAGGCTGCCAAGTTGCTCGACATCACCCTGACCGCGCGCGGGCAGTCGGCGGGACAGGCGATTCCGATGTGCGGGATTCCTTACCACGCGGCGGAAGGCTATCTGGCGAAACTGGTCAAGCTCGGCGAATCGGTGGTGATCTGCGAGCAGGTCGGCGATCCAGCGACCAGCAAAGGCCCGGTTGAACGTCAGGTCGTACGAATCCTCACGCCGGGTACGGTCAGTGATGAGGCGCTGCTCGACGAGCGCCGCGACAACCTGATCGCTGCGCTGTTGGGTGATGAGCGTCTGTTCGGTCTGGCCGTGCTGGACATCACCAGCGGCAGCTTCAGCGTGTCGGAAATCAAAGGCTGGGAAAATCTGCTGGCGGAACTGGAGCGGATCAACCCGGTGGAATTGTTGATCCCGGACGACTGGCCAAGGGACCTGCCAGCGGAAAAACGCCGTGGCGTCAGTCGCCGTGCACCGTGGGATTTCGAGCGCGACTCGGCGCTTAAAAGCCTTTGCCAGCAATTCTCCACCCAAGACCTGAAGGGCTTTGGTTGCGAGAACCTGACCCTGGCCATCGGCGCTGCCGGTTGCCTGTTGGCGTATGCCAAGGAAACCCAGCGCACCGCCCTGCCCCACCTGCGCAGCCTGCGCCACGAACGTCTCGATGACACCGTGGTGCTGGACGGTGCGAGCCGCCGCAATCTTGAACTCGACACCAACCTGGCCGGTGGCCGCGATAACACCCTGCAATCGGTCGTCGATCGCTGCCAGACCGCCATGGGCAGCCGCCTGCTGACCCGTTGGCTGAACCGTCCGCTGCGCGATCTGACCGTGCTGCTGGCACGCCAGAGCTCGATCACTTGCCTGCTCGATCGCTATCGTTTCGAAAAGCTGCAACCGCAGCTCAAGGAAATCGGCGACATCGAACGGATTCTCGCGCGGATCGGCCTGCGCAACGCGCGTCCTCGTGATCTCGCACGGCTGCGCGACGCCCTTGGCGCACTGCCTGAACTGCAAGTGGCCATGACCGACCTGGAAGCGCCGCACCTGCAAGGTCTGGCGACCACCACCAGCACTTACCCGGAACTGGCGGCGCTGCTGGAAAAAGCCATTATCGACAACCCGCCTGCGGTCATCCGTGACGGCGGCGTGCTGAAAACCGGTTACGACAGCGAACTCGACGATTTGCAATCGCTGAGCGAAAACGCCGGTCAGTTCCTCATCGATCTGGAAGCCCGCGAGAAAGCCCGCACCGGCCTGAGCCACCTGAAAGTTGGCTATAACCGCATTCACGGCTACTTCATCGAACTGCCGAGCAAGCAGGCCGAATCGGCGCCAGCGGATTACATTCGTCGGCAGACGCTGAAAGGCGCCGAACGCTTTATCACGCCGGAACTGAAAGAATTCGAAGACAAGGCGCTGTCGGCCAAGAGCCGCGCCCTCGCACGCGAGAAGATGCTTTACGAAGCGCTGCTGGAAGACTTGATCAGCCAATTGCCACCGTTGCAGGACACCGCTGGCGCACTGGCCGAACTCGACGTGTTGAGCAACCTCGCCGAGCGCGCGCTGAACCTCGATCTGAACTGCCCACGTTTCGTCAGCGAGCCGTGCATGCGCATCTCCCAGGGTCGTCACCCGGTGGTCGAGCAGGTGCTGACCACGCCGTTCGTGGCCAACGACCTCAGTCTGGATGACAACACGCGCATGCTGGTGATCACCGGCCCGAACATGGGCGGTAAATCCACCTACATGCGCCAAACCGCATTGATCGTGCTGCTGGCGCATATCGGCAGCTTCGTGCCGGCCGCCAGTTGCGAACTGTCGCTGGTCGATCGCATTTTCACCCGCATCGGTTCCAGCGATGACCTCGCGGGCGGCCGTTCGACCTTCATGGTTGAAATGAGCGAGACCGCCAACATCCTGCACAACGCCACCGAGCGCAGCCTGGTACTGATGGACGAAGTCGGTCGCGGCACCAGCACCTTCGACGGTCTGTCGCTGGCGTGGGCTGCGGCGGAGCGCCTGGCTCATTTGCGCGCCTACACACTGTTCGCTACACACTACTTCGAACTGACCGTGTTGCCGGAAGCCGAGCCATTGGTGGCCAACGTCCACCTCAACGCCACCGAGCACAACGAACGCATCGTGTTCCTGCACCACGTGCTGCCCGGCCCTGCCAGCCAGAGTTATGGCTTGGCAGTGGCGCAGTTGGCCGGCGTGCCGAGTGAAGTGATCGTGCGTGCCCGCGAGCACTTGAGCCGACTGGAAGAAACCGCGTTGCCGCATGAAGCGCCGAAACCTGCGGCCAAGGGCAAACCGGCGACGCCACAGCAAAGCGACATGTTCGCCAGCCTGCCGCATCCGGTACTCGATGAGCTGGCTAAACTGGATCTGGATGACCTGACCCCGCGTCGTGCGCTCGAAATGCTCTATGCATTGAAGAACCGGATATAAGCACTGAAGAAGCGGATATAACGCAAACGGCTTCAAGCTGTTAGAATCTCGCGCGGTTTGGGATGCTGCTGGCTAATAGCCTGGCCAGCAGGTATCGCTCCCGAACCTGGCGACCCCAACCGTGAAGGGGCAACGCTGCCGCCGCCTGAGGAGAAAATTAGAAATGACCTTCGTCGTCACCGACAACTGCATCAAGTGCAAGTACACCGACTGCGTAGAAGTCTGTCCGGTGGACTGCTTTTACGAAGGCCCGAACTTCCTGGTGATTCACCCGGATGAGTGCATCGACTGCGCCCTGTGCGAACCGGAATGCCCGGCCGTAGCCATCTTCTCCGAGGACGAAGTTCCGGAAGAGATGCAGGAGTTCATTCAACTCAACGTTGAGCTGGCTGAAATCTGGCCGAACATCACCGAGAAGAAAGAATCGCTGCCGGATGCCGAAGAGTGGGACGGCGTCAAAGGCAAGATCAAAGACCTCGAACGCTGATCTGCCCCGCGCTCGAATGAAAAGGCCCCTCGCGGGCCTTTTTGCTTTTCTGTGTTCTGCTTTTCTGCGGGCAAAAAAAAGGGGCGGTATGACCCGCCCACATTTTTTCCCTATTCCCTGTATTCCTTTTCATCGTCCTGATGAATCGCGTCCTGCGATGTCCGTTCCCCTCATCCTTGAAGGGCGTGTCTGTCCGTCGACACAAACCAGATACTAGAGAATTCCCCGGCGAGAGCAATCGGCCCTGAGACCGTAGAAGCGCTGTAATAAGCACTTCACATTAAAAAATAAATATATAAATCAATAAGTTAAATAACAACGCCGAGAATAATCGACGTCTGCCGTCCTGTAAAAATAGTGAACACCTACGAAAGAGTAAGCCAAGGCTTACACCGCGAGACTACAAACGATGGAATTGCCAACCGTACGTCCGGCAATCAACAGCGTTGTAAGGGACAGCCACCAAATCCAGGCCAACAAAAAGCCCCGAACCAGTCGGGGCTTTCTGCGGGCGGACGTGAGAGGCGCTTACTGGAACAGCGACTCGCTCGACAGGCCATTCTTCTCAAGAATTTCACGAAGGCGCTTGAGGCCTTCTACCTGAATCTGCCGCACCCGTTCCCGGGTCAGGCCGATCTCCAGGCCTACGTCTTCCAGCGTGCTGCTCTCGTGACCGCGCAGGCCGAAGCGACGCACAACCACCTCGCGCTGCTTGTCGGTCAGCTCCGACAGCCATTGATCGATGCTCTGCGACAGGTCGTCATCCTGCAACAGTTCGCACGGATCGGTCGGACGATCATCGGTAAGGGTGTCCAGCAGGGTTTTATCCGAATCCGGACCCAGCGAGACGTCGACCGAAGAAACCCGCTCGTTCAGGCCCAGCATGCGCTTGACCTCGCCCACCGGTTTTTCCAGCAGGTTGGCGATTTCTTCGGGTGAAGGTTCGTGGTCGAGCTTTTGCGTCAGCTCCCGTGCAGCCCGCAGGTACACGTTGAGCTCCTTGACCACATGGATCGGCAACCGGATGGTCCGGGTCTGATTCATGATCGCGCGCTCGATGGTCTGACGAATCCACCAGGTTGCATAGGTCGAGAAGCGGAAGCCGCGCTCGGGATCGAACTTTTCCACCGCCCGGATCAGCCCGAGGTTGCCCTCTTCGATCAGATCCAGCAGCGACAGCCCCCGATTGACGTAACGCCGGGCGATTTTGACCACCAGCCGCAGGTTACTTTCAATCATGCGCTTGCGCCCGGCCGGATCGCCACTTTGCGACAAGCGCGCAAAATGAACTTCTTCCTCCGGGGAGAGCAATGGGGAAAAGCCGATTTCGTTGAGATACAACTGCGTGGCATCAAGTGCACGCGTGTAGTCGATGTACTTATGTTGTTTAAGTGAAGCGGAGTGTTTGGATTTGGAACGAACGGAAGGTGGAGCAGCCCCTTCATCATTCGACATCGAATCCGAATCGATGCCGGTCTCCATAAGGAGAACCTCATCGTCGATGTCAAACTCCGGCACTTCTTTACTGAGAGCCATTGTTATAGTCCTTTGGTGAGTTCGACCCCAAGCTCAAGCGACGCCTTTATCCTTGGCAGCGCTGGAGCCTGTCCCCTCTACGTGACGGAACAGGCTGGCTTACAAATCAACGTCTTGGCAGGAACTGCAGCGGATCCACAGGTTTACCTTGGCGGCGAATCTCAAAATGCAGTTTCACCCGGTCTGTACCCGTTGACCCCATTTCGGCAATTGTCTGTCCGACCTTGACCTGCTGTCCCTCCCGAACCAACAGCCTGCGGTTATGTCCGTAGGCACTGACGTAGGTTTCGCTGTGTTTGATGATGACTAATTCGCCGTAGCCCCTTAAGCCACTCCCGGCGTATACCACCGTCCCATCAGACGCAGCTAAAACAGGCTGTCCCAAATCTCCGGCGATATCAATTCCTTTATTCAAACTACCGTTTGAAGAGAATTTTCCAATCAGAATGCCATTAGATGGCCATCCCCAGCCGGTCGGGGCCGGGCCTGCCGGAGGCAGTGGTGCGGGCGCTTGCTTGTTGGCGACGGACGGTGCAACACCCGCAGAACCGCCAGTAGAACCGGTGGTTGTGGTGGTCGTCGTGCCATTTGCCTGGCGCCGGATTACCGTGGTTTTACTCGAAGAAGAAGGCGAAGAACTGCTGTTGCCGACCACCGCCGTCGGCGTTGAACCGGTGCGGCCATCGAAGCGAATCGTCTGACCCGGATGGATCGTGTACGGCGTAGGAATATTGTTCCGGGCCGCGAGGGCTTTGTAGTCCCAGCCGTAGCGAAACGCGATCGAAAACATCGTATCGCCGGGACGGACTACATACTGTCCGGTCGTCACGGTAGGACGCTGGGCCACCGCATTATTGCGATCGACCACCCGCACATTGCTCGATTTGGTGCTGGAGCAACCGACCAGCAAGGTGCTCAAGACAAGGCCAGTCACCAGGCGCTGAAAGCTAGTGTTACCCATACGCTGCGCAATGACTGTGAGACTCACCCGCCGCTCCCTTTGTGGTGGCTGAAAAATGTGAAATGCCGGATGTCGGCATGAGGTGTCGCAAGTATAACGGGCCGGATCGGCTTTACCTTTAATGAAGCGAAATCGCTTCGCGCACACGTTTGCAAGCTGACAATCTGCTGCGTTTAAACCATCGCTGCCGGAGTAAGACACAGGCGAACGAAAGGAATTCAGCGTGCGTAAACAAATGCTCAGGCAAGCGGCCCATTGAGCAACGGCACGAAACGAACAGCCCCCAGAACATGCCGGGAAAAGCCGTTTTCCTCACGCACGATCAGCAACAATTGCTGCACTTCTCCGGAACCCACCGGAATCACCATGCGCCCGCCCGGAGCCAATTGGTCGAGCAAGGCTTGCGGAACATCGGTGGCCACGGCGGTGACGATAATGCCGTTATACGGCGCCAGCGCCGGCCAGCCTTCCCAGCCATCGCCCCAGCGGAACACCACATTGCGCAGGTTCAGTTCAACCAGACGTTCCTTGGCCCGGTCCTGCAGGACCTTGATCCGCTCGACCGAGAACACTCGCTCGACCAGTTGCGACAACACAGCGGTCTGGTAACCGGAACCAGTGCCGATCTCCAGCACTTTATCCAGCGGTCCCGCCTCCAACAGCAGCTCGCTCATGCGCGCCACCATATAAGGCTGGGAAATGGTCTGGTTATTGCCGATCGGCAGCGCCGTGTCCTCGTAAGCGCGATGTGCCAGCGCTTCATCGACGAACAGATGACGCGGCGTACGCCGAATCACTTCCAACACCTTGGCGTTGGACACGCCCTCTTCGTACAGGCGCTGGATCAGACGCTCGCGGGTACGCTGCGAGGTCATGCCGATACCGCTGCGCAGCCTGTCTTCGTGTTCACGGGCCATCAGCGCAGTCCCTCCAGCCAGCCATCGAGACTTCTGAAGGCGTCATTGAAGGTGCGATCAAGCTGCAAGGGCGTGATGGAGACAAAACCTTGCATCACCGCATGAAAGTCGGTGCCGGGGCCGCCATCCTCGGCATCGCCGGCGGCAGCAATCCAGTAACCGGCCTTGCCACGCGGATCGACCACTTTCATCGGCGCCGCCGCACGGGCGCGATGGCCGAGTCGGGTCAGCTGGATACCACGAATGTGATCAATGGGCAGATTGGGAATGTTCACGTTGAGCACCGTGCGCGGCGGCAGATCGAGCCCGGCATGGGCCTCGACCAGTTTGCGCGCAAAGTACGCCGCCGTCGGCAGATTATCCACTTGCCGCGAGACCAGCGAAAAAGCGAACGACGGACGCCCGAGAAAACGTCCCTCGAGGGCGGCCGCCACTGTCCCGGAATACAGCACATCGTCGCCAAGGTTGGCGCCGAGGTTGATGCCGGAAACCACCATGTCCGCCTCGCGTTCCAGCAGGCCGTTCAGGCCCAGGTGCACGCAGTCGGTCGGTGTGCCGTTGAGGCTGATAAAGCCGTTGGCAAGGTATTGCGGGTGCAGCGGACGGTCGAGCGTCAGCGAACTGCTGGCGCCGCTTTTGTCCTGCTCCGGGGCGATAACCACGCACTCGGTGTAATCCGCCAGCGCAGCATAGAGCGCGGCAAGACCGGGTGCGGTTACCCCATCGTCGTTAGAAATCAGAATACGCATGGGCTGTCCGTCTGCCCCACCGGCACCAGATCAACGAGTTCGCGCACCAATACGGTGGCGAAGCATCCGGCCGGGAGGACGAATTCCAGTTGCAGAATGTCAGGCTGGGGATAATGCCACGTCAACCCGCCAATGGGCAGCCGCAGGATGCGACGTTCGTGGCTCATGCCGGCATGAACCAACCAATCGCGCAGCTCTGCTTCATCGGCGGCGATCCCCTGCTCCAGTTCATGGACAACGCCTGCGGTCGGCGAGTCACCTTCGCCCCACTGTGGACCGGTCGGATGCAGATCGAGAATCGCCAGACGCGGGTCGCTGCATTCAGCTTCTCCGGCCGGGAAAAAACTGCGGCTGTCGGTGAACGCCAGCAGATCGCCGACCTGAGCTTTTTGCCAAGTACCATCGGCAACACGCGCCGCCAGCACTTTGTTGAACAGAAAACTGCGCGCGGTCGAGAGCAGGCGCGAGCGCACATTGCGCTGCTCCGGCAAAGCCTTGCGCGCCGCCCACGCACGCGCATCAACGACGTTGCCGCCGTCATGGCCGAAACGCTGGGCGCCGAAATAATTGGGAATGCCCTGTTTGGCGATCAGTTGCAGACGCTGTTCAATCGCGTCTTTGTCGCCAGTGAACTGAGTCAGGCGCAAGGTAAAACCGTTGGCCGAATGCGCACCGCGTTGCAGCTTACGCTTGTGCCGGGTGGTCTTGAGGATCTTCAGCGTGTCGTTTTCCGCCGCTGACAGATCCGGATCGGCCTTGCCCGGCAGTTGCACGCTGAACCACTGACGGGTCAGCGCCTGACGATCCTTCAGCCCGGCATAGCTGACGGTGCGCAACGGCACGCCGGCAGCCTTGGCAATACGTCGTGCGGCTTCTTCAGTGTTGAGGCCGCGTTTTTCGACCCAGATCCACAAGTGCTCGCCGTCGCCGCTGAACGGGATGTCGAGCACTTCATCGACCTGAAAATCTTCGGCGATGGCTTTTAGTATCGCGCTGCCGAGAGCTTCGCCATAGGCACGCGGGCCGAGCAATTGCAGTTCATTCATGCGCGCAGCAACAAGGCAACGGAGTGCACGGCGATGCCTTCTTCGCGACCGACAAAGCCAAGCTTTTCGGTGGTGGTAGCTTTCACGTTCACTTGATCCAACTCAACTTGAAGATCCGCCGCGATCAGCGCGCGCATCGATTCGATATGCGGGGCCATTTTCGGCGCCTGGGCAACGATGGTGTTGTCGACGTTGCCGACTTTCCAGCCCTTGGCATGGATCAGCGCGACCACATGACGCAGCAGCGCACGGCTGTCGGCGCCCTTGAATTGCGGGTCGGTGTCCGGGAAGTGTTTGCCGATATCACCCAGCGCCGCAGCGCCGAGCAAGGCATCGCTCAAGGCGTGCAGCAAAACGTCACCGTCGGAATGAGCGAGCAGCCCGAAGCTGTGTGCGATACGCACGCCGCCCAGAGTAATGAAATCGCCTTCAGCGAAACGGTGCACATCATAGCCGTGGCCAATACGCATAAAAAAAACGCCCCGATTTTTGTCAGGGCGTGATTCTACCTGCATTAACCGCGCAGGGCGCGTGCGTGATGCTGCAAGTGGTCGTCTATAAAGCTTGAGATGAAGAAATAGCTGTGGTCGTAGCCCGGTTGCAGGCGCAATGTCAGCGGATGGCCCGCTTGTTTTGCTGCTTGTTGCAAGGCTTCGGGTTTGAGCTGAGTGGCGAGGAAGTCGTCGCGATCACCCTGATCGACCAGCAGCGGCAGTTTTTCGTGGGCCTCGGCGATCAGCGCACAGGCATCCCACTCTTTCCACTTCGAACGATCTTCGCCCAAGTAACGGGAGAACGCCTTTTGCCCCCATGGGCAATCCATCGGGTTGTTGATCGGCGAGAACGCCGACACCGATTGATAGCGACCAGGGTTGCGCAATGCGCAGACCAACGCACCGTGACCGCCCATGGAGTGGCCGCTGATGCTGCGTTTGTCCGAAGCGGGGAAATGCGCTTCAACCAGTGAAGGCAATTCCTGCACGACATAGTCATGCATCCGATAGTGGCGCGACCAAGGTTCCTGGGTGGCATTCAGATAGAACCCGGCGCCAAGGCCGAAATCCCAAGCGTTGTCCGGATCACCCGGGACATCGGGGCCGCGCGGGCTGGTGTCCGGCGCTACAATGATCAAACCCAGTTCGGCAGCCATGCGCATCGCGCCGGCCTTCTGCATGAAGTTCTCATCGGTGCAGGTCAGGCCTGACAACCAATACAGCACTGGCAGCTTGCCGCCCTGCTCAGCCTGCGGTGGCAGGTAGACGGCGAACACCATGTCGCAACCGAGCACGTCAGAGCGATGGCGATAGCGCTTGTGCCAACCGCCGAAACTCTTCTGACAGGAGATGTTTTCCAGATTCATATGAAGACTCCTACGTGATCACGACCACAAGCCTTCAAGACTTGTAGCCATGTCGCCACGATTGATCAGAAATGAATGACGGTACGAATGCTCTTGCCTTCGTGCATCAGATCGAACGCTTTGTTGATGTCTTCCAGGCCCATGGTGTGGGTGATGAACGTATCCAGCGGGATTTCGCCGCTCTGGGCCATGTCGACGTAGCTTGGCAACTCGGTACGACCGCGCACGCCGCCGAACGCCGAACCGCGCCAGACGCGACCGGTCACCAACTGGAACGGACGGGTCGCGATTTCCTGGCCGGCACCGGCCACACCGATGATCACCGACTCGCCCCAACCTTTGTGGCAGCACTCAAGGGCGGCGCGCATCAGTTGCACGTTGCCGATGCATTCGAAGGAGAAGTCGACGCCGCCATCGGTCATGTCGACGATCACTTCCTGGATCGGACGATCGAAGTCTTTCGGGTTTACGCAGTCGGTTGCACCGAGTTGCTTGGCGATTTCGAACTTGGCCGGATTGATGTCGATGGCAATGATGCGCGCAGCCTTGGCTTTCACCGCGCCGATCACCGCTGACAGACCGATGCCGCCGAGACCGAAGATGGCCACGGTGTCACCCGGTTTGACCTTGGCGGTGTTGAGCACTGCGCCGATACCGGTGGTGACGCCGCAGCCCAGCAGGCAAACCTTTTCCAGTGGCGCGTCCTTGGAGATCTTGGCCACGGATATTTCCGGCAACACGGTGTATTCCGAGAACGTCGAAGTGCCCATGTAGTGGAAAATCGTTTCGCCCTTGTAGGAAAAGCGCGAAGTGCCGTCCGGCATCAAACCTTTACCCTGAGTGGCGCGAATTGCCTGACACAGGTTGGTCTTGCCCGACTTACAGAATTTGCACTGGCCGCATTCCGGGGTGTACAGCGGAATCACGTGATCGCCCACCGCAACCGAGGTTACGCCCTCGCCGATGGCTTCAACGATCGCGCCACCTTCGTGGCCAAGGATCGACGGAAAGATGCCTTCCGGATCAGCACCGGACAGGGTGTAGGCGTCAGTGTGGCAAACCCCGGAAGCCACCACGCGCAGCAACACTTCGCCGGCCTTGGGCATGGCGACATCGACTTCTACGATTTCCAGCGGCTTCTTGGCCTCGAAGGCAACGGCGGCGCGCGACTTGATCATGCTGACTCTCCAGTGAATCCAATGAATAAAAAACCAGACAAGGAGTGTAATACATGGCTTTACGATGAATAATCCGGACAAAAGCAAAACATTATTGCCATACAGGGATAATCCCCATGTCCGAAAACCGCTGGGAAGGCATCGACGAGTTCGTCGCCGTCGCCGAATGCAGCCAGTTCACCGCCGCTGCCGAACGTCTTGGGGTTTCGTCCTCGCACATCAGTCGCCAAATCGTCCGACTCGAAGAGCGTTTGCAGACGCGTCTGCTCTATCGCAGTACCCGGCGCGTGACACTGACCGAGGCCGGGCAGACCTTTCTGCAACATTGCCAACGCTTGCAGGATGGTCGCGAAGAAGCCTTGCGTGCGGTGGGCGACCTGACCAGTGAGCCGAAAGGCATGCTGCGCATGACCTGTGCCGTGGCTTACGGCGAACGCTTTATCGTGCCGCTGGTAACGCGGTTCATGGGGCTTTATCCGCAGCTGCGCATCGATATCGAACTGAGCAATCGCCAACTCGACCTGGTGCATGAAGGATTGGACCTGGCGATTCGTCTCGGTCGCTTGCAGGACTCGCGGCTGGTCGCGACACGCCTGGCGCCACGGCGAATGTTTCTCTGCGCTTCACCGTCCTACGTTGAGCGGTACGGCCGCCCACACAGCCTGTCGGAATTGAGCCGACATAATTGCCTGATCGGCAGCTCGGACATCTGGCAGCTTGAGCAAAACGGCCGGGAGTTTTCCCAACGGGTGCAGGGCAACTGGCGCTGCAACAGTGGGCAAGCAGTGCTGGATGCGGCGTTGCAGGGGGTTGGGCTGTGTCAGTTGCCGGACTATTACGTGCTGGAGCATCTGCACAGTGGCGCGTTGATTTCCTTGCTGGAGGCGCACCAGCCACCGAACACGGCGGTGTGGGCGCTGTATCCGCAGCAGCGGCATTTGTCGCCGAAGGTGCGCAAGTTGGTGGATTTTTTGAAGGAGGGATTGGCTGAGCGGCCGGAATATCGAGGTTGAAAAGCAAAAGATCGCGGCCTTCGGCAGCTCCTACAAAGGCATGCGAACCCATGTAGGAGCTGCCGAAGGCTGCGATCTTTTGATCTTTTAGCGGCGATTCGCCCAACGCTGACGCAACCATTCGAGATCTTCAGGCCGGGTCACCTTGAGGTTATCCGCCCGCCCTTCAATCAGTCGCGGCTTGAGACCGGCCCACTCCATCGCCGAAGCTTCATCAGTAATCAGCGCATCCGCCACCAGACTGTCCGCCAACGCCCGATGCAACGCGCCGAGGCGAAACATCTGCGGCGTATACGCCTGCCAGATCACGCTGCGATCGACGGTTTCCAACACCCGACCTTGCTTGTCGACGCGCTTCAACGTGTCGCGCGCAGGGACGGCGAGCAAACCGCCGACCGGATCATCCGCCAGTTCATCGAGTAACTTGTCGAGATCTTCGCGACTCAGATTCGGTCGTGCCGCATCGTGCACCAGCACCCAATCTTCATCATCGGCACCCTGCGCATGCAAGTGCAGCAAGGCATTGAGCACCGAACCAGAACGCTCGGCCCCGCCTTCAACCCGCTGAATGCGCGGATCGCTGACGCACGCCAGGTTCGGCCAGTAAGGATCATCAACCGCAAGACTGACCACCAGTCCTTTAAGGCTTGGGTGATCGAGGAAACAGCCGAGGCTGTGTTCGAGAATTGTGCGCCCGCCCAATTGCAGATATTGCTTGGGACGGTCCGCGGCCATTCGGGCACCGACGCCCGCGGCAGGAATCACGGCCCAGAAGGCCGGCAGGGAATTGATCATTGGGCCAACTGGTAAAGGGTTTCGCCGTCCTTGACCATGCCCAGTTCGTGACGAGCCCGCTCTTCAACGGTCTCCATGCCCTTTTTCAACTCACTGACTTCAGCGTCCATCACGCGATTACGCTCCAGCAAACCTTCGTTCTCGGCATGTTGATCAGCAATCTGCTGATTCAGCTCGGCAACTTGCGCCAGACTGCCATTGCCCACCCACAGGCGGTATTGCAGACCGGCCAGTAGCAAGAGCAAAACGAGAAACAACCAGTAAGGACTGCGCATCGAATATCAGGTATCCAGTGAAAAAAGACAGCCACGCCAAAACTTTGAAGCATCTGATAGCACGAAGCCTGGAAGACCCAGGCTTGTGCTGTTAAGGCATCAGATTAGTGGCAAATCCATCGCTGTCACGACTTTTTCGACACAATCCGGTGTCCTTCCATCGATTTGTACTTAGCCGCGAAACTCGCTGCGACCGTTGTACTTGGCCTTGCCATTCAACTGCTCTTCGATACGCAGCAGTTGGTTGTACTTGGAAACGCGGTCGGAACGGCACAGCGAACCGGTCTTGATCTGGCCAGCCGAAGTACCCACAGCCAGGTCGGCAATGGTCGAATCTTCGGTTTCGCCGGAACGGTGCGAGATCACTGCGGTGTAACCGGCTGCCTTGGCCATCTGGATGGCTTCCAGGGTTTCGGTCAGGGTGCCGATCTGGTTGAACTTGATCAGGATCGAGTTGGCAATGTTTTTATCGATGCCCTCTTTAAGGATCTTGGTGTTGGTCACGAACAGGTCGTCGCCCACCAATTGAACCTTCTCGCCGATCTTGTCGGTGAGGATTTTCCAGCCAGCCCAGTCGGACTCGTCCAGACCGTCTTCGATCGAGATGATCGGGTAACGTTCAGTCAGGCCTTTCAGGTAGTCAGCGAAACCTTCAGCGGTGAACACCTGGCCTTCGCCGGACAGGTTGTACTTGCCGTCTTCGTAGAATTCGCTGGCCGCGCAGTCCAGAGCCAGAGTCACGTCGGTGCCCAGTTTGTAACCGGCATTGGCCACAGCTTCGGAGATTACTTTCAGCGCGTCTTCGTTGGACGCCAGGTTCGGTGCGAAACCGCCTTCGTCGCCAACGGCAGTGCTCAGGCCACGAGCCTTCAGCACAGCTTTCAAGTGATGGAAAATCTCGGTGCCCATGCGCAGACCTTCCGAGAACGACTTGGCGCCAACCGGCTGCACCATGAATTCCTGGATGTCGACGTTGTTATCGGCGTGCTCGCCACCGTTGATGATGTTCATCATCGGTACCGGCATCGAGTAAACACCCGGAGTGCCGTTGAGGTTGGCGATGTGTGCGTACAGCGGCAGGTCCTGGTCCTGCGCAGCAGCCTTGGCCGCAGCCAGAGACACAGCGAGGATGGCGTTGGCGCCCAGAGTTGCCTTGTTTTCGGTACCGTCGAGCTTGATCATCGCGTGATCCAGGGCTTTCTGGTCGCTTGGGTCGGTGCCCAGCAGCAGATCGCGGATCGGACCGTTGATGTTGGCTACCGCTTTGAGCACGCCCTTGCCCAGGTAACGGCTCTTGTCGCCATCACGCAGCTCGAGCGCTTCACGCGAGCCAGTGGATGCACCGGACGGCGCGCAAGCGCTGCCGATGATGCCGTTGTCGAGAAGCACGTCCGCTTCCACGGTGGGATTGCCACGGGAGTCGAGAACTTCACGACCTTTGATGTCGACGATTTTTGCCATTGTTGTAAACACTCCAAAGTTGACGAAAACGACGCAGCTAGAGGAAATCTTTTTACCGTCGGCAAGGGGTGTGCAGCGGGCAGACTTGCAGACGATAACGCTCATGCCCGAGGGCATGAGCGACAAATCGTGCGGTACTTTACCGGAGAATTGAGGCTTACGCGGTTTCTACCGTCGGAAAACTCTTCACCAGTTCGTCCAAAGCTTTGAGCTGGGCCAGGAATGGCTCCAGTTTGTCCAGACGCAAGGCGCAAGGGCCGTCGCATTTGGCGTTGTCCGGATCCGGATGCGCTTCGAGGAACAGACCCGCCAGCGACTGGCTCATGCCCGCCTTGGCCAGATCCAGAACCTGTGCACGGCGACCGCCTGCGGAGTCGGCACGACCACCCGGCATTTGCAGCGCGTGGGTCACGTCGAAGAATACCGGGTACTCGAACTGCTTCATGATGCCGAAGCCGAGCATGTCGACCACGAGGTTGTTGTAGCCGAAGCTCGAACCACGCTCGCAGAGGATCAATTGATCGTTACCCGCTTCCACGCACTTGTTCAGGATGTGTTTCATTTCCTGAGGCGCGAGGAACTGGGCTTTCTTGATGTTGATCACAGCATTGGTCTTGGCCATCGCGACGACCAGATCGGTCTGGCGCGACAGGAAGGCCGGTAGCTGGATGATGTCGCAGACCTCAGCGACGACCGCGGCCTGTTCAGGCTCGTGGACGTCGGTGATGATCGGTACGCCAAAGGCTTGTTTGATGTCCTGGAAGATGCGCATGCCCTCTTCCAGGCCAGGACCGCGATAGGAGGTCACAGAAGAACGGTTGGCCTTGTCGAAACTGGCCTTGAACACGTAAGGGATACCGAGTTTCTCGGTGACTTTCACGTACTCTTCGCAAACCTGCATGGCCATGTCACGGCTTTCCAGCACGTTCATGCCGCCGAACAGCACCATGGGTTTGTCGTTGGCAATTTCGATGTCGCCGACGCGGATGATCTTCTGTGCCATCGGGATTAAGCCTTCTTCTGGTGTTGAGCCAACGCTGCTTTGACAAAACCGCTGAACAGCGGATGGCCATCGCGTGGTGTCGAGGTGAACTCAGGGTGGAACTGGCAAGCGACGAACCAAGGGTGATCGGCCGCTTCAACCACTTCAACCAGCGCCGCGTCAGCGGAGCGACCGGAGATTTTCAGGCCGGCTTCGATCAGTTGTGGCAGCAGGTTGTTGTTCACTTCGTAACGGTGACGGTGACGCTCGACGATCACATCCTTGCCGTAGCAGTCGTGCACCTTGGAGCCGGCTTCGAGCAGGCAGTCCTGAGCGCCGAGACGCATGGTGCCGCCCAGATCAGACGATTCGGTACGCACTTCAACGGCACCGGTCGCGTCTTCCCACTCGGTGATCAGACCGACAACCGGATGACCGCTGGCGCGATCGAACTCGGTGGAGTTGGCGTCTTTCCAGCCCATCACGTTACGGGCGAACTCGATGACCGCCACTTGCATACCGAGGCAGATACCCAGGTATGGAACCTTGTTTTCGCGAGCGTACTGAACGGCAGTGATCTTGCCTTCCACGCCACGCAGACCGAAGCCGCCCGGTACGAGGATCGCGTCGACACCTTCGAGCAGCGCAGTGCCCTGGTTTTCGATGTCTTCGGAGTCGATGTAGCGCAGGTTGACCTTGGTGCGGTTGCTGATGCCGGCATGACTCATCGCTTCGATCAGCGATTTGTAGGCGTCCAGCAGCTCCATGTACTTGCCGACCATGGCGATGGTCACTTCGTGTTCCGGGTTCAGCTTGGCATCAACCACCGCTTCCCACTCGGACAGATCAGCGCTACCGCATTGCAGACCGAAACGCTCAACGACGAAATCGTCCAGACCCTGCGAGTGCAGGATGCCCGGGATCTTGTAGATGGTGTCGGCGTCTTCCAGCGCAATTACCGCACGCTCTTCAACGTTGGTGAACTGGGCAATCTTGCGACGCGACGAGATGTCGATCGGGTGATCGGAACGGCACACCAGCACGTCCGGCTGCAGACCGATCGAACGCAGCTCTTTTACCGAGTGCTGAGTTGGTTTGGTCTTGGTTTCGCCAGCGGTGGCGATGTACGGCACCAGCGTCAGGTGCATCAGCATCGCGCGCTTGGCGCCGACTTCGAAACGCAGTTGACGGATGGCTTCGAGGAACGGTTGCGACTCGATGTCACCGACGGTGCCACCGATTTCAACCATCGCCACGTCAGCGTCACCGGCACCTTTGATGATGCGGCGCTTGATTTCGTCAGTGATGTGCGGGATCACCTGGATGGTCGCACCCAGGTAGTCACCACGGCGCTCTTTGCGCAGCACGTGTTCGTAGACACGGCCGGTGGTGAAGTTGTTGTTCTGGGTCATGGTCGTGCGGATGAACCGCTCGTAGTGGCCCAGGTCCAGGTCGGTCTCGGCGCCGTCGTGGGTGACGAACACTTCACCGTGCTGGAACGGGCTCATCGTGCCCGGATCGACGTTGATGTACGGATCCAGCTTCAGCATGGTGACCTTAAGTCCCCGCGCCTCCAGGATGGCTGCCAATGAAGCCGATGCAATGCCTTTCCCCAATGAAGAAACAACACCGCCCGTGACGAATATGTAGCGCGTCATGAAAAACCCTAGAAGTCTGCGTTAAAGCGGTACGAGCCGCCGGGGAAAGCGAAGGAAGGCCGAAGCCCCCGATCACCTGCATTAATCACAGTGCACCTTTCAAAAAAACCGCCGCGTTGGGACAGACCGGCAGGTGAAACACCGGTACGTTGCTCGCTACACATTTTTTGGAATCGCCCAGCAAAGACTGCTTGGTAATCGGCAACTCCTGCAATTCAGGCGAATCCACAGAAGTTGTATCAAGAAGGGAGCGTAGTCTACCGGAATGCTCCTTTCAGCTCAAACCTTGATCTTCGTCTGTTGGCAGCCAATGCAATTTCCAGCCGCCCTGCACAGGTCCATCAAGTCCCGGCAGGTTCGCCGCCGCGAGCAATTCATCACCGCGAAACAGCAGCGGCAATCTGCCACGGACGAAGCCCGGTACCGCGCGCTCATTGAGCAGGCGCTTGAGATCGCGGTGACCGCGATCCGCCAGGTGCATGACTTCGCCGCCCTGACGATAGCGAATCTGCAAAGGCCCGGAAGGCGCCTGCCCGCTGAACATGACACGGCCATTATCGGCCAAGCGTAGCGCTGACGACGGCGCTTGCCAGTCGGCACCGATCACTGGCGTGCGCAACCAGTTGCCGCTCAGCCACCACACTCGACCGGCGCTACGGTGCAGCTCGCCCTCAGCCAGCCGCCAGACGGGTGAAGCATCGTGAGCGGCCGCGCACAGATCCGTCCATCCCGACCAATGGTCACTATCGGGCAGTTGTGTGGAGGGCTCGAGCCAATGGCTGATCGCGTTTCGTTGGCGGGCCGCGGACAGTGCGGCGAGGGGCGCCAGTTCCAGCGACGGCAAACCCAGCCATGCAAAATCATGAGCAGTCGCGGCTGGCGCCAGATCGATCTGCGCCAGTTCGTCGAGCAGCCCCTGCGCCTCTCGCAGATGCGCAGCGCTGCGGGCCATGCTCGCCTGCGCTTGCGGCCAGCGCCCGGTCAGCAGCGGCATGACCTGATGGCGCAGATAGTTGCGCGAGAATTGCCGATCCTCATTCGATGGGTCTTCAATCCAGCGCAATTGATGAGCCTGCGCATACGCTTCCAGTTCGGCCCGGGAGATTTCCAGCAACGGACGAACCAGCGTGCCCTGCCCCACTGGCCGCTGCGTCGGCATCCCGGACAATCCGCGCACACCGGCGCCACGTAATAACCGGAACAGCAGCGTTTCCGCCTGATCATCGCGATGCTGGCCAGTAAGCAACACGTCATTGGCTTGCGTCAGTGAACCGAACACGGCGTACCGCGCATCCCGGGCCGCGCGCTCCAAGCTTGCGCCCGCTTGCACCGTCACGCGTTCAATCAGCAACTGCACCCCCAGCGCATCGCAGACAGACTGGCAGTGTTGTGGCCACGCATCAGCCGCAGCCTGTAGGCCGTGATGGATATGAACAGCGCTTAGCGCAGGGAGGGATTCAGATTTTGCCAGAGAGGCAAGCAGATGCAGCAGGACGGTGGAATCGAGACCACCAGAGAAGGCGATGCGCCAATGAGCGGCATTGCGCCAAGGCTCAAGGTTGAGCAACAGCCGGGAAGGCAAATCAATCATGGACGGACCCATATCTAACTCTTTGCCCCAAAACAAATGTAGGAGTGAGCCTGCTCGCGATCGCGGAGTGACAGCCAACACATTGGTTGAATGTTACACCGCGATCGCGAGCAGGCTCACTCCTACAGGGGGACTGCGTTCGACTTAGAGACCGTAGCTCATCAGTCGATCATAACGACGCTTCAACAGCGCTTCGTTATCGAACTTCTTCAGCATCGCCAGTTGCGAGCTCAGTTCGGCACGGATCGAAGCCGCCGCAGCCGCAGGGTCACGGTGAGCGCCGCCCAGTGGCTCGCCAATCACCTTGTCGACAATGCCCAGACCTTTCAGACGCTCGGCAGTAATGCCCATCGCTTCAGCCGCATCCGGCGCCTTTTCCGCGGTTTTCCACAGAATCGAAGCGCAACCTTCCGGCGAGATCACCGCGTAAGTCGAGTATTGCAGCATGTTCAGCTGATCGCAGACGCCGATCGCCAGTGCACCACCGGAACCACCCTCACCGATAACGGTAGCGATGATCGGCGTTTTCAGGCGCGACATCACGCGCAGGTTCCAGGCAATTGCTTCGCTCTGGTTGCGCTCTTCAGCGTCGATACCCGGGTAGGCGCCCGGGGTGTCGATGAAGGTCAGGATCGGCATTTTGAAACGCTCGGCCATTTCCATCAGGCGGCAAGCCTTGCGGTAGCCTTCCGGACGCGGCATACCGAAGTTGCGGCGTACCTTCTCGCGCACTTCACGGCCCTTCTGGTGACCGATGACCATCACCGGCTGGTCTTCCAGACGGGCGATGCCGCCAACGATGGCCGCGTCGTCAGAGAAGTGACGGTCGCCGTGCAGTTCGTCGAACTCGGTGAAGATGTGCTCGATGTAGTCGAGGGTGTACGGGCGTTTCGGGTGACGCGCCAGGCGTGCGATCTGCCAGCTGGTCAGCTTGCCGAAGATGTCTTCGGTCAGCGTTTTGCTTTTGTCCTGCAGGCGGGAGATCTCATCGCCGATATTCAGCGAATTGTCATTACCGACCAAGCGCAACTCTTCGATCTTGGCTTGCAGGTCGGCGATCGGCTGTTCGAAATCTAGAAAATTCGGGTTCATAGGCGTCCGTCTTGGGTCGTGTCCCAAATGAGCTTGGGCCGGCCGGTTGTCTATTCGCGCCCTACCTTAAGGGAGAGGCGCGCTGAGGTCGAGATTAAAAATTCAGGTTGCGGGCAAGCGCAATGATGGCACTTGCCGGTCAACGGTATTGGAGGAAGACGTTGTCTCGCCCGAACTGGTCACGCAGGGCTTGAATCAACGCATCCGCCGGATCAATTCGCCAGGTCTCGCCGAACTGCAGCAAGGTCTTCGCATCCGGGCTGGTGTACTCCATGGTGATCGGGCACGCGCCGCGATGACGCTTGAGCAAATCACCCAACCAGCGTAGCTGATCGCCTTTCAGGTCCTGGGTTTGCAGCTTCAGGCGCAGGCTCTCGGCGAGGTTGGTGCGCGCATCTTCCATGCTCATCACCCGCTTGACCCGCAGGCGCAGACCACCGGAGAAGTCGTCGTTGCTGACTTCGCCTTCGACCACCACCATCGCGTCGGTCTGCAACAACGATTGCGCAGAGTGGAACGCATCGGCAAACAAGGAAGCCTCGATCCGCCCTGAGCGGTCGTCGAGGGTGATGAAGCCCATCTTGTCGCCCTTCTTGTTCTTCATCACGCGCAGGGCAATGATCATCCCGGCCACGGTCTGCGTGTCGCGCGCCGGTTTCAGGTCGATGATGCGCTGGCGGGCGAAACGGCGAATTTCACCTTCGTATTCGTCGATCGGGTGACCGGTCAGGTACAGTCCCAAGGTGTCTTTCTCACCTTTGAGACGTTCCTTGAGGGTCAGCTCCTTGGCCTTGCGATGGGACGCATAAACATCGGCGTCTTCCTCGACAAACAGCCCGCCGAACAGGTCGGCATGGCCGCTGTCGTGGGTGCGCGCGGTTTGTTCGGCCGCCTTGATCGCCTCTTCCATCGCCGCCAGCAGCACGGCACGGTTACGGTCGATATTGGCCTGGTAAGCCTTTTGCTCGTCGTGGAAGTACGGGCCCAGACGATCCAGCGCACCGCTGCGGATCAGGCCGTCCAGCGTACGTTTGTTGATGCGCTTGAGGTCGACACGGGCGCAGAAGTCGAACAGATCCTTGAACGGACCGGCCTGACGCGCTTCGGTGATCGCCTCAACCGGGCCTTCGCCGACGCCTTTGATCGCGCCGAGGCCATAGACGATGCGGCCATCGTCGTTCACCGTGAACTTGAACTCCGAAGTATTCACATCCGGCGCGTCGAGACGCAGCTTCATGGTGCGAATTTCTTCGATCAAGGTCACGACCTTGTCGGTGTTGTGCATATCCGCCGACAGTACCGCGGCCATGAACGGCGCCGGGTAGTGAGCTTTCAGCCACGCAGTCTGGTACGAGACCAGGCCGTAGGCGGCGGAGTGGGATTTGTTGAAGCCGTAACCGGCGAATTTTTCTACCAAGTCGAAAATGTTACCGGCGAGGTCGGCGTCAATATTGTTGGTCGCGCAACCTTCAATGAAACCGCCGCGCTGCTTGGCCATTTCCTCAGGCTTTTTCTTACCCATCGCCCGACGGAGCATGTCCGCACCACCGAGGGTGTAACCGGCCATGACCTGGGCAATCTGCATCACCTGTTCCTGATACAGGATGATGCCGTAAGTCGGTGCCAATACTGGCTTGAGGCCTTCGTACTGGTAATCCGAGTGCGGGTACGCCAGTTCGGCGCGACCGTGCTTACGGTTGATAAAGTCGTCCACCATGCCGGACTGCAGCGGGCCTGGACGGAACAGGGCCACCAGTGCGATCAGGTCTTCCAGGCAGTCGGGCTTGAGCTTTTTGATCAGCTCTTTCATGCCGCGCGATTCAAGCTGGAATACCGCAGTGGTCTCAGCTTTCTGCAACAACGAGTACGTCGGTTTGTCGTCCAGCGGGATAAACGCGATATCCAGCGGCGGCTCGTTGACCTTGGCGCGGTCGCGGTTAATCGTTTTCAGCGCCCAGTCGATGATTGTCAGGGTCCGCAGACCGAGGAAGTCGAACTTCACCAGACCGGCCGCTTCAACATCGTCCTTGTCGAACTGGGTTACCAGACCGTCACCGGCCTCGTCGCAATAGATCGGCGAGAAGTCAGTCAGCTTGGTCGGCGCGATAACCACACCACCGGCGTGTTTACCGACGTTACGCACAACGCCTTCGAGCTTGCGCGCCATCTCCCAGATTTCCGCCGCCTCTTCATCGACCTTGATGAAGTCACGCAGGATCTCTTCCTGTTCGTAGGCTTTTTCCAGGGTCATGCCGACTTCGAACGGAATCATCTTCGACAGACGATCGGCCAGACCGTAAGACTTGCCCTGTACCCGCGCCACGTCACGCACCACAGCCTTGGCGGCCATGGAACCGAAGGTGATGATCTGGCTTACCGCGTTGCGGCCGTATTTTTCGGCCACGTAATCAATCACGCGGTCACGACCGTCCATGCAGAAGTCGACGTCGAAGTCGGGCATCGATACCCGTTCCGGGTTAAGGAAACGTTCGAACAGCAGGTCGTATTCCAGCGGATCAAGGTCGGTGATCTTCTGTACATAAGCCACCAACGAACCGGCACCCGACCCACGGCCCGGACCTACCGGCACGCCGTTGTTCTTGGCCCACTGGATAAAGTCCATCACGATCAGGAAGTAACCGGGGAAGCCCATCTGGATGATGATATCCAGCTCGAAATTCAAGCGATCGACATAGACCTGGCGCTTGGCTTCGTAGTCTTCGGTGGTGTCTTTGGGCAGCAGTACCGCCAGGCGTTCTTCGAGACCGTCGAAGGACACTTTGCGGAAATACTCATCGATGGTCATGCCATCGGGGATCGGGAAGTTGGGCAAAAAGTGCGTGCCCAGCTTCACTTCGATGTTGCAGCGCTTGGCGATCTCGACGGTGTTTTCAATCGCGTCGGGAATATCGCTGAACAGCTCGATCATTTCCTCGGCGCTTTTCAGGTATTGCTGATCGCTGTAATTCTTCGAACGGCGCGGATCGTCGAGGGCACGGCCCTCACCGATGCACACGCGGGTTTCGTGGGCGGCGAAGTCTTCCTGCTTGATGAAGCGCACGTCGTTGGTTGCCACCAGCGGCGCGCCGAGTTTGTCGGCAAGCGCTACGGCACCGTGCAGTTGCTCTTCATCGTTAGGACGATTGGTGCGCTGGATTTCCAGATAGAAACGATCCGGGAACACCGCCATCCATTCGCGCGTCAGGGCTTCGGCTTCGGCCGGATTGCCGCCGATCATGGCCATGCCGATCTCGCCTTCTTTGGCGGCGGACAGCATGATCAGGCCTTCGTTGGCTTCGGCAACCCACTCACGCTCGACAATGATCATGCCGTTGCGCTGGCCTTCGATGAAGCCGCGCGAGATCAACTCGGTGAGGTTGCGATAGCCCTTGGCGTTCATCACCAACAGGCTGATGCGACTCAGCGGTGCATCCGGGTCTTTGTTCGACAGCCACAGGTCGGCGCCGCAAATCGGCTTGATGCCGGCGCCCATGGTGTTTTTATAGAATTTGACCAGAGAACACATGTTGTTCTGGTCGGTGACCGCGACCGCCGGCATGTTCATGGCGGTCAGCGCCTTGACCAGCGGCTTGATCCGCACCAGCCCGTCGACCAGGGAGTATTCAGTGTGCAGGCGTAGATGAACGAATGAAGCCGGCATAGTGATCCTGTCCAGTTACATAGAGACAACAAGGCCCGGATTGTACCGGGCCTCGAACAAAACATCAGCCTTGCGACTAAACCTGCGTCAGACCTTCCAGCGCTTCATAAGCCTGACGCACCGGGGCGAACGAGCGCCGGTGAATCGGCGTCGGGCCAAGGCGCACCAAGGCTTCCAGATGAACGGGCGTCGGGTAGCCTTTATGGCCGCCGATGCCGTAACCCGGGTAGATCAATTCGAATGCAGCCATTTCACGGTCGCGACTGACTTTGGCCAGAATCGACGCCGCAGCAATGGCCGGCACCTTGCCGTCGCCCTGCACCACCGCTTCGGCGCGCATCGGCAATTGCGGACAGCGATTGCCGTCGATCATCGCCAGCTTCGGCTGAATGTGCAGGCCGGCGACTGCGCGCTGCATGGCCAGCATGGTCGCGTGCAAAATATTCAGCTCGTCGATTTCTTCGACTTCGGCGCGGGCAATGCACCAGCTCAGGGATTTCTCGATGATTTCGTCGTAGAGCTTTTCGCGCTTGGCTTCGGTGAGCTTCTTCGAATCGTTGAGGCCGAGAATCGGCCGATTCGGATCGAGGATCACCGCTGCCGTGACCACTGCACCGCACAACGGACCACGACCGACTTCATCGACGCCGGCGACCAGTTCTTCGACTTCGGCGACCAGGGTGAAATCCAGGCCCATCTGCATGCTTGCCTTGCTCATCGTGTCTGACCGATCAGGTTGAGGACGGCGTCCGCCGCCTGATTAGAAGCATCCAGCCGCAGTGTGCGGTGGATCTCGTCGAACCCGCGGGTCTGTACTTCGCCGCCTTCGATCAGCGGCGACAGGGTCTGCGCCAATGCTTCGACCGTCGCATCATCCTGCAACAATTCTGGAACCAGCAGACGCTGGGCCAGCAGATTCGGCAAGGACACGTACGGGCTCTTGACCATGCGTTTGAGAATCCAGAACGTCAGCGGTGCCAAGCGGTACGCCACCACCATCGGCCGCTTGTACAACAGCGCTTCGAGGGTCGCGGTGCCGGAGGCGATCAGCACGGCGTTGCACGCAGCCAGTGCCAGATGGGATTTGCCGTCGAGCAGGGTTACCGGCAGATCACGCCCCGCAAGCAACTCTTCAAGCTGCGCGCGGCGCTCCGGATTGGCGCACGGGATGACAAAGCGCAAACCCGGGCGCATCGCGCGCAGGCGTTCAGCAGTATCGAGGAACAGCGCACCGAGACGGGAGACTTCGCCGCCACGGCTGCCGGGCATCAACGCCACCAGCGGGCCGTCGGGCAAGCCCAACTCGGCACGCGCCGCAGAGCGGTCGGCCTCCAGCGGGATGGTGTCGGCCAGTGTGTGGCCAACGAACCGCACCGGCACGCCTTTCTCTTCGTAGAACTTTGCTTCGAACGGCAGCAGTGTCAGCATCAGATCGCAACCTTCGCGGATCTTCAGCACGCGCTTCTGTCGCCATGCCCACACCGAAGGGCTGACGTAATGCACGGTTTTGATCCCGGCCTGACGCAGCTTGAGTTCGATATTGAGATTGAAGTCCGGCGCGTCGATACCGATGAACACATCCGGTTTCTCGGCGATCAGCGTGGCGATCAGGTCCTTGCGGCGCTTAAGCAATTCGCGCAGGCGCCCGAGCACTTCCACCAGGCCCATGACCGACAAGCGCTCCATGGGAAAATAGGAGGTCAGGCCTTCGGCCTGCATCAACGGGCCACCGACGCCGATGAACTCGACCGCCGGATGCTGCGCCTTGAGGGCGCGCATAAGACCGGCGCCGAGAATGTCACCGGAAGCTTCACCCGCTACCAGCGCGATACGCAGATTGGCCATGATCAGCGAGTGATGCCGCGAGTCGACGACTGGATGGAGTCGCGGAATATCGCGACTTCCGGGAACTGCGCTGCAGGTTCGGCCAGCTCGGCCAGCGCCTGTTCGACCGTGAGGCCCTGACGATAGACGGTTTTGTAAGCGCGACGCAGGGTGTGGATCGCGTCCTCGCTGAAACCGCGACGGCGCATGCCTTCGAAGTTCATGCTGCGCGCTTCGGCCGGGTTGCCGAACACGGTGACGAACGCCGGAACGTCCTTGCCGATGGCGGTGCCCATGCCGGAAAAGCTGTGGGCGCCAATGTGGCAATACTGGTGAACCAGGGTGAACCCGGAGAGGATCGCCCAGTCATCCACATGCACATGGCCGGCCAAAGCCGTGTTGTTGACCAGAATGCAGTGGTTGCCGATAACGCTGTCGTGGCCGATGTGGGCATAGGCCATGATCAGGTTGTGATCGCCCAGCGTGGTTTCCGAACGGTCCTGCACGGTGCCACGGTGAATCGTCACGCCTTCGCGGATGACGTTGTGGTCACCGATCACCAGACGGGTTTCTTCACCCTTGTACTTCAGATCGGGCGTGTCTTCGCCTACCGAGGAAAACTGGTAGATGCGATTGTGTTTGCCGATGCGGGTCGGGCCTTTGAGGATTACATGCGGCCCGATCACGGTACCCTCGCCGATTTCCACACCTGCGCCGATGATCGACCACGGGCCGACCTCGACGCCATCAGCCAGAACGGCCGATGGATCGATGATTGCGCGAGGGTCAATCAAACTCATAGCTTGCGTTCCGCACAGATGATTTCAGCGGAGCAGACTGGCTTGCCGTCGACCGAAGCCTGGCATTCGAACTTCCAGATCTGACGCTTGCAACTGATGAACTTGGCTTCGAGGATCAACTGATCGCCCGGCAACACCGGCTGACGGAAGCGCAGCTTGTCGGAACCGACGAAGTAGTAAAGCGTGCCGTCGGCAGGCTTCACGTCAAGCATTTTGAAACCGAGGATCCCGGCAGCCTGAGCCATCGCTTCGATGATCAGCACGCCCGGCATGATTGGATGCGCAGGGAAGTGACCATTGAAGAACGGTTCATTGATGCTGACATTCTTGTAGGCGCGAATGCGCTTGCCTTCAGTGTCCAGTTCCACCACCCGGTCCACCAGCAGGAACGGGTAACGGTGAGGCAGGTATTCGCGAATCTCGTTGATGTCCATCATTTCGGGGGGAAGCCTATGTAAAGATTGGGAGCGCGACTGACGCGCACTCCTCTAGCAAATCAAGGAGGCAGTCTAGAGGCTGTGCACACTTGATATGGAAATGGTATCAGCCATCTGATGAAGCATTGCCGTCAGGGGTCACTTCCCCTACGCGCTTTTCCAGCTGTTTCAAACGTCGCGCGATGTCATCGAGCTGACGGATGCGGGCCGCGCTTTTGCGCCATTCGGCCGCCGGTTGCATGGCTGTACCGGAAGAATAGGCACCCGGCTCGGTAATCGAGTGGGTCACCATGGTCATCCCGGTGAGGAAAACGTTGTCGCAAATATCAATGTGGCCGACCAGGCCAACACCGCCGGCGAGCATGCAGTGCTTGCCGATTTTGGTGCTGCCGGAAATGCCGACACACGCCGCCATGGCGGTGTGATCACCGACCTGAACGTTGTGGGCGATCTGGATCTGGTTATCGAGCTTAACGCCATTGCCGATCACGGTATCGGCCAACGCGCCGCGGTCGATGGCGGTGTTCACGCCAATCTCGACATCGTCGCCGATGGTCACACCACCGATCTGGGCGATTTTCTGCCAGATGCCTTTTTCATTGGCGAAACCGAAACCTTCGCCGCCGAGCACGGCACCAGACTGGATAACCACACGCTTGCCGATGCGCACGTCGTGATACAGCGTCACGCGTGGCGCGAGCCAGCCGCCTTCGCCAATTTCACTGCGCGCGCCGATGAAGCAATGCGCGCCCAGTGTCACGTTTGCCGCGATCCGCGCACCGGCCTCGATCACCACGAATGGGCCGATGCTGGCGGCTGGATCAACCACTGCGTCAGGCGCAATGACCGCCGACGGATGGATACCCGCAGTGGCTTTTGGCTTGGGATCGAACAGATGCGAGATTCGCGCGTAAGCCAGGTAAGGATCCGGCACCACCAACGCATTACCGGCAAAACCTTCGGCATCGGCTTCTTTGAGCAGCAGTGCTGCCGCCTGCGAGCCGGCGAGGTATTTGCGATATTGAGGGTTTGCCAGAAAGCTCAACTGAGCTGGGCCAGCCTCTTGCAAAGTGGCTAGCCCAGTAATTTTCGTCTCAGGGTCGCCACGCAGGGTGGCGCCGAGGAACTCGGCCAATTGGCCGAGCTTGATATTCACGGTCATGGGTTACTTCAGCTGATTCATGCGCTCGATAACCTGGCGCGTGATGTCGTACTGAGGTTTGACATCGATCACTGCACCACGCTCGAACACCAGATCAAAACCACCTTTCTTGATGACTTCTTCCACTGCGCTATCCAGCTTCGGCTTCAGTTGCTTGAGCATTTCACGGTCAGCAACGGCTTTGGCTTCGTTCAGCTCCTTGGACTGGAACTGGAAGTCACGGGCCTTTTGCTTGAATTCCAGCTCCAGACGCTCACGTTCACCCTGCTGCATTTTGTCGCCACCGGCCATCAGACGATCCTGAATACCCTTGGCGCTGCTTTCCAGCGTTTTCAGCTTGGTCAGTTGCGGACCGAACTTCTTCTCGGCATCCACGGCGTACTTCTTCGCAGCGTCGGATTCCAGCAAGGCCATCTGATAGTTCAGAACGGCAATTTTCATGTCGGCAAATGCCGGGCCTGCCACCATCAAGGAGGCCAGGAGAACCAATTGAGTCAACTTACGCACGATGCACTCCTACAAAATCCATTGTCGTTATCTTGGGTCAGACGCTTAGAACGTCTGGCCGAGGGAGAATTGGAACACTTGAGTTTCAGCCTCATCCGGCTTCTTGATCGGCATGGCCAACGCGAAGCTCAGAGGACCCAGTGCGGTGACCCAGGTCACACCCACACCCACGGAACTGGCCATGTTGCTCAGGCTGATGTCGTTGCACTTGGTGTTCGACGTCGAGCCGTTTGCATTGGTAGTGTCCTTGCACTGCGAGTCAAATACGTTACCCACATCCCAGAAAACAGAGGTGCGCAGCGAACGTTGATCTTTCACGAACGGCAGCGGGAACAGAACCTCGACACCACCCTGGATCAGGACGTTACCACCGAACGGCAGTGGATCCTGGTCCGGGTCAGCCAATGTGCCCGGGTTGGTGCCACGGCTCGGCGTACTGCGCGGGCCGAGGGTGCTGTCCTTGAAGCCACGAACCGAGTTGAAACCACCAGCATAGTAGTTTTCATAGAATGGCAAGCCATCGGTTCCGCCGTATCCATCGCCATAACCCAGCTCGGTGTGCAGACGCAGGGTGTAGTTCTCGCTGATCGGCTGGAACAGCTGACCGCGGTAATCCAGTTTGTAGAACGACAGGTCGCTGCCCGGCACGGTGGTTTCCAGGGTCAGACTCTGGGAACGACCACGGGTCGGCAGTACGCCTTTGTTCAGGGTCGATTCGGACCAACCGGCCGAAGCCTTGAAGTTCAGGTACTTGTCGCCTTCCTTGTTAACGAAGTCGAAAATCTCGTCAACGGTGTAGGTACCGGTCTTGATCTCGTCCTGTTGAACCGACAGGCCAAAGGTCAGACGCGAAGTCTCACTGATCGGGTAGCCAACGTTCACGCCGGCACCCAGGCTGTCGACCGCATAGCTTGCTACGTCGACGTCGAGGTCTTTGTAGTCGGTGGTGCGATAGAACGCGTTGTAACCCAGGCTCACACCATCGGCGGTCCAGTACGGGTCAACGTAGCCGAAGTTGTAGCGGCTCTGGTATTCACTGCGGGTCAGGCCGACGCTGACGCGGTTACCGGTACCGAGGAAGTTGTTCTGGGTGATCGAACCACCGAGGATCAGACCGGCACTCTGGGCGAAACCGACACTGGCGGTAATCGAACCGGAAGCCTGCTCTTCCACGGCGTAATTCACGTCAACCTGGTCGTCGACACCTGGCACGGCCGGGGTTTCAACGTTGACCTCTTTAAAGAAGCCCAGACGCTCAAGACGGGTTTTGGATTGGTCGATCAGGTAAGTCGAAGCCCAACCGCCTTCCATCTGACGCATTTCACGACGCAGCACTTCGTCCTCGGACTTGGTGTTGCCACGGAAGTTGATGCGATTGACATAGGCTCGCTTGCCCGGATCAACGGCGAACAGAATATCTACAGTGTGATCATCATCGTGCGGCTGAGGTACGCCGTTGACGTTGGCGAAGGTGTAACCCTCGTTACCCAGTCGACGGGTGATCAGTTCGGACGTGGTGGTCATCAGCTTGCGCGAGAACACCTGTCCCTTCTGCACCAGCAGCAGGGATTTGACTTGGTCCTCAGGGACTTTCAGATCACCGCTGAGCTTGACGTCACGAACGGTGTACTTCTCGCCTTCGTTGACGTTGACAGTGATGTAGACGTGCTTCTTGTCCGGGGTGATGGATACCTGGGTCGAAGCGATATCCATGTTGATATAGCCACGGTCCAGGTAGTAGGAGCGCAGACGCTCCAGGTCACCGGAAAGCTTTTCACGGGCGTACTTGTCATCGTTCTTGAAGAACGACAGCCAGTTGGTGGTTTTCAGCTCGAACAGATCGGTCAGGTCTTCCTCAGGGAAAACCGTGTTACCCACCACGTTGATGTGCTGAATGGCCGCAACGGTGCCTTCGTTGATCTTCACTTTCAGACCAACGCGGTTACGCGGCTGCGACACCACTTCGGTATCAACGGTAGCCGAGTAACGGCCTTGCGCGACGTACTGACGTTGCAGTTCGTTACGCACACCCTCAAGGGTGGCGCGCTGGAAGATCTCGCCTTCAGCCAGACCAGACTGTTTGAGGCCTTTCATCAAGTCTTCAGTGGAGATCGCCTTGTTGCCTTCGATCTCGATACTGGCGACCGACGGGCGTTCAACGACCGTGATGACCAGAACGTTGCCTTCGCGGCCCAGCTGGATATCTTGAAAGAAACCGGTTTTGAACAACGCACGAGTGGATTCCACCAGGCGACGATCATCCGCCTGCTCACCGACGTTCAACGGCAAGGCACCAAAGACGCTACCCGCGGAGACCCGCTGGAGGCCATTGACGCGAATATCAGAGATAGTGAAGGACTCGGCGTGAACTTCGGCGATCATCAATACGGTGAGAACCGCAGTTAGCAGCAGACGTTTCATGAAGTCCTTTCTTATTCCAACTGGCAATAAACAAACTGCCGCAAAATGCGGCAGATTCGCAATTCAGCGAAGCGTTACAGTCGACCCAGATCGTTGACCAGAGCAAGCAACATCACCCCGACCACCAAACTGATACCGATCTGTATCCCCCAACCTTGCACCCGATCCGACAAGGGACGACCACGCGCCCACTCGATCAGATAAAACAACAAATGCCCCCCATCCAGTACAGGAATGGGCAGCAAATTCAGAACCCCCAGGCTAATACTCAGATAAGCAAGGAAATTCAGGAAATCAGCGACGCCCGACTGGGCAGAAGCGCCCGCCACTTTAGCAATGGTTATCGGTCCACTCAAGTTTTTTACCGAGAGCTCGCCGAACAGCATTTTCTTTAGCGAATCGAGCGTCAGAATGCTCATGGTCCAAGTGCGACGGGCACCCTCGCCAATGGCAGCAAGAGGCCCGTAACTGACCTCGCGAATCATCTCCGGCGGCCAGTCGACAGCTTTTACACCTGCACCCAGATATCCGCTTGGCGATTTGCTTTCACCGCGCGCCGCCAGAGTGACAGGGACGTCGATTTGAGCACTGTCGCGCTCGATGCGCAGCATGATTTTGGTATCAGGACGCGTACGAACGGTATCGACCACTTGCTGCCAGTCATTCAGCGTCTGGCCGTCAAGGGCCAGCAGGCGATCACCCGTCTTCAGACCGGCAGCCTGAGCCGGGCCTTTCGGATCAAGCTCGGCAAGCACCGGTGGCAAAGCCGGGCGCCACGGACGAATACCCAAAGAGCGGATCGGGTCTGGCTCATCAGCACCTTTAAGCCAGTTATCCAGCTTCAGCTCACGCGGCGAATCCGCTGTCGAACCCTGCTCACGCACCAGCAACTGCAGAGAACCGCTTTCGCCCAGACGCCGGACCAACTGCAGATTGACGGCCGCCCAACCGGTAGTCGGCTCTCCATCGATCGCCACGATCTCTTCACCTGCGCTCAAACCGGCACTGGCGGCGATACTGCCGGATTCAACCGCACCGATGACCGGACGCACCTGTTCGCTGCCGAGCATCGCCAACACCCAGAAGAACACCAGCGCCAAGAGAAAATTGGCAATGGGGCCGGCCGCAACAATGGCGATACGCTGACGCACGGATTTGCGGTTGAACGACTGATCAAGCTGATCGACCGGGACTTCACCCTCACGTTCGTCGAGCATTTTGACATAGCCGCCCAGCGGAATCGCGGCAACCACAAACTCGGTGCCTTGCTTGTCGTGCCAGCGCAACAACGGCATGCCAAAGCCTACGGAAAAACGTAGAACCTTGACGCCACAGCGACGCGCGACCCAGAAGTGGCCGAATTCGTGAAAGGTGACCAGCACACCCAAAGCGATCAGGGTGCCGGCAATCATATAGAGCGCGCTCATCTATTTTCTCCGCAATCCTGTTCAGTGCCGCGTGTAGCCATTGTGTAGCAAATTCTATCGATCGTGGCGCTTCAGCCACTGCTCGGCCAGAACTCTCGCCTTGGCGTCTGCCGTAAATACGGCATCGAGGTCTGCCAATGCTACGACCGGTTCGAGGCTCAATACCTCCTCGATGATACTCGCGATTTCCAGGTAACGAACCCGTCCGTCGAGAAACGCTGCCACCGCTACTTCGTTCGCTGCGTTGAGCATCGCCGGAGCACTGTCGCCAGCTTCGGCAGCTTGCCGGGCCAGACGCAGGCAAGGGAAGCGTTCTTCATCCGGCGCCTCGAAGTCCAGGCGCGCCACAGCAAACAGATCCAGCGGTGCCACGCCGGAATCAATGCGCTCCGGCCAGGCCAGGGCATTGGCAATCGGCGTGCGCATGTCGGGATTGCCCAACTGCGCCAGCACCGAGCCATCGACATAATCGACCAGCGAGTGAATCACGCTCTGCGGGTGGATCACCACCTCGACCTGTGAGGGCTTGGCATCAAACAACCAACAAGCCTCGATCAGTTCGAGACCTTTATTCATCATGCTGGCCGAATCGACCGAAATCTTGCGCCCCATGGACCAGTTCGGGTGAGCACACGCCTGCTCAGGTGAAACATGCGCCAACTCACTCATCGGTGTCTGTCGGAACGGACCACCAGAGGCTGTGAGTAAAATCCGACGGACACCGACCGAGCTCAATCCACGGGCAAAATCCTGTGGCATGCACTGGAAAATCGCGTTGTGTTCGCTGTCGATCGGCAGCAGCACCGAACCGCTCTTGCGCACTGCCTGCATGAACAGGGCGCCGGACATCACCAGCGCCTCTTTATTGGCCAGGAGAATCTTCTTGCCGGCCTCGACGGCCGCCAGGGTCGGACGCAGCCCTGCTGCACCGACGATTGCCGCCATCACGGCATCGACCTCAGGAGCAGCAGCGACCTGGCACAGGCCCTCCTCCCCCACCAGCACGCGGGTGGGTAAACCGGCCGCACGCAAATCATCCTGCAAACCGCGCGCAGCGGCAGCTTCCGGCACCACGGCAAATTGCGGCACGTGACGCACGCACAAGGCGAAAAGCTCGCTCAGGCGCGTGAAACCACTCAGCGCGAACACCTGATAACGCTCAGGATGGCGGCCAATGACATCCAGCGTACTCAGACCGATCGAGCCGGTCGCACCCAGAACAGTGACCTGTTGAGGGCGACTCACGGTGCAGCCATCCACAGCAGCACGGCAAACACAGGGATGGCCGCTGTCAGGCTGTCGATACGATCAAGCACACCGCCATGACCAGGCAGCAGGTTACTGCTGTCCTTGATGCCGGACTGACGCTTGAACATGCTTTCGGTCAGGTCGCCAACCACGGAGATGAAGACGATCAGCGCAGCGCCAATCAAGCCTTTAAGCAACTCGGCGACCGTCCAGTCGCGAACAAACGCGACAATGGCAGTAATCACCAAACTCAGCGCAAGACCACCATAGACGCCTTCCCAGCTTTTGCCTGGGCTGACTTGCGGGGCCAGCTTGCGCTTGCCGAATTTGCGACCAGAGAAGTAGGCACCGATATCGGCCCCCCAGACCAGCACCATCACGGCCATGATCAGCCAGTTACCCAGCGGATACTGTTTGATCTGCACCAGACCTTGCCAGGCCGGCAGCAGAATCAGCAGGCCGATGACCAGTTTGGTTGCCGCACTGGACCAATGCACGCTGGACCGCGGATAGGTCAGCACCAGCCAGGTTGCCACCGCCCACCACAGCACGGAAGCACCCAGCACCCACGGGGCAAGCCCGGGCAGGATGTACATGATAAACAGCATGAACGCGACCACGGCGGCAAAACCCACGCGGAACGTTTGTCCGGTGAAGCCTGCCAGACGCGCCCATTCCCACGCACCCAAAGTCACGACCAGACCGATAAACAAGGCAAAACCGGAACCTTCCAGCAGGAAAAACCCGCACAAGGCAATCGGCAGCAGGATCAGTGCAGTGATGATTCGTTGTTTAAGCATTAAACCCGGGCTCCAGCTTCGACCTGTTCGCTCGTTTTACCGAAGCGACGCTGGCGCGAAGCGAAATCGGCCAGCGCATTGCGCATGGCATCGTGTTTGAAGTCCGGCCAGAACAGGTCGGAGAAGTACAACTCGGCGTAAGCCAGTTGCCACAGCAGGAAGTTGCTGATGCGATGCTCGCCACCGGTACGAATGCACAGGTCTGGCAACGGTAGATCGCCGGTCGCCAGACAGGTTTGCAGCAGATCCGGGGTGATGTCTTCCGGACGCAGGTGCCCGGCCTGAACTTCACGCGCCAGACGCTGCGCAGCTTGTGCGATATCCCACTGACCGCCGTAATTGGCGGCGATCTGCAGGATGAATCGGTTGGCGCCCGCCGTCATCGCCTCGGCTTCACGCATTGCCGCCTGAAGCTCCGGATGAAAGCGCGAACGATCGCCAATGATGCGCAGGCTGATGTTGTTGTCGTTGAGGCGCTTGGCCTCACGACGCAAGGCCTTGAAGAACAGGTCCATCAAGGCACTGACTTCATCGGCCGGGCGCTGCCAGTTCTCACTGGAAAACGCGAACAAGGTGAGCACTTCGACCTTGGCCTCGGCGCACACCTCGATTACGGCACGCACAGCATCCACGCCCGCTTTATGCCCGGCGACACCCGGCATAAAGCGTTTTTTCGCCCAGCGATTGTTGCCATCCATGATGATCGCGACATGGCGCGGCACCGCGGACGGCGCAGTCTGCTTGGTCTTGTCCATTAAAAGCTCGAACCTTATACGGCCATCAGATCCGCTTCTTTTTGCTTGGTAGCCGTGTCGATATCAGCCTCGGCCTTGTCGGTGAGCTTCTGAATATCGGCAGCGGCACGACGCTCTTCGTCTTCGCTGATTTCTTTGTCCTTGACCAGTTTCTTCAGCTCGCCCAAGGCGTCACGACGGATGTTGCGCACGGCAACACGAGCGTCTTCAGCAGCACTGCGCGCCTGCTTGGTGAAGCCCTTGCGGGTTTCTTCAGTCAGGGCAGGCATGGAAATCAGCAACAACTCGCCCAGGTTGGTCGGGTTGAGGTTCAGGCCAGCGCTCTGGATTGCCTTGTCGACCGCTGCGAGCATGTTGCGCTCGAAGGCCACGACTTGCAGAGTGCGCGAGTCTTTTACAGTGATGTTGGCCACTTGGGTGATGGAGGTGTCAGCACCGTAGTACGGCACCATCACGCTACCCAGAATGCTTGGGTGAGCCTTGCCGGTACGAATCTGGCCGAATGCATGGGCCAGAGAGTCCAGGGATTTTTGCATGCGCTCTTGAGCGTCTTTTTTGATTTCGTTGATCATTGTTGACCTTCCTCGATCAGGGTGCCTTCAGCGCCGCCATGGACGATGTTCAGCAGGGCACCAGGCTTGTTCATGTTGAATACGCGCAGCGGCATCTTGTGGTCGCGGCACAGGCAAATAGCTGTCAGATCCATTACACCCAGCTTGCGATCCAGCACTTCATCATAAGTCAGATGATCGAACTTCTCGGCATGCGGGTCTTTGAACGGGTCAGCGGTGTAGACGCCATCGACCTTGGTCGCTTTGAGCACGACGTCGGCATCGATCTCGATTGCGCGCAGGCAGGCTGCAGAATCCGTGGTAAAGAACGGATTACCGGTACCGGCCGCGAAAATCACCACGTCCTTGGAGTTCAGGTGGCGCATGGCCTTGCGGCGATCATAGTGATCGGTCACGCCAACCATGGAAATGGCCGACATCACGATGGCCGAGATATTGGCACGTTCCAGCGCATCACGCATGGCCAGGGCGTTCATCACAGTGGCCAGCATGCCCATGTGGTCGCCTGTCACCCGATCCATACCGGCTTTGCTCAAGGCTTCGCCACGGAACAGGTTGCCACCGCCGATCACCAGACCGACCTGCACGCCGATGCCGACCAGCTGGCCGACTTCCAGTGCCATCCGATCCAGCACTTTTGGATCGATCCCGAACTCTTCCGAGCCCATCAGGGCCTCGCCGCTAAGCTTGAGTAGAATGCGTTTATAGCGAGCCTGATAACCACTGCCCTGCTGAGCCATTGCGAATCTCTCCTGCGGCGTATTTAAAATTCTTTGCGAGCTGTTTACAGCTGGCGTTCACTCTAGCTTGGCGCTGCTTCAGCGCCATCGGAACATGGCTTTGTAAGTCAGTTCCAAGTGGAAACCAATAAAAAATTGGCAACCCCATCTGAAAAGAGGCTGCGCGCGTGAGCGGGCAGCCTCTTTCGGGCGACAGTTGAAAAACCGTCTTATTGCTTGGCGGCAGCCAGCTGGGCAGCAACTTCTTCAGCGAAGTTGTCGACCGGCTTCTCGATGCCCTCGCCTACTTTGAAGTAGGTGAAGGAAACGATTTCAGCACCGGCTTTCTTGGCCAGTTCGCCAACCTTGATTTCAGGGTTCTTGACGAACGCCTGCTCAACCAGGCTTGCTTCAGCCAGGAACTTGCTGATACGGCCTTTGACCATATTTTCAACAATGTTTTCTGGCTTGCCTTTGATTTTTTCTTCGTTCAACTGCAGGAACACAGCTTTTTCACGTTCGATAGCTTCAGCCGAAACTTCCGATGGCAGCAGGAACTCAGGGTTGCTGGCCGCTACGTGCATAGCGATGTCTTTGGCCAGTTCAACGTTACCGCCTTTCAGAACAACTGCAACACCGATCTTGTTGCCGTGCAGGTAGCCACCAACAACGTCGCCTTCTACGCGAACCAGACGACGGATGTTGACGTTTTCGCCAACCTTGCCGACCAGTACCAGGCGAGCAGCTTCTTGAGCTTCGATCAGCGGAGCAACATCAGTCAGCTTGTCAGCGAAAGCTTTTTCAATGCTTTCAGCAACGAATGCCTTGAAGTCGTCCTGCAGAGCCAGGAAGTCGGTCTGCGAGTTCACTTCCAGCAGAACAGCAGATTTGCCGTCTTCTTTCAGAGCGATGGCGCCTTCAGCGGCAACGTTGCCAGCTTTTTTGGCAGCCTTGATTGCGCCCGAAGCACGCATGTCATCAATGGCTTTTTCGATGTCGCCGTCAGCCTTTTCCAGGGCTTTCTTGCAATCCATCATGCCTTCGCCGGTACGCTCGCGCAGTTCTTTAACCAACGCTGCAGTAATTGCTGCCATTTTCAAATTCCTCTTGGATAGGTTTTCAACCATTCCACCCGATCGAACGGGCGTTCAATTCGTCCCAAACCCCACGTTGTAGCTGCTGCACGTTACAGAAGCTGTAGCTGCGCCGCCGACAAATGGTTTTCGAGGTGGCAAAAAGGGGGCCAAGCCCCCTTTTTGCTTACTGAGTCAACGCCAGGGCGTTAATTACTCAGCTGCAGCCTGAGTTTCTTCAGCTGCGAATTCTACAGTGCCGCCAGCAACATTGTTGCGACCACGGATTACTGCGTCAGCCATCGAACCCATGTACAGCTGGATAGCGCGGATTGCGTCATCGTTGCCTGGGATGATGTAGTCAACGCCTTCCGGGCTGCTGTTGGTGTCGACAACGCCGATTACCGGGATGCCCAGCTTGTTGGCTTCGGTGATCGCGATGCGCTCGTGGTCAACGTCGATCACGAACAGTGCGTCTGGCAGACCGCCCATGTCTTTGATGCCGCCCAGCGAACGATCCAGCTTCTCAAGATCACGGGAGCGCATCAGCGCTTCTTTCTTGGTCAGCTTGGCGAAAGTACCGTCTTCGGCTTGAACTTCAAGGTCACGCAGACGCTTGATGGAAGCACGAATGGTTTTGAAGTTGGTCAGCATGCCGCCCAACCAGCGGTGATCGACGTACGGCGAACCGCAACGTGCTGCTTCTTCAGCAACGATCTTGCCAGCGGAACGCTTGGTGCCGACGAACAGAATCTTGTTTTTGCCCTGGGCCAGACGCTCTACGAAAGTCAGAGCTTCGTTGAACATTGGCAGGGTTTTTTCAAGGTTGATGATGTGAATCTTGTTACGCGCGCCGAAAATGTACTTACCCATTTTCGGATTCCAGTAACGGGTTTGGTGACCGAAGTGCACACCGGCCTTCAGCATATCGCGCATATTGACTTGGGACATGATAGTTCCTTAATAAGTCGGGTTTGGCCTCCACGTATCCCAATGACCAACCAGTGGCATAAAGCCAAAAGCACCCAGGTCATCGTGTCGACACGTGTGTGGATTTAAGCTTTTCGGGGTATCCCCGGAAAGCGGCGCATTTTATACCACAGGGTGCGCAGAAACGGAACCCGGAATCTGTATTCGCACCAAGGACATGGGCGCAGCCCCCTTGGAATCGGCCCCGAACGCACCATTGTATAGAGAGAAGCGATGCACGCGGGCGCTGAATTGCGCCGTGCGTCTGTTAGAATCGCGTTTTTCAGGGTCGCAAAACGCACACCTGCCACCCTATTCGTATCAGCAAGCGCCGCCGAGCGCAGAGAGAGCCTGTATGACCGTCAACCTCAAAACCCCCGAGGACATCGCTGGCATGCGTGTCGCCGGCAAACTGGCCGCCGATGTGCTGGAAATGATTGCCGAACACGTCAAACCGGGCGTCACCACCGATGAGCTGAACCAGATCTGCCACGACTACATCGTCAACGTGCAGCAAGCCATCCCTGCCCCGCTCAACTACAAGGGCTACCCGAAGTCGATCTGCACCTCGATCAACCACGTGGTCTGCCACGGCATCCCGAACGACAAACCGCTGAAAAACGGTGACACCCTGAACATCGACGTCACCGTGATCAAAGACGGTTACCACGGCGACACCAGCCGCATGTTCCACGTCGGTGAAGTGCCGGTGTGGGCCGAGCGCCTGTCGCAGATCACTCAGGAATGCATGTACAAGGCGATCGAAATCGTCAAACCTGGCTGCCGCCTCGGCGACATCGGCGAAGTCATCCAGAAGCACGCCGAGAAGAACGGCTTCTCGGTGGTTCGCGAGTTCTGCGGCCATGGCATCGGCAAGGTCTTCCACGAAGAACCGCAAATCCTGCACTACGGCCGTGCCGGCACCGGCATGGAACTGAAGGCCGGCATGACCTTCACCATCGAACCGATGATCAACCAGGGCAAGGCCGACACCAAAGTATTGGGCGACGGCTGGACCGCGATCACCAAAGACCGCAAGCTCTCGGCCCAGTGGGAGCACACCCTGCTGGTCACCGACACCGGTTACGAGATCTTCACCCTGCGCGCCGATGACACCATCCCGCGCGTCTCGGCCTGATCCACACAACGCTCCCAGCCTTATAGAAGGAAAGCCAATCGATGCCGCAGGTGGATCCCGAACTCTTCGACCGCGGCCAGTTCCAGGCTGAACTGGCCCTGAAAGCGAGTCCCATCGCGGCGTTCAAGAAGGCGATCCGCCAGGCTCGCGAAGTACTCGACACGCGTTTTCGCAATGGCCGCGACATTCGCCGTCTGATCGAAGACCGTGCCTGGTTCGTCGACAACATCCTGCAAAAGGCCTGGGAGCAGTTCACCTGGAGCGAAGACGCCGACATCGCGCTGGTCGCGGTCGGCGGCTACGGCCGCGGTGAGTTGCACCCGTATTCCGACATTGATTTGCTGATCCTGCTGGACAGCGCCGATCACGAAGTTTTCCGTGACTCTATCGAGCGTTTTCTGACGCTGCTGTGGGACATCGGCCTGGAAGTCGGCCAGAGCGTGCGCTCGGTCGATGAATGCGCCGAAGAAGCCCGCGCCGACCTGACCGTCGTCACCAACCTGATGGAAAGCCGCACCATCTGCGGCCCCGAGCGTCTGCGTCAGCGCATGCTCGACGTCACCAGCACCGCACACATGTGGCCGGCCAAGGAGTTCTTCCTGGCCAAGCGTGCCGAGCAAAAGGCCCGTCACCACAAGTACAACGACACTGAATACAACCTGGAACCCAACGTCAAAGGCTCGCCCGGCGGCTTGCGGGATATCCAGACGATTCTGTGGGTGGCCCGGCGTCAGTACGGCACCCTGAACCTGCGCGCCCTCGCCGGCGAAGGCTTCCTGGTCGAAAGCGAAAACGCCCTGCTCGCCTCCTCCCAGGAATTCCTCTGGAAAGTGCGCTATGCCCTGCACATGCTGGCGGGCCGCTCCGAAGACCGCTTGCTGTTCGATCATCAACGCACCATCGCCGGGCTGCTCGGGTTTGAAGGTGACGACGCCAAACAGGCTGTCGAAAACTTCATGCAACAGTATTTCCGCGTGGTAATGAGCATCGCCCAGCTCAGCGACCTGATCATCCAGCACTTCGAGGAAGTCATCCTCGCCCCGGAAGACGAAGCACCGCCGCAGCCGATCAACTCGCGCTTCCAGCTCCACGACGGCTATATTGAGGCACGCAACGACAACGTGTTCCGCCGCACGCCGTTCGCCATGCTCGAGATTTTCGTGCTGATGGCGCAGCAGCCGGAGATCAAAGGCGTACGCGCCGACACCATTCGTCTGCTGCGCGAGCACCGTCACCTGATCGACGACAACTTCCGCAACGATATTCGCAACACCAGCCTGTTCATCGAGCTGTTCAAGTGCAAGATCGGCATCCACCGCAACCTGCGCCGGATGAACCGTTACGGCATTCTCGGGCGTTACCTGCCGGAGTTCGGCTTTATCGTCGGGCAGATGCAGCACGACCTGTTCCACATCTATACGGTCGATGCGCACACGCTGAACCTGATCAAACACCTGCGCAAATTGCAGTACACCCAGGTCTCGGAGAAATTCCCGCTGGCCGCCAAGCTCATGGCCAAACTGCCCAAGCCCGAACTGATCTACATGGCCGGTCTGTACCACGACATCGGCAAGGGCCGGCATGGCGATCACTCGGAAATCGGCGCGGTCGATGCCGAGGCGTTCTGCCAGCGACATCAGTTGCCACTGTGGGACAGCCGCCTGATTGTCTGGCTGGTGCAGAACCATCTGGTGATGTCGACCACCGCGCAGCGCAAGGACTTGTCCGATCCGCAGGTGATCCATGACTTTGCCCTGGCTGTCGGCGATGAAACCCGCCTCGACTATCTCTATGTGCTGACGGTTGCCGACATCAACGCGACCAACCCGACGCTGTGGAATTCGTGGCGCGCCAGCCTGCTGCGCCAGCTCTATACCGAGACCAAGCGCGCCTTGCGCCGTGGCCTGGAAAACCCGGTGGATCGCGAAGAACAGATCCGCCAGACCCAAAGTGCCGCGCTGGATATTCTGGTGCGTGGTGGCACCGATCCGGACGATGTCGAGCAGTTGTGGGCGCAGTTGGGCGATGACTATTTCCTGCGCCACACCGCCGGTGACGTGGCCTGGCACAGTGATGCAATCCTGCAGCAACCGGTCGATGGCGGGCCGTTGGTGCTGATCAAGGAAACCACCCAGCGCGAATTCGAGGGCGGCACGCAGATCTTCATTTATGCGCCGGACCAGCATGACTTCTTCGCCGTGACCGTGGCGGCAATGGATCAGCTCAACTTGAACATTCACGACGCCCGGGTTATCACCTCGAGTAGCCAGTTCACCCTCGACACCTACATCGTGCTCGACAACGAAGGCGAATCCATCGGCGACAACCCGGCACGGGTCAAGCAGATCCGCGAAGGCCTGACCGAAGCCCTGCGCAATCCGGACGACTACCCGACGATCATCCAGCGTCGCGTGCCGCGCCAGCTCAAGCATTTCGCCTTTGCGCCGCAGGTGACGATTCACAACGATGCCCAGCGTCCGGTGACCGTGCTGGAATTGACCGCACCCGACCGCCCGGGACTGCTGGCGCGGATCGGCGGGATTTTCCTCGAATTCGACCTGTCGCTGCAGAACGCCAAGATTGCGACCCTCGGCGAGCGGGTCGAAGACGTGTTCTTCATCACCGACGCTCACAACCAGCCGCTGTCCGACCCGTTGCTGTGCAGCCGTTTGCAGGATGCGATCGTTGAGCAACTGAGCGTCAATCAGGAACCCGATATCAAATTGTCGCGCATCAGTATTTGATGGCGCCCCGGATTCAAATGGCTTTGCGAGAGACCCAGCCCCAATGAACAACGCTCTGAACCAGCTCCAGCCGTACCCGTTCGAAAAGCTCCGCGCCCTGCTCGGCACCGTAACGCCGAACCCGGAAAAACGCCCGATCGCCCTGTCGATCGGCGAGCCGAAACACCGCTCGCCAAGCTTTGTCGCTGAAGCGCTGGCTAACAGCCTGGATCAGATGGCGGTGTATCCGACTACCCTCGGTATCCCGGCGCTGCGTGAAGCCATTGCCGGCTGGTGCGAGCGGCGATTCGGTGTGCCTGGCGGCTGGATCGATCCGGCGCGCAACGTACTGCCGGTGAACGGCACCCGTGAAGCGCTGTTCGCGTTCACCCAGACCGTGGTCAACCGTGGCGACGACGCGTTGGTGGTCAGCCCGAACCCGTTCTACCAGATCTACGAAGGCGCGGCGTTCCTCGCCGGGGCCAAGCCGCACTACCTGCCGTGCCTCGACGAAAACGGCTTCAATCCGGATTTCGATGCCGTTTCGCCAGACATCTGGAAACGCTGCCAGATCCTCTTCCTCTGCTCGCCGGGCAACCCGACGGGCGCGCTGATCCCGGTCGACACCCTGAAAAAGCTGATCGCTCTGGCCGACGAGTACGATTTCGTGATCGCCGCCGACGAGTGCTACAGCGAGTTGTACTTCGATGAGCAAACGCCGCCGCCGGGCCTGCTCACAGCCTGTGTCGAACTGGGCCGCAAGGACTTCAAGCGTTGCGTGGTGTTCCATAGCCTGTCCAAGCGCTCCAACCTGCCAGGCCTGCGCTCCGGTTTCGTTGCCGGCGACGCCGACATCCTCAAAGGCTTCCTGCTGTATCGCACCTACCACGGCTGCGCGATGCCGGTACAAACGCAACTGGCCAGCGTGGCGGCGTGGAATGACGAAGTGCATGTACGCGCCAACCGTGCGCTGTATCGCGAGAAATTCGATGCGGTGCTGGAAATCCTCAGCCCGGTGATGGACGTGCAGCGTCCGGATGGCAGCTTCTACCTGTGGCCGAACGTGCAAGGTGATGACGCCGCGTTCTGCCGCGATCTGTTTGAGCAGGAGCACGTGACCGTGGTGCCGGGCTCGTACCTGTCTCGTGATGTCGATGGCGTCAACCCGGGCGCAGGGCGTGTGCGCATGGCGCTGGTTGCGCCACTGGCCGAATGTGTCGAAGCCGCCGAGCGGATTCGCGCCTTTATCACCCGTCAGCAATAAGTAGTATTTGGCCCGCGCCAGGCAATCTGGCGCGCGGTTTTATCACCGCGATACATATCAAAGCAATTACCGACTTCCTACCTGCCCGCTCCAAAGATAGTCTTCAGATGAACAGTTACTGTAACTATCCGTCGCGCCCTATCGATTAAAAAACTTCCGGGCACCACCCTAAGCACCTTGTCAATCAATATGGATATTGATCATGCACCATTACCCCTTCGTCAAAATGCGCAGTCGCAACTTCACCTCAGGAGAACGTCACAAGCGTTCTATCGTCTGTTCCAACCGGTTATGGGACAACGCCAGTACGGTAACTTTTTCGTTCATGGAGGATTTACCCGATGAATTGGCCTACCGGGTCGAACGGATAATTCGTCAATGGGAGCCCTTTGTCAGCCTGACATTTGCCCAGGTCGAACAAGGCCTGGGACAGATCCGTATCGCCCTGAACGGCGAAGCGAACTGGTCGGAAATCGGCACCGAAGCGTTGGAAGTCGATCCAGAAGAACCCACGCTGGTCATCCAGACTGAACCGCAACACCCGCTGTTTGAAGCCACGCTGCTGCATGAGTTCGGACATGCACTGGGGTTTCATCATGCCCATCTGCATCCCGATGCCAATATTCCATGGGATATAGAAGCTGTGTACAAGTACTTCAGCGAAACTCAGGGCTGGAACCGCGAAGAAATTGAACTGAATATCTTCCGCCTCGACAGTTGCGACATTACTTCCAGGGGAGAATACGACAGCCTTTCCATCTTGCATTATCCGGTACCCAACTTTCTGACCCACGGCAACTTCGAGATTGCCTTCAACCTGAAACTCAGTGAACGGGACAAACGCCTGGCCAAACAAAGTTATCCGGCCATTGATTATCAAGCTCAGGTTATTTGACCTGCCCCAAGTTGGCCTCGCTCAAATCCAGATCGGCCAACACTTCTCGGAGAACGTCATCACCTATCTGATGCTGACGACTGAGACTATAGAGCTCCAGGCGCTGCGCCCTCAGCGCCTTCAAGCGCAGGCGACGCTCAAGCAGATCCATCTGGAACGCCAGGGCCTGCGCTTCGGCGGAATCGTTGAAGACCTCCAGTTGATGGCGATACTCGGACATGATCCGCGCCTTCAGTTCGGCTGACAGAGCGGCTTGAGCAGCGTCCTGCGGGGTAGTTTCTTCGGTTTCGAGCGCGTGAATCGCCGCCTCTGCGGTTTTACGCCACGCGTCGCGCACTTCCTGGCGCCGTTTGTCATCCGGACTTTTCTCGATGCCGCGCAACAACAGTGGCAGCGCGATGCACGCCGAAATCAGCGACAGCAAAATCACCCCGGCAGCAATGAAGATCAACAGATCACGCTCGGGAAACGCCTCCGCCCCCATCAACATCGGCACCGACATCACCCCGGCCAGCGTCACCGCACCGCGCACACCGCCGACGGTCAGCAGCCAGCAGGAGCGCGCGGTCGGCACTTGCGTCAGATCACCCTTACCGCGCAAACGCCGCAGCAATACCGATAAACGCCAGATGCTCTGCACCCAGATAAATCGCAACAAAACCAGCGCGAGAAAAATCGCCACAACATCGAGGCAGCGATAGAACAACGTCGGCCACAACGTCGGCTCGTGGCTGACCACGGCTTTGATGATGTCCGGCAATTGCAGGCCGAGCAGGAGGAAAATCAGCCCGTTGAAAGCGAACTCCAGCAGCGACCAGACACTGCGATTAAGCAAGCGAGTGCTGGTCTGTCGTGGCAGCAGATCGAGCCAGCTCTGCATCATCCCCGCCGCCACGGCCGAGAGAATGCCCGACACGCCAAGACGTTCGGCCAATACATAAGCGGCGAACGGCAACAGCAACATGAACACAACGTGCGTCGCGGGATCGTCCCAACCGCGAGCGATCATCCACGCCCGCAAACGCCCGACCAGCCAGCTCAATGCCACACCGACCGCCAGTCCGCCGAGCGCCACCACGACAAAGGTCAGGCTGGCGTTGGTCAGCGAGAACACGCCCGTGATGGCCGCCACCAGGGCGAACTTGAAGGTCACCAGACCCGAGGCATCGTTCATCAGCGCCTCGCCCTGCAATATATGCATCAGCGGGGTCGGCAAGCGATTTTGCGAAATGGCCGACACCGCCACGGCGTCCGTAGGCGACAACACTGCCGCCAGGGCGAAGGCCACCGGCAGCGGAATTGACGGCAATAACCAATGAATGAAGTAGCCGGCGCCGACCACGGTGAACAGCACTAGTCCCACCGCCAGCGTAAGGATCGGCCCGCGCAGGTGCCAGAACTCGCGCTTGGGCATGCGCCAGCCGTCGGAGAACAACAATGGCGGCAGAAACAGAAACAGGAACAATTCGGGATCGAGGGCCACGTGCAGCCCCAGCGTCGGCCAGGCGAGCAAGGCGCCGGCGGCAATCTGGACCAGTGGCAGCGGCAGCGGGATGACCCGTCCGACCAGACGCGAGACGCTGACCAGCATCAGCAGGATGAGGACGGTGTAAGCAGTTTGCATAAAGCGGAAATCTCAGACAATCGACAGCGTTGAACTGCCATATTAGCCGCTTAGGCTGTGTCTGACCGTTGCACCTATGTCGCACGCCCGCAACGCCACCCCAATGTGGGAGCGAGCTTGCTCGCGAATGCGGTGGATCAATCAACACTCAATTGACTGAAGCGGCCCCTTCGCGAGCAGGCTCGCTCCCACAGGTTTTGCAGCGTTACGACAACCGTGGCCGACGAAACCGTTTGGTCATGGCATAATCCGACACCATTTTTCTCCAGCACCTGTAAAGGGGGCGATTCCTTGACCGTTTCAAGTAAAACGTTGCACCTTTTCGGCATCAAAGCCTGCGACACCATGAAGAAGGCGCGCACCTGGCTCGATGAACACGCTGTCAGCTACGACTTTCACGACTACAAGACCGCCGGCATCGACCGTGAGCACCTGACCCAATGGTGTGACGAACATGGCTGGCAAACGGTGTTGAACCGTGCAGGCACGACCTTTCGCAAACTCGACGACGAACGTAAAGCCGATCTCGACCAGTCGAAAGCCATCGAACTGATGCTCGCTCAACCCTCGATGATCAAGCGCCCGGTGCTCGATCTCGGTGACCGAACCCTGATTGGCTTCAAGCCAGATATCTACGCGGCCGCTCTGAAGTAAGCAGCCCGTCACTCTTTGTAGAGGTGTATTTACATGTCCAATTCCCTGTTCAGCATCGCCTTTGGTGTCGGCACTCAGAACCGTCAAGGCGCGTGGCTGGAAGTGTTCTACGCACAGCCACTGCTCAACCCATCGGCCGAACTGGTCGCCGCTGTTGCGCCGATCCTCGGTTATACCGAAGGCAACCAGGCCATTACCTTCACCACCGCTCAGGCTGCGCAACTGGCTGAAGCCGTAAAAGGCATCGACGCCGTGCAAGGCAAGCTGTTGACCCGTCTGGCCGAAAGCCACAAGCCGCTGGTCGCCACCCTGCTGGCAGAAGACTCGCAACTGACCTCGACACCTGAGGCTTACCTCAAGCTGCATCTGCTGTCGCACCGTCTGGTCAAGCCGCACGGCGTGAGCCTGGCCGGTATCTTCCCGTTGCTGCCGAACGTTGCCTGGACCAGCCAGGGCGCCATCGACCTGAGCGAACTGGCGGAAATGCAACTGGAAGCGCGTCTGCGCGGCGAGTTGCTGGAAGTATTCTCGGTGGACAAGTTCCCGAAAATGACCGACTACGTGGTTCCGGCTGGCGTGCGTATCGCTGACGCCGCGCGTCTGCGTCTGGGCGCTTACGTCGGTGAAGGCACCACCGTGATGCACGAAGGTTTCATCAACTTCAACGCCGGCACCGAAGGCCCGGGCATGATCGAAGGCCGCGTTTCCGCTGGCGTATTCGTCGGCAAGGGTTCGGACCTGGGCGGCGGTTGCTCGACCATGGGCACCCTGTCGGGCGGCGGCAACATCGTGATCAAGGTCGGCGAAGGCTGCCTGATCGGCGCCAACGCCGGTATCGGTATCCCGTTGGGCGACCGCAACACCGTTGAGTCGGGCCTGTACGTGACGGCCGGCACCAAGGTGGCGCTGCTCGACGAAAACAACAATCTGGTCAAGGTTGTGAAGGCGCGTGAGCTGGCCGGTCAGACTGACCTGCTGTTCCGTCGCAATTCGGAAACCGGTGCTGTGGAGTGCAAAACCCACAAATCGGCGATCGAACTGAACGAAGCGCTGCACGCTCACAACTAAGTGCTTGAATAATCCATTGTAGGAGTGAGCCTGCTCGCGATGCTTTTAGCGCCCTCACGGACGCCATCGCGAGCAGGCTCACTCCTACAGGATTTGGCGTACATCCCGCCCCTCTTCACCAGGGCTAAAAACTGTGATGATTCCCTCCCCGTGGCGTGCCGATTTCCCGGCCATCGCCGCGCTGCAACGGCAAGACCAGACCTATCTGGACAACGCCGCCACCACGCAAAAACCCCAAGCCCTGCTCGACGCACTGACGCATTACTACGCCAACGGCGCGGCCAATGTGCATCGTGCGCAACACCTGCCCGGCGCCCATGCCACGCAGGCGTTCGAGGACAGTCGGCTGAAGGTTGCCCAGTGGCTGAATGCCGGTGACAGCGGGCAGATCATCTTTACCCATGGCGCCACCAGTGCGCTGAACCTCCTGGCGTATGGCCTGGAACATCTTTTCCACCCTGGCGATGAAATTGTCATTAGCGCCCTGGAGCATCACGCCAACCTGCTGCCATGGCAGCAACTGGCCCAACGGCGAAGTCTCAAACTGGTGATCCTGCCGCTGGATGCCGACGGCCTGATCGACCTTGCTGTCGCTGTGCATTTGATAGGCCCGCGCACGCGATTGCTGGCAGTCAGTCAGTTGTCCAACGTGCTCGGCGCGTGGCAGCCATTGCCGGCGTTGCTGGGCATGGCCAAGGCGCAGAACGCGCTGACCGTGGTCGATGGCGCGCAAGGCGTGGTGCATGGTCGGCATGACGTGCAGGCGCTGGGTTGCGACTTTTATGTATTTTCCAGCCACAAGCTCTATGGGCCTGATGGCCTTGGCGTGCTGTTCGGGCGCAATGCAGCACTTGAGCAGCTGAAGCCCCGGCAGTTCGGCGGCGAAATGGTCCTGGAAGCCAACTATCACGACTCGCGCTTTCGCCCTGCGCCGCTGGGCTTCGAGGCCGGTACGCCGCCGATTGCCAGTGTCATCGGCCTTGGCGCCACGCTGGATTATCTGGCGGGTCTGGATCAGGACGCTGTGTCTGCCCATGAAGCCGCGTTGCATGACTATTTGCTGCATGGACTCGCGGCGCGTAACGGCATTCGTCTGCTCGGCAAGCCGCAATTGGCGCTGGCGAGTTTCGTCGTTGAAGGTGTGCACAACGCTGATTTGGCGCACTTGCTGACTGAGCAAGGCATTGCCGTGCGCGCCGGGCATCATTGCGCGATGCCGCTGCTGAAAAGCTTTGAGCTGGCCGGGGCGATTCGTGTGTCACTGGCGCTGTACAACGATTCGGAAGATCTGGAGCGCTTTTTTGAAGCGCTGGATCAGGCGCTGGAGTTGTTGCGATGAGCTTGCCGCTCGAAGCCGCCGAGGCGCTGCAGACTTTTCAGAATGCAGCGGGCTGGGAGCAGCGGGCGCGGTTGTTGATGCAGTTTGGTGATCGATTGCCGGCGCTGGATGACGCGCAAAAGTGTGACGCAAACCGGGTGCATGGCTGTGAGAGTCAGGTGTGGCTGGTCGGGACGTTGTGCGATGGTCACTGGCAGTTCAGCGCCAGCAGCGATGCGCGGATGATTCGTGGGTTGGTGGCGTTGTTGCTGTTGCGGGTTAACGGACTGTCAGCGGCGGAGTTGCAGCAAATTGATCTGCCGGACTGGTTCAATCAGCTCGGCCTTTCGCGCCAGCTATCGCCCTCGCGCAGCAATGGCCTTAACGCCGTGCTCCAGCGAATGAATGAGTTGGCCACCACCCTGTAGGAGCTGCCGCAGGCTGCGATCTTTTGATCTTGAAAACAGGATCAAAAGATCGCAGCCTCGTTTCACTCGACAGCTCCTACAGGGGAATGCAGTCCAATGTGGGAGCGGGCTTACTCGCGAAGGGGCCATAAGCCCCAGCATCAAGCCTGAGGTTTAACTCGGTCAGCCGGACGCCGAACCCCCGCAACAATCTTGTCCACAGCCTTGGTCGCCGCGACCATGCCAAACGTCGCCGTGACCATCATCACCGCGCCAAATCCACCCGCGCAGTCCAGCTTCACACCGTCGCCGACAAAGCTCTTCTGCAAACAAATGCTGCCATCCGGCTTCGGATAACGCAGTTGCTCCGTGGAAAACACACACGGCACGCTGTAATGCCGAGTCACGGTGCGCGAAAAACCATAATCGCGACGCAACGTCGAGCGCACTTTCGAGGCCAACGGGTCGTTGAACGTACGGTTGAGATCACACACCTGAATCAGCGTCGGATCGATCTGCCCGCCCGCGCCGCCCGTGGTAATGATCTGGATCTTGCGGCGCTTGCACCAAGCGATCAGCGCAGCCTTGGCGTTGACCGCGTCGATGCAGTCAATCACGCAGTCGATGTTCGGCGTGATGTATTCAGCCATGGTCTCGCGGGTGACGAAATCCGCCACCGCGTGCACGGTGCAATCCGGGTTGATCCCGCGCAGGCGCTCGGCCATCACCTCGACCTTGGGTTTGCCGACGGTGCTGTCCAGCGCGTGCAACTGACGGTTGGCGTTGCTGACGCAGACGTCATCGAGATCGAACAGCGAAATCTCACCGACACCACAACGGGCCATGGCTTCCGCCGCCCAGGAACCGACGCCACCGACGCCGACGATCGCCACATGGGCCGCGCGCAAACGCGCCAGGCCTTCGATGCCATACAAACGGGCGATGCCTGCAAACCGCGGATCTTCTGTACTCATGACCATTACCCCAAAAACCGGCGCGCATTATAGGGCTACACAGCGACAAGTTTTAAGCTTCGCGCTACAAGTGTAAGAACTTAAGTCAAAGTCGGCTGCCCAATGTCGGGCATTTCCCTGTCTGATGTACGACTTGTGAACTGCCGGTGTAGGATGCGCGCCCCTCGGGCGTCTAGCCGACCGATCCTTCGTTCCACAGCCTTTGGAACCCGAAATAGCTATGTCATCGCGTAAATTTGGACTCAACCTGGTGGTGGTTCTGGCAATCGCCGCCCTGTTCACCGGTTTCTGGGCGCTGATCAATCGCCCGGTTTCGGCGCCGAACTGGCCGGAGCAGATCTCCGGTTTCTCCTACTCGCCGTTCCAGCAGGGACAATATCCGCAGAAGGATCAGTATCCGACTGACGACGAAATGCGCCGCGATCTGGAGATCATGAGCAAGCTGACGGATAACATCCGCATCTACTCGGTGGACGGCTCGCTGGGAGACATCCCGAAACTGGCTGAAGAGTTCGGCCTTCGGGTCACCCTCGGCATCTGGATCAGTCCGGATCAGGAACGCAACGAACGGGAAATCACCAAAGCCATCGAACTGGCCAATACGTCACGCAGCGTGGTTCGCGTTGTCGTGGGTAACGAAGCGCTATTTCGTGAAGAAATCACCCCAGAAGCATTGATCGTTCTTCTCGATCGCGTGCGTGCAGCCGTGAAAGTACCGGTCACCACGTCCGAGCAATGGCACATCTGGGAGAAATACCCACAACTGGCCAAGCACGTTGACCTGATTGCCGCGCACGTTCTGCCGTACTGGGAATTCATCCCCGTCGACAAGGCCGGGCAGTTCGTTTTCGACCGCGCCCGCGACCTGAAAAAGCTGTTCCCGAAAAAACCGCTGCTGCTCTCCGAGGTCGGCTGGCCGAGCAACGGTCGCATGCGCGGTGGCGCCGATGCGTCGCCGGCAGATCAAGCGATCTACCTGCGCACCCTGGTCAACAAGCTCAACCGCCAAGGCTTCAACTACTTCGTGATCGAAGCATTTGACCAACCGTGGAAGGCCAGCGACGAAGGCTCGGTCGGCGCGTATTGGGGCGTGTTCAACGCCGCCCGTCAGCAGAAATTCAACTTCGAAGGCCCGGTCGTGGCGATCCCGCAATGGCGCGTGCTGGCGATCGGTTCGGTGGTGCTGGCGCTGTTGTCGCTGACCTTGCTGATGATCGACGGCTCGGCCCTGCGTCAACGTGGGCGGATCTTCCTGACCTTTATCGCGTTTCTTTGCGGTTCGGTATTGGTGTGGATCGGTTACGACTACAGCCTGCAATACAGCACATGGTTCAGTTTGACGGTCGGATTCCTCTTGGCGCTCGGCGCGCTCGGGGTATTTATCGTCTTGCTGACGGAGGCGCATGAGCTGGCCGAAGCGGTGTGGATTCACAAGCGTCGGCGCGAGTTCCTGCCGGTCGAGGGCGATTCCAGCTATCGGCCGAAAGTTTCGATCCACGTGCCGTGCTACAACGAGCCGCCGGAGATGGTCAAACAGACCCTCGACGCCCTCGCCGCCCTCGATTATCCGGACTACGAAGTCCTGATCATCGACAACAACACCAAGGATCCGGCGGTGTGGGAACCGGTGCGCGACTACTGCGCAACCCTCGGCCCGCGCTTCAAGTTCTTCCACGTCTCGCCCCTGGCCGGTTTCAAGGGCGGCGCGCTGAACTACCTGATCCCGCACACCGCCAAAGATGCCGAAGTGATCGCCGTGATCGACTCCGATTACTGCGTGCACCCGAACTGGCTCAAGCACATGGTGCCGCACTTCGCCGACCCGAAAATCGCTGTGGTGCAGTCGCCGCAGGATTATCGCGACCAGAACGAAAGCACCTTCAAAAAGCTTTGCTACGCCGAATACAAAGGCTTCTTCCACATCGGCATGGTTACTCGTAACGACCGTGACGCGATCATTCAGCACGGCACCATGACCATGACCCGGCGTTCGGTTCTGGAAGAATTGGGCTGGGCCGACTGGTGCATCTGTGAAGACGCCGAACTCGGTCTGCGCGTGTTCGAGAAAGGCCTGTCGGCGGCGTATTACCACGACAGCTACGGCAAGGGGCTGATGCCGGATACGTTTATCGACTTCAAGAAGCAGCGTTTCCGTTGGGCCTACGGTGCGATCCAGATTATCAAGCGTCACACCGGCAGCCTGCTGCGCGGCAAGGACACCGAACTGACGCGCGGCCAGCGTTACCACTTCCTCGCGGGCTGGTTGCCGTGGGTCGCGGATGGCATGAACATCTTCTTCACCGTCGGCGCACTGTTGTGGTCGGCGGCGATGATCATCGTGCCGCAACGAGTCGATCCGCCGCTGCTGATCTTCGCGATTCCGCCTCTGGCTCTGTTCGTGTTCAAGGTCGGCAAGATCATCTTCCTCTACCGTCGCGCCGTTGGCGTGAACCTGAAAGATGCATTCTGCGCGGCACTGGCCGGGCTGGCGTTGTCGCACACCATCGCCAAAGCGGTGCTGTACGGCTTCTTTACCAGCAGCATTCCATTCTTCCGCACGCCGAAAAACGCCGACAACCATGGCTTCTGGGTGGCGATTTCCGAGGCGCGGGAAGAGCTGTTCATCATGCTGCTGTTGTGGGGCGCGGCGCTGGGGATCTTCTTGGTCAACGGCATGCCGAGCAACGACATGCGTTTCTGGGTGGTGATGTTGCTGGTGCAGTCGCTGCCGTATCTGGCAGCACTGATCATGGCGTTCCTGTCGTCGTTGCCGAAACCTGCGGCCAAGCCTGAGCCGGCAGCTGCATAATCGCTAACGGATAACGTCAAACGGCGGCCTTCGGGCCGCCGTTTTGCTTTAGAATGACCGCCTTTTTCAATGCCAACAAACTCGGTAGGAGCTGCCGAAGGCTGCGATCTTTTGATCTTGCTGTTGATTTTAAAAAACAAAATCAAAAGATCGCAGCCTTCGGCAGCTCCTACAGGTTTACCGTGCGCACCCGGAGTTATTTACATGACGGCCCACGCCGACCTTTCGCCGACCCTCCAACTCGCCATCGACCTGATCCGCCGTCCGTCCGTGACGCCGGTCGACGCCGATTGCCAGAAGCAGATGATGCAGCGCCTGGGCGATGCCGGTTTCACTCTCGAGCCGATGCGCATCGAAGATGTGGATAACTTCTGGGCGACTCACGGCAGCAACGACGGCCCGGTGCTGTGCTTCGCTGGCCACACCGATGTGGTGCCGACCGGTCCGGTGACCGCGTGGCAGATCGACCCGTTCAACGCGGTGATCGACGAACACGGCATGCTCTGCGGCCGTGGCGCGGCAGACATGAAAGGCAGCCTGGCGTCGATGACCGTTGCCGCCGAGCGCTTTGTCGCTGACTACCCGAATCACAAGGGCAAGGTCGCGTTCCTGATCACCAGCGACGAAGAAGGCCCGGCACACCACGGCACCAAGGCTGTGGTCGAGCGTCTGGCGGCACGCAACGAGCGTCTGGACTGGTGCATCGTCGGCGAACCGTCGAGCACCACCCTGGTCGGCGACGTGGTTAAGAACGGCCGTCGCGGCTCGCTGGGCGCCAAGCTCACGGTCAAAGGCATTCAGGGTCACGTCGCCTATCCGCATCTGGCCAAGAATCCGATCCACCTCGCCGCTCCGGCGCTGGCCGAACTGGCCGCCGAGCATTGGGATCACGGCAACGATTTCTTCCCGCCGACCAGTTTCCAGATCTCCAACGTCAATTCCGGCACCGGCGCGACCAACGTGATTCCAGGTGATCTGGTGGCGGTGTTCAACTTCCGTTTCTCCACCGAATCGACCGTTGAAGGCCTGCAGAAGCGTGTGGCCGATATTCTCGACAAGCACGATCTGGACTGGCACATCGACTGGGCGCTGTCCGGCCTGCCGTTCCTCACCGAACCGGGCGCGCTGCTCGACGCCGTGTCGGCGAGCATCAAGGACATCACCGGTCGCGAGACCAAAGCGTCCACCAGCGGCGGTACTTCCGATGGCCGCTTCATTGCGACCATGGGCACGCAGGTAGTTGAACTGGGGCCGGTCAACGCGACCATTCACCAGGTCAACGAACGCGTGCTGGCAGCCGATCTCGACGTGCTGACCGAGATCTACTACCAGACCCTGATCAAGTTGCTCGCCTGATGCTTGCTTGCCCCATTTGCAGTGAACCGCTGAATACAGTGGACAACGGCGTGGTCTGCCCCGCCGGCCACCGCTTCGACCGCGCGCGGCAGGGTTATTTGAACCTGCTGCCGGTGCAACACAAGAACAGCCGCGACCCTGGTGACAACCAGGCCATGGTCGAGGCGCGCCGTGACTTCCTGAACGCCGGCCATTACGCGCCGGTGGCCAAGCGTCTGGCCGAACTGGCAGCGAGTTATGCGCCGGATCGCTGGGTCGACATCGGTTGCGGCGAGGGTTATTACACCGCGCAAATCGCCGAGGCCTTGCCGAACGCGGATGGCTACGCACTGGATATTTCCCGTGAAGCGGTCAAACGCGCCTGCAAACGTAATCCGGCGATTAGCTGGTTGATCGCCAGCATGGCCCGCGTGCCGTTGGCGTCGGGCAGTTGCCAGTTTCTCGCCAGTGTTTTCAGTCCGCTGGACTGGGAGGAAGCCAAGCGCCTGCTCAGTGTCGGCGGCGGTCTGATGAAAGTCGGCCCGACCAGCGGCCACCTGATGGAATTGCGCGAACGCCTGTACGACGAAGTGCGCGAATACACCGACGACAAGCACCTGGCCCTGGTGCCGGAAGGCATGGCGCTGGCGCACAGTGAAACCCTGGAATTCAAACTGACACTGGACAAGGCCAAGGATCGCGCCAACCTGTTGGCGATGACACCCCACGGCTGGCGCGCCAGTGCCGAGCGTCGCGCGGCGGTGATCGAACAGGCCGAGCCGTTCGAGACCACCGTGTCGATGCGCTACGATTATTTCGTTCTTCAATAACTTTTGGTCTCGGGCGATTGCCCGGGGCCGGCTAAATCCGCGAATGGATTTTTCAGACCCGCAGTGAGGACATCCATGCGCCAACCGGATATCGAGATTTACCTGAAAGACGCCGACGTCGACCACAAGGCCATTTCGGCCTGGCTGGGCGCCGCGTTGGGCCCGTGCAGTGACTGGGTACAGAAAGGCCAGACCTACAAGTGCAAGGCCGGCAACGTGCCGGTGACCTGGCTACCGAAAGCGGTGGGCAAATGGAACAGCCTGTACCTGGAAAGCGACCAGACGCCGTGGGACGACGACATCGCCTGCGCCCGCGCCGCATTCGCTGCGCTGAACGTGGAAGTACGTTGCGCACCGGGCACGTGGGTTGAAGAAGAAGGCGAGGAAACGGCGGATCGCTGGATGCGCATCAGCGCCGATGGTGAAGAAGAAATCACCTGGAAAACTGCCTAAAAGCAAAAGATCGCAGCCTTCGGCAGCTCCTACAGGGTCATGTGTACACCCGTAGGAGCTGCCGAAGGCTGCGATCTTTTGATCTTCAAGGTTACAGGCCTACAACATCCTCAGCCTGCAAACCCTTCTCGCCAGTAATCACCGCGTATTCGACCTGCTGGCCTTCAGTCAGCGACCGATGCCCTTCGCCGCGAATCGCGCGGTAGTGCACGAACACGTCCACCCCGTCTTCGCGCTGGATAAAGCCGTAGCCTTTGGCGTCGTTGAACCACTTCACGTTGCCGGTTTCACGGGTTGCCATCTGTTCATACTCCTTTCTTATTATTGAACAGGCTTTTCGCAGGAAAGCCTTTGCGGAACGTCAGCCTGCGTCCGACGTCCATAAGAGGGCCCCGGCGACAGACCGCCGAGTATATGACAGGCGCGAAAACTCTCAACAGGAGATTACTTCGCCGCTTTTTTGCCGATTTTCGGTGAATACGGCAAACTGTCGACCTCCCGAGCAACCGCTCGGTTTTATTCACTCACGCAGAAGCCGTATGACCCGTTCCCCGTTCCGCCGTCTTGTGTTTGGCACCTTGCGCCGACTGTTGTACCTCTGGGTTCGCTCGGAGACGATCAACCAGTCGTCGTTCACCCTCAACCTCGACCGCAGTCGTCCGGTGTTCTACGTCCTGCAAAACCCTTCGCTGACTGATCTGGCCGTGCTCGACACCGAGTGCACCAAGGCCGGTCTGCCGCGTCCGGTACTGCCGGTGTCGGTGGGTTCGCTGATCGAACCGGCGGCGTTTTTCTACCTGACGCCGGACCCAGACTGGCTCGGCCGCCAGGACAAACGCGGTGCGCCGCCGACCCTGACCCGTCTGGTCAGCGCCCTCACCCAGAACGCTGCCGAAGACGCGCAGATCATCCCGGTCAGCGTGTTCTGGGGTCAGTCGCCGGACAGCGAAAACAGTCCGTGGAAGCTATTGTTCGCCGACAGCTGGGCCGTCACCGGGCGCCTGCGTCGACTGCTGAGCATCATCGTCCTCGGCCGCAAGACCCGCGTGCAGTTCTCCGCGCCGATCCATCTGCGCGAATTGATCGAGCACAACAAGGGCCACGAACGCACCGTGCGCATGGCCCAGCGCATTCTGCGTGTGCACTTCCGCAACCTGAAAGCAGCGGTCATCGGCCCGGACATTTCCCACCGCCGTAACCTGGTCAAAGGTCTGCTCAACCAGCCATTGGTCAAGCAAGCGATCCTCGACGAAGCCGAGCGCGAAAACATCTCCCCGGAGAAAGCCAAGGCCCAGGCCTTGCGCTACGGCAACGAGATCGCCTCGGACTACACCTACACCGCGATCCGTTTCCTCGAAGTGGTGCTGAGCTGGTTCTGGAACAAGATCTACGACGGCATCAAGGTCAACCACATCGAAGGCGTGCAGAAAGTCGCTCAGGGTCACGAAGTGATCTATGTGCCGTGCCACCGCAGCCACATCGACTACCTGCTGCTCTCCTACCTGCTGTTCCGCAACGGCCTGACCCCGCCGCACATCGCCGCCGGGATCAACTTGAACATGCCGGTGATCGGCAGCCTGCTGCGCCGTGGCGGCGCGTTCTTCATGCGCCGCACGTTCAAGGGCAATCCGCTGTACACCTCGGTGTTCAACGAATACCTGCACACACTGTTCACCAAAGGCTTCCCGGTCGAGTACTTCGTCGAGGGCGGCCGCTCGCGCACCGGGCGCATGTTGCAACCGAAGACCGGGATGCTCGCGATTACGATGCGCAGCTTCCTGCGTTCGTCGCGGATGCCGATCGTGTTTGTGCCGGTGTACATCGGTTATGAGCGCGTGCTTGAGGGGCGTACCTATCTGGGCGAACTGCGCGGCGCGAGCAAGAAAAAAGAATCGATCTTCGACATTTTCAAAGTCATCGGCGCGCTCAAGCAGCGTTTCGGTCAGGTCGCGGTGAACTTCGGTGAGCCGATCAAACTCGCAGAATTCCTCGACGCCGAGCAACCGGACTGGCGCCAGCAGGAACTCGGCCCGCAGTACAAGCCGGCGTGGCTCAACGAAACCACCAATCGCCTCGGCGAAAAAGTCGCACAGCATTTGAACGAAGCGGCGGCGATCAACCCGGTCAATCTGGTGGCGCTGGCGCTGCTGTCGACTACACGTCTGGCGCTGGATGATCGCGCCATGGCGCGGGTGCTGGATCTGTATCTGGCGCTGCTGCGCAAAGTCCCGTACTCGCCGCACACCACACTGCCGGAAGGCGACGGCCGGGCGTTGATCGAGCATGTGAAGGACATGGACCTGCTCGCCGAGCAGAACGATGCGCTGGGCAAGATTCTCTATCTGGACGAGCAGAACGCCGTCCTGATGACCTACTACCGCAACAACGTGCTGCACATCTTCGCGCTGCCGGCGCTGCTGGCGAGTTTCTTCCAGAGCGCCTCGCGCATGAGCCGCGAACAGATCCTGCGCTACACCCGCGCGCTGTATCCGTACCTGCAATCGGAACTGTTCATTCGCTGGACGCTGGACGAACTGGACGGTGTGGTCGATCAGTGGCTGGAAGCGTTCGTCGAGCAAGGCCTGCTGCGTTTCGAGAAAGATGTGTACCTGCGTCCGGCGCCAAGTTCGCGACATTTCGTCCTGCTGACGCTGCTGTCGAAGAGCATCGCCCAGACCTTGCAGCGCTTCTACATGACCGTGTCGTTGCTGCTCAACAGCGGCCAGAACAGTATCAGCGCCGAAGAGCTGGAAGACCTCTGCACGGTCATGGCCCAGCGCCTGTCGATCCTCCACGGCCTCAACGCCCCGGAGTTCTTCGACAAGAGCCTGTTCCGCCACTTCATCCAGACCCTGCTCGACCTCGACGTACTGCGTCGCGACGAGGCCGGCAAACTGAGTTACCACGAACTGCTCGGCGAACTCGCCGAAGGTGCGGCCAAACGTGTGTTGCCGGCGGAGATTCGTTTGTCGATCCGTCAAGTCGCGCTGCATCGCAGTGAAGACGCAGCAGATCAGGTCGTCGCCCAACCCGAGACCTGATGCAAACCTGGTGGGAGTGACGGTGCGACGATTCGACTTGCTCGCGAAGACGGCGTGTCAGACAACTGAAATGTTGAATGCTAAACCGCCTTCGCGAGCAAGCTCGCTCCCACAATGAAAAGGAGAACTTCCGATGCAAAAACTCACCCTGCTCGCCGCTGCCACACTGCTGAGCGCCTGCCAATCGACCACCCCCGCTGGCAAAGTCGGCCTCGACGGTGAAGTGTTCTACCTGCAGCGCATCGCTCTGCCACCGAGCGCGACCCTAAGCGTCAGCCTGCAAGACGTTTCATTGGCCGACGCGCCAGCCGTCGTATTGGACGAGCAAAAAGGCCAGGTCAAAGGCCAGGTGCCGCTGCCTTTCCACCTGAGCTACGACCCGGCGCAGGTCAAACCCGGCCATCGCTATTCGGTCAGCGCGCGCATCGAAGTCAATGGTGAGCTGATGTTCATCACCACCGAAAACCATGCCGTGCAACTCGACGGTAACGACCCGCAGCCGCTGAAAATCCGCGTCGACGCCGTTCGTTAATTCATTTTCCGCAGCCCTTTTCCGCAACAAGGAAGCCGCCATGCTCCGCCCTACCCTTCGCTTCGCCGGCCTGTGCGCAGGCCTGATGATCTCCGCCAGCGCGCTGGCGCTGTCGCTCAGTGACCTGTCGCAAAAAGACGCCACCGGAGGCCTCAAGGATGCCCTGACCCAAGGCGCACAAATCGCCGTCAAACAACTGGGCACACCCGGCGGTTTCAGTAACAACCCCGACGTGAAGATCGAACTGCCGGGCAAACTCGGCAAAGCCGCGAGCAAGATGAAAGCCTTCGGCATGGGCGCCCAGGTTGAAGAACTGGAAACCGCGATGAACAAGGCTGCCGAATCCGCTGTGACTCAGGCCCAGCCAATCCTCGTCGACGCCGTGAAGAAAATGAGCGTGGCAGACGCCAAAGGCATCCTCAGCGGCGGCAAGGATTCGGCCACGCAATACCTCGACAAATCCAGCCGCGAACAGATCCGCGCCAAGTTCCTGCCGATCGTCAAACAGGCGACCGACAAGGTTGGCGTAGCGCAGAAGTACAACTCGTTCGCTGGTCAGGCTGCTGCGTTTGGCGTTGTCGATGCGAAGAGCGCCAACGTTGAAAACTACGTCACCGAACAAGCGCTGAATGGCCTGTTCGAGATGATCGGCAAACAGGAAGAAACCATCCGCCAGAACCCGGCCGCTGCGGCGACCAGTCTGGCGAAGAAGGTGTTCGGCACACTCTAAACAGCCACGACACGGGGGCGAATCAATTCGCTCCCGTGCTTCCCTCCACGTAAAGGACTACGTAAAAAGAACACCCACTCCCGCCCCATCTTCCTTCTCTCCAAAAGCTGCAATTGGTCCAGCCCCTCCAGAACCGAAGTCGCCTCGTTATACGAGCAACCAAAATTTTCCGCCAAATTGCCTGCCGTGAACTCCTTAGCCTCCCCGCTTTTTGCCGCCTGATACACCGCGCGCTGTTTTTCCGTCATCTGATCGAAGTAGCCAGAATTCGTCAGCCAGCGCTCGAACTCTTCGGTGTAGGCCACGCTCTTGCGGTAAACATCGGTAAACCCGAGCACCGCTCGCTGGATCACCGAACACTGGAATTCGATGAAGTACGTCAGATCCAGCTCATCCGCCTCGGTATGCAGGTATGAACGTCCATATTTCACCGGTGCATTACGCAGTAACAAACTGATCGCTATGTAGCGAAACGCCGCAAACTCGTTCTTGAACATGAACCAGTAAAACAAAGCCCTGGCGACCCGCCCGTTGCCGTCGCGAAAGGGATGTTCGTAGCCCAAGGCAAAATGCAGTGTGATCGCCTTGATCAGTGGATGCAGGTAACTCGTCTCTTGCGGTGAGCCTTCGGGCAGGTTGATCCAGTGTGACAGTCGCTCAAGCCGCGACACCAATCCTGCTGCAGGTGGCGGCCGGTGCACCGTATTGCCCGCCCCGTCCTGGACGACCACCTCGTCATTGGTCCTGAACACCCCAGGGGAATACTGCTCGTCATCGATACCCTCGACCCCCACCCGATGAATCGCCGCGATCAAATCCACGCTCATGGGTTCGTAACGTCTCTCCCAGGCAAAATTCATCATCCGGTAATTACCCATCACCATGCGTTCATCCGGAGTGCGGGGCTGGCGCTGCTGCTTGAGCATGTCCTTGGCCACACGCGTAGTCGTCGCAGCGCCTTCCAACTGGCTACTGGCAATCGCTTCATCTTCGATAAGATCATTGAGCAGATAACTGAAATGCGCCCGTTCGCCAATCTGGCTGGTCATGTACTCCAGCGCAGCCGTACTGGCCTGTCGATCGACGATGGAGATGGTCTTCTGCGCCAGCGGCGTCAACAGATACTTCCCCCACTGCACAGGCTCACCCAGTGGCAGAAGGTTAATGTGCTGGGCCGCCCGCGCCTTCTTGACCAAAGCCCAGCACAGTCTGGCATCCAGCCCCGCCGCCCAGCGATAACGCAACGCTTCAAATGGCAGATAACGACCTTGATCATCGAGCGGCTTGAGCAGCGCAAGATAATCCTCCAGACGATGCTTGTGGGGCGGGCGCACCAACAAGTCGAAAACGGGGTCGGTTCTGCCTTTCAATGCTGGCGGCTTTTTCATCAAGACAAACTCAGGAACGCTGGAAGCAGAGGCTGGAGTACAGCATCCGAGGCACCAAGGCTCAATATCGGAGGTTTCTGAAAAAGATGTAGGAAGTGGCTGAGGTAGAGCGGACTACGGGTAATCAGCTAGAAACTGGTCGGCAGTCAGCCCGCCATCGCTGGCAAGCCAGCTCCCACAATTGGCTTGGGTGTATGCAGGTAGAGATTGGGCGGCTGTCAGGACCTCATCGCGAGCAGGCTCACTCCTACAGTTGGATTGCGTACATCTGCAAAAAACAGGTCGGCTGTCAGGCCGCCTTCGCGAGCAGGCTCGCTCCCACAGAAGAGCAAGAGCAGACCGCTTCTGCTCCTCACCACTCAACAGGATGAGCGTTAGCTCGGCTGCAGCTTTTGATCTTGATCTGAAGGCCCATCGGCAGGCTGAGTGGAGGGATTGATCCGGGGGTGGGAGCGCAGCGACCGTTCGACGAAGTCGAACACATCGAGAGGAGGTGCAGCGAAGCAAACCGTAGGCGATGCCCCCGGATCGATCCCGGAGCGAAGGAACCCCGAGCCCCAGCGAGCGGGCCGAACGTCAGGGCAAAGCCTTTTGGGTTACCTTTTCGGCGTTTGGAAAAGGTGACTCGCCGTAAGGGCGAAACCGCCAGCGGCAGCACCCACAAAAACGGATATACACCCAAAACCCCAAGAACATGGTCGGCCCGAAGGCCGCCACGCAACCCACAAATCAAACGGAGTCTTTGCGAACCCTGAACCAAGCCGCATACAACGCCGGCAAAAACAACAGCGTCAGCGCAGTCGCAACAATCAACCCGCCCATGATCGCCACCGCCATCGGCCCAAAAAACACACTCCGCGACAACGGAATCATCGCCAAAACCGCCGCCAACGCCGTCAACACAATCGGCCTGAAGCGTCGAACCGTAGCCTCGATAATCGCCTGCCAAGGCTTAAGCCCCGAGGCAATATCCTGCTCAATCTGATCCACCAGAATCACCGAATTACGCATGATCATCCCGGACAACGCAATCGTGCCCAACATCGCCACAAACCCGAACGGCTGACGGAACACCATCAAGAACAACGTCACCCCGATCAACCCCAAAGGCGCCGTCAAAAACACCATCGCCGTACGCGAAAAACTGCGCAACTGCACCATCAGCAACGTCAGCACCACGACAATGAACATCGGCACCCCGGCATTCACCGACTTCTGCCCACGCTCGGAATCCTCCACCGTGCCGCCGACATCCAACAGATAACCATCGGGCAACTCGGCACGAATCGAATCCAGCGTCGGCATGATCTGCTTCACCAACGTCGCCGGCTGCTCCTTGCCATAAATATCCGCGCGCACGGTCACGTTTGGCAGACGATTACGATGCCAGATGATCCCCTCCTCAAAGCCGTATTCCAGCGTGGCAATCTGCGACAACGCCACACTGCGACCGTTATCCGTCGGCACGGCCAGACTCGGCAGCAACGACAATTCAGTGCGCTCATGCACCGTGCCGCGCAACAGAATCTCGATCAACTCATTGTCTTCGCGATACTGACTGACACTCGATCCGGTCAACGAACTCTGCAGAAATTTCGCCAGATTCGCCGTGCTTACACCCAGCGCCCGGGCACGATCCTGATCGATATTCAGATACACGACTTTGCTCGGTTCCTCCCAATCCAGATGCACATTGACCACATGCGGATTCTCGCGAACCTTGGCTGCCACCTTACGCGCCAGCGCGCGAACTTCTTCGATGTGTTCACCGGTCACGCGGAACTGCACCGGATAACCCACCGGCGGACCGTTCTCCAACCGCGTGACCCGCGAACGCAATGCAGGAAATTGCTCGTTAAGCGTTTCGATCAACCAGCTGCGCAGCGCCTCACGCTCCTCGATGTTCTTCGCCAACACCACAAACTGCGCGAAGCTCGCCGCCGGCAATTGCTGATCGAGCGGCAGATAGAAACGCGGCGAGCCGGTGCCAACATAGGCGACGTAATTGTCGATGCCGGCGTGATCCTTGAGCATCGCTTCCAGACGTTTGACTTCACCGGTGGTATTGGCCAGCGACGCACCCTCAGCCAGTTTCAGATCGACCATCAACTCCAGCCGATTCGAGGCCGGGAAAAACTGCTGCGGGACGAAACGAAACAACATCACCGACGCGATAAACAGTCCCACCGTCAGCACGATCACGGTCTTGCGATGCATTACGCACCACTCGACCAGACGCCGAACGCGCTGATAAAATGGCGTGCCATACGGATCAGCCTGACCATCGCCAGTGCCATGTTTGGCCGCATGAATTTTCGCCAGATCCGGCAGGAGTTTTTCCCCCAGATACGGCACGAACATCACTGCCGCCACCCAGGACGCGAGCAGCGCGATGGTCACCACCTGGAAGATCGAGCGTGTGTACTCGCCAGTACCGGACTGCGCCGTGGCAATCGGCAGAAACCCGGCGGCAGTGATCAACGTCCCCGTAAGCATCGGAAACGCGGTGCTGGTCCAGGCATAACTCGCCGCACGGATACGGTCGAAACCCTGCTCCATTTTGATCGCCATCATTTCCACGGCGATGATCGCGTCGTCCACCAGCAAGCCCAGCGCCAGCACCAACGCGCCAAGGGAGATCTTGTGCAGGCCGATGCCGAGGTAATACATGCAGGCGAAAGTCATCGCCAGCACCAGTGGAATGGTCAGCGCCACAACCATGCCGGTGCGCACGCCGAGGGAGAAGAAGCTCACCAGCAAGACAATCGCCAGCGCCTCGACCAGCACCTGAACAAACTCGCCGACCCCGGTTTTCACCGCCGCCGGTTGATCGGAAACCTTGCGCAATTGCATGCCGGCCGGGAGGTTTTTCTGGATGCGCGAGAACTCGCCTTCCAGTGCTTTACCGAGCACCAGAATGTCACCGCCATCCTTCATCGCCACCGCCAGACCGATCGCGTCTTCACCCATGAAACGCATGCGCGGCGCCGGTGGATCGTTGAACCCGCGGCGCACATCGGCGACATCGGAGATGCGGAACGTACGATCGCCGACGCGGATCGGGAAGTTTTTTATCTCCTCTACCGTCTGAAAATTTCCCGAGACCCGCAGCTGCAAGCGCTCGCTACCGGTTTCAAAGAAACCGGCGGTCGACACCGCGTTCTGTTCTTGCAGCGTTTGTTGTACCGCCGCCAGCGGCAAGCCGAGGGTCGCCAGTTTGACGTTGGACAGCTCGACCCAGATCTTCTCGTCCTGCAAACCGAGCAAGTCGACCTTGCCGACATCCTTGACCCGTTGCAGCTGAATCTGGATGCGATCGGCGTAATCCTTGAGCACCGCGTAATCGAAACCGTCGCCGGTCAGCGCATAGATATTGCCGAACGTGGTGCCGAATTCATCGTTGAAGAACGGCCCCTGAATATCCGGCGGCAAGGTCTGACGAATATCGCTGACCTTCTTGCGCACCTGATACCAGAGGTCGGGGATTTCCTTGGAATGCATCGAATCGCGAGCAATGAAGGTGACCTGGGATTCACCGGGGCGCGAGAACGAGACGATGCGCTCGTATTCGCCGGTTTCCATCAGCTTCTTTTCGATGCGCTCGGTAACCTGCCGCGAGACCTCCTGCGCGGTCGCGCCCGGCCAGCGAGTCTGGATCACCATCGCTTTGAAGGTGAACGGCGGGTCTTCGCTCTGGCCGAGTTTGGTGTAGGACAACGCACCGACGATGGCCAGCAAAAGCATCAGGAACAGTACGATCTGGCGATTACGCAGCGCCCATTCGGAAAGGTTGAAGCGCATTGGGACTTACTCCTTGTCCGCCAGATTGACCACACGGTTGGAGCGATCCACCGGACGCACCTGCTGACCCTCGAGCAACACGTGAACGCCGGCGGCGACCACCCAGTCGCTGGCGTTCAGGCCTTCAAGCACCGGCACGGTTTTTTCGCCGAACGGGCCGACGCGCACTGGGGTTTTCTTCAAGGTGTTGTTGCCGTTGACGACCCAGACGTAGGTCGCGCCGTTTTCGGCAGTGAGTGCCGAGAGCGGCACCGACAGCGACACGGCATCGGCCGATTGCACAAACACCCGGGCGCTCTGGCCCAGTTCGGCCGGGACTTTGCCACCAGTGAAGGAAATGCGTGCGGCGAAGGTGCGCGAGCGTGGATCGGCGGCGGGCGACAGTTCGCGGATCTGCCCGGCGAAACGCTGGTTCTGTTGGGTCCACAGCTCGACCGTCACTGGCTGACCGACCTTGAAGCGCCCGAAGCTCTGCTCCGGCAGGCTGATCAGCACTTCGCGCTCGCCGTCGGTGGCGAGGGTAAACACCGTTTGCCCGGCGGCGACGACCTGTCCGACTTCCACCGAACGCTTGGCCACCACGCCATCCTGCGGCGCACGCAACACCGCGTAACTGGCCTGATTGGTCGATACGTTGAATTCAGCTTTGATTTGTTTGAGGCGGGCTTCACCGGAGCGGTAAAGGTTTTCCGCATTGTCGTAGGCCGAGCGGCTGACCATCTGCCGATCCATCAGGGTCTTGTAGCGATCGCGCTCGGCACGCACCAGGTTGAGATTGGCTTCGGCGGCGGCAACCTGGGCGCGGGTGGCTTCCAGCTGCAGGCGCACGTCCTGCGGATCGAGTTCAGCGAGCGGTTGATCTGCCTTCACGCGCTGACCTTCATCGACCAGTCGTCGGCTGACTTTGCCGCCAATGCGGAACGCCAGATCGGGTTCGTAGCGGGCGCGCACCTCGCCCGGATAACTTTCCATCGTCTGCGCCGAAGGCTCTGGCTGCACCACCATGGCCGGTCGCACGGTGACTTGCGTCGCCTCTTCCTGACCACACGCTGACAAAAGGAACGCCAGACTCACTGGCAACGCGAGGGACAACGCATGGCGGAACATGGTGACGGACCTTTCGCTAATGGTGCTTGGAATAATTATACTGGCGGGTATGTTATTAATAGCAAACTCACCAGTCCAGTATTAAAAGCGAAGAATGTCGAACAATCTTTCAGCTCCAAACGGTCCGGGCCGTCCCAAGGATCTGGCCAAGCGCCAGGCGATCCTCGACGCGGCGAAAATTCTGTTTCTGAGTCATGGCTATGCCAACACCAGCATGGACGCGGTCGCCAGCGAGGCTGGCGTGTCGAAGCTGACGGTCTACAGCCATTTCAACGACAAAGAGACGCTGTTCTCCGCCGCCGTCGTGGCCAAGTGCGAGGAGCAATTGCCGCCATTGTTCTTCGAATTGCCCGAAGGCATCGCCGTGGAAAATGTGTTGCTGAACATTGCGCGAGGCTTTCATCACCTGATCAACAGTGATGAGTCGGTGAACTTGCACCGCTTGATCATGGCGCTGGGCAGTCAGGATCCGAAGCTGTCGCTGATCTTCTTCGAGGCCGGCCCTCAGCGCATGGTGCAAGGCATGGAGCGGTTGTTGACGCGCATTCACGAGACAGGCGCGCTGAGCATCGATCTGCCGCGCAATGCCGCCGAGCATTTCTTTTGCCTGATCAAGGGTGCGGGGAATTTTCGGCTGTTGTATGGCTGTGGGGAGCCGTTGACTGAAGAGGCAGCGGAAAGCCATGTGCAGGAAGTGGTGGGGTTGTTTATGCGGGCGTACAAAGCCTAATTTCTGCGGTGTCGGCACTGACGCCATCGCTGGCAAGCCAGCTCCCACAAGGATTTGGGTGTGATCACAAATCGTGTACACACCACCAAACCCTGTGGGAGCTGGCTTGCCAGCGATGAGCGCGACTCGGTATCAAGCCTTGAGCGCTTTCTTCGGGTAGATGTCATAGCGGCTCGATTTGCCATCCAGCGCATGACTCGGCTTCGGCCCTTCAATGCACGGCGCCTTGCGCGGTCGTTTGACCACCACCCGGTGCGTCGCTAATGCCAAAGCGGCCTGCAACAGCGCCGGCGCATCCGGATCATCACCCACCAACGGCCGGAACAGACGCATTTCCTTTTTCACCAGCGCAGTCTTCTCGCGATGCGGAAACATCGGGTCGAGATAAATCACCTGCGGCGCCTCACCCTCCCAGTTCTGCATGACCTCGATGGAATTGCCCTTGAGCAACTTCATCCGCGCCACGATCGGCGCCACGTCGAAATCTTCCGCCGCCCGCGCCAGACCATCTTCCAGCAGCGCGCCGATGAGCGGCTGGCGTTCGATCAGGCTCATCTCGCAACCGAGACTGGCCAGCACGAACGCATCCTTGCCCAGCCCCGCCGTGGCATCCAGCACCCGTGGGCGCACGCCTTGAGCGATGCCGACAGCCTTGGCGATCATCTGCCCGCTGCCGCCACCGTATAAGCGCCGATGCGCCGCACCACCTTCAACAAAGTCGACCCGCACCGGCCCCGGTGCATCCGGGCCGAGCTGTTGCAGCTGCAAACCCTGCTCGCCGACCTGCAAGGCAAACTCGCCGTCCGCCACTTCAAGCGGCAGGCCCAGGCGCTCGGCCCACTGCCCGGCTTGCGCTTCAAACGTCGGGCCGAGGGCCTGAACATGGATGCGGCAGGCCGCAGGTTGCTCGATCATGGAAAACACGCTCAAAAATTCAAGGATCGGCAAAAACCGCCGATAATTCATTCAACGCGCATTTTGCCAGAGCTGAGCGTCAACCGAAAAAAATGTCAGGCATTCTTCCCACATCGATTGGCTACATCTCGCCCCATGGCGACTTTAGCCGTCACAACACTCAAGCACTGAGCGGCGTCAGTCACCTGTGGCAGGATTTCTTTGCCCAGGCGATGGCCGAACAGACGAGTGAAGTGGTGCCTGCCTGTGGCACGTTCCCTCCGGTTGACCTGAGCAGCCCGGAAGAACCGACCATCGGCAGCGAGCTGCACGCGCACATCGTCAGCCAGCGCGAGTGCGATGTGGTGGAAACCGAAGTGCGTCCGCCAGAGCCGCTGTTCCTGCCGATCGCCGAATTCGAAATGGACTTGCTGGACAAACCCTTCCCGCCGTTCCCGCCGGAAGAACTGAAAGCTCAGCAAGAGCAACAGGATTTCGACAGCAGTTGGGTGCGTCCGGTGGTGATCAACAATGGTCAGCCCGTTCCAGAGCCTGGCCCGGCCCCGCAGAAGAAACCGCTGTACCTGCCGATTGCCGAATTCGATCTGGATCTGCTGCAAAAGCCTTATCCGCCGTTCCCGCCGGAAGAAATCGTCGAGCAACAGAAGGCGCTGGACTTCGATAATGGCTGGGCCCGCCCGATCGTTCTGCAGAACCTGCGCCTCGCCGCCTAAACCTCAGCGACACACGCTCCAGCGCCCGACATCGACATGAAAGTGATTGCGGTGGGCGGCGTTGTAATCCGGGCTCAACACCACACTGAATGCCTCACAGGCACCGTCGCGCAACTGACGCAGAAACTGCGCGTCCTGATTTTGCTTGGGCCAGTCCTTGAGCACGCTGACCGTGCGACCATCGGCCAGACGAAACCCGGCGATGTCCAGCGCATCAGCACTGGCATGACGGCTGAGCGCGCCGCTTTCGCGGTTGTAGACATTGCGACAGGCGAAGCTGCCGAGGTGATCGACACGCGCGATCTTTTGCCCGTAAACGGATTGCGCGACGGGTTGCAGCGTGTGGTGTTCAAACATCGCGTAGGCCACTGCCAGCGGACAACTGGCGAGGAAGCTGCTGCTCAGCGCCACCTCACCACCCTGTACGCGCAAGGCGCCGATCAGTGGACACTTGGCGTCGGGGCTGTCGGATTGCCGCGTGACGCGCAGATCAGAGCTGCTCAACGCCTGGGCGCAGAGTTCAGGATCGCTGCGCAAGCGCATCAGCTTGTAACCGGTCAGCCAATTGGGCGCGGCTTTGACGTCCAGTGGCGCCCATGGATTCCATTGCGGCGGTACGTCCAGCCAACCGCGCCAGACACTGACCGCAGCGCCGCCAATCGTCAGCAGCACCAGCCAGAATATCCACCGCCCCATGTTCAGCCTTTGAAAAACTGGTTGGCTTTGGCGTACGGCATCGACTGCGCGGTAAACCCGAACGTGCCGGATTGCTGGATCTCTTCAGCGGCGCGGAAGAACTCGCCGAACGCCGCCAACGCCAATGCCGAGCCGGTGCTGATACGCCGCACACCCATTTCTTGCAGCTCCTGCACGGTCAGTTTCAAACCGCCGGACATCAGCACGTTGACCGGTTTCGGCGCCACCGCGCGCACCACTGCCAGCACTTCCTCGGCGTTGCGCAAACCCGGCGCGTACAACACGTCGGCGCCCGCTTCGGCGAAGGCCTGCAAGCGGCGGATGGTGTCGTTGATATCAGGATTGCCGTGCAGGTAGTTTTCCGCGCGCGCCGTCAGGATGAAGGGGAATGGCAGCGTGCGCACAGCGGCGACGGCCGCTTCGATACGTGCCACAGCGTGTTCGAAGCAATAGATCGGCGCATCCGCGCGGCCCGTGGCGTCTTCGATCGAGCCACCGACCGCACCCGCCTCTGCTGCGCGAAGCAGGCTTTCCGCGGCTTCGGCCGGGTCATCGGAAAAACCGTTTTCGAGATCCACCGCCACCGGCAAATCGGTGGCCGCGACAATCGCGCGGACATTGGCCAGGGTCTCGTCGAGACTTAACGCGCCATCGGCCTTGCCCTGGGAAAACGCGTAACCGGCACTGGTCGTTGCCAACGCCTGATAGCCGAGGCTGGCGAGCATTTTCGCCGAACCTGCATCCCACGGATTGGGTATGACAAAAATTCCCGGACGTTCATGCAGGGCTTTGAAGGCGTGTGCTTTAACGGCTTGGGCATCCATCGGCAGGCTCCTGGGCAGGATAAAAATCCGCTTCAGAGCAGGCCAAGTTGCTCCGCAGCGGGTTCTCTGTATAGCTCAGGCAGCGCCGGCAGGCCAGGCAAACGTTGCATCAGTTGTGCGTGAAAACGTTGCGCCAGCTTCGCCGCCAGGAGGTTGTCGGCGGTGTGCAGGAAGATGTACGGCGTGCGGCCCTCTTCGATCCATTCGGCGATTTTCGCCACCCACGGCACCAGGAACGAGTCGTTGGCTTCCAGTTCCGGATGGCCAATGAAACGCACCTGCGGGAACTGCGTAAACGCCGCCGGGCGCGTCGGCACTCGCGGCTTTTTCGATTGCGCGTGGATCACCGACGACTCGGTCGACAGGCAACTGAACAGCGCACGCGGATCGAGACAAATGCGCTCAACGCCACGGTCCAGCAGCAGACGATTGAGCAAACGTTCGCTCTCGCCCTTGGCGAAGAACTGCTCATGCCGTACTTCCACCGCCAACGGACAATCCAGTGCATCGATGAACGCCGCCAGTTCCGGCAGGCGATGCGGCGTGAAGCTTTTCGACAGTTGCAGCCACAGCGGCGAAGCACGCTCACCGAGCGGCTTGAGTAATTGCAGGAAGGTTTCGGCGGCGGTCAGTTGCTCGCGCAGGTCTCCGCTGTGGCTGATGTCGCCGGGGAATTTGGCGGTGAAGCGAAAGTGCTCGGGCATAACGTCAGCCCAACGCTGCACAGTCGCGGGCGATGGACTGGCATAGAAGGTCGTATTGCCTTCAACGGCGTTGAACACTTGGGAATACAGACCGAGGAAGTCAGAGGTTTTTGCATCTACCGGGTACAGATATTCGCGCCAGGCGTTTTCGCTCCAGGACGGGCAACCGAGATAGTAAGGCAGATCCATCAGATGTACAGATCGAGGCCCAGCACGTCTGCATCCCAATCGACAAAACCGGCGGTGCTCAGGTAACTGGCCAAGGCCATCGCTACGCTCTTTTTCATCGCACGGTGATAGATCATGTCTTGCTGACGGGCAGGCAGATTGCTCAGGCGTTGGGCCGAGGCTTTGGCAGCGCGGGCGGCCAATTGCTCTTCAGTCGGGAATTCCAGCTCGCCGTCGATATCGTCGACGGATTCATCCAGCGCCACATTGCCTTTGCGAGGCTTGCGCTTGATGGGGTAGGACTGAGAGGAAAGGCCGTCTATACGCATAATTTCATGCTCGGTATCGATGATGGCAATTTAGCGGCACTTGACCGACTTAGCAAACCGCCGAGTGATAACTAGAACACATAAAGCGTAAAAGGTTTAAAGCGGGGGGTTAGAAACTGACGATTGGCTTCAGAAGATCAAAAGATCGCAGCCTGCGGCAGCTCCTACATTTGGAATGCGATCCTTGTAGGAGCTGCCGCAGGCTGCGATCTTTTTAAAGGCTCAACGAGCCTTGGGGGTGGCGACTTTGTCGCGCAGGTAAACCGGTTGTGCATCATCCGCCGGGATCGACTCGCCGCGCTCCCAAGCGAAACGCGCCAAGGTCAGCAAGTCTTCGGCGTGGGGCAACATGCCGGCGTCGGAGCCGGTCAGATCGACCGCGATCCGCTCGCCATAACCCCAACCGGTGCCAGCACCAAACCAGTCGCCACTGGCATCGGCCGGCAGCGCGGCGACTTCCGGTGGCAACACCGCTTCGGCACCGACCAGACGCATCTCCCCTGCCGTCTCGCGGTAGCAGCCCCAATACACTTCATCCATCCGCGCATCGATCGCCGCCGCGACCTGGCTAACGCCGTGCTCACGCAACGCACGTTGCGCCAACACGGCCAGATTGGACACCGGCAACACCGGACGATCCAGCGCGAACGCCAAACCTTGCACCACACCAATGGCAATCCGCACACCGGTAAACGCACCCGGGCCACGACCGAAAGCAATCGCATCGACCGCTTGCAACGTGGTGCCGGCATCGGCCAGCAGTTGCTGGATCATCGGCAGCAGCTTCTGCGCATGCAGGCGCGGGATCACCTCGTAATGGCTCGTGACCTTGCCGTCATGCAGCAAGGCAACGGAGCAAGCTTCAGTCGCGGTGTCCAGGGCCAGCAAGGTGCTCATCGATGTTTCCAAAACAGGGGTGGGAAAAAGGGCGTCAGTATAAACAACTACGGCCCGCAAGCGGGCCGTGGATGATGCAGCCGATCAGACTTTTCAGCTCAGCGCGGCCAGCACCTTGGTGGTGATCGCATCAACCGAACCAACGCCTTCGATGTGGCTGTACTTCGGCTTGCCGTTGGCAGCCGACAGCTTCTGGTAGAAATCCACCAGCGGCTTGGTCTGCGAGTGGTAGACCGACAGGCGATGACGCACGGTTTCTTCGGTGTCGTCCTTGCGCTGTACCAGCTCTTGGCCGGTGATGTCGTCTTTGCCCGCGATTTTCGGCGGGTTGTAGACGATGTGGTAAACGCGGCCGCTGGCTTCGTGAACACGACGGCCGGCGATGCGTTGCACGATTTCTTCGTCTTCAACAGCGATTTCAACCACGGCATCCAGCTCGACGCCGGCAGTCACCAGGGCTTCAGCCTGCGGAATGGTGCGCGGGAAGCCGTCGAACAGGAAACCGTTGGCGCAGTCTGGCTGAGCGATACGGTCCTGAACCAGTGCGATGATCAGGTCATCCGACACCAGGCCGCCGGCATCCATGATGCTCTTGGCTTGCACGCCCAGCGGAGTACCGGCCTTGACCGCTGCACGCAGCATGTCGCCAGTGGAAATTTGTGGAATGCCGAATTTTTCGGTGATGAACTTAGCCTGAGTACCTTTACCGGCCCCGGGAGCTCCCAGCAGAATGACGCGCATTAGATGTGCTCCTCAATTTTTTTATAAAAAGCTTTTACAAAACAAAGGATTCGCCTCTTGGGACGAATCCTGAAAATACGGGTCGTGGCCGCACAAACGGCCAAAGGCTGATCAAGATACACAGCAGGCTGCGCCCACACAAGACGCCAAAAGTCGGAGAAACCGACGCCCCCCGCGACCTTGCGACGCGGTAACCCAAGTCGCAACCCCATCAATAACTGTCGCCTGGCGGCATTTTCATCCGTCAGGCAAAGCGGCACCCGGCATTTGTGTGCGGTGCCGCGCGCCACGACAAAAACGTTAGCCGGTATTTCGCAAACCGGCGGCAATCCCCGCCACAGACACCAGCAACGCCTGTTCCACCGGGCTGCCCTGCTCGACATCCTGCTGTCGCGAACGGGCCAGCAATTCGGCCTGCAATAGATGCAGCGGGTCGAGGTAGGTGTTGCGCAGCCGGATGAATTCGAGGGTGTCAGGGCTATGTGCCAGCAGCTGCGACTGGCCAGTCAGGCCAAGCACCACCGCGCACGCCTGCGACAATAGGTCGCGTAACTGCGCGCCCAACGGCAACAGATCCGGCTCGACCAGACGTTCATCGTAGGACAGCGCGATATCCGCGTCAGCCTTGGCCAGGACCATCTCCAGCATGTCGATGCGCGTGCGGAAGAACGGCCACTGCTCGCGCATTTGCCCAAGCAACTCGCCCTCGCCGCGCTCCAGCGCCTTGCTCAGTGCCGATTCCCAACCGAGCCACGCTGGCAGCATCAACCGCGTTTGCGTCCAGCCGAAGATCCACGGGATTGCCCGCAGGCTTTCGATACCGCCGGCCCGGCGTTTGGCCGGGCGACTGCCGAGCGGCAAACGACCCAGTTCCTGCTCGGGTGTGGACTGGCGGAAATACTCGACGAACTGCGGATTTTCCCGCACGACCTGGCGATAAGCACTGACACCGTCAGCCGCCAATTCATCCATCAGATGACGCCACTCTGGCGTCGGTGGCGGCGGTGGCAGCAAGGTCGCTTCAAGCACCGCCGCCAGATACAGATTGAGGTTTTGCTCGGCGATGTCCGGCAGGCCGAATTTGAATCGAATCATTTCCCCCTGCTCGGTGGTACGGAACCGCCCCGCCACCGACCCCGGTGGCTGCGACAGAATCGCCGCGTGGGCCGGGCCACCGCCACGGCCCACAGTGCCGCCGCGACCGTGAAACAGCAGCAGCTCGACTTGCTGCTCGCGGCAGATTTCCACCAGGCGCTCCTGCGCGCGATATTGCGCCCAGGCCGCCGCCGTGGTGCCGGCGTCCTTGGCCGAGTCGGAGTAACCGATCATCACTTCCTGCGGGCCTTGCAGCCGCGCGCGGTAACCCGGCAGCAGCAACAGCCGCTCCATCACCGGCCCGGCGTTGTCGAGGTCGGCGAGGGTTTCGAACAGCGGCACCACGCGCATCGGCCGCAACACGCCGGACTCTTTGAGCAGCAGTTGCACGGCGAGCACATCGGAAGCGGCGCCGGCCATGGAAATCACGTAGGAACCCAGCGACGCACCCGGCGCGGCGGCGATCTCCTTGCAGGTGTTGAGCACTTCGGCGGTATCAGCAGAAGGCTTGAAATGCGCCGGCAGCAATGGCCGACGATTGCTCAATTCGCGGGTCAGGAAGGTGATGCGCTGCTCTTCGTCCCAGTCTTCATAGCGACCGAGACCGAGGTAATCAGTGATTTCAGTCATCGCCGAACTGTGCCGCGAGGAATCCTGCCGCACATCGAGGCGCACGAGGAACAAGCCGAAGGTCACCGCACGACGCAAGCAATCGAGCAACGGGCCGTCTGCAATCACGCCCATACCGCATTCGTGCAGCGAGTTGAAACACAGCTCCAGCGGATCAAGCAGATCGCGGTTGTTGTGCAGCACATCGGCCGGCGCCGGGGTTGGCGCAGTCAGCGCGGCGTGCGCCCAGTTGCGCGTGGCGCGCAGGCGTTCGCGCAGTTGTTTGAGCACCGCGCGATACGGTTCGGCGCTGTCGCCGGCTTTGGCTTTGAGGGCTTCACTGGCCTGCTGCATCGACAGTTCGGCCGCCAGATGATCGACATCGCGCAGGTACAAATCGGCGGCCATCCAGCGCGCCAGCAGCAACACTTCGCGGGTCACCGCAGCGGTGACGTTGGGGTTGCCGTCTCGGTCGCCGCCCATCCAGGAAGCGAAGCGAATCGGCGCCGCTTCCAAGGGTAGACGCAGGCCGGTCGCTTCGTACAACGCCTTGTCGGCCTTGCGCATATGGTTGGGGATCGCTTGCCACAGCGAGTGCTCGATCACCGCGAAACCCCATTTGGCTTCATCAACCGGTGTCGGTCGTGTGCGGCGGATTTCTTCGGTGTGCCAGGCTTCGGCGATCAGCCGTTGCAGGGTATTTTGAATCTGTTCGCGTTCGGCTGTGGTCAGGTCGCGATGATCCTGCGCGGCGAGTTGCCCGGCGATCGCGTCGTACTTCTGGATCAGCGTGCGGCGTGCCACTTCGGTCGGGTGCGCGGTCAAGACCAATTCAATTTCCAGGCGCGCCAATTGCCGGGCCAGCGACTCGGCGCTGTGGCCTTCGCTGCGCAAACGCGCGAGCAATTCCGGCAATACGCGGGATTCGAACGGCGCCGGCTGCGACTCTTCGCGGCGATGGATCAACTGATACTGCTCGGCGATGTTCGCCAGGTTGAGAAACTGATTGAACGCCCGGGCTACCGGGAGCAACTCGTCTTCGCTCAATTGATTGAGGCTGGCGCTCAGTTCAGCGTCCATCGAGCCACGCCGATCGGCCTTGGCGCCTTTGCGAATCTGCTCGATCTTGTCGAGAAAGGCCTCGCCGTACTGGTCTCGAATGGTGTTGCCCAACAGCTCTCCGAGCAGGTGAACGTCTTCGCGCAAGCGTGCATCAATATCGGTCATCAGCAATTCCCCAGCAGTAATCCGGACGGCTTAGAAACGAGTGCATGACTTAGAGAGTGCCGCTCTACGACGCTTCTTACAAGCATCCGACCAAGGGACGTTAAACCTTGCGGGCGAAAGCTAGTCTCAACAGTAAGCCGTACAACGGCTTGCCGCCGGCCCCGGCGGACACTCACCCAGACCTGCCATGAGCAGGTGCGAAATGAGGTCATCATGAAAATTCGTGAACTCGCCCAGCATTGGGAAGAAAACGCCAAGGGTCGCCTGACCGACACTGGCTACTCGATTCATCTGGACGTCGAAGCCGCTGCGCGTCTGGCAGCGATTACCGAGATGTACCCCAAACGGCATGTCGAAGAATTGCTCGGCGAACTGATCGGCGCGGCGCTTGAAGAGTTTGAGGCGAGCCTGCCGTATGTGAAGGGTTCGACGGTGGTGGCGACGGATGAGGAAGGTGATCCGTTGTATGAGGATGTCGGGCCTACGCCGCGGTTTCTGGCGCTTTCGCGCCGGCATTTGCATGACCTCTCGGCCGCAGCAGGCAAGCAAAAACACTGATCCGGCATTGCGTTAACCCTGTGGGAGCTGGCTTGCCAGCGATGGCGTCCGTTCAGTCACCGATGTGTTGAATCTGATGGCCCCATCGCTGGCAAGCCAGCTCCCACAGGGAATGTATTTTTCCTCCAGCACTACGTCTTTCTTTCCCCGCGCGTACCGCTTCATCCCGCCAAAGTTCCCGCTTTAGAGCCTTGTCCATTCAGTCAAAAATTATTTTGGCGATAGGCCATCTTTTCTGAACTTTTGAAAAATCCCGCCGGTCGGAACCTGTAACCACGCCTGGAACGAGCGTTTCAAAAACGCGCTTTCACACGTCGCTTGCGGCTCCTCGACCAGGATGGATTCAGATGTATTCAGGAGATGCCTAATGGAGTTGAAGACCATGAAAAACCAAACCTCGTTTACCCACCTGCGCGGTCTGAAACTGGCGGCTCTGGCCATCGGCACCAGCTTCGTGCTGGCCGGTTGCGCCGGTAACCCACCGAGCGAGCAATACGCCGTGACCCAATCGGCCGTGAACAGCGCTGTCAGCGCCGGCGGTACCGAGTTCGCTGCGGTTGAGATGAAGCAGGCGCAGGACAAACTGAAACAAGCCGAAATCGCCATGCACGACAAGAAGTATGACGAGGCTCGCACCCTGTCCGAGCAAGCCGAGTGGGACGCTCGCGTCGCCGAACGCAAGGCTCAGGCCGCAAAAGCCGAACAGGCTGTGAAGGATTCCCAGAAAGGTGTTCAGGAACTGCGTCAGGAAAGTCAGCGCACCGTGCAGTAAGCGCGCATCCCGACCGCAAAGCTGAATCTCTTATCGATAGAAAGGACGAAAATTATGCGTAAGCAACTGATGATCCCCGCTCTTCTGGCCGCAAGCGTTGCTCTGGCTGCCTGCTCCACTCCGCCTAACCCGAATCTGGAAAACGCGCGCACCAACTACGCCGGCCTGCAAGCCAACCCGCAGGCAAGCAAAGTCGCGGCGCTGGAAACCAAAGACGCCAGCGATTACCTGGACAAGGCCGACAAGGCTTACCTGGACAAACAAGACGCGGCCAAAGTTGACCAACTGGCTTACCTGACCAACCAGCGTGTGGAAGTGGCCAAGCAGACCATCGCCCTGCGCACCGCTGAAAACAATCTGAAGAACGCAGCTGCCCAACGTGCTCAAGCGCGTCTGGATGCTCGCGATCAGCAGATCAAACAGCTGCAGGACAGCCTGAACGCCAAGCAGACCGATCGCGGTACGCTGGTGACTTTCGGTGACGTGCTGTTCGCCACCGACCGTGCCGACCTTAAATCCAGCGGCCTGGTGAACATCAACAAACTGGCGCAATTCCTCCAGGAAAACCCGGATCGCAAAGTGATCGTCGAGGGTTACACCGACAGCACCGGTACAGCCAGCCACAACCAGTCGCTGTCCGAGCGTCGCGCCAACTCCGTGCGCACCGCACTGGTGAAAATGGGCGTTGATCCAGCGCGTATCGTCACCCAAGGCTACGGCAAGGAATACCCGGTTGCCGAAAACGGCAGCGCTTCCGGTCGTGCAATGAACCGTCGCGTGGAAGTGACCATTTCCAACGACAACCAGCCAGTGATGCCACGTTCGGCGGTCAGCTCGAACTAAGCGCCCTGCTGTAACGCAAAAGCCCCGCCTGAGTGATCAGGCGGGGCTTTTTTGTGCGGGCTGAAATCGCGCCCCCTCACCCCAGCCCTCTCCCGAGGGAGAGGGAGCCGATTTGTGGTGCTTTCAGAATTTGTGTTCGACACGATGGATCAGGCGGGGCTTTTTTGTGCGGGCTGAAATCGCGCCCCCTCACCCCAGCCTTCTCCCGAGGGAGAGGGAGCCGATTTGTGGTGCTTTCAGAATTTGTGTTCGACACGATGGATCAGGCGGGGCTTTTTGTGCTGGCTGATATCGCAGCCCCTCACCCCAGCCCTCTCCCGAAGGAGAGGGGGCCGATTTGTGGTGTTTTCCACATTTGCGTTCGACTCGGTGGATCAGGTCGGCGTATAGCGAAAGAACACCTCGGTCAGTCCCCTCTCCCTCTGGGAGAGGGTTAGGGTGAGGGCTGAACCTGCAGAATCACTGTTCCAGCTTCTGCGGAGTCTCCTCACCCATGCAACGCACGGCTTTCTTCTGGGCGTTAATCAGCACACCGGTCAAACCTTTCTGCTCGGTATCGAACAACACCAACACGCCATCAATGCACTGCGCCACTTGCGCCGCCGGGTCGAGCGAGACCTTGTAGTCTTCGCCCGGCACGGTCTTGAGCATGGTGAATTCATTGAGCAGCAACGCATCCTCGGGTTTGGCGAAGTGCAGGTAGCCGTAGTACCACAGCGCCCCGACGGTGCCGAGGATGCTGCAGATACCGGTGATGATCAGCGGGATGGCGTTGCGTTCTTCAGTCATTGCGGACTCTCATCTTCAGAATTCGGGGGTGTCGGGTAATTGGGGATTTCGCCGAGACGGCGCAGGCCGTTGAAATGCTCGGGATCGTCGAGGTAGCGCAGCATGACCTGACGCCACACCGGGTCGCCGAAGGTCTGCACATGACCGCCACGGGTCAGTTGCAGCACACGCGGTGGCGGCGCAGCTTGATACAGACGGATGCCGTTGGAAAGCGGGACCAGCGGATCGTCGATGCTGTGGAAGATCAGCTTCGGCACGCCGTTGAGTTGCGGCATCGAGTTGATCGCGCTGTCGCCATCCGGCACCAGCCACGACAGTGGTACCTGAAATGGCCAGGTCAGCCACGAAGTGCTGAGAGCATATTGGCCGACACTGCGATAGCTCGCGGGCACGCCGTCGAGCACCAAAGCCTTGAGTTGTTTCTGCCGTTCGGGATGCTGCACCAGCCAATGCACGGCCATCGAACCGCCGAGGCTCTGACCGAGCAGAATCAGCGGCTTGCCTTTGACCTCGGGCGCCTTGTCGAGCCAGGCGAACGCGGCGTCGATGTCCTGATAGATCGCCGGCAAACTCGGCTCGCCCTCGGACAGGCCATAACCGCGATAGTCGACCAACAGCACTTGATAGCCGTTTTTCGGCAGCCACCAGCTGCCACCGAGGTGCATCGGCAGGTTACCGCCGTTGCCGTGCAGGTGCAGAACGGTGCCTTTGACTTCGACACCGGGTTTCGCCGGTAGCCACCAGGCGTTGAGCTTCAAGCCATCAGCGGTAACCAAAGTTACCGTCCGGTATTCGAGCTTGGCTTTTTCCGGGGTAAAGATCTGGCCCGGCTCGGGGTAGAACAACAGCGAACTGCAACCGCCGAGGGTCAGGAGCAGGCAGAAGATGCCGAGGATTCTCATCCGGTGAAACCTCGCAAAAGAAATTGGCAAACAAACGATTCAGAGAAAAACAAATAACCCTGTGGGAGCTGGCTTGCCAGCGATGGCGGTGGGTCAGCCAACATCAATATTGACTGACAGAATGCAATCGCTGGCAAGCCAGCTCCCACAGGGGAAATTGGTTGTTCAAAGGATATTGGAGTAATCCGCTTCGATCCGGTCCAGGCTCAAGTGATTGAGGAAGTTGGAGAAACACATCCACGCCGACAACGCATTCAAATCGCGGAACTGATCCGGCAGGTATTTCGGCGGCACCACCAATCCTTCATCCACCAGCTGGCGCAAGGTCCGCATGTCTTCCAGTGTGGTCTTGCCGCAGAACAACAACGGAATCTGCTCAAGTTTGCCCTTACGCACGGCCAACTGAATGTAGTTGTAAACCATGATAAAACCCTTGAGGTAGGACAAGTCTTTGGTAAATGGCAGCCCGGTCGGTGTCGATCCACGGAAAACCCGACTGGCGTTGCCGTAACTTTCCGCCATCTCAAAGCCCTGCTCGCGGAAGAACTCGAAGATCTGCAGGAAGTCGGCGCCCTCCTCGACCATGTGAATGGCGCGGGTGCGGTTGGTCAGCTTGCGCAGGCGACTCGGGTAGGAGGCGAACGTGATGATTTCCATCAGGATCGCCAGGCCTTCCTGGGTCACCGTCGACGACGGTGGGCCTTTGGACAGGAAGGTGCAGATCGGCTGGTTCAGCCCGTTGAGCGTGGTGCCGACGTGCACCAGGCCTTCGTGGACTTCCAGCGCGCGTACGTCGCGATCGTTGAACATCGCGTCGGTGCGGATCTTGATGTAGTCGGCGCCGGCCGCCGCGTCGGCAACGATGCCGTCGGACTCGAACACGCGGATGGTTTCCTCGGCCTCGCCGAACACTTTGTTCAGACGGGTCTGCAGCAAGTGCACCGCGTCTTTGGCGGTGAGAATTTTCGGCTCGTCCTTGAGGTCGCCACGGCCATCAATGTTGTTCAGGTAGTCGGACATCATCAGGCCGAGGTCGGCCAGCGTTGGGTCACCGGCGTGGAATGCATCGGAGGCGGCGCCGTACAGTTCCTGCGAAATCAGGCCGAAATCCTCGGTGCCACGCGCTTCAAGCATGCGCACCACCATGCGGTATTCCTTGCACATACGGCGCATGATCTGCCCGACCGGGTTGAACTGGCCGAGCTGGCGAGTGATGTCGCGCTCGATGTTCTGGAACTCCAGCTTGACCTTGCTCGAATCGAAACTCAGCGGCCGATTGAGGTAGTAGTCGCGATCGACGGCGGGCATTTCCTTGCCTTTGGCCTTGAGGAAACCCTTGCGGATGTTCTCGTCCCACTTGACCGCGTCGAGCACACGGATCGGCGTCTGCGCCAGCACAATGCGGTCGGACAACATGCGTATCGTCTGCTGGTAATCGTCCACCCGAAACTCCTGTAGAAAACTGAATTATTTGGCGCGGGCCTGACGCTGGTAGCGCACGGCTTCCACGAAAACATCGGAATTGGCCGGATCATCGAGGTATGCAAAAACCTTGTCGAGGTTGCTGTCGACCTGTACGCCGTCGCCATCGTCAGTCTGGAAAACCTGACCGTCGAGGGCTTTCTGGTTGATCGCTTGATTGATCTGGTCGAGATCGAGGTTGTAGACCACCAGTTCGTGTTTGTCGGTGAGCTCGAAGCCGGCGATGGTGAAGTGGCCGCCGAAGCGCGCCGGCACTTTCGCCGACAGATACCAGCGGCTGCCGTGGCGCGACACGGTGAAGGGATAGGCTTCACGCTCGTGGGGTTTGGCCCTGAAGTACGTGATGGCCTGATAGCGATCGTTGCCCAGGCGCGTCAGCTCAAGGTTCATCGGCTCGCCCCAGGCATTGGTGCTCGACCATTTGCCGAGCAGGCCTTTGGGCGCCGGTTCGCTGGCGGTCAGCGGTTCCTTGAACGTCACCAGACAGCCACTGAGCAGCAGGAACGACAAGGCGATCAGCACGCCACGCCAGGCTTTCATTCAATACTCCCTATGAACATTGGCCGCCCTCATGGTGATCGATCGTTCCCACGCTCTGCGTGGGAATGCATTCACTGACGCTCTGCGTCATGTCGACGAAGGGACGCGGAGCGTCCCCGGCGGCATTCCCACGCAGAGCGTGGGAACGATCTTGTGGTCAGACCGACGCGAGCACCAGGTGCATATACCGCGTCAGAATGCCGAGCATGTCCTCTTCGGCCAAAGGCTCGGCGTCGTTGAGCAGGCCCTGATATTCCATCCGTCCGATAATCGCCGTCAACACCTTGGCATCTTGCTGCGGTTCACGCGAGCCCAACACCTGGAACAACTGGCAAGTACCCTGCAACAGAATCTGCTGATGTGAACGCACCAGAATCGCCAGGCGCGGGTTAAGCAACGCCTCCTGACGGAATGCCTGTTCGGCCATCAAATGCTCACGCCGGTTAATCAACTGCCGGTGCACATAGTCGGCCATCAGCCGCGCAATATCGTCCGCCAGTTGCGAGCGCGACTCCGGGCTGCCGTCGCCACTGACGACCATGTCACGCAACAGACCTTCATTGTTGACCCACAACTTGGCCATGTACGCCGCGCTGCGTTCAACGTATTGGGCGAAGGTATCGGTGAGCAGGTCATCGATGTCCTTGAAGTAATACGTGGTCGCCGACAGCGGCACACCGGCCTCGGCGGCCACTGCACGATGGCGCACGGCGCGCACGCCGTCGCGCACGACAATGCGCATCGCGGCGTCGAGAATGTCCTGGCGACGCTGCTCACTGCCCTGTCGGCTGGCCTTGCGACCCTGGTACTGAACACTTTCAGCGACCGCAGTGGCGATACCCGCTGCACCCTCTTGAGCTATTGCACCCATCACGACAGAACTTCCTCTGCTATTGCAAAATTAACCAATTGATACATTTGTACCAGACAGGCAATAAAAAGCCGCCTGTTTTAGGCGGCTTTTTAACTGAAACGTTTACGCTTGCGGTCGCATGTGCGGGAACAGGATCACATCGCGGATCGACGGCGAGTTGGTCAGCAACATCACCAGACGGTCGATGCCGATGCCTTCACCGGCCGTTGGCGGCATGCCGTACTCCAGCGCGCGAACGAAGTCGGCGTCGTAGTGCATGGCTTCGTCGTCGCCGGCGTCCTTGTCGGCCACCTGCGCCATGAAGCGCTCGGCCTGGTCTTCCGCGTCGTTCAACTCGGAGTAGGCGTTGGCGATTTCACGGCCACCGATGAACAGCTCGAAACGGTCGGTGACGTTCGGGTTGTCATCGTTGCGACGAGCCAGCGGCGAGACTTCGAACGGGTACTGAGTGATGAAGTGCGGCTGTTCCAGTTTGTGCTCGACCAGCTCTTCGAAAATCATCACCTGCAGCTTGCCCAGACCTTCGAAGCCCAGCACCTTGGCGCCGGCCTTCTTGGCGATGGCGCGGGCCTTGTCGATGTCGTTCAGATCATCGGCAGTCAGCTCAGGGTTGTACTTGAGGATCGAGTCGAACACCGACAGACGCACGAACGGCTCGCCGAAGTGGAACACCTTGTCGCCGTACGGCACGTCGGTGCTGCCCAGCACCAGCTGCGCCAGTTCACGGAACAGTTCTTCGGTCAGGTCCATGTTGTCTTCGTAGTCGGCGTAAGCCTGGTAGAACTCCAACATGGTGAATTCAGGGTTGTGCCGAGTCGAGACGCCTTCGTTACGGAAGTTGCGATTGATCTCGAAAACCTTTTCAAAACCACCGACCACCAGACGCTTCAGATACAGCTCAGGGGCGATACGCAGGAACATTTCCATGTCCAGCGCGTTGTGGTGGGTTTCGAACGGCTTGGCTGCGGCGCCGCCCGGAATGGTCTGCAGCATCGGCGTTTCGACTTCGAGGAAGTCGCGCTTCATCAGGAAGCTGCGGATGTGCGCGATCACTTGCGAACGGACGCGGAAGGTCTGACGCACGTCTTCGTTGACGATCAGGTCAACGTAACGCTGACGGTAGCGCTGTTCGGTATCGGTCAGGCCGTGGTGCTTGTCCGGCAGCGGACGCAGCGATTTGGTCAGCAGACGCACGCTGGTCATTTCAACATACAGGTCGCCCTTGCCGGAACGCGCCAAGGTACCTTCGGCAGCAATAATGTCGCCCATGTCCCAGGTTTTCACCGCGGCCAGGGTGTCTTCCGAGAGGGTTTTACGGTTGACGTAGACCTGGATGCGACCGGTCATGTCCTGGATCACCATGAACGAACCACGGTTGAGCATGATGCGACCGGCAACCTTGACCGGGATTGCAGCCTCTGCCAGCTCTTCCTTGGTCTTGTCCGCGTATTTCTTCTGCAGATCTTCGCAGTAGTTTTCGCGGCGGAAGTCGTTCGGGAAGGCATTGCCCTTGGCGCGCTCGGCAGCCAGCTTTTCCTTGCGCAGGGCGATCAGGGAGTTTTCTTCCTGTTGCAGGGCTTGCGGGTCGAGTTGTTGGTCGCTCATGTCTTTAGATATTCCATCAGGTTCGTTGCCCCCGGGCCTGGCGGCCCGGAGATCGCCAGCTGGGCTGGCTCCTACAGGGATCGGCTTGAATCAGCCGATGCTGTATTGCGTCTTTTACAGGCCCGATTTCAGGCTGGCATACAGGTATTCGTCGATGTCGCCGTCGAGTACCTTGTCGCAGTCGCTGCGTTCGATGTTGGTGCGCAGATCCTTGATCCGCGACGCATCGAGCACGTACGAGCGAATCTGGTGACCCCAGCCGATGTCGGATTTGGTGTCTTCCAGCGCTTGCGATGCGGCGTTGCGTTTCTGCATTTCCTGCTCGTACAACTTGGCCCGCAGCATTTTCATGGCGGTGTCCTTGTTGGCGTGCTGGGAACGTTCGTTCTGGCAGCTGACCACGGTGTTGGTCGGTACGTGAGTGATACGTACGGCCGAGTCGGTGGTGTTTACGTGCTGACCACCGGCACCCGAAGAACGATAGGTGTCGATTCGCAGGTCTGCCGGGTTGATTTCGATTTCGACCTTGTCGTCGATCTCTGGCGAGACGAACACCGCGGAGAACGAGGTGTGGCGACGGTTGCCGGAGTCGAACGGGCTCTTGCGCACCAGACGGTGCACGCCGATCTCGGTGCGCAGCCAGCCAAAGGCGTATTCGCCCTTGATGTGCACGGTCGCACCTTTGATACCGGCGACTTCACCGGCCGACAGTTCCATGATGGTCGCGTCGAAACCGCGTTTATCCGCCCAGCGCAGGTACATGCGCAGGAGGATGTTGGCCCAATCCTGGGCTTCGGTGCCGCCGGAACCGGCCTGGATATCCAGGTAGGCGTTGTTCGGGTCCATTTCATGGCTGAACATACGGCGGAATTCCAGCTTGGCCAGATTTTCCTCGAGACGGGCCAGCTCGGCGACGACATCGCCCACTGCGCCTTCGTCGTTTTCTTCGACGGCCATGTCCAGCAGATCGCGGCAATCGGCCAGGCCGGCGTTCAGTTCATCGAGGGTATCGACGATCTGCGCCAGCGCCGAACGCTCGCGGCCCAGCTCCTGGGCGTATTCAGGTTTGTTCCAGACACTCGGATCTTCAAGCTCGCGATTGACTTCAGTCAGACGCTCATGCTTTTGATCGTAGTCAAAGATACCCCCGAATAGTTTCGGAGCGCTCGGACAGGTCCTTGATGGTGTTCAGGATCGGATTGATTTCCATGACGGGCAGCACTCGTTGGCGAACTTTTGAAAGCCGGCGAGTATAACGTAATCAGGCTGTCACGGCAGCCCGTCTGGCGGGTGTGGGGATCATTAAAACCTTTGCCCTCACCCTAACCCTCTCCCAGAGGTAGAGGGGACCGATTGGGGGATATTTGAGAGGTACGCCGACGTGAAAGGGCTTTGCCGAATCCATGATCGCCACGCTTACAGATCCATAATCGCCGAGGTCTTTCAGGTCGATGCAGAACCCAAGACACCTCGGTCGGCCCCCTCTCCCTCCGGGAGAGGGATGGGGTGAGGGTCAGCCGCTACTCGATCCCGACCTGATTACGCCCATTGTTCTTGGCCAGATATAAGCCACGATCCGCCGCTGAAATCAGCAACCGACAATCACTACCCGCCTGCGGCACCATCGTCGCCAGACCAATACTGATGGTCAGGCTCGCCCCTTCCGCCGGGGTGTTGTGCGGAATTTTCAAGGATGCCACGGTCTGCCGCAGTTTCTCCGCCACCAGCCGCGCACCGCCCGGCGAGGTGTTCGGCAACACCAGCACAAACTCCTCACCGCCATAACGCGCCGGCAGATCCGACGGTCGCGCGCTGGCGTCACGGATCGCCGTGGCGACCTTGCGCAGCGCTTCGTCGCCTTCAACATGGCCAAAGCTGTCGTTGTAGGACTTGAAGTAATCGACATCGATCATCAACAACGACAGCTGGCTCTGATCGCGCAACGAGCGGCGCCATTCCAGTTCCAGGTATTCGTCGAAGTGCCGACGGTTGGACAGCCCGGTCAGGCCATCGGAGTTCATCAGCCGTTGCAGCACCAGATTGGTGTCGAGCAATTGCTGCTGGCTGACCCGCAGCGCGCGATACGCCGCGTCGCGCTGCAACAACGTCATGTACGAGCGCGAGTGATAGCGGATGCGCGCCACCAGTTCGATGGTGTCCGGCAGTTTCACCAGGTAATCGTTGGCGCCGGCGGAGAACGCCGCGCTCTTGATCAGCGGGTCTTCCTTGGTCGACAGGACGATGATCGGAATGTCCTTGGTCGCCGGGTGATTGCGGTATTCGCGCACCAGGCTCAGGCCATCGAGGCCGGGCATCACCAGGTCCTGGAGAATCACCGTCGGTTTGATCCGTACCGCCTGCGCGATGGCCTGCTGCGGGTCGGAGCAGAAGTGGAAGTCGATGTTTTCTTGATTCGACAGCCCACGGCGCACCGCTTCGCCGATCATCGCCTGATCATCCACCAACAACACCATGGCGGCGTTTTCGTCGGTTTTAATGTCGTCGATCTGTAAGTCATTCATGGGCGGTCACCTGTGTACTGCGGGGGCCAGGATTGCCGATAAACCTGTTCATTTGGGGAAAACCTCCAGCAATCGTGGCGCTATCTTTTCCAGTGCACGGATTTCAACCGCGGCATCAATCGCCGCAGCAGCCTTGGGCATGCCGTACACCGCACTGCTTTGCTGATCCTGCGCGATGGTCAGGTAACCCTGCTGACGCATGAGCTTAAGCCCTTGCGCCCCGTCGCGCCCCATCCCGGTCAATAAAACCCCGACGGCGTCGCCATTCCAATAGCTGGCGACACTCTCGAAAAACACATCGATCGAGGGCCGATAGATTTCGTTGACCGGCTCGGCGGTGTAGGCCAGCGTGCCGTTTTTCAGTAAGCGAATATGGTGATTGGTGCCGGCCAGCAGCACCGCGCCGGCTTGCGGCGGTTCGCCCTCGCGGGCCAGACGCACATCGAGGCCGCTGGCGCTGGCCAGCCATTCGGCCATGCCGGCGGCGAACACCTGATCGACGTGCTGCACCAGCACAATGGCTGCCGAAAAATCCTTCGGCAAGCCTTTGAGCAGGACTTCCAGCGCCGCCGGCCCACCAGCCGACGAGCCAATCGCCACCAGCCGCTGGCACGAAGCGGAACTGCGCTGGGCCGGTGGCGCCGGCCGCGAACGCGTGGGCTTCTCGCCGATCAGCCAGCCAATATTGAGGATCTTGCGCAGCAACGGCGCGGCGGCTTCCCGAGCGTCGCCGGCGCCGAGTGCCGGAGTGTCGACCACATCCAGCGCGCCGTGGCCCATGGCTTCAAAGACCCGATGCACGTTCTGCTGGCGGTCAACGGTCACGATGACAATGGCACACGGGGTTTCGGCCATGATCCGGCGGGTGGCTTCGACGCCGTCCATCACCGGCATGATCAGGTCCATCAGGATCAGGTCCGGGGTGTTTTCGGCGCACAGTTGCACCGCCTCGGCGCCGTTGCGGGCGACCCAGACCACCTGATGCGCCGGTTCGAAGGCCAGCGCCCGGCGCAAGGCCTCCACCGCCATGGGCATGTCGTTGACGATTGCGATCTTCATGCCCGCGCTCCTCCAATAAGCTCGACCACTGCGTCGAGCAGGGCGTCGTCATGAAAACTGGCTTTGGCTAAATAATAGTCAGCGCCGGCATCGAGGCCACGGCGGCGATCCTCTTCGCGATCCTTGTACGACACGACCATCACCGGCAGCGATTGCAGGCGATTGTCGCGGCGCAGCAGAGTTACCAGTTCGATGCCGTCCATGCGCGGCATGTCGATGTCGGTGATCAGCAAATCGAAGTCCTCCGAACGCAGTGCGTTCCAACCGTCCATGCCGTCCACCGCCACCGCAACGTCGTAGCCGCGATTGAGCAGCAGTTTGCGTTGCAGCTCGCGCACGGTCAGCGAATCATCGACCACCAGCACGCGTTTGCGCGCGGCTTCGGCGGCTTGATTGCCGTGACGGGCGATGCGTTCAAGGCGCCCGGTATTGAGCAGTTTGTCCACCGAACGCATCATGTCTTCGACGTCGACGATCAGCACTACCGAGCCATCGTCGAGCAGGGCGCCAGCGGAGATGTCCTGCACTTTGCCCAGCCGCTCGTCGAGTGGCAAGACCACCAGCGTGCGCTCGCCAATGAAACGCTCTACGGCAACGCCATAAATTGCATCGCGCTCGCGGATCACCACGACTTTGAGGGTTTCGCCACTGTTCTGGCTGGCCGGGCGGTTGAGCAACTGGCTGGCTGCGACCAGCCCGGCGTGCTGGCCTTCGTGCCAGAAATGCTGACGGCCTTCGACCTGCACGATGTCCTCCGGCGCCAGATCACACATGCGCTCGATGTGCGCCAGCGGGAAGGCATACGCTTCTTCGCCAACTTCCACCACCAGACTGCGCACCACCGACAAGGTCAGCGGCACTTCCAGATGAAAGCGACTGCCCTCGCCTGCGGTCTGCTCCAACTCTACGGCGCCGCGCAACTGGCGAACCATGTGTTGAACGGCATCGAGGCCGACGCCCCGCCCGGACACTTCGGTGACCGTGTCGCGCAGGCTGAAACCAGGCAGAAAGAGGAAGGTCAGCAGTTCTTCCTCGCTCAACTGCGCCGCCGTTTCCGCTGGGGATAACTGCCGCTCGACAATGCTGCGGCGGACTTTTTCCAGGTCGACGCCGTTGCCGTCATCGCTCAATTCCAGCACTAGCAGACCGGCCTGATGCGAGGCGCGCAGGCGGATCAGGCCCTCTTCAGGCTTGCCCTTGAGCAGCCGTTGCTCCGGGGTTTCGATGCCGTGATCGACGGCGTTGCGCAACAAATGAGTCAGCGGTGCTTCGAGTTTCTCCAGCACGTCGCGGTCGACCTGGGTTTTCTCGCCTTCGATCTCCAGGCGTACCTGTTTGCCGAGGCTGCGGCCCAGATCGCGGACCATGCGCACCTGGCCGGTAAGCACATCGGCAAATGGCCGCATGCGGCAGGCCAACGCGGTGTCGTAAAGCACTTGCGCGCGTTGGCTGGCCTGCCAGGCGAATTCGTCGAGTTCGGCGTTTTTCTCGCTCAGCAGTTGCTGGGATTCGGCGAGCAAACGGCGCGCGTCTTCCAGGGCTTCCAGCGCTTCAAGGCTCAGCGCGTGTTCCTTGAGGTGCACGTTGAGGTTTTCCAACGCGCGCAGGCCGTTGTTCTGCATGCGCTTGAGGCGTTGCATGGTCGCCAGGTGCGGTTTCAGGCGTTGGGTTTCCACCAGCGATTTGCTCGACAGATCGAGCAGGCTGTTCAGGCGCTCGGCGGTAACGCGCAAGACGCGTTCGCCACCTTCGGTAGTGCGTTTGTTTTTGCGTGGCGCTGGCTCTGGCGTCTCACTCGCAACGTCGATGACGGGCGCTGGCGGCGTCGGCTCAACTCGCGGAGCTTGCAGTTGCAATTCGGCCATGACTGGCGCTGCGACAGCAGTCGCGGACGATGGATCCAGCAACTGCGCCATCAACGCCACATACGCTTCGATGTCAGCCGGTTGCGGAGCATTCGCTGGCGTGGCAATGCGCATCAGCAAATCGGTGCCCTGCAACAGCGCATCAATGTGCTCGGGGCGCAGCAATAACCGCCCTTCCTGCGCACTGACCAGGCAATCCTCCATGACATGCGCAACGCTGACACCGCTGTCGATGCCGACAATCCGCGCCGCACCTTTGAGCGAGTGCGCCGCGCGCATGCACGATTCCAGTTGATCGGCCTGGCTCGGGTTACGTTCCAGCGCCAGCAATCCGGCACTGAGCACTTGGGTCTGGGCTTCGGCTTCGAGGCTGAACAACTCCAGCAGCGAGGCGTCGCGCATTTGCTCGGGGGTCATGTGAGGCTCCGGGTCACGGCGGACAACAGCTGTTCTTCATCCAGCCAACGCAGGCTGCGACCGCGATATTGCAGAACGCCACGGGTGTATTTCGCGCTGGCTTGCGCCCCGGACTGCGATGCCGCATCAAGAATGCGCTCGTCGATGGCATGAATGCCGTCGACCTCATCCACCGGCACCACCACCGGTCCGCCATGGGCGGCAATGATCAACATGCGCGGCATGATTCTCGCGCCTGTGGCTGGCGCCGAGTTGCCATCCAGATCAAGCAACTCAACCAGCGACAGGCACGCCACCAGCGCGCCGCGTACATTGGCCACACCGAGCAAGGCGCGCGAGCGCTGGTGCGGCAACGAGTGAATCGCCTGCAACGGTGCCACTTCAACAAGGCTGCGCGTCGCCAGTCCCAGCCATTCTTCGCCGAGACGGAACATCAGCAACGAGCGGGTTTTCACATCGCTTTCTACGGCAGTCGCCACCGGGTCGCGCTCGTCCTGCTGCAACGCATAACGGTCGAGCAAGCGCGTGGCAGCGGCGGAATACACCGAGCAATTGCGGCAATGAATGTGGTCTTCAAGCAGCGGACAGGACTTGTCGCCATGAATGCCGATGCGGTTCCAGCAATCGTCGATGGCCCGGGCGTCTTCGTGGGTGACGTTCAAGGTGTCGGACGGGATCATCGTTTACGCTCACTGTCGGCGGTGCGCCCGCTGCGGGCGGCGCGCTCCTGCAATCGTCTGGCACCGACGCTGTCGCCCTGGGCCTGCAGCAATGCGGCCAGGTGCATCAACGCTTCGGGATGTTGCGGTTCGAGGTACAACGCCTTGCGGTAGAAACCCTGGGCTTCGAGGGTCAGGCCGGCGACATCGCTGAGCAAGCCGAGCCAGTAAAAGACTTGGGCCACCGGTTCGTGGCTGCGCAAATACTGTTCGCACGCCGCCCGGGCTTCGGCGCTTTTGCCTTCGTTAGCCAGTGCAGCGATGTTGGCCAGCAACGTCGCCGCGTCCGGGTTCGCGCTTTTGCTGGCGATTGGCAGTGGTGTTACGGCAGCAAACGGTCGATTGCGCACCGGCGCTGGCGGCGTGCTGCGCTGCGGTTGGCTGATCGGCACCGCGATCGGTTTGGCTGTCGGCAGCGGTTCGGGATGCGGCTCACTGTGGCGACTGAAGGCAAAGGATTGCGGGATGCCGATCGAACGCATGCCCAACCGCCCAAGCAAACTGCCCTCGGCCGGGCCGATAAACAGCACGCCATCGAAGTGCGTCAGGCGCTTGAGCACCTCGAACACCAGTTTTTGCGTCGGCTGATCGAAATAGATCAGCAGGTTGCGGCAGAACACGAAATCGAACGCCGGCTCACTGGCCAGCAGCGTCGGATCGAGCACGTTGCCGACCTGCAAACGCACTTGCTCACGGACGTTTTCATTGACTCGATGACCGTCCTGCTCAGACGTGAAGTGCCGCTCGCGAAAGTCCAGATCCTGACCGCGAAACGAATTCTTGCCGTACAACGCGCGCCGCGCCTTCTCCACCGACAGCGGACTGACGTCCATGCCGTCGACCTTGAACTGATGAGGCTTGAGCCCGGCATCGAGCAAGGCCATGGCAATCGAATACGGTTCTTCGCCGGTGGAACACGGCAGGCTGAGGATGCGCAAGGCACGCATGTTGTTCAGTTCGCCAAGGCGTTTGCGGGCGAGTTTGCCCAGCGTCGCGAAAGATTCCGGGTAGCGGAAAAACCATGTCTCGGGAACGATCACCGCTTCGATCAACGCTTGTTGTTCATCCCGCGAGCCTTGCAGCAACTGCCAATACTCATTGGCATGCGCCGCTTGCGAGAGCGTGGTGCGCTGACGCACCGCGCGCTCAATGATCGCCGGGCCCACCGACGTCACATCGAGGCCGATGCGCTCCTTGAGAAAGTCGAAAAAACGTTGATCGCCGCTCATGGCTGCGCCTCAAGCTGCGCCGGATTCAACGGCGGATCGGGGAACAGCAAAGTACGCACGGCGTCATCGAGCAAATCATTGACCCGTACCCATTGCACCAATCCCTGCGCATCTTCACGCACCGGGCCGAGGTAAGGCGCCTCGCGGTTGTCGAGGCCGTAAGGCTGAAACTCTTGCGGATGGCAACGCAGGGTGTCGGTGGCCTGTTCCAGAATCAGCCCAAGCCATTGCGCCGGTTGCGACTGATCAGGCTGGTAATTGACCAGCACCAGACGCGTGCTGGTACGCGCCTGAGCGGGATGGCCAAAGGTCAATGCGCTGAGGTCGATTACCGGGACTACCGCACCGCGATAAGCGAACACACCGGCAACCCATTGCGGCGCCCGCGCGATCGGCTTCAACGGCAGGCGCGGCAACACTTCGGCGACTTCAGTAGCGCGCAGGGCGTAACGTTCGCTACCGATGCGAAACAGCAGGAACAACGCCGGCTTCGCCACCTGCGCGGCGCTGCGTTTGGCGATGATTTCGCTCATCAGACTTTGAATCGCGAAACGCCGCTGCGCAGCCCGACGGCCACCTGGCTCAGTTCGTCGATGGCGAAACTGGCCTGACGCAACGACTCGACGGTCTGGCTGCTGGCATCACCCAGTTGCACCAGCGCGTGGTTGATCTGCTCGGCACCGGTGGCCTGCGCCTGCATGCCCTCGTTGACCATCAACACCCGCGGCGCCAGCGCCTGCACCTGATGGATGATCTGCGACAGCTGCTCGCCAACCTGCTGCACTTCGGACATGCCACGGCGTACTTCTTCGGAGAACTTGTCCATGCCCATCACACCCGCCGACACCGCCGACTGGATCTCGCGAACCATTTGCTCGATGTCGTAAGTGGCCACGGCGGTCTGATCCGCCAGACGCCGCACTTCCGTGGCGACCACGGCAAAACCGCGTCCGTACTCGCCGGCCTTCTCGGCTTCAATCGCTGCGTTGAGCGACAACAGGTTAGTCTGATCGGCGACTTTGACGATGGTCACCACCACCTGATTGATGTTGCCGGCCTTCTCGTTGAGGATCGCCAGTTTGGCGTTGACCAGATCGGCCGCGCCCATCACCGAGTGCATGGTGTCTTCCATGCGCGCCAGACCTTGCTGGCCGGAGCCGGCCAGCACTGAGGCCTGATCGGCGGCGGTGGACACTTCGGTCATGGTGCGCACCAAGTCGCGCGAGGTGGCGGCGATCTCGCGCGACGTCGCGCCGATTTCGGTAGTGGTGGCAGCGGTTTCGGTGGCGGTGGCTTGTTGTTGCTTGGAGGTGGCGGCGATCTCGGTCACCGAAGTGGTCACCTGCACCGAGGAGCGCTGGGCTTGCGACACCAGCGCGGTCAGCTCGGTCATCATGTCGTTGAAGCCGGTTTCGACGGCGCCGAATTCGTCCTTGCGATCGAGGTTCAGACGCGAACTGAGGTCACCGGTGCGCATGGTTTCGAGGATCTGCACAATGCGGTTCATCGGCGCCATGATTGCGCGCATCAGCAACAGACCGCACAGGCCAGCGGCGAGGACAGCGACCAACAGGGAAATGAACATGCTGACTTTGGCTGCGGCCACGGCATCGTCGATATTGTTCATGGCCTGATCGGCGACTGTCTTGTTTTCGCCGATGATGTCGTTGAGCTTCATGCGCCCGGAATACCAGGCAGGCGTGAGCTTGTCGTGGAACATCCTGACCGCGTCCGCTTCCAGGTTGCGTTTGTGCAGATCCAGCACGGCATCCTGAATCTGGATGTAGGCGTCGTGATACTTCTCGAACGCGGCGAACTCGACACGATCCTCGTCGGTCGCCATGGTTTTGCGATAGTTGGCCATCTGCTCCTGCAGACGAGCCTCGAACGCCTTGTAGTCAGCCGCGTCCTCGCTGGAAATCCCCTGGCCTTCCTTGAGCCCGAGCAGTTCCTGAGTCTGCAGATAGCTGTCGACCCACGCGCCGCGAATCATCGAGCTGTAATAGACGCCGGGAATCGCGTCATCACGCACGCTGTTTTCACTGACCTCGATCTTCAACAGCCGTGAATACGAAACGACGACCATCAGCAACATGATGGCGATAATCACCGCAAAGCTCGCCAAAATGCGTTGGCGCAACGTCCAGTTCTTCACAGTGATTCCTCGTGCCTAGTCGAAATGCGGGGAGTATAGCCGAGGGCGGTGTTTCATTTATAAGACGCTTTGTAACCCTCGGGCCTGTCCGCCTTGGTCGCGGGAGGGCTCTGGGCTGGGACTGTCCGACAATTGCGGGTGGGCGTGCCAGTGGGGTAATGGCAAAAGGAGGCGATAGATCGGCCATGGCGTATGCAGTGAGGCTGAAACATCATCGCGAGCAAGCTCCGTGCACGCCGGAATAACCTGTGGGAGCGAGCTTGCTCGCGAAGAGGCCGGAACGGTCAACATCGATGTCGTCTGACCCGGCGCTTTCGCGAGCAGGCTCGCTCCCACAGGGGGTTGCGATTGTTAAAGCACGCTGTCTCTACACAGAGGCCTGCCGCACCTGCTTCTCCAGTTCCACCTTCAAACCTGGCTCCAGCTTCAACTGGCGCGCCAGTTCATCCAGATATGACTTCTCCATGAAGTTCTCCTCATCCACCAGCATTACACTGGCGATGTACATTTCTGCCGCCATCTCCGGCGTGCTCGCGGCCCGTGCGACGTCGGTGGGGTCGAGGGGTTTGTTGAGTTCGGCGTGGAGCCAGTTCTGTAGCTCCTGATCGTTGTCGAGTTTGGTGAATTCGCCTTCGATCAGTTGACGCTCGCGGTCATCGATGTGGCCGTCGGCCTTCGCGGCAGCGACCAGCGCCTTGAGAATGGCCTGGCTGTGTTGTTCGGCCTGCACCGGAGGCAGACGGTCGAGGGTCTGTGGTTCGCGTTGCGGGGCCGTGCCTTTTTGCGCGTTGTAGTTGCCGTAGGCCTTGTAGGCCAGTACGCCCAGCGCGGCCAGCCCGCCGTAGATCGCGACTTTACCGCCGACCTTGCGCACTTTCTTGTTACCGAGCAACAAGCCCATCGCGCCAGCAGCTAACGCGCCACCACCTGCGCCGGACAAAAGACTGCCGAGGCCGCCAGTGCCTGAAGAACCGCCGAGCAAACCGCCCAAGCCACCGGCCGCCGGTTTGTTGTGCGTTCCGCCAGCCTTGTTCTGCAACAGATCCTGGCCAGATTTAAGCAGTTGATCGAGCAATCCACGGGTGTTCATGTTCCGCCTCCAAAACAGGGGTTATCCGGATCTATAAGGCCCTCAGCCTAGTTCGAAAGTGCCCCTGCCCGGCCCGCGAGTGTGCTTCCAGATGTTGCTCAGTACGCCCGAGCCGTTCGCGAAAATAGATATACACTCAGGCCAATCTATAAAAACCGCCCACTGGGTACCCCTTCTCATGATGACCTTGCGTCAGATTCGTCATTTCATCGCCGTGGCCGAGACCGGCTCGATCTCCGCCGCCGCACAAACTGCATTCATTTCCCAATCGACTCTGACGCTGGCGATCCAGCAACTCGAAGAGGAAATCGGCGTCAGCCTGTTCAGCCGCCACGCCAAGGGCATGACCCTGACGCATCAAGGGCATCAATTCCTGCGTCAGGCGCACCTGATTCTCGCGACCGTCGACAACGCCAAGCGCAGCCTGCAACAGAGTACCGATCAGGTCGCCGGGCAGTTGATCGTCGGCGTGACCAGTCTGGTCGCCGGTTATTACCTAGCGGATTTGCTCACACGATTCCAACGCGCCTATCCCAATGTCGAGATCCGTGTGATGGAAGACGAGCGCCCTTACATCGAGCATTTGCTGGTCAGCGGCGAGATTGATGTCGGCGTGCTGATCCTCTCCAACCTCGAAGATCGTCACGCTTTGCAAACTGAAGTACTGACCCACTCACCGCACCGTTTGTGGCTGCCAGCCCAGCATCCACTGCTGGAGCACGACAGCATCAACCTCGCCGACGTTGCCCGCGAACCTCTGATTCAACTGAACGTCGATGAGATGGATCGCAATGCCCAGCGTTTCTGGCGCGGTTCCGGGCTGCAACCGAAGATCACTCTGCGAACCGCGTCCACCGAGGCTGTACGAAGTCTGGTTGCCGCCGGTTTGGGCGTGTCGATTCAACCGGACATGACTTATCGCCCGTGGTCACTGGAGGGCGACATCATCGAAGCGCGTCCGATCGCCGACCTCAACCAGACCCTCGACGTTGGTCTGGCCTGGCGTCGTGGCACCGCGCGCCCGGCATTGGTCGACCCATTCCTGACCGTAGCCCGTGAACAACCCCACGGCGGACGCAAGCCATCTATTTAATCGAACACAGCCTTCAGTATTTAGAATTTGTCGACCTCGGAGCCGCGCACTAGTCTTGCTGCATCTATAAGACGGTCGGCTCCCGATATCAGGGAGCAACAATGGCCACACAAGAAAAGAGATCGCGGAAGATGGCTGGCGCGCAGACCCCGATGTGTACCGCGTTGTTGATCGACGGCGAATTGGTCGCTGGGGAAGGTTTTGTCGAGCCGATTCTTAACCCAGCCACCGGTGAGATCCTCACGCACATCGCCGAGGCCAGCACCGAGCAAGTCGAAGCCGCCATCCTCGCCGCCCACCGCGCCTTTGCCGAATGGTCGCGCACCACGCCTCAGCAACGTTCCAACCTGTTGCTCGAGATTGCCAACGCCGTGGAAAAACACGCCGATCACCTCGCCCGCCTCGAATCGCTGAACTGCGGCAAGCCGCTGCACCTGGCGCGTCAGGACGATCTGACGGCGACCGTCGATGTATTCCGCTTCTTCGCCGGCGCCGTGCGCTGCCAGACCGGTCAGCTCAGCGGTGAATACCTGCCGGGTTACACCAGCATGGTTCGTCGCGATCCGATTGGCGTGATCGCCTCGATTGCGCCGTGGAATTACCCGATCATGATGGCCGCGTGGAAAATCGCCCCGGCCCTCGCCGCCGGCAACACGCTGGTGTTCAAACCCTCCGAGCACACGCCGCTGTCGATCCTCGCGCTGGCGCCAGCGCTCGCCGAGATTCTTCCGCGCGGGGTGATCAACATCATCTGCGGGGGTGGCGAAGGCGTCGGCAGCCATTTGGTCGGTCACGCCAAAGTGCGCATGGTCTCGCTGACCGGCGATATCGTCACCGGGCAGAAAATCCTCCAGGCCGCCGCGAAAACCCTGAAACGCACGCACCTCGAACTCGGCGGCAAAGCCCCGGTAATCGTCTGCAACGACGCCGACATCCAGGCCGTGGTCGACGGAGTGCGCACTTACGGTTACTACAACGCCGGCCAGGACTGCACCGCCGCATGCCGGATCTACGCGCAGGCCGGGATTCACGACAAATTGGTCGCCGAACTCGGCCAAGCCGTCAGCAGCCTGCGCTTCGCCGGCAAACGTGATGCCGACAACGAGATCGGCCCGCTGATCAGCACCCGCCAACGCGACCGCGTAGCCAGTTTTGTCGAGCGCGCCCTCGGCCAACCACACATCGAGCGGGTGACCGGTGCGGCGGTGCATTCCGGTGCCGGTTTCTACTATCAACCGACGCTGCTCGCCGGTTGCAAACAAAGCGACGAAATCGTTCAGCGCGAAGTGTTCGGCCCGGTGGTCACCGTGACCCGTTTCGACGAACTCGCGCAGGCCGTCGACTGGGCCAACGACTCCGAGTATGGCCTCGCCTCGTCGGTGTGGACACAGAATCTGGACAAGGCGATGCAAGTTGCCGCGCGCCTGCAGTACGGCTGCACGTGGATCAACAGCCATTTCATGCTGGTCAGCGAAATGCCCCACGGCGGGCTGAAACGCTCCGGTTACGGCAAAGACTTATCCAGTGATTCGCTGCAGGACTACAGCGTGGTGCGGCACATCATGGCCCGCCACGGCCAGCATCTCTGACTACGCTAATAACAAGCCGCCAACGGCATGCTTCACCGCGTTCACAACTGCCCCGACCATAATTTGAAGAAGAGGGTTCAACCATGTTCGTGCACAAGACCGCACTGCTCAGTGCAATCACCACGGCCCTGCTGGCCAGCGCCAGCCTGCAAGCGGCCGAGCCGTTAAAGGCTGTCGGTGCTGGCGAAGGTCAGCTGGATATCGTTGCGTGGCCGGGTTACATCGAACGTGGCGAGAGCGACAAGGCTTACGACTGGGTCACCGGTTTCGAAAAAGAAACCGGCTGCAAGGTCAATGTGAAGACCGCTGCGACCTCCGACGAAATGGTCAGCCTGATGGCCAAGGGCGGTTATGACCTGGTCACCGCGTCGGGCGATGCGTCGCTGCGGTTGATCGTCGGCAAGCGTGTGCAACCGATCAACACTGCGTTGATCGCGAACTGGAACACCCTCGACCCGCGCCTGAAAGACGCGCCGTGGTACGTGGTCAACAACCAGACTTACGGCACCCCGTACCAGTGGGGCCCGAACGTGCTGATGTACAACACCAACGTATTCAAGACCGCGCCGAGCAGTTGGAACGTGGTGTTTGCCGCGCAGGATCTGCCCGACGGCAAGCCGAACAAGGGCCGCGTGCAGGCCTATGACGGGCCGATCTACATCGCCGATGCGGCGTTGTATCTGAAATCGACCAAGCCTGAATTGGGCATCAAGGATCCGTACCAGCTCACCGAAGATCAATACAAAGCCGTGCTCGACCTGTTGCGCGCGCAGCAGCCGCTGATCCACCGCTACTGGCACGACACCACGGTGCAGATGAGCGACTTCAAAAACGAAGGCGTGGTGGCATCGAGTGCGTGGCCGTATCAGGTCAATGGTTTGATGAACGAGAAGCAGCCGATCGCGTCGACCATTCCGAAAGAAGGCGCCACGGGCTGGGCTGACACCACCATGTTGCACGCCGAGGCCAAGCACCCGAACTGTGCGTACAAGTGGATGGACTGGTCGCTGAAACCGAAAGTCCAGGGTGATGTAGCAGCTTGGTTTGGTTCGTTGCCGGCCGTTCCTGCGGCGTGCAAGGAGAGCGAATTGCTGGGTGCTGAAGGTTGCAAGACCAACGGTTTCGACCAGTTCGACAAGATCGCCTTCTGGAAAACCCCGCAGGCTGAGGGTGGCAAGTTTGTGCCGTATAGCCGCTGGACCCAGGATTACATCGCGATCATGGGCGGCCGCTAGCTCTCGACAACGACGCGGTCTGCTCCCTTTCCCCCCTCGCCCCCCTGGGGGAGAGGGCTGGGGTGAGGGGGTAGCTTTTGACCTTGCCTTTGACTTCAGAGCAACGGCCAATAAAGCCACCCTCACCCCCCGCCCTCTCCCGGAGGGAGAGGGAGCTAAAAGCGGATCGCATCTCGTCCGCCGAATGTGTGAACCAAGCAAACCGTAAAACGTTTCAGATTTTTCAGAAGTCCAGGCTGGGCCGCTGCGACGGCCCTCGCCTTTTTGGAGCACCGCACCATGACGCTTGCAGTCCAGTTCACCAACGTTTCCCGGCAGTTCGGCGAAGTGAAGGCCGTTGACCGGGTTTCCATCGATATCGAGGACGGCGAGTTCTTTTCCATGCTCGGCCCTTCCGGCTCGGGCAAAACCACCTGCCTGCGCCTGATCGCCGGGTTCGAACAACCGAGCGCCGGCTCGATCCGCATCCACGGCGCCGAAGCGGCCGGTTTGCCGCCGTATCAACGTGACGTCAACACGGTGTTTCAGGACTACGCGCTGTTCCCGCACATGAACGTCCTCGACAATGTCGCCTACGGTTTGAAGGTCAAAGGCGTCGGTAAAACCGAGCGCCACAAACGCGCCGAAGAAGCCTTGGACATGGTCGCCCTCGGCGGTTATGGCGCACGCAAACCGGTGCAATTGTCAGGCGGTCAGCGCCAGCGCGTGGCCCTCGCCCGCGCTCTGGTCAATCGTCCGCGTGTGCTGCTGCTCGATGAGCCGTTGGGTGCACTCGATCTGAAACTGCGCGAACAAATGCAAAGTGAATTGAAGAAGCTGCAACGCCAGCTCGGCATCACCTTCATCTTCGTCACTCACGATCAAACCGAAGCGCTGTCGATGTCCGATCGCGTCGCCGTGTTCAACAAGGGCCGCATCGAACAAGTCGACACGCCGCGCAATCTGTACATGAAACCGACCACCACATTCGTGGCTGAATTCGTCGGCACCTCGAACGTGATTCGCGGCGATCTGGCCCGCCAAATCAGCGGCCATCCGCAGCCGTTTTCGATCCGTCCGGAACATGTACGTTTTGCCGAAGGCCCGCTGGCCAGTCACGAAATCGAAGTCAGCGGTCTGCTCCATGACATCCAGTATCAGGGCCGCGCCACGCGTTATGAATTGAAGCTGGATAACGGTCAGACCCTGAGCATCAGCCACGCCAACAATCAATGGATCGACAGCAGCGCACAGCACCAGACCGGCCAGCGTCTGAGCGCGCGTTGGGCGCGGGAAGCGATGATCCCGCTGCACGATAACGTGGCGAGCGGGGTGTGACATGAGCATGCTCGCGATGACTGCATCGCCGCCGTTGCGCCGGTTTTCCAACCTGCTCTACCGCAAGCCGAACCTGTATCTGTCGATGCTGCTGGTGCCGCCACTGCTGTGGTTTGGCGCGATCTACCTCGGCTCGCTGCTGGTGCTGTTGTGGCAGGGTTTCTACACCTTCGACGACTTCACCATGGCGGTCACGCCGGACCTGACCCTGGCGAATTTTGCCGCGCTGTTTCAGCCGTCGAACTTCGACATCATCCTGCGCACGCTGAGCATGGCCATCGTCGTGTCGATCGCCAGCGCCATCGTTGCGTTCCCGATTGCATACTACATGGCGCGCTACACCACGGGCAAAACCAAGGCGTTTTTCTACATCGCAGTGATGATGCCGATGTGGGCCAGTTACATCGTCAAGGCGTATGCGTGGACGTTGCTGCTGGCCAAGGGCGGCGTGGCGCAGTGGTTCGTGCAGCACTTGGGATTGGAGCCGGTATTGCAGTTCATTCTGGGGATTCCCGGGGTGGGCGGTAGCACCTTGTCGACCTCGCATCTGGGGCGGTTCATGGTGTTCGTTTATATCTGGCTGCCGTTCATGATTCTGCCGATTCAGGCGTCGTTGGAACGTCTGCCGCCGTCGCTGTTGCAGGCCTCCGCTGACCTTGGGGCCAAGCCGCGTCAGACGTTTATGCAGGTGATTTTGCCGCTGTCGATTCCGGGCATCGCCGCCGGTTCGATCTTCACGTTTTCGCTGACCTTGGGCGACTTCATCGTGCCGCAACTGGTCGGGCCGCCAGGTTACTTCGTCGGCAGCATGGTGTACGCGCAGCAAGGTGCGATCGGCAATATGCCGATGGCCGCCGCGTTTACGTTGGTGCCGATTGTGTTGATCGCGGTTTACCTGTCCATCGTCAAAAGACTGGGGGCCTTCGATGCGCTCTGAAAGGGCTTCAATCGGGCTACGAATCGCAGCCTGGGGCGGGCTGGTGTTTCTGCACTTCCCGATCCTGATCATCTTCCTTTACGCCTTCAACACTGAAGAAGCCGCGTTCAGCTTTCCGCCGAAGGGCTTCACGCTGCACTGGTTCAGCGTGGCGTTTTCGCGGCCGGATGTTCTGGAGGCGATCAAGCTTTCGTTGCAGATCGCAGCCATCGCCACGTTGATTGCGATGGTCCTCGGCACCTTGGCTTCAGCAGCGTTGTACCGCCGGGATTTCTTCGGCAAACAAGGCATCTCGCTGATGCTGATTTTGCCGATTGCGCTGCCGGGGATCATCACCGGGATCGCACTGTTGGCGACGTTCAAGACGCTGGGGATCGAGCCGGGGATGTTCACCATCATCGTCGGTCACGCGACCTTCTGTGTGGTGATCGTCTACAACAACGTCATCGCCCGCCTGCGCCGTACTTCGCACAGTTTGATCGAGGCCTCGATGGATCTCGGCGCCGATGGCTGGCAGACCTTTCGCTACATCATCCTGCCCAACCTCGGCTCGGCGTTGCTGGCCGGCGGCATGTTGGCGTTTGCGCTGTCGTTCGACGAAATCATCGTCACCACGTTCACCGCCGGGCATGAACGCACGTTGCCGTTGTGGCTACTTAACCAACTGAGCCGGCCACGGGATGTACCGGTGACCAACGTCGTCGCCATGCTGGTGATGATGGTGACGATGCTGCCAATCCTCGGCGCGTATTACCTGACGCGTGGTGGCGAGAGCGTCGCCGGCAGCGGCGGTAAATAAATATTCAACAGACACCAAAAATCCCCTTGTGGGAGCGAGCCTGCTCGCGAAGAGGCCGTCACATCCAACATTGATGTCGACTGATACACCGCTTTCGCGAGCAGGCTCGCTCCCACAGTTTTTAATCCGGTTTCGGCAGAAAAATAATAGATTCGAAGAGGACAGAACGATGCAAACCAAACTCTTGATCAACGGCCAACTGGTCAACGGCGAAGGCCCGGCGCAACCAGTGCTCAATCCCTCGCTCGGCGAAGTCCTGGTAGAAATCAACGAAGCCACTGAAGCCCAGGTCGATGCCGCCGTGCGCGCCGCCGATAACGCCTTCGCCGAGTGGTCGCAAACCACGCCGAAAGACCGCTCGCTGCTGCTGCTCAAACTCGCCGACGCCATCGAAGCCCACGGCGAGGAGCTGGCCAAACTGGAATCCGACAACTGCGGCAAACCCTACAGCGCCGCGCTCAACGACGAGATTCCGGCGATTGCCGACGTGTTCCGTTTCTTCGCCGGCGCCAGCCGTTGCATGAGCGGTTCGGCCGCTGGCGAATACCTGCCCGGCCACACCTCAATGATCCGCCGCGATCCGGTCGGCGTGATCGCCTCCATCGCGCCGTGGAACTACCCGCTGATGATGGTCGCCTGGAAAATCGCTCCAGCATTGGCCGCCGGTAATACCGTGGTGCTCAAGCCGTCGGAGCAAACCCCGCTGACCGCGTTGCGTCTGGCCGAACTGGCGTCGGAAATCTTCCCGGCTGGCGTACTCAATCTGGTGTTTGGTCGTGGGCCTACCGTAGGCAGTCCGTTGGTCACACACCCGAAAGTGCGCATGGTTTCGCTGACCGGCTCCATCGCCACGGGCGCCAATATCATTTCCAGCACTGCCGACAGCGTCAAACGCATGCATATGGAACTGGGCGGTAAGGCGCCGGTAATCATCTTCGATGACGCCGATATCGGCGCGGCGGTGGAAGGCATTCGTACCTTTGGTTTTTACAACGCCGGGCAGGACTGCACCGCCGCGTGCCGGATCTACGCGCAGCAGGGCATCTACGACAAGTTCGTCGAGAAGCTTGGCGCGGCGGTCAGCAGCATCAAGTACGGCTTGCAGGATGATCCGTCGACCGAACTGGGGCCGTTGATCACTGCACAACATCGCGACCGTGTTGCCGGGTTTGTCGAGCGTGCCGTGGCGCAGTCGCACATTCGTTTGATCACTGGTGGCAAGGCTGTCGACGGTAACGGGTTCTTCTTTGAACCAACCGTTTTGGCCGATGCGCAGCAGGACGACGAGATTGTCCGTCGCGAAGTGTTTGGGCCGGTGGTTTCGGTGACCAAGTTCACCGATGAAGCGCAGGCGCTGGAATGGGCCAACGACTCGGATTACGGCCTCGCCTCCTCCGTGTGGACGGCAGATGTCGGACGCGCGCATCGCATGTCGGCGCGTTTGCAGTACGGCTGCACGTGGGTGAACACGCACTTCATGCTCGTCAGCGAAATGCCCCATGGCGGTCAGAAATTGTCCGGCTACGGGAAAGACATGTCCATGTATGGGCTGGAGGACTACACCACGGTTCGGCATGTGATGTTCAAGCATTAACAGCGAAAAGATCGCAGCCTGCGGCAGCTCCTACATGATGGACGCCGCTCTTCTGTAGGAGCTGCCGCAGGCTGCGATCTTTTCCGCGACACACGGACGATGTCGGCGATCCACCACCAGGCTTCACCGAAACCAAAACAATAACTACCGAACCGGGCGGCGCCTGCAAAGCCTCGCCACGGCTTCGGCCATCCGAAATCTGCCGATTTCACGGAGCAAAACACACATGAGTTCCTCACCCGATCTCGCCACAGCCGTTGCCGACAGCGATGCCGAACAACTGCGCAAACTGGGCTACACCTCGAACTTCAACCGCAGCATGAGCCTGTGGGAAAACTTCGCCTTGGGCTTCACTTATCTGTCACCGGTCGTAGGGGTTTATACCCTCTTCGGCCTGTGCCTCGCCGCCGGCGGCCCACCGATGTTCTGGGCCTACTTGCTGGTCGGTTGCGGCCAATTGCTGGTGTGCCTGATCTTCGGCGAAGTGGTTTCGCAGTTCCCGATTTCCGGCGGTGTTTACCCTTGGGCACGCCGATTGGTCGGTAAAAAATGGGCATGGATGGTCGGCTGGATCTACTCCATCGCCCTCTGCGTCACCATCGCTGCCGTTGCGGTCGGCGCTGGCCCATACCTGGCCGCCATGCTCGGTTTTGAGCCGAGCAACAACACCAACATCGTCATCGCCCTGGTGCTGACCCTGTTCGCCACACTGGTCAACCTCAGCGGCACCAAAGTGCTGGCGCGCATCGCCATGTTCGGCTTTCTGTGCGAACTGGTCGGCGCAGTGATCGTTGGTGTTTACTTGTTGGTGTTCGAACGCCATCAACCGCTGAGCGTGCTGTTCAACACCTTCGACATCAGCGTCGACGGCTCATACCTGCCGGCGTTCCTCACCGCGTCGTTGGCGGGGATGTTCCTCTACTACGGCTTCGAGGCCTGCGGCGACGTCGCCGAAGAAACCCCGAACCCGAGCGCAAAAATCCCGGTGGCCATGCGCATGACCATCTACATCGGCGGCATCGCGGCGATGTTCGCCTGCCTGGCGCTGATCCTCGCTGTGCCGGACATGCAAGCGGTGATCAACGGCACCGACAAAGACCCGGTCACCACCATCCTCAACAACGCCTTCGGCCCGGTCGGTTCGAAAGTGGTGATGGGCGTGGTAATGATTTCCTTCATCTCCTGCGTCATCAGCCTACAAGCAGCGGCAAGCCGTCTGCTGTACTCCTACGCTCGCGATGAAATGGTCATCGGCAGCCGACTGCTGAAAAAGATTTCTCCTACCACCCAAGTACCGGTTGCCGCACTGTTCGTGTCCGGCGTCCTGCCCGCCCTGATCATCGCCCTCGGCTTCTTCCTGCAAGACGCCGTGGCCACCATCGTCAGCTTCGCCGCCATCGGCATCTACCTCGCATTCCAGATGATCGTCCTGGCCGCACTGTACGCCCGCAGCAAAGGCTGGAAACCGAGCGGCAAATTCACCCTCGGCGCGTGGGGCTGGCCGGTGAACATCGGCGCGCTGGTGTACGGCGTTGGCGCAATCATCAACATGGCCTGGCCACGTACGCCGGATGCGGCTTGGTATGTGAACTATGCGATGGTGTTGAGTACTGCGATCGTGATTGGGTTGGGCTTGGTTTACATGTGGATTGGCAAGCCGTATGACCATGGCAAGGCGCCGGCTGGGGATGCGTGGAAGGTGAGTCGCTAAGAGCCTGTGATCCCGGCACCGACAAGGTGCCGGGGTTCAGGCAAGCCGTGAAACATCATCAAAAAGAAAGCTCTGCCTGATCGTGCTTCAACAGGGAAATACGGTCGAACAGTTTGATTTTTTCATTGGCTTTTTGCTTGGCGTGATCGGACATGAATGCAATCAACTCTTCGAGCTGACTAACGTCTCCGACTACTTTGAATTGCTTTTCCTTGTTGACGAAAACAAGCGACTTCTTCTTTCTCGACAACAATTCAATGACGTTGCTGAGCGTACCGGTGCTCTTTGCATCCCAGATCATCAAGCCGTAGTCAGCCGCTTCGGCCATGACGACGTCTTTCTCGGTGAAGAAAGCTCTCGACCCTTTGGAATGCTTGGAGTCGACTGTTCTGGCGGGCCAGTGCCCTAGGTTGTTCCTCGGCGCCGAACCGCTGCAGAACACCGTGGTTCTGGATCGTTCGAGACTCAGCAGGTACTCCTGAATGGAGGTATCGGCGCCCCCAGCATCACCCACCACCACCTCAAAATCTGACGCTACGATATTATTGATGCGCTCTTTAACCTTCGGATCAAGGTTCTTGATGTTGATAGAGCCGGCAATAAATACAGTCGTCATTGAATTCACTTCCAAGTTAGCGCTGCGACGTAAATTTTCCCTACCTTCGGATATTTACGCAAAACAGCGCAGGCCGCGTCCATGGACGCCCCGCTATCAAACAAATCATCTACAACCAAAACATTCCAGCGCCCATCAGTGGTGATTTCATCATTGACGCTGAAACTGTCTCCAATCGCAGCAACCTTGTCTGCTTTCGAATGCAAATCCTTGAGCGACTTTCCCGTGGTCGCTTTTCGAAGCAAATCCGAGAAAACCGGCCGACCGATAATTCGTCCCAACGCCTGGGCAACCTCAGTTACCGGTTGTCGCTGACGAATATTTGAAGCAGGCATAGGCACTACAAACCCGACCTGATCCAGTTTTGGGAAGACATTTGTCGCTACTGCCTGAGCAAGTGGGCTGACCTGAGTCCAGTCCTTCTGGTATTTGAGCCGGTAGGTCGCCTCGCCAATCTCAGTGCGCTGATTATCGAAGCATGGGTGTCCGCGATCATCGTTGCCAAGAAAGGTACTACTTACCATGTGTTTGTCCAGCACCCAGCCCTGATCCCAAGGGCCGTTGATCTGCTTGAGAGACACCTTCATTGAATTCTCCGTTATTCCTAACAATCCTTTGAGCCCTGAAACCAAGGGCCGAGCATCTGCAGCGATGCGCAAGATTCAAACAAATAACGGAAAAAACACTGGTTAGGGGCGGGCTCGCTGGCACCTATGCAAAAACAGGCATTTCCTACAGATACGACCCTCAGAGATAAATCCTCTTTCCTACAGAAGGTATCGATAGAGCCGACTTGGCGTAGTAGGTGGCTAGCCGATAGGCTTTCTCTCGGCAGCGAAATCAGCGGCCCGGTGTCGGAGCCGGAGTAAATATCAAAACGGCGTGACCGCACTCATTTGAGTGGCGGCTCTATTCTCGATATTGGAGTCGACAAATGCCTAACCATGTACAAATTCCTTCTGAAAGCTCCGCTTTCTTCACCCCCGTCGTCTTCACCCGCCACAACCGTTTCCTCCACGCCTTCATGCAAGATCACGAAACCTGGTTCTGTGTTCAGGATCTCGGTCGCTTGATGGGCTATCCGCTGAACGAACGCCTTACTCTGAAACTCGATCCCGACCAGCGTCGCCATGTCCTTCTGCGTCGGGACGGCGAAATCATCGATTGCGCGATGGTCAGCGAATCCGGCCTGTTCGCCCTGCTCGTCCATCACTTCGTCCCGGAAAACCGACACCTGCGCCAATGGCCGAGCCATGAAGTCATCCCGATGCTGCGCGAAACCCATTCAAGCTCTGTGAAAAACCACCCCAGCGTGAGTTCGATGCATTGGGCAGGCGTCACCGTGCCGTTGCTGCACTGGCAACAGCAGGCGTGGGTCAAATGGCGGGATGTGCCGGAGTTAATGCACGGCCAACGGCCGTATCCGGTTCTGGCCACTTGCAGCTAAGGCTCATAAACAAAAAACCTGTGGCGAGGAAGCTAGCTCCCTCGCCACAGGTTTAGCGTGTCCCCTCTAGCGAGTTGAATTCAGATGAGTAGAACTGTTCTCAAATTTCCTCAGATTGAGGAAGTCATTCCCTGCGATGAAAGCTTTGCGATCTCTTACCTGAAACTAAACGACAGTGCCGAGCTTCAGAAAGCCATTGCCGTCGGCATCGACGATGCCGACGCAGGCAATTTGATTGACCTGGCCAGCGTAAAAGCCAAATGGCTTTCCCGGTGCCCACCCCAGCGTTAAAACCGCGAAACACTCCGCATCGCATCCACCAGGTACCGCATCGCAATCCGGTCGTTCTCCGAAAGCTCCCGATATCGCTCCACCAGTTTCACTTCGTCAGAGCTGAGCCGACGCCTTTTGCGGCCGCTGCCGAGGCAGGGAAAGATGCCCAGCATGTCGGTGATACCTTGTATTTTTGCCATGGACGATGTCCTTCAATACTTCAAAGAATTGCTAAACCACCACATCGCCCTGCCCCTTACAGCAGCGCCGTGTGCCCTACCGGTCAGCACCGGTCATGCCCATAGAATAGAAATTAAATCGGCGCTGAAAAGCGGTTTTTAGAGTAATTAGTCGAAAAAAGCAGATATGCCGTGTAAATCAGAATGCCCTGTCAGATATTTAACCGACATGTCTTGTTTCATTGACACACTGGCGCGGTGAATCAACGAATTTTGCATTGCGAGCGAACCGTTTAAGCTAGCGGGCATCTGTTAATAGTCCGTTGCGTTTGGCCGAAGGCTTGTCCGAACCGTTATTTCTGATCCAGCACGTGCCAGGAACGGCGCGGGATTGCACACGACAGGTTGTATTTATGCACCGCAGGAATTTGCTCAAAGCGTCCATGGCCATTGCGGCTTACACCGGTCTTTCGGCCACTGGCCTGCTGGCCAGCCGTGCGTGGGCGGCCAATGGCGGCGCCGCCGATGGCGAGGCGCAGGCCTTCGACTTCGAAGCGCTGAAGCGCCAGGCCAAGCAACTGGCTGGCAGCGCCTATCAGGACACCAAACAGGTGCTGCCGCCAACCCTGGCGACCATGACCCCGCAGAACTTCAACGCGATCCGCTACGACGGCGAGCATTCGCTGTGGAAGGAAAACAAGGGCCAACTGGACGTGCAGTTCTTCCATGTCGGCATGGGGTTCCGTCAGCCGGTGCGCATGTACAGCGTCGACGCCAAGACGCGCACTGCCCGCGAGGTGCATTTCCGCCCGGCACTGTTCAACTATGAAAACACGTCAGTCGACACCCAGCAGCTCAAGGGTGACCTCGGTTTTGCCGGCTTCAAGCTGTTCAAAGCGCCAGAGCTGGATCGTCACGATGTGTTGTCGTTCCTCGGTGCCAGCTATTTCCGTGCGGTAGACGCCACTGGCCAATATGGCCTCTCGGCGCGCGGCCTGGCGATCGACACTTACGCGAAAAAACGCGAAGAATTCCCTGACTTCACCAAGTTCTGGTTCGAGACCCCGGACAAGAACGCCACCCGATTTGTGGTGTATGCCCTGCTCGACTCGCCGAGTGCCACTGGCGCTTACCGTTTCGACATCGATTGCCAGGCCGAGCGCGTGGTAATGGAAGTCGATGCGCACATCAATGCGCGCACGGCGATCGAGCAATTGGGCATCTCGCCGATGACCAGTATGTTCAGTTGCGGCACCCACGAGCGCCGCATGTGCGACACCATCCACCCGCAGATCCACGACTCGGATCGTCTGGCGATGTGGCGCGGCAACGGCGAGTGGATCTGCCGTCCGCTGAACAACCCGGCGACTCTGCAGTTCAACGCGTTTGCCGACACCGATCCGAAAGGTTTCGGTCTGGTGCAGACCGACCACGAGTTCGCCAACTACCAGGACACCGTCGACTGGTACAGCAAGCGCCCGAGCCTGTGGGTAGAACCGACCACGGCGTGGGGTGAAGGCTCTATCGATCTGCTGGAAATCCCTACCACCGGCGAGACCCTCGATAACATCGTGGCGTTCTGGACACCGAAAAAACCGGTGGCTGCCGGCGATTCGCTGAACTATGGCTACAAGCTTTACTGGAGCGCATTACCGCCAGTGGGTACGCCGTTGGCACGGGTGCACGCGACCCGTTCCGGCATGGGCGGTTTCGTTGAGGGCTGGGCACCGGGCGAGCATTATCCGCCGGTTTGGGCCCGTCGCTTTGCCGTGGACTTCACCGGTGGTGGTCTGGATCGTCTGCCGCAGGGCACCGGGATCGAGCCGGTGGTGACCTGCTCGAACGGCAAGGTGCAGGACTTCAGCGTGCTGGTGCTGGATGACATCAAGGGTTACCGGATTCTGTTCGACTGGTACCCGACCAATGACAGCGTGGAGCCGGTGGAGCTGCGCTTGTTCATTCGCACCAATGACCGAACGTTGAGCGAGACCTGGCTGTACCAGTACTTCCCGCCGGCGCCGGACAAGCGTAAGTACCCTTGATGATTTGAGGCGCCTGCACGGGCCTCATCGCTGGCAAGCCAGCTCCCACAGTGTTTGGTGTTGATCACAATTTTTATGTACGACGCCAAACCTGTGGGAGCTGGCTTGCCAGCGATGACGGCAGTATTTCAACAAAAGATCATCAGACAAAACAAAGCCCCGGCCATCACTGACCGGGGCTTTTTGCTTTACCGCGACTGACTCAATCGCGCAGATCAGACTCATGAATCGGCTGATCCCGATGAGTCGCACGCTGGTACTGCGCCGGCCACACCGCTTTGCGCCCACCCAGATCATCGTCCGCGTGCAGCGGCCAGTACGGATCACGCAGCAGCTCGCGGGCGAGGAAGATGATGTCGGCCTGACAGGTGCGCAGAATGTGCTCAGCCTGCGCCGGCTCGGTAATCATTCCCACAGTGCCGGTGGCGATGCCTGACTCCTTGCGCACACGCTCGGCGAAACGCGTCTGATAACCCGGCCCCACCGGAATTTCAGCGTTGGCTGCTGTCCCGCCCGACGACACGTCGATCAGATCCGCGCCAAGGGTGTGCAGGCGTCGCGCCAGCTCCACGGTTTCGTCCGGATTCCAGCCGTCTTCCACCCAGTCAGTCGCCGACACGCGGACAAACACCGGCAATTCCTCAGGCCAGACCGCCCTCACCGCCTCGGTAACTTGCAGCACCAGACGAATACGGTTCTCAAACGAACCACCGTATTGATCACGACGCTGATTGCTCAGCGGCGAGAGAAACTGATGCAGCAGATAACCATGCGCCGCATGCACCTCAACCACACTGAAACCAGCCGTCAAAGCACGTTTGGCAGCATCGACAAACGCCTGAATGACGTCGGCAATCTGCCCCTCATCCAGCTGTTTCGGTTGCGTGTGCTGCGGATCGAAAGCAATCGGCGACGGCCCGACCGGCGTCCAGCCGCCATCTTCCGGTTTGACGCTGCCATGCTTGCCGATCCACGGCCGATGGGTGCTGGCCTTGCGCCCGGCGTGGGCCAATTGAATGCCGGCGACTGCGCCTTGCGACGTGATGAATCGGGTAATGCGTTGCAGCGGTTCGATTTGTTCGTCGTTCCACAGGCCCAGGTCTTCGGCGGTGATCCGCCCGTCGGCGGTAATGGCCGTGGCTTCGGTGAAGACCAGGCCGGCACCGCCCACGGCGCGGCTGCCGAGGTGCACCAGATGCCAGTCGTTGGCCAGGCCGTCGACGCTGGAGTACTGGCACATCGGCGATACGGCGATGCGGTTCGGGAGTGTCAGTTGTCGCAAGGTGAAGGGTTCAAGCAGCAGACTCATGGGGCACCTCTCAAATCAGTGGGCAGGCTCCAGGGTTCTGTTTGAATAGTCGACGAGTGACAGGAAAAAGGCACAGCACCCGCCCCCGCGGGCAAAAAATTCGACAAGACGTCACAAGGCCAATCAAGCAGTGCTTAGAGCCTAGTCGACAACGGGGGATCGCGGGAAATTCAAGAAAAGATCGTCCGATCGCGGCCCAAACCTTCGGCAGCGCCTACAGGAAACCGCATTCCCATGTAGGAGCTGCCGCAGGCTGCGATCTTTTGATCTTCAGCGCGGTTCGATGTGGGCAATCATCAACTGAACAGTCTCATTACCCCGAAACTCATTAACGTCGAGCTTGTAAGCCAGCTCAACCCACTGAATCGTCGGATTCGGCCAGATATCCCGGTCGATACCAAACGCGATGCCATCCAGCTTCACCGAGCCACATTCACTCTTCAGCACCACTTTCAGATGACGTTCACCGACCACGCGCTGCTCGACCAACTGGAACACGCCATGAAACAGCGGCTCCGGGAAGTGCTGCCCCCAAGGCCCGGCATGGCGCAAGGCGCGAGCCAGTTCGAGGTGGAATTCTTCCACCGCCAGTGTGCCGTCCGACAGCATGCGCCCGGTCAGGTCTTCCTCGCGAAGTTGCCTACGCACTTCAGCGTCAAAGGCCTCGGCAAAAAGCGGAAAATTCTCCTGCGGCAAGGTCAGACCGGCGGCCATTGCGTGGCCGCCGTACTTGGCGATCAGGTTCGGATGCTGCGCCGCCACCACACTCAAGGCATCACGAATGTGGAAGCCCTGCACCGAACGGCCCGAACCTTTTAGCAAACCATCACCGGCATCAGCAAAAGCAATGGTCGGACGGAAGTAACGCTCTTTCATCCGCGACGCGAGAATCCCGATCACGCCCTGGTGCCATTCCGGATCGAACAGGCACAGGCCAAACGGCATCGACTCCACCGGCAAGTCCTTGAGCTGCGCCAGCGCTTCACGCTGCATGCCCTGCTCGATAGATTTGCGATCCTGATTCATGCCGTCCAGTTGTGCGGCCATTTCCCGGGCCAGGTTGGCGTCGGCGGTGAGCAGGCATTCGATGCCCAGACTCATATCATCCAGACGCCCGGCGGCGTTGAGGCGCGGGCCGACGATGAAGCCGAGATCCGTGGAAGTAATGCGTGCAGCGTCACGCTTGGCCACTTCAAGGATCGCTTTGATCCCCGGCCGTGCGCGACCGGCGCGAATTCGTTCCAACCCTTGATGCACCAGAATCCGGTTATTGGCATCCAGCGGCACCACGTCGGCAACGCTGCCCAGCGCTACCAGATCAAGCAGTTCACCGATGTTCGGCTGCGGCTTGTTCTCGTACCAGCCGAGGCTGCGCAAACGCGCGCGCAACGCCATCAACACGTAAAAAATCACCCCGACGCCGGCCAGTGCCTTGCTCGGGAATTCGCAACCGGGCTGGTTCGGATTGACCAGCGCATCGGCCTGCGGCAGCTCATCACCGGGCAAGTGGTGGTCGGTGATCAAGACCTTCAGACCCGCACGCTTGGCTGCTGCCACGCCTTCGACGCTGGAGATGCCGTTGTCGACGGTGATCAGCAATTGCGGCTCGCGGGTCAGCGCAACTTCGACGATTTCCGGGGTCAGGCCGTAGCCATACTCGAAACGGTTCGGCACCAGATAATCGACGTGCGCCGCACCGAGCAAGCGCAAACCGAGCATGCCGACAGTGCTGGCCGTCGCGCCGTCCGCATCGAAGTCGCCGACGATGAGGATGCGCTGACGTTGTTCCAGCGCCGTCACCAGCAGGTCTACCGCTGCGTCTATGCCTTTGAGTTGCTGGAACGGGATCAACCGCGCCAGGCTCTTGTCCAGCTCTGCCTCGGACTGCACGCCCCGCGCCGCGTACAAGCGGGTCAACAGCGGCGGCAGATCACCGAGAAAAGGCAGAGTGGCAGGCAGTTGACGAGGTTCGATACGCATGGGGTGACGGAGACTTCTCTTGATTACGTGGGATTATTCCGGTGGTGACGCGGGATCAGCCGCGCTCACCTTGCAGCCATTGCAACTGGACTTCGTGCTGACCACGGTCGTCGGTGACGAAGATCGTCCCTTCGCTGATCATCACGTCCCACTTGATAACGCGGGGCATGTCCTTGGCCAGGGTTTCCAGCACTTCTTGCGGGACAGCAGCGATGTTGACGTTTTTCAGGTTCTTGATCGCCGGGATCACCTTGGTTTCCCAGACACGCAGGCTGCCGTAGGCCAGCAGGCTGGTGCGCTCGGTGCGACGCGAGCACCAGGTCAGACGGTCGGCGTCTGGCTGGCCGACTTCGATCCAGTGCAGAACACGGTCATCCAGGCTCTTTTCCCACAGCGCAGGTTCATCCACGTCTGACAGACCACGGCCGAACGACAACTGCTCGTTGTACCAGAGAGCGTAGGCCAGCAGTCGCACGGTCATGCGCTCTTCGGTTTCCGAAGGGTGACGGGCGATGGTCTGCTTGACGCTCTCGTAGACACTGCGGTCGAGGTCGGTGAGGTTCAGTTCAAATTTATAGGTAGTGGACGGCTGGGCCATGAACGGGCTTCTTGATACGAGGAAAGTCGGCAAGTCTAACCGATGCGGTAGGCAATCATCGAATTGATGGCGATCAAGCTGCGGCGTCTGACAGCCGGCTATGTTAAAACGCTGTATCTGCTCAGCCTTTGTCCTACAGGATTTCGCATGCCGTTCACCAGCAAACCGCTCTCGGGTCTGAAAGTCATTGAATTGGGTACATTGATTGCCGGGCCTTTTGCCTCGCGCATTTGCGGCGAGTTCGGTGCCGAAGTGATCAAGATCGAATCGCCCGACGGCGGTGATCCCTTGCGCAAATGGCGAAAACTGTACGAAGGCACGTCGCTGTGGTGGTTCGTCCAGGCGCGCAACAAGAAATCACTGACGCTGAACCTCAAACACCCTGAAGGTCTGGCGATCCTGAAAAAACTCCTCAGTGAAGCCGACATCCTCATCGAGAACTTCCGCCCCGGCGTACTGGAAAAGCTTGGCCTGAGCTGGGAAACCCTGCACGCCTTGAACCCGAAACTGGTGATGGTCCGGCTGTCCGGTTTCGGTCAGACCGGGCCGATGAAAGATCAACCGGGCTTCGGCGCGGTCGGCGAGTCCATGGGCGGTTTGCGTTACATCACCGGTTTCGAGGACCGGCCACCGGTGCGTACCGGGATTTCCATCGGCGATTCGATTGCCGCACTGTGGGGTGTGATCGGCGCACTGATGGCGCTGCGTCATCGCGAAGTCAACGGTGGCACCGGTCAGGTTGTCGATGTGGCGTTGTATGAAGCCATTTTTGCGATGATGGAAAGCATGGTGCCGGAGTTCGACGTGTTCGGCTTTATCCGCGAGCGCACCGGCAACATCATGCCGGGCATTACACCCTCTTCTATTCACACCAGCGCCGACGGCAAGCACGTGCAGATCGGCGCCAATGGTGACGCGATCTTCAAACGCTTCATGCTGATCATCGGCCGTGAAGACCTGGCCAACGATCCGACACTGGCGAGCAACGATGGCCGCGACAATCGCCGCGACGAGCTGTACGGCGTGATCGATCGCTGGGTCAATTCGCTGCCGCTGCAAAGCGTGCTCGACCTGCTCAATCAGGCCGAGGTGCCGGCCAGCCGGATCTTCAGCGCCGAGGACATGTTCAACGATCCGCAGTACCTGGCCCGAGAGATGTTCCTGCACGCCAAGCTGCCTGACGGCAAAGACTTCAAGATGCCTGGCATTGTGCCGAAACTCTCTGAGACACCGGGCAGTTCAGAATGGGTCGGACCGCAACTGGGTGAACACAATGCGCAGGTACTTCACGACCTTGGCTACGACGAGAGACAGATCGCCAAGTTGCGCGAAGACGGAGCCATTTAAGCTGAAACACCGGCATACATCGCACACCAACCGCGCCCATCACTGGTGGACGTGGCGGCTGTTCGGCCTGTTGTTTTTGCTCATGCTGTCGACTGCCGCGCAGGCGAAACCGACGCTGATCTGGTTGCTGCGTGACCTGCCGCCACTGACCATTTTCGAAGGCCCGAAAAAGGGCCAGGGTGTGATCGATCAACTGATGCCGTTGCTGATCGCCGGCATGCCGCAGTACGAACACACGCTGATGCGGGTCAATCGCGCCCGTGGTTTGCAGATGCTCCATGAAAACCCGTTTGCCTGTGACCCCGCGCTGCTGTGGAACAAAGAGCGCGCACAGTGGGTGGCGTATTCGATCCCGGCGATTCGCGCCGTGAGCAACGGCCTGGTGGTGCGCCAGCAAGATCGCTCGGTCCTTGAACCTTATCTGGTGGACGGCGAAGTCGACCTGTCGGCGTTGCTGGCCGCCACCGACAGAAAAGTCGGCGTGGTCGCTGAGCGCAGTTATGGCGAATTTATCGACAACATTCTGCATCAGGCCCCCAGCGGCGCACTGACGCCCCATTACGGTAACGATGCGCTGACCAATCTGCTGTCGATGCAGCGTCTGGGCCGGTTGCAGGTGGTGCTGGGTTACTGGCCGGAAATCCGCTATCAGGCCAGGCAGGCGCAGATCGCCGAGGATGAGCTGGAGTTTTATCCGATTCGCGGCACGGGAAAATATCTCTCAGGCTACGTGGCGTGTTCCGACACCACCCAGGGACGTCAGGCCATCAGCGAGATCAACCAACTGCTGCGCACCCTGCCCCATGACCATCTCAATCAGCTCTATGCCGCCTGGCTGGACACCGACCGACGTGAGGATTATCTCGAAGAAGCCCGCACATTTTTCGAGCACCAGGCAGCGCAATAGGCAAACGCCGGACAAAAGAAACCCCGAGAAGTGGGGAGACGACTCGGGGTTAAACGTGGCCTACATAAAGACCCGTAGCAGCAAGCGACAAGCACCGGAGCACAATGCTTGATCCTGCTGTTATGGGGTCTGACTGACAGGGATGCAGGAAGGTTCCCACAAAAAATATTTCATCTTTACAACGCCGCACGTTTGTCCAGTGCTGCGTTGCGCAATGCCGCGATCACACACGGTTCCAGCCGTCCTTCAGCAATCAGAACGTCGCGGTGCAAACCGTCAACGACATCGGTCAGTTGGCGCTTGTCGCTCAGTTGTGCCTGATTGAATTCGCGTTCCACCACAATGGCGCCGCTGCTGTTCTTCAAGGTCACCAGGCATTCGCCATGGGAACCGTTTGGAGACAACGAAACCTGATACGGGCTCAGAGCCTCACCGAGCAATAGACTGATACTTTCCATCTCGATCTCCACTCAATAGTCCGAAAACTGTGTGCCTGGGGCGTGTTCACAATAAATGACCACCGGCCCGAGAAGAAAGTTCTGCATACCGACTACCCCGTTTCTGGAGTGTCACCGGTCTGTCAGAGCATGCACGGCGAAGATGACAGAAAAATAACCGTCCCGGTCAACCCCGCACGGGTGGCGAAGCAGCGATCAGGTAACTGTCGAGCAAACCGCGCATCAACACCGCCGACACCGGCGTTTGCAGGCGCCCCAACAGCCGCAAGTGGTGTTCGCACAGCAAGGGTTCGAGATCGTTCAGCAAGCTCGAGGCCACCGTTCCCAGCAGGATCAGCGCACGCGCCTCATGCTGAACCGCCAGATGATGGATCAGTGCCAGGCCATCGCCGCCCTTGAGTTGCGGATCGCAAATGGCGATGTCGACCGCACCGCGATGGTCCAGCGAAGACAACGCCGAAGCCAGCGACGGCGCCGTCAGTACGTCGTAGATGCCAATGGCATTGAGCATTTGATGCAATGCCATCAGCTGGAACGGATTGGGTTCAAGTATCAGGACTTTAAGCGAGCGCATAAGCGACCTCTGGAGCGACAATCGCGGACTCTCACCGCACTTGTTGTCACTCTAGGGCAGCCGTCCTAAGCCTCCCATCGGAAAAGTAGTCGCGTCTTATAGGACATTTCCCATCTTCATTGCAGACATCGACACCCGCTCTCTGTACGGCGCTGAGTGATGTCTGTCCAACCGCCCAAAAGCCCCCGCAGTTTGCCGTCGGCGCTGTAAAACGGCACCGTCCACTGATAGACCTCACGGGGGCCACTCTTGAACTGCAATCGCCGTTTGCTGAAACGCGATTTGCGCGTGCGCAACTGCACCATGAATTCATCGTGCAACATCAGCGCCGTCGCTTCGGGCAGCGCGTTGACCTCGATCAGCAAGCGCCCCAGCACCTGATCCAGTCGAACCGACAGGGCCTCCTCATAGCTACGATTGCACATGATCAGTCGCCCTTGAAGATCACGGACAAACACCGGATCCGGCATGGAGTCGATCAACGCATGCTGAAATGCCAGTTGATCGCCGAGATCCTTTTCCGCCGCGCGCCGCAGTTTGATCACGGCGGCCAGACGCCGATTCCATATCAGCGACAGCAGGCCGAACACGCCAAGCCCGACCATGCCCCAGCAACCCCATTCAAGCATTTGCTGCCAGACTGAAGGCACGGGCGCCGGTGCAATACCTTCCAGCCATTTCAGGCGGATCGCCCGCAGTTCGGCTGCGGGAAACGCTTCAAGGGCCTTGTTGAGAATACTCAGAAGCACTGGCATGCCTTTGCGTACGGCCAGGTTATCCGCTTCCCATTTGCCTTCGACCAGACCACCGACCTTGAGCAAACCCAGCGGGTAAAGCTGTGCGCCGATTTCGTTTTCGATAGTGGCGTAGGCATCGCCACTTTCGACCAGTGCCCGTGCTTCGGCGTAGGTCTTGACCGAGCGAATCTCGATCGAAGGAAAGTCACGCCTGATCATGTCCTCCAGCGCATGCCGGGCCGGCAGCACCAGCACCCGTTTACTCAACTGCTCGAAAGCATCCAGCCGAGGTGCGTCGGCGCGGCCGACAAACACCCAGCCCGCGCCACCGAACGCGTGGCTGTAATCGAGGAATGCCTTGCGCTCCTCGCTCATGGCCAAGGTTGTACTGATATCGGCCGCTGCGCTCTCCAGGCGCTCGAGCATGTGATCCGTTGAGAACGACTCCTGATGCTCAAACTGCAGCCCGGTCATCGCCGTTATGCGCTTGAGCACGTCGTTGTTCAAGCCGCTCCACTGCCCGTGCTCATCCTGAAACAGATACAACGGATACTGCACCGACGTCACCGTCACCTTGGGGTTGTCGCGAATCCATTGACGCTCGTGTGGAGCCAGTTCGATGGGCTGGACTCTGGACGTCACGGCATCAGCGTGCAGCGCCAATTGCGCCGCCATGCTGCAGCGCATCAACGCCAACAATCCGAACAAAAACAATACACCCAGTGCCGGTTTCAAACCTCTATAAAACAGCATTGCCACTTCCTTCGTGATCGACTCACCCGTCCTTCATGGGTGAAAACCCGAGCAGTGTGGCAGCAGAAACAAAAAAGCCCGTCAGGAGACGGGCTTCAAAATGTGACAGCTTTCAATGGCTCAAAGCGGCTTGCCGCGGTTGCCATGCTGGCTGACAAAGGCTTGCACGGCTTTCAGCTCGTTTGGCAAAACGGTGCAGCGCTCGTTTCGCTCAAACAAATCAGAAAGATGTGCAGGTAGCTCGAGCGCTTTTCCTACACCGGCTTTCTCCACCGCATCCGGGAATTTTACCGGGTGCGCGGTACCGAGGATGACCATTGGAATGTCCAGGCTGCGACGACATTCGCGCGCAGCTTTGACGCCGATGGCGGTGTGCGGATCCAGCACTTCGCCGGTCTGCTCGTAGACTTCGGCGATGGTCTCGCAAGTCTGCGCATCGTCTACGGCCAGCGAGTCGAACAGTTTGCGCGCTTCAGTCCAGCGCTCTTGCTCGACGCTGAAACCGCCGCCCTGCTTGAACGAATCCATCAGACCGGCGATTGCTGCGCCGTTGCGACCGTGCAGGTCGAACAGCAGGCGTTCGAAGTTCGACGAAACCATGATGTCCATCGACGGCGACAGCGTGGCGTGCAGGGTGTCCTTGACGTACTGATTGCCGCTCATGAAGCGGTGCAGAATGTCGTTGCGATTGGTGGCGACGATCAACTGGTTGATCGGCAGGCCCATGTTGCGTGCCAGGTAACCGGCGAAGATATCGCCGAAGTTGCCGGTCGGCACCGAGAACGACACCGAACGCGCCGGACCGCCCAACTGCAGGGCGGCGTGGAAGTAGTAGACGATCTGGGCCATGATCCGCGCCCAGTTGATCGAGTTCACCGCCACCAGACGCGTGCCTTTGAGGAAGCTCTGGTCGGCGAAGCTCGCCTTGACCATTTCCTGGCAGTCATCGAAGTTGCCTTCGATGGCGATGTTGTGGATGTTCTCGCCGAAGATCGTGGTCATCTGACGACGCTGCACTTCGGACACGCGGTTGTGCGGGTGCAGGATGAAGATGTCGACGTTTTCGCAGTGCTTGCAGCCTTCGATGGCGGCCGAACCGGTATCACCGGAGGTGGCGCCAACGATGACGACGCGCTCGCCGCGTTTTTCCAGCACGTAGTCGAGCAAGCGACCGAGCAGTTGCAGAGCGAAGTCCTTGAACGCCAGGGTTGGGCCATGGAACAGCTCCAGCACCCATTCATTGCCATTCAGCTGACGCAGCGGCGCCACGGCGTTGTGCGAGAACACGCCGTAGGTTTCTTCGAGAATCTTTTTGAAATCGGCGTCCGGAATGCTGCCGGTGACGAACGGGCGCATGACCCGGAAGGCCAGTTCGTGATACGGCAGGCCGGTCCAGGAAGCGATCTCTTCCTGGGTGAAACGTGGCAGGTTTTCCGGAACGTACAGACCGCCATCGGTGGCGAGACCGGCCAGCAGGACGTCTTCGAAATTCAGGGCCGGTGCCTGGCCGCGGGTACTGATGTAACGCATGACTGACTCCAATGGAGAGTGTTCACAACAACGGCCCCGTTCACGGGGCCGGTGCAGGACAACAACTTAGTTCAGGTGCTCGACGCGGATCCGCACAACCGGACCGTTGACGCCGGCCAGCGCTTCGAGGGCGGCGATGGCGTCGTTGATGCGCTGCTCGACCACACGGTGGGTCAGCAGGATCATCGGTACCAGACCGTCGTGTTCCTCGACTTCCTTCTGCATGATCGACTCGATGTTGATGCCGCGCTCCGAGAGGATGCTCGCCACCTGAGCGAGAACGCCCGGATGGTCCTTGGCCTGAATGCGCAGGTAGTAAGCGCTTTCGCAGGCTTCGATCGGCAGGATCGGATGGGCCGACAGCGAATCCGGCTGGAAGGCCAGGTGCGGTACACGGTTTTCCGGGTCGGAGGTCATGGCGCGAACCACATCGACCAGGTCGGCGATCACCGACGAAGCGGTTGGCTCCATGCCGGCGCCAGCACCGTAGAACAGCGTCGAACCGGCGGCGTCACCGTTTACCATCACCGCGTTCATCACGCCGTTGACGTTGGCGATCAGACGATCGGCCGGGATCAGCGTCGGGTGTACGCGCAACTCGATACCGGCGGCGGTGCTGCGCGCCACACCGAGGTGCTTGATCCGATAGCCCAGCGCTTCGGCGTAATTCACGTCAGCGGTGGTCAACTTGGTGATGCCTTCGGTGTAAGCCTTGTCGAACTGCAGCGGAATGCCGAACGCGATGGAGGCCAGGATCGTCAGCTTGTGCGCGGCGTCGATGCCCTCAACGTCGAAAGTCGGATCGGCTTCGGCGTAACCCAGTGCCTGAGCTTCGGCCAACACGTCTTCGAAGGTACGGCCCTTCTCGCGCATTTCGGTGAGGATGAAGTTACCGGTGCCGTTGATGATCCCGGCGACCCAGTTGATGCGGTTGGCGGACAGGCCTTCACGGATCGCCTTGATCACCGGAATGCCACCGGCCACGGCCGCTTCGAACGCCACGATCACGCCTTTCTCGCGTGCCTTGGCGAAAATTTCATTACCGTGAACGGCAATCAGAGCCTTGTTCGCGGTGACCACATGCTTGCCATTCTCGATGGCCTTGAGTACCAGCTCGCGGGCAACGGTGTAGCCGCCCATCAGCTCTATGACGATGTCGATCTCAGGGTTCGTGGCCACTTCGAAGACATCGTTGGTAATCGCAATACCGGTCGTCTGGAACTGAGGCTTTGGCGTGCGCATGGCAATTTGTGCCACTTCGATTCCACGCCCGGCACGACGAGCGATTTCCTCGGCGTTGCGCTGAAGTACGTTGAAGGTACCGCCACCGACGGTCCCTAACCCACAGATGCCTACTTTGACCGGATTCACTGTGAACTCCCCATAAAACGGCCGACGCGGGGTCGGCCGGAAAACAACCGCGTGCTCGCGGCTCTCTATTAATGGCCCGGCGATGCTGCTGCCGGACCATGATCGTCACGGCTGACCGTGACGATACGAATTACTTCGCGCCCAGCGCCAGTTTGGCGACTTGTGGCGCAGGCTGGTAGCCCGGAATCACTTGTCCGTCAGCCAAAACGATGGCCGGTGTGCCGTTCACGCCGATCGACTGACCGAGGGCGAACTGTTTGGAAACCGGGTTATCGCACTTGGCGGCCTTGATTTCCTTGCCATCGACCATTTTGTCCATCGCGGCTTTCTTGTCTTTCGAGCACCACACGGCTTGCAGCTGCTCATCGCCCGGCGAGTTCAGACCCTGGCGCGGGAACGCGACGTAGCGCACTTCAATGCCGCGCTTGTTCAGCTCAGGCACTTCGGCGTGCAGTTTGTGGCAGTACGGGCAGGTGGTGTCGGTGAACACGGTGATGTGCGATTTGGTTTCGCCCACGGCCGGATAAACCACGGTTTCGGCCACTGGGATGGCATTGATCAGTTTGGAGATGCCCAGGCGTTCGGTCTTCTCGGTCAGGTTGACCGGTTTGCCGTCCTTGAGCTGGAACAGGTAACCCTGAACGATGTACTGGCCGTCGGCGCTGGCGTAGAGCACGCGGCTGCCCTTGAGCTTGACTTCGTACATGCCCGGCAACGGGCTGGCGCTGATGCTTTCTACCGGAACCTCGAGTTCGAGTTTTTCCAGGCTTTGACGAATGGCTTTGTCGGCCGCGTCATCGGCGACGGCAAAGGTGCTGACCAACGCAATGGCTGCGGCGGCGAAAATCTGGGTCAGACGCATGAGAACTCCTGAAGGCGGACAAATGGAACGATCAGAACGCCCGTGCCGGAACACCGGGTCATAACCGTCCATCGTGCAAACCGGCAAAGCCTAACACATAAGGCCACGGTGGCCGAATGCACCTGTCGCCATAGATCACACCGCTTTATGTAGGAGCTGCCGAAGGCTGCGATCTTTTGATTTTGTTTTTAAGATCAAAAGATCGCAGCCTTCGGCAGCTCCTACAGGGGAAGGTATGGAGTTAACCTCTTGGATGGTGTTTGGCGTGCAGATCCTGCAATCGAGCGCGGGCGACGTGAGTGTAGATCTGCGTGGTGGACAGGTCGCTGTGGCCGAGCAGCATCTGCACCACGCGCAAATCCGCGCCGTGGTTGAGCAGGTGCGTGGCAAACGCGTGACGCAAGGTGTGCGGCGACAACGACTTGCCGATGCCCGCGACCTTGGCCTGATGCTTGATCCGGTGCCAGAAGGTCTGGCGGGTCATCTGCTCGCCGCGCTGACTGGGGAACAGCACATCACTTGGCCGGCCGCCAAGCAGTTCGCCACGGCCATCACGCATATAACGCTCGATCCAGACAATCGCCTCCTCGCCCATCGGCACCAGCCGCTCCTTGCTGCCCTTGCCCATCACTCGCAACACGCCCTGGCGCAAATTGACCTGCTCCAGCGTCAGACTGACCAGTTCCGTCACCCGCAAACCGCATGCGTACAGCACTTCAAGCATGGCGCGGTCACGCTGGCCGATCGCTTCGCTCAGATCCGGTGCTTTGAGCAGGGCTTCGACGTCGGCTTCCGACAGGGACTTAGGCAACGGCCTACCGAGTTGCGGCATGTCGACGCGCAACGTCGGGTCGACGCTGATCAGCTTTTCCCGCAGCAGATAGCGATAAAAGCCACGCACCCCGGAGAGGAATCTGGCTGTGGAGCGCGGCTTGTAGTTCTGCTCCAATCGCCAGGCCAAATGATCGAGGATCAGCTCGCGACCGGCGTTGATCAGCTGCAGATTTTTCTCCTGCAACCAGCCATTGAACAGCGCCAGGTCGCTGCGATAAGCGCCGCGGGTATTATCGGACAGGCCTTTCTCCAGCCATAGAGCGTCGAGGAATTGGTCAATCAGCGGATGGTCGATGGCAGGCATGGGCGCTCAAGACACACAGCCTCATGGACTGTGCGCAAATGTAGAGTGAACTGTAGGAATGGGCGCTAGTCTTTCATAGCCGGCTAATTCAAGGAACAGGGAGCATCAATGAACGAGCAGCAAATTCTCTTGGCGTTTGGCGGGATCGGCGCAGCGGCGCTGGGTTGCCAATGGCTGGCTTGGCGCCTGAAGCTGCCGGCGATTCTGTTTCTGTTGCTGACCGGCATTCTGGTCGGCCCGGTGCTCGGCTGGCTCGATCCGCAGGAAATGTTCGGGCCGCTGCTGATGCCGTTGGTGTCGCTGGCGGTGGCGCTGATTCTGTTCGAAGGTAGCCTGACCCTGCACCTGTCGGAGTGGAAAGAGATCGGCAGTGTGGTTCATCGCCTGGTGACCATCGGTGCGATTTCGACCTGGATCGTCATCGCCGTCGCCACACACTTCCTGCTCGGCTTCGACTGGATGCTGGCCATCCTGTTCGGCAGCCTGACGCTGGTCACCGGCCCGACCGTGATTGTGCCGATGCTGCGCGTGGTGCGACCGAAAGCCTCGATCGCCAACATTCTGCGCTGGGAAGGCATCGTCATCGACCCGATCGGCGCCCTCCTCGCTGTGGTGGTCTACAGCTTCATCATTGCCAGCGCTGAAGGGCATGGCCTCAAGCAGAGTCTGTTCACCTTTGGCGGCGTGATTCTCTGCGGCGCGGTGTTCGGCGTTGTCGGTGGCTGGCTGCTCGGTACGGTGATTCGCCGGCAATGGCTGCCGGAGTATCTGCATAACCTCGCTTCGCTGGCAGCGGTGCTGGGGATTTTCATTGCTTCGAACACCGTGATGCACGAGTCGGGACTGTTGGCGGTGACATTGATGGGCATGTGGCTGGCGAACATGAAGGGCGTGGATGTACGGCACATCCTGCACTTCAAGGAAAACCTCAGCGTGCTGCTGATTTCCGGGTTGTTCATTCTGTTGGCGGCGCGCCTGGATCTGTATGCCCTGATCGGACTGGGGCCGCTGGTGCTGATTCTGCTGTTGGTGATTCAGTTAATCGCCCGGCCGCTGAACGTGCTGCTGAGCACTGCCGGATCCAGCCTGAGCTGGCGAGAGCGAGCGCTATTGTGCTGGATTGCGCCACGCGGGATCGTTGCGGCGGCGGTTTCGGCGATTTTTGCGATTCGCCTGCATGAGGCCGGTCACGAGGGCGCGTTACTGCTGGTGCCGCTGACGTTTGCGGTGATTATCGGCACCGTTGTGCTGCAGAGCGCGACCGCACGACCGCTGGCACGCTTGCTGAAAGTCGCGGAACCCGCGCCGAGCGGCTTCCTGATTGTCGGCGCGAACGGCCCGGCGCGGGAGTTGGGCAAATCGCTGCAGCAACTGGGCAGCCGCGTGCTGCTGACCGATTCGAGCTGGGAGAATATTCGTGCGGCGCGCATGGAAGGGTTGCCGACGTACTTTGGCAATCCGGCCTCGCAACATGCCGATGCGCATCTGGATCTGGTCGGGCTGGGGCATCTGCTGGCGCTGTCGCCGTCAGGCGAACTCAATACTCTGGCGGCGATGCGGTTCCGTCATGACTTTGGGCATCAGCGTTTGTTCGGTCTGGCCAGCGGTCATGAGAGTCGGCGCAGCGATAAACATCGGGCGAGTCTGGAACATCGAGGCAATCAGTTGGGCAGCGAGGCGTTTACTTACGCGAAGCTGGCCAGTCAGATGGGTCAGGGGGCTGAGCTGTACAGCACGACGCTGACAGATGGTTTCGGATGGGAGGATTACCGCGCACTGCATGGCAATCGCGCCACGTTGTTGTTCATGCGTGATGACAGCGGCTGGGTGCATGTGGTGACGCCGGAGACGGCGGTAAAGCCTGGGGCGGGATGGACGCTTCTGGCGTTGATTCAGCCTGAGGCCAGCGGCGCCTGAGCTGACGCCTTCGCGAGCAGGCTCGCTCCCACAGTGATCGGGGTGAACACAACATTTGTGTCCGGCAAAGAACCTGTGGGAGCGAGCCTGCTCGCGGATGGCGCGACTCGATATCAGATCAGGCCGCAAAACCCGGCAGCACCGGCACCGGCCGCTTGTCATCATCAATGGCAACAAAGCTGAACTGCCCATGAATCGCCTTCTCGCGGCCATCGCAGCTCATGCTCTCGACAAACACTTCCACCTCAACCTTGAGGCTGGTATTGCCGACTTTGATCACCTTCCCGACCAGTTCAACGATGGAGCCGGCCGGGATCGCGTGGTTGAAGTCGATACGGTCGGTGGACACGGTCACCAGTGGCAAGCGGCAGAAGCGTGTGGCGGTAATGAACGACACCTCATCCATCCACGCCAGCGCAGTGCCGCCGAACAGGGTGTTGTGGTGGTTGGTGGTCGGCGGGAAGACAGCCTTGGTTACGCGAGTCACCGAGAGTTCGGTGCGGCGCTGGATTTCCTGGTCGCGGGTGGTCATGAAATAGACTCGATATCTGGCTTCCGAATACAAGCAAGATCAAAAGATCGCAGCCTTCGGCAGCTCCTACAGGATGGGGGCAGTTTTATTGCGGGCAACAAAAAAGCAGCCCGTAGGCTGCTTTTTTCTGCATCGGAAGCTGGACTTAAGCCAGTTTTTCCTTGATGCGAGCTGCTTTACCCGACAGGTCGCGCAGGTAGTACAGCTTGGCTTTACGTACGTCACCGCGACGTTTAACAGCCATGCTGTCGATCTGCGGGGAGTAGGTCTGGAAAGTACGTTCTACGCCAACACCGTTGGAGATTTTACGAACGGTGAACGCACTGTTCACGCCGCGGTTACGCTTGGCGATTACAACGCCTTCGAACGCTTGCAGACGGGAACGATCACCTTCCTTCACTTTCACCTGAACGACAATAGTGTCGCCTGGGGCGAAGGTAGGGATTTCTTTGGTCATCTGCTCTGCTTCGAGTGCAAGGATGATTTTGTTGGTCATGCTGTGCTCCTAAGGTAAATCGTTCGATCTACCATCGATACGTTGTTAACTATCGTCCCGCTCGCGGATGTATTCCTCGAGCAGCTTCTTCTCTTCTCCAGAAAGCGAGCGGCTTTCCAGAAGATCGGCGCGTCGTTCAAAGGTCCTACCAAGGGACTGCTGTAAACGCCAACGCCGGATATGCGCGTGATTGCCACTCAGCAACACGTCGGGAACACGCTGATCCGCATACACCTCAGGTCGGGTGTAGTGCGGGCAATCCAGCAGACCATCCGTAAAGGAATCTTCCTCAGCGGAATCCGCATGCCCTAAAGCTCCAGGCAGCAGTCGTGTAACCGCATCGATCAGGACCATCGCCGGCAGCTCGCCGCCAGACAGTACATAGTCGCCAATCGACCACTCTTCATCGACATGAGCCTCAATAAAGCGCTCGTCAATGCCTTCATAACGGCCGGCAATCAGGATCAATGCATCCGATTGTGCCAGCTCGCGTACCGCCGACTGATTCAGTTGACGGCCTTGGGGGGACAGGTAAATCACCTTCGCCGCCTCCCCGGCTGCTGCCTTGGCCTGAACCAGAGCATCTTCCAGGGGCTTGATCTTCATCACCATGCCCGGACCACCGCCAAACGGGCGATCGTCCACAGTGTGATGCCGATCCGTCGTGTAATCCCGCGGGTTCCAACAGGTCAGCTGCAAGAGCCCCTGTTTGACCGCTCGACTGGTGATGCCGTAGTCGCCGATGGCGGAAAACATCTCGGGAAACAAACTGATCACTTCTACGCGCAAGTTAGCCACGCTTAGAAGTCCGCGTCCCAATCCACCTTCATCTCGCCCGCGGCCAAGTCAACGGCCAACACACATTGCGCCGTGTAGGGCAACAAGCGTTCGCGATCATCCAGGCTGCCAGCGCAAGGCTTGACTACCATTACATCATTGGCGCCGGTTTCCAGAAGATGATCGACTTTCCCGAGCATTTGCCCCAGTTGATCGATAACCTTCAGACCTTCCAGCTGGTACCAGTAGTACTCGCCGTCGGTCAATTCAGGGAACAGGTTGCGCGGCACGCAGATCTCATAACCGGCCAGAAGACGAGCTTCTTCACGATCATCAAGACCCTTGAGCTTTGCGACCAGGAACTTATCGCTCCCGCGTCCACTGACCAGCTCGACCTGTTTGACATTGCCTTCACGCTTGAGCGTCCAGGTTTTGTACTGCAACAGGTTTTCAGTCGGATCAGTAAAGGAATAAACCTTCACTTCGCCGCGAACGCCATGAACAGAATAAATTTTGCCAATAACGATCAAATCATCGGCAACAGCAGGCGTCGCGTTCATATTGCTCAGGCCGCAGCCTTTGCAGATTCCTTCAGCAACTGAGCAACACGCTCAGAAGGCTGTGCACCAACGCTCAGCCAGTAGGCTACGCGCTCTTGGTTCACGGACAGACGGATTTCCTGACCACGGGCAACAGGGTTGAAGAAACCAACCTGTTCTTTGTGGGAGCCGTCACGCGGGTTACGCGAGTCGGTTACGGTCAGGTGGTAAAACGGGCGCTTTTTGGAGCCGCCAAGGGCAAGACGGATTGTTAGCATGTGAACATCGTTCCTGTAGTCGGTGCTGCAAATCTAAATGCACAGCGGGCATGGGTGCCCGAAAGGCCGCATATTCTAAGGAATATCCGGACTTTTGCAAATGACTTTTTCCGGCGCCTATGGCATGCCGTGCAGATCTGCATATAGAGCCGTCGATGAAAACGGCCAGTCAGCTCCCGCCGAGTGCGGGTTTGCTGTTGATCCTGCGTCCTTGCAGGGTCTGCGCCGGTGCGACGACCGGCGAAGTCTTGGTGTCCTGTCTCACCCGTTTCGCTCATTTTTGGCGAGCAGAATGGGTGAGACGGGACACCTTACATTTTCGGCATGCCGCCGCCGGGCAACATTCCGCCCATGCCGCGCATCATTTTCGCCATTCCGCCCTTGGCGGAGAATTTCTTCATCATCTTCTGCATCTGCTTGTGCTGCTTGATCAAGCGACCGATGTCCTGCACCTGAGTGCCGGAACCCATGGCGATCCGGCGCTTGCGCGAACCGCTGATCAGCTCAGGGTCACGGCGCTCGGCCGGGGTCATGGAGTTGATGATGGCTTCCATCTGTTTGAATTGCTTCTCTGCGGCGTTCTGGGCATTGCCCATTTGTGACAGGTTGACGCCGCCGATGCTCGGCAGTTTGTCCATGAGCCCGCCCAGGCCGCCCATGTTCTTCATCTGTTGCAGCTGATCGCGGAAGTCTTCGAGGTCGAAGCCCTTGCCCTTCTTCAGCTTCTTGGCCAGTTTGTCGGCCTTGTCTTTATCGAGGGTCGCTTCAGCCTGTTCGATCAGGCTGAGCACGTCGCCCATGCCGAGAATCCGCGAAGCGATACGCTCAGGATGGAACGGATCGAGCGCTTCACTCTTCTCGCCCATACCGATGAACTTGATCGGCTTGCCGGTGATGGCGCGCACCGACAGTGCGGCACCGCCACGGGCGTCGCCGTCGACCTTGGTCAGAATCACACCGGTCAGCGGCAGGGCATCACCGAAGGCCTTGGCCGTGTTGGCCGCGTCCTGACCGGTCATGGCGTCGACCACGAACAGGGTTTCGACCGGGTTGATCGCGGCGTGCAGCGCCTTGATCTCGCCCATCATCTCTTCGTCGATGTGCAGACGACCGGCGGTATCGACGATGACCACGTCGATGAATTTCAGTTTCGCTTCTTTAATAGCGGCGGTGGCGATGTCGACCGGCTTCTGGCTCAGGTCGGACGGGAAGAACGTCACGCCGATGTCGTTGGCCAGGGTTTCCAGCTGTTTAATAGCCGCAGGACGGTAAACGTCCGCCGACACGACCATGACCGACTTCTTCTTGCGCTCTTTAAGGAAGCGCGCCAGTTTGCCAGCGGTGGTGGTTTTACCCGCACCTTGCAGACCGGCCATCAGAATGACGGCTGGCGGCACAGCGCTCAGGTTCAAATCTTCGTTGGCCGCGCCCATCAGGCTTTCGAGTTCGGCCTGGACGATCTTCACGAACGCCTGGCCCGGCGTCAGGCTGCGCGACACCTCGGTGCCGACAGCGCGCTCCTTGACCGAATTGACGAAGTCCTTGACCACCGGCAGGGCGACGTCGGCTTCGAGCAACGCCATGCGCACTTCACGCAGGGTGTCTTTGATATTGTCCTCGGTCAGCTTCGCCTTGCCGGTGACATGGCGCAGCGTCTGCGAGAGACGGTCGGTTAAGTTTTCAAACATTGCGCGATCCTTTCAGGCCCTGTGTAGACCGGGATAATGGCGGCCCAGACCGGAATCAACATGTGCTCGGCGAGCCTGCGGCGTGGGCAGGTCGCGGATTATAGCGAAGACTGCGGCTGGCGGACACCTCGCTGTCAGCTTCCTGAGTCTTTCGTGCGATGGCGGTTCTATGCCAAACTCAGCCCCTTTCGGGCTTGCCTAACAGGATTTATGCTCCCCTTGTCACCCAGTTTGCTGACCACCCTCGCCGCCGCCCTTCTATATGCCGCTGCGACCCTTTATCAGAGCACCCGCTTGGCCACTGGCGCCAAGGCGAACAAGCGCCTGTTGGTTAGCCTCGGCGCCTTCGCCGTGGTGGCCCACGCCGCCAGCCTGCTCACGCATTTGCTGACCCCGATCGGTCTGGGCCTGGATTTTTTCAGCGCCTCCAGCCTGATTGCCGCGGCGGTCATCGCGCTGACGCTGATCGCCTGCTCGCGGATCCCCGTGGAAAACCTGCTGGTGCTGCTGTTCCCGCTCGGCGCCATCACCGTACTGCTGGCGCAATTCGCGCCGACCGGTACGGTGCAGATCATCGATGAAGAGCCGGGCATCCTCGCGCACATTCTGTTGTCGATCCTTGCGTACGGCATGTTCACCATCGCGGTGTTCCAGGCCTTGCTGCTACTGGTGCAAGACCACCAGCTCAAGCACAAGCACCCGTCCGGGCTGATCAAGAACTTCCCGCCGCTGCAAACCATGGAAAGCCTGCTGTTCGGCTTCCTCTGGGCCGGCTGGACGCTGCTGTCGCTGTCGCTGATCTCCGGCTGGCTGTTCGTCGAGAACCTGTTCGCCCAGCATCTGGTGCACAAGACCCTGCTGGCGTGCCTGGCCTGGATCGTGTTCAGCGTGCTGCTGTGGGGCCGCAACCGTCTCGGCTGGCGCGGTCACAAGGCGATTCGCTGGACCCTCGCCGGTTTCTGCCTGCTGATGTTGGCGTATTTCGGCAGCAAACTGGTTCGTGAATACATCCTGCACATCTGACGGGCGGCATAAATGGACGGTTTGCCCATAGGGCCGATGCTCGCGGTATTTGTCCTGCTGATTTTATGGTCAGGGCTGTTTACTGCCGTCGAAATCGCGCAACAGCAGCTGCTCGCGCAACGCACCGCCTCGCGCGCCAGCGATAAGCCGCTGGCGAAGTTGAGCTTCCCGCTCGACAGCCTGATTCTCTGCAACACCCTGTGCCGCGCACTTGCCGTGGCGATTGCGACGTTGCTGGCAATTTTCCTCTGCGAAGAAAACGGCCCATGGGCAGCCTGCCTGGGTGTTGGCGCAATACTGCTGGTGTTCGCCGATTATTTCCCGCGCAGCGTCGCCCAACGGTATCCGGATGCGGTGCTGGCATTTGGCAATACCTTGTTGGCGGTGCCGCTGAAGATTATTTATCCGGTTGCCTGGCTGTTCAGCCGCGTCAGCGGATTGCTCATGCGCCCGTTTGCGCGCAAAACCCAAGTGGTGCAGCAGAGCGAAGACGATCTGCCTTCTGATCGTCACGATGATCCCGAGCATCCCGTTCACGCTCACCCGGTTTCCGGTATTCATGCGTTGGACAACATCACGGTCAACGACATTCTGGTGCCACGCAGTGACGTCGACGGCATCAACCTCGACGATTCGATCGAAGAAATCATCGAACAACTGCGCCACAACAAGCGCACCCGCCTGCCGGTGTTTCACAGCGACATCAATCAGGTTGAAGCGGTGCTCAACACCCGGCAGATCCGCCATCTGCTGAACAACGCTGATCTGACCCGCGAAGCCCTGCTGGCCGCCAGTTACGAACCGTACTTCGTGCCGGAAAGCACACCGTTGCAACTGCAGTTGCTGAACTTCCACAAGCAGCAACGGCGCTTGGGCATGGTGGTGGATGAGTACGGTGAAGTGCTCGGCATCGTGACACTGGAAGACATTCTCGAAGAAATCGTCGGCGAATTTGAGAGCGAGCACAGCCTGGATAACCCGCATATTCATCCGCAGACTGACGGGCGGATGGTGATTGATGGCACGGCTTCGATTCGCGAATTGAACAAATGTCTGGGTTGGCATTTGCCGAGTGATGGGCCGAAGACGCTGAACGGGTTGGTGACTGAGGCGCTGGAAACGATTCCGGCGAGTGCGGTTTGTTTGAAGATCGGGCGTTATCGACTGGAGATTCTTGAGACTGAGGAGAACCGGGTGAGCAAAGTGCTGATCTGGCATACCTCGTCTGTGCCTGCTTTGGTGCCGGCCAGGTAAAAGATCAAAAGATCGCAGCCTTCGGCAGCTCCTACCCTGCGATCTTTTGCTCTTGTTTGATCGTTAGCCCCCTTCCTATAATCAAATCAGCTTACCCAAGCCCCGCCAAACCGCGTGCTTACCCCGCACCCGACAGGTTTCGGCCATTTCATATGCAATCCGGCGACTGTTCCTACCTGAAACAGCGACCGCGCCTCATCCCACATCCCTGGGTGCTCGACCATAATAATTCGCTCCAACGGAGCTCATGACTGTCAGGGATCACCGCATGACGACCAGTACCGCTTTCAGCGACACCGCGCCTGCCCAACCGACCAACTCCGCCACCCGCGTGGCGACGGCGAGTTTTATCGGCACCGCGATCGAGTTCTACGATTTCTACGTTTACGCCACCGCCGCCGCGCTGGTGATCGGGCCGGTATTCTTTCCGCAGACGTCCGGCACGGCGCAGATGCTCTCGGCGTTTCTTACTTTCGGCATCGCATTTCTGGCCCGACCGCTGGGCTCCGCGCTGTTCGGCCACTTCGGCGACCGTATCGGGCGCAAGTCGACACTGGTCGCATCCTTGCTGTTGATGGGCGTGTGTACGACGCTGATCGGCGTGCTGCCGGGTTACGCCACGATTGGCGCGTGGGCACCGATTCTGCTGTGCGTGCTGCGCTTCGGGCAGGGGCTGGGATTGGGTGGCGAATGGGGCGGTGCCGCCCTGCTGGCCACGGAAAACGCGCCGAAAGGCAAACGCGCGTGGTTCGGTATGTTTCCGCAGCTTGGTCCTTCGATTGGTTTTCTCGCGGCCAACGGCTTATTTCTAACCCTGGCCATGACTCTCGATGACGAGCAGTTCCGCAGTTGGGGCTGGCGGATTCCGTTTCTGCTCAGCGCAGCGCTGGTGATGGTCGGTCTTTATGTGCGATTGAAACTGCATGAAACACCGGTGTTCGCCAACGCCATCGCCCGTCAGGAACGGGTGAAGGTGCCGCTGGTCGAGCTGTTCAGCCAGTATTGGGCGCCGACACTGCTGGGCGCGGCGGCGATGGTGGTCTGTTATGCGCTGTTCTATATCTCGACGGTGTTTTCCCTGAGTTACGGGGTTTCCACACTTGGCTATAGCCGCGAAACCTTCCTCGGATTGCTGTGCTTTGCCGTTTTGTTCATGGCCGCTGCGACACCGCTTTCAGCTTGGGCCAGCGACCGTTACGGGCGCAAACCGGTGCTGATCATTGGTGGCGTGCTGGCGATTCTGTCTGGATTTCTGATGGAGCCGTTACTGACTCAGGGTTCGACCTGGGGTGTGGCGCTGTTTCTGTGCATCGAGCTGTTTTTGATGGGCGTGACATTTGCACCGATGGGCGCACTGTTGCCTGAGCTGTTTCCGACCCACGTGCGTTATACCGGCGCTTCGGCGGCGTATAACCTGGGCGGCATTGTCGGGGCCTCGGCGGCACCGTTCTTCGCACAGAAGCTGGTAGCGATGGGTGGTTTGAGTTATGTCGGCGGGTATGTGTCAGCGGCGGCGGTGCTGAGTTTGATTGCGGTGCTGTGTTTGAAAGAAACGCGCAATAACGATCTGAATCAGGTTGCCTGACAGATCGCTATCGCGAGCAGGCTCACTCCTACAGGGGAACGCATTCCAACTGTAGGAGTGAGCCTGCTCGCGATGGACGCGACCCGGTTTACAGCTCTACAACAACAGCCTGAGCAGCACGGGTCGCCTTGGCACGAGCAGCCTCGATCGACTCATCCCGCGCCAGCGCCACGCCCATGCGGCGCTGGCCATTCACTTCTGGCTTGCCAAACAGACGCAATGCCGTGTCCGGCTCGCTCAACGCCGCGCCGAGGTTGGCGAATGCGGTCTGCGTCGACTGCCCTTCCACCAGAATCACCGCCGAAGCCGATGGCCCGAACTGACGGATCAGCGGTACCGGCAAGCCCAGAATCGCGCGAGCGTGCAGGGCGAACTGCGACAGATCCTGCGAAATCAATGTCACCAGACCGGTGTCATGCGGACGCGGCGAGACTTCGCTGAACCACACCTGATCACCTTTGATGAACAGCTCAACGCCGAACAGACCACGACCGCCCAGCGCTTCAGTCACCGCTTTGGCAACGCGCTCGGATTCAGCCAGAGCAATCGGGCTCATGGCCTGAGGCTGCCAGGACTCCTGATAATCGCCCTTCTCCTGACGGTGACCGACCGGCGCGCAGAACGTGGTGCCGCCAATGTGGCGCACAGTCAGCAAGGTGATTTCGTAATCGAAATCGATGAAACCTTCGATGATCACCCGACCTTTGCCAGCGCGACCGCCTTCTTGCGCGTAATCCCAGGCTTTCTGCACGTCATCAGTGCTGCGCAACAGGCTCTGGCCTTTGCCCGACGAGCTCATCACCGGTTTGACGACGCATGGGAAACCGAGGTCCTCAACAGCTTTGCTGTAGTCCTCGAAGGTGTCGGCAAAGTGGTACGGCGAGGTCGGCAGATCCAGCTCTTCAGCGGCCAGACGACGGATGCCTTCGCGGTTCATGGTCAATTGCGCAGCGCGCGCGGTCGGGATCACGGTGAAGCCTTCGGCTTCCAGCTCGACCAGGGTGGCGGTGGCGATGGCCTCGATTTCCGGCACGATGAAGTGCGGCTTCTCGGCTTCGATCACGGCACGCAGGGCGGCGCCGTCGAGCATGTTGATCACGTGGCTGCGATGCGCAACTTGCATGGCCGGCGCGTTGGCGTAGCGGTCAACGGCGATTACTTCAACGCCCAGGCGTTGCAGCTCGATCACCACTTCCTTGCCCAACTCACCACAGCCACACAGCAATACGCGGGTCGCGGTTGGCGACAACGGAGTTCCGATACGGGTCATCTCAGGTCCTCAAAGAAGCGGATCATCGAGGAAAGCAGCGCCAGACGCGCTTTCCATGGGGAGAAAGCGCGGCATTTTACATGAACCTGAGGGTTTGGCTTCAGCCGGCGACAGCCTGTTTGCGCTCACGCCAGGCCATGATCAGCCAGACGGCAGTAACGCCGGCGAATTTCGACAGCAGAGCAGTGATGATCACCGGCGGCGTCAGCAGGTCGATCATGCCGAAGAAGATGAAGGTATCGAGAGGAATGCTCAGTGCCGAACTGATCCACAAGCGGTCGCGCAATGGGCGTTTGGTGATGCTGAACACCAGCCAGTCGATGATTTCCGACACCGCGAACGCCGTGGCGCTGGCCAAAGCGATGGAGGGATCGGAGGTGACGTAGGAGAGCACCAACGCCGCCAGCATCGCCACGACTGCGCCGTGGCCGAAGCGGGTTTGCACCATGTCGCGCAGTATGAAGACCAGACCGCCCCAGGCCGACCAGATGATGTCCAGGTGCGGCGCGGTGGAGAAGGCGAAGTTGATCAGCACAACGCTGCTGATGTAGGCGATGAGGAAAATCATGGAGGCGACCTGTCAGATTGGCGCACAGGTTACTTGACCGGCAAATCAAGAGCCACCCCCTCAACCCAGCCCTCTCCCCCAGGGGGCGAGGGGGAAAGGGAGCAGATCTTCGTTGAATCGAATCCCGAGTTCGAATCGAGAACGCAGGCCGGTATGGACCGAACAATCAACCCGGTCATTCCCTCCCCCTTCGGACAAGGGGGAAGGGAGCAGATCGGGGGCTTTTCAAACCTGAGTTCGACTCGGTATGCCAAGTCGGCGTATAGCGTAAGACATCTCGGCCCGTCCCCTCTCCCTCTGGGAGAGGGCTAGGGTGAGGGCATCCTCAAGTCGATCAAGATTTCGAAGGGATCATCCACACCAACCCACTCGCCTTCGCCCGCTCATGACACAACCCCAGCACCACCCGGCGTTCGTCATTGCTCATGCGGCCCCAGCGGGTGATCTCCTCGACCGTACGCTGGCAGCCAGTGCAGATGTCAGCCTCATCCAGCGCACAAATATTCACGCATGGCGAGGCTACTGGTCTTTCTGGCGTGTTCATTCTTCCTGCTCAACCAGATCGCGGGCATAACGCTGCGAGTTATTCACATAGTGGGCGGCACTGGCTTCGAGCATTTTCTTCTGCGGCTCGGTCAGCTCGCGCACAACCTTGCCCGGCGAGCCCATCACCAGCGAGCCGTCAGGAATCTCTTTGCCTTCGCCAATCAGCGAGTTGGCGCCAATGATGCAGTTCTTGCCGATCTTCGCGCCGTTGAGAATCACCGCGTTGATGCCGATCAGGCTGTAATCGCCCACCGTGCAGCCGTGGAGCATGGCGTTGTGGCCGATGGTCACGCCGGTGCCAATGGTCAGCGGATAGCCCATGTCGGTATGCATCACCGTGCCGTCCTGCACATTGCTGTTCTTGCCGATCAGGATCAGTTCGTTGTCGCCGCGTAGCACGGCGTTGAACCAGACGTTGGCGCCCTCTTCCAGTTTGACCTTGCCCACCAGCACGGCATTGGGCGCGACCCAGCTCTGTGGGTGGGTCTCGACACGGGCGTCGCCCAAACGGTATTTCATCTTGTCTTCCTCAGCGCCCACGGTGATGGCCATTCGAACGATGGCTCAGGTGTTAATAAAGCTTTTAGGGGGTTGGTGCAGACTGATCTTGGCGTCATAGAGCAGATTGATCAACTCGACGATCATGATCGCCGTCAGCCCCCAGATCTTGTATTCACCAAATCGATAACTCGGCACGTACCAACTGCGGCCCTGATAGTCGATGCGGTGCGTGTGTTCACGGGGGTCTGCGCGGAAGAATTCCAGCGGCACAGTGAACACCGCGGCAATCTCGGCATCGTTGGCCAGATACTCGACAAAATCGGGGATGACGCCGACATAAGGCGTGACCTTGATGCCGTGCAGGGAGATCAGCGGACTGAGCGGGCCGATGATTTCGACCAGGCCGGGCGGCAGACCGATCTCCTCTTCAGCTTCACGCAGCGCGGTGAAGATCAGATCCGGGTCTTCCGGATCGCGGCGACCACCCGGGAAGGCGACTTCGCCACCGTGGGTCGAAAGCCCGCTGGCGCGCAGGGTCAGTACCAGTTCCGGTTGGTCACTGCGGGTGATCGGCACCAGAACGGCGGCCTCGGGGAAACGTGTGTCAGTCTCCAGCGTGCGCGGTGTGTGGTTGCTTACCCTATGCAGTAGCTCGTCCAGCATGAGTGTTCTCGATCTGTGCCTTACTCTGCATCATGCACCAATCGTTGCGAGCGCCCAAGCCCCCGAAACCCGTCGTGTCGCGAAACGACAACTTGCCGACCGACACCGCTGCACGCCAAGATAGGCGCAGCATTCAGGAAGCCCAGCATGAAATTTTGCAGCCACTGCGGTAACCCGGTCACCCAACGCATTCCCGAAGGCGATTCGCGGCTGCGATTTGTCTGTGACAGCTGTCAGACCATTCACTATCAGAACCCCAATATCGTCGCCGGTTGCGTACCGACCTGGGGTACAAAAGTGTTGCTCTGCCGCCGCGCCATCGAGCCGCGCCTCGGTTACTGGACCTTGCCCGCCGGTTTCATGGAGAACGGCGAGACCATCGAACAGGCCGCCGTACGCGAAACTGCCGAGGAAGCCTGCGCCCGCGTGCGCAACCTGAGCATCTACACATTGATCGATGTGCCGCACATCAGTCAGGTGCATGTGTTCTTCCGCGCCGAGTTGGTCGATCTGGACTTCGCCGCCGGCCCCGAGAGCCTCGAAGTGCAACTATTCGACGAAGCCGACATTCCCTGGGACGAGCTGGCTTTCCGCACGGTGGGGCGTACCTTAGAATGCTTCTTCGCTGATCGGCGTATCGAGGCGTATCCGGTTCGGTCGGAATCGATTCCTCCGTTGGCGCAGCCGGTCATTATTTAATCAAGACATTGGCGTGATGGCCGACAAAAAGATCGCAGCCTTCGGCAGCTCCTACATGTACACATACCTATAAAATGTTGGTTATCTGCGTCACTCCCTGGGGAATCGTTTCAATGCGCTGGTTGCTTGCCCTGTTTTGCCTGTCGTTCGTTACCGTCTCCCAAGCGTCATTCGTGACCACCGTGACGCCTTCGAATACCCCGCTCATCGAGAAAGTCCTGGTGCTCAAAGCGGCTCATCAACTGCAGTTGATCGCTGACGGCAAGCCGCTGAAGACCTATCGCATTTCGCTGGGCAAAGGCGCGAAGAAAGGCCCGAAACTGATAGAGGGTGACAAGCGCACGCCAGAAGGTTTCTATTGGATCGACTGGCGCAAGACCAGCGACAAATTCAACCTGTCGATGCACATTTCCTACCCGAACATCAGCGATTCGGCCCGCGCCCGACGTGAAGGCGTCGAGCCCGGCGGCATGATCATGATCCACGGCACGCCGGATTCGGAAGAAACCCCGGAAGACCTGTTCCACACCCTCGACTGGACTGACGGCTGCGTCGCCATGCGTAACGTCGACATGCGCGAAGTGTGGAATCTGGTGCCGGACGGCACGATGGTCGAAATCCGCCCTTAACTTCCTCACGACCATTGGTCGGCATTAAAAAATACATCAAAAAGATCGCAGCCTGCGGCAGCTCCTACAAGGGTGATACCACTCTCAACTGTAGGAGCTGCCGCAGGCTGCGATCTTTTGCTTTTCCTAGCCCACCACTAATACCACTTGAAACCACACCCCCTGAATACCGCCAATTCATTAGATATGGCGCTGTTTCATCGCGTTGACATGGTATTCAAGTGGTATTAATTTCCGCCCCACAAGCGAGCCACAACAATCCTATACTCGCGACGGAAATGCCCTACATGAACGACCTCCATACCTTACGCCCGGACGACTCTCAGCCGACGCCGCTGTACCTGCAACTGGCACGCAATCTGGAAGCAGCGATTCATGCCGGGCAGTGGAAGTCCGAGCAGGCGATGCCCTCGGAACGCAACCTCAGCGAGCAACTGGGCATTTCCCGGGTGACTGCCCGCAAGGCATTGGAAGTCCTCCTCGATCAAGGCCTGATCCGTCGCCTGCAAGGTTCCGGCACGTTCATCACCCCACGCCTCGAACAACCGCTATCGCGCCTCTCCGGTTTCAGCGAGATGCTGCGCCTCAAGGGCTTCGTGCCCAGCTCGCAATGGCTGGAACGCGAAATCACCCTGCCGACTCATGAAGAATTGATCCGCCTCAGCCTGTCGCCGAACGACAAGGTTGCGCGCATGAAGCGTCTGCGCAAAGCCGATGACACGGTCATGGCGATCGAAATGAGCACCCTGCCCGCCTCGATCATGCCCAAGCCGCAATTGGTCGGCGATTCGCTCTACGAATACCTCGACGGCATCGGCAAACCGATCGTCCGCGCCTTGCAGCACATTCAGGCGATCAACGCCTCGGACGAATTCGCCGCGCTGGTCGGCATCGCTCCCGGCACCGCGATGCTGCTGATGACCCGGGTCGGTTATCTGGAAGACAACACGCCGATCGAAGTCACCGACACCTATTGCCGCAACGACTACTACGACTTTGTTGCAGAGCTTCGTAGATAAAGAGCTGCGCCGCTGAGAGCGGCCCAAAGCGAGAACCAAAATGTCCGAAGACAACATCCTCACCGCCAGCGGCTGGGTTCGCGGCCGGCTGATCCACGAACACGGCAAAGTCGTGTCGATCGAAGGCGTGCCTTGCGATCCGGCAACTAATGACCTGCCGTATCTGCTGCCCGGTTTCATTGACCTGCACGTCCATGGCGGCGGCGGCAAAGACATCATGGAAGGCGCCAGCGCTTTCGAAACCATCACCAGAACCCACGTGCGGTTTGGCACCACTTCGCTGCTGGCCACCACCATGACCGCGCCGAGTGCCGAGATCTCCAGCGTCCTGAAGGAAGTAGGAGAGTTCTGCGAACAGCGTCCGAAAGGTGCCGCGCGGGTCCTCGGCGTACACCTCGAAGGCCCGTACATCAATCCGGGAAAACTCGGTGCGCAACCGAACTTCGCCCACACCGCGTTGATGGCCGAAGTCGAAGAGTACCTGGCACTGGCGCCGATCCGGGTGATCACCATCGCCCCGGAAATCGCCGGTCATGACGGTTTGATCCGTGAGCTGAGCAGCCGTGGCGTGCGCATGCAGATCGGCCACACCCTCGGCAGTTACGAGGAAGGCGTCGCCGCTCTGGATGCCGGCGCGACCAGTTTCACCCATCTCTATAACGCCATGAGCCCGCTGCATCACCGCGAGCCCGGGATCGTCGGCGCCGCATTGGCCCATGCCAAATTCGCCGAGTTGATTCCGGATCTGCTGCACGTGCATCCCGGTGCCATTCGCGTGGCCCTGCGTTCGATCCCGTGCCTGTATTGCGTCACCGATTCGACCGCTGCCGCCGGCATGCCCGACGGTGAATACAAACTCGGCAGCCACACCGTGACCAAATGCCTGGGCGGCGTGCGCCTGCCGGACGGCACTTTGGCTGGCAGCACCCTGACCATGGATCAGGCCCTGCGCAATCTGGTGAAGATCGGTTTGCCGATCGCCGAAGCCTCACAACGTCTTTCGCAATTCCCCGCCGACTACCTCGGCATTACTGAACGCGGGCGCCTTGCACCAGGTGCCTGGGCCGACTGCGTGCGGCTCGATCGCTCACTCACACTGACCGCCGTCATGGTCGAAGGAGAAGACATTGACTTCAAAAATGCTTGAGGAGGCGCTGTCCTCGTTCGAGGCCGTGCAAGCCCAACTGCAACAACTCGACCCGCAAATGATCGAGATCGCCGGGCGCCTGCGCCGGCAGCCACCACAAGTGGCGATGACCGTTGCGCGCGGTAGCTCCGACCACGCGGCGAGCTACTTCGCCTACCTGACCATGCAGCAACTGGGTGTGCCGGTGGCGTCGTTGCCGATGTCGGTGGTGACCATGCAGCAGGCGCCGTTGAAGGTCAGCGGTCAGGTCGCGTTCGCCTTTTCACAATCGGGGCAGAGCCCGGATCTGGTCAACAGCCTGCGTCTGTTGCGCAAGCGTGGCGCGATGAGCGTGTCGATGGTCAACGCCGCCGACTCGCCACTGGAAGCGGCGTGTGAATTCAGCCTGCCGCTGCTCGCTGGGACTGAAAGCAGCGTCGCCGCGACCAAGAGTTTTATCGCCACCCTCAGCGCCAGCGCCCGCTTGATCGCGCACTGGAAAGAGGACAGCGAATTGCTCGAAGCCGGCAACGCCCTGCCCGAAGGCCTGCGCGAAGCCGCCAAACAGGACTGGAGCGTGGCCATCGAAGCGCTACGTGATTGCGAACGTCTGATGGTAATCGGCCGTGGTGCCGGTTTCGCCATCGCTCAAGAGGCAGCGCTGAAATTCAAGGAAACCTCGGCAATTCAAGCCGAAGCGTTCAGCAGCGCCGAAGTCCGTCACGGCCCGATGGCGCTGATCGACGAACACTATCCATTGCTGGTTTTCGCTCCACGCGGCGCCGAACAGGCTGGCCTTTTGAGTCTCGCGGCGGAGATGCGCCAACGCGGCGCCCGCGTGTTGCTGGCCGCGCCGGACGATGTGAGCGAACGCGATCTGACCCTGACCCGCGCCGAACACCCGGCCCTTGATCCGATTCTGGCGATCCAGAGTTTCTACGTGATGGCCGCAGGTCTGGCCGTGGCCCGTGGCATGGACCCGGATCAGCCGCGCCACCTGAGCAAAGTGACCCGCACGCACTAATTGAAGCAAGCCTGTAGGAGCTGCCGAAGGCTGCGATCTTTTGATTTTGATCCAAAAAAACAAGATCAAAAGATCGCAGCCTTCGGCAGCTCCTACAGGGACATCGAACCGAGATTTAACCGATGAGACCGAGCCATGCACAACAACAATAAAGAGCTGACCCTCAGCGCCCCGCTCAGCGGCCCGGTGCTCACGCTCGCCAAAGTCCCGGACGCGGTGTTCGCCAGCGGCGCGATGGGCGACGGCATTGCCATCGACCCGATCAACGACACGCTGTATTCGCCGTGCGCCGGGGTGATCATTCACGTCGCGCGCACCGGCCACGCGTTGACGGTGCGCGCCGACAACGGTGCGGAAATCCTTTTGCATCTGGGCCTCGACACCGTTGAGTTGAACGGCGAAGGCTTCTCGATGCTGGTCAAGGATGGCACCCGCGTCAGCAAGGGTCAGCCGTTGTTGCGCTATGACCTGGACAAGGTTGGCCAGCAATGCAAAAGCCTGGTCAGCCTGTTGATCCTGACCAACAGCCAGGATTTTCAAGTGCGGCCGATTACGCTGAAAGCGGTGAAGGTTGGCGAGCCGCTATTGCACATTGTTGCGCGTAACAGCGTGGCGGCGAATGTCGCGGATGTCGGCGGACCTGAGGTTCACGGTCATGTGCTGGTGGCTCATCGCGGTGGTTTGCATGCCCGCCCGGCGGCGTTGATTCGGCAAACTGCGCAAGCTTTCAAAAGCCAGTCGCAACTGCACTTCGCCGGTAAATCGGCGCCGTGCAACAGCCTGATCGGTTTGATGGGGCTGGCGGTTGGCGAGCAGGACGAAGTGCAGGTCAGCTGTCAGGGTCCGGACGCTGAAGCGGCGTTGCAAGCGTTGCTCACCGCGTTGGCGACAGCCCTGCCGGATGAACATCACGCTGCCGCGCCGGTCAGTATTGCGCCTCTTAAACGCCCCGCCGAAGCAGGTGTGCTGCACGGTGTGTGCGCCGCGCCCGGACTGGTCGGCGGGCCGCTCTTTCGCTTGAACGCGATCAGTTTGCCGGCGGATGCCGGTCATCATGATCCGCTGCAACAACTGCAGATTCTTGAGACGGCGCTGACTCAAGTAAGGAGAGAAATCGACGGCACCCTCGCCCAAGCGAAAACACACAAGAACGCCGATGAAGAAGCGATCTTCGCCGCGCATCTCGCACTGCTGGAAGATCCAGCGCTGCTCGACGCCGCGCAGCAAGCCATCGAACAAGGCACTGCGGCGACTCACGCGTGGAGCCAGTCGATCGATGTGCAGTGCGAAGTCCTGCAACACACCGGCAGCGCGCTGCTGGCTGAGCGCGCCAACGATCTGCGCGACCTCAAGCAACGCGTGTTGCGGGCATTGCTCGGCGAAGCATGGCATTACGACGTGCCGGCCGGCGCCATTGTTGCCGCTCACGAACTGACACCCTCGGATCTGCTGCAACTCAGCGCGCAAGGCGTTGCCGGGTTATGCATGGCCGAGGGTGGCGCGACCTCGCATGTGGCGATTCTCGCGCGTGGCAAAGGTCTGCCGTGCATGGTGGCGTTGGGTTCGGCCTTGCTTGATCAGCCGCAAGGCCAAGCGGTGGTGCTCGATGCCGACGGTGGACGCCTCGAACTGACGCCGAATGCCGAACGTCTGGCTGAAGTTAAGCAGGCGCAAATTGATCGTCAGCAACGCCGCGACGCACAGCAAGCCAAGGCTCACCTGCCTGCAGAAACCCGCAATGGCGTGACCATCGAAGTCGTCGCCAACGTCGCCTCCAGCGCTGAAGCCGCAGACGCCTTTGCCAATGGTGCCGATGGCGTCGGTTTGCTGCGCACCGAGTTCCTCTTCGTTGATCGTCAGACCGCTCCGGATGTCGAAGAACAGCGCGCGGCCTATCAAGGCGTACTGGACGCGATGGGCGAGCACTCGGTAATCATCCGCACCATCGACGTCGGCGGCGATAAACAACTCGACTACCTGCCGCTGCCCGCTGAAGCCAACCCAGTGCTCGGTCTGCGCGGCATTCGTCTGGCTCAGGCCCGCCCGGAGATCCTCGATCAGCAACTGCGCGCGCTGCTGCAAGTCAGCCCGCTGCGCCGCTGCCGGATCCTGTTGCCGATGGTCACCGAAGTGGATGAGCTGCTGCACATCCGTCAACGCGTCGATGCGCTGTGCCTGGAACTCGGTGTCAGTCAGCGCCCGGAAATCGGCGTGATGATCGAAGTCCCCGCCGCCGCTCTGCAAGCCGAACAACTCGCCGAACACGCCGACTTCCTCTCGATCGGCACCAACGACTTGTCGCAATACACCTTGGCCATGGATCGCGATCACGCCGGTCTCGCCGCACGGGTCGACGCCTTGCACCCCGCGCTATTGCGCCTGATCGCCATGACCTGCGAAGGCGCGGCAGTCCACAAGCGTTGGGTCGGCGTCTGCGGCGCCCTCGCCTCCGACCCGCTGGCGACGCCGGTACTGATTGGTCTGGGCGTTACCGAATTGTCGGTCAGCCCGGTGCAAATCGGTGAAATCAAGGATCGCGTGCGCCAGGTGCACGAAGCCGAATGCCAGCGCCTCAGCCGCGACCTGCTCAAGCTGAGCAGCGCCGCCGCCGTGCGCCACGCCTGTCATCAACATTGGCCTCTGCGCTAACAAAAACAACAAGGACAAACGCCATGTATCAACTCTTTATCGAAGGCCTGCAACGCCTCGGCCGCGCGCTGATGCTGCCGATCGCGATCCTGCCGATTGCCGGCCTGCTGCTGCGGCTGGGTGACACCGACCTGCTGAACATCGCGATCATCCACGACGCCGGTCAAGTGATCTTCGCCAACCTGGCAATGATCTTCGCTATCGGTATCGCCGTCGGTTTCGCCAAGGACAACAACGGCACCGCCGGTCTTGCCGGAGTGATCGGTTATCTGGTGATGATCTCGACGCTCAAGGTGCTCGATGCGAGCATCAACATGGGCATGCTCGCCGGGATCGTCAGCGGCCTGATGGCCGGCGCGCTGTACAACCGCTTCAAGGACATCAAGCTGCCGGAGTACCTCGCATTCTTTGGTGGTCGACGGTTTGTGCCGATTGTCACCGGGTTCGCGGCGGTCGGTCTGGGCGTGGTGTTCGGTTATATCTGGCCGCCGATCCAGCACGGCATCAACGCCTTCGGCGCGCTGATGATGGAAAGCGGCAGCATTGGCGCGTTCGTGTTTGGCGTGTTCAACCGCCTGCTGATCGTCACCGGACTGCACCACATCCTCAACAACATGGCGTGGTTTGTGTTCGGCAACTTCACCGACCCAACTACCGGGGCATTGGTGACCGGCGACCTGTCGCGCTACTTCGCCGGTGATCCGAAGGGCGGCCAGTTCATGACCGGCATGTTCCCGATGATGATCTTCGGCCTGCCGGCGGCGTGTCTGGCGATGTATCGCAACGCCCTGCCGGAACGCCGCAAAGTGATGGGCGGGATTTTCCTGTCGATGGCTTTGACTTCGTTTTTGACCGGGGTGACCGAGCCGATCGAATTCGCCTTCATGTTTCTGGCGCCGCTGTTGTATTTGCTGCATGCGCTGCTGACCGGGTTGTCGATGGCGATTACCAATGCGCTGAACATTCACCTCGGCTTCACCTTCTCCGGCGGCTTTATCGACATGGTCCTGGGCTGGGGTCGTTCGACCAACGGCTGGCTGGTGATCCCGGTCGGGCTGGCCTATGCCGTGGTGTATTACGCGGTGTTTGATTTCTGTATTCGTCGCTTCAATCTGAAGACGCCGGGGCGGGAGGATGTCGCTGTCAGTGAAAAAGCCGTACTGACTGAGAACGAACGCGCCAGTGCTTACATCAAGGCATTGGGTGGGGCGGAGAATTTGGTCACCGTTGGCGCCTGCACTACGCGGTTGCGCCTGGAGATGGTCGATCGCAACAAGGCGTCGGATGCTGAGCTGAAAGCGCTGGGGGCGATGGCGGTTGTGCGTCCGGGCAAGGGCGGTAGTTTGCAGGTGGTGGTCGGACCGATGGCCGATAGCATTGCGGATGAGATTCGCCTGGCGATGCCGGCGTTGGGGCGTGCAGTCCTGATGGAAACCGCTGTTGCCGCTGATGAGCCAACAGCAGTGATGGTCGCCGGTTTTGAAGCGCAGCAATGGCTGAATGCCCTGGGCGGCGGCAACAATGTGCTGCAACTGAACTGCATTGCGATGACGCGGATTCGCCTGCAATTGGCGGATGGCACGGCCTTGTCTGAGGCAAAGTTGAAAGCACTGGGTTGTCAGGGTGTCAGCCAGCTGGAAGGCGGGATCTGGCATCTGCTGGTGGGCGATAAAGCAGCGAGTCTGAGTGGCGCGCTGGAGAACTTGGTCAATCGCATCGAGGTCGGTGCCAGGGCCTGACATGAGGGTGCGCGCGCCGGACTTATAGCGAGTTCGGCGGCACGCCCCCGCTCGCCGAACCTTGCGCGCGACAGACAACACCTGGTGCGCGGGCGTCCTTCAATACATATGTACCACCACTGCCACCGCCATCCTCGCCATGCTGAAGACTCTTCCCACCAGCATGGAGGCTGTGCCGATGAGCACTTCCGCTGTAGCCACGCCCGAAGAGGTCAGAAACGATCTCAATCAGATCGGCCACCACCTTTTCAAGATCGAGCCCCCGCTGCTCTCTGAACAGCCACCGACGGCCGAGCAGGCGTACCTGAAGCGCCTGAACGAGCAGTTGAACACCTACCGTGAACACTTCCTGCAGCGTAGCCGTGCGCTTTATCAGGCACTGGCAACCAGTGACCTGCACAGCGATGCCGGGAAGAAGCTGATCGCGACACTCAAGATCAGGCTCAACACGCAATTGATCAATATGGATCTTCGCGATCTGATCGATGGCAAACCCGCCAAGACATTTTTGAAGTACGACGCTGGCTTCACCGCCATCGGCCACGAGGCGCGACAGGCTGTAAAGGATCGTCTGCTGCATCCGCAAGCCGGTGCACTTCTGGAAAAAACGACACTTGGGCCAATGCTGCGTCCGGCCATGTACGCTCTGCAGTTCGGTTATCAGGGAATCACCGTCGAGCTGGCCGGCGCCTTTGTGATCACTGAAAAGGACCGCCCCAGGGTCAGCGACCTTTTGACTGATCAAAGCGTCGGCTATGTTGTGCTGTTTACGCCGACAAGAGGCATTGAGTACTTCGACTCTCTGGCCGACCTCGATAGCCATTTGCTTGATTACCTCAAAAAAGCCACGGGCCCCGACGGATTCCTGCATTTGTTGCCGACGCGTTATCACAACGTCGGCGCCGCAGGGATCTGGCCGCTGCAACTGACGCCGATCGACAGCAAACCATTGTTTGAACATACCTACGATGCCTTGATCGATAAACGCATGCAGGACATCGAGCGCGCGTTGAGCTTTGACGACAACCCGCAACAAGACGTTGCACTGCTGCTGGCGGCCCTCGATCGGGCCATCGCGGTCTCACTGCCGGACCTCACGCAGCGCCTGGAACTGCGAGCGCAAATCTTATTCGAACGCCACCTGCGCAACAGCGCTCCGGGTTGGTATCGCAGCGCCAGCACAATGAAACAGACCGAGCTGGCGCAGCAGGCAGGCAACTACCATCAGGCACGGCAAACACTGCTCGATTTGATGGGACCGGCGGCCAGCCTGATGGCACTGGCCCGGCATCAATGGCTTGAGTGCCTCAGCGACGATCTGGAAATCGATGATCTGGATCCCCAAAACCTGCATATCAGCACTGATCGTCGGGTAGCCGGGTACGGTGTCTTTGAGCATCGGCGCAACCTGATCGATCTGTCCCTGCGCGGACCGCATACCGGCGATGAATTGTCGGGTTCGGAGTTTCTCAGCCATACCACCCTCACCTACAACGATGCGCCCCTGCCGGCATCGTACTCGGACGTTACGCCAGCATGGCTTGTCGAGCAGGCGTTGAAGCTGCAGCCGCGCATCGACTTCAACCATTTGCAGAAGGAGATGCAGGCGCGCTCGACCATAAGGCCAGCCCTCGAGCACATGCTGGATCAACGAATCCTCGCGCTCGCTCGCACAGCAGTGCTGCAGGGCCATTTGTTCGACAGTGACTTGCAGCTTATCCGCGACCTGCGCAGCGCCAGCGACTCACGCCTGCGTGCCGCGACGTTGGCCCTGCACGGCGCGCAATTACAGGATCTGTGGGTACTCCGACAAAGCGACAGCGCCGGTGCCGTTACACGCGTATTGCTCTGTACACCACAAGCGCCACGAGAACGGCAGTTCCAGGCGTTCGCCAGCGAACTTGAATGCCAGACCCATATCCTTGGTTGGGCCGGGCACAGCGATGACGCCAACAGCATGGCCGGCTACCTGATCAGCCGTGCCCCCCTGCGTTTTCGTCAAAGCCTGCACAAAGTGCTCTCCGGTCTGAGCCTCAAGCCAGAGGACCAGGAACACAAAAAGGTCACCTTCGAAAACTCCGGCAATCATCTCGTCTGCCTTCGGGCTATGGCCGACCACATCTTGGCGACTCGGATCGACGACTATGATTTCGGCACTCCCGTGTGGTATCGCACGACCACAATTGCCAACCGCAGAAAGCTGTCGACATTATCTGAAGAGGCCGAGGGCACGTCGCAGGCTTTCGCCAGACACAAGCTATCGGACAGCCGCTTTCCAGGCTTTGAGGCGTTCGTGCATGAACAAGCGAAAAAAAGCCTGAACCAATTGCTCAAGCGCCCGGCCAACGATGTTGACCCGGATACTGTCTGGGCCTACTCGCCGCTCTCTATCGTGCGTTCGGCGACGCCGGAACCGGTGAACTACACCCGCTTGTACCGCGACGGGTATGCCGACGGCATCGGTTTTCTCGATGAAAAATTTTCGCGCTCGGCGCGCTTCAAAGGGCCACCGGGGATCGATATCAGCCACCTGACCGCGCAGAATGTTGCGCGCTCGGTCAGGGGCGTCTGGATCGGTGAACGATACACCGCCAAGGTCAAAAAAGACCTGCAAGACCCGGCAAGCGAGGGTTACGATTTCAGGCGCAATACGACACTGGCCATTACCCAGCGCCAGATGAAATACGCGGCACTGGAATGCCGTCTGCAAGGCCATATCGCCAGCAATGATCTGGTATGGCTGGAGCAGAGTATCGACAGCATGGGTGACACATCCAGGCAGAGGCAAAAAAACTACCCGATTCACCGACTGATGATCGACGGTGAATGGGTCCTCGACAGCTGGCTGTTCAGCCATGACAAAAACCCGGTTCTGCTCTACACCCCTGGTGCTCCCGATGGCGTCAGCTTTCGCGAAGCCAGACTGTTCAATTACCTGCTGAAACAGCAGGACGGCATGATCGAGTATTTCACCCGGCGGGTGAGCGTTGAATCCCAGGTCAGGATTCGCACATTCCTCGAAGCCGCGAAAAATAGCCTGCCCGAGGATATCAACAAAACCACATCCAGCCTTGCACGTTACGACTCGACCCGCGCGGTGACGCCAGTCAGCGACCTGCGCCAGGGTTTATACAACATGAAACTGCAGCGCAAGATCGACAACGTTCACGCCACCACCACCGGCCGCACCGAGATGATTTCCGGCCTGATCTGGACGTGTGTCGAATGGGTCACCGCCATTGCCACTGCGCCCTTTCCGCTGTTGAGTCTGAGCACCGGCCTGCTGCTGGCATTCAAAGACGCCATGCTCGCTCTGCATGCTTATCGCCAGGGAAAAAACAGCGAAGCGTTCCAACATTTCCTCGGTTATCTGTTCAACAGTGCCGGTGCGGTATTGACCGATCTGCGTCCCGCCCTGCGCTCACTCAATCCCGTCAACCGCCCCCTACGCCTGACCGCGGGCAGCGCCGCCAACGAGCAGGCGCGGGTCATGGCCCTGATCGATCAACTTGAACCCACTGCGCCGTCATCGGACATGCGACCGGTGGTTTATAAAGGCCGGCCGCTGTGGGCATCGCACAAGACTGATGCCGTCGGTCGTTACTTGCTCCATCGCCTGGACCCTGAAACCGGCAGATTTTTGTCGACCGGGATCCAGGCCATGCCCAACTCTGACGGCGTGATGGTGCGCAGTGGCGTGTCGGGCGGTGCACCGAAATACGAACCTGTGCCGCAGACACCCGGCCCGCACAAAGACTATGGCATGCCGCCCAAATACTGGGGCCGGATCGAAATGGTGATGAACCCGCAAACCAGAGAAGACATAATCAAAAAGGGTCAGGACTACATGGGTTCTTCACCCCAGCCCTATCTCTACGGCGCAGTCGAGGAACTCGCCTCCACACGCAAGACCTACCAGCAACAAGTCGAAAAACTGACCACGGATGCTACGCGTCACTTTGAACAACTCGCGCCTCTGCCTGTTCGCGCCGAAGTCCCCACTGTCGCCAGCGACACTTCATTTGCCCAGTTGATCGGCGGCAATGCCTTCACCCAAAAAAATCTGGTGATCGGAGCCGAGCCTGGCTCCATCGCCAGCAAACAGGTACTGATCAACGATATGGACGCGCTGATCGACAGGGGTTTCAAGTGCATCTATGTGGAATACCTGCCGGGCGACGTCTTCAACGTCAAACTGGAAAGGTTCAACCGAGGAAAATCCTGGAAGCACATCAAAACGCATCTGACCGCAGTCGATGCCGCGCTGGGCCATGGACCCGAAGCGCCATTTTCCTACGTGGCGCTGGTGCGCACGGCTCGAGAAAAGGGTTTGAAGGTCAAAGCACTGGACGCCTCGACCAGTTACAACCTGGACGGAGCCTTGCTGATGAGCGATGTTTCGCCACTGACCCAGCGCAACAACAGTGTCAGGAATTTCTACTCGTATAAAACCATAGCCGCCGATATGGCCGACGTACCTGACGAACGCTGGATTGCCCTGACCGACCACTCACGCATGACCACGTTTGATAACACGCCAGGTCTGGCCGACCTGCACGACGCCGTCGCGGTCCGTATCGAGGATATCGCAGCGGGGCAGCCTGCACGTATTGGTGTGGACTTACCCGGCGCCGCAGCCGGCGAAGCCACGGCCAAAGGCGATTATCATGTCGCCTTGGCCACGTCATACAAGGCCCGGCGGCCACTTCCTCAGCTACCAGAAGCTGACACCCCCAGCGCTCAGCATTTCAGCGAATTCGACATACCAGTGTCGATGCGTGACGACGTTGCTCAATTGCGCAGAGAACCCCACTCAATGGACCCCAGATACCGTCCGGCAGGACAAAAGCAGGCGCAGGCCTACGATGCCTTTCTCGCCAGCCGCGCACGCCTGGAGAAAACGGCGAGCGACGCTTTCACCGACTTCGTCCCCTCTCCTGGCGCCAAGTTGCCGCAGCTTGTCGATGGCACCGATTTCAAGGTTTTTTTAAGACAAATGGCTGACGGTCGTCTGAATCTGGTGATCGGCGAAGCGCATCACCATGTATCGAGCAAGGCGCAAATCAAGATCTACATGAAGACACTAAAGGAAGCCGGGTACGAAACGTTGTATATGGAGCATCTGATGACCGATCTGCACCAGGCCGACCTGGATCGTTTTTACCGCACCCATCGCATGCCCGAGCGACTCAAGACTTTTCTGAGTGACCAGGATAGCGGCCACATGCCTCTCTACACCGGTAACGATACTTACACCGAGGTGGTTCAGGCAGCCGCGAAATACAACCTGCGTATCAGGGCCCTCGACTGCACCGCCAGCTACCATCTCGAAGGTTTATATGACCCGAGCCTGTCACGAAACCAGATGTTCAGTTATTTCGCGACCCAGGTGATCGAGGCCGACCAACTGGCACACGGCCCGCACAAATGGGTGGCCTTTGTCGGCAGCGCCCATACCAATTACAACCTGGGCGTGCCCGGCCTGGCCGATACCCTTGGGGCCGCCGGCCTGCATATACGTGATGCTGCGCCTGAAGTGGCCAGTGGTGTCCATCGCGGGGTGTGGGAAGTTTCGCAATCCCCCTCCGGCAGTGGCACTTGGGCGTTACGCGGCGATTTTACGATGGAGGTCGCTGTTGCCGGAATGAACAAGGCTGCACCGGTTTTGCCTGTCGACCGGGGCAAACTGATCAAACCGGGCGACTTTCTGATCGAACATCCCAGCCCGGGCGAAACCACACTGGTGCACAAGTCCGGCACCGGCAACATCGTCACCACCCCCATCCAGGTGGATGACAAAGGCCTGCTTTACATTGATCGATGGGGCAAGAAAGACCTGCGTTTCAAGTATCTGCAGACGCTGATCAATATGCTTAAAGAGGACAAGGGCATGACGGCCGTAAGCTAAATTACCGGCCACAAAAAACCCGCTGAAATCACTCTCAGCGGGTTTCCTGTTTCAGCAGCAAGAAAGATCAGAAATCTTCCAGCCGCCACACCTCATAAGCCGGTGTCTCGTAGGGATGAATGAGCTTCAACGCCGCTACAGCAGCAACGATCAACTCATCCGCCACCACCAGCTCAACCTTCCATTCCTCAACCCGCTCGATCTGCCCCGCTTCACCAATGAACGGCTGACTGCCGTCCAAAGGTCGAAACTGGCCAGACCCAAGCACCTGCCACGCACAGTGGTCATAGTCACCGATTCGCCCACCACCGGCAGCGAACACAGCCTCTTTGACCACCTCGACATGACTGTCGGGAACAAAAAAAGCGAGCTTGTACACAGGCCTTAGTTAACCCAGACGCGCGCGTTACGGAACATGCGCATCCACGGTGCATCTTCGTTCCAGTCTTCCGAACGCCACGAGTTCTGCACGGCACGGAACACACGCTCCGGGTGCGGCATCATGATCGTCACACGGCCATCACGGCTGGTGAGACCGGTAATCCCGCGCGGCGAGCCGTTCGGGTTGGCCGGATAACGCTCGGTGACCTTGCCGTGGTTGTCGACAAAACGCATCGCCACGCAACCCGACAGATCGGCTTCCAGCAGTGCTTCTTCGCTGGAGAATTCGGCGTGACCTTCACCGTGAGCAATGGCGATCGGCATACGCGAACCGGCCATGCCCTGCAGGAAGATCGAGTTCGATTCCTGAACCTGAACCATCGCCACACGGGCTTCGAACTGCTCGGAACGGTTGCGCACGAAGTGCGGCCAGAACTCGCTGCCCGGGATCAGCTCGTGCAGGTTGGACATCATCTGGCAACCGTTGCACACGCCGAGGGTGAAGCTGTCGTTACGCTCGAAGAAGCCTTGGAACGCATCGCGGGCGCGGCTGTTGAACAGTGCCGATTTGGCCCAGCCCTCACCGGCACCGAGCACGTCGCCGTAGGAGAAACCACCGCAGGCCACCAGACCTTTGAACTCGTTCAGGTCGACACGGCCGGCGAGAATGTCGCTCATGTGCACGTCGATCGCGTTGAAACCGGCACGGTCGAACGCGGCAGCCATCTCCACCTGACCGTTGACGCCCTGCTCACGCAGCACGGCAACCTGTGGACGGATGCCTTTCTTGATGTAAGGCGCGGCGATGTCTTGGTTGACGTCGTAGCTGAGCTTGACGCTCAGGCCCGGGTTGTCTTCTTCCAGCAGCACGTCGAACTCTTGCTCGGCGCAGTCGGCGTTGTCACGCAGACGCTGGATCTGGTAGCTGGTTTCAGCCCAGGTACGTTGCAGCAGACGACGCTGGCCTTCGAACACGGTGGCACCGTTGAAGGTGATGTTGATCTGGCCATTGTTGATCGGCTGACCGATCACCGACACGCAGTCGCCCAGACCGGCCGCGCTGAATTGCGCGAGGATGTCTGGCGTGGCGTCCTGACGAACCTGGATCACCGCACCCAGTTCTTCGTTGAACAGGATCGCAGCGATTTCGGACGAGGACTCGGCAACGCTGTCGAGGTTCAGGCTCAGACCGCAGTGGCCGGCGAAGGCCATTTCCACTACAGAAGTCAGCAGACCACCGTCGGAACGGTCGTGGTAAGCCAGCAGGTGACCGTCGGCGTTGAGGCCTTGGATCACCGCGAAGAAGGCTTTCAGGTCTTCGGCGTCATCGACGTCCGGCGCGTGTTTGCCGAGCTTGCCGTGTACCTGTGCAAGGATCGAAGCGCCCATACGGTTCTGACCGCGACCGAGGTCGATCAGGATCAGGTCGGTGGTGCCCTTGTCCATGCGCAGTTCCGGGGTCAGGGTCTGACGGATGTCAGCCACTGGCGCGAAACCGGTCACGATCAGCGACATCGGCGAGGTCACGGTTTTTTCTTCGCCGTTATCGTTCCAGCGAGTGGCCATGGACATCGAGTCCTTGCCCACCGGAATGGTGATGCCCAGCTCAGGGCACAGTTCCATACCGACCGCTTTCACGGTGTCGTACAGACGCGCGTCTTCGCCCGGGTGACCGGCAGCGGACATCCAGTTCGCCGACAGTTTGATGTCGGAGATCTTGTTGATGCGCGAAGCAGCGATATTGGTCAGGGTTTCGCCGATGGCCATGCGGCCCGACGCCGGAGCATCCAGCAATGCCAGCGGAGTGCGCTCGCCCATCGCCATGGCTTCACCGGTGTAAACGTCGAAACTGGTAGCGGTGACGGCAACGTCGGCCACCGGAACCTGCCACGGGCCAACCATTTGGTCACGGGCAACCAGGCCGGTGATGGTGCGGTCGCCGATGGTGATCAGGAAGCTCTTGCTCGCCACGGCCGGGTGATGCAGAACGCGCTCGATGGATTCGGTGATGTCGAGGTTCGACGGATCGAAGTCATCGCCCAGCTCAGCTTCACGAACCACCGAACGGTGCATGCGCGGTGCTTTGCCCAGCAACACTTCCAGTGGCATGTCCACCGGGTTGTTGCCGAAGTGGCTGTCGGTCACGGTCAGTTGCGGCTCGGCAGTCGCCTCGCCCACTACGGCAAACGGGCAGCGCTCGCGTTCGCAGATCGCCTGGAAGCGCTCGAAGTCTTCCGGGCCGACCGCCAGAACGTAACGTTCCTGGGATTCGTTGGACCAGATTTCGTGCGGGGCCATACCCGGCTCGTCGTTTGGAATGTTGCGCAGTTCGAAACGGCCACCGCGATCGCCGTCGTTGACCAGTTCCGGGAAAGCGTTGGACAGACCGCCCGCGCCGACGTCGTGGATGAAGCTGATCGGGTTTTTGTCACCCAGTTGCCAGCAACGGTCGATGACTTCCTGGCAGCGACGCTCCATTTCAGGGTTTTCACGCTGTACGGAAGCGAAGTCGAGATCCGCCGAGCTGGTGCCGGTGGCCATCGAGGAAGCCGCGCCGCCGCCCAGACCGATGAGCATCGCCGGGCCGCCGAGCACGATCAGCTTGGAGCCAACGACGATCTCGCCTTTCTTGACGTGTTCTTCGCGGATGTTGCCCATGCCGCCAGCGAGCATGATCGGCTTGTGGTAACCACGAACTTCGTCACCGTGCGGGGTGGTGATCGACTGTTCGAAGGTACGGAAGTAGCCAGTCAGGGCCGGACGACCGAATTCGTTGTTGAACGCGGCGCCGCCGAGCGGGCCTTCGATCATGATATCCAGCGCGGTAACGATGCGCTCAGGCTTGCCGTACGGCACTTCCCACGGCTGTTCGAAGCCCGGGATCTGCAGGTTGGACACGGTGAAACCGGTCAGGCCGGCTTTTGGCTTGGCGCCACGACCGGTTGCACCTTCATCACGGATCTCGCCACCGGAACCGGTCGACGCGCCCGGGAACGGAGCGATCGCGGTCGGGTGGTTGTGGGTTTCAACCTTCATCAGGATGTGCACCGGCTCCTGCACCGCGCCGTACTGGCGGGTTTCAGGATTCGGGAAGAAACGGCCGGCAACGTTGCCGACGATCACCGAGGCGTTGTCCTTATAAGCCGACAGAACGCCTTCGCTGTGCATCACGTAGGTGTTCTTGATCATGCCGAACAGGCTTTTTTCCTGGTTCTCGCCATCAATATCCCAACTGGCGTTGAAGATCTTGTGGCGGCAGTGCTCGGAGTTGGCCTGGGCGAACATCATCAGTTCGATGTCGTGCGGGTTGCGCTTGAGGCCGTTGAAGGCGTTGACCAGATAGTCGATCTCGTCTTCGGCCAGGGCCAGGCCCAGCTCGGTGTTGGCTTTTTCCAGCGCGGCGCGACCACCACCAAGGATGTCGATTGCAGTCAGCGGCTTCGGCTCGGCGTGGCTGAACAGACCGGCGGCCTGTTCGAGGTTGGCCAGCACGATTTGCGTCATGCGGTCATGCAGTACATCGGCAATCTGCTGGGCTTCGGCTTCGCTGAACTGACCGGCAACGTAGAAGGCGATACCGCGCTCCAGACGCTGGATCTTGCTCAGGCCGCAGTTGCGGGCGATGTCGCTGGCCTTGCTCGACCATGGCGAGATGGTGCCGAAACGCGGCAACACCAGAAACAGACGACCGGTCGGCTCTTGTACCGGAACGCTTGGGCCGTACTTCAGAAGGCGCGCTAGCACCTGCTGTTCGTCGCCGGTCAGGACGCCGGTGACTTCGGCGAAGTGAGCGAATTCAGCATACAGGCCACTGACAGCTGGAACCTTCTGGCTCAGTTGCTCAAGGAGTTTGCTGTGGCGAAAGGCAGAAAGGGCAGGAGCGCCGCGCAGGATCAACATCTTCGGGACAGCCTCGGGAAGGGGTGTGCTTTGAGGCCGTGCATTCTAGCCTAAACCGCCCTCAACATCACCCGAAACGCTACGCACGGTTGCACTCGGGTATCAATCTGTGTTTCCGACTTCAGAGTCAGGTAAATCAATCATTCAGAGGCCGCTTATTTTTACTGTAACAAAAAGCCGTAAAGGCCCGTTTCTGTGGGGTTTCGTCCGGTTTTGTGATCGCTAGCAGACTCGCCCTGCACTGTCGAGATATGGCGCCCGTGGCCGTTTGCGTATACTGCGCAGATGTTTTTCCCAACGGCTTTGCGTCCGCGGTACGCCAAATGGCTGATCGCAACCGGACTCTTCCTGATGCTCGGTGGCTGTGTTGATAAACCCAACACACTCGAGCGCGTAAAGGAGGATGGTGTGCTGCGGGTGATTACCCGTAACAGCCCCGCCACCTACTTTCAGGATCGCAGCGGTGAAACCGGCTTCGAATACGAGCTGGTGAAGCGCTTCGCCGACGATTTGGGTGTCGAGCTGAAGATCGAGACCGCCGACAACCTCGACGACCTCTTCGACCAGATCGGCAAACCGAATGGCCCGGTGCTGGCTGCCGCCGGTCTGGTCAGCAGCGAACAGCGCAAGAAACAGGTGCGCTTCTCGCACTCCTATCTGGAAGTCACCCCGCAGATCATTTATCGCAACGGTCAGTCGCGGCCGACCGACCCGGGTGATCTGGTCGGCAAGAAGATTATGGTGCTCAAAGGCAGTACCCATGCCGAACAACTGGCGGAGCTGAAAAAGAAATTCCCCGGCATTGAATATGAAGAGTCCGATGCGGTTGAAGTGGTCGACCTGCTGCGCATGGTCGATGAAGGGCAGATTGACCTGACCCTGGTCGACTCCAACGAAGTGGCGATGAACCAGGTGTATTTCACCAATATTCGCGTGGCCTTCGACCTTGGCGATGCGCGCAGCCAGAGCTGGGCGGTCGGCCCGGGAGAAGACAATAGCCTGCTCAACGAAATCAACGCGTATCTGGACAAGGTGCAGAAGAACGGCACCCTGCAACGCTTGAAGGATCGTTATTACGGCCACGTCGATGTCCTCGGCTACATGGGTGCCACGACCTTCGCCCAGCACTTGCAGCAGCGCCTGCCGAAATACGAACAGCACTTCAAGAATTACGCGAAGAAAGAGAAAGTCGACTGGCGCCTGCTGGCAGCCATTGGTTATCAGGAATCGCTGTGGCAGCCGACCGTCACCTCGAAAACCGGCGTGCGCGGGCTGATGATGCTCACACAGAACACCGCTCAGGCGATGGGTGTGTCCAACCGCCTCGATCCGAAGCAGAGCATCATGGGCGGCGCCAAGTACCTGGCTTATATGAAGGACCAGCTCGACGATTCGATCAAGGAACCGGATCGCACGTGGTTCGCCCTGGCGGCGTACAACGTCGGCAGCGGTCATCTGGATGACGCGCGCAAGCTGACGGCCAAGGAAGGGTTGAACCCGGACAAATGGCTGGACGTGAAGAAGATCCTACCGCGCCTTTCCCAGAAGCAGTGGTACAGCAAGACGCGTTATGGCTACGCCCGAGGCGGCGAGCCCGTGCATTTTGTGGCGAACATTCGTCGTTACTACGACATTTTGACCTGGGTGACGCAGCCGCAGCTTGAGGGTGATCAAGTGGCTGAAGGCAATTTGCATGTGCCCGGCATCGACAAGTCAAAACCCGCGCAAGAACCTGCCCCGCTTTAAAAGCATAAGATCGCAACCTTCGGCAGCTCCTACAGGGTTATGCGTACACCTGTAGCTGCCGAAGGCTGCGATCTTTTGATCTTAGCCCTTGAGAGCGGCCGCCAGAATCAGCGCCTTCATTTCCGATACTGCAGACTTGAAGCCGACGAACAACGCATGTGCCACCAGCGCATGGCCGATGTTCAGTTCGTTGATACCCTTGATTGCCGCTACGGCTTCAACGTTGTGGTAATGCAAGCCGTGACCCGCGTTAACGATCAGGCCCTGAGCCAGACCAAACGCCACACCGTCCGCCACACGCTTCAATTCTTCAGCCACTTCGGTCGGGGTTTCGGCATCGGCGTAACGACCGGTGTGCAACTCGATGGCTGGAGCGCCAACACGCTTCGACGCCGCAATCTGACGCTCGTCGGCATCGATGAACAGCGACACTTCGCTGCCGATCTTCGACAGACGTTCAACTGCTGCCTTGATGCGCTCTTCCTGCCCCGCTACATCCAGACCGCCTTCAGTGGTCAGTTCCTGACGGGTTTCCGGGACCAGGCAAATGTGCGCCGGACGGATGCGTTCGGCGAACGCCATCATTTCTTCGGTAACGCCCATTTCAAAGTTCATGCGGGTTTGCAGCACATCCTTGAGCAGCAGTACGTCGCGCTCCTGAATGTGCCGGCGGTCTTCACGCAGGTGCACGGTAATGCCATCAGCGCCCGCCTCTTCCGCGTCCAGCGCAGCCTTGACCGGATCCGGGTAGCGCGTGCCACGGGCCTGACGCAGGGTGGCGACGTGGTCGATGTTCACGCCAAGAAGAATGCGATTACTGGTGGTCACGGATGCGCGCTCCTGAAGAAAAAGATTCGGCGCACAGCATACACGGTGAAGGGTCTGTTTACGTCTGGGCGCGGCGGCAACGGGATGCTGGCTGAGTGCAGGGCAAGGCGCGAGGAACGAAGTTTGGTTGCGCCAAATGAGTTCCGAGCAACGCGGCCCTGCGCACAGCCAGCGCCCGTTGCGCCGCTTCCAGACGTAAACAGACCCTTAGGGCTTGCGAAACAGCTCACGACTGACGAGAGGGCGACCGCCCAAATGAACGGCCAAGGCCTGCCGCATCAAGCGCTTGGCGGCGGACAGCGCACCGGGCGCGGTCCAGTCGGCTTCGGCCATGGCCAGTAATTCGACGCCGTTGAACAGGCCCGGCTGCAGCAGGAAAACCCGTTCAAGCCCCGCATCCACTTGCAGACGATAGAGACCGTCTGGCGCGACGGGCTCGCCATGGACGTCGGTATTCAACGAAAAGCCGTAACCGAGATCGTCCAACAGTCGCCACTCGAAGGAGCGCAGCAATGGCTCCAGCGGTCGACCTTCAGCCAGCGCTAGCAAAGTCGCGGCGTAGTGATCGAATACGCCCGGATGCGGGTCTTCAGCGGGCAGCAAACGAATCAGCAACTCATTGAGATAGAGACCGCTGAACAGCGCTTCGCCGTTGAGCCAGGCAGAGGTGCCAGAACCCTCCATGCGCCCGACATTCTTCAGCTCGCCCTTGCCGCGGAACTCCACTTCCAGCGACACGAACGGCCGCGCCAATGTCCCGGCCTTGCCCCGCGCACTGCGCAACACCGCCCGCAGCCGACCTTGCGGCGTGAGGAAATCCACCAACGCACTGGTTTCGCGGTAGGCGCGAGAATGCAGGACGTAGGCGGGTTGGGCAGGAGGCGGGTTTTGCGACATGACGTTTTTCCCGGTCGGGATTGCAAAAAAAGATCGCAGCCTTCGACAGCTCCTACAGGTGTAAACAAGACATTGTAGGAGCTGCCGAAGGCTGCGATCTTTTGATCTTCGAATCGCTTACAGGTCGCCGTAACCCAGCGAACGCAGCGCACGCTCGTCGTCGGACCAGCCGCCCTTCACCTTGACCCACAGGTTGAGCATGATCTTGGAGTCGAACAGCAGCTCCATGTCCTTGCGCGCTTCGGTGCCGATGCGCTTGATACGCTCGCCCTTGTCGCCAATGATGATCTTCTTCTGGCCGTCACGTTCAACGAGGATCAAGGCGTGGATGTGCAGGGTTTTGCCCTGCTGCTTGAACTCTTCGATCTCGACGGTGATCTGGTACGGCAGCTCAGCGCCCATCTGGCGCATGATTTTCTCGCGCACCAGTTCAGCGGCGAGGAAACGGCTGCTGCGGTCGGTGATCTGGTCTTCCGGAAAGAAGTGATCGTTCTCCGGCAGATGATCGGCAATGACCTTTTCCAGCGCGTCAAGGTTGTGCCCGTGTTGCGCCGAAATCGGAATGATCTGCGCGTTCGGCAGTTGTTCCTGCAACCAGCTCAGGTGCGGCATCAGCTCGGCTTTGTCTTCGATGCGGTCGGTCTTGTTCAGCGCGACGATCAGCGGACCCGTCACGTACTGCACGCGTTCAAGAACCATCTGGTCTTCGTCGGTCCACTTGGTGCGATCGACCACGAAGATCACCACGTCGACGTCTTTCAACGCCGCCGAAGCGGTTTTGTTCATGTAGCGGTTCAGGGCCTTTTCGCCACCCTTGTGCATGCCGGGGGTGTCGACGTAGATCGCCTGCACGTCACCTTCGGTTTTGATCCCGAGCATATTGTGGCGAGTGGTCTGCGGCTTGCGCGAAGTGATCGCGAGCTTCTGGCCAAGGATGTGGTTCAGCAACGTGGACTTGCCAACGTTGGGACGGCCGACGATGGCAACATAGCCACAGCGAGTTGCGTTTGTATCAGTCATTGCCATTCTCCACGCCCAGGGCAATCAGTGCTGCGGCGGCCGCTACCTGTTCGGCAATACGACGGCTCACACCCTGACCTCGGCTTTTTTCATTCAGTAAGACAACTTCGCACTCGACGAAGAAGGTTCGGCAGTGCGGCTCGCCCTGGATATCTACCACTTCGTAGCGTGGCAGATCGCAACCGCGCGATTGCAGGTGTTCCTGCAGGCGGGTTTTCGGATCCTTGTTGGTGTCGACCAGCGTCAGGCCTTCGAACTCACCGGCCAGCCAGGCCAGCACGCGCTCACGCGCCATGTCCATGCCGGCGTCGAGATAGATCGCGCCGATCAAGGCTTCGAGGGCGTCGGCCAGAATCGATTCGCGACGGAAACCGCCGCTTTTCAACTCGCCGGAACCCAGTCGCAGGTAATCGCCAAGGTCGAAACCGCGCGCCAGTACGGCCAGCGTCTCACCTTTTACCAAACGTGCGCGCAAACGCGACAACTGGCCTTCGCGGGCCAGCGGGAAGCGATCGAACAGCGCCTCGCCGGCAACGAAGTTGAGGATGGCATCGCCAAGGAATTCCAGGCGTTCGTTGTTGCGCCCGGCAAAACTGCGGTGCGTCAGAGCCAGCAGCATCAGCTCCTGGTCCTTGAAGGTGTAACCGAGCTGACGCTCGAGACGGCTTAGAGAAACGCTCACGGTTTACCCACGCTGAGTTCGTGGCTGGATTCCACTGCCATCGCCGGGATGCGGCGCAGGCCTGGGACAATTAACGCTGTGTTCAAAAATTAAATCCTGGCGATTGCGAAGCCGATTGTGCCGACTCCAGAAATGCATTCGGCGCTGTGGTCAACAGCGCCGTGTGTGATTACTTGATCAGGCCAACCCGCGAGAAATTCGGCAGGTGACTGAGTTTCGGTTCTGGCCAGCTCATCCAGACCGCGAAGGCCTTGCCGACGATATTCTGGTCGGGAACCATGCCCAGCAGATCCTTGGGAATGTTCGGATCATCCCAGTAGCGACTGTCATTCGAGTTGTCGCGGTTGTCGCCCATCATGAAGTAGTGCCCGGCAGGCACTGTCCACGAGCGGTCCGGCGTGGCGCGGTAGCGGCTCATTTCCTTGCGGATCAGGTGCTCGGCGGCGCCCAGTTTCTCTTTGTACAGTTCGGCGCTGCCCAGCGTGCCCGGCTCGGAGCCGACCATCTGCTCGGCAATCGACTCGCCGTTCACAAACAGACGCTTGTCGGCGGTGTAACGCACCGTGTCACCCGGCAGACCCACTACACGCTTGATGTAGTTGACGTTCGGATCGCTCGGGTAGCGGAACACCATCACATCGCCGCGCTGCGGATCACCGACTTCGATGATTTTCTTGTCGATCACCGGCAGGCGGATCCCGTAAGAAAACTTGTTCACCAGAATGAAGTCGCCGACATCCAGGGTCGGTTTCATCGAGCCCGAAGGGATCTGGAACGGCTCCACGAGGAACGAGCGCAGTACCAGCACGATGAACAACACCGGGAAGAACGACTTGCCGTATTCGACCAGCAGCGGCTCTTTATTCAGTTTTTCAACGACCACCCCGTCAGGCTGGCTGACGCTGCCTTGATAAGAGGCAATGGCAGCACGCCGACGCGGTGCCAGGATCAACAGATCAAGCAACGCCAACAGGCCGCAGACGAACACGGCGATGACCAGCAACAGCGGGAAATTTAGTGACATAGGACCTAACTATCCAACCTGAGCACGGCAAGGAAGGCTTCTTGTGGAATTTCCACGTTGCCGACCTGCTTCATGCGTTTCTTACCGGCCTTTTGCTTCTCGAGCAGTTTCTTCTTACGGCTGACGTCACCACCGTAGCATTTGGCCAATACGTTCTTTCTGAGCGCCTTGACGGTTGTCCGGGCAACGATCTGACCACCGATGGCGGCCTGAATGGCTACGTCGAACATCTGACGAGGAATCAGTTCTTTCATCTTCTCGGTCAACTGGCGACCTTTGTAGTGCGAGTTGTCACGGTGCACGATCAATGCAAGGGCATCGACCTTGTCGCCGTTGATCAGCACGTCCAGTTTCACAAGATTAGCCGATTGGTAACGATCGAAATGGTAATCCAGCGAAGCATAGCCACGGCTGGTGGATTTGAGACGGTCGAAGAAGTCCAGGACCACTTCGTTCATCGGCAGGTCGTAAGTGACTTGCACCTGATTGCCGAGGAACAGCATGTCGACTTGAACGCCACGCTTCTCGATGCACAAGGTGATGACGTTGCCCAAGTGTTCCTGCGGCACCAGAATGTTGGCGCGCACGATCGGCTCGCGCATGTCTTCGATCGACGACACATCCGGCAGCTTGGACGGGTTGTCGACGTAAATCGTTTCACCGGTTTTCAGCACCAGCTCGAAGATTACCGTCGGCGCCGTGGTGATCAGGTCCAGGTTGTACTCGCGCTCAAGGCGCTCCTGGATGATTTCCATGTGCAGCATGCCGAGGAACCCGCAACGGAAGCCGAAGCCCAGTGCGTCGGAGCTTTCCGGGGTGTATTGCAGCGACGAGTCGTTGAGGGTCAGCTTCTGCAGCGCTTCGCGGAAATCCTCGAAGTCGTCGGAGCTGACCGGGAACAGACCGGCGTAAACCTGCGGCTGGATGCGTTTGAAGCCGGGCAGCACTTCAACGTCCGGGGTCGAGCTCAGGGTCAGGGTGTCACCGACCGGTGCACCGTGAATGTCCTTGATGCTGGCAATGATGAAGCCCACTTCGCCGGCCTTGAGGTCAGCGGTGGCGGTGTGTTTCGGGTTGAACACGCCAACGCTGTCGACCAGGTGGATCTTGCCGGTGGACTTGACGAGGATCTTGTCGCCCTTCTTCACGCGACCATGACGCACGCGCACCAGGGAGACAACGCCCAGGTAGTTGTCGAACCAGGAATCGATGATCAACGCTTGCAGCGGATCTTCGATGTTGCCGGTCGGCGCAGGAATGGTCTGCACAAGGCGCTCGAGCACTTCGTCGACACCCAGGCCGGTTTTGGCGCTGCAGGTGACGGCGTCGGTGGCGTCGATGCCGATGATCTTCTCGATCTCGTCCTTGACGCGCTCAGGATCAGCCTGCGGCAGGTCGATCTTGTTCAGCACCGGCATGACCTCAAGGCCCTGCTCGATGGCGGTGTAGCAGTTGGCCACGGACTGGGCTTCAACACCCTGACCCGCATCGACCACCAGCAAGGCACCTTCACACGCGGCCAGGGAACGGCTGACTTCGTAGGTGAAGTCGACGTGGCCCGGGGTGTCAATGAAGTTCAGCTGATACTTGATGCCGTCTTTGGCGGTGTAATAGAGGGTAACGCTGTGGGCCTTGATGGTGATCCCGCGTTCACGCTCCAGATCCATGGAATCCAGTACCTGGGCTTCCATTTCACGCTCGGCCAGGCCGCCGCACATCTGGATGAAGCGATCGGCCAGCGTCGACTTGCCATGGTCAATGTGGGCGATGATGGAGAAATTGCGGATATGACTCAAATCACTCACGGATCAACACTCAAAAAGGCTGCAGGCATAGCCCGCCGAAAAATAGCCGGGAATTGTACCTGATACACGGCGCAAGCGTCACGTTCGCCTGTCACCCGGATTGCATGCAAAAACGCCCCGATCTGTCGACCGAGGCGTTTTCGAGTTTTAAAGCACAGGTCAATCGCCTGTCATCAACCGGCTCTTCGCAGCAGCCAGACACCCGCCAGCGCACAAACCCCGGCCGGCACCAGTACCGCGAACAGCGGCGAGAAACCGAACACCAGGCTCGACGGGCCGAGCAAATCCTGGACGATACGGAAGGTGAAGCCCACCAGAACACCGGTGAACACGCGCTGACCGAGAGTCACCGAACGCAACGGACCGAAGATGAAGGAGATCGCCATCAACACCAGAGCGGCAGTGACCAACGGCTGCAACACCTTGACCCAAAATGCCAGCCAGTAACGGCCGTTGCTCAGGCCTTGCTCGGACAGGTAGTGGATGTAACCCCACAAGCCACTGATCGACAGCGATTCCGGCGCCATGACCACGGTGCTGAGCAATTGCGGGCTCAACGCCACGTCCCATTGCTCACTCGGGGTATTGACGACTTCCGTGCTGCGCTCATGGAACAGCGTGGTGGCAACGTCGGTGAGTTGCCACTTATTGCCGTCGAACTCGGCCTTCTTGGCGAAGCTCGAACTCAGCAGATGGCGCTCCTTGTCGAAGTGATAGCGGGTCACGCCATACAACAGGCCGTTCGGTTGCACGGCGTTGATGTGGATGAATTCTTCACCCTGACGGTGCCACATACCGTGTTTGGCGCTCTGCGCGTCGCCGCTGCCTTGCGCCAGCGAGCGATTGGCCTGGGCCATGCTTTCGGTCGCCGGAGCAACGTATTCGCCGATCAGTACGCCGGCCAGCATCAGCACCAGCATTGGCTTCATGACGGCCCAGACGATACGGCCGATGGACACGCCAGCGGCGCGCATGACCGTCAGCTCACTGCTGCTGGCCAGACTGCCGAGGCCGATCAGGCAGCCGATCAATGCGGCCATTGGCAGCATTTCGTAGAGACGGCGCGGCGCGGTCAGCAGTACGAAGCTCAGGACATCAACGAGGGTGTAGGTTTCGCTGACGTCACCCATCTCATCGATGAAGGCGAACAGCGTCGCCAGGCCGAGAATGATGGCGAGCACGGCAATGATCGCCATGAACACGCTGCTGCCGATGTAGCGATCGAGTTTAACCACGGGCCACCTCCAGCGCTGCGGAGCGACGGCTGGCCATCTTCAGGCGTAGCGGCTCCCAATAGAGCAGGCCGAGACCGATGAACAGGAAGATCGCGTGCACCCACCATAGGCCAAGGGCCGGCGGGATCTTGCCTTTTTCAAGGGCGCCGCGGGCGGCAATCAGAATGGTCAGGTAAGCCATATAAAGAAGAATCGCCGGCAGCAGCTTGAGGAAACGCCCTTGGCGCGGATTGACTCGCGACAGTGGCACCGCCATCAAGGTCACGATAAATACCAGCAGCGGCAGGGACAAACGCCATTGCAGTTCGGTTTTCGAGCGAATGTCATCGCTGCCCAGCAGAGACGAGGTCGGCATGGCGTCGCGATCGGTGACTTCTTCGCTGACGTCCGGCTTGGGCAACAGCACGCCGTAGGTTTCGTAATGAATGGCACGGTAATCGGCCTGACCCGGACTGCCGTCGTAGCGGTAGCCGTTATCGAGGATCAGATAGCGGTTGCCGTCGGGGCGCACTTCCTGGCGACCGCTTTCAGCCACCAGCACGGAAATCCCGCGATCCTTTTGATCGGCGCCGAGGTTCTTCTGCGAAATGAACACGCTACCCAGGTTGACGCGATCGTCACTCAGGGTTTCGGTGTAGGTCACCCGGGTGCCGTCACGCAGGGCCTGGAAGCGTCCCGGCTCGAGGGTATCGAATTCGGTCAGCGCGTCCTGCTTGTTCAGCAGCAACTGGAACTGGTTGGCGCCTTGTGGGGCCAGCCCAAGGCTCAGCCATGCCACCACCAGCGCAACCAGGGTCGCTGGAAACAAGGTCATGCGAAACAGCTTCTGCTGGCTCATGCCGGTGGCCGACAGCACGGTCATCTCGCTTTCGAGATACAGACGACCGTAGGCCAGCAGGATCCCGAGGAACAGGCCCAGCGGCAGAATCAGTTGCAGAAACCCCGGCAGACGAAAGCCCATGATCAGGAACAGCGAGCCCGGATCGAGCTGACCGGCAGCGGCCTGAGCGAGGTATTTGATGAAGCGACCGCTCATGATGATGACCAACAGCACGGCACTCACGGCGCTGAGGGTCAACAGGACTTCGCGGGACAGATAACGGAAGACGATCAAACCAGACACTCCAGGGTTGTCAGGCTAAGGCGGCCAAACAAGCAAACACATCGACCGGCCCGCAACGCAGAGCCGTCGAAAAAAGATGCGGCATTATCCTGTGATTGGAGGCGCCTGTCACTGCGCACACTCATCCATGTCTGTAATCCTTTGCAGATCGTACAACCTAGGGGGCGTTCTCAATTAGTTTTCACACCGCGCCGGGTCTGCTGTTGTGCAGGGCAAGGCGCGAGAAGCGTGGTTTGGTCATTCCAAATAAGCTTCGAGCAACGCAGCCCTGCACAACAGCAGGCCCGGCCCTTCGGGTTGTGCCTTAAAGCCGGCCAGTCTGCGTTGCAGGCCTTGGAAAGGGAACAACCATTCCCAGCGGCCTGCGCCTTGCCTGGCTGGCTTTAAGGCGACAACGCGGTGTGAAAACTAATTGAGAACGCCCCCTAGGGTTGTCAGGCGCGGGGAGCGAGGTTCAAACTGCGGCCCTTGTCGCAGGCTTTGGCCTGCGCCTCTTCTATCTATAAGCAGGCGACTGCGGACACCGTCGAACGCCTGCGTGTTGACCATTCATTCAGGGATCCGGACATGGAACTGGTTGTAAAAAGCGTTGGCCCAGAAACGTTGAAAACCGCCACCCTGGTGGTTGCCGTCGGTGAAGGCCGCAAACTCGGTGTCGCCGCCAAACAGGTCGACGAACTCAGCGGTGGCGCGATCAGCGCCGTTCTCAAGCGTGGCGATCTGGCCGGCAAGGTCGGCCAGAGCCTGTTGCTGCACAGCCTGCCGAATCTGAAAGCCGAGCGCGTGCTGCTGGTCGGCGTGGGCAAGGATGAAGAACTGGGTGACCGCCCGTTCCGCAAAATCGTTGCTGGCATCCTCAACACCTTGAAGGGCCTGGGCGGCAGCGACGCCGTGCTGGCGCTGGATGAAATTATTGTCAAAAACCGCGACAGCTACGGTAAAACCCGTCTGCTGGCGGAAACCCTGGTGGACGGCGAATACACCTTCGACCAGTTCAAGAGCCAGAAAGCCGAACCGCGCGCCCTGAAAAAAATCACCCTGCTGACCATCAAGGCTGCGCAAGCCGAAGTGCAACGCGCCGTGAACCACGCGACCGCGATTGCCAATGGCATGGCCTTCACCCGCGATCTGGGCAACCTGCCGCCGAACATCTGCCACCCGACCTTCCTCGGCGAACAAGCGAAGAACCTCGGCAAAGAGTTCAAGGATCTGAAAGTCGAAGTCCTCGACGAGAAGAAGATCAAATCCCTGGGCATGGGCTCGTTCTACGCCGTCGGCCAAGGCAGCGAGCAGCCGCCGCGCCTGATCGTCATGCAATACAACGGCGGCAAGAAATCCGAGAAGCCGTACGCACTGGTCGGTAAAGGCATCACCTTCGACACCGGCGGCATCAGCCTGAAGCCAGGCGCCGGCATGGACGAAATGAAATACGACATGGGCGGCGCTGCCTCCGTGTTCGGCACCCTGCGCGCCGTGCTTGAGCTGAAACTGCCGATCAACCTGGTGTGCATCCTCGCCTGCGCGGAAAACATGCCGAGCGGCAACGCCACACGTCCAGGCGACATCGTCACCACCATGAGCGGCCAGACCGTGGAAATCCTCAACACCGACGCCGAAGGCCGTCTGGTGCTGTGCGATGCGCTGACCTACTCCGAGCGCTTCAAGCCACAAGCGGTGATCGACATTGCCACCCTGACCGGCGCTTGCGTCGTCGCACTGGGTGCGCACACCTCGGGTCTGCTGGGCAACAACGACGAACTGATCGGCCAACTGCTCAGCGCCGGTAAAGCCGCTGACGACCGCGCCTGGCAACTGCCGCTGTTCGACGAGTACCAGGAACAACTGGACAGCCCGTTTGCCGACATCGCCAACATTGGCGGGCCGAAGGCCGGCACGATCACCGCCGCGTGCTTCCTCTCACGCTTCACCAAAAACCTCAACTGGGCGCACCTGGACATCGCCGGCACCGCATGGACCAGCGGTGGCAAGGACAAGGGCGCCACTGGCCGTCCAGTACCTCTGCTGACCCAGTACCTGCTGGATCGCGCCAAAGCCTGAACCCGCTGATGAGCGGCGTCACTCTCGGGTGACGCCGCTTGCCGCTCTGGAACCGCAATGACCAAAGTCGATTTTTACATCCTGCCCAGCGCCGACCCGTCGGCTCGCCTGGATTTTGCCTGCAAACTCACCGAGAAAGCCTGGCGCATGGGCCATCGCATCTATCTGCATTGCAGCGATGCGGCTCAGCGTGACGATCTCGATGCGCGCCTGTGGGCATTCAAGGGCGAAACGTTCGTGCCTCACGGCCCGGCTGACAGTGAACCGGACGGTTTGATTGTGCTGGGGTTGGGTGACGACTGCGGTCAGCATCAGGATTTACTGGTCAATCTCGATCTGAAAGTCCCGGCCTTCGCCAGCAAATTCGCCCGGGTGGCGGAAGTGGTGGTCGAAGATCCGACGATTCGGGCGGCCGCGCGGGAGAGTTTCCGTTTCTACCGCGAACAGGGCTATCCTCTGCAAGATCACCGTTTACAGCGACTCTGAGCATTCCAATGGACACTCCGAAACCGCAGCAAAAGCCAACACACCTGCTGGACGATCTCGAATCGATTCGCCAGTTGCTCGGCGACGACAACCTGCAACCACCGCTGTTGACCGACACGGTCGACGACGGCGAACAGGAACAGATTCCGATGTTGTTTGACTCTGTCGGCGCCGAGCCGGCTGCTGTCGAACCATCACCCGCGCCAGCCCCGACAACCGCCGCGCAACCTGTGGCACCTGTGAATAAAGGCCCGGACGCCCTGCTCCACCTCGACAGCGAACTACGCGCCGCCGCGCAATTGATCATGCAGGACGTGATCGACGACTTCGCGCCGCACATCGAAACCGAAATCAAACGCCGGCTCGATGCGCGGATGGAACGGCTGCTGAGTCAGTACGAATAACCCGTCCCGTGTAGGAGCTGCCGCAGGCTGCGATCTTTTGGCCTTTGTTTTTTAAAGACAAGATCAAAAGATCGCAGCCTTCGGCAGCTCCTACATTTAGATCTCCATCCGGCCCGCCCCGCTCGCCCTCGGCCCCATGCCCCGCTATACTCGTCGGCTTTTCCTGAATTAATGCCAATAGGGTCCCGCCGCGCATGGATAAGACCTACCAGCCGCACGCCATTGAAACTTCCTGGTACAACACCTGGGAGTCCGAGAACTACTTCGCCCCGCAAGGCGCGGGCGACTCCTACACCATCATGATTCCGCCGCCGAACGTCACCGGCAGCCTGCACATGGGTCACGGTTTCAACAACGCGATCATGGACGCCCTGATCCGTTTCCGCCGCATGCAGGGTCGCAACACCCTGTGGCAACCGGGTACCGACCACGCCGGTATCGCCACGCAGATGCTGGTGGAGCGTCAACTCGAAGCCCAGGGCCAGAATCGCCATGATCTGGGCCGCGAAAAATTCCTCGAGAAAGTCTGGGAGTGGAAGGATCAGTCCGGCGGCAACATCAGCCGTCAGATCCGCCGTCTCGGCTCGTCCGTTGACTGGAGCCGCGAGCGCTTCACCATGGACGACGGCCTCTCGGAAGCGGTTAAAGAAGCGTTCGTACGCCTGCACGAAGACGGCCTGATCTATCGCGGCAAGCGCCTGGTCAACTGGGACACCAAACTGCACACGGCGATTTCCGACCTCGAAGTGGAAAACCACGACGAGAAAGGTTTCCTGTGGAACCTCAAGTACCCGTTGGCCGACGGCGCGAAAACCGCTGATGGCAACGATTTCCTGATCGTCGCGACCACCCGTCCGGAAACCATGCTCGGCGACTCCGCCGTTGCGGTGAACCCGAACGACGAGCGCTACCAAGCCCTGATCGGCAAGTTTGTCGAGTTGCCACTGGTTGGCCGCCGCATCCCGATCATCGCCGACGATTACTGCGATCCTGAATTCGGCACCGGTTGCGTGAAAATCACCCCGGCCCACGACTTCAACGACTACGAAGTCGGCAAGCGCCACAACCTGCCGCTGCTGAATATCTTCGACAAGAATGCCAACGTGCTGCCGGCAGCCCAGGTGTTCAACCTTGATGGCACGCTGAACGACAGCATCGACGGCGCGATTCCGGCTGAATACGCCGGTCTTGAGCGTTTTGAAGCGCGTAAGCAAATCGTTGCTGCGTTCGACGCCGCCGGCCTGCTGGTCAGCGTCAACGACCACGGCCTGAAAGTCCCGAAAGGCGACCGCTCCGGCACCATCATCGAGCCGTGGTTGACCGACCAGTGGTACGTGTCGACCAAGCCTTTGGCCGAGCCTGCGATTGCCGCCGTTGAAGACGGCCGCATCCAGTTCGTGCCGAAGCAGTACGAAAACATGTACTTCTCGTGGATGCGCGACATCCAGGACTGGTGCATCAGCCGTCAGCTGTGGTGGGGCCACCGGATTCCGGCCTGGTACGACGAGTCGGGCAAGGTCTACGTCGGTCGCGACGAAGCCGAAGTACGTGCCAAGCACAACCTCGGTCCGGACGTTGCGCTGCAACAGGACAACGACGTACTCGACACCTGGTTCAGTTCCGGCCTGTGGACCTTCTCCACCCTGGGCTGGCCTGAGCAGACCGAGTTCCTGAAGAAATTCCACTCCACCGACGTACTGGTCACCGGTTTCGACATCATTTTCTTCTGGGTTGCCCGGATGATCATGCTGACCATGCACCTGATCAAGAACGAAGACGGCACGCCGCAGGTGCCGTTCAAGACCGTTTATGTGCACGGTCTGGTGCGCGATGGCCAGGGCCAGAAGATGTCCAAGTCCAAGGGCAACGTCCTGGATCCGCTGGACATCATCGACGGTATCGAGCTGGAAGAGCTGGTGCAGAAGCGCACCTCCGGCATGATGCAGCCGAAACTGGCGAAGAAGATCGAGAAGCAGACCCGCGAGGAGTTCGCCGACGGCATCGCCAGCTACGGCACCGACGCCCTGCGCTTCACTTTCTGCTCGCTGGCCTCGACCGGTCGCGACATCAAGTTCGACATGGGCCGCGTCGAAGGCTATCGCAACTTCTGCAACAAGATCTGGAACGCCGCGCGCTATGTTCTGGACAAGGGCGAAGACTGCGGCCAGAACGGCGAAGCCTACGAGCTGTCCCTGGCGGATCGCTGGATCATCTCGCAGCTGCAACGCACCGAAGCCGAAGTGACCCGTCAACTCGATCAGTTCCGTTTCGACCTGGCAGCACAAGCGCTGTACGAGTTCATCTGGAACCAGTACTGCGACTGGTACCTGGAACTGTCCAAGCCAGTGCTGTGGGACGAGAATGCGCCGGTTGAACGTCAGCGCGGCACCCGCCGCACGCTGGTTCGCGTACTGGAAGTGGCGCTGCGTCTGGCGCATCCGTTCATGCCGTTCATCACTGAAGAAATCTGGCAGCGCATCGCGCCGCTGGCTGGTATTCAGGGCAAGACGATCATGCTGCAAGCGTGGCCAGTGGCCAACGAAGAGCGCATCGATCCCGCGGCCGAAGACGACATCGAATGGCTCAAGGAACTGATGCTCGGCACGCGTAACATCCGTGGCGAAATGAACATCGGCCCGGGCAAACCGCTGCCAATCTACCTGAAGAACGTCAGCGCTGAAGACCAGCGCCGTCTGACCGAGAACGAAGCGCTGCTGAAGAAACTGGCGCGACTGGAATCGATCACTGTCCTGAAGGCCGGCGAAGAAGCGCCGCTGTCCGCCACCGCACTGGTTGGCGAGATGGAAGTGCTGGTACCAATGGCCGGCCTGATCGACAAGGGCGCTGAACTGGCGCGTCTGGACAAGGAAATCCTGCGTCTGCAGGGCGAAGTCCAGCGCGTTGGCGGCAAACTGTCCAACGCCGGTTTCGTCGACAAGGCCCCGGCCGAAGTCATCGAAAAAGAACGCGCCAAACTGGCCGAGGCTGAACAAGCCCTGGGCAAACTGGCCGAGCAGCATGCGCGGATTGCCAGCCTGTAACGGCAAATCGCAATAAAAAAGGGAGGCCCATGCGGCCTCCCTTTTTTATGGTTCCCGCCACCTTCCCCTGTAGGAGCTGCCGAAGGCTGCGATCTTTTGATCTTGTTTTTCAGGATCAAGATCAAAAGATCGCAGCCTTCGGCAGCTCCTACATAAATCAAAATCCCCAAGTCCAAGGTCATGGGTCACAGGTTCGGCGCATGGCTCATCAATGTGGGACAATACCCGCCACTTTCAGCCATACCCGAATCGACCACGCCCATGAACGCCCCCCGCACACCCAAACCTGCGCGCAAGAAGCCTGACACCGCGACCCCGGCCAAGACCGTCGAGCCGCGTGAAAAGGCCAGCCTGCACCCGCGCAATCGCCATCAGGGTCGTTACGACTTCCCGGCGCTAATCAAGACCACGCCGGAACTGGCGAAGTTCGTGATCACCAACCCGTACGGCAAGGAAAGCATCGACTTTGCCAGCCCCGATGCGGTGCGCGTGTTCAACCGGGCGCTGCTCAAGTCGTTCTATGGCATCCAGCATTGGGACATCCCGGCAGATTACCTCTGCCCGCCTGTTCCGGGCCGTGCCGATTACGTGCACTTCCTTGCGGATTTGCTGGCCAGCATGAACGACGGCAAGGTCCCGCGCGGTGCGATCGTCAACGTGCTGGACATCGGCATGGGCGCCAACTGCGTGTATCCGCTGATCGGTAACAGTGAATACCGCTGGCACTTCCTCGGCTCGGAGATCGACCCGACGGCCGTTGCCGCTGCAACGGCCATCGTCCAGTCCAACGATCTGAACAAGGTCATCAAGCTGCGCCAGCAGGAGAACCGCAAGCACATCCTGATTGGTCTGTTGGAACCGGGCGAGCGCTTCGACCTGACCATGTGCAACCCGCCGTTCCACGCCTCGATGGATGAAGCGACCAAGGGCAGCGAGCGCAAATGGCGCGCACTGGGCAAGGCCGACCCGAAACGCAAACTGCCGGTGCTGAACTTCGGCGGCCAGTCGGCTGAGCTGTGGTGTGAAGGCGGTGAAGCGCGCTTCGTGACGCAATTGATCGCCGAGAGCGCGAATTTCCAGCATAAAGTGCTGTGGTTCAGCACCTTGGTGTCGAAAGCGTCGAACCTGCCGGCCATTGAAACCGCGCTGAAGAAGGCCGGAGTGCTGGAAAGCCAGGTCGTGGAGATGTCTCAGGGCCAGAAGCAAAGCCGTTTCGTCGCCTGGACGTTCCAGACCAAGTCCGAGCAGCAGATCTGGCGCCGCGAGCGCTGGGTTCGCTGATAGCTGCGCAGATGCCCCTGTAGGAGCTGCGGCACGCTGCGATCTTTTGATCTTGATCCTGAAGAACAAGATCAAAAGATCGCAGCCTCGTTTCACTCGACAGCTCCTACAAGGCGGTCTCATTCCTCGCCAAATCGCAGACACAAAAAAACCGTGCCCGGATCGCTCCGGTGCACGGTTTTTTTATCGCTGCGTCTTACTTGTTCACAGCGTCGGTCAGGCCTTTGGCCACAACCAGCTTGATCACTTTCTTAGCAGGGATTTCGATGGCAGCGCCAGTCGAAGGGTTACGGCCAGTGCGGGCAGGACGCTCGGTCACTTTCAGCTTGCCGATACCTGGCAAGGTGATTTCGCCGCCGTTTTCCAGCTGATCGGCAACGATTTGGCCCAGTTGGTCCAGAGCGTTACGCGCGGTGGTTTTCGGCGCGTCGATAGCTTCAGCGATGTCGGCGATCAGTTGGTCTTTAGTAAGAGCCATGTAGTGTTCCTTCCCTATCAAATTCATATGGATTGCAGAGTGCAGTGTCAGCCATCGAGCCCGATCTTCTGGATCTGGCACCCTCGGCGATAACCACGACGAGTCGGGTTATAGATACCGAAATCAGGGTTTGGTTCGACCTGACAAATGCTGATTGCACGCTTAACGCAGTGACTTCGCGTAAGACCGGGCAAAACTAGCACAGAGCCGGGGAAATATCCGCCTCTAGCTACCCATTTGGTCAGCTTTATTGCGCTAAATCGGTAAAAAACTGCATAAGCGCCAGAGCGCGCCCCGGTTTTGCCCTACAACCCGCGCCAAAACCAGTGGTTGCGGTACACTGGGCGCTTTTTCGGGGGAGCCTGCCCTCCTCCCTTCCAACAGCCGAGAAGCCCATGCCGATCCGTCATTGCATCGTCCACCTGATCGACAAAAAACCCGACGGCACACCCGCAGTTCTGCACGCCCGTGACACGGAACTGGCCGAGTCTGCAGCCATCGAAAACATGCTCGCCGACCTCAACGAGAGCTACAACGCCAAACAGGGCAAAGCCTGGGGCCTGTTCCATCCGGAGTCCGGCGCGTTCCCCTTCAGCGGCTGGCTGAAGGAATACATGGAGGGCGGCAAGGACTTCACTGCGTTCAGCAAAGTCGCGGTCGAACACCTGCAAAAACTGATGGAAGAGTCGAATCTGTCGGTCGGCGGACACGTGCTGTTCGCCCACTATCAGCAAGGCATGACCGATTACCTGGCCATCGCCCTGCTGCACCACAGCGAAGGCGTGGCAGTGACCGATGAACTGGACGTGACCCCGTCGCGCCACCTTGACCTAGGTCAGTTGCACCTGGCGGCGCGGATCAACGTCTCTGAATGGCAGAACAACAAGCAGTCCAAGCAATACATCTCGTTCATCAAGGGCAAGAACGGCAAAAAGGTTTCGGAATACTTCCGCGACTTTATCGGCTGCCAGGAAGGCGTCGACGGCCCGGGCGAGACCCGGACTCTGCTCAAGGCTTTCAGCGACTTCGTCGAGAGCGAAGACCTGCCGGAAGAATCCGCTCGCGAGAAGACCAAGACCCTGGTCGATTACGCCAGCAGCCAGGCCAAACTCGGCGAACCGATGGGTCTGGAAGAGTTGTCCGAGCTGATCGACGAAGAACGCCCGAAAGCCTTCTACGATCACATCCGCAACAAGGACTACGGCCTGTCGCCTGAAATTCCGGCGGACAAACGCACCCTGAATCAATTCCGCCGCTTCACCGGCCGCGCCGAAGGCCTGTCGATCAGCTTTGAAGCGCACCTGCTGGGTTCGAAGATCGAATACGACGAAGAGGCTGGCACCCTGGTGATCAAAGGCCTGCCAACGTCGCTCACCGATCAGTTGAAGCGGCGTAACTGATGCTCGGCAATGTGCTGAAGAAGGTTGCACTGGTTCTGCTGGTGGTCGTGGTTTATCAGAACTGGGGCAAGATCGAGCGGGTGTTCAACCCGTCACAAATGGTCTCGGAGCAGACACGGGCGCAGGCCAATGTCGTGCTCTACGCCACTGACTGGTGCGGCTACTGCAAGCAGACCAAACGCTTTCTCGACAGCAAGGGGATTGCGTTCAAGGAGTTCGATATCGAGAAGGATGCCGAGGCGCGCAAGGCGTATGAGGCATTGGGTGGACGCGGGATTCCGTTGATCGATGTGAACGGCACATTGATTCGCGGGTTTGACCCGGACGAAATCCTCGCCGCACTGAAATAACCTGTAGGAGTGAGCCTGCTCGCGATAGCGGTGTGTCAGTCGATAAATCCGCCGATTGACACACCGCTATCGCGAGCAGGCTCACTCCTACAAAGTTTTGCTACAGACTTGAGAGATCAGCGGGCTTCGATACGAAAACCAAAGCGCGGGAAGTGCACATGCACCACGCCGCCGCGCTCGTCTTCGCGCCGAATGATCAACTCTTCGCTGCCGGCAAACAGCAACTCACCCACCACCGGATCAACCCCGTAATCCGTCGCAGCAATCGCCACCTGCTGACCAGCCTTGAAACCGTTCGGATCAACGAACTGCTCATCCGGCAATGCTGCCGGTGTCGCCTTGCGTGCAACCTCAAGCGCCTCTTCCGACGTCATCGCACTGGCTGCGCCATGACCAAAGCCCAGCACTCGCCCCAACCAGGCTGCAACCGCCGGATACTCATCCACCAGCGGTGCCGTGACGTGAGTCGCTTTCAGGAACCACATGGGATGCGCCAGTGCAAAGTCGGCAATCGACGGCTCGCCAAACAGAAAGTCACCCTGCTCGCGTTGCAACTGCTGCTCCAGCCGCGCCATGATCGTCGGCCACTGATGCTTGGCTTGTTCGGCAGACAAACGCGTGGCGCTGCCACCACTGAACAGACCGGCACGGTCGGCGATAAAAGCTTTGATCGCTTCCGGTGGCAGCTTGGCGAAACGCACGGCAACCGATTCCGGCTGGAACACCAGACTCACGGCATGCTGGAACACCACCGAATCAGCCCAAGTGGCAAAACTCGCGGAGGTGAACTCCTGACCTTCAGGGAAGAACGCCGGCAAAGCCTTTTCCTGCTCCAGGCGCCGCGCGATTAACGATGTGTCGCAATAGATGTCAGCGCCAATCTGCAACACCGGTGTCTTGCGGTAGCCGCCAGTCAGCGCGGTCAGATCCGGTTTCGGCATCACCGGCGAAATATGCACCGAGCGCCACGACAAGCCTTTGAAACCCAGCAGCAGGCGGGCCTTCTCGGCAAATGGGGAGGTCGGGTAGTGGTGCAGAATCAACTCGGACATGCTCGGCTCCGCCGCTCAGATAGTGAGCCAGCAGCTTAGCGCGCATTTGCTTAGCAGCCTACAGATCTGCCTGATGGGAACCAATCAGTCAGATTGATAAGACGCAACTAGGCATTCCTTTGCGCTTTTCTTGAGCTTTTTGATCAAGCGTTCCTGACGCAACGCATCGCTCTTGTCGCGGCACAGCTCGGTGTAGACCAGCGCCATCGCCGGGCTGGAGAGGAAGAACCGTGCACCTTTGCCGCTTTGATGCTTGGCGAAACGACGCACCGGGTCATCACTGATCCCGCAGTACAACGAACCATTGGCGGCGCGAACGAGGTAGACGAACCAGGATTTGCTCACGGGTTCGGCGACATCGACAGATTTTTCGCTAAGGCTGGTCACTTCGGGATCTAGACGTGTAGGAAACAGGCGGCGATCTTATCAGCGACCGGCCTGAAATGCCTTCAGTCCCTTCAATGCCTGGGCGCGCACGGCGTTGCGCACCAGCGGCGTCCAGCCCAGTAGCAGGCCTTTGAAACCGAGCGCCTGACGCGACCAGCGCCACAGATCAAAATGATCGTGGTGCTCGCAGATCTTGCCGTCACGGAACACGAAGCGGGCCTGGATATCGTTGACCACGACGTTGCCGGTCTGGCTGAACAGGTAGGTTGCGACCCAATGTGCACCGCCGCTGCGTTCATCGGCACGAACGTTGTCGAAGGTCAGCGAGAAGTCTTTGGCGCGGGTAGTGAGCATGCGCCACATGTCGCCGGCATCGCGGCCACGCAGTTCGCCGAAGGCCGGGTCGCTGAACACTACATCGTCGGTGTAGCAGGCGGCCATGGCTTCGGCGTCGAGGCGCTGGAAGGCCTGGTAGAAGCGGGTGATCAACGCGGCGTGGGCTTCGCTCATGGGCAATCTCCAAGATAGGTACAGATTGCCAGCACGATAGTCTGCAATGTGCAGAAACACTATCGGCATTCGCAAACCGAATACCCGCTGTACACAAAACCCATGTAGGAGTGAGCCTGCTCGCGATAGCGGAGTGTCAGTCAGCGCAACGTTGACTGGTATAAAGCTATCGCGAGCAGGCTCACTCCTACAGTTTGAACCGCGTCAGATCTTCTCGCTTTGCACTTGCACGTACAGCGCACGCCCGGCGCCAAGCCCGGCGATGATCGCACCTGTACCGATGATGCCAAAGATCCAGCCGACGGCATTCCAGCCGCCGGTCCAGTCATGCACCACGCCGACCGCGAACGGCCCCATCGACGCCAGCGTGTAACCAAAACCCTGAGACATGCTCGACAGGTTCGCCGCGACATGTGAATCCCGCGAGCGCAACACGATCAAGGTCAGCGCCAGACTGAACGTACCGCCCTGCCCCAGACCCAACAGAATCGCCCAGCCCCACAGCCCTTCGATCGGCGCATACAGACAACCGAACAGACCGCCGAGGGTCAGCGCCATCACCACCACAATCGCCAGACGCTGATCCTTGCCGCGAGTGGCCAGCCACGGCGCAGCCAGTGAACTGGCCAGTTGAATGATCACCGAACCGGACAACACCAGACCGGCCTGGGTTGGCGTCAGTCCACGACCAATCAGGATCGACGGTAACCAGCCGAAGACGATGTAGGCCAGCGATGATTGCAGGCCCATGTACAAGGTCACTTGCCAGGCCAGCGGATCACGCAGCAGACCGCGTACGCGGTATGCAACATTGTGCGCGCCATGTTTCTGCCCGACTTGCGGCAACCAGAACACCGCTGCAACCAACGCCGGAATCACCCAGAAACCCAGGCCCATCGCCCAGCTACCACCGAAATGCTCACTCAGCGGCACGCTGGAACCTGCCGCCATCGCTGCGCCCAGGCACAGCGCCATGGTGTAGACACCGGTCATGGTGCCGGCGTGTTTGGCGAAATCGCGTTTGACGATGCCCGGCAACAGAACGCCGATGATGCCAATACTGGCACCACCCAATACGCTGCCGGCGAACAGGCCGATCTCACCGAAGTTGCTGCGCAAAATGATCCCGCCCGCCAGTGTCAGCAAAATCCCCAGCACCACCCGCTCAGCACCAAAACGTCGCGCCAGAATCGGTGCCAGTGGCGCAAACAAACCGAGGCACAACACCGGCAGCGTAGTCAGCAGACCGGCCTGAGCCGCCGACAAGCCAAGACTTTTCGACACATCGCTGAGCAGCGGCGCCATGCTCGACAGCGCCGGACGCAAGTTCAGCGCCACCAGAATCAAGCCGAGCAGCAACAACCACGGCCGGCGCACCAGCGGATGGCTCTGTTGGACTTGCTCGTCGTCAGCCTCGGCGTCGATCAGCAGTTCTTCAAGTTCTGCCGTGCGCTTCGGGGCTGTGGATATCTCGGTGCGGGACATGGATTTCTCGGTTTCAAGGTTCATTGATCAACTGCCTCGACAAAGCTTTGGCCCGTTCCGGGTCGCGTTGCTCGACCGCATCGAGCAACGCGATGTGCAGGTCGAACACTTCCTGACGGCGCGGGACGATGTTCAGGGTCTGCCGCAATTGCGCGCCGACGATGCTGGAAAAGTAGCGATACAGCTCGCTGAGGGTCGGGTTGTGCGCGGCGTCGACCAGACGGCGGTGGAACACCAGATCGCAGGCGATATAGGTGTCGAGATCGCCGTGGTAGTGGCTGCCGCTGGTGCCGAGCGCTTCACGCAATGCGACGAGGTCTTCGTCGGTGCGGCGCAATGCCGCCAAACCGATCGCTTCGACTTCGAGGATGTGGCGGGTTTCCCGCGCCTGTTCCAGCGAGCATTGCGACAGCGCTTTCAAGGTATCCATCGGATCGACCACTGCGCGCAAGTAACTGCCATCGCCCTGGCGAATCTCGATCAGCCCGGAAAACGCCAATACGCGCATGGCTTCGCGCACGGTGTTGCGGCTGATGCCCAGTTCGGCGCACAGCTCGGGTTCGGTCGGCAAACGCTCGCCAACCTGCCAGGCACCGCCGTTGATGCGCTGACGAAGTTGATCCAAGGCCTGATCGACCAGGGATCGTTTGATGAGTGGAGAAATGTCTGACATAGGATTCGCCCTTTCATCCAATCATAGGATGAATTTTCTGACATGTTAGTCAGACCCGTGTAGGACGGCAACCACCTAGGGTCAATCGGAGACACATGAAGCGGTATTTTCGATTGGTCAAAATTACCCTTTAAGGGTAATTTCAGGGACAGGGTTTTGGTTTCTTATGGAAAAGAACACACCCCATTACGACTTGGCGGTGATCAAGGCGGAAGTCAGACGACTTGGCAGACAAGCTTTCACCAAGACCGCGGACAAAACCGGTCTCGATCTCGGTTTTAGCTTCGCAGAAATGCAGGAGATCGTTTTCGAGTTGCAGAACAGGATGTTGTACAAATCGATGACCACCTATGACGATCATCGAGTCTGGCAGGACGTGTATCACATCAACTCAAAAGGCCTGGAGATTTACATCAAGGTGACATACCGCCCTGCCGGCGGCGCACCGGTAATCTCCTTCAAGGAGAAAAACCCATGAAAACCCGGCAATGTTTCAGCTGTGGTGCCCGTGAGGGAATGAGGCATTTCGAGGGTCGCGGTGAGACCCTGAGTGTCAAAGGCATGGAGCGCCGCGTAGATGATCTCGCTGGCTGGGAATGCCGGCAGTGCGGGGAAATCGAGTGGGATGACGGCACCGATAGCGCTGATCGTTACACGGAAGCAGGCGATGAGCTGGTTATCGCTGCAAGACAAATGATCGGTTCCGAGATGAAGCGCATCCGGCGCAAATTGCACCTGACGCAAAAAGAGACGGTGCAACTGCTGTCAGGTGGAGGCCACAACGCATTTTCCAGGTACGAACGAGGCGAATTGCTGCCGCCGAAGGCGTTGATGCTTTTGATGCGGCTGCTGGATCGTTACCCGCACTTGCTTGCCGATGCGAAAGTCTTGGCCGAAGGGGCTGACTTGAGAGGTGCGTTCAAGTACACCGTGCACAAGGAACACGAAACCCTCACCGCTTCCTGACTCCAAAAAACAAACCCGGCACAAGGCCGGGTTGTTTTTACACACAAACCATCAATGCAAAATCTGACTCAAGAACAGCTTCGTCCGCTCGTTCTGCGGGTTATCGAAGAAGTCATTCGGCGCCGCCTGCTCAACGATTTCACCTTTATCCATGAAGATCACGCGATTGGCCACAGTCCGCGCAAAGCCCATTTCGTGAGTCACGCAAAGCATGGTCATGCCGTCTTCAGCCAGACCGATCATGGTGTCGAGTACTTCCTTCACCATCTCCGGATCGAGCGCTGAAGTCGGTTCATCGAACAGCATGATTTTCGGTTTCATGCACAGGGCGCGGGCGATCGCCACACGCTGTTGCTGACCACCGGACAGTTGCCCCGGAAACTTGTGCGCCTGCTCCGGAATGCGTACGCGCTCCAGGTAATGCATGGCGATTTCCTCGGCCTTGCGCTTGGGCATCTTGCGTACCCACATTGGCGCCAGGGTGCAGTTCTGCAGAATGGTCAGGTGCGGGAACAGGTTGAAGTGCTGGAACACCATGCCGACTTCGCGGCGGATCGCTTCGATCTGCTTGAGGTCGTTGGTCAGTTCCACGCCGTCGACGACGATGCGGCCCTGCTGGTGTTCTTCCAGACGATTGAGGCAGCGAATCGTTGTCGATTTTCCGGAACCCGACGGCCCGCACAGGACGATACGCTCGCCCTGTTTGACGTTGAGGTTGATGTCTTTCAGCACGTGGAACTGGCCGTACCACTTGTTGACGCCCTGCATCTGAATAATGCCTTCAGAACCTGCAGGCTTTTTGATTGCTTCACTCATTTACAGAACTCCTAACGCTTGTGGCCAGTGTCGAGCTTGCGTTCCAGATGCATGGAATAGCGCGACATACCAAAACAGAAAATCCAGAACACCAGGGCGGCGAACACGTAGCCTTCGGTGGCCATGCCCAGCCATTTCGGATCGGCAGCGGCTTGTTTGACGCTGTTGAGCAGGTCAAAGAGGCCGATGATGATCACCAGACTGGTGTCCTTGAACAGCGCAATGAAGGTGTTGACGATGCCGGGAATCACCAGCTTCAGGGCTTGCGGCAGAATCACCAGGCCCATCGAACGCCAGTAACCGAGCCCCATCGCTGCAGCCGCTTCGTACTGGCCTTTGGGGATCGCTTGCAGACCGCCGCGCACCACTTCGGCGACGTACGCCGACTGGAACAGGATCACGCCGATCAGTGCCCGCAGCAGCTTGTCGAAGTTCATGCCTTCAGGCAGGAACAGAGGCAGCATCACCGACGACATGAACAGCACCGTGATCAACGGCACGCCGCGCCAGAATTCGATAAAGGTCACGCAGACCACACGAATCGCCGGCATGTTCGAACGTCGCCCGAGCGCCAGCACAATCCCCAGCGGCAACGCACCGGCGATACCGACAGTGGCGATGACCAGGGTCAGCATCAGGCCGCCCCACTGGCTGGTTGCCACGTTGGTCAGGCCGAAACCGCCGTGCAGCAGGGTGAAGGCAATGATCGGGTAAAGCACCAGAAAGCTCAGCCCGTAGATCGCTTTACGCGGTACGCGCGAGATGAACAATGGCGCCGCGCCGATCACCGCCAGCCACACGGTCAGGTCGACACGCCAGCGCAGTTCCGTCGGGTAGTAGCCGTACATGAACTGGCCGAAGCGCTGCTGAATGAACACCCAGCAGGCGCCCTCCTTGGTGCAGTCGGCGCGGGTGGTGCCAACCCAGTTGGCATCGACAATCGCCCAACTGAGGATCGGCGGCACCACGAGATAAATCAGGTAGAACGCAAACAGCGTCAGCAGGGTGTTGAGCCAGCTGGAGAACATGTTCGCGCGCATCCACGCCACCACGCCGATGCTGCTGTTCGGTGGGGGCATGTCGGGTTTGAAAGTATGAGTACTCATGCGCTTTTCCTTACCGCTCGATCAGCGCAATGCGCTTGTTGTACCAGTTCATCAGCAGGGAAATGCTGATACTGATCGCTAGGTACACGCTCATGGTGATGGCAATCACCTCGATCGCCTGACCGGTCTGGTTAAGCACCGTGCCGGCGAACAGCGACACCATTTCCGGGTAACCGATACCGGCTGCCAGCGAGGAGTTCTTCGCCAGGTTGAGGTATTGGCTGGTCAGCGGCGGAATGATCACGCGCAGAGCTTGCGGAATGATCACTTTGCGCAGGGTCGGGCCGTTGCGCAGGCCGAGGGAACGCGCGGCTTCGGTCTGGCCGTGGCTGACCGACTTGATCCCGGAACGCACGATCTCGGCGATGAACGCCGCGGTGTACACGGTCAAGGCCAGGGTCAACGCGAGCAGTTCCGGGATCAGCACCCAGCCGCCAACAAAGTTGAAGCCTTTAAGCTCGGGCATTTCCCAATGCAGCGGAGCGCCGAAGATCAGTGCGCACAAGGTCGGGATCACCAGCAGAATCGCCAGACCGACCCAGAACTTGTGAAACGGCACGCCGGTTTCTTCAAAGCGTTTGTTGGCCCAGCGGGTCATCAGCACGATGCCGACAATGGCCACCACAATGCTGATCACGAACGCCCAGAAACCATCAGCCGCCAGTGCGGCCGGCATGTTCAGGCCACGGCTGCTGACGAAGAAGGTGTCGCCGAAGTTATGGCTGCTGCGCGGCCCCGGCATGGTCAGGAACACCGCGAAGTACCAGAACAGGATTTGCAGCAGCGGCGGAATGTTGCGGAACACTTCCACATACACGGTCGCCAGTTTGCTGATGATCCAGTTCTGCGACAGCCGCGCCACACCGATGATGAACCCGAGGATCGTCGCCAGAACCACGCCGATTACAGTCACCAACAGGGTATTGAGAAGACCGATGACAAAGACGCGGGCATAGCTGTCCGCTTCGGTGTAGTCGATCAGGTGTTGAGCGATGCCGAATCCGGCACTGCGCTCCAGAAAGCCGAAACCGGAGGTAATGCCCCGGTGCTGAAGGTTGGTTTGCGTGTTGTCGAACAAGTACCAGCCCAGCGAGACCACCGCCACAACGGTGATGATCTGGAATAGCCACGCACGCACTCGTGGATCGCTGAGGCTGAGCCTCTGCTTTGGTGCGCCGATTGAATTTTGCATGAAGTGCCCCGGAAAAAATGGAACAAGAACATCACCCGGCGGTTGGCCCGCCGGGTGATAGAACCATTAGCGCACTGGTGGTGCGTACTGAATGCCGCCGTTGTTCCACAGGGCGTTCAAGCCGCGGTCGATTTCCAGCGGAGTGCTCTTGCCGAGGTTTTTCTCGAAGATCTCGCCGTAGTTGCCGACTTGTTTGACGATCTGCACAACCCAGTCTTTCGGCAGTTTCAGGTCTTTGCCGTATTCGCCGTCAGCGCCGAGCATACGGGCGACGTCCGGGTTCTTGGTCGATTTGGCTTCAGCTTCGACGTTCTTCGAAGTGATGCCGGCTTCTTCGGTGTTGAGCAGCGCGTAGCCAACCCAACGGACGATGGCCAGCCACTCGTCGTCGCCATTACGTACGACCGGGCCCAGTGGTTCTTTGGAAATGGTTTCCGGCAGAACCACGTAGTCCTTCGGCGATGCCAGCTTGGAGCGCTGGGCGAACAGTTGGGACTTGTCGGAGGTCAGCACGTCGCAACGACCGGATTCCAGCGATTTGGCGCTTTCATCGGAGGTGTCGAAAGTGATCGGGGTGTATTTCAGACCGTTGCCACGGAAGTAGTCGGAAACGTTCAGCTCGGTGGTGGTACCGGCCTGGATGCAGATGGTTGCACCGTCCAGCTCTTTGGCACTTTTCACGCCCAGCTTGTTGTTCACCAGGAAGCCGATGCCGTCGTAGTAGGTAATGAAGCCCGGGAATTTCAGGCCCATGCCCGCGTCACGCGAACTGGTCATGGTGGTGTTGCGCGACAGGATGTCGATCTCGCCCGATTGCAGCGCGGTGAAGCGCTCCTTGGCGTTCAACTGACTGAATTTGACCTTGGTCGCGTCGCCGAATACGGCAGCGGCCACAGCGCGGCAGACGTCAGCGTCGATCCCGAGGATCTTGCCGGTCGCGTCCGGTACCGAGAAGCCCGGCAGACCGTCGCTCACGCCACACTGCACGAAACCTTTCTTCTGCACTGCATCCAGGGTTGCACCCGCCTGAGCGAACCCGCTGACACCGAGTACTGTTGCTGCAGTCACGATGGCCAGGGTGGATTTCAACATCTTCATTCAAACCTCCAGTTTTGCTCTTGTTGTGTCGGAGCTTGAGTCCAGTCGCACCCTTTTGAGGCGTTGTTGACCCGTGTTGGCTTTTTTTGGGGTCAACCGACGTAAGACCTTCGCTATGAGTCTAGTAGGAGAAAATCCACATCATGGACAACTCACTTCTCACCAATCGGCCGAACGGGCTGTAGCCCTTTCACGTTCGCTGCGCCCGTAGCGGCCATTGGCGAACATCCATCACCGGATTCTTTGCCATCCCGTCGCGGGTCGTACACTGATAGTGTTACCGCCACGCGTAGGATGCTTCGTACAGAACCTTCCATAGCAAAGCCCGTACCACACCTGTCACGGAATCGATTCGGCGACAGGTCAATAGCAAAACTTGTAACCTTGCGACATCTTCTTAACGGATCAACCGGGCGCGCACTCGAATCACGCACTTATTGAGAGCGCCCGCACATATTTGGAGCAGACATGACCGAGCCCTTGATTCTTCAGCCTGTTAAGCCCGCAGACGCCTGCGTGATCTGGCTGCACGGCCTCGGCGCCGACCGCTACGACTTCTTGCCGGTAGCGGAAGCGTTGCAGGAAAGCCTGCTGAGCACACGCTTCGTGCTGCCGCAGGCGCCGACGCGTCCAGTGACCATAAATGGCGGATATGCCATGCCCAGCTGGTACGACATTAAAGCCATGAGCCCGGCGCGAGCGATCGACCGTGATGAGCTGGAAGCGTCGGCGGATCGCATCATCGAATTGATCGAAAACCAGCGCGCCAGCGGAATAGACGCCTCGCGGATTTTCCTTGCCGGTTTTTCCCAGGGCGGCGCTGTCGTTTTGCACACCGCTTTTGTGAAATGGCAAGGCGCACTCGGTGGCGTACTTGCTCTGTCGACCTATGCGCCGACGTTCAGCGATGACATGCAACTTTCAGCCAGTCAGCAGCGGATTCCCGCGATATGCCTGCACGGTCAGTTCGACGGCGTGGTACAGAACTCGATGGGACGCAGCGCCTACGAGCATTTGGTGAAGCATGGTGTCACCGTGACATGGCAGGAATACCCAATGGAGCACGAAGTGTTACCCGAGGAAATTCGCGACATTGGTGTCTGGTTGAGTGAGCGCCTGCGCTAAGCGTCGAGATTAAAATCACCCTTTGATCCCTCCTACTACGCCGCGCCCGTTTCTTGCATTACACTGGCCGGCGTACATTCCTTAACCAATTGATGAGATGACCGTGCTCGAAGCACTCAAGAAAATGTTCGGTAAAAGCGAGGCTGAGCAGCTCGCGCCAGTTCCCAGTGCGCCGTCGCACGCCCCCGGTCATCGCAACGATGCGCCCCAGGCCGACCGCCCCGCTGCCGTAGCAGCACCGAAGCAAGACCCGAAACCCGCTCCGGCCGCGCCAATCGCCGCCGAGCCTGCGCGCAGTGAAGAGCCGAAACCGGCCAGAGCGCGTCGCGAACCAAAGCCCAAGGCCCCGGTCATTCCGTGGAAACTCGAAGATTTCGTTGTCGAGCCACAGGAAGGCAAAACCCGCTTCCACGATTTCAATCTTTCACCAGAACTGATGCATGCCATTCAGGATCTGGGCTTCCCGTACTGCACGCCGATCCAGGCGCAGGTGCTGGGTTTCACCCTCGCCGGCAAAGATGCCATTGGTCGCGCGCAGACCGGTACCGGCAAGACCGCCGCGTTCCTGATCTCGATCATCACCCAACTGCTGCAAACGCCGCCGCCGAAAGAACGCTACATGGGCGAACCCCGTGCGCTGATCATCGCGCCGACCCGTGAGCTGGTGGTGCAGATCGCCAAGGATGCCGCTGACCTGACCAAGTACACCGGTCTCAACGTCATGACGTTCGTTGGCGGCATGGACTTCGACAAACAGCTCAAGCACCTCGAAGCGCGTCACTGCGACATTCTCGTGGCGACCCCCGGCCGCCTGCTCGACTTCAACCAGCGCGGCGACGTGCACCTGGACATGGTCGAAGTGATGGTGCTGGACGAAGCCGACCGCATGCTCGACATGGGTTTCATCCCGCAAGTACGCCAGATCATTCGCCAGACCCCGCCGAAGTCCGAGCGCCAGACCCTGCTGTTCTCCGCGACCTTCACCGAAGACGTGATGAACCTGGCCAAGCAATGGACGACCGATCCGTCCATCGTCGAAATCGAAGTCACCAACGTCGCCAGCGAAAACGTCGAGCAACACATCTACGCCGTGGCCGGTGCCGACAAGTACAAATTGCTCTACAACCTGGTCAACGATAATGGCTGGGAGCGGGTGATGGTCTTCGCCAACCGCAAGGACGAAGTGCGCCGTATCGAAGAGCGTCTGGTGCGCGACGGTGTGAATGCTGCGCAGTTGTCCGGCGATGTGCCGCAACACAAACGCATCAAGACCCTCGAAGGTTTCCGCGAAGGCAAGATTCGCGTGCTCGTCGCCACCGATGTGGCCGGTCGCGGCATTCACATCGACGGCATCAGCCACGTGATCAACTTCACCCTGCCGGAAGTCCCGGACGACTACGTGCACCGCATTGGCCGGACCGGTCGTGCTGGCGCCGATGGCGTGTCGATCAGCTTCGCCGGTGAAGACGACTCCTATCAGTTGCCGTCCATCGAAGAGAAGCTCGGTCGCAAGATCAGTTGCGAAACGCCACCGACGCATCTGTTGCGCGCGGTCGAGCGCAAGCGTCCGCAGTAAGCAACGTTTAAAAGAAAAGCGCAGCCGGCAACGGACTGCGCTTTTTTTTCGTCCGGCATTTCATCAGGCCGCTTGCGAGAGATAACTAAAAGTCCATAATAGACAAATTAGTTTATATCCAGACTCCGGAGCCTGATATGTCCAGTACGCCCTACGTGATCGACCAACATCAGGCCCGCGAGCTGCTGGCGCGCATTGATGTGCCGCAGATCCTGCGCAAGCTGTTCCGCGATCTCGCTGCCGGACACGCCGTGCAACCAGCGCAGCAACTGGTGGAGTTCCCGCAGGGTGCCGGCGACTTCATCAACTATCTGGGCGTGTTGGCCGAGGACGGGGTTTACGGCGTGAAGACCTCGCCGTACATCGTTCGCGAGCAAGGTGCGCTGGTAACCGCGTGGACATTGTTGATGTCGATGAAAACCGGGCAGCCGTTGCTGTTGTGTGATGCCGGTGAACTGACCACCGCGCGCACTGCAGCGACTACCGCAGTGGCAGTCGACGCCCTCGCACCGCTGAATGCCACACGACTGGCAATCATCGGCAGTGGCAAGGTTGCGCAGGCGCATCTGCACTATGTGAAATCGCTGCGTGACTGGCAGAGCATCAGCGTGCATTCACCGTCCCTGCTCGAAGACGCTGATACTCAGGCACGGTTGAAAGCCATCGTTGCCGATCTGAACATTGCCGACAACCGCGAAGCCGCCCTTGCCGAGGCCGATGTGATCATGCTCTGCACCTCGTCTGCCGGACCGGTGATCGATCCTGCTGCATTGAGCAAGCCGGCACTGATCACTTCGATCAGCACCAACGCCCCACGCGCCCACGAAGTTCCACCGCAGAGCCTCAACGACATGCAGGTATTCTGCGACTATCGTCTGACCACGCCGGGTTCGGCGGGCGAGATGTTGATTGCCAGTGAACAGCATGGCTGGAGCAAGGATTCGATTGTCGGCGACCTCGCCGATCTGCTCAGCGAAAAAGTGCAGCGCCCGGATTACGACCGCCACGTGTTTTTCCGCTCAATCGGCTTGGGCCTGGAAGACATTGCTCTGGCCAATGCGATTTACCACCTGAACAACTGACCACTGTAGGAGCTGCCGAAGGCTGCGATCTTTTGATCTTGATCTTAAAAAACCAGATCAAAAGATCGCAGCCTTCGGCAGTTCCTACAGGGATCGCATTCCGATTGGGGAGTTGCCAATGACAGATCCCCAGAGAACCCCGATAGTTTTGGAGTTTTTCATGAGCCAGGCAGATTTCATCATCATCGGCGGCGGGATTGCCGGCGCTTCCACCGGTTTCTGGCTGTCGCCGCACGGCAAAGTGATCGTGCTCGAACGCGAATCCCACCCGGCCTATCACTCCACCGGGCGCTCCGCCGCGCTGTTCACCGCCGCTTACGGCACACCGCAAGTACGCGCGCTGACCCAGGCCAGTCGTGAGTTTTTCGATCATCCGCCGGCCGGTTTCTGCGAACACCCGCTGCTGACCCCGCGCGGCGAAATGACCGTGGATTTCACCGGTGACGCTGCCGAACTGAACAACCAATACCTCAGCGCCAAAGCCACCGTGCCGGAGATGCAACTGCTCAGCGCCGACGAAGCCTGCGCGCGGCTACCGATCCTGCGTCGGGAAAAAGTCCACGGCGCGATCTACGATCCGAGCGCCAGCGACATCGACACCGACGCCTTGCATCAGGGCTACCTGCGCGGCATCCGTCGCAATAACGGTGAAGTGCATACCGATTGCGAAGTACTCGGCCTGAGCCGCGACGCCGACGGCCTCTGGCACGTGCAAACCAACGGCCAGACTTTCAGCGCACCGATGATCATCAACGCCGCTGGCGCCTGGGCCGACAAAATCGGCGTTTTGGCCGGTGCCAAGCCGCTGGGCCTGCAACCGAAACGCCGCGCCGCATTTATTTTCGCCGGCCCCGAAGGCGTCGATATTCATCACTGGCCAATGCTGGTCAGCCTCGACGAATCCTTCTATATGAAGCCTGACGCCGGCATGTTCCTCGGCTCGCCGGCCAACGCCGACCCGGTCGAACCTCACGATGTGCAGCCGGAAGAACTGGACATCGCCATGGGCATCTACCAGATCGAAGAAGCCACGACGCTGACCATCCGCCGCCCGACCCGCACCTGGGCCGGGCTGCGCAGTTTCGTTGCCGACGGTGATCTGCTCAGCGGTTTCGATCCGCAGGTGCCAGGTTTGTTCTGGGTCGCCGCGCAAGGTGGCTACGGCATCCAGACTTCGCCGGCGATGGGCCAGGCCAGCGCGGCGTTGGTGCGTGGTCAGCCGCTGCCCGAGCACTTGCTGCAGTTCGGCCTGAGCAGCGCCATGCTCTCCCCTGCCCGCCTCGCCTGATCGTCCACCCGGATGACGCGCCCAACGGATTGCGGCACACTCGCACCGCCTCCTGATCACGGGGGCGTTGACGCTGCCTGGAGCTCCACTGTCATGACCGCCCCTGAATTCGACCCGGCGCTGGATAACTTCCGCGCCATCGCCGATGCCATCGCCACGCTGTTCTTTCCGCACGCCGAAGTGGTGCTGCACGACCTGCGCACGCAGAAGGTCGACTACATCGCCAACAACCTGTCCAAACGCGAGATCGGCGACGACTCGTCACTGGAAGACATGCTCAGCGAGGATGTCAGCGACCGCAATATCGGCCCGTACGAAAAGCTTAACTGGGATGGTCAGAAGATCCGTAGCCTGAGCAGCGTCCTGCGCGACAGCGAAGGTCTGCCGCTGGCGGTGCTGTGCATCAATCTGAATATTTCGCTGTTCGAGAATGCCAAGGCAGCGCTGGACCTGTTCCTCTCACCGAGCAAACTGATCCCGCAACCGGATTCACTGTTTCGCGATGACTGGCAGGAACGCATCAACACCTTCCTTCACGCCTGGCTGCGCGAGCGGCAACTGAGCCTGAATGTGCTGACTCGCGATCACAAACGTGAACTGGTGCTGGCGCTACACGCCGAGGGAGCGTTCAAGGGCAAGAGTGCCTCGAACTATGTGGCCAATGTGCTGAACATGGGGCGGGCGACGGTGTACAAGCATTTGAAGGAATTGAAAGGCTAGAGATTTGCGGTGAGTTCTCTGACGCCATCGCTGGCAAGCCAGCTCTCACAGGTTTTGTGTACGCCGCAAATCCTTGTGGGAGCTGGCTTGCCAGCGATAGCGGACTATCAGTCGCCGTAGATGTCGGACTTGAAGTACTTCTCGGAAATTTTCTGGTACTCGCCACTCGCACGAATGCCATCAATCGCACCATTCAACTGGCTAACCAGTTCAGCATTGCCCTTGCGCACCGCAATCCCCGCACCCTCGCCCACGTACTTCGGATCCTTCAACTCAGGCCCGACAAACGCATAACCCTTGCCACGCGGCATCGACAGGAAGTCATTGAGTGGAATGGTGTCAGCAAAAATCGCATCCAGCCGCCCCGCCGCCAGATCCATGTAAATCTCTTCGTTGTTGCTGTAGCGCTTGACGTTGATGCCCTTCGGCTCGAACACCTCGGTGGCATAACGATCGGTGGTGGTCGCACGCTGCACGCCGACATTCTTGCCCTTGAGGCTGGCGTATTGATCGTCGACGGTGGCGCCTTCCTTCATCACGAGGCGTGACGAAGTGAAGTAATACTTGTGAGTGAAATCCACCGACTTCTTGCGGTCTTCGTTGATGGTCATCGATGACAGCGCCATGTCGATTTTCTTCACTTTCAGCGAAGGAATCAGACCGTCGAACTCACCTTCGACCCACACACACTTGACCTTCATCTGCGCGCACAGGGCGTTGCCGATGTCGTAGTCGAAACCGACTATTTCACCTTTATCGGTTTTCGAGGCGAATGGCGGGTAAGCGGCTTCGATACCGATGCGCAGGGTTTGCTCAGCGGCGAACACGCTGGCGGAGGCCAACAGGCTGAAGGCCAGACCGGTGATGAGGGGGAGTTTCTTCATGTTCGTTCTCTCGCGGGTTGTTGTTGGTTTGGCAAGATGAAGAAGAGCGGCTGGTAGCGGGGAGCTACGAGCGGCAAGATTGAAGCATTTTGTACTTGTAAATCCATCTTGGACTTATATGTACAAATCGTCAATTCGGGGCAGAAGCAAAAAGATCGCAGCCTTCGGCAGCTCCTACAGGGGTATGCCGACCCAATGTAGGAGCTGCCGAAGGCTGCGATCTTTTGATTTACTTCTTCCAGCGATCCGCAGCGGCATGATCGCTGTCCCGCCCCTCAACCCATCGCGGCCCGTCGCTGGTGTTTTCTTTCTTCCAGAACGGTGCACGGGTTTTCAGGTAGTCCATGACGAAGGCACAAGCATCGAAGGCGGCCTGGCGATGGGCACTGGCAGCGCCGACAAACACGATCGGTTCGCCCGGTTCCAGTGCACCGATGCGATGCAGCACTTCCAGCTTCAACAGCGGCCAGCGCTGCTCGGCTTCGCTGGCGATCTTGCCGAGGGCTTTTTCGGTCATGCCCGGATAGTGCTCGAGGAACATTCCCGCTACATCCAGGCCATCGTTGAAGTCGCGCACGTAGCCGACAAAACTCACCACTGCGCCGACGCCGACATTGGCCGCGTGCATCGCGTTGACTTCAGCGCCCGGATCGAACGGCGTGGCCTGCACGCGAATCGCCATGGTTCAGCCTCCGGTCACGGTAGGGAAAAACGCCACTTCGTCGCCATCGGTCACTGGCTCGTCAAGTTGGCAGAGGTCTTCGTTGCGTGCACACATCAGGTTTTGTTCGCTCAGTACCTCAGCGCCGTCACGTTGCGCCTGCATTTGAAGAACATGTGCTCGCACGTCATCGACGGTAGCGAAATCACCCTCAACCTTCAGCGAGTCCACACCCAGCGCTTCACGGTAACGGGCAAAAAACTTCACGGTCAGGTTCATGGCTGCTCCGCTTGAAAGTGGCCGCTCTTGCCGCCGACCTTCTCCAGCAAGCGCACGCTTTCTATGGTCATGCCACGATCGACGGCTTTGCACATATCGTAGATGGTCAGGGCGGCGACACTGGCGGCGGTCAGCGCTTCCATCTCGACGCCGGTCTGCCCGGACAGTTTGCAGCGGGCGACGATGCGCACGGTGTCTTCGCCATCAGCGCTGAGTTCGACTTTGACACCCGTCAGCATCAGCGGGTGGCAGAGGGGAATCAGATCACTGGTTTTCTTCGCCGCTTGAATGCCGGCAATGCGCGCCACGGCGAACACGTCACCCTTTGGGTGGCCGCCGCTGACGATCATCTGCAGCGTTGCGGGGAGCATGCGCACCAGCGCTTGGGCCGTCGCTTCACGGAACGTCACGGCTTTTTCGGTGACGTCGACCATGTTGGCGCGACCTTGGGAATCGAGATGAGTCAGCACGGGATTACTCCTGATCAGGAGCGACGATTGTAAACCTGCGGGTCAAATTTCCGCACGCACGAATATGGTGTTCATCGTGTAGGAGCTGCCGAAGGCTGCGATCTTTTGACTTTGATTTTTAAAAACAAGATCAAAAGATCGCAGCCTTCGGCAGCTCCTACATTGGGATTTGTGCAGGGGCATAAAAAACCGGACGGCTTTTGGGGCCGCCCGGTTTTGGGTGAAGGGTTACAAATGCGATTCGGCGTATTCAGCCAGAATCGAGCGAGGCACCCCTTGCAGGGTGATGTGCACACCGTTGGGGAAATCCTTGAAGCGTTCAGTCAGGTAGGTCAGCCCGGAGCTGGTCGCGGACAGGTAAGGGGTGTCGATCTGTGCGAGGTTGCCCAGGCACACCACTTTGGAACCGGCGCCGGCACGGGTGATGATGGTTTTCATCTGGTGCGGCGTGAGGTTCTGGCATTCGTCGATCAGGACTTTCCTCCTGTTAGCCTATATTTTTTTGGTATTGGCTGACGCCCCCCCCCCCGAAGCAGCCATTACGTAACTAAATACTACCGATCAAGACTATTTAAGAACGCATCGAAGCAAATATAGTTGAAGTGCATATCTGCAATAACCTGATTAACTTAATAAAATAGTTACCAGTAGGAGTTCGGTGTAAGACCTATCAACTACCCAGCCACGAACTATCCTACAAACCCAGTTATTGACTAGCAAATACAACGCGACTAGCTTGGCAAATGAAGTCATATGACTTCAATCCAAACAGACTAAAACTCAAGAGGTTCTTATTATGCGCAAAGCAAATCTGCAAACTCGATTAACAGCTCTTTCCAATAACGCTTACAACATCCTGATTACACCGGCAAAATCCGAGTCAAAACTGGTTAGTTAATTTCGACCAATGCCGAGGGAGCCACCAGCCTCCCTCGGTATAACTTTTACGGAGCATGTCAAGATGAGTGAGTTCAAAGTTAATGAAAACCTGACAATCACCTTAAACGAAGGAGTTTTCGGATTATGGAACTTGGAAACAGGTGAGCAGTACGAAATATTCGAACGACGCTATCTTGACAGAATTTTCGAGCTCAACGAATTAGTTGGTATGCCTTATACATCGAAACCCGAGGATGGAATACTGATTGAAGCAGAAATATTACTAATAGGCGAAAAAGCTGAACAGTATCAAAATACACAAAAAGCTAATGGCCCTTGGGGTTGGGACCCTATTTCAAAAATATTTCATCTTGGAAGCAAGCACAACTTTCCGAGCGACCTGACAAACACTGAAGAAGACAATGAGATAGGCTATGTGAACTTCTGCGAAAGCATCGCAGAAAGCGCCCCAAACCTCGACATTGAACGAGAAGGAGAGTTAATCAAACTCCCGCCTTGGAACATCAACGCAATTGACACTTATAGCCTAAAGAAAGCCTTATGGGAGAGGACAACAAGTCGAAATTTCAATGGTGAGTCTGTCCCACTGGAAATTGTATCTAATATTTTATTCACTACATTCGGAAAGATTCACGGCGACTCACATAAAAAAAATCTCGCTGAGCGCGGTATTTCAACTGTTGGCTATCGTAGATCCTCACCAAGTGCCGGGTGCTTGCAAGCAACCGAGGCATACTTGATAGCTTTAAATGTTAGTAATCTAGAGAGAGGGATCTATCACTATAGGTCCCATCAGCACGTGTTAACAAAATTGGATAGTGGCATAAACGCCGATCTAACACAGATATTATGCCATCAAAACTTCGCAGTGGAAGCGGCCTTTCTAATAGTAATGAGTTCGCGATTTGATAAGCTTTGGTGGAAATACCCACATTCACGTGCTTATCGATCAGCTTTAATGGATGTTGGACATTTATCTCAGACATTCAATCTTGTAGCCACAGCTCACAAACTTAAAACTTGGCTAACCGGATACTTTATAGACAACCTACTAAATGAACTTATAAAGATTGATGGATTCAATGAACATTCGTTATTTGTTTTAGCCGGCGGACATGGCCTGCAAGATCCTCTTAGCCCCGGAGTCGCAAAACTTTTGAAGGCGGTAAAATAAAACAAATTAGCCTTAGGTGCTCGCATGCACGATGATATGTTGAGAAAAAAAGAATACTCCGAAAAAACCAGAGAAATGGCGGATTTTAATTTTAAAAACAACGAGCTTCAAGAAGCTGCGCGGTTATACGAATTGAGTATTAAGAACGATTCAAAAAACGTAAAGGCGTTGAACAATTTTGCGGCTTTATACGAAGAACTGGGTGAAAAAAATAAATCAGAACGCCTTTACAAGCTGGCTTGCGATTTACCAGGAGCTTCAGCAGCGGACAAACTTAAGTTTCATCAAAACTTAGCATCCATACAAGAAAAAAATGGAAAAAACAATGCTGCACTTTGGACATACCAATCAGCCGCAAAAATAGAAGGCTTCACAGAAAGCAGAGTTGCTTTTAACTATCTTGAATTACTTCAGTCGGTCCACCTGACGTCATTTGATGCGGCAACATTCGCCAGCCTAGTGACACTTTTTAACACAGAAGGAATAGACACTGACGCACTAGCCCGAGTGTATTTTTCACAACTTGCACTCAAACTTGAAAAAATAACACGTACAAAAGAAGACTACGCCATAATAGCTCTGGACATAATTAAATCAGATCCAATTGCATTAGAATTTTTAAGTAGCAGACTAATTTCCAACCACATCATAGAGGAAACTATTATAAGCATAAGAAAAAAACTTACAGAATCCATACTCAGCAATAACTACAAACCAACACACCAAATCTTCCTCCGCGCCCTAAAAAAACAATGCAAACTAAATGATTTCATCTACCTGACTGACAAAGAAGAGATGTCAAACGTTGAAAAACTAAAAGATAAATGCCTAAAAGAGTCGCCAGCAATAAAAATTGCCGCACAATTAATACTGGAATCTTACCCAGGCGAACACTCTAAAAACCCATTAAAAAACCAAAACCATTTGGATTACCGGATCACTCAAAAACAAAACAAAGAAATTACAACCCCCGCCCTACTGGAAAGCAAAACTCTTATTCAGAGTTTCTATGAATCAAATCCATATCCAACTTGGACATCCAAACCAAAACATTCTGGATCGACACTTGATGAGCTTTTCAAAAAGCTAAACCTAAAGCAAGCACCACCAAGCAACAACATATTAGTCGCAGGATGTGGAACTGGGCGTCACGCAATTCAACTCGCCTTAACTTACCCACACACACAAATCTTAGGGTTGGATGTTAGCAAAGCAAGTTTGCAATATGCCACCCAAAAAAGAGACGAATATAACATTCAAAACTTGAAATTCATCTGCGGCGACATAAGTAATATCCCCTCTCTAAATATGAAATTCAGCCTTATTGAGTGCATTGGAGTTCTGCATCACTTACAAGATCCTTTGAAAGGATGCCAAGCAATTCTCGCAGCACTCGAAAATGGTGGCATTGCTAAAATAGGACTGTATAGCACATATGCTAGAATTCCTATTGCAGACTTGGCCAACCTCGCGTCTAAAAACGAAATACTCTACGCACCCAGCAATTTAGAAAAAAATACGGAATTTATCAATTCAAAACTACAAATACAAGAGAACAAGAGAAATAGTTAACTCACAAGATTTCTTTAGTAGAAGTGGGTGCATGGATTTACTGTTCAACCCCCTAGAGAAAACGTTCACAACCCGTGACATTCACTCACTTATAAGAACTTTAAACTGTGAGTTTGCAGGCTTTGAAAAGGAAGAACAAAACAAATCCCCTGCGTTTAGAAAATTCAACGAGCATTCGAACATGGACTCTCTTTTTGGCGCTTGGGAGTTATTCGAAACCCTTAACCCAAATTTTTTCAGTGAAATGTACCTATTTTGGTTAAAACCTATAAGGAAACAACAATGAAAATACTAGGCGTAAACACGGGTCATGATGGTCACATTTGTCTCATTGAAAATGGAAAATTAGTTTTCAGCTATGAGTCGGAAAAGAATGGCGGCAATAGGTACGCTCCGCTTTCCCTGAGTTCAGCAATAACCCACGCCGTTCAAAACATAGAAGATCTTGACGCAATCGCTGTAAGCGGATGGGCTGAAGGTATGGACCCCAGAAATCACCCAACTGAAGGCGGTTATCTTGGCTTGGATATCGAACAATCAATCTGCACTTTTGGTGGAAAAAATATAGCGTGGATAAACTGCAGCCATGAAATATCACATATATTCGCCTCCTATTCCCTATCCCCATATGCGGACAAAACATCGTGCTACGTATTACTTTGGGAAGGCTTCATAGGCAATTTTTATAAAATCAACCCTGACATGTCGATTCAAACTATAGGCAATATTCTGCAAGGACCAGGCCTTCGTTATGCATTTACCTTCGGCTTAGCCGATCCAACTTTCAATTTGAAAAAAGGATATTGCAGACTCGGTGACGCGGGAAAAATGATGGCATTAGCTGCATTTGGAACAAATGGTGAACCAGATGCATTTGAGTCAACGGTTATTGACTACATAATGAACTGCGAATCGGCAATAGACACACTCAACAAACTTGACCTGAAAGATAGCGGCTATTACAACATAGGTGTCAACACAACGAAATTTTGCAACCTGGCAAGAAAGCTATCAGACAAGCTTTTTAACGAGTTTTATGATTTCATCAGTACACACATTACAGAAAAGCTTCCGCTTTTAATTGCGGGCGGCTGTGGCTTGAACTGTGATTGGAACAAAAAATGGGAAACCTCCGAATTATTCGACGGGATTTTTATTCCACCTTGCACAAATGACACTGGTGTCGGCATCGGGGCGTCCGCCATTGCCCAAAATTTATTAACTGGTAAAGCAAAACTTGAATGGTCCGTATATTCAGGACAAGCTTTTATCTTCAACCCCACAAAAAACTCCTCATTTTCACCAAGTCCATTGGTACTCGAACATGTATGCGAAGCGCTTATTGCTGGAGAGATTATTTGTTGGGTACAGGGAAATTGTGAAATAGGCCCCAGAGCCCTCGGCAATAGATCAATAATAGCGGCACCATTTTCTGCGAAAACAACTGAAAAGCTTAACTCCATAAAAAAAAGAGAACACTATCGCCCAGTAGCACCTATCTGCATAGAGGAAGATGCCAAGCTTTACTTTGAAAACTGCACTCAAAGCAAATTCATGCTGTCATTTCATCATGTAATTGACAAACGACTTAAAGCAATTACTCATATCGATGGAACAGCAAGAGTTCAGACCGTCAGCCCTCAAGACAACATTAAAATGTACAAGCTGCTACTGGAGTTCAAAAAACAGTCGGGCGTCAGCGTCCTTTGCAATACCTCGCTGAATTTCAAAGGGAAAGGTTTTATAAACAAACTCTCAGATCTTGAGCTATTTTGCTCAACCAACAATATATCCACATTTGTTGTAGATGACGTAATGTACCACACCAAGGAGATAGCGCAGTGAGCGTTCCTCACGTGAAAGGGTACGGTTATTTATGTGGAGTGAGATTTAGTAGCTCTGTAACACTCTGGGTAGACTTCATTTTAATTTTTACTGTACTTACATTCGTATATGACGCTTCCCCACAAACTTTGGGATATGCAGCGGCGCTGTACGGCTTACCAGCACTTTTCCTGGGGCCATTAATAGGTACGTTAGCAGACCATACTAGTCCTATAAAATTTTTACTAATAAGTTTCACCTTTAGATTTATCGTAGCCTGTCTTTTATTTGGAGCGAACTCTGAATCTGTTTTCTTAACATTAGTCTTCCTTAAGGGTGTATCGAACCTTGGATCTGGTGCGGCAGAAATTATCTTGACGAGGAAGCTTCTCACAAACAAAGACCTGATCAGTAACATTTCACTAATCACGGTAATGGATCAATTTATCAAGGTCTGCTCACCTTTAGCTGCAGGTGTTATTGCAAGCATGTCAGATAAAGCGTATGGCTTTTTAATTTCCGCGCTTTTCTCACTGCTAGGGATATTCTGCGTGATTCTTCTTTCTATGAGTAACCGGCAAAAAAACATACACACATCTGATAAGCGGTCCTTTGGGAGTTTAAAGGCCTTAAAGGTATTACTAAGCTCCGGCCCATCCACACGACTATTTTTTACCTGTGCCTTAATCCAATCTGCTGTACTGGGATGCTATGACTCGCTACTGAGCCTGCATATAAAAAACTTGGGGCTCGACGAATACGTATTTGGAGTTGTCGTTAGCTCTACCGCACTAGGTGGAATTATTGCAGGCTTGAGCTTTAAATTAGTTTACCCCCATAAAATTTTCTTCTGTTCAACGTTCTCCCTATTTACATTCGGTGTGATGGTAGTAATAGCGGGATCATTAAAGGAACCTGGCAACCTGACAACACTAGCAATACTAATACTAGTATTTTCCATTGCTGGATATGCCTATGGATTGACATCTTTGGGGTTTGGCGTAACCCTTCAGAAATACTGCCCTCTATCTAATCTGGGAACAGTTTCAGCTTCCAGCCGCAGTTTGATGTTGATATTTATGATTACAGGACCAATTTTTGGGGCATGGCTTTCAACGTTCTTGTCAATCGGAGGTGTTCTTGTTTCTTCAGGTGCTAGTGCCATATTGCTAGGTGCGTTTTTACACATAAAATACCGCGACATTTTTTCCGCAGAGACAAGTCGCATCATCAACGAATAAATAGTTCCGAAAATAATCCCCCCTAAACTCTATTGCCTTGGTTTTGGAAACGTGGAGGATTGTAAATTTAGATTTTTAAAATATACAGATAATATACTTCCAAAGGGCCGTTAGGAGTACAAGCAAGTTTAATACTAGATAAAGGCAGCGGGTAAAAACCGGGCGGCTGTTGGGCCGCCCGGTTCTGGGTGAAAGGTTACAGATGCGATTCGGCGTATTCAGCCAGAATCGAGCGAGGCACCCCTTGCAGGGTGATGTGCACACCGTTGGGGAAATCCTTGAAGCGTTCAGTCAGGTAGGTCAGCCCGGAGCTGGTCGCGGACAGGTAAGGGGTGTCGATCTGTGCGAGGTTGCCCAGGCACACCACTTTGGAACCGGCGCCGGCACGGGTGATGATGGTTTTCATCTGGTGCGGCGTGAGGTTCTGGCATTCGTCGATCAGGATTT
>NZ_FYEA01000004.1:255673-414075 GCF_900187605.1 Pseudomonas sp. Irchel 3H7
CGCGGACAGGTAAGGGGTGTCGATCTGTGCGAGGTTGCCCAGGCACACCACTTTGGAACCGGCGCCGGCACGGGTGATGATGGTTTTCATCTGGTGCGGCGTGAGGTTCTGGCATTCGTCGATCAGGATCAGGCTCTGCTGGAAGCTGCGACCGCGAATGTAGTTGAGCGATTTGAACTGCAACGGCACTTTGCTGAGGATGTAATCGACGCTGCCATGGGTGTTTTCGTCATCCATGTGCAAGGCTTCGAGGTTGTCGGTGATGGCGCCCAGCCAAGGCTCCATTTTTTCCGCTTCGGTGCCGGGCAGGAAGCCGATTTCCTGGTCCAGACCCTGCACGCTGCGGGTGGCAATGATGCGGCGATAACGCTTGCTGACCATGGTCTGCTCGATCGCCGCGGCCAGCGCCAGAATGGTTTTACCGGAGCCTGCGGCCCCCGATAGATTGACCAGATGAATGTCCGGATCCAGCAACGCGTACAGCGCCAGACTCTGATAAATGTCGCGCGGCTTGAGCCCCCAGGCCTCTTGATGCAGCAGCGGTTCCTGATGCAGGTCGAGGATCAGCAGCTTGGCCTCATCGATCTCCTTGATCCAGCCGACAAAGCCCTGTTCGTCAATGATGAACTCGTTGATATGCACTGCCGGCAGGTTGTCGATCAGTTGCACTTGATGCCAGGTGCGGCCGTGATCCTGACGGGTGTCGACCTTGCTCACGCGGTCCCAGAAGGAGCCGGTCATGTTGTGGTAGCCGTTGGGCAGTAGGGACACATCATCGACCAGTTGGTCGGTGCTGTAATCCTCGGCATCGATGCCACAGGCGCGCGCCTTGAGGCGCATGTTGATGTCTTTGGTGACCAGCACCACCGGTTTTTTCGGGTCGCGGGTGTGCAGGTCGATCAGTTGGTTGATGATTTTGTTGTCGTTCAGATGCTCGGGCAGAATCAGGTTCGATTCGGCCTGCTTACTCATCAGAATTGACAGCAAGCCCTTCGGCCCGCCTTTGCCGCGCTGGATCGGCACACCCAGTTCGACGTCTTCCGGGGACGCATCGCCCAGGGTCTTGTCGATCAGCCGGATGGCCTGACGGCATTCAGCGGCCACGCTGTGATGCCCGCTCTTGAGCTTGTCCAGCTCTTCAAGCACGGTCATCGGGATCGCGACGTGGTGTTCTTCGAAATTCAGCAGGGCGTTTGGATCGTGAATCAATACGTTGGTATCGAGTACATAAAGGATTGGCTGGTTGGAGGAAGGGCTACGTCCGTGATCATCCATACTCGGTCACCTTTGTCAGAGCCAGTAGACGCAATACCTGAGCGGTGCTGCGCCTCGAAGTGACTGCCGAAATCTCACCTGCGGAGATTCAAGTGACTGCAAACAAACGGGTCTTGGAAGACGCCACCTGTGTTGCAGGTTTCGGCGGTCTGTCTTCGTAATACTCCAAAACCGATGACATAAAAAAGTACTTTGACGGTTTTTTTAAGTTTATTTTGCAGAGTGACGAAAAGCCCTTGGCGGACTGTCCATAGCCCGCTAAAGTCGGAAGTCCGCCTGCACCGAAATTCCGTAAAAAATCGCCCCAAGCCCAATGTTTCCGGGCTTTTGCCGTTTCTCAGCGAAACGCGTCCTGACAGTCCTCCCAACCGATGCCGCTTTGCGCGGTTTGCGTGATCAGCCACGGCAACGAGGTCTTCACCGCGTCTTGTTTCATGTTGAAATTGATTACCCCGTGGCGCCACAACAGCATCAGGGTCAGCACCCGCTGCGCACTCGGCGCGCCCTTGAGTTTGCCCGCGCCGTCCTGGGCATCGATGTCCCACAGCGCCACTTGCAGGCCCTGGGTGTTGAAGAAACCTTGCGCATCGCTGCGGCGCTGCCCTTCCGGCGGACGGAACAGCGGCACGTAGTTTTCCGGCAACTTGTTCTTCACCAGATCAGCGCTGCGCCGCACCGAATCCTGCCAGTCCTGCCAGTGGCTGTGGGAGCGGAACTCCCAACCTTGAACGCCGACGCACTGTTTCGAGAACTCTGCTTGCAGGCTGCTGACCGAGCGATCAGCCAGCCGCGCCTGAATATCCTTGCCCAAGACAAAGAATGTGCCGCTCAGGTTTGCCTTGCGCAGGTATTCGGTGAGCCAACCGGTGTTGTCCGGTTGCAGGTTGGCGGCGCTGTCGAACGTCAGCAGAAACAGGCGGTCGTGCATCTCGTCGCCGTTGCGCTCGTAGTCACCGAAACGATCGAATTCGTTGCTGGTCTGTGGGGACAGAGCGGCCTTGCGCAGCAACTCGTCGAGATATTGCACATGGAAGATCCGGCTCGGTTCGGCCCACTTGGTGTAATAACTGTCGTCGCTGACCACGAACTTGGCGGCTTGCTCGCGCAGCGTCGGCAGGTCTTCGACAAGGAAACAGAACGAGGCGTCCTGATCACAGCTTTGCTGGGCGTAGTTGTAGTTGGCCAGCAGACGCTGCCAGAGGCGTTGACGCAGAATATTGACCGCATCGATGTTGACCGTGCGCAAGCCCAGACGCGGACCCAGAGCAGCCTCGTCCATCGACTCAGTGCCCAGCAGGACACGGGCGAACATGAGGATTTCCGCCCGTGAGGCCACGTCAAACAGCGTCGGGTTGCTGAGCTGCTCTGGCCATGTGCTGCGATCCAGCGTCGCCACATCGCCCGGCGCCGCGACGGCACCGACGCTCAACAGCCACGCGGTGAATAAAAGAACAATGCGCAAAAGGGATGTCTCCATAACAAAACCCGCGCGGCACTATAGCTGATGTGCAAGGCTGAAGGACGCCGCCCTCACCCCAGCCCTCCCGAAACGTCGGACCGCCCGGGGGGAGAGGGAGCTGACCGAGTATCGCTTTCGATATCCGCCAATCGGAACTACCGAGTCGCACTCAAATTTTGAAATCAGTGAGATCGGTTCCCTCTCCCTCTGGGAGAGGGCTGGGGTGAGGGAAACATCCACCAGCCGTCGCAAATGCCCAAGCTTCCCCACACCTATTGCCCCCATAGCTGGAGTCAACTCGGACAACCCCCTAGAATCGCCCCCACGATTAAAGGAGACGACTTCATGCTGATGGTGATTTCCCCCGCCAAGACCCTCGATTACGAAACACCGCCGGCGACCCAGCGCTTCACCCAGCCGCAATACCTTGACCACTCGCAGGAACTGATCCAGCAACTGCGCGACCTGACGCCTGCACAAATCAGCGAGCTGATGCATGTGTCCGACAAGATCGGCGGGCTCAATGCCGCGCGTTTCGGCAGCTGGACACCCGCGTTCACTCCGGAAAACGCCAAGCAGGCGCTGCTCGCGTTCAAGGGTGACGTCTACACCGGTCTCGACGCGCAATCCTTCAGTGAAGCCAATTTCGATTACGCGCAAAAACACCTGCGCATGCTCTCCGGCCTCTATGGCTTGCTGCGCCCGCTCGACCTGATGCAACCGTATCGCCTGGAAATGGGCACCAAACTGGCCAACGCCCGGGGCAAGGACTTGTACGCTTTCTGGGGCACGCGCATCAGCGAATGGCTGAACGAAGCGCTGGTCGATCAGGGCGACGATGTGCTGCTCAACCTGGCGTCCAACGAGTACTTCTCGGCAGTCAAACGCACGGCCCTGAACGCGCGGATCATCAACACCGAGTTCAAGGACCAGAAGAACGGCCAGTACAAGATCATCAGCTTCTACGCGAAGAAAGCGCGGGGCCTGATGAGCCGTTTCGTGATTCAGGAAAAGATCAACGATCCTGCCCTGCTCAAGCAATTCGATGTGCAGGGTTATCGCTACAGCGCCGAGCATTCGAAACCGGACAATCTGGTATTTCTGCGCGACCATGCCCCCGAATAAAGCATGCCTAATGCACGACTCTTAATATCAAGAGTCGTGCAGCTCGCACGATGTCAAAAAACCCTCGCCACATTTCGCCATTTTAATGGCGCCAGAAAAACCTCCCTGTCTTTTCTAAGATTAGTTTCACTCGACACTGATCATTTTTTTCAGTAGTGGCACCTAAATTTTTTCACTGTAGTGGCACAAAACTATCTAACGTGATTTTTCGCCTGTTATTAAAGGTCGAAAACGAAAGTGCTATCAAATTGAGACTAGTGCCATCTCTGACAATATTTCAAGAAATTTCAGATTTCGCGATGAGCGGACAGGAACTTCGTCCGAATGCATAGCTCATACCACCGGTAACGATTCTCGCCGAGTTTGTACGAGATAACTTACGCGGAGCAGATGGCCATGTAACCAAGTTGTCACAGCAACTTGCCTAGATGACTAACTAGTCTCAAAACAGACGATGGACAGGAGATACGCACCATTAATATCCCCTACAAAGGCCATGGCCGCGCCCTTATAAACGTGCTCGCCTGAGCACCCAACCGCTTGATTTACGGGACTTTCATCCCGACATCGAGCGCGCAAGACGATTGCACAAGAGTCTTCTCCAAAGAAGATCGGATGCATAACAGGGCACGTCATAACAACAAGGCCTGGTTACGCACATCTTGAGTGCACTTATTTAGACACTCGAAACTTAGTATGCCTGCACACGGCATTGTGGCGCCTGTATGCCGCACTTTCGAGTGCACTAATGAACGCTGAACACCATTAACTCCGGCCCTCTAAGGCCTGATATATACAGAGGTAATTGCGATGCGCATCAGCATATTTGGTTTGGGTTACGTTGGCGCAGTATGTGCCGGTTGCCTGTCTGCACGGGGCCATGACGTAGTTGGCGTCGATGTTGCCAAAGACAAGATCGACATGATCAATGCCGGCAAATCGCCGATTGTTGAACCGGGCCTGGGCGAACTTCTGCAACAGGGTATCCAGACCGGTCGTCTGCGTGGCACGACCAACTTCGCCGAGGCGATTCGCGACACCGACCTGTCGATGATCTGCGTCGGTACGCCGAGCAAGAAGAACGGCGACCTCGAACTGAACTACATCGAAGCGGTATGCCGCGAGATCGGTTTTGTCCTGCGTGAAAAAACCACTCGCCACACCATCGTCGTGCGCAGCACCGTACTGCCGGGCACTGTTGCCAACGTGGTGATCCCGATTCTCGAAGACTGCTCGGGCAAGAAAGCCGGCGTCGACTTCGGCGTTGCGGTCAACCCTGAGTTCCTGCGTGAATCCACCGCGATCGCCGACTACGACCTGCCACCGATGACCGTCATCGGCGAGTTCGACAAGGCCTCGGGCGACGTTCTGCAATCGCTGTACGAAGAACTCGACGCACCGATCATCCGCAAGGACATCGCCGTCGCCGAGATGATCAAGTACACCTGCAACGTCTGGCACGCAACCAAAGTGACCTTCGCCAACGAGATCGGCAACATCGCCAAAGCGGTCGGCGTCGATGGCCGTGAAGTGATGGAAGTGGTCTGCCAGGACAAGACCCTCAACCTGTCCCAGTACTACATGCGCCCAGGCTTCGCCTTCGGCGGTTCGTGCCTGCCAAAAGACGTGCGCGCCCTGACCTACCGCGCCGGCTCGCTGGACGTCGAAGCGCCGCTGCTCAACTCGCTGATGCGCAGCAACGAATCGCAAGTGCAGAACGCCTTCGACATCGTTGAAAGCCACGACAAACGCAAAGTCGCCCTGCTCGGCCTGAGCTTCAAGGCCGGCACCGACGATCTGCGCGAAAGCCCGCTGGTGGAACTGGCCGAGATGCTGATCGGCAAGGGTTACGACCTGAGCATCTACGACAGCAACGTCGAGTACGCCCGAGTTCACGGCGCGAACAAGGACTACATCGAGTCGAAGATCCCGCACGTTTCGTCCCTGCTCAACGCGGACTTCGATTCGGTGATCGACAACTCCGACGTGATCATCCTTGGTAACCGCGACGAGAAGTTCCGCCCGTTGGCCCAGCAAGCGCCGCACGGCAAACAGGTCATCGACCTGGTCGGCTTCATGGCCAAAGCCACTGACGCCGGTACTCGCACCGAAGGTATCTGCTGGTAAAGCAGCCCTGTAGGAGCTGTCGAGTGAAACGAGGCTGCGATCTTTTCGGGAACACCAAAATCCCAAGCGAAAGATCAAAAGATCGCAGCCTTCGGCAGCTCCTACATGTCCTTGCAAGTTTTTGTAAGCCTGCCTTAACCCCATCGGGCTCGGCCCGAGATACAGACGGATGCAGATTATGCACAGGCTAAAGCACGGCCTACTTCAGGCCGCCGGTTGGCTGTTTTACCTAAGTTTGTTGATGGGCCTGGCCTTGATGCTGCCCACGTCCACATTCGACTCCGAGTCGAAGGACTTCATTTTCCTGATTGGCGCCGTGGGTATCTGGCGCTACTCGATGGGTGCAACGCACTTTGTGCGCGGCATGATTTTTCTCTACATCGTTTACCCGCACCTGCGCCGCAAAGTGCGCAAGCTGGGTAAGGCGGCGGACCCGTCGCATGTGTTCCTGATGGTCACCAGTTTCCGGATCGACGCGCTCACCACCGCGCAGGTCTACAGCTCGGTGATCCGCGAAGCCATCGACTGCGAACTGCCGACCACCGTGGTCTGCTCGATCGTCGAAATGTCCGATGAGCTGCTGGTCAAGGCACTGTGGGCACGGATGAATCCGCCCGACCGCGTCAAGCTCGACTTCGTGCGCATTCCCGGCACCGGCAAACGTGATGGCCTGGCCTATGGTTTCCGCGCGATCTCCCGTCACCTGCCGGACGACCGCGCCGTGGTGGCCGTGATCGATGGCGACACCGTGCTCGGCGAAGGCACCGTGCGCAAGACCGTGCCGTGGTTCCAGCTGTTCGGCAACGTCGGCGGCCTGACCACCAACGAGTTCTGCGAAGTGCGCGGCGGCTACATCATGAGCGAATGGCACAAGCTGCGTTTCGCCCAGCGCCACATCAACATGTGCTCGATGGCCCTGTCCAAACGCGTACTGACCATGACCGGTCGTATGTCGGTGTTCCGCGCCACTGTGGTGACCAACCCGGAATTCATCGCCGACGTTGAAAGCGACTCGCTGCAACACTGGCGTCTGGGCCGCTTCAAGTTTTTGACCGGCGACGACAAGTCGAGCTGGTTCAGCCTGATGCGCCTCGGCTACGACACCTTTTACGTGCCTGACGCGGCGATCAACACCGTTGAACACCCGCCGGAAAAGAGCTTCATCAAGGCCAGCCGCAAACTGATGTTCCGCTGGTACGGCAACAACCTGCGCCAGAACTCACGAGCGCTGGGCCTGGGTGTGAAACGTCTCGGCGCGTTCACCTCGGTGGTGCTGTTCGACCAACGCGTGTCGATGTGGACCTCCTTGCTCGGCCTGACCGTGGCGCTCATCGCCAGCTTCAAATACGGCACCGCGTTCATCCTCGTTTACCTGCTGTGGATCGGCATCACCCGCCTGATCCTGACGTTGCTGTTGTCGTGTTCCGGTCACCGCATCGGCCCGGCTTACCCAGCGATTCTGTATTACAACCAGATCGTCGGTGCGCTGGTGAAGATCTACGTGTTCTTCCGCCTCGACCAACAATCCTGGACTCGCCAACCGACATCCCTGACCCGTGATCTCGCCAGCTTTCAACGTTGGTTCAACACCTGGTCGTCTCGGACCATGACCTTCTCCGCCGGCAGCATTTTTGTCGCCGTGCTGCTGATGATGGTCTGACCCGCCCCTATTGAATTAACAAGGAAATCGCCCCTATGAATACCGCCGTCAACGCCAACGTAGTGCATGAATCCGAAGCCCAGCGCCAACACGCCCGCGTGAAAATCCCGGCCAAACTGCGCTTCTTCGGTCCTGACCGGACACCAGTCGAAGCGCGGGTCATCGACCTGTCTGCCGGTGGTCTGGCGTTCAACGCCGGGCAGCTGCCGCTGACCATTGGCCAGGTGTACAAGGCGCGTCTGCAATTCGTCATCGACAACCTCGGCATCGCCATGGACGTTGAACTGCAAGTACGTTCCTTCGATCGCCAGACCGGCCGCGCCGGCTGCCAGTTCCAGAATCTGGAGCCGCAGGACATTTCCACTCTGCGCCACTTGATCACTTCGCACCTGGCCGGCGACATCGTCAGCATCGGTGAAGTGCTGGCGACCTTGCAGCGCGACAACTTCACCAAGGCGCGCAAGGTCAAGGACGGCGGCTCCGGCATGACCCCGTTCGGTCGCCTGAAAGCGGTGACATTCAGCGCCGGTATCTTCGCGGTCGGTCTGGTCGCGGCGGGTTTCATTTTCAAATCGGTGTACGGCATGTACTTCGTCAGCCACGCGCAGGCCGGTCTGGTCAGCGTGCCGGGGATGAACATCACCATGCCGCGTGACGGCACCGTGCAGAGCCTGGTCAAGTCCGACGGCGTCGCGGCCAAAGGCGCGCCACTGGCGACCTTCAGCACCAGCATGCTCGATGTGCTCAAGGGCCATCTGGAAGAAGATCAACTGTCGCCGGCCAAGGTTGAAGAACTGTTCGGCAAGCAAATGACCGGCACCCTGACTTCGCCATGCGATTGCACCGTGGCCCAGCAACTGGTCGCCGACGGTCAATACGCGAGCAAGGGCGATGTGATCTTCCAACTGGTGCCGCGCAACACCCAGGCCACCGTCGATGCGCGCTTCTCCTATCGCCAGTTCGGCGACGTGCGTCCAGGCACCCCGGTGAGCTTCCAGATTGCCGGCGAAGACAAGACCCGCACCGGCAAGATCGTCAGCAGCACCAGCCTGAAGAGCGCCGACCTGTCTTCCGATATCCGCGTGCAGATCCAGCCTGACGAGCCGCTCGACAGCAGCCTCGCCGGCCGCCCGGTGGAAGTGAACAGCGACCGTGGCCCGAACCTGAACTGGCTGATCGAGAAAGCCATGGCTGCCGGTCTTTAAGTCGAGGACATGCCTGTGACTACTCCACCCATCCTGAAAACACCGCGATCCCTGTGGGAGCTGGCTTGCCAGCGATTGGATCAGCTCGGTACAGCTGGAACACCGCGTTGCCTGCATCGCCAGCAGGCTGGCTCCCACATGGGACTAGTGGTGTGCTCGCTGGCATTGGCAGTCAGTCTCGCCGGTTGCGCCGGCCTGCCCGATCAGCGTCTGGCCAACGAAGCGCTCAAGCGTGGCGACACCGCCACCGCCGCGCAGAACTACCAGCAACTGGCTGATCTGGGTTACAGCGAAGCGCAAGTCGGCCTCGCCGACATCCAGGTTGACAGCCGCGACCCCGAGCAGATGAAACAGGCCGAAGCAACTTACCGCGCCGCCGCCAGTGTTTCGCCGCGTGCTCAGGCGCGTCTGGGCCGCTTGCTGGTAGCCAAACCAGGCTCCACTGAAGCCGAGCACCACGAAGCCGAAAGCCTGCTGAAAAAAGCCGCTGCCAATGGCGAAGGCAACACGTTGATCCCGCTGGCGATGCTGTATCTGCAATACCCGCACAGCTTCCCGAATATCAACGCACAGCAGCAGATCGATCAATGGCGCAAATCCGGTTATCCGGAAGCAGGTCTGGCGCAGGTGCTGCTGTATCGCACCCAAGGCACCTACGACCAGCACCTGGATGATGTGGAAAAGATCTGCAAAGCCGCGCTCAACACCACCGACATCTGCTACGTCGAACTGGCCACCGTTTACCAGAAACGCGCGCAGCCAGAGCAACAAGCTGAGCTGATCAAGCAGATGCAGGCCGGTTACAGCCGTGGCACCGTCACCGCGCAGCGCGTCGATTCGGTGGCCCGTGTATTGGCCGATTCGACCCTCGGCAAGCCCGACGAAAAAACCGCGCAGTCGCTGCTTGAGCCGATCGCTCCAGGCTACCCGGCGTCGTGGGTGACCCTCGCGCAATTGCTTTACGACTACCCGGAACTGGGTGACGTCGACCAGATGATGAAGTACCTCGATAACGGCCGTGCCGCCGACCAGCCGCGCGCCGAGCTGTTGCTGGGCAAGCTCTACTACGAAGGGAAAATGGTCCCGGCCGACGCCAAAGTCGCCGAAGAACATTTCCAGAAAGCCGTTGGCCGTGAGGTCGCCGCCGACTACTACCTCGGCCAGATCTATCGCCGTGGCTACCTCGGCAAGGTCTACCCGCAGAAGGCTCTCGACCACTTGCTGACGGCTGCGCGCAACGGCCAGAACAGCGCCGACTTCGCCATCGCCCAACTGTTCTCCCAAGGCAAGGGCACCAAGCCCGACCCGCTCAACGCCTACGTGTTCAGCCAATTGGCCAAGGCGCAAAACACTCCGCAAGCCGATGAGCTGGCGACCACCCTCGCCGCGCAACTGCCGCCCGAGCGTCTGGCCGAAGCCCAACGTCTGCTGCAACAAGAGCAAGCCAGCCGTGGCGCTCTGAACCCGAACACGCTGCAACTGCACGCCCTGCAAGAAGAAGACGGCGAGGAAAAATTATGAAGTTGAATCCATTCGTGAAGGCCGGCATTGGCCTTTCGTTCGCGCTGATCTGGTCTTGCCCGACACTGGCCGCGATGACTGAAACCAAGAACTTCGGCCTCGAAGTGAAAGTCACCGGCCAGTCCGAAGACGACCGTGACCTCGGCACTGCCAGCGGCGGCGACGTCAACGGCGTCGGCCTCGACCTGCGTCCGTGGATCTACGGCGAAAGCGGCGCGTGGAGCGCCTACGCCATGGGCCAGGCCGTGACCTCGACCGACATCATCGAAACCGACACCCTGCAACAATCCGACGGTGAACAAGCCACCGACAACAGTGATCGCAAAACCAAGAAAAACTACTTGGCGATGCGCGAGTTCTGGGTCGGCTACAGCGGCCTCACCCCGTACCCGGGCGAGATGCTCAAGTTCGGTCGTCAACGTTTGCGCAATGACGACGGCCAATGGCGCGACACCAACATCGAAGCGCTGAACTGGACCTTCGATACCACCCTGTTGCGCGCCAACGCCGGTGTCGCCGAACGCTTCAGCGAATACCGCACCGACCTCAAAGAGCTGGCGCCGAAAGACAAGGATCGCCTGCACGCCTACGCCGATGCGGCCTATCAGTGGACGCCGGGCAACTGGGTCGGCATTCGTGGTCATCACACCCACGATGACGGCAAACTCGATTACGCCGAGCCGGGCGTGCCGCGCGATTCGCTGGATAAAACCGAGAACGGCGACATCAGCTGGATCGGCCTGACCGCCGACAGCGACGCCTACAACTGGCGCAACACCAACACCGTCAACTACTGGGGCAGCATCACCGGCATGAGCGGCGACCGCGACTCGGTCAACGCCCTCAACGCCGATGGTTCGCGCCCGGCACAAGCCAAGCGCAGCGAAGACGTCAACGGCTGGGCCACCGACATCGGTGTGCGCCTGCGCCTTGATCCGCAATGGCAAGTCGGCGGTGCCTACGCCCGCGCCAGCGCCGATTACGAGCAGACCGGTCTGGAGAGCAACCGCTCCAACTACACCGGTACGCGCTCGCGGGTTCACCGTTTCGGTGAAGCCTTCCGTGGCGAAATGAACAACATGCAGACCGCGACCCTGTTCGGTTCGTGGATGGTCAACGACGAGTACGACGCCAGCCTGATCTACCACAAGTTCTGGCGCGTCGACGGCAACAAGCCAGTGGGCAGCAACGGCATCAACGCGGTGGAAAACAACACCGACGACGCCACCGGCGCGATCCTCTCCAGTACTTCGCTGCCGCTTGAAGACGGCAACAAGGATCTCGGTCAGGAGATGGATCTGGTCGTCACCAAGTACTTCAAGCAAGGCCTGTTGCCGGCGGCGCTGAGCCAGTCGATCGACGAGCCTTCGGCCCTCGTGCGTTTCCGTGGCGGTGTGTTCAAACCGGGCGATGCCTATGGCAAGCAGGTTGATTCGTACATGCACCGCGCGTTCATCGACGTGATCTGGCGCTTCTGATGCAAACCGCCAAGGGAGTGCCCGACATGATCAGCACCAGGACAGGCTCACTCAGCCTGCTGGCCGGCGCGATGCTGCTGGCCAGCGCCAGCGCCTTCGCGACTGTGGAGCCGGTTAAGCCGGTGACCACCGCCAAAGAGCTGCAACAAGCCAAGACCTACACCGTCAGCAGCGCGCCGACCGAAGCGCTGAACCTGGCCGCGCCGAAACTGCCGGACATTTCCGGCTACACCGCCGAAGCCGCCGCCGCGAAGATCAACCGCAGCAAAGCGGGCAAGATCAGCGTGCGCCGGATGATGCAGGAAGACGCGCTGAAGGACTTTATCGGCGGCGACAACAAGATGGCCGAATGGGTGGTGCGTCAGCACGGTATCCCGCAGGCGATCTTCGTCGACGACGGCTACATGAACCTCAAGGATCTGGCGCAGAAACTGCCCAAGCAGTATTTCAGCGAGACCGCGCCGGGCGTGTACCTGTCGAAGCTGCCGATCGTGGTTGGCCGTAAAGGCATCCTCGAAATCGACGGTCAGACCCAGGAACTGCGCCTGTCGCAAGAAGCCGGTGCGTTCATGGTCAACGACGGTCAGTTGTTCGTGCGTGACACCAAAGTCACTGGCTGGCGCGAAAAGGACAACGGCCCGGCAACCTTCCGTTCGCCGAAGGAATTCCGACCGTTCCTGCTCGCCTGGGGCGGCACCGAGACCTACATCGTCAACAGCAAGATGGCCAGTTTCGGTTACGCCAACAGTAAGTCGTACGGCGTGAGTATTTCCCAGTACACGCCGAACATGGCCAAGGTCCTCAAGCGTCCTGAACCGACTGGCTGGATCGTCGGCTCCGAGTTCTCCGACATGTGGTACGGCTTCTACTGCTACGAGACCCGCGACTTTGTGGTCAAGGGCAACACCTACAAAGACAACATCGTCTACGGCATCGACCCGCACGACCGCTCGCACGGTCTGATCATCGCGGAGAACACCGTTTACGGTACGAAGAAGAAGCACGGGATCATTATTTCCCGTGAGGTCAACGACAGCTTCATCTTCAACAACAAGAGCTTCGATAACCACCTCTCCGGCCTGGTGATCGACCGTAACAGCGTCAACAACATCATTGCCTACAACGAGATCTACAAGAACCACACCGACGGCATCACCCTCTACGAGTCCGCCGACAACCTGCTGTGGGGCAACAAGGTCATCAGCAACAAGCGCCACGGCATCCGCATTCGTAACAGCGTGAATATCCGCCTCTACGAAAACGTCGCCATGGCCAACGGTTTGACCGGCGTCTACGGCCACATCAAGGACCTCACCGACACCGACCGTGACATCAAGCTCGACCCGTTCGATGCCCAGGTGTCGCTGATCGTCGTTGGCGGTGAACTGGCGGCCAATGGCAGCGGCCCGCTGTCGATCGATTCACCGTTGAGTGTCGAGCTGTATCGCGTGTCGATGCTGGCGCCGACCAAATCCAGCGGCATCAGCTTCAACGGCATCCTCGGCGAGCGCCAGGATGAAATTCTCGACCTGCTGGTGCGCCAGCAGAAAGCCGTGCTGATCGACCCTGTCGAACGCCAGACCGAAATGCGGGACTGAGGATAATTTTATGCACCCACACTTGATCAGATTACTCAGCCTGTCGGCCCTGACCGTGGGCATTCTCGCGGCCAGCAACGGCGCACGCGCCGATGAAAACCCGGCTGCCACACCGCCGAAGTTCAGCGCTGAACCGTGCTGCAACCTGTGCCCGGCCGCCCATGACGCGAAGAACTACACCACGCGCTATCAGCAGAACTTCACCACCCTGGTGCAGGCGCAAGGTGACTGGCTGTTCCGGACGCAGGAAGACCTGCGTACCGAGTTCAACACCACCCCGGCCGGCTACAAACGCCTGCAACAACTGCACGATGCGTTCAAAGCCAAAGGCGTTGAGCTGGTGATCGTTTACCAGCCGACCCGTGGTCTGGTGAATCGCAACAAGCTCAACCCGCAGGAAAAAGCCGCGTTCGATTACGAGAAAGCGCTGGGCAACTACAAGACCATGCTCGGCCGTTTCGCCAAGATGGGTTACGTGGTGCCAGACCTGTCGCCGCTGACCAACGAATCGCTGCCGGACACCCTGCCCGCCCACGATTTCTACTTCCGCGGCGACCAGCACTGGACGCCATACGGTGCTCAGCGCACAGCGAAAATCGTCGCCGAAAAGGTCAAGCAGATTCCGGCCTTCGCCGACATTCCCAAGCGTGAATTCGAAACCAAACGCTCCGGGCGCATGGGCAAGACCGGCACCCTGCACAACATGGCCGGGCAACTGTGCGGCACCAGTTACGCGATCCAGTACATGGATCAATTCACCACCGAGCCGAAGGGCGAGGCCGGTGACGGCGACCTGTTCGGTGATTCCGGCAATCCACAAATCACCTTGGTCGGCACCTCGCACAGCGGCAAGAACTACAACTTCGCCGGCTTCCTCGAAGAAGCCATCGGCGCCGATATTCTCAACGTCGCGTTCCCTGGCGGTGGCCTGGAAGGTTCGATGTTGCAGTACCTCGGCAGCGACGAATTCCAGAAGACCCCGCCGAAAATTCTCATCTGGGAATTCTCGCCGCTGTACCGCCTCGACCAGGAAACCATCTATCGCCAGATGATGTCTCTTCTCGACAACGGCTGCGAAGGCAAAGACGCGCAAATGTCCGCGAGCACCACGCTCAAGCCGGGCAGCAAACAAGAACTGCTGGTCAACAGCAAGAACCTGAACCTGCAGAACAGCAGCCATCAGGTCGACATCCGCTTCGCCGACCCTTCGGTGAAAACCCTGCAAGCCACCCTCTGGTACATGAACGGTCGCCACGAGGACATCAAGATCGAGAAACCGGAAACCTCCGACACCGACGGTCGTTTCGCCTTTGAGCTGCGCACGGACGAAGACTGGGCCTCGCAAAACCTGCTGGCAGTCGAAGTCCAGGGCCCGGAAGCGGGCACCGCGCCGCAGAAAGTCGAAGCGAAAATCTGCAAACGCAACGTATTCCCGGGCGCTGGGCAACAAACCGCTCAGGTCGGGCAATGAGGTCTGCTATGCGAAACTCGAAACTGAAAACTCTTTTAGCGCCGACGCTGCTCGGGCTGGCGATCTTCGCCGGCAACGCGCAGGCCGCCGCACCACTGCGTCCACCTCAGGGCTATTTCGCGCCTGTGGATAAATTCAAGACCGGTGACAAAAGCGAAGGCTGCGATGCGATGCCGACGCCCTACACCGGGCCGCTGCAATTTCGCAGCAAATACGAAGGTTCGGACAAGGCCCGCGCGACACTGAACGTGCAGTCGGAAAAAGCCTTTCGCGACACCACCAAAGACATCACCACGCTGGAACGCGGCACCGCCAAACGGGTGATGCAGTTCATGCGCGACGGGCGTCCGGAGCAGCTCGAATGCACGCTGAACTGGCTGACCGCGTGGGCCAAGGCCGATGCGTTGATGTCGAAAGACTTCAACCACACCGGCAAGTCGATGCGCAAATGGGCGCTGGGCAGCATGGCCTCTTCGTACATTCGCCTGAAGTTCTCCGACTCGCATCCGCTGGCCCAGCATCAACAGGAAGCGCAGTTGATTGAGGCGTGGTTCAGCAAAATGGCTGATCAGGTGGTCAGCGATTGGGACAACCTGCCGCTGGAAAAAACCAACAACCATTCCTACTGGGCTGCATGGTCGGTGATGGCTACCTCGGTCGCGACCAACCGCCGCGACCTGTTTGACTGGGCGGTGAAGGAATACAAGGTTGGCGTCAATCAAGTCGATGCCGACGGCTTCCTGCCCAACGAACTCAAGCGCCAGCAACGCGCCCTCGCCTATCACAACTACGCCCTGCCGCCGCTGGCGATGATCGCCAGTTTCGCCCAGGTCAACGGCGTTGATTTGCGCCAGGAGAACAACGGTGCGCTGAAGCGTCTGGGTGATCGGGTGTTGTCTGGGGTGAAAGACCCCGACGAATTCGAGAAGAAGAACGGTAAAGAGCAGGACATGACCGACTTGAAAGAGGACATGAAATTCGCCTGGCTCGAACCGTTCTGCACGCTCTACACCTGTGCGCCGGATGTCATCGAGAAGAAGCATGGCATGCAACCGTTCAAGACTTTCCGCCTCGGCGGCGACCTGACCAAGGTCTACGACCCGTCCCATGAAAAGGGCTAAAAGCCCCTCACCCTAACCCTCTCCCGGAGGGAGAGGGGACTGACCGAGGTGGCTGTGCGAGTTACACCGAAATGAAATACCGAGCCGATCTCAGGTGTTGAAAAACAATCGAGATCAGGCTGCAAAGAAATATCGAGCCGATCTCCTTTTCTGAAAACCATGGAGATCAGGCTCCCTCTCCCTACGGGAGAGGGCGGGGGGTGAGGGCAAGTTTTCAAGGCCCTGCACAACCCTGACAGAAACACCGTTTCACCCCTCCACTACCACGGGGGGTTTGGGGGGGCTTTGGCCCTTGACTGTTGGTTCAAACATGGAGAGATCGGGATGGTATTTTCATCCAACGTGTTCCTGTTTCTGTTCTTGCCGATCTTTCTCGGCTTGTACTACTTGAGCGGGCAACGCTATCGCAACCTGCTGCTGCTGATCGCCAGCTACGTGTTCTACGCCTGGTGGCGTGTGGACTTCCTCGCGCTGTTCGCCGCCGTCACGCTGTGGAACTACTGGATCGGCCTCAAAGTCGGTGCCGCCGGCGTCAGAACCAAACCGGCGCAGCGCTGGCTGCTGCTCGGCGTAGCAGTCGACCTGTGCATCCTCGGCTACTTCAAGTACGCCAACTTCGGCGTCGACAGCATCAATGCGATGATGACTTCGGTCGGTCTTGAGCCGTTCATCCTCACCCACGTGCTGCTGCCGATCGGTATCTCGTTCTACATCTTCGAGTCGATCAGCTACATCATCGACGTGTATCGCGGCGATACCCCGGCCACGCGCAACCTGATCGACTTCGCCGCATTCGTAGCGATCTTCCCGCACCTGATTGCCGGCCCGGTCCTGCGTTTCCGCGACCTCGCCGACCAGTTCAACAACCGCACGCACACCCTCGACAAGTTCTCCGAGGGCTGCACGCGGTTCATGCAGGGTTTCATCAAGAAGGTCTTTATCGCCGACACCCTCGCGGTGGTCGCCGACCATTGCTTCGCCCTGCAAAACCCGACCACGGGTGATGCCTGGCTCGGCGCGCTGGCGTACACCGCACAGCTGTATTTCGACTTTTCCGGTTACAGCGACATGGCCATCGGTCTGGGCTTGATGATGGGTTTCCGCTTCATGGAAAACTTCAAACAGCCATACATCAGCCAGTCGATCACCGAGTTCTGGCGCCGCTGGCACATCAGCCTGTCGACCTGGCTGCGTGACTATCTGTACATCACTCTCGGCGGTAACCGTAAAGGCACGCTGATGACTTACCGCAACCTGTTCCTGACCATGCTCCTCGGTGGCCTGTGGCACGGCGCGAACATCACCTACATCGTCTGGGGCGCCTGGCACGGCATGTGGCTGGCGATTGAAAAAGCGCTGGGTCTGAACACATCGCCGCGCAGCCTCAACCCGATCCGCTGGGCGCTGACCTTCCTGCTCGTGGTCATGGGCTGGGTGATCTTCCGCGCCGAGAACCTGCACGTCGCCGGTCGTATGTACGGCGCAATGTTCAGCTTCGGTGAATGGTCGTTGTCGGAACTTAATCAGGCCAGCCTCACCGGTCTGCAAGTGGCGACTTTGGTTGTTGCGTACGTGACGCTGGCGTTCTTCGGTCTGCGCGATCTGTACACCAATCAGCCGCCAGCCAAGAGCAAACCTGAAGTCAACGTCGAGGCCAACGGCCCTGCCACCGCGACGCCGGGAATGATCAAAGCCGCACCCGGCGAAAACCCGGCAAGCATCCACGAGCCTGGCTACACCGTCGGCGTCGAAGCCCAGGTACAACCGGCCTACTGGAGCGCGGACTGGTCGCGTTACGTGATGCGCGGCCTGATCCTGCTGCTGTTCATCGCCTCGATTCTCAAACTTTCGGCGCAAAGCTTCTCGCCGTTCCTTTACTTCCAGTTCTGAGGGATCTGACATGACCCGCTCATTACGCATCTTCTACATCGCCCTGTTCCTGGTGACCCTGTTGGTCTTGGGTCTGTGGTCGGTACGCAGCTTCTTCGGCTTCAGCACCAACGCCGATGCGACGGTGCTTAACGGCCGCTGGACCAAGGCTGTGGAAACCCATTACGACGAAGAATTCCCGATCAAGCGTCTGGGCACCAACCTCTGGGCCGCGCTGGATTTCAAACTGTTCAACGAAGGTCGTCCGGGCGTGGTGCTCGGTCGCGATCAGTGGTTGTACAGCGATGAGGAATTCAACCCGATCGTCAACGAAGAGCTGAACCTGCAAGGCAACTACGCGCTGGTCGAAGGCGTGCGCCAGACCCTGAAAGAGAAAGGCGTGAAACTGGTGATGGCGATCGTGCCGGCCAAGGTTCGTCTGTACCCGGAGCACCTGGGTGAAGTGAAGCCGGCGAGCATTCACGAAAACCTCTATGAGGATTTCCACCACCGCGTCGCGGCGGACAAGATCCTCGCCCCTGACCTGCTCAAGCCATTGCAACAGGCCAAGCAGAACGGTCAGCAAGTGTTCCTGCGCACCGACACGCACTGGACGCCGGAAGGCGCCGAGATTGCCGCGAACACCCTGGCAAAAACCATCGCTGACAAGTTCCCGCTCAGCGGCGAGCCGCAACGCTTCGTCACCACACCGGCCGAGAAGGTTACACACAAGGGCGATCTGCGATTGTTCCTGCCGCTCGATCCGCTGTTTGAAAACCTGATGCCGGCGCAAGAGCCGCTGCAAAAGCGCAACACCGTCGCGGCCGGCGATCAGCCTGCCGGTGACGACGCGCTGTTCGCCAGCAATGAAGTGCCAGTGGCACTGGTCGGCACCAGCTACAGCGCCAACCCGAACTGGAACTTCGTCGGTGCACTGAAACAAGCGCTGCACAGCGACGTGGTGAGCTACGCCGAAGACGGCCACGGCCCGATCCTGCCGATGCTCAGCTACCTGAAAAGCGATGACTTCAAGAACAGCCCGCCGCAGGTGCTGATCTGGGAGTTTCCTGAACGTTATCTGCCTGTGAACAACGAAATCGGTGACGCCGACCCGCAGTGGGTCGCAGAGCTTAAACAAGCCGGCGCGCGCCAACAAAACGTAGCAATCAACACTAAATCCGAGACGCCCGATCGGGCGCAAAACTGAAAGAGAGGTACACCATGACTTTCACTACTACTCCTCGTCGTCTCGCTAAAAGCTTCGCACTGGTTGCTGGCCTCAGCGTGCTTTCCGTCCCAGCCTTTGCCGGTGGCGACGCCGCCCTGTACGGCCCGACCGCACCGAAAGGTTCGACCTTTGTGCGTGTCTACAACGCCAGCAACGCTGAAGTCAGCGCGACTGTCGGCAGCACCAACCTGAGCGACGTTGCGCCACTGGCCAGCAGCGACTTCAGCTTCATGCCGGGCGGTGATTACAGCGCCAAGGTCGGCAGCCAGACCCTGCCGGTGAAACTCGCTGGTGACCACTACTACACCCTGGTCAACAACGCTTCCGGCGCACCGCAACTGATCGAAGAGCCGCCGTTCAAGAACAAGCAGAAATCCCTGGTGCGCGTACAGAACCTCAGCGACAAGCCGCTGACCCTGAAGACCGCCGACGGCAAGACCGACGTGGTGCCGAACGTGGCCGCCAAGGGCCGTGGCGAACGTGAAATCAACCCGGTGAAAGTCAGCCTGGCGCTGTACGAAGGTGACAAGAAAGTCGGCGACGTGAAGCCGGTCGCCCTTGAGCGCGGTGAAGCTGCGGTGCTGTACGTCACCGGCAGCGGCAGCAGCCTGTCGCCAGTCTGGGTGAAACGCCCGGTATCGACTCGCTAACGAATTTTCCGAACTGACCCGGCTCCCTGTGGGAGCTGGCTTGCCAGCGATGCAGACACCTCTGTTCTGCAGATACACCGAGGTGATGCCATCGCTGGCAAGCCAGGCTCCCACAGGGACCGAGGTGAGAGTTCGGACACGAGACAAAAACAAGAGTGAAACGACACAGCGTTCGTGCCTCTAACCAATCGATTTTATGGAGTAAACAATATGATTCCGGTGATCTTGTCAGGTGGTAGCGGTTCGCGTCTCTGGCCGCTTTCGCGTAAGCAGTTCCCTAAACAGTTCCTCGCCCTGACCGGCGAACACACTCTATTCCAGCAGACCCTCGAGCGTCTGGTGTTCGAAGGCATGGACACCCCGATCGTGGTCTGCAACAAGGATCACCGCTTCATCGTCAACGAGCAGTTGGTCAACCGTAAGCTGGAATGCCAGCGCATCCTCATGGAACCGTTCGGCCGCAACACCGCGCCGGCCGTGGCGCTGACCGCGATGATGCTGGTCAATGAAGGTCGTGACGAGTTGATGCTGGTGTTGCCGGCCGACCACGTGCTGGAAGATCAGAAAGCCCTGCAACGCGCCCTCGCCCTCGCCACCGTTGCTGCCGAAAACGGCGAAATGGTCCTGTTCGGCGTGCCGGCAACCAAACCGGAAACCGGTTACGGCTACATCAAATCCACCGGCGACTCGCTGCTGCCCGAAGGCGTCAGCCGCGTTTCGCATTTCGTTGAAAAACCTGACGTCAAACGTGCCACCGAGTACGTCGAGTCCGGCGGTTACTACTGGAACAGCGGCATGTTCCTGTTCCGCGCCAGCCGCTTCCTCGAAGAACTGAAAAAACACGATCCGGACATCTACGACACCTGCCTGCTGACCCTCGAGCGCAGCCAGCAGGACGCCGACACCATCACCTTCGACGAAGCCACCTTCGCCTGCTGCCCGGACAACTCCATTGACTACTCCGTCATGGAAAAAACCCAGCGCGCCTGCGTGGTGCCGCTGACCGCAGGCTGGAGCGATGTTGGTTGCTGGTCGTCGCTGTGGGAAGTCAACGAGAAGGACGCCAACGGCAACGTCACCAAAGGCGATGTGGTCATTCAGGACAGCAAGAACTGCATGATCCACGGCAACGGCAAACTGGTGTCGGTGATCGGTCTGGAAAACATTGTCGTGGTCGAAACCAAAGACGCCATGATGATCGCCCACAAAGACAAGGTTCAGGGCGTCAAGCAGATGGTCAACACGCTCAACGAGCAGGGCCGCAGCGAAACCCAGAACCACTGCGAAGTCTATCGTCCGTGGGGCTCGTACGACTCGGTGGACATGGGCGGGCGTTTCCAGGTCAAGCACATCTCGGTGAAACCGGGCGCGTGCCTGTCGCTGCAGATGCACCACCACCGCGCCGAGCACTGGATCGTGGTCAGCGGCACCGCCGAAGTGACCTGCGACGAAAACGTGTTCCTGCTCTGCGAAAACCAGTCGACCTACATCCCGATCGCCTCGGTGCATCGTCTGCGCAACCCGGGCAAGATCCCGCTGGAAATCATCGAAGTACAATCGGGTTCGTACTTGGGTGAAGACGATATCGAACGCTTCGAAGATATCTACGGCCGCTCCACCCCGATCGAACGCGGCGTGTCGGTGAAAACCATCGCGCAGTAACTGATCGATAAAACAAGAAGCCCCCGTCCAGCCCGCTGCGTCCCCTATCCGCAGCGGGTTGGGCGGGGGCTTTTTTTCAGCCGAGCGAATGTTGTCGGATCAGTTTTGGCCGGGAACTTCCTCCCAGCGATTGCTGCCTCCCGGCGTATGGCGTCGGTGCAATAAATCCAATGAAGTCCTGAGTCCGTTCCAGCGTTTGAACAGTGTTCGATGTTTGCATTGAAAGCCCTGCAACCGTTTCGAAAAGCTCAGGATCTGAACTGCCGGCAGTCGCCAACTCGTTCAAGATGGCTGACATCCTGAACGTTGCCATGTCGATGTCTACCGGAATATGTTCGTAAGCTTCACTTAACGCCTCGGCATTCAAACCTCGCGAAGCATGGGCGAACTCCCGTACCGTCTGGACCAGACCCGGTGCCTCCGGTCCCAGTTTGTCGGCGATTATCTCGATTACTTTGTCCTCCGCCTTGGTGCCAGCCATTTTCACCAGACGTGATCGACCGTCGGCAGTGCGCGGATCATGGGCGGCCAACTCCAGTTTTACCTTGGCGAGACTGGGTTTCGTTTTTGGTGCCACGCTTTCAACGAACGCCTTCGGATTCATCTCGCTGCCCTTGAAGTTGATAGGACGGTTCAACTGAAAGGTGTCCACGACCTTTTCGATGACGACGTTCGCCAGCGCGGTGCCGGCCTTCTCACCCACCTGCCCCCCGAGTGCACCCACTACCGGCCCCAATGTTCCCCCCAACGCTGTGCCTGCCGCGCCCCCCAAAGCCTTAGCTCCAGTTCTGACCAGACTGCTGCTCAGTTGCGTCGTCACCCGCCTGACCAGCGCCTGAAAGCGGTGCCGCGCCTGCGTGTGATTGAGTAACGAATTTCTGACATCCGCAGCAGCCGAAGTCATCGAATCCAGCAATGCCTTCTGCTCTTGTGCACTGTTAGCCAACTCTGACGTATCGGTCTTTTTACCGCCGTCGCTGTCGGCATGCCGCATCGGTGAGTTACCGACCATCTGGTACAGATTCGGCCCGTCGATAAAACCTTTCGGGTCAGGGTTGAGCCAGCGCTGCAACCACGGCATGTAATAACGAAAACCATAGTAGTACAGACCCGTGGCATCACGCTCCTTGCCCGAATAACGCACGGTTTTGTAACTGATGTCGCTTTCCTCACTCCACGCGGTCGCCCCGAATGGATAGAAATGCTCGCGGCTGATCAGTTGCGCATCTGCCGCCAGTTCCAGACTGATCGATCCCAGATGATCATTGAAACTGTAGCGATACTGATCGTTAACGCCTGCTGGCGGCGGACTCTCCCAGTGCAGAACACGAACACTGTTCAGGGCGGTCTGCACCGTGATGACTTGCAGCACCTCGCCGGTGCCGGCATCGGTGCGCAATTCCAGTTCAGGGAGGTAGCGTACCTGCGTAACGACAGCACGAACCCTGGTCTGCAGCGACCGAATCTTGCGTACACGCTGACCAGCGCCGTCGTAGAGATAGACTTCGTGATCATCCGCAGCGCAATCGCGTTGCACCGCCACGAACGCATCCAGTTGATTGCGCAGATTCCACTGCAACTGCCGGCCTTGATCCAGCAGCAGCAAGTTACCGCGAGCGTCGAACGCTGCGGCGATCTCTGCCTCGTCGGGGGGCACGCCATTGCACCAGGGCAGGCAGCGATTGCTGTAGCGGGCAGCCTGCAGATCATGACCTGGACTCTGTGCACCGACGTGGGTCAGCTTGAGCAGATTGCCGCCAGCGTCATAACCATAGGTTTGCAAATAGTTGGCGATCGCTGTCGGGCCGCCATCGCCCGGCCCTGCCTCCCATCCGCGGGCCTCACACAATTGGTAGAGGCTGTCGTAGGTGAAGCGGCTGATCGGTTCGATGCGCTGGTTGGCGAAGTAGCGCACGGGCAGCGCCCGGTCTTCGATGCTCAGCACATTGCCTGTCCGGTCGTATTGGTACAGCAGATTCTGCAAGACCACACCCTGACCGGTTTCGGCGTGACGCGTCATCAGACGTCCATCCTCTTCACGGTAGGTCAGCGTTGTCAGCACGCCATTGCCTGCCAGTTCCTGCGTGACCAGCCCTTCTGCGTTGTAGTGAATATCGCTGACCACCGCCCGCCACTCAGTCTGATGGCTCAACTGCAGACGGCGGGCGCGCAAGCCTCCATCGAGGGTCAACTCACTGACATGCCGGTTACCCTTCGCATCGATCTGCTCGAGCACCGCCCCGAGGGGCCCGAAACGCCAATGGGTCATTGCGCCCTCACCGGGCTCGAGCAAACGCTGGCGCTCATCGATTGGCTCAGGCCAATCCGGGGAGACGGGTTCAAGGGTGAAATGCCGGGTACTTTCAACGTTCTCCCCGGTGATCGCGAAGACCTCGAACAGCACGCTTCCCGCCGGGTCTTCGTGACGAATCAGTTGGCCAAGCTGATTACGCGCCTGATCGGCATCACCCGGCTGACCATATCCAAAACGCTCGGCGCAACGGCGTGGTTGCAGCTCACCAGCTTCGAACACTGCCGTCGGCCGCAGTAACAGGTCATGCTCAATGTCCCGGCGGGTGCCTCGGCTGTCCCAATCCGTCAATGTCTCTGAGCCCAGACCGAACAGACTGAGCTGCACCCCGGCGTCGACGCTGTTCGAGCGCAGAATCTGCCCGTTCAACAAGTAAACGGTGCTTAGGTTGGCCGGCGCTAGCGGATCATCGCTTTGTAGCGCCCACAATCGCGGGTCCCACTGCGTCACCGCGCGACCCGCCGCATCGTGGGCCGTGCGATGGATGCGCGGTTCAAGTGCTTGATTAACGTCGCAACGCCAGTAATCGACCCTGCGAACGGCCAGCCCGCGTGGGTCGTTCACTGCCAGCACCGGTGTTTTGCTGAACATGTCCATGTAGCTCACCCCGCTCGATAACTGCGTCCTCTGCGCCTGCAATGATCTGAGCAGACGCTTGGCGATGCGCCTACTGTCAGAAATTACAGTTCCGACCAACGGTTAAATCCCGTGCGCAACAAATGTCCATTGCGCTGAGCCTTCGGTAGGATGGTGCGCACAAACTCACGGAGCGTTCCCACATGTTCATCGGCATCTTGCTGGTCATCACCTGGCTGATCCTCCTGCTGCGCTATCCGGCCAAGGCCTTGCCGGTTTCCGTGGCGGCGGCGATTGGCCTGGGTTTCGTGGCCATGTGGGTGGTGTGGCTGGACAACCGCGAGGTCAAGCAACTGGCGCGTCTTGAGATGCGTATCGCCTACGCTCCCGAACAATGCCCGGCGGATCGTCCGCTGCAACTGAAAATGAAAAACGCCAACGACGTGCCCCTGACCGAACTGCGCTGGCGCATCGCTGCCTATGCGCCGGGTGACACGGTGAATCTGGCCGACAACCAATACACTGCCCCGCGCTATCGCGGTCCCGGCGAATTGCAGGCCGGTGGCGACTGGGAAGACTGCCTGCCGATGCCGCCGCTGCGTCCCGGTTATCGCCCGCAAACCCTGGAGTTTCGCGCCGAGCGATTGCAGGGTAGTTTCTCCGACTGATCCCCTTTCTCTCACTTGCTGCACAAGGAATGCGCCATGCCCGTTGCGTTGATTACCGGTTGTTCCAGCGGCATCGGCCGCGCCCTCGCCGATGCGTTCAAAGCTGCCGGGTACGAAGTCTGGGCCAGTGCGCGCAAGGCTGAAGATGTGGCGTTGCTGGCGTCTGCCGGGTTCACCGCCGTGCAACTCGATGTCAATGACAGCGCGGCGCTGGAGCAACTTGGCGAGCGGATCAACCAGCAACACGGCGGCCTTGATGTGCTGATCAACAACGCGGGGTACGGCGCCATGGGGCCGCTGCTCGATGGCGGTGTGGCGGCCATGCAGCGCCAGTTCGAGACCAATGTATTTTCGATTGTTGGCGTTACGCGCGCACTGTTCCCGGTGCTGCGCCGGGCCAAAGGATTGGTGGTAAATATCGGCAGTGTTTCAGGGGTTTTGGTCACGCCGTTTGCCGGTGCTTACTGCGCCTCGAAAGCGGCGGTGCATGCCTTGAGCGATGCACTGCGCATGGAACTGGCGCCGTTCGGCATTCGCGTGATGGAAGTGCAGCCGGGGGCGATTCAATCGAGTTTTGCCAAAAACGCCGGGCACGAGGCCGAGCAATTGATCAATGAACAATCACCGTGGTTTCCCCTGCGCGAAGGTATTCGCGCGCGGGCCAAGGCGTCGCAGGACAAGCCGACGCCGGCCAGTGAGTTTGCGGCTGAACTGTTGAAGGCTGTGCAGCAGAACAAACCACCACGGTTGATCCGCCTCGGCAATGGCAGTCGCGCGTTGCCGTTGTTGGCGGCGTTGCTGCCAAAGGGGTTGCTGGAGTCGACGTTGATGAGGCGTTTCGGTTTGCGCGGCAAACTCTGAGACCGGGTCGACGCCATCGCGAGCAGGCTCACTCCTACAGGGGATCTTCGGTGTAACGCAGATCCAGTGTAGGAGTGAGCCTGCTCGCGATTCAGTCAACGCGGTCGGTCAGTTATCCACAGCATCCTGCCGCACCACCACCGTGCACGTAATCCCCGCCGCCAACAGAACACCCTCCGGTACTTCATCAATGTGAATCCGCACCGGCACCCGCTGCGCCAACCGCACCCAGTTGAACGTCGGGTTCACATCGGCGATCAGTTCGCGGCTTTCCGGGTTGTCGCGGTCATAGATGCCGCGGGAAATGCTTTCCACGTGGCCCTTCAAGACTTCGCCGCTCATCAACTGCATGTCGGCCTTGTCACCGACTTTCACGTGGGGCAGTTTGGTCTCTTCGAAGAAGCCGTAAACCCAGAACGAGTTCATGTCGACCACGGCCATTTTCGCCTCACCGATGCGCGCGTAGTCACCGCGATGCACGTTGAGGTTGGTCACGTAACCGTCGACCGCCGCGCGCACTTCGGTGCGTTTGAGGTTGAGTTCGGCAGCTTCCAGTTGCGCCTGCGCGTGTTGGTAATCGGCGAGCGCGGCATCGGCGATGTTGCTGGCGTCGTCACGGTTTTCCTTGGAGATCACCAGGTTGTCCAGATCGGCGCGGCGATGGGCGTTGACCTTGCGCATCTCCCACGTCGACTTGCGCGAGGCGACCAGCGACTGCGCCTGTTTCACCGCGATGCGGTAGTGCTCCGGGTCGATCTGCATCAACAGATCACCCTTCTTCACCAGTTGGTTGTCGCGCACCGGCACGTCGACCACTTCACCGGTGACGTCGGCGGCGACGTTGATGATGTCGGCACGCACGCGACCGTCACGGGTCCACGGCGTGTTCATGTAGTGCTCCCACAACGTGCGGCCGATCCACAACGCCAGGGCCAGCACCAGCAGGGTCGCGAGCAGGCTGAAAAACTTTTTCATCAGAACGTTCTCAACGGTAGACAGTCAGCGCCATGGCGCCGAACAGACAGGTAAACAGACTCAGACGCAGCAGCGCCGGGTGCCAGAAAAAACGGTACAGATCGAACCCGGACAGGAACCGGTCCACCGCCCAGGCCAGTGCCGCGGCGATAAAAAACATCAAGGTCATGGTCGGCATGTACACGCCGTGGAAGGCGATTTCACGAGGCATGGGCAAGTCCTTCGGGCTTGGCGATGGCGTAGGCAGCGAGCGGTGATTGCGGGTCGAGCAGCGAGGTACGGATGAAGTGCAGATAGCTCTTCACCCGCCGTAATGCCGAGGTATCGAAGTGCGGCGCGAACGGTTCATCGGTCGCCGCGACGCGGCTGATTGCGTGATCGACGGCGACCAGTGCGCGCTCGAGATTGCTGGAGTTCGGTTGCAGGAACAGTCGCACCAGCGCCCGGCCCATCACGCGGATCGCCTGGCGCCACGGCTGCGACTCGGCATAGGCCGGGTGCACCGGCAGGATCGCCTGTTCCTTGCGCAACTCGATGATCGCGTGGCCGACTTCCAGTACGACGAACATCCAGCGCAGCAAGTTCTTTTGCACCTTCGGCTGACCCGCCGCGAGGCCGTAAGCCTGATGCAACAGATCACGTGTGCGGCTCTCGAAACTCGAGGCCAGACCTTTCAGTTTGCCGCTGATCGCGTAGACCACTTGCCCGCGCAGATCCTGTTCCAGGCGCTTCCACAACCAGCGGCTGTTCGGCGGCAGAATAATTGCACCGGCAGCGGCACAGACCAGCATGCCCATGACCATGGCGATGTAGTCGTTGATAAAGGTGTAAGGGTTGTAGATGGTCAGGTTGTCCGGCACCGAACCGGTGCTGAAGAAGATCAGCAAACCGAGGCCGACGCCGGCGTATTGCGGCCGCGAGGTGAGGAACGAGCCGAGCACGATCACCGGCGCGAGCATCACGCACAGCAGCGGGAAACCATCGATCCACGGGAAGATGAAAAACATCTCGACGAAGCCGATCAGGGCACCGAGGAAGGTTCCGCACGCCATCTGGAACGCCATGCGTTTCGGGTTCGGCGTAGCAGCCGAGAGGCCCACGGTGGCGGCAGCGATCAGCGTCATCGTCGCGCCGCTTGGCCAAGCGGTGGCGACCCAGTAACTGCCCAGCACGATGAGAATGAACGAGGCGCGAATGCCCGACGCAGCGGCGGCCCACCAGTTGGTTTGCGGGGTGAACGGCTCGTCCCAACGCTCACGTTCGTGGCGGTGATCGGCCAATGACGCGTGGGTCTGTGCATAACTGTGCAAGTCGTCGACGAAGCGATAAAGCAGTTCGTAAGCGGTGTGGAAATCCAGTTGTTCGGCCTCGCTCGGCTCGGTGTCCTGAAAGATCGCGCGCAGGCTGCGCACGCGGGCCGGCAGGCCTTCCTTATAGCTCGCCAATGCAGTCGCCAAACGGCCGGCATCGGGGCTGGTCAGGGCGCGGCCACTGAAGCCGTCGAGCACTTCGGCGAGATCCTGCAGGCCCGGTTTGATCGCGGCGACAACGTGTTCTTCGCCATTGCCGCGCAAGCGCTCGAGCAATTGATGCAGGGCATTGAACCGCGTGGTGATGCCCATGAATTCGCTGTTCAACCGACTTAGTCGACCGTTACGCCGACGCATGTGCGGGTCTTCGAACACGGTCACGCTGCGCAGCCCTTCCAGCCCCACGGCTTCAGCAATGAAGCGCACATTACTCGCCTCGAAAGACTCGGCCTTGCTGCGCCCGCGCAAGCCATCGGTGACGAACAACGCGAACACACCGAAACGCTGATACAAGGCGTTGCGCATCGCCGCGCTGGCGGTTTGCGGCAGGATCGCGGCGCTGATCAGGGTCGAGCAGAGGGTCCCCAGCGAGATTTCCAGCACCCGCCACACGGCAGCCATGAACGCTCCGTCCGGGTGCGCCAACGCCGGTAATCCGACCATCGCAGCTGTATAGCCGGCGAGGACAAAACCGTAGGCGCGGAAATTGCGGCACCGCGCGGCACCGGCCGAGCAGATACCGACCCAGATCGCCAACGAGCCAAGAAACAGCTCGGTGTTCTGCGCGAACAACGCGATCAGCGTGACCATCATCGCCGACCCGGCCAGTGTGCCGAGGAAGCGATAGAAACTCTTGGCAAACACCTGGCCGCTCTGCGGTTGCATGACGATAAACACAGTGATCATCGCCGTGCGCGGTTGCGGCAATTCCAGACGCATGGCCAGCCACAGCGTGAGGAATGCGGCGATCAACACCTTGAAGATGTAGACCCAGGTCACGCCATCGCTGCGCGCCCAGTCGAAAAAACCACGGCGCCATTCCAGGGAGTAGAGCCAGCGCAGTGTTGCGGGCAAGGGGGTCATTTAATTGTGCTCAAGAATTCAGGCAAGACGCGATCCCTGTAGGAGTGAGCCTGCTCGCGATGGCGATTTTACATCCAACATTTCTGTTGACTGATACACCGCTATCGCGAGCAGGCTCACTCCTACAATTTGATGTGTGTTCAATGCAGGAGAACCGGGGTTTTCGGCGCTAGGGTTTTCTCAGCAGTCGGCACGTCGTTGCCAGCCCCGAGGCCACCACCCAGCGCAGTCACCAACTCGGCATGCGCAGTCAACCGCGCCGCCTGCACCTGCTGCTGCACCTGCTGCTGTTTGAACAGCAACGTCTGCGCATTGAGCACGTTGAGGTAATCGGTGAGGCCGCGCTGATAAGCGATCATCGCGATGTCGTAAGTCTTCTGCGCCGTGGCAACCGATTCGGCGGCGAAGCCTTGCTGCTTGTCCATCGACTCGCGGCGGATCAACTGATCGGAAATATTCTTCAGCGCATTCACCAGCGTCTGGTTGTAGTGCGCCACGGCGATGTCGTAACCAGCGGAGGCTTCACCGAGTTCGGCACGCAGTCGGCCACCGTCGAAGATCGGCAAAGAGATCGCCGGGCCGACGTTGTAGTTGAGTTTCTTGCCGGTCAAAAACTCCAGCGCGCCACCGCCGGTCGCCATGTAGCCGAGGCTGCCGACCAGATCGACGTTGGGGTAAAACCCGGCATGCGCCACATCAATCCCACGCGCCTGCGCCGCCACTTGCCAGCGACTGGCGACCACGTCCGGCCGCTGACCGAGCAATTCGGCGGGCAGAGCCGACGGTAGTTTCAACGCAGCAGCGAGCGACAGCGTCGGACGCTGCAACTGCGCGCCCGCCCCCGGACCTTTGCCGGCGAGCGCGGCAATCTGGTTGCGGCTCAGGGCGATTTCTTCGTCCAGCGCATCGATCTGGCGGTGGGTTTCCGGCAACGGCGTTTCGGCCTGGCTGACTTCGAAATGTGTGCCGATCCCACCATTCAGACGTTTTTGCGCCAGATCGAGAATCTGCTGTTGCTGCTTAAGCGTCGCCGCAACGATGTCGCGTTGGGCGTAATGCAGCGACAGTTCGATGTAGGCGCGGACGATGTTGTTCTGCAATTCAAGCTGCGCCAACCGCGCCTCGGCCGCGCTCATATGCGCCAGATCCACCGCACGTTCGCTGGCGTTGCTTTCGCGACCCCAGAGGTCGAGGGCGTAGCTGAAACCCAACGCGGCGTTGTTGTCCCAAGTGGTGGTGTTGGCCAGATCGCCGGGGCCGTAGAACTGATCGGTCGGCCAGTTGTGGCGTTTGAGGGTCGACTCGCCATTGATTTGCAATGACTCGGCGGATTCGGCGACACCGGCCAAGGCTTTGGCCTGACGCACCCGCGCAGCGGCGATGGCCATGCTCGGGCTGCCCTGCACGGCGAGGTCGATCCAGCGATTGAGTTGCGGGTCGCCGTAGGCTTGCCACCATTGCGCGGTGGGCCAGTTGGCGTCACGGGCGGCGTGAGCAATGGCATCGTCGGTGGCCAGCGAGTTGGCCTCCATTGCCATGCCTTGTGGAGCAATTCCGTCCGTTGAGATGCAGCCGCCAAGACCCAGGGTAAAAGCCAGAACACTGAGCGGCAAAAGCGCTCTGTTGATGCGACGCGGCACAGCTGCGAATTCCTGAGAAGGGGGTAGATCGAGGACCCATGTAGGAGCTGCCGCAGGCTGCGATCTTTTGATCTTGATTCCCTTAAAACAAAACCAAAAGATCGCAGCCTGCGGCAGCTCCTACAGGGATCGGCGCAATTCTATGGAACGCCCTGTACGGCGATAAGCTGGGATTTCTGTGAATCTTTGTTACGGTTAACGAGATAATCCTTAAGTCTGGGGTCTCAGCCCCCGAAACTTCGTGTCACAATTTGCCATCTCCCTTGAGAGCACCCCATGGACACTTTGCAAAACATGCGCGCCTTCAGTTGTGTCGCCGAAGCCGGCAGCTTCACCGCCGCCGCCGTGCAACTCGACACCACCACCGCCAACGTCTCGCGCGCGGTCTCCAACCTGGAAGCCCACCTGCAAACCCGCTTGCTCAACCGCACCACGCGGCGCATCGCCCTGACCGAAGCGGGCAAACGCTACCTGCTGCGCTGCGAGCAGATCCTCGCCTACGTCGAAGAAGCCGAAGCCGAGGCCAGCGACGCCCACGCGCGCCCGGCCGGGCAATTGAAAGTGCACACCATGACCGGCATCGGCCAGCACTTCGTCATCGACGCCATCGCCCGCTACCGCAAGACTCACCCCGACGTCACCTTCGACCTGACCCTGGCCAACCGCGTGCCGGACCTGCTCGACGAGGGCTACGACGTGTCCATCGTGCTCGCCAGCGAATTGCCGGATTCGGGTTTTGTTTCGCAACGGCTGGGCATCACCTACAGCATCGTCTGCGCCTCACCGGCCTACGTGAAAGCCAACGGCGCCGCGCAAAAACCCAGCGACCTGCTCAACCACGCCTGCCTGCGCCTGGTCAGCCCGGTGATTCCGTTGGAGAAGTGGGCCTTCGACGGCCCGGAAGGCCAGGAAATGGTCACCATCAACAGCTCGCCGTTTCTGGTGAACTCTGCCGACGCGATGAAAACCGCGATCACCAGCGGCATGGGTGTGGGTGTGTTGCCGGTGTATGCGGCGATCGAAGGCTTGCGCAACGGCACGCTGGTGCGGGTCATGCCGAACTATCGCTCGCAAGAACTGAACCTGTATGCGATCTACCCGTCGCGGCAATATCTGGATGCGAAGATCAAGACGTGGGTTGAGTATTTGCGTGGGTCGTTGCCGGAAATTCTCGCGGCGCATCAGGCGGAATTGGCCGCTTACGAATTAAGCGGCAGCCTCGCCGGCGCGCGCGTCGCCAACTGATTTTCAACACACCACGAAACCTGTAGGAGCTGCCGCAGGCTGCGATCTTTTGATCTTGCTGTTTAATCGCAGCCTACGGCAGAGCCTACAGAAACGGGTATTTCACGGATCTTTCCGACAGGTTTTGACGGTTGTCCGTGGGAAGTGCGCTGGCTAGGATTTGGGTGTCGCTGACGCATCAGCGACCGGGTCTGGAAAACCCGCAGGATCACAGCACATGACATAATGCCGCGCTTTTTCGGCGCCGAAGTTTTGTTATGGCGGCTGTACGTGGGAGACCTCCGGGTCTGCCGGGTTTGATCCTTTGCCGGTTTTTCCAGTCCGCGTACAGCTGCCACCCCTTTCGCCTGGAAAACGAAACATGGCAGCTCCATCTCTTTAAAAGGATATTGCCATGATCAAACACAGTCCCAATCCGCCTGTAGCGGAAGACACCACCCCCTACGAATTCCCCGGTTCGAAGAAATTCCACGAAGCCGCCGAACGCGCCCTCGACCACTACCTCAAACCCAACGCCCTCACCCTGCGCTTCCACAAACCCAGCACCATGTTCCAGGTCGCCCCCGAACAGGACAGCGAAAGCCTGCTGGTCCACGCCTGCGAATCACTGGCACAGGCCAGCCTGATGACCAGCGACATCGCCGCCTACATCGACCTGCCGCAACGACGGACGATTCTGGCGATTCAGCAGATCATCATGCTGGCTGAACTGGCGGTGAATCGAGTGCTGGATAACCACGAAATCCCGCAATCCCCGGCACACAGCTAAAAGCCCCTCACCCTAACCCTCTCCCGGAGGGAGAGGGTTAGGGTGAGGTGTTTGGGCGAGTTACACCGACGTGAAATACCGAGTCGAATTCAAACTCTGAAAGGCTCAGAAATCGGCTCCCTCTCCCTTGAATGATGCCGGATGACGGCCTGACACAATTAAGCATTGTCCAATGGCCGCAAACCTGAAGTGGGCAATCAAGTTCCAAAAATCATCTTCAGATTAATTTTTAATAGCCAATCGATATAGGAGACCTGTCAGATCTGACAGTGCCCATTTTATCGCTTTAGCCGAACAATGGATGTCGTCACACCAACCCAACCTTGAAGGAGCAAGACATGTCCATTAAAGATCTGGAACTCGACAAACTTAAGAAATCAGGTGAAGGCACTGTAATTGCCAAACTAAACAAAGACTATATCACCGACAAGTTCGAAGGAAAACCCGACCATTTTATTACCGATAACAAGATAGTCGCGCTAAAAGCAACTTATCAAAAATCCTCTACCACCTCATTCACTATCAACCTCACTTTTGACGCAAATATTAAGCTTGGGAGGAATGAATTCAGCACGGAGCACTTTCCCTCTCCGTTCAGATTTTCATATACGTCAGACTCACATACAAAAGGCTATACAAGCGCTAAAAATGCAGGGTTCATTGTTGTAGAAGAGTTCAACATTGCCAAAGGCATTTTCAAGGCAGCCTTCAACTTCAGTTTTGTAGATTTCGACACAAATGAGCTGCATCAAGTTCATGATGGTCAGATTGATGTCAAAGGCCTTGAAACTATCGAGGTGTAAAGGTAGATCGCAAAGTCTGACACAAGTGCAGACACAAGCAGGTATCAGCCAATGTTGATACCGCTTCCCCAAAGCCACCGTGTTTCAGATCTCCCCCGAACAGTACAGCGAAAGCCTGCTGGTCCACGCCTGCGAATCACTGGCACAAGCCAGCCTGATGACCAGCGACATCGCCGCCTACATCGACCTGCCGCAACGACGGACGATCCTGGCGATTCAGCAGATCATCATGCTCGCCGAACTGGCGGTGAATCGCGTGCTGGATAACCACGAAATCCCGAAATCCCCGGCACACAACTAAGAGCCCCTCACCCTAACCCTCTCCCAAAGGGAGAGGGGACTGACCGAGGTGTTTGGGCGAGTTACACCGACGTGAAATACCGAGTCGAACTCAAATTTTGAAATGCCCACAAATCCAAAGCCGACCACGCCCCGCTCTTCACCACTCAATAGGCCGAGTGTCAGCTCGCCTGCTCTTGATCTTGCTCTTGATCCACGGGCGACGTCGGAAGGCTGAGTGGAGGGATTGATCCGGGCGTGGGAGCGCAGCGACCGTTTGGCGAAGCCAAACACAGCGAGAGGAGGTGCAGCGAAGCAAACCGTAGGCGCTGCGCCCGGATCGATCCCGGAGCGAAGGAACCCCGAGCCCCAGCGAGCGGGCCGCACGTAGGAGCAAGCCTTTTCGGTTACCTTTTCGGCGTTTGGAAAAGGTGACCCGCCGTCAGGGCGGAACCCTAAGCCGCCGTTACCGCAGCAACGGATATTCACCAAGCACACCCACAACATGGTCGGCCCAGAGGCCGCCAAGACAACCCCAAGCCAGAAATGTTAGCGTGCTTGGTATCAAGCCCGAACAAGAGCCAACAACGATGAAAAAGACTGTCCTGGCCTTCAGCCGCATCACCCCGCCCATGATCGAACACCTGCAACAGGAGTTCGACGTCATCGTCCCAAATCCAAAGAACGGCGACATCAACGCCCAATTCAACGAAGCCCTGCCCCACGCCCACGGCCTCATCGGCGTCGGCCGCAAACTCGGCCGCGCACAACTGGAAAACGCCGCAAAACTCGAAGTGGTCTCAAGCGTCTCCGTCGGCTACGACAACTACGACCTCGACTACTTCAACCAACGCGGGATCATGCTCACCAACACCCCCGACGTGCTCACCGAAAGCACCGCCGACCTCGCCTTCGCCCTGATCATGAGCAGCGCCCGCCGCGTCGCCGAACTCGACGCCTGGACCAAGGCCGGCCAATGGCAAGCCAGCGTCGGCGCCCCGCTGTTCGGCTGTGACGTCCACGGCAAAACCCTCGGCATCGTCGGCATGGGCAACATCGGCGCCGCCGTCGCCCGCCGTGGCCGCTTCGGTTTCAACATGCCGATTATCTACAGCGGCAACAGCCGCAAGACCGAACTGGAACAGGAACTCGGCGCGCAATTTCGCAGCCTCGATCAACTGCTCGCCGAAGCCGATTTCGTCTGCCTGGTGGTGCCGCTCAGCGACAAAACCCGCCACCTGATCAGCCATCGCGAACTGGCGCTGATGAAACCCGACGCCATCCTGGTGAACATCTCACGTGGCCCGGTCGTCGATGAACCGGCGTTGATCGAAGCCCTGCAAAACAAGCGCATTCGTGGCGCTGGCCTGGATGTCTACGAAAAAGAACCGCTAGCCGAATCGCCTCTGTTCCAGCTGAAAAACGCCGTGACATTGCCGCACATCGGCTCGGCGACGAATGAAACCCGCGAAGCCATGGCCAATCGTGCGCTGGCCAATCTGCGTAGTGCCCTGCTCGGCGAACGCCCGCAGGATCTGGTCAACCCGCAAGTCTGGCGCGGATAAAAAAACACGGGCAAGTGCGTTATCGCACTTGCCCGTTAGTTACGCGTTACACAACTTGAAATTGAACAAAAAAGCCAATCAAACAACAGCATTATAAGCTCTGCCTGCCTGTCGAATAATCGACAAACGCTATGGAGAGCCAATACCTTGAACACCCTGACAACCGACAGACTCATTCGTTACAGCAAAGTCATATTAATGGCTTACATCAGCTTCTTTGGCGTACTGGTAATGATCCACAACTTTACCGACTACAATTCAAACTACACCTACGTGGCGCATATCCTGAGTATGGACACCACCACGGCCAGTGAAACCATCAAGTACCGAGCCATTGAATCACCGATGATCCATCACCGGATCTACTGGTTCATCATCACGCTGGAAGTCACGTATACCGTGCTGTGCCTGATAGGCACGTATCAGCTATATCGCCACATAAATGCGTCCGCAGAAGTATTCCACGAGGCAAAAAAGTTCTCGATCATGGGCATACTGGCGGCAATCTTCATTTATTACGTCTGTTTGCAAACCGTGGGTGTGGAATGGTTCGACATGGACACTTCGCAATCATGGAATGCCAAGGACTGGGCGCGACATATCGTTGATTTCATCTTCCCGGTAATGATTTACATCACCTTGAAAGTAGAGCGCTGAAGTTCAGCGCTCGTTTATTTCAAGCCAACTTTCCCTGCACTGGCGCCACGACCACCTTGGGTTTGCGGAACACCAACACATTGCCCAGCATCACTAACACCAGACCGACCAGCGCCGGCGCTGTCCACTGATAACCTTCAGCAAAAGCCGAGACGTTCAGCGCCACGACCGGAAACAGCACGGTGCAGTAAGCCGCACGCTCCGGACCCATGCGCCCGACCAGCGTGAGATACGCGGTGAAGCCGATGACCGAACCGGGAATCACCAGATAGAGCAGCGCACCGACGTAACGCGGACTCCAATCCATATCGAACGGAATACCTTTGACCAGACACCACACCGACAGCATCGCCGCGCCGTAGGCCATACCCCAGGCATTGGTGGTCAGCGGTTTGAGGCCGGCCTTCTGCTGCAGGCTCGAGAGCATGTTGCCAGCCGAAAAACACAACGTGCCGCACAACGCCAGGCCGAGACCGAGCAAGGTTTGCGGACTAGCCTGATGCCCCGCCAGTTCCGGCCAGAACAGCATGCCCAGGCCAAACAGGCCCAACGCACCGCCCATCAGCACATTGCGCGCAATGCGCTGGCCGAAGAACACCCGCGCATTCAGCGCGTTCCACAACGTTGCGGTCGAAAATACTACCGCGACCAGACCACTGGGAATCCACTGACTGGCGGTCAGGAAGCACATGAAGTTGACGCAGAACAGACACAAGCCCTGAGCCACGCAGATCAGATGCCCGCGACGGTTCATCGGTTGCAGGCGACGGCTGAGCAGCAACAGCGCAAACAGCACCAGCGCGGCGAGGCCGAAGCGATAGACGATCGATACGGGAATCGCCACCACGCCCAGTTGCCATTTCAGGGCAATCCAGGTGGTGCCCCAGATCAGCACGGTCAACAAATACAACGACAGGTTCATGGCAGACACTCCTCGATAGGCCTTGAGTGTCTGCCCGAGCCCGGTTTGCGCGCTTGCAGAATCTTGCGCTTTTGTCTGGCGGCAGGCTGGCAGCAAGACGTCTACGGAGTAGGATGCAAGGCGTTGAAGAGAACCGATCATGGCCGCCATCGATACCCTGCAAGTCTTTCAAGCGCTAAACAGCTCGCCGAACGCACGTCTTGTGCACAGCGCCGAGCTCGGCGACGGCTTGTCTGCCGCTTTGTGGACCAACCACCACGATGCGCAGGATTATGAAGCGCCGAGCCATCACACCCTGTCCTGCTACATCGCCGGTGGCACCGGTACCTTTCGTCGCGATCAACCCGGTCAGAAAGGCGGGCCGGACAAGCTGTGCATCCTCCCGGCCGATCACGAGTCAGGCTGGGTGATCAACGGTGATATCCGCTTGGCGCATCTGTATTTCAGCGCCGAACAATTTGCCCTCGGTTGCGTCACGTTGCTCGATCGCGAACCGCGTGAGATGCAGTTGCGCGAGCAGACGTTTCTCGAAGATCCACAACAGGCGCAGCGCTTCCGGCAGTTGCTGACGCTGAATTGGGACGAACCTGCCGAACGCTTGCTGACCAGCAGCCTCGCCCATGAATTGATCACCCATACCTTGCTCAGTCAGGTTGGCGCGCGTCAGGGTCTGCGTTTGAAGGGCGGATTGGCGCCGCACCAGCGTCGGCAACTGGTGGATCTTATCGACACTCAGTTGGCCGAGCCGATCAGCCTCGGACAATTGGCCGGGTTGTGTGCCCTGTCGGAATACCACTTTGCGCGGATGTTTCGCACGAGTTTCGGCCTGCCGCCGCACCAATACGTGCTGGCGCGACGCTTGAGCCGGGCGCGGGAGTTGTTGCGCGGGACGGCGTTGCCGTTGGGTGAGATTGCACTGGCGTGCGGGTTTGCCAGTGCCAGTCATTTCACTAATCGGTTCAAGCAGGTTTTGGGCGGGACGCCGGGGGAGTATCGGCAGGCGTTTTTGCGTTGAGCCCCTCTCCCCCTCACCCCAGCCCTCTCCCGGAGGGAGAGGGAGCCGATTGGGGGATGCTCGAGCTTTACACCGACCTGAAAGTGCTCTTCTGAATCCATATTCGAATCGATATCTCAGGTCGATGTATCGCGCAAGACACCTCGGGTCAGTCCCCTCTCCCTCAGGGAGAGGGTTAGGGTGAGGGGCTTTTGATCTTGCCCTAAAACTCCAAAGTGCTAGACAGCGAAACCTGCCGCGCATCCCCCATCGACACAAAGAACCGGCTCGCCGCCGAGGTGTAGTACGTGCGATCAAACAGGTTCTTCACATTCAGCTGAAACTTGACCTTCTGCCCTTCAACCTTGGTGTCGTAAGTGGCAAACGCATCGGCCACGGTGTAGCTCGGCAGATCAAAATCATTCACCGCGTTACCCGCACGTTCCCCGACATAACGAGCGCCCGCACCGACGCGCAATTGATCGCCGCCAATCACGCTGCCGAAGTCATACACCGCCGACAACGAACCGGAGTTCTTCGCCACGTTTTGCAGGCGCTTGCCTTTGTAATCCGGGTCTTCGGTCACTTCGGCATCGGTGTAGGCGTAGCTGCCGATCATGCTCCAATGGTCACTTAGCTGACCGGTCAGGTCCATTTCCAGACCGCGCGAACGCACCTCGCCGGCGGCGCTGTAAATCGTCGTCGGGCCTTCGGAATTGGCCACCAGCACGTTGCGCTTCTTGATGTCGAACAACGCGATGTTACCGGTCACACGCCCCGGCATGTCCAGGCGCGCGCCCAGCTCCCACGACTTGGCTTCTTCCGGCGCGATGCTGCCGTCGAGCACGGTGCTGCTGCCGCTCAGCGGGGCGATGGTTGAGTTGGGCTTGAACGATTCGGTGTAGCTGCCGTAGAACGACAAGGCGTCGGTGTAGCGATACACCAGACCTGCGCGCGGGACGAACTTCTGGCCGTTGCTGTCGGTGTTGGCCTTGAACGGCACGCCTTTGCCGGCGTACTGGTCGTATTCCTGGAAACGCCCGCCGGCGACCAGAATCCACTGGTCGTTGAGGTGAATCGAGTCCTGCATGAACACCGAATCACTGCGCAGTTCATCGGTCTGCGCGCTGTCGGGGGCGCTGACGGTGGTGCCGGCGACTTCGCGGCCGTACACCGGATTGAGGTAGCTGAACGTGGTCAGGCTTTTCTGCCGGATCAAGTCCTCGCGGTAGATCTTGCGGTACTCGTCATCAACGCCGAACACCAGATCATGCTGCATGCCCAGCACTTTGACCTTGCCTTCAAGACTGGCGGTGGTGAAACGGTCAGTGCTGATCGCGTTCTGTGTGCCGTCCATGCTGCGGGTCAGCGTGCCCTTGTTGGTGTCGATGGCCGTCACGCGGACTTGGCTGGCGTCGTAGGTTTCGCGGTTCCAGCTGTAACCGAAGTGCGCTTTCCAGTCGTCGTTGAGCTCGTGATCAGCTTCAAAGTGATACAGGTCCGAGCGGCCTTCCATGTTGTTGAACGGCTCGTCCAGACGCTCCTTGCGCGAGATATCCAGCGGGTGATTGGTGCGTGGATCGATCAGCGTGCCACGGTCGAACGGCGTGAGAAATTCGCGATGCTCGTAGGCAAACAGCAGCTTGGTGCTCTCGCCAAACCAGGCCAGCGACGGCGCGATCAGGGTTTCACGGTGGGTACCGAAGTTGCGCCAGTAATCTTCATCTTCGTGGTCGAGCACCATGCGATAGGCCAGCCCGGAATCGCCCAACGGGCCGGTGCTGTCGAAGGTGCCGCCGCTGCCATTCTTGCCGTCGCCGTAGGTCGAACCGCGCAAGGTCAGGGCATTGTATTGAGTCAGTTCAGGTTTCTTGCTGACCAGGTTGACCACGCCACCGGGGTCTTGAATGCCGTACAGCAACGAGGCCGGGCCTTTGAGCACTTCGACGCGATCCACCGTGGCGTTCATGCCACGCCCCTGCACGATCGGCATGCCGTCGCGCATGATCGAGCCGTTACGGTTGTCACCGAAACCGCGGGTCATCACCGAATCCTGAGTGCTGCCCAAGGTGTTGCCCTGGGTGATGCCGCTGACATTGGCCAGCGCGTCATCCAGATTGCGCGGCGCCTGATCGCGGATGACTTGCGCCGGGATGACGTTGACGGTCTGCGGGACTTCCTGCAACGACGCCGAAGAGCGCATCACCGAACTGGTTTCCGGCGGCTGGTAGCTCATCGACTCGTCGCGCATCGAAGTGATGGTCGTGGCGCCGAGGTTCAACGCGCCTTCGGTGGGTTTGGGCTCCAGTGCCAGCGTGTGGCTATCGGTGCGGCGGAAACTCAGGCCGGAGCCACTGAGCAGACGTTGCAGCGCTTGTTCGGCACTCATCTGGCCATTGACTGCCGGCGCGGTGAGGCCGTAAGGCGCTTCGTCGGTGTAGACCACGCTCTGCCCGGTGACGCGGCTGAAATCGCTCAAGGCTTGCGGCAGTGGTTTGGCGGCCAGGGAAAAGTTGAACTGCTTTTGCGCTTGGTTGCTGACGGTTTCAGCGGCGAGCGCCACGCTCATCGGCAACAATGCCAATGCCGAAAAGCTCAGTGCCGACACGCCTAACCATTGTTTGACCGAACCCGATTTTGCCCTGGACTTCATTGCTCAATGACCTGTGTAGAACCGCAACGGATGCGAATGAATCGCAGTTTCAGTCACTACACGGATGGGGCTCGGGTTTACCTCACCACAAATCCGAAAATATTTTTGCAGATCAAAAGATCGCAGCCTTCGGCAGCTCCTACAGGAGATCGCATTCCAATGTAGGAGCTGCCGAAGGCTGCGATCTTTTGACTTTGCCTCAACGCAAAATAATCAGATGCCCCAACACCTGATGCTGCTCAAACCCCAACACCCCTTGCAGTGAACTGAGCACCGCCTGCGGATCCTTGCTCGGAAAACTGCCACTGACCTTGCGCGCCGCCAGCTCATCGTTGAGCAACACAATCCGTCCCGGGTAATAACGCCGCAGATCCTCGACCACATCGGCCAGCGTCGACTTGTAATACGTCAGCCAGCCCTGACGCCATGCCAACTGCGCCTCACTGTCCACCGCATGAAGTTTTTCTGCCGAGCCTTCAGAGTAAGCAACTTGCTGGCCGGCGGTGAGAATCTGTTGTTCGCCATCGCGATCCGCCGTCACACCAACGCGCCCGGACAACACCGTGACCTGCGCGCCATGCGGTTGCAGTCGCACTTCGAATTGCGTGCCGAGCACCCGCGCCTGACCTTTCTCGGCCTCGACCACAAACGGCTCGCCGGTGTGCGTAACCGTGAAAAAACCGGCACCACGGCGTAGCTGGACATGCCGCTCGCCACGGCTGAAATCCACAGCAATCGCACTGTCGCCATCCAGCGTAACTTGCGATTGATCGGCCAGTGTCACGGTGCGAATTTCACCCGGCGCCGAAACGTAATCGGCGCCCAGATCATCGATCCAGCGCTGCGGCTGCCAGCCTGTACCGAGGCTGACCATCAGCAACAGGCATGCCGCCATCGCCAGCGCGCCCGACCAACGCAACAGCGCTGGACGACGTGGGCGATCCATTGCATCGAGGTAGCCCTGCAACGCCGAGGCTTCTTCATCGGCCAGCGTTCGCGCCGGGCCTTCGCTCAATTCCCAGAGCACTTGCGCCTGCGCATACGCTTCGGCATGCGCCGGATCAGCGCGCAGCCATTGGCTGAAGGTCAGTTGATCGCCGGCACTCGGCCGATCATGCAACAGGCTCAGCCAGGCAAACGCGGCCTGCTCTTGCGCGGGCGTGGGGATGACGGAGTCGGATGGCTTCACGGTGCTTTCCCTGGCAGGCGTGGCGCGGGTTCGCGCAGGCTGGCCTTGCAGGCCTCGAGGGCGCGCATCATATGTTTTTCCACGGCACTTTGGGACAGGCCCATGGCTTTGGCGATGTCCGCGTATTTGCGACCGTGGATGCGATTGAGCAAAAAGATTTGCCGGGTGCGCTCGGGCAAGGCGCGCAACGCCGCTTCGACATGCTTCAGATCATTGCCCGCTTCCAGCGCCGCTTGCGGTTCGCTGCCGTGGCTGTCCGGCGCCTCCGGTTGCCAGCCTTCGTTGACGCGCGTGCGTGTGCCTTCGCTGCGCAGATGATCGATGGCGATGTTGCCGGCGCAGCGCAGCAGATAGGTGCTGAGTTCTTCGACCTGCACCAGCGGTCGCCGCCAGAAACGCAGAAACAGATCTTGGACCAGATCCGCCGCCGTCGCCCGGCAACCGACGCGCCGGTTCACCAGCGCTTCCATTTGCGAACGCTGGGACAGGAACACCTGAAGAAAATGCGCACGCGCCCCACGCGGCTCGTCGTCGCGGGATTCCGGTGGCAGATCGATCAGCACTTCAGCACTGCGCCCATGCGGCGACCGGGCTGGCCAGCAGACTGAACCCGGCCAGCGCCAATGCGAAACGCGGGCGATACGGCAGCAACAATACCAACGCCAGGGCACTGAGCATCAGCACGGCGAACCAGTCGACCAGACCGAAGCTCCAGCCATTGGCCTTCACCGCCGCCCAAAGCGACAAACACAGCAATAACCATCCGCCGACTTTCAGGCCCTGGCGGCGACGCGTGGACGGTTTGTGACCGAGCAATTCATCGTGGTGACGAGGCATCGACAGGCACAACGCGGTGAATCCGGTGTAGGTGAGCAACAAGGGCAAGAGCATCAGTTCGCCCCTTGTTCAAGGGTGATCGGCCGGGCCTGTTCGCGGCGGGGCTTTTTAATGCTGACGGTGTTGCCAGCACGCTGCATTTTCCACGCGGCCCACGCCAGAAACACACCGGTTGCGAGGCACGTCAGATCAAAACCGGCCAACGCCCAGTCACCCCGCATCAACGCGACGCCGAGATTCCAAGGGGTGGTCAGCGCATTGATCAGCGGCACCGCAACAAACAGCGCAGCACCGAAAACAAGCTGCTCAACCCAGGCTTTGCGCCCCGGTCGCAACATCGCGTGCAGCACGCTCAAGCCCCAGGCCATGAAGAACGCGTTCACCTCCCAATCTGCACGTTCGGCAAGGCTCACCGGCAACAGACGATTGGCCAGGAAAAACACCGCCACCGCAGACACCAGCCCGGCCATGCTGGCGATATTCAGCACTTCCACCAGCCGCAACTCGAACGGCATCACACCGCTCTTGGCGTGTTTGAGTTGACGCTTGCCCAGCCAGATCACTAGCCCGGTGCCAATCATTGCCGTGCCGGCCAGCCCGCAGATGAAGTACAGCCAGCGCAAGACCGGCCCGGCGAAGTGGCCCATGTGCAAACCATAGAACGCGCCACCCACCGCCATCGCCAGCGGCTGGTCCGGTGTGCTGCCGAGCATCTGCCCGGTCACACCGTTGAAGGTCACGGCGCGGCCGAAATCATGCACCACACGGTCGCCGGCACGGGACAGCACCACCGTCGCATTGGCATCGCCCGGATTGCTCACGGAAAGGCGCGCCGTGTGGCCGCCCGACCATTGCTCGCGGGCCTTGCTCAACAGCGGCGCCATGGCCGCCAACGGCGCAGCGATAGCGGCGCGCTCGGGTGTTTTCGAGGCCGGGAAAACCTCGTCATAAAACGTGCGCACGTCACTGCCGTAAGACGCAACGATGCTCGCCGGCATGACCATCGACATGAAAATCACCAGGCTGCTGTAGGTGATCATCAGGTGAAACGGCAACACCAGCACACCCACCGCGTTATGCCCGTCGAGCCAGGAGCGCTGGCCCTTGCGCGGGCGGAAGGTGAAGAAGTCCTTGAAGATTTTTTTGTGGGTGATGATCCCGGTGATCAGCGCAACGAACATCACCATCGCGGCAATGGTCGCCAGCCAACGGCCCCACGGATAAGGCATTTGCAACTGGAAGTGGAAACGGTAGAAGAACTCGCCGCCCATGCTGTCGCGGCCCTGCACTTCTGCGCCGGTTTGCGCATCAAGGGTTTTCGATTCGAAGCGCCCGCGCTCGCCGGGCTTCGCCGGCGCGGCCTGCCAGCGCACGGTAAGACCGGGATCACGGGCATCTGGCAGATCGATCAGCCAACGTGAGGCGCCAGCCGCGTGTTGCTGCAGATAATCCTGGGCCAGCGCCAGGCTGGTCTCGGCACTCACCGATCGCGCAGGGATTTCCGGCTGCATCCAGTGGCTGATTTCATCTTTGAAATACGCCAGCGTCCCGGTCAGGAAAATCGCGAACAGCAACCAGCCGAACAGCAGCCCGGCCCAGGTGTGCAGCCAGGCCATCGCCTGACGAAAGCCCTCTTTCATGCCAGGCCCAATCCGCGTGCCGCGCCAGAGACAGTTGCCAGAATCACACTCGGTACCAGCAAACCGACCCAGGCCGACCATGCCGTACGACAGGCAAAACACCAGAGCACCGCCACCAGGTAGACCAGAAAGGAAATGGTCATGCCGGTCACCACCGCTTCGGCACGGCTCAGCGGCAGCCACAGTGTCAGGGTGACACTGGCCAGCGCCGCAACGAGATAACCGCCAAACACCGCGGCCAACACCCGTGAGGTGACGGCCAGACGATAGGACATGGGAAGTGTGGCGAGTTTGCCTTTCATGTTTCGACCCTGAAACGAAAAACGTCCGGCCGATCAGCCGGACCTATAGGCGAGCAATATTAATGATAAATATTCTCATACGCAAAAGCATCTGATTGCCGGTTGAGCGCTTCACCCCCTACAATGCGAACAGTTCTTGTTCTCTAACGCACACTCTCTACCGCGTCAAGAAAGCGCCCGGAGTTCACCGTTGTCGTCCGCCCATCCCGTCGAATCGCTCTATCAGGCCCATCACGGCTGGCTCACAGGCTGGTTGCGGCGCAAACTCGGTTGCCCGGACAGCGCGGCAGACCTGGCGCAGGACACGTTCATCAAGGTGCTGACCGCCCGCGAGCCGCCGGTGATCATCGAACCGCGCGCCTTTCTCACAACGTTGGCCAAGCGCGTCCTGTTCAATCATTACCGCCGTCAGGATGTCGAACGCGCTTACCTCGACACCCTGGCGCAGATGCCGGACATGGTCGCGCCGTCGGAAGAAGACAAGGCGATCATCCTGCAAACCCTGATGGAGCTGGATGAGTTGCTCGACGGTTTGCCGCGTCAGGTCAAACGCGCATTTCTACTGGCGCAGGTGGATGGCCTGACTTATCCACAGATTGCCGCCGAACTCGGCATTTCCGTGGCCACGGTCAAACGTCATCTGAACAAAGCGGCAATGCGCTGCTACTTCGCGCTATGAACCGCACACCAGACTTCTCCTCTCAGGTGGCGGAACAGGCCGTGCACTGGTTGATGGAAATGCAGCAAGGCGCGCTCTCCCCGCGCCAGCAACACGCCTGGCAACAATGGCTGGAGGCGCACAGCGAACACCGGCGGGCGTGGGAGCATATTCAACGAGTCAATCAGCGTCTGCGCGGCGTGTCTTCACCACTGGCGCATGCGGCATTGAACGGGGCGAAGTCCGGCAGTCGTCGTCAGGCACTGAAACTGTTGCTGATTCTTGGCGCGGGCTCAGCCGTCACGTGGGGCATGCGCGAGCACAATCCACTGCCGTCGTTCCTCGCCGACTACCGCAGCCCGATCGGGCAACGGCGCAAGGTGGCGCTGGGTGCCGGCGATCAGTTGCAACTCAATACCGCCAGTGCCGCCGATGTCGATGCCTCGGCGCGACTGATACGCTTGCTCGAAGGCGAAATCCTCCTGACGGCCAAACAATCGTTCGAAGTGCGCACCGCTCAGGGCATTCTTGAAACTCACGGCGCACGTCTCAATGTGCGTCAGTTTGCCGATCGCACGCAGGTTGCCTTGTTCGAAGGTCGCGTCGAACTGAGCAGCAATGGACGCGCGCCGATGCTGTTGCCGCTTGCACGGCAACTGAGTTTCACCTCGACCTCCGTCAGCGCAGCCAAACGGTTGGATGCCAACAGCGGCGCTTGGGCCGACGGCATGCTGGTGGCCGCGCATATGCGATTGGGCGACTTCCTCGATGAGCTTGGCCGTTACCGTCGCGGCCAACTCAATTGCGCCAAGAACGTCGCCGATCTGTTGATCTCCGGGACGTATCCACTGGACGACAGCGAGCGGATTCTCGATCTGCTGGAAATCAGTTTGCCGGTAAAGGTGAAGCGCTTTACCCGTTACTGGGTGAGCGTCGAAGCGCGGGTTTAAAGCAGCAGAATCAAAAGATCGTCCGAAGGCTCGGGCCGCGATCGGACGATCCTTTGATCTTGAAAAATAAATGAGCCGTTTTTCAGATCTGGCGTGACAGAGAAGGAAAGCCCCCTTGATTCAACCTTCTCAGGATCATCCGACATGCACTCCACCCGCCTCACACCACTGGCTCGCAGCCTGCGCAATCTTGTCCTCGGCGCCAGCCTGAGTTTCAGTGCCCTGCCCGTTGCGATGGCTGCTGAAGCCAAGGCTTATCACATCGCGCCGTCGTCGCTGGAAAACGCTCTCAACCAGTTTGGTCGTGAAGCAGGCGTGTTGATTTCATTCGGTTCGCAAGTCACCAGCGGTGTGCAAAGCCGTGGCCTGGAAGGCAGTTACACACCTGAGCAGGGTTTGAATGCGCTGCTCGAAGGCACCGGCCTGCAAGCGCGCACCGAAGGCAACAACGCGTTCAGCCTGCAACCGGTGGCGGATGCCGCGCTGGAGCTGGACACTTCGAAAGTCGTCGGCGACTGGCTGGGTGACGCCGCGCAAATCAACGTGTTCGAACATCCCGGTGCTCGCGACGTGATCCGCCGCGAAGAGTTCGAACGTCAGGGTGCAACTCAGGCGCGTGATGTGCTCAACCGTATCCCCGGCGTCAACGCCCCGGAAAACAACGGCACCGGCAGCCACGACATGGCGCTGAACTTCGGCATTCGTGGTTTGAATCCACGCCTGGCCGCGCGCTCGACGGTGTTGATGGACGGCATTCCGGTGCCGTTTGCGCCTTATGGCCAGCCACAACTGTCGTTCGCGCCGATCAGCATGGGCAACATGGATGCCGTGGACGTGGTACGCGGCGGTGGCGCCGTGCGTTACGGCCCGCAGAACGTCGGCGGCGTGGTCAACTTCGTGACCCGGGCGATTCCCGACGAGCCAACGGTCAAGGGCGGCTTCCAGACGGAAACCAGCCCATCGTCGAGCCATGACGGCTTCAAGACCAGCGCCAACCTGCTGGCCGGCGGCACTAATGCCAATGGCCTCGGTGGCGCGTTGCTCTACTCCGGCACCCGTGGTGGTGACTGGCGCGAACACAGCGACACCGAGATCGACGACCTGATCCTCAAGGGCAAATACCAGCTCGACGAGGCCAACAGCTTCAACGCCATGGCGCAATATTACGAAGGGAAAGCCGACATGCCCGGCGGTCTGAACGTCGCTGATTACGACGCCGATCCGTATCAATCGACGCGTCCGAAAGACCAGTTCTGGGGCCGTCGGACGATGTTCAACTTCGGCTATCGCTATCAGGAAGATCGCCGCGAATTCACCGCCAACACCTTTTTCACCAAGACCTTGCGCAGCGGCTATCTGGATCAGGGCACATTCCTTTCGCTGTCGCCGCGAGAGTATTGGGTTCGCGGCCTGGAAACCCGTTTCGCCCAAGGCTTCGACCTCGGCCCGACCAGCCATGAAGTCGGCGTCGGCTACCGTTATATCAACGAGGCCGGCCACGAATTGCGCTATCGCACGCCGATCAGCAGCAACGAATACCCGACCACCAGCAGCCGCAATGACCGCGACACCCGTGGCGGCACCGAGGCCAATGCGTTCTTCGTCGACGACCGCATCGACATCGGCAAATGGACGATCACCCCGGGCGTGCGCTACGAGATGATCGAATCGCAGCAGACCAACAACCTGACCAACGTCAAATACAAGGGCGACTACAACACCGCACTGCCGGCGTTGAACGTGCTTTATCACCTGACCGACAGCTGGAACCTGTACGCCAACACCGAAGGCTCGTTCGGCAGTGTGCAATACAGCCAGATGCCAAACCGCGTGACCAGCGGCGAAGTGAAACCGGAAAAGGCGCGCACCTGGGAAGTCGGCACGCGCTATGACAACGGTGCGTTACGCGCGGAGATCGGCGCGTTCCTGATCAACTTCGATAACCAGTACGAAAGCAACCAGACCAACGACTCGGTAATCGCCCGTGGTGAAACCCGCCATCAGGGTATAGAAACTAGCATCAACTACGCGCTGGATGACTTGAGCCCTGCGCTCGCCGGTTTTGATGTCTATGCCAGCTACGCCTACGTTGACGCGACCATCCGCGAAGACGGACCGAACAAGGGCAACCGCGTACCGTTCTCGTCGAAACACAAGGGCACGATTGGCGTCGGTTACACCGAGGGGCCATGGAAGCTGAATCTGGACAGCAGCTTCCAGAGCGATCAGTTCGCCGACAACGCCAACACTTCGAAGGAAAGTGCCGATGGCAGTACCGGGAAGATCCCGGGTTACATGCTGTTCAGCAGCCGCGCGGGGTATGACTTCGGGCCGCAGTTGTCGGATCTGAATGTGGCGGTGGGGGTGAAGAACATCTTCAACACGCAGTACTTCACGCGGTCGTTTGATGACAACAACAAGGGCAAGTATGTGGGGGAGCCGCGCACGGTTTATGTGCAGACTTCTGTAGCGTTCTGAGGGTTGAAGAGCCCCTCACCCTAACCCTCCCGAAACGTCGGACCGCCCAGAGGGAGAGGGGACTGATTGGGGGGATGCTTGCGAGGTACGCCGACCTGAACGTACTGTGCCGAATCCATAATCGACTCGACCTGAAACCGCTTTGCCGAATCCATAATCGACTCGGTCTGTCAGGTCGATGTACCACGCCAGACACCTCGGTCGGCCCCCTCTCCCTCAGGGAGAGGGCTGGGGTGAGGGTTCTCAGCTACAGTGAAATATCCAACCAACTTCACAAGGATCGTGAAGCATGCAAACTCGCCCCACCCTCGCCCAGTTCGCCCGCCATCTACGCGTTAACCAAACCGACTGCGAACACCTGCTCTGGCAAAAAATCCGCTCCCGCCAAATCGCCAATCTGAAATTTCGTCGGCAGTTTCCGTGCCCGCCTTACGTGCTGGATTTTTACTGTGCCGAGCTGAAATTGGCGATTGAACTGGATGGTGGGCAGCACTATGAAACGCGAGAAGTGATTCATGACCAACGCCGGACACGCTATCTGAATCAAAAGGCTATTGAAGTCGTGCGTTTCAGTGATCTGGAGGTACTTCAGCAGATGGATGAAGTACTGGAGCAGATCATACGAATTGCGGCAGTTCGAAGATTGCCCTCACCCTAACCCTCTCCCAGAGGGAGAGGGGACTGACCGGGAGATGCTCGTAATTTCCGTCGACCTGAAATTGCTTTGCTGAATCCATAATCGACTCGGTATTCCAAGTCGACGTACCTCTTCAGACACCTCGGTAGGCTCCCTCTCCCTCCGGGAGAGGGCTGGGGTGAGGGGCTTTTCTGCTTACAAACAAAAAACGGGCCTGCTTTCGCAGGCCCGTTCTCATTGGTTGGCTTATTAAATCAGCGTATCAACTGTTGATCGCTGCCTGTTCATTCTCGTCAAACTCTTCCGCCAACAGCTTGTCGTTGGCCTTGCCGGTGAGTGGCACCACAGCGGCACGTGGCTTACCTCGCAGTTTGCCGAAAAGGTGCTCCAGGGCGTGCTCGAGTTTTTCGGCAGCGCCGTCGATCGCCTGTTCCAGCGAATCGGCCTTGTGGGTCACGGAAATCGGTTGATGGCCTTTTGGCCGCGCTTCCAGTTGGCAGCGCAAGTCATGGGGACCTGGTTTGTCACCGTTCTCGTCGCTCAGGTGGACTTCGACACGGGTCAGGTCTTCTTCATAACGTTCGAGCGTGCTCTCAATGGTTGTACGTACCCACTCCTCCAGTCGTTGACTACTTTGAATATGGTTATCGCTGTTGACTTGGATTTGCATAGTTCATCCCTTATTTCAGCTAGCTCGTGAGAGGCCTTGAGTTGAATTTCCTGACCTCCTGGTTACAACAATCGGCCCGACTGCCGAACATTTCAACCCCTGAAAAAAGATAAATATTCATTCGCAAAAAAAGCCGGACAACCGGGCAAAGCACTGGTAAGGTCGGGAGTTGGGTCGCCTCGCAACCCTGCAAAATTCGCTCACAATTGCCCGTCATTCAACGGGTGCAAACTGCGAAATATCCCCGCCTCCTCGACCAGCCAATCATGCACCGCACGCACGCCCGGATGGCTCAACGCCCCCGGCGCATACAGCAACACGTAACGTTTGTGATTCGGTACCGACAGGCCGAACGGCACAATCAACGTGCCTCGTTCCAACTCATCGTTAAGCAAAGTGCGGCGGGCAATCGCCACGCCCATGCCGGCGATCGCCGCTTCGATGGTCAGGTGATTGCGATTGAAGGTATGCCCGCGCCGTACGTCGGCGCCTTCAAAGCCGATCGCGTTTAAATAAAACTCCCACTCTGCGTATTCATAGCTGCCACGCCAGGCAGTGATGTCGTGCAATAACGGAAAATGCACCAGATCCGCCGGCCCATGCAGCGGCGGACGCCCACGCAACAGGCTCGGTGCACACACGGGGAAAATCTGCTCGTCGAGCAAGGCTGTGGATAACAATCCCGGGTAACTGCCGTCGTTCAGATCGATCGCCAGATCAAAGTCACCCTCGTGTAACGGTACGCTGCTGTCCTCGGCGACCAGCCGCAGTTGAATGTCCGGATAGCGCTGCTGCAGGCGTGGCAAGCGCGGTGTCAGCCACTTGCTGAGGAACGACGGAATCGAGCGCACGCGCAAAATTCCGCTGATCATTCCGGCGTCGAGCCGACGCAATTCGGCATCGATGCTGCCGTACGCCTCGTTGACGGTAATCGCCAGCCGCTGACCCTCCGCGCTCAGCTCGACACCGCGCGCACGCCGATGAAACAAACGAAAACCCAGGCGCTCTTCCAACTGACGAATCTGCTGACTGACCGCCCCCGGGGTGATGTGCAGTTCTTCGGCGCAACGGGTGAACGACAGGTGCCGCGCGGCACAGGAAAACACCTGCAGCCAGACATAGGTCTGGGCATGCAATTGACGACTCATCGTTTAGTCCTGCTAAAGGCTTACTTAGGAAGTTTCGTTAGTCACGTAGGACCGAGGTAGGCAGTATCGCCGACATTGCGCTTGTCCTACAAAAAATGGCAGCGATTCCTACTCCATTGCTTGTAAGGGTTTAGCATGGCTATCAGTGTTTTCGATCTATTCAAAGTCGGCATCGGCCCGTCCAGCTCCCACACTGTCGGCCCGATGCGGGCGGCAGCAACCTTCGCTCAGGCGCTGATCGATCAACATCTGTTGAACGATGTGCGTCGTGTGGAAATCCGTTTGTACGGTTCGCTGTCGGCCACCGGCGTCGGTCACGCCACTGACCGCGCCACGGTGATGGGCCTGATGGGCGAATGGCCGGACAGCATCGATCCGTCGACCATCGATCCCCGCATCCAGCAACTGCGTGAGACAGGCCAACTGTCCCTCGCCGGTCAGAGAGAAATTGCCTTCGACTGGCAGCGCGATCTCCTGCTGCTTGACGAGAGCCTGCCCTACCACCCCAACGCCATGTCCCTGACAGCCTTTGGCGAAACGGCCGAACTGTTCGAGCAAACGTACTACTCAGTTGGCGGCGGTTTTATCATCGAAGCGGCCGAAGCCGAGTCCGGCGTAGCCCCGGCCGGTGACGTGGTGTTGCCGTACGATTTCTCCAGCGCCGCCGAACTGCTGGCGCTGTGCAAGCAGCACAACCTGCGCGTCTCTGAACTGATGATGGCCAACGAGCGCGCCTGGCGTAGCGACGCCGAAATCCGTCAGGGTCTGCTGCACATCTGGTCGGTGATGCGTGAATGCGTTGAACAAGGCCTGCGCCATGAAGGCATCCTGCCCGGCGGTCTGAATGTGCCGCGCCGTGCGGCGAAACTGCACCGCAGCCTGCTGGAGATCGGCAAGCCCAACGTGATCAGTTCGACGCTATCGGCAATGGAATGGGTCAACCTGTTCGCCCTCGCCGTCAACGAAGAAAACGCCGCCGGCGGGCGCATGGTCACCGCGCCGACCAATGGTGCAGCGGGGATCATTCCGGCGGTTCTGCACTACTACATGAAATTCAACCCGGACGCGTCTGACGATGATGTCGTCGCTTTCTTCCTGGGCGCGGCCGCCGTCGGCATTCTCTGTAAGAAGAATGCCTCGATCTCCGGCGCCGAAGTGGGCTGCCAGGGTGAAGTCGGTTCGGCTTGCGCGATGGCCGCTGCCGGCCTGGCCGATGTGCTCGGCGCCACCCCGGAGCAACTGGAAAACGCCGCCGAAATCGGCCTGGAACACAACCTCGGCCTGACCTGCGACCCGGTCGGCGGCCTCGTGCAAGTGCCATGCATCGAGCGCAATGCCATCGCTGCCGTGAAAGCGATCAACGCCACGCAAATGGCCCTGCGCGGCGACGGCAAGCACTTCATTTCCCTCGACCGGGTGATCCGCACCATGCGCGACACCGGCGCCGACATGCACGACAAATACAAAGAGACTTCACGGGGCGGCCTTGCCGTGAGCTGGGTGGAATGCTGAGGCGCACTCCCTGACCGCCCCGGCAGACCGCACCCGACGGTCTGCCAACCGTGAGCCCGAGCAAAAATAATAACGAGGCGATACCGATGACCGATGTACGTACACCTGCTGCCGAAAATCCCGCTGTAGATCGCACACGCAATGCAGAAACGGCCCACAAGGGCTGGAACAAATTCGACACCACCTGGATGCTCGGCCTGTACGGCACCGCGATCGGTGCCGGTACCTTGTTCCTGCCTATCAACGCCGGCGTCGGTGGTTTCTGGCCGTTGCTGATTCTGGCTGTACTGGCCTTCCCGATGACGTTTTTTGCTCACCGTGGCCTGACCCGTTTTGTCTTGTCCGGGCGCTCCGGGGACATCACCGAAGTGGTCGAAGAACACTTCGGCATCGGTGCCGGCAAGCTGATCACGCTGCTGTATTTCTTTGCGATCTTCCCGATCCTGCTGGTATACAGCGTGGCGCTGACCAACACCCTGAGCAGCTTTCTTGAACACCAATTGCACATCGCCCCGCCGCCACGGGCGATCCTCTCACTGGTGTTGATCCTCGGTTTGATGGCGATTGTGCGCTGTGGGCAAAGCGTCATCGTCAAAGCCATGAGCGTGCTGGTTTATCCCTTTGTTGCGGCGTTGCTGCTGCTCGCGCTCAGCCTGATCCCGAACTGGAACGGCGCGTTTTTCGCCAGCGCTCAAGAGGCCATGCCGATGTCTGTTTTCTTCAAGACAATGTGGCTGGCGATTCCGGTGATGGTGTTCTCGTTCAACCATTCGCCGATCATCTCCGCGTTCGCGGTTGATCAGAAACAACGCTACGGCGAGCAGGCCGAACGCACAAGCAGCGGCATCCTCGCCATGGCCCACGGCATGATGGTGGTGACGGTGATGTTCTTCTGCTTCAGTTGTGTGCTGGCGCTGTCGCCGGCGGATCTTGCGGCAGCGAAGGCGCAGAACATTTCGATCCTGTCGTATCTGGCCAACCATTTCCAGACGCCAGTGATCGCTTACGCCGCGCCGCTGATTGCGCTGGTGGCGATCACCAAATCCTTTCTCGGCCACTACATCGGGGCCAGCGAAGGTTTTCAGGGCATGATCGTGAAAAGCCTGCGCAGCCGTGGCCGGGTCATGTCGGCGAGCTGGCTGAACCGCGCGACCGCCGTGTTCATGATCCTCAGCTGCTGGGCCGTGGCGACTTTCAACCCGAGCATCCTCGGCATGATCGAAACCCTCGGCGGGCCGGTGATTGCCTGCCTGTTGTTCCTGATGCCGATGTACGCCATCCGTCGCGTGCCAGCGTTGCGCCAGTATTCGGGCCAGGTGTCCAACGTGTTTGTGGTGTTGATCGGTCTGATTGCACTGTCAGCGATCATCTACTCGGTTCTGCCCTGAAAACGCGCCATTAAAAAAGGCGAGCCACGTGGCTCGCCTTTTTTATGCCCGTGTTCATTGTTCGACAATTTTCCCGGCACAGCCCTTGCTACTCCCCTGTGAGAGCTGTCGCAGGCTGCGATCTTTTGATCTTCATGATCGAAATCAAAACACCGAAGATCAAAAGATCGCAGCCTCGTTTCACTCGACAACTCCTTAATGAAGCAACAAATACAGGCCACGGAATCGCCGATGATCCGGTTGGGCGAACCAACCCGATCACGGCCGGTCAACAACTGCACGTTCAATCAGGCGGTGACGCATCATGGACAATCCTTTTCAGATCATTACCGATGCCTTCGCGCCGGACTATCAGATCAACCTGAGCATTCAGGGCCTGGACGGCAGCATCATGCTGACCCTGTCCAACAGCGGCCGAATCGTGGCCAAGCGCATGATCAGCGCCGAGCAGCGCAACGACCCCGTGCGCCTCAAGCGTCTGGTGCAAAGCATTCAATTCGGCATCGCCATCGAACAAGGCCACAGCGCCATGGCGATCCTCGAAGCCATGACCAGCGGTAGCGGGATAATCCCGCCACCGCCACGTGTCAGCGGCCGGCCAGGGCAAGCGGCCGGGCTTTAAAGCTCGCCCTTCTCTACTTCCGGATGCTCGCTGGAGCCGGCGCCAAGTTTGCGCTGCGGTTTCTCGATCTTCACCGAAGGAAATTGTGACGAGGCGTAACGCACCACCAGAATCGAGAACGCCAGCAGCAGAATCCCGCCGCACAGGTAGATGATGCCCATGTCCGGCGGGTTGTGGTGCGAGACGTTGGAGATCAGCAAGCGGGTCAGCGCGGTGATCGCCACGTAGATCAGGAAGCGCACCGGCATGTGGTTGGTCTTGAAGTAGATCCCGACCATCGCCCCCAATTCCAGATAGATGAACAGCAGCAGAATGTCATCGATCTTGATGTGGCCTTCCTCGAGCATCCCGAGAAACTCCATCACCGCCGCCCACGCCGTCACCGCGCCGATGGCGAACAGCGCCAGATAGTGGAAGGTCTCGACGAAGAGGTTACCCAGGGACTCGGCCAGTTGATGCACGTTTTGCCGCAGTTTCTCGGCCCAGTTGATTTTCACGATGATGTTCCTTAGCTCGAATGCGAGCGGATGATGCGTGTTGGACGTGACGGTTTTCTGCACGTAACGGTTTTCATGCAGAAAAGAGGCCACGCCATCATGGCGAGACGCCGCCAAACCCGCGCCGTGGCGTTTGGTCGCAGGCCCAGGGTTATGCACAATCCCTGTGGGAGCGAGCCTGCTCGCGAATGCAGACGATAAGGTCCATCTGACAAACCCGAAATCCGGTCTACATTGAAAAGCCACTACCCATGGCGCAGGGATTCGCTTATCCTTTTCGCTGTATATGGATACAGTAGTCGTCAAGACAACTTAATGTGAAGGCATGTGAGGTGGTGAATGGCCGTCGAAGTGGTATACCGCAGCAGCCGAGATCTGGAGCGCTTGTTCATGGATAAAGCCGAAGCTGACCGTCATGACAAAATGCTCGAACTGGCCGAATATCTGGCCGATGTGCTGCAAAAAGCCGTTCCGTCGCTGACTGAACAGCAAGTGGAAGAAGCCGGGATCTACATGGCGAAGAATCGCGATGTGTTCGCCCGGGCGTTCAAGAGCCAGCCGGATGCACTGTCCGAGCTGCTCAACGCACCGGCCGAGCCGGTCGATAATGCGCAAGCAGCGGAACCCGCTGAAACGCCGGCGAAGCCAGCCAAAGCAGCAAAAGCGGCGAAGTAAGCAACGCCCTAAAAGATCGTCCGAAGGCTCGGGCCGCGATCGGACGATCTTTTGCTTTTTCAGCGATACAAAACTTTTTCCGCCAACTCATCCGCCACCCGCGCCGGCGAACGTTTTTCCGCCTGTGCATGGGCAAATACTTCGGTGAGTCGAGAGCTGATCTTCGACAGATGCGCGGTAATGGTGGTCAGTTCTTCGCCGCGATGCTTGAGCGAGACGTAGATCAAGCCTCCGGCATTGATCACATAGTCCGGCGCATACAGAATCCCGCGCCGTTCCAGTTGATCGGCGACATCCAGGTGCGTCAGTTGGTTGTTTGCCGAACCGGCCACGGCCGAGCAACGCAGTTGCGTGACCGTGTGGCTGTTCAAAACCCCGCCCAGACCGCACGGCGCGAGGATGTCACACGGCGTACTGAGCAACGCGTCGTTAGCGATCGGGTGAGCGTTGAGTTGTTCCATCGCCAGTTGCACTTTGCCATGGTCAATGTCGCTGACCAGCAGTTCTGCCCCGGCGGCGTGGAGTTGCTCGGCCAACGCGTAACCGACATTGCCCAAGCCCTGAACCGCGATGCGCAAACCTTCGAGATTGTCGCTCCCCAGCCGTGCCATGGCGGTCGCCCGAATTCCGGCAAACACGCCCATCGCTGCGTGTGGTGCGGGATCACCGGCCGACGTGGTGCTGGTGACATGCTGGGTCTGCTGAGCGATGCAGTCCATGTCCGCCACCGAGGTACCGCTGTCGATGGCGGTGATGTAGCGACCATCAAGCTGATTGATGCAACGGCCAAACGCTTCGAACAGTGCACCACGGTTTTCCACGTGTACCGGACGCACGATCACTGCAACGCCACCGCCTTGCGGCAGCCCCGCCAGCGCGGCTTTGTAGCTCATGCCCTGAGCGAGGCGAATGGCATCTTCGACGGCAGATTCGTCATTGGGATAGGCAAGATAACGACATCCACCCAAGGCTGGCCCGAGGCGACTGTTATGGATGGCAATGACCGCCTTCAACCCGGAGACCGGGTCAACGCTAAGGTGCAGCGATTCCAGGCGAGTGCTTTGCATGAGCGCAAACATCGTTGGGCTCCCGAATCACTTCTTGTAGAACGCCAGTATAGGCCTGCGCCTGAAAATTGCTGGAGCACACCGGAATAAGCGCCCGCGCCGACAACAGCTTTGCGGCATAACCCGACAGCTGTGCTGCGAGGCACTGGACGAATGACCCGGACCGGGCTAAAACGAGGCATTCCCCGGAGATTTCGATGAGTGCGCGTCAACGTTTTTTCGAATGCCTGCACCGTTCACCGCCCGCGCTGTTCGAAGCCGCGCTGTGGATGGCGGCCGAGCACGAAAAAGCGGTCGATCCCGAAGCGCTGTTACTAGAATTCAAAGACCTGCAACAACGCGTCAGTTACGGCTTGCCGATGCTGCCGGTCAGTGAACTGGCGCAGCCCCTGTTGCGCCGCATGACTGATCTGGGCTTTGCCCAGGACGACTTCCTGCCGCTGCGCCCGCAGGCGGCGCTGTTGCACAAAGTGATGCAGACCCGTCGCGGCCAACCGTTGGCATTGGCGCTGATTGCCCTGGAGCTGGCGCGAGGGCTGGAGATTCCTCTGGTCGGGGTCAACTTCCCCGGACACTTCCTGCTGCGCGTGCCCGGCGCCGATCACCTGCTTGATCCGTGCGGCGGCCGGCGCTTGTACCCCAATGATTGTCGCGAACTGTTGCAGCGCCAGTATGGGCCGAATATGAAGCTCAACGCCGAGCATCTGTTGACCGCCTCGCCGGTGCAAATGCTTCAGCGCCTGTCGCGCAACCTGCGGCAGTTGCACCTGACACATGATGACTTCATTGCCGCACTGATCGACGCCGAACGCGTGCTCGAACTGGGTGACGCTGGCGCCGCTGATTACCTGGCCCGAGCCAGTCTTTATCAGCGGCTCGACTGCCCGAATGCCGAGCGCTTTGATCTGGAACACGCGCTGATGCTCAGCGACGACCCGATTCAGCGCCTGCGGCTGACTGAACGCCTCGGACACCTTCCGCCCAACTCAGTCGTCCATTAAAAGCAAAAGATCGCAGCCTTCGGCAGCTCCTACATTGAAATATGCATTCCCATGTAGGAGCTGCCGAAGGCTGCGATCTTTTGCTCTTCAGGATTTGACAGATATCCCCACTCCAACTGCCGAATTTCCTTCGGAAGGCGAACGCACCTGAATAATCAGCAGCGCGGCGATGACCGCCGGGATCGCACAGAAGAAGAAAATCTGCGTCACTGGAATGTGCATCGCCAGCAGCAGGCTGCCAAACAGCGGCCCGAGAATCGAACCGAAGCGACCCACGCCCAATGCCCAACCGGTGCCGGTCGCACGCACATGCGCCGGGTAGAAATTGCTGGCAAACGCATTCAGCGTCAGTTGCCCGCCGATGATGCAGAACCCGGCGGCGAACACGCAGGCGACCAGATAACGCGGGTTGTCGTGATTGAGCCCGAGCAGAATCGTGCACAGCGCCGCACCGGCCAACACTGCGGACAACAATCGCACCTTGCGCTTCAAGCGGTCAGCGAACCAGGCCATGCAGATCGCGCCCAAGGTGCCGGCGAACAGAAACATCGACGTCACCAGATTGGCTTCGTTGAGTTTCAGGCCGCTTTCCAGCAGCAACGTCGGCAGCCAGCTGATCATGAAATACAACAGAATCAGGCTGACGAAAAACGTTGCCCAGATCAGCAAGGTCGGCCGCGCGTAGCCATTACGGAACAATTCGACCACGGTCAGTTTGCTGCCCTGCTCACGTTCGTTCTGCTCGGCAGTCGCCAGCGGTGGTTGCCAGTCCGGCAGCATGCGCGCGGTGACTTTGCGCAGCCGCGTATACGGCGGTTCATCACGCAGCAAACGTGGCAGCGACTCCGGCAGCATCCACCAGAGAAACGGAAACAACAGCAACGGCGTAACGCCACCGGCGAGAAACACTGCTTGCCAGCCGAACTGGTCGATGAACCCGGCGGCGACGAAACCACCCGCCGCGCCACCGAACGAAAAACCACACGCCGCCAGCGTTACCATCAAGGTGCGCAAACGCGGTGGCGAATATTCCGACATCAATGCCATGGCACTGGGCATCGCCCCGCCCATGCCGATACCGCAGATGAAGCGCGCGATCATCAGTGTGTTCAGCGAGTCGGCGAAGACCATCAGCACCGTCAGCGTGGCGTAGATCAGCACGCAGGCGAGCAGAATCCGGCGCACGCCAAAGCGGTCAGCCAGCGGCGTGACCGCCAAGGAACCGAGGGTAAGGCCTAGCAGGTTGGCACTGAACACAGGCCCGAACGCAGACTTTTCCAGGCCCCAGTCCTGCGCCAGCGCAGGCACCACGTAACCGAGCACCTGAGCGTCATAACCGTCGGTGACCAGCAGCAAGGCGAGCAGGATCAAGAGCAACCACTGATAGCGGGACACAGGACGGGCGTCGAGTGCCGCCCGGAAGCTGGCAATCTGGTTGTGCATCGCAAGGTACCTGTTTTGTTTTTATGATTATGCGAATGGCGATATTCCCTTGTAGGAGTGAGCCTGCTCGCGATAGCGGTGGGTCAGTCAGAAACTGAGTGACTGACACTCCCTCATCGCGAGCAGGCTCACTCCTACAGGGTTATGGGGTGTCTGGTTGATTGCCAGGATGCGCCTTGATGAACGCGGGATGTTCAGCCGCCAGTGCGGCGACCCGACGAATGTTCGGATACGCCTCAAGGCTGACATTGAACCGCTCAGCCGCATACAACTGCGGAATCAGGTACACATCAGCCACGCACGGCCACTCGCCGAAACAGAAACCCTCATCGCCAATCAACTGCTCCACTGTCGCCAGCCCTTGGCTGATCCAGTGACTGATCCACTCCACCACCTGCGCCTCATCGTACCCCAACTGACGCAGGCGATTGAGCACACTGACGTTGTGCAGCGGATGCACATCGCAGCCGATCACCGCCGCCACACCCCGCACCTGCGCACGGGCAAGCAGATCTTCAGGCAGCAACGGCACCTGTGGATAACGTTCTTCGAGGTACTCAATGATGGCCGGCGACTGAATCAGCAAACCGCCTTCGTCAGTGCGCAAGGCCGGCACCCGGCCCTGTGGATTGATCGCCAGATACGCCGCTTGGCGATGCTCGCCACCCGGCGGTGCGATCAGATTGACCGGCAACGCCTGATAGTCGAGACCCTTCAGCGCCAGCGCGATTCGCACCCGGTACGACGAGGTCGAACGGTAATAGGTATAGAGATCCATATGCCGCTCCTGTCAGCGCGCCGGCAACACTTTGCCGCGGCACTCGCCGAAGCCGATCGAAGCAAAACCATCGCGAGCGCAACGAGCGCGCAGAATGATTTCGTCACCGTCCTCAAGGAATTTACGCACCTCGCCAGACGCCAGTTCAATCGGCTTTTTACCGCCCTCGGTGATTTCCAGCAGGCTACCGAACTGACCGCTCTCAGGGCCGGACAAGGTGCCCGAACCGAACAGGTCACCGGCCTGCAACTGGCAGCCGTTGACGCTGTGGTGCGCGACCATTTGCGCGACGGTCCAGTACATGTAACGGGTGTTGCTCAGCGTCAGGCGATGAGCCGGCAGGTTCTGCTCGCGCATGGCTTCGGTGAGCAGCAACACTTCCAGTTCGATGTCGAAGGCACCGCCGTCCTGATCGCGCTTGTCGAACAGGTACGGCAGCGGCTGCGGATCACCTTCAGGACGCTTCGGTTGCGCGGTGCGAAATGGCTCCAGCGCTTCTGCGGTAACCACCCACGGCGAGACGCTGGTGATAAAACTTTTCGACAGGAACGGACCCAGCGGCTGGTATTCCCAAGCCTGGATATCGCGGGCCGACCAGTCGTTGAGCAGGCAGAAACCGGCGATGTGATCAGCCGCGTCAGCGATGGCGATCGAATCGCCCATCTCGTTGCCCTGACCGATCCAGATGCCCAGCTCCAGCTCATAGTCCAGGCGTGCGCACGGGCCGAACGTCGGCTCGGTCTGACCGGCCGGCAAGGTCTGGCCTTTCGGACGCCGTACGTCGGTGCCGGAGGCACGCACGGTGGAAGCGCGACCGTGATAACCGATCGGCACGTGCTTGTAGTTCGGCAGCAGCGGATTATCCGGACGGAACAGTTTGCCGACGTTCTGCGCGTGCTCGATGCCGACGTAGAAGTCGGTGTAATCGCTGATGCGCGCCGGCAGGTGCAGTTGGCAATCGGCGGCCAAAGGCAGCAGTTTCGCGCCCTGGGCTTCGATGTTGCCGCGCAGGGTGCTGCCTTCGCTGAACAGTTCCAGCAGGCGCGTACGCAGAGCCACACGCGCCTCGCGACCGAGATCGAAGAACGCGTTCAATTGGCCGCCGTGCATGGCTTCGACCGCACTGCGCGCGACGCCGTCAAACAGCCCCGCCTCCAGCGCTACTTGCAGATCGAAGATGTGCTCGCCAATCGCCACGCCTGCGCGCGGCGCCGAACCGTTGCTGCTGAACACACCCAGCGGCAGGTTCTGCAACGGAAAATCAGCGTGGCCGTTGGCCGAGGCAACCCAACTGCGGGTGATGGAATTCTGCGTCATGGATTATCTCCGGGTCGGGTCGAACGTCGCGGGCAGCGTGGCCCAGCAGGCGTCGTAAGTGGATTGCAGTTGCGGGCAGTCGAGGGCGAAGCGGCTTGGGCGCAGCACCTGGCTGGTCTCGAACATGAAGGCCATGGTGTTGTCGATTTTTGCCGGTTTGAGTTCGGCGTTGATCGCTTTGGTGCAGGTCTCGCCATCCGGGCCGTGGGCGCTCATGCAGCTGTGCAGCGACGCACCGCCGGGCACAAAACCTTCGGCCTTGGCGTCGTATTCGCCCTGGATCAGGCCCATGAATTCGTTCATCAGATTGCGGTGGAACCACGGCGGACGGAAGGTGTTCTCGGCGACCATCCAGCGTGGCGGGAAGATCACGAAGTCGAGGTTGGCCAGACCGTGCACGCTGGTCGGCGAGGTCAGCACGGTGAAGATCGACGGATCGGGGTGATCGAAGCTGACGGTGCCGATGGTGTTGAAACGGCGCAGGTCGTATTTGTACGGCACGTTGTTGCCGTGCCAGGCGACCACGTTCAGCGGCGAGTGATTGAGTTCGGTGGCCCATAGCTGGCCGAGGAATTTCTGCACCAGCGTGGTCGGCTGCTGGAGGTTCTCGTAAGCGGCGACCGGGGTGAGGAAGTCACGCGGATTGGCCAGACCGTTGCTGCCGATCGGCCCCAGATCCGGCAGGCGCAACGGCGCGCCATGGTTCTCGGCGACGTAGCCGCGTGCTTGCGGGTCGAGCAATTCGACACGGAATTTGAGGCCGCGCGGCAGCACGACGATTTCCAGCGGCGCCACTTCCAGCACACCGAGTTCGGTGGCGATGCGCAATCGACCGAGTTGCGGCACCAGCAGCAGTTCGCCGTCGGCGTTGAAAAACACGCGTTCCATCGAACGGTTGGCGACGTAGTTGTAGATGCTGATGCCGGACGGCTTTTCCGCGCCAGCGTTGGCGACCATGCTCACCAGACCGTCGATGAAATCGGTTGGCTCGGCCGGGATCTCCAGCGGATTCCAGCGCAGGCGATTGGGCGTCACTTCGCCCAAAGGACCGCCGGCCAGTTGTCTTTCCAGTTTGACGAAGGCCGGGTGATTGGCCGAAGGCTGAATCCGGTACATCCAGGTGCGCCGCGCTTCACTGCGGGTCATGGTGAACGCGGTGCCGGAGAACAATTCGGTGTAGAGACCGTACGGCGCTTTTTGCGGAGAATTCTGGCCGACGGGTAGCGCGCCGGGCAACGCTTCAGAGCTGAATTCGTTGCCGAAACCGGACTGATACGCCAGCGCCTGAGCGGTTGAATCGAGGTTCATGGAGCCTCCTGAACAGGGAGTCGGCAGTGGCCCATCGCTCTGGCTCAGAGGTTTCGGCACGCCGGGGTTGTTATTATCGTAATTCGATTACGCATAACGTAATTTGCTCGCTATCCAGCGTCAAGCTATAAAGACGCCCATTCGTTTCGGAACCCGGCCGCACCATGGAAAAAACCAGCGACAGCAACGGCAAACAGAAAGTCCGCTCCGCCGAAGTCGGCACCGACATCCTCAAGGCCCTGGCCGAGTTGTCGCCGTCCACTTCGTTGTCGCGACTGGCCGAACATGTGCAAATGCCGGCGAGCAAGGTTCACCGCTATCTGCAGGCGTTGATCGCCTCAGGATTTGCCGAGCAGAACACCGCGACCAACCATTACGGCCTCGGCCGCGAAGCCTTGCGTGTAGGCCTCGCCGCACTCAACAGTATGGACGTGCTGAAAGTCGCCGCCCTGCCGTTGGCCGAACTGCGCGACGAACTCAACGAAACCTGCTTTCTGGCGGTGTGGGGCAACCAAGGCGCAACCGTTGTGCACATCGAGCCGGCGGTGCGTGCAGTGACGGTGGTGACGCAATTGGGTTCGGTATTGCCGTTGCTCAGTTCATCAACCGGGCTGGTATTCAGCGCTTATCTGCCACATCGCGAAACCGATGATTTGCGCGTTCAGGAGATTGCCGCTGCCGATCATCCGCTGAAGGACGAGAAGACTTACGTATCACTGTGTGAACAGATCCGCGAACGCGGTCTGCATCATGTGCATGGTTTGCTGATGCCGGGTGTGGATGCGTTGTCCGCACCGGTGTTCAACGCTGTCGGCCAGGTCGCCGCCGTGCTGACCATTGTCGGCCCGACCTCGCTGTTCCACGCCGACGAAAACGGCCCGGCGGCGCAGCGGTTGCTGGCGGCGACGCGGGCCGTGAGTTGGCGGATGGGTTATGAACGATAAACGCTTTACGCATTGAGCGAGCAGCAAGTGCTCAAAAGCGGTCAATGAACGGTTGTTTTACTCAGTCCGGAACTGGCACTTTCCATCAATGTGTTGAAGAACTCGACCAGCATCTCTTTCAACTCTTCCTGGCCTGTGTAGTAAGTGACCAGCTCCGCGACCGTCCGCGCATCTTCGAACAAACTGAGCAAGGACCGTTGTGCATGGGTGATTTCCTTGACGGGAGCACCCGCAGCTGCGGCCTGGCCCAACGTCATCAGCCCGGTCAGCGCTTCCTGGACATGTCCCAGGGCAGCGCGGTAGTCACCTCGCTTGTCCGACTGTGAGGCGTCGTAGATGCTTTTCATCATCTGCACAGCCACCACGACAGTGCCCACGGGAGGCACCAGCAGGCTCACGATGTTCGCGGCCTTCAACAGGTTGTCGTAAATAATACCGGTGATTATTTCATTGAGACTGGTGGTGCGTTCGTCGATATCGCTCAATACACGGCGCACTCGCTCGTCATGGAAAGTGAACAGATCAGGCAATAACGAACGCTGCTGGGTGCGAATGACCGGTTTGGTATCGGCGGTTGCAACCAGATTGTCGAAATAGTCGTTGATCACCTTTTGGTCGACCAGCAATATCCGCTGGCTGTAGTAATTCCTGAACGGGCCGTATCGAAAACGAATCGAAGGAATGAAATCAGCGATGGGCCGGAAGCTGACCAGATCCGGCGCGTCAGGCGTATAGAGCAAATCGAGCAACCCTGAAGACATCTTCAGTCGGAAAATATAAACGCCGCCAACCGTGCGGTCCCAGGCAGCCGTCAAACCCGGCTCGACGATGTTGAACTTATACAATCCGACGTCACCTTCGGCGACGCTATTCACAACTGACTGATAACCGCCACTTTCTTTCAGATTATCGATAGTCCGCTGGATAGCAGAGAAAGACTCTACTGACAGTCTGCCATTGGTAAAGTCGGCAAAAGCATTGCGGTACATTTCACAGCGGATTCTTCGGGCGTGTACCGCGCGCTTGAACGCGTAGTCAGGATGAGCGCTGTTCTGATATTGCGCTTTCAGCATGGCGGTATATCTGTCGCCGGGACGGAAAGTTTTCGACAGTGAGGACAGGTCTCGGATATCCAGTTTTTCAATGCTGGGATGGCCATTCACCAAATAGTATTTCGGGCTGAATTTCGTTTCGTAGCCCGGATGCACGGCCTCAAAGGCGAGTCCCTCAAGCAAAACGTCAGTAACGCTCTTACGAAACTCTTCGGTTTGAATAATGATCTTGTCGGGATTGACCGAAACCTTGCTGCCACGAGCACGCAAAATGTCTTCTATCTGAGCTTTCACCGAGTCATAAGTGAACTGCTCGAACGTCGGAAAACCATTGTCTCGTGCATCAACTGTAGACAGTGCCTTGAGTTCGGTGGTCAGACGCGAATAGCGCTTGCGGCCTTCGATGCCCAGTGCTCGATAACCAGCCGGAGCAATGGCCTTGTGCAGGGCAACCTCGGCTCGGTAAGCGATATTTACGTAGTCTGCCAACGGTGCCTTGAGATTCAGGCCAAGATCGACCGGCCGGCCATCGAGCGTGTAGCGGTAGCTCAGTTTTGTGGGAGCGCTGCCGAGCAACTTACCTGCTTCGTGCAGGTAGTCTGGATGGATCAGCAATGCAGCGTATTCACGATCTGCGGACAATGCCGACTCCAGCCAGACGTTCGCCGCATAAACATCGGAAAATTTTTGCAGTTCAAATTCACCGCCAGGCGTTTTGACCAACATCAGCGACGGTACATATTCTCTGGCCGAAATGATCAGGACATCTTTCAACGCTGGTACTTGTGATTTGATTCCCAATCCCTGAATAGTCACCGTGGCGTCATTGGCCATGGCTCGCGCGATGATATTCGCATCGGTGGAGTCCAGCTTTCCAGAGTGGCGAGCAACAAAAACTGCAAACGCCATCTGGCTGAAGAGGTAGTTGCGATAAGCCTCTTGGTAATCAACCGAGGGCGAGGATGCAAGGCTGCTGGTAAATTCCAGTCGCAGGTTGCGACTCTCCAACCACTGCTCAAGCGCCACCGTCGTCAGCCGACTTGCGTCGGGAACGCCGATGATAGTCAGGGCGGCTTTATAACCATTGTCATGCAGACCGAAAACGATAAATTCTGTCAGCGTGCGGGTTTCTTCCTGTTCGATAGTACGCCCGGCAACTTGCAGAGTGTACGAGCTCTGGACACTTATCGCTTCTGGATCCAGGTGCTCACCGAGAACCCTGTCCGCCCATTCAGCGAACGTACGCACCACATAATCCTTAAACGAAAAACACGCATCGAACGCGCTTGAAAACGCAGCCTGGTATTGATCCTTGGATTCTTCAAGCTCGTTATATCGTTGTTGAATATCGCTACCAGCGCCATGGAGCCAAACCGGCCAGTCGGTGCGTTTCAACGCAGTCCGAAGCAGATAGAAGCGGGTGTTGATACCGTAGCGCAGAACATGCAGGCCTTGATTGTCCTGCAACACCGAGGTAAGCGGATTTTCCAGTTGTTCCCGACCACTGAACAAGGATGACACGCTTTCAAGCTGGCCTTTGAGATGAGTCTCTACACAAAAGGCGTGAGGACTTCGCGTACCCTTCAGGTATCTGATCTGGTCACTACCCAAGGACAATCGCTGCTGAAGTTTGCTGTGCAAATCGGTATTTTTTTCAAAAAACTCAAAGCCGTATTCCGGCGTGTGCACGAGATAGGACGTCGACTCGTTGAGCAGCGGCATTTCTGCATCCGGACGCTCGGCGTTGTCCAGAACGAAACAGGGCTGACGTGACAGAAGGTAATCCTGCGTCGGGCGCAGGTTGACTTCAAACGCTGCGCGACCGGAGTCTGCGTCAAGAAGATGAGCGAATCTCTCACCCAACAGGGCATCAAAATTGTTGGCCATGACCGACAGGGACAGCTCTGCACTCGTGACCACGGCGTACGCTTCGATGAAAGTCTGCTTATTCGACAGAGGTGCAGTGTCCGGGCGAATGGTTTTCGCTGGCGCCGCCCAGAACTTTGCGATCTCGGTTCGCAACGTTTTTTCCAGTCCTGCAGCTACAGCCGCGATCAGATCCTCGACAATAAACGTATTCAGAACATTGACTTTGAATTGCTCACTGAACGTGTCCGGCAGAAAAAACACACCATCGCCGCCCACTATGTAAGCGGGGCTGACGTTGTTATCCAGACAATGAACTGTGACGTCCCAAAGAGTGCCTGAAGGCCGGTTTTCATTGGCGGGAAAAGCAGGATCCGTATTGATATAGACTTTGTCGATATCGACCGTTTTACCCAAGCGCTTTAACTCACTCCCAAGCAAGTTGCGAAGAATATCCAGCACGCTTGGCATGGCGTCGATGATCTTGAATAGACCTGCTTTTGCCTGGCTGGCCTTTTTCCACTCTTCAGCCCACGTAACTTGCTCACCCAATGAACCACGCATCAAACTTTTAAATAACTTGGCCACAACACTTCCTTACTTGACTATTCAGAGCTGCGAGTGCAGCTATGCAGAGGGTCGCAAGGTAGTTTCTTTTTCAATCAACATGAAGTTCGAACAATTTACAAAACATGCCAACAAACAACCAAAATCATTTTCACCAGCAAAAAAAATTAAAACACTAAGCCAATATCCCTATCAACTTTGCTTTCGCCACTGCCTGAGTTCTGCGCTCCACCCCCAACTTCCCATTAATCCGTCTCGCATGTGTTTTTACTGTATGTAACGAAATAAAAAGTTGTTCTGCAACTTGCTGATTCGAAGCACCTTGAGCAATCAACATCAGCACTTCGCGCTCACGCCGACTGAGGCCCGACGCCAGATCAGGGTTATCGCATTGCCTGGCAGGAATCTGCTTGGCAGACACTGTTCCGAGACTGCCCCGGCGTAATTCCCACTCCCGCATGGCGTGCTGCAATTGACAGCGCTCCACCAGCATTCCGGCACGCTGGAAAGCTTGCTGCGCCGCCTCTGTGTCACCGTTCGATTCGGCCAACTGGGCGAAGGCCAGCAGCAACTCCGTTTCCGCCGTCAACATGCCTCTGGCCTGCGCCTGATTGAGCAATCGTTCAATGGTTGGCAGACAGTTTTCATCCGGATTCAACTGCGTATGCGCGCAGGCCAGCAGGTATTCAATGCGGATAATCAGCTCGAAAGTGGCGGGCGGCGCCTGGAGTGCAGAGGGTCCACGGTAATGCCTTAACAGCCGGCCCAACGCCTCTTGCACCAATTGCGGTCGCCCCTGCTGCAACCAGAACTGGCTGCTGACCTGAAGCACGACACCGCGATAGACCGTATCGGGAATCTGCCGCTGCTGCATGACCCTTTCGGCCTCGCGCAGGCGCTCGAAAGCGCAGGCATAATCGCCTCGATTGCCGGCCAGTTGAGCCTGCCCGAGGTAGCCATACAAGACCCGCTTGTCTTCACTGCGCAAACAATCTTCAAGACCTCGGCTGAACAGATCCGCAGCCTGCTCTTCCAGACCCATGCACAGCGCCAGCCGACCTCGTCGCAGGGCAATTCGGCCCAGCAGCGGCGTGGGCACCAGGGTGCGCTGACGCAGCAAATGCTCAATGTCCACCAGCAGACTTTCGGCACGCGCGGGCGCTCCTCGCTGCTCGAGCCATTGCGCATGATCAAGCTCCAGCAACCCTTCGAGCAACAGGGAGCCATGCGCGCGCGCCAGGCACAGCGCCTCGCGGTTGAGAGCATGGGCCTGATCGAGTTCACCGCACAGTAACGCCTGTTGCGTCAGTCCCGACAGACACATCAGACGGGCTTGCCAGGCATCGTCGGTCAACGCTGACAATGCCTCCTGGAAACAGGCGCGCGCCGGCTCCATTTGCCCCTGCAAGTGGCAGAGCCAACCTTGTTGCGCCTGCCAACGTGCCAGCAGTTGCTGCTCCAGATGCTTCGTCGGCTGCGGCATGAAGCGGACGAGATGAGCCATGCATTGCGCGGCCTGTTCGAATCGGCCGGCGAACAGCAATGCCCCCGTGACCAGCCCGATCAATTGCGGTGTCATCAAGGTCAGCTCGCGACTTTGCTGCTCATGCAAGCGCAACAGCAGGACGACCGTCTGGTCTTCCAGCAGATCCTCGAAGCTCAAATGCTGCAACAGGCTTACGGCCGTTTCGTACTCTTCGGCCAACAACGCTTGCTCGAACGCTGCTCGCCAATCCTGCACCGCAGTGAACCACTGACAGGCGCGCCGATGCCACGAACGCGCACACGGCCAATGCGACTCCTGCATGATTCGCGACAGCGGGCGAAAAACCTGCAGCCAATCGACGGATTCCTGCCAAGGCTCGATAAAGCAGCCCAGCACTTGCAGGTCATGCAACAGCTGTGCGCCTTCGCCGGGGCCAAATAAATGCTCGCATAATGGCGCGTTGAACCGCGGCAATTGGGCCAGAACACGCCATGCCTCATCCTGCTCTGGCGTCAGGTTGCTGAAGAGTTCGTGCTGCAGATAATCGAGCAGGGTGTCGACACGCTGTTGTGGCTGCAGCTTTTGCGACCAGTCGCACTTTTGCAGGAGCGCCATACGCGCACCCGCGCACCAGCCGCCAGTACGCTGGATGATACCGGCGGCGACACGGTCCGCCTGGTCTGGCGGCAAATGGCGCAACACCGGTACAAGCTCATCGCGGGTCAGTGCCAGGCTGGCGCGATCGGATTCGTAGAGTTCGTCATCGAGCAACAGGCGCGGCCAGTTGCACTGTGGCCGGCGGCGAGTGCTGATCCACCAGGTGAGCGCCGGGCTGCTGACCGCCAACAAACGATCCAGTAAAGCATCCAGAGCCGGATCCGGCAGACGGCTGTAATCGTCGATAAACAGCGAAGTTGTCCTGGGCCAACGTGCCAACTCCGCCATCAGTTGCGCAACGTCAAGGTCCTCGACCAGCCCGAGCACCTGAGTCAGACGCAGGCAAAACTCCTCGCAGCTGAGCGCTGCTCCCGCCAGCGGCAGCCAAATCGTCTCGCAGTCTGCACGCACCTGCAGAAGACATTCGCTGAGCAGTGCGGTTTTGCCACTGCCAGCGGGTGCGCACAACAGCCTGACCCGCGCGTTCGAAGCCAGAAGAGGCGCAATCAAGCGAGGGCGAGGCTGGTGATGTGAAGAAAGTCTGGGCAGAAATCCGGGTCGATCCAGGCACGGGGTCATGGCGGTCATCGGGTGAGCCTTCTTATCGTTGTGCGCTCACCCTAGCCCTCTCCCGTGCGCTTGTTGACGAGTATTCAGCACGCTGATTGACGACCATAAAAAAGGCGACCGTGCGGTCGCCTTTTGCGCTGCCGATGTATCAGAACCGTTACCGCACGCCCTCTGCGCGCAAGGCCGATGGCGTGTAGTCAGCTGCCTTGGCTTCGAAGCCGAACTCGAAACTGTGCTTCTCTTCGTTCTTCATTCCCAGGGCAATGTAGCGACCGGCGATGATGTCGTAGAGCGCTTCGAGGGTATAGGCCTGCGCCTGGTGATCGTAGTAGTACTGAGCATGCCCTTCGGCGACACGCCACAGTTGCCCGCGACCGTCGTAGTGATCGGCGAGCGCCACCTGCCAGCTGTCCTCGTCGATGTACATGTGGCGCTTGGCGTAGATGTGCCGCTCGCTCGGTTTCACCGTGCCGATCACTTCCCAGACGCGGTGCAGTTCATAGCGGGTAAGGTCCTGATTGATGTGGCCAGCCTTGACGATGTCGTCGTATTTCAGGCTCGGCGAATCGAGTTTGTAGCTGTTGTAAGGAATGTACATTTCCTTCTTGCCGACCAGTTTCCAGTCATAGCGATCCGGTGCACCGGAGAACATGTCGAAGTTGTCCGAGGTGCGCAGACCATCGGCGGCGGTACCCGGGCCGTCATAGGCCACTTGCGGCGCACGACGCACCCGACGCTGGCCGGCGTTGTAGATCCAGGCCAGACGCGGCTCTTTCACCTGATCGAGCGTTTCATGCACCAGCAGCACGTTACCGGCCAGCCGCGCCGGCGCGGTCACCGACTGTTTGAAAAAGGTCAACACGTTGGCGGCTTTTTCCGGATCGAGATCCTTCATCAGTTGCGGCACGGCGATCTCTTCTTCAAAGCGGATCGGCGTGTAGCTGCCGTTAGTCTGCGGCGTCACCTGGGTGATGATGCGCCGCAGGTTACCGCCGTGATATCGGGTGATGTGGTTCCACAACACCTCCACACCGTTCTTCGGAATCGGGAATGCGTAGTAGCGGTTGCCTGTGAAGTTGGCCAGGCCATTACCATCGTTGATACTGGTGACATTCAGCGCGCTGCGTTTGGCCGACTCATAGATCTCCGCTGGCACGGCGACGGTGCGATGGGTCGGGTAAACCGGGATTTTGTAGGTTTCGGGGTAACGTTTGAACATCGCCACCTGACCGTCGGACAGCTTGTCCTTGTACTTGTCGACGTTGGCCGCGGTGATCGTGAACAGCGGTTTCTCGTTGGCGAACGGGTCGGCGAGGAAGCCTTTGCTGTCCACCGCACCGGCGTTTTTCGGGATGCCACCGGTCCATGCCGGAATCGAACCGTCAGCGTTGCCAGCCTTCTCGGCGCCGAGTGGCGTCAGGCTGGTGCCAAGTTTGTTGGCTTCATCCGGCGACACCGCCGCCATCACATTGGCCGCCAGCAGACTCAGCGCCAGCACACCACATTGCAGAATCGTTTTGCGCATTGCAGTCATCCTTCTCGGGCAGATCAGAAGTTCACGCCGAAGCTCAGAGCCACGAAGTCACGGTCTTCGAGGACGTTGTAATCGCCACCGAAAAAGTCGGTGTAACTGAGGCTCGCGGTGTAGGTGTTGCGGTAGTCGGCATCGACGCCGACGCTGATCGCTTTCGCGCCTTCGTTGAACAGGCCGTTGGGGCCGTAACCGGCGACGTCATGCGACCACGACAGGTTGGGTTTGAGGTTGATACCGCCGATCACGTTGGCGTAATCGAGGATCGCCCGGGCGCGATAGCCCCACGAGGTCGAGGTCACGAAACCGTCGGTGTCGCCGCCAAAACCGTACTGCCCGTAAACCGAATCGCGGCCATAACGCAGCTTGTTGCGCGACTCCAGGCCGCCAACCCTGACCACGGCTGCTTCTCCGACCAGGGTCAAGCGCTGAGCGCCCCAGACCTGATCGAAGAAGTGTGTGAGGGTGCTCTGGATTTGCGTGACTTCTTTGCGCCGATAGCCTTTGTTGTCCGCTCCCGGTGACGTCGCAAGTGGAGACGCCGTGCCACCCGCAATCGGGTTGAGCAGCGCCAGTGTCAGGTCGTTGGTGTTGACCTGCACCGGAGCGTTCGGACGGTAGCTGATCTCGCCGGTCCACGCGGTACCGGTGGGCAATGTGGTGGAGAAACTCGCGCCGTAGAGGCGAATGTCTTCCGGGTATTCAAGGTAATACCCACCGCGTCCGAGCATCACGCTCTGCGCCAGACCGGAACCACTGCCGGGGGCCAGGCCATTGGCGATGCCGACCATGCCCGGCAATGCCGCCAGCGTCGACAGGCCGGCCGTGGTGGTGCCGACGGTCGGCGTACGGCTGTGGTAGTTCATGAAATAGAGACCGTACTCGGTGTCGTCGCCGAGCCAGCGCAACGCCGTCCCCCACTGCCCGGAATCCCGCGCATCACGGTCACCACCACGAGGAATCACCACACCCTCACGGGTCACCTGAATCCCTTGGCCAAAGGCCTGGGTCAGCGGCACAAACGGCGCGATCGCCGGGTTGCCGACGGTGTAGCCGTTGTTGCAACCGTCCGCCGCCACATCGACACCGAAGAAGGTGCCGCAGTTGTCGAGAACGGTCTGGTCCCATTCCAGTTGATAGAAACCTTCAACGGTCAGTTGATCGGTCAGGCCTTGCGAGCCAAACAGCATGTTGACCGGAATCAGACCTTCCTTGATCTCGGCACCGGGGCGGCGAAACGCCGAGACGTCGATCGGGTTGATGCTGTTGATCGAGTTACCGATGAAGGTACTTTCGCCCCAGCTCACCACTTGCTTGCCGGCACGCACGGTGCCCGGCAGGTCGGCGATGGAATAGTTGTGATAGACGAACGCATCGAGAATTTGTGCGCCGGAGGATTTCGCCCCTTCCTTGCGCCCGCTGTCGCTGATCGGCTTGAACTCGCGGTCTTCGTCCTTCAGCTCGAAGTCGTACCAGTACTTACCGCGCACGAAGACACCAGTGTCGCCGTACTTGAGTTCAAGGTCGTGAATGCCTTTGAAGATTTTCGAGAAGGTCTCGCCCTTCTTGAAATTCAGACGCCCGTCATCACCGGTCGAGGATTGCCCGGTCCCCCCATTGACCGTGCCGACCAGCGACTTGTCGGCATCGCGCATGCCCCAACTCGCACCGATCGACAACGACGAGTCGAAGGTGCCTTCAATCTCGCCAATGTTGAACGCAACCGCTTGCGCCTGGGCGCAGCAACCCAGAGCTACCGCGGCTGCCAGCGCCTGCGGTGTGAAGATGGCGCGCATTGTTGTTTTTGTCATGCGTCTTCCCCGGTGAGTGACAGAAGGCCCCACCCTACTGCCGGGCAACCGCGTCGATAAGCGCACCAAGGAGGTATTCGTGTTGTCGCTCGAAAGGATGAATGGCCTTGAACGACGGAGCTTTGCGCCGTTCATGGATCGGCTGGATGGAAGATCATCAGTGCCGCGCATGGTGCACATCAGCACATGGGACTGTTACGTGCCCCGCAACAGTGCATGTCCGGAATCGGTATTTTTCCTACGTGTTCAACACCTTATTCTGAACGCGCTTTCACGGGACACGCCGCAAAGCACGAAGCACTGGCCTTTGAGCGACTCAGGCCATTGCTGACAGATTTCAGATGAATCGAAGACTTCGGTTTATCGCCCCGGTGTTCACTGACGTTGATTTGTAGCTCCTTGATCCAACGTCTTACCTTGGCCGCTGCGTTTGCAGCGGCCTTTTTTATGGGCGTTGAAAATGTATTCCCTACTGCCTGCAAACACTTTCCGAGAACAACGTAGGACCTTTCCTGCGGCGCAGAAGAATTCTCCCTGCTTTGTTATTAGCCTGCGAAACCCCTCTCGAAACAACGCCCTGTTACTTACGGGTTTCTCAGATTTTGTAACCGCAAGTCTGATGTAACTTGAAACACCTCAACCCCTCGCTGGTGACACGGACGTCACTATCGGCCGCGCTAACTTGCCAGCGAGCTATCACGCACATTCAAAAGGACATGAATATGCAAAGACCTCCATTCTTAGAACTGGATGAAACACGTATCGAGGCACCCGCCCCCGATAATTACGAGCCATTCAAAGAAAGCAATGTGGGTTACACCTACAGTGGAACGTTCGGACCTGCCGGCGCCAATGCGCAAACCCGCCAATTGATGTTCGAGACGCAAACCACCGTTGAACAAGAGTTCAACGCAAAATCCGTCTCAATACCTCAGTCCATCGAAGTGGAACTGGCGGCAATCAGACTGGAAGGCCCGACAAATCCTCTTCCGCCCGCTGCTGCACTGGCCCGCGAAGTGGGCGTCAGGAATACGCTGATTCACCGTAAGAGCGCAGAGTTTCAGAGGCAGACCGCGATCGCAAACCGCTTTTTTGGCAGCGATCCGCTGGGGAAAACCTTCCAGGATTACCTGAATCAGGCCTCCGCTATCCGCCGAATCAGCGGCGCGGGGGCGAGGAGTAGAGCGTTGTGGAGCGAGTCCTTCCGAGCGGCTCACGAAGCGCGTTTGCTTGGCCAGACACTGGCGCTTCTCAACCAGCAACAGGCCGACGTACTCAATTGGCTGGCCACCGTGCAGGCTCAGGATCAAGCTCAAGCGGCAGCGGCTGAGGCCCAGCGTTTGGCTGCAGAACACGCACGGATTGCCGCAGAACAGCAACGTCAAAGAGAAATTGCTGAAGCTGCACGTCAAGAGCAGGAGCAAATTCGTGCCCGTGAACAGGCGCGACTTGCCACGCTGGCGAAAAAGCAGGATCTGGATGCATACCTGGCAAAATACTCCGCCCAGTTGGCACGCATTCTTGCTGAAATGAGAGCTGAAGCTCAGGAACAAGCGCGAATCGCGGCATTGAAGAGCGCTTTAGCCGAAGCACAAGCAAAAGCTGAAGCAGCCGCACAGGCGTTTGCTGCCGAGCAGGCTCGTCTTCAAGCGCAAATGGAGCAGCGTGTAGAAGCGAACCAGCAGGAAGGTCATTCAGCAGAGATCCAGCATGTATATCCGGCTTCAGGAGCCGTGGCTTCAACTAGTCCGGTTTTGTCTTTTGCCTCCAAAACCATTCGTCTTCCGCCGGCATCGTCGTCCGGGATTCTCAGCGCAATGCGCACAGGATTACTGGCCGTGAGGGCGGCAGGCGCTGCGCTGATGAGCGGTCCGGTGCTGGTAGGTTTCGCGGCACTGTTAATGCCATCACGCTTGGGCAACGGCGAACGCTTTTCCATGAGCGTTCCACTTGCGGAGTTGTCGCCGGAGTCTCCTCAGACATTGCGCGAAATAGCGGATCGGCAAGGCACATTAGAGCTGCCCGTGGGATTGGGCGTAAGGCGGCTCGGGGCTGGCGCGGAAATCTTCGTCGCCACAAGCGATGACTTCCATATCCGCTCGAGTGTGCTGGTTCTGAATGCGGCCTATGACTTGCTGAATGATGTTTATGAAGTAGCGCTGCCAGATTCGCCGACGGACTTTCTGACGTGGACGCCCGCTATCTCGCCGGGTGACAGCTCGACTGAGTCGCCCATGGTAGATACCGACTCCCCTGCGTATACGGGCGCTCCGATTGTTCCGATTGAAGGACGGCTGGACCTGAATCCGATTCTGGTCGAAGGCTGGGAACGATTCATCATCGTGTTTCCCGATGACTCGGGGATTGCGCCGCTTTATGTGGTGTTTAGCAGTCCGTACGCGGGAGGTTATGTAAAAGGGAAATACAGCGGTCGGACCTACAACCCAGAGCAGTCTGGTGGACCAATACTTGATCTGGATTGGCGAACGGCTGTAATCACGCAAGCTGGAGTCACCAACGTGAAATTACACGTAGCGAGATTCAACCAATCAGACGCTAACGACATCATGAATCAGCGATTAGAGAGAATTTTAAAAGGTGATCTGAATTTTACTGACACTGACCTGCGTTACTACACTCACGAATTGAGAGAGCTGGAGCGATACAGAAATTTTGGCTATAGCGACGACACATCGCCCTCTGAGGAATCCACGATATGGAACAATGCCCATACTGCGACCCTTGAGGACTACAAACTCGGTAGCGAATTGACTCTGCTCTACAACGAAGAGGCAGTCAACGCAATGAATGCTCAAGATGAACGGGAATATCAAAACGACATGCGGAGTTTCGCCCAATGACTACTGTCGAGAAAATCATAAAAAACGAACCGATTGCGGACGTCATTTCACTCTTAGCACTTTGTTTTCATCCCATGCGCCTCGATCAAATGTATGCACGTTATCGCAAGGATACAATCCCCCACAGTGTCTTCATCGACACATACAACTCGCTGTTCAGAGAGGGGGTGTTGTCCTACGACGAAAATGGAAAAACCATTAAAGGTCCCAATTGGACACCGCCAGCGTTCATGACAGAAAAACGCTACGACTAAAACACAAAAAGCCACCCGACCATCACTTGCATTGGTCGGGTGGCTTAAGTACTTAAAGCGAATACTTCTGCAAATTCGCCATCATTTCCTTCAACGCCTCAATATTGTCCTTCGGATGCGCCGCCCCTTCGAAATCACAGATCTGCTGCCAGTGCGCCGCGACATCTTCCGGCGAGAAGCCTACGCGCGGGTCGAACCCAGCGCCGAGGCTGCGTTCCCAACGCACCTTGCCCATCCAGCCGCCACCGACCTCGAACAGCCCGGAGGTTTCCTGGCATTGTTCACTGGCCAGATACACCACCAACGGGCTGACCAGTTCCGGTTTGAGTTGCTCGAACACTTGCGGCGGAATGAGGCCCTCGGTCATGCGCGTGCCGCCGGTAGGCGCGATGGCGTTGACGAGGATGTTGTTCTTGCGACCTTCTATGGCCAAGGTGCGGGTCAGACCGTAAAGGCCGAGTTTGGCCATGCCGTAGTTGGACTGGCCGAAGTTGCCGTAGATACCTGAAGTCGAGGCAGTGAAGATCACCCGGCCGTAGTTTTGCTCGCGCAGGTGCGGCCACGCGGCGCGGGTGACTTTGTAGGCGCCTTCGACGTGGACGCGGTAAACCAGATCCCAGTCGGCGTCGTCCATTTTGTGGAAGGTCTTGTCGCGCAGGATTCCGGCGTTGTTGACGACGACATCGACCCGGCCGAAGACGTCGAGGGCGTTTTGTACCAGTTTGTCGCCGTCGGTGACCGAGTCGTGGTTGGCTTCGGCGATACCGCCAGCCCCACGAATTTCCGCAACCACGCGATCAGCGGCGGAGGCATTGGCGCCTTCGCCCTGAGTCGAGCCGCCAAGATCATTGACCAGCACTTTGGCGCCCTGTTTGGCAAACAACAATGCGTGGGCGCGTCCGAGGCCGCCACCGGCTCCGGTGACGATGACGACTTTATCTTCGAAACGCACAGACTCATTCATCGCAGCAACTCCAGCAGGCCAGTATTGATCCTGAGTGTCAGGCACAGGGCTTTGGGTCACAACGAACACGGCTGAGGCTGAATGGTGCGCGATAAGGTTGGGGGATGATGAGGGCGTCAAAGAAACAAAAGATCAAAAGATCGCAGCCTTCGGCAGCTCCTACATTGGATCTGTGTAGGAGCTGCCGAAGGCTGCGATCTTTTGATCTGTCAGGAGCAGGCGACTTTGCGCGGCGGCAGCACAAAACGATCGCGAAACGCCAGATAGTGCTTGAGCACCTGCACCGGCGCCTCGGTCTGGGGATAGTGACCGATCCCCGGCAACAGCACCGTGTCCGCGTCCGGGATCAACTCGCGATAGCGCTCGACCATGTGCGCCCCGGAAATCGGATCGACTTCGCCATCGATCACCCGCAGGGGGATTTCGCCACGCTGCATCGCGCTCACCCAACGATCACGCTGCACCCGGCGCTCGGGAATGTAGCTGATCAATTTGTGCATGATCCGTGGCCCGCGATTGCTGTCGACCAGGCTCCAGAAATCGTCCAGCTCGCTTTCGCTCGGCCGCGTTTGCGGACCGAAGATCTGCCGGAAGCTTTTCACCAGAGCATCGCGTGTAAACGCGCGGCCAATCATCCAGCCCAGTGGACTGAGCAGCAGTTTCTGCATCAGCACCGGGCGATGGGTTTCCGGAAACAATCCGCCGTTGAGAAACACGCAACTGGCGATCTCGATCTTGTCTTCGTAGTGTCGGGCAAGCAGTTCTTGCGCAACGCTGTCACCGTAATCATGCGCCAGCACATGCACCGGTTGTTCGACCTGTAAATGCGCGAGCAAGGCCTGTTGCAGGTCAGCCTGTTCCAGCAGGCTGTAGGTGTGATTGAGCGGTTTGGCCGAATCGCCAAAACCGAGCATGTCGCAGGCAATCACCCGATAACGCTGGGCCAGTGGCTGCCACAGGTAGTGCCAATCCCAACTGGCAGTCGGAAAGCCGTGGATCAGCAACAGCGGCTCACCCTGCCCCGCCGCCCAATAGCGAATCGGCTGACCACGAAAAACAAACGTCTGGCTGCGTTTACGCCAGACACACAGAGGAATCTCGGCAAGAGGCATTAGAGTTTATATCCGGGGTCTTGTTTATCGAGTTTGCGCAGCAACGCCGGCCAGGCCAGCGCGCCACCCATGCCTTGAGCACTTTTGGTGACGCCAGCGATCATCGCTTTGGCGCCTGCCAGAATCTGCGGTTCGATAGCGATGAGTTCCGCGCCACCGGTTTGCGCCATGACCTGAATGTCGCACGCGCGCTGGAAGGTAAACATCATCAGAAAGGTATCGGCGATGGTGCCGCCACAGGTCAGCAGACCGTGGTTGTGCAGCATCAGGAAATTGTTCTCGCCCAGATCCGCCTGAAGGCGCGCCTTCTCTTCATGGTTCAGCGCCACGCCTTCATAGGCGTGATACGCCAGGCTCGACAGCACGAACAGCGACTGCTGGCTGATTGGCAACACGCCCTGCTTTTGCGCCGACACCGCGACACCTGAGGCGGTGTGCGTATGCAGCACGCAAACCACATCGTGCCGCACTTCGTGCACGGCGCTGTGGATGGTGTAGCCGGCGGGGTTGATCTCGTAAGGGCTGTCCATGAGTTTGTTGCCGGCCTGATCGACTTTCACCAGGCTCGACGCGGTGATCTCATGGAACATCAGACCGAACGGGTTGATCAGGAAATCTTCGGTGCCCGGCACCTTGGCGGAAATATGCGTGAAGATCAGATCGTCCCAGCCATGGGCGGCGACCAGACGATAACAAGCGGCGAGATCGACTCGGGTCTGCCATTCCGCAGCACTGACCTGGTCTTTGACATTAAGGGACGATTGGACGGGGGCTACGCTCACTGTATGCACCTCTGCGTTCTTATTGTTCTGCACGTGTCAGCAGTCTAGTCAGGCGCAGAGCATCGCGTAGTTGCATTGGCAGCCAGCTTGATGACTGAGCGGGTCAGCCAGGCAAACTCCTTGGATCCATGTCAAAGCAACGACGCCAACAAAGGCGCGGCAAACAGATTGAGCAATCCGGTCAGCACCATCACCAGCCCGGCAACAGAGCCTTCTTCGCCGCCGACTTCATGGGCCCGGCTGACCCCGGCACCGTGCGCGCCAACCCCGAACAACGCACCCCGCGCCAAAGCACTGCGCAACGGCAACCACTTCAACAACACGCCGCCAAGCATCGCGCCAAACACCCCGGTGAACATTACAAAAACCGCCGTCAACTCCGGCACGCCCCCCAGGTTCTGTGCCAGCGGCATGGCGAACGGTGTGGTGATCGAACGCGGCACCAGCGACATCGTCACCGAACTGTCGAGCGCCAGCGCCCCGGCCAGTCCGAACGAGGTGCCGATCGAGGCAGCACTGCCGGCAACCATGCCCAACAGCAGTGCCGACCAGTGCCGCATCAGCAAGCGCCGTTGCTGCCAGATCGGCACGGCGAAAGCCACGGTGACCGGGCCCAGCACCAGCATCAGCCAGTGGGTATTGCTGGAGTATTCGGCATAAGCCGTGTGCAACGGCACCGCGAGCGCCAGCAGTAACGCCGGCACCAGAATCAGTGGCGACAAAACGTAGCGCCCGGTGCGCCGATACAACCAGCGGCTGAACAGGTACGCCAACAGGGTGAAGGCCAGCCAGAACATCGGCATCCATTCAAGCTTCATGGGACCGCCTCATGCGCACGGCAAGCTCGACTGTGAAAGCCGTTACCAGCATCACCATCAAGGTGCTGGCGGCAATCACCAACAAGATCCGCCAGCCGTCATTGCGCAACAGCGCGCCGTAGTCGAGCAGACTCATCAGCGCCGGAATGAAAAACAACAACATCTCGGCCATCAGCAAGCCCGCGCCCAATTGCAGCGCCGCCGGTTTCACCCAGCCAAAGGCAAATGCCAGCAGCAACAGCGCCATGCCGACTACGCCACCGGGAATCGGCCACGCCAGCCAGGCCGCCACTTGGCAACCGAGCAGGTAAAGGCCGAGCAATACCGCGAGTTCGGCGAGAAGACGAGACAGATGTTTGAGGGTGACGACGTTCATGATTTTGCTCCTGACAGGGGCATATTTTACGAAGCGCGCTGCCATCCCCGAAGCGAATTGTTAGACTCAATGCCATTCCAAAATGGAATCAGGCTATGGAACTCAAACAGCTGCGCAGTTTTGTCGAAGTCATGCATCAGGGCGGCTTCACCCAAGCCGCAAAAACCCTGCACATCAGCCAGTCAGCGGTGAGCAAACAAATCGCGCAACTGGAACAGAGCCTCGGCACGCCATTGCTCGAACGGCTCGGTTCGCAACTGCGCCTGACCGCCGCGGGCGGCGTGGTGCTGCAACGGGCCGAGAGCATGCTGCGCTTGCGCAATGAATTGCTCGCAGAACTGGATGATCTGAGTCATCTGGTGCGTGGAGAACTGCGCCTCGGACTGCCACTGCTGGGCAGTGACGCGCTGTTCGCCGGGCTGTTTGCCGAATACCGACGACGCTATCCGAATATCAACATTCAGTTGCTTGAGGGTGGCAGCCGCAATGTTGAACAAGCGGTGCTCAGCGGTGAACTGGAGTTGGGCGGCAGTCTGTTACCGAAGGATCCGCAATTCGACTGTCAGCCGTTCTGTGATGAGCCTCTCGACGCCCTGCTGCCGGCAGATCATCCGCTGGCAGGTCGGGGTGAGATCGGCCTGGAAGAATTGGCCGAGACGCCATTCCTGCTCTATCAACGCAGCTTCGTGCTCAACGACCGCTTGCTGCAGGCATGCCAGCAATTGGGCTTCACGCCGAAGGAAGGCGGACGCAGCGGTCAGGCGGATTTTCTTGCGGCGCTGGTGGCCGCCGGGCAAGGCGTGGTGCTGTTGCCCAGCGTGGTTGCACGCGGCCTGGTGCGGCCAGGCGTGGTGCGTCTGACCTTGCGAGCGCCGGATTATCTGCGTTGGGATATCGCGTTTATCTGGCGTCGCGGTGCGTATCTGTCGAAAGCCGCACAGGCGTGGCTGAGCCTGCTGCGCGAGCGGGCGATCAACCCTTGAGCGTGTCGATCAACTGCGCCAGCCAAGGCTCGGCGTCGGTTTCCGGGGTGACGCTTTCGCTGGCGTCGATGCGCAGCATTTCTTGCACTTCACGTACGCCGAGTTCGCCAAACAGTTCCCGCATTTGCTCGCCACCGCCGCAGAAGGTGTCGCCGTAACTGGCGTCGCCCAAGGCAATCACTGCGCCCGGCAAACCGCGCCATGCGGCTGGCAACTGGTCGCGAATCGCCGAATACAGCGGTTGCAGGTTGTCGGGCAATTCGCCCATGCCGGTGGTCGAGGTCACCGCGAGCAATGCTTCGGGGCCGAACGCCTGAATGTCGGCGAGGCTGGCGCGCGAGTTGTAGAAGGTTTCAAAGCCAGCGTCTTTCAACAGGTTCTGGGCGTGGCGGGCGACTTCTTCGGCGGTGCCGTAGACCGAACCGGAGAGGATGGCGACTTTCATCAATCTGATCCTGAAACTGAAAAAAAGAGCGGCGATAGTAACAGCCTCCAATGCAAAGCTGCGACTGGATCTCAATTGGCGGTAATGGCCAGTAGACAGCGCCTACGGTTCTTCTAGAATGCGTGCCACTGACAACTCTGAAAGGATTCAAAGATGATCAACGCCAGCCTGCTGCAAATGGTAATCAACGCGTCGAACGACGGCATCGTGGTCGCCGAAAAGGAAGGTGAACAGAACGATATCCTGATCTATGTGAACCCGGCCTTTGAACGACTGACCGGCTACACCAGTGAGGAAATCCTCTATCAGGACTGCCGCTTTCTGCAGTCTGGAGACCGAGATCAGGACAGCCTGAAACTGATTCGCGAAACGCTGGATAACGGCGGCTCGTGCCGGGAAATCCTGCGCAACTATCGCAAGGACGGTACGCCGTTCTGGAATGAACTGTCGATTTCGACGGTGAAAAACGTCGAAGACGGGCAAACATATTTCGTTGGCGTGCAGAAGGACGTCACCGTTCAGGTCAAGGCGCAACAGCGCGTTGTTCAACTGGAAGCTGAAGTCGCTGCCCTCAAAGCAGAATTGGCTGCACTGAAAGCGACAAACGGTCAAAACAAAATCGCGAACTAAGTGTCATTAACTACAATCACCAATGACTTTGTATCTATATCTTTCGAGTTAGCCATGCAGCGCGACGCCCTCCTCACTCAGGATGAGCTGGATTTCATCCAGACCATGCAGCACAACCCGCAACTGAACGTGCGGGATGCGACGTCGAGTCTGCTGGTTAACGGCGGTTCACAGATCCGCGATTTGCTCACGCGCCTGGCCGCGCACGAGCAAGTGACCATTCAGGCCAACTTCGAAAACCAGCAGATGACCTTCCCGTTGCACCTGGTGGAAGATGAGTTTCACGCACTGCATCTGCGCCTCGGCGTGCCGAGTATTTACGAAGACGGCCCGATGGTACGGCCATGGCGCTTGACGCTCGAAGAGCCGGTAGCCCTGGAAAACGCCAAAGGTCAGCCAGGAATGTTGTGGGTACACGAGGTTTCGCACAAAGGTGTGCTGCTGGAAGTGCGCAACAAGACCAAACCGCCCAAGCATTTCGCGTTGTGGTTCAGCCCTTCGGGTTACGAGCGGATTTCATTGCGCGGTAATTTCGAACGGGAAACCGAAAGCGGGTTCTACGCCTACGAGTTGAGCCAGACCGATACCGACGAAACCGAACGTCTGCGCCAGTTCATCCTGCAGCAACACCGCCTCACGCATCCTGCCCTTCACACCTGAGTTTCAGGTATCCAGATTGCCGGCCAGAAACTGCAGCATGCGTTGACGCATGTTTGCGCCTTCATTGCCCAGACAAGCAACAGAGGATCCGGCCAGGCTGTCCTGCGCCAGATCTGAAGCATCGCCCGCCAGCATCAACTGACAATCGAGACTCAATGCCAACCGGTTCAGACGTCGAGGCAATTCGGTGCTGGGCGCGTGATTGGAAAACAGCACGAGTGCATCAGGTTTGATCTTTTCGCACACCAACGTCAGCTCATCGAACGGCTGACCTGTCGTCAGCACGCGAACACCGGAATTGCTATCGCTGAGAAACAGCGCCGCCACCAGCAATTCCAGCTCTCGACATTGCCCGGCCAACGCGCTGACGATCACCCGGCGCGGTTGAGTGCCACGCAACATGACGATCCGTTGCAACACCCGCGCCCGCAGGAACCCGTCGAAGAACAGCCACTCGCTGGTCTGCCCGAAAGCGTCTTGGCGCTGCAGCAATTGCAGCCACAGCGGCATGAGGATGTCCTGAAACACCACCGGCAATGAGTATGAAGAGAAAATCTGACCATAGACGCGGTCCAGTTGCTGGTCGTCGAACGCACTCACCGCCTGCTGGATCTGCTCCTGCCATTGCAGGTAATCGGCTTGCACCAAATCATCGGGGATGATGTGCGCCAGCACTTTCTTCGGTTCGGTTTTAGCCAGGATCTTGCCGACTTTACTCACGGCAACACCACGATCAATCCAGTCAACGATGCCGCGCACGCGCTCGATATCGGTCATCGAGTAGAGCCGGTGCCCGCTTTCGGTGCGTGTCGGCTGAATCAAACCATAGCGCCGCTCCCAGGCGCGCAAGGTCACCGGGTTGACACCGGTGAGGCGCGCAACCTCGCGGATCGGGAACAGATCGGCGCGCTCGAGCGCAACAGATGCCTCCAAAGCAGGGCTTGCGTCGGTGATCACAGGCATATGGCGCTCAACTTCCATGTCGGTTCAATTGGATCCCATTCTAACGCTTATGTCCCATTGGGTTTCAAGTGATGAAATGCGACGAAAGTCGCTGGTTTATTCGCGAAAAAACGGAATAATCCTTGCTTGCTGAAAAACGCAGGCCTCTACCCCGGTCCTGCGTCAGGCGAAATTCCTACCCGGAGTGACGCACTAGAAATACGGAGATACAAAATGTCTACTTCCCCCGTCACGCTGATGGTTGCCCGTCGCGTCGCCGACGGCCGTTATCATGATTTGATCGCCTGGCTGCGCGAAGGCGAACAACTGGCCACTGATTTCCCCGGTTACCTGGGCTCTGGCGTGCTCGCTCCGCCCCCCGGCGACAACGAATTCCAGATCATTTTCCGCTTTGCCGACGAACACACGCTGCATGCGTGGGAACATTCGGCGTCCCGCACCGCGTGGTTGAGCCGTGGCAGCGATCTGTTTGCCCACCCGAAAGAGCATCGGGTCAGCGGTATCGAAGGTTGGTTCGGCGCGGTCGGTCAGCGTCCACCGCGCTGGAAGCAGGCCGTCGCGATCTGGCTGGCGTTCTTTCCAGTGTCACTGCTGTTCAACTTTGTCCTCGGCCCGTTGCTTGCCGACATGAGTTTGTTGCCGCGCGTGCTGATCAGCACGGCGTGCCTGACGCCGCTGATGGTTTACTTCTTTATTCCATTGTCGACCCGCTTGCTGGCGAACTGGCTGAACAGCACGCCGGTGCGACTGCCTGTTTCGGCAGCACCTCAGAAACATTAAAGATCGCAGCCTCGTTGCACTCGACAGCTCCTACAGGACTGAATACAGACCAGAGTAGGAGCTGCCGAAGGCTGCGATCTTTTCAGGCTCGTCGCTGTTATAGTTTTTGCTCCAGCCGCGACGCGAGCCGTTCATGACCCTTTCTTCCGCTCCGATCCTCATCACCGGTGCCGGCCAGCGTGTCGGCCTGCATTGCGCGCAGCGGTTACTCGAAGACGGCCATCGCGTCATCTTCACCTACCGCAGCGAACGCCCCGGCGTGCAAACGCTGCGTGATCTGGGCGCCATCGGCCTGTTCGCCGACTTTTCCAGCGAGGCCGCGATTCTCGCCTTTATCGAAGCACTGAAAACCCACACCGAGAGCCTGCGCGCCATCGTGCACAACGCTTCCGAATGGCTGGCCGAAACTCCGGGCAGCGAGGCCGAAGCCTTCACGCGCATGTTCAATCTGCACATGCTCGCACCGTATCTGATCAACCTGCACTGTGGCGAATTGCTGCAACGCTCGACGCCCGCCGACATCATCCACATCAGCGACGATGTCACCCGCAAAGGCAGCAGCAAGCACATCGGCTATTGCGCGACCAAGACCGGGCTCGACAGCCTGACCCTGTCCTTCGCCGCCCGCTATGCGCCGGCCATCAAGGTCAACGGCATCGCGCCAGCCCTGCTATTGTTCAATCCCGACGACGACGCGGCGTACCGCGCCAAGGCCCTGGCAAAATCCGCGCTGGGCATCGAGCCCGGCAGCGAAGTGATCTATCAGAGCCTGCGCTATCTGCTCGACAACCCTTATGTCACCGGTACGACCCTGACCGTCAACGGCGGAAGGCACGTCAAATAACACCTGCCTGCGAGGCTGCCCATGAGCCGCTCACTGCCCGAGAACTACCGCGAAATCCTCATCGGCCTCGGTGAAGATCCCGACCGCGAAGGACTGCTCGATACGCCAGTGCGCGCGGCCAAGGCCATGCAATACCTGTGTCACGGTTACGAACAGAGCGTCGATGAGATTGTTAACGGCGCGCTGTTTGCCTCGGACAGTGACGAAATGATCATCGTCGCCGACATCGAGTTGTACTCGTTGTGCGAACATCACCTGTTGCCCTTCATCGGCAAGGCCCATGTGGCTTATATTCCGACAGGCAAGGTGCTGGGCCTGTCGAAAATCGCGCGACTGGTGGACATGTTCGCCCGGCGCCTGCAGATTCAGGAAAACCTCACCCGGCAAATTGCCGATGCGGTGCAACAGGTCACCGATGCTGCCGGCGTCGCCGTCGTCATTGAGGCCAGACACATGTGCATGATGATGCGCGGTGTCGAAAAACAGAATTCGACCATGAACACCTCGGTCATGCTCGGCGCGTTCCGCGAGTCGAGCAACACCCGCCAGGAGTTCCTGCAATTGATTGGACGGAGCAAGTAAATGCCACAACTTCAGCCGGGAATGGCGCGCATCCGGGTCAAGGATCTGCGCTTGCGCACCTTTATCGGGATCAACGAGGACGAAATCCTCAACAAGCAGGATGTGCTGATCAACCTGACCATTCTGTATGCCGCGCAGGAAGCGGTGCGTGACAACGACATTGATCACGCACTGAATTACCGCACGATCACCAAAGCGATCATCGCCCACGTCGAGGGCAATCGCTTTGCGCTGCTTGAACGCCTGACTCAGGAATTGCTCGATCTGGTGATGAGCAACGGTTCGGTGCTGTACGCCGAAGTCGAAGTCGACAAGCCCCATGCGTTGCGATTTGCCGAGTCGGTTTCGATCACACTCGCCGCCAGCCGCTGAGTGCGTCTGGCGCATTGGCCGTCAGACTTTTATCATCCGCGCCACGATTTGACTGCACAGAGCCCATCATGACCGAGCAACAACGCCTCGAACTCGAAGCCGCCGCCTTCCGCCGGCTGGTCGCCCACCTGGACAGCCGCAAGGACGTACAGAACATCGACCTGATGAACCTCGCCGGGTTCTGCCGCAACTGCCTGTCGAAGTGGTACAAGGCCGAAGCCGACGAGCGCCAGATCGAGGTCAGCCTCGACGATGCTCGCGAAGTGGTTTACGGCATGCCATACGCCGAGTGGAAAGCCCAATATCAGCAAGAAGCCAACGCCGACCAGCAAGCGGCGTTCGCCAAAGGAAAAACCCATGAGTGACCTGAACACCCTGCGCACCAGCCTCAAAAGCGGCGAACACGCTTTCGCCGACACCCTGGCGTTCATCGCCGCCGGTTACGATTATCAGCCGCAAGCCTTCAACAACGGTGGTGTGGAAAACGCCGCCGGGCAGAACGAAGGTTCGTGCAAGACTTTGGGTCTGGCGTTGCTCGAAGGTCTGAGCGATGAAGAAGCGCTGTTGGCGTTCGGCGAGCATTACCGTTCGGTGGTGGCGACGCCTGAGGGCAGTGATCACGGCAATATCCGTGCATTGATCAAACACGGCCTGGCCGGCGTCAAATTCACCGCACAGCCCCTGACTCGCCGCTGATTCCAGCTGCAACGCCCCCCCTGTAGGAGTGAGCCTGCTCGCGATAGCGGTGTATCAGTCGACTCATATGTTGACCGGTACACCGCTATCGCGAGCAGGCTCACTCCTACAATGAATTGCGTTGGAGCAGGAGTAACGGGCACAAAAAAACCGGCCGAAGCCGGTTTTTTTATGCCTGCGATCTTAGAACGAAGCGTTCTGCAGACCGTCCAGGTAACGCTCGGTGTCCAGTGCCGCCATGCAGCCGGCGCCGGCCGAAGTGATCGCCTGACGGTAAACGTGGTCAGCCACGTCACCGGCGGCAAAGATGCCTTCGACGCTGGTCGCAGTCGCATTGCCTTCACGGCCGCCGTGCACCACCAGATAACCGTCTTTGAGGGTCAACTGGCCTTCGAACAGCGAAGTGTTCGGAGTGTGGCCGATGGCAATGAACACGCCGTCAACGGTGATTTCATCGAAACTGCCGTCGTTGTTCTTCAGACGCGCACCGGTCACGCCCATGTTGTCGCCCAGGACTTCGTCGAGGTTGGCGTTCAACTTGAGGATGATCTTGCCTTCGGCGACGCGAGCGTTGAGCTTGTCGATCAGGATTTTCTCGGCGCGGAAGGTTTCGCGACGGTGGATCAGGGTTACGGTGCTGGCGATATTGGCCAGGTACAGTGCCTCTTCAACAGCGGTGTTGCCGCCGCCGACCACTGCAACAGGCTTGTTGCGGTAGAAGAAACCGTCGCAGGTCGCGCAGGCCGAAACGCCTTTGCCCATGAACGCTTCTTCCGAAGGCAGGCCCAGGTAACGAGCGCTGGCGCCGGTGGCGATGATCAGGGCGTCGCAGGTGTAGGTCGCGCTGTCGCCGGTCAGAGTGTAAGGCTTGGCAGCGAAGTCGACGGCGTTGATGTGATCGAAAACGATCTCGGTTTCAAAACGCTCGGCGTGCTCGCGCATGCGTTCCATCAGGGCTGGACCGGTCAGACCGTGGACATCGCCCGGCCAGTTGTCGACTTCGGTGGTGGTGGTCAGTTGACCGCCAGCCTGCATGCCGGTGATCAGCAGTGGCTTGAGGTTGGCACGGGCCGCGTATACCGCAGCGCTGTAACCGGCAGGGCCGGAACCGAGAATAATCACTCGCGAATGACGGACTTCAGACATGACCTGCTCCTGTTGACCGGGCCGAAAAACGGGCACGGATCGCCGGACTGCCGGCGGGAATAAAAAAGGACCGTGGAAAACCTTGGGGAAGGCTTGAGCTCGACAGTCCTGTAAAAAGTTGGGTGCAGCGTATCGAGGGGGGCAAGATTAAGGAAATACGGTTTAACAATCCAGCTCATAGGTGGTCTCTATGCCGACACACTGACGAGATGGACGTCTTTGTTACAGTGAATGTCGATCGCTCTGCCGCGCTTTCACAGGCGTTGCAAAGTCGGTAAGGTCGGCGCGTTTTCCCTTGCTCGGAGCACCTTATGCCCGCCCCTGTTCTGTCCGGCCCGCAATACCTGCGCGAAGGCCTGAAACTGGTCCTCAGCCCAGGCCTGCGCCTGTTCGTATTGTTGCCGCTGGTGATCAACCTGGTGCTGTTCGTCGGATTGATCTATCTGGCCGGCCACCAGTTCAGCCTGTGGGTCGATACGCTGATGCCGTCGCTGCCGGAATGGCTGAATTTCCTCAGCTACATCCTCTGGCCACTGTTTGTCGTGCTGGTGGCGCTGATGGTGTTTTTTACCTTCACCATGCTGGCCAACGTGATCGCCGCACCGTTCAACGGTTTCCTCGCGGAAAAAGTCGAAGTAGTAGTGCGCGGCACTGATGATTTCCCGGCGTTCAGCTGGGGTGAACTGATTGCGATGGTCCCGCGCACCCTCGCCCGGGAAATGCGCAAGCTCGGCTATTTCTTGCCCCGCGCGATCGGTCTGTTCATCCTCTCGTTCATCCCGGTGGTAAACATCATCGCCGCACCGCTGTGGTTGTTGTTCGGCGTGTGGATGATGGCGATCCAGTACATCGACTACCCGGCGGACAACCACAAACTGGGCTGGAACGAGATGCTCGCCTGGCTGCGGCAGAAGCGCTGGCAGAGCATGAGTTTTGGCGGGATCGTCTATCTGGTGCTGCTGATTCCGGTGGTCAACATTCTGATGATGCCGGCGGCGGTGGCCGGGGCGACGTTGTTTTGGGTGCGTGAACGCGGTGCTGAGAATCTCGTCACTCAACGCTGAGCACGTCACAAATCCATCATCCGAACGTCACAAGCACGACATGGCCTCAGTCGACACTGAGGCCATGACGACAGCTCTACACATCACCCTGATCAGCGAAACCTTTCCACCGGAAATCAACGGGGTGGCCAATACTCTTGGCCGCTTGTGCGATGGGCTGCGCGCGCGTGGCCACCAAGTGGAACTGGTGCGCCCGCGTCAGGCCGGTGATCCACAGCGCAGTGAAGATGACGCGTTGCTGTTGTGTCGCGGCTGGCCACTGCCGGGGTATCCGGGGCTGCAATGGGGTCAGTCGTCGATGCACAAGCTGCTGCGACGCTGGAAACGTCAGCGTCCCGATGTGCTGTACATCGCCACGGAAGGCCCACTCGGCTTATCGGCCCTGCGTGCGGCGCGGCGTTTGGGCATTTCGGTGGTCAGCGGGTTTCACACCAACTTTCAGCAATACACCAGTCAGTACGGCCTCGGACTGCTGACGCGAATGCTGACGCATTATTTGCGCTGGTTTCACAATCGCTCGGCCATGACTCTGGTGCCGAGCGTCAGCCAGCGACTGGAACTGGAGCGACGCCATTTCGAGCGCTTGGCGCTGTTGTCGCGCGGTGTCGACAGCCAGCTATTTCATCCAAGCAAACGGCTGAATGCCTTGCGTGAGCAATGGGGCCTGTCCGAGCAGGACATTGCGGTGATTCACGTAGGACGACTCGCGCCGGAGAAGAACCTTGGCCTGCTCAAACGCTGCTTCGAAAAACTGCGGGACACTTATCCACAGCGCAATCTGAAACTGATCGTGGTCGGCGACGGGCCGCAACGGCTAGCGCTGGAAAAGGATTTGCCCGAGGCGATTTTCTGCGGCTCACAGCGTGGTGAAGCGTTGGCGGCGCACTACGCGTCCGGCGATATATTTCTGTTTCCCAGCCTGACCGAAACCTTCGGCAATGTCGTGCTGGAGGCACTGGCCTCGGGACTTGGTGTGGTGGCTTACGATCAAGCTGCAGCGGCGCAGCATATTCGCCATGGTTACAACGGCGTGCTGGCGATGCCCGGTGATGAACAGGCGTTCTGCGAGGCGGCGGCGTGGTTGCTGGAAGAGGATGAGGCGTTGCGCTGCGTGCGTTTGAATGCGCGGCAGCATGCGAGCCGCCAGGGATGGCCGGCTGTTATCGAGCAGTTTGAAAAGCATTTGCGCGGGGCTTGTGTGGGGGAGCAAGTGGTGCCGAATGCGCAGACATTGCCTTGAATCCAGGCGACTTGGAGACCGCCATCGCGAGCAGGCTCACTCCTACAGGGGAAATGCATTCCAATTGTAGGAGTGTGCCTGCTCGCGATGGCGTCAGTAAGGGCGCTGGTTAAACCAGCGTCATCAACGCCTCACGGCTGAACGGCAAAATATCCTGTTCACGCCCTTCGCGGACTTTTTGCGCCCAATCCGGATCGACCAACAGCGCACGCCCCACCGCGACCAGATCGAATTCCTCTTTGTTCAAACGCTCCAGCAGGTTCTCCAGACTGGCCGGTTGCGCGACCTTGTCGGTGTTGACCATGAACTGCAGGAACTCGCCATCGAGACCGACGCTACCGACGGTGATGGTCGGCTTGCCGGTGAGCTTGCGGGTCCAGCCTGCCAGGTTCAGCTCGGAACCATCGAACTCCGGCTCCCAGAAACGCCGCGTCGAGCAGTGGAAAATATCCACACCGGCGTCGGACAACGGCTTGAGGAATTCGCCCAGTGCTTCTGGGGTTTGCACCAGACGCGCGGTGTAATCCTGCTGCTTCCACTGCGAGAAACGGAAGATGATCGGGAAACCTTCGCCAACGGCCGCACGCACCGCTTGAATCAGTTCGATGGCGAAGCGCGAACGGTTGGCCAGGCTGCCGCCGTATTCGTCGCTGCGCTGGTTGCTGCCTTCCCAGAAAAACTGGTCGATCAGGTAACCGTGCGCACCGTGGATTTCCACGCCGTCCATGCCGATGCTTTGTGCGTCTTTGGCCGCTTGAGCGAAGGCGGCGATTACGTCCTTGATGTCCTGTTGGGTCATGCCGTGCACCACGACCTGACCGTCCTTGAGTTTTTCCGACGGGCCGTAAGCCGGCACGCTGGCGTCCGGCTCGGTGCCGATGCGACGCACGCTGCCCACATGCCACAACTGCGGAACAATCTTGCCGCCTTCAGCGTGAACGGCGTCGACGACTTTCTTCCAGCCAGCCAATGGCGCGTCACCAAAGAACTGCGGCACGTTCGGGTAACCGTTGGAGGCGATGTGGCCGACGGTGGTGCCTTCGGTGATGATCAGGCCGACACCGGCCGCTGCGCGACGACGGTAGTACTCGATGACTTTCGAATTAGGCACGCCGCCCGGGGAGAAGGAGCGAGTCATCGGCGCCATGACCACGCGGGTCGGCAGTTCGAGGGCACCGAGGTGGAACGGTTTGAACAAGGCTTGAACGGGCATCGATGGGCTCCACAGAGAAGGCTTTATGACGGCGATAATATGGAGACGCGAACCCTTTGAACAGCACTATTGATTTGGGTGATTAAGGATTAAAAGACGCAAAGCAAAAGATCGCAGCCTTCGGCAGCTCCTACATGGGGTTTTGAGGTCTCCTGCAGGAGCTGCCGAAGGCTGCGATCTTTTGATCTTGCTGTTTCAGCTCAGCGCTTTTTCAATCGCATGCACAATGGTCGGATCATCCGGCGCCGTACGCGGCGAGAACCGCGCCAACACCCGGCCGTCCTTGCCGAGCAAAAACTTTTCGAAATTCCAGGTAATGTCACCGGGAAACTCCGCGCCCTCGCCCGCCAACAGACGGTAGAGCTGATGACGCTCGTGGCCGTTGACTTCGAGCTTGCTCGACAACGGAAACGTCACGCCATAGTTAAGGCTGCAGAAGTCCTGAATTTCTTTTTCAGAACCGGGTTCCTGACCGGCAAACTGGTTGCACGGCAGGCCCAGCACACTGAAGCCTTTGCCTTTGAATTGCTGATGGAGGTTTTCCAGCGCCGCGTACTGTGGGGTCAAGCCGCACTTGGAGGCGACGTTGACCACCAGCACGACTTGGCCCTTGAACGGCGCCAGCGGTAGCTCCTGGCCATCCAGGGCTGTCAACTTAAGGTCGTGAAAAGCACTCATGACGAACTCCAGGATTCCCATGTTCTACTCGAAACAGCCACTTGGCGAGGCCACCAAGGACAGCCGCGGACTAAAAAGGCGCCCGCAGGCGCCTCTCCAGTACTCGAAGCTTAGCGCAGAAAATCAGTGGTGATGGCCACCTTCGCCATGGACGTGGCCATGAGCGATTTCTTCCTGGCTGGCGTCACGGATGTCAACGATCTTCACTTTGAAGTTCAGGCGCTGACCGGCCAGTGGGTGGTTACCGTCGACAGTCACGTCGTCGCCGTCGAGGTCACGGATGGTGACGATTTGCATCTGGCCGTCCGGCGCCGAAGCGTGGAACTGCATGCCGACTTCCAGCTCGTCAACGCCTTCGAACATGCTGCGGCTCAGGGTGCTGACCAGCTCAGCAGCGTATTCACCGTAAGCGTCTTCCGGCTCAACGGAAACTTCCAGCTCGTCACCAACAGCTTTGCCTTCCAGCGCTTTTTCCAAGCCTGGAATGATGTTACCTGCGCCTTGCAGGTAGACCAGCGGAGCGCCGCCGGCGGAGCTGTCGATGACCTCACCAGCGTCGTTGGTCAGGGTATAGTCGATGGAGACAGCCTTATTGGCGGCGATCAGCATGGGGCGAGACCTTTTGCATAAGAATATAGAAAGGCCAAGTTTAGCGAAGCAAACGCGCGAAAGCGAACACAACCCGGACAAACGGGTTTCGACGATCGCAGGCTTCCATCAAGACGAAGAAGGCCATTGGGTGGCCGAGCTTTCCTGTGGCCACACCCAACACCTGCGCCATCAGCCGCCCTGGCAATCACGTGCCTGGGTGCTCGACCCGGCGCAACGTATTGAAAAAATAGGCCAACCCTTTGCCTGCGGTTGGTGCGCACAAGGCTCGGTTAGCGATAACCTTGGCGACTGAATTTCGGCAGATTGTCAGTAAAAGATGATCGCCATTGCCATGCACCCTTAGAGAATTCGCATGCAAACTTTTTTTATCGCGCCCACCGATTTTGGCGTGGGTCTGACCTCCATCAGCCTCGGGCTGGTGCGTACGCTGGAGCGAGCGGGCCTGAAAGTCGGCTTCTTCAAACCGATTGCGCAGCCGCACCCCGGCGACACCGGCCCTGAACGTTCCACCGAACTGGTGGCGCGCACACATGGCCTGAAACCACCGCAGCCGCTGGGCCTGGCCCACGTCGAGCGGATGCTTGGCGACGGTCAGCTCGATGAGTTGCTCGAAGAAATCATCACCCTGTATCAGCAAGCCGCCATCGGCAAAGACGTGCTGGTCGTCGAAGGCATGGTGCCGACCCGCAGCGCCAGCTACGCCGCGCGAGTCAACCTGCACCTGGCCAAGAGCCTCGATGCCGAGGTGATTCTGGTTTCGGCGCCGGAAAACGAAGTACTTGCCGAGCTGTCCGGTCGCGTCGAGTTGCAGGCGCAATTGTTCGGTGGGCCGAAAGACCCGAAAGTCCTCGGCGTGATCCTCAACAAGGTCAAGACCGACGAGAGCATGGACGCCTTCGCCACGCGTCTGAAAGAGCATTCGCCGTTGCTGCGCAGCGGTGATTTCCGTCTGCTTGGCTGCATTCCGTTCCAGCCTGAACTCAACGCACCACGCACCCGTGACGTCGCCGACCTGATGGGCGCGCAAGTGCTCAATGCCGGTGACTACGAAACCCGGCGCATGACCAAAATCATCATTTGCGCACGGACCATGCGCAACACAGTCGAGCTGCTCAAGCCCGGCGTGCTGGTGGTGACACCGGGTGATCGCGACGACATCATCCTCGCCGTCAGCCTGGCGGCGATCAACGGCGTGCCGCTGGCCGGTCTGCTGCTGACCAGCGACACCTTGCCTGATCCACGCATCATGGACTTGTGCCAAGGCGCGTTGCAGGCCGGTTTGCCGGTGTTGTCGGTGAGCACCGGCTCTTACGATACCGCCAACCTGCTCAACGGCCTGAACAAGGAAATCCCCATCGACGACCGCGAGCGTGCGGAAATCATCACTGATTTTGTCGCCAGCCATCTCGACGCCAAGTGGCTGCACCAGCGTTGCGGCACGCCACGGGAAATGCGCCTGTCGCCCGCCGTATTCCGCTATCAGTTGATTCAGCGCGCGCAGGCGGCGAACAAGCGCATAGTCCTGCCCGAAGGCAGCGAGCCGTTCACCGTGCAAGCGGCGGCGATCTGTCAGGAACGCGGGATTGCCCGTTGCGTGTTGCTGGCCAAACCTGCAGACGTCGAAGCGGTCGCTCGCGCCCAAGGCATCGTGCTGCCGCCGGGGCTGGAGATTCTCGATCCGGATTTGATCCGCGAGCGCTACGTCGAGCCGATGGTCGCCCTGCGCAAAACCAAAAGCCTCAATGCACCAATGGCCGAGCAGCAGCTGGAAGACACCGTGGTGATCGGCACCATGATGCTTGCACTGGATGAAGTCGACGGCCTGGTCTCGGGCGTGATCAACACCACCGCCAATACCATCCGCCCGGCCCTGCAGTTGATCAAGACTGCCCCGGGCTGCACGCTGGTGTCGTCGGTGTTCTTCATGCTCTTCCCGGAGGAAGTGCTGGTTTACGGTGACTGCGTGATGAATCCGCACCCGAGCGCCAGCGAACTGGCCGAGATCGCCCTGCAAAGCGCTGACTCGGCGGCGGCATTCGGCATCACTCCGCGTGTGGCGATGATCAGCTACTCCAGCGGCGAATCGGCCACCGGCGAAGAAGTCGAGAAAGTCCGCGAAGCCACCCTGCTCGCCCACGAACAACAGCATTCACTGCTGATCGACGGCCCGCTGCAATACGACGCTGCTGCCAACGCCGACGTGGCCCGGCAACTGGCGCCGAACAGTCAGGTGGCCGGCCGCGCCACGGTGTTTGTGTTCCCCGATCTGAACACCGGCAACACCACGCACAAAGCCGTGCAACGCAGCGCCGATTGCGTCAGCCTCGGGCCGATGCTGCAAGGCCTGCGCAAACCAGTGAATGACTTGCCGCGCGGCGCGCAGGTCGATGACATCGTCTACACCATCGCCCTCACCGCGATTCAAGCCGCCAACCGACCTATGGATGTGTAAATGCTGGATTTTCTACCTGCACCGTTGCGCGGCGTGATTGCCTCGCTGCTGTTGGCACTTAATACGATTCTGCTGTGCTCGTTTCTGTTCTGCGTGGCGCTGATCAAAGTGTTGCCGTTCGATTTCGCCCGGCGAGCTTCGCTCTGGCTGATGAGCCATACCCATGAAGCGTGGATCAGCAACAACAAGGGCTGGATGAACCTGGTGCGCCGCACGCGCTGGCACATCAGCGGTTTGCAAGGCCTCGACTATCAACACTCATATCTGATCACCAGCAACCACCAGAGCTGGGTCGATATTCTGGTGCTGCAATACGTGCTCAACCGCCGTATTCAGCCGCTGAAATTCTTCCTCAAACAGGAACTGATCTGGGTACCGGTGATCGGTCTGGCCTGGTGGGCGCTGGGCTTTCCGTTCATGAAACGCTACTCCAAGACGTACCTGGCCAAGCACCCGGAGAAGAAAGGCAAAGACCTGGAAACCACCCGTAAGACTTGCGCGAAGTTTCGTAATAACCCGGTGGGAATTTTCAACTTCGTCGAAGGTACGCGGTTCACTGAAGGCAAGCATGCGCAGCAGCAGTCGCCGTTCAAATACCTGCTCAAGCCCAAGGCTGGCGGAATTGCGTTTGTGCTGGATGCGATGGGTGAACAGCTGGAGTCGATCGTCAACGTGACGATCCACTACCCGGCCGGGCGTCCCGGGTTCTGGGACCTGCTGTGCGGCAATGTGCGCGATGTAGTGGTGCACTTTGAGGAGCTGAAGATTCCGCAGCAGTTCATTGGCAAGAATTACGATCAGGACGGCGAATATCGATTGCAGTTTCAGGGCTGGATCAATCAGCTGTGGCTGGACAAGGATGCGCTGCTGGAACAGATGCACCGCGAATATCCAGCGAATTAAAGATCAAAAGATCGCAGCCTTCGGCAGCTCCTACAGGGTGTACGCCGATCCAATGCAGGAGCTGCCGAAGGCTGCGATCTTTTGACACTCTCAAAGCGACAAAAAAGCCCGCCGATGATCACTCATCGGCGGGCTTTTTCTTGCAGCTTGAAGCTAGAAGCCAGTCGCTGCTTCAGTGCTTAGATCGCGCCACGCTTGCGCAGCAGATCCAGCACTTGCTTGACGCTCTCTTCCACACTCAGCGTCTGCGTGTCGATCACCAGATCGGCATTCAGCGGTACGTCGTACGGGAAGGATTCGCCCGGGATGTTGTCGCCAGCGGCGGCATACAGACCTTGCGGATCACGCTCGGCGCACACGGCCGGCGAGGCCTGTACGTAGACCGTCAGCAGACGATCCTTGCCGATCAGATCCTTGGCTTGCTCACGCCCTTCAGCGCTTGGCGCGACGAACGAGGCCAAGGTCAGCAGACCCGCTTCGTTGAACTGACGCGCGACGTGCGCGGCACGACGCCAATTCTCGGTGCGACCGGCGCGATCCTGTGGCAGGCCTTTGTTCAGGTCCTGACGCAGGTTCTGGCCATCCAGCACAAACACCGCACGGCCCATGTCGAACAGCTTGCGCTCGACCGCGTAAGCCAGCGTGCTCTTGCCCGCCCCCGACAGGCCGCTGAACAGCACAGTGGCCGGTTGCTGACCGAAGCGCTGAGCGCGTTCTTCAGTGGCAACATGCGCCAGTTTGCCGTGATGGGTGGCGGTACCGTGGGTCACTGGCTGCGCGACGATCATGCCGGCGCCAACGGTACCGTTGGTCAAACGGTCGATGATGATGAACGCGCCGGTGGTGCGGTTGCTTTCGTAACCGTCGAGGGCGATCGGCGCGTCGAGCGCGATCTTCACCTTGCCGATTTCGTTGAGCTGCAACGCGCTCGCCGGGCCTTCTTCGAGGGTGTTGACGTCGACCTTGTTGACGATGCTGGCGATCGAGCCCGGCACGTAACTGGTGGCGCGTTTGATGTCGTATTTCTTGCCAGGCAGCATCGGCTCTTCAGCCATCCACACCAGCATCGCTTCGAAGCTGTCGGTGACCGGCGGCACGTTGTCGGCATGCACCAGCAGGTCGCCACGGGAGATGTCGATTTCGTCTTCCATGGTCAACGTTACCGCCTGACCTGGACCTGCGTGTTCCAGCTCACCTTCGAAGGTAACGATGGATTTCACGCGGCTACTCTTGCCCGACGGCAGCACCACGACTTCGTCGCCCTTGTGCACGATGCCGCTGGCCAGGGTGCCGGCGAAACCACGGAAGTTCAGGTTCGGACGGTTGACGTACTGCACCGGGAAACGCAGATCGGTGAAGTTGCGGTCGCCCGCGACTTCCACGGTCTCGAGGATTTCCATCAGCGACTGGCCGGTGTACCACGGCGAGCGCTCGGACTTGTTCACCACGTTGTCGCCCTTGAGGGCAGACATCGGCACGAAGTGCATGCTGGTCGGCTTCATCTTCAAGCCTTCGGCGAACTTCAGGTAGTCAGCCTTGATCGACTCGAACACGCCTTCATCGAAGTCCTTCAAGTCCATCTTGTTGATGGCGACGACGATGTGTTTGATCCCCAGCAACGAAGCGATAAAGCTGTGGCGACGGGTCTGGGTCTGCACGCCGTAACGCGCGTCGACCAAAATGATCGCCAGGTCACAGGTGGAGGCACCGGTGGCCATGTTGCGGGTGTACTGCTCATGGCCGGGCGTGTCGGCGATGATGAATTTGCGTTTGGCGGTGGAGAAATAGCGGTAGGCGACATCGATGGTGATGCCCTGCTCACGCTCGGCCTGCAGGCCGTCAACCAGCAACGCCAGGTCGATGTCATCACCGGTGGTGCCGACTTTCTTCGAATCGCGGGTAATCGCTTCGAGGTGATCTTCGTAGATCATCTTCGAGTCGTGCAGCAGGCGCCCGATCAGGGTGCTCTTGCCGTCATCGACGTTACCGCAGGTCAAAAAGCGCAGCAGTTCCTTACGTTCGTGCTGGCCCAGGTAGGCGAGGATGTCCTCGCTGATCAAATCAGATACGTGCGACATGACAGCCCCTTAGAAATAGCCTTGACGTTTTTTATCTTCCATCGAGCCGGCGCCATCGTGGTCGATGACTCGGCCCTGGCGCTCGGAAGTTCGCGTCAGGAGCATTTCTTGAATGATGTCCGTGAGGCTTTCGGCCTCGGACTCCACGGCGCCCGTCAACGGGTAGCAGCCAAGGGTGCGGAAACGCACTTTCTTTTTGACGATGCGCGCTTTGTCTTCATCGGACAGGTGCTCGAGGATGCGCTCGTCGTCGATCATGATCAGCGTGCCGTTCTTCTCGATCACTTCGCGTTCGGCGGCGAAGTACAACGGCACAATCGGGATGCCTTCGAGGTAGATGTACTGCCAGATGTCCAGTTCGGTCCAGTTCGACAGCGGGAATACGCGGATCGATTCGCCCTTGTTGACCTTGCCGTTGTAGACGTTCCACAGCTCGGGACGCTGATTTTTCGGGTCCCAGCGGTGCTTGCTGTCGCGGAACGAGTACACGCGCTCTTTGGCACGGGATTTCTCTTCATCGCGACGGGCGCCGCCGAAGGCTGCGTCGAAACCATGCTTGTCGAGTGCCTGTTTCAGGCCTTCGGTTTTCATGATGTCGGTGTGCTTGGCACTGCCGTGGGTGAACGGGTTGATGTTCTGCGCCACGCCATCGGGGTTGATGTGGGTGATCAGGTCCAGGCCCAGTTCTTCGACCATCTTGTCGCGGAACTTGTACATCTCCTGGAATTTCCAGCGGGTGTCGACGTGCATCACCGGAAACGGCAGTTTGCCCGGAAAGAACGCCTTGCGTGCCAGGTGCAGCATCACGGCGGAGTCTTTACCGATGGAGTACAGCATCACCGGGTTATCGAACTCGGCGGCCACCTCGCGGATGATGTGGATGCTTTCCGCCTCCAGCTGTTTCAGATGCGTCAGTTTGTCGACCATGGCTACTCACGAAAACTTTCTTATGAACGGCCAGCGGGCCGTGTTCGAGCGGGGAATCCTAGCACAGCGGCCTCTTCTAATCAGGACGCCAACTAGATCGAAAGGGTATATGAATATGCCTACCAGTTCGGCCGATGCCCCCCCTGTAGGAGTGAGCCTGCTCGCGATAGCTTTGTCACATTCGACATAACGGTGACTGACACTCCGCTATCGCGAGCAGGCTCACTCCTACAGGGGATTTGCGGTGGATTCAGATCGGATTCGGGCAGTCGATGAAGATGTGTTCGACGGCAAAGCGTTTTGCCAGGTAGTCGCCCAGCGCCTGTACGCCATAGCGCTCGGTGGCGTGGTGGCCGGCGGCAATGAAGCTGATGTCGTTCTCGCGGGCGCTGTGGAAGGTCTGTTCGGAAGCCTCACCGCTCAGATAGAGATCGACGCCTGCGGCGACGGCTTGATCGATATAGCCCTGACCGCCGCCGGTGCACCAGCCGACCCGGCGGATCATCGGATTACCTTCAATCAGCAATGGTTCGCGGCCCATGACTTCTTGCACCTTGCGGGCGAAATCGCGCGCGGTCATCGGTTCTTTCAAAGACCCGACCAGACCAACGATTTTAAGATTATCCGGATCCAGCGGGCCTTCAACAGTGATGTCCAATTGCCGAGCAAGCTGCACGTTATTGCCGACATCAGGATGCAAATCCAGCGGCAAGTGGTAAGCGAGCAGACTGATGTCGTGCTTGAGCAAGGTCTTCAGTCGACGCTGCTTCATGCCAGTGATGCAAGGGTTCTCGCCCTTCCAGAAGTAACCGTGGTGCACCAGCACCAGATCGGCCCCGGCCTCGACGGCGGCATCCAGCAAGGCCTGACTGGCCGTGACGCCGCTGACGATGCGCATCACTTGCGGACGGCCCTCGACCTGCAATCCATTCGGGCAATAATCGGCAATTTTCGCACTGCCGAGGTAACGGTCGGCTTCTTCGACGAGGGTGCTGAGGGCAACGGCCATGAAAGACTCCTAAATATCCCGTTCAGAGGCGCGCGCGGCCTCGTATAATGCGCGACATTATGGGCGGTCTGACCCCGCCTGCAACTCTTCCAGGACGTGCTTAATGCTCAAGGCGCTGCGTTTTATGGGCTGGCCACTGTTGGCCGGCGTGCTTATCGCTCTGTTGATTATTCAGCGTTACCCGCAGTGGGTCGGGCTGCCGAGCCTCGACGTCAACCTGCAACAGGCCCCGCAAACCACCAGCGTGCAGCAGGGGCCGGTGTCCTATGCCGATGCGGTAACTATCGCAGCGCCCTCGGTGGTCAATCTGTACACCACCAAAGTCATCAACAAACCGGCGCATCCGCTGTTTGAAGATCCGCAGTTCCGCCGCTTCTTTGGTGATAACTCGCCAAAGCAGAAACGCATGGAATCGAGCCTCGGCTCCGGCGTGATCATGAGCCCGGAAGGCTACATCCTCACCAACAACCACGTGACCAGCGGCGCCGATCAGATTGTGGTCGCCCTGAAGGACGGCCGTGAAACTCTCGCCCGCGTGATCGGCAGTGATCCGGAAACCGACCTCGCGGTGTTGAAGATCGACCTGAAAACCCTGCCGGCGATCACGGTCGGCCGTTCCGACAACATCCGCATCGGCGACGTCGCGCTGGCCATCGGTAACCCGTTTGGCGTCGGCCAGACCGTGACCATGGGCATCATCAGCGCCACCGGGCGTAATCAGTTGGGCCTGAACAACTACGAAGACTTTATCCAGACCGACGCGGCGATCAACCCGGGCAACTCCGGCGGCGCACTGGTCGATGCCAACGGCAACCTCACCGGCATCAACACGGCGATTTTCTCCAAGTCCGGCGGCTCGCAAGGCATTGGCTTTGCGATCCCGGTGAAACTGGCGATGGAAGTGATGAAGTCGATCATTGAGCACGGTCAGGTGATTCGTGGCTGGCTGGGGATTGAAGTGCAACCGCTGACGCAGGAACTGGCCGAGTCGTTCGGTTTGTCCGGGCGCCCGGGGATTGTCGTCGCGGGGATCTTCCGCGATGGCCCGGCGCAGAAGGCAGGCCTGCAGTTGGGTGACGTGATTCTGAGTATCGATGGCGAGCCGGCCGGCGATGGTCGCCGTTCGATGAACCAGGTCGCGCGGATCAAGCCGACCGACAAAGTGACGATTCAGGTGATGCGCAACGGCAAAGAGATCAAGCTCACCGCTGAAATCGGCCTGCGTCCGCCACCGGCACCGGTGAAAGAAAAAGAAGAATAAAACTTTGCTCGCGCGGAATGCGCGGATAAAAGACATTCTCAACAGACATGTTATATTGTTTCAATTCTAAGAATTGGAACAACATAACATGTCGTCTCGAACAAAGGCTTCCCTGCTCGGCCTGAGCCTCGGCTTGCTGGTCGAGCCCGCCTTCGCCGAAGAACCCGAACCGATTGAACTCGACGCCATCAGCGTCATTTCCGACTATGAATCGCCGACCGGACCGGTCAAGGGATACCGCGCTACGCGCTCATCCAGCGCGACCAAGACCGACACGGCGATCCGCGATATCCCGCAGGCGATCAGCGTGGTGCCCGCCAGCGTGCTCAAGGATCTGGGCAGCATCAGTGTCGAGCGCGCACTGGATTTTGCCGGCGGTGTATCGAAGCAGAACAACTTCGGTGGCCTGACGCTATACGAATACAGCGTGCGCGGCTTCACCACTTCGGAGCTCTACAAGGACGGTTTCAGCGCCAATCGCGGTTATCCGAGCACACCCGACGCGGCCAGCATCGAGCGCATCGAAGTGCTCAAAGGCCCCGCCGCCAGTCTGTATGGCCGAGGCGATCCCGGCGGCACGGTAAACATCGTCACCAAGAAACCGCAGCCCGAAGCGTTCACCACCCTGCAAACCAGCGCCGGCAGTTGGGACCGTTATCGCACCGCACTGGACGTCAACACGCCGCTGGATGATCAGGGTGATGTGCTGTCGCGGATCAATCTCGCGGTCGAAGATAACAATAGCTTTCGCGATCACGTCGACAGCAAACGCGTGTTCGTTGCGCCCTCGATCAGTTGGCAATTGAACCCGGACACGTCGCTATTGGTGGAAAGCGAAATCGTCCGTCACAGCTCGACGTTCGATCGCGGCATCGTCGCGCCCAACAACAAATGGAGCGGTGTTTCGCGTTCGACTTTCCTCGGCGAACCCAATGACGGCAACATCGACAATCACAACAATCTTCTTCAAGCCACGCTGGAGCATCACCTCAACGACAGCTGGAAACTGCGCCTGGCCAGCCACTACAAGGAAGGCAAACTCTGGGGCGACGCCTCGGAACAACGGGCACTGAACGCCGACGGCCACACGGTCAACCGTCGCTTGCGCGAACGCGATACAAGTTGGCACGACAGCATCACCCAACTGGAATTGCGCGGTCTGTTCGACCTCGGTCCTTGGCAGCATGAACTGCTGATCGGCACCGAGTATGAAAACTTCCGCAAGAACGAACGCGTCACCACCATTGCCGGCGGCCCTTACGCCATCGACATCTATAAGCCGATCTACGGCCAGCCAAAACCCAATGGCGCACGCTCGGGCACTGACTTCTTCGAACAGGTCGAAAGTCATGCGCTGAACCTGCAGGATCAGATCGTCTTCACCGACAAATTGCGCGGAATGATCGGCGCACGTTTCGAACATTTCGACCAGCACATCGACGATCACAGCCGTAACGCCAAGAGCAGTCAGCGCCATGACGCCCTCACCCAGCGCGCCGGCCTGCTCTATCAACTGACGCCGAACACCGGCCTGTTCGCCAACGCCTCGACCTCGTTCAAACCGAACAATGGCCTAGATGCCTCCGGCAAATCCTTCGATCCGGAAGAAGGCGTCGGTTACGAAGTCGGGATCAAGAACGAGCTGTTTGACGAGCGCCTGAGCAGCACCCTCGCCTTCTTCCACATCGACAAGGAAAACGTCCTCGCCCTCGACCCGGCCAGCGACACCAGCCGCGCGATGGGCAAGGCGCGCAGTCGCGGTTTCGACCTGCAAGTCACCGGGCAAGTGACTGACGCAGTGCGGGTGATCGGCGCGTTCGCTTACATCGACGCCGAAGTGACCCAGGGTGACGCGGCAATTCCCACCGGCAGCCGCATCCTCGGCGTGGCCAAGCGCAGCGGCAGCCTGCTTGGGGTTTACGAGTTTCAGGATGGCCATTTGCGCGGCTCGGACGTCGGCGCAGCGTTTACCTATGTCGGCGACCGCTCGGGAGAGTCCGGCAGCGACTTCGAACTTCCGGCGTATCACACCGTCGACCTGCTCGCGCATTACAAGGCCAGCGACAAGGTCACCGTCGGCCTCAATCTGAACAACCTTTTCGACGAAAAGTATTACGAGCGCTCCTACAGCAACTACTGGGTCAACCCCGGCGAGCCGCGCAACTTCACCGTCAGCCTGACACTCAATCTGTAAAAGGACGTCACCATGCAATACGACAAAACCCTTGTGCTCATCGCCGCGCTGTTCGCAGGCGAAGTCTCGGCTCATGGCCTATGGACCGAAGAGCGTCGCGGCAATATCGAAGTGGTCTACGGTCATGGTGCCGAGGACAACGCGTTCAAAGCGCAGAAGATCAGAGGTGCCTGGGCCTACGACGTTGCCGGCAAGATGATTCCGGTGAGCGTCGAGCGCCTGGCGGATCATGCTCGCCTGGAACCTTTGAAGTCGCCGGCGGTGATGGCCGTGGCATTGAACAATGGCATGTGGTCGCAAACGGCCGACAAGAAGTGGGTCAACGAAGGCCGCAGCAAAGTGCCGGGCGCTGTCGGGGCAACGGAGACGTTCAAGTACAGCCTGGCGATTTATCAGCCGGGTGCGAAGTTGCCGAAACTCGATCAGATCAAACTGCTGATTCTGCCGGAGGTTGATCCGCTGACGATTGGGCCGGGCAAGTCATTACCGGTGCGGGTGTTGCTCGATGGCAAACCGGCGGCTGGGGTGAAGTTGATTGGTGATTACCGCAGCGCGCCGAACACATTGAGCACCGAGACTGACAAGGATGGTCGGGCGCAGGTGTTGGTGAGGAATGAAGGGTTGAATGTGATTGCGGCGCAGGTTGAGGTGCCGGTGAAGGACAGTGTGGATGTGGATAGTCGTGGGTTGTTCAGTTCGCTAACATTCCTTGGCGAACCGCATCACGAATAAAAGCACACCCTCACCCCAGCCCTCTCCCGGAGGGAGAGGGGGCCGACCGAGTTGTCTTGCGAAGTACGTCGACCTGAAAGACCGAGTCGATTATGGATTCGGTACAGCACTTTCACGTCGACGAAGCTCTGCAATATCCCCCAATCAGTCCCCTCTCCCTCTGGGAGAGGGCTAGGGTGAGGGGCTCTTGCTTTTATAGATCGCCAAGCCCATCGATCAGCGCCTGATTCTGCTCCGGCGTGCCAATCGAAATCCGCAAAAACTGCGCAATCCGCTCCTGCTTGAAGTGCCGCACAATCACACCCTGCTCGCGCAATTTAGCCGCCAGCCCCGCCGCATCATGCTGCGGGTGCCGGGCGAAGATGAAGTTGGCCGCCGACGGCAATACTTCAAAACCCTTGGCCTGCAACTGTGCAATCACCCACTCACGGCTCTCGATCACCAGACGGCAAGTCTTGCCGAAATGCTCGCGATCTTCGAACGCCGCTGCCGCACCGACAATCGCCAGACGATCCAGCGGATAAGAGTTGAAGCTGTTCTTGATCCGCTCTAACGCCTCGATCAAATCCGGATGCCCAACCGCCAGACCAACGCGCAAACCCGCCAGCGAACGCGACTTGGACAGGGTTTGCGTCACCAGCAGGTTCGGATAACGGTCCACCAGACTGATCGCGGTTTCGCCGCCGAAGTCGATATAGGCCTCGTCTACGACCACCACCGAATCCGGGCTGGCCTTGAGGATTTGCTCGACCGCGTCCAGCGCCAGCAGGCATCCGGTGGGCGCGTTCGGGTTAGGGAAGATGATCCCGCCATTTGGCTTGGCATAGTCTGCCGGGTCGATCTGGAACTGCGCATCCAGCGGGACCGCATCAAACTCGATGCCGTACAAACCGCAATACACCGGATAGAAGCTGTAGCTGATGTCGGGGAACAACAGCGGCTTATCGTGTTGCAGCAAGCCGTGAAAAATGTGCGCGAGCACTTCATCCGAACCGTTGCCGAGGAACACCTGATTGCTCTGCACACCGTAATACTGGGCGACGGCGGTTTTCAGCAGGTCGCTGTTCGGGTCCGGGTACAGACGCAGGTTGTCATTCAGTTCGGTCTGCATCGCTGCCAAGGCTTTTGGCGACGGGCCGTACGGGTTTTCATTGGTGTTGAGCTTGACCAGTTTGGTCAGCTTCGGTTGTTCGCCCGGCACGTAGGGCACCAGATCCTTGACGAACGGGCTCCAGAATTTACTCATCGCTCAGTTCCCCTGCCCTTTTAGAAAGTCTTCGTCTTTGATGCGGTATTCGGCACTGCGTGCGTGGGCGCTCAGCGATTCTCCACGGGCCAATACCGATGCCGTTTTACCCAGCTCGGAAGCGCCGGCCTCGGAGCAGAAAATGATCGACGAACGCTTCTGGAAGTCATACACACCCAGCGGCGAGGAGAAGCGCGCGGTGCCGGAGGTCGGCAGCACGTGGTTCGGGCCAGCGCAGTAGTCGCCCAGCGCTTCGGAAGTGTGACGGCCCATGAAGATCGCGCCAGCATGGCGGATCTGCGGCAGCCAGGCTTGCGGGTCAGCGACCGAAAGCTCCAAGTGTTCCGGGGCAATACGGTTGGCGACTTCGATCGCTTGCGCCATGTCCTTCACGTGAATCAGCGCACCGCGGCCATTGATCGAGGTTTCGATGATGGTCGCGCGGTCCATGGTCGGCAGCAGTTTATCGATGCTCGCGGCGACCTTGTCGAGGAACTCGGCGTCCGGGCTGACCAGAATCGCCTGGGCGTCTTCGTCGTGCTCGGCTTGCGAGAACAGGTCCATGGCGATCCAGTCCGGATCGGTCTGACCGTCGCAGACCACGAGAATTTCCGAAGGGCCGGCGATCATGTCGATGCCGACCTGACCGAATACGTGACGCTTGGCCGTGGCGACATAGATGTTGCCCGGGCCAACGACTTTGTCGACTTGCGGCACGCTTTCGGTGCCATAGGCCAGCGCCGCAACGGCTTGCGCGCCGCCGATGGTGAACACCCGGTCGACGCCGGCGATGCACGCAGCCGCCAGCACCAGCTCATTGATTTCACCGCGTGGCGTCGGCACCACCATGACCACTTCGGTCACGCCGGCGACCTTGGCCGGAATCGCGTTCATCAATACCGACGACGGATACGACGCCTTGCCCCCCGGCACGTACAGACCGGCGCGATCCAGCGGCGTGACCTTCTGGCCCAGTACAGTGCCGTCAGCTTCGGTGTAACTCCACGAATCCTGCTTCTGTTTTTCGTGGTAGCTGCGCACACGAGCGGCGGCTTTTTCCAGTGCTTCGCGCTGGGCCACGGTGATGCGCGTGAGCGCCAGTTCCAGGCGCTCACGCGGCAGAATCAGATCGGCCATCGAAGCGACTTCGAGGCCGTCGAACTTCTGGGTGAACTCGACCAGCGCCGCGTCACCGCGTTCGCGCACAGCCTTGATGATGTCCAGCACGCGCTGATTGACCGAGTCGTCAGACACACTTTCCCAGCTCAGCAGATGATCCAGATGATGCGCGAAATCCGGGTCAGCAGCGTTGAGTCGGCGAATTGCAGTCGGTGCGGTCATAGCGAGAGCCTCATAGGAATGGCAAAAACTCAGGCGCCCGAAACTATCATTCGATCCGCTTGGGCACCTGAGAATTCTGGCTATGAGGCGGATAGACGGCGCGACTTGGGGTCGCGCAGGTAAATCAGCCGCGGTGTCGCGATTCCACTGCGTTGCGCAGGGTATCGATCAACGCCTGGATTCGGGCGTGTTGCATTTTCATCGAAGCCTTGTTGACCACCAGGCGCGAGCTGATCGTGGCGATCAGTTCCTGAGGTTCCAGGCCGTTGGCGCGCAGAGTGTTGCCGGTGTCGACCACGTCGATGATCTTGTCAGCGAGACCGATCAGCGGTGCCAGCTCCATCGAGCCGTACAGCTTGATGATGTCGACCTGACGGCCCTGCTCGGCGTAGTAGCGCTTGGCGACGTTGACGAACTTGGTCGCCACGCGCAGACGGCCCTTGGGCTCAGGCGCGCCGATCTTGCCGGCGGTCATCAGCTTGCACTGGGCGATCTGCAGATCCAGTGGCTCGTACAGGCCCTGGCCGGTGTATTCCATCAACACGTCTTTACCGGCAACGCCGAGGTCTGCCGCGCCATGCTCGACGTAAGTCGGCACATCGGTGGCACGCACGATCAGCAGACGAACGTCGTCTTGCGTCGTGGGGATGATCAGCTTGCGGCTCTTGTCCGGATTCTCGGTCGGCACGATGCCCGCTTCGGCGAGAAGCGGCAGGGTGTCGTCAAGGATGCGGCCCTTGGACAGTGCGATGGTCAACATGGGAAACGTCAGTCCTTATCAAGGTACTCATGTCCGGTCGCAATCGGCGCCGGACACACATCGAGCCGGAAACCGGCTCGACTCTTAAAATCAGTGGACACGTCCCTGTGTCCCAATCCAGCAATCAGCCCGGAACGCGACGGATCTTGGCGCCCAGCATCTGCAGTTTTTCTTCGATGCACTCGTAACCACGGTCGATGTGGTAGATGCGGTCGATCAGCGTGTCACCTTCGGCAACCAGTGCCGAGATCACCAGGCTGGCCGAAGCACGCAGGTCGGTGGCCATTACTGGCGCGCCCTTGAGGACTTCAGTACCGGTAACGATGGCAGTGTTGCCTTCGACCTGAATCTTGGCGCCCATGCGGTGCAACTCGTACACGTGCATGAAACGGTTTTCGAAGATCGTCTCGATTACCGCACCGGTGCCTTCGGCAATGGCGTTGAGCGAGATGAACTGCGCCTGCATGTCGGTCGGGAATGCAGGGTACGGCGCGGTGCGCACGTTGACTGCTTTCGGACGCTTGCCGTGCATGTTCAGCTCGATCCAGTCTTCACCGCAGGTGATTTCTGCGCCGGCTTCACGGAGTTTTTCCAGAACGGCTTCGAGGATGGTCGGATCGGTGTCCTTGACCTTGACGCGGCCGCCGGTCACAGCGGCAGCGACCAGGTAGGTACCGGTTTCGATACGGTCAGGCATGACTTTATAGAAAGCCGAACCCAGACGCTCGACGCCATCGATGGTGATGGTGTCGGTACCGGCGCCGGAAACCTTGGCGCCCATGGCGTTGAGGAAGTTCGCCAGGTCAACCACTTCAGGTTCACGTGCGGCGTTCTGCAACACGCTGCGGCCCTTGGCCAGAGCAGCGGCCATCATGATGTTCTCGGTACCGGTCACGCTGACGGTGTCGAAGAAGAAGTGCGCACCGCGCAGGCCACCTTCAGGGGCCTTGGCCTTGATGTAGCCGCCTTCGACGTCGATGACCGCGCCCATGGCTTCGAGGCCACGGATGTGCAGGTCGACCGGACGCGAACCGATGGCGCAACCGCCAGGCAGTGCCACTTCGGCTTCACCGAAACGGGCAACCATCGGGCCCAGTACCAGGATCGAGGCACGCATGGTTTTCACCAGTTCGTACGGCGCGATCAGGGTCTTGATGGTGCGCGGGTCGATTTCGACGCTGAGCTTCTCGTCGATCACCGGCTCAATGCCCATGCGACCGAACAGCTCGATCATGGTGGTGATGTCGTGCAGGTGCGGCAGGTTGCCAACGGTCACCGGGCCATCGCACAGCAGGGTGGCAGCCAGGATCGGCAGGGCAGAGTTTTTTGCGCCGGAAATGCGGATCTCGCCATCAAGACGAGCGCCACCGGTAATAATCAATTTATCCATAAGAATCTCGACGCCCTTAGGCTCAGGTGCGCTCGGCCCAGGCCGCGCTGCTGAAAAATTTCATAGTGACCGCATGGATGCTGCCATCGGTGATCCATGGGTTCAAATGGGCATAGATCTGCTGCTGACGCTTCACCGGGCTCAACGCCGCCAGTTCATCGCTAATCACGTTCAGCTGGAAATTGCAGCCTTCGCCCTCAACTTCTACCAACGTTCCGGGCAGCTTTCCTTCAAGGAAGCTCTTCACTTCTACGGCCTGCATGCTCAACCTCAATCGGCGCCCTGTGCGCACGGGTCGGACATCATACAAAAAAGCCCCGCGCCTGCGAACCCCGCATGGCAGGACTCTGACGGGGGGCTTCTTTATAGATGTGGGTTCAGGGGTGCGCCAACAGTTCGGTCAGTTCACTGACCTGAGCAATTTCGCGCATGTCTTCGGGCATCGCACGGATGCTGACAGCCTTGCCGGCCGCATTCGCATCGCGCATGAAGCACAGCAGCAACGACAAACCGACGCTGCTGGACTTCTTCACCGCCGAGCAATCGATCACCAGCGAAGCAGCCTTGCTGGACTTGATTAGCGCCTGGCCTTCCTTGCGCAGGTCGGCACCGGTGCGATAGTCCAGCACGCCACTGAGCAGAAGCTCGTCGACATCACTCATACGAACTGCGGCCTCATTCATTGCGCGGGGTTCTTTTCGGTGGCTTCCTTGGCCTTGGCCACTTCCCCGGCCCAACCATTGATGGTCTTGTCCAGATCGTTGCCATTGCGCTGCATCGCGTCGGCGAACTGATCACGGAACAGCTTGCCGATGTTGATGCCGTTGATGATCACGTTGCGCAGTTTCCACTCGCCGTTGATCTTCTCGAGCGTGTACTGCACAGGATAGATCGCGCCGCTGCTGCCCTTGACGGTCATGTTGACGCTGGTGCGATCGCCCGATTCGTCCTTGGCAGGATCAACGGTGATGCCCTGATTGTTGTACTCAAGCAAGGCGTTGCCGTAGAACTGAAACAGGCCTTTTTTGAAGTTTTCCTGGAAGGTCTGCATCTGCGCCGGCGTGGCCTTGCGCGAATACTTGACCGTCATGATGCTCTTGGAAATGCCTTCGGCATCCACTACCGGCCCGACGATGTTGTTAAGCGCCGTGTAGAAATCGGTCGGGTCCTGCCTGTATTTCTCTTTGTTGGCAGCCAGGTCGGCCAGCAACCGGGTGGTCGTGTCCTGAACCAGATCATGTGCCGAAGTCGCAGCAGCCACGGCGTTACCCATCAACGGCAAGGCCGCCAACAGCACCAACAGGCTGCGTCGCAAGATAGAGATCATTCAAAAGCTCCTCATTTGGCGTCTTTGCTAACGGTATTGAGCAGGAATTTACCGATCAGGTCTTCCAGTACCAGTGACGACTGGGTGTCGTGGATGGTTCCGCCATCCTTCAGCGGCTTGTCTTCACCACCTACGCTGATACCGATGTACTTCTCGCCCAGCAGACCAGCGGTCAGGATAGACGCTGTGGAGTCGGTCGGCAGGTTGTCGACCTTTTTATCCACTTGCAGGGTGACCCGACCGGTGAAGCTGTCGCGATCCAGATCGATTGCCGTGACCTTGCCGATGGTCACACCGGCCATGGTCACTTTGGCTCTGACCGTCAAACCGGCGATATTGTCAAAGTAGGCATACAGTTTATAGGTGTCGGTGGTCGACGTCGGAGACAGACCACTGACCCGCAAAGCAAGCAGCAACAAAGCCAGGATCCCTGCCAGCAGGAACAGGCCGACACCGATTTCCAGGGTGCGGTTTTGCATCAGAAATCTCCAAACATCAAAGCGGTCAGAATAAAGTCCAGGCCGAGCACTGCCAGCGAGGCAAACACCACGGTCTTGGTGGTGGCACGGCTGATCCCCTCGGAAGTGGGCTCACAGTCGTAGCCTTGGAATACGGCGATCCAGGTCACTACAAAGGCGAAAACAATACTTTTGATCACGCCATTGAGCACGTCACTGGTGAAATTCACGCTGTTCTGCATGTTTGCCCAATAAGAGCCTTCATACACACCCAGCCAGTCGACAGCCACCCACGAACCGCCCCAGATGCCCACCACGCTGAAAATCATCGCCAGCACTGGCAGGGAAATGAAGCCGGCCCACAGGCGCGGGGCAATGATGTACTTGAGCGGATCGACGCCGATCATTTCCAGGCTGGAAAGCTGTTCGGTGGACTTCATGTTGCCGATCTCTGCCGTCAACGCCGAACCGGCACGACCGGCGAACAACAACGCTGTCACCACCGGGCCGAGTTCACGCAACAGGGTCAGCGCAACCATCTGCCCCACGGCCTGTTCCGAACCATAGCTCGACAGAATGCTGAAGCCCTGCAGCGCCAGCACCATGCCGATGAAGATCCCGGAAACGACGATGATCACCAGCGACATCACGCCGACTGAATGCAGTTGCTTGACCAGAAGGCTGAAGCCACCGCTGATCCCGCCACGCCCCAGCAAGGCATGAAACAGAAACAGCGTCGCACGACCGAACACCGCGACGGCGTCGATCGCCGCCTCGCCGAACCGGCGCACGCGTTCTATTAATGAAATTCTGCGCATCAGCGCTTCCCCAGAAGATCTGCGCGGTAATCCGTCGCTGGAAAATGGTACGGCACCGGGCCATCGGGATCGCCGGTCATGAACTGACGGATCCGCGGCTCGTCCGAGTTCATCAACTCGTCCGGCGTACCCTGACCCAGCACCTGACCATCACCGACGACATAGATATAGTCAGCGATGCTCGCGGTTTCAGCCAGATCGTGGGACACCACGATACTGGTGATCCCCAGAGCATCATTGAGCAGACGGATCAGACGGACCAACACGCCCATGGCGATCGGATCCTGCCCGACGAACGGTTCGTCGTACATGAGGATCTGCGGATCGAGCGCAATCGCCCGCGCCAGTGCGACACGGCGCTTCATGCCACCGGACAGCTCATCCGGCATCAATTCGATGGCACCGCGCAGACCGACCGCCTGCAATTTGAGCAGGACGATGTCGCGGATCATTTCTTCCGGCAAATCGGTATGAACACGCAGTGGGAAAGCGACGTTCTCGAACACATCGAGATCGGTGAACAGCGCGCCGCTTTGAAACAGCACACCCATGTGCTTTCGCGCATCGAACAGATCGCTGCGCGAAAGCGCAGGCAGGTTCTGGCCGTTGACCCAGACTTCGCCGCTGGCAGGGCGCAATTGTGCACCCATCAATCGCAGCAGCGTGGTCTTGCCACACCCGGAAGGTCCCATGATGCCGGTGACCTTGCCGCGCGGGATGCGAATATCGACGTTATTGAAAATGCTGCGCGCACCGCGCTTGAAGGAGACTCCCTTCAGCTCGACCGCGTAGGCGTTATCGGCACTCATCTAAACTCCTTGCGATGCAGCCTCTCACTCGGACGCCTGTCTTTACTTAAAAAGCACGTACATCCCGGGCAGGCCGAACTGGCGGCGAACTATATCACTGCAAAGGCTAAGCGCCCAAGGCTTGTACCAGCCTGTGTTCGGCGATATGACAGGTGCGCAGGCTCTTTTGCCGGCTTTTGGTAACGAGGAATGACAAAGCACGACGAACTTGCGTGAGCCTTTGCAACATAACCGCTATAATCGCCGCCTTTTCATCGGGCTATACGATTTCTGACATGAGCCAATCCAGCGACCTGATTCAATCGGCACAACGCACCATCCAACTCGAAGTGGAAGCCGTACAAGGCTTGCTGCCCCATATCGACGCCGATTTCGTACGTGCTTGCGAGATGATTCTGGCCAGTAAAGGCCGTGTGGTCGTGGTTGGCATGGGCAAATCCGGGCACATCGGCAACAAGATTGCCGCGACCCTGGCCAGCACCGGCACCCCTGCATTTTTCGTGCACCCGGCCGAGGCCAGCCATGGCGACATGGGCATGATCACCCGCGACGACGTGATCCTGGCCCTGTCGAACTCCGGCTCGACCAATGAAATCGTGACTTTGCTGCCGTTGATCAAACGTCTGGGCATCCAGTTGATCAGCGTCACCGGCAACCCGCAATCGCCGCTGGCCAAGGCGGCCGAAGTCAATCTCAACGTTCACGTCGAACACGAAGCCTGCCCGCTGAACCTGGCACCGACCTCGTCGACGACCGCAGCACTGGTCATGGGCGACGCGCTGGCCGTGGCACTGCTGGAAGCACGCGGCTTCACCGCCGAAGATTTCGCTTTCTCGCACCCGGGTGGCGCCCTCGGCCGTCGCCTGCTGCTGAAAGTGGAAAACGTCATGCACGCCGGACAAGAGTTGCCGCAAGTCCAACGCGGCACGCTGCTCAAAGACGCATTGATGGAAATGACCCGTAAAGGTCTGGGCATGACCGTTATCCTTGAAACGGACGGTAAACTCGCCGGGATCTTCACCGACGGCGACTTGCGCCGCACGCTGGATCGCAGCATCGACATCCGCAGCGCCACCATCGACCAGGTAATGACGGCCCACGGCAAGACTGCCCGCCCGGAAATGCTGGCCGCCGAAGCCCTGAAAATCATGGAAGATCACCGAATCAACGCATTGGTAGTCGTAGACGAGGAAGATCGCCCGGTCGGCGCCTTCAACCTCTCCGATCTGCTGCGCGCAGGAGTCATGTAATGAGCAACGATCTGCTGCAACGCGGCAAAGCGATCAAACTGGCGGTTTTCGACGTCGACGGCGTTCTCACCGACGGTCGCCTGTACTTCCTTGAAGACGGCAGCGAGTTCAAGACCTTCAACACCCTCGACGGTCAAGGCATCAAAATGCTGATGAACGCCGGCGTGCAGACCGCTATCATCAGCGGCCGCAAGACACCCGTCGTTGAACGTCGAGCGAAAAACCTGGGGATTCCCCACCTGTTTCAGGGCCGCGAAGACAAATTGGTTGTTCTCGACGGTCTGCTTGAGCAACTGGGCCTAAGCTATGAAGAAGTCGCTTACCTCGGTGACGATCTGCCCGATCTGCCGGTGATTCGCCGTGTTGGTCTGGGCATGGCCGTAGCCAACGCCGCCGATTTCGTCCGCGAACACGCCCATGGCGTAACCCACGCCCGTGGTGGCGAAGGGGCCGCCCGCGAATTCTGCGAATTGATCCTGCGCGCCCAGGGCCGCCTCGATGCGGCCAACGCCGCGTACCTGTGAGCCAAACCATGTTTAGCAAAAAATTTCGCAACTTCCTGCTGTTCGGCTGTATCGCGGCGATATTTGCCGCGGTGGGCTACTGGAACATCAGTCCGGAACGCTTCCTCGACAAGCCACCGGTGACGTCGGTCGAAACGCCTATCGACTGGTATGCAACCAACACGCACACCCTGCAATACCTGCCGGACGGCAAAGTGCAGTATGAAATGACCTCCGACAAGGCCGAGCACGTCAAGGCTACCGATGTCACCCTGGTCACAAAGCCGGACCTGAACATGTATCGCGGCACCGACTTCCCTTGGCACGTGACCAGCGAACGCGGCGAAGTGAACTCGGGCGGTACCGAAGTTGAACTGATCGATTCGGTACGCGTACAGCGCACCGATGAGAAAAAACGCGGCACTCTGATCACCAGCACCCGCATGACCGTGTTCCCGCAGCAAGAATATGCGCAGACCGAGCAACCCGTTAGAATCGAGGGTGCTGGCGGTGTATCGACTGGCGTCGGAATGAAAGCGTACCTGAAGGAAAGCAGGATACACCTGCAATCGAACGTAAGAGGACAGTATGAGGCTCGTTAAAACCCTCCCTATTTTGCTCAGTCTGGGCGCAGCACTGGGAAGCGTGAGCGCCTGGGCTCTGCCGAACGATCAGCAGCAACCTATCCGCATTCAGGCCGACGACGCCCAACTGGATGACAAGAACGGCATCGCCACCTACAAAGGTGATGTGATCATCACCCAAGGCTCGATGATCGTTAAAGGCAACACGGTGACCATCACCCGTACGCCGGCTGGCGATATCGATGTCGTGACGTCGGTGGGCAACCTCGCCTACTTCGAACAGTTGCAGACTCAAGGTGATGCCAAGCCTGTACAGGGCTGGGGCGTAACGATCCAGTACCACGCCGCGCAAAACCGCGTTGTACTGATCGACAAGGCCAAGGTTGTCGACAAGGACAACAACACGACGCAAGGCGAGAAAATCGTCTATGACACCGTGAAGAAACTGGCCAGCGCCGGTCGCGCTACCGGCAGCAAGGTCACCGAGGCGCGTCCGCGCATCGACATGGTGATCCAGCCGAAGAAGAAAACCGACGAGAAAACCCAGTAATGGCAACTCTGAAAGCTCAGCACCTGGCCAAGGCCTATAAAAGCCGCCAGGTCGTGCGTGATGTCAGCCTGTCGATCGACAGCGGCCAGATCGTCGGCCTGCTCGGCCCGAACGGCGCCGGCAAGACGACCTGCTTCTACATGATCGTCGGCCTGGTACAGGCCGATCAGGGTCGCGTGCTGATCGATGATCTGGACGTCAGCCACCAGCCGATGCACGGTCGTGCCAAGGCCGGTATCGGCTATCTGCCGCAAGAAGCGTCGATCTTCCGCAAACTGTCGGTGGCCGACAACATCATGGCCATCCTCGAGACCCGCCAGGAGCTCGACAAGGCCGGCCGTCGCAAAGAGCTGGAAAACCTGCTGCAGGAATTCCACATCAGTCACATCCGCGACAACCTCGGCATGAGCCTGTCCGGTGGTGAACGCCGCCGTGTGGAAATCGCTCGCGCGCTGGCAACGGCACCGAAATTCATCCTGCTCGACGAACCGTTCGCCGGTGTCGACCCGATTTCGGTCGGCGACATCAAGCAGATCATCCACCACCTCAAGGCCAAGGGCATTGGTGTACTGATCACCGACCACAACGTCCGTGAGACGCTGGACATCTGCGAAACCGCTTACATCGTCAACGACGGTCAGTTGATTGCCGAGGGCGATGCAGAAACCATCCTGGCCAACGATCTGGTCAAGGAAGTGTATCTGGGCCACGAGTTCCGCCTGTAAGCGCAACAGTGCCCGGTGCGCCGCCCGGGCGCTGTATCGATTCAAGCAGGATTTAATACGCTTTAATTGTTACAGCGCTCTAGGCAAACACTTCAGTTTCAGGCATATAATTTGCTTAAGTTTGGCGCTTCGGCGCCCTGTAGTGGATGGCGCATAGCGCCGGCGAATAAGGTGTTAAGCCCCTGCCATGAAACCATCGCTAGTCTTGAGAATGGGCCAGCAGCTGACGATGACACCGCAGCTGCAACAGGCCATCCGTCTGCTCCAATTGTCGACCCTGGATCTGCAACAGGAAATCCAGGAGGCTCTGGAATCCAATCCGATGCTCGAACGCCAGGAAGAAGGCGACGACTTCGACAATTCCGACCCCATGGCCGACAACGCCGAACAGAAGCCCGCCACCGAAATCCAGGAACCGTCCTATCAGGAAACTGCCCCGACGGTGGACAACCTCGAGGAGGGCGAATGGAACGAGCGCATCCCCAACGAGCTTCCGGTCGACACCGCCTGGGAAGACGTCTACCAGACCAGTGCCAGCAGCCTGCCGAGCAGCGACGATGACGAGTGGGACTTCACCACACGCACCTCCGTCGGCGAGAGCCTGCAAAGCCATCTGCTGTGGCAACTGAACCTTGCACCGATGTCCGACACCGATCGCCTGATCGCCGTCACCCTGATCGATTGCATCAACAATCAGGGCTACCTGGATGAAACCCTCGAAGAGATCCTCGAGGCGTTCGATCCGGAACTGGACATCGAACTGGACGAAATCGAAGCCGTCCTGCACCGCATTCAACAATTTGAACCAGCCGGCATCGGCGCCCGCAACCTCGGCGAATGCCTGCTGCTGCAATTGCGCCAGCTGCCAGCCAAGACGCCTTGGCTGGCTGAAGCCAAGCGTCTGGTCAGCGATTACATCGACCTGCTCGGCGGCCGCGACTACAGCCAGTTGATGCGTCGCATGAAGCTCAAGGAAGACGAACTGCGTCAGGTCATCGAACTGGTGCAGAGCCTGAATCCGCGCCCAGGCTCGCAAATCGAGTCGACTGAAGCCGAATATGTTGTCCCTGACGTTATCGTGCGCAAGGACAACGAGCGCTGGCTGGTCGAGCTCAATCAGGAGTCGGTGCCACGCCTGCGCGTCAATGCCCAGTACGCCGGTTTCGTGCGTCGCGCCGACACCAGCGCCGACAACACCTTCATGCGCAATCAGTTGCAGGAAGCCCGCTGGTTCATCAAGAGCCTGCAGAGCCGCAACGAAACCCTGATGAAAGTTGCCACCCAGATCGTCGAGCATCAGCGCGGTTTTCTGGAGTACGGCGACGAAGCCATGAAGCCGCTGGTCCTGCATGACATCGCCGAAGCGGTCGGCATGCACGAATCAACGATTTCACGGGTGACCACACAGAAATTCATGCATACCCCGCGCGGTATTTATGAGTTGAAATACTTTTTCTCCAGCCACGTCAGCACCTCCGAAGGCGGCGAATGCTCGTCCACAGCGATCCGCGCGATCATCAAAAAACTGGTTGCAGCGGAAAATCAGAAAAAGCCGTTGAGTGACAGCAAGATCGCTGGTTTACTGGAGGCACAAGGCATTCAGGTGGCTCGCCGCACCGTCGCCAAGTACCGCGAATCCCTCGGGATCGCGCCTTCGAGCGAACGCAAGCGGTTGATGTAAGCCACGTTACAGCGTTCCAGTGGCAGGCTTTTCGGCCTGCCGCTTTATGCACTGGCAACGAAGGAGAAGCTGTATGCAAGTCAACATCAGTGGACACCAACTGGAAGTGACCCAACCTCTGCGTTCCTACATCGAGGAAAAACTCCAACGACTGGAGCGACATTTCGACAAGATCACCAACGTGCAAGTCACGATGTGCGTCGAAAAGCTGAAGCAGAAAATTGAAGCCACCTTGCATATACCCGGCAGCGAAGTGGTCGCTAACGCAGAAGATACTGATATGTATGCTGCGATCGACTCACTGACCGACAAGCTGGATCGCCAACTCAAAAAGCATAAGGAAAAGACCCAGAGCCTCCTTCAGGGCGCTACCGGTCGTTAACATCCCTAATCCATGATCCGACTTGAAACCATCCTGACCCCCGGCCGTTCCCTCGTGAACGTGCCGGGCGGCAGTAAAAAGAAAGCCCTCGAACAAATTGCCAACCTGATCGCCCGCGAAGTGCCGGATCTGGAGATGCAAGATGTCTTCGAGGCGTTGATTGCCCGTGAAAAACTCGGCTCCACCGGTTTTGGTAACGGCATCGCCATTCCTCACTGCCGTCTCAAGGGTTGCCAGTCGCCTATCAGCGCCTTGATGCACCTTGATACGCCAATCGATTTCGACGCCATTGATGGCGCTCCGGTTGACCTGCTGTTCGTACTGCTGGTCCCGGAAGCCGCCACCGATGCGCACCTGGAGTTGCTGCGTCAGATCGCCAGCATGCTCGACCGCAAGGACGTGCGCGATAAACTGCGCAGCGCCGCGAGCAACGAAGCCTTGTATCAGGTTGTCCTGGACGAGCAGAACGGGCATTAATCATGCGCTTGATCATCGTCAGCGGCCGTTCCGGCTCGGGTAAAAGTACGGCTCTGGATGTCCTTGAGGACAACGGCTATTACTGCATCGACAACCTTCCTGCAGGCTTGCTGCCGGAACTGGCCGAACGCGCGCTGATTCACACTGAGCTGGCGCAACCGCTGGTGGCCGTGTCCATCGATGCGCGCAACCTGCCGAGCCACCTGACGCGCTTTCCGGAGCTGCTTGAAGATGTCCGGGGAAAGCACATCCAGTGCGACGTTCTGTATCTGGACGCCGACGAAGAAACCCTGCTCAAGCGTTTCTCCGAGACTCGCCGTCGCCATCCACTGAGCAACGCCAACCGCTCGCTGGCCGAGGCGATCCAGGATGAAACCGCCCTGCTCGGCCCGATTGCCGACCTCGCGGACCTGAAGATCAACACCACCAATCTGAACCTGTATCAGCTGCGCGACAGCATCAAGCTGCGCCTGCTGAACCAGCCGGAGCCGGGGACCGCATTTCTGGTCGAGTCCTTCGGCTTCAAGCGCGGCATGCCGGTCGACGCGGATCTGGTATTCGATGTGCGCTGCCTGCCCAATCCGTACTGGAAGCCGGAACTGCGCGCGCAATCAGGTCTCGATGCGCCGGTGGCTGAGTACCTTGCGGCGCAGCCAGAGGTCGAAGAAATGTTCCAGGACATTTTCACTTACCTGCACAAGTGGCTGCCGCGCTTCGCTGCGAGCAACCGCGCCTACGTCACCATTGCCATTGGCTGCACCGGCGGGCATCACCGCTCCGTCTACCTGACCGAACGCCTGGGTCAGGCCCTGCAGAAAACCCTGAAGAACGTCCAGGTTCGCCACCGCGACCTCACTTAAAGGATTCACACCGCGATGCCTGCTCTGGAAATCGAAATCATCAACAAGCTGGGCCTGCATGCCCGCGCATCGGCCAAGTTTGTTGGAGTGGCCGGGCAGTATCCGGATTGCACGATCAGAGTGGGTCGTACACCAGAGACCACGATTGATGGCAAAAGCATCATGGCGATGATGATGCTGGCGGCTGGCAAGGGCACCAAAATCTATCTGAGTACTGAAGGGCATCAGGAACAGGAAGCCCTGGATGCGCTGGTGGCGTTGATCAACAACTACTTCGACGAAGGCGGCTGACAGCCAAAGTCAAAAGATCGCAGCCTGCGGCAGCTCCTACACTGGAATGCGTTCCCTGCAGGAACTGCCGCAGGCTGCGATCTTTCGTTCTGCTTCAACCCAAAGCCGTATCCATCACCATCATCAGACAAAACCCGATCAGCAAACCAAGACTGGCCAGCTTGTCATGACCATTGCGTCGCGACTCGGGAATCACTTCGTGGGTCACTACCAGCAACATCGCCCCTGCCGCGAGCGCCAGACCTAACGGCAACAACACCTGCGCCAGACTGACCAGCCAGGCACACAACAGTGCAAACACCGGTTCAACCAGACCAGACGCCGCGCCGATCAGGAACGCCTTGATCCGCGACATCCCCGCCCCGGCCAGCACCAAGGCAATCACCAGACCTTCCGGTACATCCTGCAAAGCGATGCCCATGGCCAGACTGTCCGCATCCGGCATGCCGCCGCCGGCGGAAACGCCGACGGCCATACCTTCCGGGATGTTATGGGCAATGATGGCGAACACGAACAGCCAGATACGCGGCGCAATTACCGGATGCTCAGGTGTGCCGACCAACATTTCCGGCGAAGCTCCGGATAACTGACGATCAACCAAATACAGACCGAATGCACCGAGCATGATGCCGAAGCAAATCAGGCCGCTGGATGACCAAGGTGTCAGACCCAGATTTTCGGCGGCGGCAATGCCCGGCACGATCAGCGAAAACGCCGTCGCCGCCAGCATCACCCCCGCGCCAAACCCCAGCAAGGTGTCACTGAGTGCCTGCGGCATGCGCCGAATCACCAGCACCGGAACAGCGCCAAGCGCCGTGCCGAGGGCGCAGATCGCGCCGCCCTGAAGCGCCCGTGACAGTCTCGGTTCCAGATTCAGCCATTCCAGTCCGTGGGCAACCAGCAAGGTCATGCCCGCCAACAGCAATAGCGAGCCCACTGCGTAGCGAAACATACGCCCACTTCCGATCGCCAGTGTTTCAGTGCCCATAGTCAGCCTTGGATTGTTTTTATAAAAGACTTAAACCAGTGCGGCGTGATAGCGCGCAGCAACTTCAGGCCAATTGATCACGTTGTAGAACGCGCTGATGTATTCCGGACGACGGTTCTGATAACGCAGGTAATAGGCGTGCTCCCACACGTCGAGACCGAGAATCGGTGTGTTGCCGTTCATCAGCGGACTGTCCTGATTGCCGCTGCTCTCCACGATCAGCTTTTTCTCGGGCGTCACACTGAGCCAGGCCCAGCCGCTGCCGAATCGGGTCAGTGCGGCTTTGGTGAAGGCTTCCTTGAAGCTGTCGAGACCACCCAGTTGCTCATCAATCGCCTTGGCCAGCGCGCCATCCGGTTTACCGCCGCCGCTCGGCACCATCACTTCCCAGAACAGCGAGTGGTTGGCGTGACCGCCGCCCTGATTGATCACGGCCGCACGGAGTTTTTCCGGCAGATCCTTAACGCTGGCGACCAGTTTTTCTACCGGCCACTCCGCATATTCAGTGCCTTCTACGGCGGCGTTGAGGTTGTTGATGTAGGTCTGGTGATGCTTGGTGTAGTGAATCTCCATGGTCTGCGCATCGATATGCGGTTCGAGGGCGTCGTAGGCGTAAGGCAAGGCAGGCAAGGTAAAAGCCATTTCAATGGACTCCATGGTGATGTGGGACAGGCGCGCGGCGCGCATTGCCGGTATCCGGGTGCAGCAGGCGCTGGGTGCGCGGGTATTCGCCGTGTTCACTGATGAAATTCAGCAGCTCGACGTAGGTCTTGCTGCTCTGGCGCAGCGCCGCTTCACGTAATGCAAGGCGCTGACGTTCGTCCTGCATGGTCTGCAACAGCCGTTGGTGGATGGCGCAGAGGTATTCGGCACTCTCCTCCGGCTGGTTCAGGCGCAAGTGCAGATCCGCCAGGTTGTGATGGGAGATGACGCAGGCCGCCACCGCTTCGTCGGCATCGGCCCAGCGTTCGAACAACACTTGCGCCAGGGCCAGGGCTTGCAGATAAGCCTCACGGGCGTCGATCAATTCGCCCAGCATGAAGCAGCGATTGGCCCGTTCGATCGTGCGTTTCCAGTGCTCCATGGTGAGCCTCCTCCAAAGCGGTTGCAGGGTTTACACGCCGCCGGCGGTGAGTTTCTCGGGGTTGAGCAACTCTTCCAGTTGGCTGCGCGACAGGTCGGTGTGTTCCAGTGCGACGTCGATCACCGCGCGGCCTTCCTTGTAGGCCTGCTTGGCGATCTCGGCGGCTTTCTGGTAACCGATAATCGGGTTGAGCGCGGTGACCAGAATCGGGTTGCGTGATAGCGCCTCTTTCAGGCGCGACTCGTTGACCTTGAAGCTGGCGATGGCCTTGTCGCCGAGCAGACGGCTGGAGTTGGCCAGCAGTTCGATGCTGCTCAACAGGTTTTGCGCGATGATCGGCAGCATCACGTTGAGTTCGAAATTGCCCGACTGGCCGGCGACAGTGATCACCGAATCGTTACCGATGACTTGCGCGGCGACCATGGCGGTGGCTTCCGGGATCACCGGATTGACCTTGCCCGGCATGATCGACGAGCCCGGTTGCAGGGCTTCCAGTTCGATTTCGCCGAGGCCGGCGAGCGGGCCGGAATTCATCCAGCGCAGGTCGTTGGCGATTTTCATCAACGACACAGCGGTGGCTTTTAGCTGACCGGAGACGGCGACGGCGGTGTCCTGCGAGCCAATCAGCGCGAACAGATCCTTGCCCGGGGTGAATTGCACGTCGGTCAGTTGGCTGAGCTGACGACTGAAACGCGCGGCGAATTCAGGATGTGCGTTGATCCCGGTGCCGACCGCCGTGCCACCCTGCGCCAGGGATTGCAGGCTTGGCAGCAAATCCTGCAGGTGAGCGATGTTGGCTTTGATTTGCTGCGCCCAGCCGTTGAGCACCTGGCTCATGCGCACCGGCATGGCGTCCATCAAATGCGTGCGGCCGGTTTTGACGTGATGATGCACTTGCCCGGCCTTGCGCTCGATCACTTGCACTAGGTGCAGCAGCGCCGGCAGCAATTGTTCGTGCAGGGCCAGCGCGGCGCTGACGTGGATGGTGGTCGGGATGATGTCGTTGCTGCTCTGGCCGCAGTTGACGTGATCATTGGCATTCACCGGCTCATCGAGCAGGCGACTGGCGAGAGTGGCAATCACTTCATTGGCGTTCATGTTGGAACTGGTGCCGGAACCGGTCTGGAAGATATCCACCGGGAAATGCTGCATGAAATCGCCTTCGAGCAAGCCTTGCGCGGCGTCGCTGATGGCTTTGCCCTGCGCGGCTGTGATCTGGTTGAGTTCAACGTTGGCGCGCGCGGCGGCGGCTTTGGCGAGGATCAGTGCGCGAATGAATTGCGTCGGCATCGGTTTGCCGCTGATCGGGAAGTTATCCACTGCGCGCTGGGTTTGCGCACCGTAGAGAGCGTCCACCGGCACCTGCAGTTCGCCCATGCTGTCGCGCTCAATACGTGTCTTGGTCATCTGAAAATCCTTGCACCAGTTCAATAAGAGGAATCGAGGGAAGCAGTTCGCAAGTGGCGAGCTGCCAGGTATAGCGTTGCCAACGTTTGAGCCGGCATTTGCACAGGGACAGGCGTTCCATTTCACGCAATGGGCGCCAGGCTTGATCGAGACAGAGGCTACGCCAGTGCCACGGCAAGGCGATGTCGGTGGCCGTGTCGAGCAGAAGGCGGAAGGAGGTTTCAGCGATGGTCCAGGGAGAAGTGGCCGTACAACAGGCCAGATACCGGCCTTCGGCCAAGTAATGTTCGATCACGCGCGGCTCGTCAGGATCCATCGCGCAACGGATCTGGCGACTCATCCAGCGCCAACTTTCGAGATACGGCTGCTCGTGCAAGGCAGAACTCATGATCCGGGCTCATCCGATAATGAGATTTATTATTAGATGATAATGAGAACCAAAACAAGAGCTCCGATTTACGCAGAGTTTATTGTGGGAGCGAGCCTGCTCGCGAAGGCGTCCTGTTGGTCACCGCTGCGGTCGGCTGTTAAATCGCTTTCGCGAGCAGGCTCGCTCCCACAGGGTTTTGTGTGGAGACAATAAAAAAGGCGCGCCACCCGATGGGGTGGCGCGCCTTTTTAGTTCTGACGAATGGGGTTTAGCTGCCCGCCACCGTCATCCGCTCGATCAACACAGAGCCGGTGCGGATGTTGCTACGCAGTTCCAGGTCATTACCCACCGCAACGATCTGCTTGAACATGTCGCGCATGTTGCCGGCGATCGTCACTTCCTGCACGGCGAACTGGATTTCGCCGTTCTCGACCCAGAAGCCTGCCGCCCCGCGCGAATAGTCGCCGGTGACCATGTTCAGGCCATGGCCCATCAATTCAGTAACCAACAAGCCACGCCCCATACGCTTCAGCAGCGCCGCCTGGTCTTCATCACCATGGGTAACGAACAGGTTATGCACCCCACCAGCGTTCGCCGTGCTTGGCATGCCGAGTTTGCGCCCGGAGTACGTGCCGAGGATGTACGACACCAACTCGCCCTTTTCGACGAACGGTTTGGCATACGTCGCCAGACCATCACCGTCGTACGAAGCACTGCCCATTGCGCGCATCAGGTGCGGACGCTCATCAATGGTCAGCCATTCCGGGAACAACTTCTGCCCCAGGGTGCCTTCAAGGAACGACGACTTGCGATACAGACTGCCGCCCGACACCGCCGAGAGGAAACTGCCGAACAAACCGCCCGCCAGCTCTGCGGAAAACAGCACCGGCACCTCGCACGTCGGTACCGGGCGCGCGCCCAAGCGGCTCGCCGCCCGTTGCGCGGCACGCTGGCCGATGCTCACCGGATCGGCCAGAAGACTGCCCTGACGGTTCACGTCGTACCAGTAATCACGCTGCATCTGGCCGTCGGCCTCAGCGATCATCACGCAGCTCAGGCTGTGTCGGGTCGACGCATAACCGCCGATAAAGCCGTGGCTGTTGCCGTAAACGCGGCAGCCCTGATGGGTGCTCAGGGTAGTGCCGTCTGCGTTCTTGATCCGCGCATCGGCGTCGAAGGCCGCTGCTTCACAGAGCAGGGCCTTCTCGATGGCCTGCTCCGGAGTGATGTCCCATTCGTGGAACAAATCGAAATCGTGCTGCTCCTTGGCCATCAACGCCGCATCGGCGAGACCCGAGGCTTCGTCTTCGGAGGTGTGTTTGGCGATGGCCAGTGCCGCTGCGACGGTCTCGCGAATCGCATCCGGGCCGGTTGCCGAGGTGCTGGCCGAGCCTTTGCGCTGGCCCACGTACAGCGTGATGCCAAAGCCCTGATCGCGGTTGAATTCAACGGTTTCGACTTCGCGCTGGCGCACCGACGTCGACAGGCCCTGCTCCAGCGACACCGCTACTTCACAGGCGCTGGCGCCCTGACGCTTGGCTTCGGCGATGATCTGCTCGACCTGTTCCTGCAGTGCCGGCAATGCCTGCGGGCCGACGCTTTCAACTGCACTCATGCTCATCTCCACTCAAATTCTGCTTTCGGCTGGGGTCATCGAGCGACCGGGCCGGACAAGCGGCCCCCGACTGGTTATCATGGCGGCGTTTCTTTGCGGACTGCCACCATGGTTGATTCTTACGACGACTCCCTCGATACGGGAGAAAAAAGCAAATCTCAGGTCAAACGCGAGCTGCATGCTCTGGTTGACCTCGGCGAGCGCCTGACAACACTCAAGCCAGACTTGATCGCAAAACTGCCGCTGACCGACGCTATGCGCCGGGCTCTGGCCGATGCGCCCAAGCACACCGCGAACATCGCGCGTAAACGGCACTTGCAGTTCATCGGCAAACTGATGCGCGATCAGGACACTGACGCGATTCTGACCTTGCTCGATCAACTCGATGCCTCGACTCGTCAGTACAACGAGCGTTTCCATAACCTGGAACGCTGGCGTGATCGCCTGATTGCAGGCGACGATGCCGTGCTGGAGAAATTCGTCGTCGAGTACCCGGACGCCGATCGCCAGCAACTGCGTTCCCTGATCCGTCAGGCTCAGCATGAGGTTGCGCAAAACAAACCTCCTGCTTCCAGCCGCAAGATCTTCAAGTACATCCGTGAGCTGGACGAGACTCAACGCGGCCTGCGTTGATATTCGCCACCGGGTGGCCGCCCTGCGCGCCACCCGAAGCTCCACCTCTTCTTATGCGCCCGTGCCACCCACGGTGATCGCATCGATTTTCAGCGTCGGCTGACCCACACCTACCGGCACCGATTGCCCATCCTTGCCGCACGTGCCCACACCGCTGTCCAGCGCCAGATCGTTACCGACCATCGACACCCGGCTCATCGCCTCGGGGCCGTTGCCGATCAACGTCGCGCCTTTGACTGGCGCGGTGATCTTGCCGTCTTCGATCAGGTACGCCTCGCTGGTGGAGAACACGAACTTGCCGCTGGTGATGTCGACCTGACCACCGCCAAGGTTGGCGCAGTAGATGCCCTTCTTCACAGAGGCGATGATTTCTGCCGGATCGCTTTCGCCGCCGAGCATGTACGTGTTGGTCATGCGCGGCATCGGCAGATGCGCATAGGACTCCCGACGACCGTTACCGGTGCGAGCAACGCCCATCAAGCGCGCATTGAGTTTGTCCTGCATGTAGCCTTTCAGTACGCCATTTTCGATCAGCGTGGTGCACTCGGTCGGCGTGCCTTCGTCGTCGACGCTCAGCGAACCGCGACGGCCGCTCAAGGTGCCGTCATCGACGATGGTGCAAAGCTTCGAGGCAACCATTTCACCCATGCGACCGCTGTACGCCGAGCTGCCCTTGCGGTTGAAGTCACCCTCCAGACCGTGGCCGACCGCTTCGTGCAGCAGCACGCCAGACCAGCCCGAACCCAACACAACCGGCAACGTACCGGCCGGCGCCGGAATCGCTTCCAGATTTACCAGCGCCTGGCGCAGCGCTTCACGGGCATAGCCCATGGCGCGGTCTTCGGCGAGGAAATAACGATAGTCGGTACGCCCGCCGCCGCCATGCCCGCCGCGCTCGCGACGACCATTCTGCTCAACGATGACGCTGACGTTGAAACGCACCAGTGGCCGCACATCCGCCGCCAGGCCGCCGTCGGTGGATGCCACCAGAATGCGTTCCCAGACACCGGCCATGCTGACGCTGACTTGCTGGATACGCGGGTCGAGGGCACGGGTAGCCACATCGATGCGCTTGAGCAGCTCGACTTTCTCGGCACGAGTCAGCACTTCCAACGGGTTATCCGGCGCGTATAACTGTGCGACATCCTGCGTGGTGAACGCCTGCACCGTGCCGTTCTGCCCGGCCCGGGAGATCGAACGCGCGGCACGGGCCGCTGCGCCGAGCGCTTCGAGGGTGATCGCGTTGCTGTAGGCAAAACCGGTTTTCTCACCGGACTGCGCACGCACGCCCACACCCTGGTCCAGGTTGAAGCTGCCTTCCTTGACGATGCCGTCTTCCAGCGCCCACGACTCGGAGATCTGGCCCTGGAAATACAGGTCGGCCGCATCGATACCAGGACCGGCCAGATCACCGAGCACGCCTTGCAGGCTCTCGATCGTCACGCCACCGGGCGCCAACAGGTGATCACTGACTGAGGACAACAACTCGCTCATAGGTTTACGCCTTAAATTCGTGTTCTGAAGCAGGCCGCTGTGCGCCCTGCGAGAAAAACCGCCGATGGCTCACCACCGGCATTCGCGCCCTGATGGACGCTTGTTCAATACTGTCGCGTTCGGCCAACAACACCGCTTCGCCTTGATCCTGACTCGCCAGCACGCGCCCCCACGGATCGATAATCGCCGCATGACCGAAGGTTTCTCGCGGTCCTGGATGGCTCCCGCCCTGCGCTGCGGCCAGCACATAACACTGGGTCTCGATGGCCCGGGCGCGAATCAGCACATCCCAATGCGCTGCTCCGGTTACCGCAGTAAAGGCCGACGGTGCGGTAATCAACTCGGCACCGGCGGCGCGCAACTCGCTGTAAAGCTCGGGAAAGCGCAAGTCGTAACACACGGTCAGACCAAGTCGGCCTACCGGCGTGTCGGCAACCACCACGCCACTGCCATAAGCATAGTCATCGGATTCGCGGTAACGGCCGCGATTGTCCGCCACATCGACGTCGAACAGATGCAACTTGTCATAGCGTGCAACGATTTCACCCTGATCATCGACCAGCAGCGAGCAGGCATTGGACTTGGCCGTCGGTTGATCCACCGGCGGCAACGGCAAGGTGCCGGCCACTATCCATAACTTGAGGTCGCGGGCGGTCTGTTTCAACCATGGCAGGATCGGTCCTTCGCCCAATGCTTCGGCGCGGCCGATGTCAGCGATGTCGCGACGGCCCATGGCGGCGAAGTTTTCCGGCAGCACCGCCAGCTTCGCGCCGCCAGCAGCAGCCTGTTCGAGCAGGCGTCGGGCCTGAGCCAGATTGGCCAGCACGTCGCTTTGGCTGACCATTTGAATTACCGCTAAAGACATGGCCGCTCCTCGGAATCTGCACATAAATCTGTAGGAGCTGCCGCAGGCTGCGATCTTTTGATCTGACTCTTAAAACAAAAGATCGCAGCCTTCGGCAGCTCCTACCAAGGCGTAGTGTCTGCTAGTTAAAAAGGCTTGTCGAAGGTGATTTTCGGCTCTTTCCAAGGGCCCTTGACGGTGTACTTCACACTGGCGAAGCGCGCCACGCGGTCACCGATCAACTTGTCGATAAGGAACAACGCACCGCCAACCGCTGGTGCGCCAACGATCAGCGCAGCAATCGGCAGGTTGTTGGTCACCGGCAACGTTACCAGCAACTTGGCATCGACCTTGTCGCCGACCAGATCCAGCGTACCGTCCAGCTCAAGGTTGCTGGAAGGACCGGTCAGGCGAATCGGCTCGCGGGTGACATACACACCGTTGTTTGCCACCAGCAAACCTTTGACCCGGTCGTAGCTCAAGCCTTTGCCGAACAGATCAGAGAAGTCCAGACGCAAACGCCGGCCGATAGAGTTGAAGTTGAGCAGGCCGAACACCCGCAACGCCTGCGCGCCGCCCTCCACTTCAACGAACTGGCCTTTGTTCAGCGACGCATCAAGCGTGCCGGAGAAACGCTTGGTCGCCAGCCACGCCGGCGAGCCCGGCCAACGGCCATCGACGTCCATGTGGAATTCTTCGCTGGTTACGCTCGGGGCAAAACCCCAGCCCTTGAGGACGTCGGCGAGGTTCTTGCCACCAATGCGACCTTTGAACCAACTGTTGGTCGCACCCGGCGCACCTTCCCAGCCACCATTGCCCTGCAACAGGATGCCTTTTAGACCCATGTCGAGGTTGTTCAGGGCGATGCCTTTGGCGGTCGGACGCACCTTGAGCGACCAGCCGCCGACCAGATCCGGGCCGAGGAACAGTTGATTGATGGTGATATCCAGTGCCGGAATCTTCGTCGGATCGACAGAGACCAAAGGGTCCGGCGAATTCTCGTCAGCCTGCACCGTCGGGTCCGGCGCCGGCAGTTTCACGTATTGCAGATTGACCGCGATCGGCACGCCCTTGGCGTCCGGCAGACTGGCCGAGCCTTTCGCCTGCTGGCTGTCGAGCGCCAGATTCCACGCGCCCGGCTTGCGGTTGAGCTGTACCGACGCCTGATCCAGCGTGGTCCCGAATGCGGTGAGCTTGCCGACCTTGAAATCAGCACTGTTGAGTAATTGCTTGGCGCTGCCGCCCGGATCCTGCCCGGCATATTTGTTGACCAGGTCCTGCCACGGTGCGACGTCCAGTTCCGAGAGCACACCGCGAATCCGCAAACCCTTGGCGCCCGGCAGCACTGCTTCGCCCGCTCCGAGGAACAGCTCGCCACGGCCCTCGGCGAAATTGGTCGGCGGTGCCGCAAAGGTGAAGTTGGCCAATTGGTCGTAATTGACCCAATAACGCCGTTCCTGCCCCTGCAATGTCATGCGGAACACGGTATCGCGCCCGACATCCGCCGTCATGCCGAACGGTGCCGGCAGATCCACGGCAACGCCTTTGAGATTGGAGCTGACCATCAACTGACTGTCGGCGCCATCCAGATTCAACTGCAGTTGATACGGAATCACCCCCGACACTGGCAATGGCTGCGTGACACCCAACCAGTCGGTGAGTTTCTTCACTTCGACCTGCCCGGATGCCGCCACCCGAGTCTTGAGCTTGCCGGGACTGCCATCGGCGAAGATCTGCGCAGTCACCGGTTTGTCGAATGCGCGCGCGGCGATGTTCTGCCCGCTCAGCCCTTTGGCGCTGTCAAAGCGGAAATCGCCCTTGAGCTGAGTCAGCTCCAGCTTCGGCTCAGCCAGCTTCAGGCGCCCGTTGGCGGTTTTGAAGTCGACGAGGATTTTCGGCTGGTCGCCACCCTTGTCCAGCGGGATATCGAGCTTGAGCTTGCCTTGCAGATCCCCGGCCCCTTCCCAACCGGCAAAGGTTTCACCTGTGCCGATCGGTGCGTCCTGAAGAATTTTCAGTCCATCACCGAGGCCGCCGGCAAAGCCGCCATCGAGATACATGTGCGTGTGTTGTCCAGCCGGCACATGCGGGATATTGACGAACACATCGCTGACCTGAGTGTCGAGCAACTGCCCCTTGTCAGCCCAGATCCGCACGCCACTGTCTTCGATGAACACGTCACCACTGACCTTGCTCACGTGCGGCCAGCCCGGCTGGAAGGCCAGTTCAGCGTCATGCACTTTGAAGAACAGACTGATGCTGCGGTCGGCCTCACCGGCATTCTTGCTCAGCGAGCCCTGATACTGGAAGAAACCCTGGTCGACTGCACCTTTGAGGATTGCTGTACGCAGCCACTCGTCGAGCGCCGGGCTCAAGACTTCGGGCAGGTATTTGGCCGTGTAGCGACCATCGCCCTCGACCAGACCGACCCGCAGGTCCATGTAGTCTTCCTGGCTATGGTCGAAATGCAGGCGAATCAGGAAGTCGCCGGCAATCTTGCCCTCTTCGCCGAGCACCTTCAGGTACGGAGCGATCAGGGTGAAACCGTCTTTATCGAGTTTCCAGGTCAGACGGGCGTTGGCCTGAAGGTACTGCCATGGCTTGGAGAAAATCGGGTCGAGGTGCAGGACAAAATCCTTGCTGTCCATGCGCAGTTCGCCACCGTCGAGGTTGCCGCTGAGGCTGCCGCTGACGTTTCGTGCTGCCGGAGCGCCGTGATAGGCGTCGAAACCGACGTTATCCAGGTTGGTGGCGAAACTGAATTTGTTGCCGTCGGTAGCGTTGGGGCGAAAATCCAGCAACACATTGCGCAGACCACCGGTGACTTTCAAATGATCAACGGCCGTGGCGAAACCTTGTGGTAACGGCCCCAACGCATTCAGCAGTGGCGTGATCGGGGTCAGATCGAGACGATCCGCCTGCAAGTGCCAGAGCTCGTCCACCTTGTCGGTCGCGCGCGTCTGCTTGAGCTGTACATGCGACTCCCAACGTTTTTCAGCGAAATTCATCGCCAGCGAATCGAGGGTGAGAGTCGCGCCCTCGGCACTGTTCTCGTAGTAGGCATTCAGCGCCAGATTATTGATCTGGATCGGCTTGCGATCGGCATAGGCGCCGGTCAGTTGCGGCGCGTTCAAACGGAGCGCTGCACTTTGCAGCGTGCCCTTGGCCCAATTGACCCAGAGCTCACCGCCGGCCTTGATCTCGGAAAAATTCCATTGTTGGGTCAGACGCTCCGGCAGCCACTTCGACCAATCGCTCTGCGGCAGGCTGGCGTAACCCTCCACCACACTGTCCTGCCATTGATCAGGACGAATTCGCGTGCGCAGGCTCAGCGCAACGGGCTGGCCGTCCGGCAGGGTCAGACGGGCATCGAGTCGCTGGCGGCTGGCGCCGGTTTTCAGATTGAGGCCGACATAGGTGAGCGTCAGCGGCGCGTGATCCAGCGGCTGCAAGGTCACCTGACTGTCGAGCACCGACAGTTGTTGAATCATCTGCGAGCGATTGAACAACTGCTGCGGATCGAGCGGCTGATCGTTCTGCACCGGCAAGCCTTCCAGTGCCCAACTGCCGTCTTCGGCCTCTTTCAGGCTGATCTTCAGACCATTGAGTTCCAGGTGGGCAATGCGCACCTCGCGAGCCAACAGACTGGCCCACAAATCCGGTACTACCCGCACGTGATCAAGACGCAATGCATTGGTACCGGCCCCGACCATCACGTCATGAGCCAGCAGGATCGGCGCAAAACCGCTCCAGTTCCCTTCCAGTTCACCAATCTGCAACGGCATGCCAAGGGCGGCGCTGGCCTTGTCCTCGATGTCGGCGCGATATTCGGCCACCAGCGGGGTCAGCTCACGGCCAAGACTGACGTACAACGCCATCAACACCAGAACCAACGCGCACAGGCCCAGCCCCCAGCGGGTGAGTGCGGCCAGAATGCGTGTCAGACGCTCCATGTCAGATGGCTCCCATGGCAAAAATACTGCGAAAAGCTGAGGCCAGCCGCGGTGGAATAAACGTGACGCAGGGGATCAGAGCAACACCACGTCATATTGTTCCTGGGAATACATGGTTTCCACCTGGAAGCGAATGGTGCGCCCGATAAACCCTTCAAGTTCAGCGACGTTACCGGATTCTTCGTCAAGCAGGCGATCGACCACTTTCTGGTTCGCCAGCACCCGATAACCCTCGGCCTGATAGGCCCGCGCTTCACGGAGGATCTCGCGGAAAATCTCGTAACAGATGGTTTCCGCGGTTTTCAGTTTGCCGCGCCCCTGACAACTGCTGCACGGCTCGCATAGCACTTGCTCGAGACTTTCGCGGGTGCGCTTGCGGGTCATCTGCACCAGACCCAACTCGGTGATGCCGATGATGTTGGTCTTGGCGTGGTCACGCTCCAGCTGTTTTTCCAAAGTGCGCAGCACCTGGCGCTGGTGTTCTTCATCTTCCATGTCGATGAAGTCAATGATGATGATCCCGCCCAGATTGCGCAGGCGCATTTGCCGGGCAATGGCGGTGGCCGCTTCGAGATTGGTCTTGAAGATGGTTTCTTCGAGGTTGCGATGACCGACGAAAGCGCCAGTGTTTACATCGATGGTGGTCATGGCTTCTGCCGGATCCACCACCAGATAGCCGCCGGATTTCAGCGGCACCTTGCGTTCGAGGGCTTTCTGGATTTCGTCTTCGACGCCGTACAGGTCGAAAATCGGCCGTTCACCCGGGTAATGTTCCAGACGATCGGCGATTTCCGGCATCAATTCGGCAACGAACTGCGTGGTTTTCTGGAACGTTTCCCGGGAATCGATGCGAATCTTCTCGATTTTCGGGTTGACCAGATCACGCAGGGTACGCAACGCCAGACCGAGGTCTTCGTAAATTACGCTCGGTGCGGCGATGGTTTTGATCTGCTCGTTGATCTGATCCCACAGGCGACGCAGATATCGGATGTCCATGAGTATTTCGTCGGCGCCAGCACCTTCTGCGGCGGTGCGCAGAATGAAACCGCCCGCCTCTTTGATGCCTTCTTTGGCCACGCAATCGCTGACCACCTGTTTGAGGCGCTCACGCTCGGCTTCGTCTTCGATTTTCAGGGAAATGCCGACGTGGGCAGTACGCGGCATGTACACCAGATAGCGCGACGGGATCGACAGTTGTGTGGTCAAGCGCGCGCCTTTGGAGCCAATTGGGTCCTTGGTGACCTGCACCACAAGACTTTGGCCCTCGTGCACCAGCGCGCTGATGCTTTCCACCGCAGGGCCTTCGCGCAGGGAGATTTCGGCAGCGTGAATGAACGCCGCGCGATCCAGACCGATGTCGACGAATGCGGCCTGCATGCCCGGCAATACCCGAACAATCTTGCCTTTATAGATGTTGCCGACGATCCCGCGTTTTTGCGTGCGCTCAACGTGGACTTCTTGCAGCACACCGTTTTCGACCACCGCCACGCGCGATTCCATCGGCGTGATGTTGATCAGAATCTCTTCACTCATGGCAGGATCTCGTTCAGGCATGTTCACGATAATGGCCGCATCTGGATTCGTACGACGCTCATTGCGCGTTCAGGTTTTGCCAACAGGGTATGCCGAAATGGCCTAACAGTTCTGCGGTTTCGCAAACAGGCAACCCGACCACAGCCGAGTAACTGCCATTGAGGCCGGCGACAAACACCGCGCCGAGCCCCTGAATGCCATAACCGCCGGCCTTGTCCCGTGGCTCGCCACTGGCCCAATAGGCGGCGGCTTCTTCACTGCTGATCGGGCGAAACCGCACCAGACTGCGCACCACCCGCGACTCGCAGCGCTCGTCTTCGAGCACAGCGATGGCGGTCAGCACTTCATGCTCCTTGCCGGACAACATCATCAGCATGGCGCATGCGTCGGCTTCGTCCACCGGTTTGCCAAGAATTTTGCCGTCCAGTACCACGGCGGTGTCGGCACCCAGCACGCAGAATGGCTGAGCAGACACGACGCTACGGCGCCCGGCCTCGGCCTTGCCGCGCGCCAAGCGCTCGACATAGGCCGACGGCGATTCTTCGGGTAATGGGGTTTCGTCGATATCCGCACTGATGGCGGAAAACGGAACGCCGATCTGCGTGAGCAATTCACGGCGACGCGGCGATCCGGAGGCGAGGTAAAGCGGCTTCATCAAAACATCTCCCTGTTCAGTGCCCTGCTTCACCGGCTCAATTGATTTTGTAGCGTCGGCGCAATCCGCGTAGGGCAAAGCTGACCCAAGGCCAGAGCAAGGCACTGACCAGCGCCGGAAGTACCAGCGCCAGGGTCGGCTGACGATTACCGGTCAACGCGCTGAGCCACAATTGCACCAGCTGCGCGAGGCCGAAAATCACCAGAATTACCAGGCATTGCTGCCACATCGGGAACATTCGCAGGCGTTGTTGCAATGAGAGCACGAGGAAGGTGATCAGTGTCAGGATCAATGCGTTCTGCCCAAGCAGCGTGCCGTAGAGCACATCTTCAGCCAGTCCGAGGCAAAACGCTGTGACCATGCCGACCGTTTGCGGCATGTACAGTGCCCAGAATGTCAGGAGCAGCGCCAGCCACAGCGGACGCAGAATTTCCATGAACTGCGGCAACGGCGAGACACTGAGCAACATGCCGATGAGAAACGTCAGCCAGACAATCCAGCCGTTTCGCGATGCGGTAGCCCCGACCATTATTCTTGTCTCCCGGTTGTCGCCGGTGCACTGACAGGCGGTTTGACCGCAGGTCGCGCAGCAGGCTGGGCAGCTGGAGGTTTGGTTGCCGCCGGCGTAGCTGCCGGTGGTTTAGCAGGCGCAGGCGGTTTACTGGCAGCGGGTTTGGCCGGTGTGGCGCTGGCTGCAGCGGTCGGTGCGGCAGGTGTTGCGGGCGTCGGAGCAGCCGCCGCAGGCACAGTCACGGACTTCGGCACAGTGGCCGGAATAATCGGACCACCGCCAAAGGCATCAAGATTTTCCTGCGCTTGCGCGGCATCGTTGGCGCGCTCTTCGGCGGTGCGGTTGTCGCTGAATACCAACAACAGGTAACGGCTGCGGTTGAGTGCGGCAGTCGGCACGGCGCGGACAATCGCGAACGGCTGGCCGGAATCGTGGATCACTTCCTTCACCGTGGCGACCGGGTAACCGGCCGGGAAGCGCTGGCCAAGGCCGGAGCTGACCAGCAGATCGCCCTCTTTGATATCGGCCGTGTCAGCGACGTGACGCAACTCCAGACGCTCCGGGTTGCCGGTGCCACTGGCAATCGCGCGCAGACCGTTACGGTTAACCTGTACTGGAATGCTGTGGGTGGTATCGGTCAACAGCAATACACGGGAAGTGTAAGGCATCAACTCGACCACCTGGCCCATCAAGCCGCGTGCATCGAGCACCGGTTGACCCAGCACCACGCCATCGCGCTCACCCTTATTGATGATGATGCGATGAGTGAAGGGATTGGGGTCCATACCAATCAACTCGGCCACTTCGACCTTTTCATTGACCAGCGCAGAGGAATTGAGCAACTCGCGCAGCCGAACGTTCTGCTCGGTAAGGGCGGCAAGCTTCTGCATGCGACCCTGATACAGCAGGTTTTCGGTCTTGAGTTTTTCGTTTTCGGCGACCAGTTCGGTGCGACTGCCGAATTGACTGGCAATCCCTTCCCAGAGCCGTCCGGGCAGGTCGGTAATCCAGTAGGCGTCCATCAACACCAGCGACGCTTGTTTGCGCGCGGGCTTGAGCAAGTCGAAGCGGGCATCGACCACCATCAGCGCGACCGACAGCACGGCCAGCACCAACAGGCGCACACCCAACGAAGGGCCTTTGGCGAAAAGCGGTTTAATAAGCCGCTCCTCCCAGGCAAATGTTCTGTTTATTCATACGGCATCAAACCGGCCTGGATGAAGACTGACAGAAGATAAACGCCAACAGGCAGCACTGCAAAGTGCTGCCTGCGCGCTCACCCACGTATTGCACTCGGCGACTTATTCGCTCGAGAGCAGATCCATGGTGTGCTTATCCATCATTTCCAATGCACGGCCACCGCCGCGAGCAACACAGGTCAGCGGATCTTCGGCAACGATGACTGGCAGACCGGTTTCCTGGGCCAGCAACTTGTCGAGATCACGCAGCAGCGCGCCACCACCGGTCAGCACCAGGCCACGCTCGGCGATGTCGGAAGCCAGTTCCGGCGGCGATTGCTCCAGCGCGCTTTTCACAGCCTGAACGATGGTAGCCAGAGACTCTTGCAGAGCTTCCAGCACTTCGTTGGAGTTCAGGGTGAATGCGCGTGGAACGCCTTCGGCCAGGTTGCGACCGCGAACGTCGACTTCGCGAACTTCGCCGCCCGGGTAGGCCGTGCCGATTTCCTGCTTGATGCGCTCAGCGGTGGATTCACCGATCAGGCTGCCGTAGTTACGACGCACGTAGGTGATGATCGCTTCGTCGAAGCGGTCGCCGCCAACGCGCACGGATTCGGCATAGACCACACCGTTCAGGGAGATCAGCGCGATTTCAGTGGTACCACCACCGATATCCACGACCATCGAACCGCGTGCTTCTTCGACCGGCAGGCCGGCACCGATCGCAGCAGCCATCGGCTCTTCGATCAGGAACACTTCACGGGCACCGGCGCCAAGGGCCGATTCACGGATGGCACGACGCTCAACCTGAGTGGATTTGCATGGAACGCAGATCAGCACACGAGGGCTAGGCTGCAGAAAGCTGTTTTCGTGAACCTTGTTAATAAAGTATTGCAGCATCTTTTCGCAGACGCTGAAGTCGGCGATCACGCCGTCCTTCATCGGACGAATGGCAGCAATGTTGCCCGGCGTACGGCCGAGCATGCGCTTGGCCTCGGTGCCGACAGCAACGACACTTTTCTGGTTACCGTGTGTCCGAATGGCCACAACCGATGGCTCATTCAGGACGATACCGCGCTCGCGCACGTAAATAAGGGTGTTGGCAGTGCCCAGGTCAATGGAAAGATCGCTGGAAAACATGCCACGCAGTTTCTTGAACATGGGAAAGGGACCCTAGGCAACGCGTGGGTAAAAAAGTGCGGCAAACTCTAACAACGACAGGGATTTTGGGCAAGGCGCCAATATGTTAAATTGGCCGCTTTTCTGTGCACCAAGCCCCACAATCGCGGCCTTATGACCGTAGAAGTGCGGTAGTGTTCCGACAATCTAACACACGGACGCCGTCCGTTCTGTTTTCCACAGGAGAATCCCGATGGCGCTAGAACGCTCCGACGTGGAAAAAATCGCTCATCTGGCCTGCCTTGGCCTCAATGATGCCGATCTTCCACACATTACTTCCGCTCTCAACAGCATTCTCGGTCTGGTCGACGAAATGCAGGCTGTTAATACCGACGGAATCGAGCCTCTGGCCCACCCGCTGGAAGCCAGTCAGCGCCTGCGCGCCGACGTCGTGACCGAGAGCAATCACCGCGAGGCCTACCAGTCCATCGCACCAGCGGTCGAAAACGGCCTGTATCTGGTTCCGAAAGTCATCGACTAAAGGGAAAGAGCCTGCAATGCATCAAATGACTCTGGCCGAGATCGCCCGCGGTCTCGCCGATAAAAAGTTTTCCTCCGAAGAGCTGACCAAAGTCCTGCTGGCGCGCATTACCCAGCTTGATCCGCAGCTCAACAGTTTCATCAGCCTCACCGAAGAGCTGGCCATCGAGCAGGCGAAAGCCGCCGATGCCCGCCGCGCCAACGGTGAGAGCGGCGCCCTGCTCGGTGCGCCGATCGCTCACAAAGACTTGTTCTGCACCCAGGGCATTCGCACCAGCTGCGGCTCGAAGATGCTCGACAATTTCAAAGCCCCGTACGACGCTACTGTCGTCGCGAAGCTGGCCGCTGCCGGTGCCGTGACCCTGGGCAAGACCAACATGGACGAATTCGCCATGGGTTCGGCCAACGAGTCGAGCTGGTACGGCGCGGTGAAAAACCCGTGGAACCTGGAGCACGTACCGGGCGGTTCGTCCGGCGGTTCGGCGGCGGCGGTTGCTGCTCGTCTGTTGCCAGCGGCGACGGCCACCGACACTGGCGGTTCGATTCGTCAGCCGGCGGCATTCACCAACCTCACCGGCCTGAAACCGACTTACGGTCGCGTTTCGCGCTGGGGCATGATCGCTTACGCCTCCAGCCTCGATCAGGGTGGCCCGTTGGCGCGCACGGCCGAAGACTGCGCGATTTTGTTGCAAGGTATGGCTGGCTTCGATCAGAACGACTCCACCAGCATCGATGAGCCGGTGCCGGATTACTCCGCCAGCCTCAACGAATCGCTGCAAGGCCTGCGCATCGGCGTACCGAAGGAATACTTCAGCGCCGGTCTCGACCCGCGCATCGCCGAGCTAATTCAGAACAGCATCAAAGAGCTGCAGAAGCTCGGTGCGGTGATCAAGGAAATCAGCCTGCCGAACATGCAGCACGCGATTCCTGCCTACTACGTGATCGCGCCGGCAGAAGCCTCCTCGAACCTGTCGCGTTTTGACGGCGTGCGTTTCGGTCATCGCTGCGAGCACCCGAAAGACCTGATCGACCTGTACAAGCGCTCCCGTGGCGAAGGCTTCGGCGCGGAAGTCCAGCGCCGGATCATGGTCGGTGCCTACGCGCTGTCCGCCGGTTACTACGACGCCTACTACCTGAAAGCGCAGAAGATCCGTCGCCTGGTGAAGAACGATTTCATGGCTGCCTTTAATGAAGTCGACATCATCCTCGGCCCGACCACGCCGAACCCGGCCTGGAAGCTTGGCACCAAGAACAGCGACCCGGTCGCTGCTTATCTGGAAGACGTCTACACCATCACCGCCAACCTCGCCGGCCTGCCGGGCCTGTCGATGCCCGCCGGTTTTGTCGACGGTCTGCCGGTTGGCGTGCAGTTGCTCGCGCCGTATTTCCAGGAAGGCCGTTTGCTCAATGTTGCGCACCAGTATCAGTTGAACACTGACTGGCACACCCGCACCCCAACCGGCTTCTGAGGAGACACACATGCAATGGGAAGTCGTGATCGGGCTGGAGATTCACACTCAGCTCACTACCCGGTCGAAAATCTTTTCCGGTAGTTCCACCACATTCGGTTCCGAGCCGAATACCCAGGCCAGCCTGATCGACCTGGGCATGCCCGGCGTTCTGCCGGTGCTGAACCAGGAAGCGGTGCGTATGGCGGTGATGTTCGGTCTGGCGATTGACGCCGAGATCGGTCAGCACAACGTGTTCGCGCGTAAAAACTATTTCTACCCGGATCTGCCGAAGGGCTACCAGATCAGCCAGATGGAATTGCCGATTGTCGGCAAGGGTCACCTGGACATCGCCCTCGAAGACGGCACGGTCAAACGTGTCGGCATCACCCGCGCGCATCTGGAAGAAGACGCCGGCAAGAGCCTGCACGAAGAGTTCAACGGTGCCACCGGCATCGACCTGAACCGTGCTGGCACGCCGCTGCTGGAAATCGTTTCCGAGCCGGACATGCGCAGTGCCAAGGAAGCCGTGGCTTACGTCAAGGCGATCCACGCGCTGGTACGTTATCTGGGTATTTGCGACGGCAACATGGCCGAAGGCTCGCTGCGTTGCGACTGCAACGTGTCGATCCGTCCGAAAGGCCAGGTTGAATTCGGCACGCGCTGCGAGATCAAGAACGTCAACTCGTTCCGCTTCATCGAGAAGGCGATCAACTCCGAGATCCAGCGTCAGATCGAGCTGATCGAAGACGGCGGCAAAGTGATCCAGCAGACCCGTCTGTACGATCCGAACAAGGACGAGACCCGTCCGATGCGTTCGAAAGAGGAAGCCAACGACTACCGTTACTTCCCCGATCCGGACCTGCTGCCGGTGGTCATCGAAGAGTCGTTCCTCGGCGAAGTGCGCGCCACCCTGCCGGAACTGCCTCCGCAGAAACGCGAGCGCTTCCAGAGCCAGTTCGGTCTGTCGGCGTACGACGCCAACGTGCTGGCCACCAGCCGTGAGCAAGCGGACTACTTCGAGAAAGTCGCAGCCATCGGCGGCGACGCCAAACTGGCGGCGAACTGGGTGATGGTCGAGTTGGGCAGCCTGCTCAACAAGCAAGGCCTGGACATCGACGAGTCGCCGGTTTCCGCTGAACTGTTGGGCGGCATGCTGCAACGCATCAAGGACAACACCATCTCCGGCAAGATTGCCAAAGTGGTGTTCGAAGCGATGGCCAACGGCGAAGGCAGCGCGGACGAGATCATCGAAAAACGCGGCCTGAAGCAAGTGACCGACAGCGGCGCGATCTCGGCCGTACTGGACGAAATGCTCGCGGCTAACGCCGAGCAGGTTGAACAGTATCGTGCGGCGGATGAAGCCAAACGCGGCAAGATGTTCGGCTTCTTCGTCGGCCAGGCGATGAAAGCGTCGAAAGGCAAAGCCAACCCGCAGCAGGTGAACGAACTGCTGAAAAGCAAGCTCGAAGGCTGATTCCGGCCCCGCGCTCGGGGATCGTTCCCACGCTCTGCGTGGGAATGCCGCCCCGGACGCTCCGCGTCCATTGCGGTGTGACGCAGAGCGTCACGGGATGCATTCCCACGCTGGAGCGTGGGAACGATCACTTTGGAGTATCTGAATGAAACGTCTGCTCGGCGCCTGCGCCCTGCTCTCCTTGCTGGCCGGTTGCGCCAGCACCGATATCATCGACCCGCACGGTTACGACCAGACCGGCGTCGCCTCCTATTACGGTGCCAAGCACCACGGTAAACGCACCGCCAGTGGCGAGCCGTTCAACCAGAATTCCCTGACCGCCGCCCATCGCCAGTTACCCTTCGGCACACGGGTGAAGGTCACCAACCTGAAAAACGATGAATCCGTCGTGGTCCGCATCAATGACCGTGGCCCGCATACCCGTGGACGCCTGATCGACGTGTCCCGCGAGGCTGCCGAACAACTCGGCATGCTGCGCAGCGGCACCGCACGGGTTCGCGTGCAGGCCCTCGACGACTGATGGAGCGCTGACCATTTTCGGATTAGCCGACTTACCCCTGATCAGCGTGATCGAACTGCTCGCCGGCCTGTGCCTGCTGATCTTCGGCGCAGAGCTGATGGTGCGTGCGGCGGTGCGTCTGGCGGCGCGTCTGCATGTGCGGCCGCTGATCATCGGTCTGACCATCGTCGCCCTCGGCAGCAGTGCGCCGCAAATGGCCGTCAGTCTTCAAGCGGCACTGGCGCATAACCCGGACATTGCCGTTGGCAGCGTAGTCGGCAGCAGCATCTTCAACATCCTTGTCACCCTCGGCCTTTCCGCGCTGATCATTCCTCTGCGCGTTTCGCGGCAATTGGTGCGCCTCGATATTCCGCTGATGATCGGCGCCAGCCTGCTGGTGTTCGTATTGGCCTGGAACGAAGAGATCGGGCGTTTCGACGGCATCCTGCTGTTGGCCGCATTGGCGCTGTATCTCGGCTTGCTGCTGCGCCAGTCACGACACTCGACGCGGCCGCACACGGAGCGCATTGAAACAAGCCAAGCGTCGTGGATCGGCAGTTCGCTGATGATCATCGTCGGTTTGGCGATGCTGGTATTTGCCGGGCACCTTTTGCTCGGAGCTGCCGTGGTGGTGGCAACTGATCTTGGATTTTCCGAGCGTGTCATTGGCCTGACCGTTGTCGCTGTCGGCACCTCGCTGCCGGAACTGGCGACCTCGCTGATCGCCGCACTGCGCGGGCAACGGGATATTGCCGTCGGCAACGTGATCGGTGCCAACCTGTTTAATCTGCTCGGGGTACTCGGCCTGACCGCATTGATCGCGCCGACGCCGCTGTCGGTGTCGCCGAACGCACTGGATTTCGATCTGCCGGTGATGCTCGGCGTCGCCGCGCTGTGCCTGCCGGTGTTTTATTCCGGTTACCGCGTGACGCGAGCCGAAGGTCTGTTGCTGCTCGGTTTGTATCTGGCGTACGGGCTGCACGTGGTGTCGTTCACCACCGGCATGCCCCTGGCCGGCAAGCTTGAGCGAATGATGTTGTTTTATGTCCTGCCAACGCTGCTGACGTTCTTGTTGTTCACGTCGATACGCGCCTGGCGCCGCCAGCACCACAAGAGGGATATGCCATGACCGAATCGAAGAAGTCCGGGGTTGAAGTCCGCCGTCAGGTAATGGGCGATGCGTTTGTTGATCGCGCCTTGGGCAACGCCACCGAGTTCACTCAACCGTTGCAGGATTTCGTCAATGAACACGCTTGGGGCGGTGTGTGGAATCGCGAAGGTCTGCCGCTGAAAACCCGCAGCCTGATCACCCTCGCCGCCCTGACGGCACTGAAGTGCCCGCAGGAATTGAAAGGCCATGTGCGCGGTGCGCTGAACAATGGCTGCACGGTGGACGAGATTCGTGAGGCGTTGCTGCATTGCGCGGTGTATGCCGGCGTGCCGGCGGCGATTGATGCGTTTCGCGCGGCGCAGGAAGTGATCGACAGTTACGAGAAAAGCTAAAAGATCGCAGCCTGCGGCAGCTCCTACATGGAAATGCGGTCTCCTGTAGGAGCTGCCGCAGCTGCGATCTTTTGATCTTGCCTTTATATCCACCCACCCCACTGCAAAACAAAGATCCCGACATTGGTGGTGATCGCCGCCATCAACGTGGTCATCACGATAATCGCCGCCGCCAGTTCATGATTGCCCTGCGCCGCCCGGGCCATGACAAAACTTGCCGCCGCCGTCGGGCTGCCGAAGTACAAAAACAGAATCCCCAATTCCGCGCCGCGAAAACCCCACAACCACGCTCCCAGCGTTGCCAGCACCGGCAACCCGATCATCTTCACCAGGCTGGAACTGAGCGCCATGCTGCCGCTCTTGCGCAACGCCGCCAGCGACAGCGTGCCGCCAATGCAGATCAACGCCAGCGGCAAGGTGGTCTGCGCCAGATACTGACCGGAGGTCTCCAGCCATCCCGGCAAACCGATCTTGAAATAGGCAAACGGCGCCGCCGCAATCACGCTGATGATCAGCGGATTGCTGAACACGCTTTTGCAGATGCTCCACGGATCGGACTTGATCACCGGGCTGTACACCGCCAGCACGATGGTCGACAGCGTGTTGTAAAACAGGATCACCAGCGCCGCGAGAATCGCCCCGAGGGAAATCCCGTAATCGCCATACATGCTCGCCGCCAGTGCCAAACCGATGACGCCGTTGTTGCCGCGAAACGCGCCTTGGGTATAGATGCCGCGATCTTCGCGCGGGCAACGGAAAATCGCCCACCCCCAGGCCAGGGCAAAGCTCACCAGCGTGGCGAGGGAGAAGTAGATCAGCAAGGACGGTTGCAACGCGGCGTGCAGATCGGCATGCAGAATGCCGAGGAACAGCAGCGCCGGCATGGTGACGTTGAACACCAGCGACGAAGCGGTGTGAATGAAGTTGTCGTTGATCCAGTCGATGCGCTTGAGCAGCACACCGAGAAACAGCATGGCAAACACCGGCGCGGTGATGTTCAGGGTTTCGAGGAAGATTGCCAGCATGCCGGGGAGCCTTGGGTGAGCGTCGTTAGGGGGCTAATGATAAGCCAAAAGCTTGAAAAGCCCCTCACCCTAACCCTCTCCCCGAGGGAGAGGGGACTGACCGAGGTGTTTTGCGGCATACATCGACCTGCAAGACCGAGTCGATTATGGATTCGGCAAAGCACTTTCAAGTCGATGTACTTCTAAAATATCTCCGGATCGGCTCCCTCTCCCCGAGGGAGAGGGGACTGACCGAGGTGTCTTGTGTCATACATCGACCTGCAAGACCGAGTCGATTATGGATTCGGCAAAGCACTTTCAAGTCGATGTACTTCTAAAATATCTCCGGATCGGCTCTTTCTCCCCGAGGGAGAGGGGACTGACCGAGGTGTCTTGTGTCATACATCGACCTGCAAGACCGAGTCGATTATGGATTCGGCAAAGCACTTTCAAGTCGATGTACTTCTAAAATATCTCCGGATCGGCTCCCTCTCCCCGAGGGAGAGGGGACTGACCGAGGTGTCTTGTGTCATACATCGACCTGCAAGACCGAGTCGATTATGGATTCGGCAAAGCACTTTCAAGTCGATGTACTTCTAAAATATCTCCGGATCGGCCCCCTCTCCCCCCGGGAGAGGGCTGGGGTGAGGGCCGAGCCGGTCACGCATCAAGTAATCGGCGCCGGGTTAAACAACGTAATGTCGTTATGCAGCTTGTGCTTCTCCGCCCACGTCTGCTGTTTGCCGCTGGCAACATCCAGGTAGTAGTGGAACAACTCCCAACCCAGTTCCTCGATCGTCGCGCGCCCGGTCGCAATCCTTCCGGCGTCGATATCAATCAGATCAGGCCAGCGCTGCGCCAATTCCGTCCGCGTCGATACCTTCACCACCGGCGCCATCGCCAAACCATACGGCGTACCCCGCCCGGTGGTGAACACATGCAAGTTCATCCCCGCCGCCAACTGCAACGTCCCGCAAACAAAATCACTCGCCGGCGTTGCACAGAAAATCAAACCCTTCTGCTTGAACCGCTCGCCCGGGCCGAGCACGCCGTTGATTGCGCTGCTGCCGGATTTGACGATCGAACCCAGCGACTTCTCGACAATGTTCGACAGCCCGCCCTTCTTGTTGCCCGGCGTGGTGTTGGCGCTGCGATCCGCTTCACCCTTGGCCAGGTAACGGTCGTACCAGTCCATCTCGCGCACCAGTTCCTCGGCGACGGTTTTGCTTTCGGCGCGTGAAGTCAGCAGGTAAATCGCATCGCGCACTTCGGTGACTTCGGAAAACATCACCGTCGCCCCTGCACGCAACAACAAGTCCGAGGCATAACCCAGCGCCGGGTTGGCGGTGATCCCGGAGAACGCATCGCTGCCGCCACACTGCATGCCGAGGATCAACTCGGACGCCGGCACGGTTTCGCGGCGGCGCTGGTCGAGCTTCTTCAAACGGACCTCAGCCAATTCCATGATCTGCTCGATCATCTCGGTGAAGCCGTGACTGGAATCCTGCAAGCGATACAGCCACGGATCGCTGAGATCCACCGAAGCATCGTCTTCGTGCATCACCTGCCCGGCCTGCAATTTCTCGCAACCGAGGCTGATCACCAACGCCTCGCCACCGAGGTTCGGATTACGCGCCAGATTGCGCACGGTGCGAATCGGGATGTAAGCGTCGGTGGCAGTAATCGCCACGCCGCAGCCATAACTGTGGGTCAGCGCCACGACGTCATCGACATGCGGGTACTTCGGCAGCAGCTCTTCCTTGATGCGTTTTACCGCGTGATCAAGCACGCCGGTGACGCACTGCACGGTCGTAGTGATCCCGAGAATATTGCGCGTGCCGACGGTGCCGTCAGCGTTGCGATAGCCCTCGAAGGTGAAGCCTTCCAGCGGTGCCTGCGCGTCCGGCACCTCGGTGGACAGCGGCAAGCTGTCCAGCGGCGGCGCGGTCGGCATGCGCAGTTGATCTTCCTTGACCCAACTGCCACGGCGAATCGGCTGCAATGCGTAGCCGATCACCTGACCGTAGCGAATCACCTGGCCGCCCTCGGGAATGTCTTCGAGGGTGACCTTGTGGCTCTGCGGCACAAATTCCAGCGTCACCAGGCCATCGGCAAACTCAGTGCCGGCCGGTGCGCCCTGGTCGTTGACCACGACCACCACATTGTCCCGCTCGTGCAGGCGGATGTGGCGCGGCGAGTCGGAATGTTCAATCAACTGCATGACGCCGCTCCTCAGGAATGCGCTTGGGACAATTTACCGCTGGCTTCAACACCGCCGTTGGCTGGCGGCTCTTTGAGTACCACACGTTTGATCGGGCCAACGATGACCAGATAGCTGAACACCGCGACCAGTGCGTTGGCACCGACGAACACCAGCGCCCATTTGAACGAACCGGTGGAGCTGATGATGTAGCCAATCACGATCGGCGTGGTGATCGAAGCAATGTTGCCGAAAGTGTTGAACAGGCCACCGCTCAGACCGGCGATCTGTTTTGGCGAAGTGTCGGAAACCACCGCCCAACCCAGCGCGCCAACGCCTTTGCCGAAGAAGGCCAGGGCCATGAAGCCAACCACCATCCATTCCACTTCAACATAGTTGCAGGCAACGATACTGCTGGAAACCAGCAGGCCGGCAATGATCGGCGCTTTGCGCGCGAAGGTCAGCGAGTGGCCCTTGCGCAGCAGGTAATCGGAAATCACCCCGCCGAGCACCCCACCGATAAAGCCGCAGATTGCCGGCAACGAGGCGATGAAACCAGCCTTGAGAATGGTCATGCCACGCTCTTGCACCAGATACACCGGGAACCAGGTCAGGAAGAAATAGGTGATGCCATTGATGCAGTACTGGCCCAGATACACGCCGAGCATCATGCGGTTGGTCAGCAGCTGACGGATGTAATCCCACTTCGGACCGTCGGACTTTTTGCCCTTCTGATCGATGTCGACCATGCCGCCGTTTTCAGCGATGTGTTTGAACTCGGCTTCGTTGATACGCGGGTGTTCACGCGGACTGTAGATCACTTTCAGCCAGACCAGCGAGAAGATGATCCCGAGAATCCCCATAACGATAAACACGTGCTCCCAACCGAAGGAATACACGATCCAGCCCATCAGCGGTGCGAACAACACGGTGGCAAAGTATTGCGCCGAGTTGAAGATCGCCGAAGCGGTGCCGCGTTCAGCGGTCGGGAACCATGCGGCGACGATACGCGCGTTGCCGGGGAACGAAGGCGCTTCAGCCAGACCGACGAGGAAACGCAGCATGAACAGCGCAACGATGGCGGTGGACATGCCGAATTCACCGACAAAGCCTTGCAGCACGGTGAACAGCGACCAGGTGAAAATGCTCAGGGCATAGACTTTTTTCGAGCCGAAGCGATCGAGCAGCCAGCCACCGGGAATTTGCCCGGCCACGTAGGCCCAACCGAATGCGGAGAAGATATAGCCGAGGGTGACTGCGTCGATGCCCAGATCTTTTTGCAGGCTGGAGCCGGCAATGGCGATCGTGGCACGGTCGGCGTAGTTGATCGTGGTCACCAGAAACAGCATGAGCAGGATCAAATAGCGGACGTGAGTCGGCTTGGACGATTGCATGTAGAGGTACTCCCACTGATTATTTTTATGCGCGGGTGAATCTTCTTTGGTCTTGCATCTATTCCCTGTAGGAGCTGCCGAAGGCTCGGGCCGCGATCGGACGATCTTTTGATCTTAAAAGATCGCAGCCTTCGGCAGCTCCTACAGGGTTATTGCGTTTATCAGGAGCCGATGTAGCTGGTTTTCACCACGGTGTAGAACTCTTGCGCATAACGGCCTTGCTCACGTGATCCATAGGATGAACCTTTACGGCCACCGAACGGAACGTGGTAATCGACGCCAGCGGTCGGCAAGTTGACCATCACCATCCCGGCTTGCGAGTGACGTTTGAAGTGGTTGGCGTACTTCAGCGAAGTGGTCGCAATACCCGCCGACAGACCGAACTCGGTGTCGTTGGCCATCGCCAGCGCCGCGTCGTAATCGGCCACGCGAACAATGTTGGCCACCGGGCCAAAGATCTCTTCGCGGCTGATGCGCATCGACGCTTCACTGTCGGCAAACAGCGTTGGCGCGAGGAAGTAGCCTTCGGTATCGCAGGTCACCAGACCACCACCGCTGACCAGACGCGCACCTTCGGACTGGCCGATGTCGATGTACTTCATGTCCTGTTCCAGCTGCGCCTGGGAAACCACTGGACCGATGTCGGTGCCGGATTTCAGGGCGTGGCCGACCTTGATCGACTTCATGCGCTCGGCCATGGCTTCAACGAACTTGTCGTGAATCCCGGCGGTGACGATCAAGCGGCTCGACGCTGTGCAACGCTGGCCGGTGGAGTAGAACGCGCTCTGCACCGACAGCTCGACCGCTTGCTTGAGGTCGGCGTCATCGAGAATGATCTGCGGGTTCTTGCCGCCCATTTCCAGCTGAATCTTGGCCTGGCGCGAGACGCAGTTGACCGCGATCTGACGACCCACGCCCACCGAACCGGTGAAGCTGATGCCGTCGACTTTCGGGCTCTGCACCAAGGCATCACCGACCACACGGCCGCTGCCCATCACCAGATTGAACACGCCGGCCGGGAAGCCTGCGCGGGAGATGATTTCCGCCAGTGCCCAAGCGCAACCCGGCACCAGATCGGCGGGCTTCAACACCACGCAGTTGCCGTAGGCCAACGCCGGAGCAATCTTCCACGCCGGAATCGCAATCGGGAAATTCCACGGGGTGATCAGACCGACCACGCCCAGTGCTTCGCGGGTCACTTCGACGTTGACGCCCGGACGCACCGACGGCACGTAGTCGCCGGACAGACGCAGGCATTCACCAGCGAAGAACTTGAAGATGTTACCGGCGCGGGTCACTTCGCCGATGGCTTCGGGCAGAGTCTTGCCCTCTTCGCGGGCCAGCAAGGTGCCGAGTTCTTCGCGACGGGCGAGAATTTCCGTGCCGACTTTATCCAGCGAATCGTGACGGGCTTGAATGCCCGAAGTCGAGTACGCCGGGAATGCCGCGCGAGCAGCGTCGATGGCGGCGTGAACCTGAGTCAGGTCAGCCTTGGCATAGTCGCCGATGGTGTCGCTCAGTTCCGACGGGTTGATGTTGGCCGAGTAGTCGGCACCGGCAACCCATTCGCCGTTGATGTAGTTGTCGTAGCGTTTTGCAGTTGTCACAGGGGCAGCCCTCAAATCTCAAAGCCTTCACGCAAAAAGCCGCTGATTGCTCAGCGGCCTCGCTTTTATCGGGTGTTACTGCGCACCTTGCTTGTCGATCAGCGCGGCGAGCATTTCGTACTCTTCGCCAGTCAGGTCGGTCAGCGGTGCCCGCACCGGGCCTGCGTCATAGCCAGCGATTTTCGCGCCTGCCTTAACGATGCTCACGGCATAACCGGCCTTGCGGTTGCGGATGTCGAGGTACGGCAGGAAGAAGTCGTCGATGATCTTGCCGACGGTGGCGTGATCTTCTCGAGCGATCGCGTGGTAGAAGTCCATCGCGGTTTTCGGGATGAAGTTGAACACCGCCGAGGAGTAAACCGGCACGCCCAACGCCTTGTAGGCTGCGGCGTAGACTTCGGCGGTCGGCAGACCACCCAGGTAGCTGAAGCGATCACCGAGGCGGCGACGGATCGACACCATCAACTCGATATCGCCCAGACCATCCTTGTAGCCGATCAGGTTCGGGCAGCGCTCGGCCAGACGTTCCAGCAGCGGTGCGTTGAGGCGGCAAACGTTGCGGTTGTAGACGACCACGCCGATGTTGACCGATTTACACACGGCTTCAACGTGAGCGGCAACACCATCCTGGCTCGCTTCGGTCAGGTAGTGCGGCAGCAGCAACAGACCTTTGGCGCCCAGACGCTCGGCTTCTTGAGCGTATTCGATGGCCTGACGAGTCGAACCACCGACACCGGCTAGGATCGGCACACTCGTTGCGCAAGTGTCGACGGCAGTCTTGATGATTTCCGAGTATTCGCTGGCGGCGAGGGAGAAGAACTCACCAGTGCCACCGGCGGCGAACAAGGCTGAAGCGCCATACGGAGCCAGCCATTCCAGGCGTTTGATATAGCCCGCGCGGTTGAAATCGCCCTGCGCGTTGAAATCGGTCACCGGGAAAGACAGCAGGCCGGCAGAGAGGATGGACTTCAGTTCTTGTGGATTCATTATTCGAACACCCTGGTAGCAACGTTTTTTGTGAGTTGATCGTTCAGCCTTCGCTGAAGTTGTAGGTCATCGTACAACTTAAAAGATAACCGTCAACTGCATTTCATCGTTGTGGGTGGTTTTTTGTCGGACAAAAGTGTTTAAGCCCTAGCGCGAATTCTCGCAAAGGCCCGTGATTACTGGGTTCGATTGCAGAAACGTCTGGTCAAGATTCGTTTACTGAGCGCCGTTGCTACGCCGCGTAATGTGTGACGACCGCCACGAAGTATCGTGGCGGATCACTCGAAGGAACCCGAAATGTCCACGAATTACGCTGCTCCGACTCTCTCGAAAATGGCTGCTCAGTCCTCCTGCACCCTCACGCTTCAGCTATCGACGCTGCCTGATGTCTTGATCGTACAAGTCCCGGATTCCAGCGATTTTCCGGCGAACTGGAGCGTCTACCCGATTCTCGGCGGCGACCCGGAAGAGCCGGAATGGATTGGTGAAGAAGTGGACACGGGCACTTGGGACGATGCCGAGGACGAGATGGAAAAGCTCACGGGGATCGAGTTGCAGATACCTAAAGAGGCGCTGCGGCCGTACCTGAACAGGGTGGTTGAACTGCGCTACAAGTTTTGCGACGAGTCGAGCATGGAGCCGTTTTCGGAAGTGTTGAGGTTGCGGATCGAAACTTGATCATGATTTTCGATTGACCAGCTCACAACGCTTTGGCACAGGCGCTTCGCGTGATAACCGTTCGTCGAGACTGGTATTTCGTACAGGTGCGTAAGAATGGGTATTCCTGAGCTAATGACTTCAGGAGATAACAAACCGACTCCGATCGTAGTGTGTCATCACTACGCGATTGCAAAGGTTTGATTGGTTATAAAAGGAATTTCGATCATGAATGTTCAAGTAAAAGCCCTCGCTACCCCCCGCCTCCGCGAAGCCATCGAGCACAATGGAGAGTTCACACTCTACGTTCACAACCTGGTTGATCCTGCCCACGGCGAAGTCCAGTCATATCCAAATGTTAGCAAGGGAGACAAGATCACATTCAAGGTCAGCACTTCCACAGGGAATGAATACAGCTGGGAACTTGCCGTAGGGTCACCCGCCGATGCTCCATTTGTATTCGAGATCCCGAAAAAGATATTTGCAGAAAAGATCGTACCAAGTGCCACCGCTAAATTGAGTTATAGCGTGCAGACCTCGTCAGGTAATACGGCTGAGTCTCCGGAGCTGCGGGTTTACCTCAAACACTAATAAATACTAACCCTGCGCCTGCGCCTCTTCATGGGCCTGGCGCAGTCTTTCACGGCTGTTGGTCAGGTGCAGACGCATCGCCGCACGCGCTGCATCGGAATCCTGACGGGCAATCGCGTCGTAGATTTCTTCGTGCTCACGGCTCAGGCGACTCATGTAGTGCTGTTGATCATCATGGGCCAATCGCGCCGAATTCAGCCGCGTACGCGGAATGATACTGGTGCCCAGGTGGGTCATGATGTCGGTGAAGTAGCGGTTGCCGGTGGACAGGGCGATTTCCAGGTGGAAAGCAAAGTCCGACGCCACAGCATCACTGGCATGGGCAGCGCTTTCATTAAGCGCATCGAGCGCGGCGCGCATGGTCGCCAGTTGCTCGGCGCTGCGACGTTGCGCGGCAAGGCCGGCAGATTCGACTTCGAGGCTGATGCGCAATTCGAGGATGGCCAGAACATCACGCAGGGTGACGACGGTGGCCGGATCGATACGGAAACCGCTCGGACTTGGCGTGTCGAGTACGAAGGTGCCGATGCCGTGGCGAGTTTCCACTTGGCCGGCTGCCTGCAAACGGGAAATCGCCTCGCGCACCACGGTGCGGCTGACGCCATGGGCTTCCATGATCGCCGACTCGGTAGGCAATTTGTCACCGCGTTTAAGCAGGCCATCGCGGATCTGCTCGCTCAGCACCGTCACCAGTTCCTGGGCCAGACTGCGGCGCTTGCGCGGGAGACGCGGGGTGTCGATCAGGTTTTCCATGGTGTGCATCTAGTCTCGAAAATTCGGCTTGTGGGCATCATAGCTCAAGCGGGTTGTACGATCACTTTCCATTTCCATACAAAACCTGTGGGAGCTGGCTTGCCAGCGATGAGGCCATACCTGTCGATGAAGATGTCGACTAAACCGACGCCATCGCTGGCAAGCCAGCTCCCACATGGGATGTGTGTTGATCAGGCAGTCACGGTCTGTTCAACCAAATGGCCGCTGTCGATCCGCACATGCCGTGGATGGAAGCGTTTCAGACTGCTACGATGGCCGACGCTGACAATGCTCAGCCCCGGTATCTGATCAATCAACGCCTGATACAGCGTCGCTTCATCTTCCTCGTCCATCGCCGAAGTCGCCTCGTCCATGTACAACCACTGCGGTGCGTAAAGCAGCGCACGGGCGAAGGCCAAGCGTTGCTGTTCACCCGGCGAGAGCATGCGTTGCCAGTGATTGGCCTCGTCCAGCCGCGCGACCAGATGCGGCAAACGGCAGGTTTCCAGCACTTGTGCATAACGTTCAGACGCGTAGGTGTCACCCGGTTGTGGATAACTCAGTGCCTCGCGCAGGGTGCCGATCGGCAGATACGGCTTTTGCGGCAGGAACAGATACCGCGCCGCCGGCAAGCGGATGTTGCCGTGCCCCCCCGGCCACAAATGCCCCATCGCCCGCAACAGCGTCGACTTGCCGCTGCCGGAACGGCCGCTGAGCATGACCCGATCACCCGGCTCCACGGTCATGTCGGCATTGGTCAACAGATGACGACCATCGGCCAGGTCCAGACCAAGGTTATGCACCTGCAGTTCGCTGCCCTGATTCTGCACGTCGATCGCCGGGGTGCGCTCTTCGTTGTCGGTCATGGCCTGGCGGAAACTCAGCAAACGATCACAGGTTGCGCGCCACGCGGCCAGATCCGAATACGCACTGATGAACCAGCTGAAATTCTCCTGCACGTTGCCGAATGCCGAGTTGATTTGCATCAGCTCACCCAGTTCGATCTTGCCCGCCAGATAACGTGGGGCCGCGACGATGAACGGGAAGATGATTGCGATCTGGCCGTAGCCGGAAGTGAAGAACGTAAGGCGCTTGGATACGCGCATGATGTCCCAGAAGTTGTGCCAGACCAGCCCGAAACGGCTGCTCAAACGACGATTTTCGTTCGGTTCACCGTTATACAAGGCGATGCTTTCAGCGTTCTCGCGCACGCGCACCATGGAGAAACGCAGGTCTGCTTCGAAACGTTGTTGCTGGTTGTTCAGGCCGATCAAGCGTCGACCGATCAGGTGCGTCAGCCAACTGCCGACGGCGGCATAAATCAGCGCACACCAGAACATGTAGCCGGGAATCTCGATGCCGAACACTTCGATGCTGCCGGAAACGCCCCACAAAATGATCGAGAACGACACCAGACTGACCACCGTGCGAATCAGCCCGAGGCCAAGGCTCAGGGTGTTGGCGGTAAAGGTGTTGAGGTCTTCGGAAATCCGCTGGTCGGGGTTATCGGTGTAACCGCCCTGCTCCAGCTGATAGTAGTTCTTGTGGCCGAGCCAGCGCTTGAAGTGGTTCTCGGTCAGCCACGCCCGCCAGCGAATCGTCAGCATCTGCGTCAGGTACAGGCGATACACCGCGCCGAGAATCGCCACCGTGGCGATGCCGCAGAAATACAGGATCAACTGCCAGAACGCCGCTTCGTCCTTCTTTTGCAGAGCGTTGTAAAAATCCTTGTACCAACTGTTGATCCACACCGAGATCGCCACGCTGAACAGCGACAACGCGATCACGGCAATCAGCAATGTCCAGGCCTTGCCCTTCTCTTCGCTGCGCCAGTAAGGCGTGGTCATCGCCCACACTTTACGAAAAAACTGCCCGCGCACAGCATCGTTGACCGCGGAATATTCAGCGTTCTGATTCATGGATAAGGCTCGATATAGAAAAGAACAGACACGCACCGATCATAGATGATCGGTGCGTTTTATCGCGAGGGCTGGCGATAGTCGTTCAGCGCAGGTTCAGCGACGAACCGGGCGCTTCTGCAGTTTGCGCTGCAGGGTGCGGCGGTGCATGCCCAGGGCACGGGCAGTGGCGGAGATGTTGCCTTCGTGTTCGGTGAGCACACGCTGGATGTGTTCCCATTGCAGGCGGTCAACCGACATCGGGTTTTCCGGCACCAGACTGTCGAGATCAGCATGCTCGGAGAGCAACGCGGCCAGCACGTCGTCGGCGTCGGCCGGTTTGCACAGGTAGTTGCAGGCGCCGCGCTTGATCGCTTCGACTGCGGTGGCAATGCTCGAATATCCGGTGAGAATCACCACGCGCATTTCCGGGTCCAGCTCCAGCAACTTGGGCAGCAGTACCAGACCGGAATCGCCGTCCATTTTCAGATCGAGCGCAGCGTAATCAGGCAGATCGGCCTGGGCGATGGTCAGGCCTTCTTCGGCGGAACCGGCGGTGCTGACGCGAAAGCCACGGCGAGCCATGGCACGGGCCATGACGCGGGTGAAGGTTGCGTCGTCGTCGACCAGCAGCAAATGCGGCAGTTCTTCGCCTTCGACTTGGATTTCGTCACTCATGTTGGTCTCCTCGGGCGCCGTGGGGCAGGCGCAGCTCGGTGAGCGTGCCGCCTTCCTCATGACTATAGAGTTTCACTGAGCCGCCGGCGCGTGTCACGCTGGCCTTGCTCAAAAACAGGCCCAGGCCGAAACCTTTGCCCTTGGTGGTAAAAAACGGTTTGCCGATCTGCTCAGCGATGGCCAGCGGCACGCCGGCGCCGTGGTCACGAATGCTGATGGTCAGGTTCTCGACGTCCCAGTCCAGGGTCACTTTGAGGTTTTCCGGGCAGGCATCGGCGGCGTTGTTGAGCAGATTCAGCAAGGCCTGGGTCAGATCCGGCGGCGGCGCCATGCGCGGCACGGTGCCTTGGCCGAGACGGTGGAAGCGATAACTGGCCTCCGGACGCATCAGGTGCCAGCGGTTCAGCGCTTCATCGAGCCAGTCGGTGACGTCCTGCATCTCGACCGCCAGACGCCGGTTGGCTTCAGCGGCGCGCACCAGTTGCTGCAAGGTTTCTTTGCAGAGTTTGACCTGATCCTGCAGCACCTTCAGGTCGTCCTGCAGCATCGGGTCGGGATGGTCCTGCTGCATTTCCTTGAGCAACACGCTCATGGTCGCCAGCGGTGTGCCCAGTTCATGGGCGGCGCCAGCGGCCTGGGTGGCGACGGCGAGCAATTGCTGATCACGCAGGCCTTCTTCACGGCGGATAGCGCGTAATTCTTCCTGACGGCGCAGCTCCTCAGCCATACGCGCGGCGAAGAAGGTGATCACCGCCGCGGCGAGCGCGAAGCTCAGCCACATGCCGTAGATCTGCAGATTCTCGCGGGCGACCGGCAGGGTTTCCAGCGGATAGAACCGCGTCAGCATCACCGTGTACAGCGCCAGCGCGATGCCGGAGAGGATCACCGAATAGCGCCACGGCAGTGTCACCGCGGCGATGGTCAGCGGTACCAGATAATAGGAAACAAACGGGTTGGTCGAACCGCCGGAGAAGTACAGCAGCGCACTGTGGATCACCAGATCGCAGGCCAGTTGCAGCGCATATTCGAGTTCGGTCACTGGCCACGAGGTACGCAAACGCACCGCGGTAAACACGCAGAGCAGCGTCGAGCAGCCAAGGGTCATTGCCAGTTGCACCCACGGCAACGGCAGCAGTTGCAGCCAGTAGGCCAGGCCTACAGAACCGGCCTGCGCGGCGAGCACCAGAGTGCGAATAAAAGTCAGCCGCCAGAGGTTCTGGCGAGTGGCGGAAGTCAATTGTACGGGGGCGAGCATGAGCTCTCCTGATGAGCGCTCCAGGCGGATCGCACGGAGTATAACCAAGCCACGGCCTTGAGAGGCGAAAGTGCGGCAAACGACCACATGGCGAAGACATCTTCGGCGGCTATAAGGGCCTCTTCGCGAGCATGCTCGCTCCCACAGGGGGGAATGCATTTCAAAGGTGGCAGCGAGCCTGCTCGCGAAGGGCTGCACAGCTGACCCGCCGATGTGTATAGAAGTTGTAACTGGGCGAACCGGATCATAAAAGCTAGAGTCTGATGGTTTCACGCAGGCCCCCGAACCATCACCTGCGCCCTCATCAAGGAGCTTTCATGCACACATTCCGCCGCAGCGCCGCCCTTCTCGCCCTGACCGTCGGCAGCATCGCCAGCCTTCCGGCCCTGGCCGCCGATGAGCTGCACTACAACCAGATTTCCCTGCGCGCCGAAGTCAGCACGGAAGTCGCCCGCGACCTGATGATCGTCACCCTCTACACCGAAGAGCAAAACACCGACCCGGCCAAACTCGCCGCCGACGTCAGCACCACCATGAACAAGGCATTGGCCCAGGCCAAGCAAGTCAAAGACATCACCTTGCGCCAAGGCAGCCGCAACAGTTACCCGATCTACGACACCAAAGGCCAGAAGATCACCGGCTGGCGTGAACGCGCCGAACTGCGCCTGGAAAGCTCTGACTTCGCCGCCCTGTCCAAACTCACCGGCGAACTGCTGGGCGACCTGAAAATGGGCGGCATGGACTTCGCCATCGCCGACCCGACCCGCAAGGCCAGCGAAGACCAGTTGCTCAAAGAAGCCGTGACCGCCTTCAAAAACCGCGCGCAACTGGCCACCGATGCACTGGGCGGCAAGGGTTACAAAATCGTCAACCTGAACCTCAACAGCAACGGTTATCCACAACCGTACCTGCGCGCACCGATGATGATGAAAGCGGCGGCGATGGACTCGGCGCCAGTGACGCCAGAAGTTGAAGCGGGTACCAGCCAGGTCAGCATGACCGCCGATGGCTCGATTGAAGTGTTGATGCAGTGATTTGAAGAGGGCTGAATGAAAAACCGCCGATCTGTGAAGGGTCGGCGGTTTTTTGTGCCTGGATTTTGTGGTGAATGTTCCGCCGCCATCGCGAGCAGGCTCACTCCTACAGTTTGGAATGCGCTCCCTTGTAGGAGTGAGCCTGCTCGCGAAGAACGATAACGCGGTCTCAGGTCTGCGGATCAACCCGATCCAGCGCCCGATTCACCGCCAACTCGGCCAGCATGATGATCTGCTGAATCGCCAACGCCGTATTACGCTCGGGCCGGCCCAGTTGATCGGCAAAGTTACCGGTTAACGTGTTCGCCGACGCCAGTGATTCACAGGCATGCGCCAGCAGGCTTTCGGTGTCGATGTTTGGCTGGATCAGGAACATCGTGCTGGGTTGCCGGGGCTTGACCGGGTCGGGGCTGAGATAGAAATCCAGGGCGCGTTTGATGGCTTCGCGGGTTTTGATCTGGTCGTCGGCGCGGATGGCTTCTTCGAGTGGGGATGTGGGATCGATAGGGGGATCGGGGACAATTTTATCTTTCATGAAAATCTGCTCGTCATTCGAGCCGCCCTTAGCCATTTCTCACGTGGCAAAGGGTGGCAGCTATGTGCGGAGTGAGAAACCGGTGAGCAGAAAACCGGCCAGACCGAAGTCTGCCCGCACACAGCCGCCATAAGGCATTGCGACGGCTAATAAACCGGCCGCAATTATGGTCTTACTGGTGCTAGTTTCAAGCTCGGCGGGTTCTCACACCCGATCACTGAACATTCAGCGACACCCAGAGCCTAGAGAGCGCACGTCCGACGGACAACCTGAAAACCTTGTGGGAAGGTTCTGGTTATCTGACACAGATTTAAACAGCCAAAAGCCAACCCTCACCCTAGCCCTCTCCCAGAGGGAGAGGGGACTGACCGTGGTGTTTGGGAGAGTTGCAGTGGTCAACTAATTCCGGACACCTCGATAGGTGGTTTTGACGCCATCGCCCGCTCGTAAACGGTCGGTGGCAGATATCCCAGTTTCGAGTGCAGCCGTTCGTTGTTGTAAAACCCAACGATGT
>NZ_FYEA01000030.1 GCF_900187605.1 Pseudomonas sp. Irchel 3H7
CCGGAGGAGCTGATCCTCGCGCTGGCCGGGGAAACAGCGCGCTTTTATCACTTTCGTGCAGGACGGCTGACGGCGATCAGCGATGGCTATGGCAACCGTCTGACGGTGCAGCGCGATCGCTCTGACCGGGTGCAGCGACTGGACAACGGCGCCGGGCGTTCGCTGCTGTTGCGCTATCACCGCGCGCAGTTGGTTGGTGTGGATTACCAGGTGTTTCGCGACGGTGCCTGGAGCACCGAACAGGCGCTGGTCAGTTACCGCTACGACGCCTATCAGCACCTGATCGAAGCGACCAACGCCGTCGGTGACAGTGAGCGTTACGACTACGACGACGCTCACGTGATCCTGCAACGGCAACTGGCGGGCGGGGCGAGTTTCTTCTGGGAGTGGGAGCGGTCGGGCAAGGCTGCGCGTTGCGTGCGCCACTGGGCGTCGTTCTCGCAGATGGACACGCGTTACGTCTGGAACGACGACGGCAGTGTCGCAGTGCATTACGTCGATGGCACCGAAGAGACTTACGTCCACGATGATCGTGCGCGGCTGGTGAGTAAAGTCTCAGCGGATGGTGGCAAGCAGCTCAAGGCGTACGACTCTTCGGGTCGCTTGATTTCCGAACAGGATGCCTTGGGTGCGGTCACCGAATACCGCTACGACGAGGTCGGACGGCTGGTGGCGCTGATTCCGCCGGCTGACGCGCCAACGTCCTACGAGTATCGCAATGGTTTCCTGCATAAACGCTCTCGCGGTGACGCGGTGTGGATCTACCGGCGCAATGCCGAGGGCGATGTCACCGAAGCGGTCGATCCCGATGGTCAGGTTACCCATTACTACTACGACACTCGTGGCCAGTTGCTGTCGATCCGTTACCCGGACAGCAGCCGCCATCGGCTGGTCTGGAATGCCCTCGGCCAACTCATTGAAGAGACCTTGCCCGACGGTGGCGTGCGGCGTTTTTCCTACGACGCACTGGGGCGACGGACCACAAGCGCCGACGAACACGGTGCGGTCACCCGTCAGCATTGGGATGCGGTTGGCCGACTGATCCAGACGACATCTCCTACCGGCAATACCCGTGCTTACAGCTACGGCGCCTACGGTCAGGTCACCGCCGAGCGCGATGAACTCGGGCGCATCACCCGCTACGAATACGACGACGACCTGCACCTGGTCTCGCGGCGGATCAACCCCGACGGCACGCGGGTGCAGTACCGCTACGACCATGCGCAACTGCTGCTCACCGAGATTGAAAACGAGTCCGGGGAAAAGTACCGGCTGGATTACACGCCGACCGGGCTGATTCGCCAGGAAAGTGGTTTTGACGGTCGGCGCACGGCGTACGCCTATGACCTCAACGGCCATCTGCTGGAAAAGACCGAGTTCGGTGATGACGGCTCTTGTTTGCTCACTGCTTATGAGCGCGATGCTGCCGGGCGTCTTCTGGCCAGAACCCTGCCCGACGGCATCAAGGTCACCTACCAATACGACCGCCTCGGCCGTTTGATTGGGGTCGACGACAGCCAGCAACACCCGCTGGCCTTCGAGTACGACCGCCAGGACCGCTTGATCACCGAGCATCAAGGCTGGGGCTCCCTGCGTTACCGCTACGATGCCTGCGGCCAGCTCAAGCGCATGCGCCTGCCGGACAACAGCGTGCTCGACTACCGCCACGCCAAGGGTGGCGCGCTGACCGACATCGACCTCAACGGCACGCCGCTGACCCGTCATGTCTATCAGTCCGGACGCGAACGGCAACGCCAGCAGGGTTTGCTGCTCAGCGAATATACCTACGACGATCAGGGACGATTACTCGCCCACGCCGTAGGCCATCAGCGTGATGCGCTGTACCGCCGCGATTATGCCTACAACGCCAACGGCAATCTCGCGCACATCGCCGACAGCCGCCACGGCCAGCGCACCTACGGCTACGACGCCCTCGACCGCCTCATCCGCGTACGCCACTCACGTGACGAACTGCCGGAAAGCTTCGCCCACGACCCGGCCGGCAACCTGCTGATGCAGGACCGCCCCGGCCCCAGCCAGATCAAAGGCAACCGCCTGCTGATGCAGGGCGACCGCCACTACGACTACGACGCCTTCGGCAACCTGATCCGCGAACGTCGCGGCCGCGCGCAGACTCTCGTCACTGAATACCGCTACGACAGCCAGCACCGCCTGATCGGCCTGACCCGCCCCGACGGCCAAACCGCCAGCTACCGCTACGACGCCTTCGGCCGGCGCATCAGTAAAACCGTCGGCGGCGAGACCACCGAGTTCTTCTGGCAGGGCGACCATCTCGTCGCCGAAAGCAGCGAAAACGAATACCGCAGCTACGTCTACGAACCCGGCACCTTCCGCCCGCTCGCCTTGCTCGACGGCAAAGGCCCGCAAAAAGCCTGCCCCTTCTACTACCAACTCGACCACCTCGGCACCCCGCAGGAACTCACCGACTACAGCGGCGACATCGTCTGGTCCGCGCAATACGACGCCTACGGCAAAATCGCCGCACTGACCTTGGC
>NZ_FYEA01000010.1 GCF_900187605.1 Pseudomonas sp. Irchel 3H7
AACGAAGCTGCACGGTGGACACCTCTTCCCAAGACACAGGCCATCTCCTTCGCGATGAGCAATGTGTCTATTAAAATGTGTCCACCATGTCTCCGAACACCTGTCCACCATGTCTCCGGTACATACACTCCCAGAGGTAGAGGGAACTGACCGCGCTGAATGTGCAAGTTGCACCGACTTGAGATACCGAGTCGAACTCAGGTTTTGAAAGGCCTGGAGATCTGCTCCCTTTCCCCCTCGCCCCCTTTGGGGGAGAGGGCTGGGGTGAGGGGGGAATCGCACTGACACACCGCAAAACACAAAGCCCCCGCCATCCAGTATTTTCATCAATAAACACTAAGCCGTGATCGCGTTTAAAACACACAAACCGTTACGCCATCCCCCCTACAACACCTTGCGTCGTTACCTACGCGTACGCCAGAATCCGCCGGCTTACACGGCTATGGGCCGGGCTATATCGTTGGCCTGTCACTGCAAAACAGTGATCGGGTTTGGTAGCCCGCTTTAAATTGTCGTTGTTGCGACACCGTCGATGCTGTCTCCTTTTTTTGAGGTATGGCTTTGAATGGTGGGCATGCGTGGGGCTCATCCGTGAGCGCCGGGTTACCCAATTTGACCGGTCTACCAACCCGCGCATGGCCGCCACCCGCCGTTTGGTAGCGAGGGTGATGGCTCCCATTTTTTCAAATTGGAGCTTTATCTATGTTCAAGATCACGCCAAATCCACCGCCCACCGATCCAATCCCTCACGACCCCGCGCTTGACCCGCAAAAGGTCAAAGAGGCAACCGACCGCGCCCTCGACTACTACCTCCGGCCCGAAGCACTAGGGGCTCCGCCAAGCTCACCCAAGTTTCGCCCGGTCTATTTGGTCGACCCCACGCTGGATGAAGAAACCCTGTTGGTCGAAGCCTGTGAGTCGCTTTCCTACGCCCACTCCATGGCCGGTAACATCGCCAACTCGATAGGCGGCCCGGAGCGCAAACCGCTGCTGGCGCTGCAACAGGTGATCATGCTGAACGAGCTGTTGGTCAACCGACTGCTGGACAAGCTGCGCATCCCGCAGTAGTCAACAGACGGACTGAGTGAGGGGTCACACCCTCACTTTCGCTCTTCCGCCTACCGTCGATTGATGAGCAGCACTCATCAAGCCATCCCGATTTACCCGTCTAGTCCTCACCAGTCACCTCGCTTAGTCTTCTCCCCACGCCCAATGGGAGATCGACATGCACAAGCGCACATTCGGCATCCGTTCACTCGAAGTATCCGCCCTCGGCTTTGGCTGCATGGGCCTGAGCCGTGGTTATGGCCCGACCACGGATACCCAGAGAATCGCAGAACCACAGTGGACGGAGCCTTTCACGATGGCCACTGACACACGCAGCAGCGCTGCCCTCCCCGCACTCATGGCGCTCTGCCTGAGCGTTGGCGCGATGTTCAGCCTTACCACCCAAGCAGCCGAGGCACCGAAATCCATGACCACCCCGCAAACCACCGGACAAGCCCTTTCGAGCAAACAACAGACGATTCCACTGATTGCTGCGTTCATGGCGACCAGCGACATGCCCAACCTCAACGCGGCCCTCAACCAAGGACTGGACGCTGGCCTGACGATCAGCGAAACCCGGGAAATTCTCGTGCAGCTCTACGCCTATGTGGGCTTCCCGCGCAGCCTCAATGCCTTGAATGAGCTCATGACCGTGGTGCAGGCGCGCCAACAACGCGGCATCGAAGATGCGCCGGGGCGTGAGCCGGGCCGGGCGATTCCAGTCGGGGATGAACTGCTGGCCGCCGGCACCGCGAATCAAACGAAGATCTCGGGCGCTCCGGTCAAAGGCCCGGTGTTCGAGTTCGCCCCAGTGATTAACCAGTTTTTGCAAACCCACCTGTTCGGCGACATCTTCGAGCGCGACAACCTCGACTGGCAAAGCCGTGAACTGGCCACTGTCGGCGCGCTGGCAGCGACGCCGGGCGTGGAACCGCAACTGCGCGCGCATATGGCGGCAAGCTTGCGCGTCGGGCTCAGCGCGGCACAGTTGGGCGAGGTCACTGAGCAGTTGAAAAAACACGAGGATGCGCAGACTGCCGAACGTGCGAATGCAGCGCTCAAGGAGGTTTTGGCGGCTTCGAAAAAATGACCTGAAAATGGACCTGATATCGATGTCTTAAAGAAAATCGGCGTTCGGGGTTGTGGTGAATGCGCTGATCTACAAGCCCTTGCCCGCGTTCAGCGTCCATACTGTGGTTTTCAAAAGTCGGGACACCGCCATGCCTTCCCCCGAATCCAGCCTGTTGCAGAGCTGGCACGACAATGCTGACGCTTGGATCGAAGTGATCCGCAGCGGCGCCATCGAAAGTCGTCAGCAGGTTACCGATCAGGCGATTGTGCTGGCGATCATGGGCCGCCAACCGCAGCGCGTACTTGATCTGGGTTGCGGCGAAGGCTGGTTGTTGCGGGCGCTGGCGGATCGCGGGATTGAAGCTGTCGGTGTGGATGGCGATGCGCGGCTGATCGAGGCGGCGCATCTGGCGGGGGCGGCGCGGGTGCATGTTGCGAGTTACGAAGCGCTGGTCGATGGCAAGGTCGATATCGGTCGTGACTACAACCTGGTGTGCGCGAATTTCTCGCTACTGCATCAAGACATAATTCCGCTGCTTGCCGCGATGAATGCCTTGCTTGTTCCCACAGGTGTTGTGGTCATTCAGACACTGCATCCATGGTCTGTCGCGGCAGGCGATTATCAGGATGGCTGGCGCGAAGAATCGTTCGCGGGATTCAAAGGTCAGTGGCAGCCGATGCCGTGGTATTTCCGCACGTTGTCGAGTTGGCTGAATGCGCTGGACATGGCCGGGTTCCAATTGGCCGGTTTGCAGGAGCCACAGCATCCGCAAAGTCCAGTGCCGCAGTCGTTGCTGATGGTTGCCGAGCGCCGCTGAGATTTCAGAAACACCATCAATCATTGTGGGAGCTGGCTTGCCAGCGATGGCGTCGGGTCAGTCAACATTGATGTTGAAGGTGCTGGCCTCATCGCTGGCAAGCCAGCTCCCACAGTGGTTTGGGTGTGCCAGGAATTTGTGACCACCATACAAACCTGTGGGAGTGAGCCTGCTCGCGATGACGGTATTTCAGGCGACATCAATGTTGAATATCAGACCGCAATCGCTAGCAAGCCAGCTCCCACAGTGGTTTTGGGTGTGCCAGGAATTTGCGACCACCATACAAACCTGTGGGAGTGAGCCTGCTCGCGATGACGGTATTTCAGGCGACATCAATGTTGAATATCAGACCGCAATCGCTTGCAGGCAAGCTCCCACAGTGGTTTCGGGACCACGGATGCGGTGCTGCGCCAGCAGGCGCATGACGTAGCCGATCTTGATCAGGGTCGGGCCGAGGACGGTCAGCGAATGCATCGCCACCAGCAGCGCAATCGGCGTCTGACCGTTGTAGAGATAAGCGCCGTAGATGCCGGTCAATTTGACTCAATCGCTAGTCGTTATGACTACGATCTGACGCCCGCTAACTTGTCGATCTACGGCACCGGCAATCGACCAAGGACTGACTACGCTGTTAATCCTGCGTGTCTAACCTGCCGAGGATGACTGCCATGCAACGCTTTCAGAAACTCACGCCCTGCCTGTGGTTCGACGATCAGGCCGAAGCCGCTGCGAAGTTCTATTGCTCGATCTTCGATCATTCGAAAATCACCGGCCTGACCCACTACAGCAAGGTCGGTCAGGAATTTCACGGCAAGCCGGAAGGTGCGGTGATGACCGTCAGTTTCGAACTCGATGGCCAAACCTTCACCGGCCTCAACGGTGGGCCGATGTTCAAATTCAGCGAGGCGATCTCGTTTCAGGTCAACTGCCAGAATCAGGAAGAAGTCGACCATTTCTGGGGCAACCTGTCCGAGGGTGGCCCGGTCGAAGCCCAGCAATGCGGCTGGCTCAAGGACAAGTTCGGCGTGTCGTGGCAGATCGTGCCGGTGGCCTTTATGCACATGATGCTGGATGCCGACACCAGCAAATCGCAGCGAGCGATGCAGGCGATGTTCACGATGAAAAAACTCGACATTGCCGAACTCGAACGCGCCTTTGCCGGCCAGAGCTAATACACTGGCGCGCTGGCCTGCCGGGAATAACAACGATGAAACACGCTGCCGCCAAAAACCCTGAAAAAGCCCCGCGTTTCTGGCGTGACGCGGCGCTGCCGTTCATTGAAGCGCGGGCCATCGCCGATGGCCGCGAGGTCTGCTATGCGCGCCATTCCCACGCGCACTTTTCCATCGGCGCGATCACCGCCGGTCGCAGCACCTATGTGCATGAGCAGGCGCAGTTCGAAGTCGCGGCAGGCACCGTGGTGCTGATGAATCCCGGCGATGTGCATGCGTGCAATCCGATCGATGATCAGCCCTGGTCGTATGTGATGCTGTATGTCGAGACGCCATGGCTGACGGATTTGCAGCATCAGTTGGGGTTCGCCAGTGATCTTGAGTTTCGGCGTTTCTCCACTACTCATCTCGACGACACCGCGCTGTTCAACGACCTGAATGGATTTTATGAAACATTGGTCGACGAACAGCAGGACGTACTGCGCAAACAAAGCGCTGCGGTGGAGTTTTTCAGCGACCTGCAACTGCGGTTGAATCCCGCCGGCCCCTCGCTGCGCGAACCCAATTTCAAGCTGGAACGCGCGGCCGATTTCATCCGCGAACACTGTACCGAGCTGCTGAACCTCGACGACATCTGCACGGCGGCACAACTGTCGCCTTCGTACCTGATCCGCGCCTTCAAACAGCATTACGGCATGACGCCCCACGCCTTTTTGGTCAACCAGCGCATCCAGTTCGCCCGCGAGCGTTTGCGCAGCGGGCAGTTGATCGCGGATGTCGCGCTGGAAGCCGGGTTTGCCGATCAGGCGCATTTTCAGCGAGCGTTCAAGCAGCATTTGGCGGCAACGCCCGGCCAATATCGCGGCTGATGGTTTGCCCCGATTGATCGCTGGCCAACACATTCAGATATTGACATATCGGTAAATTCCGATATCTTCGCAGCATGGACCTACTCGAAATCTTCAAAGCCCTCTCGAACCGCACACGCCTGGAAATCCTCAAAGGCCTGAAGGATCCCGAGAAGCACTTTCCTCCCCAGGATGAAGGTGACGTGCACACGGTGGGCGTTTGCGTCAGCAGTATTCAGGAAGGCGTCGGGCTGTCGCAGTCGACGGTGTCCGATTACCTGGCGACGCTGCAACGCGCAGGCCTGGTCGAGGTCAGGCGCATTGGGCAGTGGACCTATTACAAACGTAACGAAGCAGCGATCAGTGCGCTGGCCGAGATCATCGGCAGCGAGCTGTAATTTTTTGCCCCAAGATATCGATAATTCCCGATATCCCTTTTTACCGAAACGAGGAAATGCAATGAAAGCGATGATCCTTACTTCATTTGGCGGCGCACAATCGTTCGAACTTTGTGAAGTGCCCAAACCAGTGCCACACGCGGGAGAAGTGCTGGTCCGGGTGCACGCCACCTCCATCAATCCGCTGGATTATCAGGTGCGCCGTGGCGACTATGCCGATCTGGTGCCCCTGCCAGCCATCACCGGGCACGACGTCTCTGGCGTTATCGAAGCGGTCGGCCCGGGGGTGACAGCGTTCATGCCGGGTGACGAAGTCTGGTACACCCCGCAGATTTTCGACGGTCCAGGCAGTTATGCCGAATACCACGTCGCGGCCGAAAACATTGTCGGCAAGAAGCCGCCCACACTGAGCCATCTTGAAGCGGCGAGCCTGAGTCTGGTTGGCGGCACGGCGTGGGAAGCGCTGGTCGTGCGGGCGGCGCTCAGAGTCGGCGAGAGCATTCTGATCCACGGCGGCGCGGGCGGCGTTGGTCATGTCGCGATTCAGCTGGCCAAAGCCATCGGCGCGAAGGTCTTCACCACTGTGCGTGAAGGCAATTTCGAGTTCGCCCAGCGTATGGGCGCCGATGTGCTGATCGATTACGAAAAGGAAGATTATGTCGCCGCGATCCTGCGCGAAACCGAGGGTCGTGGCGTCGATGTCGTCTTCGACACCATCGGCGGCAACACCCTGGAGCGCAGCCCCGACGCCCTCGCACAGCTTGGCCGCGTGGTGTCGATCGTGGACCTTGCCCAGCCGCAAAACCTGATTCAGGCCTGGGGCAAGAACGCCAGCTACCACTTCGTGTTCACCCGACAGAATCGCGGCAAACTCGACGAGTTGAGCGCACTGATCGCCAACGGTCAGTTGCGCCCGCACGTCGGCGCGGTCTATCCGCTGGCCGACATCGGTCTCGCCCATGCCCGACTGGAAACGCCCAACAACGGCGTTCAAGGGAAAATTGCGATTGCTGTCGTGCCGTCGCCCGAACTCGCCAATCGCTGAACTCAGTCCCGAGGAGAACACCATGATTTATGAGATCGCTTTACTGCCCGTTCACACAGAACAAACTGCGGCGTTTCGGCATGCGTTTACCGAGGTCGAGCCGTTGCTCAAACGCGCCAAGGGTTATTGCGGCCACCTGCTCGCGCCAGGAATCGAAACACCGGAGGTGTTCAATCTGATTGTGCGCTGGCAATCCCTTGAGGATCACACGCCGGGGTTTGAAGCAAGTGAGGACCATCGGGTTTTCATGCTGGGGCTGGAGGATTATTTTTCCGAAGAGCCGAAGGTTTATCACATTGAGGGCGGCGCCTTTCAGCAGCCGTTCGACTAATAATCTCTCGGCTACACCGCGATTCATTGTAGGAGTGAGCCTGCTCGCGATAGCGGCGTATCAGTCGACATCTATATTGACTGATACATCGCTATCGCGAGCAGGCTCACTCCTACAGGGTTTACGGTAGCAGCAGGTATATCGCGCTGACGGCCAACAATGCTGCCATCACCCGATTGAACCAGCGCATCGCCGCCGCGTTGCCCAGATACCCGCGCAAACACGTCCCGGCATACGCCCAGCAGCCGACCGACAGATAACAGATCACCAGATACACCGCCGCAAACTGCCACACCAAGCGCGCCTCGCCATCGGCGACAAACGCGCCCATGCCCGCGACGCAGGCCAGCCAGGCTTTCGGGTTGAGCCATTGCATCACCGCGCCGTACAGCATCGACGGCGCCCGTCCGGAATCACCGGCATTCAATTGCCCGTCATCCACGGCCAGTTTCCACGCCATGAACAGCAGAAACGCCACGCCGGCCAGTTGCACCACCCGGGTCATGAACGGCCAAAGCTTGAGCACCTCATGCAAGCCCAGCCCCATCAGCACCAGCAGCAACACAAACCCCAACGTGGCCCCGGCAACATGCCGCTGACTGGCGCGAAAACCGAACTGCGCCCCGGAACTCAACGCCACAATATTCACCGGCCCCGGCGTGATGGACGCCGCCAGCGCAAACGCCGCCATCGAAACAATCAGACTCATCGCACACCTGCTTCAAATCGAGGAACAAGGTGCTCACCCTAACCAGCACCCGATCCCCGGTATTGAAGAAAATGCCCCTGTGATCCTGATCGTTCCCACGCTCTGCGTGGGAATGTAGCCTGGGACGCTCCGCGTCCCCTTCAGAGCCGAACGCAGAGCGTCCGTTGAGGTATTCCCACGCGGAGCGTGGGAACGATCACATGACCCACCGCTTTCGCGAGCAGGCTCGCTCCCACATTAAAATCTACGCTTAGTCCAGACGCGGCACGGTGAAGCGGAACTCGCTGCCCTGCCCCGGTTCGCTCTCGGCGAAAATCCGTCCGCCGTGGGCTTCGACGATGCCTTGAGTGATGTACAAACCAAGGCCGGTACCGGTCGGGTTGCCCTCTTTCACCGTCCAGTAACGGTCGAACACATGCGGTAGATGCTCCTTGGGAATGCCTTCGCCGCTATCGCGAACAGTGAAGACGATTTCATTGCCGACGGAGGTGGCATGCACGCCCACCCTGCCCAGTCGCGGGGTGAACTTGATCGCGTTGCCGACCAAGTTCGACAGCACCTGGAACAGCCGCTCCGGGTCAGCATGAATGCGCAGATCAGGATCGGCCGCGAAGGAAATGCTGATGTCCTTGTCCAGTGCCAACGGTGCAAGCAGTGCCTGCGCCTCTTCGAACATCTGCGCGACATCGAGCTTTTGTGGGGTGATGGAGTAGCGCCCGGCATCGATTTTCGAGGTGTCGAGCAAGTCCTCCAGCAGCGTGTTCATGCGTCCGGCAGCCTGCTGCATGGTGTCGATGGCCGTCGAGATGCGCCGCGAAGTGTGCGGGCCGTCGGAGCTGAAGGCCTTTTGCATCATGCCGCACAGCATCGAGATCACCGTCATCGGATTACGCAGATCGTGGGAGACCACCGCCACCAGCTCATCGCGGGCGCGCACCGCTTCCTGCTCGCGGCGCACCTGCCGGGCCAGATCGTTTTCCAGTGCCGAACGGCGCAGATCATTGGCGGCGAAAAGATCACCGTGGCTCCACTTGGTGGAGATCCCGGCCATCTCGACTTTCCAGATTTCAAACGAGGTGCGCGGGCGCAAGCGCAGGCCGGCGTCGGAGTTTTCCAGGTCCAGCGGCTTGCGCGGATCGCCGCTCCAATTGATGTTTTCCTTGACCTCGGGGCGGAACCAGAACACGCCGTTGTCCACCGGTTTCGGCAGGCTCATGGCGAGCACGCCGCTGGCCACCTGCTGGAACTGCGCGGCCGGCGGATAGACGCTGGCCAGGTGATGACTGGCAAACACCGCCTCGCCGCTGTCCTGCAGCCACTTGTGCAAGGCGCGAATGTCTTCCGGCTCCGGGCAGTTGCCGTAGCGGTGCAGTTGTTTGTCTTCGATGATTGCAATACCGCCGGCATTGGTCAGCGCCATCAGGGTCTGCGGCTGATTGGCGAGGCCGTCGAAGACATTCTGCGGCGAGTCGATCATCGCTTGATTGAGCAGCGCCAAGGCTTCGACTTTTTCGTCGCGCTGACGGCTGATCTCCAGCGCTTCCATGGCGCTGATCTGCAGCGACAGCACCTGGCCGATGGTCTGACACGCCGCGCGCAATTCGTGCGGCACGTGCAGTGGCTGACGATTGCCGCAACTGATCAGGCCCCAGAGCTTGTCACCCTTGAGCAGGGAAATGCTCATCGACGACAGCACGCCCATGTTCTTCATGTACTGACAGTGGATCGGCGACACGCTGCGCAGGGTGGCGAAACTCAGGTCCAGCGGCGTGTTCGTGTCCGGGCGCAACTTTGGCAGCAGCGGCACTGGTTGATAGTCGGCATTGGGGATGATCCGCAGCCAATTGGTGCGATACAGCTCGCGCGCTTGTTCGGGAATGTCCGAGGCCGGGAAGAACAGGCCATTGAACACTTCCATCGACGGGTCGGAGGCTTCGGCGATGACCTGACCGTGGCCCTCCTCCTCGAAACGATAGATCAACACCCGGTCGTAACCGGTCATGGCCTGGATTTCCTTGACGCTGATGTCGTACAGCGCCTGCAACGTGGTCGCCGCTTGCAGACGCTGAAGCATGCGCCCCAGATGAGTCTGGTTGCCGGCGACGTTGCGCGGCTGGAAGTTCTCGACGTGGATTTCCAGCTCCAGAATCAATACGCCCTGATGACGATGCAACAAACCCTCGAACGCGGTGCCGTTGAGCCTGAAGCGCAGTGGCTGCAAGTCGGAAAGCGACGGTTGCAGCAAGGCCTCGCGCACTTTTGCCGCTTCGGCGTCGCCGATCAGGCTTTCCAGCGGCTGGCCGATCAGGCTTTGCGGCTCTCGGGCCAGCAACGTTTCAACATTGGCGCTGACCTGAATGATCACCAACTCAGGCTCGCTCAGGGTCAGCAACAAACCGTGGGGCTGGATCGCGCCGGGAAAACGGATCGGCTCATCGGCACAGTTGGCCAGCAGTTCTTCAAAGGCTTCTTTGTCTTGCGGGTTCATGCCAGTACCTCCCGGCTTTCGAGCCAGCGCTCGAAACAACTGAATGTGGTTTGTGCCGCTGTGACGACGGCGGCGCGCTCATCGGCGCTCATCGGCTGATTGCCCAGATATTCGATGAAATCGCGCCAGCGCCGGCCCGTGGCGGCGCCGTAGATATCGAGAAAGGCCGCGCCGTTGTTGGCTTCCAGGCCTAACCGTGAAGAGATTTCGCGGCGCAGAATCTGCCCGCCGAGCGTCGCGCCCTCGAGGACGTAGAGCACGCCCAGGCAGGCAGCGCTTGAGTCGATGATCGGCAACTGCTGGCAGTGCGGCAGGCTTTGCAGCGCTGCGGCGGATACGCCCAGAGCTAGCAGGTCGGCGCGCAGGGTTGGCGTTTTGAGGCGGGGCGCCAGATCAAAATCGGTGGGGATTGCATCGCTTTGCTGCAGTGCGTTTTCCAGCGGTAAATAGAAGCCGTAATAGGCCTGCACCAGCCGGACAAAGGCCTGGGTATCGAGGGTATCGGAGAAAAAGGGAAGGCGTTTTTCCAGCGCGATGTGCAGCTCGGCAGTGCCGGCTCGCAGATCTTGCAGCACCGGTGGCACATAAACTTCACGGGCCTTTGCTTGCATGTAGATCGCTCTTGGTGGGGCCGCCTGGGGCCAAACGGGGTGAGTGCAACGTCGGCGAAATTTTACACGGCTATCGCGGTTTCTGACCGGCCGGATAGTTATTTCTGCCGAAACCATCACCCTCTGAGTCATTCAGAGTGAAGGCATCTGCAAAAAGTTCGACCGCGTTGCCCAACGGCGCCGGGCGCTGTACCGCGACAGCGCCGCGTGACTGTATGGGTCTGGGCGCCCGGAGGCTGTGATAAAAATATCGCTCTCGTTTCTGGAGTGCTGTCATGGATCTCGCCACGCTCATCCTGTTTCTCCCGGCCTGTTTCGCCCTGAACATGGCCCCCGGGCCGAACAACCTGCTATCGATCAGCAACGCCACGCGTTATGGCTTTCGCCGCGCCTGCACGGCGGGTATCGGGCGGATTCTGGCGTTTGCCGGGATGATCGCGCTGGCCGGTGCCGGTCTGTCGGTGGTGTTGCAAACTTCAGAATGGTTGTTCCATGCGATCAAGATCATTGGCGCGGCGTATTTGCTGTACTTGGCCTGGCAGTTATGGCGGGCCAATCCTGAGGCCGAGCAGCAGATGACGGGCGCGACCGTTGGCTTCTTTGCGTTGGCGCGGCAGGAGTTTCTGGTGGCGGCGGGCAATCCGAAGGCGATCCTGTTATTTACCGCGTTTCTGCCGCAGTTCGTCGACCCGGCACGCCCGGTGCCGGCGCAGTTTGCGGTGCTGGGCGTGCTGTTTCTGCTGCTGGAGTGGATCGCCATCAGCGCCTACGCGTGGATGGGCCTGCACATGCGCCGCTGGTTCGCCGAGCCGCGCGGAAAACGAATGTTCAATCGTTGCTGCGCAGGCCTGCTGTCGGCGGCGGCTTCGGTGCTGTTGATGGCCAAACGCGCTTAAGCCTCGGACGGGCCTTTGAGTTCGACCTGATTGCCGTCCGGGTCGAAGCAGTACAGCGACAGCCCTTTGCCTTCGGCGCCGAAGCGTGATTCGGCTTTTGCGGCGGTGAGGCCGAAGGTTTGCAGATGTGCAATCAGTGCAGCCTCATCAAATGGCTCAATGCGCAGGCAAAAGTGATCGACGTTGCGTCGCTCGGCCCCGGCCGCCCCGCCGCCCTTGCGGCCGAGTTCGCCTTGCAGGTCGACCAGATCAATCATCGAAGTGCCGGCGCGCAGGTGTATCACGCCCAGCGGTTCGTTGCGTTTGACCACTTCGGCGCCGAAGACTTGACCGTAGAAGTCGATGCTGCGTTGCAGATCCGCGACGCGCAGGACGATGTGATCGATATGTTGGATGGAAAATGGATGCATCGGGCACACCTCAACAAACGGTAGGAGCTGCCGATAGCGGCGATCTGGGATTTTGGGACGCGGAGCGTCCCAGGCTGCATTCCCACGCAGAGCGTGGGAACGATCAAGATCGCAGCCTGCGGCAGCTCCTACACGGTAGTTCAGGGGATTTGAAAATTCACTGTCGATTTTTCGGTGGAGCCATCGACAAACTGGTTTTACTCTCGAGCCATGAACATACAAACCGCTGTCCTGCCGCCCCACGCCGAAATGGTTCGCGCCATGCTCGAACGCGACACTGCCTATGAAGGCGTGTTCTTTACGGCCGTGAAAACCACCGGAATCTTCTGCCGCCCCAGCTGCACGGCGCGCAAGCCGAAACCGGAGAACGTCGAGTTCTTCGCCCAGGCTGATGACTGTCTGTCGGCGGGCTATCGCGCCTGCCTGCGTTGTAAACCGCTGGACGCGGCGGCCATCGCGCCGGACTGGGTGCAGCGCCTGCTCACCGCCGTGGAGGCCGATCCAGAGCTGCGCTGGAGCGACGCACAATTGCTCGCTGAAGGCATCGAGCCGCTAAAGCTGCGCCGTTGGTTCAAGCAGCACTTCGGCATGACCTTCCATGCGTGGCTGCGAACGCGCCGCTTGGGCATGGCGCTGGGCGGGATCAAGCAAGGCACCTCGATTGATCACGCCGCGTTTGATTCCGGTTATGAATCGCTCAGCGGTTTTCGTGATGCTTTCCAGAAGTCATTCCACATCACCCCCGGTCGCGCCGAACACAGCGAGCCGCTGCTGTTCACCCGACTGACCACCCCGCTGGGGCCGATGATTGCCATGGCCGAGCGGCGTGGCCTGGTACTGCTGGAGTTTCTTGATCGCCCGGCGCTGACCCGCGAAGTCGAAGAACTGCAACACCGCTACGGCTATGCGGTCGCGCCGGGGCACAACCCACATCTGCAACAGATCGAGCAGCAACTGGCGCAGTATTTCGCCGGTCAACTGACGACCTTTACCGTGCCACTGCACCTGCCCGGCAGCGAGTTCGCCCGGCAGGTCTGGTCGGCGCTGCTGCAGATACCTTACGGCCACACCAGCACCTACGGCGCCATCGCCGCCGGTTTGGGCAAACCCGGCGCCAGTCGCGCGGTCGGCTTGGCCAACGGGCACAATCGGTTATCGATTGTGGTGCCCTGCCATCGGGTGATCGGCGCGGATGGCTCGCTCACCGGCTATGGTGGTGGACAACCGCGCAAGGCGTTTCTGCTGCGGCTGGAAAACGCCGCCGTGCAGCTCACCCAACAACTGGCATTCTGACCCACCGAATCAACTGACAAGAAGGATTTTTGATGAACGCGCTCGCTACGCAGTTTCACCAGTTGCACCAGCAAGGTCTGTTGATTCTGACCAATGTCGCCGACGCCACCGGTGCGCGACTGGTCGAGCACCTGGGCGGTAAAGCCGTGGCCACCAGCAGTGCGGCAGTGGCCTGGGCTCACGGTTACCCGGACGGCAACACCCTGCCCCTTGAACGTCTGGTGTCGACGGTGGAATCCATCGCCCGGGTGATCAGCATTCCCTTGACCGTGGATGTCGAGGCCGGCTATTCCGATGACCTCGGGCGCGTCGCCGAAGTGCTGGATGCGGTGATCGCAGCGGGGGCCGTGGGCATCAATATCGAGGACGGTTCTGCCGACCCCGAGTTGCTCGCGCGCAAGATCGAAGTGGCGCGACAGGTGGCCAACAAGCGCGAGGTGCAGCTGTTCATCAATGCACGCACCGATGTCTATCTGAAAAGCCTTGTGCCGGCCGAGGATCGCGTCGCCGAAACCCTGCACCGCGCGGCGCTGTATCAAGCGGCCGGCGCGGATGGTTTGTTCGCGGCGGGCGTCACCTCGGCCTATGAAATCGAGGCCATCTGCAAAGGCACGACGCTGCCGGTCAATGTCCTGGGTTTCGCTTGCCTGCCTTCGCCGCAAGAACTGCAAGCGCTGGGCGTGCGCCGCTTGAGCGCGGGTTCCGGCATCGCCGAATTCCTCTATGGCGCCATGGGTGGGCTGGTAAAAAGCTTTCTGGCCAGCGGCAAACTCGATACCCATGATCTCAAGGCTTTCACCTACGGCGAAGTCAACGGCTTGCTGAAATAACATGCCTGATGCCTATCAAGCGGCCAGCGAGTTTCTGGCCGCGCTCGATGCGGACTGGCAACGCCATATCGCAGCGGTCGGCCCGTGCCGGCATCAACCGCATCCGGCGCGTGATCCCTACGAGTCGCTGGTGCGGGCGATTGCTTATCAGCAACTGCATGCCAAGGCCGGCGATGCGATTGTCGGGCGGCTGGTGGGGTTGTTTCCTGGGCAGTCGTTTCCGCGGCCGGAGCAAATCCTTGCGACGAATTTTGAGCGCATGCGCAGTTGCGGGTTTTCCGCGGGCAAGATTGCGACGATTCAGGGGATTGCCCAGGCGACGCTGGATGGCGTGGTGCCGGATTACGCCACGGCGCTGGCGATGGACGATGAGGCGTTGATCGAACGTTTGGTCAGTTTGCGCGGGGTGGGTCGCTGGACGGTGGAGATGTTGCTGATTTACAGCCTGGAACGCAGGGATATTCTGCCGGCCGATGACTTTGGTGTGCGTGAGGGGTATCGGCGTTTGAAGGGGTTGGAGGTGCAGCCAACGCGCAGGCAGATGGTTGAGATCGGGTTGGCCTGGAGTCCTTTTCGGACGGTGGCGGCGTGGTATTTGTGGCGGGTGCCTAAACCGCTGCCCTCACCCTAGCCCTCTCCCAGAGGGAGAGGGGACTGATTGGGGGATATTGGCGATTTACGTCGACCTGAAATAGCGCCTGTGAATCCATGATCGCCAAGACTTCTCAATTCCATAATCGACTGCCCTCACCCTAACCCGCCCGAAACGTCGGCCCCCCCAAAGGTAGAGGGGACTGATTGGAGGATATTGGAGATTTTACGTCGACCTGAAATAGCGCCTGTGAATCCATGACCGCCAAGGCTTAAATCCATAATCGCCTCGGTCTTTCAGGTCGATGTATAACGCAAGACACCTCGGTCGGCCCCCTCTCCCGAAGGGAGAGGGCTGGGGTGAGGGCCCGCTTTTCAAAGCCCGGATTTCAACCGGCTGAACGCCCGGATCAAAGCCCGATTGAACGCCTTGCCATTGTCATTTTTGCTGTACAGCGAAGCCCTGACCTGCGCGGACGGATACGTCCCCGGATCATTACGAATCGACGCGTCCACCAAACCATCCGCCGCCGTGATCGCATTGGCGTAGTGAATGGTGTCGGTGATCGGCGCAATCACTTCCGGCGTCATCAGATAATCCATCAGCGCCAACCCGGCCTGGGGATGCGGCGCGTCCTTGGGCACGACCATGGCATCAAACCAGATCAACGCACCCTCTTTCGGAATCCGGTAACTCAATGTGAACGGCTTCTTCGCCGCCTCCGCCTGCCCCGCCGCAATGGCGACATTGCCGTTCCACGACATCGCCACGCAGGTATTGCCATTGGCCAGATCGCTGATATTCAGATCATTGTCGAAATAGCGGATATACGGCCGGATCTTCGCCAGTTGCTGCTCGGCGAGTTTCAAGTCATCGAGGTTCTGCCGGTTGATGTCCAGCCCCATGTACTTCATGACAGCGGCGAACACTTCGTTGGGATCGTTGAGCAGACTGACCCCGCAATCGGCGAATTTCGAAACCACCGCCGGATCGAACAACATCGCCCAACTGTCCGTCGGCGCCTCGGGTAACCGCTGTTTTATCGCCTCCTCCTGATAGCCGAAGCCAGTGGTGCCCCAGGCGTAAATCCCGGCATAGCGATTGCCCGGATCGAACACCGCCATGTGCTGGCGAAACTCTTCACCAACCCCGGCGAAGTGAGGCACCCGGGCCTTGTCCAACGGCTGGATCGCGCCGCTCTCGATGGCCCGCGACAGGTGCTGTCCGGCGGTCAACACCAAGTCGTAACCGCTGCGCCCGGTAAGCAGTTTGGTCTCGACGGTTTCCAGCGAATCAAAGTGATCGGCGACCACATGAATGCCAGTCTGCGCCTCGAAATTCTTCAGGGTATCCGGCGCCAGGTACTCGCCCCAGATGTACAGATTTACTACCGGTTTGGCGGTGTCGGCAGCCTGCACACACAAGGGGGCGAGCACCAGCATCAAGGCTTGAGTCAGTTTGTGCAGGCGCATGGTCAGGCTCCTTTTTTCAGGCCGGCGTATTGCGGCATGGTGATGCACGCGACGTTGCCGCCGCCGAGAAGGATTTCCCGGGAGTTCTCGATGCCGACAATCTTGTGCTGCGGGAACAGTTCGGCCAGCGTCGCCATGGCAACCTTGTCGTTACGATCACCAAACAGCGGCACAACGATCGAGCTGTTGCCGGCGTAGTAGTTGATGTACGACGCGCAGATTTTCGTGCCGGCCTGACGAGTGTGGGTGCTGTCCTGCTGATCGAGGCCGTCGGCTTCTTCGGCGGTCCACTCGAGCACGTCCGGTTGCGGCAGCTTGTGCACGATCAACTCGCGGCCACGGCTGTCGCGGGTGCTGCGCAGGATGTCGTAGGCTTCTTGATAAATTTCCCACTGCGGATCGTCGCGGTTGTCGGTCCATTGCAACACCACTTCACCGGGACGCACAAAGCAGGCGAGGTCATCGACATGGCCATCGGTTTCGTCGAACTTGCAGCCGCGTGGCAGCCAGATGACTTTCTCGGCGCCGAGGTAATCGGTCAGGCGTCGGGTCACTTCGTCCTTGCCCAGATGCTGGTTGCGATTGCGGTTGAGCAGGCATTGTTCGGTGGTGAGGATGCTGCCCTGACCGTCGCTCTGGATGCCGCCCAGCTCGGCAATCAGCGGCGCGCGGTAGCGGTCGAAGCGCTCGATTTCGAGGATCTTGCTGGCGATCTGGTCGTCCTTGTCCCACGGGTAATACAGGCCGCCGTCAAGACCGCCATAGGCGTTGAATTCGAAGTCGACGCCGCGCACTTCACCGCTCTGATCGTTGACCACAAAGCATGGGCCGCTGTCGCGAAACCAGGTGTCGTTGCAGGTCATCTCGACCACGCGCACTTGCGGCGGCAACTGCCGGCGGGCCGTGGCGAACTGCGCGGCCGATGCGCACACGGTGACCGGTTCGCTGTGGGAGATGGCGGTGACGATCTGCACCCAGACTTTCTGCGCCGGTTTGGCGCCGTTGCGCCAGACATCGGTGCGCTCCGGCCAGCCGAGCCAGCAGCCGGACTTGGTTTCGAATTCGCCGGGCAGACGGAAGCCGTCCTGTTTGGGGGTGGAGTCGAGCAAACGTGCCATGGTCAAACCTCGTCTTCGCGATGGGAATGACCACAGGCTAAGGGCGCACGCAGTACGCCCGCCAACGATGATTATTGCGGAACAGTTGAATTCAACTCATCAATCGGCCAGTTGATCGTTGAACCATTCGAGCATCTGCGCCACCGCCGGACGCTCCAGCCGCAGCCGCTCGCAGACCAACGCGTATTGGCCGAGGGCAGTCATGCTGGAGGCGAAGGGCCGCACAAGGCGACCACTCTGTAAATCCTCCTGCGCGGTGAGGTTATCGCCCATGGCCACGCCCTGCCCTTGCGCCGCCGCTTCCAACGCCAAACCAGCGTGGGCGAAATACAACTGACGCTGCGGGCGTAGATCACCGGCGTGGCTGGTCAGCCACGCGGTCCAGGTCTTGCCGTCCTGATCGTCGTGCAGCAGGCAGTGACGGGCCAGATCCTTCGGGGTTTTCAAGCTGCCCTGGTTGAACAGGCCGGGGCTGCACACCGGGAAGAACTGCAAGGCTGGCAGCGGCCGCACGAAGTAGGCGCTGCTGTCCACCGGGCCGGTGCCATAGGTGATCGCCAGGTCGATGTCTTCGCCGGGCGCCGTGGCGTCGATCGGTTGTTCGTAGAGGTGCAAGGTGATGTGCGGATAACGCGCGTAGAAATCAGTGAGGCGACTCATCAACCATTTCTGCGCGAGTTCGGCGGTGACGGCCAGTCTGAGCACGGCCAGCGACGACGGATCGCGCAATTCATCGCAGGCATCGCCGATCAGTTCGAAGGCTTGTTGCAGGCTTTGCATCAGCCGCCCGGCGGCGATGGTCGGGCGGATTTGTCGGCCTTCGCGGATGAACAGTGAGACGCCGAGTTGTTCTTCGAGCTGGCGGATCTGATGGCTGACGGCGCTGTCGGTGACGCACAGTTCGGCGGCTGCCCGACCGAAATGCGCGTGGCGGGCGGCGCATTCGAAGGTGCGCAGGGCGGCCAGGGAGGGAAGTCGTCGCATGTGGGGGGGTCCGTTTTTTTTGTCATGCTGACTGGCTCGTCGATATGAGTCCAGCCCGTTACCCTCACCCCAGCCCTCTCCCGGAGGGAGAGGGAGCCGATCGGGGGATATTGACGATGTACGCCGACCTGAACGTGCTTGGGTGAATCCATAATCGACCGGATTTCCCACGTCGATGGATGACGCAAGACAACTCGGTCAGTCCCCTCTCCCTCTGGGCGGTCCGACGTTTCGGGAGGGTTAGGGTGAGGGGCTTTTGCCTGTATCGCACTGTATACCCGGAAGCCGCAGACACACCCAACGCACAATTCCCCATCCTGCCGACACATCACCGATACACCCCAAAGCTGAAATGACCCGGTCGATTTCACTCAATTCACCGGAGACGCCTCATGACCACCACCCTTTCAACTGCGGTCAAATCCCTGCACCTGAACCTCGACCGCGCCGGCACGTGGATCGCCCCACTGACCCTGCGCCTGTTCATCGCCTGGGAATTCTTCGAGTCCGGACTGGAGAAATTCAACGGACAGAACTGGTTCGAAGACATCCAGGACAAATTCCCCTTCCCGTTCGATCACCTGCCGGCAACGCTCAACTGGGAATTGTCGATGTGGGCCGAACTTATCTGCGCACTGGCGATTCTGGTGGGCTTCGGCACGCGGATCTCGGCGATCTCACTGATCGTGGTCACTGTTGTCGCCACCGCCGCCGTGCACTGGCCGGCTGACTGGTCGTCACTGAGCGAGCTGGCGCAGGGGTATGCGATCACTAACAAAGGCTTCGGCAACTTCAAGCTGCCGGCGATTTACCTGGCGGCGCTGCTGCCGCTGGTGTTCGCTGGCGCTGGCAAGTTGAGTGTCGATGCGTGGTTGGCGCGGGTGTTCTGGAACCGGAGCACCCGCTGAGGCTCAATGCGCCCGATCAAGGCCGGCGAGCAAGGCGCTGTCACGGCTGTAGATGTCCGGTGAGTAACGCACGCGGCCGCTGCTGTCGACCTGTGCCGTCCAGTAAGTCATCAGGATCGGCACCGGCGCTGACAGGCGAAATTCGTGGGTGGTGCCGGTGGCCAGCAGGGTTTCGGTGCGGGCCTTTTCTGCGGGTGTGAGCAACAAGTCGCGCAATTGCATCGGATGCTCGACCCGCACGCAGCCGGAGCTGAAGGCGCGCGGGCCTTTTTCGAACAGCGCCTTGCTCGGCGTGTCGTGCAGATACACCGAGAACGGGTTGGGGAAGCGGATGACCATTTGCCCCAACGGATTACGCGGCCCGGCATCCTGACGCAGCATGATGTTGCCGGGGTTGTCCCAGTCGATGTCCGCTGCCGCAAGCGGCTGACCGTTGGCGTCGAGCACTTGCAGGTTCTGGCGGCTGAGGAAGGTCTGGTCCTTGCGGATTTCCGGCAGTTTGTCTTCTTTCCAGATGGTCGGCGGCACGGTCCAGGTCGGGTTCAGGGTCAGGCGTGTCACCCGGGATTTGAGCAACGGCGTCTGGCGCTCGGCGCGGCCAACCTGAGTGCGCGTTTGCCACACCGCCACGCCGCCCTGATACAGCGTCAGTTCAGCGGCGGCGACGTTGACCAGCAAGCCATTGGGCTCCAGGTCCTGGGCCATCCAGCGGAAACGCTCGAGGTTGACCCGCAACTGTTCGCGGCGGGTCAGCGGACTGATGTTGAGTTCAGCAATCGTTCCCGGCCCGACCACCCCGTCAGCCTGCAAGGAATGGTTGGCCTGAAAACTCTTCACGGCGTCGACCAGCACGCCGTCATACGCATTGCCGGGCGTGCCAATGATCTGGGTCAGATAGCCCTCGCTGTACAGACGCTGGGCCAGTTCCGGTACGCGTTTGTCTTCCATGGCCGGGCGCAGCAGCGGCCCGTTGCCCACCGCTTGCCATTGCGGCAAGGTTTTGAGCCGTTGCGCCGCATAGAGCTGACGCAGGTCCTGATATTGCGCCAGACGCGGACGGGCAAGGTCGAACGCAGCGGGAATGTCGTGCAGGCCGGGAACGGCGATGGCCAATAATTCCGCCTGACGGTCGCGCGGAGTGGCGTCGGCATGCCACAGCGGTTCGAAGTGCGATTGCAGCAGGAGACCGTAGTGCAAATCCTGCAGGGCCTGGAGATAGTTGCGACTGATGTCGATGTCGGCACACAACTCGCCATCCTGAGGCGCCGTGGTGGCGATCGGATAGTTTTTTGGATTGAGGCCATCATCGGCCAACAGCTGTAATTGCGCATGCAACACCGGCAATCGTGCGGATTCGTTAGCCCACACCGGCATCCAGTCCTGCTGCTGGTAGAACGCTTGCAGTTGCGTCAGCGCCGGGCCGTTGAGGCGCGTGGCAATCGCCGGACACGACTGCGCCAGACTGATCAACACTGCCTGCAACGGACTTTGCGGCTCGACCGGCATTTCCGCCGGTGGTGTTGGCAATGTCTCCAGCGGTGGCAGCGGCTCATCGGCACAAGCGACAAACGGCGCAGCGAGCAAACAAATGCTCAAGTAGCATGCGTACTTTTTGAACAACTGCTTTACTCCAATCCATGGCCGTCTAGATGATGGCCAACCTTACATCAGGTGCGCTGAACAGTCAGGCTCGATCTGCGGGCTTGCGGGTATTGACTGGGAGTCAGGAGCCAAAGTGCCAAATATGTAGCAAGTGAGGACACTTTATAAAATGTTGACGTTTTTGCGCCGACTTCTGCTGACTGCCACCGCTATCGTCGTGACCAGTCCAGTTTTTGCCGCCGGCAAACCATCGCCGGTTCTCTACACCAGCCTCGCGCACGCCGCGCCAGAACTCAATCCCCAAGCGCTGAAAGGTGCTTTGAACGCCATGCAATGCGCGGTCAACAACGGTGCGAAACCGTCCCGCCATCTGGCGATCATCGACTATTCGCAGCCGTCCACCGAACGCCGACTGTGGATTTTCGACCTCAGTAAAAAGAGGTTGGTGCTGCGCGATCTGGTCGCCCACGGTTCCAATTCCGGGGAAAACTTCGCCACGCAGTTTTCCAATGTCGAAGGCAGTTACCAGTCCAGCCTCGGCCTGTTCCGCACGCAAGAAAGCTACAGCGGCACCCACGGTTATTCGCTGCGCATGGACGGTCTGGAGCCGGGTTTCAATGACATGGCCCGTGATCGCGCCATCGTCATTCACGCGGCCAGTTATGTGAATCCGCTGTGGAGCAAGAAACAGGGGCGCATCGGCCGCAGCCAGGGTTGCCCGGCGGTACGGCCACAGATTGCCAAACAGGTGATCGACCGCTTGAAGAACGGCCAGTTCATGTTTTCGTGGTACCCGGATCAGCGCTGGTTGAAGTCTTCGCCTTATCTGAACTGCCAGCCGCAGCAGGTGGCGAGCATCCTCAATACCCACGCGAGCTGACCGACCACCACAAATCCCTGAAGGAGCTGCCGAAGGCTGCGATCTTTTGACTTTGACTTTTAGAAGCAAGATCAAAAGATCGCAGCCTTCGGCAACTCCTACAGGGAGATTCGCAGTCACTTTCATTACAACTTTGTCATTCAGCTGTCGGTTTGCCGTGCGGATCGCTCGGTAGCCTGAAGTTGTCCCGGCGCCAATGCCGATCAACTTTGACCACTGAGTGACTGATCATGAAAAGCCTCCTGCTCGCCTTCACCGCCCTCCTCGCCACCGGCAGCGCGTTCGCCGCGAACATGCCCGACACCGCCGTGATTCATGACAAATCCGGCTTCTACGTCAATCTGGATGTCGACAAAGTCCTGTCCAGCACTGATATTTCACAAGCGTGTGGCGTGGTCCCGGCGCAATTGAATTATCTCGACCATCAGGGCCGCGAGCATGTGCTGGACTATCAGGTACAAGGCAGCGGTTGCATCAATGACCATTGAGACTGATCGATGAATATTCTGGTTGTCGAAGACGAACCCAAGGCCGGCAATTACCTGCTCAACGGATTACAGGAACTGGGTTACAGCGTCAGCCTCGCCCGCGACGGTGCCGACGGGCTGCACCTGGCGCTGGAACACAGTTTCGATGTGATCGTGCTCGATGTGATGATGCCGAAAATGGATGGCTGGGAAGTCCTGCGCCGGTTGCGCAAGGAGGCTGACACGCCGGTGCTGTTCCTCACTGCTCGCGATGACATCGCTGACCGCGTCAAAGGCCTGGAACTGGGCGCTGATGATTACCTGATCAAGCCGTTTTCCTTTGCCGAACTGGTGGCGCGCCTGCGCACCCTGACCCGGCGCGGGCCGATCCATGAAGACGAACAGTTGCAAGTGGCCGACCTGCAGATCGACGTGCTCAAGCGCCGCGTGACGCGGGCCGGGGTGCGCATCACGCTGACCAACAAGGAGTTTGCGTTGTTGCAATTGTTCGCCACCCATACCGGGCAGGTCCTCGCCCGTTCGCTGATTGCCTCTCGGGTGTGGGACATGAATTTCGACAGCGACACCAATGTGGTCGATGTCGCCGTGCGCCGCTTGCGGGCGAAGATTGATGACCCATTCCAGCTCAAGCTGATCCACAGCGTGCGCGGCATCGGTTATCGCTTCGATACACAACCATGAGCAGACGCCGTCCGTACTCGCTGACCCTGCGCCTGGCGCTGGTGTTCGCCCTGCTTGCGTTCGCTTCGCTGGCCGGCCTCGGTGCCGCGCTGTACAACGAACTGGAGCAACAACTGATTCGCCGCGATGACATCTCACTGGTCAGTCGCGTCGATCAATTGCGCACCTTTCTCAACGACAGCAACACCCTGGAGCTGATCAAGAACAAACCGGCACTGTTCCAGAACATGCTCGGCAACCGCGAAGCACTGCTGACCATCGGCGCGCCGGGGCAACCGCCGCTGCTGGTGGTCAACCCGGGCAATCTGAACGCCCCGACGTTGCCAGCAGTACCCATCGATCATGCGATGACGCTGAACGATGTGCAGCATCTGCCCAGCGTCGACGGCGTACCGTTTTCGGCGGTGGCAGCCAGTATCGATTCAGGTGAACTGGGCAGCTTGCAAGTCACCACCGGGCGCCTGATGAGCGAGCGCACGGCGATGCTCGCCAATTACCGTTTGAGTGTTTATGGCCTCGCCTCGCTGGCGGCGCTGTTACTGGCGGTGGTCGGTTGTTTGCTGGTGTATCGCGGTTTGCTGCCGTTGCGGCAACTGGCGAAGCACGCTCATGGCATTGGTGTCGGCAACCTTGGCGAACGCCTTGCCAGCAGCGGTGCGCCACGAGAATTGCAGCCGATGATCGAAGCGTTCAATGCCATGCTTGACCGCCTCGCCACGGGTTTTGCGCAATTGAGTCAGGTGTCCACCGACATGGCCCATGAGCTGCGCACGCCGATCAATAACCTGCTCGGCGAAACCCAGGTCGCGCTGCAGCAGCACCGTAGCATCGAGGCCTATCAGCAATTGCTCGCCTCCAACGTCGAGGAGCTGGAACGCCTGACGCGGATGCTCGACAACATGCTCTTTCTGGCGCGCACCGATCCGGCCAGTGCCTTGAGTCAGCGCCAGGAACTGGATGCAGCGGATGAGATGCAGCGCATTGCCGATTATTTTGAAGGATTGGCGGCTGATGTCGGGGTATGCATCGAGGCGCGCGGCAGCGGTGTGATCTGGGCCGAGCCGATGCTGTTGCGCCGCGCGTTGGCCAACCTGTGCGCCAATGCGATCAAGTACGGCGCGGCGGATTCGACGGTGCAGGTGGAAGCGATTGCCGAGGCGGATGGCAGCTATCTGCGGGTACGCAACCACGGCACAACCATTGCGCCGGAACATCTGGCACGACTGTTCGAACGTTTTTACCGGGTCGATCAGTCCCGTGAACGCTCGGCGCAATCCAATGGTCTGGGCCTGTCGATTGTCGCGACCATCATGCAGTTGCATCAGGGCCGCTATAGCGTCAGCAGTGTCGATGGCATCACCTGCTTCGAATTGTTCTTCCCCGCCCGGCAATCACCTTCATCGACTTTTCCGCCGTCATCGCTGGCAAGCCAGCTCCCACAATGATTGGCGCTGAATCCAGACTTCCGGCCAACCCAAAACCCTGTGGGAGCTGGCTTGCCAGCGATGAGGTCAGCTTGATCAACATCAACTTTCCCTGACCCGCAGCTACCGCGAGCAGGTCGAATCGGCGCGCTGTCGCTCCCACAGCTTGATCTCGGCTCGGCTGATGATCAGGGCTGTCAGCATCAGTGCTGAGGCGACGCCGAAAGTGATATGCAATCCACTGGCAATCGCCGTTGCCGGCGCTTGCGTCGGATCCCCCGCCGCCAGCGCAAACACCGCACCCATTACTGCCGCCCCGGTAATCAAGCCAAGATTGCGCGCCAGCCCGAGCATCGCCGAAACCACGCCGCGCTGCTCCTGACGAACTCCGGCCATCAACCCGGTGTTGTTCGCCGCCTGAAACAGCGCATAGCCAACGGCGACCACTGCAATCGGCAGCAAATAGGCGGGCAACCCCAGACTCATCGGCAACAGCGCCAGCAAGCCACAACCGCAGGCCATGCCAAGCAACGCGCCCGGCACGATCCGGCGCGCGCCGAAACGATCCACCAGACGCCCGGCCGGCACACCGCCAAACGCAGACAACAGCGGTCCGATCGATAACGCCACGCCGACCATTGTGCTGCTGAGACCCAAACCCCGGTGCAGGTAAAACGGCCCCACCACCAGCGTGGTCATCATCACCGTGGTCACCAGCAACGTCAGCGTCAGACTGCTGCTCAATCGCGCGTCGCTAAACAGCGACAAACGAATCAGCGGCGACTTGGCCTTCATCTCGACCACGATGAACAATCCTGCGCCGCCCAGGCTGGCCAGCAGCAAGGGCACGGTGAAACCTTCAAGGGTCATTGCCAGCGCATAGGCCGCCAGCGTCAAAACCAGCACCACGCTGCCAGAATAATCGAACGCGACTCGCGGCCCTGTTGCCCGATCCGCCGGCAAATAGCGGTACACCAGCCACGCATTGAGCAAGCCCAGCGGTACGTTGAGCAAAAATATCGCCTGCCAGCCGATATGCGTCATCAACAGCCCGCCCAGCGACGGCCCGAGACTGGTGCCCGTCGCCGACATTGTTGCCAGCAACCCCATCGCGCTGCCCGCCCGCGATTTGGGCACCGCATCGGCCACCAACGCCACGGTCAAGGCGAACATGATCGCCGCGCCGACGCCTTGCACCGCTCGCGCACCGATCAGCCAGCCCAGTCCCGGTGCCAGCGCGCAGGCCAACGAAGCGCTGGTGAAAATGCCGATCCCGATCAACAGCAATCGACGTCGACCAAAGCCATCGCCCAGCCGCCCGACACTGACGATCAGCGTGGTGATCGCCAGCAGGTAAGCCAGCACGATCCATTGCACCTGTTGAAACGTCGCCTCGAACGCCGTCGCCAGAATCGGCAACCCTGCGTTGGCAATACTGGTGTCCAGCGACGGCATCAACATCGACAGGGCCAGACTGGTCAGCGCCCATCGGGCCGAAGTGCTCAGGGATTCTTGGGACATGGCAGGCTCACAGTGCAAAGGTGACCGGCCATAGCCTGAGCCTCGACAACACACGGCGCAAGACGCATGCTTTGCACTCAATACCTGCATGGAACGCCATGTCATGAGCGCCCCGGATCTGAACCTGCTGATTACCCTCGACGTGTTACTGCGTGAAGGCAGCGTCGCCCGCGCCGCCCAATGCTTGCGGTTGAGCCCGTCGGCCATGAGCCGCGCCCTTGCCCGTCTGCGCGAAACCACCGGAGATCCGTTGCTGGTGCGAGCGGGTCGTGGCTTGGTGCCAACACCCCGCGCATTGGAATTACGCGAACGAGTCAGCCATCTGGTGCAAGACGCCGAGGCGGTTTTACGACCTGCCGAAGTGCTCGACCCCGGCCGCTTGCAACGCACCTTCACCCTGCGCAACACCGACGGTTTTGTTGAAACCTTTGCCGCCGCTCTGCTCGCGCGGATCGCCGAAGAAGCACCCGGCGTGCGCCTGCGTTTTGTGCAGAAAGCCGACAAGGACAGCACGCCGTTGCGCGAAGGCCGTGTCGATCTGGAAACCGGCGTGGTCGACGACAGCACCGACCCGACGCTGCACAGCCGCATCCTGTTTCAAGATCAGTGGATCGGTGTAGTGCGTGAGGGGCATCCGTTGAGCGCGGGAAAAATAACCAGCAAGCGCTTTGCCGGTGGCCAGCACATTCTTATCTCCCGACGTGGGCGCAGCAGCGGCCCGGTCGACGAAGCACTGCTCGCGTTCGGACTGACGCGGGACATCGTCACCTCGTTCGGTGGCTTCTCGGCAGCGCTGACGCTGGTGCGGGAATCAGACCTGATTGCCACCGTTCCACAACGTCATACGAGCAAACTGCGCACGGGCCTGCACAGTTTCGCCCTGCCCTTCGCGATGCCGGACATCAGCGTGTCGATGCTCTGGCACCCGCGCATGGACGCCGACCCGGCGCATCGCTGGTTGCGCGATTGTGTGCGGCAGGTCTGCGCTTAACGCGCGTCGTCACCCGCTGGTTTGTAGAAGAGGAATTTTTTCGTTTCGGCAGTCTTGCGGTACTCCTTGGCCCAGCTCGGATGCACGTTGCGGTCGTGGAAATACAGCGCGCCGTTGGTGCGATCCTTGAGTTGGCGGTTCAGCGCTTTGCGGGCGATGTCCTTGGCCAGTGTGTATTCGGCATCTTCCTTGACCTGATCCGGACGCCCGTCGCACCACCAGGAAAACTGGCAGCTCTTGGTTTCCGAGCCTTGTTTGACGACAGCGCATACCGTATCGGGGAAACCTTCGTGGCCGAGGCGATTCATCACCACACTGGCCACGGCCTCCATTTCCGGCGTGTCTTTGCCTTTGGCTTCCCAATAGATACTGCGCGCCAGGCAAGTGATCGGATCATCCAGCGGCGCGGCGCCGACCGGGTCCACTGCCTGCACTTCGGTGGGGGTAATGGCTTCGGCTTTCGGTGCCGGTGCGGCGCTGACTTTGTCCGCCGCTTTCTCTTCCAGCACTTGGGCTTTTTCTTCAGCCTTCGCTTTGATCGGGGCCTGATCGGTGGCCCAAGCAGAGCCTGCCAACAGGGTGAATACGAGACAACCCGCCCAGCCTTTCAATCCCATGTCTGTTCTTCCGGCAGCGCCCGAGTCGGGCAAGGTGTTACGTCGGGGAGACACCCGGTTTCCGGGGCCTTCGGTGAGTGTAGACGGCAAATCCATCGGCAAAGTTGCGCAGAAAAACCGCTGAATGAAGAAAAAAGACATTGCACTCCCCGGGGGCCTTTCGCGCATCATGGGCGCATTCAGCTCCAGGGAGATTTCCATGCGCTTCATGCCATCCGTTTTGCGTCTTGCCGTTTTGTCCGTGAGCGTTATGTTTGCCATTCCGGCCATGGCTGGCGATGAATCGCAACTGATCGAGTCGATCAACAGCTACCGCAGCCAGCCGCAGCGTTGCGGCAGTCAGGCGTCGAATGAACTGCCACCGCTGTCAGCTGATCCACGGCTGAGATTACGCGCTACCGGTGCCGTCGATCTGCAGCAAGCCATGGCCAGCGCCAGTTACCCGATGGTCAATGTGCAGGCGATCACGCTCAACGGCCCGCGTGATGCGGCGTCGGCGATGAAGGCAATTCAGGAAAGTTTCTGCCAGGTGGTGCTCGATCCGCAGTTCGTCGATGTCGGTGTCAGCCGCGATGACCGTGACTGGCGCATCGTGCTGGCGCGGCCGCTGCTGTCGGCCAAGCTCGGTGACGCGCAAAGTGAGGGACAGAAGTTGCTCAGTGAACTCAATGTCGCCCGTAGTCAGGCGCGTCAGTGTGGTGGTCAGGCGTTCGCCGCTGCCGCACCGCTGGCGTGGAACGCGACGCTGGGCACGATCGCCCAGGATCACAGCCGCGACATGGCCAACAACAACTACTTCGACCACAAGGACCGCGACGGCCGTACTCCCGGCGATCGCGCCGAACTCGCCGGCTACAGCGGCCAACAGGTCGGCGAAAACATCGCCGCCGGACAAGACACCGTGCACAAAGTCGTCGAAGGCTGGCTCGCCAGTCCCGGCCACTGCGCCAACCTGATGAACCCGCAATACCAGGAACTCGGCGCCGCCTACGCGACCGACCCGAAAAGCAGTGCCGGGATCTACTGGACCGCGATGTTCGGCGCCCAGTAACTCAAATCTCAAACACACCGCCCCCACAGGGGCTTGAGTTGATCAGTAGATCTTCGGCCAAACCGAGATCCAATGTGGGAGCGAGCCTGCTCGCGAAGAGGCCCTTACATTCAACATCAACATTGTCTGACCTGACGCCTTCGCGAGCAGGCTCGCTCCCACAATGATCGGTGTAATGCTCATCATCCCTGAACAACACAAAACCCTGTGGGAGCTGGCTTGCCAGCGATGAGGCCCGCCCCTTCAACATTGATGTCGACTGACCCACCGCTATCGCTGGCAAGCCAGCTCCCACAGGGTCAGCAGTCGCTCGGAAGATTGAGGCAATAAAAAACCGCAGCCTGGCTGCGGTTTTTCAGGCTCAGTGGGTCCTCATCCCCGCTGCATACATCGCCAGTTTCAGCACACTGGCGACCACCGCCAGCGACACCACGCTGCCCAGCCAGATCAACAACAGCCAGCCCAGACGCTTGTACCAGCGGCTGTTCTTCACTTCGCGCGAATCAATGGTAGCCATCGCCAATCCTCACTTTGCCGCGGAATACGTAGTAGCTCCAGAAGGTATACATCAGGATCACCGGCAGGATGAACAGTGCACCAATCAGTGCAAACAATTGGCTCGACGGCGGTGACGCGGCGGCCCAGATGCTCACCGACGGTGGGATGATGTTCGGCCAGATACTCAGCGCCAGGCCGATGTAACCGAGCAACATCAGCACCAGCGTAAACACGAATGGCCAGTGCGTATGGCGCTGACGCAACGTACGCAGCAGCCCGAACAGCGCCAGCAACGCCAACACCACCAATCCGGCAAACACCTGCAGATGCCCGTGTGTCGACCAACGTGTCGCCAGCTCCGGATGCAGTTGCAGGGTCCACACGCCGATCACCAGCACCATCGCCATCAACAGCAAGGCCAGCGGCCGGGTGAACAGACGCATCCGCGACTCCAGCATGCCTTCGGTCTTGACCAGCAACCACGTACTGCCGAGCAACGCATACGCGATCACCAGCCCCACGCCACACACCAGCGGAAACGGTGCCAACCAGTCCAGACCGCCGCCGGCAAACTGCCGATCGACTACCGGAATCCCGGACACGTACGCGCCAATCACCACACCCTGGGAGAACGTCGCCAACAGCGAGCCACCGATAAACGCCTTGTCCCACCAATGACGTTTTTGCGGCGAAGACTTGAAGCGAAACTCAAACGCCACGCCACGGAAAATCAGCCCGCAGAGCATCAGGATCAGCGGCAGATACAACGCCTCGAGAATCACCCCGTACGCCAGCGGAAACGCGCCATACAACGCCGCGCCACCGAGCACCAGCCACGTCTCGTTACCGTCCCACACCGGCGCGACGGTGTTCATCATCACATCGCGTTCCTGCTCATCCGGGATCAGCGGAAACAGGATCCCCAGGCCCAGATCGAAGCCGTCCATGATCACGTACATCATCACCCCGAAGGCGATGATCACTCCCCAGATCAACGAGAGATCGATACCTTGAATACCCATGACTCAATGCTCCTTCATAGGGGCGGTAGCCGCCGAAATCGGTCGACGCGGCGCCTGCAACTCATCGCCCGCAGGCGGATGTTCGTGGTGCGGCTGCGGGCCTTTTTTCACCAGTTTCATCATGTAGCCGATGCCCACGCTGAACACGGTGAAATAGATCACCACGAACAGCGCCAGCGACGTGCTCATCTGCGCCACCGAGTGATGCGATGCCGCGTCGTGAGTGCGCAACAAGCCATAAACCACCCACGGCTGACGCCCGACTTCCGTGGTAATCCAACCGGCCAGCAGCGCAATCAGCCCGCTCGGCCCCATCAACAACACCAGTCGCTGGAAGCCGCGATGCTGATAAAGCTTGCCGCCCCGGCGCAGCGCCAACCCCAGCAAACCAACGAGGATCATCAACATCCCCAACCCGGCCATGACGCGGAAGCTCCAGAAAATCACGGTCGAATTCGGCCGGTCTTCTTTCGGAAAGCTCTTCAGCGCCGGGATCTGCTTATCGAGGCTGTGGGTGAGGATCAGGCTGCCGAGATAGGGAATCTCCAGCGCATACTTGGTCTTCTCCGCCTGCATATCAGGGATGCCGAACAGCACCAGCGGCGTCGGGCCGTTGTCGGCGTTTTCCCAGTGACCTTCGATGGCGGCGATTTTTGCCGGTTGATGTTCCAGCGTGTTCAAGCCATGGGCGTCACCGACCACTGCCTGGATCGGCGCAACGATCAACGCCATCCACAACGCCATGGAAAACATCTTGCGCACCGGCGCCGTGTTATTGCCGCGCAGCAAATGCCAGGCAGCCGAGGCACCGACGAAGAACGACGTGGCGACAAACGCGGCAATCGCCATGTGCGCCAGCCGGAACGGGAACGACGGGTTGAACACGATCGCCAGCCAGTCCAGCGGCATCACCCGACCGTCGACGATTTCAAAGCCTTGCGGCGTCTGCATCCAGCTGTTGGACGCAAGAATCCAGAACGTCGAAATCAACGTACCGATGGCGACCATTACCGTGGCAAAGAAGTGCAAGCCACGGCCGACACGGTTCCAGCCGAACAGCATCACCCCGAGGAAACCGGCCTCAAGGAAGAACGCAGTCAGCACTTCATAGGTCAGCAACGGCCCGGTGATGCTCCCGGCAAAATCCGAGAAGCCGCTCCAGTTGGTGCCGAACTGGTACGCCATGACCAGTCCCGAAACCACGCCCATGCCAAAATTGACCGCGAAAATCTTCGACCAGAAATGGTAGAGATCACGGTACGTGTCATTACGGGTTTTCAGCCACAGGCCTTCGAGTACCGCGAGGAAACTCGCCAGGCCAATGGTGATCGCCGGGAAAATAATGTGGAACGAAACCGTGAACGCGAATTGAATTCGCGCCAGGTCCAGTGCCTCCAGATTGAACATGATGATGTCCTCATCCAGGCTGAAAAGCGGCAGCACGAATCCGGGCCACCGCCAGACGCGAACGCCTGCAGCCAGTCAAATTGCTATGGTTTTTATGAGTCGCGGGTTACGCCAGCGACGACGGGATCAGGTTGCTGACCTTCGCGGCTTCGAGGCGGATCGCGACGAACTTGGAGGTCGGCGTATACGTGCGGTCGCCGTAGCTTTCCAGCGGTACCAGCGGGTTAGTCTCCGGGTAATACGCCGCTGCCTGCCCTGGCGGAATGTCGTAGGCAATCAGGGTGAAACCGCTGACCCGACGCTCGCGCTCGTCATCCCACAGCGCCACCAGATCAACCTTCTGCCCCGGTTCAAAGCCCAGGCGCTGGATGTCCTGCTCGTTGGCGAAGATCACATCGCGCATGCCGTAAACACCGCGATAACGGTCATCGAGGCCATACAGCGTGGTGTTGTACTGATCGTGGGAACGCATGGTTTGCAGAATCAGATGCGGCTTGACCGGCAGGTTGCGCACGCCCTCGCTGATCAAGTGCTCGGGCAGCACGCACGGGGTGAATTGAGCCTTGCCGCTGGCGGTGTTCCAGACCCGATCCGAAGCGTCGTTACCGAGGTGGAAGCCACCCGGAATCAGCAGCTTTTCATTGAAGTTTTCGAAGCCCGGAATCACGTCGGCAATCAGGTTGCGGATGCGCCCGTAGTCGCCCACCACCCACTCCCAATCGATCGGGTGCTTGCCCAACGTCGCGGCGGCGATCCCAGCAATGATCGCCGGCTCGGATTTCAACTGCGCCGACTTCGGTTTCAATTGACCGAACGACAAATGCACCATGCTGAACGTGTCTTCGACGGTCACGCCTTGCGGGCCTTCAGCCTGGATATCGATGTCGGTACGCCCGAGGCATGGCAGGATCAGCGCGTCGCGACCGGTGACCAAATGGCTGCGGTTGAGCTTGGTCGCGATATGCACGGTCAGGTCGAGTTTGCGCATGGCCGCGTGGGTGCGCGGGGTGTCCGGCGTGGCTTGGGCGAAGTTGCCGCCCAGACCGATAAACACCTTGGCTTCGCCACGTTCCATGGCGCCGATCGCCATCACCGTGTTGTGGCCGTGCATGCGCGGCACGTCGAAGTTGAAGCGTTTTTGCAGCGCGTCCAGCAAGTCCTTCGGCGCCAGTTCGTTGATGCCCATGGTGCGGTCGCCCTGCACGTTACTGTGGCCGCGAACCGGCGACAGCCCCGCGCCCGGACGGCCGACGTTGCCGCGCAGCAGTTGCAGGTTGATGACTTCCTGCAGGGTTGCCACTGAATGCACGTGTTGGGTCAGGCCCATGGCCCAGCACATGATCACGCTTTTGGCGCGGCCATACATGCGCGCGGCCAGTTCGATGTCATGCAACGGCACGCCGGACTGCTCGAGAATGTGCTCCCAACTTGTCGCCTCGACTTCAGCCAGATAGCTGTCGAGCCCTGTGGTGTGCTCGGCAATGAACGCACGATCGAACACCGGCTCGCCGCCCGTTGCCTGCGCTTCGCGCTCCCACTGCAGAAGGAATTTGACCATGCCGCGAATCATCGCCATGTCGCCGCCAAGGGCCGGACGGAAGTACGCGGTGTTGGTCGCTTCCCAGCCGTTGCTGAGCATTTCGATCGGGTTTTGCGGGTTCTGGAAACGCTCCAGGCCACGCTCTTTCAATGGGTTGATGCAGACCACTTGGGCGCCGCGCTTCACCGCTTCACGCAACGGTTCGAGCATGCGCGGGTGGTTGGTGCCGGGGTTCTGGCCGATAACGAAAATCGCATCGGCGTGATGCAGATCCTCGTAGACCACGGTGCCTTTGCCGACACCGAGGGTCTCGATCATGCTCACCGCACTGGCTTCGTGGCACATGTTCGAGCAGTCGGGGAAGTTGTTGGTGCCGAAGGCGCGGACGAACAATTGATAGAGAAACGCCGCTTCATTGCTCGCACGGCCGGAGGTGTAGAACTCGGCCTCGTGCGGCGATTTGAGGTTTTTCAGATGATCAGCGATCAGCGCAAAAGCATCTTCCCAGCTGATTTCCACGTAGCGGTCGACCCGCGCGTCGTAGCGCATCGGGTGGGTCAGACGACCCTGATATTCCAGCCAGTAGTCGCTCTGCTCGGCCAGGCTCGACACCGTGTACTTGTTGAAGAACGCCGGGTCGACCAAACGCCCGGTCGCTTCCCAGTTCACCGCTTTCGCGCCGTTTTCGCAGAACTTCAACATGCTCGCGCCGGGCGCTTCACCCCAGGCACAACCCGGGCAGTCGAAGCCGCCGTTCTGGTTGGTCTTGAGCATGGCACGGATGTTTTTCAGGGCGTTTTCGCTGCCCAGCCAGCTTTTGGTCAGGCTGATGACAGCGCCCCAACCGGCAGCGGCGCCTTTGTAGGGTTTGTAACGGTCGACTTGTGACATGGGACTCTCCATGACGATGCACACAGGCATGAACCTGATTCGGTTAAACAGCGACGGCCGACTTTCAAGGTTGAAAAGGGGTCGTTGGGTTTGCCGGGGCAAGGATATGAACCGTTACAAAACATTGTCTAATCGCTATTAATGACCGACTTATCGAAAGCATCTATCACGGATTAAAACCCTTTATTTACGGGGCTTTGCGAAACTAACGAAGCAACTTTTTGCGCAAAATAATTCATCATCGACGGCATCAATCAGCTGTTCATTAACAGTGATTGGACGGCACTTAAAGTTAGCCATAACCTGCGCTGACCAAACTCCTTCAACCGGGGTTTTCATTCCTGCGAGGCTGTCATGTCAGAGCGTGTCTTGATCGATGGTTACAACCGCCGCGTCGACTATCTGCGCATGTCGGTGACCGACCGCTGCGACTTCCGCTGCGTCTATTGCATGGCCGAAGACATGCAGTTCCTGCCACGGCAACAAGTGCTGACGCTGGAGGAAATCTATCAACTGGCGCAGAGCTTTGTGGCGCTGGGGACGCGCAAGATTCGCCTGACCGGTGGCGAGCCGTTGATCCGCCCGGGCGTGGTCAAGCTCTGCGAGCAGATCGCCGCCCTGCCCGGCCTGCGCGAACTGTGCATGACCACCAACGGCTCGCAACTGGGCAAACTCGCCGCGCCGCTGTTCGACGCCGGGGTCAAACGCCTGAACATCAGCCTCGACAGTCTTGATCCGCAGCGCTTCAAACAGATGACCCGCACCGGCGATCTGGCGCAGGTGATCAACGGCATCGATGCTGCGCGCAAGGCCGGTTTCACCCGCACTAAACTCAATGTCGTGGTGATGCAGGGCCGTAACGATCAGGAGATCAACGATCTGGTCAGCTTCGCCATTGACCGTCAGCTCGACGTCTCTTTCATCGAAGAGATGCCGCTGGGGATCATCAGTGAACACAGTCGCGCCGAGTCGTTTTTCTCCAGCGCCCAGGTGCGGGAAAAGATTGCCGAACGCTATACCCTGATCGACTCGGCCGAGTCGACGCAAGGCCCGTCGCGCTACTGGCGGCTGGCCGAAGCGCCGGAGATTCGTCTGGGTTTTATCTCACCGCACAGCCACAACTTTTGCGGCACCTGCAACCGCGTACGCCTCACCGTCGAAGGGCGCCTGCTACTGTGTCTGGGTAACGAGCATTCGGTGGATCTGAAAGCGCTGCTGCGCGCCCACCCGGGCCAACCGCAGCGGCTGGAGAAAGCCATTGTCGAGGCGATGAAGCTCAAGCCGTATCGACATAATTTCGAAGTGAACGACGATGTTCAGGTTGTGCGCTTCATGAACATGACCGGCGGCTGATCCCGCCAGTTTCATCGGTTATCGGAACCGCACAGCATGATCATCAGACCCAAGGTCAACCAGTTCGCCATCCTCTTCACCCTTAAGGGTTCGATCGCCAAGCGCATTGCCCTGCGCACGTTGATGGTCACTCTGCTGGCTTCGGCCATCGTGCTGGTGGAAATCCTCCATCCGAGCAACTTCACCAAGGTCAATGCCACGCCGTTTACCTTGCTCGGTTTGTCGCTGTCGATCTTCATGAATTTTCGCAACAACGCCTGTTATGACCGCTGGTATGAGGCGCGTAAAGCCTGGGGCGAAGTGATCGTGCACATTCGCTCGGTGATTCGTGAAACCCATGTGATCCGTGAATCGGCTGAGCGCAAGCCGTTGTTGCTCAATCTTTGTGGTTTTGCCCATGCGTTGAACGCGCGGTTGCGTAAAGAAAGCGAAGCGGATGCGAGCAGCCAATGGATCATGCCGAAACCTGATCCGCAGACGCCGGATTACAGCGGCCGCATTTTGCAGACGGTTGGCCAGCAGTGTTCCGATCTGCACCAGAACGGTGAGCTGACTGAGTGGCGCTACATGTTGCTGGCCAATCACCTGACCAGCCTGACCCAGGCGCAAGCCGTGTGCGAACGGATCAAGACCACGCCGCTGCCGTTTCCTTACACGCTGTTGCTGCACCGAACGATTTATCTGTTCTGCATCCTGCTGCCGTTCGCCATGGCCGAACCGCTGGGCTGGCTGACACCGCTGTTCACGGCGATCGTCAGCTACACGTTCTTTGGCCTCGATGCGATTGCCGATGAACTGGAAGACCCGTTTGGCCGCGACGAAAACGACCTGCCGACTGATGCGCTGGTACGCACCATCGAGCGCGACATCCTCGCCGAACTGGGCGCCGAAGTGCCGCCGGCGCTGAAGCCAGTGGATTATGTGCTGAGCTGATCCGTACACCTCAAAACCCTGTGGGAGCTGGCTTGCCAACGATGAGGCCGTGTCAGCCAACGTCAATGCCAACTGACCTGCCGCCATCGCTGGCAAGCCAGCTCCCACACGTTCTGTGTACATCCTCAACATCAAGCATCACCACAAATCATTGTGGGAGCTGGCTTGCCAGCGATGAGGCCGTGTCAGCCAACGTCAATGTGACTGACCTGCCGCCATCGCTGGCAAGCCAGCTCCCACAGGTTCTGTGTACATCCTCAACATCAAGCATCACCACAAATCATTGTGGGAGCTGGCTTGCCAGCGATGAGGCAGTGTCAGCCAACGTCAATGCCAACTGACCTGCCGCCATCGCTGGCAAGCCAGCTCCCACACGTTCTGTGTACATCCTCAACATCAAGCATCACCACAAATCATTGTGGGAGCTGGCTTGCCAGCGATGAGGCTGTGTCAGCCAACATCAATGCCAACTGACCTGCCGCCATCGCTGGCAAGCCAGCTCCCACAGGTTCTGTGTACATCCTCAACATCAAGCATCACCACAAATCATTGTGGGAACTGGCTTGCCAGCGATGAGGCCGTATCAGCCAACGTCAATGCCAACTGACATGCCGCCATCGCTGGCAAGCCAGCTCCCACACGTTCTGTGTACACCGCGGATATTGATGCCCCCACAGTTTGATTGGTGGTGAGGTCAGAAGAGTTCGTTGAACGGGATAAAGCGCAGCGGGTCGCCGAGGTTGTGCGTGCTGTTCTCGGGGATTTCCACCAGGCCATCGGCCCAGGTCGCGCCAAGCAGGACGCCGGAGCTTTGATTGGGATAGAGCACCGCACGCCCCGCCTCCAGCCTCACCCGCAGGTATTCACGGCGGCCGCCAGCCTTGTGCCAGTCGAAACCTGCATTGACCGTAAAACTCAGCGGCATGACATCTTCCACACCCTGAATACGCAGCAAATACGGCCGCGCCAACAAGCCAAACGTCACCAGCGCCGAGGTCGGATTGCCCGGTAAACCAATCACCGGCACCGTGCCAAAATGCCCGACCGTCAACGGTTTGCCAGGCTTGATCGCCAGTTTCCACAACAGCGGTTTGCCGCTGTCGCGCAGCACTTGCCCGAGGCAATCGGCATCCCCGGCTGACACGCCGCCCGTAGTCAGAATCAGATCAACGCTTACTTGCAGTTGCTCAAGTTTGAGCCGCGTCTGCGCCGGGCGATCCGGGAGGATGCCGGCGTCGATCACCTCGCAGCCCAATTCCCGCAACCAGTGGCCGAGCAATACGCGGTTGCTGTTGTAGATGCTGCCGGGGCGCAACGGCTGACCCGGTTCGACCAGTTCATCACCGGTCGACAGCAGCGCCACACGCGGGCGACGCACCACGTGCAGTTGCGCCAGCCCTTGTCCGGCGGCGACTGCCAGTTCGAACGGCCCAAGGCGCTTGCCGGCGCGCAGCAGGATGTCGCCGACGCGATTTTCCTGACCTTGCGCGCGGATGTTCTGCCCCGCCTTCAGCGGCTGCAAGAAGCGCACGCGGCCGTCCTCCAGCACTTCGACGTTCTCCTGCATTTCGACGCAGGTGGCGCCGGGCGGCAGCGGCGCGCCGGTAAAAATCCGTGCGCAGGTGCCGGGCAGCAACGTGTCCGGTGCCAGCCCGGCGTAAACCTTCTGTGAGACCTTCAGCGGCTGTCGGTGCAGATCGGCGAGATTGAGCGCGTAACCGTCCATGGCACTGTTCGGCCACGGCGGCAAGTCGAGGGTCGCCACCAGATCACTGGCCAGCACCCGCCCACGCGCATCGTCGAGCGCCAACAGTTCGCTGTCGGCCAGACGTTGCTCATTGGCCATGCACAGCAATTGGTCGAGGGCGTCCTCGACCGGCATCAACGGTGCTTTGCTCATCCGCGTGACCCGCAGGCTTGCACGGCTTTCAGGTGCGGGACGAAGTTGCATGGGCGATGACGGTTGTCCAGCTGCTCGGCAAGAATGCCTTCCCACGCCGTGCGGCAAGCGCCGGTCGAGCCCGGCAGGCAGCACACCAGCGTGCCGTTCGACAGCCCGGCCAGCGCGCGGCTTTGCACGGTGGATGTACCGATATCCAGAATCGAAATCGCCCGGAACAGTTCGCCGAAGCCGTCAATCTGCTTATCAAACAAGCAGGCCACCGCTTCCGGCGTGCTGTCGCGACCAGTGAAACCCGTGCCGCCGGTGATCAGCACCACTTGAATACCTTCGTCGGCAATCCAGTTCGCTACCTGAGCGCGGATCTTGTACAGATCGTCCTTGAGCAAGTTGCGCTCGCTCAACGTATGACCGGCTTCCAGCAACCGACTGACCAGCAACTGGCCCGAGGTATCGCTGGCGTAATCGCGCGTATCGCTGACCGTCAGCACGGCAATATTCAGGGGGACAAACAGGGCATCGGCTTTGGCACTCATGGCAGTTCTCCGGCAGCAGTCAATCAACATTGCCGAGCAGCCTAAGTGCCACTTATGAGTACTGTCTAATCACTCTGGCCAACCACATTATCGACCGGCTCTATCGGTGCCTTTCACGTTGTTCAGGGCCAGTAAAACCGGGCCTGATAGAGCTGATCGATAGTGCCTTAAATACTTCCGATTGGACGAACAACTGTTCAAGTGAGATCGTCGCACCCTGCGCGTTTCGTGCGTCTCGCGCATCCGCGTCAATACTCAATCAAAAAATCCCCATCGAGCAGGTGCCATCGTGGACATCAAACAACTCAAGTTCCTGATCGCGCTGGACGAAACCCGCCACTTCGGCCAGGCCGCCGCACGCTGCCACATCACCCAACCGACGTTGTCGATGCGCCTGCGTAATCTCGAAGATGAGCTGGATCTGGTGCTGGTCAACCGTGGCCAGCGCTTTGAAGGGTTCACTCAGGCCGGCGAACGCGTGCTGGCCTGGGCGCGCACCTTGCTCGCCGCGCATGACGGTTTGTTCGCCGAAGCGGCGGCGTGTCGCGGGCAACTGGTGGGTAGCTTGCGTCTGGGTCTGGTGCCGCTGAGCAGCTTCAACCCGGTCAATTACATTCAGGGTTTGTCGGGGACGTATCCGGAGTTGAAGTTCAGCCTGTCATCGCTCAGTTCCGACGAGATCATCGCCGGGCTGGGCAACAATCAGCTTGATCTGGGCGTCTGCTATCTGGACCACGTCAACCCGAACTATTTCGAATTTTTCGAAATCGGCGAGACCCGCGTCGGCCTGCTCTACGACAACCGCCACTTCCATTTCGAAGGCTCGGAAATGAGCTGGGAAGACGCCGCCGAGTTACCGCTGGGGATGATCACCGCCGGCATGCATTACCGTAAATCCATCGACTTGAGCTTCCGCAGCCGTGGGCTCAGCCCGCAGCCGATCATGGAAAGCGACTCGACCTATCAGCTGTTGCAGGCGATTCACCAAGGCTTCTGCTGCGCGATCATGCCGCTGGACAGCGGGCTTGAGGAGCCGATCGAGCACCTGTCGTTCATGCAGTTGCCGGATGCCAGCGTGCTGGCGCCGCTAGGCCTGGTGATGCGCAAGACCGAGCCGCGTTCGGCGATTGCCGAGAAGTGTTTTGCCGAGGCGCGGAAGTTGTTTGGGGTTGAGGTTTCTGCCGAATAAGCAAGGGTGAATGTCCCGGCCTCATCGCCGGCAAGCCAGCGATGGGGCCTGACCAGCCAAGACAAATCCTGGTTGATCGACCAAAGCAATCACCACATCGGAACAAGCGATTGGACGCACTTTTAACGCCCCCGTAGCCTGAACACTCTTCAGCGCTTCGGGACTTTTCAGATGCTCTGCCACGTCGAAACCCTCACAGAATCCACCAGCGAACCCAACGCCCCCGCGCCACAACCGGCGCAAGTGGCGTTTCGCGAATACCTGCCCGCCGCAGCCATCTCCCACGCCGCGCTGGCTTCGGAAATCGCCCTCGCCATCACCTACAACGGCCTGAGCCAAGCGGTGATGATGGTCTCGCCCGGTAACCTCGAAGACTTCATCCGTGGCTTCAGCCTGAGCAACGCGATCATCGACAGCGTCGACGAGATCTACGACATCCGCCTCACGCATTTCGATCAGGCCTGTCAGGCCGATGTGCAGATTTCCAGCCGGGCGTTCTGGGCCCTCAAGGATCATCGTCGGCAAATGACCGGCACCAGTGGCTGCGGCATCTGCGGCGTCGAAGCGCTTGAGCAGGCGTTGCCGCAACTGCAGATTCTGCAACCGTCAGCACTGCCGCCGGCCGAACATTTCGACGGCATCCGCCAACGCATCGAAGCCGCTCAACAACTGGCGCGCAGCAGCGGTGCCTTGCATGCCGCGCTGTACTTCGACGCCGACGGTGAAGCGCTGTTGTGCCGCGAAGACATTGGCCGCCACAACGCCCTCGACAAGCTGATCGGCGCGATGCAACTCGATGCCATCGACGCCGCTGAAGGTTTCGTCGTGGTCACCAGCCGTTGCAGCCTCGAACTGATTCACAAAGCCGTGCGCGCCCGCCTCGGCACCCTCGTCAGTCTGTCCGCGCCTACCGCGTTGACCGTGCGCTGGGCACTCAAACACCGACTCAATCTGATCCATGTACCGCACCGCAACGCCCCGCGAATTTACAGCCCGATCCAGGAGTTTTCCGCATGAGCCACACCCTCACCCACCTTGACGATCAGGGCCGCGCCAACATGGTCGACGTCAGCGACAAAGCCGCGACCCGCCGCGAAGCCAGCGCGCAAGCCTGGGTGCAGATGCGCCCGCAAACCCTGCAAATGATCCAGGCCAACGGTCACCCGAAAGGCGATGTCTTCGCGGTGGCGCGGATCGCCGGCATCCAGGCCGCCAAACGTACCCACGAGCTGATCCCGCTGTGTCATGCGCTGCTGCTCAGTTCGATTCACGTCGAACTCACGGCCTGCGAACCGGACCGCGTGCAGATCACCAGCACCTGCCGCCTCACCGGCCAGACCGGCGTCGAACTCGAAGCGTTGACCGCCGCCAGCGTTGCCGCGTTGACCATTTACGACATGTGCAAAGCGGTGGACCGGGCCATGGTTATCGGCGATATCCGCCTGCTCAGCAAACAGGGCGGTCGCTCGGGACACTTTCAATGGGAGGACGCGCAATGATCCTGATCAACTACTTCGCCAGCTACCGTGACCGGCTCAATCTGGGCGGTGAAAAAATTCCGCTGACTGACACGCTGGGCTGCGTGGAAGACGTGCGGCAAATGCTCATGCAGCGCGGCGATCTGTGGCGTGAAGTGCTCGGCGCCGGCAACCTGATGTGCGCGGTGAATCAGGAGTTGTGTCAGCCGAGTCAGGTGATTGAGGATTTCGATGAAATCGCGTTTTTCCCGCCAGTGACCGGAGGTTGATCGATGGCTATTCGCGTCCAGCACAAAAGCTTCGACGTCGGCCAGTTGACGGCTGATCTGCACGCGCGCAATCCACGGGTCGGCGCGGTGGTGAATTTCGTTGGTTATGTGCGTGATCTGAATGTTGGTCAGAGCGTGAATGAATTGTTTCTGGAGCACTATCCAGGCATGACCGAAAAAGCCCTCGAACAGATCGCCGAAGAGGCCCGCGAGCGCTGGCCGCTGTTGGGTGTGGAGATTGTGCATCGGGTCGGTGCGTTGTCGGTGAGTGAGCCGATTGTGTTTGTCGGGGTCAGCAGCAAGCATCGGCATATGGCGTTCGAGGCGTGCGCGTTCATCATGGACGTGCTCAAGACCCGTGCGCCGTTCTGGAAGCGCGAGACTACGCCTGAGGGTTCTCACTGGGTCGAGGGCCGTGAGAGCGATAGGGATGCGGCGTTGCGCTGGAGCCTGGCGCATGCCTGAAAAGCAAAAGCCCCTCACCCTAGCCCTCCCGAAACGTCGGACCGCCCCAAGGGAGAGGGGACTGATTGGGGGATATTGCAGAGATTCACCGACTTGAAAGATTGGCTCTGAATCCATAATCGACTCGATTTTTCAGGTCGATGGATAACGCCAGACACCTCGGTCGGCCCCCTCTCCCTCTGGGAGAGGGCTGGGGTGAGGGTTAAAAGTCTGATTAGATAGCCACTCCGCCAGGATTCAACTCCGGAGTCTCGCTTGAGCACAGCGCCGAACAACCTGCCCCGCCCCGATCCCGTCACCCTGCGCCAGGCCTGGCGCTTCTGGCTGAAACTCGGCTGCATCGGTTTCGGCGGGCCGGCCGGGCAGATCGCGATCATGCATCAGGAGTTGGTCGAACGTCGGCGCTGGATCTCCGAAAAGCGTTTTCTGCACGCACTCAACTACTGCATGTTGCTGCCCGGCCCCGAGGCTCAGCAACTGGCGACTTACATCGGCTGGCTGCTGCATCGCACCTGGGGCGGTGTCATCGCCGGTGCGCTGTTTGTGCTGCCGTCGCTGTTCATTCTGATTGGCTTGTCGTGGCTGTACGTCGCTTTCGGTGACGTGCCGGCGGTGGCCGGGGTGTTTTACGGGATCAAACCGGCAATCACCGCGATTGTGTTGCACGCCGCACATCGCATCGGCTCGCGTGCATTGAAGAATGCCTGGCTGTGGGCGATTGCCGGGGCGTCGTTCGTGGCAATTTTCGCCTTCAATCTGCCCTTCCCCTTGATCGTCCTCGGGGCTGCGTTGATCGGCTATCTGGGCGGACGGTTCGCGCCGCAGCGGTTCAGCAACGCAGGTGCGCGCAACAGCGAGAAATCCTTCGGCCCGGCGTTGATCGATGACGATACGCCGGCCCCCGAACATGCCCGTTTCAGCCTGCCGAAGCTGCTGCGTCTGGCTTTGATCGGCGCAGTGCTCTGGTGTTTACCGATGGCGTTGTTGACCGCATTATTCGGCTGGGACGGCACGTTCACGCAAATGGCCTGGTTCTTCACCAAAGCCGCCCTGCTCACGTTTGGCGGCGCCTACGCGGTGCTGCCTTACGTTTATCAGGGTGCCGTCGGGCATTACGGCTGGTTGACGCCGACACAGATGATCGACGGCCTCGCCCTCGGCGAAACCACCCCCGGCCCGCTGATCATGGTGGCGGCGTTTGTCGGTTTCGTCGGTGCCTACGTGCAACCGGCGTTCGGCCCCGAACATGCCTTTGCCGCCGGCGCACTGGCAGCAACGCTGGTGACCTGGTTCACCTTCCTGCCCTCGTTTCTGTTCATCCTCGCCGGCGGGCCGTTGGTGGAATCGACGCACAACGAACTGAAGTTCACCGCGCCGCTGACGGCAATCACCGCCGCCGTGGTCGGGGTGATTGTGAATCTGGCGTGTTTCTTCGCTTATCACGTGTTCTGGCCGAATGGCTTTAACGGGGCGACAGATGTTTTTTCAGTGGCGCTGGCCGTTGCGGCGGCATTGGCCTTGTTCGTTTTCAAACGCGGTGTGATCAGTGTGTTGATCGTTTGCGCCCTCGCCGGGCTGGGCTTTGAACTGATGCGCTGAACCCTGGCCTGCGAATCTCCCGTTTACACGCCCGCGAATTCCCCCTTACTATCCGGGCACACCGGTCGGCGGGCATCCCCCGCCACCGACGTTTTCCGCCAACGGAAACACGCGTTATGAGTACGTCACTACAACAACCAGAATCGTTGAACGTCTCTACCCTGCGCGCCCTCTCTCACAAGGGCGGCGTATGAATCGTATCGTCAATCTCCCCATGGCCCTGCGCCGTTCCAAGCTGCGTCACTCCGCACGCCCGCCGGATATCGCCCGGTCTATCTGATCGCGTCCGTTAAAGAACCGCGACAGCCCCCTGCTTCTTGATATCCCTGCCAGGACACCTACGCCTTTTTGCCGCGTCGTGTCCGGCCCGAATCTGCGCGCCTGTGCGGCGCCATCGTGAGTGATTGATTATGAAATTCGCAGCCATCGAAGACGCACGCCTGTTCCTTGACCAGAACCCCGATATCGACATGATCGAGTTGTTCATTCTCGACGCCAACGGCGTGCCACGCGGCAAGCTGTTGCACCGCGAAGAACTGCTCGCCGTGTACCAAAGCGGTCGACCGCTACCAAGCACCATCCTCGGTCTGACCGTGCAGGGTGAAGACGTCGAGAACTCCGGCCTGGTCTGGGACGTCGGCGATATCGACTGCCGCGCCTATCCGCTGGAAGGCAGTCTGGTGCGCCTGCCATGGCGGCAGATTCCGACCGCCGCCGTGCAGGTCAGCATGCACCCGACCGAGGGCATGCCTTCGAGCATCGCCGACCCACGACACTTGCTGATCAAGGTCATCGACGGGCTCAAGGCCGAGGGTTATCACCCGGTGATGGCCTGCGAGCTGGAGTTCTACTTGCTCGATGCCAAACGCGATCACAACGGCCGTCCGCAACCGGCACTGGACGCTGACGGTGGTCGACCGCGACACACCCAGGTTTATGGTTTGCGCGAGCTGGAGCAGATCGAACCGTTCCTCGCCGACCTCTACAGCGCCTGCAAACTGCACGGCATTCCGGCGCGCACGGCGATCTCCGAATACGCGCCGGGTCAGGTCGAAATCACCCTCGAACATGGCGACGCGCTGGAGGCGATGGATCAGGCGGTGCGCTACAAACGTCTGGTCAAAGCCATCGCCCACAAGCACGGCATGCAGGCGACCTTCATGGCCAAGCCGTTCGATGATCTGGCCGGCACCGGCATGCACATGCATGTCAGTCTGGCCGATGGCGCGGGACACAATCTGTTTGCCTCGGAAGACCCGGCCGGCACGCCGCTGCTGCGCACGGCGATTGGCGGCATGCTCGCGTCATTGCTCGATTCGCTGCTGCTGTTCTGCCCTAACGCCAACTCGTATCGACGCTTTCAGGCCAACAGCTACGCGCCGCTGGCGCCGACCTGGGGCGTCGACAATCGTACTGTCAGCCTGCGCGTGCCCGGTGGCCCGGCCAACACCCGGCACATCGAACACCGCATCTGCGGCGCCGACGCCAACCCGTATCTGGCAGCGGCGGCGATCCTTGCCGGGATTCATCGTGGCATTCGTGAAGACCTTGATCCGGGTGCGCCGGTCGAGGGCAATGGTTATGCGCAGGCGAAGGAATTGCTGCCGACGGATTGGCTGACGTCGCTGCAGGCGCTGGAAAATTCAGTGTGGGCGCGGGATGCGTTGGGGCAGGAATTTCTCGGGGTGTATCTGGCGGTGAAGCGTGCCGAGTATCGGCAGTTCATGGCCGAAGTGGGTGAGCAGGATTGGCGTTGGTATCTCACCGACGCCTGAATATTCACCACTATCCCTTGTAGGAGTGAGCCTGCTCGCGATGAGGCCATGTCAGTCACATCATAGGTGAATGACACACCGCTATCGCGAGCAGGCGAAGGCCTACAGGGACCGCGTACAACCGAAGAATTTGTGTGGACACTGACATGACCGAACGCTGCAATTCCTACTACACCGCCACCCTTAACCAAGACACCGACTACCCGACCCTGCAAGGCCGGCACAAGGTTGACGTGGTGATCATCGGCGGCGGCTTTACCGGCGTCGCCACCGCCGTCGAACTCGCTGAAAAAGGCCTGAAAGTCGCCATCGTCGAAAGCCACAAGATCGGCTGGGGCGCCACCGGGCGCAATGGCGGACAAGTCACCGGCAGCCTTTCCGGCGACGGCGCGATGCGCAAACAGATGCGCGCGAAACTCGGCAATGAAGTCGATGATTTCATCTGGCACCTGCGCTGGCGCGGACATGAAATCATCCAGCAACGCGTCGAGAAATACGGCATTCAATGCGACCTCAAACACGGCCACTTGCACGCCGCGTACAAGCCCAGCCACATGACTGATTTGCGTAAGGATCATGAAGAAGCCGTACGGCGCGGATTAGGCGATGAAGTCAGCCTGCTCGACCGCAGTCAGGTGCGTGATCTGCTGCAAAGCGACCTCTACCACGGCGCAATCAAGAATACCCGCAACATGCATCTGCACCCGCTCAACCTGTGCATCGGTGAAGCGCGGGCGGCGGAAAGTCTCGGGGCGCTGATCTTCGAAAACAGCGAAGTGCTGGAGATTATTCACGGCGCTACACCCGGTGTGCGCACGGCTCACGGGCAGATCGACGCTAATCAAGTAATGCTCGCGGGCGACGTCTATCACAAGCTCGAACCGGGACAGCTCAAGGGCAAGATTTTCCCGGCCATGGGCGGCATCGTCACCACCGCACCGCTCGGCGATCTGGCGAAACAGATCAACCCCGAAGACCTCGCGGTGTACGACTGCCGCTTCGTCCTCGACTACTACCGCCTCACCGCCGACGGCCGCTTGCTGTTCGGTGGCGGCGCCAACTACAGCGGCAAGGACTCACGGGACATCGCCGCCGAACTGCGCCCGTGCATCGAGCAAACCTTCCCGGCGCTCAAAGGCGTGCAGATCGATTACCAGTGGAGCTGCGCAATGGGCATCGTGATCAACCGCATCCCGCAACTGGGCAAGCTCTCGGACAACGTCTGGTATTGCCAGGGCTACTCGGGGCACGGCATCGCGACCACGCACATCATGGGCGAAATCATGGGCCGGGCGATCACCGGGCAGATGGAGCAGTTCGATACGTTTGCCCAGTGCCAGCACATTCGTGTGCCGATGGGGGATTTGCTCGGTAACCCGTTGTTGGCGGCGGGGATGTGGTATTACCAGATGCTTGAGCGACTTCGCTAAGCCTGTGTTGATCCTGCTGACCCCATCGCTGGCAAGCCAGCTCCCACAGTGTCCGTGGCGTACCCAAATTTCATGTACACCGCAAAAACCTGTGGGAGCTGGCTTGCCAGCGATGAGGCCATCAGCCCCACCCCAAAACCTCAATCCGGCAACTGCTCCACCACAATCCCCAACCGCCGATAATCCTCGACACTCCCCGACGCCACATGCCGCTCGGTAATCAGCGTATGCAGGCGCGAACACGGCGCCACCACAAACGGCTCCACCGCCCCGAGCTTGTCCGCCGTGGTCACCGCAATCACCCGCGCGGCGCCATCGAGCATCGCCTGCTTCACCGGCACTTCATCGAAATGCAGCGAAGTGATCCCCACTTCCGGATGAATCGCACAAACCCCGGTAATCGCCAGATCCGCCCTGATCCCGGCCAGCAGCCGTAGCGCCTCATGCCCACCCGCCGCCATCGTCCGCGGGTTCAACTGGCCGCCAGCGAGAATCACTTTCACAGCCTTGAATTCAGACAGGGCAATCGCCGTCATCGGTGAAGCGGTCACCGCCGTGATGCTGATATCTGCACGCAACGAGCGCGCCACTTGTAGCGTGGTCGAGCCGGAATCGAACAGCACAATCTGCCCGTCTTCAATTTCCTGCGCGGCCCGTTGCGCCAGGCGGATTTTCACCTCATCCGTCTCGTCCAGCCGCGTGAAGTAGTCCTTGCCGGAGTCTTTCGGACGCGGCAACGCCCCGCCGTGTACGCGTTGCACCAGCCCGGCATTGTCCAGTTCGGCGAGGTCGCGGCGGATGGTGTCTTCGGACACCGCAAAGTGCTGACTCAGCTCGGAGGCCATAACCTTGCCGTCACGTTCGAGGAGCAAAAGGATTTTCTGCCGGCGCAGAGAGGGCAGTTCGGCTGCGGAATGATCGTGCATGGTTATGCCTGTTTATGCTTGTAATTGCAGGTTTCGCAAGACTAGCGAAAGCCCCAAGTAAACACAAACCGACCGGGTATCAATCGTTTCGATCATTGGAATCGACAAGGCGAATTTTTTCTTTGCTTTCAACCTGTTCAGAATGGCCGCACTTCTAAAAGGCTCAGGATGAACACCTCATGAATCTCAATTTTGCGTTTGCCTGCATGATCGTCGTGTCGTTCGCGATTGCCCTGGGCCATGCGTAATGGGTTGATGGACAGATGCTCAGCAAAATTTTAGTTTTGGACGTCCCCCTGCTACAAAGAAGGCCGTATGGCGATAACCCGAAGCCTCAGCATTCCAGGCTAGAATGCGATTTAGGCTCTGCAAGAAAAGGGACGTAGCAATCAACGGTTGAAACAAACCAGCGCGGCTATATGTATGTAACATTTAACAGTAGCGATGATCGAGCTTGTTATCGTGACGTTTGGCAGAGGAATAAGAAGGATGAAATTTTTTACGGATAGCGCTGTCGGCAAACTGTTACTAGCATTATTAGTTGCTCTGCTAGCTTTGGGAGTTTTGGCTCCCGTGGCAGTATTGGCAATTTATTACAAGCATCTCGGTAGTATTTCTAACGAACCTCAGGACTGGTCGGCATTTGGATCAGTAATGTCGGGTTCCTTTACACTTCTCGCTGCGACTGCAACCACAGCAACCCTCCTTCTTTTGATACGGCAGAAAAAGGACGCCGACGCGGTAGTTGCCAAGCAGATAATCGCGATGCAATTCGAGCAATATATTAAGCACAGGTCTTTATTCATGGAGACTCTAGATGACATTGAAGACAAATTCGATGACGCATTTTCTTTCAACGACCGCAGCCAGATATATCGTTTATTCTTTCCGAAAAACAGTGCCTTTCACATGTCTTACATCGGCGGAAGTTTCTGCGAAGCAATTTTCGAAAAATATAAGGAGGTGCTAGACGCCGAGATAAATCTCGTTAGATGTAAAGGACTTGATCAAGCGACAGAATTTGGTTGGGCTCTCCGAAGACTGAATGACCTATTGGGAATAAATTGGTCGCGCATTGAGCGAGAGGGTGAGCTACGAGTGTTCCAAGGTCATATCAGTTATCGGGGATACAAGTACGCCGGATTGAACCTATTCCATATCAGCTCTGATTTATCTCGCATCAATCACGTCGTGAGTTATTTACTTGAGTTTTCAGGAAGAGAGGAACTGTTCAACACAACTATTTATCAACTCAGTTCTATCGAAGCACTACAAAAAAATCTTTGCAGTGTAGTGTTGGATAACGACCAGACGAGAGTTGAATTTTATTCAGAGAATAATGACAGACTGCGCGCCTTTTATGACATATACGAGCACTGCAAACAAACATGGAATAATAACGAAAGGTCTTTTGAGCGCGCTTATGAATACCTTGAAAGTATATTGAGCGGAGGGCACGGCGATCAGTATTTATCGTCGGCCGACAACACTAAAGAAGTTCAAGAGCACTGCAGAAACCTTGTAATCGATGCACAAAAGTCACTTGCGGAGAAATTAGGAATACAGGTTGAGCCCACGATGGACGGCGTAAACTTTAAAGATTTATACATCAAGCTTTACAAGCTTAAATAGTTATTATAAAAGGGCTGCCATTAGGGCGACCTAGACGTTCATTACGATTTCCAATTTGGTAAATTCCAATTCCAACAGAATATCCACACTGACATAGCGCATCAAAACTTGGGATCAGAACATCAGCTGAAGTGTCCTACGCAACAGCGATTTTCTGCTCCATTAAATGCGGGCGCCCGCGTAGAGGATGTAGATGATTCCTTGCCGAAAACTTCTATGAGGCCAAAGAGCTTATCCCTCCTCGCTTGATGAAGCGCAAGCCCAAGCATAGTTTACCCAACCTGTTTGACCGGCGAAAAATGACCGCGCAACATTAACAATATGAGAGTTTTGCTGGCTGGAAGACCAGATCATGATTAGTTTCGGCAAGGGGAAATTGCGAATTACACCTCTTCGCGCACCCGCCGCACCTGCACCAACAACGCCGGCGCAAAGTGCAGCAACACCATCCGGCTCAAATGATGAGTCAGGATAAACACCACATTCAGCCCCCCACCAAACGCGACAATCGCAATCGTCTCAATCGCCCCCGGCATGTACGCCAACCACAGCGACAGCGGATCACTGCCCAACCAGCGCGCCGCCACTTCAGCAAATACCGCCGCGACCACGATCATCAAACCGACCGAGACCAACGCTGTGCGCCCATGACGTCCCAGTTCCGCGACGCCCAGCCCCTGAAACCTTGAGCCGATCCGCACGCCGAGTATCAGCGCGGCCAGATTCAGGCTCCAGTCCGGCATGTGAAACCCGTGCAACCATCCCGACTTCACAAACACCGCAGTGATGATAATTGCCGTGAGCATGAACGGAGCCGGAACACCGATCACCAGCAGCAAGCGCCCGAGCAGCACGCTCAGCGCGATGACCGAAAGCGCAGTCAACGCCATGCCTGTGGTCAGTGGATCACCATCGGCAACCGCGATGGCTGCTTGGCCGGGAATCAAGAAACTCACCAACACCGTGATGAGCAGCAAGCGCATCAAGTGCACGATGATGACCTTGCTAGACGCCTTTTCCGACTCGAGCAAATCAAACACCGCCGCCAGCGCACCGGGATAAACCCCCAGCAGCGCATCAGTGCGATTCCAGCCAGCGCCGCGCGTCAGCCACCATCCGGCCAATGCGATCTGCACTGCCAGGCAAATCAGCAACACGCCGAGGCTCGGCAACATCGTCGAGGCCGTCTCGCTGTCCCACGCTTCGAACATCAATCCGGTGGCGATGCCCAGCGTGACCTGGATGTAGCCCAGTCCGTAAGGTGTTGCCGGCGCGATACCGGTTTTACTGGCAAACAATGCGGTGACGACAATCGAACCCAACAGCAGGCCATGGGGCACGCCTTCGAACTGCAACAGTGCGCCGAAACCGGCGGCAATCAACAAACACAGAATGGATTTCATAGTCGCCTTCCTGGCTATTTACCTGACACACCACAACCCGTGTAGAAGCTGCCGAAGGCTGCGATCTTTTGACTTTTGTTTTTAAAAGCAAGATCAAAAGATCGCAGCCTTCGGCAGCTCCTACAGGGGATTTAGTTGTTTTTACCCGCGCAACCGGCCAATCGCGCGGCGGTATTTTTCGATTCGTTCGAGATCTTCCCAACTTGGCGAGGCAATTCGCGACAGGTCGCTGTTCTCTTCCAGATCTGCCAATTTCACCACCCGACCGATAGGGTTCTGCGCGGCGCGGTCGACGAAATCCTCGTAGGACTCGCCCGGCACTTTAGTCACCGATTCGATAGCGCTCAAAACTTCCTCGCTGAAGCCTTCCTTGCGCAAATCATCGAGGCTGATACCACAATCCTCAACCACGTCATGCAGCACGGCGACGATGCGCTCTTCCAGCGTGCTCATGCGCAACATGACTTTCAGCGGATGCAAAATGTACGGCGCACCGCCCTTGTCCACCTGCCCGGCATGAGCCGTGGCGGCGATGGCGATAGCGCGTTCGAGGGTCTGGGTCATGAGAGTCTCCGAGGGTTAGACGCCGTAGCGGCCGCCAACATGAATATTGCGTTTGAGCCAGTTGCCGATGGCCTTTAGGCGACTGACTGGTTTGGCTGGCCCCGAATGGCGCTGAAGAATCAGCGACACCAATGTGGCCTGATCGGCTTTAGGATGGGCATCGATCAACTCGGCAACCCACGCGCAATCAGCCTTGTGCAGATGCTCACGCCACTCGCCAGGCCAGGCGTCCAGCTCATCCAGCGCCAACCATCGCGCACCGCCATGCTCCATGTGCCCGCCGGACATCGACTGCTCGAAGCAGAAAGGCGTGTCTGGCTTTGCAGGGTCAATGTGAAACAGATAGATGTCGTGGAACGGATGCTGTGCGGGGGGCGCGTTATTGCGGCTGCCGATTTCGATCATGGGCAATGTTCCAATCCTTGGGCGCTGAATGTTTCCGATTGTTTCGCAGTGTACGCCACGGGAGCAAATCAAAAACCCGATGGAACCTCCCTCCTCTACGCCGCCTCGAAACTTTAGAGCGCCAAAATCATCGATCAGACCCGGCGCCCCTGAAGAGGAAATCCCGATGAACATTCGCTTCCTGCTTCTGCTCGCCACCTTCGCCATCATCCCCACCTGCGTCATGGCCGAAGGCTGCGACGTCCAGACCCAATCCTCCAGCGCCTCGGTGCCAGCGGTGGAAACCCACAGTTGCTACGAATACGAAGGCATGCCGGTCAGCTCCATCGACTGGTCGTGCAGCAACGAAAGTAAAGACATGCTCAGCAGCACAAAAACCAAGGTCGAACACTGTGCCGACCATTACCAGGCTTCGTGTATCGCCACCATAACCCAGGAATCCCTGGCCAACCCGCACTCCACCAGCAAAGACAAAAACGCCAAAGCGTTGAACATCCCCGATAACGCGCAAGTGACCACGTATTACTACGACGTGGAGCATTTGGCGCAGGCGCGAATTGATTGTGAGAATGGTGGCGGGCATTGGAAAACCAAGTAAACGACTGATATCAATGCTTGCGACAGACAAAGAAAAGCCCGGTTTAAAAAACCGGGCTTCTTAGTGCGCAATATCCATTAACCACCGCCATTACCACCACTGCTGCTACCGGACGGTTGACCCGCAGGGCTGGGCTTGGAGGCAGAAGGCACCGGCCCATTGTCGGTCTTGCCACCATCACCACCCTTGGGCAGCGAATTGGCATCCGGGTCGGCATTGGTGGCTGGAGACGCCGGTTCACGCGTCTGGCTGTTGCCGTCGTTCGCTGTCGGAGTCGGCGTTTCGCCAGCCGCGATCGCGTACAGCGAACTGCCGGATAGCAACGCCGCGAGGGTTAACACCGCGATTTTATGGTTCAGCATGGTGGCTCTTCCTTTGCGTGGGGAGTTACAGCATTGGAAGGAGGTGTGCGGCGAAGGTCCGGCGTGTCGGACGAATGGTTATCGCCCAAAAGGCTCGCGCAATTTCGACGTCTGAAAACTTCGTAGGAAAACACCCCATGTGGCGAGAGAGCTTGCTCCCGCTGGGCTGCGAAGCTGCGCCAAAACCGGATAGTCCGTTTCTCTCAGAGATACCGCACGCCCCGAATTACGACGGATGTGTCGCCGAGCGGGAGCAAGCGCCCTCGCTACGGGTACGGGTTTCACGTCCTACAGGTCGGTTGTGGCGGCTGAAATTGCTGCCTAGAGTGAGGTTGTCGCCGACCGCAGTCAGCGATGGGTTTCGCAGCCCTCAGAAGTGACACACACCGCCAAATGACAACTGTGGCAAAATCCGCCACCGCTTCATTTTATGGCGGCTGTGTGTGGGAGACCTTCGGGTCTGCCGGTTTGACTCTTCTCCGGTCTGCGAACCCGCATACAGCTGCCACCGATTTGTTTCGCAGCAGAAAGGTGGCACTTCCTGACCCATTGAAGAGTGCAACCTATGACGATCAAAACACCGCTCCACCACTACGCCCACATGTCCCACCCCGCCACCGACCACCCCGTTCTCCTTATCGACGCTAACGCCCCGCTACGCGACCTCCACGCCTGCGCCGCCGAACGCCTCAACGCCGTCCTCAAATACCTCGACCTCATCGCCTGTACCCGCCTCCCCGATCATGCCGAGCATGACATCAACACCGTGACCAACATCGCCAGAATCATGGTGCAGGACGTGAGTGATGTGTTCCGGGTGATTGAGCAGCGGGGGTTTGATGCGAAAGAGATGTAGCCGCAAAAAATGGTCGAGAATATGATGCTTCCAGCAGTTGATCTGAAATGCGTTTTCCAGACTCTAACTCGGCCTAAAATTAGCAGCACCAATAGCCCATTTCAGCGAAGAACCTCATTAAGTCTATATTGATAAGGAGATGGCAATCTGCAATCATCAAAAGTGCCCCCCTGGTTCATAAGGGATTCAACCTCACCAGATAAAGGTGAGGAAGCGCTGACAGACGACAGGATGCGGATAGGGAATGGAAAAAAATATTAAAGGTGCATGGATTATTCAGCATGGCCAAAAACTTCAAGCAACCACGAATCAAGATTTTGATGCAATAGGGTTTGCGGGAAAATGCGGTAAATTCTTATCTGCAATATCTGCAGAAAACCAGGAGAAGATAACGCATAAGCGTCTTGATGCACTTGCAAGGGCTAATTACATCAGTCCAAAGACGGAAGTCCCGGCAATCATCGCAGAGTTCGAAAGACAAAAATTAATTTTGGCAGGTACAGGCGCCATTGAAGTTCTGGGACTTACAGGAAAAGAAGTCTTAAGTCACACAGCTACAATATTCGAAGAGAGCGACAGAGAAAGTTACGAAGACGCAGTCATCAGCCTTTCTGAAACTACGTCTGACTTACCAATCACTAGCACACTAGCGGTAGACTTCATCTCTGACACTTTTAAAATAGCTAAAGCAGATGCAGAGTCGACCCTGCAACTTGGCAGCAACATAGGCTTTTTTGATACGGAAGCTATTTCCGCTACGGAAAAACTAATTTTCAATGGGAACTTGTTTCGCAGAGAGGACGCACGAAAAATCAGTGCTGTATTAAGCACACTCAACGCAAGCGAAACACAGAACCTAAATGAAGTGAATGCAAGATTGAATGCATCAGGCTGCCTTCCATTAGCCTCAATCACAAAAATTCTAGGAGAAAAGCTTTTCTCCCAACTACATTCGATAGGTATGTTTGATGTAAACGTCGTTGGAAATGAAAGTGGGAAAAGTTCTTTTGTAACTCGACCAGCTGCGTTCTCAAAATTCACTAGTACAATTGCCGATGATGCACTTGATTTAGCTAAGGCCTTGGTTGCTTCACTTACATACGGAATGACTGTAAGCACTTACTATCGCGGAAAAATAACCGCAATATCATTATTGATGCAAAAATTAATTGACGGTGGAACAGTGGGCCCCGCAACTGCGATCGGCAATGATTACCAAGCCTTGGAATATAAAGGCGTTGTCAAGGTAATTCCAGCCACAGGTGGCATGTTTAACATGAAACTTTTGAAACCAGAAGTCGGGCGCCTAGCACTCTCAGTCATTCAAAGCGGAAATATTACTGGCGAAGCGGTTGATAATCTGCCAGGAGCAAAAGTAACTTCGTATACCGCGCCTGAGACAACACGCGACGTATGCAGAAAAAACTCGACAGATGCTGTCAAACTCAAGACGCGCAACTTACTAAACGAAATCAGGACAGGTGGACTTAATCGATGAGCCAGCAACTCCTGAAAGGCTCTGCCGCAGAAGAAACCGTACGAAATTACTTCTTGAGTATTGGTTACTTTGTCGTCAGAGGATGCAAATTCAAATACAATCAATTTGACATTACGGATATCGATCTATTTATTTACGGCAAAAGCTCTGCCTTTGGTCGCGAGCGGCTTAATGTTGATATAAAAAACAAAAAAACGCCTCAAGCTATAGAGCGTATATTTTGGGCAAAAGGTCTACAGCAAGTATTAGGTTTAGACGGATGCATGGTTGCAACTACTGACTTACGCCCTGATGTACGAGAATTCGGACTCGAACATAAAGTCAAAGTATTAGATGGAAGATTTCTCACCCGATTAAATAAAAGTGAAAGAAGCCACTTAGCACGAATTAACGAAGAAGATCTCGTATCTGAAATTGAAAAACACTCTCTAGGAAAGCTTGGAGGCGACTGGCGCGGCAGATATGAATCAAGCAAATCAAGAATACTCGACTCATTAAACTTCGATGGTGCCAATGCTTGGCTAAACGACATCGATTACTACATGAGCGAAATCAACAACCACTCTGACTCTGCGCCCACTTGGCGAATGATATACATATCAGTTTCTCATTTACTGATATGTATAGATTTTATTTTGCGCGAACATGTTGCCGCTGAGCACGACCAAAGAAAACAATTACTAGACAATGGCTTTAGATATGGATCCGCAGGAAAATCATTCACACTAAAAGTTGGAAAAATGGCATCCGCTTTGGTAGGAAGTGTTGTCACCCAACCGGGCTTATCACAAACTCTTGAGCGAGAACTTGCCGATCAAGCATCCGATGTCAAAGCCGATGTTCTTGCAGAGTTCTTCTCTAAGTCACAGGTTTTTGCATCTTTATTCGATTCCGCCAAACTATTCGAAGGATACGGCTACCAAGCAGATGTGCCCCTACCCTCGTCACTGCCAGCCCATGCTCAATCATACTTAGGAGTTGTTGCTGATTTTTTTGATCGCGATAGGAAAAAAATTCTAATGTAAAAGCTTCTGAGATAAGTGACTCCTATGTACAAGATTACCGAAGAGTCACTTATCTTATCAATCCTCCTAAAGTGAAGTATTCGAACGAATCAAGATAGTTCAAAGGGTTGGCCTAGCCACTTATGATTAAAAATTCGCCGGCGTATTCGCACTAATAATCTCAGCCTCATCCGCCCCGATATTCCGAAATTTATGCGGCAGCGTCGTAGGAAAGTAATACCCATCCCCCGCATTCAACACACTCACCGACCCATCCACGGTCAACTCCACCGTGCCCCGCGTCACCAGCCCGCACTCCTCACCCTCAGCATGCACAATCGGCTCTTCCCCGGAACTCGCGCCCGGTGCGTATTGCTCACGCAGTAAACGCATCTGGCGACTTGGCACCGAGGCGCCGATCAACAGCAGGCGCAGGCCATGGCGACCAAGATCAGGTTGTTCGTTGGCGCGGAAGACGTATTGGTGTTCGCGCGGGGGTTGGTCGAAGGTGAAGAAGTCGGCCAGGGACATCGGTATGCCTTCGAGCAGCTTTTTCAGTGAGCTGACGGAGGGGCTGACGCGATTCTGTTCGATCAGGGAGATGGTGGCATTGGTCACGCCGCTACGCCGGGCCAGCTCGCGCTGGGAGAGTTTGTAGCTTTCGCGTACTAGTTTGAGTCGAGAACCCGTATCCATGACAGCCTTATGTGAGTAGTACTTAAGGGTAATGGGGGTGGGTGGCGGGTGCCGCGCGAGGGGCGCGGATCACGTTGCTCCCTTGTCCCGGAACCGTGAAAGGCGGCTATTAAATCACGTTTGCCGGTGTTGCTCAGCAGGTTCGATGGACGGTGCGGCAAAAGTCCTTCTTGCCTTGGTAATACGGACCTGTAGGAGTGAGCCTGCTCGCGATTCGGTGGCACATTCAACATTATTTTTGACTGGATGGCCGCCTTCGCGAGCAAGCTCGCTCCCACAGGTTTTTTGGTGTTTCTGTGGGAGGGATGGTGGCTGGACTGGCCTCATCGCGAGCAGGCTCACTCCTACATTTTGATCTTTGGTGTGTCAGGTAAAAAAACCGGCGGGGTCTTGGGCCGCCGCCGGGGAGGTAACTTAGATGCCAAAGCGGTCGCGCAGTGAGTAGTAGACCGCGCCGAGGGCGGTCAGTGGCGCGGAGAAGGTGCGACCACCGAGCATTGGCATGTGCGGCAGCGATGCGAAGGCGTCGAAGCGTTCGGCGTCGCCGCGGATCATTTCCGAGATCAGTTTGCCGGCGAGGTGCGAGCAGGTGACGCCGTGGCCGCTGTAGCCTTGCATGTAGTAGGCGTTCTTTTCGATGCGGCCGAATTGCGGCATGCGTGACATGGTCAGCAGGAAGTTGCCGGTCCAGCGGTAGTCGATCTTGACGTCTTTGAGCTGCGGGAAGGTCTTGAGGATCTTCGGGCGGATCAGTTGTTCGATGTCGTCCGGTTCACGCGCGCCGTAGACCACGCCGCCGCCGTAGAGCAGACGGTTGTCGGCCGTCAGGCGGTAGTAATCCAGCAGGTAATTGCAGTCTTCGACGCAGTAGTTGTTGGTGATCAGGCTGCGCGCCTGTTTTTCGGTCAACGGTTCGGTGACGACGATCTGCGAACCGCACGGCATGCTTTTCGCGGTCACGCGGTTGTCGAGACCTTGTGGCAGATAAGCGTTGCCGGCGATCAACAGGTACTTGGCGCGGACCTGGCCTTTGGCGGTGCGCACAACGTTCGGCTCGCCGTATTTAATTTCCACGGCCGCCGATTGCTCGTAGATCTTGCCGCCCAAACGGGTGATCGCAGCCGCTTCACCGAGCGCCAGGTTCAGTGGGTGAACGTGGCCGCCCTGCATGTCCAGCAGGCCACCGACGTAAGCATCGGAGCCGACTTCGCGACGAATGTCAGCCGCGTCGAGCATCTTCAGATTGCGGTTGCCGTAACGCTCCCAGCTGCGCTTTTGCTCAGCCAGACCGTTGAGTTGTTTTTTGTTCATCGCTGCGAAGATGCCGCCCGGGCGGTAGTCGCATTTGATGTCGTATTCCTTGATGCGCGAACGAATGATGTCGGCGCCTTCGAAGATCATGCTGCCGAGAATTTCTGCGGTCTTGTCGCCGTAGCGCTCTTCGATCACATCGACGTCACGGCTGTAGGAGTTGACCAGTTGACCGCCGTTGCGCCCGCTGGCGCCGTAGCCGACTTTCGCCGCTTCCAGCACCGTCACTTTGTAGCCGGCTTCGGTGAGGAACAGCGCCGAGGACAGACCGGTGTAGCCGGCGCCGATGATGCAGACGTCGCACTCGACTGACTCTTCCAGAACCGGAAAGTCGATGACTTCGTTGCGGGTGGCGGCGTAGTAGCTGTTTACGTGTTGTTGCTTCATTTTATTGTTCTCCGAAGGTCGCTCATCAAGAGCGACCACCGCTGTCGAAAATCAGAGCTTGATCCAGGTCGCTTTCAGCTCGGTGTACTTGTCGAACGCGTGCAGCGATTTATCGCGGCCGTTGCCCGATTGTTTGAAACCACCGAACGGTGCGGTCATGTCGCCGCCGTCGTACTGGTTGACCCAGACGCTGCCGGCACGCAGGCCACGGGCGAAGGTGTGCGCCTTGCTGAGGTTGCTGGTCCAGACGCCGGCGGCGAGGCCGAAGATGCTGTCGTTGGCGATCTGCAGCGCTTCTTCCGCAGTGTCGAAGGTGATCAGCGACAGCACCGGGCCAAAGATTTCTTCCTGAGCGATGGTCATCGCGTTGGTCACGCCGTCGAACAGCGCCGGTTGCACATAGAGGCCGCCGGTTTCTTCGAGGGTGCGTTGGCCGCCGGCGATCAGTTCGGCGCCCTGCTCGCGACCGATGCTGATGTAGCGCAGCACGTTGTCGAGTTGACGCTGATCGACCACGGCACCGACGGTGGTAGCCGGATCGAGTGAATGACCGGGTTTCCACGCTTGCAGCGCTTCCACCAACAGCGGAATGAATTGCTCGCGAATCGAGCGCTCGACCAGCAAGCGCGAACCGGCAGTGCAGACTTCGCCCTGGTTAAAAGCAATGGCGCCGGCCGCCGCTTGTGCTGCCGCGCGCAAATCCGGAGCGTCGGCAAACACCACGTTCGGGCTCTTGCCCCCGGCTTCGAGCCAGACGCGTTTCATGTTGCTTTGGCCGGCATAAATCATCAGTTGCTTGGCAATCGCTGTGGAGCCGGTGAAGGCCAGCACGTCAACGTCCATGTGCAACGCCAGCGCCTTGCCGACGGTGTGGCCGAAGCCTGGCAGAACGTTGAACACGCCTTTCGGAATGCCAGCATCGAGCGCAAGTTGAGCGATGCGGATTGCGGTCAGCGGCGATTTTTCCGAAGGTTTCAGAATGAACGAATTGCCTGCCGCCAGTGCTGGAGCGAATTTCCAGCTGGCCATGATCAGCGGGAAATTCCACGGCACGATGGCCGCAACTACACCGGACGGCTCGCGAGTGACGAGGCCTAGTTGGTCGTGCGGCGTCGCGGCGACTTCGTCGTAGATCTTGTCGATGGCTTCGGCGCTCCAGCGAATCGCATTGGCGGTCGCCGGGATGTCGATGCTCATCGAATCGCTGATCGGTTTACCCATGTCGAGGGTTTCCAGCAGCGCCAGTTCTTCCTGGTTCTGCAGGATCAGATCGGCGAAGCGAATCAGGATGCGCTTGCGCTCGGCCGGGGCTTTTTTCGCCCAGATGCCGGATTCGAAAGACTGACGCGCGACGTCAACGGCGAGGTTGGCGTCGGCTTCATCGGTGCTGGCCACGGAGGCGAGGAAACGGCCATCGACGGGGCTCAGGCATTCGAAGGTATCGCCACTGATGGCCGGGCGGTATTCACCGTTGATGAACGCGCGGGCTTCGATGGTCAGGGACTGGAAGCGTTGTTCCCAGTCGTTGCGGGTCGTTGTCATTGTTGTGGCTCGACAAGGGGGAATTGGGGGGCTGTCTGGTTGCGATGTCTGGCTTGAGGTGGCTGCCCTCACCCTGGCCCTCTCCCAGGGGTAGAGGGGACCGATCGGGGGATGCTCAGAATCTCCGCCGACCTGAAAAATCTTTGCCGATTCCATAATCGACTGGATCGTTCAGGTCGCTGAACATCTCAAGACAACCCGGTCAGTCCCCTCTCCCTCGGGGAGAGGGTTAGGGTGAGGGGCTCTTCAGCTTTTGAGGGCCTCAGCCAATCACACCGTATGCAGATACCAGTTGTACTCAAGGTCTGAAATCGAGTTCTCGAACTCGGCCAGCTCGCTTTCCTTGCACGCGACAAACACGTCGATGTACATCGGGTCGATGTAGCGGGCCATGACTTCGCTGTCGTCCAGCTCGCGCAGTGCATCACGCAGGTTGTTCGGCAGGCTCTGTTCGTTCTGCTCGTAGCTGTTGCCTTCCACCGGGGCGCCCGGTTCGATCTGATTGGTCAGACCGTGGTGAATACCGGCCAGCACCGACGCCATCAGCAAGTAGGGGTTGGCATCGGCACCGGCGACGCGATGCTCGATACGCACGGCGTCGGCCGAACCGGTTGGCACACGGACCGCAACGGTGCGGTTGTCGATGCCCCAGCTCGGCGAGTTCGGTACGTAGAACTGCGCGCCGAAGCGGCGGTACGAGTTGACGTTCGGGCAGAGGAACGCCATTTGCGCGGGCAGGGTCTCCAGCACACCGCCGATCGCGTGACGCAGTGCGGCGTTCTGCTCGGGATCCTCGCTGGCGAAGATGTTGTTGCCTTCTTTGTCCAGGATCGAAATGTGCACGTGCAGACCGTTGCCCGCCTGGCCCGGATACGGCTTGGCCATGAAGGTGGTGTCCATCTCGTGGTCGTAGGCGATGTTCTTCACCAGACGCTTGAGCAGGACGGCGTAGTCGCACGCCTTGATCGGGTCGGAGACGTGATGCAGGTTGACTTCGAATTGCGCCGGGGCGCTTTCCTTGACGATCGCGTCAGCCGGAATGCCCTGCTCTTTCGCGCCTTCGAGGATGTCTTGCAGGCAATCGACGTATTCGTCGAGATCGTCGATCAGGTACACCTGAGTCGACACCGGACGCTTGCCGGACACTGGCGAACGTGGCGATTGCGGACGACCGTTCACGTTGTCCTGATCGATCAGATAGAACTCGAGTTCGAACGCGGCGCAGATGGTCAGACCGAGGTCGTCGAATTTGCGTACGACGTTGGCCAGCACTTCACGCGGGTCAGCGAAAAACGGCTGGCCTTCGATCTCGTGCATGGTCATTAGAAGTTGTGCGGTTGGGCGCTTCTGCCACGGCTCGATGCTCAGGGTGCCGGGGATCGGATAGCAAATGCGGTCAGCGTCGCCGATGTCCAGACCCAGGCCGGTGCTTTCCACCGTGGAGCCATTGATATCGAGCGCGAAAAGCGAGGCCGGCAGGTTGATGCCTTTCTCATAAACCTTATGAAGACTGGTGCGTTCGATGCGCTTGCCGCGCACCACACCGTTCATATCCGCAATCAGAAGGTCGACGTACAAAACCTCAGGATATTTCTTAAGGAATGCGTTTGCTTCGTTGAGTTGAACGGTACGCAGAGGGACCGACATGATGCACCTATTTAGCTGTTAATTATTATGTTCACTGCTGTTTCGCCGAGCCAGTCAACCCGAACGGCAAAGTGAAGTCAATAGCGAACAGATGGCCGCTCAGGGTTTATTTTTCGGGCTTTTTTTAACACCCGCGTGCCAATACAGGCGCCAAAGGCCCTGAAATCATGAAGATATGATGAACGACGTTTAGAATTTTTTACATGACAGTTGTTAATTAAAATCAACGAGGCTAAGCTCCGGAAAAGCTCGTTCAAGTGTCAAACTTCGAGGTGAATAAAAATGGCATTCAAGCCATTGATCGGCGTTACTGCGTGCGTCAAACAGATTGGCCTGCACCCCTATCACATCAGCGGCGACAAGTACGTACGTGCTGTCAGCGTTGGCGCTGAAGGGCTGCCAGTGGTCATTCCTTCTCTTGGCAACCTGACTGAAATCGAAGACCTGCTCGGTCAACTCGACGGCCTGTTGCTGACCGGCTCGCCCTCGAACGTGGAACCCTTCCACTATCAAGGCCCGGCCAGCGCCCCCGGCACGGATCACGATCCGGCGCGAGATGCCACCACCCTTCCTTTATTGCGTGCAGCCATTGCGGCGGGCGTTCCGGTGCTCGGTATCTGCCGAGGCTTCCAGGAAATGAACGTGGCGTTCGGCGGTAGCCTGCATCAGAAGGTGCATGAGCTGCCGGGCATGCTCGATCACCGCGAAGCCGATAGCCCGGACGTGGCGGTGCAATACGCACCGGCCCACGCCGTGACCGTACTCGCTGGCGGTGTGTTCGAAGCACTGGAGCTGCCGGGCGAGTTCCAGGTCAACTCGATTCACAGCCAGGGCATCGACCGCCTCGCGCCCGGCCTGCGCGCCGAAGCGGTGGCGCCGGACGGTTTGATCGAGGCGATCTCGGTCGAGCACAGCCCGACTTTCGCCCTCGGCGTGCAATGGCACCCGGAATGGCAAGTGCTGGACAACCCGAACTACCTGAAGATTTTCCAGGCATTCGGCGCGGCTTGCCGGCAACGGGCGGCGCGGCGCAACAAACGCTGACACAACCCAAAAGATCACAACGATTTACTGCCCCCACGGACGTCGGGTGTGCCTGCGCACATCCGTCATTCGTGAACAGCAACACCCGTAATAACAACAAGTACGACCCAGGCAGCCAGGACGGCGGCGCCGACCAAGCCCTCGGCAGTGCAAGGTCAGTCAGGCATGCGCAATTCCCCTGTAGGAGTGAGCCTGCTCGCGATAGCAATAGACCAGTCAACAGAGATGTCGACTGACATGGCCTCATCGCGAGCAGGCTCACTCCTACAGGGGATGTGTAATGACTGAGATTGCGCTTACAGGCTTGCAATCCACTTAAGCCCGGCCACATTGGCCAGGCGAACGAAACCTGTTGGGAGTTTCACATGGCAAACGCCTCCAGCACTTACAGGAAGGCACTTGAAGGTCATCAGCAACCGAAAAAGGTGCTGGTGAAAGTCGATCGTGTCACCAAGAAGTTCGACGAAACCGTGGCCGTGGACGATGTGTCCCTGGAGATCCATCAGGGCGAAATCTTCGCTCTGCTCGGTGGCTCCGGTTCGGGCAAATCGACCCTGCTGCGCATGCTCGCCGGTTTCGAGCGCCCGACTGAAGGGCGGATTCTGCTCGACGGCGTGGACATCACCGACATGCCGCCGTACGAGCGGCCGATCAACATGATGTTCCAGTCCTACGCGCTGTTCCCACACATGACCGTCGCGCAGAACATCGCCTTCGGCCTCAAGCAAGATCGTTTGCCGGCCAGCGAAATCGACGCCCGTGTCGATGAAATGCTGCGTCTGGTGCACATGACCCAATACGCCAAACGCCGCCCGCACCAGTTGTCCGGCGGCCAGCGCCAGCGCGTCGCCCTCGCCCGCTCGCTGGCCAAGCGTCCGAAGCTGTTGCTGCTCGACGAGCCGATGGGCGCGCTGGATAAAAAGCTGCGCTCGCAGATGCAACTGGAACTGGTGCAGATCATCGAACGCGTCGGCGTGACGTGCGTGATGGTGACCCACGACCAGGAAGAGGCCATGACCATGGCCGAGCGCATCGCGATCATGCACCTCGGCTGGATCGCCCAGATCGGCAGCCCGGTCGACATCTATGAAGCACCGGTCAGCCGCATGGTCTGCGAATTCATCGGCAACGTGAACGCCTTCGACGGCACCGTGGTGGAAGACCTTGAAGGGCACGCGATCATCCACAGTCCGGACTTGCAGCAGAAGATCTACGTCGGTCACGGCGTCAGCACCTCGGTGCAGGACAAGTCGGTCACCTACGCGATCCGTCCGGAAAAAATGCTCGTCAGCACCACCCAACCGGAGTTCCGCTACAACTGGTCCGAAGGCAAGGTGCATGACATCGCCTACCTCGGCGGTCACTCGGTGTTCTACGTCGAATTGCCCGGCGGCAAAATCGTCCAGTCGTTCATGGCCAACGCCGAACGCCGTGGCGCGCGCCCGACCTGGGACGACAAAGTCTACGTCTGGTGGGAAGACGACAGCGGCGTGGTACTGCGCTCATGAGAACCTTCAATCAGCAATTCCTGCGCCTGGTGCCCAGCGGGCGAAAACTGGTCATTGGCATCCCGTTCATCTGGCTGTTCCTGTTCTTCATGCTGCCGTTCTTTCTGGTGATGAAGATCAGTTTCTCGGAAGCCGCGCTGTCGATCCCGCCGTACTCGGAGATCTACACCTACGCCGAACAGAAATTCCAGCTGCTGCTGAACATCGGCAACTACACCATGCTCGGCGAAGACGAGCTGTACCTGTCGGCCTACCTCGGTTCGCTGAAGGTCGCGGCGCTGAGCACGATGATGTGCCTGCTGATCGGTTTCCCGATGGCCTACGCGATCACCAAGACCGGCAAGGAAACGCAAAACGTCTTGCTGCTGTTGATCATGATGCCGACCTGGACCGCGATCCTGATCCGCGTTTACGCGTGGATGGGCATCCTCAGCAACAACGGTTTGCTTAACGCATTTCTGATGTGGACGGGGCTCACCGATCACCCGATCGAGATCCTCAACACCAACACGGCCGTGTATATCGGCGTGGTCTACGCCTACCTGCCGTTCATGGTGTTGCCGCTGTACGCCAACCTCGTCAAGCACGATGGCAGCTTGCTGGAAGCCGCGCAGGATCTGGGCTCGAGCAACTTCAACAACTTCTGGAAAATCACCGTGCCGCTGGCCAAGAACGGGATTATTGCCGGCTGCATGCTGGTGTTCATTCCGGTGGTCGGTGAGTTCGTGATTCCGGAACTGCTCGGTGGCCCGGAGACGCTGATGATCGGTCGCGTGCTGTGGCAAGAGTTCTTCAATAACCGCGACTGGCCGGTGGCGTCTGCGCTGGCGGTGGTGATGCTGTTGATCCTGATTGTGCCGATTCTGCTGTTCAACCGCAGCCAGGCCAAAGAGATGGAGGCACGGGGATGAAACGCTTCGGTTTTTCCAAGTTCATGTTGATCTTCGGCCTGATGTTCATTTATCTGCCGATGCTGATTCTGGTGATCTACTCGTTCAACGCATCCAAACTGGTGACAGTCTGGGGCGGCTGGTCGGTGAAGTGGTACGTCGGCTTGCTCGATAACACGCAACTGATGGGCTCGGTGGTGCGCTCGCTGGAAATCGCCTGCTACACCGCGATCGCTGCCGTCGCGCTGGGCACCCTCGCCGCTTTCGTGCTGACTCGCGTCACGCGCTTCAAGGGTCGCACGCTGTTTGGTGGTCTGGTCACCGCGCCATTGGTAATGCCTGAGGTGATCACCGGCCTGTCGCTGTTGCTGCTGTTCGTGGCGATGGCGCAGTTGATCGGCTGGCCGCAGGAGCGTGGCATCGTCACGATCTGGATCGCCCACACCACGTTTTGTGCCGCTTATGTCGCGGTGGTAGTCTCCGCCCGCCTCCGCGAACTGGATCTGTCGATCGAAGAAGCGGCGATGGACCTCGGTGCGAAACCGTTCAAGGTGTTTTTCCTGATCACCATTCCAATGATCGCGCCGTCGCTGGCGGCGGGCGGGATGATGTCGTTCGCCTTGTCGCTGGATGACCTGGTGTTGGCCAGCTTCGTTTCCGGACCAGGTTCGACGACGTTGCCGATGGAAGTGTTCTCGGCGGTGCGTCTGGGCGTGAAACCTGAGATCAACGCCGTGGCCAGCCTGATTCTGCTGGCGGTGTCGCTGGTGACTTTCCTGGTCTGGTACTTCGGCCGCAAGGCAGAGGCCAACCGCAAGCGGGCAATTCAGGAAGCGATGGATCAGACCGCAAACGAGTCGTGGCAACCACAGCAACAAGCCGCCACCGCATAACCCTGTAGGAGCTGCGGCACGCTGCGATCTTCTGATCTTGATGTGAAAGATCAAAAGATCGCAGCCTCGTTTCACTCGACAGCTCCTACACATGCTGGCGCTGTTAACCGAGTTTTGGCTTTGTGTTTTTGAATAAAAAGAATGGAGTTGTACCGATGAAAATGTTTGGCAGGACTCTGCTGACACTGTCCTTAATGGGCGCAATGGTCATGGGCGCCCAGGCCAACGACAAGGTGCTGCGTGTTTACAACTGGTCCGATTACATCGCGCCGGACACCGTCAAGAAGTTCGAAGACGAGACCGGCATCCGCGTGACCTACGACGTCTTCGACAGCAACGAGACCCTTGAGGCGCGTTTGCTGGCGGGCAAATCCGGCTACGATCTGGTCGTGCCGTCGAACAGTTTCCTCGCCAAGCAGATCAAGGCCGGCGTCTATCAGACCCTGGACAAATCGAAGCTGCCGAACTGGAAGAATCTCAACCCGGTGCTGCTGAAAAACGCTGCCGCCAGTGATCCGGACAACGCCCACGCGTTCCCGTACATGTGGGGCTCGATCGGCATCGGTTTCAACCCGGCCAAGGTCAAAGAAGTGCTCGGCGCCAATGCCCCGACCAATTCCTGGGATTTGCTGTTCAAGCCGGAAAACGCTGAAAAGCTCAAAGCCTGCGGCATCAGTTTCCTCGACTCGCCGACCGAAATGATCCCGGCCGCCCTGCACTACCTGGGCTATCCGGTGAACGACAAGGACACCGCACACATCAAGGAAGCCGAGGCGCTGTTCATGAAGATTCGCCCGAACGTGGCGTACTTCCACTCCTCGAAATACATCTCCGATCTGGCCAACGGCAACATCTGCGTGGCGGTCGGTTACTCCGGCGACGTGCTGCAGGCCAAGGCTCGCGCGGTGGAATCGGGCAACAACGTGGTGATCGACTACAGCATTCCCAAGGAAGGCGCCGGCAGTTTCTATGACATGGTCGCCATTCCGCGTGATGCGGCGAACGTCGAGAACGCCTACCTGTTCATGGACTTCCTGATGCGTCCGGACATCATCGCCGAGATCACCAACAGCAACGGCTACAGCAACGCCAACGCGGCGGCCACGCCACTGGTGGATGAAGCGATCCGCAATGACCCGGGTTCGTACCCGTCGCAAGCGGTAATGGCGACGTTGTATGCGGTGCCGGATCAGCCGATTGCCACGCAGCGGATCATGACCCGTGGCTGGACCCGGGTGAAACTCGGTAAGTAAGACTACGGAGTTGGAGTTCCAACAACCCTGATGAACATGTGGGAGCTGGCTTGCCAGCGATGACAGTGGGTCAGGCAAAGGTGATTCGGATGTGCTGACCCCATCGCTGGCAAGCCAGCTCCCACAGGGTTTTGTGATCACATTCAGACAGTGCCAGGCCCAGGATTTCTTAGCTTAAATAATTCAATGATTTCCCGTTCACGCAGCGCCTTACCACCGCTGCACCCTGCTATGAACGGCCTCACCTGGCTCCCTCGGCTCAGGTGAATTCTCAGGCGCCTTCGGGCGCCTTTTTTTGTGCGTTCACATCAGCGACCAATCTTGCAGGATCCGATAGCGCCCCTTGTGCGATTCGAACAGGGCGAAGCGTTCGGCGCGCAGGAAGAACTCCGGCGGCGTGGCCGACTCAGGCTCCGGCGCACGGTAGTCACGGGCCAGCGTCAGATGCGGGCGAAACTCGCGGGTTGTTTCTTCAAAGCCAAAGGGCAACATCGCCTGCTCTAGTGCGTAGACCAGCCGCAGCAGCGCTTGTGGCGCCTGCTCCGGCGCCAGCGACAACACCCCGGCGCGATGCCAGACCTGCAAGTGGTTCAACGAAATCTTCAACGCCTCTCCCGGCGTGCGCACTTGTCCGGCCGCCTCGCAGACGTCGTTGATCTGCGCCAATGGCACCGCGCCGAGAAACAGCAGCGTCAGGTGAAAATTGTCCGCCGGCACCGGCTTACCGGTGCGCAACCCCAACTCCCCGCGCCACTGAGCGATCGCCTTGCGTTGCGCCGGCGGGCAATCGAGGGCGAAAAACAGTCGCTTCGCTTCATCGGTCATGGCCCTGCTCCCCTGTCCATCGTTATTCGCCGGATTCTACACAGCCTGATCAGACGACTCGTGACAGGAAGCTATAGTTCAAGGATTGCCATCAACCGGAGGCCGCCATGCGCGCGATCCTCAGCAAAGAACCCTGGTGGGCACGACCACCGCATCCCGGGCAGGATGAAAAGGAGCTGGAATGGGGCTGGCTGGTGCATTACAGCGAGGGGGAGCCGCGTTTCGAGTTCGTCCGCGAGCGGCCTACTGACGAACAGATTCGCGAGCGCAAAAGCTGCCGCATCACCCCCTCACCCGAGTGAACACAGTACCTGTAGGCCTTCGCCTGCTCGCGATAGCGGCAGGTCTGCCAAGCCAGCTCCCACAGGGTCGTGCGGTGCGCCCACCATTGCTGGTTTCACACAAAACCTGTGGGAGTTGGCTTGCCAGCGATAGCGGTAGGTCAGGCAATGATGATTTTGAATGTACGGGCGCCATCGCGAGTAGACGAAAGCCTACAAGAGATTTTGCGCAGGCCTCAGGATTCAAGAATGTTCTTGAAACCACCAAAGATCATGCGCTGGCCATCAAATCCCATTGGGTTGACGTCCGGTTGCATGCGCGGGTCGTCCATCATTTTTGCCATGCCGGCGTCGCGCGTGGCTTTGTCTGGCCAGATCAGCCAGCCGGACGACACCGTTTCGCCTTCCTTGAGTTTGACCGCCATCGGGAATGAGGTGACCTTGCCCTCCGGTACGTCATCGCCCCAGCACTGAACCACGTCGTGCGCACCGTATTCCTTGAAAAGTTTCGCCGCGATTGCGCAGTGTTTTTTGTACTGCTCACGATTTGCATTCGGCACCGGTGCGACAAAAATATCGATGTAAGCCATGATCACTCTCCCTGCATGTTGGTTTCGATCTGCTGGTTAGTCGATTGCGGTGGCTGCCATTCGACAGGATTCACGCCCAAGCCGACCGACGGCTCATCGCCCCCACCCAGATTGCGCTCGACCTGCCCGGCCATGTGCAACGTGCCGGCCATGACGCCAGTCGTCGGGTTCTGCACCAGTTTCATCCAGGCCTTGTCGAAGGTGCTGCCCAGACTGCTGCGGATCAGCGCTTCGCTGTCAGGGCGGTCATTGGCCTGAATGATCGCGCGAATGCCGGCCACACCGACCGAAATCAGTCCGCCAGCCAGTTTTCCGGCCGCTGCTGCGACTGCGCTGGCAGCCCCACGCGGGGCCATTTCCGCTTCCATCCGCTGACTGGCGCGCTTGGCCACCGGGGCCATGCCGGCATCGGTCGAGGCAATCCCCTTTGCGCCGCCCTCAGTGTGGATCTTGTCGATCAGCGCAGCGTAGGCCGGCAGCGTATTCAGCGGCTCGGTGCTGATGACCTGAAACAGCGAGGCATCCCGCGCCGGTGGCGGGCCAAGCGCAATGGCCGGGACTTTCTGCAAACGTCCATTGAGCTGACCAACGGGCACACCATGGCGTTGGGCGATGAGCGGCATCTGCTGCGCCATCAACTGCGCATAGAACGCCGTGGCCTGACCAAGAATCGCATCCGGATCGATCTCCACCGCCACCGGCGCCAGCACCCTTTCCTGATACTGCTCAAGCAGATACGCCGCGAGACGCTTGGCCGACGCATCCTGCTCGCCACCGGCATTGATCGTGTACCAACTGACCTTCATCGACAGCCATTCCTGGGTCCAATAGCTGCTGAACCACGGGATGAAATTTTCTTCAGTTTGCTGATAGACCCGAGTGCGCCAATGTTCCATCGAGCCACGGGCGAAGACTTTGACTTGCTCGGTGGACTGCTGCGAGGCGCTGACGATTTCCCGGTCGATCTGCTGCCAGGTCGCAGGCGACACCACCACGGCCTGCGGCGCTGACACCGGGGCCCGCGCCGAGGTGGCGCAGCCGGCCAGCAACAACAGTGCGGCGACGAGCAGCGCACGCGGGTTCACGGTAGCGGTGTCCTTGAGATGAGTGGGATGCAGATTTGAGTATAGGTGGGTCAATTGAGCCTGATGTTGGAAGTACCGGCCTCATCGCTGGCAAGCCAGCTCCCACAAGGATTTCCAGCGGCCGCAGATTTTGTGATCACCTCAGAACCTGTGGGAGCTGGCTTGCCAGCGATGAGGCCATCAGCAACACCCAAAAAACCCCAACCATCACTGCCATCGATATTCACCATCGCCACGATTGCCTTCCGCCCACCGCCCATCAAAGGCACGATTGAGCCATCCGAAACACAGCGAGGAGTTCACAACATGATTCACACCCACGTCACACTCTCCGTGAGTTTCCCGGTGTTCGGCAGCAACTATTACGACCAGCACGCCGTGTCGCACAAAGCGCAGGCACTGGTGTTCAACGAAGATTTCGAAGATCTGTTGATGCCCGCTGCGACCAATCACTTCAGCAATGAAGTGGTCGGCATCAACGATCAATTCCGTTTTCTGAGCGACATTCTCGCCACCCATTTGCTGGACATCGAGGCCTCCGTGCCTGCGCGATCCAGCGTCCGGGCGAGCGCTCACTTTTCTTGAGTATCGAGGGCTAAACAAAGAGGGCGTCCCATCGCGGGACGCCCTCTTGCGTTCAATCAGTCATCATCCCGATCACGATAGTAACGACGCCCGTCGCGGCGATCATCGCGGTCATCCCAGCGCCGGTCATGGTCGTAATTGCGGCCATGATCGCGGTCGTAATGCCGGCCATGGCGGTGGTCATCATCAAAATCCGCGACACAGCCACCGAGCATTACGGCGGCGGTCACGGTCAGCAGCATCGTTGTTGCGCGCTTCATTCAACACTTCCCTAAAACCAAGGTCTTGACGACGGAATCGGCCACACTGCCCGCGCCTTCAGGACGCAGTGCGCGCAGCCGCAGATACGACCGGGCAAAACGCCGTTGATTCAATGGCCACTAGCGACCGTTTGTCGCCCCGCCCGCGCTGCCCGAGCGGCGGCGAAATGCCACCTATACTGCTTGCAACCAAGCCCCACGCAATGGATCTGCGCCCTCAATAACAACAAGCAGAGGTGGACCATGGTCTGGCAGCAAATTTACGACCCGTTCGGCAACCCGGTGATCTCCACGCTCATGGCCGCCGTACCGGTGGTGGTGATGCTAGCGGCACTGGCGTTTTTCCACGTCAAGGCGCATCTGGCAGCGTTATTGGCGCTGGCTTCCGCCCTTCTCATATCGATTTTCGCCTTCGGCATGCCGGCGAGCATGGCTGGCTCTGCGGCGTTGTTTGGCGCGGCCAATGGCTTATTGCCGATCGGCTGGATCGTCCTCAACATCATCTTTCTGCATCGCCTGACCACCGAGAACGGCTCGTTCAAAGTGCTGCAGGACTCACTTGCACGCATCACTGATGATCGACGTTTGCAGTTGCTGCTGATTGCGTTCTGCTTCGGTGCATTTTTCGAAGGTGCGGCGGGATTCGGCACGCCAGTGGCGGTGACCGGGGCGATTCTGATCGGCCTCGGCTTTTCGCCGCTGGCCGCATCCGGCTTGGCACTGATCGCCAACACCGCGCCCGTGGCTTTTGGCGCACTAGGTACGCCGATCATCACCCTGGCCAAAGTCACCGGGCTGGATGAAATGGAATTGTCGATGATGGTCGGTCGGCAATTGCCGTTTTTCTCGGTGCTGGTGCCGTTCTGGTTGATCTGGGCATTCGCCGGGTGGCGCAAGATGCTCGAGATCTGGCCGGCGATTCTGGTGGCCGGCGTCAGCTTCGCGATCCCCCAATTTCTGGTGTCGAACTACCACGGGCCAATGCTGGTGGACGTGATCGCCGCGCTGATTTCCATGGCCTGTCTGACGCTGTTTTTGAAGGTGTGGAAACCGGCGACCATTCACACCTCCGCTGCGCTTTCGGGGCGCGTAGACAACTCCAAGGTCGATGAAGAAAAAATCACCGCCAGCGCCGCGTTCAGCGATCAGGCGCGCCCGGCGGTGATGCGCGCGTGGATGCCGTGGATCATCCTCACCGTGTTCGTTTTTGCCTGGGGCACGCAGGGCTTCAAGAACATGTTCGACACCCGTCCGGCGATTGATCCGGTCACCCAGTCAGCCAAGCTTGATCCCACCGGCAAACCGCTGCGCGAGGCCAACCCGATTTTCGCCCCGGCCGTGACGTTCACCAGCCTGCACCTGCAAATCGAAAAAGTCCCGCCGGTGGTCGCGGCACCGAAGGCTGAAGAAGCGGTGTACAAATTCACCTGGCTCACCGCTACCGGCAGCGGGATTCTGCTGGCGGCGATTGTTGGTGGCTTGCTGATGGGCTACTCGATTCCGCAACTGATCAAGCAATACCTGCGCACATTGTGGGTGGTGCGGTTTTCGCTGATCACCATTGCAGCGATGCTGGCGCTGGGGTTTCTCACGCGTTACTCCGGACTCGACGCGACCATGGGTCTGGCGTTTGCCGCGACGGGGATTTTCTATCCGATGTTCGGCACGCTGCTCGGTTGGCTGGGTGTGGCGTTGACCGGCTCCGATACAGCGTCAAACGTATTGTTTGGCGGCTTGCAGCGGGTGACCTCGGAACAGCTCGGGATCAGTCCGGTGCTGATGGCGGCAGCGAACAGTTCGGGGGGGGTGATGGGCAAAATGGTCGATGCACAATCGATCGTGGTCGCCTCCACCGCGACCCGCTGGTATGGGCATGAGGGCGAGATTCTGCGCTACGTGTTCTTCCACTCGATCGTGCTGGCGATTCTGGTCGGCGGGCTGGTGACATTGCAGGCGTATGTGGCGCCGTTTACCTCGATGGTGGTCGGCGGGCATTGAGGCTGGATGATCTGGCCCCATCGCTGGCAAGCCAGCTCCCACAGGAACTCATGCTGTAAACAAAATTTCGTTCACAACATCGAAACCTGTGGGAGCTGGCTTGCCAGCGATGAGGCACTGACATTCAACACTCATGTTGACGGACAAGACGCCATCGCGAGCACGCGAAGGCCTACAGGGGATTGTGTCGTACCGTCGATTAATGAGCCACACGCATAACTCTATAGCGAAAATCCGACAAAACCTTTTCCTCCCTCCGGCAGTCACTCCTTAACGAGACCGGCGATGACGCTGGCTGCCCGCTTGGGCCAACCACGACCCTGCTGCCCTGATGAAGAGAGAAAAGGAATCGAACCATGACGATTTCCCGACGCGGATTTCTGATCCTCGGCGCCGTGACCGCCACCGCCTTCGCGATGCCGCCGTTTATCAGCCTCAAGGCCTACGCGGCCAATCTGGAGCAACCGGCCATGAGCAAAGTGACGATCAACGTCAACGGCAAGCCGCGTGCGCTTGACGTCGACACCCGCACCACCCTGCTCGATGCCCTGCGCGAGCATCTGCACTTGACCGGCAGTAAAAAAGGTTGCGACCACGGCCAGTGCGGCGCCTGCACGGTGATCGCCGATGGTCGACGCATCAATTCTTGCCTGACCCTGGCGGTGATGCATGAAGGCAGTGAGATCACCACCATCGAAGGCCTCGGCATGCCCGACAATCTGCACCCGATGCAGGCCGCGTTCATCAAGCATGACGGCTATCAGTGCGGCTATTGCACACCAGGCCAGATCTGTTCGGCGGTGGCGGTGATCAAAGAGATCCGCGACGGCATTCCCAGCCACGTCAGCCCCAGCCTGACCGAGCAACCGCAACTGATCGCCAGTGAGTTTCAGGAGCGCATGAGCGGCAATATCTGCCGCTGCGGGGCTTACTCGAACATCATTGAAGCGATCACTGAAGTCGCGGAGGTGCCGGCATGAGACCGTTCAATTACAGCCGCGCCGACTCCCCCGCCGCTGCCGCTGCGCAAGCGGCACAGGTCGAAGGCGCACGCTTCATCGCTGGCGGCACCAACCTGCTGGATTTGATGAAGCTCGACATCGAAACCCCGCTGCATCTGATCGACGTCAATCACCTCGGCCTGGATCAGATCGAAGCCACCCCCGAAGGCGGATTGCGCATTGGCGCGCTGGTGCGCAACACCGATCTGGCTGCCGATGCGCGCATCCGCAAAGACTACGCTCTGCTCTCCCGCGCGTTGCTCGCCGGGGCTTCCGGGCAGTTGCGCAACATGGCGACCACTGCCGGCAACCTGCTGCAACGCACGCGCTGCCCATACTTCTACGACACCCATCAGGCCTGCAACAAACGCCAACCCGGCAGCGGTTGCGCAGCGATCGGCGGGGTCAGTCGGCAACTGGGCATCATCGGCGTCAGCGACGCGTGCATCGCCACACACCCGAGTGACATGGCAATTGCCATGCGCGCGCTCGATGCGCAGATTGAAACGGTGAAACCCGATGGCACGACACGCAGCATCGCCATGGCCGATTTTCATCAATTGCCGGGCACCACGCCGAACATCGAAACCAGCCTGACGCCTGGCGAGTTGATCACCTCGGTGACACTGCCCGCGCCCGTCGGCGGCACCCACGTTTATCACAAGGTGCGAGATCGCTCGTCCTATGCGTTCGCGCTGGTCTCGGTCGGCCTGATCCTGCAAAAGGACGGCAGCGGCCGCATCGCCGTCGGCGGCATCGCACCGAAACCATGGCGGGTTGAAGCCGCCGAAGCGTTGCTGCCCCAAGGCGCCAAAGCCGTCAGTGCACGCCTGCTCGACGGCGCCACGCCGACCCACGACAACCAATTCAAACTGACCCTGGTCGAGCGCACGCTCGGTTCGGTGTTGGCGCAAGCGAGGGATGAAGCATGAAATTCGACACGCCCGCCACCACCAACCCGATCGACCAGTTGAAGGTCGTCGGCCAGCCCACCGACCGCATCGAAGGGCCGTTGAAAACCTGCGGTCAGGCGCCTTACGCCTATGAGCAGCATGAAGCGGTGGCCAATCAGGCTTACGGCTTTATGGTCGGCTCGGCCATCGCCAAGGGGCGCATCAACAATATCGATCTTGAACAGGCGAAAGCCGCGCCAGGTGTGCTGGCCATCGTCACCGCCGCCAACGCCGGCAAACTCGGCAAAGGCCAATACAACGCCGCGCATTTGTTGGCCGGGCCGGAGATTCAGCACTACCACCAGGCGGTTGCGCTGGTGGTTGCCGAGACCTTTGAACAGGCGCGCGCCGCTGCGCAAATGGTCAAGGTCGACTACGTCGCGGCCAAAGGCGAATTCGATCTGGCCAGCGTGCGCGACCAAGGTGTCGAGCCGAAAGACGAATTGCCCGACGTCAGCCACGGTGATTTCGCCAAGGCATTCGCCGCCGCGCCGGTGCAGTTCGATCAGACCTACACCACGCCGGATCAGACCCACGCGATGATGGAGCCGCACGCCACGTTAGCGGCTTGGAAAGGCGATCAACTGACCTTGTGGACATCGAACCAGATGATCGCCTGGAGCGTCGACGACATCGCCACTACGCTTGGTTTGCCTAAAGAAAAAGTCCGGCTGATTTCGCCGTACATCGGTGGAGGTTTCGGCGGCAAGTTGTTCATTCGCGCCGATGCGATTCTTGCCGCCCTGGGTGCGCGCATGGCTGGCAGACCGGTGAAAGTCGCCCTCGCCCGCCCGCAGATCGCCAACAACACCACCCACCGCCCGGCGACGATTCAGCGCATTCGCATGGGTGCGACGGCGGACGGCAAACTCACCGCGATCGCCCACGAAGGCTGGTCGGGCAACTTGGCTGAAGGCAAGGTCGAGGTCGCGGCGCAACCGAGTCAGTTGTTATACGCCGCTGAAAATCGACTAGTGAGCATGCGCCTCGCGCCGCTGGATCTGCCCGAAGGCAACGCCATGCGTGCACCTGGTGAAACGCCGGGGCTGATGGTGCTGGAAATCGCCATGGACGAGATGGCCGAGCAGCTCAAGCTTGATCCGGTCCAGTTCCGCATTCTCAACGACACCCAGGTCGACCCGGTGAAAACCGAGCGGCCATTCTCGCAGCGGCGCCTGATCGAATGCCTGCAAACCGGCGCGGAGAAGTTCGGTTGGGACAAGCGTAATGCGCAACCGGGAACACGGCGTGAAGGTCGCTGGTTGATCGGAATGGGCGTGGCAGCGGCGATCCGCAACAACCTGCTGGTCAAGTCGGGCGCGCGGGTGCGGCTGGAGCGTGACGGCAAAATCACCGTTGAGACTGACATGACGGATATCGGCACTGGCAGTTACACGATCATCGCGCAAACAGCCGCTGAGATGATGGGTGTTGGTTTGAAGGATGTGAGCGTGCATCTGGGCGATTCGAGCTTTCCAGTGTCGGCAGGTTCCGGCGGGCAATTTGGCGCTAACTGCTCAACGGCTGGGGTGTATGCCGCGTGCATGAAGCTGCGTGAAGCGGTGGCGGGCAAGTTGGGCATGGCGGCGGATCAGGCGGAGTTTGTCGACGGTCAGGTGCGGGTTGGCGACAAGCACGTGCCGCTGCGCAATGCTGCGCAAAATGGCGTTATCGTGGCCGAGGACAGCATCGAATTCGGCGACCTTGCCAAGCAGTATCAGCAATCGACGTTTGGTGCGCACTTCGTTGAGGTTGCGGTGGATGCCGCGACCGGTGAAGTGCGTGTCCGCCGGATGTTGGCAGTGTGTGCGGCCGGGCGGATTCTCAACCCGAAAGCGGCGCGCAGTCAGGTGATTGGCGCGATGACCATGGGCGTCGGTGCGGCGTTGATGGAAGAGTTGGCGGTGGACAAGAAGCTGGGTTTTTTCGTCAACCATGATCTGGCCGGGTATGAAGTGCCGGTGCATGCCGATATTCCGCATCAGGAGGTGATTTTCCTTGATGAGACTGATCCGGTGTCTTCGCCGATGAAGGCCAAGGGGGTTGGTGAGTTGGGGATTTGCGGGGTCAGTGCGGCGGTGGCGAATGCGATTTACAACGCCACGGGGGCTAGGGTGCGGGAGTATCCGATCACCCTCGATAAAATCCTCTCTTCACTGCCGGAGATGATCTAAACGCCTGAAAAGAGCCCCTCACCCTAGCCCTCTCCCAAAGGGAGAGGGGACTGATCCGGGAATATTTGAGGGCTGCACCGACATGAACGTCTTGCTGTGAATCCATAATCGATAGAGCATTTTCAGGTCGATGGATAACGCTTTGCTGTGAATCCATAATCGACCCGGTCTCTCAGGTCGATGGATAACGCCAGACACCTCGGTCGGCTCCCTCTCCCTACGGGCGGTCCGACGTTTCGGGAGGGCTGGGGTGAGGGAAGCGCTTCACTCGGAACGCGAATACTGCTCATCACTCACCTGCTCCATCCAATCCACTACTTTGCCATCCAGTACTTCAGCGATAGCGATATGACTCATCGCCGTGGTCGGCGCCGCGCCGTGCCAATGCTTGGCCCCCGGCGCAATCCACACGGTATCGCCAGGACGAATCTCACGCACCGGCTGCCCCCATTCCTGTACAAACCCAAACCCCGCCGTGACGATCAAGGTCTGTCCCAACGGATGCGTATGCCACGCGGTGCGCGCGCCCGGCTCAAACGTCACCGTTGCGCCACTGACCCGTGCCGCGTCGGAGCCTTTGAACGGCGCATCGACACGCACAGTGCCAGTGAACCAATCGGCCGGGCCTCTGGCCGAAGCTTGTGAGCCATTGGGTGTCACGGTCACGCGCGGATTGTCATTGGCCTGCACCTCACCCGCCAACAGGGAAAGGGTCAACGCAGAAGCGGCAATCGGGTTCATGGCAATTCCTCCAGAGAATCAATGCCACTACTTTACCCAGCCGAACTCTTCCGATAATCGACTAGAATTCAAAAAAACTTATGCAGGACACTCATCAATGCTTCGGGAAAACGCCACCGACCTCCTCGCCTTCCTCGCCGTGGCCCGCGAGCGCAGTTTCACCAAAGCGGCGGCCAAACTCGGCGTTTCGCAATCGGCGCTCAGTCACACGATTCGCGCGCTTGAAGCGCGTTTGGGCTTGCGCCTGCTGACCCGCACGACTCGCAGCGTCTCGCCCACCGAAGCCGGCGAACACCTGCTGCAAACCATCGGCCCGCGCTTCGAAGAAATCGAACTGGAACTGGCGGCGCTGAGCAACCTGCGCGACACCCCGGCGGGCAAGATCCGCATCAGCGCCACCGATCACTCGCTGAACTGGTTGCTGCGCCCGGTGCTCAAGGATTTTCTGCCGCAGTACCCGGACATATCCATCGAGGTCTGCTGCGATTATGGTTTCGTCGACATCGCCGGCCAGGGTTTCGACGCCGGTGTACGCCTGGGCGAAGACGTCGCACAAGGCATGATCGCCACCCGCATCGGCCCCGACATGCGCATGGCGGTGGTGGGCTCACCCGCCTATTTCGCCAAACGCACCCCGCCGCAAACGCCACGCGATCTGACCGAGCACGCCTGCAACAACCTGCGCCTGCCCACCAACGGCGGGTTGTACAGCTGGGAATTCGAGAAGGATGGTGAAAGCCTGAAAGTGCGGGTGTCCGGCCAGATCACCCTGAACGGCGTTTACCCGTTGCTCGACGCTGCGCTGGACGGTTTCGGATTGAGCTACATCCCGGAGAACGTCGTCGCGCCGTATCTGGCCGACGGCCGTTTGCTGCAGGTGCTTGAGGATTGGTGCCCGACGTTTGCCGGGTATCACCTGTATTACCCGAGCCGACGTCAGGCTGCGCCGGCGTTTGCGTTGTTGCTGGAGGCGTTGCGCTATCGCGGTTGATGGCTTGTCATTTTTTATAACAACCCGCAGCGCCCCAAAACGCCTTGGCTAACGTCGCCGCCTCTTTCACAGAATTCGCAGTCACGGTTGCAAACTGTCCACGCTGCGCTCCCATACACATGTATTTTTCATCAAGCGCGTAAGCAGCAAACAGAATGAACACGAGGCAAACTCCGGTAAAACAGGCGAATCGACGGCTTTGCGCATCCATGATGATTCTTCCTGAGCGAAGTAGTGTCATCATGATTACGTGCGAACAAAGCCCCTCCAACTGTCAGATCTGACAGTTTCCAAGACCATTTGGAAACTAAAAACCTCAGCCATCGAAGCAAACGGAAGATCCCGGCTCGCTCAACCTGCCAACGCAATCAACTGATGCCGCTGCGCATCGGTGAGCATCGGCCCGAACCCGGCCCTGGCGTTGTCGGCCATGTAACGCGGATTACCCGTGCCCGGGATCACACAAGTCACCGCTGAATGCGAGAGCAGAAACTTCAAAGCCAATTGCGGCCAACTGTTGACCTGCACATCGGAAACCCAGCCTGGTAACGGTTTGCCCTTCAACCGCGCGAGCAGATCACCACCACCAAACGGCCGGTTGCAGATCACCGCAACACCGCGCTCACGGCACAGCGGCAGGATGCGTTTCTCCACGCCACGGTCATCGAGGGCGTAATTGATTTGCAGAAAATCCAGTGGTTCGGCCTTCAGCACCGCCTCAACTTCGTCGTAAGCCGAGGGCGTGTAATGGGTGATGCCGATGTAACGGATGCGCCCCTGCGCTTTCCATTCACGCAGGGTCGGCAAGTGGGTCTGCCAGTCGAGCAGGTTGTGGATCTGCATCAGGTCGATGTGTTCGGTGCGCAGCAGGCTGAACGACTGCTCCATCTGCGCGATGCCTTCCTTGCGCCCGCGCGTCCACACCTTGGTCGCCAGAAACGCCGGCGAACGCGGTTCGTGGATCGACAGCAGCTCACCGGTGGTTTCCTCTGCCCGGCCATACATCGGTGAACTATCGATCAGCGTGCCGCCCTTGCTGAACAGCTCATCCAGCACTGCAGGCAATTGCCTGTAGGCCGGATCACCGGGGGCGACGTCGAAGCCGCGATAGGTGCCCAGACCCACGATTGGCAGCGACTCGGCGCTGGACGGGATGGCGCGGGTCTGCATGGCGTGGCCTCCGGAAGTCGCGGACGTCGTGGCGGTGGCCAGCGCCCGATCAAAGGTGAAGACCGCCGAAACCCCGGCGGCCAGCGTGAGCAATCGGCGACGGGAGTAACCCTCAGTGTGGCTCATGCTGGTTCCCCTGCTGCGTGGATCTGTTGCTGGTTGTGTGTGCGGGCCGCCCGCTTGCAGGGCTGGACTACACTGCGACAGCGATCCTTCACACACCGTTAAAAGTAGCCGAATGTCCCGAACCCTGATGTCACTCGTCGCATTGATCGTTGCCGTGTACCTGGTGCTGTGCGCAGCGCTGTTCTTTTTTCAGCGCTCGCTGATCTATTTTCCGCAGCCCAATGCCGTCACAAGCACCGACTCACAACTGACCTTGTCGATGCCGGACGCGCAGGTTTCGGTGCTCACCCGCGAACGTGTCGGGCCACGGGCGCTGATCTATTTCGGCGGCAATGCCGAGGATGTGTCGCGCAATCTGCCGGAGTTTGCCGAGGCGTTTCCCGATTACGCGGTATATCTGCTGAACTACCGCGGCTTTGGTGGCAGCGGCGGCTCACCGTCAGAGGCGGCGATTGCCGAGGATGCGCTGGCGCTGTTCGATCAGGTCTACGCCAGTCATCCGCAAGTGGCAGTGGTCGGGCGCAGTCTCGGTTCCGGCGTCGCGGTACGTCTGGCCAGTCAGCGCCCAGTACAACAGTTGATTCTGGTGACGCCTTACAACAGCCTCGAAGAAATCGCGACGCGGCAATATCCATGGGTGCCGGTGAAGTGGTTACTCAAGGATCGTTTCGAGTCAGGCAAGTACGCCGCGCATATTCGCGTGCCGACGCTGTTGCTGGCGGCCAGTGACGACGAGGTGATTCCGCGCGCCAGCACCCAGCGTTTGCAGGAGAGTTTCCCGCAAGGCGTAGCGGTGCTCAGGGTGGTGCCGGACTCGGGGCATAACTCGATCTCCGACCGTGCGCAGTATTTGCAGTGGATGGCGGATGTGTTGAATCGCTGATGTGTTGGCTGGGCGGGCGCCATCGCTGGCAAGCCAGCTCCCACAGTTTTTGTGGCGAGCACAATTTTGTGTACGACGCCGCACCCTGTGGGAGCTGGCTTGCCAGCGATGAGGCCAGTCCAACCACGCTTGATCTTCCTGAAACAACCAGCGCCTCGTCGCCCCACAACAAAACCTCTCCCCGCCCCTTGAACCAAGTCCAAAAAGCCCAGTCCTATCCGCGCCGCTTTCTGCGGTTCACTCAACTTTTGCGCTGTCCCTCTTCAGAGCTGCCCGTCTCATGCGCCACGCCGTTCGCTCGTCTCGCTTGGTTTCGCTGTGCCTGCTGATCCTTTCGCCGCTGTTCGCTGCAACCGCCCATGCCGGTGCGGAGCGACAACTGGTGGCCGCCATCAACGACTATCGCGCCCATCCACAACGCTGTGATCGACGCCCGGCGCAACGGCTGGCACCGTTGGCGCTGAAGTCGAACCTGGCCTTGCCGATTGGTTATCGCTACGCCGGCGGCATGCGTGAAGCGTTGAAGTCGTCAGGCTATTCCGCCATCGCGGTGCGCAGTATTCGCGTGGTCGGCGCCGAGGACGCCGAAGAGGCCTTCGACCTGCTGCAAGACGAGCACTGCGCCGCGCTGTTGGATGCGAGCTACGCCGATATCGGCATCAGTCGTTCGCGCAATGAATGGCAAGTGGTGTTGGCGCAACCGGTGCTCGACAGCCGCGTTGGCGATAACCGCAGCGTCGGCAAGGCGCTGCTCGCTGAGGTCAACGCCGCGCGCGCCCGGCCACGGATGTGTGGACGCCAGCGCTTCGCCGCCGCCCGGCCATTGAGCTGGAACGCCGCGCTGGGCGCCGCCGCACAGGGACACAGCAAAGCCATGGCTTACGGCAACTATTTTGCCCACCGCGATCCGGATGGTGACCTGCCCGCCGATCGTGCCCGTGCGGCGGGTCGTGGTCGGCAAATTGGCGAAAACATCGCTGCCGGGCAGAGTTCACCGGGCAAGGCCATGGCCGGATGGCTGGCCAGTCCCGGGCATTGCGCCAACCTGATGAACCCGATGTTTACCCAGGTTGGTGCCGGGTTTGCCAGTGAGGCGCGCAGTGATGAAGGGGTTTACTGGACGATGGTGTTTGGTGCGCAGTGACTGCCAGCGTCCAGCCCCAACCTCAACAGTTCCTTGCGCAGCATTGACGGCGATCGCACGGCCAATCCGGCCTGCCAGTCAAGTGGCAATAAGCGATTGAGCTTTTGCTGGCTGACCTCGTCTGGCGCCAGAAAGCAGCTTTTGCGGTCGCGAATACTGATCACATTCAGCAGCCAGTCATCGCCCTGCTCTGCCATCCAGCGCTTGATCATCGGCCGGTGTTTTTGCAGCAAGGCATCGGCATCCCACACCGTCATTTGTGCGAAGAAGCCAGGCAGGTTGCTCTCGGGTTTCATGCGCTTCGAGTCGGCTGCCAATGCAGCGGCCAGGTCCGATTCGATGCGGGTCTGGCATTCGAGAAAATATTGTCGGGGCCAGTCTGACGTCAGCTTTGAGCGTGAAGCGAGGTCGACGTAAGCCTCAATGTCCGCTGGTGTGGTCATCTGCCCGCTGAAGTTCAGCGTGTTGTCGAGAATCGCGGTGGCCAGCAAAGCGGCACTTTGTACGCTGATCTGCGGCAGCACACCGGCCGTCTGCCAGCGCTGAAAAACCTGGGTTGCCGCAGCGCCGATCGGACGAATATCGGCGGCAGACCCAAGCTTCTGCTGCCAATAGGTTTCGTATCCTGGATGGTGATCGATGATTTCTACCACCCGCTCGAGCACCACCATCGGGTCGAAATGGTGATAGTCCGAGACATCGACCAGGACAAACTCATCGTCCAGCGTCGGCGGGTAATCGTCAAAAGCAGCAGCCCAGCCGAGCACAGTGTGCGAAACGCTGGCGTTGGGTTGTGCGTTACTGGCGGCGCGGGCGGGAATGCCTTGCAGGTTGAGCAATTCTGCGTAGGCGATGCAGCAGGCGTAGGCGTCGATGTCCAGATAGGACGCGCCGGAGGTGATGATTTTCATGGGCCGGCAAAATCGCACATTTTCATGACGTTGTGGTGACAGCGAAAAGATCGCAGCCTCCGGCAGCTCCTGCACAGGATCTATGGTTTCCCTGTAGGAGTTGCCGAAGGCTGCGATCTTTTGATCTTCAGGCTGCGCGCTGTCCTCCCGCGACCATCGCCGAAGCCGCCAGCATCGCCCGCAACAACACCGCACAGCCGGCCGCCAGATCATCCGGCGCGGCGTTCTCGATTTCGTTGTGGCTGATGCCGCCCTCGCACGGCACGAAGATCATTCCGGCCGGGCCGAGTTCGGCGAGGAAAATCGCGTCATGCCCGGCGCCGCTGACGATGTCCATATTCGACAAGCCAAGCCCTTTCGCCGCGCCGCGCACCGCTTCCACGCAACCTTTTTCGAAGTACAGCGGCGGGAAGTCCGCTGTCGGCGTCAGTTCATAAGTCAGACCGTGCTCTTCACAGGTGGCCTCGATGACTTGTTTTACCTCGGCAATCATCGAGTCGAGGCGCGCCGGTTCCAGGTGACGGAAGTCGAGGGTCATGCGCACTTCACCGGGGATGACGTTGCGCGAGCCGGGATAGGCTTGCAGGCAACCGACTGTGCCGCAGGCGTGGGGTTGATGGCCGAGGGCGGCGCGGTTGACGGCGCCGACGATCACCGAAGCGCCGACCAGTGCATCTTTGCGCAGGTGCATCGGTGTCGGGCCGGCATGCGCTTCGACCCCGCGCAGCTTGAGATCAAACCACTTCTGCCCCAACGCACCGAGTACCACGCCGATGGTTTTCTGTTCGTCTTCGAGGATCGGGCCTTGTTCGATGTGCGCCTCGAAATAAGCGCCGACCTTATGCCCGCTGACTTCGCGCGGGCCGGCGTAGCCGATGGCGTTGAGCGCTTCGCCAACGGTGACGCCGTCGGCATCGACTTTGGCGAGGGTTTCTTCGAGGGTGAATTTCTCCGCAAACACCCCGGAGCCCATCATGCACGGGGCGAAGCGCGAGCCTTCTTCGTTGGTCCAGACCACCACTTCCAGCGGCGCTTCGGTTTCCACGCCAAGGTCGTTGAGCGTGCGCAGGACTTCGACGCCGGCGAGCACGCCGAAGCAGCCGTCGAATTTGCCGCCGGTGGGTTGGGTGTCGATGTGGCTGCCGGTCATCACCGGTGGCAGATTCGGATTGCGCCCGGGGCGACGGGCGAAGATGTTGCCGACAGCATCGACCGTGACGCTGCATCCGGCGTCCTTGCACCATTGCACAAACAGGTCGCGGGCCTGGCGGTCGAGATCGGTCAGGGCCAGGCGACACACCCCGCCTTTGACCGTGGCGCCGAGTTTGGCCAGCTCCATGAGCGACGCCCACAGGCGATCGCGGTTGATGTGCTGATGGCTCGATTGCAGAACGTCTACGGCTGCGTTCATGGGGATCTCCTCAGGCTGCTTTTCTTATGGATACTGCTGTGGTGTCTGTCAGGCCGACATCGCTGGCAAGCCAGCTCCCACAGGTTTTGGGTTGAACACACAATTTGTGTACGACTCGATCCCTGTGGGAGCTGGCTTGCCAGCGATGGGGCCCTCATTCACACCGCTGTTTTCACGGCAGAGGGCTGTGCACGCATCACGCACAACCCGTAATAAATAATCCCGCCCAGCGCCGAGCCGGTGAACCAGCCATAGCTGTAAAACCAGCTGAACGCATCGCTGCCCAGCGACAACAAGGTCAGCACCACCGGCACGCCAAACGCAACAAAACCGGCCCAGTTCCACGCTGGATAAACGTCGTCGCGGTACAACCCGGCCAGGTCCAGTTGCTGTTTCTTGATCAGGAAATAGTCCACCACCATGATCCCGGCGATCGGCCCGAGCAGGCTCGAATAGCCCAGCAACCAGTTGGAGTAAACGGTTTCCAGGCTGACATCGGAAACAATCAAACCGAGTTTTTTCAGCAGCTCATGGCCCATCAGCGCCAGCCCGACAAACCCGGTCAGCAACACCGCTTTGGTGCGGTTGATCACCTTGGGCGCGATGTTCTGGAAGTCGTTGGTCGGCGAGACGATATTGGCAGCAGTGTTGGTCGACAGCGTGGCGATGATGATCAACGCCATCGCCACCGCCACCCACACCGGGCTCTGGATGTGGCCGATCAGACTGACTGGATCAGACACGGTGACGCCGACCAGTTTCACCGACGCAGCGGTCATGATTACGCCAAGGGAAGCGAACAGAAACATGGTCAGCGGCAGACCGAAAATCTGCCCGAGGATCTGATCTTTCTGGCTCTTGGCGTAACGGCTGAAGTCCGGAATGTTCAGCGACAACGTCGCCCAAAACCCGACCATCGCGGTCAGCCCGGCGGCGAAGTAACTCACCACACTGGCGCCCTCCGGACGTTTCGCTGGAATCGCCAGCAGCTCGGTCATCGACACATTGGGCATCGCCCACACCAGCAGGCCGATGCCCACCGCTACCAGCAACGGCGCCGACAAGGTTTCCAACCATTTGATCGACTCGGCGCCACGAATCACCACCCACAGGTTCAGCGCCCAGAAGATCATGAAGCCAATCACCTCCCCGGTGCCGCCGAGGGATTTCCAGCCCTCGAACACCGAGCCGAGAAACAGGTGTATCGCCAGCCCGCCGAACATCGTTTGAATGCCGAACCAGCCACACGCCACCAATGCCCGAATCAAACACGGCACGTTGGAACCGAGAATGCCGAACGATGAGCGCAGCAACACCGGAAACGGAATGCCGTACTTGGTGCCGGGAAAGGCGTTCAGTGTGAGCGGAATCAGCACGATAACGTTGGCAAACAGAATCGCCAGCAACGCCTCGCCAACGGTCAGGCCGAAGTAAGCCGTGAGGACACCGCCGAGGGTGTAGGTCGGCACGCAGATCGACATGCCGACCCACAACGCGGTGATGTGCCATTTGTTCCAGGTTCGTTCGCGCACCTTGGTCGGTGCCATGTCGTGGTTGTAACGGGGACTGTCGAGGACGTCGCTGCCGGCTTCGAGTTCATACAAGCCGTCGCGCTCGGTCACTTGCGATCTGTTCTGTTGCATGGCCGCTCCACTGTTCTTCTGATTATTTTTTTGCTCATCAGGCGGCTTGCACACGAGGGTGCGAGCCGGACGATGGCCGGAGGAACTGACAACTTTCGTGCACCGGCCATGGTGTCAGCGGCGGCATCAATAAACGTGCCGGGTGCCCCGCTTGCGCATCGGGCCGAGCGTTAAACGCTTTGCAACTTTCTGATATTCATCAGTTTTAATTATTCACCGGGTGAGTTCGCGGAAACTTGTCTGGGTGCTCAGGCTAAACACCTGGCAAGTTGTCCGAACAGACAGGACTCAATCTGGTGCACTGCATTTATTTTCATCGTGAGCGAGCAACCGCAGCTCAACTTCAAGCGGCTGATTTCACATAGGAAATCTTGCTCATATTTCCATCCTGTCAAGTGCGTCAAAATGGTGAACGGGCTCACCATTTTGGTGATTTACGTTTTTTATCGTTATTTATCATAGACTTAAAACAGTCATAAGCTTATAAAAAATAATCTTGATCTATTGCAAATCTGCGACTAGTTTCTATTCCTGACAGCGCTGACAGGAATACACCCTGCAACGCCGTACATCAATAAAACATCTAGAACCGACACAAGTCGGTCAATGCCTGCGAGGAACTCGGAATGTCTCTGTTGATCCGTGGCGCCACCGTTGTTACCCATGATGAAAGTTATCGCGCCGACGTCTATTGCGCCGACGGCGTGATCAAAGCCATCGGTGAAAACCTTGATATTCCCGCCGGCGCCGAAGTACTCGACGGCAGCGGCCAATACCTGATGCCCGGCGGCATCGATCCGCACACCCACATGCAACTACCCTTCATGGGCACTGTGGCCAGTGAGGATTTCTACAGTGGCACGGCGGCCGGTCTGGCCGGCGGCACCACATCGATCATTGATTTCGTGATTCCCAATCCGCAGCAGTCGCTGATGGAAGCCTTTCATCAGTGGCGCGGCTGGGCGGAAAAGTCCGCCTCCGACTATGGCTTCCACGTCGCCATTACTTGGTGGAGCGAGCAGGTGCGTGAGGAAATGGCCGAGTTGGTCAGCCATCACGGCATCAACAGTTTCAAGCATTTCATGGCCTACAAGAACGCGATCATGGCCGCCGACGACACGCTGGTGGCGAGTTTCGAGCGCTGCCTGGAACTCGGCGCGGTGCCGACCGTGCACGCGGAAAACGGCGAGCTGGTTTATCACTTGCAACGCAAGTTGATGGCCCAAGGCATCACCGGGCCGGAGGCGCATCCGCTGTCGCGGCCGTCGCAGGTTGAAGGCGAAGCGGCCAGTCGGGCGATTCGTATCGCTGAAACCATCGGCACACCGTTGTATCTGGTGCACGTTTCGACCAAGGAAGCCCTCGACGAAATCACCTATGCGCGCAGCAAGGGTCAGCCGGTGTACGGCGAGGTGCTTGCCGGGCATTTGCTGCTCGACGACAGCGTCTATCAACATCCGGACTGGCAGACCGCTGCCGGTTACGTGATGAGCCCGCCGTTCCGCCCGCGCGGTCATCAAGAGGCGCTATGGCACGGGCTGCAAAACGGCAATCTGCACACCACCGCGACTGACCACTGCTGCTTCTGCGCCGAGCAGAAAGCCGCCGGGCGCGATGACTTCAGCAAAATTCCCAACGGTACGGCGGGTATCGAAGATCGCATGGCGGTGTTGTGGGATGAAGGCGTCAACAGTGGTCGTTTGTCGATGCAGGATTTCGTCGCTCTCACCTCCACCAACACCGCGAAGATCTTCAACCTCTATCCGCGCAAAGGCGCGATTCGCGTCGGCGCCGATGCCGATCTGGTGCTGTGGGATCCACAAGGCAACCGCACCATTTCCGCCAAGACCCACCATCAGCAGGTGGACTTCAACATCTTCGAAGGCAAGACCGTGCGCGGTGTGCCGAGCCATACCGTCAGCCAGGGCCGGCTGGTCTGGGCCGATGGCGACCTGCGCGCCGAGCGTGGCGCCGGTCGGTACATCGAACGGCCGGCGTACCCGGCGGTGTTTGATTTGCTGAGCAAGCGGGCTGAGTTGCATAAGCCGACTGCTGTGAAACGCTGATCCCCCGAAGATGATCGTTCCCACGCTCTGCGTGGGAATGCAGCCCGTGACGCTCCGCGTCACTGGACGCGGAGCGTCCCTAGAGGCATTCCCACGCAGAGCGTGGGAACGATCAAACCACTGCCCATCAGAGGCAGAGATCCTCAATAACCGTGAGGCACAAAACCGTGATCGAGACCCTGAACCATCTCCCCCACCCGCACGAAAGCGCGGCCGCCCTCGCCGGGCATTTCACCGATCTGGCGCCGCCGCTCAACGACCGGCAGGCGCATCTGGAAGCCTCGCGCTGCCTGTATTGCTACGACGCACCGTGCGTGAATGCGTGCCCGAGCGAGATCGACATCCCGTCGTTCATCCGCAATATCCATCAGGACAACGTTCCGGGTGCGGCGCAGAAAATCCTCTCGGCGAACATCCTCGGTGGCAGTTGCGCACGAGTCTGTCCGACCGAAATCCTTTGCCAACAAGCCTGCGTGCGCAACAACGCCCACGAATGCGCGCCAGTGTTGATCGGCCTGCTGCAACGCTATGCCGTCGACAACGCACACTTCACCGAACACCCGTTCCAGCGCGCTGCCACCACCGGCAAGCGCATCGCCGTGGTCGGTGCCGGACCGGCCGGTTTGTCCTGCGCCCACCGCAGTGCCATGCACGGCCACGACGTGGTGATTTTCGAAGCACGGGAGAAGGCTGGCGGTCTCAACGAATACGGGATCGCCAAGTACAAACTGGTCGACGACTACGCGCAGAAGGAACTGGATTTTCTCCTGCAGATTGGCGGCATCGAGATTCGTCACGGGCAAAAACTCGGCGAGAATCTGACCCTCAGCGAACTGCATCAGCAGTTTGACGCGGTGTTCCTCGGCCTCGGCCTCAACGCCAGCAAGCAACTCGGTTTGGCCCATGAAGATGCCCCGGGCTTGCTCGCCGCCACCGATTACATTCGCGAATTGCGCCAGGCCGATGACCTCACGCAACTGCCGCTGGCCGAGCGCTGCATCGTGCTCGGCGCCGGTAATACGGCGATCGACATGGCCGTGCAAATGGCCCGCCTCGGTGCCCGTGATGTGAATCTGGTGTATCGCCGTGGCGCGGCGGACATGGGCGCCACCGGCCATGAGCAAGACATCGCCAAAGCCAATCAGGTACGCCTGCTGACCTGGGCGCAACCGGAAGAGGTACTGCTCGACGCTCAGGGCCATGTGCGCGGCATGCGTTTCGCCCGCACCGATCTGGTCGAAGGACGCCTGCAAACCACCGGCGAAACTTTCGAGTTGGCTGCTGACGCGATCTTCAAAGCCATCGGCCAAGCGTTCGATGGCAGCGCCCTCGCCGACCCGCTAGCCCGCGAACTCAAGCGCCAGGGCGAGCGCATTCAGGTCGACGAAAACCTGCGCACCAGCATCCCCGGCGTGTATGCCGGCGGCGATTGCACCAGCCTCGATCAAGACCTCACCGTGCAAGCCGTGCAGCACGGCAAACTCGCCGCCGAGGCGATCAACGCTCAACTGATGCTTAACGTGGAGGCTGCGTAAATGGCCGATCTGTCGATTGTCTTCGCTGGCATCAAAGCGCCGAATCCGTTCTGGCTGGCCTCCGCGCCACCGACTGACAAGGCTTACAACGTGGTCCGCGCGTTTGAAGCGGGCTGGGGTGGCGTGGTCTGGAAAACCCTCGGTGAGGATCCGGCGGCGGTCAACGTGTCGTCGCGTTATTCGGCGCACTACGGCAATAACCGTGAAGTGCTCGGCATCAACAATATCGAGCTGATCACCGACCGTTCGCTGGAAATCAACCTGCGCGAAATCACTCAGGTGAAGAAGGACTGGCCGGATCGCGCGCTGATCGTTTCGCTGATGGTGCCGTGCGTCGAGGAGTCATGGAAACACATCCTGCCGCTGGTCGAAGCTACGGGCGCTGACGGCATCGAGCTGAATTTCGGCTGCCCGCACGGCATGCCCGAGCGTGGTATGGGCGCGGCGGTCGGTCAGGTGCCGGAGTATGTCGAGCAAGTCACACGCTGGTGCAAGACCTATTGCTCGCTGCCGGTGATCGTCAAACTGACGCCGAACATCACCGACATCCGCGTCGCCGCCCGCGCGGCCCATCGCGGTGGCGCCGATGCGGTGTCGCTGATCAATACGATCAACTCGATCACCAGCGTCGATCTGGAGCACATGGTCGCCCTGCCCACCGTCGGCAGCAAAAGCACTCACGGCGGTTATTGCGGCTCGGCGGTGAAGCCGATTGCGCTGAACATGGTCGCCGAGATTGCCCGCGATCCAGAAACCCAAGGCTTGCCGATCTGCGGCATTGGCGGCATCGGCAGTTGGCGTGATGCGGCGGAATTCATGGCGCTGGGCAGCGGCGCAGTGCAGGTGTGCACGGCGGCGATGCTGCATGGTTTCCGCATTGTCGAGGAGATGAAGGACGGGCTGTCGCGGTGGATGGACAGTCAGGGCTACGCCAACATTGCCGAGTTTTCCGGGCGTGCGGTGGGCAATACCACGGACTGGAAGTACCTCGACATCAACTATCAGGTGATTGCCAAGATTGATCAGGAGGCGTGCATTGGTTGCGGGCGTTGCCATATTGCTTGTGAGGACACTTCACACCAGGCGATCGGTAGTCTGAAGCAAGCGGACGGCACGCATAAATATGAAGTGATTGATGAGGAGTGTGTGGGTTGTAACTTGTGCCAGATCACTTGCCCGGTGGCGGATTGCATCGAGATGGTGCCGATGGAGACTGGCAAGCCGTTTCTGGACTGGAATCATGATCCGCGGAATCCGTATCACGTTGCGGTCTAGCCCCTCACCCTAACCCTCTCCCAAAGGGAGAGGGGACTGATTGGGGTATATTCCAGAAATCCACCGACCTGAACGATTTGCTTTGAATCCATAATCGATACATGCATAGGCACGAACAGCCTTGAATCCTTATTCGACTGGATTTTTCAGGTCGATGTAACCCGAAAGACACCTCGGTAGGCCCCCTCTCCCTCTGGGAGAGGGCTGGGGTGAGGGTCAGCTTTTGCTTCAGGGTTCCAACCCGATCCCCCGCAATATCACACTCGTCACCGTCTGCACCGCCCGCTCGAACTGCATGTCCGACAACGGCTGATGTTCATTCAGAATATTCACCTGATGATCAAAGTCAGCATAGTGCTGAGTCGACGCCCAGATCATGTACAGCAGACTCGACGGCTCCACCGGCAAAATCCGCTTGTCCTCGACCCATTGACGAATCTTCGCTTCCTTCATTTTCGCCCAGTCATACAGGCTGACATCCAGCGCCTCACCCAACGTTGGCGCGCCGTGAATGATCTCATTGGCCCAGACTTTCGAACCGTACGGCCGGCTGCGCGAGTGGTTCATCTTGGCGCGGATGTAACTGCTCAGCACCACGCGCGGATCGTCGAACATTTCGAAGCACAGTGCGTCTTGCTTCCACACTTCCAGCAGGTCGAACAGCACCGCGCTGTACAGCTCGCTCTTGGTGCTGAAGTAGTAATGCAGGTTGGAACGCGGCAGTTGCACTTCAGCCGCGATGTCGGCCATGGCTGTGCCGCCAAAGCCTTTTTCGGCGAAGACTTTTTCCGCCGCGAGGAGAATTTTCTCGACGTTGTTGCGACGAATCTCGATCTTGTGATTGCCCATGAGGGCTCCCTGACAACAGCGTTGCCCAAGACTAGCATCCGCTCTGCTCCGCGGGCGACCGCTGCAAACAAAACTTCGTGCTGGCGTGAGCGGATGGCTAAACTGACGCTTCTTCAATCCTGCCTCAGAGGTATTCGCGATGCTGTTCAAGAACGTCCTGACCACCACTGCCCTGCTCGCTTCGCTGTTTGCCGCATCCTCGGTATTTGCCCACGCCCACCTGAAAAGCCAGACCCCGGCCGCCGATAGCACAGTCGCCGCTCCCGCCGATCTGCGCCTGACCTTTTCTGAAGGCGTCGAAGCCAGTTTCACCAAAGTCACCGTGACCAAGGATGGTGCGCCGGTCGCCGTTAAGCCGTTGACCACCGAAGGCGACAAGAAAACCCTGATCGTCACCCCGGCCGCTCCGCTGACCGCCGGCGAGTACAAAGTCGAATGGCACGCGGTGTCGGTCGATACGCACAAAAGCGAAGGCGCTTATCAGTTCAAGGTTGGTCAGTAATTCATGAGTGAAGCGCTGGTGCTGTGCCGCTTTGTGCATTTCATCGTGGTGTTGATGCTGTTCGGGGCCTGGTTGTTCAGGCCGTTGCTGCTCAGGGATGAAGCGCTGCAAGTGGACCGGCACCTGGCGCGACTGACGCGTTGGCTGGCTGCTGTGGCGCTGGTCAGCGGAATTGCCTGGGCACTTTTGATTACTGCGAGCATGGCCAGTTCGACAACGGCGGCGTTTGATCCGGACACGGTTGCACTGGTGTTGGGCAATACGTTTTTCGGTCAGGTGTGGCGCTGGCATCTGCTGATCAATGCCGCGCTGTTGGCGTTGCTGCTTACGCCTTGGCATTCGAACATGCCGTTGCGGCTGGGCCTGAGCGTCTTGCTACTGGCAACCCTCGCACCGGTCGGGCATGGCGCCATGCTCGATGGTGTGAGCGGGCAATTGCTGATTCTCAACCAGATCGTGCATCTGATCTGTGTGGCGGCGTGGCTGGGCGGGCTGTTGTTGCTGGTGATGATTCTGCGTCAGCCGACGGAGCCGATGCCGGCGATTTTGCAGCGTTTCAGCGGGGTCGGCTATGCCTTGGTCGCGGGGTTGCTGATTACGGGTTTGATCAATGTGCGTGTGCTGACCGGCCAGTGGTGGCCGACACCATTGTTCAGCGGGTTTGCCTTGATCCTGTTGATCAAGGCGATGATCGTGCTGGGGATGCTTGGGCTAGCGCTGTTCAACCGCTTGCGGGTTGAAGATTGTGAACAGCGGATGGGCGCGCTCCGGCGCAGTGTGATGCTGGAATGGTTGCTGGGGATCGGTGCGGTGGCGGCGGTCTCGCTGCTAGGCACCCTGCCCCCGATGATCACAACCTAAAAATCATGGAGATCCAATGTAGGAGTGAGCCTGCTCGCGATAGCGGTGTGTCAGTCAAATATCACTAACTGACACACCGCTATCGCGAGCAGGCTCACTCCTACAATTGGATCTCTGTGTTGATCAGTGAGGTTGGGTGTTGCCTGCTGCGGTGTCGATGCTGACCACCACCGACATCCCCGGACGCAACCGTTCCTCTTCCTGTTGATCCGGATCGATGGTGATCCGCACCGGCACCCGCTGGGCAATTTTCACAAAGTTGCCGGTCGCGTTATCCGCCTGCAACAACGCAAATTCAGAACCAGTCCCCGGCGAAATATGCTGCACATGCCCGGTGAATTTACGGTGGTTCAAGGCATCGACGGTGAAGCGCACCGGTTGCCCGACGCGCACATTGTCCATCTGGGTTTCCTTCATGTTGGCGATCACCCATTTCTGGTTCGGCACCAACGCCATCAACTGCGCCCCGGAGTTGACGTAGGCGCCGAGACGCACGCCGATCTGCCCGAGCTGACCGTCACGCGGGGCAACGATGCGCGTGTTCGACAGGTCGATCCGCGCCAGTTGCACCGCTGCTTCGGCGCTGGCCACGGCCGCTTCCAGCGAGCCACGATTGACGATCACCGTTTGCAGATCCTGGCGGGCGATTTCCAGATTGGCCTTGGCCTGCGCCACCCCCGCAACACTCTGCGCATTCGCCGCCAGTGCTACATCCATCTCACGCTTGGACACCGAACCGTCGCGCACCAATTCCTGGTTACGGCGCAGATCGGCCTCGCTCTTGCGCAACTGCGCTTCGCTGTCGGCCAGTACGGCCTGACGCAATTTGATCGTCGCCTCGGCGCTGTTGCGTTGCTGCACGACATTGGCCAATGCGGCTTTCTGTACCGCCAGTTGCGCCAGCGACTGGTCAAGGCGCTGCTGATAGATGCGGTCGTCCAGGCGCACCAGCAAATCCCCGGCCTTCACGTACTGGAAATCCTGCACCGGCACTTCATAGACATAACCGGCGAGTTGCGGGCCGATGATCGTTACCTGGCCGCGAATCAGGGCGTTTTCGGTGGTCTCGACGGCACTGCTGAATGGCGGCAGTTGCCAGGCATACAGCACGATCAACACACCCACGATGGCAATCGCCGCGAAGCCCATTGAAGAGATGATCCGCACCCGCAGCGAGCGCGGCTCGGTGTTCGGTGATGACGGCGGCGCCACACCTTCAGGTGTGGCGGCAATGGCATTGGTGGTCGTGGTGGTCGGTTCGGTCATGAAGAAGTGGCACCGCTCGAAGGTGTGGATGGCGCTGGGGCGACGGCTTTGGTGGTGCTCATCAGCCACAGCGCACGAATGGACAGCCAGATCATGGTCAGCACCGCAATCACGGCGATCAACATGAACACATCGTTGTAGGCCAGCACGTTGGCCTCACGGGTGGCGGCATTGGACAGGCTGCGAATACCCGCCAGGTTGCGCAGACTCGGGTCGGCCAACAGCGAACCGTAGGCCGAGCCGCCGCTCTGCACGCGTGCAGCCACCAACGGGTCAGACAGCGTCAGGTGCTCAACGATGTGACTGGAATGAAATTTTTCCCGGACGATCTGGAAGGTGCCCAGAAGCGCCGCGCCCAGCAGGCCGCCGAGGTTATTGCAGATCCCGAACAGCACCGAAAAGCTCACCAGATTACGCGGATTGGTCAGCACGTTACGAGTACCGAAAACCATGGTCGGGCCGAGGAAAAACGTGCTGCCGAAGGCCAGCAGGAATTGACTGAAATAGAGGTTTTCCGGGCGCGTCAGGTTGTTGGAAAAGCTGTCCATCACCGACCCGGTGGCCATCAGACCCAGCGAGATGATCAACGGCATCAGCAGGTGCTTGGGGTCGATAGTCAGTGCGCTGGTCAACAGTCCCGCAACACTGCCGATCAGCATCACCACGTACAGGCTGTGCAACTGCTCATAGCCCATGTTCAGGTTCTGCATGAAACCCACCGCACCGGTGGACTGCTCCGAGGTGACCATACGAATCAGGGTCACCGCCAGCGCCAGGCGGATCATCGTCCCGCTGCCCAGCCAACGAGTCATCAGCAGCGGGTTGCTGCGGTTATGTTCGATGGCCAGACCGGCGATGATCAAGGCAATCGAAGCAGCCAACGCATAGCCGATCCAGTCGGCCTCCAGCCACCAATCGATCCGCCCGAGCGACAACACCGCACACAGCAACGCCACGCCAGTGGCGAGAATGGCAAAGGTGAGAAAGTCGAGTTTTTCAAAGGTTTTGAAGCGGTCGCCCGGCGGCAACTTGAGCATCAATACACAGCCCAGCGACAGCAGTGCCATGCCCAGTTCGAACAGATACAAGCCCCGCCATTCGGCGATCTGCAGCAAGTCTTCGGAAAATAATCGCGCCAATGGCAGCGCCAGTTGGGAAGTGCCGAGGCCGAGCACCAACGCCTTCATCCGCCACTTCGCCGGGAACGCCTGAACCATGTAATACAGACCCAGCGAACTCAGCGCTGCGCCGACCATGCCGTGGGCCGCGCGCACCGCCACCGCCGAATTGAGGTCATTGACGAACAAATGGCCGAAGGTCACCAGCGCGTACAACACCAGGAACACTTCGGTGAACGCACGCAACCCGAACTGCTGGCGAAACTTCACCAGCAGCAGGTTCATCGACACGTTGGTCATCACGAACGCTGCCGGCAGCCAGGCCATTTCCGCGGTGGTCGCACCGAGTGCGCCTTGCAGGTAAGGCAGGTTGGCCACCACCAGCGAGTTGCCCAAACCACCGGTGACCGCCACCAGCACACCGACCAGCGCATAGGCCAGGCGCTTGGGATTGGAATGCAACGGCGTTGAGGGGGAACCGGGCAGACTGGGCTTTTCGTGGGGCTGCCAGTTGCGCGGGGCGTATTGATCCATTGCAAGGCCTTGTGCGGAAGGTGGGTGAAGTTTGCCGCAAATTCACCGGCAACACACATCCCATGGACAACACAGATACTTGTAGGAGCTGTCGAGTGAAACGAGGCTGCGATCTTTTGATCCTGTTTTTATTTAAAAAGCCAGATCAAAAGATCGCAGCGTGCCGCAGCTCCTACAAAGTGATCTGCGTCGCGACGGCAAGTCATCGTATAACTTGCTGTTGACATTCCCGTAAAACCTAGGAAATATCCGCACCCATGTTGTACGACGACGTATGACAAATAATAAAAACAACAAACGAAACAGGGAGCGTCACAGTGAGCACACTCGTCTGCAGTTCCGTCCGCCCTTCCCGCTTTGCCACGCTTCGCCCGCGTTCCACCCTCGGCCTGATCGGCTGCAGCAGCCTTGCCTTGGCCTTACCGATGAGCGCCGATGCCGAAGGCTTTCTCGAAGACAGCAAAGCCACGCTGAACCTGCGCAACGCCTACTTCAACCGCAACTTCGTCAACCCGGCCTACCCGCAAGGCAAGGCTGAGGAGTGGACGCAAAACTTCATCCTCGATGCCAAATCCGGCTTCACCCAGGGCACTGTGGGGTTCGGCCTCGATGTGCTGGGAATGTATTCGCAGAAGCTCGATGGCGGCAAAGGCACGGGCGGCACGCAACTGTTGCCGATCCACGATGACGGACGCCCGGCCGACAACTTCGGCCGCCTCGGGGTAGCGCTGAAAGCCAAGGTATCGAAGACCGAATTGAAGGTCGGCGAGTGGATGCCGGTGCTGCCGATCCTGCGCTCCGACGATGGCCGCTCGCTGCCGCAGACCTTTCGCGGCGGCCAGATCACCTCCACCGAGATCAATGGCCTGACTGTCTACGGTGGCCAGTTCCGTGGCAACAGCCCGCGCAACGACGCGAGCATGGAAGACATGTCGATGAACGGCCGTGGCGCGTTCACTTCCGATCGCTTCAACTTCGGCGGCGGCGAGTACAGCTTCAACGATAAGCGCACGCAGGTTGGTGTCTGGTACGCCGAACTCACGGACATCTACCAGCAGCAGTATTTCAACCTCAGCCACAGCCAGCCGTTGGGCGACTGGACGCTGGGCGCCAACCTCGGTTTCTTCACCGGCAAGGAAGACGGCAGCGCTCAGGCCGGCGACCTCGACAACAAAACCGCGTTCGCCCTGCTTTCGGCCCGCTACGGCGGCAACACCTTCTATGTCGGTCTGCAAAAGCTCAGTGGCGACGACGCGTGGATGCGAGTCAACGGCACCAGCGGCGGCACCCTCGCCAACGACAGTTACAACGCCAGCTACGACAACGCCAAAGAGCGCTCCTGGCAGCTGCGCCATGACTACAACTTCGTCGCCCTTGGCGTTCCCGGTCTGACCCTGATGAACCGTTACATCAGCGGCGATAACGTGCACACCGGGACAATCACTGACGGCAAGGAATGGGGCCGCGAGTCGGAACTGGCCTACACCGTGCAAAGCGGCCCGCTGAAGAATCTCAACGTGAAATGGCGCAACGCGACGATTCGCCGGGACTTCAGCACCAACGAGTTTGACGAGAACCGGATCTTTATCAGTTATCCGATTTCGTTGTTGTAAAGCCAGTCGCCACACCGAGCTTCCCTGTGGGAGCGAGCCCGCTCGCGAAGGCGGCGTGTCAGTCGATACAAGAGTTGCCTGGACCGGCCTCATCGCTGGCAAGCCAGCTCCCACAGGATTTTGTGGTGAATGCGGTAATTGAAAACAACGCTGATACCTGTGGGAGCTGGCTTGCCAGCGATGGCGGCGGCAGATTCACCATTGATGTTAATTGACACACCGCTTTCGCGAGCAGGCTCGCTCCCACAAGGAGATTGCATTGCAACGAAGGAGTCGCGGTGATTGAAAAGTGAATGACCCCCTTCCGTCATTTACACCAAAAGTCGCGTTGACAAGTTCCGGAAACCCTACCGATACTTCAGCGCAGTCATACGACAACCTACAACAAACCTAATAACAACGTGTAAGGGATTGCCATGACGTCTACCTCTACTCCCCGCGCCCCGTTCAACCGTCTGCTGCTGACCGGCGCCGCCGGTGGCCTGGGCAAAGTCCTGCGCGAACGGATGCGCCCTTATGCCAATGTCCTGCGCCTGTCGGACATCGCCGCCCTCACCCCGGCCATTGATGATCGTGAAGAAATCGTGGTCTGCGATCTGGCCGACAAACACGCCGTGCACCAACTGGTCGAAGGCGTCGATGCGATCCTGCATTTTGGCGGTGTCTCCGTCGAGCGGCCCTTCGAAGAAATCCTCGGCGCCAACATCTGCGGTGTGTTTCACATCTACGAAGCCGCGCGCCGGCATGGCGTCAAGCGGGTGATCTTCGCCAGTTCCAACCACGTCATCGGCTTCTACAAACAGGATGAACCACTCGACGCCAGTTCCGCGCGCCGCCCCGACGGCTACTACGGTTTGTCCAAGTCCTACGGCGAAGACATGGCCAGTTTCTATTTCGATCGCTACGGCATCGAGACCGTGAGCATCCGCATCGGCTCCTCGTTCCCCGAGCCGCAAAACCGTCGAATGATGCACACCTGGCTGAGCTTCGACGACCTCACGCAATTGCTCGAACGCGCGCTATACACGCCAAACGTCGGTCACACCGTGGTCTATGGCATGTCCGACAACAAGGACGTCTGGTGGGACAACAAATTCGCCAGCCACCTCGGTTTTGCCGCGAAGGACAGCTCCGAGGTGTTCCGCGAAAAGGTCGAAGCGCAGCCAATGCCGGCCGCCGATGATCCGGCGCGGATCTATCAGGGCGGCGCGTTTGTCGCCGCAGGTCCGTTCGGCGACTGATCACTCTGACAACGACGCAAGGGAATGAGTATGCAAGCCGATTTGATCGTCGATGCGCGCAACGCCGTGGGCGAAAGCCCGGTCTGGGTAGCAGAGGAAAACGCACTGTACTGGGTGGATATTGCCAACGGCGGGCTGCAACGCTGGAGCGCCGAGACCGGCCATGTGCATGCCTGGAAAACCCCGCAGATGCTCGCCTGCATCGCCCGCCACAGCCGTGGCGGCTGGGTCGCCGGCATGGAAAGCGGCTTCTTCCATCTGCATCCGCACAGCGACGGCAGCCTCGACAGCGAGCTGCTCGCGAGTGTCGAGCACAACCGTGACGACATGCGCCTGAACGATGGTCGTTGCGACCGTCAGGGCCGCTTCTGGGCCGGCAGCATGGTGCTGAACATGGGCCTGAACGCGCCCGAAGGCCGGCTCTACCGCTACGGTGCCGGGCAGTCTGGCGTCATCGAAGCGCAGCTCGACGGTTTCATCGTGCCCAACGGCCTCGGTTTCAGCCCTGACGGCAAGACCATGTACCTGTCAGATTCGCATCCCGACGTACAACTGATCTGGGCGTTCGATTACGACACCGAGACCGGCACACCGTCGAACCGCCGCGTCTTCGTCGACATGAACCACTTTCCCGGCCGTCCCGATGGAGCCGCCGTGGACGCCGAAGGTTTCTACTGGATCTGCGCCAACGATGCCGGCCTCATCCACCGCTTTGCCCCGGACGGTCGTCTTGATTTCTCGCTGGAAGTGCCGGTGAAGAAACCGACGATGTGTGCCTTCGGCGGCAGCCGCATGGACACCCTTTTCGTCACCTCGATTCGTCCCGGCGAGGACCACGATCCGCAATCCCTGGCCGGCGGCGTTTTCGCCCTCAACCCCAACGTCAAAGGCCTGCCGGAGCCGCTGTTCAACGATTCCCTGTAATACCCGCTTGTACTGCACCGCTGCGCCTTGAACACAAAAATAACAAGACTGGAGACTCACCCCCATGAACTTCAAACGCACCTTGCTGGCCGCTGCACTCCCGCTGATGGTTACCTTCACTGGCGCCGCTCAGGCCCTGCAACTCAAATTCGCTGACATTCACCCCGCCGGTTATCCAACCGTGGTGGCCGAAGAAAACATGGGTAAGACCCTGACCAAGGAGACCAACGGCGAGCTGACCTTCCAATACTTCCCCGGCGGTGTGCTGGGCTCCGAAAAGGAAGTCATCGAGCAGATGCAAGTCGGCGCCGTACAGCTGTCTCGCGTCAGCCTGGGTATCGTCGGCCCCGTGGTCCCGGACGTGAACGTGTTCAACATGCCGTTCATCTTCCGCGACCATCAACACATGCGTAACGTCATCGACGGCGCAGTGGGCGACGAGATTCTCGACAAGATCACCAACTCCGAATTCGGCCTGGTGGCCCTGGCCTGGATGGACGGCGGCACGCGCAACGTCTACACCAAGAAACCGGTGCGCAAGCTCGAAGACCTCAAGGGCATGAAAATCCGCGTGCAAGGCAACCCGATGTTCATCGACATGATGAACGCCATGGGCGGTAACGGCATCGCCATGGATACCGGCGAGATCTTCAGTGCCCTGCAGACCGGCGTGATCGACGGCGCGGAAAACAACCCGCCAACCCTGCTCGAACACAACCACTTCCAGAATGCGAAGTACTACAGCCTCACGGGCCACCTGATCCTGCCAGAGCCGATCGTGATGTCGAAAATCACCTGGGAAAAACTGACCCCGGATCAACAGGCGCTGGTCAAGACTGCCGCCAAGGCTGCCCAGGCCGAAGAGCGCGTGCTGTGGGACAAGAAGTCCGCTGCCAGTGAAGAAAAACTCAAGGCCGCCGGCGTCGAATTCATCGAGGTCGACAAAAAACCCTTCTACGACGCCACCGCACCGGTGCGGGAAAAGTACGGCGCGAAGTATGCCGACCTGATCAAGAAAATCGAAGCCGTTCAGTAACGCCTCCCGCTCCGTCCTCATGAACAAGGCCCGGTGCGCCCGATGACTGCGGCGCACCCGGTTACGGTGGAACCCGATGAAGAATCTACTGCTGCGTATCAACGACAAGATCTACATGACGTGCATCTGGGTCGCCGGCCTTTCCGTCCTGGCGATTTCCCTGATGATTCCCTGGGGCGTGTTCGCCCGCTACGTGCTGGGCACCGGTTCGAGCTGGCCCGAGCCCACGGCGATCCTGTTGATGATGGTGTTTACCTTCATCGGTGCCGCCGCCAGTTACCGCGCCGGCGCGCACATGGCCGTGGCCATGCTCACCGATCGCATGCCTCCACAACTGAGATCTGCAGCGGCGATTTTTTCCCAGCTGCTGATGGCGGCGATCTGCATCTTCATGACGATCTGGGGCGCCAAGCTGTGCATGTCCACCTGGAACCAGTTCATGGCAGCCCTGCCCGATCTGCGCGTTGGCGTGACCTATCTGCCAATTCCTGTGGGCGGCTTGCTGACGCTGGTTTTCGTGCTGGAAAAACTCTTGCTCGGTGACCAGAGCAAACGGCGGGTCGTGCAGTTCGATCTGGTTGAAGAAAGTGAAGGTGCCGCTTAATGGACGCTCTGATTCTGCTGGGCAGTTTTATCGTATTGATCCTGATCGGCATGCCGGTCGCCTACGCGCTCGGCGCGGCCGCCCTGATCGGTGCATGGTGGATCGACATTCCGTTCCAGGCGGTAATGATCCAGGTCGCTTCGGGGGTGAACAAATTCTCGCTGCTGGCCATTCCGTTCTTCGTCCTGGCCGGGGCGATCATGGCCGAGGGCGGCATGTCGCGTCGATTGGTGGCGTGTGCCGGGGTGCTGGTGGGTTTTGTCCGCGGCGGTCTGTCACTGGTCAACATTGTCGCCTCGACCTTTTTCGGCGCGATCTCCGGTTCGTCGGTGGCCGACACCGCGTCGGTGGGTTCGGTGCTGATTCCGGAAATGGAACGCAAGGGCTATCCACGGGATTTCTCCACCGCCGTGACTGTCAGCGGTTCGGTGCAAGCGCTGCTGACCCCGCCAAGCCATAACTCGGTGCTCTACTCCCTGGCCGCCGGTGGCACGGTTTCGATTGCCTCGCTGTTCATGGCGGGCATCGTGCCGGGCTTGCTGATGAGCGCCTGCCTGATGGTGCTGTGCCTGATTTTCGCGAGAAAACGCGACTATCCCAAGGGTGAAGTGATCCCGATGCGCCAGGCGTTGAAAATCGTCGGCGAAGCCCTCTGGGGCCTGATGGCGATGGTGATCATCCTCGGCGGCATCCTCTCGGGCATCTTCACCGCTACCGAATCGGCGGCCATCGCCGTGCTGTGGTCGTTCTTCGTCACCATGTTCATCTACCGCGACTACAAGTGGCGCGAACTGCCGAAACTGATGCACCGCACAGTACGGACGATTTCGATCGTGATGATCCTGATCGGTTTCGCCGCAAGCTTCGGCTACATCATGACCCTGATGCAGATCCCGGCGAAGATCACCACGCTGTTCCTGACCCTGTCGGACAACCGCTACGTGATCCTGATGTGCATCAACGTCATGCTGCTGTTGCTCGGCACGGTGATGGACATGGCGCCGCTGATCCTGATCCTGACGCCAATCCTGATGCCGGTGATTCTCGGCATCGGCGTCGATCCGGTGCAGTTCGGCATGATCATGCTGGTCAACCTTGGGATCGGATTGATAACGCCGCCGGTGGGTGCGGTGCTGTTTGTCGGTTCGGCGGTGGGCAAGGTCAGTATCGAGAGCACCGTGAAGGCGCTGCTGCCGTTCTATGCCGTGCTGTTCCTGGTGTTGATGCTGGTGACTTACGTGCCGGCACTTTCGCTGTGGTTGCCGCACTTGGTGTTGTAACAACCTGAAAGATCGCAGCCTCGTTTCACTCGACAGTTCCTACAGGGAAACGCAATCCCTGTAGGAGCTGCCGAAGGCTCGGGCCGCGATCGGACGATCTTTTGATCTTCCAATACTCAAGCCCGCAACAACATATACCCCGCCACCACCAGACAGACACTGGCAAATCCCACCTGCAACGCCCGCGCCGGCACCCGTGCACAGAGCTTACGGCCGATGATCATGCCGACAATGCTGGCGACGATGAACGCCGCGCCCTGCCCGTCAATCAGCACACCGGCGTGGAACGAGCCGATCACGCCAATCGCCGAAATCAGACTGATCACCATCAACGACGTCGCAACAATCCCGCGCATCTGCACGTCGGTCAGTTGCTTGAACGCCGGCACAATCAGAAACCCGCCACCGACACCGAGCAATCCGGACACCACGCCGGTAATTGCGCCTAACGCAGCCAACGTTGCGGTGCATTTGGCGGTCCAGTCAAAGCGCCCGGTTTGTTCATTGAGCATGCAATTTTTCTGACCCCAGCTGGCGTGACCGTGATCGCTCGGCCCCTCCTGCTGACGCTCGCGGCGCAGCATGCGCCAGGCCACCATGACCATCAGCAGACTGAACAGAATCATCAGGATTTTCTCCGGCAACTGATGCGCGAAGTAGATTCCCAACGGCGAGAACACCGCACCCAACGCCGCAATCAACAACGCCGCGCGATAGCGCACCAGGCCATGACGCAGGCCGTCGATGGCACCGACCGCCGCCGCACTGCCGACCGCAAACAGCGCCACCGGCGCCGCTTGCGTCATCGTCCAGCCAAGCCCGAGCACCAGTGCCGGCACCGCAAGAATCCCGCCGCCGGCCCCGGTCAAGCCAAGGACCAACCCCATCACCACGCCAAACAGACTTGCCAGCAACATAGGGTTTTCTCAGTCAACCTTGGACAGACCAGTCAGCCACTCGCGGCCCTTGAGCATGCCGTTCCAGTAGAACCACGGCAGCAGCGACGCCTTGAGAAACCACGCCGAACGCCGCGCCACTGTCGGGTCTATCGGGAAGGTCGGCAGCAACTTACCGGCATAACCGAACTCGGCGAGGATCACCTTGCCCTTCTCCACCGTCAGCGGGCAGGAACCATAGCCGTCGTACTTCAGCGGTAGCGGTTGTTGCTTGCGCAGGGCCAGCAGGTTTTCCGCGACCACCACCACTTGCTTGCGCACCGCTGCGGCGGTTTTTGCGTTGCTCGTGCCGCAGATATCACCGAGTGCAAACACTTCGGAGTAACGCGGGTGCTGCAGGCTGTGAGGGTTGACCTCACACCAGCCAGCCGCGTCAGCCAAAGGACTTTGCGCGATGAAATCCGGCGAAACCTGCGGCGGCACGACGTGCAGCAGATCGAAGGTTTTCGCCTCGCGGATGACATTGCCATCGGCATCCTTGATCTCGAACCACGCGGTTTTCGCCGGGCCGTCGACCTTGACCAGATTCGAATTGAACGCCAACTGCGCGTTGTACTTTTCGATGTACTTCATCAACGGCGGAACAAACGTCGCCACACCGAACAGCGCGGCGCCGGCCAGGTTGAATTCGACATTGATATTGTTCAGCGCACCGTTTTTACGCCAGTGATCGCAGGACAGGTACAGCGCCTTTTGCGGCGCGCCGGCGCATTTGATCGGCATCGCCGGTTGGGTGAACAGCGCTTTGCCGCCGCGCAGTTTCTGCACCTGATCCCAGGTGTACTGCGCATGCTGATAGCTGTAATTGGAGGTGACGCCGTGCTGGCCGAGGCTTTCCTGCAAACCTTCGATTTTCTCCCAGGCCAGACGCAGGCCGGGGCAGACAATCAGGTTCTGATAGCTGACGGTACGTTGATCATTGAGGGTGAGTTGGCGTTTGTCCGGGTCGATCGCGGTGACTGCCGCTTGCAGCCAGTTCGCTTGCTTTGGCATGACCTTGTTCATCGGCCGTGCGGTGTCTTTGACGTCGTAGGCACCACCGCCGACCAGCGTCCACGCCGGTTGATAGTAATGCTGGGCGCTGGGTTCGATCACGGTAACTTTCAGAGCCGGATCACGTTTGAGCAGACTGGCGACGAAACCGATACCGGCCGTACCGCCGCCGATGACCACGATGTCCGCACTGATGGATGGGCCCCAGTGTTGATCGTTCATTGCTTGTTCCTTTTGCTGCACGCAAGGATTTCTCAGCCTTCACACAAATCCATTGTAGGGGTTGTGTGTTGGCTGGCATTTATTGATGGCCGAGACTTTTCAGCACTGCCCCGCAATACAGTCCGGAGAGAGTTTTCATGACCTGAATGACTTCCGGACTGGCGAGGCCGTAGAAAATGTATTTGCCCTCACGACGGGTCGCGACCAGCCCTTCATCGCGCAGGATGCCCAGTTGCTGCGACAGCGTCGGCTGGCGCACACCGGTCATCTTTTCCAGTTCGCCGACATTGCGTTCGCCCTGGGTCAGTTGACAGAGGATCAGCAGGCGATCCTCATTGGCCATGGCCTTGAGCAAGGCGCAGGCCTTGGAGGCCGAAGCGCGCAGTTGGGCGACTTCACATTCGGTCAGACTGGATTGCATTTGCACGATGCCTTCAAGGTCACTTAAGCTGCGAACATTATGTTTTTAGATAAAGTGTTGCAACCCATTTTCCTCGTTCAGGTTGGTGTCCATGCCCGCGCAGATTGAAGCTTTCCTCGACCCCGCCTCCTCGACTTACAGCTATGTGGTCTATGAAGCCGACGGCGGGCAATGTGCAATCGTCGATCCGGTACTCGATTACGACGGCGCCGCCGGGCGCACCTGCACCGCCCAGGCCGACAAAATCATCGCCTTCGTTCGCGCCCACAACCTGCAAGTGCAGTGGCTGCTGGAAACCCACGCCCACGCCGATCACCTGTCCGCCGCGCCGTATCTGCGCCGAGAGCTGGGCGGGAAAATCGCCATTGGCGAATCGATCAGCAAAGTGCAGAACGTGTTCAAGGCGCTGTTCAATCTGGAGCCTGAGTTCTGCGTTGACGGCTCGCAGTTCGATCACCTGTTTGCGCCGAACGAATCATTCCGGATCGGCAATCTCAAAGCCACTGCCCTGCATGTGCCGGGGCATACACCGGCTGACATGGCTTACCTCATCGACGGTGAACAGATCCTGGTCGGTGACACGCTGTTCATGCCCGATGTCGGTACCGCGCGCTGCGACTTTCCCGGTGGCAACGCTCATCAGCTGTTCAATTCGATTCACAAACTGCTGGCCTTCCCCGCCAGTGTGAAACTCTACGTTTGCCACGATTACCCGCCCGAGGGACGCGCCTCACAATGCCAGACCACCGTCGGTGAGCAGCGCAAAGGCAATATTCATGTGCATGACGGGATCGATGAGGCAGCGTTCGTCGAGATGCGCACAAAACGTGACGCCGGGCTGGGCATGCCGACGCTGCTGCTGCCAGCGATTCAGGTCAATGTGAGAGCGGGGAATTTGCCACCGGCGGAGGAAAACGGTGTGGTTTACCTGAAGATTCCGCTCAATTCCCTATAGGAAAAAACCACCCGCCCCATTGCAGGATTATTTTTCCTACGAACACTGGCGACAGTGATGAACTGGTGAAAATCCTGTAAGCGAGCAGACTCCATTGGGCAAACATTCAATGGAGTTTTCGCAATATGGATATTCGTCGTAATCACCGTGACATGACCGCGCAACAGAAATCCGCATTCATCGATGCCATCCTGAGGCTGAAAAACAACGTCGACAGCGTCCTGCGCCCCGGACAGCAGAGCCGCTACGATGACTTTGTGCAGATCCACAAGAATTCGATGGGCCGGGGCAATCCGCTGGTACCCAATCCGCATCTGAGTCCGCTGTTCTATCCGTGGCATCGAGTTCTGATTCGCCAGTTCGAACTGGCCCTGCAGTCCGCCGCCAGTGACACGACCATCACCCTGCCCTACTGGAACTGGCAACTGACCGGAGCGGACAACCCCTTCACCTCGGACTTCATGGGGTCAAACGGTGACAACCTGCAAGATCAGCGTGTCACCAGCGGCGCGTTTTCCAGGGAGCACTCGCAATTCGATGTCAGGGTCTGGGACGAGGGCGTTGGCAACACCGGCATTCGTCGAAATCTGGGGGCAAGCGGCGCACTGCCCACCCCGCTGGATGTTATTTCGGCCCTGAACAGAACGCCTTACTGGATGAATGAAAGCGGCTGGGAAAACATTTCGGAAAGCCTTTTGCACAATCCGGTACATGCCTGGATTGGCGGCAGCATGGCACAAGCCTCCTCACCCAACGATCCGATATTCTTCCTGCACCACTGCTACCTCGACTTGCTGTGGGAGCGCTGGAAACATCAGCATGCTGGAACCCCAGGCTTTACCAATGAGGCTGGCTCGGCCACCAACGAAACCGTGCTGGTATTTCATCCGGCCAATGAACTGGCGCCCTGGGAGCAAACCTTTACCGTCCAACAAACCCTCTATACCGCGGAACTCGATTACCGATATGACTACATCTGACTTCAGTTACCTAGCGTCAGGCCGTTCGCTGGCAAGGGCAATGCAGTCTTGTAGCGCACCTGTTTGAGCGCAAAGCTCGATCGGATATTCGCCACACCGGGAACCTTGGTGAGGAAGTCCATCATGAAGCGTTCCAGCGACTGAATCGTCGGCACCAGGACCCGGATGAGGTAATCCGGGTCTCCGGCCATGAGGTAGCACTCCATCACTTCCGGGCGATCGGAGATCGCCTCTTCGAAATGCTGCAGCGCTTCCTCGACCTGCTTCTCCAGGCTGACGTGAATGAACACGTTCACATGCAGCCCCAGCAGGTCGGCATCCAGCAGCGTGACCTGCTCGCGAATCAGGCCTAATTCTTCCATCGCCTTGACCCGATTGAAGCACGGCGTCGGCGACAGATTCACCGAGCGTGCGAGGTCGGCGTTGGTGATGCGCGCATTCTCCTGAAGGCTGTTGAGAATGCCGATGTCGGTACGGTCCAGTTTGCGCATGAGACAAAACCACCTGTTTTTTATGTTTATGCAGAATTTCTATCTGCAAATCGTCTCCAGCGCAACGAAACAGAGATAAATATTCTTCTTGCCCGGGCCTATGATTGTTGTAGGACAAGATTTCTTCTACCGAAGAATGACTGCCAGCTCACTACAAGAAATTCACAAGATCGAGCGTAGAAGCCATGACCCAAGCGTATGAACCGCTGCGTCTGCACGTCCCTGAACCCTCGGGCCGTCCAGGCTGCAAAACCGATTTTTCCTACCTGCATCTGACCGATGCCGGTACGGTGCGCAAACCTTCCATCGACGTCGAACCTGCCGACACCGCCGACCTGGCGCGTGGGCTGATTCGCGTGCTCGACGATCAGGGCAACGCCCTCGGCCCATGGGCCGAAAACGTGCCGGTCGAGATTCTGCGTAAAGGCATGCGCGCCATGCTCAAGACGCGCATCTACGACAACCGCATGGTGGTCGCCCAGCGTCAGAAAAAAATGTCGTTTTACATGCAAAGCCTTGGCGAAGAAGCCATCGGCAGCGCTCAGGCCCTGGCCTTGAACATCGACGACATGTGCTTTCCGACCTATCGCCAGCAAAGCATTCTGATGGCCCGCGAAGTGCCTTTGGTCGACCTGATCTGCCAACTGCTGTCCAACGAGCGCGATCCGCTCAAAGGCCGCCAGTTGCCGATCATGTACTCGGTCAAGGAAGCCGGTTTCTTCACCATCTCCGGCAACCTCGCGACCCAGTTCATTCAGGCCGTCGGCTGGGGCATGGCCTCAGCGATCAAGGGCGACACGAAAATCGCCTCGGCATGGATCGGCGACGGCGCCACCGCCGAATCGGACTTCCATACCGCCCTCACCTTCGCTCACGTTTATCGTGCGCCGGTGATCCTCAACGTCGTGAATAACCAATGGGCGATTTCGACCTTCCAGGCCATCGCCGGTGGTGAAGCCACCACCTTCGCCGGACGCGGCGTCGGTTGCGGCATCGCTTCGCTGCGCGTGGATGGCAACGACTTCTACGCAGTTTATGCCGCCTCTGCCTGGGCCGCTGAACGCGCCCGCCGCAACCTCGGCCCGACCATGATCGAATGGGTCACCTACCGCGCTGGTCCGCACTCGACCTCCGACGATCCGTCGAAATACCGCCCGGCCGATGACTGGAGCCACTTCCCGCTCGGCGACCCGATCGCCCGCCTCAAGCAACACTTGATCAAGGTCGGTCACTGGTCTGACGAAGAGCACGCTGCCGTCAGCGCCGAGCTCGAAGCCGAAGTGATTGCCGCGCAGAAACAGGCCGAACAGTACGGCACCCTCGCCGGCGGCCAGATTCCAAGCGCCGCGACCATGTTCGAAGACGTCTACAAAGAGATGCCGGAGCACTTGAAGCGCCAGCGTCAGCAGTTGGGGATCTGACATGAACGATCACAACAACAATATTCAGTTGGAAACCGCTATGACCACGACCACCATGACCATGATCCAGGCCCTGCGCTCGGCCATGGATGTGATGCTTGAGCGTGACGACAATGTCGTGGTGTTCGGTCAGGACGTCGGTTACTTCGGCGGCGTGTTCCGTTGCACCGAGGGCCTGCAGACCAAGTACGGCACCTCCCGCGTATTCGACGCACCGATCTCGGAAAGTGGCATCGTCGGCGTGGCCGTCGGCATGGGCGCGTACGGTCTGCGTCCGGTCGCCGAGATCCAGTTCGCCGACTACGTCTACCCCGCCTCCGACCAGATCATTTCCGAAGCGGCGCGCCTGCGCTATCGCTCGGCCGGCGAGTTCACCGCGCCGATGACCCTGCGCATGCCTTGCGGCGGCGGCATCTACGGCGGTCAGACCCACAGCCAGAGCATCGAGGCGATGTTCACCCAGGTGTGCGGCTTGCGCACGGTGATGCCGTCCAATCCGTATGACGCCAAAGGCCTGCTGATCGCCTCCATCGAAAACGATGACCCGGTGATCTTCCTCGAGCCGAAACGCCTGTACAACGGCCCGTTCGATGGCCACCACGACCGCCCGGTAACGCCGTGGTCGAAACACCCGCAAGCCCAGGTTCCGGACGGCTACTACACCGTGCCGCTGGACGTTGCTGCGATTACCCGTCCGGGCAAGGACGTCACCGTGCTGACTTACGGCACCACCGTTTACGTGTCGCAAGTCGCTGCCGAAGAAAGCGGCGTGGATGCAGAAGTCATCGACCTGCGCAGCCTGTGGCCGCTGGACCTGGAAACCATCGTCAAATCGGTGAAAAAAACCGGCCGCTGCGTGGTGGTTCACGAAGCCACCCGCACCTGCGGTTTCGGCGCCGAACTGGTGTCGCTGGTGCAAGAGCATTGCTTCCATCACCTGGAAGCGCCGATCGAACGCGTCACCGGTTGGGACACCCCCTACCCGCACGCGCAGGAGTGGGCGTATTTCCCAGGGCCGTCCCGAGTGGGCGCGGCGTTGAAACGGGTCATGGAGGTCTGAATGGGCACGCACGTTATCAAGATGCCGGACATCGGCGAAGGCATCGCAGAAGTAGAACTGTCGCAATGGCACGTCAAGGTTGGCGATCTGGTGGTTGAAGATCAGGTGCTGGCGGACGTGATGACTGATAAGGCGATGGTCGATATTCCGTCGCCAGTGCACGGGAAAGTGATTGCGCTCGGCGGTCAGCCGGGTGAGGTGATGGCGGTTGGCAGTGTGCTGATCAGCATTGAGGTCGAAGGTGCCGGTAACTTGAAAGAGTCCGCCGCACCCGCGCCGGTCAAAGAAGCACCTGCGGCGCCGAAAGTTGAAGCAGTTGTTGAAAGTAAACCTGCTCCAGCCGCCCCGCGTCCGGCTGCTGTTTGCCAAGGCCCGATGGTTGCTCGCGAAGCGGACGAACGCCCGCTCGCTTCGCCAGCCGTGCGCAAACACGCGCTGGATCTGGGGATTCAATTGCGCCTGGTACGCGGCACTGGCCCGGCCGGTCGCGTGCTGCACGAAGACCTTGAAGCCTATCTGGCACAAGGTCAGTCCAACGTTTCAGCGCCAGTCGCCGCCGCTTACGCCCAACGTAACGACGAAGAACAGATTCAAGTCATCGGCATGCGCCGCAAGATCGCCCAGCGCATGCAGGACGCTACCCAGCGTGCCGCGCATTTCAGCTACGTCGAAGAAATCGACGTCACCGCGATTGAAGAACTGCGCGCGCATCTCAATGAAAAACACGGCGCCAGCCGTGGCAAGTTGACCTTGCTGCCGTTCCTCGTCCGCGCTCTGGTTGTGGCCCTGCGCGACTTCCCGCAGATGAACGCACGTTACGATGACGAAGCCCAGGTCATCACCCGCCTCGGTGCGGTGCATGTCGGCGTCGCCACGCAAAGCGATGTTGGCCTGATGGTGCCGGTGGTGCGTCACGCCGAGGCGCGCAGCCTGTGGGACAGCGCCGCGGAAATCTCGCGTTTGGCCAACGCCGCCCGCAATGGCAAGGCCAGCCGCGACGAGTTGTCTGGTTCGACCATCACCCTGACCAGCCTCGGTGCGCTGGGCGGCATCGTCAGCACGCCAGTGCTGAACCTGCCGGAAGTGGCGATCGTCGGCGTCAACAAAATCGTCGAACGGCCGATGGTCGTCAAAGGCCAGGTAGTGATCCGCAAGATGATGAACCTCTCCAGTTCCTTCGATCACCGCGTGGTCGACGGCATGGACGCGGCACTCTTCATCCAGGCCATTCGTGGCTTGATCGAACAACCTGCCACTTTGTTTGTGGAGTAAGGCGCGCATGCAATCTCTGAACACTACGCTGCTGATCATCGGCGGCGGCCCTGGCGGTTATGTGACGGCGATCCGCGCCGGGCAACTGGGCATTCCAACGATTCTGGTCGAAGGCCAATCGCTGGGCGGCACCTGCCTGAACATCGGCTGCATCCCGTCGAAAGCGCTGATTCATGTGGCTGAGCAGTTTCACCAGACCCAGCACCACAGCCAGCATTCGGCGCTGGGCATCAGCGTTGCCGCGCCGAGCCTCGACATCACTAAAAGCGTCGAGTGGAAGGACGGCATTGTTGATCGCCTGACCACCGGCGTCGCTGCCTTGCTGAAAAAGAACAAGGTTCAGGTCATCAATGGCTGGGCCAAAGTCATCGACGGTAAAACCGTGGATGTCGGCGACACGCGCATCCAGTGCGAGCACTTGGTGCTGGCCACCGGTTCGACCAGCGTCAATCTGCCGATCCTGCCGATTGGCGGGCCGATCATCTCCTCCACCGAAGCGCTGGCGCCGACATCCGTGCCGAAACGCCTCGTCGTAGTTGGCGGTGGTTACATCGGTCTGGAACTGGGCATTGCTTATCGCAAGCTTGGCGCCGAGGTCAGTGTGGTCGAGGCGCAGGATCGTATCTTGCCGGCCTATGATGCGGAGCTGACGCAACCGGTGCATGACGCGTTGAAGCAACTGGGCGTTAAGTTGTATTTGAAACACAGCGTGCTGGGTTTCGATGGCACCTTGCAGGTGCGCGACCCTGAGGGCGAAACCCTCAACCTGGAAACCGATCAGGTGCTGGTCGCCGTCGGCCGCAAACCGAATACCCAGGGCTGGAACCTCGAAGCGCTGAATCTGGATATGAACGGTTCGGCGATCAAGATCGACAGCCGCTGCCAGACCAGTATGCGCAACGTTTACGCCATCGGCGATCTGAGCGGCGAGCCGATGCTGGCCCACCGCGCCATGGCCCAAGGCGAAATGGTTGCCGAGTTGATCAGCGGCAAGACCCGTGAATTCAACCCGACCGCCATCGCTGCCGTGTGCTTCACCGACCCGGAACTGGTGGTGGTCGGCAAGACCCCGGACGAGGCTAAAGCTGCGGGTCTGGACTGCATTGTTTCCAGCTTCCCGTTCGCCGCCAATGGTCGGGCGATGACGCTGGAGTCGAAAAGCGGCTTCGTGCGCGTGGTCGCTCGTCGGGATAATCATGTGATTGTTGGCTGGCAGGCTGTGGGCGTTGGCGTGTCGGAGTTGTCGACAGCGTTTGCGCAAAGCCTGGAAATGGGCGCGCGGCTGGAAGACATTGGCGGCACCATTCATGCGCATCCGACCTTGGGTGAAGCAGTGCAGGAAGCGGCGTTGCGTGCCCTCGGGCATGCGTTGCACCTGTAGCTGCGGTGATCGTTCCCACGCTCTGCGTGGGAATGCAGCCGGGGACGCTCTGCGTCCCAAAAGTCGAACGCGGAGCGTCCGATGAAGCATTCCCACGCAGAGCGTAGGAACGATCAAGCGTGGGAACGATCAGTGGAGCGAATTCCGGCTGCGAAACCGCTCAAGAATGAAGTATTGTTGTGCCCATCCAAAAAACGTCAGAAGCCTTGAACCGTTTCGACGGTTGTTCAGTGATAGAGGGTGTCATGGGTAACGAAAGCATCAATTGGGACAAGCTGGGTTTTGACTACATCAAGACCGACAAGCGCTATCTGTCGTACTTTCGCGATGGCGAGTGGGACAAAGGCACCCTGACCGAAGATAACGTGCTGCACATCAGCGAAGGCTCGACGGCCCTTCACTATGGCCAGCAGTGCTTCGAAGGCATGAAGGCCTATCGTTGCAAGGACGGCTCGATCAACCTGTTCCGCCCGGACCAGAACGCCCTGCGCATGCAACGCAGCTGCGCGCGTCTGCTGATGCCGACGGTCGACACCGAGCAGTTCATCGAAGCGTGCAAAGCCGTGGTTCGCGCCAACGAGCGCTTTATCCCGCCGTACGGCACTGGCGGCGCGCTGTACCTGCGTCCGTTCGTGATCGGCGTCGGTGACAACATCGGTGTGCGCACCGCACCCGAGTTCATCTTCTCGATTTTCTGCATTCCGGTCGGTGCTTACTTCAAGGGCGGCCTGACCCCGCACAACTTCCAGATCTCCAGCTACGACCGTGCTGCCCCGCAAGGCACCGGCGCAGCCAAGGTCGGCGGCAACTACGCCGCCAGTCTGATGCCGGGCTCGAAAGCGAAGAAAGCCAACTTCGCCGACGCGATCTACCTCGATCCGATGACCCACACCAAGATCGAAGAAGTCGGCTCGGCCAACTTCTTCGGGATCACCCACGACAACAAGTTCATCACCCCGAACTCGCCGTCGGTGCTGCCAGGCATCACCCGCCTGTCGTTGATCGAACTGGCCAAGACCCGTCTGGGCCTGGAAGTGGTTGAAGGCGACGTGCTGATCGACAAGCTGTCGGACTTCAAGGAAGCCGGCGCTTGCGGTACTGCTGCGGTAATCACGCCGATCGGTGGTATCAGCTACAACGACCATCTGCATGTGTTCCATAGCGAGACCGAAGTGGGCCCTGTGACCCAGAAGCTCTACAAAGAGCTGACTGGCGTGCAGACCGGCGACATCGAAGCGCCAGCGGGCTGGATCGTCAAGGTTTGATCTGACGGCTGCTTATGTAGAAAAGCCCTCCACCGAGTGATTGGTGGGGGGCTTTTTTATGGCGCTTGGCGCAGTATTTGTGGCGTGCTTGAGATTCTTTCCCCCTCACCCCAGCCCTCCCGAAACGTCGGACCGCCCCCAGGGGGGCGAGGGGGAAAGGGAGGCGATTTTTGTGCTTTTCAAAACCTGAGTTCGACTTGATCGTTCAGGTCGATGTAGTACGCGAGAACACCTCGGTCGGCCCCCTCTCCCTACGGGCGGTCCGACGTTTCGGGAGGGCTGGGGTGAGGGTAAGCTCTTAGCTCTTCAAGGCAATCCGTTTACCTGCGCGACTGGCAATCCCACTCGCCTGCCCATTCTGCTGCTTGCCCATCCGCGCCTGCGTAATCAACCCTGGAATCAACTCCCCCTCCGGCAAATTCTTCCAGAACCGCGCCGGCAAATGCCCCTGCATGACCTTCTCGTTCAACCGCGCCGGATTGAAGATGTGGCTGTAATAAGTCAGCCACAGATCACCATGAGGATCGTCGACATTCTGCGCCAACTGCTGCCATTCCAGCGGGCATTGACGCTGATGGATCAGTTGCTCGCCATCGTAATAAACCCCATCGCGCGGCGTGGCGATCAACCAGCGATGCCGGCCCATCCTCCCGATGAAATGCTCACTGGCGCTGTGCAGTATGTCGTGGGCCGGCTCATGCCACGCCACGTATTGCGGACCTGCGCTGGATGACGGGCGTTCGATGAAACGCACAAACGCATGCAGATGATGGGCTTCTCGATTCACTTGTTTGATCCGTCGCTGCAACTCACTGCCGAGTTTGTCACCGGCCATCATCGCCGTGCGGTCGCCGTGGCTGACGCGCCACAACACTTCATACAACAGGCTCCAGCGTTGATCGCCGCGATAGCATGAGGCTTGTTCCAAGGTGTCGATCAGCGCACGTGGGATTCTCGCCATAAACGGCCCCTGCCCTTCAGGCACCGGCTCATCACTGGCAAACAGATCAGCCACGCCTTGCGAAGCCCAGCTCACCAGACTCGGATCGACTTCATGGCTCAGCAGCCAGCGCGCCTGCTGGCGCCACGTGTCGAACAAATCGTCGCAATCGAGATTGATCATCCCCACAGCCCCATCTGCTGCGGCATCGGCCGGTCGCGTAATTGCTGATAGAGCAAATGGCTGGTGACTTCGGCCTGCTGCGGGTGGTAGTCGCTGGTGATGATGAACGGCTTGGCCTTGGCCAGCACACAGCGCATACGCGCGACGTCTTCGTAACGAATGCGCCGCTGTCGGCGCAGCTCGACCAGACGTTCGGTGGTGCGCAAGCCGATACCGGGAATACGCGCGATCAAGGAGGCTTCGGCACGGTTCAGATCCAGCGGGAACACCTCGCGATTCTGCAACGCCCAAGCCAGTTTCGGGTCGATGTCCAACGCCAGATTGCCCGGCCCCTTGAGCAATTCATCAGCGCTGTAGCCGTAACTGCGCAGGAGAAAATCGGCCTGATACAAACGGTGCTCGCGCATCAGCGGCGGCGCGGCCAGCGGCACGCTTTTCGGGCTGTCGGGGATCGGGCTGAAGGCCGAATAGTAGACCCGGCGCAGACGGAAGTTGCCGTACAAGGCCTGGGCGCTGTGGAGGATGGTGCTGTCATCAGTGTCGTCGGCGCCGACAATCAATTGCGTGCTCTGCCCGGCTGGAGCGAATTTCGCCGAGCGCGGTTCGTTCAACACGGTCTGCACGCCGGTGTAGATGGTGTTCATCGCCTGCTTGATCGACTTGATGTCCTTCTCCGGCGCCAGCACTTGCAGGCTGGCATCGGTCGGCAGCTCGATGTTGACGCTCAGGCGATCGGCGTAGCGCCCCGCCTCCTCAATCAATGCAGGATCGGCTTCGGGAATGGTCTTGAGATGGATGTACCCGCGAAACTCATGCTCTTCGCGCAGCAGCTTCGCCACCCGCACCAGTTGCTCCATGGTGTAATCCGCCGAACGAATGATGCCGGAGCTGAGAAACAGCCCGCTGACGCAGTTGCGCCGGTAGAAATCCATGGTCAGCGCGACGACTTCTTCGGGAGTGAAGCGTGCGCGCGGGACATCACTGGAGCGGCGATTGACGCAGTACTGGCAATCGTAAAGGCAGAAATTGGTCAGCAGAATCTTCAACAACGACACGCAGCGCCCGTCCGGCGTGTAGCTGTGACAGATGCCCATGCCATCGGTCGAACCCAGCCCGCTCTTGCCCTCGGAGCTGCGCTTGGGCGCGCCGCTGCTCGCGCAAGAGGCGTCGTACTTGGCGGCGTCGGCGAGGATGCTCAGCTTGTCGATGATTTGCATGGGGCGGGCTCTATACTGTTTGCATATACAGTATAGGGTCGTCTGCGGTGATACAAGGTGGCAGATGCGCCCCTCGTCGGTCAGAAACGCAAAATCAAAAGATCGCAGCCTTCGGCAGCTCCTACAGGAGTCGCGTACACCCAATAAATCTCAGCCCTACCCAATCCATGTAGGAGCTGCCGAAGGCTGCGATCCTTTGATCTTGTGGTTTTCAATCGGCAACTCAACACCAAACCGCGCGCTGATCTCCTTGCGCCCCAGCGCCGTCAACGCCAACGCCCGACTGTCCAGATCCTGGGTCACCCAGTTGCGCTTCAACGCAGTCTGCAACAACGCCGCGCCTAGCGAGCCACCGAGATGCGGCCGGCGCATGCTCCAGTCCAGGCACGGGCAGGCAAATTTGCGGCGCAGCGTCGTCAAATCCTGCACGTCTATTCCCAAACCAAGAAACAACGCCTCGCCACTGTCACTCAAGCGATAGGCCTGCTCGTCGGTTGCCACCAGCCAACCGGCTGCGATCAAGCGGTCATGCAGCATCACCGCCAGCGTCCCGGCCATATGGTCATAGCAGGTGCGCGCGAATTGCAGGCGATCCGGGGTGTGAGGCTTGAACGTCGGCGCGGCGTTCTGGCCAATCACCATCAACGCTTCCAGCGCCTGCGCCACGCGCTGATCGGCAAGGCTGTAATAACGATGGCGGCCCTGCACATGCAGGCGCAGCAGGGCCAGGTCCTTGAGTTTCGCCAAGTGCACACTGGCGGTAGAAGCGCTGACTTCGGCGATCGTCGCCAATTCAGTGCTGGTGCGGGCGTGGCCGTCCATCAGCGAACAGAGGATTTTTGTCCGCGCCGGCTCGGCGATGGCGGCGGCCACTTGGGAAACGCCGATGTCTTGATGTTCTGCGTGCATAGTTCGCTCCCGGACGAATCATCGTCGTCGCGCAATGGAGATAGTAGCAACACTTTCACCGCCGACAAGGATGCAAACCATGAACCCGATCAGCGCCGCAACGCATGTCGATCCTTATCCCTACTACGCCGAACTGCGCGCAGCAGGTGGGCTGACGTTTCATCCGGAGTTGAAACTGTGGGTCGCCAGCAGCGCCCGCGCGGTGTCTGCGGTGTTGGCCTACGCCGATTGTCGGGTGCGTCCGGCGCAAGAACCCGTACCCAAAGCGATTGCAAAAGGCATGGCTGGCAAGGTCTTCGGCCAATTGATGCGCATGAATGACGGTGAGCGCCAGCGCTGCCCGCGTTCTGCGATTGAGCCTGAGTTGGCCGCGCTCGACCTTGAGGCCGTCGACAGACTGGTTGCCACGCGGCTGATCACAGCGGACGCCGACGGTGTGTACAAGGCAATGTTTCGAGGCCCGGTGTGCGTGGTCGCGGCGCTACTGGGTTTCAGCCCTGCGCAAGCGCGGGCGATCAGTGAATTGACGGCGGACTTCGTCGCCTGCCTGTCGCCGTTGAGCAACGACCTGCAATTGGCCGCAGCAGATGCGGCGGCCGAACACCTGCGCGGCTACTTCATCGAACTGCTCGCCGAACCCGCCAGCGACTTCCTCGGCGCGATCCAGCAGCGCTTTAGCGGCGATGAAGACACCCTGATCGCCAACCTGATCGGCCTCTGTTCGCAGACGTTCGAAGCCTGCGCCGGCCTGATCGGCAACACGTTGTTGGCGCTACGTCGTCAGCCAGCACTGCACGGCGAATCCATTGAGGCGCTACTCAGCGAAGTGCAGCGCTTCGACCCGCCCGTACAGAACACCCGGCGCTTTGTCGCCGCGTCCTGTGAGATTGCCGGTGTGCGGGTCGAAGCAGGCGATGTGATTCTGGTGCTGCTGGCCTCGGCCAATCGTGATCCGGCGCTTAACGAACGACCGGAGGAATTTGTGCCACAGCGCGCCAACCGCCGCAGTTTCAGTTTTGGCAGTGGTCGGCATCAGTGTCCGGGGCAAGCGGTGGCGATGAGCATTGCCGGGGCGACGGTGAGGGAAATACTCGAAAACGGTACCGATCTGAATCGCCTGAACTGGCACTACAAGCCTTCGCTCAATGGGCGCATTCCGCTGTTCAGCAACGTGGGCGCCTGACAGTCCGCCTTCGCGAGCAAGCTCGCTCCCACAGGGTTATCGGATGTGCACACTATTGTGGTCACCCGATAGCAATTGTGGGAGCGAGCCTGCTCGCGAAGAGGCCAGCCCAGTCACTGCAAATGCTGGCTCAAACCGCCCACTGCAAAATCAGCCAGCTGTTAGCGCCACTGATGACCACAAACAACCCCCACGCCAACACCCGTGTCGGCCAGCGATTCACAAACGGCCCCATCAGCTTTTTATCATTGGTCATGCGAATCAATGGATACAGGGCAAACGGCAACTGCAGACTCAACACCACCTGACTCAGCACCAGCAACTTGCCAATCGCGTTATCGCCCATCAGCCACACGCCGATAAACGCTGGAATCAACGCCAGCCCGCGAGTGATCAAGCGTCGCTGCCAGCACGGAATCCGCAGATTCAGGTAACCCTCCATGATCACCTGGCCAGCGATGGTACCGGTGAAGGTCGAACTCTGCCCCGATGCGAGCAAGGCCACGCCGAACAACACACTGGCCAGCGCACCGCCGACCAGCGGATCGAGCAAGTGGTAGGCGTCCTGAATGTCCACCACGTCGGTGTGCCCGGACTGGTGAAACGCCGCTGCCGCGAGAATCAGGATCGCCGCATTGACCAGCAACGCCAAGGCCAGCGAACCGATAGTGTCGATGCGCGCCAGTTTCACCGCGTCCTGCTTGCTCGCCAGATCCTTGCCGATCATCCGCGTCTGCACGATCGAGGTATGCAGATAAAGGTTATGCGGCATCACCGTCGCGCCGAGAATACCGATCGCCAGGTACAACGGCGCCGCCTCGCCAATCGCCGCCAGCGACGGTTTGAAACCCTGGGCGACGTCGGGCCAGTACGGTTTGATCAGCAACAGTTCAACGAAAAAACACACGCCGATGGTTGCAACCAGCACCAGCATGATCGCTTCCAGTCTGCGGAAACCGCGATTTTGCAGGGCCAGCACCAGCAAGGTGTCGAACGCCGTCAGGGCAATGCCGAAGGTCAACGAACAACCAAGCAGCAAGTGGAACGCCAATGCGCAGCCGAGCACTTCGGCCAGATCGGTGGCGATGATCGAGATTTCCGCCAACACCCACTGCAGGCGCGCGGTCGGTGTGCTGTAGCGCTCGCGGGACAGCTGCGCCAGATCGCGCCCGGTGGCGATGCCCAGTCGCGAGCACAGGCACTGCACGACCATGCCCGCCAGACTCGCCAGCAATACCACAAACAACAGGCTGTAACCGAAGCGTGAACCGGCCTCGATGGCGGTGGCCCAGTTGCCCGGATCCATGTAACCGATCGACACCAGCAACCCGGGGCCGGCGAAACGCAGCACGCGTTTGAAGAATGAGGCATTGGGATCAACCGCAACACTGCCGGCCACTTCCGGCGGGCAAAACGGCGCGGTGGCGATTTTGGGCAAGCTGAATTTCACGCACACATCCAGAAACAAGTCGAAAGACGCAGCTTAGAGGTTTCCGCCACAGCCTTGAAGCGCAAAAGAATCTATCGACTCACCCCCAACAACTGCTCGCGCAGCTCAGGATTGCGTGTGCGCGGATCGAGCCAGATATCGAAAAACGCCCGGGCAAACAGCGGATCATCAATCTCGTGCTGCAATTGCTGGCCGACAAAAAACCGCGCGCCCTGCCCCGGCAAATACACGCCGGTAATCCGCGTGCCAGCCTGCACATCGACGAACGATTGCTGCATCTGTACCTGCCACCCGGCCAATTGCGCCGGGCTGACGCGGGCACCGGCCAGACGTTTGATTTCATCGACGCTGGCCTTGACCAGATCGTCGCGGGAAATGTTACGGCGGTAAATCAACTCCAACGCAAACGGCTGGCCGTCGACCAGGGGCCGCGCGGCACTCCACAGGCGCGCGTTGTAGACATCGAAACCGAACACACTGAAATCGCCGGTACCGATGATCTGCGCGCCGGGCACCGCGTCCTGCCAATTGGCCCAGGTCGGCGTCAGCAACAACGCCCACAAACCGATGCCGCAACATCCGCGCAACACCTTCGGTGTTCTGTTCATCGCGTTATCGACTCCGGCAAGCCCTGATAATCAGAGCATAGTCGGGTATTGCTCCCGACACTTTGTATACAAAAACTGCGCACATAGGCAGCAATCGCCGATCGACAATGCTAACGTGGCGAACCTTCAACGGATGGAGACTCCTGCGTGCTGATCCTCAAACTGCTGCTGATTCCCGGTTTTCTGCTGCTCATTTCCCTGGCGGGCAAACGCTGGGGGCCGAGCGTGGCCGGGTGGCTGTCGGGGTTGCCGGTGGTGGTCGGGCCGATTCTGTTTTTCCTCGCCATCGAGCAGGGTCCGGGCTTTGCCGCGCAGTCGGCGGTAGCGGCGTTATCGGCGATGTTCGCGATGATTGCGTTCTGCATTACCTACGCGCAAGTCGCGCAGCGGGCGAACTGGCCGTTGGCGTTGGCCGCGTCGCTGTCGGTGTGGGCCGTGATCGCTGGGGTGTTGTCACTGATTCCGGCGTCGCTGCCGTTTTCCGTGGCGGCGGCGGCGATTGCGTTGCTGGCATCGCCGTATCTGTTTCCCACAGTGCAACCGGTGCTCAGCGGCACGGCGCCGAAGTCGGACAAACTGATCTGGCGGATGATCGCCGGCGCCGCGTTGACCCTGGTGGTGACGATGCTCGCCAGTACCGTCGGCGAGCGCTGGAGCGGTTTGCTCGCGGTGTTTCCGGTGCTCGGCAGTGTCATGGCGGTGTTCTCGCAACAAACGCGCGGCCCGGCATTTACCGCTGCATTGTTACGGGCGACGGCGACCGGCATGTATTCGTTTTCGGCGTTTTGTCTGGTCTCGGCGCTGACCTTGCCAAGCATGGGGCTGAGTGGATTCGCCGTCGGTGTCGCAGTGTCGGTGGCCATGCTCGGCGTGACCAAACGCCTGTTGGCCCGTCCGCTGGCGAAAGCGCAGGCGCAATAACCACTCGGATGATTCGCGCTGGAACGCCCGGCCCCCTCCGTGGGATGATCGCCCGCCTCGCGCGACCATCCACCGGAGATTCACATGTCATTGTTGAGCAAAAAAGCCGTCGTTCTGCTGGTGGCGGCCCTCGCCGGTTTCGGCGCCCTCCACGCGCAAGCGGCCAAGAAAAATGCCGGCACCGAGAAAGTCTCGATGCTCGAGGGCAAGTTTACTTTCGTGCTACCTAAAGGTTTCGTCGCCGACCCGCTGCCGACCAGCCCGAGCGGGACCACGGGCACGATGTACACCAACGAGGCCACAAAAACCGTGGTCATTACCGCTGAGAACAAGATTCCCGAAGGCCAGCACGTCAAGGACAACGACGGGCAGTTCCTCGACGGCAGCGTGTCGAGCTTCATCGAAGACCAGCGCAAAGCGCTGCCGGACTTCAACAAGCTCAGCGAAAAGAGCCTGACCCAGAAAGGCACCGGCCTTGGCTTGCGTCAGGTCGACAGCACCGCCACCCAGGGCGGCGGCCAGACCCTCAACACCACGCTGATGGCCGGCTCCGGCACAAAGATGGCGCTGGTGCAGGTGATCTCCCGCGCCAGCGACAAGAAGGGTCACGATGCCCTGGTGAAAACCATCCTCAAGGATTGAGCTGCTGCAACCAGCCGTTCAAGTCGCGCAGCTCGGCCGCACTGATGCTGTGGCCGACGCCGGGATAGGCATGGAACTGCGGTTTATAACCGAGTTTCTGTAACTGAGCGTTGGCCTCGGTGCCGTTCTTATACGGCACCGGATCATCGGCGGTGCCGTGGCCGATAAAGATGTTCAGCGGCAACGGCTGCTGTTCGCTTTTAAGTTCAGCCTTCAACACTGGCAATAAACGCCCGCTCAACGCCGCGATCCCACCGACCGCCACTGGCGGCCGCAGCCCGACCTCGTAGGTCATCATCGCGCCCTGGCTGAAACCGATCAGGTACACCTTGTCCGGTGTGGTGTGATATTTCTTCGCTGCTTGCGCGATAAAGTCGCGCAGCTTCTGGCCACTGACCTTCAGATCATCGGTCTCGCCGTTGTAGGCGCCTTCGCCTTTCTTGCGAAACCACTGGAAACGTCCTTCACCGAGCGACAGCGGCGCCTGCACCGACAAGTAGTTGTATTGCGCCGGCAGCTGAAATTTCATGCCGATCAGATCGGCTTCGTTACTGCCGTAGCCGTGCAGAAAAATCACCAGCGGCCGCGGTTCGGCATCGGCGTGAACCAGTTCGAGGTACTTGAGCGGCAGATCGGATTGCAGCGTGGTTTGCGCCTGCACAGCAGTGGACGCCAGCAGGGTCAAGAGAGCAAAGACCTTCAACATAGAGCCTTCCTTCACGGAGTGTCGGGTTCGGGGGGGAGCCTAACATCCTGCGGCGAGGATCCAAATTCGGTGGTGATGTCGATGCCGCCATCGCTGGCAAGCCAGCTCCCACAGGATTTGTGTGAACACAATGTTTGTGAACACCTTCAATCACTGTGGGAGCTGGCTTGCCAGCGATGAGGCCAGTGAACCCAGCGTAGATCCATCAGTCGTTGGTCAACTTGCCCGTCCGAAACGCCACCCGCCCCGCCACTTTCGCCTGCCAGATCCCCGGCTCGGTGTAGCGCCCGCGATCCAGCGCAAACAGCACGCCACTGGTGCCCGCGCGCACGGTGGTCACGCGATCCTGCAACGGATCGACCACCTCAAACAGCGCATCGCCCTTCTCCACCCATTCGCCAGCATTGCGCAGAAAACTCACCACGCCATGGTGCGGCGCGAACAGGTATTCGGTGCCCTCGAACGGCAGACCTTCACAGCACTCGCTTGGCGCCGCCGGCCATTCGCCGCTGATAAAACCCTGCTCAGCAAGGAAACCGAGAATCGCCTCACAATTGGCCTGCGCCTGATCGACTCGAGTGTCGCCCATGCTGCCCAGTTCCAGCGTGGTCGCCAGATTCGCCGCCGGAATCGCGGCGTTGGGGAACGCCCGCGCCAGACGCAGCCACGGTGTCGAGCAGGATTCATCGAACGAACTGCCGCCGGAGTCTTCACACAACAGCGCCACGCCGGCCTGCAAACGTGCCGCCAATGATTGCCACTGTGGCCAGTGCTGCGGCAGCGCGTACAAATGAATCGCCGCGTCGAAATCACAATGCAGATCGAGGGTGATGTCGGCATCGCAGGCATGGCGCAGCAACAAACGATGCAACGCTTCCAGTTGCGACGCCGGGGCCGGCAGGTCTTCGAACACTTGACCCATGGCTTGGCGGATCAGTGCAACGTTGGCCTCGGCATCAGTGCCCAATCGTTCACCGATCAACGCCCCGACCGGCGCGCTGAGTTCGACGAAGGCGCGGTTGAAGTTTTTGCCGCTGCCGAGTTCGAAACGGCCCATGTGCGCACCTTGCACGTGTTGATTGAGGCCGATCGGGTTGGCCACCGGCACCAATTCGATCACGCCCTGCAAACGGCCTTGCTGCTCTAACTCATTGAGGCGTTGCTTGAGTTCCCACGCGGTGCGCATGCCCGGCAGTTCATCGGCGTGCAGGCTGGCCTGGATGTACACCTTGCGGGCGCCCGCGCCATAGCGGAACACGCTGAGCGAGCGCTCGCTGCCCAAGTGGCTCCAAGGCAGAACATGGTCGATGCGTTGCATGGGAAGACTCCGATGTTTCTGTAGGAGCTGCCGAAGGCTGCGATCTTTTGATCTTGTTTTTCACAAGCAAAGTCAAAAGATCGCAGCCTTCGGCAACTCCTACATGGGAAATGTGTGAAACAGGATAAATCATGGGCGCAAAAAAAGTGGCCACCGCGCAAACGGGGCCACTTTTTTCTACGGCGTATTAATGGCCATACACGTCAAAGTCGAAGTACTTGTCCTGGACTTTCTTGTACTCGCCATTGGCGCGGATTTCGCTGATGGCTTTGTTGAATTGCTCGGCCAGCGCGGTATCGCCCTTGCGCACCGCAATGCCGGCGCCGCCGCCGAAGTACTTGGCGTCTTCATAGGTTGGGCCAACAAATTCGAAGCCTTTGCCGGCGTCGGTTTTCAGGAAACCGTCGCTGAGGTTGACCGAGTCGGCCAGCATCGCGTCGATACGCCCGGAAACCATGTCGAGGTTGGCTTCCTGTTGCGAGCCGTAACGCACCAGGTCGATACCGGCCGGCACCAGTACTTCGGTGGCGTAACGGTCGTGAGTACTGGCACGCAGCACGCCGACTTTCTTGCCTTTGAGCTCGGTCAGCGGGTCTTTGACACCGGAGCCTTCCTTCATCACGAAGCGCGCCGGGGTGTGGTAGTACTTGATGGTGAAATCGACGTTCTTTTTGCGGTCGTCGGTGATGGTCATCGACGACAGGATCGCGTCGATCTTCTTCACTTTCAGCGCCGGGATCAGGCCATCGAATTCCTGCTCGACCCAAGTGCATTTGACTTTCATCTGCGCGCACAGCGCATCGCCGATATCAACGTCGAAACCGGTCAGTTTGCCGTCAGGGGTTTTCATCGAGAATGGCGGGTAACCGGCTTCGATACCGATGCGGATCGGCTTGGCGTCTTCGGCCACGGCGGTCAGGGACAACATCGACAGTGCCAGGGCACCGAACATCACTAGCTTCTTCATTTATAACTCCTGTGTGCGGAGGCTTTTATTGGCAGCTTTCGATTCAGCGTTCGGTCATGGCCAATTGGCTACAAAAACCGAAGTGGCCGGCAGTCTATGGCGGCGCGCACAGGGTAAATTGTGTTTAAGCGACAAATACTTATGAAAGATCGGCGCACCGATTGACCGGGGTCAACGGGTGCGCCGTCGTGGTGCAAGGGCTGTAGGACAAGTGCTTTTCCAGCGCAGAAAAACGCTGACTTTCCTGTAGGAGCTGCCGCAGGCTGCGATCTTTTGATCTGGCTTTTTAAACATCAAGATCAAAAGATCGCAACCTGCGGCTGCTCCTACAAGGGGATCAGCATTCGCAGCCGATGGCGGTTTTGGCGGCTTGTTCAACGCTCAGTTGAAAACCTTCATCCAGCCATCCGGTCACGCCACCGATCATCTCCTTGACCGGGTAACCCAGCGCCGCCAGTTTTACCGCCGCCTTGTTCGCGCCGTTGCAGTGCGGGCCGGCGCAATAGACCACGAACAGCGTGGTTTTCGGGTAACTCGCCAACTCCGCCGCCGTCAGCAAACGGTTCGGGATATTGATCGCGCCCGGCACATGCCCGCGCTCATAGGCCAGTGGTCCACGGACATCGACCAGAACAAAATCAATCTCGCCAGCCTCCTGGCTACTGAAGACGTCGGAACAATCAGTTTCGAAGGTCAGACGATTGCTGAAGTGCATCAGGGCGATCGCCGACGGCGCCGCAGGGATGTCGCGAACCAGGCTGGTCATGGGTGTTGCTCCTTTATCTGAACGGGTGTGAACAGACTTTATCGAGCGGCCGCTTGCGGCTACAGTGGCGCACAAGACACTCACCGGGAATTTTCCGCCAAATGCCGACATCACCAGGTCTGGTCGCGATTCTGGCCTACGACGGCCTCTGCACATTCGAGTTCGGCATCGCCGTGGAGGTCTTTGGCCTGACCCGGCCGGAGTTCGATTTCCCGTGGTACACCCACGCCATCGCGGCGGTCGATCAAGGCCCGATGCGTGCCTTGGGCGGGATTCAGGTGCTGGCCGATGGCGGCCTGGAATTGTTGGCCGAGGCGCGCACCATCATCATTCCCGGCTGGCGCGACCGTAACGCGGCGGTGCCGAATGAACTGCTCGATGCATTGCGTCAGGCCCATGCCCGGGGTGCGCGGTTGCTGTCGATTTGCTCCGGTGTATTTGTGCTGGCGGCCACCGGCCTGCTTGACGGGCATGGCGCGACGACGCATTGGCGTTACACGGCGGAACTGGCGCAGCGCTTCCCGGCGATTGCCGTCGATGCCGATGTGCTTTACGTCGATTCCGGCCAGTTGATCACCTCGGCCGGCAGCGCTGCCGGAATCGATGCCTGCCTGCATCTGGTGGCGCGGGACTTCGGCACGCAAGTCGCCAACTCGGTGGCGCGGCGTCTGGTGATGTCACCGCAACGCACCGGCGGTCAGGCGCAGTTCATTCCGACCCCGGTCAGCCCGACACCGCGCAACGATCTGTCGCGGGTGATGCAATGGGCGCGCGAGCGCTTGCATGAACCGCTGGAAGTGCGTGATCTGGCCAGTGAAGCGGCGATGAGTGAGCGCACGTTTCTGCGGCGTTTTACCGAGGCCAGTGGGCAGTCGCCGAAGGCGTGGTTGCAGCATGAACGGTTAGCGCGGGCGCGGGAGTTGCTGGAGAGTACGCCGCATAACACCGAGCAGATTGCCGAGCGTTGCGGTTATCGGTCGGTGGAGAGTTTTCGTGTGGCGTTTCGTGGGGTGGTGGGGGTGCCGCCTTCTGTTTATAGGGAGCGGTTTGGGCGCGGCGTGAGGGTTGAATCCTGAGGTGATTTTGAAGGCGCCTTCGCGGGCAAGCTCGCTCCCACAGGGGGTACGCATTTCAAAGGTGGGAGCGAGCCTGCTCGCGTAGGCGCCCAGTCAAACGCAGCATTATTTAGACATCAGCCATGAGGCTACAGCGCCTTGCGCCTTTGCCTACAACTACGCCAGAATCCGCCGGCTTGTGCGGCTTGGGGGCTGCCGGTAACTTGGTTCGCGTCACTGAATGTTCAGTGATCGGGTTTAGTCGCTCGGTAATCCACTTAAACTGCACAACGTTCCAGACAGTAGGTATTTCGATACCTCACTCAATGGTAGCTGTGCGCAGGGCGCCTTCGGGTGCGCCGGTTTTGGTGGGTTTACCGGTCGACTAACCTGTGTACAGCTGCCACCTTTTCGTTTAGTCGCGAGGTGGTGTCGGCATCAATTTGGAAACCTACACAATGTTCAAAGTCACGCCGAATCCACCTGAAACAGAAGCGGAAGTCGATCCAAACCCAACATCCCCCTACTCCGCACCGGGCTCCAGAAAACTCCACGAAGCCGCCGAACGCGCCCTCGACCACTACCTGAAACCCACACCGCCTTCACCACCGCGCAGACCCAGCACCATGTTCCTCGTCGACCCCAACACCGGCGCCGAAGACCTCATGGCCCACGCCTGCGAATCCATGGCTTCGGCCAGCATCATGCTCAGCGACTTCGCCGCCCTGCTCGACTCGCCCTACCGCAACACCGTGCTCGGCATTCAACAAGTGGTCATGCTCGGCGAACTCGCGGTCAACCGCGCCCTCGACAAAATCGACCCCGCACTGAGGCAATAATCATGTCCAACAAAACCGATGCACAAGTCGTCGCGGCACTGGTGGCGATGGGTTTCAACGAACGGGACGGACGCTGGGCACAGAACGCCTGCCTGGTGCTGTTCGAAAGCGAACGCGAAACCATCGTCGCCTCCGCCGTCACCGTCCTTCCCCAACTCGATGAACTGGAAATCGACGCCGTTCTACCCGCTCTGCGCCGCGTAACCCGCCGGTTCCCCTCACTGCAAAAAACCGTGGCCGACACACTGGCCGAAATGGCCCACGCAGCCTGATTGACCGCGTGATCGTTCTTCGCGAGCAGGCTCGCTCCCACACTAGATCGGTGGTGCACTCAAATCCCATGAGCATCCGCGATCAACAGTAGGAGTGAGCCTGCTCGCGATGGCTTTCTTTCTGCTAACAAATATCTGAAAACCAGACCATAGGAAGGCCCGAGCGAGTTGGCGTACCTGCCGATGTACCAATCCTGATTTTTTACACTTGTAACAACTGTCGAAATTTCAGACCCGTCCTACATCCATCAAACGTCCATTCATTTAGCGTCCGCATCGTTTTCTGACGAAAGAACAAGGACGCTCATGGCGCGAAAGACAGACAGACCTCGGGTTCAAAACCCACCGGCCGGTGACGGACACCACATCACTAGCCGCTATATGACCGACAGCGAGTTGGCAGAGCGGGAAGCTAGACAAACCGCCTATGACGATATGCTTGCCAGACAGCAAGCCTACGAAAATAGCCTAATCAAACAACCACAACAGCCTATGCCCGATGCAAAAGGTTGCGTGTTCGCTAAAAGCTGCCAGCTTCCGGATGGTGTAATCAACCATGTCAGTAGTACCGGATTTATTCCGGTCGAGAAGTTGGCTGATTTTGGAGAGTTGTCTTTGTTGGGCGGCCGCGAGCGAGACACTGCTGGGAACATTCCGCTAAAAAAAGTAGGAGGCCGTAATTTTCCTGCTGAGGCAGGAACGCTTCTATTAGCTACGACTACCACTGCAAGCCCAGGCGCAAGTGCGGTGAGTGGTGCAAGTGCAGTGACGGGAGGTGTTGTCGCTGGTGCATTGCTCGGCATGGTTGCTCTGCTTTGGCCTTCGAGTTTGGGCGACAGCTCGCTATACACAGAAGAACAACTTAAATCGCTTGAGAAAGGTCGCACTCGTGTCCGATTGCGTTTAGAACAACAAGCCGACGGCACCTTGAAAGGATATGGGTACAACACCCAGACGCGCAGCGATTGGGAGATGATTCCTGTCGTACGGTTCGTGAAGCAAGGCACCCAGCAAGTCGCAGATTTCGGTAATGGCGCAAAATTGATCTGGACACCCGCCGTAGACCCCACCAAGACAACGGTAATTCCACCGCTGGAAGGCGCACCGCAAATACCCCAGATCTGGATTTACCCGCCGACTGAGCAAGCAGACAAGATCATCGTTAATCCGGTTTACCCGCCTGAATACCACGATTTCATCCTGGTTTTTCCGGCTGACTCCGGGGTGTCGCCCCTGTATGTTGTGATTTCAAGGCGCGCTCTCGGCGGCGATATCAAGTACCACAGACCTCCCGCAACACTTCCCGCATTCCCGGATGCTTTTCCTGTCAAATCCAAAAGCAGTGTTCAAGGTGGAGGCGGTAGACGCAGCCGATGGAAGGATAGAAAAGGCCGGATCTTTGAATGGGACAGTAAAACCGGTGCTATCGAGCTTTATAACAAGCAAGGCAAGCATCTTGGCGAGTTTAACCACGAGACCGGGGAACAAATCGATCCCGCAGACCCCGAAAGATCAACCCCGAAGTAAACAGGAGGCTACAGATGTTTTTATGGATTAGCGGTTTCTTAAAGGGTGACGACGAAGACGACACCTTAAAATACCAACTTACAGTTGGGCCGAAATTTGAACCGGCAGTTCTGGCTGCAATGGGTTGGAAAAGCCTTGACGAAAGTCCCGACGGCGAGTGGCTGCTGACACTGGATCAAGCTCAAAAAATCGGCATGGCGGTTAACGAACAACTGCCAGCGGAACTCGATCTTTTTATCGGCATCAGGGGTTAACTTCGGCAATGAGCCTCATCTACCAAAACCCATCGATAAACCACGATGAGGCCGTCCGCCTACTTTCCAGCGGCATAGATGCAAACGTAATCGCCGCACTCGTATCCATTGGCCTAAATGAAACCGACAGAAATTGGGCTCAGGACATCTGCCTGAAATACCTCACCAGCAAAACCGAAGCAATTGTGGCCGCTGCGGCTACTGCACTCGGGCACATCGCTCGCGGACATGGCGAGCTGGATACTGAAACAGTTTTTGCGGCACTCGAATCAGCCAAGCAAATGCACCCTTCACTGCAAGGAATCATCGAAGACACGCTTGACGATATAGACGTATTCACCTGATCCACCCTGACGGCATTTGGATGAAGTAACGGACTTCATCCAAATCGACGTCCCCTACCTCAATCCTCCCGCGTCAACACTTCCAACAACTCAATCTCAAACACCAGATTCGAACCCGGCGGGATCTTGCCCATCGTCCGCTCGCCATAGCCCAGATGCGCCGGCACCAGCAATTTACGCTTGCCACCCACTTGCATCCCCATCAAACCTTGATCCCAACCCTTGATCACCCGCCCCGTGCCAATCACGCACTGAAAAGGTTTGCCACGGCTGTAGGAAGAATCGAACTCGCTGCCGTCTTCCAGCCATCCGGTGTATTGGGTGGTGATCAGCGCGCCTTTGACGGCGGCTTTGCCTTCGCCGACCTGAAGGTCGATTACCTGCAGTTCATCATTCATAACATTCACTCTATTGTTCAGCCGGCCGCCGTTTTCCCAGAAATGCCGGGGATTGGCAACCTGCCAGCGCAGATCAACATGTATCCGAACCGAGTATTGAAGCATTAACATAGCCAACCGCCACTACTCTACGGATCGATTCGCCATGCTGGCAGCACCCGAATGACTCTGTTCTGGATCAGCCTCGCCGTGGGCGTGATCATGCTGACCGTCATCGCATTGCTGCTGTGGCGCGAACGCGATTTGCGCAGGCAGCTCGCGCAGTATCGGGATCTGCTGAGACGGGCCGCCGATGGCCAACACATTCAGCAAGACGGCGACGTCGAGCGCTTCAAACGCAGCCAGTACTTTGCGCGCATCGGCACTTGGGACTGGGAAGTCGACACGGATCGGCTGTACTGGTCGGATGCGATTTACGGCATGTTCGGCTTCAAGATCGGCGAGATCATGCCGTCCTACGCGTTGTTCTGTTCTTGTGTCCATCCAGACGACCGCACCAAGGTGCGCGAAGGCGAACTACGCTGCCTGGAGACCGGCGAAAATCACGATGAGGAATACCGCGTGGTGTGGCCCGACGGCACCATTCGTTGGTTACGGGAAACCGGCAACGTGGTGCGCAACGACCACGACGCGGTGGTGAAAATGATGGGTGTGGTGCGCGACATCACCGAAGAAAAAGCCTCGGCCAGCTACCTGCAACACCTCGCTCACTTCGATCCGCTGACCGGCCTGCCCAATCGCCTGGTGCTGGAACAACGTTTGTCCGAAGCGCTGGATCAAGCTCGCCAGACCGAGACTCGTGTCGCACTGGTGTTCGTCGACCTCAACGGTTTCAAAACCATCAACGACCGCTACGGCCATGCCGCCGGCGACCGGGTGCTGATCACCATGGCCACGCGGCTGAAACGCATCCTGCGTGCCACCGACACCGTCGCGCGCATTGGCGGCGATGAGTTTGTGGTGATCCTGCAAGGCCTGTCGCCGAGCCTGAGTTTGCAGGACGAAGCCCGCAGCATCTGCCAGAAAATCTTCATCGAACTGTCGCCACCGATCAGCATCGGCAACGACCAGCGCCACATCGGCACCAGCCTTGGCGTGGCGGTGTTTCCGGACCATGCGACAGCCATGGATCGCTTGCTGCACGTCGCAGATCTGGCGATGTATGAGGCCAAGCGCAGTGGCAATAATCAGTATCGGCTGGGGGGTGGGCAGGTGATGAATCAGGTTCGGGTCGATTAGCTCGATCAGTCTGCGGGCAGGCCAAACGGAACACCATTGAAGGTATGCGTGCAGCAACGGCAATGAGGTTTCATATCCTCGGCAGTCAACTGCGGGTTGACGATTTGCAACTGCTTTTGCCCATCGACGAACAGGCCGTTGAAGTAGGCCGACTCGCCCAGTCGCACAATGTCCTCGCGATCCTCTTCGTGGATGGCAACCATCCAGAACACCGGCTCTGGCCGATCAAGGCGAGATACCGCTTCGCTGAAAATCTCATCCCAATGACCACCGACGCGGGATAACAGAAAACGAAACAACGGCGTGTAGTCATAGCCGTGGTGTTTGATGCCGTGCATCGAGCCACGCATGGCCTCGCTGCGGCTCTGCGCTTTGGTGTTTCGTTGATCGCGGTAGTGCCCGCCTGGGTTGTTGCGCCAGACGTTATGGGCGGTCGTGTTTTCTTTGCGATACAGCGGTTTCTTTTCCAACCTGTTGCTCCTGACTTCCCTTCACTCGAAACGCCCCACGGGTTTTACCCGAACGGCGCTCGATTGCAATCAACCGTCCATGGCTGATTATTGCCGGAGATTTAACGCGGGACCGGTTTCATCTCGACAATCGTCCCGTTGGTGATCATCACCATGACGTACTGGTCATTGATCTGTACCCATTGCGCCTGATCAACAGGCTTTTTCAGGCCCTTGGTTTTCCAGTCGATGGCTTTTTCACTGCGCTGATAAATATCCGGGGCGCGGTCGTTGACCTTCAGTTCGCGATCGCTGACCGGGGATTGCACGGCCTGTTCATTTGAGGTTTGCGCCGCTTGAACAAGTGGGCTGATCCCGGCAATGCCGGCGACGAGGGCCAGGCTGGCGATTAGGGTTTTGCTGTTCATCGGTGAACCTCCTGTGATGTGTGCTACCTGAACTCGGACTGCCGGGTTCGGGAAACATTCCTTGTTTTTTCCGTGAGCAGGCTGGGGGATTGTAGTTGTCTGTGAGGCCGCCATCGCTGGCAAGCCAGCTCCCACAAGGTTTCTTGGTGTTGCAGAAACAGTAGGTACACCGCAAAAACTGTGGGAGCTGGCTTGCCAGCGATGGCGTCGGCACATTCAACATCTTCATTGACTGACAAACCGCTATCGCCAGCAGGCTGGCTCCCCAGGTTTATCAATAACCTGAAATGATTGATCCACTTTGCACATCAATCCATGCCAACAATGCAATTAACATCCAGTTACACCTGCGCCACCATCCACCTCAATAAAAACCGTGCGCCGCCCTCCCGTCGCGCACGTCATAAAAGCGGTGGAGTACTTTTCTATGACAGCCTCAATCCCACACAACGGCTCGCGGGCCGGTGCCATTTTCCGGGTGACCTCGGGCAACTTCCTCGAACAGTTCGACTTCTTCCTGTTCGGCTTCTACGCCACGCAGATCGCGGCAGTGTTCTTTCCGGCGAGCAGTGAGTTCGCTTCCCTGATGATGACCTTTGCGGTATTCGGCGCAGGCTTCTTGATGCGTCCACTGGGCGCCATCGTGCTCGGTGCGTACATCGATGATGTCGGCCGACGCAAAGGTTTGATCGTCACGCTGTCGATCATGGCCAGCGGCACGATATTGATTGTGCTGGTGCCCGGTTACGAAAGCATCGGCCTGTTTGCCCCCGCACTGGTGTTGATCGGGCGCTTGCTGCAAGGCTTCTCGGCCGGGGCGGAACTGGGCGGTGTGTCGGTGTATCTCGCCGAGATCGCCACGCCGGGTCGCAAAGGTTTCTTCACCGCGTGGCAGTCGGCCAGTCAGCAAGTGGCGATCATTGTCGCCGCTGCTTTGGGCTATGCGCTGAACGCGTGGATGGCGCCGGATGTGGTGGCCGATTGGGGCTGGCGGATTCCGTTTTTCGTCGGTTGCATGATCGTGCCGTTCATCTTTTTTCTGCGCCGTAACCTGGCGGAAACCGAAGAGTTCGCCGCACGCAAACACCGCCCGAGCATGGGCGAAGTGTTCCGCACTCTCGGCCAGAACTGGGGCGTGGTACTCGGCGGCATGTTGATGGTCGCGCTGACCACCACCGCGTTTTACCTGATCACCGTGTACGCGCCGACCTTCGGCAAAACCGTGCTGCACCTGAGCACCTCCGATGCACTGTTGGTGACGCTGCTGGTCGGCGTGTCGAACTTCTTCTGGTTGCCGATTGGTGGCATGTTGTCCGACCGTATCGGCCGTCGTCCGGTGTTGATCGCCATGTCGCTGCTGGCCCTGGCCACCACCTATCCGGCGCTGTCGTATCTGGTGCAGGCGCCGAGCTTCAGCCACATGTTGTTGTCGCTGTTGTGGCTGTCGTTTATCTACGGCTTGTACAACGGCGCAATGATTCCAGCGCTCACCGAGATCATGCCGGTTGAAGTGCGGGTTGCCGGTTTCTCCCTCGCCTACAGCCTGGCCACGGCGATTTTCGGCGGTTTCACCCCGGCGATGTCGACCTTCCTGATTCAGTACACCGGCGACAAAGCCGCGCCGGGTTACTGGATGAGCATCGGTGCGCTGTGTGCCTTGTGCGCCACTCTTTATCTGTACCGCCGTGCCGGTGGTCGTCTGCAACCTGTCGCGGCCTGAGGAAAACTCGCCATGAAAAAACTGTTTACTGTCACCGCCCTGCTCGCCGGTCTCGCGTTCAACCTCGCGGCCCAGGCCGAAGAATTGAGCGTGATGACCTCCGGGGGCTTCACTGCCGCCTACAAGATTCTCGGGCCGAAATTCGCTGCCACCAGCGGCAACACATTGACCACCAGCCTCGGTCCGTCGATGGGCAAAGCACCCGAGGCGATCCCCAATCGCCTCGCCCGCGGTGAACACGCCGACGTGGTGATCATGGTCGGCTATGCCCTCGACGACTTGATCAAACAAGGCAAGGTCGACCCGGCCTCGCGCGTTGAGCTGGCGGACTCGCGGATCGGCCTGGTGGTGCGCGAAGGTGCGCCAAAACCGGACATCAGCAGTGTCGACAGCCTGAAGAAAACCTTGCTTGACGCGCAGTCCGTGGCCTACTCCGACAGCGCCAGCGGCGTGTACATCGAGCAGCAGTTGTTCAAGAAACTGGGCATCGAAGAGCAACTGAAACCGAAGGCAAAAATGATCCCGAAAATCCCGGTCGGCTCGGTGGTTGCCACCGGCGACTATCAATTGGGCTTCCAGCAGGTCAGCGAATTACTGCCAGTGCCGGGCGTGAGTTTCGTCGCGAAGATCCCGGAATCGGTGCAGTCGGTGACGCGCTTTGCCGCCGGGATTCCGGTCGGCGCGCAGCATCCTGAAGAAGCCAAAGCCCTGCTCGCCTACCTCGCCGCGCCGGCCGCACAAGCTGATGTGCAGGCCACCGGACTGGACTCGGTCAAGCAATGACAATCGGCGGCTGGACCTTCATTTCCACCACCAGCCGCTCCAGTTCCAGTGCCGCCGGGGTCAACGTGCGACCCCGGCGCTTGATGATGCCGACACTGCGCATCACTTGCGGATCGGTCAGCGGCACTCGCGTCAGGATCGGATGATCCGGCCCGGGCATCGCCATCAGCGGCACCGCCGCCACGCCCAACCCCGCTTCCACCAGACCGATCATCGTCGTGACATGGCGGGTTTCGCAGATGCTCGAGCGCTGCGGCACCACCGTGCTCAACGCCTGATCGAGCAGAAAGCGGTTGCCGGAGGTCTTGTCGAGCGAGATGTAATCCTGCTGATAGAACTCGTCCCAGCTCACGCTGCTGCGCCCGGCCAACGGGTGATCGCGGCGACAGGCGACGACGTAGCACTCCTGCACAAGCGGTTCGAACTCGACTTTGGCATCCTGCGTACCGAGAAAACTCAAGCCGAAATCCGCCTCGCCATTGACCACCGCACTCAAGACATCGTGCGCACTGGAGTCGAGCACTTTGACTTTGATCCGTGGAAATTGCTGGTGATAGCGCGCGATCACGCGGGGCATGAAGTAGTACGCCGCCGAGGGCACGCAGGCGACGGTGACGTGGCCTAAACGGGTCGAAGCGACTTCGCTGATGCCCAGCAACGCGACATCGAGATCATCGAGCAAACGCTCGACACTGGGCATGAAACCGCGCCCGGCCTGGGTCAGGCTGACCTTGCGTGTGGTGCGCTCGAAGAGTTTAACGCCGAGGGCGTCTTCGAGCTTTTCTATGCGCCGGCTCAATGCGGGTTGCGACAGGCGCACGGTGTCAGCGGCCTTGCGAAAACTGCCCTGCTCGACCACGGCGCGGAAGGCTTGCAGGTCGTTGAGGTCGAAGTTGATGGCCATGGAGGGACTCGGGGGATTGATTCGCTTGGGTTATAAATGTAACCAATTGATGCATATTATTACAGGCCACATGAAGATCTCCTGTAGGAGCTGCCGCAGGCTGCGATCTTTTGATCTTGATTCTTCGAAGGCAAAAGCGAGATCAAAAGATCGCAGCCTCGTTGCACTCGACAGCTCCTACAGGGGATCTTCGGTGGATGAAAAGTCGCTGTAGCCCTTATCCTTGTCACCCCCGCCGTACCGTTGTCAGGAGTAACCCCCCATGCCCCATGAAGGCAATCTGTTGCAAGCCGCCGTCGTCTTTCTGTTCGCGGCCGTGCTCACCGTGCCTTTGGCCAAACGTCTGCAATTGGGTGCCGTGCTCGGTTATCTGTTTGCCGGGGTGATCATCGGCCCGTCGGTGCTCGGCCTGATCGGCAATCCGCAAAGCGTCGCGCATATTTCCGAACTCGGTGTGGTGTTGCTGTTGTTCATAATTGGCCTTGAGTTGTCGCCGCGACGCTTGTGGGTGATGCGCAAATCAGTGTTCGGCGTCGGCCTGGCGCAAGTGCTGCTGACCGCTTCGGTGATCGGCGTGCTGGCGTTGTCGGTGTTTGGCCAACCGCTGAACAGTGCGATTGTGCTTGGCCTCGGTCTGGCGCTCTCATCCACGGCATTCGGTCTGCAAAGTCTGGCCGAACGCAAGGAACTGACCAGCCCCCACGGGCGGCTGGCATTTGCGATTCTGCTGTTCCAGGACATCGCCGCGATCCCGTTGATTGCGCTGGTGCCGATGCTGGCCGGTGGTGCGCACGACACCAGCAACGCCGAGAGTCTGAATCACGCACTGCAAGTGCTCGGCGGTATCGCGGTGGTCGTGGTCGGTGGGCGTTATCTGCTGCGTCCGGTGTTCCGCGTGGTGGCGAAAACCGGTCTGCCGGAAGTGTCGACGGCCACGGCGTTGCTGGTGGTGATCGGCACGGCGTGGTTGATGGATCTGGTCGGTGTGTCGATGGCGCTGGGTGCGTTTCTTGCCGGTTTGCTGTTGGCGGATTCGGAATATCGCCATGAGCTGGAAGCGCAGATCGAGCCGTTCAAGGGGCTGCTGCTCGGGTTGTTTTTTATCAGTGTCGGCATGGGCGCCAATCTCAGCCTGCTGCTGAGTGCGCCGATCACCGTGTTGGGGCTGACGCTGCTGTTGATCGGTCTGAAATTGCCGTTGCTGTTTGTCGTCGGGCGTCTGGCCGGTGGCTTGAACAAGGTCAGTGCGATTCGCCTCGGTATCGTCTTGGCGGCGGGTGGTGAATTCGCCTTTGTGGTGTTCAAGATCGGTCGTGATCAGGGTCTGTTCGAACCGCGCTTGTATGACTTGCTAGTGCTGACCATCACGCTGTCGATGGCGGTGACGCCATTGTTGCTGCTGATCTGCGCGCGGCTGGTCAGCCCGAAAGTGCAGCCGGTGGAAGTGCCGGAGAAATATCGTGAGATCGACACTGACACCCCCCGTGTGGTGATCGCCGGCATGGGCCGGATGGGTCAGATTGTGGCGCGGATTCTGCGTGCGCAGAACATCAAGTTCGTCGCGCTGGACACCTCGGTGGAAACCATTGAACTGTCGCGCAGCTTTGGCGGTGTGCCGGTGTTCTACGGCGACCCGATGCGCCCGGAAATCCTCAATGCGGCCAAGGTTGGCGAGGCGGAGTATTTCGTGATTGCCACGGACGACCCGGACACCAACATCAAGACCGCCGAGGTGGTGCGCAAGCTGTATCCGCACATGAAGATCATCGCTCGGGCACGTAACCGTCAGCATGTGCACCGCTTGGTCGATGTCGGCGCGGAAGCGATTCGTGAAACCTATTACTCGAGTCTGGAAATGAGTCGACGCACCTTGGTCGGCCTCGGTTTGACCCAGGCCCAGGCCGATGCACGGATCAAGCGCTTCAAGCACCACGACGAACAGGTGCTGGAGGCACAGCACGCGATCTACGACGACGCGGCCAAAGTCCTGCAAACCGCCCAGGAAGCCCGGGCGGAACTGGCGCGGTTGTTCGAATCGGATCAGCTCGAAGAAGAATCCCGCAAAACCTGAGCCACACCCGATTGTTCCCACGCTCCGCGTGGGAATACAGCCCGGGACGCTCTGCGTTCCAATTCGCAAGCTGGAACGCGGAGCGTCCCTTGAGGCATTCCCACGCGGAGCGTGGGAATGATCATCTTGCCAAGGTCAGACCAGTTCCAGTTCCAGCTCCTGTTTGACCGGCGCGACTTCAAACCGATCCGCCAGAAACGGTGTGATATCCAGCGGCAGCGGTTCATCGTTGACCAGTTTGTCCAGCAGCACGCCGGTAATCGCCGACGTCAGAATCCCGGTGCGGAAATGCCCGCAGGCATTCAGATAACCCTCCACCTCGCGCATCGGCCCGAGAATCGGCAACTCATCCGGCGAACCCGGGCGCAACCCCGCCCACGTACGCTTGAGGTTGACGTCTTTCAGCTCCGGTAAACAGCGCACCGCGCCCTGCACCAGCCCGGCGATTTCCGGGTAGGTGGTGGTGACGTCGAAGCCTTTGTCTTCAGTGGTGCTGCCGATCAGGATCTCGCCGTTGTCCTTTTGCGCCACGTAGCAGTCGCTGGTGGTCAGGCAGCCGTTGAGGATTTTCGGCATGCGCTCGGTGAGCAGAATCTGGCCTTTCACCGGTTTCACCGGGATGCGAATCCCCGTCGCCCATTCGCTCAGATCCGCCGCCCAGGCACCGCCGGCGTTGATCAGCGTCTTGCAGTGGAATACGCCCTCCTCAGCCGTCTGCACACCGGTGACGCGGCTACCGTGGTGCAACACGCCGGTGACGTTGGTGTTGACGAAAATGTCGACGCCGTTCTGCCGCGCGCCTTCCATGTAGGCATCGGCGAGGCGGAACGGGCTGACCTGGTGATCGCAGAGAAATTCCAGTGCCCCGCGTGCTTCATGGCTGACGCTCGGTTCAGCCTCGCGCAGCGCCGCCTGATCAAGCCAGCGCACCTGGTCGGCCAGGTGCGGAATGCAGCCGACGATGTGCTCGGCGTAGAGCCGGTCTTCGTCGTCGTAGATGACGAATTTCAGCCCGGTCTTTTCGAACTTGAAATCCATCCCGTGATTGTCTTTCAGCTCACGGTGCAGCGCCGGGTACAACGCGTTGGACTGCAAGGCAAAATCGAAAAACGACTCCGGCAGAATGTGCGGCGTGCTCGCGTCCACGGCGACCGCCGCGCCCTGGGTTTCGCGTTTGCGGTTGGCCGACATCATGCGGAAGAAAATCACCCCGCAACCGAGGCCGACCGACTCACCGATCGCCCACAAACCGCCGGCCGAGGCCCGGGTCGCGTTGCCCGGGCGCTTGGCGTCGATCAGTGCGACCTTGAGGTTTTTGCGCTTGGACAGTTGATAGGCGCAGGACGCCCCGATCACGCCACCACCGGCGATGACCACGTCGTAGAACTTACTCATGGGCAGCGGCCTCCGTGCCGATGGACTGGAACGCGGAAAAGGGAATCGGATCGATCGGGAAACGCGGGCGCAGCCAACCAACGTCCTTGCGTCCGGTGGCCTGGCGCAGGCGGTCGCTGCAGTAGCCGACGCACATCCGGCCCTGACAATCGCCCATGCTCACGCGGGTACGCATTTTCAGGCTGGCGATGTCTTGCACGCCCTGCTCCAGCGCCAGGTCGATGTCGGCGCGGGTGGCGTGTTCGCAACGGCAAATCACCGTATCGGCAGCAGGCAATGCAGTCTGGCCAACGCCGCGTTCGGTGTAGCGATCCACAGCGGCGCGAAATCGCACGATGGCTTTGAGTTTGCTCAAGTAGCGGTCGCGACGCACACGCGCCAATTCCTCTTCGAGCACTCCGCGCTGCAGCAGAATCGAGGTCGCCGCGATCTTGCCGGCGAGCATTGCCGCTTCACCACCGCGAATCCCGCCCATGTCGCCGGCCAGATGCACGTGGGCTTCGTTGCTTTGCTGCCAGAGATTGGCGTTGGCGCGCAGATAACCGTCGTCGCTGAAGCCGTGATCCAGGCCCATCTGCTGACTCAGTTGGGTGCGCGGAATAAAGCCGTAACCGACCGCGAGGGTCTTGGCCTCGAAGCGCTCGACGCGGCTCATGTCCGGTTCCCACGTGGCCGAGTACGGCGCGACGCTGACGCTTTTCAGTTCGTCCTCGCCGTGGGCTTCGACCACGCCCCAGCCGTAATTCATCGGGATACCGTGCAGTTTCAGGTAGGCGAGCATGCTCAAGCCATCGAGGAACAGTTGTGGCTTGTTCAGCAGCGCCAGGCTCTCACGGGCGATCTTGCCGAACGCGCAAGCCTCATACACGCCCGCGACGCTGACGCCCGAGGCATGCAACTGCGTCGCCACCAACGGCAACAACGGCCCGGTGCCGGCGATGATCACCGGCCCCTGCGGCTTGACCACGCCACTTTTGATTTGCAGTTGCAGGCCGCCGAGCATGATCACTCCCGGCACGGTCCAGCCCGGAAACGGCACGCTGCGTTCGTGGCATCCGGCGGACAACAGCAATTGCGGGTACTCGATTTCGTGCAGTTGCTCGTCGCCATCGAGCACCACCAGCGCGCGAGTGCCTTCGGCGCCAACCACGCGATGGTTGAGGCGCACATCGATCAGCCCGGCCTGCTCCTGAAAATCACCGTGCAGTTTGCCCAGGGCTTCGGAATAACGCGGGCCGAGATAATCCAGTTGCACACCGTCACGCAACGGCCCGCGATACACCACGCCACCAAGGCGCGATGCTTCTTCGAGCAGGGTGCAGCGCACGCCGTGGCGCGCCAGTTCGATGGCTGCTGCCATCCCCGCCGGGCCACCGCCGACAATTACCGGTTGCAGGCTCATACGACCTCCTGCGCGGTGATGCGGTTGACTTGGGTTTCAATCTGCATGCCGTCACGCACGACGGTCTGACAGGCACGGCGTTTGTGCCGGCCATTGATTTTCACCAGGCAGCACTGGCACACGCCCATGCCGCAGTAGGCGCCGGTGATCTGGTCGTGATCATTACGGGCAATCTGGCGAACGCCGAGGGACTGGATAACGCTGAGGACGGTTTCACCAATGGCGGCGGTGACCGCTTGGCCGTTGATATGGACGGTCATATCCGCCTGCGCCAACGGCTGGATATCGAAAGTTCTTTCTTGGCAGTGCATTGCGATGTTCATCCGTGAAAGTTCGGTTGAGGTGGTGTCAGCTCCTTGCTGCACTACACCGGGTCGACGCGTTTATTGTTGCTGTGATTGGGGCGTCGACACGGGTACTCCGTCAGCGCAACAAGGTGCGCGTGAAGCACTGTAGTTCATACCTCAGCAAAGGCCTGGATCATTTACGTTAGGCGATCTCGCCCGGCGAAATATTGATCCAGGCCAGTGAAAGCGGCTGGATTGTCCAACGATCAATTGGAGAAGACGTACTGCCCTTTGATCTTCCTTGTACCGACCAAAGCGAGGTCCGGAAACAGCAGCGATTTGACCCAGGCGGCGTAGAACACCATGGCCAGAATGAACGCCACGCCGAGCAGAGTCGACACGGGTTCTTCACTGAAGCCGTAGAATTCACGAGGAATCTGGCTGATCGTGAAGGTGACATAGATTGTGTAAATCACCGCGATGCCCTTGTAAAAGCCCCACGCAAACAAGAGCGGAATCACGCCAATAATCAAGACCATGGTCAATGCCATAGCGATGCCACCGTCATTGATTTGAAGCAGCCCGGCTATCGCCCCGAGAAGTCCCCAGATACCCATCAGTGCGACCAGAATGTTGACTTTAACGGCGTGTCGTTTTCTCAGGGCGGGATCCGGATGCGCCCCGATCCAGCCCGCCAGCACTCGATCCTTGACCTTGCCACCCGAAAACGCCTTGAAGGTTTCGGCCCTGGAATGCCCGCTATCGAGCATTTCGACGACTTTTCGTTTGATTGCTTGCTTGTTCAACGTATTCATCCTTAAACGTGCGCGCAACGGCCGCCCCGTTGCCGACGCGGATTTTCCCCTTGTTGCCCGTCAGAAAGCAAAAAGCCGCTTCCACCCGAAGGTGGAAACGGCCGAGGCATGGGCCTCAATGGAGCAATCAGTGCACGAACAGGGCGATCAGGATGATGATCGGGATCGGTACACCGAGGAAAAACAGCAGTAATGAGCGCATGGTCATGCTCCTTGTTTAACGGACTGGAGTGGTCGTGGTGTAGGTGTCGACTTCTACGTACTCAACGGCATCCCGACGACGACCGCCGTAGGTGGCCGCGAGGCTGGCGAAGAACGCACCGGCCAACAGCGAGATGAACATCCACAGCGAGGTCCAGGCAGCGACTTTCGCAGCGGTGTCGGCGGCTTGTTGAGCTTTCAGTTTGGCGTCGGCCAGGGCTTTCTGAGTGCGGGCGTAGATTTCATCGACGCGGCGCTCGGCATCGGCCTGAGTCAGGTTGGTCCGTTGGGCGACCAGTTGCGCCAGGTAGGTACGGTCTTCGGCACTCATCTGACCGTTGGCCAGGCTCTGTGCAAAGATCCGCGCCACGGCGCCATGCGCTGCGTCATCGCTGACCGAGGCTGGACGGTCATCGCGGAACAGGCTGTCGATGTAGTAACCGTACTGGTTGCTGTCGGTGTTGGCCGCCGCAGAACCGGCCGCTTGGGTCATGGCGCTGGCAGCACCGCCAGCGACACTGGCACCGGCCTGCACACCACCACTGATCACGCTGCTGACCGAGCCGACCACCAGCACCGCGGTGACCAACGTCGCCACACACCAGGCAAGGAAGCCGTGCGCGGTGTCACGGAAATACACTTCGTCACCGTGCATGTTCGCCCACTTCACCCGCAGGCGACCGGCGATGTAGCCACCCATGCCGGAAGCGATGATTTGCGTCGCCGCCAGCCAGACGATTGTCGAAATGCCCAGGCCCTTGGCGCTGACGCCCTCTCCGGCCCACGGTGAAACGGCAGAGAAACCCAAACCAAACCCGAGCAGGACTAAAATCATCGACAGTGCAGCGGCAGCCGCAGCACCGGCGAAAATCGCGCCCCAGGACACGCCCGAAACGCTGCTCGACTCTTCAACGGCGGGATAAAACCCATCAGGGGATCTATTCATTGTTGTTCTGCTCCAGGCATGAAAAATGGTGTTACAACTCGTCAGCAGATGAATTGCAGTGACCGTGCCAGTCGCGAGAAATAAATAAATCTTTTATTTTCAATCAGTTAGAAAGAATGAACTTCCTCGGACCATGCAAATTGCAACAAGGGCCGAATAACAGCGGGTTTTATGCATTGGCACAAATGCCAGTTATTTACGTTTGTAGCTTTTGTTGCCGCTAGGCGTCAGGCAATACACCCCGCCACGTGGGCCAGTACAAAACGAACCCGTGCCGCAGGCGCAACCATCATCACTTTGCAGGAGGTTTTGTGGACGGGCCTGCTGGGGCTCGCCAAACATCGCCGCGCAGCTTTTCTTCGAGCCGCTGATGGAACCGTCATTGCACAGGAACAGGTCGCCATCGCAGCGAGCGATCCCGCCTTTTTTGCCGGAACACGGCGTATTGGCCGCCCATGCCGAAGCGCTGAACAGCACCAGCAACAGACCGGTAATTGGCATCCAGCCACGGCGAATGGAAATACGCACGGGACAACTCCTGTAGAGAATTATGGCCAGATGATATCAACGTTCCGGCAAATTAATCCCCAAAGCGCGCAAATGACAGCTACAACATGAAAGTTAATTTAAAGCGTCGCCGGAATTTCTTGGCAAAATGCTGCCATTCCGTTTGAACCGATCAGCAGGCCTGCCTATGACTCGTATCTTGACCATCGAAGACGACGCCGTGACCGCCCGGGAAATCGTCGCCGAACTGAGCAGCCACGGGCTGGAAGTCGACTGGGTCGACAATGGCCGCGAAGGCCTCGACCGCGCCGTGAGCGGCAACTACGACCTGATCACCCTCGACCGCATGTTGCCCGAACTCGATGGCCTAGCCATCGTCACTACCCTGCGCACCATGGGCGTGGCCACGCCGATTCTGATGATCAGCGCGCTCTCCGATGTCGACGAGCGCGTACGCGGCTTGCGCGCCGGCGGCGATGACTACCTGACCAAACCGTTCGCCACCGATGAAATGGCCGCGCGGGTTGAAGTGTTGCTGCGTCGGCAGAACAGCGGCGCCACTCAGGCCACGACGCTGCAGGTCGCCGACCTCGAACTCGACTTGATCAGCCACGAAGCGCGACGTGCCGAACAGGTGCTGACGCTGCTGCCGACCGAATACAAATTGCTCGAATTCCTCATGCGCAACAGTGGCCAGATCCTCTCGCGCATGATGATTTTCGAAGAGGTCTGGGGCTATCACTTCGACCCCGGCACCAACCTGATCGACGTGCACATCGGCCGTCTGCGCAAGAAGATCGATGCCGCCGGCCATGTGCCGCTGATCCGCACGGTACGGGGTTCGGGTTATGTCATTGCCGAACCCGTCTGACGGCTGGCGTTCCTCCAGCAGCCGCTTGCTGGCGCTGTACAGTTCGCTGTTCGTGGCCTGGAGCGCGATCCTTATGGGGGTCATGTATTACGAGGTCTCCGGCTACCTCGATAACCTCGCCAAACACTCGCTGATGCAACGCCAGCACCTGTTTTCGCACTTTCGCGGCGAACAGCTGGAAGACGCCCTCGCCGCCAGCATGACCTTCGACATTCGTGGCATCGACGCTTATGGCCTGTTCGATGCCAACGGCGTTTACCTCGGCGGTGCGCTCCAGCAGATCCCCGAAGGCCTGCCGCTGGACGGCAAGATCCACATGCTTGCCGAATGCGCCGACTCCGACGACCCGACCCTGCCCAATGACAGCTGCGACGCGGTGGCCACGCAAACCCGCGACGGCCGCTGGCTGGTGCTGCTGCGCGACAACGGCTCGCTGTTCGCCGTCACGCGGATCATTTTGCATGCGTTGTTCTGGGGCGTATCGCTGACGATTCTGCCTGGAATCGCCGGTTGGCATTTGCTCCGGCGTCGGCCACTGCGGCGGATCAGAGCCATTCAGGACAGCGCCCAGGCGATCGTGGCCGGCGACCTGACCCATCGCCTGCCACTGTCCAATCGCCGCGATGAACTGGACATGCTCGCGGCCATCGTCAACGCCATGCTGGAGCGCATCGAGCGTTTGATGAATGAAGTCAAAGGCGTCTGCGATAACATCGCCCATGATTTGCGCACCCCGCTGACGCGCCTGCGCGCGCAGTTGTATCGCATGCAGCAGCAGGCCGGCGAAGGCTCGCAGGAAGCAGCGCAACTGGATCTGGTGCTGGCCGAAGCCGACACGCTGATGGCGCGGTTTCGCGGTTTGCTGCGGATTTCCGAACTGGAAGATCGCCAGCGCCGCTCAGGTTTTGTCGAACTCGACCCGGTGCAGTTGCTGGAAGAACTGCATGAGTTTTATCTGCCACTGGCTGAGGAAGGCGAACTGCGTTTCGAGCTGAACATGCCGGAGACGTTGCCGCCGCTCAATGGCGATCGGGCGTTGCTGTTCGAGGCGCTGGCGAATCTGCTGAGCAACTCGATCAAGTTCACCCCGCCGGGCGGTACGGTGATGCTGCGCGGGGTGAACGCAGGTGGGCAGACGCGCATTGAAGTGCATGACTCAGGACCGGGAATTCCCGAGGCTGAGCGTGAGGCGGTGTTCCAGCGTTTCTATCGCGCCGAGGGTGGGCAACCGCAGGGTGGCTTTGGCTTGGGGCTGTCGATTGTGGCGGCGATTGTCAGCTTGCATGGCTTCAGTCTTGAAGTCGGCAGCAGCGATCTGGGCGGGGCGAAACTGCTGCTCGATTGCCGGCAGAGCCTGATCGAGAATTCCTGATCCCTGACATGAGCGTTCCCACGCTCTGCGTGGGAACGCCTCAAGGGACGCTCCGCGTTCCAGCTTGCGAAAGGGACGCAGAGCGTCCCGGGCTGCATTCCCACGCAGAGCGTGGGAACGATCATCAACTCAGGCTGGGTAATTGGCTCGCAGTGCCTCGAGGCCACCCTGATAGATACCGCTGAACAGCGCCACCACCTCCTCATCGCTCACGCCTTTGGCATTGAAGCGCCCCGACCACGTCACCCGTGCGCCCTGCCCCTGTGCTTCAACCTTGATCGTCGCCAGATAGTCAGTCGCCGGGAACGGTGCCTGTTCAATCGAATAGCTGTAAGTCTTCGCCGCGTTATCGAACGCTTGCAGACGCTCGACCACCACAGCGCCGTCAGCGGTTTGCAAGGTGCGCACGCGGCCGCCGTCGCTCAGTTCACTGTTGGGTATAAAGGGCAGCCAATCGGGCAGCGTGTTAAAGCCGCCGATCAATTGCCAGACCTGATCGGCCGAAGCCGGAATATCGATGGTTGCAGATGCTGTTGGCATAAATAAACGTCTCTCCAGAATTCAGATAGTCAGGCTGTCGACCACGCCGCCATCGACGCGCAAAGCGGCGCCAGTGGTGGCCGACGACAGCGGCGAAGCAATGTAGGTCACCAGATGCGCGACCTCTTCGACATCCGCTACGCGCTGGATGATCGAGGTCGGGCGGGCCTTGCGTACAAAGGCGTCGGCTTCATCGCGCAGGTTACGCCCGGATTCGGCAGCGGCATCCTTGAGCATGTCTTCGAGGCCATCGGTGAAGGTCGGCCCCGGCAGGATCGCATTGACCGTCACCCCGGTGCCAGCCAGACGTTTGGCCAGACCGTGCGACACCGCCAGATTGGCGCTTTTGGTCACGCCGTAATTGATCATGTCGGCCGGTGTGGCGACGCCGGATTCCGAGGACAGGAAAATCACCCGGCCCCAGCCCTGCTCGACCATCGCCGGCACGTAATGCCGAGACAGGCGCACGCCGGAAATCACGTTGACCTCATAGAAGCGCGTCCACTCGCTGTCCGGCGCTTCGAAGAAATCCACGGCGTCGAAGATGCCGAGATTGTTCACCAGAATGTCGGCACGCGGTTCGGCGGCGAACAGTTTCTGCGCGCCTTCGGCGGTGCCCAGATCGGCCGTCAAACCACGTAATTGCGCGCCCGGCACCTTCTCGCGAATGCTCGCCAGCGCTTGCTCGACCTTGCCGGTATCGCGACCGATCACCACTACCGTGGCGCCGCATTCGGCCAGCGACTGGCTGATGCCCAGGCCAATGCCAGCGGTGCTGCCGCTGACGATGGCCAGTTTTCCACTCAGATCAATCTTCATGCTTTCACCTCATCGATTGGCAATGGTGCACGTTCGGAAACCAGTTTGGCGTCGCGCATCGCCTGCCAGAAACCGGCAGGAATAACGGCTGACAATGCGCCGACATCCTCAGCGATACGACCGGGTTTGCTAGCGCCGGGAATCACTGCAGCGACCGCCGGATTGGCCAGCGAAAACTGCAGCGCAGCGGCTTTGATATCGACGTTGTAAGCGGCGGCGATGCGCTTGATCTGCTCGACCTTGGCGATGACCTCAGGGCTGGCCTGCTGGTATTCGAAGTGCGAGCCACCGGCCAGAATGCCCGAGCTGTAAGGGCCACCGACAACGATTTCAACGTTCTGCGCCAGCGCCGAATCCATCAAGCGTTGCAACGGGCGCTCGTGATCCAGCAGCGTGTAGCGGCCGGCCAACAGGAAGCCATCCGGCTGCGCTTCGCTGAGGTCGAGGGTCAGTTCGCACGGCTCGACTTTGTTCACGCCCAGGCCCCAGCCTTTGATCACGCCTTCTTCGCGCAAGCGGGTAAGGACTTTGAACGCGCCGGTGCGGGCCTGATTGAAGTATTCCAGCCATTGATCACCGTAAAAGTCCTGCGCGATGTCGTGCACCCAGACAATGTCGAGGCGATCGGTTTGCAGGCGTTTGAGGCTGTCTTCGATCGAACGCATAGTCGCGTCGGCGCTGTAGTCATTGACGATCTTGTTCGGACGACCGTGTTCGAAAACCCCGCTTTTTTCGCCGAGATCGCGGGCGGCGGCGTCTTCGACTTCATCGAGGATGACCCGACCGACCTTGCTGCTCAGCACGTAGTCGTCGCGCTTGTATTGCTTCAGCGCTTCGCCGAGGCGGATCTCCGACAGCCCGGAGCCGTAGAACGGCGCGGTGTCGAAGTAACGCACGCCGGCATCCCACGCGGCATGCACGGTAGCTTGCGCTTCGTCTTCGGGGATGGCGCGGAACATGTTGCCCAGTGGCGCGGTGCCGAAGCCCAGTTGGCCGGGCAGTTTGTCTTTCAAGCTCATGGGTTTTTCCTCAATAGGTTCTGGGTCTGTGTGACCGTTGAGCAGATCCTAGATTGCGACACCGAGACCGTCCAAGACATAATGCGCAGCACTTGAGTCCCTAAAGGTCTGACATGATCGACATCCGCCAATTGCGCTACTTCGTTGTCGTCGCCGAGGAAGAACACGTCGGTCGCGCCGCCGAACGGCTGCATATTTCCCAGTCGCCACTGAGCCGGCAGATCGCCCAGCTCGAAGAGCGCCTGGGTCTGACGCTGTTCGAGCGCAGCCAGCAACGTATTCGCCTGACTCGCGACGGCCAGACTTTTCTTGCCGAAACCCGCGCCCTGCTCACCCACGCCAATCGCCTCGAGTCCCTCGGCAAACGCCTCGGTCGCGGTGAAGAAGGCGGTTTGTGCATCGGCTATATCGAGAACGCCATGCACGCCGGCGTCCTGCCCAATGCCTTGCGCGTGTTGCGTGCGGATCGTCCCAACGTCCATGTCGCGCTGTACAACCTCAGCTCCGCCGAGCAATTGGAAGGCTTGCGACAGCGTAGTCTCGATATCGCCTTGGTGAGTGAGCCGCCGACCGATGACGACCCTGATCTGTTGGGCTTTCAGGTGCTGGATGATCCGATGCTGCTGGCGTTGCCGGAACACCATCCATTGGCGCAACAAGCGGCGTTGAGTCCCGATGATCTGGCTGATCAGGAATGGATCGGCGTGCAGCCGCGTCAGGATGCCAATGATGAGTTCGTCAGCGCCTGCATCCGCGCCGGCTTCACCCCGGATGTGCGCATGCAGGCGACCGAACCGTTTACCGCGCTGGGGTTGGTGGCGTCGGGGTTGGGGATTGCGATGATTCAGAAGGGTTTGAGCCATAACGCGCCGCCGGGCGTGGTGTTGCGCGAGCTGCCGTGGCTGACCTTGACCACGCCATTGTGGGCGGCGTGGCACCGGATCAATTTGCGGCCATTGGTCGAGACTTTCCGCACCGTTTTGACAGGTAATGAGATTTCCGCTGACTGAACGGGCCTCATCGCGGGCAAGCCCGCTCCCACAGGTTCATGGGTGAGCCTGAACTTTGTGTACGCCGCAAATCCCTGTGGGAGCGGGCTTGCCCGCGATGAGGCCAGCAGCCACAACCATTGCCCTCGGGCGTTCTACACTCAGCGGATACGCACCCAGCCGTGAGTTGACCATGAAAATGTCCGCACAAATGACCGTCGTCGCGGTACTCGCCACCCTCGCTTATCTGGGTCTGGCCGTGTGGGGCATTGGCGGTGTGGCGATGTTCTTTTCCCATGGCTCGCTGGTGATCGTCGCACTGGCGACGGTGGCCATGGTGATCGCCTCACTGTTCAGCGAGGTCAACCTCAGCTCCGGTGAGCGTGAAGATCGCGCCAATCGCTGGGTGATTCCGGCGTTTGGGGTGATCGGACTGGTCAGTGGTTTCTTGCCGGCCTACTGCGACCGGGTGAACTTCTGGACGGTGGGCGGCGAAGGCGTGCGCTGGCTCGGCACTTTGCTGTTCATCATCGGCGGCGCGCTGCGATTGTGGCCGGTGTTTGTGCTGGGGCGGCGGTTTAGTGGATTGGTGGCGATTCAGCCGGGGCATCGGTTGGTCACCGATGGCATTTATCAACACCTGCGTAATCCGAGTTATCTGGGGCTGGTGGTCAATGCCGTGGGCTGGGCGCTGGCATTTCGCTCGGTGGTCGGCTTGATGCTGGCGGCGCTGACGTTGATTCCGCTGATTGCCCGGATTCATTCGGAGGAGGCGCTGCTGCGAGCGCAGTTTGGGGCGGAGTACGACGCTTATTGCGCGCGCAGTTGGCGGTTGCTGCCCGGCGTTTATTGATTTGCGAACACAGTCCCCCTGTAGGAGTGAGCCTGCTCGCGATAGCGGTGTGTCAGTCAAATCTGTGTGTCTGACACACCGCTATCGCGAGCAGGCTCACTCCTACAAGGGACTGTGTTGTGTCAGTTTTTTTGCAGGTGAAGTTTGCCGTCGTTGTCGACCTTGACCTGCACCGCAGCATAACTGGCCAACGTCGTATGGGCCGTTTCCAGCGGATGCTGATGCGTGGTGGTGATGATCATCAGCGGTGCACCGGCCGCTTCGGCAGCCTGAATACCGACGGTGGCGTCTTCAAAGATCAGGCAATCATGCGGCTCCAGGCCCAGTCGTTTGGCCGCCAGTAAATAGCCGGCCGGGTCGGGCTTACCCGCCTTCACATCTTCAGCGGTGATCATCACCGCAGGCTCTGGAATCCCCGCCGCCGCCATGCGCCGCAAGGCCAGATCCCGTGGCGCCGAGGTCACCATCGCCCAGCGATCTTTGGGCAGGCTGTTGAGAAACTTCGCCGCGCCGGGAATCTCGACAATGCCTTCAACGTCTCCGATTTCCGCCTCGGTAATGAACGCCGCTTGGGCATCAGCATCCACCCCCGGCAGGTTCAGACGGGTGATGGTGTCGATGGCGCGCACGCCATGAATGGTCGGCAAAAAGGTCTCCACATCGACGCCATGGCGCACGGCCCAGGCTGACCAGATTCGCTCAGCGGCGGCAATGGAGTTGAGGACAGTGCCGTCCATGTCGAACAGAAACGCGCCGAACGCGCGATCGAATACAGCATCGTGAGCAGACAAAGGTTCGCATCCTCTGGCAAAAGACCGGGCGGGCAATGTAGCACTTGCCCGGCCGATTCACCCAGCGTGTCAGTGCAGGCGCGGTGCCTTGGATTTGAAGGCGCTGTCGACGCAGTCGAGCAACTGCCCAATGGCCCACGGCTTTTTGATGAACGCCACCGGATGCTTGACCCCGGAGGTCTCGGGCGTTTCATAGCCGGACATGACCATCACCGGTTTGTCCGGCCAGCGGTCGCCGACCAGGTTGGCCAGATCCGCGCCATTAAGGGTGCCGGGCATGGTGATGTCAGTCAGCAGCAACGCCACGTTCGGGGCGTTTTGCTCAAGGTAAAGTGATGCGGCGTCGGCACTGGTCTGCGGCTCGACCTTGAAACCTTCCTCCTGAAGAATTTCGCAGAGAAACTCCAGAATCAACGGATCGTCCTCAACCACCAGAATCAATCCGTCAGGAAGGTGCGCGCTCGCCGTCGGTGTTGGGCACATGGAACTGCACTCCCTGAATTGCATTAACGATTTAGCGGCTTGAATCCGCTGCTTAACTGGTATGAGCAGCGGGCTCTGCAGAAATTCATTTTTGATACAGGTCTTTTGCGAAAGGCCATTTTTGCCCGTCGCCGGCAATCGTTCGCGACGGCGTATTTGTGGTTAAAATGCCGGCCCTTTTGCTTGCCGATCCTGACTGATGAACCCTGAAGCCCTCGCCATTCTCCACGCCCATCTGCTGCCGGCCCTCGCTGCAGCACCGAGCGAAACCCGTCGCCTGTTCCACGGGCGCGGACGCTGCTGGGCCGGGCTGGAGCAGTTGACCGTGGACTGGCTGCAAGGCGTGGTGCTGGTGTCGCTGTTCAAGGAACCAGCGCCTGAGCAACTGGACAATCTCAAGGCGTTGCTGCTGGAGCTCACCGGTTCCGCCGAATGGAAACAGTCTGGCGCGCACACCTTGCTGATCCAGCATCGCTACTTGCCGCAGAGCACTGCCGAATGGCTGCTGGGTGATGAGATCGACGAAATGAGCATCGTCGAGGGCGGCTTGCAATACCGCGTCGACCTGGGCCGCAAGCAAAACACCGGGTTGTTTCTCGACATGCGTTACGGGCGCAACTGGGTGCGCGAACAGGCCAGCGGCAAACGCGTGCTCAACCTGTTTGCCTACACCTGCGGTTTTTCCGTGGCCGCCATCGAGGGTGGCGCGAGCCATGTGGTCAATCTGGACATGTCCCGCGCCGCGCTGAGCCGTGGCCGCGACAACCATCGCTTGAACGGCCATGACCTGAGCAAAGTCAGTTTCCTCGGCCACGACCTGTTCAAGTCCTGGGGCAAGGTGATCAACAGCGGCCCGTATGATCTGGTGATCATCGATCCGCCGTCGTTCCAGAAAGGCAGTTTCCTGCTGACCAAGGATTACCAGCGCGTGCTGCGCCGTTTGCCGGAATTGCTCACCGCGCAGGGCACGGTACTGGCGTGCATGAATGACCCGGCGTTCGGTTCGGACTTTCTGATTGATGGCGTGACGCAGGAAGCGCCGAGTCTGCGTTTTGTAGAGCGGCTGGAGAATCCGCCGGAGTTTCCGGACATTGATCCTGAAAGCGGACTCAAGGCTTTGGTCTTCCAGCGCACCCCCTGACACCCCCGAAGATCCCTTGTAGGAGTGAGCCTGCTCGCGATAGCGGTGTGTCAGATATCACCTATTTTACTGATAGACCGCTATCGCGAGCAGGCTCACTCCTACAAGGGGATTGTGGTGAATCAGGGAGTTGGCGGGCGCAACACCAGCGCAAACAACTCACCATGCCCGGTGACATTGAGCTTGTGATACAGATTGCGCCGATGCACCTTGACCGTCTCCGGCGAGATGCCCATTTGCTGGGCCATCGCCTTGCTGGAGAATCCCTGCAAGATCAGCCGCGCCGTATCGACCTCGCGCACCGTCAGCCGCGCATCGAAACGATCAAGCAACGTTGCCAGATCACCGACCGGCGTTTCCGCCACCGCGCCCTGCGGCGGCAGCAACTGCACATGCCGACGCATCGCCGCCAACACCCAGTCACGCACGCACAGCAGTCGACCCTGCTCGGCCATGCCGAACGGCGTCGAACGGCCCAAGGACAAACCGAGCACGCCGCCCTCGACATTGATCATGAACTGCAACTCGTCCTCGCCCACCACTGAACGAAAATAGCTCTGGTAGTACTCGCTGTGCAGAAACTGGTCCGGCGCCACCGAGGCGAGGCTGTGCAAGCCGTCGGCAATGCCGGTCGATGCGACCTGGTAAAACGGATCGAGCAGGTACATGCCGGCGCTGTAACTGGCCAGTTCTTCCTGCTCGTCGGCGCGGCCCTGGCTGTCGAAGTCGATCAGCAACTGCGGCGCCTGCCCGGCTTTCATCAGCGCCACCAGCGCGTTGTCCAGCGGCACCAGCAAACGCAACGTGTCCACCAGCGCACGCCAGAAACCCTCTTGGCCAACACCGGCGAATACCCGCGCCAGACTTTGATGCACCGGCAGTTCCTGCAGTAACGCGTCCACGCACTACCCCTTTTGAGTAACCCATGATGGGAATGGGTCAGGCGTGACCGGCCCGATAGGCTGAGCACTCCTGTTCATCACCGGCCTGCACAGGCCAGGAGTGCCGCATCATGCGTCGTCACCGAGGCTGTATCAACCTCAGCATAAAACTGGGCCTGCTGGCCGGTCTCAGCGCCAGCTCAATTGCCATGGCCGCCGACGCACCAAGCGTGCATGTCTACAACTGGTACGACTACATCGGCCCGAACACCCTGCACGATTTCCAGCGCGACAGCGGTATCCAGCCGGTCTACGACACCTTCGACAGTGCCGAAGTCCTTGAAGGCAAACTGATGACCAGCCGCAGCGGCTATGACGTGGTGGTGGCGAGCAACTTCAGCCTGCCGACGCTGATCAAGGCCGGCGCCCTCGCCCCGCTGCCGCGCGAGCAACTGCCGGGCTGGAAGAATCTCGACAGCGACTTGCTGGCGAAACTGGCCAACAACGATCCCGGCAATCAGTACGCGGTGCCGTACCTGTGGGGCACCAACGGCATCGGTTACAACGTCGACAAAGTGCGCGCGGCGTTAGGCGACAAGGCGCCGGTGGATTCGTGGGATCTGGTGTTCAACGAAGACAACCTCGCCAAACTCGGCCAATGCGGCGTGGCGATGCTCGATTCACCGTCGGAAATGCTGCCGGTCGCCCTGCACTATCTCGGTCTGCCACCGAACAGCACCGATCCTGAAGACTATAAAAAAGCCGAAGTGTTGCTGCTGAAACTGCGCCCGCACATTGCCTACTTCAACTCGTCGAAATTCATCAGCGACCTGTCCAACGGCAACATTTGTGTAGCGGTCGGTTGGTCGGGCGCGATGCTGGAAGCCAAGACCAATGCCGAGCAAGCCAACAACGGCGTGAAAATCGCCTACAGCCTGCCCAAGGAAGGTGCGCCGGTGTGGTTCGACACGCTGGTGCTGCTCAAGGACGCGCCGAATCGTCCTCAGGGTCTGGCCTTTATCGACTATCTGCTGCGCCCCGAAGTGATCGCGCCGGTCAGTGATCATCTGTCTTATCCCAATGGCAATCGTGCGGCGACAGCGCTGGTGGCCGCCGCGACTCGGGACAATCCGGCGGTGTATCCCTCCGCTGCAGCGATGGCCACGCTGTACACCCTTGAACCCCTGCCGAAAGCCAGCGAACGAGTGCGCACGCGGGTGTGGAGCAAGGTCAAGAACGGCCAGTAAGAACAACGCATTCCCCCTGTAGGAGCGAGCCTGCTCACGATAGCGGTCTGCCTGATAACACTGTTTTGCCGGACAAACCGCTATCGCGAGCAGGCTCACTCCTACAGGTTTTGTGATTCACCAGACATTTTTTAGAGAGACAGAAATCAATGAAACCTCGTGCCCGTGACCTCAACATCCGCATTGGCCAACTACCTCCCGGCCCGCTCAACGCCATCACCGATGTCCCCGGCGTGCGCGTCGGCCACAGCAATGTGCGCGGAAGCAGCAGTGCCGGACGCGACATCTGCACCGGCGTCACGCTGATCGAACCGCGTCCGGGTTCGACCAATCAGCAACCGTGTTTTGCCGGCGTGCATGTGCTCAACGGCAATGGTGACGCCACCGGACTTGAGTGGATTCGCGAGGCGGGTCTGCTGACCAGCCCGATTGCGTTCACCAACACCCACAGCCTCGGTGTGGTGCGCGATGCATTGATTGCACTGGATCGCCAGCAACAACCGGACGACGGTCGCCTCTACTGGAACATGCCGGTGGTGCTGGAAACCTTTGACGGCTTGCTCAATGACATCAACGGTTTTCACGTCCAGCCTGAACACGTCGCCGAAGCGCTCTTCGCCGCCGTGGATGGTCCCGTCACGGAAGGCGCCGTCGGCGGCGGCAGCGGCATGATCTGCCATGAATTCAAGGGAGGCATCGGCACCGCGTCGCGCCGTTTGAGCAGTGCTCAGGGCGGCTGGACTGTCGGCGCAATCGTACAGGCCAACCACGGTATTCGCAGTGAGTTGCGGGTCGACGGCTACCCGGTCGGACGTTACATGGAGCAGAAAGATTCGCCGTTCTTGCGCGCCTCATTACCGCATCCGGGCATGGGTTCGATCGTCGTCTGCCTGGCCACCGATGCGCCGCTGTTGCCGCACCAGTGCACACGTCTGGCGCAACGCGCGAGCCTGGGCCTGGCGCGCACCGGCGGCGGTAACGAGGATCACAGCGGCGACATCTTCATCGCCTTCGCCACCGGCAACGCTCACGTGCCGCCCGCGGCCTACGAAGGCAAAGGCGCGCCGACCTGCGATGGTTTGCGCATGGTCAACAATGACCACATCAGCGAGCTGTTCCTGGCCGCGACCGAAGCGGTTGAAGAAGCGATCATCAATGCGTTGCTGACCAGCGACAGCACCGAGGGCAACGGCCATTCGGTGCCGGGACTGGATGCCGAAACCCTGCTCGCTGCCCTCGAAAAATCAGGCTGGCCCGGCGCCCGCTGACACCGTAAAAACACTGTAGGAGTTGCCGAAGGCTGCGATCTTTTGATTTTGCTTTTAAAAGACAAGATCAAAAGATCGCAGCCTTCGGCAGCTCCTACAGGGGTTATGTGAAGATTTGGCTGCCGAGTTCCCTTGCAACCGCCAACTGCTCCCGTGGATCGCGCAACTCCGATTCCGGCAGCAACGTCGAACTCAGCACTGTCGCCCCGCAGTAATCGAAAATCCCGTGTTCAATCTGCGCTTTCATCGCCGCGCCATAGCCATGGCGTTCATAGGTGCGCGCATCCGCGCCGGCGAGGCCGACCAGGTGCACACGCAGGCGCTGCAGCAGCTTCACATGCTTGAGGTCACCACTGAAATCAAAAGCCCAGCCATTGCTGAACACCCGATCAATCCAGCCTTTGAGCAATGCCGGCATCGACCACCAGTACACCGGGTACACCAGCACCAAGGTATCGGCGCGGTCGATGCGTGCCTGCTCGGCCAGAACATCGGCGGGCGGCGCGGACTCACGGTGATGTACGGCGAAATCGGCCGCGCCGAAACGTGGTTCGAAGCCTTCGGCAAAGAGATCGGCGATTTCAAAAGTGTTGGCCGGGTTAGCCTGAACAAGGCTTTCGGCAATTTGCGCGGCGGCGCTGTGGGTCAGCGAGCGTGGGTCGTGATGCGCGACGACGATCAAGGCGTGCATGGCAATTCTCCGGTTGGTGATTGCTCACCAAGGCTTATATACTCTTGGTAAGTTACGAACAGTAAGTTACGTTTGGTATATAAACGATGTCAACCACTGAAATCAGCCAACCCGTCCCCCCCGCTCCGCGGCGTCGCCTGTCCCGTGAAGATCGCCTGCGCCAATTGCTCGATGTCGGCTGGCAAATCATCCGCGCCGAAGGCACCGACGCCCTGACCCTCGGCTATCTCGCCGAAATGGCCGGGGTGACTAAACCGGTGGTGTACGATCATTTCGTCACGCGCTCCGGATTGCTCGCAGCGCTCTATCGGGATTTCGATGCACGACAAACGTTGCTGATGGACGCCGCCGTCGCCCAAAGCGAGCCGACACTGACCGGCATCGCTGCGGTGATTGCCACCGCGTACGTTGATTGCGTGATGCTGCAGGGCAACGAGATACCCGGGATCATCGCCGCGCTGGCGAGCACCCCGGAACTGGAGAAGATAAAGCGCGAATATGAAGCAATCTTCCTTGAAAAATGCCGCCGCGATCTGGCGCCGCACGCGAGCGGCGGGCAGATCAGCCAGGCCGCATTGCGGGCGATGCTCGGCGCCGCCGAAGCGCTGTCGCACGCGGCGGCCAACGGTGAAATCAGCGCGCAAGAGGCCAGCGACGAACTGTTTGCGACCCTCCTGGCCATGGTCGAACGCGCCGCCGCCCGGGCGACTGGCGGTACTTGAGCCGCCACTTGCACACTCCTACGATGGAATCACGCAGTAGCTCCGCTCTTCGAGCACTGCGTAGGCACGGGTGCTCTGAACCCCAATCAAGCCCGTGCCTTGCTTCATGCGCACCTTGAGCCTCACGGGCTCCACTTCCTCCCCATCAAAGAGCTTTGAGGCTCTTTTTTTGTCTGCGTAAATCAGCAGTCCGGCGGTGCGTCGGCGCAAATCGAGCGCCAGGCCGCTTGTGCCAGCAACTCGCGATAGTCCGCCGGGCTGCCCTTCACTCGTCCGGCCAACCAGGCGCGGCAGTAACTGTCGGCCTGGCCGATGATCAACGACGGCAACAGTTCGGCGGGCAGCGCCTTGATTTCGGCAGCGCGTCCCGATTCGGCCAGCCAGTCGCGCAGACGCAGATTGCGGGTCTTGTTGCGCTCGGTCAGTTCGTCTTTGAACGGCCCTTTGGTCACGGCAAATCGTGCGTGGTACTGGAAGCGCGCCCACTGCGGTTGACGTTCGACCCAATCGACGTAGCTGAACACCAGCGCCTGCACACCTTCCTCGGTGGTTTTCGCAGCCTCCAGATAGGCATCGCGCAGGCGCGCCTGATCCTCCAGCGCGGTGAAAAACAATGCGGCGACCAAGCCCTCCTTGTTACCGAAATGGTGATAGATCGCCCCGACGCTGGTGTCGCACTCGGCGCGAATCATGTCGATGGTGGTGGCCTCGATCCCCTGTTCATTGAACAGGCTCAGCGCCTTGCGAAAGATATCGCGCTTGAGTTCGGCGCGACGGCCGGGGTAACTGCGTTCCAGTAGATCTGCGGTGTCCATGCGGCTGACTGCCTGAAAATCGGATTGAAAGGCACACGTCGTGCCCATGAAAAAAACACGCACAGGTTGACAGATTTCCCGCAGACCGAATACCGTTCCGTTACAGAATATTATTCTGTAACGGAACATAATTCTGCAAATTCACTTTTCGCGAGGCGTTTCCATGAGTCAGTTTCTCAGCATGTTCAACAGCGCAGGTCCGCAAGCCTTCAGCCAGATGGCCTGCCAGGTCGCGCCGTACTTCAGCACCATCAACCCGCTGGTGACCGAGTTGCGCGCCAATGCGGCGACGGTGCAAGTGCCGTTCCGTCGAGAGATCACCAATCACCTCGGCACCGTGCATGCCATTGCCATGTGCAACGCCGCAGAACTCGCCGCCGGGATGATGACCGATGTATCGATCCCGGGCGGCGCACGCTGGATCCCCAAAGGCATGACCGTGGAATATCTGGCCAAGGCGAAAACTGATGTAACGGCGGTGGCCAGTGGTGAGGGCGTTGATTGGCAGAGCGAGGGCGACAAGATCGTCACCGTGGATATTCGCGATACCGAGGGCAAGCACGTGTTCACGGCGCGGATCACCATGAACGTCAAACTCGGCTGAATGACGCGCACAAAAAAGCCCTTGCTGCGCCATTCACAGCAAGGGCTTTTTCAGCGATGTGAGTTCAGTGTACGGTCAGGCGTTGCCGGACAAATTCTTCGGTGTGGCGGGTGGTCTGATCGAGGTGTCGATCGCGCTGTTTCTCAGCATCGAGCATCGCCCGCTTGCCGTTTTTCTGCAGCAGATAGGTGTGGATCTGCTGGACTTCCAGCGACCGGTAAATCGGCGTGGTGTCGATAAATCCGCGCAGGCCGTTGCTGCGGTAATGCCGGGTGCTCATCAATACCTGCGTTTCCCGTGAACCGATCACTTCAAAACCCAAGGCTTCGAAGTACGGGACTTTACCCACGGTGCAGGCCAGTTCCGCGTGGGGATAACGCCCGAGCATTTCGCCGATCAGCGCCCGCGCCACGCCCTGACGCCGATGCCCTTCGCGCACGGCCATATAAGCCACGCTGCAGGCTTCCCAATCGCCCTGCACCGGCAGGTACAACAGAAAACCGATCACTTGCTCTGGATCATCCTCGTCGGTGGCGACCAGCAACTCGACGTCGGTGCCCTTCTCGCCATTCAACGCTTCCAGATACAGATGCACCTCATAGCCGACCGCGTACTGATAGACGTTGTACAGCAGGTTGCTCGGGCCGAGACCGACCGCGCTGATGTCGGTCAGGTAATCGACGACCATTTGCAGGATCTGGCTGTTGACGCCTTCGGGGCATGGGGTTTTGTAGTGGGTGATGCGTGGCATGGCGGGCAAACTCCGGCAGAAAAAACACGTCCCCGACGACTGCAATCGGTGAACAGCGACATCATACCGTGCCACCGTCGACTGTCTGCCAAAAGCATAATCCGCCCCTACGGGGCATCCATGGGGAGATTTAAGCTCAATGAGCTCGCCGCCATTCATTATCTGTTGGCTATATTATTTATGCTGATTAAATCAGTGCCTGACCAAAGGACAGACTACAACTTAGTAATCCCAAGGAGCACCGTTTGAATGACCAGGCAAGCGCATACGCATACGTCTTCAAAGGAATTAGTCATCCTGTTCCATTCAATCGGAGGATCCCAGGCTAAGCTGGCCGATCTTGAAGCTACCGTATTGAGCGCCTGCATCGAAAACAACCAATCAGTTCCTGACTTTTTCTACCCTACCCTCGACACCAGCATGATGTCGTTCGCCGATCCCTGCGACATCACGCTATCGGTGATGCGTCAGATTGATGAGATTTGGCAAACATCAAACGGTGCGTACTCGGGGATATATCTGGTGGGGCACAGCATGGGTGCCCTGCTTGCACGCAAGGTATATGTGTGTGCTTGCGGGGAAACGCCAGAGGCTCCATTCGAGCCTCAGCTCAGCGGGCAATCGCCGCGAATCTGGGCCAATCGAGTAAAGCGCATAGTCCTGCTCGCCGCTATCAATCGCGGCTGGCGCCTGTCCCCCCATCTGTCGATCAGCAATTTTCTTCGTTGGGGCGCGGGCGTTCTCCTTGGCAACACCATCATGGCGCTGACACTGGGGCGATACACTCCACTGGTTTTTCATATTCACTATGGCGCGCCTTTTCTGACCAACTTGCGTTTGCAGTGGATGGCAATGCGCAGGTCATTCAAAGCCAGGTCCTGTGATCCGGTCATCACCATCCAGTTGCTTGGGTCCACTGACGATCTGGTCTCTCCCGAAGACAATATCGACCTGGTGGCGGGGGATGATTTTTATTACCTCGACGTCCCCATGTCCGGCCATGTGAATGTCGTCGAGACAGATGGGAGCGAAGCGGGCCAAAAGCGTTCACGTGTCATATCTCTGGCACTCACTGGCACGCCTGACAGCCTGAAAGAGGGGTCGATCTTACCGACCGATCAGGATCTGCCCAAAGCCGAAAGTGATGTAACCGATGTGGTCTTTGTCATTCACGGCATACGCGATCAAGGCTACTGGACTCAAAAAATAGCGCGCCGGGTGGTTGCCATGGCTCGCCAGCGCAACAAGTTTATCGATCGCCAGAAGGCGCCGGATACCACCAAGACGGAAAAAAAACAGATCATCAAAACCGAGACATCCAGTTATGGGTATTTCGCCATGCTGCCCTTTCTATTACCCCACATCCGCCGCAAACGTGTGGAATGGCTGATGGATCGTTATGCTGAAAACAGGGCCCTTTATCCGGATGCACAATTTTCCTATGTAGGCCACAGCCACGGGACCTACATGCTGGCCAAAGCACTTGATGATTATGCTTGCCTTCGCTTCAAACATATTGCGTTCGCTGGCAGTGTTGTCAGCACGCGATATGACTGGAGCACTCTGATCAGCCTCGGCCGAGTAAAAAGTGTCGTCAACTTTGTTGCCAGTGCCGACTGGGTCGTCGCCGTTTTTCCGCGCACCTTTCAGATGCTTGAACTCCAGGATCTGGGGAGCGCCGGACACGATGGATTCCAACAGGAAAACGCCGCACTGTTCAAATCCGAGTACGTGAAAGGCGGTCATGGCGCAGCATTACGCGAGGAAAACTGGGACGTGATTGCGACGTTCATTCTCGATGGCAGTAAACCGGCAGAACCTGACTTGGCGCACAAGCGCCAGTCATGGACGGTTCAATTAGGCAATTATGCGCCGCAGCTAGTGCTGCTGGCGCTGTTTCTGGTGTTGTGGGGCGGTTACATCCTATTGGCGCCGCTGCTGTCCCTGAGTCATGCCCATTGGACCAGCCTCGTGGCTTTCGCAATGTATGTGTGGGGGGTATGGAAAGTTTTGACGTGGTTTTGAACTTCGCAGCACTTGCTGGTACACCGATGTTTACGTCACCGGTCACGATCGTCCAATCTCGCAGCCAATGCGCATGAAGTGGAACCGGTAGCGTCACTGCTGTGGCGCCACCACTTTGAATTTGATGGCGATGTCCTTGGACACCACGGTGTCCGCCCACTCCCCCGCGCCGAGGCCGAACTCATCGCGGTGGAGCACCAGCTCACCGTCGAAAACGCCGATGGCGCTGTCCGGTTTCAATTCCACCGGTACCTGAACCTCACGGGTGATGCCTTTGAGGGTGAGCTGGCCGTAGATCAAGTAAAGATATTTGATTTTTGGATCTTGGGTAAAACGCTTGGATTCGAACACCGCGACCGGGAATTTTTCAGTGTCGAACCACGCCGGTTTCACCAGCTCGGTGTTGGCGTCTTCGCTGCCGGCATCGATGCTGGTGAGGTCGATATGCAACGTGGTGTGGGCGTTGGCAAGGTTGTCGGTGTCAAAGTCCAGCGTCGCCTCGAACTTGCCGAAGGTGCCGTACATCCGCGAGCCCATCTGGTTGTAGGTAAAACTGATCTGGCTGGCGGTGGTGTTGACCCGGGTGTATTCGACAGCTTGTGCGACAGAGACGACGCACAGCGAACTCGCGGCAGCCAGCAGCAATCGGATCGACATCGGATTCTCCAGGCGGGGCTTGCCGTCGAGGGCCTCGATTGACTTAAGCAAACATCCGACTGTTACGCCAGCGCCTACACCAAACGCTCGATCTTCTGATGTTGCCAGACCAGTTTGTAATACAGGGTCTGCAACACCAGCATGCTCAGATACGCCACCGGAAACGCCATCCACACGCCCTGCAAACCATATTGGCCGTCCAGCCAGTACGCCGCCGGCAGTTGCACACCGACAACGCAAATGATCGCAATGATCACCGGCACCAACACCGTGCCGCTGGCGCGCATGATCCCGCCGATGATGGCCTGGAAGCCAAAGACCAACAGGCTCCACAGCATGATGTGCAGCAGATGCTCAGCCATTGCCCGGGTCGAATCCTCGGTCAGGAACAGTCCCAGCAACCAGTGCGACAACAGGTAACCGAGCACGATCAGGCCGCCGGTCAGGCATACGTTGATCAACAGCCCGGTGCGCAGGATCGGCCCCATGCGCTCCAGCCGCCCGGCGCCGATGGCCTGTGCACCGAGGATCGACGCGGTGATTGCAATCGACAACGCCGGGAACTGCACATAGTTGACGATCTGCGTCACCGCGCCATACGCCGCCGTCGCTTGCGAGCCGTGCTGGTTGACCAGCGCCAGAATCACCAACTCCGACAGCGACAGTACAATCATCTGCACGCCGGTCGGCAGGCCGATGCGCAACACCTTGCCGAGAATCACCCCGTCGAGGCGCAACGCAGCAAAGAACTCGCGGTCCGGCGCCAGTGGATGGCCCTTGCGAATAAGGCGCCACGCCAGCCATGCCATCGCCGCCAGGTTACCGGCCAGCCCCGCATACGCCGCGCTCTGAATGCCCAGTTGCGGCAAGCCGAACCAGCCGCGAATCAGCGCCGGTGTCAGGGCCAGCCCGACGCAGGTCGAGACCATCAGCGCCAGCAATGGCGACAGCGTATCGCTGACCCCGCGCAACAGCTGCGTGAATAACACAAACACCAGCAGCGACGGCAAGATCCACATCATCACATGGGCATACGCCACCGCATCGTCGAGCACATCTGCCGGCGTGCCCAGCCCGGTCAGCGCCTGTCGCGCGAACACGCTGCCCAGCACCGCAGCCACCAGACCGATCAACACCCCGAGCAACAGCGTCGCCCCGGCAATCGCCTTGACCATGTGCGGCTCACGCGCGCCCCATGCCTGACCGATCAACACCCCGGCGCCCGCGCCGAGGCCGATCACCAGTGCGATAAAGAAGAACACGATGGGAAACATCCCCGACACCGCTGCCAACGCCTGGGTGCCGAGCATCTGGCCGATGTAGATGCTGTTGACCGTGCCCGACATCGATTGCAGAAAATTGGACAGCACCATCGGCGCGAGGAACAGCAGGTAGGCGTGCCAGAGTGGGCGTTGGGCGACGGCTTGCATTGAATAGAGGTCCATCTCGACGGCGGGAGGGCTGATGGAGGATAGCTTCGATGAGTTGCACGCGGGGCGCAATTAACATTTCAAATCGGTGTTTATCAGCGGTGCCCGTGCCTGTGTAATTGCCACGCATCTGTAGGCCCCGGTTCAGGGCTGTGGTAAACAACTGCCCACTTTCATCTCTCTCATTGAGGCTCTGTTCATGCCGCACTTTGCCAATCTGTTGACCGGCACCCTCCTCGCCCTGCTCGCCACCAGCGCTCACGCCGCCGCGCCCGCCGAATCGTTGAAGCCGTTGCTGGAAACACTCAACGAACGTCTGAACATCGGCGACCTCGTCGCGCTGACCAAATGGGACAGCGGCAAGCCGATTCAGGACAGCCCTCGCGAGGCGCAGGTCATCGCCAATGCCCGTACGCTGGCCACCGAGCGCCAACTCGACCCGGAGGACGTGGCGCAACTGATTGCTGCGCAAATGGAGGCGAACAAACTGGTGCAGTACGGTTTGCTCGCACAGTGGCAGGCGGCCGGTAGCGCGCCGGACACCCCGCGCCCCGACCTGGGCAAGCAGATCCGCCCGCGCCTGGATGAACTGCAAACCCGCCTGCTGCAGCAATACGCCGCCTTCACGCCGTATCGCCATGACGCCAATTGCCCGGCGTGGCTGGCCAAGGCGCGCAGTGGCCTGGCCCACGATGCGTTGCATGAACTGGCCCTGACGCGGGCGACCGGTGAGCTGTGTGTGCGATCAACAGCCCCATGAAACGGGGGTTCGGGCATACATTGCTGGCGTCGATAGTCACCATCACGTCAATGAAGTTCTCATAAATAATCCACGGCGTAACATCGGCTCCAGACAAACAACTACCCCTTGGAGCACACGATCATGAAACGCCAAACCCTTCTCGGCATCGCTTTCTCGGTTTTCGCCATTAACGCTTTTGCCGCCACTGCGGCACACACCCAGGTCGCTGAAGGCGGCTCGGACAAGCTGATTGAAAGTCGTGTTGCCGAGGGCGGTTCCGATCGTCTGCTCGAACGTCGCGTTGCCGAAGGTGGCGCTGATCGTCTGCTTGAACGCCGTGTTGCCGAAGGTGGCGCTGATCGTCTGATCGAACGCCGCGTTGCCGAAGGCGGTTCCGATCGTCTGCTCGAACGCCGCGTTGCCGAAGGTGGTTCCGATCGCCTGCTCGAACGCCGTGTTGCCGAAGGTGGTTCCGATCGTCTGATCGAACGCCGCGTTGCCGAAGGTGGTTCCGATCGCCTGCTCGAACGCCGTGTTGCCGAAGGTGGTTCCGATCGTCTGATCGAACGCCGCGTCGCTTAACGCTGCGGCTTCATCACAATCGCAATAAAAGCCCGGCCTGATCAGCCGGGCTTTTTCACGTCCGCCGCCATCCATTCCCCGACTGGCCACCCACCGCCCATTGCGCATACCATGCGGGCACAACTCCAAAACAGACCTCGCCTGCCCATGCTCAAAGCCAGTCTGCGTAGCCACCTCACCCTTTGGTTTGCCGGTTTATCTCTGCTGACACTGCTCAGCGTTGGCTTCTATGTCGGTCACATCGCCACGGAACAGATGAAGCAGGCCAGCGGCAATGCCTTGCTCAACACCGCGCGCTCGGCCGCATCGTTGCTGGGTGAACAACTGCGCGAACGCCAGTTGGAGGTTTATCTGCTCAGCCGCGCGCCGCATCTTGAGCGTGGCGATCTGGACAACCCGGCGATTCTGAAATCGATGCAACTGCGCACCCAGGCCCGCGCTGAGTATGCGTGGATGGGCGTCACCGATGCCGAGGGCAAGGTGCATCAGGCCGTCAACGAGTTGCTGGTCGGTCAATCAGTGCAACAACGGCCGTGGTTCCAGGCCGGTTTACGCAGTGAGTACACCGGCGACCCTCACGAAGCGGTGTTACTGGCGAAATTGCTGCCGGGGCTGCCGAACGGTGAACCGCTGCGTTTCATCGATTTCGCCGCGCCGATCCATAACGCCGACGGTCAGGTGATTGGTGTCCTGGGCGCCCATGCACACTGGAGCTGGGTCACGCGCATTGTTGAGTCGGCGGCGTTTTCGCATAAAAACTCAATGCCGGATATCGAAGCGTTGATCATCGATCACGATGGCAAGATTCTCTATCCCGAAGCACTGATGGGCCAGCAACTGGCGGCGACTGATTCGAAGTTGCAGGGCTGGACCGCGGGTAACGGCTTCCTCACCAGCATGGTCACCGTCCCGACGCCATCGAGTACGGCGCTGTCGTGGTCGATTGCCGTGCGCCAGCCATTGGAAACCGCGCTGCAACCGGCGCGCCTGCTGATGTACAAATTGCTGATACTGGGTGTCGTCGCAGCGGTGTTGTTCGGGCTGGTGGCCTACTATCTGGCGCTGTACCTGAGCCGACCGATCGAACAACTCGCGCGCTCAGCCCGACAGGTGCAAAACCAGCAGCCCGGCGCACAATTCCCACTGCAGCACCCGGTGCTGGAAATTGCCCAGCTCGGGCAATCCATTGATGCAATGACGCAATCGCTGCTCGGTAAAGAGCGCGAACTGCAAGAGGCCAATGCCTCGCTGGAAGCCACCGTGGCACAACGCACCGCAGCCCTGACACTGGCCAACGCCGAACTGCTGAATCTGGCGACCCACGATGCCTTGACCGGCGTATACAACCGTCGCCGTTTCGATGAGAAGCTCACCGAGTACACACTGCTGTTCCGCCGCACCGGACGCCCGTTTTCCCTGCTGCTGATCGATGCCGACCACTTCAAACGAATCAATGACACGCACGGTCACGCGGTGGGGGATGAGGTACTACAGCAGTTGGCGCAACTGATTCAGAGCAGCTTGCGCACCACCGACTTCGTCGCCCGTTACGGCGGCGAAGAGTTCGCTGTGCTGTTGCCGGAAATCGCCAAACCCGACACCCCGGAAGTTGTCGCCGAGAAAATTCGCGCGGCGGTTGCCGAGGCCGATTTTCCTGTGGTCGGGAATGTGACGGTGAGCATCGGCGTCGGCCTGGCGGATCCGGCCGACAACAGCCACAGTGCTCTGATCAAACGCGCTGATCAGCAGCTCTATCAAGCCAAAGCAGCGGGCCGTAACCAAGTGGCGTAATCAGGCCTTCTTCACTTCGCAAATCCCGTTGGCCTTGTTCTTCCCGGTGTAGGACACAGCAGGCGAACCATCGGGATTGATACTCAGGGAAATGGTCACGCCCGCGCCTTTGGCTTCGAAGTAGTTGTCGTTGAATTTCTTCAACTGGCCTTCCTTGCCATTGATATAAATCGGGCCACCCTCATCGGCGTGCACTTCGATCTTGCCCGGGCACGTAGCGTTGAGCAGGGGGATGCCAGCGTGGGCCAGTCCGGTGGCAAACAACAGCGGCGCTGCCAATAGCAAAGATTTCATGGTGGGTTCCTTGAAGGCGGCAAAAACACCGAATAGCTTTTGCATGTCATTTTTCAATCAGGGACTTGGGTGCCCGGCATATCGCCCGAACACACCAACTTGAATCGCGAACAAGGCGTGGCCGTGACGGTTATGACCCCTGTGGGCTGCATTCCCACGCAGAGCATGGGAACAATCAATCGCAGCCTGCGCCAGCTCCTGCCGTTATTGCGTGAAGGTCTGGAGGTATGCCAGCAGATTGTCGAGTTTCTCTTCGTCGCTCAGCCCCCAGAAAATCATCCGCGTACCCGGCACCACACCTTTCGGATCCTTCAGATAAGCGATAAGCGTCTCACGATCCCAAGTCACCCCCGAGTTCTTCATCGCATCGGAATACACGTAATTCTCTGACGTCCCGGCAGGCCGACCAATGATGCCATTGAGCTGCGGGCCGAATCCGGGACGGGCCGATTCGCCGACCTGATGGCAGCCGCCGCACAAACGCGGGAAGATTTTCGCGCCGGCCTCGGGGTCGCCCGCGGCGTGGGAGAGCGTACTGAACAGGCTGGTGCCGAGCATCAGGGCGAGTGACAGTGCTGCGGTGTTTTTCATCGAGGGTTCCGGGTCGGTCTGCATCGGGCGGCGCAAGGGTAGCATTTTGTTTTTACCGGTAAGCGCCAACGACCTTTCTGATTCTAATCAATGCGTGACGCAACACGTCCATGTCCACCGAGCCTAATGCCAGACGAATCGCATGCGGCGCATGGCCCGACACCGAAAACGGCTCGGCGGTGGTGACGGAAATCTGTTCGTGCATCAGCTCGACGACAATCTGATCGGCGCGCACATCCTCCGGCAACGGTAGCCACAAAAAATACGACGCCGGATGGCCAAGGCTCGGCAGTCCTTTCAACACTTCGGCCGCCAGCGCCTGACGCGCCTTGGCGTCGTTGCGCTTCTGTTCCTCCAGCAGCGTCACCGTGCCGTCATCGAGCCAGCCACAGGCGATGGCAGTCATGATGCCCGGCGTATTCCAGGTCGTGGCGCGAATGATGCGTTCCAGCGCCGGCACGGTCTCTGTCGGTGCAGCGATGAAACCGACGCGCAGGCCCGTGGCGATGTTTTTCGACAGGCCCGACACGTACACCGTGCGCTCCGGCGCCAGATCGATCAACGTACGCGGTGGGTTGTCCACCAGAAATGCGTAGGCTGCGTCCTCAATGATCGTCAGATCATGCTGACGGGCAATCGCCACCAACTGCTCGCGCTGCGCCGGAGGCATCACCCAGCCCAGCGGATTGTGCAACGTCGGCATGCTGTACACGGCGCGCACCGAGCGGCTGCGACAGAGTTTGTCCAGCGCGGCGAGATCCGGCCCATGCTCGTTGAATGCAATCGCCACGACCTCCAGGTGCAGCGCTTCGGCCAGCACCTTGAACCCGGAATAGGTCAGCGCATCGGCGGCAATCACATCACCGGGTTTGAGCAGCGCCATCAGCGTCACCGCAAGACCTTGCTGGGCGCCGTTGACGATCAGCACTTGCTCGGCCTCGACCTGCACGCCGCGCGTCAGCAGATGCCGAGCGACGGACGCACGCTCGTGGGTACGACCGGCGTGCGGCTGGTAGCGCAGCAACGCCTCCAGATCACCCGACAACGCCAGTTGGCGCAACGCGCTGCGCAACAAATCGGCCTGACCGGGCAGCGACGGGTAGTTGAAGTTAAGGTCGATCATGCCGACCGCCACCTGTTTCTGATCGATGCCCTGCCCCGGCGACAGCGAGGTTTCGCGGACAAACGTGCCGCGCCCGGTCTCGCCGCTGACCAGGCCCATCGCCTCCAGCTCCGCGTACACCCGCGAGGCCGTGACCAGCGCTAACCCTTCTTGAGCCGCTAATTGCCGATGAGTCGGCAACCGCGTACCCGGCGGCAATTGGCCCGAGCGAATGTCTGCGGCAAAGGCGTCAACCAGTGTCTTGTAGCGCGAACGGGGCATGCCGGATGTATCCATGACAATTTTTTGATTGTGCTGATTCTCAGCTCTAGCATGACCGCAACGCAACCCACTTCTGAGCGTGAACGGTGATGGAACGGACCTCGAATCTGACGACCCCGGCACTGGAAAAAACCAGCGGCTGGATCAACGGTTTTATCGGCGTGGTGATTTTCAGCGGTTCACTGCCGGCCACGCGTGTGGCGGTGCTGGAGTTCGATCCGGTGTTTCTCACCGTGGTCCGCGCCGCCATCGCCGGGGTGTTGGCGGTGGCGCTGTTGTGGTTGTTTCGCGAACGGCGCCCGGCGCGCAATCAGTGGCTGTCGCTGTTGATAGTCGCGATGGGCGTGGTGCTCGGCTTCCCGCTGCTGACCGCCCTGGCGCTGCAACACGTGACGTCAGCACATTCGATTGTGTTTGTCGGATTACTGCCACTGGCCACGGCGATTTTTGCCGTGCTGCGCGGCGGTGAGCGGCCGCGACCGGTGTTCTGGATTTTCTCGATTCTCGGCAGCGCTTTGGTCGTCGGGTTCGCCCTGGCACAAGGTCTGACGGCCTCGCCCACCGGTGACCTGCTGATGCTCGCCGCCATTCTGGCCTGCGGCCTCGGCTATGCCGAAGGCGCGAAGCTGTCGCGCACCCTCGGTGGCTGGCAGGTGATTTGCTGGGCGCTGGTGCTGTCGCTACCGCTCATGGCGGTGTTGAGTCTGTGCTTGGCGCCCGCCTCGTTCAGCACGATCAGTCTGTCGGCGTGGCTTTGCCTGGGCTACGTGTCGCTGTTCAGCATGCTGATCGGTTTTGTGTTCTGGTATCGCGGCCTGGCCCAGGGCGGGATTGCCGCGGTCGGTCAGTTGCAATTGCTCCAACCGTTTTTCGGCTTGGCGTTGGCGGCGACGCTGCTGCATGAACACGTCAGCATCGGCATGCTCGCGGTGACGCTGGGCGTGATTCTGTGCGTGGCCGGGGCGAAGAAATTCGCCAAATGATCCTCAGGCGCCCGCCTTCCACTCGCGCGGGCTGAGCCCGGTCTTGCGCCGAAACGCCCGGGCTAGCGCCGAGGGGCTTTCGTAACCGACCTCCTCGGCAATCAGCGCAATCGGCTTGCCTTCGCGCAAGCGTTTCTGCGCCAGGCTGACGCGCCAGCTCAGCAGATAATCGGCCGGTGTCTGCCCGACGACCCGGCGAAACTGCTCGGCAAACCCGGCGCGGGACAGGTTGGCGACAGCGGCCAGATCCGCCACGCTCCACGGTTTTTGCGGTTGCTCGTGCATCAGGTTCAAGGCGCGCGAAAGACGCGGATCAGCTAGCCCGGAGATCATCCCCGGTTGTTGCTCGCGGCTGCTGATCAAGTGCCGCAACAGCAGAATCACCAGCAGTTCGAACAGGCGATCCATCACCGCCACCCGCCCGCAATGCCCTTCGAAGGCTTCCTTGAACAGCCATTCCACGGTGCTGCCCAATTCCGGGATGTCCGTCAGCTTCAGCACCAAATAATCCGGCAGTGCCGCCGCCAGTGCATTGCCGGAGCCGCCGTCAAACGTCAGCGTGGCGCAGACCACTCGGGTGTCCATCGCCTCGTCGGCGAACATGCGATGGGCAAAGGGCCGGGGGAAGAAGATCAGCGACGGTTCACAGAGACGAATTTCACGCTCACTGCCCGGCTTGAGCAGCAACTCACCGGCCTGCAACAAATGCACATGGCCGCATGGCTCGCCGTCGTGAACGCTGAGGCCGCAAAACGTGCCGCTGTGAAAGGTCCCGGCAGACACGCCGAAATGGCTGAGCAACGTGGAAAGGCGATCCATGGACGACTCCAAGGGTAAGTCTGGACGATCTGCCGCATATCCTCGACGATTTGCCGCCAATCCACCAGCCCGGTTCCATAACATGACCTCCATCCCCGGCGCACTTCGCACCGGACTTTCGGAGAATCACCATGAGCCGCATCCACGCTATCAGCCTCGAAACCGCCGCCGACGCCAGCCGCCCAGTGCTGGAAGGCGTGAAAAAGAAAATCGGTTTCCTGCCCAACGTGTTCACCACCCTGGCGAAAGCGCCAGTGGCCCTCGAAACCTACGTGCAAGCCTCGGCAATCCTCGGCAAGACTTCGCTGAGCGCCCAGGAAAAAGAAGCCGTTTACCTCGCCACCTCGCAGGTCAACGGTTGCGATTACTGCCTGGCGGCGCACACTTTGTTTGCCGGCAAGGCCGGGCTCTCGGCGCAGGACATCGTCGCCGCACGTCAGGGCGAACTCAACGCCTACGCCACCCTCGCCCGTCAGTTGACCGAAAGCCGCGGCCATTTGAGTGACGAACAGATCGCCGCCGCCCGCACTGCCGGTATCGACGATGTGAAGATCATTGAAGTGATTGCACTGGTGGCCGTGCAGAGCCTGACCAACTACCTGAACAACGCGGCGCTGACGGATATCGATTTCCCGGCCATCGATGCCTGATCAAAACCTGACAAACACTGTGGCGAGGGCGCTTGCTCCCGCCGGAATGCGCAGCAGCCCCTCAATATTTTGTGGGGCGTCTCGTCTCCGGCGGGAGCCGGCGCCCTTGTCACAAATCGTTTTGTCTCACGCATCGTGCAATGATGTGCGCAGACCTGAAAAAACAGTTTCACTGCGAGCGGGCGTGCTGAAACCAAACACCGCGCGCAAAGGTCTTTCTTCACACGCAGATGCCCGGAAAGACACGATTCCCATGACAGACTGGTTGCAAGACAACGGTGAGATGGCCGAGCAGATTCGACGCCATGATTGGGCAAGCACCCCGCTGGGTCCGTTGCAAAACTGGCCCGATGTGCTCAAGACCACGGTCTCGCTCAGTCTTGCCTCGCACTTTCCTCAAGCCATCGTTTGGGGGCCAGAACTGATCACCTTGTTCAACGACGCCTTCCTGCCGATTCTCGGCGCTAAACCGAACGCTCTGGGAAGACCTTTCAGCAAGATCTGGGAAGAAGCCTGGAGCGAGATCAGCCCGATTGCCGATGCGGCGTACGCCGGGCAAGCCACTTACATCGAAAACTTTGCGCTGACCATCGAGCGAGGCAGCGGACCGGAGCAGGCGTTTTTTACCTTCTGCTACAGCCCGATCCGCGATTCGCTCGGCAACGTGGTCGGCATGCTCGATACCGTCACGGAAACCACCCAGACGGTTTTTCTCAACCAGCGTCTGGCCGTGCTTGAGGCGCTCGGCAACGCCGTTGCCAACGCGACCGATGCCCAAGCCATTCTCGCCATCACCACGCGTCTGATGGTCGAACATCTGCAGCTATCAAACTGTGCCTACGCCGACATGGACGCCGATGAGGACGGTTTCACCATTCGCGGCGATTGGGCGGCGCCCGGCTCGCCAAGCATCGTCGGCCACTATCGACTGCGCGACTTCGGTGAGAAAGCCGTGACCTTGCTACGTGCCGGCGAACCGCTGATCATCCATGACAACCGCAGCGAACTCGCCCCTGAAGAATCGGCAACCTTCCAGGCCATCGGCATCACTGCAACCATTTGCGTGCCGTTGATCAAGCAAGGACGACTGACCGCACTGATGGCGGTGCACGACAATGTGCCGCGAGCCTGGTCGCGCTTCGAACAGTCACTGCTGAGCGAAGTCACCGAGCGTTGCTGGGCGCACATCGAACGGGTCCGCGCCGATGCCAACGTGCGTGAAGGCCTGCTGGCGCTGGCGGAACTGAATGCCACGCTGGAACAACGGGTCGAGGAACGCAGCTTGCGTCTGGCCGAAACGGAGTCGGCGCTGCGCCAGTCACAAAAGCTTGAAGCCATCGGCCAGTTGACCGGCGGTGTGGCCCATGATTTCAACAATCTGCTGACTATCATTCGCTCGTCAGTGGATTTCCTGCGCCAGCCCAACCTGCCGCAGGAGCGTCGTCAGCGCTATATGCGCGCGGTTTCCGACACCGTCGAGCGCGCCTCCAAGCTGACCAGCCAATTACTTGCTTTTGCCCGGCGTCAGCCGCTCAACCCGCAAGTGGTCGATGCGGGCGAACGGTTGGCGAACATCGGTGAAATGCTCGAGTCTGTCACGGGCGCGCAAATTCATGTCAGCGTCGAACGGCCGGACCAACCCTGCTACATCCGCGTCGATCTGAGTCAGTTCGAAACCGCAGTGATCAATATCGCGCTCAACGCCCGTGACGCGATGAATGGCCAAGGCCTGCTGAAATTGCGCCTTGAGTGCGACAAACCACTGCCAGCGATACGCGGCCATGCCGGCGCCAGCGGCCCGTTTGTGTCCATCGCACTGTCGGACACCGGCGGCGGTATCGATGCGCATACTCTTGAGCATATTTTCGAACCGTTCTTCACCACTAAAGATGTCGGCAAAGGCACAGGGCTCGGGTTATCGCAAGTGTTCGGCTTTGCCAAGCAATCGGGCGGTAATGTCGATGTGTCCAGCCTGGTCGGTCACGGAACGCAGTTTACGCTGTACCTGCCCCAGGTACCGGCGGTTGCGCCGCAGGCCAGCGAGACGTCGGACGAAGGCGAACTGCAGGCGCCGCATGAAAAGCGCCGGGTGCTGGTGGTCGAGGACAATCTGGACGTTGGCCGCTTCGCCAATCAGATCCTGCAGGATCTGGGCTATGACACGACGTGGGCCACCAACGCCGAAGAAGCCTTGAAGTTGGCAGGCGAAGACGCAAGGGCTTTCGACGCAGTGTTTTCCGATGTCGTCATGCCCGGTATCACGGGAGTCGCGCTCGCCAGGGAATTGCGCCGTCGCCGCCCGGATCTGCCCGTGATACTGACCTCCGGCTACAGCGAAGAACTGGCGCGCTACGGTCACGAGGGTTTCGAGTTTCTCGCCAAGCCCTACTCAGCCGATCAGGTCTCGCGGATTCTCAGCAAGATCTGGTTGAAGGCGTCAGCGCCAGCGCCTTCAGTCGTGGTCGACACCGGCACGCTTGAGTAATTTTTTGCAGCGCTCAGACAAATGAAACACCTGCAAATGCTTACCCGCCTTGGCATATCGCTCGCGCAAAGTCTTCAACGCCGCAATCGCCGAGTAATCGACAAAACTCAAATGCCGACAATCCAGCGTCACCCGAGCCGGATCATTGGCCGGATCGAACTGATTGAGGAACGGCGTGGTCGAGGCGAAAAACAGCGTGCCGTGCAGACGATAGAGCTTGCTGCCGTCAGCCTCCAGATGCTCATCGGCATACAGCTCACGGGCCTGCTGCCAGGCAAAGTTGAGCGCCGCAATAATGATGCCGCACAGCACCGCAGTGGCCAGATCGGTAAACACGGTGATGGTGGTCACGGCGATGATCACCAGCACATCATTGAGCGGCACTTTATTCACCACCCGCAACGACGCCCAGGCGAAGGTCTGCTGCGACACCACGAACATCACGCCGACCAGCGCCGCCAGCGGAATACGCTCGATCAGCGGCGACAGGAACAGAATGAACAACAGAATCAGCACGCCAGCAACCACGCCGGACAAGCGCCCGCGCCCGCCGGAACTGAGGTTGATCACGGTCTGGCCGATCATCGCGCACCCGCCCATGCCACCGAACGCGCCGCTGACCATGTTGGCCGCGCCGAGCGCCACGCACTCGCGATCCGGGTAGCCACGGGTTTCGGTGATTTCGTCGGTGAGGTTGAGGGTCAGCAAGGTTTCCAGCAGACCGACCAGCGCCATCAGGATTGCGTAAGGCGCGATGATGCGCAGGGTTTCCAGACTCCACGGGATGTCCGGCAAGGCGAACGTCGGCAAGCCGCCGGCGATGTGTGCCATGTCGCCAAGGGTGCGGGTCGGCAGGCCGAACAGGTAGACCAGCAGACCGACGCCGAGAATCGCCACCAGTGCCGGCGGCACCGCTTTCGTCAGACGCGGCAGGATGTAGACGATGGCCATGGTCAGCGCAACCAGCCCGGTCATCAGGTACAGCGGCGTACCGCTGAGCCAGTCCTCACCGCTCTTGAAATGCTCCAGTTGCGCCAATGCAATGATGATCGCCAAGCCGTTGACGAAGCCGAGCATCACCGGGTGCGGCACCATGCGCACCAGTTTGCCCAGGCGCAGCAGCCCGAACGCCATCATGATCAGACCGCCGAGCAACACCGTCGCCAGCAAATACTGCACGCCGTGTTGCACCACCAGCGCGACGATGACCACGGCCATCGAACCCGCCGCACCGGAGACCATGCCTGGCCGGCCGCCGAACAACGCCGTCAGTGTACAAATGATGAAGGCGCCATACAGACCCATCAGCGGATTGAGGTGCGCCACCAGCGCGAACGCAATGCATTCGGGCAACAGGGCAAACGAGGTGGTGAGTCCGGCCAGGACATCGGCGCGCAGACGAATCGGTTTCATGGCTTACCTGATTGAGCAGCCGTCGAGCGCGACTGCAGGTGTTCGGAGAAAAGAGGGTTGCGGATGTTACGGAATTGTCCGGGATCGGGCCAGTGAACGCTGACACTTGTCGGCTCGGGCTTTATGCTGGCGCGTTCCTGTATCCATTGAGTTGAACATGTCTGCCTTTCTGAGCGCCCGCGAGGTGTGCCAGCGTTTGCGTGAAGCGGCGCTGGGTGTCCTCACTTTCAAAGTCTGCGAGATGCCTGACGAGGCGGGGCGGGTCGCGGTCGATATCGAGGGCTGGCACCTGCTGCTGGACTTTGAAGGTAGCCGGTTACATCACTGTGAATTCGCCCGCAATGGTGATGGGCAGGAAGGTGCGCTGGACAGTTGGCAGCGTTATGGCACCGATCCGGTAAGTTTACTCAGTACCTGGGAATTGGCGCAGATCGAGCGATTGCTCAACACGCAGACGAACGAGGTTGCCCAATGATGGCACTCTGCCCATAATTCGCGCCCTCCTCTATTCCCACGCAAGGAACTGCCGTGAAGAAGTCGCTGTTGTTGATCCCGATGCTGGCCCTGCTACTGCAAGGCTGTGGCATGACCATGACTCGTTACGAGCCAAGCTTCGAGAACGTGCAGAAGCTCAAGCAAACCCCGCCGCTCCACGCGATCAGCAATCCTCAGGTCACGGCCGAATCCGGTGAAGGTTCGCTGGTGGTTCGCGCCAACCCGGTTCGCTCGCCGTCCGGCAGCATCCCGGCGCACATTCAGGATGCGATCACTGAAGAACTGCGCAAGGCCGGCCTGCTCGATCCGCAGGCGCAGCGTCAGTTGAAAGTGTTGGTGGTGAAGAACGAACTGTCCGCAGGCATGGGCACGGGCGACGGCAAACTCGCCGCTCGCTTCACCCTGCTCAACGGCAACGATGTGGTGTACGACGCCACCAAGAATGTCAGCAGCCAGTGGAGCAGCAGCTTTTTCGGCTTCATTGCGATTCCGAACGCGGTCAACGCTTACAACCCGATGGTGCGTGACCTGCTGAAGGAACTGTACAGCGATCCACAGTTCATTCAGGCCCTGAAGTAAGGGCAAAAAAAGAGCCGCGATTGCGGCTCTTTTTTTCTTCAGGCCATTGGAATAGCGGTTTCGAGTGCCGAGTACTTCAGGTTTTTGCTATCGACCAGTTGCTTGAGCAGCGCGTTGACCTGACGGGTGAAAGTGTCATTCACCGCGTCTTTCGGTGTGTTGGCCATCAGCGGGATGAACCAGATACCGATCCAGGTCCCGATCGCATCATGATTGCTCGCGGTGGTCAGGGCCTGACCCTGGCCATCCATGCCTTCCAGGCTCATGGAGTACTGATCGGTGCCGTACGCCGGGATCACCCCCAGGCTGAAACCACTAATAAAGCCCAGTACCATGGAACCGGCATTCGGCGGATGGTTGTACATTTTCAGACGCAGGCTGTAGTCCCCCGGCTGCTTCTGGAACTCGTCCAGGGTGACACGGCCGAACAGACCCGAGTCAGTGAGGATTTTTTGCAGCTGTGGTTTCAGTTGATCACGTGCTTGCGGCACTTCCACGGCGGAACCACTTTTCGGCTCGCCCTGATAGAAATCGAAATCGACGTATACGTTTGGCTTATTGGTGTAGCTGGCCATCGACGGCATGGTCACCGGCGCCACTTCGTCTTTGGTGAAACTGGCACAACCGCCCAGCGCAAGTACCAGCCCCAGCGCCAGAATTTTCCCGAATTGCATGATGATCCGTCCCTATGTATACACATCCAGATGATGGCATTGCGCCTTCATTTTGAAGGCCGGGCGGATTCTAGAGAGAGCGGCGGTCGGGCGAAAGCCTGAATTCGGGAAATCGCAAAAAAATTTGCTCAACCCTGCCGCAAGTCGAGGATGTAGGTGTAATAACCGCTGTCACGCACGTAGCCGAGGGATTCGTACAAACCTTGCGCCATAAGGTTGTCGGTGGCGGTTTCCAGCACCAGCCCCTTGGCACCGCTCGCCAAGGCAAAGTCACGCGCCGTGTTCATCAGCAATCGACCCACCCCGCGTCCACGTGCGGCGGGCGTGGTGAACAGGTCGCTGAGCAGCCAGGTGCAGTGGGCATCGATGGACGAGAACGTCGGGTACAACTGCACGAATCCCAGCGCCTCGCCGTGTTCATCCTGCGCGAGAAATATCGCCGATTCGCTGGCAGCCATGCGTTCAGCGATGAAGGTTCGCGATTGCTCGAGATTCGACGGCTGTTGGTAAAAACCACGGTAAGCGTCGAACAACGGCGCCACCGCATCCAAATGTGTCGCGTCGGCTCGCACTGCCTGAAGGGTCATGTGCCCGCTCCGTTTCCACTCGTTGATCGAAACAGCATAGCGCTGTCCTTCGAGTGTGCTGGCCTCATCGCTATATAGTTTTGTATATTGCGAGACCGAAATCGCCAGAATCTATCCATGCCGTCCAGCCAACCTGTATTGCCATGAGTGCCATCCGCGTCCGCAACGAGCAGTTGATCCTCGCCGCTGCCCGCGAAGAGTTCGCCGCCAACGGCTTCGACGCCACCCAGACTCGCGATATTGCGGCGCGTGCCGGGGTGCCCAAGGCCAATCTGTATTATTACTTTCAGACCAAGGAAAACCTCTACTGCAAAGTACTGCTGGGGTTTGTCGAGCCACTGTTGGAAGCTTCAGCGGCGCTGCGTGAAAGCGATGATCCGCTGACGGGGCTGCGTGCTTACGTTGCCGCGCGGATTCGTATTGCTCGCGAGCATCCGGCGATTGCCAAGGTATTCAGTGGCGAGCTGCTGCTGGGCGGTCGACAGCTGCCGGATGAGTGCCGCGATCTGTTGTATGCCGAAGCGCGGCGTAACGTTGAATGCCTGCGCAGCTGGATTGAGCGCGGCTTGCTGGCGCCGGTGGATCCTGAGCATCTGATGCTGTTCATTTGGTCGGCGACGCGCACGTACACCAACATTGGCTGGCAGATGGGTCGGATCATGGGGCGCGAAGTGCCGCAGGATGAGGATTATCAAACGGCGGCGCAGACGATTACGCGAATGGTGCTGGAGGGTGTCGTGGTGACGCCGCGGGTGGGCGGGATTCGTGGGGTTTTGTTTGCGACGTGAGCGGATGGGCTACCGCGCAGATCAGGGCATGAAGTCTACGGGCAGCTCCAGATGAGCTTTCATGCGCTCATTCCAGTCGTGCAAGGCATCGGGTAGAACTTTTTTCCATTTCGCCACGTTGGTGTAGTAGCGCAGACGCGAATGGCCGGAACTGTCGTAGGTCACCAACAACACCCAGAAATGGCCATCGGATGAGCGCATCACGATGCCGGTGCCACCCAGACCGCGCATCCACATCTCCCAGACCTGACTGCCCGGCACATCGGTGCCTGGCTCACCCGTCATCAGGGAGCCGGACTTTTCCACCAGTGTCTGATAATCACCTTTGAGCAAGGTGTGCAGTGCCTGGTTCTCTTCCGGTGTTTGTGCCAGGCCCAGGCTGAGCATGTCGTAATCCAGTGTCAGCGGGTGCTCCGAGGCGACAAAACGGCCGGTGTAGTAGACGCCCAATCCGGCACTGCAATACCCGCCTTCCCCTGCAAGCGAAATATCCAGCACACCGTTGATGGGAGTGAACAACAGGGTGCACTCATCTTCCGAGTAAACGGCTTTACCGTCGTTGAGTGTGGCAACGCCATCCAGATCACCGGAGTTGGCACCCTCAGCCGCCGTGATGTCGATGCTGATGTGCGTGGCATCGCGGCGCTGGGTTATCACCGTTGCCGAGGTTGAAGTCCCCGGCGGTATGAGTTGCCAGGTTGCGTCCCAACTGAACGGCTGGGTAGCGTGTTCGAGCTCGCTCAGCCGCATCAAATACTCGCGGCGCAAACAGGCCGTCTGATCGCCGCAGGCGTTGCGACTTTTCAGCCACTGCCGCTGGTCAGCCTTGAGGGCTTTGGCATCGGGGACACTGGCCAATGTCGAATGCCAGAGCTTGCCCAGCTTCTCGTCGAGCAGCGAAATCTGCGGGTCGCCACAAACGGCTTTTTCGGTTTTGTTGTTGGCCGTGGAGCAATCGAAACTGCTGGCGTGGGTAACAGAGGCAAACGCAAGGGACGTCAGCAGCAAGGCATAACGCAGGGAGATCGCGAACATCGAGAGATTCCATTCTTCGGACGGCGCGCAGTATGCCAGTGCTGCCAGCGGAAATCCCTGATGTACATAGCAATCAGGGTTTCGCAATCACTGTAGGAGTGGGTAGTCAGAACCTGATGTCGGCGGCGGGTTTGACGTCGATGCGCGCCACGGAGCCGGTCAGGTGCGCCAGATCCTTGTTGTGCTCGGTGATGATGTCTTCGGCGCTCATGTTGCCGTTGTCGACGGTGGAATGCGCGTCGGCGGCGAGCACCACGTCATAACCCAGTTGATGGGCCTGGCGCACGGTGGCATTGACGCAGTAATCGGTTTGCAGACCGCAGATGAGCAGTTTTTCGAAATCTTCGCTCGGCAACAGTTTGCGCAAGTCAGTCTGGTAGAACGAATCCGGGGTGGTCTTGCGTACGCGCAAGTCTTTCGGCGATGTATCAAGCCCTTCGGCCAGCTGCCAGCCTTCGGCACCATGGGCCAACGGGCTGTCCTTTTCTTCATGCTGGATCAGCACCACTGGCACACCTGCCTTGCGCGCGCGGGCGCTGAGGCCGTTGATGGTGTCGATTACACGGTGAATGTCATGGCACTGGTATTCGCCCGAGCAGAGGGCGCGCTGGACGTCGATGATCAGCAATGCGGTGGTCATGATGAGCCTTCCTTGATCAGTCCTTGAGACGGGGGCGGATGTGAGCCCGCCCCCTTTTTTACGCTTCTTAGTAACCCAGTGACAAGCCAGTGTTGCGGCGTGGATCGTTGGCGCCGTAGAAACGGTTTTTCCCGACGGGTTTACCCCCCAGCGACGGTGCGCCGACCAGAATCGCGGCGATGTGATTGGCGTCCTGCGGCCCGGCGAATTTGTGGCCCCAGCTTTCGAGGAGCTTCTTCGTGTCGGGGCTGGCGGCGAAGTCTTCGAGGTTGGTTTCTTCCGGCATCCACTGCTGGTGGAAGCGTGGCGCGTCGACCGCCTCCTGCAAGCCCATGCCGTAGTCGATGACATTGAGCATGGTCAGCAACGTCGCGGTGATGATGCGGCTCCCGCCCGGCGTGCCGACCACCATCACCACTTTGCCGTCCTTGGTGACAATGGTCGGGCTCATCGATGACAGCGGTGCCTTGCCCGGGGCAATCGCATTGGCTTCACCCTGCACCAGACCGTACATGTTCGGCACGCCGACCTTGGAGGTGAAGTCGTCCATTTCATCGTTGAGGATCACCCCGGTCTTGCTTGCCATCACGCCGGCGCCGAACCAATCGTTGAGGGTGTAGGTGACCGACACTGCATTGCCCCACTTGTCGACGATCGAATAGTGGGTGGTGTTGCTGCCTTCATGGGGCGCTACACCAGGCTTGAGCTCAGCCGACACGCCGGCCTTTTGCGGCTGGATGGCATCGCGCAGTTTGGTCGCGTAGTTCTTGTCCAGCAGGTGCTCGATCGGATTTTTGACGAAATCCGGATCGCCGAGATAGCTGTTGCGATCGACATACGCGTGACGCATCGCTTCGATCTGGTAGTGCATGCCCTGAGCGGAATGGAAGCCCAGGTCCTTCATCGGATAGCCTTCGAGGATGTTCATGATCTGGCAGATCACCACCCCGCCAGAGCTTGGCGGCGGCGCCGAGACCACGTGGTAACCACGGTAATCACACTCCACCGGTGCCAGTTCGCGGGTCTTGTATTTGTCGAGGTCAGCTTGAGTGATGATGCCTTTGTTGGCCTGACTCGACGTCACGATGGCATCCGCTACCCAGCCTTTATAGAAGCCATCGGCGCCTTTCTCGGAAATGGTCCGCAGGGTCTTGCCGAGGTCCTTTTGCACCAGTTTCTGCCCGACCTGCATCGGCTCGCCTTTGCTGAGGAAGATCGAGCCGGAATCGCGCATGTCCTTCTTGAACACGTCGGTGGCGTACTCCAGCAGCTCGACGTCACCCTGCTCCAGTTCGAAACCGTCTTCCGCCAGTTTGATCGCCGGTGCAATCATTTCCTTGCGTGGCTTGGTCCCGTATTTGCTCAGCGCCAGTTCCATGCCGGACACCGTGCCCGGTACGCCCACCGCCAAATGTCCACGGGTGCTGAGATCGGGAATTACGTTGCCTTCCTTGTCGAGGTACATGTTGGCGGTGGCCGCCAGCGGCGCTTTTTCGCGGAAATCGAGGAAGGTCTTACGCCCGTCCGCCAGTTGAATGGTCATGAAGCCGCCTCCACCGAGGTTGCCCGCTGCGGGGTAAACCACCGCCAGCGCGTAACCCACGGCGACCGCCGCGTCGACGGCATTGCCGCCACTTTTCAGTACGTCGACGCCGACATGGGTGGCCAGATGTTGCGCGGTGACCACCATGCCGTTTTCGGCGGCAACCGGAGCGACTGACGCCGCGTGAGCCATGAGACAGCTGAGTGCCAGTGAGGTCGCTATCAGCGACTTGGCCAAAGGTTCGTACTTCATGAGTCGATCTCTTTTTTGTTGTTTTCAGGGTCTGTGCAAAACAGAGGGGGAACGCTGCAAGAGCACCAAGCAGTATGGTCGGCTTTGCGTATTGCGCCTCCCCGATCAGGCAGTATGCTGGCCGCTGTTGCCGCCCTGATCCGGAGTCTGCCGTCATGCCTTACACGTTCATCACCCTGCCCTCGCCCGTCGGCGAGCTGAAGCTGGTCGCGAACGGTTCACGACTGGCGGCCATCCTCTGGGAAAACGACAAACCGAATCGCGTGCGCCTCGGGCCGATGAGTGAGGCCCCCGACAATCCGATCCTGATTCGAACGGCTCGACAACTTGAAGAATATTTTTCCGGGACGCGTGACTGTTTTGATCTGGAACTGGATTTCGCTGGCACCGACTTTCAGAAAAAGGTCTGGGCGGCGCTGCTGACCATTCCATTCGGCGAGACGCGGACCTACAGCCAGATTGCCGAACAGATAGGCAATCCCAGCGCCGTGCGGGCAGTGGGCGCAGCGAACGGACGCAACCCGATCTCCATTGTCGCGCCGTGTCATCGAGTGATCGGCGCGTCGGGGAAGCTCACCGGGTTTGCCGGTGGGCTAGAGGCGAAAGAGCGCCTGCTGACACTTGAAGGTGGCGACTGGTCGCAGATTGGCAAAACCGGGGATTTGTTTTAGTCAGTCAATACAGATCAAGAGATCGCAGCCTTCGGCAGCTCCTACCTGGAATGCGTTTTCCTGTAGGAGCTGCCGAAGGCTGCGATCTTTTGATTTATTGGGCAAAAAGGTTATTCATCGCCGCATATTGCAACAGCATGATGGTCTTGGCGTCGCAGATCTCGCCGCGCTGAAACGCCGCCAACGCGTCGTCGAATCGCCACTCCAGCACTTCCAGTTCTTCGGTCTCCTCTTCCAGACCACCACCGTCGCTAACCTTCGATGCGGCGTCGTATTCGGCAATGAAAAAATGCAGTTTCTCGGTCACCGAGCCAGGGCTCATGTAAGCCTCGAACACCTTCGTCACATCGTGCACGCGATACCCGGTTTCCTCTTCGGCTTCATCGCGAATCCGTTGCTCCGGCGCTGCACCTTCGAGCAACCCGGCCGCCACCTCGATCAACAAACCATCGTGGCCATTGACGAATACCGGCAAACGAAACTGCCGGGTCAGCACCACCGTGCGCTGCTCGCGGTTGAACAACAGAATCGCAGCGCCATTGCCACGGTCGTAGACCTCACGGGTCTGACGCTGCCACTCGCCATTGTTGCGGTGATAGTCGAAGGTGATTTTCTTCAGTAGATACCAGTCATGGGACAACACTTGAGTGTCGACAATGTTGACCCGCTCGGCTGTGTTGGACATGACGCCTGATCCTGTTCCTGAGTAAGTCGCCATGGTCGAATAATTGCGCAAACAAAAAAAGCCCGGCAGCGCTACCGGGCTTCTTCATTTGCAACTAACGAGCGATAAACGATTGCTTATCATCGAAAGCTTGCCCTGCGGCGGGTACCCCGTGAATCAACGGCCCATAACGCCGGCTGAACTCCCAGTTGTATGGCACGCCATCCTTGCTGGTACCGTTATCCCAATTCACCGACCAGGTCATCAGGCCTTTGATCGGTATCCCCTTGATCGCCAGACGCTTGAGGACATTCCCGACCACGGTTTTGTCGATCACATAACCGGTGGCTGCCGCATCGTTATTGGCCGGCAGACCGATGACGAACTTGTCCGCCGGGATCCGCGTGAAGCCACGTGTGCCGGTCACCAGACTTTCGGTCAGGTAGTAAAGGAAATCCTCCTTCAGCGCATCGTTGTTCTGCGCAATCCACGCACCCGCGCCGTTGTTCGCCTCCGGTACCCAAACGCCGTCACCGCCCTGGTTGTAGAACTGTGGGGCGATGAAGTCGTAGTAGCCTTCCAGTGCCTGCAAATAGCTGATGTATTTCCCGGTGCTGGTCAGGTACGGAAACTCCGGAGCCATGCTGATGATGAAGTGCTTGCCCTGGCCTGCGTAGTGATCCTTGACCAGTTTCAGTGCGGCCGGCAGAACTGTCTTGTTGGCAGCGAAATCAATCGCGCTCTGTTCAAGATCGATGTCCAGACCGTCGAAGCCGTAGGTTTCCACCAGACGAATGATTTCATTGGCCAGCGGTTGTTCCTGACCGCTGCGCAATTCGATGTGCGCATCGGCGCCGCCGAGGGAAATCAACACGGCCCGTCCCTGGCTGTTGAGTACGCCGACCTGGCGGCGGAACTCGGCATCGGAAACGTTGAACGGTTTGAAGGTCGGAATCCCGCTGCCCTTCATAAAAGCGACCGCAACCACGTTGTACTCCTTGGGTACGTCCTCCAGCGAGAGGCTGGCAAAGCGGCCCTGGCGGTAACCATCGCTCGGGCCTGCGGGCCAGTTGTGCCAGAAGCCCATAAGGACCTTTTTGCCGGCAATGCTCGGCATCAGCGAGGCGGCATCGCTCGCCGCGTTTTGCACTAAAGAGAAATCGATTTTTGACATGTTCTAATCCTTCAGAACGTGTGGGTTTGGCGACGCTGCGCCGTTATTTGAAGTCGACGTCGAAAGCCTGATAGAAGGCGTTGCCGGTGTTGGCGACGATCCACATCAGCACGATCACGTGATGGCCTCTTTTGTTGGCCGGCAGTTTCACCGCGTGATTGACCTTGGCCTTCAACTCATTCGGGTAGCTGTAATAAGGCACCTGAGTGTAGAAGTCCTCGAAGAACGGTTGGGCTTCCAGTTGCGCACGGGTAATGCGCTGTTTCGGGTCCCAGCCGTCCTTGGTGATCAGCCAGCGGTAGCCGCGGGTGGTGTGCGGTGCGGTGTATTCCCACTTGATTTCGAGGGTTTGTCCCGGGGTGACATTGAGCAGCGGCCAAGTGAACGGACGAGCGAGTTTCTTGCTCATTTCGTCATTGGTGAAGTTCACACAGTCGCGGGCATCGGTCTTGCCGCCGCTGAGGATGTAGCCATCGGCCGGTGGCGTGACGCTGTCCGAGTCGCTCTGGTAAGGCGCCGGAAATGGCCCCGCCGCCAGCGCCGGGAAGTTCTTGCCGCCTTCCATTTCGTTGACCTGCCAGGCGCCGAGCAATCCTTGCTCAATCGCTACCGCACCGCGGCTTGCAGGGGAAATGACACGACCGTGTCGCAGTTGGGTTTGTGGTTGATTCATGTTTTTCACTCCGTTGATTTAAGAACTCTCCTTTCCGAGGAGAGGCCTTCAAGCTAACGGAGACGGATTTTTTGTCCATCGGCGGTTTTGTCGCAGTCAGCAGCCTTGAACCGTAAAAACAGCGCAAACACTGGATGCATATACAGTCTTTTGCGACAACGCCCACCAGAGATGACAACAAAAGATTACACGCCAATGCTACAAAGACTGCCATTCAGTGATTACGGCAATTGTTCCTGAAACTCCTTTTCGTATTGCCCGGCGAGTTGTTCTTTCTGTTTTTCGCTGAGCAATTTGCCAGCCATCTGGAAGAACTTCTGTTCCTCTTCCTTCAGGTGATGGTGAACTTTGTCAGAGAGCTTTTTGGCGGTGGCCAGCCAGGCCGGGCTGGACATCTCGGTCTCATCGAGTTCTTCCATCATCTCGTCCATTTCATGATGTTCCGCGATGGCATGGCGGCTCAAATCGACACCGTCATCAAGCTCCATCAACGGAATGTAGAAATGGCGCTCTTCGGCGGTTTCATGGGCCTGGAGTTCTGCCTTGAGCTGTTTGTAGGCTTCGACCCGCTCCGGCGTATCGCCGCTGGTTTCGATCAAGGTCTTGGCGTAAGTACGCTGGCGGTCATGGCTTTCGCGAAGGGCTTCGAAAATATTCATGGGGGTTCCTCATCAACCGCGTGCTGGAATGACGCTGTAAAGCCTAGACCCCGAGGCGAGAGCGGCAGTTCCACCGGGTTGAAGAAGGGCTTGGAAGATGGCCGCGGGGCAGGATAGGCTGCGAATTCAAACAACAAGGAAGTCATGCATGAACTTGCGCATCGAGCTGTCACAAAACCCGACCGAAGAAGAACGCACAGCCATCCTCGCGCCGCTGCGTGCGCACAACGTTGCCAACGCCGGACCGTCGACCTTCGAGCCGATCGCTCTGTTAGTGCGTGATGAACACGACGCGATCCTCGGAGGTTTGTATGCCCACACGTTCTATCGTTGGCTGTTCATTGAGTTACTGGCCGTGCCGGAGCAAGGTCGCGGCAAGGGTATCGGCTCGCAGTTGATGCAGAGGGCGGAAGATCTGGCACGGGAAAAAGACTGCGTTGGCATCTGGCTCGACACCTTCTCCTTCCAGGCACCGGAGTTTTACAAGAAGCTTGGATTTAGCGAATGCGGAGAGATTCTGGATTATCCACTGGGGCATAAGCGGCATTTCTTCCAGAAGCGATTGATCGGTTGAATGTTGCGGCCCCTTCGTCGGAAGGCCACCCGGAGCGAGCCTGCTCCGGGCGGCCTTCCGACGAAGGCGGGTTGAGCATCACTGCGACAATTGCCCCTACAGGCAAGTCGCTAAAGCCGCCAACCGGCGCTTGGCGACAAAGTCATCCTTCTGCGCGTAGTAATTCAACGTCGTGCCCGATGCCTGGGTAATCACGTCGACAAACGACTCTGCCGAACGGGTGTACACCGTCGTCCCGCCGGACTTGCGCGGTTCCAGATACGCCGCCGCATCCACACCGAACACCGCTTCGTCCTGCCAACCAAACTGCACACACTGCGCCACGACTTTTTCAGCCTTGTCCGACGTCAACACCTTGTACGGGGTTTTCGTGCGAGCATCGTCCATCACCGAGCCTGCGCAACCGGCCAGCAATGTCGCGGCCAGCGCTACCATCAGAATTCGCATTGCATTCGCTCATTCAGAAAAAAGCGGACTGTATCATCGCAGCAGCAGGAATCGTTCTGCTTTACTGCATTTATAGCGCGACACGCGCAGGTCGCTGCGGCAACCTAAGCTCATCAGCCTCACAAGGAAAACACATGGCGCCTACCGACCAGCGACATGAACATGCCCTGAAAGTGTTTCTCGACGCGCGTCCCGAACTGCGCGAAACCCTCGATCACCTCAACCCGTTGCTGGCCCAGGCCAAAGGCGAAACTCAAGCGCAGTATCGCGAAGAGCGACTGCATGAAGCGTTTGAGGCTGAAGCGGAAAGTCTCGGGCTGTTTGCCTGGGAGCTCACCTTGCAACTGACCGCTGATTCGTCTGAGGAATACCAGGCGCAGCGTCTGGAAGTGCATCGCGAAGTCGCGGAAATGGCCGGAATGGATTGGCTGGAATATTGCGATCTGTATGGCATAGAGCCGTAACCTCCGCCTAAGGACACCGCCACTCATGCTGCCATCCGCCTCGACTCACCGCGCCAGCCCCGGCCACCTGCACACACAGAAGTGGCGCGGGCGGATTGGTCTGGCGCTGGTGGCCAGCCTCTCGGTACTGGCCGGAATGACCGACGCCATTGGCTTTATGGCCAGCGGCGACTTCGTCTCGTTCATGAGCGGCAACACCACCCGACTTGCCGTGGCAATCAGCGATGGCGATGTCGGGCTGACTGCGCGATTGTTGATCCTCGTCGCAACATTTATTGTCGGCAATGCCTTGGGGGTTGTCGTCGCACGTTTTGGCGGACGCCGGGCGCTGCCTCTGCTGCTGTGTATCGCCACCCTGCTGTGCGCGGCGGCGGCCTGGCCATTCGACACGCAACTGCCAGCGCTGCTGGCGGCGATCATAGCGATGGGCATGCTCAACGCGGCGGTCGAAGAAGTGAATGGCTTGCCGGTCGGGCTGACTTACGTGACTGGCGCGTTGTCGCGGTTCGGCCGTGGATTGGGCCGCTGGATGCTTGGCGAACGGCGCAGCGGCTGGCGGGTGCAGCTGGTGCCCTGGAGCGGAATGTTTCTCGGCGCGATTCTGGGCGCAGTGCTGGAGCATCATCTTGGACTCAAGGCGATGTTCGTCAGCGGGTTGCTGGCCGCGATGATCGGGCTGCTCTCCCTGAAAATTCCGCGGCGCTGGCAACTGGGCTACATGCCTCGCTAATCAACGCCCGCCCCGTGCTCCCTGTAGGAGCTGTCGAGTGAAACGAGGCTGCGATCTTTTGATCTTGTTTTTCAAAATCAAAATCAACAGATCGCAGCGTGCCGCAGCTCCTACAGAGATCGTGTTTCCCTGTAAGCGCTGCGATCCTTTGCGGCCTGCAATGCTTTATCATGGCCGCAGTTTTGCTGATCGAGTCCGTCATGAAGTTTGCCATCGCGCTGTTTTCCGCCGCCCATGCGCCCTCCTCGCGCCGCGCCCTGCTGTTTGCGCAGGCTGCGCTGGCCGGCGGGCATGAGATCGTCCGGCTGTTTTTCTATCAGGACGGCGTTTATAACGCCTCGGATGCGCTCGTCACTCCGCAGGACGAACTGGATTTGCCCAAACAATGGCGCAGCTTCATAACCGAGCAGAATCTGGATGGCGTGGTGTGTATCGCCGCCGCCCTGCGTCGCGGTGCGCTCAACGCTGAAGAAGCCAAACGCTATCAACGTGACGCCGTCTCAGTCAGCGCGCCGTGGGAATTGTCCGGCCTCGGTCAGTTGCATGACGCGGTGCAAGACGCCGACCGTTTGATCTGCTTTGGAGGTGCGTGAGATGGCCAAGTCCCTGTTGATCATCAGCCGCCAGTCGCCGTGGTCTGGCCCCGGCGCTCGCGAAGCGCTGGACATCGTGCTGGCCGGTGGCGCCTTCGATCTGCCCGTTGGCTTGCTGTTTCTGGATGATGGCGTGCTGCAACTCGCCGCCGGGCAAAACGCCAAGGCCCTGCAACAGAAAGACCTCAGCGCCAACCTGCAGGCGCTGCCGATGTTCGGCGTAGAAGAACTGTTTTACTGCGCCGACAGCGCCAGCACACGCGGTCTCGGCAATCTGTCGCTGGCCGAAGCGCAGCCGCTGGCCGCCGAACAAATCACCGCCCTTATTGACCGTTACGACCAGGTGATCACCCTCTGATGTCGACTTTGCATGTGTTGTCTCATTCCCCGTTCGGCGACGATCGCCTGAGCAGTTGCCTGCGCCTGATCGGCAGCGCTGATGCCCTGCTGCTGTCCGGCGATGCCGTCTATGCATTGCAACCGGGCACAGCGCCATTCACCGATCTGCAAAGCCGCCAGATCAAACTGTGGGTTCTGGCCGAAGATGCACAGGCTCGCGCCATCGAAGTCCCGGACTGGGCCGAAGCGATCGATTACCCGGCCTTCGTCGAACTGTCGATACACCACGACAAGGTCAACAGCTGGCTATGAATTCCATGACCGTCGGCGCCCGCGCCATCGAACTGGACAAGGATGGCTTTCTCGTCGACCTCAGCGACTGGTCGGCTGATGTCGCCAGCGCCCTCGCCGCTGCCGAAGAGATCGAGCTGACTCCGGAGCACTGGGAAGTCCTCGAGCTGCTGCGCAGCTTCTACGCCGAATTCCAGCTGTCACCGGCCACCCGGCCGTTGATCAAGTACACCGCGTTGAAACTCGGCCCGGACAAAGGCAACAGCCTGCACCTGAACCGACTGTTCAAAGGCACCCCCGCCAAACTCGCCGCGAAACTGGCGGGCCTGCCCAAACCGACGAATTGCTTATGACCGACTTTCCAGCGCTGACCCTCGAAACGCCAGCCGAACATCCGTTCGCTCAATTCGTGCGCATCCTCGGCAAGGGCAAACGCGGCGCCCGCGACCTGACCCGTGAAGAAGCCCGCGAAGCGATGGGCCTGGTGCTCGACGACAAGGTCGAAGACACCCAGCTCGGCGCGTTCCTGATGTTGCTGCGGCACAAAGAAGAAAGCGCCGAGGAGATGGCCGGTTTCACCGAAGCCCTGCGCGAGCGCTTGCAGGCCCCCAAGCTGAACGTCGATCTGGACTGGCCGACCTATGCCGGCAAAAAGCGCCATCTGCCGTGGTACCTGCTGGCAGCCAAGTGTCTGGCACAGAACGGAGTGCGCATCTTTATGCACGGCGGCGGCGCGCACACGGCCGGGCGGCTGTACAGCGAGCAATTGCTCGGCGAATTGAACATCCCGTTGTGCCGGACCTGGCAGCAGACCGGCACGGCGCTGGACAACGGCGGACTGGCGTTCATGCCGCTGGTGGACTGGGCGCCACAACTGCAGAAGATGATCGACCTGCGCAACACCCTTGGCCTGCGTTCGCCGATTCATTCCCTGGCGCGGATTCTCAATCCGCTGGGCGCACGCTGCGGCCTGCAAAGCATCTTCCACCCCGGCTATCAGGCGGTGCATCGCGATGCCAGCGGTCTGCTCGGCGACACCGCGATTGTGGTCAAGGGTGACGGTGGCGAAATCGAGATCAACCCGGATGCCGACAGTCACTTGTACGGCACCACTGGCGGCGAGAGCTGGGACGAGGAATGGCCGCAATTGTCGGCGCAACGCCACGTCAAACCGGCAACTTTGGACGTTGAACATCTGAAAGCCGTGTGGCGTGGCGACGTGGTCGACAGCTACCCACAAATGGCCCTGATTGCGACCATGGCCCTGGCCTTGCGCGGCCTCGGTCAAAACCGCGAACAAGCCTTCGCAACCGCCGAGCAGTACTGGGCCGCGCGGAACAAATCGATTTAACCGATCATTCACGCCCGATCTTTGCGCTTTTTGTTCGAACTCATCGGAATAGACTCGACTCCAACGATTATTGGTTTACGGAGTCTTGATCATGGGTTTACTCGTCGATGGCCACTGGCAGGACAAGTGGTACGAAAGCAGCAAGGACGGCGCGTTCCAGCGTGAACAGGCCAAACGCCGCAACTGGGTCACCGCCAACGGTGAACCCGGCCCCAGCGGTGAAGGCGGTTTTGCCGCTGAAGCCGGGCGCTATCACCTCTACGTTTCCCTCGCCTGTCCATGGGCGCATCGCACGCTAATCCTGCGCAAGCTCAAAGGCCTGGAAAGTCTGATCGACGTCTCGGTGGTCAGTTGGCTGATGCTGGAAAACGGCTGGACCTTCGACACGGTACTCGGCTCAACCGGCGACAAGCTCGATGGCTTCGACTTCATGCACCAGCGCTATACCGCCGACACGGCCGATTACACCGGCCGCGTTACTGTGCCGGTGCTGTGGGACAAGAAGCTCAAACGCATCGTCAGCAACGAATCAGCGGAGATCATCCGCATGTTCAACAGCGCGTTTGATGATCTGACCGGCAATGATCTGGATTTCTACCCGGCGCCGTTGCGCGGTGAAATCGATGCGCTGAACGAGCGGATTTATCCGGCGGTGAACAACGGCGTGTACCGCGCAGGTTTTGCAACGTCGCAACAGGCTTATGAAGAAGCGTTCGATGAGGTGTTTGCCGAACTCGATCACCTTGAAGGCGTTTTAAGCGCAAACCGCTATCTGAGCGGCGAATACCTCACTGAAGCTGACGTGCGCCTGTTCACTACGATCATCCGGTTTGATGCGGTGTATCACGGGCACTTCAAGTGCAATCTGCGGCGCATTGCCGATTATCCGAACCTGTCGAACTGGCTGCGGGAGATGTATCAGTTGCCGGGGATTGCCGAGACGGTGGATTTCCAGCACATCAAGAATCACTACTACGGCAGTCACAAGACGATCAACCCGACGGGGGTTGTGCCGAAGGGGCCGGAGCAGGATTTCACCGTGGCGCATGATCGGGCGCGGTTGGCTGGGAAAGGGGTTTGGTTGAAGGGTTAATAGCAAAAAGCAAAAGATCGCAGCCTTCGGCAGCTCCTACAGGGAACGCATTCTCATGTAGGAGCTGCCGAAGGCTGCGATCTTTTGATCTGACTCAGACCTGCGCCTGAGCCCCTTCGAACCACGCCAGTTTCTCGCGCAGTTGCACCACTTCACCAACGATCACCAGTGTCGGCGCATGCACTTCATGCTCCGCCACCAATCGCGGCAGATCGGCCAGCGTGCCGGTAAAGACCCGCTGATTGACCGTGGTGCCCTGCTGAATCAACGCCGCCGGGGTATCTGCTGAACGACCATGCTTGATCAGTTGTTCACAAATGACCGGCAAGCCGACCAGGCCCATGTAGAACACCAGCGTCTGCGCCGGGGCGACGAGGTCGGCCCATGGCAGATCGGTGGAACCGTCCTTCAAATGCCCGGTGACAAAGCGCACCGACTGCGCGTAATCACGATGCGTCAGCGGAATCCCTGCATACGCCGCACAACCGCTGGCTGCGGTGATACCCGGCACCACCTGAAACGGAATGCCGTGAGCGGCCAGTTCTTCGATCTCTTCGCCGCCACGGCCGAAGATAAACGGATCACCGCCCTTCAACCGCACCACACGTTTGCCGGCCTTGGCCAGATCGACCAGTTGCTGGTTGATCTGATCCTGCGGCACGGCGTGATCAGCACGACGTTTGCCGACATAAACCCGCTCGGCATCGCGACGGCATAGCTCAAGAATCGCAGGTGCAACCAAACGGTCGTACAGCACCACGTCGGCTTGCTGCATCAGGCGCAAGGCCTTGAAGGTCAGCAGGTCCGGATCGCCCGGGCCCGCGCCGACCAGATACACCTCACCGGTGGTGACCATGGCTTCGCCATCGATCTTGGCTTGCAGCAGACGTTCGGCCTCGGCGCCCTGCCCGGCCAGTTGCCGATCGGCAATCGGTCCCTGAAAGACGTCTTCCCAGAAACCACGACGCTGCTGCACATCCGGAAACAGGCCTTTCACCTGATTACGGAAACGCGCGGCGAGCCCGGCCAATTGGCCGTATGTCGACGGAATCCAGGTTTCGATCTTGGCGCGGATCAAACGCGCCAGCACCGGTGCATCGCCGCCGCTGGACACGGCAATGATCAGCGGCGAGCGATCGACGATCGCCGGGAAGATCACGCTGCACAAGGCCGGCGCGTCGACCACGTTGACCGGCACGCAGCGCTTATGAGCATCGGTGGAGACTTGTGCGTTCAGTGTCTCATCGTCGGTAGCGGCAATAATCAGCCCGCAACCGTCCAGATCTGCCTCGACGTAACCACGCAACAGGCATTCACCGCCAGAAGCAGCGACCAGCTCACGCAGTTGCGTTTCGATTTCAGGTGCGACCACCCGCAGCAGCGCACCGGCATCGGCCAGCAGGCGGGATTTGCGCAAGGCAATTTCCCCCCCACCGACGACCAACACACGACTGCCGCGCAGGTTGTGAAACAGCGGCAGATATTTCATTTAGCCGATGACCTCAAGGCCACCCATGTACGGCTTCAGCACGTCCGGCACACGGATCGAACCATCGGCCTGCTGGTAGTTTTCCAGCACAGCAACCAGCGTACGGCCAACAGCCAGACCGGAACCGTTCAAGGTGTGCACCAGCTCAGGCTTGCCGGTTTCCGGGTTACGGAAGCGCGCCTGCATGCGACGGGCCTGGAAATCGCCGCAGTTCGAGCACGAGGAGATTTCGCGGTACTTGTCCTGGCTCGGGATCCACACTTCCAGATCGTAAGTCTTGACCGCGCTGAAGCCCATGTCGCCGGTGCACAGTGCCAGGGTGCGATAAGGCAGACCGAGCAATTGCAGCACCTTTTCAGCGTTGGCAGTCAGACCTTCCAGCGCTTCCATCGAAGTCGATGGCTCAACGATCTGGACCATTTCAACTTTGTCGAACTGGTGCTGACGGATCATGCCGCGCGTGTCGCGACCCGACGCGCCGGCTTCGCTGCGGAAGCACGGAGTATGCGCGACGAACTTGATCGGCAGCAGTTTCGAATCGACGATTTCACCTGCCACGATGTTGGTCAGCGATACTTCGGCTGTCGGGATCAAATACAGATCGGCTTCGCCTTCGCGAGCGATCTTGAACAGGTCTTCTTCGAACTTCGGCAGTTGACCGGTGCCTTGCAGTGCCGGGGCCTGAACCAGATAAGGCGTGTACGCCTCTTCGTAGCCGTGCTCGTTGACGTGCAGGTTGATCATGAACTGCGCCAGTGCGCGGTGCAGACGGGCGATCGGGCCACGCAGCAGGGCAAAACGGGCGCCGGACAGCTTGGCGGCGGTTTCGAAATCCAGCCAGCCGAACTTCTCGCCCAGCGCCACGTGGTCTTTCACTTCGAAATCGAATGCAGTCGGCGTGCCCCAGCGGCGGACTTCAACGTTGTCGTCTTCGTCTTTGCCGACCGGAACGGATTCGTGTGGCAGGTTCGGGATACCGAGCAGGATCGAGTCCAGTTCGGTCTGGATCGCGTCCAGTTCGACTTTACCGGCACTCAGTTCGCCCGCCATGCGCTCGACGTCCGCCATCAACGGCGCGATGTCTTCGCCGCGCTGCTTGGCCTGACCGATGGATTTGGAACGCGCGTTACGCTCAGCCTGCAGTGCTTCGGTGCGGGTCTGGACGGTCTTGCGCTGTTCTTCCAGCGCTTCGATGCGCGCGGTATCCAGGGCAAAGCCACGGGAAGCCAGGCGGTCCGCTACGTCCTGAAGGTTGCTACGTAACAGTTTGGAATCGAGCATGTCGGTTTCTCGTTATCAAAGTTTGGTCAAAGACAGGCCAGCCCACGTCGCGAGCAGCCCGCCGAATACGCTGAGCGCCGCATAGCCCAGGGCCAGCGGCACTTGCCCGCTTTCCAGCAGGCGCACCGTATCCAGTGAAAAGGATGAAAAAGTCGTCAGCCCCCCGAGGAAGCCGACCATCAACCCGGCACGCACCTCGATCGGCACTTCCGGGCGTATCAAAAACAGGCCGTACAACACGCCAATCAGCAGACAGCCCACGATATTAACGGCCAGCGTCGCGGTATAGAAGTGCCGCGGCCAATTGGCGTTGACCCAATTGCCGGTAGCGAAGCGCAACAAGGTGCCGGCAACCCCGCCGGCGGAGACCGCAATGATCAATGGAAGCACTATTTTCTCCGTTGCCGAGGGCTTAAACGATCAAGTTGAGCGAGGTGGTTGAGCTTCTCACCGATCTTCAACTCCAGGCCGCGCGGCACCGGTTGGTAAAACGGTATCGGCTCGAGTTCTTCCGGGAAATAGTCTTCGCCGGCGGCGTAGGCGTCTGGTTCGTCATGGGCGTAGCGGTATTCGTCGCCGTAGCCCAATTGTTTCATCAGTTTGGTCGGCGCGTTGCGCAGGTGCAGCGGCACTTCCAGCGAGCCGTTTTCGGCGGCGGCACGCAGCGCGGTTTTGAAGCCCATGTATACCGCGTTGCTTTTTGGCGCACAGGCCAGATAAGTAATGGCTTGAGCCACCGCCAACTCACCTTCGGGGCTGCCGAGGCGTTCCTGCACTTCCCACGCGGCGAGGCACAGGCTCAATGCGCGCGGGTCGGCGTTGCCGATGTCTTCGCTGGCCATGCGCACTACGCGTCGGGCCAGGTACAGCGGATCGCAACCGCCGTCGATCATCCGCGCAAACCAGTACAGCGCGCCATCGGGGTTGGAGCCGCGCACGGATTTGTGCAGCGCCGAGATCTGGTCGTAGAACGCTTCGCCGCCCTTGTCGAAACGCCGGCGCGTGTCGCCGAGCAGGCTTTGCAGCAGATCGATGCCCATCTCGCTGTTGTCATCGGCCAGATCGGAGGCATTCTCCAGCAGATTGAGCAGACGCCGGCCATCGCCATCGGCGGCCGATAGCAGCATCTGAAAACCCTCATCGCTGAGGGTCAAGTTACGTTTGCCCAGCCCGCGCTCTTCGGTGAGCGCGCGGTGCACCAGTTTGCGCAGCGCCGCTTCGTCGAGGCTCTTTAGCACGTAGACGCGGGCGCGCGACAACAGAGCGTTGTTTAGTTCAAACGAAGGGTTTTCGGTGGTGGCGCCGATGAAGATCAGCGTGCCGTCTTCAACGTACGGCAGGAATGCGTCCTGCTGGGACTTGTTGAAGCGGTGCACTTCATCGACGAACAGAATTGTGCGCTTGCCGTACTGGCCGGCCTGCTGCTTGGCGATTTCAACGGCCTGACGGATCTCCTTGACCCCGGCGAGCACCGCCGAGACCGTTTCGAAGTGCGCATCGGAGACTTCCGCAAGCAACCGCGCCAAGGTGGTTTTACCCACGCCCGGCGGGCCCCAGAAGATCATCGAATGCAGGGCACCCTGCTCCAGCGCCTCACGCAGAGGTTTGCCGCGAGCGAGCACGTGCTCCTGACCGACGTACTCATCCAGATTGATCGCACGCAAACGCGCGGCCAGTGGCTGGGCAATCGGTGCACTGCGAAACAGATCCATCACGTAGCGTTGAAACCTCTATTTTGCCGATCATTGACCCTGTAGGAGTGAGCCTGCTCGCGATAGCGGTGGGTCAGACGATGAAGATGTGACTGACAAATCGAATCGCGAGCAGGCTCACTCCTACAAAGGGTTTTGGGTTTATTCCTGGATTACGTCGGCACCCTTGGGGATGTCGAACTTGAACTTCGACGCTGGAACCGGCTCATTGGCCTTCACCCCGGTAAACAGGATATTGGTGCGCTGGCCGACGCTGTCGATCAGTTGCATATCGTTAAGCAGATTATTGCGGAAGGACAGGCGCAGATTATCGAACAAGGTGTCCTTGGTTTTCGGCTTCAGAGTGAAGTCGATCACGCCGCCCGCCTCTTTCGCGGTGATATCAAAGCTCTGGCTGATCTTCGACACATCACCGGACAACAGCAGCGCCGGGGTCTGGGTCAGACGCTCGTCGAGCTTTTTGATGGTCGCCTGTTCCAGATCCGGGTCCCACAGGGTGACTTTCTTGCCGTCGGAGACCATGGTCTGCTCGGCCGGCGCATTGGTGTGCCAGTAGAACAGGCCCGGACGCTGCAGGGTCATGTCGCCGGTGGTTTCCTGCAACTGCGTGCCGCTGCCGTCGAGGGTCAGCTGCGAGAAGTTCGCGCTCAGGGTCTTGGATGTTTCCAGCAATTGGGTCAGACGCGCCACGTCCTTGTCATCGGCGTGGGCCGTGAGCGTGGTCAGCGCCAGTACTGGCAACAGCATGCGGATAAGACGCATGGGAGTCCTCTTGAATACTCGTTGGGAGAGCGGCGGCACATCATTGTCCCGCCTCTTGCGTTTGCAATCAGTCGCGTACCGGGCCCGGGGCCAGGACTTCACGGGAACCGTTGGTGTTCATCGAGGTGACGACCCCGGCCATTTCCATGGCTTCGATCATCCGTGCGGCGCGGTTGTAGCCGATCTTCAGCTTGCGCTGTACAGCGGAAATCGAGGCGCGACGGCTTTCGAGTACGAACTGCACGGCTTCGTCATACAGCGCGTCGGCTTCCGGATCATCGCCATCACCGCCACCGCTGCTGCCTTCAAAACCGCTGCCGGCTTCTTCGACACCGTTGAGGATGTCGTCGTTATATTCCGGCGCGCCGCGCAGTTTCCACGCCTCGACCACACGATGGACTTCGTCATCGGAAACGAATGCACCGTGAACCCGGATCGGCAGACTGGTGCCCGGCGGCATGTAGAGCATGTCACCGTGGCCGAGCAATTGTTCGGCGCCGCCCTGGTCGATGATGGTCCGCGAGTCGATCTTGCTCGATACCTGGAATGCCATACGGGTCGGAATGTTGGCCTTGATCAGACCGGTGATCACGTCCACCGACGGCCGCTGGGTTGCAAGGATCAAGTGAATACCGGCGGCACGGGCCTTCTGGGCGATACGGGCGATCAGTTCTTCAACTTTCTTGCCGACGATCATCATCATGTCGGCGAATTCGTCGACCACCACCACGATGGTCGGCAGCTTTTGCAGCAATGGCGCTTCGTCGTGGATGCTTTCACGCTTGTACAGCGGATCGCTCAACGGCTCGCCGGCGTCCTGGGCCTCCTTGACCTTGGCGTTGAAGCCGGACAGGTTTCGGACACCCATCTTCGCCATCAGCTTGTAGCGGCGCTCCATCTCGGCGACGCTCCAGCGCAGGGCATTGGCGGCATCCTTCATGTCGGTGACGACCGGGCACAGCAGGTGCGGAATGCCTTCGTAGATCGACAGTTCCAGCATTTTCGGGTCGATCATGATCAGCTTGGCGTCTTCCGGGCCGGACTTGAACAGGATCGACAGAATCATCGCGTTCACACCCACCGACTTACCGGAACCGGTCGTACCGGCCACCAGCAAGTGCGGCATCTTCGCCAGGTCGGTGATGACCGGCTTGCCACCAATGTCATGACCGAGTGCCAGGGTGACCGGCGATTTGAAGTTGTCGTACTCGGGCGTCGACAGCACCTCGGAGAAACGTACGATCTGCCGGTCTTCGTTGGGGATCTCGATACCGACGGTGGTCTTGCCCGGAATCACCTCGACCACACGCACACTGGTCACGGCCAGGGAACGCGCAAGGTCTTTGGCGAGGTTGGCGATACGGCTGACTTTGACGCCGGCAGCCGGCTGGATTTCGTAACGGGTAATCACCGGGCCTGGGTGGATCGAATCCACCGTGACCTCGACCCCGAACTCCTTCAGCTTGATCTCCAGCAAGTGGCCGACCGCCGCCAGGGATTCCGGTGAGTAATTGAGTTGTTTCTTTTCCGCCGGATCAAGAATCGAGATCGGCGGCAAGGTGCCTTCCACGGCGCTGTCGACGAACAACGGCACCTGTTTTTCTTTCTGTACGCGCTTGCTTGGCTCGGGCGCCTTGGCCGGAGCCGGGGCGATCACCGGCGGCACTTGTTTCTCGCGATCGGACATGTGCTTGCTCAGGGCTTGCTCACGTTCGATCAGGCGTTCTTTGACTTTGGCCTGCTCACGTTTGTCGGTCACCGTCGGCGCGACCACGTCGTGGACGCGATCGTCGACTTCACGCAGTTGCGCAACCAGTTGTTTGCGTTCGGTACGTGCCGACCACCAGCGATTGAGCGCGCCTTGAAACAGTTCGAACAGATCAAGGGTGATCTTGCCGGTGATGTCCATCACTTTGAACCACGACAGGTCAGTGAACACCGTCAGGCCAAACAGGAACAACGCAATGAACAACAGCGTGCTGCCCTGAATGTTCAGCGCATTCTTCGCCAGATTGCCGAGACTTTCGCCCAGCGCGCCGCCCGCACCTGCCGGCAGACCCGACGCTGCGTGGAAATGCAGATGCGCCAGCGCCGCGCCGGACAGCACCAGAAACACCAGACCGATCAGACGCCAGGAGAACAGCCAGCCGCTCCACTGCCACGGTTCGTGGCGCTGACGGAAGATCTGGTAGGCCTTGATCGCCAACAGCAGCGGGAATATGTAGGCGAAGTAACCCAGCACCATAAACAATATATCGGCGCTGTAGGAGCCCGCCGGGCCGCCGAAATTCTGTACGTCGTCGATCTTGCTGTTGTGGCTCCAGCCTGGATCGTCCTTGCCGTAGGTCAGCAAAGCCATCATCAGGAACAGGCACAAGGCACCGATGGCGATCAATGCACCTTCCTTGAGCCGGTAGTGCAACTGTTGGCGCCAGAGCGGAACGACTGTTTTTGGTGCTTCGGTGGATTTCTTCAAAACGCTTCTTTTCCTGCGCCCAAGGCGCGTCCATCTATTGAATGACGATAAAAAACTGCCCAATCCAGGCAGGTAAAAAAGTGAACGAGCGCAACTGAGACTACTTTTAACACTGCGTCGCGCATTTTATAAACACAGCGCAGCGCGAATATTCTGTAACAGCCCGGCATTGTACGGGTTTGTGCGTCTGATGCCATGCTTCAAGCCCCAGGATTGAGCATAGTCAAGCACACAGAAGCCGCGACTCAATTTGAGCATGCATTACCTTTTGTGACAAAGGCTTATGAGGTGTATTTGATGAACGTAGCGAAGCATTCACGCCTGATCATCCTCGGCTCCGGTCCGGCCGGTTACAGCGCTGCCGTGTATGCCGCCCGCGCCAACCTCAAACCCGTGGTCATTACCGGCCTGCAGGCTGGTGGCCAGCTCACCACTACCGTCGAAGTCGACAACTGGCCCGGCGACATCGAAGGCCTCACCGGCCCGGTACTGATGGAGCGCATGCAGAAACACGCCGAACGCTTTGCCACAGAGATCGTTTACGACCACATCCACACCGCCAAGTTGCAGCAGCGACCGTTCGAGCTCACTGGCGACAGCGGCACTTACACCTGCGACGCGCTGATCATTGCCACAGGCGCCTCGGCGCAATACCTGGGCCTGCCCTCGGAAGAAGCCTTTGCCGGCCGAGGTGTTTCTGCTTGCGCGACCTGTGACGGCTTTTTCTATCGCAATCAGGTGGTCGCGGTCGTGGGCGGCGGCAATACCGCCGTCGAGGAAGCACTGTACCTGTCGAACATCGCCAAAGAGGTACACCTGATCCATCGCCGCGACAAACTGCGTTCGGAGAAAATCCTTCAGGACAAACTGTTCGAGAAAGCCGCCACAGGCAATGTGCGTCTGCACTGGAATCAGAATCTCGACGAAGTGCTGGGCGATGCTAGCGGTGTCACCGGCGCGCGACTGCGTGACAGCCACACGGGTGAAACCGCTGAACTGCCGCTGGCCGGCGTGTTCATCGCTATCGGCCACAAACCCAACACCGATCTGTTTCAAGGGCAACTGCCGATGCGCGACGGTTACTTACTGGTCAAGGGCGGCAGCGACGGTGATGCTACGTCCACCGAGATTCCCGGGGTGTTTGCCGCCGGCGACGTGGCCGACCACGTTTACCGCCAGGCGGTAACGTCGGCAGGTGCTGGCTGCATGGCCGCACTCGATGCCGAGAAGTATCTGGACGACATTCCGGTCATTTAACGGCACACTTTATCGCGGGCGAACAGCCCGCACCGCCCTCCCCTTCTGCAAGCCTGGATGCCATGCTGACTTGGTTACAACGTAATTCCCTGACTTTTCCACCACTGGAAAAGGCCATGCGCGACCCCAACGGATTGCTCGCCGCCGGTGGCGATCTGTCGGCCGATCGACTGATTCAGGCTTATCGCCATGGCTGCTTTCCATGGTTTTCCGAAGGCCAGCCGATTCTCTGGTGGTCGCCGGATCCGCGCACGGTGTTGTTTCCCGACGAACTGCATGTCTCGCGCAGCCTCGGCAAATTGCTGCGCCAACAACGCTATCAAGTGACCTTTGATCAGGACTTCGACGCAGTGATCCGCGCCTGCGCTGCACCACGGGATTACGCCGACGGCACCTGGATCACCCAAGCCATGCAGGACGCCTACGTTGAACTGCATCGCCGCGGCTTCGCGCATTCGGTCGAGGTCTGGGATCAAGACGAACTGGTCGGCGGCCTGTACGGCCTGGCGATGGGCCAACTGTTCTTCGGCGAATCGATGTTCAGCCGCGCCGACAATGCCTCCAAATTCGGCTTTGCCACCCTGGTGCGCCATCTGAAAGACTCGGGATTCGTGCTGATCGATTGCCAGATGCCGACCGATCATCTGCACAGCCTCGGCGCGCGGGCAATTCCTCGTCAGCAATTCGCCGATTATCTGGCACATCACCTGGATCAACCCAATCGTGCCAACTGGGTTTGCTGAGCGACTTTTGCGCGCGTGGCTTACACTTAATTCACCAGCTTATCCCGAGGGTTGATCATGACCGAGTTGGCGCGTTTGAAGTTCTATGCCACTCAGCCTCACTCTTGCAGTTATCTGCCCGAGGAGCAGGCCACGACCCTGTTTCTCGATCCGAGTCAGCCCATGGATGTGCATGTCTACGCAGACCTGTCGGAAATGGGCTTTCGTCGCAGCGGCGATCATCTGTACCGCCCGCATTGCCAGAACTGCAATGCGTGCGTGCCTGCGCGCATTCCGGTGGCGCAGTTCACACCCAATCGTCAGCAGAAGCGGATTTTCAAACGCAACACGGATTTGCAGGTGCGCCCGGCCAAACCGCAGTTCAGCGAAGAATATTTCGATCTGTACCAGCGCTATATCGAACAACGCCACGCCGACGGCGATATGTACCCGCCGAGCCGCGATCAATTCTCGACTTTTCTGGTGCGCGATCTGCCCTTCTCGCGCTTCTATGAGTTCCGACTCGACGGACGGTTGCTAGCCGTGGCTGTGACCGACTTACTGCCGAACGGTTTGTCGGCGGTGTACACCTTCTACGAACCGGCCGAGGAACGCCGTAGCCTTGGCCGATTTGCCATCCTCTGGCAAATCGCCGAGGCACAGCGCCTCGGACTTGAGGCGGTGTACCTCGGTTACTGGATCAAGAACTGCAAAAAGATGAACTACAAGACGCAATATCGCCCCATCGAATTGCTGATTAATCAGCGCTGGGTCATCCTCAACTAAACCCAAGCCGTAAACCCCTTGGCGTAAACCCCATTTTTCGGGCACAATGCACGCCGCTTTTGCCTGGCGCAGTTGCACCGGGCCATTCATTGGATACCGAGGGCTTTACTGCATGTCGAAAGAAGACAGCTTCGAAATGGAAGGCACTGTCGTCGACACCCTGCCCAACACCATGTTTCGTGTGGAGTTGGAAAATGGGCACGTCGTAACCGCGCATATTTCCGGCAAGATGCGCAAGAACTACATTCGTATTCTTACCGGTGACAAAGTGCGCGTCGAGCTGACGCCCTATGACTTGAGCAAAGGGCGCATCACTTACCGCGCTCGTTAATCAAGTCAATACAAAACGCCCGGTTTATGCCGGGCGTTTTTGTTTGTGCGTTTTGGGGGTTGGTTTGGGTTTGGGGGCATATCCGTTGCTGCGGGTGCTGCCGCTGGCGGTTTCGCTCTTACAGCGAGTCACCTTTTCCAAACGCCGAAAAGGTAACCCAAAAGGCTTTGCCCCGGCGTACGGCACTTCGCTGAGGCTCAGTGTTCCCTCGCTACGGTGTCCATCCGGGGGCATCGCCTACGGTTTGCTTCGCTGCACCTCCTCTCGATGTATGCGGCTTCGCCGCACGGCGCTGCGCGCCTAACCCCCGGATGGACACCTACGCTCGGCCTGCCGAAGGGGCAAAAGATCAAAAGCCAAAGCAAGATCAAGAGCCAGAGCCAGAGCCAGAGCCAGATCAAGAGCCAGAGCCAGAGCCAGATCAAGAGCCCCTCACCCTAGCCCTCTCCCGAAGGGAGAGGGAACTGACCGTGGTGTTTGGGCGAGGTACGCCGACATGCGATACCGCGGCGAACTCAGGTTTTGAAACGCCCAAAAATCGGCCCCCTCTCCCTCGGGAGAGGGCTGGGGTGAGGGGCAAACACACCACAAATCAAAAGCCGAACACCCGCTCTTCACCACTCAAGGCCGAGTGTCAGCTCGCCTGCTTTTGATCTTGATCCACGGGCGACGTCGGAAGGCTGAGTGGAGGGATTGATCCGGGCGTGGGAGCGCAGCGACCGTTTGGCGCAGCCAAACACAGCGAGAGGAGGTGCAGCGAAGCAAACCGTAGGCGCTGCGCCCGGATCGATCCCGGAGCGAAGGAACCCCGAGCCCCAGCGAGCGGGCCGCACGTAGGAGCAAGCGTTTTTTGCTTACTTTTTTTGGCGTTTGAAAAAAAGTGAGTCGCCGTAAGGGCGAAACCGTAATAAGCCATCACCGCAGCAACGGATATTCACCCAAAAACCCCAAACGACAAATAACAAAAAGGCGCCCGAAGGCGCCCTCTTGATCCAAGGCCATCAGGCCATTTCTGCGGTAGTCTCGAAGTCAAATGTCAACTCACCATCCTTGATGTCGATGTGCACCACACCGCCATGCTCGGCCAGCTCGCCAAACAGAATCTCCTCCGCCAACGGACGCTTGATCTTGTCCTGAATCAGACGCGCCATCGGACGTGCGCCCATTGCCGAGTCATAACCACCCGCCGCCAGCCAACTCCGCGCGGCATCAGTGACCTCAAGCAGCACGCGCTTGTCTTCCAGCTGCGCCTGAAGCTCGGTAAGGAACTTGTCCACCACACTTTTGATGACCTCATGGCTGAGGCGACCAAACTGGATAATGGTGTCCAGACGGTTACGGAACTCCGGCGTGAAGCTCTTCTTGATCACTTCCATCGCATCAGACGAGTGGTCCTGATGGGTGAAACCGATCGAAGCCCGCGCAGCCGTTTCGGCACCGGCGTTGGTGGTCATGATCACGATCACGTTGCGGAAGTCCGCCTTGCGCCCGTTGTTGTCAGTCAGCGTACCGTGGTCCATCACCTGCAGCAGCAGGTTGAAGACTTCCGGATGCGCTTTCTCGATTTCATCGAGCAGCAATACGCAGTGCGGCTGCTTGGTGATCGCTTCGGTCAACAGACCGCCCTGATCGAAACCGACATAACCTGGAGGCGCACCGATCAGACGCGATACGGTGTGACGCTCCATGTACTCGGACATGTCGAAACGCACCAACTCGATCCCCAACGCCTTGGCCAGTTGTCGTGCGGCCTCGGTTTTACCGACACCGGTCGGGCCTGCGAACAGGAACGAACCGACTGGCTTGTCAGGCGACTTGAGGCCGGCACGAGACAGCTTGATCGCGGTTGACAGCGAATCGATCGCCGCGTCCTGACCAAACACCGTCAGCTTCAGGTCACGCTCAAGGTTACGCAGCAACTCCTTGTCGGAGCTGGTGACGTGCTTAGGCGGAATCCGCGCGATTTTCGCGACGATGTCTTCGACGTGCGGCACCTCGATACGCTTGGCGCGCTTCTCGACCGGTTGCAGACGCTGATAGGCGCCCGCCTCGTCAATAACATCAATGGCTTTGTCCGGCATATGCCGGTCATTGATATAGCGCGACGCCAGTTCAGCAGCGGCACGCAGCGCTTCGTCGCTGTATTCGATGTTGTGGTGCTGTTCGAAACGCCCTTTCAGGCCGCGCAGGATACCAATGGTGTCTTCCACCGATGGCTCGACGACATCGACCTTCTGGAAGCGACGCGCCAAGGCACGATCCTTCTCGAAGATGCCGCGAAACTCCTGGAACGTGGTCGAACCGATGCAGCGAATGTCGCCAGACGACAGTAGCGGCTTAAGCAGATTCGAAGCGTCCATGACTCCGCCCGACGCAGCGCCCGCACCAATAATGGTGTGGATCTCGTCGATAAACAGAATGGCTTGCGGACGTTTTTTCAATTCATTGAGCAACGCCTTGAAGCGCTTCTCGAAATCACCACGATACTTGGTGCCCGCGAGCAGAGCACCGAGATCGAGCGAATAAACAACACTACCGGCCAGCAGATCCGGCACCTGGTTGTCGACAATGCGCTTGGCCAGACCTTCGGCAATCGCGGTTTTACCCACGCCTGCTTCACCGACCAGCAGCGGATTGTTTTTGCGCCGACGCGCGAGAATCTGCGCGACACGTTCGACTTCCGATTCACGACCGACCAGCGGATCGATACGACCCTGGCGCGCGAGTTCGTTGAGGTTGCTGGCATAAGCATCCAGAGGATTGCCTGAAGAAGAAGACTCACCGCCCTCGTCGTCCTGCATATCTTGTTCACCTTCAGAGTGATCGCCATGCCCCGGCACTTTGGAAATGCCGTGTGCGATGTAATTGACGACATCGATGCGCGCAACGCTCTGCTGTTTCAGCAGAAATACCGCCTGACTCTCTTGCTCACTGAAGATGGCAACCAGCACGTTGGCGCCGGTTACTTCGCGTTTGCCCGAGCTCTGTACGTGGAAAACAGCACGTTGCAGTACACGCTGGAAGCCCAGGGTTGGCTGGGTTTCGCGATCTTCGTCATGAACGGGGATCAATGGCGTGGTGGAGTCGATGAACTCCTGCAGGTCATGCTTGAGTTTGTCGAGGTTTGCGCCGCAGGCACGCAAAACGGTGGCGGCAGCCTCATTGTCCAATAGGGCCAGCAAAAGGTGTTCGACGGTCATGAATTCATGACGTTTCGAACGAGCCTCCTTGAAGGCTAGATTGAGGGTGACTTCGAGCTCGCGGTTTAACATAGCTTCACCTCATACCCAAGTGGTCGGCGATTAACCGTCCTTCTCGATTTCACAGAGTAGCGGATGCTGGCTTTCCCTGGCGTACTGGTTGACCTGCATGGCCTTTGTCTCGGCGATGTCGCGGGTAAACACTCCACATACTGCCCGTCCTTCTGTGTGGACGGCCAGCATGACCTTGGTCGCCAGCTCGCGATTCAGGTTAAAAAACACCTCGAGCACTTCGACGACGAAATCCATCGGTGTGTAGTCATCGTTGAACAAAACCACCTTGTACATCGGCGGCGCCTGTAACGCAGGCTTTGCTTCCTGAACAGCAACGCCTGCCGAATCGTCGTCGTGCTCCTGTGGAAGATCCTTTTGGAGAAGCGGGCGATCCTGATTGAATGTTAGTCGAATCTGGCTGATTGCATGCATGGAAAGAAAGGTTCGTCAGTTGTGCAAATACAGTGGTGGGGGCGGTTGTACGCGTTTTCAACTCCGACTGCCCGGTCACCTTGACTATCGGGAAAACGGTGTTACAACCAATAGAGCCCACAGTGGGTAAAAAAGATCCGCGGAGTCAATCCTTTTAACGGATTAGATTGCGGATGAATTGGATGATACTCCAGCGATGGAGTCTGTTGCAGAGGGATTTGAGCATGGCTGTCGGCAAGGTGAAATGGTTCAACAATGCCAAGGGATTCGGCTTTATCAATACCGACGCCCGTGAAGGCCGCGATGAGGATGGCAAAGAGATCGACTTTTTTGCTCATTTTTCTCAGATTAAGATGGACGGATACAAAACCCTTAAGGCCGGGCAGGCGGTGGTTTTCAGCATTATCCAAGGCCCCAAGGGGCTGCATGCCGTAAACATCCAGTCAGTCGAACCATCCAGTGCCATTGATAGTGCAGCTGTCAGCGCTGCTGCCGCTGCCGCAATTGCCAAAGCGTGAGCTGACTGATCTTCACCTGAATATCCCAAGCAATAAAAAACCACCTGACTCAATGAAGAATCAGGCGGTTTTATGTGCCCGCGTTTTACATATGCGAAATCAGCGCATCGCCAAAGCCCGAAGACGAAACCAGCTTGGCCCCGTCCATCAGACGCTCAAAGTCATAGGTCACAGTCTTGGCCGAAATAGCGCCGTTGGTGCCCTTGATGATCAGATCCGCCGCCTCAGTCCAGCCCATGTGCCGCAGCATCATTTCTGCCGAGAGAATCAGCGAACCCGGGTTGACCTGATCCTTGCCGGCGTACTTCGGCGCCGTACCGTGGGTCGCTTCGAACATCGCCACGGTGTCGGACAGGTTGGCGCCCGGCGCGATACCGATACCGCCCACTTCCGCCGCCAAAGCGTCGGAGAGGTAGTCGCCGTTGAGGTTGAGGGTCGCGATCACATCGTATTCGGCCGGGCGCAGCAGGATCTGCTGGAGCATGGCGTCGGCGATGGCATCCTTGACCACAACATTCTTGCCGGTTTTCGGGTTTTTGAACTGCATCCACGGGCCACCGTCGAGCAGGGTCGCGCCGAATTCTTCGGCGGCCACTTCGTAGGCCCACTCTTTGAAGGCACCTTCGGTGAACTTCATGATGTTGCCTTTGTGCACGATGGTCAGCGAATCGCGGTCGTTATCGACCACATATTGCAGAGCCTTGCGCGCCAGACGCTTGGTGCCTTCCAGCGAAACCGGCTTGACGCCGATGCCGCAGTTTTCGTCGAAACGGATTTTGGTGACGCCCATTTCTTCTTTAAGGAATTTGATGACTTTGGTGGCTTCCGGCGAACCGGCCTTCCACTCAATGCCGGCATAGATGTCTTCGGAGTTCTCGCGGAAGATGGTCATGTCGACGTCGCCAGGCTTTTTCACCGGGCTTGGCACGCCTTCGAACCAGCGCACCGGGCGCAGGCAGACGTACAGGTCGAGTTGCTGACGCAGGGCCACGTTCAGCGAGCGGATGCCGCCACCGACCGGCGTGGTCAGCGGGCCTTTGATGGAAACCACATAATCCTTGACTGCATCGAGAGTTTCCTGAGGCAGCCAGGTGTCCTGATCGTAAACCTGAGTGGCTTTTTCCCCGGCGTAGACTTCCATCCAGGAAATCTTGCGTTTACCGCCGTATGCCTTTTGAACTGCAGCATCGACAACCTTGATCATCACCGGGCTGATGTCGACACCAATGCCGTCACCTTCGATGAAGGGGATGATCGGGTTATCAGGAACATTGAGAGAATGGTCTGCATTGACGGTGATTTTGTCGCCGACGGCTGGAACCTGAATCTTCTTGTAACCCATGCTGAACTCCATTGTTTGGATTGAACATCTGGCTTGGTTCGAGCGTAACCCAGTTAAATCAACACGCAAACCCTCTGTTCGTGGCGCGGCTACATCTCGTTTCGTACAAGCCTGAAAGCAAAGGGAAAAGCGCCAAACTCAAGCATTCGCGACGACTCTACGCCCCACCCCGCCCTGCGACCTTTAGACCAATGGACGAGAATCGTTGCATATGAACCATCGGCAGATTGCCAGCTACCTATGTATAATGCCGCCCGCTGACCACAGGGTCACGACGGCTGGCCTCTCTAGCACGAGACTTTCCGCCTGATTGGTCGGGTTGTTACCGCAGTCCGACTGCTTGACGCTCTACTGATGCACCCAACATCACCGCGAAGAATCTCGACATTCGGTTCATGGATGACTTTGAACGAACGCGCTTACCCGGCGCCCCTCGAGTTTCTGCGCACGCTTTAGCAAAGAAGAGAGAGTTAATCCGAATATGCCCACCCGCTCGAAGATCATCTATACCTTCACCGACGAAGCTCCAGCCCTCGCCACCTATTCCCTGCTGCCGATCATCGAGGCGTACACCGCCTCGGCCGATATCGCCGTGGAAACCCGCGATATCTCTCTTGCAGCGCGCATTCTGGCCAGCTTCCCCGAGCAACTGGGCGACAAAGCCGTAGCCGACCACCTCGCCGAACTGGGCGACCTGGCCGTTACGCCTGAAGCCAACATCATCAAGCTGCCGAACATCAGCGCTTCGGTGCCACAGCTGCAAGCCGCGATCAAAGAGCTGCAAGCTCAGGGTTACAACCTGCCGGACTACCCGGAAACCGTGACCAGCGACGCCGACAAAGACGCCAAGGCGCGTTACGACAAGGTCAAGGGCAGCGCCGTGAACCCGGTTCTGCGCGAAGGCAACTCTGACCGTCGCGCTCCGCTGTCGGTGAAGAACTACGCGCGCAAGCACCCGCACAAAATGGGCGCCTGGGCCAAAGACTCCAAGTCCCACGTCGCTCACATGAGCACCGGCGATTTCTACGGCAGCGAAAAAGCTGCCCTGATCGACGCCGCTGACGCCGTGAAGATCGAGCTGATCGCCAAAGACGGCACCGCAACCGTTCTGAAAGAAAAAACCACCGTTCAGGCTGGCGAGATCCTCGACTGCGCCGTGATGAGCAAAAACGCCCTGCGCGCGTTCATCGCAGCTGAAATCGAAAGCGCCAAGGCCCAGGGCGTGCTGCTCTCGGTGCACCTGAAAGCGACCATGATGAAGGTCTCCGACCCGATCATGTTCGGCCAGATCGTTGCCGAGTTCTATAAAGACGCCCTGACCAAGCACGCTGACGTGCTGGCCGAGATCGGCTTCAACCTGAACAACGGCATCGGCGATCTGTACGCGCGCATCAAGGCCCTGCCGGCCGAGCAGCAAGCGCAGATCGAAGCTGACATGGCCGCCGTCTACGCCGCTCGTCCATCGCTGGCGATGGTCAACTCCGACAAAGGCATCACCAACCTGCACGTGCCGAGCGACGTTATCGTCGACGCCTCGATGCCAGCGATGATCCGTGACTCCGGCAAGATGTGGGGCACCGACGGTCAGCTGCACGACACCAAGGCGGTGATCCCGGATCGTTGCTACGCGACCATCTACCAGGCTGTGATCGAAGATTGCAAAGCCAATGGTGCTTTCGATCCGACCACCATGGGCAGCGTGCCAAACGTTGGCCTGATGGCGAAGAAAGCCGAAGAGTACGGCTCGCACGACAAGACTTTCCAGATCAAGGCTGACGGCGTTGTTCGCGTCACCGACAGCAAGGGCAAGCTGCTGATGGAACAGGCTGTTGAAGCCGGCGACATCTTCCGCATGTGCCAGACCAAAGACGCGCCGATCCAGGACTGGGTCAAACTGGCCGTCAACCGTGCTCGCGCAAGCGCAACTCCAGCAATCTTCTGGCTGGACCCGATGCGCGCTCACGACGGCGTAGTGATCGAGAAGGTTCAGGCTTACCTGAAGGATCACGACACTGCCGGTCTGGACATCCAGATCATGGCGCCGGTCGACGCGATGAAGTACACCCTGCAGCGCACCCGCGAAGGCAAGGACACCATTTCGGTGACCGGCAACGTACTGCGTGACTACCTGACCGACCTGTTCCCGATCATGGAACTGGGCACCAGCGCCAAGATGCTGTCGATCGTGCCGCTGATGAACGGCGGCGGCCTGTTCGAAACCGGCGCCGGCGGTTCGGCTCCGAAGCACGTGCAGCAACTGGTTGAAGAAAACTTCCTGCGCTGGGATTCGCTGGGCGAGTTCCTCGCACTGGCAGCGTCCCTTGAGCATCTGGGCGTGAACTACAACAACCCGAAAGCACTGGTGCTGTCGAAAACCCTGGACCAGGCCACTGGCCAGTTCCTCGACAACAACAAGTCGCCATCGCGTAAAGTCGGCAACATCGACAACCGCGGCAGCCACTTCTACCTGGCGATGTACTGGGCTCAGGCCCTCGCTGCCCAGACTGAAGACGCTGCACTGCAAGCGCAGTTCGCGACCCTGGCAAAAACCCTGACCGAGAACGAAGCAACCATCGTTGCCGAGCTCAACGCCGTTCAGGGCAAGCCAGTCGACATCGGCGGTTACTACCACGCCAATGCCGAGCTGATCAGCAAGGCCATGCGCCCAAGCGCAACCCTCAACGCGGCGATTGCTGCGCTGGTTTAAGGTTGTAAAGGGAACATCACAAACCCCGGCCTCGTGCCGGGGTTTGTGTTTCCAGAGTTCACACAATTCCCTTGTAGGAGTGAGCCTGCTCGCGATAGCGGTATACCATTCAACAATTATGGTGACTGACAATGCGCTATCGCGAGCAGGCTCACTCCTACATTGGATTGCATTTCAATCCCAGAATTGAGGAAGGTATTATGGAATGGCTCCCCCACATCACCGTCGCCACCATCGTCGAGGACAACGGCCGCTTCCTGATGGTCGAGGAACACAAGGCCGGGCGTAATGTGCTCAACCAGCCCGCCGGCCATCTCGACCCAGACGAAACCCTGATCGACGCTGCCATCCGCGAAACTCTCGAAGAAACCGGCTGGGACGTCGAGCCCACCGGCGTCATTGGCATTTATCTGTATACCGCCCCAAGCAACGGCGTGACCTATCAGCGCGTGTGCTTCAGCGCCAAAGCCGTGCAACATCACGCTGATTACCAACTCGACGACGGTATCGTCGGCGCCAAGTGGCTGACCCGCGACGAATTAATTGCTCAGCGCGACAACTGGCGCAGCGAGCTGATCATCCGCTGCATCGACGATTATCTGGCCGGCCATCACTTCAGCCTCGAACTGATCCGCCCTTCTCTTTAGCCTTGAGGCCGCGAGCCTGCTAGAATCGCGTCCTTTTTCAAGACACTCATTGAATCCCTATGCGTGATCCAGCCCCTTCTGACACATCCAAGAAGCGCGTCATTGTCGGCATGTCCGGCGGCGTGGACTCTTCCGTTTCCGCTCTCCTGCTGATCGAGCAGGGTTACGAGGTGGAAGGCCTGTTCATGAAGAACTGGGAAGAAGACGACGGAACGGAATACTGCACCGCCATGGACGACCTGGCGGATGCTCAGGCTGTCTGCGACAAGATCGGCATCAAGCTGCACACCGCCAACTTCGCTGCTGAATACTGGGACAACGTGTTCGAGCACTTCCTGGCCGAATACAAGGCCGGCCGTACGCCGAACCCGGACATCCTCTGCAACCGCGAGATCAAGTTCAAAGCGTTCCTCGACTACGCCATGATGCTCGGCGCCGACCTGATCGCCACCGGTCACTACGTGCGCCGCCGCGACATCGATGGCCGCACCGAACTGCTCAAGGGCCTCGATCCGAACAAGGATCAGAGCTACTTCCTGCACGCCGTTGGCGGCGAACAGATTGCCAAGACCCTGTTCCCGGTCGGCGAACTGGAAAAGCCGGAAGTGCGCGCAATTGCCGAGAAGTACGAGCTGGCGACCGCCAAGAAGAAGGATTCCACCGGGATCTGCTTTATCGGCGAGCGTCGCTTCAGCGACTTCCTCAAGCAATACCTGCCGGCGCAACCGGGCGAAATCAAAACCACCGAAGGTGAAGTCATTGGCCGTCACCACGGCTTGATGTACCACACCATCGGTCAGCGCCAGGGCCTCGGCATCGGCGGTTTGAAAGACGCCGGCGATGAGCCGTGGTACGTGCTGCGCAAGGATCTCGACAGCAACGAGCTGATCGTCGGCCAGGGCAACAACCATCCATGGCTGTTCTCCAGCGCCCTGCTCGCTTCGGAAATCTATTGGGTCAACCCGATCGACCTGAGCCAGCCGCTGCGCCTGACCGCGAAAGTGCGTTATCGCCAGAGCGACCAGGCCTGCACTCTGGAAAAAACCGCCAGCGGCTACCGCGCTGTGTTTGACGAGCCGCAACGCGCGGTGACGCCGGGCCAATCCGTGGTGTTCTATGACGGTGAAATCTGCCTCGGTGGCGGCGTGATCGAAGTGGCCGAACCGTGGAGCGGCCAGGCATGAGCCCGACTCAGGAGCAACTGACGGCGCTGGGCGGTGTGTTTCTCGCCGCCGTACTGGTCGACCGGATCGCCAAGACCGGGCAGACCAGCGAGGCCGGCCTGACCTGCATGCTCGGCAGCCTGTTGGTGCGCGACCCGAAAGACACGCTGGACGTCTACGGCGGCGATGACCTCAATCTGCGCGAAGGCTATCGAGCGCTGATCGGTGCACTGGAACGCGACCCAAGCACGCTGCAACGCGAGCCATTGCGCTACGCCCTGTCGATGCTCGGCCTGGAACGTCAACTGGCCAAGCGCGACGACATGCTCGACACCATCGGCAAGCGCTTGCCGCAGATCCAGTCGCAGGTCGAGCATTTCGGCCCGGCCCACGAAAACGTGGTCGCGGCTTGCGGCGCGCTGTATCAGGACACCCTGAGCACCCTGCGCCAACGTATTCAGGTGCACGGCGACATGCGCAACCTGCAGCAGCCGAGCAATGCCTCGAAAATCCGCGCCCTGCTCCTTGCCGGTATCCGTTCGGCACGTCTGTGGCGGCAGCTCGGCGGCCATCGCTGGCAGTTGGTGATCAGCCGACGCAAGCTGCTCAAAGAGCTGTATCCGTTGATGCGCAGCGAGTAAAACGCCGCGCAATAAAAGCTTTGTAGTCTGTAACGCGTAATACGCCGGTCAGTTGGCAACGGACCGGCGGATTTTTTCATGTATGATACGCGCCCCATTTCGTTGCCCGACTGTCCGAGAACACCCCATGCAGCTTTCTTCGCTCACTGCGGTTTCCCCTGTTGACGGCCGCTACGCCGGCAAAACCCAGGCCCTGCGCCCGATTTTCAGCGAGTACGGTTTGATCCGTGCCCGTGTTCTGGTTGAAGTGCGCTGGCTCCAGCGCCTGGCCGCCCACGCGGGTATCCCTGAAGTGCCAGCCTTCTCCGCCGAGGCCAACGCCGTTCTCAATGAACTGGCTGAAAACTTCTCGCTGGAGCACGCCGAGCGCGTCAAAGAGATCGAGCGCACCACCAACCACGACGTCAAAGCGATCGAATACCTGCTCAAAGAGCAGGCGGCCAAGTTGCCGGAACTGGCCAAGGTCAGCGAGTTCATCCACTTTGCCTGCACCAGCGAAGACATCAACAACCTGTCCCACGCCCTGATGCTGCGCGAAGGCCGTGACGACGTGATGCTGCCGCTGATGCGTCAGACCGCCAACGCCATCCGCGAACTGGCCATCCGTTTCGCTGACGTGCCGATGCTGTCGCGCACCCACGGCCAACCAGCCTCCCCGACGACTTTGGGTAAAGAGCTGGCGAACGTGGTTTACCGTCTCGAGCGTCAGATCGCTCAAGTCGCTGCCGTGCCGCTGCTGGGCAAAATCAACGGCGCCGTCGGCAACTACAACGCACACCTGTCGGCCTATCCGCAGATCGACTGGGAAGCCAACGCCCGCGCCTTCATCGAAGACGAGCTGGGCCTGGGCTTCAACCCGTACACCACGCAGATCGAACCGCACGACTACATCGCCGAACTGTTCGACGCGATCGCGCGCTTCAACACCATCCTGATCGACTTCGACCGTGACATCTGGGGCTATATCTCCCTGGGTTATTTCAAGCAGCGCACCATCGCTGGCGAAATCGGTTCGTCGACCATGCCGCACAAGGTCAACCCGATCGACTTCGAAAACTCCGAAGGCAACCTGGGCATCGCCAACGCGCTGTTCCAGCACCTGGCGAGCAAACTGCCGATCTCCCGCTGGCAGCGCGACCTGACCGACTCCACCGTACTGCGCAACCTCGGTGTTGGCTTCGCCCATAGCGTGATCGCCTACGAAGCCAGCCTCAAAGGCATCAGCAAACTGGAGCTCAACGAGCAGAAGATTGCCGCTGACCTCGACGCTTGCTGGGAAGTGTTGGCTGAGCCGATCCAGACCGTGATGCGCCGCTACAACATCGAAAACCCGTACGAGAAGCTGAAAGAACTGACCCGCGGCAAGGGCATCAGCCCGGAAGCGTTGCAGACTTTCATCGATGGTCTGGACATGCCTGCCGAAGCGAAAGCCGAGCTCAAGCAACTGACCCCGGCCAACTACATCGGCAACGCTGTAGCGCAAGCCAAACGCATCTGATCGACCGCTTGATCCGTTTGAGACGCCCGGCCGCGCCGGGCGTTTTTATTCCCGTCTGAAAAGTGCTTTTTTTCAATAGGTTACATATGAATTCCGATATTCCTCTTCAACTTCTGGGCGGCCTCACTGCACGCGAATTCCTGCGCGACTACTGGCAGAAAAAGCCACTGCTGATCCGTCAGGCGATTCCTGACTTCGAAAGCCCGATCGACGCCGACGAACTGGCCGGCCTGGCCCTGGAAGAAGAAGTCGAATCGCGCCTGGTGATTGAGCACGGCGAGCGCCCTTGGGAACTGCGTCGCGGCCCGTTCGCTGAAGACGAATTCAGCAAATTGCCGGAAAAAGAGTGGACCTTGCTGGTGCAAGCGGTCGACCAATTCGTCCCGGAAGTCAGCGAGTTGCTGGAAAACTTCCGCTTCCTGCCGAGCTGGCGCGTCGATGACGTGATGATCAGCTTCGCCGCCCCGGGTGGCAGCGTTGGTCCGCACTTCGACAACTACGACGTGTTCCTGCTGCAAGGCCACGGCAAGCGCAACTGGAAAATCGGCCAGATGTGCGACTCCGAGAGCCCGCTGCTGCAACACGCGGACCTGCGCATCCTCGCTGAATTCCACGAGACCGAAGAGTGGGTACTGGAACCGGGCGACATGCTCTACCTGCCGCCGCGCCTGGCTCACTGCGGTGTCGCGGTCGACAACTGCATGACCTACTCGGTCGGTTTCCGTGCGCCAAGCGCTTCCGAAGTGCTAACTCACTTCACCGACTTCCTCAGCCAGTTCCTGACAGACGAAGAGCGCTACACCGATGCCGACGCACAGCCAGCAGCCGATCCGCACCAGATTCAACACGACGCACTGGATCGCCTGAAAGCGCTGCTCGCCGAGCACATGAGCGACGAGCGCCTGCTGCTGACCTGGTTCGGCCAGTACATGACCGAGCCGCGTTATCCGGAGCTGGTGGCTGGCCCGGAAGAAATCGAAGAAGAAGACTTCCTCGCCGCCCTGCAGGATGGCGCCATCCTGATCCGCAACCCGAGTGCGCGCCTGGCCTGGTCGGAGGTCGATGACGACCTGCTGCTGTTCGCCAGCGGCCAGAGCCGTTACCTGCCGGGCAAGCTGCGCGAACTGCTGAAGCTGATCTGCGCCGCTGACGCCCTGCACACCGACAACCTCGGTGAGTGGCTGAACGACGAAGACGCCTGCGGCCTGCTGTGCCAACTGGTCAAGCAAGGGAGCCTGGGGTTCGCCGATGAATAAGATTCGCGTACGTGTCGCAGACTGGCAGAAGGACATCGCCGAGATCCGGCGCATTCGTGAAACGGTGTTTATCGCCGAGCAATCGGTGCCACCTGAGCTGGAATGGGACGCGGACGACGCGACCGCCGTGCATTTTCTGGCGTTTGAAGGCGACTTTCCGATCGGCACTGCGCGCCTACTGCCTGACGGGCACATCGGCCGGGTTTCGGTGCTGAAAGACTGGCGCGGGATGAAGGTCGGTGATGCGCTGATGCAAGCGGTGATCGCCGAAGCTGAAGAACGTGGGTTGAAGCAGCAGATGCTCAGTGCTCAGGTTCAAGCCACGGCGTTCTATGAGCGCTTGGGTTTCAGTCTGGTCAGCGAGGAATTCCTCGAAGCCGGGATTCCGCATGTCGATATGGTTCGCCATTCGGCTTAAGACCGCGGCGCGGCGATCGCGAGCAGGCTCACTCCTACAATTGAAATGCGATTCCCTGTAGGAGTGAGCCTGCTCGCGATGGCGCCCGCAAGAACACCACAAAACGCCCCGACATCCGCCGATGCCGGGGCGTTTTGCTGTCTACGATTCAACTTGCCCCACCCAAGGCCGACAAACTGGCAATATCAAGCCTTTCGAAAGCGGAGATAACGGACATGTCCCTACGCACCCTGCTCACCACCCTGCTGCTCGGTTGCAGTTTTTCGGTGATGGCAGCCACAGAAATCGTGCCCCTCAATTACCGCACCAGCACCGACATGCTGCCGATGGCGCAAGACTTCCTCGGCAAGGACGGTCAGGTCAGCGCCTACGGCAACCAACTGATCATCAAGGCCGAGCCGGACAAGATTCAGGAACTCAAGGCACTGATCACACAGTTGGATACTGCGCCCAAACGCTTGCTGATCACCGTCGACACCAATGAAAACAATGGCCGTGGCGACGAAGGCTATTCGGTCAACGGCGCCCAGCCGAACCAGACCCGCATCATCAGCCGCAGCACCACCAGCCGTGAAGGCGGCGTGCAACAGGTGCAAGCCACTGACGGCATGCCGGCGCTGATTCAAGTCGGCCAAAGCGTGCCGCTCACCAATGTTCAGAGCGATTCCTACGGCGGTTACAACAGCCAGACGCAATACCGCAACGTCACCCAGGGTTTCTACGTCACCGCCAGCGTCACCGGCGACATCGTTCACCTGGCGATCAGTACCAACCGTGACCGTATGAGCCAGGAACGTCCCGATGTAGTGAACGTGCAAAGCACCGACACAACTGTCAGCGGACGTCTCGGCGAATGGATCACCCTTGCCGGCGTCAATCGCCAGACCCAGGCCGACAAACAGGGCCTGACCCGCAGCTACTCGACTCAAGGCCGGGATGACATGACCTTGCGGGTGAAAGTCGACGCCTTGGACTAAAGCACCGAAAACTGACTGATTAGTCGTATTAGACGAAAGATGTAGTGCTTTAAAAAAAGCACTACAAAACGTTTGACGGGGTAAAAAAGCGAAGGCATGATGGCCTCGCTCCCGCTAATCAGAGGCCCTGGCAAGGGCCTTCGAAGCGACGTTCGCACCTACCCCGCGAACCGCTTCGTGTCTGTACCGCCCACAAGGTGTGTTTGACGAGGTTGCCGACTGGAACGAAGTTGTCCCGAGGGACGGAAGCGTATTTAGGTAACCCGGCTTCACACTGTAGACCGTATAAAGGCCCACGACGCCCGAATGCGCCCGCAGTCCGCCACTACCTGCTCACTTCCCCTCGAGCCCATCGTTCATCCCGTCGCCTACCCCGCCGAATCTGACTTGACCACCTAAGCTTCTGGTCAGCGAGCGCAGGAATTTTCCACCGCAGAACAACTTTTCATAAAGACGCGACGAGGTTTATCTCCATGGCACTGACACGCGAACAGCAAATTGCAGCCCTCGAAAAAGACTGGGCTGAAAACCCGCGCTGGAAAGGCGTGACACGCACTTACTCCGCTGCTGACGTCGTCCGTCTGCGTGGCTCGGTTCAACCTGAGCACACCTTTGCAAAAATGGGCGCCGACAAGCTGTGGAACCTGGTCACCCAGGGTGCCAAGCCGTCCTTCCGTCCTGAGAAAGATTTCGTCAACTGCATGGGCGCCCTGACCGGCGGCCAGGCTGTTCAACAGGTTAAAGCCGGTATCCAGGCAATCTACCTGTCGGGCTGGCAAGTGGCTGCGGACAACAACTCCGCAGAATCCATGTACCCGGACCAGTCGCTGTACCCGGTGGATTCGGTTCCAACCGTGGTCAAGCGCATCAACAACTCGTTCCGTCGTGCTGACCAGATCCAGTGGAAAGCCGGCAAGAACCCGGGCGACGATGGCTACATCGACTACTTCGCACCGATCGTGGCTGACGCTGAAGCCGGTTTCGGCGGCGTGCTGAACGCCTACGAGCTGATGAAGAGCATGATCGAAGCAGGCGCCGCCGGCGTTCACTTCGAAGACCAACTGGCTTCCGTGAAGAAGTGTGGTCACATGGGCGGCAAAGTACTGGTTCCGACTCAGGAAGCCGTACAGAAGCTGACCGCTGCGCGTCTGGCTGCTGACGTTGCCGGCACCCCGACCATCATCCTGGCCCGTACCGACGCCAACGCTGCTGACCTGCTGACCTCCGATTGCGACCCGTACGACCAGCCGTTCGTGACTGGCGAGCGCACTCAGGAAGGTTTCTACAAGGTCCGTGCCGGCCTCGATCAAGCCATCGCTCGTGGCCTGGCTTACGCTCCATACGCCGACCTGATCTGGTGCGAAACCGCCAAGCCGGATCTGGACGAGGCTCGTCGCTTCGCCGAAGCGATCAAAAAGGAATACCCGGACCAACTGCTGTCGTACAACTGCTCGCCTTCCTTCAACTGGAAGAAAAACCTGGACGACGCGACCATCGCCAAGTTCCAGCGCGAATTGTCCGCCATGGGTTACAAGCACCAGTTCATCACCCTGGCCGGCATTCACAACATGTGGCACAGCATGTTCAACCTGGCGCACGACTACGCCCGCAACGACATGACTGCCTACGTGAAACTGCAAGAGCAGGAGTTCGCTGACGCCGCCAAGGGTTACACCTTCGTGGCTCACCAGCAGGAAGTGGGCACCGGCTACTTCGACGACATGACCACTGTGATCCAGGGTGGCTCGTCCTCGGTAACCGCACTGACCGGTTCGACTGAAGAAGAACAGTTCCACTGATTCGGCTTCGCTGAGCAAACGGCCTTTGCGGATCGTATAGAAAGCTAACCGCAGAGCCGCAAAACTGACGCCCCGACTGGTTCGGGGCGTTTTTTTTGCCCCCGGAAAACACACCCTCCACTGTAGGAGCTGCCGAAGGCTGCGATCTTTTGACTTTGTTTTTTCAGAATCAAAAGCAGGATCAAAAGATCGCAGCCTTCGGCAACTCCTACAGGGATCGGCGTCGTTCGGCCAAAACATTGATCCAGCGCGGTACATCCGTCAGAAAAATCCGCTAAAACGGGCGCCGTCGCTACTTGCAGTAACGTGCAAGTAAGACAACTTCCCAACTGACATCCCGTTAAACAGTTACAAAACCCCTGCAAACGATATCAATTATCATTTAGCCGCAACTATGTTCGTTACATTCCCTACAAAACATTATTTGCATAAACCCGCCTAATGCCCGCAACGCATGGGCTGCAGGGCATTGGAGATGCGCCATGTCCTTATTCCAATAAATAATTTCGCTATAGGAATTTTACTTGCAGGGTGTTTAGCCATAAAATCAGCGCGATTGATTGCTGCGACATATCGTCACTGCCTATTTCTTTATCAAGCTCAGAGACCTTTGCTCTCTGTTAAGGATTACCAGCATGCCCGAAGCGACAGGACTCATGGCCCACAACTGGGGCTTTGCCATTTTCCTTCTGGGTGTCGTCGGCCTGTGTGCCTTCATGCTTGGCGTCTCCAGCCTCCTTGGGTCAAAAGCCTGGGGTCGCAGCAAAAACGAACCGTTCGAGTCCGGCATGCTACCTACCGGTGGCGCCCGCTTGCGGCTCTCAGCCAAATTCTATCTGGTCGCGATGCTCTTCGTGATCTTCGATATCGAAGCCCTCTTTCTCTTTGCATGGTCTGTGTCCGTCCGCGAAAGCGGCTGGACCGGATTCGTCGAAGCTCTCGTTTTCATAGCAATTCTGTTGGCAGGTCTTGTCTACCTGTTCCGAGTGGGCGCCCTTGACTGGGCTCCGGAAGCTCGTCGCAAGCGGCAGGCGAAGCTGAAACAATGAGGCTTTGGCAATGCAATACAATCTCACCAGGATCGACCCCGATGCTCCTAACGAGCAATATCCGATTGGCGAACGGGAAACCGTTTCCGATCCGTTAGAAGATCAAGTCCACAAAAACATTTTCATGGGCAAGCTGGAAGACGTGCTGAGTGGCGCGGTCAACTGGGGACGTAAGAACTCCCTGTGGCCGTACAACTTCGGCTTGTCGTGCTGCTACGTGGAAATGACCACCGCCTTCACGGCGCCCCACGACATCGCGCGCTTTGGCGCCGAAGTGATCCGGGCATCGCCGCGTCAGGCCGACTTCATGGTTATCGCCGGTACCTGCTTCATCAAGATGGCGCCGATCATCCAGCGTCTCTACGAGCAGATGCTCGAGCCGAAATGGGTTATCTCCATGGGTTCGTGCGCTAACTCCGGTGGCATGTACGACATCTACTCTGTGGTTCAAGGGGTGGACAAGTTCCTGCCCGTGGACGTCTACGTACCTGGCTGCCCTCCTCGTCCGGAAGCATTTCTGCAAGGCTTGATGCTGTTGCAGGAATCGATCGGCAAGGAGCGTCGTCCGCTTTCCTGGGTCGTTGGCGATCAAGGCGTTTATCGCGCCGACATGCCTTCGCAAAAAGAAGAGCGCCGCGAACAGCGAATCGCAGTCACCAACCTGCGCAGCCCTGACGAAGTCTGATCCAGATCTGTTCTTACAAAAGAAACGAGAAGCTGGCTTCATTCTTTACGTTGACCGAAAGCGAAAAAATAACCATGACTACAGGCAGTGCTCTGTACATCCCGCCTTATAAGGCAGACGACCAGGATGTGGTCGTTGAATTGAACAACCGTTTTGGCGCCGAAGCGTTCACCGCTCAGTCGACCCGTACCGGCATGCCGGTACTGTGGGTCGCGCGCGCCAGGCTCGTTGAAGTCCTGACTTTCCTGCGCAACCTGCCCAAGCCGTACGTCATGCTCTATGACCTGCACGGCGTGGACGAGCGTCTGCGCACCAAGCGTCAAGGGCTGCCGAGTGACGCTGAGTTCACCGTGTTCTATCACCTCATGTCGCTGGAGCGTAATAGTGACGTGATGATCAAGGTCGCCTTGTCCGAGAACGACCTCAGCTTGCCGACCGTCACCAGCATCTGGCCGAACGCCAACTGGTACGAGCGTGAAGTCTGGGACATGTTCGGTATCGACTTCAAAGGTCACCCGCACCTGTCGCGCATCATGATGCCGCCGACCTGGGAAGGTCACCCGCTGCGCAAGGACTTCCCTGCGCGCGCCACCGAATTCGATCCGTACAGCCTCAACCTCGCCAAGCAACAGCTTGAGGAAGAAGCCGCGCGTTTCCGTCCGGAAGACTGGGGCATGAAGCGCTCCGGCCCGAACGAGGACTACATGTTCCTCAACCTCGGCCCGAACCACCCTTCGGCGCACGGTGCGTTCCGCATCATCCTGCAACTGGACGGTGAAGAGATCGTCGACTGCGTGCCGGACATCGGTTACCACCACCGTGGTGCCGAGAAGATGGCCGAGCGTCAGTCGTGGCACAGTTTCATCCCGTACACCGACCGTATCGACTACCTCGGCGGCGTGATGAACAACCTGCCGTACGTGCTCTCGGTCGAGAAGCTGGCCGGCATCAAGGTGCCTGAGAAGGTCGACGTCATCCGCATCATGATGGCCGAGTTCTTCCGGATCACCAGCCACCTGCTGTTCCTCGGGACTTACATCCAGGACGTCGGCGCCATGACCCCGGTGTTCTTCACCTTCACCGACCGCCAGAAGGCGTACACGGTGATTGAAGCCATTACCGGTTTCCGTCTGCACCCGGCCTGGTACCGCATCGGTGGTGTTGCCCACGACCTGCCGCGCGGCTGGGAAAAACTGGTGAAAGACTTCGTTGAATGGCTGCCAAAACGCCTCGACGAATACACCAAGGCTGCCCTGCAGAACAGCATCCTCAAGGGTCGTACCATCGGCGTCGCCCAGTACAACACCAAAGAAGCCCTGGAATGGGGTGTCACCGGTGCTGGCCTGCGTTCGACCGGTTGCGATTTCGACCTGCGTAAGGCGCGTCCGTACTCCGGCTACGAGAACTTCGAGTTCGAAGTACCGCTGGCTGCCAACGGCGATGCCTACGACCGCTGCATGGTTCGCGTCGAAGAAATGCGCCAGAGCATCAAGATCATCGACCAGTGCATGCGCAACATGCCGGAAGGCCCGTACAAGGCGGATCACCCGCTGACCACGCCGCCGCCGAAAGAGCGCACGCTGCAGCACATCGAAACCTTGATCACGCACTTCCTGCAAGTTTCGTGGGGCCCGGTGATGCCGGCCAACGAATCCTTCCAGATGATCGAAGCGACCAAGGGCATCAACAGTTATTACCTGACGAGCGACGGCGGCACCATGAGCTACCGTACCCGGATCCGCACTCCAAGCTTCCCGCATCTGCAACAGATCCCTTCGGTGATCAAAGGCAGCATGGTCGCGGACATGATTGCGTACCTGGGTAGTATCGATTTCGTTATGGCCGACGTGGACCGCTAAGCATGAACAGCACGCTTATCCAGACAGACCGTTTCACCCTCAGTGAAACCGAGCGCTCGGCCATCGAGCACGAGCTGCATCACTACGAAGACCCGCGCGCGGCGTCGATCGAAGCCCTGAAGATCGTTCAGAAAGAACGCGGCTGGGTGCCGGATGGCGCCTTGTACGCGATCGGCGAGATCCTCGGCATCCCGGCCAGCGACGTCGAAGGTGTGGCGACGTTCTATAGCCAGATTTTCCGTCAGCCGGTTGGCCGTCACATCATTCGCGTCTGCGACAGCATGGTCTGCTACATCGGCGGCCACGAGTCGGTGGTCAGCGAAATCCAGAACAATCTGGGCATCGGCCTGGGTCAAACCACCACCGACGGTCGTTTCACCCTGCTGCCGGTCTGCTGCCTCGGCAACTGCGACAAGGCACCGGCGCTGATGATCGACGACGACACCTTTGGTGATGTGCAGCCTGCTGGCGTCGCCAAACTGCTCGAGGGCTACGTATGACCCTGACATCTTTCGGCCCGGCCAACCGCATTCAGCGTTCGGCCGAAACTCACCCGCTGACCTGGCGTCTGCGTGATGACGGCGAAGCCGTGTGGCTCGACGAGTACCAGGCCAAGAACGGTTACGCCGCTGCGCGCAAAGCCTTCGCCGACATGGATCAGGACGCCATCGTCCAGACCGTGAAAGACGCAGGCCTTAAAGGTCGCGGCGGTGCAGGCTTCCCCACTGGCGTGAAGTGGGGCCTGATGCCCAAAGACGAATCCATCAACATCCGCTACCTGCTGTGCAACGCGGATGAAATGGAGCCGAACACCTGGAAAGACCGCATGCTGATGGAGCAACTGCCCCATCTGCTGATCGAAGGCATGCTGATCAGTGCTCGCGCGCTGAAAACCTACCGTGGCTACATCTTCCTGCGTGGCGAATACACCACCGCCGCCAAGCACCTCAACCGTGCCGTGGAAGAAGCCAAGGCTGCGGGCCTGCTGGGCAAGAACATTCTCGGCAGCGGCTTCGATTTCGAGCTGTTCGTCCACACCGGCGCCGGGCGTTATATCTGCGGTGAAGAAACCGCACTGATCAACTCCCTCGAAGGCCGCCGCGCCAACCCGCGCTCCAAGCCGCCCTTCCCTGCCGCCGTCGGCGTGTGGGGCAAGCCGACCTGCGTGAACAACGTCGAAACCCTGTGCAACGTGCCGGCGATCATTGCCGACGGCGTTGACTGGTACAAATCGTTGGCCCGCGAAGGCAGCGAAGACATGGGCACCAAGCTCATGGGCTTCTCCGGCAAGGTCAAGAATCCGGGCCTGTGGGAGCTGCCATTCGGCGTCACCGGTCGCGAGTTGTTCGAAGACTACGCCGGCGGTATGCGCGACGGCTTCAAGCTCAAGGCCTGGCAACCAGGTGGCGCCGGTACCGGTTTCCTCCTGCCAGAACACCTCGACGCGCAAATGTATGCCGGCGGCATCGCCAAAGTGGGCACCCGTATGGGTACCGGCCTGGCCATGGCGGTGGACGACAGCGTCAACATGGTCTCCTTGCTGCGCAACATGGAGCAGTTCTTCGCTCGCGAGTCGTGCGGTTTCTGCACCCCGTGCCGCGATGGTTTGCCATGGAGCGTCAAGCTCTTGATGGCCATCGAACAAGGCCGTGGTCAGCCAGGCGACATCGAGACCCTGCTGGGTCTGGTCAACTTCCTCGGCCCGGGCAAGACCTTCTGTGCTCACGCACCGGGTGCCGTGGAGCCGTTGGGCAGTGCCATCAAATACTTCCGTCCAGAGTTCGAAGCCGGTATCGCGCCAGTCAGCGCCGCCGTCCCGCCTCTGGCAAGGCCGATCGTAATCGGCGCGTAAACGCTTAAAAAGGCGAAGGGTCCGTGCCCTTCGCCTTTCGTCCGATGACGCCTTTCGGGGCTGACTGGATTCGGACGGATAACAAGATTCCATTAGCCACGCCCGCTGACACCGGGCCAACGAAGACCTTTGAACCATGGCCACTATCCACGTAGACGGCAAAGCGCTCGAAGTCGACGGGGCAGACAACCTGTTACAGGCATGTCTGTCGCTGGGCCTCGACATCCCTTATTTCTGCTGGCACCCCGCGCTCGGTAGCGTCGGGGCTTGCCGCCAGTGCGCGGTCAAGCAGTACACCGACGAGAACGACACCCGTGGTCGCATCGTCATGTCCTGCATGACCCCGGCCACCGACAACACCTGGATCTCCATCGACGATGAAGAATCCAAGGCGTTCCGCGCCAGTGTTGTCGAATGGCTGATGACCAACCACCCGCACGACTGCCCTGTGTGCGAAGAAGGCGGTCATTGCCACCTGCAAGACATGACTGTGATGACCGGCCACAACGAGCGCCGTTATCGCTTCACCAAACGCACCCACCAGAACCAGCAACTGGGCCCGTTCATTTCCCACGAGATGAACCGCTGCATCGCTTGCTACCGCTGCGTGCGTTTCTACAAGGATTACGCCGGCGGCACCGACCTCGGTGTGTTCGGCGCCCACGACAACGTGTACTTCGGTCGCGTTGAAGACGGCACCCTCGAAAGCGAGTTCTCCGGCAACCTCACCGAGGTCTGCCCGACCGGTGTATTCACCGACAAGACTCACTCCGAGCGCTACAACCGCAAGTGGGACATGCAGTTCGCGCCGAGCATCTGCCACGGCTGCTCGAGCGGTTGCAACATCTCTCCGGGCGAGCGTTACGGCGAACTGCGTCGCATCGAAAACCGTTTCAACGGTTCGGTGAACCAGTACTTCCTGTGCGACCGTGGCCGTTTCGGTTATGGCTACGTCAACCGCACCGACCGTCCTCGTCAGCCACTGCTGGCCGACGGCACCAAGCTCGGTCTGGATGCTGCGCTGGATAAAGCTGCTGATCTGCTGCGCGGGCGCAACATCGTCGGTATCGGTTCGCCGCGCGCCAGCCTCGAAAGCAACTACGCGTTGCGCGAACTGGTCGGCGCCGAGCACTTCTACTCGGGTATCGAAGCCTCCGAACTGGAACGCATCCGTCTGGTCCTGCAAGTGCTGAAAGACAGCCCGCTGCCAGTGCCGAACATGCGCGACATCGAAGACCACGACGCGATTTTCGTGCTCGGTGAAGACCTGACCCAGACCGCCGCCCGTGTGGCGCTGTCGCTGCGTCAGTCGGTCAAGGGCAAAGCCGAAGACATGGCCGAAGCCATGCGCGTTCAGCCTTGGCTCGACGCGGCGGTGAAGAACATCGGTCAGCACGCGCTGAACCCGCTGTTCATCGCCAGCCTGGCGGAAACCAAGCTCGACGACATCGCTGAAGAATGCGTACACGCTGCTCCGGATGACCTGGCGCGCATCGGTTTCGCCGTTGCTCACGCACTGGACGCCAGCGCCCCGGCCGTTGAAGGTCTGGACGCTGAAGCACTGGAACTGGCTCAGCGCATCGCTGACGCCCTGCTCGCTGCAAAACGTCCGCTGATCATCGCCGGTACTTCGCTGGGCTCCAAAGCCTTGATCGAAGCCGCCGCGAACATCGCCAAAGCCCTAAAGCTGCGCGAGAAGAACGGTTCGATCAGCCTGATCGTGCCGGAAGCCAACAGCCTTGGCCTGGCCATGCTCGGTGGCGAATCGGTCGACGCGGCGCTGCAAGCTGTGATCGACGGCAAGGCCGACGCCATTGTCGTGCTGGAAAACGATCTGTACACCCGCACCGCCAAAGAGAAAGTCGATGCTGCACTGAACGCTGCGCAAGTGGTGATCGTTGCTGACCATCAGAAGACGGCTACCAGCGACCGCGCGCACCTGGTTCTGCCAGCCGCAAGCTTCGCTGAAGGCGACGGTACGCTGGTCAGCCAGGAAGGTCGCGCGCAGCGCTTCTTCCAGGTTTTCGACCCGCAATACATGGATGCGAGCATCCTGGTTCACGAAGGCTGGCGCTGGCTGCACGCCCTGCGCGCGACCCTGCTGAACCAGCCGATCGACTGGACGCAACTCGACCACGTCACCGCTGCCGTTGCTTCGAGCACCGAGCAACTGGCGCGCATCGTCGACGCTGCACCTTCGGCGGCATTCCGCATCAAGGGTCTGAAACTGGCGCGTGAGCCGCTGCGTTATTCCGGTCGCACCGCAATGCGCGCCGACATCAGCGTTCACGAACCGCGCACCCCGCAAGACAAAGACACCGCGTTCGCCTTCTCCATGGAAGGTTACTCGGGCTCTACCGAACCGCGTCAGCAGGTACCATTTGCATGGTCGCCGGGCTGGAACTCGCCACAAGCGTGGAACAAGTTCCAGGACGAAGTCGGTGGTCACATCCGCGCTGGCGACCCGGGCACCCGCCTGATCGAAAGCACCGGTGATTCGCTGAAGTGGTTCGCTGCAGCACCGCGCGCATTCAACCCGGCGCCGGGCACCTGGCAAGCCGTGCCGTTCTTCCACCTGTTCGGCAGCGAAGAAAACTCTTCGAAAGCCGCGCCGGTTCAAGAGCGTATTCCGGCTCCTTACGTGGCACTGGCCAAGTCGGAAGCGGATCGTCTGGGCGTCAACGACGGTGCACTGCTGAGCCTGAACGTCGCCGGTCAGACCCTGCGTCTGCCGCTGCGTATCAATGAAGAACTGGGCGCCGGTCTGGTGGCATTGCCTGCGGGCATCGCCGGCATTCCACCGGCATTCGCCGGCGTATCCGTCGACGGTCTGCAGGAGGCAGCGCAATGACCTGGTTCACCCCTGAAGTGATCGATGTGATCCTCTCGGTCGTCAAAGCCATCGTGATTCTGCTGGCCGTGGTGGTCGCGGGCGCGTTGCTCAGCTTTGTCGAACGTCGCCTGCTGGGCTGGTGGCAGGACCGTTACGGTCCGAACCGCGTTGGCCCGTTTGGTATGTTCCAGATCGCCGCCGACATGCTGAAGATGTTCTTCAAGGAAGACTGGACCCCGCCGTTTGCCGACAAAGTGATCTTCACTTTGGCACCGGTGGTGGCGATGTCGGCCTTGCTGATCGCGTTTGCGATCATCCCGATCACCCCGACCTGGGGCGTCGCGGATCTGAACATCGGCCTGCTGTTCTTCTTCGCCATGGCCGGTCTGTCGGTCTACGCGGTGCTGTTCGCCGGCTGGTCGAGTAACAACAAGTTCGCCCTGCTCGGCAGCTTGCGTGCGTCGGCGCAGACCGTGTCCTACGAAGTGTTCATGGGCCTGGCCCTGATGGGCATCGTGGTTCAGGTCGGCTCGTTCAACATGCGCGACATCGTCGAGTACCAAGCGCAGAACCTGTGGTTCATCATTCCGCAGTTCTTCGGCTTCTGTACTTTCTTCATCGCTGGCGTCGCCGTGACTCACCGTCACCCGTTCGACCAGCCGGAAGCGGAACAGGAACTGGCCGACGGTTACCACATTGAATACGCCGGTATGAAATGGGGCATGTTCTTCGTCGGTGAATACATCGGCATCATCCTGATCTCGGCGCTGCTGGTCACCCTGTTTTTCGGTGGCTGGCACGGTCCGTTCGGCATCCTGCCGCAACTGGCCTTCGTCTGGTTCGCACTGAAGACCGCGTTCTTCATCATGCTGTTCATCCTGCTGCGCGCTTCTATCCCGCGTCCGCGTTATGACCAGGTGATGGATTTCAGCTGGAAATTCTGCCTGCCACTGACCCTGATCAATTTGCTGGTGACCGCTGCGGTCGTGTTGTGGAACACGCCTGCAGTCGCGGTTCAGTGAGGATTTGACCCATGTTCAAATATATTGGCGACATCGTTAAGGGTACTGGTACCCAGTTGCGCAGCCTGGTCATGGTCTTCGGCCATGGTTTTCGCAAGCGCGACACCCTGCAATACCCGGAAGAAGCGGTCTACCTGCCACCACGCTACCGTGGTCGTATCGTCCTGACCCGTGACCCCGATGGCGAAGAGCGTTGCGTTGCCTGCAACCTGTGCGCCGTGGCTTGCCCGGTGGGTTGCATCTCGCTGCAGAAAGCTGAAACCGAAGACGGTCGCTGGTACCCGGACTTCTTCCGTATCAACTTCTCGCGCTGCATTTTCTGCGGTCTCTGCGAGGAAGCCTGTCCGACCACCGCGATCCAGCTGACACCGGATTTCGAAATGGCCGAGTTCAAACGTCAGGACCTGGTGTACGAGAAAGAAGATCTGTTGATCTCCGGCCCCGGCAAAAACCCTGATTACAACTTCTATCGTGTTGCAGGTATGGCAATCGCTGGCAAGCCGAAAGGCTCCGCGCAGAACGAAGCCGAACCGATCAACGTGAAGAGCTTGCTGCCTTAAGGAAGAACGATGGAATTCGCTTTCTATTTCGCATCGGGTATCGCTGTTGTGTCCACGCTTCGCGTAGTCACCAACACCAACCCTGTGCACGCCCTGCTCTACCTGATCATCTCGTTGATCGCCGTGGCCATGACCTTCTTCGCACTCGGCGCACCGTTCGCCGGCGTGCTGGAAGTGATCGCTTACGCCGGCGCCATCATGGTGCTGTTCGTGTTCGTGGTGATGATGCTGAACCTGGGTCCCGCCTCGGTTCAGCAAGAACGCGTCTGGCTCAAGCCCGGCATCTGGGCCGGTCCGGTGATTCTCGCCGCGCTGCTGCTGGCCGAACTGCTGTATGTGCTGTTCGCTCACCAGAGCGGTCAGGCCATCGGCCACACCACCGTAGACGCGAAAGCCGTGGGCATCAGCCTGTTCGGCCCGTACCTGCTGGTGGTCGAACTCGCCTCGATGCTGCTGCTTGCTGCAGCCGTCACGGCGTTCCATTTGGGCCGTAACGAGGCGAAGGAGTAAGACATGCCTGCTATCCCTCTCGAACATGGTCTGGCGGTTGCCGGCATCCTGTTCTGCCTTGGTCTGGTCGGCCTGATGGTCCGCCGCAACATTTTGTTCGTGTTGATGAGTCTGGAAGTGATGATGAACGCCTCTGCACTGGCGTTCATTGTTGCAGGCGCCCGTTGGGGCCAACCGGATGGACAGATCATGTTCATCCTGGTGATCAGCCTTGCAGCCGCCGAGGCCAGTATTGGTCTGGCGATCCTGCTGCAACTGTATCGCCGCTTCCACACGCTCGATATCGACGCTGCCAGTGAGATGCGCGGATGAATCTTATCTTTCTGACTTTCGTATTCCCTCTGATCGGTTTCCTGCTGCTGTCGTTCTCCCGTGGACGCTGGTCGGAAAACCTCTCGGCGCTGATCGGCGTGGGTTCCATTGGCTTGTCGGCGATTGTCGCCGCCTACGTCATCTGGCAATTCAACGTCGCGCCACCGGAAGGCGGTCACTACACCCTGGTGCTGTGGAAGTGGATGGCGGTCGAAGGCTTCAAGCCTGACTTCGCCCTCTACGTCGATGGCCTGTCGATCACCATGCTCGGCGTGGTCGTTGGCGTGGGTTTCCTGATCCACCTGTTCGCGTCCTGGTACATGCGTGGCGAAGCGGGTTACTCGCGCTTCTTCTCGTACACCAACCTGTTTATCGCCAGCATGCTGTTCCTGGTGCTCGGCGATAACCTGTTGTTCCTGTACTTCGGCTGGGAAGGCGTGGGCCTGTGCTCGTACCTGTTGATCGGTTTCTACTACAGCAACCGCAACAACGGTAACGCCGCACTCAAAGCCTTCATCGTGACCCGGATCGGCGACGTGTTCATGGCCATCGGCCTGTTCATCCTGTTCCAGCAAGTGGGCACGCTGAACATCCAGGAACTGCTGGTGCTGGCACCGCAGAAATTCCAGGTCGGCGACTTCTGGATCACCTTGGCAACGCTGATGCTGCTGGGTGGTGCGGTCGGTAAATCGGCACAACTGCCGCTGCAAACCTGGCTCGCGGACGCGATGGCTGGCCCGACCCCGGTTTCGGCACTGATCCACGCCGCCACCATGGTGACCGCTGGTGTCTACCTGATCGCCCGTACCCACGGTCTGTTCACCCTGGCGCCGGAAATCCTGCACCTGGTCGGCATCGTCGGTGGTGTGACCCTGGTTCTGGCGGGTTTCGCCGCGCTGGTGCAAACCGACATCAAACGTATCCTCGCCTACTCGACCATGAGCCAGATCGGCTACATGTTCCTGGCGCTGGGCGTTGGCGCCTGGGATGGCGCGATTTTCCACCTGATGACCCACGCCTTCTTCAAGGCCCTGCTGTTCCTTGCTTCCGGTGCGGTGATCGTTGCCTGCCACCACGAGCAGAACATCTTCAAGATGGGCGGTCTGTGGAAAAAACTGCCACTGGCCTACGCCAGCTTCATCGTCGGCGGTGCCGCTCTGGCCGCTCTGCCACTGGTTACCGCCGGCTTCTACTCCAAGGACGAAATCCTTTGGGAAGCGTTCGCCAGCGGCAACCACGGTCTGCTCTATGCAGGTCTGGTCGGCGCGTTCATGACTTCGCTGTACACCTTCCGCCTGATCTTCATCACGTTCCACGGTGAAGCCAAGACTGAAGCCCACGCCGGTCACGGCATCTCGCACTGGCTGCCACTGTCGGTGCTGATCGTGCTGTCGACGTTCGTCGGCGCGATGATCGTGCCACCGCTGCACGGCGTTCTGCCAGAAAGCGTTGGCCATGCCGGTGGCGAAGCCAAGCACAGTCTGGAAATCGCTTCGGGCGCCATCGCCCTGGCCGGCATCCTGCTGGCAGCGCTGCTGTTCCTCGGCAAGCGTCGCTTCGTCACGGCCATCGCCAACAGCGGCATCGGCCGTTTCCTTTCGGCCTGGTGGTTCGCTGCCTGGGGCTTCGACTGGATCTACGACAAACTGTTCGTCAAACCTTACCTGGCGATCAGCCACGTACTGCGCAAAGACCCGCTCGACCAGACCATCGGTCTGATCCCGCGTATGGCCAAGGGTGGTCACACCGCCCTGAGCCGCACCGAGACCGGTCAACTGCGTTGGTACGCTGCTTCGATGGCTGCTGGTGCCGTGCTGGTTATCGGCGCCATCGTGCTGGTAGCGGTCTGATATGAACCTTGCGAATTTGCGAAAGGAAACGAGCCCGTCATGATTCTGCCTTGGCTAATCCTGATCCCCTTCATCGGCGGCCTGCTGTGCTGGATGGGTGAGCGCTTCGGCGCTACCCTCCCGCGCTGGATTGCGCTGTTGACCATGACCCTGGAACTCGCCCTCGGCCTCTGGCTGTGGGCCCACGGTGACTATTCATTTGCGCCGGCGCCTGGCGCCGATCCGACCTGGGCGCTTGAGTTCAAGCATGTCTGGATCCAGCGCTTCGGCATCAACGTGCACCTGGCCCTCGACGGCCTGTCGCTGTTGATGATCCTCCTGACCGGTCTGCTGGGTATCCTCTCGGTACTCTGCTCGTGGAAAGAGATTCAACGTCACGTTGGCTTCTTCCACCTGAACCTGATGTGGATCCTGGGCGGCGTTGTCGGCGTGTTCCTCGCCCTCGACCTGTTCATGTTCTTCTTCTTCTGGGAAATGATGCTGGTGCCGATGTACTTCCTCATCGCGCTCTGGGGTCACAGTTCTTCGGACGGCAAGAAAACCCGGATCTACGCGGCGACCAAGTTCTTCATCTTCACTCAGGCTTCCGGCCTGATCATGCTGGTGGCGATCCTCGGTCTGGTGCTGGTCAACTTCAACAACACTGGCGTGATTACCTTCAACTACGCCGACCTGTTGAAAACCAAGATGTCGATGACCACCGAGTACATCCTGATGCTCGGCTTCTTCATCGCCTTCGCGGTCAAGCTGCCGGTCGTACCGTTCCACTCGTGGTTGCCTGATGCCCACGCCCAGGCGCCGACTGCCGGTTCCGTCGACCTCGCCGGTATCTTGCTGAAAACCGCTGCCTACGGTCTGCTGCGTTTCGCCCTGCCGCTGTTCCCGAATGCTTCGGCCGAGTTCGCGCCGATCGCCATGACCCTCGGTCTGATCGGGATCTTCTACGGTGCTTTCCTCGCTTTCGCACAAACCGACATCAAGCGTCTGATTGCCTTCTCGTCCGTTTCCCACATGGGCTTCGTGTTGATCGGCATCTACTCCGGCAGCCAACTGGCCCTGCAAGGTGCAGTGATCCAGATGTTGGCGCACGGTGTGTCGGCGGCGGCACTGTTTATCCTCAGCGGTCAGTTGTACGAGCGTCTGCACACTCGTGACATGCGTGAGATGGGCGGTGTGTGGTCGCGTATCGCTTACCTGCCGGCAATCAGCCTGTTCTTTGCAGCCGCGTCTTTGGGTCTGCCGGGTACCGGTAACTTTGTCGGTGAGTTCCTGATCCTGATCGGCTCCTTCGCAAGCTGGCCGTGGATCACCGCGATTGCCACCTCCGGTCTGGTGTTCGGTTCGGTCTACTCGCTGATCATGATCCACCGTGCCTACTTCGGTCCGGCGAAATCGGATTCGATCCTGCACGGTATGGACGCTCGCGAACTGATCATGGTGCTAGGCCTTGCGGTATTGCTGATCTACATCGGCGTCTACCCGCAACCGTTCCTCGACACGTCTGCCGCCACGATGCATGGCGTTCAGCAGTGGCTCGGCACCGCCTTCACTCAACTCGCTTCGGCCCGGTAAGAGCGCTATGGAATTCACGATTCAACACTTTATTGCGCTTGCGCCACTGTTGATCACCAGCCTCACCATTATCGTGGTGATGCTGGCAATCGCCTGGCGCCGCAACCACTCGCAGACCTTCCTGATCTCGGTCGCCGGTCTGAACCTGGCCTTGCTGTCGATCCTGCCAGCCCTGAAAGTCGCGCCTCTGGCCGTGACTCCACTGCTGCAAATCGACACCTTCGCTTGCCTGTACATGGCGCTGATCCTGGTCGCCACCCTCGCCTGCGTCACCCTCGCCCACGCCTACTTGGGTGATGGCGGTTCGGGTTACCCGGGCAACCGTGAAGAACTCTACCTGCTGATCCTGATGGCCGCCGCCGGCGGTCTGGTTCTGGTCAGCGCGCAGCACCTGGCCGGTTTGTTCATCGGTCTGGAACTGCTCTCGGTACCGGTTTACGGTCTGGTGGCTTACGCATTCTTCAACAAGCGTTCGCTGGAAGCCGGCATCAAGTACATGGTGCTGTCGGCCGCCGGTTCCGCATTCCTGTTGTTCGGTATGGCGCTGCTGTACGCAGACTCGGGTTCGCTGAGCTTCGTCGGTATCGGTCAGGCGCTGGCTGCGACTGGCCTGCCTAGCTCGCTGGCACAACTGGGCCTGGGCATGATGCTGATCGGTCTGGCGTTCAAGCTGTCGCTGGTACCGTTCCACCTGTGGACGCCGGACGTTTACGAAGGTGCTCCGGCACCGGTGGCTGCGTTCCTCGCGACCGCTTCGAAGGTTGCGGTGTTTGCGGTGATGGTGCGTCTGTTCCAGATCTCCCCTGCTGCCAGCAGCGGCGTACTGAGCGACGTGCTGACCGTTATCGCCATCGCCTCGATCCTGTTCGGTAACCTGCTGGCCCTGACCCAGAGCAACCTCAAGCGTCTGCTCGGTTACTCATCCATCGCGCACTTCGGCTACCTGCTGATCGCGCTGGTGGCGAGCAAGGGTCTGGCGGTGGAAGCCATCGGCGTGTACCTGGTCACCTACGTGATCACCAGCCTCGGCGCCTTCGGCGTGATCACCCTGATGTCCTCGCCGTACAACGGCCGTGACGCGGATGCCCTGTACGAATACCGCGGCCTGTTCTGGCGCCGTCCGTACCTGACCGCCGTGCTGACCGTAATGATGCTGTCGCTGGCAGGTATCCCGCTGACTGCAGGCTTCATCGGCAAGTTCTACATCATCGCTACCGGTGTTGAATCGCACCAATGGTGGCTGGTCGGGTCCTTGGTACTGGGCAGCGCCATCGGCGTCTTCTACTACCTGCGCGTGATGGTCACCCTGTACCTGATCGAGCCAAACCTGCGTCGCCACGACGCCCAACTGCACTGGGAACAGAAGGCAGGCGGCGTGATGCTGCTGGCCATCGCCCTGGTCGCGTTCTTCCTGGGTGTGTACCCGCAGCCATTGCTGACACTGGTTCAGCAGGCGGGTCTGGCGGGCTGATTGCTCCGTCGCTTTTAGCTACAAATAGAAACGGCACCTTCGGGTGCCGTTTTTGTTTTTGCGGGTAAGCCCGGCTCCCACAGGTTTCGATGGTGTTCACAAAGTCTGTAGTCCCGCCCACCCCTTCAAGTCTAAACATACAAGCGAGCCTGCTCGCGAAGGCGTCGGCACATTCAACCTCTTCTTCGCCTGACACCCCGCCGCTATCACCATTCGGCGTTGGGCACTGCTTGCGGGATTGTTCCGACACGGCAGCTGCGAAGCCTCTTCATAGATCAATCGAACGTTCTCACCACACGCGGCGATTCGTCCTACAGGTGTTTTTACGAGCGGCGTCTACCGTTGAAAAAGGGACGAAAAGCAAGGCTAGGAGGCCTTGACCGATTCGATTATCGAGACAACACTATACGTAGGTAGCGTACAGAACATGGATGCTCTATTTATCGAATTGCCTGTATTTCAGAAGCACCGAGACGACTATCTGGATGACGATCTGTTTCGCAGCTTTCAACTGGAGCTGCTGAAAAATCCGGAAGCGGGCGATCTCATCGAGGACACAGGCGGGCTTCGTAAAATTCGCTTTGGCGACCAACGAAGAGGGAAAGGTAAGCGCAGCGGATTACGAGTGATTTATTACTGGTGGTCAGGCTTCGATCAGTTCTGGCTCTTTACCGTCTACAACAAAAACGAGCAGGACGATTTGACGCCTGCCCAGAAAAAACTTTTCAGAAAAACGCTGGATAGAGAACTCAACGCGAGAACCCACTATGAAACGTGACATTTTTTCCGAACTGATGGATGGACTGGAAGCACTGGCCGATGAACGCCAAGGCAAAATCACCTTACGTACCCACAAAGTTCAACTGCCAAAACTGATGCCGATCACTGCTGAAGAAGTGATAGCCATCCGTCAGCAACTTAATCTTTCCCGGTCAGTATTCGCGATGTATCTACGCACCAACACGCGAACGCTCGAAAACTGGGAGCAAGGACGAGCAACGCCCAATGCTCAGGCCACAACCCTGATCCGTCTGGTCGAGCGTTTTCCACAGACAATCGAACAACTCGCAGCCCTGACCTGACACAGGGTTTTAATTCCAGCCACATGACGAAATTGTAATTCCCTCATCACCTTGGCGTTATCCGCAGCTTGCAACGATGTCACCCGGCGACCATGCCGGCGGGCCCTGCCCCGCCGAACAATAAAACCCACGCCGACGCACGTTCCCGTTCTGCCGAACCCAAGGAGTGTTTGATGGTTAACCCTACAAAAATATCGATGGCCGCTTTAGCGGTGGTGGTCGGCGCCGGGCCGTCCATGGTGTTTACAGAAGACAAACCCGAGGGCTTTGTCGAAGGCAGCAGCCTGACGGTGCTCAACCGCAACTTTTACTTCAATCGTGATCATCGCAATGGTCAGTCCAGCCCGACCGGCAACGGTTATTCCGAAGCCTGGTCGCATGCGGTCATCAGCAAGTTCGAATCCGGTTTTACCCAAGGCACCGTCGGGGTCGGTGTCGATGCATTTGCGATGATTGGTCTGAAACTCGACACCGGTGACGGGCGCAACGGTGGGCTCAGTTCGTTTGATGTACTGCCGGTCAACAGTGACGGCGAGGCACGGGACGAATACACCAAGGTCGGCGGCGCCGCGAAAATCCGGGCGTTCGATACGGTGGTCAAGGTCGGTGATGTGTTCCCGGCCAATCCGGTGGTGGCGGCGGGTGACTCGCGCTTGTTGCCGGAAAGCTTTCGCGGGGTGACGGCGACCAACACCAGCATTGAAGGTTTATCGGTTCAGGGCGGTCGACTGCACGCGATGAGCCAACCGGTGTCCAGCGACATGCGCGAGAACTTCGCCACGTTCTACGCCGGACCGGTCAACTCGCCGTGGATCGCTTATGGCGGCGGCGATTATGTGCTGAACAAGAATCTCAGTTTCAGCCTGTACTCCAGCCGTCTCAAGGATGCGTGGAATCAGTATTACGCCGGTACTGCCTGGACCTATCCGCTGTCCGATGATCTGTCGCTGTTCGGTGGCCTGAACTATTACAAAGCCGTCGATGAAGGCAAACAACTGCTCGGCGAATTCGACAACAACATCTGGAGCGGCCGCGTCGGTATGAAACTTGGCGCGCACTCCGTCGCCCTCTCCCACCAGCGCAACAACGGCAATGATGACTTCGATTACCTGCGCCAGTCCGACTCGATCTTCCTCGACAACTCGATCCAGTACAGCGACTTCAACTCGCCGAAAGAGCGTTCGTGGATGGTGCGCTATGACCTCGACATGAGCACCTATGGCGTACCGGGTCTGTCGTTCATGACTCGCTACGCGCGCGGCACCGACGCTGATTATTCCAACGCCAACGCGGTGTACATGCGCCGCGATGCCGAGGGTAATCCACTGACCGATCAAAAACGTTGGGAGCGCGATATCGAAGTCAAATACGTGGTGCAGAGCGGCTCGATGAAAGACCTGTCGCTACGCTTGCGCCAAGCCACGACCCGCGCCACGGCGTTCGAGTCGGATCTGGATGAAGTGCGGGTGATTGTCGAGTATCCGTTGGCGATTCTCTGATTACGCGGTTGATGCAAATTCACCTTTAGAAGCTCCTTGCTCCTTTGGTAAGAGGTGAATCTTTTGGCGTCCTTCGGGGCGCCTTTTTTTGCATTGCGTTTTGCCGTGGTTATGTTTTCCAGGTTTAGGCCCGGCCCTCACCCTAGCCCTCTCCCAGAGGTAGAGGGGACTGACCGAGCTGCTTATTGGAAATACATCGACCTGAAAAACCGGGGCGTACTCTGGTTTTGAATGGCTTGAAAGCCTGCTCCCTTTCCCCATCGCCCCATGGGTGAGAGGGGACTGACCGAGCTGGTTGTTGAAGATACATCGACCTGAAAAACCGAGGCGTACTCTGATTTTGAATGGCTTGAAGATCTGCTCCCTTCTCCCTCGCCCCCTCGGGGGAGAGGGCTGGGGTGAGGGGGCAGGATTTTGAGGTCAACGCAAAAACAACGGATAAAACCCGGCCATTGATAGCTACGACGCAGGATCTACGTTATCCAATGCCTTGTTCACCGCAAGTTCGCCAAGCATGACGACCTGCGCGATGCCGAGCAGGGTCTTGCGATGGGTGCCGCCTAGCAGCGCGGCGAAGTCACCGAGCATTACCGTGGCCGAGGCCAGGGATTCGCTGGCGTTGGCCAGTAGTGATTCGGTGTCGGCTTTGGGATTGACCAGAAACATCTGGTTGGGGATGTACGGTGCGGACATGATGGCGGCTGAGGGTTTGAGGTAGAAATCGAGGGCGCGGTCGGCGGCTTCGTGGAGTTTTCGGGTGTCGACGGAGGCGTAAGGGGATGTTGAGTTGGCGTCGGGGATTGCGTCTGTTTCTGGGGGATTTGGGGTTGGCTTTTTCATGGTGTATCTCCAGTCTTGCGGTGGAGCTGGCCCTTTCGGTTCCACGCGAGGGGTGGCAGCTGTACGCAGGTTGGAACCCGGGGACCAGAGAAAACCCGGCAGACTCGAAGTCTCCCGCGCACAGCCGCCATAACAGAGAGCACACCATGAAGGTGCGCAAGCATACGTCATGAAAGCCACTTTTGCGCTTCTTGGGTCCCGGGGTTCCAAACCCGATCGCTGAATTGGCAGCGACCCGCACAGGCTAGAGAGCTGAAGTCCGACGGACAACCTGAAAACATTGTGGGAAGGTTCCGTATTTCCAACACAGCCTTTAAACATCACGAATTGAAATACGCATCGTGATATTGAAATTCGGCCCTGTAGGAGCTGCCGAAGGCTCGGGCCGCGTTCGGACGATCTTTTGACTTTGATTTTTAAGATCAAGATCAAAAGATCGCAGCCTTCGGCAGCTCCTACAGGGGACCGCGTTCAGACGTTACAGATTCAGCTCCCGTCGTTGCGACACACGCCCATCACGTTGTACTTGATGGTGTTGAGCTGCCCCTTGGAGTCCTCGTAGGTCATGACCGTTGGCACCACTTTGCACGCAGGCTGCGGCTTGACCACGCTCACCACTTTGGCAACGTCCAGCTTCATTCCGTATTCGTAATCCTTTACCACCGGCGGCGCTTTGCCCTGGTTGGCGGCGTACTGTTCCATAGCTTTGCTGTTGGCGCTGAGCGCGCGTTCGAAAGTGCGGTCACCACCGCCTTCGGCCAGCACATTTACCGACGTCGCCATGACAGCCGCGAATGCGATCAAGTTGAGTACTTTCATATCCATTTGCTTCCCGTCCGGGCGTAAAAAAAGCCCGGCATCGATGCGCGATATCGGGCTTGTTCAGGTGCAGCAGGCTTACAGATCGCGGGTCTTGTCGTCCTTCTTGTCGGTGACGACCACCGGGTTGCCGGCGGCTTTTTCCTTGGCGACGAAGAGCTCCATGGAGCGCTCGTTGCTGGTCATCATCCGCTCGAATGTGCGGTCACCGCCGCCTTCGGCCAGGGCCACGGAAGAGATCGCCAGAGCGGCTGCGAAGGCAGTGAGTTGGGCAAGTTTCATCGTTGATTCCTCGTTTAAGTAACTGACGGGATCAAGGTAACAATCCGAACCTTTCGTGACGGTGGCGGGGAAATTACATATCCGTTATGTGCCCGGCACTCTTCTGAAGTCGAACACAAAACCTGTAGGAGTGAGCCTGCTCGCGATAGCGGTGGGTCAGTCAATGTAGATCTGACTGATAGACCGCTATCGCGAGCGGGCTCACTCCTACAGGGGGGATTGCCTAGTTAGATGGAACGGTGTCCTCATCCCGGCGATGGGCGAGTTGATAGAGCGCCGGCAAGATCAGCAGCGTGAGGATCGTGGAAGACAGGATTCCGCCGATCACTACGGTGGCGAGCGGCCGCTGCACTTCGGCGCCGGTGCCGGTCGCAAGCGCCATGGGAATAAAGCCCAGCGACGCCACCAGCGCTGTCATCAACACCGGCCGCAAACGCGTCAGCGCGCCTTCATGAATCGCATCCGACAGCGAATGCCCCTCTTCCCGCAAATTACGAATAAACGCAATCATCACCAAGCCGTTCAACACCGCCACACCGGACAACGCGATAAACCCGACACCCGCCGAAATCGACAACGGAATATCCCGCAACCACAGCGCCATGACCCCACCGGTCAGCGCAAACGGAATCCCGGTAAACACCAGCAAACCGTCCTTCAAGTTGTTGAACATCATGAACAACAACCCGAACACCAACAGCAGCGCCACCGGCACGACAATCTGCAAGCGTTTGGCCGCTGATTGCAGTTGCTCGAACTGCCCGCCCCAACTGGTCCAGTAACCCGCCGGGACCTGCACATCACGCTCGATCACCTCGCCGGCCTCGCTGACGAACGAGCCGATATCACGCCCGCGCACGTTGGCGCTGACGATCACCAGACGCTTGCCGTTTTCGCGGCTGACCTGATTCGGCCCGAGCACCAGGTCGAGGCTGGCGACGTCTTGCAGCGCGATGAAGCCGATCTGATTCGCAGCGCCGCTCAGTGCTGGCACCGGGATCAGCAATGCCGACAAGCCGTCGATGTCCTTGCGCATGGCATCGGACAAACGCACAACCATGTCGAAACGCCGATCGCCCTCATACAAGGTCCCGGCCTGCCGCCCGCCCACCGCGACCGCAATGGTGTCCTGCACATCACCGACATTCAGCCCATATCGCGCAGCCTTGTCGCGATCAATGTTGATGGTCAGCACCGGCAGCCCGGTGGTTTGTTCGACCTTCACTTCAGAGGCACCGTTGACCTTCTGCATCGCCGCAGCAATCTTCGCCGCCGTGGCATTGAGCACGTCCATATCATCACCGAACACCTTCACTGCAACGTCACTGCGCACACCGGAGATCAATTCGTTGAAACGCAACTGAATCGGCTGCGACAGCTCATAATTGCTGCCCGGCAACATCGCGGCCGCAGCTTGCAGTTCGGCCATCAGGGTTTCGCGGGACTTGCCCGGATCCGGCCACTGCTCTTTCGGCTTGAGCATCACGTAGCTGTCAGAGATGTTCGGCGGCATCGGGTCGGAGGCGATTTCGGCGGTGCCGGTGCGGGCAAAAACACGTTCGACTTCCGGCACCTTCGCCAGTATCAACGTCTCCAAGCGCTGCTGCATGTCCACCGATTGCGTCAGGCTGGTGCCCGGCACACGCAACGCTTGCAGGGCAAAATCGCCTTCACTGAGGCTCGGCACAAACTCGCTGCCCATGCGACTGGTGAGCACGCCGCTAAGCACGATCACACCCAACGCCGCGCCCACTGCGATTGCGCGATGGGACATGACCCAGGCCAGCGCCGGCGCATAAACGCGACGTGCGCCGCGCATCACCGCGCCCTCTTCTTCCTTGACCTTACCGGTCACGAACAACGCAATCGCCGCCGGCACAAAGGTCACGGAAAGCAACATCGCGCCAAGCAAAGCGATGACCACGGTAAACGCCATCGGGTGGAACATTTTCCCTTCGACGCCGCTCAACGCGAAGATCGGCAGGTACACGACCATGATGATCGACTGGCCGAAAATCAGCGGTCGCCGCGCTTCTTTCGCTGCGGCAAAGACTTCCTTGAAACGCTCGGCGCGGGTCAGCAAGCGACCGTGATGCTGCTGCGCATGGGCCAGTCGACGCAGGGTGTTTTCGACGATAACCACCGCGCCGTCGACAATAATCCCGAAGTCCAGCGCGCCTAGGCTCATCAGGTTGGCGCTGACCTTGTTGCTGAACATCCCGGAGAAGGTGAACAGCATCGACAGCGGAATCACCATCGCAGTAATCAGCGCCGCGCGAATGTTGCCGAGGAACAGAAACAGAATCGCGATGACCAGAATCGCGCCTTCGATCAGGTTCTTTTTCACCGTGGCGATGGCTTTGTCGACCAGGTGCGTGCGGTCGTACACCGGCACGGCGATCACCCCGACGGGCAACGACTTGTTGATCTGTTCGAGCTTGCTGGCGACCGCCTGCGAGACCGTGCGGCTGTTCTCGCCGATCAGCATAAACACCGTGCCGAGCACCACTTCGCGACCGTTTTCCGTGGCCGCACCGCTGCGCAATTCGCGGCCGATTTCCACGCTGGCGACGTTCTTCACCCGGATCGGTGTGCCGTCGACATTGGCCATGACAATGTTAGCGATGTCTTCGGTGCTCGCCACTTGGCCCGGCGCGCGAATCAGCAATTGCTCGCCGCTGCGCTCGATGTAACCGGCGCCGACGTTGGCGTTGTTGCGCTCCAGCGCGGTGACCAGATCGGTCAGCGTCAGCTTGTACGCGGCCAAGCGTTTCGGGTCCGGCGCGATCTGGTATTCCTTGGCGAAACCGCCGATGGTGTTGATCTCGGCGACCCCGGGTACGTTGCGCAACTGCGGCTTGATGATCCAGTCCTGAATCACCCGCAGATCGGTCGGTGTGTACGCGCTGCCGTCGTCCTTGAGCGCGCCCTCCTTCGCCTCGACCGTCCACAGAAAGATCTCGCCGAGACCGGTGGAAATCGGCCCCATCACCGCTTCCGCGTCTTCGGGCAATTGCTCCTTGGCGATCTGCAGACGCTCGTTGACTAATTGGCGGGCGAAAAACAGGTCGGTGCCGTCCTTGAAGATTACCGTGACTTGCGACAGGCCCGAGCGCGACAGTGAACGGGTCTGTTCGAGTGCCGGCAAACCGGCCATCGCGGTTTCAATCGGGAAGGTGATGCGCTGCTCGGTTTCCAGCGGCGAGAACCCGGCGGCGCCGGTGTTGATTTGCACCTGGACGTTGGTGATGTCCGGCACGGCGTCGATCGGCAGTTTTTGATAACTGGCGATGCCGAGGCCGGCCATGAGCAGAACGGCGAGCAGGACGATGATGCGCTGCTCGATGGCAAACTGGATCAGGCGTTCGAACATGGGATTCTTCCGGATCAGTGGCTGTGCTCGGCTGAGGCTTTGCCCAGTTCCGACTTGAGGACGAAGCTGCCGGCGCTGGCGACTTGCGCGCCCGGTTCCAGCCCTTGAGTAATTTCCACATGGCCGGCTGCGCGGCTGCCCAGCTCAACCGCGCGCGCTTCGAAACCGTCGTCGGTACGCACGAACACCGTGGATTTGTCCTCGACGGTCTGGATCGCGGTTTCCGGCACGGCGACTTTCGCTTCGCGGCTGTCGGTCGCCACCAGCGCGGTGACGAACAGACCGGGGCGCCACGAGCCTTGCGGGTTTTCCAGAGTGACGCGGACGGTCGCCGTGCGGGTCTGTTCGCCGAGCAAGCTACCGACGTAAGCCACGCTACCGACCACTTCCGCGTTCAATTCCGGGGCGCTGACGGTGACCGCTTTGCCTACTTGAACCTTGTTCAAATCCTTCGGTGACACGCCGAACGTCACCCACACTCGCGACAGATCCGAGAGGGTGAACGCCGCTGTACTTTCATCAACGACCTCGCCCGGCGTCAGGTGTTTCTCCACCACCACGCCGTCGAACGGTGCGCGCAATTCGTAGCGGTTGCCGCCAGTGGCGACCCCGCTGCCGCTGAGCACGCTGATCTTTTGCTGCGCATTGCTCACGGCAATTTCCGCTTCTTGCAACGCCTGGCGCGCCTGGAGGAAATCCTGCTCGGCGGAGATCTTGTCCTGCCACAGCTTTTTCTCGCGCTCGTAGGTGGTGCGCGCCAGGGCCAGGCGACGTTGCGCGGCGGCCTGTTCGCTGCGTTGATCGGAGATCTGCTGACTGGCGATCACCGCCAGCAACTGGCCCTTTTTCACCGTTTGCCCGAGGTTGACCGCCACCGATTCGACCACGCCCGGAACGCGCGGTACGACGTGGGCGGTGCGGTCTTCGTCGAAGCGCACTTCGCCGGGGAATGGCAGGCCGCGGCTGATGTTCTGCGCCTTTGCTTCGGCGAGTTGAATACCGGCAGCCGTGATCTGCTCGGCGCTCAATTCGATGTGCCCTTCTTCGGCATGTTCAGCCGCTGCACCTTCTTCGGCGTGATCGGCATGCTCAGAAGTCTCGTCGGCATGCGCGTCGATGCTTGCGTTACCTGACCACTGCGAGCCGATACCAATGCCCAGCGCCAACGTCGCCACCGCGACCACCATCAGTTTTTTATCCATGGAAACTCCTCTGCGCCGAGCCATCGCGCAGTTGTCTGAAAAATGAAATTCAACGGCTGACGCTGAGGTCGCCAAAAATTCGTTCGATGCGTACGCGGGCGTCGGTCGCCTCGCTGACGGCCTGGATGTACTGGCTACGAGCGCTGATCAATGTGCGTTGCGCATCGAGTACATCGAGGAAGCCGAACTTGCCCATTTCGAAACCGCGTGTGGCGCTGTCGACCGCACTTTGCGCGGCGGGCAGGATGGTTTGGTTGAACGCGGTGACTTCGCCGTTGGCGGTCTGCCATTGCTCAAGGCTGGTCTGGATTTCCGTGCGCAGTCGCAGCTCGGTGGCGTTGCGCAGATCCCGCGCCTGATCGGTTCGGCGGGCGGCCGCGAGGACGTTGCCCTGATTGCGGTTGAACAGCGGAATCGGCATCGACAGCCCGACCACGTTGACCCGCTCGCGCTCGGTTTCGCTGTATTGGCTGCCGATGCTCACGGTGAGGTCGGGAATGCGCTGGGACTTTTCCAGGCCCAGCGATGCTTCGCGCTGATCGATCTGCAACTTGGCCAGACGCAGTTCGGCGGTTTCGTTCAGACGCTCGAGCAATCTTGTCGGTGGTGGAACGGCCGGCATGCTTTGCGTGGGCGCCTGCACCTTGGTCGAGGTCGGTAGAGGCGCGCCCATGACCTGCGCCAGTTGTTGGTACGCGGTGGCCTGATCACGTTCGGCGCGGCTCAGTTCAAGGCGCACTTCCGAGAGCTGCACTTGCGCCCGCGTGCCCTCGACCGGCGACGATTTACCCGCCTCGATCCGTCCTTGCGCCACGCGCACTCCGTGCTCGGCCAATTGCAGGGATTGCCGGGACAGCTGCAAACGCTGCTGCGCGGTTTGCGCACTGTTGAACGCCTGAATCACATCGGCACGCAAAGCATTGCGCTTGCGCTCCAGTTCGATGCCGGCAGCGTCCTGCGCGCGGCTGGCAACGTCGATCCGTGCGCCGCGCTTGCCACCCAGTTCGATCGGCTGACTGAGCATCACCGTGGTTGTGCGCGACTCGCGGCGAGTGTCTTCGGCTTCCCACGACACTTCGGGGTTGGGGATCAGGCCGGCCTGTTGGCGGTCACCTTCGGCGATGCCGATTTCCCATTGCGCAGCGGCCAGTTCCGGGTTGCCGGCGAAGGCGCTTTGCAGGGCTTGCTCCAGCGTCAAGGTCGCTGCGTTCGCGAGGCTGGTACAGGCCAACAACAGGATGCCGCTGGCGGTTTTTTTCAGGCGTGATCGCGCCGTCAGTTCTATTAAACCGGGCAATGGAAGACTTCCTTTATTAAAGAATCTCGGATGCCGCCACGGTAGGGTTTTGAACTTATCGACAAGGTGACTGGAACATTACAAATCCGTTATCCACGGTTTGCCGAAGTTGTTTTGTTCTAGGATGCGAAGTGCAAATGGTTTTATCGAAATACATCGAAACAAAAACACGGTAGTTATCTGCTGAATTGCACTTGCCGGAATCAAACTGATGGGAATTTTATGGTTTGTGCTGCGACCGACTGTCGCAGAGCACCGTTTTAAAGCGCTTGGTGGTTGACCCTGTAGCCACTTCAACCTTTATCGTCCGGACTTCCCCTCACCCCAGCCCTCTCCCAGAGGGAGAGGGAGCCGACCGAGATGTCTGGCGTTATATATCGACCTGTTACATCTAGTCGATTATGGATTCAGTAATGTTTTTTCACGTCGGCGTAGTTCTGAAATATCCCGCATTCAGTCCCCTCTCCCCCCGGGAGAGGGCTAGGGTGAGGGGCCTTTTTAATTAAATACCCATTAAATAAAAGTGGTGAAAGATCATGCGAATCCTTGTCGTCGAGGACGAGCTTAAAGCTGCCGAATACTTGCATCAGGGTTTGACCGAAAGTGGTTATGTCGTTGACCACGCGGCCACCGGTGCCGATGGCCTGCACCTGGCGCAACAACAAGCCTATGACCTGATCATTCTCGATGTGAACCTGCCGGAACTCGACGGCTGGGGCGTGCTGGAACAACTGCGTCGCACCCATTCGACGCGGGTGATGATGCTCACCGCGCGCGGGCGCGTGGCCGACAAGATTCGTGGTCTTGATCTGGGCGCTGACGATTATCTGGTCAAGCCGTTCGAGTTCCCCGAACTGCTGGCGCGGGTGCGCACCTTGATGCGTCGCAGTGAAAACATCCCGGTGCCACAGGTACTGAAAGTCGCCGATCTGGAACTCGATCCGGGCCGCCATCGCGCGTTTCGAGGCGCGCAGCGTATTGACCTGACCACCAAGGAGTTCGCCCTGCTGCATCTGCTGATGCGTCAGTCCGGCGAAGTGCTGACGCGCACACAAATTATCTCGCTGGTGTGGGACATGAATTTCGACTGCGACACCAATGTGGTCGAGGTGTCGATCCGCCGTTTGCGGGCTAAGATCGACGACCCGTTCGACAGCAAACTGATTCACACCCTGCGCGGTGTCGGCTATGTGCTGGAGGCACGGGAATGAAGCCCTCCAGCCTGTCGATGCGCCTCGGTTTGACGGTGAGTATTCTCGGCGCGCTATTGGTGGTGTTCCTCGCGATCCTTGCCTATTTCGCGTTGACCCATGAACTGAACGCGCTGTCGCGCGACAGCCTGGAAAAGAAGATGGCGCAGGTCGAACACAGCCTGTCGTTGTACGTCGATGCCAATGAAATCACCGGCAAGCCGCATATTCTGCTCGATCAGGTGATGGGGCATGACAACCTCACGCTGACCATTTATGACCGCCTCAATCAGCGCTCGCCGCTGCTCAAATCCGGCTCGGGATTGAGCGATCCGCGCGTCGAATTGAAAGCGGTGCGCGCCACCACCGATCAACTGACTTACAGCGACAGCACCGACGCGGAAGGCAAGAAATTCCTCACCGCCTCGAAACTGATTCGCCTCAAGGACAGCAGCAGCGTGCCGGTGCTGCTGTCAGTGGATAACGCCCACGATGAGGCGCTGCTCAGCGCCTATCTGCGCTCAACGCTGATTGCCTTGCCGTTGTTGCTGGTGTTTATCGGTCTGACCGCTTGGGGTGCGGTGCAGCGTGGCTTGGCGCCGTTGCGCGAGTTTCGCAAAGTCGCAGCGATGGTCTCGACCCAGGATCTGGAACACCGGCTGTCCGTGGTGAACATGCCGCAGGAGTTGAGCGAATTGGCGCAAGGCATCAACTTCATGCTGCATCGGCTCGATGCAGGAGTGCAGCAGTTGTCGCAGTTCTCCGATGACCTGGCGCATGAGCTGCGCACGCCGATCAACAACCTGATGGGCAAAGCGCAGGTGACCTTGTCCCGCGAGCGCACGACCGAGGAATACAAGGACGTGCTGGTGTCGTGCACCGAGGAACTGGAGCGCGTGGCGCGGATTGTCTCGGACATGTTGTTTCTCGCGCAGGTCAGTCATCCGTCGGCGCTGGCGCCGTTTGAATCGGTGGCGCTGGAGGACGAGGCGGCGAAGGTCGCTGAGATGTTTTCGCTGTCGGCGCAGGATAAGAACATTCACTTGAATGTCGTTGGCAGTGCGACGGTAATGGGCGATCGGCTGATGATTCAGCGGGCAATTTCCAATCTGTTGTCGAATGCGCTGCGCCACTGCCCGAACGGGAAAACCGTGACGTTGCTGATCGAACAAGGTGCGACCCAGGCCTCCCTGTTGGTCAGCAACCCCGGTGCCGGGATCGAGGCGCAACACCTGCCACATCTGTTCGACCGTTTCTACCGCGTCGACAGCAGCCGCTCACGCTCGCAGGGCAGCACCGGGCTGGGCCTGGCGATAGTGCGCTCGATCATGAGCCTGCATCAGGGTGTAGCGGAGGTTAAGAGCTTGCCGGGGGCGATGACCGTGTTCCGGCTTGGGTTTCCTGCGGTGCCGCCAATGGCCCCTTTGCTTGCAGGCAAGCTCCCACAGTGATCTGCGGCGTGCCCGGAGTTTGTGAACATCACAGAAACCTGTGGGAGCCTGGCTTGCCAGCGATGGCGGCGGGTCAGTCGATATCAATGTTGAATGTCAGATCGAATCGCTGGCAAGCCAGCTCCCACAGTGATTTGCGGCGTGCCCGGAGTTTGTGAACATCACAGAAACCTGTGGGAGCCTGGCTTGCCAGCGATGGCGACGGGTCAGTCGATATCAATGTTGAATGTCAGATCGAATCGCTGGCAAGCCAGCTCCCACAGTGATCTGCGGCGTGCCCGGAGTTTGTGAACATCAAAGAAAACTGTGGGAGCCTGGCTTGCCAGCGATGGCGACGGGTCGGTCGATATCTATGTTGAATGTCAGATCGAATCGCTGGCAAGCCAGCTCCCACAGTGATCTGCGGCGTGCCCGGAGTTTGTGAACATCAAAGAAAACTGTGGGGGGCTGGCTTGCCAGCGATGGCGACGGGTCGGTCGATATCAATGTTGAATGTCAGATCGAATCGCTGGCAAGCCAGCTCCCACAGTGATCTGCGGCGTACCCGGAGTTTGTGAACATCAAAGAAAACTGTGGGAGCCTGGCTTGCCAGCGATGGCGGCGGGTCGGTCGATATCAATGTTGAATGTCAGATCGAATCGCTGGCAAGCCAGCTCCCACAGTGATCTTCGGCGTGCCCGGAGTTTGTGAACATCAAAGAAAACTGTGGGAGCCTGGCTTGCCAGCGATGGCGACGGGTCGGTCGATATCAATGTTGAATGTCAGATCGAATCGCTGGCAAGCCAGCTCCCACAGTGATCTGCGGCGTACCCGGAGTTTGTGAACATCAGAGAAAACTGTGGGAGCCTGGCTTGCCAGCGATGGCGGCGGGTCGGTCGATATCAATGTTGAATGTCAGATCGAATCGCTGGCAAGCCAGCTCCCACAGTGATCTGCGGCGTGCCCGGAGTTTGTGAACATCACAGAAAACTGTGGGAGCCTGGCTTGCCAGCGATGGCGACGGGTCAGTCGATATCAATGTTGAATGTCAGATCGAATCGCTGGCAAGCCAGCTCCCACAGTGATCTGCGGCGTGCCCGGAGTTTGTGAACATCACAGAAAACTGTGGGAGCCTGGCTTGCCAGCGATGGCGACGGGTCAGTCGATATCAATGTTGAATGTCAGATCGAATCGCTGGCAAGCCAGCTCCCACAGTGATCTGCGGCGTGCCCGGAGTTTGTGAACATCACAGAAACCTGTGGGAGCTTGCCTGCAAGCGAAAGCGGTAGATCAGGCAGCAAAAAAAAACGGCACCTTCCGGTGCCGTTCGCCTTTCACAGTTCCACTATCACTTACGCGCATCCGCCCACGATTTCAGCAGTTCGTTGTAGCTCACGGTCTCGCCTTTCGGCTTCTCGTTGGCCAGTTTCGGTTTCGGTGCGCCCGGTTGATCAAACCAGTACTGAGCATCGCGCTCCGGATTCATCTTCGGTGCACAAACCGCCTGGGCTTTGGAGCGTTCCAGACGCGTCATGATCGCGTCCTGATCCTTGGCCAAGCCATCCAGCGCCTGTTGCGGGGTCTTCTCGCCGCTGGCCGCTTCGGCGATGTGGCTCCACCACAGTTGCGCCAAACGCGGGTAGTCCGGCACGTTGGTGCCGGTCGGGGTCCATTGCACGCGGGCCGGGCTGCGGTAGAACTCGACCAGGCCACCGAGTTTCGGCGCCAGATCGGTCATCGCCTGCGAGTTGATGTCCGACTCGCGAATCGGCGTCAGGCCAACGATGGTTTTCTTCAGCGACACGGTTTTCGAGGTCACAAACTGCGCGTACAGCCAAGCCGCGAGTTTCTGCTTTTCAGGCGTGGATTTCATGAACGTCCACGAACCCACGTCCTGATAACCGAGCTTCATGCCCTCCTCCCAATACGGCCCGCGCGGCGACGGCGCCATGCGCCATTTCGGCGTGCCGTCGGCGTTGACCACCGGCAGGCCCGGTTTGGTCATGTCGGCGGTGAACGCGGTGTACCAGAAGATCTGCTGAGCAATGTTGCCCTGCGACGGCACCGGCCCGGACTCGGAGAAGGTCATGCCCGCCGCTTCCGGTGGCGCGTACTTCTTCAACCAGTCGACATACTTGGTGGTGGCGAACACCGCCGCCGGGCCATTGGTGTCGCCGCCGCGAGTCACACTCGAGCCGACCGGATGGCAATCCTCAACGCGAATCCCCCACTCGTCCACCGGCAAACCATTCGGGATGCCCTTGTCACCGCCACCGGCCATGGAGAACCAGGCATCGGTGAAGCGCCAGCCCAGCGACGGGTCTTTCTTGCCGTAATCCATGTGCCCGTAAACGCGTTTGCCGTCGATTTCCTTGACGTCTTCGCTGAAGAATTTGGCGATGTCTTCATAGGCTGACCAGTTCACCGGCACGCCCAATTCGTAGCCGTACTTTTCCTTGAACTTGGCTTTCAGATCGGCGCGCTCGAACCAGTCGGCGCGGAACCAGTAGAGGTTGGCGAATTGCTGGTCGGGCAATTGATAGATCTTGCCGTCCGGCGCGGTGGTGAACGAGATGCCGATGAAGTCCTTGATATCGAGCGTCGGCGAAGTGAAGTTCTTGCCTTCGTTGGCCATCAGGTCGGTGATCGATTCGGTCTTGCCGTAGCGAAAGTGCGTACCGATCAGGTCCGAGTCGTTGACCCAGCCGTCATAGATGTTCTTGTCGGACTGCATCACCGTCTGCATTTTCTCGACCACGTCGCCTTCTTGCAGCAGGTCGTGGGTGAGTTTGATCCCGGTGATTTCGCTGAAGGCCTTGGCCAGCACTTTCGACTCGTATTCGTGGGTGGTCAGGGTCTCGGAAACGACCTTGATGTCCATGCCGCGAAACGGCTCGGCGGCCTTGATGAACCACTTCAGTTCTTCGAGTTGCTGCTCGGCCGTCAGGGTCGACGGTTTGAATTCACTGCCGATCCATTTTTTCGCCGCGTCCTCGTAGGCATCGGCCCAGGCGGATGCGCTCAAACCGCTGAGTGCCAGCATGGCTGCCAATGAAATGCTATGTCGCAGCTTATTGTTTTTGTCGAACATAGAGACCTCCTGTTTAAGTTGTGGAGCCGCATTGCCGAACGACTCGACTAGCCCCAACGCATCACAGCCAACAGCCACACCAGGGACAACGCGGACGCCACCCAGATGCTCCAGTCGGTGGCGCCGATCACCAGCAAATGCAGGTAGGCGCTGCCGAGAAGACCGATAAACAAGCGATCGCCACGGGTGGTGGCAATCGGCAGAAAACCTCGCCGCAGGATGCTCGGCGAGCGCAATTCCCAAGTGGTCATGCCGACCAGAATCAGGCCGATGACGATGAAGAATGCTGCGGTAGGCGTGGTCCAGCTCATCCATTCCATCATCAGCTCCTCAGACCCGACCGAGGGCAAAGCCCTTGGCCACGTGGTTGCGAACAAACCAGATCACCAGCATGCCCGGCAGAATGGTCAACACCCCCGCCGCTGCCAGCACGCCCCAGTCGATACCCGATGCTGAAACCGTACGCGTCATCACCGCCGCAATCGGCTTGGCGTTTACCGAGGTCAACGTACGTGCGAGCAGCAGTTCGACCCAGGAAAACATGAAGCAGAAAAACGCCGTGACACCGATGCCGGAACCGATCAGCGGGATGAAAATCTTCACGAAGAACTTGGGAAAACTGTAGCCGTCGATGTAGGCGGTTTCGTCGATTTCTTTGGGCACACCGGACATAAAGCCCTCCAGAATCCACACCGCCAATGGCACGTTAAACAGGCAATGCGCCAAGGCCACGGCGATGTGCGTATCGAACAGCCCAATCGACGAATACAACTGGAAAAACGGCAGCAGAAACACCGCCGGCGGCGCCATGCGGTTGGTCAGCAGCCAGAAAAACAGGTGCTTGTCGCCGAGAAAACGGTAGCGCGAAAACGCATACGCCGCCGGCAACGCCACGCTCAGCGAGATCACCGTGTTCAGGCTGACGTAATACAGCGAGTTCAGATATCCGGTGTACCAGCTCGGATCGGTGAAGATCACCTTGTAGTTCGCCAGCGTGAAGTCCTGTGGGAAAAGTGTGAGGCCACCAAGGATTTCGGTGTTGCTCTTGAACGACATGTTCAGCAGCCAGTAGATCGGCACCAGCAGGAACAGGATGTACACCAGCAATGGAATCAGCTTTCTCTTGCTCATGGCCGGGCCTCAGCGGTTGGCGTCGGAGTGCGTCATGGCGGTGTAGAACAGCCAGGACACCAACAGGATGATCAGGAAGTACACCAGCGAAAACGCCGCTGCCGGACCGAGGTCGAATTGCCCTACGGCCATCTGGGTCAACGTCTGACTCAGGAAGGTCGTGGCATTGCCCGGCCCGCCGCCGGTGAGCACGAACGGCTCGGTGTAGATCATGAAACTGTCCATAAACCGCAGCATCACCGCGATCAGCAGCACGCTCTTCAGTTTGGGCAATTGGATATGGCGGAACACCGCCCAGGCCGAGGCCCGGTCGATCCGCGCGGCCTGGTAATACACGTCGGGAATCGCCCGCAACCCGGAGAAGCACAGCAGCGCCACCAACGAAGTCCAGTGCCAGACGTCCATCACCAGCACTGTCACCCAGGCGTCCATGGTGTTGGCCGCATAGTTGTAGCTGATGCCCATCGCGTTGAGGCTCGAACCCAGTAGACCGATGTCGGCACGGCCGAAAATCTGCCAGATGGTGCCGACCACGTTCCACGGGATCAGCAACGGAATCGCCAGAATGATCAGCACCACCGACGACCAGCGGCCCTTGGTCGGCATGGTCAGCGCAACGGCAATGCCCAGCGGAATTTCGATCAGCAACACACACGCGGAGTAGATGAACTGGCGCAGTAATGAGTCGTGCAAACGTGGATCGAGCAGAACCTGCTTGTACCAGTCAGCGCCGACGAAGTAGCGGCTGGACTGGTCGAAGATGTCCTGCACCGAATAGTTGACCACGGTCATCATCGGGATCACCGCACTGAATGCCACCAGCAGGAACACCGGCAACACCAGCCACCAAGCCTTGTTGTTCTGCACCTTGTTCATGGCTGCACCTCATCGTCGGCTTCGAGCAGAAACTCATCGGCATAAACCATCAACCACTGCGCCGGGAAACTGATGTACGCCGTGCCCTGCGGCACCGGTTTGTCTTCGGCCAGTCGCACTTTCAACGGCGCGCCATCGAGGTCGAGGGTCATGATCTTGTAGGTGCCGAGGTCTTCGACGTGTACGACCCTGGCCTGCATCGCGTCATCAAACGGCTCATCCCAGACATGAATAAACTCCGGGCGGATGCCGACCTTCAGATTTTTCCACTGACCGTGTTCGATATGGCGCTGCATGGCGTCGGACAACGGCAGGTGCGTCGAGGCGAAACCGACGCCGCCGGGCTGCGGCTGCACCTCGATCAGGTTCATCCCGGGGCTGCCGATGAAATAGCCGACAAAGGTGTGGCTCGGCCGCTCGAACAATTCCCGTGGCGTGCCGAACTGGACGATCTGACCGCCGTACATCACCGCAATCTTGTCGGCGAAGGTCGAGGCCTCCAGTTGATCGTGGGTCACGTAGACCATGGTGATGTTGAACTGCTCGTGGATCTGCTTGAGCTTGCGCCGCAGTTTCCACTTCAGGTGCGGGTCGATCACCGTCAGCGGTTCATCGAAGAGGATCGCCGAGACATCGTCACGCACCAGACCACGGCCCATCGAGACTTTCTGTTTTTCGTCGGCGGTGAGGTTGCGCGCCTTTTTGCTCAAGAGGTTTTGCAGGTCGAGCACTTCGGCAATTTCCTGCACCTTGCTGTGCACTTTCGCCTCGGCCATGCCCTGATTGCGCAGGGGGAAAGCCAGGTTATCGAACACGGTCATGGTGTCGTAGACCACCGGAAACTGGAAAACCTGGGCGATGTTGCGCTTCTCCGGCGTCAGGTCGTTGACCGCTTTACCGTCGAACAACACATGCCCCTGCGAAGGGCTGAGCAGGCCGGAGATGATGTTGAGCAAAGTTGATTTGCCGCAACCCGACGGCCCGAGCAAGGCGTAAGCGCCGCCCTGTTCCCAGACGTGATCCATCTCGCGGATCGCGTAGTCTTCCGCGCCGCTCGGAGTTTTGCTGTAGCTGTGGGCGAGGTGCTGCAAACGGATTTCGGCCATCAGGCAACCCTCGCGACACGCCGGCCCGGTGCTTGCACCAGACGACCCTGCGCATCGAAAACGAACAGTTTGTGGGTCGGGATGTAAATGCGGATCGGCGCATCGACGTCGTATTCGTGAACGCCGGGCAAGTGCAGCACCAGCAGGAAATGCTCGTTGCGCACATGCAGGAAGGTTTCCGAACCGCTGATCTCGGCGACTTCGACGGTGACTGCCAGTTCGAGGTCGTCATCGTTGCTCGGCACCAGCGAGATGTGGCTGGGGCGCACGCCAAAGCGGAACGCGCCCTCGCCCACCGGGCGCAGATCGACGTTCAACGGGAAGTGTACGAAGTTGGCAAAACTCACTTCGTTACCGGCAATGCGCCCGGGCATCAGGTTGATCGGCGGTTCGGAGAACAATTCGGCGGCGAGCACGGTTTGCGGCTGGTGATAGACCGAAGTCGACGGGCCGCTCTGAATCACCCGGCCTTCGTGAAGAATCGTCGTGGTGCCGCCGAGTGCCAGCGCTTCGTTGGGTTCGGTGGTGGCGTAGATCGCGATGGTGTGGCGCGCCTTGAACAGCTCGCGCATTTCCTGACGCAGTTCTTCGCGCAGTTTGTAGTCGAGGTTGACCAGCGGCTCATCGAACAGGATCAGCTCGGCGTCCTTGACCAACGCGCGGGCCATGGCCGTGCGCTGCTGTTGACCGCCGGACAGCTCCAGCGGATAGCGCTGCAGAAACTTCTCGATGCGCAGCATCTTCGCAGTTTCCTGCACTTTGCTATGGATGATCTCTTTCGAGACACCGGCCTGCCGCAGCGGCGAGGCGATGTTCTCGAACACGGTCATGGTCGGGTAGTTGATGAACTGCTGATAAACCATCGACACGTTGCGCAAACGCACCGGGCGCTGGGTGACGTCGACGCCGTTCATCAGGATGCGACCGCTGTCGGGCTTATCGAGCCCGGCCATTAAACGCATGAGGCTGGTTTTGCCGGACAGGGTGCGGCCGAGCAAAACGTTGAACGAACCGGGTTCGAATTTCAGGCACGCATCGTCGATCCAGGTCTGGCCCTCGACGGTACGGCTGACGTGCTCCAGGGTGAGTGACATGGCTCGGCCTTTTTATTATTGGAGTCAATCGACCTGTGCACGGGAGCGAGTTTCGTGCCAAAAATACTAAGTGATTGATTTGACGCGAAAATCGGTGAAAGCGTGGGGAAACGGCGTTCATTGCTGAACACATTTGAACAGTTGACCGATTGACAATGAACAATAGTGAACAACACTCTATGAACGCTTTTTGCGAACCGATCCCCCTGTAGGATCGAATAACAATAATAAGAATGCTGCATCAGAGGCTGACTGCCATGGCCGCACCTGCCCCGCCGCTGTCCCACGACGCGATCGTCCAGACTTCCTGGCAACGTTGCCGCGCGTTCGGTCTCGACCACCAAAGCACGCCAGCCTTCGATCAACTGCCCGCCGCCGGCATTGCGCAGTTGCTCGACAGCCATCATTCGCTGGTGCAGACCACGCACCAGGAAGTCCTGCCCTACTACGAAAACATCCTGAGTAATTCCAACTGCCTGATCATGCTCGCTGACAATCAGGGCCAGGTGCTGACCTCGTGGGGCACGCAACGCTTTATCGAACCGAATCTGGCGCGGGGTTTTCAGGCTGGGGCGAGCTGGATGGAGCGCTGCAGCGGTACCAATGCGATCGGCACGGCACTGGCGTGTGAGCAAGCGGTGCACATTGAACACGATGAGCACTTTCTGAAAGCCAACCGCTTCATGACCGGGTCCGCCGCGCCGATTTTCGACGCCGAACGAAAGGTCATTGCGGTGCTCGACGTGTCCAGCGACAGCTATCTGCCGCCCTCACACACCCTGGGCATGGTCAAGATGATGAGCCAGACCGTGGAGAACCGGCTGATCCTCAACCTGTTCCATGGCCAGCATTTTCAACTGACCTTCAACACCGGGTTGAACAACCTCGACAGTCAGTGGGCCGGGTTGTTGATCTTTGATGAGAGCGGTCAGGTGCTGTCGGCCAATCGGCGGGCCGACAATCTGCTCGGCGTGCGGTTGTCGCGGGTCAGCGTTGAGAGCCTGTTCAAAGTGTCGCTGCTGGAATTGATCAACCAGCCGGACGGCTTGCCGTTTGCCTTGCAGACCTCTGGGCGCAACCGATTCCAGTGTTTGTTGAAGCGGCCGAAACAGGCGTCAATTCAGCCGCGCGTTTTTGCTGCCGAACCCAAAACCGCCGCGCCCACCGCGATCAGCCTCAACACCCTGCACTTCGGCGACAGTCGCGTGGAAAAAGCCGTGCGGCAGGCTGAGCGGTTACTGGAGAAAGACATTCCGCTGCTGATCCATGGCGAAACCGGGGTCGGCAAAGAGTTCTTCGTCAAAGCCCTGCACCAGGCCAGCTCACGGAGCAAACAGGCGTTCATTGCCGTCAATTGTGCGGCGATCCCCGCCGAGCTGGTCGAGTCCGAGTTATTTGGCTACGAGAAAGGCGCGTTCACCGGCGCGAATCAGAAAGGCAGCATCGGGCTGATTCGCAAGGCGGACAAAGGCACGCTGTTTCTCGACGAGATTGGCGATATGCCGTTGCCGACGCAGGCGCGGTTGTTGCGGGTGTTGCAGGAGCGCTGCGTGCAACCGGTGGGCAGTAGCGAATTGTTCCCGGTGGATTTGCGGATTATTTCGGCGACTAACCGTTCTCTGCGTGAACAAGTGCAGTTGGGGCGGTTTCGTGAGGATTTGTATTACCGCATTGGTGGTTTGACCCTGGAACTGCCGCCGCTGAGGGAGCGCAGTGACAAGGAGGCGTTGTTTAAGCGATTGTGGGAACAGCATCGTGAACCGGCGCAGTGGGCGGGGTTGAGCCAGGAAGTGCTGGAGCTGTTCAGCCGTCATCCGTGGCCGGGGAATTTGCGTCAGGTCAGTAGTGTGATGCAGGTGGCGTTGGCGATGGCTGAGGAACAGCCGGTGAGGCTGGAGCATTTGCCGGATGATTTTTTTGTGGATCTGGAGATGGAGCCGGTTGAAAGCGCGGCGCCGTTGGGGCTGGATTTGAATGATGTGGAAGCGTTGAACCGGGAGTTGAAGGCTTCCGGGGGCAATATTTCGCATCTGGCGCGACGTTTGGGTGTTAGCCGCAATACGCTCTATAAACGGTTGCGGCAGATTGAAGGTTGAGTGAACCCCTTCCCCTCATCGGAACGCCGCCCGCCCATCCCTCTCCCGGAGGTAGAGGGGGCCGACCGAGGTGTCTGGCGTTGTACATCGACCTGAAACACCCGGTCGATTATGGATTCGGTACAGCACGTTCAGGTCGGCGTATCTCTTGAACATCCCCCAATCAGTCCCCTCTCCTGGGGGAGAGGGCTAGGGTGAGGGCGAAAGTTCTGGCTCAACATGCGCAACCGAAGCCGCCTCCAATGTGCGCAACCCCACCAGCACAACCCCCACCATCATCAATCCCGCACCAATAGCCACCGCAAATCCCGCGCGCGCGCCGAAGGCATCAATAACCAACCCTGCCAGCATGCCGCCGAGCGCAACACCAACGCTGATACCGGTAGTCATCCATGTCAGCCCCTCCGTGATCCGCGACGGAGGAATAATGATCGTCCCCATTTTCATCACCACGACCATCGTCGGCGCAAATGAGATGCCGGCGATAAACAGCGCCGCTGTCAGCACATAAACATCCGTTGCAAAAACAGGCAGTACACCGGTGAACGCCGTCACCAATATCCCGATCAGAAACTGTTTTTCAATCGCCAGGGAAACCCTCATCGCACCGAACGTCAAACCCGCCACCAGTGAACCGAACGCATAGGCGGCGAGGATAAAGGTCGCCGACGCTGGCCAGCCCTGCGCATTGGCGAACGCGACGACGGCCACATCGATTGCTCCGCCAATGACACCCATCGCCAACAGCGCCAGCACAATGGTGCGTACGCCGGGAATCCGCAGGGTTGAGCCGCCATGACTGGCGTGGCCCACGACAAATTTAGGTTCAGTCTGGCGTTGCAGGAGAAACGCCGTCACCCCGACGGCCAGCAACCCGACCGCGACCAGTGGCCCCGCCTCGGCAAAAAAACTCACGCTCAAGCCGATCGCCAGCGGCGGACCGACGATGTAGGCCATTTCGGTGAGGACCGTGTCCAGCGAAAACGCCGTGTGCAACTGCGGCTTGCCCCGGAACAACTGCGACCATCGCGCGCGAATCATCGACGGCATGCTCGGCATCGTCCCCGCCAGTGCGGCCAGAACAAACAGCAGCGCGGCCGGTGCCCGCATGTAAACCGCAAGGATCAGGGCCAGCAACATGGCAATGCTGAACGCCGTGACAACGGGTAGCACACGGCTCTGGCCATGTTGATCGACCAGTCTCGAGATGTACGGGCCGAGCAGTGCGTTGGCCAGGGTGAACGTCCCGGCGACGGTGCCGGCCAGCCAGTAAACCCCGGTCTGCTGCACCAGCATGGTGATGATGCCGATGCCGATCATTGCCTGTGGCAAGCGGGCGATAGAACTCGCGAGCACTAACCCGGTGGCGCCGGGGGTCGTTAGCAGCTCGCGGTAGTGATTGGCCATGGTGTCTCCATTCGATATTCATCGCCGCTCAGCATCCGGCTGAACGCGTTGCCGACATCAAGACCTACGCGAACGTCAAAAGCAACCCTCACCCCAGCCCTCTCCCGGTGGGAGAGGGAGCTGACCGAGGTGTCTCGAGTCATCCATCGACCTGAAAGAACCAGTCGATTATGGATTTGGTACGGAGCGTTGAGGTCGGTGGATCGCTTTGACACCATTCCCCTCACCCCAGCCCTCTCCCAGAGGGAGAGGGCTGGGGTGAGGTGTCTGGCGTTGTGCATCGACCTGAAAGATTGTGTCGATTATGGATTCGGCAGAAATCGCTCAGGTCGGCGTATCTCGCAAGCATCCCCCATTCGGTCCCCTCTCCCTCTGGGAGAGGGTTAGGGTGAGGGGCTTTTCTCGCGGCCAAACAAAAACCCGCACACGGCGGGTTTTGTTTGTAACAAGTACAGCTTTCAGTCAGCCAGACGCCAGGTAGTCCCACCCTTGCCGTCTTCCAGCACAACGCCCATCGCCGTCAGTTGATCACGAATCCGATCCGACTCGGCCCAATCCTTACCCGCACGTGCCGCCAGACGCGCCGCAATCAACGCATCAACCTCAGCCGCATCGACACGCCCTTCAGCGCCCGCCTGCAGGAAGTCATCCGCTTCCAACTGCAACACACCCAGCACACTCGCCAGCTCTTTCAGACGTGCCGCCAGACCTGCCGCTGCATCAAGATCGCTCTCGCGCAGACGGTTGATCTCACGCACCATCTCGAACAGCACGGCACAGGCTTCCGGCGTACCGAAGTCGTCGTTCATCACCGTGGTGAAACGTTCGACAAACGCTTCGCCGCCGGCTGGAGCCACGTTCGGCAGGCCTTTCAACGCATGGTAGAAACGCTCCAACGCGCCTTTGGCGTCCTTGAGGTTGTCTTCCGAGTAGTTGATCGCGCTGCGGTAGTGGCTCGACACCAGCAGGTAACGCACGACTTCCGGGTGGTACTTTTCCAGCACGTCGCGAATGGTGAAGAAGTTGTTCAAGGACTTGGACATCTTCTCGCCATTGATGCGGATCATGCCGCAATGCATCCACGCGTTGGCGTAGGTCTTGCCGGTGGCCGCTTCGCTCTGGGCGATTTCGTTTTCGTGGTGCGGGAACTCGAGATCGCTGCCGCCGCCATGAATGTCGAAGGTCTCGCCGAGGCAGCAGGTGGACATCACCGAGCACTCGATGTGCCAGCCCGGACGCCCGGCGCCCCACGGCGATTCCCAGCTCGGCTCGCCCGGTTTGGCGGCTTTCCACAGGACGAAGTCAAGCGGGTCCTGTTTCGACTCGTCGACTTCGATGCGGGCGCCGATGCGCAGGTCTTCGATTTTCTTGCGCGACAGTTTGCCGTAGCCCATGAACTTGGCGACGCGGTAGTACACGTCGCCATTGCCCGGAGCGTAGGCGTAGCCCTTGTCGATCAAGGTCTGGATCATCGCGTGCATGCCCGGAATATGATCCGTGGCGCGCGGCTCCATGTCCGGCTTCTTGATGTTCAGGCGCGCTTCGTCTTCGTGCATCGCGGCGATCATGCGCTCGGTCAACGCTTCGAACGATTCACCGTTCTCGTTGGCGCGATTGATGATCTTGTCGTCGATGTCGGTGATGTTGCGCACGTAGGTCAGGTCGTAACCGCTGAACCGCAACCAGCGGGTCACCAGGTCGAACGCGACCATGCTGCGGCCGTGGCCGAGGTGGCAGTAGTCGTACACGGTCATCCCGCAGACGTACATGCGCACCTTGTTGCCATCCAGCGGCTTGAAGACTTCTTTGCTCTTGGTGAGCGTGTTGTAGATCGTTAGCACGTTATTTCCTTTGACGCTGAATCACTGGCCCCACGAATCACGCAGGGTCACGGTACGGTTGAATACCGGCTGACCTGGTTTCGAGTCCTTCAAATCAGCGACGAAGTAACCTTCGCGCTCGAACTGGAAACGGTCTTCCGGCTGTGCGTTGCCAAGCGATGGCTCAGCACGACAACCGGTGAGTACCTGCAGCGAATCAGGGTTGATGTTGTCGAGGAAACTCGCGCTGTCTTCAGCCTTCTCAGGGTTGGCCGAACGGAACAGGCGATCGTACAGACGCACTTCGCACTCGACGCTGGCCGCGGCCGGCACCCAGTGGATCACGCCTTTGACCTTGCGGCCTTCAGGGTTCTTGCCCAACGTTTCCGGGTCGTACGAGCAACGCAGTTCGACGATGTTGCCATCGGCGCCCTTGATCGCTTCGTCGGCACGGATCACGTAGCTGCCGCGCAGACGCACTTCACCGGCCGGTTCCAGGCGCTTGTAGCCCTTCGGTGGCTCTTCCATGAAGTCGTCACGGTCGATGTAGATTTCCCGAGCGAATGGCAGCGCGCGTACGCCCATGTCTTCTTTCGGGTGGCGCGGCAGTTCGAGGTTTTCGACCTGGCCTTCAGGGTAGTTGGTGATGACGACTTTCAGCGGACGCAGCACGCACATGGCGCGTGGCGCGGTGTGATCGAGGTCGTCACGGATGCTGAATTCGAGCATGCCGAAGTCAACCACGCCATCGGAACGGTTGGTGCCGACCATTTCGCAGAAGTTGCGGATCGATTTCGGCGTGTAGCCACGGCGGCGGAAACCCGACAGCGTGGACATGCGCGGATCGTCCCAGCCGTTGACGTGCTTTTCATCGACCAGTTGCTTGAGCTTGCGCTTGCTGGTGATGGTGTAGTTGAGGTTCAGACGGCTGAACTCGTACTGACGCGGGTGCGCCGGCACTGGCAAGGCGTCGAGGAACCACTCGTACAGCGGACGATGGCTTTCGAATTCCAGGGTGCAGATCGAGTGGGTGATGCCTTCGATGGCGTCCGACTGACCGTGGGTGAAGTCGTAGTTCGGGTAGATGCACCACTTGTCACCGGTCTGGTGGTGATGCGCGTGACGGATGCGATACATGATCGGGTCACGCAGGTTCATGTTCGGCGAGGCCATGTCGATCTTCGCACGCAGCACGCGGGCGCCGTCGGCGAACTCACCGGCGCGCATACGCGCAAACCAGTCGAGGTTTTCTTCTACCGAACGGTCGCGGAACGGGCTGTTCTTGCCCGGCTCGGTCAGGCTGCCACGGTACTCCTTGGCCTGCTCCGGGGTCAGGTCGTCGACATAAGCCTTGCCAGCCTTGATCAGCTCGACGGCCCAATCGTGCAACTGGTCGAAATACTGCGAGGCGTAGCGCACTTCGCCGGACCACTCAAAGCCCAGCCATTTGACGTCGGCTTCGATCGCGTCGATGTATTCCTGATCTTCCTTGGCCGGGTTGGTGTCGTCGAAACGCAGGTGCGTGACGCCGCCGAACTCCTGGGCCAGGCCGAAGTTCACGCAGATCGACTTGGCGTGGCCGATGTGCAGGTAGCCGTTGGGCTCCGGCGGGAAACGGGTGACGATCTGGGTGTGCTTGCCCGAGTCCAGGTCTGCCTGGATGATCGGCCGCAGGAAATTGACCGGCACGGCAGGGCCGGACTTGGCATTCGAGGTAGGGTCGACAGTGGGCTTGCTCATAGGATCCTTGACTTACAGGTGCGCGGCCGCAGAGGGGGCCAGACAAAACAAAGCCGCTATCATAGCCGATGCTGTCAAGGGGCTGACAGAGCACGGCCTATAAAGGAGCGCATTTAATCGCAGGGATTTGGAAAAACTGCCTCGAAATTCGCGCCTGTCACGCTAAACTGCGCACCTTGGCCGATGGGCTGAACCGGTAACGGGTCGAAATGTCCCATTACCCACGAATTCCTTATAAAGAGTAGCGATCATGACTCAAGTCAAACTGACCACCAACTACGGCGACATCGTCATCGAACTGGACGCGGAAAAAGCGCCGATCACCGCTGCCAACTTCCTCGAATACGTTAAAAACGGTCACTACGAAAACGTGGTATTCCACCGCGTGATCAAGGGCTTCATGATCCAGGGCGGCGGTTTCGAGCCTGGCATGCAAGAAAAGAAAGACAAGCGCCCAAGCATCCAGAACGAAGCCGACAACGGCCTGAAGAACGAGAAGTACACCCTGGCCATGGCTCGCACCATGGACCCGCATTCGGCCTCGGCGCAGTTCTTCATCAACGCCACCAACAACAGCTTCCTCAACCACACCGCCAAGACCGCTCAGGGCTGGGGCTACGCCGTATTCGGTAAAGTGGTTGCCGGCACTGATGTCGTCGACAAGATCGAAGGCGTTGCCACTACCTCCAAGGCCGGTCACCAGGACGTGCCAAAAGACGACGTGATCATCGAGAAAGCCGAGATCATCGAAGCGTGATATTGCTGATTTCAGACTTGCATCTGGAAGAGGAGCGCCCGGACATTACCCGGGCGTTTCTGGATTTGCTCGCCGGACGCGCCCGCTCGGCGAGTGCGCTGTACATTCTCGGCGACTTCTTCGAAGCGTGGATTGGCGACGACGCCATGACGCCCTTCCAGCGTTCCATCTGCCAGGCCCTGCGCGAACTCAACGACAGCGGCACGGCGATTTTCCTGATGCACGGCAATCGCGACTTCATGCTCGGCAAGGCCTTCTGTAAACAGGCCGGCTGCACCTTGCTGAAGGATCCGAGTGTCGTGCAGTTTTACGGCGAGCCGGTGCTGTTGATGCACGGCGACAGCCTCTGCACCCGCGACGTCGGCTATATGAAGCTGCGGCGTTATCTGCGTAATCCGATCACGCTGTTCATCCTGCGTAACCTGCCCTTGAGCAGCCGCCACAAACTGGCGCGCAAGCTGCGCAGCGAAAGCAAGGCACAGACGCGGATGAAGGCCAATGACATTGTCGATGTCACGCCTGAAGAGATTCCGCGGATCATGCAGGAATTTGGCGTGAAAACCCTGATCCACGGGCACACCCATCGCCCGGCGATTCACAAGCTGCAGCTCGGTGAGCAGGCGGCGAAGCGGATTGTGTTGGGGGATTGGGATCGGCAGGGTTGGGCGTTGCAGGTGGATGAAAGCGGTTACGCATTGGCGCCGTTCGACTTCGCTCCGCCGCTGGCTTTGCCGCACGGCTAAAAGCTTTCCCCCCTCACCCCAGCCCTCTCCCCCAAGGGGGCGAGGGGGAAAGGGAGCCGATCTCTATGCTTTTCAAAACCTGAGTTCGACTCGGTATTGCAAGTCGGTGTACCTCAAACAATCAACTCGGTCAGTCCCCTCTACCCTAGTGAGCGAGGGGATATGGGAGCCGATCTCTGTGCTTTTCAAACCTGAGTTCGACTCGGTATTGCAAGTCGGTGTATCTCGAACATCCACCACGGTCAGTCCCCTCTCCCTCCGGGAGAGGGTTAGGGTGAGGGGCTTTTGACTTTAGTGCCCTGAAGCCGCCGGCCCCGCCTTCGCGGCAAACGGTGGCTTAGCCAGCCACACAATCAGAATCAACCCCATAAACCCCCAGCCCAGCAGCGTGAAGTAATCCACGGTGGAGAGCATGTACGCCTGGCTGGTGAGGATCTGATCCATCTGCGCATAAGCCGACTGGCTCGCCCCGCCCAACTGATTCAAGGTCTCGCGGGTCGCCGGTTCGAAAGTGCTGATGCTTTCACTCATATACGCATGATGCTGATCCGCGCGGCGAATCCAGATCCACGTGGTCAGCGACGCCGCAAAGCTACCGCCCAATGTCCGCAGAAAAGTCGCAAGACCTGCGCCATCGGCAATCTGGCTCGGCGGCAAGTCCGACATCAGAATACTCAAGGTCGGCATGAAGAACAGCGCCACACCAATACCCATGAACAACTGCACCAACGCGATGTGCTGGAAGTCCACCTCATTGGTGAATCCCGCCCGCATAAAGCAACTCAAACCAATCGCCAGAAACGCCAATCCGGCCAGCAATCGCAGGTCGAACTTGTTCGCGTACTTGCCGACAAACGGCGACAGCAGCACCGGCAGAATGCCGATCGGCGCCACGGCCAGACCCGCCCAGGTTGCGGTGTAGCCCATTTGCGTCTGCAGCCATTGCGGCAAGATCAGGTTGATGCCGAAGAACCCGGCATAACCCAGCACCAACACCAACGTGCCGATGCGGAAGTTGCGGTACGCGAACAACCGCAGATTCACCACCGGATGCTGGTCGGTCATTTCCCAGATAACGAACACCGCCAGCGCGATCACCGAAATTGCCGCACCGATGATGATGAAGTTCGACTCGAACCAGTCCAGATCATTGCCCTTGTCGAGGATCACCTGCAACGCGCCAACACCAATGATCAGCGTGATCAGGCCGACGTAATCCATCGGCTGACGGCTGGTTTCCACCGGACGTTTGGCCAGTTGCGAACGCACCACCATCACCGCAAAGATGCCGATCGGCACGTTGATGAAGAAGATCCACGGCCAGCTGTAACTGTCGGTAATCCAGCCACCGAGAATCGGCCCGGCAATCGGCGCGACCACCGTGACCATCGCCAGTAACGCCAGGGCCATGCCGCGCCTGGCGGGCGGATAAACTGCGATCAACAGGGTCTGCGTCATCGGGTACAGCGGGCCGGCGACCAGACCTTGCAGCACACGGAAGCCGATCAGTTCCGGCATCGACGTCGAGATACCGCAGAGAAACGAGGCCAGCACGAACAGAATGGTGGCCCAGAGAAACAGCTTCACCTCGCCGAACCGACGGCTAAGCCAACCGGTCAGCGGCAGCGCAATCGCGTTGCTCACGGCGAACGAGGTGATCACCCAGGTGCCCTGCTCCGAACTCACCCCGAGGTTGCCGGAAATCGTCGGCAGTGCCACGTTGGCGATGGTGGTGTCGAGCACTTGCATGAACGTCGCCAGCGACAGGCCGATGGTGCTGAGCAACAGGCTGGGCGGCGTGAAAGAGGCGTTATTGCTCATTGTGAATCCTATGAAACCTGATGGTCGCCGCAGCCCTGTAGGAGTGAGCCTGCTCGCGATAACGGTGTATCAGTCGAGGAATTGGGTCTGACACACCGCTATCGCGAGCAGGCTCACTCCTACAAAGTCAGTGCAGGTCAGCGTTGCGCGGTTTTGCTGACCGCTGCGCTGTTGTCGTGGATCAGTTGCGCAATCATCGCGTCGGCTTCGGCCAGTTGGCGGTCGTAGACGTTGGTGCTGAACGACGCTTTCTGCGGTGGCTGCTGTGCGAGCACCGGGCCGCTCTGGTCGTGCAGGTTCACTTCAACGTTGGTCGACAGACCGACGCGCAGCGGATGCTTGGCCAGTTCTTCGGCGTTGATGTGAATCCGCACCGGCACACGCTGCACGATCTTGATCCAGTTACCGGTGGCGTTCTGCGCTGGCAGCAGAGCAAACGCGCTACCGGTGCCGGCGCCGAGGCTGTCGACGGTGCCGCTGTACTTCACGTCGCTGCCGTAGATGTCGGACTCGATATCGACCGGCTGACCGATGCGCATATCACGCAGTTGGGTTTCCTTGAAGTTGGCGTCGATCCACAGTTGATCCAGCGGAATCACCGCCATCAACGCCGTGCCCGGCTGCACGCGCTGACCGAGTTGCACGGTGCGCTTGGCGACGTAACCGGTGACCGGCGCGATCAAGGTGCTGCGGGCATTGGTCAGGTACGCCTGACGCAGATCGGCAGCGGCCGACATCACGTCCGGATGCGACGACACCACGGTGTCATCAACCAGCGCGCTGGTGGTTTTCAATTGCTGTTTGGCGTTGGCCAGGGCGTTTTGCGCCGAGGTCAGGTCGTCGCGAGCGTGGGACAGTTCTTCCTGGGAAATCGCCCCGCCCTGCGCGAGGTTTTTCCGGCGGTTGTAGTTGTCCTGGGCTTTCTGCACTTCGGCCTGCTGCGCGTTGACCTGAGCTTTCATGCCATCAACGTTGCTATACAGACCGCGCACCTGACGCACGGTGCGCGCCAGTTTCGCCTGGGCACTTTGCAGGCCGACTTCAGCGTCGTTCGGATCGAAGTTGATCAGCACCTGACCTTCGTGCACCAGATCACCATCGTCAGCGCCAATGCTGACCACGGTGCCGGTCACCAGCGGCGTGATTTCGACGACGTTGCCGTTGACGTAGGCGTCGTCGGTGCTTTCGTTAAAGCGCCCGATGAATTCGTGATACGCCCAGACGCCGGCGCAGGCGAGTGCAACCACAACGGCCAGCACCAGCAGCATGACTTTGCGTTTGCGCGGGTTGCCGGTGTCCGGGGTGTTGCCTTGAGCTTGGGTGTTTTCGGCAGTGGCCATGACAAGTACCTTGAATTAGTTGTGCGGCGTGGCTGGGCTGGCGTTGGCTGCGGTCAGGGTGTCACCCTGGAAGCCGCCGCCCAGCGCTTGCATCAGTTGAATCGACAGGTCGATCTGCTCGGCATTGAGGGTGGCCAGTTGACGCTGGGCCTGCAGCAATTGCTGCTCGATGCTGAGCACGTCCAGGTAGTTGCCGATGCCGGAACCGTAACGCTGGACGACGGTGTTGTAAGAGTCTTGGGCAATGTTGGTGGCGTGTTGCTGCGCACCGATCTGCCGGCCGATGTCACGCAACTGGTTGATCGTGTCGCTGACATCGCCCAGTGCTTTCACCAGACTTTTGTTGTACTGCGCCACCGCCAGGTCGTAATCGGCGTCGCGCGCATCGAGGTTGGCGCGCAGGCGTCCGCCGTCGAAGATCGGCACCGAAATGGTCGGGGCAATGTTGAAGAAGCGACTGGCCGAGCCGAACATCGCGTCACCCAAAAGGGATTCGGCGCCGGCCGAGGCCGTCAGGTTCAGGTTCGGATAGAACTGGGTTTTCGCCGAGTCGATATCCTTGCTCGCCGCTTCTACACGCCAGCGCGCAGCGACTAGATCCGGGCGCCGACCGAGCAGTTCCGCCGGCAACACTGACGGCACGGCGACCGCGCTGGCTTGCAGGACTTTCGGCCGAGCAATTTCGTTGCCGCGATCCGGGCCTTTGCCGAGCAGCACGGCCAGGGCGATTTTCGCGCTGTTCAGGCGTTTTTCCGCGTCGATCAGGCTGGCCTCGGAACTGGCTTCCAGACTTTGCGTTTGCTGGAACTGGTACTGGCTGTCGATCCCGGAACTGAGGCGACGCTGGCTCAGGTCGAGCATCTGCTTGGTGCGCTTGAGGTCTTCGTTCGCCAGGTCATAAACGATGTGCGCCTGACCGAGATCGCTGTAAGCGCGAGCGACATCAGCGGCGAGGGTCAACTGCGCAGCCTGACGATCAACTTCAGCGGCGCGGGCCTGACCGAGTGCAGCTTCCCAGGCATCACGCTGGCCGCCCCAGAGGTCGAAGTTGTAATTGAACCCGGCGCTGACGTTACGCACGGTGGCGTAGGCATCGCCCTGCCCCAGCGGATCCTGATCCTTGGCCAGACGCGAACGGCTGATGCCGGCGCTGGCGTCGAGGGTCGGATAACGTTCGGCATCGGCGGCATACGCGGCGGCGCTGGCCTGATGGGCGCGCGCTTCGGCGATCTGCATGTCCGGGCTGTCGTGCAGGGCTTCGCGGATCAGACCGTCGAGTTGCGGATCGCCGAGGCTGGTCCACCAGTCGCTTTTCGGCCACGCGGCCGGCGACAGCGTTACGCCACTAAGCGATTGGCCAGTTTTCAGGGTTTTCGCATCGAGGCTCGCACCTGAAGTATCGAGGCCGCTGTAGTTGGCGCAACCGGCGAGGATCATCGCCGACAGCACCAGCGTCAGGCTGCTGCGCAAGGTTTTACCGCTCATTGTGTTCACCTAAGCGCTGGATGGTGATCGGGTCACCGGCTGCCAGCAGGATTTTCTTGAGGATGTATTCCAGGGTTTTCAACTCGTCCGGAGTGACGGCGCCGGCCAGTTCATTCATCGCGTCGGCGCCGATGTGCGGCAGGCGATCGGCCAGTTGCTGGCCTTGCTCGGTCAGCTTGAGTTGCACCTGACGGCGATCGCCTTCGCTGCGCTGGCGAGCCAGAAAGCCTTTCTGCTCCAGACGATCGAGCATGCGTGTCATCGAACCGCTGTCGAGCGACAGATGCCGGCACAGCTCGGCCGGGGTGTCGACGCCGAACTGGGCCATGATGATCAACACCTTGAACTGCGCGGCGGTGATGCCGTGGGGTTCCATGTGGGTGTCGATGATCCGGTCCTTGAGCAGCGCAGCACGGCCAAGCAACAGGCCGAGATGGCAATGTTTGAATTCGTCCGGGGTGAAATGCTTCATTTGCTCACCTAATAACTGCCTAGGCAGTGAATGTATGTCGAGATGTTACTGCCTAGGCAGCGAATGTCAACGCAATAGTTAGGTTGCTTTGCAATTAGTTGACCAGTGGAGTTGGTTTTTGTGTTGAAGAGGGGTGACGAAGATCAAAAGATCGCAGCCTTCGGCAGCTCCTACAGGGATGTGAAACATGTAGGAGCTGCCGAAGGCTGCGATCTTTTGACCTTTATGAGGATGTCGAGGATTCGTCGGAAGGATGCGCAGGCGGCTGCACAGGATGTACCTCGCGCCCCCGCAACGCAGCGCCCACATACCCAAACGCACGCTTGCTCACCGCATAAATGCTGTGCCAACCCGGCGGTGCCGGCTCGATGGCGGCATGCAACGCCCGCGCATAATCGAGCACCAGTCCGGGCGTCCACGCCATCGCCTCTGCCCGTTTGCGCACTTGCGCGGCAACCCAGAACTCGGGGCTGAAAATGACCCGGGCGAAATCCAGCATGCTCGAATGCCCCCGGTTCATCGCCCCTTCCAAGGCCGCTTCGAGGCTATGAGCGACGGCGCTGGAACAATTGCGACTGGTCAGGTTGTACGTGCTGTTCTGCCGATACGCAGTCCAGAACGCATGCAAACGCCGGGCGTCGTAGTGGGCAAAACTGACCTGCACCGAAGACGGACACCAGTCAGCCACCTCCCCCGCATAATCCGGCAAAAACCTGCCGGCAACATCGTTGTTCGGCGTCGCCCGCAGCAGTCGCACAAAATCCCCCGCCGAACGATCGATGTCGTCCTGCGGGTAATGGCTGATGTAAATGTCCGGGCCACATTCCAGTGCCGCGTGACCGGCGGAGATCACGCCATTGATGTCGACCGCCGCGATGTAGCGGTTGAGCAGACGATTGCGCACTAAGGTGTCGTCGACGGTGCCACTGGGGGTCCAGACGTGAATCACCATCGCGTCGCTGCTGGTCGGCGCACTCACTGCAGCAGGACTCGTCAGCGGCAGCTGGTTTTTGAAGCGTACGGCTTGCCGCAACAAGGCGCAACCGGTCAGGAAAAGGCTCATGCCAATGCAAAACGGCACCGTGCCCTTATACAGCGTCGGATACGGCTCGAGGATAAACACGCCAAAGCCGATTTCGAACAACCCCGCCAGCAACGACACCTGCCAACCGACAAAGCGCACCACCAGCGCCGCCGCCAACCGAAAGCCGCCATCGAGCAGAAAAGCCCCACCAAACAGCACCGCCAGAATCAGCCCGGCGGCATGTTGCCGGTCGACGATCAGCAGCCCCAGCAAGAGAAAAGCCAGTCCGCGCGCTCTGCGCAGGGCCGCAGCAGTTCCGGCTTGCGGTGCCGGCACCAGCAGCAGGATCAGCGCTTCGAGCAGCAACAGATAGCCGAAGAGATGCAGCGGGAAATACAGCACGCCGTCCAGCGCATCAATGAAGATGCCCACACCGGCCGCGCCCCAGACGATGCCCGTCAGCGCCAGCGCGGACCAACGCTTGCGGACGAATTCGTGACCGAGCAAGACCATACTCAAGCGGATCATAGGCGTCTCTGTTGTTTTCGGGCAGCCGCCAATCGCGCAGCATTCAAGTAGCGCTGAGTCTAATTCATTCTGCAAAAGCCGGATCGCAGCGACGCGACCCGGCCATGGGAAACGCGCGTTAGAAATCGCGTTTGTAGAAGATATCCAGCGAACTGGCGACGCCACTCGCCGCTTCGACATAAACCTTCTTGCTCAGCTTGTAGCGCAGCGCAATGGTGCTGGCCGGTTCAAACACGCCCACGCCATAACGCAAACTGAGCTTCTCGGTAATATTGCCGCTAGCCACAACACTGGTGGCATCGCCGCTGCCCGCCGTGTCGAGCTGGAAGTCCTGAATCCCCAGATCCTTGGCCAGACTGCTGGTGACCCCGGAACTGCCCATCAAGCCCAGACCCAACGCCGCTTGAGCGAGCATGTTGTTGTCTTCGCCGTTGGTGCTCAGCGGTCGGCCGAGGACCAGATAGGAAAGCGCCTGCTCCTGGCTCATCGCCGGCTCGGAGAAGATCTGTGTGGTCGGCTGCTCGGCGCTGCCGCTCAGGCGAATACCGGCGATCACGTCGTCGGTCTGGCGAATCGCTTCGATGTCCAGATACGGCTGATCGAGGGGGCCGGCGAACAACAGACGTGCACGGCGCACTTGCAGGCGCTGGCCGTAGGCACTGTAGCGGCCGTCGTTGAGCCACAACTCGCCACGGGTGTCCATGTTGTCGCCGATGTGCACATGACCTTGCACATTGGCGGTCAGGCCGAAACCGGCGAAGGCCAGTTTGTCTTCGCCGACCACCACGTCGATGTCCATTTTCATCGCCAGCGGTGGTTTGCCCTCTTCGGTCTGCGCACCGACGATGATCGTGTCATCGGAGACTTTCACCGTGGATGGCGGCAGCTCTCGCACGGTGATTTCGCCTCTGGGCACCTGCACTTTGCCAGCGATTTTCAGCTCGTCGCCGGCCATGGAAATCTTCAGGTCCGGCGCGACTTCCAGCTTGGCGTACGGCTCGACGGTGACCGGCAATTGCGTGCCTTTCAACGCCAGATCGACCACCAGCGCCTGACCCCAGGCGACGTTACCGTTGAGGCTGCCCTGCCCGCTCTTGCCGCTTTTCCAGCCGCCGTCGAGGCGTACCGATTCGCCGGCAATCAGGGCGGTGAGTTGCAGGTTCTGCAGCTCCATCGGCAACTCGGCGCCGGACACTTCGCCGTCGCTGAGTTGCACGGTGCCGTTGACCAGCGGCGCCAGCAGTCCGCCGGAAATCGTGCCGCTGCCATTCAGGCGTCCGGTGAGTTTTTCGACCATCGGCACAAACGGCCGCGCCACCGACAGATCCAGCCCACTCAGACGGAACGAGCCGCTTAGCGGTTTGTTTTTCGGCAGTGGATTGAGCTGCGCTTGCACCAGCAACTCGCCGAGTTTGCCGCCAACGAAATTCAGTTCGGTGTCGACGCGCTTGGGCGTGAGTTTGCTGGTGAGTTTCAGCGTCTGGTACGGGAAGTCCAGCCACTGATCCTTTTCCTTCATGCGCAAGGTGCCGCCACTGGCATCAACGCTGACCACGCCGTTGGGGCCGCTGGCCGGCAGATCCAATTGCAGATCGGCGTTGAGCTTGCCCTTCCAGGCAAAGTCTTTCGGCAACCATTGCGCGAGGCTTTCGATCGGGAATTGCTTGAGGTGATAGCGCAGTTTCGGTTCCGGCATCAGGCGCTGATCTTCACCGCACAGGCTGGCATTACCGGACATCCAGCAATGCGCGCCGAAGTTGATTTTGCCGTCAGCCAAGCGTTCGAGTTTTGCCGGATTCTGCAGTTTCCAGTCCTGGCCACCGGCCTGAATGTCGCCGCTGGCTAAACGCCCGCGCCAGTTGCCCTTGTCCAGATTGCCATCCAGACCGAGGGCCAGTTTCAGTTTCGGCCCGATCAAATCGAGGTTGAGTTTCTGGTTCTTGATGTCGCCTTGGGCGCTGGCGGTCAGCGTGCCCAGCGAGGTGTCGCCGGCCTGAATGCCCGCGCCTTTCACATCGATTTTCGCCCGCTGTGCGCTGTCGAGGGTCGCATCGAGGTTGAGGCTTTGCAGGCGATTGTCCTGGAAGACCAGTTGCGAACCTTGCAGGTCGAGTTTGCCCTGCGGCGCCTTCAACGTACCGGCGACGTTGACCTGACCGTTGACCTGCCCGCGCAGTTGCGGCCAGAGCTGAGCCAGGCGCGACAGCTTAATGTCGATCTGCCCGGTGAGTTTCTGTTGCAGGCTGCCCTTGCCGTGGATGCTGTTGTCACCGAGGCGGATTTGCAGGGCATTCAGGTTCCACTGCTCACCCGCGCCGTCAGCCTTGGCCTGGAGAATCGCCGGTTGGCCACGCAGTTTGCCTTTCAAGTCGAGATCGGCGGTGAGGCTCAGCCGTTCATTCTTCATTTCGCCTTGGCTTTTCAGTGGCCCGGCCAAAGTGCCCGGCAACTCGGCGACCCAGTACGCCGGGTTGAGTGCTGACAACTCCAGTGCGGTGTCCCAGGCGATGCCGTCGGCGAACTGCACATTCACATGGCCTTCAGCCTTGCCCTGCCCGGCTTGCATTTTCAGTTGCGGTAAAGCGATCTGTTTAAGACTGCCGCTGAACGGACTGCTCAGGGTAAACGCGCCCGCCGGGCCATCCAGTGCGGCGGCGAAGTTACCGAGATATTGGCCGTCGGTGTAGGAGACTTCACCAGTGAACGTACGCAAGGCGACTTGTGGCTCGTCGATTTCGTTATAGAGCCGGTGCCACGGAAAATCCTGCCAGTTGATATTGGCTTGCGCGCTGAGGCCTTTGCTCCAGTCGACACTGCCGGTGAGCTTGAGGCTTTGTTTATCGTTGGCCGTCAGGTCGAGGCCGGCAATCTGCGCGCCGCTGGCGTCGACTTTGCCTTTGAGCAACAGCGCCACCGGGCCTTTGTCGGCGGGCAGCGTGGCGTTGCCGTTGAGCTGGTAGCCGTTTTTCAGGTCGCCTTCGCCGGTCAACACCAGTTGATTGAGTTGCAGAGTGTCCGGTAAATCAGCGCTCGGTTTGAACGCCTCGGAGGTGATGCGCACTTTCGCCGGCAGGTTTTCAACCAGCGGTTGCAGTTCGCCGCTCAACTGGCCGTCGAGGTAACCACGGCTGTCGGCGTGCAGGTTGAGGGTTTTCAACAGGTCGCCGTCGACTTTCAACGCCAATGTCCACGGTCCCGTGCCGGGAGATGGCAACGTCAGGTCACCGGCGATGTTCAGCGGCCAGTTGCCGGTCGGCGCGAGTGTGCCGGACAGGTTCAGGCTGAGGTCGTCGCGCTGCAATTTCACGCTGTCGATCTGCATGCCCTGAGCGGTCCAGTGCGCCGCCAGTTGCAAGCCCTTGAGCTGTTCGCTGCCGTTGAACAACAGGCTGCCGACCTGCACGTCGCCCAGTTCGATGGCCACCGGCAATTGCAGATCCGGTAGTTTGATCGGGCCGCTCTCGGAGGTTTCTTCGCTCGGCGGGAATTGCAAAATGACCTGATCGGCCTTGAGCTTTTCGATGCACAGGGTCATACGGGTCAGGCACAGCGGTGACCAGGCGAAGATTGCCTTGTTCAGTTCGACACGGCTGCTGTCCTGCTGCCACAGCAGATGATCGGCACTCCATTGTCCGCCGAGGCGTCCCTGGAAATTCTCCACTGTCAGACCCGGTACGAGGCCCAACACCCAGCGGCTGCCGGCCGCCGTGCCGAGTACGGCGGTGACACTCAATACAATCAACAACACCAGCGCCAACAACGCCAGCGCCGTAATTTTCAAACCACGCTTCACAGCTCAGGCCCCATGGAAAAGTGCAGCCGGATGCCGCCATCGTCGTCGAGTGCGTGGGCCAGGTCGAGGCGGATCGGCCCGACCGGCGAGACCCAGCGCACACCAATACCGACCCCGGTCTTGAGGTTCGGCAGTTCGAGTTTGTTGAAAGAGTTGCCCTGGTCGACGAAAGTCGCGACGCGCCATTTCTCGGCGATCGAGTATTGATACTCGACGCTGCCGGCGACCATGTAACGCCCGCCGATCCGGTCACCGTCGGAGTTTTTCGGCGACAGACTCTGGTAATCGTAACCGCGCACGCTCTGATCGCCACCGGCGAAGAAGCGCAGCGACGGCGGCACCGAGTTGTAGCCGTTGGTGGCGCTGCCGCCGACCTGCACACGACCAAGGAAGCGGTGTTTGTCGAATACCGTGGTCAGGCCTTTGACCAGCGCGGTGCCATATAAAAGGTTGTTGTCCGAGCCGAGGCCTTCCTTCGCCACTTTGCTCTCGAAGCTCAGGCGATAGCCGTTGTGCGGGTCGATACGGTTGTCGCTTTTCAGGTACGAGTAGCTGATGCCGGGCATCAGCAAAGTACTCAGGCCCGAATCGTCGCCGAGTTCATATTCTTCGCGCTGCCATTTCAGCGAGATCACCCGCTGCCAGCCGCTCGGCAATTTGCTGTGCCATTCCGGGCCAAAGGTCAGCAGCTTGCTCAGCGTATCGGAGCCGTCGATGTCTTCGAATTGATAGCCACCGGCCCAGCGCAGTTTGTCGGTCAGTGGCGGGTCGAGCGGGATGTCGTAGAACAAGCCGACGTTTTGCCGTGGCGCCGAGAGTTCGGCTTCCCAACCATAGCTGTCGCCTTGCGGGTTGACCCAGTGGCGGGTCCAGTTGGCTTTGATGCGCGGGCCGACGTCAGTCGAATAACCGAGGCCCAAGCCCATGGTCCGTGGCTTGCGCGTGTCGAGTTTGACCTCCACCGGGATCACGTCATTTTTCGCCGTGGTCGGTGCGGCATCGACGCGCACGCCTTCGAAATAGCCGCTCGATTGCAGATCGCGGTTCAGCTCGGCGATCAGCTCGGAGTCGTACGGTTCGCCTTCCTTGAACGGCACCATGCGTTGCAGCAGGTCTTCGTCGAACGGCGTGTCACCTTCGAATTTGACTTTGCCCAGCGCATAACGCGGGCCGCTGTCGTAGATCAGTTCGATGTCGGCCACCCCGGCGCGCGGGTCGACCATGAGTTTTTGACTGGTGAAATGGCCACTGAAGAAACCGAAGCGTGAAGCCTGATTCTGAATAAGTCTTTTGGCGTCTTCGTAACGCCCATGGTTGAGCACCGCACCGGACTTGAGCGCGTCGCTTTTCGGTACACGAAAGGATTTGAGGGAGGCAGCCGGGCCGTCGACACGAATGGTGACGTTGCGCAGGTGAATAGGCTCGCCGGGATCGATGTTCAACACCAAGCGCGGCTTGTCGCCGCCCTTGACGTCACTTTCAATCTGCGGCTGGTAGTAGCCCAACGCCTGGGCCGCCTTGCGCGCCTGCTCTTCGGCACCGCGACTGAAGCGCTGCAGGGCTTCTTCGTCACGGTCGCCGAGACTGCCGATATAGCCTTCTATATTGGCCTTGAGTTCATCGTTGGACGGTTTGATCCGCACATCCAATTCACTTTGCGCCAGCGCCGCGCAGCTGGTTAACAGCATGAGCACGCCACTGGTAAATCTTCCTGGAAACTTCATAGGCGCGGATGCTATCACGGGCTTGGGAGCGTGATAGAACAGGAAATTTCCCAAGAAGTTCGATTGTTATGCTGTTGCAGTTTGTAACACCTGCGGGTTGGCGTGGAAAAATACGTGTTCGCGCACCGGTCCGACGGCAACCTCGCCGATCTCCTCGTAACCCTGCCTTTTATAGAATTCCAGATAACGCGGGTTGCCGGTGTCGAGCACCACACCTTGCGAGGTTTCGTCGACCGCGCACCAGTTGTGTACCGCCGTCAGCAATTGCTCGCCGAAATGTTTGCCCTGGAACTGCGGGTGAATCCCCAGCAGCGGCAGCATGTGCACGGAATCGCTGGGCACGCAGGCGGCAACGGCATCGTGGTATTCAAGGTAGCGGCGGGTGCAGCGGAAACCGGTGCTGAGCACCATGCGCAGGCGCCACGCCCAGCTTTCGGTGATGCCCAAACGGCGTTGCGGTGGCGCGATCAGGGCGATGCCGATCAGGCGGTCGTTGACCAGCAGGCCGATGGCCGGCAGATCCTGCAGAAAGTGTTGTTTGACCAGTTCGCGCACCGTTGCCCGCACGCGCTGTTCGTAGCCGGGGCGCTCAGCTTCGAACAGGTAGCCGAAGGTCGGTTCGTGGCGATAGGCCTGATAAAGCAGCGAGCGGGCTTCGCGCGAGTAGCCGCGGTCGAGCATATGAATGTCGGCGATGGCGGTCTGGGTTTCAGGCATGACGGTGATTCTCCCCGGGCGCGTTCAAATGGCGGCGCTCTTGTTGGTACGAACCTTTTGGCAGTGACACAGTTCCCCACAGGTATAGACCAACTCGGGATCTTCATCGACCGGGTTGGCCCCATCGCCGGCAAGCCAGCTCCCAAAGGTTTCTCTGGTGTACATGAATGTTATGAACGACGCGGACATTGTGGGAGCTGGCTTGCCAGCGATGGGGCCCTCCGAGGCAACACATGTCCCACAGGCCAAAATGATTTCTCCCACACTGGCCCCCATCCCACATGTCAGCTAGCATCGCCCTTTTGCCAGGACTGCCGACCATGAAGATCGTTTCCTTCAACATCAACGGACTGCGCGCCCGTCCGCATCAGCTGGCAGCGCTGATCGAAAAACATCAGCCGGACGTCATCGGCCTGCAGGAAACCAAAGTCCACGACGACCAGTTCCCGCTCGAAGAAGTCCGCGCCCTCGGCTACCACGTGTACTTCCATGGCCAGAAAGGCCATTACGGCGTGGCAATGCTCTCGCGTCAGGAACCGATCGCCATCCACAAAGGCTTCGCCACCGACGAAGAAGACGCCCAGCGCCGCTTTATCTGGGGCACCTTCGCCGACGCCAATGGCGTGCCGGTGACCATCATGAACGGCTATTTTCCACAGGGCGAAAGCCGCGACCACCCGACCAAATTCCCGGCCAAGCAGCGTTTCTACAGCGATCTGCAAACGCTACTGGAAAGCCAGTTCCACAACGAGCAGCCGCTGGTGGTGATGGGCGATGTGAACATTTCCCCGGAAGACTGCGACATCGGCATCGGCCCGGACAACATGAAGCGCTGGCTGAAAACCGGTAAATGCAGCTTCCTGCCGGAAGAGCGCGAGTGGATGGCGCGCCTGAAAAATTGGGGTTTGACCGACAGCTATCGCCACTTGAACCCGGACGTGACCGACATGTTCAGCTGGTTCGATTACCGCAGCCGTGGATTTGAGGATGAGCCGAAGCGTGGCCTGCGCATTGACGTGATTCTGGCGTCGCATGGTTTGTTGCCACGGGTGAAGGCCGCCGGTGTTGACTATGAATTGCGCGGGATGGAAAAACCGTCCGATCATGCGCCGATCTGGCTTGAGCTCAGCTGATCCCCAGCCTTACGCAATACCTGTAGGAGTGAGCCTGCTCGCGATAGCGGTGAATCAGACGACATAAATGTTGACCGGTACAACGCTATCGCGAACAGGCTCACTCCTACATTGAATCGGTGTCATCTTTCGGTCATGCGCCTGACTTAATCTCCCCGGCAATCCCCTTGGCTTGATTCGGTGCCGGCATGACCCTGCGTGTTCTGTGCGTTTTTCTCTTGAGTGCGTGGCTGACGGTTTCGGCCGCCGCCCTGCCCCTGCCTGAAAACGGCCCGGCGCTGCGCATTCAAGGCTCCAACACCATCGGCGCCGAACTCGGCCCAGCACTCGTTGAGGGCCTGCTGCAAGAGCAAGGCCTGCTGAAAATCCACCGCGAAACCCCGGACACCGCTAATGAATTGCGCATCGTCGGCCAGACCCACGAAGGCAAACGCGTGGTCGTTGAAGTCGCCGCCCACGGTTCCAGCACCGGTTTCACCGCGTTGAAAAATGCCAGCGCCGACCTGGCGGCGTCCTCTCGCGAGATCAAGGACAGTGAGCTGCTCAGCCTGCAAACGCTTGGCGATCTGAAAAGCCCGGCCGCCGAGCAAGTCATCGCCATCGATGGCCTGGCGATCATCCTTCATCCCGACAATCCACTGCATCAACTCGACACAGAGCAACTGGCGCGGATCTTCAGTGGTGAGGTGAAAACCTGGGAAGACCTCGGCGGACGTGGCGGCGCCATTCATTTATACGCGCGCGATGATCAGTCCGGTACCTACGACACGTTTAAGGAATTGGTCCTCAGCCGGCGTGGGAAAAGTCTGAGCAGCAACGCGAAAAGGTTTGAGTCCAGCGAGCAATTGTCCGACGCAGTCAGCGCGGATCCGCAAGGCATCGGCTTCATCGGTTTACCCTACGTGCGCCAGGCCAAAGCCGTGGCCATTGCCGATGGTGCGTCGCAATCGATGTTGCCGCTGAACAGCCTGATCGCCACCGAAGACTATCCACTGTCGCGGCGCTTGTTCTTCTATCTGCCGCCCGACAGCAAGAATCCGTGGGCAAAGGCATTGGTGACATTTGCGCAAAGTCGTCAGGGCCAGGCAATTGTCGCCGCCAACGGTTTCATCAGTCAGACCGTGCATGCGATGAGCGTCGCGCCGAATGCGCTGATGCCCGAGGGTTATCAATCCCTCAGCCGTCACGCCCAGCGTCTGACGGTGAATTTCCGGTTTGAAGAAGGCAGCGCGAGTCTGGATAACAAGGCGCGGCAGGATCTGGCACGGGTGTTCGACTATATAAAGCGCCATGACAAGACCGAGCGCGCGGTGACATTGGTCGGGTTTGGTGATGCCAAGGACGACCCGGCGCGGGCGGATCTGCTGTCGAAGCTGCGGGCGATGGCGGTGCGGCGGGAGTTAGTGAAAAACGGCGTGGTGTTGCGTGAGGTTCGTGGCTTTGGCGCGTTGATGCCGGTGGCGGCGAACAATGCGGATGAGGGCAGGATCAAGAATCGGCGGGTTGAGGTTTGGGTGTATTGAGTCTGATGGTTATGTACTGAATGTTCAGGCCCCCTTCGCGAGCAGGCTCGCTCCCACATTTAACCGCATTCCAATTGGAAGAATGCGATCCCATGTGGGAGCGAGCCTGCTCGCGAAGAACGATAACGCGGTGCCGGATCAGCGCTCGCTACGCAGCATCTCCTTCGGCACATACTTGCCGATCTCGAACTTGCCAATCGCTGCGCGGTGCACTTCGTCCGGGCCGTCGGCCAGGCGCAAAGTACGTTGCATGGCGTACATGTAGGCCAGCGGGAAATCGTTCGAGACCCCTGCCCCACCATGCATCTGGATCGCCCGGTCGATCACGCGCAGCGCGACGTTCGGCGCAACAACCTTGATCTGCGCGATTTCGCTCTTCGCCACTTTGTTACCGACGGTGTCCATCATGTACGCCGCTTTCAACGTCAGCAGACGTGCCATGTCGATTTCCATCCGCGAGTCGGCGATCTTGTCGACGTTACCGCCCAGACGTGCCAGCGGTTTGCCGAAGGCAGTGCGGCTCACCGCACGTTTGCACATCAATTCCAGTGCACGTTCGGCCATGCCGATCGAGCGCATGCAGTGGTGAATCCGGCCTGGGCCAAGACGACCTTGAGCGATTTCGAAGCCGCGCCCTTCGCCGAGCAGGACGTTTTCGTACGGCACGCGCACGTTGTCGAACAGCACTTCGGCGTGGCCGTGCGGAGCGTCGTCGTAACCAAACACCGGCAGCGGACGAACGATTTTTACCCCGGGAGTATCGACCGGCACGAGGATCATCGAGTGCTGGGCGTGGCGCGGCGCATCTGGATTGCTCAGGCCCATGAAAATCAGGATTTTGCAGCGTGGATCACAGGCGCCGGAGGTCCACCATTTTTTACCGTTGATCACCCACTCGTCACCATCACGCACGGCGCGGGCGGCCATGTTGGTGGCGTCGGACGAGGCTACGTCAGGTTCGGTCATGGCGAATGCCGAGCGGATTTCGCCGCGCAGCAACGGTTCGAGCCAGCGCTGTTTCTGTTCTTCGTTGGCGTAACGCACCAGCACTTCCATGTTGCCGGTGTCCGGCGCCGAGCAGTTGAACGGCTCCGGGCCTAACAGCGAGCGGCCCATGATTTCTGCCAGTGGCGCGTATTCGAGGTTGCTCAGACCGGCACCGAGTTCCGACTCCGGCAGGAACAGATTCCACAAACCTTCGGCTTTGGCCTTGGCTTTGAGCTCTTCCATGATCGCGGTCGGCTGCCAGCGATCGCCTTCGGCAACCTGGCGTTCGAACACCGCCTCAGCCGGATAAACGTAAGTGTCCATGAACGCGGTCACGCGCTCACGCAGTTCTTGCACCTTGGGCGAATAAGCGAAATCCATGATCAATTACCTTCTTGGGCAGAGGTTGTTCAAGTCATGCAATCGATGCTAGAACAGCGCTGATAATTTACCTAGCCTATTCTCGGCGTGTATAAACATTCATCACCGATATATGATCCAGTGATCGTCAGCCCTTAAAAACAAGAGAAGCCGCGTTATGAATCTGAGCAAGGTCGACCTCAACCTTTTCATCGTCTTCGACGCGATTTACACCGAAGCCAACCTGACCCGCGCCGGGCAGATTGTCGGCATCACTCAGCCGGCGGTGTCCAACGCATTGGCGCGGTTGCGCGAGACCTTCAACGATCCGCTGTTCGTGCGCACGGCTCAGGGCATGGTGCCGACACCGATGGCACAGAACATCATCGGCCCGGTGCGTAACGCGCTGTCGTTGCTGCGTGTGTCGGTACAGGAAAGCCGCATTTTCAACCCGGCACAAGCGGTCAAGACTTACCGCATCAGCATGACCGACCTCACCGAGGCGGTGATTTTGCCGCCGCTGTTTCAGCGCCTGCGCCGCCTGGCGCCGACGGTGATCATCGAAAGTTTTCTGTCCAAACGCCGCGAGACCACCAAAGAGCTGGCCGCCGGGCGTCTGGATTTCGCCGTGGATGCGCCGCTCAACACCGACCCGCAGGTGCGCCACGTCAAGCTGATGGAAGACCGCTACGTCTGCGCGATGCGCAAAGGGCATCCGATGGCGGGCAAGGAAAAGCTCTCGCTGGATGATTACCTGTCGCTGACCCATATCCACATTTCCAGCCGCCGCAGTGGTTTGGGTTATGTCGATCTGGCGCTGGGCAAAATGGGCATTCAACGCAAGATCGCCCTGCGTTCGCAGCACTATTTGATGGCATCGCAAGTGATGCAGCAGACCGACATGGTCATGACCGTGCCGGAGCGCTTTGCCCGTCGCCATGAACTGCAGGCGTTTAATCTGCCGGTGAATGATGTGCCGCCGGTGGAGACGCATCTGTATTGGCATGAAAGCACTGACCAGGATCCGGCGAATCGCTGGATGCGCGAGCAGATGATCGAGTTGTGCCAGCAGGTGACGGCGCAGGAGAAGAAGCTGGATAAGCAGGTGGTGTAAGGAAAGATCAAAAGATCGCAGCCTTCGGCAGCTTCTACATTTGGAATCTATCACCCCTGTAGGAGCTGCCGAAGGCTGCGATCTTTTTCTTGCTTGACGTAAACGTCAACCTGCCATTAGCTTAGCGCCAAGACCTTTTTCCGAGCGCTTCCATGAGCAGCCAGACTTACAGCATCTCCGACCTCGCCCGCGAGCTGGACATCACCACCCGGGCGATCCGCTTTTATGAAGAACAAGGCCTGCTCAGCCCTGAGCGCCGTGGCCAGGAACGCATCTATTCGCCGCGCGACAAGGTCAGCCTGAAGCTGATCCTGCGCGGCAAGCGCATCGGTTTTTCGCTGGCCGAATGCCGCGAATTGATCGAACTCTACGACCCGTCCAGCGGTAACACCAAACAGCTCAACAGCATGCTGGCGAAAATCACTGAGCGTCGCGAGCAGTTGGAACAGCAGTTGCTGGATATCGAACAGATGAAACTGGAACTCGATACCGCTGAAGAGCGCTGCGTCCAGGCGTTGGAGCAGACGCTGAAGAGCCAGCAGGCGATCTGACTAACAACATAAATCCCCCTGTAGGAGTGAGCCTGCTCGCGATAGCGGTGTATCAGTCACGCAATTTTCATCTGGCACTCCGCGATCGCGAGCAGGCTCACTCCTATAGGGGTTCTCCACAAATTCAAAAGAGCAGGTCAGCCCATGTCCCTCCCCTCCCAAGTACGCCTGATCGAAGTCGGCCCGCGCGATGGCTTGCAGAACGAAGCCCAACCGATCAGCGTCGCTGACAAGGTGCAACTGGTCGATGCTTTGAGCGCCGCTGGCCTCGGCTATATAGAAGTCGGCAGTTTCGTCTCTCCGAAATGGGTGCCACAAATGGCCGGTTCCGCCGAAGTGTTCGCGCAGATTCAGCGCAAGCCCGGCGTAACCTACGGCGCACTGGCGCCGAACTTGCGCGGATTTGAAGACGCCATCGCTGCCGGGGTCAAGGAAGTCGCGGTGTTCGCCGCCGCCTCCGAAGCGTTCTCGCAACGCAACATCAACTGCTCGATCAGCGAAAGCCTGGCGCGCTTTGCGCCGATCATGGAAGCCGCGCAGCAGCACGGCGTTACCGTGCGCGGTTACGTGTCGTGTGTGCTCGGATGCCCGTACGAAGGCACGGTCGCGCCGGAGCAAGTGGCGATGGTCGCGCGCGAGTTGTATGCGATGGGCTGCTACGAAGTTTCGCTGGGCGACACCATCGGCACTGGCACCGCGGGCGCGACGCGCCGTTTGTTTGAAGTGGTGTCGGCGCAAGTGCCACGGGAAAAACTCGCCGGGCATTTTCACGACACCTACGGTCAGGCCATGGCCAACATCTATGCCAGCCTGCTTGAAGGGATTTCGGTGTTCGACAGCTCTATCGCGGGCCTCGGCGGCTGCCCGTACGCCAAAGGCGCGAGCGGTAACGTTGCCACCGAAGACGTGATGTACCTGCTCAACGGCCTGGGTATCGAGACCGGTATCGACCTGGACGCCTTGATTGCCGCGGGTCAGCAGATCAGCGCGGTGCTCGGTCGCCCGAGCGGTTCACGCGTGGCCAAGGCTCGTAGCGCGCAGTAAGGGGGGAAGGTGTTACCGCTGTGTCCGGAATGTGGGTTTAAGCGAGTAACACGGAAACAAATTGTCTGGTTTCGCTGGAGCGAAAATCTGCCGAAATTTTCAAACCTTTGATTTATAAGGTTTTTTAAAAGTTGGCACGGCTTCTGCTATCTCTATGGCATAACAAGAATAAAAAGCAGCAAACCAATAAAAATAAGACGTACCGACTCTGACATAACAAAAACAACACGGCAGAGACGCAGCTAACAGATTTTTTTGGAGAAGGTGTGCTTTTCAGGGTGCTCTCAGGAGTGACCCGCAACCGGGCAGAGAACAATAAAACTACCTTCAGGTAGCTCCCGAATCGGTTGGATCGCTTAGCGAGAAAGCAGATCAGCGCTCAAAAAAATACGTTTGCTCTTGACCCCGGATGGGGGTCGCCAAAAACAGCGGTAAAGGGCCACGGTTGCCAAAAACAACAACAGACCGACCCTCAATAATAAAAAAGAGCACTCGACGACAAAATTAAAGGGGAGCTTCGGCTCCCCTTTGTGCTTTCTGTGATTCCTGTTTTCACCGCAAATCCCTGTGGAAGCTGGCTTGCCAGCTCCCACAGGGGTGGTGGTTAACGCTCGATTGTTTTCAGTTCTTCGATACTGATCTCACGCATCCTGAATTTCTGGATCTTGCCCGTCACCGTCATCGGAAACTCTTCGACAAACTTGAAGTGCCGTGGCGTCTTGAAGTGCGCGATGCGTTCCTTGCACCAGGTTTGCAGCTCCAGCTCCGTGGCGCTGTGGCCGGGGTGGAGTTTAATCCAGGCGACAATCTCCTCACCGTAACGCGAGCACGGAATGCCGATCACCTGCACATCCGCCACCGCCGGATGGGTGAAGAAAAACTCCTCAAGCTCACGCGGGTAAATATTCTCGCCGCCACGAATGATCATGTCCTTGTTACGTCCGGCGATATTGACGTAACCCTCCTCGTTCATGCTCGCCAGGTCGCCGGTGTGCATCCAGCCCGCCTCGTCGATGGCTTCAGCGGTGGCCTGCGGATTGTTCCAGTAGCCGAGCATCACGCTGTAACCGCGAGTGCACAGTTCGCCGATGGTGCCGCGTGGCACCAGGTTGCCGGCCTCGTCGATGATCTTGCTCTCCAGCTGTGGCTGGGTGCGGCCGACGGTGGTCACGCGCAATTCCAGCTCATCGTTCGGCCCGGTCTGCAGTGACACCGGACTGGTTTCGGTCATGCCGTAAGCAATTTGCACTTCACTCATGTGCATTTCGCTGATCACCCGGCGCATCACTTCGATCGGGCACGTCGCGCCGGCCATGATCCCGGTGCGCAGGCTCGACAGATCGAATTGGGCGCGTTGTGGCTGGTCGAGCATGGCGATGAACATGGTCGGTACGCCGTAAAGGCCGGTGGCTTTCTCTTCGGCGACGGTTTGCAGGGTCAGTAAAGGATCGAAGGCATCGTTGGGGTAAATCATCGTGCTGCCGTGGGTGATGCAGCCGAGGTTGCCCATGACCATGCCGAAGCAGTGGTACAGCGGCACCGGGATGACCAGGCGATCGCGCGGGGTCAGGCCGATGCTTTCGCCAACCATGTAACCGTTATTGAGGATGTTGTAGTGGCTGAGGGTCGCGCCCTTGGGGAAACCGGTGGTGCCGGAGGTGTACTGGATGTTCACCGGCTGATCAAAGTGCAGGCTGTTGCTGCGTTCGTGTAGTTGTTCGGGGGAGAGACTGGCGGCGAGATCTGCCAGCTCCGACCACGGCAGGAAACCTGAGGGTGGCTGCGCATCGAGGCTGATCACGCCGCGCAGTTCGGGGAGGCGTTCGCTGCGCAGTTGGCCGAGGGGTTGCTCGGCCAGTTCCGGCATCAGGCCTTGCAGCATGCCGTGGTAGTTGGAGGACTTGAACGCCCCGGCGCAGACCAGCCATTGGCAGCCGGATTGTTTGAGCACGTATTCCAGTTCGGAACTGCGGTAGGCCGGGTTGATGTTGACCAGGATCACGCCGATTTTTGCGGTGGCGACTTGCGTGATGCACCACTGCGCGCAGTTCGGCGCCCAGATACCGAGGCGGTCGCCGGCCTGCAAACCCAAAGCGAGCAGCGCCCTGGCGTGCAGGTCCACCGCTTCGGCCAGTTGTCGCCAGGAATAACGCAACTGCTGATGGCGGACCACCAGCGCTTCACCGTCGGGGTATTGCGCGACAGTCTGATCGAACTTCTGCCCGATGGTCATCGCCAGCAAGGCTTTGTCCTGTGAACCACGGGTGTAGCTGCGCGGCGGGTTTGCACTGGGTTGATCCATGACGACCCCTATTGTCTTTATTTATGGGTTGCCGACGGTCACTTGTAGGAGTGAGCCTGCTCGCGATCTCGATCCATTAGTCAACACTTACGTCGACTGACACGACGCGATCGCGAGCAGGCTCACTCCTACAAAATCTAATCAGCTTTCAATCTTGAACTGCCCCTACTGTCGCTCAAGTTGACGTTAACGTAAAGGGTGATTGACAGCCCTTCATCGCAGGCTTACGTTAACGTAAAGGTGAGAGCTGAATGACCGCCCTCCCCACCCTACAAAAAAGCCAAAAGGTGACCCATGAGCTATCCATCCCTGAACTTCGCCCTCGGTGAAACCATCGACATGCTGCGCGATCAGGTTCAGTCCTTTGTCGCCAAGGAAATTGCTCCGCGCGCTGCGCAGATCGACAGCGACAACCTGTTCCCCGCCGACATGTGGCGCAAATTCGGCGACATGGGCCTGCTCGGCATCACCGTGCCGGAGGAGTACGGCGGCGCAGGCCTGGGTTACCTGGCGCACGTGGTGGCGATGGAAGAAATCAGTCGCGGTTCGGCCTCGGTGGCGCTGTCCTACGGCGCGCATTCCAACCTCTGCGTCAACCAGATCAACCGCAACGGCAACCACGAACAGAAATCCAAATACCTGCCGAAGCTGATCAGCGGCGAGCACGTCGGCGCACTGGCGATGAGCGAGCCAAACGCCGGCTCCGACGTGGTCTCGATGAAACTGCGCGCCGACAAACGCGGTGACCGTTTCGTCCTCAACGGCAGCAAAACCTGGATCACCAACGGCCCCGACGCCAACACCTACGTGATCTACGCCAAGACCGATCTGGAGAAAGGCCCGCACGGCATTACCGCATTCATTGTCGAGCGCGACTGGAAAGGCTTCAGCCGCAGCAACAAGTTCGACAAGCTCGGCATGCGCGGTTCCAACACCTGCGAGCTGTTCTTCGATGACGTCGAAGTGCCGGAAGAAAACATCCTCGGCGTGCTCAACGGCGGCGTAAAAGTGTTGATGAGCGGCCTCGATTACGAGCGCGTCGTGTTGTCCGGCGGCCCGACCGGGATCATGCAGTCGTGCATGGACCTGATCGTGCCGTACATCCACGACCGCAAACAGTTCGGCCAGAGCATCGGCGAATTCCAGCTGATCCAGGGCAAAGTCGCTGACATGTACACCCAGCTCAACGCCAGCCGCGCCTACTTGTATGCGGTGGCACAGGCTTGCGAGCGTGGCGAAACCACCCGCAAAGACGCCGCCGGGGTGATCCTCTACACCGCTGAGCGCGCCACGCAAATGGCCCTCGACGCGATCCAGATTCTCGGCGGTAACGGTTACATCAATGAGTTCCCGGCCGGTCGTCTGCTGCGTGACGCCAAGCTGTACGAAATCGGCGCTGGCACCAGTGAGATCCGTCGCATGCTGATCGGTCGCGAACTGTTCAACGAAACCCGCTAAACGGAGCTGGCCATGGCTACCCTGCACACTCAGCTCAATCCCCGCTCAGCGGAGTTCGCCGCCAACAGCGCGGCGATGCTCAAACAGGTCGACGCCCTGCACACCCTGCTCGCCCAAGTGGCGCAGGGTGGCGGCGCGAAAGCCCAGGAACGCCACACCTCGCGCGGCAAACTGCTGCCGCGCGAACGCATCAACCGTTTGCTCGATCCGGGCTCACCGTTTCTGGAAATCAGCCAATTGGCCGCCCACGCCGTGTATGGCGAAGACGTGCCCGCCGCTGGCGTGATTGCCGGGATCGGTCGGGTCGAAGGCGTCGAGTGCATGATCGTCGCCAATGATGCGACGGTGAAGGGCGGTTCGTACTACCCGCTGACCGTGAAAAAACATCTTCGCGCACAGACCATCGCTCAACAGAATCGCTTGCCGTGCATCTATCTGGTGGATTCCGGCGGCGCCAACCTGCCGCGTCAGGACGAAGTGTTTCCGGACCGCGAGCACTTCGGGCGGATCTTCTTCAACCAGGCCAACATGAGCGCGATGGGCATTCCGCAGATCGCCGTGGTCATGGGCTCCTGCACCGCTGGCGGCGCTTATGTGCCGGCGATGGCCGACGAAGCGATCATGGTGCGCAATCAGGCCACCATTTTTCTCGCCGGCCCGCCATTGGTGAAAGCTGCGACCGGTGAAGTGGTCAGCGCCGAGGATCTGGGTGGCGCCGATGTGCACTGCAAGATTTCCGGGGTCGCCGACCATTACGCCGAGAGCGACGAACACGCCCTCGCCCTCGCCCGCCGCAGCGTCGCCAACCTTAACTGGCGCAAACTCGGCGAAGTGCAGCAACGCGCGCCGATCGCACCGCTGTACGCCAGCGATGAGTTGTACGGCGTGGTTTCGGCTGATGCCAAGCAGCCGTTCGACGTGCGCGAAGTGATTGCGCGACTGGTCGACGGTTCGGTGTTCGATGAATTCAAGGCTTTGTTCGGTACCACGCTGGTGTGTGGCTTTGCGCATCTGCACGGCTACCCGATCGCGATTCTGGCGAACAACGGCATCCTCTTCGCCGAAGCCGCGCAGAAAGGCGCGCACTTTATCGAACTGGCCTGCCAGCGCGGCATTCCGCTGCTGTTTTTGCAGAACATCACCGGCTTCATGGTCGGCCAGAAATACGAGGCCGGTGGCATCGCCAAACATGGCGCGAAACTGGTCACGGCGGTGGCTTGCGCGAAAGTGCCGAAATTCACCGTAATCATCGGCGGCAGCTTCGGCGCCGGTAACTACGGCATGTGCGGGCGCGCTTACGATCCGCGTTTCCTGTGGATGTGGCCGAACGCGCGGATCGGCGTGATGGGCGCCGAGCAGGCGGCGGGCGTGTTGGTGCAGGTCAAACGTGAGCAGGCTGAGCGCAGCGGTCAGGGTTTCAGTGCCGAGCAGGAAGCCGAGATCAAGCAACCGATCCTCGACCAGTATGAAGAGCAGGGTCACCCCTACTATTCCAGCGCACGGCTATGGGACGACGGCGTCATCGACCCGGCGCAGACCCGCGATGTGCTGGCCCTGGCCCTGTCCGCGTCGCTGAACGCGCCAATCGAACCGAGCCGCTTCGGCGTGTTCCGGATGTGATCGGGAGAATCTCATGAGTGATTTCAACACCCTCGAACTGCAAAGCGACCCACGGGGTTTCGCCACGCTGTGGCTCAACCGCGCGGAAAAGAACAACGCCTTCAACGCCGAGATGATCCGCGAGCTGATCCTCGCGCTGGACAAAGTCGCCAGCGACGCCAGCCTGCGTTTCCTGCTGGTGCGTGGCCGTGGCAAGCACTTCAGTGCCGGCGCTGATCTGGCGTGGATGCAGCAATCGGCCGAACTCGATTACCACACCAACCTCGACGACGCCCGTGAACTGGCAGAGTTGATGTACAACCTCGCCAAGCTGAAGATCCCCACCGTGGCTGTGGTACAAGGCGCGGCATTCGGGGGCGCGCTGGGGTTGATCAGTTGCTGTGACATGGCGATTGGCGCCGATGACGCGCAATTCTGCCTGTCGGAAGTACGCATTGGTCTGGCGCCGGCGGTAATAAGCCCGTTTGTGGTGCAGGCCATCGGCGAACGCGCTGCACGTCGATATGCCCTGACCGCCGAGCGTTTCGGCGGGCAGCGTGCGCGCGAAATCGGTTTGTTGTCCGAGAGCTATCCGGCCGCTGAACTTGATCAGCAAGTCGAGCACTGGATCAACAACTTGCTGCTCAACAGCCCCGCCGCCATGCGCGCCAGCAAGGACCTGCTGCGTGAAGTCGGCAACGGCTCACTGACCCCGGCGCTGCGCCGCTACACCGAAAATGCCATCGCCCGTATCCGCGTCAGCCCGGAAGGTCAGGAAGGCTTGCGCGCCTTTCTGCAAAAACGTCCACCGAGCTGGCAAGCCGCAACCACCACCAAGGAGCCGCATTGATGAGCGCACCCGTTCTCACCACCCTGCTGGTGGCCAACCGTGGCGAAATCGCCTGCCGCGTGATGCGCACCGCCAAAGCGCTGGGCCTGACCACGGTCGCCGTGCACAGCGCCACCGACCGCGAGGCGCGGCACAGCCGGGAAGCGGATATTCGCGTCGACCTGGGCGGCAGCAAAGCCGCCGACAGTTATCTGCAAATCGACAAACTGATCGCAGCGGCCAAGGCCAGCGGCGCGCAGGCGATTCATCCGGGTTACGGTTTTCTCTCGGAAAACGCCGGCTTCGCTCGTGCCATCGAAGCGGCCGGGCTGATTTTCCTCGGCCCGCCCGCCTCGGCCATCGATGCGATGGGCAGCAAGTCCGCCGCCAAAGCGCTGATGGAAACCGCCGGTGTGCCACTGGTGCCGGGTTATCACGGCGAAGCACAGGACCTCGACACCTTCCGTGATGCCTGCGAACGCATCGGTTATCCAGTGCTGCTCAAAGCCACGGCCGGCGGTGGTGGCAAAGGCATGAAAGTGGTCGAGGACGTCAGCCAGTTGGCCGAAGCCCTCGCCTCCGCTCAGCGTGAAGCGCAGTCGTCGTTCGGCGATTCGCGGATGCTGGTGGAGAAATACCTGCTCAAACCGCGTCACGTGGAAATCCAGGTGTTCGCCGATCAACATGGCAACTGCCTGTACCTCAACGAGCGTGACTGCTCGATTCAACGACGCCATCAGAAAGTCGTCGAAGAAGCGCCGGCACCGGGCCTGACCCCGGAGCTGCGTCGCGCCATGGGCGAAGCGGCGGTGCGTTCGGCGCAGGCGATCGGTTATGTCGGCGCCGGTACTGTGGAATTTTTGCTGGATGCGCGCGGTGAGTTCTTCTTTATGGAGATGAATACGCGCCTGCAAGTGGAGCATCCAGTGACCGAGGCCATCACCGGTCTGGACCTGGTCGCGTGGCAGATCCGCGTAGCCCGTGGTGAAGCGCTGCCGATCACCCAGGCGCAGGTGCCGTTAAACGGTCATGCGATTGAAGTGCGCTTGTACGCCGAAGACCCTGCGAATGACTTCCTGCCGGCGACCGGGCGTTTGGCGTTGTATCGCGAATCGGCTGAAGGGCCTGGGCGCCGGGTCGATAGCGGAGTTGAAGAAGGCGATGAAATTTCGCCGTTCTACGACCCGATGCTGGGCAAGCTGATTGCCTGGGGCGAAGATCGCGAACAGGCTCGGTTGCGGTTGTTGAGCATGCTCGACGAGTTTGCGATTGGCGGTTTGAAAACCAACATAAACTTTTTGCGGCGGATCATCGCCCATCCGGCGTTCGCGGCGGCGGAGTTGGATACCGGATTTATTCCGCGTTATCAGGAGCAATTGCTGCCTGCGCCGGGCGCGTTGAGCGATGCGTTCTGGAACGCGGCGGCTCAGGCGGTGGCGCAGAGCCTGCCGCAGTTGGCGCGCCAGGATGACCCGGCTTCGCCATGGTCACTCAACAGCGGTTTGCGTGCGGGATTGCCTCGGGAAATCACCCTGCATTTGAGTTGCGAGGGACAGGATCGAGCACTGACGCTGAGTACCGATGATCACGCCAGACTGTCCGGCGAAGCGCTCATCGTCGAACACGAGGGCGTCCGTCGTACGTTGCGTGCCATTCGCCAGGGCGATTCGCTGTACCTGCAATGGGAAGGCGAATTGCGGCGCATCGAAACGTACGACCCGATCAGCGCCGTCGAAGCCAGTCACAGTCATCAGGGTGGCCTGACTGCGCCCATGAACGGCAGCATTGTCCGTGTGCTGGTCGAGGCCGGGCAATCGGTCGAGGCCGGTGCGCAACTGGTGGTGCTGGAAGCAATGAAGATGGAGCACAGCATCCGCGCGCCGCATGCGGGAGTGATCAAAGCGCTGTATTGCCAGGAAGGCGAAATGGTCGGCGAAGGCAGCGCTTTGGTTGAACTGGAGGCAGTGTGATGGGGAGGATCGATCCTACGCCGGGCGCGGATCGATCTGACTAGTAACGCGCCGTTGCCTGAACCACAACACCGATGATTCGACACTCATCGGTCAGCAGGGCTTTCGGCCAGGTCGGATTGAGCGGCACCAGGTAACGCTGGCCGCCCTCTTCGTCGAGTTTGCGGAAGATCGCTTCAGGGCTGTCGGGCCACTGGGCGATCACCAGTTTGCCGGGCACCGCTTCGGCCGCCGGGTCGACCAGAATCAGCATGCCTTCGGCGATGCTCTGGCCACTGGGGGCGGTCATTGAATCCCCCGTCACCGTCAGCCAGAACGCCGGGCCACGCGCATGGTAATCCGTCAGTTCGAAGCGCTGCTTGCCGGATGCCTTGGTGTAAGACGCCGGATCGTTCTCGCGCACCTCGCAGGTCGTCTGCCAATCGCTGACCGGGTAACGGAAGTACGGGTTGTACTTCTGCGCCAGCGGCATCTCGTCGTCCGCCATTGGTTGCGGTTCACGGATCACCAGCACCACTTCGAGGAAATCCATGCCCAGCGCCTGCAGCACGCGGTTCATTTCCGTGATGCCGGGTTCGCGACGCTTGTTCAGCCAATGGCCTATCCCGCCCTGGGACATGCCGACGCGCTCTCCGAGCTCTGTTTGAGTGATTTTGAGTTCACTCATCTTGGCCTTGACCAACTCAATCCATTTATCCATGTGCAGCACCTTACGTCGACGCCTTCGGCCAACAAAACACATATTGTAGTATTTAAGTTCTGGTCACAACTACACAGAGTACTATTCTGAAAGCACGGATTTACAATCGACCAAGGAGTGCTTCTTCATCATGAATATCAGCAGCAAAGACTTGCCAGACCTGCAAATGGACACCAGCTTCACCTCCCCTCAGGGCAATGCGGCAGCGCAGCGAGCGCTGGACTATTACTTGAAACCAGCTGTTTCAGAACCAGAGGTCGACGAGCGTTTTTTCGATGTCAGGCGCCATCTCAGTGGCGAAGAAGCCCTGGTGCATGCCTCGGACCTGTTGCGCTGTGCGGCAGCCACTGCGTTCAAGGCAGCCGAAAGCCTGCAAGGCGCGAGTCGCGATCTGGCATTTTCAGTGGTGCACATGGTGGATATGGCGCGGGCGATGGTCGACCATTCGCTCGATGGCGATGAAGCCTGAGAGGAACGCGAGTGCGGGCGGACGGAAAAGAATTTTCCAATCGCGCAGCTAAAAACATTTGACTTGCAAATGATAATGATTATTATTGCATGCAGCTGGTCGCGAGATCAGTCGATGGACCAGAGACCTTAGGTCGGTCTTCTGGACTATCTCCTCATCAGGCTAATCACGGTTTTTGACCCGGCTTTTTGCCGGGTCTTTTTTTGCCCGTTTTTCGGGCTTATGGCTTCAGGCTAATGAAGTCTTTAAGTGCTGCAAATTCGATGGCGCGGATAATATCAAAAGAATATCGCTTGGCAAGCGAGGCCCGGCCAGATTGGGGCAAACTAATGACAATTAGCACTTGAGAATCAATCGCACAGTCTCTAAGCTGCTTGCGCGTCATGGAGGACGCCCCCCGCCACACCCCGCAATTCCCCTCGGTTTCAGCCCTGCCTGCGTGTAAAGTAACGGCCATAAAAATCATATTCAGGAATCGATTATGACCGTGGCCAAATCTTCGTTCGACATCAGCGCCAACTTCGACAGCGGCAATATCCAAGTCATCGACATCAGCAACCCGCTCAATCCGGTTCTGGCCATTCGCCCGGACACCCGCAGCGCTCACTTTCAGTGGTTCCACTTCAAGGCCAGCGGCCTGCATGTTCATCAGGAACACTGGTTTCGCCTGGTCAACGCCAGCCAGTCTTCCTATAACAAAGCCTGGACCGGCTATCAGGCAGTCGCGTCCTACGACCACGTCAACTGGTTCCGCATTCCAACCAGTTTTGAAGGTGACAGCCTGCGCTTTTGCCTCGAAGCCGAGCAAACCCATGCATGGTTCGCCTACTTCGAACCCTACAGCCGTGGCCGTCACGACTGGTTGATCGATCAGGCACTGAGCAAGGCCGGCACCGAATTGCTGGCAACCGGCAAGAGCGTCGAAGGTCGCGACATTCAGCTGCTGCGCAAAGGCACCGGTGCCGAAGGCCAGCGCAAAGTCTGGATCATTGCTCAGCAGCATCCGGGCGAACACATGGCCGAATGGTTCATGGAAGGCGTGATCGAACGCCTGGAAAGACATGACGATCCGGTGCTGAACAAGCTGCTGGCGAGTGCCGATCTGTACCTGGTGCCGAACATGAATCCGGACGGTGCCTTCCACGGTCACCTGCGCACCAATGCGATGGGCCAGGACTTGAACCGCGCTTGGCAGAACGCCAGTCAGGACGTCAGCCCCGAAGTACTTTTCGTACAACAACAGATGGAAAAGTATGGCGTCGACCTGTTCCTCGACGTACACGGCGATGAAGAAATCCCCCATGTGTTCACCGCCGGTTGCGAAGGCAATCCGGGCTACACGCCACGAATCGAGAAGCTCGAAGAGCACTTTCGCAGCCACCTTAAACACACCACCAAAGATTTCCAGACCAAGCACGGCTACACCCGCGACGAACCGGGCCAGGCCAACATGACCCTGGCGTGCAACAGCGTAGGGCAGAAATACGACTGCTTGTCGCTGACCCTGGAAATGCCGTTCAAGGATCACGACGACCATCCCGACAAAGCAACCGGCTGGTCGGGCAAGCGCTCAAAACAGTTGGGCAAAGATGTGCTGACCACCATCGCTGACATGGTTGATACCCTGCGCTGATCCCCTCCTCCGTCCCTTAGAAGATCGCAGCTTGTCTGCGATCTTTTGCTTTTTGCCGTTCACACACTCGCGCAAACAGGTTGCAAAATAAAACCCGCACCCATACCGTGATCAAGGTTTTATTTTGAAACCTAAAAGGATGCGGGATATGAAACCTCTCAAAAGCAGCGCCGTTTTGCTTTTCTCTGTGGCCTGCGGTCTGGCCGTGGGCAACGTGTATTACGCACAGCCATTGCTGGACGCCATGGCCGAGGCGTTTGCCCTGTCGCCGGCGACCATCGGCATCGTCATCACCCTGACGCAAATCGGCTACGGCATCGGTCTGGTACTACTGGTGCCCCTCGGTGATCTGCTCAACCGGCGCCGATTGATCGTCACTCAAACGCTGCTATCGGCAGCGGCATTGTTGATGATCGCGCTGGCGCCCAACAGTGCGTGGCTGCTGCTTGGCATGACCTTGACAGGGCTGCTCGCGGTAGTGACGCAGGTGCTGGTGGCTTACGCCGCCACGCTGGCGCTCCCGGCCCAGCGCGGGCGCGTGGTCGGGGTGGTCACCAGCGGTATCGTGGTAGGAATTCTGCTGGCACGCACGGTTGCCGGCGGCATGGCCGATCTGGCTGGGTGGCGAGCGATTTATTTCCTGTCAGCGGGGCTGACATTGTTGATGGCGCTGCTGCTGTTTCGCGTCCTGCCCAAGCATGAAGCCCCACAACCGGCGACTGGCTACACCGCACTGATTGCTTCGGTATTCGGTCTGTTCAAAGAGGAACCGGTACTGCGTCAACGCGCGATCCTCGCGCTGCTGACCTTTGCCAGCGCAATGGTGCTGTGGACGCCGATGGTGTTGCCGCTGGCCGCGCCGCCACTTTCTTTGTCACACAGTGAAATCGGACTGTTCGGGCTGGCCGGTGCCGCAGGTGCGCTGGCCGCCGCACGGGCCGGACACTTGGCTGATCGCGGCCTCGGACAATGGGTCAGCAGTCTTTCGCTGTTGCTGATGCTCGCTTCATGGCTACCAATCGCCCTCACCCAATCTTCGCTGTGGGCATTGCTACTCGGCGTGATCACTCTGGATCTGGGTCTGCAAGCGGTGCACGTCACCAGCCAGAGCATGATCTACAGCGTGCGCCCCGAAGCGCAAAGCCGTCTCACCGCCGGTTACATGCTGTTCTACTCGATCGGCAGCGCGCTCGGCTCCATCGGCTCGACCGCGATGTACGCGTGGGCCGGATGGATCGGCGTGTGCCTGCTCGGCGCGGGCATCAACGCCGTGGCGCTCGCGTACTGGTGGCTGACCCTGAAAAGCGGCGCACCGGCACGCTGCGCCACTCAAGCGAGTTAACCGCGGTCGCGACCGCGCAACATACTGTCGAGCACCTCGTCGCGGCGGATCCAGCCATGAAACAGCGCCGCCGCCAGGTGCAGCAGCACCGTCAGAAACAACAGATAGGCCAGATACCCGTGAGCCTTGCGCAAAATCGCGAACAACTGCGCATCAGCCGGAACAATGGCTGGCAACTGCAACGTTGTGCTGAGCATGACCGGTTCACCCGAAGCACTGATCATCGCCCAGCCCAGCAACGGCAACACCAGCATCAACGCGTACAGCAGCAGATGCGAAGCCTTCGCCGCCATCACTTGCCAACTTGGCAAATCCGCCGGCAGCGGCGGTTGGCGCGTAGTGAACCGCACCAGCAAACGGACAATCACCAGCGCCAGAATCGCAATGCCCAGCGGTTTGTGCAGATGGATCAACCATTCATGCCGCTCGGAAACCGAGGTGACCATGCCGGCACCAATAAACAGCATGGCGATGATCATGATTGCCATCAGCCAGTGCAGCAGGCGCGCCAACAGGGCGAAATGCGTCGGTTGAGTGCTCATGGACGAGCCTCCTGTTTGGCAGCGGGCAACTGGCTGACTTCGCTGGTGCGACGCAGATAGGAATTGGCGTAACCGGCGGAACGCGCCGCGAGCAACGGGTCGTCGGAGCCTTGAATCCCGGCCGGCAGCACCAGCGGGTCGTAGTTGATATCACGGCATTCGCCGCTCAGTTGTGGCTGGGTTTTTTCCAGCACCAGTGTGCCGGCGTTCAACACTTTGCGGCCGTCGGGCCAGGTCTTGCTGGCATCGTTCACCGGGTCCTCAGGATTGGCCAGGGTGATGTTCAACTGAAAACGCAACGGCGCAGACGCCAACCGCTGCACCAGATCCTTCTCGAGAAAATCGCCGCCCTCAGGCGCAGTGGCGCCCGCAGCGTCTCGCGCCAACGGCGTCATGCTCCAGCGCACGGCCTGTTTTTTACCGCTGGCGTCGACCAGATAAAACGCGTTGACGCTGTTGTAGGTTTCGGTGGCGTAACTGGCCGAGGGTTTGGCGGTCTTCACCCAGGTCAGAAACGGCACGGCTTCCGGATGCGATGCGAAGAACGCTGGCACCTTGCTCGGATCCGGTTTACCGGTGGCCGGATCTGGCGACTGTGCCTGCTGCAATTGATAAAACGCTTCAGGCGTACCGACCGGGAACACCGGCATGCTGTTCATCCCGGTGCGCCACTGCTGCCCGTTGGCCTGGGTGAATCGCAACGCCAGACTGCGAATCGGCACGCTGCTGTCCGGTGCATACGGATTGCCGGCTGGCAAGGCGAATCGCCCGACTACCGGGGTCTGCGGCTCGTTGAACACCTGCGCGGTAGAAAACGCCCGTGCCTCACCACTGCTCTCGAAATGCCCGATCACGCACACGCCTTTGGCGTGGTTACGGCGAAACCCGGGGTGCACGCCGTTGTTCTTCTCCAGCACATCGACCAACGCTTTTGGCGTCAGGCGTTGTGGGTCAAAGTTGCCGTGAACGTAGGCGAATGCTCCGGCCACTGCGGCGACTACCACAGCAATGCCGCCCAGACGCAGAACCAGGCTCGCCGCACTCAGTGGCGGACGCTGCGGCCCGCCGGGCGGTGCAGCATCGGGTGATGAACGATCAACCATGAAAAACTCCAGGGCCATCGGCCACAAGTAGGAAGAATCAGCAAGACGCGCCTCGTCCGGATTTATTCCACGCGACGGTATTTATTTTTCCGAACGTGGAATAACCTCCAACGACGGGCGTCTCCCTAGTCCACAGCGTAGTGACTAGCAGAATTTCATGAGCGAATTCGACGAACAGTTGAGAGAAATCATTCCCAGATTGCGCCGCTTTGCCGTGTCACTGACACGCAACAGCAGCAGTGCCGACGATCTGGTACAGGCTTGCCTCGAGCGGGCACTGTCGAGTTGGGGCGATAAACGCGCCGACGGCGACTTGCGCGCCTGGCTGTTTGCGATCCTCTATCGGCAGTTTCTCGACGCCCATCGGCGCTCCCGACGCTATGCGCGCATGCTCGAATTCTTCACCGGCCGCGACGATGCCGAACCCTCGGTCGAGCGCACCGTCATCGCCCAGTCGACCCTGCAAGCCTTCGATCGCCTGCCCAGCGAACAGCGCGCCCTGTTGCTGATGGTCTCAGTGGAAGGCCTTTCCTATAAAGAGGTCGCCGAGATTCTCGGCGCCCCGATCGGCACCGTGATGTCGCGCCTGTCCCGCGCCCGCCAGGCCTTGCGCCAACTCAGCGACGGCGAAATCAGCAGCCCTTCTTTGCGGATACTCAAATGATCAGCCTGCCTCCCAACGAGCGTGACCTGCACGCCTATGTCGACCACCAGCTCAGCGACGCCGACCGGCGTGTGCTGGAGACCTGGCTGGCCAGTCACCCGGATGAAGCGGCGCAGGTTCGCGCCTGGCAACAGGATGCCCAGCAATTGCGCGCGGCACTCAGCGGCGCATTGCAGCAACCGGCCAACCCGGCGCTTGATCCGGCGATGATTCGCCAGCGCCGCCAGCGTCAATCGCGTCGCCATCTGGCCAGCGCAGCGGTGTTGCTGATAGCGGTCAGCGTCGGCGGATTCAGTGGTTGGCAGGCTCGGGAAATGACCCTGGTGCGCCCGTCCATGTTGCCGATGACCGACGCCTTGCAAGCCTATCGCCTGATTGCCCAGCAAGGCATGCTGCCGGCTGATTACAAGGTCGACAGTGATGGCGACATGCAGCGCTGGCTCGACCGTTATTTCAACCGGGCCAGTCGTTTACCGGATCTGAAGGCGGCCGGGTTTGAACCGGTCAGCGGACGCCTGCTCAGCACCGACGAAGGCCCGGCAGCGATGGTGATGTATGAGGATGGCAGTGGCCACAAGGTGAGTTTCTACGTGCGCCCGCCGGGGCCGAAGAACACTTTTTTGCCGCGTGGAAGCCGCAGTGATGGCGACTTGCAGGCCGAATACTGGTCGGGTGGTGGCTACAACTATGCGATGGTCAGCCCGGTCGATACACCAGCGGCGCAACAGCTCAAGCAATCACTGCAATTCTGAAAACACCGCTGTTCTATGTAGGAGCTGCGGCACGCTGCGATCTTTTGATCTTGTTCTTAAGGGCAAGATCAACAGATCGCAGCCTCGTTTCACTCGACAGCTCCTACAAAGGATCGTGTCAGCTCAGAAACCCACGTCCAAAACCACATTGTCCAGATACGTGCCCGCCGGCGGCGTGGTCTGGTCGGTGTAGATCTTCGCGTTGTAGTTGAAGATCTGACTGCCCGTGCCCAAGCCGTTTCCCGGATTGACCTCGGCGTCGGTACTCGCCCGCCGTGCCGCGCCGACACTGCCCCAACGCGTGGTGCCGGCACTTTTGAAAATGTCGTAGGCCAGATAATTGCTTCCGGAAATCATCCGGCGCCGGCCACCGACACTCACCGCGTTCTGCCCGTCGCTCAGCCCCACGGTGTAGGCACTGCCCTTGGTGCAGGCCAGATTGATCGTCTGTCCGGTCACCGGGGTGAACGCGCTGACCACCGGCGCGCTGCCGAAGGCAATGTTCGGTGCGGTAATCGTACAGTCGTTGGACACCGTCAAGTTCACCGTCAACGACGTCGTGCCGTTGGCGATATCACGCCCGAGGCAAATAGCACCGATGCCGATGCCCGAACAGTAATTCCAGTTCCAGAAAATACTCAGGGTTTCGGTATACACCCCGGCGGCGACGTTGCTGCCAATGGTGGTACCGAGATACAGCGGCACCGTTTTCGGCGTCGTACCGTTGAGCAGGCCCAGAGCATCGATGATGCCGTTGCGCGCAAAGTCATAGGCAGTGCCGCGAGTCAGCGGATAGCTGGTGCTGTTGTTGGCGTAGATCGTGTAATTGATGACATCGCCGGTCGGCCCGACCAGACCACTTTGAGTCGATGAAACGGTGCCCCAGAAGTGGTCGTTGCTGGTCAGCAGGGACAGCAGCGAACCGGTGCAACTCAAACCCGCATTCAACGTGGAACTGGGTTGCGAAGTTGTGCGCACGGCAATCGAACTGAGCGTGCCAAACGCCGCTGGCGTGGTGCTGACCACCGAGCACGCGGCCTGCACCGCCCCGGGTATAAGCAGTGCCAGACATAACAGCCATCGCCGGAACATCATTGGCACACCAACGGGCCAATCAACGGCACCTGATCCTGATTCAGATCGACACTGAACTGCGCCTGACAGGTCTTGCCGTCGGCCAGCGTCACTTGCAACGAGTTCTGCGCCTGCAGGTTTTCCAGATACACCAGCCCATCCCAACCGACCACCGTCCGCGTCCCGCTCTGCTCATGCAGCACACCCGCGCCCAGCGGCAACTCGCGCTGCTGCGCGTCGACCAGCACGATGCTCGCGGCAATCACTCGGGTCAGCGGAAATTCCAGCAGATAACCGCTGCCACGCCGCACAGCGATACGCTGTTCGACGTTGGGGCTGCGCACGTTGGCCGGCAGATTCAGTGGATCGATTTCATACTTGCCGCGGTAATAGGCACTGCTCCATGGCACCAGCAGATGCCCATTCTTGTCAGTCTGGCCGACCTGCTGATTTTCGTAGCGCACCGGAATGTCGGCAAAACCCTCAGTACTGACCACCACAAATGCATCGTCGATGCGGTTGGCGGCGAACACCTGACGGTCCATCCACACCAGCGAACCACTGGCATCGGCCCAACGGGTTTCGGCGTCGGAAGTACCGTAGACGCCGGCCTGCAACTGCACCGATTGCAGACGCCAGGTGACGTCGGCCTGACGATAATCAGCACCATCACCCTTGGCGTAGCCCAGATTGAAACCCACGCCGCCCTCAGTCGGCACCGCGCGGCTATAGTTGACCCGCTGCTGGCTCTGCCCGGTTTTACTGCGATCGCTGCTGATCGCCAGGCTGCCGCGCAGATCGAATGGAATCACCAGTTGCGCCTGCACCGCCCAGTTGCTGTCGCCGATCTCACGGTTGGCCGAGAGGTAGAAACTGCTGTTGCGCCACAGCGGCTTGCTCCAGCTGAGGTTGAGCAGCCGCGTGCGCGAATCGTCCGCCGCGCGCACATCGAAATAACCGGCGCCGAGACTGCCCCAGCGGTCTAGGTTGAGGCTCAGGGTCGCTTGCTCGCTACGCCGGCTAAGACTGATGTACGGGCTGTCGACCACGGTCAGATCGGCGTATTGAGCGTGACGTTGCAGCCGCTGATAAGAAAAGCTGAAACGCTGGTTGCTGTACTGATAGCCCAGGCTTAATTGCTGCCCGCCCTCGCCGTCGAAGCGGCTTTGACTCATCGCGCTGTTGAGTACGCCGAAATTGCCCAGACGCAGGTTGCCGCCGAGGCCGCCCAGTGTCAGCGAATCGGCCGCTTCGGCATGGCTTTCCAGAGTGAAACTGTCGCTGATGCCGTAACGCAGGCTGCCTGAGGTGACACCCGGCCCGTAACTGAAATCCTTCAAGCCGTAGTCGCGACGCAACGTACCGGCGGCCACGGAAAAGTCGCTCAAGCCTTTTTGCAGCAAGGTGCTGGTGACATAGAACGGCACCGTGGTCGAGACCTGCCGACCGAGCGCATCAGTGGTCACAACGACAGCTTCGCCAGCGCCGTTGATGAACGGAATATTGGTCAGTGTGTACGGCCCGGGCTGCAAGTCTGCACTGCTGGACTTGTAGCCATTGATGAACAGATCCACCGAGGACGGCACCGCTGCTTCACCGGCAAATTGCGGCAACGGATAGGTCACCAGATCCGGGCGCACCGCGAAATCCCGCGAGAACTGCACGCCGCCCAGACGCACCGAACTGCTCCACGGCAAAGCGCCGCTGATCACGTCGCCGGCCTCATAGGTAAGCATTCGCTCGTCGTCGGAGTAACGCCAGGTGGTGTCGTATCGCAAGTAGCCGTTGTCCAGCGTGTTGAGCGAATCACCGGACAAGGTGCGCCGGTATTGCCCGGTATTGGACAACGTGCCCCAACTGTCGAACAGCCGCACTTCGTTCCACGCCGCCAGGTAAGTGCCGGCATCGTCAGTGTCGTTGAGGTACAGGTCATAGTTGAACAGCGCGCCGAAACTGCTCAGCGCCGGGGTGCGCGGATAGGCTTGTCGATTACCGATGAACTGTTCCGGCAGCCAGTCCGGCGGCACGTCCAGCAGCAGGCGTTGACCAACACTGTCGTAGTCAGAGTGCAGCCCCGCCAGACTGTCGAGATCGACCTCGGCGCCGAGACTGTCGGGCAGTTTCATGCCGGTTTCACGCAACGCCGTCGCCGGGACAAACAAGCGCCCGTCGCGCTGCTGCACCGCCACTACGCGCCCGGTATTCATCTGGTTGACCACCAGTTCCAGAAACAACTGTGCATCACTCACGGCCTCCATGCCGCTGGGTGGCGGCGGCAGATCGCCGGCCCCGGATGGTTGAATGAACATCAGGCAACACGCGCCGGTGATGAGCCACAACGGACGCTGAATACGGCGAACCCGTCCTGGGCTCATACGCGCTTTACGTCCGTCAATGGACTCAATCCTCCTGATACCGCTTGCGTCGACGCCAGATGCCTGCGCTACGACTCACTCACTTGGCTGGCGTGATGCTCTGCACCTGTGCCGCGCCATTTACTCGTACCTGCAACGCTGAATCACTGGTCAGCGGCGTCGGTGCCGGCCAGCGCATCACCGCACCGGGCAGCACATAACCCAACAACCCTTCGGCCAATGGCTTGCTCTGCCCGGCCTGTTTGATGGCCACGTCGGTCAGCCGGGCATGCACCGCGCCCTGATTGCGCACTTCGACATAGGGCTTGCCGTCCACCGCCACCGTGCGCCAGCTCAACTGCGGCAGGCCGACACCTTTGGGATCCCGCGCGCGGCTGCTGTCTTCCTTGCTCCATAGCCCGGCGCCATAGGCAAACAGCGGTACCGAATAACGCATCTGGAAGCGGATCGCGGCGGCGGTTTTGCCGCCGTCGGTAGTCGCTGGTTGCGCAGTGGGAATTTCGTCGATGATGATTCGATAGGCCAGTTCCTGCCCCGGCGGCACTTCCTTGGTCCGGGTCAGACGCACCAATTGTTTCTGCCCTGGTTCGATTTTCGCCACCGGTGGGCTGCCGATCACGTCACGCTGGTTCTGGTATTGCTCGGCGAACCCACTCTGGCTCCAGCCGAACACGCGGATCTGCAGATTGGCGGTTTCGCTGCCGCGGTTCTCCAGCCACAGCGCACTGGCCTGCTGATCAGCCTCCAGCACCGGATCGATCGGCCAGATCAGCACCGAACTGGCAGCGTGTGCGTTGCTTGCCCCGAACATGACCACCGCGCACATCGCGCAACACACGAGCGAATGCCGTGACGTAACTGCCCCCATAAACCTGCTCCTTGTCGGCCATTCAACTTCGCCTTACCACGACAGTTGCACCTGCAACACGTCGCTGTACGTCCCCCCAGGCTGATTGCCCGGCAATTGCACCTGACCGTAAATCGGCAGGCTGATGTTGTTCGCATCGCTGTAAGCCACCGCCACACTCTGGCCAATACCCAGGCTCTGGCTGTAAGCCGCATCACGAAACAGTGCATACGCCACCCGCGCGCTGCCGCTGTTGACCTGCATATGCCGGCCGCTGCTGTTGTACTGGCCGCCATCGACGCTCATGTTCAGCGTTACGCCCGGCGTGCATTGCAATTGCACCCCGCCGGTCAGCGCGACCTGTACGGTGCCGGTGGCCAGTGCCGAACGTGAACCGAAATTCAGCCCGCCATAATTCGATACCCCGCCCACCACCAGACACCCGGCAGTGACCGTGGCGCTGACCTGAAAGCTCTGGCTGGTCGCGGCGGTCAGCGGCAGCGGTGCACTGCCCGCACAAAGCAGGAGCAACGCGGCGCAGCCATGGCAGCGCATGGCATCAGAACGTCAGTTCAACAGCGACGGTGTCGGTGTAAGTCCCCGCCGGCAAACCGGCCTTGCCCACCGCCTGACCGTAGAGGTTCACCGTCTGCGCGACACCGGTGCTGGCCGCAAGGTTGATGGTCCCGTCGATCGCCAGCAGTTGCGAGTGCCCGGCATCGGTGTACAAGTCGTACGGCACGTAATTGGCCACCCCGTCATACAACGCTCGCGTGCCGCCCGGCGACATGCCGTCATGGGAACCCGCGCGCACCTTGACCGTCGGCGTGGTGCCACTGGAGCAGAGAATCGACAGCGCCCCGCCACCACCGCCCAACACCTGCCCGGTGGCGGTGGTGAACAGGCTGTTGGCGGTGCCGAAATTCAACGCACCGAAGTTCAGCCCGGTGGAACCGCCGGCGCCGTTGACCTGACAACTGCTGATCAGGATCAGGCTGGAGGTGATCTGGCCGGTGACCGTGGTGGCGGCGTTGGCACTGGAAACCAGCGCCAGGCCGAGTAACGACAAACCTATCCTTGATGCAAACGTACGCATGGTGTCCGTCCTCTACGGGTTTACCAGTCGAGCGTCACCGTCAGGGTGTCGGTATAGACCCCTGCCGGCACCGCGCGGGTATTCGCCACCACCGAGCCAAATACCGGAATGGGTATCTGCGCACCGCTGGTGACAGCGAAATTGTGTTGCTGGCCGATGCTGTAGCTCCGGGCGCCGGAGGGATCGACAAACAGCTGATAGGGAAGGGTTTGGCGGCCGTTGCTCAGGCGCCGGGTGTTGCCGTCACCGTGGGTACCGCCATCGATAGTGACGGTGAAGCCGGTGACCGAAGGATTGCAGGCAACGTTGAGTGTACCGCTGCTGTCACCGTCGAGACTGGCCTTGATCGGTGCGTTCCAGGTGGGCCCCTGAAGGCCGAAATCGAGGGTGCCGAGGGCACTGACCGGGCTCTCGGGCGTGCTGGTATTGGTGACTTCGCAGCCGGCAATCAGGATCAGCCGCGCATTGATCTGCCCGCTCATCGCCGCTTGCGCGTCATCTGCGAGCAATGCCAGCGTACCTGCCGCCACCACCATCCAGTGTTTGCCTGTCATTGCGCCCGTCCCTGCTCCTTCACGCTGAATCGATCACCGCGCTCATGATTGAACGCCTTCCTTGTGCACCCGCGTCCAGCGGTTGCCTTGATACCGCGATCACCAGGTAACCGTCACCTTGACCAGATCCGAATAACGACTGACCTGCGGCACCCCAGCCAGGCGTTCGATCCGCGCATACAGCGGCAGTTCTACCGTGCCACTGTCCGGCACCCGCCCGCTGACTGGCACATCCACCACCAGCGGTACCCGGCGCGCCGCGTCCTGATACAAACGATACGGAATCGGTTTGCTGCCGAACGAACCGGCCATGTAGCGGACTTCACCGACACCGCCATGCAAGCCGCCATCGACGCGCATCTGGTACGGCGTGTCCGGGTTGCACTCCAGCCGTGGCAGGCGCTGATTGGTCAATGCGGCAGCCAATGGCCCGGCGGGGTCATCGAGGCGTGCGGTGCTGCCGAAGTCGAGCACACCCAGTTGCTCAATGCCGGCGCCACGCTGCTGGCCGATCAACTGGCAGCCGCGCTGCACGTCAACGCGCACTTCGACTTGAAGATCCGCCGCATGAACAGGCGCAACGAGTACAACCAGCAAGCCCATGACTACCTGTACATTCACTGCGCCGTTCCTTGTCAGCGATCGCTTGCGACGTCGTTTCTGTGATTGAGGTTAGCAATGGTCGACGATTCCGCCAGTCGATTGGATCCAGGGATCGCCCGAGATATGTTTCGAAAGGTTGGCAACACCTCGAGCCATGTCGCTAAAAATAGCTGTACATGCCGCACGAATTTGTCCAATAACCGCCCACTCTCGGATCGTCGCGGTGGCTGGCCAAGTCGGCGTCTGGTTACACTACGTTGCCGCGCTCCCGGGAGCCGGTCTTGACGAACACGGAGACGCCCACAGTGCCTGCCCAACCGCCGAAACGATCACGACTGATCCAGCGCTGGCCGGCGTTGCGCCGCTGGTTCGGCAAAGGTTTTCCGGCCAGTGCCGGCCATGATGCCAGTGCCCAGTCGATCCGCGATTACTTTCGGCAAAAGGCCAGTGGTCAGGGCTACACCCTCAGCCACAGCCAGCAGTGCGTCATCGATTGCATGGCGCAGCAGGCGAGTCTTTTGCTCGGCGCAAGCGCTCGCACACCCCAGAGCCTCTATTTGTTCGGCGCTGTCGGGCGAGGCAAGAGCTGGCTGCTCGACGGTTTCTTTCAAGCCTTGCCGATCACCCAGAAACGGCGTCTGCATTTCCATCAGTTCTTCGCGCAATTGCATCAGGCCATGTTCAGTCATCGCGAGCACGACGATGCTCTCGAAGTCTGCCTCGACGAATTGCTGCAAGATTGCCGGGTGCTGTGTTTCGACGAGTTTCATGTGCATGACATCGGCGATGCCATGCTCATCACCCGGCTGTTCAAGGCACTGTTCAAGCGGCGGATCCTGCTGCTGGTCACCTCCAACTACGCGCCTGAAGGCCTGCTGCCCAATCCGCTCTATCACGCCCGCTTCAAACCGGTGATCGAACTGATCAATACGCGCATGCAGGTGATGGAGGTCGGCGGCCCGCACGATTACCGCAGCCAGACGCGCCATTCTGCACATCAGATCTTCACCCAAGGGCATTACGTGTGGCCGGCGACGCCAGCACAGCGCGCCGCCCTCGATTTGCCACCTGCCGACGCACCAACCGTCACGCTAACAGTCGGCACCCGGCAGTTTCAGGCGCGGTTTTGTCAGGAGCGGCGGGTCGGTTTCACCTTCAACGACCTGTGTGAACAGCCAACGGCGGTCATGGATTACCTGGAACTGTGTCGACGTTTCGACCGCTGGATCATTGATGATCTGCCAGAACTGGCGCAATGCTCGATCGCCGCGCAACAGCGTTTCATCAACCTGATCGACGTGCTGTACGACCAGGATAAGCACCTGACGCTGCTCGGTCGACTGCCCTTGCGCGAAAGCATGGACGGCCATGTCATCGACCTGGCGCGCACGCGCAGCCGCTTGGGGCAGTTGCAAGAAGTGCACGGGACGATCTGAGCACGCTATTCCCCTGTGGGAGCGAGCCTGCTCGCGAAAGCGCCCTATCAGTCAAAACATCAGCTTCTGACACTCCGCCTTCGCGAGCAGGCGCGCTCCCACCAAGGGCTACTGAAGTTTCGCCATCTGTCCAATTCAAACCCGGGCTTTGCCGTTATCATGCTGCCCATTCCCAGCGCCCCAGCGTCGCTCCACTGAACAATAGCGAACACCAACATGCACACCCTTGCTCAATTGCGCGCCGGCGAGTTGTCGGGCATTACGCGTCTGGATCTGTCTTGTGGACTGACCGAGTTCCCGCGCGAGATTTTCGACCTGGCCGACACCCTGGAAATCCTCAACCTCAGCGGCAACCAATTGAGCAGCCTGCCGGATGACTTGCATCGTCTGACGCGCCTGCGCGTGCTGTTCTGCTCCGATAACCCGTTCACCGAACTGCCAGCCTGTCTCGGCCAGTGCGCGGCGCTGACGATGATCGGTTTCAGGGCCAATCGCATCGTCAACGTCCCCGCTCAAGCGCTGCCGCCTCAGTTGCGCTGGCTGATCCTGACCGACAACTGCATCGAAAGCCTGCCAAGCGAACTCGGTGAGCGCCCGGCCCTGCAAAAACTCATGCTGTCCGGCAATCGCCTGCAAGCGCTGCCGTTCTCGCTGAGCAACTGCCATCGACTGGAGCTGCTGCGCATTGCCGCCAACCGCCTGACCGAACTGCCGCAGTGGCTGCTCGCGCTGCCGAGCCTGACGTGGCTGGCCTACGCCGGTAATCCGCTGGAAACCGAGGCAAACGCCGCCGCGCTGGAAGCGACGCCGCACATCCCTTGGTCAGCGCTGCGCCTGGAGCAACGGCTGGGTGAAGGCGCTTCGGGGGTGATTTCCCGGGCGAGCTGGCAACGCGACGATGGCTCAGTGACGCCGGTCGCGGTGAAACTGTACAAAGGTGAAATGACCAGCGACGGTTCACCGCTGCACGAAATGAATGCCTGTATCACCGCCGGTCTGCATCCCAATCTGATCCGCATCGAGGGGCGCATCAATGGCCATCCCGACGGCCAGCAAGGCTTGGTGATGCAGTTGATCGATCCGTCTTTCCGCAACCTCGCCGACCTGCCAAGCCTGGCATCCTGCTCGCGAGATGTTTACGCCGATGATTGCCGGTTCAGCGCCGAGGTTGCGCTGAACGTTGCCAAAGGCATTGCCTCGGCGGCAGAACACTTGCATCGGCAAGGCATTACCCACGGCGATCTCTACGCGCACAACATTCTGTTGAATGAACGCGGCGATTGCCTGCTCGGGGATTTTGGTGGGGCGTCGTTTCACGCGGTTGCCGACACAGCAGAAACACGGGCGTTACAACGTATTGAAGTGCGCGCGTTCGGGATTTTGCTGGGGGAATTGCTGGCACGCATCGACTCGGGGTTGAGTGATGAATTGCGTGCGGTGCTCGAAGAGCTGGAGCGGCGTTGCTGTCAGGCGGAGGTGCTGGCGCGGCCGGGGTTTGCTGAAGTTAATGCGGTTCTGCGGCAAAGCTGACTGCTGCGCAGTCAATCGCGGGCAAGCCCGCTCCCACAGTGTCCGAGTCGCTCACAAAATGTGTGGACACCTCTGAACCTGTGGGAGCGGGCTTGCCCGCGATGAGGCCATCACCGGAGAAACAGATCAGCCCGCCAGGCCAACAAACATGTCCTGCACGTCATCATGGTTGTCGAGGCCTTCGAGGAACGCTTCAACCTCAGCCATCTGCTCGTCGCTCAAACCGCTCACCGGGTTCTTCGGCTGGTAACCGAGTTTGGCCGACAACACGGTGAAACCTTGCTCTGGCAGTGCTTTCTGCACCGCATCCAGATCGGTAGGGTCGGTCAGGAACAGCGTCGCGCCCTCTTCGCCTGGCTCGAAATCCTGCGCGCCGGCTTCGATGGCGGCCATTTCCGGATCGGCGTCCGGGGTGTCCGGCGAGGCTTCGATCATGCCGACGTGGTTGAAGTCCCAGGCCACAGAGCCGGAAGCCCCCAGTTGGCCCTTGCGGAACGCCACGCGGATTTCCGCGACGGTACGGTTGATGTTGTCGGTCACGCACTCGACGATCAGCGGCACCTGGTGCGGGGCGAACCCTTCGTAGGTCACGCGATGGTACTGCACGGTTTCACCCAGCAGACCGGCGCCTTTCTTGATCGCGCGGTCCAGGGTTTCTTTTGGCATCGAGGCTTTCTTGGCCTGTTCGACCACCAGACGCAGGTGTGCGTTGGTGGTGGTATCGGCACCGTTGCGGGCAGCGATGGTGATTTCCTTCACCAATTTGCCGAAGATCTTGCCTTTGGCGTTGGCTGCCGCTTCTTTGTGTTTAACCTTCCACTGTGCGCCCATTACTCACTCTCTTGATCTGTGGCGCCGAGACATCTATTGGCCGACGCGTGGCGCCAAGTTTATACGGCCTAAAGTCGGCAATCGACCAAAAAAACGCAATGTGGAATCGACATCTTCACCAAAGCGTGTAGGGCGATTCTGAAAAACGGATTTGACATGACCATTCAACGCTGCGGTTTCGTACCCTCTCAGGCCCGTATTGCCTGACAGAGCCCGTTCGAATGCTCAATGACAAGGAAAGTCCTTTTACCCTGACCCTGACCGACAGCGGTCTGTGCCTGCCAGTGGTGCGCTTTCACGGCGAGGAAGCGCTCAACCAGCCCTACCGTTTCGACATCGAACTGATCGGCCTGGCCCCCGCCATGGCGCCGGGTACATTTCTGCATCAACCGGCATTTCTGCGCCTGGACGACCATCATGGGATTCACGGCGTGATCGACAGTGCCAGTTGCGAACATCGAGGCACACACCGGATCGGCTATCGACTGACGGTTGTGCCGCGCCTGCAGAGGCTGGCCCAGCCGAGCAAACGGCGCGTGTTCGTGCAACTGAGCGTGCCGCAGATCCTTGAGCAATTGCTCACGGAAAATGCCTTGCCCGCTGACGGCTACCGGATTGAAATGAGCGTCGGGCAATACCCGATCCGGCCGTTTTGCATCCAGTACGAAGAAAGCGATCTGGCGCTGCTGGACAGGCTTTGCGAAGAGGAAGGCATTCACTATCACTTCGAACACCGGGTGGACGGGCACATTGTCGTGTTTGCCGATGACAGCCTGAGCTTGCCGCAAATGCCGGTTCTGGTTGCATTCAAGGCTTGCGAGCAAACGCCCTCCCCCTGCGTCAGTGCGCTGTACCAGCATCATCACGCTGCCCCCATCGCCACACTGCATGCGGTGCGTAATCGAGGGCAGCAAGCGCTCAGCGACGATGCCGCCAACCACATCACAGCCAATCCCCTGCCGCCGATACCCTCTCTCGAACAACGTCACCACGAACAACGCAGCCGTCGACATCTGGAACGGCAACGCTGCCAGCATCGCACGATCAACGGCCGCTCTGACCGGGTGGGCTTGCTCAGTGGGCATCTGCTGCAAGTGTCGGCGCATCCGATCAGCCACTTCAACGAACAATGGCGACTCACTTCAATACGCCATCATGGGCAACATCCGTCGATTCTGGATCCGACACCGCCGCGGCACCGCTACCACAACGATTTCACCGCCCAGCCCTGGTCGACCGACTACCGTCCAGCGCTCAAACAAACCCGCCCGGCCATCGCTGGGTATCACCTGGCACAGGTGGTCGGACCCATCGGGCAACCGGCGCAGCTCGATGAGCAAGGTCGAGTCGCCGTCAGGCTGTGGCCCTCGGAACAATCGCAAACACTTGATAGCGACGCGGTCTGGCTGCCCATCGCCATGACGCGAGCCAATGGTCGATTCGCACGGGACGAACTGCCCTGCGCCGGCAGTGAAGTGTGGGTGAGTTTCCTCGACAGCGACCCGGACCGGCCAATTCTCTGTCTGGGCAACTCACCCAACCCGACGCCTCGCGAACCACCGACCGCACGCGACAACGACTTGTTGCTCGACTGGTTGCTCAACAGCAACGCCCGCTGATCACGCTACATCAACACGCCGTGCTTCAACCTTTGTCAGCCTTGCCCGCCGCTGCGGCAAATTTGGCCAGGCGCACATCGAGATGCCGAGGCCGCCGGCCGTGATCCTCGGCGCGCTCCTTGCGGCGGATGGCGTTGCGCACCATCAGCGAGCCGAGGTAACGGATCGGCTCCGGCGGGAAGTAGCCCAGCGGCCCGTTGACCAGCGGCGAACGCGTCCATGGATTGTCCAGGCCTTGCACCAGCGAAGCGAGAATCTGCCCGCCCATGTGACATGGGCCGACACCGCTGCCCGAATAGCCGAAACCGTAAAACACATTGCCGGCGCTGCTCATCTGGCCGAAGAACGGCAAACCGGTGACCGAGCGATCCGACGGGCCGTTCCAGGTGGCCTCGACTTTGACATCGGCAAATGCCGGGAAGAAGTCGGCGAGGCTGTTTTTCAGCAGGCCGGCATAGGGCGATGGCTGATCGAATACTGGCAGCATGCGCCCGCCAAACGCGAAGGTATTGCCGCCCTTGCCGAGCATGATCCGGCCGTCCGGGGTGTTGTGGTAGTAGTGCACGAAAATCCGCGAATCAAGCACGGTGACGCCACTGGTCAAACCGATCTCCTGTAACAGATCCGGGCGCGGTTCGGTGATCAGCATGTCGCTGGAAACAATCGCCACGCTACGTTCGAACTGCGGGAAGGCACGGGCCATCCACGCGTTCATCGCCAGCACCACGCGATCAGCGATCACCGTGCCATTCGGCGTCTGCAACCGCGCCGGGCGTCCCTCCTCCAGCCCGGTCATTGCCGTGTTTTCGTGAATCTTCACACCCAACTGCAATGCCACCCGACGCAAGCCACGCACCAATTTGCCCGGCTGCACACTGGCCGCTGCCGGCGAGAACCAGCCCTCCAGATGTTTGCTCGAACCGGCCATGCGCTGCACATCGGCCAGCGGACGCTGGGTGAACGAGTTGATGCCGTTGCGCTCCAGTGCGGCAATCACCGCGTCGGTCGAACCGACTTGCGCGCGGTTGGTCGCGGTGTACAGCGTGCCGTCCAGACGGTAATCGGCGTCGACACCGTACTGCTCACAGAACTCGCCGATCGCGTGGATACTGCGTTCCGATTCCTTGACCAGACGTACCGCTTCCTCGACGCCAAACAAGCGCTCAAGGGTGAAATACTTCGCCGACCACGACAGCGCACACCCGCCATTACGCCCACTGGCGCCAGCGCCGCAGATGTCCGCTTCGATCAGCAACACATCGAGTTCGGGGTTCTGTTGCTTGAGCATGATCGCCGTCCACAACCCGGTGTAGCCACCGCCGACGATGCACACATCGGCGCGGACTTCGCCGTGCAACGGCGGGCAGGTTTCAGAGCTGTCGGCCTGCAAGGCCTGCTCCAGCCAAAACGGTCTCATGTGGGGTTCTCCAAGTCAGATGGCCACGACCCAGCCTGCCGCGAGCGCCGCAGCAGGCCGCGAGGCAAAGGGTTTCAGGAACGCAGGGGTTTGATCGTCAGCGGGCAATTGGGGATTGAGGCACGCGGCTCCATCACGCCGACCGGACGGCTGTTCCAGTGCGGAATCAGCACCAGCGCCGAGAACAGCGCACAACCGGCGAAGACGATGAACACCGTCACCGAGTCGAAGTAGCCTGGCAGCAAACCGCCGAGTACCGCGCCGACCGAGCCGCAGCCGTTGACGAAACCGGCCGCCGTGGCGCCGGCCTTGGCTTTGCCGAAGTCGATCGCGGCGGCACCGCTGATCATTGAATCCGGGCCGTAGAGGGTCAGGCCCATGACAAACAACAAGGCGACCACCAGCAACACACTGCCGCTCTGCAACGCAGCCATGAACAGCGCCAGCGTCACGGTCAGCGCCAACAAGCTCAATACGCAGGCCGGCATACGCCGGGCGCCAAAGAGTTTGTCCGAAGCCAGGCCGATCAGAATCGGCCCGAGCAACCCGGCCAGTTCGAACGAAGTGGGAATGATCGCCGCGCCGACCTTGCCGACACTGGGCATCTGTTCAAAGACAATCACCGGGCCCCACAACAGAATCGCGTAACGCGCCGGCTTCAACATGAAATACGCCAGGCCCAGCACCAGCACCGTGCGGTTACGCAGGATTTCCTTCAGCGGCTCCCAGACACTGAGCTTGCTGTTGGCTTCGGTTTCTTCCGCCGTCAGTTCAGGCTCCGGCTCGACCGCCGGCAAGCCGACGTCTTCGGGTTTATTGCGCTGGAAGATAAAGAACAACACCGCCACCACGGCAACCACCACCGCACTGGAAATGAATGCCGCGTGCCAGGTGCCCATCAAGGTATAAGCCCACCAACCGGCGAACGGCGACGCTACCAGACCACCAAACGCGTAGCAGGAACTCCATAACCCGAGCACTCGCCCGCGTTGTTGGGAAGGGAAAAAACTGCCGAGGTTTTTGCACAATCCCGACCATCCGGTGGATTGCGCCAGGCCCTGAATCAGCATGCAGGTAGCGAAGATCGGCAACGTGGCGAAACTGCCCATCACCAACGCCGCCGCTGCGGAAATCAGCAAACCGCCGAGCACCACGACCCGTGGGCCAAAGCGGTCAGCGAGCATGCCCCAGGTGAACTGGCCGAGGGCATAAGCCGCCAGATAAATCGCATCGAGGTTGGCCATGGCCATTTTGTCGAGCATGAAGGTGGGGTCTTCGGCGATGCCCAGTTTGGCCACCGAAAACGCTTTGCGGGTGAAGTAGAAAGCGGCGTACGCCAGCCAGGTAATCGCGAAAATCTGCACGCGCCAACGCGCAATGGTGCCGATGTGCTTGTTCATGGTGGTTCTGACCTCAGGGTGTGAGTGTGCCGGCAGAATCGTTAAGCAAAACGCCTGTGTTTTTATTGTTGAGCACTGCGATATCACCCCGTCCCTAAGGCGATATCGGTCAGATGAGTCCTGCTGTTGCACGCACAGGCTCATGGCCACCGTGCGGCCCGAGCGGGCAGTCAGCGATGGCGTGAGCCGATCAAAGCAATTACTGTTTAATAAATAAAATCGATTTATCGTATTTCACACATAAGCTCAGCTTGTTACTGACTTATCGATCAGGTGACTGCATGTCGGTGTCCCACGCCCAACTCAAAGCCTTCCACGCCGTGGCCGTGCATGGAAGCTTCACCAAAGCCGCCGAGCGCCTTTTTCTCACGCAACCGGCGATATCCGACCAAGTGCGCAAACTCGAAGAGCGTTTCGGCGTTTTGCTGTTTCACCGCAATAAACGTTCCGTGCGCCTGACCGACCTGGGCGAGCGCTTACTGGCGATCACCCAGCGCCTGTTTGTAATTGAAGCCGAAGCGCAGGAACTGCTGCAGGAATCCCAGGCCCTGCAGACCGGCAGCCTGATTCTGGCGGTGGATGCACCGGTGCACGTGTTGCCGCAGATCGCGCGGTTCTGTGAGCGCTATCCGGGCATCAGCGTGAAGATCGAGACCGGCAATACCGATGAATCGCTGTTTCGCCTGTTCAACTATCAGGCCGATCTGGCGTTGCTTGGGCGTGATGTCAGTGATGAACGCTTGCTGTGTGTGCCGCTGCGCAATGATCCGATGGTGGCGTTCGTGTCGCGCAATCATCCGTGGGCCGAGCGTGAATCGATCTGTCTGGAAGACCTGAATGACACCCCGCTGGTTTTGCGTGAGCACGGTTCGGTGACCCGGCAGACGCTGGAAGAGGAAATGGCCCGGGCGGGGTTTCGCATTCGCCCGGCGATTCAGGTGGAAGGCCGGGAAGCGGCACGCGAGGCGGTGGTGGTCGGGATTGGTGTTGGCGTTGTTTCGGCGGCGGAGTTTGGTGCGGATTCGCGAGTGTGTGCGTTGCCGATTGTCGATTGCACCCGGCGGCTGACGGAGACGCTGGTGTGTTTGCGTGAGCAAAGCAATCGACGGGTGGTGGCGACCTTCCTCGATATGGTTCGCGACAGCCTTGTGTAATACCGGCCCCATCGCTGGCAAGCCAGCTCCCACAGGTTTCTTGGCTGTACACAGCACCTTTGAACGACCGAGATCACTGTGGGAGCTGGCTTGCCAGCGATTGGGGCGACTCGGTGTATCAGGCCGGCGCCAAGCCAAAGAACGCCTGAATCAAGCGCAAATCCCGGCGCCGCTCCATGCAGCCGATCATGTGCCGATTGACCAATCCGCCCCCGACAATCGGAATCGCCACCACCCTCGGGTCATGACTGACCTCCACCGAGGACACCACACCAACGCCCAACTCAGCGGCAACGGCTTCGGTCACCGCCTCACGGCTGTCCAGTTCCAGCAACACCCGCGGATGGATCGATGCCTGCGTGCAAGCCTCATCAAACGTGCGCCGGGTGATCGAACTCGGCTCGCGCAACACCATGATCACTTGATCCAGCTCCTTGAGCTTCACTTCCCCGGTGCGCATCGCCCACGCATGCCCTGCCGGTACCAAGGCGCAGATCCGTGATTCGCTCAACGCTTGCAGATGCAAGCCTTTGCGCGGCTCCACTTCGGTCAACACCGCCACATCGGCGTGTTCCGACAACAACGCCGCGAGGGTTTCCTGAGCATTGCCCAAGCGCAGATTCACCGTGATTCCCGGATAGCGTGCACGCAGGCTGGCCAGCATCGGCATGACCATATGCGGCCCGTCCGCCGCCACTTCCAGCCGTCCCGTGAGCAACTGCCGGTTGGCCTCAAGCATCGTCTGCGCCTCTTCCGCCAGGCCAAACATTGCGCGCGTAATCGCCGCGAGTTTGGTGCCCTCCTCGGTCAGTTCCACCCGACGCGCGGTGCGCCGCAACAGAGTGATCTGGTAGTGCTCCTCCAACGCCTTGATGTGCCCGGTAACCGCCGGCTGACTGATGAACAACCGTGCGGCGGCGCGGGTGAAGCTGCCTTCACGGGCCACGGCGTCGAAGGCGCGGAGCTGGAACAGGTTCATGAATAACTCTCGCTGATGGCTGGCATAACAACAAACAATTTGATTGATGCAACGGCGAATTGCAACGTATGCCCCGTAGCTTCATCCCACAGCGCTATCCGAGGACACACGAATGAGTATCGCCGAACCCATCCTGCTCACTCCCGGCCCGTTGACCACTTCGGCCCGCACCCGCCAGGCGATGATGGTCGACTGGGGGTCATGGGATGACCGCTTCAATCAACTGACCGCCAGCCTGTGCGAACAACTGCTGGCGATCCTCAACGGCGCCGCCACTCACCACTGCGTGCCATTGCAGGGCAGCGGCACCTTCGCTGTTGAAGCGGCCATCGGCACCCTGGTGCCGCGTGACGGCAAAGTGCTGGTGCTGATCAACGGTGCCTACGGCAAGCGCCTGGCGAAGATTTGCGAAGTGCTCGGCCGCTCGTTCAGCACCTTTGAAACCGCTGAAGATGAGCCGACCACCGCCGCTGACGTCGATCGCCTGTTGCGCGCCGATAGCAACATTACCCACGTTGCGCTGATCCACTGCGAAACCAGCACCGGCATTCTCAACCCGCTGGCGGAGATTGCCCAGGTCGTCGCGCAACACGGCAAACGCCTGATCATCGACGCCATGAGCTCCTTCGGCGCACTGCCGGTGGATGCGCAGCAAGTGCCGTTCGACGCACTGATCGCCGCGTCCGGCAAATGCCTGGAAGGCGTACCGGGAATGGGCTTCGTGTTTGCTCGCAAAGAGTCACTGGCCGCTGCCGCCGGTAACTCGCATTCGCTGGCAATGGACCTGTACGACCAGCACGCTTACATGATGAAAACCGGGCAATGGCGCTTCACCCCGCCGACCCACGTGGTCGCGGCGCTGCACGAAGCGCTGCTGCAATACAACGAAGAAGGTGGCCTGCCGGCGCGGCATGCGCGCTATGCCGCCAACTGTCAGGCATTGATGGATGAGATGGGCAAACTCGGTTTGCGCAGCTTCCTGCCGGCGGCGATTCAGGCGCCGATCATTGCCACGTTCCATGCGCCGCAAGATCCGCGTTATCAGTTCAAGGATTTCTACGAGCGGGTCAAGGCCAAGGGTTACATCCTCTATCCGGGCAAATTGACCCAGGTCGAAACCTTCCGCGTCGGTTGCATCGGCCATGTCAGCCCGGACGAAATGCGCCAGGCCGTCGCGGCGGTCGGCGAAGTGCTGCGCGAGATGGAAGTCCTCGAAATCTGAGCCACACCACCAATCCCTTGTAGGAGTGAGCCTGCTCGCGATGAGGCCGTGTCAGTCGACGAAGCTGTTGAGTAATCAACCGCTATCGCGAGCAGGCTCATTCCTACAGTTTGAATTGCATTGCCAACTCAGGAATTTGATCAACATGAACTACATCAATCCAAACAAGCTGCAAGCCGCGATCCTCGACTGGGCCGGCACCGTGGTCGATTTCGGCTCGTTCGCACCCACGCAGATCTTCGTCGAAGCCTTCGCCGAGTTCGACGTGCAGGTCTCCATCGAAGAAGCCCGCGGCCCGATGGGCATGGGCAAGTGGGACCACATCCGCACCCTCTGCGATCAGCCACAAGTGGCCGAGCGTTATCGCAAGGCATTCGGCCGCACGCCGACCGATGACGACGTCACTGCGATCTACAAGCGCTTCATGCCGCTGCAGATCGAGAAGATCGCCGAGCACTCGGCGCTGATTCCCGGCGCACTGGAAACCATCGCCAATCTGCGTCAGCAAGGGATCAAGATCGGTTCCTGCTCCGGTTATCCGAAGCAAGTGATGGACAAGGTCGTCGAACTGGCTGCCACCAACGGCTACGTCGCCGACCACGTGGTTGCCACCGACGAAGTGCCGAATGGTCGCCCATGGCCGGCACAGGCCCTGGCCAACGTCATCGCGCTGGGCATCGACGATGTCGCGGCGTGCGTGAAGATCGATGACACCGTGCCGGGCATTCTCGAAGGCCGCCGCGCCGGGATGTGGACCGTGGCACTGATCTGCTCGGGCAACGCGCTGGGTCTGGATTACGCCGGTTTCCGCGCCTTGGGCAGCGATGAACTGGCCAGCGAACGCAAGCGCATTCACGCGCTGTTCGAAGGTTCGCGCCCGCACTACATGATCGACACCATCACCGATTTGCCGGAAGTGATTGCTGACATCAACAAGCGCCTGGCCAACGGCGAGATGCCTCAATCGAGCTGATTCCTGGCGCTGGCTGCAAACAAAAACGCCAGCGTCTGCACGACGCTGGCGTTTTTTATTGGCAAAGCCCCCATTCAGAGCATTGAAAGTCCGATCAGCCTCAGGCAAATCCGCCAAAGCGGATTACAGTTAAAGCATGCCGTCGCCCAAGAACGGCCGTTTTGACCCTGATCTGTGAGGAAACACCGTATGCCGTGGACAAGTTCCGAATCGCGCTACAGCACCGTCTCGGTCCTGTTGCACTGGCTGATGCTGGTCCTGTTGGTGCTGGTGTACGCCAGCATGGAGTTGCGCGGCCTGTTTCCCAAAGGCAGTGGCGGGCGCACGCTGATCCGCGAAGTGCACTACATGCTCGGCCTGACCGTGTTTGTGCTGGTGTGGTTTCGCCTGCTCGCGCGCAGCATTGGCCCGGCGCCGAAAATCTTCCCCGCCTCGCCGCAATGGCAAACCGTGCTGGCGCGGCTGATGCACTGGGCGTTGTACCTGTTCATGATCAGCATGCCGATTCTCGGCTGGCTGATCACCAGCGCCGAAGGGCATCAGGTGATGTTCTATGGTTTTGATCTGCCGCTGCTGGTCGCGGAGAACAAGGATTTCGCCAAACAGGTCGAGTACTGGCATGTGCTCATTGCCACGATCGGCTACTGGCTGATCGGCCTGCACGCGCTGGCGGGGATCTATCACCATTATGTGGTGCGCGATAACACCCTGCTGCGGATGATGCCCAAGCGCGGTTGAGCGTCAGGGGCTGGCGATAAACCCGCGCCGCCCCTGCAAACCTCCGGTATGAATGAAGATCAGCCGTGTGCCGGCTGCGAACCTGCCCGCCTCGACTTGCAGTTTGAGCGCCAGCAACGCCTTGCCGGTGTACAGCGGCTCCAGAGGAACGCCGCTGGCCTGTTCGGTTTGTTCGATGAACTCAAGCAACGCCGGATCAACCTTGGCGAAACCGCCGCGGCTGGCGTCGATCAGTTCATAGCGCCCGTTGCCCTGCCCTGCGGCTTGCAGGATCGACTCGACTTGCGGCGCCACGCCGTGATCATCTGGCACAGCCAGCGCGCCATAGACCGGGTGGGCCCCTGCTTCGGCGAGCACCAATCCCGCCAATGTCGTGCCGGTGCCGCAAGCCAGCCACCAAGCGTGAAAATCACTCCAGCCCAGCGTGTGCAATTGCGCTTGCACCTGCTGTTTGATGGCCGCACAACCGAGCGCCCCCGTTAAGCTGCCACCGCCCTCGGGCACCGCATACAACTGCGGATACTGCGCGCGCCAAGGCTCCCAGAATCCCGGTTCATTGCGTGCGCGATAGCCACCATAACCCAACCAATGCAACTGCATGTCGAATGCCTGCAGATCCAGCACCGTCGGTGTTTCCTGCGCATGTCCACGCAGCAGCCCCACGGTTTTGAATCCCAGCCGTTTTCCCGCCGCCGCCAACGCATGCAGATGATTAGAGTGAGCCCCACCGAGACTGATGATGCCTTCGGCACCCACGCGATCAGCGGCCTTGAGGTGTTCGACGAGTTTGAACCATTTGTTGCCGCTGATCAGCGGGTCGATCTGGTCGAGGCGCAGGATGGCGACTTCAATGCCGGCGGTTGCGAGCCAGTCGAGTTGAAGCGGTTGTAGCGGGGCTTGGGGGAGCCAGTTGGAGGGAGGCAAAAGCATGGGCGGCGATTCGATCTGGACAGAGCCGGCATTCTAGTCGCTCACAAGCCGCCATCGCGAGCAGGCTCACTCCTACATTGGTTTGGTGGTGCTCACTGCATCTGTGAACAACACAAATCCTGTGGGAGATTCTATGGTTGAGGGGAAGCCCTCAACTGACTTTTGTCTGATATTCGCTTTGCCTTTTCAGCAAGGCGAATACCACCCGAGCAAGTTTGCGAGCCAGCATCACCAACGCCTGCGTGGTGCTGAAACCCCGTGCTCTTTGGGCTTCGTAAAACCCTTTCCAGGCTTTCGTACGGCTAGCCGACATCGCTGCGT
>NZ_FYEA01000012.1:0-24658 GCF_900187605.1 Pseudomonas sp. Irchel 3H7
CATCCCGAACTCAGCAGTGAAACGATGCATCGCCGATGGTAGTGTGGGGTTTCCCCATGTGAGAGTAGGTCATCGTCAAGATTAAATTCCGAAACCCCAATTGCGAAAGCAGTTGGGGTTTTGTTTTAGTAGAAGTAACCGTTTTTGCTGGCTTGTTACCGTGTTGACGGGCCAGATACAGAATTTCTTGACGACCATAGAGCGTTGGAACCACCTGATCCCATCCCGAACTCAGAAGTGAAACGATGCATCGCCGATGGTAGTGTGGGGTTTCCCCATGTGAGAGTAGGTCATCGTCAAGATTGAATTCCGAAACCCCTGTCTGCTAACGCAGACAGGGGTTTTGTCATTTCAGGACCTGCAAAACCAATGATCAAACAGCTTTACGTGCCTTGCTGATACGTCGAGCCTGCCATTTGCGCCACCAGATGTAGACGCCAGTCCCCGACAAACCCGCCATCAAAATACCTAACACCGCGATCATTACCTGCCCTGTAACTCCAATGATCCGTCCTCCATGTATCGGTAACTGCAACCGATAAAATTGCTCTCCCAACGTTCCCTGCCCAGCAATCTCCTGCCCTAATAATCGCCCGTCCGTACCATGAAAGAACAACCAGGATTTGCCATGGGCTTCGGTGTCGTGCTGTCCAAAACCAGCGCCGTAGAAGTTGTACTCAAAGCTGTAATACAACTCCCCGATCGCCGCTGTCAGTCCTAACCTTTTCCCCTCCTGTAACGCCCTCTCATACGCCTGTTGATAACTCAATTGCGTCACCCCCAACTGTGAAGGGGTCATTCGCCCTCGAGCCTCGTAGACGCTCGGTTCAATCGGTGAAAACAACGAAACCGCAGGCTTGAATACCTGGCTCGGCAAGTTCATGGCGACGCTGCTGACAGCGATCGGCAGGAGCAACAACCACAGCCACAACCCCCCAGCACGATGTAGATCGAAGTTGAGCCGATAGGCATGCCCACCCTTCACCTTCCAGGCGGTCGACCACTTTTTCCAGAATGGCTTTCCTCGCGGCAATGTCAGCCACAGCGCAACGAAGCAATCGATCACCCAGGCAATGGCAACCAGACCCATCAACAACAATCCCCAATTACCCGGCAACGTCAGGTTGTAGTGGAACTCAAGAATGAACGGGACAAAATTCTCCCGTTGAAAACAGCACTCCCCCCAATACCTCTGGCCCTTTTGCTCAGCACTCACCGGATCCAGATAGAACACCTGATTACGCTCAGTGAATGGCTGGCCGGTCCCCGGATCGTTACGCGGAACCATCGCAAGCAACGCGGTGTGGCCCGCCTCATTCGGGTACTCCATGTACCAGACCTGTAACCTTGGATGGGCACTCTGCACGGCATCAACCAAATCACCGGGCGGCAGTCGCTCACCCACTGCAGACGCCGCATAAAACTGCGGATTCAACCATTCATCCAGCTCATGATTGAACGCCAGAATGCTTCCCGTGACCCCGGCAAGCAGCAAAAAAACTGCGGTGGCCAAGCCGATATAACGATGCAACAACACCAGAAACGCACGCATGAGAATTTCCCCACAGAAACGACAAAGCCAGCCCCTGAAAAATCAGAGGCTGGCTTTTTTATGCACAGGACGAAAGGTTTAGAACTGGTAGCTCACCGTCGCCGCCACGTTGCGCTCTTCGCCCATGTAGCAGAAGTTCAGGCTTGCGCAGGAAGCGACGTAGGACTCATTGGTCAGGTTGTTCGCGTTCAGACGAACATCAACGCCCTTCAAGCCGACCTTGCCCAAGTCATAGCCAATCGAGGCATCGAACAGCGTGTAGGAAGGCACCTTGAGGGTATTTTCCGCATCGGCCCAGCTGTAGCCGACATAACGCACGCCGCCGCCGAGTCGCAGGCCATCGAGTGCCGCGTTGTCGAACTTGTAGTCCGCCCACAACGACGCCATATGACGCGGGGCCTGTGTTGGCGAGTTGCCCTTGTTCTCGATTACGTCTGTCGGCGTACTCAAGGTGCTGACCATCGACTTCGAGTATTCGATATCGGTGAAGGTGTAGCTGCCGAGGACTTTGAGGTTATCGGTCAACTGCATGTGCGCTTCCAGTTCCAGACCCTGAGAGCGGACGGCACCGACCGCACGATAGAAGTTTTCCTGCGGCAGTTTGGTCGCCAGATTCTCCTGATCGATGCGGAACAGCGACGCGGTGAACAAATTGTCAGTGCCTGGCGGCTGATACTTCATACCGACTTCCCACTGTGTTCCGTCGGTAGGTGCCAAAGGATTGCCGGCGCTGTCAGCATAGGAGTTCGGGTTAAACGACTCGGAGTAGCTGATGTATGGCGCCAGTCCGTTATCGAACAGGTACAGCGCACCCGCACGGCCAGTTAGCTTGGTGCGGCGATCATTGATCTCTGTGTCAACCGGACGCCCGGCTTCAGCGATACGGTTTTCGTCCGAAGTCTCGACCCAGTCCTGACGCAGGCCCAGCGAGAAGCGCCACTTGTCCATCTCGATCAGGTCTTGCAGGTAAACCCCGGTCTGCTCCAGACGCCGCAGGTAACTGGTCTCGCCATACATATCGACCGTCGAGTTGCCGTACACCGGGTTGAATGCATTGATCGGTGCAAGACCGCCGCTGGTCCAGTCGACCACGGTTTTGCGCCGCTGATAGTCGGCGCCCATGAGCACCGTGTGTTTGGTCGCGCCGGTGAAAAATTCAGCCTGGAGCATGTTGTCGACGATAAACGCATGCAGACGCTCATCCCCGCCGGTGTAATAGCGGTTCAGCTCGTTGCTGCTCGGCGAGGTCCAGCCATAGGCGTAGACCTGATCCATGTTTACTTTGGAATCGAGGTAACGGAAATTCTGGCGAGCGGTGAAGACGTCGTTGAAGCGATGTTCGAATTGATAACCGAATGATTGCTGATCACGGGAATAGCCATCGATGCCCGGCTCGCCTTCGAAGAAGTGTGGCGAGATGCGGTTGCCATTGCGCTGATGAATGGTGCCGTCGGCCGGTACACCGCCGTGGTAGCCGCCATCCGGATCGTGTTGCAGATACGCCTGCAACGTCAGCGAAGTGTCTTCACTGAAATCGATACTCAACGTCGGTGCGAGGGCGAAGCGTTTTTCTTTGTTGTGGTCGAATTGCGTGTCGGACTGATCCGTTAACCCGGTCAGACGATAGGCAATACGCTTGTCGTCATCGACCGGGCCGCTGAAGTCAAAACCGACCCCGCGCTGCCCCTGCGTGCCGAACGTGGCTTGCACCTGATGGTAAGCCTCGTAGAGCGGTTTTTTGCTGGTCAGCGCCACCAGGCCGCCAGGCGAACTGCGACCGTACAGCACCGACGAGGGTCCCTTGAGAATGTCGACGCGCTCAAGAAAATACGGATCGACTTGCATGGTGCTGTAAGTACCGCTGTCACCCATCGACTTGAGGCCGTCGAGGTAGATGTTGTCGACCGAGCCGTCGTTGAAACCGCGCATCGCCACATAGTCATAGCGATGGGTCGCGCCGTACGGATTGGTCAGCACACCCGGCGTGTAACGCATTGCCTGCGAGACAGTCTGCGAGCCTTGGTCATCCATTTGTTCGCGAGTGACCACCGATACGCTTTGCGAGGTTTCCAGCAACGCCGTACTGGTCTTGGTGGCGATCTGGCTGTGCGTGGCGTTGTAGCCATCCATGCTGCCCAAGGCGTTGCCGAGGGCGAAACCTTTGATATCGGTGGTTGGCAGGGCCAGCGCTTCGGTTTCAGCGAGCGGACGCAGGACGTAGCTGCTGCCATCCTGGCTGACCGCTTCCAGACCGGAGCCACCGAGCAAATGGCTTAACGCCTGATCGGTCGAATATTCACCCTGTACGCCTGGCGATTGCCGGCCCTGAGTTTGCTGCGGGGTCGTCGACAACGTGATGCCAGCCTGACGTGCAAATTGATTCAGCGCCTCACCCAACGGGCCCGCTGCAATGTTGTAGCGATGGCTGAGTTCACTGGCCGCTGGATTATCCGCCATGCTCAAACCGGGCATCACACCAACGCCCAGCACCGTGGAAAAAAGCGCTGCCCGAACGGCGTGGCGCAACAGGCCCGATTCTGCAGTTAAATTCAGAGTGTTCTTACAGGTGGCGCGGACAGTCATTGTAGGTTTCCGTAGGAAGTCGCAAACGCTTGAATTGAAGTGCTTACTGACTAAGCCGGACCTGCAGCGAAAACCCGCCAAAATAATTTCAGGCAACGCGCTCCAGCGTCACCCACCAACGCGTGCGATAGCGCAATTGCACCGGCAACGTCTGCGGCAGAATCGCCAACAGCTTGTCGGTGTCTTCCAGGCGGAATACGCCGGACAGACGCAACTCGGAAACGTCAGACGCACAACTCAGAAAGCCCTGACGATAACGGCTGACTTCGCTGAGAAAATCACCCAGACGCATATTGCGCGTGACGATCAAGCCGTCGACCCAAGCGCCAGCATCCATAGCCAGCGGCGGTGCAGGGCGAACCCGATGGTGATCGATCAGATAACTCTGCCCGGCCAATGCTTCCACCGAAGTGCCGCCGGAGCGGATCGCAACCTGACCATGGGTGACGCTGAGCCGAGTGCAATCATGTTCCTGACGCAGGATGAATCGGGCATCGAAAGGTTCATAAGTACCGTGACGGTTTTGTATCCGCAGCGGCCGATCAGACGGCGCGCCCTCGTCGGAGCCGCCACAGGTGACAATAATTTCGCCGCGCGTCAGTTTGATCAGCCGCTGCTGTGCGGTGTAATCCAGATCCACTGCACTCGCGGTGTTCAGTTCGATCCGCGTGCCATCCGGCAACTGAAAGCCGCGCCGCTCGCCCGTCGCCGTAGCGTAATCGGCGCTCCATTGCTGCCACGCGGCCGTGTCTTTGGCCAGCCACGCGGCGGAGCCCATCAGCAATGCGCCAGACAACAGCTTCAAGGCCTGTCGCCGGCCAAGACCCTGAGCACTGTTTTCCAGGGTGTTGAACGCCACTTGCGCACCGGACACCGCACGCAGGTTATTGCTCAACTCGGCTTGCAGCGACTGCACCCGTTGCCAGGCCAGTTCGTGCTCATGGTGTTCGGCGCGCCACTGTTCGCACTGGCGATTCAACCGCGGGTTGCCATGGTTGTTGCGCAAGCGCAGCAGCCAATGGATGGCTTGTTTGACTACGTGCTGTCGAGGCTCGGCGCGGCGACCGACTGAGACGTTATCCACCGGCATCAGCTTTCATACCGCAGCACATAGCAGTGATACAGGGCGTCGGCGACGTAACGTTCAACCGAACGCAGGGAAAGCCCCATCTGTTCGGCGATCTGCTTGTGGGTTAAACCTTCGCACTGCGCCAGCAGAAAGGCCTGACGCACTTTCGGCTTCAGTCCTTCAAGCATGCGCGCGATGCTCTCCAGCAATTCGATCACCAGCGCCCGGGCTTCGGCACTCGGTGTTTCTGCTTCAGGCAAATGGGCGATCGTTTCGAGATAGGCACGTTCGATTTCCTCTCGGCGCCAATGATCGATCACCAACCCACGTGCAATCGTGCGCAGGAAGGCGCGAGGCGACTTGAGTTCGAGGCGTTCGGTGCGCTGCAACAGGCGCAGGAAAGTGTCCTGCGCCAGATCCGCCGCATCTGCCGCATTGCCCAGCCGCGCGCGCAGCCAAGCGTTAAGCCAGCCGTGATGACTACTGTAAAGCGCCTGTACTGCAAACTCAGGTGAGGACATCAACGCCAACGTCACAAATGATAATTACTCGCATTGTCATCAAGGGTTACGAAATTTGCAACTGCCACCCGAACATCAACCCTGAAAAACATCGGGGCGAACGCTCTGGCACGCCGTTCGGCGGGAATCCTGCAGAAACGCCATCCATTTCCCGCTCAACCCTAAGATTTCTCCGACACGTGCCGACAGACTGGTGAGACATGCGTGCACCAAATCAGAGCAGCCGTTAGAACGCTGCCTGCGCTGTACATGGAATGTTGCATCCGGAACGCATCCCCACTTTTGGCATAAGAAGTCCCATGAAATGAATCTCAAGTTCAGCCATAAAATCCTGTTGGCCGCCTCGGGCGTCGTGGTCCTGGCGTTCGCGCTGTTCACCCTCTACAACGACTACCTGCAGCGAAACACCATTCGCCAGAACCTTCAGTCCTCCGTGCAGCAGGCCGGTGACCTGACCGCCAGCAGCGTGCAGAACTGGATGAGCGGGCGGATTCTGGTGCTGGAAAACCTCGCGCAGAACGTTGCCCATCAGGGCAAGGACGCGGACTTCCCGGGTCTGGTCGATCAACCAGCGTTCACTTCGAACTTCCAATTCACCTACGTCGGTCAGGCCAACGGTGTGTTCACCCAGCGTCCTGACGCGAAGATGCCGGACGGCTACGACCCGCGTCAGCGTCCTTGGTACAAACAAGCCGTGGTCGCTGACAAAACCATGCTGACGCCGCCGTACATGGCAGCGGTTGGCGGGTTAGTGGTAACCATCGCCATGCCGGTGAAAAAGAACGGCGAGCTGCTTGGCGTGGTCGGTGGTGACCTGAGCCTGGAAACCCTGGTGAAGATCATCAACTCGGTGGACTTCGGTGGTCTTGGCCACGCGTTCCTGGTCAGCGCCGACGGCCAGGTGATCGTCAGCCCGGACAAAGATCAGGTCATGAAAAACCTGAAAGACATCTACCCGAACACCAGCGTGCGCATCGAGAAGGGCAACCAGAACGTGGTGCTCAATGGCCAGGAACGTATTCTGTCGTTCACCCCGGTGAGCGATCTGCCGAATGCGCAGTGGTACATCGGTCTGTCGATTGATCGCGATAAAGCCTACGCCGCACTCAGCCAATTTCGCACCTCGGCGCTGATCGCGATGTTTGTTGCTGTGGCTGCGATTGCGCTGCTGCTGAGCCTGTTGATCAATGTCCTGATGCGTCCGCTGACCACCATGGGTCGTGCGATGCAGGACATTGCTCAGGGCGAAGGCGATCTGACCCGTCGTCTGGTGGTTGAGAGCAAAGACGAATTCGGTGAATTGGGCAGCGCATTCAACCAGTTCGTTGAACGGATTCACGCGTCGATTTCCGAAGTGTCCTCGGCAACCCGCCATGTGCATGACTTGTCGCAGCGCGTGATGGCGTCGTCCAATGCTTCGATCGTCGGTTCCGACGAACAAAGCGCGCGCACCAACAGCGTGGCTGCCGCGATCAACGAGTTGGGCGCCGCCACTCAGGAAATCGCGCGCAACGCCGCCGATGCTTCGCAACACGCGAGCGGCGCCAGCGAGCAGGCTGATGACGGTCGTCAGGTAGTCGAGCAGACGATTCAAGCGATGACCGAGTTGTCGCAGAAAATCAGCCTGTCGTGCACGCAGATTGAAACCCTGAATGCCAGCACCGACAACATCGGCCACATCCTTGATGTGATCAAAGGCATCTCGCAACAGACCAACCTGCTGGCGCTCAACGCGGCGATCGAAGCTGCGCGTGCCGGTGAAGCCGGGCGTGGTTTTGCGGTGGTGGCGGACGAGGTGCGTAACCTCGCCCATCGCACCCAGGAGTCGGCGGAAGAGATCCACAAGATGATCACGTCGTTGCAGATCGGTTCGCGCGAAGCGGTAACCACGATGAACGCCAGTCAGGCGTCCAGCGAGCAGAGCGTGGAAGTGGCCAACCAGGCCGGTTTGCGTCTGGTCAGCGTGACCCAGCGTATCGGCGAAATCGACGGGATGAACCAGTCGGTGGCAGCGGCGACCGAAGAGCAGACCGCCGTGGTGGAAACCCTCAACGTCGACGTTAACCAGATCAACCTGCTGAACCAGCAGAGCGTCGCCAACCTCAATGAAACGTTGAAGGATTGTGATGCGTTGTCGCAGCAGGCTAACCGTCTGAAGCAATTGGTCGACAGCTTCAAAATCTGACCGCGTTATCGTTCTTCGCGAGCAGGCTCGCTCCCACATTTGGAATGCATTTCCCTGTGGGAGCGAGCCTGCTCGCGAAAGCGGTGGTGCATTCACCGCAAAGCCGAAGCCTTAGACAAACAGCTTCAGCACATTTCCCATCGCATCATCCGCAAACCCCTGCACAAAATCCTTGAACCCCGGCAACGCCTCCTCACCGCCCGAAGCCGGCTCGGCAATGATCGTCCAGGTTGCCCTGGATTTGCCTGTGCCCAGCGCTTCCACATTCATCGCCGCCCACAGATTCGCCACCCCCAACGTGTTGTAAATCGTCGTCCAGGTCATGCTCCGCGCGTGTTCATCGCGGGAGTTGAGTTGCTCGACCACGAGGTTGCCATCCTTGAAGCATTTTTTGCGCAGCGAAGACACGCCCTCGCCGGTTGTTTCGATGTGCGACAGCGCTGGAATGAAACGGTCGAAACCGGCGAAGTTGCCAACCACCGCCCAGACCTGTGCGGCGTCCGCCGGCACTTCTACCGAAGACACAACGTGGCAGCCATGGGGGTTTTTGATCAGGGTATCGGGTTGCAGAGTGCTCATGGTGTTGCTCCTTTTGTTGGATCAGATGAAGTTGATTTCTTTCAGGTAGTCGCAGCCGCGACGCAGCAGCGCCGGGGATTTCTGCGGGTAATGAGCGCCCATCTGCTGTACGCCGGCTTCAGCGTTGGCGTGGCCGATCAGGGAGATGTCGCCGATGTCTTCTTCAAAGCCGTTGAGGTAGAAACCGAGCACGCCGAACAGCGCGTTGTCGGCGTCGACACGCCCGAGTTGCTGCTGCCAGTCGGCGACGCTGACCAGCGCGAACTCGCTGCCGGTTTCGCGGAACGAAGCGACGTAGGCGTCCCAGCTCAAAGGCTCGGGGTTATGCAGATTGAACACCGCGCGGTTCGGCGAATAACGGCTGGCGTGGAAGGCGATGAAGCGGGCGAGAAAGTCCACCGGCATCAGGTCAAAATTCAGCGCGAACGCCGGTACCTGGCCGAGCTGGATCGAGCCTTTGAGCATCAGCATCAGACGGTTTTTGTGCGGCTGACAAACGCCGCTCAAGCTGTTGAAACTGATGTTGCCGGGGCGGTACAGATTGACCCGGACGCCGCGCTCCCGCGCTCGTTCGAGGATGCGCTCGCCGACCCATTTCGACAGGTTGTAGCCGTTGCGAATGTAGATCGGCGGCGTTTGCGCGGCAGGCAATTCCAGCACTCGCCCCGCATCGTCGACCGTACTTGAAGCCGACAGCGTCGAGACGAAATTGAAAACCTTTTTGCTCTGCCCTTCGCACAAACGCAGCAGCGCAAAAATCGGCTCGACGTTGTCTGCCGCCAGCGACTCGTAATCGAGTACGTGATTGACGTTGGCGGCGTTATGCACCAACGCGCCGAACTCACGATCGAGGCGCTGATAATCGTCGTCGTCCAGGCCCAGTTGCGGGCGTGTGATATCTGCCGCGTAAACCCGCACGCGACTCAGATCCAGATGCTCCAGACGGTTTTCCCGCAGTGACTCGGCAAAGCGTTGCGCCGCCGTTTGCCCGCCGCCATCGCGCACCAGACACGCCACTTCACTGGCGCCCCAGCCGAGCAGCGCCTCGACGATGTGCACGCCAACAAAACTATTGGCCCCGGTGACGATGACCTTGTGCACATCACCCATGCGACTGATCGGCAGTGGCTCGATATCCAGTGCGCGCTCGGCGTCGGCCATGGCTTGAGCGCTGAGCACCGTGCTGTCATCGGTGCCGCGCACCAGCGTCGCGAGTTTGATGATGGTCGGCAGTTCGATGAAGCGGTTGATCGAGATGCTGCGCCCGAACTCCTCACGCAGCCGCAGCAACATTCGCGACAGCAGAATCGAGTGACCACCGAGATTGAAGAAGCTTTCGTCAGTGGAAATATCGCTGGTGGGCAGCTCCAGCAATTCCGCCCAGATCTCCAGCAACAGTGCTTCATCGGCATTCGCCGGCAGGCATTTCGGCCCGCTGTCCTGTACGCTCACCGGCAGTTCCAGCAGCGCTTTGCGGTCGACCTTGCCGTTGCTGGCGAACGGCATGCTCGACAGTTCAGACCACGCCACGGGTTGCATGTAGTCGGGCAAAAATTGCCGGGCGTGAGCCTTTAGCGTTTCGCGCGCGATGTCCGATTGCGGCTGGGCGAGGAACGCCAGAATCCGTCGCTGAGAGTCGATCACCACTGCGATTTGCCGGTACAACTGGCTCTCGCGCAGGCAGCGTTCGATCTCTTCCGGCTCGACCCGGAAGCCGCGAATTTTCACCTGATTGTCGCGCCGTCCGCACAGCTCGATACCGTCCTCGCCCCACTTGGCCATGTCGCCGCTGCGGTAGGCGCGCAGCGTTTGGCCGTCCGGCAAATCCAAGGTTAGATAACGCTCGGCAGTCTGCTGTGGGTTGTTCAGATAACCGAGGCAGACGCCGGGGCCGACGATAAACAATTCGCCGACGGTGTTCTGTGGTACCGGTTGCAAATCGTCATCGAGGATCAGCACCTGACTGTTGGCGATCGGCGCGCCGAGGCTGCGGTTGCTGTCACCCGGTGTGAGCCGGCGGGCGGTGATCAGCACCGTGGCTTCGGTCGGGCCGTAAAGGTTGTGCAGCGTGCCCTGACGGGTCAGTTGCTCGATGACGAACGGCTCGCAGACGTCGCCGCCGGTCATCACTTGCACGCCTTCCAGTTGCTCCAGCGGCAGGATGCTCAACAGTGCCGGTGGCAGGAACGCGTGGGTCAGTTGCCGGCGGCGGATCAACGCGACCAGTTGCAGCGGATCGCGCCGTTGCGTGTCGTCGGGCACCACCAGTTCGGCGCCTTCGAGCAGGGTCGGGAAGATGTCGATCAGCGACGAATCGAAGCTTAGCGACGAGAACTGCAAGACTCGACTTTCTGCCTGCAACTGCACGTAATCGGCGTACCACGCGGTGAAGTGCGCGAGGTTGGCCTGGCTGAGCAGCACACCCTTCGGATGGCCGGTGGTGCCCGAGGTGTAGAGCGCCATGCACGCTGCATCAAGTTCGGGGCGGCGGCGCATCAACGGTTGGCTGAGATCTGCCTCGGCGCTGTCGATGCGGCTGACGTCCAGCCCCGCCATGGTTTCGCCAAGCGGATGCTCGCCGTCATGCAACAACAGCAGCGCGCCTGCGTTTTGCAGAATGTATTGCTGGCGCTGCAACGGATGACTCGGCTCCAGCGGCAAATACACCGCGCCGCTGCCGAGGACCGCCAGAATCGATGCGAACAACGCCGGGCTTTTCGGCAGGCAGATGCCGACCACCCACGGTTGCGGATGTTGCTCGAGCAAAGGCAGCATTTGCTGTTGAATCGCGCGACTGTAGTCGTGCAACTGGCTGTAGCTGAGCGACTGTTCGCCAAGGTGCAGTGCCGGCCGTTCGGCGTGGCGAATCAAGCTCTGTTGCAGACGCTCGATGACTGGCACTTGCGCCTGTTTCAGCAGCGCCACATTCGCGGTGTCGTTGCGCTGATGGACGTAAGCCAGGTTGTCGAGAAACAGCAGGTTTTCCATCCGCTCGAAATCCGGCGCCGGCACAGATCCGGCCTGCTGAAGATACTCAGCGTCACGGGAGAAGCGGCTGACCAGCAACGCCACTTCGTCCACCACTTGGGTCAGCACCCGCTGTCGCAATGCCTGACCGTTTCCCGATGGCTCATCGGCAATCGGCACGCGGCTGATCAGTGACGAGCCAAGAAAACACAGCAAATCGAGTGACGGCAAACCGCCAAGGCTCTGCACGCCAACACCCAGACGCAGATGCAGATGCGGGATGGCGCAGAAGTCGCCAGCGCCAATGAAGCCATCGTCGATGATCAAATCCACCGTCGATGCCGCAACGCCGCTGCGCTGCAAGGAGTGACCGTGTTGTTCCAGTTCCTGCGCCAGGTCGGTCATGGCCTGGCTGGCGCCAATCAGCAAAATGTCGAGACGTTTCATGTCGGCCTCCTTGTCAAACCAGGTAATCGCGCAAGGCGTGCTGCACGCAGGGCGTGTCGAGCAGCGAGCTGTTGTGGAAGAACTTGACGATGTTGCCCACCAGCGGATGGTGGCGATTGATCGGAAAGGCCAGCCCGGCCATTTCATCCCTGAGCGAACGGCGCGTCGCCTCGCTGACCGGCAGTGCGTCGATCAGGCGCAGATCGAAGGCTTTCTGGATGTCGTTGGTCAGGTAGTGGCCGATGAACACCGGCAGAATCTGCGCGATGGTTTCGCGATCCGCCGCGTTGGCGGTGTGCCAATAGATACGCACCATCCGCGCCCAGAAACTCGAATGACGACCTTCGTCGAGCAAGTGATCGGCCATCAGACCTTTGATCGACGGCTTGACCGTGTCATCGCGGGCGAACGCCGCGACATCGCCGGTCACGGTGTTTTCGGCGATGGCCACGCAGATCAATTCCACCGCGCTGCGCAGGTGCTCCGGTGCCAGCGCTACAGCCGCAGGAATCGCCCGGCTCAACTCGATCTCATCGGGCAACTGAATCGGCTCGATGCCGGTCATCGCTACCGTTTGCTGCATGAAATCCATCGCCACCAGCGCGTGATAATCCTCATCGACCACCACGGTCATCGCGTCGTAACGACAGGCAAACGGGAAGGCCACGGCGAAGCGGTTCTTGGCGATGCTGCGTGCGGTCTTGTCGACGATCTCGGTTTCGAAAATCACCACGTCGTTGATGAACTTGTACAGCGTCTGCACCAAGGCGAAATCACGCTGTTGCGGGCACTCGCGCAGGAAGGTTTCACTGAGCACCAGTGGTTGGCGGCTGAGCGGGTAGATCAGGCGTTCATCGTCTTCCAGCACGCGTCGGGGGCGAGTGCGGATGGTGGCGCGGTTCTCCCAGGCGTCGGCAAAGGATTGATAGTCGGCGGCGTTCATTGGGCCACCTCCGCCAACGGTTCGCGCATGCTCAGGCGCAGGCCGTCCCACAGGGCGATGCGACTCTCCACGGCGGCGATGGCGCTGGCGTAGACCTCGGCCTCGCGCTGCGGATCGCCGGCGACCAGGCGTTCGAGCAGGTGTTCTGCCGCCGGGCCGTGGTCTTCGGAGTCGACCTCGATGTGCCGCTCCAGGTAGTAACGGAAGGTCGGTGCCTGTTCGATGCCGATGCCCCAGTCGTCAAGAATGCGCTGGAACATGGTCGGGATCACACTCTCGCGACCGTGCAGAAACGCCGCCGCCACGCTGTGTCCTGGTGCATGCAGGGCGGTACGCAAGGTGTCGCGGACAAATTGCGCAGCGGCCGGATCCACCTCGACGCTTTGCAGCGCAACGTCATAGCTCACCCCTTCCTGTTGCAGGGCGACAAAGCGCTCCACGGCCGTGGTACTCGCGCCGATTTCGCGCATCGCATCCAGGTACAACTCGAAATGGCTGTAATGACCCTCCGTCAGGCGATCATCCGATTCTTCACCCAGAACGATCTCGTTGATCAACCGGGCGGCGTGAGGGTCACGCGGCGGTAACCACGGCAAACGGGTGCACGTCAGCTCCTGCTGCAGGCGTTTGGTCAGCGACATGAAATCCCACACGGCAAACACGTGGGTTTCCATGAAACGACGCAAGACCGTTAGCGAGGTGATCTCGGAAAAGATCGGGTGAATGCTAAGTTCGGCTTTCTTCAGGGCGAGTTGGTTCTTATTGGGCATCATGATGTCCTTTATCGTTGATATGTAATGGAACTGCTCTGGAAACTGCGCAATCAATGAAACGACGACTTACTTGTTTTCTGTCGACGGACGACAGCCTTCTTTCCTGATGGATAAGTGCGGAACGATATACCTGTGACATGGCCTCATGTCTGCCCATAAGGCGCTGCTGAGGTACCGCAGGCATTGGGCTGGCGCCGAGTTGAAGGGCGAAGTTCAAACTTGGCGAAGAAAAGCTAATACACAGACAAAGTAGTTAACAAGTATATTTTTAATTTTTTTAAGTTTGCTGTTTTTTGAAGTTGAGTTGTTCCGATAAAACTTATGGATAAAGTTTTATTTGGGCGTAGTTGCTCCTTTCGGCGAATAACGGCCAAAATTGATCGATAAGAGTGAATGCCTCACTCGAAGCAACTTTCCAGCAATAAGAGTTGAATGATTTAAAAGGGGCGGAAGTTGGCCGTGACCCCGCGCCATGACTTCCTTTTTCCCGTGGCAAGGCTCCTTCCGTAGGTTCCTGGTGCGGGGACTGCGCCGTCAGGGCGGCGCGTCGCCCGTTCTTTATGGGGTTGGCCGTTCAAGAGTGCGGGTAAATGAGCGCCACGGCTATTACCGATTCGTCATCGGCACGCTGCAAATGCGGACTGATAGGCGCGGAGGAGGTTAGAGCGGGCACGCGGATCCGCCCACCTGAGGGCGGGCAGATCGCTTGGGGATTTGTAAGCGGGTGATTCGTGGGAGGTGCGCGCTCAGCGAGCGGCTTTGCGGCTTTGCGCGGCGGGGGTAGCGAGATAACGGGTAATCACCTCGACGCCCCGATTAAGGTGCTGCTCGAGGAGTTTGATTGACAGTTCAACGTCACGATCCTGCACGGCTTGCAGCATTGCCCGGTGATCGTCCTGGGACAGTTTGCCCAGGCCCATGGCCTCAAGGTTGAAACGCAGAAAACGTTCCTCTTCGTTGAGTCCGTCTTCGACCAGTCGCAGCAAGCGTTTATTGGGCGCTTTGCAGTACAGGGCCATGTGGAACAAACGGTTGAGCCGGCCGATTTCCGTGTAGTCGTGTTGCGCTTCCAGCTCTTCGATGTAACCGGCGGCGCGTGTGTGATCGGCCGAGGTCAGCTGCGGAATCGACTGGCGCATGGCTTCGGATTCGAGGAGGATGCGCAGCTCGTAGGTTTCGGTGGCATCGCCTTGAATCAACGGCGCAACCACTGCGCCTTTATGCGCGGTAACGCTCAGCAGTTCCTGAGCTTCGAGCTGGCGCAAGGCTTCGCGCACCGGCATGCGGCTGACGCCGAACAAATCGGCCAGATCCTGCTGGCGCAGCGCCGTGCCGCAGGGCAGACGCCCATCGAGGATCGCCGAGCGCAGGGTTTCTTCGATCACCGACCGGGCCAGATGCGCAGGAATCGGTCCATCGACTTTAATGCTGTGCAGCGGTTTGGGCTTCTGTGTCACGACTACGCACCCTGTATGTCGGCCTGATTTGGATCCAAATGACACTAGTGATTGCTCTACAGGTTGTCAAACCTTGTAAAACATTGGGTGCCAACTGAAGTTTAGCGTGTCGCCGATGATCTCATGGTGCCATTGTTTTTTGCCGGGCTAAGCTTCACCATCAAACGCTTTCCTTCCTGCCCCCCGGAATTCTGCTGTGGCGGTACGTTTCGCGATCCCCCGGACACTGCGCTGGCTAGGCTGCGCACTGCTGCTGGCCGGCGTCATGCTGGGCGGTCTGCATGCCGATTGGGATTTTTCCACGATCAGCCGCAAAGCCACGGCGCTCTACGGGCCGCTGGGTGCCGGGCAGCAGCGCATCGATGCCTGGCAGAATCTGTTGGCTACGCAGAAACAGGTTAGCGAGATGGAAAAGCTCAAAGTGGTGAACCTGTTTTTCAACAAACAGGTGCGCTACGTCGAAGACATCGACCTGTGGCACGAGGTCGACTATTGGGAAACGCCGATCGAGGCGCTGTGGAAGGGCGCTGGCGACTGCGAAGACTATGCGATCGCCAAGTATTTCAGCCTGCGCCATCTCGGCGTTTCCAGTGACAAGCTGCGCATCACCTATGTCAAAGCGTTGCGCCAGAACCGCGCGCACATGGTCCTGACTTACTATGCCACCCCCGATGCCATGCCGCTGGTGCTCGACAGCCTCATCGATCCGATCCAGCCGGCATCGCAGCGAACCGATTTGCTGCCGGTCTACTCTTTCAATGCCGAAGGTCTGTATTTGCCGGGCGCCAAGGGCAACAAAAAGGTCGGTGATACCAAACGCCTGTCACGCTGGCAGGATGTCTTGAAGAAAATGCAGGCCGAAGGTTTCCCGGTCGAGACGACTAACTAGGAGCACGCGCTCAGATGTCTTTGTTCAAACAGCTGTTGATCGCTATCTGTCTGTTCCTGGTGGTCGCCTTCACCGGCAGCTTCATGGTCAGTCTGGAGAGCTCGCGCACCCAGTACGTCAACCAGTTGCGTTCCCACGCGCAGGACGCCGCGACGGCGCTGGCCTTGTCGCTGACGCCGAATATCGACGACCCGGCGATGGTCGAGTTGCTGGTCAGTTCGATTTTCGACAGCGGTTATTACGCGAGCATCCGCGTGGTCGATCTGAAGACCGATCAGACTATCGTCGAGCGCAATGGCATTCCGGCGGTCAGCAATGTGCCGGACTGGTTCGTCAAGCTGATCGGTCTGGAACCGGCTGGTGGCGACGCGCTGGTCAGCCGTGGCTGGGAGCAGGCGGCGCGGGTCGAAGTGGTCAGCCATCCGATGTTTGCCGTGGCCAAGCTGTGGCAGAGCGCGTTGGGCAGCCTTGGCTGGTTGCTGATCTGCGGCGCAGTGAGTGCGGTGCTCGGCGCATTGCTGCTGCGCCGGCAATTGAAGCCGCTGGATTACATGGTCAAGCAGTCTCACGCCATCGCCCGTCGCGAGTTTCTCAGCCTGCCTGAATTGCCGCGCACGCCTGAGTTGCGTCGCGTGGTGCAGGCGATGAACCAGATGGTCGAGAAGCTCAAGGCGCTGTTTCAGGAGCAGGCCGAGCGCAGTGAAAAACTGCGGGCCGAGTCTTATCAGGACAACCTGACGGGGTTGGCCAACCGGCGTTATTTCGAGATGCAGTTGAACAATCGGGTGAGCAATCCGGAGCAGGCCAGTTCTGGTTATCTACTGCTGTTGCGGGTCAAGGATCTGGCCGGGCTCAACCAGCGTCTGGGCGGTCAGCGCACCGATGAACTGTTGAAAGCAGTCGGCGAACAGTTGTCTCGCGAATGCGCCAAGTACCCGGAAACCCAGAACCTTGTCACGCGGATTCGTGGCGGTGAGTTCGCTGTGCTGGCGCCGGGGCTGGTTCGAGAAGAAGCGCTGCAACTGGCGCAGAACCTCGACAATGCCTTGAGCAGTCTGCACGCCACCGGCGCGACCGACGTCGCTGCCGTGGCGTCGATCGGCCTGGCGCCCTTCACTCACGGCGATTCGCCGCAACAGGTGCTGACCCTCGGTGATCAGGCGCTGGCGCAAGCCGAAGGGCAGGGCGAGCAGAACTGGGCCTGTATCGATCAGAGCCTGACGGCGGATGTCGGCGACGATCACCACGCATGGCATCGTTTGCTCGATCAGGCCTTGAGTCAGCAACGTTTCGAGCTGTATTTCCAGCCGGTGGTCGCCGCCGCAGACACGCAACTGGTGCTGCATTACAAAGTGCTCTCGCGCTTGCTCGATGATCAGGGCCAGACCATCCCGGCCGGGCGTTTTCTGCCATGGCTGGAGCGCTTCGGCTGGACCGCGCGGCTGGATCGCCTGATGCTTGAGCGCGTGCTGGAGCAGATGAAAGAACATGAAGATTCGCTGGCGCTGAACCTGTCTTCGGCGACCCTGGCCGATCCGCAGGCGTTGAACAAAGTCTTCGAGATTTTGCGCGCACATTCCAACCTCGGCGAGCGCCTGACCCTGGAAATCGGCGAGGAGCAATTGCCGGAACAAGCGGTGCTCGAGCAGTTGACCCGGCGCCTGCGCGAACTGGGCTTCTCACTGAGCCTGCAGCGCTTTGGTGGTCGTTTCAGCATGATCGGTAATCTGGCGCGGCTGGGGCTGGCGTACCTGAAGATCGATGGCAGCTACATTCGCGCGATTGATCAGGAGAGTGACAAGCGGCTGTTCATCGAGGCGATCCAGCGCGCGGCGCACAGCATTGATCTGCCGCTGATTGCTGAGCGGGTCGAGACGCAAGGGGAGTTGGCGGTGATTCGCGAGATGGGTTTGTATGGGGTTCAGGGGCAGTTGTTGGGTGAGCCGAAGCCTTGGCGGTGAGTCATTGCAAAAGCAACCCTCACCCTAGCCCTCTCCCGGAGGGAGAGGGGACTGACCGTGCGATATTGATGTAATACGCCGACGTGAAAGAGCTCCGCTGAATCCATAATCGACTTATAGCGCCAGACACCTCGGTTGGCCGCTCTCCCTCCGGGAGAGGGGGCTGAATCCATAATCGATTCGATTTCTCAGGTCGATGTATAACGCCAGACACCTCGGTCAGCTCCCTCTCCCCCCGGGAGAGGGTTGGGGTGAGGGTAGGCTTTTGATTACGGGGGATCAGATCAACCCGCCCTCATCCTCATCAATCAACTGACTCAACCCGCCCAACGCTTCCCGCGCCTGGGTCCGGTCCATCAGTTTGGCCTGGGCCGCCGGTGGCAGGTCGGTGACGCGGATCACGCCTTTCTGGGTCAGCACCTGAATCAGGTCGTCGAGTACCCGAATCATTTCAAAGTCGCTCTGCTTGAGCTGTTTGAGGCTGGTTTCCACCACTTCATTGGCGAACCAGGCCTGGATTTCATGGCTGTCGGCCGGCAGCGTTTCCGTGGCCTCGGCGTAGGCCGCGGCTTCCACGCGAATCAACAGACCTTGCGCATCGCGTTGCACGTAAAACATTGAGCATCCCTCGGAAATGAACCAGCGTCATGCTGTCAGCAGCATAGCCAACTGCGCGCGAGTATGCGGTGCGGCGACGTAATCGTCACCGTCGCGGTAAGCACAAACGTGACGGCCGCCCCATTGGGGCGGCCGTTTTGTTCACGGATCAGCTGTTGTTGTGGTCGACTTTGATGGTCGGGTCGCTGCCGGCAATCAGGTTGTGAATGTTGGCACTCGACCAGTTGTTGCCTTCCAGTTTGATCGTCACGTCCGGGGTCGCCGCTGCGGCATCGCCGGAGTTGAACTTGCCCGCCGAGCTGACTTGCAGCGACGACGTGCCGTCGACCGTGGTGATCTTCAGGAAGTTGTCGATGGTGCTGCCAGTCTCGCCCTGCAGCAAATCACGCAGATCGATACGGTCACCGTCGGCGGCCTTGAAGTCCTTGATCACGTCGTTGCCGGTGTCGCCCGCCTTCCAGACAAAGGTGTCGGCGCCAGAACCACCGATGAGGATGTCATTGCCCTGACCACCGATCAGTGTGTCGTTGCCGGTGCCGCCGAGCAGGATGTCATTGCCTTTGCCGCCATCGAGCAGGTCGTTGCCGCCCGAGCCGAAGAGGATGTCATTGCCCGCGCCACCCAACAGCGTGTCATTGCCATCATGCGCACCGGACACATCGAACGCCTGATAGTGCTCGGTGATGTATTGGTGCACGTTGCTGGTGGTGACCTTGCTGACGTCGACGCCGGTTTCCTTGGCAACGAACGCCTGCATCGCCTGATAACCCTCACCGGCAATGCCGTTGAAACTCACCAGATCGCCAAAGAGGATGTCATTGCCGTCGCCACCGCTGACGGTGTCGTTGCCCGGCATCGTCGCTTCGGTGTGGCCGATAATCGAGTTGGCCAGATCCTTCGGATCAATGTTGGTCTGCGGCGTTTTATCCGAATCGTAAGGTTTCAGGTCGTTGAGGCTGACGCCGCTGTTCAGGCCGATGGCCTCGACATTCGACAGGCCACTGAGCAACGCGAAGCTGCTGGTCGAGTTGTCGGTGGTGGTCGAGGTGGTGCTGCTGCCGCTACCGGCCAGACTCGACAACTCGTAAGTGCCGTCGCCCTGCGCGTGAACGGTGCCCAGATTGGTGGTGCTCCAGCCATAACGGGCGGTGTAGGTCTGCAACTGGGCAAAACCGCTGGCGTTGATACTCAGGTAATGCGTGTTGTCGATGTAGGTGCTGAAGGTGTCGCCCAGCTTGTAGTTGCTGGTGGTCACCACGCTGTCGAACTTCACGCTGCCGTACAGCGTCGGGTTGGTCTGCTCGCCGCTCTGGTAGTAGGTCGGCTGGCCGTCGGTGATGAAGTACGTGAGGTTTTTCGCCCCGGTGTTGGCCACAGCGTCGGCACTCTGGAACCAGTTGGCCGTGGTTTTGAACACGTCCTCATAGTTGGTGCCGCCGCCGGAACTCATCGAGTCGAGTACGGATTTGAGCAGGGTCAGCGCATTCGGGTCGTTGAGGTTCACCGACACCGACTTGTTGACCTGGGTATCGAAGTCCACCAGGAAGATGTTCACCGTACCCGAGTTGCTGCCGCCCAGGCTCTGCTTGAGGGTGTTGAACACCGACGTCAGCGAATCCTTGGCCGCATTGATCGACGAGCTGCTCATACTGCCGGAGCTGTCGACCATGAAGGCGATGTTGTAGTTGGTACCCGGGACCACGGTCAGGCCACCGATGTCGGCGACGATGATGTCGTTGCCATCGGTGCCGCTGACGGTGTCATCGGCCGACGTGGCGACAATGGCGTTGTAGACCGCCGGCACCACGGTGACCGGAATGGTCGCGGTGCTGCTCGCCGAACCGCCGACCATCTCGGTGGAGGTCGAGGTCACGGTCAGGTTGAACTGGCCGTTGTAGTACGGCGGCGGGGTCACGGTCAGGCTGCCGAGGTTCCAGCCGGTGACGTTGGCGTCGCCGCTGCTGGCGGTGACGGTGAAGGTATGGCCCGCGCCATCGCTGAGCACCGAGCCGACTGGCGCGCCGCTGATCTTCACGCTCAGGGTTTCCGAGCCGTCGGTGTCAGTCAGTGCGGTGGTGATTGCCGACAGTTTCACCGTGGTGCCTTCGGCGCCGGTGTTGAGTTTGTAGCCGTCGTAATAGCCTTCGCCGTTGCTGCCGTGCAGATCGGAGACGGTCACGCCCGAATTCACCAGATCCTGCACGCCGGTGTAGATCGGTACGCCAGCGCTGCTCAGGTCGATCGGCGTGCTGCCGTTGACCGACAGGTTGACGTCGTAGCTGCCCGGGCCGCTCTGGTTGTGGTGGTAGATGTCCAGGGTGTAGTAGCCGCTGGTGGTCGGGGTGAACGAACCGTTGAGGTTACCGCCCGCGCCCCACGTGGTCGATGCCACGCTCTTGCCGCCAATGGTCACCAACAGGCTGTCATCGCCGATACCACTGAAGGTGTAGGTCTTGCCGGCTTCCAGATAGATCAGGCCCGAGGTCTTCGAGGCAGTACCGGCGGTCACGCTGCCGTCGGACTGCACGTTGTTGACGTTAGTGCTGGTGTTCGGTGTGCCCGCACCGTCAATGACGTTTTTCAACGTGGTCGAATCCGCGCCGTTGCCGTTGGTGCCCAGACCCGAGAGACCAGTCCAGACTTCCTTGATCAGTCCGGTCGACTTCACGCTGTTGTCGGCCACGCTCACGGTCGGCGCATCCGCTACCGGGGTGATGTCGATCTTCACGGTGCCGGTGTTGCCCAGCAGTTGGCCGTCGGTTGGCTGGAACTTGATTTGCGCGTAGTCAGCCTGGTTGTTGCCCAGACCGCTGCCGCCGTAACCGTTGACGCCCGACTCGTTGGCATCCGGCAGGAAGCGCAGCTTGCCCGCGTCGATGTCAGCCTTGCTGAAGGTCTGGTTGTTGGCGACGTCCTTCCAGGTCGAGCCGTCCAGGTACTGCAGTTTGCCTTCGCCCGGCAGCTGGGTAATTTTGATGCCGAGGCTGGCGGCCGGGCTGTCGACGTCAGTAACGCCGAAAGTCGACCAGCCGAGCACCAGCGGGGTGTCTTCGGTGCCGGTGACGTTGCTCGGTGCAGCAACCGGTGCGTCGTTGACCGCCACCACGTTGACCGTGGTGGTCGCGGTGTTGGAGTAATTGCCGCCATCGGTCACGGTCACGGTGATGATGCGCGGCACGGTGCTCGGGTTTTCACTGCTGTTGGTGAAGCTGATGTTCTTGATGGCCTGCATGTAGTCGGCCAGCGTCGCGTTACCGGACAGCGTCAGCGTGACGGTGCCGTTAGTGCTGTTGGCATTGATGGTGATGCCGTTGACGCTGTTGCCCAGGTTCAGCGCATCACCGTCCTGACGGTTGGTCAGGATTACGGTGGCGCCGGTGAGCATGGTGCTGTCCGGGTCGGTGATGCTGATGTCGGTGTCGGCAATCGACACACCCGCGCCCGGGGTGTTTTCGGTGAAGGTCACCTTGTAGTCGGCACCGGTGGCGCCGCTGGAGTTGTTGGCATCCAGGTCGAGCACGGGTGGCGCATCGTTGTCGATGATCGAGGTGCTGACGCTGCCATTGGTGCTGCTGACCGCGAGGTTCTCGAAGTTGCCACCGGTGGCCGAATCAATCTTGACCACGAAGTTCTCGGTGCCTTCGGTGATCTTGTCATCGATGGTGGCGACATTGAACTGCGCGCTGCTCGCACCTGCCGGGATCTTCACGGTGTAAACGCCAGTGAAGTCCGAACCGTCGGCGGCGGTGCCGCTGTAGACGATTTTCAGGGTCACTTCGGTTTGCGCCGGGTGGTTCAGGCTGACCGTGTAGCTGGCGGTCTGGCCTTCGGTCACCGAGCTGCTGCCAGTGATGCTGATGGTGGTGGTGTCGATGGTGTCGGTGACGTTGGTCACGGCTGGCGTGGTGTTGGTCACCAGATTTTCGAAGCCGCCGCCGCTGGTGCCGGTGATGGTCGCCTGCACGGTGCCGGCGTCTTTGTAGACGTCGTCAGCCGGGGCTGGAACGGTCACGGTGCCAGTGGTTTTGCCGGCGTCGATGGTGATTACCGAGCCGTTGCTCAGGGTTACGGTGACTGGCGAGCCTGCGGCATTGGTCAGGGTCGCGGTGTAAGTGATCTGACCACCTTCGGCCACGGTGCCGGTCGCGGACAGCGACAGGTTGGTGGTGTCGACGGTGTCGGTCACGGTGGTGCTGACCGGGGTTTTGTCGGCCACGAGGTTCTCGTAGTTGCCGCCCGTCACGTTGGTGATCGAGTTGGTCAGCGGCGCATGACCGGTCAGAGCATCGTTCGGTGCGGTGGTGGTCGCGGTGCCGGTGGTCTGGCCGACGCCAATGGTGATGGTCTGACCGTTGGCCAGGGTCACGACAACAGGCGCGCCGGTCACGGCTGCGCCGACGGTGGCGGTGTAGACGACGTTGCCGCCTTCAGCCGCTGTACCGGTTGCGGTCAGCTTCACGGTAGTCGTATCGATGGTATCAGTGACGCTGGTCACGGCCGGAGCAGTGCTGGTGACGAGGTTTTCGAAGTTGCCACCGGTGGCGGTGCTGATCGTTGCCTGGACAGTGCCAGCGTCTTTATAAACGTCGTCAGCCGGTGCCGGAACAGTCACGGTGCCGGTGGTTTTGCCGGCCTCGATAGTGATCACTGCGCCGTTCGACAGGGTCACGGTCACAGGCGAACCTGCGGCGTTGGTCAGCGTGGCGGTGTAAACAATCGACCCGCCTTCAGCCACAGAACCGGTCGCACTGAGCGACAGATTGGTGGTGTCGACGGTGTCAGTGACGTTGGTCGAAACCGGCGTCTTGTCGGCTACGAGATTTTCGTAGTTGCCGCCAGTGACGTTGGTGATCGAGTTGGTTAGCGGCGCGTGACCGGTCAACGCATCGTTTGGTGCGGTAGTGGTTGCAGTCCCCGTAGTCTGGCCAACACCAATGGTGATGGTCTGACCGTTTGCCAGGTTCACAACCACAGGCGTACCTGTTACCGGAGCACCAACAGTCGCGGTGTAGACAACGTTGCCGCCCTCGGCTGCAGTTGTGGTTGCAGTGAGTTTTACGGTGGTGGTGTCGATGGTATCAGTGACGCTGGTGATAGCCGGAGTCGTACTCGGCACCAGGTTTTCGAAGTTGCCACCAGTGGCGGTACTGATTGTCGCCTGCACGGTGCCGGCGTCTTTGTAGACGTCGTCGGCCGGTGCGGGAACGGTCACGGTGCCAGTGGTTTTGCCCGCATCGATGGTGATCACGGCGCCGTTGCTCAGCGTCACGGTCACTGGCGAGCCTGCGGCGTTGGTCAATGTTGCGGTGTAGACGATCGAGCCACCTTCAGCGACCGAGTTCGTCGCGCTCAGCGACAGATTGGTGGTGTCGACAGTGTCGGTCACGTTCGTGCTGACCGGCGTTTTGTCAGCCACGAGGTTTTCGAAGTTACCGCCGGTCACGTCGGTGATCGCGTTGGTCAGCGGTGCATGGCCGGTCAACACGTCGTTTGGCGCAGTAGTGGTCGCGGTTCCGGTGGTCTGGCCAACGCCGATGGTGATGGTCTGACCGTTCGACAGGGTTACCACGACTGGCGAGCCAGTCACTGGCGCGCCGACGGTTGCGGTGTAAACGACATTGCCGCCTTCAGCCGCCGACTCGGTGGCCGTCAGCTTCACGGTGGTGGTGTCGATGGTGTCGGTGACGCTGGTCACAGCCGGCGTCGTGCTCGGCACCAGGTTTTCGAAGTTGCCACCAGTGGCGGTACTGATTGTCGCCTGCACGGTGCCGGCGTCTTTGTAGACGTCGTCAGCCGGGGCTGGAACGGTCACGGTGCCGGTGGTTTTACCGGCGTCGATGGTGATCACGGCGCCGTTGCTCAGCGTCACGGTCACTGGCGAGCCTGCGGCGTTGGTCAATGTTGCGGTGTAGACGATCGAGCCACCTTCAGCGACCGAGTTCGTCGCGCTCAGCGACAGATGGGTGGTGTCGACAGTGTCGGTCACGTTCGTGCTGACCGGCGTTTTGTCAGCCACGAGGTTTTCGAAGTTACCGCCGGTCACGTCGGTGATCGCGTTGGTCAGCGGTGCATGGCCGGTCAACACGTCGTTTGGCGCAGTAGTGGTCGCGGTGC
>NZ_FYEA01000012.1:24755-32351 GCF_900187605.1 Pseudomonas sp. Irchel 3H7
ACGTTCGTGCTGACCGGCGTTTTGTCAGCCACGAGGTTTTCGAAGTTACCGCCGGTCACGTCGGTGATCGCGTTGGTCAGCGGTGCATGGCCGGTCAACACGTCGTTTGGCGCAGTAGTGGTCGCGGTGCCGGTGGTCTGGCCAACACCGATGGTGATGGTCTGACCGTTCGACAGGGTTACCACGACTGGCGAGCCAGTCACTGGCGCGCCGACGGTTGCGGTGTAGACGACATTGCCGCCTTCAGCGGCAGTGGCGGTCGCGGTCAGTTTCACCGTGGTGGTGTCGATGGTGTCGGTGACGCTGGTCACAGCCGGCGTCGTGCTCGGCACCAGGTTCTCGAAGTTACCACCGGTGGCGGTGCTGATCGTCGCCTGCACGGTGCCGGCGTCCTTGTAGACGTCGTCAGCCGGGGCTGGGACGGTCACGGTGCCAGTGGTTTTACCGGCATCGATGGTGATCACTGCGCCGTTCGACAAGGTGACGGTCACTGGCGAGCCAGCGGCGTTGGTCAGGGTCGCGGTGTAAACGATCGAGCCGCCTTCAGCCACCGAGCCAGTCGCGCTCAGCGACAGGTTCGTGGTGTCGACGGTGTCAGTCACGGTGGTGCTGACCGGAGTTTTGTCGGCAACAAGGTTCTCGTAGTTGCCGCCGGTCACGTTGGTGATCGAGTTGGTCAGTGGCGCATGACCGGTCAATGCATCGTTTGGCGCTGCGGTGGTTGCAGTGCCCGTGGTCTGGCCAACACCGATGGTGATGGTTTGACCATTGGCCAAAGTCACGACAACCGGCGAGCCGGTAACCGGTGCGCCTACGGTAGCGGTGTAGACAACGTTGCCGCCTTCAGCCGCTGTACCGGTCGCGGTCAGTTTCACCGTGGTGGTGTCGATAGTGTCCGTGACGCTGGTCACGGCCGGCGTCGTGCTCGGCACCAGGTTCTCGAAGTTGCCACCGGTGGCGTTGCTGATCGTCGCCTGCACGGTGCCGGCGTCTTTGTAGACGTCGTCGGCCGGGGCTGGAACGGTCACGGTGCCAGTGGTTTTGCCGGCCTCGATGGTGATCACGGCGCCGTTGCTCAGCGTCACGGTCACTGGCGAGCCAGCCGCGTTGGTCAGCGTTGCGGTGTAAACAATCGAACCACCCTCGGCCACTGTCCCTGTGGCGCTGAGCGACAGGTTAGTGGTGTCGACGGTGTCGGTCACGGTGGTGCTGACCGGAGTTTTGTCGGCAACAAGGTTTTCGTAGTTGCCGCCGGTCACGTTGGTGATCGAGTTGGTCAGTGGCGCATGGCCGGTCAACGCATCATTTGGTGCGGTGAAGGTCACGGTGCCGGTGGTTTTGCCGACTTCGATGGTGATGTTCTGACCATTGGCCAGCGTCACGGTGACCGGTGAACCGGTTACTGGTGCCCCAACGGTCGCGGTGTAAGTGACGGTACCGCCCTCAGCGACCGACGTATCAGCCGTCAGTTTGACGGTCGAGGTGTCGATGGTATCGGTAACTTCGGTCACGGCCGGAACAGTGCTCGGCACCAGGTTTTCGAAATTGCCGCCCGTCGCCGTCGAGATTGTCGCTTCAACTTTGCCTGCGTCTTTGTAGACGTCGTCGGCTGGCGCTGGAACAGACACGGTGCCGCTGGTTTTGCCGGCTTCGATGGTAATCACCGCACCGTTCGACAGAGTCACGGTGACTGGCGAGCCAGCTGCGTTGGTCAATGTCGCGGTATAGATGATCGAACCGCCTTCGGCCACAGAACCGGTCGCACTGAGCGACAGGTTGGTGGTGTCGACGGTGTCAGTGACCGTGGTCAAAACCGGAGTCTTGTCGGCCACCAGATTTTCGTAGTTGCCGCCAGTGACACTGGTGATCGAGTTGGTGATCGGCGCGTGGCCGGTCAGCGCATCGTTCGGCGCGGTGAAGGTTACGGTGCCAGTGGTTTTACCGACTTCGATGGTGATGTTCTGACCATTGGCCAGCGTCACGACGACAGGCGAGCCGGTTACTGGCGCACCGACAGTGGCGGTGTAGGTGACGGTGCCACCTTCAGCGGCGGTCTCGGTCGCCGTCAGTTTCACGGTCGAGGTGTCGATGGTATCGGTGACTTCGGTCACGGCCGGAACAGTGCTCGGCACCAGGTTTTCGAAGTTGCCACCGGTAGCGGTCGAAATCGTCGCTTCGACTTTGCCGGCGTCTTTGTAGACGTCATCGGCCGGAGCTGGAACGGTCACGGTGCCAGTGGTTTTACCGGCTTCGATGGTGATTACCGCGCCGTTCGACAGGGTCACCGTGACTGGCGAGCCTGCAGCGTTGGTCAGGGTTGCGGTGTAGATGATCGAACCACCTTCCGCAACGGTGCCGGTCGCAGTCAGCGACAGATTGGTGGTGTCGACGGTGTCGGTGACATTGGTCGAAACCGGCGTCTTGTCCGCCACCAGATTTTCGAAGTTGCCGCCGCTCACCTCGGTGATCGCATTGGTGATCGGCGCGTGGCCGGTCAGTGCGTCATTCGGCGCGGTGGTGGTCGCGGTGCCGGTGGTCTGGCCAACACCAATGGTGATGGTCTGACCGTTAGCCAGGGTCACGACCACAGGTGAACCAGTGACTGGCGCGCCGACGGTTGCGGTGTAAGTCACGCTGCCGCCCTCAGCCGCCGACTCGGTCGCGGTGAGTTTGACGGTGGTGGTGTCGATGGTGTCGGTGACATTGGTCACCGCCGGTACGGTGCTCGGCACCAGATTCTCGAAGTTACCACCCGTTGCATCCTTGATCGTCACTTCGACTTTGCCAGCGTCTTTGTAGACGTCATCGGCAGGTGCCGCAACGGTCACGGTGCCGGTAGTTTTGCCAGCCTCGATGGTGATCACCGAACCGTTAGACAGGGTCACGGTCACCGGGGTGCCGGCCGGGTTGGTCAGCGTCGCGGTGTAAACGATCGAACCGCCTTCAGCCACAGAATCGGTTGCGGTCAGGTTCAGGTTGGTGGTGTCGGTGGTGTCCGAAACCACGGTGTCGGCGGACTTGCCGTCGACCGCCAGTTTTTCGTAATTGCCGCCGGTGGCGCCGTCGATGGTCACGCTCAGCGAGCTGCCGCCGGCCAGTGGGCTGTTTGGCGCGACGAAGTTCACCGAACCGGTGGTTTCACCGACGGCGATGGTGATGGTCTGGCCGTTGGACAGGGTCACGACAACCGGCGAGCTGGTCACTGGCGCGGTCACGGTCGCGGTGTAGACCACGGTTTCGCCTTCAGCGACGTTCGCCGTGGCGGTCAGCGACACGGTGGAGGTGTCGATGGTGTCGTTGACGGTGGTGACGGCCGGAGTAGTGCTGGTGACGAGGTTTTCGAAGTCGCCACCGGTCGCGCCTTTGATGGTCGCTTCAACGGTGCCGGCGTCTTTGTAGACGTCGTCTTTCGGTGCGTCGACGGTGACAGTGCCAGTGGTTTTGCCAGCGTCAATGGTGATCACCGAGCCGTTGCTCAGGGTCACGGTGACTGGCGAGCCAGCAGCATTGGTCAGGGTCGCGGTGTAGGTGATCTGGCCACCCTCGTTCACCGAGCCGGTCGCGGTCAGCGACAGGTTGGTGGTGTCGACGGTGTCGGTGACGGTGGTGTTGACCGGGGTTTTGTCGGCCACGAGGTTTTCGTAGTTGCCGCCGGAAACGCCGGTGATCGAGTTGGTCAACGGAGCATGGCCAGTCAGCGCATCGTTTGGCGCGGTGGTGGTCACGGTGCCGCTGGTTTTACCCACTTCGATGGTGATGTTCTGACCATTGGCCAGGGTCACGACAACCGGCGAACCGGTGACTGGCGCGCCGACCGTCGCGGTGTAGGTGACGGTGCCACCTTCAGCCGCAGACTCGGTGGCGGTCAGTTTGACCGTCGAGGTGTCGATGGTGTCAGTGACGTCGGTTACGGCTGGCGTGGTGCTCGGAACGAGGTTCTCGAAGTTGCCGCCAGTGGCGTCCTTGATGGTCACTTCGACCTTGCCAGCGTCTTTGTAGACGTCATCGGCTGGAGCCGCCACGGTCACGGTGCCGGTGGTCTTGCCCGCTTCGATGGTGATTACCGAACCGTTCGAAAGGGTGACGGTGACTGGCGTACCGGCCGGATTGGTCAGTGTTGCGGTGTAAACGATCGAACCGCCTTCAGCCACAGTGCCGGTCGCCGTCAGCGACAGGTTGGTGGTGTCGACAGTGTCAGTAACAGTGGTCGAAACCGGGGTTTTGTCGGCGACCAGATTCTCGTAGTTACCGCCGCTCACATCAGTAATCGCGTTGGTCAGCGGCGTGTGCCCAGTCAGCGCATCGTTTGGCGCGGTGGTGGTCACGGTGCCGCTGGTTTTGCCGACCTCGATGGTGATGTTCTGGCCGTTGGCCAGGGTCACTACAACCGGAGAACCCGTCACTGGAGCACCGACGGTGGCGGTGTAAGTAACGGTGCCACCTTCAGCCGCTGACTCGGTGGCAGTCAGTTTGACCGTCGAGGTGTCGATGGTGTCAGTGACGTCGGTCACGGCCGGCACAGTGCTCGGAACGAGGTTCTCGAAGTTGCCGCCGGTAGCATCCTTGATAGTCACTTCGACCTTGCCGGCGTCTTTGTAGACGTCATCGGCCGGCGCCGGAACGGTCACGGTGCCAGTGGTTTTACCTGTCTCGATGGTGATCACCGAGCCGTTCGACAGGGTCACGGTGACAGGCGAGCCCGCCGCATTGGTCAGGGTCGCGGTGTAGATGATCGAACCGCCCTCGGCCACGGAACCGGTAGCGCTGAGCGACAGATTGGTGGTGTCGGTGCTGTCGGTCACTGTGGTGGTGATCGGGGTTTTGTCGGCGACCAGATTTTCGTAATTGCCGCCGCTCACGCCGGTGATCGAGTTGGTCAGCGGGGCCTGACCGGTCAGTGCATCGTTCGGCGCGGTGAAGGTTACGGTGCCGGTGGTCTTGCCCACTTCAATGGTGATGCTCTGACCATTGGCCAGGGTCACCACGACAGGAGAACCGGTGACCGGCGCGCCGACAGTGGCGGTATAGGTGACGGTGCCGCCTTCAGCGACCGTGGTGTCGGCCGTCAGCTTCACGGTCGAGGTGTCGATGGTGTCAGTGACTTCGGTCACGGCTGGCGTGGTGCTCGGGACCAGGTTCTCGAAGTTGCCGCCGGTGGCGTCCTTGATGGTGACTTCGACTTTGCCGGCGTCCTTGTAGACGTCATCGGCAGGCGCAGGAACAGTCACGGTGCCGGTGGTTTTGCCCGCTTCGATGGTGATCACCGAGCCGTTGCTCAGGGTCACGGTGACCGGGCTGCCAGCGGCATTGGTCAGGGTCGCGGTGTAGGTGATCTGGCCGCCTTCAGCTACGGTTCCTGTCGCGCTCAGCGTCAGGTTGGTGGTATCGACGGTGTCGGTGACGGTGGTGCTGACCGGGGTTTTGTCGGCCACGAGGTTTTCGTAATTGCCGCCGGAAACGTCGGTGATCGCGTTGGTCAACGGAGCATGGCCAGTCAGCGCATCGTTCGGCGCAGTGGTGGTCACGGTGCCGGTGGTTTTGCCGACTTCAATGGTGATGTTCTGACCGTTGGCCAGGGTCACCACGACCGGCGAACCAGTGACCGGCGCGCCGACAGTGGCAGTGTAGGTGACGGTGCCACCTTCAGCGGCCGACTCGGTGGCGGTCAGTTTGACCGTCGAGGTATCGATGGTGTCAGTTACATCGGTAACGGCTGGCGTGGTGCTCGGAACCAGATTCTCGAAGTTGCCGCCGGTAGCATCCTTGATAGTGACTTCGACCTTGCCAGCGTCTTTGTAGACGTCATCGGCTGGAGCCGGAACGGTCACGGTACCGGTGGTCTTGCCCGCTTCGATGGTGATCACCGAGCCATTGCTCAGGGTCACAGTCACCGGGGTGCCGGCCGGGTTGGTCAGGGTCGCGGTGTAAACAATCGAACCACCTTCCGCCACGGTGCCGGTCGCAGTCAGCGACAGGTTGGTGGTGTCGACAGTGTCAGTAACAGTGGTCGAAACCGGGGTTTTGTCGGCAACGAGGTTCTCGTAATTGCCACCGGAAATGTCGATGATCGCATTGGTCAGCGGAGCGTGGCCAGTCAGCGCATCGTTTGGCGCGGTAGTGGTCACGGTGCCGCTGGTTTTGCCGACTTCGATGGTGATGTTCTGGCCGTTGGCCAGGGTCACGACAACCGGCGAACCGGTGACTGGTGCGCCAACGGTGGCGGTGTAGGTGACAGTGCCACCTTCAGCCACAGTGGTGTCGGCCGTCAGCTTCACGGTCGAGGTGTCGATGGTATCAGTGACGTCGGTCACGGCAGGCGTGGTGCTTGGCACCAAGTTCTCGAAGTTGCCGCCGGTGGCGTCCTTGATGGTCACTTCGACTTTGCCGGCGTCTTTGTAAACGTCATCGGCTGGCGCAGGAACGGTCACGGTGCCAGTGGTTTTGCCGGCCTCGATGGTGATCACCGAGCCGTTGCTCAGGGTCACGGTGACAGGCGAACCGGCGGCGTTGGTCAGGGTCGCGGTGTAAGTGATCTGGCCGCCTTCAGCCACGGTGCCCGTCGCGCTCAGCGTCAGGTCGGTGGTGTCAGTGGTGTCGGTGACCGTGGTGCTGACCGGGGTTTTGTCGGCGACGAGGTCTTCGTAATTGCCGCCGCTCACGCCCGTGATTGCGTTGGTGATCGGCACGTGGCCGGTCAACGCATCGTTCGGTGCAGTGGTGGTCACGGTGCCGGTGGTTTTGCCGACTTCGATGGTGATGTTCTGACCGTTGGCCAGGGTCACGACCACAGGCGAGCCGGTAACCGGCGCGCCGACAGTGGCGGTGTAAATGACGGTGCCACCTTCAGCCGCCGACTCGGAGGCGGTCAGTTTGACGGTAGTGGTATCGACGGTATCGGTCACGTCGGTGACGGCCGGAACGGTGCTCGGAACGAGGTTTTCGAAGTTGCCGCCGGTGGCGTCCTTGATGGTCACTTCGACTTTGCCGGCGTCTTTGTAAACGTCATCGGCTGGCGCAGGAACGGTCACGGTGCCAGTGGTTTTGCCGGCCTCGATGGTGATCACCGAGCCGTTGCTCAGGGTCACGGTGACAGGCGAACCGGCGGCGTTGGTCAGGGTCGCGGTGTAAGTGATCTGGCCGCCTTCAGCCACGGTGCCCGTCGCGCTCAGCGTCAGGTCGGTGGTGTCAGTGGTGTCGGTGACCGTGGTGCTGACCGGGGTTTTGTCGGCGACGAGGTCTTCGTAATTGCCGCCGCTCACGCCCGTGATTGCGTTGGTGATCGGCACGTGGCCGGTCAACGCATCGTTCGGTGCAGTGGTGGTCACGGTGCCGGTGGTTTTGCCGACTTCGATGGTGATGTTCTGACCGTTGGCCAGGGTCACGACCACAGGCGAGCCGGTCACCGGCGCGCCGACAGTGGCGGTGTAAGTGACGGTGCCACCTTCAGCCGCCGACTCGGTGGCGGTCAGTTTGACGGTGGTGGTATCGACGGTATCGGTCACGTCGGTGACGGCCGGAACGGTGCTCGGAACGAGGTTTTCGAAGTTGCCGCCGGTGGCGTCCTTGATGGTCACTTCGACTTTGCCGGCGTCTTGG
>NZ_FYEA01000012.1:32447-289501 GCF_900187605.1 Pseudomonas sp. Irchel 3H7
TCAGTTTGACGGTGGTGGTATCGACGGTATCGGTCACGTCGGTGACGGCCGGAACGGTGCTCGGAACGAGGTTTTCGAAGTTGCCGCCGGTGGCGTCCTTGATGGTCACTTCGACTTTGCCGGCGTCTTGGTAAACGTCATCGGCTGGTGCCGGAACAGTCACGGTGCCGGTTGTTTTGCCGGCCTCAATGGTGATCACCGAGCCGTTGCTCAGGGTCACGGTGACTGGCGTGCCGGCCGGATTGGTCAGCGTGGCGGTGTAAACAATCGAACCACCCTCAGCCACGGAACCGGTTGCGCTCAGCGACAGGTTGGTGGTGTCGGCAACATCGGTAACGCTGGTCGATACCGGGGTCTTGTCGGCGACCAGATCTTCGTAATTACCACCCGAAACGCCAGTGATCGAATTCGTCAGCGGTGCGTTGCCGGTCAACGCGTCATTTGGCGCGGTGGTGGTCACGCTGCCGGTGGTTTTACCGACTTCAATGGTGATGCTCTGACCGTTGGCCAGGGTTACCACGACAGGCGAACCGGTCACCGGGGCGCCAACGGTGGCGGTGTAGGTGACGGTGCCACCTTCAGCAACCGAGGTATCAGCCGTCAGTTTCACGGTCGAGGTATCGATAGTGTCGGTCACTTCGGTCACGGCCGGGACAGTGCTCGGCAGCAGATTCTCGAAGTTGCCGCCAGTCGCATCCTTGATGGTGACTTCGACTTTGCCTGCGTCTTTATAGACATCATCGGCCGGCGCCGGAACGGTCACGGTGCCAGTGGTTTTGCCCGCGTCGATGGTGATCACCGAGCCGTTGCTCAGGGTCACGGTTACCGGCGTGCCGGCCGGATTGGTCAGGGTCGCGGTGTAAACGATCGAACCCCCTTCCGCCACGGTGCCGGTGGCCGTCAGCGACAGGTTGGTGTTGTCGATCGAGTCGGTAATGGTGGTGGTCGCTGGCGTCGTGTTCGGCACCAGGTTTTCGAAATTGCCGCCGGTAGCGCCGGTGATAGTGGTGCTGACGGTGCTGCCATTGTTGTAAACGTCGTTGGCCGCGGTCGGCACGTTGACGCTGCCGGTGGTTTTGCCGGCGTCAATGGTGATGGTCGAACCGTTCGACAGGGTGATCGTCACCGGAGTTTGCGCTGCGTTGGTCAGCGTCGCGGTGTAGGTGATCTGGCCGCCTTCGACGACGGTGCCGGTAGCGGTGAGGCTCACGCTGGTGGTGTCGACCGAGTCGGTAACCGTGGTGGTGGCTGGCGTGGTGTTTGGCACCAGGTTTTCAAAGTTGCCGCCGCTGGCGCCAGTAATGGTGGTGCTGACAGTGCCGCCATTGTTGTAGACGTCATTGGCCGCCGTCGGCACGTTGACGGTGCCGGTGGTCTGGCCAGCCTCAATGGTGATGGTCGAACCGTTCGACAGGGTGACGGTCACCGGGGTTTGCGCCGGGTTGGTCAGGGTCGCGGTGTAGGTGATCTGGCCGCCTTCGACCACTGTGCCGGTGGCAGTCAGGGTCAGGTTGGTGGTGTCGATCGAGTCGGTGATGGTGGTCACCGCTGGCGTCGGGTTCGGCACCAGGTTTTCGAAGTTGCCGCCAGTCGCACCGGTGATGGTGGTGGTGACGGTGCTGCCGTTGTTATAGACGTCGTTGGCTGGAGTCGGCACGTTGACGGTGCCGGTGGTCTGGCCGGCGCCGATGGTGATGGTCGAGCCGTTCGACAGGGTGACGGTCACCGGGGTTTGCGCCGGGTTGGTCAGGGTCGCGGTGTAGGTGATCTGGCCGCCTTCGGTGACACTCGGCCCGGCCGTCAGGGTGACGGTGGTGGTGTCGATGGTGTCGGTGACCTGGGTCGTGGCCGGAGTGGTCGGCGGGGTCACGGTGATGCCATTGCCGCCGGTGGTGCCGGTGACGGTCACGTCGATCTGGGTCGGGTCGTTATAAACGGTGTCGTTCGGCGCCAGTGGCACGTTGACGGTGCCGGTGGTTGCACCGGCCGGAATCACGATCACCGCGCCGTTGGACAGGGTGATGGTCAAGTCGGTCAGCGGCGCCTGGGTCAGGGTCGCGGTGTACACCAGCACACCGCCGGCTTCGGTGATGGACGGCGTGGCGCTGAGGCTCAGGGTCGAATCACGCAGGGCGTTGGTGGTGGTATCGGTGGTCTGGCCGCCGGTAATGTTTTGCGCAGCTTGACCGGCAGCGTTGATGCCTGCGGTCGGGAAGCCAATGGTCGGGTCAACGCGGCCAGCGGTGGCATCGAGCATCACGAAGCTGTGACCGCCACCGGCAGCACCGCCCGTGCCTGCGGCGCTTGGGCCGGCAGCAGTAGCGTCCAGCGCGGTGGTCGGGTCGACACCGGCGGCGATGGCTTGCTGCAGTTCGGCTACCGACGGCGCTGCCTGCGCGGTGGCTTCGGCCAAATCAGTGCTGGAGTCGGGCGCGTTGGCGCTCCACTGAGTTTCACGGCCCAGATCAAGGGTGCGGCCATCGGCCAATTCAAGCGACACGGCGCCGGAGAGGCCGGTGTCGATCTGGTCGCCGACAAACAGACGATCGCCTTCAACGAGTACGCGACGCACGCCCTCTGGGGACACCACGAATACCTGACCGACAATGCTTTTGACGATGGCAACAACACTGCTCATTGAAGACTCTCCGGGTGTCACGTTCAGTTGACTTCCATGGACCTGACGGCATGGGCGCCGATTCAGTCTGGACGTACTTTAAAAATTTGCGAAACAAGTTTGACGCGTCTTTTCGTCAATAATTTGGCTAGATTCTTTCGCTATTAACTTTATGCCAAACTATTGACCTTCTGGGTGCCATCCTAAACAATCGCCCCACTAATGTCACATTGATATTTCCGCGGCGACCTGTCCTTCAGCGTGTGATCCAGTTCCTGTTTTGAACTTTCCGACATACGGTCAATCTGGTTGCCATCATCCGACGCAGCGCCACGTTTTGCTGTGATTCAAGACAAGAAGTTCTGGGAAATTCCTATCATGCGTTCGCCCCTGCTTTTCGCCGTACCCTTCGCCCTCGCCGCCTCTTTTGTACAAGCACAATCCTTACCAGAAGCCATGCAGCAGGCACTGGATGTCCATCCGGAAATCCAGGCAGGGGTCAACAGTCGTTTGGCTGCGGATTATCAGTTAAGAGCGGCAAAAGGTGGATACCTGCCGAAGGTCGATCTGCTCGGCGGTTATGGCCGTGAGGGTACCGACAGCGTCACCACCCGCGCCAATTCCGGTAACCACTACGAAACCCTGAATCGTAGCGAGTCAAGTTTACGTCTCTCGCAAATGGTCTTTGACGGTTTTGCGACGTCCAGCGAGGTCGGGCGTCAACAAGCCACCGTCAACTCCCGCGCTTACTCGTTGCTCGGTACTTCCGAGCGCACCGCGCTGACCGTCGCCCAGGTCTACCTGGATGTGCTGACCCGGCGCGAATTCGTGCGTCTGGCCGAGGACAACCTCAAGAGCCACCAGCGCATCTACGACCAGATCCAGTTGCGCACCCAGCGTGGCGTCGGCAGCGGTGCCGACCTCGATCAGGCCGAAGCGCGAATGGCTCAGGCCCGTAACAACCTGATCACCGAGCAGACCAACCTCGCCGACTCGGAAACCAACTTCCTCAGCGCCGTCGGCCAGATGCCCGATCAGCTCGAGCGTCCGGCGCCGTTCATGGCGATGATGCCGGCCAACCTCAATGAAGCCCGCCAGCAGATGCTGGAAAACAGCCCGATCCTGCGTTCGGCCGAGTCCGACATCGCCGCCGCCGAGAAGCAATACGAAACCGCCAAGTCGACCTTCTACCCACGTTTCGACGCCGAACTGGGTCGCACCGCCGACAACGATCTCGACGGCCAGAACGGTCACAACAACGAATGGCAAGCCATGCTGCGCATGCGCTTCAACCTCTATTCCGGTGGCAGCAACAAGGCCGATCTGGAATCCAAGTCGTACCTGTCGAACCAGGCTTTGGATATTCGCAACAACGCCCTGCGTCAGTTGAACGAAGAGCTGGGCCTGGCCTGGAACGCCTTGAACAACGCTAACGCGCAGGTGCCGATCGCGCAGCAATACGTCGATCACAGCACCTCGGTGCGCACCGCCTACCAGCGTCAGTTCAGCCTCGGTGAACGAACTCTGCTTGATTTGCTCGACAGCGAAAACGAGTTGTTCACCGCTTCGCGGCGTCTGGCTGAAATCAAAAACATTCAGTTATTTACTCAGTACCGAATCAAGGCGACCATGGGCGAGCTGCTCAGAAGCCAGGGAGTGGTCGCACCGTTGGCATCCGTTGTGCAAAACGACGTCAAGCCCAAGGTCCAGCTGCCTGGGATGAATTGAGTTATCCCTTTTCAACTGTCAAAGAGTGTCGAGCGTGGAATCAGAAGTCAGTCGAGTTCAACTCAGTCATGATCCACGCGCGCTGCACGACGATCCGTTACTGGACGGTCTGCTCGCCCTTTGCATGCTGCACCAGAAGCCCGCCAGCGCGGCGATGCTGACCACCGGACTGCCGCTGCCCAAACAACGCCTGAGTGTCGAGTTGCTGCCCCGCGCGGCAGCTCGCGCCGGCCTGCAAGGTCGGGTATTGCAGCGCAAACTGGAAGAAATTCCGGCGATCGCCATGCCGGCCTTGCTGCTGCTCAAGGATGGCCGCAGCGCTGTCCTGCTCGGCTGGCAGGGTGACAATGAAGCCCGGGTGCTGCTCAGCGAAACCGACGGCGGCGAGTCGATTGTCAGCCGTGAATTGCTGACCGACGATTACACCGGCAAAGTCTTCTTCGCCCAGCCGCAACACAAATTCGACGTCAACCACGGCACGCTGATTCCGCGTGCGCGCTCGTGGTTCCGCGACACCCTCAAGCGTTCGCGCTGGCTGTACGCCGATGCGATTGCCGCGAGTTTCCTGATCAACATCATCGCCATGGCCGCGCCGCTGTTCGTGATGAACGTCTACGATCGCGTGGTGCCGAACCAGGCCGAAGCGACCCTGTGGGTTCTGGCGTTGGGCATCACCGGCGCCTACATCTTTGACCTGATCCTCAAGAGTCTGCGCGCCCTGTGCCTGGATCTGGCCGGGAAGAAAACCGACCTGATCATCTCCGCGACGCTGTTCGAGCGCATCGTCGGCATGGCGATGAAATACCGTCCGGCGCGAGTCGGCAGCTTCGCGCAGAACATCCACGAATTTCAGAGCCTGCGCGACTTCCTCGCCTCGCTGACCCTGACCAGCCTGATCGACCTGCCGTTCACCATCCTGATCTTCATCGTCATCGCCATTCTCGGCGGGCATCTGGTGTGGATTCCGGTGCTGGCGTTCCCGATTGCCCTGCTGATCGGCTACGCCTTGCAGAAGCCGCTGGTGGCGACCATGGAGCGCACCATGGCCCTTGGCGCCGAGCGCCAGTCGAGCCTGATCGAAACCCTCGCCGGTCTCGACGCGGTGAAGGTCAATAACGCGGAGAGCGAACGCCAGTACCAGTGGGAACAGACCATCGGCACCCTCAGCCGCCTCGAGCTGCGGGTGAAAATGCTCTCCGGCCTGGCGATGAACATCACCCTGCTGATCCAGCAACTGGCCGGGGTGATCATGATCGTCTTCGGCGTGTACCAGATCATCGCCGGCAACCTGAGCATGGGCGGTCTGATTGCCTGCTACATGCTCAGCGGTCGCGCACTGAGCCCGTTGGCCTCGCTGTCGGGTCTGTTGACCCGTTATCAGCAAGCCCGCGTGACCATGACCTCGGTCGACCAGATGATGGAGTTGCCGCAAGAGCGCAATTTTGAAGAGCGCCCGCTGAGCCGCAAGGTTTTGCAAGGCGCGATCGAGTGCCGCCAGCTCAGCTTCACTTACCCGGAACAACAGAACCCGGCGCTGAAGAACATCAATCTGGTGATTCGTCCCGGCGAGAAGATCGGCATCATCGGCCGCAGCGGCTCGGGCAAGAGTTCGCTGGCGAAATTGCTGGTCGGCCTGTATCAGCCGGACGACGGCGCGCTGCTGGTCGACGGTGTGGATATCCGTCAGATCGACGTCAGCGAACTGCGCTACAACATTGGCTACGTGCCGCAAGACATCCAACTGCTGGCCGGCACCCTGCGTGACAACCTCGTCTCCGGCGCCCGTTATGTAGAAGACGAGCTCGTCCTGCAAGCCGCCGAACTGGCCGGCGTCCACGAATTCGCCCGTCTGCATCCACAAGGTTACGAGCTGCAAGTCGGCGAGCGCGGGCAGAACCTCTCCGGTGGTCAACGGCAGAACGTCGCACTGGCCAGGGCGCTGTTGCTCAATCCGCCGATCCTGCTGATGGACGAGCCGACCAGTGCGATGGACAACACCGGTGAAGAACGCCTCAAGCAACGCCTCGCCGCGGTGATTGAAAACAAGACCGTGGTGCTGGTGACGCACCGGGCTTCACTGTTGTCGCTGGTCGATCGTCTGCTGGTGATCGACCGTGGACAAATTCTCGCCGATGGCCCGAAAGCCGCCGTGATGGAAGCGTTGAAGAAGGGGCAGATCAGTGTTGCTTAAGTCGGGTTTCAAGGATTCGATCCGTCGCTACTTCAAAGGCTCGGCATCACTGCAGGGTCAGCCACTGCCGGAGGTCAACAAAGCGCTGATCGAGGACGCCCCGCGCGTCGTGCGCCTGACCATCTGGGCGATCATCGGCTTCTTTATCTTTCTGCTGCTGTGGGCCAACTTCGCCGTGATCGACGAAGTGACCAAGGGCGACGGCAAAGCGATTCCGTCGTCGAAGATCCAGAAAATCCAGAACCTTGAGGGCGGGATCATCTCCGAACTGTTCGTCAAGGAAGGCCAGATTGTCGAAGCCGGTGCACCGCTGATTCGTCTAGACGACACGCGATTTGCGTCAAACGTCGGTGAAACCGAAGCCGATCGCCTGTCGATGCTGCTGCGCGTAGAACGCCTCAGCGCCGAGGTCGATGACCGTCCGCTGAATTTCCCCGAGGACGTGCTCAAAGCCGTGCCCGGTCAGGCGAAAAGCGAAGAGTCGCTGTACATCAGCCGCCGTCAGCAGTTGCACGACGAGATTGGTGGTTTGCAGGAGCAGTTGATTCAGCGTCAGCAAGAGCTGCGCGAATTCGCCTCCAAGCAAGCGCAGTATCGTCAGCAGCTCGGTTTGCAGCGCCAGGAAATCAACATGTCCGAGCCGCTGGTGGCGCAGGGCGCGGTGTCCCCGGTGGAGGTCTTGCGTCTGAAGCGTGCCGAGGTGGAAACCCGTGGTCAGCTGGATGCAACGACGCTGGCCATTCCCCGTGCCGAATCGGCGATCAAGGAAGTTCAGCGCAAGATCGACGAGACGCGCGGCAAGTTCCGCAGCGAAGCGCTGACCCAACTCAACGAAGCACGCACCGACCTGAACAAGGCCAGCGCGACCGGCAAGGCACTGGAGGACCGCGTCAGCCGCACGCTGGTGACATCGCCGGTGCGCGGCATCGTCAACAAGTTGCTGGTCAACACCATCGGCGGCGTGATCCAGCCGGGCAGCGACATGGTCGAAATCGTACCGCTAGACGACACACTACTGGTCGAAGCCAAGATCCGCCCGCAAGACATTGCCTTCCTGCATCCGGGGCAGGAAGCGATCGTCAAGTTCACCGCCTACGACTACACCATTTACGGCGGGCTCAAAGCCAAGCTTGAGCAGATTGGTGCCGACACCATTACCGACGAAGACAAGAAAACCACGTACTACATCATCAAGGTGCGTACTGAGCGCAGCCACTTGGGTACCGATGAAAAGCCGTTGCTGATCATCCCGGGGATGGTCGCGTCGGTGGACATCATTACCGGCAAGAAGTCGGTGTTGAGTTATCTGCTCAAACCGATCATCCGTGCGCGGGCAGAGGCGTTGCACGAGCGCTAGATCTTCAGCGCTGCTGACGGCCTCTTCGCGAGCAGGCTCACTCCTACAGTAACCGCATTTCTCCAGAGGAATGCGATCCCTGTAGGAGTGAGCCTGCTCGCGATAGCGGCAGCCCAAACACCACATCTCTGTCAGGAAGTGACAAAAACCGTCACTCACCACTCAGTCCATTCCGCACCAATCGCCATATCGTTATTCATTAACGGTATTTAATTTCCGATTCTTATAGCTATAAAGTCATCCCCCTGCGTACCTGCCGACCAATCGGCGCGCCGCACGACCTGAACCAACACGCAATCCAGCGTGAGTGTCTGATCGACGAGCGCGCCCGTGAGCGCGCCGTGCGTGGGAGATGGAAAGATGTCCGCAGCTACTGCTTCCCCAAGCGCCGCGACCGCCGCGCCGCAATCCTTTGAAATCCGCCCGTTCAGCGGTGCCGTCGGCGCCGAGATCATTGGCCTTGACCTCAGCCGGCCGATCAATGATCAGGACTTTGCGCGCATTCATCGCGCGCACCTGGATCACCACGTCGTGGTATTTCGCGACCAGCAAATCACCCCGCAACAGCAAATCGACTTCAGCCGCCGCTTCGGCGTGTTGCAGATCCATGTGCTCAAGCAGTTCCTGCTGGCCAACCACCCGGAAATCCTCATCGTTTCCAACATCGTCGAAAACGGCCAGAACATCGGCCTCGGCGATGCCGGCAAGTTCTGGCACTCCGACCTCTCTTATAAAGAGCTGCCGAGCCTCGGTTCGATGCTCCACGCGCAGGAGTTGCCGTCCGAGGGTGGCGACACCCTGTTCGCCGATATGCACAAAGCCTGGGACAGCTTGCCCGAGGCATTGCGCAAAGCGGTCGAAGGCCGCAGCGCTGCGCATTCCTACACGGCGCGCTACAGCGAAACCAAATTCGAAGGCAACTGGCGCCCGACCCTGACCCCGGAGCAACTGGCCCAGGTCGCGGAAGTGGTGCACCCGGTGGTGCGTACGCACCCGGAAAACGGCCGCAAGGCGTTGTTCGTCAGCGAAGGTTTCACCACACGCATCGTCGGCCTGCCGGAGGACGAGAGCCAGCAGCTGCTGAGCGAGCTGTACGCCCACAGCGTGCTGCCGCAGAACATCTACCGCCATCAGTGGCAGCCCCACGATCTGGTGTTCTGGGACAACCGTTCGCTGATCCATCTCGCCGCCGGCTGCCCGGCGCACCTGCGCCGCAAGCTGTACCGCACGACCATTCAGGGCGACGCGCCTTTCTGATTCGCCGGAGATTGATCAAAAAATGAACGCTCCCTTGCCAGGCCACGCGGCCAGCAACCCGATCGCCCGCAGCGACGCGTTGCTGGCGGTCGATCATGTCAGCCTCGAATACCGCACGCCGCAACGCGTGGTGCGTGCCACCCACCAAGTCAGTTTTGAAATTGATCCGGCCGATCGCTACGTGCTGCTCGGCCCGTCCGGTTGCGGCAAATCCACGTTGCTGAAGGCGGTCGCCGGGTTCATTCAACCGTGCGAAGGCGAGATCCGTCTGCAAGGCCAGCGCGTCGACGCGCCGGGGCCGGACCGCATCGTAGTGTTTCAGGAATTCGATCAACTGCCGCCGTGGAAAACCGTCAAACAGAACGTGATGTTTCCGCTGCTTGCATCACGCACCCTGAAGAAAAAAGAAGCCGAAGAGCGTGCGCTGCACTATCTGGAAAAGGTCGGACTGGCGGCATTCGCCGATGCCTATCCGCACACCTTGTCCGGCGGCATGAAAGCGCGCGTGGCGATTGCCCGGGCGTTGGCGATGCAGCCGAAAATCCTCTTGATGGACGAACCGTTCGCCGCACTCGATGCGCTGACCCGCCGCAAGATGCAGGAAGAGTTGCTGCTGCTCTGGGAAGAGGTGCGCTTCACTCTGCTGTTCGTCACCCACTCGATTGAAGAGGCGCTGGTGGTCGGTAATCGCATCCTGCTGCTGTCGCCGCATCCCGGCCGAGTGCGCGCCGAAGTGCACAGCCATCAATACGATCTGCACAGCCTCGGTGGCGTGGCGTTTCAGGAATCGGCGCGGCGCATTCATCGTTTGTTGTTCGATGAAGGCCAGTCGCCGGAAACCGAGCGTGACCACGACTTCAATGACATTCGCATTGCCTATTGAGCGGCCAGGAGGATTACCCGATGAGCCATTCATCATCTGTGCGTGAAGAGTTTGAAATTGTTCTGGAGCCGCTGACTGAAGTGCCGGTCGAGCGGGAGTTGTCGCTCGGCACGCGGCTGTGGCAACAGGGCTGGCTGCGTAAAGGCCTGATCCTGATTGTGCTCGCAGTCGTGTGGGAAGTGGTCGCGCGGATTCAGAACAACGACCTGATGCTGCCGAGTTTCTTGCAGACCAGCCATGCGTTGTTCGACGGGCTGCTCAGTGGTGAGTTATTGGCCAAGGTGTGGATATCGCTGGTGGTGCTGATCAAGGGTTATCTGATCGGCATCGTTTTGGCGTTCGCCCTGACCACGTTGGCCGTATCGACGCAGTTGGGCCGTGATCTGCTGAGCACGATGACTTCGATGTTCAACCCGTTGCCGGCGATTGCCCTGCTGCCATTGGCGCTGCTGTGGTTTGGCCTGGGGCAGAACAGCCTGATTTTCGTGCTGGTGCATTCGGTGTTGTGGGCGTTGGCGCTGAACACCTATGCCGGGTTCCTCGGGGTTTCCGAAACCCTGCGCATGGCGGGTCGCAACTATGGTCTGAAGGGTTTGCGACTGGTGCTGTTCATCCTGATCCCGGCGGCGCTGCCGTCGATTCTGGCGGGGCTGAAGATTGGCTGGGCGTTTGCCTGGCGCACGTTGATTGCGGCGGAACTGGTGTTTGGCGCGACCAGTGGCAAGGGCGGGTTGGGCTGGTACATCTTCCAGAACCGTAATGAGCTGTACACCGACAAGGTGTTTGCCGGGTTGGCGGTGGTGATTTTGATCGGGTTGCTGGTGGAGAATCTGGTGTTCGATACGCTGGAGCGGGTGACCGTTAAGCGGTGGGGGATGCAGCGGTAACTCTGTGGCGTTGCGTCTGGCCTCATCGCGAGCAGGCTCACTCCTACAAGGGATCTGCGTAGTACACAAAATCTGTAGACACTGAAGATCCAATGTAGGAGTGAGCCTGCTCGCGATAGCGTCAGTCATGCCAGCGCCATACTTGAAGGATGTTTGCTAGCATTGCGCCCAGATCAATCCTGATCAGCCATGAGTGCTCAGCATGCAACTCCCGGACATGAACCTTCTGGTCGCCCTTGACGCCTTGCTCGACGAGGGCAGTGTGGTCGGCGCCGCGCGGCGGATGAACCTCAGCCCGGCCGCCATGAGCCGAACCCTGACGCGGATCCGCGAAGCGATCGGTGATCCGATCCTCGTGCGTGCTGGACGTGGCTTGGTGCCAACCCCCAAAGCGCTGGAGTTGCGCGAGCAGGTGCGCGATGTGGTCGAGCAGGCCGCGCTGCTGTTCCGCTCGGCCGACTCGGTGGAACTGGGCACGCTGCGCCGGCGCTTCAGCATCCGCGCCAATGACTTCTTCATCGGCGTCTACGGCGGCAAGCTGTTCGACACCCTCGATCAACTGGCGCCGCACTGTGAGTTGCGCTTCGTCCCGGAAGGCGATGGCGACGATGAAGCCCTGCGTGAAGGGCGCATCGATTTGAGCGTCAGTAATACCCGCCCTGTCACTCCTGAAGTCAAAGTGCAGAATCTGTTTTCGACGCACTTCGTGGGACTGGTGCGAGAAGATCATCCATTGCTCGACGGTGAAATCACTGCCGAGCGCTATGCCGGGTTTTCCCACATCAGCATGTCGCGCCGCGGCATCGCTCGCGGCCCGATTGATACCGCGCTGAATGCGCTGGGTCTGGAGCGGCGCGTCGCGGTGATCGCGCCGAGTTTCCATGCGGCGATGTTTGCGTTGCCTGATTCCGACCTGATCCTGCCGGTTCCCAAAGAAGCTCTGCTGAGTGTGCGCCGGCTCGGTTTGAAACTGCGCTCATTCGACCTGCCAATCCCGTTGCCGACGTTGATGCTGACTCAAGCCTGGCACCCTCGATTCGACAAGGACCCCGCGCACCGCTGGCTGCGCGAAACCCTCAAGGCCTGTTGCGACGAAACCTGGCTGGCTGCACAACCCTAAAGATCAAAAGATCGCAGCCTTCGGCAGCTCCTACATTGGAATGCATATCCCTGTAGGAGCTGCCGAAGGCTGCGATCTTTTGCTTTTAATGATTGTGTCTGGCGCACTTATAACCTGCCAATAAGTCAATTTTCGTCATTGCCAAGCCCGACTAAGATGCTCCGGTATTTTTCCCTCCGGAGTGTGTATTCATGACATCCCTGTCGGCTGCGGTGCCCATCGCTGCGGCCAGCCCGGCGACGGCGGCCGCGCCACCGGTGTTCGGGGCGCGGATCATCATTGGCCTGGTCGGCGTGCTGCTGGCGGTGCTGGTGTCGGGCCTCAACGAGATGGTCACCAAGGTGGCCCTGGCCGACATCCGTGGCGGGTTGCACATCGGTTACGACGAAGGCACCTGGCTGGTCGCCAGCTACACCGCCACCTCGGTCGCGGCCATGGCCTTCGCGCCGTGGTGTTCGGTGACCTTCTCGCTGCGCCGCTTCACCCTTTGCGCGATCGGTCTGTTCACCTTGCTCGGCGTGCTGTGTCCATTCGCGCCGAACTACGAAAGTCTGCTGCTGATGCGCATCCTGCAAGGTCTGGCCGGTGGCGCATTGCCGCCGATGCTGATGACCGTGGCCCTGCGTTTTCTGCCCGCCAATATCAAACTCTATGGCTTGGCCGGCTACGCACTGACGGCGACATTCGGCCCCGGCCTCGGCACGCCGCTGGCCGGGTTGTGGACTGAATACGTCGGCTGGCAGTGGACGTTCTGGCAAATCATCGTGCCTTGTCTGATCGCCATGACGATGGTCGCATGGGGCATCCCGCAGGACCCGCTGCGTTTGGAACGCCTCAAATCGTTCAACTGGAAAGGCCTGCTGCTGGGTTTTCCAGCGATCTGCATGCTGGTGATCGGTTTGCTGCAAGGTAATCGGCTGGACTGGTTCGAGTCGAGCCTGATCTGCGGATTGCTCGGCGCCGGTTCGCTGCTGCTGGTGGCGTTTCTGATCAACGAGTGGTCGCAGCCGATTCCGTTTTTCAAATTGCAGATGCTCGGTATCCGCAACCTGTCGTTCGCCTTGATGACCCTGGCCGGTGTGCTGTTAGTTCTGCAGGCGGTGGTGTTGATTCCGTCGAGTTATCTGGCGCAGGTGCAGGGTTATCGCCCGGCGCAGACCGCACCGATCATGCTGATCGCCGCTTTGCCGCAACTGATTGCGCTGCCGTTGGTGGCAGCGTTGTGCAACCTGCGCTGGGTCGATTGCCGCTGGGTGCTTGGCATGGGTTTGAGCATGTTGACGCTGTCCTGCCTGGGCGGATCGCTGCTGACTTCAGAATGGATTCGCGACAATTTCTACGTCCTGCAATGGCTGCAGATCTTCGGTCAGCCGATGTCGGTGTTGCCGCTATTGATGTTGTCCACCGGCAGTATCCAGCCGCAGGACGGGCCGTTCGCCTCCGCGTGGTTCAACACGGTGAAAGGCTTGGCGGCCGTGGTCGCTACCGGGGTGATCGAAGCGCTGACCACCGCGCGTCTGCATTTCCATTCGACCATGCTGGTCGACAGCCTCGGCAATTCGCCGCTGGCCGACCGCAGCGATCCGGGCCTCGCCCATCGCCTGCACGAACAGGCCGTGGTGCTGACTTCTTCCGATCTCTATGTGTGCATGGCCGGCGTCGCGGTGGCGTTGATCCTGCTGATTTTCTGGCTGCCGACGCGGATCTTTCCGCCGCGCGCGCCGACCTGATCGCTGTACTGAAACAGAAGGTTTTTATGACGACTCAAGCAAAGCAAAAACTCGCGGTGGCCATCGCCGCCGCACTGGCGGTCGGCGTGCTGGTTTACCTGGCGCTGCCCGGCGTGTTTGGCAAACGTACTCAGCAAAACACCAACGACGCCTTTGTCTCCGCCGACTACACGCTCGTCGTGCCGCGCGTGGCCGGGTTTATCAAGGAAGTCTTGGTGGAGGACAACCAGCAGGTCAAAGCCGGGCAGTTGCTGGCGCTGATCGATGATCGCGATTTGCGCGCTTCAGCCGAGGCGGCGGATGCGCAAACCCTGGTCGCGCGGGCACAGTTGCAGAATGCCAAAGCGACGCTGGAGCGCCAGACTTCGGTAATTGCTCAGGCGCAAGCTGCGGTGGTCTCAGCCAAGGCTGAAATGGCTTTCGCTCAACAGGAATTGAATCGCTACAACCATCTCGCCGGCGTCGGCGCCGGTACTGTGCAAAACGCGCAACAGGCGCGCACGCGCATCGATCAGGCCACGGCTCATCTCGACACCGCCACGGCGAAGCTGGCGGCAGAGCGCAAGCAAGTCGACATCCTCACCGCTCAACGTGACGCCGCCGAAGGCAGTCTGAAACACGCGCAAGCGGCACTGGAAATCGCCAGTTTCGAACTTTCCTACACGCGCATCGCCGCGCCGCAGGATGGCATGATCGGCGAGCGCGCCGTGCGCGTCGGCGCCTATGTGACGCCGGGCAGCAAGCTGCTCGCGGTTGTGCCGTTGCAGCGGGCTTATGTCGTGGCGAATTTTCAGGAGACGCAACTGACGGATGTGCAGCCGGGGCAAGAGGTGCAGGTGCGCGTCGACAGCCTTGGTGGTGAAGCCTTGAGCGGTCGCGTGGAAAGTATTGCGCCAGCCACAGGCGTGACCTTTGCGGCGGTGAAACCGGATAACGCCACGGGTAATTTCACCAAGGTGGTGCAGCGGATTCCGGTGAAGATCATGCTGGAACCGGGTCAGCCGCTCGCCGAGCGGTTGCGCGTGGGGATGTCGGTGGAGGCGAGTATTGATACGCGCAGTTCAGAGAAATCCGTGCGTGAGGTGACCCAGCGATGATGGGTGGTAATTCGACTGGCCTCATCGCTGGCAAGCCTGCTCCCACAGGTTCCGTCGGTGGGGCTGAACAATTTGGACAACCTGCACAATCCCTGTGGGAGCTGGCTTGCCAGCGATGGGGTCAGTGGCGGCCACTCATTTTCAGCGCCTTGGTGACAGCAAGCCTCACCGCCTGCACCGTCGGCCCAGACTTCCAGAAACCCGAAGCCACACAAATCGCCGACTGGACTAAGCCGGCCAAGTCAGCCCCCAGCCAAGCTGTCAGCGAACCCCTCAACGAACGATGGTGGGAGGTCTTCCACGACGCGCAACTCTCCGCACTCACTCAGCGTGCGGTGCAGAGCAACCTCGACCTGCAACTGGCCAGCAGCCGTCTGCAGCAAAGCCGCGCCGCCCGCCAGGTGATCACCGCTGACCGTTATCCGAGCACCGCCGCCACGGGCAGTTACGCGCGCAAACGCAACAGCAGCGAGGGCCTGAACGACCCGTCCGGACACAACGGCGATTCCGCCTTCAACCTGTGGGACGCCGGTTTCTCCGCCTCATGGGAACTGGATTTCTGGGGCCGCGTACGTCGCGAAACCGAAGCCGCCGATGCAAACCTCGAAGTCGCCGAAAACGACCGTCGCGGGGTGTTATTGGCCGTACTCGCTGACACGGCGCAAAACTACATTCAGCTGCGCGGTGTACAAAACACCCGCGCCGTCACCGAGCAGAACCTCGACGTCGCCCGCCATAGCCTGAAGCTCTCGCAACTGCGTCTGGCCGACGGTGTGGCGACTGACCTCGACGTCGCCGAAGCCGCCGCGCAAGTCGCCGCGATCGAATCGCGATTGCCGGCGCTGGAGCAACGTCAATCGCAGTTGATCAACGCGATCAGCTTGCTGATGGGCGAACCGCCACAGGCATTGGCTAAGGAGTTATCCACAGACGCCGCCGTGCCGCAGTCGCCGCTGCAAGTCGCCATCGGTCTGCCGTCACAACTTGCCGAACGCCGCCCGGACATCCGTCAGGCCGAAGCGCGCCTGCATGCTGCTACCGCCAATATCGGTGTAGCCAAAGGCGACTTCTATCCGCGCATCACCCTGTCGGGCAACCTCGGCTCGCAAGCCATGCAACTCAGCGACTTTGGCTCGTGGGGTTCACGCGCCTTCGGCATCGGCCCGCAATTCAGTCTGCCGCTGTTCGATGGCGGACGCCTGCGCGGCATGCTGCAACTGCGCGAAGCGCAACAACAGGAAGCGGCGATCGGCTACCAGCAAACCGTGCTGCGTGCCTGGCATGAAATCGACGATCAACTGACCGTCTACAACGCCAGCCAGCGCCGCCGCGACAGCCTCGCCGAAGCCGTCCGCCAGAACCAGATCGCCCTGCGCACCGCGCAACAGCAATACGTCGAAGGTGTGGTCGATTTCGTCAACGTCCTCACCGTGCAAAGCGCGCTGCTGGCAACGCAGGAACAGTGGGTGGAGAGTTCGACCGGCGTTTCGCTGGCGATGGTCGGGTTGTACAAGGCGTTGGGTGGGGGATGGCAGTCGGTTTACCCGGAAGGGCAAATGGCGGCAATGACGCCGGGCGTCGTGAAAGCACAAACCGACATCGACGGTTCTGCCGTGGCTGACCTAAAGTGATGGGCAGGCTGGCGCGTCATACTCTCGTGGCGCTGCGGCGCGGCAAGAGGCAGCAATGGCGGCGAACAGAGTCACGCCAATGGGCGACACGCAAGATCCGTTTGCCGCGCCCGGCTCCTGGTTCGGCAGCCTGCGTTGGGTGCGCTGGGTAAAAAATCACTGGCTCTGGCCGATCCTGGCGCTGGCCGCATTCGTGCGTTTTTATGATCTGACCGCGGCAGCGATCTGGGGCGATGAAGGTTCCAGTCTGCTGCTGGGGCGCTATTCGCTGAGTGAAATTTGGCAGCACGCGGCATTCGATGTGCATCCGCCGCTGTACTTCATGCTGCTGCATGGCTGGGTCGAATTGTTCGGGGACGGCATTCTGGCGGTCCGCTCTCTCAGTGCGCTGGCCGGCATTGCGGCGGTGGGGCTGGGCGTGTGGCTGGTGGATCGCCTGGCCACCCGTCGCGCAGCGTTCATCGCCGGTGTGTTGCTGGCGCTGTTGCCGACCGCGGTGCGCTACAGCCAGGAAGTGCGCATGTACGCGCTGCTCGGGGCGCTGCTGCTCGCCGCGAGCCTGGCGCTGGTCTACTGGATCCGCCGCCCGCAACGCCAGCGCTATCTGGTGTATTACCTGCTGCTGATGAGCGCGGCGCTCTACACCCACTATTTCGCCGTGCTCGCGGCGCTGTGTCACTGGCTTTATCTGATCGCGATCCGCGTACAGCGTGGTTACCGGTTCCGGCACATCCAGCGCTGGAACTGGTGGCTGGCGAACCTGACCATCGTTACTTTGTATCTGCCTTGGCTGCCCAACCTGCTTGATTTGACGCAGCACATGCAGCAGCTTGAGGCCGGTGGCGATGTCGGTTGGGAGCCTGCCGTTACGTTGAGTTCGCTGCCGTCGATGATCTGGTTATGGTTGATTCAGGATGACGGTGAAAGTTTGCCGTGGCTGATTTTCGCGGCGTTGCCGCTGGCGATGCTGGGGCTGGCAGTCATCGCGGTGATGCGCGATCGCAGTGTGTCGCGCGGCAGTGTTCTGCTGGCGCTGTACACCGGGCTGCCGCTATTGCTGGTGTATCTGGTGTCGTTCATTACGCCGGTATTCATTGAGCGTTATCTGACGGCGTATGCCCTTGGCTTGCCGATGCTGACGGCGTTGGCCATCGACCGTTTGTACAGCCGCGTGCGGATGTTGGCATTGGCAGTGCTGGTGTCGCTGATCGCCGTGGAACTGGTCGGCGTAAACAACAACGCCACGGTCGACACGCATGATCAACTCGACACGGTCGTGAAGTACGTCAACCAGCATTTCCTTCCCGGTGACCGCATCGTCACCAGCGACATGCTCTGGTATCTGAGCTACGTCTACTACGATCGCACCGGGGCGCAGGTGCGCCTCTTCACTCCACCGAATGCCGATGGCCAATCGACGCGGCCAAATGAGTACGGGTTCGGCACGCTGGTAACGAGTGATGTCTATCTGAACAGCCTGACCGAGCTGCCAGCCGGAGGCCGGGTCTGGCTGGTCGGAACCGTCGATGAGCCACAAGAGTTCTCACCGCTACCTGCGACCTGGCAGACCAGCGCTGAAGTCCACGCGGGCGGGATGCAAGCACGCTTGTTCGTGCCCAAACCTGCGGGTGAATAGGCGGGTCAGGATTTCCCCGACAAATCCGCCATGCCCTTGAGCAATTCAATCGGCAACGGAAAGACAATCGTCGAACTCTTGTCCCCGGCAATCGAACTCAAGGTCTGCATATAGCGCAACTGCATTGCGCCAGGCTGGCGACCGAGCATTTCCGCTGCCTGCATGAGTTTTTCCGAGGCTTGCAGTTCGCCTTCGGCGTGAATCACCTTGGCCCGCCGTTCGCGCTCGGCTTCCGCCTGTTTGGCGATGGCGCGGACCATCGATTCGTTGAGATCGACATGCTTGATTTCGACGTTGGCGACCTTGATCCCCCAGGCGTCGGTCTGCGCGTCGAGTACCTGCTGGATGTCGATGTTCAACTGCTCGCGCTCGGCCAGCAGCTCATCCAGTTCATGCTTGCCAAGCACGGCGCGCAGGGTGGTTTGCGCCAGTTGGCTGGTGGCAGAAAGATAATCCTCAACCTGAATAATCGCCTTCTGCGGATCGAGCACGCGGAAATACAGCACGGCGTTGACCTTGACCGAGACGTTGTCGCGGGTGATCACGTCCTGCGGCGGCACATCGAGCACCACGGTGCGCAGGTCGACCCGGACCATTTGCTGGACCACCGGGATCAGCAGGATCAGGCCTGGGCCTTTGACCTGCCAAAAGCGGCCGAGCTGGAACACCACGCCGCGTTCGTACTCGCGCAGGATGCGAAACGTCGAGCCGGCCAAGGCAATGACCAGTAACAGCAGCGCAACAAAACCGATTTGCAGACCCATAATCACTCTCCGAGTGGCGCCGCGTCAGTCGCGGCCACTTGCAGCAACAATCCCTTGCGAGCCACCACGCGCACCGATTGCCCGGTGTGCAGCGGAGTGGCGCTGAGCACTTGCCAGCGCTCACCTTGCAGTTGCACCCAGCCATTACGGGCATCGCCCGGATGCACCGTGGTGATCGCGGTCACGCTGCCGAGCAGGCCGGCGTCGCCACTGACGGCGTGTCGCGGGCGGGTTTTCAGGGCGCGGATCAGCAGCGCAATCAACAACAGAGCGCTGATCAGACCAAGGCCGATCATCATCGGCACCGGCAACTCGGCGTTGCTCAGAATCAGCGCACCGATGACGAACATGATGATGCCGCCCAGGCCAATGACGCCGTAATTGGGCAGTGCAGCTTCAGCGATCAGGAACACGATACCCAAGGTGATCAGCCACAAGCCGACCGGACTCATCGGCGGCAGTGAAGTGTCGGCGGCGAGGGCTGAACCGCTGATCAGCAGGAGCAAGGCAAACGCACAACATCGGCTGTTCACGTGACCCTCCGCGAGCGTCATGGCTGGTTCTTACAGTCTAGTTGAGGGTTGCGCTGGTTGAATTTTGATCAATGTGCGGATGTGTCCAGTGGGCGGAATTCTCTGCGCCAACCCCTCGCCGAACTAGACTCAAAGACACGGCAACCACCGTTCAGCGCAACACCGAGGTGCATCATGCGCATGGCAAGAAAAGTACAGAGCAGCCTGAACCGGGCGCACTGCGAATACGACATCGTCGCCCACCGACACTCGTCCAGCAGCCTGGAAACCGCACGGGTCGCCGGGGTGCCCGCCGAGCGCGTGGCCAAATCGATCATCCTCGACGACCACCACGGGCACTACCTGATGGCCGTGCTGCCGGCCAGTCGTCATCTGGACCTGAGCAAGGTACGCACCAGCGGCGAATGGCAATTGACCCGCGAAAGCAATCTGGCGCACATTTTCGATGATTGCGAACGCGGCGCGGTGCCGCCGCTGGGTGGCTCTTATGGTCTGGACATGGTCATCGACCCGTTGCTGACGCGGCAAAAGGATATTTATCTGGAGGCGGGCAACCACAATTACCTGCTGCACATGAGCATGCCGGAGTTTCTGAAAATGGTGCCGCATGCCGAGGTGCGGGAGTTGAGTGATTAGGTTTTGTGGTGCCGGCACTGAGGCCTTCGCGAGCAGGCTCGCTCCCACAAGTTGATCGCATTCCCTGTGGGAGCGAGCCTGCTCGCGAATAATTTTCCACACACCTCGTTTTTGAAGGAACTCAGCAATGGAGCAACCAACCCACACTCTCCCATCCCTGTTCAAACAACTCGGCCTGGACAACGACCCGACCAGCATTGACCAATTCATTGCTACCCATTCCCCGCTCAAACCCGACTTGCATTTGGCTGATGCGTTTTTCTGGACGAAGAGCCAAGCGGAGTTTTTGCGTGACGAGATTCTGGATGACGCCGATTGGGCGGAGGTGGTGGATCAGTTGAATGTGATGTTGCGCAAGGGACGGGATGCGTAGGGCTGGCGCAAAAACTTATTACAGATTGCCTGACTGATTTCAGCCCACATCGGAGTAGCGTTCCGGTTCTGAGAACCAGGAGAGCGAAGCGATGCCCCCGTTTTTGCCTGTAGAAACAATCAATGTTGCGCAATTAGCAGACAAACTTGAGGCAATCATCCAAAGCAGCCGATTCGGGCCGATTGCTTTGCAGAATCAGGATCAAACGGTGGCTTATTTGATATCCGCACCGTTGTATGAGGATCTACTGAACACGCTGGATGATCTCGAACTGGCTTCCGTCGTTCACTCACGCCGTGAGGAGGTTGGCCTTCCTCAAGAGATCGACGAACTCTAAATGTTCTCACTTTGGGAAGATTTGTTTCAAAACTTGACTGAAATTCCCCTCCAATGCGATATTGATAGTTAGCAAACTAACAGTGTGCATTTCCTCGTGCCGAACGAACTCGACGCTCTCCAGATGAACATCAGCAGCGCCATGGTGGTGGCCGCCAGGCATTGGCGGAAGATCTGCCAGACCACGCTGGTCAACTATGGAATCTCCGAAGCCTGCGCCGTCCCGCTGCTAATGATCGGCCGTTTGGGCGAGGGCGTGCGCCAAGTGCAAGTGGCGCAGGCGGCCGGGATGGAGAGTCCGTCGCTGGTGCGTCTGCTCGATCAGTTGTGCCATTCCGGCTACGTCTGCCGCACCGAAGATGCCCAGGATCGCCGCGCCAAATGCCTGAGCCTGACCGACACCGGTCGAGAACTCGTGCAAGCGGTCGAGATCGAACTGGTGCGCTTGCGTCATGAGGTGCTCGAAGGCATCGAGCAAAGCGATCTGGAAGCTACGCTTCGGGTACTCAGAGCTTTTGAGTCGGCCCATCCGCCTGTGGTGATCAATTCTTGAACGGTTTTTTCTCTGGCATTCCGCCGGCCCGCGACTGGTTCTACGGGGTGCGGACTTTCGCAGCGTCGATGATCGCGCTGTACATCGCCTTGCTCATGCAAATGCCGCGTCCGTATTGGGCGATGGCCACGGTGTATATCGTCTCCAGCCCGTTTCTCGGCCCGACCAGTTCCAAGGCCTTGTACCGCGCAATCGGGACTTTTCTCGGTGCCGCGGCGGCGGTTTTTTTCGTGCCGATGTTCGTGCAGAGCCCGTATGTACTGGTGGTGGTCATCGCGCTGTGGACGGGCATTTTGTTGTTCCTGTCCCTGCAACTGCGCACGGCCAACAACTACGCATTGATGCTCGCCGGTTACACCCTGCCGCTGATTGCCTTGCCGGTGGTGGATAACCCGCTGGCAGTGTGGGACGTGGCGGAAGCGCGCACGGAAGAGATTTTCCTCGGCATCGCCGTAGCTGCGGTGGTCGGCGCGATGTTCTGGCCGCGCCGTCTGGCGCCGGTGTTCAACGATGCCGTGAGCAAGTGGTTCGCCGACGCAACGACCTATAGCCTGAAATTCCTCAGCCGCGACGTGCAGCCCGAAGAAGTCACTGCGCTGCGCATGGCCATGGTTGCCAACTTCAACAGTCTCGAATTGATGATCGGCCAGTTGCCCCACGAAGGCGCACTACCGCAAACCGTGCGCAACACCAAAGAACTGCGCGGGCGGATGATTCATCTGTTGCCAGTGATCGATGCGCTGGAAGATTCGCTCTACGCCCTAGAGCGGCGCACACCAGAGCTGGTAGAAAAGTTCGCACCGCTGCTGGCCGCAACCCGCGAATGGCTCGCTCATCAGGACGCCGATCTCGACCGCTGGCAAGCGCTGAAAGATCAGCTCGAAGCCCTGCAACCGAGCGTCGAAGCACTGCAAGACCGCAAACAACTGCTGTTCTCCAACTCGATTTATCGCCTCGGCGAATTCATCGATTTATGGCAGGACTGCCGCAGTCTGCAGGACGCGATTCTCTGCGAGCGCCAGGACAGCTGGCGCGCGGTCTACCGTCACTGGCGCCTCGGTCGTCTGACGCCGTTCATTGATCGTGGGCTGATGCTCTACTCGGCGGCCTCGACCGTTCTGGCGATCATCACCGCCTCGGTGCTGTGGATTCTGCTCGGCTGGCCGGACGGCGGCAGCGCGGTGATTCTCGCCGCGGTGGCCTGTAGCTTCTTCGCCTCGATGGACGACCCGGCACCGCAGATTTACCGGTTCTTTTTCTGGACCGGCATGTCGGTGTTGTTCGCCAGCCTTTATCTGTTTTTGATTCTGCCCAACCTGCATGATTTCCCGATGCTGGTGCTGGCGTTTTCCATCCCGTTCATCTGCGTCGGCACATTGACTGTACAGCCGCGGTTTTTCCTCGGCATGCTGCTGACGCTGGTCAACACCTCCTCGTTCATCAGTATTCAGGGCGCTTACGACGCGGACTTTTTTGCCTTCGTGAACTCCAACCTGGCGGGTCCGTTAGGGCTGTTGTTCGCGTTTATCTGGACGCTGGTGGCGCGTCCGTTCGGCGCCGAACTGGCGGCCAAACGCCTGACCCGCTTCAGCTGGAAAGACATCGTCCGCATGACCGAGCCGGCCAACCTTGCCGAACACCGCAAATTGGGCGTGCAGTTGCTTGATCGACTGATGCAGCACCTGCCGCGTCTGGCCCTCACCGGCCAGGACACCGGCATCGCCATGCGCGAAGTGCGTGTCGGCCTGAACCTGCTCGATTTGCTCGCCTACACCCCACGGGTGACCGGCGCGCCGAACGCGCTGTTGCAGCAAGTGGTCAGTGAAGTCGGCGAGTATTTCCGCGCCTGCCTCAAGGCCGGCGAACGCTTGCCGGCGCCGGCCCCGTTGCTGATGACCCTGGATCGCACTCGTCGCGCACTCAATGGACACGGCGACGATGAAACCCGTCTGAACCTGTTGCACGCCTTGAGCGGTTTGCGTCTGGCGCTGTTGCCCGGCGTCGAATTCGTCTCCAGTGCCGACTCCGAAGAACCGCTGCCCGATGGAGCGCCCCTATGATCGGTGATCTGGACATCAGCGGCATTTTCCTGCCGACCTTGCTGGTGTTGATGGGCATCACTTATGTGCTGTTTTTGCTGGTGCATGCCGTGCTTACGCGCGTGCACTTTTACCGTCTGGTCTGGCACCGGGCATTGTTCAACGTGGCCCTCTATGCCGTGCTTCTGTACGGCGTGGACTCACTCAGTCGATACCTGATGACATGAAAAAACCGTTTTTGACCATCGGTCGCGTGGTACTGACCCTGCTGATCGTGACTTTTGCCGTTGTCCTCGTCTGGCGCATGGTGATGTATTACATGTTCGCGCCGTGGACCCGTGACGGCCATATTCGCGCCGACATCATCCAGATCGCCCCGGACGTCTCCGGGTTGATCCAACAGGTTGAAGTGAAAGACAACCAGTTGATCAAGCGCGGCCAGGTGCTGTTCAGCATCGATCAGGACCGTTTCAAACTGGCCCTGCGTCAGGCCAAGGCGGCCGTCGCTGATCGCGAAGAAACCCTCGCTCAAGCCCAGCGCGAAGCCAAGCGTAACCGTGGCCTCGGTAACCTGGTGCCGGCCGAGCAACTGGAAGAAAGCCAGTCGAAGGTCGCCCGCGCGCAATCGGCACTGGCCGAAGCCATGGTCACTGTGGACAGTGCGCAGCTCAACCTCGACCGCTCGGTAATCCGCAGCCCGGTCGACGGCTACGTCAACGACCGCGCGCCGCGTCCGCAGGAATTCGTCACCGCCGGGCGTCCGGTGTTGTCGGTGGTCGATAGCAATTCGTTCCACATCGACGGCTATTTCGAAGAGACCAAACTCGACGGCATTCATGTCGGCCAGTCGGTGGATATTCGCGTAATCGGCGACCGCGCCAAACTGCGCGGGCATGTTGAAAGCATCGTCGCCGGTATCGAAGACCGCGACCGTACCAGCGGCAGCAACTTGCTGCCGAACGTTAACCCGGCATTCAGCTGGGTGCGGCTGGCGCAGCGGATTCCGGTGCGGATTGCCTTTGACGATGTACCGGAAGATTTCCGCATGATCGCCGGGCGTACCGCCACCGTTTCGATCATCGACGATCAGCCACGCGACGACCGCAAGCAGGAGCCCGTGCAATGAACCGGGCGCTGATGATCGCCGGGTTGGGCGTGATGCTCTCGGCCTGTCAGATGGTCGGGCCGGACTATCAGGTGCCGGAGGATGCGGCGGTTCAGCGCAAGGATTTTCAGGGCGAACTGGCGGTTGCCGGAAAACCGGTGGTCTCGGCGCCGGTGCCGGCGGATTGGTGGCGTCTTTATAAGGATGCGCGGCTGGATCAACTGGTGCAGCAGGCCATGGCCTCCAACACCGATTTGCGCGTCGCGGCGGCGAACCTGCAACGGGCTCGAGCTCAGGTCGATGAGGCCGAAGCAGCGGGCGGCTGGAGCGCAGGTGTGAAGATGGGCGCGCAGCGTTTGCAAGAGTCTGGTCAGGCATTCTTGCTGCCGGAAAAAGTCCCGGTCGATAACGTCGGCGACATTGGCATCAGTGCTTCTTATCAGTTCGATCTGTGGGGCACCTTGCAGCGTGGCATCGAAGGCGCGAAGGCCAATGCCGACGCGACCCAGGCCGCGGCAGACACGGCGCGGATCACCTTGGTGGCGGACGTGGTTCGTGCTTACACCCAAGTCTGCGCGGCCAATGAAGAACGGGAAATCGCCGAGCATTCCCTGGACCTGCAATCGCAAAGCACCACGCTGATCCAGCGTCTGCGTGACGCCGGACGTGGCGACGAAACCCAGGTCACCCGCTCGCAAACTCAATTCAAATCCCTGCGCGCCGACCTGCCGCGCTATGAAGCGGCGCGTCAGGCCGGGTTGTTCCGTCTGTCGATGCTGCTGGCGAAACCGGTTGATCAGTTGCCCGCCGGCACCGCGACCTGCGCCGAGTTGCCGAAAATCGCCCAATTGGTGCCAGTCGGCGATGGCGCCGCGCTGCTCAAACGTCGTCCGGACATTCGTCAGGCCGAACGACGACTGGCTGCTTCGACCGCCGGGATCGGCGTCGCCACGGGCGAGTTGTATCCGGACATCAGTATCGGCGCGACCATCGGCACTGTTGGTCTCATCGATGACTTGGGTGATCCGTCGACCAACCGCTGGGGCTTTGGCCCGTCGCTGAGCTGGAAAGTGCCGACCAACGGCGCTCGTGCGCGAATCCGCGAGGCAGAAGCGGCGACCCAAGGCGCCTTGGCGCACTTCGACGGCGTGGTGCTCAACGCCATTCGCGAAACCCAGACCGGTCTGGCCCAGTACAGCGCATTGCTGCAACGTCGCGACGCACTGGCCGACGCCGAGCAGTCGGCAAAGCTGGCGGCCGACCAGACCCACCGCTTCTTCCAGGCCGGTCGCGAGTCGTTCCTCGCTGATCTGCAAGCAACGCGCACCTACACCGATGTCACCGCGCAACTGGCCGCCGCCAACACCCAGGTTGCGATGAGCCAGATCGATTTGTTCCTCGCCTTGGGCGGCGGCTGGGAAAGCGGACGAACGCACGCTGCAAGCCCCAGCAAACCCTGAGGCCGTTGCTATGCTTTGAAGTGTTGAAGGGGCGCCCCGTGCAAAGCGCCCCTTCAGCGCACATTGCTAGCGCTGGTCTAGGGGAAACCAATAATGAAAAACCCTTACGCTCTCGGCTTCTGGTGCGCCCTGGTAGCGTTGGTGCTGCTCTCGGCCACTTATTTCTACGGCATCATGCTGGCCCACCAGATCGACAAGGCCATGGTTTTCCTCGACAGCGCCGTCGCGCTGATTGCGGTCATGGCAATTGTGGTCGTGGCTTGGGCCTCGGTTCAGGTGCAGCGGGTCAAGAAACGCCAGCTCGAACAGGGCAAGACCCTGGTGCTGATCTGGGATACCAAAGTCGCCCTGCGCCGGGTCGAAACCGTGTTCGACCGGTATTTCTGGGGCAGTTACTGGCAACCGGGGCGCACCTTCGCCGAAGTCATGGGCGAACTCACCGGCACGCCATTGGAAAAAAGTCTCGAAGCGCTGAAAAAGCAGTGTCTGGAACTCGACAAGCAGATTGATGGCGAGGGCTGGCACTGGCTCAACAATGCCCGGGAATTGTCCGATGTCGCTACAGCCATGGCCCGCGAGCGTTATCAACTGGATTTCTGCGATCCGCGCGCGGACGGGCCGGGCGGGGCGGTGATCGATCGGGATTTTGAAGTGCTGGTTTACACCTGGACCGCGCGGCTGAAAAGCTTTGATCATCAGTTGGATGAGATTGAGGTTCAGTATTCCTGAACAGCAAAAGATCGCAGCCTGCGGCAGCTCCTACATTGGAACGCGTTTCTCTGTAGGAGCTGCCGCAGGCTGCGATCTTTTTGCTTTCCCGAGTGTCCATAGACACTCTTTAACCTTTAAACATTGGGCCAGCTCACGCGCCCGGTGCTAATCTCCACCGCTGAATTCAGCGCAGTCGAGCCGCGACCCGGTCACGGGTTCAGGGAAGACGACCACACTCACAGCCACGGAAATCGATCAGGTCATTCATGAATAAATCAGCAGGCGTGCTTCTCGGAATTGTTGTTGCCATCGGCGCGATCAGTGCAGGCGGGGCCTGGTACACCGGGACCAAGATCGAAGGCGTGCTGAACAACGCCGTCACCAACGCCAACCAAGAGCTGCAAACCGCGATGGCCGGCTCCAACGGCACCGCGTCGCTGGAACTGGTGTCGCTGGAGCGCCACACCTTCACCAGCACCGCGCACTACCGCCTCAAAGGTGAGGGCGAGATGTTCGGCGACAAACCAGTGGAATTGCTGTTCGTCGATCACATCGAGCACGGCCCGCTGCCATTCTCGCGTCTGGTTTCGCTGAAATGGCTGCCAGTCATGGCTACCAGCAACTACGAGCTGGAAAAGAATGCGGCCACCGAGAAGTGGTTCGCCGCCACCAAGGGCGCCGCGCCGCTCAAAGGCGTGACCAGCCTCGGCTACGACGAATCCACCACCAGCACCCTCGACCTGCTGCCGTTCGAAACCGCACTGGATGAGCAGTCGAGCCTGAAGTTCTCCGGCCTGACCATGAACATCTCCGCCAACGCCAAAGCGCAGAAGGTCAAGGCGGACGGCTACATGGACAACCTGAAACTGGTTACGGTGGCTGAAGATCAGGCGCCGGTGCAGGTCGAACTCAACGGTCTGACCCTGGCCAGCAACCTCGCCAAGAGCAGCTACGGCTACTACACCGGGGAAAACACCCTGGTGCTGACCAACAGCAAAACCACCTTCGGCACCAAGCAATCGGTGCTCGGCGTGAAGAACTTCGAAATGAAGAACCTCACCGAAGAAAACGGCAGCAATGCGTCCGGCCGTGCGGACTATAAGGTTGGCGAAGTCAGCCTCAATGACAAGAAAATCGGCTCGGCCAATATGGCCATGAGCCTGAAAAACCTCGACATCCCGTCGACGATGTCACTGATGCAGATTTACCAGACCAAATTGCAGCCTTACGAAAAAGCCGCCGCTGAAGCCGCCGCCGCTGGCCTGCCGGCACCTGAGCTGAACCTGACCGAAGCTGAAAGCGCGCAAGTCAAAGCCGATCTGCAAAAACTGCTGGCCGCCGGCCCACAGTTTGCGCTGGAAAACCTCTCGTTCAATACCGCCAACGGTGAGAGCAAGGCCAATCTGGTGATCGACCTGACCAAGCCGCAATCGATGGATCTGCCGCCGGATCAGTTGGGCAAACAACTGATCGCGTTGCTCGACCTGAATATCCAGGTGTCCAAGCCAATGCTGGTCGATCTGCTCAGCGTGCAGGCGCAACTCGACGGTCAGACCGATGCCAAAGCCATCGTCGATCAATCCAAGGAAGCGGCCGACATGTTCGCCGGCATGGCCGTCGGTTCGCAGTTGGCCGTCGTCGACGGCACCAACGTCGTGACCAAGCTGCATTACGCCGCCAATCAGGTCGAATTCAACGGCCAGAAGATGACCGTTGAGCAGTTCGTCGGCTTCCTGATGAGCAAGTTCGCAGGCGTCACGCAAGTGCAGTAATTCTGCGTTCTTAATAGCAACGCCCGGCCTCTGTATCGCACAGACGCCGGGCGTTTTGCTGTCTGGCGTTCGGGTTTTTGGCGTTTCCGGAGCACGATTCTGAACAATTATTGTGTTCCGGATACTGGTCCGCGCTTGCGTGCAAGACTGCCTGACTAAGCTTGGCCGTTGCATGTGCATGGGCGGCCACCGTTACGAAAGGGCAAGGAGGGCATTGCGACCCGGCTGGCCATGTAAGGATGCTGACGAATGCCGCGTATTGATGTTCCTGTATTACATCGTGGTTTACGCCCTTTGTTTCGAGTCGCGCTGTGCAGCCAGTTGCTCTGGCCGGCGCTGGCGTTTGCCGACACACCCTACGATCAGATGGTGCGCGACGCCCGTGCCGGGCAAACCACGCCGGCGCTGACGGTTTTGCGTCAGGTGCCACCCGGCCAGTCGACCACCGGGCAGATCAGCGATCATCTGCAAATCGCCAGTTGGGCCGGACTCGACGCCGAAGTGGTGCAGGTCTATGAAACCCAGGGCCGCGACCGCGTGCTGCCGGTTCAGGCGCTGACCGCCACTGCGCGCGCCTACCGCAACCTCAAGCGCTGGGATCAAGCCACTCAGGTCTACAACAAGGCTCTGGCGCTGGAGCCGGATAACGCCGATCTGCAACTGGGCCTGGCCCTGACTCAGGCTGATGCCGGTAAGCCCGACGAAGCGGTGACCCGCGCCAAAGCGCTGGTAGCGGCCAAACCTGATGATCCTTCCCGCCGTCTGGCGCTGGGCTACGCGTTGACCCGCGCCGGCAAACAGTACGACGCCCTGTTCGAATACGATCAAGCCTTCAAACGCGCCGGCAACAAACCGGACGTCGCTCGTGAATACGTGGTTGCCCTGCAAAAGGCGCGTCTGCCGGAGCCAGCGCTGCGTCTGGCCAATCAACGTCCGGGTCTGATTGATCCGCTCACGTTGCGTCGCCTCGAAGGCGATCTGGCCGCCGAGCGCGTGCGCCTCGCCGAACTTGCTACGCGCAGCGAAAAAGAACGCTACGTCATCGCCGATCGCGCGCTGGCCGACTACGACAAGCTGATCGCTACCTGGACGCCGGACGCCAGCGCTCAGGATGACGTGACCCGCTGGCGCATCGACCGCATGGGTGCGCTCAAGGCCCGGGTACGCACGGCAGACGTCATCACTGAGTACCAGAAGCTGCAAGCCGAAGGCGTGAAGATTCCGACTTACGCCCTGCGCTGGGTGGCGGCGTCGTATCTGGATCAGCGTGAACCGGAAATCGCCACGGGCTTGTATCGCCAAGTGCTTTCGGCGCCGGACGCCGATGTCGGTGATCGCCTCGAAGACAGCACCGCGCTGTACTACGCGTTGTTGGAAAGCGACCGCGCCGATGAAGCGCGCAAAGTCGCCGAGGACGCCGCCAAGTCTCAGCGTCCGCGTGTCGAACTCAAAGGTTTGCCCATCGGCAACCCCAACCATGAATGGATGGACGCCCAGCAGTTGGCTGCGCAGGCCGGGACCTATGGTTCCGATTTGCCCCACAGCGAAGAGCGCTTGCAGACGCTGGTCGATCAGGCCCCCGGCAATGTCGGCTTGCGTCTGGCCCAGGCCGACCTGTATCTGGCGCGGCAATGGCCGCGCCGTGCGGAACTCCAGCTCAAGGAAACCGAGAGCATGGTGCCGCGCGGCATGGGCCTGGAAGTCGCGCAGGCGCGCACGGCGATGACGCTGCAGGAATGGCGGCAGATGGATGCGCTGACCGATGACGTGGTCGCGCGTTTTCCTGATAACCGTCAGGTCCAGCGAGCAGCGCGCGAGCGCGAAGTGCATGACATGTCCGAACTGCGCGTCGAAGCCTACGGCGGCAAGGCCAATGGTGGCGGCAGCGGCGATGCCGGAGCCGTCAGCGGTAGCCGCGATTTCGGCATCCAGACCACCCTGTACAGCCCGCCGATCAATGAAGACTGGCGAGTGTTCGCCGGGGCCGGTTATGCCACCGGCGACTTCGCCGAAGGCACCGGGCACCACCGCTTCCAGCGCGTTGGCCTGGAGCGGCGCACCCGCGACATGACCCTTGAAGCGGAAGTCTCCAACCACTCTTACGGGTTCGGCGACAAACAGGGCGCGCGTCTGGCGATCGCCCGCGACATCAATGACCACTGGCAGTACGGCGGCAGCCTCGAATACCTGTCGGCCGAGACGCCATTGCGCGCGCTCAACAGCGACATCAAGGCCAATGGCGGCAGCGGTTTCATCCGCTGGCGCGCCAATGAAAGTCGCGAGTGGCGTCTGTCGGTCAGCCCATCGCACTTCAGTGACGGCAACAACCGCGTCGAAGCCTTGCTTACCGGCCGTGAGGGCGTCTACAGCGCGCCGAACGTGCAGGTCGATGCAGGACTGGAGGTCGGCACCAGCCACAACTCCAAGTCCGATGACGTGCCGTACTTCAACCCCAAATCCGATTTCAGCGTGATGCCGCTGGTCAACGTCAATCACGTGCTCTACCACCGCTACGAAACCTCTTGGAGCCAGCAGTTCCAGGCCGGCGCGGGCACGTACAGCCAACGTGATCACGGCACTGGCGGCATGGCCTTGCTCGGTTACGGCCAGCGTTATGCCTGGAACGACGTATTCGAGGTGGGCGGTTTGCTCAGTGTGATCAACCGGCCCTACGACGGGGATCGGGAGACCGATCTGCGTCTGCTCGTCGACCTCACTTTCCGCTTCTAGAAGAGTTTGAAGATGCCTTTGATTTCGCGTTTCATCCTTCTGCTGGGAGCGCTGCTGGTCAGCGCCTGCGCCCAGCAAGCTCCGGCCTTCGCGCCGCCGTCCGAGCGTCCGCTGGCGGCCAGCGAAAAACCGTGGCCGAAAAACCACGTGCTCGGCATCGCCTATCACGATGTTGAAGACCGTGATCCCGATCAGGCGGTGGTCGCGGTGCGCACCGAGCGCATGATCGAACAGCTCGCCTGGCTGCGTGAGAACGGCTACAAACCGGTCACCGTCGACCAGATCATGGCTGCGCGCAAGGGCGGCCCGGAGCTGCCGGCGAAAGCGATTCTGCTCAGCTTCGACGACGGTTATTCGAGCTTCTATACCCGCGTGCTGCCGGTGCTGCGCGCCTACAACTGGCACGCCTTGCTGGCCCCGGTCGGCGTCTGGATCGACACGCCGCTCAATCAACCGGTGGATTTTGCTGGCGCCCCGCGTGCGCGTTCCGACTTCCTGACCTGGGATCAGGTGCGTGAAATCTCGCAATCGGGTCTGGTGGAAATCGCCGCGCACACCGACGCCAACCACAAAGGGATTCTGGCCAATCCGCAAGGCAACATGCAGCCTGCCGCGGCGACCCGGCGCTACGATCCAGTGACCAAACGCTATGAATCCGAGGCCGATTTTCAGGCTCGGATTCGTGTCGACGTAAACAATATCTCGGAAAAAATCCGCAAGGTCACCGGCAAGAAGCCACGCGTCTGGGTCTGGCCGTATGGCGCGGCGGACGGCACATCGCTGACGGTGGTCGGCGAGGAGGGCTACGAAATGGCCCTGACCCTCGACGACGGTCTCGATGCCCTCGACAACCTGATGAGCAGCCCGCGCTTCCTGGTTTCCTCCGATCCCGATGGCGAGGTTTTCTCAAATAGCATCGTCGACGTGCAGTCGGATTTCGTCATGCGTGTGGTGCACGTTGATCTGGACAACGTCTACGACCCCGACCCGGCGCAACAGGACATCAACCTCGGCAAACTGGTGCAGCGCATGGCCGATATGGGCGCCAACACGGTGTTCCTGCAAGCCTTTGCCGATCCGCAGGGCGATGGTCTGGTGCACTCGCTGTACTTCCCCAACCGTCACTTGCCGGTACGTGCCGACATTTTCGACCGCGTTGCCTGGCAGCTGCGCACTCGCGCCAATGTGAAGGTGTTTGCGTGGATGCCGGTGCTGAGTTTCGGCCTCGATTCGAAACTGCCACGTGTCACCCGCTGGGACCCGAAAACCGGTACAACCGCTGTCGATCCGGATCAGTACACACGCCTGTCGCCGTTCGATCCCGAGGTGCGGCGGATTATCGGTGAAATTTACGAGGACGTAGCGCGCCTGACCTCGGTCGACGGCATCCTCTATCACGACGATGCGCTGCTTTCGGATTTCGAAGACGCCAGCCCTGAAGCCTTGAAAGCTTACGCCGCCCATGGTTTGCCCGGCTCGATTGCCGCGTTGCGCGATGACCCGGCAGCGATGCAGCGCTGGACGCGGTTCAAGAGCAGATACCTCATCGATTTCACCAACGAGTTGACCGCCAAAGTCCGCGCCATCCGTGGCCCGCAGGTTATGACCGCGCGCAATATTTTCGCCGAGCCGATGCTCAATCCCGAGAGCGAAGCCTGGTACGCACAGAACCTCGACGACTTCCTGCAAACCTACGACTGGACCGCACCGATGGCCATGCCGCTCATGGAAAAACAGACCCAGGCCGAGTCCGGCCCGTGGCTGGAAACCCTGGTGCAAACCGTCAGCAAGCGCCCCGGAGCCCTGAACCGCACGGTGTTCGAATTGCAGGCCCGCGACTGGACGAAAAAGGATCAGGCCGATATCGACGGCGCGCATCTGGCGGACTGGATGAGCCGCCTCAAGCGCCAAGGCGCGACCAGTTTCGGCTACTACCCGGACAACTTCCTCGACAACCTGCCGGACCTGAAAACCGTAAGGCCTGCGCTCTCCAACAAATGGAATCCATAACATGCTGGATAGACTGTTAGCCCTGCTTGTTCTGGCGCTCGTCCTCGGCGTGCCGCTGGGCCTGATCTTCCTGGTGACCGGGCAGTTCCTGATGGACTTCGTGTTCTTCTACCCGCTGTTCATGTCCGGGTTGTGGATTGCCGGCGGCCTGTATTTCTGGCTGCACTGGGAGCGCCACTGGCCGTGGCAGGACGACACGCTACCGCCGCCACTGGAAGGCGAGCCGCTGATCTCGATTCTGATCCCTTGCTACAACGAAGGTGACAACGCCGCCGACACCATCCACGCGGCGCTGGCCCAGCACTACCCGAACATCGAAGTCATCGCGATCAACGACGGCTCCAAGGACAACACCGCCGAAGTGCTCGATGCGCTGGCCAAGGAAGATCCACGTTTGCGCGTGCTGCATCTGGCGGAAAACCAGGGCAAAGCCGTCGCATTGCGCATGGGTGCCATCGCGGCGCGCAGTGAATATCTGGTGTGCATCGACGGTGACGCACTGCTGGCGCCGAACACCGCGGCGTATCTGGTTGCACCGATGCTGGATAACGCACGCCTCGGCGCGGTGACCGGCAACCCACGGATTCGTACGCGTTCGACGCTGGTCGGGCGGGTGCAGGTCGGCGAGTTCTCCTCGATCATCGGGCTCATTAAACGCACGCAACGGGTGTTCGGGCGGATCTTTACCGTCTCCGGCGTAATCGTCGCGTTCCGCCGTAGCGCGCTGAACCGGGTCGGTTACTGGAGCCCGGACATGATCACTGAAGACATCGACATCAGCTGGAAGCTGCAACTCGATCACTGGAGCATCTTCTACGAGCCGCGCGCGCTGTGCTGGATCCTGATGCCGGAAACCCTCGGTGGTTTGTGGAAGCAGCGTTTGCGCTGGGCGCAGGGCGGCGCCGAAGTGCTGTTCAAAAACATCCGTGGCATTTGGCAGTACCGCCATCGTTATCTGTGGCCGCTGCTGTTTGAATACTGCCTGTCGACCGGTTGGGCATTCACCTTTTTGCTGTCGGTAATTTTCTGGGGCGTCGGCAAGTTCGTGGTCATGCCGGAGGCCATCGCGGTGGATCACTTGATGCCACCGGCGTTCACCGGGCTGTTGCTGGCGTTCGTCTGTCTGGTGCAGTTCGCCGTCAGCATCATCATCGACCGTCGCTACGAGCCAGGTTTGGGCAAGACCATGTTCTGGGTGGTCTGGTACCCGATCGCGTTCTGGTTTGTCAGTTTGCTGACGACGCTGGTCAGCTTCCCGAAAGTGCTGTTCGGCCAACATCAGAAACGCGCGCGTTGGGTCAGTCCTGATCGGGGCATCAAACCGATCGGCGACGACGAAGAGGAGGTCATCAAATGAAAATCATCCGGACCCGCCAACGGCCTTTTCTGGTCGTGGTCGATGTGGTGCTTACCGTAGTGGCGTGGGTGGGGCTGTTGTTCTTGCTGATCCGTGGGTTATGGCCATTGATTGAAACCTATGCGGGTGGGCCTCGCATCGATCACTCGGCGTTCGACGCGCTGGGCACCCTGCAGATTTATCTGTGGATTGCCTTGGTCAACGCGGTGATTCTGATTTCCTGGGCGCGTTATCAGCAGCGCAAAAGTCGCAGTTTTGCCCAGCGCCGCTTGCCGTCGCCGGTGATCGACGATGAAGGCTTGAGCAAGAGTTTCAAGCTTTGCGATGACCGCTTGCAGAAACTGCGCACGCCCGGGGTGATGACCATTCACAACGATCAGGAAGGCGACATCAGCCATGTGGTGACGCATTTCTGGCCGGTGCAGCAGGAAGAATTGCCACCGCCGCTGGCACCGCTGGAGCATCCACGGGTGATCTTTCTGCATGCCGAGGATGACGATAATCGCGAACCGGTGAATCGGCTTTCCTGAAGCACGAAAAACCTTGTAGGAGCTGCCGAAGGCTGCGATCTGTTGACCTTTAAAGTCAAAAGTTCGCAGCCTTCGGCAGCTCCTACACGGGTTTGTTTCAATCGCGGATCAGTGTCCAGGCTTCCTCCATTGGCAGAGGTTGCTTCATGCGCTCGGCCAGCAGCGCCATCGCCCGTTCCTTCTCGCAAGCCACAGCGGCGACCAGTACACCGTTTCTACCGAACAGGCCAATGAACGGCGGTTGTTCGGGCTCGCCATGAAACTGCACTTCATCCCAATGTTCGGCGTGGCCGAGGTAGTCGTAGTTCTTGCCGAAGTGCCAAGTCCAGAAGAACGGCACGTTGAGGTAATGTTCGTCGCCACCGAGCATGTTGGCAGCGGCGATTCGTGCGTGTTGCTGAGCCAGGCGCCAGTGCTCGATGCGTTGCGGCTGGCCGTGGAGCGGGAAGGTGGCGATGTCGCCGATCGCCCACAGGCCTTCGGTGACACGCATGCCGTCATCGACGCGCAATGACTGATCTTTTTCCCTCGGCAGTGACGCAAAGGCTTCGGTGGCCGGATGCACGCCGACCCCGGCCAGCACCAGATCCGCCGAAAGACGCAGGCCATTGTCCAGCAATACTGTCTCGACTTTGCCATCGCCGATGATTTCGGTGGCTGCGTGCTCGGTAATGAATTTCACGCCGTTCTGTTCGTGCAGCGCGCGGATCGCCTTGCCCACAGCCTCACCGAACTGGGCAGCGAAAGGAATTGCGTGCCGAGCCAGCACCGTGACGTCGAGACCGTATTGGCGCAGGGCCGAGGCGCATTCGAGGGCGATGAAGCTGTCGCCGATGATCACTGCACGTTGTTCCGGTCTGGCAGTGTTCATGATCCGTTCTGCCTGAGCTTTTGAGCGCAGCACGAATACCTGTGGAAGATCTGCGCCGGGTAAATCCAGCGGATTGGGCTCGCCGCCAGTGGCGAGCACCGCCGCGTCGTAACGCAGCGACTGGCCGTCTTCGAGGTGAAGGGATTTGGCCGAGGCATTGATTGAGCTGATTTCACCTCGTTGGCGTTCAATGCGCTGCTCTTTATAGAAGTCATCTTCACGCAGCGGCGGTATTTCTCGCGGGGGCATGTCCCCGGCGAGGACAAATTTGCTCAGCACCGTACGGTCGTAACCCGCCTTCGGCTCGCGATCGATCATCACGATACGGCCACCGAAACCCTTCTCCCGCAACGCCGCCGCGCATGCCGTACCTGCTGCGCCGGCGCCGACAATCACAAACGTACGCGAATCATCCGCCGGAGGCGTATGCGGGTCGGGCAACGGTTGATCGTCGACCCAAACCTCTTCGCCACGCAGCTCCAGTGGATATCGCTTGAGGCTGTCGAGGGCCGGTGGCTCGCATAACGCGCCATCCTCCGCCCGAAACGCAGCCTTGTGCCACGGGCAGATCAGGCGTCCGTGACACAACGCTCCGTCAGCCAGCGGCGCGCTGGCATGTGGGCATTCGCCCTGAAACGCACGTAACTGGCCGTTCGCGCGCAACAGCACAATCTTGCAGTCGCCGATTTCAACTTGCAGGCCACGGTCTTCAGGGACATCGGCGAAACGGGCGACGCGGTGCAGGGACATGTTCGACTTCCTCGCAGGCATTTCTCTTGTGAGTTTGCGTCGTAGTGCGAGGTTCAGCCATTTGCCACTGCCACGGCACGAACGGTACAGCTATAGTTTGCAGGCCGACGACGGCCCCACTGCACAAGGTGCTCCCGGAATGACCCGATTGACCTCTCTCAACCCCTGGCTGGCGGCCCTTGCTGTCACCCTTTGCGTGCAGTTTCCGGCGCAGGCCCAGGAGCGTTTCACCCTGAACATCCCGGGTGTTTCCGATAACCGCCTGTTCACCTCGGCAGCGGCCAGCGATGCGCCCGGTTGCGGCGGCAAGAACCAGTCGCCGGCGCTGAGCTGGAACGCAGGACCTGCCGGCACCCAGAGTTACGCGATCGTCATGCACGATCCGGACGGCCAGAAAGGCCTGGGCGTCGATCACTGGATTCATTACGGCATCAAAGCCACCACGCACCAGATCGCGGCGGGCGTCGGCGCCAAATCCGCGTTCGAAGGTGTCGGTGGCACCAACAGCAAGGGCAACACCCATTACATGGGGCCGTGCCCGCCAGTGGGCGACAGCGCGCACCATTACATTATCCAGATCTACGCGCTGGATCTGGCCCCGGACGCCTTGCCGGCCGGTTTGACTCGCGCCGAACTGATGGAAAAAATCAAAGGCCATGTGCTGCGTAACAGCAGTGCGGTGCGGCGTTATCACCGCTGAAAATATTTTTAGCGGCGTTTAACCCGAACTGAAAGGGCTGCCCGTCTCAGTGGATGAATGCTCAATTTCATCCCGAGGTCAGCCCCCATGTCTCTTCCTTTTTTGCGTCCTGTTGCGGTTGCTGTGCTGCTGGTACTCGCCGGTTGCGGTGCTTCGTCCACGCCCGATAACGCTGCTGTGCCAGCGCCGGCGCAGCCTGAAGTTCTGGTTCAACAGGAAGCCGTGATGGCTGACAGCTCAATGGCCAAACGCGCGCTGTACAGGATGCCCAATGCGGGCAGCGCGCCGATGCCGTTGAGTGAAAGTTATCCACAGAACCATCGCGACGAGCAGCGCGAGCAGTATCAGACGTTGGTTGATAACCCGATCCACAGCGTCGCCGAGACGCCGGTTTCGACTTTCAGTGCCGACGTCGATACGGGCGCTTATGCCAACGTCCGCCGCTTGCTCAATCAGGGCCGACTGCCGCCGGAAGGCGCGGTGAGGCTGGAGGAACTGGTCAATTACTTCCCCTACGACTACCCGCTGCCCAGTGATGGCTCGCCCTTCGGCGTGACCACCGAACTGGCCGCTTCACCGTGGAACCCGCACACGCGCTTGCTGCGCATCGGCATCAAGGCCTCCGACCGAGCCGTGGCGGAACTGGCCCCGGCCAATCTGGTATTTCTGGTCGACGTGTCCGGCTCGATGGATCGCCGCGAAGGCCTGCCGATGGTCAAAAGCACGCTGAAATTGTTGGTCGATCAGCTGCGCGATCAAGATCGCGTGTCTTTGGTGGTGTATGCCGGCGAATCGAGAGTGGTGCTGGAGCCTACTTCCGGACGGCAGAAAGCGAAAATTCGTACAGCCATTGAACAATTGACTGCCGGCGGTTCGACCGCTGGTGCTTCCGGTATCGAATTGGCCTACCAAATGGCACAGCAAGCTTTCATCCCCAAAGGCATCAACCGCATCCTCTTGGCCACCGATGGCGACTTCAATGTCGGCGTCAGCGACTTCGACAGCCTTAAGCAAATGGCTGTGGATAAACGCCAAAGCGGAATTTCGCTGACGACCCTGGGTTTTGGTGTGGATAACTACAATGAGCACTTGATGGAACAACTGGCCGACGCCGGAGACGGTAACTACGCCTACATCGATAATCTGCGCGAGGCGCGCAAAGTGCTGGTGGATCAGTTGAGTTCGACCCTCGCCGTGGTGGCAAAAAACGTCAAATTGCAGGTGGAATTCAACCCGGCGCAGGTCAGCGAATATCGCCTGCTCGGCTATGAGAACCGTGCGTTGAAGCGTGAGGATTTCAGCAATGACAAAGTCGATGCCGGCGAAATCGGCGCAGGACACACGGTGACCGCGCTGTACGAAATTGTTCCGGCGGGCGAGCAGGGCTGGCTGGAGCCGCTGCGTTACGGCAAATCCGACGCTGTTGTTTCGGCAAAGAGCGGAGAATTAGCAATGCTGCGTGTGCGTTATCAGCGTGCCGAAGGTGGGAAAAGTCTGCTGATCGAACGGCCCATCGCCAATCAGGTTGCAACTGCCAGCGAGGATCTGCGTTTTGCCGCCGCCGTGGCCGCGTTCTCCCAGCAACTCAAGGACGGCCGTTATACCGGCGACTTCAGCCTGAAGGACACCGAGGCATTGGCCCGTGGCGCTCGCGGCGATGATCGCTTCGGTCTGCGCAACGAGTTCGTGCAACTGGTCGAATTGGCGCAAAGTCTGCGCACATCGAGTGCTTCGAACGCGCTGGCCACTGAACGACGGATTGAATAAGTGAGTCGTCTGAAAGGCTTCATCAGCCAGCTGTTTGCCTCGGCAGACAGCTCAACCGCCAGCAGCGATGAATCGCTGCTGGCGCGTTATCGCGAGGGCGACGGCGCGGCGTTCGAGATCTTGTACGCGCGCCATCGCCAAGGCTTGTACCGGTTTCTGCTTGGATTGAGCAGCAAACCGGAGCTGGCCGACGAGGTATTTCAGGAAACCTGGTTGAGCCTGATCCGCAGCAATAGTCAGCCACAAGGCCGGGCGACATTTCGTACATGGCTGTTCCAGATTGCCCGCAATCGCTTGATCGATCACTGGCGTAAACACGGCGCCCGACAACCGCTGCACGACAGCTATGACGAGCAAAATCACGCGGTCAGCGATGAGGCGAATGATCCCGAACAACTGTTCACTCTCAGCCGCGACAGCCAACGCCTGGACAGCGCCCTGCAAACCCTGCCCGCCGACCAGCGCGAAGTGTTCCTGCTGCGCGCCCACGGCGACCTCGACCTGGCACAAATCGCCAGCCTCACCGAAGCACCGCTGGAAACCGTTAAAAGCCGTTTGCGCTACGCCCAGCAAAAACTGCGTCGGCTGCTGGCCGAGGAGGTACTGACATGACTGACGCCCGCCAGACACCCGAAGATCCGCTGATCAAGCATGTACGCGAACAGCACAATGCCGAACCGCCAGCGCACATTGATGCGTTGATCCTCAACGCTGCGCAGCGTCAAACCCCGGCGCCGAAACCAACCGTGTGGCAACGCTGGCTGGATGTCTGCCGCAAACCACGTTGGCAAGTCGCATTCGCCAGTCTTGTTGGCGTCGCCCTGATGTTGTCACTGGTCCAGCGCGCCCCCGAGCCGCAAGCGCAATTCGACTTCGCCCCCGCCCCTAGGCTTGCTGTACCCATGACTGAAACGGACTCAGCGCAACTGCACCGACTGTCCGCCCCGGCCGGCGCCATGCCGGCACCTGTGCCGATGATGGAAATGGCCGCGCCGATGCAAGATCAAGCGATCAGCGCCGATGAAACCAAACTCAACAAACGCGCCACCGCCCCGGCCAATGGTCTCGACGCACAACTGCGCGAAGTCCTGCGCCTGCGCGAAGCCGGCCAGTCACAAGCCGCCGACAGCCTGTTCAACAACCTGCACAAACGCTACCCGAACGCCGATCTCGACGCCCGACTCGAACAGTTGCAGAAAAAATGACCGCCTGATCCCCCAGCCATTTGGCATTACCCTGCAAAAACGCGCACTATCGGGCTATTGCCAATGCGCTGGAGGACAACGTGGCAGCAAAAATTGACCGCATCGCCCAACTCCTCAACTGCCCGGACAAGGGTGAAGAGATGCGGCGCGCGATTACTGAGGCACGTAAGGAATTTCTGCTTAACCAGTCGCAAGAAGATGTCGTTGATGAAGACGACGTTTTTGAGGTGGTTGAGGAGGAAGACGACGATGATTACGATGAGTTTGACTGGACGACGGAGTGACGTCGTTCCAGCCCTTTTGCATCGCTCACAAAAAAGCCCCGGACCATCACAGTCCGGGGCTTTCTCGTTTAAATCAATGGCGCACCAGGCGGGATTCGAACCCACGACCCCTGCCTTCGGAGGGCAGTACTCTATCCAGCTGAGCTACTGGTGCAGCGGGCGACATCATACCTAGGTCGGCTCGGGGCGTCCATGCTGGGTTTTGGCACGGATTGTCAGTGCGCGTGTCGGCGCAAATCGCTGCATTCCATAAAGCGGTAACGTCCTGCAAAACCCTCGCTTGGCGCTTTCACGGGACTGATCTATGGTTCTGTTGCCGCGAGGGCTTTTGGCTCGTTGATCTGAAAAATTCCACAAACGCGGCGTTTTTGTTCTTTTTTTCGAACGACCTATTGTCCTTTAACCCCTTTGATCCTACGATCCGTTTGAGATTTCAAACGCTCGTTGACCGGGCGTTGAAGCGCCGGTGTTTCGAATCGTGCACTGTCGATGCGCCACACCCGGTCACTGATTTCCCTGACGGCAGCCTTGCGAGGCGCCTTTCTACAATCATAATTTGCTCCGCGCAGGCCGCGGTGCTGTTAAGGAAAGCCGACATGCAGCTTAAAGACACCCTGTTGTTCCGCCAGCAAGCCTTCATTGATGGCGCTTGGGTCGATGCGGACAACGGTCAGACGATCAAGGTTAATAACCCGGCCACCGGCGAAATCCTCGGTACCGTGCCGAAAATGGGCGCTGCCGAAACCCGCCGTGCCATTGAAGCCGCTGACAAGGCGCTGCCGGCCTGGCGTGCCCTGACCGCCAAAGAGCGTGCCGGCAAGCTGCGTCGCTGGTTCGAGCTGATGATCGAGAACCAGGACGACCTCGCGCGCCTGATGACCCTCGAACAGGGCAAGCCGCTGGCCGAAGCCAAGGGCGAAATCGTTTACGCCGCTTCGTTCATCGAGTGGTTCGCCGAGGAAGCCAAGCGCATCTACGGTGACGTGATTCCGGGCCACCAGCCAGACAAGCGCCTGATCGTGATCAAGCAGCCAATCGGCGTGACCGCCGCGATCACTCCGTGGAACTTCCCGGCGGCGATGATCACCCGCAAGGCCGGTCCAGCGCTGGCTGCCGGTTGCACCATGGTGCTCAAGCCTGCTTCGCAAACTCCATTCTCCGCATTCGCCCTGGCCGAACTGGCTCAGCGCGCGGGCATTCCTGCGGGCGTGTTCAGCGTAGTGTCCGGCAGCGCTGGCGATATCGGCAGCGAGCTGACCAGCAACCCGATCGTGCGCAAGCTGTCCTTCACCGGTTCGACCGAAATCGGTCGTCAACTGATGTCGGAATGTGCCAAGGACATCAAGAAAGTCTCGCTGGAACTGGGCGGCAACGCGCCGTTCATCGTGTTCGACGACGCGGATCTGGATAAGGCCGTCGAAGGCGCGATCATTTCCAAGTACCGCAACAACGGCCAGACCTGCGTCTGCGCCAACCGTCTGTACATTCAGGATTCGGTCTACGACGCGTTCGCCGAGAAGCTGAAAGTGGCTGTGGCGAAACTGAAGATCGGCAACGGTCTGGAAGACGGCACCACCACTGGCCCACTGATCGACGAAAAAGCCGTGGCCAAGGTGCAAGAGCACATCGCTGACGCCGTGGCCAAAGGTGCCACCGTGCTGGCTGGCGGCAAGGCGATGGAAGGCAACTTCTTCGAGCCGACCATCCTCACCAACGTGCCGAAAAACGCCGCTGTGGCCAAGGAAGAAACCTTCGGCCCGCTGGCGCCGCTGTTCCGCTTCAAAGATGAAGCCGAAGTGATCGCGATGTCCAACGACACCGAGTTCGGTCTGGCCTCGTACTTCTATGCTCGCGATCTGGGCCGTGTGTTCCGCGTCGCTGAAGCGCTGGAATACGGCATGGTCGGCGTCAACACCGGGCTGATCTCCAACGAAGTCGCGCCGTTCGGCGGCATCAAGGCCTCGGGCCTGGGCCGTGAAGGCTCCAAGTACGGCATCGAAGATTACCTGGAAATCAAATACCTCTGCCTGGGCATCTAAGCTCGGACAAGGATCGCTGCAAACGCAAAGGGCACGAGAGCGCTGTCCCTTTGCGTGGTTTCAAACCGGAATTTTCTCTGCGGCCAGGAACGCCGTGGCAGTCGATCATCGCATGCTGCCACCGTCGATTTCTCCCGCTTAATCCTTGAACCACGCCGCCCGATGAGCGGCGAATGAGGACTGTAATGAGCAAGACTAACGCTGAACTGATGGCCCGTCGTACCGCAGCTGTTCCACGTGGTGTTGGCCAGATTCACCCGATCTTCGCTGAGTCCGCGAAGAACGCTACCGTGACTGACGTTGAAGGTCGTGAGTTCATCGACTTCGCTGGCGGCATCGCTGTACTGAACACGGGCCACGTGCACCCGAAAATCATCGCCGCCGTGACCGAACAGCTGAACAAGCTGACTCACACTTGCTTCCAGGTACTGGCTTACGAGCCGTACGTTGAGCTGTGCGAAAAAATCAACGCCAAGGTGCCAGGTGATTTCGCCAAGAAAACCCTGCTGGTCACCACCGGTTCCGAAGCCGTGGAAAACGCCGTAAAAATCGCCCGTGCCGCCACTGGCCGCGCTGGCGTGATCGCTTTCACCGGCGCTTACCACGGTCGCACCATGATGACCCTGGGCCTGACCGGTAAAGTCGTGCCGTACTCGGCCGGCATGGGCCTGATGCCAGGCGGTATCTTCCGCGCGCTGTACCCGAACGAACTGCACGGCGTGAGCATCGACGACTCGATCGCTTCCATCGAGCGCATCTTCAAGAACGACGCTGAGCCGAAAGACATCGCCGCGATCATTATCGAACCTGTTCAGGGTGAAGGTGGTTTCTACGTCGCGCCGAAAGAATTCATGAAGCGCCTGCGCGCCTTGTGCGACCAGCACGGCATCCTGCTGATCGCTGACGAAGTACAAACCGGCGCTGGCCGTACCGGTACGTTCTTCGCCATGGAACAGATGGGTGTTGCTGCCGACCTGACCACGTTCGCCAAATCCATCGCTGGCGGCTTCCCGCTGGCCGGTGTTTGCGGCAAGGCCGAATACATGGACGCCATCGCGCCAGGCGGCCTGGGCGGCACCTACGCTGGTAGCCCGATCGCTTGCGCCGCGGCCCTGGCCGTAATGGAAGTGTTCGAAGAAGAGCAACTGCTGGACCGCTGCAAGGCTGTCGGCGAGCGTCTGGTCACTGGCCTGAAAGCTATCCAGGCCAAGTACCCGGTCATCGGCGAAGTTCGTGCGCTGGGCGCGATGATCGCGGTCGAGTTATTCGAAAACGGCGACAGCCACAAGCCGAACGCTGCTGCTGTAGCGTCGGTGGTGGCCAAGGCGCGCGACAAGGGCCTGATCCTGCTGTCCTGCGGCACCTACGGCAACGTTCTGCGCGTCCTCGTACCGCTGACTTCGCCGGACGAGCAACTGGACAAAGGTCTGGCGATCATCGAAGAGTGCTTCTCGGAGCTGTAAGCCGCGCACTGTGTGATCGGATAGACAAAAAAACCCGCTTCGGCGGGTTTTTTTTCGCCCCGTGAACATATCAATTGCTTTTGCGCTGTATCGAAAGGCCAGCATTGGCTAAGGTTCAGGCATTGCAAGGGAGAGCGCGCATGACTGCCGTTGATTTACCCGCCGTACCCCGAGTGCTGATTGCCGAGGCCGATCCGTGGTCCCGGGACCTGCTCAAACAAGTGCTTCTGAACGTGCGTTGCGATGCGCGGATAGACTTGTGCGCCGACGGGCAGCAAGCCCTGTCATTGCTCAGTGAAGTGCCGTATGACCTGGCGATCGTCGATTGGGAGTTGCCCGGCATCGACGGCTTGAGCGTGCTGCGCAGCGTGCGTCAGCGCAAACGCAACCCACCGTTGCCGTTCATCCTGATGAGCAGCCGCAACGACAGCGCCAGTGTGCGTGAAGCGATTCCGTTGGCGCCCACGGCCTACCTGACCAAACCACTGAACATGGAAAGCCTGACCGAGCGTTTGCAGGGTTTACTGCTGAATGCCGGTGAAGAAGTGTTCTGTGAGGTGCCGGCATTGGCACCGGGCATGACCTTGTCGATATTCCTTGAACGCCGCCGCGAGCAGGCCGACGGCGCGCCGTTGATGACCGATGTGCAGGTGGCGGTAAAGCGCAGCCTCAATCCCAATGGCCTCGATCTGAAACTGTTGGAAGATGAGATCAAAACCGACCCACAAATCACTGCAGTGCTGATCGCTGCGGCCAACAGCGCGGCGCAGCACCACGGTGCCCCGGTTCAAACGCTCGCTCAAGCCCTGCATCGCCTGGGCACCGGGCAGAGCATGAACCTGATTCTGGGGCTGGCACTCAAGCGCAGCGCCAAGCTCAGCGATCCTTGTCTGGCGGACTACGCCGAGCGTTACTGGGGCTTGTCGCTGCACACCGCTGAATACGCGCGCACCCTGGCACGCTTACTCGATCTCGATCAGGAGCGCTGTTACTGCGCGGGTATGCTCCATCGCCTGGGTGATCTGGCGTTGCTGCGTTGTCTGCAGGAGTGGCAGCAGGCCGGCGGTGCGCTGGATGAGTGGGAGGAGGTCGGCGAGGCGCTGGCGGAGTTTGGCGCGGCTTATGGTTCGGCGTTGCGCACCCGCTGGCGATTGCCGCTGGAGCTGCGTGAGCTGATTGCGTCGGTGTACCAGCTCGGCGGCGGGGTGTATTCCCGTGAGGCGCTGGTGATGAACATGGCGGCGCAGATGGCCCGCTTGACCGAGCATGAGGGCGTTGAGGAGTTGGCGAAGAGCCGCACGGCGCGGTTGCTCAAGATCGGGCTGCCGGAGTTGATGCGGATGCGCAAATAACCTGACTTACGCAAACCCCGCAATGGATCTCTGTGTAGCTGAGATACGGGTCAGGCAGAAATGATGCGGTTCTTGCCCTGTCGCTTGGCCTCATACATCGCCGCATCCGCGCGGGCGAACAGGCTGTCGAGGTTTTCGTCTTCCCCGGTAAGGCTGGTCAGCCCCTGGCTCACGGTGATGCCGAACGTCTGGCCGTCATGGCTGAAGCTCAAACGCTGAATCTCCTGCTGCAGCCGCTCGGCCACCTGCATGGCCATGTCCGGCGCACAACCGGGAAACACTGCGGCAAACTCTTCGCCGCCAATCCGCCCGAACAGATCGCCCCGGCGCAACGAGCCGCGTCCGCACTCGGCAATCCGCTGCAGAACATTATCGCCCTCCGGGTGGCCGTAGGTGTCATTGATCATTTTGAAATCATCGATATCCAGCAGCAGAAAGGCCATTTGTGCGCCCTGCACCTTCGCTACTTCGAACTCGCGATTGGCGCACTCGAAGAAGTGCCGGCGATTGCTGCTTTGGGTCAGCACGTCGGTGGTCGCCAGACGGTGCAACTCGGTTTCCATCTGCTTCTTGTCGGTGATGTCTTCGGCGATGCCGACGATGATCACCGGTTGCCCCGGCTCGTCCTGACGGTTGATGAAGCACTTGTCGCTGAGCCAGCGCACCTGGCCGTCGGCGGCGATGATCCGGTATTCGCGATCTTCCACCGCGCCTCTGTGCAGGACTTCGGCGAGGCTGCGTTCGGCGTATTCCAGATCGTCGGGGTAGATGCTGTCGCGCCATTGGTTGTAGTCGGCGAGGAGGAGGCCGGCGGAGCGGCCGAAAATCCGTTCATAGGCGGGGCTGACATACAGCACCTGCCGGGTTTCCCAGTTGAAGGCCCAGAGCACAGCGTTGACGCTGACCAATAAGGAGCTGAACAGCTGTTCGCGTTCGCTCAAACGGGCGACTTCGCCTTGGGCATGCATTAACGCCATGAGCGTTTGTGCGGCCTCGGGCCACTTCGGTAAGGATGAGTCTTTTTGATTGTTATTGACCATCGGCACAGATCTCAAAGGCGTGCCGCAATTCGACAACGGCCACAGTACAGCCCGCCGGGATGGCGAAGTGTCTTTGAGATAGGCGATTTTTAGCGAAGTTCCGAAGGGTGCACCCGGGAGCCGGGTGCACCGATCAACGGTCTCAGGCGGCTGCAGGGCGCAGCGAGTAGGTTTTCAATTGGTCGGCGAATTCACGCAGGGACTGGATACCGCTGGCCTCGGCCTCGTGAATCCACTCTTTGATGGCGGCGAGCATGTCGTGGCCATTTGCGCTGGTCTTGACCCAGATCTGCTGCAGGGCCAAGCGTTTCTCGTAAATTACCTTCAGCGCCTGGCTGTGCTCGAGCATGGTCTGGATGCGCAAGTGATGACGATCTTCCAGCAGGCTGGTTTCCCGCGACAGCAGACGCTTGGCGCGGTGGAACTGATGACGCACCGAATGATCGACCTTGGCCAGCTCTTGCTTGACCAGCGGGCCGATCACCAATTTGCGGTACTGGGCCATGATCTGGAAGCGGTTGTTGAGGATGGCCATGGCGGTGTCCATGTCCAGATTGCCCTTGCCTTCGACGCGGTGGGCGATCGGCGCCACGCGCTGAACCTTGGCCAGACGCAGGAAGCTGAAGACTTTGATCCACGCCCAACCGAGGTCGAACTCCCACTTCTTCACCGACAGCTTGGCCGAGTTAGGGTAGGTGTGATGGTTGTTATGCAGTTCTTCGCCGCCGATCAGGATGCCCCACGGCACCAGATTGGTGGCTGCGTCGCGGCATTCGAAGTTGCGATAGCCGACCGCATGGCCCAGACCGTTGATCACGCCGGCGGCCCACACCGGGATCCACATCATCTGGATCGCCCAGATGGTGATGCCGATGGTGCCGAACAGCAGCAGGTCGATGACGCCCATGATCGCCACGCCCAACAGCGGGTAGCGGCTGTAGACGTTGCGCTCGATCCAGTCTTCGGGGCAGTTCTTGCCGTAGATGCGCAGGGTTTCCGGGTTTTGCGCTTCGGCGCGATACAGCTCGGCGCCGGTGCGCAGCACGGTGGAAAGGCCTTTGATGACCGGGCTGTGCGGGTCGTCTTCGGTTTCGCATTTGGCGTGGTGTTTGCGGTGGATGGCAGTCCACTCGCGGGTGTTCTGCGCCGTGGTCAGCCACAGCCAGAAACGGAAAAAGTGCTTCAGGCCGGCATTCAGCTCAAGCGAGCGATGGGCCGAGTAGCGGTGCAGATAGACCGTGACGGCAACAATTGTCACGTGGGTCATCAGCAGGGTGACTGCGACCAGAGACCAGGCCGACAAGCCAAGAAAACCTTCGTACCACATAGGCTATAGGGCCCTCGATAAAGATAAAAACAGCCGTTGCATTATCACTAAGCACACAGATAAAACCAGTCGCCCTTTCAGATAAGAGTCGCTGGATGTTTCTTGACCTATAATTCCAACCTTTTTGTAGGGACATGGACAGTCGAATGCCTGCCACTTACCGCGATGCTTTGCGTGCAGCGCTGCTTTATCTCGTGCTTGCTGCTGTCTGGCTGCAGGGCACTGATCATTTATTAAACAATTTCTTCGATAACTCCGTCGATCTTGCCCGATGGCAACTGATCAACGGTTACGTCTTCGCGGCGTTCAGCGCCGGGCTGATTTTCCTGGCGCGGGTGCGATTGTGCGAGTTTCTCGGAATAGGTGCGCGTTTGCGCGAACGCCACGCCGACCGCGAACGCCTGCGTCAAGCGGCAGCGGTCTTCGATTGCACCCGCGAAGGGGTGCTGGTGACCAACCATCAGGGGCTGATCGTGCACGTCAATCGTGCGTTCATCGAGATCACCGGTTATCAGCGTGAAGAAGTCCTCGGGCAGCAGCCGAGCCTGTTCAAGTCGGGCCATCATCCGCCGGGATTTTATCAGGCGATGTTTGCCACTCTGGAATCGCAGGGCGAATGGAGCGGCGAAATCTGGAACCGCCGAAAAAGCGGCGAGATTTATCCACAGTGGCAGACCATTCGGGTCATTCACGATGATCAGGGCCGGCGCAGCCATTACGTCGCGGTGTTTTCAGACATTAGTGCGATCAAGGATTCCGAGCATGAGCTCAAACACCTCGCGCACCACGATCCGCTGACCGATCTGCCCAATCGGCTGCTGTTCAGCGATCGCGCTGAACAGGCACTGGCCTCGGCGCAAAACCACAAGCGCGGCTGTGCACTGCTGATGCTTGATCTCGATCACTTCAAAATGATCAACGACAGCCTCGGCCATAACATCGGCGATCGCTTGCTCAAGGCCGTGGCAGCGCGCTTGCAGGCGCTGTTCGGCCCCGGCATTACGCTGGCGCGTCTCGGTGGTGATGAGTTCGCCGTACTGGCGGAAAGTTGTCCACAGCCGGTGCAGGCAGCAGCGCTGGCGCAACGGATTCTCGATGCACTGAAGGAGCCGTTCAGCATTGATGGCAATCAGTTGTTCATCAACGGCAGCCTCGGCATCAGCCTGTTCCCCAGTGACGCGTTGAGCGCCGAACAACTGTTGCGCAATGCCGACGCGGCGTTGTTCAAGGCCAAGAGCAGCGGCCGCAACGGGTACGCCTTGTACACCGAAGAACTCACCGCCCACGCCCAGCAACGGGTGGAAATCGCTTTCGAACTGCGCCGGGCGCTGGAGCAACGGGAATTGCGGGTGTTCTACCAGCCTGTACATGACTTGAAGACCAGTCGCTTGATCGGTGTTGAAGCCTTGGTGCGTTGGCAGCATCCGCAGCGCGGTCTGGTGTCGCCGGCGGAGTTCATCCCGATTGCCGAGCGCACCGGGCTGATTGCCGAAATCGACGCTTGGGTGATGCAGCAGGCGTGTCGGCAGATGTGTGAGTGGCAACAGGCCGGGGTGGTGCTGTCGTTTGTCGCGGTCAATGTTTCGTCGCGGTTGTTCGCCCGGCGCGAGTTGTACCAGCAGGTGGCGCAGGTGCTGCACGACACCGGGCTGGATCCGGCGTATCTCGAACTGGAAGTCACCGAAAGCGCGGTGATGGACGATCCGGAGGTAGCGTTAGAGCAGATGCATCGTTTGCGTGAATTGGGTATTCGTCTGGCCATCGATGATTTTGGTACCGGGTATTCATCGCTGTTGCGGCTCAAGCGCTTGCCGGTGCAGAAGCTGAAAATCGATCAGGGTTTTGTTGCCGGCTTGCCTTGGGACGAGGATGACGCAGCGATCGTGCGGGTGATCATCGCGCTGGCCCGGAGCATGGGCATGCAGGTGCATGCCGAGGGTATCGAGCAGGTTGAGCAGGCGGCGTTTTTGCTGGAGCAGGAATGTGATCTGGGGCAGGGGTATTGGTTTGGGCGGCCGGTTCAAGCGCAGGAGATTGATTGGGCAAGAACACCGGTGATTGGTTAAAAGATCAAAAGATCGTCCGATCGCGGCCCGAGCCTTCGGCAGCTCCTGCACCGATCCCTGTAGGAGCTGCCGAAGGCTGCGATCTTTTGCTCCACCAACGCGCAAACCCTTGCCGTGCCACATAATGTTTTCTGGTTATATAAACATTCTTAAATAGTCTTTTTAAGAATATCCGCGCCTCTCTTATATTGCTTCCACGCCGAACGCAGTGCCGCCCACTGCCAGGCAAATCCCATTCAAAGGAGCAGCACCATGAGCGCATCCCTTCGCAGCGTTGACGGTCAGGACGAAAGCACCATTTTGCGTGAAATCCAGAGCGCCCTGCGCGATCTGCGTTTCGGCGCGGTGGAGATCACTGTGCACAACGCGCAAGTCGTACAGATCGAACGCAAAGAGAAATTCCGTTTGCAGCAACCGGGTAAACAACCGGGCTGAGTTGAAGATCAAAAGATCGCAGCCTGCGGCAGCTCCTACAGGGGGCTGTGTGTAGGAGCTGCCGAAGGCTGCGATCTTTAGCCGGCACACCCGATTCCAGATATTCATAAGAAAAAGCCACCACCCAGAATTCCAGGAGCTTTCACCATGTCGTCGATTCGCCGTTACGCTTTGGCCGCCCTGGCCAGTGCTGTGTTTGCCGGTTCCGCAGTTGCCAAGGATTACGAACTGCTCAATGTGTCGTATGACCCGACGCGCGAGCTGTATCAGGACTACAACGCTGAATTCATCAAGTTCTGGCAGAAAGACCACGCTGGCGACACGGTGAAAATCCAGCAATCCCACGGCGGTTCGGGCAAACAGGGCCGTGCGGTGATCGACGGTCTGCGCGCTGACGTCGTGACCCTGGCCCTGGCCGGCGACATTGATGAAATCGCCAAACTCGGCAAGACCCTGCCTGCCGACTGGCAGAAGCGTCTGCCGGAAGCGAGCACGCCGTACACCTCGACCATCGTCTTCCTGGTGCGCAAGGGCAACCCGAAAGGCATCAAGGACTGGGGCGATCTGGTCAAGAACGACGTCTCGGTAATCACCCCTAATCCAAAAACCTCTGGCGGCGCACGCTGGAACTTCCTCGCCGCATGGGCCTACGGCCTGAAAGCCAACGGCGGTGACGAGGCCAAAGCCAAAGAATATGTGCAGACCCTGTTCAAGCACGTGCCGATCCTCGACACCGGTGCGCGCGGTTCGACCATCACCTTCGTCAACAACGGTCAGGGTGACGTGTTGCTGGCCTGGGAAAACGAAGCATTCCTGGCGCTGAAAGAAGATGGCGGCGCCGACAAGTTCGACATCGTCGTGCCTTCGCTGTCGATCCTCGCCGAGCCGCCAGTGGCCGTGGTCGACAAGAACGCCGAGAAGAAAGGCAACGAGCAGATCGCCGAAGCTTATCTGAAGCACCTGTACAGCCCGGCCGGCCAGGAAATTGCCGCGAAGAACTTCTACCGTCCACGCGACAAGGACGTGGCTGCGAAGTACGCCCAGCAGTTCCCGAAACTGGATCTGGTGACCATCGACAAGGACTTCGGCGGCTGGAAAACCGCGCAGCCGAAATTCTTCAACGACGGTGGCGTGTTCGACCAGATTTATCAGGCGCAGTAAGTTTTCATAGCCATAAACAAGCCCCGGATTTACCTTCGGGGCTTCGCGCGTTTTTTAACCAAGGACTTTTATGTCGCGTCGTATCTCCCCCGTCATACCCGGCTTCGGGCTGACGCTGGGCTACACCTTGGTGTACCTCAGCCTGATTGTGCTTATCCCGCTGGCGGCGATGTTCGTCCACGCCGCCCAACTCACCTGGGATCAGTTCTGGACGATCATTTCCGCACCACGGGTGCTGGCCGCGTTGAAGCTGAGCTTCGGCACCGCGCTGTGTGCGGCGATCATCAACGGCATCATCGGCACGCTGCTGGCCTGGGTGCTGGTGCGCTACACCTTCCCGGGGCGCAAGGTGATCGACGCGATGATCGATCTGCCGTTCGCCCTGCCGACAGCGGTGGCCGGTATCGCGCTGACCGCGCTGTATGCACCGGCAGGGCTGGTCGGCCAGTTCGCTGCCGATCTCGGTTTCAAGATCGCCTACACTCCGCTGGGTATCACCCTGGCGCTGACCTTCGTAACCCTGCCGTTCGTGGTGCGCACGGTGCAGCCGGTGCTGGCCGATATTCCTCGAGAAGTCGAAGAAGCGGCGGCGTGCCTCGGTGCGAAGCCATGGCAGGTGTTTCGCCACATTCTGGTTCCGGCACTCCTGCCCGCCTGGCTGACCGGTTTTGCCCTGGCGTTCGCGCGTGGCGTCGGCGAGTACGGCTCGGTGATTTTCATCGCCGGCAACATGCCGATGAAAACCGAGATCCTGCCGCTGCTGATCATGGTCAAACTCGACCAATACGATTACACCGGCGCCACCGCCATCGGCGTGTTGATGCTGGTGGTTTCCTTCGTCCTGTTGCTGCTGATCAACTTGCTGCAGCGGCGCATCGAAACCCCATAAGGAGGCGCGAACATGTCCCAATCGTCTATTGCGGCCGCCTCTTCGGCCAACGCTGCACGCCGTGGCAGCGCCACTTCGCGCAGAATCCTGATCGGCCTGGGCTGGCTGATCTTTTTCCTGTTTCTGCTGCTGCCGTTGTTCATCGTCGTATCGCAGGGTTTGAAGAATGGCCTCGGCGCTTTCTTCACCGCGATCTTTGAGCCGGACGCGCTTTCGGCACTGAAACTCACCGTGTTCGCCGTGCTGATTTCGGTACCGCTGAACCTGGTATTCGGCGTCAGTGCGGCGTGGTGCGTGAGCAAATACTCGTTCCGTGGCAAGAGCATGCTGGTGACGCTGATCGACCTGCCGTTCTCGGTATCGCCGGTGATCGCCGGTCTGGTCTACGTGCTGATGTTCGGCGCACAAGGCTTGTTCGGTCCGTGGCTGCAGGATCACGACATCCAGATCGTCTTCGCCCTGCCGGGCATCGTGCTGGCAACGATTTTCGTCACCGTGCCGTTCGTGGCCCGTGAACTGATTCCGTTGATGCAGGAACAAGGCACGCAGGAAGAGGAAGCCGCGCGTCTGCTCGGCGCTAACGGCTGGCAGATGTTCTGGCACGTCACCGTCCCCAATATCAAATGGGGCCTGATCTATGGCGTGGTGCTGTGTACGGCGCGGGCCATGGGTGAGTTCGGTGCGGTGTCGGTAGTCTCCGGGCACATTCGCGGGGTGACCAACACCTTGCCGCTGCACGTCGAGATCCTCTACAACGAATACAACCACGTGGCCGCGTTCGCTGTGGCGAGCCTGTTGCTGATCCTGGCGCTCTTCATCCTGCTGCTCAAGCAGTGGAGCGAAAACCGTATCAACCGCCTGCGCGCCAGCGCCGCGGAGGAATAATTCATGTCGATCGAAGTGCGTAACGTCAGCAAGAATTTCAACGCGTTCAAGGCGCTGGACAACATCAGTCTGGATATCCACAGCGGTGAGCTGGTGGCGTTGCTCGGCCCGTCGGGCTGCGGCAAGACCACCTTGCTGCGCATTATTGCCGGCCTGGAAACCCCGGATAACGGCAACATCGTCTTCCACGGCGAAGACGTCTCCGGCCACGATGTGCGCGATCGCAACGTCGGTTTCGTGTTCCAGCACTACGCCTTGTTCCGCCACATGACCGTGTTCGATAACGTCGCGTTCGGTCTGCGCATGAAGCCGAAAAACCAGCGCCCGAGCGAAAGCCAGATCGCGACCAAGGTGCATGAACTGCTGAACATGGTGCAGCTGGATTGGCTGTCGGATCGTTATCCGGAGCAGTTGTCCGGTGGTCAGCGTCAACGTATCGCTTTGGCCCGTGCCTTGGCGGTCGAGCCAAAAGTGCTTCTGCTCGATGAGCCGTTCGGCGCCCTCGATGCCAAGGTGCGTAAAGAGCTGCGCCGCTGGCTGGCGCGGTTGCACGAAGACATCAACCTGACCTCGGTGTTCGTGACCCACGACCAAGAAGAGGCGATGGAAGTCGCCGACCGTATCGTGGTGATGAACAAGGGCGTGATCGAGCAGATCGGCTCACCGGGCGACGTTTACGAAAACCCGGCCAGCGATTTCGTTTATCACTTCCTCGGCGATTCGAACCGCTTGCTGTTGAGCGACGACAACCACGTGCTGTTCCGCCCGCATGAAGTTTCGTTGTCCAGGCATGAGCTGGAGGATCACCATGCGGCTGAAGTCCGTGACATCCGCCCGTTGGGCGCGACCACGCGGGTGACGCTGAAGGTTGAGGGCCAGACGGATTTGATCGAGGCCGAAGTGGTGAAAGACCACGACAGCCTGATCGGCTTGGCCAAGGGTGAGACCCTGTTCTTCAAGCCGAAGGTCTGGCAGAAAGTCGCAAGCCTCTAAGACCAAAAGATCGCAGCCTGCGGCAGCTCCTACAGGGGTTTCGGTTGGTCACACATTTTGTGATCGACCAAACCCACTGTAGGAGCTGCCGTAGGCTGCGATCTTTCAAGCGGCCTAAGCCGCCGCTTTTTTGTTCGGATTGACCTGCACCACCCCCGCCCGCGCTTCGATCTGCTCTTTCAATTCATGCCGCATCCCGAGCATGAACGCCAACTCGGCCACCACAAACAACGGCCCGACAATCAGCCCGCTGACGTCATCGACAAACGCCGGTTTGCGCCCTTCATAGTGATGCCCGACAAACTGGATCACCCAGCCCACCACAAACATCGCCAGGCCGCTGCTCAGCCAGACCATGGTGCTCTGCTGCGCCAACACATGCCCGGCCCAGACGGATAAACCCATCAGCACGGTCATCAACACCCCGAGCTTCACTTCCAGGCGCAGGTAAAACCACGCCGAGGCCAGCGCCACGACAACGGCTGGAGATATCCACAAGCCACCCAGCGACCATTGCGGACGCGACAACAAAACCGCCACCGCCACCACAATCAGCGGAATGCCGATAAAGTGGCTGGCGATGTTGCGCGGATCACGGTGGTAGGCGGCGTATTGACTGAGGTGGTCGACGAGGCTTTTCATTGTTGTTCCTCCGGTAGGGTTGATCGCATCATCCCTCGGGATCAGGGTTCGCTCTGTCAGGCAGGCGACAATCCAGGAGTGTTTATGCAAATACGTTCGCGGCTGATGAGTGGCCAGTGGTTCAGTCATCTGCCGGTTTCCTTTCAGGATAGCTTGCTGGCGGCAGCGCGAGAGCGGCGGCTGACGGCGGGGCAGCGCTTGTTCCAGCGCGGCGATGCGCCGTGCGGTTTGTACGCAGTGCTCGATGGCGCCGTGCGCATCGGTGCGGTGAGCGAGCAGGGCAAGGAGGCGTTGTTGAGTCTGGTGGAAGCGCCGCACTGGTTCGGCGAGATCTGCCTGTTCGATGGTCAGCCGCGTACCCATGACGCCTACGCAGTCGGGCCGTGCACGTTGCTGAATATTCCGCAGGCGACGTTGCTGAAACTGCTCGACGAACATCCGGTGTATTGGCGGCATCTGGCGCTGCTGATGAGCCACAAACTGCGCCTGGCCTTCATCAACCTCGAACAACTGAGCCTGCTGCCAGCGCCGGCGCGTCTGGCCCATCGCTTGCTGATGATCGCCGAGGGCTACGGCGAACTCGACGCGCCGCGTCGTGTACTGCAACTGCCGCAGGAGCAGTTGGCATCGATGCTGTCGCTGTCGCGGCAGACCACCAACCAGATCCTCAAGGATTTGCAGGGGCAGGGGATTATCGGGCTTGGGTATGGCGAGATCGAAATCCTCGACCCCGCGCGATTGCGCGCCCTGGCCACGATCTGACAATGCACCCCAGCCCCTGTGGGAGCTGGCTTGCCAGCGATAGCGGTGCATCAGCCGACATCGATGTCTGCTGTACGGACGCCATCGCTGGCAAGCCAGGCTCCCACAGGTTTTTTTGGTGTTCGTGATATCTGGAGCAAAGCACAGACCTGTAGGAGTGAGCCTGCTCGCGATAGCCATCTATCAGTTAGCCAATGGGTGACTGACATACCGCTATCGCGAGCAGGCTCACTCCTACAGGGGATCTGTGTTGATTTTACGAACCGCGATAGGTCGAGAAACCGTACGGGCTGAGCAGCAGCGGGATGTGGTAATGCTGATCGGTTTGCTTCACTTCAAAAATCACCGGAATTTCCGGGAAGAACGTGTCGTGCTTGACCTTCTTGAAGTACTCGCCGGTTTTGAACACCACACGGTATTCACCCGCTTCAAAAGGCTGTTTGGCCGGGAACAGTTCGGCAATCCGCCCTTGTTCATTGGTCGTGCCTTGAGCAAGAGGCTGCCAGTTCTCGCCGACGTGTTTTTCCAGGGTCACGTTAATGCCCGGCGACGGCAGGCCGTTTTCCAGGTTGAGCACGTGCACGCTCAGCGGGTTGCCGGCAGCCAGGGCCAGGCTGGAAAAAGCGCTCAGGCCGAGCGCGGCAAGGGTCATGCGCAAAGTCGTCATGGATGGAACTCCTTATTGGGAACGGGTAGCGGCCAGACCGGTTTTTTCGGCCGCCTTGATCGCACAGTTTTCGTCTTGCTCGCCGCCGGAACCGGCCACGCCTATCGCACCGACCAGTTCATCAGCGGCGAACAGCGGAATCCCGCCGCCAAGCAGCAGCAGTTCGTCGAGAGTGTTGAGGTTGGCGGTTTGCGGATTGCTGCGAGCGCGTTCGGCAAATAGCCGCGTGGCGGTTTTGGTCGACAGCGCGGTGTAGGCCTTGCGTTGGCTGGCAGCCGTGTTGTGCGGGCCGACACCGTCGCCGCGCAGGGTCACCAACAGATTGCCGCCCCGATCGAGCACCGACACCGTGCCGGTGCAGTTGGCCATTGCCGTGTCGGCGAGCAGCCGTGCGGTTTTCAGGTCGAGATCGGCGTGACGCGGCAGTTCCGGGCCTGCGAACACGCTGGCACTGAGGCCGAGGGCCAGGCTGGCTACAAGGTATTTGACGGTCATGGACAGGCTCCAAAAGCGAAGGTCGTCACCTTAATCGCCGTCCTTCGTCAGAACCTCGTCAGTCTGATTACAAGTTTGTAATGGGCAACGCCGGCGAAGGCGCCTAGCCTGTACGCCTGATCAATCGAGGTGTGCCATGCGTTTGCTGGTCGTAGAAGATGAAGCCAAAACCGCGAATTTCCTCGCCAAAGGCTTGGGCGAGTCGGGTTTTGCCGTGGACGTGGCGCTCAATGGCCTCGATGGCCGTTACTTTATCGAGCAACAGGAATATGACCTGATCATCCTCGACGTGATGCTCCCCGGGCTCAACGGCTGGCAATTGCTGCAGCTGATCCGCCAGCGCGGCGCCACGCCGGTATTGTTCCTGACCGCCAAGGACGCCATTGAAGACCGCGTGCGCGGCCTCGAACTGGGCGCTGACGATTACTTGCTCAAGCCCTTCGCCTTCGCCGAACTGCTCGCACGGGTACGCACGTTGCTACGGCGCGGGCCGATGCGCGAAGCCGAGTCGTACACCATCGCCGATCTGGAAATCGATGTGTTGCGCCGCCGTGTCAGTCGCGGCGGCCAGCGCATTGCCCTGACCAACAAGGAGTTCGCCTTGTTGCAATTGCTCGCCAGCCGTCAGGGCGAAGTGCTGTCGCGCACGCTGATCGCCTCGCAGGTGTGGAACCTGAATTTTGACAGCGACACCAACATGGTCGAAGTCGCCGTGCGGCGTTTGCGTTCGAAAGTCGATGATCCGTACATGCCGAAACTTATCCACACCGTGCGCGGTGTCGGTTATCAACTGGAAGCGCCGGACGATGCGCTCTAAGTCGATCGCCTGGCGACTGGCGCTGGCGTTCGCCATTGTTTGCGCCTTGGTACTGAGCACGATTGGCGTGTTTCTCTACCGCTCGCTGGCCTCGGAAATCGCCTACCGCGACGACCTCGCGTTGCTCGGTCGACTGGAGCAAGTGCGCGCCTTGCTCGCCGACAGCGACAGCCTCGATGCCTTGCAGGCACGGCCACGGCTGTATCAAAACATGCTCGGCAATCTCGACAGTCTGTTGCTGGTGCGCCGTGCCAACGGATCGAGCGTGATCGCGATCAATCCCCGTCAACGCGATTTGCCCGCGCTGAACGCCATCCCCCGCGAGCAAACGCCAAAGCGTCCCGATGTACTCACGTGGCAAGCGCCGGACGGTGCTGAACTGGCGCTGTTATCCGGCGAAGCGCAAGGGCCGAACGGCGAGCCGTTGACGGTCATCGCCGGCAAAGTGTTGAGCGAGCGCGAGCAGATGCTCGGCAGCTATCGCATGCGCTTGTACCTGTCGGTTGGACTGGGCGCGTTGCTCGCTTTTGCCTTGGGCTTGCTCTTGCTGCGCCGGGGCCTGCAACCGTTGCGGCAGTTGAGCGAAGCGGTGCGCGGCATCGATCTGCGTAGCCTTGATCAACGCCTGCCTGCCAATGGCACGCCGGCAGAATTGCTTGAACCGGTGCAGGCGCTCAACGGCATGCTCGCGCGGCTGGACGATAGCGTGCAGCGCCTGTCGCAGTTCTCCGCCGACCTCGCCCACGAAATCCGCACGCCGCTACACACCTTGTTGGCGAGTAACGGTCAGGCGCTGAATCATCCGCGCAGCACGGCGGAGTATCAGGAAGTCCTGGCCTCGAACATGGAAGAGTTCGAACGGCTCAAGCGCATGGCGGAAAACCTGATGTTCCTCGCCCGTGCCGAGCAGGCCGAGCGGGCGCTGAATTTGCAAATCCTGGATTTGCACAGCGTTGGCGGTGAGCTGTGTGATTACTTTGAAGCCTTGGCGGATGACCGTGACGTGCGGCTGGACAATCAACTGCACGGTGAACTGCTTGCCGATCAGCAACTGTTGCAACGGGCGCTCGGCAATCTGTTGGCCAATGCCGTGCGTCATGCCGATCAAGGATCGGTGATCAGTCTGCGTCGCCGCGACGAGTCGGGTGAGTGCTGGTTGCAAGTGCACAACCATGGCCCGGCGATTGCGCATGAACATCTGAGCAGACTGTTCGACCGCTTCTACCGCGTCGATCCTTCACGGGCAGAGCCGGGGGATTCGGGTGGCTTGGGGCTGGCGATCGTGCAGTCGATCATGCAGTTGCATGGGGGACAGGTGCGGGTGAGTAGTGATGCTGACGGCACTGTTTTTGAGCTGGGGTTTGTGGTGAGCAAGTGATTGCTTCGTGATCACTGGGAACTAGGCTAATCTTGTTCAGTGAGTGCATCAAATGCGATGCAAATTAAACATATATCTAAATTTGCACCATATTTGATGCAGGAAGCCCTATGGAACAGCTTGGCGAGTTGATCAAAGCCCTGCGCAAGGCGAACAAAATGACCCAGCAGGCACTGGCTCAGCAATACGGAATGAGCCGCGCGACGATTTCGGGGATCGAAAACAACACTATTTCGGAAATCGGCCTGCGCAAAGTCGAAGCGATCCTCAACGGGTTTGGCTATGAGCTGACTGCGGTTCCGCGTCAGTCCCGTCGACCGACACTCGATACGCTGCAAAAGGTCAACTTCCATGACTGAGTCGTCAGATCGATTAAATGTCTGTGTCGGCGGGCAAGCGGTGGGAACGTTGGCGCGCGGGCAAGATCGAGTCGACAGCGTCTTCAGTTACCGCGAAGAAACCAGTGCTGGAAATGCCGTGTCACTGACAATGCCGTCCCGGCTGGAGAGTTATCTTTGGGAGCATGGCATTCATCCGGTTTTCGAGATGAATCTGCCCGAAGGCGCCCTTCGTGATGAGTTGGTTCGGCGTTTCAGCAAAGCGGTTCGCGGCTTCGATGACTTTGCATTGCTGGCCATTGTCGGCCCCTATCAGCTCGGTCGGTTATCCATTGCCAGCCCATCGATGACGGATCGCCCGCCTGAAACGTCGCTGGCCGATCTGCTGGTGCACGATGGTGCGCAAGGCTTGTTCGAGGATCTGTTGCAAACCTATGGCCAGTATTCCGGAGTGTCTGGGGTGCAGCCTAAAGTGCTGGTACGTGACAGTGCGGCTGCGATTGATCGTCTGACGCATCGGGGATCGACCCATTTGGTCAAAGCTTTTCGGGCTGATGAATATCCGCATTTGGCGACCAACGAATACTTCTGCATGCGTGCCGCGCAACACTGCGGGCTAGACGTGCCGAACTTCGAGCTCAGCGAACATGGCAGGTTTCTGGTTATCGAGCGCTTTGATTTGAGCGCTACGGGCTACCTGGGTTTTGAGGACTTCTGCGTACTCAACGGTTGGCCGTCGAAAGCCAAATACGACGGCTCTTACGAAGGCGCGGCCCGGCAGATCAAAGCGTTTGTTTCGCCTGCATTGCTCAATCTGGCGCTGGAAGCATTTTTCAAGATTGTGGCTTTGTCCGCAGGCGTGAAAAACGGCGACGCTCATCTCAAAAACTTCGGCGTGCTTTACGAAAGCTGCGGCGAGGAATCGACAATCAGACTCGCGCCCGCATACGACATCATCACCACATCGGTCTACATAAAGAACGACAGTATGGCGTTGCTCTTGGGTGGCTCGAAGGCTTGGCCCAAGCACAAAATGCTGATGCGGTTCGGTCGTACGGCCTGCAATCTGACGGAGGCGCGTTGCAATGAATTACTGCAGCAAGTCGCTAACGGTATGCAGGTGGCAATGGGCGAAATGGCGGAGTACGGCGCCAGTCATCCGGCGTTCGCCGCGATGGGTGCTGCGATGATCGAACAATGGTCATCTGGTATGGAACGCAGTCTGGCTAAAGGCTGACGATCAGCGCAAGCCATCGCGAAACTGCCCCGGCGTCATCCCCGTCCAGCGCTTGAAAGCACGGCTGAAACTACTGGTGTCGGCAAACCCGAGCAGATAACTCACCTCACTCAACGAACACTGCGGATCGCGCAGGTGCAGCAGCGCCAGATTTTCGCGGCTCTCATTGAGCAATGTGTCGAAGCGACAACCCTCATCCGCCAGATGCCTTTGCAGGCTGCGCAAACTCAGGTGCAACGCCTGGGCAATCCGTTCTGCACTGGGTTCACCTTCCGGCAGTTGTTCTTCAATGGCATCGCGCACCTTGCGCTCCCAGGTCAACGGCTGGAGCTGAGCCATGGTGCGTTTGAGCACTGCCTCATTGTGTTCGGCAAGTTCCGGGTTGGCGTCGTCGAGGTGGCTGTCGAAATCGGCGAGGGCGAACTCCAGACGATCCTCGGCACAGCCGAAATGCACCGGGGCGCGGAAGACTTTGTGCCATTGGTGCACATCGCTCGGTTCCGGGCGTCGCAGGTAAACCGCCAGCGGTGCGTAGTCGCGGCCGAGGCGATTGCGGCAGGTGCGCACGTAGATCGCGGTGAACGCGTCGATGGCTTCGAAGGCTGGCGCCGGATTGCCTGACGGAATCTTCAGACGGAATTGATAGCGGTCGTCGCTGCGGCTCAGTTCCAGTTCCAGCGCATCGCTGACCACCGGGTGATAACGCACGATGCGCTCGAACACCTCGCGCAAACTGCCGCTGGCCACCAGCGCATAACCGAGGGCATGGAACGTGGTCGGGCTGACGAACCGCGACACGCGCAAACCAATCGCCGGGTCGCCGCTGACCTGCACGGCAATTTCCCACAGGCGCGTAGTGCCGGACAGCGGATAGCGTGCGTTGGGGTCGTCCATCAAATTCGGATCGAGCCCGGCCTGCTGGCACAGGGCAATGCTGTCCAGTCCCAGCGCGTCGAGTTGCTTGCGCAAGGCACGGGTCCAGCTGGCGAGGGAGGTCGGTTCCTTCATGCTGATTGGCGCTTCCGGTCAACAGGTTGGCGTTCTTGGCTACCGCAATTGAAGCCTTGGCGAGGCACGATGCGAACATCATAGACCCGAGGATGGAAGCATGGACGGTACTTCTGCAAGTCCCCAACGACACAAAGCGGCCCAGCGATCAGCGCATATTCGCCAAGTGGTGCTGGCCAAAGGCGTCGAACTGCGCGAGCGCTACCCGATTCTCAAGCATCAGGATGCGCTGGGTGCGGGGATTCTGGCGTTTGCCCTGATCGGGATGATGGGTTCGGCGGCGCTGTACATCAGCGGCCACATGGCGTGGTGGGTTTGCCTGCTGCTCAATGCGTTTTTCGCGTCGCTGACCCATGAGCTGGAGCACGACCTGATCCACAGCATGTATTTCCGCAAACAGCGCGTGCCGCACAACCTGATGATGGGCCTGGTGTGGCTGGCGCGGCCGAGTACGATCAATCCGTGGATTCGTCGGCATCTGCACCTCAATCACCACAAGGTCTCCGGCACTGAAACCGACATGGAAGAACGCGCGATCACCAACGGCGAGCCGTGGGGTTTTGCGCGCTTGCTGATGGTCGGCGACAACGTGATGTCGGCATTCATCCGCATGCTGCGGGCCAAGACCTGGGCGCATAAGTTCAGCATCATCAAGCGCACGTTGAAGGTCTACGCGCCGCTGGCGCTGGTGCATTGGGGCGCGTGGTATGTGTTTCTCGGTTTTCATGCGGCCAATGGCATCGCTTATCTGCTGGGCTCGCCGATCGAATGGTCAGCGACCACATTGTCGGTGATGCAGGTGATCGATATCGCTGCTGTGGTGATTATCGGTCCGAATGTGTTGCGCACCTTTTGTCTGCACTTCATCAGCTCGAACATGCATTACTACGGCGATGTCGAGTTGGGTAATGTGCTGCAGCAGTGTCAGGTGCTGAACCCTTGGTGGTTGTGGCCGTTGCAGGCGTTCTGCTTCAATTTTGGCAGCAGCCACGGGATTCATCATTTTGTGGTGAAGGAGCCGTTTTACATCCGTCAGATGACTGTGCCGGTGGCGCATAAGGTGATGCGTGAGATGGGCGTGCGGTTTAATGATTTTGGCACGTTTGGGCGGGCGAACCGGTTTGTTCGTCGGGATGAAGTTGCGGTGTCTGGTGAGGCGGTGGAGGCCTGACGAGTTGCCCTCACCCTAGCCCTCCCGAAACGTCGGACCGCCCATAGGGAGAGGGGACCGACCCGGGGATATTGAGGAGTTACACCGAAGTGAAAGAGCTTTGTCGAATCCATAATCGACCCGATTTTTCAGGTCGATGTTTGACGAAAGACACCTCGGTCAGTCCCCTCTCCCTCCGGGAGAGGGTTAGGGTGAGGGGCTTTTGACCTTGCCCTCAATCCGGCTGAAACGGCGACTCACTCAAGATCACCCCAGTCTCCTCGACATACTGCTGCCAATGCCCGATCAACGCGCTGAGCTTCTCCGGCTGACTCAGCGCCAGATCATGAATCTCCCCCGGATCATTACTCAAATCATACAGCTGCCAGGTCGCCGGCCCGATAGGCCCGGGAATCCACACCGCTTTCCACGACCCCTGGCGAATCGCCCGACGCCCGAACAATTCCCACCCCGTCACCGTGTGCTCGTCATGCACCTGCGCAGTCTCGCCGGACAAGAATCCCAACCACGATTTACCACGCAACGGCGCCACCGATTTGCCGTGCCACAGCTTGCCCGGATGACGCACGCCGGCCAGATCGAGAATCGTCGGCGTGATGTCCATCACCGTGCCGAAACCATGGCTGATCTGCCCTTTGATCGCCAATTGCGGATAGTGCAACAGCGCCGGCACGCGAATCCCGCCTTCCGTGGTAAACGCCTTGAACAACCGCGATGGCGCGGTCGCCACCTGCGCCCAGTTCGGCCCGTACCAGACATATGAATTGGCCCGACCAATGTTGTCGAGGCTGTTGTCGTAATGCTGGCTGAGGTATGTCACCAATTCCGGACCGAACTTCGGAAACGCTTCCAGCAGCGCACCTTCGGCACCGTTGTCAGACATGAACAGGATGAACGTGTTATCGAGCTGCCCTTGCTGGCGCAGGTAATCGACGACCCGACCGATGTTCCAGTCCATGCGTTCGACCATCGCCGCGTAGACCTCCATGGCCCGCGCGGAAATCTGCTTTTGCTCGTCGCTCAATGCGTCCCACTGCTGGGTCAACTGAATCAGTGGATGCGGTTCGACGTCCGCCTCGATCAGACCGAGGGCTTTGAGTTTTTCCAGGCGTTCCAGGCGCAACACTTCAGGGCCCGCATCGTAGCGGCCACGGTATTTCTCGACGATCTCGGCGGGTGCCTGCAACGGCCAGTGCGGCGCGGAGAACGGTAGGTAAGCGAAGAAAGGCCGGGTCTGGTCACGTTCCTTGAGGTACTGCAGCAACTTGTCGCCGAAGGCATCGGAGGAATAGAAATCCTTCGGCAATTCGTCGAGAAACGTATCGTCCTCGATGTACAGCGCCGGAGTGGATTTCAGCAGGCCGGGTGTTTGCTCATCGTAGGTTGGCTCGAAACCGTAATGGTTGGCCGCGCCCGGCAGCAGCGAAAACGAACGCTCGAAACCTCGCGCATGGGGCGCCAATTCAGCCTTCAAACCCAAGTGCCATTTGCCACTCATCAAGGTTTGATAACCGGCCTCGCGCAGCAACTCCGGCAGCGCCACCACGCGATCGTTGAGATAGCCCTCATAACCCGGTTTACCGATCAGTTCCGGCGTCAGCGTTTCGGCCATGGTGCCGATCCCTGCGATGTGGTGGTCGGTGCCGGTCAGCAGCATCGAGCGGGTCGGCGAGCAGGTCGGTGCAGTATGAAAATCGGTCAGGCGCAGGCCGTTGTTGGCCAAAGCGTCGAGATGCGGCGTGGCGATTTCGCCGCCGAACGCACCGATGTCGGAGAAGCCTAGATCGTCGGCCAGAATCACCAGAAAGTTGGGACGTTGCGGCATCGCAAAACTCCTGTTCAGCAGGCAATGAACGTCAGCGGCAGATCGCGGATCTGCACCGGCACGCTCGGTTGGTAATGGTCATCACTGGTCAGTTCGTGCAGTAGTTCTTCACGCAACTGATGGAAGTCGAAACTGCTGCGCTGGCGCGGGTGCGGCAGGGCGATGTCGACCACTTGTTTGATCCGCCCCGGACGCGGCTCCATGACCACCACGCGGTCGGCGAGGAAGATCGCTTCCTCGACGTCGTGGGTAACGAGAATCGTGGTGATTTTTGCGCGGGCGCGGATCGCCAACAGCTCGTCCTGCATTTGCTGGCGGGTCAGCGCATCAAGCGCGCCGAACGGTTCGTCGAGCAGCAGAATTCGTGGGCTGGCGACGAGGCCACGAGCAATCGCCACGCGCTGCGCCATGCCGCCGGAGAGTTGGTGCGGATAGGCGCGGGTGAAGTCGCGCAGGCCGACCAGATCGATGAAATCGTCGATGCGTTTTTGCTTTTGTGCAGCGCTCAGCGGCTCGTTGACCAGGCCGAGGCCGATGTTGTCGGCGACGGTCAGCCACGGGAATAAACGGTGTTCCTGGAAGACAATGCCGCGCTCGCCGCCGATGCCGCTGACGGCTTTGCCATCGACGGTGATCTGCCCGCGAAACTGCGTATCAAGACCCACCAACAAACGCAGCAACGTCGATTTGCCACAGCCGCTGGAGCCGACAATGGCGACGAATTCGCCCTCGGCAATGTCGAGGTTGAATTCGCGAATCGCCTCCAGTTCGAAACCGTCGACGTCAAAGGATTTGCCTACGTGGTTGAAGCTGACAATCGGTGCGTTCATGCGTGTCTCCAGCGGGTCGCGCGAATTTCCAGGCGTTGGCCAATGAGGTTGAGCAGGGCGCCGGTGAGACCGACGAAAAGCATGCCGGCCATGATCAGGTCCATACGCAGCAGTTGTTGTGCGCCGATCATCTGGCTGCCGATGCCGCCGTTGGACGGCATGAAATATTCAGCGCCGATGGTGCCGAGCCAGGCGTAGATCAGGCTCAGTCTGAGGCCTGCAAAAATCCCCGGCGCGGCGCCCGGCAGCACGAGTCGGCGCAGGCGTTGGCCGAGGCTCAGGCGCAACACTTGTGCGGCTTCGTTGAGTTGTGGTGAGAGGTTGGCGACGCTGCGTTGCGTGGCGATAAACAGCGGAAAGAACGCGGCGAGGGCGACGAACACCCACTTGGCCAGTTCGCCGAGACCGAACCACGCGGTAAGCAGGGGCACCCAGGCGAAAATGGCGATCTGGCGGATGGCCGCGAGGGTCGGGCCGAGCAGGCGTTCGCTGGTGCGCGACAAGCCCAGCAGCAAGCCGAAGGCGAAACCGAGTCCACCACCCAACAGCAAACCGCCGAGGGTGCGACCGAGGCTGAGCGCCATGCCGCTGATCAACGTGCCATCGAGCACGCCAGCCCATGCCGTGCTCAAAACGGCCAGCGGGCTGACCAGAATGTTGGCATCGACCCACTGCAGTTCGTTTGCCAATTGCCACAGAGCCAACAAGCTCAGCGGTAGCAGCCATGGTTGCAGCCGCTGCCAGCCTTCATAACGCGGGCCGCGACGAATTTCGGCGGTGGCCGGGTGCGGCCAGTGCACCAGTTTTTTGTCCAGCAGACCGATACCGCGATCCATCGCCACGCCGATCAAACCGATGACGACGATGCAGACGAACACGATGTCGAGCATGAACAGTTGTCGCGCCCAGACCATCAGGTAGCCAATGCCTTCACTGGAGGCCAGCAGTTCGACGGCCAGTAATGAGGTCCACCCTGCGGCCAGTGCCAGACGCACGCCAGCCATGAACGCGGGGAGGGCGGCGGGCAATACCAGGCGACGAATCAGCAGGCGTGGCGGCAGGCGCAAAACGGCGGCGGCTTCACGCAATTTTGGCTGTGCATCTCTTACGCCGACCAGTGTGTGCAGGGTCACCGGCACCACGATCGCTTTGATCAGCACCACCAGTTTCAGCACTTCGCCGATGCCGAAAAACACCATGAACAGCGGGATCCACGCCAGCGTCGGTATTTGCGAAAGTCCAGCGAAGGTGGGGAAGATCAAACGTTCAAGACGACGACTGAATCCCAGCGCTGCACCGAGCAATGCACCCGCAGAAACCCCCGCGAGCAGACCCCAGAACAAACGCTGCAAACTGATCCACAAGTGGCTCCATAACTCGCCTTGCGACAACTCGACAGCGCTGTTCCACACCAGCGAAGGCGCGGGCAGTATCTGCTCGCTCATCCATTCGTTGCGCGCGGCCAGCCACCATAGGGCGAACAAGCCAAGCGGCAGCAGCCATGGCAACAGGCGCTGGTTCACGCTTGGCCAGCTACGGCGGCTTTTCAGCGGCGGCGCGGGCAGGGGGAGACTGAGCAAGGATTGGCGGGCCATGGGTGACCTCCGTTGTCGGGTTGGCTCAAGATCAAAAGATCGCAGCCTTCGGCAGCTGCTACGGGGGAATGCGTCCTTGAATTGACCCCTGTAGGAGCTGCCGAAGGCTGCGAACTCTCGCGGTATTAACTAAGAGCTAATAGTTATAAATAATCGTCAATAAGTTAGTTTTAGAGATAAGCAGCGCCATTTAAGGCTTCCAACCCACACGCATCCAATGCATTCGAAGAATATTTTCGATGCTGTTAATGCATACGCCGCTGCAAGCCGCGCTACTGCTCGCTTAGCGTTAAAAGCTATAAAAATGTGCGTTTATAGTATTTAAGCGAAGGTGTGCATTCGGCCTACTTTCGGCTCCTCAACGCCCGTCGTGATCAAGGAGCTGCACCCATGAACCTCCCCTTCAAACGTGTTTTCAGTCTGTTTGCCGTGCCTGCTCTGGCGGGCTTGCTGGCGTTCACCGCGCATGCCGACGAACTCAAGGAAATCAGAATCGCCGTGCCCGACCTGAGCGCCGGCACCCAGCACAGCGGCGGCGGGGTGGTCGATGTGCTGCGCGATCAACAGATTTTTGAAAAAGCCTTCGCCGATCAGGGCATCAAGATTCAGTGGAGTTTCTTCAAAGGTGCCGGGCCGGTGATCAACGAGGCGTTTGCCAATGGTCAGGTTGATCTGGCGTATCTGGGCGATCTGGCGGCAATCATCGGCAAGTCCAATGGCCTGGATACGCGTTTGCTCAGCGCCAGTGCGCGTGGGGTAAAACAGTATCTGGGCGTGGTGCCGGGGTCAGGGATCAAGACTCTGCAGGATCTGAAAGGCAAACGCGTGGCGATCTTCCGAGGCACGGCAACCCAGTTGTCGTTTGATGCGGCGCTGGCCAGTCAGGGTCTGAGCGAGAAGGATCTGAAAGTGATCAATCTGGATTTCAATGCTGCGGTCGCGGCGTTGGCAGCCAAGCAGATCGATGCGTCATGGGGCAGCTCCGGGTTGACCGCATTGCAGGCCAAGGGGCTGGCCGAGTTGCCGCTGAACACCAAGGATCTCGGTGGCGCAGGCAGCGTGCAGTCGGTACTGGTCGGCACGGGCAAGTTTGTCGACGCGCACCCGGAAGCGGTGGCGAAATTGCTCAAGGCGCAGCAGCAGGCGGTTGAGTGGCTGACCGAGGACAGCAACAAGGCGGCTTACGTGCAACTGGTCTCGGGTTTGGCCAGTTATCCACCGGTGATCCTGACGCAGGATCTGCAGGATCAGAAATTGAGCGAAGTGTTCCCGTCGACACTGGATCCGGTGTTCCTCGGCAGCTTGCAGGACAAGGTGGATCTGGCGGCGCAGCAGAAGCTGATTCGCAAGTCGTTCAAGGTCACCGATTGGGTGGCGCCTGAGTTGGCAGCAGCCAAGCTCTAACGTACACCGATCGTTCCCACGCTCTGCGTGGGAACGAACCCTTTAAACGGCGACGCTGACTTCCTGCCGGTCCACCGCCACCAACGTCTCGATCATCGCCCGTGCCGCCGGCGACAGCCGAAACCCGGTACGACTGACAATCCCGCAGCGCGCATTCATGCTCTCCAGGTTCTGCGGCAGATTGCGCCAGTGCAGCAACACCAGCGAACCCTTGGCAATGTCCTCGACAAACGCCTCCTCCGTGCCCACGCCAATCGCATTCGATTGCAGCACCACTTTCACCAGCGCCGGAAAGTGCTCGGTCTCGATGGTCGGGGAAAAATCGATGCGGCCGCTGAGGTTCGCCAGCAATTTGCGAATTCCCGGCGGGATCAGCGTGGTCGCCAGCGGGTAGTCGAACATGTCGTTGGTCGACAGGCTTTCCTTGGCCAATAACGGATGCCCCGGCCGGCAGAAAAACACCCCACGCTTGGGCGTCAGTGCCTGGGTCTGGAAGTTCGGATCCGACTCGAAATGACGAATGTCGGCGATAAAGAACTCGATCTCTTCACGGCTCAACGCGCGACTGAGTTTTTCCCAGTTATCCACCTGAAAACAGGTGCGCACTTTCGGGTGCGCGTTGATGAATTGCGCCACCGCGTCCGGCACCAATTTCACCGCCGGCGCCGGACCGCAACCGAAGTGCACCTCGCCGGCATCGAGCTTGGTCATCTGCGTCACTTCGGCACTGAGCAGCGCCGCGCCCTGCACCAGGCTCAGGGCGTGCTGCAGCACCACCTGACCTTCAGGCGTGGGGCGCAAATCCTTGTTGCCGCGATCCACCAGCACGCAGCCGAACTCCTGCTCCAACCCCTGAATACTGCGACTGAACGCCGGTTGAGTGATGCCCATTGCGTCCGCCGCACGGACAAAACTGCGGTGTTCGTTGAGGGCGATGAAGTAACGCAACTGGCGAAGATCCATATGCTTTTCCGGCATCCTAAAAATAGCTCGAAGGCATTTGCGACGAGGGTTACTAGAGGTTTTAAATGCAAGCTCTTATTCCGTCAACGAAGCATGTGAATATCTATTAGATGTAAATGGAATATAGATAGAGCGTTGTTTCGCTGCCGCCAAACCGTAAGCAGTCGATGAGGGTCTACCCATGAGCAATGCCGCACTCGCAGTAAAACCCGCTGTCCACGCGCTGGAAATCCACCCGGTAGCCGGTCGTATCGGCGCCGAGATCCGTGGCGTGCATTTGTCCGGTGAACTGGACGCCGCCACCGTCGAAGCCATTCAACAGGCACTGGTTCAGTACAAAGTCGTGTTCTTCCGCGAACAGACCCAGCTCGACGATCAGCGTCAGGAAGCTTTCGCCCATCTGCTCGGCGAACCCGTAGCGCACCCGACTGTGCCGTCGCGTGAAGGCACGCGTTATTTGCTCGAACTGGACGGCGCTGAAGGTCAGCGCGCCAACTCCTGGCACACCGACGTGACCTTCGTCGACGCCTACCCGAAAGCCTCGATCCTGCGCTCCGTGGTGGCACCGGCATTCGGTGGCGACACCCTGTGGGCCAACACCGCGACGGCGTACAACGGCTTGCCGACCGAGCTGCGTGAGCTGGCCGACAAACTGGTCGCCGTGCACAGCAACGAATACGACTACGCCAGCGCCAAGCCGGACGTCTCGGCGGAGAAGCTTGAGCGTTATCGCAAAGTCTTCACTTCCACCGTTTACGAGACCGAACACCCGGTGGTGCGCGTGCACCCGATCAGCGGCGAGAAGAGCTTGTTGCTGGGGCATTTCGTCAAACGTATCAAGGGTTACTCGCAGGCTGATTCGGCGCATTTGTTCGGGCTTTTGCAGAGCCATGTGATCCGCCAGGAAAACACCGTGCGCTGGCGCTGGAAGGCCGGTGATGTGGCGATCTGGGATAACCGTTCGACGCAGCATTACGCGATTGATGATTACGGCACTCAGGATCGGGTGGTGCGTCGGGTGACGCTCAAGGGTGAAGTGCCGGTGGGCGCGAATGGGCAGCGTAGCCAGACCATCAAGGGTCGTGACTGAAGATCAAAAGCCCCTCACCCCAGCCCTCTCCCAGAGGGAGAGGGAGCCGATTGGGGGCTTTTCGAGCCTGAGTTCAACCTTGATATTTCAGGTCGGCGTATAGCTAAAAACAACTCGGTCAGTCCCCTCTCCCTCTGGGAGAGGGTTAGGGTGAGGGGCTCTTCCCACTACCAAACACCAATCTGAACAACCTTCTCGCTCTCCGGCTCACCATAACGAAACCGCTGCCCCCGCCAATCAATCTCCTGATGGCTGATGGTCGTGCGCCGCTTCAACCCCCGCACCCATTCAAACAAATACCCCGCATGCTCCTCGCGCACCGCCGCGAACGCCGGGTCATCCCCCAAATCACTCAGTTCCTGCGGATCATTGAGCAGATCAAACAACTGCGGTCGAAAGCCGTCGTACGCCAGGTACTTCCAGCGCTCGCTACGCACCATGGTCATCCGGCAACGATCGATCGGCTGACCCAAACGCTCCCGCGCCGGCGCCTGGAAGGCGTAGTCGTATTCACTGATCGCATAGTGGCGCCAGTCCGGGTTTTCGCCGTGTAGAAGCGGGATCAACGAATGCCCTTCAAGCCGATGCTCCGCCCCCGGCAATCCTAGTGCCTCAAGGAATGTCGGCAACGCATCAATGGTTTCCGCCAGTCGATCATCCACCGTTCCGCGCGTGACATCTGCCGCCGCCCGAGGATCGCGCACGATCAACGGCACCCCCACCGCCTGCTCCAGCAAAAACTCCTTCTCGCCCAACCAGTGATCGCCCAGAAAGTCGCCGTGGTCGCTGGTGAACACGATCAGCGTGTCATCCCAGCGGCCATTGCTCTGCAGAAAATCGAACAGCCGTCCGAGTTGATCATCCACCTGCTTGATCAGGCCCATGTACGTAGGGATTACAGTCAATCGTACTGAATCGCGGGAGAAGTTGAGGCTTTCCTCATGTTGGCGAAATGCCGTGTATACGGGGTGTTTGCTGGCTTCGGAGGGCGTCGCGCGGACCGCTTCGAGAATCGATTTCGTACTGTACAAGGCGTGGTACGGCGCTGGTACGATGTAGGGCCAGTGCGGTTTGATATAGGAAAGGTGTAAACACCACGATTTCTCGCCTTGCTCGGTGATGAAGTCGATGGCTCGATTTGTAGTGTAGACAGTCTCTGAGTGTTGCTCGGGTATTCGTGCTGGCAAATTCGCATGACGCATTTTCCAGCCGCTGAGGATTTCTCCGTTTTCGCCTTCGGCGGCATTGGCCCAGTCGTGCCAAGGGTTTTTGCCGTCGAAACCGTGTTCGCGCAGGTAATGGGTGTAGGGCGCGGATTCGCGTTTGTCGTCGAACAGCGGGTCGTCGGGATAGATGCCGTCATGGCGCATGTAGGGTTCGAAGCCGACTTCGTTGAGGATTTCGGCCTGTTCGCTTTCGGGATTGATCGCCAGGCGTTGCAAGGCATCGATATTCGCCGTCGCGTGGGTCTTGCCGACCAGGGCGGTGCGGATGCCGTGAGGACGCAGATAATCGCCGAGGGTCAGTTCTTCCAGCGGTAACGGCACGGCGTTCCACGCCACCTGATGGCTGCTGACGTAGCGCCCGGTATAAGCCGACATCCGCGACGGGCCGCAGATCGTGCCTTGGGTGTAGGCGCGGCTGAAACGCACGCCGGCAGCGGCGAGGCGATCGATGTTCGGCGTGTGCAAATGCGGATGGCCGTAGCAGGACAGGTAATCGCGGCGCAGTTGGTCGCACATGATGTACAGCACGTTGCGCACGGGGTTTGGCGGGGTGGGCATGGGGTTCACCGGTCAATGGGACAGGCGAGGGTTTTCGCTTTCGCCGGGGGTGTTCGGCAAGTGCATTTGGGGAATGGGTTTTATGCAGGCAGTGCATCGGTGCCTGAACTGACGCCATCGCGAGCAGGCTCACTCCTACAGGTGCGCGCATTTCAAATGTAGGAGTGAGCCTGCTCGCGATAGCGGTAGATCAGACAGCGAGTCCGTCCAGTGAACAGACCTCCTCATCTACCGCATCAATCGCCTTGATCTGCTCAATCATCGCCTCGGCCAACGGCGACAACCGATACCCCGCCCGGCTGACGATCCCGTAACGGGTGTACAACTCCTCAAGATCATCGGCCAACCCTTCGATGCGCAAACACATCAACTCTCCCTTGGCTTGATGCAGCGCATCGGAATATGCCCCGACAATCCCGATCGCATCCGAACGCAGCACCACACTGAGCAAACTGGAGCTGTTTTCACATTCGACATTCGGCGTGAACTCCGGCCGCCCACTGAGGTCGACAATGACCTTGCGCAGGTTCGGCGGACGAATACTTACCGCCAGCGGATAGCTCATCAATTGCTCGGCGGTGACCCGATCAAACCCGGCCAATGGATGCCCCGCGCGGCAACAGAAATGCCACTTGCGCGGTCGCAGCCGGTAGGTCAGGTAATCCGGATCGGCCTCGAAGTGCCGAGTGTCAGCGACAAAGAATTCAAACTCTTCGCTGAGTAATCGCTTGCTCAGGCTCTGCCAGTCATCGACCTGAAACTGCACCCGCGCTTTCGGATAGCGCCCGATGAAGCTGCCAATCGCCCGAGGAATCAAACCTGCCGCCGGCGCAGGCCCACATCCGAAGCGCAATTCCCCGGCCTCCAGCCCATTGAACTGGCTGATCTCGTTGGCCATCTGCTGCGCGCCGCTGACCAGCCGCCGCGCATGTTCGAGCAAGACCTGACCTTGTTTGGTCGGTGGCAATTCCTTGCGCCCGCGATCAACCAACTGACAGCCGACGCTGTGCTCAAGCGCCTGAATGCTGCGGCTGAACGCCGACTGCGACAGGTTCACCGCCTGCGCGCCGGCGACGAAGCTGCGTTGTTCAGCCAAGGCGATGAAGTGACGAAGTTGGCGCAAGTCGATATGCATTTTTCACATAAAAAATATCCGGGAAATGCATTGGATATGCATTACGTCGACTCCTTATAAAGGCAATCTCTTATGCAGTAAATCTTTGTAAAAACATAAATAAATAACCTAAAAGAATATACAGCATTGAAGATGTCTGTGTGTTTTTTGACCAGGAGCCGCGCCATGAGTCCGTTGAACCTTGCGTCACCCTTAACGCCACGACGGCTCAAACGCCTGCCTCTGGCCCTGTTGCTGGCAGGGAGCGCGAGCTGGACTCACGGCTACGCCGCCGATGCTGAAACCCCGGCACCAGTGCCGGCCGGCAAGCCTGCCGCAAACAATTCGCAACTGGAAACCGTGACCGTCACCACCCGCCGCCGCGAGGAAAGTTCGCAGGACGTACCGACGCCCATGAGCGTGGTCAGCGGGCAGAATCTGGAGACGCAGCGGGTCTACCGGATTCAGGATTTGCAGCAATTGGTGCCCAGCGTCAACGTCGCCTACATGCACGCACGCCAGTCCAGCGTGTCGATCCGTGGCCTGGGTAATAACCCGGCCAGCGATGGCCTGGAAGGCAGCGTCGGCCTGTACATCGACAACGTCTATCTGGGCCGCCCGGGGATGGCGGTGTTTGACTTGATGGACATCGAACAGCTCGAAGTCTTGCGTGGGCCGCAGGGCACGCTGTTCGGCAAAAACACCACCGCCGGGGTGATCAATATCAGCACCCGCGCGCCAACCTTCACGCCCGAACGCAGCATTGAAACCTCGGTCGGCGAGGACGGGTATTTCCAGACCAAGGGCACCATTTCCGGCCCGCTCAACGATCAACTGGCCGGGCGTTTTTCGGCCTACCGCACACGCAGCGACGGTGACATCAAAAACGAATACGACGGCCATGATTTGAATGGCGGCTCGCGCGATGGCTTCCGCGCGCAACTGCTATTCAAGCCCAATGAAGATTTCAACCTGCGCTGGATCGGTGACTACAACGAGGAGGATTCCAGCGCCGGCACCCGCGTGCTCTACAACACCGGGCCGACCATCAACGGCGTCAACCTGTACCAGTCGCGCGCCAACGCGGCCGGCGCAACATTGGTCAACGGTTCGCACCGCAAGGTCAATCTGGACAACGACCAGCACGTTACCGTGCATCAGGGCGGCACTTCGGTGGAGGCCAACTGGACGCTGCCGAGCGACTTCACGCTGACCTCAATCAGCTCCTATCGCTTCTGGAATTTCACCCCGCGCAACGACGACGGCCTCAACGTGCCGGCGAGTTACAACGCCGGGGTGTCGGTGGAGGACAAACAGTATTCGCAGGAATTTCGCCTGGCCTCGCCCAAGGGCGAGTTCTTTGATTACGTCGTCGGCGCTTACTACTTCGGCTCGGATCTGGACAATAAATCCTTCGCCTATTACGGACCGCAAGCGGATATCTGGAATGGCACGGCGCCCGGTGCGCTGGCCAACGTCACCAGTGTCGGCAACGGCCATATCAAGACCGACAGTTTTGCGTTGTTCGCCCAAGGCACCTGGCACCTCAGCGAGCGGCTGGATTTCACCGCCGGGGTGCGTGGCACGTATGAAGAGAAATCTGCCTGGGTCACGCGCGATGCGCCGCTGGGTGGCGCGACCGTAACGGGCGCTGCGGCCACGGCGCGACGCGGTCGTGCCGGCGCTTACGATTCCGGCGACTTGAATCAGTACAGCTCCAGTCCCTCCGGGCTGCTCAATCTTAGCTACCGGATCACCGACGATGTGCTCGGCTACGCCACGCTGTCCCACGGCGAGAAATCCGGCGGGGTTAACCTCGCGGTGGGTTCCGCTCCGGTGGCCGGCGCCGATTCACTGCTGATCGGCACCGAACGCGCGAACAACGCCGAACTCGGTTTCAAAAGCACGCTGTGGGATCACCGTCTGCAACTCAACGCCAACGTTTTCTGGACGCAGGTCAACGCTTACCAGACGAACGCCTACGACGCCGAAAACCGCGTGCAATACCTGACCAACGCCGGTTCCGTGCGTTCGCGCGGTGTCGAGTTCGAAAGCACGGTGATCCCGCTGCGCGGCCTGACCTTGAACATCAACGGCTCCTACAACGACGTCAGCTACCTCTCGTACAAAGATGCCCCATGCCCGCCGGAAGTCAGTCAGGCGCCGGGTGCTCCAGCGTCTTGCGACCTCAGCGGCCATCAAGTGGTCGGCGCTTCGAAATGGATCGGCAACGCCAACGGCGAATACAAATGGAATCTGGATAACGGCTTCGAACCTTACGTCACCGCGAGCTATGCATTCCGCTCGAAAGCCGTCGGTACGGTCGAGGATTCCGACTACGGGCAGATCCCGAGTTACGCCGTGGTCAACTTTTCCACCGGCCTGCGCGGCGACTTCAACCAAGGCCAGTGGGACGTGTCGCTGTGGCTGAAAAACGCTTTCGACAAAACCTATTACACAACCCTGTGGACGGGCGGCAACGGCGGCTATGAAGGCCTGCTCGGCACACCGCGCACGCTGGGCGTCACCGGTCGCTACGACTTCTGATTCGTCACTCAAGGAGCTGCATCATGTTGCGTATCAAAACCGCTTTGCCGGTGTTGCTGTCCGGCGCAGTGCTCAGCGCCGGCGCATTCGCCGCACCGAGTGTTTACCCGACCGGCGTGACCCGTTATGACCCGAACAAGGCCTTCAATCAGTACGTGATTTTCAGCGGCGCCGACAAACAGACGCACCTGATCGACATGAACGGCAACGAGGTAAAAACCTGGCCGCAGGCGGGTTTCCCGTCGGCGATCATTGATCCGAAACTGGTCGGCGGCGAGCGCGGTCACGTGCTGCTGCAACTGAGTGAAAAGGATCCCGGAAAACTCGGTTCGGCCGGCAACGGTCTGGGCAATCAGAGCGTCGGCGAGCTGGACTGGAATGGCAAAGTCGTTTGGCAGTGGGGCGACAAGGCGCCCGGTGGCGCGGCTCAGCAGCACCATGATCAGCGTCGTTTGAGCAACGGCAACACCGTGGTGCTGGCGAACAAGGTGCACAAGGTCAAAGGCTTCAAAGTCCCCGAGGTGATCGACGATGCGATCTATGAAGTCAGCCCCGAAGGCGCGGTGAAATGGCAGTGGCTGGCCTCGGAGCATCTCAATGAATTCGGCTTCACCGCCGAGCAGTTGAAGCTGGTGCGTACCAGTGAAAATCCGGATTACCTGCACATCAACAACCTCAGTCTGGTGGGGCCGAACAAGTGGTTCGATGCCGGTGACAAGCGCTTCAATCCGGATAACCTGTTGATCGACTCACGCAATGCCAACTTCATCGCGATCATTGATAAAAGCAGCGGCAAAGTGGTCTGGCGTCTCGGACCGAATTTGCCGCTGATCAACCCGAAAACCGCGCAGAAACTGCCGCGTCCTGTGGATCAGTTTGTCGGTCAGCATGATGCACACATAATCCCGGCGGGATTGCCTGGTGCCGGTAACTTGCTGGTGTTCGACAACCAGGGTTCGGCGGGTTATCCCAATGTCACTCTTGGGCTGATTTCCGGTTCGCGGGTGTTGGAAATCGACCCGGTGAAAAACCAGATCGTCTGGCAATACAGCGCAGCCAATTCGAAGCAACCGGGGTGGGCGTTCTACAGTTCGTTTATCAGCAGTGCTCGGCGCTTGCCCAATGGCAACACGTTGATCGACGAGGGCATGAACGGGCGGTTTTTCCAGGTGACGGCCAACGGTGAGAACGTCTGGGAATACGTCAGCCCGTATCTGGGCAAAGCGCCGGGCAGCGATGCGATCAGCAACTGGGTCTATCGGGCGTTACCTGTGAGTTATGACTGGGTGCCAGCGGGTACGCCACGCTCGGAGACGGCGGTTAATGTACCGGTTGTCAACGTGCAGCAAGCCAATGCCAGTCGTTAGTTGAATTGGAATTAGTGCTCGAACGAACGGCGATAAGTTATGAGCGAGTTGAAGGCTGCTTATTGCAATTTCGTTAGTCACTCGCGTGGACAATAGTTGAATGTCCAACCATCCTGACTGTCGTGAGTTTCCAGGAGGAAACTTGCTCTCATCGGAAGACACTTATCCCAACGATAAAGGAAATCGAATCATGTCGAGCATTAATGGCACTTATGTAAACGCCAACGCTGGCGCCAAACTGACGATTACCGATGGCAACGACGCCAACGGTACATTCAGCGGCACGTTCAGCCAGGGCGGCGTTAACTATGACGTCAGCTACGGGCATTACCATTTCCAGAACAGCACCGGACAACCTACCACCATCACGTTTGTCGGTCTGAATGGTAATAGCGGATTTCAAGCGTGGTCATTGTTTTCTCCTGATCACAATTACGCAAAAGTGCGCGCGGCCGGTTCCCGTACTAACTTTGACGGTGAAGTAGTGACCCTTGCAGGGGAATTCGTCAAACAATAACCCACGCGCAATCGATAAAGGCCGCCGCACGAAAGTGTGCCGGCCTTTTTTGTTGTTCCGGGAAAAAATAATAATCAACTATCTACTTGGTATTAGTTGTCCTGCAAAACCGGCTCAGGCGAATTTGATGCGTTGAATGAATACTTTCAATGCCTGAAAAGCATGCGTTTTTTCACCCATCGCTGCAGCCCGCGTGGCACGTGGCTTTGGCGGAATTGATCAATTCTTATATTCCATAAGGACCTATGCATAACGTTAAAGATTACTTTCGGAGATAAGCGACAAGCCCAATGATTCATCCATCGATCCACCGTGTGGGATTCAACAAACGGTCGATCGGCAGTTTTTGTAGAGAACGCAAAAAGACCGCAGGGAGTGAATCAATGGGCAATGTCCAGACCGCCGCCAGCGCAGAGGAATTGCTGTGGCGTCAGACGCCGGGTGGCGAGTTGGTCGATCTCGGCCGGCCGCATCGTGTGCCGCTGGGGCAGTTGCGTTTGCAGCGTGCGCCCAAGGGCATTCTGAGTCGGCGCGAAACTATTCTGCTTGGCGTGCTCGCGTTGGTGGTGCATGGCGCGGTGATCTACTGGATCAGCCAGAAGCCGACGCCGGTGCTGCCGATTGTGCCGCCGGAAATTCCGCCGATGACCATCGAATTCTCGCGCCCGGCGCCGCCAGCGCCACCGGTTGTCGAGCCACCGCCGCCCGCGCCTGTGGTTGAGCCACCACCGCCAGTGGAAGACGAACTGGCGGTAAAACCGCCGCCGCCCAAACCGGTTCCGAAACCCAAACCGGTGGTTAAACAGGCACCCAAACCAGCACCGAAAGCCGTGGAGCAACCACCGGCGCCGCCACAACCGGCTGCCCCGGTTGCCGCGCCAGCGCCACCTGCTCCCCCCGCGCCGGCACCGGTAACCCCGGCCTCAGCGAATGCCGCGTACCTGAAAAACCCGGCGCCGGAATACCCGTCGCTGGCTCAGCGTCGCGGCTGGGAAGGCACGGTGTTGCTGCGTGTGCATGTGCTGGCCAGCGGCAAGCCGGGTGAGATCCAGATAGCCAAAAGCAGCGGCCGGCAGCAGCTCGACGACGCGGCGCTGAACGCCGTGAAGCGTTGGAGTTTCGTCCCGGCCAAGCAGGGTGATGTCGCCCAGGACGGCTGGGTCAGCGTGCCCATCGATTTCAAGATTCATTAAACCGAAACCAAATTCGCGCGAAACGTTTACACGAGGAATACATCATGACGTTACTGGCATCTCCACTGGAATCCATCGAAAGCGCGGTGATCTGGCTGCTGGTGGTTTTTTCCGTCGCCACTTGGGGCCTGGCATTGCTCAAGGCTTGGCAATTCGGGCGTCTGAAGGCGCAGGACCGGCGTTTTCATAAACGCTTCTGGGCGGCGTCCAGTCTCGATTCCGCCGCTGAATTGAGCGAAACCCAACCCGGCGCTGCGGCGCGGGTGGCGCAGGCCGGTTACGCGGCGATTCAGGTGGGCGAGGCGCCACAGGCCAATGATTTGAGCCAGGCGATCAACCATCAGGATCGCCTCGAGCGCGCCTTGCGCCAGCAGATCGTCCGCGAACGCCGTTCTCTGGAAACCGGTCTGGCGGTGGTCGCAAGTATTGGCAGCACCTCGCCGTTCATTGGTTTGTTCGGCACGGTGTGGGGAATCATGGAAGCGTTGAAAGGCATCAGCGCGGCCGGTTCGGCGAGCCTGGAAACGGTGGCCGGCCCGATCGGTGCGGCACTGGTCGCCACGGGTGTGGGGATCGCCGTCGCGGTGCCAGCGGTGCTGGTTTACAACTACTTTTTGCGTCGGTTGAAACTGACGGCGGCGGATCTGGATGACTTCGCCCACGACTTCTACAGCCTGGCGCAGAAGAGTGCGTTCCGCGTATTGATCCACCCGACTGCGCACAAGGTCGCAGCAAGCGGCAACGCAGCAAAAGTGAAGGAGGCGTCCTGATATGGCCTTCTCCACGCAAGACAGTGATGAGGTACTCAGCGAGATCAACGTGACGCCGCTGGTGGACGTGATGCTGGTGCTGCTGGTGGTGTTTATCGTCACCGCGCCGCTGCTGACCAACGCGATCCCGATCAACCTGCCGAAGACCGAAGCGGTGGCGCCGGTCGAGCAGAAGGACCCGCTGGTGGTGAGCATCGATGGCGCCGGCAAGCTGTTTATCAACAAGGACGAGATTCAGCCGGACTTGCTGGAATTCAACCTCAAGTCGGCCAAGGCCAAGGACCCGGAAGTGCGCGTGCAATTGCAGGCCGATGACGGGGTGAACTACGGCGAAGTGGCGCGGGCGATGGCTTCGATTGAACGGGCGGGGATTACCAAGTTGTCGGTGATTACTGCGCGGTGACAGATTTTACGTTTTTCCGGGGCCGTCTCCTTGGCAGGGTGCGGCCCTTTTTTTATTTCTGGCATTAGAAGCAAAGCCCTCACCCTAGCCCTCTCCCAGAGGGAGAGGGGACTGACCGAGGTGATTGTTCGAGGTACGCCGACCTGAGATTTCGAGCCGAACTCAAGATTTGAACGGCATGAAGATCGGCTCCCTTCCCCCTCGCCCCCTTGGGGGAGAGGGTTGGGGTGAGGGGGAAAAGATTTCAAGCCATGCACAAATCGCATATTCAATTCAGATCTTAATAAATAGCTTCTTATTCCTTAACGAATATAAATCCCCTCCCTATACTCGTCCAGGAACAGACACGACGCAGGAGAGCTCCCCATGCGCAACGAATCAATCCGCTACCTGATTGTGCCGGGCTGGCAAGGATCGCCAGAAGATCATTGGCAAAGCCACTGGCAAAACAGCCTGCCGAACAGCGCGCGGGTCGAGCAGGCCGATTGGCTGACGCCGCGTCGTGAAGACTGGGTGGCGGCACTGGCCGAGGCTATTGCAGCCGACAGCACGCCGGTCATTCTTATCGCCCACAGCCTCGGCTGCATCACCGTTGCCCATTGGGCAGCCACGGCGCCGCTGCAATACCTGCGTCAGGTACGCGGTGCCTTGCTGGTCGCGCCAGCGGACGTCGAGCGTCCGGCCTGCGCGCCGGCGCTGCGCAACTTCGCACCGATTCCGACGGATCTGCTGCCGTTCCCGAGCCAGGTGGTCAGCTCCGATAACGATGCTGCCGTCAGTGCACCGCGAGCGCTTGAACTGGCGCGCAACTGGGGCGCCGAAGCGGGGATTCTTGCTGGCGCCGGACACATCAACGTCAAGTCCGGGCATCAGCGTTGGGAGCAGGGTTTTGCCTATCTCTATCGCCTGCAAAACCGCTTGGAACACCACGCCCGCCGCCGCGCCTGATTTTATTTCTTTCAACGCCCCCGTCTCCCGGCGGTTTTGGGCGGGAGTCTGCCATGAGTTTCGAAACCTTCGGTCAGCCGTTGCTGACCTTTCCCGATGCAGAAAAAAGCCCCCTGAGCATTCGCGCCAAGGCGCTGGTGTTTGTCGATCCGCGCTCGCGTCAGTTGCGTGAAGAGCTTGAGCAATTGGCGCCACGATCGGTCTCGGTGTTGATACGTGGCGAGACCGGTACCGGCAAGGAGCTACTCGCCCGGCACATCCATCGCGCCAGCGATCGTAGTGGTCTGTTCGTCTCTGTCAATTGCGGCGCCATCAGCCCGACCTACGCCGATGCAGAACTGTTTGGCTATGCCGCCGGCACCTACAGCGGTTCGGCGAGCAGTCGCGCGGGCTGGTTCGGTTCGGCCAATGGCGGCACCTTGTACCTGGATGAAATCGGCGACTTGCCGCTGCCGATCCAGATCAAACTACTGGCAGCGCTGGAAAACCACGAAGTCACCCGTGTCGGAGCGCATCAGCCGAGCCCGGTGGATGTGCGCCTGGTCGCGGCGACCAGCATCGATCTGGCGCAAGCGGTGGACGCCGGAAAATTTCATGAGCGCCTTTATCACTATTTGAGCGAAGGGCAACTGGAGTTGCCCGCCTTGCGCGCGCGCATCGGCGACATTCTTTCGCTGGCCGAGTATTTCCTTGGCATCTATAGCCAGCGTCTGGACTTGCCGGTGCCATTGATCAGCGAAGCGGCGCAGCATGTGCTCGAACAACACAGTTGGCCGGGCAACACCCGCGAGCTGGAAAACGTCATTCACTTTGCCTTGCTGGTGAGCACCGGCGACGAGATTCTCCCGGAGCACCTGAATCTGCCCGAGGTGTCTGGGCCGCAGTTTCAGATCGAACGGCTGGTTGCACAAATCAACATCGGCGGTAGCGTCGATGAGCGTAAGGCCTTGAAAGATTTGCTGATTCGTTTGAGTGAGGGTTTGTAACCGTTTCGTTCAACATGAACAAAATGGAATATGAAGCTGAATAAACGTTATTGTCCGGGAATAAAAAATCCCGGTATTGTCCGACCCACGCCAGCGATATCACTTCACTGGCACACGTATTAATGCCGTCGTCGATGACGACCGTGATTTTCGATAAGGACACTGCATGAAAAAGGTTCTGTTGTTTACCGCATTGGCGGCTGCTCTGACTGCTTCCCTGGCCAATGCCGGCGAGAAACTGGTGGTTGCTGCGACCCCGGTGCCGCACGCTGAAATCCTTGAACTGATCAAACCGACCCTGGCCAAAGAAGGCGTGGATCTGGAAATCAAAGTGTTCACCGACTACGTTCAGCCGAACGTACAGGTTGGCGAGAAGCGTCTGGACGCCAACTACTTCCAGACCCTGCCGTATCTGAACAGCTTCAACCAGGGTAAATACAAGGACGACAAGTCCAAGTACCTGGTGACTGTGCAGGGCGTGCACGTTGAACCGTTCGGTGGTTACTCGAGCAAGTACAAGACCCTGGCTGAACTGCCGGACGGCGCGACCATCGCCATCCCGAACGAAGGCAGCAACAGCGGTCGTGCGCTGATCCTGCTGCAGAAGGCTGGCCTGATCGAATTGAAAGACCCGAAAAACGCGCTGGCAACGCCGAAAGACATCGCCAAGAACCCGCACAATTTCAAGTTCAAGGAACTGGAATCGGCCCTGCTGCCACGCGTTCTGAAGGAAGTTGATCTGGACATGATCAACACCAACTACGCCCTCGAAGCCAAGCTGAACCCGCAGAAAGATGCGCTGGTGATTGAAGGCGCTGACTCGCCATACGTGAACTTCCTGGTGGCCCGTGAGGACAACAAGAACAGCGACGCGATCCAGAAACTGGCCAAAGCCCTGACCAGCCCGGAAGTCAAAGCGTTCATCGAGAAGAAGTACAACGGCGCGGTACTGCCGGCGTTCTGATCTGACGCTGGAACCACCCCCTTCAAGGTGTGAAAACGCCGATGGCCAGCGATGGTCATCGGCGTTTTTGTATGTACGCAATTTTTCGGCCGGTGATTTTGATCGTTCCCACGCTCTGCGTGGGAATGCCTCAATGGACGCTCCGCGTCCGCTTTTGGCAGGGACGCGGAGCGTCCCGGGCTGCATGCCCACGCGGAGCGTGGGAACGATCGGTACAGGCTTCAGGCAACCTGAGCCTTCAACGCCCGCCTCAACGCCACCAACAATTTCACAATCTCCTGCGGATCCAGTCGCTGCGGCACTTTTACGTCCATGTTCTCTTCCTTGTTATGAGTTTGGCCGGGTGAGTCTGGCCAAAAGCTGTTCGTCCTTGGAGGGCTTTCGTGAAAAAAAGATCCGTCCTACAGCGCAAAGAAAAATAGCCTTCTTATTCCTTCCCGGCAAACCCACAAGATAGTTTTTTGGGTGATATCAATATGCTTTAACGGTATTTAAATTCTTGTTTTTATATCTATAAAGTCGGTGTCTGCCGGACAGCCACCCGCTGTCCATGGAGTGCACCACCGTCGCTTACCGAGCGGCGTCCAGGACGTTTCATGACTTTTGATTACGCATTTATCCTCAGCACCCTGCCGGCGTTTCTCAAAGCCGTGGGCGTGACGCTGCAGGTCGGATTTATCGCTATCGGTACTTCGTTGCTGGTGGCGCTGCTCAACGCGACGATTCTGGTGTTCCGCACGCCTTACCTGCAAAAACTGGTCGGCCTGTATGTGGAACTGGCGCGCAACACACCGCTGCTGATCCAGTTGTTCTTTGTCTACTTCGCCTTGCCGGCAGTGGGGGTCCAGGTTTCCGGTTTCACCGCCGCGATCATCACCATGACCTTCCTCGGCGGCGCTTACCTCACCGAAGTGCTGCGTGCCGGCGTCGATGCGGTGCCGCAGGCGCAACTGGAATCAGGGCGCTCGATCGGCCTGTCCCACGGTCAGTTGCTGCGCTACGTGATCCTGCCGCAAGCGGGGATTCTCAGCCTGCCGTCGCTGTTCGCCAATTTCATTTTCCTGCTCAAGGAAACCACCGTGGTCTCGGCGGTGGCGGTGCCGGAAATCCTCTACACCACCAAGAGCTACATCGCGCTCTATTACAAAACCTACGAAATGCTCGCCGTGCTGACGCTGATCTGCGTGCTGCTGTTCTTGCCGCTGTCGCTGTTGCTCAGCCGTCTGGAAAGGAGGCTCCAGCATGGCCAGTTCGGGTCTTGAGTTGCTCTGGGTGTCGTTGCCGCAATTGGCCAAAGGCGCCGGGCAAACCCTGTCGATCTCGTTTCTGAGTATCGCCATCAGCACCGTTGGCGGCGTGCTCTACGGTGTGCTGCGAACGCTCAACGTGACGTGGCTGAACGCGATCCTGCGGGTGTATCTGGAGCTGTTCCGGGCGATTCCGGTGCTGGTCTGGTTGTATCTGTTGTTCTTCGGTCTGCCGATTTTCTTCGGCCTGAGCATTCCCAGCTTTTGGTGCGCGGTGCTGGTGCTGTCGCTGTGGGGCGCCAGCGAGGTGGGTGAAGTGGCGCGCGGAGCGCTGCATTCGTTGCCACGCGGGCAGCGTGAAGCGGGGCTGTCGATCGGTCTGAACGCCGCGCAACTTTATGGCTATGTGCTGCTGCCGCAAGCACTGAAGCGCATGACGCCGCCGACCATCAACGTCTACACGCGGATCATCAAGACCAGCTCGCTGGCGGTGTTGATCGGTGTGGTTGACGTGATCAAGGTCGGCCAGCAGATCATCGAGCGCACTTACGAATCGGTGCTGATCTACGGCGCGTTGTTCCTGTTTTTCTTTTTCATCTGCTACCCGCTGTCAGCCGCCTCGCGCGTGCTGGAGCGGCGCTGGACGCAAGCATGAGCGCATTGATCGAGTTTCACGGCTTCAACAAATTCTATGGCGAGCAGCAGGTGCTTAACGGCATCGATCTGCAGGTGCAGAGCGGCGAAGTGATCGTCATCCTCGGCCCCAGCGGCTGCGGCAAAAGCACCTTGCTGCGTTGCCTCAACGGTCTGGAAGAGGCTCACAGCGGCAGCCTGAAATTTGTCGGCCGCGAGCTGCTGGGCAAGTCCACTGACTGGCGCGAGATCCGTCAGCAGATCGGCATGGTGTTCCAGAGTTATCACCTGTTCCCGCACATGAGCGTGCTCGACAATCTGCTGCTCGGCCCGCTCAAGGTGCAGAAGCGCCAGCGCCGCGAGGCGCAGCAGCAAGCCGAAGCGCTGCTCGAACGCGTGGGCCTGGCGGACAAGCGCGATGCTTTCCCGCGACAGCTCTCCGGCGGCCAGCAGCAACGCATCGCCATTGTCCGTTCGCTGTGCATGAACCCGCGCGTAATGCTCTTCGACGAAGTCACCGCTGCCCTCGACCCGGAGATGGTCAAGGAAGTTTTGCAGGTCATTCAGGGCCTGGCCCGCGAAGGCATGACCCTGTTGATCGTCACCCATGAAATGGCCTTCGCCCGCGCGGTGGCCGACCGCATCGTGTTCATGGATGCCGGGCGCATCCTTGAACAGAACCCGCCCGAGATTTTCTTTACGAACCCGCAAACCGCACGCGCGCAGCAGTTTCTGGAGAAGTTCTCCTTCGTGGCAACACTGCCAAAAACGAATCCGACAAAGGAACTGGAACTGTTATGAAAACTGCCGCTTTTTTACTGCCCCTACTGAGCCTCGCCTTGCTTGCCGGTTGCAGCAAGACCGAAGAACCGCCGAAGCCGAAGGTTGCCAGCGAAAGCACTGCGCCGGCTGGTTATCTGGACAAGATCAAGGCTCGCGACAAACTGATCGTTGGCGTCTTTACCGACAAGCCGCCATTCGGTTTTGTCGATGAGGCCGGGCGCTACGTCGGCTTCGATACCGACATTGGCCGCCGTTTCGCCAAGGATCTGCTCGGTGATGAAAACAAGGTCGAGTTCGTTGCCGTCGAACCGGCAAGCCGTATCCCGTTCCTGCAAAGCGACAAGGTCGACCTGATTCTCGCCAACATGACCGTAACCCCGGAGCGCAAGGAAGCGGTGGAATTCACCAACCCGAACCTCAAGGTTGCGGTGCAGGCGCTGGTGCCGCAGAGCAGCTCGGTGAAAAACCTTGATGACCTGGCGTCCCGCACCACCATCGTCACCACCGGCACCACTGCCGATATCTGGCTGACCAAGAATCACCCGGACTGGAAACTGCTGAAGTTCGAGAAAAACTCCGAATCGCTGCAGGCCCTGGCCAATGGTCGAGGCGATGCTTATGCACAGGACAATCTGGTGTTGTTCAGCTGGGCCAAGCAGAACCCGGGTTATCGTGTGCTGGATGACAAATTGGGTGCAGAAGCGCCGATTGCGCCGGCGGTGAAGAAGGGCAATATCGAGTTGCGTGACTGGGTGAATACTGAGCTGGCCAAGCTGGGTGAGGAGAAGTATCTGCTCAAGCTTTATGACCAATATGTGCGCAAAGAGCTGAGCGATGACACCAAGCCTGAGAGCGTGATTGTTGAAGGCGGCAAGTGGCAGGGGTGATTGCCTGTTGAATCAGTGGTGAGGCCTGCCCCTCACCCCAGCCCTCTCCCGAGGGAGAGGGAGCCGACCGAGGTGTCCTGCATTAGACATCGACCTGAAAAGCCGAGTCGATTATGGATTCACAACAGCATTTTCAGGTCGGCGTAATTCCCGAACATCCGCGGTCAGGCCCTCTCCCTGTAGAGAGGGAGCCGATCTCTGGGCTTTTCAAAAACCTGCGTTCAACTCGAGACTTACATGTCGGCGTAACTAGAAAGAACAACTCGGTCAGTCCCCTCTCCCTCTGGGAGAGGGTTAGGGAGAGGGTTAGGGAGAGGGTTAGGGAGAGAGTTAGGGTGAGGGGCTTTTGCCTGAATCACTCAATCCGGCCAATGCCACGCCGGCTCATCCAGCACTCGCTGCCCGACAATCCCGGTCTGCCCCAGGGTTTTCTCCAGCACGATGCAATTGCACTCCGGGTCTTCCTGCAACGCCGAAATCAACCGCCGCGCATGCGACACCACCCACACCTGACACTGCTCCGACGCGCGAATGATCAGCCGCGCCAGCGCTGGCAACAGATCTGGGTGCAAACTGGTTTCCGGTTCGTTCAATACCATCAGCGTCGGCGGTCTCGGCGTCAGCAGCGCGGCGACCAGCAGCAGATAGCGCAACGTCCCGTCCGACAGTTCCGCCGCCGATAACGGCCGCAACAAGCCTTCCTGATAAAACTCGATGGCAAACCGTCCGCCGGCCTGCGCTTCGATATGCACCCGTGCGCCAGGAAACGCATCGGTAATCGCCGCACGCATGGCGTCGCCATCACCAATCTCGATGATGGTCTGCAATGCCGCCGCCAGATCCCGGCCGTCGTGATGCAGCACCGGCGTGCGTGTGCCCAATTGCGGCTGGCGCACCGGTGCATCGGCATCGCTGCGAAAGTGATCGTAAAAGCGCCAGCGACGAATGAACTCACGCATCTGGAACACTTCCGGTGAGCTGCGCAGGCTGCCGACCTGATCGAACAGACTGTCAAAGTTCGGCGTGTGTTGCGCCAGTACATCCCATTGGCGCTCGGTACGTGCGCGGATCATCGGCCCGTCACGATCCACCAGCAGGCTGGCGGGACGGTAAAGCGCGCCGGCCCAGATGCACTCGCGCTTGATCTGCGGGTCAAGGCTGAAGCGCGAGGGTATCGGCCGTGAATGTTCGGGCAACATGAAGTGCCCGTTAGAGTCGGGCAGCCCGAGGCTGATCGAATAACTGAAGTCTTCCCCGGCGAACCCCAGGCGCAGTCGCTTCACAGCCTGACGCACCGTCGACTGAATGGGCACTTCGCCGTTGCGCATACGCCGGCTGATGGTTTCCGGCCCGGCCCAGAAGGTCGACTCCAGTCCACCCTCACGGGCCAGCGCATTGACCACCCCGCCCTGAGCGGTTTCCGCCAACAGGCGCAAGGCTCGGTAGAGATTGGACTTGCCGCTGCCGTTGGGGCCGGTGATCAGGTTCAGGCGGCCGAGCGGGATCACCAGTTTGTTGATCGAACGGTAATTGGCCACCGCGAGAGTATTGAGCATGGAATTCCTTCTCTTCAGGCGCCTATTGTAGGAGCTGCCGGAGGCTGCGATCTTTTGATGTTGTTTTTAAAAGATCAAAAGATCGCAGCCTCCGGCAGCTCCTAGAGGAAATATGGGGGACGAACGGGCGAACGTTGAACCCTGTTCTAAGCTCACAGTCGTATCGTCACTTGCACGTTCGTACACAGGAAGGAGTCTGCATGGCGAGTCCCGGTTTGAAAACAGCGGTCATGCTGAGTCTGTTCACCTTGGTGACCGCATGCGGCGAGAAAAAAGCCCCTGAGGAATACCTGCCACGGGTCTTTGTACAAGAGGTCAAACCCACGGATTACGCGGCTTCGGTGACATTGACCGGTGACGTGCAGGCGCGCGTGCAGACTGAATTGTCGTTCCGCGTCGGCGGCAAGATCATCCAGCGCATGGTCGACGTCGGCGACCGGGTCACCGCCAAACAGGTGCTGGCCAAACTCGATCCCAAGGATTTGCAGACCAACGTCGACTCCGCCCAGGCTCAGGTAGTCGCCGAACAAGCCCGGGTGAAACAGAGTGCCGCGGCGTTCGTACGCCAGCAAAAACTCCTGCCCAAGGGCTACACCAGCCAGAGCGAATACGATTCCGCCCAAGCGGCGCTGCGCAGCAGCCAGAGCGCCTTGAGTGCGGCGCAGGCACAATTGGCCAACGCCAAGGATCAGCTCAGCTACACCGCGTTAATTGCCGATGCGCCGGGCGTGATTACCGAGCGCCAAGCAGAAGTCGGCCAAGTGGTGCAGGCCACTGCGCCGATTTTTTCGCTGGCCCGCGACGGCGACCGTGACGCGGTGTTCAACGTCTACGAATCGCTGCTGGCCGAGCGTCCTGCGGATCCCTCGATCGTCGTCAGCCTGCTCGATAACCCTGCCATCAAAACCACCGGTACGGTGCGTGAAATCACCCCGGCGGTGTCGGCGCAGTCCGGCACGGTGCAAGTCAAAGTCAGCCTCGACAGCTTGCCACAAGGGATGCAGCTGGGCTCGGTGGTCAGCGCCACGGCCAAGGGCAGCGGCAAGTCGGCAGTCGAATTGCCATGGTCGGCGCTGACCAAAAACATCAGTGATCCGGCGGTGTGGATGGTCGACGATAAAGGTGAAGCGCAGTTGCACAACGTGACCGTCGGCCGCTACCTGATCGGCAAGGTCATCATCAGCGAAGGCCTCAAGGGCGGGGAAAAAGTCATCGTCGCCGGTGGGCAGTTGTTGCATCCCGGCATGAAAGTCGAAATCGCTGAAAACACCTACAAGGATCTGCAACCGGGAGCACAGCCATGAAGCGTCTGGGGCTGTTATCCGTGGGTGTGTTGCTGGCGGCCTGCTCGAAAAGCGAGCCACCTCCGGAGCCGGTCCGTCCGGTGTTATCGGTCAAGGTTCAAGCGCTGAGCGAGGAAAGCCTCGGGCGTTTCGCCGGCAGCATCCAGGCGCGTTATGAAAGCAACACCGGTTTCCGCGTCGGTGGCCGCATCGCCAGCCGCAACGTCGATGTCGGAACCGAAGTGCAAAAGGGCACGCTGCTCGCCACCCTCGATCCGTCTGATCAGCAGAACCAATTGCGTTCGGCCCAGGGCGACCTGGCCAAGGTTCAGGCGCAACTGATCAATGCCCAGGCCAATGCCCGCCGTCAGCAGGCGCTGTTCGATCGTGGCGTCGGGGCGCAGGCACAACTGGACATTGCCACCACGGACTTGAAAACCACCCAGGCCTCGCTGGACCAGGCACGGGCGGCGGTCAATCAAAGCAAGGACCAGCTCGGCTACACCGAACTGCGTTCCGACCATAAAGCCGTGGTCACCGCGTGGAACGCTGAAGCCGGGCAAGTGGTGACGGCGGGCCAGCAGGTCGTAACCCTGGCGCAACCGGACATCAAGGAAGCGGTGATCGATCTGCCGGACACCCTGGTCGATCAGATTCCCTCCGACGTGGTGTTTCTGGTGGCCGGGCAACTCGACCCGAGCATCAACACCACGGCAACCCTTCGCGAGATCGAACCGCAGGCGCAAAGCGCCACGCGTACTCGTCGCGCACGCCTGACGCTGGCCGAGACACCGGACGGTTTCCGCCTCGGCACGGCGATCAGCGTGACCCTCAGTTCGGCGATCAAACCGCGCATCGAATTGCCGGCTACCGCTTTGCAGGAGGTCGACGGCAAACCACGGATCTGGGTCATCGACACCCAGAGCAAAACCGTCAGCCCTCGCGACGTCAGCGTGATCAGCCGCACCGACAGCAGCGTAGTGCTCGCGGGCGGCGTGAAGAATGGCGAGCGCGTGGTCAGCGCGGGCGTCAACAGCCTCAAACCCGGACAATCGGTAAAACTTGACGAGGACAGTCAATGAAAGGCTCTTTCAACCTCTCCGAATGGGCCCTCAAGCATCAGTCATTCGTCTGGTACCTGATGTTCGTCGCATTGCTGATGGGTGTGTTCTCGTACTTCAATCTGGGCCGCGAAGAAGACCCGTCGTTCACCATCAAGACCATGGTGATCCAGACCAAATGGCCGGGCGCGACCCAGGAGGAAACCCTTGCGCAGGTCACCGATCGCATCGAGAAAAAACTCGAAGAACTCGACTCCCTCGACTACGTGAAAAGTTACACGCGCCCCGGCGAATCGACGGTGTACGTGTACCTGCGCGACACCACCAGCGCCAAGGACATCCCGGAAATCTGGTACCAGGTGCGCAAGAAGATCGACGACATTCGCGGGCAGTTCCCCAAAGGTATTCAAGGGCCCGGGTTCAACGACGAGTTCGGTGATGTGTTCGGCTCGGTCTACGCCTTCACCGCCGATGGCCTGACCATGCGCCAGTTACGCGATTACGTGGAACAGGCGCGGGCCGAGATCCGCAATGTACCGGGGCTGGGCAAGATCGAAATGATCGGCCAGCAGGACGAAGTGATTTATCTGAACTTCTCTACCCGCAAACTCGCGGCGTTGGGTATCGATCAGCGTCAGGTCGTGCAGAGCCTGCAATCGCAGAACGCCGTGACCCCGGCCGGTGTGATCGAGGCCGGCCCTGAGCGGATTTCCGTGCGCACTTCGGGGCAGTTCGCCTCGGAAAAGGATCTGGCCGAGGTCAATCTCAAACTCAACGACCGTTTCTATCGCCTGGCTGACATCGCCGACATCACTCGCGGTTACACCGATCCGGCTACCCCGGAATTCCGCTTCGACGGCAAACCGGCCATCGGTCTGGCGATTGCCATGCAGAAGGGCGGCAACGTTCAGGAGTTTGGCAAGGCGTTGCACCAGCGCATCGATGAACTGACTGCAGACTTGCCGGTTGGCGTGGGTGTGCACACCGTGTCCGATCAGGCGGTGGTGGTGGAAGAAGCGGTCGGTGGCTTTACCAGTGCCCTGTTCGAGGCGGTGATCATCGTGCTGGTGGTCAGCTTCATCAGCCTCGGCGTGCGCGCCGGCCTGGTGGTGGCGTGCTCGATTCCGCTGGTGCTGGCGATGGTGTTTGTGTTCATGGAATACAGTGGCATCACCATGCAGCGGATTTCTCTCGGCGCACTGATCATCGCTCTCGGCCTGCTCGTCGACGACGCGATGATCACCGTGGAGATGATGGTCACGCGCCTGGAAATGGGCGAGACCAAGGAGCAAGCCGCGACGTTCGCCTACACCTCGACGGCGTTCCCGATGCTCACCGGTACACTGGTGACCGTCGCCGGTTTCGTGCCCATCGGCCTCAACGCCAGTTCCGCCGGTGAGTACACCTACACGCTGTTTGCGGTGATTGCCGTGGCCATGATTGTGTCGTGGATTGTCGCGGTGTTCTTCGCTCCGGTGATCGGCGTGCACATTCTCAGCGCCAACGTGAAACCCCATGAAGCCGAGCCTGGCCGCGTCGGGCGTGCGTTCAATGGCGGCCTGTTGTGGGCGATGCGCAATCGCTGGTGGGCGATCGGGATCACCGTACTGCTGTTTGTTCTGTCGATTTTTTGCATGCGCTTTGTGCAGAACCAGTTTTTCCCGGCGTCGGACCGCCCGGAAATTCTCGTCGACCTCAACCTGCCGCAAAACGCCTCGATCGACGAAACCCGCAAGGCTGTCGACAAGCTCGAAGCGACGCTCAAGGGGGATCCGGACATCGTGCGCTGGAGTACTTACATCGGTCAGGGCGCGATCCGTTTCTATCTGCCGCTCGACCAGCAATTGCAAAACCCGTACTACGCGCAACTGGTGATCGTCAGCAAAGACTTCGAGGCCCGTGAGGCACTCAGTCAGCGTCTGCGCGAGCGCTTGCACAAAGACTTCGTCGGCATCGGCAGTTACGTCCAGGCGCTGGAAATGGGCCCGCCGGTGGGGCGTCCGATCCAGTACCGGGTCAGCGGCAAGGACATCGATCAAGTGCGCAAACACGCCATCGACCTCGCCACCGAGCTGGACAAGAACCCGCACATCGGCGAGATCATTTACGACTGGAACGAGCCGGGCAAAGTCCTGCGCATCGACATCGCGCAGGACAAGGCGCGGCAGCTCGGGTTGTCCTCCGAAGACGTGGCGAACCTGATGAACAGCATCGTCAGCGGCGCGCCTTTGACCCAGGTCAACGACGACATCTATCTGATCAATGTGGTCGGCCGGGCGGTGAATTCGGAGCGCGGTACGCCGGAAACCCTGCAGAATCTGCAGATCGTTACGCCCAACGGCACATCGATTCCGTTACTGGCGTTCGCCACTGTGCGCTATGAGCTGGAACAGCCGCTGGTGTGGCGTCGCGACCGTTTGCCGACCATCACCATCAAGGCTTCGGTGCGCGACGAGATCCAGCCGACCGATCTGGTGAAAATCCTCAAGCCGTCGATTGATGCCTTCGCTGACAAATTGCCGGTCGGCTACAAGGTCGCCACCGGCGGTACGGTCGAGGAAAGCGGCAAGGCGCAGGGGCCGATTGCCAAGGTCTTGCCGTTGATGCTGTTTTTGATGGCGACCTTTCTGATGATCCAGTTGCACAGCGTGCAGAAGATGTTCCTGGTGGCGAGTGTCGCGCCGCTGGGGCTGATCGGCGTGGTGCTGGCGCTGGTGCCGACCGGTACGCCGATGGGCTTTGTGGCGATTCTGGGGATTCTCGCGCTGATCGGCATCATCATCCGTAACTCGGTGATTCTGGTGACGCAGATCGATGAGTTCGAGAAGAAGGGCTATGCACCGTGGGATGCGGTGGTGGAGGCGACTGAGCATCGGCGTCGGCCGATCCTGTTGACCGCGGCAGCGGCGAGCATGGGCATGATCCCGATTGCCCGGGAAGTGTTCTGGGGACCGATGGCGTACGCGATGATCGGCGGGATTGTGGTGGCGACGTTGCTGACGCTGCTGTTCCTGCCGGCGCTGTATGTGGCCTGGTACAAGATTCGCGAGCCGAAGAAGGACGCTTCGTCATCGACCCGCTGAGTGCGTTTGTTACACCTTTGGGAAAGGTCTGACTTACAACTGTGATGCCTTGCGTTACCGTCCTTCCTCCATTTGGAGGAGGGACGCCTGATGTCGACTGTCACTTGCTGGCTGCGCCAACTGCTGTTATTGGCCGGCCTGTGCCTGTCGCCCTCATCGCTGGCCGACATCCTTTTGGTGAACCCGCTGTGGCGCGTACAACTCGACCCCGCAACCCTCGCCGTGCGAGTCACCCCGGCCAACGGCGCGACTGTACAGGCATCGACGGGTGTCGCCGCGCACAGGGTCAGCAACCTGGTGCAACGCGACAATCGCGTCGACTGGCAATGGAACGATGGCGCCTGGTCACTCAGCGTTGATCTCGATCAACGCGACCTGACGTTCTCGATCACCGCACGCGCCCCGGCTGAACTTGAGTTCTTGCGCCAGCCCGGTAACGCCATGGGCAAGGGCCTGATCTGGCCGTTGGCCGAGGGGCATTATGTGCCGCGCGGCGATCCGGTGTGGCAGGCGTTTCTGGTGCGTCAAGGGGTGCTCAATGCCACTCAGGACATGAGTCTGCCGATCTGGGGTGTCGAGCATGAGGGATTCAGCCTCAGCTGGTTGCTGACCAATCCCTTTAACAAACAACTGCAGTTCAACGCTGAAGGCGATTCGCTGGCTTTGTCGGTGCGCCACCAATTCACCTCACTCAAGCCGTCGACACCGCTGACGTTCAGCCTGTTTTTGGGTGACGCCGACCCGCTGGCCGGCGCCAAACGCTACCGGCAATGGCTGATCGACACCGGCCGTTACGAAAGCCTGAGCAGCAAGCTTGAGAAAACACCGGCGTCGCGAAAGCTGTTGGGCGCCACTCATGTCTACCTGTGGGGCAACGATCTGCTGGGGCAAAAGGATGTGCGTAACTGGCCGGTGTTGCTTGGCAAGTTGCGCGGCCCGAGCCGCCTTGCCGGCGCATTGCGCGAAGGCATGGATCGCGAAGGCTTGCAGTTGCTGGCCACCGAAACGGTGCTCGATCGTTATCAGCAAGACGTGCTGCTGCGCAGCCTCAATCACGCGCTGAACACCCAGGCGCGCAAAACCTGGCAAGCCCGCGCGGTGCCGGACATGCACGCACTGGCCAACGGTTATGTTGCCTTGCGCGGGCAACTGGCCCGCGAGTTCGCGGGTGCCGTGACAGCCAATTCCGAGCAATGGGGCAGCACTTTGTCGCTGGATACGATTGAGCGATTGCAGAACGCCGGGCTGTCGCGCCTGTGGTTGGGGCTTGGCGAGGGCTGGGAGGGCGGCCTCTGGCATCCCGAGGCGGTTCGCGCGGGCGTGCAGGCGGGGTATCTGCTTGCACCGTATGACTCTTACGAGACCGCGCTGAGGCGGGATGAGAATCCAGACTGGACCACCGCACATCTGGGTGACACGGCTTACCGTGAGTGCGCCATCTTGCTGGAAGATCGCACGATGAAAAGCGGCTTTCAGCAGTCGGGTCATTACACCGACCCGCGTTGCGTGCGCCCTTTGTTGGAGCAACGGGTCAAAGCGGTCAGCGTCGCCGCTGGTTTCAACAGCTGGTTTCTCGACGCCTACGCCACAGGCATGGTGTTCGACAGCTACCGTGCGGACGCCCCAATGACACAGGCACAGAACGCCGAAGGCAATGTCGCGGCGTCGCGCTGGATCAATGAAGTGCTGCAATTGCCCAGCGGCTCAGAAGACGGCAATGCAACGACGGCCCAAGGCGTACTGTTCGCTCATGGCATGCAGACACCGGTGATCGGTTGGGGCGATGCCGACATGAGTAAAAACCCGGATTCCGAATATTTTGTCGGCAAGTGGTTTCCGCCGGAGCAACCGGCCCTGTTCTTCAAATCCGTGCCAATAAAGGAACCGTTGCGGCGCATACACTTTGACCCGGCCAGCCGTTTGCCGCTTTATCAAGCGGTGTTCCACGGTTCGCTCATCACCACCCATCACTGGTTGTTCGACAGCCTTAAACCAGGCAACGCAAGGGTGGAAAACGAACTGACGCAATTGCTGTACAACGTGCCGCCGCTGTACCACCTGAGTGCAGCAACGCTGGCGCAGCGACTGCCGCTGATGGCTCGTCAGGATGCATTTTTCCGTCCGCTGCATGAGCGCCTGGCGACGCAGGCGTTGACCGGTTTCCAATGGCTGAGCGGGGATCGGCAGGTGCAGCAGACTTCATTTGAAGACGGCACTCGGCTGCTGGCCAACTTCGATCCAGCCCCGCGTGAAGTGGACGGCCGGACCCTGCCCGGCGAGAGCATCACGCTGCTGCTGCCGGAAGGTACCGTCAGCCACTACCGGGTGCAGGCAACTCCCTGACTCAGACTTTGCGCCAGACGCTGGCCAACCACGGCTGCTGTTCGCGCGGCAGGCCTGCGGGACGGAAGTAGTGTTCAAGTTCGACGAATCCGGCGCGGGCAAGCAGCCCGCGCCATGCCTCCAGATCGTGATACGAGCCATAGCGCGGCCCGTTCCAGCCCTCGCGGTTATCCCCGCGCGGGTTAGAGCTGAACAGCACACCGCCCGGTTTCAAGGTATCGCGCAGCTGTTGCAAAACCCGTGGCAATTCCTGCAATGGCACATGAAACAGCACCGCATTGGCGAAGATTCCGTCGAAGCGTTCAGCCGGCAGATCGAGTTTCAGAAAGTCCTGTTGCAGCACCTCGCAACCACTGTCCTCACGGGCCATTCGCGCAAACTCTTGGGAACCGTCGAGACCCACGGCGATGTGCCCCATACGCGTAAACGTCTGCAAATCCCGCCCCGGCCCGCAGCCGAAATCCAGAACCGTGAACGGCGCCACACCTTGAATATGCCGCAGCAGCGCATCGATGTTCTGGCTGACATCGTGGTCGCGGGTGCCTTCACGGAAGTCTTCAGCCACCGAGTTGTAGTGGCCGAGGGTGGTGGTGGTGATCTGTTCGAGATCGTTGGGGGTCTGCTTCATGGTGGGGATACGCGGGCAATTGGGATTTGCCGAATATACGCCATCGAGTTCGGGGCTGCTGCGCAGCCATTCGCGAGCAGGCTCGCTCCCACAGGGGAACGCATTCCAAATGTGGGAGCGAGCCTGCTCGCGAAAGCGGTTTCAGAGGCGCGGCATGATTCCGGATGAGCTCAGCGCTTGTTCAACCCCCGCGCCAACCGGTCCCCACCCAACTGGATCACCGCCACCAGAGCCACCAGCAACACAATCACCGTCAGCATGATCTGGCTGTCAAAGCGCTGATACCCATAGCGATAGGCGATATCCCCCAACCCACCCGCGCCAATCGCCCCGGCCATGGCCGACGAGTTGATCATCGTCACCAGCGTAATGGTGAAACCGCCGACAATCCCTGGCAGCGCCTCCGGCAACAGCACATGCCAGACGATATGCCAACGCCGGCAGCCCATCGCCTGCGCAGCCTCGATCAAACCATGATCAACCTCGCGCAAACTCACTTCAGCAATCCGTGCAAAGAACGGCGTGGCGGCAATCGTCAGCGGCACGACGGCAGCCCAGACACCGTAGGTGGTACCGACAATCAACCGGGTAAATGGAATCAGCGCGACCATCAGAATCAGAAACGGGATCGAGCGGAACAGATTCACGAACGCGCCCAAGGCACGGTTCAACACCGGCGCTTCGTAGATCCCGCCCTTGTCGCTGGTGACCAGAATCACCGCCATGGGAATCCCCACCAGCAGCGCGATCAGCGAAGATACGCCGACCATCAGAAACGTATCGATAAAGCCCTGCAGCAAGCGATCAAACCACATAACCCACTACCTCCACTCGTTGCGCCCACGGTGCGGCGCGCTCGCGCAATTGTTCGGCGCTGAACGCTGAGTCGCTGACAGCCAACAACAGTTGCCCCAGCGCGTGACCCTGAATCCGTTCGACGCCGCCCTGAAGCAATTTCACCCGCCCGCCGAGCGCGGCGAACAGTGCGCCCAGATCCGGCTCGTCGCTGGCACTGCCGGTGAATTGCAGGCGCAGCACCACAGCGGCGTCGGAGGAGGGCGGCAGCGTGTGCAAGCGACTTTGCAATTCTTCCGGTAACGCGTGTTGCAGCGGCGCAAGCAAGGTCTGGCTGACCTCGTGCTGCGGATTACCGAACACTTCCCAGACCGGGCCTTGTTCGACCACCCGGCCATGCTCCAGCACCACGACGCGGTCGCAGATTTCGCGAATTACCGCCATCTCGTGAGTGATCAGAACGATGGTCAGGCCCAGGCGTTGATTGATCTCGCGCAGCAGGCCAAGGATCGACTGAGTGGTCTCCGGGTCGAGTGCCGATGTGGCCTCGTCGCAGAGCAAAATATCCGGGTCATGCACCAACGCGCGAGCGATGCCGACACGCTGCTTCTGTCCGCCGGAAAGCTGCGCCGGATAGGCTTTGTGCTTTTCCTGCAGGCCAACCAGTTCGAGCAGTTCGCGGACCTTTTTTTCACGTTGTTCCTTCGCGACGCCCGCGACTTTCAGCGGCAATTCAACGTTCTGCCAAACGGTCTTGGCCGACATCAGATTGAAGTGCTGAAAGATCATGCCGATGCGCCGGCGCAGAGCAACCAGACGGTCTTCATCGAACCCGCCAATATCGACCTGATCGATCAACACCCGTCCTGAGGTCGGTTGTTCCAGACGATTGATCGTGCGGATCAGCGACGACTTGCCGGCGCCGCTGCGGCCGATAATGCCGAACACTTCGCCGCGCTGAATTGCCAGATCGATGCCTTGCAACGCGGCGACCGGGCCTTGCCGGCCGTTGTAGGTTTTACCCAGGCCGATGAAACGTACGTGGGCGCGATTCAACTCGGGGTGCAGTTCGGTTTTTTCAGCATTGTGGGGCTCTGGAAACTCCAGTCGCCGTTGGATCGCGGCCGTCATGCTCAGCTTTCCCAACCGGCTTGATACAGCTTGCCGTGAGCCTTATCCAGTGCGGCGCGAACAACCGGCGAGTGCTGGTAAATGTCGACGAATTTGATCAGGCGCGGATCGGTTTTGCTCTTCGGCTGGATGACGAACTGGATCACGTACTCCTTGTGGTCGAGGCCGTCGAACAGCAGTGCCGAACCTGCATCGAAGGTCTTCGCCAAACGGATGTAGGCGGGGTAACCCTGAACCAGATCGGCGTCGTCGTAGGCGCGTACCAATTGCACGGCTTCAACCTGGAGGATTTTGATTTTCTTCGGGTTGGCGACGATGTCGTCTTCGGTGGCCTTGTAGCCGACGCCCGGTTTCAGGGTGATCAAACCGGCCTTGGCCAGCAGTTGCAGACCACGGCCGCTATTGATCGGATCGTTGGCGATGGCGACGCTGGCGCCTTCGGGCAACTCGTCGAAGCTTTTGTATTTTTTCGAGTAGAGGCCGACGTTGTTGATGATCCCCGGCGCGAACGGCACCAGATCAAAACCCGACGCGGCTTTGGCGTTTTCGAGGAACGGGATGTGCTGGAAGTAGTTCACGTCGATGTCGCCGGCGGCGAGGCTGACGTTCGGCGCGATCCAGTCGGTGAACTCCACTAACTCAACTTTGAGGCCTTGTTTGGAGGCCTCTTCGACGGCGGCTTCCAGCGGAATGGCGAAGGCGGCGGTGGTGCCGATTTTCAACGGTGCGTCGGCGGCGAAGACTGCCGAGCTGAACAGGCCGAGGGCCAGGGCCAGTGCTTTGACTGGGTGTGACAGGATTTTCTGGGTCATGATGGTTTTTCCAGTCAGTGCATGAAATTTGTGGTGTTTGTTATGGCCTCATCGCGAGCAGGCTCACTCCTACAGGGGAACGCATTCCAAATGTAGGAGTGAGCCTGCTCGCGATGCTTTTAGCGGCGAAACGCGGAGCCGGTGTGTTGCTCCGGCAACTGCGCCCCGCCGTGAAACAGCTTCTCGCGCAAGCTGCCGTTGTCGTACGCGGTCTTGTACGACCCGCGCCGCTGCAACTCCGGAATCACCAATTCAATGAAATCCACATAGCTCTCCGGCGTAACAATCCGGGTCAGGTTGAAGCCATCGAGGCCGGTCTCGGCGATCCACGATTCCAGCTCATCCGCCACTTGCTCCGGCGAGCCGACGACGGTGATGTAGCGACCACCGAGGGCGTGCTGGTCGAGCAATTTGCGCCGGGTCCAGTCGTTGTTCTGCAGGTTTTTGGTGGCGGACTGAATGGCGTTGCTCTTCACGTACTGGATCGGTTCGTCGATCTCGTACTGCGAAAAATCGATGCCGGTCGACGCGGAAAAATGCGCCACGCCAGCTTCGGCGCTGGCGTAACTCAGGTACTCGGCGTGCTTGGCCCACGCGGCTTCTTCCGTTGCGCCGACAATCACGTTGAGGCCCATGAACACCTTGATGTCCTCGGGATTGCGGCCCGCTTCAACGGCGCTGGCGCGGACCTTGTCGACCTGAACTTTGGTCGACGGTTTGTTCTGACCGCTGATGAACACGCACTCGGCATGGCGTCCGGCGAAGAGCAAACCGCGTTCGGAACTGCCTGCTTGAAACAGCACTGGCGTACGCTGTGGCGAAGGCTCGCAGAGGTGATAACCCTCGACCTGATAGAACTCGCCTTTGTGCTCGACCTTGTGCACTTTTTCCGGGTTGGCGTAGATCCGCTGCTCGCGGTCGTTGAGCACTGCGCCGTTTTCCCAGCTGCCTTCCCAGAGTTTGTAGAGCACCTCCAGATACTCGTCGGCCTGATCGTAGCGACGGTCGTGTTCCACCTGTTCGCTGAGGCCCATGGCTTTGGCGGCGCTGTCGAGATAACCGGTGACGATGTTCCAGCCAACACGACCACGGCTCAAATGATCGAGCGTCGACATGCGTCGGGCGAACAGATACGGCGGCTCATAAGTGAGATTCGCGGTCAGACCGAAACCAAGATTTCTGGTCACGGCAGCCATCGCTGAAACCAGTAACAACGGATCGTTGACCGGCAGCTGGATCGACTCTTTCAGCGTGACGTCGACCGAGTTCTGATAGACGTCATACACGCCGACGATGTCAGCGATGAACAAACCGTCGAACAGCCCGCGCTCCAGCAATTGCGCCAGTTCCGTCCAGTATTCGAGGGTGTTGTAGCGCGTCGAGGTGTCGCGCGGATGCGTCCACAGGCCATGGTTGATGTGGCCAATGCAGTTCATGTTGAACGCATTCAGCAGGATCTTCTTTTTCGCCGCGCTCATCAGATCGTCCCTCGCAACGGAGGGTTTTCGTCATTGAGGTAGTAGTTGCCCACCGCGTGATATTTCCAGCGCACCGGGTCGTGCAGGGTGTGCACGCGGGCGTTGCGCCAATGGCGGTCGAGGCCATGTTCGATCAGGGTCGCCTGGCTGCCGGCCAGTTCGAACAGCGTGCTGCCGGCGGCCAAAGAGATTTCAGTGCTGATCGCCCGTGCTTCGGCGACGGCAATCGAAGCGGCGGCGACGGTTTCTGCGTTGGTCTCGGCTTGCGCGGCGTCAAGGAATTCGCCGGCACGTTCGAGCAAGGCTTCGGTGGCGTGCAAGCGAATGCTCAAATGGCCGAAGCTTTTCAGCGTCAGCGGGTCTTCGGTGGCTTTGTCGTTGCCGGAATCGATCCATGGCCGGGTTTTGCTGCGCACAAAATGCAGCGCGTCTTCATAAGCGGCGCGAGCAATACCGGTGTCGATGGCGGCGTGAAGGATCTGCGCTAACGGGCCGACAGTGGTCGGGCGTTCGAAGGCACTTTGAAACGGCAGCACGTCTTCGGCGGCAACGAATACATCTTCGAACACCACAGAACCGCTGCCAGTGGTGCGCTGGCCAAAGCCGCTCCAGTCGTCGATCACCGTCAGGCCTTTGCTGTCACGCGGGACGAAGGCCAGTTGCTGCACGCCGTTTTCATCCACCACAGAAGTAGGAATGCGCTGTGCGTAAATCGCGCCTGTCGCATAGAACTTGCGACCGTTGATGCGATAGCCGTCACCGGCGCGCTTGAGGCTGGTGACGCGGTCGTGGGCGGTTTTGGTGCCCAGTTCTGCCAAGGCATTGCCGAAGCGTTGGCCGGCGAGAACCTCGGCGTACAGCCGTTGTTTTTGTGCGTGGCTGCCGTTTACGCGCAGCACTTCCAGTGCGTAGAAATGGTTCTGCGGAATCTGCCCGAGCGAGCCGTCGGCCTGGGCGATCAGGGCAATGACTTTGGCCAAAGTTACGTTGGACACGCCAGCGCCGCCGTATTCCCTGGGCACGCTGATGCCCCATAGACCGGAGCGGGAAAATACATCGAGTTCCGGCAGTGGCAAGCGACGTTCACGGTCGCGCAGGGCGCTGTCGCGTTTGAAATCTTCGGCCAGATCGCTGGCGACGATCAGGGCTTGCTCATCGCTGGTGATGACCGCGACGTGATGGGATAGCGTCATGTTTTTCTCCAGATGTCTGGTCGTCTCAGATCCAGGAATGGCGAGCCGGTAAAGTGCCGTTGAGGCGATAGGCGCCGACCGCGTGATATTTCCAGCGCACCGGGTCATGCAGCGTGTGCACGCGGGCGTTGCGCCAGTGACGGTCGAGGTTGAATTCGGCGAGGGTCGCGTGGCTGCCGGCCAGTTCGAACAGCTTTTCGCTGGCGAGCAAGGAAATCTCGGTGGTCAGCACTTTTGCTTCGGCCACGGCGATCGAAGCGCGGGCGGCAGACTCGGCAGTGAGCGGCGCGGCGTGCACTTGATCGAGCACTTTGCCGGCCTTGCGCAGCAGCGCTTCGGCGGCGTGCAGTTCGATTTTCAGTTTGCCGATGTCAGCGATCACATAGAGGTCATCGCTGGCGCGATCAACCTTGGCGTCGATCCACGGCCGTGCACGGGTTTTGACGAACTCGATAGCGTCATCAATGGCGCCACGGGCGATGCCGGCGTCGATGGCCGCTTGAATCAACTGCGACACCGCGCCTTGGGTGTTAGGGGTTTCGTTGATCTTCCAGTTGTCGACCACCAGGCTCGATTCGACACGCACGTTGTTCAGCAGAATCGTGCCGCTGGCGGTGGTGCGCTGACCGAAACCCGACCAGTCATCAACGATGCGCAAACCCGGCGTGCCGCGACGGACAAAGGCCAGCACTTGCTTGCCGTCATCGTTGAGCGCCTTGACCGCCACCCAATGCGCAAACAGCGCACCGGTGGAATAAAACTTCTGGCCGTTGATCACGTAATCATCAGCGTCGGCGGTGATTCGCGCTTTCAGCTCCAGGGTGTTTTTGGTGCCGCGTTCCGGGCCGGCATTGCCGATGCGCCAGCCTTCCAGAACGCTCTGGAACAGCTGTTTTTTCTGCTCCTCGGTCGCGCTGCCGAGTACCAGATTGATAATGCCGAACTGGTTCTGCGGAATCTGCCCCAACGCCGGGTCGGCGGCGGAGATGATCGCGAACACTTCGGCCAAAGTGACAAAGGAAACCTGCGGGCCACCGTATTCGCGCGGGATGGCGATGCTGCCTAATCCGCTGCGGGTGAACTGTTCGATTTCCGACCACGGCAACTTGCGCTGGCGGTCGCGTTTGGCGGCCTGCACGCGGGCGACTTGCGCCAGTTCATGGGCAGCCTTGATGGCTTGGGCGTCGTTGCGCAAGACCTGCGCGGGCAACAACAGTGGGGCGATGTCCAGATCCGACTGGACGTTTGCATCTGCCAGACTGGACATCAGTGCCGCTCCTTGGCTGCACGCAATGCCCTGGCGATCTGCACTGGGGTGATTGTGTTCCGGACCATACTACCTACCTCACATCTCATGAAAAACGCCGCAAAAGTGCGGCGAACGAAAGAATGTCCGGTGGTCCGGTTCATATACCCTAAGCGTGTATAAAACTTAAATAAACTAACTTTTAGGAATATGTATAGAAGGGGTGATGGTCAGGTTGGTTAAGAATTTTCGGGTAAGGGGGCCGGGGCCCCTTATCCGCTGAAGAGGATCAATCTTTACGCGATTCGGCAGCCATGAGTTTTGGCCTGAGGGGCACTTTCAGATAAGGGTTTGCACAACCGATCTTCAACGTTCTTGGCGGCGCCCAGCGCGAGTTGTTGCCGACCCGATCGAGAATGCAGTACGTCACGTCCAGCCGCAGATCTTCGCCCGCTTCGACAATCACCGAGGGAGGCACCCAGACTTGAATGGGCAGCCCGATATCCGCGGCGGTGATCGGTGCCAGGTCCATGCGTACATCGCCCCAGCGTAAGGTAATGGCGTCATCTTCGGCCATGTTCAGGTAGGGCTCGATGGTCAGCGGTACGCCGCGTTTGATCTGGTTTGGATTCACCCCCTGACGGCGAATGGTGTCGGGGATGGTCACGGGGGCCAGTTGCTGGTTTTCGTCTCCGCTCAGCGCTGAAGGTTGCCCGCCGGGGCAGTCCAGTTTGACCTGCACGCGCGTCGCCGCCGATAACGCCGGCCCCTGACCGACCTGCATCACCCGGTAGTGAATGCGCGTCGTGCCGTTGGCGATGAAGCTTTCCGGCACCCGAAGGCTGATTGCCGTGCCGACGTCATCCGCTGTCAGCACCCTGGAGGCGACATAGCATTTGTTCCAGAACAGCTCGATCAGGTCTCCGCTATCCATGTCGGGATAGGGTGACACCTCGACCACCAGATGGGCGGCGGCGGCCAGATTGATGCCGGTTTTTTGCGCTGGCGCTACGGTCGGCGCTGCCAGTTCGGGGGTATGCGAAGTTCGGGTCATCGATTTCTCTCCTTGAAGCCTTGCAGCGAAGTCCGTTTCTGGAAGAACAAAAGGCGTGAATAAACTGGCAATAAAGCTTTGAACTTTTATTCAAGTTGAATACGGGTTGGTTAAACTAAGTGGTGCCGGTTGGCGACTAGATAAGAGTCTGCGGGATGGGGTGTCAATAGATGATGTTAGTTAATTCGTGAATTACGAATTAATCAGAATCTTCCTACGCTGTTGAGGCCTGATGCCTAAGCGCCAAGACGAAATGAGCCACGGAACTAACGGTTTTTTTGCGTTTTTTGCTTGGATTTATTCGAGCGCTGTCATGCTGGGTGGAGCGGGTAGCAGGCGGGCATTATCTGTTGCAGAACATATATATGTAGCGCATCGAATATGTTTTGTCTGAAGGGATAAAGCTGGTGTTTGTTGAAGGTAACTTCCATCCGTGGAAGTTTCCGATGCAGCGATAAAAAGTACTCAGGCGTGATTCAGAAACTTGCTGAGAAACTGTTTAGTGCGTTCTTCTTTCGGGTTGGCGAACAATGCTTTGGCTTCGCCTTGTTCAACGATCACGCCTTTGTCGAAAAACACCACACGGTTGGCCACATCGCGAGCAAAACCCATTTCGTGGGTGACGATCACCATGGTGCGTTTCTCTTCCGCAAGGCCACGGATGGTCGCCAGCACTTCGCCGACCAACTCCGGGTCGAGCGCTGAAGTCGGTTCGTCGAACAGGATCACTTCCGGCTCCATCGCCAGCGCCCGGGCAATCGCCACGCGCTGTTGCTGACCGCCGGAGAGACGACGAGGATAAGCATCTTCCTTGCCGGCGAGACCCACCTTGGCCATGAGCTTTTTGCCCAGGACAATGGCGGCATCGCGTGGCATCTTCTTGACCACGATCGGGCCTTCAATGACGTTTTCCAAAGCGGTGCGATGGGGGAACAGGTTGAAGTTCTGGAACACGAAGCCCACGTGCTGGCGCAGGTTGCGCACCAGGCTTTGCTGCTGGTTCAGCGGGCGGCTGGTATCGATCTCGATATCGCCGACCTTGATCCGGCCGCTGGTGGGTTGTTCAAGAAAATTCAGGCAACGCAGAAACGTCGTTTTCCCCGAACCGCTGGGGCCGATGATCGCGACGACTTCGCCTTCCTTGACCTCAAGGTCGATGCCGTTGAGCACGACCTGACCCTTGAATTGCTTGGTCAGTTTTTCCACGACAATCATCGTCAGGACTCCTGGTCGTGCCGATTGACCCGCTCTTCCAACTTGTTCTGAAAGTGCGAAAGCACTGTGGCCAGAATCCAGTAGATCAGCGCGGCGGCAAGATACATGGTGAAGACTTCAAAAGTCCGGGCGGTAATCAATTGCGCCTGACGGAACAGCTCCGGCACCTGAATGGTGGCGGCCAGTGCCGTGTCCTTGACCAGCGAAATGAAGCTGTTGCCCAGCGGCGGCAACGCTGTGCGCATCGCTTGCGGGAGGATGGCCCGGCGCAGGGTTTGCGCGCGGGTCATGCCGATGCTTGCTGCGGCTTCCCACTGGCCACGTTCGATCGAGCCGATCGCGGCGCGCAGAATTTCACAGGCGTAAGCGGCCATGTTCAGCGAGAAGCCGATCAGCGCCGCTGGCAGCGGATCCAGTTCGAGACCCAATTGCGGCAAGCCGTAATAGATCACGAACAGCTGCACCAGCAACGGCGTGCCGCGAAAGAACGACACGTAGATGCGCGCCAGCCAACTGACCGATTTGAAGCGCGACAGGCGCATCAATGCCAGGCCGAAGCCCAGCAGCAAGCCGAAGAACATCCCGCCGAGGCTGAGGACTACCGTGTAATACGCGCCCTTGAGCAGAAAGGGCGCGGAGTCCAGTGCGAGTTGGAAAGCTTCTTCCATTATTTAGTGACGTCAGCGTTGAAGTACTTCGTGGACAGCTTCGCAAGGGTGCCGTCGGCACGCAGTTCGTCGAGGGCCTTGTTCACTGCGGCCAGTAGTTCAGGCTCGCCTTTACGCAGGGCAACACCGGCTTCCTGGCGGGAGAAGGCTTCGCCGGCAGCGACGGTTTTCGGCGCTTTCTTGGCGTACTCAAGTGCGGCCAGACGGTCGATCAGGATGGCGTCGGTGCGACCGTTGTTGAGGTCGGCGAACTTGGTCGGATCATCATCGTAAGTGCGCACGTCAGCGCCCGGCACGTTGGCGCGAACCCATTGTTCGTAGTTGGTACCCAGGCCCACACCGACTTTTTTGCCGGACAGGTCAGCGGCGGTCTTGATGTTCAGTGCGGACTCTTTGCTCTTCAGCACCAGCGCCTGAATCCCGGAAACGGTGTACGGCTCGGAGAAGTCATACTTCTTTTTGCGCTCGTCGGAGATGGTCACCTGGTTGACCACGACGTCCAGACGCTTGGATTCCAGCGCCGCGAGGATGCCGTCCCACTTGGTCGGCTGAATCTTGGCTTTGACGCCGAGTTTTTGCGCCAGCGCTTCGGACAACTCGACTTCGAAACCGGACAGCTTGCCGTCGGCATCGACGAAACTGAACGGAGGGTAGGTGCCTTCCAGGCCGACGTTGATAACGCCTTTGTCCTTGATCTGTTGCAGCTGCTCACCGGCCACTGCCTGGCCGATCAGACCGGCGCTCAGCGCAAGGCCTAGCGAACCCACCAGCAGATTGCGACGTAGTGCGGAAAAATTCATGACAAGCCCCTGTGTTTTCTTATGGAAGACGCTTAAGGAAAGTTGGCGAATTTGTGATTCGTGCGCCTGCGTTATCGTGCCCTAAAGCAGCTTATGCGTCTTGCGCGAAATTCGCCTGCGGCGAGACTATAAGATGTCTGCTTTAGACTTGAAAATACTTAATATTTAATCTGTTAGATCTAATTTGAATATTAAGATCTTTCCCACGCTCTGCGTGGTAATGCCTCTAGGGACGCTCCGCGTTCCAGCGCTCAAAGGGACGCGGAGCGTCCCGGGCTGCATTCCCACGCAGAGCGTGGGAACGATCAGCGATCTCTCAGAGGAAATCCTTGTAGGCGAATAACGCCGGCGCGCCGCCGGTGTGCAAGAAAATGATCGGGCCTTCATCAAAACGCTGACGTCCGATGCCATCGAGCAAGCCCGCCATTGCCTTGCCGGTGTACACCGGATCGAGCAACAGCGCTTCCTGACTCGCCAGCAACTTCACCGCCGCCAACGTCCCGGCATTCGGCTCGCCATAACGCGGGCCGAAATATTCGTCCCACAGCTCAACCTTGAAACTGGCCGGCAGCTCGACGCCGAGCAGGTCCGCCGTACGTTCGGCAAGGCCCTGAACCTTCGGCCGCTGGTCTTCTTCACTGCGCGAAACGGTCACACCAATCACCGGCAATCGGGGCAATACTTCGCTCAACGCCAAGGCCAGACCGCTGTGCGTTCCGGCACTGCCCGAGGCGAGTACCACCGCAGCGAAATCCAGACCGGTGTCCTTGATCTGCTCGGCCAGTTCCAGACCGGCACGCACGTAACCGAGCGCGCCGAGGGCATTGGAGCCGCCGATTGGCACCAGATATGGCTTCTTGCCGTTGCTGCGCAGACGTGCGGCGAGGGCGGCCAGTTGGTCGTCGGCGTTGTCGAGGTTGTCGACCAGTTCGACCTTGGTGTCGAACAGATCCAGCAGCAGGCGATTGCCGTTGCCTGTGTAGTTGCTGTCGTCAGTGCCCAGCGGATTTTCCAGCAGCGCCACGCAACCTAGGCCCAATTTGGCGGCGAGTGCGGCGGTCTGGCGAACGTGGTTCGATTGCAGCGCGCCGGCGGTGATCAGCGTATCGGCGCCTTGCGCGAGAGCGTCGGCAGCGAGGTATTCGAGCTTGCGCAGCTTGTTGCCGCCCATGGCCAGCGGCGTCAGGTCATCACGCTTGATGTACACCTCGCGGCCGAGCCAGGCGGACAGGCGTTCGAGTTTTTCCAGCGGCGTCGGGTGGCCGAGCAGGTCGAGACGGTTAAAGCGGTCCAGCTGTTGTTTGATCATGAGTCCGTACTGGAGGAGAAAGATGAAAGGACTATAGGCACGGGCTTTTGCAGGGGCAACCGTGAATCGCTTATAGCCAAATGAACTGAGGCCAGCACTATCGGTTCTTAATTCGCTCTCGCGACCATGCCGTAAAGTAGTCGCCGTTGACGCGGCCAGACAGTCCGGCCGCCCGTGAGGAGTCTTTACCGTGAGCGAGCGTTCCAGCCATTGGCAATTGCAGACCATCGTCAGTCAACTGCGCAGCGCGCGGGATCAGTGGCGGGCACAGAACGGCCGGGCGTCCGGCGAGCAGGGTGGTCGCGAGTTGCCGTCGCGGGCGGCGATGGCGGAGATTCTCGAAGCACTGTGTGGGGCGTTGTTCCCGATGCGTCTGGGGCCAGTGGATCTGCGTGAAGAAAGCGAAGACTTTTACGTCGGCCACACCCTTGATGTGGCGTTGAATGCGCTGCTGGCGCAGACCCGTCTGGAGCTGCGTTACGTTGCCCGCCACAGCGCGCAGGCCGATACTGAAGTCGAGGCCCGCGCCATTCAGATCGTGCAGGATTTTGCCTTGGCTTTACCGGGCCTGCGCGCGCTGCTCGACAGCGATGTGTTGGCGGCCTATCACGGTGATCCGGCAGCGCGCAGTGTTGATGAAGTGCTGCTGTGCTATCCGGGGATTCTGGCGGTGATTCACCATCGCCTCGCTCATCATTTGTATCGTGCCGGGCTGCCGCTGCTGGCGCGGATCAGCGCGGAAATCGCCCATTCGGCGACCGGTATCGATATCCATCCGGGCGCGCAGATCGGCCGTAGTTTCTTTATCGATCACGGCACGGGTGTGGTGATCGGCGAGACCGCGATCATTGGTGAGCGCGTGCGGATTTATCAGGCCGTGACGTTGGGCGCCAAACGCTTCCCGGCGGATGAAGACGGGCAGTTGCAGAAAGGTCATCCGCGTCATCCGATCGTTGAAGATGATGTGGTGATTTATGCCGGGGCGACGATTCTCGGGCGGATCACCATTGGCAAGGGGTCGACCATTGGCGGCAATGTGTGGCTGACGCGCAGTGTGCCGGCGGGGTGCAATCTGACTCAGGCGAATTTGCAGCATGATGACGGGACGCAGAAGTAGGGCTATTAAAAGCGTCCCTCATCGGAACGCCGCCCGCCCAGCCCTCTCCCGGAGGGAGAGGGGGCCGACCGAGGTGTCTTGCGTCATACATCGACCTGAAACACCGAGTCGATGATGGATTCGGTACAGCAGGATCATGTCGGCGTATCTCCCAAATATCCCCCAATCAGTCCCCTCTCCCTCCGGGAGAGGGCTAGGGTGAGGGGCTATTGAACGAATACCCTCAAACCCACGTCATACCCATCCTTGAGCTAGCGTAGGAAAACTACCGCCTAGCCGTACGATTAGTCCTTACCACCCCATCCATGTTTAACTTGAACGTTCATTCAAGTTAAACCGGTGGTTCGCTGCCCGCTCACAACAGGAGGCTTGCCTTTGCTGAGTCCGATCATTTCAGCCACGTTTCAACCCCTCGAGGTGCACGTTTCATGAGTGCATCGTCTACCCCCGCCAGCGGTCTGGTGCGCATGAATCCGCCGGTGTTCTACTTCGCCGCGACGGTCATTCTGCTGTTTGGTCTCGTTGTTATCGCCATGCCTGAGCAGGCCGGCGCCTGGCTGCTGGAAGCGCAAAACTGGGCGGCCAATACGGTCGGCTGGTATTACATGCTCGCGATGACCCTGTATCTGGTCTTCGTGGTGGTCACCGCCTTATCCGGCTACGGCAAGATAAAACTCGGTGCCGACCACGACGAGCCCGAATTCAGTTACCTGTCCTGGGCCGGCATGCTGTTCGCCGCCGGGATCAGCATCACGCTGTTCTTCTTCTGCGTCTCTGAACCGCTGACCCACATGCTGCAGCCACCGCAAGGTGAGGCGGGTACGGCGGATGCGGCGCGTCAGGCCATGCAGATTCTGTTTCTGCACTGGGGCCTGCATGGCTGGGGCGTGTTTGCCTTCGTCGGCATGGCGCTGGCCTATTTCGCTTACCGCCACAACCTGCCGCTGGCCCTGCGGTCGGCGCTGTATCCGCTGATCGGCAAACGCATCAACGGCCCGATCGGTTACGCGGTGGATGGCTTCGGCATCATCGCCACGGTGTTCGGTCTGGGTGCCGACATGGGTTTTGGGGTACTGCACCTCAACTCCGGTCTCGACTACCTGTTCGGTATCGCGCACACCCAGTGGATTCAGGTCGGCCTGATCACGCTGATGATGGGCGCGGCAATCATCGTGGCCGTCTCCGGCGTCGATAAAGGCGTGCGGGTGATGTCCGACATCAACATGCTGCTGGCCTGTGCGCTGCTGCTGTTCGTGTTGTTCGCCGGGCCAACCCAGCACCTGCTCAACACCCTGATCCAGAACTTGGGCGACTACCTCGGCGCCTTGCCGATGAAGAGTTTCGACCTCTACGCCTACGACAAACCGAGCGACTGGCTCGGTGGCTGGACAGTGTTCTACTGGGCCTGGTGGATTGCATGGTCGCCATTTGTGGGCCTGTTCATCGCACGGATTTCCCGTGGCCGCACCATCCGCGAATTCGTTTTCGGTGTGTTGTTGATTCCGCTCGGTTTCACCCTCGCGTGGATGTCGATTTTCGGCAACAGCGCGCTCGATCAAGTGCTCAATCACGGCATGAGCGCGTTGGGCATGTCGGCCATCGACAACCCGTCGATGAGCATTTACCTGCTGCTGGAAACGTATCCGTGGAGCAAAACCGTCATCGCTGTGACGGTGTTTATCAGCTTCGTGTTCTTCGTCACGTCTGCCGACTCCGGCACCGTGGTGCTCTCTACGTTGTCGGCCAAGGGTGGCAACCCGGACGAAGACGGGCCGAAATGGCTGCGGGTGTTCTGGGGCGCGATGACCGCGCTGATCACCAGTGCGCTGCTGTTCTCCGGCAGCATCGATGCACTGAAGTCAGCGGTGGTACTGACGTCGTTGCCGTTCTCGCTGATTCTGTTGCTGATGATGTGGGGCCTGCACAAGGCGTTCTATCTGGAGTCGCAGAAACAGATCGCGCAGTTGCATTCGCTGGCACCGGTCTCCGGTTCGCGGCGCGGCACGGGCGGCTGGCGCCAGCGCTTGAGTCAGGCTGTGCACTTCCCGTCGCGGGACGAGGTGTACCGCTTCATGGACACCACGGTGCGTCCGGCGATTGAAGAAGTGACGGCGGTGTTCGTCGAGAAAGGCCTCAACGTGGTCACCCAGCCGGATCCGGCGAATGACAGCGTCAGCCTGGAAATCGGCCATGGTGATGCGCATCCGTTCATCTATCAGGTACAGATGCGCGGTTACTTCACACCGTCGTTCGCGCGTGGCGGGATGGGCTCGAAGCAGCTCAACAATCGTCGCTACTACCGCGCCGAAGTGCATTTGAGCGAGGGCAGTCAGGACTACGATCTGGTCGGTTACACCAAAGAGCAGATCATCAACGACATCCTCGACCAGTACGAACGCCACATGCAGTTCCTGCACTTGGTACGTTGATCGACGCCTGAGCGTCGGGTCCGTTCAGGACTCGGCGCTCAGCACCATGAACAACACCATTGCCGCCACCGGCACACCGAACACCGCACTGCCAATCGCTATTTCCGAACCCACGGACTGGCCGGCATGCACCACTCCCACCGCGCCATTAATCACCGTCAATGCCAGCCACAGGGCGGCGAAGCCGTAGGCCATGGTCTGGCGGCTGAAACCGATGCGCTCGCCGATGTAGAGCATCAGCGCGAGCAGGACCAGGCCGAAGAAAATGATGATGGCGGTGTGCATGGGGCGTTCTGCCTGATGGAGGTGCAGTGCCGGGAAGAGCCCCTTCGCGAGCAGGCTCGCTCCCACAATGAAACTCGGCTGGACATAAATTTCATGTACACAGGAAATCCCTGTGGGAGCGAGCCTGCTCGCGAAAGGGCCACCTCGGTGTTCTTTAGAGCATAGCCAATCCAGCCTCTGCCATATTCCTCAGATGCTTTCCCGTTCGATCACTTGGCACTGCAACAGATTCAGCCGCTGCACCTCGTCGCTCGGCAACACGCCAAGGCTTTCCAGTACGCGGGTTGCAGCCAGTACGCCGATCTCCAGTGCCGGTGGTTTGATTGTGCTCAGACTTGGTAGCAGCATCTCGGCGAACGGGTAATCGCCGAAGCCGAGAACGGCACAGTCTTCTGGGATTTTCAAACCCGCGCGTTGCCCGGCGAGCAGGCCGCCGGCGGCGAGGTTGTCGTTGGCGAAGATGATCGCGTCGGGGCGCGCTGAGGCGCTCATCAGGGCGTCCATCGCCTGTTTGCCGGCCTCGAATGGTGCGCGATCAGCGTCAGGGGCGAAGACCCAAGGATCTAGGCCGGATTCGCGCAAGGTCGCCGCGTAACCGTCGCGGCGCTCCAGTGCGCTGAAGTCGCCCGCAGCGCTGTTCTGCACGAAGGCGATACGTTGGTAGCCTTTTCCGAGTAGATATCTGGCGGCCGTCACGCCCACTTCAAAATGCGAAAAGCCGATCTGCATCGGCTCACGATCCGGCTGGTAATCCCAGGTTTCAATCACCGGAATATCCGCTTCGGCGATCATCTTTTCCGTGCCGGCACTGTGAAAGTGACTGGTCAGCACCAGCGCCGCCGGCGACCAGCCGAGAAACGCGCGCACGGCGTTTTCTTCCTGCTCGGTACTGAAGTAACTCGACGCCAGCAACAGCTGATAGCCATGGCGACTAAGCGTATCGCTGAAACCCTGAATGGTATTGGCGAAGATCGGCCCGGAGATGTTCGGGATGACCATGCCGACGATTTTGCCCCGCGCCGAAGCCAATCCGCCGGCCACCAGATTCGGTACGTAACCCAACTCCGCCACCACCGTCGCAATCCGCTCGCGGCGCTCGGGCGAAACCTGTTCGGGCTGATTGAAATAGCGCGACACGGTAATCGCCGAAACCCCAGCCTCACGTGCCACAGCATTCAAGGTCACGCGTCCGGCGCCACGGCGTTTGCGGGGTTTTTCTTCGCTCAAGGCTCGATCCTTCTTAAAAACCAAATCGCATATAAAAGTAATTTTTCAGTATTGGACGCTCTATGTGCGGCTTGCCAATACTGTCGATGGTAGCGCTAACAAAGCGCGCTGTCTGCTACTCGCTCGAGCGAATGCCCAAGACACCGATTCAGGCGCTGTCGTCGCAGAACGGCAGCGGTTAAGGGCTAATTTCGAGCGGGCAAACATGCACAACATTCCTGGGGCGACACACACACTGGCGCAGTCGATCCGTGCGGCTGGCTGGTTATTCACGGGGTTGGCGGCACTGCCGCTGCCTAACGCATTCGCTGCCGAGAGCAGTGATCAGGAGCCGACTCTCAAATCGGTGACCGTCACCGCCACGCGCCGCGAAGAGTCGCTGCAAAAAGTGCCCGTGGCGGTCTCGGTGATCGACGGCGAACAGCTTGAGCGCGACAACCGCAACGGCGTGGCCAGTATCGTCCAGCAAGTGCCGTCGCTGAATTTCCGCACCGGCGCATCGAACAAGGACACCTCGTTATTCGTGCGCGGCGTCGGTACGATTTCCACCTCGCCTGGCGTCGAGCCGACCGTGGCGACGGTGATCGATGGCGTGGTGTATGCGCGGCCGGGGCAGTCCACGCTCGATCTGCTGGATCTGGAACGCGTCGAAGTATTGCGTGGTCCGCAAGGCACGCTGTTTGGCAAAAACGCTTCGGCCGGTGTACTCAACATCACCAGCAAGGCACCCACCGCCGAGACGCACGGTTACATCGATCAGTCGTATTACAGCGGCAACGAAAGCCGCACCCGTTTCGGCATTGGCGGCAGCCTGATACCGGACACGCTGAAAGGCTCGATCAGCACGCTGTTCGGCACCTACGACGGCAACGTCGACAACCAACACAACGGTCAAGAGGTCAACGGCTACAACCATCGTGGCGTGCGCGGAAAACTCGAATTCACCCCGAATGACGACGTCACCTTCACCTTGATCGCCGATTACATGCAGTCCCACGACGACGGTCCCAATGGCGTTGTCAGCAAGTCGCTGACCCCGGCCTTCGCCAATGCGCTGAGCCCGGTCAATGCGAGCAGCCACAACCGTGACATCAACACCGACACCCGCTCACACGTTGAGGACATCAACAAAGGTCTGTCCGGCCAACTCGACTGGCAACTGGGCGAATACACCCTGACGTCGATCACCGCATGGCGTGGCTGGGACAACACCCAATATCAGGACGGCGACCGTCTCGGCACAGTGACCGCCGCGTTCCCCGGCACCGCGGACAAGGGCGATCTGGCCTTCGATCAATACTCGCAAGAGTTGCGTCTGGCCTCGCCGAAGGGCGAGTTCCTCGAATACGTCGGCGGTCTGTTCTACATGCACGGCAAGGACGACGAGACCTATCAGCGCACGCTGACAACGACCACGCGCACCGATCGCGGCGTCGCTGATTACAGCACCAGCAGCGACAGCTATGCGGTGTTCGGGGAGAGCACGCTGAACTTCACGTCGGACTTTCGCGGCATCGCCGGCCTGCGCTACACCCACGATGATCTCGAATACGATCACCGCCGCGTTTCGACCTCCGCGACCACGGTCAGCGGTATCCAACCGGCGACCAGCAGCTCAGGTTCTGTCGACGAAGACGGCTGGTCCGGCCGCCTCGGTGTGCAGTACGACTTGAGCGACGCCGTCACTACGTATCTGACCTATTCGCGCGGTTACAAAGGCCCGGCCTACAACGTGTTCTTCAATATGCAGCCGCGTGATACCGAAGCACTGAAACCGGAAACCTCCAACACCTGGGAAGCGGGGATCAAAGCGACGAGCTGGAACAATCGCCTGACCACCAACCTCGCGGTGTTCCACAGCGAGTACGACAACTATCAGGCGAACTTCTTCGACACCGTCGCCGGCCAGGTTGTGACGCGTCTGATCAACGCCGGCAGTGTCAGTACCGAAGGCGTCGAACTCGATTACGCCTTGCAGGCCACTCAGCAATTGAAGCTGTCCGGAGCGCTGGCTTACACCCGCGCGCGCATCGACGAATTCGCCTGCCCGGCGGGCGCGGCGGCGTCGTGCAACGTTAACGGCAAACCGCTGCCGTTCAGCCCGGACTGGAAAAGCTACGTGCGCGCCGACTACAGCATCCCGCTGGATAACGGTCTGGATATCGAACTCGGCACCGACTACAGCTGGCAGAGCGAAGTGCAGTACGACATCAGCCAGAATCCCGACACCAAGCAGGGCGCCTACGGCCTGTGGAACGCCAGCGTCGCTCTGGCCGATTACAGCAACGGCTGGCGCGTCGCGCTGCTGGGCAAGAACCTCACCGACAAGTCCTATTCGCCATTGCTCGCCAGCGGCGGCAATTACATTTATCGCGCCGTGCCACGGGATGACGAGCGCTACTTCGGCGTGCAACTGCGCAAGGATTTTTGAGATGAGCAGACAGTTGAAACTCGGCGCGTTTCTCATGGCCACCGGGCACCACGTGGCGGCGTGGCGTCATCCGGAGGTGCCGGCCAACGCCGGCCTGGATTTCACCCACTACAAACAACTGGCGCAGATTGCCGAGGCGGCGAAGTTCGATGCGTTGTTTGTCGCTGACAGCGTCGCCGCGCCGACTCAGGACATCGCCAGTCGTATGGCGCGGTCGGATCATTTTGAACCGCTGACGTTGCTCGCGGCCTTGAGTGCGGTGACCGAGCACATCGGCCTTATCGCCACGGCGACCACCAGCTACAACGAGCCGTATCACGTGGCGCGCAAATTCGCTTCGCTCGATCACCTTTCCGGTGGCCGTGCGGGGTGGAATCTGGTGACCTCGGACAATGCTGCCGAGGCGCTGAATTTTGGTCGTGATGAGCATATCGGCCATGCCGAACGCTACAGCCGTGCGCGCGAATTTCATCAGGTAGTGACCGGGCTTTGGGACAGTTGGGAGGATGATGCGTTTGCGCGCGACAAGGCCAGTGGGGCGTATTACGACCCGTCGAAACTGCATGTGCTGGATCACGTTGGTGAACACTTCAGGGTCAAAGGTCCGCTGAACGTTGCGCGTTCGCCGCAGGGGCAACCGGTGATTGTTCAGGCTGGCTCTTCGGAAACCGGGCGCGAATTGGCGGCGCAAACCGCTGAAGTGGTGTTCACCGCACAGACTTCGCTGGCCAGTGCCCAAGCGTTTTACGCCGACCTCAAGGGACGTCTGCCCAAGTACGGGCGCAGCGCCGATTCGCTGAAAATCATGCCCGGGGTTTTTGTCGTGGTCGGCGGCAGCGAAGCCGAAGCACAGGAAAAATGTGAAACGTTTCAGCAATTAGTCGAACCCGAGGTTGGCGTTGCCTTGCTTGGGCGTATGCTGGGTAACTTCGATTTGTCGAAGTACCCGCTGGACGGGCCGTTGCCGGACTTGCCGCTGACGGAAAACGGTCAGCAGAGCCGGCAGAAATTGCTGACGGAATTGGCGGGGCGGGAGAACCTGAGCCTTGCCGAGCTCGGTCGCAAGATAGCCGGCGGGCGTGGGCATTACAGCCTGGTTGGTACGCCGGAGCAGATCGCTGATCGCTTGCAGGAGTGGTTCGAACAGGGCGCGGCGGACGGCTTCAACGTGCTGGTACCCCACTTGCCGGGCGGTCTCGAAGACTTCGCCAATGGCGTGGTCCCGGAACTGCAACGACGTGGGTTGTTCAGAACTGAATACGAAGGCCGGACGTTGCGCGAGAACCTTGGCCTGGCTCGACCCGGCAATAGATTTTTGTAGCACCCAATCGCTAGCAGGCTAGCTCCCACAGGAGACTGCATTCCAATGTGGGAGCTAGCCTGCTAGCGATGAAGTCGACACCCATTTCAAGACAGACAAGAGAGGATTCGATGACTTACACCGCTGCCGAAAACCGCTACGACTCCATCCCTTACCGCCGCGTCGGGCGCAGTGGTCTGGTACTGCCGGCGCTGTCGCTGGGTCTGTGGCACAACTTTGGCGACAGCACGCCGATCGACACCCAGCGCGCCTTGCTGCGCACAGCGTTTGATCTGGGTATCAACCACTTCGACCTGGCCAACAATTACGGCCCGCCGTATGGCAGCGCCGAGATCAATTTCGGTCGTCTGCTGCGCGAAGACTTCAAGCAGTACCGCGACGAACTGATCATCTCCAGCAAGGCCGGTTGGGACATGTGGCCCGGCCCTTACGGCCAGGGCGGTGGCTCGCGTAAATACGTGCTGGCCAGCCTCGACCAGAGCCTGCAACGCCTCGGTCTGGACTATGTGGATATCTTCTATTCGCACCGCTTCGACCCGGACACCCCGCTGGAAGAAACCGCCAGCGCCCTGGCTACAGCCGTGCAGCAGGGCAAGGCGTTGTACATCGGTATCTCGTCGTACTCGGGGGTGAAAACCCGTGAGATCGCGGCGCTGTTGAAAGAGTGGAAAGTGCCGCTGCTGATTCATCAGCCGGCTTACAACCTGCTCAATCGCTGGGTGGAAAAAGACCTGCTGGATACCACCGATGAACTCGGTACTGGCGTGATTGCTTTCACTCCACTGGCGCAAGGTCTGCTCACCGACAAATACCTCAATGGCGTGCCGGCGGATGCGCGGGTCAATCGTCCGGGCGGTGGTTCGTTGCAGGCTTCGCACCTGTCCGAGGCCAACATTGCTCATGTGCGGGCGTTGAATGAAATCGCCAAGCGTCGTGGCCAGAGCCTGGCGCAATTGGCGTTGGCGTGGACGCTGCGCGATCCTCGGGTGACGTCGGCGCTGATTGGTGCGAGCCGGCCGGAGCAGATTATCGAGAACGTCGGGGCGTTGAAGAATTTGAGTTTCAGTGCTGAAGAGTTGGCAGAGATTGACCGGTTTGCCCAAGAGGGCGGGATCAATCTTTGGGAGAAGCCTTCGACGGCGGAGTGATGAAGATTGGGTTGGGTCAGCAAGATCCAACCCCCTCACCCCAGCCCTCTCCCCCAGGCGGGCGAGGGGGAAAGGGAGCAGATCTTCATGCCTTTCAAAACTTGAATTCAACCCGACATTTCAGGTCGATGTAGCTCGTACAAACACCTCGGTCAGTCCCCTCTCCCTCGGGGCGGTCCGACGTTTCGGGAGGGTTAGGGTGAGGGGCTTTTGGCTTTAAAACGTCTCAACGAAAAAACGGCACATCCCCCAACACCGTCGCCCGCTGCATCACCCGCCGCTCCGGCCGATAATCATCCACCGCGTAATGCTGCGTCACGCGGTTATCCCAGAACGCAATGTCGTCCTTTTGCCAGCGCCAGCGAATGGTGAATTCCGGCCGCGTCGCGTGGGCAAACAGAAACTTCAGAATCGCCTCGCTCTCGGTTTCCGACAGCTCATTGATCTTCGACGTAAACCCTTCATTGACGAACAACGAGTGCCGCCCGCTGACCGGATGCGTACGAATCACCGGGTGCGACAGCGGTGGATTCTTGCGTCGAGCTTCTTCCCACTGCGCCAGCGCTTCAGGCGTATTGCCGTAGCGCTCCAGCGGAAACGAGCGAGTGAAATCGTGAGTCGCGGTCAGCCCTTCGAGCAAGCCTTTCAGCGGCGCTGACAGCGCTTCATAAGCTGCAATCCCGCTGGCCCACAAGGTATCGCCACCGAATTCCGGCAACAGCTTTGCACTGAGCACGGCGCCCATCGCAGGTGTCGGCAGGAAGGTCACGTCGGTGTGCCAGATCGCGTTGTCGCGCACGTCGGTGACGGCGGTGTCGAGGATCAGCACTTCCGGTTGTTCCGGTACGTTTGGGTAGATCGGGTGAATGTGCAGGTCGCCGAAATAGGCGGCGAAACGTGCCTGTTGCGAAGGCTCGATTGGCTGGTTGCGGAAGAACAACACTTGATACTTGAGCAGCGCCTGTTCGATGGCGTCGCGGTGTTCCAGGGTCAACGGCTGGCTGATGTCGACGCCGCTGATTTGCGCGCCTAGGGCCGAGCTTAACGGGGTGATGTTGAGGCTGCTCATGGTCTTTCTCTTAAATTCCGGATAATCACCCCCTGTAGGAGCTGCCTGCGGCAGCTCCTACAGGGGGTGATTCAAAAAATGCTTTAGTGGGCCTGGCCGTGCCACGGCACCAGTTTGCGCTGCAGGGCGCGCAGGCCCATTTCCATGGTGAAGGCGATCAGGGCGATGACCAGAATCCCCAGCACCACCACATCGGTGACCAGGAATTGCGCGGCCGACTGCACCATGAAGCCCAAACCGCTGGTGGCGGCGATCAGTTCAGCCGCGACCAGCGTCGACCAACCAACCCCCAGACCAATGCGCACGCCCGTCAAAATGTCCGGCAACGCGCTCGGCAAAATCACATGACGAATCAGCTGCAAACGCGTCGCACCTAACGACTGCGCCGCACGCAATTTCGCTGGATCAACCGTGCGCACGCCGGTGGCAGTAGCGATGGCAATCGGCGCGAAAATCGCCAGATAAATCAGCAGCACTTTCGACAACTCGCCGATGCCGCACCAGATCACGATCAGCGGCAGATAAGCCAGCGGCGGAATAGGGCGGTAGAACTCGATCAGCGGATCGAGCACGCCACGGGCGATACGGTTGGCGCCGATCGCGATGCCCACCGGTACGGCAGTCAGAATCGCAAAACCGAGGCCCAGACCGATGCGGCTCAGGCTCGCGCCGAGGTGCTGCCACAACGTCGAATCCATATAGCCCGTGGTCGCCAGCAACCAGCCCTTTTGCAGCACGGCGGAGGGGGGTGGCAGGAACAGCGGTTCGATCAATCCAGTAGCAGTCACCGCCCACCAGATGGCCAACAAAGCGAACAACGTCAGCAGGCTTATCCAGCGTGTACTGAGGCTGCGGCGCAGCGGAATCGCCACCGACACGGTGGCGGGTTTTACCGCCGCCGAGGAAACGTCGTAACTGCTCATGCGCGCTCCTGCCGTTGCCCGGCGCTGCGTTGCGAGAACACTTTGCTCAGCACGTGTTCGCGGGTTTCGATAAAACGCGGATCGGATTTGATCGCGCGGGCGGACTCACCGGCGGCGTAACGCTGACCGAAGTCCAAGTGCAGACGCTCCACGATCTGCCCCGGATTCGGCGCGAGCAGAATCAGGTCAGTGGCGAGGAATACCGCTTCTTCAATGTCATGGGTAATCAGGAAAACCGGCTTGGCCGTGCGCTGCCAGACTTGCAGTAATAACTCCTGCATCTGTTCGCGGGTGAACGCGTCGAGGGCGCCGAAGGGTTCGTCCATCAGCAATACGCGCGGATCAGCGGCGAGGGCGCGGGCGAGGCCGACGCGTTGTTTCTGGCCACCGGAAAGCTGCCAGATACGACGGCTTTCGAAACCGGAGAGGTCAACCAGTGCGAGCATTTCGCGGGCGATCTTTTCGCGCTTGTCTTTGGCGACACCAGCCAGTTCCAGACCGAACGCGACATTGGCCAACACATCCTGCCAGGGCAGCAAAGCATCGTCCTGGAACACCACGCCACGTTCGGCGCTCGGGCCTTTGACCGGTACGCCGTCGAGGGTGATGCGCCCGGCACTCGGTTCGACGAAACCGGCAATCAGGTTCAACAGCGAAGTCTTGCCACTGCCGGACGGGCCGAGGGCGACCAGCAATTGCTGAGGCCCCAGGGTCAGAGAAATATCCGCCAGCACCGGTGTCGGGCTGCCCGGGTACTGTGCGCTGATGCGCTCCAGCTGTAGCAAGGCCATCGCAGTTAACTCCCGATCAGTTGGTGATGTATTTGGCGCTGACGTACGGCGCGTAGTCCGGCAGAACGGCTTCGACCTTGCCTTGCTCCTTGAGGAACGCGGCGGTGTCGGTGATGGCTTTGGTGGTCGGCGCGCCGAGGCTGACGACCTGATCCGCCGCCAGCGGGTAGACGTTGCCTTGCAGCAGCAACGGAATGTCGCTGGCCTTGGCGCCGGAGAGTTTCACCAGTTTGTCGACGTTGGACTGATTGGCGAGCCAGGCTTTCGGGTCTTTGCGGTAGTCGGCGTAGGCGTCGAGGGTGACCTTGGCGAAGGCGGTGACGATTTCCGGATGCTTCTCGGCGAAGTCCTTGCGCACGATCCACGCGTCGAAAGTCGGCGCGCCGAACTTGGCCAGCTCGCCGGAAGTGATCAGTACTTTGCCGTTTTCCTTGGCCACGCCCAGCGCCGGATCCCACACGTAAGTGGCGTCGATGTCACCGCGTTTCCACGCCGCGATGATCGCTGGCGGCGCGAGGTTGAGCACGGTGACTTTCGCTGGATCGATGTTCCAGTGTTTCAGCGCGGCGAGCAGGCTGTAGTGACCGGTGGACACGAACGGCACGGCGATTTTCTTGCCGATCAGATCTTGCGGGGTCTTGATGCCGGAACCGTCGCGAGCGACCAGTGCTTCAGCGGCGCCGATCTGCGTGGCGATGAGGAAGGTTTCGACCGGGACTTTGCGGGTGATCGCGGCAGTCAGCGGGCTGGAGCCGAGGTAGCCGATCTGCACGTCACCGGAGGCGATGGCGGCGATGATGTCGGCGCCGTTATCGAACTTGCGCCAGGCGATGTCGGCTTTGGTGGCTTTTTCGTAAGCGCCGTCGGCCTGAGCGACTTTTGCCGGGTCAACAGTGGTTTGGTAGGCGACGGTGAGGTCGGCGGCCTGAGCCAGGAAACTTGCGGCAGCCAAGGAGGCTACGGCGAGCAGGCGAAGCGGGAAATTCAGTTTCATTGAACAGCTCCATATCAGGCGACCGAGCGTCGGCGTGAAAGGAGACTAAATGATCTAAGAATCAGTAAATAAATAACTTTTTAGAATGAGCTTATGAGTGGAAAAATCTAAGCGGGAGATGTGTTCGAGAAAAGTTGTGTCATTGAGATCCAGCCCCTCACCCCAGCCCTCTCCCAATGGGAGAGGGGGAAAGGGAGCAGATCGGGGGCTTTTCAAATCCTGAGTTCGACTTGGTCGTTCAGGTCGGTGTAGCTCGAACTGACAACACGGTCAGTCCCCTCTCCCTCTGGGAGAGGGTTAGGGTGAGGGGCTCTTCAGTTGCTGATCGCCAAAATACTCGCCTGATACGACCCAACAAACACGTCAAAATCCCCCACCTCGTTCTGCTCCAGCTCAGCCTGCGCTGCCAGCGACGTACGCGCCAGCTCCTCGAACTTCGCCTGCTCATCCGCCGCCAAAGGCTCACTACGGAAAAACTCGGCATGCGCCTGGCTCTGACGCAACGAGAACTGCGCAAAGCTTTCCTTGTGCTCAGCCATCGCCGCCAGCACTTGCGCGGATGGCGTCAGGGACGGGTCGTTGACCTTGGCCAGTTGTGCATCCAGCGCCTTGCTGTGCGCATCACCGCCATGGCTCTGATCCAGCAACGCCGCCAATGGAGCAATTTGTTCCAGCAGTTCGGCTGCCCAGGTCTTCATCTCCACCGACTCACCGTCACGCTGCAATTGCAGACCCGGACGACGACCTTCCTTGACCACGCTGAGGAAGTTCGATGTGGCGTTGCCGCACGACGTGTTGGTCAGCAGCGGACTATCGTTCAGCGCGCAATACAGCAGGAACGCGTCGAGGAAGCGCGACTCGGTGAGGTCGATGCCCATTGGCAGGAACGGGTTGATGTCCAGGCAACGCACTTCGACGTACTGAATGCCACGGGCCACCAGCGCCTGAATCGGCCGCTCGCCGGTGTAGGTCACGCGTTTCGGGCGGATGTTGGAGTAGTACTCGTTTTCGATCTGCAGGATGTTGGTGTTGAGTTGCACCCACTCGCCATCCTGGTGCGTGCCGACTTCAACGTACGGCGCGTACGGCGTGGCCACGGCTTTGCGCAGGCTGTCGGTGTAGCTCGCCAGATCGTTGTAGCACGGGGTCAGACCGGCCTGGGCGTTGCTCTGGTAACCGAGGTCGCTCATGCGCAGGCTGGTGGCGTACGGCAGATACAAGGTGTCCGGATCGAGCTGTTCCAGCTGATGCGAACGACCACGCAGGAAACCGGCGTCCAGCGCAGGCGATGCACCGAACAGGTACATCAGCAGCCAGCTGTAACGACGGAAATTACGGATCAGCGCGATGTAGGAAAACGACTGAAAATCGCGATCAGTGCCGACAAACCCTTCGGTCTCGCGCAGCAGCGGCCAGAGCTTTTCCGGCAGGGAGAAGTTGTAGTGAATCCCGGCGATGCACTGCATGGTCTTGCCGTAACGCAGGGCCAGGCCCTTGCGGTAGACGTATTTGAGCTGACCGATGTTGGAGGTGCCGTAATAGGCGATCGGGATGTCTTCCTCGGCCGGCAACGGGCACGGCATCGATGGACTCCACAGGTACTCGTTGCCGAGTTTGCTGTAGGCAAAACGGTGAATCTTGTCCAGGCTCGCCAAGGTATCAGCCGGATCCGGCAGGGCGGGCGTGATGAATTCCAGCAGCGACTCGGAGTAGTCGGTGGTGATCTGTTCGTTGGTCAGCGCGGAACCCAAGGCTTCGGGGTGCGGCGTTTGCGCCAGGCGACCTTCGCTGGTCACGCGCAGGCATTCACGTTCGATACCGTGCAGGCACTGCTCGAGCAGAGAGAGGTTAGCGCGCTCGCCGAGCAGAGCCAGGCGGCGGTTGAGAAGTTCGCTCAATTTGGATTCCTTCACGCGTCAGTCGCCCCAATATGGGGGTGGGCAGGACGGTCTACAAGGGTGAAGTTGAAACTGGCGTTATCGCCTGGTTTTTCTAGCCGGTCAGCCGCACACATACCTGTAGGAGCTGCCGCAGGCTGCGATCTTTTGATCTTGCTATTGAAAAACAAAATCAAAAGATCGCAGCCTGCGGCAGCTCCCACAGGATTCGTTGCGCCGAAATTAACTCAAATTGATGGCGTCTAGCTACAGGACAGCGAACGTGCCTTGCGCTTTTGCGACCAGTTTGTCGCCCTGCATCACGTCGGCTTCGACCACCAACGTGCGGCGGCCCGGGTGAATCACCCGCGCCGTGCACAGCACCTCACCGTCGGAAACGGCGCGGATATAGTTGATCTTGCACTCGATGGTCGCGCTCTGCTGATCAAAGCCGTGGGTGCTGGAACAGGCCAGCCCCATGGCGATGTCGACCAGACTGAACAGCGCGCCACCGTGCAATTTGCCGCCGCGATTGCGCAGTTCCGGTTCCAGCACCAGGGCGACTTGCGCCACCCCGGTTTCCAGGCTGTGCAGGCGGCAGCCCAACAGCTTGAAAAACGCGCTCTCGACGAGCCCGGCCGGAATCTCCATCAGCGTTTCTTCAACTGCTTGGCGTTGGCGAACAGCGAGGCCATCGCGTTGTTCACTGGCGCTGCGGTCGCGGTTTCCTTGCGTGGTGCGTTGTTCGAAGGCTGGCGTTGCGCCGAGCCCGGACGCGAGCCACGGGCACCGTCGATTTTCTCGCCCGGGGTGTCGCCCATGCGCATCGACAGGCCAACGCGTTTGCGCGGGATGTCGACTTCCATGACCTTCACTTTCACCACGTCACCGGCCTTCACCGCTTCACGTGGATCCTTGATGAACTTCTCCGACAGCGCCGAAATGTGCACCAGACCGTCCTGATGCACGCCGATGTCGACGAATGCGCCGAACGCGGTCACGTTGGTCACCACGCCTTCGAGGATCATCCCCAGTTGCAGGTCTTTCAGATCTTCGACGCCTTCCTGGAACTCGGCAGTCTTGAACTCCGGACGCGGGTCGCGGCCGGGTTTTTCCAGTTCCTGGATGATGTCGGTGACGGTTGGCAGGCCGAAGGTTTCGTCGGTGAATTTCTTCGGATCCAGACGCTTGAGGAAGCTTGCATCACCGATCAGCGAGCGGATGTCGCGGTCGGTTTCAGCGGCAATGCGCTGCACCAGCGGATAGGCTTCCGGGTGAACCGCCGACGAATCCAGCGGGTTGTCGCCGTTCATCACGCGCAAGAAACCGGCGGCCTGTTCGAAGGTTTTTTCGCCCAGACGTGCGACTTTTTTCAGCGCCGCGCGGGTTTTGAAGGCGCCGTGCTCATCGCGGTGCGTCACGATGTTCTGCGCCAGCGTCGCGTTGAGGCCGGAGATCCGCGCAAGCAGTGCTACCGAAGCAGTGTTCACATCAACGCCGACGGCGTTCACGCAATCCTCGACCACTGCGTCCAGGCCACGCGCCAGTTTCAACTGCGACACGTCGTGCTGGTATTGGCCGACACCGATGGATTTCGGATCGATTTTCACCAGTTCTGCCAGTGGATCCTGCAGACGACGAGCGATGGATACGGCGCCACGGATCGACACGTCCAGATCCGGGAATTCCTTGGCCGCCAGTTCCGACGCCGAGTACACCGATGCACCCGCTTCGGAAACCATGACCTTGGTCATCTTCATCGCTGGATACTTTTTGATCAGCTCGATGGCCAGTTTGTCGGTTTCGCGGCTGGCGGTGCCGTTGCCGATGGCGATCAGGTCAACCGAGTGCTTGGCGCACAGGGCGGCCAGAATGGCGATGGTCTGATCCCACTTGTTGTGCGGCACGTGCGGGTAAACCGTGGCGTGATCCAGCAGCTTGCCAGTCGAGTCGACCACGGCCACTTTGCAACCGGTACGCAGGCCCGGGTCGAGACCCAGAGTCGCGCGCGGGCCTGCTGGGGCGGCCAGCAGCAAGTCGTGCAGGTTGTGGGCGAACACGTTGATCGCTTCGGTTTCGGCGCCGTCACGCAGTTCGCCGAGCAGGTCGGTTTCCAGATGCGTGTAGAGCTTGACCTTCCAGGTCCAGCGCACCACTTCGCCGAGCCATTTGTCGGCCGGGCGGTTCTGGTTCTGGATGTTGAATTGCTGGCCGATCATGCCTTCGCACGGGTGCATGGTCCCCGGCAGTTCATCGCCGACTTTCAGCGCGGAGCTGAGGATGCCTTCGTTGCGGCCACGGAAAATGGCGAGCGCGCGGTGCGACGGCATGCTTTTCAGCGGTTCGTCGTGTTCGAAGTAGTCGCGGAACTTGGCGCCTTCTTCTTCCTTGCCAGCGATGACGCGGGCACTGAGGGTCGCTTCCTGCTTGAGATAGTTACGCAGTTTTTCCAGCAGGCTGGCGTCTTCGGCGAAGCGCTCCATGAGGATGTACTTGGCGCCTTCGAGGGCGGCTTTGACATCGGCCACGCCTTTTTCGGCGTCGACGAAGCGTGCGGCTTCGGTTTCCGGGTTCAGGTTCGGGTCGTTGAACAGGCCGTCCGCCAAGTCGCCGAGGCCGGCTTCCAGGGCAATCTGGCCCTTGGTGCGGCGCTTCTGCTTGTACGGCAGGTACAAGTCTTCGAGGCGGGTCTTGGTGTCGGCGAGTTTGATGTCGCGCTCGAGGGCAGGGGTGAGTTTGCCTTGCTCTTCGATGCTGGCGAGGATGCTGATGCGCCGTTCGTCGAGTTCTCGCAGGTAGCGCAGACGTTCTTCCAGATGACGCAACTGGGTGTCATCGAGGCTGCCGGTGACTTCTTTCCGGTAACGGGCGATGAAGGGAACGGTAGAGCCTTCATCGAGTAGCGCGACGGCCGCTTCGACCTGTTGTGGGCGTACACCGAGTTCCTCGGCAATGCGGCTGTTGATGCTGTCCATAAAACCACCTGACATATTGTGAAAGCAGGCTCGCAGGCACGGAAATAAAGGCCCGGAGTCTGGTTGAGCGGCTAGAAAATTGCCGCTGCCTGGGTCAAAAGGCAGCCCATTGACCCGTGAAATCGAACAATTACTGCGCTCGGCAGGAAAAAAGCCTGCCACCTGCGGTAACGATTCAGACGTTGCCTGGCACAAAACGCCGCGCATTATAACCAGCGTTCTGTCGTTCGGGGGCGTTGCAGTCTGTAGGCATAAACCCCGGTTTTCTGGCAGTGAAGGAAAAATCTGCTAACAATGCACACGGTGCGTATAACGGCAGCTACGCCATAATGCGCGCCGAGCTAAAAGGAGCATCCAATGAGCAGCACTGCACAAACTGCTGAAGGCGAAAAAATTCTCATCGTTGACGACGATCCGGGCCTGAGCAGCCTGCTGGAGCGTTTTTTCGTCAGCAAGGGCTACCGTGCCCGCACCGTACCGAACACCGAACAGATGGATCGTTTGCTGTCGCGTGAAGTTTTCAATCTGGTCGTCCTCGACCTGATGCTGCCCGGCGAAGACGGTCTGACCGCTTGCCGCCGTCTGCGTGGCGCGAACAACCAGATTCCGATCATCATGCTCACCGCCAAGGGCGATGAGTTGAGCCGCATCAAGGGCCTGGAACTGGGCGCCGACGATTATCTGGCCAAGCCGTTCAACCCGGACGAACTGATGGCCCGCGTCAAAGCCGTGTTGCGTCGTCAGGCCACACCGGTACCAGGCGCACCGGGCAGTGAAGACGAAAACGTCACGTTCGGTGATTACGTCTTGTCGCTGGCCACCCGCGAACTGAAACGCGGCGACGAAGTGCACATGCTCACCACCGGTGAGTTTGCGGTACTCAAGGCTCTGGTGATGAACGCACGTCAGCCGCTGACTCGCGACAAGTTGATGAACCTGGCCCGTGGCCGCGAGTGGGATGCCCTCGAGCGTTCCATCGATGTGCAGATTTCCCGTCTGCGCCGCATGATCGAGCCGGATCCATCGAAGCCGCGCTACATCCAGACCGTCTGGGGCGTGGGCTACGTGTTTGTACCGGATGGCGCCGCCACCAAGTGATCGGCGATTTGTAGGAGCGAGTCTGCAGGTTTTGGTCGAACGGCCAGGCCCGCAGACTCGCAATCCGCAATATGCGAGCATTGCTCGCTCCTGCAAGTGTGTAGCGGTTATAGATGAAAACCCCTGTCTGGTTCCCCCAAAGTTTTTTCTCTCGCACCCTCTGGCTGGTGCTTATCGTCGTGCTGTTTTCCAAGGCGCTGACCCTGGTTTATCTGTTGATGAACGAGGACGTGCTGGTGGATCGCCAATACAGCCACGGCGTCGCCCTGACGCTGCGAGCCTATTGGGCTGCCGATGAAGAAAACCGCGCGAAGATCGCTGATGCCGCCACCCTGATTCGGGTCGTGGGCGCCGGTGTGCCGGAAGGCGAACAGCACTGGCCGTACAGCGAAATCTACCAGCGGCAGATGCAGGCGGAACTGGGTGCCGACACCGAAGTGCGCTTGCGCATGCATTCACCGCCAGCGTTGTGGGTGCGCGCACCGAGCCTCGGTGACGGTTGGCTCAAGGTGCCGTTGTATCCGCACCCGTTGCGCGGCCAGAAAATCTGGAACGTGCTTGGCTGGTTCCTTGCCATTGGCTTGCTGTCGACGGCATCGGCGTGGATTTTCGTCAGCCAGCTCAACCAGCCATTGAAACGCCTGGTCTATGCCGCCCGGCAACTCGGTCAGGGTCGCAGCGTACGTCTGCCGATCAGCGATACGCCGAGCGAGATGACCGAGGTGTATCGCGCCTTCAACCAGATGGCCGAAGACGTCGAGCAGGCCGGACGCGAGCGTGAGTTGATGTTGGCCGGTGTGTCCCATGATTTGCGCACTCCGCTGACCCGGTTGCGGCTGTCGCTGGAGTTGATGGGCGATCGCAATGACCTGACCGACGACATGGTGCGCGACATTGAAGACATGGACGCGATTCTCGACCAGTTCCTCGCGTTCATCCGCGACGGTCGTGACGAGTCGGTGGAAGAAGTGGATCTGACTGATCTGGTGCGCGAGGTTGCAGCACCGTACAACCAGAATGAAGAGAAAGTGCGTTTGCGTCTGGAGCCGATCCAGCCGTTTCCGCTGCGTCGGGTATCGATGAAACGCTTGCTGAACAACCTGATCGGCAACGCCTTGAACCATGCCGGCGGTCACGTTGAGGTCGCCGCTTATGTGTCCGGGGACGTCAGTGCGCCGTATGTGGTGCTGAGCGTGATGGACCGAGGCGCGGGGATTGACCCTTCGGAGCTGGAGGCGATCTTCAACCCGTTTACCCGTGGTGATCGTGCGCGGGGCGGGAAGGGCACTGGCTTGGGCTTGGCGATCGTGAAGCGGATTGCTTCGATGCATGGCGGCAATGTTGAATTGCGCAATCGGTCCGGTGGTGGACTGGAAGCGCGGGTGAGGTTGCCTTTGGGATTGTTGCTGCCGCGAGATGCTGTGTAGGTCAAAAGCCCCTCACCCCAGCCCTCTCCCAGAGGGAGAGGGAGCTGACCGAGGTGTTTTGCGTCATACATCGACCTGAAAGACTGAGTCGATTATGGATCCGGTACAGCAAGATCAAGTCGGCGTATCTCTTAATCATCCCCCAATCGGCCCCTCTCCCAGAGGGAGAGGGAGCCGACCGAGGTGTCTGGCGTCATACATCGACCTGAAAGACTGGGGCGATTGTGGATTCGGCACAGCAGGATCAGGTCGGCGTATCTTTTAAGCATCCCCCAATCAGTCCCCTCTCCCTTCGGGAGAGGGCTAGGGTGAGGGGCTCGCTTTTAGCCCTTGCCTTTGGTCCGGGTCATATTCGGCCCGCCATTCTTCTCAAGATGCTCAATGATGATCCCCGCCACATTCTTGCCGGTGGTGGTCTCGATCCCTTCCAGCCCCGGTGACGAATTCACTTCCATCACCAACGGCCCGTGATTGGAACGCAGGATATCCACACCCGCCACTGCCAGGCCCATGACCTTGGCCGCGCGCAACGCGGTCATGCGTTCTTCCGGGGTGATTTTGATCAGGCTGGCGCTGCCGCCGCGATGCAGATTGGAGCGGAACTCACCCGGTTTGGCCTGACGCTTCATCGCCGCGATCACTTTGTCACCGACCACGAAGCAACGAATATCCGCACCGCCCGCTTCCTTGATGTACTCCTGAACCATGATGTTCTGCTTCAGGCCCATGAACGCCTCGATCACCGATTCTGCGGCCGTGGCGGTTTCGCACAGCACCACGCCGATGCCCTGCGTGCCTTCCAGCACCTTGATCACCAGCGGTGCGCCGTTGACCATGTCGATCAGATCGGGAATGTCATCCGGCGAGTGAGCAAAACCCGTCACCGGCAGACCGATGCCGCGCCGCGACAGCAGTTGCAGCGAACGCAGCTTGTCCCGCGAACGGGCGATGGCCACCGACTCGTTGAGCGGAAATACCCCCATCATTTCGAACTGGCGCAACACCGCGCAACCATAAAACGTCACCGACGCACCGATCCGCGGGATCACCGCATCGAAGCCTTCCAGCGGTTTGCCGCGATAGTGGATCTGCGGCTTGTGGCTGGCGATGTTCATGTAGGCGCGCAGGGTGTCGATCACTACCATTTCATGCCCGCGCTCGGTTCCGGCTTCGACCAGACGGCGGGTGGAATACAGACGCGGGTTCCGCGACAGCACAGCGATCTTCATGCAACACCTGTGGAAGAGGTAGATACCGGGAACACCGGCTTGTCTTGTACATATTTGATGCCCGGATTGACCACCAACTGGCCATCGATCAGGGCTTTGGAACCGAGCAACAGGCGATAGCGCATGGACTTGCGGCAGGCGAGCGTGAACTCGACCGGCCAGACCCGATCACCGAGGGCCAGGGTAGTGCTGATGACGTAGCGCACCTGCGCATGGCCGTTGGAGCTTTTGATGGTTTTGCGTGTTACCAGAGGGGCTTCGCAGCGGCGGTGGCGCAACTGCACCACCGTGCCCAGGTGCGCAGTGAATCGCACCCACTTCTCGCCGTCGCGTTCGAACGGCTCGATGTCGGTGGCATGCAGGCTGGAGGTGCTGGCGCCGGTGTCGATTTTTGCTCGCAGGCCCGCAACTCCCAAATCCGGGAGCGCCACCCACTCGCGCAGACCGACAACGGTCAAATGGTCAAATGTCTTCAAAAAAATGCTCAACCGTGACAACCGCTTCAGCCCGCACGAGGCCGGATTCGCGGTATTCACGCAGAATAAGGGTTAAAAGGCGACAGATTTCTACAGCCCGGATTTCCGGCCCCGGAAGCAGGCGCCGAAACGCGCGCATTGTAATCCGGGACGCGGTCATTCATGACATGAGTGAAACGGTAGTACAGTTCATCAATATTTCAGAATGAGGAAATGCCATGGCACAAAAAAGCGAAGAGGACGACAAGGTCCGTCTCGACAAGTGGCTGTGGGCCGCGCGTTTTTACAAAACCCGTGCCTTGGCCAAAGCAGCGATCGAGAGTGGCAAGGTGCATTGTCGCGGCGAGCGCTGCAAGCCTGGCAAAGAGCCACGCATCGGCGATGAGTTCGAGATTCGTACCGGCTTTGAAGTGCGTACGGTGAAGGTCGAGGCGTTGTCGATTGTTCGACGCGGCGCACCCGAAGCGCAGACGTTGTATGCGGAGACCGAGGCGAGTATTGCCAAACGTGAAGCGGCTGCGGCAATGCGCAAGGCGGGGGCGTTGGGCGTGAGCACCGACGGCAAACCGAGCAAGAAGCAGCGGCGGGATTTGTTCAAGTTTCGCGGCAGTAGTAACGACGAATAATCGCGTTGTTGCTGCTGGCCTCTTCGCGAGCAGGCTCACTTCCACAGGATAATGTGGGAGCAAGCCTGCTCGCGAATCGAGGGCGCAGCCCTCGCCGAAGACCGCTCGGTATCAGGCGCTACGCACCACACTCATCCGCGCAACCAGCGGCAACTTGCCCAGCAACACAAAGATCGGCGCCGTCACCTTCAGCCAGAAGTTCGAGGCGTGATATGCAAACGGCGTGTAGTAACCCCAGCCCAACGCCCACACCGCGAGTAGCACACCGCCGATGTAATCGTCCTGACCCCAATGCGCACCGGCCACCAGGCGCGGCAGCATGAACAACAGCGCCAGGCCCCAGATCGTCACGAACTGGCCGGCCGTACGGCTGAACACGCCCATGAACAGCGCCCAGATCAACAACACCGAAGCGTGGTCACCGGGAAAGCTCTGGCTCGAGCGATCCTTCACTTCCCAGGTTTTTTCCAGATTCGGGAAGTAATCGCTGATGTGCACAGCTCCCTCAAGCATCATCGACGGGCTGCTGTGCTGCCAATCCATATGGTCGGCGAACTTGGAAAACAGTGCGCGAATCACCACCATCAATAGCAGGATCGAAAGAAAACCGAAAAAAGCCCGGCGCACGTCAATCGCCTTGAACACCCAGTCGCCCTTGATCAGCAGCGTCAGCAGGATCAAGCCCACGACGATGTCGAACGGACGCATACTTGCAATTGCCCAGATGTGGAGCCATATGGGGTTGCTGGCCAGCGGTGCATTGAGTGAGCGAAACAGCCACTCGTCGAAAATCACACACAGCGAGTTGCCCGTAGGCCATAACCAGAAAGCCAGTAGCGCTAATGGCACTATGTTGCACAGAACCAGCCGGCCGAGGTTCCACCTTGATTGGAACAAACCCGGATTGTTCATAAAATGCCTCCCATGGCAGAGCAGTCGGCACCAAAAAGAGTGCCAAGAAGTGCAAATTTTCACGTCTTGTAACCATTTTGTCACCACATTCAGATACCCAAAATTATGACCGACCTACCGGATACCGATTTCACCCAACGTTTCATCTTTGATGACAGCGACACACGCGGCGAACTGGTCGCACTTGAACGCAGCTACGCCGAAGTCCTCGCCAAGCACCCGTACCCGGAGCCGGTTGCACAACTGCTCGGCGAATTGATGGCGGCGGCCTCGTTGCTGGTGGGCACCTTGAAGTTCGACGGCTTGCTGATTCTGCAGGCGCGTTCCGAAGGCCCGATCCCGATGCTGATGATCGAGTGCTCCAGCGAGCGCGACATCCGTGGTCTGGCGCGTTATCACGCTGACCAGATTGCTGCGGACGCTACCCTCGCCGATCTGATGCCCAATGGCGTTCTGGCGTTGACCGTCGACCCGACTGTCGGCCAGCGCTATCAGGGCATTGTCGATCTCGACGGCGAAACCCTGTCCGATTGCTTCACCAACTATTTCGTCATGTCGCAACAGGTCGGCACCCGCTTCAAGCTGTTTGCCGACGGTCGTCGCGCTCGCGGCCTGCTGCTGCAGCAACTGCCGGCTGATCGTCTGAAAGACGAAGAAGATCGCGCCGCCAGCTGGCAGCACATCACCGCACTGGCCACCACCCTGACCGCCGATGAATTGCTCAGCCTGGACAACGAAACCGTACTGCATCGCCTCTACCACGAAGAGCAGGTTCGTCTGTTCGATGTGCAGAAACTGCGCTTCCGTTGCAGCTGCTCGCGGGAACGCTCCGGCAATGCGTTGGTCAGTCTGGGTCTGGAAGATGCGCAGCAATTGGTGGTCGAGCACGGTGGCAACATCGAGGTTGATTGCCAGTTCTGTAACGAGCGTTACCTGTTCGATGCCACGGATGTTGCTCAATTGTTCGCTGGCGCAGGCGTCGACACGCCGTCAGATACCCGGCACTAAAACGGTTCAGCGCAGGTAAATTCACTGCGTAACGACGGAATTTCGCCGTTACGACGGGAGGACCCTACTCTTTTTGGGCTTTTCTGGCATAATCCGGCCCACTTTTTTCGCGGTAGTAGTGCACGACTTTCTACTACAAAACGTTTGGAGCACACTCGGCCACTGGCCGACGGGGAACCTCATGACGCAAGCCAATAACGCCGTGTACACCGATCTGAGTGTTGATGATCTGGTAAAAGAAGCCCTGAACCGCGGTGAGGGCGAGCTTGCCGATACCGGCGCTCTGGTTGTTCGCACTGGTCACCGCACCGGTCGTTCGCCTGTTGACCGTTTCATCGTTGAAGAGCCTTCCACCCAGGCCGCTATCGCCTGGGGCCCGATCAACCGCAAGTTCCCGGCCGACAAGTTCGATGCGCTGTGGGCTCGCGTTGAGGCGTTCAACAACGCGCAAGAGCACTTTGTGTCCCACGTGCATGTAGGCGCGGCGGAAGATCACTACCTGGCCGTGAAAATGACCACCCAGACTGCCTGGCAGAACCTGTTCGGTCGTTGCCTGTTCATCAACCCGGCCCAGTACAACCCGGCCGGTCGTGAAGAGTGGCAAGTGCTCAACGTCGCCAACTTCGAGTGCGTGCCTGAGCGTGACGGCACCAACTCCGACGGTTGCGTGATCCTCAACTTCGCACAGAAAAAAGTGCTGATCGCCGGCATGCGTTACGCCGGTGAGATGAAGAAAGCCATGTTCTCCGTGCAGAACTTCCTGCTGCCGGCCGCTGACGTGCTGCCAATGCACTGCGCTGCCAACATCGGCGAAGAAGGCGACGTGACCCTGTTCTTCGGTCTGTCGGGCACCGGTAAAACCACCCTGTCGGCCGACGAAAGCCGTTACCTGATCGGTGACGACGAACACGGCTGGGGCGAAGGCGTGGTGTTCAACATCGAAGGTGGTTGCTATGCCAAGTGCATCGACCTCTCCGAGAAGAACGAGCCGGTTATCTGGAAAGCCATCAAGCACGGCGCGGTGCTGGAAAACGTCGTGATCGACGACGCCAAGCACGCCGACTACGCCGATGTCAGCCTGACCCAGAACAGCCGCGCCGCGTATCCGCTGGAGCACGTAGCCAAGCGTTCCGAGCACAACCTCGGTGGCGAGCCAAACGCTGTAATCTTCCTGACCTGCGACCTGACCGGCGTACTGCCGCCAGTGTCGATCCTCAACGAAGAACAAGCGGCGTACCACTTCCTGTCCGGCTACACCGCGCTGGTGGGCTCGACTGAAATGGGTTCGGGCAGCGGCATCAAGTCGACCTTCTCCACCTGCTTCGGCGCACCGTTCTTCCCGCGTCCGGCTGGCGAATACGCCGAGCTGCTGATCAAGCGCATCCGCGGTTTCGGCTCCAAGGTCTACCTGGTCAACACCGGCTGGACCGGCGGCGGCTACGGCGTCGGCAAACGCTTCAACATCCCGACCACCCGCGCAGTGATCGCAGCGATCCAGAGCGGCGCGCTGATCGGTGCAGCCACTGAACACCTCGACACTATCAACCTCGACGTGCCACTGGCCGTACCGGGCGTTGAAACCAACCTGCTCAACCCACGCAACACCTGGGCTGACAAGGCTGCGTACGACGAGGCTGCGAAAGCACTGGCCGGTCTGTTCATCGAGAACTTCAAGAAGTTCGAAGTGAGCGACGCGATCAAGGCTGCAGGGCCGAAGTTGTAAGATTGGTTTGTTGTGAATGAAAAAGCCGCCTTTAGGGGCGGCTTTTTTGTGGGCGAAAACAAGACTAACTGGCAATATTCCCGCAGAAAATGGCCTTAACTACCAGAATACTGCCACTTAAAGAGCCAGCTTTTCGCCAATGCAGCGGTCAAAGATCGCCACTAGCCCCCGATAATCACATGACACAGCATCAATGTTTGCTGGGACCCAAGCGTCATCTTTAACCAGCCACCAATCGACTGGGAAGCCTGCGTTAATAATGATTTGTTCAAATAATAGGCGTTGCGCTCGGCCATTACCTTCGCGAAAAGGATGGATGACATTCAAATCGCCATAAGCCTCAGCGATGTTCACCACAAGTTCTGGTTTGCCCATTCCCGCGAACCACGCCGAGCGCTCCATCACGCTAAAGATTTTTTGCGCTTCTGGAAGAATTCGCTCTGCAGTGCAGAAAAATGTTTGTTCCTTTTTGATGTTAACGGTACGCAACTGCCCGGCCCAATCGTAAACATCGCAAAAAAGAGTTTTATGGGCGTGCTGCAGGACACTTAAATCATAAGGAGGGGGGAGAAGACGAAATCGACTGATCGCGATTTCCGAGAGCTCTCGCTCTGCTTTTTGCAGTTCTTCTTCAGAATGGATGTCGAGCAAGTTACGCAGAACATCACTATGAGGGTAGCAATAGGGGTCTTGTCCGACCCCATATTTGTTCGTCATTAACGTGCAGTCTGACGATATTTTTCAATGACCGATTCCCTTGATGGAAGCGGTTTCTCGGCATCGGCACGGCTGGTATCGAAACCTTCCAGACGTAAGCTCGCCAGATAGTTTGACCGGCGTACTTTGTCGTAATAAGCCTGCTTCTGCTGGAACGTCAATTCGCTCATTTCATAGGCCTCTTGGTGCAGGACTCCAGTGTAGCGCAATCGTGTGGAGTGATAGGTCGGGATTTTCGATCCTTAAAGCGAGGCTGTTCATCGAGAGTCTGTTGGTTTTTTTGAATCATTTTGCCAGCCTTGGATATACGCGATGGTGCACATTCACCACGCAGAATTTCGTCCATTTCTCGCACGCTTTCCATCAGCTCATCAAAGAGTTTGCTTATGGTTGCTCCCATGGTTGATTACCGTTTTTTGATCGCTCTCACAGAGTGCATAAGAGCGATACGATCACTCGATTTCAGGCTGGAGCCTTCCAGTTGAGCATCCGCTGCTGCGCAACCTGCAGCAGGTCGCAGCCGTCCTGCGTCAGCAGATAGAGGGCGTGGGTGATGTGGGGGATGTCTTCGACGTCGGCTTGTTTGAAATTGAGGCAATAGAGGGTGCGTAGCAGATCGCTTGAAGCGCGCAGGCGCTGGACGGCGCATTCGAGGATGTCTTGGGGATTAGCCTCGGTGTCGATGAGCAGAGGCTTGGTGTCTGTGAGATTGGATTCTAGTGGGCGGTAGCGTTCGGTAAGAAACTGATTCCATGTTTTCATTTTAGATATCTCTGAAGGTATCGAAAAACCGCTGCTACCGTGACCAAGCGGTGGAGGCGGGCTGTGTTCAAGTTGGTCAAACCGGCAGAGATAACCCGGTACGCCGAAGCGTCCCAAACACAGCCGCCATAAAAAGCGTGCCGACAGAATGTGCTGGCAGCATACAAGGGCATGCATCAGTTATCTCTGTTTTCAGGTGACCAAACCTGAGCCGCTGATTGCTTAGCGACAGTCACGACTATAGGTTCGCGCCCTCAAGTGGCGATAGGCGACAAAGCGTCTGGTTGCGTAGGAACGGGACGAAGATTTCATCAGACGTTCCTACCAACGCTTCATCTTTTTTCAACGCAGGTGTTTATACGCAGAAACATCCAACAAACTCGTCGTCAGCCCCGTTGCCGGCGCGTAGATCGAACCCTTCACCGCCGAAAACGGTACGCCTTTGCTACCCAGCGAAACGTAGCGCTCACCTTGATCCAGTTCGGTGAAGTAGGTGTAGGAAACGCTGTGCATCTGCTTGTAGCGCGATTCGTCGGCGACGATGGCGCCAGTCAGGCGCAGCAGATCTGTTTCGCTCAGGTTCAGGGTTTTGTTCAGTTGCACGCCCCAGCGCTTGAGGCAGGTTTCGGCGAGGTGGCGAACGATGCGGCCAGGCTCGACCAGCGTTTTCAGGTCGCCGCTGCTGGTGGGCACGCCACCGTCAGCTGTGGCGTTGCCGGCCATGGTCGCGTGGCGGCCGGCCATGGGGTAGACGCTGGTTTTGGTGCCGGTGGCGGTCTGCGGGATCACACAGCTGAAACCTTTAGAACGTTCATCACGGGCATAGAACGCAACATATTCTTTGACGTTGGCGCCAAGTTTTACGCGCTGATCCTGGAAGTTGCCGATTCCCGGTACTGGATCAAGAGCAAATATATTCACCGGAATATTGTTCAGCTCTCGATCATTTAACATCGCATTGGCCAGCATGTGGCAACTTATGCCGCCGCGACTCCAGCCCACCAGATTGACCTGAGTGGGAATAACGCCATCCTTGCGAAACGTCTTGATGATCTGCTCCTGTAACTTCTGTTGGGTCACGCAGCGATCGCCATAATTATATTTACGCCAGAGCCACGAACCTTCGATTTTTACATCCTCAATAGGAATGCCAGCCGCTTTAAGGCGGTTGTATTCGGCCTCGGTGAGTTGTTCGCGCTGCCAGTCGCATTTGCCCTTGATGATATTGATGGCGTGCCGCACGTTTTCCTCCCAGCCTTTGCCAAACAGCGTGCCGGTAAGACCGTACTCCTCGGTCTTGGTGAACAGGTCGTCGGCTTGCAGGTTGCCGCTGCCAGGGCCGTCGACCACGATCCACTCGGCGAATTCCCGGCCGGTATGGTTGGATGCCAGTGTGGAAACCAGTTCGCCGTCCCAGAAGTTTTCATGGGTGGTGTCAAACTTGTTGGATCCGGTGCCGCAAAAAAATATGGTTAAAACTGTCATGGTGTTGCTCTCGTTTAGTTGTAAGAGCGAACAAGTTAGTGTCAGTTGCATGTATAAATAAAGCGTGGTGGTGTTTCCGTATTTGTAGTGTGGTTCAGTTGTATGTTGTTTGCGGTGGTTTTTGTTTGGCAACTTCAAGTAAGTCGCAGCCATCCTGCACCAACAGATAAAGTGCATTGACGATGTTGGGAATATCTTTCACGTCAGCCTGCTTGAAACATAAGCAGTAGAGCGTTTCCAGCAAATCCCCGGCCGCCCGTAAACGCTGATCGGCGGCATTGATCAGATCCGTCTGGCTTGAGTGGCTGTCGATAAGCAGTACCGGGTTTTCGCTGTAGCAGGTCTTGAGGGGGCGATAGCGGTTGATCATGGTGAGGCGTGTCCTGTTCGAAGGCGCTGGGGCGGGCCGGCAGCGGGTTTGCAGCCGCGCCGGCCACTATAGAAGGGCGTTTCTCTGTGGGACAAGACAGCTGCAATGGACAGTATTCGTAGGGGTTTTTCCGTGTTTTGAGGAAATGCCCTACGTGTTTTCGCAGCTTTTTCAGGCCAAAACCCTTAGGCGTAATAATTCCTACGTGATTGTCAGGCGATTCGCAGTAAACCGCTGTATCGTGCGCGCCAGAATCTGTAGGGCGTTTCCAAACGTCTGACACGCGCTTAAAGGGAATTAGGTATGCACTGGCTACGAATGGCCGCAATTTTATTGCTCGGGCTGGGCACTTGCCGTTTGGCCATGGCCTCTGAAGTTGGCAATGCATGGGTGCTGGATCGTCTCGATCGTACCGACTGGCCGGAGGCCCTTATCAGCCAGGCGAACATGGACACGGCTTCACGCGGTGAGGTGTTGATGTTCGCTAAAGCCCTGCTGGCCAGCGAGGCGCTGGATGAGGAAGGGCTTGAGCAGCGACTCGGTGTGCCCCACGTGCAACTGAAGTCGATTCGCCACGTGCGCGACGGCCTCTGGGAGGGATTGCTGAGCACCTATCGCAACGCCAGCCAGAACTGTGATGAGCAACCGTTTTGCCCGCGTGTGCGCAGCGTCGCTGACTTGCGTCAGTTGGCGGCAGCGTTTACCGGCGACATCAGCCCGGCCCATGCGTTGTGGGCGAGCAAAAGTCAGGGCGTGCATGAGCAGATGCTGAATGAGCAGTTGCGGGTGGCGGTGTTGCGTCCCTGATTTTTTAAGCTTTGTGATGTGGCGACTGGCCTCTTCGCGAGCAGGCTCGCTCCCACAGAGTGCCACGGTGTTCGTGACATCCGCTGTATCATTCCGAATCGATTTGGCCCCGACCTTTTCTCGACTCGCTGCGATCGCCCGCTAGGCTGTTGGCATGGCAGCAGTCAATGGAGTGACAGCGAATGCACAACACCCTGGAACAGGTTTTTGGTTTTCCACAGTTTCGACCCGGTCAAGAAACCGCGATCAGTGCGGTGCTGGCCGGGCGCTCGGCGGCGGCGATTTTCCCCACCGGTTCCGGCAAGTCGATTTGCTATCAATTGCCGGCGCTGATGCTGCCGCATCTGACGTTGGTGGTCTCGCCGTTGCTGGCGTTGATGCAGGATCAACTGGCCTTTTTACAACGTCACGGTATCTCGGCGGGCAGCATCGATTCGGCGCAGAGTCGCGATGATGCCAATGACGTGATGGCTCGCGCCCGTTCGGGTGAATTGAAGATTCTGATGATCTCGGTGGAGCGCTTGAAAAACGAGCGCTTCCGCAACTTTCTGCAGCAGGTGCCGATCTCGTTACTGGTGGTGGACGAGGCGCATTGCATCTCGGAGTGGGGCCACAACTTCCGCCCCGACTACCTGAAGCTGCCGGACTATCAGCGCCAGTTCAACATCCCGCAAACTTTGCTGCTGACAGCCACCGCAACGCCTAAAGTCATCGCCGACATGCAGGCCAAATTCGCTATCGCCGCTGACGATGTGGTGACCACCGGTTTCTATCGGCCCAACCTCAATCTACTGGTGGAACCGGTACGTGGCCAGGACAAGCGCCGGCGTCTGGTGGAGTGGATGGCCGAGCGGCCGGGGCAGCCAAGTATCGTCTATGTGACCTTGCAGAAGACTGCTGAGCACATCGCCGAACACCTTGAGCGCAACGACATTCAGGCCGAGGCGTATCACGCCGGTTTAGCCCACGACAAACGCGAAGCTATCCAGAAACGCTTCATGGCCGGGCAATCCAATTGCATCGTCGCGACCATCGCGTTCGGCATGGGCATCGACAAAAGTGACATCCGCAATGTCGTGCACTTCGACCTGCCGAAATCCATCGAAAACTACAGCCAGGAAATCGGCCGCGCCGGGCGTGACGGGCAGCCGTCGGACTGTCTGGTATTAGCCAATCGCGACAGCCTCAATGTGCTGGAAAATTTCGTCTACGGTGATACGCCGGAGCGTGACGGCATTCGTTATGTGCTCGACGAACTGAAGGCCTCGGTGCCGGACGGGCAGTGGGAGTTTCTGCTTGGGCCATTGGCGGATCAGAGCAATATTCGCTCACTTCCGCTGAAGACATTGCTGGTGCAACTGGAACTGCGCGGCTTGATCGCGCCGCGCTACGCCTACTACGCCGAATACCGTTTCAAATACCTGCTGGAACCCGAAGCGCTGCTTGAGCGCTTCGAAGGTGAACGCAGGGATTTCGTCGCTGCGATCATTCAGACCTCGGCGCGCGCACGCACCTGGGCCACGGTGAATTTCGAGGCGATGTACTCGCAGTATTCCGCCGAGCGCAATCGAGTGGTGAAGGCGCTGGATTATTTTCAGGAGAAGGGCTGGGTCGAGCTGGAAAGCAAGCAGATGACCGAGGTCTATAGCCTGCTGAATAGTGACTTTGACAGCGATGCCCTGAGCGCTGAGTTGCATGACTATTTCACCCGGCATGAGCAGGCCGAAGTGGCGCGCATCCACACGATGCTTGAAGTCTTCGCCAGCGAGCGCTGCCTGGGCTATCGCTTGGCCGAGTATTTCGGTGATCACAATGCGCCCGAGCAGTGTGGGCATTGTTCAGTGTGTCACGGCCAGGTTGCGCGGTTGCCGGCGCCACCGGAGTTGCCAGCGCTTGTGGATAAAAACTTTGCGGCGTTATGTGGCGATTTTATCCACAGGCACGAGCAGCACACTGGGGTGATTCCAACGGCTGAGCGGCTGACGAGGTTTCTGTGCGGGATCAGCGTGCCGCTGTTCACCAAGCTCAAGGCGCGTGCGATTCCCGGGTTTGCGGTATTGGAAGAATATCCCTACGCCGAAGTCCGCAGCTGGGCGCAAGAGCACCTCTGATCGTTGTAGGAGCTGCCGAAGGCTGCGATCTTTTGATGTTGATTTGTTCAAGATCAAAAGATCGCAGCCTTCGGCAGCTCCTACATTAAGTGTCATCAAGGCGGGGGCTCTATCCATCCGCTGAATGTCGATCATCACGGTAATAAACTTCAAAAACTGTCGTTGGCTGACTATGGTTGAGGTCTGTCTTTGGATCGCCAACAAGAGAACAACATGAGCCAGACATCCTTCGATATTCAGCAGGCCGCAGTGATCGGTGCGGGCACGATGGGCCGGGGCATTGTCATGTGTCTGGCCAATGCCGGCGTGAACGTGCAGTGGGTGGATAACAATCCACAGATGCTTGAACAGGCGCTCGCCACAGTGGCCGAGACTTATGCACACAACGTGCGCCAGGGCCGGATTGATCAGGCCGAAGCGGATGCACGTATCGCTCGGGTCAGTGCGGCGGCGGATTACCCGGCGATTCGCAATGTCGATCTGGTGATCGAGGCGGTGTACGAAAATCTTGAGCTGAAGCAGAAGATCTTTCGTGAGCTGGATGGCTTGCTCAAGCCTGAAGCACTGTTGGCGAGCAATACATCGGCGCTGGATATCGATGCGATTGCTGCGGCGACAAGGCGTCCGGAGCAGGTGCTGGGTCTGCATTTCTTCAGCCCGGCGCACATCATGAAATTGCTGGAAATCGTTCGCGGTGCGCAGACTTCCGCGGCGGTGCTGGAAGCGGCGCTGGCGCTGGGCAAGCGCATGGGCAAGGTCAGTGTGGTGTCGGGCAACTGCCACGGCTTTATCGGCAATCGCATGTTGCATCCGTATGTCCTGGAGGCGCGCAAGATGCTGCTCGAAGGCGCTTATCCACAGCAGGTCGACGCGGCACTGCAAGGTTTCGGTTTTGCCATGGGGCCGTTTCGCATGTACGACGTGGTCGGCATCGATCTGGAGTGGCGTGCGCGCGAATTGGCCGGCAAGGGCCAGGATGCGCCAGAGGTTCAGGTGGACAACCGCTTGTGCGAGATGGGCCGGTTTGGCCAGAAGTCTGGCAACGGTTATTACCATTACGAGCCGGGCAGTCGTCAGGCCGAGCACGATCCTGAGGTCGATGCGCTGGTATTGCAGGTCAGCGAAGGGTTGGGCTTCCAGCGCCGCGAGATCGGTCCTGAGGAGATCCTGGAGCGCAGTCTTCTGGCATTGGTCAACGAGGGTGCGAAGATTTTGCAGGAGGGCATTGCCGAGTCTGCACACGACATCGATCTGGTGTACCTGAACGGCTACGGCTTCCCGGCGGACAAGGGCGGGCCGATGGCCTGGGCGGATCAGCAGGGGCTGGCGGATATTCATCAGCGCTTGCTGGCGCTGGAGACGCGTCAGGGCGATCAGTGGAAACCGGCGCGGTTGATTGGTGAGTTGGCGGCGCAGGGTAGGCGGTTTGCTCAGGATTAGTGTTGAAGTCAAAATCTTACCCCCTCACCCCAGCCCTCTCCCCCAAGGGGGCGAGGGGGAAAGGGAGCCGATCTCTGTGCCTTTCGCGTTCGACTCGACAGTTCAGGTCGGTGTATTTCGAGAGAACACCTCGGTCAGTCCCCTCTACCTCTGGGAGAGGGCTAGGGTGAGGGCAAGCAGCCTCACTGAAAAAACAAGAGAACCAGCACAACCATGTCCACTCCTCAGCGCACCGACTACCCACACTTCCAGCCCATCACCACACGCTGGCACGACAACGACGCCTACGGTCACGTCAACAACGTCACCTACTACAGCTTCTTCGACACGGCGGTGAACACTTACCTGATACAGGTCGGTGGTCTGGATATCCATGATGGCGAGGTGGTGGGGTTTGTGGTCAGTTCGGCGTGTGATTACTTCGCCTCGATTGCCTTTCCTGATCTGATCGAGATCGGTCTGCGGGTCGGCAAATTGGGCAACAGTTCGGTGCAATACGAGTTGGCGGTGTTCAAGGTCGGCGATAGCGAGGCCTGCGCGGCCGGGCGCTTCGTTCATGTATTCGTCGATCGGGCGAGTAACCAGCCAGTGCCGATTCCCGCCAAGCTGCGGCAGGCACTGGAATACCTTGTGGTTTAAAAAAGGCAAAAAAAATCGCAGCCCTCGGGCCGCGATTTTTTTTCAAGCATTCGCCTTAACGGTGACGATAGTACTTGTGATGCTTGCGGTGGCCGTAGGCATGGCCGCGACCTGGGTGGCCGTCGCGGTAGTAGCGACGATCATCATGACGACGGTCGTAACGACGATCATCGTCATCGCTTTTGTTGCCCATGTAGTTACCCAGCGCGCCACCGGCGCCGCCACCTGCTGCGGAGCCGATCAGGCTGCCGGTGGTGCCGCCCATGCTGCGGCCGACTACGTTACCGCCGGCTGCGCCCAGCGCACCACCGATGGCGGCTTCGCCACGGCTGCGTTTGTCGGCGCCGACCGCGCTACCACCCGCACCGCCCAAGGCTGCGCCGATGGTGGAACCTGTATTGCCGCCTAACGACTGACCGACGACCGAGCCAAGAACCCCGCCCAATGCGCCGCCCACACCTGCTTCGGTGGTGCCGCCAGCAGACGCAAAGCCACTGACCAGGCCAAGGGACAACAAGAGAATCGAGGAGAACTTCATAGAGGAGCCTCAAAGGGATGACGGCGCCGATCCTGAGGCTGTGTAACAAGCGTGACAATCGAAATCCGACGAATAACACGACTTGTATACAATTTTGCAAGTTGCTGTTTTATCAGCGGAACTTAACCGTTTTTCGCCGGTCTTTAGCTACTTCGGACAGGCCGCTTTTGTGAAAAAGCGGCCTTTTTTGTGGGCGTTTGAAAAGCAGTAGCGAAAAGATCGCAGCCTTCGGCAGCTCCTACAGGAATCGGTGTAGGAGCTGCCGAAGGCTGCGATCTTTTGATTTTGAATTAAGCAGATTTGGCCATGATCAACCCAGTCTCACTCGCTGATTCCAATCGAATCGCAATGAACTTAGACGTCGGCGTATGGCTGCCATCCCCGGTGCTCTCCAATGGCACCAGTGGGTTCACTTCCGGGTAATAAGCCGCCGCTTGCCCGGCCGGAATATCAAACGCCAACAAAGTGAAGCCCTTCACCCGACGCTCACGACCATCGTCCCACAGCGACACGATGTCGGCCTTTTGCCCCGGACGGAAGCCCAGACGAATGATGTCGGCCTCGTTGGCAAACAGCACATCACGCTGGCCCTTCACTCCGCGATAACGGTCGTCGAGACCATAAATCGTGGTGTTGTATTGATCGTGGGAACGCATCGATTGCAAGATCAGGTCCGGTAGCTGCCCGGTGGCGCGGGTGCGTTCGTGTACCAGATCTTTGGGCAGCATGTTCGCGCGGAAGTTGGCCCGGCCCGACGGTGTGTTCCACTTGCGCGCGCCAGCGCTGTTGCCGAGGTAGAAGCCGCCTGGGTTTTTGATCTTCTCGTTGAACTCTTTGAAATTGGGAATGGTGTCGGCGATCAGTTCGCGGATGCGCCCGTAATCGGCCACCAGCCAGTTCCAGTCGACCGGTTTGCTACCCAGTGTGGCGGCAGCGATGCCGGCAATGATCGACGGCTCCGAGCGCATCTGGTTCGACAGCGGTTGCAACTGCCCGTTGGAGGCGTGAACCATGCTGAAGGAGTCTTCCACGGTGACCGCTTGCGGGCCTTCGGTCTGGATATCGATGTCGGTCCGGCCGAGGCACGGCAGGATCAGCGCGTCTTTACCGTGAGCCAGATGGCTGCGGTTGAGTTTGGTGCTGATCTGCACGGTCAGGTCGCAATTGCTCAGTGCGGCGAAGGTACGCGGGCTGTCCGGCGTGGCTTGGGCGAAGTTGCCGCCCAGACCGATAAAGACTTTGGCGCGTCCCTCGGCCATCGCATGGATTGCCTCGACCACGTTGTGGCCGTTATGACGCGGCACCTTGAACTGGAAGCGTCGTTCCAGCGAATCAAGGAACGCCACTGGCGGACGCTCGTTGATGCCCATCGTGCGGTCGCCCTGCACGTTACTGTGGCCGCGCACCGGACACAGACCAGCACCGGGTTTACCGATGTTGCCGCGCAGCAGCATCAGGTTGGCGATTTCCTGGATGGTCGGTACTGAATGGCGATGCTGGGTGATGCCCATCGCCCAGCACATGATGACGTTCTTGCCTTTGGCGTACATGCGCGCCGCTTGCTCGATTTCGACGAGGGTCAGGCCGGATTGCTCGACGATCTGTTCCCACGGCGTGTCATCGACCACGCCGAGATACTCCAGCACGTTAGCGCTGTGGGCGTTGAGGAAATCGTGATCGAACACGGCAGGTTCGCCAGCCTTCTGCGCATCGCGCTCCCACTGCAGGAGAAACTTGGCCATGCCGCGCAGCAGCGCCATGTCACCGCCAAGTGCCGGGCGGAAATACGCGGTGTTGGTCGGCTTGTCACCGTTGGTGAGCATTTCGATCGGGTGTTGCGGGTGCTGGAAGCGTTCCAGGCCACGCTCTTTCAATGGGTTGATGCACACCACTTGCGCGCCGCGTTTCACCGCTTCACGCAACGGTTCGAGCATGCGTGGGTGGTTAGTGCCCGGGTTCTGGCCCCAGACGAAAATCGCATCGGCGTGTTCGAAATCGTCGAAGGTCACGGTGCCTTTGCCGACGCCGACACTTTGCGCCAACGCCACACCGCTGGCCTCGTGGCACATGTTCGAGCAGTCAGGGAAATTGTTGGTGCCGTAGGCGCGCACGAACAGTTGATACAGGTAAGCCGCCTCGTTGCTGGCACGACCCGAGGTGTAGAACTCGGCCAGGTCCGGACTCGGCAGGCTTTGCAGGTGTTTGGCGATCAGGGTGTAGGCGTCGTCCCAACTGATCGGCTTGTAGCGATCGGTTTCGGCGTCATACACCATCGGCTCGGTCAGGCGCCCCTGATACTCGAGCCAGTAGTCGCTCTGCTCCAGCAACGAAGTGACGCTGTGCTTGGCGAAGAACTTGGCGTCCACGCGGCGCTTGGTTGCTTCCCAGTTCACCGCTTTGGCGCCGTTCTCGCAGAACTTGACCATGCCGCTTTCCGGCGAATCGCCCCACGCGCAACCCGGGCAGTCGAAGCCGCCGTTCTGGTTGGTCTTGAGCATCATGCGCAGGTTCTTCAGCGCGTTGTCGCTGGTCAACCAGGCCTGAGCCACACTGATCAGGGCACCCCAGCCGCCGGCGGCACCTTTGTAAGGCTTATAGCGCGGGACAGGTTTCTGGTCGGCTTGATGATGTTGGCTCACGCTTGATTCTCCATCGCGGGGCTGTACACCCGCGGCGCACTTTTCTGCGGCAGGTGGATGAGATTGAGGTTGTGTCGACGGGCCCATTGCACGGCAAGGCCCGTGGGCGCGGACAGGCTGACCAGCGTCTGGATGCCGGCACGCAAGACTTTCTGGATCAATTCGAGGCTGCAACGGCTGGTCACAATCGCTAGGCCGCCTTCTGTGGATATCTTCTGGCGGATCAGCCCGCCGATCAGCTTGTCGAGGGCGTTATGCCGGCCGATGTCTTCGCGGCCGAGTAGCAATTCGCCGCTGGCGTTCATGAATACCGCCGCGTGCACCGCACCGCAGTATTGGCCCAAAGGTTGAAATGCACTGATGCGCTGACGCAAACCGTCGAGCCATTCAATCGGCGGCAACGGCGCACCGGGCAACACCTTCAGATCGGGCAGTGCTTGCTCGACCGCTTCAACGCCGCACAATCCGCAACCGCTGGTGCCGGCCATTTGTCGACGTTGTTGCTTGAGGTTCCAGAACGCGCGATTGGCGATGGTTACTTGCGCATATTGCGCGGAGCCGGCGCCGGTCAGTTGCAGGTCATAAATGTCAGTAGCGTCGATGATGATGCCGCTGCCGAGGCTGAAACCGACGATGAAGTCTTCAAGGTCGGTCGGCGTCACCAACATCACCGCCTGGCTGATGCCGTTGTAGGCGATCGCCAACGCGACTTCCTCGGCCAGCGCGGTGCTGGCCGATTCCTCACGGGGTAAATCGCTGTAACTGTAGGTCTGGCTGGCGGCTGGCGCGGGCGTTTCGAGTGCAGGCGCCGCGCAGGCTGGGCGCTTGGCGTTCATGGCATCACCGACGGTTTGATCAACGTTAAGACTAGGCGCGGCAAGTTGTCGCGTCTAATCGCTAGTGTCGATCTATCGATAGATGCCGTCGATCAAGAGGCTGTTGGTGATTCCCGATACAGCGCGAAACAGGCTTCCGCCAGCGCGGAACGTGGGGCGCCGCGACGCATGATCAGGCCCAGCGGGGCGAGGGTCTGGGCGTCTTCGATCGGTTGCAGGCGCAGGTGATCGGTGAGTTTTTCCAGGCCGCCGTCCAGCGGCATGATCGCGCAGCAAAAACCGCCGTGCACGGCTTGTAACAATTGATGCACGGCATCGGTTTGTAGCAACGGTTGTGGAGTCAGGCCGCGGCTGTGGAAGTTGTGGTCGATGGACTGGCGAAAATGCATGCCGCTGGTGAGCATGCCCAACGGCAGTTCGATCAGCGACTGCCAACTCAACGCGGCGTCGCCAAATGTGAATGAGCGCTGATCGTAGAGCAGGCCCATGCGCGTTTCACTGAAGGCCAGGGATTCGAAGCGCTCGTTATCCAGACGATCCAGATAAGACACGCCGAGATCAATGCGGTTATTCGCCAAATGCTCGAGGATCTGCTCGGAACTTAGCGCCGACATTTCAAAGCGCAAATTCGGGTGGGCGCTGTGCAGGCGTTGCATCAACGGCAGCGGATCGAAACTCGACAGCGGCACCACGCCCAGCCTCAGCGTGCCGATCAGATTGCCGCGACACGCCGCCGCTTCCGCGTGCAAACCGTCATACGCCGCCATCACCGAACGTGCCCACGCCAGCACGCGCTCGCCCGGCGCGGTGAAACCTTCGAAACGCTGGCCACGGTTGACCAGTGGCAGGTCGAGTTCTTCTTCAAGACTGCGCAGGCGCATCGACAGCGTTGGCTGGGTGATATGGCAACGCGCGGCGGCCTGGCCGAAGTGGCGGGTTTCGTCGAGGGCGATGAGGAATTTCAGCTGCTTGATGTCCATCTTCGCTCCGGGCGCTGGCAGGGGTGGGGGATTCTACCGCTTGCGCGGTGGCAGGGTCATTGGTCGGCTTGGAACCGGGTTTGTCTGCGGTGGTCTAGGCTTGGACGACTGATCCTTTTATTCCATGGAGAGAACCACGATGAGTCTTTTAAGTTTTGTAAAAGAAGCCGGTGAGAAGCTGATCGATCTGCTGACCCCGGGCAACGCCAATGCCAGTGAGCAGTTGAAGGAACACATCAGCAAGGTCGGCTTGGGCAATCCGAATGTGCAGGCAACGGTGGATGGCGACAAAGTGACCGTCACCGGTGAAGTCGCGAGTCAGGAAGAGAAAGAGAAGATTTTGCTGGCGGTGGGCAATATTGCCGGAGTTGGCAGCGTGGATGATCAGATCACCGTGACCGGCCCGGTGGTGGCTGCAGCAAAGTTTGTCGTGGTGAAAAAAGGCGACACCCTCAGCGCGATTTCCCTCGCCGTGTATGGCAATGCCAACCAGTACAACAAGATCTTCGAGGCCAACAAGCCGCTGCTGTCTCATCCGGACAAGATCTATCCGGGGCAGACACTGCGTATTCCTGAGTAACACAACACTCCTGTAGGAGCTGCCGCAGGCTGCGATCTTTTGATTTTGATTTTTCCAAACAAGATCAAAAGATCGCAGCCTTCGGCAGCTCCTACAAAGATCAAAGGCCAGCGATCAGATTGCGATAATCCTCAACCGCCGCAAACTCAGCCGTGTCCTTCGGCCCCTTGCGGCTGTCCGGCTCTTTCACCGCCAGCAAATGTGCCACGCCAAAATCCCGCGCACTGCGCAGAATCGGCAAGGTATCGTCGATAAACAGACTGCGCGCCGGATCAAAGCCGATGTCCGCCTGCAAGGCATCCCAGAACTGCGGGTTCTCCTTGGGAAACCCATAATCATGCGAGCTGATCAGCCGTTCGAAATACGGCGCCAGCTCAATCCGTTCCAGCTTCAGCGACAGTGAATCGCGGTGCGCGTTGGTGATCATGATCACCCGTTTACCGGCGCGCTTGATCGCTTCCAGAAAGGTGTCGGCATCCGGCCGCAAGGCAATCAGGTGCGCGGTTTCCAGCTTCAATTCACGTACCGACAACTTCAACTCGGCACTCCAGAAGTCCAGGCAGTACCACTGCAACTGGCCGGCGTGGCGTTCGAACAGCGGCTGCAATTCCATCTCGGCCATGGCCCGGCTGACCCCGTGCAGTTCGGCGTAACGCTGGGGCAGGTGTTCCAGCCAGAAATGATTGTCGAAGTGCAGATCCAGCAGCGTGCCGTCCATGTCCAGCAGAACGGTATCGATGTCGGACCACGGTAATGAAGGCATGGCAACGTCTCGAACGGTAGAAAGATATCCGACATAAACAATCGGGAAAGCCGCGTTATAGTAGCGCGTTCACGCCAAGGAGCTTTGCATGCGCCAGAAACCCACCGTACTTGCCCGCGAGATCGTCGCCACCAGCCGTCTGTTTTGCGTCGAAGAACTCAAACTGCGCTTTTCCAATGGCGTGGAACGCACTTACGAGCGTCTGGTCGGCAAAGGTGCGGGCTACGGCGCGGTGATGATCGTGGCGATGCTGGATGCCGAACACGCGGTGTTGGTCGAGGAATATTGCGGCGGTACCGATGAGTACGAACTGTCCTTGCCTAAAGGTTTGATCGAACCGGGCGAAGACGTATTGGCGGCAGCCGAGCGGGAGCTCAAGGAAGAAGCCGGATTTGGCGCGCGACAACTGGAGCATCTGACCGAGCTGTCGCTGTCGCCCGGTTACATGAGCCAGAAGATCCAGGTCGTTCTGGCTACCGATTTGTACGAAGAGCGGCTGGAAGGCGACGAGCCCGAGCCGATGCGCGTCGACAAGGTGAATCTGCGCAAATTGTCGTCGCTGGCGCTCAATCCGCAGTTTTCCGAAGGCCGTGCATTGGCTGCACTGTATTTGACCCGCGATCTGCTGACCGATCGCGGATTCTTTCCAGCATGAGTGAAATGTCGATGAAGTTTCCCCATCCGTTGATGGCGCCGGTGATTGAACTGGCCTTGCAGGCCGGCGAGGCGATCTTGCCGTTCTGGCGCGCCGGCGTTGAAGTCACGGCCAAGTCCGATGAATCGCCGGTGACGGCGGCGGATCTGGCCGCGCATCACCTGATTCTCGCCGGGCTGACGGCGCTGGATCCGAGCATTCCGGTGTTGTCGGAAGAAGACGCCAACATTCCCCAGAGCGTACGCGCGGGTTGGCAGCGCTGGTGGTTGGTCGATCCGCTGGATGGCACCAAGGAGTTCATCAGCGGCAGCGAAGAGTTCACCGTGAACATCGCGCTGATCGAAAACGGTCGCGTGGTGTTTGGTGTGGTGTCGATGCCGACCAATGGTCGTTTCTACGTTGGCGGTGCCGGGCTTGGTGCGTGGCGCTGCGACGAGGGCGGCACGCCGGTTGCGATTCAGGTGCGAGACGTGCCGGGGCCGGGCGAGGCGTTTACGGTTGTGGCCAGCCGGCGGCATTCGAGTCCCGAGCAGGAGCGTCTGCTGGCAGGGCTGAGTGCAAGTCTGGGCGAGCTGCAATTGGCGAACATTGGTAGCTCGCTGAAATTTTGTCTGCTGGCGGAAGGCGCAGCGGATTGCTATCCGCGACTGGCGCCGACTTCGCAGTGGGACACGGCGGCGGCGCAAGGCGTGCTGGAAGGAGCGGGCGGTGAAGTGTTGGATCTGCGCGGGGATGCGTTCTGCTATCCGGCGCGGGAATCGCTGTTGAACGAGTTCTTTTTGGCGCTGCCGGCGAAGGCGGCCTGGCGTTCCAGATTGTTGGAGTTGGCTCGCGGTTAAGTGGGCTGATCGGCAATCGCCCTCACCCCAGCCCTTTCCCCCAGGAGAGGGAGCCGACCGAGTTGTCTTGCGTCATCGACCTGTAAGATGAGGTCGATTAAGGATTCAGCAAAGCGCCATCAGGTCGGTGTACGTCTGAAGCATCCCCCAATCAGTCCCCTCTCCCTCGGGGAGAGGGTTAGGGTGAGGGGCCGTTGATCTTCAGCGGTGCAAAACGTACTGCCCGGTAAATGTCACGGCGTCTTCTTCGCTGCCCTGATTGACGATCCGCGTACTCAACGTCAACCGCGCCCGCCCATAACGCTGATACATCGCCAGAAATTTCCTCCACACCTTCGCGTCCGGCGCCGGGCAGATTGCCGTGGCGTCGCCCGTGACCGGCAGCGGATAACTGATCTGCCCCTCCTGAATCACAATGTGCCCGTCGGTGATGCCTTCTTCCTTCAAACGCAGATGCAACCAGCCCCAACCGGCCAGCACCGCACCGCAGTAAAGACTGCCGCCGAACATCGTGCTCTTGTGATTGACGTTCGGCTCGAGTGGCAGATGCAGACTCAATTGGTGTGCATGCCAGTCGAGCACCTTCAGCCCCATGTCCCGTGTCAGGGGAATGTCGTGATGCAGGACCGATTCCAGATAGCGACTGTCAGTGCTCATTCGTTTTCATCCCCATGGCTGCTGTCGCCAAAGTTGAGGCCATGCTTGCGCAACTTGTCATGCAGGGTCTTGCGCGGCACGCCCAAGGCTTCGGCGAGGCTGCGCACTGAACTGTGAGAGCGCGCCAGTTCGGCGGCAATCAACGATTTCTCGAAGTTTTCCACTTGCTCGCTGAGACCGCCGTTGATGACTTCAACCGGTGTGTTGCCAGTACCTTCGGCGCCGCTGTTATCCAGTGCCAGTTCCAGACCGAGGGCGAAACGTTCGGCGGCATTCTGCAGTTCGCGCACGTTACCCGGCCAGGTGTGGCGCAACAGCAAGGCGCGTTGTGCCGGTTGCAGTTCGTGGGGCGGCAGGCCGTGGCGGGCGCTGGCTTCATCGGCGTAATGCTGGAACAGCACCAACGCATCTTCGCCGCGTTCGCGTAGCGGTGGAATGCGCAGTGGCGCGACATTGAGGCGGTAATACAAGTCGGCGCGGAAGCGGCCTTGATCGGCGGCCTGACGCAGGTCTTCCTTGGTTGCGGCAATCACGCGGATGTCCAGCGGGATCAATTGATTGCCGCCCAGGCGTTCGACCACGCGTTCTTGCAGCATGCGCAGCAACTTAACCTGCACGTCCATGCTCATGCTTTCGATTTCATCGAGAAACAGCGTGCCGCCATTGGCGAATTCGAATTTGCCGATCCGGCGCTTCTGCGCGCCGGTGAAGGCGCCGGGTTCGTGGCCGAACAGTTCGCTTTCCACCACGGACTCGGCCAGTGCGCCGGCGTTGATCGCCACAAACGGGCCATTACGACGGCTGGACAAATCGTGCAGCGCACGGGCGACCACTTCTTTGCCGGCGCCGGTTTCGCCGAGGATCAGCACGTCAGCCTTGGTCGCGGCCAGCGCACCGATCTGCTCACGCAAGCGCAGCATCGGCGTCGAATGGCCGACCAGACGCGCGCTCAATTCATTGCGGTCGCTGAGGGCCAGACGCAGGCTGCGGTTGTCCAGCACCAGGCGGCGCAGGGCCAGCGCGCGGCGTACGCTGTCGAGCAGCGCATCGCTGGCGAAAGGTTTTTCGAGAAAGTCATAAGCGCCGGCACGCATGGCCTGCACCGCCAGCGGTACATCGCCGTGGCCGGTGATCAGCAGCACCGGCAGTTCGGGATCCTGCGCGTGTAATTCGCTGAGCAATTCCAGGCCGTCCATACCCGGCATGCGGATGTCGCTCACCACCACGCCCGGCCAGTCGCGTTCAAGCTGTGCGGCCAGCCCCTTGGCTTCGGACAGCGGCAAAATTTTCAGACCGGCCAGATCCAGTGTCTGGCCGAGGGCCTGACGCAGATGTGGATCGTCGTCGATCAACACCACCTGAATGCGATTGTCGATGGTCATGCACTTCGATCCTCGGACGGTTGCAGGCTGACCCCGGGCGCACCGGCGCGCAGTCGCAGGGTAATCAAGGCGCCACCTTGCTTGTGGTTGGCGAACGACAGTTCACCACCGAAGGCGCGCATCAGCGTTTCACAAATGGCCAACCCCAGCCCCAGACCCTGAGTACGGGTCTTGGTGGTGTAAAAGGGCTCGCTGGCGCGGCCGAGGGCCTCCATGCAAAAGCCCGGGCCGTTGTCGCGAATGTACAGATTGACGCCCTCGGCGGTGGATTCGGCACTCAGCCAGAGTTTGCGCGGCGGACCTTTTTCGGTGAGCGCGTCGAGGGCGTTGGCGAGCAGATTGCCAAGCACCTGACGCAGGCGCGTTTCCCCGGCCTCGACCCACAGCGTGGCGGCCGGCAGATCGCGGATCAGCTCGACTTCCATGCTCCGGCGCCGTTTGGCCAGCAGCGCCAGGGCATCGTCGAGCGCTGGTTGCAGGGCAACGCTTTCCGGCGCGTGGCGATCGCGGCGGGCAAAGGCGCGCAGGTGGGCGATGATCGAGGCCATGCGCCCGGTCAGTTCGCTGATCAGTTTGAGGTTGCCGCGCGCATCGTCGGTGCGCTGATGATCGAGCAGCACTTCGGCGTTCTCCGCGTAGCTGCGGATCGCTGCCAACGGCTGATTGAGTTCGTGGCTGATGCTCGCTGACATCGTCCCCAGCGCCGACAGCTTGCCGGCCTGGACCAGATCATCCTGGGCACGCACCAGTTCCTGTTGGGCTTGTTCACGCTCCAGCACTTCTTCCTTCAAACGTCGGTTGAGGCCTTCGAGGTCGCTGGTGCGTTCCGCCACGCGGCCCTCAAGTTCGCGGCGTGCCTTGGCCTCGAACGCGATGCGCTCCAGATAATGCCGGCGGCGCTGCATCATCAGACCGAGCAACAACATCAGCACCAGCAGCGTGGCGCCGCCGATGGCGACCACGGTGCGCACCGGACGGTCGATCAGCGTGCGCGGGGCAAGGATGCTGACGCTCCAGCCGGTTTCGGCAATGTCGTGGGTCTGGATCAGCCACGCCGTCGGGCTAAGGTTAAGTGGGCGCGGCTCGCGGGTCGGGTAAGGCTGGATCGCGGTGATCGCCGAGCGCTCGCTGTCGCTCAAATTACGGGTTGAGCGAAAACGCCATTCCGGGCGCGAGGTGAGGATGACCACGCCGTTGTGGTCGGTGACCAACAGTTGTTCCGGGGTTTTGCCCCAGAGGCTTTCGGTGTGGTCGAGGTCAACCTTGATCACCAGCACGCCGATGATTTTTTCGCCGTTACGCACGGCGGCGGCAAAGAAATAACCGCGCTTGGCCGACGTGGTGCCGAGCCCGAAGAAGCGCCCGAGGCGCCCGGCCATGGCTTCGCTGAAGTACGGACGGAAGGAGAAATTACGGCCGACGAAACTGTCGTGCTTGTCCCAGTTCGACGCCGCCAGCGTCTGACCGCTGGTGTCCATCAGGTACATGACTTCGGCACCGGTCTGCGCGGCGATGTTCTTCAGCAGGCGGTTGGCATTGCCTTGGGTGACGCCGTCGTCCGGTGCGCCGAGTACCGAGCGCAGGGCCGGCAGGTCGCCGAGAATCTGTGGCAACACTTCATAGCGGTGCAGGGTGCCCAGCAGGTTGGCGACGTACAGATCGAGGGTCTGGCGGTTCTGTCCGGCCAGTTCGCTGCGGTAATAGCGCTCGGCGAGATGTTCCAGCGGCCACAACAGCGGCGCCAGACACAGGGCCAACAGCGCGAGGCTGCGCCAGCGAGGTCTGCGGGGAAGGGTTGGTTTCATGAGCCGGAAGCGCCTGTAGGGACAGGCGCATTATGCCCGGCCTCAGGCGAAGACGTCAGCGTCCTTGAAGAAGGCTGCAGCCTGATCCTTGGCGGACAGCTTCGGGGCTTCGTCCAGTTGCCAATCGATGGCCAGATCCGGATCGTCCCAGCGAATACTGCGTTCTGCCGACGGCGTGTAGTAGTCGGTGGTCTTGTAGAGGAATTCGGCGAACTCGCTCAGCACGACGAACCCGTGGGCGAAACCTTCCGGGACCCACAACTGACGATGGTTGTCTGCCGACAGGCGCACGGCCACCCATTTTCCGAAGTGCGGTGAGCTGCGGCGAATGTCCACGGCGACATCCAATACTTCACCGACCGTTACGCGGACCAGTTTGCCCTGAGTGTTTTGCAGTTGGTAATGCAGACCACGCAATACGCCTTTTTGCGAGCGCGAGTGGTTGTCCTGAACGAATTGTGTGTCCAGCCCCGTTGCGTCCTGAAAAGCCTTGGCATTGAAACTTTCGTAGAAAAACCCGCGCTCGTCACCAAACACCTTGGGTTCGATGATCAGGACACCGGGCAGGTCGGTGGTGATTACATTCATGGGGTTTCCATAGGCCAGTGTTAATGGTCGACATTCTTGCGCAAAGTGCTGGAGGGCGCGAGTGCAGGAAGACAAATAGCCCTGACGCCTTTTCGTGGATGGGGGTTGCGGATCCTGCCAAGCAATGGCGATATAGGCGCCTAATAAAATTTCAGGGGTCGTTTCATGCCGCTCGCCACGTTGATTCATCGCGCCAGTTTGCCCAGCCCGCAGGTTTCTGCAGAGCAGGCCCAGCAATGGCTGGCGGAGCATTACGGGCTCAGCGGCAGGTTGCAGGCGCTCGGCAGCCAGCAGGATCTGAATTTTCGCGTCGACAGTCCGCGCGGTCGGTTCGTGCTGAAAATCTGCCGTGGCGATTACGCTCTGGTGGAGCTGCAAGCCCAGCATGCCGGCCTCAAGTACCTGGCCGAGCACTCGGCGGTGACGGTGCCACGGGTGATCGCGGCCAATAATGGCGAGGATCTGCTGTCACTCGAGGTCGGCGGCGAAGCCGTCCATGTGCGGCTGCTGGATTACATCGAGGGCCAGCCGCTCACGCATCTTGATCACTTGGGGCGCGACGTAGTGGCGGGGTTTGGCCGGCTCTGCGGTGAGATGGATCTGGCGCTGGCCGGGTTCGACCATCCGGGCCTTGAGCGCACGTTGCAGTGGGATGCCCGCCACGCCAGTGCACTGATCAGCCATCTGCTGCCGGTGATCAAGGATGAGCAACAACGCACATTGATCGCCGATGCCGCCGAACAGGCCGAGCGCCGTTTGCAGCCGTTGCGGGGCAAGCTGCCGGTGCAGGCGATCCATATGGACATCACCGATGACAACGCCGTCTGGGCGCGCGATGCCCAGCGTCACTGGCAGTTGCAGGGCGTGATCGACTTTGGCGATCTGGTGCGCACCTGGCGCATCACCGATCTGTCAGTGACGTGTGCGGCGTTGCTGCATCACGCTGGTGGTGATCCGTTTGTCATCCTGCCGGCGGTGCAGGCCTACCACGCGGTCAACCCACTGCAACACGAAGAGTTGCAAGCGCTGTGGCCTTTGATTGTGGCGCGCGCGGCGGTGCTGGTGCTCAGTGGCGAGCAGCAAGTCAGCATCGACCCGGCGAATACGTACAGCCGGGACAACCTTACCCACGAGTGGGAGATTTTCCGCGTGGCGACATCGGTGCCTCAGGCGTTGATGGAGGCGGCGATTCTGGCGGCGGTGGGACAGGCTTTGCCGGCGATTGAGAGTGAAGGTTTTGCGCCATTGTTGCCCGGTCTGGTCGGACGCGAATTTGCGCTGATCGATCTTGGCGTGCTGAGTCCGCATTTCGACGCTGGAAATTGGGAGCAGGAGGGTATCGACCAGCGCCTGCTGACTGAAGCGGCTGTGGCGCATGGTTTGGCGGCGAGCCGTTATGGTCAGTACCGTTTGTCGCGCACTCGTCCCGACAGTGCCGTTGAACCGGACACCTTCCCGCTGCACGTGGAATTGCGCGTGCCCGATGGCAGCGCCGTGGAGGCGCCGTTCGCAGGCGTCGTGCATCAGGCCGCAGACGGTGTGCTGCAACTCGATGGCCCGCAACTCAGCCTGCGGCTGTGGGGCGTGACACCGTCGCTGCACAGCGGTGCGGCGCTGGTCAAAGGTCAGGTGCTGGGTGCGGTCAGCGGCCCGTTGCGGGTGCAGTTGTGTCGGGGCGCGCAGCTCGATGCACCGTTGTTTTGCACCCCGGCGCAAGCAGCGGCTTGGCAGGCGCTGTGCCCATCGCCGGCCGCATTGTTGGGGCTGGCCTGCGATGCCGAGCCGGAGCTGGACGCGAAAACGTTACTCGAACGCCGCGATGCCAGTTTCGCCCGCACCCAGAAACACTACTACGTCGATCCGCCGCGCATCGAACGTGGCTGGCGCAATCATCTGATCGACATGCAGGGCCGCTCCTATCTGGACATGCTCAACAACGTTGCGGTGCTCGGTCACGGTCACCCGCGCATGGCGGCGGTCGCGGCGCGCCAATGGTCACTGCTCAACACCAACTCGCGGTTCAACTATGCGGCGGTGGCGGAGTTTTCCGAGCGCTTGCTGAAACTCGCGCCGGAAGGCATGGATCGGGTGTTTCTGGTCAACAGCGGCAGCGAGGCCAATGACTTGGCGATTCGTTTGGCGTGGGCCTACAGCGGCGGGCGCGACATGATCAGTGTGCTTGAGGCCTATCACGGCTGGACGGTCGGCGCCGATGCGGTATCGACCTCGGTCGCCGACAACCCGAAAGCCCTGGAAAGCCGTCCGGACTGGGTGCATCCGGTGCCTGCGCCAAATACCTATCGCGGTGAATTCCGCGGCCTCGATTCGGCGCCGGATTACGTGCGTAGCGTTGAGCATCACCTGGCAAAACTCGCCGAGCAGAAGCGCCAATTGGCCGGGTTCATCTGCGAGCCGGTGTATGGCAATGCCGGGGGCATCTCGCTGCCGCCGGGATATTTGAAACAGGTTTACGGGCTGGTGCGCGCGCAGGGCGGCGTGTGCATCGCCGACGAAGTGCAGGTCGGTTACGGGCGCATGGGCCATTTCTTCTGGGGCTTTGAAGAGCAGGGCGTGGTGCCGGACATCATTTGCATGGCCAAGGGCATGGGCAACGGTCAACCGCTGGGTGCAGTAATCACTCGCCGGGAAATCGCCGAAGCGCTGGAGGCCGAGGGCTATTTCTTCTCTTCGGCGGGTGGCAGTCCGGTGAGTTGCCAGATCGGCATGGCGGTGCTGGATGTGATGGAAGAAGAAAAGCTCTGGGAGAACGCGCAGGTGGTCGGTGGCCACTTCAAGGCGCGACTCGAAGCGCTGATCGATAAACATCCGCTGGTGGGCGCGGTGCACGGTTCCGGGTTCTATCTCGGGCTTGAGTTGATCCGCAATCGCGAGACGCTGGAGCCGGCGACCGAGGAGACGGTGTTGCTGTGTGATCGCCTGCGCGAGTTGGGGATTTTCATGCAGCCGACTGGGGATGATCTGAACATTCTCAAGATCAAGCCACCGATGGTGACGTCGCGTAAGAGTGTGGATTTCTTTGTCGACATGCTCGATCGGGTGCTCACCGAGGGCCTTTGACACTCACCCCTGTAGGAGCTGCCGAAGGCTGCGATCTTTTGATCTTGTTTTTCAAGAGCAAAATCAAGAGATCGCAGCCTTCGGCAGCTCCTACAGAGGTTCGGAGCTAATTCGATTTGTATCGGTATTTTGTGGTTAAAATTAGACGGAATTCATTTTTTTAGCTTCTAAAGCCGATATTTATCGGCTATAAAGTCGCCATTGCTCCGGCTTGGTGATCTCATGTCCGGTGCGCGCGTTTTCTTTTCGGTCGAATTGTCGACCGTCAAAGCACTTGCCCGGAGATGATTCATGAGCCGTATCGTTACCGTTGCCGCCACCCAGATGGCCTGTTCGTGGGATCTGCAAGCCAACCTCGAAATCGCTGAACGGCTGGTGCGCGAAGCCGCCGCCAAAGGCGCGCAGATCATCCTGATTCAGGAGCTGTTCGAGGCGCCGTATTTCTGCCAGAAGCCGAACCCGGACTACCTGCAACTGGCGACGACGGTGGAAGACAACGTCGCGATCAAGCATTTCCAGAAAATCGCCAAAGAGCTGCAAGTAGTCCTGCCGATCAGCTTCTACGAACTGGCCGGCCGCGCGCGTTTCAACAGCATCGCGATCATCGATGCCGACGGCAGCAACCTCGGGATTTATCGTAAAAGCCACATCCCGGATGGCCCGGGCTACCACGAGAAGTATTACTTCAACCCGGGCGACACCGGTTTCAAAGTGTGGAACACCCGTTACGCGAAGATCGGCGTGGGTATCTGCTGGGACCAGTGGTTCCCGGAAGCCGCGCGCAGCATGGCGCTGCAAGGTGCGGAAATCCTGTTTTACCCGACCGCAATCGGCAGCGAGCCGCACGACAAGAGCATCTCCTCGCGCGATCACTGGCAGCGCGTACAACAGGGCCACGCCGGCGCCAACCTGATGCCGCTGATCGCCAGCAACCGCATCGGCAATGAAGAACAGGACGGCTACGACATCACGTTCTACGGCTCTTCGTTCATCGCCAACCAGTTCGGCGAAAAAGTGCAGGAGCTGAATAAAACCGAAGAAGGTATTCTTGTGCACACTTTCAACCTCGACGAGCTCGAACACATTCGCAGCGCGTGGGGTTCATTCCGTGACCGCCGTCCGAACCTGTACGGTGCGTTGAAAACCCTCGACGGTTCCCTGGAGTCCTGATCCCGATGACCACCTTGAAAAGTACCCCGCGCGCCGACGGCTTTCACATGCCGGCCGAGTGGGCGCCGCAAACGCAGACCTGGATGATCTGGCCCGAGCGCCCGGACAACTGGCGTCTGGGCGGCAAACCGGCGCAAGCCGCACACGCTGCGGTGGCCAAAGCCATCGCACGTTTCGAACCAGTGACCGTGGCCGTGTCCGCCGGCCAATACGAAAACGCCCGCGCGCGCCTCGACGTACCGAATATCCGCGTAGTCGAGATGTCCAGCGATGACGCCTGGGTACGCGACAGCGGCCCGACTTTCGTCATCAACAACAGCGGCGAAGTGCGCGGTGTGAACTGGGACTTCAACGCCTGGGGCGGTTTCGACGGTGGTCTGTATTCGCCGTGGAATCGTGATTCGCAGGTCGGCGGCAAGATCCTCGAGATCGAGCGTAGCCCGCGTTATCGCACTGAAGGTTTTGTGCTCGAAGGCGGTTCGATTCACGTCGACGGCGAAGGCACGCTGATCACCACCGAAGAATGCCTGCTCAACCGCAATCGCAACCCGCACTTGGGCCGCGAAGAAATCGAAGCGGTGCTCAGCGCCAATCTGTCTGTGGATAAAATCATCTGGCTGCCGGACGGTTTGTTCAACGACGAAACCGACGGCCATGTGGATAACTTCTGCTGTTACGTGCGTCCGGGTGAAGTATTGCTGGCGTGGACCGACGATCCGCAGGATCCGAACTACCCGCGCTGCCAGGCTGCGATGAAAGTCCTGCAAAGCAGCACCGATGCCAAAGGTCGCCCGTTCACGGTGCACAAAATGCCGATTCCGGGGCCGCTCTACGCGACCGAAGAAGAGTGCGCCGGTGTCGATCCGATGGACGGTACGCAGGAGCGCAATCCGTCCGTGCGCCTGGCCGGCTCCTACGTGAACTTTCTGATCGTCAATGGCGGCATCATCGCGCCGAGCTTCGACGATCCGATGGATGCCCCGGCCAGGGAAATCCTGCAGAAACTATTCCCGCAGCACGAAGTGGTAATGGTGCCGGGCCGCGAACTGTTACTGGGTGGCGGCAATATCCACTGCCTTACCCAACAGCAACCCGCACCACACAAAGAGTGAGTTGAGTCGTAACAGCTTGAGTTGATTAACAAATCGGCCGAGCAGTGATTAGCTCGCTATGCATGTGAAGAAGCCCGCAGCCCGGTTGGATTGCGGGCTTCTTTGTATCCGCTTGTCGACAAATGCGAAACCTTGGCATAGCTCTTGTATTCATCACCCGTGCACTAGGGAGGGGGGAGAACTTCAACAGTTCTGTCATAAACCTTGGATAACTTAGCCGCTCATGAACGGGGAGAGAGCGCTGAAATGAACGCCGAAGTGAACGTAGTCAGCGAGCGGACGTTGCATCCCATGGCCGTTAACGGCGAAGCGCTCCAGATTGTCGCGCACTGGTTAAAGTCCAATGGAACGCGTCAGATCAGGGAACCTGATCCGCGCCGGACGATGATCGAGCGTTACCCCGCTGGCCTGTTCAGCGAGGCCGAACTGGATGCATTGTGGGCTGTAATGGAAGGATAAGAAGAACAACAGGGATTGGTCAAAGCGCTGCCGGGATGGCGGCGCTTTTTTATGCACGACTATTTTGTACACACCCATTCAATGTGGGAGCGATCCTGCTCGCGAATGCTTCGGGTCAGTCGACATCGTCGTAACCTGATCCACCGCATTCGCGAGCAGGCTCGCTCCCACAGGGATTTGTGTGAAATCAGAAGCTGTAGGTGCCGGTCATCACGACGCTACGCGGCGCACCCGGTTGAATCTGATACTGGCTGGTTGCCGATGCGTAGTACTCACGATCGGTGATGTTGTTCAGCGCCGTGCGCAAATCCCAATCCTTGAAGCGGTAACCGACCAGTGCATCCCAGCGACCATAACCCGGCAGCACGGTGGTGTTGGCGTTATCGGCATAGCGTTGGCCAACCAGGGTCAGACCGGTTTCACCGTACCAGCCCATCTCCGGTTTCCAGGTCAGGAACAGGCTGCCGTTGTGCTTGGCGACGTTGTTGATGCGTTTGCCTTCCAGGCCGTTGTTGTCCTTCTCGATCTTCGCATCCTGCATACCGACGCCACCGCGCATGTACCAGTTGCCGACGATGTTACCGGTGGCGGTCAACTCGATCCCGCGCGATCGTTGCAGACCGGACATGACGGTCAGGGTCGGGTCGTTTGGATCGGTGGTGCGGCGGTTGTAGAGCTCCAGGTCATAGATCGCCAGCGTGGTGCTCAAGCGGTCATCGAACCAGTCGCTCTTCACGCCGATTTCTTTCTGCTTGGTCAGCTCAGGACTGAGGTCGTTGGTGTTGCCGGCCGCACCCGGGGTGATGCCGATCAAGCCACCACCCACGGGCGAAAACGTCTTCGACCACGAAGCGTAGAACGAGTGGTTCTGCAACGGCGTCCAGACCAGGCCGACGCGCGGGCTGGTGCTGTGGCTGTCGCGGTCTTCGGAGATGTTACGCAGCTTGTTGGTCGACTCGATATCGAAGGTGTCGTAACGCAAACCGCCAAGCAGTTGCCACTGATCGTTCAGGCGCAGTTGATCCTGCACGTAGACCGCACGGCTTTCGACTTCTGTATGGCTGCTGCTGGAGACCTGCATGCTGCCGGTGTGGCGCAGATTGCGGTTGGGGTTGTAGAGGTCGAGCGATGGCACGGGCTGCGCGCCCGGGGTTCTGCCAGTGGCGGCGTTGTACAGCGTCGGATCGCGGCGCTGACTGCCGATCTCGACGCCAGTGAGCAGACGATGTTCTAGGCCAAAGGTATCGAATCCGCCCTCGAGTTCAACGTTGTTATAGACGTTGCGGGTGGTCAGATCCTGCTGCCAGTGCTGACGCGTGACCTTGTTGGTCGCCGGGGTGTAACCGGTGAGGTAGGTGTTGTCGAAATCACTGTCGAGCTTGAACACGCCGAGGGTCTGGCGCAGTTGCCAGTTGTCGTTGATCTCGTAGCTGAGTTTGGAGCGCAGCGATTGCGACTTGTCGTCAATGAAATCGTGATCGTTGCCGTAGGTGGTGTCACGACCGACATCGGCCGGGCGCCCGTTGACGCCGGGAATGCCGCGATCTGGCGTGCGGTTGTAGCGGCTGTATTCGTATTGCACCAACCAGTTCAGGTCCGGCGTCAGTTGCCAGCTCATCGACGGTGCGAACAACTGACGATTGCCGCTGACGCCATCACGGAAGCTGTTTTCATCCATGTTGCCCATGTTCAGGCGCAGGCTGATGTTTTCGCTCGGATCGGTGCTGAGGTCGGCGTAAAGACTGCGCAAATCTTCGCTGCCACCCTGGGCTTCGATGGTCGAGCGTCGGCCGAACTCGGGCATTTTGCTCACGCGGTTGACGATCCCGCCCTGACTGCCCCGACCGTACAGCACGGCGGCCGGGCCTTTGAGCACTTCGACGCGTTCGATGTTGTGCAGGTCGCGCTTGTATTGGCTGTCGTCGCGAATGCCGTCGAGATAGAAATCGTTGCTGGCATCGAAACCGCGAATGCGCAGGCTGTCGAAACGGGTGTCGGCGCTGCTGCTGACGTTGGGCATGCCGCTCAACGCGTCGCCGATATCATTGGTGCCGTAGTTGGCGACGTTCGCGGTCTTGATCGAATCGATCGCCTGCGGCACGTAGCGCACCGGGGTTGAGGTGCGGGTTGCGGTGTTGCTGAGCTTCACGCGCGGGTCATCGGCTTGCGCTTCGGCGCTGATCGCGGTGGCGGGTAACTCGGTCGCGGAGTAGGCAAAACCACTGGACAGAAAAACAGAAAGCCCAAGGGTGACGGGCGTAAGACGGAACGGGGCAGGCATTTAACAGCGCATCCGAAAGGGTGGAAGAATTCGATCGCGCGAATGGTAATGCTTTGCATTTACTTCCGTTAATTATTCCTTATAAGTTCCCTGATCTGATTGTTTCAATTTGTGTCGCATTCGACACAATCTGCCTGAACGGCAATTTGACCGATTCATGAAACAGACTGAAAGCCATTCTGGCGTTTTTCCGCAAGAGTACGGGCACTAATCTGCCGCCATCGATTTCCCTCACTTTTTGCCGGAGTTTTCCCATGATCCTTCATTACGTCTACGACCCGTTATGCGGCTGGTGTTACGGCGCCAAGCCGCTGGTGGAAGCGGCGCAGGCAGTGCTGCCAGTGATCGCGCATGCCGGGGGAATGATGAGTGGCGCCAATCGCCAGCGCGTTTCGCCACAACTGCGCAATTACGTCATGCCCCACGACCGACGCATTGCCGAGTACACAGGCCAGCCTTTCGGCGAGGCCTATTTCGACGGTTTGCTGCGAGATCAATCGGCCGTGTTCGATTCGACGCCACCGATTGCTGCGGTCATGGCGGCCGAAGCCATCGACCGAGGCGGTCTGCGCATGTTGGGGCGGTTGCAGAGCGCGCACTATGTGGAAGGGCGACGCATTGCCGATTCAGCCGTGCTGTTGGAATTGGCGATGCAGATGGGCTATGCGCAGGACGATTTCCACATTGCGTTTGAGTCCGTTGATAGCGAGAGGCACGTAAAAGCCAGTCGCCAGTTTTTGGCGCAATTGGGCGGCCAGGGTTTTCCGACCATGGCTCTGGAGCAGGATGGCACATTCCAATTGATCGACATTAGTCCGTGGCTGGGCAAGCCGCAGGCATTTGCCGATTGGTTACAACAGGCAATCGTCCTCGATGAAAGCGGTAAATCTTCTGCATTCTGTTCTATTGATGGTTGCGCCTGATACGCACTGGATTCACTGGCTGTGTGCATTTCCCAGCAAGGAGTCAGCGCAAAATTTACGTTTCTTAGACGATTTTTACCTATTTAAAGACGATTCTTGAAATTGACACATTGTTCAGGGCGCGGCTACGATTCGGCCCAACGCCTGTGGCCAACCGCCATGACTCAAAATAAGGAGCAGGCCCGCCATCACGTTATCGTGGGCGGGCCTTTTTGTTTCGGGGTGAATAAAAGAGTGCAAAAGCGCCGTTTCCGCCGTTCGACACAGCGCGTTTCAACCCGTAATAAGGAAAACAAAATGTTGAACAAGCGAATCAGTCTGATCGCACTGGGGATGTTGAGCGCCACTCAGGCCATGGCTAACGACCAGGCCGAGTCCAAGGGTTTTGTTGAAGACAGCAGCCTCAAAGTGCTGCTGCGCAATGCCTACATCAATCGTGATTACAAAGACGGCAACAAAGACAAAGCCGAGTGGGGCCAAGCGGCCATCGGTACGTTCTCGTCCGGCTTCACCCAAGGCACCGTGGGTGTCGGTGTCGACGCTTTCGGTCTGTACGCACTGCGTCTGGACGGCGGCAAGGGCCGTAGCGGCGCCGGTGGTATCGATTTCTTCAAGCAGGAAAATGACGGTCGCGCGAACCATGACATAGCCAAGGGCGGTGCCGCGGTGAAGTTCCGCTTCTCCAACACCGTGTTGACCTACGGCGACCAGATGCCGGCCCTGCCAGTGCTGAGCTACGACAATGTGCGCCTGCTGCCGGAAAGCTACACCGGTACCCTGATCACTTCTAAAGAGATCAAAGGCCTGGAACTGAACGCCGGTCGTTTCACCGCCGAATCGCGCAAGAGCGACGAAGGCCGTGACAGCGGTGGTCTGAAGTCGATCAACGTGTTGGGCGGTAGCTACCAGTTCACTGAAAACTTCAAAGGCGCGCTCTACGCGTCCGACGTCGAAGACGTATTGAAGAAACAATACGTGAACGCCAACTACGTGTTGCCGTTCAACAAGGATCAGTCGCTGACCCTGGACTTCAACGGTTACCGCACCAAGCTGGACAACTCTTATGTCCGCGAAAACGGGGTAACCGGCGACGACAACAAGATCTGGAGCCTGGCCGCAACCTTCGCTACCGGCCCGCACTCGTTCACCGTGGCGCACCAGCGTTCCACCGGCGACAGCAACCTCGGTTACGCCTACGGCGGTTACCAGAAAGATCAAGGTCGTGTCGGTGACGGCGGTAACTCCATCTACCTGGCCAACTCCTACTGGTCCGACTTCAACGCTGAAGACGAACGCAGCTGGCAGCTGGGCTACGGCCTGGATTTCGGCGCATTCGGCGTACCGGGTCTGAGCTACAACTTCGCTTACGTGCGTGGCGACAACATCACCACCTCCACCAGCGAAGGCGGCACCGAGCGCGAGATCTTCAACCAGTTCAAATACGTCGTGCAGTCTGGCCCGGCCAAAGACCTGAGCGTGAAATTGCGCAGCTCGATCCTGCGTGTTTCGCAGAAATCCAGCGAGTACAACGTCAGCGGTAACGAACTGCGTGTATTCGTGGACTACCCGATCAACATCTTCTGATGCCTGATCAAGTGTAAGAAACATGAGAAAAACCCCGACTGGTTCGGGGTTTTTTTTCGACGGTTTTTCGATGAAAACCGGAAAAAACCTGTGTTTTTGTCATGTAAAAGTTGTTTTTAAGTGGCTGTAAACGCCGTTTCAAACAGGGCTTTAAATGCCTGAAATTCTTTCTCATGGACGCAATTTCTCCACCTAATAGATTAGGCCGCTCAACGCAGCGGAGAATTTGGTAATGATCGTTTTGAACAGAGAAGTGGGCGAATCGCTACGGCGCGACAAATATGTCAACGTCCAGGGTGGTGACTTCAATCTCTACGGTCATTTTGCCGACTTCGTCAGACTGACCAAAAGTTGGGAAAACATGGAGCCTGACAGTTACTACGGTCAGGCCGAAGCCGGCATGCGTTACCGTCGTTACAGCGACTTTGAGTACAACCCGAAAACCCGCGAGCTCAAGCAACTCGAACATCGCGCCTACGTGCAGTCGAAAGAGAACAACGCCTATGTCGGCGGCCTCGTGCGACACTTTCAGGACTTCTCCGACGAAGTGATTACTTCACCGGTGATGCGCAGCCTGATCGACACCGATTTCGAAGTGTACAAAAGCGTACTGCCGGAAGAGCTGCACGATGAAATCTGGCAGTGCCAGATCCATCAGATCCGCATCGAGATCAAACCCGGCAAACAACTGGAAATCACCCCTGAAGGCATTCACTGCGACGGCTATCCGTTCAGCGGTGTGCACTTCTGGGGCCGCAATAACGTCGAGGGTGCGGAGAGTCGTCTGTACGACATCCACGAGCATCAACTGGCGTCGACCACTTACCAGGAAATTCTCGACACCACCTACTTCCTCGATCGCGATATGCGCCACTACGTGACCCCGGCCCGCAACCCGCACACTCATGCGATGGCGTACCGGCAGATTCTGGCGATTTCCTTCTCGCGGCCCGGGACCGCTTTCGACATTGTTCGCTAATCAGATCACCCCAATCGATGGCGTCGAATGCTCGACGCCGGTGGTGCTGCGACGCGCCACGGCCAAGGATGCGCAGCGCATGGAGCGCTTCTTCCGCCAGTTCGACGAAGTGTCCTTCTGCGAATGGCAGGACGCCAAGTGCCTGCGCGGCGTGCTGATCCAGAAAACCACCACGGCCTATCTCGCCTTCGACATCGCCGGCGAAATCGTCGGCGCGGTGCTCGGCGGCATGCTCGGCAGTCGCGGCACCATCAATCATCTGGCCGTCAGCCCGCGCTATCGCAGCCAGGGCGTCGGTCAACGTCTGGTTGAAGCGGCGTCTTCCGACATGAAGCGTGTCGGTGTGTTGCGGATGTTTCTGTTCGTTGACGATGCTAACCTCGCGGGCAAGCGATTCTGGACTGCCCAGGGTTTTTGCGAGCCTCATGGCGAACGGACATTTGAGAGGGATCTATGAATGAAACGTCCGGCAGTGCGCCGCTGATGGCTGCCCATCAGCCATCGCGCACGTTTGCCGAAGCCAGCCCGGTCGTCGCCGGCTACTTCACGGTGTCATTCGTGTTCGGGCTGATGGCCGTCAACGCAGGCTTGCCGATGTGGCTGCCGGTGGCGATGTGTTTGTTCGTGTATGCCGGCGCTTCGCAATTCGCCGCATTGGCGCTGATCTCAAGTGGAGCGTCGCTGACCACCATCGTACTGACCACGTTCCTGATCAACGCGCGACACATGCTGATGTCGGTGTACATGGCCAAGGCCCTGCGCGCACTCGGCTTGAGTCGCATGGAGCGTTGGGCTTACGCCGGTGGCCTGACGGACGAATCCTTCGCTTTCCACAGCGTTAAACTCGGCACGGGTGCGCCGGTCAATGTGCGTTATCTGATCGGCTTCAATCTGTTCTGCCACACCTCGTGGGTGCTCGGCGGTTTGCTTGGCGCGGTTTGCGCGCAGTACGCGGCGCACCTGATCAAATATCAGCTCGACTACGCCCTGACGGCGATGATGCTCTACGTGCTGGTGTCGCTGTGCAACACGCGCAACAAACTCATCGCCGCCGCTGCTGCCGTGCTGTGCATGGGCGCGCTGAGCCTGGTCGGCAGTTCGCCGTTCAATGTGTTTATCGCCACGTTTGTGGGCTGCGGAGTGGGTGTATGCCTGACCAAACGTTCCTGATTCTGGTGGTCGCGCTGATGATGGCCGTGACTTTCCTGCCACGCGCCTTGCCCCTGCAAGTCAACACCGAGCACTGGCCGCCGTTTATTGCGCGGGCGCTGGAATACCTGCCGGTGGCGATCGTCGCTGCGATCAGCCTGACACCCTTATTGATCAAGGATCAGCACATACAGCTCGATCGCCCGGAATTCTATGCCGCGATTCCGACGTTGCTATGTGCGTATTTCAGCAAAAACCTCTTTCTCAGTGTGGCGGTTGGGACGGCTGCGTACATTGCGCTCGGCTCGTTCATGTAACGGCAGATCGACGACGTCGCTCAACGCCTGATTGGACAATTCCGGATTGTTCACTGCCAGGCGCACTTCGAGGAAATCCTCGAACCCGGGGAAAATCGTCAGGCCGTTCTTTTGCGCGGCCTCACGCGAAACCATGCCGACCGCGTCCATCTGCGTGATCAGCGACAGCGTCAGGGTCTCGCTGCACGAATAGACCATGCGCTGACCGTTCTCGTGATTGCCCAGCCCGGCGTCGAGAAAACGCAAAAAGCTGTGGGAATACGGACAATCTTCTGCAGGACGTACCTGGAACTTGTTGCCCAGCAAGGTCAGCGGATCATTCTCCTGACCGCAATGCGCACCGACCACCTGCACCTGCACATCCGGCAAGACAATGCTCGGTAAACCTGGCCGCTGCGGACCGATCAGCACCGCCAGGTCGAAGTCTTCATTCTTCAGCTTACTGAGGTTTTCCATCGACTCGGCGTAGCTGAACTCCATCTGATAATCGGGAAACACCTCGATCAGGCGCCCGATCATTCGCCGGTTGAAGTCAGTTGATAAGGTGTTGTTCAACGCAACCTTCAACGTCCGCTGCCCCGGCACTTTCAGCGCCTCGACCTTTTCTTCCATCTGTCGCGTGGCAATCAGCACTTTGTCCATATACGGCGTCAGCTCAGTGCCTTGCGGCGTCAGCGTCAGCCCTTTGTTGGAACGTCGAAACAAGCGGAAACCGAACTGCTCTTCGACCTTGTTCAACTGCGCGGCCAGCGCCTGCACGGTCAGGCACGAATGCTCGGCTGCGGCCGACAAAGAGCCGGTCTGCACGATGCGCATGAGGTTGCGTAAGGTTCTGCTATCCATGGGTAATGCCCTCTGAAGTGGGCTGGGTATTGTTGTTTACGAGACTGCCGGTCAGGCGCCATATGCTGGCTATATTCCTGTACCTGAGCATAGTTGTCGCGGGTTTAGTAGCGAATTGATGCCCCCGCCGATGGCTGGAGGCTGACACAGGATCGGGGTTTTTAGTGACGTGGGGGTGATGGGGGTCAAAAAAAGTGCTTGGTTTTGGTGCGTAGCGGCGATTTTTCACGGGGAAACGGCTGACAACGTTAGTGGTTTTGGCCTGCGAAATACGTGGATGCGTCTTAGGCGAACTTGCGACCGAGCTGATAGCGGCGACTCGTCAAAGCAGATGAAGTAGCAGTGGGGAGGCATCATGCCTATGTGGCTACAGATCTGTGTGAGGTAAGCGAAGTGATTGCATCAAAAGAAGCGGCCGATATGGAGTGCCAAGTTGGCAACAGGCTTCATCACGTTATTGAAATTCAAGAGCAACCGTCCATTGCACGAATTCCTACGGACAAGACTGCCCAAGCCATGTTGGAAGCACGAACTATTCGGCAGCGGTTCGATTCGGTCGACGAAATGCTCAAATCCGGTCATATCCGAATCCCAATCAATGGGGAATGTGGTAACCAGTAATACGCTTACGGAGCTTTTTTATCGATTTATTCGTATATGTACTAGTATCAAAGCAAGACAAATCTGGAGAGGCTCAATGACTACCTCATCCCCAGCCCTCACTCCACGCGAACAACTCGACGCCCCCGAAGCCGGCCGCGTTGCGCTGAAGTTCTTCTTCAACCTTATGGAGCGTTGGGGCTGCAGCGCAGAGCAGCAACGCACATTACTCGGCGGCGTTGGTAACACCACGTTCTACAAATACAAACATCTGCCGAACATACGTCTGCCTAACGACACCCTTGAGCGCATCTCCTACCTGATGGGCATTCACAAGGCGTTGAGCATCATCTTCAGCAATAACCGTGAGCGCGCCTATACGTGGGTCAGCAGTCCAAACACAGCGGCGCCGTTCAACGGGCAAACTGCATTGGATTACATGCTGGCGGGGAGAGTGATCGACATCGCCGATGTGCGTCGCTATCTCGATGGGGTACGCGGTTGAAGGCGCCCGATTTGGTTGATGTGGCGTGGACGCGAGCCTATCGGATCGTCAACAGCAGCTTCCCGCCGATTGCGTTGTTCGAAGACGTGCTCGATCCCGAAGATCTGGAAGTTGCCTACGCAATTGAAGCGCTGACCAATGATCGTCTGATCGAGCAGGCCGGGGTACTTGCCCGAGTGCGACCCGAAGACCGACTCTCTGGCCCCGGCTCGACTCCGGTGATGGCTGCGTTTACTCATATTGGCAAACGCAGTCGTTTCTGTGACGGCACCTTCGGCGTTTACTACGCTGCGAGCAGTCAGGCTGCGGCCATCGCCGAGACCTGTTATCACCAGGAGCGATTTCTTGCGGCGACTCGGGAAGCGGATCTCGAGTTGACCATGCGGACTTACGTCAATCGGGTGGTTAAACCGCTACACGATATTCGCCACGTTCACCCCGAGCTGCACAATCCGGATCCGGAGGCTTACGGGCGGTCTCAGCTATTCGCCCGTCAACTGCGCGAAACCGAGTCGTGGGGACTGCTCTACAACAGCGTTCGCCAGCCTGGCCATGAATGCGTTGCCGCGTTTCGGCCGCCAGCGGTATCGATTCCGAAGCAGGGCAAGCATCTGCGTTATGTGTGGAGCGCGAGTCAGCAGAAGATTTCGTTTGTGCTTGAAATCAGTCAGGTCTGAAACGCAAAAGCCCTCGCATCGGCGAGGGCCTTACACCGGTGTTTACATCAACGGTTTGTCCGGCGGCGCATCCATCACTTTCACCACATCATCGATCAGCGCTTTGCTCAATTCCTGCAAATACTGCGAGGCATAAGCGTGAAGATCAGGATCGCGCGAGACTGTGGAATCTGCGGTCAGTAGCTTGGAAATGTGAAGTAAATGTGAGGCGTGCGAGAGAGCGGCGATCACTGGAACGCCACGATTGGTGCGGAACAGCGCTTGATTGGCCTGGAAGGAAAAGTGCGTGAGGCCTGGGGTTTTCAAATGGAGGTAGTCGGTCATTTCGCTTCACCTGCCGTAAGGAAGTGTCGTGAGGTGACCGTTTCTGCAGCTCTGTGAATTGCTGATGGATCAATGGCATTCATTTGTGAACTCCCTGTATCAAATGAGAGCCGCCATTTTCGTTCTCAGGCGAAAGGGTGGCAGCTATGCGCAGGCTGAGAAACCGGAGATACAGGAACCCGGCAGACCCGAAGGTCTCCCACGCACAGCCGCCATTACACGTGGATGCGGGCACAAAAAAGCGCCGGCAATCGTGATTTGGGGCGCTGGTGCGCCTGTATCTTACGCGGGTTCTCAGGCCCGGTCGCTGAATAGGCAGCGACGAACTGAACGGTAGCTTTGCGAGGGGCGAATGAGCAACGGTGGCTAGTAGTGGCTTGTCGTTACAACAGATTTCACAAGGCTTCGCGCCATGCATTTCGTCGATCTGTCCCTATAAACGTTTATGGTTTGTTTGTACGGCGTAGCCGTATAGTCAGGTTCATGTATACAATCATCGAAACGGAAATGTTCAAGCGCTATGCAGACGCCATATGGGTCGATGGTGAGCGCCATGAATTCATAAATTGGCTTGCTGCAAATCCTCTGGCTGGTGATGTCGTGCCTGGCAGTGGAGGTTTGCGCAAGGTGCGGTGGACTCGCACCGGCATGGGTAAGCGAGGCGGTACACGTGTCATTTATTACAACACGCTTTCTGAAGGTTCGATTTGGTTGCTCATTGCCTACACCAAGGCAAAGCTCGACAACTTGCCCGTAGCCTTCCTTAAGCAACTGAAGGAGGAAATCAGCGATGGTCGATGAACTGGAGCAATTCCAGCAGGACTTGCTGGAATCTGTACGTCAGATGAAGGCTGGAAAGGCTGCGCGCGTGACTCAAGTGCCGCTCTCTGCGGCAGCAGAAGCGCGTGCCAAAGTGGGCGTTTCTCAAAGTGCGTTTGCCAAACTGATCGGTGTGAGTCTGCGGACTTTGCAGGATTGGGAGCAGGGTCGCCGGCAGCCGACGGGTGCGGCTCAAACTCTCCTTAGGGTCGCCCGCCAGCATCCGGAAGTTTTGCGGGATCTGCATCCTGCTTGATACCACTTAAAACCTTTGGGCAGACTTCTGCTACAGAAAACAACAAAGCCCCTGCATTTCTGCAGGGGCTTCGTTTTGTATGGCGTCGGCACCAAAATCGTAAAAAAGAATTCAGGTTACAACTCTCTATTAATTGAAAAACGTGGTCTGTCTCCAATTCTCCTCAGCTGTACCCCATGAGAGGAATCGTGATGTTCGAATATGCGTTGGAAGTTCACGAAGAGCCGGACAGTGTCTGGTTGTCCTGCGCAGAAATTCCAGAGATGCACGCCGTTGGCGACACCCTTGAACAGGCGCTCGACAGTGCTATCGATGCCATCGAGACCGCCCTGTCGATCTACGTCGATGATCGTCGATTGATTCCGACGGGGCAGGCGGGAGAACAGAAAAGTGACGTCGTGTTGCGTCTGCCTGCGTTGACCGCGGCGAAGGTTGCGCTTTGGAATAAGCTCTTGGAGTCCGGTGTGAGCAAAGCCGAACTGGCGCGTCGTCTCGGCGTGCAACGGCCGCAGGTAGATCGACTGGTGGATTTTTTGCACCACTCCAAGATCGAGAATGTTGAACGTGCGTTGCAGCAGCTTGGGCGAAGGATTTCGCTTTCGGTTGAAGCAGCGTAGGTTCCGCATTTAACGTTGGGAAACGCCGCAATAGCCTCAGCTTCAGAGAATCTGTTCGGAAAACGAGGTGTCCGGTGTTTTTTACAGCAGACTCATTAATGTTCAATTTGGTAGCTGACCGCTTTTAATTAGGCAAAGTCAGCAACCTGTCCGTAGTCTTCCTTAAGCAATTGAAGGAGGAAATCAGCGATGGTCAATGAAGTCGTCTCGTGTCTCGTCTAGGCTTCGCAGCCCGCTTTCGGCGTCTTCAAAGCTCTTCATGCAGGTTTTGCCATAGGCCGACAAGGCCAATTTGCTGCGTTGGGTGAGTTGAACGTCGGATGTACACAAGTCGATGAATAACGAGAGTGAGTGCCCTGCCTCCTCAAATGCTTCGCGGATTTCCATGGCGTTTTTTCGTTTTGACATCACTTGCTCCGTGGGCGACGTTGTCCGTGGCGAGTTTATGCGTAAATTTCCGCGTCAAAACCAACTTCGCGTATCAACTTGTAACGGATCAGCAAGCTTGAATACTGGCGGTGGGACAGTTCGAGATCTCAACGACTGACAAGGGATTGAGTGGAGTCTTTTCAGATTTTCGTTGTTGCTCTATCGGCGAGGATTTCTGCAGGATGATGAAGTAAGGTGGTCTTGTGGTGGATTGCCGATCTACTCCAAAGATCTTTTTAGATCTTGAGGGGGGCACCGTTCACAAGCTGAGGGGCAACGCAGTTACCACTCGGCTATTGCGCTTCCGTATTCAAACGCCAGAAACAACAAAGCCCCTGCATTTCTGCAGGGGCTTCGTTTTGTATGGTGCCGGCACCAGGAGTCGAACCCGGGACCTACTGATTACAAGTCAGTTGCTCTACCAACTGAGCTATACCGGCGTGTGGGCGACGATTATAGCGACTGGATAATTTCTGTAAACCCCTGAATTCTGACTATTTTTGCATCTTTGCAAATCAAGCCCTGCGCAGCACATTTCGCAGCGTTTGCAGCGCCTTCAATGTGCGGCTGTTTTGCAGGGCCGCCAGTTGCGCTTCGGCCTGTTCGGCGCGTTGCAGAGCGTTGGCCAGTTGTTGGGCGGTGTCGACTTCGCTGGCGCTGATCGGGTGAGCGAAGGCGTGGCCTTTGCATAATTGGAAGTTGTCGAGGTTGCACGGCGGGATGTCGAACGCGGGTTTGAGGTTGTGGTGTTCGTCGGCGAGGAACCAGGTGTTGAGGCCGTCGAACAGGATCGATTGATAGCCTGCGTCGGTGATCAGGTGTTCCCACGTGTGATCGCGCAGCCATGGGGTTTCGACGACGATGACCCAAGGGCGGAAGCGACTGAAGTCCATGCCACGCAGAACGGTTTCTTCGTGGCCTTCCACGTCGATTTTGAGGAAATGGATCGGGCGGTCGGCGGCGTATTGTTCGCAGATCGAGGTCAGCGTGCGAGCCTTGACCGTGAGGCTCTGCACGTTCATGCCGAGGTCTTTGCGTTGCTGGGCGACGGCGGGGTCGGCGGTGGAGAGGCCTGTGCCGGGAATGCCGTAGAAGGTCGTTTCGCCGGGTTGGTCGCTGGCGATGCATTGGACGGTGGCGTCGCGCGGGCGTTGTTGGCAGAGCGCGTCGTAGTAGTTTTGCATCGGCTCGACATTAACGCCGTGCCAGCCGTGGTCGTAGAAGGCTCTGGTGACAGAGTCGTGGCTGGGGTCGTTGGCGCCGACGTCGATGTAGAAACCGTGCTCGAACTGTTTAAGCGCGCGCCACAAGCGGACGTCTTCAAAATTTTGCGCATAAGAAATGAACGTCACGGGCGCTTCCTGTCGGTCTGATTGTTCTTGTTTGGAGACGCGCTGGCGGCACGCTGTGGACTTGTATAGCAAGGCTGGCGATGCGCCGCAATTATTCGCTTCGGACCGGTGAATTTCGGCGGTTATGTCGTTTTGATTGACGGCTTATGCACAACGGGCTGGCACGAGACCATGCTTAGGCAGTTATTTGTGGACGCGTTCTCATTTTGTTCGCAAATCCCTGTTTTATTGGTTTTTTATCAATGTGAACAAAAAATGACCAGTGCTGTTAAGGGCTCGAAACAGGCATGGATATTGGATCCACGAAGAATTCATCAACAGAGTTATCCACAGGAAGTCGATGAATTATTCGCGTTCGGCCAATAGCAGCAGGTTACGTGGTGTGAGGGGGGCCTCGCAGAAAGTGCCGAGGCGTACGACGTATCCCTGTTCTGCGAGGAAAAGTGCCCGATCCAGATTCAGCCAAAGCTCAAGTGGCCGTCGGAACAATCCGCGAAGCAATTCCAGGTTGCGAACTTCGGCCAACCGCAGCCAACCGGCTGCTTCGAGTGCGGGCCAATCTGGCGAGCCGATTGTGGATAACTCTTTTAGCGCTGCGAGATCGCGACAGTATTCAGCGAACGGTCTGTCCAGCCAGGCGCTGGGCAGGGAGGGCGTTGGCAGGTATTCGTCGACGCCGCGCACTTGCCGTTGCAGCAGGTCGAAGGCCAGGCGACGGGCCATTGAGGTGTCACGCTGACGTCGGACGCGGGCTCCGGCGGTGACGGTTTCGCTCATTGGCAGCGCCAGATCTTCGACTGAGAGCTGTAGGAGCGATGCCAGTCCGGCGTGGGACAACGGCTGATATTCGCTGCAACTGATGCGGTTGTAGCAGCAGGGCGCGATCGCCATTTGCTGGCAACCTGCAGCACTGGCCAGTTGCATCAGCCGAACATGTAGATCGCCACACGCGTGGAGGGCGACGGGCGTATGAGTCGCGCTCAACACGGCAGAGGCATTCGCCGCCAGTACATCCTGTTCCACGTGCAAGGCATGGAGGTGATGACGCTGGCTCAATGCCTGACCGCTGGCGACCAAAAGCGGATCGTATTCAACGCAAGTCAGTTGCTGCCCCAAACCCAACAAGCGCCGCCCCAAATGACCCTTGCCCGAGCACCAATCCAGCCAGTGCGTCGGCTGCGAAGCAAAGGACAATCGACTGGCAAACGCCTCGATCTGCTGCCACTTGCGCCCCGGCACATCGACATTCAGTCGATGGCCCGCAGCTTTCAGCGCATGTCCCGGCAACTCACCGACCGCGCTCAGCTCAGCCGACAACGCCGCCAATGAAGCAAACGGCTCCGGCGCATCGACAAGATCAGCGGGCTGGTTGTGAGCGTTTTCCGCGTCTTCCAGAGTGCGCCCGCGTAGCCACAAGGCTAACTCCGGGCAGGACGCTTCCCAGGCAAGAGAACGGTGAGTGAACGGCCGAGGTTTCCATAACGCCTGATGCGTTGTCAGAAAAGCATCCAGCGCCGTGAAGCGGGCGAGTAAGTCCTCGCCCGTCAGCACGTGGGAAGGATCAACGCCCTTGGCAGGCATCGACGCGCAGCCAGCGCTCCAGCAGCTTGAAGCCGCGCACGAGCACGTAAGCCATCAGCAGATAGAACACGCCAGCAGCGAAGAAGATCTCCACCGGCAGGTAGGTGCGGGCAATGATCGTGCGCGCCATGCCGGTCAGTTCCAGTAAGGTCACGGTGCTGGCCAGCGCACTGGCCTTGAGCATCAGGATCACTTCGTTGCTGTAGGCCGGCAGGCCGATGCGCGCGGCACGCGGCAGGATGATGTAGAACATCGCTTTCGGCTTCGACATGCCCAGGGCTCGCGCGGCTTCGATCTCGCCCGGTGGAATCGCCTGAATCGCCCCGCGCAGGATCTCGGCGATGTACGCCGCCGTGTGCAGCGTCATGGTCACGGTCGCACACCAGAACGGATCGCGCAGGTACGGCCACAACGCGCTTTCACGCACCGCATCGAACTGCGCCAGGCCGTAATAAACCAGGAACAGCTGCACCAGCAGCGGCGTGCCACGGAAAAAGAAGATGTAAGCGTACGGCAGCGAACGCACGTACCACAGCTTCGAAGAGCGGGCGATGCCCAGCGGAATCGCCAGCAGCAGACCGGCAATCACGGCGATGGCCACCAGTTCCAGGGTCAAGGTTGCGCCCTGCGCCAGTTTCGGCAGCCACTTGATGATCACTTCCCAGTTCATTAAGCGCTCCTCGCAAAGCCGCGAGCGGCGCGTTTTTCCAGGAAGTGCATGCCGGTCATCGCCAGCACGGTCAGGCCCAAATACATGATCGCGGCGACCATATAGAAGGTGAACGGTTGTTTCGACACGGTCACGCCGATTTGCGCGTGGCGCATGATTTCTTCCAGGCCAATGACCGAGACCAGCGCGGTGTCTTTCATCAGGATCATGAACAAATTGCCCAGGCCGGGCAGGGCGATGCGCCACATCTGCGGCATGATCAACCGGGTGAAGATCCGCCATTTCGACAGGCCCAGGGCCTGGCCGGCCTCACGGTGGCCTTTGGGAATGGCGAGGATCGCGCCGCGAAACACTTCCGTGGCGTAGGCGCCGAAGCACAGGCCCAGGGCGATCACGCCAGCGGCGAAAGCGTTGAGTTGCAGGTCGGGGTTGCCGAAGAACTCACCGAGGGTGCGCATCAGGTTGACCGTACCGAAGTAGATCAACAGCACCCAGAGCAATTCCGGGACGCCACGCACCAGGGTCGAATAAGTGCCGCCAAGCCACTGCAGCGGCTTGTACGAGGAAGTCTTGGCCAAGGCGCCGAGCAGGCCGAGCACCAGTCCCAGGCACAGGGCGGTGAGAGCCAGTTGGACGGTCATCAGCGCGCCGGCAGCGAGGGCCGGGCCGAATCCGTAGAGGTCGATAATCATGGAGTTCTGTTCAAATTGCGGCAGGCAAAGTCGGGAGCCGGCGCCGTGCAATCACGGCGCCGGTCCCACAGGTCAGGATCAGTAGATGCTGAACGGGAAGTACTTGTCGTTGATCTTCTTGTAGGTACCGTCGGCGACGATTTCCTTCAGGGCGGCGTTGAGCTTCTCACGCAGCGGGTCACCTTTGCGCACAGCGATGCCGATCTTGTCGCTCTCTACGACCGGGTCGCCTTTGAACTCGTAGTTCTTGCCGGCGTCGCTTTTCAGCCAGTCATAGTTTGCGTATTTGTCGGCGAGGATCGCGTCGACACGACCGGAAGTCAGGTCGAGGTAGGCGTTTTCCTGGGTGTCGTAGAGGCTGACTTTGATGTCGTCGGCGTAGGTGTCTTCCAGCCAGGTACCGGCCAGGGTCGCACGCTGGGTACCGATGGTCTTGCCTTTCAGCGAGTCCTTGTCGGTTTTGAAGTCGACGTTTTTCGGTGCGATGAACTGCAGCTTGTTCGAGTAGTACGGGTTGGTGAAGTCCACCGCGCCTTTGCGCTCTTCGGTAATCGACAGCGAGGAGATCAGGAAGTCGAACTTCTTCGCGTTCAGGGCCGGGATGATGCCGTCCCAGTCGGAAGTGACTACGGTGCATTCGACTTTCATCTTCGCGCACAGCGCGTCGCCGATGTCTTTGTCGAAGCCGACCACGTTACCGCTGGCATCTTTATTGTTGAACGGCGGGTAAGCCGCTTCGATGCCCATCTTCAGGGTTTCAGCCATGGCACCGGCGCTGAACGCGAGGGTGACAGCGGCGGCCAGGAAGACCTTCTTGAAATTCTGCATGCATGTTGCTCCGTTAGCGGTTGCTGGACATGAATTGTTTGCAGCGCGCCGAAAGCGGGTTTTCGAACACCTGCTGAGGCGATCCTTGCTCTTCTATAAGGCCTTGGTGAAGGAACACCACTTCGCTGGAGACCTGACGGGCGAAGCCCATTTCGTGGGTCACGAGCAGCATGGTGCGGCCTTCTTCGGCCAATGCGCGGATGACACTAAGTACTTCCTGAACCATTTCCGGGTCAAGCGCCGAGGTGGGTTCGTCGAACAGGATCACCTTCGGTTGCATTGCCAGCGTGCGGGCAATCGCCGCGCGCTGTTGCTGACCGCCGGACAATTGCGCCGGGTAGGCGTGGCGCTTGTCGGCGATGCCGACCTTGGCCAGCAGCGCTTCGGCGACTTCGATCGCCTCGGCTTTGCTCTGGCCGAGCACGCGACGCGGTGCCTCGATGATGTTGTCGAGGATGCTCATGTGCGGCCACAGATTAAAGTTTTGAAACACAAAACCAATCTCGGAGCGCAGACGGTTGATCTGTTTGCCATCGGCGGCAACCAGTTCGCCATTCTTGGCGGCCTTGAGCTTGAGTTCTTCACCGGCCACCAGAATCTGGCCCTGGTGCGGGTTCTCCAACAGGTTGATGCAACGCAGGAACGTGGACTTGCCGGAACCGGAGGAACCGAGGATCGAGATCACATCGCCGTCGCGGGCGGTCAGCGAGATGCCTTTGAGCACCTCAAGCTGTCCGTAGCGTTTGTGCAAGTTGCGGATTTCAAGCGCGGGCGTGGCCTCAGCCATGTGCGTTCCTCATATATGTTGCGCTCCAGCTGTTGGATGGCCTTCCTGGCGAGGCGGCCAAGCTAGCATAGCGTTTCAATGGCAGCCAACAGCGCTACGAGCGGTTAACGGGTGGCATGTGGCAGGTTGTCGCATCGGCACAGCAGACTGTCGCCCCATCAACAACCGAACGGGTGTTTGATCGTGCAAACCCGTGGGTGTCGCGTAAAAAAAGGCGCGATGTTGCCAGCTTTGGCGGGGTGTTGGAAGCGCTATCCGGCCGAACGTTCCTGATTCGCCCTTTTATTGTGCATCACACACTTTTTCAGTGTGTTTCTGGTGCGCCAATTCGTCTTGAAAGTGAGTCGCAGGGTAACGCTCTGGCGAATAGCCATTAATCTCAAGGACTTGCGATGACCGTCCGGTCGTGCGCAAAGCCCCGAGCCAGAAGACTTTGAAACATTTTGGCGCATTTATTGCGTGCAGAATCCGGAACGCCCTGTTGGTTTCTTTTTACGAGAAAGAACACACCAGGCAGGACGGACTGAATCGCTTTCCTCGCAAAGGTAGTTTCGATGAGCAGTACCCCAAGCTCCAATGGCCTCGAACAGGGGCTCAAACCGCGTCATGTGACCATGTTGTCGATCGCCGGTGTAATCGGCGCCGGTCTGTTCGTTGGCTCTGGCCACGCCATCGCTGCCGCCGGCCCTGCCGTGCTGCTGGCTTATGCCGCCGCCGGTACCCTGGTGGTGTTGGTGATGCGCATGCTCGGCGAAATGGCTGTTGCCTCGCCGGACACCGGTTCGTTCTCGACGTACGCCGACCGTGCCATCGGGCACTGGGCCGGTTTCACCATCGGCTGGTTGTACTGGTGGTTCTGGGTCTTGGTGATTCCACTGGAAGCCAACGCCGCCGCAACCATCCTGCACGCATGGTTCCCTGATGTCGGCATCTGGGCGTTCGCGCTGGTCATCACCCTGTTGTTGACTGTCACCAACCTGTTCAGCGTAAAGAATTACGGCGAGTTCGAATTCTGGTTCGCGTTGATCAAAGTGCTGGCGATCATCGGCTTCATCATCCTCGGTCTGGCGGCGATCTTCGGCTTCCTGCCGAACAGTCAGGTCAGCGGCGTTTCGCACCTGTTCGACAGCGGCGGCTTCCTGCCAAACGGCATGGGCGCGGTACTGGGCGCGATTCTGACCACGATGTTCTCCTTTATGGGTACCGAAATCGTGACCATCGCGGCCGCGGAATCGAAGAACCCGGGCAAGCAAATCTCCAAGGCCACCAATTCGGTGATCTGGCGGATCGGTTTGTTCTACCTCGTATCGATTTTCATCGTTGTGGCCCTGGTGCCATGGAACGATCCTACGCTGGCCAACCTCGGCTCCTACCAGACCGTGCTTGAGCGCATGGGCATCCCGAACGCCAAGATGATCGTCGACATCGTGGTACTGGTCGCGGTGACCAGCTGCCTGAACTCGGCGCTGTACACCTCGTCGCGCATGCTCTTCTCCCTCGGCAAGCGTGGCGATGCACCGGCCATGGCGACACGGGTGAACAAAAGCGGTACGCCTTACTGGGCCGTAATGCTGTCCACCGGCGCGGCATTCCTGTGCACCTTCGCCAACTACGTGGCCCCGGCGGCGGTGTTCGAATTCCTGTTGGCCAGCTCCGGTGCGATCGCCCTGTTGGTGTACCTGGTGATCGCGTTCTCGCAACTGCGTATGCGTAAACAACGCATGGCGCGCGGCGAGAAAATCGTTTTCAGCATGTGGCTGTTCCCAGGCCTGACCTACGCGGTGATCATCTTCATCGTCGCGGCGCTGACCATCATGCTGTTCCAGGAAGCGCATCGCGTAGAGATCCTCGCGACTGGTTTGCTGAGTCTGATGGTGGTGGCAGTCGGTTTGTTGGTAGCACGCCGTCGCAAGCTGGAAAAACGTGGCGCGGTGGTGTTGAACTGATCCGTTACGCGTAATGCAAAACGGCCGCTGTCAGTGATGACAAGCGGCCGTTTTTGTTTGTGAGCGATGTTTATTCGCTCTTGTCTTCCTGTGCTTCCACCGACTTGCCATAAGCATCCAGCGCAACCCCGAAATCGGTGATGAACTGCGGTTCGCTCAGCCAGGCCTGGGCCTCTTCGATGGTTACGCCTTCGGACCACATGCGGTAGTCGATCAGCATGTCGGCGGCCAGGTGAGTGGCGGCCATGCCTTCGTTGTCGGCGTTTTCCATGTCCAGCAACTCTGGATGGTCAACGATGACGAACGCCAGTTCGCGCAGCAGGGTCAGCAGCATCTCGTTGCGGCTGATGGCTTCGGCGTCGCGCATTTTGCTGAACATCGCCAGGGTGTATTCCGGGATCGGCTCGGCGAGGTGGTCGAGGTCTTCGTCCTGCTCCAGCGGCTTGCGGCCGACCATACGGATTTGCTTGGCTTTGGCCTTGGCGCGTTTGGCGCGTTTCTGTTGCTTGTTCAGGGATGCCATGGGAACTCAGTTCTTCTGTTGGGTTTGCGCGGCGATCGCGTCGGACGCCGCTACATAGTCGGCCTGGAAGGCCGGGGATTCGATCCACGCCAGCGCGCCGGCTTCGTCGGTTTCCTGCGACCACTGGCGATACTCGATCAGTGCGGCGAGGATGAAATCCATCGCGCCTTCTTCGCCTTCCTGTTCGTAGACCAGCTCCAGCAGCGGGTCTTCGAGGAATGCGCTGCACAGCGCTTGCTGGCTGATCTTCTCGGCGTCGATCATTTTCTTGAACAGCTCGGTCAGGTCCACCGATTCGAAGTCGATGCGGTCGTCGTTCGGGTCCAGTTCGACCGGCGTTTCAGCGCGTTTGGTGCGGTTTTGCTTGGCCTTGGCTTTGGCCCGGGTGGCGCGTTTCTGCTGCTTGTTGGCGGAGGCCATGATGTGTTCCGTCGTGCGTTGAGAGGGCTCAGCTGCGCGGGACTTGCCGCCCGGGTGTATCGGGGGCCAGTGCGCCGGTTTGCAGCCAGGTCAGAGCGATGGGCCATAGTGTGGCTTGGTATGCGCTGCGAAAAAAGGCGAAATGTCCGACTTGTTGTTCGCCGATGTCCTGCGGTTCGATGCGCAGGTGGGTTTTTGTCGCGTTGCTGAAGTAGCCGAGCAGGCGTTCGATGGCTGGAATGGTGCCGTAGGGATCGTCGCTGATGCTGATGGCCAGAGTCTGCGCGCGGACATTGGCGAAGGGCAGGGCGCCGGTCTTTTTCATCAGCGCGCGACCACTTGGGCGCTGTTCGTAACGCGCGGCAGGCGTGCTCCAGTCGCGTACAACGCCGGTCGGCGTATCTTCCAGCCAGCCGAGTCGCTTGCCGGGGAAGAAGCCGCAGAACAGCGTCAGCAACGGCATCACCACATGCCATTTACCGAACATGCGCCAGCGATGTTCGGGCGCGTAATCGCGCCAGTAGGCGAACTGCGCACCGACGGTGACCAGCCGTCGGATAACCCGCCCGGATTCGCCCAGACCTGCCGCGCAACCGCCGAAGCTGTGGCCGACCACATCAATCGGCTGACCGGGAAACTCTCGTTGCGCGCGTTTGAGCATCGCTTCGAAATCCAGTGCGCCCCAATCTGTCCACGAGGCGTTCAAGCCTTTGATCGACGCGGATCGTGATTCGCCGATGCCGCGGTAGTCGTAGGTCATCACGTCGAAATCGTTGGCGAACAGATAAGCCGCGAAACGCGAGTAGTGGCGGCAACGTACCGACGTGGCGGCGCTGATGATCACTACCGGGCGTTGGCTATCAGGCAAGAACTGACGCCAGGTGAAACCGCCAAGTGCAAAACCGTCGGCGGCAGCTTCTTTGAAAGGCTCACCTTGCTCAGCAGGCAAGGTTGGCGACCTTGACTGCATGCCTTGCCTTGCGGGCGTGTCCTGACAGCTCATGACGCTCGACCTTGAAGAGTAAGCTGACAACGATAGTCTCAGCGCCGCCCGGCAACAATGCGCAAGTTTTACTCGGTGGATTGAGTGAGCCTGCGCTCTTCGATCAACGCCTGCTCGCGATTGAGCTCCGCGCGTAACTCGTCTTCACTCGGCAGGATCGTCTTGTAACTGCTGGCAAACAGTTGCTCATTGCCCTTGAGCATTGAGTAGCGCGCCACCGAGTCGTTGCTCTCGGCAGACAGAATAATCCCGACTGTCGGCTTGTCGCCCTCGCTGCGCATGAGTTCGTCGTACATGCGCACATACATGTCCATCTGCCCGACATCGCGGGCGCTGAGCTTGCCGCGTTTGAGATCAATGATCACAAAGCATTTGAGCAGGTAGTTGTAGAACACCAGATCGATATACAGATCGACGCCGTCGGTACTGATGCGTTGTTGGCGGGCGACAAAGGAAAAGCCTTTGCCCAGCTCAAGCAGAAAGCCCTGCAGATGGTCGATCAGAGCTTGTTCGAGACCGCTTTCCCTGACCTTGCCTGCCGAGGGCAGACCGAGAAATTCGAGCATGACGGGGTCGCGAATGAATTCACGCGGGTTGCATTTCAGCGCTTCGATGTTGGTGGTGGCTTCTTCGATCACATCGGCTTTGTCGCGACTCATGAGAAGCCGCTCGTAGTAGAGCGTGAGGATCTGGCGGTCGAGGGCGCGGCTTGACCAGTTCAGATTGGCGCATTCGTCCATGTACCAGTGGCGGGCTTTTTCATTGGTCACGCCCAAAAGCCGACGATAGTGGGTCCAACTCAATTCGGAACGCACTGCGTTCCAAATTGGAAACAACTGATAAAAGCTGCGCATGTATCGCAGATTACGATCGTCAAATCCTTTACCAAACTGCGCCGTCAGATTCTTCGCCAACAACGCCAGTAACTGTTTTCCATACCCCGCACGCTGAGCTCCCTCTTGTTCAAACTCGACAATATGCCTGCCGATCTGCCAGCAGGTCTGCACTTGAATCGTGTCCACCGCACGCAGCACTTTTTGCCGCGCCTGGCGAATCAGTTCGCCCAGCTCCCCCAGCAACGAATCGATTTTCGGGTCTTGCGTGTCAGCAGGTTTTAGCGGGCTCATCGGCTCTTCCACATCGTTGGATACAGGCGTCAAAGCATGCCAAGAGTCGCCGCGTGGGTATGTCGGGCGAGCCGGTTAAATGGGACGGAAGAAGGGATTGATGTTGCAGGACGTTGCCGCTGAAAGATGCGTCAGAGAGTCATGGTCTGTAGTCCATTTCGTACACGCGCCAAGTTCCAAACAATCTAAAACCCGCCCCGATACGCAAAATCTAAAAGGAGTAATGGTTGGGTTCTACAAGAACCCGGGAGTCGTGATCATGAAACGCGTTCTTTCATTCATGCTGCCCATCGCCGCCGTCGCCGCATTGCTGTTCCCGGTGATGTTGCAGGCAGCCAGTCTTGAACCCATCGACAGTGCCGGGGTGCAAGTTCAGCAGCAACAACAGAACGGCATCGCTTATCTAGCCGGCGGGATTGGTGAGGATGAGGCGAAGGCCATTCAACAAACCGGCGGTTACAACCTGCACATGACGTTCGCTGTGGGCGCACAAGACGAGTACACCGCTGATGTTGATGTGATGATTCAAAAGTCGCCAGGGCAAACCATATTGACGCTCAACCAGACGGGCCCGTTGGTATACGTGCAACTACCACCCGGCAAGTACACGGTGGTAGCCACGCGCAAAGGCGAAACGCGGCATGATGTGACCGACGTTGGCAGCGGCACGGCGCGCAATCTGGTGTTCCACTGGAATGACGCTGGATAGCGATGGATGTGATTGCAAAGTCGAGGCGCAGGTACAATCCCGCGCCTCCTGTTTTGTGATGTAAGGAAGCGCTGGTTTGAAAGGGATTTTGCGTGCTGTTTGTGTCATCGGCCTGGTATCGCAGTTGACCGGCTGTGGAACGTTTATCGGGCGTTTGAATGACGGTTTGTCCGATGCCCAGTACTACCGAGGGGTTGATGGCAACCTTCACCTGCTGGGTGTGCGTGGTGGTGGTAGCGATGGCATGCCGGCGGCGATCGTCTGTTACATGATGATTGTCTGCCCGGTCATCACCGTCGTATCTCTGCCAGTGGATGCCGCGCTGGATACGGTTCTGCTGCCGATCGATTACATCAATACGCTTTAGGTTTTCTTTGCGCGGCGCTTGCTCTTTGGCGTGTGCACGGGCTCTTGAGCCTTGCGATAGATCCACACGCCGAACACACCCACTGCCAGCAGAAACACTGTGCCAACGCTCTGCCAGACAAACTCGAACCAGAACTGCTGCGGTTGCTGGGCCAGGGTGTAAGTGCTGCGCGGGCCGCGGTTATTGGTGGTGATAGAGCCGCTGATCCAGCTGTCGACCAGCATCCAGATCGACAACCCGATGGCTAAAGTGATCAGCAGAGCAACGAGAACAGTCAGCCAGTAAGTCACACGACTTGGGCGATAGGGCGGCGGGTGGGGCAGGGGGATGCGGGTTTTCCTTTGATTCATGACGCTTGGGACCTGTTTCCGGTATTGATGAACTGCGCTATCTCGCTCGCCAATTCCGCTGCGCGCGGCGGGTTTTCCCTGAGCCACGTTGATACAGCGTGGTCGCACCCCGGCAGTACGATTTTTCTGAACTGATGGGGATCCAGACTCTTTTCAATGGCCTCGATGACCTCATAGGGAATGGCGCTATTGATCACGCGCGCGCCCATTTGCTGCGTCCCGGCAGACGTACCGGGAATCCCGCCAAACGCGTTTGATCGAAGGCCATCGTATTCGCCGATCACCAGCAAGACCTTCCCGTCGAACGTACGCAGGAAATCCAGCGATGGCGAATCGAGAAAACCGTGAGGCACCGAAATGGCGTTTTTAAAGGGTGATCCAAACGGTTGCTGCCAGGCTGCCTCCGCATACAGGGCGGGACAGAACAGCACGATGCGCCTGACTGAAGCGCGATGCGCTTGCGCCACCTTGAGCGCCAGTGCACCGCCCAGACTGTGACCGATCACCGTGCTGAGTTCGCCGCCAAGATGACCGGCAAACTGCAAAGCCTCCTGAAGGTTGTGCGTCAGTGAAGTGTCTTCAAGGGCAACGTCGGTGTCGGGACCGTGGCCGGAAAGATTGAAGCTCAGGCTGGCTATTCCCTGCGCCTGCAAGGGATACAGGATGGCGTTGAGTCGCGAATAGTCAGAGCGGGCGCCGTGAATGGCCAGCACCTTTGGCGTTGACGCTTCTGCGGCGGAGCCGGCCAATACGCGACCCTCCAGTTGGTAGCCGGCGAAGGTTTGCGCAAAGAAAAACTCAGGGCCGGTTGGCGCCTCGTCGAACTGCAATCGAGACTGAGGTCGAGACGCGCCGGTCAGCGCCAACCGATTGATCACAGGGCCGCCAGGGTGTGCAGGACTGCAACACGCAATGGATTGGTCTCCACGCTCAACAGTTTGATCGCCAAGGCGCAGCAGACCACGATCAACATGGGTTTGATCAAGCGTGGGCCGACCCGGACCGCCGCTCTTGCGCCCAGTTGTGCGCCGAGGAAAGCTGCCAGCGCCATGGCAATCGCGATCGGCCAGATGATCACGCCTTTGGTGATGAAGACTGACAGCGAACCCAGGTTGCACGACGCGTTGGCCAGTTTGGTGAAGCTCATGGCCCGCATCATGCCAAGCCCGCAAAGCAGCACGAAACCAACGATGAAGAATGAACCTACACCCGGACCGAAGATACCGTCGTAGAAGCCCAGGATCGGTGCCACGGTGAACGAGAACAGCAGAATGCCGATTCGTTTGCGTCGATCCTCATTGGCCAGTTTCGGCGAGAGCGCGAAGTAGATCGCCACCAGAATAAGCATCACGGGCACGCACACTTCCAGATAGCGCTTATCAATTGAACTGACCAACAGTGCCCCGCTGGCGCCCCCCAGGAATGCGCAGATAACCAGAAAGCGCCCCTCCCGCCATTCAATCATGCCCTTGCGGGCAAAAGTGACCGTGGCCGAAATAGTCGCCGACGCGGCCTGAAACTTGTTTGTAGCAATCGCACTGATCGGGTCGACGCCGGCCAGAAACAAGGCAGGCAAAGTAATCAAACCGCCACCCCCGGCAATCGCATCAAAAAAACCGGCGCAAAAAGCCACGAGCGCCAACATGCCAATTACATCCCAAGCCATTACATTTTCCCTTTTATAGTTATTGGCCAGGCATTTACATGACTGGCCATTCAACAGCTTTGCGTGCAGTGAGTTTCAGCCCTGTATCAGCAGCGGATCGTCTGAAATGACAATTGGGGACGAGAACTTCGACAGGCCGAAGATGCGCACCAATACACGTCGATTGTCTTTGATGACATCGCGACAATGCAGGGCCCGGACGTTATTGATCACCATGGCCGACTCTTGCGTCAGTGTGTATTGAACCGGTGTTGCTTTACCCACGCTTTGGCAAAGTGCGGAATAAGCCTCTTTGACAAAGTCCGAGGCGTTGTCGTTGACGGAAAAACGGTACGAGTTGAATCGCGCGGCGAATCCGACGTTGTCATCGAACTCCAGAATCGAAACATTACGACCGTCTTCGCCCTTGCCGTTGACGAAAGAGTCGCTGCGGGTGAACTGGAAGCTACCCGTTGTGAGTGCGAGGCATCCGGTGACGCCGATTTCGTCCAGCAGGGGCGGCAACGGAATCACCGAGGTGGGCTCCAGGCCTGGATTCCACAGCGCCGACAGGATCAACGACGATGGCGAGGGCGAATGCCCGTCTTGCGCGTTCACAGCGCACCAGTACGGCGCTTCGGTGTGCGGGCCGAGGGCGAGACCGGAATGGGAGCTGAGTTCTTTGATTTCCGGTTCGTCATTGATTTTGGTCAGTCCACCGCCCTTGAAGTTGGCGACGAGACGGACCAGTTTGCCTTCGTTGTCCATGTCGTAGGCAAAGGAGCTGTTATCCACCAGTTTCAACAGAATTTGATTACGTGCCGCCAGACACAGTACGTCGTGACGATTCTCCAGAGCGGCCAGGTCGGGCAGTTCATCCGGAGGGCTGGTGTCGGTGACTTTTTGCATCCCCTCAAAAATCAGCAGGGAAACCAGGCCGTCGGAATAAGCGCCAAGCAGTTCGCATTGATCCTTGGAAAACGAAAACTTCAACTCAGTCGCTGCCAGCGAGGCTTTGGACTTTGCGCCTGCGGCTTGTGGCCCGCCCATGGCTGCCAGTTCTTCAGAGAAGGTGTGCAGCAGCGTTGCTTGTTGCGTATCAAAACTGAAAGTTCTGACTTCCTGTTCAACTAAAGACTCAACGGTTTTATAAGTGTGTTGTAGGACTTCGGTCATTGTTTACATCCCTGTCGTATCGGCTCCCTTTGTATTTTTTTGTGGGAGCTGTTGGCTGTTTCGATGATGCAATGCGTGCCGAGCGCACGCACAGATCCGGACGTGGGCGAGTTGATACAGGTTTGATTTTTTCGCGAGGGCACAGGGCGCTGTGACGCGACAGTTCAAACAAGTGTTGAATGCCGGGTCAGTGTTTGCTGTCGCTTGCCTGACAGTTGAAACAACAGCAGATGACCTGCGCTGAGGTCTTGTCCTCCATGACAACTTTCTGAGGGGGCTTGGTTCTGCGAGCGATCCTGCTCGCAGACGCAACTCTCCTGCTGCCAGCAATAACCTCAGTAGGTTCCGAGGGTTCCGGGGCGCGGAGTGCGTTATTTGAGTAATGCGTTAAATGCCGGTCATCAGGACTGAAGTACGCGGCGATTATTTTCGACAGTCAGCAATGACCTGCCGTAAAAAGCTGACGGAGCCTAACATCAAAATAATGGCCAGCAAAAGCACTGGGAGAGGGGTGAGGTGTGGCTTAGCAAATCGCAGGCATAAAAAAACCCTGAATCTTGCGATTCAGGGTTTTCGGTATGTGGTGCCCAGAGACGGAATCGAACCGCCGACACGGGGATTTTCAATCCCCTGCTCTACCGACTGAGCTATCTGGGCAACGGGGCGCATTAAAAGGGTTTTTCGGATTTACGTCAACGACTTTTTTAAAATTTCTTAAATTAATTCCGTCGCTTACGATCCGACCCCCGATTTTGCGGGGTTTACTCTGCAGGCGGAACGTAGCCTTCGGCCTTGGCGTATTCCTCGCCGGAGAAGTACTTGTCCATTTCGCCCTGAAGATATTTGCGGTCTTCGGCGTTCATCATGTTCAGACGCTTTTCGTTGATCAGCAGGGTCTGGTGTTTCTGCCAGTCAGCCCAGGCCTTGGCCGAGACGTGGTCAAAAATATCCTGACCTTTGGCGCCCGGGAAAGGGGCGCGTTCCAGCGCGGGCAATTCTTCTTTGTACTTGCGGCACATTACGGTGCGGGTCATGGCGACTCTCCTGCATTCAAGACGGCGGCCGCGCGTTCGAGCAAGGTTTTGACCGGGGCGGCGAGGCCCAGGCGCGGCGGGGTGGCGAGGTTATACCAGAGCCAGTCGGCCTCGGCCACGTGATGGGCGGCCTCCTGTACCTGAACCAGCCAGGGTTCGATGGACAGCTGGAAATGGCTGAAGGTGTGGACAAGGCTTGGCAGCGCCTGCTGCTCGCCCATGGTCAGCGAGTGCTGAGCGGCGAGATGTTGCAGATCGTCGAGGTCATCGAGTTCCGGCAGGCTCCACAGGCCGCCCCACAAACCGCTCGAAGGGCGACGATAAAGCAGAATTGCACCTTCGCCGTTGGCGAGCATCGGCATCAGCGTGCGCTTCTGCGGGATGGTTTTGCGCGGCTTGGGAATCGGGTAGCGGGTCTCGAGGCCGAGCATGTGCGCTTCGCAACCACGCTCCAGCGGGCACAGCAGGCAACTCGGCTTGCTGCGCGTGCAGAGTGTGGCGCCGAGATCCATCATCGCCTGGGTGTAGGCGTTGACCCGATCGTGCGGCGTAAAGCGCTCAGCGTTGGCCCACAGCTGTTTGGCGACCTTCGGCTCGCCGGGATAACCCTCTTGCGCAGTAAAGCGCGCCAGCACGCGTTTGACGTTGCCGTCGAGAATCGGCGCGCGCAGGCCCATGCTGATGCTCGCAATGGCGCCAGCGGTGGACAGGCCAATGCCTGGCAGATCGGTGAGCTTTTCGACGTCACGCGGAAACTCGCCGCCGTACTGGCTGACGATGATCTTCGCGGTCTTCTGCAAATTGCGCGCTCGGGTGTAATAACCGAGGCCGGTCCACAGGTGCAGCACTTCGTCTTCCGGCGCTTCGGCCAGCGCTTCAACCGTCGGCAGCGCGGCCATGAAGCGGTCGAAGTAATTGAGCACGGTGCTGACCTGGGTTTGCTGCAACATGATCTCTGACACCCACACCCGATACGGGTTGATGTCTTGCTGCCAAGGCAAATCGTGGCGGCCGTGGCGGTCGAACCAATCCAGCACCGCCGTGGAAAACTGCTCCGCTCTCATCGCTTGAACAGCCCCTTCAATGCGTTTTTCAGTTCCGGGCTGACTTTGTCACCCAGTTTTTCGTCGATCTTTTCACTGAGCTTGTCGCCGGCCAGTTTGGTCGCGACCTGACCGAGGCGATCATTGTCGACGCGGCAAGCCTTGGCGCCCAATTCCAGTGGGCCACGGCAGCGCAGCGGCCATTCGACACCGACGAATTTTTCGCCGACCTGACACGCTGGATCCGGCATGGCGCTGGTGTCGCCTTCGACGATGATGCCGACGCGATAGTCCATGCCGAGCACGCGCAGGTCGATGTCGCCATCACCGTTGACGGTCATGCCGGGGATGCGCACTTTCAGGTCCGGATTGCTGGCGACGCCGTTGCGGAAGGTCAGGTTGCCCTTGAGTTCCTGGAATGGCGTGTCTTTGCCGCGTGGCTCGCCGCTGAGGGTTTTGCGGTTGAGCGTGGCGATACCTTTGCACAGTTGCTGCTCAAGGTTGGCGTTGAGCAGCACGCCGTTGTTGATCACGAAACTGGCGTTGCCGTTGAGCGTATCGATCAATGCCTGCTGACTATTGCCGCTGCCGGTCACGTTGCTGGTGAGGGTCACCAGACCTTTGACGGGCGGGTTCTTGCCTTGGCTTTCGAGGATTTTTTCTACAGGCACGCGATTGAGTCTGGTCTGCAGATTCAGTACTGGTGCGCTTGGGCGTACATCGAGGGTGCCGTTGGCTGCAAAGCCGCCGTTGTACAGTTCACCGCTCAGGTTGGTCAGGGTCAGCAGGCCACCCTGGCCGGTGGCTTTCAGTGCGGCGTTTTCAATCGGCAATTTGTCGAGGGTCAACTGGCCGAAGGTCAGGTCGGCGTCTACGTCGAGTTTGGCCAGGCGTTCAACCGGCAACAGACGCTCAGTGCTCCAGGCGGTTTTGCTCGGTTTGTCCGGCAACGGTGTGGAACCGGCACCGGCCATGGCATCGGCCTCGGTGCTGGCGACTTCGGCCTGACGCACTTGTGTGGCGCTGTTGGCTTGCGCCGATTTCGGCGGCAGGTAGCGGTCGACGTTGAACGTGTCAGCCTTGAGCACGGCGCGCAGCGATTGCTTGGCGAAGTCTTCGACAGCGATGCGGCCGCTGAAGCTGCTGTCGTCGAGTTTCAGGTTGATGTTGTCGAAGGCGACGCTGCTTGGCGTGGCCGCCACGCGGCTGACCAGTTCGACCTTGCTCAGACTGCCTTCGGCCATGGCCGGGAGTTTCTGACCGATGCTGTCGACGAACTTCGCCAGATCGAACTGGGCGATGGAGATACCGCCGGTGATCTGCGGAGTCTTGTCGAGGTCGTTGGCTTTCAGTTCGCCCAGCGCGCGCAACTGGTTGGCGGAAATCTTGATGCCGGTCCATTCGGCGACGTTCGCGGCTTTATCCAGTAACAATTGACCTTGGGCAGCGAAGGTCATGGTCTTGCCTTGCAGCGGATCGCCAGCCAGTTCGCCAGAGAGCTTCATATCCTCGAACTTGTAGCGTTGCAGAGCGCGCTCGATGCGCAACTCGCCGGTGAGTTCGGTGCGCACGCGCAGAACCGGCTGGTTGGTGCCGAGGAAGGCGGTGGCTTTCACCGGAATATTGGTCGAGTCGTGAACCGGACCGGTGCTCAGCTGGATACTCTCGGCACTGAACTGCTTGCCGGTCTTCTCGTCGTTGTACTCAACGCGGGCGTTGTTGACGGTCAGGCTATCGATGTCGAGGCGGATCGGCTGCGGTGGCTTTTCCACCGCAACAGGGGTTTCGCTGGCCGGTTGGCCTGCAGTAGCGGCTGGCGGCGTTGCTCCGGCCGGGGCCGGCACCTTGCCGATGTCTTCCCAGTTGCCGTGGCCGTCCTTGTCGCGGTTGAGGCGCAGGTTCAGGCCTTCGACGCGCACATCGCTCATCTGCACTTCGCGGCGCAGCAGCGGCAGCACCCGCACTGACAGACCGAGCATCTGCAAATCGGCAAACGGTTCGGCAGGTTTGACCAGGGTGGCGACGCTGGCCTCGTGCAATTCCAGGCCAAGCCACGGGAACAGGCTCCAGCCGATATCGCCATTGAGCGTCAGCTCGATGTGGGCCTTGTCACGGGCTATCTGGCGGATCTCGTCTTTGTAATCGTTGGGATCGAAGAGGTGGGTCAGGGCAAAACCTGCCGCCACAATGATCAGCAACAACCCGAGAAGTACCAGACCCAGGATTTTGCCGAACGCTTTCATGGGCGAGTCCTTGTAGTTAGTCGAATTCGTAATTTAGCCGGGGAGTATAGCGCTGCAATTGCCCGGTTCGTTGTGACGTCATGTTGCCAGGACGTCCAGCGGTATCTGCAACCTGGCGGCGAGTGCTTGCGCCTCGGGATGTTCCACAGGGGCCAGCAAGCGCAGTTCGGCCCCCGCTTGCGACGCCATTTTCTGCGCTTGGTTCACCAGTCTCTCGGCGACCCCACGGCGACGGGTAACTTTTCGCACGCATAAATGGGACAAGTACCAGACGTCTTGATGCCTTTGCAGAATGCCGGCGCCCAGCAAGCGGTCGTTGAAGCGGCCAGCGATAAAAGAACCGTCCGCGAGGGCACCTTCGATCAGGTCAGCCTCCGCAGAAAATGGCGCGAACAGCCATTCTGGCGCATCGCGATAAATCTTCTGCAAATCCTGCTGATCCTGATAACTGGCGTCTTTCAGGGCTTGGACAATGATCGGCATGGCGCTTTCCTGAGTGGTACGAGAACAGATGACATAAAAAAGGTGATATCAGTTTGGTTTTTCTGTCACGTGCAAATGGTAACCTTCGCCCGTTCGTCCGTCCTTCTGCGACTTAACGTCGCGCCTTCAAGGAGCTTCACCCAAAAAAACGGTCATGCCTGCGTGCATAAAGGCCGGGGGTGAACAGTGGCTGGCGAACCATACTAATAATTGGGGGATACACAATGAGCACGAGCATCACGGCGGACGGCTTCAAAGCCGATCAGCCCGCGTTCCTGTCCAAGGAACGCATCATCGCCAAGCCCGGTTTCAACCGTTGGCTGGTTCCACCGGCCGCTCTGGCCATCCACCTGTGCATCGGCATGGCCTACGGCTTCTCGGTGTTCTGGTTGCCGCTGTCCAAGGCGCTGGGCGTTACCGCTCCGGTGGCTTGCGCACCGGACATGAGCTTCATCGCACAAGTGTTCTCGTCGCAATGCGACTGGCCGATCTCCATGCTCGGCTGGATCTACACGCTGTTCTTCATCTTCCTCGGCTGCTCGGCAGCGATCTGGGGTGGCTGGCTGGAACACGCAGGGCCACGCAAGGCTGGTGTGGTATCGGCACTGTGCTGGTGTGGCGGTCTGCTGATCTCGGCGCTGGGTATTTATACCCACCAGATCTGGCTGATGTGGATCGGTTCCGGCGTGATCGGTGGTATCGGTCTCGGCCTGGGCTATATCTCACCGGTCTCGACCCTGATCAAGTGGTTCCCGGACAAGCGCGGCATGGCCACCGGTATGGCAATCATGGGCTTCGGTGGCGGCGCGATGGTCGGTGCACCGTTGGCGACTGCGCTGATGAGCCACTTCGCTTCGCCGACCGGTGTCGGTGTCTGGCAAAGCTTTGTGGCCATGGCCGCGATCTACTTCGTGTTCATGATTGGTGGCGCTCTGGCTTACCGCGTGCCGCCAACCGGCTGGAAGCCTGAAGGCTGGACCGCTCCGGCGAAGAAAGCCTCGAACTCGATGATCACCCACCGTCACGTGCACGTGAATGTGGCGTGGAAAACCCCGCAATTCCGTCTGGTGTGGCTGGTGCTGTGCCTGAACGTATCGGCCGGTATCGGCATCCTCGGCATGGCTTCGCCACTGTTGCAGGAAGTGTTCGGCGGCAAACTGCTGGGTGTTGATGTGCCGTTTGGCCAGCTCGATGCCGGCCAGTTGGCTTCGATCGCGGCGATTGCTGCCGGCTTCACCGGTCTGCTGAGCCTGTTCAACATCGGTGGTCGCTTCTTCTGGGCTTCGTTCTCGGACTACCTGGGTCGTAAAAACACCTACTTCGTATTCTTTGCGCTGGGTTTTGCCCTGTATGCGCTGATTCCGAACATGGGCCATCTGGGCAACGTTGCGCTGTTCGTGGCGGCGTTCTGCATCATTCTGTCGATGTACGGCGGTGGTTTTGCCACCGTTCCGGCGTATCTGGCCGACTTGTTCGGTACGCAGATGGTTGGTGCGATCCACGGTCGTCTGTTGACCGCCTGGGCGGCGGCTGGCGTGCTGGGTCCGGTATTGGTGAACTACCTGCGTGAATATCAGCTGAGCATCGGCGTTGAACGCGCTGCCGCTTACGACATCACCTTGTACATCCTCGCTGGCCTGCTGGTGCTGGGCTTCCTGTGCAACCTGATGGTGCGTCCGGTGGCCGACAAGTACTTCATGACCGACGCTGAGCTGGCGGCCGAACAGGCGCTGGGCCATGACAAGGGTGCTGATGCCAGCACGGTTCTGGAGTGGAAAGCCGCGCCGGGCAGCAAGCCGCTGGCAATCGCTGCGTGGTTGGTGGTGGGTATTCCGTTGGCGTGGGGTGTGTGGGTGACCCTGCAGAAGACGGCGGTACTGTTTCACTAAGTAAAAACGCAGTACCCCTGTAGGAGTGAGCCTGCTCGCGATAGCGGTCTGACAGTCACAGAAATGTTGATAGTCAGGCCCTCATCGCGAGCAGGCTCACTCCTACAGTCGTTTTTGGGGTACCTGTAATGGCTTGTATGGACATGTCTACCCGCGACAGCCGGGCGTTCTATCCGTCAGCCATCTCACCTCTCGTGTTTCTGTTTCGGCCCCGCGTGCCTATAATGGCTGCCTTTTTCGCCCAATGATTTTGCGGAGCTGGTGATGGCCGAACGTAAGGCGTCTGTCGAGCGCGACACTCTGGAAACCCAGATCAAAGCCTCGATCAACCTTGATGGCACCGGAAAGGCCCGATTTGATATCGGTGTTCCTTTTCTTGAGCACATGCTGGATCAGATTGCCCGTCACGGGTTGATCGACCTGGATATCGAATGCAAGGGCGATCTGCATATCGACGACCACCATACGGTGGAAGACGTCGGTATCACCCTCGGCCAGGCATTTGCCAAAGCCATTGGCGATAAAAAAGGCATCCGTCGCTACGGTCATGCCTACGTGCCGCTCGATGAAGCGCTATCGCGCGTGGTCATCGACTTCTCCGGTCGTCCAGGCCTGCAGATGCACGTGCCGTACACCCGCGCCACCGTCGGCGGTTTCGACGTTGACTTGTTCCAGGAATTCTTTCAGGGCTTCGTCAACCACGCGCTGGTCAGCCTGCACATCGACAACCTGCGTGGCACCAACACTCACCACCAGATCGAAACCGTGTTCAAGGCTTTCGGCCGCGCGCTGCGCATGGCCGTCGAGCTGGATGAGCGCATGGCCGGGCAAATGCCATCGACCAAAGGCGTTCTGTAATGCAGACGGTTGCAGTTATCGATTACGGCATGGGCAACCTGCACTCGGTGGCCAAAGCCCTCGAGCACGTCGGCGCCGGTAAAGTGCTGATCACCAGCGATGCGGCGGTGATTCGTGAAGCTGACCGTGTGGTGTTCCCCGGTGTTGGCGCAATTCGCGATTGCATGGCAGAGATCCGTCGCCTCGGCTTCGACTCGCTGGTGCGCGAAGTCAGTCAGGATCGTCCGTTTCTCGGCATCTGTGTCGGCATGCAAGCCTTGCTCGACACCAGCGAAGAGAACGACGGCGTCGACTGCATCGGCCTGTTCCCGGGCGCGGTGAAGTTCTTCGGCAAAGACCTGCATGAAGACGGCGAACACCTGAAAGTCCCGCACATGGGCTGGAACGAGGTGAAGCAGAAGGTCAGCCACCCGTTGTGGCACGACATTCCGGACATGGCGCGTTTCTACTTCGTGCACAGCTACTACATCGCTGCCGCCAATGCGCGGCAGGTGGTTGGCGGCGGTCACTACGGTGTCGATTTCGCTGCGGCGCTGGCCGATGGCTCGCGTTTCGCCGTGCAGTTCCACCCGGAGAAAAGCCATACCCATGGCCTGCAATTGCTGCAGAACTTCGCCGCGTGGGACGGTCGCTGGTAAATGGCTGCCAAGAAGTCCAAACCGCCGATCCTGACCCTCACTCCCGAGCAGGAGAACGAGGCCAATCGCAAGATTCAGCGGTTCATGGAAGACCGTTTCGAACTCGATCTGGGTTCGTTCGAAGCGGCGGAAATTCTTGAGCTGTTTACCCGCGAAATTGCTCCGCACTATTACAACAGGGCGATTTTCGATGTGCAGACCCACCTCAAAGAGCGGTTTGAAAGCATCGAAAGCGACCTGTGGGCGCTCGAGAAAAACTGATTTCCGAGCCAAGCTGAACATTCAAATTTGAAGGTTTGCCAGATGCTGATTATTCCCGCTATCGATCTTAAAGACGGTGCCTGCGTACGTCTGCGCCAGGGCCGCATGGAAGATTCCACAGTGTTCTCCGATGACCCGGTGAGCATGGCTGCCAAGTGGGTGGAGGGCGGTTGCCGCCGTCTGCATCTGGTCGATCTGAACGGCGCGTTCGAGGGCCAGCCAGTCAACGGCGAAGTGGTCACCGCAATTGCCAAGCGCTATCCGACTTTGCCGATCCAGATCGGCGGCGGCATCCGTTCGCTGGAAACCATCGAGCACTACGTCAAGGCTGGCGTGAGCTACGTAATCATCGGCACCAAAGCCGTTAAAGATCCGGCGTTCGTCGCTGAAGCGTGCCGTGCGTTCCCGGGCAAGATCATCGTCGGTCTGGATGCCAAAGACGGTTTCGTCGCCACCGATGGCTGGGCTGAAATCAGCACCGTGCAGGTCATTGATCTGGCCAAGCAGTTTGAAGCCGATGGCGTCTCCTCGATCGTTTATACCGACATCGCCAAAGACGGCATGATGCAGGGCTGCAACGTACCGTTCACCGCTGCGCTGGCCGCTGCCACCAAGATCCCGGTGATCGCGTCCGGCGGCATCCACAATCTGGGTGACATCAAGTCGCTGCTCGAAGCCAAGGCGCCGGGCATCATCGGTGCAATCACTGGCCGGGCGATCTACGAAGGCACCCTCGACGTCGCCGAAGCGCAAGCTTTCTGCGATTCGTACCAAGGCTGAGGACTGACCATGGCGCTGGCCAAACGCATCATCCCTTGCCTGGACGTGGACAACGGCCGGGTCGTCAAAGGTGTGAAATTCGAGAACATCCGCGACGCCGGTGACCCGGTGGAAATCGCCCGTCGCTATGACGAGCAGGGTGCCGACGAGATTACTTTTCTCGACATCACCGCCAGCGTCGATGGCCGCGACACCACGCTGCATACCGTCGAGCGCATGGCCAGCCAGGTGTTTATCCCGCTGACTGTCGGCGGTGGCGTGCGTACCGTGCAAGACATTCGCAATCTGCTGAATGCCGGCGCGGACAAGGTGTCGATCAACACCGCGGCGGTGTTCAACCCTGAGTTCGTCGGCGAAGCCGCGCAGCATTTCGGCTCGCAATGCATCGTTGTCGCCATCGATGCGAAGAAGGTCTCCGGCCCGGGCGAAACCCCGCGCTGGGAAATCTTCACCCACGGCGGGCGCAAGCCAACCGGCCTCGACGCGGTTGAGTGGGCGAAGAAAATGGAAGGCCTCGGCGCTGGCGAGATCCTGCTGACCAGCATGGATCAGGACGGCATGAAAAACGGCTTCGACCTCGGTGTCACCCGCGCTATCAGCGATGCGCTGGGCATTCCGGTGATCGCTTCCGGCGGTGTCGGTAACTTGCAGCATCTGGCCGACGGCATCCTTGAAGGCCACGCCAGTGCAGTCTTGGCGGCGAGCATTTTCCACTTCGGCGAATACACCGTTCAGGAAGCCAAGGCCTACATGGCCAAACGCGGCATCGTGATGCGCTAAGCTCAAAATCGATACAGGCCAGTGGACACCATGGCGCACCCAAGGCACTCTTGGGCACGCCATGGATTCCGGTAGCCCGACATGATCAAACGCCTGCTTCTTGTTCTCGCCAGCGCCTCGATGTTGTTCATCAACACGGCCCGCGCCGAAACCAGTCCCGACACCGATCTGGTGCTCCTCACCGAAAATTTCCCGCCGTACAACATGGCGAAAGATGGCAAGAACTTCGCCAAAGGCGAGAACATCAATGGCATCGCCGCCGATATCGTGCGCGAGATGTTCAAGCGTGCCGACGTCACCTATAGCCTGACCCTGCGTTTTCCATGGGAGCGTGTCTATAAGCTCGCGCTGGAAAACCCCGGTTATGGCGCCTTTGTGATGGCGCGCTTGCCGGACCGCGAAAAACTCTTCAAATGGGTTGGCCCCATCGGTCCTGATGACTGGATCATGCTGGCCAAGGCTGACAGCAAGATCACCCTGGAAACCCTCAATGACGCGCGCAAGTACAAGGTCGGTGCCTACAAGGGCGACGCAATTGCCGAGACACTGACCAAACAAGGCCTGAAGCCGATTGTGGTGCTGCGCGATCAGGACAACGCGAAGAAACTGGTCAATGGACAGATTGATCTGTGGGCTACCGGCGATCCTGCCGGGCGCTATCTGGCTCGGCAGGATGGGGTCACCGGCCTGAAGACCGTGCTGCGCTTCAACAGTGCCGAGTTGTACCTGGCGCTGAACAAAGATGTCTCCGACGAAGTCGTCGCCAGGCTTCAGGCTGCGCTGGATCAGTTGCGCAAGGAAGGTGTGGTCGACGAAATCATGGCGCGCTATCTATAGCGACAGCCAGGTCCGGTGATTGCTGCGCGCTGGCGTTGGCGTCATCGATGTGCGGTGCTGCCGGGGTGTCTGTCGTCAGTGGCGGGCACCCACTGACGACCTCGACGGATTCCGGCGGATACTGCGTCAACAGAACGCTGGAATCATCGGTGTAGCCAAAGTCGACCGCCACTTGAGTGCCGTCTTCCCGTACCAACTCGTAATGGCTCTGCAGCTGATAAACCGCGACGGCGGTTTGCTCCGGCGCCATGACAATCACCACTTGAGGTCGTAGCTCGTTCCAGCCGCTGGAAGACGTTTCGGTGTGGGTCAAAGTCTTCGGCAGGCAGGCTGAGAATTTTGTAATGCGGATATCACTGAGAGGCACGGTCGGCCAGGCTTTGACGATTTCAATGGCAGTAAAACGATGGAACATACGCATCGTCACCGCGTTTTGCGAACGTGGCGCGGTCCATTTGACGGCCCGATACTTGTCCGATTCATTGTGCTCGTGACCAATGAGCACGTATTCGTCAGTTCTTTTCAGTTCGTAGTAGGGCGAATTGCGAAATTGTTCGCCGGAATGAACATGATCTCGCACTGCAAACCATGGCAGCCGGGCAATCTGGGTGACTGTGGCGGGTTCGCGTGCGGCGGGCTTCGCGTAGCCGGTGAGGGTTGGAATTTGCGGCGATGCGCTGACTTGCAGCGGGATTTGCATGCGCAAGCCGTAAGCCGTTGAAGGCGCAGCAGGCTTGCTGTAGCCCTGGACGCCCACGAAGGTGCCGGGTGCAAAATGGATGTCGCCTGCGGCGGCAGTCGACGGTTCGATGCCAAAGGCGCTGAAACTGAGCTTGGCACCGCTGCCCTTGTCATTCCAGATCAGCTCGCCGACGTTCGCTGCGATAACCAGGTCGAGCCTGACGCAGCGTACCGAGTTCAACGAAGGTTTGTAGTGATCGTTGGAACACACCAGCCCCAATGCGACGTAACCGACAGGGGCCAAAGGTCGCCAGATCGACATGCGCGTGACACTCGGCGCTCCGGTTTCTTTCCAGACCAGTTCAAAATCGACAGGGCGGGCCAGTGCCTTTCCGTTAGGGCTTACGGCCCCTTTCATATCTTTCTCGCAGACCACGGCGGCGACCATTTCGCCATTGATACTGGTGTCGCCGGGAATGAGCACATCGCCCAGCGGAAAGTAGCCTGGCAATGCATCCGGAGCAGGGGTGGGGCGCCAGAACGTGGCGGGTTTTGCTTTTGATCCGTTGGTGCTCCAGACCCGGTGAAACTCCGTAGTGAAGTTGATCAGCAGATTGTCCTGCATGATCGGTTCCATCTGCTTGGGATGCGCTGCGGTGTTGTCTTCGATAGTCATGATGATTCCTGATAGTTGAAAGCGACGCGAGGGCGTCACGACCTGTTGCAGGTCGCACTATCGGGAAAGGGGATGGTTGTCGGGTGGTAACTATGTATGTGTCAGCGTCACAAAGTGCTACCGATACACGCCGTCCTTGCCATGGCCAGCCATGGCGCGATTGCTGCGTACGCTGATCATCTGTTTGATATCGATCCACTCGATGCCCTGAGCCTTCAACTTCGGCAATTCGCGCTCCAGCACCGCCAGCGTCTGCGGATACGGATGGCCGATCATCACCGCCGAACCCTGTTTGCGCGCCAGGTTGATTGCAGTTTGCAGTTGCGTGTAGATCGCCGCTTCAGTGCGTTCGTCATCGAGAAACACGTCCCGTGACACACTCGCCAGATCGATCTTCTGCGCCTGCTGCGCGGCGACGGTCTGTGCGCTGGTGCGGCTGTCGACGAAAAACTTGTGACGGCGCTGCAATTCGCCCATCAACCATGCCATCGCCACTGGCTGCGCGGTCATGCGGCTGCCCATGTGATTGTTGATGCCAGCGGTATAGGGGACCATTTTGAACGCGGCGTTCAGGCGTTTTTCCAGTTCTTCGAGCGGGAGTTCGGGGTGCCAGGCATATGGCCCAGTGGCCGGGTCCATCGGCATGTGCAGGATGACGATTTTGCCAGCGCGATGGGCTTCGCGGGCAAACTCGGTGGCGTGTGGGGTGTCGGGCATGATCGCCGTGGTCACCGGGCCGGGCAGGGCCAGCACGCGGCGATCCCGGGGCAGGTTTTGCCCCAGGTCGTCAATGATCAGTGTCAGGAAGGCTTTGTGTGGCTTTGGGCTGGCGGGCTCTGCGTGAGCAGCACCCGCCAGACAGCACAACAGAACGAAGACGAAACGCAGTGACATCCTCAACGGCCGGACGTAATGCTCAGGCCTTTGAGCAGGCTCAGGGCCTGGGCCAGTTGGTAATCGTCATCCTGCGGCATCGCTTTGGCCTTGCCGCCGGAACCGCTCGGTTTGTCCGCACCGCCGTTGCCGTTGCCCAAGTGACCTTGCAGGTCGGCTTCCTTGAAGTAGTCGCCATCGGCCTCGCTGGTGATCTTGGCCTTGCGCACTTCGATGTCCGGAACGATGCCCTGCGCCTGGATCGAGCGACCATTTGGCGTGAAGTACAGCGCCGTGGTGATCTTCAGTGCGCGGTCGTTGTTCAGCGGCAGCACGGTTTGCACCGAGCCTTTGCCGAAACTGGTGGTGCCCATGACCACGGCACGTTTCTGATCCTGCAGGGCGCCGGCGACGATTTCCGAGGCCGAGGCGCTGCCACCGTTAATCAACACGACCATCGGCACCGCTTCGCTTTCGTCTTTACCGGTGGCCGAGAAGCGCAGCTCGGAGTTGGCGATGCGGCCTTTGGTGTAGACGATCAGGCCTTTGGTGATGAAGTGGTCGACCACTTCGACCGCCGCCTGCAACACGCCGCCCGGGTTGTTGCGCAAGTCGAGAATGATGCCGTTGAGCTTCTTGCCGTTGTCCTTGCGCAGCTTGGCCAGAGCCTTGGAGACCTCTTCGCCGGTCTTGACCTGGAACTGGGTGATGCGGATATACGCATAGCCGGTTTCCAGCAATTGCGCCTTGACGCTCTTCACCTGAATCACTGCGCGGGCGAGGGTCACGTCGAACGGCGTGCCGCCATCGCGTACCAGCGTCAGAGTGATTTTCTGGCCGATCTTGCCGCGCATCTTGTCGACGGCTTCGGTCATGGTCTGGCCGCGCGTTGGCTGGCCGTTGATCTTGACGATGAAGTCGCCGGCCTGAATGCCGGCCTTCGACGCTGGGGTGTCGTCGATTGGCGAGACGACTTTGATGAAACCGTCTTCGGCGCCGACTTCAATGCCCAAACCGCCGAATTCACCGCTGGTGCTTTCCTGCAGCTCGGTGAAATCTTCCGGGCCCAGATAGGCCGAATGCGGATCAAGGTTGCTGAGCATGCCCTTGATCGCGTTTTCCAGCAGGGTCTTGTCGTCCACCGGCTCGACGTAAGCGGCTTTGATCCGGTCCATGACCTCGGCAAAGGTGCGCAACTCTTCCAGCGGCAGCGGTGCCTTGGAGGTCGCGGCAGTGCCTGCCGGAGCGACGGCCGGGGCCGGTTGCGCGGCAAACGCCAGAGGCGCGCCGATCACCAGAGCGATCGTCAGGGCCAGCGAGGTAAGGCGGGACAAATGCAGCATGTCGAACGAACTCCTGAATTAGGCGGCACGCTTATCCTTGCGCGCGGCACCATTGTGCTGGATCACTCGGGTGACCCTGCTGACGAATTGCGAAATACAGCGCTGGTGTGTCCTGACCGCCACTGTTACCGACAGTGGAGATCGACTCACCGGCTTTAACCACGTCCCCAGCCGACTTGAGCAGCGTCTGGTTGTGACCGTAAAGACTCAGAAAACCGTTGCCGTGATCAAGGATCACCAGCAGCCCGGCACCGCGCAACCAGTCGGCGAAGACCACGCGACCGCCATGCACGGCATGCACCTGGCTGCCGGCGGAGGCGCTGATCATCACGCCGTCCCACTTGGTCCGGGCGTCGTCGCCACGGCTTTCGCCGAAGCGTGCCAGCAGTCGACCATCAACCGGCCAAGGAAGTTTTCCCCGGGTTGCAGCAAAAGGGCCACCGAAGGTCTCGCCGCTGCTGGAAACCAGCGCGCCGGGAGTGGATCTGACTGGTTTTCGTGGGGCGTCGCTGTTTTCAGCCTGCGCCTCACGCAAACGCTTTTTTTCCGCTTCCTGCTGGGCGATCAGCGCTTTCTGTCGCGCTTCTTCTGCCTCACGAGCCTGGCGCGCCAGGGTTTCTTCAATGGTTTTAAGGACTTTAGACAGATCTGCCTGATCCTGCTCACGCGCGGCGAGTTTCTGATCGCGGGCCTTCACGTCGTCGTTGAGCTTGGCGAGGACTTGCTGACGTTCCTTGCGAACATTTTCCAGTTCGTCGCGCTGGGTATCGAGGCTGCTTTTCTGCACCAGCAATTGCGCCTGCTGGGCGGCAATGTCTTTTTCGACATTGGCCAGTTGGCGCAGGGTTTCGTTGAAGTTCTTCAACTGCTCCAGGCGGGCCTGGCTCAGGTAATCGTAATAGGTGAGGGTACGGGCGAATTTCTCGGGATTCTGCTGGTTGAGCAGCAGCTTGAGGTATTCCTGCCGACCGTTCTGATAGGCCGCTCGGGCCTGAATGGCGATCAGTCGCTGCTGTTCAGTGCGCGCGCTCTGGAGTTTTTTTTTCTCTGCATCGAGCCGCTGCAGCTCGGATTCGCTTTTCTGCAGTTCTTTCTGCAGCGCATCGACCTGTTTCTGCAGCTTGCCCAACTCGGTTTCAGTGCCCTTGAGCTCTTTCTGTACGCCGGACTTTTCTTCCTGGACTTTGCTCAGCAGCTTTTTCAGCTCGGCAATGTCCTGACGCGTGGCGTCCAACTGCTGTTGGGTTTGCGCGCGCTCGTCAGCGAAGGCCGGTTGGAGCAGGCAGGTCAGAGCGAGGGCGATCAGGACGCGGAGCATAGAGGCGGGCGGCACCAGGGTAAGGGACGGCCTAGTATGCCCGCCCGAGGCTGCAAAAAAAACGCCCAATTGGGGCTGTGTGATAACTGGACCAAGCAATACACCGAATTCCATTTCGAAAACTCCATAAACCACTGTGGGAGCTGCGGTGCGACGATTCGACTTGCCAGCGATGGCGTCTGCACATTCAACATAGATGTTGGCTGTCAGATTGCTATCGCTGGCAAGCCAGCTCCCACAGGGTTTTGCGGTGTTTTGGCGATCGAGGTCAGACCAGGATAGAAGTGCCGGTCATTTCCGCAGGTTTTTCCAGGCCCAGCAGTTTCAGCATGGTCGGCGCCACATCCGCCAGCACGCCGCCTTCACGGACTTTCAGGTCGCGCTTGCCGACATAAATGAACGGCACCGGCTCGGTGGTGTGCGCGGTGTGCGCCTGGCCGGTGGATTCATCGGCCATTTGCTCGACATTGCCATGGTCAGCGGTAATCAGCGCTTCGCCACCCACTTTTTCCAGTGCTTCGACAATGCGACCGACGCAGGTATCGAGGCATTCCACCGCCTTCACCGCTGCGTCAAACACGCCGCTGTGGCCGACCATGTCGCCGTTGGCGTAGTTGACCACGATCACGTCATAACGCTGGTTTTCGATGGCGTCGACGATACGGTCGGTGACTTCCGGTGCGCTCATTTCCGGCTGCAGGTCGTAGGTAGCGACTTTCGGCGACGGAATCAGGATGCGCTCTTCGCCCGGGAACGGTTCTTCGCGACCTCCGGAGAAGAAGAAGGTCACGTGGGCGTATTTTTCGGTTTCAGCGATGCGCAGCTGGGTTTTGCCGTTCTTCGCCAAGTAGTCGCCCAGCACGTTTTCCAGGCTGCCCGCAGCGAATGCCGACGGAGCCGGAATGCTGGCGGCGTATTGGGTCAGCATGACGAAACCGGCCAGTTTCGGCTGGCGTGCGCGTTCGAAATCCTTGAAGTCGTCTTCGACGAATACGCGGGTCAGCTCACGGGCACGGTCGGCGCGGAAGTTCATGAACACCACGGCGTCGCCGTCTTCGACTTTCACTGGCTCACCGATGGACGTGGCTTTGACGAATTCGTCGCTCTCGCCACGGGCATAAGCGGCTTCAAGGCCTTCCTGCGCCGTGGCAGCGTTGAATTCGCTGTTGCCATCGACGATCAGGTTGTACGCCTGAGCGACGCGATCCCAACGGTTGTCACGGTCCATGGCGAAGTAACGGCCGATGATGCTGGCGATGCGGCCCTTGCCGAGCGCCTGGAAGGTCGCATCAAGCAGCTCGATCGACGATGCCGCGCTTTTCGGCGGTGTGTCGCGGCCATCGAGGAAGGCGTGCAGGTAGATTTTTTCGGCGCCGCGCTTGAACGCCAGTTCGGCCATGGCGATCAGGTGATCCTGATGGCTATGTACGCCGCCATCGGACAGCAGACCCATGAAGTGCACGGCTTTGCCAGCGGCCACGGCTTTATCCACAGCGGCGCAGATGGTCGGGTTCTCGAAGAACTCGCCGTCGCGAATCGATTTGGTCACACGCGTGAAGTCCTGATACACCACGCGACCGGCGCCAAGATTCATGTGGCCGACTTCGGAGTTGCCCATCTGGCCGTCCGGCAGGCCGACGTCCATGCCGCTGCCCGAGATCAAGCCGTTTGGCACGCTGGCCCAGAGGCGATCGAGAACAGGCTTCTTCGCCGCGAAAACGGCGTTGGATTCGGGGCTGTCGCTGTGACCGAAGCCGTCGAGAATCATCAGGACCAAAGGTTTAGGCGTAGTCGTCATGGAATCCACTCGTGGCTAATAAAGAAGAGGGCGATGGAAAAGGGAGTTGGAGTTTAAAGCTAAGTTCCGACCGCGTCACCGCCGGACGGGGTTTGGCCGACCATAGTGGCTGTGTATACTGGCCGACATTTTAACGCCCTGGAACCTCCTTCGATGGTTGCTCACCTGATTGAATTTGCCACTAACCACTACATTCTTGTCGGTATCTTCGTCGTACTGCTGGCTCTGCTGCTGGCGCACACGATGCAGGGCGGCGGTAAAAGCCTGAGCACCGGCGAGCTGACCGCGCTGGTCAACAAAGATGCAGGCGTGGTGGTGGACATCCGTCCGGCCAAGGATTTCGCTGCCGGCCATATCGTTGGCGCGGTGAACATTCCCCAGGACAAACTGGCTGCGCGCGTTGCCGAGCTGGAAAAGCACAAGGCCAAGACCATCATTCTGGTCGACGCCCTGGGCCAGACCGCCGGCACCCACGCCCGCGAACTGATGAAATCCGGCTTCACCGCCGCCAAGCTGTCCGGCGGGATTTCCAGCTGGAAAGGCGACAACCTGCCGCTGGTGAAGTGATATGAGCGAAGTCATCGTCTACTCCAGCGACTACTGCCCTTATTGCTCCCGAGCCAAGTATTTGCTCGAGAACAAAGGCGTGGCCTTCAAAGAGATCAAGGTCGATGGCAAGCCGCAGGTGCGCGCCGAAATGACCCAGAAAGCCGGACGCACGTCCGTGCCGCAGATCTGGATCGGCAGCAAGCACATCGGCGGTTGTGACGATTTGTATGCCCTGGAGCGCGCCGGCAAGCTCGACGCGCTGCTCAAGGCCTGAACGGCTGCACCCACGTACAGCAATCCCTTAAAGACCCGAGATCAGAAAGGATCTGAGATGACTGACCAACAGAACACTGCAGCCAGCGAAGAAGAAACCGCACCGCAATTCTCCTTGCAGCGCATCTACGTACGCGACCTGTCCTTTGAAGCCCCGAAAAGCCCGGCGATCTTCCGCCAGCAGTGGGATCCGGCGGTCGCACTGGATCTGAACACTCGCCAGAAAGCACTGGAAGGTGATTTCTACGAAGTTGTGCTGACCCTGTCCGTCACCGTGAAAAACGGTGAAGAAGTCGCCTTCATCGCTGAAGTGCAACAGGCCGGTATCTTCCTGATCAAGAACCTCGATGCGGCTTCGATGAGCCACACCCTGGGTGCGTTCTGCCCGAACATTCTGTTCCCGTACGCGCGCGAAACCCTGGACAGCCTGGTGACCCGTGGTTCGTTCCCGGCGCTGATGCTGGCCCCGGTGAACTTCGACGCCCTGTACGCGCAAGAGCTGCAGCGCATGCAGGAAAGCGGCGAGACGCCAACCGTTCAGTAAGACGGTTCAGCAACACCCCATGTGGGAGCGAGCCTGCTCGCGAAGAGGCGTGTCAGATGACAGTTTTGTCGACTGATACACCGCTTTCGCGAGCAGGCTCGCTCCCACATTTGTTTTGTGATGTTACTTGAAGTCGTTCTGGCGCCAGGCTTCGTACACTGCGACCGCAACGGTGTTGGACAGGTTCAGGCTGCGGCAGCCTTCGCGCATCGGCAGGCGCAGGCGCTGTTCCGGCGGCAGCGCGTCGAGCACTTCCGGCGGCAGGCCACGGCTTTCCGGGCCGAAGATGAACGCATCGCCAGGAACAAACGCGGCATCATGAAACGGCCGCGAGCCTTTGGTGGTGAACGCGAACAGCCGCGGGTTGCCAAGGCTTTCCAGGCAACTGGCCAAGTCTGCGTGACGCTGCAGCGTGGCATATTCGTGATAGTCGAGACCGGCGCGGCGCAAGCGCTTGTCGTCCATCTCGAAGCCCAGCGGTTCGATCAAATGCAGGTGGCAGCCGCTATTGGCGCACAGCCTGATAACGTTGCCGGTATTCGGCGGAATTTCTGGTTGAAAAAGGATGACGTGAAACATGCACGGCTCCGAAGGTAAAGATGAGCGGCATTCTACGCCGCCTGTGGACAACCGTTCGAAACTATTGCCGCGAGTCATCGGTTCGCTGGCGATTGTCGGCGTGATGATCGGTTTGATGATCGGCCGCCTGACCACGCCGGATCCGACTGTGCTGCAACAAGTCGAGGTGTCAGAGCAGGGGTTGGTGGTGTGGTTCAACAACGAACCCAAGCTGCACGGTGAAATCATCGATGGCACGGTGGCGCTATTGTTTCAGGCGGATGGCCAGGCGCAGAAGGGGCAACTCAAGCTCAACGGCAGGGACGTGAACTGGCGCACGCGAATGAGCGATGGCGGGTTGTTGTTGACCGTATTGGCAGCGCGGCCGCTGCAGGGTAATTGGGTCGGCAGTGAGGTCGATGACCGCTGGCGGCTGGAGATACGCTTGCAAACGAACTGATCGGAGTACTGCTGTCCTTCTCGACGTACTCCTACGCTTATTGACGTCGTTTCCCACTACGCTTGTCTGCCTTTCTACTCTCCTTGAATGCTTGCGCACGCTATCGTGCGTTCCTCTTTTAAGCCGGCAGGATGCCGAAAGTCTTCGCCCCTTGCACGACTGCCAGGGGCGATTTTTTCAAGGATGAAAAAAATGCCAATAAAACCACCTGTCGGGGGCAGCACCCACGTGAAAGTGGATGCTTCGACCAGTCCAACCCGACCGGCCGACGTGGACATTCCGCTCCCCGGCCCATCGGGCCGCAGAGGTTCCGGTTCAGGACTCTCCGCCGATGATTCGCAGCCGCGTGCCGGGTCGTCCAGGGCTGTTGACGCAGATGCCACTGGTGCGACTCCGGCGGTTATTATTCACGCGACCCCCGTTGACGCACGTTTGCTCGCGCCTCAACCGACGCTGGACCATTACGTAATCAATGCCCGGGCGTTACTTCCAGAAGCCAACGGCGAAGGCTTGAGGGTTTTTAACAATCGCACCTACGCTGAAGTGGCCGATGGCGATTTTGTCCATGTCGCCGTGGACCCCGAGACGGGACTGCATCGGGCCCGACGGCCAAGTGAGTTGCTTTTGGGGCCGGTGATGCTGCGTGACGCCGATAGCGGTTTTTGGTACCCGCGTACGGTCGTTGAGCCAACTACCCGAGCGCAGGTTCGAAGCTACCTTCCGAAAGCGACCGATCAACACGCGGATGACTTTATCGCCCGGTTTGGTGACAAGGATGTGGCAGATGTGGAACTCAAGCGGATTCAGCTTGGGCTACTGCAACTGGACTACGAACACGTCAGCATCCCGGACCACCAAAATCGCATTCTAGGGAAACATGGCGTAGATGAGGCGTTTGCCATGTGGAGTACGCTGCGCAAATTGTACAAGTGGAAAAGTAAGCCTGATCAGCGGGTCTACAGCGATGGGCGGCTATCGGGTTTCAAGCTGGATATCAATCTCACGCTATGGCCAGTCGATAAGCTGCTTTCATTGAAATTCAACTCAGTCGTTTCTCTTACGTTAAGAGGTCATGCGCCGCTGAACCCTGAGGTGTTTTTTGCGCAATTTCCCAACATTGAAAGTCTGACGGTCACAAGCCAGATGATCACCAGAAGTACCTCCGATGCCTCTATGTATGAGCATGCTTACTCAAGATTCGATCTGGGTTCGCGCTTTGCCGAGCAATTAGCGAGGCTCCCCCGTTTACGAGAGTTGAACCTGCAGGATTGTGATTTTCAGGATGACTTTTCGCTGAGGGGCATGACCAGGCTGCAGGTGTTGAGGCTAGGTAAAATACAGGCGGCGAGGCTGAATCATTATCCTGACGACTTGCGCGCTAGGTTGTCTCTTCAACACCCGAGCGTCGTTTTACTAACGGATCCTGACATCTCCGGGATGACCGAGTTGCGCGTGTTGGAACTGACAGGCTCCGGAATACACCGAATCCCTATCGGGCTTGATGCCGACAACGGGCCGTCAAGGCTGGAGGTATTGCGACTGGGCGACAACGCGTTTTCTGTTGCACCTTCACTTAAAGCAATGACTGCGTTGCAGGAGCTGGATCTTTCCAACATGAGGTTGGACAGGTTTCCGGACGGCATCACCGATAAGATTCCCGGGAAAGTGTTGAATCTGGCGAACAATCGAATTGCCGCGATCCCGGAATCCATCGAACTCAGAGCGGGCTTCAGTCTCAGCGGCAATCCCATCACGGATCCGGCTTCCCTGCGGCGTCTGATACATGCGCGTATAAAAACAGGCGCCGACATCTGGCTGGGAGAGGAAAGCGCTGATCGGTCGGCAAACCTGTGGCTGCGAAATGTGCCGCCATTGGAATTACCTGAAAAACTGAAGCTCTGGGACAGCTTCGGCGGTGCAGCAAGTGACGTGATCAATGGGATTCGGAAGCTGAGTCGTACGCCTGAATTTCACGTCGAGCATCCGCTTTTGCAGCGGCGGGTGTGGTGGTTTCTGGATGCCTATACGAAGGCTGAGCCAAGCGAACAGGCAAGGATGAGGGACATTCTGCTCAATGAACCCAGCCCCGGAAAAATGCTCGACAGGCTTGAAGCACAAATACGGGAATATGACTCGGGGCGGCAAAATCAGCCCCTGCATCATTTACCCAAACGTCCGAAGCTTAATTAACGCCGGGCTGAACACCTCGGCGATTGGTGTAAAAGCGGGAATCCCTGACCTGCCTGTATCAGGGTTCCCAAAACGGGTGGACTTCGCTGTGAGCGTCGGTCCGGTGTAAAGAGGGAACCCCCGGCCTGCCTGTACCAAGGATCCCAAAAGGGTGGGCTCGTCGCGTTGCGGTATGAGCCCGGTGTAAAGAGGGGAATCCCCGGCCTGCCTGTACCAAGGTCCCCGAAACGGGTGGTGAATCGAATCACCTGTAAGGGTTATTGCAGGGGGCGTGCCAGGTTTTAATGTGTTGAAACAAAAAAATCTGATCAGAAACACGAAAGCCCCGGGATTCGGGGGTTTCGTGCATTTGGGTAGTTGATTTTTCAGTGGTTTCAGAAGCGAATGTGGCGATGCGGCTGTGCGCGATCGCGGGTCATTGTGCATTGATGCGGTGCACGGCGTTCCGATGAGGGGCTGGATTTTGAATTCACAACAACCCTCAAGCGAACAAACCGTTAACCCTCATCCCCCTCATCATCATCGCCACCATCGACCTTCATGCCCAATTCCTTGATTTTGCGCGTCAGGGTATTGCGCCCCCAACCGAGCAAAACCGCGGCATCACGCCGGCGCCCGGCGGTGTGCTTCAGGGCCGTCTCGATCATGATTCGCTCAAACGCCGGCACCGCACTGTCGAGCAGGCTCGACTGACCGCGCGCCAGCGCCTGATCGGCCCACTGACGCAACGCCTGCTCCCAATTGGTCACTGGCGCCGAGTCCTGCGGCAGGTTCAGTAGCTCCGGCGGCAGGTCGCTGATGTGTACTTCGCGCCCGGAGGCCATCACGGTGATCCAGCGGCAGGTGTTTTCCAACTGCCGCACGTTGCCGCCCCACGGCAGGTTTTTCAGGTATTCCTCAGTCTCGCTCTTCAGCAGTTTCGGCTCGACCGCCAATTCCTGCGCGGCACGGCTGAGGAAATGCTTGGCCAGGGTCGGGATGTCTTCACGACGGTCCGACAGGCGCGGGATGTGGATACGGATCACGTTGAGGCGATGGAACAAGTCCTCACGGAATTTCCCGGCGTGTACCAGGGTTTCCAGATTCTGGTGCGTCGCGGCGATGATGCGCACGTCGACCTTGACCGGCACATGCCCACCCACGCGATAGAACTCGCCATCGGCCAGAACCCGCAGCAGACGGGTCTGGGTATCCGCCGGCATGTCCCCGATTTCATCGAGGAACAGCGTGCCGCCGTCAGCCTGTTCGAAGCGCCCGCGACGCAGATTCGCCGCGCCGGTGAACGCGCCTTTTTCATGGCCGAACAGTTCGGACTCCATCAGATCCTTGGGGATCGCCGCCATGTTCAGCGCAATGAACGGCGAGGCCGCGCGCGGGCTGTGGCGGTGCAGGGCGTGGGCGACCAGTTCTTTGCCGGTGCCGGATTCGCCATTGATCAGCACGGTGATGTTGGAGTGGCTCAAGCGCCCGATGGCGCGAAACACTTCCTGCATCGCCGGCGCTTCACCGATGATTTCCGGGGTGCGCGTCAGCGCCGGAACGACTTCCAGACCTTGCTGTTCTTGCGCGTGCTGGTTGGCACGCTTGACCAGCGACACCGCCTCGTCAACGTCGAACGGCTTCGGCAGGTATTCGAACGCGCCGCCCTGATACGAGGCGACAGCGCTGTCCAGATCGGAGTGAGCGGTCATGATGATGACCGGCAACCGTGGATGCTGCTCGCGAATCCGCGCCAGCAGATCCAGACCGCTGGCACCGGGCATGCGAATGTCGGAAATGATCACGTCCGGCTGCTGACGGGCCAGGCGACTCATCACGCCATCGGCGCTGTCGAAGCTCTGGGTGGTCATGCCTTCCTGTTGCAAGGCCTTTTCCAGCACCCAACGGATAGAACGGTCGTCATCGACGATCCACACGGTTTCACTACGGCTCATGTCGATGTGGCTCCTTGTTCCAGTGGCAGAAAGATCGAGAAGGTGGTGTGACCTGGATGGCTGTCACACTCGATCAGGCCCTGGTGCTGGCTGATGATGTTCTGGGTAATGGCCAGGCCCAGCCCGGTACCGTCCGGGCGACCGCTGACCATGGGAAAGAAAATGGTTTCCTGAAGTTCCGCCGGGATCCCCGGACCGTTGTCGATGATCTCGATCTTGGTCACCAGACGATGGCGGACGTGGCCGATGGTGAACTGGCGCATGGTTCGGGTGCGCAGACTGATGCGGCCCAGACGCAGTTCGTTCTGGCTGCTGATCGCCTGCATCGCGTTGCGCACGATGTTCAACACCGCCTGAATCATTTGCTCGCGGTCGATCAATACGTCGGGAATGCTTGGGTCGTAATCGCGCACCAAGGTGATGCAGCCCTGACTTTCGGCTTCAACCAGTTGGCAAACGCGCTCCAGCACTTCGTGGACGTTGCACATGGCCAGCGACGGCAGCTTGTTCGAGCCGAGCATGCGGTCCACCAGATTGCGCAGGCGGTCGGCCTCTTCAATGATCACGTTGGTGTAATCGCGCAGGCTGTCTTCCGGTAGCTCGCGGGCCAGCAGTTGCGCGGCGCCACGGATACCGCCGAGCGGATTCTTGATTTCATGGGCGAGACCGCGCACCAGCATCTTGCTGGTTTCCTGCTTGGACAGCTGCGCCTCTTCCTTGGTGATCCGCAGCAAGCGGTCACGCGGATGAACCTCCAGCAGGAGCATGGTCGCGCCGTTGCTGAGGATCGGCGTCACCGCGTAATCCACGGTCAAGGTCTGGCCGGTGAGGGCGGTGAGCATCGCTTCGCGTTTGGTAAACGGGTGCGCCTGCTCTACCGCTTGGCGCAACGAATTCAGCGCCTCGGTGGATTCGGTGAACAGCTCGCTGATGAATTGCCCATGGCTACGCTGCCCGCTGATGGCGAGCAGCATCTCCGCCGCCGGATTCATGTACTCGAGGCGCAATTCGGCGTCGAGCAGGATGGTGGCGGTGGTCAGGTTGTCGAGCAGCAAACGGTGGATTGCGTCGCTAATAGTCATCGGAGCCTCTTTTGGGGGCGGAGCGTGCGCAAATAACAAGCGTCGGTGAACTGAAAATGCAAAAACCAAACCAAGGCTCTGAAAAGAAGCGTTCAACGCCTGAAACAGGCGTTTGACGCTCGTTTGAGTGGCAGGGTGCCAGCTCGAACGGGAAGTTTCGAACCAAAATGGGTTGGATTGTGGGTACGGTGCAATCTATTGCACCAATATAGTGCGCAAAGCTGAACGGCGTTAGAAGAAACGCAGGAAGGGATTTTTCGGCTCTTCGGGTTTGTCTTTCAACGGGCATTCCGGACGTACGCCGTAGTCGTCGGCGACGCAGGGTTTGACCTGGCGTTTCTGCGCGAGAGAGATGCGCAGCATGTGGAACGGCTGGTTGGCGGTGCGTTCGACGGTGCGGCCCTCGGCATCGAGTATTTCCACGGACAGGTTATGGCTGCCACGATCAATGTTGTTCAGCGGGAACACCGGACTCAGACCGGGTTCGCCGGTGGCTTGGCCATCCAGCAACAGGCGATAACGGTGGCCGCGTTGCAGGCCGGGTTCGCTGGTGACGCTGACGATGATCTCGCCGGCACTGCTGCGAATTGTGGCATCGGGTTCGGGCACCAGAATGCGCAGCATGTCGTAGTGGAACGGTGGTTGTTCCGGGGATTTTTTTGCGGTGGTGATCGGCGCAGCGGCGCCGGGGTTGGCCGACATGCGATTGCTGGTCGCGATCGGTACGCGCTTGGCGTTGCTGCGCGGTTGATCGGTGTAGACGCGATTGCCCTGAGCATCGGTATAGGTGAAGACCTCTGCTGAGGCTTGCAGCATCAGCAGCGCCAGCACGACGAACAAGCTTGCGCGGATCATGGCTTGTGTACCCGCTGTACGCTGAGAGGTACTGGCGGGCTCTGCTGGATGACCGTTTGCCCGTCAATCACCTGCACCGCTAAACGATGTTCGCCGCGATCTACGTTTACCAGTTGCAGGATTGGCACGTTGCTCGGCTGACCGTAAGGCTCATCGTCCAATACCAGCCTTAATTGATGGGGCGGTCGAAGGCGCGGCTTGATCAGCACATTGACGGTGAAGGTGCCGTTGTTGGCGCGCAATGCCTCTTCGGTGGGCAAACCAGCGAGTTCAAGAATGTCATAGGCGTTGTGCGCAGGTTCACGGTTGTCGGTTTCGGGCGCGGGTGGTGCGCTGGGCGCCTGAGGCTCGACCCGATTGAGCGGCGGCAATTCCACCGGTTGTGCCTGCACGCCGTCCGGCGAGTGATCGCTGTACACCGTGTGGCCGTTGGCATCGGTGTATTTGTAGATCTGCGCGGCGGCGGGCAGGGCGATCATCAGCAATAGAATGTAGAGAAAGGTGCGACCCATGAAATCGACCGGGATTGAAAGCGATGGGGTGCAGCATAGGACAGGTGTGGCGGTTGGCCCAACCCTGCACACATCCAGAGATCATTCATACACCACAATTGATCGTTCCCACGCTCTGCGTGGGTACGCCTCAAGGGACGCTCCGCGTCCAGTGACGCGGAGCGTCACGGGCTGCATTCCCACGCGGAGCGTGGGAACGATCAGCATCACGTCATAAATGGCAGGCAATAAAAAAGGCCTCCCGAAGGAGGCCTCTTTTTGTCACGCCGAAAAACGCGGCGCTACCGGATCAGCAGCTGTAGTACAGCTCATATTCCAGTGGGTGTACGAAGGTGCGAACCTTGATTTCTTCTTCCGATTTCAGCGCGATGTAAGCGTCGATGAAGTCGTCGGAGAATACGCCGCCCTTGGTCAGGAACGCGCGGCCCTTGTCCAGCTCTTCCAGGGCTTCTTTCAAGCTGCCGCAAACTTGCGGGATCTCTTTCGCCTCTTCAGGCGGCAGGTCGTACAGGTTTTTGTCAGCAGCGTCGCCTGGGTGGATCTTGTTCTGGATACCGTCCAGACCGGCCATCAGCAGTGCTGCGAAGGCCAGGTACGGGTTGGCAGCCGGATCCGGGAAGCGGGCTTCGATACGGCGGGCTTTCGGGCTCGACACGTAAGGAATACGGATCGAAGCGGAACGGTTGCGAGCCGAGTAGGCCAGCATCACTGGAGCTTCGAAGCCTGGAACCAGACGCTTGTACGAGTTGGTCGCCGGGTTGGTGAAGCCGTTCAGGGCCTTACCGTGCTTGATGATGCCGCCGATGAAGTACAGAGCGGTATCGGACAGGCCGGCATAACCTTCACCGGCGAAGGTGTTCTTGCCGTCTTTCCAGATCGACATGTGCACGTGCATGCCCGAACCGTTGTCGCCGTACAGTGGCTTCGGCATGAAGGTCGCGGTGCGACCGTAAGCGTCAGCAACGTTGTGCACAACATACTTCAGGGTTTGGGTTTCGTCGGCTTTCTTCACCAGGGTGTTGAACTTGACGCCGATTTCGTTCTGGCCGGCAGTCGCCACTTCGTGGTGGTGAACTTCGACGGTCAGGCCCATTTCTTCCAGTGCGTTGCACATGGAGGTACGGATTTCGTGGTCGTGGTCGAACGGCGGAACCGGGAAGTAGCCACCTTTGACGCCTGGACGGTGACCCTTGTTGCCGCCTTCGATGTCCTGGTCGGACATCCACGAACCTTGCTCGGAGTAGATCTTGAACATCGAGCCGGAGATGTCCGACTTGAATTTCACCGAGTCAAAGATGAAGAACTCAGGCTCAGGACCGGCGAACACGGTGTCACCGATACCGGTGGCTTTCAGGTGTTCTTCGGCACGCTTGGCGATCGCACGTGGGTCGCGGTCGTAGCCTTGCATGCTCGAAGGTTCGATGATGTCGCACACCAGGATCAGGGTGGCGTCTTCGGTGAACGGGTCGAGTACGGCAGTTTCGTCAACCGGCATCAGGATCATGTCGGAGGCTTCGATGCCTTTCCAGCCAGCGATGGAGGAACCGTCGAACATTTTGCCGACTTCGAAGAAGTCTTCATCCAGCGCATCGCGAGCCGGCATGGTCACGTGGTGCTGAGTGCCTTTGGTGTCCGTGAAGCGCAGATCAATCCACTTGACGTCATGATCTTTGATGAGTTGAACCGTCTTCGACATATGTCCTCCGGGTGGCTTCGGGCTTAGTAGTGGATGCCCTTAGAATTTGGGTGATGCCGGCGCGAATACTCTGCCAAGGCAACCTGCCTCACAAGGGAGCAAATTGCATGCCAGTGCCCCAGCATGGGTTTTTTGCCCCAAATTCACGCTTATAAAGGTGCAAAGCGCCTGAATGCGGAAAATCTCGCCCCCTAATGTAGCGCCACAAATCGAAAATGACCCGTTTTGGTGCATGCAAAACCTTCTGCACATTAACTGGTTAAACCTTGAGCAATTTCCGCTATAATCCGCGCCCCCCTTTTTCGGCTGGCCGTTCGCGCGCTGTTTTCATGAAACTAATCGTAAAAGTCTTCCCCGAGATCACCATCAAAAGCCGACCTGTCCGGACGAAATTCATCCGCCAGTTGGCCAAGAACATCCGCACCGTGCTCCGCGACCTGGACCCGGCCGTGGTGGTGAACGGTGTGTGGGACAATCTCGAACTGGAAACCCGCGTTACCGATCCCAAAGCCTTGAAAGAGATGGGCGAGCGCCTGACCTGCATGCCGGGCATCGCGCACTTTCTGCAGATCGACGAGTACCCGCTGGGCGACTTCGACGACATCACCGAGAAGTGCAAACAGCACTACGGCGATGCACTGGCCGGGAAGATTTTCTCGGTGCGTTGCAAGCGTGCCGGCAAGCACGCATTCAGCTCGATGGATGTCGAAAAATACGTCGGCAGCAAGCTGCGCCGTGAGTGCGGTGCTGCCGGGATCGACCTGAAAGCGCCGGAAATCGAAGTCCGCATCGAAGTTCGCGACAAACGGTTGTTTGTGATTCACAGCCAGCACAACGGCATCGGCGGTTACCCGCTCGGCGCCCTTGAGCAGACGCTGGTATTGATGTCCGGCGGCTTTGACTCGACCGTTGCGGCCTACCAGATCATTCGTCGCGGCCTGATGACGCACTTCTGCTTCTTCAATCTGGGCGGGCGTGCCCATGAATTGGGCGTGATGGAAGTCGCGCATTTCATCTGGAAGAAGTACGGCAGCTCGCAACGCGTGCTATTTGTCAGTGTTCCGTTCGAAGAAGTGCTGGGCGAAATTCTCGGCAAAGTCGATAACAGTCATATGGGCGTCGTATTGAAGCGTATGATGTTGCGCGCGGCCTCCAATATCGCCGACCGCCTGCAGATCGAGGCGCTGGTCACCGGCGAGGCGATCTCCCAGGTGTCGAGCCAGACGCTGCCGAACCTGTCGGTGATCGACTGCGTGACCGACAAACTGGTCCTGCGTCCGCTGATCGTGGCGCACAAGCAGGACATCATCGACACGGCCAACGAGATCGGCACTGCCGATTTCGCCCGGCACATGCCGGAATACTGCGGGGTCATTTCGGTCAATCCGAAAACCGCCGCCAAACGCGGTCGTGTTGAACACGAAGAGAAAGAATTCGACATGGCAGTCCTCGAGCGTGCGCTCGAAAACGCCAAACTGGTGCCGATCGATCGGGTGATCGACGAATTGGGCCAGGACGTACAGATTGAAGAAGTCAGCGAAGCACTGGCCGGCCAGATCGTGATCGACATCCGTCACCCGGATGCCGCCGAGGATGAGCCGCTGGAACTCGCTGGCGTAGAAGTACAGACGATGCCGTTCTACGCAGTGAACGCTCGTTTCAAGGAGCTGGATCCGACTCGCCAGTACCTGCTGTATTGCGACAAAGGCGTGATGAGTCGCCTGCATGCTCACCATTTGCTCAGTGAGGGGCATGCCAATGTGCGCGTTTATCGACCGAGCTAAGTGCCCGGGGCTGTTTGCCTGTGGCCTGCGTCACCGGCCCCCCGACACCGCCGTCAAGCTGTAACGGCCATGCCGGACACTACTGCTAATCGCTGCCAAGACTTGTCAGCAAACCGAATCCTCTGATCGAGATACACAAGTGATCGAAAATCTACGCAACATCGCCATCATCGCCCACGTTGACCATGGTAAAACCACCCTGGTAGACAAACTCCTGCGTCAATCCGGCACCCTGGAGCGCAACGAGCTCAACGACGAGCGCGTGATGGACTCCAACGACCAGGAAAAAGAGCGCGGTATTACCATTCTGGCGAAAAACACCGCCATCAACTGGAACGGCTACCACATCAACATCGTGGACACCCCGGGCCACGCCGACTTCGGCGGCGAAGTTGAACGCGTAATGTCGATGGTTGACTCCGTTCTGCTGCTGGTTGACGCTCAAGACGGCCCTATGCCGCAAACCCGTTTCGTGACCAAGAAGGCTTTCGAAGCCGGCCTGCGTCCAATCGTGGTAATCAACAAGGTTGACCGTCCAGGCGCGCGTCCGGACTGGGTTCTGGATCAGATCTTCGACCTGTTCGACAACCTCGGTGCTACCGAAGAACAACTGGACTTCCAGGTTGTTTACGCTTCGGCCCTGAACGGTATTGCCGGTCTGGATCACACCGCCATGGCGGAAGACATGACCCCGCTGTACCAAGCGGTAGTCGACCACGTTCCGCCTCCGGCCGTTGACCGTGACGGTCCGTTCCAGATGCAGATCTCCGCTCTGGACTACAACAGCTTCCTGGGTGTTATCGGTGTTGGCCGTATCGCTCGTGGTCGCGTCAAGCCGAACACCCCGGTTGTCGCTATCAGCGCCGACGGCAAGCGCCGCAACGGTCGTATTCTGAAGCTGATGGGTCACCACGGTCTGCACCGCATTGACGTTGAAGAAGCAGCAGCCGGCGACATCGTCTGCATCAGCGGCTTCGACGAGCTGTTCATCTCCGACACTCTGTGCGATATCAACACCGTCGAGGCGATGAAGCCGCTGACCGTTGACGAGCCAACCGTTTCCATGACCTTCCAGGTAAACGACTCGCCATTCTGCGGTAAAGAAGGCAAGTTCGTGACCTCCCGTAACATCAAGGATCGTCTGGACAAAGAGCTGCTGTACAACGTTGCACTGCGCGTTGAAGAAGGCGACTCGGCTGACAAGTTCAAGGTTTCCGGCCGTGGTGAGCTGCACCTCTCGGTACTGATCGAAACCATGCGTCGCGAAGGCTTCGAGCTGGCCCTGGGCCGTCCTGAAGTGATCATCCGTGAAGTTGACGGCGTGAAGCAGGAACCGTTCGAAAACGTAACCATCGACATCCCTGAAGAATCGCAGGGCAAGGTCATGGAAGAGATGGGTCTGCGTAAGGGCGACCTGAGCAACATGGTGCCGGATGGCAAGGGCCGTGTTCGTCTGGAATACAACATCCCTGCTCGCGGTCTGATCGGTTTCCGTAACCAGTTCCTGACCCTGACCAACGGTGCTGGCATCCTGACCTCGATCTTCGACCGTTACGCTCCAGTGAAGTCGGGCCACATGTCCGGCCGTCAGAACGGCGTTCTGGTTTCGGTTGAAACCGGTAAGGCACTGACCTACTCGCTGGAAACCCTGCAGGCTCGTGGCAAGTTGTTCGTAGAACACGGCCAGGAGATCTACAACGGTCAAATCGTTGGTCAGAACAGCCGCGACAACGACCTGGGTGTAAACCCAACCAAAGGCAAGAAGCTCGACAACATGCGTGCTTCGGGTAAAGACGAAACCATCGCTCTGGTACCACCTGTTCGCTTCACCCTGGAACAGGCTCTGGAATACATCCAGGAAGACGAGCTGTGCGAAGTTACTCCTAAGTCCATCCGTCTTCGCAAGAAGATCCTGGACGAAAGCGAGCGTACCCGCGCTGCCAAGAAAGCCAAGGCGTAATTTAGCCCGCGCTTGAAAAAACGCCCCCGGTCGCGAGACCGGGGGCGTTTTTGTTTGTCTGCGATCAACAGCGAAGCAATGGGCAAATCAAGCGTCGAACCAGCGAAACGCGAGGAAGGTTTCCGCGATCTTGCGCAGTACAGCCTTGTCCGCTTTGTTGGCTATGCCATCGCCGTTCACATCGGAGTTAGTGAAGGAGTCGAGGCTGCCGTCATTGTCACCATCGTACGCGGCTGCGCGTCGGATCTTGATGGGTTTGCTCAGCTCGCCATCGTCTTCACTGAATTGAAGCGTGACCACATTGGGTGTGCCGTCCTGATGATGGTCGGTTGCGCCAATTTTCAGATAGCGCTCCCAGTTATCGCCGGCATTGAACCAGTTGAGCTGCAGGAAGACCTCGGCAAAGGCCGTGAGTAGCAACTGATCCTGAAAATTCTGCAGTCCGTCGCTGTTGATATCACCCGCGAAGCCGAACTCAATGCAGCCATCGGCGGACATATCCAGTGCAAAAGCTTCGTGGACGAGGTTGGCAGAGCCATTGTGGAAGTGCAGCTGCACGGCATCGGCTTTGCCGTTACCGCTACGATCCTGGGCTGTCACTTTTAAATAACGCATGAGCATCTTCTCTGAGGGAGTGATGCTCCACACTAGTGTTGGGGAGAGATACTTTCTGTCGGGTGAATGCTTGATAAGCATAGGAAATTGCGACAAGCGGGTAGGGTCGAGTTACCCGTTCCTGTAAGAACAATCTACGGATGGCACTTTCAGTACGGAGCTCGCCTTTGGCCAACTCCGGGGTTGGGTTAGAACTTCTCAATCGCCCGGAAATTCTGCTCGCGCACCACTTCCTTTGGCTTGTACGCGCAATACCCAGGCCGCGGCCCGATCTTCGGGTGATTGCGGCAGGTATCCGGGCGCTTGTCATAAATGGTGCACAAGCGGCTCTTACGATCCAGGTAGTAGCAATCGTTGTTGCTCATGCGCTGCAAGGTGAAGATGCCGGACTTCTGGTTGAAGCGTTCGACCAGGCCTTCCTTTTGCAGGCGCTTGGCGATGTTCTTCGGCGGATCGCCCAGTTCGAACTCGTCGACCACACCGATGCGCACCAGATCCTTGATCTTCACCTCGACCGGCAGCGTGCAGCAGCTGGACACGCAGGAACCGCACATTGGGGCTGAGTATTTCGCCCACGTATCGAGACGATCGATCTCAGCGGCGGCAATCAGGTTGGGCTTCATCATCGGGAGTTACCAGGCGTGTGTGCATCAGGGCGCGCGATCATACCGGGACTGGTGGATTTTTGAACAACCTTTCGCCAGATTTTTTCTGCATACAGGCACATTGCCGGACAATTCGGCACGGCCCCTGCATTCATTAGCTCACTCGCCAAGGTAATGCCGGGCTATCTCACAGTCTCAGGAAATACTGCCGAACCAGAGCCCTCACCGTCGGTCAGACCGTCTAGGCTCAGACAATTCCCGCTCGCTCGAGGTCCTATTGATGACTCAAGAACCACTAGTTCGCGAAGCAGAGGTGGCCGCATTCCGCGACGCCGTCCTGACCAAGCTCACCTACGCGGTGGGCAAAGACCCCGATCACGCCTTCGACCATGACTGGTTCGAAGCCATTGCGTTGGCGGCGCGTGATCACATGGTCGAACACTGGATGGACCACACCCGGCAGATCTACCGCAAAGGTCAGAAACGGGTGTATTACCTCTCGCTGGAATTTCTTATCGGCCGCTTGCTCTATGACAGCCTGAGCAACCTTGGTCTGCTCGACGTCGCCCGTGAAGCATTGACCGAACTCGGTGTCGATCTGGAACGCATCCGCTTGCTGGAGCCCGATGCGGCGCTCGGCAACGGCGGTCTCGGGCGTCTGGCGGCGTGCTTCATGGAAAGCATGTCGACCCTCGGCATTGCCGGCCACGGTTATGGCATTCGTTATGAACACGGCTTGTTCCGCCAGGCGATTGTCGATGGCTGGCAGCAGGAGCAGACCGAGCACTGGCTGGATTTCGGTAACCCGTGGGAGTTCGAACGGCCAGAAGTCGTGTACTCCATCGGCTTCGGCGGCAGCGTTGAAACCGTCACCGACATTTCCGGCAAGTCCAAACAAGTCTGGTCGCCGGCGGAAACCGTCCGCGCCATTGCTTACGACACGCCAGTGGTGGGCTGGCGCGGGGCGAGCGTCAACACTTTGCGGCTGTGGCGTGCGCGCGCCATGGAAGATTTGCACCTGGAGCGTTTCAACGCCGGTGACCACTTGGGTGCCGTCGCCGAGGTTGCCCGCGCGGAAAGTATCTCCCGCGTGCTCTACCCGGCGGACAGCACTGAAGCAGGGCAGGAGCTGCGCCTGCGCCAGGAATACTTCTTTGTCGCTGCTTCCTTGCAGGATTTGCTGCGCCGTCACCGCAACATGCACACCTCGGTGCTGACCCTGGGCGATCACGCGGCGATCCAGCTCAACGATACGCACCCTTCGATTGCCGTCGCCGAACTGATGCGCCAACTCGTCGACGTCTACGACGTGGCGTGGGATGCCGCGTGGCAAGTGACCGTCGACACGCTGTCATACACCAACCACACGCTGCTGCCGGAAGCACTGGAAACTTGGCCTGTGGGCTTGATGGAACGCATGCTGCCACGGCACATGCAGATCATTTACCTGATCAACGCCCAGCACATCGACGCGCTGCGGGCCAAAGGCATTCACGATTTCGACGTACTGCGCGCGGTGTCGCTGATCGAAGAAGACAACGGTCGCCGGGTACGCATGGGCAACCTCGCTTTCCTCGGTTCGCACAGCGTCAATGGCGTGTCTGGCTTGCACACGCAACTGATGCGCAAAACCGTATTCGCCGAACTGCACAAGCTCTACCCGGAGCGGATCAACAACAAAACCAACGGCATTACCTTCCGCCGCTGGCTGTATCAGGCCAACTCGGAACTGACTTCGATGCTGGTCGATGCGCTCGGCCCGGATCTATTGGATAACCCCGAAGAGCGTCTGCTCGATCTTGAGCCGTTCGCCGAAAAAACCGCGTTCCGCAAAGCTTTTGCCGAGCAACGGCTGCACAGCAAAAAAGCCTTGGCCTATCTGATTCACGAACGGCTGGGTATTGCGGTCAATCCGGCGGCGATGTTCGACGTGCAGGTCAAACGGATCCACGAATACAAACGCCAGTTGCTCAACCTGATGCACACCGTGGCGCTGTATCAGGCGATTCGCGCCGAGCCGGAAGTCGACTGGGTGCCACGGGTGAAAATCTTCGCCGGCAAGGCTGCGGCGAGTTATCACCAGGCGAAACTGATCATCAAGCTGACCAACGACATCGCCCGGGTGGTGAACAACGATCCGACCGTGCGCGGCTTGCTGAAAGTGGTGTTCCTGCCCAACTACAACGTCAGCCTGGCGGAGAGCATTATTCCGGCGGCGGACTTGTCCGAGCAGATTTCCACCGCAGGCTTCGAGGCGTCAGGCACCAGTAACATGAAGTTCGGCCTCAACGGCGCGCTGACCATCGGCACGCTGGACGGTGCAAACGTGGAAATGTGCGAACGCATCGGCGCCGAGCACATGTTCATCTTCGGCCTCAGCGCCCAGCAGGTCGAAGCGCGCAAACAGAACCACGAGTTCAGCGCAGTGCCGGACATCGCCGCGTCCCATCGTCTGAACGATGTGCTGCAAGCGATTCGCGGCGGGGTGTTCTCGCCGGATGACACCTCGCGTTATACCGGGCTGATCGATTCGCTGGTGGATTACGACCGCTTCCTGGTCTGCGCTGACTTCGACTCCTACTGGGAAGCGCAGAAACGCGTTGAAGCGCATTGGCACGATTCCAACAACTGGTGGCGTTCAGCGGTGCTCAACACGGCGCGGATGGGCTGGTTCTCCTCGGATCGGACGATTCGCGAGTACGCCACGGATATCTGGAAAGCGCTGGAGTAACTTTCCGTTCGGCTCGATATAATCGCGTGCCGGAAAAGATCGCAGCCTTCGGCAGCTTCTACACAGGTGTTCGCATAACCCTGTAGGAGCTGCCGAAGGCTGCGATCTTTTTGGGTCAGGCTGCGCTAATCTTCCCGGATTGGCCTTTGCGCTTAGGGATATCGACCATGCAATGGATGTTCATGTTGATCGGGCTGGTGCTCGGCTGGCTGCTCGACGAGTCGTTCAGTGACGCGCTGTTGGGCGCGTTGTTGGGGCTGGCAATCGGGCAGACGATCCGCATCGCTCGGCTTGGCTCGCTGGCGGCGGCGCAACAGCAGCAACTTGAGCAGGCGAAGGTTGCTTTGCAGGGCGTCGAACAGCGCCTGTTTCTGCTCGAAGGCGTGCCCCTTCATGCTGCGCCGCCACCGACTTCGGCGCCGGCCGCCGAACCTGTCGTCGAACCGCTCAAAGCAGTCGAAGAAGCCCCGGCCCCCGAACTGGTCTGGGAACTGCCGCCCGAACTCGAACCGATTTCCGCCGTCGCCAGCGAAACCAGTCAACCGCTGCCTGCTGATGTGTGGCGCCTCGATGCCGTCACGCCCGAACCGTCAAAACCCGCCGAACCCCGTGGCCCGAACCTCATCGAGCGCGGCATCAATGCTGCGCGTAACTGGCTGTTCGGCGGCAACACCGTGCTGCGCGTTGGCGTGGTGTTGTTGTTTTTCGGTCTGGCGTTCCTGCTGCGCTACGCCACCGAAGGCATGATCGTGCCGATCGAGTTGCGTTACTCCGGTGTCGCGGCGGCCGCGTTGGGCTTGCTCGCGCTGGGTTGGTGGCTGCGCCGGCGCAACAGCAATTACGCGTTGATGCTGCAAGGCACCGGGATCGCGGTGCTGTACCTGACGGTGTTTGCGGCGATGCGCCTGCACCCGTTGCTCGATCCGTCGGCCGCGCTGGGACTGCTGGTGGCGGTGACGATTTTCTCGGCGATTCTCGCCATTACCCAAGACGCCTTGGGGCTTGCCGCAGCGGCGGCGCTGGGCGGTTTTGCCGCGCCGATCCTGACTTCGACCGGCGCCGGCAACCACGTCGCGCTGTTCAGTTATTTCGCGCTGCTCAACGCCGGCATTCTCGCCATCGCCTGGTTCAAGGCCTGGCGTCTGCTCAACCTGATCGGCTTCGTCGGCACCTTCGGTATCGGTTTCGCCTGGGGTTTGCGTTCGTATACGCCGGAGCTGTTGTGGAGCACCGAGCCGTTCCTGATTCTGTTTTTCCTGATGTACCTCGCCATCGGCCTGCTATTCGCCCGGCGCAAATTGCTCGACATGCCGGACGCGCCGGCGGCGGACGACCGCGAGGCGTTGCTGCACTGGTCTGCGCGCAAGGGCGATTACGTCGACGGCACGATGCTGTTCGGCCCGCCGATCATTGGCTTCGGTCTGCAGTTTGCGCTGGTGCAGCATCTGGAGTTTGCTGCCGCTTTCAGTGCGCTGGCGTTGGGCATGATCTACATGGCGCTGGCCAAGGTGTTGATGGACGGGCGCGCGGTGCTGCTGGGCGAAACCTGTCTGGCGCTCGGAGTGATTTTTGCCAGTCTGGCGATCCCGCTGGGGCTCGATGCGCGTTGGACCTCGGCGGCGTGGGCGGTGGAAGGCGCGGGGATTTTCTGGCTCGGTTTGCGCCAGCATCGACCGTTCGCCCGCGCGTTTGCCTTGCTGCTGCAACTGGGTTCCGGGTTAGCCTTCCTCAGTCAGTTGCGGGTCGGCGAAAGCAGTCTGCTCGACGGTGCGCCGCTGGGCGCTTTGATGCTCGGGATTGCCTTGCTGTTCAGCTTCTATCAATTGCGCAAGGCCTCGCCGCAACAGGCATCACTTTGGGAGCGTCAAGGCTTGCCGGTGTTGGCGTGCCTGGGCCTGACCTTCCTCTATCTGCTGGCGCCGCTGTTCTTCTTCGTTCAGGCCACGGCCATCAGTTGGGCGCTGGCCGGTCTGGTGACGTTGTTTGTCGGTCTGCGGATTCAATCGCGCACCTTCCTGTTCACCGCGTTTGCCGTGCAGTTGCTCGGCGGTGCGTTGTTCCTGTTGCGTCTGCAAGGCGCGGGCGAGGATTCGGCAGCGGTGTTCAGCGCCGGCTGGAGTGGCTTGCTCAGTGCTTCGCTGATCGGTCTGGCGTTGATCGCCGGCATGCTGTTGGCGGCCCGTGATGAAATGGTGCGCGGTGATGTACGTCTGCTGCGCGGATTGTCGGTGGTGCTGTTGGCTGGTCTGGTGCTGATCAATCTGGCGGTGCTGTTTGTCCTGCCATGGCAGACCGCGAGCGCGGTGTGGGCGGCCAGTGGTTTGCTGATTATCTGGTTGAGCCTGTACCTCAAGCAGCGCGTGAGTTTTGTTTTCGGTTTGTTGTTGCAAGTGATCGGTGGCGCGGCGTTTTTGCTGGCCGGTCCGGAGTTGCTCGGGCCACTGTCCAGCGAAGGTTTGAAACCGCTGGCCCATGGCGGATTCTGGACGCCGCTGGTACTGGGGCTGGCGGCGATGATCGGTGCGTGGCGCCTGCAACTGGGCAATCACGCCTCGGCATTCGATGCGTTGAGTTTGCAGCGCTTGTCCGAAGTATTGCTGGTGTGGGGCGCGGGTTGGTGGGCGCTGGCGTGGGTTAGCGAGATGCTGCGTTTTGCTGCTCCGAATTTGCAAGGCACGTTGCTGCTGTTGGTAGCAGCCGTAAGCGTGGCGGTGTGGACTGTGTTGGCGCTACGTTTGAAATGGCCGGCGCTGGGCTTGCTCTGCACCTTGCTGATTCCGGCGGCAGGTCTGGTGTTGCTCGCTGCTTGGCATTCGCGTTATCACCCGGCGACGGATTTCGGCTGGCTGGCGTGGGCGGCGGTGTTCGCCGTGCACTTCTTCAGTCTGCGGCGCCTGGCGCCGATGTTGCCGGCGCGCGCCTTGAGTACGGCGCATGTATTGGGCTGTTGGTTGCTGATTGGCGTGCTGGCGCTGGAATTGCGTTACGGGCTACTGCTGTTGTCCGAGCAATACAACGCCTGGCGTTGGTTGGGTTGGGCGATTCTGCCGAGCGTTTATCTGCTGCTGGCAGCGGCCCCGCGCTCTTGGCCGTGGCCGGTCGCAGCGTTTGCCCGCGAGTACCGCTTGTACGCCGCCGCGCCGCTGGCGGTGTTGATGCTCGCGTGGTTTTGGTTGGCGAATGGCGTCAGCGATGGCAACGCCGAACCGTTGCCGTATGTGCCGCTGCTGAACCCGCTGGAGCTGGGTCTGTTGTTTGCTTTGTTCGGCGTTTATGTCTGGTCGCGCAGTGCAGTTTCGCAGCTGTCGATTCGTCAGGACTACGCCGAATACGCGACGCAACTGATCGCCGGGGTATCGCTGTTCGCTTTCTGCACCGCGCTGGTCACCCGCGCGGCACACCATTGGGCCGGGATTCCGTTCGAGCTCGATCAACTGCTCGGCTCGATGCTGGTGCAGGCCGGATTGTCCATCGTCTGGACGTTGATGGCGCTCGGGCTGATGATCGGCGGGCATCTGCGTCATCGTCGCGAAGTGTGGTTGATCGGCGCGGCGCTGATTGCGCTGGTGGTGGCCAAACTGATTTTTGTCGAACTGAGCAACCGTGGCGGCCTTGCCCGGATCGTCTCGTTTATCGGCGTCGGCGTGTTGCTGCTGGTGGTTGGCTATTTCGCGCCGCTGCCGCCCAAACGCGTCGACGCTGACCCGGCGGCGGACAAACCGGCCCCGAACACCGAAGGAGTTTCATCTTGAGTCGCATGCGAAATCTGGGTTGGTTGGCGTTGGGCGTGGTGATGGTGGCCGGTGCTCAGGAAAAACCGGCGGACTTCGCCACGCAGGTGCCGCTGTCTGTGAGCGGCAACGGCCCGTGGTATCGCCTCGACTTACCGTTGAGCGTGCAATTGCAGGCGCGCCAGACTGATCTCAGTGACTTGCGGGTATTCAACGCCGCTGGCGAAGCGCAGGCCTACGCCTTGGCGCGCGAGTCGGCGCAGACCCGCGATGACGGCCAGTTGCACGAGGTGAAATGGTTCCCGCTGTACAACGCCGCCGACGCCAGTGAGCGCGCGCCGAATGTGCGCGTGCAATCGACCACCAACGGCACGCTGGTCGAAGTGCAGCCGTCCAGCCAGTTGGAGGCGGGTGAAGAAGTGCTGCGTGGCTGGCTGCTGGATGCCAGCGCGATCAAGGCGCCGTTGCAGCAATTGATCCTCGACTGGACCAGTGAGCGCGACGGCTTTCAGCGTTTCAGCATTGAGGCCAGCGATGACTTGCAGCACTGGCAGCCGTGGGGCGAAGGTCAGGTCGCACGACTGACTTTTTCCGATGAGCGCATCGAGCAGCACGAAGTGACGTTGCCGGGGCAATCGGCGCGTTATGTGCGGCTATTGTGGGAGTCGCCGAACTCGGCGCCGATTTTGACGGCGGCACAATTGAAAAGCAGTGATCCGCGCGATTTGCCGCTGCCGTTGGTCTGGTCGCAGGCATTGGCCGGCAGCAGCACCAAGGCCGGGGAATACACCTGGCAGTTGCCGATGGGGCTGAATGTCGAACGCGTGCAGGTTGAACTCAAACAACCGAACAGTCTGGCGCCGGTGATATTGGCGGGGCGACGTGAAAGCAGCCTGCCGTGGCAGGAACTGAGCAGCGGCTTGCTCTATCGCCTGAGCCAGAATAATCAGGATGTAGTGCAGAACGAATTGCAGCTCTACGGGCAGACCGTGCAGCAGTTGAAGCTGACGGTCGATGAGCGTGGCGGTGGTCTGGGCGCGCAGGCGCCCAGCGTGAAGTACGCGGTGCGGGCGACTCAGGTGATCTTCCTTGCACGCGGAGAGGGGCCGTACAGTCTGGCGCTGGGTAATCCGACGGTGAAAACGGCGAACTTGCCGCTGGCGACGCTGATTCCGGATTTCAAGCCGCAGAAGCTGGCGTCGTTGGGCAAGGCGTCGGTACAGGGTGAAGCGGTTGGTACGCAGACATCGACGGCGACCACAGCGGCGGTGGCGGAGACCAATTGGAAGAAGATTGGGTTGTGGGCAGTGTTGTTGTTGAGTGTGGTGTTTTTGGGGGCTATGGCGTTTAGCTTGTTGCGCAAGCCTCCAACCAACACCTGAGAATGGCTGGCGCTGCGCGCCAATCGCTGGCAAGCCAGCTCCCACAGGTTATTTGGTGTACACAAAATAGATGAACGACCGAAGTCCTTGTGGGAGCTGGCTTGCCAGCGATGACGGCCGATCAATCAACAAAAATCCTCTAACCGCCGCTATCACTCAACCACCATCCGTCCCGAACCGGTCTACGCTAAACCCGCTACCTGAACTCTCCACCCACATTCACGTCTCATGCAGGCAATTACACCCCAACGCACGTTACCGGGCGTCTTCGCTCGCTACGTTTTCAGACTCCCTGTAAACTGCGCGGGTTTTTAGCCCCCCATTCCACCGGAGCCGTCCATGTCCCGCGTTACCCTGAGTCGCTATTTGATTGAGCAGACCCGCAGCAATAACACTCCTGCCGATCTGCGTTTCCTGATCGAAGTGGTGGCGCGTGCTTGCAAAGAAATCAGCCACGCCGTGTCCAAAGGCGCCCTGGGTGGTGTTCTGGGCAGCATGGGCACTGAAAACGTCCAAGGCGAAGTGCAGAAGAAACTCGACGTGATCTCCAACGAGATCCTGCTCGAAGCCAACGAATGGGGCGGTCACCTGGCCGGCATGGCGTCCGAGGAAATGGACAATGCCTACCAGATCCCGGGCAAATACCCGAAAGGCGCGTACCTGCTGGTATTCGACCCACTGGACGGTTCGTCGAACATCGACATCAACGCCCCGGTCGGCACCATCTTCTCGGTACTGCGTTGCCCGAACGAATACCTGAGCCAGAACGAGCCGCTGAACGAAAAAGCGTTCCTGCAGCCAGGCACCCAGCAGGTTGCCGCCGGTTACGCGATCTACGGCCCGCAAACCATGCTGGTACTGACCCTCGGTGACGGCGTCAAAGGTTTCACCCTGGACCGCGAAATGGGCAGCTTCGTGCTGACCCACGAAGACATCACCATTCCTGAATCGACCCAGGAATTTGCGATCAACATGTCCAACCAGCGTCACTGGGAAGCCCCGGTACAACGCTACGTGGGCGAGCTGCTGGCCGGTGAAGAAGGTCCGCTGAAAAAGAACTACAACATGCGTTGGGTCGCGGCGATGGTTGCCGACGTACACCGCATCCTGACCCGTGGCGGTCTGTTCATGTACCCGCGCGACAGCCGTGAGCCGTCCAAGCCAGGCAAACTGCGTCTGATGTACGAAGCCAACCCGATGTCGTTCCTCGTTGAACAAGCGGGCGGCGCGTCCACCGACGGTCATCAGCGTATTCTCGACATCCAGCCTGAAGGCCTGCACCAGCGCGTAGCAGTCTTCCTCGGCTCGAAAGAAGAAGTCGCTCGCGCTACGGCTTACCACAAGGAATAAACCATGACCGCGCCCTGGCAGCCGTTGCTCGATTGGTGGTTCGGACACGCCGAATCCCCCGACGAGATAGCGGCTGACAAGGGCAAGTTGTGGTTCGGTAAGCGAGACAGCCAAGACCTCGAAGCGCAGACGCGTTTCGGGGTCTTTGTCGATCAGGCCCTGGCCGGCGAATTGACCGAGTGGACGCAACGTCCCGAAGGTTGGCTGGCGCTGGTGCTGTTGCTCGATCAATTGCCGCGAATGATCTTTCGCGACACTCCCAAAGCGTTTTCCGGTGATCTGCGCGCGCAGAAACTCGTTGCCCAAGGCATTGCGGCGGATTTCGATCGGCAGTTGAAACCGATTCAGCGTGTATTCATTTATCTGGTGTTCGAACACTGCGAAAACCTCGCGGTGCAGAATGAGGCGGTTTCCAGATTTATCGAGCTGGTGGCTGAACAGCCGGAGTCGGAGCGGGCGGTGTTTGCGGATAATCTGGATTATGCCGAGCGGCATCAAAAGGTGATTGCGCGGTTTGGCCGGTTTCCGCATCGCAATGCGGTGTTGGGGCGGGAGTCTACGGCTGAAGAGTTGGTGTTTCTTTCTGAGCCTGGGTCAAGGTTTTAAGGGCTTACCCTCACCCTAGCCCTCTCCCAGGGGGAGAGGGGACTGACCGAGGTGGATGTTGGAGGTACATCGACTTGAGAGACCTGAGTCGAACTCAGGTTTTGAAAGGCTTGAAGATCTGCTCCCTTTCCCCCTCGCCCCCCTGGGGGCGGTCCGACGTTTCGGGAGGGCTGGGGTGAGGGGGTAAAGCCCTTGATCTTTAAATCCTGAAACTACCCACCAACTGCTTCAACCGCGCCGCCTGCTGCTCCAGATCCGAACACGCCCGCAACGTTGCCTGCAAGTTCTCCACACCTTCCTGATTCAGCGTGTTGATCTCGTTGATATCGACGTTGATCGACTCGACCACAGCGGTCTGCTCTTCAGTCGCGGTGGCCACCGACTGGTTCATCCCGTCGATCTCACCGATACGCTGAGTCACGCTGCCCAACCGCTCACCGGCCTGGTTGGCGATGCCGACGCTGCTTTCACTCTCGCGCTGGCTCTCGGTCATGATGCTGACCGCCTGGCGCGCGCCGACTTGCAGCTCTTCGATCATCTTCTGCACTTGCTGCGCCGAATCCTGGGTGCGGTGCGCGAGGTTGCGCACTTCGTCGGCAACCACGGCGAAACCACGACCGGCTTCACCGGCACGCGCCGCTTCGATCGCGGCGTTGAGCGCGAGCAGGTTGGTCTGCTGGGAAATACTGGTGATCACTTCGAGAATCTGGCCGATGTTCACCGTGTTGCTGTTCAGGGTTTCGATGTTGCCGCACGAATCGCTGATCTTCGCCGACAGCTGCTGCATGGCGTGGATGGTTTTATCGACAACCTGCTGGCCGTCGACCGCGAGGCTGCGCGCATCGCTGGAGTGCTGCGAGGCGAGGGCGGCGTTCTGGGCGATTTCCTGCGCGGCGGCGCCGAGTTGGTTGATCGCCGCGGCCACGCTGTTGGTGCGCGAGGCTTGCTGATCGGAGTTGTACATCGACGAGTTCGACGCTGCGACCACGCGCAGGGCGACTTCGTTGACCTGGCCGGTGGCCGAGGACACTTCACGAATCGAAGTGTGAATGCGCTCAACAAAACGGTTGAATGAGGTGCCCAGTGCGCCGAACTCATCGTTGCCGTGGATCACCAGACGTTTGGTCAGGTCGCCTTCACCTTCGGCGATGTCGTGCATCGCGCGGCCCATGGTCAGCAGCGGTTGCATCAACACGCGAATGAGCATGCCGAGCAGGGCGATGATGATTACCACGGCAATAACCATGGCGATCAGCGCCGAGGTGCGGAATTCGCTGAGCATGGCGAACGCGGTGTCTTTATCGAGCACCAGCGCCACGTACCAGTCGGCCGACGGCACGCCGTTGACGCGGGTGAAGGAGATCAACTGCGTCTTGCCGTCGAACTCGACTTCTTTCAGGCCCGGGCTGACTTTTGGTGCGCCGTTCGGGTAGGCCTCGGCGAGGGTCTTGAGCACCAGTTTACTGTCCGGGTGGATCAGGATCTTGCCATCGGCACTGACGATGAACGCGTGGCCGTGGCCACCGAAGTTCAGCGAGTTGATGATCGCGCTGACGCTGGTCAGGTCGATGTCGGCACCGGCGACGCCGAGCATCTGGCCTTGGCGCTGCACCGGGGTGGCGACAGTGATTACCAGTTTGCCCGAGGACGCGGCGATGTACGGTTCGGTGACGATGGTCTGTTGCGCGCTGTTGGCGGCTTTGTACCAGCCGCGTGCGCGTGGATCGTAATCCGGCGCGCGATTGCCGGCCGGCACGGAGAACATCACGCCGTCGGCGCCGCCAAAATAGCTGAGCTGGAAATTGCCGGTGTAGGCGGGCAGGTCGATGATGCGTTTCAGGCTGGCGGGGGCGTTGCCGTCGACAGCCACTTGCTGCGACAGCGATTGCAGCAATTGAATGCGGCTTTCCAGCCAGGTCTGGATGTTGCTGGTGGTCAGGCTGCCCAGTTCCTGCATCGAGGCTTCGGTGCTGCTGCCCAAGGCTTCGCGCTGTCGATAGTCGTTGAAGAAAATGAAACAGGCGAACGCAACGGCCACCACGAGGGCGGCAGCCAACAAGATCTTGTGGCTGAATTTCATGTTTCTGGTCATCGAATGAACTACCGCGAAGGGGCTGGTCAAGAAAGGGCGGCAATTTGCCACACTCGGGGGCTTTGCGCTGCTCTTATTTCGACCGCGACGCGCCAAAGATTAGGCGTCTTTGGCGAAAGGCGACGAAATGCTCAATAGCCCTACAAAGTGTCTGATTTATCGGCAAATGCCAGACAGGCGGGCTAATAAATAGCCGTCCGCCCACGGAACCAGATGAGGGTTTTCTCTTCTAAGCTTCTGGTTGGCACCATGCCATCCCCCCTCGTTCCAGGAGTTACACCATGTCGCTGCGATCTATCGCCCTTCTGACGTTTTGCGTGCTGTTGGCCGCATGCAGCAAGGTCAATCAGGAAAACTATTCGAAGCTTTCGGCCGGTATGGCCAAGGCCGAAGTCGAGACTCTGCTCGGCAAGCCCACCGATTGCTCGGGCGCGCTCGGCATGTCCAGTTGCACCTGGGGCGACAAGAACAGCTTTATCAGCGTGCAGTATGCCGGTGACAAAGTGCTGATGTTTTCCGGCCAAGGCCTGAAGTAAACCGGGGCTTCGCGCCCACGGAGAAGAAAAATGAAGCGGTTATTGCTGATCCTTTTTGCCGGCCTGGTACTGGCCGGCTGCGCCACTTCCGGCGTAGACCCGTTGGCGCCGAAAACCGTCAACAGCGTCAATCTCAAGCGTTATCAGGGCACCTGGTATGAGCTGGCGCGCTTGCCGATGTACTTCCAGCGCAATTGCGCGCAGTCCGAAGCCCATTACACCCTCAAACCTGACGGCAATGTCGCGGTGCTCAATCGCTGCCTGACGCCGCAATGGCAGTGGGAAGAGGCCAAGGGCACGGCTTATCCACAGGTGCCGGGCAAGACCGATAAACTCTGGGTCGAATTCGATACCTGGTTCTCACGCCTGATTCCGGGTGTGGCAAAAGGCGAATACTGGGTGTTGTACGTCAGCGATGACTACAAGACCGCCATCGTCGGCGACCCGAGTCGCAAGTACATGTGGTTGCTGTCACGCACGCCGACCGTCAACGGTGTGGTGCGTGAAGAGCTGCTGAGCAAGGCGCGTCAGCAGGGTTATGACACGACGCGACTGATCTGGCGTGCGACTGATCGACAGATGGCCAAGACTTCAAACTAAAGAACACCGCCAACCCCCTGTAGGAGTGAGCCTGCTCGCGATAGCGGTTTGTCAGCCATAAATATGTGACTGATACACCGCTATCGCGAGCAGGCTCACTCCTACATTGGGTTATGTGTGTCAGCCTAAAAGGTCGCGCAGGACTTGGGTGAACGCGCGAGCACTGTCTTCTTCGCCAGCATGCCGGCCATCACGTACAACCCACTGGCCGTTGACCAGCACATCGCGCACCTGCCGATCGCCGCCGGCAAACAACCAGCGATTCAAAATCCCGTCACCCGTGGCCGTCGCCAGATACGGATCGCTGCCATCGAGCACAATCCAGTCCGCACGCTTGCCCACCTCCAGCGCACCAACCGGCTGCCCCATCGCCTGCGCACCACCGTCCAGCGCCGCATCATACAACGTACGTCCAACCATCGGCTGATCCGCGCCATACAAGCGATTACGCCGCTGATCACGCAGGCGCTGGCCGTATTCCAGCCAACGCAATTCCTCGACCACACTGAGCGAGACATGGCTGTCGGAACCGATACCCATGCGCCCACCCTGGGCGAGGAAATCCACCGCCGGGAAAATTCCGTCGCCGAGATTCGCTTCGGTGGTCAGGCACAGCCCGGCGATGGCGCGACTTTTGGCCATCAGCGTGACTTCTTCCGGGTTGGCGTGGGTGGCGTGCACCAGACACCAGCGTTGATCGACTTCGGTATTTTCGTAGAGCCATTGCAGCGGACGCCGACCGCTCCAACTCAAGCAGTCATCGACCTCTTTCTGCTGTTCGGCGATGTGAATGTGCACGGGGCATTGCTTGTCGCTGGCCGCCAAGACTTCGCTGATCTGCTGCGGGGTCACCGCGCGCAACGAGTGGAAGCACAGGCCCAACGACTGCGCCTTTTGCTGCGCCAGTAACGGCTGCAAACGCGATTGCAGATTCAGGTAATTTTCGGTGCTGTTGATGAAGCGGCGCTGGCCGTCATTCGGCGTCTGGCCGCCAAAACCGGAGTGGCTGTAGAGCACCGGCAACAGGGTCAGACCAATGCCGCTTTCGCTTGCGGCCTGACTGATGCGCAACGCCAATTCAGCCGGATCGGCATACGGCTGACCATTGCTGTCGTGGTGCACATAGTGAAATTCAGCGACCGAAGTGTAACCGGCCTTGAGCATTTCGATGTACAGCTGACGGGCAATCACGCCGAGCTGATCCGGGCTGATTTTTCCGACGAGCCGATACATCAGATCGCGCCAGGTCCAGAAACTGTCGTTCGGATTGCCGGCCACTTCAGCCAGACCTGCCATCGCTCGCTGGAAGGCATGGGAGTGCAAATTCGGCATGCCCGGCAGCAGCGGGCCGCTCAGCCGTTCAGCGCCATCTGCGGTGGAATCGGCCTGGATTCGGGTCAGCAAGCCCTCGGCGCTGACCTCAAGACGTACATTGTTGGCCCATCCGTTAGGCAGCAGCGCGCGTTCGGCAAAGAAGGCGGACATGGTTCAGCACCCCATCGTGTGTTATTTGTATATACATATACAGACGTTTGCCTGCCCGGTAAACTCCGGCAAGCTAGCCACTTTCATCCAATGAACAGGGATCAACCGTGCCGACTCCGCCTCCAGTCTCCCCGTTGGCCGCGAACATGGGCGACAGTCCGGCGCCCTTGTACGCCCGCGTCAAACAGATGATCACCCAGCAGATCGACAGCGGAAACTGGCCGCCGCACTACCGCGTGCCGTCCGAGAGCGAGCTGGTCAATCAACTCGGTTTCAGCCGCATGACCATCAACCGTGCCCTGCGCGAGATGACCGCCGACGGTCTGCTGGTGCGCATGCAAGGCGTCGGCACGTTCGTCGCCGAACCGAAGAGCCAGTCCGCGCTGTTCGAAGTGCACAACATCGCCGACGAAATTGCCTCCCGTGGCCATCGCCACACCTGCCAGGTGATCACCCTCGAAGAAGAGGCCGCCGGTTCCGAGCGTGCGCTGGCGCTGGACATGCGCGAAGGGCAGAAGGTCTTCCACTCGCTGATCGTGCATTACGAAAACGACATTCCGGTGCAAATCGAAGACCGTTTCGTCAACGCGCTGGTCGCTCCGGAATACCTCAAACAGGATTTCACTCTGCAAACGCCGTACGCCTATCTGAACCAGGTGGCGCCGCTGACCGAGGGCGAGCACGTGGTTGAAGCGATCCTCGCCGAATCCTCAGAGTGCAAGTTGCTGCAGATTGAAAAGGGTGAGCCGTGCTTGTTGATTCGTCGCCGCACGTGGTCGGGGCGTCAGCCGGTTACCGCTGCACGATTGATTCACCCGGGTTCCCGTCATCGTCTGGAAGGGCGGTTCCATAAATAGAGAGCATAAATGAATGGTTTGAAGGTTTTACGCGCCGAAGGCTACCCGCGCATGCCGTGGAAAAACGGCGGCGGCAGCACTGAAGAAATCACCCGTGACGCGGGTGCCGGGCTGGACGGTTTTGGCTGGCGTCTGTCGATTGCCGACATCGCCGAATCCGGTGGTTTTTCAACATTCGCCGGTTATCAGCGGGTGATCACCGTGTTGCAGGGTGACGGCATGACCTTGTGCGTTGACGGCGACGATACGCGGCCGCTGTTACCGCTCGACCCGTTTGCCTTTAGCGGTGAAAGCCAGGTGTCGTGCACGCTGCTCGGCGGTGCGATTCGCGATTTCAACCTGATCTATACGCCGCAGCGTTACAGCGCGCGGTTGCAGTGGCTGGACGGTGAGCAGCGTTTCTTCAGCTCGGCGGGGACGGTGTTGGTGTTCAGTGTCAGTGAGTTGCTGGAAGTCCGGATCGGTGACAGTGTTTCGCAGTTGGGGCGACATGATTGCCTGCAACTGGACGGCAACAGCGGTCTGGCCGAAGTCTCCACCAATGCGGGTTGCTGCGTCATTGAACTGACTGGACGCTGATTCAGAAATCTTAAAGGATCGCAGCCTTCGGCAGCTCCTACAGGGTGTACATCAAACCCAGTGTAGGAGCTGCCGAAGGCTGCGATCTTTTGCTTTTGGGGTGTTTCCAACCACGCACCAACTTGTTACCGAACGCCCCAGCGTGGCGCAAAACCACGCTCATGTAACAAAGCCCCGCCTCCCTAAATCATCCCCAGGAAAAAATTCATCCACGCCTGAACCCTTGATTCAGGCGCTCTCCAGCCTTGCCGGCGATTTTTCTTGAACGACCCTCCAACAAGTTGGCCGCTTGATTGCATATGCTTGTATGTACAAGTAAAGACGTATGCGTATGAGTCGCTCGAGACTCTCCGCAGCGTCCACTGATTCGCTTGTCGCGCATCGAAGCGCACAGGCTGCTTGCCCACTGCCAGGGTTGGTTTGAATTGATCGCTGAGGAGTCTTTTTCGTGACTGACAATAAGCCTACAAAGTTTCGCAACGTTGAGATCCGCGCCGCCCGCGGCAACAAGCTGACCGCCAAGAGCTGGCTGACCGAAGCGCCGCTGCGCATGCTGATGAACAATCTCGACCCGGAAGTTGCCGAGAACCCGAAAGAGCTGGTGGTCTACGGTGGTATCGGTCGCGCCGCGCGTAACTGGGAGTGCTACGACAAGATCGTCGAGAGCCTCACCAACCTGAATGACGACGAGACCCTGCTGGTGCAATCCGGCAAGCCGGTCGGCGTATTCAAGACCCACGCCAATGCGCCACGCGTGCTGATCGCCAACTCCAACCTCGTCCCGCACTGGGCCAGTTGGGAACACTTCAACGAACTCGACGCCAAAGGCCTGGCCATGTACGGCCAGATGACCGCCGGCAGCTGGATCTACATCGGCAGCCAGGGCATCGTCCAAGGCACCTACGAAACCTTCGTTGAGGCCGGTCGCCAGCACTACAACGACAACCTCACCGGCAAGTGGGTTCTCACCGCTGGCCTCGGTGGCATGGGCGGCGCACAACCTCTGGCGGCAACTTTGGCCGGCGCGTGCTCGCTGAACATCGAATGCCAGCAGGTCAGCATCGATTTCCGTCTGAAAAGCCGTTACGTCGACGAGCAAGCCAAAGACCTCGACGACGCTCTGGCGCGCATCGATAAATACACCAAGGAAGGCAAAGCGATCTCCATCGCCCTGTTGGGTAACGCCGCAGAAATTCTCCCGGAACTGGTAAAGCGCGGCGTGCGCCCGGACATGGTCACCGACCAGACCAGTGCCCACGATCCGCTCAACGGTTACCTGCCTGCCGGCTGGACCTGGGACGAGTACCGCGCCCGCGCCAAGACCGAACCGGCCGCTGTGATCAAAGCCGCCAAGCAGTCGATGGCTGTGCACGTCAAAGCCATGCTGGAATTCCAGAAGCAAGGCATCCCGACCTTCGACTACGGCAACAACATCCGTCAGATGGCACAGGAAGAAGGCGTCGAAAACGCGTTCGATTTCCCGGGCTTCGTACCGGCCTACATCCGTCCGCTGTTTTGCCGTGGCATCGGTCCGTTCCGCTGGGCGGCACTGTCGGGTGATCCGCAAGACATCTACAAAACCGACGCCAAGGTCAAAGAGCTGATCCCGGATGACGCCCACCTGCACAACTGGCTGGACATGGCCCGCGAGCGCATCAGCTTCCAGGGTCTGCCGGCACGTATCTGCTGGGTTGGCCTGGGCCTGCGCGCCAAGCTCGGTCTGGCCTTCAACGAGATGGTTCGCAGCGGCGAGTTGTCGGCGCCAATTGTGATCGGTCGCGACCACCTCGACTCCGGCTCGGTCGCCAGTCCGAACCGTGAAACCGAATCGATGCAGGACGGTTCCGACGCCGTGTCCGACTGGCCATTGCTCAACGCATTGCTCAACACTGCGAGCGGGGCGACCTGGGTTTCCCTGCACCACGGCGGCGGCGTTGGCATGGGCTTCTCGCAGCACTCGGGCATGGTGATTGTCTGCGACGGTACTGACGAAGCGGCCGAGCGCATCGCGCGCGTGCTGCACAACGACCCGGCTACCGGCGTCATGCGCCACGCCGATGCCGGTTACCAGATCGCCATCGACTGCGCCAAGGAACAGGGCCTGAACCTGCCGATGATTACCGGCAAATAAATGCAAAACCCCTGTAGGAGCTGCCGCAGGCTGCGATCTTTTGATGTTGGTTTTTCAAGATCAAAAGATCGCAGCCTGCGGCAGCTCCCACAGAGAATCTAACAATCCACAGAGGTTGAATCATGGCTGTCAACACCGATCGTGCAGGCAACAAACCGTTGATCGAAAGGCGTTCGATCGACTACATCCCGGAAGCGGAAAGACACGGTCGTCTGTTTAGCCAGTTCACCCTGTGGATGGGCGCCAACCTGCAAATCACCGCGATTGTCACCGGGGCCTTGGCCGTGGTGCTCGGCGGTGATGTGTTCTGGTCGTTGATCGGTCTGTTGATCGGTCAATTGCTGGGCGGCGGGGTGATGGCGCTGCATGCCGCGCAAGGCCCGAAGCTGGGCCTGCCGCAGATGATCTCCAGCCGCGTGCAGTTTGGCGTTTACGGCGCGGCGATCCCGATCGTGCTGGTGTGCCTGATGTACCTGGGTTTCACCGCGACGGGCACCGTGCTTTCCGGCCAGGCGCTGGGGCAGTTGTTTAACGTCAGCGACAGTGTCGGCATCCTGATTTTTGCCAGCGTCATCGTGCTGGTGACGGTGCTCGGTTATCGGGTGATCCACTGGATCGGCCGCGTTGCCAGCGTCATTGGCGTGATCGCTTTCGTGTTCCTGTTCTGGCGTTTGATGAGCCAGACCGACGTCGGCGCACTTCTGCAGATCCGTCATTTCAGTTGGAGCAGCTTCCTCCTCGCGGTGTCGCTCGCGGCCTCCTGGCAGATCGCTTTCGGCCCGTACGTGGCTGATTATTCCCGTTACCTGCCGAGCAATACCTCGGCGGTCAAAACATTCTTCGCCGCCGGTGCCGGCTCTGTGGTTGGCGCACAAGTGGCGATGATCCTCGGCGTGTTCGCCGCGGCTTCCTCCAACGGTCAGTTCGCCGGTCACGAAGTCGCCTACATCGTCGGCCTGGGCGGCACCGGTGCCACCGCGGCGCTGCTGTACTTCAGCATCGCGTTCGGCAAGGTGACCATCTCGACGCTGAACTCCTACGGCAGCTTCATGTGCATCGCGACCATCATCAGTGGTTTCAAAGGCCATCTGACGGTGACCCGGATGCAGCGGCTGGTGTTTGTGCTGGTGATCGTCGGCGCCGCTACTCTGATCGCGCTGCTCGGTCAGCACTCGTTCCTCGGTGCGTTCAAGTCTTTCATCCTGTTCCTGCTCGCCTTCTTCACCCCGTGGAGCGCGATCAACCTGGTCGACTACTACTGCATCACCCGTGAGCGCTACGACGTGCCGGCGCTGGCCGACCCGAATGGCCGCTACGGTCGCTGGAACCTGCTCGGCATCAGCGTCTATGTGTTCGGTGTGCTGGTGCAGTTGCCGTTCATCTCCACCAAGTTCTATACCGGTCCGCTGGTGGCCGCCCTCGGTGACGTCGATATCTCCTGGATCATCGGCCTGGTGCTGCCGGCCGTCGTCTACTACGTGTGTGCAAAAAAATGGCACAGCGCGGTGCCCGATCAACTGATTCTGCCGGTCGAGCAGAACAGCGTTGTACAACCTAAAACAAGCGGGGCCGGTCGTGCTGCGGCGCAGGCCTGATTTGGACGTGGACAGGGCTGGATGCCTCTTGACTGCCGTAAGCCAATTCATGATTAGGAGCGTCACAACAATGAAATCGAACAAGACCCTGCTGACCACATTGCTGTCCATGGGCCTGCTGGCCAGTGCCGGTGCGACCCAGGCCGTGGGCTGGTGCGAATCGGGCAAACCGGTGAAGTTCGCCGGGTTGAACTGGGAAAGCGGCATGCTGCTGACCGACGTCCTGCAAGTGGTGCTGGAGAAAGGTTACGACTGCAAGACCGACAGCCTGCCGGGTAACTCCATCACCATGGAAAACGCCCTGAGCAGCAACGATATTCAAGTGTTCGCCGAAGAATGGGTCGGCCGCAGCGAGGTCTGGAACAAGGCCGAGAAGGCCGGCAAGGTCGTCGGCGTCGGCGCTCCGGTAGTGGGCGCGGTGGAAGGCTGGTACGTGCCGCGCTATGTGATCGAAGGCGACGCCAAGCGCAAGCTTGAGCCGAAAGCTCCAGACCTGAAAAACATCGCTGACCTGGGCAAATACGCCGCCGTGTTCAAGGACGCTGAAGAGCCGTCCAAGGGCCGTTTCTACAACTGCCCGGCCGGCTGGACCTGCGAACTCGACAACAGCGAAATGCTGAAAAGCTACGGCCTCGAAAGCAGTTACACCAACTTCCGCCCGGGCACCGGTCCTGCGCTGGATGCAGCAGTGTTGTCGAGCTACAAGCGTGGCGAGCCGATCCTGTTTTACTACTGGTCGCCAACCCCGCTGATGGGCCAGGTGGATCTGGTCAAACTCGAAGAAAAACCGGGCGTCGACAAGACCGTGAGCATCAAGGTCGGTCTGTCGAAAACCTTCCACGACGAGGCCCCGGAACTGGTCGCCGTGCTGGAAAAGGTCAACCTGCCGATCGATCTGCTGAACCAGAACCTGGGCCGCATGGCCAAGGAACGTATCGAGTCGCCAAAACTGGCGAAAATCTTCCTCAAGGAACATCCTGAAGTCTGGCATGCGTGGGTCAGTGCAGACGCTGCCAAGAAAATCGACGCGGCGCTGTAGGTCGATACCTCCCGGTCAACCGTGAGGCTGGCCGGGGGATATGCCGTAAACGCTTGATTGAGATTTCTGATTGAGAGCCGCTTATGTTTCCCGAAAGCTTTACCTTTTCCATCGCCGACTGGGTCAACGGTTGGGTCGATTCGCTGGTCACCAACTACGGTGATGTGTTCCGCCACATCTCCGACACCCTGCTCTGGGCCATCGTCAACCTCGAAGGCTTGCTGCGCGCAGCGCCGTGGTGGTTGATGCTGGCGATCGTTGGTGTGGTTGCCTGGCATGCCACGCGTAAAGTCGTGACCACAGCAGTCATCGTCGGTCTGCTGTTCCTCGTCGGCGCCGTTGGCTTGTGGGACAAGCTCATGCAGACCCTGGCGTTGATGATGGTCGCGACGATCATTTCGGTGCTGATCGGCATTCCGCTGGGGATTCTCTCGGCGCGCAGCAATCGCTTGCGTTCGGTGCTGATGCCGCTGCTCGACATCATGCAAACCATGCCGAGTTTCGTGTACCTGATCCCGGTGCTGATGCTGTTCGGTCTGGGCAAGGTCCCGGCGATTTTCGCCACGGTGATCTACGCCGCGCCGCCGCTGATTCGCCTGACTGATCTGGGCATTCGCCAGGTCGACGGCGAAGTGATGGAAGCGATCAATGCGTTCGGCGCCAACCGCTGGCAGCAACTGTTCGGCGTGCAACTGCCGCTGGCCCTGCCAAGCATCATGGCCGGGATCAACCAGACCACCATGATGGCCCTGTCGATGGTGGTGATCGCCTCGATGATCGGTGCCCGTGGTCTGGGTGAAGATGTGCTGGTGGGGATTCAGACCCTCAACGTCGGACGTGGCCTCGAGGCCGGTCTGGCGATCGTGATTCTCGCAGTGGTCATCGACCGCATTACTCAGGCGTACGGTCGGCCACGGCATGAGGTGAGCAAATGAGCAACGCAACCGTGAGCAAGATCGAAGTCAAAAACGTCTTCAAGATTTTCGGCAACCGCGCCAAGGATGCGCTGGCCATGGTCGGTCAGGGCAAGACCAAGGATCAGGTGCTGAGTGAAACCGGTTGCGTGGTCGGCGTTAACGACCTGTCGCTGAGCATCGGCACTGGCGAGATCTTTGTGATCATGGGCCTGTCCGGTTCCGGAAAATCGACACTGGTGCGCCACTTCAACCGGTTGATCGACCCGACCAGCGGCGCGATCCTCGTCGACGGCGTCGACATCCTGCAATACGACATGGATGCCCTGCGCGAATTTCGCCGGCACAAGATCAGCATGGTGTTCCAGAGCTTCGGCCTGTTGCCGCACAAGACTGTGCTCGACAACGTCGCCTACGGTCTGAAAGTCCGTGGCGAGAGCAAGCAAATGTGCTCGGAACGCGCGCTGCACTGGATCAACACCGTCGGCCTCAAAGGCTACGAAAACAAATACCCGCACCAGCTCTCCGGCGGCATGCGCCAGCGTGTCGGCCTGGCGCGCGCCTTGGCGGCGGACACCGACATCATCCTCATGGACGAAGCGTTCAGTGCGCTGGATCCGCTGATCCGCGCCGAGATGCAGGACCAGTTGCTGGAGCTGCAAAAGACCCTGCACAAGACCATCGTCTTCATCACCCATGACCTCGACGAGGCGGTGCGTATCGGCAACCGCATTGCGATTCTCAAGGATGGTCGCCTGATTCAGGTCGGTACGCCGCGCGAGATTCTGCATTCGCCGGCGGATGAGTATGTTGACCGGTTCGTGCAGCGGCGGGCGGCGGTGGTTTGATCTGAATTATGCAGTGCACTGACTGGCCCTATCGCTGGCAAGCCAGCTCCCACAGGGGTTGTGTGAACAATGAGGGCTCGCAGGCCCAGTTCCTACAGAGATTGTGTGAACACTGGAGATCCTGTGGGAGCTGGCTTGCCAGCGATGAGGCCGGTAAAGCTGCATCAATATTACGGTTGAGGTTTTAGATGTTCCAGGCTGAAAAAATCGTTATCACCGGCGCCCCTCTGCGCTGGCAGGACTTGGTCGCCGTTGCCCGTCATGGCGCGCTTCTGGAGCTGTCCAGCGACACCTGGGCGCGCATCGAAAACGCCCAAGGCATCGTCCAGCGCATCGTCGCAAGCGGCGAGCGCGCCTATGGCGTCAACACCGGCCTGGGCGGTTTGTCCAACGTCTCGCTGCAGGACGAACAACTCAGCCAGCTCTCGCGCAACACCTTGCTCAGCCACGCCTGTGGCGTCGGCCCGGTGCTTGCCGACGAGCAGACTCGCGCGATCATCTGCGCGGCGATCCACAACTACAGCCACGGCAAATCCGGCCTGCATCGCCGGGTCGTCGAAGCCCTGCTGGCGCTGCTCAATCGCGGCATCACCCCGCAAGTGCCGTCGCAAGGTTCGGTGGGCTACCTGACGCACATGGCGCACATCGGCATCGCGTTGCTCGGCGTCGGCAATGTCAGCTATCGCGGGCAGATCACCTCGGCGCAACAAGCGCTGGCCGAAGAGGGGTTACAACCGGTTCAGCTCGGCGCAAAAGACGGTTTGTGCCTGGTCAACGGCACGCCGTGCATGACCGGCCTCAGCTGTCTGGCGATTGCCGACGCGACGCGTCTGGTGCAATGGGCCGACGTCATCGGCGCGATGAGTTTTGAAGCCCAGCGCGGCCAGATCGATGCGTTCGACGCTGAAATCATCGCGCTGAAACCGCATCCGGGCATGCAGCAGGTTGGCGTCAATCTGCGCGCCTTGCTCGATGGCAGCGAAGTGATTGCGTCGAGCAAAGGCATTCGCACTCAGGATGCGCTGAGCATCCGTTCGATCCCGCAAGTTCACGGCGCCGCGCGCGATCAGCTCGATCATGCAATCAAGCAGGTCGAGGCCGAACTCAACGGCTGCACTGATAACCCATTGTTGCTAGGCACGCCGGACAACTTCCGGGTGATGTCGCAAGCCAACCCGCACGGGCAGTCGGTGGCGATGGCGGCGGATCTGCTGGCGATTGCCATGGCAGAAATCGGCTCGATTGCCGAACGTCGTCTGGATCGTCTGGTGAATCCGCACGTTAGCGGTCTGCCGGCATTTCTGGTGGCCAATCCGGGGGTGAACTCCGGGATGATGATCGTCCAGTACGTCGCTGCGTCACTGTGTGCGGAAAACCGCCAATTGGCGCAACCGGCGGTGCTCGACAACTACATCACTTCGGGCCTGCAGGAAGACCATTTGAGCATGGGCACCAACGCTGCGCTCAAGCTGCATCGTGCGCTGGAAAACTGCACGCAGATTCTCGCCATCGAATATCTGCTGGCGGCGCAGGCCTTTGAATTTCTCAAGGAACAGCGCTTCGGCGCGGGCACTGACCGCGCGTGGCGACTGCTGCGCGAAACGGTCCCGGCCTACGATCAGGATCGCTGGCTGGCGCCGGATATCGCCGCCGCCGCGAGCGTGTTGAAAGCCCCGAATGTGCTGGGCAACGTTTTACCGAATTTGCACTGAAAAATACCCACGCCAGCGTGCCAAGGCGCGACTCCCCAAAAGGCGAGACGCGACGGACAACGGACATCTCCGGAGCGTCTGGCGAGTTAATAACAAACTCTCAAAAGGAGCACAAAATGACTGCGCTGAACCTGATTCCCGGCCAACTGAGCCTGGCCCAACTGCGTGACGTCTACCAGAACCCGGTCAAGCTGACGCTCGACAACAGCGCCTCGGCGCAGATCGAAGCCAGCGTCGCTTGCGTCGAGCAGATCCTCGCCGAGAACCGCACCGCCTACGGCATCAACACCGGTTTCGGCCTGCTGGCCTCGACGCGCATCGCCAGCGAGGACCTGGAAAACCTCCAGCGTTCGCTGGTGCTGTCCCATGCCGCCGGTGTTGGCCAGCCGATCAGTGATGAGCTGGTGCGGCTGATCATGGTGCTTAAGGTCAACAGCCTCAGCCGTGGTTTCTCCGGTATTCGCCGCGTGGTGATCGATGCGCTGATCGCGCTGATCAATGCCGAGGTTTATCCGCATATTCCGCTGAAAGGTTCGGTGGGCGCTTCGGGCGATCTGGCACCGTTGGCGCACATGTCGCTAGTGCTGCTGGGCGAGGGCAAGGCGCGCTACAAGGGTGAGTGGATGGAAGCCACCGAAGCGCTGAAAGTGGCTGGCCTGACGCCGCTGACGCTGGCGGCGAAAGAAGGTCTGGCGCTGCTTAACGGTACTCAGGTTTCCACGGCGTTCGCGCTGCGTGGTCTGTTTGAAGGTGAAGATTTGTTCGCGGGCGCGCTGGCGCTGGGTGGTCTGACGGTTGAAGCGGTATTGGGTTCGCGTTCGCCGTTCGACGTGCGTATCCATGCGGCTCGTGGCCAGAAAGGTCAGATCGATGCTGCCGCTGCGTACCGTGATCTGCTCGGCGAGCGCAGCGAAGTCTCCGACTCGCACCAGAACTGCGAGAAGGTGCAGGATCCGTACTCGCTGCGCTGCCAGCCACAAGTCATGGGCGCCTGCCTGACCCAGTTCCGTCAGGCCGCTGAAGTACTGGCGGTCGAAGCCAACGCCGTATCGGATAACCCGCTGGTCTTCGCCGCTGAAGGCGATGTGATTTCCGGCGGCAACTTCCACGCCGAACCGGTGGCCATGGCTGCTGACAACATGGCCCTGGCCATCGCCGAGATCGGCTCGCTGAGCGAACGCCGCATCTCGCTGATGATGGACAAGCACATGTCGCAGCTGCCGCCGTTCCTCGTCGCCAATGGCGGCGTGAATTCCGGTTTCATGATCGCTCAGGTGACAGCAGCGGCGCTGGCCAGCGAGAACAAGGCCTTGTCGCATCCGCATTCGGTGGACAGTCTGCCGACCTCGGCTAACCAGGAAGACCACGTATCGATGGCCCCGGCGGCTGGCAAGCGGCTGTGGGAAATGGCTGAAAACACCCGCGGGATTCTCGCGGTGGAATGGCTCGCGGCGGTGCAAGGACTGGACCTGCGTAACGGTCTGAAGACCTCGGCGAAGCTGGAGCAGGCCCGGGCGATTCTGCGTAAGGAAGTGCCGTTCTATGAGAAAGATCGGTTCTTTGCGCCGGATATCAATGCGGCGACTGAATTGTTGGCTTCGCGGTGCCTGACCGAGCTGATTCCAGCGAAACTTTTGCCTAGTTTGTAAGTGTTTTTTCAGGGAGAGCTTTGTTGTTACTGACATCGATCCCCCTCACCCCAGCCCTCTCCCCCAAGGGGGAGAGGGGGAAGGGAGCCGATCTTCGTGGTTTTCAAAGCCTGAGTTCGGCTCAAGATTTCCAGGTCGATGTACCTCGACAGAGCAACCCGGTCAGTCCTGCTTCTTCCTGGCGAGAGCAGGGAGCCGATCTTCATGGTTTTCAGAACCTGAGTTCGGCTCAAGACTTTCAGGTCGGTGTACCTCGACAGAACAACCCGGTCAGTCCCCTCTCCCTCCGGGAGAGGGCTAGGGTGAGGGGCTTTTCAGAGGCTACCCACCAAACCAAACACAACGGAGGCCAACAGTGAAAACCCTCTGGCAACACTGCCACGTCGCAACCATGGCGCAGGGCGTCTACTCGATCATCGAGGATGCGGCCATCGTGACGTCCGGTGCGCTCATCGAGTGGATCGGCCCGCGTAATCAACTGCCATCCGGCGAATACCCGGCGGTCAATGACCTGCAAGGCGCGTGGGTCACGCCCGGCCTGATCGACTGCCACACCCACACGGTGTTCGGCGGCAACCGCAGCGGCGAATTCGAAAAGCGCCTGCAAGGTGTCAGCTACGCCGAAATCGCGGCTTCCGGCGGAGGCATCGCCAGCACCGTGCGCGCGACTCGCGAGGCCACTGAAGACGAGCTGTTCGCCAGCGCCGCCAAGCGCCTGAAAAGCCTTATGCGTGACGGCGTGACCACGGTTGAAATGAAGTCCGGTTACGGCCTCGATCTGGTCAACGAACGCAAAATCCTTCGTGTCATCCGTCGCCTGGAAAAAGAGCTGCCGATCAGCGTACGCAGCACCTGCCTGGCCGCCCACGCGTTGCCACCGGAATACAAAGATCGTGCCGACGACTACATCGATCTGATCTGCAGCGAGATGCTGCCCGCTCTGGCTGCCGAAGGACTGGTCGATGCCGTGGATGCGTTCTGCGAATACCTGGCGTTCTCGCCAGAGCAAGTCGAGCGCGTGTTCATCGCCGCGCAAAAACTCGGTCTGCCGGTGAAACTGCACGCCGAACAATTGTCGTCGCTGCATGGCTCCAGCCTCGCCGCGCGTTACAAGGCGTTGTCCGCCGATCACCTGGAATTCATGGACGAAGCCGACGCCATCGCCATGGCCGAGTCCGACACCGTCGCGGTGCTGCTGCCGGGCGCGTTCTACTTCCTGCGTGAAACCCAATTGCCGCCAATGGACGCCCTGCGCAAGCACAAGGTGAAAATCGCCATCGCCAGCGACCTCAACCCCGGCACTTCGCCCGCGCTGTCGTTGCGGCTGATGCTGAACATGGCCTGCACCTGCTTCCGCATGACTCCGGAGGAAGCCCTGGCCGGTGCGACGATTCATGCCGCGCAAGCGCTGGGCATGGCCGACACCCACGGTTCGCTGGAAGTCGGCAAGGTCGCGGATTTCGTTGCCTGGCACATTGATCGTCCGGCGGATCTGGCCTATTGGCTCGGCGGTGATCTGGACAAACGCGTCGTGCGTCACGGCGTCGAATCAAATCTGTAGGAGGGCGGTTGTGGATAAGGTTCTGAACTTCAAACAAGGACGCGTGCCGCTGCTGATCAGCATGCCTCACGCCGGTGTGCGCCTGACCCCAGCGGTGGAAGCCGGGTTGATCGCCGATGCGAAAAGCCTGCCTGACACTGACTGGCACATCCCGCAGCTTTACGATTTTGCTGAAGAACTCGGCGCCAGTACGTTGGCTGCCGAGTACTCGCGATTTGTCATCGATTTGAACCGGCCGTCCGACGACAAACCGTTGTATGCGGGCGCTACCACCGGGCTCTACCCGGCGACGCTGTTCGACGGCATTCCGTTGTTCCGCGAAGGCCACGAGCCGTCGAAAGAAGAACGCGCGACTTATCTGGAGCAGATCTGGACGCCGTATCACCGTACGCTTCAGGAAGAGCTGGCACGGCTGAAGGCCGAATTCGGTTACGCGCTGCTGTTCGACGCGCACTCGATCCGCTCAATCATCCCGCACCTGTTCGACGGCAAACTACCGGACTTCAACCTCGGCACCTTCAATGGCGCCAGTTGTGATCCGCAATTGGCCGCGCAACTGGAAGCGATCTGCGCTGGTCATAGCAACTACAGTCATGTTCTGAACGGACGCTTCAAGGGCGGCCACATCACCCGTCATTACGGCAACCCGGCCGAGAACATCCACGCGGTGCAACTGGAGTTGTGCCAGAGCACCTACATGGAAGAGTTCGAACCGTTCCGCTATCGCCCTGACCTCGCCGAGCCAACGCGGGTGGTACTAAAGGAATTGCTGCAGGGCTATCTGGCCTGGGGCGAAAAACACTACCGCGGCTGACTCACCCCTGTAGGAGCTGCCGAAGGCTGCGATCTTGATCGTTCCCACGCAGAGCGTGAGAACGATCAGGCCCCGGAGCATGCTCATTGACGTAAATCGGGTTTATGATGCCCAACGGCAGAATAATAGAAGTCCCCCCAGGGATGACCTCGACCCCTTACGGAGCGCGCAATGCAGACTTTGTTTCCGCAGATCAAACCTCACGCCCGGCACGATCTGGCTGTCGATGACACCCATACGCTGTACGTCGACGAAAGCGGTTCACCGGAGGGTTTGCCGGTTGTGTTCATTCATGGCGGCCCCGGCGCCGGTTGCGACGCGCAGAGCCGTCGCTATTTCGATCCGAACCTGTATCGCATTGTAACCTTCGACCAGCGCGGTTGCGGGCGCTCCACGCCGCACGCCAGCCTGGAAAACAACACCACCTGGGATCTGGTTGCCGACCTTGAGCGCATCCGCAAACACCTGGGCATCGACAAATGGGTGCTGTTCGGCGGCTCGTGGGGCTCGACCCTGGCGCTGGCCTATGCGCAAACCCACCCTGAGCGTGTTCACGGTCTGATCCTGCGTGGGATCTTTCTCTGCCGTCCGCAGGAAATCGAGTGGTTCTATCAGGCCGGTGCCAGTCGTCTGTTCCCCGATTATTGGCAGGATTACATTGCGCCAATCCCGCTGGACGAGCGCGACGATCTGCTTAGCGCATTCCACAAGCGCCTGACCGGCAACGACCAGATCGCCCAGATGCACGCGGCCAAGGCTTGGTCGACGTGGGAAGGGCGCACCGCGACCCTGCGGCCGAACCCGCTGGTGGTCGATCGCTTCTCCGAGCCGCAGCGCGCGCTGTCGATTGCGCGGATCGAATGCCATTACTTCACCAACAACGCCTTCCTTGAGCCGAACCAGCTGATTCGCGACATGGGCAAGATCGCCCATCTGCCCGGCGTGATCATTCACGGTCGCTATGACGTGATCTGCCCGCTCGACAACGCCTGGGAACTGCATCAAGCCTGGCCGAACAGCGAACTGCAGGTGATCCGTGATGCCGGCCACGCCGCATCCGAACCGGGCATCACCGATGCACTGGTGCGCGCCGCGGGCAATATGGCTCGGCGCCTGCTCGACCTGCCGCCCGAAGAAGCATGAAGGGGCTTTTACAGCGGGTACGCGGTGCGCGGGTTGAAGTCGCGGGTGAGGTAGTCGGGGCGGTCGATCACGGTTTGCTGGTGCTGGTGGCGGTCGAACCCGACGACACGCGTACCAGCGCCGACAAACTTCTGCATAAGCTGCTTAACTATCGGGTATTCAGTGATGCGGAGGGCAAGATGAACTTGTCCCTCGCCGATGTCGGTGGCGGGTTGCTGCTGGTCTCGCAGTTCACCCTTGCGGCCGACACCAAAAGCGGGTTGCGCCCGAGCTTTTCGACAGCCGCGCCACCGGCGTTGGGCGAGGAATTGTTCGACTATCTATTAAGCAGTGCGAAACAGGTGCATGGCACTGTGGCATCAGGTAGATTCGGCGCCGATATGCAGGTGCATTTGGTCAACGATGGCCCGGTTACCTTTTTGTTACAGACCTGAAAGCGCTTGAAACACCTTTTTGGGAAATTTCGACCGTTTTTAGGGTGTTTTCGCGATAAATACTTTGTTACCCCTGATGCGTTGTCATGCGGGCTACTAGATAATCGCGCGCACTGGGATCAGCGTTCGCTGATCCATTTTCACTTAGGTAGAGACTTGTCCGGATCCGATTGGGGAATCATTTTGCCCCAGCGGAGTCGGAACAATGCTCGCCAACCTGGCATATAGATAGCTGGCCGTTGGTTTTTTGATCTGTTTTCGGCGAGGGTTGCTCGTGATTGTTAGTCCCTGTAATGCAGCAAAAATGTCTGCCAAACGCATGCGAAGTGCCCTGGTAGCGGGTTCGGCGCTCCTGTGCCTGCTCAGCGCCGGCCAGCTTTGGGCGTTCAATCTTGACGATGTATCGGCGAAGGCGAAAGAACTGGCCGGGCAGAAGTTCGAAGCCCCGCGCAGCAATCTGCCGAACGAATTCCGCGACATGAAGTTCGCGGACTATCAGAAAATCCGCTTCCTCACCGAAAAGGCTGAGTGGGCTGATCAGAAAACCCCGTTCAAACTGTCCTTCTATCACCAAGGTATGCACTTCGATACACCGGTGAAAATCAACGAAATCACAGCGAACACCGTCGAAGAGATCAAATACGATCCGACGCGCTTCGATTTCGGCGACCTGAAATTCGATCCGAAAGCCACCGAACAACTGGGTTATGCCGGTTTCCGTGTGCTGTACCCGATCAACAAGGCTGACAAGCAAGACGAAATCATGACCATGCTCGGCGCGAGTTACTTCCGCGTTGTCGGCAAGGGCCACACCTACGGCCTCTCGGCGCGTGGTCTGGCGATTGATACCGCGCTGCCGTCGGGTGAGGAATTCCCGCGTTTCCGCGAGTTCTGGATTCAACAGCCGAAGCCGGGCGACAAGCATCTGGTGATCTTCGCCCTGCTGGATTCGCCGCGTGCCACCGGTGCCTACCGTCTGATCCTGCGTCCGGGCAGCGACACCATTGTCGACGTCAAAGCGCAGATGTTCCTGCGTGACAAGGTCGGCAAACTGGGCATCGCGCCACTGACCAGCATGTTCCTGTTCGGCGCCAACCAGCCGTCGAAAGTCCTCAACTACCGTCGTGAACTGCACGACTCCAGCGGTCTGTCGATCCATGCCGGTAACGGCGAGTGGATCTGGCGTCCACTGAACAACCCGAAACACCTGGCCGTGAGCAACTTCAGCATAGAGAACCCGCGTGGTTTCGGTCTGCTGCAACGTGGCCGCGACTTCAGCCACTACGAAGACCTCGACGACCGCTACGACAAGCGCCCAAGCGCCTGGATCGAGCCGAAGGGCGAGTGGGGCAAGGGCACCGTTGATCTGGTAGAAATTCCGACCGCCGACGAAACCAACGACAACATCGTTGCGTTCTGGAGCCCGGAAAAAATGCCGGAGCCGGGTCAGCCGCTGGAATTCGCCTACCGCATGCACTGGACCATGGACGAAGCGGCGATTCATGCGCCGGACAGCGCCTGGGTTTCGCAGACTCTGCGTTCGACCGGTGACGTCAAGCAATCGAACCTGATCCGTCAGCCGGATGGCAGCGTTGCCTACTTGGTCGACTTCGAAGGTCCATCGCTGGCCGCGCTGACCCCGGATGCCGACGTGCGCAGTCAGGTCAGTGTTGGTGACAACGCCGAGCTGGTTGAAAACAGCGTGCGCTACAACCCGGAAACCAAAGGCTGGCGCTTGACCCTGCGCATGAAGATCAAGGACGCGAGCAAGTCGACCGAGATGCGTGCCGCCCTGGTTCAGCCAGTCGTGACTGCTGATCTGGCGAAATCGGTGCCGGCGTCCAACTCGTCCGTTGCCAAGGCCGACAAGGTTGCCGCCAAGCAACAAGAGAAACTCGACAAGGAAGCCAAGGCCGCCGAGGCCAAACAGGCCGACGCCAAGCCAGCTGCAGATGCCAAGGACAAGGCCAACAAAGACGCCAAGCAGCCTGTTGCTGCCGACGCGGCCCCAGCCACACCGGAATCGGCACCGACTGAAGAAGTCCTGACCGAGACCTGGAGCTATCAGTTGCCTGCCGATGAGTAACTCTCAAGTACAGCCAGAGACTCTTTCCGAGTATCTGGCGCATCTGCCGATGACCGACGAGCAGCGCGCGGAACTCGCGGGCTGCCAGTCGTTCAGCGAGTTGCATGAACGCCTGTCGTCCTCGACGTTCGACGCCCCTGCCGAAGCCGCCCAGGCTTCGGTGGGCAAGCGCCTGACCCTGAGCACCGCCGAAGAACTTGAAGACGCGGAGATGCTGGTGCTCGACGCCAGCGGTCGCGTCAGCATGAAGGCGACGCCGCCGATCCGTCGGACCAAGGTCGTGCCGGAGCCGTGGCGCACCAATATTCTGGTGCGTGGCTGGCGCCGTATGACCGGTCGTACCAACCCGCCGCAGCCGCCGAAGGACGAAAACGTCTTGCCGGCCGCGCGCTGGCGCACCGTCGGCTCGATCCGCCGCTACATTCTGTTGCTGCTGATGCTCGGTCAGACCATCGTCGCCGGCTGGTACATGAAAGGCATCATGCCGTACCAGGGCTGGTCGTTCGTCGATCTGGAAGAAGTCCTGCATCAACCGCTGCTGCAAACCGCCACGCAAGTGCTGCCGTATGCGCTGCAAACCAGCATTCTGATTCTGTTCGGGATTCTGTTCTGCTGGGTGTCGGCTGGTTTCTGGACGGCGCTGATGGGCTTCCTCGAGTTGCTCACCGGTCACGATAAATACCGTATCTCGGGCAAAAGCGCCGGCAACGAGCCGATTGCCAAAGACGCGCGTACCGCGCTGGTGATGCCGATCTGCAACGAAGACGTACCGCGTGTATTCGCCGGTTTGCGAGCAACGTTCGAATCGGTTGCTGCCACTGGTGATCTGGACCGCTTTGACTTCTTCGTGCTCAGCGACAGTAATGACACAGACATCTGCGTCGCCGAACAACAGGCCTGGCTGGATGTCTGCCGCGAAGCCAAAGGTTTCGGCAAGATCTTCTACCGTCGCCGTCGCCGTCGTGTGAAGCGCAAGAGCGGCAACCTCGACGACTTCTGCCGTCGTTGGGGCGGTGACTACAAGTACATGGTCGTGCTCGACGCTGATTCGGTCATGAGCGGTGAGTGCCTGACCAGTCTGGTGCGCTTGATGGAAGCCACGCCGGACGCCGGGATCATCCAGACCGCGCCGCGTGCGTCGGGCATGGACACTCTCTATGCGCGTATGCAGCAGTTTGCGACCCGCGTGTACGGCCCGCTGTTTACCGCCGGTCTGCACTTCTGGCAGTTGGGTGAATCCCACTACTGGGGTCACAACGCGATCATCCGCATGAAGCCGTTTATCGACCACTGCGCCTTGGCGCCGTTGCCGGGTAAAGGCGCGTTCTCGGGTGCGATTCTGTCCCACGACTTCGTTGAAGCCGCGTTGATGCGCCGTGCCGGTTGGGGCGTGTGGATTGCCTACGACTTGCCGGGCAGCTACGAAGAACTGCCGCCGAACCTGCTCGACGAACTCAAGCGTGACCGTCGCTGGTGCCACGGCAACCTGATGAACTTCCGTCTGTTCCTGGTCAAAGGCATGCACCCGGTGCACCGCGCGGTGTTCCTCACCGGCGTGATGTCGTACCTGTCGGCGCCGTTGTGGTTCTTCTTCCTGGTGTTATCGACCGCGCTGCTGGCGGTGAACACGCTGATGGAGCCGCAGTACTTCCTCGAACCGCGCCAACTCTATCCGCTGTGGCCACAATGGCACCCGGACAAGGCGATCGCGCTGTTCTCGACGACCATCGTGCTGCTGTTCCTGCCGAAACTGTTGAGCATCATCCTGATCTGGGCCAAGGGCGCGAAAGAGTTCGGCGGCAAGTTCAAGGTGACCCTGTCGATGCTGCTGGAGATGCTGTTCTCCATGCTGCTGGCGCCGGTGCGGATGATTTTCCACACGCGTTTCGTCCTCGCCGCGTTCCTCGGCTGGGCCGCGACCTGGAACTCGCCGCAGCGTGACGACGACTCGACGCCTTGGAGCGAAGCGGTCAAACGCCACGGTCCTCAGACCCTGTTGGGCTTCTGCTGGGCGCTGCTGGTGATCTGGCTGAACCCGAGCTTCCTCTGGTGGCTGGTGCCGATCGTCGGTTCGCTGATGCTGTCGATCCCGGTGTCGGTGATTTCCAGCCGCGTTGGTCTGGGCCTGAAGTCCCGTGACGAGAGCCTGTTCCTCATTCCTGAGGAATACAATCCGCCACAGGCGCTGCTGGCGACCGACCAGTACACCCACGAAAACCGTTACCACGCCCTCAACGACGGCTTTGTCCGCGCGGTGGTCGATCCGCAGCAGAACGCTTTGGCGTGTTCGCTGGCGACCTCGCGTCACGGTCAGGCCGAGCCGATCGAATGGCTGCGTCAGGAGCGTGTGCGTCACGCGATCAAGGTTGGCCCGGCCGGGCTGAATAATCATGATCGCTTGCAACTGCTGAGCGACCCTGTTGCCTTGGCGCGTTTGCATGAGCAGGTCTGGGCCGAAGGTCACGCTGAGTGGCTGGATGCATGGCGGGCTTCGGTGAAAGCCGATCCCCATGCGCCGTTGCTGCCGCTGCGACCGGTGAGTATGCAGGCGCAACCGGCCTGATGAGAAAACCCCGCTGATTCAGCGGGGTTTTTTTATGGCGCCGAAAAGCCCCTCACCCTAGCCCTCTCCCTGTATGTACCGGAGACATGGTGGACAGGTGTTCGGAGACATGGTGGACACATTTTAATAGACACATTGCTCATCGCGAAGGAGATGGCCTGTGTCTTGGGAAGAGGTGTCCACCGTGCAGCTTCGTT
>NZ_FYEA01000014.1 GCF_900187605.1 Pseudomonas sp. Irchel 3H7
GGTCAGAGCGATCGCGCTGCACCGTCAGACGGTTGCCATAGCCATCGCTGATCGCCGTCAGCCGTCCTGCACGAAAGTGATAAAAGCGCGCTGTTTCCCCGGCCAGCGCGAGGATCAGCTCCTCCGGTTCATCCCCCAGAAAGATCGCCGCCCGCGACAGACTGTTGTGAATCGCCGGTCTTTCAACGCTCGGCAACGGAAACCGCGTACGACGGTTTTCGTGATCGACCCAAACAACCTCATCAGCGAAAAACTCCAGCCGATGCGCCAGCGAATGACTCCAGCCAAACCCCAACCCGACATCGATTTCGGCGGCACTGCTGCGATACAACCGCGTGAACTCAAACGGCAACACGCCATCGAGCACCGCATCGCTCAGGGTCAGCAGTTCTTCACCGGTGACCATCGACACCGGGCAGCCGTTGGTGCAGGTGCGCGGCACGCAATCGGCGCTGTCGCCGTTGGGGTTTTTCGCCTGATCCGGCGAGTCGTCGTGAGGCTCGTCTTTCTTCAACAAGGTGTTGCGCTGCGCATTCCAGCGCAATTGCATCCGGCCCTTTTTCACCCCGGTGGCGATGCCTCGGGCGGCAACGCTTTTGTATTGATCGACGTATTTGATGAACCCTTCGACGATGCCGAACATCGCCTTCACCAAACGCTTCACCGCCGACAGCAATTGCACGGCGCGATCCGCCAGACGCAGCGTCAGATAAGCGATGCCTGCGCCACCACTGACAAACGTCAAGACAACGCTGATCAGCACATCGATGAGCATCTGCACCATCATCATCGACGCCGCTTCCGCCGTTTTGCCGGCAACTTCACTGGGCGGCAGCATCTCCAGCCAAAGGCTGGCAGTGCGCAGCAATAAGCACAGTGCAGCTTCGTCACTGACCAGCAGTTGCAGCTTCTCCATGACCTCGGGCGCAGTTTTCGCCAGCTCGATCAGATCTGCCGCGCCACTGCCCAAGCGCTCAGCAAACTGGCCGGGATCCTTGAGAATGTCCGAGAGCAAACCAATGCTGTCCCACACCCCCTCGATGGCCGCCCAGCTCCCGGCGAGCATGCCGTTGCCTGCCGCCGTCGCCACCGACTGCGACCACTGCGGCTTGAAACTCTTCCATTCACTGCGTAGCCAGCCATCCAGCTCAGCGGTCAGGCCGTCATAAGCTTTGAAAAGGTCCTCGACCTGATCCGGAGTGACATCGCTGTGCACCTGCACCCGGTAGAACCTGCCAGGTATTCCTTTGAAAGAGCCCTTGCCTTGCTCATCAAGGGTGATAGGGGTGGTTACGCCACCGTCCATGGCGATCACATCGACCACGATGTTGCCCAGCGGAATGTCGTAGACCGACTCGAACTTGCTCTCGATTTGCATCAACCCGCCCTTCGGGCACTGGACGACACCTGAGAAAAATTCGTTGTCGGTGCTGCTGACGGCAGTGCTATCGGAGCCGAAGCGAATGATCCGCTCCATGCCCATCAGCGACGGCAGATCCGCAGCGTGGCTGACCTTGTCCGCCGCGTGACTGGCCCAATGCTTGAGCTGTTCGCGGTAAATACTGAGGGTGGCGGGAAAGCTGTCGAGTGCTTGCTCGATGCGGGTGACGGCGTCCATCAGCGCACGCGGGTGTGCGAAGTGGACTGAATAAGCGGATCAAACATGAGCGTTCCCTCGCGCAAAAATTAGGCGCGGGAACTGTGCGGGGGATCAATCAGGAAAGAAGTCAGGCAAGTAGGCGATGACTGTAGGACTTATCTGTAAAGCATCACCAGCAGCTAAACAGGTGCACAGAAACGCAAACGCGGCGTGAGGAAAACCTCACGCCGCGTTTATCGTGCGGACACAAATGGATTTACTGCGTTGAATCCCGAGCGCTCAGCTCTTTCAATTTGAGCTCAGCCAACGGATGCCCGGCTTTGGCAGCCATCCCCCACCAGCGTGCGGCTTCGACAGGGTCCGGGAGTTTACCCAGCGTCCCGGCCAGACTGATCACACCGACCTGATAAGCCGCTTTGCCATCGCCTGCGAGCGCCGCCAAGCGCAACAGGCGCACACCTTCTTCACGCGCGCCCCAGCCGACACCGCGAAAGGTCAGGATGTGCCCATAGAAGCTCTGCGCACCGACATCGCCAAGGTTGGCCATGCGCGCAAACTGCCCTTCGAGCCAGCGCCAGCCACGCGGTTGTCGAACGAACCATGACCAGTGAAACAGCCGACGGGCCAGCCAGTAACTGGCCCGCGCCTTGAGTCGTAAAAACACTCAGGCCTCCGCCGATTCCGGGTACTCGTATTCAAAAACACGGACAACTTCCGAAGCATGCCAAGAGGCCGCAGCAACACCATCGGACGGCCCGGAAAAACGCCCCAGACGTTCAACACACTCAAAGAAACCGGTACGCGGCAGGCGACTGGCACCTTGGCTGATCACCAGTGAACTGCGCAACGGTTGTTCGGCCTTGGCATCCAGCGCGGCCAGATGCTCAAGCGCGGCGGTCAAGGTTTGCATGGCCGGTGTCGGCAATTGCAAACGCTCGAGCAAGGCCCGATAAGTCAGTAGATGGCGCTGACGGCGCGCTTGATCCAGTTCTCCGAGCAATCCGTCCCAATGTTGACGACTGATGCGTACGCTCACGATTCATCCCTCCACCCTGGCACCGTCAATTCCCAGGCCAGGCTGCGGCGAATCGCGGCGTCGGGCTGACGCTCGCCACTTTCGATCATGGCCAGATAAGACGGGCTGATGCCTACCGTGCGGGCCAACGCCTCAATGGCGATGCCCTTCCCTTCGCGCAAACTGCGTAGTTGATCCAGACCTGGAAGAATCGTGTCTGGTGAGGCCGCGAGCGGCGTAGGTGCCGGACGCGACGGTGTTTCATTAATGCCTGCTGCTTTTAGTAGAGCCTGATACTGAGCCCACGGCAGAACCGCGTATTCGGGTTCGCCATCGCGTGCAATTATCTGAATATCCATGACTACCCCGTAGGACAACAACACTTAGCGAGTCGGCACTTTTCCCTAGAAGTGTAATCCTAACAGCGGCCAAGGTCGCGGGGGGTATCTATCTGTAGGCGGGTGTTGAGGAATCAGGTTTTTTTCGGCCCCTGAAGTTGCAGTTGCTCGGGGGTATCCGGCAGGCGTTCGACGACTGCGAGCTTTTCCGGTTGCTGACGATTGCGCCACAGGCGAAAGGCATTGAGCTCATCGTCGAGGGTTTTCATCAGCCAGGCGAGGACGGCGATGTCGTCGAGCATGCCGAATACGGGAATGAAATCCGGAATCGCATCCACCGGACTGAGGAAATACATCAAACCCGCCACCACCGACACCAGCGCTTTGCCACTGATGGCCCGGTACTCGCCGCGCCAATAGGCCAGGCACAAAGCCTGGAGTAAACGTAAATCGTCCTTGAGTTTACCGAGGCGATTGCCCTGCGCAGCGCCTTTGCTGGCAACCGCAAACAATAAGGTCGGCAAACGGCCGCGTGCGAGCAGGCGGCCGGCCAAGGGCAGGAATCGAGCAAAATTCCACGGAGCTTTCATCTATTCCTCCCGTTGAAATGTTATCCACACAAATTGTGGATAACCTTGTGAACAGAGCTGCATTTCAGCGCTGAAAGCCCCGTTTCATAAGGGCTGCGCTCAGATCGGGCGTTTTTTACTCACATAAAAAACCCCAATATTTCATTGACTTGGCTGCTCAGGGCGGCTAGCGATGGCAGTCTCATTGGCTATGACTCTCCCGACCGCCATCGGTTCGCTCTGTTTACCCTTGCCAGGGTCCAGATGCAACAACGCCCCGCATAAGCGAGGCGTTGTTGTTGAAGCCTTTACCAATTACTTGGCAGCAGCGGCTTCTTTGGCTGGATCCTTGATGGCCAGCAGTTCCAGGTCGAAGACCAGAACCGAGTTGGCCGGGATTGCCGGGCTTGGCGACTGAGCGCCATAAGCCAGATCGCTAGGGATGTACAGTTTGTACTTCTCGCCAACGTGCATCAGTTGCAGACCTTCAACCCAACCCGGAATCACGCCGCTTACCGGCAGATCGATCGGGCTGCCGCGCTCGACGGAGCTGTCGAATACGGTGCCGTTGGTCAGCTTGCCGGTGTAGTGAACAGTCACTACGTCAGTCGGCTTGGGCTGTGGGCCGTCGGCTTTCTTGACCACTTCGTATTGCAGGCCGGAAGCAGTGGTGGTTACACCCGCCTTCTTGCCGTTTTCTTCGAGGAACTTCTTGCCAGCCGCAGCCGACTCTTCGCTCATTTTGGCCATACGCTCTTCAGCACGCTTTTGCAGCGCGGCGAAGGCTTCGACCAGTTCTTCATCTTTCAGCTTCTGTTCTTTCTTGCCGACGGCATCTTCGATGCCCTGGGCTACCGCTTTGGAGTCCAGATCATCCATGCCTTCCTGAGCCAGGCTCTTGCCCATGTTCAGGCCGATACCGTAGGAAGCTTTTTGCGCCGGGGTTTTCAGCTCTACGCTGGTCTGCGAATCACAACCCGCGAGGACCAGGCTAACCAGGGCAACCGCCGCCGCCAACCGATGCTGTTTCATGCTATTTCCTTGTTCATGCGCCGAAAGGGCAATCGAGTAAAGCCGCGAGCTTATCAGGCCGCCACGACCAATGGCTACCGGCATGAGAGCAGGAAACTTCCGATAAGTTCAGGGATTAAAACGCATCGAGGCGAAGCGACGATGAAGCTTCTGTAATCTTGTCCCGACAATCAGCGTCGTTCCTTCTTGCATCATCTGGCGTAATGGCCACTTGCCGCATGGGGGCGTGCTCAGGCATAACAGCGGAACAAATCGACAAGGATGTTTATCTTGCGCCTCTTATTCCGTGTGCTGACCCTGATCGTCGTGCTGCTGGGACTGGTTCTTGCTGTGGTCCTGTATTACGTCGCCAACCCGAAATTGCCCTTCTACACCCCCGCCGAGCAGGTGCATTACCTCGATCAGTGGAGTGACGAAGACCGGCAAACCTACTATTTCACGCCTCAGGGTACGCAGGTCAAAGGCCTTCGCTACGAGTGGTTCCAGGCCTTGGAGCTGCCTTTTTCTGAACAGCGTTTCGCGTCCTCCGATTACCTCGCGCGCTTCGGTTTTCTGATTGATCCGCAGCACAAAGCCACGGCGAACAACCCCGGCAACCTCCCCGTCGGTTTTGCCCGCCATCAGAATCCCGGCAGCTCTGAGCAATATCTGGACATTACTTGCGCCGCTTGCCACACCGGCGAATTGCGCATCAACGGCCAGGCCGTGCGAATTGACGGGGGTACCGCGCAACATGTGTTGCCTTCCAGTGTTCCTACTTTGCGTGGTGGCAGTTTCGGACAGGCATTGGTGGCAAGTCTGACCGCGACTTACTACAACCCATGGAAATTCGAACGTTTTGCCAGAACCGTGCTGGGCGACGAATACGACACGCGTCACGAGCAATTGCGCAAAGACTTCAAAACCTCACTGAATACTTTCCTCAAAGTCGCCTGGAACGATACCCATCGCGGCCTCTACCCGACCGAAGAAGGTCCCGGCCGCGCCGATGCTTTCGGACGCATTGCCAATGCGACGTTTGGCGATGCGATTTCCCCCGTCAACTACCGCGTGGCCAATGCTCCGGTGGATTACCCGCAGCTCTGGGACATGTGGACGTTCGATTGGGTGCAGTGGAACGGCTCGGCGCAGCAACCAATGGCGCGCAATATCGGTGAAGCGTTAGGCGTCGGCGCCACCCTGAATTTTTTCGATGCCAACGGCCAGCCGCTGCAAGGCGAAGCACGCTATGCCTCCAGCGTGCGCGTGCGTGATCTGCACAAAATCGAAGAAACCCTGCAAAGACTCAAGCCGCCAGCCTGGCCAGAGGATCTGTTTGGCGCCATCGACAAACCCTTGGCAGCCAAGGGCCGCACGCTATTTGTCGAGAACTGCGCCGGTTGTCACGTACCGCGCCAGACTCAGGAAGGTGAGCGCTGGGTGCAGCATTTGCACATGCTGCCGGTCAATGTCATCGGCACCGACCCGACCGCTGCCGACAATATCGCCAACCACCGTTTCGACCTGACAGCCCTGCAGTGGGATCTGAAAGAACTGGAAAAAATGGACGTCAAACTGCATCCGACACCCAAGGAGCCACTGGATTTGAGCCAGTTATCGGTGGCCAAGGGCTTGGCTTACGTCACCGCTTTCGTCGAAGACCGCGGCTATCGCGAAGCCAACGTCACGCCACAGGAAAAACCACGCATGGACGGCTTTGGCCTGCCGATCGGCGTTCGCGAAAAAGTCGCTTACAAGGCCCGCCCGCTGGCCGGTATCTGGGCCACCGCTCCGTTCCTGCACAACGGTTCGGTACCGAACATCTATCAGTTGCTGTCGCCGCAGGATGAGCGCGCCACAACCTTCTTCAAAGGCACCTTTGAATACGATCCGCGACATCTGGGGTATCGCACCGAAGCGTTTACCAATGGCTTCCTGTTCGATACGCGGATCACCGGCAACCACAACAGCGGCCATGAGTTCCGCGCCGGCGAACGTGGCAACGGCGTGATTGGCCGGCTATTGCAGCCCGAAGAACGCTGGGCGCTTCTTGAGTACCTGAAAGTCCTCGGCGGCCCACTGGAGGCGCAACTGCCATGATCTCAACCTTCAAGAAAGAACAGTCGCTGCTGGCCAGAATCTGGTTGTGGCTGGGTCGTTTGCTGGGCAAGGTTCTGTTGATAGCGCTTGTCATCGGCTTGCTCGGCTGGGCCATCGCTACGGTCTGGTTTGCCTGGCAACACCGTGGCCCGGTGTCGGCGCAGGAGCAGATTCCCACCGGCGAAGCGGCGATGACCCAGGACGTGATCCAGACCGCCGTACGCATCGTCGATCAACACCGAGAAAGCACACGGTATCTGCGCGACGCCCATGCCAAGGCTCATGGTTGTGTAAAAGCTCAGGTGCAGGTGTTGCCGCAACTGGCGCAGTCGCTGCGACAAGGCGTATTCAGTGAGCCCGGCAAAACCTGGCAAGCGATGATTCGCCTGTCCAATGGCAATGCCTACCCACAGTTCGACAGCCTTCGCGACGCGCGGGGCATGGCGATCAAACTGCTGGACGTATCGGGAAAACAGCTGCTTGGCAATCGCCAGTCACAGCCTGAGCAGGATTTCGTGATGTTCAGCCACCCGAACTTTTTTGTCAGCGATGTCGCCGAGTACCGTCAGAATGTGGCGGCGCAGGCTGACGGCAAAAAGGTCATGGCGTTTTTCCCCGGCTGGGATCCGCGCAGCTGGCAGATCCGCCATTTGTTTATTGCCTTGGCAACGCTATCGCCGCCACCGGACAGCCCGACAGCGACGACATACTTTTCGGTTTCGCCCTACAAGTTCGGGGAAGCCAATGCAAAGTTTCGTGTTGCACCCGATCCGGACAGTTGCCCTGCCTATACACTGCCCAAACAGAACCACGACCTGCCGAATTTCCTGCGCAGCGCTTTGACTCAGCAGTTGTCGACGGACCGGATACCAGCCTGTTTCGTACTGCAGATCCAGCGCCAGGATGCCAACAAGTACATGCCGATCGAAGACACCAGCATCGAATGGCGCGAGCAGGACTCACCCTTTGAAACGGTCGCGCGAATTACCCTGCCGCCGCAGGATTTCGATACCCCGGCGCTAAATCTGGCGTGTGACAACCTTTCGTTTAATCCGTGGTTCGGGCTTGAGGCGCATCGGCCGATTGGCGGGATCAACCGCTTGCGTAAAGCGGTATATGAGGCAGTGAGCAACTATCGACACAGCCAAAATGCTGCGCAGTAGCACGGTGTCATGACACCGTGGAAACTTGAAATCAACAAATCCGGGACAGCAAAAAGCCCGCACTAGGCGGGCTTTCTGTGGAATCTGGCGTTCAGTGTTCCAGATTCCGAATATGGCGCAGCGGACGGGACTCGAACCCGCGACCCCCGGCGTGACAGGCCGGTATTCTAACCGACTGAACTACCGCTGCGCGAAACGCTTGAAACGAATGGTGGGTGATGACGGGATCGAACCGCCGACATTCTGCTTGTAAGGCAGACGCTCTCCCAGCTGAGCTAATCACCCTTCGCTTCGTTACGGGACGCATTATGCCACAAGTTTTCGTAAAGTGTTGATTTAATTGAAGTTTTTTTCAAATAAATCCGAAAACCGGTAAAACGACACATCCCGCGGGTACAACCTTGGAGCAGAAAAAAACCCGCCTTGGCGGGTTTTTCCGTGGTGACCTGGCGTTCAGTGGTCCAGGTTACCGAATATGGCGCAGCGGACGGGACTCGAACCCGCGACCCCCGGCGTGACAGGCCGGTATTCTAACCGACTGAACTACCGCTGCGCTAAACACTTGAAACGAATGGTGGGTGATGACGGGATCGAACCGCCGACATTCTGCTTGTAAGGCAGACGCTCTCCCAGCTGAGCTAATCACCCTTCGCTTCGGTGTGGCGCGCATTCTACGGAGCGACCCAACCTCTGGCAAGCACTTTTTTAAATAATTTTCTCAGGCCTTCCAAAGGCTTAGAGAAGGGTTGGCCTATGAGACGGCGAAGACAATAATGCCCCCCTTTGTATAAAGGAGAGACTCACCCCATGTGGTTCAAAAACCTGCTTATCTATCGCCTGACCCAAGACCTGCCTGTCGATGCCGAGGCGCTGGAAACTGCACTGGCCACCAAACTGGCGCGTCCATGTGCAAGCCAGGAGTTGACCACCTACGGTTTCGTCGCGCCGTTCGGCAAAGGCGAAGATGCTCCATTGGTGCACGTCAGCGGTGACTTCCTGCTGATTTCCGCGCGTAAAGAAGAACGCATTCTGCCGGGCAGCGTCGTGCGTGACGCGGTCAAGGAAAAGGTCGAAGAGATCGAAGCCGAGCAGATGCGCAAGGTCTATAAGAAGGAACGCGATCAGATCAAGGATGAAATCATCCAGGCGTTCCTGCCGCGCGCCTTTATTCGTCGCTCGTCGACCTTCGCCGCCATCGCGCCGAAACAGGGCCTGATTCTGGTCAACTCGGCCAGCCCGAAACGCGCTGAAGACCTGCTGTCGACCCTGCGTGAAGTGATCGGCACCCTGCCCGTCCGTCCGCTGACGGTAAAAATGTCGCCTACCGCGACCATGACCGAATGGGTCACCACGCAGAAAGCTGCCGACGACTTCTATGTGCTGGACGAATGCGAGCTGCGCGACACCCACGAAGACGGCGGCATCGTCCGTTGCAAGCGTCAGGACCTGACCAGCGAAGAAATCCAGCTGCACCTGAGCACTGGCAAAGTGGTTACGCAACTGTCGCTGGCCTGGCAGGACAAGCTGTCGTTCATGCTCGATGACAAGATGACTGTTAAACGTCTGAAGTTCGAAGATCTGTTGCAGGATCAGGCGGAGCAGGACGGTGGCGATGAAGCGCTGGGGCAACTGGATGCCAGCTTCACGCTGATGATGCTGACCTTTGGCGATTTCCTGCCGGCGCTGGTGGAAGCGTTGGGTGGGGAAGAGACTCCGCAGGGGATCTGATCGGTTTTTTGTGTGAACGCTTAAAAGATCGCAGCCTTCGGCAGCTCCTACAAAGGACGTGTTTTTCTGTAGGAGCTGCCGGAGGCTGCGATCTTTTTGCTGGCGACGTATGCTTAGCTTCCTAACGCTTTCACATAATAAGGATCAAGCCATGCGCGCACTGGCTGCACTCAGCCGCTTTGTCGGCAATACCTTCGCTTACTGGGTTCTGATTTTCGCGGTGATTGCGTTCCTGCAACCGGCGTGGTTCCTCGGCCTCAAAGGCGCGATCGTACCGTTGCTGGGCCTGGTGATGTTCGGCATGGGCCTGACCCTCAAACTTGACGACTTCGCTGCCGTCGCCCGCCATCCGTGGCGCGTGGCGCTGGGCGTAGTCGCGCATTTCGTGATCATGCCCGGTGTGGCGTGGTTGCTCTGCCAAGTGTTCCACCTGCCGCCGGAAATTGCCGTCGGAGTAATTCTGGTCGGTTGCTGCCCGAGCGGCACTTCGTCCAACGTCATGACTTGGCTGGCTCGCGGCGATCTGGCGTTATCGGTGGCCATTGCCGCCGTCACCACCCTCCTCGCCCCACTGCTGACCCCGGCGCTGATCTGGCTGCTGGCTTCGGCGTGGTTGCCGGTGTCGTTCATGGAGCTGTTCTGGTCGATCCTGCAAGTGGTGTTGCTACCGATCATTCTTGGCGTGGTTGCCCAGCGTTTGCTTGGCGACAAGGTTCGTCACGCCGTCGATGTGTTGCCGCTGGTGTCGGTGGTCAGCATCGTCATTATCGTGACCGCCGTGGTGGCGGCCAGTCAGGCAAAGATCGCCGAGTCCGGCCTGTTGATCATGGCCGTGGTCATGCTGCACAACAGCTTCGGTTATTTGCTGGGCTACTTCACCGGGCGCCTGTTCAAGCTGCCGCTGGCCCAACGCAAGTCGCTGGCACTGGAGGTGGGTATGCAGAATTCGGGATTGGGCGCTGCATTGGCCAGTGCGCATTTTTCGCCATTGGCGGCGGTGCCGAGCGCGTTGTTCAGCGTTTGGCACAATATTTCCGGCGCGCTGCTGTCGACTTACTTCCGGCGCATGAGTGAAAAGGAAGATCGCGAGACCCTGGCGCAGCAAGCGGCTGACTGACCTCGAAACTTGATCCCCGGGTTAATGCTGGTCAAACTAGCGCGCAACGCGGGGACGACCCTGCGGCTCGATCGAGTTATTAATCTGGGGACGACCCCGTCTATCGATGGAGGTCTTGCATGTCCTGGATCATTCTGTTTTTCGCCGGCCTGTTCGAAGTCGGCTGGGCCGTCGGCCTGAAATACACCGACGGCTTCACCCGCCCGCTGCCCACCGTTCTGACCGTTGCGGCCATGGCCATCAGCCTTGGCCTGCTTGGCCTTGCGATGAAGGAATTGCCGCTGGGCACGGCCTATGCGATCTGGACCGGTGTCGGTGCCGTGGGCACGGTGATTGCCGGGATCATTCTGTTTGGCGAGTCGATGGCGTTGATTCGGCTGGCCAGCGTAGCGTTGATCATTACCGGGTTGATTGGCCTCAAGGTCAGCGCTTAAGCCACTAGCGCTTTCGAGCAGGCTCGCTCCCACACTCAACCGCGTTCCGTCAGAGGAATACGATCAACTGTGGGAGCGAGCCTGCTCGCGAAGAGGCCCTTAAAATCGCCGACTATCTGACGGCCCCGCGCAACTCCCCCACCAACACTTGCAACTGCGCCGGCTCAGCAGCATCCACGCCCACCGGCGCACCCGCCACCAACGTCACCCGCGACCACAACCGCCGAAACACACCTTTATTCGGATCGCGACTGAAGAAACTCCCCCACAACCCCTGCAACGCCAACGGAATCACCGGCACCGGCGTCTCCTCGATAATCCGCGTCAGCCCACCGCGGAATTCGTTCATCTCGCCATCGGCAGTCAACTTGCCTTCCGGGAAGATGCACACCAACTCACCCTCCTTCAGATATTGAGCAATGCGCGTGAAGGCCTTTTCGTAAATCTGGATGTCTTCATTACGTCCGGCAATCGGAATTGTTCCCGCTGTGCGGAAGATAAAGTTCAGCACCGGCAAGTTGTAGATCTTGTAGTACATGACAAAGCGAATCGGCCGACGCACCGCGCCGCCAATCAGCAACGCATCAACGAACGAAACGTGGTTGCACACCAGCAATGCCGCGCCTTCATCGGGAATTGCTTCAAGGTTGCGGTGCTCGACGCGGTACATGGAATGGCTGAGTAGCCAGATCATGAAACGCATGCTGAACTCGGGGACGATCTTGAAGATGTAGGCGTTGACGCCGATATTCAGCAGCGACACCACGAGGAACAACTGCGGGATCGACAGCTTGGCCACGCTCAGCAGCACGATCGAGACGATGGCTGATACCACCATAAACAACGCGTTGAGAATGTTGTTGGCGGCAATCACCCGCGCCCGCTCATTCTCGGCAGTGCGCGACTGGATCAAGGCATACAGCGGCACGATGTAGAAACCACCGAAGATGCCGAGGCCGAGAATATCGACCAACACCGCCCAGGTGTGCACGAAGCCCAGCACCTCAATCCAGCTATGGCCAGTGACACTGTCGGGAATTCCGCCGGAGTGCCACCAGAGCAGCAGGCCGAACACAGTCAGACCAAATGAGCCGAACGGCACCAGACCGATCTCGACCTTGCGCCCGGACAGCTTCTCGCAAAGCATCGAACCCAGCGCAATACCGACCGAGAACACCGTGAGAATCAGCGTTACAACGGTTTCATCGCCGTGCATCCATTCCTTGGCGTAAGCCGGAATCTGCGTCAGATAAATCGCCCCGACAAACCAGAACCACGAGTTGCCGACAATCGAGCGTGACACCGCCGGAGTCTGGCCCAGGCCGAGTTTCAACGTCGCCCACGACTGGCTGAAGATGTTCCAGTTCAGGCGCATTTCCGGGGAGGACGCCGCTGCACGGGGAATGCTGCGGCTGGCCAGATAGCCCAGCACGGCAATCCCGACGATCGCGCAGGACACCAACGGCGCATAGTGACTCGAAGACATGATGACCCCGGCGCCAATCGTCCCGGCGAGAATCGCCAGAAACGTGCCCATCTCCACCAGGCCGTTGCCGCCCACCAGTTCATCCTCGCGCAGCGCTTGCGGCAGGATCGAATATTTCACCGGCCCGAACAGCGCCGAATGCGTGCCCATGGCGAATAGCGCCACCAGCATCAGCGACAAATGATCGAAGAGGAAACCGACCGATCCTACGGCCATGATCGCGATTTCCGCGAGTTTGATCAGACGAATCAGCGCGTCCTTGGCGAACTTTTCGCCAAACTGCCCGGCCAGTGCCGAGAACAGGAAAAACGGCAGGATAAACAGCAACGCACACAGGTTGACCCAGATCGAACGGTCACCCTCGATGGTCAGCCGATAGAGAATGGCGAGGATCAGCGACTGTTTGAACACGTTGTCGTTGAAGGCGCCGAGCGACTGCGTGATGAAGAACGGCAAGAAGCGCCGGGTGCGCAGCAGGTTGAACTGTGAGGGGTGACTCATCTTCCGTGTTTCCCTGATGTTTAAGGTAGAGAGGCCTGGGTACTGCTTATTGGATTCTCGAAGCGCGATCCAGGCCACACCTTACCTAAACTTTTCAGGTTATTTCTTCAAACCTGCAATGCACGGCGAGACAAACAGCTCGCCACGCCAGGCGCCCTGCACGGTGCGTTTACCGACGATCAGCCACATCACCGCCAGCAACATCACCAACAGCGTGCCGACGACGCTGAAAAACGTCAGGTTCAAGGTGCTCGCCAGTTTCAGGGTTGCCAGCGAATACACGCCCAACGGAAAGGTGAATCCCCACCAGCCAAGGTTGAACGGGATGCCGTCACGCAAATACCGCACGGTGATCAGCAGCGCCATCAGCATCCACCACAGCCCAAAGCCCCACAGGGTAATGCCGGCAATGAGTCCCAGACCCGAGGCGATCTCGCCGATGCCCGGCAGACCGTTGGCCGCGAAGATCGCTGGCGCATCACCGCCGAGCAGCAACATGCCCAGCGCACCGGTACCGATCGGACCGAGGGCCAACCAGCTCGAAGCGGCCATGTTTTCGTGGGGCAGTTTATGCAGGGCCATGCGCAGCAGCAGGATCGTCAGAATGCTGAACGCTACCGGCAGGGAAAAAGCCCAGAGCACGTAGCTTGTCGTCAGTACCACCAGTTGCGAGTGGGCATCGTTGAGATGCGGCGCGAGCAAACCACCGCTGGCCGCTGCCACTTCGGCTGCGACGACCGGCAACAGCCAAACGGCGGTCATCTGGTCGATGCTGTGTTCCTGACGGGTAAACATCATGTACGGAATCAACACGCCGCAAGCCAGTGACATGGCCACATCAATCCACCACAGCACTTCGGCAAGATGAATCACACCGTCGCCCCAGCGCGGCAGGCCGAACAGCAGAAATCCGTTGATGATCGTCGCGAGACCCATGGGAATCGTGCCGAAGAACATCGACACGGTGGAGTGGCCGAAAATCCGCCGCGCTTCATCGAAGAACAAGATCCAGCGTGCGGCATAGGCAGCGGCAAACACGCTGAACAACAGAATGTTGAACAACCACAAACCTTCAGCGATGGCGTGCAGGCCTGAAATGGCCAAAGGCAATTGCGCCAGCGCCAACGCCAGCACACCGGTGCCCATGGTGGCAGCGAACCAGTTCGGGGTGAACTGACGGATGACTTCGCGTGGATGCTGAAGCTGGCTGAACGGCTTGATGCCGGGTTTGGCGCTATTGGGGCAAATCATCATGAACTCCTGTCCTCTGGTGAGGTTGAGTCCATGGTAGAACCGAATCGAATATCTATATAACGGGTAATATCTCTAACTGTTATCTGTTTTACCAATAAGCATTCAGACGCTACCCTCGCTCTCGATCACCAGAATCCGCGCAGAGCCTTGCGGATGGGCGACGTGCTCGGTGCCGACGCTCGCATAGAAGATGTCACCGACATCCAGCTGCACCTGTTTTTCTTCGCCCAGTTCGCGGTAATGCATCAGCACTTGCCCATCCAGCACCACAAACACTTCCTCGCCGTCGTTGATGTGCCATTTGTACGGCTGATCGGTCCAGTGCAGGCGCGTGGTGATGCCGTTCATGTTGGCGATGTCCAGCGCACCCCAGGCGCGCTCGGCGGTGAAGGTTTTGCTGCGAATAATCTTCATGAGTCGATCCGTGAGAAGAAGGCGCGCCAAGGCTAACCGAAACCGCAGTGATTATGGAGCGCGGCACACTTTGGCTGGCGCAGGACGCAGGCTGAGCAACAACGCGGCGACAGCCAACACGATCAAAATCGCCCCGTAACCATCGGTGGTCGCCAGCAATCCGTAGCTGCGCGACAAGTGCCCGGCGAGCAACGCCGGCAGGCAGAACGCCAGATAACTGAGCACGTAATACGCGGCCATCAACCCCGCGCGCTTATGGGCCAAGGCCAGCGGCACGAGGCTGCGCACCGCACCGAGAAATCCTGCACCGAAGCCCCAACCGGCCACCAGCGTGCCAAGGAAAAACAGCGACAGACTGGCGCTGTGCACACCCAGCAGAATCAACACCAGACCAATCGGCAGCAGGCTCGCGCCTAGCTGCAATGCCCGTGCGGCGGGACGATTGCGCAGGGTGAAAATCATCAATGCACCGGTCACTGTCAGGGCGGCCACGGTTTCGCCGCCGATCAGATTGGACGTCGAACCGGTGGCGGTGCGCACCAATGACGGTGCCAACGAGGCGTAGAAACCGCCCAGCGCCCACGTTGCCGTATTCAGCGGCAACACGCGCCACAAGGTGGCCCGCGCTTGAATCGGCACGTGCAATGTCGGCCGCAACGAGGCCCACGCCCCCGCTTGCGGAGTGACGCTTTCCGGTAAGCGCCAGACATAAATGCCCTGCAATACAAACAGTGCGAGCAGCAGCCAATAGCTCAGTTGCAACGGCGCCGGCGCAAATTCGGCCAGCAAACCGCAGCCCATACCGCCCAATGCCATGCCAAGCAACGGCGCCACACTGTTGATCAACGGTCCTTGCTGACGGTCGGTGTCGAGCAACGTCGCGCTTAAAACGGCGGTGGCCATGCCGGTCGCAAAACCTTGGAGTACACGCGCACTGATCAGCCAAGTCACACTGTCGGCGTAGATAAACAGCAGCATCGCCAACGCGTTGAGCACCACAGCGGTGAAGATCACCGGTTTGCGCCCGAGGTGATCAGACAGCGAGCCGACTGTTAATAGCGCCGCCAACAGACTGAGTGCATACACGCCAAAGATCAGCGTCAGCACCGCGGCCGAGAACTGCAGTTGATCCTGATAGAGGTGATACAACGGCGTCGGCGCCGTGGAGGCGGCGAGAAAACTCAGTAAAGTCATCGCCAGAAACCACAGGCGGGATCGGTTGTTAGCAAGGCTGGTCATGGGCACACTCCGCAAAAGCTAATTTTTTGCTTTTGCGGAGTGTGCTACTGCCTCGCGCTTAAAGCAAATTCTTTGTGTTAAGATCTGCCGCATGGCTATTAAAGAAGGTTTACGCCCCGGCGGCCGCAGTGCCCGGGTGCAAGATGCAATTCATTCGGCAGTTCGAGCACTCCTGCAAGAACAGGAGCGCTCGACCGTGACCGTCCCGCAAATTGCCGCGCGCGCCGGGGTGACGCCGTCGACGATTTACCGGCGTTGGGGTGATCTGTCGGCGTTGCTGGCAGACGTCGCCCTCGCCCGCATGCGCCCGGACAGCGAGCCGGCGCAAACCGGCAGCTTGCGCAGCGATATCCGCGCGTGGGCCGAGCAGTATCTCGACGAGATGAGCTCCGAGCCTGGGCGCAACATGATGCGTGACGTGCAAGCGAGCGCGACGCCGGGGTATTGCGTGACGATCATCGGCGCGCAGTTGCAGACGATCATCGAGCGGCATCCGGATGAAGTGGCACCGAGTGTCGATCGGCTGATCAATCTGGTGGTGGCGCCGGTGGTGTTCCGGATTCTGTTTTCGGCGGCAGCGCTGGAGGTGGATGAGCTTCATCGGCTGATTGATATCGCGCTGCGTCAGGACTGACACCGATATTCATGTAGGAGCTGCGGCACGCTGCGATCTTTTGATCTTGATTTTGAAAGATCAAAAGATCGCAGCCTCGTTTCACTCGACAGCTCCTACAGGATTCGATGCCTGGCAATGTCAACGCACAACGCCTCCATTCAAACCTGCGACACCCCGCCACGCCACGACCTTGGTCGACACTGACTAACCGCCCCGCGCATGCGAGACTGTCCGCCCGGGCAGGAGTGCCGGGGAGTCATTTGTCGGGAGTGTTGCATGTCGCTGTCCACCGGGCTGATCGCCGCCGTCGCCCTGGCCTATATGGCCATCATGTTCGCCATCGCCTTCTACGGCGACCGCCGCAGCGCGCCGTTGCCGCCGCGCATGCGTGCCTGGGTGTACAGCCTGTCGCTGGCGGTTTACTGCACCAGTTGGACGTTCTTCGGCGCAGTCGGTCAGGCGGCGGAACAACTGTGGTCATTCCTGCCGATTTACCTCGGGCCGATCCTGCTGTTGGTGGGCGCGCCGTGGGTCCTGCAAAAAATGGTGATGATCAGCAAACAGGAGAACATCACCTCCATCGCTGACTTTATCGCCGCGCGTTACGGCAAATCGCAATCGCTGGCGGTGGTCGTTGCGCTGATCTGCCTGGTCGGCGTCCTTCCTTATATCGCCCTGCAACTCAAAGGCATTGTCCTCGGCGTGAACCTGCTGATCGGCGCCGGTGCCGACGCCATGGGTACCCGCGCCCAGGACACCGCGCTGATCGTGTCGCTGGTACTGGCGCTGTTCACCATAGTCTTCGGCACGCGCAACCTCGATGCCACCGAACACCACCGTGGCATGGTGCTGGCGATTGCCTTCGAATCGCTGGTCAAACTGTTCGCGTTTCTCGCCGTCGGCGCCTTCGTCACTTATGGCCTGTATGACGGTTTCGAAGACCTGTTCAACCAAGCCATGCTCGCCCCACGCCTCGAGGAATACTGGAAAGAAACCATCAACTGGCCATCGATGGTGGTGCAAACCGGCGTGGCGATGATGGCAATCATCTGCCTGCCCCGGCAGTTCCACGTCACGGTGGTGGAGAACATTGATCCGCAGGATCTGCGCCTGGCCAAATGGGTGTTTCCAGCGTACCTCGCATTGGCTGCTTTGTTTGTAGTCCCGATCGCTTTAGCCGGTCAGATGATGCTGCCAAGTGACGTCTTGCCCGACTCCTTCGTGATTAGCCTGCCACTGGCTCAGGCGCACCCGGCGCTGGCGATGCTGGCGTTTATCGGCGGCGCGTCAGCGGCGACCGGCATGGTGATTGTCGCCAGTGTGGCGCTGTCGACCATGGTCTCCAACGACATGCTGTTGCCGTGGTTGCTGCGCAGAAATAACGCCGAGCGCCCGTTCGAAGTATTCCGCCAGTGGATGCTCTCGGTACGCCGCGTGAGCATCGTAGTGATTCTGCTGCTGGCGTACGTCAGCTATCGCTTGCTCGGTTCGACCGCGAGCCTGGCGACCATCGGCCAGATTGCCTTTGCCGCGGTGACCCAACTGGCACCCGCGATGCTCGGCGCGCTGTACTGGAAACAGGCCAACCGCCGTGGTGTTTTCGCAGGCCTGGCCGCCGGTACTTTCCTGTGGTTCTACACGTTGATCCTGCCGATTGCCGCGCACAGTCTCGGTTGGTCACTGAGCAGTTTTCCGGGGCTGGCTTGGCTGCACAGCAATCCGCTGAACCTGCCGATTACCCCGCTGACCCAAGGCGTCGTGCTGTCACTGGCCGGTAACTTCACCTTGTTTGCCTGGGTTTCGGTGTTATCTCGCACGCGCGTGTCGGAGCACTGGCAGGCCGGGCGTTTCATCGGACAGGAGATCAGTGCACGGCCGAGTGCACGCTCGATGCTGGCGGTGCAGATTGACGATTTGCTGCAATTGGCCGCGCGTTTCGTCGGTGAGGAACGTGCGCGGCAGAGCTTTATTCGTTTCGCTTACCGTCAAGGCAAAGGCTTCAACCCGAACCAAAATGCCGACGGCGAGTGGATCGCCCATACCGAGCGTTTGCTGGCCGGTGTGCTTGGCGCGTCCTCGACCCGCGCGGTGGTAAAAGCTGCCATCGAAGGTCGGGAAATGCAACTGGAGGATGTAGTCCGAATCGCCGATGAAGCTTCGGAGGTCCTACAGTTCAACCGCGCCCTGTTGCAGGGTGCAATCGAGAACATTACCCAGGGCATCAGCGTCGTCGATCAGTCGCTGAAACTGGTGGCGTGGAACCGGCGTTATCTGGAGCTGTTCAACTACCCGGACGGCTTGATCAGTGTCGGCCGACCGATTGCCGACATTATTCGCTACAACGCCGAGCGCGGTTTGTGCGGCCCCGGTGAAGCGGAAGTCCACGTTGCTCGTCGTTTGCACTGGATGCGCCAGGGCCGCGCGCATACGTCTGAGCGGCTGTTCCCCAACGGCCGGGTGATCGAGTTGATCGGCAACCCGATGCCGGGCGGCGGCTTCGTCATGAGTTTCACTGACATCACCGCATTCCGCGAAGCCGAACAGGCGCTGACCGAAGCCAATGAAGGATTGGAGCAACGGGTCAGCGAACGTACCCAGGAACTGTCGCAACTCAACGTCGCGCTGACCGAAGCCAAGGGCACCGCCGAAGCCGCCAATCAGTCGAAAACCCGTTTTCTCGCGGCAGTCAGCCATGACTTGATGCAACCGCTGAACGCTGCCCGGCTGTTCTCCGCCGCCCTCTCCCATCAGGACGACGGCTTGAGCGGCGAGGCACAGAAACTGGTGCAGCACCTCGACAGTTCGCTGCGCTCGGCCGAGGATCTGATCAGCGATCTACTGGATATTTCCCGACTGGAAAACGGCAAGATCAACCCGGATCGCAAGCCGTTCGCCGTCAATGAGCTGTTCGACACTCTCGGTGCCGAATTCAAGGCACTGGCACAGGAACAAGGTCTGACCTTCCGTGTGCGCGGCAGTCATCTGCGCATCGACAGCGACATCAAATTGCTGCGCAGGATTCTGCAGAATTTCCTCACCAACGCTTTCCGCTATGCCAAGGGCCCGGTGCTGCTCGGGGTGCGTCGACGCGGCGGCGAACTGTGCCTGGAAGTGTGGGATCGCGGGCCGGGGATTCCGGAAGATAAACAGCAGGTGATTTTCGAGGAATTCAAACGCCTCGACAGTCATCAGACCCGCGCTGAAAAAGGCCTCGGGCTGGGTTTGGCAATTGCCGATGGCTTGTGCCGTGTACTCGGCCACACCTTGCGTGTGCGCTCGTGGCCGGGGCGCGGCAGTGTGTTCAGTGTCCGCGTGCCGCTGGCCCGCTCCCAAGCCGTGCCGGTCAGCGCCGTCGCTGAATTGAATGGCAAGTTGCTGAGCGGCGCGCAGGTACTGTGCATCGACAATGAAGACAGCATTCTGATCGGCATGAACAGCTTATTGAGCCGCTGGGGCTGTCAGGTGTGGACGGCGCGCAATCGTGAGGAGTGTGCGGCGCTGCTGAGTGACGGCGTGCGACCGCAACTGGCGTTGGTCGACTATCACCTCGATCACGGGGATACCGGTACGGAGTTGATGGCGTGGTTGCGCACACGCCTGGGCGAACCGGTGCCGGGGGTGGTGATCAGTGCTGACGGGCGACCGGAGATGATCGCGCAGGTGCACGCGGCGGGCCTGGATTATCTGCCGAAACCGGTGAAGCCGGCGGCGTTGCGGGCGTTGTTGAGTCGGTATTTGCCGCTATAGAAGCAAAAAGATCGCAGCCTTCGGCAGCTCCTACAGGATGTACGCCGTACCAATGTAGGAGCTGCCGGAGGCTGCGATCTTTTGATCTTTATTCAGGGAGTTCGACGAGACCATCGACGTCGGTCATCGCCCGCTCCAGCAAATCCGCCGGCAAACTCTTGCTCGCCCGTGCACCGAGCAACTTGAGCTGTTCACTGCGACTGACCAGATTGCCGCGCCCTTCTGTCAGCTTGTTACGCGCTGAGCTGTAGGCTTTATCCAGCTGTTGCAGTCGATTGCCGACCTCATCGAGATCCTGAATAAATAGGACGAACTTGTCGTACAGCCACCCGGCGCGCTCGGCGATTTCCCGAGCGTTCTGACTTTGGCGCTCCTGCTTCCACAGACTGTCGATCACGCGCAACGTTGCCAGCAACGTGGTCGGACTGACGATGACAATGTTGCGGTCGAAGGCTTCCTGAAACAGTGATGGCTCAGCCTGCAACGCCGCCGAAAACGCAGCTTCGATCGGCACGAAGAGCAAGACGAAATCCAGGCTGTGCAGCCCTTCCAGACGCTTGTAATCCTTGCCGGCCAGGCCTTTGACGTGATTGCGCAACGACAGGACGTGCTGCTTGATCGCGATCTGCCCGAGGCTGTCGTCGTCGGCAGCCACGTATTGCTGATACGCGGTGAGGCTCACCTTGGAGTCCACCACCACTTGCTTGTCGCCCGGCAGGTAAATGATCACGTCAGGCTGGAAGCGCTCGCCGTCCGGGCCTTTGAGGTTGACCTGGGTCTGGTACTCGCGGCCCTTTTCCAGACCGGCGTGTTCGAGCACACGCTCAAGAATCAGCTCGCCCCAGTTGCCTTGGGTTTTCTGGCCTTTGAGGGCACGGGTCAGGTTGGTGGCTTCGTCGCTCAGACGCAGATTGAGCGCCTGCAAGCGCTCCAGTTCCTTGGCCAGCGAGAAGCGCTCGCGGGCCTCGGCCTGATAGCTTTCTTCCACACGTTTTTCGAAGGATTGAATGCGTTCCTTGAGCGGATCGAGCAACTGTCCGAGCCGTTGCTGACTGGTCTCGGCAAAACGCTGCTCGCGCTCATCGAAGATCTTCCCGGCCAGTTCGGCAAACTGCGCCCGCAGTTCATCGCGCGAACCTTGCAGGTCGCTGAGGCGTTGCTGATGACTTTCCTGCTGTTCGCGCAGTTCGGCGTTCAGTGAGGCGGCCTGTGCGTCGAGGCGGCGCAGTTCTGCTTCCTTGTTCGCACGTTCGAGGTTCCAGGCGTGGGAGGCATCGCGAGCGTCGTCGCGTTCGATCTGCAGCAGTTCGACTTCCCGGCGCAGAGCCGCCAGTTCAGCTTGCTTGGCGGCATTGGCCTGACCGAGATCGGCGATCTCATCGCGACTGGCGTCGAGCTGCGCGTTGAGCCCGTCCTGTGCCAGTTGCGCCATGGCCAGACGTTCTTCGAGCAGAGCCACCTCGGCCTGCCCATTGCTCGCCCGGCGTTGCAGTTGCCAGGCCAGCGCCAGCAGTGGCAATCCCGCTGCTGCAAGCCCCAGCAATACGCTGGTCAAGTCCATAGCCATAGCCACTCCCGCCGATCTTATAAAGCCTGAAGGTTAACCAAGGTGTCAGGTCTTGGACAGCTCAGTCTTCGAGCAGACCGAGTTCCTGCTGCGCACGACGGTCGCCGGCGCGAGCAGCCTGGCGCAACAGATCCTGACCGATGCGACGGTCCCGTGCGTTACCGCATTCGCGGCACATCAATTGGCCGAGACGGCTTTGCGCAACCACCACGCCATCACGCGCCGGTTGTTTGAGCAGGCGGCCAGCGAGGTGTTTTGCATTGTGACTGTCGCTCAGGCGCGGGCTGTCGAGCAGCCATTCGGCAACGCGAACGGAAAATCGCTTGGGCGGGGTAACAGGAGAAGGCTGTGAGATAACAGAGTCTGATACTGAGCGAAACTTCATAAAGCACTGTGGGACGAATCGGAAGGCGCGCCACTCTACTCTCTTTTTCTTACAGGTAAAGTCGAAAAACAACCCGGCACGCCCGTCCTAGAGCAAGCGCTCGGGACAATCCACAGAAGCTGTGGATAACTCAGTGGACAACCGCCCTCCAACCCTCGCAAAGCCTTATGGAATGGGGCTCGCAGTCAAACTGACGATTTTTTCACCAACAAAAAAAAGCGATGTTTTTCATTGACTTAAACTTTCGTTGCAGGCAGCCATCGGGGTCAGGATTGGTATGACAGCGCCGTTACAGCCTGCGCAACTAATGTGCACAAGTACCTGTTACCTGGTTATATCGCTGCGCTTTTTCGGGTCGTTTTGGCGATCGGTGGGGGAATAAACCAGTCTGGCGCGCGCCTCGATGAAAATATCTTCACCGACCGACGGTCAATCAATGCGCCAATTCCGGGCATTTGAGCAAACACGCCAAGCAGCCTCAAGCTGTGGCTGCGATGTTTTTCTACACGAAGTTTGCTTTACCCGTTTCGATCCGTTAGTATCCGCGGCGTTAGTACCAAGCTGAAAGTCAATTCCGGTCGAACACATCCCCACGGTCAGCCTTCTACCAAGAAGCCCTACCGAAAAAGCGGGAACGACCCCTCGATGGTTTCCAGGTAAATCTTGCGACGACACTGCCTTCGAATGATGCGAAGGGTGTTGCGAAGAACACTTACTCTGACCGAACCAACCTGCAAATTGATCAGGATCTTCACCCCGGGCCCAGAACCTTTGCCCTCGTTGTGATGCCTGCCCTCCTAAGTACCTACCTGCCAGCCCAAGCGCGCCAACTTATCAGCGCTTCAAACTGGCTGCTTTGTTCCAGTCGGGTTCTTCGTTTGACCAATGGTGGTCGACGTTACTGGAACGTTTTAACGTTGCACGGTTCTTATCCGTGTCATTTGTAGGAACACCTAATAACTATGTCTACTCAAATCCATACTCAGGATGCCATTCGCACCCTAACCAACGCTTTTGCACCAATGAACTGCCTGATCATGGCCGCTCGCAAAGGCTGCTTCAGCTTCACACTGGTCAACGAACACGGTATCGCCCGCCACAGCGAGCGTCTGTACCCCGATCAGTACTCCAGCGCTGAACCGCTGCAGGCCGTGATCGATCGTACCCGTCAGGCACTGGTTGCCTGAAAGCCGAAAAGGCTGCAAAAGCAAAAGCCCCGCACAAAATGCGGGGCTTTTTATTGCCCGATGTTTCGCTTTTACCCCTCAGCGGCTAAGCACCATCGGATATAACGAATATTCCCCGCAGCGGGAAATATTTTAAAAACAGGCCTTTACGTCGCGAATATGACACTACACTTCAACTCAAGCGGCGTGATCCGCTTGCGGCGAGCCTGAACCGATCCACAGCTGCCAAGCCCCCTTCAGGACTCGCCATTAATAACAAGAACCGAGGGTTTTATGGGTATCGCTGCCAGCGAACTGTGCCGCTACGTGATCCGTCCTACGCTGATCTACCTGGGACGTCACAGCGCGACTGCCGAATCTCTGCTGCTGGGCATCGCCGCCAGCCAGTCAGCCCTGGGTTCCGCCCTGCATGACCGCCGCGGCCACGGGCTTTACCGCATCGCCGAGCACCGCCATCAAGCCCTTTGGGATGATTACCTGGCACTCGATCCGGAACGCGCCAGCCTGGTTCGCGGCCTCGCCAGCCAGCATGCCTTCCTGACCGGCCCGCACCTGGAATTGACGGTAAACCTGCGTTACGCCACGGCCATTGCCTGGCTGCTGGTTGAAGAACAAAACCCCACCCTCCCCGATTCCAACGATTTGCTGGGAATGGCACGTATCTGGCGTCAGACCTTTCAACCCCAAGGTCGCCTGCGCGACTTCACTTACGCCTGGCACACCTGTGTTTCAACGGTGAATCAGGTCGCCTGCTGACCGACCGGTTTCAAAAGATCGCACAACAGGTCGCGATTTTGGTCGGATTGTCCTACAAAACCGCTCTAACTCAAGGCATACGGACTATAGCGCTGGGACGAAAATGTTGGTAATTTTCGCCCCGGTGATCATCAGGAGTTCTAATAATGAAAAAAGTCATGCTCAAAACCACCCTTAGCCTCGCCGTTACCCTTGCCTCCACTCAAATTTTCGCGGCCGGCTTTGCCCTCAACGAACAAAGCATCAGTGGGATGGGGACTGGTTTTGCCGGGCGATCTTCTTCTGCTGACGACGCAAGTACTGTTTATGGCAACCCTGCCGGCATGTCGCGCATCAAGCGTGAACAAGTTACCGGTGGTGTAGCCGTTGTCGATGCTCATACCGATATCAGCAATGCCAGCTCCAGCCCTAACGGCGGCAGCAACAAAGGCGACATGGTGCCTTTCACCGCTGTACCTATGGGCTTCTACGTGAAACCGATCGATGAGCATTGGGCATTCGGCCTCGGTGTTTATGTGCCGTTCGGCCTGATCACTGATTATGAAAACGGCTTTGCCGGCCGTTACTTTGGCAGCAAGTCCGAAGTGCAAGTCATCACTTTCCAACCGACCATCAGCTACGCCTTCAACGATAAGGTATCGATCGGTTTCGGTCCAACCATCAACCGCATTGACGGCTCGCTGGAGTCCAACCTGTCGATCACTCAAGCCCTGCCGGACGGCAAGGTCAAGATCAAGGGTGACGACACCGCACTGGGCTACAACGTCGGCCTGCTGGTACAAGCCACCGACAGCACTCGCGTCGGTCTGACGTACCACTCGAAAGTCGACTACAAGCTCGAAGGCGACACCAAGGTCAACTACGGCGCACTGGCCCTGGTCGGTGTGGGCGCCAACCAGAAGTACGACGCTTCGCTGAAGATCACTACCCCTGAATCGGTCGACCTCTCGGTAACCCAGGCGATCAACGATCGCTGGAACGTTTATGCCGGTACTACCTGGACCCGCTGGAGCCAGCTGGAGAAAATCACCGTCAAGAACTCCGGTGTGCAGCCGCTGCTGGCCGGTCAGTTCGGCGAGATCACCGAAGACCAGAACTGGCACGACTCCTGGGCTTACGCCGTGGGTACGTCGTACCAGCTGAACAAGGAATGGGTACTGCGTACCGGTCTGACTTTCGACCAGTCGCCGACCAACAACGTCGACCGCTCGCCACGCATTCCTACCGGCGACCGGACGATCTTCAGCATCGGTGCCGGCTGGAGCCCGACCGAAGATCTGACCATCGACGTGGCCTACTCGTACCTGAAGGAAGAGTCGGTCAACATCCGCAACCAGAACGATCGTGGCCAGAGCTACAACTCGAAGTATGAAAACTCGGCAAACGGTTTCGGTGTCGGCGCGACCTACCGCTTCTGATGCTGCGCGGCGAGGCTAATCCCTCGCCCACAAAAAGCCCCGCTCTCTTTACAGAAAGCGGGGCTTTTTAATGCCTGAATTTTGTGCGACCCGTAGGAGCTGTCGAGTGCAACGAGGCTGCGATCTTTTGATCTGTTTTTTTAAAATCAAAAGATCGCAGCGTGCCGCAGCTCCTACAGATCAGGGCTTCAAGGGTTTCGAGGCAATCGCCTTTTCGATCGCGGCGATAAACTCCGGATCATCGGGTTTGGTCAGGCTGGAGAAATTGGCGATCACCTTGCCCTGGCGATCAACCACATATTTGTAGAAATTCCACTTCGGTGCGCTGCTCTGTGCCGCCAGCACCTGGAACAGATGCGTAGCGTCATCGCCACGAACCTTCTGCGGCTCGGTCATCGCGAACGTCACGCCATAGTTGGCATAGCAGACCTTGGCGGTCTCGGCGCTATCCTTCGATTCCTGCTTGAAGTCGTTGGAGGGCACACCGAGCATTTCCAGCCCTTGCCCTTCGTAGCGCTTATGCAGCGCCTCAAGGCCTTCGAACTGCGGCGCGAAACCGCAGAAGCTTGCGGTGTTGACCACCACCAACGGTTTGTCGGCGTACTGCTTGCACAGATCGATGGATTCCTTGGCTCGCAGTTTGGGCAGCGAGCCTTGCAGCAATTCGGGACAGTCGGCGGCCTGGGCCAGACCAGTCAACGCCATCAGCAACGCGGGAACAGCACACCAGCGCATCAGCATGTCGAGCATCCTTGAGCAGTCGTCAGAGTTTGACGTTACTCGTCATGCCTGTTTCTAGCAAATGCTCATGCCCAACTGCATCAACGCCAGACCACCCTGATGCCAGCCCCACCACACCAGCGCCAGCAATGCGGCGCCGAGTGCGGTGATGACGATACGCGACCAGAGTCGACTCATGCGCCACTCGCAGCGGCTTGCAGACGTGCGACCGGACGCTCGCGCACCGGCCAGTTCAGCGCCGCCGCCAGCAGACTCAAGAGAATCGCCACTTGCCAGATCAAGTCATAACTCCCGGTTCGGTCATACACCACCCCGCCCAGCCAGCCGCCGAGAAACGAGCCGAGCTGATGGAACAGGAACACGATGCCGCCGAGCATGGACAGGTTTCGCACACCAAACAAGGTCGCCACCGTACCGTTGGTCAACGGCACCGTCGACAGCCACAGGAAACCCATCGCCATGCCAAACAGGTAGGCCGACGTGGTCGTCACCGGCAGCCACAGAAACAGCACAATCACCACCGCGCGCAACAGGTACAACGCTGTCAGCAGACGCGGTTTGGACATGCGCCCGCCCAGCCAGCCGGCAGTGTAAGTGCCGAAAATATTGAACAGCCCGATCAGCGCCAGCACCGTGGTGCCGACACTGGCGGGCAGATGCTGATCGACCAGATACGCAGGCAAGTGCACACCGATGAACACCACCTGAAAACCGCAGACAAAAAAGCCGAACGCCAACAACCAGAAACCCGAATGCGAACAGGCTTCGCGCAGGGCCTCGGACAAGGTTTGCTCATGGCCAAGCACCGGCAGCGGCTTGTCCTTGAGCATGCTCACCAGCGGCACGATCAGCGCCACCAGCAGGCCCAGCACCAGCAGCGCGGCCGACCAGCCGAGCCAGCCGATCAGGCCCAGCGTGCCCGGCAACATGGCGAACTGGCCGAAAGAACCGGCGGCGCTGGCGATACCCATGCCCATGCTGCGTTTCTCTGGCGGCACAGCACGACCCACGACACCAAGAATGACCGAAAACGAAGTGCCCGAAAGACCGATACCGATCAGCAGACCGGCACTCAGTGACAGCGTTACCGCCGAATCAGACAGGCCCATGCACACCAGGCCCGCCGCGTAGAGGATCCCACCGACCAGCACCACTTTTGCCGCGCCGAAACGGTCAGCCAGTGCGCCGGTAAACGGTTGTGCCAGGCCCCAGATCAGATTCTGCAAGGCAATGGCAAAGGCGAACACTTCACGCCCCCAACCGAACTGCGCACTCATCGGTGACAGGAACAAGCCGAAACCATGCCGCACGCCCAATGACAACGCCAGGATCAGCGCACTCCCGACCAACACCCAACCGCACGTACGCCACATCGATGTCATTATTGTTCTCCGCTTGCGGGTATATACCCGCTTGAGTTTGGAAAAAACCGGCCTCAGGCCAGTTCATCCAGCAATCTGAGCAAGGTTTCGCGCTTCTCGGCGCCCAGTCTGTCGATCAATCGCTGCTGCGCCGCTTCCCAGGCCGGCAGTGCCGCTGCCAGGCGTTGTACGCCGGTTTCGGTGAGCTTGACGATGCGGTTGCGCATGTCCTCGCCTTCGGCCAGCGCCACCAGCCCCTCGCCTTCCAGCACCCGCAGATTGCGCCCGAGGGTGCTGCGGTCCAGACCCATCGCCTCGGCGAGTTCCGAGATGCTCGGTTGATCCAGACGCTGCAGGTTGCACAGCAAAGAATACTGGGCAACGTTGATCCCGAAGCCGTCGAGAGCGCCGTCGTAATGCCTGCTGACGCCACGAGCGGCGCGACGCAGGTTGGTGCACAAACACTGAGAAGGAAGCATGATGCGTGTATATACCCGCGACTGTGTTAAATCAAGTTACAGATGAGTTTACCCATAACATTTGTGGCGCCTGACACACCGCTATCGCGAGCAGGCTCACTCCTACAGGGGAATGCATTTCAAATTGTAGGAGTGAGCCTGCTCGCGATGGGGCCAGCCCATCCAGCAATAATCTCTTAGACCAAAACCAATCCCACCAGCACCACCATCTCCAGCAATTCCAGCAACGCCCCCGCCGTATCGCCTGTCGTCCCGCCCAACCGCCGCATCATCACCTGCCGTAGCCAGACAAACACAACGACAGCAATTACCAGCGCAACGACCGCACTGAATCCGGCAATCAGCACGCAGACCAATGCACTGACGCCCAACCCCCACCACCCGGCCTTGCGCGGCAAATGATCAGCCAGCGCCTGCCCCAACCCGCCAGCCCGCACGTACGGCGTGGTCAGAAACAACCCGAGCAACGCCGCACGCCCGAGCAACGGCACGATGATCAGTGCCAGACCTTGCTGCTGTTCGATCAGCGCCAGCAGCGCAGCAAACTTGAGCAACAACACCAACACCAGCGTGACCACCGCAATCGGCCCGCTACGCGGGTCTTTCATGATCGTCAGCGTACGCTCGCGATCACCAAAACCGCCGAGCCAGGCATCGGCGCTGTCGGCCAGACCATCCAGGTGAAGTGCGCCGCTGAGCACCACCCACGCCGTCAGCAGCAACGCCGCATGCAGCAGCAACGGCGCGCCGCTCAAGGCAAGATTCAGCGCCCACAGGATCAGCCCGAACAACAGCCCCACCAGCGGATAAAACAGCAGCGATCGCCCAAGCTGTTCCGGCTCAGGCATCCCCGGCAAACGAATCGGCAGGCTACTGAGAAATTGCAGGGCGATCCACAGCGGCAACATGTCAGTGACCTTCCTTGAGCGAACCACCGGGTTCAACCTTCAGTGCAAACAACGCGCCGTGAGCGACTTCAACATTGAGCAGTTGTTCGCGTGGCAGCCCTCGCGCTTGCGCCAACAGCAGACGCATCACGCCGCCATGACTGATCAGCAAAATCCGCTCACCGGCGTATGCAGTGTGCAGGCGCGCAACCGCTGCCAATACTCGCGAGGAAAACTCGCTGACCGGCTCACCCTGCGGCGGCGTAAAGGAATACGGATCAGCCCAGAACAGCCCCAAGGCCTCGGCATCCGTCTCCATCAACGCCGCTGCGCTCTGCCCTTCCCATGCGCCGAAATGCAGCTCTTGCAGATCCTTGTCCAATTGCACTGGCAGATCCAACTGCTCACCCAGTTCGGCGGCAAAGCGAGCGCAACGCTGCAACGGCGAACTGACCAGACGATCCCATGGCCCGCTGTCGACCACCGCCGCACGCATCTGCGCCCAGCCCTTTTCGGTCAGTGCATCATCGAGACTGCCACGCAGGCCACCGCCCAGTTCAGTCTCACCATGGCGCAGCAGATCCAGATTTAATGTCATGCCGGACGATCCGCCACCGCCGCTTCAGCGAACGTCGCCATCTGCCCGTGCAGATCACAGGCCAGACGTAACAAGGGCACCGCCAGCGCCGCGCCACTGCCCTCGCCCAGACGCAGGCCGAGTTCCAGCAACGGCTCGGCCTGTAGGGTTTCCAGCACATGGCGATGGCCCGGCTCGGCACCGCGATGGCCGAACAGCAACCACTCGCGGCAGGCCGGATTCAAGCGCACCGCGACCAGCGCCGCGACCGTGCAGATAAAGCCGTCGACCAGCACCGCAACACCTTCTTGAGCCGCGGCCAGATAGGCACCGACCAGCGCGGCGATTTCAAAACCACCCAGATTGAACAGGGTCTGCAACGCATCGCTACGCTGTGCGGCGTGCAATGCCAGCGCCCGCTCGATCACTTGCGCCTTGTGGCTGACACCTTCGGCATTCAGTCCGGTGCCGGGACCGGTCAGATGCGCCACCGGGCAATCGAGCAAGGCACAGGCCAAGGCACTCGCTGCCGTGGTGTTGCCAATGCCCATTTCGCCACCAATGAACAACTGCGCGCCCGCCACTTTTGCGCGCAGCAGACTGTCGCGACCCGCCTGCAATGCCTGCCCGCCCTGGGCCTGAGTCATCGCCGCGCCCTGCACGAAGTTCGCCGTGCCCGCGCCGATGTTCAAATGGCGCACACCCGGCAGGTTCAGCGCTGGATTCACCGTGCCCAGATCGACCACTTCCAGCTGCGCGCCGAGCTGACGCGCCAGCACGCTGATCGCCGCGCCACCGCTGACAAAGTTGAGCAGCATCTGCCCGGTGACTTCTTGCGGGAACGCCGAAACACCTTCAGCCACCACGCCGTGATCACCGGCAAAAATCGCGATCCACACCTGCGCCAGCGTCGGTTTGATCTGGCCTTGCAGGCCGGCCAACTGCACCGCTACCGATTCCAGTCGACCGAGCGAACCGGCCGGTTTGGTCAGTTGCTGCTGCCGCGCCGCCGCTTGTTCAACGACATTGATGTCGACTGGTTTGCACGGGTTCAGCCACCAGGATTGAGTCATAACGCAGGTCCTTTCAGAGTCAGGGGCAGGCCGGCGACTGTCAGGACAACACGCTGACAGCGCTCGGCCAGAGCTTGATGCAGCCAACCGGCTTCATCGACGTAACGGCGAGTCAATTCGCCCAGCGGCACGACACCCATTCCGGTCTCGTTGCTGACAAAAATGATTTCACCCGGCAAGGACGCCAGGCAGTCGAGCAAGGCTTGGCGCTCGGCGGTGAGGCGTTCGGCGTCATCGAGCATCAGCAGATTGGTCAGCCACAGGGTCAGGCAATCGACCAGCAGGCAACGCTCGGCGCTGGCGGATTCGCGCAGGACGCGAGCCAGTTCCAGCGGCTCTTCGATGAGCGCCCACTCGGCAGGTCGGCGCGCGCGGTGATGGGCGACGCGGTCGCTCATCTCGCCATCAAGAGGTTGGCTGGTAGCGATGTAGGTGACCGATAGATGGCTGTCGCTGGCGAGTTTTTCGGCCAGACGACTTTTGCCGGAGCGGGCGCCGCCGAGGATCAGTTGGAGCATGGGGGACATCCTGAAAATTATGTGTTGAAGCCATAGGCGCTATCGCGAGCAGGCTCACTCCTACAAGGGATCTCGAGCAACCCAGAGTTTTGTGTAAAACACATAACCCTGTAGGCCTTCGCCTGCTCGCGATGAGGCCATTAAATTCACCTCAAATCCCACAGAGCTGTCGCAACAACTCGGTATCCAGATGCTTCTCCACCAGATCCGCCAGCCGCTCGATATCGCGTTCGCGCAAGCCGTGATAATCCACCGCCTGCACATCGCTCAACCCGGCCCAGCGCAGCAACGCCGCACTCGCCGTCGGCGATTCGAACAAGCCATGCAAGTAGGTGCCGAACACTTGCCCGTCAGCACTCTGCGCACCGTCGCAACGGCCGTCATCCAGATGCACCGCAGCGTTTTCCAACGCCGGTCCGCTGGTCACGCCGGCATGAATTTCATAGCCGCTGACGTCGGCATCTTCCAGCACCAATCGTCCGCGCACATTGCGCAACTGCTTCTCGGCCTCAAGCGTGGTTTCGAACGTCAGCAAGCCCAAACCGGCACTCGTGCCCGGCGCGCCTTCGAGGCCGAGTGGGTCATGCACCTGCTCGCCAAGCATCTGCAGACCGCCGCAAATCCCCAGCACCTTGCCGCCGTAACGCAAGTGCCGAGAGATCGCCGCATCCCAGCCACTGGCGCGCAGGTAGGCCAGATCGCTACGCACGCTCTTCGAGCCCGGCAGAATGATCAGGTCAGCCGCCGGAATCGCCTGCCCTGGCCCGACAAATTGCAGATCGACCTGGGGATGCAGACGCAGTGGATCGAAGTCAGTGTGATTGCTGATGCGCGGCAGCACCGGCACCACCACTTTCAGCACTTGTTCGGCCTTGTCGGTCTGGCGTTGATCAATGCCGTCCTCGGCCTCAAGGTGCAGATCCATCACATAAGGCAACACGCCCACCACCGGTTTGCCGGTGCGTTGCTCGAGCCAGTCGAGACCCGGTTGCAGCAAGGCGATGTCACCGCGAAAACGGTTGATGATGAAGCCCTTGACCCGCGCCTGTTCGCTCGGCGAAAGCAATTCCAGGGTGCCGACCAGATGCGCGAAAACCCCGCCGCGATTGATGTCGGCAATCAGCAGCACCGGGCAATCCACCGCCTCGGCAAAGCCCATGTTGGCGATGTCACCGGCGCGCAGATTGATCTCCGCCGGCGAACCCGCGCCTTCGACCATCACCAGCGGATACGCAGCGCTGAGCCGCTCGTGGGACGCGAGCACCGCTTTCATCGCGATGGCTTTGTAATCGTGATACGCCACGGCGTTCATCGACGTCACCGCGCGACCGTGGATGATCACTTGCGCGCCGGTGTCGCTGTTGGGCTTGAGCAGTACCGGGTTCATGTCGGTGTGCGGATCGAGGAATGCCGCTTGCGCCTGCACCGCTTGCGCGCGACCGATCTCACCGCCGTCGGCGGTCACAGCACTGTTGAGCGCCATGTTCTGTGGCTTGAACGGTACGACCGCCACGCCTTGACGCGTCGCCCAGCGGCACAGCGCCGTCACCAGTGTGCTTTTACCGGCATCGGAGGTGGTGCCTTGCACCATCAGGGTGGTCATGCGTGATCCTTGGCGAAAGCGATTAAAGCGTGTTCCAGACGCGCCTCTTCAGCCGCGTCGGCAGGCAGGCCAAAACGCAAACTGCTGTTGTGAGTAAAGATGCGCAGGAGGATGCCGCGACGGGCCATGAACGCGTGCAACGCCTCGGCGTGTTCGGTGATCAGCCACTGGAACAGCGCGCAACCGCCCTGCGGCTTGAAGCCGTAGCGTTCAAGCAGCGCTGCCAGTCGTTCACTGGCTTCATCGCTGCGAATCCGTTGGCGTGTGTGCCCTTCGGTGTCTTGCAGACAGGCTTGCCCGAGCACCCGCGTCGGCCCGCTCACCGCCCAAGGCCCGACCTGTTCGGCGAGCAGCTTGAGCAACTTGCGCTCGGCCAGCACAAAGCCCAGACGCACCCCGGCCAGACCGAAAAACTTGCCGAACGAACGCAACACAATCAGCCCGACTTGATGGGCATGCGGTGCCAGACTCAACTGCGGCGTGTTGTCCATGAAGGCTTCATCGACCACCAGCCAGCCGCCACGCCGGGCAAGCCGCGCGTGCCAGTCGAGCAATCGTGCCGGGGTCAGGCTCAGGCCGGTCGGGTTGTTCGGGTTGACCACCACCAGCACGTCGAGGCTGTCGAGAAAGAACTCGACTTCCTGCTCCAGCACTTCGCGCACGATGTAACCGCTGCGGCGCCAGGCTTCGGCATGCTCGGCATAACACGGCGACAACACACCGACCTTGCCGGCACGACGCAAACGCGGCAACAACTGGATGGCCATCTGCGAACCCGCCACCGGCAGCACTTGCGCAGCACCGTAGTAATCACACGCAGCTTGCTCCAGACCGTCATCGGTTTCCGGCAAGCGTGCCCAGGCGCGCAGCGGGATCTCCGGGATCGGAAACGGCCACGGCGCCAGACCGCTGGACAGGTCGAGCCAGTCAGCTTCAGCGATGCCGTAATCGAGTGCAGCCTTGCGCAGCCGGCCACCGTGCTCAAGCATAGAATTCAGCCCCCACGCAGAGAATCAGCAGCCATAACCATACGCCGCGCTGAACCAATTGCCAGCCACGGTCGATGGAATCTGCGTCAGCCGCTGTGCCCTCGCCAAGTTGCGGACGGTCGTGAAGTTCGCCGTGATAAATCGCCGGCCCGCCCAGCTCCACGCCCAAGGCGCCGGCCCCGGTGGCCATCACCGGGCCGGCGTTGGGGCTGTCCCACTTCGGCGCCTGTGTGCGCCAGCACTTCAACGCGAGTCGGGTTTTACCCAGCAGCGCGTAGGTCAATGCCACCAGACGCGCAGGAATGTAGTTCAACACGTCGTCGATTTTCGCCGCAGCCCAACCAAAGCGCTCGAAGCGTTCGTTGCGATAACCCCACATCGCATCGAGCGTGTTGCTCAAGCGATAGAGGACCACGCCCGGCGCACCCGCCACGACAAACCAGAACAGCGCGGCAAACACCGCATCGCTGCCGTTTTCCAGCACCGACTCGGTGGCGGCGCGGGCGACGGCGGTGCTGTCGAGTTCATCGGTCTGACGGCTGACCAGATAGCCGACACGCTTGCGCGCCTCGTCCAGATCATCTGCGCGCAAAGCAGCGGCCACCGGCGCGACATGCTCGCCGAGGCTGCGCATGCCGAGGGCGCAATACAGCGCGAGAATCTCGACGACCCAGCCCACGTATGGCGCCCAGGAAAACGCCGTGGCGAGCAAGGTCAGCGGCAGCACCGCGATCACCCACGCTGTGACGCCATGACTGCGCCAGCCACGACCACCGGCGTTGAAACGTTGTTCGATGCGCCCGGCGAAATTGCCGAACGCCACCAGCGGATGCCAGCGTTTCGGTTCACCGAGCAGCGCATCCAGCGCCACCGCGGCGACACTCAACAACGCCACACTCATTGACTCACTCCCCAATAATTTTCATACAGCAACTCATTGAGCGGCCGCGTCTGCGCCCACCCTTCGAGTACCAGCATCGGCGCCGGATAGAATTCCTTGACCGGGCCCAGACACAAAACGGCGAGAGGTTTGGCGCCTGCGGGCAATTTCAGCAAATCCGCCAGTGCCTGCGGCTCGAACAGCGAAACCCAGCCCATGCCCAGACCTTCGACGCGCGAGGCCAGCCACAGATTCTGAATCGCGCAGGACAGCGAGGCCATGTCCATTTCCGGCAGCGTGCGGCGACCGAAGATGTGTTTTTCGCGATCGTCCATCAGCGCGGCGACCAGCACTTCGGCGCAGTCATGGATGCCTTCGACCTTGAGTTTCATGAACTCGTCACTGCGCTCGCCGAGGGCTTCTGCGGTGCGGATGCGTTCTTCTTCCACGAGGTTCTGGATCTGGCCACGCAAGGTTCTATCGCTGATGCGGATGAAACGCCACGGCTGCATGAGGCCGACGCTCGGGGCCTGGTGAGCGGCTTCCAGTAGTCGGCGCAGCAATTCCGGCTCGACGGTGCCGCCGGTGAAGTGGCGCATGTCGCGGCGTTCGGCGATGGCTTTATAGACGGCTTGGCGCTCGGTTTCGGAGAATGCGTTGTCTGTCATGGCCCCATCGCTGGCAAGCCAGCTCCCACAGGGGATTGCATTTCTTCAGGAAGCTCACCGTCCACTGTGGGAGCTGGCTTGCCAGCGATGGCGGCCTGGAGGTCGGGTGCAAACAATGCTGCGATAGCCGCGGGACTCGACGGGAAGTAGAAGTGCACATAAGAGGCCGTCATCCGCCCGTCCCGATAAACCGCCTCGGCGCCGCGACCGCCATTCGGACTCAAGCCACGCGCAATCGGCGTCAGCTCAGTCGTCGTCAACGAATGATGATAAGTGTGCCCACGCAACGATCCTTCCGGCAAATCCACTGCTTGCAGCGCCAGTGCAGCCAGACGCTTCTGCATCACCGCGTCGCCCTTAAGCAGCCCAACCAACTCAGCGCGAGTGCCTTCAACGTCAGTCAAAGAATCCAGCAAATACAGCATCCCGCCACATTCGGCGAGCAACGGTTTGCCCGCTGCGTGATGCGCACGAATCGCCTCCAGCATCGCGGTGTTCTGCGACAACGCAACGTGGTGCAATTCCGGATAACCACCGGGCAGATACAGACTGTCAGCGTCAGGCAATTGCGTGTCGCGGATCGGCGAGAAGAAAGTCAACTCGGCGCCCATCGCCCGCAGCAGATCGAGACTCGCGCCGTAGGTGAAGGCAAACGCCTCATCACGGGCAACGGCGATTCGCACATTCTTCAGCAGCGGCTCTACAGCGATCACATCAGGCGCGGCGAATTCCACGGCCGGTGGCAGCGCTACCTCGCAACTGCTGGCCAATGCATCGGCGGCGGCATCGAGACGCACATCGAGGTCATTCAGTTCGCTGGCCTGCACCAGGCCGAGATGACGACTCGGCAGTTCGATACCGGTCTCACGGGACAACGCGCCATACCAACGCAAACCTTCCGTGAGGCTGCCTTCGAGCAATTGCGCATGGCGCAAGGTGCCGACACGATTGGCGAGCACACCGGCAAACGGCAGATCCGGCTGATACTTCGCCAGGCCCAACGCCAGCGCACCAAAGGTCTGCGCCATGGCCGTCCCATCAATCACGCCAAGCACCGGCACGCCGAAGTGCCGCGCCAGATCGGCGCTGGACGGCGTGCCATCGAACAGGCCCATCACGCCTTCGATCAGAATCAGATCCGCCTCATTGGCGGCTTCCCACAACAGACGACGACTTTCCTGCTCGCCGACCATCCACATGTCCAGTTGATACACCGGCGCACCGCTGGCGCGTTCGAGAATCATCGGATCGAGAAAGTCCGGGCCGCATTTGAACACGCGCACCTTGCGCCCCTGATTGCGATGCAAACGGGCCAGTGCGGCGGTGACGGTGGTCTTGCCCTGACCGGAAGCCGGCGCGGCGATGAGCACCGCCGGGCAGTGACGTGGCTGATTCAAAGTTCGACGCCTTTCTGCGCTTTGATGCCAGCCTGGAAGGCGTGTTTGAGCATGCCCATTTCAGTCACGGTGTCGCCCATTTCGATCATTTCCGGCTTGGCTGCGCGACCGGTGACGATCACATGCTGCATCGGCGGACGCGCCTGCAAATCGCTGAGCACCTGATCGAGATCGAGGTAACCATGTTTGAGGGCGATGTTGAGTTCGTCGAGCACCACCAGACCGATCGACGGATCGCGCAGCAGTTCGCGGGACACGGCCCACGCGGCTTCGGCGGCGGCGATGTCGCGCTGACGATCCTGGGTTTCCCAGGTGAAGCCCTCGCCCATCACATGAAAGCGCACCTGCTCAGGGAAGCGGCGGAAAAACAACTCTTCGCCGGTGCTGTTGCGGCCCTTGATGAACTGCACCACGCCGCACTGCATGCCGTGGCCCATGGCGCGGGCGAGCATGCCGAACGCCGAGCTGCTTTTGCCTTTGCCATTGCCGGTCAGCACCAGCACCAGGCCACACTCGTCAGGCGAGTTGGCGATGCGTTCGTCGATCACGGCTTTTTTGCGCTGCATACGCGCCAGATGGCGTTCGTCGCGCTCGGGGGAATCGGTCATGGGGGGAGCTCTCCGTTGAGGCTGGATAACGGCGGGCAGGCACAAGAATAGACGGCAAAAAGCCTGGCATCGCCCACCGTGATGCCGCTGGATGGATCAGGCCGGTCTCCGGGCTCATGAGCGGCGTTTCGCCTGACTGCGCGCCTTCCCGCTTCTTTCGAGGCAGTGGCTCAAGGCGCAGTTTTCACTCATTTACCGTTGCGGGGGCAGCGCCGGGATCGTGGTGGTTCTTCGCTTGAAGACAACCCTCACCGGCTTCCCTGTTTCACTCTGTCGACGCAGGTCACAGAGCACCTGAAACAAGCCGCGAAGGTTAGAGGGTTGGGGGTGGAGCGTCAATTAAAGAGGCGGTCATCGGGCGAATAACTGCCGCCGATCAATTATCTGACGCCAATCTTGTGCCACACTGATACAAATGATATCAAAGAGCCATGCTTTTCCCGAAAAGCCCACTACAACAATAAAGGATGATGACGATGCAAGGCATGATCATCAGCAACCCGCGCCTGGAATTCCTGCGCCCGGTGCTTGAACGCTGGTTTGACTGTATCGACCGTTACAACGCCGTGCGCGGCGACAGCGACACCCCTTACTGGCATGACGAGAAAGCCAATCTCGGATTGCTCTCGGCCGCAGCCTGGATGGCTGAGCTGGTGACTTTGAACGGCACTGCCACGCGCAAGCAGAATGAAGAAGGCGAGCGCAATGCCCGCGCCGATCTGTTTCTGGCCGGCGCCGAAGACCGCGCCTTTATCCAGGCCACCCAGCGCTGGCCAAAGGTTACCAACCTCAATCTGACCCAAGCCCTGCTGGACATCACCAACGACGCCAAACGCATCAGCTACGCCAGCGACCTCAAGCTCGGCTGCCTGTTTGTCGCGCCGCAAAAAGCCCAGCACAGCGCCAGCCCCGAAGAGCTGCAGGACATGGTCGACGACCTGCAAAAGGAACACACTTGCGCGGTCGCCTGGTATTTCCCCTACGCCTACCGCAAGTTACGCAGCGAAGCCGGCAATTATCACCCGGGCATCGCCGTGCTGTTCAAGGAAGCGCGCGGTTGAGCAGTTGAACCATCGGGCTTGCGCCCTCCTCTATGATTAGGAATGCATTCATAGGGAAGATCAGCAATGCGCAAGCCCCAGCTCGTTTTTGTCATCGCCTTCGCCGGAGGACTCGCCGCCTGCGGTGAAACCTCCAGCCTGCAAGTCTCCGACGGCACCGGCCCGTCACCGAAGCTGCCCGAACCGAACAAGACCCTGATCCCGACGGTGAATATCGCCCCGGCGATCGGCTGGCCCGACGGCGGCAAACCGACAGCGGCGGCTGGCACCCAGGTCGCGGCATTCGCCGAAGGCCTCGATCATCCGCGCTGGCTCTATGTGCTGCCCAATGGCGATGTGTTGGTAGCGGAAACCAATGCCCCACCAAAACCGGATGACAGCAGCGGGATTCGCGGCTGGGTGATGAAGAAGGTCATGGGCAAGGCTGGCGCTGGCGTGCCAAGCCCAAACCGCATCACCCTGCTGCGTGACGCCGATCACGATGGCGTCGCCGAGACCCGCACGGTGTTTCTGCAAAACCTCAACTCGCCGTTCGGCATGACCCTGGTTGGCAATGACCTGTACGTCGCCGATACCGATCGCCTGCTGCGTTTCAACTACGAACCCGGCGCGACCGAGATCAAATCGCAGCCGATCAAGGTCGTCGATCTGCCCGGCGGCACGCTGAATCACCACTGGACCAAAAACGTCATCGCCAGCAAGGACGGCAGCAAACTGTACGTCACGGTCGGCTCGAACAGTAATGTCGGCGAAAATGGTCTGGATAAAGAAGAAGGCCGCGCGGCGATCTGGGAAGTCGATCGGGCGACCGGCAATCACCGCATCTTTGCCTCGGGCATCCGCAACCCCAATGGCCTGGCCTGGGAGCCTGTCAGTGGCGCGCTGTGGACAGCGGTCAACGAACGCGACGAGATCGGCAGTGATCTGGTGCCGGACTACATCACTTCCGTGAAGGACGGTGGTTTTTATGGCTGGCCGTTCAGCTACTACGGCCAGCACGTCGATGTGCGTGTGTCGCCGCAAAATCCGGACCTGGTGGCCAAAGCCATCGCCCCGGATTACGCAGTCGGCCCGCACACCGCCTCACTGGGTCTGAGCTTCGCCGAGGGCAACACGCTGCCGGCGCAGTTCAAGGAAGGCGCGTTCATCGGCCAGCATGGTTCGTGGAACCGTAAACCGCACAGTGGCTACAAAGTGATTTTCGTGCCGTTTACCGGTGGCAAGCCGAGTGGCAAACCGGTGGATGTGCTGACCGGTTTCCTCGACAAAGACGAGAATGCACTCGGTCGCCCGGTGGGCGTGGTGATCGATCAGCAAGGTGGCTTGCTGGTGGCGGATGATGTCGGCAACAAGGTGTGGCGAGTGTCGGCCAGCAAATAATTTTCGCCATGCACAAACAACTGTAGGAGTGAGCCTGCTCGCGATAACTTCGTATCAGTCGACATCATCATTGACTGAACGACCGCTATCGCGAGCAGGCTCACTCCTACATGGGATGTGGGCTGCTTGAATTACGGGTTATGCGCCAGATGCTCCGGCTGCAACACCCGCTTGGCACTCAGATAAGCTTTCTGCCAGTACGCCTTCGACAGGCTGTCCAGCTTCACCGTGCCGCCCGTGGCCGGCGCATGCACGAAGCGCCCTTCCCCGACGTAAATCCCCGCATGACTGACCTGCGAGCCGCCATTGGTGGCGAAGAAGATCAGATCGCCAGTCTGCAAGCCTTCTTTACCGACATTCGGTGCCTGCATGACGATCAGCTCACGCGTCGAACGCGGCAAAGAGATGCCCGCCGCATCACGGTAGACAAAACCGATCAGCCCGCTGCAATCAAACCCTGAATCCGGCGTGTTGCCGCCCCAACGATAGGGCGTGCCGACCAGACCGAGCGCGCGAAACAGCACGTCTTCAGCAGCAGGCGAAAAAGCTTGGGAGGGGCCGAACACGACCGGTGCGCGAACCACCGGCGCAGGAGGCGGTGTGCGACTGGCGCAGGCGCTGAGCAGCGCTGCGAAGAAGATCAAAGTGAGGCGGGCCGACATCGTCATAAGCAGAACATCCTGATCTGGCTGCGGCTTTTTCTGCCGATGGACAGAAAACAAAACCGCCTGCGTGAGCACGCAGGCGGTTTGCCATCAATATAGATACAGGATTCTAGCGGCTACGCGGCAAACTTCAAGTAAGACTTTAACTTCACCTTGTAAAGTCTAAGTCTACTCCGTTACCGCAAGCCTGATTGTCGCCGCGAACGCAGCGACAACAAGGGATTACTTGCGAGCAGTGACTACAGTTGGAGCGTTGGCCAGAGCGCGTTTCGCTTCGATGAAGGTCTTGCTCCAGTAGCTGTCACCCAGGCTGTCGATGCGAACACCGCCGCTGCGACGACTGCTGGAGTGGATGAACTGGTTGTCACCGAGGTAGATCCCGGCGTGACTGACACGACCGCGACGACCGTTGGTGGCGAAGAACAGCAGATCGCCCGGCTCAAGGTTGCTGCGCGAGACCAGCGGCGCATCAACGTTGATCATTTCGCGGGTCGAGCGTGGCAGGTTCATGCCGGCTTCTTCGCGGAACAGGTAGCCGATGAAACCGCTGCAATCGAAACCGGCTTCAGAGGTACCGCCGAAACGGTAACGGGTACCGATCAGGGACATGCCGCGTTCGAGGATGCTGTCGGCCAGAACAGGAAGCTGATAAGGCTTCTTGCCATTGAATTCGTTGAGTTCTTTTTCGGTGTCCAGCTCTTCCTGATAAATAACGGAAGATTGGGCCGTGGCAGAATTTTTAACCTGTTGAGGCTGCTCTTGAACTGGAGAATGAGCAGCGCAACCGTACAACAGGGTGACGAGTGCGAGAGGCACGAGGGGTGCGAAGCGCTTTAGCATGGGCACGACCGTGGCTGATAGTTGTAAAGAAGCCGAGACTATGCCCGCTATCAGCCTCATTTGCAAATTCAATCGATCTTTTTGTGACTTCTCGGTTTCTCGTTTACATCTAAGCGCTTAAGCCCATTTGAACCGAGACGCGGCCTGCACAGCTTGCAGGAAAGCGGATTTTCTGGCGCCTGAATTATGCCGAAACACGCAGAAAGCCGCGCCGTTACCAGCCTAGGGTTTCTTTGAGGAAGGGAATGGTCAGCTTGCGTTGAGCCTGCAACGAGGCCTGATCGAGCTGCTCAAGCAAGTCGAACAGCGCACTCATGCTGCGGGTGCCGCGCGTCAAAATAAAATGCCCGACTTCATCGGTGAGGTGCAGACCGCGACGCGACGCGCGCAATTGCAGGGCGCGCAATTTGTCTTCATCGGAGAGCGGGCGCATCTGGAAAATCAACGCCAGGGTCAGGCGCGATTTCAAGTCAGCCAGTTTGACCGGCAGTTCACGCGGAGAGGTTGACGCGGCGATCAGCAGACGCCGACCGCTGTCACGCAGACGGTTGAACAGATGAAACATCGCCTCTTCCCAGTCAGCCTTGCCGGCAATCACCTGCAAGTCGTCCAGGCAAACCAGCTCGTACTGCTCAAGGTTGTCGAGGATTTCGACGCCGCGATCCATCAACTCGGCCAACGGCAAATACACCGCCGGCTCGCCCATTTGCTCAAAACGCAGACACGCTGCCTGCAACAGATGCGTACGCCCTACGCCGTGTTTGCCCCACAGGTAGATCAGGCTTTCTGTCCAGCCGGCGTCGGCTTCGCATAGACGCTCGACATAGCCGAGTGCAGCGGCATTGGCGCCTGGGTAGTAGTTGATGAAGGTGGCGTCGTCACGCAGACGCACACCTAGGGGCAGCTGAATCGGTTTCATGCTGACTGAACAGTTCTCAAGGAACCGTTAGTGGCCTCTGTGTAAAGTTTGCGAAGTTTATACCCGTGAAGCTGAGCGCACAATGCGACAGAGTCCAAGCAAAATCAAAGGTTTGCGTTAACGCACCGGTTTTATGACAGATTCCTTGGCGCCAGCGCCTGCAGGACACGGGCCAACCCGGCGATTTGCCGGGCCGCCCCTGCGCCATTACAACTGCGGATCGTCAACACCACTATAGATGTCGGAATCCTTGTACAAGTCGTGCACATGGCGCACCAGCACCATGATCACCGCCGCCACCGGCAACGCCAGCAGCACACCGGTAAAACCGAACAGCTCGCCACCGGCCAGAATCGCGAAGATCACCGCCACCGGATGCAGACCGATGCGATCGCCCACCAGCAGCGGGGTCAGCACCATGCCTTCCAGCGCCTGACCGACCATGAACACCGCGACGATCCCGACCATCGGGTACAGATCGCCACCGAACTGGAACAAACCGGCAATCAACGCCGCGCCAATACCGATCACAAAGCCCATGTACGGCACGATCGCCGCCAGGCCCGCGATCAGACCGATCAACAGCCCCAGCTCCAGCCCGATAATCATCAGGCCCGCCGCGTAAATCACGCCCAGCGCCACCATCACCAACAACTGCCCGCGAACAAACGCGCCCAGCACCTCATGACATTCACCGGCCAGCGATACGATAGTCTCCTCCCGATCGCGCGGCAGCAGACTGCGGATCTTGGCCATCATCACGTCCCAGTCACGCAGCAGGTAGAAACTCACCACCGGAATCAGCACCAGATTCGCCAGCCAGCCAATCAGCGCCAGACTCGACGCCGTCGCCTGACTGAGTACCACACTGACGATGTCGGTGGTCTGGCCCATGTGTTCGCTGATCGCCGCTTTGACCTTGTCGAACTTCCAGAAACCATCCGACAGACCCAGCTTCGCCTGCGCCCACGGTAACGCCGTGTGTTGCAGCCAGTCGAGCATTTGCGGCGCCAGTTCGTACAACCGCAGCAACTGCTTGGCGAGCATCGGCACCAGCACCAGTAACAGCGCGGTGACGATCAGGGTGAACAAGGCAAATACCGCGATTACCCCCCACGTACGCGACAGCCCGAGTCTTTCCAGGCGATCCACCAGCGGATCGAACAGATAAGCCAGCAGCAGCGCCACCAGAAACGGCGTGAGGATCGGATGCAGCAACCACACAAACGCGCAAAGCAGGATTACCCCACCGAGCCAGAACCAACGCCGCGTATCGGCCATGTACCACTCCTGTAGCTTCTATATAAGGAAAGACTTACCAGCGAAACCGCAACGAAGGTGCTGCTGGTGCCGGGGCCGGAGCCACGACAGGTGCTGCGCCCGCAACCGCAGGTTGTGGTGCTGCGACCGGCACCGGGGCTTCAGCCGGCAACTCCTGCAACTTCGCCAGCGACAATTGCGCGCGCATTTGATCTGCACTGCCGTTGACCCGATAGACGATGCGATCGCCATCAACACTTTGCAGACGCACGCCAAACGGCTCAAGTAACCGCAACAGCGCCGCGTAGTGTTCAAGATTCATCCCCTGCACTTCCAGAGTCTGCTGCCCCGAAGCGCCCGGCTTGGCAACAAACCGAGGCGCCAGCCGCTCAGCCACCGCCAGCATCACCGCGTCAGCGACCGCAGCCTGATCGGCGCCCTGCACACTGCCAGCCTCTTTCTGATCGCCCAGCCACAGGTGCCACTTGGCCTGCCACTGCCCGCCCTCTTCACGGGCATGCACCGCGAGCAAGGCATCAGCGTTGTAGCGTTCGGACGCGCCGCGCAACGGCGCCGGATCGGTGCCTTCCAGCGCTGGCGCCGTGGCAACCAATTGCTCACTCAAGTCCGCCAGCGGCAAACGCAATGGCAAGCCGCGATGTTGAGCTGCCGTACGCAACGGCGCCGCAGCGGCCTGACCATCACCGACCAGACTGGAACCCTCAGCCGAATCGTTGAGCCACCAGCTCAGAATCGACGGGCGACTCGCACCCCACACCGACAACCCGGCACGCCGCAGCGCCTGCTCGGTGGTCGCCGGATCGAAATCGACTTTCAGCACCTCCGGCGGCCCGGCATCAAAACCGAATTGACTGATGATCTGCTGCGGATCCTTGCGAATCGCCGCCAGCCCCGGGTTTTGCGCAGCCTTCGGATCGCCAGTCAAACGCAAGACCAACGTGTCGAGCGCCGCCTGCGTGGCGCGATCACGCTCTTCCGGTGCCTGGCCATTGACCGGCTCACGTACTTGATAGAGGCCTTTGAGGTTTTCGGCGTGACTCGCCAGGCTGATCAGCGACAAGCAACCCACAAACAACAATTTACAAAAACGCATGGAAAATTCCCGTCGACAGGAGCGGCTGGAACAGGCCGCGTGAATCGGTTGAGCATGGCTGTGACAATCTGCCAGCACCAAACATTCACACGACAGCGGTAAGTTTTTGCACAGTGATAACGATAGACGGTTAATCGCCACACCTTATACAGGCACCCGCAGGCCTTAATTGCAAAAAATTTCCCGAGATATGGCCCTGCCCGTCGGTGCGAGGATGGCCGCTGCCCCTCAAGCCTGATAAAATCGCGCGCCTTCGCAGACCGGCAACAGCCGGGCACCTCGAAACTCGCGTGAGGCCATCGCCCCGTCGATTTCGAAGTTCCCGCTGAACTCGGTCGTTACCCCTGAATCCCCTCCCCTAAAGGCCTGGATCATGAGCAAGCAACCCTCCCTGAGCTACAAGGACGCCGGTGTAGACATCGACGCCGGTGAAGCATTGGTCGAACGCATCAAGAGCGTCGCCAAGCGCACTGCGCGCCCGGAAGTCATGGGCGGCCTGGGCGGTTTCGGCGCCCTCTGCGAAATCCCGGCCGGCTACAAGCAGCCCGTACTGGTTTCCGGTACCGACGGCGTCGGCACCAAACTGCGTCTGGCGCTGAACCTGAACAAGCACGACAGCATCGGTATCGACCTGGTTGCCATGTGCGTCAACGACCTCGTGGTTTGCGGCGCTGAGCCACTGTTCTTCCTCGACTACTACGCCACCGGCAAACTCAATGTCGACACCGCTGCCCAGGTAGTGACCGGCATCGGCGCTGGCTGCGAACTGTCGGGTTGCTCGCTGGTTGGCGGCGAAACCGCTGAAATGCCTGGCATGTACGAAGGCGAAGACTACGACCTGGCCGGCTTCTGCGTCGGCGTCGTGGAAAAATCGGAAATCATCGACGGCTCGAAAGTCGCCACCGGTGACGCCCTGATCGCGCTGCCATCCTCCGGCCCGCACTCCAACGGCTACTCGCTGATCCGCAAGATCATCGAAGTCTCCGACGCCGACATCGAAAACATCCAGCTCGACGGCAAACCGCTGACCGACCTGCTGATGGCCCCGACCCGCATCTACGTGAAGCCGCTGCTCAAGCTGATCAAAGACACCGGCGCCGTCAAAGCCATGGCCCACATCACCGGTGGTGGCCTGCTCGACAACATCCCGCGCGTTCTGCCAAAAGGCGCTCAGGCGGTGGTTGACGTGGCTAGCTGGACTCGCCCGGCCGTGTTCGACTGGCTGCAAGAAAAAGGCAATGTTGACGAAACCGAGATGCACCGCGTGCTGAACTGCGGCGTTGGCATGGTTATCTGCGTGGCTCAGGAACACGTAGAAGTTGCCCTGAACACCCTGCGTGACGCCGGCGAACAGCCTTGGGTCATCGGTCAGATCGCTGCCGCTGCCGAAGGCGCTGCCCAGGTTGATCTGCAGAACCTTAAGGCTCATTAATGTCCGCAACCTGTGATGTCGTGGTGCTGTTGTCCGGCACCGGCAGTAACTTGCAGGCTTTGATCGACAGCACGCGGACCGGCGACAGCCCGGTCCGCATCGCTGCAGTGATTTCCAATCGCGCCGACGCCTACGGCCTGCAACGCGCCAGTGACGCGGGTATCGCCACCCGCTCGCTGGATCACAAGGCATTTGAAGGCCGCGAGGCCTTCGATGCTGCTCTGATCGAACTGATCGACGAATTCCAACCGAAACTCGTGGTGCTGGCCGGTTTCATGCGCATTCTCAGCGCTGATTTCGTTCGCCACTACCAGGGGCGCCTGCTCAACATCCACCCGTCGCTGCTACCCAAATACAAAGGGTTACACACTCATCAGCGCGCGCTGGAAGCCGGCGACACGGAGCACGGCTGCTCCGTGCACTTCGTCACCGAGGAACTCGATGGCGGACCACTGGTCGTACAGGCAGTATTACCGGTAGAGTTGCACGATACGCCGCAGAGTCTCGCGCAGCGAGTACACGTTCAGGAACACCTGATCTACCCGATGGCAGTACGCTGGTTTGCCGAAGGCAGGCTGGCACTCGGTGAACACGGTGCTTTACTGGATGGCCAGTTACTCGCGGCCAGCGGCCACTTGATTCGAAACTAGGAGATATTATGCGTCGCGCCCTGCTCTTCGCTTGCGCTCTGCTCGCCCTGCCCTTCGCGCAGGCAGCCGAACTTCAACCGTTCTCCGCCAGCTACACCGCCGACTGGAAGCAACTGCCCATGAGCGGCACCGCCGAGCGCAGTCTGGTCAAGGAAGCCAACGGCGTCTGGAAGCTCAGCTTCAAGGCCTCGATGATGATCGCCAGCCTGACTGAAGAAAGCACCCTGACCCTGGACAAGGACACCCTGCTGCCGCAGTCCTACCACTTCGAACGTGGCGGCCTGGGCAAAGCGAAAAAGGCTGATCTGGATTTTGACTGGAACAGCAAAATGGTCACTGGCACCGACCGTGGCGACGCGGTGAAAATCCCGCTGAACCGTGGCATGGTCGACAAGTCCACCTATCAACTGGCGCTGCAGCATGATGTCGCTGCCGGCAAGAAAACCATGAGCTATCAAGTGGTCGATGACGGCGAAGTCGATACCTATGACTTCCGCGTGCTGGGTTCGGAAAAAGTCGAGACCAAGGCTGGTCAGATCGATGCAATCAAGGTCGAGCGCGTACGCGACCCGACACAAAGCAAGCGCATCACCGTCCTGTGGTTCGCCAAGGACTGGGATTACCTGCTGGTTCGTCTGCAACAGGTTGAAACCGACGGCAAGGAGTACAACATCATGCTCCAGGACGGCACGGTCAACGGCAAAACCGTTAAAGGCAGCTGATCCGCCGCTACATCAAAGAGCCCCGCGAAATGCGGGGCTTTTTTTTGCGTGCTGGATTGGAGATTTGTACCTGGCTCGCCCCTCACCCCAGCCCTCTCCCGAGGGAGAGGGAGCTGACCGAGATGTCTGGCGCCATGCATCGACCTGAAAAGTCGAGTCGATTATGGATTCCCCAAAGCAAGATCAGGTCGGCGTAACTCGCTAATCCTCCACGGTCAGTCCCCTCTCCCTCTGGGCGGTCCGACGTTTCGGGAGGGTTAGGGTGAGGGGCTTTTGAAGGCGAACCTCAAACCGAAAACTTCGCCACCATGCTGTTCAGATCCACCGCCAACCGCGACAGCTCCTGACTCGCCGCACTCGTCTGATTAGCCCCCGCCGAGGTCTGCATCGCCAGATCACGAATGTTCATCAGATTGCGATCCACCTCCCGCGCCACCGCTGCCTGCTCTTCCGAGGCACTGGCGATCACCAGATTACGCTCGTTGATCAGTGTGAATGCCGAGGCGATCTCTTCAAGTGCAGTCCCGGCAGCCTTGGCCAATTCCAGCGTCGAACGCGCCCGCACATTGCTTTGCTGCATCGAACCGACCGCTGAATCAGTGCCCTGCTGAATGCCGCCAATCATCTGTTCAATCTCTTGCGTCGACTGCTGGGTGCGATGCGCCAAGGCCCGCACCTCATCCGCCACCACGGCAAACCCGCGCCCGGCATCACCGGCCCGTGCAGCCTCGATCGCAGCGTTCAACGCGAGCAGATTGGTTTGTTCGGCAATCGAACGAATCACATCCAATACTTTGCTGATGCCATGAACCTTCTGCGCCAGATCTTCGACCTGCGACGCATTGTTGGTCACGTCTTCGGCGAGCAACTCTATCGACGAAACGGTTTGGCGCACTTGTTCACGGCCATGCTGAGCAATGCGATCGGACTCACGCGAAGCTTGCGAGGTGGCCACCGCATTGCTGGCCACCTCCTCCACCGCAGCGGTCATCTGATTGACCGCAGTAGCGGCCTGCTCGATTTCCAGACTCTGCTGATGCAGCCCGCGCGTGGCGTCTTCCGTGACGCAGCTCAGCTCTTCCGAGGCCGAGGCCAATTGGCTGGAAGACTCGGATATTTGCCGGATAGTGTCGCGCAGGTTGTGCTGCATGCTCTTGAGCGCATGAAGCAGTCGCGCCGGTTCGTCCTTGCCGCTGATGCTGATATCACCGGTCAGGTCCCCACCCGCCACCACCTCGGCGACACCCAACGACTGCGCCAGCGGCAGCACAATGCTGCGCGTCAGCAGCAGGGCGAGGCCGATGGTGATCAGCGCGGTCACGCCGATCATCACCCCGACCCACACCCGCGAATTGATAAACACCAGTCGCGCCGCTTCAGTGGCGAGATTGGCATTGTGTTTATTCAGTTCGACCAGCTCGCGCAGCAGCACCGCGATTTCGTCGGCCAGCGGACTCATCTGGCCATTGAGAATGGTCGCGGCTTCTTCCACGCGATTCTGCGCAGATAACTGCATGACCTGCGCCTGAAACTCCAGGTACTGATGCTCGGCAACCTTGAAGCGATCAAACAGCTTGCGCTCTTCGGGCAGCACGATCAGCACGTCGTAACGCTGCTGAGCCTCACTCAGCACCCCACGCAGCTCATTGAGTTTGACGACATTCTGCTCCAGCGCCTGCGGATCGCGATTGAGCAACAGGCGCATGGTCAATGCGCGCAGGCGCAGCATGTCCTGACTCATCTCACCGACCGCCATGACGCTGGGCAGCCAATTGTTATCGACCTCGTCAGATTGGGCGCGCATGTTCGACATTTGCAGCAAAGCGAACGCCCCGAGGGCAAACACCATCAGCGCCAACAGCCCAAAACCGAGGCCGGCGCGCGGGGCAATATTGAGACTACGGATACTCATTGCTCTGGTTCCTTCCAAAAGCGCTGCATCAACCCTGCAGCTGGTTGCTTTAGAAGGTATCGGCCCGGCGAAAATTTGCGTAAGACCAAAACGTGATATCAAAAGGCCTTAATACTCCGAACCGTGGGCATTAACGATTCAGCGCGGTTTTGCCGGACTTGAGCACCGTTCGCGGCAAGATCGCCAGGAAATTATCCCGAGCGACTTTTTTCGCAACGTCCTCGGGCAAGGCATCAAGGAACGGCTTGAAGCTATGCATTTCCTCACCGAGCTTGTTGAAACGCCCTACCACGTCCGAGCCAAGCATGAAGCGGTCCGGGTACTTCTCGACCAGCGCCAGCCATTCCGGGCGCGGCTTGCCCTGCTCGTCCAGCAGATACGGCGTGAGCATGCTCCACGACAAATCAATGAACAAATTGGGGTAAGCCTCGAGCATGCGCGTCAGGGTCGGCAGCAAGAACGGCAACTGTGTCTGATGCCGATGAATTTCAGCACTGGTGCCTGCGTGCGCCCAGATAAATCGCGTGTGTGGGTGATTACGCAGCGGCTCTTCGACTTCCTTCAGATACAGCGGATTCTTCTCACGCTTGGAGGTGATATTGGAATGCAGCATCACCGGCAGATCGTTCTCGGCGGCGAGATGATAGATCTTGGTCATCGCCTCGTTGTTGGCCCGCGGCGTGTCGCCGGACGTCAGCGCCGTGAGGTCGTCATGCCGGGTGAACACCTCGCCGATGCCCTGCCACAGCCCCGGATACAGATCGAGCATGCGCTGGATGTGTGCGGCAGAGTTCTTGTCGTTGGGGTTGAAGCCCGACAGAAACGGATGAAAGTACGGCCGCTGCTCGGCGCTCAGCTTTTGCACGGCGTCGGCGACAATCACGTCGGTCGCACTGTACCAATAGGCATCAGCGTCATCGCCAGCGTAGTAGCGCGGACGCTTGGGTTCGTCCTCATGCCATTTTTTCGCCACCGGAATGCCAGAAATCATCACATGCTCGACGGAACCGTTCTTCATCGCCGTCAGCAGTTTCGCCATGCCTGCGCTTTCCTGGAAAAAATCCACGTAATGCAGGTGCGCATCGCTGTAGGTGTAATCGCGGGCGCTGACGTTGCCGGCAAGCAGCAGAAGACAGGCAAGACTCAAACGATACAGGGACACAAGTAATCTCCGGCAAGTAGGCATAGCCTAGACCCCGCCCTGACGACAAGGGTTCATCCCGCAGGAAAGTGGAACGCGTGCCGGTGGGAATGCTCTATAACTGCAAGGTCTTTTTTGATCGAACGACTTTTCCTACTGCCAGTGAGGTTCCCATGACCGTTACCGTCAATACCGTCTCCGCTGAAGGTTTTCGTCACACCGTACAGATTGATGACCACGAACTGTTTGCCGACGTGCCGAAATCCGCCGGCGGCGAAGGCTCGGCGCCTGAGCCGCACGACTATTTCGATGCCGCCCTCGGCGCCTGCAAAGCGCTGACCCTGAAGATGTACGCGAAGAAGAAAGACATCCCGCTGACCGGCGTCGGGGTCGACGTCAAACGCGATAACAGCGAAGAACAAAAAGGCAAATACGTCCTGCACGTCACCCTCACTCTCAAAGGCGTACTCACCGATGCCCAGCGTGAGGAACTGCTGCGCGTCGCCGACCGCTGCCCGATTCATAAACTGATGACCACAACCGACGTCAGCATCGAAACCCACGCCCCGCAAGGCTTCGACAGCCAGTAATCCTCCTCATGCCAGCGGCGGGTTATGCTTCTGGCATCACCCGCTCAGCCTGGAATGCACCATGGACACGCAACCTCTGATCATCCGCCCGCGCGCCGAAGACGTCGAAGGCCAGCCGATTCTGCGCCCGCTGCCGTCAGCCAAATGCCGCAGCGTCGGGCCTTTCGTGTTTTTTGATCACATGCTCGAGACGGTTTATCCGACGGGCAAAGGCATGAACATCCGACAGCACCCGCACATTGGTCTGTCGACGCTCACGTATCTGTTCGAAGGACAGATCCAGCACAAGGACAGCCTTGGCTCGGATCAGGTGGTCAGCGCTGGCGATGTCAGCTGGATGACTGCCGGTAGCGCGATTGCTCACGTTGAACGCACGCCTGAGCCGTTGTGGGACAAAAGCTTCACCATGCACGGTTTGCAGATCTGGCTGGCGTCGCCCAAGGATCACGAGCAAGGCCCGGGGCATTACAGCCATCACCCGGCAGCGACGTTGCCGGTCAGCGATAACCTCGGTGTACAGATCCGGATGATTGCCGGGTCAGGCTTTTGCCTGGAATCGCCGGTGCCGGTGCTTTCTCCTACGTTGTATGCGGAAGTGCAGATGCAAACGGCGACCACGTTGCTGATTCCGACCGAGCATGAAGAGCGGGCGGTTTATGTGCTGAGTGGGGATGCGCAACTGAACGGTGAAGCGCTTGAACCGCATGCGCTGGCGGTATTGCCGGCCGGGGAAGAGATGAGTCTGTTTGCCGAGAGTGATGTTCACGCCGTGGTGTTTGGCGGCGCGCCGCTGGACGGGCCTCGGCGGATCAACTGGAATTTTGTGGCGAGCGATCCGGCGGCGATCGATGAAGCGCGGCGCAAGTGGGCGACCGGGGACTGGCCGACGGTGCCAGGGGAAGTTGAGCGGATCGAGTTGCCGCGCTGAAAAGCCACCCTCACCCCAGCCCTCCCGAAACGTCGGACCGCCCGGAGGGTGAGGGAGCCGACCGAGGTGTCTTCAGTCATCCATCGACCTGATATATAGCGTCGATTATAGGTTCAGCTAAACACAGCAGACGATTTCGGATTCACATAAGCATTTTCAGGTCGGCGGACCTCTGAAATACCCCCCAATCAGTCCCCTCTCCCTTTGGGAGAGGGTTAGGGTGAGGGGCTTTTGCTTTTCAGGCTTTTAGCCCTTGAACACTTCATCCAGCAAATCATGCATCGACTTGAATGCGCGCTTGGCGGTCTTCGCGTCGTACATCATCTTGCCCGGCACATTGGCATGCGGATCGGTAAAGGAGTGCACCGCACCGCCGTAGCTCAGCAGTTGCCAGTCCACTTTCGCCGCGTTCATCTCGTCTTCAAACGCCGGCAACTGTTCTTTCGGCACCAACGGGTCAGAAGCACCGTGCATCACCAATACCGAACCCTTGATATTCTGCGCATCGGCAGGATTCGGCGAATCCAGCGTACCGTGGAACGACACCGCAGCCTTCACCGCCGCGCCAGTGCGCGCCAGATCCAGCGCACAGCAACCGCCAAAGCAGAAACCGAACACCGCCAGTTTCGACGTATCGACCGCTGCTTCGCCCTGCTTCTGCAATTGCTCGAACGCCGCTTGCATACGTTTGCGCAGCAGCGCGCGATCATCCTTCAACGGCATCATCGCCGCACCAGCCTGATCAGCGTTTTGCGGGCGCACCGCCTGACCATAGACGTCAGCGATCAGCACCACGTAGCCCTTGGCCGCCACCGATTTGGCTATCTCTTCGGCACCGGCGCTGACACCCATCCAGTTCGGCGCCATCAACAAACCCGGAAGCGCGCCGTTGTGCTCGGCGTCGAATGCCAAACGACCTTCATAAGGCTGGCCGTCGATCTGATAGACCACGGAACGTACAGTGACTTGGCTCATTTCTGACTCCTGATTGGTTAAACACCAGAATGAAAAACCCGCCGAAGCGGGTTTTTCTACGACTTGGTTAAACCGACAGCTCAACCAGCAGCTTGTTCAGACGGCGCACATAGGCGGCCGGATCCTTCAAGCTGTCGCCGGCAGCCAGGGCTGCCTGATCAAAGAGGATGTGCGACAGGTCGCCAAAACGCTCTTCGCTCTGCTCGCCATCGAGTTTCTCGATCAGCGGGTGGCTTGGGTTGAATTCGAAGATCGGCTTCGAATCCGGCACTTTCTGTCCGCTGGCTTCGAGGATCTGACGCATTTGCAGACCCAGATCCTGTTCGCCGATGGCCAGAATGGCCGGCGAATCGGTCAGACGATGCGAAACCCGTACTTCAGCCACGCAATCGCCCAGCGCAGTTTTCAGACGCTCGACCAGACCTTCTTTGGACTTGGCGACTTCTTCTGCGGCTTTCTTGTCCTCTTCCGAGTCCAGGTTGCCCAGATCGAGGTCACCACGTGCCACGTCGACGAAAGTCTTGCCGTCGAACTCGCTGAGGTAGCTCATCAGCCACTCGTCGATACGGTCGGTCAGCAGCAGCACTTCGATGCCTTTCTTGCGGAAGACTTCCAGGTGCGGGCTGTTTTTAACCTGCGCGTAGGTTTCGCCGGTGAGGTAGTAGATCTTGTCCTGACCTTCCTTGGCGCGGGCCAGGTAGTCGGCCAGACCGACGATCTGCTCGCCGTCGTCGCCATTGGTCGATGCGAAACGCAGCAGACCGGCAATTTTCTCTTTGTTGGCGAAGTCTTCTGCCGGGCCTTCTTTCATGACCTGACCGAAGTTCTTCCAGAAGCCCTTGTATTGCTCAGGCTCGTTCTTCGCCAGTTTTTCCAGCATGTCGAGCACGCGCTTGGTCAGCGCGGTCTTCATCGAATCGATAATCGGGTCTTTCTGCAGAATTTCCCGCGACACGTTCAGCGAAAGGTCGTTGGAGTCGACCACGCCTTTGATGAAGCGCAGGTACAGCGGCAGGAACGACTCGGCCTGATCCATGACGAACACGCGTTGCACGTACAGCTTCAGGCCTTTCGGCGCTTCACGCTGGTACAGGTCGAACGGTGCGCGGGCCGGCACGTACAGCAGCGAGCTGTATTCGAGCTTGCCTTCGACTTTGTTGTGGCTCCAGGCCAGCGGGTTTTCAAAGTCGTGCGCGATGTGCTTGTAGAACTCCTGGTATTCCTCGTCCTTCACTTCAGTGCGCGGACGGGTCCACAGAGCGCTGGCGCGGTTGACGGTTTCCCATTCAACGGCCGGAGCCTCTTCGCCTTCGGCAGCTGCCGCTTCTTTCGGCAGTTCGATCGGCAAAGCGATGTGGTCGGAATACTTCTTGATGATGTTGCGCAGACGCCAGCCATCGGCGAATTCGTCTTCGGCGGCTTTCAGGTGCAGGACGATACGGGTGCCGCGCTCTGGCTTGTCGATGGTGGCGACTTCGAACTCGCCCTCGCCTTTCGACGACCAGTGCACGCCTTCGCTGGCCGGGGTGCCGGCGCGACGGCTGTACACGTCAACCTGGTCGGCAACGATGAAGGCAGAGTAGAAGCCCACACCGAACTGGCCGATCAAGTGCGAATCTTTCTTCTGATCGCCAGAAAGATTCTTCATGAAATCGGCAGTGCCGGATTTAGCGATGGTCCCCAGGTGGGTGATCACATCGTCACGGTTCATGCCGATACCGTTGTCTTCGAGGGTGACGGTCTTGGCGTCCTTGTCGAAACTCACACGGATTTTCAGGTCAGCGCCGCCTTCAAGCAGCTCTGGCTTGGCCAGGGCTTCGAAGCGCAGTTTGTCGACAGCGTCAGAGGCGTTCGAGATCAATTCGCGAAGGAAAATTTCCTTGTTGGAATACAGCGAATGGATCATGAGGTGCAGCAGCTGCTTTACCTCGGTCTGGAAGCCCAGGGTTTCCTTTTGAGTTTCCACACTCATGGTCATCAAACTCCAATCAGATGGCAGTGGCCGCGACCCGAAATGGTCGGCGGCGGGTTGTCTTGTGAGTTTGGGGCGCTGTTCAGGATTTCAAGGGCTCATCGATTTTGAAGTGCGCGCGCGCGGTGGCAATCGGTTCGCTTTCGGTACTTTGCCAGGCGGTGATGGCGACGTTGGCTACACGCCGGCCCTGGCGACACACCTGACATTTGGCCCAAGTGTCGCGAAACTGCCCGGCGCGTAGGTAATCGAGAGAGAAGTCGATGATCTTCGGCACCCCGGGCGCACCGGTGAAGATCAACAGATGCAGGGTGGCGGCCAGCTCCATGAACCCGGCGATCACCCCGCCATGGATTGCCGGCAATAAAGGGTTACCAATGTTGTCCTTGTTCGCAGGAAGCTTGAACAGCAATTCATCGCCGACGCGTGAGCATTCGATGCCGATCAGCCCGGCGTAGGGAATCAACTGCAACAGCGGCGCGTAATCGCCCTGCGCGTGAGCCTTGAGCAATTGCTGCTTGAGGTCATCGCTCATTGCCCTTCTCCCTTGATTACACCGCCAAAGCCTTTTGTGCCTTTGAGGCCCTTGCCCATGCGCATGAACGTACCGACCACATGGGCGATCGGCTGCTCGGGATCGTCCTGATAGGCGAAACCGCGAGCGAAGATTACGTCGGTGGTCACCCGGTAGCACTGAGCGAAGCCATACACATCTTTATCGGGTTCGGCGGCATGCATGTAGTCGATGCGCAGGTCGAGCGTCGGGCAGACCTCGAATTCCGGCAAAACGCACAGCGTGGACATTCCGCAGGCGGTGTCCATCAACGAAGTGATTGCGCCGCCGTGGATCACGCCGGTCTGTGGATTACCTACGATTTTCGTGCTGTACGGAAGGATCACCGTAAGCCCTTCGCTGGACGCGCTGTGCACGCGCAATCCGAGTACCTGACAGTGTCGCAGCGCGGAGAGAAACCGCGTCGCGCGCTCAAAAACGGGGTTTCCGTCCATTTGATAATTACTCTCGTTAGAGCCTTTTGCCAGTAGTAAGCAATACAGCAAAAGTTCCGTGTAAAAACAAACTTATATATCTGAAAGAAATGAGGAACTTAACCTGTAGCGCCGAGTTCTTAAGGCCAGTAGTTATTTTCCATAAGGAGAAACACCCCATGCGTAAGACTTTTGCTATTGCCTTGATGTTGACCGCTTCCCTCGGTCTCGCTGCCTGCGATAAAAAATCCGAGGACAAAGCTCAAGATGCCAACCAACATGCTGAACAAGCTCAGCAAGACATGAACAAAGCTCAGGATAAAGTGAACGACGCTGCGAAAGAAAACGCCGAAGCTGCCAAAGCTCAGGCTGAATCGAACGCTGCTGCACAAGAAGAAGCTGCCAAGAAGCAATAATTCGCTTTTTGCTGCAGAAAAAAGAAAACCCGCCAAGTGCGGGTTTTCTTTTGCCTGTCATCTAGCGCCAGGCTCGTCTTAGAGCAAGACTGTTCTAAAAGTCGGACTAATCATCAGTAGCAACGAGCACAGTACGCCAACTACCCAAACCAGGCTGCGCAGCTTGGGTTGGTCGGCCAGATAGAGCCACAAATAGAGAATCCGCGCGATAACAAAAACGATCGCCAATGTATCGATCAGCCATCCTGCCGTCTGAGTGGTGTGCGCCATCAACACGCCGACCGCGAACAACATGAACCCTTCAATCGTATTCTGATGCGCCGCCAGCGCCCGCGCGCCGTAGCCGGTCAGTTGCGCCTGTTGCTGACGCGGCAGGTGGTTGTTGTAACCGCCCTGCTCTTTCATCGCCTTGCCCACCGGCATACGCGCGATATAAATCAACAGCGCAGTGATAAACACACACCAGAACGGAATACTCATCAAGCGACCTCTTTGTTTGTCTCGGGAATGGGAGCTTCTGTAGGGGTATAGACCATGACATCGAGAACGTCGGAATGAAACTCGCGGCGATACAAGACCAACACCACCCCGGCGCTCATCAGCATGAACAGCCACGGGCTGACGAACCACGCCAGCATGGTCATGCCGAAGTAGTAAGAGCGCAGCCCGAAGTTGAACTGGTTCGCCGCCATCGAAATCACCCGCGCCGCCCGCGCAGCGAACGCCTTGCGCTCCTGTTCGGAGACATGTCGCTCACCGATCATTGGCGCCGACCCGACCAAAACCGCCGCAAAATTGTACTGACGCATACACCAGCTAAAGGTGAAGAAGGCGTAGACGAACACCATCGCCAGACACAGCAACTTGATTTCCGACATGCCCTGCGATGCCTGCTGCACCATCGGGATGTCAGCCAGCAACGACACCGCCCGCTCCGAGGCACCAAGCACGGTGAGAATGCCGGCGAGGATGATCAATGTGCTGGAGGCGAAGAACGAGGCGTTGCGTTCAAGATTACCAATTACGCTGGCGTCGGCGATGCGGTTGTCACGCAACAGCATGCGGCGCATCCAGTCTTCGCGGTACAGGTGCAGCACGCTGGCCAGACACGCTGTATCGCGGCCTTTCCAGGAGGCATAACGGGTATAACCACCCCAGCAGATGACAAACCAGATGGCGGCGAGCAGGTGAATCAGGTTGGCTTGGATGAACGACATTCGTTTTCCTGAGCATGAGGAATGATGGGAGTAACCCTTTGTTTCGACGTATTGGCTCGCAAAAAGACACGCTCATTCGAGAGTCGAATTTATTCAAAAATAGACCGCAGCTATTAATTTGCGAAGGCTGATACCTGTCAACTCTGACAGTAGCACCGAGGGTGAGGCGGGCATAAGGTTGTTTATGACCAGAGAATACTGACAGGCACGCTAACCCAGACAAGGACTCGATCATGACACCTTCGAACGCTGCACTGCCCATTGACGCAACATTCGGTAATCAAGGGTATGCCGACTCTTTTGCTCCGGGAAGCCAGGCTCTGAGCATCGCAGGCCTGCGCCCTGATGGAAAAATCCTTCTCGTGGGACAAACCTTTGTAGACGGCAAGGTCAGTTTTCATTTGGCGCAATTACTGGCGGACGGCACTAACGATACTGGCTTCAACAAAAACGGTTCGATCGTAGGTACGTTTACAGGTTCGGGACAAGCCAGCGGAACTGGCGCCTGTGTTTATAAAGACGGGAAGGCGCTGCTTTTCGGGTTTCAATATGATGAGGACCAAGGGAACCGGTTTGCGCTTGCCAGATTTTTCGCTGATGGTGAAAGAGATCGCGAGTTCGGTCCCGATGGGACGGTTTACATCCCTTTTCTCCCGCAGTCCAAATCGCAACCATCAAAACCAGGGACTTTCGCTAACTCGCGTTCCAGAACCAGGGTAGTACTGACCGCTGATGAAAAAATTCTCGTCGGTCAAAACAACCGACTGTTCAGACTTGATCAGGAAGGAGTTTTTGATACCACTTTTAACGGCAAAGGCTGGTTAGATCTTGCACTGAACATCTCTTCGATTTCGGTTGCTGAGAATGGAATGATCACAGTCGCAGGGACGATGGAGGGGTCTCAAAAAGGAATGATCGTGCGCCTGAATGTGGATGGAACGCCCCATAAAGGCTTCGGCGATGATGGCACTGGAACTGTCCTTTTTCCATCGAATTACCCGACCCGCGTACGAAGCCTGATGCTACGTGCTGACGGCAGTTTTTTTATTGCCGGTGAAGTCGACACCGCTCCTAACGACGATTGGGGTAAAGGGCGCAGGGGAATGATGGCCGCGTACAACCCGAACGGTAAACAAAATATTGCATTCAATCAGGGTACGCCTATCGTCACTGATCTTGGATTAACCGACGGTTGCAGTTGGTTCGATCTGAGTGGGGAGCCTAAGGATGGTCTGGTCGTGGTGGGAGGCACGGGACAAAGAACAAGAGAGCAAATGCTCGCCTGCCGCTATCTGGCAACGGGAAAACCAGACACAGACTTTGGTGAAGGCAAGGGATACGTTACTCAGTACTTGGGGCCTGGAATGCAGTGGATTTCGGTGGCAGTGCAGCCCGACAAGCGAATACTCCTGAGCCGCGCAAGCGACAACATCAATTTAGGGGCTCTGGTCGTACGTTATCGGGGCTGAGAATTATCAGCTTTCATAAAAAATGCCCCGTATCGATTGATACGGGGCATTTCTGTTTAAGCGTTGAAGACCCGCTTTTGGCGGGTCAGGTAACGTCAGGCAACCGCTTCGCTGCGCTTGCCGAGCATGCGATCACAAACAACCGCAACCACCAGCGTCATCACGCACGGCACCAGCCATGCCAGCCCCTGCTCGCTCAGCGGCAAGTGGGACAACTGCGATGGCATCCAGCCGGCCAGACCGGCGCCTTTCAGCGCGTCGATGGTGCCGAAGATGAACGACACCAGCATCACCGGACCGAGGATACGGCCGTGCTCATGCCAGAAATCTTTGCAGAAGCTCAGCGCCACCAAGACGATGCACGGCGGATAGATCGCGGTCAGCACCGGAATCGAGAAGGCAATCAGCTTGGTCAGACCCAGGTTGGACACCAGCAGCGAGAACGCCGCCAGAATGATTACCAGAGTCTTGTAGGACAGTGGCAGCACACGGCTGAAGTATTCGGCACACGCACAAGTCAGACCGACCGCCGTCACTAGACACGCCAGCGAGATCAGCACTGCGAGGAAACCGCTGCCCAGCGAACCGAAGGTGTGTTGCACATACGCGTGCAATACCGCCGCGCCATTGGTCGCGCCCGCTGCTACTTCGTGGCTGCCGGAACCAAGGCGGAACAGGCTGACATACACCAGCGCCAGACCGACACCGGCAATCAGGCCAGCGATGATCGCGTAACGGGTGATCAGCGCCGGCGACTCGACGCCACGGGAGCGGATCGCGTTAACGATGACGATGCCGAACACCAGCGCGCCGAGGGTATCCATGGTCAGGTAACCATTGATAAAGCCTTGGGAGAACGGTGCCGCCACATACTCAGGCGTGCCGTGACCGATATCACCCGCCGGCAAGGCGAATGCAGCGATGCCGAGCACTGCCAGTGCGATGATTTTCAGCGGCGCGAGGAAGCGGCCAACGGTGTCCAGCAAACGCCCAGGGTAGAGCGAGATGAAGAACACCAGCAGGAAGTACACCGAGCTGTAGAGGAACAGTGCCAACGGGCTTTCGCCGGTCAGCGGCGCCAAGCCTACTTCAAACGATACGGTCGCAGTACGCGGGGTGGCGAACAACGGGCCGACCGCCAAGTAGCAAGCCGCGGCCAAAATGCCGCCAGCGATCTTGCCGATCGGGCTGCTCAGCGCATCCATTGCCCCACCGACCTTGGCCAATGCAACGACGGTGATCACCGGCAGACCCACCGCGGTGATCAGGAAGCCCAGCGCGGCCATCCAGACGTGAGGTCCGGCCTGCAAGCCAACGATCGGCGGGAAAATGATGTTGCCAGCCCCAACGAACAGGGCAAATGTCATAAAGCCAAGTGCCAGGATGTCCTGACCTTTCAAAACTTTCATTAAGGTAATACCACACTACTGAATCGGAATTTAGAGGGGGATTGCCCTGTGTAATTAGGGAAATGCTGTCGATCCGTATGGGACTGACCCTTAAAGCGCGTTGCATGCCTTGTGGGCGGCAGACGCAAAAATGGCTGCTAGCCTAACGAATTTGGCCTGCAAACGCACTGTTAGAGGGCGAACTATCCGATACGCGACGTTTCTGTGTCGCGTTTACGTATCTATTTTTCGTTGGTACGGCAAAGATCAAAAGATCGCAGCCTTCGGCAGCTCCTACAGGGGATCGCAATTCTCTGTAGGAGCTGCCGAAGGCTGCGATCTTTTGATCTTCCAAATTGCAGAAACAACAAAGGCCACCCGAAGGTGGCCTTTGTCAGCAGAGTTGCAAGCTAAGCGCGAGGCTTACTTGACAGCCCAACCGGTCAGCTCGGCCAGGGCCTTGCCGATGTCTGCCAGCGAACGCACGGTTTTCACGCCTGCGTCTTGCAGAGCAGCGAATTTCTCGTCTGCAGTGCCTTTGCCGCCAGAGATGATTGCGCCAGCATGGCCCATGCGCTTGCCCGGAGGAGCAGTCACACCAGCGATGTAGGAAACAACCGGCTTGGTCACGTGTGCCTTGATGTAGGCAGCCGCTTCTTCTTCAGCCGAACCGCCGATCTCACCGATCATGACGATCGCTTCGGTCTTCGGGTCTTCCTGGAACAGCTTCAGGATGTCGATGAAGTTCGAACCCGGGATCGGGTCACCACCGATGCCGACGCAAGTCGACTGACCGAAACCGGCGTCAGTAGTCTGCTTCACAGCTTCGTAGGTCAGGGTGCCGGAACGGGAAACGATACCGACCTTGCCTGGCAAGTGAATGTGACCTGGCATGATGCCGATCTTGCATTCGCCTGGAGTGATCACGCCTGGGCAGTTAGGGCCGATCAGGACTACGCCCAGCTCGTCGCACTTAACTTTAGCGTCCAGCATGTCCAGGGTAGGAATGCCTTCGGTGATGCAGACGATCAGCTTGATGCCGCCGAATGCCGCTTCCAGGATCGAATCTTTGCAGAAAGGAGCCGGAACGTAGATCACGGAAGCGGTAGCGCCAGTGGCCTCTACTGCGTCTTTAACGGTGTTGAACACTGGCAGACCCAGGTGCTCGGTGCCGCCTTTGCCAGGAGTAACGCCACCAACCATTTTGGTGCCGTATTCGATGGCTTGCTGGGTGTGGAAACTACCTTGCGAACCGGTAATACCCTGGCAGATAACTTTGGTGTCTTTATTGATCAGGACGCTCATTATTTGCCCTCCGCAGCTTTGACAACTTGTTGAGCAGCGTCGGTCAGGCTGGTAGCAGCGATGATGTTCAAACCGCTTTCTGCCAGTACTTTAGCGCCCAGCTCAGCGTTGTTGCCTTCAAGGCGAACAACAACCGGGATTTTCACGCCGACTTCTTTCACAGCGCCGATGATGCCTTCGGCAATCATGTCGCAGCGAACGATGCCGCCGAAGATGTTGACCAGTACTGCAGCGACGTTGGTGTCGGACAGGATGATCTTGAACGCTTCAGTTACGCGTTCTTTGGTAGCGCCACCACCTACGTCGAGGAAGTTGGCTGGCTTGCCGCCATGCAGGTTGACGATGTCCATGGTACCCATGGCCAGGCCAGCACCGTTGACCATGCAGCCGATGTTGCCTTCCAGTGCTACGTAGTTCAGTTCGAACTTGGCAGCGTGCGCTTCGCGCGGATCGTCTTGCGACGGATCGTGGAAAGTCTTCAGCTTAGGCTGACGGTACATTGCGTTGGCGTCGATGTTGATCTTGGCGTCCAGGCAGTGCAGATCGCCGTCAGCCTTGATCACCAGCGGGTTCACTTCCAGCAGAGCCAGGTCGTGATCCTTGAACAGTTTGGCCAGACCTACGAAGATCTTGGCGAACTGAGCAACCTGCTTGCCTTCCAGACCCAGCTGGAATGCCAGCTCGCGACCCTGGAATGGCTGAGCGCCAACCAGTGGATCGATAGTGGCTTTGAGAATTTTTTCTGGAGTGTCGTGAGCGATTTTCTCGATGTCCACGCCACCTTCGGTGGAAGCCATGAACACGATGCGACGGCTCGAACGGTCAACGACAGCGCCCAGGTACAGCTCTTTAGCGATATCAGTGCACGATTCAACCAGGATCTTGGTGACTGGCTGGCCATTGGCGTCAGTCTGGTAAGTCACCAGACGCTTGCCCAGCCACTGCTGTGCGAAGGCTTTGGCGTCTTCTTTGCTGCGAACCAGCTTGACGCCGCCCGCTTTACCGCGACCACCGGCGTGGACCTGGGCTTTGACAACCCACTCACTGCCGCCGATTTTGTCGCAAGCTTCTGCTGCTGCTTCCGGGGTGTCTACTGCGTAACCAGTGGAAACTGGCAGGCCGTATTCAGCGAACAGCTGCTTACCCTGATACTCGTGAAGATTCATGCTTTTTACCGTCTTCGTTAGGTACTGCGCATTCGGCGCTGCGCTCGTTTGAGTGCCGCGCCACCTGTGACTGCTGCTTGCGTAGCCTTTCCGGATAACCGGTGCAGCTACGCAAGACTGCGTCCAGCGGACATTCCGCGGTGAGACTTGCTCGCAAGGCTCACGACGGGCCGTTACCGCCGTGGTTTCTTATTGTCTGTTAACGCTTTTTGCGGTTGGCAATGTGGATGGCGCCGCCATTCACAGCCAGAGCAGCTTCGTGCAAGGCTTCAGACAGGGTCGGATGGGAGAAAACCATCATGCCCAGGTCTTCAGCGCTGGTGCCGAATTCCATACCGATCGCGCCCTGCTGAACCAGTTCTGCAGCGCTCGGGCCAATCACGTGCACGCCCAATACGCGGTCAGTCTTGGCATCAGCGATGACCTTGACGAAACCACCGGTATCGTTGGCGGCCATGGCACGGCCGGAAGCGGCGAACGGGAAGGTGCCGACGTTAACTTCAACGCCTTCAGCTTTCAAGGCCTGCTCGGTTTTGCCAACCCACGCGATTTCCGGGTGAGTATAAATAACCGAAGGGATCAGGTCATAGTTCATCTGGGCTTTGTGGCCCTTGATGCGCTCGACAACCATGATGCCTTCTTCGGATGCCTTGTGCGCCAGCATCATGCCGCGAACCACGTCACCGATGGCGAAAACGCCCGGTACGGTGGTCGCGCAGTGATCGTCAACGTGCACGAAACCGCGCTCGTCGAGGGTCACGCCGCTGTCGGCAGCCAGCAGATCAGTGGTCACCGGACGGCGACCAACGGCTACGATCAGCTTGTCGAACGTGATGGTCTGCTCGCCGTTGGCATCGGTGTAGTTCACAACGACTTCGTCGCCATTCACTTTCGAGCCGGTTACGCGAGCGCCCAGTTTGATGTCCAGACCTTGTTTGGTCAGGGTTTTCAGCGCTTCCTTGGAAACAGCGGTGTCCGCTGCCATCAGGAAGGTGTCCAGAGCTTCGAGGACAACCACTTCCGAACCCAGACGCGACCACACCGAACCCAGTTCCAGCCCGATCACGCCAGCGCCGATCACGCCCAGACGCTTAGGTACGGATTGGAATTCCAGAGCGCCAGTCGAATCGACGATGACTTTCTGATCAACCGGAGCTGGTGGAATGTCGATCGGACGCGAACCTGGAGCCAGGATGACGTTTTCAGCTTCGATGACTTCAACCGAGCCGTCTGGCTTGGTGACTTCGACCTTCTTGCCAGCCAGCAGTTTGCCGTGGCCCTGGATCGAAGTAACGCCGTTGGCCTTGAACAGGGTGGCAACGCCGCCGGTCAGGTTCTTGACGATGCCAGCCTTGCGGCCAACCATCGCAGCGACGTCCATTTTGACTTCGCCAGTCGAGATACCGTGAACGTTGAAGCTTTCTTTCGCTTCCTTGTATTTCCAGGAACTGTCGAGCAGCGCCTTGGAAGGAATGCAGCCCACGTTCAGGCAGGTGCCGCCCAGGGCTTGCTTGCCTTCTGCGTCGGTGTACTTCTCGATGCAGGCAGTGGTCAGACCCAGCTGCGCGGCCTTGATGGCAGCCACGTAGCCACCAGGGCCAGCACCGATCACTACTACGTCAAATTTCTGCGACATTCAAAAAATCCTCTTTAGCGAAAAGCTTCAAGCCGCGCGCCCCAAGCCAAGCTGCCCTTTCCTGCAGCTTGAAACTTGAAGCCCGCGACTGCTTCTATCAGATATCCAGCAACAGACGAGCCGGATCTTCCAGCAGGTTCTTGATGGTCACCAGGAAGGTCACAGCTTCTTTGCCATCGATCAGACGGTGATCGTAGGACAGTGCCAGGTACATCATCGGACGGATAACGACCTGACCGTTGATGGCCATAGGACGCTGGATGATGTTGTGCATGCCCAGAATCGCTGCCTGCGGCGGGTTGACGATCGGGGTCGACATCATCGAACCGAAGGTACCACCGTTGGTGATGGTGAAGGTACCACCGGTCATCTCGTCCATCGACAATTTGCCGTCACGGGCTTTCTTGCCGAAAGTGGCGATGCCGCCTTCGATTTCAGCCAGGCTCATCAGCTCGGCGTTACGCAGAACCGGAACAACCAGGCCACGGTCGCTGGAAACGGCAACGCCGATGTCCGCGTAGCCGTGGTAAACGATGTCGCCGCCGTCGATCGACGCGTTGACAGCCGGGAAGCGTTTCAGCGCTTCGGTAGCAGCCTTGACGAAGAACGACATGAAGCCCAGGCGTACGCCGTTGTGGGACTTCTCGAACAGATCCTTGTACTTCGAACGCAGGGCCATGACTTCAGTCATGTCGACTTCGTTGAAAGTGGTCAGCATCGCCATGTTCGACTGTGCTTCAACCAGACGCTTGGCCACGGTGGCACGAACGCGGGTCATCGGTACGCGCTTCTCGATGCGGTCGCCAGCGGCGAACACAGGAGCGGCAGCCGAAGGAGCAGCAGCCTTGGCAGGCGCGGCAGCCGGAGCGGCTTTCTTGGCAGCAACAGCAGCCACCACGTCTTCCTTGGTCACACGACCACCTTTGCCGGTGCCGGCAACGGAAGCGATGTTGATGCCGTTTTCTTCAGCCAGCTTGCGCGCAGCAGGAGCAGCAACAGGATCGTCTTCGCCTTCGCCAGCAGCTGGAGCGGCGGCAGCAGCAGCCGGAGCAGCAGCGGCGGCTGGAGCAGCGGCAGCGCTGCCCTCTTCGATCGAGCCCAGTACCTGGTTGGAAAGAACGGTATCGCCTTCGTTGGCAACGATTGCGCCCAGCACGCCGTCAGCTTCAGCCAGGACTTCGAGTACGACTTTGTCGGTTTCGATGTCGACGATCAGGTCGTCACGCTTGACGGCCTCACCTGGTTTCTTGTGCCAAGTGGCAACGGTGCCATCGGCAACCGATTCCGGGAATGACGGGGCTTTGATTTCGATAGCCATTATCTGTGGGTCCTTAAAATTCGGTTTCAGTCAGCGCGAAGGCGTTAAACAGTGAAAGCATCTTGCAGCAGTTTTTCCTGCTGCTCGGCGTGCATCGATGCGTAACCACAAGCAGGTGCAGCAGAAGCCTCACGGCCCGCGTACTCAAGTACGAGAGACTTGTCGAGGTTACCGATGCTACGGCGCAAGTGATGCTGGCTGCAGTACCAGGCGCCCTGGTTCATCGGCTCTTCCTGACACCAAACGGCATTTTTGACGTTGGTGTACGGAGCCAGGACTTCTTTCAAGTCGTCCTCAGGGAATGGATACAGCTGCTCGATCCGCACGATGGCGATATCTTCACGGCCTTCGGCACGGCGTTTTTCCAGCAGGTCGTAGTAGACCTTGCCGCTACACAGAACAACACGCTCGACCTTTTTCGGGTCCAGAGTATCGATTTCCGGGATCACGGTCTGGAACGAACCTTCGGCCAGATCTTCCAGGGTCGAGATGGCCAGTTTGTGGCGCAGCAGCGACTTCGGCGTCAGCACGATCAACGGCTTGCGCAGCGGGCGAATCACCTGACGACGCAGCAAGTGGTAGATCTGCGCTGGCGTGGTCGGTACGGCGACCTGAATATTGTGCTCGGCGCACAGTTGCAGGTAACGCTCAAGACGTGCCGAGCTGTGCTCAGGGCCCTGACCTTCGTAACCGTGTGGCAGCAACATGGTCAGACCGCAGAGACGGCCCCACTTGTGCTCGCCGCTGGTGATGAACTGGTCGATAACAACCTGTGCACCGTTGGCGAAGTCGCCGAACTGGGCTTCCCAGATCACCAGCGCATCCGGCGTGGTGGTCGAGTAACCGTATTCGAAGGCCAGTACCGCTTCTTCCGACAGGAACGAGTCGTACAGGTCAAAGCGTGGCTGACCGTCGTACAGGTGCTGCAGCGGAATGTAGGTGCCCGCGTCTTTCTGGTTGTGCAGAACAGCGTGACGGTGCGAGAACGTACCGCGGCCGATGTCCTGACCGGTCATGCGGATCGGGTGACCTTCGAACGCCAGGGTCGCGTACGCCATGGTTTCGGCGTAACCCCAGTTGATCGGCAGGCCGCCGGCTTGCATCTTCTGACGGTCTTCGTAGATCTTCGAGACCTGACGCTGAACCACGAAGCCTTCCGGAATTTCCAGCAGCTTGGCGGACAGTTCTTGCAGGGTCTTCAGATCAAAACGCGTGTCGTGACGCGCAGTCCAGGCGTGGCCCAGATACGGACGCCAGTCCACGAACAGTTCTTTGTTCGGCTCTTTGACCAGCGATTTCACGACGTGCAGACCGTTGTCCAGCGCGTTGCGGTATTCGTCGACTTTCGCCTGAACACGCTCTGCGTCCAGTACACCGCCCTGGGTCAGACGATCAGCGTACAGCTCACGGGTGGTGCGCTGCTTGGTGATCTGCTGATACATCAGAGGCTGAGTACCGCTTGGCTCGTCGGCCTCGTTGTGGCCGCGACGACGGTAGCAGACCAGGTCGATCACCACGTCACGCTTGAACTGCATGCGGTAGTCGATGGCCAGTTGGGTCACGAACAACACGGCTTCCGGATCATCACCATTCACATGGAGGATCGGCGCCTGGATCATCTTGGCAACGTCGGTGGCGTACTCGGTGGAACGCGAGTCCAACGGGTTGCTGATGGTGAAACCGACCTGGTTGTTGATCACGATGTGCACGGTACCGCCGGTCTTGAAACCGCGGGTCTGCGACATCTGGAAGGTTTCCATGACCACGCCCTGACCTGCGAATGCAGCGTCACCGTGGATGGAGATCGGCAGAACCTTCTCACCGGTCGGGTCGTTACGACGATCCTGACGGGCGCGAACCGAACCTTCTACCACCGGGGAAACGATTTCCAGGTGGGACGGGTTGAACGCCATGGCCAGGTGAACTTCACCGCCGGCGGTCATCACGTTGGACGAGAAGCCCTGGTGGTATTTAACGTCACCGGAACCCAGCTCGACCTTCTTCTTGCCTTCGAACTCGTCGAACAGCTCGCGCGGGTTCTTGCCGAAGGTGTTGACCAGCACGTTCAGACGGCCACGGTGGGCCATGCCGATGACGACTTCCTTGGTGCCGTAGGAACCGGAACGCTGGATCAGTTCGTCGAGCATCGGAATCAGGCTTTCGCCGCCTTCCAGACCGAAACGCTTGGTGCCCGGGTATTTGGTGCCCAGGTATTTTTCCAGGCCTTCACCGGCAGTCACGCGCTCAAGCAGGTGGCTCTTGATGTCGGCGGAGTACGTCGGACGACCACGCACGCTTTCCAGACGCTGCTGGAACCACTGGCGCTGCTCGGAATCGGTGATGTGCGTAAATTCAGCGCCGATGGTGCGGCAATATGTCTGCTGCAACGCTTCGTGAATTTCGCGTAGGCTCGCTTCCTCTTTGCCGATGAACAGGTCGCCGGCACGGAAGGTCGTATCAAGATCGGCATTGGTCAAGCCGTAATGATTGATCGACAGGTCTGCAGGTGCAGGACGCTGCCACAGTCCCAGCGGGTCAAGCTGGGCTGCCTGGTGGCCACGCATACGGTAGGCCTGGATCAATCGCAGCACTTCAACCTGCTTCTTCTCGTGCTCACTGCTCACGCTGCCGGCGGAAACCGGTTGGGCGCGGCGCTGGTTCTTTGCCAGCAGCACGAAATGATCGCGAATTGTGGAGTGCGAAACATCAGTGGCAGAGTTGCCGTCGGCAGGCAACTTCTGAAAGTAGGTGCGCCACTCTTCTGGCACAGCGTTAGGGTCGTGCAGGTAGAGCTCATAAAGCTCTTCCACATAGGCAGCGTTTCCACCTGAAAGGTAGGCGCTGTTCCACATGCGCTGCATCACGCTTTCTTGCATGCTTGGTCACCCTCGGTTAGGGGAACACCATCGATGTCGACACCGAGCAAACTTGCAGAAGTCCGAATGCAGCGACTAAAACAAGCCACTTAGGATCACACTGATAGTCCGGGTACCAGCCCGGATGCCCCTGCTTGTCTCATTTCTTCAAAATAAGAGCGGCAGCTTGTGGCTACTGCTCTGGTTATAGCCATGACGCGGGTTGAAGCCCGCGCCACAGCCTCTACGGTGCAGCGGTTACAGCAGCTGAATCACACGCCGCTCGAAAGCAGCATGTTACGGATGTGACCGATGGCCTTAGTCGGGTTCAGGCCTTTCGGACATACGTTGACGCAGTTCATGATGCCCCGGCAGCGGAAGACGCTGAACGGGTCATCGAGCGAAGCCAGACGCTCGTTGGTCTTGGTGTCACGGCTGTCTGCCAGGAAGCGATAAGCTTGCAGCAGCGCAGCTGGACCCAGGAACTTGTCCGGGTTCCACCAGAAGGACGGGCACGAAGTCGAGCAGCAAGCGCACAGGATGCACTCGTACAGACCGTCGAGCTTTTCGCGCTCTTCTGGCGACTGCAGACGCTCGATGGCCGGAGCCGGCGTGTCGTTCTGCAGGTAAGGCTTCACCTTCTCGTATTGCTTGTAGAAGATGCTCATATCGACGACCAGGTCACGGATAACCGGCAAACCTGGCAGCGGACGAACAATCAACTTGTTACCTTTTACAACGGCGGACAGCGGCGTGATGCACGCCAGACCGTTCTTGCCGTTGATGTTCATGCCGTCGGAGCCGCAGACGCCTTCACGGCAAGAGCGACGATAGGAGAAACCCTCGTCCTGCTCTTTGATCAGGGCCAGCACGTCCAGCACCATCAGGTCTTTACCACCGGTATCGACCTGGAATTCCTGCATGAACGGCGCAGCGTCCTGATCAGGGTTGTAGCGATAAACACTGACTTTCAACATGGCGGTCACCCTTAATAAGTCCGGACTTTAGGTTCAAAAGTCGGAACAGTCTTCGGCGAGAAGTTCACGGCACGCTTGGTGACGCGCTTGTCACCCGGGAAGTACAGGGTGTGGCACAGCCAGTTTTCGTCGTCACGATCTTCGAAGTCCTCACGGGCGTGAGCACCGCGCGACTCTTTACGGACTTCGGCAGCGATGGCGGTAGCTTCAGCCACTTCCAGCAGGTTTTGCAGTTCCAGCGCTTCGATACGGGCAGTGTTGAACGCCTGCGACTTATCGTTGATCTTCACGTTGGCGATGCGGGTACGCAGGTCAGCGAGCTGAGCGATACCTTTCTGCATGTATTCGCCGGTACGGAATACGCCGAAGTAGTTCTGCATGCAGCTTTGCAGCTCGCGACGCAGGGTTGCCACATCTTCGCCATCAGTACGGCTGTTCAGCGCGTTCAGACGCGACAGGGCAGCTTCGATGTCGGCTTCGGTAGCGTCGTCGTATTCGATGCCATCAGTCAGCGCTTTTTCCAGGTGCAGGCCGGCAGCGCGGCCGAATACCACCAGGTCGAGCAGCGAGTTGCCGCCCAGACGGTTGGCACCGTGCACCGATACGCAAGCCACTTCACCTACTGCGAACAGACCAGGGATGATCTGATCCACGCCTTCGGCGTTCTGGGTGATCGCCTGGCCGTGGATGTTGGTGGCAACGCCGCCCATCATATAGTGGCAAGTCGGAACAACCGGAACCGGCGCAACAACAGGGTCAACGTGAGCGAACGTCTTCGACAGTTCGCAGATGCCTGGCAGACGGCTGTGCAGCACTTCCTCGCCCAAGTGGTCGAGTTTGAGCATTACGTGGTCGCCATTCGGACCGCAACCGTTGCCGGCGATGATTTCTTTAACCATCGAACGAGCAACCACGTCACGACCGGCAAGGTCTTTGGCGTTCGGAGCATAACGCTCCATGAAACGCTCGCCGTGCTTGTTGATCAGGTAACCACCTTCACCACGGCAACCTTCGGTAACCAGTACACCGGCGCCGGCGATGCCGGTCGGGTGGAACTGCCACATTTCAATGTCTTGTACCGGCACGCCAGCACGCAGAGCCATGCCGACGCCGTCACCGGTGTTGATCAGGGCGTTGGTGGTGGAAGCGTAGATACGACCTGCACCGCCGGTAGCCAGTACGGTGGCCTTGGCGCGGATGTAGGTGGTTTCGCCGGTTTCGATGCAGATCGCGATCACACCGACGAATTCGCCTTCCTGGTTTTTCACCAGATCAACAGCGTAGTACTCGTTCAGGAACGTGGTACCGGCTTTCAGGTTGCCCTGATAAAGGGTGTGCAGCAGTGCGTGACCGGTACGGTCGGACGCCGCGCAAGTACGTGCAGCCTGACCGCCCTTGCCGTAGTCCTTGGACTGACCACCGAACGGACGCTGGTAGATACGGCCTTGCTCGGTACGCGAGAACGGCAGACCCATGTGGTCCAGCTCGAAAACCGCGGCTGGGCCTTCCTGACACATGTACTCGATAGCGTCCTGGTCACCGATGTAGTCGGAGCCCTTGACGGTATCGTACATGTGCCAGCGCCAGTCATCGTTCGGGTCAGCGGACGCGATTGCGCACGTGATGCCGCCCTGGGCGGACACAGTGTGCGAACGGGTCGGGAAAACCTTGGTGATCACGGCAGTCTTGTGACCGCCCTGCGCCAGTTGCAGCGCAGCGCGCATGCCGGCACCGCCACCACCAATAATGATGGCGTCGAAAGAAATCGTTGGAATGTTAGCCATGAATCAGATACCCCAGAGAATCTGCACACCCCAGACGAAGTAAGCGAACATCGCGATGCCGCAAACTGCCTGGAAAAGGAAACGTACTGCAGTCGCGGACTTGCCCAGCGCCATTGGCGTCAGGTAGTCGGTCGCGATGGTCCACATGCCGACCCAGGCGTGAGCGCCAAGGGCAACGAGGGCCAGCAGACTGAAGATACGCATCCCGTTGTGAGCGAACAGGCCGTGCCACTGGTCGTAGCCAATGCCCGGATTCGCTGCAAGGTATCCGATCAGGAAGATGAAATAAGCCGCGAGAACAACCGCAGACACACGTTGCGCCATCCAGTCATAGAGGCCCGAACGCGAAAGGTTCGTAACGCTGGTTACCATATCCAAACTCCTGCCAGAACGATCAGCACCACGGAAATGGCGATGATGATTTTCGAGCCCAGGCGGCCGCCTTCCAGCGTCTCACCGATGCCCATGTCCATGATCAAGTGGCGCACACCGGCTACCAGGTGATACAGCAGAGCGGACAGGAGGCCCCATGCTACGAACTTGGCCAGCGGGCTGGTCAAGCATGCCTTCACTTCGGCAAAACCTTCCTCGGAACCCAGAGACTTGCCCAATGCATAAAGCATGAAGCCGATACCCAGGAAGAGGATGATGCCGGAAACACGGTGAAGAAACGACGTAACGCCGGTGATGGGGAGTTTGATGGTCCTTAGGTCTAGGTTTACAGGTCGTTGGCTTTTCACGGCTTTTTTTTCACACTGAAGAGCCCCTAACAATCAGGGCAAAGTTGTTGGGGAGTGCACTGGTCAGGTAACCACCACCCAGGGATGCGACCCCCAACAAAGCTGGCCCAAAAGCCCTTGGCGGTCGGTGGCCGAGTATAGACAGTTAGGTTACTAATGACAACGCAATCACCTACCCCAAATAGCTGATTGCACAAGTCGTATAAAAGGCGTAAATGGCAGTCAATTTCGAGGAAAAAGTGCGCTTAAAGCCTTCTGGAGCAAGACTTTAGGCAAATTGACATTCGAATTTATCTCACTATAGTGGTGCGGGCCCTGCGTGGGGGGTCTGTCTGATGGTTCAAGCATAAATAGGAGGCCACATGGCTGACAAAAAAGCGCAGTTGATCATCGAGGGCGCAGCCCCCGTCGAGCTGCCCATTTTAACCGGCACCGTTGGTCCCGATGTAATTGATGTTCGGGGCCTGACGGCCACGGGCCGCTTCACTTTCGACCCTGGTTTCATGTCGACCGCCTCGTGCGAATCGAAGATCACCTATATCGACGGCGACAACGGCATTCTGTTGCACCGCGGCTACCCGATCGAACAACTGGCTGAAAAATCGGACTACCTGGAAACCTGCTACCTGCTGCTCAACGGCGAACTGCCGACCGCAGAACAGAAGGCCCAGTTCGTCAGCACCGTGAAAAACCACACCATGGTTCACGAGCAGCTGAAAACCTTCTTCAACGGCTTCCGTCGCGACGCCCACCCGATGGCCGTCATGTGCGGTGTAGTCGGCGCCCTCTCGGCCTTCTACCACGACTCCCTGGACATCAATAACCCGCAGCATCGCGAAATCTCCGCGATCCGTCTGGTTGCCAAGATGCCGACCCTGGCAGCGATGGTTTACAAGTACTCCATGGGCCAACCCATGATGTACCCGCGCAACGATCTGACGTACGCGGAAAACTTCCTGCACATGATGTTCAACACCCCGTGCGAGATCAAACCGATCAGCCCGGTGCTCGCCAAGGCCATGGACCGGATCTTCATCCTCCACGCCGACCACGAGCAGAACGCTTCGACCTCTACCGTGCGCCTGGCCGGCTCTTCGGGTGCCAACCCGTTCGCCTGTATCGCCGCCGGTATCGCTGCACTGTGGGGCCCTGCCCACGGCGGTGCGAACGAAGCCGTGTTGACCATGCTTGACGAGATTGGCGATGTTTCGAACATCGACAAGTTCATCGCCAAGGCCAAGGACAAGAACGATCCGTTCAAACTGATGGGCTTCGGTCACCGCGTTTACAAGAACCGCGACCCTCGCGCGACTGTCATGAAGCAGACCTGCGACGAAGTGCTGAAGGAACTGGGCATCAACAACGATCCGCAACTCGAACTGGCCATGCGCCTGGAAGAGATCGCGCTGACCGACCCGTACTTCATCGAGCGCTCGCTGTACCCGAACGTCGACTTCTACTCGGGGATCATCCTCAAGGCGATCGGCATTCCGACCAGCATGTTCACGGTGATTTTCGCGCTGGCACGTACGGTTGGCTGGATCTCCCACTGGAAAGAGATGCTCTCCAGCCCGTACAAGATTGGCCGTCCGCGCCAGTTGTACACTGGTTACGAGTCGCGTGACATTTCCAAGCTGGAAGACCGCAAATAAGACTTGTCTTGCGATGACGTCTTAAAGTTGTACCGGGAACGGCCTCTATTTATATAGGGGCCGTTTTTGTTTGTGTGTCGCAGCGGCCTTTGGGCCGACTGGTTTTTGGGTATTGGGTGTATATCCGTTTCTGCGGGTGTTTCCGCTGGCGGTTTCGCTCTTACAGCGAGTCCCTTTTTCAAACGCCAAAAAGGAACCAAAAGGCTTTGCCCCTGGCGTACGGCACTTCGCTGAGGCTCAGTGTTCCCTCGCTACGGTGTCCATCCGGGGACATCGCCTACGGTTTGCTTCGCTGCACCTCCTCTCGATGTGTTCGACTTCGTCGAACGGCGCTGCGCGCCTAATCCCCGGATGAACACCTCCGCTCGGCCTGCCGAAAGGGGCAAAAGATCAAAAGCCAAAGCCAAAGCCAAAGCCAAAGCCAAAGCAAGATCACAAGCCAGATCAAGAGCAAATGCCAGATCAAGAGCCCCTCACCCTAGCCCTCTCCCGGAGGGAGAGGGAACTGACCACGGTGTTTGGGGGAGGTACGCCGACGTGAAACACCGAGTCGAACTCAGGTTCTGAAAGGCTCACAAATCGGCTCCCTCTCCTTAGGGAGAGGGCTGGGGTGAGGGGCGAATCCAACACCGAACCAAAGCCGAACACACGCTTTTCACCACTCAATAGGCCGAGTGTCAGCTCGCCTGCTCTTGATCTTGCTCCACGAGCGACGTCGGAAGGTGAGCGGAGGGATTGATCCGGGCGTGGGAGCGCAGCGACCGTTTGGCGCAGCCAAACACAGCGAGAGGAGGTGCAGCGAAGCAAACCGTAGGCGCTGCGCCCGGAACAATCCCGGAGCGAAGGGACCCCGAGCCCCAGCGAGCGGGCCGGACGTAGGAGCAAGCCTTCTGGGTTACCTTTTCGGCGTTTGGAAAAGGTGACCCGCCGTAAGGGCGGAACCCTAAGCAGCCCTAACCGCAGCAACGGATATACACCCAATAAAAAACACACCAAAGTCCGATAACCGCCCACAAAAAATGCCCCGATCTCTCAACCGGGGCATTCAGCACAACATTACAAAACCATCAAACCATCAATGCGAAACCGCCCCACTCGCCCCCAACCCCGTCTGCGAACGCACAAACTGCGGGAAGAACAACGCCCGCTCATTGTCCGCAGCCGCCGACTTGTCAGTAATCGAGAAGAACCAGATCCCCACAAAGGCAATGATCATCGAGAACAACGCCGGGTATTCGTAAGGGAAGATCGCCTTCTCATGATGCAGAATCTGCACCCAGATGGTCGGGCCAAGGATCATCAGGCCAACCGCACTCACCAGACCCAACCAGCCGCCAATCATCGCCCCACGAGTGGTCAGCTTCTTCCAGTACATCGAAAGCAACAGCACCGGGAAGTTACAGCTGGCAGCGATCGAGAACGCCAGGCCAACCATGAATGCAATGTTCTGACTTTCGAACAAGATGCCCAAGCCAATCGCCAGCACCGCCAAGGCAATGGTGGTGATCTTCGAGACACGAATCTCGTCCTTCTCGTTCGCCTTGCCCTTCTTGATCACACTGGCATAAAGGTCGTGAGAAACCGCCGAAGCACCGGCCAGAGTCAGACCGGCAACAACCGCCAGAATGGTCGCGAACGCCACCGCCGAGATAAAGCCGAGGAAGATACTGCCACCGACCGCGTTGGCCAAATGCACCGCCGCCATGTTGTTGCCGCCCAACAGCGCGCCAGCAGCATCTTTGAAGGCCGGGTTAGTGCTGACCAGCAGGATCGCGCCGAAGCCGATAATGAAGGTCAGGATGTAGAAGTAGCCAATGAAACCGGTTGCGTAGAGCACGCTCTTGCGGGCTTCTTTTGCGTCACTCACGGTGAAGAAGCGCATCAGAATGTGTGGCAGACCAGCCGTACCGAACATCAGCGCCAGACCCAGCGAGAACGCCGAAATCGGATCCTTGACCAGACCGCCCGGGCTCATGATCGCTTCGCCTTTGGCGTGAACCTTGATCGCTTCGGAGAACAGCGTGTTGAAGTCGAAGCCTACGTGCTTCATCACCATCAGCGCCATGAACGAGGCGCCGGACAGCAACAGCACAGCCTTGATGATCTGTACCCAAGTGGTCGCCAGCATGCCGCCGAACAGCACGTACATGCACATCAGCACACCCACCAGAATCACCGCGACGTGGTAGTCCAGACCGAACAACAGCTGAATCAGCTTGCCGGCACCGACCATTTGCGCGATCAGGTAGAACGCTACCACCACCAGCGAGCCGCAGGCAGACAGGGTGCGGATCTGGGTTTGCCCGAGGCGGTAGGACGCCACGTCGGCAAAGGTGTATTTACCCAGGTTACGCAGGCGCTCGGCGATCAGGAACAGAATGATCGGCCAGCCCACCAGGAAGCCGATCGAGTAGATCAGGCCATCGTAGCCGGAGGTGAACACCAGCGCGGAAATCCCCAGGAAGGACGCCGCCGACATGTAGTCACCGGCGATCGCCAGACCATTCTGGAAACCGGTGATCTTGCCGCCCGCCGCATAGTAGTCGGCCGCCGAATTGTTTTTCTTCGAGGCCCAGTAGGTGATGTATAAGGTCGCGCCAACGAACGCGACGAACATCAGGATCGCCGGAATGTTCAGTGGCTGCTTGGCCACTTCACCGGTCAACGCGTCAGCCGCCCAGACACTCGGCGCGAACGCCGCAACACTCAATAAAGCCAGTAGACGCCGGATCATTGCTGAGCCTCCTTGAGAATCGCATTGTTCAAGTCGTCGAACTCGCCATTGGCGCGGCGCACGTAGATAGCGGTGAGGATGAATGCAGAAAGAATGAGTCCGACACCGATTGGAATTCCCCAGGTAATCGAGGATTCCGGACTGAGTTTCGCGCCCAGAATGTGTGGCCCGTAAGCGATCAACAGGATGAAGCCAGAGTAAAGCCCGAGCATGATCGCCGAGAGTATCCAGGCGAACTTTTCCCTTTTTCGCACCAGCTCCTTGAATCGGGGACTGTTTTGAATCGAGAGGTAAATGCTGTCGTTCATTGTTTTTATCCTCGCAGCACAGATTATTGTTGGAACATAGCTAATGTATGCGGCTGCGAGCGTGGTAACAGACGACCTTAGTAGTAGAACGCCATGACGTATTTGCCATTCTTGAGCACACACAAAAAACTGTGGGAGCTGGCTTGCCAGCGATGGCGTCGTGTCAGCCAACTATTAGTCAACTGAGAGAACGCTATCGCGGGCAAGCCCGCTCCCACAGGGTTCGTGGTGAACGATGCTATTTCGGGTTATTTAGTCCAGTCAGCCACGCGATCCGGGTGTTTGGCTACCCAATCCTTGGCCGCTGCGTCAGGCTTGGCACCGTCCTGAATCGCCAGCATGACTTCGCCGATTTCGTCTTTCGACGCCCACTGGAAGTTCTTCAGGAACTTGGCCACTTCCGGTGCTTTGGTCGCGAGTTCTTTGCTGCCGATGCTGTTTACGGTTTCGGCTGCGCCGTACACGCCTTTCGGGTCGTCGAGGAAGCGCAGTTTCCACTTGGCGAACATCCAGTGCGGCACCCAACCGGTGACCGCGATGGATTCGTTTTTCTTCTCGGCACGGGTCAGCTCGGCAATCATGCCGGCGCCGGAACTGGCTTTGAGGCTGTATTTGTCGAGACCGTAGTCCTTGATCGCCTGATCGGTCTTGAGCATCACGCCTGAACCGGCGTCGATGCCGACGATGCGATTCTTGAAGGTGTCGTCGGTTTTCAAGTCTTCGATCGACTTGGCTTTCACATACTCCGGCACGATCAGGCCGATTTTCGCATCCTTGAAGTTCGGACCGTAATCGACGACCTGATCCTTGTTCTTCGTCCAGTATTCACCGTGGGTCACGGGCAGCCAGGCCGAAAGCATGGCGTCGAGTTTGCCGGTGGCCACGCCCTGCCACATGATCCCGGTGGCGACGGCTTGCAGTTTCACGTCGTAGCCGAGCTTCTGTTTGATCACTTCGGCCGCCACGTGAGTGGTCGCGACGCTGTCGGACCAGCCGTCAACGTAACCGATGTTCAGGGTCTGTTTTTCTGCGCTGGCGAAAGTGGAACTCATCGCAAGCACCAGAGCAGCACTTGCGCCTAAAAGTCGTCGCATCTTCATCGTTACTTCCCCGAAATGCTGCGCCCGACGGATGACGGGCGGCGTCAACGTATTGTTATGGTGCACGGCGCCCCCATCACGCCTGACCGCAAACTCGTTAGAACATCAGCGGAGCACTGATGGCTTGATCATCAACCTCAGGCGGCAGTCGACCTGCTCTGCCAGCGACCTCAAGACAACGAGAAACGACATCACAAGGCCATTAATGACGTCTGAATATTTGGCGCCAGACAATCCGCCCGAACTTTGCATGTCAAAATCATGCGAGCCACCAACCCCTCTATAAATGCAGGTAACATGCGTCGCTTTGCAGCCACTCGGCCTGACCATGTCCGCGACCTCCCGCTTCCCTTTTCTGCCTTATCTCTTCGCCTGCCTGCTGGGGCTGTTTGCACTCGCTGGCTTCTGGTACGGCCTCGGCCAACCGGTGATCCTGCCGGACGCCGCTACGCCGACGCATAAATTGCAATGCGCCTCCTACACCCCGTTCGATAAAGACCAGTCGCCGTTCGACGTGCCGTTCAAGCTGCGCCCCGAGCGCATGGACGCTGACCTCGCGCTGCTGGCGACACGTTTTGAGTGCATTCGCACCTATTCGATGACCGGCCTCGAGGCGCTGCCGGATCTGGCGCGCAAACACGGCTTGAAATTGATGATCGGCGCGTGGGTCAACAGCAACCCGGTAGACACCGAGAAAGAAGTCGACCTGCTGATCAAATCAGCCAACGCCAACCCGGACGTGGTCAGCGCGGTGATCGTCGGCAACGAAGCGCTGCTGCGCAAGGAAGTCACTGGCGCGCAACTTGCCCGGTTGATCAACAAGGTCAAGAGCCAGGTCAAGCAACCGGTCACCTATGCCGATGTCTGGGAGTTCTGGCTCAAGCATCCGGAAATCGCACCGGCGGTGGATTTCCTGACCATCCACTTGCTGCCGTACTGGGAGGATGATCCGTCGAACATTGACGTCGCCCTGCAACATGTCACGGATGTGCGTCAGGTGTTCGGCAATAAATTCGCGCCGAAAGACGTGATGATTGGCGAAACCGGCTGGCCGAGCGAAGGCCGCCAGCGCGAGACCGCCCTGCCGAGCCGGGTCAACGAGGCCAGGTTCATTCGTGGTTTTGTCGCAATGGCCGAGAAAGAAGGCTGGCATTACAACCTGATCGAAGCGTTTGACCAGCCATGGAAGCGCGGCAGTGAAGGCGCGGTGGGCGGTTACTGGGGACTGTTCGATGCTGATCGTCAGGACAAAGGCGTACTCGCCGGACCGGTGACGAATGTACCGTTCTGGAAAGAATGGCTGGCGGTCGGCGGGTTGATTTTCCTTGGCACGCTGATCCTTGGCGGTCGCGTTCGGACCACGCGCTCGGCGCTGGTGTTGCCGCTGCTGGGCGCCCTCGCCGCTTGCTCGATTGGCGCCTGGGGTGATCTGGCGCGGGTGACCACGCGGTTCACCAGTGAGTGGCTGTGGGTCGGTTTGCTGACGGCGCTGAATCTGTTGGTACTGGCACACGCGGCACTGACGCTGAGCGCGCGAATTGGCTGGCGTGAGCGGGTGTTCAATCTGCTGGAGCGGCGCGCCGGCTGGCTGGTCGCGGCAGCAGGCTTTGCCGCAGCGGTGATGATGCTGGAGATGGTGTTTGATCCGCGTTATCGCAGCTTTGCAAGCATGGCGTTTGTGCTGCCGGCGCTGGTTTATCTGTGCCGGCCGGTCAGCGTGCCGCGTCGTGAAATTGCCTTGCTGACCTTCATTGTCGGCGCGGGGATTGCGCCGCAGCTGTATCAGGAAGGTTTGCAGAATCAGCAGGCATGGGGTTGGGCGTTGGTGAGTGTGTTGATGGTGGCGGCTCTGTGGCGCTGCCTGCGCGTTCGAAAATACTGATCAAAAGCAAGATCAAAAGATCGCTGCCTTCGGCAACTCCTACAAGGTGTACGCCATTTCAATGTAGGAGCTGCCGAAGGCTGCGATCTTTTCCATCAGGCGCTACGGGACTCGCGGACCAACCGCAACCCGGCAATCACCAGCGCAAACACTGCCAACGTGGTGTTGTACAACGCCAGTGCCGGCATCCCAAACACCAGCGCCAGCACCGCCAGCCACCACCCTGCCCGCCCCGGCAAGACAAAACCGATCAACGCCGCACCCAGCGCCGTCCAGCCCAACACCTTGAAGTGAATCATCAAGCCAAGGTTCGACCGCACCTGACATTCCCAACGGCTGGCCTCGTCGACGCAGATGCCCACCCACTTGCCGTCTTCCATAAAGCCATAACGCGCGCCATAACTGGCGGCCAGCCACAACGGCAACAGAACGAGCAGTAAAATCACGGGCAAACGGCGGGACATGAAACACTCCAATCTTCGGAAATCGGCGGCCAGCTTAATCTGCCGCCAGCCGTGTGCAAGAACTAACAACTGTTAACTGTTCATTCAGGGCGTGCAAAGTGTATCGTCCAGCTACTATTACTCCGAATTCTGCCTGTTTGGTGCCGCAGCATGGCACTTTGGCGCAACCCCGGTGGTCATAGCCTGCGAACTTCATTCGGCACCTTCCTCTAAGGGATCTAGTCATGCTCCGTTCCTTGCGCTTCGCCGCGCTGTTCAGCGGCCTTATTTTGAGTGCGTCCGCACTGGCGGTGGATATCGACGCCGCCAGTTATGGCTACCCCCTGACCAACCCGTTCGAGGCGACCATCGCCACGACGCCGCCGGACTTGCGCCCGGAATTGCCGCTGGACGACGACATCAATCAGTCGGACCGCAGCCTGACCTTGCGCCCGGAGCGAGAGTTCATCCTGCCGGACAACTTCTGGGCGGTGAAAAAGCTCACCTACCGCATCGCCACCCAGGACAAACCGGCCCCGCTGATCTTTCTGATTGCCGGCACCGGCGCACGTTATGACAGCACGCTCAACGAATACCTGAAAAAGCTCTACTACAAGGCCGGCTACCACGTCGTGCAGTTGTCGTCGCCGACCAGTTTCGACTTCATCAGCGCCGCCTCACGCTTCGCCACCCCGGGCGTGACCAAGGAAGATGCCGAAGACATGTACCGGGTGATGCAAGCCGTGCGCGCGCAAAACCCGAAACTGCCGGTGACCGAGTACTACCTGACCGGTTACAGCCTCGGCGCCCTCGATGCTGCTTTCGTTGCGCATCTGGACGAGACGCGCCGCAGCTTCAATTTCAAGAAAGTCCTGCTGCTCAATCCGCCGGTCAACCTCTACACCTCGGTGACCAACCTCGACAAGCTCGTGCAAACCGAGGTGAAAGGCATCAACACCAGCACCACATTCTACGAGCTGGTGCTGTCCAAGCTGACCCGCTACTTCCAGCAGAAAGGCTACATCGACCTCAATGACGCGCTGCTTTACGACTTCCAGCAGTCCAAGCAGCACCTGACCAACGAACAGATGGCGATGTTGATTGGCACCTCGTTCCGGTTCTCGGCAGCCGACATTGCCTTTACCTCGGACCTGATCAACCGTCGCGGCCTGATCACCCCGCCGAAATTCCCGATCACCGAAGGCACCAGCCTCACGCCGTTCCTCAAGCGTGCGTTGCAGTGCGACTTCGACTGCTACCTGACCGAACAGGTCATTCCGATGTGGCGTGCACGCACCGACGGCGGCAGCCTGCTGCAACTGATTGATCAGGTGAGCCTGTATGCGCTCAAGGATTACCTGCACGACAGCCCGAAAATCGCCGTGATGCACAACGCCGATGACGTGATCCTCGGTCCGGGCGACCTCGGTTTCCTGCGCAAGACCTTCGGTGATCGACTGACCGTTTATCCACTGGGCGGCCATTGCGGCAATCTTAACTACCGCGTCAACAGCGACGCCATGCTGGAGTTCTTCCGTGGCTAAATATCTCCTGCTGATGGCAGCGCTCCTCTGCGCAGGCGTGGCCCAGGCCGACAACAGTAAAGCCAACGCACCGGTCGTCGTCGACAGCGACGGCTTCAAGGAACCGCTGTCCAAACTCAAGTTCAACCCGGGGCTGGATCAGCGTGAATTCGAGCGTTCGACGCTCAACGCGCTGAACGTCTACGACCCGTTGGAGTCGTGGAACCGCCGGGTTTACCACTTCAACTATCGCTTCGACCAATGGGTGTTCCTGCCGGTGGTCGATGGCTATCGCTACATCACGCCGAGCTTCGTGCGCACCGGCGTAAGCAACTTCTTCAACAACCTCGGTGACGTGCCGAATCTGGTCAACAGCCTGTTGCAGTTCAAAGGCCAGCGTTCGATGGAAACCACCGCGCGCCTGCTGCTCAACACCACCATCGGCATCGCCGGTCTGTGGGACCCGGCTACTGCCATGGGCCTGCCGCGCCAGAGCGAAGACTTCGGTCAGACCCTGGGCTTCTACGGTGTACCGGGCGGCGCCTACTTCGTGCTGCCGATCTTCGGACCGTCGAACATCCGTGACACTGCCGGTCTTGCCGTGGATTACACCGCCGAATCGGCGATCAACTTCCTCAACGTCTCGGAAGTCAGCTCCAACCATCCGGAAGTCTGGGCGTTGCGTGCAGTCGACAAGCGTTATCAGACCAGCTTCCGTTACGGCCAGATGAACTCGCCGTTCGAGTACGAGAAGGTGCGTTACGTGTACACCGAAGCGCGCAAGTTGCAGATCGCCGAATAGTTTTTGGCAGGTACAAAAAAGGGCCATTCGATGCGAGTCGAATGGCCCTTTTTCAATGGCACAACACTCCTACAAAGGTTATGTGTTGTTGATTAGTTTTTCAGGGCTTTCCAGATCTTGCCGACAACGGCAACCACCGCCAGCACCACCGCGCCAGCGATGATCCCCGCCACACCATTAAGCAACATCGGCACCGCAAACCCGGCACTACCGGCTGCCGCACCAACGCCTTCAATCCAGTCATGCACTACCGGCACGCCATGGGTGAGGATGCCGCCGCCGACCAGGAACATCGCCGCCGTACCGACCACCGACAGGGTTTTCATCATGTACGGTGCCGCGCTCAGAATGCCGCTGCCGACTTTCTTAGCGACCTGCCCAGGCTTTTGCGTCAGCCACAGGCCGAGATCGTCGAGTTTGACGATGCCCGCCACCAGGCCATAAACGCCCACCGTCATCACAATCGCAATGCCGGACATCACGATCACTTGCTGAGTCAGCGAGGCCGTTGCCACGGTGCCCAGAGTGATGGCGATAATCTCTGCCGAAAGGATAAAGTCAGTGCGAATCGCGCCTTTGATCTTGTCCTTTTCGTACGCCACCAGATCGGTCGCCGGATCAGCTACCGCCTCAGTCAGTTGCGCATGTTCGGCCTCGTCTTCAGCCTTGCTGTGCAGAAACTTGTGCGCAAGCTTCTCGAAACCTTCGAAACACAGATACGCACCACCCACCATCAACAACGGTGTTACCAGCCACGGTACGAACGCACTGATCGCCAGCGCCGACGGCACGAGGATCAATTTGTTGACGAAAGAACCTTTGGCCACGGCCCAGACCACCGGGATTTCCCGCTCGGCACGCACGCCGGAGACCTGCTGGGCGTTGAGCGCCAGATCATCGCCGAGCACCCCGGCGGTCTTCTTGGCAGCCATTTTGGTCATCAACGCCACGTCGTCCAGCACGGTGGCAATATCGTCGATCAGCACCAGCAAACTGCTTCCTGCCATGAATCCTGTTTCCTTTTATGTATGAATGTTGCGAAGCATAACGCGACCGCAGGCCACATGGGGCATTGTTGAGCGCTGCGCGAGGCCGGTGCTACCATGCGCAACCGCCAGAACAGGCAAGGAACCACCGGGTTTATGAGCACAATCCGCGAGCGCAACAAAGAACTGATCCTGCGTGCCGCCAGTGAGGAGTTTGCCGACAAGGGCTTCGCTGCGACCAAAACCAGCGACATCGCCGCCAAGGCGGGATTGCCCAAGCCCAACGTCTACTACTACTTCAAGTCCAAGGAAAACCTTTACCGCGAGGTATTGGAAAGCATCATCGTGCCGATTTTGCAGGCCTCGACCCCGTTCAATCCGGACGGCGTACCGAGCGAAGTGCTGAGTGGCTACATCCGCTCGAAGATCCGCATCTCCCGCGACCTGCCCTTCGCCTCGAAAGTATTTGCCAGCGAAATCATGCACGGTGCGCCACATTTGAGCGCCGATCTGGTCGAGCAACTCAACGGCCAGGCCAAGCACAACATCGACTGCATCCAGAGCTGGATCGACCGCGGCCAGATCGCCCCGATCGACCCTAATCACCTGATGTTCAGCATCTGGGCCGCGACCCAGACCTACGCCGACTTCGACTGGCAGATTTCTGCGGTGACCGGCAAGGACAAGCTGGACGAGGCGGATTATGAAGCGGCGGCACAGACGATTATCCGGTTGGTGTTGAAGGGGTGTGAGCCGGACTGAAACACCGTGGAGACGCCATCGCGAGCAGGCTCGCTCCTACATTTGGAATGCGTTCCCCTGTAGGAGTGAGCCTGCTCGCGATCGAGGCAACGCGGTTTCAGCTCAAACCCAAATAGCATCCCACAGCGGATAGTCGCCAAGCTTCTCCACCAGCCCGGCCCGCAACGGGTTGGCCACGACATAACGCGCCATCTTCACCAGGTCTTCTTCCCGTCTCAGCGCGCGGTCATGAAACCCTCTCTGCCAGAGAACGCTGTTTCCACCGGAAGCTTGCCTGACAGCCTTGGTACTCAGCGATTTGGTTTTTTGCATCACCTCACTCAATGAACCTCGTCGCAATTCAATCAGCCAATGGAAATGATCTGGCATCACTACCCAGGCTAATGAGTTCACCAGCCCCGAATCTTGCGCGTGTCGAAATTGATCAGCGACCAGTTTTCCCAAGGCAAAATCCGTGAAAATCGGCTTTCGTTGATAAGTGGTGCTGGTTAACAGATAGATTCGACTGACTTCGGTATAGCGCCCGACTCGCAATTTATGTGCTGCAGGTAGATCCGGCATTCCTTTGCCCTCTGTGATCAGGTCATGAAAAGGCTAGTACCGGGAAAGACAAATGGAGCGGTCAACTGTTGGCTGGATGTGTCTGGTAGATAGCGATCGCGAGCAGGCTCACTCCTACAGGGGATCTGGGGTGTTCATACATTTTGTGTCTGAACAAAAATTCCTGTAGGAGTGAGCCTGCTCGCGATAGCGGTTATTCAATCAACGCAGATTCAAGCAGCCACCCCCGCATCCGCCCGCAACTCCAACGCCTCCACAGCTTTAATTGCCACCTGCTCATCAATGTCCGACAAATCCCCGCTAATCCCGATCGCACCCAGCACATTCCCCGCCTGATCCCGAATCAACACACCACCCGGTGCCGGCACGACGCTGCCCTGGCCCATGCTGTTCAGCGCGGCAATAAACGCCGGGCGTTGTTGTGCATCCAGTGCCAGCAGGCGCGAGCCTTTGCCCAGGGCGATGGCGCCCCAGGCTTTGCCGATGGCGATGTTCGGGCGCAGCAGGCTGGCGCCGTCTTCGCGTTGCAAGGTGATCAGGTGGCCGCCGGTATCGAGTACCGCGATGGTCAGCGGCGCGGCGTTGATGCCGCGCCCTGCATTGATGGCCTGATTGACCAGGTTGACTGCGACTTTCAAGGTTAAAGCGCTCATGGTGCCGTCCTCATTTTGTTATAGGGAAAGTCGTGGGCCTGCGGTTTTCTGCCGCAGGCCGATGCAACAAATAGAACACAATGAGTTATTTTTTTGTATACAATAATTCTCGAAAAGCGCCACATGCGACGAAAAGCCACACTCAGACAGGCTTCCGACGAATGAAACAGGCGCTTGAGAAAATGGATTGACCTGCGCCGTCCGCCGTGAATACACTCTGCGCAAAGCCACTTGTATACAATTACAAAACGTAAAGAGGCACAAAACCATGAGCAAAATGAGAGCAATCGAAGCCGCCGTTCTGGTGATGCGCCGTGAAGGGGTTGATACCGCTTTTGGCATCCCGGGCGCTGCCATCAACCCGCTGTACTCCGCCTTGCAGAAAGTCGGTGGCATCGATCACGTCCTTGCTCGCCACGTTGAAGGCGCCTCGCACATGGCCGAGGGCTACACCCGCACCAAGGCCGGCAACATCGGCGTGTGCATCGGCACTTCCGGCCCTGCCGGTACCGACATGGTCACCGGGCTCTACAGCGCCTCGGCCGACTCGATTCCAATCCTCTGCATTACGGGCCAGGCACCCCGCGCCCGTATGCACAAGGAAGACTTCCAGGCTGTCGACATCACCAGCATCGTCAAGCCAGTGACCAAGTGGGCGACCACTGTTCTGGAACCGGGCCAAGTGCCTTACGCGTTCCAGAAAGCCTTCTTCGAAATGCGCTCCGGCCGTCCAGGCCCGGTGCTGATCGACCTGCCGTTCGACGTGCAGATGGCCGAAATCGAATTCGACATCGACGCCTACCAGCCGCTGCCATTGGCCAAGCCGACCGCGACCCGCGTTCAGGTTGAAAAAGCTCTGGCGCTGCTTGATCAGGCTGAGCGTCCATTGCTGGTTGCCGGCGGCGGCATCATCAACGCCGACGCCAGCGATCTGCTGGTTGAATTCGCTGAACTGACCGGCATCCCGGTGATCCCGACCCTGATGGGCTGGGGCACCATCCCGGACGATCACCCGTTGATGGTCGGCATGGTCGGTCTGCAGACGTCGCATCGTTACGGCAACGCCACCATGCTGAAATCCGACGTGGTGTTGGGGATCGGTAACCGTTGGGCTAACCGTCACACCGGTTCGGTTGACGTTTACACCGAAGGTCGCAAGTTCATTCACGTCGACATCGAAGGCACGCAGATCGGTCGTGTGTTCACCCCGGATCTGGGCATCGTTTCCGACGCCGCTGCTGCGCTGACCGTGTTCATCGAAGTGGCCCGTGAATGGCAAGCCGCCGGCAAGCTGAAAAACCGCAGTGCCTGGCTGCAAGACTGCCAGCAGCGCAAAGCCAGCCTGCATCGCAAGACCCACTTCGACAACGTGCCGGTAAAACCGCAACGCGTTTACGAAGAAATGAACCAGGTGTTCGGCAAGGACACCTGCTACGTCAGCACCATTGGTCTGTCGCAGATTGCCGGCGCGCAGTTCCTGCACGTCTACAAGCCGCGTCACTGGATCAACTGCGGTCAGGCCGGCCCGTTGGGCTGGACCATTCCGGCTGCGCTGGGCGTGGTCAAGGCCGATCCGAGCCGGAAAGTCGTGGCCCTGTCGGGGGACTATGACTTCCAGTTCATGATCGAAGAACTGGCGGTCGGCGCTCAGTTCAAACTGCCATACATCCACGTCGTGGTGAACAACTCGTACCTGGGTCTGATCCGTCAGGCCCAGCGCGGGTTCGAAATGGACTACTGCGTGCAGCTGTCCTTCGATAACCTGAACGCGCCGGAACTCAACGGTTACGGTGTTGACCACGTCGCAGTGGCTGAAGGCCTCGGCTGTAAGGCACTGCGTGTGTTCGAACCATCGGAAATCGCCCCTGCCCTGCGCAAGGCCGAACAGATGATCGAAGAGTTCAAGGTGCCGGTGATCGTCGAGATCATTCTGGAGCGTGTGACCAACATCTCCATGGGCACCGAGATCAACGCCGTCAACGAATTCGAAGACCTGGCGCTGGTCGGCAACGATGCGCCAACGGCGATTTCGCTGCTTGATTGAACGTAGCTAGCCCCCTCTCCCTCCGGGCGGTCCGACGTTTCGGGAGGGCTGGGGTGAGGGAAAGGTTTTGCGGTGCTCGCAAAATTCGGATCAGACTCAGGGTCCCCCTCACCCTAACCCTCTCCCCCAGGAGAGGGGACTGATCGCGAACAATCTGACCCACCGTGTCACATCCGTTTTTAGGAGACCACCATGCCGCGTTTCGCAGCCAACCTGTCCATGCTGTTTACCGAACAGGATTTCCTTGCCCGTTTCGACGCCGCCGCCAAGGCTGGTTTCAGCGGTGTCGAGTACCTGTTCCCGTACGACTTCAGCTCTGCCGAAATCAAGGCCAGGCTCGACGCCAACGGTCTGACTCAAGTGCTGTTCAACCTGCCGGCCGGTGACTGGGCCAAGGGCGAGCGCGGTATCGCGTGCCTGCCGGATCGGGTCGAAGAGTTCCGCGCCGGTGTCGATCTGGCGATTGCCTATGCGCAAGTGCTGGGCAACACCCAGATCAACTGCCTGGCCGGTATTCGTCCACAAGGCGTTGACGATGCCACGGTAGAAAAAACCTTCGTCGCCAACCTGAAATACGCCGCCGACAAGCTACAGGCAGCGGGCATCAAACTGGTGATGGAAGCGATCAACACCCGCGACATCCCGGGTTTCTACCTGAACAACACGGCGCAAGCCCTGTCGATTCGCGAGCAGGTCGGCAGCGCCAATCTGTTCCTGCAATACGACATCTATCACATGCAAATCATGGAAGGCGATCTGGCCCGCACCCTGCAATCGCATCTGGGCGAGATCAACCATGTGCAGCTCGCGGACAACCCGGGCCGCAACGAACCCGGCACTGGTGAAATCAACTACCGCTTCCTGTTCGAACACCTTGATCGCATCGGTTATCAGGGTTGGGTGGGTTGTGAATACAAGCCGCTGACCACGACCGAAGCAGGCCTCGGCTGGCTGAAAACCCACAACGCAATCTGAACGAACACATGACCCTGTAGGAGCTGCCGAAGGCTGCGATCTTTTGATCTTGTTTTTACAGGTCAAGATCAAAAGATCGTCCGAACGCGGCCCGAGCCTTCGGCAGCTCCTACGGCTGTTTATAAAAACAAGAGGATTTTCTCATGGCTAAAATCGGATTTATCGGCACCGGCATCATGGGCCACCCAATGGCTTCGAACCTGCAGAAAGCCGGTCACAGCCTGTTCCTGTCGGCGCACCACGACGCCGCCCCGGCCGACCTGGTCGCCGCTGGCGCCGTCGCCCTGGCCAACCCGCGCGAAGTCGCGCAGGAAGCTGAATTCATCATCGTCATGGTCCCGGATACCCCACAGGTCGACGACGTACTGTTCCGCGCCGACGGTGTTGCCGCCGGCCTGAGCAAAGGCAAAATCGTTATCGACATGAGCTCGATCTCGCCAACCGCCACAAAGGCTTTCGCGGCGAAGATCAACGAGAAAGGCGCGCAGTACCTCGACGCACCGGTTTCCGGTGGTGAAGTCGGCGCCAAAGCCGCGACCCTGAGCATCATGATCGGTGGTGACGCGGATGCCTTCGAACGCGCCCTGCCGCTGTTCCAGGCCATGGGCAAGAACATCACTCTGGTCGGTGGCAATGGCGACGGTCAAACCGCCAAAGTCGCCAACCAGATCATCGTTGCGCTGAACATTCAGGCCGTCGCTGAAGCCCTGCTGTTCGCTTCGAAAAACGGTGCTGATCCAGCCAAAGTGCGTGAAGCACTGATGGGCGGTTTCGCCTCTTCGAAGATCCTCGAAGTGCACGGCGAGCGCATGATCAAAGGCACTTTCGATCCAGGCTTCCGCATCAGCCTGCACCAGAAGGACCTGAACCTGGCCCTGCAAGGCGCCAAGGAACTGAACATCAACCTGCCGAACACCGCCAACGCCCAGCAAGTGTTCAGCACCTGCGCAGCGATCGGTGGCAGCAACTGGGACCACTCGGCGCTGATCAAAGGTCTGGAACACATGGCCAACTTCTCGATTCGCGATAACAAATAATCTGCGCTTCTGGCCCGCTCCCTGTGGGAGCGGGCTTGCCCGCGATGGCATCAACTCGGTCTGCCTGAACGACCGCGGTGCCTGAATCGCTGGCAAGCCAGCTCCCACAAGGACCGCGTCGCTGCACCGTTGTCGCTCCATCCCAATAACAAGAATTCCGGGAGCCCGCCATGTCGGTCGATCCGCAACAACTGCTGCGCGAGCTGTTTGCCACAGCCATCGACGCGGCCCATCCGAACCAGGTCCTTGAAGCCCATCTGCCCGCCGACCGTAGCGGCCGGGTGATCGTCATCGGTGCCGGCAAAGCTGCCGCCGCGATGGCGCAAGTGGTCGAGCGCTGCTGGGAAGGTGAAGTATCTGGCCTGGTTGTAACCCGCTACGGTCACGGCGCCCCCTGCGAAAAAATCGAAGTGGTCGAAGCCGCGCATCCGGTACCGGACGCTGCCGGCCTGGCCGTAGCCAAACGCGTGCTCGAACTGGTCAGCAACCTGACTGAAGACGACCGCGTGATCTTCCTGCTCTCCGGTGGTGGCTCTGCCCTGCTGGCGTTGCCGGCCGCAGGCATCACCCTCGCCGACAAGCAGTCGATCAACAAAGCCCTGCTCAAATCCGGCGCGACCATCGGCGAGATGAACTGCGTGCGCAAGCACCTCTCGGCGATCAAGGGTGGGCGTCTGGGCAAGGCTTGCTGGCCTGCCACTGTTTATACCTACGCGATTTCCGATGTACCGGGCGACCTCGCCACGGTCATCGCTTCCGGCCCGACCGTGGCCGACCCAAGCACTTCCGCTGAAGCGCTGGCGATCATCAAACGCTACGGCATCGAGATCCCCGCTTCAGTGCGCAACTGGCTGCAAAGCCCTGAGTCGGAAACCGTCAAACCCGGAGATCCGTCGCTCGCGCGCAGCCACTTCCAGTTGATTGCCCGTCCTCAGCAATCGCTGGATGCGGCGGCGGTGAAATGCCGTCAGGCCGGTTTCAGCACGCTGATCCTCGGCGACCTCGAAGGTGAGTCGCGCGAAGTGGCGAAAGTCCATGCCGGCATCGCCCGCCAGATCATCCATCACGGTCAACCATTGGCAGCACCGTGCGTGATTCTCTCCGGCGGCGAAACCACCGTGACCGTGCGCGGCAATGGCCGTGGCGGACGCAACGCCGAATTCCTCCTCAGCCTCACCGACAGCCTCAAGGGCCAGCCCGGCGTCTATGCGCTGGCCGGTGACACCGACGGCATCGACGGCTCGGAAGACAACGCCGGCGCGATCATGACCCCGGACAGCTACGCCCGCGCCGCCGCCCTCGGTTTGAGCGCCAGCGACGAGCTGGATAACAACAACGGCTACGGCTATTTCGCGGCGCTCGATGCGCTGATCGTCACCGAGCCGACCCGCACCAACGTCAACGACTTCCGCGCCATTCTGATCCTTGAGAGCTGCAAATCATGACGCCTGATAAAAAGGTCAAAATCCTCGCCACCCTCGGGCCAGCTGTCGATGGCATCGAAGACATCCGCGAACTGGTCGAGGCCGGGGTGAATATCTTCCGCCTGAACTTCAGCCACGGCGATCACGCCGACCACGCCAAGCGCTATCAGTGGATCCGCGAAGTCGAGCGTCAGCTCAACTATCCGCTGGGCATTCTGATGGACTTGCAGGGGCCGAAACTGCGCGTCGGCAAGTTCGCCGACGGCAAGGTGCAACTGCATCGCGGTCAGGCCTTCCGTCTGGATCTGGACGCGACACCGGGCGATGAGCGCCGAGTAAACCTGCCGCATCCGGAGATCATTGCCGCGCTGGAAGCCGGCATGGATCTACTGCTCGACGACGGCAAGCTGCGTCTGCGCGTGGTGACCAAATACGCCGACGCGATCGACACCACCGTGCTCAACGGCGGCGAATTGTCGGACCGCAAAGGCGTCAACGTGCCGCAAGCGGTGCTCGACCTCAGCCCGCTGACCGCCAAGGATCGCCGCGATTTGAGCTTCGGCCTGGAACTGGGTGTGGACTGGGTCGCGCTGTCGTTTGTGCAGCGCCCACAGGACATCATCGAAGCCCGCGCATTGATCGGCGACAAAGCCTTTCTGATGGCGAAAATCGAGAAGCCGTCAGCCGTTGAACAACTGCGCGAAATCGCTGAATTGAGCGACGCGATCATGGTTGCCCGTGGCGACCTCGGCGTCGAAGTGCCGGCCGAAAGCGTGCCGCAGATTCAGAAAAACATCATCACCACTTGCCGCGAACTGGGCAAACCGGTGGTGGTGGCGACGCAGATGCTGGAATCGATGCGCTTCTCCCCTGCTCCGACCCGCGCCGAGGTAACGGACGTTGCCAACGCCGTGGCCGAAGGCGCTGACGCGGTAATGCTGTCGGCGGAAACCGCGTCCGGCGAATACCCACTGGAAGCTGTGCAGATGATGAGCAAGATCATTCGTCAGGTGGAGAACGGTCCGGATTATCAGACGCAGCTCGATGTCAGTCGGCCGAAAGCCGAGGCAACCGTTTCCGATGCGATCAGTTGCGCGATCCGGCGCATCAGCAACGTGCTGCCGGTGGCGGTGCTGGTCAACTACAGCGAATCGGGCACCTCGAGTCTGCGTGCAGCGCGGGAACGGCCGAAAGCGCCGATCCTCAACCTGACGCCGAACCTGCAAACCGCACGGCGTTTGAGCGTGGCGTGGGGGATTCATTCGGTGGTCAACGATCGTCTGCGTCAGGTCGATGAGGTTTGCTCAACCGCGCTGGAAATCGCCCAGGCCCAAGGCATGGCCGAGCGTGGCGACACGCTGCTGATCACTGCTGGCGTGCCGTTCGGCCAGCCGGGCTCGACTAACTCGCTGCGGATCGAAACATTGATTTAAGCCCCCCACCATGATCGTTCCCACGCTCTGCGTGGGAGTGCGGCCCGGGACGCTCTGCGTCCCAAGAGCAGACGCAGAGCGTCCTTTGAGGCATTCCCACGCAGAGCGTGGGAACGATCAGCTGCCCAGATTTTCTCAACATGCCTGCCAATCATTTCAACACCCACTGCCCCGACTGGGCCGAGGCTTTGCTCAACGGTTTCAGTCAGATATTCCTCCAGCGCCATCCGCTGTGCGGCCTGCTGTGCCTGTTGGCGATCCTGCTGACCGCACCTGTGCTGTTCGCCGGTGCGCTGCTCGGTGCCGTCGCCGGTTTGCTCACCGCACAACGGCGCAACTACGCCAAGGCTGATCGCCAGGCTGGACTGTTCAGCTACAACGGCATCTTGCTCGGTCTGTTGCTGAGCCTGTATTTCCCGTGGTCGCCGCTGCTGCCGCCGCTGATTCTCGCCGCCGGCGGCTTGAGCGCAATGGTCACGCAACAATGGCTCAAACATGTGTACAGCAGTCGATCCATACCGGCCTACACCTCGCCGTTCGTGGCGATGAGCTGGGTATTGCTGCTATTCGCCGAACCGTCGGCGCCTGTCGCGCATGTCGAGTTGAACACGCTGAACCTGCTTGCCGCCGAACTGCGTGGCTTGGGCCAGGTGATGTTCCTCGGTCATCCACTGGCCGGCGCTTTGATCGCCGCCGGTTTGCTGATCGCTGATCGCCGGGCGTTTTGCTGGGCGCTGCTGGCGTCGGCAATTGGCCTCGGCTCCAGCTTGCTGCACCATGAAACCAGCGCCGCTTTGCTCGGTCTCGGCAGCTATAACGCCGTGCTCGCCGCCCTCGCCTTCTCCGCGCAACGCCAACAACCGTGGCTGCCGCTGCTCGGCATCGTCCTCGCGTTGCTGGTTACGCCGTTGTTTGCGGCGGTTGGCCTTGCGACCCTGACCGCGCCGTTCATCCTCGCTTGCTGGCTGATCCGCGCCGGCATCCAGATGCTTGGCAAAGCCGTCGTCGAGCGTGCGCCTTGCGCTCATGGGGAGAATCAACCTAGGCTGCGCTGATCTTCGATTCAGGCGTTATCCATGGACAGCAGCAACAGTTGGCGCGAACGGCTTTACGTGATGATTTTCCAGAGCGATACCCGCGCCGGGCGTCGCTTCGACGGCATCCTGCTGTTGATCATCCTCGCCAGTCTGGTGATCGTGATGCTCGACAGTATCGACAGCATTCACCAGAACTACGCGAACGTGCTGGCCTACATCGAGTGGGGCTTCACGATCATCTTTCTCGGTGAGTACATCCTGCGCCTGTACTGCTCGCCCAAGCCGTTGCGCTACGCCTTCAGCTTTTACGGGCTGGTGGATTTGCTGGCAATCGTGCCGGGCATCCTTGCGCTGTATTACAGCGATGCGCAGTACCTGCTGATTATCCGGATCATCCGCATGTTGCGGATTTTCCGTGTGCTCAAGCTCAGCCCGTACCTCAAGCAAGCCAATTACCTGATGTCGGCGCTGCGCGGCAGCAAGCAGAAAATCGTCGTGTTTCTGGTCAGCGTCTGCACCTTGGTGACGGTGTTTGGCACGTTGATGTATGTGATCGAAGGCCCGGAGCATGGTTTCACCAGCATTCCCAAAGGCATCTATTGGGCGATCGTCACGTTGACCACCGTGGGTTTCGGCGACATCGTGCCGAAGACCCCGCTGGGCCAAGTGATTTCGTCGCTGGTGATGATCACCGGTTACTCGATCATCGCCGTGCCGACGGGGATTTTCACCGCCGAACTGGCCAACGCCATGCGCGGTGAACAGCTGCAACACGACTGCCCGGTGTGCAAGAAAAACAGCCATGAACATGGTGCGGCGTTTTGCTCGCGATGCGGCAATGCATTGTTCAAGAAACTGGAATAAGCAAAGAGCTTTTTAATCTTTAAACGACTATGCGCACCCCGTTATAGTCAGTGGCAATTGAACATCACCCCCTGCTCCTACACAGATAAAACAAGGAATGCGCAGTGAAAAAACTCTTTGGCGCCTCACTTCTCGCCGCCGGTCTGGCCTTGGCCAACATCGCTCAGGCAGCCCCGACGCTGCTCAACGTTTCCTACGACGTGATGCGCGATTTCTACAAGGACTACAACACTGCGTTCCAGAAACACTGGCAGGCCGAGCACAACGAAAACATCACCGTGCAGATGTCCTTCGGCGGCTCGAGCAAGCAAGCGCGCTCGGTGATCGATGGCCTGCCGGCTGACGTCATCACCATGAACATGGCCACCGACATCAACGCCCTCGCCGACAACGGCAAACTGGTGCCGGAGAACTGGGTCACGCGTCTGCCGAACAACAGCGCGCCGTTCACCTCGGCCACGGTGTTTATCGTGCGCAAAGGCAACCCGAAAGCCCTGAAAGACTGGCCGGATCTGCTCAAGGACGGCGTGCAAGTGATCGTGCCAAACCCGAAAACCTCGGGTAACGGCCGCTACACCTATCTGTCGGCTTGGGGTTACGTGCTGAAGAATGGTGGTGACGAGAACAAGGCCAAGGATTTCGTCGGCAAACTGTTCAAGCAAGCGCCGGTACTGGACACCGGTGGCCGCGCCGCCACCACGACCTTCATGACCAACCAGATCGGCGACGTGCTGGTGACCTTCGAAAACGAAGCGGAAATGATTGCTCGCGAGTTTGGTCGTGATCAGTTTGAAGTCGTCTACCCGAGTGTTTCGGCTGAGGCCGAGCCGCCGGTATCGGTGGTCGATAAAGTGGTCGACAAGAAAGGTTCGCGCGCGGCGGCGGATGAGTACCTGAAGTACCTGTGGTCGCCGGAAGGTCAGGAAATTGCGGCGGCAAACTACCTGCGTCCGCGTGATCCGGCGGTGTTGGCGAAGTACACCGATCGTTTCCCGAAAGTTGATTTCCTCTCGGTGGAGAAGACCTTTGGTGACTGGCGTACGGTGCAGAAGACCCACTTTAATGATGGTGGGGTTTTTGATCAGATTTATAGCGGGCAGTAAGGTTTAAGCAGGCGTGAAAAAGGCGATCCACTGAGGTCGCCTTTTTTTGTGGCCGCTTTACCCTCACCCCAGCCCTCTCCCAGAGGGAGAGGGGGCCGACCGAAGTGTCTGGCGTCAGACATCGACCTGAAATATCGAGTCGATTATGGATTCACTGAAGCAAGTTCAGGTCGGTGTACCTCTCAAGCATCCCCCAATCAGTCCCCTCTACCTCCGGGCGGTCCGACGTTTCGGGAGGGCTAGGGTGAGGGGCTTTTACATCGGCGGCGTCACCCCATCCTTACCCGCAGAAATCGATTGCGCCGTCAGCGTGCCATCCGCACCCTGCGTGACGAACGTAACAATCTTCACCCCAACCTTCAGCAAGCTCCGATCCCCCGGCTCGAGATTCACGATCGGCACATCCTCCGGCACCAGAATCTTCTGCTGCCCGCCCTTGTAGTTCACCGTCAGCACCCGCCCGTTGCTCACCACCAGATCGCCGACGCTGCCATTGGTCATGCTGCTGCCCTTAGCCAGATCGAACGGTCGATGACCATCGCCACTTCCGGCTAATTCCGGCGGAAACACATGCACTTCCAGCGCCTTGAGCGTGCCGTCCTCCTGTGGCATCGCCGCCGAACCAATGTAACTGCCGGGTTTGATGTCTTCGATATTGGCCAGGGTGACCGCGCGAACCTTGGTGTCGCCTGTCAACCGGATCACCACGTTCTCGCCGCTGTTGACGTGGACTTTCAGTGAATCGGCGCTGACCCCGGTAATCTCGCCGCGCACGCCGAGGCGCATCCCCGGTGCATCAGCGGCCTGCACGCTCGTCGCGCCCAGCAGGCTGATCAGAACAATCGTTGCAGTAAGGCGAAGCTTCATTGCAATCCTCCGGTCATCAATGTTGTACAAGCCAATGCAAACATAAGCACGCTATCGAACAGGATGTAAGTGAATGTATCATCGCCCCCTGACGGTCGGACGCAAGGTTCGCCGATGGATGACATGCGACAGCCACGGTCATTGCGCAACGGAATAACTGATATCGACCGAAGGCGCCTTCTGCCCATCGGGTTTGTCCCATAGCCTCACCGCATTCCCTTTCGCTGGATCGAGAAACCTTATGACCGCCACCACTCACGCAATGACCCGAGGCATGGTGCTGCTGTTCGCCTTCTGCTGCGGCGCCATCGTTGCCAACATCTACTACGCGCAGCCGATCATCGGCCTGATCGCGCCGGACATCGGTCTCTCCGACACCATGGCCAGCTTCATCGTCTCGCTGACGCAGATCGGTTATGCGCTGGGCCTGTTTTTTTTGGTGCCACTGGGTGATCTGCTGGAGAACCGCCGGTTGATGATCATCACCACCGTGGTGGCGATCGCCAGCCTGTTGGCGGCGGCGTTTACCGATCAGCCGAATGTGTTCCTGCTGATCTCGCTCCTGGTGGGTTTCAGTTCGGTGTCGGTGCAGATTCTGATTCCACTGGCAGCGCATCTCGCGCCGGAAGAGTCTCGCGGTCGTGTGGTCGGCGGGATCATGGGTGGTTTGCTGCTGGGTATTCTGTTGGCACGGCCGGTGTCGAGCGTGGTGGCCGACCATTTGGGCTGGCGCGCGATGTTCATGATTGCCGCCGCATTGATGGCAGCGATCAGCGTTGTATTGGCGTTGACCGTGCCCAAACGCCAGCCTGATCACAGCGCCACCTATGGTCAGTTGATCGGTTCGCTGTGGACTCTGCTGCGCCAGCAACCGGTACTGCGCCAAAGGGCGTTTTATCAGGGCTGCATGTTCGCCACGTTCAGCCTGTTCTGGACCGCCGTGCCGCTGGAACTGGCGCGCAACCATGGTTTGTCGCAAAGCGAAATCGCCATCTTCGCCCTGGTCGGCGCCATCGGTGCCATCGCCGCGCCGATCAGCGGACGCCTGGCCGACGCCGGCCACACCCGCATCGCCTCGCTGCTGGCCATGCTCTTCGCCAGCCTGAGTTTCCTGCCCGCCTTCATCCACCCGGCCTACAGCGTCATCGGCCTGGCCGTGACCGGCGTGGTGCTCGACTTCTGCGTACAGATGAACATGGTCCTCGGCCAGCGTGCGGTGTACTCACTGGACGCGAAAAGCCGTGGCCGTCTGAACGCGCTGTACATGACCAGCATCTTCATCGGTGGTGCCTTCGGCTCGTCGGTGGCCAGTGCGGTGTACGAGCATGGCGGCTGGTTGTGGATCGTGATTGTCGGCAGTGTTTTTCCGCTGTTGGCGCTGTTGCGGTTTTTGAGTGTTTCGCAGCGTGGTTCATTGGCAGCAGCGTAAGGCGGCAAAAGCTTCGCGAGCAGGCTCGCTCCCACAGGTTATTCATTTAGCCTGGGGGAGCGATGAGGCTTAATATCGAACCAGCTTTTCCATCGCCGCATCGGCCAGAAAGGAGGAGCGGCTTTTGACGTTGTGTTCGCGCACGTAACGGTCGATGCGCTGAATCACGTAACCGGGCAGCGTTACGTTGACCTTTTCGGTTTTGCCGAGATAGGGCGAAATGTCCAGCTCAAGCATGCCCCAGCCCATCTCGGCAAATTCTGGATTACTGCGATGAGCGGATGCCGAAGTCGGCATAGGAATCGACTCCCCGTCCGCCGCAATCTCCTGCAGCATGATATGGGCGACTTCGACCGCCGCCTTGTAGGCATCTTCAAAGCTGTCCCCTGCCGTAACGGCGCCGGGAATATCGGGGATCTGAATACCGATGGCAGTGTTCTCGTCTCCCCACTCGATACAGATTGGATATTGCATTACGGATCTCCTTCGAAACTGGCTGGCGGGTTGTACAACCCGGCACGCCGCCTGATGCTTTTGACCGTTCCCAACGGCCAATCCTTTTTCAGATGTGGGACGGGAATCGTGTACGGGTTGTATCGGTGCTTGAAGATGTGATGACTGCCGGTGACCCGATCCAGCGTCCAGCCTGCCTCCTCCAGCTCCTTGATCAATAGCCTGCTCTGCACCAACCGCCTCCTTGCCTTGGTCTCACAAAAATAACTCTAGGGTTATATTTACTCAAGCACAGAAATTGGCAGAACGACGTCTGGTTGTTTTACAGGGTGTGATTGAAACTGCTAAACCCTGAGCGCTGTGCAGCACTTCCATGAGCAATTTCTGTGAGAACCCAACAGGCACACAGCAAAACGGCGATCCGAAGATCGCCGTTTTCATTTACTGCCCGAATTGCTTGCCCAACCCCGGTGGCACGCCGTGGATGTTGGTGTCTTCCCACGGGCCGTTAGGGCTGACGGAGCGGCTCCAACCGTTGTTCCAGCGGTAGTAGGTGCGCTGGCGGTAGAAGGTGTTGGTCTGGTCGTCGAGGACGTAGACGCCGAGTTTCTGGTCCCAGTGGCTGTTGCCGCCCGGTGGCGGGGCGAAGCTGGCCGAGGTGCGCGGCACCGGTTTGGCCGGTTTCGCCGGGATGCTTTTGCCAGGCGTCGGCGAAGTCGACGGGGTCGGGCTTGGTTGCGACGGCGGGATTGGCGGCAAATTCGTCGTCGGTTCCGGTCGTTGCACCGCACATGCACTCAAGCCCAGGGCCAGTGTGAGGACTGTGATTCGGGCGATGGTGTGCATGGCGGTGCTTTCCTGTTGTGTCCGGCTATTTGTCCGGGCTGTCGATGGTCAGTTTTTGTAGCGCAGTGGTGCTGCTGGCCAGAGGGCCGCTGCGACCGACCCACTCGCCGGCAGTCGGTTGGCCGGCGCGGGAGATGCGCGCAACCAGTTGGACTTCAGGGAAGTTCGACAGTTTCAACTGCGGCATCATTGCGTCAGCATCGCCCAGTTCGACGGTCACCGGCAGATCGGCCACGGTCAGGCGTTTGGCTGCCAGCGGTGCCGGTGGACCGGAGGTGGCGCGGGCGAAAATGAACACGCTGTCGCCCGGTTGCACTTTGCTTCTGAGTTCGCTGGCCAGATCGACGCTGACTTTCAACAAAGCGGCTTTCGCGGCTACGGGCGCCTGAGCGACCTTGCCGCCACTGGCTTCCAGACGTTCGGCGGCGCGTTTGATCCCGCCTTGCAGCGCGGCGCGGGAGCTATCCTCAGGCGGCAGTTGCGCCAGCAGACGGTTCCAGTAGTCGATGGCTTCCTGATAACGCTCGCCTTCAAACGCAGCGATACCGAGCAAACCAAGGCTGGTCACTTCTTTCGGATCCGCCTTCAGCGCTTCGTCAGTCAGGGCCTGAATCTTCGCCGACCACTTTTTGCCATCAGCAAAATACTGCGCCTGCGCCCACTGACCGAGCAGCTCCGGTTGACGTCCGGCCAGATTGGCAGCGCGTTCGAACATCTTCGCCGCGTCCGCCGGACGCTCTTGCGCCATGTAGGTACGACCGAGGAAATACAGGCCTTCGGCAGAATCCGGTTGCGCCGCAACAGCACGTTCCAGACGCTGGGTCATTTCTTCCATCGACTGCGGTGCCTGGGCAAATTCGCGGGTCAGCTCGACTTTGTCGGCAGCACCGAAGTGCATATACAGGCCGAGGCCCAGCACTGGCACCAAGACTGCCGCCAGCAGCGGCAACGGTTTACCCAGTTTCGAGATACGCGGTGCGGCAACCCCTTCGGTATCGGCCAGCAACTCACGCGCCGCCTCGGCACGACCGCTGTCCATTTGCGCGGCGTCGAGCACGCCTTCAGCCTGTTGCGATTGCAACTCGGCGACGCGCTCCTGATACAGCGCAACGTTCAGGGCAGTACGATCCTCTTCACGCTGGGCGCGACGTTCGCGCAAAACCGGGATCAGCAGAAAACTCAGGGCGACCAGAAGCAACAGCCCTGCGGCAAGCCAGAAATCAATCATTCTTGGTTTTTATCCAACAGTTGGTCGAGGCGCTGACGCTCTTCGCTGGACAGCGCTTGCGGAGTCTCGGCACGCTGGCCGCGACGACGGCGGACGATCACCGCGATCACCACCAGACCACCGAGCAGCAGGCCGGCCGGGCCGAACCAGAGCAGAGCAGTCTTGGCGTTGAGCGCCGGTTTGTAGCGAACGAAATCACCGTAGCGATCGACCATGAAGTCGATGATCTGCTGGTTGTCCTTGCCCTCGCCGAGCATGCGGAAAATCTCTTTGCGCAGGTCCGCGGCAATCGGTGCGTTGGAGTCAGCGATGTCCTGGTTCTGGCACTTGGGGCAGCGCAGTTCCTTGGTCAACTCGCGAAAACGCTCACGATCGCCTTCTTTGGCGAACTCGTAGGTGTCGATGGCGGCATGGGCGACACCGACCAGACTCAAACCCAATATCAGCGCAGCCATAAAGCGCTTCATGGCTTGGCCTCATCGACCAGCGCCTGATACTTGGCTGCGAGTTTTTCGCGCCAGACTTGTTCATCAATCACGCCGACATACTTGTCGCGGATGATGCCCTTGGCGTCGATGAAAAAGGTTTCCGGCGCGCCGTAGACGCCGAGGTTCAGTCCCAGCGAGCCCTCGTCGTCACGGATGTCCAGCGCATACGGATTGTGGAATTCGGCCAGCCACTTCAAGGCATCAGCGTTGGTGTCCTTGTAGTTGATGCCGTAGATCACCACGCCGCGCTCGGCGAGTTTGTTCAGCACCGGATGCTCGACCCGGCAGGAAATGCACCAGGTGCCCCAAACGTTGACCAGCGCCGGTTTGCCGAGAATGTCAGCTTTGGTCAGGCTCTTGTCGCCCTGCACGTTGGGCAGGGAAAACTCCGGGAACGGCTTGTTGATCATCGCCGACGGCAACTCCGCCGGATCGAGATACAGACCGCGATAAAGAAACACCGCCACCAGCAGAAAAATCGCCAGTGGCACCAGCATCAACCAACGTCTCATGCAGCCGCTCCCGTCATGCCCAGTGCTTCACGCACCTTGGCTTTCACCTTGACCCGATAACGTCGATCCAGCGCCGCCAGCAATCCACCAAAACCAGTGAGCAAGCCGCCGAACCAGATCCAGCGCACGAACGGTTTGACGTGCACGCGCACCGCCCACGCGCCGTTGTCCAGCGGTTCACCGAGGGCGACGTAAAGGTCACGGGTGAAACCGGCGTCGATACCGGCTTCGGTCATCACCGAGTTCTGCACGGTGTACAGACGTTTTTCCGGGTGCAGCACGCTGACTTCCTTGCCGTCACGAATGACCCGAATCGTGCCTTTGTCCGAGGTGAAGTTCGGCCCTTCGAAGTGCTTGGCGCCTTCGAAGACGAAGTGATAACCGGCCAGATCCATCGACTCGCCCGGTGCCAGACGCAGATCGCGTTCGGCACTGTTCTGACTCGACAACACCACGCCGAGCGCACACACGGCGATGCCGAGGTGCGCGATCTGCATGCCCCAATAACTGCGGGTCAGGGTCGGTAAACCTTTGATCAAGCCTTTGTGCCGGGTCTTGTCGACGATGTCGCGCGCACCGGCGAGCAATACCCACGCAGCGAGCAGGAAGGTCGCGACCACCGCCCAGTTGAAATCGCCGTAAGCGACACCGGCCACCACCGCCAGCGCGACGCTGCCGAGCAGCACCGGGGTCAGCATGCCGGCCAGCCATTTCACCGGCGTGTCTTTCCAGCGCACGATCACGCCGACCGCCATGACCATCATCAGCAGCGCCATCAACGGAATGAACAGCGCGTTGAAGTACGGCGGGCCGACCGACATTTTCGCGCCGCTCAGGGCATCAAGAATCAGCGGATACAGCGTACCGAGCAGAATCATCGACGCAGCAACGACCAGCACCAGGTTGTTGCCCAGCAGCAGGGTTTCCCGCGACCACAGGTTGAAACCGACCTGACTCTTGACCACGGGTGCGCGCAGGGCGAACAGCGTCAGCGAGCCGCCGACCACGAACAACAGAAAGATCAGGATGAACACGCCGCGCTCCGGATCGGAGGCAAACGCATGCACCGAAGTCAGCACGCCGGAACGCACGAGGAACGTACCAAGCAGGCTCAGCGAAAACGCAGCAATCGCCAGCAACACCGTCCAGCTCTTGAACACGCCACGTTTTTCCGTGACCGCCAGCGAGTGAATCAGCGCGGTGCCGACCAGCCATGGCATGAACGAGGCGTTTTCCACCGGGTCCCAGAACCACCAGCCACCCCAGCCGAGTTCGTAATACGCCCACCACGAACCGAGGGTAATACCGATGCCGAGGAAGGCCCAGGCAACGATGGTCCACGGACGCGACCAGCGTGCCCACGCGGCATCAAGGCGACCGCCCATCAACGCGGCGATAGCGAAGGCGAACGCCACCGAAAAACCGACGTAACCCATGTACAACATCGGCGGGTGCACGATCAGGCCGATGTCTTGCAACAGTGGATTGAGGTCAGCGCCATTGCTGGGCATTTGCGGCAGGATGCGTTTGAACGGGTTGGACGTGAGGATCAGGAACAGCAGGAAACCGGTGCTGATCATGCCCATCACCGCCAGCACTCGCGCCAGCATGACTTGCGGCAACTGCCGCGAGAACACCGACACGGCAAAGGTCCAGCCACCGAGAATCAGGGCCCAGAGCAGCAACGACCCTTCGTGGGCGCCCCACACTGCACTGAATTTGTAGTACCACGGCAACGCGGTATTGGAGTTGTTCGCCACATAGGCGACGGAGAAGTCATCGGTCATGAACGCGTAGGTCAGAATGCCGAACGCGAACAGCAAAAACGCAAACTGCCCCCACGCGGCAGGCTGGGCCAGACTCATCCAGAAACGGTCGCCGCGCCAGGCGCCAATCAATGGCACCACGGCCTGCACCAGCGCAAAACACAGCGCCAGGATCATCGCCAGATGACCGAGTTCAGGAATAAAAATTGCCGATGTCATCGATCAACCCTCCTTCGCAGGCGTTGGTGCCGATTGACCGCTGTCTTTCAAGGCTTTGGTCACTTCCGGCGGCATGTACTTCTCGTCGTGCTTGGCCAGCACTTCATCGGCCACTACCACGCCGTCGGCGTTGAGCTTGCCGAGGGCGACGATGCCCTGCCCTTCGCGGAACAGATCCGGGAGGATGCCGCGATAGGCGATGGTCACGGATTTATTGAAGTCGGTGACGACGAATTTGACGTCCAGCGAATCTTTCGAGCGCTGCAACGAACCGGCCTCAACCATGCCTCCGGCGCGAATGCGCGTGTCTTGCGGCGCTTCGCCGTTGGCGATCTGGGTCGGCGTGTAGAACAGATTGATGTTCTGCTGCAGGGCGCTGAGGGCCAGGCCGACGGCAGCGCCGACCCCGACCAGAATGGCCAGAATGATGATCAGACGTTTCTTGCGCAGCGGATTCACTTGCCGTTCTCCCGGCGCAGACGACGCGCCTCTTGTTGCAGATAGCGCTTGCGGGCCGCAATCGGCGCCACCACGTTGAGGACCAGCACCGCCAGACAGATGCCGTAGGCCGACCAGACATACAGGCCATGATGGCCCATGGCGAGGAAGTCGCCGAATGAAGCAAAACTCATCGAGCGGCCTCCAGACTGTGCTGCACTTCTTCTTTCACCCAACTGGCGCGGGCTTCGCGCTTGAGCACTTCAAGGCGCATGCGCAGCAACAGCACGGCGCCGAAGAAGCAGTAGAAACCCAGCACCGTCAGCAGCAGTGGCAGCCACATTTCCGCCGGCATCGCCGGTTTTTCGGTGAGGGTGAAGGTCGCGCCCTGGTGCAGGGTGTTCCACCACTCCACCGAGTATTTGATGATCGGAATGTTGATCACACCGACGATGGCCAGCACGGCGCAGGCCTTGGCGGCGCTGTCGCGGTTGCTGATGGCATTGCCCAGCGCGATCACGCCGAAGTACAGAAACAGCAGAATCAGCATCGAGGTCAGACGCGCGTCCCAGACCCACCACGAGCCCCACGTCGGTTTGCCCCAGATCGCCCCGGTGACCAGCGCTACGGCGGTCATCCACGCGCCGATCGGTGCGGCGCATTGCAGGGCGACGTCGGCCAGTTTCATCTTCCACACCAGCCCGACCACACCGCACACCGCCAGCATCACGTAGATCGACTGTGCGAGCATCGCGGCAGGTACGTGGATATAGATGATGCGAAAGCTGTTGCCTTGCTGATAATCCGGCGGCGCGAAGGCCAGGCCCCAAACGACGCCGACGCCAATCAGCAGCAACGCTGCGATGCTCAGCCATGGCAAGAACTTGCTGCTGATGCCGTAGAACCACTTGGGCGAGCCGAGCTTGTGAAACCAGGTCCAGTTCATACTGTTTCCATCACGGGTGCCGCTCATCGGTGTGAGCAGTCTCAGGGTCTTTGCTGGTTAAATTTTAACCAGACCTCATTATTCGCCGACGCTGATCTTCAGGCCAGCAGCTATTGCAAACGGTGTCAGGGTGATCGCCAGGGCGGTCAGGCTACCCAGCCACAGCAGATACCCGGTCGCCGGCATGCCTTGTAGAGCGGCCTGCAAGGCGCCACTGCCAAGGATCAACACCGGGATGTACAACGGCAAAATCAGCAGCGCCAGCAACAGGCCGCCACGCTTCAAACCGACCGTCAGCGCCGCGCCCACCGCGCCGAGCAAGCTCAGCACCGGTGTTCCCAGCAGCAACGAAAGCAGCAAAACCGGCAGACAGGCGGCAGGCAAACCGAGCATCAACGCCAGCAGCGGTGAGAGCAGAACCAGTGCCAGACCGGAGAAAAGCCAGTGTGCCAGCACCTTGGCCAAGACCAGAAGTGGCAGCGGGTGCGACGAAAGGACCCACTGTTCCAGGGATCCGTCTTCGAAATCACTGCGGAACAGCCCGTCCAGCGAGAGCAGGACCGACAACAGCGCCGCCACCCAGACTAACCCGGGGGACAGGTTTTGCAACACTTGAGTTTCCGGGCCGACGGCCAGCGGGAACAATGCGATGACGATGGCGAAGAAAATCAGTGGATTGGCCAGTTCCGCCGGGCGGCGAAACAGCAATCGGGATTCACGGGCAACCAGCAGGCCAAACACACTCATACTGCCCAGTTCCCCAGATCGATGTCGCGATAACCGGCCGGCATCCGGCTCAGCGTGTGGTGCGTGGTCAACACCACCAGACCACCGCGTTCGCAGTGCCCGGCCAGATGTTCTTCGAGCTGCGCCACGCCTTGCTTGTCCAGCGCGGTGAACGGCTCATCGAGAATCCACAGCGGCGGGCTGTCGAGATACAAGCGTGCCAGCGCCACGCGGCGCTGCTGACCGGCGGACAGGCTATGGCAGGGAACATCTTCGAAACCGCGCAATCCTACAGCTGCCAGCGCTTGCCAGATGGCCTCGCGTTCGGCGGGATGATGCAGCGCGCAGAGCCAGGAGAGGTTTTCTTCCGGGGTCAGCAAATCCTTGATCCCGGCGGCGTGGCCGATCCACAGCAGGTTGCGTGCGAGTTCGCTGCGTTGTTCGCTCAGCGGCTGGCCATTGAGCAGGACTTGCCCGGCGGTCGGCTGCATCAACCCGGATAGCAGGCGTAACAGGCTGGTCTTGCCGCTGCCGTTGGGTCCGCTGATCTGCACCATATCGCCACTGGCGAGTCTCAATTCGAGATTTTCGAAGAGCAGCCGCAGATCACGTTCACACGCGAGGGCAACGGTTTGCAGGACAGGACTGGTCAAGGGATCACGGGCCTTATACGGTTCAAGTCGGCTCTGGCGCGGCCGTTAAAGAGATGCAGCATAGATGCATTGACGGCTCGATCTAGAGAGCTGGGTCAAACAATTGCTATGTTTTTTATTCGAAGCGCAAGACGGGCGGCATTATACATGTCGTGCCTTACTCTCAAGAGTGCAATTTCCTCAGGTTGTGTCCGCGTATGACAGGCGAAATGAACATCCTCCCGCTCCCGCCCACCACCCCGGCGACCGTTCGCCCGCAGGTCGGTGAGCTGCTCAAGCTTTTGACCCCGGTCGAAGGCCTGATCGGCGCCGGGCAAAGCGCCAAAGCCGAGGTGTTGTCGCTCAAACAGGCGGATCAGACTTTTCAGTTATTGCTCAAGGTGACCGTCGACGGCGGACGCCAGACCACCGTGCAGGCGACCAGCAATCTGCCGTTGCCGCAAGGCACCAGCCTGGCGATCACCCAGCCCTCGGCGGGCAACCTGGCGATTACCGTGCAGCAGGCGATTGCCAGCAGCGTCGCCACCCTCACCCGCATCGACACCGCGCAATTGCCGGTCGGCACGCTGCTGCAAGGCAAAGTGCTGACCTCGCAGGCGCTACCGCAGACGCCGGGGCAGGCAGCGGTGTTCCGCTCGCTGGTCAGCCTGCTCAACACCGCACAGAGCGGCAGCACATTGACCATCGACAGCCCGCAGCCGCTGCGCATTGGCACCTTGCTGTCGGCGTTGGTGGAAGACTCACAAACCCTCAAGTTTCTGCCGATGAGCAGCCGCCAGGAACAACTGGCAGTCAGTCAGCAACTGCTCGGTCAGCAAAGTCGTCAGGCCTCCCTGACAGGGTTGCTGAATGCTTTGCAGAATCTGCCGAGCGATACCGATCAGACATCGCAGGATTTGCGCGCGGTGGTCGACAAACTCCTTGCCAGCCTGCCAGACGTGCAACAACTGAGCACCGCCAAAGGCGTCGCGCTGGCGCTGGCCAACAGCGGCGCGTTCCTCGAAGCAAAACTGCTGACCGGCCAGAACCCGACGCTGGCTCCGGACATGAAAGCCGATCTGCTCAAGCTGATCGCACAACTGACCCCGGGCCTGCCGAGCAGCACCAGTTTCAACGCGATCATCGCCGCCAACACCTTGGCGCAAGCGCTGCCGAGCTTCGTCCGTAACGCCCTCGGCATGCTCGGCCAGGTCAGCGCCAAACCGGTGCCCAGCAGCTTCCCGCTGCCCGAGCGTTTGCTGCAAAGTCAGGACGGCGAAGGCGATCTGGAGCAATTGCTGCGCCTCGCTGCTGCCGCGGTTTCGCGCCTGCAAAGCCATCAACTGTCGAGCCTGGAGCAGACCGGCGTCACCGACGATGGGCGCCTGCTCAGCACCTGGCAACTGGAAATTCCCATGCGCAATCTGCAGGACATCGTGCCGTTGCAGGTCAAGTTTCAGCGTGAAGAAGCGCCGGAGCGAGAACCGCAACCCAACGAACGCCGCGACGAGCGCGAGCCCAAGCAGCAACTGTGGCGCGTCGATCTGGCGTTCGACATGGAACCGCTCGGGCCGATGCAGATTCAGGCGCAGTTGATCGCCGGCAGCCTGTCCAGCCAACTGTGGGCCGAACGGCCTTACACCGCCGACCTGATCGGCAACAACCTGTTCGCCCTGCGCCAGCGCCTGCTCGATCGCGGGCTGAACGTTGGCGACATCGACTGCCACCTCGGCACCCCGCCGCAGGGCAACCAAACCCGCCTCGAACACCGCTGGGTCGACGAAACCGCATGAACGATTCCACTGCCCCACGCCAGGCCATCGCCCTCAAGTACGACGGCAACCACGCCCCGACCCTCACCGCCAAGGGTGATGATGAACTGGCCGAAGAAATCCTGCGCATTGCTCGTGATTGCGAAGTGCCGATCTATGAGAATGCTGAATTGGTGCGCTTGCTGGCGAGGATGGAACTGGGCGACAGCATTCCCGAAGAGCTGTATCGCACCATCGCCGAGATCATCGCGTTTGCGTGGAATCTGAAGGGCAAATTCCCCGAGGGGCAGGACCCGAATGCGCCGATGGTCGAGAAGGACATCACTGATCGCGGCGATGATTATTAAGCCTTAAAAGCAAAAGATCGCAGCCTTCGGCAGCTCCTACATTGGAATGCGTTTCCCTGTAGGAGCTGCCGAAGGCTGCGATCTTTTGATCTTGCTTCTAGTTCTTGTGAAGCTTGCGCATCAACTCCGCCTCAGCCTGGGTCAACCCACAGGACTGAGTCAGTTCATCGACGCTTGCGCCCATGCCTACCAGTTTCGCCGCCTGGGCGAATGACAGGCTCGACGGGTCGCGTTGTTCAAGCGCGACAATCTTGTCCGGCAACGGACTCACCACCGCGCGCAACTCGTGCAGGGCGTCGCCCATGCGCACATTGCCGTTCTGGTAATCGTCGACACGCTTGGCCAGTTCCTTGATGCGCTGATCACGCAGCGCATCGCCCTGGGCCTGTTGCGCAGCGATGACGCGCTGCGCCTTGATGTACGACACAAACATTGCCAGCGTGCCTGCCCAGAAGAGGAACAGGACAATGACCGCGACCTCGAGAATCAATCAGATATTCTCCAGGTCCGACCATTCTTCTTCGCTCATCATCTTGTCCAGCTCGACCAGGATCAGCAACTCGTTGTTCTTGTTGCACACGCCCTGGATGAACTTGGCCGATTCTTCGTTGCCGACGTTTGGCGCCGTCTCGATTTCCGACTGACGCAGGTAAACCACTTCGGCCACGCTGTCGACCATGATGCCGACGACTTGCTTATCGGCTTCGATGATGACGATACGGGTGTTGTCGCTGATCTCGCCGCTGTTCAGGCCGAAGCGCTGACGAGTGTCGATCACGGTGACCACGTTACCGCGCAGGTTGATGATGCCCAGCACGTAGCTCGGTGCACCTGGCACTGGAGCGATCTCGGTGTAGCGCAGCACTTCCTGAACGCGCATCACGTTGATGCCGTAGGTTTCGTTGTCCAGTTTGAAGGTTACCCATTGCAGGATCGGATCTTCAGAACCTTTTGCATTCGTCGCCTGACTACTCATACCCTGACCCCTCGAAAAAACCGCTCTGAGCGGTGTGCGTTCTGTGTGGCGGCATTCAACAATGCCGTCGCCTGATTGTTATGTCGGCAGCTATGTCGGTTTATGTAGCGGCTTGTGGCCGCCGAGGTGCTTTGCCCCACCGCTGGCGATCAACTCGGCCAGTGCGGAAACGTCAAGCAATGCACACATGTGCTCAATCACGGTGCCGGCGAGCCATGGCCGCTGACCCCGGTGACTTCTCCATTTGATTTCATTCGGGTCCAGACGCAACGAGCGGCTGACCTGATGCACTGCCAGCCCCCACTCGTAACCTTGTACCGAAATCACGTACTGCAGGCCCTGACGGAAGTCATCGCGATAGCGATCGGGCATGACCCAGCGCGCGGTGTCCAGCACTTTCAGGTTGCCGGCCTGGCTCGGCAGAATCCCGAGGAACCATTCCGGCTGACCGAACAACGGCGTCAGCTCATGGCCGGCCAGCGAATAGATCGAGCCGAGGCACACCAGCGGCACGGCGAGGGTCAGGCCAGCGACGTCGAACAGCAGGCATTCGAAGGCTTCCGAGGCCCACGCCGGACGTCCGTCGGTTTCCACCGGTGGCGGCGTGTTGTTCGGCGGCAGATGCACTTCCACCAGCGGCGGAACCAGCGTCTGCTCGACGGGTGCGGGTGCGACGGGTGCCGGAGCTGGTTCGACCACGACCGGTTCCGGCGCGGTTTTCAGCAATTGGGTTTGCAGCAGCGGAGCGAGCGTCGAGACCGATGCACGAACCGGCGCTGCTTCCTCGATCAAAGCCACCGGCGCTTTGGCAACCGCTGCAACGGCAGGCGCGGCAACCGGCGCAGCAGGCCTGGCCGCTTTCTGCGCGTCACGCGCCTGCTCTTCCAGCACCGCGGCCTGAAACTCGTCCAGCGCCTCGCTGCTTTCCACAACTTCAGGCTGCGCCTCAATGACCGGCGGCAGCTCCTCAGGAATTTCCTGCAGCAAATTATCCAGATAAGACTGCAGCGCCAATTGCGGCTTCGACGTCAACTTGACCGGCCGATTCATACGCAACCCCATGTAGGAGCTGCCGCAGGCTGCGATCTTTTGATCTTTTCAGGAGCGCCACAAAGCAAGATCAAAAGATCGCAGCCTGCGGCAGCTCCTACAAGGTTCAACGTCATTCAAGCCACCTGCGGAACAAGTTGTTGCGCCAACAGATGCTTGAGCAGCGCGCGATACGCCAGCACGCCACGGCTCTTGCCGTCGAATTGCGAAGGCGTTACGCCGGCCCGGCTGGCATCGCGCAGACGAGTATCGACCGGGATATAACCCTGCCAGATCTCTTCTGGGAATTTGTCGCGCAGCACACGCAAGGTATGCATCGATGCCTGCGTACGGCGATCGAACAGGGTCGGCACGATACTGAACGGCAACGCCTGTTTGCGCGAGCGATTGATCATCGCCAAGGTGTTGACCATGCGTTCCAAGCCTTTGACGGCCAAGTGTTCGGTCTGCACCGGGATCACCAGTTGCTGGCTCGCCGCCAGGGCGTTGACCATCAGTACGCCGAGCAACGGCGGGCTGTCAATCACCGCGTAATCGAAGTCCTGCCACAGCTGCGCCAGACTCTTGGCGATTACCAGACCCAGGCCACTCTGCCCCGGCGACTGACGCTCAAGGGTTGCCAGCGCGGTGCTCGATGGCAGCAGCGAAATACGTTCGTCACTGGTCGACAACAGCAGCTGCCCCGGCAGGCCTTGCGGCACGCTGCCCTTGTGCAGAAACAGGTCGTAGTTGCTGTGTTCCAGGCTGTCGGGGTCGTAGCCGAAATAGCTGGTCATCGAGCCGTGCGGGTCGAGATCGACCACAACCACGCGCTTGCCCGCCTCGGCCAGCAATCCGGCTAAAGCGATGGAAGATGTGGTTTTACCGACACCACCCTTTTGATTGGCGACTGCCCAGACTCTCATTCGGTTCGTTCCTCCCGGCCGATATGCTCGACCGAGACATAGCTCAGCGTGTTAATGCGGGTGACGGAGAATTGACGGCACTCTCGCGTCCCGGCGTCTTGACCGGGGTCGGTGCAGTTTGTGTGCCAGCCCGCTTCAATGCAGCGTCCGGTTGCGCATTGGCGGTTCCGGTGCCCGTGAGGCTGCGGCGCACATCGAGATTGCGCGACACCACCAGCACCACACGACGGTTTTTCGCACGGCCTTCAGCGGTGGCGTTATTGGCGACCGGCTGGAACTCACCGTAACCGACCGAGGCCAGGCGGCCAGGATTGACACCCTGCATCGCCAGCATGCGCACGATGCTCGCCGAACGCGCCGAAGACAGCTCCCAGTTGGTCGGGTACTGCGCGGTGCGGATCGGCTGATCATCGGTGAAACCTTCGACGTGGATCGGGTTATCGAACGGCTTCAGAATCGCCGCGACCTTGTCGATGATGTTGAAGGCGATGTCGCTTGGCATGGCGTCACCGCTGCCGAACAACAGGCTGGAGTTGAGTTCGATCTCGACCCACAGTTCGTTGCCACGCACGGTCATCTGATTAGAGCTGATCAAGTCACCGAAGGCGGCGCTGATGTCATCGGCAATGCTTTTCAGTGGATCGCTGGCGCCGGCGATACCGGCGTCGACCTGTTCGGCGTCCTTGACCAGCGGCTTGGCCGGGGTCACGGTCTTCGGTCGTTCATCACCAATCGGGATCGGTTTGAGCGAGCGGTCGGAGTCGGTGAAGACCCCGATCAGCGCTTCGGAAATGACTTTGTACTTACCTTCGTTGATCGACGAAATCGAGTACATCACCACGAAGAACGCGAACAGTAGCGTGATGAAATCCGCGTAGGACACGAGCCAGCGCTCGTGATTGACGTGTTCTTCCTGGTGGCGACGACGAGCCATGAGGTTATTCCCTTAATCCATGAAGCCTTGCAGCTTCAACTCAATGGAGCGAGGGTTTTCACCTTCGGCGATCGACAGGATCCCTTCCAACAACATTTCGCGATAACGCGACTGCCGCAACGCGATTGACTTCAGCTTGGCCGCCACCGGCAGCAACACCAGGTTGGCACTGGCCACGCCGTAAATGGTCGCGACGAACGCCACGGCGATGCCGCTGCCCAGTTGCGTCGGATCGGCGAGGTTGCCCATCACGTGAATCAGGCCCATCACCGCACCGATAATGCCGATGGTTGGCGCGTAGCCGCCCATGCTTTCAAAGACTTTCGCCGCCTCGATGTCGCGGGCTTCCTGGGTGTAGAAATCCACTTCGAGGATGCTGCGGATCGCTTCCGGCTCAGCACCGTCGACCAGCAGTTGCAGGCCTTTGCGCGAGTAGTTGTCCGGTTCGGCATCCGCCACGCCTTCCAAGCCCAGCAGGCCTTCCTTGCGCGCGGTGAGGCTCCAGTTGACCACGCGATCAATGCCACCGGCCAGATCGACCCGTGGCGGAAACAGAATCCAGGCGAGGATCTGCATGGCGCGTTTGAACGCGCTCATCGGCGATTGCAGCAGTGCGGCACCGACGGTGCCGCCCAGTACGATCAATGCCGCCGGGCCGTTGGCCAGCGCACCGAGGTGACCACCTTCAAGGTAGTTACCGCCGATGATGGCGACGAACGCCATGATGATCCCGATAAGGCTTAAAACATCCATCAGAGACACGCCTCGACAATGTGTTTGCCGATGTCGTCGAGGCTGTATACCGCGTCGGCGAGGTCGGCTTTAACGATGGCCATCGGCATGCCGTAGATCACGCAACTGGCTTCGTCCTGCGCCCACACCGCGCTGCCGCCCTGCTTGAGCAGACGTGCGCCTTCACGGCCGTCAGCGCCCATGCCGGTCAACACCACCGCCAGAACTTTGTCGCCGTAGGATTTCGCCGCCGAACCGAAAGTGATGTCCACGCACGGCTTGTAGTTCAGACGTTCGTCGCCCGGGAGGATTTTCACCGCGCCACGGCCGTCGATCATCATTTGCTTGCCACCCGGCGCGAGCAACGCCAGGCCCGGACGCAGGATGTCGCCATCCTCGGCTTCCTTGACGCTGATGCGGCAGAGCTTGTCGAGACGTTCGGCAAATGCCTTGGTGAATGCCGCCGGCATGTGCTGGATCAGCACGATCGGCGCCGGGAAATTCGCTGGCAACTGAGTCAGCACGCGTTGCAGCGCCACCGGGCCGCCCGTCGACGTACCGATGGCAACCAGTTTATAGGCTTTGCGTTTCGGTGCCGGCGACGAAGCGCTGGCAGCCGGAGCACGGCTTGGAGCAGGTGCATGCACAGGCGCGGGTGTCGGACGTGCCGGTGCGCTGGTGCTGTGGCTGCTGAAGCTGGATGGCGCCGGAGCAGGCGTCGGTGCTGCGGCTGGAGCCGGCGCACTGTAAGCACTGAAACGACGGTTACTGCGCGAGATGCTATGCACCTTTTCGCACAGCAACTGTTTGACCTTCTCCGGGTTACGCGAGATGTCTTCGAAATTCTTCGGCAGGAAATCCACCGCACCGGCGTCCAGCGCATCCAGGGTGACCCGGGCGCCTTCGTGCGTCAGCGAGGAGAACATCAACACCGGGGTCGGGCAGCGCTGCATGATGTGCCGCACTGCCGTGATGCCGTCCATCATTGGCATCTCGTAGTCCATGGTGATCACGTCCGGCTTGAGCGCCAGCGCCTGATCGATCGCCTCTTTACCGTTGGTGGCGGTGCCGACCACCTGAATGCTCGGATCCGCTGAAAGAATTTCCGAGACGCGGCGGCGGAAAAAACCCGAATCGTCCACCACCAGGACTTTGACTGCCATAAACACTCCATTAGGTGCAGCGGGACGTTGTCGCCCCGCCGCCCCGGATTCAAATACGCCGTGCGGCGTAACGCTTGAGCATGCTTGGAACATCGAGAATCAGCGCGATGCGGCCGTCACCGGTAATGGTGGCGCCGGACATGCCCGGAGTGCCCTGCAGCATTTTGCCCAATGGCTTGATGACCACTTCTTCCTGACCGACCAGTTGATCGACGACGAAGCCGATCCGCTGCGTGCCCACCGAAAGGATCACCACGTGGCCTTCACGCTGCTCTTCGTGAGCGGCGGAGCTGACCAGCCAGCGCTTGAGGTAGAACAATGGCAGCGCCTTGTCCCGCACGATCACCACTTCCTGACCGTCGACGACGTTGGTGGTCGACAGGTCGAGGTGGAAGATTTCGTTGACGTTGACCAGCGGGAACGCAAACGCCTGATTGCCGAGCATGACCATCAGGGTTGGCATGATCGCGAGGGTCAGCGGCACCTTGATGACGATCTTCGAGCCCTGGCCCTTGGTCGAGTAGATGTTGATCGAACCGTTGAGCTGGGAAATCTTGGTCTTCACCACGTCCATGCCGACACCGCGGCCGGACACGTCGGAGATCTCGGTCTTGGTCGAGAAACCCGGGGCGAAAATCAGGTTGTAGCACTCGGTATCGCTGAGGCGATCGGCCGCGTCCTTGTCCATCACACCGCGTTTTACCGCGATGGCACGCAGGACATTCGGGTCCATGCCTTTGCCGTCATCGGAAATCGACAGCAGGATATGGTCGCCCTCTTGCTCGGCTGCCAGCACCACGCGACCACCACGGGCCTTGCCCGACGCTTCGCGTTCTTCTGGCGATTCGATGCCGTGGTCGACGGCGTTGCGCACCAAGTGGACCAGCGGGTCGGCCAGGGCCTCGACAAGGTTTTTGTCGAGGTCGGTTTCTTCACCCACCAGTTCCAGGTTGATCTCTTTCTTCAGCTGACGTGCGAGGTCACGAACCAGACGCGGGAAGCGCCCGAAGACCTTCTTGATCGGCTGCATCCGCGTCTTCATCACCGCGGTCTGCAAGTCAGCCGTGACCACGTCGAGGTTCGACACGGCCTTTTGCATGGCTTCATCGCCGCTGTTCAGGCCCAGGCGCACCAGACGGTTACGCACCAGCACCAACTCGCCGACCATGTTCATGATTTCGTCGAGACGTGCCGTGTCGACACGCACGGTGGTTTCGGCTTCGCTCGCCGGTTTTTCCGGTGGCGGTGTCGCCGGCGCACGGGCCGGAGCCGGTGCAGCAGCGGCAGCCGGTTTTGGCGCTTCGGCTTTTGGCTCAGGCTTGGGCGCGGCTTTCGGCGCAGCAGCGGGAGCGGCCGCAGCCTTGGCGGCAGGCGCAGCCACCGTCGAAGCGGCGCCGGCAGTCGCGGCACCAACATCAGTGAACTTGCCTTTGCCATGCAATTCGTCGAGCAGCGATTCGAACTCGTGATCGCTGATCAGATCGCTGCCGGCAGCAGCCGCCGCTGGAGCAGCAGGCGCCGGTGCCGAGGCAATCGCCGACTCCAGCGCATCGACGGCAAAGTTGCCCTTGCCATGCAACTGATCGAGCAGTGCTTCGAATTCGTCGTCGGTGATGTCGGAGCTGTCGCCCTTGGCCGGTGCCGCAGGGGCTGCCGCCGCTGGCGCAACCGCGTCCACCGCGAACTGGCCCTTGCCGTGCAACTGATCGAGCAACGACTCGAACTCGGCATCGGTGATTTCATCGCTCGCGGCTTCAGCGGCCGTTTGCGCAGGGGCAGCAGCGGCCGGGGCTTCGGCTTCGGCCTTGACGGCGTTCAGCGAGTCCAGCAGTTGCTCGAATTCGTTATCAGTGATGTCGCCCGAGGAATCGCCTTCAACGACCAGTTCTTCGATCATCTCGGCCACCGGCGAAGCCGGGGCTGCGTCCGCCGCTTGCGGTTCGGCCAGGCGCGCCAGGGCGGCCAGCAGCTCCGGAGTGGCGGCGGTGATCGGAGCACGCTCGCGGACTTCGCTGAACATGCTGTTCACCGCGTCCAGTGCTTCGAGGACAACGTCCATCAGTTCTGCATCAACGCGACGCTCACCCTTGCGCAGGATGTCGAACACGTTTTCGGCGATGTGACAGCACTCCACCAGCTCATTGAGCTGAAGGAAGCCGGCGCCCCCTTTTACAGTGTGGAAACCGCGAAAAATTGCGTTGAGCAGATCTGCGTCATCCGGACGGCTTTCCAGCTCGACCAGTTGTTCGGACAGTTGCTCAAGAATCTCGCCGGCCTCAACCAGGAAATCCTGAAGGATCTCTTCATCGGCGCCGAAGCTCATTAATGGGGTGCTCCTACAGGTCTAAAAACCCAAAAAACCTAAAATTCCAAAACTCTAGAACCCGAGGCTGGATAACAAATCGTCCACATCGTCCTGACCGGACACAACGTCTTCTCGTTTATCGGCATGAATCTGCGGACCTTCACCCTGCGAGAGATGTTTTTGTGGATCTTTTTCTGCAAGCATCGCGGCGCGGTCATGTTCGATGCCCGCAAAGCGGTCGACCTGACTGGCCATGAGCACGAGTTTGAGCAAATTGCTTTCGACTTCGGTGACCAGTTGGGTCACACGCTTGATCACCTGACCGGTCAGGTCCTGGTAATCCTGGGCCAGCAGGATGTCGTTGAGATTGCTCGACACCGCACGGTTGTCCGTGCTGCTGCGTGACAGAAAACCGTCGACCCGGCGCGCCAGTTCACGGAACTCTTCAGCCCCGACCTCGCGACGCATGAAGCGGCCCCAATCGGCGCTCAAGGTCTGGGCTTCATCAGCCAGACTGTTGACCACCGGCGTGGCGCTTTCCACCAGATCCATGGTGCGGTTGGCCGCGGCCTCTGTCAGCTTGACCACATAGCCCAGGCGTTCGGTGGCGTCGGTGATTTGCGACACTTCCTCGGCCTGCGGCATGTTCGGGTCGATCTGGAAGTTGACGATCGCACTGTGCAGTTCACGTGTGAGCTTGCCCACTTCCTGGTACAGGCCACGGTCACGGGTCTGATTGAGCTCATGGATCAGTTGCACAGCGTCGCCGAACCTGCCTTTTTCAAGGCTTTCGACCAGTTCGACCGCGTGTTTTTTCAGGGTCGACTCGAAATCGCCCTGTGAAGATTCGTTATGCTCCATAGCTCCCCCGCGCGTTCATCAGCCGATGCGTTCGAAAATCTTCTCGATTTTGTCTTTCAACGCCTGAGCCGTGAAAGGTTTGACTACGTAGCCGTTTACACCGGCCTGAGCGGCTTCAATGATCTGCTCGCGCTTGGCTTCTGCAGTCACCATCAGCACTGGCAGGTGCTTGAGCTTTTCATCGGCACGCACGTGGCGCAGCAGGTCGATACCGGTCATGCCCGGCATGTTCCAGTCCGTTACCAGAAAGTCGATGCTGCCGCTGTTGAGCACTGGAATGGCAGTCACGCCATCGTCAGCCTCGACGGTGTTGGTGAACCCAAGATCACGCAGCAGGTTCTTGATGATCCGCCGCATCGTTGAGAAGTCATCAACGATGAGGATTTTCATGTCTTTGTTCAATTCGACCTCCAAGCAGTCTTAAACGCGCCCAGCACCTGGACGCGCCACTTCAATCAATCGGCTTAGCACTCGAAGACTGTCTGGAGCACAACAGAGCAAGACCGGTGCCGTTCATCACCGCACCAGCCTCGTTCGCAGTGTCCCCACACCGCCTTCAGCGCGCTCGCCACTCCCCCAAACGCCCCCGCAAACGGGCCGCGCACTGGCTGTGTAACTGGCTGACCCGCGATTCACTGACGCCAAGGACTTCACCGATTTCCTTGAGGTTCAGCTCTTCGTCGTAGTACAGCGCCAACACCAGTCGCTCACGCTCCGGCAAATTGGCAATCGCGTCCGCCAACGCAGCCTGGAAACGTTCATCTTCCAGATCGCGCGACGGCTCAAGATGAGCACTCGCGCCATCCTCGTGCAGCCCTTCGTGTTCGCCGTCCTGCAGCAGGTCGTCGAAACTGAACAGGCGGCTGCCCAAGGTGTCATTCAAAATCCCGTAGTAATCGTCGAGACTCAATTGGAGTTCGGCTGCAACCTCGTGATCTTTAGCGTCACGGCCGGTTTTAGCTTCAATTGAGCGAATTGCGTCACTGACCATACGGGTATTGCGGTGAACCGAGCGTGGCGCCCAGTCCCCTTTGCGCACTTCGTCGAGCATCGCGCCGCGGATTCGAATGCCCGCGTACGTTTCAAAACTGGCGCCTTTGCTGGCGTCATATTTGGTCGAGACTTCGAGCAGACCGATCATTCCGGCCTGGATCAGGTCTTCGACCTGCACACTCGCCGGCAAACGCGCCAGCAAGTGGTAGGCAATGCGTTTGACCAGTGGCGCGTAACGCTCGATCAGTTCGTACTGCGCGTCACGTGCCGACTTCTTGTAGTAGTTCATACCGCTTGCGGTCATAGCACGGGCCCTGCCGTTTGCTGCACGAGGCGCTCGACGAAAAACTCAAGGTGGCCACGCGGGTTGGCGGGCAGCGGCCAGGTGTCGACCTTCTGCGCGATCGCCTTGAACGCCAGTGCGCACTTGGAACGCGGGAAGGCTTCATACACCGCACGCTGCTTCTGCACCGCTTTACGCACGCTTTCGTCGTAAGGCACGGCGCCGACATATTGTAGGGCCACATCAAGGAAGCGATCCGTGACCTTGGTCAACTTGGCGAACAGGTTGCGCCCTTCCTGCGGGCTCTGCGCCATGTTGGCGAGGACGCGGAAGCGGTTCATGCCGTAATCGCGGTTGAGCAATTTGATCAGCGCGTAGGCGTCGGTAATGGACGTCGGCTCGTCGCAGACCACCAGCAACACTTCCTGGGCTGCGCGCACGAAACTGACTACCGAGTCACCAATACCCGCAGCGGTGTCGATCACCAATACGTCGAGATTGTCGCCGATGTCGCTGAACGCCTGAATCAGGCCGGCGTGTTGCGCCGGACTCAGGTGGACCATGCTCTGCGTGCCGGACGCCGCCGGCACGATGCGAATGCCACCGGGGCCTTGCAACAGCACGTCGCGCAATTCGCAACGGCCTTCGATGACGTCGGCCAGCGTGCGCTTAGGGGTCAGCCCCAACAATACGTCAACGTTCGCCAGACCGAGGTCGGCGTCCAGCAGCATGACCCGACGGCCAAGCTCTGCCAGCGCCAGCGACAAGTTCACTGACACGTTAGTCTTGCCGACGCCACCTTTGCCGCCGGTCACCGCGATCACCTGTACGGGATGCATGCTGCCCATGTTATTTCTTTACCTTGTCTTGCATAGACGGAGGCCACATTACTGGCTGCGCGTTCACAACCGGAACAATGCATGGCAGACCATCGATGTAGGTACAAAAACTGTTCATGAATACCTCAGCCTACCTGCTTGGTCGGGCTGTGATAGATATCAGCGAACATGTCAGCCATGGCTTCTTCGCTGGGTTCTTCCTGCATTTGCACGCTGACGGCGCGGCTGACCAGTTGATGACGACGCGGCAGATGCAAATCATCCGGAATCCGTGGGCCATCGGTCAGGTACGCGACCGGCAATTCATGACTGATCGCCAGGCTCAACACTTCGCCAAGGCTGGCCGTTTCATCCAGTTTAGTCAGGATGCAGCCGGCAAGCCCGCAACGCTTGTAACTGTGATAAGCGGCGGTTAGAACCTGTTTCTGGCTGGTGGTTGCCAAGACCAGATAATTTTTTGACCGAATGCCACGCCCGGCCAGACTTTCGAGCTGCATGCGCAGGGCTGGATCGCTGGCTTGCAGGCCGGCAGTATCGATCAACACCACGCGTTTGCGCAGCAGTGGATCCAGCGCCTGCACCAGCGATTGGCCCGGATCGACGTGGGTCACCGGCACATTGAGAATGCGACCCAGCGTCTTCAGCTGTTCCTGAGCGCCGATACGGAAACTGTCCATGCTCACCAGCGCGACATTCTGCGCGCCGTATTTCAGCACATAACGCGCGGCAAGCTTGGCCAGCGTAGTGGTCTTGCCCATGCCGGCCGGGCCGACCATGGCAATCACACCGCCCTCTTCCAGCGGCTCGACTTCCGGTACGGCAATCATCCGTGCCAGGTGCGCGAGCAACATGCGCCAGGCCTGACGCGGCTCTTCGATATCGGTGATCATCGCCAGCAGATCGCGCGACAACGGGCCGGACAGGCCGATACGTTGCAGACGGCGATACAGATTGGCTTGCGCCGGACGGCTGCCTTGCAGCTGATTCCAGGCCAGGGTACCGAGCTGGACTTCCATCAGCTCGCGCAGGCTGTTCAATTCAAAACGCATCGAATCCAGTGCGCGCGGATCAACACCGCCGGAAGACTGCGCAGGTGCCGGGGCTGGACGCGCCGGAGCGGCGTAGGTCGGCTCGGTCAGCGGTTCAGCTGCGGTCAGCGGCAGGCCGGCCGTCAACGGCAGGCCAGCGAAAATCTGGCGATTGCTGTTGCCATCGGCTTCGCCACGCAGGCTCAACTCGGCCTGAGCGGTGACGATGCGCGACTGCGTCTTGCGCAGCTCGTCTTCGAGCTCCATGTTCGGAACCCGTGGCGCCAGCGCCGACAATTTGTAATCCAGTGCCGCCGTCAGCTCGACACCGCCGGCAATGCGGCGGTTGCCAATGATGGCGGCATCAGCGCCCAGCTCATCACGAACCAGCTTCATGGCCTGACGCATATCGGCGGCAAAGAAACGCTTAACTTGCATAAACCACTACCTCAGCCGTTGGGCCCTACTGTCGCAACGATGGTCACTTGCTTGTTGTCCGGTATTTCCTGGTAGGCCAGCACATGCAGTCCAGGGACTGCGAGGCGGCCAAAGCGCGAGAGCATCGCGCGGATCGGGCCAGCGACCAAAAGGATCACCGGCTGACCTTGCATTTCCTGACGCTGCGCCGCTTCGATGAGCGAACGCTGCAGCTTCTCGGCCATGCTTGGCTCCAGCAGAACGCCCTCTTCCGAGCCTTGTCCTGCCTTCTGCAGACTATTGAGCAATATTTGTTCCAACCTTGGTTCCAAGGTGATCACAGGCAGCTCCGACTCAGTGCCTACAATGCTTTGGACGATGGCGCGCGATACGCCGACGCGCACCGCAGCCACCAACGCGGCGGTATCTTGACTCTTCGCAGCGTTGTTGGCGATGGCTTCGGCAATACTGCGGATATCGCGCACCGGCACGTGTTCGGCCAACAGCGCTTGCAGCACTTTGAGCAGTTGCGACAGCGAAACCACGCCCGGCACCAGCTCTTCCGCCAGTTTCGGCGAGCTTTTGGCCAGCAATTGCATGAGTTGCTGCACTTCCTCGTGGCCGATCAGCTCACTGGAGTGCTTGTACAGAATCTGGTTCAAGTGCGTGGCGACCACGGTGCTGGCATCGACCACGGTGTAACCGAGCGATTGTGCCTGGGCACGCTGGCTGATTTCGATCCACACCGCTTCCAGGCCGAAAGCCGGATCTTTGGCATTGATACCGTTGAGCGTGCCGTAGACCTGGCCCGGGTTGATCGCTAGCTCGCGATCCGGGTAGATCTCGGCTTCGGCGAGGATCACGCCCATCAGAGTCAGGCGATAGGCGCTCGGCGCCAGATCGAGGTTGTCGCGGATGTGCACGGTCGGCATCAGGAAGCCCAGATCCTGCGAAAGCTTCTTGCGCACGCCCTTGATCCGCGCCAGCAATTGCCCACCCTGATTGCGATCCACCAGCGGGATCAGGCGATAACCGACTTCCAGACCGATCATGTCGATCGGCGTGACGTCATCCCAGCCCAGCTCCTTGGTTTCCATGGCGCGGGCCGGCGACGGCAGCAGTTCCTGCTGGCGCTTGACCTCTTCCAGCGCCACGACCTTGGCCACGTTCTGCTTCTTCCAGAACAGGTACGCGCCACCAGCGGCCAGCGCAGCCATGCTCAGGAAGGAGAAGTGCGGCATGCCCGGCACCAAGCCCATCACGGCCATCAAACCGGCCGCCACCGCCAACGCTTTCGGCGAGGCGAACATCTGGCGATTGATCTGTTTGCCCATGTCTTCCGAACCGGAAGCACGGGTCACCATGATCGCCGCCGCTGTCGATAACAACAGTGATGGCAATTGCGCCACTAAACCGTCACCGATGGTCAGCAAGGCGTAAACCCGACCGGCATCGCCGAAGCTCATGTTGTGCTGGAAGATACCGACGGCCATGCCGCCAATAAGGTTGATGAACAGAATCAACAGACCAGCGATGGCGTCACCCCGGACGAACTTGCTGGCACCATCCATCGAACCGTAGAACTCGGCCTCTTGGGCGACTTCCTGACGGCGCATCTTGGCCTGGTTCTGGTCGATCAGACCGGCGTTGAGGTCGGCGTCGATCGCCATTTGTTTGCCGGGCATTGCATCGAGGGTGAAGCGCGCGCTCACCTCGGAAATCCGCCCGGCACCCTTGGTCACCACGACGAAGTTGATGATCATCAGGATCGCGAAGACCACGATACCGACCACGTAGTTACCGCCGATCACCACCTCACCGAAGGCCTGAATCACCTTACCGGCAGCGGCGTGGCCGTCCTGACCGTGCAGCATCACCACCCGCGTCGAAGCTACGTTCAACGCCAGCCGCAGCAACGTCGCGACCAGCAGAATCGTCGGGAACACCGCAAAATCCAGCGGCCGCAGCGCGTACACGCAGACCAGCAGAACGACGATCGACAGCGCGATGTTGAAGGTAAAAAACACGTCGAGCAGGAACGGCGGCACCGGCAACATCATCATCGCCAGCATCACCAGCAGCAACAACGGCACGCCCAGATTGCCCCGACTGAGGTCGGCAACGTTTGTGCGAGCAGTGTTGAATAACTGAGAGCGATCCACCGGTTTTCCCCGTTCCTTTAAAGCAAACTTTTGACGCCCAGAGCGGGCTCACGGCGGGTACTGCAAGAAGCTTTCCAACTTTTGCCGGGGAATGAAATCGGGAGAGAAACATGCCCCCTGTAGGAGTGAGCCTGCTCGCGATAGCGGCGTGTCATTCAAAAAATTCGTCAACTGACACTCCGCTATCGCGAGCAGGCTCACTCCTACATTTGGTGTGCATTTCACTCTTACATTTGGAATGCAGTCTCTTCTGGGAGTGAGCCTGCTCGCGAAGAGGCCAGTGAAGTCCGCCAAATCGCCTTTTAAACTCAGGCGTTTAAAAGACACCTCCAGACACGCCTTCCAGGCTACAAATCCTTGCGCCATTGCCTACAGCCAAGCCAGAATCCGCCGGCTTGTGCGTCTTGGGGTCGGGTTCTATTGTGGGTCGGTCGCTGACGAATCAGCGATCGGGTCTCGCAGCCCGTCGATCTCTGGACGCACAACACCCGCTTTTTTATGGCGGCTGTACGTGGGAGACCTTCGGGTCTGCCGGTTCTAGAGTCCCGGTCTGCGACCCGCGTATAGCTGCCACCCTCATTCGTCTCGCAGCGAACGTTGGCAGCTCCAATGACTCTAGGAGCTTCACCATGATCAAACCAACACCCAACCCACCCGAAACCGACCCCACCTCCCCCTACGAATCCCTCGATTCCAAAAAGCTCCACGACGCCGCCGACCGCGCCCTCGATCACTACCTCTGCCCACCCGGCTCGACCCCGCCGCCACGTAAAACCCGTCGGATGTACGCCGTCACCGCAGATTTCAAGAACGAGGAACTGCTGGCCGATGCCAGCGAAACGCTCGCTTCGGCCAGAACCATCGCCCATGACTTCGCCCATCTCATCCCCGCGTCGCAACGCAGGACGCTGTTGGGGATCGCGCAATTGATCATGCTCGGCGAGCTGGCGGTGAATCGGGTGATGGATAATCTGCAGTTGCCGCAGTAACGCCCCGCGATGATCGTTCCCACCCTCCTGTGTGGGAATGCCTCAACGGACGCTCCGCGCTCGGCTTCGGAAGGGACGCGGAGCGTCCCGGGCTGCATTCCCACGCAGAGCGTCACTAGTGTCCGGTAAAAACTGCTTCATAGCAGAAGGCAGCCTTGAGCTGCCTTCTGCTCTGTTCGCTTCTGCCTTCGGTGTTCAAGATGTTCGATGCTTGATGGCGTTCGAACAACGTATGGGCTAGCCGAATGACGAAGCTGGAAATAGACCCGGAGCCACCTGATCGGCGCTGATAGAGATGCAGCAAAAGGTATGTGATCAGAGCGCTGTAAATCTGCAGACGAACGGCATTTTCGGAGAGGCAAAAATAGCGTTTGAGCTTTAGGTTTTGCTTGATCCACTTGAAAAACAACTTAATCTGCCAGCGCTGTTTGTACAGCCCGGCAATTTCTTCAGCAGAGCGAGAAAAGTCGTTAGTGACCAGCACCAGCGGTGTTTCGTGATCATCTCGGCGAATCTGTACTCGGCGTACCGCCTGATCCCGATAGAGATTCGCCAACCCCGCTGCGCTTCAAATTAAAAGCGGAGGTTTGTCACTTCCATCGAACCTTTTTTCACCAGATCACATACGACCGACCTACCGACTTTGAAGTTGAATTGGTGCTTTTGGCTTTCAGGGATCAGAAAGAAAAAACATCTTCCGTCAGGGTCAAGCGGAGGTTCCGGGTAAGGTGAGCGAATTTTCCCGGCAAGTATGTCTTTTATTCTGACGTATTCATCGTGCGTTCCCGGAAAGATAGTGCCCCTACCAGTTTTTTCGTTGTAGCTTACGAATGAACCCACGTCATCTTTATCTTTCAATTCCATTTCCTTTTCTCCTTTGCCATCGCATAAGCAAGCGCACCCGATGTGCGGCGCCACCCGGCAATCAAACCGCAGCAGCACGCGTCCCACACCTGTAAAACCTGACAGGTAAGACGTCTTTTCAGACGAAAGGTAAACCTGAGAATCACGCATAAGTCCGGTGATATCGGACCGAAAAGCGGACAGATTTATTTAACCATTGATGTATGGCCAAAAGCATTTCAGACGAACGGTGAGAAAACCTGTAACTTCTGACAGTAGATGCGTTTTCATATGTCTGCTTGAGTAGCCACTCATCAACTCAGCAGAGCAATCGTCATGAGCACGGTCAATCGGATTATCGAAGATTTCAACAATATGGAAAATTGTGAATTCGTGCAGAACAGTGGATTCGAGCGACCCGATATGGACTTTTTCCTCGGCCCTCGACCCAGTGAAAATTCGGTAATGGTCATCAGAAACTTTAAAGAAGAAGAGCACTTCGGCGGCAAGGTACTAGGTGTCATGAGCGGAGAGCTTAAAATAACCCTTAAAGCGCCGGCCTCGGCTATCAGCCTTTGGTTCATTAATGCCGGGGAAGGGTTTGAAGCCTATTTCTATAATAAAGACAATCAAAAACTCGGCCAGAGCGATCAGCGAGCAAAGGAGGGCGGTAGAACGTTGTTGGAACTGAAATTCGAACATCCAGACATACACAGCATCACCATCATTGAACCCAACGGGACGATTGTGCTCTTTGACAATATCGTGGCCACTTCCTGACTACGCAGCCTGACGGGAGCAAGCTCCCTCGCCACAATGACCGCACCAGGAGGCGGACTCTCATTGGGTCAGGCATAAAGAACCGCCGGCCCGTTCAATCGGGATGGCGGTTTTTTGTTGTATCACCGCAATGTCAGGAATCGCGGCGCAGATCCGGCGGAATCGGCTAATCGTCCTTGAGCGGATCCGAGAAAAGGGGACAGATCTATTTAAGCAGTGATTTAAACAGCGAGACTTGGCCGAGATTTTTTTGCCTACCGGGATGGCCCTTTCGCGAGCAAGCTCGCTCCCACAGGGAAACGCATTGCAAATGTGGGAGCGAGTTTGCTCGCCAAGGGGCCAGTGAAGTCAGCGCAAATCATCTTTTAAACTCAGGCGTTTAAAAGACACCTTCAGACACGCCTTCCAGGCTACAAATTCTTGCGCCATTGCCTACAGCTACGCCAGAATCCGCCGGCTTGTGCGCTTTGGGGTCGGGTTCTATTGTGGTCCGGTCGCTGACAAATCAGCGATCGGGTTTAGCGACCCGGACCATCTCAGTGCATCAGCGTTCGTGGCTTCGTTGTAGGACTCTTCGCCTGCAATTACGTTATGGCGGCTGTATGCGGGAGACCTTTGGGTCTACCGGGGTGCCTGTGACCGGTTCGCTAACCTGCGTACAGCTGCCACCTTCACTTGTTTAGCGACAGGGAAAGAGTGGCTCCATAACCTCAGGAGCTTCACCATGATAAAACCAACACCCAACCCACCCGAAATCGACCTCGCCTCCCCCTACGAATCCCTCGATTCGAAAAAACTCAACGACGCCGCCGAACGCGCCCTCGATCACTACCTCTGCCCACCCGGCTCAACCCCACCGCCACGTAAAACCCGCCGGATGTACGCCGTCACCGCGGACTTCAAAAACGAGGAGCTGCTGGCCGATGCCAGCGAAACCCTGGCTTCGGCCAGAACCATCGCCCATGACTTCGCCCACCTCATACCCGCGTCACAGCGCAGGACGCTGCTGGGTATCGCGCAGCTGATCATGCTCGGCGAGCTGGCAGTGAATAGGGTGATGGATAATCTGGAGTTGCCGCAGTAGCGACACGCGATGATCGTTCCCACGCTCCTGCGTGGGAATGCCTCAACGGACGCTCCGCGTTCGGCTTTGGAAGGGACGCGGAGCGTCCCGGGCTGCATTCCCACGCAGAGCGTGGGAACGATCATAAAAAACCGCCGCCCGTTTTCAGCGGCTTTGCGAACAGTTGGTCAATACCGCAGGATTTTCACTTTTCCATTCTTGCTCTTGGATAATTCGAACTCGACCTCGCCGCCCACCTTGACGCTCGCCTGCAGGACATCAGCCAATGGAATGCTGAATCGGTACTCTTTGGCGGTCAGAAAAAAACCCGTGGCCTCAGCAAAGGAAAGGCATCGTCCGGATGGCTTCGGCGTGATGGTGCCTTTACCGGTTTTTTCATCGTAGCTGCTGAAAATACCTTTCATTGCCTTGCTCCCTTTCACTCGCCCGCCCGGCCGCGCCAGCGCGCGACAGCACCTTGCATCAAACTGCAAAATCACGGCGACTGCACCTGTCAGAGTTGACAGTAATTGGGAATCTCAGACGAATGGCTGCACAACAACGTCAGGAATCGCGACGCAGATCCGGCGGAATCGGCAAGTCGTCCTTGAGCGGATCCGGGCGTTTGCCCTTGCCGGCGCGGTACTGGCGAATCTGGTAGACGTAGGCCAAGACCTGAGCCACCGCCAGATACAACCCGCCGGGAATTTCCTGCTCCAGTTCGGTGGAGTAGTAGATCGAACGCGCCAGCCCCGGCGATTCGAGGAGCATGACGTTGTTGGCGACGGCGATTTCGCGGATTTTCAGCGCGAGGAAGTCGCTGCCCTTGGCCAGCAGGATCGGCGCCCCGCCCTTTTCCGAGTCGTACTTGAGCGCGACGGCGTAGTGGGTCGGGTTGGTGATAACCACGTCGGCGTCAGGAATTGCCGCCATCATCCGCCGCTGCGACATCTCGCGCTGGGTCTGGCGGATGCGCTGTTTGACCTCCGGACGACCCTCCTGATCCTTGTGCTCGTCGCGCACTTCCTGCTTGGTCATCAGCAGTTTCTTGTGCGCTTCCCAGAGCTGCACCGGCACATCGACAGCGGCGATGATGATCAGGCCGCAGGCTAGCCACAAGGTACTCCAGCCGACCAGAGTGACGCTGTGAATAATCGCCATCTCCAGCGGCTCGTGGGCGATGCGCATCAAGTCATCGACATCCGACATCAGCACCACCAACGCCACCCCCAAGGTGACCAGAAACTTGGCCAGCGCCTTGAGCAGTTCGACTACAGCCTTGAACGAAAACATTCGCTTCAAGCCTGCCGCCGGGTTCATCCGGCTGAACTTGGGCGCCATGGAACCGGCCGCAAACAGCCAGCCACCGAGGGAAATCGGCCCGATCAGCGCCGCGAGCAACAGGGTGATCATGAACGGCTGGATGGCCAACAACGCCATCTGACCCGACTTCAACAGAAATGCGCCCATGGAACCCTGATCCATGATCACCTCACGCGACAGCGTGAAGTTCAGGCGCATCAGCTCCATCAAGTCTTCGGCGAGCATGCCGCCGAACACCAGCAGCGCACCGGCGCCGGCCATCATCACGGCGAGGGTGTTGAGTTCTTTGGAACGAGCAATCTCGCCCTTCTCACGGGAGTCTTTTTTGCGTTTGTCCGTGGGGTCTTCTGTTTTGTCCTGACCGCTTTCGCTCTCTGCCATGACTCAGCGCGCCCGTGCCAGTTCGCGTAGCAGCTGCAAGGCTTCAGTGGCCAGCGGCTGATACTGATTGAGAATGTCCGCCAGACCAACCCAGACGATAAACAGACCGAGGACCAAGGTCAGCGGAAAACCGATGGAAAAAATGTTCAGTTGCGGTGCGGCGCGAGTCATCACGCCAAATGCGATGTTGACCACCAGCAACGCGGTGACCGCCGGCAATACCAGCAGCAACGCCGCACCGAGGACCCAGCCGAGTTTGCCGGCCAGCTCCCAGTAATGCGCAGTCATCAGACCGCTGCCGACCGGTAGCGTGGTGAAGCTTTCGGTGAGCACTTCGAAGACCACCAGATGGCCGTTCATCGACAGGAACAGCAGCGTCACCAGCATGGTGAAGAATTGCCCGATCACCGCGACCGAGACGCCGTTGGCCGGGTCGACCATCGAGGCGAAGCCCATACCCATCTGGATCGCGACAATCTGCCCCGCCACGGCAAACGCCTGGAAAAACAGCTGCAGGGAAAACCCGAGTACCGCACCGACGAGAATCTGCTCGGCAATCATCAGCAAACCGCTGAGATCCAGCGGGCTGACCGCCGGCATCGGCGGCAGGCTCGGCGCAATGCACACGGTGATCGCCACCGCGAAATACAGGCGGATCCGCCGCGACACCAGCGTCGTGCCGAATACCGGCATCACCATCAGCATCGAGGCCACACGAAACAGCGGCAACATGAACGACGCCACCCAGGTACTGATCTGGGTGTCGGTCAGCTGAAGCAGCGATTGCATGGCTTAGCCGATGACCATCGGGATGTTTTTGTACAACTGAATGATGTATTCCATGAACGTCTGCACGATCCACGGACCGGCGACGATCAACGTCACCAGCATCACCAGCAGACGCGGCAGGAAGCTCAACGTCTGTTCGTTGATCTGGGTCGCAGCCTGGAACATCGCCACCAGCAAGCCGACCAACAGGCTCGGCACTACCAGAATCGCGACCATCAATGTGGTCAGCCAAAGGGCTTCACGAAAGATATCGACCGCAACTTCCGGCGTCATGGCGAGACACCTCCAAAACTGCTGGCCAAGGTGCCGATGATCAGCGCCCAGCCATCCACCAGCACGAACAGCATGATCTTGAACGGCAGCGAAATGATCAGCGGCGAGAGCATCATCATACCCATCGCCATCAGCACACTGGCCACGACGAGGTCGATGATCAGGAACGGAATGAAGATCATGAAGCCGATCTGGAACGCGGTTTTAAGCTCGGAGGTGACGAACGCCGGCACCAGAATGGTCAGCGGCGCCTGATCCGGGGTGGCGATGTCGGTGCGCTTGGACAGGCGCATGAACAGCTCCAGATCGCTGGTGCGGGTCTGGGCGAGCATGAAGTCCTTGATCGGCACCTGGGCTTTTTCTACCGCTTGCTGGGCGGTGAGTTTTTCCGCCAGATACGGTTGCAGCGCATCGTTGTTAACCCGATCGAACACCGGGGCCATGATGAACAGGGTGAGGAACAGCGCCATGCCGGTGAGGATCTGGTTCGACGGCGTCTGCTGCAGGCCGAGGGCCTGACGCAGGATCGAGAAGACGATGATGATCCGGGTGAAACTGGTCATCAGAATCACGGCCGCCGGAATGAAGCTCAGCGCGGTCATGATCAGCAGGATCTGCAGACTGACCGAATACTCCTGCGCGCCATCGGCGTTGGTGCCCAGCGTGATCGCCGGGATCGACAACGGATCGGCGGCGAACGCCAGCGGCGCGGCCAGCAACAAGGCCAGCGTCAAGACGATGCGTAACGCACCCATTACTTCGTATCCTTCTGATCCTTGCCGAGTATCTTCAGCAACTGCTGGGCAAAATCCGGAGTGGCTTTTTCACTGGTGCTCGGCACCGGCACCGGCTCCTTGAGCACGTGCAGCGCGGTGATGGTACCGGGGCTCAAGCCGAGCAGAATTTGCTCGTTGCCGACCTGCACCAGCAACAAACGGTCACGCGGCCCGAGCGCGCGCGAACCGATCAGCTCGATCACTTGCCCCTTGCCGGCCGGCCCTGCCTGCTGCACCCGGCGCAACAGCCAGGCGAGGAAGAAGATCAACCCCAGCACCAGCAACAGGCCGAACACCAGTTGCGTCAGTTGCCCGGCCACGCCGCTGTTGACCATCGGCGCGGTGGCGGCAGGCACTGTGGTGGTCGTCGACGGTTCGGCGGCCAGCACGCTCAATGGCAATGCCAGCAAAGCCCAGAGAAACCGTTTCACTCAGCGCAGCTTCTTGATGCGTTCGCTTGGGCTGATCACATCAGTCAGGCGGATGCCGAACTTCTCGTTGACCACTACCACTTCGCCGTGCGCGATCAGCGTGCCGTTGACCAGCACGTCCAGCGGCTCACCGGCCAGACGATCGAGCTCGATCACCGAACCCTGGTTGAGTTGCAGCAGGTTGCGGATGTTGATGTCGGTGCTGCCGACTTCCATCGAGATCGATACCGGGATGTCGAGGATGACGTCCAGGTTCGGGCCGTCGAGGGTCACCGGATCGTTGTTCTTCGGCACGCTGCCGAACTCTTCCATCGGCAGACGCGAGCCGCTGGCTGCGTCGGCGGCCAGCAGGGCGTCGATGTCAGCTTGACCGTCACCGGTTTCTTCCAGGGCCGCAGCCCATTCGTCAGCCAGTGCCTGGTCGTCCTGGGCGTTCATATCGTCGTTCATCATGTGTCCTCGGCGGGCAACAATTCAGTTAATGCAAAAGGGGGTGTGGCGCCGTTTCAGCGGCGCTCGATCGGCTCGATCACTTGCAACGCGAGGTTGCCTTTGTGTGAGCCCATCTTGACCTTGAAGGCCGGCACGCCGTTGGCGCGCATGATCATTTCGTCCGGCATCTCGACCGGGATCACATCCCCCGGCTGCATGTGCAGGATGTCACGCAGCTTCAACTGGCGACGCGCGACGGTGGCACCGATCGGCACGTCGACGTCGAGCACGTCCTGGCGCAGGGCGTTGACCCAGCGCTCGTCCTGATCGTCGAGGTCGGACTGGAAACCGGCATCGAGCATTTCGCGCACCGGTTCGATCATCGAGTACGGCATGGTCACGTGCAGATCGCCGCCACCGCCATCGAGTTCGATGTGGAAGGTGGAGACCACGATCGCTTCGCTCGGGCCGACGATGTTGGCCATGGCCGGGTTCACTTCCGAGTTGATGTACTCGAAATTGACTTCCATGATCGCCTGCCAGGCTTCTTTCAAATCGACGAAAGCCTGCTCCAGCACCATGCGCACCACGCGCAGTTCGGTCGGGGTGAATTCACGCCCTTCGATCTTGGCGTGACGGCCGTCGCCGCCGAAGAAGTTGTCCACCAGTTTGAACACCAGTTTGGCGTCAAGGATGAACAGCGCGGTGCCGCGCAACGGTTTGATCTTGACCAGGTTGAGGCTGGTCGGTACGTACAGCGAGTGCACGTATTCGCCGAACTTCATCACCTGCACGCCACCGACGGCAACGTCCGCCGAGCGGCGCAGCATGTTGAACATGCTGATGCGGGTGTAGCGGGCAAAACGCTCGTTGATCATTTCCAGAGTCGGCATGCGTCCACGAACGATGCGATCCTGGCTGGTCAGGTCGTAGCTTTTGACACTGCCGGGTTCGGCAGCGTTATCGGTCTGTACCAGACCATCGTCGACGCCATGCAACAGCGCGTCGATTTCATCCTGGGACAGCAGATCCTGCACGGCCATGTCGTGTTCCTACTGCAGTACGAAATTAGTGAAAAGCAACTGTTCGATCACCACTTTGCCCAGCTCTTTCTGCGCCACTTCCTGGACGCTGGCGGTGGCCTTCTGGCGCAACATCTCCTGGCCGACCGGGGTCGCCAAGGTGGCGAAATCCTGACCGGAGAAGAGCATCACCAGGTTGTTGCGGATAACCGGCATGTGCACTTTGAGCGCTTCCAGATCAGCCTGATTACGCGCCAGCATGGTGATGCTCACCTGCATGTAGCGCTGACGGCCGTTCTGGTTGTAATTGGCAACGAAGGCCGGCGCCATCGGCTCGAAAATCGCCGGTTGCTTGCCGACAGGCGCTGCATCGGCGGCCTCGGCAGGCTTGCTCTGGGCACTGTGCATGAAGAACCAGGTCGCCCCCACGGATGCACCAATGGCCAGCAGCAATGCCAGCACGATCACAATGATCAGCTTGAGTTTGCCTTTGGTTGCGGGGTCTTTCACTGCTGCTGTTTCGCTCTTCGCCATGCCAATAATCCGTCACTATTCGGGTTTTCACAGTCGCACGGCAAGGCAAGAGCAAGTGTTATGCCAGAAGTGTCGGAGGTCGTGGAGACAACGCTAAAGTCAAAGGCACCCTCACCCCAGCCCTCTCCCGGAGGGAGAGGGGGCCGACCGAGTTATTTTGCCGTGATACGTCGACCTGAAGTACCGAGTCGACTATGGATTCACAGCAAAAGTATCAGGTCGGCGTACTTCGCCAGCATCCCCCAATCAGTCCCCTCTCCCACTGGGAGACGGCTAGGGAGGGTTTTCAGAGGCCGACCGAGGTGTCTTGCTTCATACACCGAGCTGAAAGACCGGATCGATTATGGATTCACGGCAGAAGTATCAGATCGGCGTACTTCGCCAGCATCCCCCAATCAGTCCCCTCTCCCACTGGGAGAGGGCTAGGGTGAGGGTTTTCAGAGGCCGACCGAGGTGCCTTGCTTCATATACCGAGCTGAAAGACCGGATCGACTATGGATTCACAGCAAAAGTATCAGGTCCGCGTACTTCGCCAGCATCCCCCAATCAGTCCCCTCTCCCACTGGGAGAGGACTAGGGTGAGGGTTTTCAGAGGCCGACCGAGGTGTCTTGCTTCATACACCGAGCTGAAAGACCGGATCGATTATGGATTCACAGCAGAAGTATCAGGTCGGCGTACTTCGCCAGCATCCCCCAATCAGTCCCCTCTCCCTCTGGGAGAGGGCTAGTGTGAGGGTTTTCAGGGGCCGACCGAGGTGTCTTGCTTCATACACCGAGCTGAAAGACCGGATCGATTATGGATTCACGGCAGAAGAATCAGGTCGGCGTACTTCGCCAGCATCCCCCAATCAGTCCCCTCTCCCACTGGGAGAGGGCTAGGGTGAGGGGCTTTTGATTTGATCAGGCGTAATTTGATCAGGCGTAATAGTCGACCGCGCTGCTGCCGATCACGCTGGTGGTTTGCGCAGCGGCATCAGCAATGGCGGCAGGCGCCAGTTCTTCATCCGCCGAATCGAGGCGACCACCGGCAGCGCGGGTGTGGCCACTCTGGCCCTGTTGCGCCTGCTCCTGACCTTGCTGGCCCTGCCAGCCACGGCTCTGATCGGAGACATTGACGTCAACCTGGCCCATGCCCTGCTGGTTGAACATTTCACGCAGGCGATGCATCTGCCCGTCCAGCGCTTCACGCACACTTGGATGCGCGCTCATGAACGTGACCTGGGTCTGTTGATCCGGGACCATGTTCACGCGGATGTCCAGACGTCCCAGCTCCGCTGGCTGCAACTGAATGTCCGCCGCCTTCAGATTGGCGCTCGACAGATACATGACGCGGTTGACCACTTCCTCGGTCCAGCCGCTCTGGTGCATGGCAATCGGCTGATTCACCGGCACCGCATTCGCGGTCTTCGGCGTAGCCGCCTGCGTCAGTGCCGCCAGACGGTTGGCGAAGTCATCCACACGGGTATCGCTGGTCGCAGTCTTGAGATCTTTGAGGCCATCGTCGATCAACCCGCTGAAGGCTTTTTCGCCGCCCTGGCTGGTGCTGTCCTTGTCGGCTTGTACGTCGAGCATGCTGGCCATGCCAGCGGCAAAGTTCTGCGCCGCAGTCAATTCGCCGTCGGCCTGAGCCTGAGCTGGCGACGCTTTCGGCTGCGCCTGGCTGGCAGCGGAAATGTGCCCGCCCTGCTCCATCGCCATGCGCACGGCCGGCATCGAATCGAGGGGATCGGCCGAAGGGTCGAAATCGCTGTCGGTGGCCGGTGCCGGATCTTTGACCGTACCTGGCAGCGCGGCAACGGCAGGGGTTTCGGTTTCAGGCTGGGCAGTCGCGACGACCGCCGGAGTCTGCACAACCGGCGCCGCAACCACCGGCTGCACAGCGGTTGCCAATGCCGGATCGAGTGTCGGATCAACCGGCGTCGCGTCTACGGCTGGAGTCTGGGAGGTGTCAGTGTTGTCGTCGCTGCTGGCGGTACTGTCATCGGTCGCCGCGGTTTTATCGGCAGGCAAGTCGTTGCCGCTATCGGCAACCGCCGGCTGCGCAGCGGCAGACTGATCTTCGCCAATGTCCTTTTTGCCGCTGTTGTCAGCGACCTTGTCACGCGACGACTTGGGCGAATTGTCAGCGGTGGCGACAGGCTTGCTCGATCCCTGGTCGGCGAACACTTTAGCGAAGCTTGAGGCCTTATCCCCGGTATCTACGGCCATGGCCGACGTTTTCGCAGAGGCGGCTTGCGCCTTGGCCTGAGCGGCGTTCTGAAGAAGGATGTTGGGGGTCGCAGGCATGAAACGGTCTCCGCTGCACTGGGATCGTAGGTACAGTTGCAGAGATAACTGCAAGTGCCGGGCCAGATTTGCCCGGCGCTTGAGAAAAGCGCCGGACGGCGAGATCAGTGCGTGTGAGCGGGATGTTTTTCGCTTTCGTAAACCGGGCGAACTTCAGCAAATTCGCCACTGATCTCAGCGACCAGTTTGACTATTTCCGCCGGGCTCTTGTCTCTGGCGTCCGATTCGAGTTCCTGGCAGAGCGCCGCCAAGCGGACAGCTCCCATGTTGCTGGCGCTGCCCTTGAAACTATGGGCAACTTCCGACAACACCTTGGCATCAGAGGTCTTTTGCAACTCGCCCAAGCGACTTTCGGAATCCGCCAGAAAGGTATCCAGAAGCTCCGGATAACCCTCCTCCATGACTTCGCGCAGTACGCTCAGCGCCTCGCGATCAATATGTGTGTCAGTCACTTGTTCACTCCTTGATCAAGAATTGCGCGGATTATGCCTCAACCTCCCAGGAAAACTCCACGCGAGCACTACGACCTTCGTCCGACCAACTGGCATTACGCCCCAATTGCCGGACCAGACTGACGCCGCGCCCCGACAAACGGACACCGTCCAGCGGCCGCTCCATGACCCGCGCCACATCAAAGCCCTTGCCGCTGTCTTCAACACGAATGATCAGTCGGCCGCCCTCGCCGTGTGGCTGCACCTGCAAATGCACGCGCACGAAACCGTCCTGCAGTGACTCCAGCCGATCATTGCGCTGCTGGTAGTAACGAGCGAACCCCGCCGCATCGCGCTTGAGACTGGAATCCAGACCGAGCACGCCATGCTCCAGCGCATTGGAATACAACTCGGCCAGCACGCTGTACAAAGCACCACTTTGCGCCCGCAGCCCATGCACCTCAAGCAGCAACTGCAACAGATACGGCAAGGGATTGAAGCGCTTGAGCGTGGCGCCACGGAATTCGAAACTCACCGACCAGTCCAGCGGACAGGATTGGCCGCTGTCGGAATACACCGGCGCCGACGGCTTGACCTGCGCCGGCTCCAGCAGGCTGACCTCGACCATGCTGACATCGTCGCGCGCCTCGCCGCGAAAATCCCGCAGTGCCTGCTCGATATCCTCGAACAAGCGATCCGGCTCGCGGTTGGCGGCGAACACCTGCTGCAAACGCTCGACACCGAACAGTTGATCACTGGCGTCACTGGTGTCGATCACCCCGTCGGACAACAGAAACACCCGATCGCCGACGGCCATCGGATGCACTTCCGTACGGTCATCGAACGCCTGCGCACTCAGCACCCCCAGCGGCAAGTGCCGTGCGGCCAGTGGTACACGCTCGCCAGTAGCAATCCGATGCAGATAACCGTCAGGCATGCCGCCATTCCACACTTCGACCGAACGCCGCTGAAAGCTCAGACACAACAGCGTGGCGCAACAGAACATGTCGACCGGCAGAATGCGTTTGAGCTTGGCATTCATCTCGCGCAGGGTTTCGGCCAGGCCATAGCCCTTGGCGGTCATTCCGTAGAACACCTCGGCCAAAGGCATCGCCCCGACCGCTGCCGGCAGGCCATGACCGGTAAAATCGCCCAACAGCACATGCATGTCGCCCGCCGGCGTGTACGCCGCCAACAGCAAGTCGCCGTTGAACAAGGCATAGGGCGATTGCAGGTAGCGAATGTTCGGCGCGCTGAGGCAACCGGAGTGCGCAACCTTGTCGAACACCGCTTTGGCCACGCGCTGTTCATTGAGCAGGTAATCGTGGTGTTTGGCGATCAGGTCGCGCTGTTGCAGCACGGTTGCCTGCAAACGCCGCAAGCGATCCATCGCCTTGATTTTGGCGGCGAGGATCACTTGGTTATAGGGCTTCGCCAGAAAGTCGTCACCCCCGGCCTCCAGACAACGGGCCAGCGCTTCGCTTTCGGTCAGCGACGTGAGGAAGATGATCGGCACCAGCGTCTCGCCCGCCAGCGCCTTGATCTGCCGCGCCGCTTCGAAGCCGTCCATGACCGGCATCATCGCGTCCATCAGTACCAGGTCGGGTTGCTGGCGACGAAACAAGTCGACCGCTTCGGCACCGTTGGCCGCCGTCAGGACTTCATGGCCTTGGCGGCGGACGATGGTCGACAGCAACAGGCGATCGGCGGCGCTGTCTTCAGCGATCAGGAGGGTCAGCGGCTCTTGCGCCTGCATGGCCGTCAAGTGATGTCGAAGAGTTTGTCGAAATTGGAGATGGCGAGGATCTTGCGCACGTCGGAGCTGCTGTTGACCACACGCACGTCCGACTCGTCACCGCCGGCGTGATCCCGCAACAGGAGGAGCATGCCCAGTGCGGAGCTGTCGAGGTAGGTGGCCTTCTTCAGATCCACCACTATGGACTCAGGCTTCGCATTGAGTCGCTCATAGGACTCGCGAAACTCCTGATGCCGACCAAAATCGAATCGCCCCTCGATCGAAATCGTCAGTTTTTTCCCATCCGGAGAGACTTCTGTAACGACTGACATTAACTGGCTTCCTTGTCATTGACGAACCTGTACAAGGTTTAGCACCTGCACAGGGTTGCAGCAAGGTTAGAAGCCAGATCAAGAGATCGCAGCCTTCGGCAGCTCCTACACCGATCCCTTGTAGGAGCTGCCGAAGGCTGCGATCTCTTGATCTTGTTTTAGAAGGGGTTTTGTCGTGGCAAACGCTGGGACAGTTCATCAAGCAGCTTCTGCTCACGTTTGTCTTCAAGGCGTTGCGCCTCTTCGCGATAACGCTGCACCAGTTTACGCAGCCCCTCGACCTTGGCGAACGCCTGTTGCCATTCTTCACGCGCCTTGTCGAGTTTGTTCTGATGCCAGACCAGACTCTGGCGCTGCTGGTCGACGGCGGTGTCGAGTTGCGCCAGAAAGCCCTGAAAACCCAGCAGCCATTGCCCACTCACGCCGGTACTGCCGCGCACGATCCATTGCTCGGAATAATCCAGACGAAAGGCATTGAGGTCGGCCAGTTTGCTTTCCGCAACTTTCACCTGCCCCTGAAAATAGCCCAGGCGTTGCACGGCGGCTTTCTCGGCCTGTTCGGCCATGTCCACCACCGGCGCCAGACGCGCGGCTCGACTGACGGCGGCCATGAGCGGTTAGCCGCCCGCCGCTGGGGCAAACAGGGTTGCGAGGTAAGCCTGGCTCTCACCCATGTTGATTTTGTCGTTCAGCCCCTGACGCTGGTAGCGAACCAGTTGCGGTTGCAGGGAGATCGCCAGATCGGTCTCGCGATCGCCGCCGGCAACGTAGGCGCCAACACTGATCAGATCGCGGCTCTGCTGATAGCGCGACCACAACTGCTTGAAATATTGCGCGCGTTGCATGTGCTCCGGCGAGACCACCGCCGGCATGACCCGGCTGATCGACGCTTCGATGTCGATGGCCGGATAGTGACCTTCCTCGGCCAGACGCCGGGATAGCACGATGTGGCCGTCGAGTACGCCTCGGGCCGAGTCGGCAATCGGATCCTGCTGGTCATCGCCTTCGGACAACACGGTGTAGAACGCGGTAATCGAACCACCGCCCTTCTCCGCATTACCGGCACGCTCGACGAGTTTCGGCAACTTGGCGAACACCGACGGCGGATACCCCTTGGTCGCCGGCGGCTCGCCGATGGCCAGGGCGATTTCCCGCTGGGCCTGGGCGAAACGGGTCAGCGAATCCATCAGCAACAGGACGTTCTTGCCCTTGTCGCGGAAATATTCGGCGATGCGCGTGCAATACATCGCTGCGCGCAGGCGCATCAACGGCGCATCGTCTGCTGGCGAGGCAACCACCACAGAGCGCTGGAGGCCTTCTTCACCGAGGCTGTGCTCGATGAACTCCTTAACTTCTCGCCCCCGCTCACCGATCAGGCCGACGACGATAATGTCAGCCTCGGTGAAGCGGGTCATCATGCCCAGCAATACGGATTTACCGACACCGGTACCGGCAAACAGACCCAGACGCTGGCCACGACCGACCGTCAACAAACCGTTGATGCAACGGATGCCAACGTCCAGCGGCACGCTGATCGGGTCACGGTTGAGCGGATTGATTGTCGGGCCGTCCATCGGCACCCAGTCTTCGGCTTTCATGCCGCCTTTGCCGTCCAGTGCGCGCCCGGCACCGTCGAGGACGCGACCGAGCATGCTCATGCCCATCGGCAAGCGCCCGGTATCAGCCAGCGGCACTACGCGGGCGCCCGGGGCGATGCCGGCGACACTGCCGACCGGCATCAGAAAGACTTTGCTGCCGGAGAAACCCATGACTTCCGCTTCCACCTGGGAGGGGTGATAGCTGTCGTCATTGATCACCAGACAGCGCGTACCCATGGCGGCGCGCAGGCCTTCGGCTTCGAGGGTGAGGCCGACCATGCGCAGCAGGCGACCTTCAAGAATCGGCGCACCGGCAATTTCGGTGGCCTCAGCGTAAGTACTCAGGCGCTTGGCGAAACTGGTGCGTTCAAGGCGCATCGGGGTCGTCCGCGAGCGGCTCTTCAGCTGTGGCCGCCGGTTTTACGTCCTCTGGAATGTCCAGACTCAGATCCGCTTCAGCCGGATGCAAAGCCTGCTCGTGCAATTGATCGAACAACTTCGCCATGACCTGGATCACGCGGGTTTCGATGCTGGCATCGATGCGGCTGTGCTCGGTTTCAACCCGGCAACCGCCCGGCAATAGCGATTCATCTTCGACGATGCGCCAGGTTTCCTCATGACGTTCGCGCAAAGCCTTGGCCTGTTCGAAGTCCTGCGGATTGACGTACAGGCGCACATTCTCGACGCCCAGCGGCAACAGCTTGAGGGCGTCGCGCATGACGTGTTCGATCTGGCTGGAATCGATGGCCAGTTCGCGCTTGATCACCTGTTTGGTGATGTGTTGCACGAGGTCGACCAGCGATTTCTCGATTTGCGTGTCTTGCTCGGCGATCGGTTCGAACAGGTTCGCCATCAACTGCTCAAGGCTGGCAAGTTTTGCCGCCAGCGCAACCTCCGCTTCCTGACGCACCTTGAGGGTCGCACTGTGAAAACCTTCTTTCTCGCCGATGCCAAAGCCTTCGTTGTAAGCCTCCTGACGGATGCTTTCGAGTTCTTCCAGGGTCAGTGGCTGGACTTCTTCCAGCGGCACTTCTTCCATTTCCGGCGGTTCGGGCTCCGGCTCAGGCTCGGGTTCCGGCTTCGGCGGGTCGAAGCTGGGCATGGCCCAGGATTCGAAACCACGGACATCGCGGGCGCGGATCAGATCCGTCACATCGTCGTCGTGCTTGTCCATGGGCTTAGATCATTTCCTCGCCACCCTTACCACCGAGTACGATTTCGCCGGCTTCGGCCATACGACGGGCAATGGTGAGGATTTCTTTCTGTGCGGTTTCGACGTCGCTGACGCGCACCGGGCCTTTGGCCTCGAGGTCGTCACGCAACAGTTCGGCGGCACGCTTGGACATGTTCTTGAAGATCTTCTCTTTGACGCCTTCGTCCGAACCCTTGAGGGCCAGCACCAGCACGTCGGAAGACACTTCGCGCAGCAACGCCTGGATGCCACGATCGTCGACATCGGCGAGGTTGTTGAACACGAACATGAGGTCTTCGATCTGACCGGACAGGTCTTCGTCGACTTCGCGGATCGAGTCCATGAGCTGGCCTTCGATCGAGCTGTCGAGGAAGTTCATGATGTCCGCCGCACGCTTGATGCCACCCAGGGTGGTGCGCGAGGCATTCGAGTTGCCGGAGAACTGCTTCTCGAGAATCTGGTTCAGCTCTTTCAGGGCCGCCGGCTGTACGGTGTTCAACGACGAGACGCGCAGGATGATGTCCAGACGCACTTTGTGGTCGAAGTTGCCGAGTACTTCACCGGCCTGATCCGGGTCGAGGTACGCGACCACGATCGCCTGGATCTGCGGGTGTTCGTAGCGGATCACGTCGGCAACGGCGCGCGGCTCCATCCATTTCAGGCTGTCGAGGCCACTGGTGTTGCCACCGAGCAGGATGCGGTCGATCAGGCCGTTGGCCTTGTCTTCACCCAGGGCCTGGGTGAGCATTTTGCGCACGTAGTCGTCGGATCCGACGCCGAGGCTGGTCTGGTCGCCGACGATGTCGACGAACTCGCTCATGACCTGCTCGACCTGCTCGCGATGGACGTTGCCCATCTGCGCCATGGCCACGCCGACGCGCTGAACCTCTTTCGGGCCCATGTGGCGCAGCACTTGTGCGGCATCGGTCGAACCCAGGGACAGCAGCAGAATCGCGGCTTTGTCGACCTTGTTCAGTTTGACGGTTGCGGCTCGGTTATCACTCATCTGCGTTAATCCACTCTTTCACGACCTGAGCCACGCGACCCGGATCCTCGGCCACCAGACTCTTGATTGCATTCAGTTGCGCGTCATAACCCTCACTTGGGCTCGGCAACAGAATGCTCTGCGGACCACCGAGGCTCACGCGGTCGTTGGAAAGTTCGCCGTCCAGGCCGCCCATGCCACCGAGTTCCACGTCGCTGCCAAGACCGGCCAGCTCCTTGCCTTTGCCGCCGCCGGTGATGTTGTTAAGCACCGGACGCAGCACACCAAACACCAGCACCAGGATGAACAACACACCCAGCACTTGTTTGACGATGTCCCAGAACCATGGCTGGGAGTAGAACGGAATATCGGCAATCACTTCGCCGCGCTCTGCGGAGAACGGCATGTTGATCACGCTGACACTGTCGCCACGGCTGGCGTCGAAACCGACGGCGTCCTGGACCAGACGGGTGAAGCGCGCCAATTCGTCGGCGCTCCACGGCGCACGGGTGGTTTCGCCGTTGGCCGCGTTGACCTTGACCTGATCGTCGACCACCACCGACACCGACAGACGATTCAGGCGACCCTGCTGCTGTTTGGTGTGGCTGATGGAACGGTCAAGTTCGAAGTTCTTGGTCGATTGTTGACGCTTGTCGGCCGGGTACGGCGCGAGCATTGGCTGACCGGTGGCCGGGTCCATGATCTGCTGACCATTGGCGTCAACCAATGGCTGACCAGGCTGGACCATGGCGGCCGGCGCGGCGGTGCCGCCGGTAGTTTGCGGCGCCGAGGCTGGCGACGGTGGCTGGTTGCTCAGGGCACCCGGCACGCCTTGCGGGCCATTGCTGGCGGTGCGTTGCTCGTTGACCGACTGCTCGCTGCGCAACGCCGGCTGATCCGGGTTGAACTGCTCGGCAGTCGACTCGACGGCATTGAAATCGATGTCGGCCGAGACTTCAGCCTTGTAACGATCATTGCCCAAAACCGGCTGCAAAATGTTGTGTACACGCTGGGTGAGCATACTTTCCATGCGGCGGCTGTAATCGAACTGCTTGCCGGCCATGGTCATTTCAGAGTTTTCCGCCTGATCAGAGAGCAAGGTGCCCTTCTGGTCGACGACGGTGATCTGCGATTTGCTCAGCTCGGGAACGGAGGTCGCCACCAGGTTGATGATCGCAATCACCTGACCCGGCTCCAGCGAACGACCGCTGTACAGTTCAACCAGAACCGAAGCACTTGGCTTGCGCTCATCACGGACGAACACCGAACTCTTCGGAATCGCCAGATGCACACGGGCACCCTTGACGTTGTTCAGGCTGGAAATGGTCCGCGCCAGCTCACCTTCGAGGCCGCGACGATAACGCGTCGCTTCCATGAACTGGCTGGTGCCCAGACCCTGTTCCTTGTCGAGGATTTCGAAACCGATATTGCCGTCGCTGGGAGTGACACCAGCAGCAGCGAGTTTCATCCGCGCACGGGACAAGTCATCGGCCTTGACCAGCAAGGCGCCGGAATTGGGCTCGACGTTGTAAGGAATGTCAGCGGCGGCCAGAGTATCCATGACCTGCTTGGCGTCCATGCCGGCAAGGCTGCCGTACAACGGACGGTAATCCGGCTGCTGCGACCACAGCACCACGGCAAAGCCAATCGCCACGCTCGCAGCCAGGCCGACCAACAGGCCCACCTGACGCAGCATGGTCATCTCGGAGAGGTTTTCCAGGAAGGACAGACCGAACAGCGGCGGTTTGCCGTCTATCGGGGTGGCCTTGGCCGGAACGTTATCGGCGACTGCTTCTGCCATGACTCAATCTCGTCCTTAAACCGGCATCTGCATGATGTCTTGATAAGCCTGAACCAGTTTGTTGCGAACCTGGGTCAGAGCCTGGAACGACACGCTGGCTTTTTGCGAAGCGATCATCACGTCCGTCAGATCGACGCCGCTCTTGCCCACTTCAAAGGCATTGGCCAACTGAGTCGACGCGGTCTGGGTATCGCTGACCTTGTTGATCGCCTGACCGAGCATGTCGGAAAAGCTGCTGCCTCCCAGCTCAGGGACAGCGGTCGTCGATTTCGGCGCAGACATGGCATCCAGCTTCATGGCCTTCATGTCTGTCATCAACCGATTAAATTCAATACCTTGGCTCATGGTCTACTCTCTTGGGCGGCCCGCAATTTTTTGACACTCACTCGGCGGGTACACAGGTATTAGCAACAAGGGTGCCAGCTCATGGGCAGCCCTTTCAGAAAAGCGTTTTCAACGTTTTGCAGCACGGCTCAGGTGGCGAACAGATAACCTTCGACGTCCATCCCGGCATCGCGCATTTGTGCCAGTTTGTAGCGCAGGGTGCGCGGGCTGATGCCGAGCTTTTCCGCCGCTTCCTTGCGGCGTCCACGCTCGGAGCGCAGGGTGTCGATGATCATCTGAAACTCCCGGCGGCGCAGGTCATCGCCCAGGGCACCGGCCGAATCCGCTTCGATTTCCACTTCGCGAATCACCGCAGTCAGCGGCGCGGCGACAGGCACTGCGGTGTACGTCACGGGGCCTGCCAGACAGAAATCCTGCGGCTGAATCAAACCGCCCTGCTGCAAGATCAGCGCACGTTGAATGGCGTTATCCAGTTCACGCACATTACCCGGCCACGGATACGCAATCAGGCAAGCTTGCGCGTCAGGCGAGAGTTTCGCTGCGGCGTGCTTCATTTTATTGACGTGTTTGGCCAGCAACCTTTCGGCCAGCGGCAGGATATCGGCAGTGCGCTCGCGAAGTGGACGCCAGGCCAGTGGGAAAACCGACAAACGGTAATAGAGGTCTTCACGGAAACGCCCCGCCGCCACTTCGCCCGCCAAGTCGCGGTTAGTGGTGGCAACCACGCGAATATCCAGGGCGATCGGCTTACGCGCACCGACGCGCTCGACTTCGCGCTCCTGCAACACGCGCAGCAGTTTGGCTTGCAGGCCAAGGGGCATTTCGGAAATTTCGTCGAGCAGCAACGTGCCGCCGTCAGCCTGCTCGAACTTGCCGGCCTGCGCGGCGATGGCGCCGGTGAACGAGCCTTTCTCGTGACCGAACAGCGTCGCCTCGAGCATGTTGTCCGGGATCGCTGCGCAGTTGATCGCAATGAACGGCTGACTGGCACGGTGGGATTGCTGGTGAATGTAGCGCGCCAGCACTTCTTTACCCGTACCGGATTCGCCGGAGATCAGCACCGTGGAATCGCTGCGTGCCACTCGTGCGGCCAATTCGAGAAGTTGCGCACTGGCCGGTTCGACAGCGATAGGGCCTTCACTTTCGCTCACGCCAATATTGCCCAGTGCATGCCGCGCCACCAGATCGAGCAAAGCCTTGGGCTCGAACGGTTTGACCAGATAATCCGCCGCACCCTGACGCATCGCATCGACTGCACGTTCGACCGCGCCGTGAGCCGTCATCAGCAACACGGGTAATTGCGGCTGACGAGCACGCAACAGGGCAAGCAATTGATGACCATCCATGCCGGGCATGTTGACGTCACTGACCACCAGACTGAACGCCTCGCGCGACACTGCCGTCAGCGCGTCTTCAGCGCAACCGACCGCGTGGTAATCGTGGCCGGCCAGCAACAACGTATCGGCCAGCGCCTCGCGCAACGAGCGGTCATCCTCGACCAGCAAAACCTTGATGCCCATGTCTTTCACTCAGCTCCCTGTACAGCGGAAAACAGCGGCAGGATCACCTGCGCGCACGTGCCACGCCCAACTCGCGAACGCAGGTGCAATTCTCCCTGATGTGCCCGGGCCACAGCCTTGACCACGGTCAGGCCCAGGCCGGTGCCGGTGACTTTGGTGGTAAAAAAGGGTTCGCCGAGCCGCGCCAGAACCGCGGGCTCGATGCCGCTGCCACTGTCGCTTATGCTCAGGCGCAGCGTGTTGTCGCGGGTGTAGCAATGGACTTTAAGGCGGATGTCGCTGGCACTGGCCTGAATCGCATTTTCGATCAAATTCAACAGCGCCCCGACCAGTGTGTCGCGATTACACAGCAGTTCGCCGGTATGGCTGTCGCACTGCCAGCGGATTGGCAGATCCTGCACATGGGTCAGCGCCGCCGCTTGCAGCGCCTGCATCAAGGCATTGGGGGTGAGGCGATCGGTCAGCGGTAACTCACCGCGAGCGAACACCAGCATGTCGCGCACCTGGTGCTCCAGCTCGTGCAGACGCTCTTTCAGGCGCCCGGCGAAGCGCTGCTGAGTGGCGACCGGCAACTCCTGCTCAGTCAAATGACTGGCATAGAGCAAAGCGGCGGACAGCGGCGTGCGGATCTGATGCGCGAGCGAGGCGACCATGCGCCCCAGCGAGGACAAACGCTCGTGGCGCGCCAGTTGATCTTGCAGATGGCGGGTTTCTGTCAGGTCGTTGAGCAGCACCAATTGCCCCGGCTCGGCGTCCAGCGAGCGGGTGGCAATCGACAGGCGTCGACCGTTTTTCAGGGAAATTTCATGACCGTCGTCTTCACGCGGGGCGAAGCAGCGCGAAATCACATGGCGCCACAACTCACCCTCAAGCGGCAGGCCGAGCAGTTCGATGGCGGCCGGGTTGGCTTCGCGCACCCTGCCGTGACCGTCGATGACGATTACGCCACCGGGCAACAGATCAAGGAGGTTTTGCAGACGGTTGGCCAAGCGTTCTTTTTCCGCCAGCTCCTGCATGCGCTGGGCGCTGACCACCGCCAACTCACCCTTGAGCTCGGTTACCCGCGCTTCAAGCATGCTGTAGGAGTCCGCCAACTGGCTGGACATCTGGCTGAACAGCTCGAATGCCTGCTCAAGGCCCTGTCGGCTTGCCTGCTCTACGGAGGACGGCTGCCCCTCGGGACTGGAGGCAGAAGACATCTGGGCTTGGGGCATTGTGCTTTCTCGCTTGGCTGACCGTCAGTTAAACGGAACGTTGCGAGGGCTGTAGCAATACCCGTGCCTAAAAAAAACTGCTTATAAATGAAGCAGTTGAAAAACAGGCGTCAATCCTCCGCCTGTTCATCTCCATCGCGGCGGCTCATGCCGTACTTGCGCATCTTCTCGACCAGGGTGGTACGACGGATACGCAGGCGCTCAGCGGCACGCGCCACAATGCCATTGGCATCGTCCAGCGCCTGTTGAATCAGGCCCTGTTCCAGACCACCGAGGTAGTCCTTCAGGTCCAGACCTTCCGGCGGCAGCATGGCGTTGGCGGTGAAGTCAGGCGTATGGCCGTTGATCGCCACGCGCTCTTCGAGATCGCTGCGCAGGCTGTCGACCATTTGCTCGTCTTCGTCGTCGACGTAGCGGAATTTTTTCGGCAGTTCGACCACGCCGATCACCCCGTACGGATGCATGATCGCCATGCGCTCCACCAGGTTGGCCAATTCGCGGACGTTGCCCGGCCAGCCGTGACGGCACAGCGACATGATCGCCGCCGAGTTGAAGCGGATCGAACCACGCTTCTCGTGCTCCATGCGCGAGATCAGTTCGTTCATCAGCAGCGGAATATCTTCGACGCGCTCACGCAGCGGCGCCATCTCGATCGGGAACACGTTCAGGCGATAGTAGAGGTCTTCGCGGAAGGTGCCGATCTCGATCATGCTTTCGAGGTTCTTGTGCGTCGCCGCGATAATGCGCACGTCAACGCTCTGGGTCTTGTTGCTGCCCACGCGCTCGAAGGTGCGTTCCTGCAGGACGCGCAGCAGTTTGACCTGCATCGGCAGCGGCATGTCGCCGATTTCGTCAAGGAACAGCGTACCGCCGTTGGCCAGTTCGAAGCGGCCGGCACGGCTGGTGATCGCGCCGGTGAAGGCGCCCTTCTCGTGACCGAACAATTCGCTTTCGAGCAGCTCCGCCGGGATCGCCCCGCAGTTGACCGGCACGAATGGCGCATCGCGACGCTTGGAATGGTAATGCAGGTTGCGCGCGACCACTTCCTTGCCGGTCCCGGACTCGCCGAGGATCAGCACACTGGCGTCGGTGTCGGCGACTTGCTGCATCATCTGGCGCACGTGCTGGATCGCCCGGCTGGTGCCGACCAGGCTGCGGAACAGATTGGGTTCGCGATGACGGCCGCGCTCGCGAGCCTGGTCATACATCTCGCGATAGACCTGGGCACGGTGCAGGGAGTCGAGCAATTTGCTGTAGCTGGGCGGCATTTCGAGGGTCGAAAGCACGCGGCGACGCTGGTCTTCGGGCAGGTCGACGGAAGAATTATCGCCCATCAACAAAACCGGAAGGAACTCATCCCAGGTTGAGAGTGTCTTTAACAAGCCCAAAAGCGCGCCAGGAGCATTAACGGTCCCGATCAGTACGCAAATGACCTCACGACTAGACGACAAAGAGCCGACTGCCTGCTGCCAGTCATGGCTGCCGCAGGGTAAATTTTCTTCGCCAAGAAAATTTAAAATCACCGCCAGGTCGCGGCGGCGGACGCTATCGTCATCGATCAGCAGAATTTTGGTTTCACGCCACATGCAATAGCAACTTCCCTAGTCAACTCAATGCCCGAAATTAGGGGCAAGCGAGACGCTTGCAGGACACCATGTGCCTGTAGACGCCTGAAATCTGAAAACAGCCACTAGTTAAGTCAAAAAACCGTGCACAGTCAAATTTATGGCGCACATGCCTGGATTAACTGGGGGGCAATTAACCAAACAGATGGTAAACCTTTGCCGCCTTTTGCGCTTGGGTGATCTGCGACATCTCGTTGGCTATCGCTTGCCGCTCACCCATGGCCACCTCAAGAAGGTCCTTGTAGACGTGGAGCAACTCCTCAAGGTTGTCGCGCAACGCGACTTCATCAAGCGCAGCCTCCGCCATGACGTCTTCCATGCAGGAACGGCAAGCCAGATCCAGCTCGCCAATAGCTTCCCAATTGCGTTCGGCGAGGGCAGTAACCAACGCTTCACGGGTATCGGCGATTCGCTGCAATACAAGACTCATGACGATCTCCTTCAGAACTGCGGAGCAGGCACGGGGGCAATAGCATCCCAGCCTTCCTTGACCGTGCTCAGCAAGCCGGCAACCTCATCAAGAATGCGCGGGTCGCTGCTGATGTTCGCCTCGGCGAGGCGCTTCATCATGTAGATATACAGCCCATCCAGATCAGCCAGGGTATCTGCACTGTTTTCCAGATCGAGGCCTTCACGCAGACCGCTGACAATGCCAATCGCCTTGCTGATCGAAGTGCATTTGCTTGGAATGTCCTTGCGCTCGATGGCGCCTTTGGCCTGAGCGATACGGGCCAGTCCACCTTCCATCAACATTTGCACCAGACGGTGCGGGCTCGCTTCGGATGTCTGAGCGTGTGCGCCGACTTTCTGATACTGCCGAAGGGCTAACATCGGATTCATGTTCTACCTCATTGCCACAATGACTCGTATAACCAGTGTATCGCCAACGAATCACAGAACTTTAGATCAAAAGACAAAAACCCGGCGCACGCCGATGAAGCGTAGCCGGGTTTTTGTCGTACCTGCCTGTTACTTCGCGGACTGCTGAGCGTTCAGCGAGCTGAAGAACGACGTGATGTTGCTCGCCGTAGCCTTCATCTGCCCTACCAGCAAGTCCATGGCGTTGTACTTGGCCGTCAGCGTCTTGGTCAGGTTGGCGACACGCAGATCCAGCGCCAACTGCTGCGACGTGAGGCTGCGGGTGTTGTTGTTCAGAATGGTCATACGCTGATCAAGCAGACCGCTGGTGGTTTTACCATCAGCAGAAGCTTTGAGGTACGGATCGACCGCTTTGCTCATTCGCGCCAACAGACCGTTTTTGTCGTCGGTGCCGGAGAACAGCTGCTGCACCTGACCAGTCATGCCTGGCTGAGACATGGCCTTGTTGAAAGCCGTCGCGTCCAGCGTCAGCTTACCGGTGTCGCGATCAGTCATGACGCCGATCTGCGACAGCACACCCAGCTCGCCAGGCGACGAAGTGGTCAATTGGGCACGAATGTCCGCAATCAACGTCCGCGGCAGAGAATCACCGGTAAACGCGGCCTGCACCGTCAACTTGCCATCTTCGTCCGGCGTTGCCTTGGACAGGCTATCGATGGTGGTCTTGAGCGTGTTGAAAGCGTCGACGAATTGCTGAACCGAAGCCTGCAAGCCCTTGGTGTTGGTATCGACAGAGACCTTGACCGCAGTGGGGCTGGCTTCCACCAGGTTCATGGTCAAGCCACTGATGGCGCCGCTCACTGTGTTGCTCTTGCTGGTAACGGCAAGACCATCAATGGTCAGCTTCGCATCCTTGGCAATATCGCCCACAGCCCCTGAGTCACCAGCGGCCGGGGTCGCAGACATGACCTTGGTGCCATCGATTTCCAGACCGGCAATACCACTGACCGTCAGGTCGGAGCCCGCGCCCGTCTTGTTGGAGCTGATCACCAGACGCGAAGCGCCCGAGCTGTCGGTCACGATGTTGGCGGAAACACCGTTGACACCCTGCGCCTTGTTGATGGCATCACGGGTAGTCTGCAAGGTGGCATTGGCCGGAATATCGACATTGTAATCAGTGCCATTCTGACTGATTTTCAGGGTACCACTCGGAATGGCACTGGCCGCGCCGCCGGCAAAGGATGCACTGGCTACTTTCGAGCCGGTGGCCAAGTTATTTACCACGACACTGTATGTGCCCGAAACAGCCGTGTTATCGGAAGTAGCGGTCAGCGTTGTCGGGGTAGCCGAGGTCGCCGCGTAACCGGCAAACGCAGGGTTGGTCTTACTGCCCAGATCGGTCATTGCCTTCTGGTAGGCCGCCAATGCGTTTTTCAGCGCACCGACACCGGAAATCTTCAGGGTGTTGGTTTTGGTCGCAGAATCGATCTGCGTCTGCTTCGGCGACTTGTCGGCGTTTACCAGCGCGGTCACGATCGCGCCGATGTCCAGGCCGGAACCCAGTCCGGAACCCGGTAGAATTGGACTTGCCATGTGCATCTCCCTTCAGATTGTTGCCATTCTTTTGACCGTTACACGCATCTTGAGAACGGACAAACATAATTCATGCCAGCTATCAGACTTTGGCGTCAAACAATACGTGACTCGCATTGGCGAGGCTGTCTGCCAGCTTGAGGGCTTCTGCGGAGGGAATCTGTCGAACGACCTCACCCGTCTCGCTTGCGATCACCTTGACGATGACCTTCCCGGAGTGTTCATCAATCGAAAACTCCAGATTGCGCTTGATCGACTGTACAAACTTTTCGATCTCCTGCACCGCCAGTTTCAATTTGGCGTCGTCCGAATCCTGACTCTTCGCAGCGACCGGCGCTTCAGTCTTGGCAACTTTAGGCGTCTCTGACGGTTTGTCAGCAACCGGCGTTACTGGCTTGGGAGCCGGATAAGACACGTTAAGCTTTACGCTCATGTCCATGCCCATCACCTCTTAACGTAAAAAGGCGAGAGAGCGCGACCAGCGCACCCCCCCGCCCAAACTCGATCCGAAATTACTGAAGCAGCTTCAGTACAGCGGAAGGCAGTTGGTTGGCTTGAGCCAGAACAGAGGTCGAAGCCTGTTGCAGGGTTTGCTGCTTGGTCAGGTTAGCAGTCTCTGCGGCGAAGTCGGTATCTTGTACGCGACCTTGTGCAGCAGTGGTGTTCTCGGTGATGTTCTGCAAGTTCTGGATGGTGCTGGTCAGACGGTTTTGCGAAGCACCCAAGCTGGCACGAGTTGCACCGATGGCAGCGATGGCAGCGTCGATCGCGGTGATCGCGTTGTCGATGTTCTGCGAAGCGCCAGTTACGGTAGCACCGGTCAGGGACAGAGTACCGCTACCTACCGACAGGCTTACTGCGTCGAACTTGGAGCTCAGTACCAGGTCGATGTGGTTAGCCGAACCGGTGTTTGCGCCTACTTGCAGGGTCACAGTACCAGCCGAACCGTCCAGCAGGTTTTTGCCATTCAGGTTGGTCGAAGCCGAGATACGGGTGATCTCGTCGGACATCTGAGCGAATTCAGCGTTGGTAGCGGTCTGGTCAGCAGTGCCGTTGGTACCGTTACGTGCTTTAACAGCCAGTTCACGCATACGCTGCAGGATGTCGGTAGTAGCTTGCAGAGCGCCTTCAGCAGTCTGGGCAACGGAGATACCGTCGTTGGCGTTCTGGATGGCTTGGGTGTTACCACGGATCTGCGAGGACATACGGTTCGAGATCTGCAGGCCAGCGGCGTCGTCTTTAGCGCTGTTGATTTTCAGGCCGGAAGACAGGCGCTGCATCGAAGTCGACAGAGCGTCGGAAGCGCGGTTCAGGTTTTTCTGAACGTTCAACGACGTGGTGTTGGTGTTTACTGTTAAAGCCATGACGAATTCCTCGTTGGTTGGGTACTGCGGCTTCCGGCCCTGGCAACCGCCGGGTATGGCCTAGAGAACCTTCGTAATAGTTATCGTCGGGATTGCAGGTTGCTTGAGGGCTTTTTGAAAAAAATTTGCCATCACCCTGCCACCCCCGAGAAAACAAAGACTTAGCAGCCCATCCACCGCGAAAAAATGACGTCATAAAACCGACTGCCGCGCAAACCTGCGGGCCAGTGCTGTCGGCGTGTTCAGGCCGGAACACTTCCCAGCAAGTCGACCAGTTCGAACTCCATACAATCAGCCAGTGCCAACCAGTCCTGGCGCTCTTGGCAATCGAGCATTTGCGTGAGTATCTGCGCCCACACCTGCTGGACATCCGCAGGCGCAGACAGCAGCAACTGCTGCGCACCATCAAAGACATCGACCATGCTCAGCGCTGCCTCGACATCCCGCCCCAGCCGAAACAGACCGGCACACTGACGGCATTCACCGATGCTTTTTTCCAGCGCCGTCATTGCACGAACTCCTGATTGAACTGCGTCCCGGCGATCAGCGCGCCCGCCCTGCTGCTATTGAAGAACTCAACGCGCGGATGCGCAGCGATGTAACGCTCCAGCACACACAGATAACCACGGAAGTTGAGCTGGGTACTGACCCGCTGCCCATGCCCGTCGCGCACCCAATGCCGCGCCTGATTAACCCCCGGCCCCAGATCACCGTCGCTCCAGCCGGCGTGAGTCTTGTTCATCGGGAAGGCGAAATCGGCGCCAAATAGCGTGATGCGAGACGCGCCCATTTTTACCGCCAGATCGACCGCCGGATGGATCACGCTGCCGCCGACGTGCAGCAGTGCGCGCGGATATTCTTCACGCAACCCGGCGTACACCGGACTGGCCGAGTAACCGCCATAGCGCTTGCCCTTCCATGCCCGTAAAACTTCGGGATCGCTCATGGGCAAATATACCAGCGGGATACCGTCGGACGCTTCGAACGGCAGGTGCCGAAAGCTGATGCGCTGATCAATGGTCACCACCAGATCCGGGACAATCCCGTGCTCGATCAACGGCCGATACGCCGTGTCGACACAGATGAGCAGCGGGCGCTGAGCCTGAGTCCGGAGTGCTGCCAATCTTTCAAAATGCCCTTCCAGAGTCGGCCCGGTAGCAATCACGTAAATCTCACGATCGGTGCAGGTGCCAAACAACTGCGCCACATCGTCATCGCCAAGCAGCACCGGCAGGCAGTCCTGCAAGCGCTGTTGAATGAACGGCGACTGCGCGTCGAATTCGCGATTGGTGAAACTCAGATGGACTTCATTGACCAGCCGATCGCGAATCTTCGCGTTGTAATCATCGGCCAGCAGCATCTCGGCAGGCAGGGCAAAAAACGGCGTGAAAAAGTCCGGATGATCAGCGGCGTAAAACAACTCGACGCGCGGATCGTCCAGCCACTGGCGCTGATCGAGCAGTTGCACCACCAGCGCAAACAGCGCGCCATTGAGGATGTGCACGTACAAGCGTTGCAGTCCGGCACGCTCAAGCAGCACAGCGGGCAAATCGCCGAGGCCGGTGCCATAGACGTGCAATTGCGCCTTGTCGGGCAGACTGGTCGCCTGAATCCGCGCTTCATGAAGGCGATCGTGACGACTGGTGAGTTGAATGCCGTTGATGCTCAGCGTCGAGCCTAGCCCCTCAACCAGTTGAGCAGGGACGGCCGCACTGTCTTCCGTCATCAGTCGTTCGAACAGCGCCGGCCAGCGCCGTTGCAACACCTCGGCATTGGCTTGAAAAAACTCGCTCATGGCGCCTCGCGCTCCCTCTTCAGGCAAAAAAATAGCGTTCAAGGTTAACCTTGAACGCTATTTTTGTATCCGCTGTTTTTGATCAGACTCAGGGACGATAGATGATCGCCGAGCCCCACGACAGACCGACACCAAAACCGCTCAGCGCAATACGCTGCCAATCGGAATCGATAACGTGTTTTTCCAGCAGCAACGGAATGCTCGACGACACGGTGTTACCGGTCTCAACCATGTCCTTGATGAATTTTTCCGGCTCGCCTTCGAAACGTCGCGCCACCGCATCGACGATCGCCGCACTGCCCTGGTGAATGCAGAACGCATCGATGTCATCAGCCTTGAGGCCGGAATCATCCAACAGTTCGTGCAAGTGTGCCGGCACCTTCAGCAGAGCAAAGTTGAAGACCTGACGACCGTTCATGAAGAACACGCCATCGGTGACTTTCAAGTGCGGCGCACCGGAACCGTCGGTGCCGAACTTGGCCTTGCCCAGCGCCCAGGTCGGATCTTCGCCCATCCATGTAGCGGTGGCGGCATCGCCAAACAGCATGGTGGTGTTGCGGTCTTCCGGATCGACAATCTTCGAATACGGATCAGCGGTGATCAGCAGGCCGTTCTTCAGGCCGGCGGCTTCCATGAAACCCTTGATCGCGTAGATGCCGTAGACATAACCCGAGCAGCCCAGGGAAATGTCGAACGCTGCCACGTTGGTCGGCAGACCGAGTTTGTCCTGCACGATTGCAGCGGTGTGCGGCAGGCCTTCTTCGTCACCGTTCTGGGTGACGACGATCAAGGCGTCGATCGATTCACGTTTCAGATCCGGGTTGCTGGCAAACAGCGCATTGGCCGCTTCCACGCACAGGTCGGAGGTTTCTTGTTCAGCGTCTTTGCGCGGCAGGAATGCCGAACCGATCTTGCCAAGGATGAATTCTTCATCCTTCTCGAATTTTGCACCTTGTGCGTAATTGTCCACGCCGGCTACAGGAACGTAGCTCGCAATGCTTTTTATGCCAATCATTACGGCTTCCCAATAAAAAACAGCCCAAGACCACCGCTCGCAAGGATTTCGAGGGGCGCCGACAAACAGAAAACGGCCGCCACAACGGGCAGCCACGGGGAGCGCAAAGGGCTATCACTGGAATCGAAAACGAGCCAGGCGCCATCCCCCCGATCAATACAATACAGTGAAGATGCGCGTTATGACTCGCAGGTCACGCTATTTTGCCGAATCGGTGCAGATCGGGTTATTCGACCAACGACCAGTCCAGCGGCGTGCCGCGCTTGATCGGCGCGCGGGCGCGGCGGCCGAGGACGGCGTCGGTGTGCTTGGGCGGCAAACCGAGACCGGGGCGAATGGCGCGCAGATTGTCCCCGCTAAAGGTGTCACCGGCGGCCATGTCAGCCGTGACATACAGCGAGCGGCGATACACCAGCGACTTGCGCTCGGCCTCGGTAACGCCGTAATGCACCTGGCCCATGGCTTGCCAGGCGCGCTCGGTTTCCACCACCAGGCTAGCCATTTCCGCCGGTTCCAGCGAGAAACTGGCATCGACGCCACCCGCTGAACGGTCGAGGGTGAAGTGCTTTTCCACCACCGTCGCGCCAAGCGCCACGGCTGCCACCGACACGCCAACGCCCATCGAGTGATCGGACAGCCCCACTTCGCAACCGAACAACTCACGCAGATGCGGAATCGTGCGCACGTTGCTGTTGAGCGGTGTCGCTGGATAAGTGCTGGTGCATTTGAGCAACACCAGATCTTTGCACCCAGCCTCGCGCGCGGCGCGAACGGCCTCATCGAGTTCAGCGATGCTGGCCATGCCAGTGGAAATGATCAGCGGCTTGCCGGTGGCGGCCACACGACGGATCAACGGCAAATCGGTGTTTTCGAAACTGGCGATCTTGTAGGCCGGAACATCGAGGCTTTCGAGAAAGTCGACTGCGCTGTCATCGAACGGCGTCGAGAACGCGAGCATCCCCAGTTCCTTGGCACGAGCAAAAATCGGCGCATGCCATTCCCACGGTGTATGAGCTTTTTCATACAAATCGTAGAGCGAAGTACCCGCCCACAGACTGCCCGGATCCTTGATGAAGAATTCCCCCTCAGACAAATCCAGCGTCATGGTTTCGGCGGTGTAGGTTTGCAGCTTCAGCGCATGCGCCCCCGCCTTGGCCGCTGCCTCGACAATTTGCAGGGCGACGTCCAGTGACTGGTTATGGTTGCCGCTCATCTCGGCAATGATGAAGGGTGGCGCGTCGGCACCGATCAAGCGGTTGCCGATCTTGAAACTAGTCATGCGGGTGATCCTTCAAAACACGGGTGAACGCACAGGCACTCTGAGTGAACCCGGCGTCACGAAACACATTCAACGAGGGACGATTGTCCGGCAACACCCGAGCGGTGATGACCGTCAGTTGCGGCCAGTGCGCGACAACAAATGCCTCGCCACTGGCCAATAGCGCCCTGCCCCACCCCAGCCCCATCCGCCGTTCGAGCAGGTAAATAGAAACTTCGGCTTCAAACCCGCGCAGGTCATACCGCACAACGCCGACCGCGCCGTCATCCGCCTCGGCGATCAGCAGCAGGCGCTGTGGATTACGCAAACTCGCCGTCAGCCAGTTCAGGTGCTGCGGCCAGTCGATCACGCCGCTGTCCAGCGACCAGCGACGTACCGTTTCGGCATTACGACCATCGAACAGCAACTGCGCATCGTCCAGGGTCGCCGCACGCACCTTCAGCACCGCACCGGCCAGTGCCACCGCGACACGCTCGGCACCGCGCCCGTCGACCAGTTGTCGCGAGCGTTCGGCCAGGCTTTGGCGCAAATAATGATTGCCGGTGACAAAGCCGATGGCGTCGCGCAACTGCTCGACACTGACCTGCTCACGAGCGCCCATGAACACATGTGCGCCCGCCGCTGCCATGACTTCGCCGTTGGCCTGCTGATTGTTCGACACGGCAATACAGATCGTCGGCAGCCCCATCGCCGCCCGTTCCCAACTGGTGCCGCCCCCGGCGCCGATAAACAGATCCGCTTCAGTCATGCGCTGATGGAAATCGCTGACGAAACTGTGCAGGCGCCAGTTCGGCCGCGTCTCGGCCAACGCCTGCATCTGCGCCCACGCCGGGTTCTCGGCACCGGCGACAAAATCCACCTGCAACTGGTTGAAATCAGCGAGCGCGAGCATCGCGTGATGAGTCTGCATCGCCGCATCGAAGCCACCGAAATTCACCAGTACCCGGCGAGCCGTGGGTTTGATCTCGATGGCCGGGCAATTGAACTCTTCACGCAGCATGGCGTAGCGCGGGCCCAGCAAGGTGCGGCACCCCTCGGGCAACAGCGGTGAGTAATTTTCACTGAGGCCCGATAAATTCTGATTGAGCAAAAGATCAACGCTGTAGCGCCGGGTAGCCAGATCGTCGACTGCCGCTATGCGCTGCGCCCAGCGCCGGGCGGCGGTTTGCCAGTGATGATCGAGGCCGTAATGATCGACGATGATCCAGTCGAACCCGGCATGGCCGGCCAACAAAAGATCCAGCGCGTCGATGTCGGCCTGCCACGGCAGCATTGATTCGATGGCTTGCTGTGGGTCTTCATCACAATAGAGATCCGGCAACGCAAATGTCTCGAACCCTTCGGCGCTCAGCATATTGAGCCGATGCCCCGGCAATTGCCGGCAGGCAAACGCGACGTGGCTGCCCTGCCCGCGCAACACTCGCGCCAGCGTCAGGCAGCGGGCAATGTGGCCGCTGCCGATGGTTGGCGAGGCGTCGGCACGAATCAACACTCTCATTGCAGCTCTCCACCCGCCTTGAGCGCGGCGTATAGGTATTCGGCGCGCTTCCAGTCTTCAAGGGTGTCGATGTCCTGCACCAGATGCCGGGGCAGAATCACCGGCAGGCTGGCTGGCGAATAGAGCACCTCGCCGCGCAACCACGCCTCACTGCGGCCCCAGTAGAACTGACCGGCATCCTGAAACGCTTCGGGCAAATCCTGCGAACGTGTATTGCGAAATTCCGGATACAAAGGGCTCAACGCGCCCTGCCCGTCCAGCGTCAGCGCACGCTGCACCGGAAAACCGAAACTGCACACGGAAAACGCAAAGGACCGGTCGGGATGCTGTTCCAGTAACTCCAGTCCCTGATGCAGATAGCGCGCCTGCAGTAGCGGCGCCGTGGCGTACACACAGCAGGCGTAATCGAAGGCTGGCAGTTGCTGCAAGGCATGCACGATCACTGCCGCCGTGCCGGTGAAATCATCGGCCAGATCTGCCGGGCGCAAAAATGGTACCTGCGCGCCATGGGCTCGCGCGACATCGGCAATTTCGGCATCGTCGGTGCTGACCACCACCTGCTCAAACAACCCTGAATCCAGCGCGGTGCGGATCGAGCGGACAATCATCGGCACGCCGTCGAATGGCAAGAGATTCTTGCGCGGGATGCGTTTGCTGCCGCCACGGGCCGGGATGATTGCAACGTTGCTCAAGGACGTTTTTCCAACAGGAACCAAGTGATGTCGTCCGCCGGGAATTGCGGATCGCGGTGATAGGCAAAACCATAATCGAGAAGGTGCAGATCGGCATAGCGATCGAGCATCTCACCGGCAAAATCGCGCTTGAACAGCTTGCCGCTGTTGCCACGATAGGACACTTCCACCGGTGCCGGATTGTAATACTCGGCGATCAGGATGTAGCGCTGGCTCAACGCGTACAACTGCGCATAAGCGGTCGGCAACAGCTCCGGGGCCAAGTGAATCAGCACGCCTTTACTCAGGGTCAGGTCGTAGCGGCGCTCGCGCGGGAAATCGAACAGCGAGCCATGCCAGATCTGTGCAATATCCAACGCCCGTGCCTGAGCACAGGCGCTGTCATTGATCTCGACGCCGAACAGCTCGCAACGGGGCAGCAGTTGATGCAACGCCTGCAAATTGTTGCCGGCGTTAGTGCCCAGTTCGACCAGGCTCTCGATGCCTGCGGCACGGCTCAGGGCTTTGGCAAACAACGCCAGATTCGTCGCCACCAGCGGTTGGCCGACATTGCGCTCGACGTACTGGTTGCCGAACTCACCCTGCCAGAATTTTTCCTGCTCGCTCAGATCACGCATGACTCAGTCTCACCCACCGCCACGGCGGCATTCATTCGGTCAGCCGACGCAATTGCTCGACTACATGATCCTGCTGCTGATCACTCAGCAACGGGTACAGCGGCAAGCTGATGGCCTCGGCGTAATAGCGTTCGGCCTCGGGAAAATCGCCCTCGGCAAAACCCAGATCACGGTAGTAGGGCTGCAAATGCACAGGAATATAGTGCAGGTTTACGCCGATCCCGGCGGCACGCAAGCCTTCGAACACCTGACGGTGGCTGAGGCCGATGCGATCGCTCTGCAAACGAATCACATACAGATGCCACGCCGATTGCGCCTCGGGCTGAGGGCTGGGCAGCGTCACCGGCAAGTACGCCAGCAGACGATCGTAACGCGCCGCCAGCGCCCGACGCCGGGCGATGAAATCGTCCAGCTTGCCCAGTTGCGACAGGCCCAACGCCGCCTGCAAATCGGTGATGCGGTAATTGAAACCCAGCTCGACCTGTTGGTAGTACCACGGCCCATGACTGGACTCGGTCATTTGCTGCGGATCACGGGTCATGCCGTGGCTGCGCAGGCGTTGCAGGCGCTCGGCCAGCTCCGGGCGGTTGGTCAGCACCATGCCACCCTCGGCGCTGGTGATGATTTTTACCGGGTGAAAACTGAACACCGTCATCGCCGCGAACTCGCCGCAACCGACCGGGCGTCCGGCGTAACTGGCGCCGACGGCGTGCGAGGCATCTTCAATCACGGTGAAGTTGTAGCGCTCGGCCAGTTCGGCAATCTTGCGCATGTCGCAGCTCTGCCCCGAGAACGCTACGGCTACCAGCACTTTCGGCAAAGTGCCGTCCTGTTCGGCCTGATCGAGCCTCGCTGCGAGGGCGAAGGCATCAAGGTTCCAGGTCAGCGGATCGATGTCGACGAAATCGACTTCGGCGCCGCAATAGCGTCCGCAATTGGCCGAGGCGAGAAAGGTGTTCGGCGTCGTCCACAACCGATCACCCGGCCCCAGGCCTGCGGCCAGACAGGCAATGTGCAGCGCCGCCGTGGCGTTGCACACCGCGACGGCGAAGTCAGCCTGGCAACGCTCGGCCATTGCCTGCTCGAAACGCTCGATGCTCGGCCCTTGGGTCAGCCAGTCCGATTGCAGCACCTCGACGACCGCATCGATGTCTGCCTGATCGAGGCTCTGCCGACCGTAGGGAATCATACCGAGAGCTTCGCGTGCAGATCGGCGATCTGGCCGACCGAGAGAAAATGCGGGTTGGTGTCGGAGCGATACTCGAAATCTTCGCTGACGACACGCCCCTGCTCACCGAGTCTGTCGACGGCGAAATCGACATCGACACTGGTGAAGCGAATCGACGGCTGGATGGTGTAGTGATCTTCGAACTCAAGGGTCATCCGCGCATCGTCCAGCGGCACCATCAACTCATGGAGCTTTTCACCGGGTCGAATGCCGACGTTCTTGTGCGGCAAATGTTCAGCCATACCGCGCGCCAGATCGACGATGCGGATCGACGGGATCTTCGGCACGAACACTTCGCCGCCGTGCATCCGCGCAAAGCTGTCGAGGACGAACTGCACGCCGTGGTCGAGGGTGATCCAGAACCGCGTCATGCGTTCGTCGGTGATCGGCAACTCTTGAGCACCGTCGGCGATCAGCTTGCTGAAGAACGGCACCACCGAACCGCGCGAGCCGGCCACGTTGCCGTAGCGCACCACGGCAAAACGGGTTTCCTGCTCACCGGCAATATTGTTGGCGGCGACGAACAATTTGTCCGAGAGCAACTTGGTCGCGCCGTACAGATTGATCGGGCTGGCGGCCTTGTCGGTGGACAGCGCGACAACTTTTTTCACGCCGTTATCGATGGCGGCGGCGATGATGTTCTCCGCGCCGTTGACGTTGGTGCGGATGCATTCGGTCGGGTTGTATTCCGCCGCCGGCACTTGCTTCAACGCCGCGGCATGCACCACGTAGTCGATGCCGCGCATGGCCTGACGCAGACGATCGGCGTCACGCACATCACCAATGAAGTAACGCATGCACGGCGCGTTGAACGTCTGCTGCATTTCGTACTGCTTCAGCTCGTCGCGGGAGAACACCACCACGCGCTTGGGCTGATATTGCTCGAGCAGTCGGGCGATGAATTTGCGCCCGAACGAACCGGTGCCGCCAGAGATGAAAATCGATTTACCGTTGAACATAGGTTGATTCCTGTCCGGCACGCTTAGGCGAGCAACTGTGCCCAATTGATCGAGGCATTTTCACCCAGAGTGAAACCTTTGCCGGTCAAGGCCAGGTTGGCGTTGTAAGCCGGATCCTGCGCGAAGACGCCGCTCCATTTTTCACGCAGTGTCGCCAGTGCTTGCGGCGCCTGCGGCAGCTCACCGGTATGCAGCACCTGCACCAACGGCGTCCACACGGTGAGGTAACCGGCCTGACCGGCCTTGAGGCACAGGTCGACATCGGCATAACCCTCGGCGAACGTCACTTCATCCAGTCCGCCAAGGGCGTTGAACAGCTCTTTGCGCGCCATCAGACAGACCTTCGACACGGCCGAGTAATTCTGCTCGACAGTCAAACGATGCATATAGCCGTGTGCCGCGTGTTTTTCGCCGATGAAGGGCGAACCCACGCCATCGTTCAGGCCGAGAATCAGACCGGCCTGAGCAATCTTGCCGTCGCGATCGACCAGTTTGGCACCGACGATACCCACTTCCGGACGCTGGGCGTGGTTGAGCAGCGAATCGATCCAGTTCGGGTTGACGACTTCACTGTCTGCGGCCAACAGCACCAGATACTCACCCTGAGCCTGCTCGCTGGCGGCGTTGTACAGTGCGACTTCGCTCAGCGGCTGATCGGCACGCAGCACATTGACCTTGGCGTGGCGCAGCGTGCCAAGCCAGTCGTTGACCGCTGCCGATTGATTGGCGTTTGCCGCCAGCAACACTTCATAACGACTGTAACGGGTTCTGAGCAACACGCCTTCCAGGCAGCGACGCAGCACCGCAAGATCGTCGATGACCGGCACAATGATCGAAACCATTGGCTGTTCGGTGTGACGGTAATCGATCTGCCAGGTACCCGGCACCGTCGATGTGACCTTGGCCTTGTAGCCGCGATTACCTAGATGACGCAGCAACGCCTGGCGTTCATGGGCATTTTCTTCAAGCTCCGCCGCCCGAGTGATCAGCAGCGGCTCGTCGAGGTGCGCCAGGCCGTCAAGGCCACCCTGCTCAATGATGCGCAGCAACAGGTCAAATTCCAGCGCCTTACTGAAGTCAGCCTGATAACCGCCGGCTTCGAGCAAGACTTCACGACGGATCAACCAATGACGCGCCATCAGTGACGGCACGCTTTGCAGCAGATCCAGATTGAAACCGGGGCGGAACACGTCAACCAACGCGCCATTGTCCTTGCGCTGGACCTCGTCGGTGGCGACGGCACGCACCCCCTCGGCGGACATCAATTCCAGACTGGCGCGCAACAGGCCGCTGGCGGTGAACTGATCACCCGCCTCACCCAGCAGCAACCAATCGCTTGGCGACTGCTGAGCGGCCTGGTTGAGCTTGTCGACAAAGTTGCTTTGGGAGACTCGAACAAAGTGCAGCGTGTTTTGTGCAGTAGTCGCGGCCGGTGCTTCGCCGGTGGTGAACACGACAATCCTGAACGCTTTGCAGTGACCTTCGAGCAGGCTGTCGAGCGACACCTGCAACTTGTCGATGTCGTTATCCAGGTCGAGCAGGAAAATACCGAACTGCGGGCCGCCGCCTTCAGTCGCCAGATGCCGGCCAATCGACTCAAGCTGTTCGTTCGCCGGCGCGCGAGCCACCAGCCACTGCAACAGGCGGCCGGACTTCATTTTGCCGAAGACCGGCTGATGATCGTCGACCGTCAGCGTTTCGAGACGGGCAATCCACTCGTGCATGGCTTGCGCGGCGCTCTCGTCACCGACAACGTCCAGTTGCGCCGCCAGACGTTTGACCACAGTCTGGTTGAAGGCGTTGAGATCATGGGCCTGCCACAACCGGTCAACCACACTTTCCGGCGTGTCGTTATTGCGCGCCTGCAACAGGTGCGCCTGACGTGCCCACACGCCTTCCAGCCCTTCCAGTTGCATGCGACCGGCCGGCAGCGCGTGCAACATGAATTCGAACTGCTCCAGACGATCGAAGAATGCCTGGTTGTAAAACGGCATTTCGACATACTGCAGCGGGCCAAAACGACGATCTGGCGCCTTCAACGCCTGGTTCCAGGTCGATTCGAAAATCAGCTCGGCAGTCAGCGCACGCCCGGACTTCAGGCTGTCGGCCATCGCCTCGAAACTTTCCAGGGCAAAGGCCTTGGCCTGCGCGATATCCAGCCCTTCGATAGCGGTAGGCAGCGAGACGAGGAACTCGGCAAAAGCCTCTCGTTCGGCGACCGACTTGGCATCGACGTAGGTCAGCGAGTGATACACGTCGGTATTGTGCTCGGAGACGCCGTAGTTGATCTCGCGCACCACATAAGGAATCGGCAGGATGCGGGCCTTGGCACTGGCCAGCAGGTAGTAGACATGTCCGATTTCCTGCCACTGGAAATTGGTCCCCGGCGGCAACGCCGAATGCCAGTTTTTCATCAGGTCAGTACGGGTTACCGCGTAGAACGGCGGGATGTACTGGCTCATGTAATCGAGGACACGATCCTGCGCGCGCTCGGACGCATAGTCTTCCTGGACTTTCTTGTCGCGGCGGTAGTAGTTCACGCCATGAGCCAGTGACAGGTACATCAGGCAATAGCCGTGGCACATGCCGTAGTCAGGGTTGGCATGCAGGAAGCCGACGGACTCTGCCAGTGAATCGTGCAGGATGAAGTCGTCGTCGGCCGCCAGCACCATGTATGGCGTGGTCAGATGCTCGACACCATAGGCCAGTTTGGCCTGCATGCCCCAGTAGGCGAACTGCGGGACATGGTGGTAATCGACGGCGCAGAAGTCGCCTTCAGGTCGTTCGAGGGTCGAATCGAGCACCATGATTCTGCAGGGCAAGCTGCTGTAATACTTCACCGCCCGGCGCAGGAACGCCGGACGATTGTGAGTAATCAGCACCACCGTCAACAGATCGTTGAGCGGTAGCGTCAGTTCAGAACTGTACTTGCCTTGCATAACTTCTCTCCACAACCGGCGACTCGCCGAGATAACGCTTTGGGGATGTTGCGAATTAACGGACGCGACGCAGATAGCCGTCCGGCGCCACGGTGATCAGCAGCTTGTTCTGCAACTGCTGGTCGATCTCGAAATCCTGGTTCTCTTCGAGGTATTTCCACACAGCGGTTTTCGGGTTGTCGCCCGGGCCCCACGGACGATCCGGGAAGAAATCGGCCGGCATGTCTTCAACCACGGTGTCCATGACCACGCAGTAGCTGTCGACCGACACCAGCGGTGCGTACAGACGCAGCTCTTCCAGTACGTGATCGTGGGTGTGGTTGGAGTCGAGTACCAGAATGACTTTCTTGCCTTTGGCCGCAGCCTGCACCTGGGCGGCAATGCCGGCGTCAATGCTCGAACCTTCGATCATCTTGATGCGCTTGGCCATCGGGTGGCTTTCGATCGCTTCGCGGTTGTGCGGGCGAATGTCGAGGTCGATGCCCAGCACTTCGCCGTGGCCTTGCAGCTCCAGCAACGAGGCGTAGTAGATGATCGAACCGCCGTGGGCGATGCCGCACTCGATGACCAGATCCGGTTTGACCTGCCAGATGATCTCCTGCATGGCCATCATGTCTTGTGGCAGCTGGATGATCGGACGGCCCATCCACGAGAAGTGGTAGCTGTACTTGTGCTTGGCCGATTCGTTGAAGAAATCGCGGGCCAGGCCGGTGAGTTTCTGGTCGTCACCCTGCAGGGCAATCTGTTCCCGGCACTCGGCTTCGAAGGCTTGGTTGATGCTGTTGTCGGTCATTTTAATAATCTCAAGGGTCACTGAAACGAAGCGCTGTCGACGGCGTGATAGACGTAGCGTCCACCGGTCATCCGCTTGATCTCTTCGAGGTAATTGGAATTCATCACAAACAGGTGGGCGCCTTCGGGCAGCGCGTCCATCGCCTCTTGTGGCGAGGACACCCGCGCGCCGCTCAATGGCAGATAACGCCCCTGCTTCGCCGGGTTGATATCCACCACACGGTCCACTGCCACACCGGCGCGTTGCAGGAACAGCGAATAGATCACGCCTTTGGACGAGGCGCCCCAGATCGCCGAACCCTGCTCAGGGGCGGACTGAATGATCTGCACCGCACGGTCGAGGCTGGCGGTGAAACCGTCAGGCAGCGTCAGGCGCGGCACCGGTTGTTCCGGGGTCAGACGCAGCGTCGACAGGTCGGCGACGATGTACAGGTATTGGCCACCGAACAGGTGACCGGCCTCGTGCACCGTGCCAAACAGCCGGCGCAGGTCATCGAGGCGAAAATAATTGACGTGTTCGTAGAACAGGTCGAACCAGGCTTTGTGCTCAAGAATCCAATCGAAGCACGGCACTTCGATGTAGATCTGCCCGCCCTGATTGGCGTTGGCGATTTCGGCGAGAAAGCTCAGCGGATCCTGAATATGCTCCAGCACATGGCGCAGGACGATGGCGTCTGCCGCCAGCCCGAGACCACGGGTGAACGGCGCCTTGATCACGTCGGCGTTTTCGCCTTCGTACGCCGGGTCGATGCCGGTGATCGAATAACCGAGGCCCTTGAGCAGCTCAAGGAAATAGCCTTTGCCGCAGCCGACTTCGATCAGTTCCTGACCCTTGAAGTGCTTGGCGATGATGCCTTCGACGTCACTCAAATGCTTCTGGAACTGGCCGGAATGCGCCTGCTCGTTCTGATAATCGGCGTCGTAGCTGAGTTTGTCAGCGTCGAACGCGGCGTTGAAGATCAGACCGCTGCGCTCGTCCTGCACCAACAGCATGTCGGCACTGGCCGAGGCCTGCGCCGACGCGGGATCGGCAAAGGTGCGGTTCTGCAGCACCGGTAGGTCAGTAACCCGATACAACTCGTGCCTCATTGCGGCTCTCCCAGTAACTGTTGCAAACGCTCGGTCACCGCCCAGAACGCCAGCGGTTCGTGGGTTGGGTATGGGTAGTGGCCGAGGTTCAGATGCAGCGACACGTCGCGTTCGCGCAGGCGTTGTTCGACCAACGCGCGCACGGACACCGGTTGGCCGCTGGCGCAATTGATCACGCCGTTGAAGTCGGTTTTTTGCAGGATCGCGGCGAGGTAGCCGGCAGCGCGTTCAATCGGCAGAAAATCGCGCAACTGCTCACCGGCGGACATGTTGAACGACGCCTCACCGGCATCGATCGCCCGGTCCAGCGCGGCCAACAGACTGTTGGGGTTTTGCCCTTCGCCATGCAGATAGAACAGGCGCGCCCACTGCAAAGTGAACGGCAACTCCTGCTGCAGGTTTTGCAGAAACAGGTGCAGTGTGTGTTTGGCCAGACCGTAAGGATTGCTCGGCTTTGGCTCGGTGTTTTCGCTGAGTGGCCCGCTCTGCATGCCGTATTCGAAACAGGTGCCGGTGACCAGCACCTGCTGCACGCCCGCCTCGACCGCGCTTTTGATAAAGCGGTAATCGGCCATCAGGTTGTGTTCGAAATGGAACAGCGCCCGGTAGTTCGGCAAGCCCAGCCAGGCCAGATGCGCTAGTGCATCGATACCCGCGGTCAACGCGTGGATATCGAGATCGGCGGCGTGAATATCCGCTGCGATGAACTCGACGTCGTTGATCCACGGCATGCCTTGCGCCGTTTCTGGGTTGCGCGCCACGGCGCGGATTTCACAACCACGCGCCAGCAATGCGGCAACCAGATGCCGGCCGACAAAGCCTGTGGCTCCGGTGACCAGAACCTTCACAGCACTTTCAACTCAGGCACGGCGATCACGAAGCGGCCGTCCCACCGACGCACTTGCGCCAGTTGCTGACTGACTTCGTGCAGCAGGTTCCACGGCAGCACCAGCACGTAATCCGGTTTTTCGAGATCAATCTGCGCCGGCGCCACAATCGGAATGCGGCTACCCGGCAGGAACTTGCCCTGCTTGTGCGGATTGGCATCGGCGACCCAGGCCAGCAGGTCCGGTTTGACCCCGGCGTAATTGAGCAAGGTGTTGCCTTTGGCCGCCGCGCCATAACCGACCACACGTTTACCGTCAGCCTTGGCCTGCAACAGGAAACGCAGCAGTTCATGCTTGATGCGTTCAGCGGCGGGCGCGAGGGTCGCGTAGTACTCGGCGGTTTTCACCCCGGCATCCAGTTCGGCTTGCAACTGTTGTTGCACCGCCGCTTGTACCGCGCGGCGCTCGCCGTCCTTGCGCTGGACGAATACACGCAACGAACCGCCATGGGTGGTCAGTTGGCTGACGTCGAACACTTCCAGGCCATTGCGCTCGCACAATGTCTGCACGGCAGTCAGCGAAAGATAGGAATAATGTTCGTGATACAGCGTGTCGAACTGCGCGCCGGCCATCAGTGTCAGCAGTTGCGGGAATTCGAAAGTGGCCACACCGGTCGGCTTGAGTAGCGTCGCGAAACCGCCGAGGAAATCATTGATGTCCGGCACATGCGCGAGCACGTTGTTGGCCGCCATCAGATCGGCGCCCCAGCCTTCGGCTTGCAACTGCGCAGCAGTCTCACGACCGAAGAACAGTTCACGAATTTCCAGGCCTTTTTCCCGAGCCGCTTGCGCGGTGCTGCGCGTTGGTTCAACACCGAGGCACGGAATGCCCCGGCCCGCCACGTATTGCAACAGGTAACCATCGTTGGCGGCGACTTCCACCACACGGCTATCGGCGGTCAGGCCGAAGCGCTCGACCATCTCGGCGACATAGCGCTCGGCATGAGCCAGCCAGGTGCTGGAGAACGAACTGAAGTAAGCGTACTCAGCATCGAACAGGCTATCGGCACTGGTGTAATCCTCGGTCTGTACCAGCCAGCATTGCTGGCACACGGCGACCTTCAGCGGCACCCACTGCTCGGCCTGTTCCAGGCGATCGGCGTGCACGTAGGCGTTGGACGGTGGCGAGGTGCCGAGGTCGATCAGCGGCAGGCTCAGCGGTGCGGCGCACCCACGGCAGTTCATAGACGCACTCCAGCAAAGTGTTGATCGAGCGCGGGATGGCTGGAATCACGCGCTGACAAATTATTGACAGGCAACGGCCAAGCAATCGCCAGCCGTGGATCGTTCACCGACAGACCGCCCTCGTGCTCCGGCGCGTAATCGGCGCTGTGCAGGTAAAGCAGTTCGGCGTCCTCGGTCAGGGTCTGGAAACCGTGGGCGAAGCCGGCCGGGATCAACAGACTGCGACCGTCGCCAGCCTTGAGGTGCTCGGCGTGCCAGTGCAGAAACGTTTCGGAGTCAGGACGCAGATCCACCGCAACGTCCCACACTTCACCGCGCAGACAGGTGATCAATTTGGCTTCCGGCGCATTGGCATTCTGATAATGCAGACCGCGCACACTGCCCTTTTCACGGGTGCAGGAATGGTTGATCTGACGGATATGGAACTCAGCGCCGAACGCACTCAGGCTGCCTTCGCAAAACAGCCGAGCGAAGTGCCCCCGCTGGTCTTCGAAACGTTTGTGCTGAACGCTGAACAACCCGGCCAGCGGCAACGCCTTCAGGGAAAACTCGCTCACAGCGCGCCTCGGTACAGGTTCAATTGGCCGAGGGTGACGCTGCGCATGTCATCGCCGTTCTGCCACGCCAGGTGCCAGTCGAGGGTCTGCGTCAGGCACTGCTGCAAGGTCCAGCGCGGCTGCCAGCCGAGTACCTGGCGGGCGCGGCTGCTGTCCAGACGCAGCAGGCCGGCCTCGTGCAGTTCGCTTTTCTCGATGCGCAAACCGCGCGCCTGCGGCCAGCGGCTGGCAAGCAATTCAACCACTTCGCCGACGCTGCACATGTCCGCTTCGCCCGGGCCAAAGTTCCACGCCCCGGCGTATTCCGGGCCTTGTTCGTAGAGGCCGGCGGCCAGTTGCAGGTAACCGGCCAGCGGCTCCAGCGCGTGCTGCCACGGGCGTACGGCTTGCGGATAGCGCAGGGTCACCGGTTCGTCGGCGGTCCACGCTTTGAGCACGTCGGGAATCAGTCGCTCAGGAGCGAAGTCACCGCCGCCCAAGACGTTGCCGGCACGCGCCGTGGCCAGGGCCAGACCGTGTTCGGCGTATTTGTCCGCCGGGAAAAACGACGCGGCATAAGACTGTGCGAGCAATTCACAGCAAGCCTTGCTGCTGCTGTAAGGATCGTGGCCACCGAGGGCTTCGTCTTCGCGGTACGGCCACAGCCATTCCTTGTTGGCGTAGACCTTGTCGGTGGTCACCAGCACGCAGGCACGCACGCAACCGACCTGACGAATCGCTTCGAGCAGATTCAACGTGCCCATCACGTTGCTGGAGTAAGTGCCGAGCGGATCACGATAGCCTTCGCGCACCAACGGCTGCGCGGCCAGGTGCAGCACGATCTCCGGCTCGGTGTCGGCGATGATTTCCAGCAAGGCGCCGAGATCACGCAGATCACCGCGCTGATCGTTGATGCCTTCGTGCACGCGCGCCAGTTCAAAAAGGCTCGGCTCGGTCGAAGGATCAAGGGAGAAACCGCTGACTTGCGCGCCGAGGCTTTGCAGCCACAGGGTCAGCCAACTGCCTTTGAAACCGGTATGTCCGGTGACGAGAACGCGTTTGCCGCGCCAGAAATCCGCACTCAGGCCCATTGCTTCCATGGGGCCTCCCCGCTCTGCCACAGCGCTTCGAGATGGTTCTTGTCGCGCAGGGTGTCCATCGGGTGCCAGAAGCCTTCGTGCTCAAAGGCTTTCAACTGTTCGTCGGCCGCCAGACGCGCCAGCGGCTCGGCTTCCCAAGTGGTAGCGTCATCGGCGATGTACGGCAGCACTTTTGGCGAGAGCACGAAGAAGCCACCGTTGATCCAGCCACCGTCACCACGAGGTTTTTCGGTAAAGCCCAGCACTTGATCGCCTTGACGCTCAAGCGCGCCGTAACGACCCGGCGGTTGCACAGCGGTGACGGTCGCCAGACGACCGTGAGCTTGGTGGTAATCCACAAGCTGAGCGATGTTGATATCGGAAACGCCGTCGCCATAGGTGAAGCAGAACGCCTCTTCATCCTGCAGATAACGGCCGGCCCGCAGCAGCCGGCCACCGGTCATGGTTTCCTCACCGGTGTCAATGAGCGTGACGCTCCACGGCTCGCTGTAATTCTGGTGCACATCCATGCGGTTCTCGCGCATGTTGAAGGTGACGTCGGAGGTGTGCAGGAAGTAGTTGGCGAAGAAGTCCTTGATCGCATAGCCCTTGTAGCCGAGGCAGATCACGAAGTCATGAATCCCGTGGGCGGAATACTGCTTCATGATGTGCCAGAGAATTGGCTTGCCGCCGATCTCGATCATCGGCTTGGGCTTGAGGTGCGACTCTTCACTGATGCGCGTGCCGAGGCCACCCGCCAAAATAACTGCCTTCATCGTCTCCCCTCTTGTTCTTCACCGGGCTGCGCGCCGCTTTCTTGAGCTTTGCGGGCCTTCTGGCTAAACCTTTTGCCGATCCGTGCGCCGCTGGAGTGACCGCGAGCGCTCGTTTTATGGCGATTTACAGGGGACTTGCAGGAAACGCGCCAGCTCCACAAGCCCCTCACCCTAACCCTCTCCCAAAGGGAGAGGGGACTGACCGTTGTGTTTGGGCGAGGTACGCCGACGTGCGATACCGAGTCGAACTCAGGCTTTGAAATGCACACAAACCGGCCTCCTCGACCTCCGGGAGAGGGCTGGGGCAGCGGGAAACCCCACCACAAATCAAAAGCCGAACACCCGAGCTCCTCACCACTCAATAGGCCGAGTGTCAGCTCGCCTGCTCTTGATCTTGATCCACGGGCGACGTCGGAAGGCTGAGTGGAGGGATTGATCCGGGCGTGGGAGCGCAGCGACCGTTTGGCGCAGCCAAACACAGCGAGAGGAGGTGCAGCGAAGCAAACCGTAGGCGCTGCGCCCGGATCGATCCCGCAGCGAAGGAACCCCGAGCCCCAGCGAGCGGGCCGCACGTAGGAGCAAGCCTTTTGGGTTACCTTTTCGGCGTTTGGAAAAGGTGACCCGCCGTAAGGGCGGAACCCTGATCAGCAACACCCGCAGCAACGGATACACACCCAAACCCCCAAGAGCATGGTCGGCCCAAAGGCCGCCAAGCCCCAGACAAAAAAAGGGGTGAACCAAAAGATTCATCCCTTTCCACAAGCCAGATCAACAATGCAGACGATTACCCAAACATGGCAAACCCATCACCACTCACCGGCAGCTCAAACGCCTGACCATCGGCGGTCTGGATGTGCTCGATGTTGTTGAACCCGGCGTACCAGCCCGCCAGTTTCACGCCGTTGTCCGGCACACCAGTGCTGCCGTCATTGGCACTGTGCAGATAAGCGTCATCACCGATGCGGGTAACGTTCAACTGGCTGGCGTTGGCGATCGTGTTGAGGATCAGGGTGTCGTTCAGATCCCAGCCCTCATCCTGGATCGTCACCAGGCCGGTGGTGTTGACCACGTAGGTGTCATCGCCCTGACCGCCATAGGCACTGCCGCCGGAGGTCGACTGACCGGCCAGATTGAGGATCAGCAGGTCGTCGCCTTCGTCTCCTGTCAACGTGTAGTGGCTACCAGTGCCGGTGATCACGTCATTGCCTTGACCGCCATGGGCGAGGCCACGGCCGAGCGTAATGATGTCATTGCCCTCATCGCCGCTGACCCACGTGAACAGATCGTCGCGCGCAGCAACGATGACATCATCACCCGCACCACCGGACAAGCTGTCGGACTGCCCCGCAACGTCGAGACCTGAAGCCAGACCGCCGTAGATGTGATCGTTGCCATCGCCACCCTGAATCTGGTCGTCGCCCGCGCCGCCTTCAAGAATGTTATCGCCCCAGTCGCCCTCAAGAACGTCATTGAACTGGCTACCACGCAAGCCTTCGATATCGATGTAAACATCGTGGAACGCAATACCACTCTGCACGCCCCATTTCAGCGAAGCGCTCAAGCCTTCGCTACTGTCGTCATAGCTGACGATGTCGATACCAGCGCCACCCTCAAAGTTATCGGCACCCGCACCGCCCAACAGCACATCATTGCCGGCGCCGGAGACGATGGTGTTGTTCTCGTCATTGCCGTAGCCGACGAAGTCAGCGCTGCCGGTATACGTCAGATGTTCAACGAACGCGCTCAGTCTCAACTCGGACAGGCTGGTGTACACGCGATCGGTCCCCCCCATGTAGCCTTCGATTTCCTCGACGGTCACACCGGTGCTGTTGATTGTGTAGACATCGTCACCGCCACCGCCAGCGACGACCACACCACTGGTGTTCACGGTGAAGTGGTCGGCATCGGTGGAACCAATAACCTCTTCCACATTAATCAGCGTGTCGCCCGCCGCGTTGACACCGCCGCCGATCAAAATGTTGACCGGATCGAAAGCGTAGCGATAACTCACGGTGTCATGGCCGTCACTACCGTCGATGCTCATAAAGTCTTTGTGACGATAAATCACATCATCGAAGCCCGAACCCTGCAGCGCTTCAATGCCGGTGAAGGTGTCACCGTAGGCAATGGTCAGCCCGTCAAAGTTGGCAAAGTCTTCGACTCTCACGCCTTCAAGACTGTCGCTATAGCTGACCGTATCGTAGCCATCGCCACCAACGAAGTGATCGGCACCATCCCCACCCCACAGCCAGTCGTTACCGGCACCGCCAATGATTTCGTTGTCACTGGCATTGCCGTAAGCCTTGAAATCGCCGGTGCCGGTGAAGGTCAGCTTTTCAATGAACGGGTCCATCTTGAGGGTGTTGAGGCTGGTGCGCAGTTCGTCATAACCCGCATTGTCTTCCTCGACAATTGCCACACCCTCACTGTCGACGATGTACAGATCATCCCCGACGCTACCCTCGAACGTCACACCGCCGACCGAACTGGTAAACGTATCGTTGTGGAACGTACCGAAGACTTTCTCGACACCGATGAGGGTGTCGACCTTGCCTTCAGCCCCTGCGACAGTCGTGGCATCTTTGCCGAACTCGACACTGACACCCGACGACATCGCGTAATAGGTCGCCGTGTCGAACCCTTCTCCGCCATCCAGCACATCAGAACCTGCACTGCCGATCAGTACATCATCCGACTCCAGTCCATAGAGTTCGTCATTATCGTCGGTGCCCAAGAGGACATCCGCTTCACTCGTTCCATTCACTACTGACATTTGCGTCTTCCTTGCGTTGTTGTTGAAAGCGGTTCTGTCGGCAGAGAGAGACCGTTCAAGCGTGCAATCCCTGCCGGATGAGTAAACGAATAAAGAGGTATCGACTGCAAAAACCCAAACCTTGAGCCTGCACACGAGAAAGTGTCGACGGGTGTGTAAGAAGGTTTATCCAGAGACAAGAAAGGGCGAACCCGGAGATCGGGTTCGCCCTCAGCAGTATTGCCTACACCCTCAATCCCGTTGCGGGAGCGATGGTGTTCGATTCAGCGATCAGCCAAACATGGCAAACGCGTCACTGTTGGCCGGCAGGTTGATGACTTCTCCGTTGGCCGTCTGGATTTGCTCGATGGTATCGGAACCGGCGAACCAGTCTTTGAGCCGCACACCCTCCTGTGGAGTGTCACCCACGTTGAAACTCAATCGGTGCAGATAAAGATCATCGCCGACACGATCGATCTGCAATTCAGAGCTTTTGATGTACGACAACACTAGCTTATCGCCATGACTTACACCGTCATCCTGGATCGTCACCAGTCCCGGCGTGCCGATCGTGTAAATGTCGTCACCTTCACCACCATTGGCAAAACCGCTGGATTTGAGCACCAGTTGATCATCCCCGGCACCGCCAAACAGAGCAAAGCCCAGACCTGTTCCTGTGAGCAAATCGTTGCCCTCACCGCCATCGGCCATGCCGGAATTCACTGTAATAACATCACTGCCCGCCTCGCCGTAAGCCCGGCTGCCGGTGTCATTGGCGGCAGTCAGGAGGGTGTCGTTACCATTTCCGCCATACAACGTGTCAGCCTGCGCACCGGTATCGGCTCCTGGATTGGTAAGAGGGCCGATCAAAGACGCCAGACCGCCGTAGATGTAGTCTGCCCCGTCACCGCCATAAATAACGTCGCTCCCGGCATAGCCTTCGAGAAAATCAACGGCTGAAGTCCCCGTCAATGTGTCGTTGTATTGGCTGCCGATGACTCGTTCGATGTTGAGCAGGACGTCTCCTTGCGCATCCCCGCCCTGATTGATGTTGGTTTGCAGATTAACCGTCACGCCAGCCGTGCTGTTGGCGTACCAGGCAACGTCATGCCCTTCGCGCCCGTCAATCCGGTCGGCGCCCGCACCGCCGATCAAGTTGTCGCCAGAAGCCGTTCCGGACAAGGTGTCGTCAAAGCTGCTGCCTTGGAAAAACTGGATCGAGGCGTAGGTATCGCCAGCCGCATCGCCGGCATTGATACCGGTTTTCAGATCAATGGTGATAGCACCGTCAGAGTGTTCGTAGCTGACCATATTGAAGCCACCCAAACCATCGAAAGTGGTGGCCGTATCGGCGCCGATGAAAACGTCATTGATTGCTGTGCCTCTGAAAGCCTCGATACCGACGTAAGTATCTCCAGCAGCAATACCGGAATTGATCCCTGTTTTCAGGTCGATGCTGACGCCCACCGCACTGTCGTTGTAACTGACGGTATCGATACCCGCGCCGCCGACAAACAGGTCGGCACCTGCACCACCGTAAAACAGATCATTGCCAGATCCGCCAGTGATGATGTTATCGCTGGCGTTCCCCCAGCCAATGAATGCTCCGGAGCCGGTGTAGGTGAGGCGCTCGACATTGGCGCTCAGGTAGATCTGGCCGAAGTTGCTGCGCACTTCGTCATAGCCGCCACCTGCCTGTTCGATGACCGTACCGCCGGCACCATTGATGACATAAACGTCATCGCCGCCCCCCCCTTCAAACGTTGCAGTGGCACCGTCGACATTGAATGTGTCGTTGAGCGCCGTGCCGATGACCTTCTCGATATTGAACAGGGTATCGCCCTGAGCATCACCGCCGATGCCGGCACGACCCGCTCCCCCGCTGCGGATATCGACGTTGATGGACTCGGCAGATGTCGAGTAGTCAACCACATCACCGGTTCCACCACCGCCATCAAACGCAAACACTCGGCTGTCGGCAATGAACGTGTCATTGGCGCCCGAACCCTTGATTGCCTCAATGCTCGTGTAGGTATCACCCGCGCCGATTCCGGTGTTCACTCCAGTCTTGAGGTTGAGCGTCACGCCCACCGGACTGTCGGTGTAATCAACGGTGTCCATGCCCGCACCGCCGATGAACTGGTCTGCACCGCCACCGCCGAGCAATATATCGTTGCCGATGCCACCCGTGATGATGTTGTCACTGGCGTTACCGTAACCGGTGAATGCCGTTGTACCGGTGTAGGTCAGTCGTTCGACGTCGGCGGCCAGCGATTGAATATCGTAGTTGGTACGCACTTCATCGTTGCCGCCACCCGCCTGCTCGATCACTGTGGTGACGCGAGTGCCATTGATGATGTACACATCATCGCCGGCACCGCCTTCCAGGGTGAACGTACCGCCATTGACACTGAGCGTGTCGTTGAATGCCGTACCGATGACTTTTTCGATACCGGTCAGCGTATCGCCCTGAGCATCGCCACCGATGCCGGCACGACCTGTTCCTGCAGAAACCAGATCAACAGTGATCGCTGCGGACGATGTCGAGTAATCGACCACATCGCCAGTTCCGCCACTGCCATCAAAAGCGAACACCCGACTGTCGGCAATGAACGTGTCATTCGCGCCCGACCCTTTGATCACCTCGATGCCAGCGTAAGTATCTCCCGCCGCGATCCCGGAATTGACCCCGGTTTTCAGGTTGATGCTGACACCCACGGTGCTATCACCATAACTGGCGGTGTCGATACCGGCGCCGCCTATAAACTGATCGGCACCCGCACCGCCATACAACAAGTCGTTACCAACGCCACCTGTGAGGATGTTATCGCTGGCATTGCCCCAGCCAATGAAATCCCCCGTACTGGTATACGTCAGGCGTTCGACGTTAGCGCTCAGATAGATCTGACCAAAACTGGAGCGCACTTCATCATCGCCGCCCCCCGCTTGCTCGATCACCGTACCGCCATTGTTGAGGATGTAAACGTCATTCCCTGCGCCGCCCTCAAAGGTGGCGCCACCCTTTTGCGCGGTTAATGTGTCGTTGAACGCCGTGCCGATAACCTTCTCGATGTTGGTCAGGGTATCGCCTTGAGCGTCGCCCCCCGTACCGGCCAGACCCGAGAGGTCAACGTTGATCGCTTGCGCAGACGCCGAGTAATCCACCACGTCAGCGGTCCCGTCACCGCCATCAATCTTGTCCGCACCGGCACTGCCCTTAATCAGATCATTACCGGCCAGACCGTTGATCTCGTCATCCCCACTGGTACCCGTCAGCGTATCCGCGCCGTTAGTTCCGTTAATAACCGCCATTACTTCTTCCTTGCCTTGTTGTGAACCGGTACCGGCATGCGCGGCGATCAACATCCTCGCGGCAAGCGCTCTAAACCCACGAATGTGTTGATATCGACTGCAAAGACGCGAAGCTTGAGCGTCGGCAAAAATTTGTATCGAAACTGGTGCAAAGACGATTTTCAGAAGCAAAAAAAAACAGGTGACTATAAAAGTCGCCTGTTTTTTTTCAGATCACGCTTGGCTCGATCAATCGGCCAGCCAGCCGTATTCCCAGTAGCGCAGGTTATCGCCGCGCAACACGTAATCGCGCAGCACCACCTCACGCAATTCATCGCCCATGCGATAACTGGCATCCGGATCCGCCAGGTGCATGCGGATCGCTTGCAGCCATTCATCCGTGGAGTTGGTCTTGATCCGCGTGCACGGCAAGTAACCGCGATAGGCCTCGGTGTCGGTGCAGATCACCGGGTAACCGCAGGCGCCGTATTCCAGCAGCCGCAAGTTGCTCTTGCAGTCGTTGAAGATATGGAATTCCAGCGGCGCCAACGCGAGATCGAGGTTGAGGCTGGCCAGTTTCGCCGGGTACACGTCCAGGCCGATGACGCCATGGAACTCATGCATGTACGGCCGCAGATCATCCGGGCACATGCCGAAAAATACCCAGTCGACTTCATTGGCCAGTTCACGAACAACCTCGGCGATCACCGCCAGATCACCGTGGTGACTGGTGCCGCCGCCCCAGCCGACCCGCGGTTTCTTCGAGGTCCGACGCTGGCTGCGCAGGTGGCCCCACAAGTCCTTGGCCAACATGTTAGGGACGACACGAATGTCGTGGTGCATGTCCGACAGCACGTTGGCCAGCGGCGCGGTGGATACGACCGCGCGATCACACAGCCCGATGGCACGCCGCACCATACGCTCCATGTCCTGCTTGCTCGGCATATTACGGATGTGCGCATTGCGGTGGGGAACATCAATGACGTAGTCGTCGAGTTCGAAGATCCGTCGAGCGTTGAAGTACTTTTTCAACGGTGGGATTTCATCGATGGCGTGCTCCGAGTAGCGCCCTTGCAGAACGATCACATCAGGTGACTGACGTTCGATATCGATGATCGACGGCAAACCGTAGCAAATGCGCCCTTCTGCCCGATTGGCCGCTTCCAGCTCGATCATCGGCTGGCTCATGCGGTAATGGCCGATGGCTGAAGCGTTGATCGGCACCACCAGCAGATTGGGCAGCTGTGCCTTGGAGAACGCACTCCAACCGGTGCGCAGGCCAGGCTCCAGACTGAAGTTGGTGGCGCCCACGCCCTGCAACGTCAGGTTGACGTTGTAGGCCGGATCGCGCGCCACGAGCGGCAGCCAGCGCTGGTAAAACGTCTCCCTCTCCTCGGTGTGCTGCGCTTCTTCCTCAGGCGTCGCCATTGCACTTGGCCGTGCCCCCACGGCCAGCACCGCATGAGGGTTGAGCACCACCAGATAACCGTCACGGCCAACACGCAGACACAGATCGACGACATTGAGCGTTTGCTTGAGGTCCTGCTCGTCCAGCCCGCCGACCGCTTCGTACACCGACCGGCGAATCATCAGGCAATCACCGCCGACGGCACTCAGGTCATGCACTGCTTGCAGGCGGTGCATGTACCCTTCCGACTGCATCGGCTGGCCATAGAACGGCAACCCGACCGGCCCGTTCAAGCCAAGAATCAGACCCGCGTGCAGCACGCCACCGTCCGGGTTGAACAGCTTGGCGCCGACCACCCCGACCTCCGGTCGTTGCGCATGATTGAGCAGTTCGTCGAGCCAATCGCTCTGGGTGATTACCGCGAAGGCATTGAGCATCAGCACATACTCACCGCGCGCCTGGCCGACGGCAAAGTTGTGCACCGCTGCCGCATTGCCCTTTTGCAGGTAGCTCAGCACACGTATCCGCTCGCTGCCCATTTGCGCCATACCGTCCAGCCACGCCAGCGCTTCGGCGCTTTCGCTGCCGTTGTCGACCAAGAGCAATTCGTACTCGGTGTAGGCAGTCTTTTCCAGCAGGGTCTCGACGCAGCGCTGCAACGCGGCGGTCTGGTCCTGCGTGACAATGACCACCGACACCAGCGGGCGCCGGGCATGGTGATAGTCGACACGATTGAGCAGCCCGCTATTACCGACACGGACTTCATGAGCGATGCCAAGGCGTTGCAGATGCGCTTCGAGGATTCGCGGACTTTGCTCGACGACGCCGGGATTGATAAGCCATTGCGACAGGTCGTATTTCGACTCCAGCAGCACTTCAGCAATGTGCCCGACGACTTGCAGGCCATCACTTTCAACCATGCGCCACAGCACATCGTGGGGCGCCAGTTCGGCGAACGTCGAGGTAAAACCGCCAAGGGCCAGAAACCGTTCGCGCTGGAATGCCAAGGCGCGCCCGACGTAGGGATAGCTACGCATGAGATCAAGGTTGAAATCAGGTTTGAACGCAGGCTCTGCCGACTCGCCATCGCGCAGGCTGCCTTCGTCGCTGTACAGGCATGTCAACGAGCTTGCGTGCGCAATGCGATCGGCCATCACCAACAACGCTGGCACCACCGGGCAGTCACCTGGCTGCAGCAGATAAAACCAGTCGGCGCCTTCCAGTTGCGGCAGCAGAGCGTTGATCTGCTCCAGGCCGTCACCCTGCAACGGCATGTGGAACACCCGACCGTCCAGCTTCGCTTCGCTGCAAACCGTGGACAGCACCAGCACCAGCTCCGGCGGATAATCCTGAGCGGCGAGCGCATCAAGCGTACGTTCCAGACCATCGCGGCTGCCTTGCCCATCAATGATGATCGGCACGATGCGCGGCTGATGCGACCAGCCGGCGAGGGTTTCCGGCAGCCATTTGCGCTGTGCCGCGGTCAGCACCCGACACGCCAGCCACTGCGCATAGAGTTCGCCGAAACTGAAGCTGTCGACACCGACCCCCAATTCCTGACGGCTCTGCTTGGAACCCAGGGTACGGCTCAGCGGCAGTTCTTCCCAGACCCGAGGTGTCTCGTCGGCCTTGGTCAATTGCACATAGCGCACCCATCCCGGCGCCGGCGCCGACTCTCCGCTGCGGACCTTGAGCATTTGCGAGATCCACTCGCGCTCGATCTCCGCCGCGTCTTTCATCGGTTGCTGCGCGCTCAGACGCTCGGGGTAAAGTCGTTCGGCACTCAGCACATTGTTGGAGACCACCAGGTTGCCGCGCCGCAGCAGGCAGACATACAAAGCAAAATCCAGGGTCGCGACGAAGCAGGCTCCATCCTCGGTAAGGGCCGGCAGCAGTTCGGCGACATCGGCGCGCCGGAACATTGCGCTGCTGAAACCGCCGAGCACGTTGACTGGAAATTTTTCGAAGATGCTTAGTACGTCGTCGCCTTTGAGCAAGCCACTGGCCGGCGATAACGAGCTGTTTTCCAGACGTGCGGGCAGGATGATGTCGTTGGCATCCCACAGCAACCGTTGCGCGACCACCAGACTGACTTCTTCGCGCTGCATCTCATGGGCTTGCTGTTCGATACAGGCCGAATACAGCAGATCATCGTCACACAGGAATTTGATGAACTCGCCCCGGGCTTGCTCAAGGCAGGCCTTCAGGTTACCAACCAGGCCCAGCGTTCGTGAGTTGCGCACGTAACGCACTGCAAACCCGGTCTGCTCTGTCACCTGCGTAACGATGTCTTCGATCTCGTGGCCACGATTGTCATCGCATACGATGATTTCAAGATTGGCGTAATTCTGGCTGACGGCGCTGTTCAGCGTCCGCTCGAAAAAGCGCGGATTGAAGGCGGGAATAACGAGGCTGACAAGAGGAAGTGAATTCACGGCGGGCTCACAGGCGGTACGAGCCCGCTCGGAAAAGCGAGCCCTTGATACCGCTAAAAAACATGACTGAGGGACAAGGCAAACGGGCGCTTACGCGCCCCGTTGAGGATCAGATCTTGTTGAACAGACCCAACTGGCTGATCTTGCTGAACGCAAGCTGCGAAGCTTGCAGCATGGTCTGCTGCAGGGTCAAACGAGTCATCACTTCAGCCGGATCCGAATCGCGAATGGAGCCTTGAGTGGTGGTGTTCGCGGTGCTCAGGCTGTCATTGGTGACGGCCTGCATATCCAGCGCCTGACCACGTGCTCCAATCTCGGTCACCGCGGCGCCGATTTGATTGTTGGCCGCGTCGATGTTGCCGAGGCCCGCTTCCATTGCGCCCTGGAATTTCTGCTTGGCCACCGGATCCCCATCGATCGGAGTGTTCAACGCCGTGATCATCTGGCCCAGGGTGTCGAGCACGTTCTGGGTCTGGTGGTCGTTCGGCTGGATCGAAAACTGATCACCGGCAGCCGGGGCAGCGCCCAGTGCGAACGTGACGCCCGCCGCAGTAGCGTTGTTACCGACGATAGTGCCCGAGGACACGGGTTTGCTGTCGGCAGTGACCGGCGCTGCGTACAGATCGAACGCGGTGGCGCTGGTGAACTTGAGGACGGCGCCGCCCTGCGGGAATGCCGCGGTGTAGGCGGCCTGGTCGGTGATGCTGGAGCCGGTGATCACGGCGGTCGACGGGTTACCCGGGCTGCGCGTGGTGGTGAACGAGTCCGGCGCGGTCGACAACTGGAAGCTGTGGCCAGCTATCACCGCGTCCGGGTTGGTGTCGCCGGTCTTCAAGTTGATATTCAACTTCATGTCGACGCCACGGAAGCTCACCGTCTGGTTGGCGCCGCTGCTGTTGCTGACCAGACCGTTCTGGCTCGCTTCAGCGGTCACGTCATTGCCCAGGGCATCAGTGATTTTCAGCTGGGTGCTGCTGAGGAAGCTGACGGTGTACGGCTGGCCGGCAGTGAACTTGGAATCATAGGTGGCGGCAGTGCCGACCGTACCGTTGGACAGCACAACGCGGCCGTCGTCCACGGCCGGCGCAGTCATGGTGACGTTGGTGCGCGCGGTATTGATGGTCTGCTGGAAAGCGGCCCAACCGGTGGTGTTGGTGCCAACAGTCATGCCGTCGCCGATGCCCAGATTGATCGTGGTCTGGTCACCGTTGTAGGAGTAGGTGCCATCGGCGTTCTGCGAGTACGGCGCGGTATCGGTTTTCGAACCGGAGAACAGGTAATTGCCGCTGGCATCCTTGGAGTTCATCAGGCCCAGCACTTGTTGCTGGATCTGGCCCAGTTCCGAAGCGTAAGCCTGGCGGTCCTTGTCGGTGGCCGTGCCGTTGTTGGCCGCCAGGGCAAGTTCCTTGGCGCGTGCCAATGCGGTGGTGATGGAGTCCAGTGTCGACTCCTGCACAGTCAACGAACTTTTGGTGGTGTCGACGTTGGTCTTGTACTGATCCAGCATCGCCGCCTGCTGGCCCAACTGCAGCAAACGCCCGGCACCGATCGGATCATCGGCCGCTGTGTTGATGCGCTGCAGGCTGCTCGCCTCGCTGGCGGTGGCGACTGCCTTGTTGAAGTTACGCTGATAGTCCGACGCTTGCGTGCCGTAATACTGGGCGGTGGAAATGCGCATGAATTACGACTCCTTAAAGGCTGTTGATCAGCGTGGCGAAAGTTTCCTGCGCAGCTTTGATGATCTGCGAAGACGCTGTGTAGTACTGCTGATATTTGACCAGGTTGCCGGTTTCTTCATCCAGGTTGACCCCGGACAGCGAATCGCGCGCGCCTTTGGCGTTGTCCAGAATCGCCGTGGTGGCGGCGCTGTCAGACTTGCCTTGAGCGGTCTTGGTGCCGACGTTGGTCACCAGCTTGTTGTAAGCGTCAGTCAGGCTGATGCCTTTGCTGGCGGAACCGGTATCGACGGTCTGCGCAGTTTGCAGGGCGACCAGCGATTGCGCGTTGCGGTTGTCCGAGGACGCCGCACCGGTGAGGTTCATGGTGAAGGTTTCGCCAGGCTTCGGCGTGCCGCCAACGGTGGTCTGTACGGAGAAGGTTTTCTGTACGTTCGGCGTAACGCTGGTGTCCAGCACCGGGTTGCCGCTGGCATCGACGATGCCGACTTTAAGTTCCAGCGCGTTCGATTGACCGGGAACGATAGTGCCGCTGCTGATGAGGCCGCCCTTGGCATCCACAAAAGTGTAAGACTGGCTGCCCCCGGAGACCGCACCGAACACCAGTTTCACCGGCGTCGAATTCTTCAGCGCCGCCTGCATGTCAGCCTGGGAAGTCGGGTTGTAAATATCGATCTTGCTGTTGAGCGTCGGCTGGGTGAAGGTGCCCAGACCGCTGGCGCTGGCCACACCGGTCAACGGACCGGCCGCAGCGATTTTCTTCGGATCGGTGAGCACCGTCTGGATGCTCGCCGCCGCATTGCGGGTCGGGGTGATTTTGAAGCTGTCACCGGCGCTCAATGCCCCACCCTTGAGGGCGAGGGTGAATCCGTCGATCACTGGCGGCGGATTGGTTGTGGTGCTGAAGGCGCCCATGTCGGTGCCGTCGGAACGCTTGACGGTGTAGTCCGTGGCGCTGGTGAACGTCACTTGGTAATCGCTGGTGGTCAGCTTGCCGGTGTCCTTGATGGTGACATCGAGGTTTCCGGAACCGGTGCTGTTGCCCGACTGCGCGATGCTGCGCGAACTGATCAGCGCGGCACTGTTGATGTTGTTGAAAATCGCCGCACCGAAGTCACCGTTCTTGTCGATGCCTTGCGCTTGCTGGCTGTTGACCTGATCAGCGATCACCAGCGCCACTCGGCCCAGCTCGTTGAGCGACGGGTCGAGGACTTCTTTGCGGTAAGTCAGCAGGCCACCGATTTCGCCACCGCTCATCGCCGAGGTGATGTCGATGGTGCTCGAACCGCGATCCATCTGGATGGCCATGCGCGACGGGTCGTCTTTGCTTGCGACCATGCTCAGCGTGTTGGTGGTGTTGCCGATCACCAACGGCTGACCGCTGCCGATGTAGACATCGAAACTGGTGCCACGCTCGACGATCTGTGCACCGGTCAGTTCGGAGAGCTGGCGTACGGCTTCGTTGCGGCTGTCGAGCAGATCGTTCGGCGCACCACCGCTGGTGGAGATCTCGCCGATCTTCTGGTTCAGGTTGGCAATCGAGGTGGCCAGCTTGTTCACCTGGGCCGTCATGTCGCCCAGGCTGCCGTTGAGGGTGGTGTTCTGGTCGTTGAGCTGTTTGGCAATGGTGTTGAAACGACTGGTCAGCGCCTGCGCACCGGTCAGCACCGATTGACGGGAAGTGTCATCGGTCGCCGAGGTCGAAACGCCCTGCATCGTGGTAAAGAATTTTTGCAGCACACCGGTCAGGCCGGTGTTGGTGTCCGACAACATGGAGTCCAGCGGCGTGGCCTGGGCCAGAAACGCGGCCGATTCGCTGTCGAGCGAGGTGGCCGTGTGCAGTTGGCTTTCCAGGTACGAGTTGTACACCCGGCGCACGTCAGCCAGGGTGGTGCCCGTACCGATGAACACGGTGCCGTACTGCTGCGAGGATTTGGTGCCCTGCACGGTTTGCTGACGTGAATAACCGGCGGTGTCGACGTTGGCAATGTTGTTGCCTGTCGTAGCCAAAGAGGACTGGCTGGCCGACAGTCCCGACATCCCGATATTGAGCAAACTCATGGTTCAGACCTTATACCTTGTGCCTTATAAAGGCGTGGTGGATACACCCGCCGCAGCGTAGTTTTGGAAACTGTTCATCTGCTTGGCTATCTGCGAAATCTTGCTTGCGTAGTTCGGGTCGGTGGCGTAACCGGCCTTTTGCAACTCGCGTACAAACTGTTCTGGGTTATCGGCAGACTTCACGACATCTTGATAGCGATTATTGCTCTGCAGCAAAGTCACCAGATCGTGGAAGCTGTCCTTGTACGAGGCGTAGGAACGGAACTCGGCCGTCTCCTTGACCATCTCGCCATTACGGAACTCGCTGGTGATCGCGCGGGCCGAATCGCCCTTCCAGTTGCTGCTCGCCTTGATGCCGAACAGGTTGTGGCTGCTGCTGCCATCCTGGGCGCGCATGACCGACTTGCCCCAACCGGTTTCCAGCGCCGCTTGCGCCACCAGATAACGCGGATCGACGCCGATGCGGTCGGCCGCTTCCTTGGCCATCGGCAGCATGGTGTTGACGAATTCGTCGGCGGAACTGAAGGCTTTCTTCGCCGGCGCCAACGGGATCTGCGCCATGGCGCGACCGTAAATCTGCATCTGCCCGCCGGAGGCTTTTTCGCCCTCGGCGCGTGCCAGCCAGTCGCCGTTGTACAGCGGGCCGGCGCCAGTGGTAGCCGCGGTAGTCGCGCGTTGCGGCAATTGCGTGGCCACTGCCGGCGTAGCCGATGGCACCAGGCCTGCAAGCAAACGATCGGCCAGCTTCGGTGGCAGAGCCAGACGACGCTGATTGATCAGTTCCATGTCATTGCGATGAGCCAGTTGCGTGTTCGGCGCGCTCACCGAACGCGAAGCCCACAATGGACGCTCGCCATTGAGGCGCGACAACGGGCCGTTGGTAGCAACGGTGCCAGCGGCAACCGGTGTGACCACGGCCGCAGCTTTCGCCTTGGCCTCTTCCTGCTTGGCGGCGGACGCGGCCGCAGCCTCACCCGGCGCCAGCGGTTTGTTCTTCGACATCTGCCGCATCAGCACGTCGGCCAGACCGATACCACCGCCCTCGCGGGACATGGAAACCGCCAGTTGCTGGTCGTACATTTCCTGATACTGCTTGGCCGCCGGCGTGTTCAGCGGGTTGTCTTCACCCAAGGCGTTAGTCGCCGAGCGCATCGACTTGAGCATCTCGCCGAGGAACAGCGATTCGAATTCCTGCGCCACTTTGCGCAGGTTCGCATCGCTGTTCTTGTCGCCGACCTTGAGCTGGTTCAGGCGATTGAGGTCCGAGTAGGAACCCGAATCGCTACTGCTGACCAGACCGCTTTTGCGCATATCCATAAGGGTTGGCCTCAGATCACGATCAGGTCGGCTTGCAACGCGCCGGCCTGCTTCAAGGCTTCGAGAATGGCCATCAAGTCACCCGGTGCCGCGCCGACCTGGTTCACCGCCCGCACGATCTCGTCGAGGGTGGTGCCCGGGCCGAACTTGAACATCGGTTTGGCTTCCTGCTCGGCATTCACCCGCGAGCGTGGCACGACAGCGGTCTGGCCATTGGATAGCGGGCCGGGCTGGCTGACAATCGGGTCTTCGGTGATGGTCACGGTCAGGCTGCCGTGGGTCACGGCGGCTGGCGACACTTTCACGTTCTGGCCGATGACGATGGTACCGGTACGCGAGTTGATGATGACTTTCGCCACCGCCTGACCCGGATCGACTTCGAGGTTTTCCAGGATCGACAGGTAGTCGACGCGCTGGCTCGGATCGAGTGGCGCGGTGACGCGGATCGAACCGCCATCGATGGCTTGCGCAACGCCAGGGCCAAGCATGTCGTTGATCTTGTCGACGATACGTTTGGCGGTGGTGAAGTCGGAACGGTTGAGGTTCAGCGTCAGGCTGTTGCCCTGGTTGAAACCGCTCGGCACCGAGCGCTCTACCGAGGCACCGCCCGGAATGCGACCGGCCGACGGAACGTTGACGGTGATCTTCGAACCGTCACGGCCCTCTGCGTCGAAACCGCCGACCACAAGGTTACCCTGAGCAACTGCGTAGACGTTGCCGTCGATACCCTTGAGCGGGGTCAGCAACAGCGTACCGCCGCGCAAGCTCTTGGAGTTACCGATGGAGGACACGGTAATGTCGACCTGTTGACCTGGCTTGGCGAACGCCGGCAAGTCGGCACTGATCGACACCGCCGCGACGTTTTTCAACTGCACGTTGCCCGATCCCGGCGGCACTTTGATGCCGAACTGCGAGAGCATGTTGTTGAAGGTCTGCAGGGTGAACGGGGTTTGCGTCGTCTGGTCGCCGGTGCCGTTAAGCCCGACCACCAGGCCGTAACCGATCAACTGGTTGGAACGCACGCCGGAAATGCTGGCGATATCTTTCAGCCGCTCGGCGTGGGCACCAAAAGCGGCGGACATCAGGGTCGCCGCCAGCATGAAGCTTTTCAGATTCAACGTAGCCACCTAGAAAGGGAACAGCGGGCTGAGGAAGAAACGGTCGAACCAGCCTGGCTGACTCGTATCGGCAAATGCGCCGGTACCCGAGTAGGTGATGCGTGCATCGGCGACCCGGGTCGACGACACGGTGTTGTCCGTGGCGATGTCATCGGCGCGCACCAGGCCGGCGATGCGCACCAGCTCGTCACCGGTGTTCAGCGTCAGCCACTTCTCGCCACGCACGGCGATAATGCCGTTGGGCAGCACGTCAGCGACGGTCACGGTGATCGAACCGGTCAGGCTGTTGCTCTGCCCGGACTTGGCGTCGCCCTTGGTCGAACGGTCAGCGCTATAGCCGGCGTTCAGACTCAGGTCACCGCCACCAATCGGGTTGTTGGTGGTCAGGCTGGAGCCGAACAACGAAGTCAGACCGACACTGTTATCGCTGTTCTTGTCCATCTGCGAGTTGGCGTTCTTGCTCGCCTGCGTGCGCTCGTTCAGGGTGATGGTGATGATGTCACCGACCCGGAAAGCCTTGCGGTCGCTGTACAGGTTCTGCTCGAAGCCGGCCTGATAGATCGAGCCATTATTGGCGGCAGCCGGCAACGGCGTGCGCGGCAACACCGGGGCGTAGTAAGGGTCATTGGGCTTGGGCGTCGGGGCGACGCAGCCCGCGAGCGAGACGACCCCACTCAATGCCAGAACAGATACAAAGCGATTCATGACCCTACCTCACGGTGTTGCAGGCGACCTCATGGCCGCCTCATAGACTTGATTACAGATTCTGCGTTACGAACGAGAGCATCTGGTCAGCGGTGGAGATCACCTTGGAGTTCATCTCGTAAGCGCGCTGAGTGGTGATCATGTTGACCATCTCTTCAACGGTGCTGACGTTGGAGGTTTCCAGGGTGTTCTGCAGGGTCGTACCGAAACCGGCCAGACCCGGAGTGCCGACTTGCGGCGCGCCGGAAGCGGCAGTTTCCAGGAACAGGTTGTTGCCCACGGCTTGCAGACCGGCCGGGTTGATGAAGTCGGCGGTTTGCAGATTGCCGATCACCTGCGACGCAGCGTTGCCAGCAACCGTGATGGACACGGTGCCGTCACGACCGACGGTGAAGGTCTGGGCATCGTTCGGAATGACAATGGCCGGTTCCAGAGCGAAACCACTGGCGTTAACAATCTGGCCATTGGAATCGAGGTGGAAGGTACCGTCACGGGTGTACGACGTGGTGCCGTCCGGCTGCAGAATCTGGAAGAAACCGCGACCGTCGATGGCCATGTCCAGCGGCTGCTCGGTGGTTTGCAGGCTGCCGGCGGTGAAGTTTTTCTGGGTGCCGACGATGCGCACACCAGTACCCAGTTGCAGACCCGACGGCAGTTCGCTGTCCTGGGTCGACTGGGCGCCTGGTTGACGCTTGATCTGATAGAGCAAGTCCTGGAACTCGGCGCGATCACGTTTGAAACCCGTGGTCGACACGTTTGCCAGGTTGTTGGAAATGGTGGTCAGGTTGGTGTCCTGGGCGGACAGACCGGTTTTGGCAACCCATAGAGCCGGAAGCATTCGATTCTCCTCGTGCGCCTGTTTTACGGCGCGACGTTCTGATAATTAGCTGATCTGCAAGACCCGAGCCATGGCCTGGTCGTCGTCTTTGGCGGTGTTCATCATTTTGACGTGCAACTCGAACTGCTTGGCCAGGGCCAGCACCGAGGTCATCTCTTCAACGGCGTTGACGTTGCTCGACTCGAGGAAACCCGACACCAGCTTGACGTTGGCATCGGCCGGCGCAGGCTGGCCGTCCTTGGTGTAGATCGAGCCGTCGAGGCCCTTGTTCATGTTCTTGATGTCCGGGTTGACCAGTTTGATCCGGTCGACTTCCGCCATGACGCGCGGGCCTTCGCCCATCGCACGAATACTGATGGTGCCGTCTTCACCGACTTCGATCTGCTGCTCGGGCGGCACGGCGATCGGACCGCCGTTGCCGATCACCGGCATGCCGTTGCCGGCGCGCAAAACGCCGAGGGCGTCGACGTTGAGGCTGCCGGTGCGCACGTAGCTTTCGCCGCCGTTCGGGTTCTGTACGGCAATGAAGCCGTTGCCGGTCACCGCGACGTCGAGGTCGCGGCCGGTCTGCACCAGCGAGCCCGGGGTGAAGTCGGTTGCAGGCCGTTCGCTCATGGCAAACGCACGCGCCGGAAAGCTGTCACCGAACACCGGCATCGAACGCGCCTGCTCCAGGTCGCGCTGAAAACCGTTGGTGGAGATGTTCGCCAGGTTGTTGGCATGCGCCTTTTGCGCCAGCGCATTCTGGCTGGCGCCGGTCATTGCCACATAAAGGTACTTGTCCACACTCTTTCCTCTGCATGCCGGACGTTTGCCGCCCACCGCTGTACTGCTGAGCCATAAGCAATTTGCAGACCAACTTTTTTCTGGCGCACAAAGGCCCGGTAAACAAAGGACTTGAGGGATGGCGAGAGGAAATTTGAAATGTATCGAAGTCGAAAAACCGGCGGTGTTATGCCGCTTGGCGGCAAAAGATCAAAAGATCGCAGCGTGCCGCAGCTCCTACATTTGAAATGCGTATTCCTGTAGGAGCTTGCCGAAGGCTGCGATCTTTTGATCTTAAGCTTCGGGATCTTTGCCGACCTCATATTCACGCAGTTTGTTGGCAATCGTGGTGTGCGAAACCCCCAGCCGCTTACCCAACTGCCGACTGCTCGGATGCTCGGAATACAGCCGCTCCAGCACTGCTTTCTCGAAGCGCCCGACAATCTCGTCCAGCCCACCCTCCAGCGAGAAATCGCCAAGCGGCTGACGCACGCCGTAATCCGGCAGACGAATATGCTCAGCTTTCACCGTGCCGCCATCGCACAGTGAAACTGCCTGGAACAAAACGTTTTCCAACTGCCGCACGTTGCCCGGCCAGTGGTAATGACTGAGGCGATCCATCGCCGCCGGCGCCAGTTTCGGCAGCGAGCAGCCGATCTGCCGACTGGCCTGATCAAGAAAATGCTCTACCAGTGGGGTTAACCCGTCGAGGCATTCGCGCAGCGGCGGGATGTGCAAGGAGAGCACGTTCAAGCGGTGATACAAATCCTGGCGAAACTCGCCCCGTGCGCACAGCTCAGACAAGTCCACCTGGGTGGCGCAGATCACCCGCACATCCAGATAAACCTCTTCATCACTGCCGACCCGGCGGAAGCAACCGTCCTGCAGAAAACGCAACAACTTCACCTGCAAGCGCGGACTCATTTCACCGACACCGTCGAGAAACAGCGTGCCGCCCGCGGTCAATTCCAATAGCCCAAGCTTGCCCTCAGCGCGCGCGCCTTCGAACGCACCCGGGCCATAACCGAACAACTCGGTCTCGGCCATCGACTCGGGCAGGCCGGCGCAGTTAAGCGCCATCAACGGCGACTGCCCGCGCGGACTGGCGAGGTGGCAGGCACGCGCCAGCAACTCCTTACCGGTGCCGGTTTCGCCTTCAATCAATAGCGGCGCATCCAGTGGTGCCATACGCCGCGCTTCCCGCACCACGGCGGCCATGACTTTCGAACTCTGGAAGATGCTGTCGAAGCCACGCAACTCTTGCTTGCGCACGTTGTAGATGCGCTCGCCAACGCGGTCGGCGCGATGCAAGGTCAGCACGGCACCGGCCATCGCTTCACTGTCGTCGTGCTCCGATTGCAGCGGTGCGATGTCGGCCAGAAAGATGTCGCCCTTGACCTTGACCCGCATGCCATTGATTCGCGATTTATTCGCGCGCACCAGCTCCGGCAAGTCGAAATCTTCGGCGTAGCGCGACAACGGAATCCCCGGCACCTCATCAACGCGCACACCGAGCAACTGCGCCGCCGCGCGGTTGGCCGCGACGATCGAGCCACCCATGTCGATCGACAACACCGGAAACTCCAGTGCGCCGAGCAGCGCATTCAACTCCATGTGCCGTCGTTCGCTGGGCATCAGCCCTACCCGCTTGACGCCAAACACCCCGGCGATCGCTTCGAACTTGGGGCGCAGCGCTTGAAACTGAATATTGATCAGGTTCGGACAGTGCAGGTAGATCGCATTGCCATGCTCGCCACCGACCTCGCCGCGCGCGACGTTGATCCCATAGGCAACCAGCAGGTTGAGAATGTCGCGCAGGATGCCGATGCGGTTCTGGCAGTGGACTTTGATGCGCATATAAATCGCCCGAATAAACGATGAGAAACCTGTAGGAGTGAGCCTGCTCGCGATGGCTTTGGGTCAGTTGATATTGATGCTGACTGATACACCGCTATCGCGAGCAGGCTCATTCCTACAGGGGACCGCGCCAGACTTTTCTATGGTGGCACGCAGATAGTTGTCAAGATTATGTGACAGCCATCGGCCTTTTCAAACCCATGAATCACCGTAAATGCGAGATATCCGTCAAACCGTAACGATAACTTTACGAATTAAAGAGAAATTTCCTACGCGCAGGCCATTCAACCTGCTGCACATCAACCCGCTCTCAGGTAATTCTGAATCCATCGCTGGACATAACAAGAACGAATTCCCCTAGCAGGAGAGCAGTATGAAGCAGACGCAATACGTGGCCCGCGAGCCCGATGCGCAAGGTTTTATCGACTACCCCGCCGAAGAACATGCGGTGTGGAACACGCTGATCACTCGCCAGCTAAAAGTGATCGAAGGGCGTGCCTGCCAGGAATACCTGGACGGTATCGAAAAACTCGGTCTGCCCCACGACCGCATTCCGCAACTCGGCGAGATCAACAAGGTGCTCGGCGAGACCACCGGTTGGCAGGTCGCCCGCGTGCCGGCACTGATCCCCTTCCAGACGTTTTTTGAACTGCTGGCCAGCAAGCAATTTCCGGTCGCTACATTCATTCGTACCCGCGAAGAGCTGGACTACCTGCAAGAGCCGGATATTTTCCACGAGATCTTTGGTCACTGCCCGTTGCTGACCAACCCGTATTTCGCCGAATTCACCCACACCTACGGCAAACTCGGTTTGCAGGCCACCAAGGAAGAACGCGTTTATCTAGCGCGTCTGTACTGGATGACCATCGAGTTCGGCCTGGTCGACACCCCACAAGGCAAACGCATCTACGGCGGCGGCATCCTGTCCTCACCGAAAGAAACCGTTTACTCGCTGTCGGACGAGCCTGAGCATCAAGCCTTCGATCCGCTCGAAGCCATGCGCACGCCGTATCGCATCGACATCCTGCAACCGCTGTACTTTGTCCTGCCGAACCTCAAGCGTCTGTTCGATGTGGCCCATGAAGACATCATGGCCATGGTTCGCCAGGGCATGCAGCTGGGTCTGCACGCACCGAAATTTCCGCCGAAACCGAAAGCCGCGTGAACCGCGACTTTTGCTGACAATTGAGCCTGTCAGTCGCCGCCACTTTGGTTTAGCGTGACGGCATTGACAGCTCAAACGCTTTAATAAAAAAAACACACTCGATTTCAGGAATACACCATGTCGACTTTGAACCAAGCCCACTGCGAAGCCTGCCGCGCCGATGCGCCACAAGTCAGCGACGAAGAACTGCCGATCCTGATCAAGCAGATCCCTGACTGGAACATCGAAGTGCGCGACAGCATCATGCAACTGGAGAAGGTCTTCCTGTTCAAGAACTTCAAACACGCACTGGCCTTCACCAACGCTGTCGGCGAGATCTCCGAGGCCGAAGGTCATCACCCGGGCCTACTGACCGAGTGGGGCAAAGTCACTGTGACCTGGTGGAGCCACTCGATCAAAGGTCTGCACCGCAACGACTTCATCATGGCCGCGCGTACTGACGAAGTGGCCAAGACTGCAGAAGGACGCAAGTAATGCATTTTGACGCCATCGGCCGGGTACCCGGCGACCCGATCCTCGGCTTGATGGAGGCGTATGCGCAGGACAGCAACCCGCGCAAATTCGACTTGGGCGTTGGCGTCTACAAGGACGCTCAGGGCCTGACGCCGATCCCGGAAGCGGTGAAAATCGCCGAAGCGCGGCTGGTCGAAAGCCAGGACACCAAGACCTACATCGGTGGCCACGGCAACCCGCTGTTCGGCAAAGTCATCAATGAGCTGGTGCTCGGCGCCGACTCGAAGCTGATCGCCGAACAGCGTGCCGGCGCTACTCAGACCCCGGGCGGCACCGGTGCCCTGCGTCTGGCCGCCGACTTCATCGCCCAATGCCTGCCGGGCAAAGGCGTGTGGCTGAGCAACCCGACCTGGCCGATCCACGAAACCATTTTCGCCACGGCCGGGGTCAAGGTCAGTCACTACCCATACGTGGGCAGCGACAACCGCCTCGACGTCGAAGCCATGCTCGCGGTGCTCAACGAAGTGCCGAAAGGTGATGTGGTGCTGCTGCACGCGTGCTGCCACAACCCGACCGGTTTCGATTTGAATCATGACGACTGGCAGCGTGTACTGGACGTGGTGCGCAGGCGCGATCTGCTGCCACTGATCGACTTTGCCTACCAAGGCTTTGGCGACGGTCTGGAGCAGGATGCGTGGTCGACCCGCTTGTTCGCGGCAGAAGTGCCCGAGCTGCTGATCACCAGTTCCTGCTCGAAGAACTTCGGCCTGTACCGCGACCGCACCGGCGCGCTGATCGTCTGCGCGAAAACCGCCGACAAGCTCATCGACATCCGCAGCCAACTGGCCAACATCGCTCGCAACCTGTGGTCGACGCCGCCAGATCACGGCGCGGCAGTGGTCGCGACCATCCTCGCCGATCCAGAGCTGAAAGCCCGCTGGGCCGATGAAGTGGAAGCCATGCGCCTGCGCATTGCGCAACTGCGCAGCGGCTTGGTCGAAGCGCTGGAGCCACACGGCTTGCGCGAGCGCTTTGCGCACATTGGCGTGCAGCGCGGGATGTTCTCTTACACCGGGCTGTCGCCGGAGCAAGTGAAACAACTGCGTGAGCACCACAGCGTGTACATGGTCAGCTCGGGCCGGGCGAACGTTGCCGGTATCGACGCTACGCGCCTCGCCTTGCTGGCCGAAGCCATCGCCAACGTCTGCAAATAATCCCTCCCATTGCTCGCTCCCACGCTCCGCGTGGGAATGCAGCCCGGGACGCTCTGCGTCCCAACAGCGGATGCAGAGCGTCCATTGAGGCATTCCCACGCAGAGCGTTGGAACGATCAATCTCTCGTCTGGGCCTCCCCTGCGGCCATCTGTCGCATTAATTTGAATTAAAAGTCTGATTGTCATTTTTCCTGCTGTATCCTGCGCAGGCTTTCAAGAAGCGCGGATCTACCAGATCTATCAACAGACTTAGCGAGGAGCGCAACCATGCACGAGATTCCTAATCTCCCCTTCCCAAGCCTGCACGTACCTGAGCAGACGACCACGCAACAAGCCGGCGCGGGGCAACCCGAGCCGAAAGAAGCCGTTGAGAGCCGCCCGGCCGACAACGAAGAGTAAGACCCGTCGTACAGACCGTGTGGAAAGCGCTAACATGCGCTTTCCACACTGCCTGAACCCCGAGCCCGCCATGACCGACGAATTCTCCGAAAGCCAAGCTGCCGTACTGATCGGCGCCACCGAGAAAATGATCGAGATCTGGAATCGTCTCTCGCCTGAGAAACAAGCCGCCCTGCTCGCCCGTTTCGGCACAGAGGAAAACGCCCTGGCCGCGCTGGTCACCACGCAGCTGGTTGCCCCCGCCAAACCTTGATGTCGCCATCCAGCAAATAGTTTTACTTTTCCCGCCCCAGATCCGTCCACGTCGGTATCATAAGCAGCCTATCTAATCTGCCGCTCCCGTGGATCGTTACCCATGTCGTCCTCTATGCAAGAACCCCAGCGCCCCCTGGCGGTTACGCTGCAAGTCGTTTCCATCGTCCTCTTCACCTTTATCGGTTACCTGAACATCGGCATTCCGCTCGCGGTGTTGCCGGGCTATGTCCACAGCGATCTGGGCTTTGGTGCGGTGATTGCCGGTCTAGTGATCAGCGTGCAATACCTCGCCACCCTGCTCAGCCGCCCGTACGCCGGCAAGATCATCGATAATCAGGGCAGCAAACGCGCGGTGATGATTGGCCTCGCCGGGTGTGGCTTGAGCGGTGTGTTCATGCTGATTTCGGCGTGGACACCGAGCATGCCGATGCTCAGTTTGATCAGTCTGTTGATCGGTCGACTGGTGCTGGGCAGCGCGGAAAGCCTCGTCGGCTCCGGCTCGATCGGCTGGGGCATCGGCCGGGTCGGCGCAGCGAACACCGCCAAAGTGATTTCCTGGAATGGCATCGCCAGTTATGGCGCACTCGCGGTCGGCGCACCGTTCGGCGTGTGGCTGGTCGGCCAGTTGGGATTGTGGAGCATGGGCGTCAGCATCATCCTGCTCGCCGCACTGGGCCTGTTGCTGGCCTGGCCGAAAACGCCGGCACCGATTGTCGCCGGCGAGCGTCTGCCGTTCATGCATGTGCTCGGTAAAGTGTTTCCCCATGGCTGCGGTCTGGCGCTGGGCTCGATCGGCTTCGGCACCATCGCCACCTTCATCACCCTGTATTACGCGACTCAGCATTGGGACAACGCCGTGTTGTGCCTGAGCCTGTTCGGCGCCAGCTTCATCGGCGCGCGGCTGCTGTTCGGCAACCTGATCAACCGCCTCGGCGGCTTTCGCGTGGCGATTGCCTGTTTGTCGGTGGAAACCCTTGGTCTGCTGCTGTTGTGGCTGGCGCCGGACGCGCACTGGGCGCTGGCCGGTGCGGCGTTGAGCGGGTTTGGTTTCTCGCTGGTGTTCCCGGCGCTGGGCGTGGAAGCGGTGAATCTAGTGCCCGCATCCAGCCGTGGCGCAGCGGTCGGCGCCTATTCGCTGTTCATCGACTTGTCGCTGGGGATCACCGGGCCGCTGGCCGGGGCGATTGCGGCAGGCTTCGGTTTTGCGTCCATCTTCCTGTTCGCCGCCCTCGCCGCGCTAAGCGGATTGGCACTGAGCGTGTATCTGTACAAGCACACCGCCAAGTATCGCGAAGACTAGAAGTCCACTTTGCCGCGCCCGGCCTTGATGCTGCCGCGCTTGGTTTTCGATTCGAGCCGACGCTTCTTTGAGCCGAGGGTCGGCTTGGTCGGGCGGCGTTTCTTTTCGACTTTGGTGGCGCTGAGAATCAGCTCGACCAGACGCTCCAGCGCATCGGCGCGGTTGGCTTCCTGCGTGCGGTATTGCTGCGCCTTGATGATCAACACGCCGTCGCTGGTGATGCGACTGTCACGCAGCGCCAGCAGCCGCTCCTTGTAGAACTCGGGCAAGGACGAGGCCGGTATGTCGAAGCGCAAGTGCATGGCGCTGGAGACCTTGTTGACGTTCTGCCCACCGGCGCCTTGCGCGCGGATGGCGGTCAGTTCGATCTCGGCATCCGGCAGATGCACGTTGTTGGAAATCACCAGCATGGAAAAGCGTCCGTAATCAGAGCGCGCAGGATACCGCGAAACAAACCTCGAACCTGCTGAAGATCCACTGCCGGCCTTCCCCTGTTCGCGATGAAGCCAAAGCAATCGCCATCGATTTGTCAGAAATCGATCAGCCGCCCAACTGCGCAACTTCTTGCGCACCTGTCGTCAAAAAAACGCCCGTCAATAGTCTCCAGCCCATGTCACACGGGCCCTGTAGCCGAGTGCGCAAGAAGTTGCACAGCACTGCGCAACTTCTTGCGCACTTTGAACCGTTTTCCCCAGCAAAAATCGATTTATCCCGCAGTCATCCGGCGCAAACCCTTGCTGCGTAATGGCCATATAGTGGCTGGCACGGATTTTGATATCAAATCGGCACTAACGCCTGCTGAACGCAGGCAGGAAAGACAGGATTGCTCGCCGAGCCAGCCATCCTCGGTCAAAGGAATGACGCAATGAAAGACGCAATTCGCTTGGGCGACTCCACCACTCACGGTGGCAAAGTCCTCGAAGCCTTCTCCCGCACCGACCTCAACGGCAAGCCGATTGCCGGGGTCGGGCACAAGGTCAGCTGCCCGTTGTGCAAAGGGGTTTTCCCGATTGCCGAGGGCAGCAGCACTTACACCGTCGATGGCACACCCATCGCACTGGACGGCATGAAAACCGCCTGCGGCGCCGCGCTGATCGCCAGTGGCCCGAAAGGCGCTGTCGTCAGCTAATTCCGTTTTTTCACTTTGATGCGTACCTCTGAGAGGCGGCTTTTTCTCGCCCGCTCGTTGAGGTCTTCAATTTTTGCCCGCGAAGCCCGGACCTTGTCGCCGGGTGAGATGACGTAATGACCACTGAAACTGCTGTCGCAAAACGTGAGCCCCAAGCTGCCATCGTTCCACTCAATGCCATCGACGTTCAGGACGTCGCCAGCAGTGCAGCGGCTTTCGATGCCTGGCTGCAATCCGCCACCGATGGTGTGGTTACGCTTGACCGGATCAAGAACTACGCCGGTTTCTTGCCGGTGGTCGGCAACATCATGGCACTGGTCGATGCGCTGAGTGACATTGTCACCCTGTCGGACGCCAAGCAACGCGACTTGCTCACCTGGGCCAGCCTTGGCATCAACCTGATCGGCGTCTTGCCGTTGCCGCCGTCGATGGCAGCGGCGCGCATGACCCTGCGGCCGACGCTGTTTCTGGTACGTCAGGAGATGAGGGCCAGCGGCAAGTTGTTGCTCAGCACTTCCGTGATCGAGGTGCTGGTCGGTCACCTGAATGCCTCGATCATCGGCACCCTCGATGACTTTGTTGAGCAAGCCAAAGGCAAGTTACCGGGGATTCTGGCGGACGCTGGCAAGCTCGGCGAACAAATCATCAACGAGATTGCCACCGGTATCGAAACAACAGCCCTTGGCCGGCTGGATGCCATGGGTGATCTGGAGGAAGCCAGCGCAAGAGCAAGCGTCGGGCGCGGCCAACTGCTCAACGACCCCCTCGCGACGGCCGACAACTTTTTAGCGGCCGCCAACAGCGCCTTGAAAGCGGCAGGCAAAGGGATGGTCAACAGCGTCGCGCAGAATCTGCTGCCAAACGATCTCCAGAAACAGATCACCACCGAGACCGGCAAACTGCGCGCGATGGGCCCGGAACTGCGCACGCAGTTGAGCAAGCTCGACGATAAAAATGTGCAGAACTCCATCGGCTGGCTGCTGCAGATCCTCTCCAGCGCCGTGACCCTGTGGCGCAAGCGCAATGCCCATGGCCAGAACGCCGCGGTCCATACGGAGAAGACCGGTAAGGCCACGCACACGGCAGCGGAAGGCGAATTGGGTGTTAACAACAAGCAAGCCCCAGCGAAAAGCGCGCCCAATCCGGAGAAAGGGCCCTGTAAATGCGCCACTGAATTCAGCATCAACTTTGCCCTGGGTTCGGAAAGCCTCAGCCATACCGATTTCAGCCTGCCCGGCCCCTTCCCGATCGAATGGACGCGCACCTACAACTCGCGCCTCGACGCCTACGATCAGAGCGAACTCGGCGCTCGCTGGATCAACGAATTCACCACGCGGTTTGACTGTGTGGACGATGGCCTGACGTTCTACAGCGCCGACGGCCGCGACCACAGCTATCCACTGCCAAAAGTCGGCCTGTTCCACTACGACGCCATTGAAAACATCACCCTGGTCCGCAACAGCGAAGATCAGTTGCTGCTGTGCCGTGGTTTCGAACGCAAGGAAACCTACGTCCGCCGTGGCCAGCGCTTTGTGCTGAGTAACATTTCGCTGCGCAACGGCGCCGGAGTGATGCTGCATTACGAGCATCGTCACGGCGAACACTCGCTGCTCTCCGACCTGATCACCTATCAGGAAAACGATTTCACCAAAGTCCATTTGCACCTCGGCACGATGATCGACGATCACGGCCGGTTTATCGGCCTCTGGCAGATCGTTGACGGCGAACCGCTGCGCCAGCTCTGCGCCTACCAGTACGACGCCTATGGCGACCTGATTCAGGCGCAAGACGAGAACGGCGCCGTCTGGTCGTATCAGTTCCAGCACCACCTGATCACACGCTACACCGACCGCACCGGGCGCGGCATGAACCTGCAGTGGAACGGTTCAAGCGCCAAGGCCAAAGCCGTGCGCGAATGGGCCGATGACGGCAGTTTCGACACGCGTCTGGAATGGGACGAAAACATTCGTCTGACCTACGTCACCGACGCGCTCGGCAACGAGACCTGGCACTACTACGACATCCTTGGCTACACCTACCGCATTCGCTATTCCGACGAGCGTTCGGAATGGTTCTTCCGCGACGAGGCGAAGAACATCGTGCGCCGCGTCAATGCCGACGGCAGCACCGATCGCTACAGCTACGATGAACGCAGCAACCAGCTCGAACACATCCGCGCCGATCACACCGTGATGCATTACGCCTACGACGATCAGGACCTGCTGATCAAGATCAGCGACGCCGAGGGCGGTCAGTGGCAGCGCACCTATGACGACCAAGGCAACCTGGTCGAAGCGCTGGATCCGCTGGGCAACAAAACCGAATACGCCTACAACAAATCCGGCCAGCCCACCGCGATCAAGGACGCCAACGGCAACGAAAAAACCCTCGACTACAACGATGCCGGGCAACTGGTCGAGTACGTCGATTGCTCGGGCAAAACCAGCGCCTGGGAGTACAACGAACTGGGGCAAATGGTCTGCTTCACCGACGCTGCCGGCAACGCCACCGAATACGAATACAAGGCCGGCCAATTGGTGCTGATCAAGCACCCGGACAAGACCGAAGAGCGCTTTGATCGTGATGCCGAAGGTCGGTTGTTGGCGCACGTTGATGGACTCGATCGTTGCACCACGTGGAGCTACAGCGCCGCCGGTTTGATCGCCGAACGTATCGACGCTGCCGAACAAACCCTGCGCTATCGCTGGGACCGTCTCGGACGGTTAACGGCGCTGGAAAACGAAAACGAACAACGCGCGCACTTCCACTACGACCCGGTCGGACGCCTGCTCGAGGAACGCGGTTTCGATGGGCGCAGCACGCGTTATCAGTACGACCCACTGACCGGTCGCCTCGCCCAATCGATCAATGGCCAACGCGTCATCTCGTTGAGCTTCGACCCGATGGGCCGTTTGACTGAACGTCGCGCCACTCTGGGCGACCAGTCGCAAAGCGAAACCTTTGCCTACGATGGCAACGGCAACCTGGTGCTGGCCGACAACGCCGACAGCCGCCTGCAATGGTTCCATGACCCGGCCGGCAATCTGCTGCGCGAGCACCAGCATTACCTCGGACTGGAAAAACCCACCGTCGCGATCTGGCAACACGAGTACGACGTGCTCAACCAACGAGTCGCCAGCGTGCGCCCCGACGGCCACCGCGTCAGCTGGCTGACTTACGGCAGCGGCCACCTGCTGGGCCTGCGCCTCGATGAACACGAACTGATCGGCTACGAGCGTGACGACCTGCACCGCGAAGTCGCCCGCCATCAAGGCAACCACCTGCTGCAAACCCAAAGCTGGGACCCGGCCGGCCGTTTGCAAGAACAACTGCTGGGACGCAGCGACGACAAATCTACGCTGCTCA
>NZ_FYEA01000016.1 GCF_900187605.1 Pseudomonas sp. Irchel 3H7
TCCAAAACCAGGCAAGCCGCATCCCGCTTGAAATCTGTCGAAAAATATCGTCTGGTCAAACTACACCTCGTCGTTGGGCGTAGATTACCGCCCTTTAGGGGTGTCCAGAATCATTAAGCCAGATCAAAAGTAACGCCCAACCCACCAGAAACCGATCCCGCATCCCCCTACGATTCCCTCAACCCCAAAAAACTCCACGAAGCCGCCGAGCGCGCGCTCGATCACTACCTCCTTCCCGCCGGACACATCATGGCCAGCGTCAACGAGCCCGAGCGCATGTACCTCGCCAACCCCAAGTACGACTCGGAATCCCTCTTGGCCAATGCCAGTGAAACGCTGAGTTCCGCCTCGGAAATGCTCAACAACTTCGCCGCAGCACTCGAACCCTCGCACCGCAAAACCGCGTTGGGCATCGCGCAGGTGGTGATGTTGGGGGAGTTGGCGGTGAATCAGGCGTTGGATAACGTTGAGGTGAAGGCGTGAAGCCTGTCTCGCCATGGGCAGGTGAAATGCTCGTTCACTGATAACAAAAAGCCGTCACTTCCAAGTGACGGCTTTCGCTTGCAGATCTAACCAAACTGACTCGCCGACCCAACCGCAGATTTCGGCTTCCTCAACCGCGTCAACTGATAAGCAATCGCCAACCAGACAAACCACCCCGGCATCACCATCAGCGCAATCCGCGTGTCAGGCCGTAACGCCAGTAACCCCAGCACAAACCCCAAAAACGCCAACGAAAACCAAGCCATCGGCACACCGCCCGGCATCTTGTAAGCCGACTTCGCATGCAGATCCGGGCGCTTTTTGCGGTAGGCGATGTAAGACGCGAGGATGGTCGACCAGGTGAAGATCACCAGAATCGCCGACACGGTGGAGACGATGGTGAATGCGGTCATGACTTCCGGCACGATGAATAGCACCAGCACGCCGACCAGCATCAACAGTGTGGTGAACGCCAGGCTCAGCAGTGGCACGCTGTTGCTCGACAGTCGGCGGAATATGCCGGGGGCGTTGTCTTGGTTGGCCAGCCCGAACAGCATGCGGCTCGATGAAAACACGCCGCTGTTGGCCGAGGAGGCCGCCGAGGTCAGGACCACGAAGTTGACGATGCCGGCCGCTGCGGGAAATCCGGCGACGAGGAACAGTTCGACAAACGGGCTCTTGACCGGGGAGACCTGTTGCCACGAGGTCACGGCGATAATGCAGGTAAGCGCGAGTACGTAGAACAGGATGATCCGCAGCGGAATCGAGTTGATCGCTTTGGGCAGGGTCTTCTCCGGCGAGCGGGTTTCGGCGGCGGCGGTGCCGATCAGTTCGGTGCCGGCGAAGGAGAAGATCGCCATTTGAAATCCGGCGAAGAAGCCGAACAAGCCGTTGGGGAACGCTGCCTGTTTGTCCACGAGGTGACTCAGGGACGCGGTGACGCCGCTGGGCGAGACGAACGAGCTGGCGATCAGCACGGTGCTGACGCCGATCAGGGTCACGACGGCAATGATCTTGATGATCGCGAACCAGAATTCCACTTCACCGAACAACCTGACGGTCAGCACGTTGAGGGCGAACAAGGTTGCCAGCATGCCGACGGCGGGTATCCACGCGGGTACGTCGGGGAACCAGTACTGGAAGAAGCCGCCGACCACGACGGCATCGCCGATCACCGCCACGCTCCAGCTCAGCCAGTACGACCAGCCGAGGAAGAACGCCGCGCGCGGTCCGAGGTAGGCGCCGGCGAAGTCGGCGAAGGTTTTGAAGTTGAGGTTAGACAGGAGCATTTCGCCCATGGCGCGCATGACGAAAAACACGAACAGGCCGATGATCATGTAGATGAGGATGATCGACGTCCCGGAGAGGGCGATGATTTTCCCGGAGCCCATGAACAGGCCAGTACCGATGGCACCGCCCATGGCCATTAGCTGGATGTGACGATTGCTGAGCGTGCGCTGCAGCGCGGGCTGTTCGAGCAGCCCGGAAGGGGTCGATTTCATTGCAAAACCTCTTGATTTTATGTTTTTGAGTTTTGGCAGAAAGTAGGTGTCGAGCGTTCTTGTTAGAGGTGCAGCGGCTAATCACAAGGTCAATCGCCCCCTTTCGCTTGGGGGCGGTCATGACCGATCAACTGACGGTGCGCAGACGCGAGGCTTTGGCCGGTTGCGGATCCAGCAGTTGGAAGAGGTTTTTGATGTTGGCTGGTGTCGGCACCAGGTGGATGCGCTGGCCGATTTGCTGTGCCTGAGCCAGGTCGTTGAGGTAGCGCAGTGAGGAAAAGTCTTCCAGAGCAAAACCCACCGAATCGAACACCGTCACCTGCGCATCGTTTTCGCGTCCGGTGACTTCGCCCAGCACAATGCGGAAAAACTCGATCACCGGGGAATTGCCTTCCAGTTGCTGAATGTCGCCTTCAATGCGCGTTTGCGGTTCGAATTCGACGATGACCCGGGCGTTGCGCAGGATGTCGGCGTGCAGCTCGGTTTTACCCGGGCAGTCACCGCCGACCGCATTGATGTGCATGCCGGGCTCGATCATTTCGGGGGTCAGAATGGTTGCGTAGGCTTTGTCGGCGGTGACCGTGGTGACGATGTCCGCGCCTTTGACCGCGTCCTTCACCGAGCTGGCCAGAACCACGTCGATGTCCGGGAACGCCGCGAGGTTGTGCTTCAACTTGAGTGAAGCGTCGCGATCGATATCGAAGATGCGGATTTCGTTGATGCCCAACATTTCGTGAAAGGCCAGCGCCTGAAATTCACTTTGCGCACCGTTGCCGATCAGGGCCATCGAGGTCGCACCCGGACGAGCCAGCGATTTCGCCACCAGCGCCGAGGTTGCGGCCGTGCGTACGGCGGTGGTCAAGGTCAGTTCGCTGAGCAGGGTCGGATAGCCACTCTGCACATCGGCCAGCAGACCAAAGGCCATGACCGTCAGCAAGTTCTGCTGGCCGTTGTTCGGGTGGCCATTCACGTATTTGAATGAGTACTGCTGGCCGTCGTCGGTCGGCATCAGCTCGATCACGCCGTCTGCCGAGTGATTGGCCGTGCGCGGTGATTTATCAAATTGCGCCCAGCGTGCGTAGTCCGCTTCGATGTAGCCGGCCATTTCGCGGATGGCGCGGCGGATACCGACTTGGGTGAACAGGCGTGCAGCATCATCGACATCAATAAAAAGCGTCATGTTCTTGTTCTCCGATTCAGATTTTGAAAGGCTGTAGAGCGCGGCTAGGCTCAGCTGCGTTTGCTCTCGAAACCGTGCAGCACGTTGACTGCATTGATGCCGATTTCATCGACCATGTAGCCGCCCTCCATGACGAACAGGGTCGGGCAGCCGACGCTGGCGATCAGTTCGCCGATGCCGATGAAGTCCTCGCTTTCCAGCAGGAAGTGGCTGATGGGATCGTCCTTGAACGTGTCGACTCCCAGAGAGATCACCAGCACTTCAGGCGCGAACTGCTGGAGTTTTTTGCAGGCGTGGAGCAGGGCGTTGCGATAGCTCTCCCACGTGGTGTTTTTCGGCAGGGGATAGTTGAGGTTGTAACCTTCGCCGACCCCCGCGCCGACTTCGTGGCTGTAGCCCGAGAAGTACGGATAGGACACCGCCGGTTCGCCGTGCAACGAGACGAACATGACGTCGCTGCGCTGGTAAAAAATGTTCTGCGTGCCGTTGCCGTGATGGAAGTCGACGTCGAGCACCGCGACACGTTTGGCGCCCCGGGTGATGGCTTGTTGTGCGGCAATGGCGGCGTTGTTGAGGTAGCAATAACCACCCATGTATTCGCGCGCGGCGTGATGGCCGGGCGGGCGGCACAGGGCGAAGGCACTGTCGTGGCCTTCATCGATCAGGGCCAGGCCGGTGAGGGCGATATCGGCGCTGGTTTTCACCGCTTGCCAGGTTGTCGCGGTGATCGGCGAACCGGCGTCCATCGCATAAAAGCCAAGCTTGCCGTCGATGAACGTCGGCACCTCTTCGCCGGCCAGATCGCGCACCGGCCAGACCAGTGGCAAGGCGTCGTGGGTGCGACCGGTTGCGCACCATTCGCTCCAGGCAGTTTCGAGAAAACTGACGTAGCGCTCGCTGTGTGCTTTGACGTAGCACGAGCGATCAAATGCGCGCGGTTCGACGATCTGCCCGAGGCCGACCTGTTTTACGCGGTTGTGCACGGTGTCGGCCCGACTCGGTTGTTCGAACGACGGCTTGAGCACGCCGTCTTTCAATTCGGTGCCGTGGTGCAAACGGTGGGAATCACTGAAAACTGTAAACATTCTGCGCATCCGTTATTGTTAGCCAGTGCAAATATTCTGTTCCGGCTGGGCTGCGCTTTCTTTGCTTTGTGTTCGTGGTTTGGTGGATTGATCGGGCGTTTTTACTCAGGAATGGCGTCATGCAGAAAAAAATATCCAAACGCATCAGCCTCGACGAGACCGACCTGGCGATTCTTGAGTTGTTGCAGGAAGACGCCAGTATTTCCAATGCTGAACTCAGTGAGCGGCTGTCGTTGAGCCTTACGCCGTGCTGGCGGCGGCGCAAGCGCATGGAGGAGGCGGGAGTCATCAAGGGCTATCAGGCCAATCTGGATCGGCGAATGCTCGGGCTGGATATCATGGCGTTTGTGCACATTCGTTTTTCCACCCACGCCGACCACGCGCCGGACGCTTTCGAGGCGGTGATTGCGCAATTGCCGCAGGTGGTGGCCTGTCACAAGATCACCGGCGATGCCGATTATGTGTTGCAGGTGTTGGCGGAGGATCTTGATCACTACAGTGACTTTATCGAGCAGGTGCTCAGGCGTCAGGTGGGGATTGCGTCGATCCAGTCCAGCCTGGCGTTGCGTGAGGTCAAGTCCGGTAGCCGTATTGCTATTCCCAAGCCGGGAAAGGACTGAGTCGGCAGGCATTTAAATCAGCCTTTTCAACTGCGGTTTACCCCGATAGCGATGTGCCACAAATCGTGATGGCAATGCGTCATCACGCCGGTCAAAAAGTTCAACGATTGTACAAAAATATAAAGTTGTACAAGTTTTCGCAAAATTACTAGCATCCCTCCAGACACCTTTGCTGAAACGATAAATCCAGCGTGCAGACGCCCTGTCTGCGACGTGATGGTTTTGTCTGCCGATGCTCGCGTCGGGTTTCTTTTCGACGCTTCAACAGCATCCGCATTTTGCATTTCCGGGACAGCTGGAGCGTCCCGTATTACGCCTTGGATGACGACCCCCGAATATCTGGACGGTGACTGTGGTTACCGGAGATCAATTTTTTGTGCCTGGCGTTTCGCGTCAGGGCGTTTGAGGCTGAATATGGCAGTTGCATCGAATTTCCTCGGAGATATCAAAGTTTCCCGCAAGCTGGGCACCGGCTTTGGCATTCTTTTGCTGGCTGTTTTGGCGGTGGCCTTCATTGGCTATAACAGCAACAGCGTGCTGGTTGATCGCTTGAGTACGACGCGTCTGATCGGCACGTTGAATGACGCGACGCAAGATATGCGGCTGTCCGAGAAACAGTACGAAGCCGCCGCTGACGCAGCGTTCGCCGATTCCTATAACGCTCAGTTGAATGTTTTGCAGGGTCTTGTCAGCAAGGCCCTGGAAACGTTGACCCGCGCTGAAAACCAGCAAGCCTTGAAGGCCTTGCAAACCACGATTGTCGCCTACGACCAGAAGGTCAAACGGCTGATCGCTGCCGATAAGTCGACCACCGATGCCCTGAAACCGCTGACTGCACTGTCGGACAAGTACGCGCAAACTTTTGCCGGCATGCTTGAGGCCACCACGACGAGTGCGCTGGCGTCTGCCGATGGCGAACGCATTCGGGATCTGCGCACGGTGGCCGACTTGCGCAATGGCATGACCACGTTTCGCCTGATGTTGCGTCGTTACATTGCGGTGCCCAACGACGCGAACAAAAACCTGCTGATGGAAACCATCGATACCTTTTTGAGTGATATCACCAAGGCGCGTAGCAACTTGCCGGCGACCCTGTCGAGCCAACTGGAAGAAGCGCACGCCGGGATGCGTCGTTATCGCGAAGTATTGGTGGAAGTGGCCGGGCTGTTTGAGCAGAAGCAGAACATGCGCGAGCAGGTCGACCAGGAAAGCAAGGCGATGGACAAGATCATGAATGGCCTGATGGACACCCAGCAGCGCCTGGCGCGTGAAGATCAGCACTCAGCCTTTATTCAGATCGCCGTGTTGACCGTGTTGGCGCTGGTGATCGGGCTGATTGCTTCGGTGGTCATCTCGCGCCAGATCACTGCGCCGCTGGCGCTGACGGTTGAACTGGCTCGACGGATCGCCAAGGGCGACCTGACGGTACAGGCCAAATCAAACCGCAAAGACGAGTTGGGCGATCTGCAAAATGCAATGCAGGACATGGCGCAGAACCTGAACACGCTGGTGCAAGGTATCGGCAATGGCGTCACGCAGATTTCCACTTCTGCGGAAAAACTCTCGGCCATGAGCGAGCAGACCAGCGCGGGCGTGCGTCAGCAAAAAAGCGAAGTGGATCAAGTCGCCACGGCGATGCACGAAATGGCTTCGACGGTGCAGGAAGTTGCGCGTAACACGACCGATGCGTCCGCCGCCGCGACCTTGGCCGATCAACAGGCTCGCCACGGCAGTACAGTGGTGAAGCAGGCGACTTTGCAGATCAGTGAACTCGCTGCGGCCATTGAAGCGTTGGGCGGCGCGATGAACGTGCTGTCCCAGGACAGTGAGCAGATCGGCAAAGTGATCGATGTCATCAAAGCCGTCGCCGAGCAGACCAATTTGCTCGCATTGAACGCCGCTATCGAAGCCGCGCGAGCGGGAGAGCAGGGGCGTGGGTTCGCCGTGGTCGCAGACGAAGTGCGCTCGCTGGCGCAGCGCACGCAGGACTCGACCAAGGAAATCGAAGCGCTGATCATCACCCTGCAACAAGGCGCGCAAGCGGCCTCGACACTGATGGCCTCCAGCCGCGAGCGCACCCTCGATACGGTGGTGTTGGCGCAGAAGGCCGAGCTGGCCATTACCGAGATCAATCAGTCCATCGGTACGATCCAGGAGATGAGCCTGCAGATCTCGGCCGCTGCCGAGCAGCAAAGTGCCGTGGCCGACGAAATCAATCGCAGCATCGTCAGCGTACGGGATGTGGCTGACCAGTCGGCTGTTGCCAGTGAAGAGAGTGCGGCTGCGACGGTTGAGTTGGCGTCACTGGGGCAGGACTTGCAGCGAATGACTGCGCATTTCCGCACTTGATTTTTGGAACGATGAACCTGCGGCGATTTCGAATATTCAAGCGTCGCAGGGCTACCGATGGGGCGTGGTGAGCAGGTGACTCGGTTCAACAGCAGTTTTTTACCTATAGCCAAGCAAGGTTATAACCCGATATCAGGGGGTGTCATGACCGACTTTCCAGAATCATTCGCGTCTCGCGGAGGCTGCCAGGGCTGTAAGGACAAAGGCGTGCCGGACATGGATTTCGCCTTCGCTTTTCAGCCCATTGTGGATGTGCGTGATCAAACGATTTTTGCCCATGAGGCCTTGGTTCGCGGCGTGAAGGGTGAGGGCGCCTTGTCAGTTCTGGAGCAGGTGGACGATCAAAACCGTTATCGATTTGATCAACTGTGTCGAGTGCGGGCGATTTCCACGGCGGCTGAGTTAGGGATGACGCAGTACTTGTCGATCAACTTTTTGCCGAATGCCGTTTACCGCCCGCAAATGTGCATTCGCAGCACGCTGGAGTCGGCGCGTGCTCACGGCTTTCCACTGGAGCGCCTGATCTTCGAGGCGGTGGAGGGCGAGCACGTTGAAAGCAATAAGCACTTGATGAATATCTTGCGTGAGTATCGTGAGTTTGGGTTCAAGACGGCGATCGACGACTTTGGCGCAGGCTATTCCGGCCTTAACTTGTTGGCGGATTTTCAGCCGGATTTGATCAAGCTGGATATGGCGCTGATCCGCGATATTCACCGTGACCGGGTTCGCCAGACCATCGTGCGTAATGTGGTGAACATGTGCAGAGAGTTGGACGTGGAGGTGATCGCCGAGGGCATAGAAGTTGCCGATGAAAGAGACTTTCTCGCCGATTGCGGCATTTACCTGATGCAGGGGTACTGGTTCGCCAGGCCTGCCTTCAAATCGTTGGCGCAGATCCCGACAAGTGCGTGGCTGAAGCGATGATCGCTTTCAGCTCGCGCTGATCCGCTCGATAACCTGGCTCAGCGCCGGACGTTTGTTGAGCCTTTGGCGTTGGTAATCCCCTGTCGATGAGCAAAGTTTCATCTTGCCGGGTTCGGCGCAGGCCTAGGATGTTGGCACAAGATCGTCGCTTTTCATCCCGAGGGGAATCGTGCCATGCGCCTTAATGTCGTCAAAGTGCTGTTGATTACTGCAGCGGTATCGGTGTTGAGTGCCTGTTCGGGCGCGGGTGGCCTGACCACCACCAGTTGTTTCTCCAGCGACTGTCAGTCGCCGGAGGGGCGCAACGCCAATACGTTGAAGTTTGGCGGCAACAGTATTGGCAGCAGTCTCAATCAGTACAGTTCTGGCATGTTGAAGGATGACTAGATAAATCAAACCCTGTATGTAAAAAGCCCCGCGTATGCGGGGCTTCGTGTTTAGCTGCTGGATTCAGTTCCAGGCGCCTTGTGGGCGGTTTGCACGCAGGTAGTCGGCAAATGGATCGCTGTTGGCAACTGCAACGCCGTGTTGTTCCAGATAGACACCCGGCTTGAAGTTCGTGCCTGGCGACGGCGGGTTGATGCCGCTCGCCCATGCCCGTACATAGCGTCGTACATCCTGCTCCTTGCTGTTGAACACGCCGGAATCAAGGATGGTTTTGACATCCAGTTTTTCCTGTTGCGCACGCACGGCCGCCTGAGTACCGATGGCTTCCAGTTCAGCGACATATTTGTCCATGTCGAAGTAGCTGGCGGACGCATCATGGCTGAGCGTGGCAGCCTGTTCGTACAATTGGCTGGAGTTGGCCAGGGCAAATATTTTCTGAACCGCGCTATCGACATCCAGGTAATCAGCGATGCAAGACTCACGCAAGCCACACGTCGACAGAAAGTCGGAAATGCCTGTGGCCTTGTCGAAGCAAAGTACTGGAAGGCGAGCGCCCATGGCGTCGATGGCGACGTTTGGCAAAGGGTCCAGTCGGGACGAAATAAACAGCAAATCCGCTTCTTCGTAGGCAACTTCGATTGCCGATGTTTCATCCAGCATCACGAAACGATCCTGCAGCCCGGATCGCTTGATCTGGTCGGCCAAATATACCGAATAGCCATCTTCTACATCAGGGTTGAATCCCTTGCCGATCCAGACGAAGCGAAACTTCTCGCCGCCAGGCGTCAGCATGGTTTTGATGGCGCACTGAATGAAAAGATCGGCACCTTTGCGGAAGTTGACGTAGCCGGCGCCGAGGATCACGAACTTTCTGTCGGTGTCGCTGGCAGGGCGCATTTTGTTGCGCAAGTAGTTGGCGTCATCTTGCTTCTTTTGCGCATCGGTTGCCTGCTGAGGCAGTACGCAGTGCCCCTGCGGAATGATGTGCGCGGTCAACGACAGCAGGGCCGGGCAGGAATCCTGTGCGCTTCTCCAGGTCAGGTCGGCGGAGAACACCAGGTCGCTGGACCACAGTTTCGCATCGCTGAACAATGCGTTCGACTGAGGGTAGGCAGACGCAAATTCGTGGATCAGAGGGATGGCAGGAACAAAGTGTCGGGCCAATGGCTCCAGAACGACACGGCACTCCATGCTATTAACCAGTGCGAATTTGAAGTTGTAATCACTGCACAGTTTCTCGATGGCGAACTGTGTGTATTGAACGTTGTTCTTCAGCCGAGGGCTGGCCATTGTGGCGACGGCAGCGGCTTCGAAAGATTCAAGAAGTGCGCCTTGACCCAACAACAAAGCCACCACGTTGTAACGGCTGGCCAAGCGCTCGACCAGATTGAGTGCAAGTATTGGAGCACCGGAACGGGACGCTTCATGGCTGACCACCATGACTGTTTCGCGCGCCGGATCAAAAGCGCGGTTATTCGACAGCTTGATTTCTGGCAGGGTGACTATCCGCCAGCTTTCTTGATGACCGTGGTTCAGATAGTGAGCGACCGGATCCATGGCTGTACCCAGGTCCGGATTGAGCTTCAGGTACAGCGCCGGGTCGAAATTCGCCGGAAGCTTAACGCGATTGGCGACAGTGGCCTGGCGTTTAGCAACCACTGGCTCAACCGCTTCAACGGCCGGGATGGCTGGAACGGCTTCGGCTTGAACAGAGATCAATGGCTCGCTTTGAACCGGCGCAGACACTTCAGGAGTTCTCAGGATTTCTGATTCTTTGTTGGAAAACTTGAGAAGTTTTGAGAGAAACCTGTTGCGAGCCAAAATCTGTTCCTTTTAATTGAGCTGTATCAAAAACGAAGTCTACCGGGGAGATTACCCATGGGAGGCAGAGGCTGCCGGGGTGCGCCTCTGGTTCTCTTTATAAAGTAATATCCGCGGTCAGCGCATGGCTGACAATTACTGCAATTCGTCGTCAACCGAGCAGGGACGGCGCTTCCGTGCCGGTTGTGCATCATACACATTTTGTACAGCTTTCAGATGAATGTTGACATGCAAGACAGGTGTTTTTTCAACTTCGTTACACAGTTGTGACCAGTTGATGATCATTTCTCGGGTGTTTACCGCCGAAACGCCAATACTTTGGCGATATTGGTGTGCGGAACATTGGCGCTTTGCGGATTGAGAGTGCTTCAAGAAGACCTTGTCGGCACCTGTGAAGTGGACTCGGTTTGAGACGCCAGTTTTAGAGGGGCGCAGGCACCGCAATCCATTCGCTCAAAGTTTTCTGGTAAGTACCGGTGACTTTGCTCAAGTGCAGCCACTGATCGACATACAGTTTCCAGCTGATGTCATCGCGCGGCAGCAGATAAGCCTTCTCGCCATATTGCATGTACTGATGCGGATTGACCGCGCACAAGCCCGGTTTGAGTTTCTGCTGATACAGCGCTTCCGAGGCGTCGGTGATCATCACGTCGGCCTTGTTGTCGAGCAGTTGCTGGAAGATCGTCACGTTGTCGTGCAGGGCCAGTTGCGCCTTGGGCAGGAAGGCGTGGACGAAGGCCTCATTGGTGCCGCCAGCGGGTTCGACCAGACGCACAGCGGGCTGGTTGATCTGTTCGACGGTCTGGTACTTGCTGACATCGGCGCAGCGCACCAGCGGAATCTTGCCGTCGGTGTCGAGGGTATTGCTGAAGTAGGCTTTTTTCTGCCGTTCGAGCGTCACCGAGATGCCGCCCATGGCGATGTCGCACTTGCCGGCCTGCATGTCCGGCATCAGGGTTTTCCAGGTGGTTTGCACCCATTGCACTTTGACCCCGAGGCTGTCGGCCAGCGAACGGGCCATGGCGATGTCGATGCCTTCGAAATCGCCGTCGGGGCGTTTGAAGGTGTAGGGCTTGTAGTCGCCGGTGGTGCACACGCGCAACTGGCCCTGTTGCTGAATGCTGTCGAGGTGCGAAAGGGTTTGCTCGGCATGGGCGCCGGCGGCCAGGGTCAGCAGGCCGCAGAGGATCATCGTGCTTTTTAGTGTTGTCATTGCGATCGGGGCTTCTGATAAGGACGGTGGCCCAGTGTAGTGAAAGGCTTTCCCGGGTGTCATCCTGCTTCCGGGCTTAACGTGCCGAGCCACGCTACCAGTGCCACGATCAACAATGCGATTGCCAGTTCAACTACCACGCTGCGCCTTAGCGCATTGGCCGCGATGGCATGCTGCCCATCGCGCAACGATTGTTGCAGTGACGGGCCAAGGTGAAAGCGATTCAGCGCCGCCAACACCAGCATCCCTGCGAACAACAGAATCTTGATCGCCAGCAGAATCCCGTAAGTGCCGAGCAAGACTTCACCCAGCTTCGGGCCGACGATAAACAGGTAATTCACCACGCCGGTAATCGACAGCGTCAGCACAATTACTGCACCGATCCACTCAAAGCGCCGAACCGCAAACGCCAGCGAACGAATGCGAGCCTCATCGACCGGCCCCCGCGCCATCAACACCAGCGCCAGCATCGCACCCAGCCACGCGCCCGCCGCGAGCAGGTGCAGAATGTCGCTGAGAAAATGCCAGAACCGCAGTGCTCCGTCGTCCATCGCCCCGTGTCCGCTCCAGGCCAAAGAGGCGAGGGCGACAGCGCCGGCAATCGATGCGAGCCATAAACCCGGTCTGATCAACAGCACAATCAGGGCAATCATCCGCACTGCCCACGCCAGCCCGATGTCGGTTTCCAGCAGCATCATTTGCAGATGCGGCCACAGCGCCGCGAGCGCCGTTTCGCCGCTCATGGCGCGGGTCATCAGCAACAGTCCCGCCATCGACAACAGCGCCCCGATCAACGCCATCCCGCGCAGCATCGGCCGCAACCGCAGCAGCGCATCAGTGCTGTACAGCGCAAACAACGCCAGCCCGAACAACAGCAGCAAATCCACATACAACGTAAACCGCAGGACGATGTTGATCAGCTCAGCCATCGCTTACTTCACTTTGAACGTGACGTTGCCGGTGATCGGGTGCGTGTCGGAAGACACCGCGCGCCATTGGACTTGGTAGGTGCCGGCGGGCAGCGGCGCGAGCGGGGTGATCAGCATGCTTTTCGGGTCGCTGCCGGCGCTGACTTTGGCTTTCATCGGCATTGGTGAGTGGGCCATGCCGGGCATCTCGGTCATGACCAGTTTGGCGCCGGAGAATTGGGTCAGCAGGTTCTCGGAAAAGTGCAGTTCGATCTTGCCGGGCGCGGCGCCGTCGGCACCTTCGGCGGGCGTCGACGAGAGCAGTTTCGGGTGGGCTTGAGCGAGGCTGCTGAGGAGCAAGCCGCTGGCGAGTACAAGGGTGATTTTCAAGGTGCGCATGCAAGACCTCTGGGTTGTTTTCTATTGGAATTCAGAACCACATCCGCACGCCAAGCACGAGCCGCGCTTCGCTGCGATCCTCGCCTTCTTCGCGTGCGTAATCGGCGCTGTTGCCGTAGGTGCGGTTCCACGTCACGCCGATGTAAGGCGCAAATTCGCGGCGGATTTCATAGCGCAAACGCAGGCCGACTTCGCTGTTGGATAGCCCTGAACCGATGCCACGTTGCGCATCGTTTTTGCCGTAGATATTGAGTTCAGCGGTGGGCTGCAGGATCAGGCGATTGCTCAGCAGGATGTCGTAGTCACCCTCGAACCGCAGCGCGCTCTGGCCGCCTTCGCCGATGAACGCAGTGGCCTCGGCTTCGAAGTTGTACAGCGCCATGCCCTGCACACCGAACGCGGCCCAAGTCTGCGGCGCGCCGGGTTTGAAGTCCTGACGCACGCCGCTGACCACATCCCACCACGGCGAAATCGCGTGGCCCCAGAGCGCTTGAATCTCGGCGTCTTCGGTCTTGCCGTTGCTGCGTTCACCTTCGGAGCGCAGCCACAGGCGATCGATGTCGCCACCGATCCAGCCGGACAGATCCCAGGCCAACGCGCTGCCGTCATCGGCGTCCTGCCATTCGAGTTTGTCGGCGAGGAAGTACGTGTTGATCGCGCTGTCGTGGACTCGATGACCGCCGGGGCTGGTGAATACGGCGGCGCGGTCGGCGTCGGTCAGTGGCGGGATCGGCGTGCGGCTTTCGGTCGGCGCGGCGGGCTGCATCATGCCGTCGTCCATGCTTTGCATCGCGGAATGATCCATGCCGGACATCTGGCTGTGGTCCATGCCCGGCATGTCGCCGGCGGCCATCGCCGAACTGCCGATCAGTAACAAGGAAAGCGCGGTAAATCGAGTCATCATCGGCCCCTTCATTCTTCTACCCGCACTTCGCGGAACATGCCCGTTTCCATGTGGTACAGCAGGTGGCAGTGATAGGCCCAGCGACCCAGTGCGTCGGCGGTCACGCGGTAGGAGCGGCGGGTGCCGGGCGGCATGTCGATGGTGTGTTTGCGCACCTGGAAGTCGCCGTTTTCGTCTTCCAGATCGCTCCACATGCCGTGCAAGTGAATCGGGTGGGTCATCATCGTGTCGTTGACCAGCACCAGACGGATGCGCTCGCCGTACTTCAGCCGCAAGGGTTCGGCGTCGGAGAATTTGATGCCGTTGAACGACCAGGCGAATTTTTCCATATGGCCGGTCAGGTGCAACTCGACCGTGCGGCTTGGATCGCGGCCATCCGGGTCTGCGAAGGTGCTGCGCAGGTCGGCGTAGGTGAGCACGCGACGGCCGTTGTTGCGCAGGCCGAGGCCGGGGTCGTTGAGTTTCGGCGCGGTGGTCATGGCTTGCATGTCGACCAGCGGGTTGTCTGTTTCGCTGTCGGGATGGGATTGCATCGGACCCATCGTCGAGTGATCCATGGCGCTCATGTCCATCGAGCCGTGATCCATGCCACCCATACCCATGTCGTCCATGCTCACCAGCGGGCGCGGATCCAGAACTGGTACGGGCGCCGATAGCCCGGCGCGAGTGGCGAGGGTGCCACGGGCAAAACCGCTGCGATCCATGGCCTGAGCAAACAGGGTGTACGCCTCGGCGTCCGGCTCGATGATGACGTCGTAAGTCTCGGCCACGGCGATGCGCAATTCATCGACGCTGACCGGTTTGACGTGCAGGCCGTCCGCCGCGACCACGGTCATTTTCAGCCCGGGAATACGTATGTCGAAGTAGGTCATCGCCGAACCGTTGATCAGGCGCAGGCGCAGTTTTTCGCCGGGGCGGAACAACCCGGTCCAGTTGTTATCCGGCGCGTGGCCATTCATCAGGAAGGTGTAGGTGGCGCCACTGACGTCGGCAATGTCAGTGGGGTTCATCTTCATCTGCGCCCACATCTTGCGATCGGCAACGGTGGCGCCCCAGCCTTTTTCGCTGACGTCATCGATGAAATCGCCGACGGTGCGTTTGTCGAAGTTGTAGTAGTCGGACTGTTTTTTCAGGGTCTTCATCAGGCTGGCCGGGTCTTCGTCGCTCCAGTCACTGAGCATCACCACAAACTCGCGGTCGTAGTGGAATGGCTCAGGGTCTTTGGCGTCGATCACCAGCGGGCCGTAGACGCCGGCCTGTTCCTGTAGCCCGGAATGACTGTGATACCAGTAGGTGCCGTTCTGCCGCACCTTGAATTGATAGACGTACACGCCACCCGGTTCGATGCCGTGAAAACTCAGGCCCGGTACGCCGTCCATGTTCGCCGGCAGCAGAATGCCGTGCCAGTGAATCGAGGTGCTGGCGCTGAGCCGGTTGCGCACCCGCAGCGTCACCGTGTCGCCTTCGCGCCAACGTAGCAGGGGGCCGGGCAAGCTGCCGTTGATGGTCATCGCCGTGCGTGGGTTGCCGGTGAAGTTGACCGGGGTTTCGCCGATGAACAGCTCGAAGTCGCTGCCGCTCAGTTCATCCAATTGACCGGGCGCATTCAGCGCCCAGACCGGCGTGCGCCACAGGCCGAGGCCACCGAGCAGACTGCCGGCGGCGAGGCCTTTGACGAAGGTGCGTCGTGATGGGTTGGAAGGCATGCGCTGGAAATCCCCGTTTGACTCATGACGAGGAGGCTAACCAGCGCCGGCTTTCAGTTAGCTGAGTAGGGGATTACAGTTTTGACAGGTTCAGCCAATTGCTCAATGCGGCGTTGGAGTTGGAAGACCTGTGGCGATAGGTGAATCGGCTTGAGAATGGCTGAGCGCAAGTGATCCCAGCCAACGACGTGTTCAGCACGCTGCTGCCAGCTGAGTAGCGGCGCAAGCCCTGGACGCAACGGTTTCTGAGTGACCTTGCTGTTACGTGTGGCGATGCAAAAGTGTGTGTAGCGAGGCAATTCATACAGGTTCAAACGCTGCAGGTCTCTGCTGCACAACAGCAAGATGTCGCCAAAGGTGAACAATGGAAACGCCGTGACTTCGATCTTTTGTTTTTCATTGAGTGTGGTTCGCCAAAGTCTGTTATCCAGATCGTCCAGGCTGATGTTTTCGTCAAGTATGAATCGCGCCGGCTGCTGACGAATCGCCAGATTTCCAGCGGCTGCGTAGGTGATGCTTGGCATTGCACCTGGCGATAAAAGAAGAAACCCGCTGAACAGAACCAGTGCTGTTGCGATTCCATAAGCGATACGCGCAAAGACATGGCCTCTGCTGATATAAAAAATCAAAATCGGGACGAGACTGAAAATGAGTGTGCCGAGGGAAAACAACCCGACAACCACTACCGCCTGCGCATTATCTTCGCCGACGTAGGTCTCGAGGATCAGCAATGTGGGGAGTGACGCACACAGAACGGCTAAGCCGATCATGCTACCGATCAAGAGTCGGAAACCGTTTTTCTTCCAGCCTCCCATTCGTCGGGTGTTTTTGTTGAAAATCTTTCGAAAGCGTTTGAACAGGAAAAGTGCGAAGTAGGCCAGCAGGGTCATGGAAAAAACAAACAGCATCGAACCTGCGGCGCTGAATGCGTTCGGGAAATTGAAAAGCAGAGAAATGAAGGTACCAAAGCCAAAACACATAGGAAGCAGCAAAAAGGCAGCGATCTGTTTGTGCCTTTTTGGCACTTTTTCGAACATCGAAACGGTGATTCCGTAGAACCATGCGCTGGCGGAGAGTACGCCAAGGTAGCCCACCATGATCAGCACGATCAGTAAAAGCCAGATAGCAAGGGCTGACTTGGCATCGCTGCCTGCCAGGAAAAGGTCAGTACGACCAATTGCCCGGGTGTAGACGTAAAGCCCAAGGATTGCCAACCCCGCGCCGAGAAAGCCCAGAGTGACGGTGATCTGGCTCCAGTAATCAAGAACACGTTTGAAGTTGCGCTTAAAAAACTGGGTGAACGTTGGTGCGGTCGAAGCATCCATGCGTAAAGGCTTTCCATCGATTTTGGTTTGTGGGTCCTGTAACGACAAACGGCCAGAATTCTTTAGGAAGTCTGGCCGTTGAAATGGCGGGCCCGTGTTGCTCCGGGCAGGAGCTCTTGTGGTGGCGTGGAGAATTTAAAGTCCCAATCCTTCCTGCACCGCCAGCAACAGATTGTTTTCGGTCAGCGCAATGGCATCCAGCTGCTGGCCTGTTTCAATCGACTGCATCCACCAATGGCTTTCACCGTGCTCATCCACGGTACGCAGCAGATAAGTGTCTGTGGCTGACGGGCTGATCTGCACCCGCCCGGCGCCATCCTCGGTAAACCGCGCAATGGGATCGAATGTCAGGCTTTGATGGTTGGCTTCGATCACCAGTTGGTCGATGGCGTAATCGTGGGATTCACCATCCGGTGAAGTTTCGCAAACATGCGTAGGATTTCGCCGAATCTTCAGTCCTACTTCGGTGACGGGCTGCAACCACGCCTCAATGCGGTGGTACAAGTCATACACCTGAGCAGGCCAGCAATCGATTTCCAGTGCCGCATCCGCGTGGGTATGCCGGGTTTGCTTGAGTTTGGCGGCGAGTTCGTCTGCTTTACTCATTTTGGTTCCCTAGGTTTGGTGGCTGCCTGTTAATCGTAGACCTTTCAACGGCGTACGGCGTTGCCTTGCGTCATGCGCTTGCAACACAAGCGTGTCGAAATCAGCGCTGGCCAAGTCGGTCAGGATCGAAAACCATGGACGCAGGCGTCCCAAAGGAGTGGGTACATGAAAAAGCTGTTTACAATTTTGGCAGTGATTGCGCTGACGGCCGGTAGCATCGGTTTGAGTTCGGCGCGGCAATCGCAGTCGAGCAAGGCCCAGACGGAATCGGTGGCGGGGGTATTCGATTACTACCTGCTGGCGTTGTCCTGGTCGCCGACTTTTTGTTTGACGCACAAGGATGACTCGCAGTGCACGGGCAAGGGCTACGGCTTCGTGCTGCACGGGTTGTGGCCGCAATACGCCAAGGGTGGCTGGCCGGAATCCTGCCCGCCGCTGACCACGCTTAACGCAGCGCAAACCAGCCAGGGCCTGACGCTGTTTCCGACGAAAAAACTGCTCGACCACGAATGGTCCAAACACGGCACCTGCAGCGGTCTCGGCGCGATGGGCTATCTGGATGAAGCGGACAAAGCCGTTGGCGCCGTTAAAATTCCGCAGGAACTGCAACCGTTCAGCTCCTCGTATTACTTCGAGGCGCAGGAAATCGCCGACCTGTTCCGCAAGGCCAACCCGGGCATTCCGGCCGATGGCATCGCGGTCATTTGCAGTGGCCCGGAACTCTCGGAAGTGCGCGTCTGCATGGGCAAGGATCTGCAGTTCGGCGCGTGTGGCAAGGGTGTGAAAACCCAGTGCCGGGCGGGGGATATTCGGGTGCCGCCGTCGCGTTGAGACGAGCGGTTTCCACGTATAAAAAAGGCGCCCGATCGGGCGCCTTTTTTGGTCTGATGGTTTGAAGTACCCGACGAACTCCCGCATGCTTGCACCCCCGAAAGGATGACCACGTTACATTGCAAGGAGCTGTTCATGAGCGGAAAACCCGCCGCCCGCGACGCTGGACAGCACCGGTGGTCACGGCAATGTCGTCATCGGCGGTTCAGGCACGGTGATCATCGGTGACACGGTGACAGTCGCGCCCTTCAGTGGCTTGTTGCCGATGCCGGTGCATTTCACTGACCGGTTGAAACTGGTCAATGACGTAACCGGTGAGCCGATGCCTGATCATCCTTACGTTATTCAGCGCGCTGACGGACGTCTGGAACATGGGGTGTCTGACGCGAACGGATTTACTCACCCAGTCAGCTCGCACCTGCCTGAAACCATCAAGTTGTTTTTGGAGGAGTGAGGCATGGCTGCTGAAACGGTAACGTGCGCGAAGGGCAACAATTACAAGCTTCACAAGGAACATGCGCTGACGGACAAGAAGGATGTCAGTGACAAGACTGTGCCGGTGGAGAGTACCAAGGCGATTGTGGTTTTTATCGGAGGTGCGGGAGATAAGGAGAGTTATTATTTTTCGGGTCCTTATGAAAACATCCAGGATGCACGACTTGCATTTGATAGGCGCACTGAGACATTAAAGGCAGAAGGGAAATATAAGTCGCAATGGTTGGGTTACAACGAAGTCAGAGGAAAGCAGGACATTCAACGGCACGTGCTAAGCCTTATTCCGTATAAAAGCTGTCCCGTCTATATCGTCGGCCATAGCCTCGGCGGCTGGAATGGTGCGCACCTGTCCAAAATAATGTCGGATTGGGGTTACAAGGTTCAGATGCTGATCACTCTGCATCCTGTGGGTGAAGGGGCTTTGGTGTAGCTGGGCTCAGACATTTATCGCGAACGTCCCGCGCCAGTTTCGGTTGATTGGATCAATATCAAGGCAACACCTTCCAAGAGAGACCCATCAGACGGGGTCGCGGACTTCGGGGAAAAATGGATTATCTCCTGCGGACCGTCAATTAACGTAAATGTCGACACGAATCACGCTAACGCACTGGGATTGCTAAACGCCCCAATCGCTGATGGTAAATCTGCAAGTGACTTGCTGTTTGATTCAATCATGAAGGAGTTTTCGTGATGTACAGGTTTTTCCTTTGTGTGGTTCTGGCTGTCTGTTCGGGATGTGCAAAGGACCATTTACAGCCTCCGGCAAATTTAAGTTATGTGTCCGTAGATAGGTCGAGTTCCCTTTTATATGTCATCAAATATCAATCCGATGTGGATGTTTTGAACCTGTTTGGCCGAGGCGAAAGGCAAGGGATGGCTTCGGGGACATTGAGGTGCGCGTTAGCGGATGACCACGATTTTTCTGTTGGTAAAGCTATTCAGTTTTCTGCGGTGGGGCTGGTAGATTCTGATATACGCGAAAACGGCAACTCCAAATTCTCCTTTTCGACCAGTACATTCATCACTGAAACATCCAGCGACCGAAGTACGGAGAGAGATCTGTCAGCGGCAGAACTGAACCAACTCCTCGCCAACAAACAACAAATCCCCTGCAAAGTCGTCGTCACCGCCTACGGCTACAAACCCTACTACTCCAACACCATGAACATTCCCGTCGCGGATCTGCTGCGGGAAATCAACAAACCCCAATGATAAAAACGGGGGGGATTTCAGGCGAATCCCCCCGCATCCACCCCCAACTCCCCACGCAAAAACTCCACCAAACCACGTTGCAACCCGGTCAAAACCCCATCACGACTGACCAACGCCAATTCCGTCGGCGCCAGTTCCGGCAAATCCGTACACACCTGATGCTCAGGCAACACCGCCGACACTGGCAGCACCGACACCCCCAACCCCGAGGCCACTGCCGCTTGAATCCCGGTCAGGCTGTGACTGCCGAACGCGACCCGCCAGGGGCGCTGGGCAACATCGAGCAAACGAATGGCGCGCTGCCGATACAGGCAGCCTTGCGGAAACAACGCCAACGGCAACACGCCGGTGGACGAATCAAATTCCGCACCTTTGACCCACACCAGCCGCTCCGGCCAGGTCGCCCACGCCGGGCCGCTGTCGGGTTCACGTTTGATCAGGGCGATGTCGATGTCGCCGGCATCCAGACGCTGGCGCAGATCGAGGCTCATGCCGCTGATCGTTTCCAGCCGTGCTTGCGGATGGCTGCGGGTGAAGCCGGCGAGAATCAGCGCCATGCGCCGCGCGTCGAAGTCTTCCGGCATGCCGATCCGCAGTATTTCCAGATCGAGGTCGCTGGCCAATGCTTCGGTGGCTTCAGCGGACAGCGCCAGTAATCGGCGCGCGTAGTGGATCAGTAATTCGCCGTGTTCGGTGACGGCGACATTCAGCCCGGTACGGTCGCGCAGCAGCAGGGCGTGGCCGACCAGCTCTTCGAGTTTGCGCACCTGCTGGCTGACTGTTGACTGAGTGCGGTGCACGCGCTCGGCGGCGCGGGTGAAGCTGCCTTCGTCAACCACGCAGACAAAGGTTTTCAGCAATTCCAGGTCCAGCATGGCGGCGCTCTCGATAGTGGTTTTTCAACTGACGATTGGCTATTTATTTAATTTCACACTATCACCGGGCGCTCATAAGCTGAAGTCCTCACCACGGAGGATTCGACCAATGACACTCATCCACACCCCGCGCCCGCAATGGCTGACCTTCGATTGCTACGGCACTTTGATCCAGTGGGACGAAGGCCTCAAAGCTGTGGTCGGCGAAATTCTCAGCGAGAAGGGCGAACATCAGGTCGACGCCGGGCACCTGATCGAAGTTTATGATCGCCATGAACATCGACTCGAACAAACCCCGCCGCACCGATCGTTCCGCGAACTCAGCACCCTCGGCCTGCAATTGGCCCTGGAAGAATTGGGGCTGCCCAGCCTGCCTGAAGACAGCCAGCGTCTGGCCGCCGCCATCCCGAAAATGCCGCCGTTTGCCGAGGTGATCGAAACCCTTGCGCAACTCAAGGCGATGGGCTTCAAACTGTGCATCGTCTCCAACACCGACGACGACATCATTGCCGGTAACGTCGCGCAGCTCGGCGGCCACATCGACCGGGTGATCACCGCGCAACAGGCTGGCGCCTACAAGCCGGCGCCGCGCCTGTTCGACTACGCTCATGAGCAGTTGGGCGTCAGCCGCGCAGAGGTGGTGCACATCTGCGCCAGCCCGATGCTCGACCATACGGCCGCGCGGGACATGGGCTTTCGCTGTGTATGGATCGATCGTGGCACTGGTCGCCAGATGCTGGCGGACTATCGCCCCGACGCGATCCTCAACCGCCTCGATCAAGTGTTGCCGCTGTTCAAATCCCTCGGTTGGTAACGGAGAATCGTCATGGCTCACACCCTGACTGCCAGTGCGCGGGCCGCACGCCCGACAGCGCTGAACCTCGACACAGAAGCCATCATCACCGCGCGCACTGAGCTGGCGGCGTGCTTTCAACTGGCCGCGTTGCATGGCCTGGAGGAGGGCATCTGCAATCACTTTTCGGTGATGGTGCCGGGGCACGACGATCTGTTTCTGGTCAACCCCTACGGCTATGCGTTTGCCGAAGTGACCGCGCAGAATCTGCTGGTCTGCGACTTCGACGGCAATGTGGTTGAAGGCGAAGGCTTGCCGGAAGCCACGGCGTTTTACATTCATGCGCGTCTGCACAAGCAACTGCCGCGAGTGAAAGTCGCCTTTCACACCCACATGCCTCACGCCACGGCGTTGTGCCTGCTACAAGGGCCGCCACTGTTATGGCTGGGGCAGACCGCGCTGAAGTTCTACGGGCGCACGGCGGTCGACGAGGACTACAACGGCCTGGCGCTGGACGCGTCCGAAGGCGACCGTATCGCCGGGGTCATGGGCGACGCCGACATTCTGTTCCTGAAAAATCACGGTGTGATCGTTGCCGCGCCGACCATCGCCGAAGCCTGGGACGACCTCTATTACCTGGAACGCGCCGCGCAGGTGCAACTGCTGGCGATGGCCACGCAACGGGAACTGAAGCCTGTGCCCCACGCCATTGCGCAACGGGCCTATGAGCAGATGCGCGAAGGTGATCCGCAAAGTGCGCGAGCCCACCTGCACAGTGCGATGCGGCGCCTGGCCCTTCACAACTGACTAACCCTAAAGGAGCGATCGAAAATAAATCGGCGAACAGCGATCATCCAAACTCGTTGTGCGCCGATATACCTGAGCGGGACCGGGGCGTTTGCCCCGTAGATTCCGGTGGGCTACGCTCACAAACATAAGGGTTTTGCCGCTGGCGCCCTTGTCGTACCTGCCCAGGACTTGCTTTTGCCTATCCCTATTCACGATCCGCATCAGGCCCCCGGAGGCACCCTTAAACGCCTGCCGCTGCGCAAAGCGGCGGTGTTGTTTATCGTTGCGGTGGGGTTGTGCCTGTCCGGTTTGCTGTACCTGCAACTGGAGCAGTCGCGTCGTCAGGATCTGGCCGTGGCGAAAATGGCCTCGAGCAACCTGACCCGGGCGATGGCGCAGCAGGCCGAAGACACCTTTTTGGCCGCCGATCTGGTGATGACCAGCCTGGTTGACTGGATTCAGGATGACGGTTACGGCGCGGCGCAAAGACCGCGCCTGCAGAAAACCTTCGCCCGGCGCGTGCAGCAACTCGATCAGCTGCACGGCATTTTTCTCTTCGACACGCAGGGCCAGTGGGTGATTACTTCATTCGCTGATCTGCCCCGTGGCAATGGCGTGGCCGATCGCGAGTACTTCAAGTTCCACCAGCAGAACGCCTCGACGCTGGCGCACATCGGCCCGGCGATTCGCAGCCGTGAGAACGGCGAGTGGATCATCCCGATTTCCAAACGCGTCAATGATCACGCGGGCAATTTTCAGGGGGTGTTGCTGGCCGGGATCAAGATGTCGTATTTCGACCGCTTTTTCGAAAGCTTCAGCCTCGATGATCAAGGCATCATGTTTCTCGGCTTGAGTGACGGCACCTTGCTCGCCCGTCGGCCGTTCGATGAAAACCTGATCGGCACGTCGCTGGCGCAAGGGCGGATTTATCGCACGTTACTGCCCGAAGCGGCGGCCGGCACGGCGATGATCAACTCGGTGGTCGATGGCGTGGTGCGTTTGTACGGTTATCGACGCTTGTCGGCGTATCCGCTGGTGGTGTCGGCGGCGACCTCGCGCGACACGATTCTCGAGGGTTGGTACGCACGGGCCTTCCAGTCGAGTGTGATTGTCGCCTTGGTGATTCTTGGCGTCGGCCTGTTTGGCTGGGTGTTCATTCATCAGGTGCGCGATGGTGAACGGATCGAAAAAAACCTGCGCAAAGCCCAGCGTACGCTGGAGCAGATCGCCACTCACGACAGCCTGACCGGGTTGGCCAATCGACGTTTGTTCGAGCGCTCTCTGGAAGTCGAATTCGCCCGTGGCGCTCGGCAGGTCAGCCCGGTCAGCCTGATCATGCTCGATATCGATTTCTTCAAGCGCTACAACGACGCCTATGGTCATGTCGCCGGGGATCATTGTCTGACTCAGGTCGCCCAAGTGCTGCAGACGTGCTGCCAGCGCAAGTCGGATCTGGCGGTGCGCTACGGTGGCGAGGAGTTTGCGGTGCTGTTGCCGGACACCGACATCAACGGCGCACTGGCGATTGCCGGGCAGATCCGGCGCAGCGTGATCGACAAACACATCATCCACAGCGGCTCGCCAACCGGGTATTTGACGGTGAGTCTGGGCTGTTATTCGTTTATTCCGAGCGGCAATGACAGCCTGGAAGTGTTTATCCAGCGTGCCGATGCGGCGTTGTATCAGGCGAAAAATGCCGGGCGCAATCGTGCGGCGGTGTTGTCACTGGACAGCGGCCTGGCCGAATTGATGCGCTCCGATCGCTAACCCAGAGCCTGGCACAAACCCTATGGGTGAGAGGGGATTGTGTGATTGTCGCAGGAACTTGTGGGAGCTGGCTTGCCAGCGATAACGGTCGGTCAGTCAAGGAAGATGTTGACTGTGCTGACGCTATCGCTGGCAAGCCAGCTCCCACAGTGATTTTCATCAAGCCAAGGTTATGTGAATACCCATACAACCGAGGGTTTTCACCACGGGTGGCTCTTGTTCGTTCAGCCGCCAGTGCCACCGCCCGCACCGCCAGTGCCGCCGCCGGCCGATCCGGTACCGCCGCCAGCCCCGGAACCCGAACCACTGGCCCCGCCATTGGTGCCAGTCCCGGAACCCATACCCGAAGAGCCGCTGCCACCGGAAGGCGCGCCCGGCGTGTTGTCTGGCGGCGTAGTTGTGCTGGTCGGGCCGCCGGACTTGGTGCCGGTGGCGTCAGCGCCGTCGTTGGCGGCGAAGCTGGCGGCCGAGGCGCTGGCGAGCAACCCGGCGAGCAATAACGAAGTGAGTTTGCGCGTGATCATGATCCGTCTCCAGAAATGGCATGTACCTGATATTGGTCTGACGCGCAGAACCCTTGGTGCCGAATGGCTGACGAGCGGTCAGCGGGAAAACCGAGTGGCCTCCTGATCTTCTGGAATATTGGCTATTTGTCGAACCGGGTGTGAGGGCTAACGTAGCCACACATTCACTTGCTACCCGGAGCTACCATGCAACCTCGTACCGATTTCTACACCGCCTCCCCAGACGCCTTGAAAGCGATGATGGCTCTGGAAACTGCCGTGTCCAAACTGCCGCTGGAAAAGACCCTGATCGAATTGGTCAAGTTGCGCGCCTCGCAAATCAACGGCTGCGCATTCTGCATCGACATGCACACCACCGATGCAATCAAGGGTGGCGAAACCCCGCGCCGCTTGTTCGCGGTGACGGCATGGCGTGAAGCGCCGTTCTTCAGCGACCGCGAACGCGCCGCGCTGTTGTGGACTGAATCGCTGACCCAACTGAGCCTGACCCACGCCCCGGACGAAGATTATGACGTGGTCGCGGCGCAGTTCACGCCCAAAGAAATGGTCGACCTGAGCGTGGCGATCAACACCATCAACAGCTGGAATCGCCTGGCTGTGGGCTTCCGCAAAACCCCACAGGCTTAAGCCTCAACGCATAACCCCTGTGGGAGCGAGCCTGCTCGCGAAAGCGGAGTGTCAGATAACAACCATGGTGACTGACACGACGCCTTCGCGAGCAGGCTCGCTCCCACAAGGGAAATGGGCATGGCTATTAGAATAGCGATCAATGCCCATCCGCGCTCGGCGCCGCCGGTGGTTGCACCTTGCGCATCAAGGGCACCATCGCGGTGGCGATGACGAAGCACACGCCGATCATCAAAAAGGTGTCGCCGTAGGTTTGCGTCTGCGCCTCGCGGTAGGTCAGCAGCCACAACTGGCGCAGGCTGGCGGTGACACCGACGTCGCCGCTCTGGCCCAGATTCGCCAGGTTGCCGCCGACCTGCGACAGCCATTGATTCATCGCTTCATTGCTGCTGTTCAGATGCTCGGCCAATCGCGTGAAGTGCAGGTTGGTGCGGTCATTGAGAATGGTCGCGCACGCTGCAATACCAATCGCACCACCCAGATTGCGCATCAGGTTGAACAGGCCAGATGCGTGTTTCAAACGTGCGGGCGCCAACCCGCCCAAGGTCAGCGTCACCGCTGGCGGCACCGCCAATTGCTGGGCAATCCCGCGCAACGCTTGCGGCAGCATCAATTGCCCCGCGCCCCAGTCGTGAGTGATCGGGCTGAACTCCCACATCGATATCGCGAACAGACCCAGACCGATCATCATGATCCAGCGCAGATCGACGCGATTGGCCAGAAAGGCATACAGCGGAATCGCCATGATCTGGAACACGCCGGTGGAGAAAACCGCCAGACCAATGTCCAGCGCGCTGTAGCCGCGCACCCGGCCGAGGAACAGCGGCGTCAGGTAGATCGTCGCGAACAGGCCGATGCCGGTGACAAACGAAAAGAAGCAGCCGAGGGCGAAATTGCGATCCTTCAAGGCGCGCAGATCGACGATCGGATTGGCCACGTGCAAGGTGCGGCCAATGAAGGCCAACCCGGCGAGGCCACTGATCCACGCGGTGGTCAGAATGGTCTGATCGCTGAACCAGTTCCAGCGTGGGCCTTCTTCGAGGGTGTATTCCAGGCAGCCGAGAAACAGCGCGAGAAACACCATGCTCAGATAGTCCGCACCTTTGAGCAAGGACAGTTCCGGCTGGTCGATTTTCACCAGCATCGGCACCGCCACAGCGACGAAAATCCCCGGCACCAGGTTGATGTAGAACAACCAGTGCCACGAGGAAATATCAGTGATCCAGCCACCGATCACCGGCCCCAATGTCGGCGCCAGTGACGCGACCGCACCGATGGTCGCGGCGGCAATCACCCGTTGTTTGCCGGTGAAGAAAAAGAACGCGGTGGTGAACACCAGCGGGATCATCGAGCCGCCGAGAAAACCTTGCAGCGCCCGAAAGGCAATCATGCTCTGGATGTTCCAGGCCACGCCGCAGAGCAGGCTGGCGAGGGTGAAACCGACCGCCGACGCGCAGAACAACCAGCGCGTGGAGAACACTCGCGACAGCCAGCCGGACAGCGGAATCACGATGATTTCGGCGATCAGGTAACTGGTCTGCACCCACGCGGTTTCATCGGTGCCGGCGGACAGTCCGCCGCCGATATCGCGCAGTGACGCCGAGACAATCTGGATATCCAGCAGCGCGATGAACATGCCAATGCACATGGTCGCGAAGGCGAACACTTTGGTGGCGGTCGCCATGTCCGCTGCGTTGAATGGCTGTGCAGGAGCGGCGAGGGCGGTGCTCATGGCGCGACGGCCACGGCGCTGGTTTCCGGTTGTGCGCGGGTGTCGACTTCCGCCGTCACCGACAAGCCCGGACGCAAGTGACCGAGCACGCCGTCAGCCGGATCAAGGAGGATGCGCACCGGTACGCGCTGGACGATTTTGGTGAAGTTGCCGGTAGCGTTTTCCGGTGGCAGCACACTGAATTGCGAACCAGTGGCGGGGGCGAGGCTGTCGAGGCGGCCGTGGAATTCCTGTCCGGAAAGGACGTCGGCGCGGATGCTCACGCGTTGCCCGGGTTTCATCCGCGCCAATTGGTCTTCCTTGAAATTGGCATCGACCCAAAGGCCGCTGGCCGGCACCACCGACAACTGTTGCGAACCGGCCTGAGCATAGGCGCCAACCCGTGCACGGCGATTGCCGATCACGCCATCGACCGGTGCGCGCAGTTCGGTGTAGCCGAGGTTCAGTTGCGCCAGATCGCGTTCGGCGCGGGCTTGCTGAAGGGCGGCGCGGGCCTGTTGTTTCTGGGTGTCGATCACCGCCAGTTGGCGTTGCGCGGCCAGCAGTTCGGCCTGTGCACGGGCGCTCAGGGCTTGTGCGGTTTTGAAGGTAGCGTCGGCGCGTTGTGCGCTTTCTACGGACACGGCGTTAGTGGTCACCAGGCGTTTGTAGCGTGCGTTGTCGTCCCGCGAACGCGCGGTTTCTGCGCCGGCGGCGTCGATGCCGGCGCGGGCCTGGCCGATCACCGCTTGTTGCAGTTGTTCGGTGGCGTCGAGGTTGGCCAGCAGCGCTTCTTCGGCGGCGACGGCGCCTTCGGCCTTGGCCAGATTGGCGCGATAGTCGCGGGCGTCGAGGCGGATCAACACATCGCCGGCCTTGACGTGCTGGTTGTCGCTGACCAGCACTTCGTCGATGTAACCGGCGACTTTCGGCCCGATCACCGTGACATCGCCACCAATATAGGCATCGTCGGTTTCTTCTAGAAAACGCCCGGCGCCCCACCAGTGCACGGCGTACAGACCGGCAAAGATCAATGCGAGCAATCCTGCGCCGGGAAGCAGCAGGCGTTTAAGCAGGGGCGGCCTGGTCTTTACCACAACAGGTTCGAGGGTGGGCATGCTGGTCATGGCGGGATACCTGCGCAAACGGGTCGTTATTACGTCCGTAATATGACGCAGATAATATTTAGTCGCAAATTATTTCTGCTGCCAATCGTCAGTTGCTCACTTGAGCCAGTGGCCCGGCGTGCTGCCGGTCATGGCTTTGAAGAAGGCGATGAAGGCGCTGTCGCTGGCAAAACCCGATTCGAACGCGCAGTAACTCAGGCTGCGCCCGGTGGCGAGCAACTCCATCGCGCGCATCAAGCGCCACTGCTGGCGCCATTGCTGATAACTCATGCCGGTTTCGCGCTGGAAGATTCGCCCGATGGTGCGACTGCTGGCGCCGATCTGCTGTTCCAGCACTTGCAGCTCCGGAGGCAGACGTTCGGGCGTTTGTAGTAGCGGCGCGAGGCGTTTGTCTTGAGGTAACGGCAACAACATCGGTTGTTGCGCCGCTTCAGCGATTTCGCTCAGGCACAGACCGAGCAAGTGGGCGAATTTTCCTAGCTGCCAATCGGTGGCGAAATCGGCCAGCGCCATGGGCTCCAGCACCGCACGCAGCAAAGGGCTGACTTCAATCACGCAGACCTGCTGCGGCAGTGCAGCGCACAGTTCGGGGATCAAGTAGATGGAGCGGTAATCGACACTTCGCTGCATCACTGCCCGATGGCTGACACCCGGCGGAATCCACGCCGCCCGCGACGGCGGCAACAGGCACAGTTGCTGCGCCAGAGTAATCCGCGTGCAGCCTTGTCGCGTGTACAGCAGTTGCCCGCGTTGATGACGGTGCAGGCCGGAGTCGTGGTCGCCCAAGGTAGAGGCGATGCCAATCACCGGCGCCTGAAAGCGATCTGCGTCGAATGTTGCGTGGGCATCGAGCCAGGCCATGGGTTGTCCGATTTCAGCGATAAGTTGGCAGGATTTGGATAATACGCCAGTGGCCGGTTCTTAAACTCCTCGGCGGTTCAAGTGAGGAGTGATGAAGGATGAACAACAGATATTTCTTGTGGCTGGCAATTGCGCTGCTGATGTTTCCGCAGATCGCGCAAACCCTGTACAGCCCGGCGCTCGGCGATATCGGGCGTGCGTTTAACGTTGGCCCGCAAGCCGCCGCGCAGACCTTGTCGGTGTATTTCCTCGCGTTTGCCGTCGGGGTGGTCGTGTGGGGGCGTTTGTGTGATCGCATCGGTCGGCGCCCGGCGATGCTCGCGGGCCTGGCGATCTACGCCGCTGCCACACTTTTCGGTCTGCGGGTCAGCAGTTTCAACGGCTTGTTACTGGCGCAGATGTTGGCGGCTTTCGGTGCTGCGGTGGGCTCGGTGGTCACGCAAACCGTGTTGCGCGACCGCTTCAAAGGCGCCGAACTGGCGCAGGTGTTTTCCCTGGTAGGCATCGCGCTGGCGGCCAGTCCGGCGATTGGCCTGTTCAGCGGCGCCAGCCTGGTTGAGGTTTTCGGGTATCGCGGTGTCCTCACTGCATTGCTGTTGCTGGCAACGCTGTTGTGGCTATGGAGTTGGTACATCCTGGCGGAAACCCGGCCAGCGCCCTGCAGCCATGTCGGTCTGTTCGAAACCCTTGGGCGCATGCTGCGAGACTGGGGGATCTGGCGCTCGGCGCTGTGGATTGCATCGTTCAACGTGGCGCTGTTCAGCTATTACAGCCTCGCACCGTTCATGTTTCAGCGGCTGGACGTGGACGCCAGCGGGTTCGGCTACAGCGGCGTGATCCTCGCGCTGGGCTCAGGTTTTGGAGCATGGTTCAACCGGCGTTTATTGACGGCCGGGTTCAAGGCATTGCAGTTGATTCGCCTCGCGGCTGGCATCGCCTTGCTCGGTGGCGTGGGCGTGTGGTCGCTGCAAGGCAGTGTCGCGTTCGTGCTGCCGATGCTGCTGGTGGTGTTGGCGTTTGGCCTGGCAATCCCGAACATTCTCGGTTCGGCCCTGGCCAATTACGCGGATCGATTGGGCACCGCCGGGGCGTTGTTGGGTTTGATGTATTACCTGCTGATCGGCGCGGGACTGATGCTCGCCGGCTGGTTTCAAGCCCTCGGGGAAACCCTGATAGCGTGCAGTGCCGTGGCCTTGCTGCTGACAATAAAGCCAGGCAAAGCAATTGTTTAAGAAATGTAAGCGCTGTAGGAAGCGTCTTGCATTTGTGTAGGAGGGCTCCGACTATCACGATCATTGATGACATGGCATTACGCCATTTGATGATCGCAAGGATGTTGCGTGCCGTTTCCGTTTCGCGCTGTTTTTCGCCGTCGTTCCCCGCTTTGCCCGCTGTTGTCGGCCTTTGTGTTGAGTGTGTGTGCCTCCTCGATTGAAGCCGCCGAACCTGTCGCGCCGGGCCAGGAAGTGCTGCGCCAGCAACAACAGCAACAGCGCGATCTGCAACAACTGCAACTTGAGCAAAGAAAGCGGCAGTTGGAGCGCGGCGCGTTCGGTCCGGCGCCGGTCACCCCGGTCACCCCGGCCATTCCGCCAACCGTCACCGCCGATGAACGTTGCTGGCCATTGAGCGGTGCGCGCATCGGCGGCGTCACGCTGATCGACAGCGCCAAACTCAACGCGCGGATCAAACCGCTGCTGGCGCCGTGCATGGGCGTCGGCCAGATCAATCATCTGTTGGCGACCATCACCGCGAGCTACGTCGACAAGGGCTATATCGCCAGCCGTCCGTATCTGCTCAGCGCACCGGCAGCGGGGCAGTCACTGGATATCCGCGTTGACGAAGGCTACATCGAGTCCATCGAACTGGCCGATCAGAGTCTGCCGGTGTCCCTCGGCGGCGCGTTTCCGGGGATGCTCGGCGAGCCGCTGAACCTGCGCGATCTGGAGCAGGGCCTTGATCAACTGAATCGCCTGCGCTCGATCGATCTCACCGCCGATATCGCTCCCGGCAGCCAGCCCGGTGCCTCGCGGATCATCCTGCGTTCTCGCACCTCCGCGCATTCGCGCTGGGCCTTGAACGCGGGCATCGACAACCTCGGCAGCGCCAGCACCGGACGTGATCGCGACACCGTCAGCCTCAGTCTCGACAGCCCGTTGCAACTCAACGACCTGTTGAGCCTCAGCGCCAGCGACACCCTCAATCAGGGCGATCGCTACAGCCGCAACGCCAGCCTGTATTACGCGATTCCCTACGGTTACTGGACCTACAGCGTGTTCGCCAGCCATGCCGAATATCGCGCGCCATTCAAACTGCCAAGCGTGATCTTTCACAACACCGGCATCACCGATCAGGTCAGCCTGCGCGCCGACCGTGTGCTGTGGCGCGACCAGAGCCGTCAGCTCAGCGCCAACCTGCAACTGGCGCACAAGGATGTCGACAGCTACCTGCAAGACGTTCGCCTCGGTATTCAAAGCCCGACGCTGACGGTGGCTGAGGCTGGCCTCAATCTGTTCTGGCTCGACCGCGCGGTGTGGAACCTTGATGTCAATTACGCTCAGGGCCTGCGCTGGTTTGGCGCCGACGACGACTCACAGCAGCAGATCAACAATCTGCCCAAGGCGCAGTTCCGCAAGTACCGCGCCGGCCTCAGTCAGTGGCGCAATGGTCAGCTTGGCGCGCTGGCCTGGCAGTGGCAGAGCCAGCTCAACGTGCAATACAGCCCGGACCCGTTGCCAGCGATCGAACAGTTACTCGGCACCGATGATTCGGCGGTGCGCGGCTATCGGGTCAGCAGTGCCTCCGGCGCCAGCGGCGCGATCTGGCGCAACACCTTGCGCTTGCCGCTGCGCAGTCAATGGCCGGTGCAGATCACCCCGCGGGTGGGCCTCGACCACGGCTGGATCAAGGCCGATCACGGCGCGCAGGGCCAACGCCTGAGTGGCGCCAGTGTCGGTCTGAATCTGGGCTGGAAGAATCTGCAAGTGGACGTCGATTATCAACGCGCGCTCAACACCCCGAGCGGTCTGCAACACGAACCGCAAACCTGGCTGATGCGCGTCGGGGTGCAGATATGACGCTACCGCAACGAACAACGCAGTGAACAAACAGCCGTCGGATCTGAGCGCGTCAGCCACGGCCAAGACTAAACGCGCGACGTGATGCCGTACTCACATGGAGACGTTTTTATGCCAGCACACACCTTTGCATTTCATCTTTCGCCGCGGGGCAAATTGCGCTGGGCTATTGCCAGCCTGTTCTTCGCCGTGCACCTGCCGAGCGCGCTCGCCGGCGGCGTCGTGGTCGCACCGGGACCCGGCGGCACCGCGCAATTGCAGACCCAGGGCGGTGTGCCCATCGTCAACATCGTCGCGCCCAACGGTTCGGGCCTGTCGCACAACCAGTTCCTCGATTACAACGTCGACCGTCAGGGGCTGGTACTGAACAACGCCTTGCAGGCCGGGCAATCGCAACTGGCCGGGCAACTGGCGGCCAACCCGCAACTGCAAGGCCAGGCGGCGAGCGTGATTCTCAACGAAGTGATCAGCCGCAATCCGTCCGCCATCAACGGCGCGCAGGAAATCTTCGGTCGGCCTGCCGATTACGTGTTGGCCAACCCCAACGGCATCTCGGTCAATGGCGGTAGTTTCATCAATACGCCGAATGCCAATCTGGTGGTCGGTCGCCCGGAATTGAATGACGGCAAACTGCAAAGTCTGAATACCCGCGACGCCAGTGGTCAGTTGCAGATTCACAGCGGTGGACTACGCAACGGCGAGGGCTCGATCAACCTGATCGCGCCGCGAATCGACAGCCAGGGCGCGATCACTGCGCGCGACCAGTTGAACCTTACGGTCGGGCGCAATCAGGTTGATTACGCCAGCGGCCAGGTGAAAACCGTCGACCCTGCCGGCAACACCGGCGATCAACGCATCGACGCCAGTCTGTTCGGCGCCATGCAGGCCGGGCGCATCAACATTGTCAGCACCGCCGAAGGTGCCGGCGTACGGGTTGGCGCGGTGCAAGTCGCCGGGCGTGATGGCGTGCAGATTCGCTCGGCCGGTGACCTCAGTGTCAGCGGTGAAGCCGTGGCCAACAGCCTCGACGTGACCCGCGCCGGTCTCCGCAGTAGTCAGGGCGATGTGGCTTTGCACAGCGGCAAGGATCTGACGTTGGCGGCTACCGATGTCAGCGCTCGCGACGTCACGCTCGACGCCAAACGCAACCTGACCCTGTCAACGGTCGAAAGCCGCAAGCTTCAGGAAAAGCGCGAAAACTGGAACAACAGCACCATCGGCATCACCTGGGAAACCTACGACCGCACCCAGATCGACAGTGAATCGCGCCAGCACGGCAGCCAGATTATCGCCAGCCGCGACGCCAAACTGTCGTCCGGTAAAGACACCGAACTGAAAGCCGCCAAAGTCGAAGCGGCGAAGACTCTCGATGTGCAAAGCGGCGGCGACTTGCGCCTGACCGCCGCCACTGAAAGCCATACGCAGACCGATCAAGGTAATCACCGCAAACACCTGTGGAAAGCCGACTGGAACAGCAGCAGCGAGGAGCAGCGCAGCGTCACCAGCCAACTGAAGGCCGGCAACATTGCTCTGCAAACCGCCGCGTTGTTGCGCTCCGAAGGCGCCGAGTTAAACAGCTCCGGCGACGTGCAACTGGCCGGCAAACAGGTGGAAATCACCACGGCCACTCTTACCAATCGCAGCAGCGACAACCGTTACTCCGGTGACTTGGTCGGCGGTGGTTTCTTCGGCAAGACCGGCGATGCCGACAAGGGCAAGACCCAGCATCAGGGCAGCAAGGTCAACGCCAGCGGCAAACTGATCGTCAAGGCTGACGACGTGCGCATCAGCGGCAGCCAAGTGCGTGGCGGCACCGACGCCAGCGTGATCAGCGACAAGGGTTCGCTGGTGATCGATGGCGTGCAGGACACCTCGCACAGCAATAACCACGACAAGGACAGCAAGTTCTTCGGCATCAGCAAGGACGAGTCGCGGCAGAACAGCAAAGACAGCAGCACCGTGCGCAGCGAACTGGTGTCCGACAGCAACCTCAAGCTCAAGAGCGCCAAGGATATCGAAGTGGCGGGCTCGACGGTCAAGGCTGGCGGTGCGCTGACGGCCGACGCGGCAGGCGACGTCAATGTGCATTCGGCGCAGAACACTCACGACAGTACTGACACCACGCACACCCGTGGCTTCGATGCGTACGCCAAAGAGCAAACGCCGGAACAATACCGCGCCGGGATCCACTACGAAGACAAACAGCAAACCGTCACTAGCAACGACGTCACTCAACAAGGCTCCAGCCTCAGCGGCGGCAGTGTGCAGGTGAAGGCGGGCGGTGACGTCACGCTCAAAGGCGCGGAGGTGAAATCCACCGTTGGCGACACCACGTTGAGCGGCCAAAACGTGTCGTTGCTGACCGCAGCCGACAGTCACAAAACCACCACCGACACCTCCAGCACCGGCGGCGGTTTCTACTACACCGGCGGCCTCGACCGTGCCGGCAGTGGCGTCGATTTCGCCCACAGCACGGCGCAGGATTCGACCAGTAAAACCACCGCGCAAACCAGTAGCGTACAGAGCAGCGGCAGCCTGACGATCAATGCCGACAAACTCGCCACTGAAGGTGCGCAACTCAAGGCTGGCGACGGTCTGAAAGTCGCCGCGAACGAGATCGACAACCGTGCGGCCAGCAACACTGACAGCAGCACGCATAGCGAGAGCAACTGGTCGGCGGACATCGGCGCCAACGTCGAGTACAAAGACATCGCCCGGCCGATCGCGGGCGCAGTCAAAGACGTGCTCGGCGGCAAGGTGCCGGACAAGGATTCGCTGGCCAATCTCGGTCAGCCGAATGTCGGCATAGACGTCGCAGTCGGTCATGGCAGCGCCAGCAAAACCGAGCAAAACAACAACGCTGTAGTCAGCCGTTTTGACGGCGGCACTGTCGATGTGAAAACCACCGGCACGTTGCACGACCAAGGCACGCAATACCACGCCAGCGCCGGCCAAGTGAACATCAGCGCTGACCAACTGCTTGCCGATGCCGCCAGCAATACGCACAACAGCAGCGCCAACGCGGTGGATGCCAAGGTCGATGTGCGCGTCTACACCAAGACCGGTGAAGACGTGAATGTCGCCGGCAGCGGCGCGGGTGGCAGCAGTGCGTCGAGCAAGGACAACTCCAGCGCCGTGGTCGGCGGTTACGCCGGTAGCCAGGGTGTGAACATCAAGGTCGGCGGCGATGCGCAGTTCGAAGGCAGTCGTTTCGACGGCGGGCAGGGCGGTGTGAGCATCAAGACGGGCGGTGATCTGGCGCTGAATCAGGCCAATGACCGGCAGACCAGCAATGACAGCAGCCTGCGCGGCAATGGCTCGCTGACGGTCGGCACCTTGCCCGGCACCGATGGCACCAACGTTGATCTCGGCGCCGGTTTCCAGCTTGATCACAGCGGCAAGCAAAGCACTGACACTCAGGCCCATGTGGCGAGCATCACCGGCAACGGTCCGGTGCAACTCAGCAGCGGCGGCGATCAAGTCCAGCAAGGCACGAAAATCGACAGCGCTGGCGCCATCGATCTGCACGCTGATGGCAAGTTCGATCTGCAAGCCGCAACCGACACTCACACCGCGATCGGCAGCAACCTCGGCGGCGGCTTGAAGGGTGGCGGCAGCAAAACCAGCAGCGAGAAGAGCCGCGATCAGGGCGGCAATCTGAGTGGCAACTTCAATATCGGTCGGGTCAACGAGGATTCGAAAACCCTTACCGCTGGCCAACTCAACAGCCAGAGCGGCATCGCGTTGAGCGGTGATTCGATTCATCTGCAAGGCACGCAAGTCAGCGCACCGAACGTCAGCATCGACGCGCAAAAGGGTGGTTACGTGCAGGAGTCGGCGCAGTCCACCGACCACCGCAATAACTGGAATGTCGCGCTGAATGCCGGTGGCAACCTGAGCAGCAAAACCCCGACCGCCGCTGATGAGAAGGCCAGCAGCGACCACGGCTTCAACGCCGGGGCCAAAGTCGCTGTGGATTACTTGCAGGGCAGCACCCAGCAGAACAGCCAGATCAAGGCTGACAGCGTGGTGTTGAACAGCGCTGGTGATGCACAGCTGGCGGGTGCGCGGATCGACGCTAAAGATGTCAGCGGCAAGGTCGCGGGTGATCTGACCGTCGAAAGCCGTCAGGACGCGAGCAACCACGCCAAGGTCGATGTTGATCTGGGCCTGACTGCGAAGAAAAATCCACCGAGCGACAAGGAGAAGCTCGCCGGCACCGACTACAAACCGACACTGAAAGCGCAGGGTGAGTACGCGCACAAGGACAGCGTTGCGCAGGCGTCCGCGATCAGTGCCAGCCAAGGCGTGAACCTCGCAGTCGGCGGCGCGACACAGCTGACCGGCGCGCGGATTTCGGCGACGCAAGGAAAGGTCGATCTCGGTGGTTCGAAGGTCAGCAGCACCGATCTGAGTAACCGTGACTACGGCGTGAAAGCGGGCCTTGATCTGCCGCATAAAGCCGAGGAAAACGCACCGAAGGTTTCCCTGGAAAACGGTACCTTGAAAGTCGGCCCGGTCACCCTGAGCGGGCATCTGGACAGCCAGACCCTGCAAGCCGGGATCGACGAGAAAGGCTGATCCAACGGCCAGTGGTGGATGCACTTGACCCCGCATCCACCACCCAACCCTGTGGGAGCGAGCCTGCTCGCGAAAGCGTCCTGTCAGTCAATGCAACCAGTGACTGATGTACCGCATTCGCGAGCAGGCTCGCTCCCACATTGTTTTGCGCCAGGCGTTAAATCTCGCGCATCATGCGCGACCTTAAAAAACGCCAGGGAGGCAAACAATGAAAACCGCATTCGTCGCTGTACTCGGGGCTTTGTTGATCGCCCAACCATCCGTGTCCTTCGCGGATAACAGCAACGGCAAAAACCTCTATTCGCAGCGCTGCGCTGTGTGCCACGGCGCCGATATAAAAGGCAGCGGACCGTTGGCGCGTAAAAGCAATCCGCCCACACCCGACCTGACCACCTCCGCGTTCAAAAAACGCCTGAGTGAATATCCGGGGGTGATTGTGTCGTCGATCATCCTTCGCCCGAACGGCAACCTGATTCCAAAAACGCTGCAGGAAAACGGGGTAAAAATACCGCCGCATGCCTGGAGCGTTAAGGATCTGCGTGACTTGCATGACTACATGAGTGGTGTGATTTCGATAAAACGCTGAGCTCGCGAGGCGACCCGGACGGTCGGATTTGAGGAATCCATTGCTTCGGCTTAATGGTAACCATTACTATTCACACCCTTTTCCTCAGCACGCCGCCCATACCCCAATGCGTCCCCGCAGACCCGGCTTTTTCGAGCATTACGAAGAGTTGATCGGCACCTGGACTCGCCGCCTGCGCAATCGCGCGCAGGCCGAGGATCTGGCGCACGACACCTTTGTGCGGGTGCTTGAGTCGGATTCGGCGGCGGTGCAGCAGCCCCGGGCGTATTTGCACCAGACCGCGCGTAATATCGCGGTCGACGGTTATCGGCGTGAGGATCGGCGCGGCGCCATGGAGTCCCAGGCCATCGATCACAGTGAGCCGTCATCCGGCGACCCGGAGCATTACATGCATGCGATCCAGTTGGCTGACTCCATCGAACGGGCGCTCGCTGAATTGCCGGTCAATTGCCGCAAGATCTTCGTCTGGCAGAAGATCGAAGGCCTGACCCAGGCGGAAATCGCCGAACGCCTGGGCCTGTCCAAGAACATGGTCGAAAAGTATATGATCCGCACCCTGCGGCATCTGCGTGATCGCCTCGACGGGTTGCAGTCATGAACCGCCGCAGCTTTTCATCCCTAGCCCAACAGGACATTCCATGATGGATACGCGTGATTGCGCGTGCGGGCAAACAACGGTGCGCGATGACGCGGCTCGCTGGTTTGTGCGTTTGCAGGAGCCGGCCGTCAGTGCCGACGAGCAGCAGCGCTTCGATGCCTGGCTGAATCAACATCCGCAGCACCGTGACGAATTCCAATTGCTGCAGGGCTTGTGGTCGGCGGCGGATTTGCTCCCGGCGCCACGCCTCAAAGCCCTTGTTGAAACGCCGCCCACTCGCCGCGAGCGCCGTCCGATGCTGCGTTATGCCGTGGCCGCGAGTGTGCTGGCGGTGGCGCTCGGCCTGGGTTTGTTCAGTGGTTTGAATCATCCCGGCGGCTACAGCGCCGAATTCGCCACGGCGCTGGGTGAGCGCAAACACGTGGCGCTGCCGGACGGTTCGGTGATCGATCTGAACAGCCGCAGCCGCTTGCAAGTGCACTATGAAAAGGATCGTCGACTGATCGAGTTGAGCGAAGGCGAAGCGCTGTTCAGCGTTGCGCACGATACCTCGCGACCGTTCGTGGTCGAGACCGGAAATGGCAAGGTCACGGTCACCGGCACGCGTTTCGATGTGCGCCGCGATGTCACACAAACCCGCGTAGCGGTGGAGCAGGGCACGGTGAAAGTGCAGGGGCGCGATGCAGCGGATGATCACTTCATCAGCCTGACCGCAGGCCTCGGCACTTATGTCGATGCGCAGGGCAAAGTCGCCGCCGCCTATGCAGTCAACCCGGCGGAGCTGACAGCGTGGCGCAGCGGCAAACTGGTGTTCAACAACGCCAGCCTCAGTGAGGTCGCGGCCGAAGTCTCGCGTTACCGTGAGCAGCCGCTGACCGTGGCCAATCCGGCCGTGGCCAGTCTGCGCCTGACCAGCGTGTTCAAATCGGACAACACCGACGCTTTGCTCAAAGCCTTGCCGAGCATCCTGCCGGTGGCCGTTCACACCCTTGCGGATGGCAGTCAGGAAATAATCGCAAAATAAAATTCAGGTTTTTTTCGAGTTCATCGTCTTCCTGTTCAACTGCAACTGGTTTGCATTAACAGCCGCACACTCTTGCGATCCACAGGACTACGTACGACGTGAAAAACACCACTGCCAACAACAAAAAATCCCCTTGGCTGCCGCTGGCCCTAGCGCTGGCGGTCAACGCTGCCATGCCGCTGGCGTTTGCCGGTGAAGCGATTCATATCCGCGCGCAGCCATTGGGTCAGGCCCTCAGCGAACTGGGCCAGCAGACATCGCTGCAAGTGTTTTTCAGCCCGGACCTGGTCGCCGGCAAACAGGCGCCGGCAGTCGACGGTGATATCTCGCCGGAGCAGGCGTTGCGCCAATTGCTGCAGGGCAGCGGTCTGGATTATCAGATCAACGAAGGTTCGGTAACGCTGTCGCCGGCCGCGAGTTCCGCCGCCAGCAACGGCCCGTTGGAACTGGGCGTGACCGACATCAAGGTGGTTGGCGACTGGCTCGGTGATGCCAACGCCGCCGTGGTGCAGAACCATCCCGGCGCGCGCACGGTGATCCGCCGCGAAGCCATGGTCGAGCAGGGCGCGATGAACGTCAGCGACGTGCTCAAGCGTGTCCCGGGCGTGCAGGTGCAGGATTCCAACGGCACTGGCGGCAGCGATATTTCCCTCAACGTCGGCGTGCGCGGTCTGACCTCGCGTCTGTCGCCGCGCTCCACCGTGTTGATCGACGGCGTACCGGCGGCATTCGCCCCGTACGGTCAACCGCAACTGTCGATGGCGCCGATTTCCTCGGGCAACCTCGACAGCATCGACGTGGTGCGTGGCGCCGGTTCGGTGCGTTATGGGCCGCAGAACGTCGGCGGGGTGATCAACTTCGTCACCCGCGCGATCCCGGAAAAAGCCACCGGTGAAATCGGCACCACCCTGGAAACCACTCAGTACGGTGGCTGGAAACACATCGATACGGCGTTCCTCGGTGGCACTGCCGACAACGGCATGGGCGTGGCGTTGCTGTATTCGGGCGTCAACGGCAACGGTTACCGCGAGCGCAACAACGGCAACGACATCGACGACGTGTTGCTCAAGACCCATTGGGCGCCCACCGATCAGGACGATTTCAGCCTCAACTTCCACTACTACGACGCCACGGCCGACATGCCCGGCGGTCTGACGCAAAAACAGTACGACGCCAAACCGTATGACTCGGTGCGTGACTACGATCAGTTCACCGGTCGGCGCAAAGACGTGTCGTTCAAATGGATCCGTCAGATCGACGAACGCACCCAGGCGGAAATCCTCACTTATTACACCGACAGTTTCCGTGGCAGCACCATCGCCGCGCGCGACCAGAAAACCCTCAGCTCCTATCCGCGCTCGTATTACACGCTGGGCATCGAGCCACGGGTCTCGCGGGTCTTCGATGTCGGCCCGACCACGCAGGAAGTCAGCGTCGGTTATCGCTACCTGAAAGAGGCGATGCACGAATCGTCGAGCCGAGTGGCGCTGGTCAATAATCAGCCGGTGCTCACGCCGACGTCTGATGGTCATGTTTTCCAGGATCGTACCGGCGGCACCGAAGCCAACTCGGTCTACCTCGACAACAAAATCGATGTCGGCAACTGGACCATCACCCCGGGCATCCGCTTCGAACACATCAGCACCGACTGGCATGACCGCGCGGTGCTCGACACGGCCGGCAAACCGGTGCAGGCAAAAAACCGCAGCATCGAGAGCAACGAGCCGCTGCCGGCGCTGAGCGTGATGTATCACCTGTCGGACGCGTGGAAACTGTTCGCCAACTATGAAACCTCGTTCGGCAGCCTGCAGTATTTCCAGCTCGGTCAGGGCGGCTCGGGTGATCAGACCGCCAATGGCCTGGAGCCGGAAAAGGCCAAGACCTACGAGATCGGTACGCGCTACAACGATGATGTGTGGGGCGGTGAGGTAACGCTGTTCTACATCGACTTCGATGACGAGCTGCAATACATCAGCAACGATGTCGGCTGGACGAATCTCGGCGCGACCAAGCACCAAGGCATCGAAGCGTCGGTGCACTACGACATGGCGGCACTGGATCCGCGTCTCGATGGCTTGACCGCCAACGCCGGTTTCACTTACACCCGCGCCACGTATGAAGGCGAGATTCCGGGTTTCAAGGGCCGTGATCTGCCGTTCTATTCGCGTCAGGTGGCGACCGTCGGTTTGCGTTACGACATCAACCGCTGGACCTACAACCTCGACGGTTTCGCCCAGTCGAAACAGCGCTCGCCGGGCACCGGGGTTAACGCTGATGGCAGCTTCAACGGCAACTACATCACTGACGGCACCGCAGACGGGCAGTACGGCGACATTCCGGGTTACGTGACCTGGAACGTGCGTGGCGGCTATGACTTCGGACCGCAGGTGTCGAACCTGAAGCTGGGCGCCGGGGTGAAGAACGTCTTCGACAAGCAGTACTTCACCCGCTCCAGCGACAACAACTCGGGGATGTATGTCGGCGCGCCGCGTACGTTCTTTGTGCAGGCCAGCGTCGGTTTCTAAGATGCTGTTGTGGCTGAACCGGTTTCACACGACTCAGTCACAACAGGCCTGAAGCTATTGAGGAATCAGAAAGTCGATGGTCGGTCCGGGATTCCCCGCCAGGTCTGCGCCTTTGAGGCAGACGTTCTGCCGGCCATTGGCAACGGAAACATGGAACACGCCCGTGGAGGGCGATACGCGCTGGAATCCCAGCCCGTCATTGCAGTTGATGCTCCCGGGCTGCCCGGACTTGTATTGAAATTGAAAGGGATCCAGATCCGGTGAGACCGGAAAAACCCTGACATCGTAGTCATCGTCACCCACCCATTCGATTTTATAGGCCGGCGCCAACGGCGCTGGTGCTTCCAGCAACCACCGCCAATAGATGCTGGGGGTTTTTCCATCCGATTGTTTTGGCACGTCCGTAGGCCGCTGTTGGCCAATCAGGCAGAGAAAATATAGCCCCGCACCTCCTTTGAGTTCATGGCTCAACTGATTCTCGGAGCCAGGGCGAGCGGTTTGTACCTGGCTATACCCAGCAAGCGACTGGCATTCGTCCAGCGTGCGCGTATAGCGATAGCGGTAGTAGGGAGCGCTCAATGCGAAGGTTTGCAGCCAATGCCATGGCACGACTTGTCCGTGCTCGTCACGCTCGACTTTGATGTAATCGCTGTTTTGCGATGATGTCGGAAAAGACCATGCCGCTCCCAGCGGGCAGTCACCCGGACGCGGGTCGAAACGCCCCTTGGTGAAGCAGGCACCCAGGCCTTCGGTTGTGGAGGCGTAGTTGGTGTCAGTTCGCTTGTTGACCTGCCCGGCAACGACTTCACAGGGGGCGCCCTTGTCACATCGATTACGCTCACTTCCGCGCGTGGTAGTGCCCAACACAGCCACGACTTCATTGGTATAACGCGCAAGCAACGGTGAGCCGGATAATCCACTGACAACATCGAGGCAACGGTTGCTCGATTGTCCTACCCATCGCCACGGGCCTTCGATGACCGCTGCCGAATGTTCCTGTTTGCATGCCATTCGCTGAATGAAGCCGTTCACGGGCGCGCCGGTGATCAAAATGTTTTCTTCGGGGGGCAAGGGGGCATGCGCCAGTTTCAGAGGCTCGATACCGTCGCTGATCAACTGTTCCAGAGGCTGTTCAAGTTCAACGATGGAGATGTCTTGGCCACGCAGCGTGCTCCAGCCAATCCGGCTTACCGCATAGGAGCGACTGTGCGGTTGCGTGTCGAAAAAATAATTGAACGTAACCCGACCCTTTGCAGGCTGATTGACGATGACCTCGTTATTGCCTATCTCCGGATGTGTGCAGTGTCCGGAGGTCAGTACATAAGCCGGATTCGACACAGTACCGGGTTCTCGTGTGTCAATGAGTGTACCGGAGCAGGTCATGCCGCCTTCAACTTCGACACGGCCAATGGCTTGCCAATGCGCATAACGTCCGTTGGCATTGGCCAGCCGCTCAGCGGGAGCAAAGTTGGCTCCGCCTTCGCCCCAGTCGTATCGATTGACGGAGGCGCATCCCTGGAGAAGAGCGATAAGTGCAACAGCCGATCCAATTCGAATATTCATGACAGATTTCCATTTCCGCGTGGCTGGAAATCACCATGATTCAAAGGGTCAAGGCCTGTCTACTGTCAAACCTGACAGGTGTCGCGCCAATCTTCATACTTTCAATGTCTTACCGCCGATGGCCACCGCGACCAACAATACCGCCATCAAGCCAAAGGCAAAGCTCAAGCTACTGGCATGGGCGACAAAACCGATTACCGCCGGCCCTGCCAGAATCCCTGCATAGCCCAAAGTGGTAATCGCCGGCACCGCGATGCTTTCCGGCATCACCGTTTGCTTGCCCACCGCCGTGTACAGCACTGGCACGATGTTCGAACAGCCGGCACCGACCAGCGCATAACCCACCAGTGCCGCTTGCCAGCTCGGCGCAAATGTCGCCAGAAACAGGCCAGCCGCAGCCAACAGACCGCCAAACAGAATGATCCGCGTGGCACCGACAATCCGCACAATGCGGTCACCCAGCAAACGTCCGGCGGTCATGGTCAATGCAAACGCCGCATAACCCAACCCCGCGTACGCCGTGTCGATCCCGCGTTCCTGCGCCAGAAACACCGCACTCCAGTCCAGCGCCGCGCCTTCAGTCAGGAACACGATGAAGCACATCCCGCCAATAAACAGCACGATGCCGTGAGGGATGGCGAATGCCGGTCCGGAGCTTTCACTGCCGTAAGGCAACATGTGCGGCACGCATTTGAACAATGCCGCGATCAGCACCACGACCACCACCAACATGGCTGCGAGAGGCGTCAAGCCGAGGCCGAGCAGGGCGCTGACACCCGCCGCGCCGACAATCCCGCCGAGACTGAACAAGCCGTGAAAACCCGACATCATGTTCTTGCCGCTGGCGCGTTCGACGATCACCGCTTGCAGGTTCACCGTCGAATCCACCGTACCGAGGCCGGCGCCGAACATGAACAGGGTAGCGATCAGCGCCGGTATCGACGACACCGTCGCCAGTAACGGCAGCGCCGCGCAGATCAGCAGCGTGCCGCCGGTGGCCACCCGCCGACAGCCAAAGCGTGTGGCCAGAATCCCCGCCAACGGCATCGCCAGAATCGAACCGACGCCGAGGCACAACAGCAGCAACCCCAGCGTGCCTTCATCCAGTCCGGCACGGGCCTTGGCGTACGGCACCAACGGCGCCCACGCGGCAATGCCGAGTCCGGCGATGAAAAAGGCGATGCGCGTGGACATCTGTTGCAGGCGTCCGGGGACGAAGGTGTCTTGGGGGTTGAGGCTGGTCATATCGATCCTTGGCAAAAAACATCGCGTCCCCGAAGGACACTGATTCAGCGACGAGGTTCGATCGCCGATGCTCGGGGACGTGCAGACGACATCCTACCCTGTGGGAGCGAGCCTGCTCGCGATAGCGGCTTGTCAGTCAATATTTTTTTGCCTGATACACCGCTATCGCGAGCAGGCTCACTCCTACAGGGGATTCGGTTTACAGTGGGATTCTTCGGTAGCAGGGACTAAGGTTGATGACGCAATTCTACGATGCACGGGGCAATATCTATGGGGTGATTGCGCCGCAGGCATTGCGCGACGCGGGCATTGTTTTGCCCGTCAGCGCCACTGAATGCGCCTCTGCGCGTCACTCTTGGAGCGCAGCGGCAATCAAACTCTGCTGCGACTGGCCCGAAGACCAACGCCCGGCAAACAGCAAGTCCCACCGCAGTGACGGCCTGCTGATCGGCCCGTTCCAGACGTCGCCGCCATTCGACGTGCTGATCGTCAACACCGACGGCACGCTCGCCGAGCGCAGTGGCAATGGCCTGACGATTTTCTCGCAGGCGCTGACCGAGCAAGGCTTGATGCCAGAGGAGGGGGTTTTGTTGCGCGTGCATCACGACAAGGGTTACGCCGTGGAGACCTCGGCGAAACCGGCTGAAGTCGAAGGTGTTAAAGGCTTCTGGCTCGATCTCGGCCAACCGCGATTTGGACCGGATGCGGTCGGTGCGCAGACTGTTCAAGGCATTGAGTTCAATGCTCGGGACGTGAGCCACGTTCAGCCCTTGGCACAACTTGATTCCGACTGGGCGCATAGCCAATTCGTGCGCATTGGCAATCCGCATTGCGTAACGCTGCTCCGCGATGTATCTACTTTGCCGAGCAACGAGCAAATGCGTGAATCACCCCTGAACGAAGGCCTGACCGAAATCGCCTACGCCATGCCCACCGGTGCCGGAGATCCATGCCCGGCAGGTGTCAATCTGCAATGGGCGGTGCTGGAATCACCACAGAAAATCCTCGCGCGAGTATTTGAACGCGGCGAAGGGCCGACGGCGTCCTCCGGCACCAGTGCCAGTGCCGTGGCATCGGCGGCTTGGCGGGTGGGTTGGGTCGAGGCGGGAGAAGTGCAGGTGGTCATGCCCGGCGGCACGGCGCCGATTTTGCTCGAAGAAGCAGAGGGTGAATTGCGGCGGGTCAGGTTGTTTGGTACGGCGCGGTTGATGGGCTGAATTCAAAGACCCTATCGCTGGCAAGCCAGGCTCCCACAGGGGTTTTGTGGTGAACACCTCATTTGTGTACGCCACTGAACCCTTGTAGGAGTGAGCCTGCTCGCGATAGCGGTAGATCAGACATTATCTTTATTGAATGCCAGTGCGCTATCGCGAGCTGGCTCACTCCTACATTGGATCTGCGGTGCGCCACAGATCCTTGTGGGAGCTGGCTTGCCAGCGATGGGGCCATCAGCCCCGCCGCAGATCTCAGCTCAGCTCAGTTCACCACTGAACTCCACCACCGGCATCTGCCGCTTCATCAACACCTTGCCGCCGCGAATCGAGTACAACGGCAAGCCCTGACTGCGGATCACCTCGTAATCACTGTCCGCCGAGAGAATCAGCAGATTCGCCGGACGCCCCTGTTCCAGGCCATAACGCTCACCCAGGTGCATGGCTTTGGCGCTGTTATCCGTGACCAGGTCCAGCGCACTTTGCAGGTTGCGGTAACCGAGCATGTGGCAGATGTGCAGCCCGGCCTCAAGCACGCGCAGGATGTTGCCGTTGCCCAGCGGATACCATGGGTCGACGATGGAATCCTGGCCGAAACAGACGTTCATGCCGGCTTCGAGCAATTCATTCACACGGGTCACGCCCCGGCGTTTCGGGAAGTTGTCGAAACGCCCTTGCAGGTGAATGCTCTCGGTGGGGCAGGAGACAAAACTGATCCCGGAGTGGCCGAGTAGACGGAACAGTTTGGCGCAATAAGCGTTGTCGTATGAGCCCATCGCTGTGGTGTGGCTGGCGGTGACGAGGGCGCCCATGTCGCGGCTGCGTGCTTCTTCGGCGAGGACTTCAAGAAAGCGTGAATGCGGGTCGTCGGTTTCGTCGCAATGCACGTCGACCAGGCAACCGGTGCGCTCGGCCAGGTCCATCAGGAACTTCACCGAACTGACACCCTGATCGCGGGTGTACTCGAAATGCGGAATGCCGCCGACCACGTCCGCGCCCATGCGAATCGACTCTTCCATCAACTCGCGACCGTTGCGGAACGACTCGATGCCTTCCTGCGGAAACGCGACGATTTGCAGATCGATGAGGTGGCGGCTTTCCTCGCGCACTTCGAGCATGGCTTTGAGCGCGGTAAGTTGCGGGTCGGTGACGTCGACGTGGGTGCGCACGTGCTGGATGCCGTGCGCGGCGAGGGCTTGAATGGTTTTCTTGGCGCGGGTCTTGGTGTCTTCTTCGGTGATGGTGACCTTGCGCTCGCCCCAGCACTCGATGCCTTCGAACAATGTGCCGCTCATGTTCCAGCGTGGCTCGCCAGCGGTCAGCGTGGCGTCGAGGTGAATGTGCGGTTCGACGAAGGGCGGCACCACCAGATTGCCGCCGGCGTCGAGGTCATCCGGGCCGAGAGTGGGCGCTTCGGTCTGCCGGGCGATGCTGCGGATCAGGCCGTCTTCGAGGTGTAATTCGTGCAAACCTTCCTGGTTGCGCAAACGGGCGTTGATGATGTGCATCAGGCGAATCCTTTTTATAGGTCTTGTAGTGGCGCGCTCGCGCTGCGAGCGCCGAGCACGCCGGTGACGATGACATACGTTAGCGCGGCAGCGGCGATCCCTACCAGTGGCGCGACCCAAGGCGAGCTGAACGCGGCGACAGTGCCGACCGCATAGGCCCCGAGGCCCGGCCAGTTGAACGCCGGCAACCGTGCGTCGGCCAGACGCGGATAGCGCCCGCGCCAACGGAAGAAAAAGTCCGCCATGATCACCCCGCCAATCGGTGGAATCACCGTGCCGAGCAGAATCAGGTAAGGCACGAGCATGTCGTACATGCCCAGCAGCGCGAGGAGGGTGCCAATCACTGCGCCGGCGAGGGTCACGGTTTTGCGCCGGCCGGTGCGCAGCAGGTTGCAACCGGCGACGGCGAAGTTGTAGATGGTGTTGTCCTGGGTGCTCCAGATGTTCAGCAACAGCATGGCCATCGCCGCCATGGCGAAACCTTGCAACAGCAGCACTTCAACCACGTCGGGTTGTTGGTAAACGATGGCGCCGTAAGCGCCGATCAATACCATCAGGCCGTTGCCGATGAAGAAACCGATCAGGCTGGCCAGCACCGCCACCCGGGCCGAACGCGAGAAGCGTGTCCAGTTGGTCGCCTGCGTTGCGCCGCTGACGAAGGTGCCGAATACCAGCGTAATGGCCGTCGACCAGTCCAGCGAACCGCTTGGCACAACGCTGAGCAAACCCTCGAATCCTCCGACTTTCACCGTCGCCACCCACATCGACAGCATCAGCAGCAACATCATTGCCGGCACCGCGATGTACGAGAGGATCTCCAGTCCGCGATAACCGACGTAGGCTGTGGCGCAGAACAGCAGACCGAACAGCACCATCAGGCCGAGCACCGTACTTTCGTCGAGATTGAAATATTTACCGATCACGACGGCAGCCGTCGCCGTGCCCCAGGCGTACCAGCCGATCTGGGTGAAACCGAGGATCAGGTCGCTGAGCTTGCTGCCGACTTCGCCGAAGCAGAAACGGCCCATCAACACCGAATTGAGGCCGCTCTTGAAAGCGATGTAACCCAGGCCTGCCGCGTACAAACCCAGCAGCAGATTGCCGACGATGATCACCGCCATCATCTCGCCGAAACTGAACGCCACGCCGAGCTTGCCGCCGGCAAACATGGTTGCGGTGAAAAACGTGAAGCCCAGTAACACCATCGCCGTGGAGGCCAGGCCTTTGCGCGCATGCATGGGGACTTCGCTGAGGGGGTAATCGTTGCCGGGATCGTTCTGCGTCATGGGGCGGTCCTTGCTGGAATAGAGGAGACGCGGGGGAGGGTTGCAGTGGTCGTGCCAAATGCCGGATGGCGCGGGTTATGTATAGACGAGTCGCGTCGGCAAGCGCGAAAACAGTGCACCTGAATACACCGGAGCCCCAATGTAGGAGCTGCCGAAGGCTGCGATCTTTTGATCTTGTTTTTGATCGTTCCCACGCAGAGCGTGGGAACGATCAAGGTCAGAGGAAGCGCAGCAGGGCGGCGACGATGGCTTCGGGGGCGTCTTCCTGGACGAGGTGGCCGGCGTTGGCAATCGGGTGGAATTGTGATCCCGGGATCATTTGATGTAACGCTCGGCCACGCTCGATGGGGATCCACTGATCCTCCTTGCCCCAGAGTATCTGCACCGGGCAGCGAATCGTCGGATACAAGCTTTCTGCCTCACGGGTATAGCACTCGTCCATCTGCGCAATCTGCCGATAGAACGCCGCTTGCCCCGGGTCGCCCAGCCACGGCTGCACGTAGGGCGCCAGTTCGTCATCGGGGATATCGCGGTGAATTGCCCCGCGAATATAGGTCGGCACGATGGCGCGCTGGATGTAGTCGGGCAGGCCACTGAACGCCGCTTCATGCAGGCGCACATGTTGCACGAATGGCGAACCCCAGGGCGTCAGGGCCACAGGGTCGATGAGTGTCAGGCTGCGATAATCCTTGCCGTTGAGCAGATGCGCACGCAACACGGTGGCGCCGCCGAAGTCGTGGGCGACGACGTCGGGGTTTGCAATATTCCAATGGTCGAGCAACTGCGCCAACAGTTGGTTTTGCACGCCGAGGGAGACGTCGGCGTCAGGTTGCTCGGAGCGCCCGTAGCCCAGCAGGTCGAAGTAATGCACGCGGTGTGTGGCGAAAAAGTGCGGCGCGATCCGGTGCCACACGTATGACGAAAACGGCGTGCCATGCACGAACACCAGCGGCGGGCCGTCGCCGCGTATGGCGTAACGAACGGGATGCCCGTTGAAGTCAAAGACCTGATCCAGCAGCCAGTCTGTCATGGGCCTGTCCTCTTGGCGGGTGGGAGCCAAAAAGCATAGGCGTAAAAAAACAGCCTCGCGGGCTGTTCTCTATTTCCCAGACAAAACACCAATCCCCCTGTAGGAGCCTTCGGCAGCTCCTACGAGGGAGATCTACGTCAGGTTATTCACCGCGATAGATGCAACCGCTGGTGCACGTCTCGTGAATACGGATCGCGCTCAGTTCCGGCAACAACGGCTTCATTTCATTCCAGATGAATTTGGCCAGCACTTCGCTGGTCGGGTTTTCCAGACCGGGAATGTCGTTCAGGTAGTTGTGATCGAGACGCTCGTACAGCGGCTTGAAGATCGCTTTGATTTCAGAGAAATCGCGGATCCAGCCGGTGTGCGGATCGAGGTCGCCGCTGAGGTGAAGCGCCACTTTGAACGAGTGACCGTGCAGACGCCCGCACTTGTGGCCGTCCGGGACGTGCGGCAGGCGGTGGGCGGATTCGAAAGTAAACTCTTTGAAGATTTCCACGGTATTTTCGGCTCTGTTCAGATGGCGTTCGCCGCAGCGATTCGGGCAGGCGGCGAGTTTACCAGCTTGTCTTTGGCCGTGCTGACTAAAGGGTCAGCAAGCGCTCGGCGAGGCGACCATTGGCAGTCAGTTCAAGGAACTCATCGCCGAGGCGACGGCTCTCGTCCATCGCTGCGTGCCAGTATTTCTGCCGGCTCGGCGCATCGCCCATGAAGCGTTTGAAATCATTACGATCGGGCAGTTTGCCGTAGGGCAGGCGCGCCAGATATTCCTTCGAAGGCGCGAGCAGCAGCACGTCCTGCAAGCGCTCCACCGAGGCCTTGCGCCATGGCAGGGTCTTGTCGAACCAGCCGGGAATCACCCGATCAGTGAAGTGCGGATAAAGCACGATGCCGTCGCCGCTGTAGGGCAGGTCAAGGTGGTAGTCGAGCAGGCCACCGTCGCGGAACGTCCCGGCACCGGCGCCCGGCAGGTCGCGTACGCCTTCCATGACCATCGGGATCGATCCCGACGCCAACAAGGCCTGACGCAGATTGCCGGCATTCAGGGCGACAAAGCGCGACGGGAAATCGTTCAGCGCATTGACCGGCGGGGCGAGGCGTGGGTCGTGGATGATCAGTCGTTCGAAGTGCCGCGACAGCCGCGCGCGACCGCGCAGGTTGTCGGCAATCACCGAGCCCAGTGCCAGACCCAGTCGGCCGCGATGGTCATCGGCCAGACGCCCCTGACTTTTCACCACCATGATGTTCAGCCGGTAATGCGCGTTGTCGAGGATGCTCGCGTCGCGGCCGTCGAGCAGGTCGTTGAGCATGCGCTGCGAACTCTGGCTGATCTCGGCCATGGTCACGCCTTTGTTGAAATTCTGCTCGGCGTACAGATGACCGAGGCGGCGAATGCCTTCGGCGGCGTCCGGCAGGCAGGCGCTGGCGAAGCGCCAGGAACCGACCGAGGCGCCGATCAGCGAACGCTCACGCGGTGCACTCGGCAGCCATTCACCGAACAACGCCAGATCCAGTCCCTGAATGCCCAACGCCTTCGGTCCACCGGCCGCGCCGGGCAGGGTGCCGACATCGGCGGCGTTCAGGCCTTGGGCACGAATGCGCGCCATGGCGCGTGGGCCGGCCTTGAGGGTGAGGGCGGGGAATTTGATGTGGATGGCGGTCATACCGGTCTCGATCGTTAGCAAGCGAACAATTATAAGCACATGTTACAAAATCCTGTAGGAGCTGCCGCAGCCTGCGGCAGCTCCTACACGGGGGCATGTGTTGAGCTGGGGCAATGATGGCAATTCAGTTTCAGTTAAGTTCATCTCGCTAAGGTGCCCACCGTAAGCAACACATAAAAATACGGAGACCCCATGAAAACCCTGACTGCCCTGTCCATTGCCGCGATCATCGGCTTCACCGCCAACCTCGCCCACGCCCGCGATCTCGGCCCCGACGAAGCCCTGCGTCTGCGCGACGCTGGTACTATCGTCTCCTTCGAGAAGCTCAACGCCACGGCGCTGGAAAAACACCCAGGTTCGACGATCACCGATACCGAGCTGGAAGAGCAGTACGGCAAGTACATCTACCAGATCGAAATGCGTGATCCGCAGGGGCTGGAGTGGGATCTGGAATTAGACGCGGTGACTGGGCAGGTTCTCAAGGATCATCAGGATACGTAATGAAGGTTAATGTTCGCGCCACCCGCCGTACGGCGTTGGCGCTGGTGATGTGTTGCTCGACGGCCATGGCCCGCGACCTCGGTCCGGACGAGGCGCTTGATCTGCGCAAGCAGGGCGTGATCCTGCCGCTGGAGCAAGTGCTGCAGCAGGCGATGGATCGTTATCCCGGCGCAAAACTGCTGGAAGTCGAGCTGGAAGAAAAACACGACGTCTACATTTATGAAGTCGAGTTGCTGACCGTCGAAGGTGTCGCCCGTGAGCTGCACTTGAAGGCCGATACCGGCGAACTGGTGAAAGACAAGGAAGATTGATCGATGCGTTTGCTATTGGTGGAAGACCACGTACCGCTGGCCGACGAATTGCTCGCCGGCCTGCAACGCCAGGGCTATGCAGTCGATTGGCTGGCGGACGGCCGCGATGCGCTGTATCAGGGCAGCAGCGAACCCTATGACCTGATCATTCTCGACCTCGGCCTGCCCGGTGTACCGGGGCTTGAAGTGCTGGCGCAGTGGCGCGCCGGCGGCCTGGCGATTCCAGTGCTGATCCTCACGGCGCGCGATTCCTGGGCCGAGCGCATCGAAGGCCTGAAGGCCGGCGCTGACGATTACCTGACCAAACCGTTCCACCCCGAAGAGTTGCAGTTGCGCATTCAATCGCTGCTGCGTCGCTCCAAAGGTCAGGCCAATCAACCCACATTGCAGGCGGCCGGTCTGCATCTGGACGAAGGTCGCCAATGCGTGGTGCGCGACGGCGCCGACATTCAATTGACCGCCGCCGAATTCCGCCTGCTGCGCTATTTCATGCTGCACCCGGAGCAGATCCTCTCCAAAAGCCACCTCGCCGAACACCTCTACGATGGTGAAACCGAGCGCGATTCCAACGTCCTCGAAGTGCACGTCAATCACCTGCGGCGCAAGCTCGGCAAAAGTGTGATCGAAACCCGTCGAGGTCAGGGTTACCTGTTCGGCGGGCAAGCTTCGTGAGGTCGATCCAACGTCGCTTGAGCCTGGGTTTGATCAGCGTGATGGTGGTCGTCGGTGTGGTGGTGGCGCAAACCAGTCTGTGGTTGTTCGAAGTGGGTTTGCAGCGCTATCTCGAAGCCGGTCTGCGCAACGACAGCGAAAGTCTGCTGGTGGCATTGGTGCGCGGGCCGCAAGGCCTGCAACTGGATGAGCGGCATTTGTCGCCAGCCTATCAGCGGCCGTTTTCCGGGCACTATTTCCGCATTGATTTTGCCGACAGCCATTGGCGTTCGCGTTCGTTGTGGGATCAGGATCTGCCGCTGCTCGACCATCCCGGGCTGCACAGCAATCTGCAACTGGGGCCTGACGGTCAGCAATTGCTGGTGCTGCGTTCGGACTATCGACGCCTGGGCCAATCGATTTCGATCAGCGTCGCGCAGGATTACACGCCGGTGCGCGAGAGCTTTCAGCGCATGCGCCAGATCGGCCTGGGCCTGGGTCTGGCGGCATTGCTGTTGATTCTGCTGCTGCAACGGCTGACCGTGCGTCGCGCCTTGAAACCACTGGAAAAGGCCCGCGAGCAGATTGCGCAATTGCAGCAGGGCCAGCGTTCACAACTCGATGAACAGGTGCCGGTGGAACTGGAACCGCTGGTGGCGCAGATCAACCATTTGTTGGCGCACACCGAAGACAGCCTCAAGCGCTCGCGCAATGCCTTGGGCAATCTCGGGCACGCCTTGAAAACGCCGTTGGCGGTGCTGTTGAGCCTGGCGTCCAGCGAAAAACTCGATGCGCATCCCGAGTTGCGCAAGGTCCTCAAGGAACAACTGGAGCAGGTGCAGCAACGGCTTAATCGCGAGTTGAACCGTGCGCGGCTCTCCGGTGATGCGTTGCCAGGTGCGCTGTTTGATTGCGATACGGAACTGCCGGGATTGCTGGCGACCCTGAACATGATTCACGGCGAGCATCTGGCCTTGAGTTATGTCGCGCCGGCGGGATTGCAACTGCCGTGGGATCGTGAGGATTTGCTGGAACTGCTCGGCAACTTGCTGGACAACGCCTGCAAATGGGCGGATGCCGAAGTGCGCCTGAGCGTGATCGAGCGTACGGATGGCTTTGCCCTGAGCGTGGAAGATGACGGTCCGGGGATTCCCGAAGAACAGCGCGCCGAGGTTTTCAGTCGGGGCACGCGGCTGGATGAGCAGACCCACGGGCATGGCCTGGGGCTGGGGATTGTCCGCGATATTGTCGAGACCTGGGGTGGTTTGCTGGTGTTGGGCGAGAGTGAGTGGGGCGGGTTGAAGGTGGTAATCGAGTTGCCTCGGCGGTGAGTCTTTAGAAGCCCCTCACCCTAACCCTCTCCCGGAGGGAGAGGGGACTGACCGAGGTGTTTGTTCGAGGTACGCCGACGTGAGATACCGAGTCGAACTCAGGGTTTGAAAGCTTCCCTGTGACGTGAGACACCGAGTCGAACTCGGGTTTTGAAAGCTTCCCCATGACCTGAAATGCCGAGTCGAACTCAGGTTTTGAATGGCACGGAGATCGGCTCCCTTTCCCCCTCGCCCCCCTTGGGGGGAGAGGGCTGGGGTGAGGGGGGAATCTCACTGACACCCCACAACCTGCGAATCAAACCCGAAACTGATCCATTAAACTCTGCTGCTGATTTGCCAGACTATTGAGCGACTGACTCACCCGCGCCGACTCATTCGCCTGCCCGGACAACGACTCGGTCACATCGCGAATCGTCGCCACGTTGTTATTGATCTCTTCCGCCACCGCACTTTGCTCTTCCGCCGCACTGGCAATCTGCAGGTTCATGTCGCTGATCACCGTGACCGCATCGCCGATCTGGCGCAGCGCCGTCACAGCCTGGCCAACCTGCTCGACACTGCCCTGAGCCTGACGATGGCTGTTGCCCATCGAACCAACCACATCTTGCGTACCGGTTTGCAGTTGCTCGATGACCTGACGGGTCTCTTCCACCGACTCTTGTGTGCGGCGGGCGAGGTTGCGGACTTCGTCGGCGACCACGGCAAAACCGCGTCCGGCCTCACCGGCGCGCGCCGCTTCGATCGCGGCATTAAGCGCGAGCAAGTTAGTCTGCTCGGCAATCGCACGAATGGTTTCCAGCACCGCGCCGATCTTCTCGCTGTTGGCGGCCAGGCCTTCGACTTGCACCATCGCCGCACTCATATCGGCGGCGAGGGTGTCGATGCTCGCGGTGGTGCGGTCGATCACGGTCAGGCCCTGACGAGTCGCGCGATCAGCATCCTTGGCGGCTTCGGCAGCCTGCGCGGCGCTGCGGGCGACGTCTTGCGCGGTGGCGCTCATTTCGTGGGAGGCAGTGGCAACCTGATCGACCTGGCGGTATTGCTGCTCCATGCCGGCGCTGGTTTGCGTGGCGATGGCCGAAGACTGGTCGGCGGTGTTGCGCGCGTCCTGCACCGAGCGTTTCACCTCGGCAATGATCGGCTGCAACTTGTCGAGGAACTTGTTGAACCAACCGGCCAGTTGCCCGAGTTCGTCCTTTTTGTCATAGGCCAGACGGCGGGTCAGATCGCCTTCGCCGCTGGCGATGTCTTCAAGCATGTGCGCCACGCCGAGGATCGGCTTGGTCACGCTGCGCGCCATCAGCCACACCAGCAGCAAGCCGATCAACGCGGCCAGCACGCCGAGGCTCAATTCGATCAGCGTGCCGGAGTTGTTGCTCGCGTCCAGTTGTTGCTTGAGCGCTTCGGCGCGGCTGACCAGGACTTTCTCTGGCACATCCAGCAGCACGCCCCACGACGGACCCCCGGGAATTGGTTGAAATGGCGACAGCACTTTCAACTGGCCGTTGCTGTGCAGGCTGCTGACGCTTGTGCTGGAGGCGAGCTTGCTGAGCAACTCGGCGCCGCTGGTTTTATCCACCGCATCCAGACGCTGGCTGAGTTTGCCGGCATCCGGGCTGTAACCGGCGAGCAGGCCGGCGGGGCTGATGATGCTCACGGCGGTCTGGCCGTCGTAGAGCTTTTTGCTCGCGCCCTGACTGATGGCTTGCAGGCTGTTGAGGTTGATGTCGACCGACAGCGAGGCGATGACTTTGCCGTTGACCATCAGCGGGAAGACGATGCTGGTCATCAGCACGTTTTGCCCGTCGATCACATAGAAGTACGGTTCGATCACGCACGGCTTGAGCGTGGCGCGCGGGCAGGTGAACCAGGCGTTGGCCGCTTGACCGCTGGGACCGGTGCTGGTGTCGGCCATGTCGCTTTCCGGCAGGGCCATCGAGGTGACTTTGCCCGGGGTCGGTTGCGACCAGTACAGAGCGAAACGGCCCTTGTCGTTGCTGCCCAGTTCAGCCTGGCCGGCGAACAGTTCGTCTTTGCCGTCCAGTGCGTTGGCTTCGAACACCAGCGATAGGCCGAGCAGGTCCGGGTTGGCTTGCAGCGCCGATTTGACCTGACGGGTCATGTCTTCACGTAGATCGAAAGCATCGAGGAAGCGCTTCTCGGCCTGTTCGCGCAGGAACAGCACCTGCCGCGAGAAACCGTGGCCGTACTGATAGGCGTCCATGAATTGCTGGCGAATGCCGGCAGCCTGCACTTCACCTTGCGACTCGATGCGCGCTTGCGCCGACTCGGTGAGCATCTCCATGCTCGAAGCTTTCACCAGTTCAGAACTGTGCTCCATGCGATACAGCGAAAGACCCACCAACAGGGTCACGATACCGGCCAGGCAGAGGCCGGCGAGCAGGGTGATTTTCCATTGGATGGAAAGTTGTCTGAGCGACATGGAGACGTCCTTATTCGATAAATATCTGAGACTTTGCACTGTAACGGCCGCGTTTCGGCTTTCTTTATCCTTGAAACACAATATGACCGATTGCCGCAGCCGAAATCGCCCACTCGCTTTGACACTGCGGCCACTCTGCGGCACAGTGCGCGCCCTTCTAATAAGACCCTCTTTGCAAATCCGCCGGTGAACCGTTGGCGGACTCATTCTGTCTGGCGGTCGGTTTTCCACCGCAGTGTTTTTCGAGGAAGTGAAATGAATGCAGTCATAGCGGCAGTCGGCGTCATGCTGATTCTCAGCCTGTCCCGCGTGCACGTAGTGATCGCCTTGATCGTTGGCGCGCTGGTCGGCGGCCTGACCGGTGGCCTGGGCATCGACGCCACGCTCAAGGCGTTCAACAGCGGCCTGGGCGGCGGGGCGACGGTGGCGTTGTCCTACGCGTTGCTCGGCGCTTTCGCCGTGGCGATTGCCAAGTCGGGCCTGGCCCATGCCCTGGCTGACAAGGCGCTGGCGATGGTTGATCGCCAGCATGCGACCGGCGGTGGCAGCGTCAAATGGCTGCTGATCGGCTTGCTGTGGGTCGTGGCGATCGCTTCGCAGAACATCCTGCCGATCCACATCGCGTTCATTCCGCTACTGGTGCCGCCACTTCTCTATGTACTGACCAAGCTGCAACTCGACCGCCGCTTGATCGCGTGCGTCATGACCTTCGGTCTGATCACGCCGTACATGTTCCTGCCGGTGGGCTTCGGCAACATCTTCCTCAATGAAATCCTGCTGGCCAACGTTGCCCGTAGCGGTGTTGATATCAGCGGCATCAATGTCACCCACGCCATGGGCATTCCGGCGCTGGGCATGGTCTTCGGCCTGGCGATGGCGTTCATCACTTATCGCAAGCGGCGCGTATACGACCTGGCGAAGATTGAGCAGGTCGAGCAAGTGGCGGTGCAGTACAACCCGCTGAGCCTGATGATTGCCGGTGTGGCGATTGCCGCTGCGTTCATCGTGCAACTGCTGCTGGACTCGATGATTATCGGGGCGCTGGTCGGTTTCCTGATCTTCTCGGTGTCGGGCATTGTGAAATGGCGCGAGACCGATGACCTCTTCACCGAGGGCATGAAGATGATGGCGATGATCGGCTTCATCATGATCGCCGCCTCCGGGTTTGCCGAGGTGATGAAGGCCACCGGTGAGGTACAGACCCTGGTCGAGTCGTCGGCGTCGTGGATCAATCACAGCAAGGGCATCGGCGCGTTGTTGATGCTGCTGGTCGGGTTGCTGGTAACCATGGGGATTGGTTCGTCGTTTTCCACGGTGCCTATTCTGGCGGCGATTTTCGTGCCGCTGTGCGTGCAACTGGGCTTCAGCCCGATCGCTATCGTGTGCATCGTCGGTACCGCTGGTGCTTTGGGCGACGCCGGCTCGCCGGCCTCGGACTCGACGCTGGGCCCGACCTCCGGTCTGAACATCGACGGCCAGCATCACCACATCTGGGACACCGTGGTGCCGACGTTCCTGCACTACAACCTGCCGCTGCTGGCGTTCGGCTGGGTGGCCGCGATGGTTCTCTGAACCCCTGAAACCTGTGGGAGCTGGCTTGCCAGCGATGGCGTCGGCACATTCAATATTTATGTGTCAGACACACCGCCATCGCGGGCAAGCCCGCTCCCACAGGTAGATGCAATGTCTGCAGACTCAACTTTTGTGATGGCGTGCCGTTAAAGCCTTTAACCACGCCAATAAAACCAAAAGAGTGAGCTCCCACAATGCGCCTGAGCCTCAAGGCTAAAGTCCTGTCCCTCGCCGTTCTCCCGGTGTTGCTCTTTGCCCTGGTCATCAGCCTGACCACGCTGTTCATCCTCCAGGAACAGGCGCACAAAGAGGTCGAACAGACCCGCGAACGCCTGCTCGGCGATGCCAAAGCCACCCTGCAAAGTTACGTCGCCGTGGCCATGACCACGATCAAGCCGCTGTACGACGCGGCCGCGCCGGGTGATAACGAGGCACGCGCCCAGGCGATCAAACTGCTCTCCGGCATTCGCTACGGCAAGGACGGCTACTTCTTCGGCTACGACTCCGAGACCGTGCGCCTGTTCAAGGCCAACGACCCCGAAGGCGTGGGCAAAAGCTTTAAAGACAACCGCGACCCGAACGGCGTTTACGTCAACCTTGGCTTGGTGAAAGTGGCGAAGGACGGTACGCACTATCTGCAATACAGCTCGCCGTTGCCGGGTAATGCCAAGGTGTTGGTACCGAAACTCGGTTACACCGAATACCTGGCCAAGTGGGATATGGCGGTCGGTACCTCGGTCAACCTCGACGGCATCGAAGCGCAAGTCGCACAGGTCGAAGCGCAAGTGCAGGAGCGTATGCAAGGCGTGGTGCTGAGCATCGTCGGCGTGGCGGTGGTGGTGCTGCTGGTGATCGCGGCGGCGGGGATGTTGCTGGCCAATACCATTTTGCGTCCGTTGACCCTGATGAAAGCCAACCTCGATGACATTGCAGCGGGCGAGGGCGATCTGACCCGTCGCCTGAACATCACCAGCCAGGATGAACTCGGCGAACTGGCCGGCTCGTTCAACCGCTTCGTCGACAAGATCCATGGTCTGGTGCGGCAGATCACCGAGATGACCACGCAACTGACCGGGCTGGTGACGCAAGTGTCCGATCAGGCCCAGCGTTCGGATCAGGCGATGGAGCGTCAGCGTCACGAAACCGATCAGGTCGCCACGGCGATCAATGAAATGTCCGCCGCCGCGCAGGAAGTAGCGAAGAGCGCGCAGAACGCTGCCGTCGCCGCCCAGCAGACCGACGAAGAAGGCCAGAGCGCCAAGCGTGTGGTGGCCGGCAGCATCAAGCAGATTCATGCGCTGGTCGATGACATTCGCAGCAGCGGCGTGTCGCTCGACAGCCTGCAGCAGGACGTGACGTCGATTGTTGGCGTGCTCGGGGTGATCCGTTCGATCGCCGAACAGACCAACCTGCTGGCACTCAACGCGGCGATTGAAGCGGCGCGGGCCGGTGAGGCCGGGCGCGGCTTTGCCGTGGTGGCGGATGAAGTGCGGGCACTGGCCAGTCGCACGCAGATCAGCACCCAGGAAATTCAGGGCATGATCGATCGCTTGCAGGCGGGTACGCAGTCGGCGGTCGAGGCGATGCGCCGTTCCAGCGAGGCGGGTGACGGCACTTCACAGCAGGCTAATCAGGCCGGGGCGTCGCTGGATGCCATGGCCGAGCTGATCGCGACGATCAACTCGATGAACGCGCAGATTGCCAGTGCGGCGGAAGAGCAGACGGCGGTGGCCGAAGAGATCAACCGCAGCGTGCATCAGATTGCGGTGGCGGTGGACAGCGTGGCCGATGAAACGCAGTTGGGTGCACAGACGTCGCGCAGTCTGGCGGAGTTGGGGCAGCGCCTTGGCAAACTCGTGGGTCAGTTCCGGATCTGACAGCTTGAAAAGCCCCTCACCCTAGCCCTCTCCCGGAGGGAGAGGGGACTGACCGAAGTGTCTTGCGTCATACATCGACCTGAAAGATTCAGTCGTTTATGGATTCGGTAAAGCTGTTTCAGGTCGGCGTAGTTCCACAGCATCCCCCAATCAGTCCCCTCTCCCTCCGGGAGAGGGCTAGGGTGAGGGGCTCTTGATCTTCAGCCCCTCAAGGTCTATCCCAGTAGGGCACTTCGCCAAAGCATTCGACAAAGAAATCAATCACCGTCCGCACCTTCACCGACAACCGCCGGCTCCCCGGCCACAACACCGCAATCTGCTGCGGCTCCAGGCTGTTCGACACCTGATATTCCCCCAGCACCGGCACCAGCGTGCCATCGCGCACGGCTTCGCCAATCAGCCAAGACGGAAACATCACCAGCCCCAAACCCTGTTCAGCGGCTTGGGTGAGGGTGTCGGCGTGGTTGCCGGTGATCGGGCCTTTCACCGAATACGGCGTCCAGTCCTCGCCCTCGCGGCGGAAAAACCAGCGTTGCTGGCCGGTCGCGCCTTTGTAAGCCAGGCATTGGTGTTGCGCCAGATCTTCGGGTTTCTGCGGTGTACCGTGGCGCTTGAGATACGCCGGGCTGGCCGCGACCTGAAAGCGATGCGGCGCAAGAATCCGTGCCTGCATGCTCGAGTCGTGCAACGGGCCGATGCGGAACAGCAGGTCGGCGCCTTCCTGCAATGGATCGACGTAGTGGTCGGTCTGCTGGATATCCAGTTGCAGCTTCGGATAGCGCGCGCACAACTGGCCCAGCCACGGCGTCAGATGCCGCTGGCTGAACACCACCGGGGCGTTGATGCGCACCAGCCCGGTGGGCTCGCTTTGCTGTTCCTGCAAGGCCTGTTCGGCTTCTTCCAGTTGCACCAGCACCAGCCGCGCATGGTGACCGAGCATACGCCCGGCTTCGGTCGGCGTGACGGCGCGGGTATGGCGGTAGAGCAATTGCTGGTTCAGCGCCTGCTCCATCAATTGAATCTGCCGGGAGATTGAAGAGGGCGCCACGCCTTCGCGGCGGGCGACTTCGGAAAAACTGCCGTGATCGAGAACGGCCACAAACAGCCTGAGTGCCTTGAATCCGAGTTCGTTGAGCCCGTGCATGGATAATCCTGTTGTGCGTACTGCGCAAAAGTGTTGTCCGGATGCTCCCATTTATCGCACAGCTGCGCCAGTCGATAATCCGCGCCATCGTTTACTTGAGTGGAAGGTTGTTTATGCAGACGTTGGATGAGGTGAGCGTTAGCGCGCCGGCGACGAAGTCGGGGTTGCGCTTGTTGTTGCTGCCGCTGGTGATTCTCGCGGGCATGGGCTTGTCGGTGGAGGCGGGGTTGCTCGGGCCGTTGGGTGTGCAGGTCGGGCATCTGTGGGCGACCTTGAGCATCTTTGGTGTGGGCTCGGCGATTCTGTTTTTACTGTTGTTGTTCGCTGGCCCGCAAAAAGGCCCGGCACTGACTGATCTGCCGCGCTGGCAGTTGATTGGCGGGTTTCTGGGGCCGATGTATGTGGTGGTGCTGACCCTGGCGACGCCGCATATCGGCATTGCGATGACCATGATTGCGATTCTGTCCGGGCAGGTTGGCAAGAGTGTGTTGATTGACCATTTCGGTTGGTTCGGCGCGACGCGCAAGAAGGTCAATGCCGAGCGGTGGCTGGCGTTGGGGTTGATTGTGGTGGCTTTGGTTTTGATTGCGCGGGGGTGAGTGATGAGTCTGGTTATTTTGTTGGCGGTGGTGGTGTTGGCCGGTGCGGTGTTGAGTGTGCAGGCGGCGATCAATGGGCGTCTGGGCGAGAGCGTTGGGGTGTTGCGCAGTAGTTTGCTGACGTTTGTTGTGGGTGCGGTGTCGACCGGGTTGTTGATTTTGTTTTTTGAGCCGGCCCATGCGGTGAGTCTTTTGGATGTGCCGAAGTGGCAGTTGACCGGGGCGCTGTTTGGCGTGGTGTACATGATGGTGATGGTCGGGGCGGTGCCGGTGGTGGGGACGGCTGTGGCGACGGTGGCGGTGATTGTCGGGCAGTTGGGGATGGGGATGTTGATTGATAATTTTGGCTGGTTGGGGAATCCGGCGATTGAGCTTTCTGGTTCGCGGATTTTGGCGATGGTGTGTTTGGGGGTGGCTTTGGTGTTTATGTATAGGAGTTCGCGTCAGGCTGGGTGAGTTGGGTTTAGTTGAGTACATATCCGTTGCTGCGGTCACGGCGGCTTAGGGTTCCGCCCTTACGGCGGGTCACTTTTGACAAACGCCTCAAAAGTAACCAAAAACGCTTGCTCCTACGTACGGCCCGCTCGCTAGGGCTCGGGGTTCCTTCGCTGCGGGATCGATCCGGGCGCAGCGCCTACGGTTTGCTTCGCTGCACCTCCTCTCGCTGTGTTTGGCTGCGCCAAACGGTCGCTGCGCTCCCACGCCCGGATCAATCCCTCCACTCAGCCTTCCGACGTCGCCCGTGGGTCAAGATCAAGAGCAGGCGAGCTGACACTCGGCCTATTGAGTGGTGAAGAGCGGGGCGTGGTCGGCTTTGGATTTGTGGTGGATTTGCCCCTCACCCCAGCCCTCTCCCGAGGGAGAGGGAGCCGGTGGTGGGCCTTTCAGAATCTGAGTTCAACGCGGTATCGCACGTCGGCGTACCTCTCCCAAACACCACAGTCAGTCCCCTCTCCCTCCGGGAGAGGGCTAGGGTGAGGGGCTCTTGATCTGGCTCTTGATCTGGCTCTTGATCTGGCTCTTGATCTGGCTCTTGATCTGGCTCTTGATCTGGCTCTTGATCTGGCTCTTGATCTGGCTCTTGATCTTGCTTCGGCTTTTGATCTTTTGCCCCATCGGCAGGCCGAGCGGAGGTGTTCATCCGGGGTTAGGCGCGCAGCGCCGTGCGGCGTAGCCGCATACATCGAGAGGAGGTGCAGCGAAGCAAACCGTAGGCGATGCCCCCGGATGGACACCGTAGCGAGGGAACACTGAGCCTAAGCGAAGTGCCGTACGCCAGGGGCAAAGCCTTTTGCTTACTTTTCGGCGTCTGGAAAAGTGAGTCGCTGTAAGAGCGAAACCGCCAGCGGCAGCACCCGCAGCAACGGATATGCCCCCAATCCACTCCCCAAATCCACTCCCCAATCGCAAACAAAATCAAAAAGATCGCAGCCTGCAGCAGGTCCTACACTGGATATTACGGCTTGCCCTTCAAGCCCCAGACAACCATTACCCAAGGAGTCTGTCCCATGCCTGATAAAACCTGTGACTGCCCTAAATGCAATTGCAAGCTCGGCGAGCACCCGGTCGTGCGCCATGGCAAGCATTTTTGCTGCGAGGCTTGCGCCCATCATCATGAGAACGGTGCGCAATGTTCAACCAAGGGCTGTAAATGCGCCCACGGATGACGAACGACGCATAAAAAAAGTGGAGCCTAATCAGGCTCCACTTCCAGTTTCATACTTTCATCATCCAGCCGCTCTGTATGCCTCACTGTGCCTTGCAGCCGTCGCCCTTCAACCCTGACCACGATGGTTTTCGCCTGGTCCAGATCTTCAGGCAGCGGCGCCGGCACTCGCAAGGCAAAGCGAAACGGATCACCTTCGACCGCCTCCAGCCCAACGCGACAGTCCACGCTTTTGGTGATCCGCCCAAACAGCGTATCGAGGCCGTAGTCCAGGTGCGCCGGGCTGATGATGTTGCTCATGGTGCATTCCCCCCGAATGATGCCGATCGATGCGCAGAGCTTAGCTGGTCGGTCGCCACACAACGTTTTCCACGCCGAATTTTTCCGCCATCGGTTTGCTGGTCTTCTGCACTTTTTCACGGCCAAAGCGCGGGATGCGACCAACGCCTGCGTCGCAGCTCGCCCAGTGCCACGCCTCGGTGTTGTCCATTTTGTCCGAGCGGATAATGAACGACTTGGGCGTGCCGTGAAGGGTGTATTCGATGACATAGAGTTTTGCGTTGTTCATAAAGCCCGTATTCCTCCCTGTGGTAATAGAGGGATCGCGGCGCTGCGGGAAAATTCACTCGGATTGTCCGACGGTATCTATCGTTGGCGACGCCGTGGCGCACTGGTTACCATGGGTTTTTCGCCAACCCCAATGAATGCTCGCCATGGCCCTTGCCGCACCCCCAGATCTGAGCGATACCGATGTGCCCGTGCAACGTGTGGCGCGGACGTATCCGCGCGGCTTGTTTATCGAGCCGCATGAGCATGTCTGGGGACAGTTGCTGTATGCGATGAGCGGGGTGATGTGGGTCGAGACGCCGCACGAAGCGCTGGTGGTGCCGCCGCAGCGGGCGGTGTGGTTGCCGCCGGGCGTGCCGCACGGGATTCGCGTGGTGTCGGATTTGCAGATGCGCAATATCTACCTGCGCCCGGCGCTGGCGGCGACGCTGGACACGACGGTGCAGGTGATCGAGGTCGGTGGGTTGCTGCGCGAGTTGATTGTCGGGCTGGTGGAGCAGGGCGACAGCGGTGATCCTGCGTATTACGAGGCGTTGGTCGGGCTGGCCTTGCTGGAGCTGAAACGCGCACGGCGTTCACAGCTGAAGATCCCGATGCCGGATGACTCCGACCGGCGCTTGATGAATCTGTGTCAGGCAGTGATGGCGGCGCCGTCGCTGGAGATTCCTTTCGAACAGCATGCGGAAAATGCCGGAGCCAGCGTGCGCACCCTGGCGCGGTTGTTCAAGGACAGCCTCGGCATGGGCTTCGCCGAGTGGCGGCGGCAGGTACAACTGGCGACGGCGGTGGCGGCGTTGATTCAGGGCGTGGCGGTGAGTGTGATTGCCCGGGAGCTCGGCTATTCACCCAGTAGCTTCAGCGACATGTTTCGTCGCGAACTGGGCGTCGCCCCTTCGCAATTCACTCTGTAACGACGCTATATCCTGAACCTACACAGAACCTTGTGGGAGCTGGCTTGCCAGCGATAGCGGTGTGTCAGCCGATGAGGATGTCGGATGTACAGGCCTCATCGCTGGCAAGCCAGCTCCCACAGGGTTTTGTGGTGACTGTGGTTGGTTTGTCCGAAATTCAGAAGTCCTTGGCCGATGCCAACCTCGCCGACTCCCTAAACTTTGCCCATTCCTTTCCACGGGCGGAGTTCCTCCCCATGAATTACCTGATTTCGCTGGCTATCGGTCTGGGCGTCGGTCTGTTGTACGGCGCGCTGGATTTCCGTTCTCCGGCGCCACCGGCTATCGCGCTGGTCGGTTTACTCGGCATGTTGGCCGGTGAGCAGTTGTGGCCGATGGGCCGGCAACTGGTCGCGGGCTGGCTGTCCTGAATTCCCTCTTTTCCTTCGGTGGATGTCCCCATGAAAGCACTGCAATTCGATAAAACCGGCGACCTGTCTTCCCTGCGTTACGTCGAGGTGCCGACTCCGGTACCCGGCGCTGACGAAGTGCTGGTGCAGATCAAGGCTGCTGGCCTCAACCCCAGCGATGTGAAAAACGTCCTCGGCCGCTTCCCCTACACCACGCTGCCGCGAATTCCCGGTCGCGATTTCGCCGGTGTCGTCGTCGAAGGCCCGCAGGCGTTGATCGGTCAGGAAGTCTGGGGCACTGGCCGTGAGCTGGGCTTTTTCGCCGACGGCACGCACGCGCAATTCGTCAAACTGCCGGCCAATGGCATAGCGCAAAAACCGTCGCACCTGAGTTTCACCCAGGCCGCCAGCCTCGGCGTGCCGTACACCACAGCGTGGGATGCGCTGGAACGCAGTCTGGTGACGGCCGAAACGCGTTTGCTGGTGATCGGCGGCGGAGCGGTGGCGACCGCTGCTTTGGCGCTGGCGAAGGTGCGTGGCGCGCAGTTGCTGGCGGCGGCGCGGCGCCCGGAGCAGGTGGCGGAACTGCAAGCGCAGGGTTATCAGACGATTCAACTGGATAAGCCGGAAGACCTCGGCGCGCAGGTCAACGCGGTGTATCGCGGCGGCGCCGATGTGATTTTCGACACCACCGGTTTCTGGCTGCCGGCGTCGGTGGCGGCATTGGCCACGTTCGGACGGATCGCGATCATCGCCGCACCGGTGGACGGGCATGTGCAACTGCCGGCGCTGGCCTTGTATCGCAAGGGCGGTTCGGTGGTCGGGATCAATTCGTTGTTGTATGGCGTTGAAGCGTGTGCGGCGATGCTCGAGCAGTTCGGGCGGTTCTTCGATGAAGGGTTGTTGCCGTTGCCGCAAGGGTTGGTCGAAGTGCCGCTGACCGAAGGCCTGGCGCGCTACGCCGACGTCAATCAAGGCAGTGGCGACAAGGTCATCCTCATTCCCTGATACACCGCAAAACCCCTGTAGGAGTGAGCCTGCTCGCGATAGCGGTGTATCAGTTACTCATGATTAAACTGACACACCGCTATCGCGAGCAGGCTCACTCCTACAGTAGATCGTTGTTGGGTTCAGGATTGCGGGACGCCGTTTTCCCACGCCGACCAGTTTTTCAGTATGTCCTGCACCAGAGGATTCCCCGCGCGATAGAGGTTTTCCAGCGCCGGCACGAAGCCGCCCTGATCGGCGTATTTGAGCAGGTTATCCACTTCACTGCCGCCCGGCTCCGGGCGGTCAAAGTCGGAGCCTGCACGCACCACGGCGAGGCGTTGGACATCGACCAGACCTTCACGACCGGCACGCAGCAAGGCCTCATAGGTCGAGTTGTCTTCCTGCTGCGTCGTGCAGTATTCGCCCTTGTTGTCGGTGAGCAACTTGGTCCAGACCTCGGCCCGCTCGCTCAGGCGCGTTCCGGAAAACCAGGTGTTGCCGGCCAGTGTGTCGCAGCGCGTCACGACCGGCGGCTGATTGGCCGGGGCCGACGGATATTTCAGACGCCACGCGGCGGACTCTTTGCTTTCGCTCAGCTCGACCTTGTGGCTCAGGGCGAAGGCCTTGGCCTGCAGCTTCGGGTTGAGTTCAAAGACTTCGGTCTTGTAATCCAGCGGCGGTTTTTCGTTCGGCCCTTTGGTGTTGATGCCCAGATAGCCGGTCGGCCAGGTCGACGGCGCATCACGCGAATCGATCTCCCATTGCGTGCCGAACTCCACCAGGTAGTGTGCCCATGCAGCGGTGCCGATGGTCCCGTGTTTCGGGCTGATGCCGGCAATGCCGGCGATCAGGAAGTAGCTTTTGCGCAGGTCGAATTTCGGCGACAGCGCCAACGCCAATGTCGAGGCGGCCGCATTGGTCTGGCCCATGCCGGTGGTCAATAGGCACACCTGCTGCGTGTTGCAGCGAATGCTCGGGTACTCGGCGGACAGGCCTGGCACGCGGATTTCCTGCTTCAACGCCAGACGATCAATCCAGTGCTGCGCCTCAGGGGCGAACATGGTGATCAACACGACTTTCGGTTGCATCGGGGCCTCGGCCGCCCACGCGGTGGAGGAGAGCAGGGCCGCACCGGCCAGGGTCAAACGCATCATTGCTTGCATGGAAAACTCCTTGATTCAGAACTGATAACCGACGCCGGCGTAGTAACCCCAGCCGTTGGAACGCGCGCGGAAATTGCCATCGCCAAAATTCAGCTCGCTGCCGTCTTCCCAGTTGCCGCCGTTGTGGAAATAACGGCCGACCAGGGTGAAGCGCAAGTGCGTGAACGAGTAGAGCAGGACGTTGGTCGCCACCGTCGCATTGGCGGTGCGCGCCGGGTTGTCCTTGTGGATGTCCGAGCCGAAATCGAAGTTGGTGAAGCCGATGTAGGTCAATGAGGCGCCGTTGCTGAATTTATCGATCGGCACGATGTACTTGAGCTGTGCACGGTAGCCGTCCCAGGAATATTCGTTGCTGGCACCGTAATTTTCCCACTGATAGCGACCGTACAGATTGGCCGACAGGTTGACCCGCGAGTGCGTGTCGATGTCGGTGCCGAAACCGCTGTACAGCGTGTTGGCGCGGTTCTCTTTGCGGCTGCCGTGGTCGTAGATCCAGTCGAACGCCACATACCATTCCTTGAACGGACCGATGGCCAGGCTGCGGCCAGCGAGGTAGTCGATGGAGATGCGCGGTTCGTGCTCCATGAACACCGGCGAGCCGTGATCCCACACGCCTTTGTCGTGGCTGTTGCCGATGTTGAAGATCTTCGGAATGTCGATGTAGCCGTACAGTTCGAACGGACCTTTGCGGCCGAAGTACTCGTATTCCAGATAGATATCGTCGGCCGGTTGCGGGCCGAAGCTGATGTCCTTGCTGCCGATCAGCATCAGGTCCTGGTTGTACCAGTCCGAGAGGTAGGCGCCTTTTTTCGGCGGGCTGGCTTCGGGGCTGAGGGCTTCGCCCTGGGCGGATTCTTCTTTGGCGGCCGGTTGCGCCAGAGCGCTGTGGCTGAGAAGTCCGGTAACGCCGGTCAGTAGCAAGGAAACAGCAAGCGTGCACGAGAAAGGTGCGCGAAAAGGGCATGCAATGGCCATTCAAAGTCCTTTTTTGCGGATCGAGGCCCGTGTTCCGTGGGCTTGTACGGTTTTGTTACGAAAACGTTGGGATTGACGTTACGCAAACGTTTGCACAAGGCGTACCAGTTTTCTCAATGCCATGAAATATCGAAGAATTCGCAAATTTAACTGACGGACTGATCAGGTATAACTGATCACCGCAAACCCCTGTAGGCCTTCGCCTGCTCGCGATGGCGGTGTGTCAGAAAAGTATCCGTTAACTGACACACCGCCATCGCGAGCAGGCGAAGGCCTACAGGTTCTGCGACAGGTTGAAGGCCCACGAATACGGGCTGAAACGCTTATTCCAGACCCCTCTAGTATTAAAGTATTAACACCATTTAATCCGTGCCCCATTGCCGGGCGTCTACTAGCTTTGTCCCCAATCAACGGTTTTGTGATGACCGTCGCAGTCTTGATTCGCGTGTGGAATAAGCACGGCTCTTCGCGCGCTCAAGGAAGAATTTGGCCACGACAAGGAGTAGCCCGTGGAAGCAAGGTTTGGTGTCGCCCTCGTTTCGCGCTTTTCCCCTCTTTCCCTTGCTGTGCATCTGAGTGTCGCCGGGCTGTTGTTCGGCGGCGTCAGCGCTCCTGCGTTGGCCACGTGCTCCACGGCGGGTTCAACGGTGACCTGCACCGGCGTGCCGAGTCTGCCGCTGTTTCTGAATAATTTTTCCAGCGCCACCAGTGGCCTGACGGTCAACGTCAACAGTGGGGCGCAGATGAACGCGACCCTCGGCGGCCATGTGATGGACCTGACCGGGGTGAACATTTCCCTGAACAACTCCGGCACGCTCGACCCGGCACTGCTCGGCCTGGTCTCGGTGCTGAGCGGCGGCGCGTTCATTGGCACTGGCGCTACGAGTACGGTCAGCGTGCTCAACAACGCCAGCGGGATCATTCGCGGCACGGGCATGTTGCTCGGGCTCAACCTGACCAGCATCGACGGCCTCGGCATTGCGGTGAACAACGCTGCTGCCGGCACCACCAGCATCACCAACAACGGCACCATCACCTCGACCGGTTTGTCGATCGGCGGCATCACCCTCGCCGACACCCCGGTGGTCGGCGTCTACGGCGGCTCGCAGGTCAACATGACCAACAGCAGCACCGGTGTGATCAACGGCCGGATCGCGTTCGAAACATCGGCGGCAGGCAATACCTTCACCAACGCCGGTGCGATTACCGGCGGCGTGTCGATGGGCGCGGCCAGCACCAACACCTTCACCGCGGTGACCGGTTCCAGCGTCAACGTCGGTGACGGTGTACAGATCAGCGTCGGCCTCGGCGGTTTGATCGGCATCAATCTGACCTTCGCTCCGACCGGCACGGTCGATGGTGGCGCGGGCGGCACCAACAGCCTGATCCTGCAAAACCCGATCGGCGTCGGCGGCGGCACCACGGGTGTCGGCACCGCATCGAGCGCGACCTACGTCAACTTCAACAACCTGACCCTCAATAGCGGCACCTGGACCTTGCAGGGGCCATTGGTCAGCGGCGCGACCACGCTTAACGGTGGTGTCGCCCAGTTCAACAACAACGCCACGTTCGGCAGCGGCGTGATCACCTCCAACGGCGGGATACTCCAGGCCAGCAATGCCGGGTTGAACGTCAGTAACCTGATTTCCCTCGGCGCGGGCGGCGTGACAGTGCAAGGTACCAACGCCACCACCCTGAGCGGCGTCATTTCCGGCAGCGGCGGCCTGACCAAAGTCGGTTCCGGGCAACTGAGCCTCAGCGCCGCCAACACCTACCTGGGCAACACCACGCTCAACGGCGGCACCGTGCAGTTGGGCAACAACCTGGCGCTGAGCACCGGCACCCTCAACGTCACTGGCGCGACAACGTTGAGCGCCCCGGGCACGATCAGCCTGAACAACGCCATCAGCCTCGGCGGCACCTTGACCGCCGGCGGCACTGGCGCGCTGACCCTCGGCGGTTTGATCAGCGGCAGCAGCGGCCTGACCAAAACCGGCAGCGGCAGCCTGACTGTCAGTGGCGCCAACAGCGGGTTCACCGGCACCACCACCCTGAGCGCCGGCACCCTGCTGGTGACCAACAACAACTCGCTGGGTAGTGGCGCGCTGAATACCGCCGCCGGCACCAGTCTGGACAGCACCACCAACGTCACCCTGGCCAACAACATCGGCATGACCGGTGCGCTCAACGTGCTCGGCAGCAATGCCCTGACACTCGGCGGCGTGTTGTCCGGCACTGGTGGGATTACCAAATCCGGCAGCGCCAGCCTGACCTTGAGCGGCAACAACACCAACAGCGGCAACACGCTGCTCAATGCCGGCAGCCTGTTCGTTGGCAGCAACACCGCGCTGGGTACGGGCGCGTTGAACGCGGCGGCCGGTACCACACTGGATGCGACCACGGCGGTGACTCTCGCCAACGCCGTCGCGCTGGCGGCCGATCTGACCATCGGCGGCACGCAGGCGCTGGGTTTGAGCGGCGTCATCAGCGGTGCCGGTAATCTGATCAAGAACGGCACCGCCAACCTCAGCCTCAGCGGCAACAACACCTTTTCCGGCGGTACCGCGCTGAATGCCGGCACGCTGATTGTCGGCTCCAACACCGCGCTGGGCACGGGTGCCTTGACCACGGCGGCGGGCACCACCCTCGATGCCAGCACTGCCGTTGCGCTAACCAACGCAGTCTCACTCGGCGGCAACCTGACTGTCGGCGGCAGTGCCAACCTGACCCTGGGCGGGATTGTCAGCGGCAGCGGCGGGCTGACCAAAAACGGCGCGGCCAACCTGATTCTCAACGGCGCCAACACCTTCCTCGGTGCCGTCGCGTTGAACGCGGGTACGATCACGGCGGGCGCCAACGCGGCGCTGGGCAGTGGCAACATCACCGTCGGCGGCGTGGCCGCCCTCGACAGCAATGCGACGGTGACCCTGAACAATGCCATCATTCTCAACAACAGCCTGGGCATTGGCGGCAGCAACGCGCTGACCCTCGGCGGCGTGATCAGCGGCACCAGCCAACTGGTGAAAAACGGCGCCGCCAATCTCACGCTCAATGGCACCAATACCTACAGCGGCGGCACCACGCTGAATGCCGGCAGCTTGACGGTCGGCAACGGCGCGGCACTGGGCACTGGCGTCTTGTCGGTGGAAGGCGCGGGCACCCTCAACAGCAGTTCGGCCGTGACCCTCAACAACAACGTCATTCTCAACGCCAACCTCACCGCCGGCGGCGCCAATGCGCTGACCCTTGGCGGGGTGATCAGTGGCGGTAACGGTCTGATCAAAACCGGCGCTTCGAGTCTGACCCTCAACGGCAACAACACCTACACTGGCACCACGGCGCTGAACGCCGGTTCACTGATTGTCGGTTCCAGCACCGCCCTGGGCACCGGCACACTCAACGCCTCGAACGGCACCACCCTCGATACCAGTACCGCCGCGACCTTGGCCAACAACGTCAACCTCGCCGGCACTCTGACCCTGGGTGGCTCCAATGCGCTGACCCTCGGCGGCGTGGTCGCCGGTATCGGTGGACTGACCAAGAACGGTGCTGCCGACCTGACCCTCAACGGCGCCAACACTTATTTTGGCAATACCCTGTTGAACACCGGCAAACTGACCGTCGGCAGCAACACCGCGCTGGGTTCCGGCACGTTGAACGCGGCGGCCAACACCACGCTGGATGCCAACACCGCCGTCAGCCTGAACAATGCCGTGGCACTCGCCGGTGCCTTGAACATCGGCGGCACAGCGGATATGACCCTGACCGGTCTGGTCAGCGGGGCTGGCAGTCTGGTGAAAGACGGCGCGGCCAATCTGATTCTCAATGCCGCCAACAACTACCTCGGCGGCACCACGCTGAACGCCGGCACTCTGACCGTCGGCAACAGTTCGGCGCTCGGTTCCGGTGCATTGACCGTCGCTGGCGCCGCGACACTGGACAGCAACTCGCCGCTGGTCAGCCTCAACAACAATGTCGCCCTGAATGCGGCGCTGACCGTGGGCGGTACGCAGAACCTGACCCTCGGCGGCGTGACCAGTGGCACCGGCCAGTTGATCAAGGACGGCGCAGCCAACCTGACCGTCAATGGCAACAACACCTTCAGCGGCGGCACCACACTCAACGCCGGCACGTTGACCCTTGGCAATGCCAACGGTCTGGGCAGTGGCGCATTGGTCGTCGGTGGCGCGGCAACGCTGGATAACAGCGCATCGTTCGGCATCGGCAACGCCATTACCCTGAATGCCGGACTGACCGTCGCCGGCAACAACGATTTGAGCTTGAACGGCATCATTGACGGCGCCGGCAGCCTGACCAAAAACGGCCTTTCAGACCTGACCCTGGCCGGCAATAACACCTTCACTGGCGCGCTGAACATCATTTCGGGCAGCGTCACCACGCTCAATACCAACGCATTGGGCAACACCTCCGGCGTCAACATCAGCGCCGGCGCCGGCCTGAATCTGGGCAGTGACGCCAGCCTCGGCGCGCTGAGCGGCAGCGGCAGTGTGCAACTGACCGGCAGCAACACCCTGACGGTCGGCACCGGCAACGTCACCAGCATCTTTGATGGCGATCTCAGCGGCAGCGGCGGCCTGGTCAAAGTCGGTAACGGCACCTTGAACCTCACTGGCATCAACGGCATTACCGGCAATACCGCGATCGATGGCGGTATCGTGAACCTGAGCGGTTCGCTGGGCAGTGCTCAACTCAACGTCAATACCGGCGGCACCCTGACCGGTACCGGCTCGGCGCTCGGCGCGGTCAACATCAACAACGGTGGGCATCTGGCGTTGGCGTCGGGCAACACCTTGTCGGCGAGTGCTCTGACTCTCGGCGCCGGCAGCAACGTTGATGTGGCACTGGGCACTCCGTCGACCGCGTCGCTGATGAACGTCGGCGGCAACCTCACCCTTGACGGCAATCTCAACGTCAGCGATGCCGGTGGTTTCGGCGTTGGTGTGTATCGCCTGTTCAACTACACCGGTGCCCTGACTAATCTCGGTCTGGACGTGGCCAGCGTGCCGGTCGGTTACGGCCTCGGCGACCTGGTGGTGCAGACCGGCGTGGCCAATCAGATCAACATTCAAGTGTCGGCGCCGAACGTCAACATTCGTTACTGGGACGGCAGCCAGACCATCGCCAACGGCGTGGTCGATGGCGGCAGCGGCACGTGGAACGCGGTCGGCACCAACTGGACCGACGCCAACGGTTTGGTCAACCAACCGTGGGCCGGCGACTTCGCGGTGTTCCAGGGCACTGCCGGCACGGTGACGGTGAACGGCACGCAAGCGTTTACCGGCATGCAATTCCTCACCGATGGCTACAACGTGGTCAACGGTGCGGCGGGGCAACTCACGGCGGTCAACGGCACCGGCGGCACCACTTCGTTGCGCGTCGATCCGGGCGTCACGGCGACCATCAATGCCAATATCGATGGCAGCGGCATCCTTAATAAACTTGACGCCGGCACCCTGGTGCTCGGCGGTGCCAACACTTATACCGGCGGCACACAACTGGACGGTGGCAAGATTATCGTCGGCAGCAATACGGCGCTCGGTACCGGTACGCTGACGGCGAATGCCGGTACGCAGCTGGACAGCAACGCGGCGGTGACACTGGCCAACGCGGCGACGCTGAACGGCAACCTGACCATCGTCGGCAGCAATGCCCTGACCCTCAACGGCGTGATTGGCGGCACCGGTGGCCTGATCAAAACCGGCGCGGCCAACCTGACCCTCGGCGGCAACAATGCCTTCCTCGGGCCGGTCGCGCTGAATGCCGGCGGACTGGTTCTGGCGTCGAACTCGGCGCTCGGCTCGGGCACGCTGAATGCAGCGGGCGGCACCACGCTGGATGCCAGCACCGGGGTTTCGCTGAACAACGCGGTCAACCTCGCGGGCAACCTCGGCATTGGCGGCACGGCGGATCTGACCCTGGCCGGCACGGTCAACGGCGCCGGCAGCCTGAGCAAAAACGGCGCGGCCAACCTGAGCCTGAGTGGCAACAATAATTTTCTTGGTGGCGTGACCCTCAACGCGGGCACCCTGACCGCCGGCAGCAACTCGGCGCTGGGCCTGGGCAATCTCACCGTAGCCGGCGCCTCCGCGCTGGACAGCAACAGTGCGCTGAGCCTGGGCAACAACGTTGTGCTCAATGCCAATCTGAGCAACACCGGCAGCAACAACCTGACCCTCGCGGGTGTGGTCAGCGGCGCGGGTGGCTTGATCAAGGACGGCGCGTCGAACCTGACACTCAACGGCGTCAACACTTACACCGGCGGCACCACGTTGAACGCCGGTACGCTGACCCTCGGCACCGGTTCGGCATTGGGCAGCGGCGCACTGACCGTGGCCGGCACCTCGAGCCTCGACACCAGTGCGCCGCTGGTGCTGGCGAACAACGTCAACGTCAATGCCAACCTGAGTCTGGCCGGCAACAACAACCTGACCCTCGGCGGCGTGATTGCCGGTGCGGGCACTCTGACCAAGAACGGTCTGGCCGACGTGACACTGTCCGGCAACAACACCTTCAGCGGCACTTTCGATGTACTGTCCGGCAGCCTGACCACCCTGAACGGCACGGCATTGGGCAATAACGCCACGGTCAATCTCGCGGGCGGCGCGGCGCTGAATCTCGGTGCTTCGGGCAGCCTTGCCAGCCTCACCGGCAGCGGTACGGCGCTGATCGGCACTGGCAACACGCTGAGCCTCGGCGGCAACAATGTCAGCAGCACCTTCGCCGGCATCCTCAGCGGTGACGGCGGTCTGAGCAAACTCGGCAGCGGCACCCTGACCCTCAGCGGCATCAGCGATCTGACCGGTGACACCAACGTCAACGCCGGTACCTTGCAGGTCAACGGTTCGCTGGCCAGCGGCAATGTGCTGGTCAACAACGGCGGCACCCTCGGCGGCAGCGGCACCTTGACCGGTGCCGTGACGGTGGCCGATGGCGGTCATCTGACGGGCGTCACCGGCAGTACGCTGAACGTCAGTTCGCTGGTGTTCAACGGCAATTCAAACTTCGACGTCGGCCTCGGCACACCGGTGTCCGGTGGCGGCAATGCGCTGGTCAATGTCGGCGGCAACCTGACCCTCGACGGCACCCTGAACGTCAGCGACATCGGTGGTTTTGGCAGCGGTGTCTATCGCCTGATCGACTACACCGGCGGCCTGACCGACAACGGCATGCTCTTCGGCACACTGCCGGGCAGCGTGACGCCGGGCGATCTGACCCTGCAAACCGCGCTGGCCAATCAGATCAACCTGCTGGTCACCGCACCGGGCGTCACCGTGCAGTTCTGGGACGGCAATCAACTGATGGCCAACGGTTCGGTGGAGGGTGGCAGCGGCGCCTGGGGCACCGGCACCACCAACTGGACCGACGTCAACGGCACCACCAACCAGGCCTGGACCAACAATTTTGCGGTGTTCCAGGGCGCGGCCGGCACAGTGACTGTCAACGGCTCGCAAACCATCACCGGCATGCAGTTCGTCACCGACGGCTACAGCCTGGTGAACGGCGCGGCGGGCTCGTTGAATCTGGTCAACGGTTCGCTGGGCAATGCCACGGTGCGGGTTGACCCGAACGCCACGGCAACCATTGGTGTCGCGCTGAACGGCAGCGGCACGCTGGGCAAATACGACACGGGTACGCTGGTGCTCAACGCGGCCAACGGCTACACCGGTGGCACGGCGCTCAATGGCGGCAAGATTGTGGTCGGCAACAACACGGCGCTCGGCAGCGGTGTGTTGACCGCCGCCGCCGATGGCACGGCGCTGGACAGCAATGCGGCCGTCAGCCTCGGTAACGACGTGGTCGTCAACGGTGGTTTGACCGTTGCCGGTTCCAACGCCCTGACCCTCGACGGCGTGGTCAGTGGCAGCGGCAGCATCATCAAGGCCGGCGCTTCGAGCCTGACCCTCAACGGCAGCAACACTTACAGCGGCGGCACTCAACTCGCCGGCGGTACGCTGATCCTCGGCAACAACAGTGCAATCAGCAGCGGTGCACTCAACGTGACCGGCACCGGCACCCTCGACAGCACCTCGGCATTGCAACTGGCCAACACCGTCAACCTTGGCGCGCAACTGATCCTCGCCGGCAACCAGAACACCACGTTGATCGGTGCTGTGACTGGCACCGGCAGTCTGGTGAAAAACGGTAGCGGTGATCTCGTGCTCAGTGGTGCCAATACCTACAGCGGCGGCACCACCCTGAACGGCGGCACGACGCGCGGCGATACCAGTAGCCTGCAAGGTGCAATCGTCAACAACGCGACGCTGACCTTCGAGCAAAACGCCGATGGCAGCTACACCGGCAATCTCACCGGCGCCGGTACGCTGAACAAAACCGGTACGGGTGAGTTGCTGCTGACTGGCAACAACAGCTTTACCGGCAACACGTCGGTGCAGGCCGGCAACCTGATCGTAAATGGTGTGCTCAACAGCGCCAACGTCAGTGTCGCCAGCGGCGCGAGCATCGGCGGTGGCGGCCAACTCGGCGGCGCCGTGCAACTGGCCAGCGGTGCGACGCTGGCCGGTGGCGGTACAGCAACGCCTTTGTCAGTCGGTTCGCTGGCACTGTCGTCGGGAACCAATCTGGACTTCAGCCTCGGCGCGGCGACCAGTTCGACCACCGTGGTCAATGTTGCCGGCAACCTGACCCTCGACGGTACGTTGAACATCAGCAACGCCGGCGGTTTCGGCACCGGCGTTTATCAACTGTTCAGCTACGGCGGCAGCCTGACCGACAACGGTCTGGTGTATGGCAGCCTGCCGGTGTCGGCGGCCAATCTGACCCTGCAAACGGCTATCGCCAATCAGATCAACCTGCTGGTGCAAGGCACCCCGGGTGAGGTGCAGTTCTGGAACGGTGGCACCACCAACCCGGACGGCAGCATCGGTGGCGGCAGCGGCGTGTGGGGGCCGGGTACTAACTGGACCGATCCGAGCGGTACTCAGGCCCTGGCTTCAAATGGTCAGTTCGCGGTGTTCGGCGGTCAGGCAGGTACGGTCACCGTGCAGGGCAATCAGAACTTTACCGGCCTGCAATTCCTCGCCAATGGCTACAGCCTGATGCCGGGTGCCGGTGGCTCACTGACCCCGGTCAACGGGACGGACGGCAGCCTTGCACCGGTGCGCGTCAACGCCGGCGCGAGTGCGGAAATCTCCGCGCCGCTGGTGGGCACTGGCGGGATCGAAAAACTCGATTCCGGCACGCTGGTGCTCAGTGGCGCCAACACCTACAGCGGTGGCACCACGGTCAGCGGCGGTACGCTGGTCGGTAACACCACCAGCCTGCAGGGCAACATCCTCAACAACGCATCGCTGCTCTTCTTGCAGAACTTCAATGGTCAGTTCAACGGATCGCTGCGTGGACTTGGCGCGATGCTCAAACGCGGTACCGGCACCTTGCTGTTGACCGGTGATAATCCGTTCAGCGGCACGGTCGCGGTCGATCAAGGTGTGTTGCAAGTCGGCAGCCTTGCGGCGCGCGCTTCGTTGGGTGGGCAAGTCACCGTGGCCAACGGCGCCGGTCTGAGCGGCAACGGCAGTGTCGGCTCGGTGGTCAACCATGGCGTTGTCGCCTCGGGTTCTGAAGCGGGCACCTTGAGCGTGGCCGGTAACCTGACCAACGCTAGCGACGGTGTGCTGGCCTTGACCGTCAGTTCGCCAACCGCGACGCCACTGGCAATCGGCGGCACGGCAAATCTGGGCGGCGCTTTGCAAGTCAACTCGCTGGCACCGTTCACCGGCAACACCACGTATTCGCTGATTACGGCGGGCGGTGGCGTAAACGGCACCTTCAGCGTTGCGGACCTGCCGCAATATGCGTTCCTCAACAGCGCACTGGTGTATGACGCTAATGCGGTGAACCTGGTGGTCAGCCGCAACGGCAATTCCTTCGCCGATGTCGCCGCCACTGGCAACCAGTTCAGAACCGCCACCGCGCTGTCGAACAACGGCCCGGCCGGTGCGGCGTTGCAGAACGAGATCGTCAACCTCAGTGTCGCCGGTGCGCGTAATGCCTTCGACAGTCTGTCCGGTGAGATCCACGCCAGCACCGCCAGCGCCATCCTCGAGGATTCGCGCTACGTGCGTGACGCGGTCAACGATCGCATGCGCCAACCGTCATGCAGCGCGGCGGATGATCCACGCCGTGCCCTGGCGCCAAGTGACAACCAATTGAGCAGCAACGGTTGCCACGGCGAAATGGTCGGCTGGGCGCGGGCACTCGGTGCCTGGGGCGAGTCGGATGGCGACAGCAACGCGGCGAAACTCGACCGTAACCTCAGCGGCTTCATGCTCGGTACCGACAAGCAACTCGATGACCAGTGGCGCGTGGGCATGGCCGCCGGTTACACCCGCAGCGACCTCGATGCCCATGACCGTCGCTCGGATGCCACCGTCGAAAGCTACCACCTGGCGGCGTATCTCAATTCGCAGTTTGACGCCTTGGCGGTGCGCCTCGGCGCGGCTTACAGCTGGCACGACATCGAGACCAAACGCAACGTCAGCGTCGGCAGCTACAACGATCGCCTGAAGGCCAATTACGATGCGCGCAGTGCGCAGGTATTCGGTGAAGTCGGCTACGCCATCGACGCTGGCGGCATTGCCCTCGAACCGTTTGCCGGTCTGGCCTACGTCAACTACGACACTGACAAAGCCAAGGAGAAGGGTGGAGTAGGGCGCCTGGAGGCCGATGCCGATCAGGACATCACCTTCTCGACCCTCGGCGTGCGTGCCGGCAAAGTCATCACCCTGGCCAACGGCGGGCAATTCACCCCGCGCGCGGCCATCGGCTGGCGCCATGCCTTTGGTGATACCAAGCCTGACGCCGACCTGACCTTCATCGACGGCGGCGCCTCGTTCAGCACCCAAGGCGTGCCGATCGCCAAGGACAGCGCCATCGTTGAAGCGGGGGTCGACTTCCAGATCAGCCCGACCGGCAAACTCGGCGTCGGCTACTCGGGGCAACTGTCGAACGACAGCAACGACCATGCGATGACCATCAGCTTCAGCCTGGGCTTCTGATTTAGGGTCGAAGCACTTTTAGCCGCCCGTAAGGGCGGTTTTTTTTGCCTTGCCTCAAGCTGCTCGTTCCCACGCTCTGCGTGGGAATGCCTCTAGGGACGCTCCGCGTTCCGGCTCCGGAAGGGACGCGGAGCGTCCCGGTCTGCATTCCCACGCGGAGCGTGGGAACGATCAAAAAACTGCAGCGTCGCGCTCTGCTAGAATCGCCCCCATCAACAACCTGAGACTCCCCCATGAGCGAGCCGATTCGTCTGACCCAATACAGCCACGGCGCCGGCTGCGGCTGCAAGATTTCCCCGCAGGTGCTGGAAGTGATTCTGGCCGGCAGCGGTGCGCAGAACCTTGACCCGAAACTGTGGGTCGGCAACGCCTCGCGCGATGATGCGGCGGTCTATGAGATCGATGCCGAGCGCGGAGTGGTCTCGACTACGGACTTTTTCATGCCGATCGTCGATGACCCGTTCGACTTCGGCCGCATTGCCGCGACCAATGCGATCAGTGACATCTATGCGATGGGCGGCGATCCGTTGATGGCCATCGCCATTCTCGGCTGGCCGGTCAATGTGCTGGCGCCGGAAGTGGCGCGTGAAGTGATTCGCGGCGGCCGCGCGGTGTGCGACGCGGCGGGCATTCCACTGGCGGGCGGGCATTCGATTGATGCGCCGGAACCGATCTTCGGTCTCGCCGTCACCGGTCTGGTGGAAAAGCGTCACATGAAGCGCAACGACACCGCCACCGCCGGCTGCCTGCTGTACCTGACCAAACCGCTGGGCATCGGCATCCTCACCACCGCCGAGAAAAAAGGCAAATTGCGCGCCGCCGACGTTGGCGTGGCCCGTGACTGGATGTGCACCCTGAACAAACCCGGCAGCCGTTTCGGCAAACTCGCCGGCGTTACCGCCATGACCGATGTCACCGGTTTTGGTCTGCTCGGGCATCTGGTGGAAATGGCCGATGGCAGCCAGCTCACCGCGCGCATCGCTTATGACCGTGTGCCGCGTCTGGACAGCGTCGAGTACTACCTCGATCAGGGCTGCGTTCCCGGCGGTACGCTGCGCAACTTCGACAGCTACGCGAGCAAGGTTGGCCGCGTGCAGGAACTGCACAAACGCGTGCTCTGCGACCCGCAAACCAGCGGTGGTCTGTTGATCGCGGTGACGCCTGAAGGCAATGAAGAGTTTCTCGCCGTAGCCGCCGAACTGGGCCTGAACCTGGCGCCAATCGGCGAACTGGTTGAGCGACAGACGAACGCAGTCGAGGTGATTTGATGCTCCGCGACTGCACTGATTACCGTGATATTTTCCTCAATGACCGGCCAATGATGGACGCCCGTGCGCCGGTCGAATTCTCCCACGGTGCTTTTCCCGGGGTGGTCAACCTGCCGCTGATGAACGATCGTGAGCGCGAACAGGTGGGCACCTGTTACAAACAACACGGACAGCAAGCCGCGATTGCCTTGGGCGAGCGGCTGGTGTCCGCCGAGGTCAGAGAGCGGCGCATTCAAGGCTGGGTCGAGTTTGCCCGTAACCACCCCGATGGCTATCTGTATTGTTTCCGCGGCGGCCTGCGTTCACAGATCGTCCAGCAATGGATCAAGGACGAGGGCGGCATCGATTATCCGCGTGTCGGCGGCGGCTACAAGGCCATGCGCACATTCCTCCTGGAGACAGTCGATCAGGCTGTGGCCGAATGCGATCTGGTCCTGCTCGGCGGCATGACCGGTACTGGCAAGACTGAAGTGCTGGTGCAGTTGAGCAATGGTCTGGATCTGGAAGGTCACGCCAATCATCGCGGCTCGAGTTTTGGCAAGCGTGCCACCGGGCAGCCGACCAATATCGATTTCGAAAACCGCCTGGCTGTCGATGTGCTGAAAAAACGCGCAGGCGGGATCAACCAGTTTGTTCTGGAAGACGAGAGTCGGGTGGTCGGCAGCTGTGCCTTGCCATTACCGCTCTACCGGGGCATGCAGGCGGCACCACTGGTCTGGCTGGAAGATAGCCTCGAGAGTCGGGTCGAGCGAATTCTGCAGGATTATGTCATCGACCTGTACGCCGAGTTCGTCGCGGTTCACGGCGAGCAGGGTTTTGCTTTGTATGCCGAGCGATTGATTTCCAGCCTGAACAATATTCAACGTCGGTTGGGTGGCGAGCGCTATCAACGCATGTATTTGCAGATGGAAGCGGCGCTGTCCGAACAGGCGCGCAGCGGGTCGGTCGAGCTGTTCCGTGAGTGGATCGGCGTACTGCTACGCGATTATTACGACCCGATGTATGTGTTTCAGCGCGAGAAGAAGGGCGGGCGGATCGAGTTTGCCGGGGAGCGTGGAGCGGTGCTTGAGTATTTGCGTGAGCGGGGGAATCAGAAGGTTTGATAGTGCTTTTGCTGGCCTCATCGCTGGCAAGCCAGCTCCCACAGGTATTGCGGATGTATATGGAATTTGTGTACACCCTGGAACCCTGTGGGAGCTGGCTTGCCAGCGATGGGGCCGGTTCAGACAGAAGATGACTCAGGTCGGACAGGTTTCCTTGCCATGATCCAGTCCCTGCTTGTAGCTGTGGCTTTGCAAACTGGCCTTGCCGTTGTGCCAGGTCAGCGTCAGTACATACAGCGAGTCAAAGTCGTTGCCCGCCCAGTCCTCGGTGATGTTCTGTTTCTCGCCGACCGCTTTGCCCGCCACCTTGTTGATCAGCTCCGGCAGATAGCCGTGGGACCAGGCGGTGTAGATCGTCGAGTTGTGATACTTGTCTTCCAGCAGTTCGCGGGCCAGATCGCTGGTGTCGTTGGCCGAGAACTCGATGTTCACCGGCAGGCCGAGCTTGATCGCGGCGGGGCTGATGGTCATCAATGGACGGATGTAGCTGTAGGAGTTGTCCAGCTCACCTTCCTCGACATTGCGCGTCGGGTTGGCGGCGAACACGTAATCGGCCTTGCCGAATTTTTCCGGCAGCAGCGTCGACAGGTCGATGGCGCGGTTCAGGCCCTGACAGTTGAGCTGGCCGAGCCCGCCCTCGGGTTTTTCTGCGTGGCGCAGGAACACCAGTGTCTGGGTGCCGTCCACCGGTTGCGCGCGGCTTTCGCTGGACTCAAGCGACAGGAACAGTGCACTGACGGCCAGCAGGGAAGGCAGGGCCACATACGCGCGGTGTTTGAAACGTTTGGCGAATCGCATAAGGATCGTCATGAAATAAAGGGTTCTTCAGCAAATTCGGTTAAGGCTGACAAACCTTTACACCGCGGGCTCCCAGCACCGGGTGTTTTCCCTGTCGTGAACGGCTTCCTCTGCAACAAACGCATAGCTCAGAGTCCCCTGAGGGCCGTTTGGTTCGATCGTCAGAGTGCGCAGCACTCTAACGGCAACCTTCAACGGTCTGGCCGCAGGTTAGCGACAGGATGTTACGGGTTCATGTAGGCGCTCCGAAGGCTGCGATCGTTTTGCAGACTGCAAAGCCTCAAGATCGAAAGATCGCAGCCTGCGCAGCGGCTACATTATGATCAGGCTTTAATTTGTGACTGGATGCTTCTCATGACCGATCTGTCCGCGTTCCCGATCACCCAGAAATGGCCGGCGCAGTACCCTGACTGGATTCAGCTCTATTCCTTGCCGACGCCCAACGGCGTCAAAGTCTCGATCATGCTTGAGGAAATCGGCCTGCCGTACGAACCGCACAAGGTCGCTTTCGACAGCAATGATCAACTGTCCGCCGAGTTCCTGTCGCTGAATCCGAACAACAAGATTCCGGCGATCCTCGATCCGCACGGCCCTGATGATCAGCCGCTGCCGCTGTTCGAATCCGGTGCGATCCTGATTTATCTGGCCGACAAAAGCGGTCAGTTGCTGGCGCAGGAAGGCGCGCTGCGTTACGAGACCATCCAGTGGTTGATGTTCCAGATGGGTGGTATCGGTCCGATGTTCGGCCAGTTGGGTTTCTTCAACAAATTCGCCGGCAAGGATTACGAAGACAAGCGTCCGCGTGATCGTTATGTCGACGAAAGCAAACGCCTGCTCAAGGTGCTCGACGGCCGGCTCGAGGGCCGTGACTGGATCATGGGCGAGCGCTATACCATTGCCGATATCGCCACATTTCCGTGGGTGCGTAATTTGATCGGATTTTATGAGGCCGGTGATCTGGTTGGCATCAGCAACTTCCCGAATGTCACCCGTGTGCTTGAGCGTTTCCTCGCGCGTCCGGCAGTCATTCGCGGCCTGACCATTCCCTCGTAATTTTCGGACTACACACATAACCCTGTGGGAGCTGGCAAGCCAGCTCCCACAGGGATTTACAGTGTTCTGAAAGATTGTTACACCCCCAGTAATGCACTCTTGATTGATCCAGGTTTGTACCCCAACCCCCGCAAGGCATAAGCTTCGCCCCCTACGACTTTCGTCTCATCTGCCGTTTTCAGGAAAGGCCCTCATGTCCAGTCAGTTCCCCGAAGCACGTCCCCGCCGTCTGCGCCGCAATGCGAGCCTGCGCAGCCTGTTCCAGGAAACCGAATTCAGCCTGAACGATCTGGTCCTGCCGATTTTCGTTGAAGAAGAAATCGACGATTTCGTGCCGATCAAAAGCATGCCCGGGGTGATGCGCATTCCCGAGCGCAAACTGGCCAGTGAAATCGAGCGCTATGCCCGCGCCGGCATCAAGTCGGTGATGACCTTCGGCGTGTCCCACCATCTGGATAGCAACGGCAGCGACACCTGGCGCGAAGAAGGTCTGGTCTCGCGCATGTCGCGCATTGCCAAAGATGCCGTGCCGGAAATGATCGTGATGTCCGACACCTGCTTCTGCGAATACACCGATCACGGCCACTGCGGCGTGATGCACAACCATGAAGTCGACAACGACCAGACCCTGATCAACCTCGGCAAACAAGCCGTGGCAGCGGCCCGCGCCGGTGCGGACGTGATCGCGCCGTCGGCAGCGATGGACGGTCAGGTGCGGGCGATTCGCCAGGCCCTGGATGCGGCCGGATTTACTCAAATTCCGATCATGGCCTATTCGACCAAATTTGCCTCGGCGCTTTATGGTCCGTTCCGCGAGGCCGGCGGCAGTGCGCTGAAGGGCGACCGCAAAAGCTACCAGATGAACCCGATGAACCGCCGAGAAGCCCTGCGCGAATCGCTGCTCGACGAGCAGGAAGGCGCCGATGCGCTGATGGTCAAACCGGCCGGCGCTTACCTCGACATCATCCGCGACATTCGTGAGGCCTCGAACCTGCCGCTGGCGGCGTATCAGGTCAGTGGCGAATACGCGATGATCAAGTTCGGCGCGCAGGCCGGGGCGATCGATGAGGATCGCGTGGTGCGTGAAAGCCTGGGCGCGATCAAGCGTGCAGGCGCTGATTTGATCTTCACTTACTTTGCGATGGATCTGGCATTGGCCGGGATTTGAGTAAAAATGCCCGATCGGCGCATGACAATGATCGGGCAACATTTACCCTTCAAACGATTTTTTTCGTATAGAAAACCCGATCCACGTACGAGTCAGCCTTCTTGTAGTAAGCGGGCAGTCGTCCCGCCAACTCGAAACCACAGGCGCGGATAATCTCTATCCCTTGCTGCTGCGTTGCCAAATGGAAGTAATACAACATTTCGATACCGATCGATTTCGCGCGAAGTTCAAGCAAGTCGACCAATGATTTTCCGGCGTTGTATTGATCTGGAAAAAGGCCAAACCGGATCTCGGCAACATGGCGTTCGATCCACCGCGGCCGCCGCTCTACTTCACCCAAACCGATGAGAGTGGCCGTGTCGTCGAGTACGCAGAGAGCAATCGCGTCTTGTTTTTGCTCCTTATCAAGCAGTGACTCAATCCACCGGACCTCCATTTCATGGGTAATGGCTTTGACATCGGCCGGACGTTCAACTCGTTCCTGATCCTTCAGAACCAGATCGTTGAAAAACTCGAGCAAACGATGTGCGTCTGCTACAGCAGGTTGTTTAAAGTGCATGAGCGGTATCTTGAATGTTATAGGGGGAGCAGCTTTTGCAATGCGGGTTTTTGTGAATGGTATCGACTTCAAATGTACCGCTTAACAACAGTGAGGAGAAAGTCAGTCTACGGTTTACATACATATTGCCTTCATGGCCTAGAAACCATTTGAAGACTTCGGCTGCCCCGAGTGTGCCGGCTATTGATGTTGAAAGTGCGTTGACCGGAACAGGGCCGGTATGCTGTTTTCGTGAATGGTCGGTTGGGAATAAACAGGCAAAGCATGCGCTGTTTATTGCCGGTATCATTGAAAATACATACCCGTAGGAAAACTGTGCGGATGCATGGATCATTGGCTTTTTTGTTCGAAGGCAGTATTCGTTTACCGTGTTTCGACCGTCAGGCGATTCACCACCTTCAACAATAACTTCATAGTCGTGGAGTAAGTGGTCAATGTTGTCGCGTGTTATTTTTTCTTCAATAAGTTCAATGCTTATTTCCGGGTTCAACTCGGTCAGTGTTTTTTTCGCAGCTGCGCCTTTGGAGGAGCCAATGTCCTGAGTACGGTAGAGTAACTGTCGGTTGAGGTTGGACAGTTCAACGGTATCGAACTCGATAATCGCGACTCTTCCGATGCCCCCGGCAACCAGAGCCATGAGCAGTGTGGACTTGACGCCACCTGCGCCGATGACGGCAACTGAAGCGCGAGCGAGGCTGTTCTGGCCGTCTTTGCCCCATTCCGGCATGTTTTCCTGGCGATTGTATCGAGCGTCCTTGAAGTCGAATTGCATGCTGCCCTGCCTCGAAAGGAAATAGAAAGAACAAAAATGAAAAGTGAACCCCACAGATTTGATTAAAAATCTGTGGGGTTGGCTGACATGCCAGAGCTTGATGTTATGGGTTACCTGTCAACCGTCACATGCCCGAAAACTTCTGGCAGTACAAGCGCCGCCGCTGACCTCTTCAAGTTCCTCTTGGAAAAGTTCAAGCATTGGGTAGTCCTGGAAAGCACTTTCCAGTGACTCTGTTTCTATTTCTGATTTTCCGATCAGACCTTCCGGTAAACCGCGCAAGTAAATTTTCATTGATGTCCTATCAAATGATTGAATTAAGTTTGTGAGGTATTTTAGTCTGCCGTTATCGGCCCTGAAGATGTCGGGGTGCTTGAGGCGGTGTTGACTATAAAAACTGTGTTCTTGGAGTGTCAATGGTTTTGGTTATACCTTGTTTGATGAGAGGTTGGTGAGTTGGTTATATGGAGTGTGGTTGATGAGTATTGAAAAATTAGGTAGGCAAAGACCTTCTCTTTTTCGTAAGGAGGCGATAGCTTTTGCGGCCGGTAAGACATTTGGCAACTTGCTCGATATACATATAACCAAGCGTTTCGGTTTTACCGCGTTGTGGTTGTGCGTGTTGATTGTCGCGGTCTTGGGGTGGGGGATCGGCTATAGGCAAGGAGGTGCGAATGAGCGCATGGCGCAAGCTGTTTCTCAAGGCGATCAGAAGGTTTCCGGCACTTGCCAGTCGACGCCGCAGGGCAGTGCCTGTGCTGCTCCAGACAGAAGCCAGTGAGTGTGGTCTGGTTTGTCTTGCCATGGTGGCTGGATATTGGGGGGATGCGACGGATTTGATCACGCTGCGTCAGCGTTTCAGTGTTTCTCGCAAAGGTACGTCTCTCAAGAATCTGATCGATATTGCACAACGCCTCAATCTTTTGTCGCGGCCGTTGCGCGTTGAGTTGCAGCAGTTGTCGCAGCTGAAATTACCCTGCATTTTGCATTGGGACATGAACCACTTTGTTGTGCTTGAGAAGGTCACGGACAAGGGGCTGACGGTTCATGATCCGGCGGCGGGCAAACAGACTGTTTCATGGGCGCGGTCCTCCGAGCATTTTACGGGTATCGTGCTGGAGTTGACGCCGGGAGTAATGTTTAAAGCCGTTCAGGCGCAACAGCGCGTCACCTTGCGATCACTCATGGGCAAAGTGGACGGTCTATACATCGGGTTAGCCAGAATTTTGCTGACGGGCATTGTTTTACAGGCGGTCGCTCTGGCTGCGCCGTTTTACCTGCAATGGGTTGTCGACGACGTGCTGGCGGCAGGTGATCGTCCGTTGTTGACGGTGCTGGGCTGCGGATTTCTACTGCTGGTCGTATTGCAGGCGGCAGTGGGACTATTGCGCTCAAGAATGACCGCGGCATTGTCGGCTGACTTGAGCTTTCAATGGATGGGTAATGCATTTTCCCATTTACTGCGGTTGCCGATTCCCTGGTTCGAGAAGCGCCATTTAGGTGACATCACGTCGCGATTTCATGCGATTCAAATCATCCAGAAAAGCCTGACCACTCAACTGATTGAGGGCGTTATAGATGGTCTGTTGGTATTTTCCACGTTGCTGGTGATGTTCTTCTACAGCGCTACTTTGACGTTAATCAGTCTGTGCGCCGTGGCACTTTATGCAACGTTGCGCTGCCTGGTTTTTCAGGCTCAGCGCCAGGCTACAGCGATGCATATTGCTCATTCGGCGAAACAGAGCACGTTGTTGATGGAATCGGCCCGCGGTATTCAAAGCATCCGGTTGTTCGGTCGCGAACAAGTGCGCCGTTATGCATGGAGCAATGCGCTGGTTGATCAGCTCAACGCGGAACTGCGGATCGCTCGTCTGACGATTTCATTTCAGTCGGCCAACTCGCTGCTCTTCAATAGCGAGCGCATTGTAGTGGTGTGGCTCGCGGCGCTGGCCGTCATGGACAACCGTTTTTCCACGGGGATGCTGTTTGCGTTCTTGAGTTACAAGGACCAGTTCAGTCAGCGTATCGCCGGTTTACTCGATAAAATCTTTGAATTACGAATGTTGCATCTACACGGTGAGCGTGTGGCAGACATCTTGTTGGCGGCACCTGAAGAAGAGGGCCAAGCGTGTGAAGTGGATTTATCTCACCGGGATGCCAGCATTCAGTTATGCAACGTCTCGTTCCGTTACGGTGAAAGTGAACCTTACGTACTGCGCAATCTGAGTCTGCACATCCAGGCCGGGCAGTGTGTCGCTATTACCGGGGTTTCGGGTTGTGGCAAGACGACATTGCTCAAGCTGATGTTGGGGCTTTTGACACCGTGTGAAGGCGAGATCCTGATAGGAGGTGTCGATTTGCAACGTCTGGGTTTGAGCAACTACCGGCGCATGACGGGGACGGTGATGCAGGATGATCATTTGTTCACGGGAACGCTCTCGGACAATATCTGTTTTTTCGATACACAGCCTGATCAAGAGAAAGTGACCAGTAGTGCCAGACAAGCGGCGGTTCATGAAGAAATCATGGCAATGCCAATGAATTACAACACGCTTGTAGGGGATATCGGTTCCGGTCTGTCCGCCGGCCAGCGGCAGCGAATACTGTTGGCTCGCGCGCTTTACCGAGCGCCGTCATTGTTGATTCTGGATGAAGCAACCAGTCATCTGGATACCTGGAACGAAAAACTGGTGAATGCGGCGATCGCTCATGAAGACATGACTCGTCTGTTGGTGGCGCATCGTCCGGAAACGATTGCTATGGCGCAGCGCGTGATTACGCTTGAGCAGGGGCAGATCGTGAGTGATGTCGTGCAGCGTGAAGCCGTCTCCACCGCTTTGCATGTTGCCGTCACTGTGCCTGAGGCATCAGGTAACTCCTGATCCCGTGATCGCGGAAGTAGCGTTCAATCACCTTCGGATCCGCGCTGTTCTCGGCAATCGCCACATAGGTATCCGGGCGCAAAAAATAAAAGCCGTTACGCCCCAATCCTGCCGTTTCAAACGCCGGGCGCCAGTCGAACACATGCAGCGGCACATGGTGTTCGTGGCACCAGGCAATCATTTCGTCGCTGGTGTCGCCGTACACATGCACCTGCCAGCACGGCTGTCTCAGCGGTTCGTAATTATCGCCCTCACCATCATGCGCCCACGGCAAGCGGTCACCACCGTGCACATGGCCGGCCGCGCCCTGGCTCAGCGGCATGCCGCGATAGTTGAGGGTGACTTGCGACACCGTGCGAAAAAGGAACTCGCGACTGGCCTCGAACGAGGCCATTTTCGGGATCAGAAACGGTGCCACGCGCATGCGCAGCAGATCGGCCATGCGCCCCTCGGCGGTGACGAAACTGAAGACTTTGTCGGTGGTCGACACCAGCCGACGGGCGAAGGCCTTGCGTTCGGTTTCGTAGCTGTCGAGCAGGCTCGGTTCGGCGGCACCGCTGAGCACAGCGGCGAGTTTCCACGCCAGGTTGATCGCGTCACCGATGCCGGTGTTCATGCCCTGACCGCCCGCCGGGCTGTGCACATGCGCGGCATCGCCGAGCAGAAACGCGCGGCCACTGTGAAAGTGCTCAGCCACGCGGTGATGCACGCGGTAGGTCGAGAACCAATGGACATCTTCGATATGCACTTTCAGGTGTTCGATGGCACGGCTGCTGACATCAGAAAATTCCAGGGTTTCGGCGCGATCCGCACGTTCGTCACGCACGGTGCCGATCAGCCTTGCGCGGCCTTCGCCGGCCAGTGGAAACACGGCGAGAAAGTCCGCTTCATCCAGATCCAGGTGCAACTCGCCGTTCATCGCCGGGCCGCTCGCCTTGACGTCGGCCACGTAGAAAATCTGCTGATAGGTGCCGCCGGGAAAACCGGTGTCGAGGGTTTTGCGCACCACTGAGCGGGCGCCGTCACAGCCGGCCAGATAACAGGCCTGGCAGATTTCCTGCTCGCCATCGGGCAGGCGCAGATGCGCGGTGAGGCCGTCGCCGGTTTCCTCGAAACTGTCCAGCGTGGTGTTGCGTTCGACCGTGACGCCGTAGTCTTCGAGACGCTCGATCAGCAGCCGTTCGTGCTGATCCTGGGGGAAGATTTCGACGAACGCGTAGGGCGTCAGGCCTTCGCCGATGCGGTTCAGTGGCAATTGCGCGACCGGTTTGCCGCTGACCCAGAAATTCGCTGCCGCCACCCGATGGCCGTTGCGCACAATAGTGTCGGCGAGGTCCAGTTGCCGGTACAACTCAAGGGTGCGCGCCTGCACCGCCAACGCTCGCGAAGTGGTGCCGGGCGCGGAGGTTTTATCGATGATGCGCACGCGTACGCCGAGTTTGCTCAGCCACAGGGCCAGCACCAGCCCGGTCGGGCCGGCGCCGATGATCAGGACGTCGCTGCGGTTCATGGGCCTGTCCTCCGTTTGCTGTGCAGCAAGTATGGATCAGCAGGAGCGGGTGGCCAGTTGATCGGCCAGACGGAGAAAGGCCCCGCAGCGGTGGGGCTGTGGGGCCTTTTTTCGGGTGTTCGGCAGGAGATTTTGGTGACAGTGAAACTTGTCCCCTCACCCCAGCCCTCTCCCCCAAGGGGGCGAGGGGGAAAGGGAGCCGATTTGGGTGCCTTTCAAAACCTGAGTTCGACTTGGTGGCACACGTCGGCGTAACTCGAAAGAACACCCCGGTCAGTCCCCTCTCCTCTAAAAGGCGAGGGGAAAGGGAGCCGATTGGGTGCCTTTCAAAACCTGAGTTCGACTTGGTGGCACACGTCGGCGTAACTCGAAAGAACACCTCGGTCAGTCCCCTCTCCTCTAAAAGGCGAGGGGAAAGGGAGCCGATTTGGGTGCCTTTCAAAACCTGAGTTCGACTTGGTGGCACACGTCGGCGTAACTCGAAAGAACACCTCGGTCAGTCCCCTCTCCCTCCGGGAGAGGGCTAGGCGGGCGGCGTTCCGATGAGGGGCTTTTCAAGCTTAGAAATCAATGGTGCCGGACAGCTTCGCCACCCGCGGCTCACCCTGAGTCAGATACCCACCCTGAGCCGATTCCCAGTACTTCTTGTTCGCCAGGTTCTCCACACCCAGACGCACGGTCACGTCTTTCTCCGACACCTTGAACGCATAACGCGCACCCGCATCGAAACGGTTCCAGGTCGGCAGGCTCAGATTGTTCGCCGCATCGGCGTACTGGCCGCCAGTACGCAGCATCCGCGCATTCAGCGCTACGCCCTGCAGACCGGGTACATCCCAGTCAGCGCCGGCGTTGAACTGGAAGGTCGGCACGCCGATCGCACGGTTGCCGTCGTTGGCACCGTTGAGGGTGTTCTTCAGCTCTGTGTCCATCAGGGTCAGGCCGCTGATCAGGCGCAGGCCCTGGATCGGCTCGCCGAACACGTTCATTTCCACACCTTTGTTGATCTGCTCGCCTTCACGCACGTAGGTGCAGGTAGTGGCGCTGTCGATTTCGCAGTAACCATCGCTCGGCTGTTCGATGCGATAAACACCCAGGCTCGCGCCGTAAGTGCCCATGTCGACTTTCACCCCGACTTCGGTCTGCTTGGAACGCGCGGGTGCATAGACTTCGTTGCCGTTGGTCACACGGAATCCGCCAGAACTGGTCGGCGAGGTCGGGCCCTGGGCCAGGCCTTCGATGTGGTTGGCGTAGAACGACACGTGTTCCCACGGTTTGAACACCACGCCGTACACCGGCGTGGTGATCGATTCGTCGTAGCTCGACTTACGATCGCCGCTGCCCCAACTGGCGTAGTTGTAACCTTGCACCACCAGTTGCTGGCGACGCAGGCCGGCGGTGACCAGCAGGCGATCGTCGAAGAAACCGAGGGTGTCGGAAATCGCAATGCTGCGGTTGAAGGTCTTGCCGACGATGCCCGGATCATTCAAGTCGCCGCCGGCAAAATTGCCCACTGGCGACGGGGTTTGCACCGGGTGATAGATGTTGTTGGCGTATTGGGTCAGGTCGAAATCATAGGCGCTGCGCTGTTCGGCCCAGATGCCGGTCAGGCCGAAATTGAGTTTGTGGCTGACCGGGCCGGTGTTGAATTTACCGTTGAGACCAGCCATCACACTGGTGTTGTCTTCGTCATGGGGAATGAACGAGCCGGTGGTGAACGAAGCGCCGCTGTTGCCGACCAGCGTGGTCGAGTTGTAGCGCCCGACTTCGCGGGTGTGCTTGGCGCCGCCGGCCGCGTAGGCGGTCCAGTTGTCGTTCAGGTCGTACTCGGCGCGGAGCATGCCGAAGGTGTCTTCGATGTCGGTGTAGCCCCACTTCGGCGCATAGTTGGTATCGGCCGACGGCGCGTCCGGAATGTGTGTGGCGGTGCCGAGGTTGACCGAGTTGCGGCCACTGTTGACGCGTTCTTTCTGGTAGGCGAAGTCGCCGGAAATGCGCAGGGCATCGCCGCGATAGTCGAGGCCGATGGCGAACAGTTTCGAGCGCTGGTTCTCGTGATCGATACCGGTGTCGCCTTCGCGCTGGGACAGGTTGATCCGGGCGCCGAAGCGGTTGTCTTCACCGAAACGCTGGCCGATGTCGAAGTGATGACCGATACGGCCTTCGCTGTTGATGTCGGTGGTGTAGCGACGCAACGGCACGTCGCCGGCGCGCTTCGGTTGCAGGTTGACGCCACCGCCGATGCCGGAACCGGTCGGGGTCACGCCGTTGATAAAGGCGTTCGGGCCTTTGAACACTTCCACGCGCTCCAGCGCGTCGGTGGAAATGATCTGCCGTGGCAGCACGCCGTACAGGCCGTTATAGGAAATGTCGTCGCCGTTCAGCGGCAGGCCGCGAATCATGAAGACCTGCGCCTGGTTGGAGAAACCCGAGGCCTGACGTACCGACGAATCGTTGAGCAGCACGTCGGCGACGTTTTCGGCCTGCTGATCCTGAATCAATTGTTCGGTGTAGGACGCGGCGCTGAACGGCACGTCCATCATGTCCTGATTGCCCAGCACGCCGAGCTGCCCACCGCGGGCAACTTGTCCGCCGGAGTAGACCGGAGGCAGGGCACCAGGTGTCGGGGCCTGGGCATTGACGTTGACGTCGTCCAGCACCAGCGCCTTGTTATCGCCTTCGGCGGCGTAAGCGGTGACAGTCAGGGAGCACAGCAGGGCGAGAAGCGTCGGGCGAAACGGGACGGCGAGTCGAGCTGAAGCGGGCATGTAGATACCTGGAGGCGCACGGCCGGTGAGAAAAATAAGGGCGGCGCGGGAACTCCTTGCGCAAATGCGACTCCAGGTGCAAATGATAGATTTTCTCAGTAACGTTTTGCAATCAGTTTGTCATCAGCCGTTGGAAGCTCTATTTCGGGGCACTTGGCGGCGCAGGGAAATGAACATCAAGGGAACAGGGCCAGATCAGCGCAGTCCTAGCCTGCGCCAACCATTGAACGTATGGTGAACCCGGCACAACGGACTGGATGAAGTTACATGCACAACTTTCGATTACCGATCACGCTCGCCGCACTGCTGGTGCTCGCCGGTTGCGCGGGGCAGCGCAGCCAGGAGCCGGTGCCGCGTGCGCCAGCTGAAGTGAAGGCCGAGATTGTGCGGCTGATGCCGGCCAAGACGGCCGATCGGCAAGGCTGGGCCACCGATATCTACGCCGCATTTGCCGCGCAAAACATCAGCCCGACCACGCAGAATCTGTGTTCGGTACTGGCCGTCGCCGAGCAGGAATCCACCTTCCAGGCCGACCCCTCCGTGCCCGGCCTGGGCAAAATCGCCCGCGACGAAATCGATCGCCGCGCCGCCAAAGTGCATATTCCCAGCCTGTTGGTCAGCGGTGCTCTGCAAGTGCGTTCAACCAACGGCAAGACCTACAGCGAACGCCTGAATGCGGCACGCAGTGAGAAAGAACTCAGTGGCATTTTCGACGACTTCATCGGTCGGGTGCCGATGGGCCGCACGCTGTTCGGCGGCTTCAACCCGGTGCACACCGGCGGGCCGATGCAGGTCAGCATCGAGTTTGCCGAGCAACACGCCAAGGATTATCCGTACCCGGTGGACGGCACGATCCGCCGTGAAGTGTTCAGCCGCCGTGGTGGCATGTATTTCGGTATCGCGCATTTGCTCGGTTATCTGGTGAGTTATCGCGAGCCGCTGTATCGGTTTGCCGACTTCAACGCCGGTTGGTACGCCAGTCGCAATGCTGCGTTTCAGAATGCGGTCAGTCGCGCCTCGGGCATTCCACTGGCGCTGGATGGCGACCTGATCCGCTACGACTCGATCATGCCCGGCGGCACGGAACTGGCGGTACGCACTCTCGGCAAGTCGCTGGGCATGCGCAACCCGACCATTCGCGATCAACTGGAGAAGGGCAAAACCCTGGAATTCGAAGAGACCAAACTCTATCAGCGGGTGTTCGAACTGGCGGAGCAAGCGGAGGGGAAAAAGCTGCCGCGTGCGGTGTTGCCGGGGATCGTGCTGCAGAGTCCGAAGATCACCCGCAAGCTCACGACGGCCTGGTTCGCCAAACGCGTGGATGAGCGCTACAAGCGCTGCATGGCCAAGGCCGGATAAAACAACCGGGCATAAAAAACCCGGCTGAGGGAGCCGGGTTTCTCTGGGGTGTTGCGCTTGAAGCCATGCATTCAGGCAACGCGGCGTTCGAGCAGACGATCCGAACCACCTTCGGCGACGCGGCGTTCGAGCAGACGATCCGAGCCACCTTCGGCGACGCGGCGTTCCAGCAGACGATCCGAACCACCTTCGGCGACGCGGCGTTCCAGCAGACGATCAGCGCCACCTTCGGCAACGCGACGTTCCAGCAGACGATCCGAGCCACCTTCAGCAACGCGGCGTTCCAGCAGACGATCCGAACCACCTTCAGCAACGCGGCGTTCGAGCAGACGATCAGAACCACCTTCAGCAACGCGACGTTCAATCAGACGATCCGAACCACCTTCAGCCAAACGGCTTTCGATCAGTTTGTCCGAGCCGCCTTCGGCGATCATGGTGTGGGCCGGGGTGGCGGCGAAAGCGTTGATAGCGAAGACCGAGAAGGCGATGCCGAGAAGGGTTTGGCGTTTCATGATGGTGTGCTCCGGGGTGTTGTTGGTTGGTATGGAGCCGATGTTACGCCGGAGATTTTTTATGAGAACTTCATTGCCGTGATGGTGAACATCGATGTCGATGATGGTTGCCAGAAGCCGCAGATCAGAGCCTTACAGCACCTTCACCGCACGCCCGATCGCCTGAATCGGCCCGGTCGGTTTACCGATCGGCGAGCCATTGGCGCCCTCAAGTGTCAGCTCGAACAACTGATTGGGTTGCAGCGGCGGCAACTTGTCCAGCGGCACCGATAAGGCCTGCCCGGGTTTGACCAGTCCCAGCGAAACCGGCCCTTGCCAGCCATCAGCCTTGGTCCAGAATTCCAGTGCCTTGTCCGCCGGCACCTCAACCACGCCCAATGGAATCAACTGAATCTCATGCGAATTGCTCGCCTGGATCACCCAGCCCGGGGCCTTGTCCTGCGGCGCGACCAGCACCACCAGAAAGCTTGGTTTCGGCGTGGTCTGGGTCAACAGGATCGAACCCAAAATCAACGTGGCGGCCAATCCGATAGCACTCAACCCGCGCCAGAGTGGCAGCAGGTTCCACCATGAAGTCGACGGCGCTTTTGCCGTGAGTCGGTCGAGGCTGCGTTCGATGCGTGGCCACAACAGCGCAGACGGTTGCTGCGAGGGGGCAAGATCAGTCAACTCCAGCAGGCGCCGCTCCCAGGCATCCACCGCTGCACGCAGTTCGGGGTCGTTGGGCAAGCGCCGTTGCACCTCGATCCGCTGTTCAAAAGAAAGCGTGCCGAGCACATATTCGCCGGCCAGTTCATCGCGGTCTTGCGCTGATTCGCTGGTCATCCCATGCACTCCCGCAAGGCGTTGAGGCTGCGTTTGATCCACGCTTTGACCGTGCCCAGCGGCGTGTCGAGGCGCGCGGCAATTTGCGCGTGGCTGTAGCCGTCGACATAGGCATGCAGGATGCAGTGGCGGCGTTGCGGCTCCAGTTGCTCAAGGCAACGGTGGATACGCGCCGAATGAACTTGGGCGTCGAAACCGTCATCGTCTGCAGCCACTTCGTGGGCTTCGTCGAATGGTGTTTCCCGGCCCTGATCGCGTAGCAGATTCAGCGCCAGATGCCGCGTCACCGTGAACATCCAGCCCCGCGCCGAACCGCGTGCCGGGTCAAACCCCGCCGCGCCGTTCCAGATCTTGATGAACGCCTCATGAACGATGTCCTCCGCCAGCGCCGTATCGCGCACCAGACGCTTGGCCACACCGAGCAGACGCGGGCCTTCCTGCACATACAAATCGCGCAGGGCCGCACGCTCGCCACGGGCACAGGCAGCGAGGCGGGCTTCGTAATCGAACGCGGATTCGGCTAAAGGCATGTCGTGCAATCTAGCTCACATTCCGCAAACATCCAGAACACATGATTCCCCTTGTAGGCCTTCGCCTGCTCGCGATAGCGGTGTGTCAGTGATGCATATGTTGGCTGACACTCCGCTATCGCAAGCAGGCCCACTCCTACAGGGGAGGCGGTAAATCCGGGAATCAGTTCGCCGCCCAGAAAATGTAATCGGCCTGATACTTCACCACTTCCTGCTTGCCCTTGTTCGCCGCCGTGCATTCGCTGCCCGGTGCCACGCCACCCTTGAGAGCGACGCGCTGGATGTAACTCACGCCGCTCATCGCGCCTTTGCCTTCGGCCGGATTGGTCTTGACCAGTTGATAGGGCAGGTTGCCCGGGCTGGACGGCGCCACGGCCAATTGCGTGCCGGTGACTTTTGAACCGTCCTTGGCCTGCCAGGTAGCCGGCGGGCCAAAGTAGGTGCCGACCTGCTTGCCGCTGCGATCATTGAGCACCGCTTTCGGGCCGACGAAGGTCCACTCGGTCTGCCCGGGCGCATTGGCTTTGTCCCGGCATTCGTAGGTGATCTCACCGACGCCGGTGGTTTCCATCGCGATCTTGTGGCCGTCCGGGACTTTGATCGCGTCGGGATAGCTGCTTTGGGCGAAGGTCGTCGAGGACAGGGCGAGCAAACCGGTGAGGCCAATCAGCTGGGTGATGTTCATCAGTGTTATCTCCGAAAAGGGTAGACCGCTGACAGCCGAAGAGGGCTGTTACAGGGACTACCCGTGACGGAGGTGTTTGGATGCAGTGCCTGAAAAATATTTTTTGGACCACTTCTATACCTGTGGGAGCTGGCTTGCCAGCGATAGCGGTGGGTCAGCGAAGGGGATGTCGACTGACCCGGCGCCATCGCTGGCAAGCCAGCTCCCACAGGGTTTTGTGTCGGGCTTCAGGCCGGAGGCGTTCAAGAGCTCTTGGGTGTAGGGGTGTTTGGGCGCGGCGAAAATCTCGCGCGACGAACCCTGCTCAACCACCTTGCCATCCTTGATCACCATCAAGTCATGCGCCAACGCATGCACCACCGCCAGGTCATGGCTGATAAACAAATAGGTCAGCCCATGCCTGATCTGCAATTGCCGCAACAACTCCACCACCTGTTTCTGCACCGTACGATCCAGCGCCGAAGTCGGCTCATCGAGCAGAATCAGCGCCGGCTCCAGCACCAGTGCGCGGGCGATGGAAATGCGCTGGCGCTGGCCGCCGGAAAACTCATGGGGATAACGATGGCGGCTCTGTGGATCGAGGCCGACTTCCTCCAGCACCCGAATCACCGCCGCCTCACGCTCGGCCTCGGTGCCGATGCCGTGAGTCAGCAAGCCTTCGGCAATAATCTGCTGCACTGACATCCGTGGGCTGAGGCTGCCGAACGGGTCCTGGAACACCACTTGAATCTGCCGCCGCAACGGCCGCATCAAACGTTGATTGAGCAAGCTCAGTTGCTTGTTACCAAAACGGATATTGCCCTCGGACTCGACCAACCGCAGGATCGCCTGACCCAGGGTCGATTTTCCTGAACCGGACTCGCCGACAATCCCCAAAGTCTTGCCCCGTTGCAGGGTGAAACTCACGCCGTCCACCGCTTTGATGTAATCCTGCTGGCGGCTGAACAACGCCTTGGGCAACGGAAACCACACCTTCAAATCATCAACTTCGAGCAGGTTGTGATCATACTCACTCGGCACCGGCCCACCGCTCGGCTCAGCCTCGATCAACAAGCGGCTGTAAGGATGCTGCGGCGCGCGAAACAACGCTTCGCAATCCGCCTGCTCGACGATTTCACCATGGCGCATCACGCACACCCGTTGCGCGATGCGCCGCACCAGATTGAGGTCATGGCTGATCAGCAACAGCGACATGCCGAGGCGTTGCTGCAACTCGATCAACAACTCAAGAATCTTCTGTTGTACCGTGACGTCGAGCGCCGTGGTCGGCTCATCGGCGATCAACAGCTCCGGCTCATTGGCCAGCGCCATGGCGATCATCACCCGTTGCCGCTGACCACCGGAGAGTTGATGTGGATAGGCTTTCAAGCGCTGCAACGGCTGGCGAATGCCGACCAGTTCCAGCAGCTCCAGAGTCCGTTCGCGGGCAGCGCGGCCCTTGAGGCCTTTGTGAATCTCCAGTACTTCGCTGACTTGCTTTTCCACCGTGTGCAACGGATTGAGCGAGGTCATCGGCTCCTGAAAAATCATCGCAATGCGGTTGCCGCGCAAACCGCGCATCTGCTGCTCGCTGGCGTGCAATAAATCCACGCCGTTGTAGCGGATCGCGCCGCTGCTGCTGACGTTCTTGCCCGGCAATAAACGCAGAATCGAATGCGCCGTCACCGACTTGCCCGAGCCGGATTCACCGACCAGTGCCAGACATTCGCCACGGCGAATATCCAGGTTCAAACCGTGCACCACTTCTTGCCCGGCGAAGGCCACGCGCAGATCGCGGATCTCGATCAAATTGTCGTTCATCTCAGCTCCGGGGATCGAATGCATCACGGCAAGCCTCACCAATAAAAACCAACAAGGACAGAATCAGTGCCAAGGCAAAAAACGCCGTCAGCCCTAGCCACGGCGCTTGCAGGTTGCGCTTGGCCTGACCGATCAATTCGCCCAGCGACGCGGTGCCAGCCGGCATGCCGAAGCCGAGAAAATCCAATGCGGTCAGGGTAGCGATGGCGCCGGTCAGAATGAACGGCAGGTAGGTGAGGGTGGAGGTCATCGCGTTGGGCAGAATATGCCGGCACATCAGTTCGTTGTCGGTCAGACCCAGCGCTCGCGCGGCTTTGACGTATTCCAGATTGCGCCCACGGAGGAACTCGGCGCGCACCACATCAACCAGCGCCAGCCAGGAAAACAGCGCCATGATCCCCAGCAACCACCAGAAACTCGGCGAGACGAAGCCGGACAGAATGATCAGCAGGTACAGCACCGGCAACCCCGACCAGATCTCCAGCACCCGTTGCCCGAGCAAGTCGACCCAGCCGCCGTAATAACCCTGCAATGCCCCGGCAACGATGCCGATAAACGCACTGATGCCGGTAAGGATCAGCGCAAACAGAATCGAAATCCGCGTGCCGAAAATCACCCGCGCCAACACATCGCGCGCCTGATCATCGGTGCCCAGCCAGTTGCTTGCTGACGGTGGACTCGGCGCTGGTTCGCTGAGATCGTAATTGACCGTGTCGTAACTGAACGGGATCGGCGGAAACAACATCCAGCCGCCCTGATCCTCGATCAGTTTGTGTACATAGCTGCTGGCGTAATCCGGCTGAAACGGCAGCTCGCCGCCGAAATCGGTTTCCAGATAATCGCTGAGGATCGGAAAGTAGAAAGCGTCGTGATAACGAATCACCAGCGGCTTGTCGTTGGCGATCAACTCGCCGCCCAGGCAGATCAGGCACAGTCCGATAAACAGCCACAGCGACCAGCGTCCGCGCCGGTTGGCCTTGAACTGCGCAACACGACGCTGGCCGAGAGGAGAAAGTGTGAACATCAGGCAGTCCTCGCCGAGAAGTCGATGCGCGGGTCGAGCAGGGTGTAGCAGAGATCGCCGATCAGCTTGATCAACAGGCCGAACAGGGTGAACAGAAACAACGCACCGAACACCACCGGGTAATCCCGCGACACCGCCGCTTCGTAGCTCATGCGCCCGAGGCCGTCGAGGTTGAAGATGGTTTCGATCAGCAGGGAGCCGGCGAAAAACACTTCGATCAGCGCCGACGGCACACCGGCCACCACCAACAACATGGCGTTGCGGAACACATGGCCGTAGAGCACGCGGCGCTCGGTCAGGCCTTTGGCCCGCGCGGTGATCACGTACTGGCGGCTGATCTCGTTGAGGAAGCTGTTCTTGGTCAGAATGGTCAGCGTGGCGAAACCGCCAATCACCAGCGCCGTCACTGGTAACACCAGGTGCCAGAGGTAGTCGCCGACCTTGCCCAAGGTGCTGAGGCTGTCGAAGTTATCCGAGACCAGCCCCTGCACCGGAAACCAGTTGACGTAGCTGCCGCCGGCGAACACCACGATCAACAGAATCGCAAAGAGGAACGCCGGCATCGCATAGCCGATGATGATCGCCGTGCTGCTCCAGACATCAAACGCGCTGCCGTTCCTGATCGCTTTGCGAATGCCCAGGGGGATCGAAATCAGGTAAGTCATCAACGTCGCCCACAACCCCAGCGACAGCGACACTGGCAGCTTCTGCACAATCAGATCAGTGACCTTGGCGCCGCGAAAGAAACTGCTGCCCAGATCCAGCTGCGCGTAGTTTTTCAGCATCAGCCACAGGCGTTCGTGCATCGGCTTGTCGAAGCCGTAATGGTGTTTGATCTCCTCGATCAACGCCGGATCGAGGCCACGGCTGCTGCGGCCCGCGCCGCCAACCGCAGTAACCTCGCCACCACCGCCCATGCTGTGCCCGCCGAAGCCTTGCAAGCGGGCGATGGCTTGCTCCACCGGCCCACCCGGCGCAGCCTGCACAATCAGAAAATTCACCACCAGAATGCACAACAGCGTCGGGATGATCAGCAGCAAACGTCGACTCAGATAACGCAGCATGTCACTGGCCCCCCGCAAGCTGAGTGTGCATCTGCTGGGTGGTCAACGCCTTGGCCGAGACCTCCCACCAGGTGTTGAGGCCTTCGTCGTACGCCGGTTGCACGGGCGGCATGCCGAAGCGGTTCTGATACACCGTCGGCGTGCCTTTGGAGTAGTAGTTGGGAATCATGTAGTAACCCCATTGCAGCACCCGGTCGAGGGCGCGGGCGTAATGCACCATGGCCTCGCGGGTGTTGGCCTGAACCAGTCCGTCGATCAATTGATCGACCGCCGGGTTGGCCAGCACCATCGAGTTCGAACTGCCGACTTGCGTGGCGCTTTGCGAGGCGTACAGGCTGTACAACTCGCGGCCGGGAGAGACGATCGGATCGCCGCTGCGAGGGAAAGCGACGACGATCATGTCGTAGTCGCGGGCGTTGAGGCGGTTGATGTATTGCGCCGAATCGATGCGCCGCAAATTCAGCGTGATGCCAATCTGCGCGAGGGTGCGTTTGAACGGCAGCAGCATGCGATCGAAGCCGCCCTGACCGTCGAGGAAGGTGAACTCCAGCGGCTCGCCAGCAGCGTTGACCAGACGATTGTGTTGCGGCGTCCAGCCAGCCTCGGCGAGCAGCTTCAGCGCTTGCAGTTGTTTGTCGCGGATGTAGCCGCTGCCATCGGTTTTCGGTGCCACATACACGGTCGTGAAAACTTCGTCGGGAATCTGTCCGCGCAGTGGTTCGAGGATCTTCAATTCTTCGGCATCAGGTAGCGCGGTGGCGGCCATTTCGCTCTTCGGCCAGAAGCTGTTCTGGCGCACGTAGAAACCGCGCATCATCTGTTTGTTGGTCCACTCGAAATCCCACAGCAGGCTGATCGCCTGACGCACGCGGCGATCCTTGAAGAACGGGTTCTGCATGTTGAATACGAAGCCCTGAGCGGCGGTGGGTTTGTCCGGAGCGAGGATCGACTGCTGCAAGCGGCCGTCGCGCAACGCCGGGCTGTCATAGCCGACCACATAACCAGACGAGGAGAACTCGCGGTTGTAGTCGAACGCGCCGGCCTGCAACAGTTGCCGGGCGACGTCGGTGTCACCGTAGAAATTCACCGTGAGGGTGTCGAAGTTGTACATCCCGCGACTCACCGGCAGGTCCTTGCCCCACCAGTCCGGATCGCGCTCGAAACTGATGCTGCGCCCGGCGTCGACTTTGCTGACCCGGTACGGTCCGCTGCCCAGCGGTGGCTCGAAACCGCCGCCATTGGCGAAGTCGCGGGTTTTCCACCAATGCTCGGGGACGATGCGCATCGTCGCCAGGTCCAGCGCCAAGGTGCGGTTGAGATTGTTCTTGAAGGTGAAGCGCACCTGCCGCGGGCCTTCGATCAGCACGTCCTGCACATCGGCGTATTGCTGGCGATAACTCAAGCTGCCCTTGGTCATCAGCAGGTTGAAGGTGTAGCGCACGTCTTCGGCGGTGATCGGCGTACCGTCAGCGAAACGTGCTTTTGGATTGAGGGTGAAACGCACCCAGAGTCCATCGGGATCGCGCTCGATCTGTTGCGCGACCAGTGCGTAAACGGTGTACGGCTCGTCGAGCGAACGGAACGCCAATGGCGAGTACACCCAGTCGTTGACCTGCACCACGGAAATGCCCTGATCGGCATACGGGCTGATGTAGTTGTACTGGCCGATCTCCATCGACGCGCGACTGAGCGAACCGCCCTTGGGCGCGTTGGGATCGACGAAATCAAAGTGCTGGAAGTTCGCCGGATACTTCGGCGCTTCGCCGTACACCGTTAGCGCATAACTGCCGCCGGCCAGCGCCGAGGTGCCGGTGCACAGCAGCGCACTGCCCAAAAGCAGGCCCGCCATGTTGCGCAAAAAACTCATGCAATCACTCCTGAAAATCCCTGAAGAAACCCGGTCCCCATGTGGTAGCTGGCTTGCCAGCGATAGCGATATGTCAGTGAAGTAAATGTCGACTGATACGACGCCATCGCTGGCAAGCCAGCTCCCACAGGGTTTTGCGGTGCTCGTTCTTTAGAAGTGGTACGTCATGCGCGCAAACAAGGTGCGGCCCAGTGGGTCGGTGTAGCGCGGGTCATAGCCGCTCTGAAAGTTGTAGGCCTGGTTGGAGAACGGCGGGTTGCGGTCGAACACGTTCTTCATCCCGGCATCGACATCCAGCACCTTGTTGAAGGTGTAGCCGGCCGACAGGTCCCACACCGAATACGACGCCACGCGCGCGTGGGTGTCGCGGTCGTAGTCGTTGTAACCCGTGGTGAAGCGGTTGGTCAGTGCCGCCCGCGCCGCGCCGAAGGTCCAGCTGCCGGTGAGGTTATGCTTCCAGCGGGCGATCACGCCGTCACCCTGGAAGTCGCCGACCTTGTCGGTGAACGGGCCTTTGATGGTGCTCTGGAAGTCGTACTCGTCAACATAGGTGCCTTGCAGGCCCAGACCGAACTGACCGTACGGCGTGTTCGGGAAGCGGTAGTCCAGCGAGACGTCGACACCGTTGGTTTCGACGATGCCGAGGTTGGCGTTACCGGTGACGATGTAGTTGAGCGTGCCGTCGGCGTTGCGCACGAAGCGGTCCGGGTAGGAGCCGGCCTGATCAAACACGGTGGATTCCGGGAACGGCTGGATCTGGTTGGAGATGTGAATCCACCAGAAATCCAGACCCACCGACAAGTTGTTGATCGGCTGATACACGAAGCCCAGCGTCACGTTGCGCGCCTTCTCCGGGGCCAGATCCTCGTTGCCGCCGATCTGGTGGAGGAACTGCTGACCGCAATCGCGGCCGCCGTTGCCGCCCGGTTGCACCACGCCGCCAGTACACAGCACCGGGTCGTTGTAGTAGCCCTGGGTGAAGGTGATGCTGCGTGGCGAATACAGCTCGTACAGCGACGGCGCACGGAAACCTTCGCTGTACGCGCCACGCACCACCAGCTCTTTCAACGGCTGATAACGGAACGAGTATTTCGGGTTGGTGGTGCTGCCGAAGTCGCTGTATTTGTCGTGGCGCACGGCGGCGGACAGTTCGAGGCTGTCGAGCACCGGCACGTTGATTTCCGCGTAGGCGGCTTTGACGCTGCGGTCGCCTTCGACGCTGCCGGCCGGGTCGATACCGAGGCTCTGAATGTCGCCGGCGAACGACTCGAAGTCCTGATGGAATTTCTCTTTGCGGTACTCGCCGCCCAGCGCCAGACCGGACGGGCCGGCGCCGAACCAGTCGCCGATCTCGCGGCTGATGCGTCCGTCAAAACCGGCCACACGGCCAACGGCAGTGGAGTAGGCGCCGTGGTACGCCGCGTCGTCGATGTACTGCTGTCCGGCAGCGGATTGCGGGCCGAACGGGTTGAGCAAACCACTGGCCAGACCATTGATCATCGCCTGATCGCTGACAAAGCCATTGGTGACGCTGGAGACGATTTTGTTCTGGTTGTACGAGGCGCCGACGTTGTAATCCCAGCCGGCGACCAGACCATCGAAACTGAGCAGGAAGCGCTGGCTGGTGTTCTGGTCTTTCGATTCACGCGGGCCGGCAGCGGTTTCACGCCAGTTGACGTCCACCGGTTGGGTCGGGTCGAGGGCGAAATCGGTGGGCGCCGGTGTGATGCCGTTGCCGGGATAGTAGGGCGACGAGGAATCGAGGCTCAGACCGGTCAACGGCGCAGGGCCGATCGCCGTGGCGTTGTTGTTGCGCGACCAGAAGTACTCGAGGTTGACGTTGTGATCGTCGCCGAGTTTGCCGGTGGTCTTGCCGAAGAACGAAGTCTTCTCGGTCTGCGGCACCAGGTCGATGTATTCACGGGTGCTGAAGCGGCACAAGCCGTCGCGGGCGATCAGGTTGGGGCCGTTGCAATTGCTGTTGGCCAAGGGGTTGGTGGCGTTGCCGTTCTGGCTGTAGTTGCCGGGGAATGCGGTGCCGGAAGTCTGATCGAGACCGCGACCGGGGGCATAGTCAGTGGCAAAAGAGCGATCGTTGGCGTCGAGGTTCTGCTGCTTGTTGTAGTTGAACACGCCGAGGACGTTGAAGCGGTCCTCTTCCAGGTCGCCGTAGCCCCAACTGGCGCTCATGTCTTTGGTTTGGCCGCCGCCGCTGTGGGTCGGGGTTTCGCCGCCGAGGGTCAACTGGCCGTCGGTCAGGGATTTCTTGGTGATGAAGTTGATCACACCGCCGATGGCGTCAGTCCCGTACAGCGCCGACGCGCCGTCACGCAACACTTCCACGCGTTCGATGGCGGCAAACGGGATCATGTTCAGATCCACCGCGCCGCCGGCCGAGTTGGTTCCCGACAAGGCGTTGTTGGCCAGGCGTCGACCGTTGAGCAGCACCAGCGTCTTGTTCGCGCCGATGCCGCGCATGTCGGCGAACGAGGCGCCGCCAGTGGCTGCGCCGACTGAGCCTGCGCTGTTGTTGATCGACTGGCTGCCGGTGATGCGCTGGACCAGTTCGGCGGTGGTGGTCACGCCCTGTTTGCGCAGTTCATCGGCCTTGAGAATGGTGATCGGCACCGCCGTTTCCGCATCGACCCGGCGAATCGCCGAACCGGTCACTTCCACCCGTTGCAGTTGCGTGGTCGGCGCAACCACCGCCGCAGCCGCCGGGACGCTAGCGTTGTCGTCCTCGGCTGCCTGCACAGTCCCGGCGCCCATCCCCATGGCCACCAGATACAACGGAACAAAACGGTGGCGAGAAATCGTGGCCACCAAAGGTTTGAGCGTGAAGCGTGGAGTGTTCATCAGCATGGTTATTTCCGACTTTTTAGACGTTATCGAATTGGCCTTGTGAGCCCCTCATTGCTCCGCTATCGGTGATACCGCGTGCGGAAAACCACTTTCATCAAGCAAGCCGATCCCCTCCGAAAACGCGTGGCGTTTTTCGGTCGGCTGGTTACGACAGGATTCAGCGGGCGGTGCCGGGCGCGTCTTTCACTGCGCGCCCGGCACCGTACTCAGTGGGTGGTCATCACCGAAATCTTGGTAATGCCCGAGCGTTCGATCGACGCCATGGCCTTGGCCACCTGGCCGTAATTGACGGCGGAGTCGGCCTGCAACTGCACGCGGACTTCGGCGTCCTTGGCCTTGACCTCCTTGAGGCTGGCTTCCAGCGATTCCGGGGCCAACTCGGTTTTCGCCAGATAGAACTTGCCGTCCTGATCGACGCTGACCACCACCGGGTCTTTCTTTTCGGCGGGGGCGACGGCGTCGGTTTTCGGCAGATTCACTTTGATCGCGTTGGTCATCAGCGGCGCGGTGACGATGAACACAACCAGCAGCACCAGCATCACGTCGACCAACGGCGTGACGTTCATTTCGCTGAGTACTTCATCGCTGTCTTGAGTGGAGAACGACATCAGCTGGCCTCCCGCACGGCGGCTGTGGTTTTGCTGGCGATGGCCTGACGGCTGATGGAAAACGCACTGCGCGAGGCGAGGGCGTCGAAGTCGTGGGCGAAGTCATCCATGTCTGCCGAAGCCAGTTTCAAGCGGCGCAGGAAGAAGTTGTAAATCAGCACCGCCGGCACCGCGACGGCGATACCCACGCCGGTGGCGATCAGCGCGTGACCGATCGGCCCAGCCACCGCTTCAAGGCTGGCCGAGCCGGTTTCGCCGATACTTTTCAGCGCTTCCATGATTCCCCACACGGTGCCGAACAGGCCAATGAACGGCGCGGTGCTGCCGATACTGGCGAGGATCGCCTGGCCGTTTTCCAGCGAGCGGCGTTCCTTCTGGATCTGCTGGCGCAGGTTGCGTTCCAGGCGATCCGAGCGGTTGATGGTGTGTGCCAGTTGCTGGGTGGTGCGCGGCGAGTCTTCCACCAGCAGCGCTTCGAAACCGCTGCTGGCAATGCGCGCCAGCGAGCCCGGATACTGGCTGGCGTGTTCGGCGGCAGTGAGCAGATCCGGCGCGCCCCAGAAGGCTTTGGTGAACTGTTTGTTCTGCGCTTTCTGCCGCAGGTACTGCGCCGACTTGACCAGCAGGATCGCCCAGCTGACCACGGAAAACAGCACCAGACCCCAGAGCACGCCGGGGACAATCATCGAAGACAAATCGTTCATGGTGATACCTCGCTTGCGTTATTCGGTTGTGCGTTGATTGAGCGTTCGGTTATTGCGGCAATTTGAAATCGATGGTCTGGGTGGCGAAGCCGTCGATCGGCGTGTCACCGCGTTTGGCCGGAATAAATTTCCAGTTCTTCACGGCGGCAACAGCCGCGTCATCCAGTTGCGGTTTGCCGCTGGATTTGGTCACCGTCACCGAGCCGGCGCGACCATTGGCCAGCACCTGAATGCGCAGCACCACGCTGCCTTCCCAGTTGCGCCGCAGGGCCAGCGACGGGTATTCCGGCGGCGGGTTGCCGAGGCTGGCGAGACCGGAAATCGCTGCCGATTCCTTGACCGGACCCGGCGCGGCGGCAGGGGCCGGCGGTGCGCTCGGGGTGGCCGGGGCAGCGGGTGCAGCCGGTTGTGCCGGGGCCGGTGGAGCTTTCGGCGGCTCGACCTTTTTCACCGGTTTCGGCTTCTCGACCGGTTTTGGTTTTTCGATCGGCTTGGGCTTCTCCACCGGTTTCGGCGGTGGCTTGACCGCGTCCTCGTCTTCCACCGGTTGTTCAGGTTCCGGCGGTGGTGGAGGCGGCGGCGGTGGCGGCGGTTCCGGAGTGGGCGGTGCCGGTGGCGTCGGGCTGGTCAGCTCGACGGTCATTTCCGGAATCTGCGGCGGCGTTGGCAATGGCTGTGTTTTCGATTGCTGGAGAAACCACCAGGCGCCGCCATGTATCAGCGCCGACACAGCGACCAGCAACACCATCTGCTGTTTATTCAGACCACCGGGTTGCGAGGTATTGGCTTTAAACGCCGGCCTGCCCGGTGGCGGCGGAATTGGCGCTTCCCGCAACGGCCCCGGGAGGGTTCTGTGCTTTACCGCATCGTTCATTAAAGCTCCCTCGGGTTGATGAAGGGCAATAAGGTGCCGTCCGAACATCCAGGGGATATTCGAGTGGGTGGGTGTAACTTTCTTCAAGGTGTGCAGAAGCCGATAGTTGAACTATCCGGTTAACAAGGCTTGTGCAAACTTACTGGCTTGGCGTCATCGACTTCGAGTGTTCATTAGCCATTCCCTGGTTGTTCTTCTATTACGTGAGCGCACTGTCGGTGTCTCATGCTTGTTACACATAGCAACCGCTGTGCCACATGTTGCTGAAATGTAGAGTGCGTATTTCATGAGTGTTACCCATGTCGCATTTATATAAGTTTTACCCTTGTCGTGGTTTTTCCATGGCGCGCAGATTGCCGTTACTCCGGTTGAGGGAGCTTTTTCACAGGCGAGTCAGGCTGTGCGCCATATCACGCGGGTTGGCGGGATAGAGCGGCTGCGCAACTGGCGGCCAAGGCACTTGCTGGTGCGCGGCGGACTGAATTGGTGCGGGTCAATGTTTTAGCGGCTCACGGGGCATGTTCCTTGTTGTTGTTTAAATGAAATCACTGTTTGAAGTATTGAATAGTGCAAGCCCGTGGAGCAGTTTTGGTGCACTTGCAATGGCACTAAAAGTTATTGTTCGACAATCCTGCTGTCGTTCGATGCACACTGCATTTGTGCAATAACTGCCCGAGTCTTATTTAAAAAATAAATAGCACGCTGCCGTCGGCCAATAACTCATTGCCGAACGCAGTGCGCTGTCGAGGTGTCAGGTAATAAAGTAAGAGTGAAGGTAGCCGGGACTGTTCGGATGAACTCGGCGGCGAACGGATAAATGCAAAGAGGCTGTGATGCGGCAAAGCGTTTGAAGATTCACTCGGTGAACTCCTTGTTGCCAGCTCGGATACGCGAACTTTTGGTTCGGTATCGCACCTTACAAGAACGCGGATAGCGTTCGATGATTGCTCTTGGTGCGGGATGGGCACCGCCAGCGCTGTTTTGCGAGGTTTGAATTCGCAAGTCGCGAGTGCATGGGAAAACCGTGCCAAAACCGATACACAGGCAGATTTTTTCTACACCCACGCTACAGCCATCTACCCTGTGGCAATGGTCTTTTCGGGGGGATTGGATATGTACCAGCTCTACGGGCACAGAAATTCAGGCGCAGCCGCCATCGAAGCGGCGCTGGAACTGTGCCAGATCGCTTACCGTTTCATTGATATCGAAGCCAGCACCGAAGCCGCCGAGGCACTGGCCCAGCTCAATCCACTCAAGCAGATACCGACCTTGCAACTGCCCGACGGCAGCGCTCTCACCGAGAGTGCGGCGATCCTGATTCATCTGGGCCTGACGTTTCCCAAGTCCGGCCTGCTGCCAGCCAAGGCGGATGATCGCGATCAGGCCATTCGCGGTCTGGTCTACATCGTCAGCAATTGCTACGCAGCGATCGGCGTCATCGATTATCCAGAGCGCTGGCTGCTGATGCCCGACGAAGCCTCGCGACAGAATCTGGTGGCCGGCGCGCGTGAGCGTTTGCACTGGAGTTGGGAGGTATTTGCCGACCAGTTTTCCGCCGAGCTGTATCTGGATGACGAAACCCCGGGGGCGCTGGATGTGCTGGCGGCGGTGGTGACGCGCTGGGCGGGCAGCCGCGAGCATTTGCGCCAGACGCGGCCGGGGTTTTATGCGTGGTTGCAGCGAATTGACCGGCACCCGGTGCTGGCGCCGGTGTTTGCCCGGCATTGGCCGTCCTGAACACACCGCAGATTCAAATGTAGGAGTGAGCCTGCTCGCGATAGCGGTCTGTCACCTACAAATAAGGTGGCTGACAGAACGCTATCGCGAGCAGGCTCACTCCTACAGGGGGCGGTGGTGTCTTCGGGATTTATTCCCCGCGAATGTACTGCTCCAACTGCTTGATCAACTCCGCCTGTTCGGCAATCGCTTCCTTGACCAGGTCACCGATCGACAGCAGGCCGATCAACTTGCCGTTCTCCACGACCGGCAAGTGGCGCAGGCGTTTGTCCGACATGATCCCCAGGCAGGTGTCGACGGTTTGGTGGGTGTCGACGGTGATCACGTTCGCCACCATGATGTCGCGCACCGGCGTGCCCACGGATGAGCGGCCATGCAGTACCAATTTGCGCGCATAGTCCCGTTCGCTGATGATGCCGACCACTTTTTCGTCTTCGACCACCAGCAAGGCGCCGACGTTTTTCTCGGCCATCTTCATCAGCGCTTCGAGCACCATGTGATCAGGTTTGATCTGGTGCACTTCCTGATTTTTCTGATCTTTGAGCTTGAGCAGTTGGGCGACGGTCTTCATGGCGGTTACTCAGGTGTTGTCGTTGTTATCCAAGCATCGTAGACGCAAGCGCGCAGGGCAAGGTGGCAAAGCGGCAGATAACACGCAAAAAACGTCATTTGCCGGGTTTTTCCGTGGCTGATGGCGATTTATCGCCAGGGTCATCCCAGGCAATGCCGCGTAGAATGCCCTTCTGATTCAATTCCTGAGGTTGCAGTGGTGGATTTACCGCAGGGCTTCGTCCTGACCCGGCATTGGCGCGATACGCCGGCCGGCACCGAAGTCGAGTTCTGGCTGGCGACCGACGCCGGGCCGCGCCGTGTGCGCCTGCCGCATCAGCCGTCGGTGGCGTTTGTTCCTGCCGAGCAGCGCGAGGCTGCCGAACGTCTGCTGCACGACGAAAAGAACGTCGAACTGCGCCCGCTGGCCCTGCAGGATTTCGAACATCGCCCGGTACTCGGTCTGTATTGTCAGCAACACGGCCAGTTGATGCGCCTGGAAACCGCGCTCAACCGCAACGGGGTCGACGTCTACGAAGCCGACGTGCGCCCGCCGGAGCGCTATCTGATGGAGCGCTTCATCACCGCACCGGTGCGGTTCAGCGGCACGCCCGATGCCGACGGCTTATTGCTCAACGCCCAGCTCAAACCTGACCCCGATTACCGACCGAAGCTGCGCCTTGTCTCGCTCGACATCGAAACCACCGAAACCGGCGAGTTGTATTCGATTGCCCTCGAAGGGTGCGGCGAACGTCAGGTGTACATGCTCGGTGCGCCGAACGGCGACGCCAGCATCGTCGACTTTGATCTTGAATACTGCGATTCGCGCACGGTCATTCTGAAGAAACTCAACGACTGGTTCGCCCGTCACGACCCCGACGCGATCATCGGCTGGAACGTCGTACAGTTCGATTTGCGCATCCTCCACGAGCACGCGCGGCGCCTCGGCGTGCCGCTGAAGATCGGCCGTGGCGGCGAAGAGATGCAATGGCGCGAACACGGCAGCCGCAATCACTACTTTGCCTCAGCAGCGGGGCGGCTGATCATCGACGGTATCGAGTCCCTGCGTTCAGCGACCTGGAGCTTCCCGTCGTTCAGTCTGGAAAACGTTGCCCAGACTCTGCTCGGCGAAGGCAAGTCGATCGACAACCCGTACCAGCGCATGGACGAGATCAACCGCATGTTCGCCGAGGACAAACCGGCGTTGGCCAAGTACAACCTCAAGGACTGCGAACTGGTCACTCGGATCTTCGCCAAGACCGAGTTGCTGACCTTTCTGCTCGAGCGCGCCAGTGTCACCGGACTGCCGGCGGACAGAAGCGGCGGCTCGGTAGCAGCGTTCACGCATTTGTATATGCCGTTGATGCACCGACAGGGTTTTGTCGCGCCGAATCTCGGCACCAATCCGCCGCAGGCCAGCCCCGGCGGGTTTGTCATGGACTCGCAACCGGGCCTGTATGAGTCGGTGCTGGTGCTCGATTACAAGAGCCTTTATCCATCGATCATTCGCACCTTTCTGATCGACCCGGTCGGCCTGATCGAAGGCTTGCAACACCCGGACGATAGCGACTCCGTGCCGGGCTTCCGAGGTGCGCGGTTCTCGCGTACCCGGCATTGTCTGCCGTCGATCGTTTCGCGGGTGGCCGAAGGTCGTGAGACCGCCAAGCGCGAGCACAACGCACCGTTGTCGCAAGCGCTGAAAATCATCATGAACGCCTTCTACGGCGTGCTCGGCTCCAGCGGCTGCCGCTTCTTCGATACGCGGCTGGCCTCATCGATCACCCTGCGCGGTCACGAGATCATGCTGCGCACGCGCAAGCTGATCGAAGAGCAGGGCCACGCGGTGATCTATGGCGACACCGACTCGACCTTCGTCTGGCTGCGTCGTCCGCATGGGCAGGAGGAGGCGGCGAACATCGGTCATGCGCTGGTCAAACACGTCAACGACTGGTGGCGCGCGCATGTGCGTGATGAATATGGCCTGGAAAGCGCGCTCGAACTGCAATTCGAAATTCACTACAAACGCTTTCTGATGCCGACCATTCGCGGCGCGGAGGAGGGCAGCAAAAAACGTTATGCCGGCCTCGTCACCCGCGCTGATGGCAGCGATGAAATGGTTTACAAAGGCCTGGAAACCGTGCGCACCGACTGGTCGCTGCTGGCCCGGCAATTCCAGCAGGAACTCTACGAGCGGATCTTCCAGCGCAAGCCGTATCAGGATTACGTGCGTGACTACGTGCGCAAAACCCTCGCCGGTGAATTCGATGATCGCCTGGTCTACCGCAAACGCCTGCGCCGCACCCTCGACGATTACGAACGCAACGTCCCGCCGCATGTGCGCGCGGCGCGGCTGGCCGACGACTACAACGCGCAGCACGGGCGGCCACGGCAATACCAAAACGGCGGCTGGATCAGCTACGTCATCACCCTGGCAGGTCCCGAGCCGCTGGAAGTGCGCCGCGCCGCCATCGACTACGACCACTACATCACCCGGCAGCTGCAACCGGTGGCGGATGCGATTCTGCCGTTTGTCGACGACGATTTCTCAACCCTGATCGGGGGGCAACTGGGCCTGTTTTGAGTCGAGCAGTTGCAGCGTCCATTCGTCGAGAATGCCGTGGAAGTAGCGTTCCAGCGCCTGATTGAACACGCTGTCTTCAGCGCAAAACTGCGCGAACAGCGTCATCGAAGAATGAAATTTCAGGTCATCGGGATGGCCGAAAATCTCCGCGATCGAGCGCTGTTGCACCTTTAGCACTAGCTGCGTGCAAGTACGCAGGCGTGCGCCGAGCAGTTCGTGAGCCAGATAAGCCCGGGCTTCCTCGGCCGAACCGATGGCGTAGCGCCGGGACATTTCACTGCCGCCCAGACCGGCGAACTGCGGAAAGACAAACCACATCCAGTGGCTGCGTTTGCGGCCCTCATCGAGTTCGCGTTGCACGCGCTCGAACACCGGGTCCTGGGCCTGGACAAAGCGTTGCAGGTTGAACGGGTCGTACTGATCAGTGCTTCTCATCGCGAAGCCCTCGCCAGTCGGCGGCTCAGACCATGGCCAGCCGCTGCTTGCGTTGTGGCGCTTTAAAAACCTGGTCCAGCGCCGCCAGATCCCCGGCCTCCAGTTGCAGTTGCGCGGCTTGTGCATTGAGTTGCACGTGCTCCGGTCGCACAGCCTTGGGAATCGCAATCACACCATCCTGACGCAGAATCCACGCCAGCGAAACCTGTGCCGGAGTTACACCATGACGAGCGGCAATCTCATTCAGCAGCGGTTCAGCCAGCATCGCGCCGCCCTGGCCGATTGGACAGTAGGCCATCAGCGGCATGCGCTGGTGTTGGCACCACGCCAGCAGATCGAACTCGATGCCGCGCTCCTCGAGGTTGTAAAGCACCTGATTGGTCGCGCAGGCCGAGCTTGAGAGTTCTTCGAGATCGTCAACATCGAAATTCGACACACCCCAACGGCCGATCTTGCCATCCTCGCGCAGGCGTTCGAAGGCCTCGACGGTTTCCTCCAGCGGATACTGGCCGCGCCAGTGCAACAGATAGAGGTCGATGTAGTCGGTGTCGAGCCGGCGCAGACTGCGCTCGCAAGCTTGCGGGATGCCCTTGCGGCTGGCGTTGTGCGGGTAGACCTTGCTCACCAGAAACACCTGATCGCGCAGGCCGGCGATGGCCTCGCCGACCACGGTTTCGGCACCGCCCTCGGCGTACATTTCGGCGCTGTCGATCAGGGTCATGCCCAGCTCGATACCCGTGCGCAGCGCCGCCACTTCACGCTTATGCGCCGAGCGATCTTCACCCATGCGCCAGGTGCCTTGGCCAATGACTGGAACCTGGACGCCGGCCAATTCGAGGGTACGCATGCAAACCTCCTTGCTGAATGTGTCGATACCTTTTAGTGGGCAGCAGGATAGCTCAGGGGTTCAATAAGCAAAGAGATCGCGGCCTTCGCCAGCGCTTTCCTTATGGGTAGCGGTTTCCCATGTAGGAGCTGCCGAAGGCTGCGATCTTTTGATCTGGCGCTCTTCTTTATCTATCCACGTGCAAGTGCGCAAGAAGTTGCGCAGTGATTTGCCTGTTTTCACCCGGGTAAGTCTCTACAGGCCGCGTAGCTCGTGGCCTCCAGCCAAGTGCGCAACTTCTTGCACACCACTGCGCAAAAAGTTGCGCACTTTCCCTTGTTTTTCATTGGCTTAATCACAGGAAAAGATCAGTCGATGAGCTCAAGGCATTGATCCGTATGGGCTGCAGAAAAGCTGGCACGAAGTTTGATGGCGCATGGCCATCCTTTCAGGCAATGGTGCCTGTGAGGTATGTCTTTTCAAGCAAGGAGAGCACTCCATGGCAACACCAGCGTACATGTCGGTTACCGGCGAAAAACAAGGCCTGATCACTGCAGGCGCATTCACCGCTGACTCCGTAGGCAACACCTACCAGGAAGGCCACGAAGACCAGGTCATGGTTCAGGCTTTCACCCACGACGTAATCATCCCGCGTGACCCACAGTCCGGTCAGCCAACCGGTCAGCGCGTGCACAAGCCAGTGGTCATCACCAAGGTCTACGACAAGGCTTCGCCGCTGCTGCAAGCGGCGCTGACCTCCGGCGAGCGCATGAGCGAAATCGTTATCCAGTGGTACCGCACTTCGGCGCAAGGCACCCAAGAGCACTACTACACCACCAAACTGGAAGACGCGATCATCGTCGCCATCAACAACAAAATGCACAACTGCCAGGATCCAGGCAACGCGCACTTCACCCACCTGGAAGAAGTGCAGTTCACCTACCGCAAAATCACCTGGACCCACGAAGTGTCCGGTACTTCGGGTTCCGATGACTGGCGTGCTCCAGTCGTTTAATTACGGCTGATGGTTGTACCGCCCTGATCGGCATAACTGGTCGGGGCGGATTCACTTCTAAAGAATTTTTTGCCAATAGCCCCTTGAGGGCTGTTGCGCGTCGCAGCACTGCGCGAGGAACAAGGGATGTTCTCACCGGCCAACCAGCCTCATTTCAATCTGACCGTCGATGGCATCGACAGCGACTTCCAGGTGCTGTCGTTCACCGGTCGCGAGGCCCTTAACACGCCATTCGAATTCGAGCTGGAACTGGTCAGTGAAAAGGCTTCGATCAACCTCGAAAGCGTGCTGCACAAACTGGCGTTTCTTCAATTGTCGCCGAGCGGCAGCGGCATTCACGGGCTGGTCTACAGCATCGCTCAGGGCGAGGCGGGCAAACGCCTGACTCGTTACAAGATCTCCCTGCGCCCGCAACTGGCGTACCTCGCGCACCGGGTCAACCAGCGCATCTTCCAGCAGATGACCGTGCAGCAGATCATCAGCCAGGTGCTGGAAGAACACGGCATCCTTGCCAGCGATTACCACTTCCAGCTCAGCGCGATTTATCCCGAGCGCATTTACTGCGTGCAGTACGACGAATCGGACCTGGATTTCGTCCAGCGCCTGTGCGAAGAGGAGGGGATTCACTACCACTTCCAGCACACGTCGAGCGGGCACAAACTGACCTTCGGCGATGACCAGACGGTGTTCCCGAAACTGGCGCCAGTGTCCTATCAGCAGGACTCCGGACTGGTCGCCGACAAACCGGTGGTCAAGCGTTTCGGCCTGCGTCTGGCCACCCGCACCAGCCGCACCACGCGCCGTGATTACGACTTCGTCAAACCGAAGATCGAGCTCGAAAGCGACGCCAAAAGCAGCGCCCAGCCGGACCTTGAGGACTACGATTACCCGGGCCGTTTCGTTGATCGCGAGCGTGGTAAACACCTGGCCAATCGCGCCTTGGAACGCCATCGCAGCGACTACCGTCTGGCCGAGGGCAACAGCGATCAGCCGATCCTCGTCAGCGGGCATTTCCTCGCCCTGACCGAGCACGCCAACCCGACGTGGAACGATCTTTGGTTGCTCACCGAAATCTTCCACGAAGGCAAACAACCGCAGGTGCTGGAAGAGTCGGTGACCAGCGACACCACCGACAACAAGGACGACTTCCACCAGGGCTACCGCAACCGCTTCAGCGCCATCCCGTGGGATGTGCCGTACCGTCCGCCGCTCGATCACCCGAAACCAAAAGTCCTCGGCACTCAGAGCGCCGTGGTCTGCGGCCCTGAAGGCGAAGAGATCTACTGCGACCAGTACGGCCGGGTGAAGGTGCAGTTCTTCTGGGACCGCGAAGGCAAACACGACGACATGACCAGTTGCTGGATGCGCGTGGCGTCGAGCTGGGCCGCGGAAACCTTTGGTTCGATCAATATTCCGCGCGTGGGCATGGAGGTGTTGATCACCTTTCTTGAGGGCGATCCCGATCAGCCGCTGATCACCGGTTGCCTGTACCACGGCGCCAATCTGCCGCCGTACAAGCTGCCGGATTTCAAGACGCTGGCGACGGTCAAAAGCAAGGAATACAAGGGCAGCCGCGCCAACGAATTACGCATCGACGACACCACCAGTGAGATCAGCATCGCGCTGCGCAGTGACCACGGTGCGAGTGCGATCAACCTTGGTTACCTGACCCATCCGCGCCCGAGCGGTGGCCAGCCGCGCGGTGAAGGTTTCGAACTAAGAACCGACCGCCACGGTGCGGTGCGTGCGGCGGCCGGTCTGCTGATCACCACCGAGCCACGGCCGAACGAATCCAAGCATCACAAGGATCTGCCGGAAACCGCCGAGCGCCTCGCGACCGCCAGCGATCAGCAGGATGGTTTCGCCGTTCAAGCTAAAGAGCTTCAAGCCCAAGAGGCCGGTGATCAGGACGACGTCGCCAAAGCGCTGCACGCCCAGCATCAAGGCGTACTCGGCAGCGGACCGGCGAACCTCACCGCCAACGAGTTCCCCGAGTTCACCGAACCGCATCTGGTCCTCGCCAGCCCGGCCGGCATCGCCCTGACCACGCCACGTTCCAGCCACATCGCCACCGGCGAACACCTGGCGCTGAGCAGCACCGGTCACACCAGTCTGTCGATCGGCAAACGCCTGCTCGCCAGCGCCAGTCGCGGCATGCGCCTGTTCGTGCAGAGCATGGGCTGGCGGCTGGTCGCCGCCTCCGGCGACATCGACGTGCGCGCACTGAAGGACAGCATCAACCTGCTGGCCAAGCTCAACATCACCGCCAACGCCGACCGCATCACCATCACGGCGAAAACCGAACTGGTGATTCAGGGCGGCGGCAGCGCCACCACCTACAACGCCGGCGGCATCACCCACGCCACCAGCGGCCCTTACACCGCGCACGCGGCGAACTTCGCCTACACCGGGGCGAAAAGTCTCGCCGGAGTGTTCCCGGAACCACCGAAACCCGGCAAGGGCAACCTTGAATTGTTCAACCAGTACGCCGGGCGTCAGGGCATCAAGGAAGGCGATTACGAAGTCATCGATGCGCTGGGTAAAAGCATCAAGGGCAAGCTCGACGGCAAGGGTTTTGCCAGCGTCGCCGGGGCTGCACCGGGGCCTGCGCGTGTGCTGTTCGGCAAGGATCCGGCGGACACCTGGAGCGATGGCAGTTACATCGGAAAACCGGAGTGGCCGTTGAATCCACCGGGTGCCGAAGACGTGCCGAGCCAAGTGCAAGCCATGGTCGCGCAGGTGTTGCCGAGCAAGAGCTGGGAGATGTTGGAGAAGGGTAAGGACATGGCGCAAACAGGGATGAGTGCGATGCAGACCGCGCAAGGTGCGATGCAAACGGCGCAGCAGGTGAAAGGCTTGGCGCAGGGCGGGGTGGCCGGGTTGCCGAAGCTGGCGAGTGCGGCGTTGCCGAGTGCCTCCGGGATTTTGGGGGCGGCAAGCAAGGCGGGCAAGTTGCCGAGCCTGCCTGCACCGAGTCTGCCAAAACCTTCCTTGAAAACCCCGGGCCTGTTGGCGGGTGAGATGCTGTCATGACCACTGAAGTAGCTGCTGTAAAACGTGAACCTCAAGTTGCCATCGTTCCCCTGAATGCCATCGACATTCAGGATGTCGCCAGCGGTGCGGCAACCTTCGACGCCTGGCTGCAATCGGCTACGGATGGCGTGGTCACGCTTGATCGAATCAAGAACTACGCCGGCTTCCTGCCGGTGGTGGGCAACATCATGGCGCTAGTCGATGCGCTGGGTGACATCGTCACCCTGTCGAACGCCAAGCAACGCGACTTGCTCGCTTGGGCCAGTCTTGGCATCAACCTGATCGGCGTCTTGCCGTTGCCGCCGTCGATGGCCGCGGCGCGGATGACCCTGCGCCCGACGCTGTTTCTGGTGCGTCAGGAAATGAGGGCCAGCAGCAAGGTGTTGCTCAGCACTTCCGTGATCGAGGTGCTGGTCGGCCACCTGAACGCCTCGATTATCGGCACGCTGGATGATTTTGTTGAGCAAGCCAAAGGCAAGTTACCGGGCATTTTGGCGGACGCTGGCAAGCTCGGCGAAGAAATCATTGATCAGATTGCAATAGGCATCGAAGCGGTGGCGTTCGGCAATCTGGATGCCAAAGGTGATCTGAATGCAGCCAGCGCCCAGGCGAGCGCCGCAGCCGATCAATTCAAGAATGATCCGCTGGCGTCATTCAGCAATGTTTTTGGGGCTGCCAACAGCGCCCTGAAGTCGGCAGGCAAAGGCCTGGCCAACAGCGTGGCGCAAAACCTTGTCCCCGATGACTTCAAAAAAACCGTTTCTGACGAAACCAAAAAACTGCGCGCCATGGGCCCGGAGCTGCGTACGCAGTTGAGCAAGCTCGACGATGAGTCGGTGCAGAACTCGATCGGCTGGTTGCTGCTGATCCTCTCCAGTGCCGTGACCTTGTGGCGCAAGCGCAATGCCCATGGGCAGAACGCCGCGGTCCACCCGGACAAGACCGGTCAGGCGAAGCGTACGGCATCCGAGGGGCAGTTGGCCTCTAACGGCCAACAGGCTTCGGCGACTCACGCACCCGAGCCGAAAAAAAACTGCGCCTGCGCCAGCACGGGGCGCAGTATCAATTTCGCCATAGGCTCTGAAAGCCTCAGTCATACCGATTTCAGCCTGCCCGGCCCCTTCCCGATCGAATGGACGCGCACCTACAACTCACGCCTCGACGCCTACGATCAGAGCGAACTCGGCGCTCGCTGGATCAACGAATTCACCACGCGTTTTGACTGCGTGGACGATGGCCTGACGTTCTACAGCGCCGACGGCCGCGACCACAGCTATCCGTTGCCTAAAGTCGGCCTGTTCCACTACGACGCCATCGAAAACATCACCCTGGTCCGCAACAGCGAAGATCAACTGCTGCTGTGCCGTGGTTTCGAGCGCAAGGAAACCTACGTCCGCCGTGGCCAGCGCTTTGTGCTGAGCAATATCTCGCTGCGCAACGGCGCCGGGATGATGCTGCATTACGAGCATCGTCACGGCGAACACTCGCTGCTCTCCGACCTGATCACCTATCAGGAAAACGACTTCACCAAAGTCCATTTGCACCTCGGCACGATGCTCGACGATCACGGCCGGTTTATCGGCCTCTGGCAGATCGTTGATGGCGAACCGCTGCGCCAGCTCTGCGCCTATCAGTACGACACCTATGGCGACCTGATTCAGGCGCAGGACGAGAACGGCGCCGTCTGGTCGTATCAGTTCCAGCACCACCTGATCACCCGCTACACCGACCGCACCGGGCGCGGCATGAACCTGCAGTGGAACGGTTCAAGCGCCAAGGCCAAAGCCGTGCGCGAATGGGCCGATGACGGTAGCTTCGACACGCGCCTGGAGTGGGACGAGAACATTCGTCTGACCTACGTCACCGATGCCCTCGGCAACGAGACCTGGCACTACTACGACATCCTTGGCTACACCTACCGCATCCGTTACGCCGACGAGCGTTCGGAATGGTTCTTCCGCGACGAGGCGAAAAATATCGTGCGCCGCGTCAATGCCGACGGCAGCACCGATCGCTACAGCTACGATGAACGCAGCAACCTGCTCGAACACATCCGCGCCGATCACACGGTGATGCATTACGCCTACGATGATCAGGATCTGCTGATCAAGATCAGCGACGCCGAGGGCGGTCAGTGGCAGCGCGCCTATGACGACCAAGGCAACTTGGTCGAAGCGCTCGATCCGCTGGGCAACAAAACCGAATACGCCTACAACAAATCCGGCCAGCCCACCGCGATCAAGGACGCCAACGGCAACGAAAAAACCCTCGACTACAACGACGCCGGACAACTGGTCGAGTACGTCGATTGCTCGGGCAAAACCAGCGCGTGGGAGTACAACGAACTGGGGCAGATGATCTGCTTCACCGACGCTGCCGGCAACGCCACCGAATACCAATACAAGGCCGGCCAACCGGTGCTGATCAAGCACCCGGACAAGACCGAAGAGCGTTTCGAGCGAGACGCCGAAGGTCGGTTGTTGGCGCACGTTGATGGACTTGATCGTTGCACCACGTGGAGCTACAGCGCCGCCGGTTTGATCGCCGAACGCATCGACGCAGCCGAACAAACCCTGCGCTATCGCTGGGACCGTCTCGGACGGTTAACGGCTTTGGAAAACGAAAACGAACAACGCGCGCACTTCCACTACGACCCGGTCGGTCGTCTGCTCGAGGAACGCGGTTTCGACGGCCGCAGCACGCGCTATCAGTACGACCCACTCACCGGCCGCCTCGCGCAATCGATCAATGGCCAACGCGTCATCTCTTTGAGCTTCGACCCGATGGGCCGCTTGACCGAGCGTCGCGCCACTCTGGGCGACCAGTCGCAAAGCGAAACCTTTGCCTATGACGGCAACGGCAACCTGGTGCTGGCCGACAACGCCGACAGCCGCCTGCAATGGTTCCACGACCCGGCCGGCAATCTGCTGCGCGAACACCAACATTATCTCGGCCTGGAAAAACCCACCGTCGCAATCTGGCAGCACGAGTACGACGTGCTCAACCAACGAGTCGCCAGCGTTCGCCCCGACGGCCACCGCGTCAGTTGGCTGACGTACGGCAGCGGCCACCTGCTCGGCCTGCGTCTTGATGAACACGAACTGATCGGCTACGAACGCGACGACCTGCACCGCGAAGTCGCCCGCCATCAAGGCAACCACCTGCTGCAAACCCAAAGCTGGGACCCGGCCGGCCGTTTGCAAGAACAACTGCTGGGACGCAGCGACGACAAATCTACGCTGCTCA
>NZ_FYEA01000017.1 GCF_900187605.1 Pseudomonas sp. Irchel 3H7
CATCCCGAACTCAGCAGTGAAACGATGCATCGCCGATGGTAGTGTGGGGTTTCCCCATGTGAGAGTAGGTCATCGTCAAGATTAAATTCCGAAACCCCAATTGCGAAAGCAGTTGGGGTTTTGTTTTGCCTGTAGAAAAGTTTTCGCGGGACAACGCTGTCCCAGCCGTCGCAAGAAACGGCCATTGGGGAAATTCCTTCTGAAATGACCGGGCAGTTTTTGGTATGGTGCAGCTCGTTTTTTAACGGACTGATGTCATGCCCACGGATCGGCACTCATTTATGTCAAAGAGTTGCTGTAGAAATGCCTGAACCCATCCCGATCAAGGACCACGAAAAAGAGACGCGCCTGGTCAACAAACGGCTGATCGCCTGCGCCTTGTTCGTCTTCGCCATCAGTTGCGCCCTTGTCGTGCGCCTGTACATCCTTCAGGTGGTGGAATTCGACTATCACTCGACCATCTCCGAAAACAACCGCGTCCACGTCTTGCCGATCCCGCCGACACGCGGTTTGATCTACGACCGCAATGGCGTGTTGCTCGCCGATAACCGCCCCAGTTTCAACCTGACCATCACCCGCGAACGCGCTAGCGACGTCAATCAAGAACTGGATGAGGTCATCAATCTCCTGCACCTGCCTGCAGAAGATCGCACAGTCTTCGATAAAGCCATGAAGCAGTCCCGCCACCCGTTTACGCCGGTGACGCTGTTCTATGAGCTGACGGAAGAGCAAATTGCCGTACTAGCCGTCAATGAGTTCCGCCTCCCCGGTCTGGATGTCGAGCCACAGTTCGTCCGCCATTACCCACTTGGCGCGCACTTTGCCCACTCGATCGGTTACGTCGGCCGGATCAACGAAAAAGAATCCAAGACCCTCGACTCGGTCGAATATCGCGGTACCCAATCCATTGGCAAAACCGGCATTGAGCGTTTCTACGAAGCGCAGTTACACGGCCACGTCGGTTACGAGGAAGTCGAAACCAACGCCCAGGGTCGCGTACTCCGCGTGCTCAAACACACCGATCCGGTGCCTGGTCAGAACATCGTCCTGAGCCTCGACATCAAGCTGCAGGAAGCTGCCGAAGCCGCGCTTGGCGATCGTCGTGGTTCGGTGGTAGCGCTCGATCCGTCGACCGGCGAAGTGTTGGCCATGGTCAGCAATCCCAGCTTCGATCCGAATCTGTTCGTCACCGGTATCAGCTCCAAGGAATATTCGGCACTGCGAGATTCGATCGACCGGCCTTTGTTCAACCGCGTACTGCGCGGTCTCTATGCACCGGGCTCGACGATCAAGCCAGAGGTGGCCATCGCCGGTCTAGACGCTGGTGTTGTGACGCCGCAAACCCGCGTCTTCGACCCCGGTTATTACCAGCTCCCGGACTTCGATCACAAGTATCGCAACTGGAATCACAGCGGCGACGGTTGGGTAGACATGGACGCGGCAATCATGCGTTCCAATGACACCTATTTCTATGATCTGGCCCACAAGCTCGGTATCGATCGACTGCACGATTACATGGCGATGTTCGGCCTCGGCGAGAAAGTCTCGCTGGACATGTTCGAAGAGTCGCCCGGCCTGATGCCATCGCAAGCATGGAAACGTGCGACCCGCCGGCAAGCCTGGTTCCCTGGCGAAACGGTCATCCTTGGCATCGGCCAGGGCTACATGCAGGTCACGCCGCTGCAACTGGCTCAAGCCACGGCATTGATCGCTAACAAAGGTGTATGGAACCGGCCGCACCTGGCTAAAACCGTCGATGGCGTCGCCCCGGTCGATGAGCATCCGATGCCGAACATCCTGCTCAAGGATCCGCGAGACTGGGAGCAGGTCAATCACGGCATGCAGATGGTGATGCACGATGCCCGGGGTATCGCGCGTGCGGCCGCCGCCGGTGCGCAATATCGCATCGCCGGCAAGAGTGGTACCGCGCAAGTGGTGGCGATCAAGCAGGGCGAGCGATACAACCGCGAGAAAACCCTGGAACGCCATCGCGACAACGCCTTGTTCGTTGGCTTCGCCCCGGCGGAGCATCCGAAGATCGCGATTTCGGTGATGATCGAAAACGGCGAGGCCGGTGGTCGTGTCGCAGGCCCTGTGGTGCGGCAGATCATGGACGCCTGGCTGCTTGATCAGGACGGCCATCTCAAGCCGCAGTACGCCGCGCCGACCAAAGCGCCGGGTGATCCGCACGTTTAACCTTCAACAGTTCACAGTACCGGCTCATGCAAGCTGAGCCGGTACTGTGAACTGTCCTGCAAAGCCTATTTGCAGCGGTAACCCTCGGGCATCGTGACGGTGTAATTGCGCTGCAGACGGTCCTCGAAGTTCAGGTTCTGCAAGCCTTGTTCCACTAGAAAGTCTTCAACCTTGGAGGATTGGCAGTCCTCGTTATAGGACGAAGCGCGGAGCAGGTAGACCGGGCGCTTACTGACTTCATCGCGGGCAGTGGCAACAAAGGTGCTGAGCGTGGTGTAACCGGTGCGCTCCGAGGTCCCTACCGGTCCATAGGTCGTGTTCGGTTTACTCGTGCAGGTCAGTCGATCGTTTTTTTTCTTGCTGGTCTTGCACACGGTAGAGGTGCTGGTCGGCACTTGCCCATAGTCGGTGGCGGTATAGCGGTAGGTCACCTGTCGGCTGCCGACATCGAGGCTGACGGTCATTTTTATCGGCGCATGGTTCTTCGGCAGACTGGCGTCGGTATAGACCTCCTGGAAACCTCTGTCTTTCAGCGCGTTAACCATGTCGCGAAGATAGTAGCGGGCATTAAGAGCGTTTTCGTCGCTGCCACTCGCAGACGTCACCAGCACAATCGCCTTTCGGTCAAAATGATAGTCCGGATCGGGTGTCGCATTTAGCGCTACGCCCATTTGCGTGGCGCAGCCGCTGATCAACGCGGTCAGTAAAAACAGCGCGCAGAGTAAAAACCGGGTCATGACAAAGCCGCCTTATAAACTAAGGATTGAATAAGAGTTAAACGGTGTGGACTGGCGACAATTAACTTGCGCGCCTGCGCAAGGCTCAGTCTTTCTGGTATTCCAGCAAATCGCCTGGCTGGCAATCGAGTGCTGCGCAGAGCTTGTCCAGGGTGGCCATCTTCACGCCCTTGACCTTGCCATTCTTCAGTAATGACAGATTGGCCTCGGTGATGCCCAGCAGGCTGGCCAACTCTTTCGAGCGAATTTTTTGCGTGGCCATGACAACGTCAAGGCGGACGATAATGGTCATTGTATTGTTCTATATGTATTGGCTTTGCTCATCGCTGAGTACTTTTGCATCGCGCATGATAATTGAAAACAAACAGAGCAATACGCCTTTGACAATCTCGTAGGCAGAAGTGGAAGACAGGCCGATCGAGAACTGAAAAATGCGATCTCCAGGCGGCAGATCAATCGACAGTGTCAAGCCTTGCAAGGTCTCTACCAGCGGGTAGGCGGCCGGAGAAATGATGCACAGAATCCCCACTCGCCACAGCAGCTTGATGTTGCGCTCGGTCCAGGTTTCGCCGCGGGATAAGCGCAGGAAAAACAACCCTGTCAGCCAGAGTACGTAGGTCGAAAGCAGAACGGGCAGGAAATCCAGAACGACGAGCAGCGCAGTGACCAGTGGCGAGAGCCATGTGTCAGGGGCAAGCAGCGCACCTTCGACAAACGGATCAAGCAATTGCGGCGAGTTTTCGGCGAAGGCGTAGAGCAGAGCCGCGAGCATTTCATCCGTTTTGAAGAACCAGATCGAAGCGTTGCCACCAACCTCGGTCACCCCCAAAACCCAGACAAGAATCGCTGCCAGTAGTCCGACCCAATGCATGCGTTGCAGTGCCAATCCGTTGTTACGAGTACTCATGAAAAATCCTTGCGGTGTCATTGGGAATGACTAATTCTCGATGTTAAATTATCGAATCGCAATAATAAATTGTTCCTATTTTGTGAAGATCGCTCTTGGTGTCGAGGTGCCGGGGCTACAGCAGCATCTTCAGTGCATTCGCTTTGGGGGATTTCAATGTCGATAGGCTGTCGAATTCGAAGCAAGTCGAGAGCAGAGGAGGGGCGCGATCCACTCGGTGAGCGCTGGTATCGATGACGGGGCAGGGATTGATTAGAGCGGGGACACACGCCACAGGCATGCTTCAGTCGCCCGCTCGTATAGGGCTTACTTGATTTCGGTAATGAAGTTTTCCCGCGAGCGGCGAACCTTTTTCAAGTTGACCGACCAGTCCCCCTCAGTTGCTTGAGGAAAGTTTGCGCAGTGGTGCACCTGTCGTGTGCGCGAGTGTGCACAGGGCCGAGTCGTAACGGCCTGAGCAGAACATGATCACGCGCAACGCATTGCACGGGCGTTAACCCACATTTGAAATGCATTCCGATGTGGGATAGAGCCTGCTCGCGAAAGATCCCTCAACACCGCCGCAAAAATCAGGCCCCCGGCACCGGGCAGCTCATGTCACCTTCTTCACACTTCAAATACTGTTTCAGCGCCTCAACCCGCACCTTGGTCACGCTCGTCAGGCAGTTGCTGTAGATCAACGGATAAACGCTCCCGCCAGTAACTCCGGACGATGAAAACTTGCACTCTGCATCGCGAAACCCGATCCACGCCCGTTGTGCACTGACCAACAGCTTCTTGCCATCCGGGTTGTCCTTCAAACGCCCGGTGATTTGCTGATACACCGCGTTCAACGCCTTGTCCGCCGCTTTGAATTCCTCCCCGGCGCATTGATTCATCGTCGCCTGATCGCTGGCATTCGCGCAGTCGACGGCGGCTTGGGCGAGGGGAGTCAACAGAAAGGGTGTCAGGGCCAGAAGCAGGCGTGGGGACATGGTCAAATCTCGCTGTATCGAAGGTAAGTGCCGAGCAGTGTAGCGGCTGTGTCGCGTCTATTCTTGCGGGCGCATTCGGGAAGCCGCGAGCAAACGGTCGGCGGTCGCCGCAATCTCTTCACCGTCGTGCAGCTTTTCCAGCCAGTGTTCAGGAATCCCCCGCACGCCGTAATAGGCGCCGGCCAACTGACCGGTAATCGCGGCGGTGGTGTCGGCGTCATCGCCCAGGTTGGCGGCTTGCAAAATGGCGGCTTCGAAGCTGTTCGTGTGATGAAAGCACCACAACGCCGCTTCCAGCGACTGTACGCTGTAGCCGCTGCCCTTGATGTCCGTCTCGGACAGGCTGAGATAATCGCCACGCGCGATGGAAGCGACCTTGGGCTGCGAGAAACTGGCGAGTGGCAGTTGACGCCGTTCTGCTTTGCTCGCGCCTTCAAGCGCACTGGCGATCACCGCGGCCAACAATTGGCAGCATTCGATGGCTTCAGGTGCTGCGTGGGTGGTTCGCGAGCTGTCGGCGGCAAAGCTCTGGATTTGCCGGGCGTCGGGAAAGTAGAACAGCACCACCGGTACCAGGCGCATCAGCGAACCGTTGCCGGCGCTGTACGGGTCGGGCGAACCGGCGAAGGGATCAGCGGTTTGTTGATATTGCGCCAGCGCCTGACTGACGGTCATGCCGATATCGAAACACTCACCGGTCGAACTCAGATAACCCCATTGCCACCAGTTGAGGTAGCGGCCCATTTGATCAGCAGCATTGAAACCATTTTTGTTCAACAGGCTTTCCGCCAGACACAGCGCCATCGAGGTGTCATCGGTCCATTGCCCGGGCTTGAGGTGGAATGGGCCACCACCGATCATATCGGTCAACGGTTGGAATGATCCCCGTGGTTTGAACTCAACCGTAGTACCGACAGCGTCGCCGCACGCAAGACCGAGCAGAGCACCGCGGTAACGTTCAGCGAGGGATGGCGGCATGATTCGTCCTTGTAGATTCAAATTCGCTGGAAAAGGTAACAGTTTCGTTGGGCGCAGGGTGTCTGGAACCATCACGGCACCGGTAAAAAAGTGCAGCTTGATGTGTCCTTGCTGGTGAACGACTGCACCGCCCTGATACAACTTCACATTGGACATGTGGTCATACAGGCCTAGTGTTCAGAACAGGAGGTGACGTATGAAACCAGTACCCAATAGTTTCGAACGCAAAATCACGCTCAAGGCGCCGCGTTCGCATGTCTGGCGTGCATTGGTCGATGCCGAAGCGTTTGGCCAGTGGTTTGGGGTGGCGCTTGAGGGCAGACGGTTTATTGCCGGTGAATGGACGCAAGGGCAGGTCACGTATCCAGGTTATGAACATGTGTTGTGGAATGTGCTGATCGAGCGGGTCGAGCCGCAGCAGTTGTTTTCGTTTCGCTGGCATCCGTATGCAGTCAATCCGAAGATCGACTATTCCCAGGAGCCGACCACGCTGGTCAGGTTCGAGCTGGCAGACTTCGAGGGCGGAACGCTGCTGAAGGTCTCTGAATCGGGCTTCGCGCACATTCCCGACATTCGCCAGAAAGAGGCGTATTACATGGATAGCCGTGGCTGGGAAGAACAGTTGAGCCGACTCGAACAGTTTCTTGTCGAGAGCGCCAAGGCCCGCGAGCGTGACGGTGGCTGATATTTTCGAACCTTGGCTCGAGCGCTGGGCACTGGTGCCGGACGGTGCGCCGATCATCACATCCGGCAGCCGTTTGTTGCCGGTACGCCTGAACGACACGCCGGCGATGCTCAAGATTGCGCTGGATGTCGACGAGAAGTACGGCAATCGGTTGATGACCTGGTGGGGCGGTGATGGTGCTGCGCAAGTGTTGGCGCATCACGAAGATGGCTTGCTGATGGAGCGCGCCATGGGCAGCCGCTCGCTGATGCACATGGCGATGAACGGCGAAGACGCCGAGGCGAGCCGGATTCTGTGTTCGGCGCTGGCGCGATTGCATGCACCGCGCGAAACGCCGCCTCCGCCGTTAGTGGAGTTGCGGCCATGGTTTGCTTCGCTGCGCGTTGCTGCTGACCAACATGACGGTCTCTACAGCCTGAGCCTGCAAACCGCCGAAACCCTGCTCGCCGATCCACAGGATGTGGTGGTGCTGCACGGCGATATGCACCACGACAATGTGCTGGATTTCCAATCGCGTGGCTGGCTGGCCATCGATCCGAAACGGGTCAGGGGCGAGCGCGGTTTTGATTACGCCAACCTCATTTGCAACCCGGACTTGCCGACAGCCACCGATCCCCAGCGCTTTCGCCCGCAGTTGGATGTGATTGTCGAGGCTGCCGGGCTTGATCGACGCAGGCTGCTGCAATGGGTGCTGGCGTTCGCCGGTTTGTCCGCAGCCTGGTTTTTGGAGGATGACGCGCTGGAACAGGCCTCGGGGCAGCTGAAAGTCGCGCAGATCGCGGCTTCCATGCTTGATGCCTGACACGGCTAGGGGTTTTCGGAAGGGTTGCTATGGCGAATGTCTTACACGCACTGGTAGCTTTTACGACTATTGCCGATTGGATCCAGTGGGTAATCTACACACATCAACTGAGACACAGGGAGTGTTTCAGGATCACGGATGATCGACCATTTGCAAGGATCGCTGCCGACAGGGAGTCGATAATGGTCTTGGGAAAAACCCGCTTCGGCGGGTTTTTTTTCGTCCACAGAAAAGTGCATTGCTCTAACAGAAACACCGCCGAATGGCGGTGTTTCTGCATCCGCAGATCTTACGATGCGATCAGTTGGCGCAGGACGTAATGCAGAATCCCGCCCGACTTGAAGTACTCCACCTCATTCAACGTATCGATCCGGCACAGCACCTCGATCTTTTCCTGACGCCCATCCTCACGGGTGATCACCAGCGGCAAATTCATCCGCGGTGTCAGCTCGACGCCGGTCAGCCCTTGGATCTCAAAGGTTTCCTTGCCGGTGAGGTTGAGGCTCTTGCGATTCTGATCGAGCTTGAACTGCAGCGGCAATACGCCCATGCCCACCAGATTGGAACGGTGAATCCGCTCGAAGCTTTCGGCGATCACCGCTTTCACCCCCAACAGATTGGTGCCCTTGGCCGCCCAGTCGCGGCTGGAACCGGTGCCGTATTCTTGCCCGGCAATCACCACCAGCGGCGTGCCCGAAGCCTGATACTTCATCGCCGCGTCGTAGATCGCCAGTTTCTCGCCGGTCGGAATGTAGATCGTGTTGCCACCTTCTTCACCACCGAGCATTTCATTGCGGATACGGATATTGGCGAAGGTACCGCGCATCATCACTTCATGATTGCCGCGACGTGAGCCGTAAGAGTTGAAGTCCCGAGGCTCGACACCCTTTTCGCGCAGATAACGTCCGGCCGGGCTGTCAGCCTTGATGTTGCCGGCAGGGGAGATGTGGTCGGTGGTTACCGAATCGCCGAGCAGGGCCAACACCCGCGCACCTTTGACATCCTTGATTTCCGGCAGCGGACCGGAAATATCGTCGAAGAACGGCGGATGCTGGATGTAGGTCGAATCGTCCTGCCACACGTAAGTCGCCGCTTGCGGCACCTCGATGGCCTGCCACTGTTCATCACCGGCGAACACCTCGGCGTATTCCTTGTGGAACATTGCCGTGCTGACCTGATTCACCGCATCGGCGATCTCTTTGCTGCTTGGCCAGATATCCCGCAGATACACCGGATTGCCTTGCTGATCTTCGCCCAGCGGTTCGCTGCTGATGTCGCTGCGCACGCTGCCGGCCAAAGCGTAGGCGACCACCAAGGGCGGCGAGGCCAGCCAGTTGGTTTTCACCAACGGATGCACGCGGCCTTCGAAGTTGCGGTTGCCGGAGAGCACTGATGCCACGGTCAGGTCGGCTTTCTGGATGGCTTTCTCGATCGGTTCCGGCAGCGGCCCGGAGTTGCCGATGCAGGTGGTGCAGCCGTAGCCGACCAGTGAAAACCCGAGCTGATCGAGGTATTGCGTCAACCCCGCAGCCTTGTAGTAGTCGGTGACCACTTTCGAGCCCGGCGCCAGCGAACTCTTCACCCACGGTTTGCGGGTCAGACCTTTCTCCACGGCTTTTTTCGCCAGCAGCCCGGCGGCCATCATCACGCTCGGGTTGGAGGTGTTGGTGCAGGAGGTGATCGCGGCAATGACCACGGCGCCGTTTTTCAGGCGATAGGTGTGGCCTTCGTACTCGTATTCGGTTTCGCCGACCAGATCGGCATTCCCTACCGCGACACCGCCACCGCCCTCACTTTCCAGGCGTCCTTCTTCTTTGCTGGTGGGTTTGAATTGCAGATCGATGAAGTCGCTGAAGGCTTGCGGCACATTCGGCAGTGAGACACGATCCTGCGGTCGTTTCGGCCCGGCCAGACTGGCTTCGACGCTGCCCATGTCCAGCGCCAGACTGTCGGTGAACACCGGTTCCTGACCGGGTAAGCGCCACAGGCCCTGAGCCTTGGTGTAGGCCTCCACCAGCTTCACCACCTCAGGCGGCCGACCGGACAGGCGCAAGTATTCCAGCGTCACGTCATCAACCGGGAAGAAGCCGCACGTCGCGCCATATTCCGGGGCCATGTTGGCGATGGTCGCACGGTCGGCCAGGGGCAGATCAGCGAGGCCGTCACCGTAGAATTCGACGAATTTGCCCACTACGCCTTTCTTGCGCAGCATCTGTGTGACGGTCAGCACCAGGTCAGTTGCAGTGATGCCTTCCTTGAGTTTGCCGGTCAGTTTGAAACCGATCACCTCCGGAATCAGCATCGACACCGGTTGCCCGAGCATCGCCGCTTCGGCTTCGATCCCGCCGACGCCCCAGCCGAGTACGCCGAGACCGTTGATCATGGTGGTGTGCGAGTCGGTGCCGACCAGCGTGTCGGGGAAGGCGTAGGTGCGGCCGTCCTCATCCTTGGTCCACACGGTGCGGCCGAGGTATTCAAGGTTGACCTGGTGACAGATGCCGGTGCCCGGCGGCACCACGCTGAAGTTGTCGAAGGCGCTTTGGCCCCAACGCAGGAAGGCATAACGTTCGCCGTTACGTTGCATCTCGATGTCGACGTTCTGCTCGAACGCGCTGGCGGTGGCGAACTTGTCGACCATTACCGAGTGGTCGATCACCAGATCCACTGGCGACAACGGATTGATTCGCTGCGGATCGCCGCCGGCCTTGGCCATCGCTGCGCGCATGGCGGCGAGGTCGACCACGGCGGGTACGCCGGTAAAGTCTTGCATCAAGACGCGGGCAGGGCGGTACTGGATCTCCCGGTCGGAGCGACGCTCCTTGAGCCACGCGGCAATGGCCTTGAGGTCGGCACCGGTGACGGTTTTTTCATCTTCCCAGCGCAGCAGGTTTTCCAGCAGGACTTTCAGCGACATCGGCAGCTTGTCGAGGTCGCCCAGGCTTTTGGCGGCATCCGGCAAACTGAAATAGTGGTAGGTCTTGTCGTCGATTTGCAGGGTTTTGAGCGTTTTCAGGCTATCGAGGGACGGCATTACAATCACTCCTTTGAATCCGCACGGCTACGGATTGAGGGGACGGGCAGAGCTATCAACGTAGCCCTGTTTTCATTAGCTGGCTAATAACTGGACTCTATGGGCAAGTCCAAGGTTCCGACATCGGCTATCATGCGCCGGTTTTCGTGACAGGCTTTGCTGCAACGCAAGGTCTGGACATCGCGCAGTGGCCGAATGATCGCCCTCTGCCCAGGAGTAAGAATGAACACCCTATTCATGCATTGCCGGCCAGGCTTCGAAGGCGAAGTCTGTTCGGAGATTTCCGACCTCGCCGCCCAACTCAATGTGGCCGGCTACGCCAAGGCCAAAGCGGCCACCGCGTGCGCCGAGTTTGTCTGCACCGAAGAAGACGGCGCCGAGCGCCTGATGCGCGGCCAGCGTTTTGCCGAGTTGATCTTCCCGCGCCAATGGGCGCGCGGCGTCTTCATCGATCTGCCGGAAAACGATCGCATCAGTGTGATCCTTGCGCACATGGCGGATTTTCCGGTGTGCGGCAGCCTGTGGCTGGAGGTCGTCGACACCAATGACGGCAAAGAGCTGTCGAACTTTTGCAAGAAATTCGAAGGTCCGCTGCGCAAGGCTCTGATCGGTGCCGGCAAACTGGTGGAAGACGCGAATAAACCGCGTCTGCTGCTGACCTTCAAGAGCGGTCGTGAAGTGTTTCTCGGCATGGCCGATGCCGGTAATTCGGCGATGTGGCCGATGGGTATTCCGCGCTTGAAGTTCCCGCGTGAGGCGCCCAGCCGTTCGACGTTGAAGCTGGAAGAGGCGTGGCACCATTTCATCCCGCGTGATCAGTGGGAAGATCGCCTGCACAGCGACATGACTGGTGTTGATCTCGGCGCTGCGCCGGGTGGCTGGACCTGGCAACTGGTCAATCGCGGCATGCTGGTGACCGCCATCGACAACGGCCCTATGGCGGAAAGCCTGATGGACACTGGTCTGGTGCAGCACCTGATGGCCGACGGTTTTACCTTCAAGCCCAAGCAACCGGTGGACTGGATGGTCTGCGACATCGTCGAGAAACCGGCGCGTAATGCCGCGATGCTTGAAGAGTGGATCGGCGAGGGGCATTGCCGCGAGGCGGTGGTTAATCTGAAGTTGCCGATGAAGCAGCGTTACGCCGAAGTGAAGCGCTTGCTCGAACGGATTGCCGATGGTTTCAAGGCGCGCGGGATCAAGGTCGATATCGGCTGCAAGCAGCTGTATCACGACCGCGAAGAAGTGACCTGCCACTTGCGTCGTCACGATACCAAGAAAGCCAAATCCCGCTGATACACCGCAAAGCCCCTGTAGGAGCTGCCGCAGGCTGCGATCTTTTGATCTTAAAAAGCAAAGATCGCAGCCTTCGGCAGCTCCTACACAGGGTGTGGCGTAACGCCACAGATGACCGAATACCTGGCAATGCGCGACAATGCCGGCCAGTTTCAGGAGTGAATCATGAGTGAAATGATCGATACCCCGGTCGACGGCACCCTTGACGCCACCGGCCTCAATTGCCCGGAGCCAGTGATGATGCTGCACCAGTACATCCGTGACCTGGTACCTGGCGGCCTGCTCAAGGTGATCGCCACCGACCCGTCGACCAAACGCGATATCCCCAAGTTCTGCGTGTTTCTCGACCATGAGTTGGTGAGCCAGCACGAAGAGGCCGGTACTTATCTGTACTGGATTCGCAAGAAACACGCCTGAATCCCAGGCGAACGCAAAACCAAATGTGGGAGCGAGCCTGCTCGCGAAGCGGTATCTCAGTCACTATTGATGGCGACTGATTCACCGCATTCGCCAGCAGGCTGGCTCCCACATTTTTTGTCCCGGTTTTAAGGGTTTAGCCCGCCGAGCGACTGATCCGAATACGCTTGCGTGCACTGCGTGTCAGGCGGATCGACAGCATCAACGCCGCGCAGCTCAGGCCAACGATCAGACCCTGCCACAAGCCGCTCGGGCCGCGTGGCTCACCGAGCCAGTCGGTCAGGCCGAGGGCGTAACCCACCGGCAAACCAATCCCCCAATAGGCGAACAGGGTCAGGATCATCGTCACCCGCGTGTCCTGATAACCGCGCAGTGCGCCGGCAGCGGTCACCTGGATGGCGTCGGAAAACTGGAACAGCGCCGAGTACACAATCAGCATCGCCGCAATGTGAATCACGGTCGGGTCAGCGGTGTAGATCGCCGCAATCGGCTCGCGCAACAACAGCATCATGCTCGCCGACAGACAGGCGTAGGCCAGCGCGGTGCCCATACCGACGCCAGCGGCAAAGCGCGCCTCACGCGGTTCTTCGCGACCCAATGCCTGACCGACGCGCACGGTCACCGCCATGCCCAACGAGTAGGGAATCATGAACACCAGCGAACTGACGTTCAGCGCAATCTGGTGCCCGGCCACTACCGTGGCGCCGAGGCTGCCGATCAACAACGCGATCACGGCAAAGATACTCGACTCGGCAAACACGGCGATGCCGATCGGCAGACCAATTGCCAGCAGACGCTTGATCACTGCCCATTGCGGCCAGTCGAAACGGCTGAAGATTTCGCTCGAACGATAGGCCGGTGCCCAGCGCTCATAACCGGCCAGCCCCAGCGCCATCACCCACATCACAATCGCCGTGGCCCATCCGCAACCAACGCCGCCCATCGCCGGCACGCCGAAGTGGCCATAGATGAAGATGTAGTTCAGCGGAATGTTCAGCGCCAGACCGCACAGGCCCAGTACCATCGCCGGACGCGTACGGCCAATGCCGTCACTGGTGCAGCGCAACACGTGATAGAACGCCACTGCTGGCAGACCGCTGGCGATGCCGTGCAGGTATTGCATGCACGGGCCGATCAGTTCGGGATCGACCTTCATCAGGTGCAGCACCGGTTCGGCGGCCACCAGCATCGCCGTCGCAATCAGTCCGACCACCAGTGCCAGCCACAACGCCTGACGTACAAGCGGGCCGATTTCGCTGTGGGTACCGGCACCGAAGCGCTGGGCAACTTTCGGCGTGGTTGCCAGCAGGGTGCCGGTCATCAGCAGAAACACCGGCACCCAGATCGAGTTGCCCAGCGCAACGGCCGCCAGATCCTTTGGCCCGACGCGGCCAGCCATCACCGCATCGACGAAGCCCATGGCCGTGGTCGCCAGTTGCGCGATGATGATCGGCAACGCGAGGGCGAGCAGGTTCTTGAACTCCAGGCGAATCCGCGCCGGGCGGGTCAGGGAAACAGCGACAGGTTGATCAGTTACAGAATTCACGGGCAAAACGTCCACAGGTGTTGATGCGCAAGGCGCCGCATTCTACGCCGCTGACGCCTTGGTCAGGAAAAATCCTCTGTTGCGGATTTGTAAGCGCAAAGCTCGCTGGCTCAGCGACCGATCTGCACCTAAACTGCCGATCCGCCAAAGGAGCCCGCCATGCTGATTGTTGCCGACGAAAATATCCCGCTGCTCGATGCCTTTTTTGCCGGTTTCGGCGAGATCCGCCGGGTGCCGGGCCGTTCCATCGACCGAGCGACGGTCGAGCAGGCTGACGTATTGCTTGTGCGCTCGGTGACCAACGTCAACCGTGCTTTGCTTGAGGGTAGCAAGGTGCGCTTTGTCGGCACCTGCACCATCGGCACTGATCATCTGGATCTCGACTACTTCAATGAGGCCGGCATCACATGGTCGAGTGCGCCTGGCTGCAATGCCCGCGGCGTGGTTGATTACGTGCTGGGCAGTCTGATGACACTCGCCGAAATCGAAGGCGTCGATCTGACTCAGCGCACCTACGGGGTCGTCGGCGCGGGTGAGGTCGGTGGACGGCTGATCAAGGTTCTGAAGGGCCTGGGCTGGAACGTCAAAGTCTGCGACCCGCCACGGCAGGCTGCCGAAGGCGGCGATTACGTCAACCTTGAGCAGATCATCGAGCAGTGCGATGTGATCAGTTTGCACACGCCGCTGACGCGCAGCGGCGACGGCGCGACCTGGCATCTGTTTGATCAGCAACGTTTGCAGCAACTCAAGCCCGGCGCATGGCTGATCAACGCGGCCCGTGGTCCTGTGGTGGATAACCTTGCTCTGCGCGAAGTGTTGCTGGAGCGTGAAGACCTGCAAGCCGTTCTCGATGTCTGGGAAGCAGAACCTGAAGTGGATGTTGCGCTGGCCGAACTCTGCGTCTTGGCCACCCCGCACATTGCCGGTTATAGCCTTGATGGCAAACAGCGCGGAACGGCGCAGATCTATCAGGCTTACTGCACATTCCTCGGTCAAGCGGCGAGCATTCAACTCAGTGATCTGTTGCCGGCACCGTGGTTGTCGGAAGTTTCCCTGCACGGTGACAGCGATCCGGCCTGGGCGCTGGCGATGTTGTGCCGTGGGGTGTACGACCCGCGCCGCGATGACGCGGATTTTCGCCGCAGCCTCGTAGGCAATGTCGGCGAGCAGCGTGCGGCGTTCGACGTGTTGCGCAAGCAATATCCGGTGCGGCGCGAGATTGAAGGACTGAAGGTGCGCATTGAAGGGGATTCACCGGCGTTGGCGAAGATCGTGTCGGCGCTGGGTGCGGTACCTGTCTAGAAAGCGAGATGGGCGATTCGCGAGCTTGCTCGCGAATGCCGCGCCACAAATACCTGATCTGCAGACAGAAAAAACCCGGCCAAAGGGGCCGGGTCAGGAAGACGGTGGCTATATCACTCTTGTTCGGCAGGCTTGACCAATCGCTTCTCCAGCTCGCTGCAGGCTTGCTGGATCATCTCTTCAGTGATCGGTACTTCACGCCCATCCTTATCCAGTATCGAGCAACCCAGAGATTGGCCGGGCTTGGTGCGGATCACTTGAATCTTGTCATCGCTGCTGTGTTGCAAGGACATGGCCTGTCTCCTCATCAGGTTGTGTACCCAGATTAAAACCGCCACGTGACCAGGCTGTGACAGCGCCTTCGATCCGTCATGAGCGGCCATTCCAGTCCAACAGAAATGACCGTTCGTCTCAACCGCGACGTTAGACCGATAGCAACTATGGCCTAGTCTTTGGGGGCATATTTAACCTGACTCATTGTGATTTACAGAGTTCCACCCCAAAGAAGGTTTACGCTAGCCCTTTCATCAACACGGATGCGTACCTGAATGACCCCGAAGCTTTCTTCAAGGCACCGGCGCGCCCTGCGTCTGACCACTCGATTTCTGGCACCTTACCGCTGGCAAGTCATCGGCGCGCTGCTGGCGTTGATCGTCACCGCCGCCGTTACGTTATCGATGGGGCAGGGGATCAAACTGTTGGTCGACCGCGGCTTCATGACTCAGTCGCCGCATCAGCTCAATCAGAGCATCGGCATCTTCATGTTAATGGTGCTGGGCCTGGCGGTCGGCACGTTCGCACGGTTTTACTGGGTATCGTGGATCGGCGAGCGCTGCGTCGCCGACATTCGCCGTGAGGTGTTCAACCATCTGGTCTATCTGCATCCGGGCTTCTATGAGAACAATCGCAGTTCGGAGATACAGTCGCGACTGACTGCCGACACGACACTCCTGCAATCGGTGATCGGCTCGTCGCTGTCGATGTTCCTGCGCAACCTGCTGATGGTCATTGGTGGTGTCATCCTGCTGTTCGTGACCAATGCGAAACTCACCAGCATTGTGGTGATTGCGCTGCCGTTCGTGGTCGCGCCGATCCTGATTTTCGGCCGACGCGTACGCAATCTGTCGCGATTGAGCCAGGACCGCGTCGCGGATATCGGCAGCTATGTGTCGGAAACCCTCGGCCAGATCAAAACCGTGCAGGCCTACAACCATCAGGTGCAGGATGAGCGTCGTTTTGCGACAACGGTCGAGGACGCCTTCGACACGGCACGCAAACGTATCTTCCAGCGCTCATGGATGATCACCATGGTGATCGTGCTGGTTTTGGGCGCGGTGGCGGTGATGTTATGGGTTGGCGGCATGGACGTGATCGCAGGACGTATCACTGGAGGCGAACTGGCGGCGTTTGTTTTCTACAGCCTGATCGTCGGCAGTGCGATCGGCACCTTGAGTGAGGTGATCGGCGAGCTGCAACGTGCGGCAGGTGCCGCCGAGCGGATCGCTGAATTGCTGGGTTCGGAAAATATCATCCAGCCGCCAACCGCCGGGCTTGTGACCCTGCCGGAGCGCGTGCGGGGTGAACTGCAATTACAGGAAGTACGTTTTTCCTATCCGTCGCGTCCTGAAAGCTATGCCGTCAACGGCTTGAACCTGACCATTCGGGCCGGCGAGACGCTGGCGCTGGTGGGGCCATCGGGCGCCGGCAAGTCCACGGTGTACGATTTGCTATTGCGCTTTTATGACCCCGTGGAAGGGCGGATTCTTATCGATGGTGTGCCGCTGACCAGCCTCGACCCGCTGGACCTGCGCCGTCACTTCGCTTTGGTATCACAATCGCCGGCGCTGTTTTTCGGCAGCGTTGAAGAAAATATTCGTTACGGCAATCCGCGGGCGACGCTGGAGCAAGTCAAGGAAGCGGCAAAAATTGCCCACGCTCATGACTTCATCGAAAAAATGCCCAACGGTTATCAGACCCATCTCGGCGATGGCGGTCTCGGTCTTTCCGGTGGGCAGCGTCAGCGTCTGGCGATCGCCCGGGCGTTGCTGGTCGACGCACCGATCCTGCTGCTGGACGAAGCCACCAGCGCCCTCGACGCGCAGAGTGAGCATCTGATTCAGGAAGCTTTGCCGAGCCTGATGCAGAACCGCACCACGCTGGTGATCGCGCATCGACTGGCCACGGTGAAAAACGCTGACCGGATTGCGGTGATGGATCAGGGCAAGCTGGTGGCCATTGGTACTCATCAGGAGCTGATTGCCAGCAATCCGCTGTATGCACGGTTGGCGGCGTTGCAGTTCAATGATGGAAAAGTCACGGCTGATCAACTCTGATGGGTATTGCTTGCATCGGGGGATGATCGGTCTATAGGCACCTGTAGGAGCTGCCGCAGGCTGCGATCTTTTGATCTAAAAATGCCCGCATGAAAATGCGGGCATTTTTTTGCAAAATCAAAAGATCGCAGCCTTCGGCAGCTCCTACGTAACCGGCATTACCGGTTACTGATCATCAAAATACCGCTCATGCCAATCCACCAGCGGCTGTGGCGAGTTGAGCTTCTGGCCGTAGATCACCGAATAAGACAGCACGTTCTGCACGTACTGACGGGTTTCATCGAACGGGATGCTTTCTACCCACACGTCAAAGCTCAGGTGATCGGCGCCGCGCAGCCATTGGCGTACGCGACCCGGTCCGGCGTTGTAGGCGGCGGAGGCGAGGACGCGGTTGCCGTTGAACTGGCTGTGCACCTGGCTCAGGTAAGCGGCGCCGAGCTGGATGTTTTTGTCCGGATCGAGCACTTGCTGCGGCGAGGCCAGCGGAATGCTGAATTTGCGTGCGGTTTCCTTGGCGGTGCCGGGCATCAGTTGCATCAGGCCACTGGCGCCGACGCCGGAGCGGGCGTCGTCCATGAAGGCGCTTTCCTGACGGGTGATGGCAAACACCCAACTTGAATGCAGGCCACGCACCTTGGCTTCCCGCACGAGTGTTTCGCGGTGGGCCATCGGGAAACGAATATCCAGATCGTCCCAGTATTGCGCCTGACTGATGGTGCGGATCGCCGGGAAGTACCATTTCAGGTCGTAAGCCAGTTTCGCCTGGGCAACCATTTCATCGCGATTGAAATGACGGCTGACGTGGTACCACTCGCGGCGCCCATCGACGATCTGTCCGCGAGCATGGAATTCCAGCGCGCGACGCACGCCCGGCGTGTTACGCACCTTGTTGATCAGCGCCTGACTGAGGACCAATGGCTTGTTGTTCAGCGAGTAGGGCGATTGCGAACGGTCGGCGGCGAGGAAACCGTAGAAATCCCGTTCGCGCGCAAGGTTTTTGTACAGGGTCTGCGCTTCCGGGTTCTGCGGCTGGGCCAGTTCCAGGCTGCGCGCCTGCCAGTAGCGCCAGCGGTTGGTGGTGGCCAGGTCCTGCGGCAGACGGCGAGTCAACTGATACGCATCGTCCCAGCGCGCCAAACGCAACAGCAAGCGCAGGCGCCATTCTGAAACGGTGTTGTCGCGCAGCTCCGGGTCGTACTTGGTCATCACATCCAGCGCGCGGCTGTCGAAACGACGGGCGAGGGTCAGGCCGATTTCCCGGGCGATCGCGACTTTTTCATCGCGGGAGAAATGCATGCTGCTGGCGTAGCCGTCGAGCAGCGCCATGGCCTTGTCCGGATCCTGACGCGCGAGGCGGCGCAGGCCGAGGCTGACCACATCGGACATCGGCTCGTCGGCCGGGGTGAAGCGTGAAGGCTGATTGAGCAGTTCCGGCTTTTGCGCCACATCCACCAGTAAACGGCCGCGCGGGGCGAGGGTGGTCAGGCCGTTGACCAGGCTGTTGGCCAGGGGATAGTTACGCGTCTGAGCGGCGAGTTTGGTGCGCTCCCAGCGCTTCTGTTCGGTGAGCTGGCCGTCGGCAGCCCAGATGCCGAACAGTCCGTCACAGGCAGCAGGCTGCGATTTGCCGGTCAGCCACAGCTTGTCGGCGTTGGCGTAACCCTCGGCTTTCTTGTCGTGGGTGATCTGGTACTGCGCGTTGAGGCAGTCCAGTTCAGTGAAGTTGAGTTTCGGGTCGTAGTATTTGACGAAGGTTGCCCAGTCGCCACGGTCGGCGAGCCAGCGCAACCAGCGCAGTTTCATCCAGTTGGCCTGGGGCAGGTCACCGTGTTCGGCGAGGAATTTCTCGATTTCCGCATTGCTCGCGGACTTCAGACGCGCGGTCAGTTCGTCGTAGGCCAGGTACGGTTCCAGCGGGTAATCGGCCAGCGCCTGGCTGTAGCGGAAATACGGGCCGGTATCACCCTTGGCCAAGGCGCGCTTGGCTTCATCGTAATACTGGCGTTGGGTGGACAGGTCCACCGCCTGGGCGGATTGAGCGGCAGCGGCGGTAAGTAGCAAACAGGAGAAAACACTGAAAAGGCGACTGCGCATGAGACATCCGGGCAGAGAAATCATGACAAGTGCCGACACGAATCAGCACTGAATTGTCTGTAGCTTAGCCTTTTGCCAGCAAGCGGCGAAAGCTTTGCGGGCCTCGCAGCACAAGTTCGCAACAAATGTTGTGCAGAGTGCTTCGACAGACAAATTGCCGGCCTGTTGAAGCCCTAACTCAGGTAGAATGCGCGCCCGGTTTTTGGAGAAGCTCATGACCCTGCTCAAATTCAGCGATGTGTCCCTTGCGTTCGGCGCTATGCCGTTGTTGGACAAGGTGTCCTGGCAGATCGCCCGTGGTGAGCGGGTGTGCATCATCGGCCGCAACGGCACTGGCAAGTCCAGCATGATGAAACTGGTCAAGGGCGACCAGAAGCCCGATGAAGGCTCAGTGTGGCGTGCCCCCGGTCTGAAAATCGGCGAATTGCCGCAAGAATTGCCGGTGGCCGACGATCGGACGGTGTTCGACGTGGTCGCTGAAGGCCTTGATGGCGTGGGCGCGTTGCTCGCCGAATACCATCACCTCGCGCAGAACTGCGTTACTGAAGATGACCTGAACAAGCTGATGCACGTTCAGCAAGACCTCGAAGCCCGTGATGGTTGGCGCTTGCAGACTCTGGTCGAGAGTACTTTGAGCCGCCTGCAACTGCCGGCGGACAAGACCCTCGCCCAGTTGTCCGGCGGCTGGCGTCGTCGCGTGCTGCTGGCACAGGCGCTGGTGTCCGAGCCGGATCTGCTGCTGCTCGACGAACCGACCAACCACCTGGACATCGGTGCGATTGCCTGGCTCGAAGAAGCGCTGAAAGATTTCCAGGGCGCCGTGCTGTTCATCACGCACGACCGTTCCTTCCTGCAAAACCTTGCTACACGCATCCTCGAACTGGATCGCGGTGGCCTGATCGACTGGAACGGCGACTACGCCAGCTTCCTCGTGCACAAAGAAGCTGCGCTGGCCGCTGAAGAAACCGCCAACGCACTGTTCGACAAGAAACTGGCCCAGGAAGAAGTCTGGATCCGCCAAGGCATCAAGGCCCGCCGCACCCGCAACGAAGGCCGCGTCCGCGCCCTGAAAGCGTTGCGCGTCGAGCGTAGCGAACGTCGTGAGCGCACTGGCAAGGCCAACATTCAGTTGGACACGGCCGACAAGTCCGGCAAGCAGGTGATGGTTCTCGAGAACGTGAGTTTCGCTCACCCGGGCGGCCCGTTCCTGATCAAGGATTTCTCGATGGTGCTGACGCGCGGCGACCGTATCGGTCTGCTCGGCGCCAACGGTACCGGCAAGACCACCCTGCTGAAACTGATGCTCAGCGGTCTGCAACCGACCAGTGGCAAAGTGGAAGAGGGCACGCGCATCGACGTGGCGTACTTCGACCAATTGCGTCATCAACTGGATCTGGAAAAGACCGTAATCGACAACGTCGCTGAAGGTCGCGACTTCATCGATATCGATGGCCAGAGCCGTCATGTGCTGAGCTACCTCGGCGACTTCCTGTTCAGCCCGCAGCGTGCCCGCACGCCGGTCAAGGCGCTGTCAGGTGGTGAGCGTGCGCGTCTGTTGCTGGCCAAACTGTTCAGCAAGCCGGCGAACCTGCTGGTCCTCGACGAACCGACCAACGACCTCGACGTGGAAACCCTCGAGCTGCTCGAAGAAGTGCTGCTGACTTTCAACGGCACCGTGCTGATGGTCAGCCACGACCGGGCATTCCTCGACAACGTGGTCACCAGCACGCTGGTCTTCGAAGGTGAAGGCAAGGTGCGTGAGTACGTCGGCGGCTATCAGGACTGGATCCGTCAGGGTGGTTCGCCGCGCCTGTTGGGCGTGACTGAAAGCAAGTCGGGCAAGGCTGACTTGAATTCGGCGGTGGTCACTGCCGAGCCTGCTGTAGTTGCAGCACCTGTCGCTGCTGCCCCGGCTGCCAAGAAAAAGCTGAGCTACAAGCTGCAACGCGAGCTGGAAGCGTTGCCCGCTGATATCGACGCCAAGGAACAGCAGATTGCTGCCGTGGAAGCCGAAATGGCTGAAGCTGGCTTCTATCAGCGCCCTGCGGCTGAAACGGCCAAGGTGATTGCTTCGCTGGAGCAGTTGCAGGCTGAGCTGGATGCGTTGATGGAACGTTGGGCCGAGCTGGATGCCTGATTGGCCCTGATGTGAAAAAGCCCGGCGCTCAGTAATGAGCGCCGGGCTTTTCATATGTAAACGCAGTTCCCTTGTAGGAGTGAGCCTGCTCGCGATAGAGGTTTAGCATTCAACGAACTCGTCGAGTGTCAGAACGTTATCGCGAGCAGGCTCACTCCTACATGGAATGGTATTTCAGCGTTTGACCAAGTGTACCGCCAATACATCGCATGGCGCGCCGTGCAGCACGTCATTCGCGGTCGAGCCGAGCAACAGCGCCAGACCGTGACGGCCATGACTGCCGACCACGATCAGATCGCATGCTTGTTCCTTGGCGAAATGATGGATTTCCTGGCGTGGCTGGCCATAAGTCAGGTGACAATTGGCGCCTTCGAGCTCGGAGTACTTGAGTTTCAGGCGCTCGAGGCGTTCCTTGGCCTGATCGAACTGCTGTTGTTGCAGTTGTGACAGATCCATCGGCACGTCGCCGCCGAACGCCATGGCCATCGGCTCGACAATATGCACCAGCGACAGCTTGGCGCCATTGCTCACCGATAGCTCTCGGGCGCGGTGAATCACAGGGTCGCACTCTTCGGTCAGATCTACGGCGACCAGGATGTGGTGGTAGGGCATGAGGTGCTCCTCGTGAGATTTCAATATTGTTAAGTATGGCTGGTTTCAAGCGCATTGGTTCCAAAGTGACACAATGCGCTCACCAAGAATTGGGAATAGAGATATGACGGTCTGGTTGGTGGTGTCAATCCTGCTGGTGGTTTTAAGTCCGCTGGCGTGGCTGCGCCCATCGCGCGCGCAAAGCGGTCGCATCGCTCTGCGCATGGAGGCGCGACGCATCGGTCTGGCCATGCAGCTGGCCCCTCAGGAATGGCCGCACTGGCTGGCGCAAGAGCCGCCGAACCCGTGTGCGCAATATCATCGACCGCGCCGTAGCAAGCAGCCCGTCTGCTGGACTTACTGGCAGAAATCGCCGGGTGTATGGGTCAATCAATGGCAGGAAGTCTGCGAGGATCGTGCGCTGCTCAATCATTTCGAAAAGTTGCCGGGCAACATTTTCAAAGTCGAGGCAGACAAGCAGATGATCGCTCTGTATTGGGGCGAGAAGGGTGAAGCGACGGTTTTGCAGGATATCGACGCCACTCTGAAAGCACTGGCGTGACGCGCGGACTTTTCGCACTGCAATGGTGTGAAACGTCCGGCAGACGCGCAATAAAAAGCCCGACATGATTCATCGGGCGGGGTTGGCCAGGCAGGCCGGAAACGTTTTTTGATGCTGATGGGGCCTGGAGCGCTCAGCGCATTTCTCTGTAGTCCTCCCAGCGTAGCCCTTTAAACAAGGGCCGCCGCGAATTAGGGCGACTTTTCTAACTATTGATTCTATGAATGGCTTCACATGCAGACGCGTGTTGCGGGTCTTCGTCTGACGGAAATGACCGCAAAGTCGCATTTCAACCCGTATTTTGGGCGATTGACAATTGTTGGAAATTCCGTGAAGGTGACGTACCCAAATCAAACGGGCGTATGAATTGAGCGTTTGTCTTACAGACTGCTCCTACAGAATCCCGACTATCGCGTTGGCGGGTGTGCCGGGTGGATTGGCGTTAGCATCGACGAAAAAGCGTCCTGCCGAGCCATTCGCCTGCGTCCGACGTGTACTGTTCAGCTTCCATATCGTGGAGATCAGTTGATGATTTACGAAGGTAAAGCCATCACGGTTAAAGCTCTTGAAAGTGGCATCGTCGAATTGAAATTCGACCTCAAGGGTGAGTCCGTCAACAAGTTCAACCGTCTAACCCTGAACGAACTGCGTCAGGCCGTAGACACCATCAAGGCAGATGCTTCGATCAAGGGCGTGATCGTCAGCAGTGGCAAGGACGTGTTCATCGTCGGCGCCGACATCACCGAATTTGTCGACAACTTCAAGCTGCCGGATGCCGAGCTGGTTGCTGGCAATCTCGAAGCCAACAAGATCTTCAGCGATTTCGAAGACCTCAATGTCCCAACCGTAGTGGCCATTAATGGCATCGCACTGGGCGGCGGTCTGGAAATGTGCCTGGCGGCTGACTATCGCGTCATGTCGACCAAGGCCAAGATCGGTCTGCCGGAAGTCAAACTGGGCATCTACCCAGGCTTCGGCGGCACCGTGCGTCTGCCGCGCCTGATCGGTGTCGACAACGCCATCGAATGGATTGCCTCCGGTAAGGAAAACCGCCCTGAAGACGCCCTGAAAGTCAGCGCCGTCGACGCCGTGGTTGCTCCGGAGAAGCTGCAGGAAGCCGCTCTTGAACTGATCAAACGCGCCATCTCCGGCGAGTTCGACTTCAAGGCCAAGCGTCAGCCGAAACTTGAAAAACTCAAGCTGAACGCCATTGAACAAATGATGGCTTTCGAAACCGCCAAAGGTTTCGTTGCCGGTCAAGCTGGTCCGAACTACCCGGCACCGGTTGAAGCGATCAAGACCATCCAGAAAGCCGCGAACTTCGGTCGTGACAAGGCGCTGGAAGTCGAAGCCGCCGGTTTCGTCAAACTGGCCAAGACCTCTGCCGCGCAGAGCTTGATCGGTCTGTTCCTGAACGATCAGGAGCTGAAGAAAAAGGCCAAGGCCTATGACGAAATCGCCAAAGACGTGAAGCAGGCCGCTGTACTCGGCGCCGGCATCATGGGTGGCGGTATCGCCTATCAGTCGGCTTCCAAAGGGACGCCGATCCTGATGAAGGACATCAACGAGCACGGTATCGAGCAGGGGCTGGCCGAAGCCGCCAAACTGCTGGTTGGCCGCGTTGATAAAGGTCGCATGACCGCTGCGAAAATGGCTGAAGTGCTCAACGCCATTCGTCCGACCCTGTCCTACGGCGACTTCGGTCACGTCGATCTGGTTGTCGAAGCTGTGGTCGAGAACCCGAAGGTCAAGCAAGCCGTGTTGGCTGAAGTGGAAGGTCAGGTCAAAGAGGACACCATCCTCGCGTCCAACACCTCGACAATTTCTATCAGTTTGCTGGCCAAGGCCCTCAAGCGTCCGGAAAACTTCGTCGGCATGCACTTCTTCAACCCGGTGCACATGATGCCGCTGGTGGAAGTGATCCGTGGCGAGAAGTCCAGCGAGCTGGCTGTTGCCACTACCGTTGCCTACGCCAAGAAAATGGGCAAGAACCCGATCGTCGTCAACGACTGCCCGGGCTTCCTGGTCAACCGCGTACTGTTTCCGTACTTCGGCGGCTTCGCCAAGCTGGTCAGCGCCGGTGTGGACTTCGTCCGTATCGACAAGGTCATGGAAAAGTTCGGCTGGCCGATGGGCCCGGCGTACCTGATGGACGTGGTCGGCATCGACACCGGTCACCACGGTCGTGACGTGATGGCTGAAGGCTTCCCGGATCGCATGAAGGATGACCGTCGTTCGGCCATCGACGTGCTGTACGAAGCCAAGCGCCTGGGCCAGAAGAACGGCAAGGGCTTCTACGCCTACGAGGCCGACAAGAAAGGCAAGCAGAAGAAAGTCGCCGATCCGTCGGTGCTGGAAGTGCTCAAGCCGATCGTTTACGAGCAGCGCGAAGTCACTGACGAAGACATCATCAACTGGATGATGATCCCGCTGTGTCTGGAAACCGTGCGTTGCCTGGAAGACGGCATCGTTGAAACCGCCGCCGAAGCCGACATGGGTCTGGTTTACGGTATCGGTTTCCCTCCATTCCGTGGCGGTGCGCTGCGCTACATCGATTCGATCGGTGTTGCCGAGTTCGTTGCCCTGGCTGACCAGTACGCTGATTTGGGCGCGCTGTACCACCCGACCGCGAAGCTGCGTGAAATGGCCAAAACCGGCCAGAGCTTCTTCGGTTAAGCGCCCCCAACTAGAGTGAGAGTGAACTTATGAGCTTGAATCCTAGAGACGTCGTGATTGTCGACTTCGGTCGTACTCCGATGGGCCGCTCCAAGGGCGGCATGCACCGCAACACCCGTGCTGAAGACATGTCGGCGCACCTGATCAGCAAACTGCTGGAACGCAACGCCAAGGTTGATCCTGCTGAAGTCGAGGACGTGATCTGGGGCTGCGTCAACCAGACCCTGGAGCAGGGCTGGAACATCGCGCGCATGGCGTCGCTGATGACCCAGATCCCGCACACCTCGGCCGGCCAGACCGTCAGCCGTCTGTGTGGCTCGTCGATGAGCGCATTGCACACCGCTGCGCAAGCGATCATGACCGGTAACGGTGACGTGTTCGTGGTTGGCGGCGTCGAGCATATGGGCCACGTGAGCATGATGCACGGTGTCGATCCGAACCCGCACATGTCGCTGTACGCGGCGAAAGCCTCGGGCATGATGGGCCTGACCGCGGAAATGCTGGGCAAAATGCACGGCATCACTCGCGAACAGCAAGACGCTTTCGGCGTGCGTTCCCACCAGTTGGCCCACAAGGCCACCGTGGAAGGCAAGTTCAAAGACGAAATCATTCCGATGCAAGGCTACGACGAGAACGGTTTCCTGAAACTGTTCGACTATGACGAAACCATTCGTCCGGAAACCACCCTGGAAAGTCTGGCGGCTCTCAAGCCAGCCTTCAATCCAAAGGGCGGCACCGTGACTGCCGGTACTTCGTCGCAGATCACTGATGGTGCTTCGTGCATGATCGTGATGTCGGCGCAGCGTGCACAGGACCTGGGTATCCAGCCAATGGCGGTTATCCGTTCGATGGCAGTGGCGGGTGTGGATCCGGCGATCATGGGCTATGGTCCAGTTCCGGCGACACAAAAAGCCCTGAAGCGTGCGGGCCTTGGGATCAACGATATCGACTTCTTCGAGCTCAACGAAGCGTTCGCCGCACAGGCCCTGCCAGTGCTGAAAGATCTGAAAGTGCTCGACAAGATGAACGAGAAGGTTAACCTGCACGGCGGCGCGATCGCCCTGGGTCACCCGTTCGGTTGCTCCGGTGCCCGTATTTCCGGCACCTTGCTGAACGTGATGAAGCAGAATAGCGGCACCTTCGGGGTGGCCACTATGTGCATTGGTCTCGGCCAAGGCATCTCCACCGTCTTCGAACGCGTTTAAGCGTCTCGTCGATGGAAGCCGGGGCCAAGTGCCCCGGTTTTTGTTTTTGTGGATTTATTTTGTTTTTATTTTTGAAAAAATTTGAGTGAGGGCCAAACCATGCCGATACAACCTGGGCTCTACCAACATTACAAAGGTCCGCAGTACCGCGTATTCAGTGTTGCGCGGCACTCCGAGACCGAAGAAGAAGTGGTCTTTTACCAAGCCCTGTATGGCGATTACGGCTTTTGGGTGCGCCCTCTGAGCATGTTTCTCGAGTCGGTCGAGGTTGACGGCGAGCAGGTGCCACGCTTTGCTTTGGTGCAAGCCGAACCGAGCCTTTTTTCCAAGGCATGAGGCGAGTGTGCACAGAACCCTGTGCTTGACCTCACCTTGTATCAACTATATATAGCGGTGCCGCGTCAGGCGCCAACCGCCTTTCACTTCTAGAATTCAGGAATTTTCTGATCCATGGGCAAATCGCTGGTCATTGTGGAATCCCCGGCTAAGGCCAAGACCATCAACAAGTATCTGGGTAACCAATACGTGGTGAAGTCGAGTATCGGCCATATCCGAGACCTGCCCACCAGCGGTTCGGCTAGCGCCAGCAAAGAGCCAGCCGCCAAGCGCGGCAAGGCTGCTGCGGGCGAAGGTCCGGTGCTCTCGCCGAAAGAGAAAGCGCGCAAGCAGCTGGTCTCGCGTATGGGTGTCGATCCCGATCATGGCTGGAAAGCCAAGTACGAGATCCTCCCGGGTAAAGAGAAGGTCATCGAAGAGCTGCGCCGGCTCGCCAAAGATGCTGACACCATCTATCTCGCAACCGACTTGGATCGCGAGGGGGAAGCCATTGCCTGGCACCTGCGCGAAGCCATCGGTGGTGACGACAGCCGCTACAAGCGTGTGGTGTTCAACGAAATCACCAAGAAGGCGATTCAGGAAGCCTTCTCGGAACCGGGCGAGCTGGACATCGATCGTGTCAACGCTCAGCAGGCCCGTCGTTTCCTCGACCGCGTTGTGGGTTACATGGTCTCGCCGCTGCTGTGGGCGAAGATCGCCCGTGGCCTGTCTGCCGGTCGCGTGCAATCGGTTGCCGTGAAGCTGGTGGTCGAGCGTGAGCGTGAAATCCGTGCATTCAACCCGGAAGAGTACTGGGAAGTGCATGCCGATCTCGGCACCACCAAAGGCTCGACCGTGCGTTTCGAAGTGGCTCGCGAGAAAGGCGAGGCCTTCAAGCCGCTCAACGAAGCCCAGGCCATGGCCGCGCTGGAGAAGCTCAAGTCTTCCAGCTACAGCATCGTCAAGCGCGAAGACAAACCGACCAGCAGCAAGCCTTCGGCGCCATTCATCACCTCGACACTGCAACAGGCTGCGAGTAACCGCCTGGGCTTCGGCGTGAAGAAAACCATGATGATGGCCCAACGTCTCTACGAAGCCGGCTACATCACTTACATGCGTACCGACTCGACCAACCTCTCGGCTGATGCCGTGACGATGGCGCGTACTTACATCGAAGACGAGTTCGGCAAGAAGTACCTGCCGGAAACGCCAAACGTCTACAGCAGCAAGGAAGGCGCACAAGAGGCTCACGAAGCGATTCGTCCGTCCGACGCCAACACCATTCCGAGCAAGCTTGCAGGCATGGAGCGTGACGCTGAGCGTCTCTACGAGTTGATCTGGCGCCAGTTCCTCGCTTGCCAGATGCTGCCGGCGCAATATCTGTCGACCACCGTCAGCGTGGGTGCTGGCGATTTCGAGCTGCGTGCCAAGGGTCGTATCCTCAAGTTCGACGGTTACACCCGCGTTATGCCGCAAATTGCCAAGCCGGGTGATGACGACGTTCTGCCCGATATGGCGCAGGGCGACGTGATGAAGCTGATCAAGCTCGATCCGTCCCAGCACTTCACCAAGCCGCCGGCGCGTTACTCGGAAGCGAGCCTGGTTAAAGAAATGGAAAAACGTGGCATCGGTCGTCCTTCGACTTACGCTGCGATCATCTCGACCATTCAGGATCGCGGCTACGTGACCCTGCACAACCGTCGTTTCTATTCGGAAAAGATGGGTGACATCGTCACCGAGCGTCTGTCGGAAAGCTTCTCCAACCTCATGGACTACGGCTTCACTGCCGGCATGGAAGAGAACCTCGATGACGTGGCACAGGGTGAGCGCGACTGGAAAAGTGTGCTGGACGAGTTCTACGGCGACTTCAAAAAGAAGCTCGAAGTAGCCGAAAACCCGGACAGCGGCATGCGTGCCAACCAGCCGGTCATGACCGACATTCCGTGCACCACTTGCGGCCGTCCGATGCAGATTCGTACTGCGTCGACCGGCGTGTTCCTTGGTTGCTCAGGCTACAGCCTGCCGCCGAAAGAACGCTGCAAGGCCACCGTCAACCTGGTGCCGGGCGACGAAATCGCTGCGGACGACGAAGGTGAGTCGGAATCGCTGGTGCTGCGTGGCAAGCATCGTTGCCCGATCTGCAGCACGGCGATGGACGCTTACCTGCTGGACGAGAAGCGCAAGCTGCACATCTGCGGTAACAACCCGGATTGTGCTGGCTACGAAATCGAAGAGGGCAGCTATCGCATCAAGGGCTACGAAGGTCCGAGCCTGGAATGCGACAAGTGTGGCAGCGAGATGCAGCTCAAGACTGGCCGTTTCGGCAAGTTCTTCGGTTGCACCAACCCTGAGTGCAAGAACACCCGCAAACTGCTGAAAAGCGGTGATGCAGCGCCGCCGAAGATGGATCCGGTGAAGATGCCTGAGCTGAAATGCGAAAAGGTCAACGACACCTACATCCTCCGTGACGGTGCCTCTGGTCTGTTCCTGGCCGCCAGCCAGTTCCCGAAAAACCGTGAAACCCGCGCTCCGCTGGTGATCGAGATTGTGCCGCACAAGGACGAAATCGATCCGAAGTACCACTTCCTCTGCGACGCGCCGAAGAAGGATCCTGATGGTCTGCCTGCGGTCATCCGCTACAGCCGCAAGACCAAGGAGCAATACGTGCAGACTGAAGTCGACGGCAAGCCTACTGGTTGGAAAGCTTACTACGACGGTGGCAAGTGGACGGTTGAAGACAAGCGTACGAAGGCCAAAGCTGAATAAGCATTAGCCTGATACTGAAAGGCCGCATGAGAACCCTTGGTTTTTCATGCGGCCTTTTTGTTTTGTGCTTGCGGTGGGATCAACTGATCCATGACACTGTCCGGCCTGTGTGAAGCAATTATTTCGTTGTGGGGAGCGCCGTCATGGCTCACGAACTCTATACCCGTACCAATCAGAAGATCTATTTCGCTGGCCTGTCGCTCGAAGCCTTGGCTCGCGCTGAGGAGGGGCGGGCGATGAATTCACTGGCGTTGATTCAGGCCGGACGTGAATCGGCGCTGTTTCACCTGTACGGCGCCTTGCTGGGTCTTTGCCACGAGATCGCGGGTTTCTATCGTCTGCCGCAGGCTAATGCGCCACGGGCTGAGATGCTGCTGACGCGTGAAGTGCTGGAGTCGATTGCGATTCCTGAACTCGCCGAAATGGTTGAGTTGGCGGGCAACTCTGAAACCTGGCTGGCAAAACTGCTGGCTGCGCATTCGGCGCTGTTCCAGCCGCCACGGGTGCCACACAAACCGAAAGGGGATGTGACTCAACCGTTGATTCAGGCGATTAATCTGGATGAAGAGGAAGCGCCGGAAGAGTTGAGTCGAGAGGAGCTGGAGAGCTGGCGGCAGAACTTGAAAGGTCTGGCGATACGTTTTCGCGAAGGCTTGAACGAGTGCTGAGGGCGATTGACACGGTGGCAATCTGAAACATGCTGCTGGTCAAGATCCCGAGCGAAGCCTGAATGATGTCTATATAATGCCTGCCTTTCGTGGAGAACAGACCTTTATGCCAACGTCCTTTCTAGAAATTGTCGAGTTACCAGACGGCCGAATCGAACTGCGCAGGGCTGAGGACGAGGGTTCTTTGGTGACGCTGGATTTCTCCGACGATGCCAAGGCGTTCCTGCAAGGTCAGCATGTGGAAATCGCTAAAGCGATGTTGAGCGTCGGCGTGCAAATGGCCGGTCGTATGGTCGAAGGCGAGTTTGATAAGGAAGAGGGGCCGCGGGTTCTTCATTGATCCCCGCCTTTCTACTGTTTGACGTTACCGCTTCAGATCGGCTTCTCTGTCCCTGGAGAAGCCCTGCGCTTCACACAGCGCGTGCTGCCAGCAATCAACCCAAGCGGATGTTTAGACTCTGAGCGTCGCCCGTGCGTGCAGCGCTGATCAGTTGTTGCCGCGAGTGGGTGTTTAGCGGGTTGAGCCAAGTGACCACGGTATGACTGCGACCCAGCTTCAGAGCTTCGCACGCCAGTTGTTGAGCGCTCTGAGCGCCCCTTGGTTGCAGTAGCAGAATGCGTTCGCGATTCAGCCCGGCATCTCGCAGCCATGTCTGGGTCAGGCTGGCAGGTGGTGCGATCAGCGTCAGCCAGCGCGCGTCCTGATCTTCACTGAGTTCGCGCAGGATCGGGGCGAGCAGGTTCAGGCAGTTCCCGGCAGCACCGCGCAGTGACAGCTCACTGAATACTTCGGGTTCGGCATTCCAAGGGCGTTCGACCACGTCTTTCAGGATCGGCGCCATCGGTTGCGCCAGAAACGCTTCGAATAAAGGCAGTTGTGTTTGCTGAGGGGTGTGTGGGAACTGCATAAAGCCTCCTTTAGCGGCGAATGACGCCGACACTCAAGCCTTCGATCACCAGTTCCTGATCTTTCAGGTCGACTTCGATCGGGGCGAACTCAGGGTTTTCGGCAATCAGCCAGACCTTGCTGCCTTCACGCTTGAAGCGTTTGACCGTCACTTCATCGCCGATGCGGGCGACGACGACCTGGCCATTGCGCGCTTCGCGGGTGGTGTGCACGGCGAGCAGGTCACCGTCGAAAATGCCGATGTCCTTCATGCTCATGCCGTGTACACGCAACAGATAATCAGCGCGTGGATGAAAGAAGGCCGGATTGATGTTGCAGGATTCTTCGATGTGCTGCTGGGCGAGGATTGGCGCGCCGGCAGCGACCCGGCCAATGATCGGCAGAGTGGAGTCGTCGGCCTTGGCTTCGAAGCCGGGAATGCGAATACCGCGAGAAGCGCCAGGGGTCATCTCGATGGCACCTTTGCGGGCCAGTGCCTTGAGATGTTCTTCAGCCGCGTTCGGCGATTTGAAACCCAGTTCCTGAGCGATTTCCGCGCGGGTTGGCGGGTAGCCGTTGTCTTCGAGGCAGCGTTTGATAAAGGCCAGAATCTCGGCTTGGCGTGGCGTCAGCTTTAGCATATTGATCGCTCTGTCTTTTTATACAGTGACTGGGATTATATACAGTGAATCGCCCTTGGCAATGCCCGTTTTTTCCTGCGCCGCCGGACGGTCGGCTTTCGTGCTTATTAATGCACTGGGCTTGTGTGGTTAAATAGCTGACCGACCATTCCCAAAACGAACAGGCGGGCTTGACAAGGCACAGGCTGAAACGTATGTTTCAAACAAGTGTTTGTCAGGCGGAGTAGCCATGGCCCAGTCGGAAACCGTTGAACGCATTCTTGATGCTGCCGAGCAGTTGTTCGCGGAGAAAGGTTTCGCTGAAACCTCATTGCGTTTAATCACCAGCAAGGCTGGCGTCAACCTGGCAGCAGTGAACTATCACTTCGGCTCGAAAAAAGCGCTGATTCAGGCGGTTTTCTCGCGCTTCCTCGGTCCGTTCTGCATCAGCCTGGACAAGGAGCTGGAGCGCCGTCAGGCCAAGCCTGAAAACAAACCGACGCTCGAAGAACTGCTGGAAATCCTCGTCGAGCAGGCGCTCGTGGTTCAACCACGCAGCGGCAACGATCTGTCGATCTTCATGCGCCTGCTCGGTCTCGCGTTCAGCCAGAGTCAGGGCCACTTGCGCCGTTACCTGGAAGACATGTATGGCAAGGTGTTCCGTCGCTACATGCTGCTGGTCAACGAAGCCGCGCCACGCATTCCGCCGATCGAACTGTTCTGGCGCGTGCATTTCATGCTCGGCGCCGCCGCGTTCAGCATGTCCGGCATCAAGGCCTTGCGCGCGATCGCCGAGACCGATTTCGGCGTCAACACCTCCATCGAGCAAGTGATGCGCCTGATGGTGCCGTTCCTCGCTGCGGGCATGCGCGCCGAAACCGGTGTCACTGACGCCGCGATGGCCACCGCGCAACTGCGTCCGCGCAGCAAATCTACGCCGGTCGCCGCCAAGGTTTAACCGCGCACGGGTGGGCGCGGCAGCTTGTATCCGCTAAGCTAGCCGCCCATGCCGACTCTCGTTCTGAACCCGAAATCCATAGAAATTGCCGACCTGCCGAGCATGGCTCACGGTAGCGATTTGTTGCGGATCGGGTTTTTCGTTTTCAAGGAATCTCTATGACTGCTGGCCTGCAAGGCTCGTTGATGGTGGACGTCGCCGGTACCTGGCTGACGGCCGAAGATCGCCAATTGTTGCGTCAGCCCGAAGTGGGCGGCCTGATCATTTTCGCGCGCAACATCGAGCATCCGCGCCAAGTGCGTGAGCTCAGCGCCGCGATTCGCGCAATTCGCCCGGATCTGCTGCTGGCGGTGGATCAAGAGGGGGGTCGCGTGCAGCGTCTGCGTCAGGGCTTCGTGCGGCTGCCGGCCATGCGCGCGATCGCCGACAACCCGAATGCTGAATACCTCGCCGAGCAATGTGGCTGGATCATGGCTACCGAAGTGCTGGCGGTCGGTCTCGACCTGAGTTTCGCCCCGGTGCTCGATCTGGATTACCAGCGCAGCGCCGTGGTCGGCACCCGTTCGTTCGAAGGCGATCCTGAGCGCGCCGCGTTACTCGCCGGCGCATTCATTCGCGGCATGAACAGCGCTGGCATGGCCGCTACTGGCAAGCACTTCCCCGGTCATGGCTGGGCTGAAGCCGATTCCCACGTGGCGATTCCGAATGACGAGCGCAGCCTCGACGAAATCCGCGCCAACGACCTCGTGCCGTTCGCCAAGCTGAGCAAACAACTGGCCGCGATCATGCCGGCGCACGTCATCTATCCGCAGGTGGATTCGCAGCCAGCCGGTTTCTCCCGGCGCTGGTTGCAGGACATTCTGCGCGGCGAATTGCAGTTCGACGGCGTGATCTTCAGCGATGACCTGTCGATGGCCGGTGCCCACGTGGTCGGCGACGCCGCCAGTCGCATCGAGGCTGCGCTGACTGCCGGCTGCGACATGGGCCTGGTGTGCAACGACCGCGCCGCTGCCGAACTGGCCCTGAGCGCCGCACAACGTATGAAGGTCAAGCCATCGGCCCGAATCGCGCGCATGCGCGGTCAGGCCTTCGCCAGCACCGACTACCGTCAGGATCCGCGCTGGCTCACCGCCATTGGCGCGCTCAAAGACGCTCAACTGATCGATTAAGGATTTTTCGCTATGACGGTTTACGCAATCATCGGTGGCACCGGCCTGACCCAACTCGAAGGCCTGACCATTCGCCAATCGCTGGCAGTGGACACGCCCTACGGCGCGCCGTCGGCCGACGTGCAGATTGGCGAATACGCCGGCAAGGAAGTGCTGTTTCTCGCCCGTCACGGTCACCCGCATCGCTTCCCGCCGCATAAGGTCAACTACCGCGCCAACCTGTGGGCGCTGAAGCAGGCCGGGGCCGAAGCGATCATCGCGGTGAACGCCGTGGGCGGGATTCATTCGGCCATGGGCACAGGACATTTCTGCGTGCCACACCAGATCGTCGACTACACCAGCGGGCGCGAGCACACCTTTTTCGCCGATGATCTGGAGCATGTCACCCACATCGACTTCAGCTTTCCTTACAGCGAGCCGCTGCGTCAGCAATTGATTGCCGCGGTAGCTGCCGAGGGCTGCGAGTACAGCGATCAAGGCGTATACGCCTGCACCCAAGGCCCGCGTCTGGAAACGGTCGCCGAGATCGTGCGTCTGGAACGTGATGGCTGCGACATCGTCGGCATGACCGGCATGCCGGAAGCCGCACTGGCCCGCGAGCTGGATCTGGATTACGCCTGTCTGGCGCTGGTGGTGAATCCGGCGGCGGGCAAGACCACGGAAGTGATCACCATGGCCGAGATCGAGCAGGCGTTGCATGACGGCATGGGTAAGGTGAAATCGGCGTTGGCGCGGGTGCTGGCCGGCTAAGGACTGCCCATGAGCATTCTCATCGAACGGCTTAAGTCGTTGGCCTGGCCCCGGGCATTCACTAGCGGCGCGCTGGCCAAGGCCCGGGCTTATGCCGCTGATGATCGGGTAGAGATCATCGAGATCGATGACAGAAAGATTGAGGCGTTCTGCGTCGGTTCGGAAAATCAGGCGTATGAACAAACCATTTACCTGTCCGAAGATCGGCTGGGTTCTGTCAACTTGCGTTGCCTGTGCACCTGTCCTGTCTCAATCGACTGCAAACACTGCGCTGCGGTGCTCTATCACCTGCAGGGCAGTGATCATGAAGCGTCTGAAAGTGACGCACAGATCCCGTTGGGGCGGGCGCTGGAACATTGGCTTTCGACCATCCCCGTTCCGGCCAAGCCTGCCGAAGAAGGCGCGCAAACCGCAGGCACGCGCCTGTTTTACAAACTCAAGCCAACGCCTGTGAGCGGCAAGTGGCTGCTCGATATTTTCAAGGTTTCCCAGCTCAAGAGCGGCGAGTTACGCGAAGTCAAACCGATGTATTCGCTGGCGGAAATGCTTATGCGTCAGCCCGGCTACCTGTCCGAGATGGATCTGCGTGTCGCCAGGCTGCTGGTTGCCATGCACTCTCACCACGCCTATTACAGCGGCTATCCGCTGGAAGGCAGCAGCGGCGCCGAACTGCTGGAAATGCTCCTGCGTACCTCGCGGCTGTTCCTCGATTTCGAGGATCTGCGACCGTTGGTGCCGGGCGCGAAGCGCATCGGCCAGTTCGCCTGGGCCGAGCAGGCCGACGGCGGTTTCCGCGCGCAGTGGAGCAGTGCCGAGGCTGCGCAGGAAACTGTGCTGGCGCTGGAGCCGCTTTATTACCTGGATCGTGAACAGCGGCAGATTGGCCCTCTGTTCAATGAACTGGAAGAAAAACTGGCCAGCCATTTGACTCTGGCGCCGGACATTCCGGCGCGTCAGGCCATGCAGTTCAGCCATCGCATGAGCGCCGCGACGAGAATCCCGCCGCCACACCAACTGACCGAACGAATCATCGACGATGTATTACCGCAGCCACAACTGACTCTCGTCAGCGGTCGGGAGCGCTCGCGCTGGGAATACGTTCTGGAGCACCGCGCTGCCCTGGTGTTTACCTACAACGGCCAGCCGACGGTGGATCGCAACCCGGAAGTGATGATCCTCAACGGTACCGAAACCCAGGGCATTCAACGCCAGCCGGCGGTGGAAAAGAAACTGCGCCAGATCCTGCAAAAGCTCGGCTTCAAGAAAGCCACGCGCAAGAGCTCGCTGGATCGTCCTGGTGAGATGTTCACGTTGCCGGATGATTCCGCCTGGCTCGGGTTTATGCACGAAGGGCTTGCCACGTTGCGCGCCTCGAACTGGGAAGTGGAGATGAGTCCCGGCTTTCATTTCAATGTGCAACCGGTTGAGCATTGGTACGCTGAGGTCGAAGAAGAGGCCGGGCATCAGTGGTTTGATTTGCAGTTGGGTATCGTCGTCAATGGCCAGCGCTATAGTTTGCTACCAATCCTTCTGCACTTGTTGCGCACCCAGCCGCGCTTGCTTGACCCGGTCAATCTGGCACAGCGCAGCGATGACGAAAAGCTCTTGATCGAACTGAAGCCCAGCGGCTTTGGTGACTCTTCGGGCGCCAAGGTCGCGCTGCCGCTGAGTCGGGTCAAGCCGCTGATGGCCACGCTGGGCGAGTTGTACCTGGGCGGCCATCAGGGCGATGCACTGCGTTTGAGTGTCCCGGATGCCGCGCGCTTGAGTATGCTCGATGGCGTGCCGCTGGATTGGCAGGGGGGCGAGCGGCTGCGCACCTTCGCCAAGCGCTTGCAGAATTCCAGTCACACCCAGGTCGCTGCGCCGGCCGGCCTTAACGCGCAACTGCGACCGTATCAGCTCGAAGGCCTGAACTGGATGCAGACCCTGCGCGAGCTTGAGGTCGGCGGCATTCTGGGCGATGACATGGGGCTGGGCAAAACGCTGCAAACCCTGGCGCATCTGCTCACGGAAAAACACGCCGGTCGCCTTGATTGTCCGGCTCTGGCGGTGATGCCGACCAGCCTGATTCCCAACTGGCTCGACGAGGCCGAGCGTTTCACCCCCCAGTTGAAAGTATTGGCGCTGCACGGCTCGGGGCGGCAAAAGGATTTCGCTGATCTGGCTGAGTACGATCTGATACTGACCACTTACGCGTTGCTGCCAAGGGATTTGGAGACATTGCAGCCGCAGCTGTGGAGCGTATTGATTCTCGACGAAGCGCAGAACATCAAAAACCCGATCAGCAAAGCCGCGCAGGCCGCACGCGACTTGCAGGCCCGCCAGCGCTTGTGTCTGAGCGGCACGCCATTGGAAAACCATTTGGGCGAGCTTTGGTCGCAGTTTCATTTCCTCATGCCCGGTTGGCTTGGCGACAGCAAGTCCTTCAATCGCGATTACCGCACGCCAATCGAGAAGCACGGCAATGTTCAGCGCATGCAGCACCTGACAGCGCGCATCAAGCCGTTTTTGCTGCGCCGCAAAAAGGATCAGGTGGCCACCGAGTTGCCGCCGAAAACCGAGATTGTCCATTGGGTTGATCTCAGCGACGGCCAACGCGACGTCTATGAAACGGTGCGCGTGGCGATGGACAAAAAAGTCCGCGACGAAATTGCCCGCAGTGGCGTGGCGCGCAGTCAGATCATCATTCTTGATGCCTTGCTCAAGCTGCGGCAGGTCTGTTGCGACTTGCGCCTGATCAAGATGCCGCTGACGGCGAAGGCACTGCGCTCCGGCAGTGGCAAGCTGGTCAGCTTGATGGAGATGCTCGAAGAACTGCTCGGCGAAGGTCGCAGGATCCTGCTGTTCTCGCAGTTCACCTCAATGCTTGCCTTGATCGAGGAAGAATTGCAGCAACGTGACATTGCCTATTCGTTGTTGACCGGCGACACCACGGATCGGCGCACGCCAGTGAAGGACTTTCAGGGCGGCAAGGTGCCGCTGTTTCTGATCAGTCTGAAGGCCGGGGGTACCGGTTTGAACCTGACCGCTGCGGACACGGTGATCCATTTCGACCCTTGGTGGAATCCGGCAGTGGAGAATCAGGCCACCGATCGTGCCTATCGAATCGGGCAAAACAATCCGGTATTCGTTTACAAGCTGATCGCTCGCGGCACAGTAGAGGAAAAAATACAGGCGCTGCAGCAGGAGAAAGCAGCGTTGGCCGGGGCGGTGCTTGAAGGCGGGACGACGGGTGGCTGGAAGCTGGAGCAGAGTGACATTGAGGCGCTGTTTGCGCCGTTGCCTGTTGCCAAGGGCTGAGCCCTAAGTAATAGAGCAATATCTGATGGCCCCATCGCTGGCAAGCCAGCTCCCACAGGGTTTTGAGCCGTACACAAAACTGTGTTCCAACTCGATACCTGTGAGAGCTGGCTTGCCAGCGATAGCTATCTAACCGGCTACGCAAATCTCAACGCTTGTCGAGCTTGTCCGGCAGCGGCGCAAACAACGCTTCGATATCATCACTCTGCAACTTCCAGTCCCCGGCCTTGCGCCCATCCAGCACGCCCGCCGCCAAGTCGGACTTTTCCTTCTGCAGGTGCTGAATCTTCTCCTCCACCGTACCCCGGGCAATCATCTTGTAAACGAACACCGGCTTTTCCTGACCAATCCGGTACGCACGATCCGTCGCCTGATTTTCGGTCGCCGGGTTCCACCACGGGTCGTAGTGAATCACCGTGTCCGCTTCCGTCAGGTTCAAGCCGACACCGCCAGCCTTCAGGCTGATCAGAAAGATCTGACGCTTGCCACTCTGGAATTCCTTCACCGGCGTCCGTCGATCGCGGGTCTGGCCGGTCAACAGCGCGTAGGAAACGTTACGTTTTTTCAGCTCGTCTTCGATCAATGACAGCATCGAGGTGAATTGCGAAAACAGCAGGATCCGCCGGCCTTCCTCGAACAGTTCTTCGAGCATTTCCATCAAGCTGTCGAGCTTGCCGGAGGTGCTGCCGCGAGCGGGCAGGGTGGCGTCGTTGACCAGGCGCAGATCGCAGCAAACCTGACGCAGCTTGAGCAGCGCCTCCAGAATGATGATCTGGCTGCGTGCCACGCCTTTGCGGGTGATCTCGTCGCGGACTTTCTTGTCCATTGCCAGGCGCATGGTTTCATACACATCGCGCTGCGCTTCGTTGAGATCGACCCAGTGGATGATCTCGGTTTTCGGCGGCAACTCGGTGGCCACTTGTTCCTTGGTGCGGCGCAGCAGAAACGGTTTTATCCGACCGTTGAGGTGCTGAAGTCTGACTTCACTGCCGCGCTTTTCAATCGGCACGCGGTAATCGGCGTTGAAGCTTTTCACGTCGCCAAGCCAGCCCGGCAACAGGAAGTGAAACAGTGACCACAACTCGCCCAGGTGGTTTTCCAGCGGCGTACCACTCAAGCACAAGCGCTGACGTGCATTAAGCTCGCGCGCGGCTTGAGCGGCTTTGCTGTTCGGATTTTTGATGTACTGCGCTTCATCCAGCACCAATACGTGCAGCGGCTGCTTGGCCAGCCGTTCGACGTCCTTGGGCAGCAGCGCGTAGGTGGTGAGGATCAGGTCGAAGTCACCCAGGTTGTCAAAATGCTTCTTGCGAGTGGCGCCGTACAGCGCGACTACTTTCAGTTGCGGGGTGAAGTGCGCCGCCTCATCCAGCCAGTTTGGAATCAGGCTGGTCGGCATCACCACCATGCACGGTCGATCGAGACGCCCGGCGTTTTTCTCGCTGAGAATATGCGCCAGGGTCTGTAGGGTTTTACCCAAACCCATGTCGTCCGCGAGAATCCCGCCGACTTCCAGTTGTCGCAGCGATTGCATCCAGCTCAAGCCTTCAAGCTGATACGGGCGCAGCGTCGCATTCAAGCCTTTCGGCGCTTCAACGCTGAAATCACGAATGTCGCGCAGACGTTGAGCGAACGTGCGGATCTGCTCGCCACCTTCCCACAGTAGCGGAATACCTTCCAGCGAGTTGAGTCGCGTAGCGTCCGCCTTGCTCAGGCGCAGGGTGGTTTCGCCCGGCTCCTGCAAATAGAACTCGCCGAGCGTCATCAGCACAGGTTTCAGCCGGCCTAGCGGCAACGCCACCTGCAGTGGCCCGTGCTCAATGTTGCGTTGTGGGACGTTGACCAGAATCAGCTCGTCATCGCGGCGGCGCGCAAGGCGTTCGGGATTGAGAATCTCCGCATGCGAGCGCATCAGATTGAGCAGGATCGGCAGCAGGCTCAGGCGCTCACCGTTAACGATGATCCCCAACTCCAGATCAAACCAGTCACGCTCCGGCGCCTGCTCGACTGTGGCGTACCAGTCATCCACAGCGGTCAGGTCAAAGCCGAACTCTTCATCGATCTGCAATTCCCAGCCCTGCGTTCGCAGTTTCGGCAGATCGTTAAGGGTGAACGTCAGCCAGGCGCTGTCGTTGACCATTTCGTACAGCTCGCCCGCGCTCTCCGGTAGCGCTTTGCTCTGGCGAGTGGCGATACGAAAGCCGAGGATTCTTAACTGTTCGCGGTAGGACTGTTCGACTTCCGGGTGACGTTTTATCCGCAGCGTCTGGGTTTCCTGACGGATCAGAATGTCGCTGTTCTTCTGCCCGCTGACGTATTCGTCGAGATAGCTGAACGACAGCGCCGCGCGATGCTGAATATAACGCTGCATCTTGCCGTTGCGTGGTTCGAAAGCGCTGAATTCGACGCTGGCCAGCCACAGGCGCGGCATCGGCTGCACATTATTGACCAGCACTTGCGGCGGTGCTTTCGGGCCACGATTCTCCAGCACGGCTTGAAGTTTCTCCAACAGCTCGGCGTCTTTCGCAGCGGCGGGGTAATCAAGGGTTTCCTGCACTTTCAGCAGTACCGCTGCGCAGTGTTTGCAGTTGCTGCGAACGGGGCAGGTGCAGCCGGCATCGACCAGCAGCAAGGTGCCTTTGGCTGACTCGCGCAGGTGAATGGTCTGACGGTAAACGTTACCGCCAGAGCCTTCGCAACTGGCGGTGATCGTTGCATCGCCGACCTGGGCGATGCGTACTCGATTTTCCAGGGCGTAGCGTCGGCCACGTTCCAGGCTCTGTTCCTTGAATCGGCTGACCCAGGAGGGCGCCAACGGTTTACTCAGCGGCGGGTTCATAAGGACTTCGATCAGTCCGGAATCGCTTCAGGCGCTTCCCGTGGCGCAGGTGCGGTCAGGGAAGTGATCTTGATCAGCAGGGCCAGATGGCCGTTGTCGAGATAGTTGAGTTGGCCGTTCTTGGTGTGGCTGTCCTGTTTCAGGCGTTCGCTGGCAGTGACCATGCCGTTGCTGTCGATCTGGTTGACCCAGAAATCGGCGCTCACGTCGGTGAAACGCCCCAGTTTCATTTCCAGCGTGCCCTCGATCGGGAACTGACCGAACTGTTCCTGACCATCGCTGACCGCAACTTTTGCCGGTGCTTCGCCAAGGGTTTGCTGCCAGGCCTTGTGCATCAACACGCTGTAGTCGCCGCTGGCGGTAAGCTTGCTGACAACGTCATTCAGCGCAGGCGTGCGCTTGCTGTCGTCGCCCAAGCGCTGGGCGCCAGCGGCCCAGTCTTCCGGCGCGGCGCGGCTGACGATGGCCGGTACGGCGTTCTGGCGCACCAGAATCATTTCGACCTGATACAGGTCATCGGCGAAAACCGAGGGTGCTACCAAGGTGAGCAGCAAAGTCAGCGAACGAAACAGGCGCATTGGGCGTCCTTCAAACAGATTTCGGGAGGAGGCGCTCAAACAGCGCCTCTACAGTATTAAAGCGCTCTTCCGGGCGTTCCATCGGCACCTGGAACTTGAACATCGTGGCGCCTTCGAATTTGTAGCGTTTTGGCTGGCTCTGGATCAGCTTGATCAGCGTCATCGGATCGACCGGCGTCTGCGCTTCGAACTCGATACGTCCACCTTGCGGACCGCCATCGACTTTTTTGATGCCCAATTGCTCGGCCTGCAACTTCAGTGCTGTGATGCGCACCAGATTCTTGGTCGGTTCCGGCAGCAGGCCGAAACGGTCGATCATCTCGACTTGCAGATCCTTCAAGCCTTCCTCGTCGGTCGCCGAAGCAATGCGCTTGTACAGAATCAGGCGAGCGTGAACGTCCGGTAGATAGTCTTCCGGAATCAGCGCCGGCACCCGCAGATTGACTTCCGGGCCACCGCCGAGGGGTTGATCGAGGTTCGGTTGTTCGCCCTTGCGGATCGATTTCACCGCACGTTCAAGCATCTCCATATACAGCGTGAAGCCCACGGCCTGAATCTGCCCGCTCTGGCCATCGCCGAGCAGTTCGCCGGCGCCACGGATTTCCAGGTCGTTGGTGGCCAGGACGAAACCGGCGCCGAGATCCTGAGTATTGGCAATCGCTTCCAGACGCTTTTCCGCGTCCGAAGTGATTTGCTGGCGCGGCGGCGTCAGCAGGTACGCGTAAGCCTGGTGGTGACTACGGCCAACGCGACCGCGTAACTGGTGCAGTTGCGCCAGACCGAACTTGTCGGCGCGCTCGATGATGATGGTGTTGGCGCTCGGCACGTCGATACCGGTTTCGATGATGGTCGAGGCGATCAGCACATTGAAACGCTTGTGATAAAAGTCGCTCATCACCTGTTCGAGTTCGCGCTCGCGCATCTGTCCGTGACCGATGCCGATGCGTGCTTCCGGCACCAGTTCGGCGAGGTCGGCGGCGCACTTCTCGATGGTTTTCACATCGTTGTGCAAGTAGTAAACCTGGCCGCCACGCAACAGTTCGCGGAGCAGGGCTTCTTTGACCGTACTCTTGTTCTGCTCCATGACGAAGGTGCGCACGGACAAGCGACGTGCTGGCGGTGTGGCGATGATCGACAGGTCGCGCATGCCCGACACCGCCATGTTCAGCGTGCGCGGAATCGGTGTGGCGGTCAGCGTAAGAATGTCGACTTCGCTGCGCAGGGCCTTGAGCTGTTCTTTCTGACGCACACCGAAGCGGTGCTCTTCGTCGATGATCACCAGCCCGAGGTTTTTGATCTTGACGTCGTCGGACAGCAGTTTGTGCGTGCCGATGACGATGTCGATCTTGCCTTCGGCCAGATCGGCGATCGCCGCGTTGACTTCCTTGGCCGATTTGAAGCGACTCATCACTTCCACGGTCACCGGCCAGTCGGCGAAGCGGTCGCGGAAGCTGTTGTAGTGCTGCTGGGCGAGCAGGGTGGTCGGTACTAGAATCGCCACTTGGCGGCCACCGTGTACGGCGATGAACGCCGCACGCATGGCCACTTCGGTCTTGCCGAAACCGACGTCACCGCAGACCAGTCGATCCATCGGTTTCGGCGCGAGCATGTCTTCGCGCACGGCTTCGATGGTCGATTGTTGATCCGGGGTTTCTTCGAACGGGAAACCGGCGCTGAACGTCGCGTAATCGGCTTTCGGGTCGGCGAACGCGTAGCCTTCGCGAGCGGCGCGACGGGCATAGATGTCGAGCAGTTCGGCGGCGACGTCACGCACCTGTTCGGCAGCTTTGCGTTTGGCCTTCTGCCAGGTCTCGGAGCCGAGGCGGTGCAGCGGGGCCAGCGCATCGTCGCTGCCGGTGTAGCGTGCAATCAAATGCAGGTTGGCTACCGGCACGTAAAGCTTGGCGTTCTCGGCATATTCGAGGGTAAGGAATTCGGCAGCCTGATTGTCGATTTCCAGAATCGTCAGGCCCAGATAACGGCCGACACCGTGATCGATGTGCACCACCGGCGCGCCTTCGCGCAGCTCGGTGAGGTTTTTGATCACCGCATCGTTATTGCCGTCGGCACGCTTCTCGCGGCGGCGACGCTGCATCACGCGTTGGCCGAACAGCGGACTTTCCGCGACCAATGCCAGCGCCGGATCGTCGAGCATCAGGCCTTCGTCTAGCGGGGCAATGGTGATCGCCAGACGATCCTCGCTCGCGACGAAGTCTGGCCAGCTGTCGACGGTTTTCGGTCGCAGCTTCAGGCGCTCAAGCAACTCCAGCAGCACTTCGCGACGGCCGGCGGACTCGGCGGTGAACAGCACGCGACCGGGGAATTCATCGAGAAATGCCGACAGCGCCGCCAGCGGTTGTGTGGCTTTGGCTTCGATCGCCAGATTCGGCAGTGCTTGTGCCGGGAAGCGCTCGCGACCTGCACCGCCTTCTACATCCTGTTGGCTGGCGACCACACGCGGCCAACTCTTCAGGCGGGCGAAACAATCTTCCACCGGCAGGAACAATTCCGCCGGTGGCAATAAAGGACGCGATGGATCGACGCGGCGCTCTTCATAACGATTGCGCACGTCGTTCCAGAAGTTTTCCGCCGCTTGCTCGATGCCCGGCAGGGAGAACACTTGCGTGTCCTGCGGCAGGTAGTCGAACAGCGTCGAGGTTTCGTCGAAGAACAGCGGCAGGTAATACTCGATACCGGCCGGGGTAATCCCGCTGCTCAGATCCTGAAAGATCGGGCAGCGCCGGAAGTCGACGTCGAAGCGCTCGCGAAAGCGCGCCTTGAAACGGGTGACCGCGTCTTTTTGCAGCGGAAACTCACGGGCCGGCAGCAGCTTGACCGACTCGACCTTGTCGATGGAGCGCTGGTTTTCCGGATCGAAGGTGCGCAGGGTTTCGATTTCATCGTCGAACAAGTCGATGCGATACGGCAGTTTGCTGCCCATCGGGAACAGGTCGATCAACGCACCGCGCACGGTGAACTCGCCGTGCTCATACACCGTGTCGACGTAACGATAGCCGCTGGCTTCGAGCCGCGAACGCATTTGTTCGACATCGAGTTTCTGCCCGACATCCAGCACCAGGCTGCTGCCAAGCAGGAATTTGGTCGGCGCCAAGCGGTGCAACGCTGTGGTGATCGGCACCACCAGCACGCCATGCGCCAGTTCCGGCAGCCTATAGAGGCTGGCGATGCGCTGGGAAATGATGTCCTGGTGCGGCGAGAACAGGTCGTAGGGCAGGGTTTCCCAGTCGGGGAAATGCAGCACGGGCAAATCCGGGGCGAAGAAACTCAGCTCCTGTTCCAGTCGTTCAGCACTTTGGCTGTCGGCGGTCAGTAGCAGGGTGAAGCGCTTGGCAGCGCTGGCAGCCTCGGCAATCGCCAGGCTGAGGGCAGCGCCGGGCAAATTGCCCCAATGCTGTTTACCTGCCTCGGCAGGGAGTTGCGGTAGACGCAGAACGGGCACGGAAGGTTGAGCTCCAGGCTTTGCGACAAAGTCGGTAATTGTAGCGGCGTCCGGTGTCGCCTGTCAGTTGCAGACTACGTCTATCTTCGATGTTTGCGAGAAATGTAGTGGTAACCATAAAAACCAGCGCTTTTTTAGCGATTATGTAGTGCCAAAAGTGGTTGGTGTTACGGAGGGTTACAGACATCGTCTAACAGTCGTCGAAAAATTGACAGCGCTGGAAGCCGCGTATTTACTGGGCTGGCGCGAGGTGTGATTTTTTTGAAAGGAATTTTGTTACCGATTTCGCGACAAGCGCGCATTGCTGAATGAGGTTGTGGGCGGCATAATGTAGCCCCTTTTTTCTGCCCCTACATGTGGAAGGTTACCGTGACTCAGAAGCCCGACCAGTGTCTTGGTGAATGGATCGACCGTGAAGCACTCGCAGAAGCGATGATTCCGCTAATCGGTCAGCTCTACCGCAATAACAACGTGGTGAGCTCGATCTATGGCCGCAGCCTGATCAACCAGTCTGTCATCGCGATTCTCAAAGCTCACCGCTTTGCGCGCCACCGTTCTTCCGACGACAGCGAACTCTCCGTCCACGAAACATTCCCACTGCTCAAAGCCATGAGCGAGCTCAAGCTCGGCGCGGCTTCGGTAGATCTGGGCAAGTTGGCGTTCAAATTCCGCAACGAAGGCAACGGCCGCAGCGCCGAGCAATTCGTTCGTGAAGAAATGGCTGACGTGGTTGGCCAGCAAAACGCTTCCGCACGTAAAGGCACTGACGTTGTGCTGTACGGCTTCGGTCGTATCGGCCGTCTGCTGGCGCGCATCCTGATCGAGAAAACCGGTGGTGGCGACGGTCTGCGTCTGCGTGCCATCGTCGTGCGCAAAGGCGCCGACAACGACCTGACCAAGCGCGCCAGCCTGCTGCGTCGCGATTCGGTACACGGTTCGTTCAACGGCACCATTACCATCGACGAAGAAAACAACACCATCACCGCCAACGGTAACCTGATCCAGGTGATCTACGCGAAGAACCCGACCGAGGTGGATTACACCCAGTACGGCATCAAAGACGCGCTGCTGGTGGACAACACCGGTGTATGGCGTGACGCTGATGGCCTGGGCCAGCACTTGCAGTGCCCGGGTATCGATCGCGTGGTTCTGACCGCGCCTGGCAAAGGCAAGCTGAAGAACATCGTTCACGGTATCAACCACGGTGAAATCACCGCTGATGACAAGATCGTCTCCGCCGCTTCCTGCACCACCAACGCCATCGTGCCGGTGCTGAAAGCGGTGAATGACAAGTTCGGCATCATCAATGGTCACGTCGAAACCGTTCACTCGTACACCAACGACCAGAACCTGATCGACAACTTCCACAAGGGCGATCGCCGTGGTCGTAGCGCCGCGCTGAACATGGTCATCACCGAGACCGGTGCTGCCACCGCTGCTGCCAAGGCCCTGCCTGAGCTGGCCGGCAAGCTGACCGGTAACGCGATCCGTGTTCCGACGCCGAACGTATCGATGGCCATTCTCAACCTCAACCTTGAGAAAGCCGCCACCCGTGAAGAAATGAACGAGTACCTGCGCTACATGGCGCTGCACTCCGATCTGCACAAGCAAATCGACTTCGTTAACTCGCAGGAAGTGGTTTCGACCGACTTCGTGGGCTCGCGCCACGCCGGTGTGGTCGACGCTGAAGCGACCATCGTTCAGGACAACCGTGTTGTTCTGTACGTCTGGTACGACAACGAGTTCGGTTACAGCTGCCAGGTTATCCGCGTGATGGAAGACATGGCTGGTGTAAACCCGCCAGCGTTCCCGCGCTAAGCGATAGCTGCACATGAAAACGCCCCGACCTAGGTCGGGGCGTTTTTTTATGCCTGCTAAATCTCGATTGACTGTTGCGGCCTCATCGCTGGCAAGCCAGCTCCCACAGGGTCTTGGGGTGTGAATGCAATCGTGTAACCGCCAAATAAACTTGTGGGAGCTGGCTTGCCAGCGATGGCGTCCTATCGGGCGCCGCCGGGTATGGCTGCCTGCGCCGTGCGCAGTTCATGCTTATTGCCCCGGAACAACACCAGCGTCGCAATCAACCCCAGCACCGCCGCACCACTGAGCCAGATCCCCGGCGCAGCCTTGTTATCCAGCACATGAATCAGATACGTACACGCCGCCGGGGTAAACCCGCCGAACGTCGCTGTCGCCAGGCTGTAGGCCAGCGAGAAGCCGGTCGTACGTACTTCCACCGGCATGATCTCGGTCAGCGCCACCACCATCGCGCCGTTGTACGAGCCATACAGGAACGACAGCCACAACTCGACGATCAGCAAATGGCTGAAACTCGGGTTCGCCACCAGCCACGACAGGGCAGGGTAGGCCGTCAGAATCGCCAGAATCGTCGCCGCGAGCAGTAGGGGTTTACGCCCGATCTTGTCGGACACTGAACCCATCACCGGCAACCAGAAAAAATTAGACAGGCCAATGCACACGGTAACCAGCAACGCGTCGAAGTCCGACAGGTGCAGTTCAGCCTTGCCGAATGTCGGGGTGTACGCGGTGATCAGGTAGAAAGAAACAGTGGTCATCACCACCAGTGCCATGCCTGCGATGACGATGCCAAAGTTCTGACCGATCGAGCGGACGATTTCCCGCAGGGTAGGGCGATGTTTTCTGGCCTGGAACTCTGGGGTTTCCTCCAGTGAGCGACGGATCACGAAAATGACCGGCACAATCATGCAGCCGATCAGGAATGGCACGCGCCAGCCCCAGTCACCCATCTGTTCCGGGCTCAGCCAATGGTTGAGACCCACACCGAGCAATCCGGCGAAGACCACTGCCGCTTGCTGACTCGCCGACTGCCAACTGACGAAGAAGCCCTTGCGGCCCGGTGTGGCGATCTCTGCCAGATACACCGACACACCACCCAGCTCCACGCCGGCCGAGAAGCCTTGCAACAAGCGACCGAACAGTACGATTAATGGCGCAGCGACGCCAAGGGTCGCATAGCCCGGAACGCAGGCAATCAGCACCGTGCCGGCAGCCATCAACGCCAACGTGATGATCAAGCCTTGGCGACGGCCATGACGGTCGATGTAAGCGCCGAGGAAAATCGCCCCCAATGGACGCATCAGAAAACCGGCACCAAACGTGGCCAGTGAAAGCATCAGCGAAGCGAAGGCGCTGTCGGTGGGGAAGAAGGTTTTGGCGATGGCCGTGGCGTAAAAGCCGTAGACCATGAAGTCGAACATTTCGAGAAAGTTGCCGCTGACAACGCGAAAGATCGCTTTGCCTTTGCCCGTGGTGGAGGACATGTTCAGGTACTCGCTATTGGATTTTGTATAAAGATGTTGCAGATCCTTTAATTCATAATGGCCGCCGCGGTTTTACGGAGAGATGAATAATTGTTCACTGGACGCTTGTTTTGGCTTGTGATGCTGGCTGGCGTATTGGCTGGCTGCGGTAATGGCGAGTCCATGGAAAGCTTCGGCGGGCCTACCATGGGCAGTACGTATTCAATCAAGTACGTACGCCACGCCGGCATGCCTGAATCAACTCAGGTTCGCAGTGAAGTGGAGGGCATCCTCGGCGAAGTCGATCGACAGTTGTCCACCTATCGCAATGATTCGGATATCGAGCGCTTCAACGCTTTGCCCGCCAACAGCTGTCAGAAAATGCCTGGGTCGGTACTCGAATTGGTCCGAACTGGCGAACAACTGTCAGCGCAAAGCGAGGGCTCCTACGACCTGACCGTCGAACCGCTGATGAACCTCTGGGGGTTCGGCCCACAAGGCCGCGAGGAGAAAGTCCCTGACGCCGCTGCGCTGGCCGAAGTGATGCAGCGGGTCGGCCATCAGCACCTGCACGTCAATGGCGATCAATTGTGCAAAGACGCCGCCGTCGAGGTCGACTTCAATAGCATCGCCGCCGGTTATGCCGTCGACACCATCGCGGCCAGACTCGACGCCCTGGGTATCCACGATTACCTCGCTGAAGCCACGGGTGAGTTGAAAGCCAAAGGCAGAAAGCTTGATGGCTCACCGTGGCGCATTGCTCTCGAAGAGCCCCGTGACGATCAACAGGTCGCCGAGCGCATCATCAATGTCGACGGCTACAGCGTTTCCACCTCCGGCGACTACCGCAACTATTTCCTGCAGGACGGTCGGCGCTATTCCCACACTTTCGATGCGCACACCGGTGCACCTGTCCTACACGATCTGGCGTCAGTCACGGTGATTCATCCTTCAGCGTTGATGGCCGATGGACTATCGACGCTGTTGTTGATTCTCGGCCCTGAAAGGGCCTGGGACTATGCCGAAAAGCATGACATTGGTGCATTCTTTGTGATTCGTGCCGATACAGGTTTTGTCGTCCGCACCAACAAGGCTTTCGAACGCCTCAGTGGCGAAAAAACTGACTGAGAACAATACGAAAGCTGGCGTTGTAGTGCAGGCAAAAGTAGCCTACGACGCGACCAAGGGTTAATGTGCGCGGCGTTGACGCTTCTATAGACTGTGTCCGGGTTCTTGATTGACCCCCAATTGTTCCTTCGCGCCGCCGTTCGGCGTGATTTAGCCGCCGGTGCTGCTGGCACCGCGGCCTGTTCTGAGGAGTACGCATGGCTGTCTACAACTACGACGTGGTGGTGCTGGGTTCCGGCCCGGCGGGAGAAGGCGCGGCAATGAACGCCGCCAAAGCAGGGCGCAAGGTCGCGATGGTCGACAGCCGTCGCCAGGTCGGCGGCAACTGCACCCACCTCGGCACCATCCCGTCCAAGGCACTGCGTCACTCGGTGCGGCAGATCATGCAGTTCAACACTAATCCTATGTTCCGGGCGATCGGCGAGCCACGCTGGTTCTCCTTCCCGGACGTGTTGAAAAGCGCCGAAAAGGTTATTTCCAAACAAGTCGCTTCGCGTACCGGCTACTACGCCCGTAACCGCGTCGACGTGTTCTTCGGCACCGGCAGTTTCGCCGACGAGCAAACCATCGAAGTGGTCTGCGCCAACGGCGTGGTCGAGAAACTGGTGGCCAAGCACATCATCATCGCCACCGGTTCGCGTCCTTATCGCCCGGCGGACATCGATTTCCACCATCCGCGTATCTACGATAGCGACACCATCCTCAGCCTCAATCACACCCCGCGCAAACTGATCGTTTACGGCGCCGGCGTGATCGGTTGCGAATACGCATCGATCTTCAGCGGTCTGGGTGTACTGGTCGAGCTGGTCGACAACCGTGGTCAGTTGCTGAGTTTCCTCGACTCGGAAATCTCCCAGGCGTTGAGCTACCACTTCAGCAACAACAACATCACCGTGCGCCACAACGAAGATTACGATCGCGTTGAAGGCGTCGACAACGGGGTGATCCTGCACCTGAAGTCCGGCAAGAAGATCAAGGCCGACGCCTTGCTCTGGTGCAACGGCCGTACCGGCAACACCGACACGCTGGGTCTGGAAAACATCGGCGTCAAGGTCAACAGCCGTGGCCAGATCGAAGTCGACGAGGCATACCGCACCTGCGTGCCGAACATCTACGGTGCCGGTGACGTGATCGGCTGGCCGAGCCTGGCCAGTGCCGCCCACGACCAGGGTCGTTCGGCTGCTGGCAGCATTGTTGATAACGGTAGCTGGCGCTTTGTGAATGACGTGCCGACCGGCATCTATACCATTCCGGAGATCAGCTCGATCGGCAAGAACGAGCAGGAACTGACCCAGGCCAAAGTGCCGTACGAAGTCGGCAAGGCGTTCTTCAAGAGCATGGCGCGTGCACAGATCGCCGGCGAGCCGCAAGGCATGCTGAAAATCCTGTTCCACCGTGAAACCCTGGAAGTGCTGGGCGTTCACTGCTTCGGTTATCAGGCGTCGGAGATCGTCCACATCGGTCAGGCGATCATGAACCAGCCGGGCGAACTGAACACCCTGAAGTACTTCGTCAACACGACGTTCAACTACCCGACCATGGCTGAAGCCTATCGGGTAGCAGCGTACGACGGCCTCAACCGGCTTTTTTGACGGGCTCCGGCCGGTGGCCTGAGCCGGCCGGGGAGACCGATTTCAGCAATTCTCGAGGGTGGCAGTGGCCAAACCGGGAAAGTCTGTAATCAGGCTGTCAACGCCGAAGTCGGCGAGTCTGCGCATCAGCGCAGGCTCGTTGACGGTCCACACCGACACATGCAGCCCCTGACGCTGCGCCTTCTGCAGGCGTTCCGGCGTACACAGCGTCCAGTTCAGTGCAAGAATCTCACAGCCATAGCTGGCCGCGACCTTCAGCGGGTCGAGCCAGGCGTATTCGGCCACCAGTCCGCGCGACACGTCCGGCACCAGATCCAGCGCCGCTTTCAGCACTTCCCGCGAACTCGAGGTGATCGTCACCTTGTCGAGCAGGCCATGCCGTTGGGCCATTTCACGAATCGCCAGCACGGTGGTTGCTGCGCGAGTACGCGAAGCGCTTTTGACTTCCAGTTGCCAGTGCTCGAAATCGCATTTTTCGAACAGCTCTTCCAATGTCGGAATCGGGCAGGGTTTGATCCAGCCCGGGCCGCCCTTGCGCGCGTCGTAAGTGACCAGTTCGGCGGCGCTGTGTTCGACGACTTTGCCGCGCCTTTCCGTGGTGCGTTTGAGGGTCGGGTCGTGGATGACCATCAACTCGCCGTCCTTGGACAGGTGCAGATCCAGTTCGCAGCGGCGCACGCCGTGCTTGAGACATTCCTGGAAACTGCTCAGGGTGTTTTCCGGTGCTTCGCCCTTGGCGCCGCGGTGGCCGTAGATGAGGGTCACGGTTCTTCCTTAAATTTAAATGCCTGATTCGTTCTGTTCGCGGGCCAGACGTCGTTCCTGGGCCTGCTTCTGCAAGATGTAGCGGGCGAGCAACTGGCGTTGGGCGTCGGTCAAGTGTTCGAACTCGGTGCCTACGTCATAACCTTCGCCCTTGCGATCGCAATGGGTGACGCGGGCGCGCAGCAGCAGGCCCAGCGCTTGCGGCATCAGCACCAGTTTCACCGACAGGTGTGCGCCGGTGGCAATTGGCGTCGGGTGCTGGAAGTCGATCCCGCCCTCGGAAATGATCACCGGTTGCGGCTCGCCGATATGGCCGAGCACGGTCAGGGCGACCACCTGGCTGAGCAGGTCTATGCGTTTGTTCTGCGATTTCAGGAACGCGGCGATGGCCCGGTCGCGCTCGCTGATCTGGCGCAACAGGTGCTGCGACTCGAATTCGCTCAGGTGCAGTTCACTGAGCAGGTTGAACAGCGGGGAAGCATCCTGCAACACTTCCTGGCCTGCGGCTTCGGGAGCGGACAGGGGCCGAATTTCCAGTGCGATCGTGTCCTCGATACGGTAGTATTCGCGGCGATCTTCTTCATCTAATGTCGACATGGCGAACCCATGGTAGCGGCGGTGGTCTGAGTGTAAAGCTGGTTATCGACCCCCGCCACAAGGACGTTCCTTTTCCCTCCGAACAAGCCCCGACATGTTCAGACCTCTCTTCGTATTTATCGGCACGCGTTATACCCGTGCAAAGCGTCGCAATCATTTTGTGTCATTCATTTCCCTGACTTCGATGATCGGGCTCGCCCTTGGCGTGGTCGTGATGATCGTCGTGCTCTCGGTGATGAACGGCTTCGATCATGAGATGCGCACCCGCGTGCTGGGCATGGTGCCCCACGCGACCATTGAATCCACTGAGCCGATCAACGATTGGCAAAGTCTGGCCAACAAGGTCAAGCAGAACCCGCAGGTGACGGCGGTTGCGCCGTTCACCCAGATGCAGGGCCTGCTGACCAATAACGGTCAGGTGTCCAAGGTGTTGCTCAACGCCATCGACCCTGCGCTCGAGCGCAACGTGTCGATCATCGACAACTTCATGAAGCAGGGCAAACTCGACGATTTGACGCCGGGCAGCTTCGGCATCGTCATCGGCGACAAGGCCGCGACCAAGCTCGGCGTGGGCATCGGTGACAAGGTCACCTTCGTCGCGCCGGAGGTCAGCGTGACCCCGGCCGGGATGTTCCCGCGCATGAAGCGCTTCACCGTGGTCGGCATTTTTCATGTCGGCGCCGGCGAACTCGATGGCTATCTGGGCGTCACCAACCTGCAGGATCTGGCGAAGATGCACCGCTGGAAGCCTGATCAGGTGCAGGGCATCCGCCTGAAGTTCGACGACCTGTTCCAGGCACCGCGCGTAGCATGGAACATCGCCCAGCAACTCGGCGAAGATCATTACTACGCCCGCGACTGGACGCGCACCCACGGCAATCTGTATCAGGCGATCCGCATGGAAAAAGCCATGATCGGTCTGCTGTTGTTGCTGATTGTCGCCGTAGCGGCGTTCAACATCATTTCCACGCTGGTGATGGTGGTCAACGACAAGAAGGGCGACATCGCCATTCTGCGCACCTTGGGCGCGACGCCGGGCACGATCATGCGCACGTTCATGGTGCAAGGCACGGTGATCGGTGTGGTCGGCACGGCGATTGGTGCGGTGGTCGGGATTTTCGCGGCGCTTAATGTCAGCGCCGCGATCTCGGCACTGGAAGGCCTGATCGGCCACAAATTCCTTAATGCTGACGTGTATTTCATTGATTATCTTCCGTCGCAGGTGCAGAGCCAAGATGTGGTCATGGTCTGCGCGGCGGCGTTGGTTCTGAGTTTCCTCGCCACCCTGTATCCCGCCTGGCGTGCCGCGCGCACCCAGCCGGCGGAGGCGCTACGTTATGAGTGAGTCGGGCATGAGTGAACAAGCAATCTTGAGCTGCCGTAATCTGGGCAAATCCTACGAGGAAGGCCCGGAATCGGTAGAGGTATTGGCCGGCCTGCAACTGGAGTTGCACCCGGGCGAGCGTGTGGCGATCGTCGGCACCTCGGGTTCGGGCAAAAGTACCTTGCTCAACCTGCTTGGTGGTCTGGACACGCCGACCAAGGGCAGCGTCTGGCTCGACGGCGAAGAGTTGTCGGCACTGAGCGAGAAGAAGCGTGGCCTGTTGCGTAACCGTGCGCTCGGTTTCGTTTACCAGTTCCACCACTTGCTGCCGGAATTCACCGCACTGGAAAACGTCTGCATGCCGCTGCTGATCGGCAAGACGCCGATCCCGGAAGCCCGTCAGCGTGCCACGGCACTGCTGGAGCGCGTTGGCCTCGGTCATCGTCTGGAGCACAAGCCGGCGGAACTGTCCGGTGGCGAGCGTCAACGTGTGGCCATCGCTCGCGCCCTGGTGAACAAGCCAGGCCTGGTGATGCTCGATGAGCCAACCGGCAACCTCGATTCCCACACCGCCCAGGGCATTCAGGATTTGATGCTGGAACTCAGCACCTCGATGCGCACGGCGTTCCTGGTGGTGACACACGACATGAACCTGGCTCGCCAGATGGACCGCGTCTTACACCTGCAAGAAGGCTGCCTCACGCCTATCTGATTGGCTGAAACCCGACGTCTGTAAAGGCGTCGGGTCTTTTATTTTTATACGGTGCCCCAGCGAATGTTCAGACCGTTATCGATCTTTATCGGCACGCGCTATACCCGCGCCAAGCGCCGCAATCGCTTTGTTTCGTTCATTTCGATGACTTCGATGATCGGCCTCGCCCTCGGCGTGCTGGCGATGATCGTGGTGTTGTCGGTGATGAACGGCTTCCAGCGCGAAATGAGCTCGCGCATCCTCGGCATGGTGCCGCACGCGACCATCGTTGGCGTCAAGCCGATAGATGATTGGCAGCCGGTCGCCGCCGCCGCGATGAAGAATCCTGAGGTGACTGCCGCCGTGCCGTTCACTGAGATGGAAGGCATGCTGTCTTACAAGGGGTTGATGCAGCCGATCCAGATCAGCGGCGTTGATCCGGCGCAGGAAGGCAAGGTCTCGATCGTTGCCCAGCACATCGTGCAGGGCCGTCTCGACGCGTTGAAACCGGGAGAGTTCGGCGTGGTGATTGGCGAAATCACTGCGCGGCGTTTCCGCCTCAATGTCGGCGACAAGATCACCCTGATCGTCCCGGAAGTCAGTACTGCGCCGGGCGGCATCACCCCGCGCATGCAGCGTCTGAACGTGGTCGGTGTGTTCAAGGTCGGCGCTGAGCTGGACGGCTCCATGGGCCTGATCCACGTCGCCGATGCCGCGACCATGCAGCATTGGGAGCCGAATCAGGTTCAGAGTGTGCGTCTGGCGGTCAAAGACCTGTACGCCGCACCGAAAGTCTCCTCGGATATCGCTGCCGGGTTGGGCGCGGACTTCAAGGCTGACGACTGGACCCACACCCAGGGCAGCCTGTTCAGCGCGATGAAAATGGAAAAAACCATGATCGGCCTGCTGTTGCTGATGATCGTCGCGGTGGCGGCGTTCAACATCATCGCGACCCTGATCATGGTGGTGAACGACAAGGGCGCGGACATCGCGATTTTGCGCACCATCGGCGCCACGCCACGGCAGATCATGGCGATTTTCATGGTGCAGGGCACGGTGATCGGGATTGTCGGTACGATCATTGGCGGCGTGTTGGGCGTGATTGCGGCGTTGAATGTCAGTGAGTTGGTCGGCTGGATCGAGCGAGTCAGCGGGCAGCACATCTTCAGTTCGGATGTGTATTTCGTCAGCAATTTGCCGTCGGAATTGCAGGGTGGGGATGTGCTGTTGATTTGCTCGGCGGGCTTTATTCTGAGCTTCCTGGCGACGGTGTATCCGGCGTGGCGGGCGGCGAAGATCGAGCCGGCTCACGCCCTGAGGTATTCGTAAGCGACTCCATGCTCGTTCCCACGCTCTGCGTGGGAACGCCTCAACGGACGCTCCGCGTTCGGCTCTGGAAGGGACGCGGAGCGTCCCGGGCTGCATTCCCACGCAGAGCGTGGGAACGATCAGGTTCGAGGCAGCTCGATTACAAACCGCGTCCATCCCGCCTCTGATTCGCAATGAATCTGCCCACCATGGGCGCGGATGATCGACTGAGTAATCGCCAATCCCAACCCCGCATGCTCACTGCTGCCTTCCTGCCGCGCCGGATCGGCCCGATAAAATCGATCAAACAGGCGTGGCAACAACTCCGCAGAAATCCCCTCGCCACTGTTCTCGACTGAAATGCGTACCGCGTTCGGTTGATCAACGATCCGCAAGCTCACATCGCCCTCAGCCGGGGTAAACCGCAGCGCGTTATCCAGCAGATTCGACAAGGCCCGGCGCAACATACTGCGATCACCCTTGATCCGCGCATTGCCCTCACGCGTCAGTTTGACCCCGGCGTCCTCCGCCAGCGGCGCAAAAAATTCCAAAAGCACATCTGTTTCATCCGCCAGTTCCAGCGGTTCCCGCTTGGGCATCAGCAAGCCATGATCGGCCTTGGCCAGATACAACATGTCGTTGACCAGTTGTGCCATCCATTGCAGTTCTTCGAGGTTGCTGTGCAGCGCTTCGCGGTAGTCCTCGATCGGCCGGGGGCGGGTGAGGGTGACCTGAGTGTGGGTCAGCAGGTTCGACAGTGGTGTACGCAACTCATGGGCAATGTCGGCGGAAAACGCCGAGAGCCGCTGAAACGAGTCGTCGAGGCGTGCGAGCATGGCGTTGAAACTGTGGGCCATTTCCGCAAGTTCTGGCGGCATTTGCGCTTCGGGCAGTCGGGCATTCAGCGATTGTGCGGAAATCCCACGGGCGACTGCACTCATGCGTCGCAATGGCCGTAAGCCGCTGCGTGCTGCCCAGGCACCGAGCAACGCCGTCGCCAGCGCTGACAACCCGACGGTCAGCCAGATCAGGTGCTGCATGCGTTGCAGGAAGTGTTGGTGATGGGTGATGTCCAGCAACAAGGACAGTTGCGGTGAATCGGCTTTGTCCGGGTAGAGCGGGGCGTTAAGCACGCGGTAATCGGTGCCGTCATGGCTGATGGTCGACAGGCCGGATTGTTGCGGCAAATCCTTGGGGATTTGCGTCGAACTGTCATACCAGCGCTGGCCGTCAGTGCCGGTAATGCGCAACGACAGATCGGCCTGACGGCTCAGCTCATCCGCCAGCCGTGCTTCACGTTGACCGGGCTGAAGATCCTGCAAGGCGCGGCGCAGGCCGATCAGTTTGCCGTCCAGTTGTTGCTGGTCGAGTTCGATAAAGTGCGCTTCGCTGGCGCGGTTGAACAACACCCCGGCGAACAGCGAAACCACAGCGGTGCAAGCGGCAAACAACAAGGCCAGGCGCGAACTCAGGGACAATCGGCGCATCAGGCGCCACGCTCTTCGAGCACGTAACCCATGCCGCGCACGGTGTGGATCAGTTTGTTGGGGAATTCGTCGTCGATCTTCAGGCGCAAACGGCGGATCGCCACTTCGATGACATTGGTATCGCTGTCGAAATTCATGTCCCAGACCTGTGAAGCGATCAGCGACTTTGGCAGCACTTCGCCTTGGCGACGCAGGAGCATTTCCAATAGTGCGAATTCCTTTGCCGTCAGGTCGATGCGCTGGCCGCTGCGTTCGACGCGGCGACGGATCAGATCCAGGCGCAAATCGGCCAGTTGCAGGCTGGTTTCCTGGGTTGTAGCACTGCCGCGACGCAACAGGCTACGTACCCGCGCCAGCAGTTCGGAGAAGGCGAACGGTTTGACCAGGTAATCGTCGGCGCCCAGTTCGAGGCCGTGAACCCTGTCCTCTACGGCGTCTTTGGCTGTCAGAAAAAGTACCGGCGTATCCAGCCCGGCGCTGCGCACCGCTTGCAGGATCTGCCAGCCACTGCGCCCTGGCAGCATCACGTCGAGGATCAGCAGCGCGTAATCACCACTCAGCGCCAGATGCTGACCACTGTTGCCGTCGGCCACCAGTTCCGTATTGAACCCGGCCTCGGTCAGGCCCTGACGCAGGTATTGGCCGGTTTTCGCTTGGTCTTCGACGATCAACAGTTTCATGGGCGACTCGGGTGGGTTCGGGGGTGTTGTAGTCACGAAAGCTTTATACCGTGAGCGCTGGCGGCAAACGCCAACCTGACAAAGTTGTAATCTGCCTGTCAGGTAGATGCCAGCGCCGGCCGGCTAAAGTTTCCCATAAGCTGAACCTTATCTTGTTGGAGAACGACCATGTTTTTACGCCAATCCCTGGCCATCTGTTTTTTGGCAATGAGTTCGACGGCGTTTGCAGCACCCGCGCACACCTATGATTTCGGCCAGCCAGCGCCTGCCGCCAAAGCCTCGCGCAGCATTGAAGTGGTGATGGGCGATATGTCCTTCGATCCCAAGACCATTCAGATCAAGGCCGGTGAGACCGTTCGCTTTGTGCTGGTGAATAAAGGCCAACTGCTGCACGAATTCAACCTCGGTGACGCGGCGATGCACGCCAAACACCAGCAGGAAATGTTGCAGATGCAGCAAAGCGGCATGCTTACGCCTACCGGCATGAAGGAAATGTCCCACGATATGGCCGGCATGGATCACGCAGCGATGGGCCATGGCATGAAACATGACGATCCGAACAGCGTGCTGGTCGAGCCGGGCCAAACCGCTGAGTTGACCTGGACCTTCAGCAAGGCCACCAGTCTGGAATTTGCCTGCAATATTCCCGGGCATTATCAGGCGGGCATGGTCGGCAAACTGACGGTCAGTCAGTAAGCACTCAAAGGCGCGGGCAAAGGCTGGTAGAATCCGCTGATTATTCAGTCAGGTTTCCGCCATGCATCCCGCAGCCGAACACTCGCCGCTGGGCAAATCCAGCGAATACATCGCCACGTACACGCCGTCCCTGCTGTTCCCGATTCCGCGCACCGCGAAATGGGCCGAACTGGGCCTGACCGCCGAAACCCTGCCGTATAAAGGTGTGGATTTCTGGAACTGCTTCGAGTTGTCGTGGCTGCTGCCGTCGGGTAAACCGGTGGTGGCGATCGGCGAATTCAGCATCCCGGCGGATTCGCCGAACATCATCGAATCGAAGTCGTTCAAGCTGTATTTGAACTCGCTGAACCAGACGGCGTTTGCCGACGTGGCATCCTTGGAAGCGACCCTGATCAAGGATCTGTCGGCTGCCGCCGGCAAACCGGTGGGGGTGCGCGTTCGCAGCCTCAAGGACGTTGAAGCGGAAAGCGTTGTGGCGTTGCCGGGCGTGTGCATCGATGATCTGGATATCAGCGTCAGCAACTACGAGCATCCGCGCCCGGAGCTGCTGCGTTGCGATGAGTCGCGGATTGTCGAGGAGACGGTGTATAGCCATCTGCTCAAATCCAATTGCCCGGTGACCAGTCAGCCGGACTGGGGCACGGTGGTGGTGGAATATCGTGGATCGGCACTGGATCACGCCAGTTTGCTCGAATACATCGTCAGCTTCCGCCAGCACTCAGACTTCCATGAGCAGTGTGTTGAGCGGATTTTCCTCGACTTGCAGCGCTTGCTGAAACCAGAAAAGCTGACGGTGTTTGCACGTTACGTGCGTCGCGGTGGATTGGACATCAACCCATATCGCAGCACCGAAAGCGTACAGCTGCCGAATCACCGCCTCGTGCGTCAATAAAGATCAACTGTAGGAGTGAGCCTGCTCGCGATAGCGGTGTGTCAGTTGACGATGATGTTAACTGACACACCGCTATCGCGAGCAGGCTCACTCCTACAGGGGGACGCATTGCCAAAGTTGAAATGAAAAAGCCCTGCCAGTGATGGCAGGGCTTTTTGCGTTTCGGGGGAGAATCAGATCCCCATGCTGCCCAGCGCATTAACGATGTTGCGCAGGGTGCCGGCAATGGCCGGATGTTCGAGTTCAAAGCGATCAACCGCCAGATTGACGCCGTCAGCGATGCTGGCGTCTTGCGTGGCAGTCTCCAGTTGAATTTCGGATTCAATCTGCGCCATCAGCGCATGCAAATCCTCACGCTCGGCTTCCGACAGCGGCGGATTCTGCTCCAGCTGCTCGCGCAGGGTATCGAGCTGTTTTTGCAGTTCTTGGGCGGGCATGGTGTTTTCCTTTTATCAATAGGCACTGGCATTGACCGCAGCCGCGCGCCAAAGGTCTATGGCTGACCTTTAGATTAATCCACTCCCGGCAAACCTGCATGATCCCGATCAGGGCTTTTCGCCTTTGTGACGGCGCAGGCTGATGTCGGCCAGGCAGGTGTCGAGTTCACCCAAGTGATCGATAACCGAATGCACGCCGAGGCCGAACAACTGCATCGTCGCCTTGCCACGCAGTTGTTCGCGTTCTTTCTGGCTCAGCGCTTGCCATTCGCCCGGCGCCAGGCCGCACAGCGAGCCGCAGGAGGCGAGGCCGATCGTCCACAGACCGGCGTTAAGGCCCGATTGCAGCAAGCGCGGCTCACCACTGACCAATACGCAGCCGTCCAGACTGCTGACGTTCAGGTCCATCAGGGCCTGCCAGCAAGCGTTTGGTGCAGGCCATGGATTGATTGTTGCCGAATGTTGCGCAGGTTTGATCCACGTCGGCAGTGAGGCCGACAAGGACCGGGCGAGGGCAGGGGGCAGTTCATCCAGCCAGACACAGGGAATCTGCTGGCGCTGCAAACTGTGCAAACTGTCGAATGCGCCTGGTGTGGCTTCAGCGTATTCAGGCAGGGCGATCGTCTGTTGCCGGGCGCGGGCACCGAAATCCACCAGGCAACCGCTGAGTCCAAACAGTACCGCAGTCAGTCTGGGCGCGGCGACGGGCAAGGTTTCGGCGTGTGTCATGGCAACATCCCTGAAATAACGATCAGGCTAGGGCGTATCAGTGACAGTTGGATGACAGCGGTGTGAAGGGCGATGCACGAAGCGTCCTACAGACTGCTGCATTGCGCGGACTGTCCAAACGGGCTTTTACGCTTATACTAGCGACCTGAATAGCCGGGCCCAGAGGTCCGCGACAGTACCATTCCAAGGAGTTTTTCTATGCGCTGGAGCAATCCGCTCGCTCAGCTTTGTGTATGTGCCGGCCTGTTGCTGGCTCCGTTCGCCACTCAGGCGGCAACGGAAGAAGACCCTTGGGAAAGCGTTAACCGTCCAATTTTCCAGTTCAACGACTTCGTTGATACTTACGCGCTGAAGCCATTGGCGCAGGGCTATGAGTTCGTCACACCGCAGTTCCTCGAAGACGGCATCCACAACATGTTTCGCAACGTCGGTGACGTCACCAACCTTGCCAACAACATCCTGCAAGCCAAACCGGCTGCCGCTGGCGTCGACACCGCTCGCCTGATCTTCAACACCACCTTCGGCCTGCTCGGTTTCTTCGATGTCGGCACCAAGATGGGCCTGAACCGTAGCGACGAAGACTTCGGTCAGACCCTCGGTTACTGGGGCGTCGGCAGCGGTCCGTATGTGATGCTGCCGCTGATGGGTCCGAGCACCTTGCGTGACGCACCGTCGAAATACGTCGACAGCTACACCGGTATGTACCGCTACATCGACCACGTGCCTACGCGTAACTCGATCTTCGGTCTGAACATCGTCGATACCCGCGCCAGCCTGCTGTCGAGCGAGAAGCTGATCAGCGGCGACAAATACACCTTCATCCGCAATGCCTACTTGCAGAACCGTGAGTTCAAGGTGAAGGATGGCCAGGTCGAAGACGATTTTTAATCTCGACCGATAAAAACAAAGGCGACCTCAGGGTCGCCTTTTTTGTGTGTAGCTATTTCATCTTCAGGATGGTCAGGCCGAGCTTTTGGCCGCCGCCATCCTGTGCCCTGACCCAGACCACTTCGGTCTCTGCCTCAAGGCCGCTGAGTGCGGCGTGATCGGAGTCGATGCGTACGCTCAAACGGTCGCCGACCGCGAACCGACGCGGCGCTTCGACCTGCATGCCACTGCTGGAGAGGTCGATGCACACCCCTGAAATCTGATCGCCTTCATGAATCAACACGATATCGGCATCGACCCGCATGCGGATGAAATCGCGCTTTTCGCTGTAGTCCCGACTGGTTTGACTCATGGTTACGTCCTTCCATTGGGTTACGGTTTGAGCTGTTCTTATAACTCTCGGTGATTTGACAAGTAAAGTCGTCAAGCGACCATCGGCGCATGCTTGAAACGCTCTGCGGATGGGAGTACCGTCTGCGCCTTAGAAGGGCACCTCTGATGTAACCGCGTTTGCAGACAATGCTCGAAAGCGGTGCAGCAGAGAGGCTAGAAAGCGAATCCAGTAGTCTGCGCAGGGCCCGATGCCCCGCCAACTACGCCAACCTAATTCTGGCGCCGTTTGCCCACATGCCAAAAACCAGTGCCACGCTGCTGATAATCGATGATGACGAAGTAGTGCGCGCGAGCCTCGCGGCCTATTTGGAAGACAGTGGTTTCAGCGTCCTGCAGGCCAGCAACGGCCAACAGGGTCTTCAGGTATTCGAGCAAGAACAGCCCGACTTGGTCATCTGCGATCTGCGCATGCCGCAGATGGGCGGTCTCGAACTGATCCGTCAGGTTACCGAGCGTTCACCGCAGACGCCGGTGATCGTGGTGTCGGGTGCCGGCGTGATGAACGACGCGGTCGAGGCTCTGCGCCTGGGCGCGGCGGACTACCTGATCAAGCCTCTCGAAGATCTGGCTGTGCTCGAGCACTCTGTGCGCCGGGCCCTGGATCGTGCGCGCCTGCTGGTGGAAAACCAGCGCTACCGCGAGAAGCTGGAAAAGGCCAACCGCGAGCTTGAGGCCAGCCTCAACCTGCTCCAGGAAGACCAGAACGCCGGTCGCCAGGTGCAGATGAACATGCTGCCGGAAAGCCCGTGGAGCATCGACGAGTTCAAGTTCGCGCACCAGATCATCCCGTCGTTGTACCTTTCGGGTGATTTTGTCGACTATTTCCGTGTCGACGAGCGCCGGGTCGCGTTTTACCTGGCGGACGTCTCCGGTCATGGCGCCTCTTCAGCCTTCGTCACCGTGCTGCTGAAGTTCATGACCACGCGCTTGCTGTTCGAATCCAAGCGCAACGGCACATTGCCGGAATTCAAGCCTTCGGAAGTCCTTGGTCATATCAACCGGGGGCTGATCAGTTGTAAGCTGGGTAAACACGTCACAATGGTCGGTGGAGTCATCGACGAGGAGACCGGTTTGTTGACCTATAGCATCGGCGGCCATCTGCCGTTGCCTGTGTTGTACACGCCTGACAGTGTTCGTTATCTCGAAGGGCGTGGTCTGCCGGTGGGGCTGTTCAATGAAGCCACCTACGAAGACCACGTGCTTGAGCTGCCGCCGACATTCAGCCTGACGCTGATGTCCGATGGCATTCTGGATCTTTTGCCAGAACCTACGCTCAAAGAAAAAGAAGCCGCTTTGCCTCAACGGGTGAAGTCGGCGGGCGGCAGCCTGGATGGTCTGCGGCAAGTGTTTGGATTGGCCACGCTAGGGGAGATGCCGGATGATATCGCCCTGTTGGTGTTGAGCAGGAATCTTTAATGAGTACCGGTAGAATCCAGTTCGCCGAGCAGGACGGCACCTTCGTCCTGAAGTTCGTCGGTGAAGTTCGCCTGACCCTGTGTTCGGCGTTGGATGCGACTATTGAGAAAATCTTCACCGCGCTGAATTTCAACGCGATCGTGATCGATTTGACCGAAACCCGCAGCATCGACAGCACGACATTGGGCCTGCTGGCCAAACTGTCGATCCTGTCGCGGCAGAAGGTCGGGCTGCTGCCGACCGTCGTCACCACCCACGAAGACATCACCCGTCTGCTGCAGTCGATGGGCTTCGAGCAGGTGTTCAACATCGTCAACCACCCGGTGCCATGCCCGGAGTGCCTGGACGACCTGCCGGATCAGGACCAGTCGGAAGAAGTGGTGCGGATCAAGGTGCTCGAAGCGCACAAGATCCTCATGGGCCTCAACGATTCCAATCGTGAAGCGTTTCATGATCTGGTGAATGCCCTCGAGCGGCATTGATCCGCTGAATTGAGGGTAGGCCCTGCTGGCCTCATCGCAGCAGGCTCACTCCTACAGGGTTCTTCATTCGACACACAATCGCGATCAGACCACAGATCCCCTGTAGGAGTGAGCCTGCTCGCGATAGCTCTCGCAAGAACACTGATGTAATCCAGCGCACACAAAAAAGGGCGAACCTGTGAAGGTTCGCCCTTTTTGCATTTCACCCACTCAAATCACAGCTTGGCCTGCAACAGCGCCTCAAGCTTCTCCTGGTCGCGAGCAAACTGACGAATGCCCTCAGCCAGTTTCTCGGTGGCCATCGCGTCTTCGTTGGACAACCAGCGGAACTGCGCTTCATTGAGGCTCAGACGGGCTTCACCGGCGTTGCCTGGGGCCAGTTTGCGCTCCAGCTTGCCGGTATCGGCCGCCAGCTTGTCGATCAGGTCCGGGCTGATGGTCAGGCGGTCGCAGCCGGCCAGTTGCTCGATCTGATTGAGGTTACGGAAGCTCGCGCCCATGACCACGGTTTTGTAGTCATTGGACTTGTAGTAATTGTAGATGCGGGTAACCGACTGCACGCCCGGATCATCGGCGCCGGTGTAGTCGTTGCCATTGGCCTTCTTGTACCAGTCGTAGATGCGGCCCACGAATGGCGAAATCAGGAACACACCCGCGTCGGCGCACGCGGCAGCCTGTGCGAAGGAGAACAGCAGGGTCAGGTTGGTCTGAATGCCTTCCTTTTCCAATACTTCGGCGGCGCGGATGCCTTCCCAGGTCGAGGCGATCTTGATCAGTACGCGATCACGACCGATACCGGCCTTGTCGTACAGCTCGATCAAGCGATGTGCGCGTTTCAGCACGGCATCCTTGTCGAACGACAGGCGCGCATCCACTTCGGTGGAAATACGGCCCGGGATCACTTTGAGAATTTCCTGACCCACCGCGACGCCGAAACGGTCACTGGCCAGGCCGACATCGCCCTTGCAGTCGCTGACGCAGGCGTTCAGCAGCTCGGCGTAGGCCGGAATGGCCGCCGCTTTGAGCAGCAGGGAAGGGTTGGTGGTGGCGTCGACCGGTTTGACTCGGGCGATCGCTTCGAAGTCGCCGGTGTCGGCAACCACGGTGGTGAATTGTTTGAGTTGTTCCAGCTTGGAAGTCATGGGCGTGCTCTGTCCTATGGGTCTGATGACATTACCCGAGCGCTGACGGCCACTCAAGGGTAGGTGCGTGTATCGATGGCCCCTGCGGCAACAACCTGAAAACAATTGTTTGAAAGGCGGGGCGCGGTATCGATGAATACGATGCCAAAACGGCCTACAGGTTCAAAGCAACCGACCTGCGTACAGATCGGTTGCGCAGGACTACCCGGCGTTCAACAGGGCTTCGACCGACATGCGCGCCGGTTTCGGCTGGCCGTCAGAAGTCAGCAGGCCGAAGTTCTTCTCGCGATCGTTACTGCCGGAATCGCTGTTCTTCCATTCGTAGATGGAGGTCAGCGGGATATTGAGTTTTTTAACATCGCCAATAAACGCGTTGATCTTGCTCGCTTGTCCTTCAGGCCCGCCATTGGAGGTGAGCGCCGAAATCCCCCATTCACTGATGATCCCCGGCAGATGGAAGTTTTGCTGAATGAAGTTTTGCGCGTTGCTGATCTGCGTGGAGGTCATGCCGTAGGGGTGATAGGACACCGCGCTCAGGCATTTGGGATATTCGCTGACGATGCGGTTCAGCGCCACGGTTGAAGCCGAGCCTGCGCTAGGTGGGCGGGCGAAGCCGTAGCCGATCACCGGTGTCGATGGCGGTTGCGCCTGCAACGCCTTGCACACGCCGCTCATGAACGGCACAAACGTCGTGTCGAACTTGCCTGTCGGCCAGTAGGTTTCCAGATCGGGTTCATTCCATAGCTCGATCGCCACCAGTTGCTTGCCGTACGACTGTTGCAGCCCTGTCACGGCGTTGCCGAAGCCTTCACCGGCGGAGGTCAGCTCTGCGCTCGATGTGGCCGGCAACGGCTTGATCGCGCGGACCGTCAGTAACACCGGCAGGCTCGCCGATTGCGCCACCGCAAAGGCGTCGCTGACCTGTTTCTGATAAGCCTTGGCCGTCAGGCTGTCGCTCCACACACCGAAGCGAACAAACCCGAAGCCAGCCGATTTGATCTGCGCGGCGTCGGCGGCCGTGAAGTTCTGGATCTTTACTTGTACGCCGATGTTCTTGGCCGGAAGGTTGGGAAACAGCTCGCTGGCGTGAAGCTGGGTCGTAGCCCCCGCCATCATTAACGCCAAAGCGCCGAGTTTTTTGAGAGGTGTTGATTTCATGTCTGTTCTCCCGAAGAGAAGTGACAACTGCGAATAAATGATCTCGTTTCTCAATTTTCGAGTGAGGTAATGGCACTTAGTGCACGAATGTTATTTTTTGTCGGAAAACAATCACTCGAAAATCACAGTTATTTTTAGTCCGCTAATTGTGGTTGGGGGGCTTTTAAACGCTGTGGTACTTAATACTTCGGTACTAACAGGGCGAATCTATTTCTGAGTGCAGGAAGATCTTGAGGGTTCATTCAATTGCTCTTGAGATGTTGGCCGTTTGACATTACACAGGAAAGTAAAACCTTGTTCAGAAAGATCCTTGTCGTTTGCGTGGGCAATATATGCCGTAGTCCGACGGCAGAACTGATGCTGCGTAACGCGCTGGCCCCTTCAGCGATCACCGTCTCCTCCGCAGGCCTGTCGGCGCGGGTTGGCGAAGGTGTCGAAGCTTCCGCCCGGCAAGTGCTGGAAGACCATGGGCATAGCGCCGAAGGCTTCAGGGCACGGCAACTGACCGCCGACATCGTCAATGAATCAGACCTGATTCTGGTCATGGAAAAACAGCATGTTAATCAAGTACTGAAGATTGCCTCTCACGCCAGAGGCAAAGTGTTTCTGCTCGGCAAGTGGCAGAGCGAGCGCGAAATACAAGACCCGTATCGTCAAGGCAAGGCCGCTTTTATTCATGCCCATGCATTGATTGAAGATGCTGTTAGCTCATGGGCGCAACGCCTCGCGCGTTGATAAATATTCTTCAGATCAATGAATGGTAAGAACAGACTTATGCAGTTACCGTCCGTCATCGGCACCCGCGACAATGATCAAGACAGTATTGATCTTCTCGGCATATTCGGCAGTTTGATCGACCAGAAATGGTTGATCGGCGCGCTCACCGGCGCCTTTATGGTCACCGGTGTGGCCTATGCAGTGTTGGCCACGCCCGTGTACCTGGCCAATGCGCTGGTGCAGGTCGAGCCGAAAAAGAACGACATGCTCGGGTTTTCCGACCTCAATAGCATGCTCGGCGGGCAATCACCGTCGGTGACCGAAATCGGCATCATCAAATCCCGCGCGGTGATCGGCAAAACCGTCGACGACTTGCGCCTGGATATCGATGTCACCCCCAACACCTTCCCGATGATTGGCGGCTTTCTCGCCCGGCGTTATCGCGGCGAGACTGAGACCAGCGTCGCTGCGCCGCGTTTCGGTTTGACCAGCTACGCCTGGGGTGGTGAACGCCTGGAGTTTGCCCGGCTGAATCTGCCGAAAGAACTGCTGGGCAAGAAACTCACCCTGATTGCTGGCGAACAAAAGCGCTTCCAGTTGCTCGATGACAACGACAACCTGCTGGTAGAAGGCACGGCGGGCGAAGCCTTCGCGCAGGATGGCGTAGAAGGGCAGATCACGCAGTTGTTGGCTAACCCAGGTACGCGTTTCGAAGTGGTGCGCAACCCGCGAATCGTGACCATTCAAGGCTATCAGGACGCGCTGGACATCTCCGAGCAGGGCAAGGAATCGGGGATTATCAAACTGGCGCTGGCCAGCAGCGACGCCGCTGAAGCGGTGAAGATCCTCAACAAGATTGCTGCGCTGTACGTCGATCAGAACGTGCGCCGCACCTCGGCGGAAGCGGCGCAAAGTCTGGCTTTCCTGCAAAGCCAGTTGCCGCAGGTCAAGCGTGATCTGGCCAAGGCCAGCGATGCGTTGAACGCCTACCAGACCCACGGCAAGACCGTGAACATCTCGCTGGAAACCCAATCGGTGCTCGGTCAGTCGGTAGCGCTGGAAACGCGAATCTCCGAGCTGAAAATGCAGCAGGCGGAGATGGATCGCAAGTTCACCAAGCAGCATCCGGCCTATCGCGCGTTGATGAGCCAGATCGGCGAACTGATCCAGCAACAGAAGTCGCTGGAAGGCAAAGTCGGCGATCTGCCCGCGACACAGCAGGAATTGCTCAACCTGACCCGCGATGTCGAAGTGGCCTCGCAGATCTACACGCAGTTGCTGAACAAATCCCAAGAGCTGGACATCGTCCGTGCCGGCGCGGTGGGTAACGTGCGGCTGGTCGACGCGGCGGATGTCGACCTGACCAGTCCGGTCAAACCGAAAAAAGCTCTGATCGTTATCATCGCCACCTTCCTCGGTGCCTTCGTTGGTGTGGCGCTGGTGCTGCTGCGTAAATCCCTGAGCCGTGGTCTGGAAGGCCCGGAGGCCATCGAGCAACTCGGTTTGCCGGTGTACGCGTCGATTCCGTACAGCGCCTTGCAGGATGAAGAAGACAACAAAAAAGGCCGCGCCCGCGACGGTGTCGACAAACCGGCGTACCTGCTGGCCCTGCGTAACCCGACGGATCTGTCGATCGAATCGATTCGCAGCCTGCGCACCTGCCTGCACTTCGCCGGGCTCGATTCGACCAACAACCGCATCATGATTTCCGGGCCGAGCCCGCAGGTCGGCAAGACCTTCGTCTCGTCCAACCTCGCCGCCGTCATGGCCCTGAGCGGCCAGCGCGTGGTGCTGATCGATGCCGACATGCGCAAAGGACACCTGCACAAAACCCTCAACACGCCGATCACCAACGGCTTGTCCGACCTGCTGGTCAAGCGCTGCAGTATCGATCAGGCGATCAACAAAATCGAAGTCGACAACCTGCACTTCATCAGTCGTGGTCAGGTGCCGCCGAATCCTTCCGAACTGTTGATGCACGCCAACTTCCGCGAGCTGCTGGCGGAACTGAGCGAGCGCTACGACCTGGTGATCATCGATACGCCGCCGCTGCTGGCGGTGACCGATGCGGCAATCGTTGGCCGTGAAGCCGGGATCAGCCTGATCGTCACGCGCTTCGGGGTGAACCCGGCCAAAGAGATCGAACTGACCATTCGCCGCTTCGCGCAGAACGGCATCGAGCTCAAAGGCGCGGTGTTCAACGGCGTCGAGAAGCGCGCCGCCAGCTACTACGGCAACGGCGGCTACGGCTATTACAACTACGAATACGCGTCCGACAAATCCTGACTGTCAGCGACTGTTTTTTCCTGTTTGAAGTGGGTGATTTGTGAAGAAAATACTGCACGTGGCAGAGACGATCAAAGGTGGCGTCGCGACGGTGATCCGGACGATTTCGGCTTCGCCTGAAGGCGATGCGGCGAACTACGAGCTGGTGTATCTGGTCCCGGATGATCAAGCCAAAGAGTTACACGGCATCGGTGCGCAACAGATCCGCACCTTCCCGCGTACCGGGCGCAATGTGCCGTCGTTGCTGCGTTTCGCCTGGCGCCTGACCCAGGTCATGCTCAAGGAAAAACCCGACGTGGTGCATTTGCACAGCACCTTTTCCGGGGTGATCGGCCGTTGCGTGTGTGTGCTGCTGCGACCGTGGCGCAAGCCGAAAATCGTCTACTGCCCGCACGCGTTTTCGTTCCTGATGGAAAGCTCGCCGACCAAGCAGAAAGTCTATGCGTGGATCGAGCGAGTACTGCAGAAAGTAACCGACGTGATCATTTGCGTCAGTCAGTACGAACTCGACAAAGCCGCACGCTTCGGCATCGAGCGCAAGCGCATGAAGCTGATCTACAACGGCATTCACCGCAAGGATGACGCGCCGAAAGCGGCGAGTCCCGAGCCGATTCATCTGCTCTTTGTCGGTCGTCTCGATTACCAGAAAGGCTTCGACGTGTTGCTCAAGGCCTTCGCCAATGTGCAGCGCAAAGACTTGAAGCTGACCGTGGTCGGCAGCGCGGTGAACGAGGACGCGGTGGAGTGCCCGCCGATGGACTCTGTTGAATACCTGCCATGGGTCACGCCGAGCGAAGTGCAGGCGCTGTATCAGCAAGCCGATGCGCTGATCGTGCCGAGTCGCTGGGAAGGTTTCGCCATGGTGCCGCTGGAAGGCATGGCCATGGGCTTGCCGGTGATCGCCAGCAACTGCACGTCGCTGCCTGAACTGGTCACCAATGAAGTCTCCGGTTATGTCTTCCCGTCCGGTGATCACAAGGCGCTGGCCGATGTCCTGACGATCATCCAGAAGCCGCGCCTGCTCGACCTCGGCAACCAAGGTCGGAGCATCGTCCGCGAGCGTTTCAGTGCCGCGTTGATGATTCGCCAGACCTATGACCTGTATCGCGCTCCCACTTTTTAAGTAGAACTCAAGCATATGAACGTAACGATTTTGCATGGCTACAGTGCGTCCAACTCCGGTGACGGTCTGCTCGTCGATCTGGCCATCGCGCTGGTGCAGCGCAACTTTGGTGAAGACACCGCGATCAGTGTCGTGGCCTCCGATCCGGACTCTTTCAGCTACTTGCCGCACCCGCGTTTCGACGCGCCGGTGATGGCGGCCAAAGGTTTGGGCCGGGTCAAGCAAGCGGTGTTCCTTAATCAGTCCTACGCCGGGCTGGCGGATCTGTTGAAGAAAACCGACCTGATCGTCGGTGTCGGCGGCGGCTACATGCGCTCGAAAAGTGCTTTCGAACACATCAAGCTGAAACTCGGCCACGCCAAACAACTGGAAACCGCGATCCTCAGCAAAGTGCCGTCGGTGTACCTGCCGCAAAGCATCGGCCCGTTCCACGGTGAGAGCAGCAAGATCGTCGAGCACTACGCCAGTGCTGATGCGGTGTTCGTCCGCGACAATCGCTCTTCGGCGATTTTCGATGCCTGCGCCAACGTCTACCGCGCACCGGATCTGGCGGTGCAGTCGCTGGCGAGCAAAATCCTCCAGCAAGCAAAATTCACCCGCTGCGCGTCGTCGCCAGCCACCGTGTGCGTGGTACTGCGCAAGCCGCCGGAGTGGAGCAAGGAAAAGAAAGTCGCTTACGTGGCCAATCTGAAGTTGCTGCTGCAGCGTTTGAAGAACAAAAGCAAAGTGGTTTGCGCCGTACAGAGCGCGGTACGCGGTAACGATGACGGCGCGTTCTATCGCGAACTGGGCATCAGCGAAGACTTGTTGTCGTTGAAGGCGACGATTGCCAAGTATCAGCCGGACCTGGTGATTTCCGTGCGCTTGCACGGCGCCATCGAATCGCTGCTCTCCGGCGTGCCGGCGTACCACATCAGCTACGAGCGCAAAGGCTTCGGCGCCTATCAGGACATGGGCGTGGAAGATTGGGTAATCAACGGCGGCGACATCAATGTCGACACCATCATCAACACGGTTTACGCGCCGAATGCACTGTCGGATTTCGGCAAGCGCCTGACTGACACCTGCCGTGAAATCGAAGCGAAAACCGTGGCCATGGACGACATCATCAAGGGTGTCGTTCGATGATATTTCGGCTGCTGCTTCGCGGCGGAGCGTTAGGCGCGAAGTTTTTGCTGGTGTTGGCGATCACCCATTACCTCGGTTATGAGGCGCTGGGCTTTTACGGTGTGGTGGTCGCGGCGTCGCTGATTGCGTCGAAGTTCTACAGCGTCGGTTTCAGTTCCGAGATCAACCGCTTGATCAGCGTCGGCGGCAGTTCTCGCCGCGTGGTCGACAAAGTTCTGCTGCTGTATCTGGCAGTGGGGCTGGTGCTGTCGGTGGTAACGGTGTTGATTTATTCGCTGTTCCAGACAGTCGAAGCGACCGCCACGCTGATTCTCTGCGTGACCTTGGTGTTGCTCACAGAGCACCTGTCGTTCGAGATCAACTCGTTCGTGTTTTCCGCGCAGAAAGCCACGGCCGGCGCATTGCTGTTCTTCATCAAGACCGGTCTCTGGGCGGTGTTGGCGGTGGGCGGGATGATGCTCGGTTGGGTCTCGGGAATCGCCAGCGTATTGTGGCTGTGGGTCGCCGCCAACGTGCTGGTGATCATCGCCGGTTACTTGATCGTGGTGAACGTTCATCACGGCCGAGAAGCCGGGACACTGGCCACCGCCACTGTGTGGAAAGCGGGACTACCGTTTTACCTCGGCACCGGGTTGATCGCCTTGAGTCAGTACGCCGAGCGGTTTCTGATCGCCGACCTCGAACCGTACGCCAAACTGGGTCAATACGTGTACGCGTGGTCGGCGGCGAACACCTTGCAGGCGTTGTCTTACGCGGTGGTGGCGGTGGTCGGGATTCCGCTGTTGGCCAAGCGTTTTCAGGCGGATCAACAGCCGTTCACGGTCAAGCAACTGTTCATCAACAAGTGGGTCATGCGCTCGCTGGTGGTGTCGGCGGCGGTGGCGGTGGCGATCTATGTGTTTTTCAACGTGGTGCTCGATTACGTCGCTACCAGCGTGCCGCGCCCGGATAACGGCATTCTTGGCGTGCTGATTTTTTCCTTCGCCTTACGGGCGATTGGCGACATTGTCTGGGGCGGTTTGATTGCCTCGAAAAACAGTCGGGTGTCGCTGGCCAGTGCGGCGATTTGCCTGCTGGTGTCAGTGCCGGTCAGCTATCTGCTGATCAAGCATTATTCGATTTACGGCGCGGCGTGGGGCAATGTCTTCGCGATCATCGTGCAGCTTGTGGTGATTGCTGTGTTGACCCGTGCGACCCAGGCGAAAAAGGCCGCATTGTCATGGGCCTGAAGCTGCCGTGCATCGAGTTTCGTGGCAAGCGACTCGATTCGTATGTGTCGTTCCTGATCCTCTTCACCGGGCTGTTTCTGTCAGTGGCCATGCCGCTGCTGATCCCGCGTGATCCGGGTCCGGATGCGATGACCTTGTGGTCGTCTTACGCGCGTGCCGACAACTGCAACTTCTGGAACCCGTTCTCGCCGGATCGCTCGTCCTACGAGTGTTCGGCGTTTCTGCTGCGGCCCACCGGGATCAACCTGACCAATGCCTGGGCCTACGGCATGTTCTGTAATTTTTTCCTCACGGCGATTCCGGTGGTGGTGTTTCGGCGCATGCCGTTGGCGATCTTCGGCACCTTGTGTCTGTGGGGGATTGTGCGCTCGTTTTTCCTGGAGAACCTGACCAAGGAAATCATTGTGTCGGTGGCGGTGTTGAGCATTCTGCTCAGCTCGCTGACGCGCAAATATCGCGGCGGTTTTTTCCTCTCGGCAGTGATCTACGGCGTGCTGATCCGGCCTTATTGGATTCTGTTTTCGCTGTCGTGGGTCGGCGTCTGCGTGATGAAAAAGTACGTGTCGCGCACGACCTTCTTCCTGATGCTGTTCCTGTTTTACCTCGCGGTAGCGATGTCGATCCAGATCGCCCTGGGCTTTCCGGTGTCATCGATTCGCGCCAGCAACAACGAGTTGCGCACGGCGGGCGAGGAGGGCTCGAAATCGTTGATCGTGTCGTGGCTCAGCGGCAGCGACTTCGTTTCGCAGGCGCTGGACTCGATGATCATCTTCTTCCGACTGTCGTTTCCGGTGGAGCTGATTCTGCTCTCGGGGCCGGGGCAGGTGATCTTCGTGGCGCTGATGATCATGACCGCGTTGCTGCTGTTCAAAGTCATCACCTCGACTGATTACAAAGGCGCGCCGATCCAGACCAAACCCAAGGAACTGATCGCGATCCCGCTGGCGTTTCTGCTGGTGCAAGGCCTGTTCGAGCCGGACTTCGGCTCCTTCGCCCGGCACTTCTCGATGGTGGTGCCGGTGTTGTTCGTGGGCCTTGGCTTGATGCTGCGGGCGAACAAACCGGTGCAGGTTGAATCACGAATTCTGAATTGAGGCAGGTGCTTTATGTCGAGCAAGAAAAAGTCCCTGGAGATTGAAACCCTGCGCGGGCTGGCGTGCCTGTTGCTGGTGCTCTATCACGTCATCGGACCGCTGGGCGGCGGGCTGAAGATCGATATCGGCTCGCCGTTCCGGGTGCTCGCCGATTCGATGGTGTACGTGCGTATGCCGCTGTTCACGTTTATTTCCGGGTACATCTATTCGATCTACAAAATTCGCGGCAATGACTTTTCCGCGTTCTTCAGCGGCAAGGTGCGCCGCTTGATCGTGCCGCTATTTTGCGTCGGTGTACCGTTCTCGGTGTTGCAAGCGGTGGGGCCGGGGGTGAACAAGGATGTCGGGGTGATCGACGCGTTGTTGTCGTTCTGGGTGCCGATCAACCACTTCTGGTTCCTGCAGGCGGTGTTCATCATTTTCATGTTCGTCGGGCTGCTGGAGTGGCGCGGGATGTTGCGTTCGGCGACGCGCTTGTATGGGCTGTTTGCGTTTGCGGCGCTGTTGTTTCTGCTGCCACCGTTCAAGTTCGATGCGTTCGGAATTAACGGCGCGATTTATCTGCTGCCGTTTTTTGTCGCGGGGATGATTGGCCAGGAGAATGTCGACGCGTTGAAGCAGCGCTTCAAGGTGATCGGGCCGCTGGTGTTTGTACTGATCTCGTTGACGCTGTTGTATGTGGCGGCGATTGATCGCGAGTTGATTGTTGATCGTCGCAGTTTGATCGGTTTGACCGTGGGTTGCGTGTCGTGCATCGCCTTGCTGTCGAGTGATATGCGCTCGAAGGCGCTGACCTGGCTCGGTGGTTATTCCTACGCGATCTTCCTGTTTCATGTGCTGTTCGCGGCGACGTCGCGGTTTGTGCTGGGGCGGTTGGGGGTGAAGGATGAGAGCTTGCTGGTGCTCGGTGGCTTGAGTTGCGGCTTGCTGGGGCCGGTGGTGTTGTCGATGGTTTTCAGTCGGTTCAATTTCACTTCCGTGTTGTTTCTTGGCGAGCGCGCGGCGAAGAAGAAACCCTTGGTGCCTGCCACCCCGGTGGTGCAGCCCCAATCATCCCTGTAAGTCACACCATCCCTGTGGGAGCTGGCTTGCCAGCGATAGGGTCGGGTCAGATACAGATTTGTTGCCTGACCCACCGCCATCGCTGGCAAGCCAGCTCCCACAGGTTTTCTCGGTGTACACAGATTTAGCGGGTGACCGCGATAAATGTAGGCCTTCGCCTGCTCGCGATAGCGTTGTGTCAGTCAATGCATTTGTATTGGATGGACCGCAATCGCGAGCAGGCTCACTCCTACAGTTGATCTCTGTACACCCAAGCATCCAGTGGGCCATTCCAGACTGAAGGAAATTTTGCATGGTGGCAGTAGATGATGCGCAACCCGTCGCAGCGTCGGTGGTTCAGGTGGGCGATGCCCGCGAGCGATTCGCGCAGTGGCGTGAAGGCAAGGCCGGCAAGGTGTTGTCAGTCTCGGTAATCGGTGACAGCTACACTGCCGGGCAGGATTTCTACCTGAACAAACTGGTGCAACGCGTGGCCGGGGAGGTCGGTTTTGCCGGGCCCGGTTACGTCGGTTTCAACCACGGTGCCGCGCTGGGCGGCACGCATTTCAAATACACCCGCAGCAGTGACAAGTACTTTGGCGGCGACTGGAAGGTTTCAGAGTTGGGGCAAGCAAGCCCGGACAGCCGCACAGTGACGGGCCGGCCCGGTGCGTGGTTGCAGGTGGATGCCAATCCTTCGCCGCGCATCGATACGGCGGTCACTCAGGCGAAACTGCTTTATCTGGGTAACGGCGAATCCAGCGAGATCCGCTACCGGTGGACGCCCACGCAAGACTGGCAACCCTTGAAACTCGAAGGTTCTGGTGTTCAGGAAGTCCCGCTCACAGGACTCTCGGCGGCGAAAGACTGGTCCTTCAAACTGGAAGTGGTGAAGGGCGCGCCGACGTTGTTCGGCCTGTGGATGAGCAACGATCAGAACGGCGTTCGTGTCTCGAAGCTGGCGGCATCGGGCGCAGCGTCTGCAGACTTCTATCACAAGGATCCGCAATGGCAGGTGCAGTGGAAAGCTGCCGTGTCGAAGATCCCCGCTGATGTTTACCTGATCATGCTCGGTGGCAACGATCAGGGCTTCGGCGTTAAACCCGCGCAGTACTTGCAGAATGTTCAGGGGCTGGTGGGCATGCTGCGTGAGATTCAACCGCAGGCGAGCATCAACCTGATCATGCGTCAGGACACCACGCGCTCCAGTGCTTACCCGATGTCGGCGTACGCGCAGGTGCTTGAACCGTGGGCACGTGAGCAGCATCTGGGTTATGCCAACCTGCAATGCGCGTTCGGGCCGGACGTCAAACGCTACGCGGCGGCGATGATTGGCCCGGACAAGATTCATCCACTGCCGGCCACAGGCGGGAAAGTGATTGCCGATTACTTTTATGGCTGGATCATGGGCGCCAAGGATCGTTGCGACGCCGCCCCTAAATGACACGCAAACCTCAGAGCGGTGATCGTTCCCACGCTCCGCGTGGGAATGCCGCTCGGGACGCTCCGCGTCCCTTCGCTGGGTGACGCAAAGCGTCACTGGATGCATTCCCACGCAGAGCGTGGGAACGATCAGGTGAGAGGAGTTATTCGAAGGCGTCGACCTGCTCGAGCAACTCCGCAATCTTCTGCGGCATCAACCGCGTATCACAACGGGTTTCCACGTTGATGATGATCGCCGGGTCGTTGCAGCAAATCCGCACGCGAAAGCGCCAGTCACCAAAGATCACCTTCAGGCCATCCTGGTCATCCATCTCCAATGCCTGCTCGCCATACAGCTTTTTCAAATGCGCGAGCAGCGGATAGGGATCGCGCAGCGGCCGGCGGATATCCCCGGACGCGGGAAACACGCCAATCCGCTCCACCAGCAGAATCGTGCCCAGCCAGGACTCGTTGGCGCTGGGCAACGGCTGATGGCGTGACAGCCAGCTCATCACCCCGAGGTTACCCACCTCGCGTTCAATCTCTACGGAATGTTGTGCAATGTTCATGGTGGCCTCGTTGAGTGAAGGGAGCCGTCTCAGCGGCCCTTTAGATAGACGTTTTCGTAGCAGAAATTGGTCGCCTGCAAGTAACCCTCGGCGTCACCGCAGTCAAAGCGCAGGCCTTTGAATTTGTAGGCCAGCACGCAGCCGTTCTGCGCCTGTTTCATCAGCGCGTCGGTGATCTGGATTTCGCCACCCTTGCCCGGTTGGGTGTCGGCGATCAGGTCGAAGATGTCCGGGGTGAGGATGTAGCGGCCAATGATCGCCAGGTTCGACGGCGCGTCTTGCGGGGCCGGTTTTTCTACCATGTTGTTGACCCGGTAGATGCCGTCGGACATCAGCTCGCCGGCGATCACCCCGTACTTGTGGGTCTGGTCGGCCGGGACTTCCTGGATGGCGACGATCGAGCAGCGGAACTTCTTGTACAGCTCAATCATCTGCGTGAGTACGCCGTCACCTTCGAGGTTCAGGCACAGGTCATCGGCCAACACCACGGCAAAGGGTTCGTCGCCGATCAGCGGACGACCGCTGAGAATCGCGTGACCGAGGCCCTTCATTTCCACCTGACGGGTGTAGGAGAAGGTGCAGGTGTCGATCAGCTCACGGGTGCCGGCGAGGAATTTCTCTTTCTCGGTGCCGCGGATCTGGTGTTCGAGTTCGTAGCTGATGTCGAAATGGTCTTCCAGCGCACGCTTGCCGCGACCGGTGACGATGGCCATGTGTTGCAGGCCAGCGTCCCGTGCTTCTTCAACGGCGTATTCGATCAACGGCTTGTTGACGATTGGCAGCATCTCTTTAGGCATGGCTTTGGTGGCCGGCAAGAAACGCGTGCCGTAGCCGGCAGCGGGGAACAAACATTTACGAATCATAAAAGTATCCTGGACAGTCATGGAACACAGGCGACAGATGCGCGCACTAATAAAGGGCGTACAAGTTTCAATGTTGGATTGAAGGCTTACTTTAATACCTGAGTCAGGTTATTAATGGCAAATGCTCGTGACGGTAAAACACGACAATGTTATGAGATGTCGGTAAGTGCGTTGTTAGTTATTTTTAGTCGGTATCTGTTGATAGTGATGAGTGCACAGGGAGTGCTAATAAGTAGCGGGCAATACAGTGTGACCTGCAAAAATATTTATTGCCAGTCATTGAACTAGTTTTGTTTTCGGTTGTTGTCGCCTTGTTTGTGTGGATTGTGACACATCTTCAATGAATCAGGCTTGACACGCTACTTGTCACTCATTCAAAGACGGATCGCGCTATGAAGATTCTGGTAACGGGTGGCGCCGGCTATATCGGCTCGCACACCACACTTGCTCTACTTGAAGCAGGTTATGAAGTTGTCGTACTGGATAACCTTTGTAACAGCAGCGAAGCATCGTTGCACGCGGTTGAGGGCATTTGCGGCAAGAGTGCCTGGATGATCCGCGGCGATGTCTGTGACCGGGCACTGCTCGACCGGATTTTCCGTGAGCACAACATCGACGCGGTGCTGCATTTTGCCGGCCTGAAAGCGGTCGGCGAAAGCGTGCGCAAACCGCTTGAGTACTACGAGACCAACGTCAGCGGCAGCATTAATCTGTGCCAGGCGATGGCGGCAGCGGGGGTGTTTCGGCTGGTGTTCAGCTCGTCGGCCACGGTGTATGGCGAGCCTGAGCAGATGCCGATCCGCGAGGATTTCCCCACTGGTAATCCGACCAATCCTTACGGCCAGTCCAAGCTGATCGTCGAGAACGTGCTGCGTGACCTGAGCCTGGCCGAGCCGCGCTGGAGCATCGCTTTGCTGCGCTACTTCAACCCGATCGGCGCCCACGCCAGCGGCCATATGGGCGAAGACCCCAACGGCATCCCGAATAATCTGGTGCCGTACATCAGTCAGGTGGCGGTCGGCAGCCTGCAAGAGTTGTCGATCTTCGGCAACGATTACCCGACTGTCGACGGTACTGGCGTGCGCGATTACATCCACGTCGTCGATCTGGCGGACGGCCACTTGAAGGCGTTGCAGTCGATCTCCGGACGCACCGGCATTCATACCTGGAACCTTGGCACCGGCGATGGCTACAGCGTGCTGCAAGTGCTCCAAGCGTTTGAACAGGCCTGCGGGCAACCGGTGCCTTACCGGATGATGCCGCGCCGTTCCGGGGATATCGCCGAGAGTTGGGCCGACGCCTCCAAGGCTGCGAAGGAACTTGGCTGGAAAGCCACGCGGAACTTGCAGGATATGGTCACTGACACTTGGCGCTGGCAATCGAACCATCCCAAAGGCTACTTGGGATGATGGCCATTTAACTCAATGTTATTTTCAGTCAGGTTGTTAGATAACGTCGGGAAATTACACTGGCAATGCCTTTTGCAAGTCCGTAGATATAAACCTGCCGTTCGACTTTTATCAGTTGGGTAAGACTGTGAAAGAACGACGGATCATGTTCGCGCTTTTTGCGGACTTGAACTCACCACCGCTAACTCAGGCCGGTTTTTTAACAGGTCGAATGTTAGAAAGGAGTTGATATGAAAAAAGTGATGGCAGTTGCCCTGTTGACGATGTTGAGCAACTGGGCTGCCGCCGCTGAAGCACCGCTGACAGCGGTAACCAATGTAGGTGGCAACGTGGCGGCTTCTCAAGCGCCCGCAGCCAGTACTGCAATGGTTGCCAGTGCTGTAGCGGCGTCTAACAGCGGTGGCAGTGCCAACGGCGGTACCACCGGTACGACGGGTACCACCGGTACCACCGGCACGCATAACTAACAGGAAGTTCTGTTAGTGCAGTACAAGGTCGCCCGACGCAAGTCGGGTGACTTTGTTTTTGGATTCGCCCTTGAATAGCGTAGTGCCATTATGACTCGTAGTGTTTATCTTTTAATGTTGGCAAGTCTCGCTTTGCAAGGTTGCATGTTTTCCCCCGGTCAATACCTCAGCACCGGCAGCATCACCCGCCAGGGCGCCAGCGAAAGCAGCCGGGTCGAGCTGATTCCGATCACACCCAAGCTGATTGCCATGAACCGCGCCACGCAAAAGCGTGAGTCGCTGCCGCCGGAGTTGTTGGCGACCCCGGCCGAATACCGCATCGGCAACAACGATGTCCTGTACATCACCGTGTGGGATCACCCCGAGCTGACGGCCCCGTCCGGCGCGCAACAACAGATCGATGCCAACGGCCGTCTGGTGCGCTCCGATGGCACGCTCTATTACCCGTTCATCAAGGAAGTCCAGGCCACCGGCCGGACCATCCAGCAACTGCGCTCGGACATTGAACAGCGGCTGTCGGCATTCATTGCCGAGCCGCAGGTGGATGTCGCGGTGTTGCGTTTTGCCAGCCAGAAAGTCGTGGTCACTGGCGCGGTGGCCAAGGCCGGCCCGCAAGCGATTTCGACCAATCCGCTGAGCGTGGTCGAAGCCCTCGGTTCCGCCGGCATCGATACCAACAATGCCGATTTGTCCGGGCTGTTGCTGACCCGCAACGGCCGCACGTATCCGCTCAACCTCGACTCGCTCAATCAGCAGGATTCCGAGTTGCAGAACGTCTTTCTCAAGGGCGGCGATCAGCTGTATCTGCCGTACAACGACAACAAGCGCATCTACGTGATGGGCGAGGTCAACCAGCCGCGCGCGTTGAGTTTCAAGACCGCGACGATGAACCTCACCGATGTGCTCGGTTCGGTCGGCGGCTTGAGCCAGACCACCTCCAACGGCAACGCGGTGTACGTCATTCGTGGCGTGGAAAACCTCGATGTCGAGCCGGCGAAGATCTACCAGTTGGAAGCTGAATCGCCGACTGCCATGGCGCTCGCTTCGCACTTCGAAGTCCGCCCGCAGGACGTGGTGTATGTCGGGCCTGCCAACGTGACTCGCTGGAACCGTCTGATCAGCCAACTGGTGCCGTCGGCATCGATTGTCGGCACTGGCGCTTCCGCTGCGAAGAACTGGAGCGAATACAGTAACAACAGCAAATAAGGTCGCCGACTTTGAATATTTTGAAAGTTGGCCTGTGCCTGATGGCGGCCTCGTTGCTGTGCGGCTGTAACCCGCTGATGAGCGCTTCGTTGAACAACCTTAAGGCGGCAGTCGTCGGCCCGGATGAGGTCGACGTGTCGGCGGCTGAAGTGGCCGGGGTCAATTATCCGCAAATGAAACTGACCACGCCGTCCGGTTCCGGGGTGCTGGCGCTGGTGCGCGAGCGCGAAGACCTGCAGTTCTGGGTCGCCTCGGGCAAACAGGTTCTGCTGCTGCGCAATGGCCTCGCCGTGCGCAGCATCGGCCTGGGGCTGGAAGGCGATCTCGATGGCACGCGGCTGGCCGATGACTCGCCGTTCAAACAAGGTCTGCATCACGTCGCCGACGGTTTCACCACGCGGCGCTGGATCGATCTCTACAAGGGCCAGGAAGTCGGGGTGATCGTCAACAGCCGCTTCTCCCGTCGCTCGGAACAGACCCTGCAGATTCTCGACAAGGAATACACCGTGCTGCGTGTCGATGAGCAGATTGACGCCCCGGCCATCGGCCTGAGCGCGACCAATCGTTACTGGGTCGATCCGCGTGACGGTTTCATTTTGCAGAGCGAGCAGCAACTGACCTCGCAGTTACGCGTCAAGGTTGTGCAACTGACCCCTGATCGCAGGCACCTGCCGTGATGCGCCTGAAAATGTTATCGGCGAGCTTGTTGCTGGTCGCGAGTGTGAGTCAGGCGGCCGTCACGGTCTCCGGCGATGTCGCCAATCCCGGGCCGATCGCGTTACCAGCCGGCGGGCGCTTGCTCGATGTGATCAGCGAAGCCGTGCCGAATGCCGAAGGTTATTGGCTGGCGGGCGGGTTGCTGCGTCAGTCGCTGATCGAGGAGCAAACGCGGCTCAAGGTCGGCGTGTTGTTTGACCTGGATGTGCTGCAACGCATGTCGATGCTGTTCGATCTGCCGAGTCGGGCGGCGCTGGCGCAGCGTATTGCCGAAGAAGTGCGGCGGATGCCGGTGACCGGACGGCAGATTGCCGATCTCGATCCGGTGGCGCTGGAAGTCGGCTTCGCGCGCAACATTCGCCTCGATGACGGCGATCGTCTGGTTTATCCGCAACGCGTCGACGAAGTGCAAGTGTTGGGCGCAGTCGCCGAGCCGTGTCACTTGCCGTATCAGCCGTTGCAGGAGGCCCGTGAGTATCTGCAAGGCTGCTCGATTCTGGCCGATGCCGAAGCCGATTACCTGTGGTTGATCCAGCCCAACGGCGTGTCGCGGCGCGTCGGCATTGCCCACTGGAATCGCGAGTCCGGGCAGTTTCCGGTGGCCGGCAGCAAGATTCTGGTGCCGTTGAAAAATGATGATCTTGATCCGCCTATCCCTGAGCTGAATCAGCAGTTGGCTGAATTTATTGCCACGCAGCTGGCCGAGGTGGTTCGTTGAAGTTACGTTTTGCAGCTGTGTTGTTATTGCCGTGTGGTTTGGCTCATGCAGAGCCGCGCATTACCCAGAATGACTTCGGTGGCACCGGTCTGTTGCAGACGCCGACCGCGCGCATGGCCCCGGCCGGCGAGTTGAGCGTCAACGCCAACCGCACCGATCCGTACAGTCGCTACAGCGTGTCGTTGCAGCCGCTGGACTGGCTCGAAGGCTCGTTTCGCTACACCGCGATCACCAACCGGCCGTACGGATCGGAGGCCCTCAGCGGTAGTCAAAGCTATAAGGACAAGGCGGTCGACGTCAAAGTCCGGCTGTGGCAGGAGAGTCACTGGTTGCCCGACGTGGCGCTGGGCTTCCGAGATATCGGCGGTACCGGTTTGTTCTCCAGTGAATTTTTCGTCGCCAACAAGCGTTACGACAATTTCGATTTCAGCGCCGGTATTGCCTGGGGTTACCTGGGTAATCGCGGCGATATCGACAACCCGTTGGGCTACGTCAGCGATCGCTTCGATACCCGACCGGCCCTGGAGGGCACCGGTGACGTCAACTCGGGTTCGTACTTTCGTGGGCGGCCGTCGTTCTTCGGTGGTGTGAGCTATCAGACGCCGTGGGATCGCCTCAGCCTGAAACTCGAATTCGAAGGTAACGACTACAAGCACGAGCCGAAGGACAACGAGATCAAACAGGACTCGCCGATCAACCTTGGCGCGGTGTTCAAAGTCACCGATTCGGTCGATGTCAGCGCGGCGTGGGAGCGCGGTAATACGGCGATGTTCGGCGTGACCTTTCACACCAATTTCGTCAGCCGCAAGGCACCGGCGAAGACTTACGATCCAACCCCGGAACCGCTGCCGGCGAAGGCACCGGCCACGGCGATGGATCAGGTCAACTGGGCCAACGTCTCGCAGCGTTTGCAGCAGAATGCCGGCTACAAGGTCGAGCGCATCACCCAGCGTGATTCCGAGCTGATCGTCTATGGCGAGCAGCAGCGTTACTTCCATTCGTCCAAGGCTGTCGGGCGGGCGAGCCGGATTCTCGACAACAGCGTCAACGACGACATCGACTGGTTCACCGTGGTCAACAAGCGCTACGACTTGCCGCTGGAAGAAACCAGCGTGCCGCGCCAGACCTTCCGCGAAGTGATCAACAACGAAGAGCCGCTGCAATCGCTGCACCGCACCACCGAGATCAACCCGGCGATGCCGCACAATGAGAAAACCCTCTACACCGAAGCGCCGCAGCATTTCAGTTATGGCGTGGGATTGGGCTTCAAACAGAACGTTGGCGGTCCGGATGGCTTGCTCTATCAATTGAGCGCCGATGCCGACGCCGAATACCGCTTCAATCGCAACACCTGGTGGAGCGGCTTGCTCAGTGCCAACCTGGCCAACAACTTCGACAAATTCACCTATGACGCGCCGAGCGGCTTGCCGCGTGTGCGCACGGATTTGCGTCAGTACCTGACCACGTCCAACACCACCATGCCGTTGTTCCAGGTCAGCCATGCCGAGCAGTTGGATAAAGACTGGTATGGCATGGTGTATGGCGGTTATCTGGAGTCGATGTTTGCCGGTGTCGGCGGTGAGGTGTTGTTCCGGCCGACCGGTGAGCGCTGGTCGGTGGGCGCGGATCTGAACTGGGTGCGTCAGCGTGATTTCGATCAAGGCTTTGCGCTGCGCGATTACTCGGTGGTGACCGGGCATGTCACGGCGTATACCGATTTGCCGTTCGATACGCTGGCGGCGGTTAGTGTTGGGCGTTATCTGGCCGGAGACTGGGGCGGCACGCTGGACATCTCGCGCGAGTTTTTCAATGGCGTGCGTTTTGGCGCGTGGGCGACGATCACCACGGCGGGCAGCGCGGAATATGGCGAAGGTAGTTTCGACAAAGGCATCTACCTGTCGATCCCGTTCGACGAAATGATGAGCATGTCGACCATGCGCCGCGCCAACCTGGTCTGGGCCCCACTGACCCGTGACGGTGGTGCGCGACTGAATCGCGGCTACCAACTGCACTCGATGACCGATAGCCGGGAAGGGGATATGTTCTATCGGAATTTCGAGAAGATCACCGAGTAAACGCGGATCTCCGAAACACCTCTGAAACCTGTGGGAGCTGGCTTGCCAGCGATGAGGTCGGCACATTCAAGATTGATATTGGCTGACCCACCGCCATCGCTGGCAAGTCGAATCGTCGCACCGCAGCTCCCACAGGTTATGTGTCTAGCCACAAGGCCTGAGCCAACCACAAATCCCCTGTAGGCCTTCGCCTGCTCGCGAACGCGTCCGTACAGTCGACATCCCTGTTGCCTGACCCACCGCCATCGCGAGCAGGCTCACTCCCACATTGGTTATTTGTCACGCCACAAATCCCGAACCAGCCAAAAATCCCCTGTAGGAGTGAGCCTGCTCGCGATAGCGTTCGACCAGCCGACATCCCTGATGCCTGACCCACCGCCATCGCGAGCAGGCTCACTCCTACATTGGCTATTTGTCACGCCACAAATCCCGAGCCAATCCCGAATCTCTGTGGGAGCTGGCTTGCCAGCGATGAGGTCGGCACATTCAATATTGTTATTGGCTGACCCACCGCCATCGCTGGCAAGCCAGCTCCCACAGGTTACGTGTCTAGCCACAAGGCTTGAGCCAAACACAAATCCCTGTGGGAGTGAGCCTGCTCGCGAAGGCGTCGGCACAGTCAGCATCATCATTGCCTGACCCACCGCCATCGCGAGCAGGCTCACTCCCACAGTTTTTGCATCCATCTCAGATCCGATTCCATCCCCAAATCCCAGGCACAAAAAAGGGGACTTTCGTCCCCTTGCGGTATACAGCTTCAAACCTCAGTAAATATCCTTCGACAACAACGTAAACGGTGTCTTCACCAGGATCTTCAGGTCCAGCCACAACGACCAGCTGTTGATGTACTGCAGGTCAATCTCGACACGCTTCTGCATCTTGTCGATGGTGTCCGTCTCACCGCGGCAGCCGCTGATCTGGGCCAGCCCGGTAATCCCCGGTTTAATCCGGTGACGCGCCATGTACGCGAGGATTTTCCCCGAGTAGTAGTTGTTGTGCGCGACGGCGTGCGGGCGTGGGCCGACCAGGGCCATATGCCCCTGCAACACGTTGAACAGTTGCGGCAACTCATCCAGCGAAGTGCGGCGAATAAAGCGGCCGACTGCGGTAATGCGCGAGTCATTGCGGCTGGCCTGCTTCACATCACGGTCATCGTGAACACGCATCGAGCGGAACTTCCAGACCTTGATCACCTTGCCGTTCCAGCCATGACGATCCTGCTTGAAAAACACCGGGCCGGGCGAGTTGATCTTCACCGCCAACGCAATGATCAGCAGGATCGGACTCAGCGCGATGATCGCCAGAAACGCCACGGTTTTCTCGACCAGGCTCTTGCTCAAAGCAGCGGTAGGGCGGCTGGTCAACGGGCTCTCGTTCAAGTAGATCGCCGGCAGACCGTCCACGACCTTCACCGAGTGATTCAGCAGGGTCAGACTGTTCAAGTCCGGCACCCACACCACATCAACGTTGGCTCCTAGCAAGTCACCATAAATCGCCTCGATTTTCGCGGCTTCACACAGCGGCAGGGTGATATACAAGCGGCGAATGTCATGCGCCTCGATCAGCTCCAGCAGTTGCTCCTGATCGCCAACCACGCGCGGTGCATCCGAACCCAGCGCAGACACATCACCATTGCTGACCAAACCTACCAAAGGCAGGTTTTCCAGTTGGCTGAGCTTCTTCGCCAGACCCAACGCCAGTTCGCCGGTGCCGACGATCAGCGTCTTGTGCTCGCTTTTACGCGACCGTTGGTAGTACTTGGAAAACGCATGCAGCGGAGCGTACAGAAAGGCCTGACCAAGGAAGCCATACACCGCCCAGCTCAGAATCACCTGTCGTGAAAACAGCTCATCGGCCTGGCAGACAAAGGCGATGCACGCCAGCGCCGCCATGGTCATCGACCAACCCATAAACAGTCGACCGAGACCGGTGAGGTAATTATCACGCTTGCGATACACACCGCTAAACGTATAAGCCGGCACCGACGCCAGTACCGCCAGCGTTGCACACATCCGGTAGTAAAACGCGACCGTCCCGGTGTGCTGCTCAGCGAGTATGAACAACAGCGTCACCACAAAGCCCTGTGCCAGCGCCCATTGGCCCCAAAAGGTCAGTCCCTTGAGGCCTGTGCTTCGATTGATACTTAGAGAAAGATCCATACGGTATCCCCAAAAGACGTCCATTCAGGTTTCAACAGTTGAAAACCGAGTTGTTATGCAGACTTATTGTTTTTGTTCTAACGAGTGTCCTGAGGTAACAACATCGATATGCCGAACTGTCGTCAGTCAATAGACTAAGTTATTGCCGGGAATGGTGTCTGACGAGTTCTAACAAGATGGCACAGTGCCAACTTTTTAATAATTAAATATAAGAGTGTTAGAAAAGGTCGCAGAGGAAGGGGTGAATAAATGATGTTGTATTTGTTACTGTTGGAGGGTGGAGGCAGGGAGTGTTCAAATCAAGGAGGAAGATGAAATCAAACAGAGTGCTCTTGTTGTTTTTGTAATCGCACTTTTTTCTGTTTGTTCTGTTCGTGGAGGTCTTGCGAGGTTACGCGACGATTTCCTGAATCAGGCAATAACCGCGGTTTCTGACGGCACGAAACAGTCGTTCGCCATGACTGGCGCTTTTGAACTTGTCTTGCAGGCGACTCAGGCACATCTCCAGGCCGCGATATTGTTCCGGCTCTCGGCCAATGCTGAGAATCAGCTCGTCACGACTGACAACACGCTCTTCATGGCTGAGCATTTTCCTGACCAGTGCTGTTTCCAGGCCAGTCAGGCTGATTTCGACACCTTCTTTGACCAGTGCACCCTGATCAGGGTCGAGATGCCAGGTTTCATTGCCGGGCATATCACCTTCAACGGCAGGTGGCATGTTGCGGGTTTCCCCGGTAATAGCCGGGACATTCTGGAAAGGATTAGCCGATTGCGCTGCGCGCCATTCGGACTCGAGCGTGGCCAATATTCGCTGAGTATCGTGTTCGATACTGCGCGGGGCATTTTTTCGACTGATGCCTGGATATGTGAACTCCATCACCATTGGAGCGGAAGAGGGCGAATCCACCCCTTCAAACGAATTGAAACGTTCGCTGGACAGCATGCTCTCCAGTTCGCGTTGCGACGTTGTACTGTGAGTCACGACAACAAAATATTTCCTTGGGAGGGTTGTACTAGTTTCCATGTCTCTCTCCTGAATACATACCAAAATTGGCTAAAAGATAAATCGGCAGGCGAGCAATGACTTCCTCGGAAGTAATCGATAGGCAGGGTCTGGGCCCAAGATTGGCCCTCGATAAATTCCACTCGATCTGCTGCTATGTTATGGAGTTTTATTGTTATGGGTCGTGTTGTCGCGCTCATTCAATTGCTTGATTTCAAACAGGCGTGAAGCAGAACGGGAGCTATATGGTTGCATTAGACGATCCTTCGTACGTATGCAAATGGGATGGCTGCCCGAGAGTCAGGCAGTCGATATCAGACCCCGCAGCAGGCGATAGCCATAGCCGCGAATGCTCTGAATCGCGTTTGTACCATACATGTCCTTGATTTTTCCACGCAAGCGACTGATTGATTTTTCCAGTGCTCGAGGGTCGTAGAAATTGGCGTTGAGGCCCATGATGCTGGCGATTTCATCATGGCTCAGAATGTGATTGCTGGTTTGCGCGAAGGCTTCGAGGATCTTCATTTCGGCAAACGAGATGTCGAGTTTCTTGCTGGTGCCCATCAGGCAGATACGGGTCGGATCAAGCGTCAGATCGATATCGCGTTGCCATTCTTCACTGTTGAAGAACTCGCCCAGCAACTCGGCGCCATCCTCGGAAAGGGTATTGAGCTTGATACAAACATCCGCGCCAGCCAGATAGTATTTGATCTTGTTGAAGGCGCCGCGACCGGTGATGACCGCGCAAATGATCGGTTTCAAGTTGTCGCTGCGCAGGTTCTCGACCAGCGCCAGATTGTCTTCGAGGGCCTGTGGGCTGTCGATAATCAGGAAGATCGCTCGATACGAACCAGACTGTTCATTCAACTGATATGCACTAGTGTACGCATTGGCTTCGAGCGCCATATCGGTACGTATATGCTGGGCGACTAGCGCTTTGAAATGTTCAGCCACGCCACGGGTACGACCCAGAGTAAGAACACCAGGTTCGTCGTTTGTCGGGCGCGGGCTTCTAGTCGCTAAGTTCGCTGAGAGCATCATGCATTGACTCGAATTAAGTGCTGACATCGGGATGTTAAAGCACCGGTTCTCATCTGTGACTGACAATTGGTAACATTCACGCGATTTTTAGACGTGGCTCCCGAGTTTTCTAACAATAATTAAGCTTTTCAAGCTTTTAGTTGATTTTCTCGAAAGGGTGAACTACTGCTTAGATGGTGGCGATATGCAATGGTGCCACTATTTTGAGCTTATTGCGATGGCTTTGTCTATGTCCATCTGCCACTGTCTGGCCATCTCTGGATAATGTGATATTGATCACACTTTATTGTCAGAGCAACTTTTTTCTGCAAAAAGGCCTAAATATTTTCTGCGTAGTTCGTCGGCCGACGATTACTAACATGGCTTGAGTGTGGCAATTCATAAGACCTATTCTTCAAGATCAAAAGATCGTCCGATCGCGGCCCGAACCTTCGGCAGCTCCTACATTTGAAATGCATTCCCCTGTAGGAGCTGCCGAAGGCTGCGATCTTTTGATCTTCATATACGCCAATTGTGTAACTTCAGATACTCAACCCCTGAGTGTTATTACCCGGTCGCTCATCAAGAGCGCTCTGACGGAGGATTAATGGATTTCTGGACCCTTTTCCAGGTGTTGATATTAGGTGCGGTAGAAGGCCTGACCGAGTTCTTGCCGATCTCGAGTACCGGCCACCAGATCATCGTCGCCGACTTGCTGGAATTCGGCGGCGAACGCGCCATGGCGTTCAACATCATTATTCAACTGGGTGCCATTCTTGCCGTCGTCTGGGAGTTTCGACCGAAGATCTTCGAAATCGTCAAAGGCCTGCCCACCGAACGCAATGCACAACGCTTCACCCTCAACTTGCTCATCGCTTTTCTGCCCGCCGTGGTCTTGGGCGTATTGTTCGCCGACGCCATCCACGAATACCTGTTTAACCCGATCACCGTCGCCGTGGCGCTGGTCGTCGGCGGCATCATCATGTTGTGGGCCGAACAGCGCAGCCATGTGATCAGCGTCGAGCACGTCGACGACATGCGCTGGTCTCACGCACTGAAAGTCGGATTCGTACAATGCCTGGCGATGATTCCCGGCACCTCACGCTCCGGCTCGACCATCATCGGCGGTCTGCTCTTCGGCCTGTCGCGCAAAGCCGCCACCGAGTTCTCGTTCTTCCTCGCCATGCCGACAATGGTCGGCGCCGCCGTCTACTCCGGCTACAAATACCGCGACCTGTTCCAGCCCAACGACCTGCCAGTCTTCGCCCTAGGCTTCGTCACCGCATTCATCTTCGCGATGATCGCCGTGCGTGGCTTGCTCAAGTTTATTGCCAACCACAGTTATGCCGCGTTCGCCTGGTACCGGATCGCGTTTGGTTTGTTGATTCTGGCAACGTGGCTGTTTGGCTGGGTCAACTGGACCGCAGCAGCGGCCGCCTGATCACTGAGCGCTGATCAACGCCGCAACGGCGAGATCGTTTAACGCCGAATCCGGCGACTCCTGGCGATAGCGCTGCAAGGCCGAGGTGAAATACGCGGCCTGCAGCATGCCGTCGCTTGCCAGATAGAGTCGCGCGTCTTCTTGCTCCTCGGCGGAGTAAACACGCTTGTGACTGTCAGTCGTTTCCTGGCTAGACGAAATAGGTGCGAGGATTAAAGACACCAAGGTGAAGCCGGAAAACTGCGTCACCTCCCACGGCGTATCGGTACGGCCCATGCAAAAGCCATCGCAGTGCGCATAAACGTCGGAAGTGAAGCTGAACAAGGCGAGGAGGGTGAAACGCTTGAAAGCAGAAAAACTAAACGCGGGCATAAACGAAAGACATCCTGTCAGTACAACAAAACAGCGGGCAACGCTCATGCGTCGCCCCCACACTCAAAACTTCAATCAACGACCTTCAAGCAACTCAGCCGCCTGATCCAGCAACGCCAACGGATCCTTGGCCTTGTGAATATCCACCGACAACAACTGACGGAATTTCCGCGCCCCCGGGAATCCCGTGCCCAGGCCCAGCACATGCCGCGTGATGTGATGCATCGCCCCACCGGCCAGCAAATGCTCGGCTATATAAGGACGCAACTGCGCCAACGCCTCAGCCCGACTGATCACCGGCGCCGAACTGCCAAATAACTGCTGATCCACCTCCGCCAGCAAATACGGATTGTGATAAGCCTCACGCCCCAACATCACACCGTCGAACGTCTGCAAATGCTCATGGCAAGCCTCCATCGTCTTGATCCCGCCATTCAGCACAATCTCCAACGCCGGAAAATCCGCCTTCAGCTGCGCCGCCACGTCATAGCGCAACGGCGGAATGTCGCGATTCTCCTTCGGCGACAACCCCTCCAGAATCGCAATCCGCGCATGCACAGTAAAACTGGTGCAGCCGGCATCACGCACTGTACCGACGAAATCGCATAGCTCTGCGTAACTGTCCCGACCGTTGATGCCGATGCGGTGCTTTACCGTCACCGGAATCGACACCGCGTCTTGCATTGCCTTCACACAATCCGCCACCAGTTGCGGGTGACCCATCAGGCAGGCGCCGATCATGTTGTTCTGCACACGATCGCTTGGGCAGCCGACGTTCAGGTTCACCTCGTCGTAACCGTGGTCTTGAGCCATGCGGGCGCAGGCGGCCAGATCCAACGGAACGCTACCGCCGAGCTGCAGAGCGAGAGGGTGCTCGGCTTCGTTGTGACGGAGGAAGCGTTCGTGATCGCCGTTGAGCAGCGCGCCGGTGGTGACCATTTCGGTGTAGAGCAGAGCGTTCTTCGATAGGAGGCGTAGGAAGAAACGGCAATGGCGGTCAGTCCAATCCATCATCGGGGCGACGGAGAAGCGGCGGGAGAGTGGGGCGGGTTGTAGAGGCATTGGGAGAATCTGGATCAGAGGGGCGAAGGTGAGGGAGTTTATCAGGATTGGGATAGGACGGAGGCTTACGCATCGTTACTACGTGCTCTTGCTCGCAGCTGGGGCGAGACAAATCGACTGAATATTGTGGTCTGGCCCCTAATTTCTCCTGGATTGCCTCGCATGATGGTAGGTGGGAGGGAAATGGGGCTCAGTTTGGAGTGCAGTGGTAAATCGTCCACCGAAACTATGCATTGTATTGAAATTGTATTTCGGCGCTCTACCATGCGGGTATGTTGTCAGGCTAGTCTTTTATCTTACTTTTGTTGATGAATATGGTTGCGATGTACCAAATGAAGGAGGCTATCAGCGATGCAACTATACCGATTACAAAGCCTATTATTCTCTCCCTCCAGACGGATGCGCTTACCCGCTCTTCTTGAGCTCGAAATATTGCTTCGATGGTGCTCTTGTCAAGCTCGACAAGTGGCTGAAGTTTTTCTCTTTCGGATCTTAATTTTGATATGGAATCTTCAGTCTCGCGTAGCGAGGCTTGCTGGGATTTAACGAACTCCAAGAGTTGTTTGATATTTTTCTCGGTGTCGTTCAGTTGTGTTAGTTGTAGCTGATAGTTGTTGTTTTCCAGACGCTTTGATTCTTGTTTCTTTTGATCTAGTTCGATTGCGTAAATAGAAATGCCGGTGCCTATTGCGGCTATCAGTATTGATAAAATTGAGGTTGATAAAGGCTTTTTAATAAAAACTTCAACCCATTGTTTGGCAAGAAAATATATAATATCATTCATTGTGAGTTCTGTCCGTAAATTCTAAACAGCATCTTGGTGCTGTGTAGATGCTGGAGGGCGCAACTTTATCAGTTTGCCAAGTCCGTGGCAACAAGATGGATAACTTTGAAGCAAGATGATGAAAAGTAAATAACAGCGGAGGCCTAGAGGGCGCACAGGGGTAGGAGAGCTTTTAATTTGTTGTTCAGCCGAGTCGTGATGCCTTCCGCGTGGAGTCGTAAGTTTGGGCTTAATGCTTAATAATATTTTTACTTATCAGAAAGTGAGTTTATATTTCACATATTGGGGTTGCTAGAACATAGCTTGAATTTGCCTGGCTTGGGTGGCCGTTATGCGCCATCACCAACGATTTCAGGACCTATTTGAACCCATGAACCTCGCCTCCGGCTGATCGCTCTTTTAATTATCATTGTTTCTAGCTCACCGGCAGATGCTTGGTCACCGGCAGCCATCGTTGGTGCTGACTCCCATAGTTTCATGTCGTCAAGTAGCTTTTTATGGACATTTTGGTCGATCTTTTCCGGATCTACAGTTTCTGGTGTTTTCAGCAGATTCGGCGTGTGCCTTTCGAATAATTTACGGATGAGCCCTTGGGATTCTGCTGGCAGGCGATTTGCAAATTTGTAAATTCCTTGCTGTTTCACTTCTTCTGGCAAGCCACTGAAGTAGATGTTTATATTGCTTAGATCAGCTTTCAAATCCATTCCCCAGACGAACTCTTGGTTTGTACGCATAAACAATGGGGCACACTGCCGATGTAGCTTGTCACTAGAAACAAAAAGAGAGCAGAACGGAAGGTAGTAGAGATAGGCAATATCCACCTTGTGACTTGCCCGAGTGCTCGCTACCAAGTTAGCGCCCAAGGCGATGCTGAAAAACAACTCAACCCGCAGCACATGAGCCGCATATGGAGCAAACGTTCGCAACGATGGTCTGTGTTTGCGTTTCCAGCGCTCTTTGGCATGACGTCGCATGGAAGACGGGACATCTAGAACCTCTAATGCTGCGTCGAAGCGGGAAGGGGTTTTTGTTAACCCATTGAGGAATTGGTCAGCGAGGTCGAGTGCTGAGTCCAGTGTCTTGCATGTTTTTGAGCTGACACCGAGCTGTTTCATGGCGCGCTCAATTACCGTTAAGTCTATATTTTCAACCTGACGACGCCACTCTCGGGCATAAAGACGTTCAACGTCGTTGAACCTGCCGTCCTGCCATCTTTGAAATGCCTTGGCTTCAGGCGTCACCTCTGCAATGGCTCCCTCCTTGTCATCGCGTACGACTCGACGCATGTTGGCCAGAGGTATTTGTCCATTCATTGGGACGTGATTGCCAAGTAAGTCCTGAATGCAGAGATCGTGATGAAAGTAGCAGGGGCCGCCGCTCATTTGAGGCGTTTTTGCGGCAATGATCCCAACCTCATCCTCAGCAGACTTTCCAGCCTTTGGTGTTTTCCACAAATCTGCCAAGGTCTCAATGAAAAACAGGGGCGCAATAACGGGATAAAAAAAATTGTCGAACCAGACCGACTCGTCAGTGCTCAACGCCTGCAGGAAAGACTTATCGAATAAAGTGATTGGCCCCAAGATCGACTCCTTTTGTTGATTTTGTATAGCCCCGGTCTCAAAGATACCTATGAGTGGCTGTTTCCTACAGCGGTTCTTTAAAAAAGTTATATTGACCAACGTTAGGATTGCCCGCCGCGATTCTGAAATGACATAGAAACGTCTTAGCCGGCACTCTAACCCTTGAGCTTGGCTAGGCCCTGTTTGATGTGGCCGGCGTTTTCACCATTCGCTTGCAGTGCCCCCACGGACATTCTCCCTCACCTCTGACGCCTCCTGCTATTCGACATGCAGTGTCAGCTCCATCAAGGCCGCCTCAAGGGCCGTTTGGTTGGTATGCATCCTCTCCAGTACATCTGACAGCGAATATGCATCTGTTATGACGTCGACTCATTTCGAGAAAAGTACAAGCATAGTACCGGTGGTGCCCTTGTCAGGCAGGAGTCGCGGATTGCTTAGAAATTGCTACAAAGCGAAGAGACTGGGGCGGGTTAGCCAAGCTGGCTAGTGCGTTGGGGGGGGGGCTACGCCCAATCCATCATCGGAGCGACGGAAAGCGCAGGGAAAAGACCACTGTGCTCTATGCACTGGTGACAACATTTAAGTCGATCAGCGTGCTCGTAGAGCCATTCCAAACGGAAAAAACGTGTCTGTTTAAATGAGGCCTGTTCCTGCAGTCCTAAGCCTACACTCCCTTGCGCCCCCCCCTACACCTAAGACAGAATCCCCCGGCTTGTGCGTCTAGCCCGCAGGTTCTATCGTCCCCACATCACTGAAAACCAGTGATCGGGTTTGGTAGCCCGCTTCGTGTCTAGATGCATTGCATCACCTTATTCCGTCGCTTTCCCAGGACGCGGATTTCATGGTGGTCATGCGTGGGGCCCATTCGTGGGCGCCGGGTTCTAGTGCGACCGGTCTACCAACCCGCGTATGGCCGCCACCCATCGTTTGGTAGCGTGGGTGATGGCTTCTTTTAGTAATCGCGCTAGAGGTTCCATCTATGTTCAAATGATCTGGTCAAACGATACTGGACACGGTTATAGGGTTTTACCCTTTTTCATGCCGCCAGGGCTTCCATGTCCACCGGAGTTCGGTAGCCATTGTGACTGTGCAGCCTGATTCGATTGTAATAATGG
>NZ_FYEA01000025.1 GCF_900187605.1 Pseudomonas sp. Irchel 3H7
ATCGGCGCTTGGGTGAAAGGAGGAGGGGCGAAATCTCCCACGGTCTGTGCTGCGTCAACAGTCAGAATCGAGCCTTGTCCCTCCTCCTCCCTTCAAGTCCTACCATACAAGCGAGCCTGCTCGCGAAAGCGGAGTGTCAGCCAATACATATGTCGACTGACACCACGCCTTCGCGAGCAGGCTCGCTCCCACAGGTTCAGCGCAGGGCTTAAAGTTCAGCGGCGAGGCGCGAACCCTGGTTGATCGCACGCTTGGCATCCAGCTCCGCCGCGACATCGGCGCCGCCGATCAGGTGCACGTTCTGCCCCGCCTCAACCAGACCGTCGTGCAGTTCACGCAGCGGATCCTGCCCCGCGCAAATCACAATGTTGTCCACCGCCAGCAGTTGGGGCTCGCCAGTTTCACCGATTCGAATGTGCAGGCCTTGGTCATCGATGCTCAGGTATTCAACGCTGTTGAGCATCTGCACCTGTTTGTTCTTCAAACCGGTACGGTGAATCCAGCCGGTGGTTTTACCCAGACCATCACCGACCTTGGTTTTCTTGCGCTGCAACAGAAACACTTCACGAGCCGGGGCATGCGGTGCGGCTTTGATCCCGGCGACGCCACCGCGAGCCTCCAGTTTGGTATCGATGCCCCACTCTTTCCAGAACGCGGCGCGATCCTGACTGGTGGCCACGCCTTCGTGGACAAGGAATTCCGACACGTCAAAACCGATACCGCCGGCGCCGATCACAGCGACACGCTTGCCGACCGGTTTACGCTCAAGGATCACATCCAGGTAGCTCAGCACCTTGGCGTTGTCGACGCCCGGAATCGCCGGCACACGCGGCGCAATGCCGGTGGCGAGGATGATTTCGTCGTACCCGCCTTCAACCAGTTTCGCCACGTCGACGCGGGTGTTCAGGCACACCTCAACGTTAGTGGTCTGCAGCTTGCGCTTGAAGTAACGCAGGGTTTCGAAAAACTCTTCCTTGCCCGGCACGCGCTTGGAGATGTTGAACTGGCCGCCGATTTCACTGGCCGAATCGAACAACGTCACCTGGTGGCCGCGTTCGGCAGCTACAGTGGCGGCGGACAAACCGGCAGGGCCGGCGCCGACCACGGCGATTTTCTTGCTCTGCTGCACCGGCAGGTAGTTGAGTTCGGTTTCGTGGCACGCACGCGGGTTGACCAGACAGCTGGTCAGCTTGCCGCCGAAGGTGTGATCGAGGCACGCCTGGTTGCAACCGATGCAGGTGTTGATTTCGTCCGCACGACCTTCAGCGGCCTTGTTGACGAAGTCCGGGTCGGCGAGGAACGGCCGCGCCATCGAGACCATGTCGGCATCGCCCTCGGCAAGAATCTGCTCGGCGATTTCCGGGGTGTTGATGCGGTTGGTGGTGATCAGCGGGATCTTCACCGAGCCGCGCAGTTTGGCCGTGACCTTGCTGAACGCCGCACGCGGCACTTTGGTGGCGATGGTCGGAATCCGCGCTTCATGCCAGCCGATGCCGGTGTTGATGATGGTCGCGCCGGCTTGCTCGATGGCTTTGGCCAGGGTGACGATCTCGTCCCAGGTGCTGCCGCCCTCGACCAGATCGAGCATCGACAGACGGAAAATGATGATGAAGTTCGGGCCGACGGCTTCGCGGACACGGCGAACGATTTCCACCGGCAGGCGCATACGGTTTTCGTAGCTGCCACCCCAACGGTCGGTGCGGTGATTGGTGTGCGCGGCGAGGAACTGGTTAATGAAATACCCTTCCGAGCCCATGATCTCGACGCCGTCATACTCGGCGGTCTGCGCCAGTACCGAGCAGGTGACGAAATCATTGATCTGCTTCTCGATGCCTTCTTCGTCCAGCTCTTTGGGCTTGAACGGGTTGATCGGGGCCTGGATCGCACTCGGCGCGACCTGCTTCGGGCTGTAGGCATAACGCCCAGCGTGAAGGATCTGCATGCAGATCTTGCCGCCCGCGTCGTGCACCGCGCGGGTGACGATGCGGTGCTTGAGCGCTTCCTCCTCGGTGGTCAGCTTGGCCGCACCAGAATAGACGCCGCCCTCGTCGTTCGGACCGATACCGCCAGTGACCATCAGGCCAACGCCGCCTCGGGCACGCTCAGCGAAGTACGCCGCCATGCGCTCGAAACCACCCGGTTTTTCTTCAAGGCCCGTGTGCATCGAGCCCATGAGGGTGCGGTTGCGCAGCGTGGTGAATCCCAGGTCCAGCGGGGCCAACAGGTGCGGGTAATGAGCGGCGGTCATCGGTAACTCCACAACGAGCAATCACGGAAAAGTTGCGGGAGCTCTGCGGCCCCCGTCAGTCATGTTCGACAGACTAAGAGTCGCATCGCTGTCACTCAATGACCGTAACTGACAACTTATTGATCCAAATGCGCAGCGCCCCTTGGCAACCGGAGCCATGGGCCCTACCCTAGTCGCCATACCCTGCACCCGGTAGTTGTTGGTTTTCATGCGCAAACTTTTGTACCTGTTTTTTTCCATGGCCCTCGTTGCCGCCCTGACCACCTACGCCATGTGGGCGGCGGACCGGCCGGCGGGGCATTACCTGTCGGACTTACGCATTAAAGTCGCGGTCGATCAGGGCACCCCCGCCGATCGCGGCAATCTGCTGGGCATCCAGCCCGAACTGTTTCCCACCGATTATCAAAGCGCCGAACGCTTGCACCGCAAACTCGCGGCTTATCTGCAGCAAGCCCAGGATCAAGGCCTGCTGAATGACAAAACCGTCGTGGTATTGCCGGAAAACGTCGGCACCTGGTTGCTGCTCAGCGGTGAAAAAGACGAGCTGTATCAGGCCCCGACCCTCGCCGAGGCGATGAACTGGCTGGCGGCGAGCAATCCGTTGTTGTTCGCCCGCGCCTGGCTCAGTGCCAACGGCAGCGACCGCCTCAATGACGCGTACCTGCGCATGAAGTCCAAGGCGATGGCCAAGGATTACCAGGCACTGTTCGGTGGTCTGGCCAAAGAGTTTCATGTGACGCTGGTGGCGGGTTCGATCGTGCTGCCGGAACCGAGCATCCGTGATGGCCAGCTCAAACCCGGCAGCGGTGCGCTGTTCAACAGCAGCGTGGTGTTCGGCCGTGACGGCGTGCCGCTGGGTCAGCCGCAACGGCAGATGCACCCGGTGTTCGATCAACGTGAAGTGATCGAAGGTGCAGACAAACATGCGCTCAACGTGGTCGACACCCCGGCCGGACGCCTCGGTGTGCTGATTGGCAGCGACAGTTGGTATCCGGACAATTACCGCAAACTCGATGAGCAAAACGCACAATTGATCGCGGTGCCAGCGCAGGTGTTCGGCCAAGGTGCGTGGAATCAGCCATGGCGCGGTTACAAAGGTTCAAGTACCCCGGGCTCGGTCAGTCTCAAACCCGGTGAGCTTACAGAAGGACAGGCTTGGCATCGGTTGACGCTGACCGCGCAGCCACCGAGCAGCCGAGCGATCGCCGGCATCAGTGTGTTCCTGCGCGGGCAGTTCTGGGACAAGGCCAGTGCCGGTCAGAGTTTCCTCAGCAGCAACGGTCAGCAGTTCGCCGATGGCGAGGCCCGTGGCGCGCGTTTGTTGAACATCTGGTTGTAAGCCATGAAACCGCTGCCGATGCGTTTGGGGGATCTGTCGGTGGGCTTCGTGCACAGCCTCGCCGATGCCGTGCGCAGTCATGCGGTCGATCCGCAGCCGCTCCTCGAGCAATATGGCCTCGACGCCGCACGGCTGGCCGAGGCCGGGGCGCGTTTGTCGATTCCGCGCTATATGCGCCTGGGCCACGCGGCGATTCAACTGACCGGCAATTCGGCGTTGGGATTGCGCATGGGTCAGCTCAGTCGCCTGAGCCAGGCCGGGCTGGCCGGTGTCACCGCCGCACAAGCGCCCACCGTGCGTGAGGCCGCGCGCTGCCTGATCCGTTTCGAAGCGTTGTACGGCTCCAATTATCGCGGCCAGTCGAGTTTTCACGAAGACGCCCATGGCGCGTGGCTGCGTTTCTATTCGATCAGCCCGTACAACGCCTATAACCGTTTTGTCGTGGATTCAATCATCGCCGGGTGGTTGCATCAGCTATCCAGTGTCAGCGGTGAACCGCTGCGCGCCGAACGCATTGAAATCGAATTCGATGAGCCCGATTACCGCGAGGCTTACAGCGTGCTGGGGGATTGCCCGATCCAGTTCGGTGCCGAACGAAATCAACTGCGCCTGAACCTCAACAGCCTCGCACAGCGCAATCCCGAGCACTGCCCGAGTACCTGGCGGCATCTGCTGCAGTTGTGTGAGCGGGAACTTGAGCAATTGACCCGAACCCGCAGCCTGCGCGAACGCATCACTCAGCTATTGGGGCCGTTGCTCAATGGCGGCCGGGAACCCGACCTGGAAGAAGTGGCGGCACGCCTGAAGCTGCCGACCTGGACGTTACGGCGCAAACTGGCCGAAGAAGGCACGCAGTTTCGCTCGATCCTCAACGACACGCGTCGGGATCTGGCGATGACCTACATCCGCGACACCGAACTGGCTTTTGGCGAAATCGCCTACCTGCTGGGTTTCGCTTCAGCCGAAGCGTTCCAGCGAGCCTTTAAACGCTGGAGCGGTCAGACGCCCGGCGAATTCCGCCGCAGTCACCGCAAAACGGCATAAAAGCGCCTGCGCGTTACCAGCTTCAAGCTGCAAGTCAAAGCTCGGTGGCGTCTTCGGCGGGCTCGGGTTGATCCAGTTCAAAGGCCTGATACTCGAGCAGCTCTTCTTGATATTCATCCATCGTGTAATCCCCCTGCTGCTCTCTTGAATGGGCCTGAGCAAATGCCCAGTGCCTCGAGCTTAACGTGCTCGTGTGAAGGAAAAGTGAAACCCGGCCTTCATGATTAAAACGTAGCAGGTGGTCAGGAATTTATCGCGGGAATTTTGTCAGGGGAATGTAACTAGATTTTAAGCCACCGCAAAAACCACTGTGGGAGCGAGCCTGCTCGCGAAGGCGGCCAGTCAGTCACATGCGTGCTGAATGTTCCGACGCTTTCGCGAGCAGGCTCGCTCCCACAGGGATTTGCGGTGAGGCTGGTTTATTGGCCGGACGCTGGCATCGCCGGAATCGGCTCGGATGGCGGCGGGATGTCCGGGTTGGCCGGTGGCGTGATGGTTTCGGTCGTCGGCGCCGGTGCAGGTTCTGCGCTCGGCGCCGGAGTGATCGGCGCGGCCTCTGCCGGTGGCGCAACCGGTTCAGACGTCACTGGCGCGGCCTCGGCGGGTGCGGGAGCGGGCTCCGCTGCAGGCGCAGGGGTTGCGGCGGGCGCAGGCGTTGGAGTCGGCGTTGGCGTTGGCGCCAGCGCTGCCGGAGCCGCCTTCGCCTCAGGCACACCGAGGTCAGCCTTCGGCTTCTCTTCAATGTGCGCAGCTTTCTTTGCTTCCGCCGGCAGGAACAACTCCACCAGCGTGAAGAAGCGCTCATAGAACTTCTGCGACGTCACCGTCTCGCTGGCAACCTTGACCATCGAATCGTCGGACGAGCCGATCGGCATCGACACCGAACCCAACACACCCACGCCGAGGCTGGCGGAGTTGTTGGTCTTCTTCAGCGCATAACGATCCTGCAAGGCGTTGGCAAACATCGTCGCATGGTGCCCGACACTGCCGTCATCGGCGCAGACCACGTTGAAGCTGATCTCCATGTGGGTGTCGCCGGTTTGCTGGAAACTCTTGTGGCCACTGACCAGTTTCGGGTCACTGCTGGTGATGATGTAGCCCTGGCTGAGCAACGCACGACGGGCCGCTTCGCAACTGACCGAATCGGTCACCGGGTAATTGCGCGAAAACGTACCAGAGTCATCGAAGTTCTCATGCTCATACATCGGCTTGTCTTTCGAACAGCCGGCAACAGCGGTCAACAACAGCGCCAACCCGACAACACGCATGGGAGTGGAAATCAACATTGAACATCCTGAGAGAAAACAGTCCGGGGCGTATTGTGCAACAGATCACGACCCTGCGGCGCATGGATTAGTGTCTTAAAGCAGTTACAACTCTATCGACCGCGCGTTGCGGGAAAAAGTCGCAACGCCAGATGATCGATGAACACGCGCAGTTTCGCCGTGGCGTGGCGACTCGATGGCCATAGGACCCAGAACTGCCCGGTGTGTTCCAGATGCGCATCCAGCACCCGCTGCAAGCGCCCTTGGGCCTCGGCCTCACGGGTCATGAAATCAGGCAGACAGGCAATGCCCATACCGGCCAGCACCGCGTGGCTCACGGCCTCGATGGACGTACTGACCAGCCGCGTCGGCAACGTCGGCTCGGCGGCACCTTGCGCGCGGATCAGCGGCCATGTTTCCAGTTTGCCGGTCGCATGAAACGTATGCCGCAGGCACGCGTGCGCTGCCAGATCGCCCGGCGTTTGTGGCACACCGCGTTGCGCCAGATAAGCCGGGCTGGCCACCAGCACCATGTGAAAATCGCCCAACGGTCGCGCCATCAGTCGCGAATCTCGCGGTTTGCCGGTACGGATCACCGCGTCGAAACCTTCCTCAACCACATCGACCATGCGATCGGTCAAATCCAGATCCAGTTCAATCTGCGGGTACAACCCCATGAACTCGGTCATGACCGGCATCACCAGGCCATGCACCTGCGGCAGGCTGATGCGTAACTTGCCATGGGGTTTGGCGGCGGCATCACACAACTCGAATTCCGCCGCCTCGACTTCCGCGAGGATCTTGCGACAGCGCTCAAGAAACAGCGCGCCCTCACTTGTCAGCGTGACGCTGCGCGTGGTGCGCTGAAACAAACGCACGCCCAGTCGCGCCTCCAACCGCGCAATACTTTTGCCCACCGCCGACGATGACACCCCTTGCAGCCGCCCCGCCTCGGTGAAACTGCGCGTTTCGGCGACCTGAACAAACACCGAAATACTGCCCAGGCTATCCATACCACTCTCCCATTGCTGACATCCATGTCCGATATGTTCGGAACCTTAACCCGTTTTTCACCGATGTGCAGCGCTCTACCCTGTGCTCCTCGTCAACTCTGCACACGGATGCCGGCTCATGAACGACGCACAACTCGATTGCCCCGCACTTGAACAACCTGCCGAACGCCGCGAGCGATTACCCCTTGCTGCGCTGCTGGCACTGGCTACCGCCGGATTCATTACGGTCATGACCGAAGCCATGCCCGCCGGCCTGTTGCCGCAGATGAGCAGCGGCCTGAATGTCTCCCAGGCGCTGATCGGGCAATTGGTCACGCTGTACGCAATCGGCTCGATTCTGGCAGCGATTCCACTGACGATCGCCACCCGCGGCTGGCGGCGCAGACCGCTGCTGCTGTCCGCCATCGGCGGCTTTGCCATCGCCAACAGCATCACCGCGCTGTCGGAGCTGTATTGGCTAACGTTGATTGCACGTTTCATTGCCGGCGTATTTGCCGGATTACTTTGGGCACTGCTGGCCGGATATGCGAGCCGTATGGTCGCCCCGCACCTGCAAGGCCGCGCCATCACCGTGGCCATGCTCGGCGCGCCGCTCGCGCTATCACTGGGAATACCCGTCGGCACCCTGCTCGGCAGCCTGATCGGTTGGCGTCTGAGCTTCGCGATCATGACCGCGCTGACCGTAGTGTTGGTGGTCTGGGTACGCTGGCAAGTACCGGACTTCGCCGGCGAACGCGTGGGAAAGCGCATGCCGCTGCGTCAGGTGTTTAACTTGCCGGGCGTGCGAGCCGTATTGTTTGTCACCCTCACCTACGTCGTCGCGCACAACTTGCTCTACACCTACATCGCGCCCTTTCTGCAGCTTTCCGGGCTGGATACCAATGTCGACCGCGTGTTGCTGGTATTCGGCCTCGCCTCGGTGCTGAGCCTGTGGATCGTCGGCAGCCTGATCGACCGTTGGCTACGCGAACTGGTATTGATCAGCGCCGGATTGTTCATGCTCTCGGCGATAGCACTGGGTCTGTGGCGCGACTCGCCGAATGTGGTGTACATCGCCACCGCTGTGTGGGGACTGGCGTTTGGCGCAATGCCATCGCTGCTGCAGACCGCCTCAGCGAAAACCGCGAAAGAGGCTGCTGACACAGCGCAATCGATGCTGGTGACGTTGTGGAATGTCGGGATTGCTGGCGGTGGTTTGATGGGTGGTGTGTTGCTGGGCAACCTCGGTGTGGGGGCGTTTCCGTGGATCGTTGCAGGGTTGTTGGTGTTGACCCTGTCAGCAACTATCAAAGCTCGGAAACATGGTTTTCCAAGAGCCGAATGAGACCGAATGAGCTGTTGGATTAAGACCTGACCGCTGGAAATCGGCCGATTGACAGGCCGCCATCGCGAGCAGGCTCACTCCTACAATGGAACTGAGTACATCAGACAGAAGATGGGTCGGCTGTCAGGCCGCCTTCGCGAGCAAGCTCGCTCCCACAGTTAATTTGTATACCGCCCACGCGGCAAAGCCGCCCCACTCAACAGGATGAGCGTTAGCTCGGCTGCAGCTCTTGATCTTAAGGCCCGTCGGCAGGCTGAGTGGAGGGATTGATCCGGGGGTGGGAGCGCAGCGACCGTTCGACGAAGTCGAACACATCGAAAGGAGGTGCAGCGAAGCAAACCGTAGGCGATGCCCCCGGATCGATCCCGGAGCGAAGGAACCCCGAGCCCCAGCGAGCGGGCCGAACGTCAGGGCACAGACCTTTGGTTACTTTGGGGCGTTTGCCAAAGTGACCCGCCGTAAGGGCGGAACCGCCAGCGGCAACACCCGCAGAAACGGATATTCATAAAAAACACCCGCAGCATGGCCGGCCCAAAGGCCGCCACGCCCAGCCACCCAGCGCAAAAAAAAGCCCCGACCTATTCAGGCCGGGGCTTTCACATTACATCTCAGTCAACCATCAAAACCGCTTGATCTCAGCCTGAGCTTCCAACTGCTTGCGATACGCCGCAAAGTCCTGCTGCCCCTCACGCGAAGCAAGGAAACGACGGTACTGAACCTTCTCTTCATCCGTCGGCGCAGCCGCTTCGTTAACGCCATTCAGACGCACGATCATCAGACTGCCATCGGGCAACGTCACGCTGGTGAACGTCGGCTTGTCCTTGGCAGCCGGCTTCGGCATACGGAACAACGCCTGCAGCACCGCCGGATCAACACCTTCCTGACCACGAGTGGCCGCTTCGGTGGCTTTCCAGTTCTGACCCTCAACTGCCTTGTCCAACGGCGCCTTGCCATCACGCAGATCAGCAATCAGCTTCTCGGCCTTGGTCTTGGCAGCCGCACTGGCGTGCTCTTTGGTCAACTGAGTGCGGATAGCCACATTCACGCTTTCCAGCGGCAGTTGCACAGGCTTCAGGTGCTCCTTGGAACGCAGCACGATCACGGTTTCCGGATCCAGCTCAATGGCGGTGCTGTTGGCACCTTCGTCGATCACTTCAGTGCTGAACGCTGCGGTGACCACGGCACGGTTGGCCGCAACACCTTCGCCACCCTCACGACCGAACGGCTTGGAGGTGTGCACGGTCAGCTTCAGATCCGCCGCTGGCTGAGCCAGGTCAGACGCTTCGAACGCCGAGTCTTCCAGTTGCTTGGTCGCCTCGACAAAACGCTGCTCGACCTGTGCGGCTTTCAGCTCGCGGGTCAGCTTGTCTTTCAGGCTGGCCAGAGTCGGCACTTCAGGCGCTTCCACACCCAGCAGCTTGATCAAGTGGTAACCGAAGTCAGTACGAATCGGCTCGGACACCTGGTCTTTCGACAAGGAGTACAAGGCTTTTTCGAACGCCGGGTCGTAAACACCCGGACCTGCATAACCGAGGTCACCACCGTTGTTGGCCGAACCCGGGTCCTGCGAGAACTCCTTGGCCAGCGTTTCGAACTTCTCGCCCTTGGCCAGACGCGCCTGGACTTCGTCGATCTTCGCCTTGGCCTGAGCTTCGGTGGTCTTGTCGTTCACTTCGATCAGAATGTGCGCGGCACGACGCTGTTCCGACAGGTTGGCGATCTCTTTCTGATACGCCGCCTGCAGGTCTTCGTCCTTGACCGCAACCTGATCGAAGAACGAAGACTTCTTCAGTTCTACGTAATCGATGATCACTTGATCCGGAGTCATGAACTCCTTGGCGTGCTCGTCGTAGTACGCCTTGACTTCGTCGTCGGTCAGTTTGACCGCTGCCGGGTCAGCCTTGACGTTCAGGGTGGCGAAATCGCGGGTCTGTTTTTCCAGACGGGCAAATGCCAACACTTCAGCGTCGGTGACGAAACCGCTGCCAGCCACACCGGCACGCAGTTGGCCGATCAGCATTTCCTGAGCCAGCATCTGGCGGAATTGCATACGGCTGTAACCCAGTTGACGGATCACCTGGTCAAAGCGCTCGGAGCTGAACTTGCCGTCCACCTGAAATTCAGGTGTTTGCAGGATCACTTGGTCCAGTGCGCCTTCGGAGAAAGCGAATTTCGCTTGTTCGGCGCCTTGCAGCAGCAGCTTGCGATCGATCAGACCCTTGAGGGCCGATTCGCGCAGCATTTTCTCATCAAGCAAGGAAGCATCGAAGTCTTTGCCCAACTGTTGCATCAACTGACGGCGTTGCATATCAACGGCCTGACTCAGTTCGTTCTGGCTGATTTCTTCACCGTTGACCTTGGCCGCCTCATTCTTGTGAGTCGTGGCCTGGAAAATGGCGTCGAAACCGGTCAGAGCCATCAGTGCAACGATGACCCCGATAATGGTCTTGGCAATCCAGCCTTGTGAATTGTCCCTGATATTCTGCAGCATGCGTCCCCCAGAAACGGTTGAACTTCAAAATTAGGCAACCGTGGAGCGTGGGTAGAATCCGGATAGAAGAAAGGCGCATCCGAGGATGCGCCTTCTCGTAACTGGCGGAGCGGACAGGGCTCGAACCCTCGATCCCGGCGTTACAGGCCACTGTTTCAGCGACCTGCTCTACCGCTCCGCTGCCAAGTCAGGCATGACCCCGACCCGGATGGGTAAAAACCTGAAAACTTAGTTAACAGCTTCTTTCAGTGCTTTACCGGCTTTGAAACCTGGCTTCTTGGCAGCCGGGATTTCCAGAGTCTTGCCGGTCTGAGGGTTACGACCGGTACGAGCCGGACGGTCCGTCACGGAGAAAGTACCGAAACCAACCAGAACAACGGAGTCGCCAGCCTTCAGAGCGCCAGTGACGGATTCGATTACAGCGTCCAGCGCACGGCCAGCAGCAGCTTTCGGGATATCAGCGGATGCAGCGATAGCATCAATCAGTTCCGACTTGTTCACTCTAAGTCCCCTTATATCTATTTTGAGATGATTCTAAGTTTTTTGGTGAAAGCAAAAACGAGTGCTGAATGGCCTACAGACACTTAAGAGCCGCTTTATAACAAGGGCTCTAAAAAACTGTCAAGGAAGCCCCCCAGTCAAAAGCGTATTAATGCGTGCTAATTCTTTCCTTAGAGTCAGACTCACGTTTTTCGTCCTTGGCAACTATCTCCGGAGCCACATCCGGCAAGGGCTCCGGCGCGTATTGCAGCGCAATTTGCAGGACCTCGTCAATCCATTTAACCGGTTTAATCTGCAGATCCTGCTTGATATTGTCAGGAATCTCCTTCAGATCACGCACGTTCTCTTCCGGAATAATCACAATCTTGATTCCGCCGCGGTGAGCCGCCAGCAATTTTTCCTTCAGACCACCAATTGCCAGCACCTGACCACGCAGGGTAATTTCACCGGTCATGGCGACATCGGCGCGCACCGGAATCCCGGTCAATGCCGACACCAGCGCCGTGCACATGCCTACACCAGCGCTAGGGCCGTCCTTCGGGGTCGCCCCTTCCGGCATGTGGATGTGCGTGTCGCGCTTCTCGTGGAAGTCCAGAGGAATGCCCAGGCTCTTGGCGCGGCTGCGCACTACAGTGAGCGCAGCAGTGATCGATTCGACCATTACATCGCCCAGCGAACCGGTCTTGATCAACTGACCTTTACCCGGCACAACCGCGGCTTCGATGGTCAGCAATTCGCCGCCCACCTGTGTCCAGGCAAGGCCGGTCACCTGACCGATCTGATCCTGCTGTTCGGCCAGACCGTAGCGGAATTTGCGCACACCCAGGAAGTGCTCCAGCAGATCAGCTGTCACTTTCACCGAGAAGCGTTTTTCCAGTGCGTGCTCTTTAACAGCCTTGCGGCAAACCTTGGCGATCTGACGTTCGAGGCCACGCACACCGGCTTCACGGGTGTAGTAACGGATGATGTCGCGAATCGCTTCTGCGTCGAATTCCAGCTCGCCCTTCTTCAGACCGTTAGCGGCGATCTGTTTAGGCGAGAGGTATTTGACCGCGATGTTGATCTTCTCGTCTTCGGTGTAGCCCGGCAGACGGATCACTTCCATCCGGTCGAGCAGCGCCGGCGGGATGTTCATCGAGTTCGAGGTGCACAGGAACATCACATCGGAAAGGTCGTAATCGACTTCCAGATAGTGGTCATTGAAGTTGTGGTTCTGCTCTGGATCGAGCACTTCCAGCAATGCCGATGCCGGGTCGCCACGCATGTCACTGCCCATTTTGTCGATTTCATCGAGCAGGAACAGCGGGTTGCGCACACCCACTTTTGTCATCTTTTGAATCAATCTTCCCGGCATCGAACCGATGTAAGTCCGACGGTGACCGCGAATTTCCGCTTCATCACGCACACCACCGAGGGCCATGCGCACGAATTTGCGGTTGGTGGCGTGAGCGATCGACTCTGCCAGCGAGGTTTTACCCACGCCCGGAGGACCGACCAGGCACAACACCGGGCCACGGATTTTCTTCACGCGTTTTTGCACGGCGAGGTATTCAAGGATACGTTCCTTGACCTCTTCGAGGCCGTAGTGATCGGCATCGAGAATGTCTTCTGCACGCGCCAGGTCCAGGCGAACCTTGCTCTGCGCCTTCCACGGCACTTGCACCAGCCAGTCGATGTACGAGCGCACCACCGTGGCCTCAGCGGACATCGGCGACATCTGCTTGAGCTTGTTCAGCTCGGCCGTGGCCTTGGCCAACGCGTCTTTCGGCAGACCGGCAGCGTCGATACGCTTTTTCAGGTCTTCGATTTCGTTGTGGCCTTCGTCGCTGTCGCCGAGTTCTTTCTGAATGGCCTTCATCTGCTCATTCAAGTAGTACTCGCGCTGACTGCGCTCCATTTGCTTTTTGACGCGGCCACGAATGCGTTTTTCGACTTGCAGCAGATCGATCTCGGCATCCAGCAACGCCAGAACGTGCTCGACCCGGGCCGACAAATCGATGATTTCGAGAATTTCCTGCTTCTGCTCGATTTTCAGCGCCATGTGCGCGGCCATGGTGTCGACCAGGCGACCCGGCTCATCGATGCTGTTGAGCGACGACAGGACTTCAGCCGGGACTTTCTTGCCCAACTGCACATATTGTTCGAACTGCGACAGCAGCGTGCGCACGAACACTTCGGATTCGCGCTCGGCAGCGTCGACTTCTTCAATCAGCGAAACTTCAGCACGGCAGTGGCCGTCGACTTCGCTGAAGCGTTCGACAGTGCCACGCTGCTCACCCTCGACGAGAACCTTTACGGTGCCGTCAGGCAGCTTCAGAAGCTGTAGAACAGTGGCGATGGTACCTACGCGATAGAGAGCGTCTTCACCGGGATCGTCGTCAGCCGGGTTTCTCTGGGCCAGCAGGAGGATCTGCTTGTCGCCCGTCATCGCGGCCTCGAGGGCTTCGATGGATTTCTCGCGCCCCACGAACAGCGGGATAACCATGTGCGGATAAACCACGACATCACGCAATGGCAGGAGAGGCAATTCGATGGTTGTCTTCATGATTTCGCCTCTACGGCGGCCATATGGCCGTAATCAGATGGAATTGAGCTTGAAACCAAGATGGGGGCTGCCTTGAAAAAAAACAAGCGCTAAGCGGATGTAAAAAATGACATAAAAAAAAAGAGGCCCGAAGGCCCCTTCTTTATTCCAGCAGACTGAACGCTTACGCGTCCGGCGCTGCCTTGGCTGTCGGCTCACTGTTCTCGTAGATATACAGTGGCTTGGACTTGCCTTCGATCACGCTTTCATCGATCACGACTTTGCTCACCTCGGACTGCGAGGGGATTTCATACATCGTGTCGAGCAGTACACCTTCGAGAATCGAACGCAGACCACGGGCACCGGTTTTACGTTCCAGGGCACGCTTGGCGACCGATTTCAGCGCGTCGGTCCGGAATTCCAGATCCACGCCTTCCATCTCGAACAGCTTGGCATACTGTTTGGTCAGAGCATTTTTCGGCTCGGTGAGGATCTGCATCAGCGCAGCCTCATCCAGCTCGTCCAGCGTCGCGAGGACCGGCAGACGACCGACGAACTCCGGGATCAGACCGAACTTGACCAGATCGTCAGGCTCGACTTCACGCAGGGATTCACCGACTTTCTTGCCTTCTTCCTTGCTGCGCACTTCCGCATTGAAGCCGATGCCGCCCTTGGTGGAACGGTTTTGAATAACCTTTTCCAGACCAGAGAACGCACCACCGCAGATGAACAGGATGTTACGGGTGTCGACCTGCAGGAATTCCTGCTGCGGGTGCTTGCGACCACCTTGCGGCGGTACGGATGCGACCGTGCCTTCGATCAACTTCAGCAAGGCCTGTTGCACGCCTTCACCGGAAACGTCCCGGGTGATCGACGGGTTGTCGGACTTGCGGGAAATCTTGTCGATTTCGTCGATGTAGACAATACCCATCTGGGCTTTCTCTACGTCGTAATCGCACTTCTGCAGCAGCTTCTGAATGATGTTCTCGACATCTTCACCCACGTAACCCGCCTCGGTGAGGGTGGTTGCGTCGGCAATGGTGAACGGAACGTTCAGCAAGCGGGCCAGTGTTTCGGCCAGCAGGGTTTTACCGGAGCCTGTCGGGCCGATCAGCAGGATGTTGCTCTTGCCGAGTTCGACGTCGTCAGCCTTTTTGTCACGCTGGTTCAGGCGCTTGTAGTGGTTGTACACCGCTACGGCCAAAACCTTTTTGGCACGCTCCTGACCAATGACGTACTGGTCAAGGATGCCGCTGATTTCTTTAGGCGAAGGCAATTTATGCGCGCTGCTTTCGGCCTGGGCTTCCTGCACCTCCTCACGGATGATGTCATTGCACAGGTCGACGCACTCGTCGCAGATAAAGACCGAGGGGCCGGCAATCAATTTGCGCACTTCATGCTGGCTTTTGCCACAGAAGGAGCAATAGAGCAGCTTGCCGTTGTCCTCGCCGTTGCGGGTGTCAGTCATTCGTTCGATCCAAATCCGATAGGCTTGCAACACAAGATGAAGGCTATTGCGGGCTTTTTCAAGCCCGCCGCTGATCAGACAAGCCGACCAAGCCTATTTTGAGCTGCTTATTTTAAGCTGGGCGCTGGTTGATCACTTCGTCGATCAGGCCATATTCCTTCGCAGCTTCTGCACTCATGAAGTTGTCGCGATTGGTATCGCGCTCGATTTCTTCCAGAGTACGCCCGCTGTGCTTGGCCATCAGCGTGTTCAGACGCTCGCGAATGAAGAGGATTTCCTTGGCATGGATTTCGATGTCCGACGCCTGGCCCTGGAAACCGCCCAGTGGCTGGTGAATCATCACGCGCGAGTTCGGCAGGCAGAAACGCTTGCCCGGGGCACCTGCGGTCAGCAGGAATGCACCCATGCTGCAGGCCTGGCCGATGCAGGTGGTCGACACGTTCGGTTTGATGAACTGCATGGTGTCGTAGATCGACATGCCTGCAGTCACCGAACCGCCCGGGGAGTTGATGTAAAGATGGATGTCCTTGTCCGGGTTTTCCGCTTCAAGGAACAGCAGTTGCGCGCAGATCAGGTTGGCCATGTAGTCCTCTACCGGACCAACCAGAAAGATCACTCGCTCCTTGAGCAGGCGCGAATAGATGTCATAGGCGCGTTCGCCACGAGCAGATTGCTCGACAACCATCGGGACCAGGCCGCCGGCGGCCTGGATATCAGAGTTCTGCTGAATATAAGAATTACGGAACATGCTCTGCAGTCGCTCCCAAATAGTTATGTCTTGAATACGCATAAGCCAGCTCGAGAGCTGGCTTATGGTGTGTACTTCTTAACGCAAATTCAATCAGTCGGCTGTTGGAGCTTCTACCGGCTTGACTGCTTCTTCGTAAGAGACCGCTTTGTCGGTCACACTAGCTTTCTGCAGAACAGTATCCACAACTTGTTCTTCCAGCACAACCGAACGCACTTCGTTCAGCTGCTGCTCGTTTTTGTAGTACCACGACACAACCTGCTCAGGCTCTTGGTAAGCCGAAGCCATTTCCTGAATCATTTCGCGAACGCGAGCTTCGTCAGGCTTCAGGTCGAACTGCTTGACCACTTCAGCAACGATCAGGCCCAGCACGACGCGGCGCTTGGCTTGCTCTTCGAACAGCTCGGCCGGCAGTTGATCAGGCTTGATGTTGCCACCGAACTGCTGAACAGCCTGCACGCGCAGACGGTCAACTTCGTTGGACAGCAGCGCCTTAGGCACTTCGATCGGGTTGGTGGCCAGCAGACCGTCCATTACCTGATTCTTGACCTTGGATTTGATCGCCTGACGCAGTTCGCGCTCCATGTTCTTGCGAACTTCGGTGCGGAAACCATCGATGCCGCTTTCCTTGATGCCGAATTGAGCGAAGAACTCTTCGTTCAGCTCTGGCAGCTTAGGCTCGGACACAGTGTTGACGGTCACGGTGAACTCGGCGGTTTTGCCGGCCAGGTCCAGGTTCTGATAGTCCTCAGGGAAGGTCAGGTTCAGAACGCGTTCTTCGCCGGCTTTAGCACCAACCAGGCCTTCTTCGAAGCCCGGGATCATGCGACCGGAACCCAGCACCAGCTGAGTGCCCTTGGCGGAGCCGCCAGCGAATACTTCGCCGTCAACCTTGCCAACGAAATCGATGTTCAGTTGGTCTTCGTTCTGGGCAGCGCGATCGGCCACTTCAAAACGAGTGTTCTGCTTGCGCAGGATGTCGAGCATTTTGTCCAGGTCAGCGTCAGCCACGTCAGCGCTCAGGCGCTCAACGGTGATGCCGTCGAAACCGGCAACGGTGAACTCAGGGAACACTTCGAATACAGCAACGTATTCCAGGTCTTTGCCAGCTTCGAGCGACTTAGGCTCGATCGATGGCGAACCTGCCGGGTTCAGCTTCTGCTCGACCACAGCTTCGTAGAAGGAGGACTGGATCACGTCGCCTACCGCTTCCTGACGAGCATCAGCACCGAAACGGCGCTTGATTTCGCTCATTGGCACTTTGCCTGGACGGAAGCCAGCAATCTTGGCCTTTTGGGCAGTCTGCTGCAGACGCTTGTTGACCTGAGTCTCGATGCGCTCTGCCGGCACGGTGACGCTCATGCGGCGCTCGAGAGCAGTAGTATTTTCAACAGAAACTTGCATGGATATTCCTCGTTGCACAGACGTTAGCCGGCCGTTTCCGACCCCAGAATCAAGGGCATGCATTCTAGTGGGTCAAACTCAAGAAGTCACCCTACTGAAAACGGGTAAAAAAACAGCAGGCATATTATCGGGACCGCCACACCAATGCAGCGCGTCCCACAGGCGAATACAACCAATCACGCCAGGGCTCTGCGCCAACCGCTTCTATATATAGAAGAGACTGCCAATCACTCCCTGACGGCCGCTCTTGCAAGCAAGCCCGGCGAACAGCGCAGCATCATCGAGCAACATAAATACGACGAAGCGCCCTGCCCCTGCCCCCCGAAACCGGCAATCACCGGTTTTCAGAAGCGCTAAAACAAAAAAGGCGCCAGACTGTTAAATCTGGCGCCTTTCGAAATATGGGGTGGACGATGGGGATCGAACCCACGACAACGGGAGTCACAATCCCGTGCTCTACCAACTGAGCTACGCCCACCATATTGCGTAACAAAAAAGCCAAACAACTTCTTTGTTGAAACCTCACCAGCCCGAAGACATGAATGAAGCTTTAATTGGTGCGGATGAAGAGACTCGAACTCTTACGCCTCGCGGCGCTGGAACCTAAATCCAGTGTGTCTACCAATTCCACCACATCCGCGGATGAAGCTTTTAAAGCAAAGGCGCCAGACTTTTACATCTGGCGCCTTTCGAAATATGGGGTGGACGATGGGGATCGAACCCACGACAACGGGAGTCACAATCCCGTGCTCTACCAACTGAGCTACGCCCACCATATCGCGTTACTTGTGCCAAAGCTGCCTAATGGCGCACCCGGCAGGACTCGAACCTGCGACCATCCGCTTAGAAGGCGGATGCTCTATCCAGCTGAGCTACGGGCGCCTTATTAATCTGTACTCTTAAAGGACTACAAACTAAGTGCTTTCCAGTGTCGCAGAACCTTGATTCCGCTTCACCTTCTTAACCAGTGCTAGGCTGTGCCCGACAAGTGCGACGAATAGTATAGAGCGCTCCGAAGGTCGTCAAATCCTTTTTGAAAAAAATTCATTTAATTAAAGGAGTTAGAGGAATTTGCTGACCAAGCGCCTTTGCCCTCACCGCTCGACATGCGAGAATGCGTTCTCATTTTTTCCCCTCTCGATGGTTAATCACGCGCAATGACTGCACAACTAATCGACGGCAAATCGATCGCCGCCAGCCTGCGCCAGCAGATCGCCCAACGAGTTGCCGAGCGTCGCCAGCAAGGCCTGCGCACTCCCGGCCTCGCGGTGATCCTGGTCGGCAGCGATCCTGCCTCTCAGGTTTATGTCTCGCACAAGCGTAAAGACTGTGAAGAGGTTGGCTTCCTCTCTCAAGCCTACGACCTGCCCTCTGACACCACGCAAGACGCGTTGACCGATCTGATCGATCGCCTCAACGACGACCCTGCAATCGACGGCATCCTGCTTCAGTTGCCGCTGCCCGAGCACCTGGATGCCTCCAGACTTCTGGAGCGTATCCGCCCGGACAAAGACGTCGACGGTTTCCATCCTTATAACGTCGGTCGTCTGGCCCAACGCATTCCGCTGCTGCGTCCATGCACGCCTAAAGGCATCATGACGCTGCTGGAAAGCACTGGCGCTGACCTTTATGGCATGGACGCAGTGGTCGTCGGCGCCTCCAACATCGTCGGGCGCCCGATGGCGATGGAACTGTTGCTGGCCGGTTGCACCGTGACCGTGACTCACCGCTTCACCAAGGATCTGGCCGGCCACGTTGGCCGTGCTGATCTGGTGGTGGTGGCCGCCGGCAAGCCGGGCCTGGTCAAAGGCGAGTGGATCAAGGAAGGCGCGATCGTGATCGACGTCGGCATCAACCGTCAGGACGACGGCAAACTGGTCGGCGACGTAGTCTACGAAACCGCCCTGCCCCGCGCTGGCTGGATCACTCCGGTGCCGGGTGGCGTCGGTCCGATGACCCGCGCCTGCCTGCTGGAAAACACCCTTTATGCGGCAGAAACCCTGCACGCCTGAGTGGTACTTTCAGCAATAAGAAAAACCCGCCTTGTGCGGGTTTTTTCATGCCTGAGAAAAAACTGTAACCGTTCGCCGGAAACCCCTCTTTTTACAGGCCTTTTCACGAGTTTTTCAGGTCGTTCAAACAACCATCGACAGATCTTCAGCCATACTCCTAGAATGCGACGCTTTGAAGAAATAACCCGTTACAAACTAACGGAATATCCAACCTTTATGAGTTCGCCCGCGTGAAAATTCGTCTTTCGATTCTGAGCCTGTTTTTTGCTTTTACAGGCGCATTCATCACGCCAACGATCAACGCTGCGGAAACCACCGCTGCCCCCCGTGACGCTTCGACCCTGAAGATCGCCTCCGGCAGCGCCCTGCTCATGGATATGCAGACCAACAAAGTCATCTACTCCAGCAACCCTGACGTGATCGTACCGATTGCCTCCGTCAGTAAGTTGATGACCGGTTTGGTAGTGGTTGAAGCCCGGCAGAACATGGACGAATGGATCAATGTCGATATCAGCAACACACCGGAAATGCGCGGTGTGTTTTCCCGAGTCAAACTCAAGAGTGAACTGCCGCGCCGCGAGATGCTGCTGATCGCCTTGATGTCTTCGGAGAACCGCGCGGCCGCCAGCCTCGCGCACCACTACCCGGGAGGCTACGCCGCCTTTATCGCGGCGATGAACGCCAAAGCCAAGGCACTGGGCATGACCAGCACGCATTTCGTCGAACCGACAGGCCTGTCGGAGCGTAACGTTTCCACCGCCCGCGACCTGAGTAAGTTGCTGGTGGCCGCGCATAAGTATCCGCTCCTCAGCGAACTGACCACCACCAAGGAAAAAACCGTGTCGTTCCGTAAACCCAATTACACCCTGGGTTTCCGTAATACCGATCACTTGGTCAATAAAGCCGACTGGGACATCAAGATCACTAAAACCGGCTTCACCAACCCCGCCGGGCATTGCCTGGTGCTGGTGACGAAAATGGGCAATCGCCCGGTCGCTTTGGTGATTCTCGACGCGTTCGGCAAGTACACCCACTTTGCCGATGCCAGCCGCATCCGCAGCTGGGTGGAAACCGGCAGGAGCGCCAACGTCCCAGCCGTGGCCCAGCAATACAAGGCCGAGAAAAACCTCAAGTCGCGCCAGAGCGGCGTGGTTGAAGCCTCCAAGTAATCCTCCACGCAAGAAAAAGCCCCGAATCTTCGGGGCTTTTTTTTATCCGTTGAATCAGTCATTGGGCAACGGCATCTGGTCGTCATCAGGGATGCCATCGCCCGCGCTCGGATCCCGCGCAGGTTCCGGCGTCAACACGTTGGGCCGGGCCATCGGGTCGCGCAGCGGGCTGTCCGGGTCCAGCACCGGATCAATCTCCGGCTCTGGCGTGGTGGGCACACTGTCGGGTTTATGGTCGTCGAAGCTTGAATCAGTACTCATACGCACCTCGCATCAAGGTTTCAGATCAGCCAGGGGATCGTAGGGTTTGGCTGGTTTCCTGGGGTCTTCGCCTGGCTCAACGTCGAGAGGCGCCTTGGCGGGGCCGACAGGATCGACTTGCGGATCATCGAGGTCGGGCGAGTCCGGATCAAACCCCAGATCATCTCCCGAAGAATGCTCGGACGAATGCGGGCCTTTCGGTGCTTGGGAATCTGTCATATCGCCTCCTGATTCACCCGCGGAAAGCGGGTTCTATTCGTAGGAGGCTTGCCGGGCGCAGTCGTGCCCGGCAAATGACGAACGGAGACTCAGTGGGCTGCCAGCGCCTTGCGCGCCTGCGCCGCTTCGTTTTCCTGACCGGCCTGAGCCAGATCATCCGCCGCTTTGAGCCAGCGCTGTCGGTCGACGGCTGCGGGGATCTGCGACGGTTTCTGAATCAGCACGGCCCAGCCACCGGACTTTTCCAGTGCCGACTCAAAGGAACTGAAACTCATCAGCTCGCGACGGTTCATGCCGGCGCGCAGCAACACTTTCTGCTTATTGCGGTCGTAGCCGGACAGGATCGCGTAACGCGGTTCGGTCCAGAATGCCGAACCCTCGCTGAAACGCACCATCACCGGATAACCCGCTGCCACTTGCTTCAACAGCGCTGGCAGCTTGCTGTCCAGCGGGTACACCACCATGCCGTACTCACGGGCAAGGTTTTGCAGATTCTGCTGCAATTGGTCTTCGGCACCCGGCAGGTGCAATGGTTTCTCGAGCAGCCCCGGGGTAATCACGATGCCCTGCTGCGACAACAGGCTAGCCAGCACTTGCGGCCCGCTTTGATTGGCTTCACCGCGATAGAACGTGCCGCTGAGTTCGACCCGCTCCGGCAGACGCTTGACCTCGGGCGCAACACTGCCTGCACATCCGGCCAACACGGCCGCGCAACCCGCCACCAGCAGCGCCGCACGAATTCGAGAAAATACCTGCACCATCATCACTCTCTGTTCAGACGCCGGTCATCGTGTTCCGGCAACGCCTGCGATCATAGGGCCGCGCCAGGCTGCGGTATAGCCTTAAGCGGCAGACCCATCGATTGCATAGAGCAAACTGATTGGTCGCAATCGACCTTTGGTCAATAGTCTGAAACACCCCATTGTCTAGACTGTCACTGAAACAGAGCGAATTGAAAAAGCGTGCGCCCGATGCAGGGCGAAGAGGAGGCACTGATGAGCCTGACCATGACCATTGTGATGTTGATTGCCGGCTGGCTGGCCGTGGCTGCCGCCATGTTGTGGGGCGTGTTGCGAATTTCGCGACGCCACCATCATCCGGTTCAGCCTGCTGCGGTTGAGAAAACCGAGAAGCACAGCCCGCGTCACGCAACTGCGCACTGAGGCCAAACTTTAAAAGCAAAAGCCCCTCACCCTAGCCCTCTCCCGGAGGGAGAGGGGACTGATCGAGTCGCTATTGAGAAATACATCGACGTGAAATATCGAGCCGAACTCAGGTTTAAAAACCACGCAGATCGGCTCCCTCTCCCTTGGGAGAGGGCTGGGGTGAGGGGCTGGATCTATTCCACACTGCAAATCTTGAATCAAAAAAAACCGCCTGATCTCTAAGAGTTCAGGCGGTTTTTTGTACTTTCAGCAGTTACGCCTGCTCAGCCAGTTTCTTCTGCCTCGCCCGACGCGACATCATGTTCAGCACTTCAATCGCTGCCGAGAACGCCATCGCCGCATACACATAACCTTTCGGTACGTGGGCACCGAAGCCTTCAGCGATCAAGGTCATACCGATCATGATCAGGAAGCCCAGAGCCAGCATCACCACCGTCGGGTTGTCGTTGATGAACTTGGCCAGCGGCTCAGCAGCAAACAGCATCACCAGTACCGACACCACCACCGCGATGATCATGATCGGCAAGTGTTCGGTCATGCCGACCGCAGTAATGATGCTGTCGATCGAGAACACCATGTCGAGCATCAGGATCTGACCGATAGCGGCGGCAAAACCCAGGGTAACCGTCGAGGTCGCCGACTTCGGATCTTCCGGCGCCGGGTCCATGCTGTGATGGATTTCAGTCGTGGCCTTCCAGACCAGGAACAGACCACCGGCAATCAGGATCATGTCCTTCCAGGAGAACGCCTGGCCCAGAATCTCGATCACCGGCGCAGTCAGCTGCACGATGAAGGCGATGGTGCTCAACAGTGCCAGACGCAGAATCAACGCCATACCGATACCGATGCGGCGCGCTTTCTGCTGGTACTGCTTGGGCAGCTTGTTGGTCAGGATCGAGATAAAGATCAGGTTATCGATGCCGAGCACGATTTCCATCACCACCAAGGTGGCCAAAGCAACCCAGGCGGTGGGGCTGGCGGCGAGCTGTAACAGATATTCCATGGGTCAGTCCTGACTCTGTGTAAGACGAATTAGATGGTCTTGGAGGAAGATTCGGATTTTTCCGCATCTTTTTCCGGTGTTTCTTTCTTCTCGATCAGCCCGCCGGTGGCATCGCTGAGTGCTTGCTCGGCGGCTTTGTGGGTGTCGTCAATCGCTTGCTTGGCGCTTTCGGCAGCCTTGCCCATCAGTTGCTGAGCGCTTTTCTCGGCCTGATCGCAACCGGCCAGAAGCAGTAAAGACGTAAACATCAATGCTGGGATGGTGTATTTCATGAGGCTTCCTTCGAATGAACAGACAGGGTCACAGACCAGCCGTCGATGGCTGGGCATTCTAGGGAGATGAACACTTCAGGAAAATTCGTATTTTTAGCGGCTATACTTCGGTTTTCACGAACTGTAGAACGTCATGCTCAATTATCGACAACTGCATTACTTCTGGGTCGTAGCCAAGACCGGCAGCATCGTGCGCGCCTGCGAGCAACTGAACCTGACCCCACAAACCATCAGCGGGCAAATTTCACTGCTCGAACAGACGTATGGCATCGAGTTATTCAGACGGGTCGGCCGGCAACTCGAATTGACCGAAGCCGGACGCCAAGCCCTGCCCTACGCCGAGCAAATGTTTCAGCTGGGTGGCGAGCTGGAACTGATGCTGCGCGCACAACCCAACGAACAGCAGATCCTGTTCCGCGTCGGCGTGGCTGACGTGGTGCCGAAATCCATCGTCTATCGCCTGATCGCACCGACCATGGAGCTGAACGAACCACTGCGCATCACCTGCCGCGAAGACAAGCTCGAACGTTTGCTCGCCGATCTGGCCATCCAGCGTCTGGACCTGGTGATTTCCGACAGCCCGATGCCCTCGCACCTCGACATCAAGGGCTATAGCCAAAAGCTCGGTGAGTGCGGGATCAGTTTTTTCGCCACCCCGGAACTGGCAGCCAAATACGGCCAGGATTTCCCACGCAGCCTGCACGGTGCACCACTGTTGATTCCCGGGCCGGAAACCGTGGTGCGCAGCCGCTTGCAGCGCTGGTTTGCCGAGCAGCAGATCCAGCCGCAAATTGTCGGCGAATTCGATGACAGTGCCTTGATGCAGGCCTTCGGCCAATCCGGCAGCGGGATTTTTATCGGCCCGAGCGTGATTGCCGATGAGGTGAAGCGCCAGTATGGCGTCGAGCTGATTGGCCAGACTGACGCGGTGACCGAGTCGTTCTACGCCATTTCGGTGGAACGCAAGGTCAAGCACCCCGGCATCGTTGCGATTACCGAAGGTGCCCGACGCGAGCTGTTTACCGCGTTATGAGGCCTCGGCGCACATTTCGCGCGGTTTGAGCGTCATCAGCACCATGGCGAGGAACACCGACAGCAAAATGAACCCGGCGGCGGCAAAGCCAAGGAAGCCCAGACCCGCGCTGTCGATGACCCGACCACCGACGATGGCGCCCAGGCCGATCCCCAGATTGGCCCCGGCGATGTTCAACGAGGCGGCAAAGGCCGGCGCTTCCGGCGCCGCTTTCATCAGGCGCACGTGGCTGACCAGGAACAACGCAGCCTGGGTTACGCCCCAGATCCCCATCGCCACCGCCAAGCCCAGCGGCGAATGAATGTTCGGCACCAGCGAGACCATGCCGGCAATCATGAACGCGCAGAACAACACCGACGCCCCCAGCGGATGCTTATCGACCGCACGACCGCCCAGCGAGTTACCGATCAACCCGACCGCACCGAAGGCCATCAGGCACCAACCGACGACAGTGCCGTTGAACCCGGCGAGGCGCTCAAGAATGTCGGCCAGATACGTGTAAGCGGTAAACATGCCGCTGAACACCAGAATCGACAGCAGGATATGGCCGATCATCAGCGGACTGCGCAGGATTTTGAATTGCGAGCGGAAGCTGACCTGGTGCTGGTGCAGACTGGTTTTCGGCAGATAAACAAACAGCAACAAGGCTTTGGCAAAAGCTATCACCGCCAAAATCCCAAAGGCACTGCGCCAGCCGAACGCATCGGAAATCAGCGTGCCGACTGGAATGCCGAACACCGTGGCGCAGACAATGCCAAAACCGATCTTGGCAATCGCGCGACCGGCGAAATCCGGACCGACGATGTCCACGGCAGTCTCACTGGCCAAGGCCCAGAACACCGGCAGACCGAGCGCCGGGATCAACCGGGCAATCGCCATCACCCAGATATTCGGCGCCAGCGCCGCCACGGTATTGGCCAGACCAAACATGATCAGGATGCTGATAAACAGCTTGCGCCGCTCGAAGCGGGCGAAATACGCGGTCAGGAAAGGCCCGAACATCGCCACCGTGAAGGCGAACAAAGTCACCAGCAACCCGGCCTGCGGGATGGTGACTTCGAGGTCTCGGGCAATCGCCGGCAACAGGCCGACGATGACGAATTCCGTGGTCAGCACCGTGAAGCCGGCGGCGGACAACAGAAGAATGGGCAACAGCATGCGCAACTCCAGCAAAACGACGACACCAGCGTTGACCCGGAGGCCCGCTGGCAGAGTTTGAAAATAAGGATGCGCAATCCTAACAGAGTGTGTCCGGGCTGACTTGCACAAACCTGCCGACTTTGTTGCCTGATCCGGTGGCAGATCGTCACATGCCTGAAGGATAAGGCCTACGCTGTGATAAAGTCCGCGCCCTGAAAAACGTACGGCCTGTTCAACGACCGGCTTATTGGCGTTGATGTCGCGTCAACACTTTCGGTTCGTGGCGGTGGTCTGCCCCTGTTTTGCCATCGCTTTACGCAACCTTGCACCCTATAAAAAATCAGAGATGCCGCTATGACCGCTTCATCCCCTTCTCTATTGCAACGCCTCAAGAACCTCAGCTTGGTCACGCAGATCCTCATTGGCCTGATCGCCGGTATCGCCCTGGCGCTGTTCGCCCCGGAAGCGGCGAAAGGCACGGCGTTCATAGGTAAAGTATTCGTATCGGCGTTGAAAGCCGTCGCACCGATTCTGGTGTTCGTGCTGGTAATGGCCTCGATTGCCAACCACAAGCACGGCCAGGAAACCCATATCCGCCCGATCCTGTTCCTCTATTTGCTGGGCACCTTCGCGGCAGCAGTTGTGGCAGTGGTCGCGAGCATGGCGTTCCCGTCGCACCTGGTGTTGTCGACCGACAACGTTTCGGTGACGGCGCCGGGCGGTATCGGCGAAGTGCTGCAGAGCCTGCTGTTGAGCGTGGTCGACAACCCGGTCAGCGCGCTGATGAACGCCAACTTCATCGGCATTCTGGCCTGGGCGATCGGCATGGGCATCGCGATCCGCCATGCCGGCGACACCACCCGCGAAGTGCTGGGTGATCTGTCCAACGGCGTGACCTTGATCGTGCGAGTGGTGATTCGCTTCGCGCCGCTGGGCATTTTCGGTCTGGTGGCTTCGACGCTGGCTACGTCCGGCTTCGGCGCGCTGATCGGTTACGCGCACCTGCTGGCCGTGCTGCTCGGCTGCATGCTGTTCGTCGCGCTGGTGATGAACCCGCTGATCGTGTTCTGGAAACTGCGTCGCAACCCGTATCCGCTGACCCTCAAGTGCCTGCGTGAGAGCGGTATCACTGCATTTTTCACCCGCAGCTCGGCGGCCAATATTCCGGTCAATCTGGAATTGAGCAAGCGTCTGGGCCTGCATGAAGACACCTATTCGGTGTCTATCCCGCTGGGCGCGACCATCAATATGGCCGGTGCGGCGATTACCATTACCGTGTTGACGCTGGCGGCCGTGCACACATTGGGTATTGCCGTGGACATTCCGACGGCGATTCTGCTCAGCGTTGTCGCCGCGATTTGCGCGTGTGGCGCGTCGGGTGTGGCGGGTGGTTCGTTGCTGTTGATTCCGTTGGCGTGCAGCCTGTTTGGCATTCCGAGTGAGATTGCCATGCAGGTGGTGGCGGTCGGTTTCATTATTGGCGTGTTGCAGGACTCGGCGGAGACGGCGCTGAACTCGTCGACTGACGTGCTGTTTACCGCAGCGGCGTGCCTGGGTGAAGAAGCGAAAGCCCAACGTACGGCTTGATATTCGCTGTAATGAAAAGCCCGCCATGGTGTGAACCTTGGCGGGCTTTTTTGTGGCTGAGATCTTTTCCCCCTCACCCCAACCCTCTCCCCCCAAGGGGGGCGAGGGGGAAAGGGAGCTGATTTGTATGCTGTTCAAGACTTGAGTTCGACTTGATAGTTCAGGTCGGTGTAACTCGAACAAACAACACCGTCAGTCCCCTCTCCCTCTGGGAGAGGGCTAGGCGGGCGGCGTTCCGATGAGGGGCTTTTGACTTTTTAGAACGCGCCCATGTAATCACGCTTGCCCACTTCAACGCCGTTATGACGCAGCAGCGCATAAGTGGTGGTGACGTGGAAGAAGAATTGCGGCAGACCGTAAGTCAGCAGATAAGCCTGACCGCTGAAGCGCTTTTCTTTCGGCGTGCCCGGACGGGTGACGATTTCAATGCCTTCCTTGCCATCAATCTGCTCTGGCTTGATCTCGCCGATGTAGGCCAGCACCTTGGCAATCAGAGCTTGCAGCTCGGCGAAGGTGGTTTCGGTATCGTCGTACTTCGGCACTTCAACTTCAGCCAGACGCGAGGAAACGCCTTTGGCGAAGTCCACGGCGATCTGTACCTGGCGGGTCAACGGGAACATGTCCGGGAACAGACGGGCCTGCAGGAACGCGTTCGGGTCGATGTTTTTCTCGGTGGCGTGGGCTTCAGCCTTTTTCAGCACATCGCTCAAAGCGTTGAGCATTTGTTGAAAAACCGGGACAGATGCGGCGTACAGGGAAATGGTCATGGCAGTCTCGTGTGGTGGCTGGGTGGAACAAGGAGGCGATTATAGCCATGCTTGATGACCACACGGCTTGCCTTTTGTTTGGCAAGGATTAGGCTAGGCGCCTTCGACTGCAGAGGGAACGCGCGATGACCACAGAACCAGAATCCACCTTCGACGAGCCACGGCTCAATGCCACGGAGATTCGCATCCTCGGCTCGTTGATCGAGAAACAAGCCACCAGTCCGGAAACCTATCCGCTGACCCTGAATGCACTGGTCACGGCGTGTAATCAGAAAACCAGCCGCGAACCGGTGATGAACCTGACTCCGGGCCAGGTCGGCCAGAGCCTGCGCGCACTGGAAGGTCGTGGTTTCGCCAAACTGGTAATGGGCAGTCGTGCCGACCGCTGGGAGCACAAGGTCGACAAGGCGCTGGAACTGGTGCCGGCGCAAGTGATTCTGAGCGGTTTGATGTTTCTGCGCGGCCCGCAAACCGTCAATGAACTGCTGACCCGCAGTGGGCGCATGCATGAATTTGAAGACACCGAGCAGGTGGTGCATCAACTTGAGCGTTTGATTGCGCGGGGGCTGGCGGTACTGATTCCACGTCAGGCCGGGCAGCGCGAAGATCGCTACACCCATGCTCTGGGTGATCCGGCGGATAGCGAGGCGATCATGGCGGCACGGCAGAACCCGTCGGATCGCGGTACCAGCAGTGGCGTTTCGGTTGAGCGTATTGAAGAGCTGGAAGCGCGGATTGCCGCGCTGGAAGAGCGTCTGGCCCGCCTCGAATAGCCAAACAAAACCAATGTAGGAGTGAGCCTGCCCGCGATAGCGGTGTGTCAGTCAAATTACCGTTAATGACACACCGCTATCGCGAGCAGGCTCACTCCTACAGGGATCTGCGCATTACTCGCCATCCCAGTAATCCACACCGTCCGCCTGCCGTGCCACAGCCACAAAACCTGAGGCATTGCCCTCGGCATCGACGTTGAAGTTATCCATCACCGCATACTTGTTCGAATCCGGGTACTCGCAGATTTCCGGCTGTTGCTGGGTACTCACCGCCAGATAACGCAGTTCGGCCTGACTGGTATTGATGATCTGATGCGCCTTCTCCGGGCCGCCCGGCGGGCAAGCGATCACATCGCCTTCGCGGATCGGAAAACGCTCCGTACCAAGACGCACCTCGCCCTCCCCGGCCACCACGTAGAACATCTCTTCGTTGACCCGATGACTGTGAAACGGACTGCCGCGCATGCCCGGAGGCAAGGCGTACAGGCGATAACCGAGTTTCTGCGAACCCAGTTGCTGGCCAATCCGCGCCATGCGCTGCTGATAGCGCCCGGCGGTTTCGCCTTCCGGGGCCAGGGCTTCGGGCAGGGGTTCGAGTTCGACCTGATGCAGGTTGAGGATGGGCGGATGCATGGGAGCCTCGGTCACGGTTTTTGTGGTGGGCAAGTCTGGGCTTGCTGGGGAGGCAGTATAGGCAGCAGGATAAACCGAGGTGAATTCATCGCTGGCAAGCCAGCTCTCACAGGTTTCGGGTTGGAACACAAATCTGTGAGCAGCTCCCATACCTTGTGGGAGCTGGCTTGCCAGCGATGAGGCCAGTTAACTCACTGCATAATTATGAGAATCAGCTCCGGGCAAACGCCACGGCCGCCGCAAATTGCTCTTCAGTCGGGCGCACGCCGGTGTACAGCACAAACTGCTCCAGCGCTTGAATCGCAATCACCTCAAGCCCGGTAATTACCTTTTTGCCATCGGATCGAGCGCGCACGATCAACGGTGTCTCCGACGGAATCGCCACCACATCAAACACCGTATCCGCAGCCTTGATCGCCTCAGGCTCAAACGCCAGTTGCCCCGCCTCCGGCCCGCCATCCATGCCCACCGGCGTCACATTGATCAGCATCTGCGGACGCTCCTCGCCCAGTTCCGCCTGCCAGCGATAACCCAGCGAATCCGCCAAGGCACGCCCGGCGCGCTCGTTGCGGGCGACGATCAAACCGTTTTTATAACCGCCATCTCGCAAGGCGCTGGCCACCGCTTTGGCCATGCCGCCGCTGCCACGCAGGGCGAAGGTCGAATCCTTGGGCACCGCGTGGGTTTCCAGCAACTGCGCGACAGCAATGTAATCGGTGTTGTAAGCCTTCAGATGGCCGTCGGTATTGACGATGGTGTTGATCGACTGGATCGCTGCCGCCGACGCATCCAACTCATCGACCAGCGCAATGCACGCTTCCTTGAACGGCATCGACACGCCGCAACCGCGAATGCCCAAAGCGCGAATGCCGCCCACGGCACCCGTCAAATCCTGGCTGCTGAACGCCTTGTAATAGAAATTCAGGCCCAACTGCTCATACAAATGGTTATGAAAACGCAGACCGAAATTCCCCGGGCGCCCTGACAGGGACATGCACAGCTGGGTGTCTTTGTTCGGGTTCATCTGCATGAAACTTCTCCTTCAAACGCACTTTCGGATAAACGGGATTAGCCAGTCCATCGGCTTCTGAACGATCATTGAGGCCTGTTTTAAACGGGTTCTGTGCCCCTCGCACGGCCCGGTAAAGAAGCCGGTACAGACCTTACACAAAATTTACCCAGCGGCTGTGCTGATTTTCAGAATTTCGCTGTCTTAGAAGTATCCCCGCGACAACTGTGGGCCTGGTGCAGGCCCTGCCGCCGGGTCGAAGAACCGAGGACTTATCATGATTCGTAAACTCCCCATTCTGGCCTTGCTGATTGGCGCACTCGCTGTCACAGGTCAGGCAGAAGCCGGTGGTGGCCACGGCTGGCAAGGCCCTGCGGTGTTTGGCGCGATCGTCGGCTCGGCCATCATCGGCTCGGCACTGATCAACCAGGATCGGCCGGTATACGTGCAACAACAGCCGGTTTATGTTCAGCCACAACCGGTCTACGTGCAGCAGCCGCCACCACCGGTCTACTACCAGCCGGCACCGGTGTATGTGCAACAACCGGTGTACATCCAACAGGCCCCCGTCTACTACGGCCCGCCTCGCGGTTATTACGGCCGGCCACATGGCTACTACGGTGGCCCACGCTGGTAATCGCAACACTGAGCCCTGCTTTTATAGCGGGGCTTTTTTATGACCGTTGGTCGGCCAGCGTCTGAAAAAATCTCGCCAAGGTCGCTGTGAGGACAGTTTCACCGGCTAAAGTCGGCATGATTGAGTGACCGTTATGTACATTTACGCAGAACGGTCACTCGTTTGTCATGACGGAACCGCAATCTGAATCCGTCCGTAAACAACAAGTTGATAACAACAAGGACGACTGTATGCCAACACAAAACCCGCACCGCATCGTCGGCCTGTGCACCTCAAGCAAGGTGTACAGCGCGCTGACCGAACTCAAGCACCTGGAAGGCCATCGCTGCGCCAAGTTCCTTTCGCTGCTGGCGGAAAACCTCGTGCACAAAGGTTTGCTCAACGAACGCGAAGTCATGCACATGCTCGATCAAGTGGTCGACTGAGCCAGCCCTCAACGGCATCAATGACCACTATCGAAAGCGTTGATTGTCCGTAGAAGCGACGACTCATTAAGGTAGCTCCATTGATAGATGGAGGTACCCGTCATGGCTCAGGTTCAAATCATGTCCGTTATCGGCAGCGCCGTTCCCGCCTCGCTCAGAGCCTCGGGCCTGCTTGCTTGCTGGTATCTGATGCGCGACGGTGAAGCGATCAGCGGCCCGCTCACTTCGCTGCCCGCTGCGCAGGCACTGTCGCAGAAGATCGTCAGCGAGCCGTTTCACGCTTAAGGCAGTTGCACCTTAGGCTTGGTTTCGGCGAACAGCGCCCAGCTCGACATGAACAACGCCGCGATCAGCGGGCCGATCACAAAACCATTCAGGCCGAATACCGCAAGGCCACCCAGAGTCGAGATCAGAATCATGTAATCGGGCATTTTGGTGTCCTTGCCCACCAGAATCGGTCGCATCACGTTGTCCACCAACCCGATCACAAACACCCCAAACAAGCCCAGCACCACGCCCTGCCAGATCATCCCGCTGAGCAGGAAATACACCGCGACCGGCGCCCAGACAATCCCCGCGCCCACTGCTGGCAGCAACGACAAAAACCCCATCAAGACCGCCCACAGCAAGGCGCTGGGGATGTCGAGAAACCAGAAAATCGCTCCGCCCAGCGCGCCCTGAGTCACCGCGACTACGAGATTGCCCTTCACCGTCGCGCGTACCACGCGGTTGAACTTCAACTGCAAGCGCCGCTTGTGGCCTTCCTCCAGTGGCACGGCAGTGCGCACCTTGCGCGCCAGTTCGGCGCCGTCACGCAGAAAGAAAAACAGCAGATACAGCATGATGAAGAAACTCACCACGAACTCGAACGTACCTTGGCCAAAACTGAACGCTTGAGTGGCCAGGACCTGGCTGCCCTGCATCGCCGATTTGACGATTTTCTCACGCAAGCCATTGAGTTCGCCCATGCCGAAGCGGTCGAGCAAGTGCTGAAAGTACGGCGGCAGACTGTGCTTGAATTGCGCCAGATACGCGGCGATGTCCAGCTCGCCGCTTTCGATGCTCTTGTAGACCGCTGCGCCTTCCTGCACCAGCAGCACACTGAGGATGATCACCGGAAGAATCGCGATCACCAGGCAGACCGCCAAGGTACACAGGGACGTCAGGTTGCGCTGCCAGCCGAATTTCGCCTGCAGCCGGCGCTGCATCGGCGCAAACACAATGCCGAGAATCACCGCCCAGAACACCGCGCCGTAGAACGGCAGGAGGATCCAGATAAACGCCACCGTGACCAGCAACAGCAGCACGGTGAGCGATTTGAATTGAAGGCTTTTTTCGTTCATGTCCGATCCATGTCAGTCAGGCGTCATGCACGCCCCGATGCTTAGTCAACCGGGGCCTGCACGAGTGCCATCTTTATTCATGGAGCATAGTTGCGGATCAGCGCAAGCCGATTAACGAACCGGCAACTTGACGATTTCAGCCGTGCTCAGCACATCGCCGAAGGTGTCCTCGACTTCCGCCAGTGCGGCTTTGTGCAAGGCATCCTTGTCGATGGATGTGCCATTGACGCGGGTGATCGCACGGGTCGCCGAGGCGTCGGAGGCGACGATCACGCTGTAACCGAGTGGCGCCGCGTCCCGCGCGGCACCGGCGACGCAAGCGTGGGTCATCAGGCCCGCGACGATGACCGTGTTGATGCCGGATTGCTTCAGCCGTTCGTTCAGATCGGTGCTGCCGAACACGCTGACCGTGGTCTTTTGCAGCACCGCATCCTTCGCGCGTGGCTGCATGTCCGGGTGAAATTTCACGGTTTCGCCATCGATGGCAAACACCGCCGAGCCTGCCGGGGCGATATGTTGAACGTGGTACACGGGGATCTTGTGGCTGTCGGCAAACGTGATCAACTCACGGGTTTTCGCCAGCGCAGCGACACCGTCCGGAATCGGCATCCTGCCGGTGAAGTATTCGTTTTGAAAATCGATCACCAACAAGGCGGACTTGCCGGCCGGTAACTGGCTGACCGGTGTGGCCCCGGACATTGCGCGAATGGTCGGATGGTTGTCTGCCAGTGCACCGGTGCTGGCCAACACACCGGAAAATGCACAGGCGCTGAGGAAACGACGGGTAAAACGTTGCATGGCGAGTGCCTCTGTTCAGTTAAGTGATGAACAAAGCTTAAGCAGCTGCCAGACCGTCGAACACAGTGAAACCGGCACATGATTTGTGCTGTTTCTGCACAAACAGAAACTGCCAAAACCTAGATCCAGATCAATGCTCGCCATTGGTACCCGTTCTACCCTGCCGCGCTTTTACGACCGACACCGCCATGACGCCGACCCTCGCCACCCCCGAACTGCTCGCCCCCGCCGGCACCCTGAAAAACATGCGCTACGCCTTCGCCTATGGTGCCGATGCGGTCTACGCCGGCCAACCGCGATACAGCCTGCGGGTGCGCAACAATGAATTCGATCACGCCAATCTGGCACTGGGCATTCGCGAAGCCCAGGCACAGGGCAAGCGCTTCTATGTCGTCGTCAACATCGCGCCGCACAACGCCAAGTTGAAGACCTTCCTCAAGGATCTGGCGCCGGTGATCGAGATGGCGCCGGATGCGCTGATCATGTCTGACCCGGGCCTGATCATGCTGGTGCGCCGGCATTTCCCGCAGATGCCGATCCACCTGTCGGTGCAGGCCAATACGGTGAACTGGGCGAGCGTCGAGTTTTGGCAACAACAGGGTTTGAGCCGGATCATCCTGTCGCGGGAATTGTCGCTGGAAGAAATCGGCGAAATTCGCGAACAAGTGCCGGGCATGGAACTGGAAGTGTTCGTTCATGGCGCATTGTGCATGGCTTACTCCGGGCGCTGCCTGCTGTCGGGTTACCTGAACAAACGCGATGCCAATCAGGGCACCTGCACCAACGCCTGTCGCTGGAAATACTCGGCGCAAGCGGCCACGGAAAATCAACTCGGCGACATCGTCCAGACCTTCCAGCCCGAGCCGACCCTGGGCCTCGGCGCTCCTACCGATCAGGTGTTCCTGCTACAGGAAGCCAACCGCCCCGATGAATTGATGCCGGCATTCGAAGACGAGCACGGCACCTACATCATGAACGCCAAGGACCTGCGCGCGGTGCAGCACGTCGAGCGCCTGACGCGCATGGGCGTGCATTCTTTGAAGATTGAAGGCCGGACCAAATCGCACTTCTATTGCGCGCGCACCACGCAGGTGTATCGCCGGGCGATTGATGATGCGGTGGCCGGGCGTGAGTTTGATCGCAGCCTGATGACGGACTTGGAGTCGCTGGCGCAGCGTGGCTACACCGAGGGTTTTCTGCGTCGGCATGTGCATGACGAGTACCAGAATTATCAAAATGGCAGCTCGGTATCGGAGCGTCAGCAGTTTGTGGGTGAGCTGACAGGGGAGCGGCGTGAGGGGCTGGCCGAGGTCAAGGTGAAGAACCGTTTTGGTCTTGGTGATCATCTGGAATTGATGACGCCCACGGGCAATTTTCATTTTGATCTGCGTGAGTTGCAGAGTGTTAAGGGTGAGGCGATCGAGGTGGCGCCGGGGGATGGGCACACGGTTTTTGTGCCGATTCCGGAGGCGGTGGATTTGCGGTTTGGGTTGTTGATGCGGGAGTGCAGTGGTCTAATTTCCCCGGACACCCCGATAGGTGGAAAATACATCTATCGAGGAGTTATTCATGACTAAAAAACGCAGGGCATTCGACGACAGCTTCAAGCTGCAAGTCGTGAAGATGATCAAG
>NZ_FYEA01000023.1 GCF_900187605.1 Pseudomonas sp. Irchel 3H7
GTCGACACCGTCGCGCACCACATCCGGCGGATCGAAGGCCATGGTCAGTTCGGAGTGGCCGTAGTCGGGATTAAGATCCTGACCACCGGGTAGTTCGAGTTTGACGACGAACTTGATCGTCGGTCCTGGCTCGGGCTTCTGCCCGAAGCGTGTGATTTGATAGGACAGCTCCCAGTTGCCGCTGGGCAAGCGCGACGACTCGATGAACAAAGTGACGTGCTTGTTCACCTCGATGTCTTCGGTGATGGTCTTTTGCGCGACCATGGTGGTGCCCAGGTACACCTTGCAGTTATCGGTCTTGATCATGTTGTTCCAGGCGGGAATCTGGATCTTCAGCCCCTTGTCGGGGTAGGTAAGTCGTGCAGCGGCGAGGTTGACGCCCCACGTGCCGTTCTTGAGATCTCGGCCACCGGGGATTTCCGGATCGAGCAAGGACAGGACCGAGATTTCTTTGCGCGGTTGGACGAGCATGACGGGCACTCCTGCCTAGGGTGGGGGGGATGGAGTGATTAGGGGATAAAACCGGGAAAAGCGCACCTGTCAGATCTGACAGGTGTTTTAACGTTTTAGACCAACGGTAGTAACGGTATGGCTCAAGGTTTGCGCAAAGTCTTCTGCCGCAAAATATAAACCGTCACCAACACCGCACTGGTCAACATGAACCCCCGCGCCCACGGCAATGGCACCAGGTAACACGAGAACAGAATGCTCGCCCACATCAGCCCGATCGCGTAGACCTTGCCCTTGAGCGGAATGCCGTTGCCATCGAGGTAATCGCGGATCCATGGCCCGAGCCGTGGATGCTCGACCAGCCATTGATAGAAGCGCGGAGAGCTGCGCGCGAAACAGGCCGCGGCGAGCAGAAGGAAAGGGGTGGTGGGCAGGACGGGCAGGAAAATCCCGATCACCCCCAATGCCACGCTGAGCCAGCCGATGGCCAGCAGGATGTAGCGCAACATCAGGGGGCGGTTGCCTATGGGGTTGTCCATAGGCCGGATCTTAGTGGTGACGTGGCTTGAGGATCGCCGGTTTTTCGTCGGGCGCCTGGCACAGCAGGTACAGCGCGGTCAGGGCTTCCGGGATCTGTACGATCATGTCGTCCATCAGGTTGGCGTCTTTGGCGATGTCTTCGAATTCTGGCTGTTCGTCGAACAGGCCCGAACCGACCATGATCGGCAAGAGCATTTCGCTGACTTCTTCTTCGGCGGTTTCGAACCAGGCCGCTTCACGCAGGAACACGCCTTCCATGAAGCCGATGCACCAGCCGCGCAGTTCGGAATCGTCCGGCTCGTCGCCCAGATCCAGTTCGCATGGCAGTTCGAATTCTTCATCCGAAGCCAGTTGACGGGCGATGTGTGCCTTGAGGCCGATCAGGGTGGCTTCGATCTCTTCGCGCTGGGCGTCGCTGCTGTAATGCGGCTCTTCGGCGAACAGGGCGTCGATCCACTCACGCTCCGGTACGTCTTCAGCGCAGATCGACAGCGCGGTCAGGTAGCCGTGAGCGGCCACGTAATCCAGCGCCTCGTCGTGCAGCTCGTCGGCGTCGAGGAAAACTTGCAGGCGGGTCAGTTGCTCAGCGAAGGACATTACGGGGCTACCTTGGGGAATAAACAATGCGGGAATTCTAGGCTTTCTTGCGCGCTCAAGCCAGCCGCATGGCAGATTTGACCTGCCATACCCTGCATACACCCTGTAGGAGCTGCCGAAGGCTGCGATCTTTTGATTTGCTTTTAATAAAGACAAGATCAAAAGATCGCAGCCTTCGGCAGCTCCTACACAGGTATCAGCGATTGTATCGACGGGTGTCGCCCTGTGCAGGGAAGGGCTCGGGTATACTGCCGCGTTTTGCGATCCCTGCCCGCATTGCGGCTGTCATGCAATGCGCTCTTACGTTTTGTTTAAGCAGCCGTGGCTGTTCTGAACCAGCCTGAGCAGGGATGTATCGGTAGATTTTTGGAGTTTTTATGCTCGAACAGGCTCAGCGCGTCCTCAAGGACATCTTCGGCTACGACAGTTTCCGTGGCCGTCAGGGTGCAATCATTGAGCGCGTGGCCAGTGGCGGTGATGCGCTGGTACTGATGCCTACCGGTGGCGGCAAGTCGCTGTGCTTCCAGGTGCCGGCGCTGCTGCGCGAGGGCCTGGCGGTGGTGGTATCGCCGCTGATCGCACTGATGGACGATCAGGTTGCCACCCTCGAAGAGCTGGGCGTGGCCGCCGCCGCGCTGAATTCCACCTTGAGCGCCGAGCAGCAGCGTGATCTCGCGGCGCGGATCAAGCGCGGTGAAGTGAAGATGTTGTATCTGGCGCCCGAGCGTCTGGTGCAACCGCGCATGCTGTCGTTCCTGCAAGGCCTGAACATCGCGTTGTTCGCCATCGATGAAGCGCACTGCGTGTCGCAGTGGGGCCACGACTTCCGTCCGGAATACCTGCAACTGGGCCAATTGGCCGAGATGTTCCCTGACGTACCGCGCATCGCCCTGACGGCCACTGCCGACAAGCGTACCCGCGAAGAAATCGTCACCCGCCTGCACCTGCAAAATGCCGAGCGCTTCCTGTCGAGCTTCGACCGCCCGAACATTTTTTACCGCATCGTCCCCAAAGAGCAGCCGCGCAAGCAGTTGCTGGCGTTCCTCGCCGAGCGGCGCAGCGATGCCGGCATCGTCTATTGCCTGTCGCGCAAGAAAGTCGAGGAAGTCGCGGCGTTCCTGAGCGAGCAGGGCTTCCCGGCGCTGCCGTATCACGCCGGATTGCCCAATGAGCTACGTGCCTTCAACCAGAAGCGCTTCCTCAATGAGGAAGGCCTGATCATGGTTGCCACCGTGGCGTTCGGCATGGGCATCGACAAGCCCAACGTACGTTTTGTCGCGCACCTCGATCTGCCGAAATCCCTTGAAGCGTATTACCAGGAAACCGGTCGCGGCGGCCGTGACGGCCTGCCGGCGGATGCTTGGATGGCCTACGGTCTGCAAGACGTGGTGATGCTCAAGCAGATGCTGCAAAACTCCGAAGGCGACGAGCGGCACAAGCGTCTCGAGCAACACAAGCTCGACGCGATGCTGTCGCTGTGTGAAGAAACCCGCTGCCGTCGCCAGACCCTGCTGGCGTACTTTGATGAAGACATGCCCGAGCCTTGCGGGCATTGCGACAACTGCGTCGATGGCGTGCAGACCTGGGATGCCACCGAGCCCGCACGTCAGGCATTGTCGGCGATTTTCCGCACCGGCCAGCGTTATGGCGTCGGTCATCTGGTCGACGTGCTGCTGGGCAAGGACAACGAAAAAGTCCGCAGTTTTGGCCATCAGCATCTGTCGGTGTACGGCGTCGGCAAGGCACTGAGCGAGAGCGAGTGGCGCTCGCTGTTCCGTCAATTGGTCGCGCGCGGTCTGGCAGACGTCGATCACGAAGGTTATGGCGGTCTGCGTCTGAATGACAGTTGCCGGCCATTGCTCAAGGGTGAAGTCACGCTGGAGTTGCGCCGCGATCTCAAGCCGCAGGTCACCGCCAAAACCGCCAGCAAGAGCCCGGCCAGCCAACTGGTGCGCGGCGAAGAGCGCGAACAGTGGGAAGCCCTGCGTGCGCTGCGGCGCAAACTGGCCGAAGAACATGGCGTGCCACCGTACGTCATTTTCCCCGATTCGACGTTGCTGGAAATGCTCCGCAGCCAACCGACTTCGCTGGCGGAAATGGCCCGGGTCAGCGGGGTCGGCGCGCGCAAGCTGGAACGCTATGGCGATGCCTTCCTCGAAGTGCTCGGCGGCGAGGTCGAGGCGCCGAAAGCGGTGGCCGACGTGCGCCACGAACTGATCACCCTGGCACGCGCCGGCATGACCCCGATGCAAATCGCCGGTCAGTTGCAGTGCTCGGAGAAGAACGTCTACACCATGCTCGCCGAGGCGATCGGCAAGCAGCAGTTGTCGCTGGAACAGGCGCTGGATTTGCCTGAAGAATTGATGGGCGAAGTGCAGGACGCGTTCCTTGATGGTGAAGGCGAACTGCCGTCGGTCGCCGAGGTGGCCGAGCTGTTTGCCGGGCGTGTGCCGGAAGGCGTGCTGTATTGCGTGCGGGCTGCGCTGCAATCGGAATTCGAAATGTAATTCGCCTGAGCACCCTCACCCCAGCCCTCTCCCAGAGGGAGAGGGGGCCGACCGAGGCGTCTTGCGTTAAACATCGACCTGAAAAATCGAGTCGATTATGGACTCACCAAAGCACGTTCAAGTCGCTGAATATTCCGAGCATCCCCCATTCAGTCCCCTCTCCCTCTGGGAGAGGGTGAGGGCCTGCCAATTCTGGATTCAGCAAAGCACTCCCAAGTCGCTGAATATCTAAAGCATCCCCCATTCAGTCCCCTCTCCCTCTGGGAGAGGGCTAGGGTGAGGGCTGTCCCATTCTGGATTCAGCAAAGCAGTCCCAAGTCGCTGAATATCTAAAGCATCCCCATTCAGTCCCCTCTCCCTACGGGCGGTCCGACGTTTCGGGAGGTTAGGGTGAGGGGCTTCAAGATGTAACGATTCAGTACAGACCGCCACTTGCCTATAACTGCAGCTCATGCTTAGCTGGCTAATAATTAGAAATTCTTTATTTTCAGTCTAACCGTGAGTGTTTTATGCCGTTAACCGATCAACACCGCTTTGGCATGCAACTGGCCCAGATGTCCCGTGGCTGGCGTGCCGAACTGGATCGACGCCTCGCCGGGCTGGGGTTGTCCCAGGCGCGCTGGCTGGTGCTGCTGCATCTGGCGCGTTTTGAAGAAGCACCGACCCAGCGGGAGCTGGCGCAGAGTGTCGGCGTCGAAGGGCCGACCCTCGCGCGCTTGCTCGATAGTCTGGAAAGCCAGGGCCTGGTGCAACGCCAGTCTGTAATGGAAGACCGCCGGGCGAAAAAAATCGTCCTCTGCGCACCGGCCCTGCCGCTGATCGAGCAAATCGAAACCATTGCCACACAGTTGCGTCATGAGTTGTTCGAAGGCGTCGACGAGGCGGATTTGAAGGTGTGCATGCGGGTTCACGGGCACATTCTGGCCAACCTGGAAAAATCTTGAGGCACATCCACGTGCCGTATCTTTGAGAGATCGCGCTGCGCCGACTATAAGAACTACTGGGCAATATCGTGTTCGTACCGGATGTACGAACGCATAGAAGTCGGTTTTGCTTATTTAAGGGATGCTCATGCTCGCAAGTCGGCACGTGGTACTGCGCGGCGGCGCCAAATGGCTGCTGGTCGCTGGTGTATTGAGTTATTCGGCCTGGTCGATGGCCTTGGGGCTGGGTGATATCACCGTCCATTCAGGCCTCAATCAGCCGCTCAAGGCCGACATTGCCTTGGTCGATGTCGGCGGGCTGACGCAAAACGATTTGGCCGCGCGCCTGGCCACGGCGGATGAATTCGCCGAGGCAGGGGTCGAGCGGGTGTTCTTCCTCAACGACCTCAAGTTCATCCCGATCCTGCATGGCAATCGCCAGATGATCCGGGTGACGTCCAGCAAACCGGTCAACGAACCCTTTCTGAATTTCCTCGTGCAGCTCGATCAACCCAACGGCCGGTTGCTGCGTGAGTACACCGTGTTGATTGATCCACCGGGTTCGCCGGGTATCGTGCCGGCCACCGATGAGCCGGATCCACGTGCGCAATCCTCCGCGTTTCCCACTGTCGAGCCTGTCGTGGCAGCGCCACAGGCACCTCAAGCCAAGCGCGATACCGTGCCAGCACCCCCGCCTGCCAGCGATGCACTGGCCGAGCAGTTGGCCGCCAATGTGTTGCTGAATCAGCAACTGCAGAAGACCGTCGACGAATTGAACGCAAAACTGCAGACACAGGATGTGCAGATTGCCGACGGCAAGAAGCAGATCAGTGACTTGCAAACACGTCTGGTCGAGTTGCAGAAATCGCCGCCCCCGACTGTGGTGACCCCGGCACCTGCTCCTGCGCCAGTCGTTGCACCGGTCGAATCCAGCGATGACAGTTTGAACTGGTCATTGCTCGGCGGCCTGTTGCTGTTGCTGGGCGCATTGGCCGGGTTGTTTGTGCACCGTCGACGGCAACAACAGCGGCAGGTTGCCGAGCCGCTGCCACTGTTGCCGCAAGGCAATGAGCCGGAGGCGGCGGAGGCCGAGAACACCGAGTCGGTCAGAATTCACACATCAGACCAACACCGCGAAGAACCCGCCGCTGGTGATGTGCTGGAGGCGGTGGGGATCTATCTGGCTTATGGCCGATTGGGCGAAGCCGCCGGGCTGTTGCGCGACGCCTTGCACAAGGAGCCTGCGCGCACTGATATCGGTTTGCAGTTGCTAGAAGTGCTGGGACGTCAGGGTGACAGCGCCGCGTATGAACAACAGGAAAGTCATTTGCATGAGCTGGGTGTGGATGCCCGGACGTTGCAGGATGTTCGCGCGCGGCACCCGAAACTGGTGGGTGCAGCACCGTTGGCCGTGGTACCGCCGATTGTTGCAGCGGCCCCGATTGCCGCTGCCCAACCGGCGCCTGAAGATGATTTCGAACTGAATCTGGGCGAGCTGTCGATGGATTCCAGTTGGGATCTGGAAGACAGTCGCCCGGCCACCGCTGAACCTGCGGCAGACACCTCGGCGCTCGGCTCCGGTCTGCAGGTTCTGCCTCAGGACTTTGAATTGCCCGAGCCCAGCGAAGAGGCCGAACTCGAGTGGATCCCTGAATCGGAAGCCGGGCCGCTGGATGAAGATTTTCTCAATGAGTTTGCTGATGCCGAGCCGTCACTGGCGTTGCAACCTTTGGATTTGCAGGAGCCGGAACTGGTACACGACGCCAACTCCGGCAAACTCGAACAGGCGCAGACGTGCATTGATGACGGTGACATCGACAGTGCGATTGCGTTGCTCAATGAATTGCTCAAAGAGGGCGATGAACCTTTGAAGCAAACGGCGCGGACGTTGCTGGCGGGAATTCGCTGAAGCCTCCGATCCGATTTGCGGTTGAGCTGATACCGCCTTCGCGAGCAGGCTCACTCCTGCATTGGAATGCGTTCCCCTGTGGGAGCGAGCCTGCTCGCGAAGGCGGATTGTCAGGCGACCTGATCAGAAGGTCTGCCCAAGGTTCAGATAAACCGCCTGCTCATTCGCATCATTCAACCCATAACTGAAATTCAACGGCCCCAGCGGCGTGTCAAAACCGATGAACACGCTGGCCGCGTTGATATAGCCGCTGTCGAACTCATTGTCGTTGTTCCACGCCCGTCCACGCTCCAGCGAGGCGCCGGCATACAGCGGGAAGTCCAGTGGCAGATACGAGCGCGGCGTCAGCCGGCGGTAGTACACCGCGCGCATCAGGCTGACGTTCTGCCCGGAAATCGCGTCTTCTCTGAACCCCGACAACTGCCGCGCACCGCCAAGCAGGAAGCTTGACGTGACCACGTTGGCATCGTCCAGCGTACGCCCGTAACGACCACCGAGAATCAGCGTATCCGGGCCACGGCTCATGGCTTTGTCGAGTTTGAATTCCCACTGTCGGTAACGCGTATCCGAACCCAGGCCCGGTTCGAACTGCATCAGCGTCAGACTGACGTCCTTGCCTTCATGAGGGAAGTAGACGTTATCCAGCGAATCGTAGGAATACTTCAGCGCGTAGAAGCCTTCGTTGAAGTTTTCACTCGGCAGATCCTGATCGCCAATCCGCACATCGGCCTTGCCCCAGGCCTCGCCGACACCGAAACGCACTTCGCCGTTGTTGCCGATCTGTCGGCCGAAGTTGAGGCCGAAACCGTAGCGCTCGACGCGATACTGCGCGATCGGATCGTTGTCGAGCACCGCTTCAACGTTCTGCGCCTCGAACGAGGCGTACGGTGCGACGAAGTAACGCGAGCCGACGTCCAGCGGTTGATAGAACTCGGTGTACAGCTCTTGTTTGTCGCCAATCTGCGCGCGGGTCAGCCATTCCGCGCCGAGGCGGTTGATACCGTTGATGCGATAGCTGGCGCCGAGATTGAAGGCGCTGTCGCCGCGCATGTCGTCCGACAGATTGAGGCCGACCCGCAAGTAATCGGTGCCGCTGCGCTTGCCCCGAGCGCTGATCACCAGTGTGTGATCCTCGCCCTTGTGCACCACGCGGTACTGCACTTGTTCGAAGTAGTCGAGGCCGTACAAAGTGCCCATGTCCGAGTGCAATCGGGCCAGATCCAGCGGCTCGCCAATGTGCTGGCGTATGTAGTAGCGGATCACATCGTCGTCGACTTTCGAGTCGTTCTCGACGCGGATGCCCGTGATGATTGGTGTGCGTTGACCCGGCGAACGTGCGGCGTTGAGTTCGGCGTCCTGGGATTCTTTGGGTTTGAGGACGGCGAGGCGCGCATCGAGGATTCGCGTGGCGCGATAACCGGCATCGATCATCTCCTGAGCCTTGCCGAAATCAGTGACACCGAACGCTGCCAGCGCGGGCTGGATCAGCACATCGGAGGATTTCAGCGCGGCCAGTTGTTCTTCGGAGTTACTGCGGGTCATCAGGGTGATCGACTGGTTCAACACATCGACCACGGTGGTCAGTTGCTTGCGGTTGCGCAGCGGTGTACCGATGTCGACGACGATGGCCACGTCGACGCCCATTTCCCGCGCGACATCCAGCGGGATGTTGTCGGTCATGCCGCCGTCCACCAGCAGCCGGCCGTCGAGTTCGACCGGGGCGAACACCGCCGGGATCGACATGCTGGCGCGGATCACCTGCGGCAGATGACCTTTGCGGAACACCACTTTTTCGCCGTTGGAGATGTCGGTGGCGACAGCGCGGAACGGAATCGGCAGTTTGTCGAAATTCCGGGTGTCGCTGGTGTGGGCCAACAGGCTTTCCAACAGCAACGAGAGGTTTTGGCCCTGAATCACACCCAGTGGCAAGCCAAGGCTGCCGTCGTCACGAAAGCTGAGTTTCTGTTTGACCAGAAAGTCGCGGTCATCCTGTTTACGCCGAAACGGCACATCTTCGCGCGGCGGCGCGTCGGACAGCGCGGCTTGCCAGTCGATGTTCAGCGCGAGTTTTTCCAACTCATCGATCTTGTAACCCGAGGCGTACAGCCCGCCAACCACCGCGCCCATGCTGGTGCCGGCGATCGCATCGATCTTGATGCCTTGCTCCTCCAGCGCCTTAAGCACGCCGATGTGCGCCAGCCCGCGCGCCGCGCCGCCGGACAGCACGAGGCCGACTTTCGGTCGCGTCGCGTCACTGGCATCGACGCCGGCGTGAGCGAACAAAGGGAGGAAACCAAGCAGCAGGCAGAACAGCAGACGGCGCATTGTGAGTCTCGGGGCAAGCGTTAAAGCCGGCTATTATAGCGGCGCCCTCTGTCTCAGGAGTTTCAGCGAACATGACTGTCGCAAAAGCAGAAGTTGTCATCACCTATTGCACCCAATGCCAGTGGCTGCTGCGCGCTGCATGGCTGGCGCAGGAGCTGCTCAGCACCTTTGCTGACGACCTCGGCAAAGTGTCCCTGGTGCCCGGCACCGGCGGGGTGTTTCACATCAGCTGCGCCGGCGTGCAGATCTGGGAACGCAAGGCTGACGGCGGTTTTCCCGAGGCTAAAATCTTGAAGCAGCGAGTTCGCGATCAGATCGATCCTGACCGCGACCTCGGTCACAACGACCGCACTCAGTGAGACGCGGCCTCGGCGGCGACGGTTTTCTTGTCGGCATGGCCTGACATCCGCGCCGACACCACAATGGCGACAATGATCAGCGCGCCGCCGAGCAACATCTTCGGCGTCGGGTTTTCATTGAACAGCAACCAGGCGACGGTGATGCCGTAGACCGGCTCCATGGCAAACACCACCGCCGCCGTGCGCGCCTTGATCACCGCCAGACTGGCCACAAACAGGCTGTGTGCGACGCCGGTACAGAACACCCCGAGCAGCGCAATCCACAGCCAGTCGAGTGCGCGCACTTCGCTCAGTTGCGGTGCTGCAACTGGTAGTAGACACAGCGCGACCACGACGTTTTGGCACAGCGCCGCTTGCACCGCCGGAATCCGCCCGGAGCTGGCGCGGTTGGTCAGCGACAGCAGGGAAAACAGCAGCCCCGAAAGCACCGACCAGAGCAAGCCAATGGTCGCGCCGCTGCCGAGATCGAAGGCCGGGGTCACCAGAATCAGGCCGATGCTGACCAACACCACCAGCAGTATTTCATTGGCGCGGATGCGTTCGCGAAAGATCAGTCCTTCGAGAATCACCGTGAAGGCCGGGAAACTGGCAAAACCCAACGTCGCGATGGCGACACCAGCGATCTTCACAGACAGGAAGAAACTCACCCAGTGCCCGGCCAGCAACACGCCGCTGAGGGCCAGACGCCGCCAATCCACGGCCTGAAGTTTCTGCCAGCCGCTCTGGCTGGCGAAGCGGGCGAAGAACGCCAAGGCGACAACGGCGAAAGCCGCGCGACCGAACACGATCACAGCGGGGGAGGCGGCAGCGAGTTTGCCGAACACACCCGTCAGGCCAAACATCAAAGCACCGATATGCAGAGCGCCGAGGGCGGTACGCGGAGTCATTGCAATCCTTCTATCTCAAACACAATCTCAACTATTGATTGTTCCCACGCTCTGCGTGGTAACGCCTCTAGGGACGCTCTGCGTCCAGTGAGGCGGAGCGTCACGGGCTGCATTCCCACGCGGAGCGTGGGAACGATCAAAGATCGCAGCCTTCGGCAGCTCCTACATTTAAGCGTGTAGAGCTCAGTAAGTCTGTCGGCAGGCTATCGTCTTTTGTCGCAGGAATCGCGCCGAAGCTGGCCGGGTGATGCACCGAACTCACGTAGGACAGCAGCCGAGAAAGCACTTTGCGAGCTGTAGCCGACGCGACTGGCAACTTCGCCGATCGGCAGGGCTGTGTCGCGGAGCATTTGCACGGCCAGATGCAGGCGTCGGCTGCGGATGTAATCCATCGGCGTCTGCCCGCATTCGGCCATGAAACGCGCATGCAGACGCGCGCTGGACAATCCTGCCACCCGTGCCAGATCGGCGACTTGCAGCGGATACGCGGCGTATTGCTCGATGTGCGCATCCAGCGCGGCATAGGGCAGGCGCCGTGCGGCGACTTCGGTCGGTTGCGCATGATTGAGGCTGGCCAGCAGCAACACCGCGCCTTGTTGCGCGATCAACGGATCGCTGACCGGGCTGTTCGCCAGCCAACTGACCAACTGGCTTTGCCCCGAATCCAGCGACAAGCGCGCCGGTTGATCGAGCAGACGATGGCTGGCGTCGGCATGCTCGCCCAGTGAATCCGTCAGCCATTGGCCGTCCGGGATATCCAGTACCAGACAGCGGCTACCATTGGGACTGCCGCAGGCATGATGAGCGCCGGAAGGGATAACTACAAAACTCTGCTGACGCACCTGACTGCCACAACCCTCGACCTCGAAATCCAGCGCACCGGACAGCCCGAACACCAATTGCGCGTGGTCGTGGCTGTGGACGATCAAATCGTGGGTGTACTGACGCAGGGTGAGGATCGGTCGCATGGCAGGTTGTCTCCGAAGTGGTCGCCAGTCTACACCGGCGCACACCGGATGCGTTGTCACAGGACTGACTCACGCTTGTCATGGTCGATTAACCGGGCAGGCGCAAAGTGGCGAAAACATCGCAGAGGGTTGCCCATGACCAGCGCCGAGCTCGCCAGACCCAGTCGCAAACAACGCGTGCGCACCCTGTGGATCTCCGACGTGCACTTGGGCACGCGGGATTGCCAGGCCGAGCACTTGTCGCAATTTCTCAAGGGCTATCATGCCGACAAGATTTATTTGGTCGGCGACATCATTGACGGCTGGAAACTGCGCGGCGGCATGTATTGGCCGCAAGCGCATACCAACGTGATCCGGCGTTTGCTGACCATGAGCAAGCGCGGCACCGAGGTGATCTACGTCACCGGCAACCACGACGAATTCCTGCGTCGGTATTCGAAGCTGATACTGGGCAATATCCAGTTGGTTGACGAGGCGGTGCATGTCACCGCAGACGGGCGGCATCTATTGGTGATTCACGGCGATCAGTTCGATGTGATCACCCGTTATCACCGCTGGCTTGCCTTCCTCGGCGACTCAGCCTACGAATTCACCCTGACCCTCAATCGCTGGCTCAACCACTGGCGCGCGCGGTATGGCTACGGCTACTGGTCGTTGTCGGCGTACCTGAAGCACAAGGTGAAGACCGCGGTGAGTTTCATCAGCGACTTTGAAGAAGCCATTGCCCATGAATGCGTGAAGCGCGAGTTGCATGGCGTGGTGTGCGGGCACATTCACCATGCCGAAATCCGCAAGGTGGGGGAGGTGGATTACCTCAATTGCGGCGATTGGGTGGAGTCGTGCACGGCGCTGATCGAGCATTGGGACGGCACGATCGAGCTGTATCGGCTGGCGGACGCGCAGGCGCGCGAGGCGGAGCTGAAAGCGGCCAAAGTCGCCGAACTCGCCTGAAAAGCAAAGATCGCAGCCTTCGGCAGCTCCTGCATGTGACCTGTGCAGGAGCTGCCGAAGGCTGCGATCTTTTGATCTTAGGCCGTGGTGTGTTCTTCCATTGCCGCTTTGTAAATCGAGTTCTTCGGCTGCGCAAACAACCGTTCCATCATCGGCTCAAAGAAGCTCAACGGCAGCGTGTCATAGTCAGGATCAAACGCCGCCGCATCGTATTTGGCACAGAACTCGGCAGTCGCTTGATACTGCGGATGACCGGCGAACTGCTCGCGCAGATGCCGATCCATGCCCAAATGATGAAAAAAGTAATAACCCTGAAACACCCCGTGCTTCTCGACCATCCACAAATTTTCGGCACTGACGAACGGCTTGAGGATCGCTGCGGCAATGTCCGGATGGTTGTAGGAACCCAAGGTGTCGCCGATGTCATGCAACAACGCGCAAACCACATACTCCTCGTCGCGCCCGTCACGAAAGGCGCGGGTGGCGGTTTGCAGTGAGTGAGTCAGACGATCCACCGGGAAACCACCGAAGTCGCCTTCGAGCAGTTTCAGGTGAGTCAGGATTCGCGAAGGCAGTCGCTTGGCGTAGGCACTGAAGTCGGCGGCGATGATCGCCCAGTCTTCCTGCGTACCGTCCTTCATATGAGTGAAGCGGGCATTGGCATTCATTGGCTGACCCTCATTCAGAACGCCACGCGACCCAGAATCATGTCGCGGTACATGACGAAGTCGCCGAACAGGCTGTACAGCGGATGCTGGAAAGTCGCCGGCCGGTTCTTTTCAAAGAAGAAGTGCCCGACCCAGGCGAAGCTGTAACCGGCCAGCGGCACCGCCAATAGCAGAAGCCAGGCGCCCTTGGCGAGGGTCATCGCCAGAATGAAAATCACCAGCGTGGTGCCGATGAAATGCAGGCGCCGGCAGGTGCTGTTGCTGTGTTCGCTGATGTAGTACGGATAGAACTCAGCGAAGCTGTTGAAATGCTTGATGTTTTCCACGACCGCGTTCTCTGTGGTTATTGTTCTGGCGACGAGTTGTTCTGCGGGTAGCTTATTTGAGTCTAGAGTGAACATTGGCGTGGGCCAGTGACAATCGGCGCCACTTTAGTATCCTTGGCAAATCAGGCCGTAGCATGCGGCCCCTCATGTAAAAGAAAAACGCCATGAGCGAACGAACGACTTCTGCAAGCTGGGCGATGGGGATTGTCAAAGCATTGGAGATGGACGGCCTGGATTGCCGGGTTCTGTTCAAGCAACTGGGGCTCGATTACACGGCTCTGGATGATCCGGATGCGCGCTTCCCGCAAGATTCCATGACCCGCCTCTGGCAACGGGCGGTCGAGTTGTCCGGTAATCCGGCGATCGGCCTGAACATGGGCAAAGTGGTGCGCCCGGCGTCGTTTCATGTCGCCGGTTATGCGCTGATGTCGAGCAATACCCTGGCCGAAGGCTTCCAGCGGTTGGTGCGCTATCAGCGCATCATCGCCGAAAGTGCCGACCTGAGTTTCCGTCTGCTGGATGAAGGTTACGCGCTGATTCTGACGGTGCACGGCGACCATCTGCCGCCGACCCGGCAAAGCGCCGAAGCCTCGCTGGCCTGTGCGCTGGGCTTGTGTGGCTGGTTGACCGGGCGCACGCTGCACCCGGTCAAAGTCTTGGTGCAGGGCGCCGAACCCGATGACCTGGAACCCTATAAACAAGCTTTCCACGCGCCACTGATGTTCAACGCACCGTACGATGCGCTGATCTTCGAGCGTGCCGACATGGAAGCGCCGCTGCCCACCGCCAACGAGGCGATGGCGCTGTTGCATGACCGGTTTGCCGGGGAATACCTGGCACGTTTTTCCGAAAGCCGCGTGACCCACAAGGCGCGGCAGGTGCTGTGCCGGTTGCTGCCGCAGGGCGAGCCGAAGCGCGATACCGTGGCGCAGACCCTGCATTTGTCGCAGCGCACTTTGCAGCGTCGTTTGCAGGAGGAGGGCACGAGTTTTCAGCAACTGCTCGACGACACCCGCCGTGAACTGGCCGAGCAGTATCTGGCGCAACCGAGCATGACCTTGCTGGAAATCGCTTATCTGCTGGGTTTTGCCGATCCGAGCAACTTCTTTCGTGCATTTCGTCGCTGGTTCGACACCACGCCCGGCGATTACCGGACGCGGTTGTTGCAGGCGCCGGGTGCGGTCAGTGACGCCAAAAGGCCGGAATACACAGCACAAACACCGTAATGATCTCCAGGCGGCCGAGCAGCATGCCGAACGACAGGATCCACTTGGCCGCGTCCGGCAGGGTGGCGAAGTTGCCCGCCGGGCCGATGGTTTCGCCCAGGCCCGGGCCGACGCCGGACACGGTGCTGGCGGCGCCGGTCAGCGCGGTCATCCAGTCGACGCCAAGCAGCGACAGGAGCAGGGCGATCACGCAGATGGTGATGGCGAAGAAGAACGAAAAGGTCAGAATCGAACGGACGATCTCTTCGTCGAGACGGTGGCCGTTGTACTTCTGTTTGATCACCGCGCGCGGGTGAATCAACTGATTAAGGTTGGCCTTGAGGAGGATGTAGGCGACCTGGAAACGGAAGATCTTGATCCCGCCCGCCGTCGACCCGGAACAGCCGCCGACAAATCCCAGATAGAAAAACAACATCAGCGAGAAGTTGCCCCACAGGCTGTAGTCGCCAAGGGCAAAACCGGTAGTGGTGACCACTGACGTCACGTTCAGCGCCACGTGGCGCAGCGCCTCCAGCCAATGCAGATTGGTTGTCCACCAGTACCAGGTGCCGAGCACCAGCCAGGTCACCAGCAACATCCCGAGCAAACCCTGCACTTGCTGATCCTTGATCAGCGCCTTGCGGTTGCCGCGCAACGTCGCCACGTACAGGGTGAACGGCAGGCTGCCGAGAATCATGATAACCACCGCGACCCAGTGCACCGCCGGTTGCGTCCACTTGGCCAGCGACTGGTCGGAGGTCGAGAACCCGCCGGTGGAAATCGCCGACATCGCGTGGTTGATCGCGTCGAACGGGCTCATTCCGGCCCACCAGAACGCCAGACTACCGAGGATGGTAATGCCGACATAAGCCGCCACGATCAGTCGCGCCACCATGTGCGAGCGCGGCATGACCTTTTCCGAACGGTCCGAGGATTCGGTCTGGAACAGGCGCATGCCACCGATCCGCAGCAGCGGCAGAATCGCTACCGCCATACCGATAAAGCCGATGCCGCCGATCCAGTGCAGCAACGAGCGCCACATCAGGATCCCGGGGGACATGTTGTCGAGGCCATTGAGCACGGTCGAGCCGGTCGCGGTAATGCCCGACATGCTTTCGAAAAACGAGTCGGTGTAGCTGATGTGCTGAGTCAGCAGAAACGGCAGCGCAGCGAAAATGCATACCACCAGCCAACTGCTGACGGTCAGCAGATACATATCGCGCGGGCGCAGATGTATGTGTTCGGGGCGGCCGGGAATCACCAGCGCGAGGCCGGCGACAAAGGTGATCATGCTCGCCCAGAGGAACGACGGCAGGTCGCTGGTGCGCTCGAAAATCACCAGGGTGGCCATGGGCACGACCATGGCCACGGCCAGGGTGATCAGGAAGATGCCGATGATGAAACCAATGATCCGTAAGGTCGGCAACGCCATGAAGTCCGCTCGGGCTGATGTGGGAAGGGCGCCATTCTACCCGTGGGGCAGGGCATGTAAACCGGCATCCTGTTGGCAGATGAAGCTAGAATAGCCGCACATTTTTCTCAGGAGGTGGCCGATGCAGGCTCTCGACGCGTTGCTCAACCGTGTTTCCGTTCCACGTCTGGTCGAACCGGCCCCCACTGCCGAGCAGCGCGAAGCCCTGTTTGGTGCCGCGTTGCGCGCGCCGGATCACGGGCACTTGCAGCCGTATCGCTTTCTGACCATCGAAGGTGCGGCACGCGAGCAAATGGGCGAGTTGCTGGCCGAGGCTGCGCAATTGCAGGAAGGCGAAGTCACCGAAGCGATGATCGACAAGGCGCGCAACGGCCCGCTGCGTGCACCGCTGGTGGTTGTGGTGATCGCTAAATTGCAGGAGCACGTTAAATATCCGAAGGCCGAGCAGTTGCTCGCTGCCGGGTGTGCGGCGCACGGGATTTTGCTGGCGGCGTATGCGCAGGGGATTGGTGCGGTTTGGCGTACGGGGGATCTGGCTTATTCCCAGCATGTGGCCAAAGGCTTGGGCTTGGTTGAGGGTGAAGAAGTGATCGCGTTCTTGTACCTCGGCACGCCGCAGAAAGAACCGCGTGTGGCGGAGAAGGTTGATCTGGCTGAGTTCGTCAGCGCCTGGCCGGGTAAGGCCTGAAGATCAAAAGCCCCTCACCCTAACCCTCTCCCGGAGGGAGAGGGGACTGATTGGGGGATGCTGTAGAGGTACGCCGACCTGAAAGTGCTCGGTTGAATCCTGCATCGATAACGGCTCCAATGCATTTCGAACTTGGAGTCGATAACGGTTCCGATGCATTTCGAATCCAGAGTCGGCGACGATTCACGCGCCTTCCGGATCCATAATCAACTCGATTCTTCAGGTCGATTTATAGCGCAAGACACCTCGGTCGGCCCCCTCTCCCTCTGGGAGAGGGCTGGGGTGAGGGGCTTTTCTGGGGTGAGGGTGGCTTTTAGGGTTGGACAACTGCACCGGGGACAAGCGGCAATTCCAGACTGGCAATAAACCCACCCTGCGGATGATTGGCCAACGTCAAACTCCCGCCATGCCGCTCCGCCGCCCTTCGCGCAATCGCCAGCCCCAAGCCATGCCCTGCCGCCGTCTGCCCCGGAGCACGGTAAAACGGCTCGCCCAACTGGCTCAAATGTTCGGCCTGCACACCCGGCCCATGGTCACGCACACTCACGATAATTTTTTCACCCTGACGCGAGGCCTGCATTTCAATCGCCTGACCTTCCGGGTTGAAGCGCTGAGCGTTGCGCAGCAGGTTATCGACGGCGCGTTCGATCATGGTCGGCCAGCCTTTCAGATTCAGTTGCGGTTCGGCATCGAGACGGACGATCTGCTCGGGCGATCCGAGTTTTGCGTCCTTCTGCAAAGTGCCGAGCAGCGCATTCAAATCCACGTCTTCGGCACTGGCGTTGTCCGCATCAACCCGTGCCAGCACCAGAATTTCACTGATCAGCGCTTCCAGCCGATCGCATTCGCGGGTCAGGCGTGGCCAGAGTTTTTCCCTTTCTTCAGGGTTGGCGCGTTCCGCCAGTGCCAAGGCAATGCGCAACCGAGCCAGTGGTGAACGCAATTCGTGGGAGACGTCCCGCAGCAACTGACGTTGACTGCCAATCAAGCTTTGCAGGCGCGCGCCCATGCGGTTGAAGTCATTGGCGAGCACGCCGAATTCATCACGACGGTTGGCCAGTTTCGCCAGGCTGTTTTGCTGGTAAGTCGTCTGCCCCAGATCATGCACCGCGCCGCGCAAACGGCTGAGCGGGCGGGTGATGGAGAAGGTCACCAGCAAACTGAACAGGGTTAGTACCACCAACGCGATGCCTAACGCACTCAATGGCCAAAGCAGGCTTTCGCGGTGCCATGAGTCGAGTTCCGGGTGCGGGATGCGGTAGATGAACAGGTAGGTGTCACCGGTTTTTTCGCTGGTGAATTCGTCGGTGAGGCGACGCCATGGCAGGCGTCGGTCATCGTTGTTCTGGCGTGCTTCGAAGGCGGCGGCGCGACGCGGGAAGGTGCCGCGTACTACCGGGTCGCCGCTTTCGTTGAGCACCTGAACGTCGATGTGATATTGGCGCTTGCGCTGTTCGAGGATGTCCTGGGCGGCTTCTTCGCCCTGGGCTTCGTAAGTTTGTGTCCATTCGCCGGCCAGCGTGTTGAGGCCCGGATGGCGGCTGAGGATCCACGCGTCCTGGTTGAGCATGTGCCCAAGCAGAATGGACAGGCCGGCCACCAGTGCGATGGCCAGCCAGAAGCTCGCGAGAATACGCCAGAACAATGAACGCACAGAAAATCCTCAGAACAATGCAAAACCCCTGTAGGAGTGAGCCTGCTCGCGATAGCGGAGGGTCAGACAAAAATCTGTCAACTGACACACCGCTATCGCGAGCAGGCTCACTCCTACATTTGGATCGATGAAAACAGGCCCGACGGGGTGAGCCGTCGGGCCTGAAGTTAGATCATTATTGCGCCTTTTGCGCCTGTTGCGCTTTCCACGCCTTGAACTCGGCCCATTCGGCGCGACGCTCGGCCTGCTTTTTCTGGATCTCGTCGAATTTTTTCTGTTGATCCGGTTTCAGCAGCGCACGCACATCGGACTCGGCTTTCTTGTGGTTGGCGGCCATCTCGTCTTTCATGGCTTTTTGGTCAGCCGGCGAGAGTTTTTCCAGGTACTTGTCGACCACTTGCTTACGCTCGTGCATCTGCTCGCCCATGATCTTGCGGATCTGCTCGCGCTGTTCGCGGGACAGGTCGAGTTGGCTGTACGGACCTTTGCCGTGCATGCCGTGCATCTGACCGCCGTGGCGTGGGCCGTCAAGCGGGCCACCCATCGGGCCGCCGTCTTGCGGCATGGCCATGGCGACGGTTGGCAGAGCGGCAGCGAACATCAGAGCGATAAGAGTCTTGCGCATGGTGTATCTCCTTGTCTCGTTCCCGGTACGTTCCGGATGAGTACAGATTACGGAGATCAAGGTCAGCGGCGGTCAGCACTGCGTAAAGCTTGGGTAAAGACGCTTCGCGTCCCACCTTACACATGCCCTGTGTAGGAGCAGCCTTCGGCAGCTCCTACACAGGGAATGGGCGCGGTTCAGAGGCTATAGAAGTAACCGCGGCTGCGCAGAGCGACGATGCGAGGACGACCGTCCGGGTGCGGGCCGATCTTCTTGCGCAGGTTGCTGACGTGCATGTCGAGGCTGCGGTCGTACAGGGTCAGCTTGCGGCCGAGGGCGAGCTGCGCCAGTTCCTGTTTGTCCAGTGGTTCGCCCGGCTGCTTGAGCAGGGCTTCGAGCAGGCGGCTTTCTGAAACAGTCAGGGTCAGCTCTTTCTCGTCGATGCTGACCACGCCGCGCACCGGACTGAAACTCAGATCGCCCAGCTCAAGCTGAGTCGACACCGCTGCCGGATGGCTGCGGCGCAACACCGCGCGCAGGCGCGCGGTCAGTTCGCGCGGGTCGCACGGTTTGGCCAGGTAATCGTCGGCGCCCAATTCCAGACCAAGGATACGATCCAGCGGCTCGCCACGGGCCGAGAGCATCAGCACCGGCAGATCAGCGTGATCGTTGCGCAATTGCTTGAGCAGCTCCAGACCGCTGCCGTCGGGCAGCATCACGTCCAGCACCACCGCCGCCGGGGCGGTTTCGGCCAGCGCTTTACGCGCGCTCTGGCCATCGTGGCAGGCGCGCACCTGAAAGCCTTCCTGGCTCAGCCAACTACTCAGGAGTTCGCACAACTCCTGGTCATCATCAATCAGTAACAGCTCGCTCATGACTCACTCAATTTAGCCATTGCCGACGTTTTCGGCTTGCTCCACTGGCAAAGATACCGCAGAGCAGCGCCAATAGCGCTACTCCGGCGCCCGTGACGAACCACTGCTGCTGATCGGTCAGCAGACGCGGCAGCGGACTGGCCTGGGCTTCCTTGAGTTGCAGCTTCAAGCGCTGGTTCTCTTGGCGCAACCGGGCAAGCTGGGCGCTTTCGCGGGTATTGTCGGCATTTTGCAGTTGTTTGCTCAGTTCTTCCCGCTGCTGCTCACTGGCTTTGAGGCGCTGCTGCAACTCGGTGATCTGGCTGCCGGCGCTTAACGACAATGGCGTGGAGCTGCCGCCTTCGGTGGTTTCCTCACCATGGGCGGGCGCCATGATCGACAACGTGACCAACATCAGACACAACGGACCCTTGCGCATCGCGACACCTGCTTCCAAATGGATATTGGGCAGGTTGTCGGCAGGCAAACGAGAATAATGAGCGATTGAGAGCAGCAAGAACCAGGAAGGTTCATTGTCAGTGGCCGTGTCGCGAGTGATGAGGGGACAAATCCCCTCATCACGGGGCATTTAAGGCAGGACTTGCTTGAACGGCTTCACGACCACATTGGCGTAGACGCCAGCGGCGATGTACGGATCGGCGTCAGCCCACGCTTGCGCAGCGCTCAGGGAATCGAAATCGGCGACGATCAGGCTGCCGGTGAAACCCGCTGCGCCCGGATCATTGCTGTCGACGGCCGGGTGCGGGCCGGCCAATACGATGCGGCCTTCGCCCTTGAGCGCTTGCAGGCGTTCCAGATGCGCAGGACGCGCGGCCAGGCGTGCTTCCAGCGAGTTGGCGACGTCGGTGGCAATGATGGCGTAGAGCATGTCAGTCCTCGGTTTTTGGTGTTGTTGTGGTATCGGCATCGTGCAGATGACGCGACAGGTAAATGCCCTGTGCGACCAGGAATACCAGGGTCATGCCCAGGCTGCCGAACACCTTGAAGTCTACCCAGTAGCTCTGGAAGGTGAAGGCGACGAACAGGTTGGCAGCGCCGCAGAACAGGAAAAAGGCGATCCAGGCGATGTTCAGGCGGGTCCAGACCGGGTCCGGCAGGGTCAGCGCGTGGCCCATGATGCGTTTGATCAGCAAGCGGTCACCGATGAAGTGGCTACCGATGAAGGCGACCGCGAACAGCCAGTTGACCACCGGCGCTTTCCACTTGAGGAAGGTCTCGCTGTGGAACGCCAGCGTCAGGCTGCCGAACACCAGGCAGGCGATCAGCGTCAGCCATTGGCTTTTTTCCAGCTTGCGCTGTTTGATGAACAACGCGCCGTACACCACCAGGGAACTGATGATCAGCATCGCCGTGGCACTGTAAATACCGCCTACAGTCACTTCATGGCCAGCGATGTCGACGACCCGTGGATCAAGTTTGTAAACGATGAAGAACAGCAGAAGCGGGATGAAATCGATGAATTGTTTCACAGTGAGAGCCAGAAGCTGGATGTGGCGGCATAATAACAAACATATGGGCGCGCGATAGCGCCAGCTGATTTGAGGTTACAACTCCCCGTGAATGTTGATTTGCACTGCCATAGCACGGCCTCCGATGGCGCCCTGGCGCCTGCGGTTCTGGTTGCGCGTGCGTTCGAGAACGGCGTGCGAGTCCTGGCGTTGACCGACCACGACACCCTCGAGGGCCTCGCCGAAGCGCGCACGGCTGCGACTGAGTTGGGCATGCAACTGGTCAACGGCGTCGAATTGTCCTGTACGTGGGGCGGCGCGACCATTCATGTGTTGGGCTACGGTTTTGATGTGAATGCCGCGCCGTTGGTCGAGGCGATTGCCAAATTGCACGATGGCCGCTGGCTGCGGTCGGAAGAAATAAGCCGCAAGCTCGCCCTCAAGGGCATGCCCGGTGCCCTCGAAGGCGCCCGGCAGGTTCAGCAGGAACTGGGCGACAGCGGCAACGCCCCGGCCCGTCCGCATTTCGCCGACTGGATGGTGCGTGAAGGTTTTGTAAAGGATCGCGCCGAAGCCTTCCGCAAATGGCTCGGCGCCGGCAAGCTGGGTGACGTCAAGTTGCACTGGCCGACGCTGGAAGACACCGTTGGCACACTGCGCGCCGCCGGGGCCTGGGTCAGCCTGGCGCATCCGTGGCACTACGATTTCACCCGCAGCAAGCGCCGGAAGCTGATTGCCGACTATATTCAAGCAGGCGGGCATGCGATCGAGGTGGTCAATGGCCATCAGCCTGCGGAACAGGTGGGCAGCCTGGCAATCCTTGCCCGTGAGTTCGGTCTGCTGGTCAGCGCCGGCAGTGACTTCCATGGCCCTGGCGGCTGGTCCGAGATCGGCCAGTACCGGCCGGTTCCCGAGGACCTTCCACCCCTGTGGTGTCGGTTCAAACATGACACAGATATTGCCGCCGTCTGAACAGGTAGAGAATGTGAGTCAATTTTTCCAGATACATCCGGAAAACCCACAAGCGCGCCTGATAAAACAGGCGGTCGAAATCATCCGCAAAGGCGGGGTGGTGGTTTATCCCACGGACTCTTCCTACGCCATCGGCTGCCAGATCGGCGACAAGACCGCCATCGAGCGCGTGCGCCGTTTGCGTCAACTCGATGAAAAACACAACTTCGCTCTGATCTGCAGCGACCTGTCGCAACTGGGCAACTACGCGAAGATCGACACCGGCACCTTCCGTATTCTCAAGGCGCATCTGCCGGGGCCTTACACCTTTATTCTCAACGCCACCCGCGAAGTGCCGCGTCTGCTGCTGCATCCGAAGAAGCGCACCATCGGCCTGCGCGTGCCCAGCCATCCGATCGCGCTGGCGCTGTTGGCCGAACTGGGCGAGCCGTTGATGAGTGTGACCCTGATCATGCCCGGCGATGAAGACCCGCTGAGCGATCCGTACGAAATGCGTCAATTGCTCGAACATCAGGTGGACCTGATCATCGATGGCGGCTTTGGCGGCATCAAAGCGTCCACCGTGATCGACCTGACCGGCGATGACCCGGAAGTGGTCCGCGTCGGTTGCGGCGATCCGACGCCGTTCATGGTCGAGGCCTGAATGTCCGCAGTGGAAACCGTTGCCGATCCCCAGGCCGGCGCTCAGCAAGAGTTGCCGTTTGCCATGGTCTATGGCCAGGCGGTCATGGAAATGCCGCTCGACCTGTACATCCCGCCGGATGCGCTGGAAGTCTTTCTCGAAGCCTTTGAAGGCCCGCTCGACCTGCTGCTGTACCTGATCCGCAAACAGAACATCAACATCCTCGACATCCCGGTGGCGGAAATTACCCGTCAGTACATGGGCTATGTCGAGCTGATGCAGTCGGTGCGCCTGGAACTCGCCGCCGAGTATCTGGTGATGGCCGCGATGCTCGCCGAGATCAAGTCGCGCATGCTCCTGCCACGGGCCGAAACCGTCGAAGACGAAGAAGACGACCCGCGCGCCGAACTGATCCGCCGCTTGCAGGAATACGAGCGCTTCAAGGCGGCCGCCGAAGGTATCGATGGTCTGAGTCGCGTCGGCCGTGATGTGATCGTGCCCAAGCTCGACGCCCCGGAAGCCCGGGCGCGCAAGCTGTTGCCGGATGTCGCGCTGGAAGAGATTTTGATGTGCATGGCCGAAGTGCTGCGCCGTGGCGATATGTTTGAAAGCCACCAGGTCAGCCGCGAGGCATTGTCCACCCGCGAGCGCATGAGCGATGTGCTGGAACGGCTCAAGGGCGGCGGTTTTGTGCCGTTCGTCGAGCTGTTCACTGCCGAAGAGGGCAGGCTGGGTGTGGTGGTGACCTTTATGGCGATCCTTGAACTGGTCAAGGAATCCTTGGTCGAGCTGGTGCAGAATGAGCCGTTCGCCGCGATCCACGTGCGAGCCCGAGCCGAATAACGAGTCGAAACATGAACCTGACTGAACCCCGCGAGCTGGCGCCCCTGCTTGAAGCCTTTCTGTTGGCCTCGGGAAAGCCGCAATCCCTTGAACGCCTGTTTGAACTGTTCGAAGAAGGTGAACGTCCCGAGCCTGCGGTTTTCAAGAAAGCCCTGACACTGCTGGGCAAGTCCTGCGAGGGCCGCGCCTTCGAGCTCAAGGAAGTCTCGTCCGGCTATCGCTTGCAGATCCGCGAGAAGTTTTCGCCGTGGGTTGGCCGACTCTGGGAAGAACGCCCGCAGCGCTATTCCCGCGCCTTGCTGGAAACCATCGCGCTGATCGCCTATCGCCAGCCGATCACCCGTGGCGAGATCGAAGACGTGCGCGGTGTGGCGGTGAACAGCAACATCGTCAAAACCTTGCTTGAGCGTGAGTGGATCCGGGTTGTCGGTTACCGCGATGTGCCGGGCAAGCCGGCGATGTTTGCCACCACTAAAGGTTTTCTCGATCACTTCAACCTGAAGAACCTCGAAGATCTGCCGCCATTGGCCGAACTGCGCGAGATGGAAACCGACCCGGTGCTCGATTTTGACGACGCGCCGGTGCCGCAGGGTTTGCAGGAGTTGGCCGACGCCAGCGCCGAGCCGGAGGAAGAGAAGGAGGAAACCAGTTTCCATACGTTGTTGCTGGAATTGGACAGCATGGAGGAGGGGATCAAGACCGACTTCGACGATTTGCTGCGGGATGCGGCGGATGGTGAAGTGCCGACGCCTGAAGCAGAAATCGAGACTGAGCCTGCGCCGCAGATCGCCGAGCCAACCATCGAAGTTGAACTTGAAGCTGAGCCAGAAGCCGAACCGGAAGAGGACATTCTTGGCGTCGCCGAAGCCCGCGAAAAGCTGTTGGCTGCCGTCGCCGCCCTCGAACAACCGGCGCCCGAACCCGAACCCGAGCTGAGCGAAGAAGAAGCCGAAGCCCGCGCCCTGGCCGAAGCCATCGAAGCCGAACGCCGCGAGTTCGAAGACTGAGGGGGCGCCGAAAAGATCGCAGCCTTCGGCAGCTCCTACATTGCAATACGTCCCCTGTAGGAGCTGCCGAAGGCTGCGATCTTTTGATCTACCAAAGGTACTCAAATGAGTTCAACAAAAGACCCGTGCATCAGCCTCTGCAAATTCACCGACGACATCTGCCTCGGCTGCGGCCGCAGCAAGCGCGAAATCAAGGCCTGGAAGAAACTCGACAAGGACGACAAGCGCACGGTGCTGGCCGAAGCCGCGTTGCGCCTGATCAAACTCGGTGGCGCCGGTCGGCGGAAAAAGAAATAACTGCCCATTGATCAGCTAGTCTCTGATGCGCGACGGCGCACATCCGCGTATGATTCGCGACCCTTCGCCGATCCCTTCGGCTGAGTACCCAGATTTCAATGCTTCAGGCGCCGCCTGAACAGACCACACCGGGAGGTGCCCAGATGAGCGACATCATTCAGAAAGACGACCAGGAAATCGGCCCAGCAGGCGAAAAGCTGCAGAAAGTCCTCGCCCGTATCGGCGTCGGCTCGCGCCGTGACGTGGAATCCTGGATCAGCCAGGGCCGGATCAAGGTTAATGGCAAAGACGCCACCCTCGGTCTGCGCGTCGACATGCACGACGCCATCACCATTGATGGCAAGGTGATCAAGCGCGAAGAGGCGGCCGAATCGGTCCGCCGCGTGATCATGTACAACAAACCCGATGGCGAGATCTGCACCCGTGACGACCCGGAAGGCCGTCCGACCGTGTTCGACAAGCTGCCGCGTCCGAAAGAAGGGCGCTGGATCAACATCGGTCGTCTCGACATCAACACCACCGGTCTGCTGATGTTCACCACCGACGGTGAACTGGCCAACCGCCTGATGCACCCGTCCTACGAAATGGACCGTGAATACGCCGTGCGCGTACGCGGTGAAGTCGACGACGAGATGATCGAGCGTCTGAAGGCTGGCGTGGTGCTGGAAGACGGCCCGGCCAAGTTCACCGACATCAAGCAGGCGCCGGGTGGCGAAGGCTTCAACCACTGGTACCACTGCGTGGTGATGGAAGGTCGTAACCGTGAGGTTCGTCGCTTGTGGGAATCGCAAGGTCTGGTGGTCAGCCGTCTGAAGCGCGTGCGTTTCGGCCCGGTGTTCCTCAACTCCGACCTGCCGATGGGCCGCTGGCGCGAAATGAGCCAGTACGAAGTCGACATCCTCAGTGCTGAAGTCGGCCTGACGCCGGTGGCGATGCCGCAACTGAACGCCAAGAGCAAAGACAAGCTTGAGCGCATGCAGCGCAAATCGTCGCGCCCGATGGGCAAGACCGAGCGCGTCCGCACCCTGCGTCCAGCCACTGGCGCGCCGACTGGCCCACGTCCAAGCCGCGAGCCGCAGATCGAAGGCGAACGTCCAGGTCGCAAACCAGTCGCCCGTGACGGCGAGCGCGCTCCGCGTCCGGCCAACGGTCGCACTGAGCGTGGCGAGCGTGGTGCACCTGCCGGTCGTGGCACGCCAGTGGCGGATCGTCCAGCGGACACCACCAACAAGCGCCCGGCCAAGCCTGCGCCGAAGCGTCCGGGGATCAAACTGGTTGATGGCGACAAGCCGTCGGGCAAGCGTCGTGGTGCACCGGCCGGTTCCGGTCAGCGTCCGGGGTTTGGTCGCAAGAAGCCGGAATAAGGCAGCTGTGAGCTTTTAGCGGCAAGCTTCAAGCCAAAGCAAAAACGCCAACCGCAGGGTTGGCGTTTTTTTTCGTCTGGCGCACACCGATCGTTCCAACGCTCTGCGTGGGAATGCCTCAACGGACGCTCCGCGTTCGGCTCTAAAGGGACGCGGAGCGTCCCGGGCTGCATTCCCACGCGAAGCGTGGGAATGATCAGGTGCCAGCCTTAAAAGACAAACCGCCCGTCAAACACCGGCTTGTCATCCAGCGCCAAAACGCCGCCCGAGAAGATCAGGTCCAGGTGATGACTGCCCTTGGCGCCACCGCCCAAACCAAGGTGCAACCCGCAGTGCCGCTCCTCAAACCCGGCATTGCGCGCATACAGATCTTTCACGCCTTCGTTAGTGCCAATCCCCAGCTCTTCAATCCGCCGGTTCGACGGATTGGCGTCCAGGTACTTGTTGAAATCATGCTCCAGCCCCGGCACGTCGGTGGCGATGCGGCTGATGGTCGAGTTTTCGATCCACAACTCCAGTGGCGATTCCAGAACTCCGTATTTGCGCGCAAACGGAATGGTGCTGAGGAATGTGCCCTTGAATTTCACATGGCCGTTGATGGCCTCGCTGTGCGTGGCGATTTCGCCGGGGGCGAGGTCGAAGTTGCCGACGCCGTTGATGTCGGTCCACTTCTTGATGCTGCTCAGCGGCGTTTCAAACCATGAGCCGTCGTCGTCCTTGAAACTCAGCGTGGTCGCTTGGGACATACGCTGAATCAGGTGGCTGTTCAGCCCGGCGATGCGTTGCGGGGTGACGCTGAAGGTGTCGTAGAAATACTCGCCGTAATCCTTGAACAGCAGCGACTTCTTCCAGTTTTCCGCCATCACGCCTTGCAACGCACGGACGAATTCCGGGCCGTCGGGGCGTGGGTTGGGCAGGGTGGAAGAGTCGTAGAAGAAAATGTACAGATCGCTGTCGGTGATTGCCGAGGTCAGCGCTGCAGTGCTTTCCAGGTCCAGACGTCGGGCGCTGAAGTGGAAGCGAGGATGATCGCCGGCCTGTTCGGCGATCGCGCCGGTCAGCGCTGCGTAATCAGCCGTGTGGCCGAGCAATACCTTCGCCGAGTCGAGGCCGGCAAGGGCAGGGTGATGTTCGAGGTAGTAAAGGAAATGCGAGATCGCGCGGGGCTTATCCATGAGTCCTCCCTGACTGACCGTGAAGAAAGCGGCAGGCACGACCGGCCGGATCGTGCCTGCCCGGGGATGTCTTACAGAGGCCACATCGCCGTGCCGAACGGAACTACCGCGTCGGCTTGCATCATTTCTACAGCCGCCTCGTGAGTCGGTGCTTCAAACCATTCGTCCAGTTGCAGTTCGGTATCCAAGTCTTTTTCCAGTGCTTGCATGGTCGATCTCCTAGATGACTTTCACGGTTGTGACTGGCCGGTCGAGGTGGCCGGCAAGACGTGAAGAACCTAGTTCAGGGTTTTTTGTAATGCAAAAAATTATTCATTTAATTTTTAAATAGACTTTTTATTCTGTTTTTACGCTCGGTTTTTCTTATTTAAAAACAAAAAACTAAGTCATGGTTTTCATTAGCAAGCTAGCTACCGTCAATTTGCAGACGTCTGACAGAATTTTCTGAAATGGAAACTCTGCGTTACGCATCGTAAAGAAATGTTTACGAAAATACCGCTAAAACCGAGTGAATCCAACCCGCCATGAGCGCTGTAAGGAAAACCTGCCGAAGCGCGCTTCACCGCAGGCTGCGCAGGGCTCTGGCGCGCTTGTTTCAGCGGCGTTTGCAGGGTGAGATGCGCCCCATGCCTGTCGTGCAGGTGCATAACAAGAAGGAGGCGCAATGAACGCCGTGACTGATCTCCACCTCTCTCCGTGGGACGGTTTTTTCCTCGTCCACGCCGATGGCCTGCAAAGGCCTGACTCATTTTTTGCAGCCGCTCGAGCATCTCGAAGCGGACACACGCAATCCCGGCAACCATCACGCTGATCCAGCGGGGTCTGGCAGCAGGGGGTTAGCGGTGTACAATGCGCCGCGTTTTAACTGTGACCCTCTGCGTAATCGCGCAAATCTCAAGGCTATCCGCCTTGTTCACTCCGTCGCGCCACAAGCGTTTCGGGTTCGATTTCGTCACAGATAAAAACAAACAGGTGACGCATGACCGTTGTAAATAAGCTGAACTCCTGGTGCCTGCGCTGGGGTTTGATCGGGGCTGCTTGAAATCGCAACCTTGCAGCAACGTCTACTGAACATCATCAAACCTTGCGTGAGACCTTTTTCATGAGTGGACAACCCTCGCAATCAGGCGAGCTGAAACGCGGCCTGAAAAATCGCCATATTCAACTGATCGCCCTCGGTGGCGCGATCGGTACCGGATTGTTCCTCGGCTCGGCCGGGGTACTGAAATCCGCTGGCCCGTCGATGATCCTCGGCTACGCCATCTGCGGCTTCATCGCCTTCATGATCATGCGCCAGCTCGGCGAGATGATCGTCGAAGAGCCGGTGGCCGGTTCCTTCAGCCATTTCGCGCACAAGTACTGGGGCGGCTTTGCCGGTTTCCTGTCGGGCTGGAACTGCTGGATTCTGTACATTCTGGTGGGCATGTCGGAGCTGACCGCGGTCGGTAAATACATCCACTACTGGGCGCCGGACATTCCGACCTGGGTTTCTGCGGCAGCCTTCTTCGTGCTGATCAACGCGATCAACCTGGGCAACGTCAAAGTCTTCGGTGAAGCCGAATTCTGGTTCGCGATCATCAAGGTCGTGGCGATCGTCGGCATGATTGCGCTCGGCAGCTACCTGCTGGTCAGCGGCAACGGCGGCCCGCAAGCCTCGGTAAGCAACCTGTGGTCGCACGGTGGTTTCTTCCCGAACGGTGTGAGCGGTCTGGTGATGGCCATGGCGATCATCATGTTCTCCTTCGGCGGTCTGGAAATGCTCGGTTTCACCGCTGCTGAAGCGGACAAGCCGAAGACCGTGATCCCGAAAGCGATCAACCAGGTGATCTACCGGATCCTGATTTTCTACATCGGTGCACTGGTTATCCTGCTGTCGCTGACTCCATGGGACAGTCTGCTGGAAACCCTCAACGCGTCCGGCGATTCGTACAGCGGCAGCCCGTTCGTGCAAGTGTTCTCGATGCTCGGCAGCAACACCGCCGCGCACATCCTCAACTTCGTGGTCCTGACTGCTGCGTTGTCGGTGTACAACAGTGGCACCTACTGCAACAGCCGTATGCTGCTGGGCATGGCCGAGCAGGGCGATGCGCCGAAAGCGCTGGCGAAAATCGACAAGCGCGGCGTGCCGGTGCGGTCGATTCTGGCTTCGGCGGCGGTGACGCTGGTCGCTGTGCTGCTCAACTACCTGATCCCGCAGCACGCGCTGGAACTGCTGATGTCGCTGGTGGTTGCGACGCTGGTGATCAACTGGGCGATGATCAGCTTCTCGCACTTCAAGTTCCGTCAGCACATGAACAAGACCCGGCAGACGCCGCTGTTCAAGGCGCTGTGGTATCCGTACGGCAACTACATCTGCCTGGCGTTCGTCGCGTTCATCCTCGGCGTGATGCTGCTGATCCCGGGCATTCAGATCTCGGTGTACGCGATTCCGGTGTGGGTCGTGTTCATGTGGGTCTGCTACGTGATCAAGAACAAGCGCGGTGCGCAGCAGGCCGTGCACGCGGCAGGTGCTGCCAAGTAAGCGCTGACGCAGAAACACAAAACCCGGCCTGAGTGCCGGGTTTTTTTATGGGTGCAAATATTGGTGCGCTATTGATAGTCGGCGAGAGGATAGTCCCTGCACAGGGTTTCGACCTCTGAACGAAACTGCGCGAGGAGCAGCGGTTCCAGGGTGTAATCCTGTTCGCCGAGCGGCGCTACCGTGTTCAGAATCCGCACGATCAAATCGACGATCTGGCGGCTGCCGTGGACATCGACCCGGCGTTGCGCCAGCGCAGCGGTGCCGATACGCAGTCCGCTGGTAACCAGTGCCGAGCGGGGATCGTCGGGTACGCGATGTTTGTTGACGATGATCCCGCAGTGCCCCAGCGCCGCCTCGGCGATAGCCCCCGTGATGCCACCCCGCAAGCGCACCAGCACCGTGTGGTTTTCACTGCAGCCGCCAACCACTTCATAATCCTTGGCCTGAAACGCTTTGGCCATTTCATCCGCCGTGCTGCGGATCTGCGCCATGCAGGCATCGAATTCTGCGGACATTGCATAACCCAGCGCGGCAGCCTTCGCAGCGATCATGTTGGCAGCAGGCGCGCCCTGCATTCGCGGGTAAACGGCTTGATCAAGCAGGCGACTGAAGGTGGTCCGCAAACCGGGAATCTTGGTGTTCGCATCAGCACCGCTGAGAATCACGCCACCGCGAGGCCCGGCGAGTTGCTTGTGCGTGCACGTGACGGTGACGTGTGCCGCGTCGATCGGACTTGGATGGCGCCCGGTGGCGACCAGCCCGGCGATATGCGAAATATCGGCGAGCAGGATAGCCCCGGCTTCATCGGCAATTTCGCGAAACCGCTGGAAGTCCACCACACGTGAATAGGCGGTGGCGCCGCAGAGGATGACGCGTGGGCGGTGGGCGAGTGCGAGCAGGCGCACCTTGTCGTAATCGATAAGGCCGTCCGCTGTCGTACCGTACTGGATCGCCTTGTAGTAGGCGCCGGAAAACGCGGCGAGGCTGCCATGCGTGAGATGGCCACCGTGTTCCACCGCCATACCCAGCAAGGTGTCGCCAGGCTCAAGTAACGCTGTGAGCACCTGGTAAATGGCGGTCGACGCCGAGTGCGGCTGCACGTTGGCGTATTGAGCCGTAAACAGTTGCCGCGCCCGGCGGATGGCCAGCGATTCGACCCGCTCGACATTCTCGCACCCAGCACTGTGACGCTTGCCGGACATGCCTTCAGCGGTCACGTTGACCAGCACGGAAGCGCAGGCCGCCAAGGTTCGCGGCTGGACTGCGCAGGAGGAGGAGACCAGTGAAAGCGTGTGCTGTTGGCGCGTCACTTCAGCGTCGAGAATGGCCGCCAGTTCGGCGTCTTCTGCGCGGAGATCTGCCAGACCGCGTCGCAGCAAGTCAGCCTGGTTCTTGAGTGGTTCAGTAATGACTGCCATTGCTTATTCCTTCCCTGGTTTTGCGTGATTTGCGCATGTCCTTGCTTGCCAGATCTGTACAGGCGAATCCGTGTTTTGACCGCTGTGCGCGCAAAACTAAACCCTGTACAGGCCTCCCGGTTTTTCGTTCTTTCACTCTCGAGAATGGGACGCCGGATTGACGCATCATAAATTTTTCAGTGAGGAACGCCACAGAATTAATCAAAAAAATGAACATTCTTCAAAGAAAATGATTCTTTTCGTGGTCGCGTCGGGTGTAAAACAGGCATTGCCCGGTGCCGATTTTCCGGCCTTGGGTGGAAGTCGAAAGGAACTGACGAGTCCGTACGGAGGCTGAAATGACCCCCGCACGTTGGCGGAAGCAGCCTGTGAAAGCTGACTTTTTATACCGAACCCAGGGAGGGAGAATGCTATGATCCTGCGCGGCACTGACAGGGATATAACTGCAATTTCCTACCTCACTTGTGTATGTCCGGAATGATCATTCGGGACGTGACATTGATTGCAGTTAAAAATGGATGATAAGCATGTGATGCACAGAAGAGAAAGATCGGAGAATCTGAAGAACAACATCAAATACCTGATCAAGAGTCGCGGGGAAACTCAGTTGTCCCTGTGCCACTCCAGTGGTTTGACCCGAACGACCATCTATAACATTCTTGAAGGCAAGGTGGTCAATGTACAACAGTCCACTGTGCGCAAGATTTCTGATTTCTTCGGCGTGTCTTACGAGGAAATAGAGACGATTGATTTTGAAGAAAAGGAAATAATCGAAAGCAGTATTTCGCCACAGGGGAATATGAATCCGGCCGCTGTTCCGGTGATTAAAGAAAGTCTGCTGCTGCAAAGTCTGGATAAGAGAATTGGTGAGTTGGCCACGATTTATCCACTGACTTACTATTTTGGCGCTTCCTTTAATCTGATTGGCGTTTTGCTGGAAAATGAAATCAGCGGCATGAATGAACCCGGCGATCTATTGATTGTGCAGAAAGGAGCGTCGACCAGCGACAGGGAAAAGCTGGTGTATGACAAAATCACAGCGAAGTTATATATAAGCCATGAAGGCAACTTTGATACGGATCGTGTATGCGTGATCGGAGATGTAATCGAGGAACGATTTAATGGATTGCAGTGTTGAATTGGAAAACAGCAAGTACAAGTTGCTGGGATTCGAAAATGGAAAAAGCCTGGCCGTCATCATGGTCATCGCAACAGGCAAAATAATTAAAATAAAGCTAAGTGAAGTGTTGAATAGTGAGATTATGGATAATCTGAATAAAATCGAAGTGAAAAACCTCTACAAGAAGTTTTACTCCCAAGGCGGAGCACTCACCGCTTACGAAATCAATGACCGGCATGAGAGTTCCTGGATGATCTACATCATCCTGAACCTGATGCTGTTCACGCTTTACATTTTTACCAGTATTGCAGCGACAAAACCGATCTACCTCGAGTATTTCGATATTGTCGTAACGCCGGGCACCTTCCTCTATCCGCTGACGTTTCTGATCGTTGACTTGCTCAATGAAACGTTTGGCCTGAGGCTGGCGCGAAAAGCGATTCTGTTCGCGTTCATCAGCAACGCCGCGATTATCATTCTGCTGGCCATCACGACCCATCTTCCGGGATTGCCGGGCTGGAAACTCGATGGCGCTTACAATGATGTTATTAGTCAGTTGTCAGCAGTTCTGGTAGCATCTTCTATATCGTTTCTGGTTTCCGAGAACATAAACTCGTATCTGTTGTGCAAGATTAAAGAACTCACAAATTCCAGGTTTCTGTTTTTGCGAGTATTTTTAAGCACGTTGTTTGCCGTGATCATCGACAGTTTTCTGTTCTGCTATATCGCGTTTTACGGGACGATGGAAAATAGCGCGATACTGGGCATGATCTACGTTCAGATCGCAATCAAGGTAGGTTTTGCGTTCTTTAATATCTTGCCGGCCTACGGCGCAAGATCATTGTTCAAGAAGTACCTGACGGGTGCGCAGACGCAATAAAGAGAGGAGGGCGCTCACTCGGCATGCTTGAGTGAGCGCTTCTTGTTGCAGTATTACTTTAAGCCAAGTTTCTCTTTCAAGCGTTGAGTCACCTGTACTTTATTGTTCAGGAACTCATTCAAGCCTTTGGCGCGAAGATTACAGGCATCGCAATCGGAACATCCAGTGCCTTTGATGCCGTTATAGCAAGTCAATGTTTCCTCGCGAACCAGATCCAGCTGATGGTGGTAATCCGCCAAGGCCCAGGTTTCTGCCTTGTTCAGCCACATCAATGGCGTATCCAGTTGCAGCTTGTAATCCATGCCTAATTCAAGTGCTTTGTTCAGCGCCTTGACGAATTCATCCCGGCAATCGGGATAGCCCGAGAAGTCGGTTTCACAGACACCGGTAATGACCGTTTTGGCCTGGACTTGATAGGCATAGATAGAGGCCAGGGTCAGAAACAGAATGTTCCGTCCCGGAACGAAGGTGCTTGGCAGACTCTCGCCAGAGCTGTTCACGGTCGGCACCGGAATGTTATCGCGGGTCAGGCTGCTGATGGCCAGCTCGTTGAGCAAGGACACATCCAGCGTTTTATGCACGGTCACACCGAGCTTTTTCGACAGCTGCTGCGCCACTTCAATTTCCGCGTGATGACGCTGACCATAGTCGAACGTGATGCAGTGGACTTCATCGTAGTGGGTCAGGGCGTGGATCAAGCACGTGGTGGAGTCCTGCCCGCCGCTGAATACGATAACTGCTTTGTTGGTCATGGTTATGCTTCCTGCATTGAGGTCTTGAGGGCAAAGGTGGAGATGATACTCGAAATAGGGATGGAGTTCGGTGCAGAGTCCAGAGGCGCGCGTGAGTCCGCGAGCGGCCTGATCCACTTTAGAGCCTTTTTTTTGCTGCCCTCTCTCGGGCAGTAGGTGGTTGTTAGAGGAAAGCTATACTTTATTAATTCTCAAGGACGTGATTCGTCCGCAAAGAGTTTCATAATGAAAAGTAATCACGAGCAGACGGGCTGCTCGCTGGTCAAATGATATGATTGGAAATCAAGTCTATAAAAATCAGTCTGCAATCTCGAGGATTTTTATCTGTCGACCAATTATGTAAAGCTCTCCATCCTCGCGTATCTGGGCAAGTGAAGTAGGGTCGGCATCCATGTCGTAATTTCCATCAATTTCCACGCACCAGACGTCGTCAAATTTCAAGATCCTAACCCCAGAGCATATCGAGTTAAACTGATTGCCTTTAACTTTTGCACTTAACTCCTCTACCGCCCCTACTATCACCTTTACTTTCTTCCATACGTTGCCTTTAACTCTATGATCTCTGGCATGGAATATTACTTGCGCGGCAAGGGGTTCGTTGGGAAGGTAAAAAAATTCGAAAGAAAGAATTAACCCATCTTCAAAACGATGAAAGGCCTCCGAAACCTTGCTTACTTGTTCCATAGACACTACCTATAGGTGGTGAGGATTGCATACCTGATTGGGTTACTCCTCATCTCTGATGGGCCGCACTTGGTTTGAGGTGGACGGCACCCCTGATCATGACTAGATGAGAAGTTGTCGATTCTACCAGGGACAGACTTCGTTTGTTTGATCTTCAATAACTTGGTCTTTTTACGAGAGATTCTTTGTGCTTGTGCACGAAAGTCAAATTAACCATTGGAGCGCGAAGAGAGTAATGCAGCTTTAGGATTTTCTTTATATCTAAAGCATACGCCGTCTCACGAAAGGAGTTTTAAGTATAAAGTCACGAGTAAACGGTGTTGGAGTAGGGGCGGAGTCGGCTTCAACCAAGTTATTCGCAAGCTCTGAAAATTCTACTATCTGTTCGGGAGGGCCAGAGATTAATATTGCTCGAGTATCAGATTGGTCTTCACCTAGCATGACGACAATGCATTTTTTCGAACATAGTACTGCTATCACTTTATGAAATAACTTTAATGAGGAGGCTTGAGAGAAGTCTGTACCTGAAGCTCTATAAATTTCACTAATTACACTGAGGATCTCTTTTTTATCACTTTCATCCAATTCCATCTCTGACAAAAATATTAATGCATTCCATCCTTTGTATATGGCTGTCAAAAGTATTTTTATTTCTTCGCTACTGGAGGCAGTTGAGAGGTCGCAGAAATTATGCTTCCCCTCAATGTCTAAGTTTAATTCGAGATGTCTTCTTTTGTTCGTCGCGGCCAAACCAAGCTTTCCAAATGCTCTTTTATGTAGGCCTGGTTTTTTCGCGATACTGCTACTTGAATCGAGTTCGGTAGCAAGTACGGTATATATATTATATCGAAAGAAAATTGGAGCCAAATAATCAAAGATCGACCCGTAATCATAGCCTGTAGCCAGATACCATAATGAGTCGCATGAGTTATCAAAGTGAAACCCACCAGATTTGGTAGCAAGAACAGACCCGATATCAACGATGGTTTTCATTGTGGCTACCCTTTTGAATCTTGGTTCTCATATAACTAATGTTCTTCATTTAAAACGTTAGAAAAGGACGGGGTGAAATTATCTTAATTTTTTCAGGGGTGGACTATATTCAAGAAATTCAATAAGCCAAGCTAGGCGACGTGGAGATTATCCATCCCAGCTATAAACAGCCAAATCAGCTTATGGGAATCAGTAGAAATCATATATGGGTCAGGGCTTTTTGTAAGCTAATATAGTGTTAGTTCGGGCGGATTATCAACCATGACGCACTTTACTTGAATTAAAATAGACGGCTTGCGGATCAAGAACAGATGTTAGGGTGCCGATCTTGTTAGGGGTAGACGGTGTATGTTGGTTTTTTGACCATATGATCCACCCCCTATATGCTCCGCAAGATCTACTTCAAGGCCGCACAATCAAGGCTTTCTTTCTTTGTAATTACACTCCGCCACTCTTGCAACGTTCTCGCTTTCATCATTGAGCAGCTTTTCAAGAATTTCGATAGGTGTTTTTCTATTTGCAGCTATTGCACCTCTCACCACGGAGCAGGGATCCAGGGAAAGTCGCTCGAACAATGTAAGTGATGATTTTCGCTTGGATGCAACGAAACGTCGGACACTGGCATCGAACGCACATAGCTCTTCAAGAATTTCCAGTGGTATTGTTTTATTGTGAGCCACCCATCTTCTATGCTCAGGAAATCTTTCAATTACTTCGCGCCACACTGAAAGAGGAGCCTCTTCCATTGCTGCTCGATCATAATCGACTTTTATTTCACTATCGCGCAGCGCGACAAATTCTTCAGCAGACGTAATCATTTAGCATTCTTGCACTTCAAAGATTTAAAGTTTATATTTTTCCTGCCCGCTCTTATGTTGCTTATATAGTCACCGTAGGTATCAGTGTCAGCAATCCATACTTTTTTTGATCGTGGACCTTTCCAATGAATTAAACCGTAATGCTGTTATTCAAGAACGCTAATAACTGTGTAAGGACGGGCTCACCAGTAGAGGCCAATATCACCCCAATCTCGGCAGAATTTCCACTTGCAGATACTATTTTCCTACCAAGTACTTCTCCATCGGAGGTACACAAATCCAAGGAGTAATAAAGTTTTCAGCATCAACCTCCTCTCCGTCGAATAATAGCTCTACTTCACTTGGAAGAAACGTCAAGTAGGCACTGAATCTATCGCCCGAATACTCGTAGTGACCGTAATTTCTTTTTAATACAATATTTAGATGTCTCGAAGCCTTTTCGTAAATATCGCCTAAAAAATTATCAAGAACATCAAGTATTTCCTGTCGCTCACTCATATTTTTTTATACAGCATTCAAATATTTTCTCTCCGCAAATTTCACTATAATCAACAGAGATTTGCATAGAGAGTTCGGCGTCAATTAACCTGATCTCGTCACTTTTGGATTTATCAAAATCAAAACTCGCACATAGGGAAGCGCCGCTTGCGAGCATGTAGGCTCCACAATATTTCCAGTCCTCATCTATAAACAAATAGTATTTCCGATTCTCGATTGCTGACGAAGAAAAGTTAATTGCTTCAGTGGATAGCGAATATTCTTTGCGCACACAGGAGATCTCGCGCTTCGTCATTAGCGCTGCGATTACGCTATCTGTTTCCGGTAAACTTAAAAGCAGCGATCCATCAAAAGGTAGAGCTACAAGTGAGGCTAACTTTTCTTGATAGTGACTAAGCAGTTTTTTTCCTTGAGCCTTTCTATAAAGAACTTCTCTTTTATAAGGATCTATATTCATTTGCAGCACCCTTGTTTATAGAAAGCTTTCCCTTTGCCGTTGCGTAACTGAGGGCGGCCATGTTTACTCATCCTTGGACTTCCGTTATCGTCAAGCTTTACTTTACCTGCTTCCCAATGTGGTTTGTCTGGATGACTTACGTCCATTGTTTGTTGTTGTACGGATGATTGTCCGTTACCTCCACCTGGTTGTGGTGAGTCGTAACGATATTCCCACCCGGATTTATTTTTGGATTGACCGCTGGGTTGCTGACTTGTGGGTATACCGGCTTGCCTCATGGCTTCGCGTCGAGCTGCTCTAGACGTAACAAAGGGATTATTTTCGCTACCCAGTGGTTCGTTACTTAGCCCCCATGGATCGGTCCACAGTACCGGGTTCGGCGCATAAGCATAAAGATTGATTCCCCCCGCGTAGCCAATCGGGTCCTTACTAACAAACCGCCCAACCCCCGGATCATAGTACCGATACCGATTGTAATGCAGCCCCGTCTCATGATCGTGATACTGTCCCTGGAACCGTATCGGGTTCATCACGCCATGCTGCCGCGCCCACTCCGAGCGCTGCTCCGTCACCTGCCCCCACGCCTTGTACTGCGCGGTCCAGGCAAGGTTGCCTTGCGAGTCCGTCAATTCCT
>NZ_FYEA01000020.1 GCF_900187605.1 Pseudomonas sp. Irchel 3H7
CTTGATCATCTTCACGACTTGCAGCTTGAAGCTGTCGTCGAATGCCCTGCGTTTTTTAGTCATGAATAACTCCTCGATAGATGTATTTTCCACCTATCGGGGTGTCCGGGGAAATTAGACCACTGCAGTACCTCTACCAAACACCCCGGTCAGTCCCCTCTCCCTCTGGGAGAGGGCTAGGGTGAGGGGCTTTGATCTGTTTCAGAGTCTGAATTCGACTCGGTATTTCACGTCGGCGTAGCTCTACCAAACACCCCGGTCAGTCCCCTCTCCCTCTGGGAGAGGGCTAGGGTGAGGGGCTTTTGATCTGTTTCATAATCTGAGTTCGACTCGGTCTTTCACGCCGGCGTAGCTCTCCACAGACAACTCGGTCAGTCCCCTCGCCCTCTGGGAGAGGGCTAGGGTGAGGGTTGGCTTTTGGCTGTTTAAATTTGTTGCAGATAACCGGAACCTTCCCACACGGTTTTCAGGTTGTCCGTCGGACGTGCGCTCTTTAGTCTCTGGCTGTCGCTGAACACTCAGCGATCGGGTGTGAGAACCCGGCAATTTATGGTCATCAAGTCTTTGTGCACGCATAATCGCCGCCAGCTTGTCTGCTGTCTGCAATGTGTCATGGCGGCTGTGTGCGGGCAGACTTCGGTCTGGCCGGGTGTCCATAACCGGTATTCTCACCCCGCATACAGCTGCCACCTTTTGCCCCGTGAGAATGGCAGTGGGTGGCGGCAAAGACTTTGGAGTTGTTTCAATGGACAAACTGATCCCCGACCCACCCCACGAACCCACCACCCCGCTCGAAGATGCCATCCGCGCCGACGACCTCGTCAAGAACCGCGAAGCCATCAAACGCGCTCTTGATTTCTACCTCTGCCCCGAACCTGAAAAACCCCGCCAAGCCAGCACGATGTTTCTCATCCATCCGAAAATCGATACGGAAAGCCTGCTCGCCCATGCCTGCGAATCCCTGGCTTCGGCCAACACGCTGGCCGGTAACTTTGCCGATCAGTTGGCCCGGCCCGAGCGCAATACCGCGCTGGCGATTCAGCAGATCGTCATGCTGGCTGAGCTGGCGGTAAACCGGGCGCTGGATCGGGTGGATCCGCAGGCCTGATTCGGCAGGCAAACTGTGTCATCGTTCTTCGCGAGTAGGCTCGCTCCCACAGGTGGAGTGCATTTCAAAAGGTGGGAGCGAGCCTGCTCGCGAAAGCGCTCGCAAGGTCACCCCATCACTAATTCTTGCTCTCGATCTTCCCACCCGCATCCGGATCATAAAAATCCGGAATCTCATATTTGTACTTCTTCAGCCACCGCTGCATCGCCAGATCCCGTTCGGTTGCGGTCGCCGTTTGTGGCTTGGGTGAGGCGGCTTTGTTGCGGCTTTGCAGGACCAGCCAGCCTTCGGTCTCCTGTTGTTGCGCCGAGGCGGGGCCGGCGTCGATGGCGACGGCGCTGAGGGGCAGGCTGAGCAGGGTCAGGTAGCAGAGACCTTTGAAGGGATGCATGGCTGTCTCCTTACTTGAGCGATGACGGCAACGGGTCAGCGACGGCGGCCACTTGATTGCTGGTGGCCGGTTTGGTCTTGACCGGGGCTTTGAGTTTTTCTGCGCGTTGCTGGGCTTCGGTGAATTGTTCCGGGGTCAGTTTCGCGCGGCTGATGATTTCGGCAGCTTGTGGCCAGTCGTTCTGGTACAGCAACAGGGTGACCATGTTCAGGGTCGCCAGTTGGTTGTTCTGCTTGAGTTCGATCGCGGTGAGGAATTCGAAACGGGCGTCGTTCAGGCGCAGTTGGTTGAGATAGACCACGCCCAGGTCGTTGCGGATTTTTTCGTCGGTGGGCGCCAGGCGCGCGGCGCGTTGCAGGTGGGCCTGGGCCTGGCCGTTGTCGCCACGGGCGGCGTAGAGTTGGCCGAGGCCGTGTTCGGCTTCGGCGGTCAGGCAGCCGCCGAGCAGGCCGCGGTACAGCGGCTCGGCTTCGCTGCGGCCGAGCAAGCGATAGACCTTGGCTTTGCGCAGGCGCACTTCGCTGATGTTGTCCGGCAGGCTTTGCAGGTTGGCCAGGCTGGCGTGCAGTTTGCCGTCGTTGGCCAGGTCGTCCGCGAGGTTCAGGGCCAGCTCCTGCTCCTGGGTCATTTTGCTGCAACTGCTCGGTGACAGCAGCGCCGTCCACGGTGCCTGGCCGTCGGTGGCGCAACCGCCGAGCAGCAACAGACTTGCCATGACTATCAGTACTTTCATCAAACGCTCTCCATGAGCAAGGTCAGTTGGCAAACGCCCGGGCAATGGCGGTGAAGCCCGGGCCGGCGAGGACGATCAGCAGTGCCGGAAACAGAAACAGCATCATCACTACAGACATCTTCGCCGACATTTTCGAGATGTATTCCTGCAGGCGCGTCAGGCGGCGGTCATCCAGCAGTTGCTTGAGCGCCAGCAGCGACTTCATCGCGCCGCCACCCTGTTGAATCAGTTGCTGGAGGATCACGCAGGTGTCGCTGAATTCATCTACGGCGAGCATCACCGCCGCTTTGTTCAACTCCTGGCCAAGTTCCAGGCCGCTGTCGACACGGGCCAGAATCAGGCGCAGTTCGCTGGTCAGTTCCGGCAGCAGTTTTTGCGCTTCAATGCTGAGTACCCGCAGGGCTTGTTCGACGGCCATGCCGGATTCGAAAAGGATGCGCAGCAGCGGAATGAACGTCGACACCTCCACGGCAATGGTTTTCTGCCGCCGCGTCGCTGCGTAAGCCAGCAGACGTTTGGGCAGCAGATAGCCGCCGCCGGTGGCGAGCATCGGCACGATCCAGCGGTTGCTGGCCTGAGGGAAAAACACTTCTTGCAGAAAGATCGCCAGGCCCAGCGTCAGCAACGGCGTGCCGATCTGGCAGGCCGCGAACAGCGCTCGCTCGTTGGCGCGGCGCCAGCCGATACGGTTGAGCAGGGTCTGGGTTTCGCTGTCGATGCTCACCGAGCGTTGCCCGAACTTACTGCTGCCCAATGCGCGCAACCAGCTGCCGAAGCGGTTCTCGCGCACCAGTTGTCCTTGCAGGCGCTGGTTGACCTGGCGCACTCGACGGCGCTCCACCAGCAGGTGATTGATCACCAGCATCAAGGCGCCAAGCAGCAACATCAGAGCCGCGAGCCAGACCATGTCAAACGCTCCGCAACATGCGCCACAGCGCCAGGCTTCCGAACACTTGCAACACGGCGGCGCTGATCAGCATGTGCTGCCCGCTCGCGTCGTTCCACATCCCGAGCATGTAGCCGGGGTTGGTCAGCATGAAGTAACTCACCAGCAGCAACGGCAACGAGCCGAGCACCCACGCGGTCATGCGTGTTTCGCCGGTAAGGGCGCGCAGTTGCCGCGCGCCCTGATCGCGTTCGCGGATCAGTTTGATCAGGTTCTCCAGCAGTTCGCTGGCATTGCCGCCGTAGCGATGATTGACCTTCAGTCCGAGGGCAAACATGCGCAGTTCGTCCTGTTCATACAGTTCGGCAAAGTCGCTGACGGCATCCGGCAAGTTCACGCCTAATTGCACGTTGCGCTGGACCCGGCCCATGGCTTTTTTCAGCGGATCTTCACTGGCTTCGATGCCGCCCATGACCGCGTCACTCAGGGTGCGCCCGGACTTCAGGCTACGCACGGTGTGATCAAGCAACTGTGGCAGTTGCTCGATCATCCGTTTGACCCGGCGCTGGTAGAGCACGGCGATGTACAGCCGTAACGCCAGGGGCGGAATGAAGATCATCAGCAGCAGGCCGATCCAGTCGGCGAGAAAATAACCCAGTGCCATCGCCAGCGCCCACAGACTCAGCCACAGGCCGAAACGCTCGGTCGGGCGGCCCAGCCCTGCGCGCAGAAACATCCGTTCCAGGCCAACCCACACAGGTTTTTCTGGCGCCAGTTGCGGCTGTCCGGCGGCGAGACGGTTGAGGACTTTTTCCGTGGCGGTCTTGCGCAGGCCTTGCAGGAACAGACGGATCGACAGCCCCAGCAGCGTCAGGCAGATAACGATGAGAATGATCGGTCCCAGCATGCTCGGTGCTCCTTGCCGTCAGCCCAGATGCGTCTCGTGGCGCAGCTTGTCGCCGGCCGGATTGACGGCTTCGCGCAGGAAGCCGAAGCCCGTGCGGCGGTCGAGGCGGAACAGGGTGTTGGTGACGTAGACGTCTTCGCGAATACCGACCACTTCCACCACTTCACTGACGCAGCGGCGCCCGTCAGGCATGCGCGTCAACTGAATGATCACGTCGAGGGCAGCGCAGATCATCTGGCGCAGGGTGCGTTCGGCGATGGAACGGCCCGTCAGGCCGACCAGTGTTTCCAGGCGCAGCAGGGCATCCTGGGCGTTGTTGGCGTGCACGGTGCTCATCGAGCCGTCGTGACCGGTGTTCATCGCGGTCAATACGTCGACCACTTCGACGCCACGAATCTCGCCGAGAATGATCCGGTCGGGGCGCATCCGCAGGGCGTTGCGGATCAGGTCGCTGGCCTTCACTTCACCGTGGCCTTCGGCGTTCGGTGGCCGGGTTTCCAGGCGCACCACATGCGGGTGACCGAGCTGCAATTCGGCGACGTCTTCGATGGTCACCAGACGTTCGTGCGGGTTGATCAACTGGCTGAGAATATTCAGCAGCGTGGTTTTGCCGGTGCCGGTGCCGCCGCTGATCAGGATGTTGCAGCGCTTGCCGACGGCATCCTGGAAAAACTCGAAGATCGACAGGTCGATGGTTTGCATCGCCATCAGGTCGCTGCTCTTGAGCATGTCCTTGCGAAATTTACGGATCGACAGGCATGGGCCATCGAGGGCAATCGGCGGAATGATCGCGTTGACCCGACTGCCATCCGGCAGGCGCGCATCGACCATCGGCGAAGATTCGTCGAGGCGCCGACCGAGTGGCGCGAGGATGCGCTGCATCACGCGTTCGACGTGATGCGCATCGATAAACCGCAGGTCACTCTGGTGCAGCACACCGTCGCGTTCGATGAACACCCGGTGCGGGCCGTTGACCAGAATCTCGGTCACCGACTGATCGCGCAGCAACACTTCCAGCGGGCCGAAACCGGTTAACTCGTCGACGATCTCTTCGGCCAGCCGTTCCATTTCGTAGCGGGAAATCGCCAGGTGCAAACGCGCGATGTACTCGGCGACTTTGTCGGTGACGAACTGTGCGAGTTGCTGACGAGAACCTTCCAGCAGGTTTTTGCCCGACTCTTCGAGGGCGTCGATGATGTAGCGATGCAGAACCAGTTTCAGGCCTTCGTGGTCGCTGTTGCCGACGCCACTGCGGGGCGCCGCGCCGAAAAGTTTTTCTGCGCTCATGAGGTGCCTCGCAAGCGGTCGAACCAGGTCACTTTAGGCTTGGCCAGGCCCTCGGAACGTTTCGCTAACCTTTCACCGAGGGCGCGCAGGCTCTGGGTGAGTTTTTCCCGTGGGGCCAGTTCGAACAGACTGACGCCCTGGTTTTTCGCGTTCAGGCGCACTTCCGGGGTGAGGGCCAGCGTGGCGATCACTTCCAGGTTGAAGGTTTTGCCGAGGGTTTCCGAATTAGGCGCAACGTTGCTCAGGTAGCGGTCGATCAGCAGGCGTCCGTGGTCGAGCTTCATGCCTTTTTCCCGCCACAGATTGAGCACGGCGAGGTTGCGCCGGCAGTTGAGCACGTTCTGATCGGTGTACCAGAGCAACTTGTCGCAGTGGCTGACAAAGGTGCGCAAGGCTTCGCTGTCGGTCTGCCCGGTGAGGTTCACGACGATGTGCTGGAAGTGCTGGCGCAAGGCGCTGAGCAACATGTACAGCTCGGCGGCGCTGGTGTTTTCCAGCGGTTCATCGTTGCTGGCGTAGGCGAGAATGCGCAAGCCGGCCTCGGCGCTGGTGAAGGCACTGTCGATCAGCGTGGCGTCGAGCCTGCGCAGGTGGCGCAAGGCATCGCCGAAGTGAAACGAGCTCTCCAGCCCGAGCAGGGCGAGGCTGTCACCGCGCGGCAACCCGAGGTCGAGCAACAAGGTTTGCTGACCGCTCTTTTGCACCACCGAGGCCATGTGGTTGGCCAGCAGTGCGCCGTCGGAACTGCTCTGCACGCCATACATGACCGTGAGGCCACCCAACTGCGTGTTCGGTGCCACGGGCGGCAGGCGTTTGCTCAAGCGCCGCACCAGCCCGGCGACTTCACTGGAGCGCGAACCGTAGGCGACAAAATCCCGGGCGCCGGCGCGCATGGCATTGAGCACCAACTGATTGTCCATGCCGTCGCCAAGGGCCACGATTGCCAGCATCGGTTTGGCTTCCAGCGCGCCTTCGATCAATGCGCTCTGGGCGACCACGTGTTCGCGATCCAAGCCGACGAACACCAGGCTGGCAAAGGTCACGTCCACCAGTGCCAGCAATTCGTCGAGACTGCCGCCACCGGCGCTGACCACCTGACCGAGCGGCGCGAGCGCGCCTTGCAGCCACTCCAGATCGGTGCTGTTGCGGGTGATGGCGAGAAAGGTCTGGCTCAGATTCTGGCTCATTGGGATAACCCGCTGCGCTTGTCGAAGTTGCCGTTTTCAAGAAAAAACATGCGATAGAAATTCGGGTCGTAATTGCGCAGTTTTTCCCCGGGTAATGATGGCAGCTGGGCGTCGGCGGCCAATGGCTGCACCAGGTGCGGGGTGACGATCATCAGCAGTTCGCGCTCTTCGCGCTTGATCTGCGAGCCTTTGAAAAATGCACCGAGCACCGGGATGTCGCCGAGGCCGGGAAACTTGTTCACCTGCGAGCTGTTGGTGGTGCTGATCAAGCCGCTGATGACGAAGCTTTCGCCATCGCCCAGTGACACGCTGGTGTCGGTGCGGCGGATGGTCAGGGCGGGCACGGTGGTGCCGGCGATTTGTACGGCATTGCTGAAGTCCAGTTCGCTGACTTCCGGAGCGACCTTCAACGCGATGCGATCACGGCCGATGATGGTCGGCGTCAGAGTCAGGCGGATGCCGAATTCCTTGTATTCGATCGACACGCTGTCGCTGCCGGAACTGGGCACCGGAATCGGTATTTCACCGCCGGCCAGAAAGCTTGCGCTCTGACCGTTCAGCGCGACCAGACTCGGCCGTGCGAGGGTGTAGGCGAAGCCGCTGGTTTCCAGGGCATTGATGATCGCCATGGTCTTGCCGCCGATCCACGAAAAGTTGAACAGTGAGTTGTCCACCGGCAGACGTGGCTGCGGCACGCCATCAATGGGGGGCAGGGTGCCGGGCGAGCCGAACAGAAAGTTGCCGCGCGTGCCGATCAGCGAGGCGGTGGCTTCCTTGAGTTTGGTGCGGCTGACTTCGACGAAGCGGATGTCGGTCTGCACTTGCGACGGCAGGCTCGGATCATCCGACGGCAGGCTGCTGCTCAACGCAGCGGTGGCGGCGCCCTGCACGAACACCATGCTCTGGCGCGGCTCGCTTGAGCACGACGTCCAGACCATCAGGCTGGTGGCGCCGGGCGCCACACCGGTGAGCAGAAAGGACGAGCTGCCGTTGGCGTGTACGTCGGCGATTTTCGGATCGCCAATCGCCAGACGGGTGATCGCTACCGGGGACTGCACGTCCTGTTGAAACCCTTCGCCGATTTCGATCACCGGCGGCAAGCGCCCCAGTGCCGAACAGTTGCCGACCGCCGCGAACGCAGCGTCCATCGACAGACCCATCAGTAGCAGGGCGCGCAGCATGGTTTTGAATGTCGGCCTGAAACGACTCTGCATGCCCTTGGATCCTTGCGCAGTCATGGGTTTTGTTGGGTGATCTGATTGCCGCGAATGATTTCCACCGCCGGCCGTGCAGCGCCAGCGGAGCCGCCGCTGGAGGGCGCTTTCGGTGCCGCGCCCATGGCCAGTTGGGTGAACTGGAAGAGTTGTCGGTTAGCCGTGTCGACATGGGCCGCGGACTGATTTTCACCGGCCCAGTACTTGGCCAGGCGTTGTTCTTCACTGCTGCGTACGGCCAGGCGCAAGGTGCCGGCATGTGTGGCGAGCATCAGGCGACTGAGCAGTTGTTCCGGCACTGCCAGCACTACGGTGCGCGCGGCGATGCGGCGTTGATCCTGTTTGAGTTTTTCATCGGCGCTCAGGGCCGGCGATGCCGGTTGGCCGTCGTTGGTCAGGCCGTACTGATCACCCACACCAAGCACGCGCATGGCCGGTAGAACGATCTGCGCCGATTGTTCGAGGTTGCTGGAATCCTGGCGCAGGTAGAGCAAGACATCGACGTAATCGCCAGGGATCAGTTGCCCAGCCGCGCCGATCACTTCGTCGACCGCCACGGTCAATGCGCGCTCATCGCGGTGAATCATGCGTGCCAGTGAGCCGCCGGCGCTGAAGCTTTCATCATTCAGCCAGGTGCCGGCGCTGAGGTGCCGCCAAGGTGTACGGCCGATGGCCTGATCGACATTGCTCAAGCTGCCGGCCGGGGCACTGCGCAGTTTTTCCACCGTGACATCGGCGGCCGTCAGCGCGGTGAACGGCGGCACATCGTGCAGCAACACCACTACCGGTTGGCGGGTCTGGTCTTCGGCGATCGCGACAGTTTTTTCAACGGTGACAGTTGGGGCGACGGGGGCGGCGGCGACGGGCGCTGGTTGACGACTGAGTACCAGTCCCCAGTAACCGACAAAAATGGCTCCCAATAACAGGATGGCTGCAAGGCCCATGGTGACGCGACTGTTCATGACGGCTCTCCCTTTCCTGCTGCACTACCCACCGCACTTGCTAACGAGAGAAGTTCCCAATCCGGCAGCTATGAACATGCAACTATTTCGCTATTTCCACGCTAGCTGATCCAAGCCAAAACGCCATTACTGACAGGAAAATAACTCACGAAAGTATGAGTCTTGGCCAATTAACAGCAGCAATCGGCAACTTCGCGATGTGATTAATCCTTTGTGATTAATCCGTTCTTACAGTTGTTGGGCGGGGGTTTGTTGACAATGCTCAAATGGCACGGTGGGTCTTGGCCGGTGCAGCGTGACATTGGCGCCAAAGGCGCAAAGGAGTAGTCGTATGTGTCGGATGATCCTCGATTATTTGATGGCCAGAGTCCGTTTGCTGGTCAAAAACGAAGAAGCCGCGTCGGCGATCGAATATGCGATCGTGGTGGCGATGGTTGCGGTAGTCGTTGTGGCTTTTGTCACTCCGCTGGGTAACCGGGTGTTGGCTTACTTCAATAACATTCTGACCGGGCTGGGTGGCACAGCGGTAACCAGGCCCTGACTGGCGAGGAGAATTGCGATGCTCTTTGATTATTTGAAAGTGCGTGTCCGCGGCTTCTTTGCCAGTACTGAAGCAGCGTCGGCAATCGAGTATGCGATTGTCGTGGCGATGGTGGCGGTGGTGGTCATCGTGTTCGTCACCCCCGTTGGCGCCCGGGTACTGGTGATGTTCAACAATTTGCTGGTGGCACTGGGCGGCACTGCCGTGACGGCCCCCGCACCGCCGTCCTGAGCTGAACGAAGCTGATGCCTGGTTGATGCCGCGCTACACTCGGGTTCACTTTCAGTTTTCAGGGATTGCCCATGAATGCTCCTTCGCTGCCGCGCCAACAGTTGCTTCTGGTTGACGATGAAGAGGACGCGTTGCTGGAGCTGGCAGAGTTGCTGGAGGGTGAAGGGTTTACTTGCCATACGGCGACGTCGGTGAAACTGGCGTTGCATCATCTGACTCGCCATCCCGATATCGCGCTGGTGATTACTGATTTGCGTATGCCGGAGGAGTCCGGGATGTCGTTGATCAAGCGGTTGCGTGAGCATACTTCTCGGCAGCATTTGCCGGTGATTGTGATGTCGGGGCATGCGGATATGGAAGACGTCAGTGATCTGTTGCGGTTGCAGGTTGTGGATCTGTTTCGCAAGCCGATTTATTACGTCAGGTTGTTGGAAACTCTGGATAATTTGTTTCCCAAGCCTTCGAGGAATGTGGCTGGGTGATTGGGGGGCCTATCCGTTGCTGCGGGTGTGGCTGATTAGGGTTCCGCCCTTACGGCGGGTCACTTTTTCCAGACGCCGAAAAAGTAACCAAAAAGGCTTGCTCCTACGTGCGGCCCGCTCGCTGGGGCTCGGGGTTCCTTCGCTCCGGGATCGATCCGGGGGCAGCGCCTACGGTTTGCTTCGCTGCACCTCCTCTCGCTGTGTTTGGCTTCGCCAAACGGTCGCTACGCTCCCACCCTCGGATCAATCCCTCCACTCAGCCTTCCGACGCGGCCGATGAGTCAAGATCAAAAGCTGCAGCCGAGCTAAAGCTCATCCTGTTGAGTGGTGAGGAGCGGTAGCGATGCGCGGTGTGCGCTGTTTTGCTTTGGCTTTTCTGTGGGGGCGAGTTTGCTGCGGACGGCGTTCCTACGAAAGCGGCCTGACAGCCGGCCAATTTTTAACTGAATGCACTCAATCCAACTGTAGGAGTGAGCCTGCTCGCGATGGCGGCCCGACAGCCGACCAATTTCTCTCTGGATGCACCCAGTTCAACTGTGGGAGCGAGCCTGCTAGCGAAGGCGGCCTGCAATCCGACCCATTTCTGCCGGTTGTACATTCCACCCGCCGCTGCCGAAGTCTCCTGGGTGTTTCGGCTCACAACTGGTAGCTGAAGCTGATGCTGTAGCGCGGCCGGCGATTGAAGGTGTCCAGCGCTTCATCCGACATCGCCTTCGCCGCTTCCAGCGCAATGTTGTAGTACTTGGCATCGCCAAACCGCAGCCCGATCGCTGCCGATGACAGATTATTGGCCTTTACCGGCAGTTCGTTGAACCAGCTGCGCGAGCGGTCGAGCACCACGTACGGTTGCAGGATGCGCACCCAGTTGCCGTCGCGGTTGAAGCTGTAGTTGACCTCGTACGCTACGCCCCAGCCCTTGTCGCCGGACGCTTGATCGTCGGGATAACCGCGACCGAAATTCTGCCCGCCGAACACCGCGCGTTCGCTGTCGGGCAGGGTGTCGTCGCTCCAGTACAGCGCGGCCGACAGCACGCCTTGCCAGTTGTCGAGGAACTTGTTGCTCTGCACCCCGGACAGGCGTACGCGGAAGAAATCGAGGTCGATGTCGTCGTAGTTGGTATGCGCGCCCAGGCTGTCGAAACCCTGATACACGCCGCCACTGAGAATGCGCAGTTGCCGGGCATCGGCCTTGCGCCAGTCGCCTTCGAAGGCCAGAGCGCGTACGTCGGTGCGGAACTCGGTGCTGAACGGGAAGTTGATGCCGTTGTAGCGAGTCTTGTCGTCGACTGCGTACAGGCGCGAGCCGGCGGTCAGCAATTCGTTGGAGGCGGCAATCAGCGGCAGAGTGAAACCGATGGAGTAGCGGTCGTTTTCTCGATGGGTGCTGAGTCGACCACCGCCGTCGATGAGGACTTCGGTACTGGGATCGGCGCGGTAGCGTGATGCGGACAGCGCCAGTTGCGCGCCTTCGTCATTGAGGAACTGGTTGTAGTCGAGGCGGTAGTAATGTTCGTGATCGTCACCCGGCGGGAACAAACCGCTGAGGCTCAGTTGCTCGCCCATCGAGGTTTGCGAGTTGCTGCTGACACCGAGCAAAGCCTGGGTGCCGTTGCGGTTGTCTTCGGTGGTGCTCAGCGTACTGGTGAAGGGTTTGCGGCTGGCCTGGGCGACCAGGGTTGTCGCGCCGTCGGTGGTGCCCGGTGGTGGCACCTGGGCCTGAATCGTCACGCCGGGGATGCGCGTCATCAGCGTGGTGTAGCGCTCGAAGGTCTTGCGGGTCAGCGGCCGTTCGGCCTGGATCTTCGCCGCCAGTTTGTCGAGCAGCGCTTTGACCCGGCCGACATCGCCCTGGATCTGGACATCTCGCACGTAGCCTTCCACCAGCACCACGCGCGCGACGCCATCATTGAAGTTTTGCTGCGGCAAGAACGCATAGGACAGCAGGTAACCGTCCTGCTGATAGCGTCGAGTGATGTTTCGCGTGGCTTCGATCAGGTCGGCGAGCGTGGCTTGGTGGCCGATCAGGGGCTTATAGATTTCGGCGAGCTCGTTGAGCGGGTAGAGGGTTCCGCCTTCGATCTGCACGGTTTGCAGATTGATCTTGGTATCCATCAACAGCGGTTGCGCAGCGGCGGCACCGGCGTCCGGCACTTGCACGGGCGTGGCGCTCGGGCGATAAGCATCGGCCGGCAGGTTCGGCACAGGCAGGTTGCGGATGGTTTCGTTGCTGTTCAGAAAACTGGGCAGGGTGTCGGCGAGGGCGGCGGAACTGAGACTGAGGAACAGCAGGGATGCCATTACGCGCATAGGACACTCCATGGTCAGATCACAGCGCAGAGCTGTTTTTTTCCTAAGAAAAAAGCGGAAGACTCGTGGGAATCTTCCGCCCTCAACCAAGCGTAGGCGCTGTAGGTGAGGCCGTCGAATCGGCCAGGTGCAATTTAGCGTTTGTTGCCTCCCAAGGCGCCGGTCAGACCGCCGAGTACACCGCCTAGACCGCCACCGGTGGTACCCCCGCTGGTACCCCCGCTGGTACCGCCGTTGACCAGACCGCCGACGGCAGCGACGGTGCCGCCGACGTTGGTGACCAGACCACCGACCGCGGTGGTGACCGGGTTATTGGTCGCTGCAATGGTGTTGCCGATACTGCTGACCGCACCGCCAACCTGACCGGTGAGACCTGCAACAGGTGAGCCGATACCGGTCGCCGCGCCGACTTGTTGAGTCACGTTGGTAACAGCGCTGGTGACCGGGTTCAGGCCATTGCCTACGGTGGCGCCGACCGTGGCCAGAGGTGAAGTTGTCGCGGTGATCGGGGTGCCCGATCCGCCCAGCACGGTGTTGAGCGAAGCCACGGTATTGCCCAGGCCGACAGCGGTAACACCACCTGCGCTGACGACGCCATTGGTATTCCCGGCATTCAAACCTGCGCCAACGTTGACCACCGCACCGCCAACGGTTTGCAGCAAACCGGTGCCGCCGAGGCCACCGCCCAAGCCACCACCCACTCCACCGCCAGTACCCGCGCCGGTGCCGTTGGACACCAGACCGCCGGCCTTGCCCACCGCGGTGCCGGTATTGCTCAATGCGCCGCCGAGTGTGTTGGTCAAGGCATTGCCGTTACCCGCGTCGGTGACCTTGCCGCCCAGGGTGTTCACCGCGCCGCCGACTTGCGCAACCACGCCTTTGAGTGGATCGCCAAGACCTGTGGTCGCGCCGAGTTTGTCCGTGGTGCTTTCGACCATCGCAATCACCGGCACCAGACTACCGCCGAGTTTGTTGGTCAGTTGGCTGGTCGGGCCGCTGGTCAGTGTGGTGTCGAGGGTATTGCCGAGCATGGTGACTTTCTCGCCGACACCATCAAGCAACGGTGCGACTTTGGTCACCACACCGCCGACCACCGGCACGCTGCCGGTTGCCGTTGCCAGTTTGCCGCTGAGATCAGAGACGCCGTTGCCTACATCGGTGACCACGCCGCCGACCGAAGCGACGGTGGTGGTCAGGCCGTTAGGGTCGGTGGCCAGTTTACCGATGCCGTTGCTCACACCATTACCTAACGTAGTGACGACATTGCCGGCGGTGTTGGCCGCACTCTGGACCACGCCACCGACCACAGGAACGGTGCTCAGGGAATCGCCGATCTGGCCGACGCCATCGCCGACACCGGCCACGGTGGTGCCGACATCCTGCACCAGTGTGGTGGTGACCAACGGGGTGGTGGTTGGATTGGTCGGGTTGGTGGGATCGGTCGGATCTGTCGGGTTGGTTGGATTGGTCGGATCGGTGCCACCTGTGCCACCTGTACCACCGGTTCCGCCAGTACCACCCGTGCCACCGGTTCCGCCAGTCCCGGCAGTATCACCGGTGCCACCGGTGCCACCGGTTCCACCAGTCCCGGCAGTATCACCGGTGCCACCGGTGCCACCGGTGCCACCGGTTCCACCAGTGCCCGCAGTATCACCGGTGCCTCCCGTACCGCCAGTGCCAGCGGTACCGTCCGCCGCAGAGCTGCCGGAACTGCTTTTATGACCGCCACCACCGCTGCTGCACCCGGTGAGGCCAAGGGAGAGAATCAATGCCAGAGCGATTGCCGATTTGCACCATACGCCTTGAGTTTTCATGATCGTAATTCCTTGCACCTGTCACAACGTTCGTTGACTTCGATGGCTCGCCGATCTGTCGTCGGTGATGCCTTCGACCGTTGTGCTCAATCTCAGTCCAGGGGCGGGTTTCAGGCCATTCTCAAGTTGGTATTAACGCCTTTATATAGAGGGTGAAGTTCAGCGCCTAAGGACTAATACCCACGATATAGCCGCGCAAAAAAAGGCCTTGATAATCAAGGCCCGGGTTTTTTCGGCGAAGGGGGAAAGGCTGGGAAAAACTTAAGTGATATACACACAATTAACGGTGTTCCGAGTGCTCAGGCAATCGGTTGCCACTGCCCGACCATGTGCTCCAGGTCTTGTGCACCGATCAGCCGCAACTCTCCACTGGAACCCGCCGCGCTCGCCAGCAAGGTCACCTCACTGGGCAGGCGCACCGGTTTGCGAAAATGCACGGCGATTTCGAGGTTGGCCTTGGGCAAATGATCGCCCAGCGCCGCCAGGGTTCGAGCCTTGTTCCACAAACCATGGGCGATGGCTGTTGGGAAGCCAAACAGCTTGGCACTTGCCGCACTCAGGTGAATCGGGTTGTAGTCTCCGGACACTTTGGCGTATTGCCGACCGATATCGGCCGGGGCTTTCCAGCGCGCCACCTCCACCAGCGATTGCGACGGCTCCCAGGTCAGTTCGACCGGCTCGCCCTCAAGCTTGACGCCGCGACAGAGCATCTGGCTTTCCGCTTCCCACAATGGCCCGAGCTGATCATCCAGCGTGGTCAGCAGATCGAACGTCGCACCTTTGGGGTGCGGTTGCAGGTTGTGCACGCGAACGCTGACTTGCGCCCGACCGATCCCGCCCATCGGGCGCAACACGCGAATGCGGTTGCTCAAATGAATCAGCCCCAACAGGGGAAACGGAAACTCTTTGGCAGTGAGCAATTGCATCTGCAGGGCGAAGGCGAGGATGTGCGGATACGTCGGCGGCAGCAGACCGTCATCGACGAATCCACACACCTTGCGATAGGCCGCCAGACGTTTGCCATCGACATCGACCCAACAGCGCAAGCCGCCGTCAGGCAATTGAGTGCCGGTGATTTTCCGTCGTGTCGCCGCCCGTGCGTACAGCCCCGGCAGATTCGGTTCGCGATCCAGCGTATGCCATTCGATGCTCATGCCTAAGCCCCCAGAACACTTTGTCCACAAACCCGCAGCGCCTGCCCGGTGAATGCGCCGGTGCCTGGTTGCGCCAGCCACGCGACCGCTTCGGCGACATCCTGCGGCAAACCGCCCTGGCCCAGTGAACTCATACGCCGGCCAGCCTCGCGCAGGCCGAACGGAATGTGTGCAGTCATCTGCGTTTCGATAAAACCGGGGGCGACGGCGTTGATGCTGATACCGCGTTCCAGCAGCGTCGGCGCCCATGCCTGCGCCAGACCGATCAGCCCGGCCTTGCTCGCGGCGTAGTTGGTTTGCCCACGGTTGCCGGCGATGCCACTGATTGAGGCCAGCAGAATCACCCGCGCATTATCGTGTAGCGTGCCATTGTCGAGTAGCGCCTTGGTCAATACTTGCGGGGCATTGAGGTTGACTGCGAGCACCGCGTCCCAGAATTCCGGGGTCATATTGGCCAGGGTTTTGTCGCGGGTGATGCCGGCGTTGTGCACCAGAATGTCGAGGCCGTCAGGCAGTTGTTCGATCAATTGCGCGGCGGCGTCTTCGGCGCAGATATCGAGGGTAATCGCACGACCGCCGAGGCGCGCGGCGAGGGCTTCCAGATCCGTCTTGGCCGGGGGAACATCGAGCAGGATCACCTCGGCACCATCGCGGGCCAGGGTTTCGGCAATGGACGCACCGATGCCGCGTGCAGCACCGGTGACCAGCGCCTTGCGCCCGGCCAGTGGCCGCGTCCAGTCAGTCACCTGCGTTGCACACGCCGTCAGGCGAATCACCTGCCCGGAGACAAACGCGCTTTTCGGCGAGAGGAAAAACCGCAGCGGACCTTCCAGTTGATCTTCAGCGCCTTCGCCGACGTAGATCAATTGCAGCGTGCCGCCGCTGCGCAGCTCCTTGGCCAGCGAACGGGAAAACCCTTCCAGTGCTCGTTGCGCACTCGCGGCGAACGGGTCAGTCAGGCTTTCCGGCGCACGACCGAGAATCACCAGGTGCGCGCTGTGCTCAAGGTTCTTCATCAACGGCTGAAAGAATTCGCGCAGCTGTTTGAGCTGGTCGGTGTGCAGCAGTTCGCTGGCGTCGAACACCACGGCTTTGAGTTTCGGGCCGTGGCCGGGAATCCATTCAGTCGCGGTCGTCGGTTGCTCGCCGTAGCGGTAGATACTCTCGGTCAAACGGTTGGCGAAAGCGCTGACGCGTTCGGCCAGCGGCCCGCCGCCGATCAGCAGCGCACCTTCCACCGGCCGCAGGCGCCCGGCCTGCCAGCGTTCCAGTCGCACCGGCGACGGCAGACCCAGCGCCCCGACCAGACGATGGCCGATGGACGAGTTGGCGAAGTCGATATAGCGGTCAGACATGGAACGCTCTCCAGAAGTTGGGGTTCAAAGTGTGGACTGTCGATGGCAATCAATCGTTCGATTCACGCAATAAGGCCTACGCTAGACACTGAGGTTTAGCAGGTCTTGCAGAGGAACGCGGTACTTGTGGGAGCGAGCCTGCTCGCGAAAGCGATATGTCAGCCACTGAAGATGCTGAATGTGCCGGCGTTTTCGCGAGCAGGCTCGCTCCCACAGGGGACTGCATCAAATTCGATCAATTTGAAAAGGAGTTATTCATGAGTCAGCTGCGCCGCGTCGCGATCATCGGCGGTAACCGTATCCCTTTCGCCCGCTCCAACGGGCCGTACGCCACCGCGAGTAATCAGGCGATGCTCACCGCCGCCCTTGAAGGCCTGATCGAACGCTACAACCTGCACGGTCAGCGCATCGGCGAAGTGGTGGCGGGCGCGGTGCTGAAATTGTCACGAGATATGAGCCTGACCCGCGAATGCGTGCTTGGCTCGCGCCTGTCCCCGGCCACGCCGGCCTACGATATTCAGCAAGCCTGCGGCACCGGTCTGGAAGCGGCGATCCTGGTGGCAAACAAGATCGCCCTGGGTCAGATCGACAGCGGCATCGCTGGCGGCGTCGACACCACGTCGGACGCGCCGATTGGTGTCAGCGAAGGCCTGCGCAAAATTCTCCTGCAAGCCAATCGCGCCAAAACTACCGGCGACAAACTGAAAACCTTTCTGCAATTGCGACCGAAACATCTGATTCCGGATTTCCCACGCAACGGCGAGCCACGCACTGGTCTGTCGATGGGCGAGCACTGTGAATTGATGGCGAAGACCTGGCAGATCCCGCGTGAAGAGCAGGATCAACTGACCCTCGAAAGCCACCACAAACTCGCCGCGTCCTACAGCGAAGGCTGGCACAACGACCTGATGACGCCGTTCCTTGGTCTGACTCGCGATAACAATTTGCGCCCGGACCTGACCCTGGAAAAACTCTCGACGCTGAAACCGGCGTTCGAGAAAAGCGCTAAAGGCACGTTGACGGCGGGTAACTCCACGCCGCTCACAGATGGCGCGTCCGTGGTGCTGCTCGGCAGTGAGGAATGGGCGAAGGCGCGTGGCCTGCCGATCCTCGCTTATCTGCGCGATGGCGAAGCAGCGGCAGTGGATTTCGTCAACGGTGCCGAAGGGCTGCTGATGGCGCCGGTGTATGCGGTGCCGCGGTTGCTGGCGCGCAATGGTCTGACCCTGCAGGACTTCGACTACTACGAAATTCATGAAGCGTTTGCGGCTCAGGTGCTGTGCACGCTGAAGGCCTGGGAAGATCCGGAATACTGCAAAACCCGGCTGGGCCTTGACGCGCCGCTGGGCTCGATCGATCGCAGCCGACTCAATGTGAAGGGCAGTTCGCTGGCGGCCGGGCATCCGTTTGCCGCGACCGGTGGGCGCATCGTCGCGAACCTGGCGAAGTTGCTGGACGCGGCGGGGAAGGGCAGGGGCCTGATCTCGATTTGCGCGGCGGGCGGGCAAGGCGTCACCGCCATCATCGAACGCTAACGCTTGAAGAGCCCCTCACCCTAGCCCTCCCGAAACGTCGGACCGCCCAGAGGGAGAGGGGACTGATTGGGGGATGCTTTAGAGTTACACCGACCTGATCTTGCTTTACCGAATCCATAATCGACGGGGTATTTCAGGTCGATGCATGCCGCCAGACACCTCGGTCAGCCCCCTCTCCCTCTGGGAGAGGGCTGGGGTCGCTGTTGAGGTTCAGGTACGAAACCGTCTGACCAACCCATCCAGCTCATTCGACAACCCCGCCAGACTCTGCGAATCCAGACGCGCCGAGTTGGCCAGTTCTGCCACCAACTGCGCATCCCCGTGAATCTGGCTGATGTGCCGGTTAATGTCCTCTGCCACCTGATGCTGTTCTTCAGCGGCGGTAGCGATTTGCGTGTTCATGTCACGAATCACGTCCACCGACTCGCGGATCTGCCCGAAACTCTCGCGCGCCTCGCCGATGCGTGTCACCGACTGCTGCGACACTTGCAGGCTGGCGTGCATCTGTTGCGTGACCTGGCTGGTGCGCTTGGCCAGATTGCCGAGCAGGCCATCAATCTCTGCCGTCGAATCCGCGGTGCGTTTGGCCAGTGCGCGCACTTCATCGGCGACCACGGCAAAACCGCGGCCCTGTTCACCGGCACGCGCCGCTTCGATGGCGGCGTTGAGCGCCAGCAGGTTGGTCTGTTCGGCGATGGAACGGATGGTGCCGAGGATCGACTGGATATCGTTGCTGTCGCGCTCCAGTTGCTGCATCGACTGCGCCGATTGCTCCAGCTCTTGGCTCAGTTGGTCGACGCTGTGCACCGCCGCATCAATCTGCTGCTGGCCTTGACGAGCCTGACGCTGGCCGCTGTCCGCCGAGTCCGCCGCCTGACTGCACGAGCGCGCGACTTCGTTGGCGGTGGCGACCATTTCGTGGAAGGCGGTCGAGACCATGTCGACGGCTTCACGCTGCCGCCCGGCCGCTTCGGCCATGTCGCTCGACACGCGGGTCGAGCTCTGCGAGGTCGCGAGGATTTTCCCGGCGGCGCCGCCGATGTGCTGAATCAGGCTGCGGATCGCAGTGAGGAACTGATTGAACCAGTTAGCCAGTTGCGCGGTTTCGTCGTTGCCCCGAATGTCGAGGTTTTTGGTCAGGTCGCCTTCGCCCTGCGCGATGCCTTCCAGACCGCTGGCGACGCTGCGAATCGGACGCACGATCAGGCTGGCGAAACTGGCGCCGACCACGGCGAACAGCACGGCCAGCACGGCAGCGATGATCGCGATCAGCCAGGTCAGTTGCGTGGCCGAGCTCATCACGTCGCTCTGCTTGATCAGGCCAACGAAGGTCCAGCCCAATTGCTCCGACGGCCAGACGTTGGCCATGTAGCGCTCGCCATTAAGCTCGACTTCCACCAGGCCTTTGCCGGCCTTGGCCAGTTGCGCATATCCTTCGCCGAGGCTGTCCAGCGGCTTGAAATTGTGTTCCGGCTGTTTCGGGTCGACCAGCACCGTGCCGCTGTTTTCCAGGAGCATCAGGTAGCCGGTTTCGCCCAGCTTGATCTGTTTGACGATCTCGGTGAGCTGCTTGAGCGTCACGTCGATGCTGACCACGCCGCCGTTGCTGCCGAGTTTGTTGTCGATGGTGCGCACGGTGCTGACGTAGGTCGCATCGTCCTGCGCCCAGTAATAAGCGGCGGTACGCAACGGCTTGCCCGGTTTGGCCTGGGCAGCCTTGTACCACGGCCGCTGACGCGGGTCGTAGTTGTTGAGCTTGGGATCGTCCGGCCACGACACGTAACCACCGGCAGCGGTACCGACGATGGCGTAGGCGTAAGCCGGGTGAGCGTTGCCCAGGTCCTGGAGGAACGCGAAGACCTTTTTGTCCATCTCGCCCTGCGGGATGGATTCGGCGTTGGCGCCCATGTAGGTCTTGAGGCTGTCGTCGGTGTTTTTGATCAGCGGTTGCGACGCCAGGTAATCGACGTTCTGGCTGATGCCATCAAAAAACAGCTGCATGGCATTGCTGACCTGACGGATCTCGCGACCGCTGCTGTCGACAAAGCTGTCCCGGGCATCGCTGCGCAGGTTCATCACCACCAGCGTTGCGACCAGCACCACCGGCAAGCAGGCGATGATTGCAAACGCCCACGTCAATTTCTGTTTGATGTTCATCCGCGCTCCAGATTTTCTTGTAGGCCCACGCAGTGCAGATGACTTGTGGTTTATTGGCAGCCGAAAACGTTATGGATCACCCGTTGCCCTGAGTGCGGCATCGCTGATTATTGTGGAACGATTGTCGGACAAATCCCTCTGTCATTGAGGACTTCGGCTGCGAAACAGGGAAATTGAGGCGACTTTGCAAAAATCTTCCGAAGGGGCATCAGCCAAATGTCAGATTCTGTCGCAAATGCCCTTGAAGACATGTACCAACAAGTACAACAGGCTCGGCTATGATTCTCGACGGTCGATGCGCGAACGCAGAGTTGGCCCTGTTTAATCCGGCACAGTGTGTGCATTCTCAACGTTCACAGGTCGGCAACCCCTCCCCGTGATGCGAGGATTGCCGTATAACGAGTGACATTCGCGTGTTTGGTAATAAAGGACCCACAATAAAAGCTGATGAAGACTCCAAAACGCATTGAACCCCTGATCGAGGACGGTCTGGTCGACGAAGTGCTGCGCCCACTGATGAGTGGTAAAGAAGCAGCTGTTTATGTGGTGCGCTGCGGCAATCAGTTACGTTGCGCAAAGGTCTACAAGGAGGCGAACAAACGCAGTTTCCGCCAGGCGGCCGAGTATCAGGAAGGCCGCAAGGTTCGTAATAGCCGACAGGCTCGGGCGATGGCCAAGGGCTCCAAGTTCGGTCGCAAAGAGACTGAAGATGCCTGGCAGAACGCCGAAGTGGCGGCGCTGTTTCGTCTGGCCGGTGCCGGCGTGCGGGTGCCCAAGCCGTATGACTTCCTCGACGGCGTGCTGTTGATGGAGTTGGTGGCCGACGAATTCGGCGATGCCGCGCCGCGTCTGAACGACGTGGTGCTGGAGCCGGATCAGGCGCGCGAGTATCACGCGTTCCTGATCTCGCAGATCGTGCTGATGTTGTGTACCGGTCTGGTGCACGGTGACCTCTCGGAGTTCAACGTGCTGCTGACGCCGACCGGTCCGGTCATCATCGACTTGCCGCAAGCCGTCGACGCTGCCGGCAACAACCATGCGTTCAGCATGCTGGAGCGCGATGTCGGCAACATGGCTTCGTACTTCGGTCGCTTTGCGCCGGAATTGAAACTGACCAAGTACGCCAAGGAAATGTGGGCGTTGTACGAAGCCGGCACCTTGCACCCGAACAGTGTGCTGACCGGTGAGTTCGATGATCCGGAAGACCTGGCCGATGTGGGCGGGGTATTGCGCGAGATCGAAGCGGCGCGCCTCGACGAGGAACGCAAGCAGGCCATCCGCGCAGCGGACGACGAGCCGAAAGGCAAGTCCGACGAACCACCGCCGCCACCGTGGATGCAGTGATCGCTTGATGAGAAACCCGGCTTCGGCCGGGTTTTTTGTTTGAATCAGAATCCCTAGAAGCCCCTCACCCCAACCCTCTCCCAGAGGGAGAGGGGGCCGACCGAGGTGTCTTGCGTCATACATCGACCTGAAACACCGGGTCGATTACGGATTGGACGAGGTCAGCATTTGGACCTGTTTGGATTCGGTAAAGAAATTTCAGGTCGGCGTATCTCCACAGCATCCCCCAATCAGTCCCCTCTCCCCCTGGGAGAGGGTTAGGGTGAGGGCCCTTTCGGATCAACGCAATTTCGCGTCTACTGTCCACCGCTCCAGCCACACTCAAGGACTGAATGTGACCATCCTGCGCAACACCCACCTGATCGTCACCGCCCGACTGATCTCCGATTTCGGCGCCTTCCTCAACATGGTCGCGCTGGCCACCTACGTCTACCTGCTGAGCAACAGCGCCATGAGCGTCGGGATTTTCCTCGCCAGCCGCGTGGGTGGGGGGATCTTTGCCAGTTTGATCGGCACCGCGTTTTACCGGCGATGCAGCGGACGCGTGCCACTGATCGCGTTCGATCTGCTGCGCGCCAGTGTGCTGGGTCTGTTATTGATTGTGCCTGTCAGCCAGCAAGCCATGCTGTTGCCGGTGATTGCCTTCGGTCTGGGCTTGGGCAACTCGATGTTCGCCATCGGCCTCAACAGTCAGTTGCCGCGTCTGATCCCCGCCGATCAACTGCTCAAGGCCAACGCCTGGATCACCTCGGCCTCATCTGCCGCGATGGTCGGTGGCAGTCTGGTATCGGGTTTGCTGGTGGCGGGTTTTGGTTTTGAAACGGTGTTCGCACTGAATGCACTGACCTATTTGCTGGCAGCATTGTTGATCGTGCCGCTGCGTTTCGAACCTGCAACAGCCAACGAGGAAACCGAACGCAGCGAATGGTCAGCCCTCAAACAGGGCTTGCGTGCTGCGCCGGTGGTTGCTGCGATGCTTGCGGTGACCATGGCCGACACCCTGGGCAGCGCCGCGCACAACGTCGGCTTTCCGATCATTTCCAAACTGCTCACGCCAGAGTCGGCGAGTACCACGCTGGGGTTGATGCTGGCGGTGTGGGCCAGCGGCAAACTGCTGGGTGCGCGAATCGCCAGTCGTCTGAAGGGTTCGGACAACATTGACCTCGAGCGACGGTTTTTCTTCGGCGTGGCGCTGATGTCCTGCGGCTTTATCCTGATGTTCCAGCAACACAGCCTCTACGGCCTGCTGCTGTTTTCATTGCCGGCGGGACTGGGTGACGGCTTTTCCGAAGTCGGGCTGATGTCGCGTCTGCAACGCGAACCCGAGCAGTTACGCCTGCCGATTTTCAGCGTGCTGACTTTGCTGCAGATGACCGGGTTCGGCATCGGCATGCTCATCGCCGCGCCTTTCTACGCGTGGTGGACGCCGGGTGCCGTGGTCATGCTGTTCCACGGCATTCCCCTCGGCACATTGCTCACGGTGAAACTGTTGGCGCTCAAGCGCGGGCGGGTTGCGCGCAGCAGCCCGACGCCAGCTCCTTGAGAATCGGGCAGTCGGGACGGTGGTCGCCGTTGCAGTGCTCGACGAGGTCTTGCAGGGTGTCACGCAACTCGCCAAGTTCGCGAATCTTCTGATTCAACTCGTCGATGTGCTGGCGCGCCAACGCCTTCACATCAGCGCTGGCGCGCTGGCGGTCCTGCCACAGGGTCAGCAGTTTGCCGACTTCTTCCAGGGAAAAGCCCAAGTCCCGCGAGCGCTTGATGAATGCCAGCGTGTGCAGGTCATCGTCACCGTAGAGCCGATAACCGCTGTCGGTGCGATGCGCCGCTTTGAGCAGGCCGATCGACTCGTAATAACGGATCATTTTCGCGCTGAGGCCACTGTGTTTGGCCGCTTGACCGATGTTCATCGGTGCTCCTCCAGGTCCTTGGGTTTCCAGGTTTTCAACAGTAGCGCATTGCTCACCACGCTGACGCTCGACAGCGCCATCGCCGCACCGGCCAGCACCGGATTGAGGAAGCCGAACGCCGCCAGCGGAATACCGATCAGGTTGTAGACGAAGGCCCAGAACAGGTTCTGGCGGATCTTCGCATAGGTCTTGCGGCTGATCTCCAGCGCCGCCGGCACCAAGCGTGGGTCGCCGCGCATCAGGGTGATGCCCGCCGCGTGCATGGCCACGTCGGTGCCGCCGCCCATGGCGATACCGATGTCGGCAGCGGCGAGGGCCGGCGCGTCGTTGATGCCGTCACCGACCATGGCGACCACGCCGGTTTTTTTCAGCTCAGTGACGGTGGCGGCTTTGTCCGCTGGCAGCACTTCAGCGTGGACATTGCTGATGCCCAGGGCCTCGGCGACGACGCGAGCGCTGCCACGGTTGTCGCCGGTCAGCAGATGGCTGTGGATATTTCGCGCGGCCAGTTGTTGTACGGCTTCCAGTGCACCGGGTTTCAAAGTGTCACCGAAGGCGAACAAGCCGAGTACTTGCGGTTCAGGACTTTGTTCGATTAACCACGACAGGGTGCGGCCCTCGGCCTCCCATGCCTGGGCAGATTCGCTCAGGTTGCCCGCGCTCAAATCACTTTCTTCGAGCATCCGCCGATTGCCCAGCGCCAGGCGCCGGCCGTCGAGATTGCCGGCGATGCCGCGACCGGTCAGCGACTGGCTGTCGCTGACCTCGGGCACCGTCAAGCCGCGCTCGGCGGCTGCATCCAGCACGGCTTTGGCCAGTGGGTGTTCGCTGCCGCGTTGTAGAGCGCCGGCCAGTGTCAGCAGGTTGTTTTCGTCACCGTCGATGGCGCTGAAGTGGGCGATACGCGGTGTGCCGGAGGTCAGCGTACCGGTCTTGTCGAAGACCACGCTGCTGACTTCATGGGCGCGCTCCAGCGCTTCGGCATCCTTGATCAGAATGCCGTGACGCGCTGCTACACCGGTGCCGGCCATGATCGCCGTCGGCGTGGCAAGGCCCAGTGCACATGGGCAAGCGATGACCAGCACCGCGACAGCATTGATCAGTGCCGTTTCCATTGGCGCACCGTAGAGCCACCAGCCGATCAGCGTAGCGAGGGCAATCAGCAACACCGTCGGCACGAAGATCTGGCTGACTTTATCCACCAGTTTCTGAATCGGTGCCTTGGCCGCTTGGGCGTCTTCCACCAGACGAATAATCCGCGCCAGTACGGTTTCCGCGCCGAGTGCCTGAGTGCGCACCAGCAAGCGACCTTCACCGTTGATCGCGCCACCGGTGACTTTGTCGCCCGGTTGTTTCGGTACCGGCAGGCTTTCGCCACTGATCAGTGCTTCATCAGCGTGGCTCTGGCCTTCGATGACTTCGCCGTCGACCGGGAAACGCTCGCCGGGTTTGACCAGCACCAGATCGCCCAGGCGCAGGGCGCTGATAGCGACGTCCTGCTCGCGGCCTTCGATCACTTGAATCGCCCGCTCCGGCCGCAACGCTTCGAGGGCGCGGATGGCGCTGGCAGTCTGGCGTTTGGCGCGGCTCTCGAGATATTTACCGAGCAGCACCAAGGCAATGACCACCGCCGATGCTTCGAAATACAGGTGCGGCATGCGCCCGGCAGCGGTGGCCCATTCATAAAGACTCAGGCCGTAGCCGGCGCTGGTGCCGAGGGCGACCAGCAAGTCCATGTTGCCAGCACCAGCGCGAACGGCTTTCCACGCGGCGACGTAAAAGCGCGCACCAAAAATGAACTGCACCGGCGTGGCGAGGGCGAATTGCGCCCAAGCCGGGAGCATCCAGTGAATGCCGAACGGTTGCAGCAACATCGGCGCCACCAGCGGCAGGGCGAGGGCGATCGCGCAGATCAGCGCCCAGCGTTCATGTTTCAGCCGCTGCTGTTGGATATCGGTTTGCGGGTGATCAGCTTGCCAGACGCTGGCCGAGTAGCCGGCCTTGCTCACCGCGTCGAGCAGACTTTGCGGATCGACCTGGCCAAGTAGTTCGAGGTGCGCACGTTCGTTGGCCAGGTTGACGCTGACGCCTTTCACACCGGGGACTTTGTTCAGCGCACGCTCGACGCGACCGACGCAGGAGGCGCAGGTCATGCCTTCGATGTTCAGTTCCAGGGTTTGCTGCGGGACGCTGTAACCGGCGCGTTCAACCGCCTCCATCAAGGCCGGCAGGCTGTCGCCGGGTGCCTGCACACGGGCCTGCTCGGTGGCGAGGTTGACGCTGACGGCACTGGCGCCGCTGACTTTACTCAATGCCCGCTCGACACGCCCGGCGCAACTGGCGCAGGTCATGCCGGCAATCGGCAGATCGAAAGTGATGGAATCGGACATCGGTCGTACTCCCTGTAGTAGATGCCTACAAGGATCAACCTTGCCATGCGGGCAAGGTCAAGCGCCAATCTCAAATGCAAAAGATCGCAGCCTTCGGCAGCTCCTACATTGGAATGCAATCCCTGTAGGAGCTGCCGACGGCTGCGATCTTTTGGCTAGCGACTCAGTATTCGAGAGCCGCAGGCTTCAAGTAGACGCCTTCGGAATTCATCGCCAACCGATACTTCAGCACATCACCCGCATGCAATTTGATCTCCTGCGACCCCGGCGCGAGCATCCCCGGGTTGCAACCGGCGACTTGTCCCGGCAGCAACTTCAAGCGCAGCGAAACAGTGCCAGGCGGCAGGTTGAAGGAAATGCTTTGCTCCTGCAGCAACCGCGCCGAGAGCTGATCCTGGATGTACACGCCGATCTCACACGAGGTCGACACTTCCAGACGCTCGCGGGAAATGATCAGCACCGCATAGTCCTCGCCGGCGGCTTGCACCTGAGGGACGGCGGCAAAAAGGCCGAGAAAGCCAAACAGGCTGAAAGCTGACCAGCGCATGGCTGAATCTCCTGAATCGAGTCATTGATGTACGCAGCTTGGCCGAGCGCGGCGCCGATTGCCAGCCCGGCAGTTTATTGAAGAACTTGACCTTGCCATCGTGGCAAGCTCGAAAGTGGCGGCAACCTCACTCAAAGGAGTCATTCCATGCAAGTGTTCAACGTTCAAGGCATGTCCTGCGGTCACTGCGTCAAAGCCATCACCAACGCCGTGCAGGCCAAGGATCCGGCGGCCAGCGTGCGGGTCGATCTGGCGGCGAAAGAGGTCGGCGTCGAAAGCGCCATGAGTGCTGATCAGGTCATCGAAGCGATTCGCGAAGAGGGATATGAGGTGAAGCTCGTCTGAAATTGATCGTTAGCGAGCTATCGGAATGTTCAAGGCGTCCGGGCGCGGCTAGACTGTCGGGCTGCCGACTTGCAACCTGGATGCCTGATGAACTTCCGTACCATTCTGATTCTCGGTGCCTTGACCGCCTTCGGGCCCTTGGCCATCGACTTCTATTTACCCGCATTCCCCTCGATGGCGCTGGCGTTCGGCACCGACGAGAAACACGTGCAGATGACGCTGGCGGCATATTTCGCCGGGTTGTCGATCGGCCAACTGGCTTATGGGCCGGTGGCGGATCGCTTTGGCCGACGCATCCCGTTACTCGTCGGGCTTACGCTGTTCACCCTGGCATCGCTCGCCTGCGCTTATGCGCCGAACCTGGAATGGCTGATCGGCGCACGTTTCGTCCAGGCGTTGGGCGGTTGTGCGGGGATGGTGATTTCCCGGGCGGTGGTCAGCGACAAGTGCGACGCGGTGGGTTCGGCGAAAGTCTTCTCGCAATTGATGCTGGTGATGGGCCTGGCGCCAATTCTGGCGCCGATGCTCGGCGGTCTGCTGGTCAACACCACAGGCTGGCAGTCGATCTTCCTTGTGCTGACCGGGTTCAGTGCCTTGGCCGGTTTGGCCGTGGCGCTGGGGCTGCCGGAAAGTATGCCGGCGCACATGCCGCGCCAGCCGTTGTCCGGCGCCCTGCGCCAGTACGGGCGCTTGCTCAAGGATCGGGTTTACCTCGGTCATGCCCTGACCGGTGGCATCGCCATCGCCGGGATGTTTGCCTACATCGCCGGCTCGCCGTTTATCTTCATCAAGTTGTATGGCGTCCCGGCCGAACATTTCGGCTGGCTGTTCGGTACCAATGCGGCGGGCTTCATTCTGGTGGCGCAGGTCAATGCGCGGATGTTGGCCAAACGCGGCCCGGCGTTCCTGCTGTCGAGGGCAGTGTGGGTGTATTTCGCTGCCGGGCTGGCGCTGCTCGCGGTCAGCGCAATGCATACCGAGTCCTTGTGGCCGCTGCTGATTCCACTGTTCATCTGCGTGTCGAGCCTGGGCTGCATCAGCCCCAACGCCGCTGCCTGCGCGATGAACGGCCAGGGTGCGCGCGCCGGCAGTGCCTCGGCGCTGCTCGGCTGCATGCAATTCAGCGTCGCCGCCGGCGCTTCGGCACTGGTGGGGGTGTTGCACGACGGCACAGCCGTGCCGATGGCGATGGTTATCAGCCTGTGCGGTTTGCTGGTGGTGTGTGTGGCGCTGCTCACCCGCCGTCTGCAGAATGCCCGGGCACTGGCGCAAGCTCAGGCCGAGGCATAAAACAGCCTCAGCCGGCAGCGCGCTGCTGGCTGCGGTCGGGAATCTGATGGGGCGCGCACAGTCGCGCTTCGAGGGTGCGGGTGAAGGCCAGTGCTTCGGCTTCACTGCGGAATGTCACGGCGTGTTGGTCCAGACGAACCTGCCATTGGGACTTTGCCACTTCTTTTATCAGGATCTTCATTGCTGACCTCCCTTGCGTAAAAGATGTATCGCAGAGGCTTCGATTGTAGACCTGAATACGATCGCAATTGTGACAACGGTCAAGCATCGGACTGACGGCAAAAAACAGCGCAGCCCCGCCGACCGCTCTAGGTTCGGCGAAGGCTGCGACGTGCGGTTTTTTAGAAACCTTCTAAAACAATTTTCCCCTTGGCTTTGCCACTTTCCAGCAGCTCATGAGCACGACGCAGGTTCGCCGCATTGATCGTGCCGAAGTGCTCGCCCACCGTGGTCTTCAACGTCCCGGCATCAATCAGCTGCGCCACGCGGTTAAGCAGTTTGTGCTGTTCGATCATGTCCGGCGTCTCGAACAGCGAGCGGGTGTACATGAACTCCCAGTGCAGCGACAGGCTCTTGCGCTTGAGTTTGCTCACGTCCAGCGACTTCGGATCGTCGATCAGTGCCAGTTTGCCTTGCGGCGCCAGCGCTTCGACCAGTTGATCGAGGTGCTGTTCGGTCTGGGTCAGGCTGGCGACGTGGGTCACGCTGTCGATCCCGGCGCGCTTGAGTTCTTCGCTCAGCGGCTGGCTGTGATCGATGACGAGGTCGGCGCCCAGTTGTTTGACCCAGTCACGGGTTTGCTCACGGGATGCGGTGCCGATGACTTTCAGGCCGGTCAGTTGCCTGGCCAATTGCGTGAGGATTGAGCCAACCCCGCCGGCCGCGCCAACGATCAGCAAACTCTGATCTTCGTTGGTTTTGCCTTCGCGGATTTGCAAGCGTTCGAACAGCAATTCCCATGCGGTGATCGCGGTCAGCGGCAGTGCGGCAGCTTCGGCAAATCCGAGAGATTTCGGCATATGGCCGACGATGCGCTCATCGACCACGTGCAGTTCACTGTTGCCGCCGGCACGGGCGATGGAGCCGGCGTAGAAAACCTTGTCGCCAGCCTTGAACAGCGTCACTTCGCTGCCGACAGCCTTGACCACACCGGCGACGTCCCAGCCCAGCACTTTCGCTGCAGCGTTTTCCGGTGCCACGTTCTGCCGCACTTTGGTGTCGACCGGGTTGACCGAAATGGCTTTGACTTCCACCAGCAGGTCGCGCGGGCCGGCGACCGGTTCTGGCAGTTCGATGTCTTGCAGGGATTTGGCGTCGCTGATCGGCAGGGAAGCGTAATAGGCAATGGCTTTCATGAAGGGCTCCGTACAGTTAATAGAAGAAGATCAGGCAATCACGCCAAGGCGCTTGAGCTGGAAGTGTTCGATGGTGTGGCCGGCAGTGGCCTGGAAGTTCTGAAAGTGCGCGCTGTTGTTGTGCGCCTCAAGAATCGCTTCGCTGGCCCAGTGTTCGATCACATAAAACACCTGCGGGTCGGTGAGGTCGCGGTGCAGGTCGTACTGGCTGCAACCGTGTTCGGCGCGGCTCGGTTCAACCAGGGCGCGCAAGCCCTGTTCGAGAAGATCCTGTTGACCGGGTTTGGCAATCAGGGTGGCGATAGCGGTGAAAGGCTGGGACATGCTCGGCTCCAGAGAAGCGGGATGAATGCGATGGAGTGATGATTGGCTATTTCTCTGCGAGATAAAACCGGCTAAAAGAGCAGTCTCTTTCAATATTTTTTTGATAATCGAGGCTGATCATGCTGCGTTTCGATGACTTGCAGTTGTTTGTCCGGGCGGCGGATCTGGGCAGTCTGTCGGCGGCAGCGCGGGTAATGGACATGTCTGCGGCCGTGGCCAGTGCGGCGTTGAAACGGATCGAACAGCAACTCGGCGCGCGGTTGCTCGCGCGTTCGACCCGCAGTTTGCGTCTGACGGCCGAAGGTGAAGGCTTTCTCGAATACGCCCGCGCGGCGTTGAGCAATCTCGATGAAGGCCGGCGCTTGCTGGCCAGCGGCCAGGATCAGGTCAGTGGGGTCTTGCAGTTGTCGGCACCTTCGGACTTCGGCCGCAATCTGTTGCTGCCATGGCTCGACGCGTTCCAGCGCGAACACCCGAAGCTGACCGTGCGTTTGCTGCTCGGCGACCGCATTGCTGACCTGTTCCGCCAACCGGTAGACATCGCCTTGCGTTATGGCGAACCGGAAGACTCAAGCCTGGTCGCCTTGCCCATCGCCCCGCATAACCGTCGTGTGCTGTGTGCCTCGCCGGCGTATCTGGCCCGGCACGGCGAACCGCGCCAGCTTGAACAACTGGCCCAGCACAACTGCCTGCTGTACATGCTCGGCAGTCGGGTGCATGACCATTGGAGTTTTCATGACGGCAAACGTGAAGTCGGCCTGACCGTCAGTGGTGACCGTTTCAGCGATGACGCCGACGTGGTGCGCCTGTGGGCGGTGGCCGGCGCCGGAATTGCCTACAAGTCGTGGCTGGACGTGGGCGCCGATGTGCTCGCCGGGCGTCTCAAAGTGCTGCTGCCGGAGTTGCTGTGTGAGCGCGCACCGCTGAATTTGTTGTGCGCCCATCGCGCTCAATTGAGTAAGCCGGTGAACCTTCTGCGGGAAATGCTCGCCAGCCGATGCGCTGATTTGAGTAGTCAATTTCCCGCTTTTTCGGAAGTTGATCATTAGTCGCAGGTAAATAGAGAAATTTCTGTCAGGAACAATCACCACCTGCGCAGGCCCCGGCGCGGGACGCGGGAGCTAACCCGCTTATACTAGCGCCCGCCTCATGCCAGCACCGACACCCCGGCCCGGAGACCCTCGCACCGCGTCGCCAGTATTCGAGTGATGGTCGCGCAACTGCTGCGGGTTCTGTGCTGGAGCAGGCTGCGTCACTGGCCTGCCTTGTCCCGGTTCATGGCGATTTTCGCGTCTTGGCCGATGACTCATTACCGGCCAAGATGTCTCCGAGCAGTAGACGATACGATTCAACAGGGAGTGAACACATGGAACATGCACCTTGCATCAGCCAGATCGCCACGTTGCTGGCCGACCCCAAGCGCAGCGCGATGATGTGGGCGTTGATGGATGGCTCGGCCCGGCAAACCGAGGAGCTTGCGCTACTGGCAGGGCTGTCGCCGTCGTCGGCCAGCGCGCACTTGGCGCGGCTTTCCACGGGTGGTCTGTTGAAGGTCGAAGTCCGCGGTCGCAAACGGTTTTTCCGTCTCTCGGCACCGGAGGTCGGCGCTGCAATAGAAGCGTTGGCCAGCGCTACCATTGCCAGTGCTCCAAGGGACATTCCCGAGGTATTCAAACGCACCACCCCCATGGCCAAACCGCAGACCGCGCCGTCCTCACTGTTGCGTGCGCGTTTTTGCGATGACCATCTGGGCGGTACGCTGGCGGCGGATCTGTATCAGCGGCTGCTTGATGCCGGTTGGATCGAACAGCTTGAGCAACGCGTCGTGGTGACCCACAAGGGGGCGAAATTGTTGGCTGGGCGCGGTGTGTTCATTCAAGCGTTGGCCCATCGCAACGTACAAGTGGCGTGTGCCTGTCCGGACTGGAGCGAGCGTCGTCCGCACATGGGAGGCTCACTGGGTGCCGCGTTGCTGCAGTTGTTCATGCAGTCCGGTTGGCTGACCCTGCCCAACGATTCCAGAGCCTTGCAATTGACGGCCACTGGCCAACGGGAACTGCACCGCTTCGCCAAGGAAACCGAACTGGAAATGGCGTTGTAGAGCACTCGCATTCGACGTCAGCACTTCTGGCGTCGTCCACGACTGCGAACAGGTCGCATCCAGCAGCAACGCCTGAGCGCTATCGCGCACACTCGATCCGGGGATATTTCGGATCGGGGGAGGCGGCATGGACACACACGGCTACAGCGCGGCGGAACGCTTGGAGCGACTGCCAATAAGCGGTTATCACCGGATCATTTTCATCATTATTGCCCTGGCGTTTTTCTTCGACTCCATGGACCTGGCGATGATGACGTTCCTGCTCGGCTCGATCAAAGCCGAGTTCGGCCTGAGCAGTGCGCAAGCGGGGCTGCTCGCCAGTTCGAGCTTCTTCGGCATGGTGCTGGGAGCGTCGCTGTCGGGCATGCTCGCCGACCGCTTCGGGCGCAAACCGGTGTTTCAGTGGAGCATCGTGCTGTGGGGCGTGGCCAGTTATCTGTGCTCGACGGCGCAAACGGTCGAGATGCTGACACTGTTCCGCATCCTGTTGGGGATCGGCATGGGCATGGAGTTTCCCATCGCCCAGTCGATGTTGTCCGAGCTGATTCCGGCGCAACGTCGCGGTCGTTACATCGCGTTGATGGACGGCTTCTGGCCGCTCGGCTTCGTCGCTGCTGGCGTGCTGTCCTACTTTCTGCTGCCACTGATTGGCTGGCGCGACATCTTTCTGGTGTTGGCCGTGCCGGCAGTGTTTGTGCTGGCGATCCGCTTTTTCATTCCCGAGTCACCGCGCTGGCTGGAACAGGCGGGGCGCGATGACGCTGCGGACAAGGTGTTGAACGGCATCGAGGCGCGGGTGCGCAACTCGCTGGGCGGTGCGGCGCTGCCGGAACCGATTCGTTTGCCGCGCACTGTGACGCCGCCGGGCAACTTCTTTTCGGCGCTCAAACAGATCTGGTCGCCGCAGTATCGCCAGCGCACCACAATGATCTGGAGTCTGTGGTTCTTTGCGCTGCTTGGCTTTTACGGGCTGACGTCGTGGCTCAGTGCGCTGCTGCAACAGTCGGGTTTCGCGGTGACGCAGTCGGTGTATTACACGGTGCTGATTTCCCTGGGCGGGATTCCCGGGTTTCTGATGGCGGCGTGGCTGGTCGAGCGCTGGGGGCGCAAACCGGTGTGCATCGTCACGTTGCTCGGCGGCGGGGTGATGGCGTTTCTGTATGGGCAGAGCGCGGTGTTTGGCGGCAACGTTGCGCTGCTGATCAGCACCGGGCTGTTGATGCAGTTTTTCCTGTTCGGTATGTGGGCGGTGCTCTACACCTACACGCCGGAGTTGTATCCGACGTCGGCACGGGCAACCGGTTCGGGCTTCGCCTCGGCAATTGGCCGCGTGGGGTCGCTGCTCGGGCCGTTGGTGACCGGGCTGGTGTTCCCGATTACCGGGCAGGGCGGGGTGTTTGCGCTGGGCGCGGCGTGCTTTGCGATAGCGGCGGGGGTGGTGTGGCTGTTCGGGATGGAGACGCGCGGGAAAACCCTGGAAGAGCTGACTGAAACCCAATCTATCGGCTAACACCGATCCAATGTAGGAGTGAGCCTGCTCGCGATAGCGGAGTGTCAGATATAGATTTTTTAGCTGACACCCTGCTATCGCGAGCCGGCGAAGGCCTACAAAGGTTTTGCGGTGTTGCTTATGGCTTTACCAGTCGCGCATCCAGGCTGTTCTGCGCCAGGCGCTTGGCCTGATCCTGGGTCATGCCCAAATGCTCATGCAGTGCGTAGAAGTTCTCGGTCACGTAACCACCGAAGTACGCCGGGTCATCGGAGTTCACCGTAACCTTCACGCCACGCTCGAGCATGTCGAGGATGTTGTGCTGCGACATGTGATCGAACACGCAAAGCTTGGTATTCGACAGCGGGCACACGGTCAGCGGGATCTGCTCATCGATGATCCGCTGCATCAGGCGCTCGTCTTCGATGGCGCGCACGCCATGGTCGATACGCTGGATTTTCAGCAGGTCGATGGCCTCCCAGATGTACTCCGGCGGGCCTTCTTCGCCAGCGTGGGCGACGGTCAGGAAGCCTTCGTGGCGGGCACGGTCGAACACGCGCTGGAACTTGCTCGGCGGGTGGCCCATCTCGGAGCTGTCGAGGCCGACCGCGACAAACGCATCACGGAACGGCAGCGCTTGATCGAGAGTTTTCTCGGCTTGTTCTTCGCTGAGGTGGCGCAGGAAACTGAGGATCAAACCGCTGGTGATGCCCAGTTGCTGCTCGCCATCCTTCAACGCCGCGGCGATGCCGTTGAGCACCACTTCGAACGGGATGCCCCGGTCGGTGTGGGTCTGCGGGTCGAAGAACGGTTCAGTGTGAATGACGTTCTGTGCTTTGCAGCGCAGCAGGTAGGCCCAGGTCAGGTCGTAGAAGTCCTGCGAGGTGCGCAATACGTCGGCACCTTGGTAATACAGGTCGAGGAATTCCTGCAGGTTGTTGAAGGCGTAAGCCTTGCGCAGGGTTTCCACGTCGTTCCACGGCAGGGCGATCTTGTTGCGTTCGGCCAGGGCGAACAGCAGCTCGGGCTCCAGCGAGCCTTCCAGGTGCAGGTGCAGTTCAGCCTTGGGCAAGGCATTGAGCCAGTCGTACATATTCTTTTCTCATCAGGTGCAATGGCGGCATTCTACAGATGCTCGCCGAAACAATTGGCAAAACCTGACCAAGCGATCCATCAAACGGCTTCCTGCTCACGGCGATAAGCGTAGGTATCGGCGAAGCGCGAGAGCAGGAATTCGGCGCAGGTGGTGGTCGGATACTTCGCTGGGTGTTGTGCGTCCTGACAACCGGGCAGGCATTCGATGCGCGTGTCCGGGTGCGGCTCGGCGAAGAACGGCATCGAATAGCGATCGACCCCGAGCGGACTGATGACGCGGTGCGGCGTCGAGCGATAACGGTCGTTGCTCCAGCGCGCCATCATGTCGCCGAGGTTGACCACGAAAGTGCCCTCAATCGGTGGCGCGTCGATCCATTCGCCTTTGACATTCTTCACTTGCAAGCCACCGGCGCTGTCCTGATAGAGCAGGGTGACGCAGCCGTAATCGGTGTGCGCGCCGGCGCCTTGCTGCTCGGCGGAGCTGGCGGTGTGGCGCGGTGGGTAATGGATCATGCGCAGCACGCTGACGGGGTCGTTGAAACGGCTGTCGAAGAAGTCGCGCTCGATGCCCAGCGCGAGAGTCATTGCCCGCAGCAGGGTTTGGGCGAGAGCCTGCATGTCGAGGTAATGCTGTTCCATCAACTCGGCCCAGCCGGTTTGCGCCGGATGACGGTTCGGCCCGCGCAACGGTTTTCCGGCGAGTACGTCGGGATGGTTGGCCGGCAGGTGCAGGCCCATGTCGAAGGTTTCTTTGAGGTCGCTGGGTTTGCTTGGGTCGAGTTGCTCGGTGGCGATCGCACCGTAGCCGCGATGGTGGCGGGTCTGGGTGATGTCGATCTTGAGTTTTTCCGCTGCGGGCAGAGCAAAAAAACGCTGAGTCTGATCGAGCACCGCGTCGATGCGTTGCGCCGAAATCGGGTGACCCTTGATGTAGAAAAAGCCCCACTCGCGGCAGGCGTGGTCGATTTGCCCGGCCACGGCGGGCCAGGCGTTTTCATCGTCGCTGTAGAGCGGGCTGATATCGATGATCGGAAGCTGATCCATACACAATCCTTGAGAGCGCTGAAGATCAAATGTAGGAGTGAGCCTGCTCGCGATAGCGGTGTATCAGGCGACACTTTTGCTGAATGACCCACCGCTATCGCGAGCAGGCTCACTCCTACAAGGGATGGTGGTATGACTGAAATTACTTCGGCATCTCAGCCTTCATGCCTTCAACGTAATAGTTCATCGACGCCAGCTCCGCATTCGTCGCGCTCACGCCTGCGGGGATTTTCTCCACGCCGGCCTGATCCTTGATCGGCCCGGTAAACGGCTGCAACGCACCGCTCTTGATGTCGGCAATGAGTTGCTCGGCCTCGGCTTTCACCGGCGCTGGCACCAAGTCACTGATCGGCAGTTCAACCGTGCCTTCCTTCAGCCCGCCCCAGTAGTCCTGGGATTTCCAGGTGTGGTCGATCACGCTTTGCGTCGCCTGAATATAGTGCGGCGCCCAGTCGTTGACGATCGAGGTCAGCACCGCTTTTGGCCCGAAGTGCGCCATGTCCGAGGCATAACCCACCGCGTACACGCCACGACGCTCAGCCGCCTGAATCGGCGCCGGGCTGTCGGTGTGCTGGAACACCACGTCGACGCCCTGATCGATCAGCGCGTTGGCCGCGTCGGCCTCCTTGCCCGGGTCGAACCACGAGTTGACCCACACCACTTTGATCTCGGTGCCGGGGTTGTATTTGTTCAAGGCCAGTTGAATCGCGTTGATGTCGCGGATCACCTCGGGGATCGGGAACGAGGCGACGTAACCGATCTTTTTGGTCTTGGTCATCTTCGCCGCGAGAAAACCGCCGACGTAGCGACCCTCGTAAGTGCGCGCCAGATAGGTGCCGAGGTTCTTGTCCTGTTTGTAGCCGGTAGCGTGTTCGAAGGTCACCTTGGGAAATTGTTTGGCGACCTTCACGGTCGGGTTCATGTAGCCGAAAGAGGTGGTGAAGATCAGGTCGTACTTGTCCTTGGCCATGTTGCGGATCACCCGCTCGGCGTCGGCACCTTCGGCGACGTTCTCGACGTAGTTGGTGGTGATCTGATTGCCGAATTTCTCCGCGAGTGCCTTGCGCCCCTGTTCATGCTGATACGTCCAGCCGTGGTCACCGATCGGGCCGATATAGACGAAACCGACCTTCAGCGGATCGGCAGCGCTGGCGCTCAGGCTGATCCCCAGACCGAGGGCGGCGCACAGCAGTTTGTGCAGCGGACGTATTTGCATGAATTGGAGCTCCGTTTTGTTGTGTGTGGTCAGGGCCAATGCAAATTGCTGACCAACAGGACAACAAACAAAAAAGATCGCAGCCTTCGGCAACTCCTACATGGGAATGCGCAAGCTGTAGGAGCTGCCGAAGGCTGCGATCTTTTCAGCGCCCGGACCAACGCAGTGCAAGTCCGCGAGTTCACGCCATCGCTTGGTGCGCTAAGGTGTAACGAAACGTTAGCGCCGCTCCGCAGTCAGTAGCTCATTCGCTCTCTTCGGCAAAAGGCCCGCCATGCTCACCCTCCTCAAGCAAGAAAGCTTTCTCCTGCTGGCAGTTATCGCCGCGTGCGTTGCCTATTCGTTGGAACACTGGATGCTGCACAGCGGCCAGATCGTCGCGCTGACTGCCGGTCTGGTGCTGATCGCCTTCATCGTCGCCGCCTCGATGCGCGTCGCCCATCACGCCGAATTGCTCGCCGAAAAGGTCGGCGACCCTTACGGCACGATGATCCTCACGCTTGCGGCCGTGCTGGTCGAAGTGGTTATTCTGGCAATCATGATGAGCAACGAAGCGTCGCCCACGCTGGTGCGCGACACGATCTACTCCGCCGTGATGCTCGACATCAACGGCATCCTCGGCCTCGCAGCGCTGATGGGCGGGATCAAACACGGCGAACAGTCCTACAACGACGATTCCGCGCGCAGCTACAGCGTGATGATCCTCACCGCCATGGGCGTGTCGATGGTGGTGCCGGAGTTCATTCCCGAGGCCAACTGGAAGATTTATTCAGCGTTCACCATCGGCGCGATGGTCGTGCTTTACGCGTTGTTTCTGCGCATGCAGGTCGGCCCGCACAGTTACTTTTTCAGCTACAGCTACCCCGACAAACGCCGTAAGAAAGAACCGCAGGACGCTCAGGCAAAAGCACCGAGCATCGGTCTGTCGATCGGCATTCTGGTGTTTGGCATTGTGGTGATCGGCGCATTGGCCGAGGTAATGTCGAAGACCCTCGATCTGGGCCTGGAAGGCACGGGTGCACCGCCGGTGATCACGGCGATTCTGGTGGCGGCGATATCCGCAGCGCCGGAGATTCTGACCGCGTTGCGCGCAGCATTGGCCAACCGCATGCAGTCGGTGGTGAACATTGCGATGGGCGCGTCACTGTCGACGGTGATTCTGACGGTGCCGGTGATGGAGGCGATGGCCCTGTACACCGGCCAGCCGTTTCAGATGGCGATGACGCCGGTGCAGACGGTGATGATCTTCATCACGCTGATCGTTAGTGCGATCAACCTCAATGACGGTGAGACCAATGCCATCGAGGGCATGACGCACTTCGTGCTGTTCGCGACCTTCATCATGCTGTCCCTGCTCGGTCTCTGATGATTGATCGTTCCCACGCTCCGCGTGGGAATGCCGCCATGGACGCTCTGCGTCCGCCGCTGGGACGCGGAGCGTCCCGAGATGCATTCCCACGCAGAGCGTGGGAACGATCAGATGGGGAGGGGGATCAGGTACCTGCGATCAGCTGGCGCGCCGCCTGGCTGTGATCAGCGATCAGGCCTTTCAAGTCGAGCCCTTCAACCTGGCCATCCACCACACGCCACTTGCCACCAATCATCACCCGATCCGCACGATCCGCGCCGCACAACAGCAACGCGGAAATCGGATCATGGCTGCCCGAGAAGCGCAGCTCATCAAGCTTGAACAACGCCAGATCCGCCTGCTTGCCCACGGCAATCTCACCAATATCGGTACGGCCCAACAAGCTCGCCGAACCCTTGGTCGCCCAGCCCAGTACGCGTTCCGGGGTGATCTTCTCGGCGCCGTAACGCAGACGCTGGATGTACAGCGCCTGACGCGCTTCGAGAATCATGTTCGACGCATCGTTGGACGCCGACCCATCCACGCCCAGACCAAACAACGCACCCGCGTCAGTCAGATCGATACTCGGGCAGATGCCGGAAGCCAGACGCATGTTCGAGCTCGGGCAATGGCAAATACCGGTGCCCGCCTCGCCGAGTCGAGTGATTTCGTCCGGGTTGAAGTGGATGCCGTGGGCCAGCCAAGTGCGCGGGCCGAGCCAGCCGACGCTGTCGAGATAATCGACGGTGCGCAGGCCGAAACGCTGCAGGCAGAAATCCTCTTCGTCGAGGGTTTCCGCCAAGTGCGTGTGCAGACGCACGTCGAGCTTGTTCGCCAGTTCGGCGCTGGCCGACATGATTTCCGGGGTCACCGAGAACGGCGAGCACGGTGCCAGGGCGATCTGGATCTGCGCGCCGTCGCCACGTTCGTGGTACTCGTGAATCAGGCGCTGACTGTCGTCGAGAATCACTTGGCCTTCCTGCACGGTCTGCTGCGGCGGCAAACCGCCGTCCTTCTCGCCGAGGCTCATCGAGCCGCGTGTGAGCATGGCGCGCATGCCCAGCTCCCGCACGCTTTCGACTTGCACATCGATGGCGTTTTCCAGACCGTCCGGGAACAGGTAGTGGTGGTCGGCAGCGGTGGTGCAGCCCGACAGCAGCAGTTCGGCCAAAGCGACTTTGCTGGCGAGGGCGAGTTTTTCCGGCGTCAGGCGCGCCCACACCGGGTACAGGGTTTTCAGCCATGGGAACAACGGCTGATTGACCACCGGCGCCCAAGCGCGGGTGAGGGTTTGATAGAAGTGATGGTGGGTGTTGATCAGGCCCGGCAGGATCACATGCTCGCGGGCATCGAACACTGCATTGCACGGCGCCGACGGCTGTTGGCCAGCGGCGAGGACTTCGACGATGACACCGTCTTGCACGACAAGACCGCCACGGGCATCGAGCTCGTTAGAAGTGAAAGTGGCGAGGGGATTTTTTAACCAGGTACGGGTCGCGGGCATGTTGCCGGCTCCTCTGAAAATGGGGTTCAGGGTTGCCAGCTCAGTGATGCCCTGTCTGCTGATCCAGGGTCGCCGCGAGGGACGAGGTGCGCAGTTTCAAACAAATTGCCACACCGGGCAAGCCCAACCCGACAGGACAACATCACCAAAATACATAACCCCTGTAGGAGCTGCCGAAGGCTGCGATCTTTTGATCTTAAAAAAAATCAAAAGATCGCAGCCTTCGGCAGCTCCTACAGGGGATCATCAATTACCAGGGAATCGTTTCGCCCTTGTAATTGATGAAGTGATGTCCGCCCTTGCCGGTGTACGCATTCACCTGATCAATCAATCCACGGGTGCTGGTTTCCACATCAAGGTCAGCCCCTTCGCCGCCCATATCGGTCTTCACCCAACCCGGATGCAGCGACAACACGGTCATTTTCTGCTCGCCCAATTGGGTGACAAAACTGTTGGTCATCGAGTTCAGCGCAGCCTTGCTGGCCTTGTACAACGCCAGTTCCGGCGCGTCCGGCACCGTCACACTGCCCAGCCCGGAACTCATGAACGCCAGCACACCGCTGCCGTCACGAATCTGCCCGACAAACCGTTGCGCCAGATTGATCGGCGCCACCGCGTTGGTGAAAAACAGCTGACCGACTTCAGCCAGAGTCGCGCCGCCCGGGGTCTGATCGGCCGGGCCTTTGACCCCGGCGTTGACGAACAGCAGGTCGAAGGTTTCGCCTTTGAGCTGCTGACTCAGAGCGATCACCGCTTGCTGATCGTCCATGTCGAGCTTCTCGATCCGCACTTTGCCCAGCGCTTGCAGCGCCTCGGCGTTTTGCGGATTGCGCACGGTGGCGGTGACTTGCCAGCCGTCGGCCAGCAGGGTTTTCACCAGACCGAGGCCAAGGCCCCGGGAGGCGCCGATGATCAGTGCGTTTTTTGCAGACATGATGGGCTTCCTTGATGAATGAGGATCATGGATTCAATGGACAGGCCTGACCGAGGCGAAGTTGCAACTCCTGACGCAGCGCGTCGAGTTCGCGCATGCGGGTTTCGATCAGTTGCAGTTTGTCGCGCAGCAACTGCGCCACGGCGTTGTCAGGATTGGGGGCATTCCACAACGCGGCGACGCTGTTGCCGATCTCGCCGAGGGTAAATCCCAGGCGTTGCGCCGTTTTGATATAGAGCACCAGTTGCACCATCTCCGGCGGATAGTCGCGATAACCGTTGGCGCTGCGCTGCGCCGCAATCAACCCGCGCTGCTCGTAGAAGCGCAGGGTGTCACGGCTGACGGCACTGGCCTGGGCTAACTCACCGATGCGCATGCTGGTTCTCAAAAGGGCTATTGACCCTGGAGCATACTCCAGGCTTTACCGTGGTTGCTCCTCAAATTTCTGGAGCATGGATGATGTGGACTTCAACGCAATATCGCAACGTGGTGCGCGGCAGTGCCTGGTATGACCTGGTCGTCACGGCGGCGTTTGCCACGCCGTGGAGTTTTGCCGCTGTGCACGGATTGTTGAGCGCGCTGAATTTGCCCGGCGAGCTGCCGGTGTTTCAGCCTGTGCATATGTTGATGGCGAATCTGCTGGGCTCGGGTGGTGTGCGTGTGGGCGGTGCTGCGGATTCGTGATCCGCAGGCGCTTTATGGACGCTATGACGCGGTGGCGCGGTTTCTGTTTGCGGCTTGGCAGGCGTATGCCTTGCTCCACGGCGCCAGTTCGATTTTGCTGGTTTTTCTGGTCTTCGAACTGGCGTGGGGCATCGCTCAAGTGTTGCCTGTTGAAAAGCCATCGCGAGCAGGCTCACTCCTACAAGGGGGTTGTGAACCCGATCCAATGTAGGAGTGAGCCTGCTCGCGATAGGGCCATTGAAATCACTACATCAATGCCCTGACTGCCAAGGCTGCCCAAGCGAAACCGGCGCATACAACCGCGTACGCAGTGCATCGCGTGACAACAGCACCAACACCACAATCGTCGCCACATACGGCAGCATCGCCAGCAAACTCGACGGAATCGCCAGCCCCAATCCCTGCGCCACCAAATGCAGGATGCTGGCGAGGCCAAACAGATACGCCCCGAGCAACAACCGCCACACCCGCCAACTGGCAAACACCACCAGCGCCAACGCGATCCAGCCACGCCCGGCGGTCATGTTCTCCGCCCACATCGGCGTATACGCCAGCGACAAATAAGCCCCGGCCAACCCAGCCATCGCTCCGCCAAACAGCACCGCCAACGTGCGCACGGTCAACACCGGCAGCCCCATCGCACTGGCCGCATCCGGATTTTCGCCGACCGCTTGAATGATCAACCCGACACGACTTTTGACGATCACCCACGCCACCAGCGCAAACAGCGCGAACGACAGATACACCAGCAAGTCCTGAGCAAACAGCATCCGCCCGATCAGCGGAATCTCACTCAGATAAGGAATCGCCAGCGGCTCAAAACCGGCCAACGGTTTACCCACCCAAGCCGCGCCGACAAAGGTCGACAGCCCGACACCAAAAATCGTCAGGGCCAACCCGGTCGCCACCTGATTGGCGTTGAACACCAGCGCCACCAAGGCAAACAGCGACGACAACAGCATCCCGGCCAACATCGCCAGCAACACACCGAGCCACAGGTTGCCGCTGTTCAGCGCGACGATAAAACCGATCACCGCACCAAACAGCATCATTCCTTCCTGCCCAAGATTGAGCACGCCGCTCTTCTCGCAGATCAGTTCCCCCAGCGCCACCAGCAACAGCGGTGTGCCGCAACGCACCATGGCGTAGAAAATATTGCTCAACAGATCGATATCCATCACAGCGCTCCGGCAGTTACGGCGGTGGTCGAAGTGCGCTTCACCCAGCGCAGATTCAGGCGTGGCCGATAGAGGATCAGCACGTCACTGGCGAGCAGGAAAAACAGCATCATTCCCTGGAATAACTGGGTGATCGCTTGCGGCAGATTCAGGCTCATCTGCGCACTCTCGCCACCGATGTACAGCAGTGCCATCAACAGGCTGGAAAACAGAATCCCGATCGGATTCAGGCGCCCAAGAAAAGCCACGGTGATTGCCGCATAGCCGTAACCCGGGGACACCTGCGGCACCAACTGGCCAATCGGCCCGGTGACTTCGCAGACACCCGCAAGCCCGGCCAAGCCGCCACTGATCAACAGCGCCAGCCAGATCAACCGCTTCTCGCGAAAGCCGACAAACCCTGCGGCACGCTTGTCCAACCCAAGCACTTTGATCTGGAAACCGACAAAGCTTTTCTGTAACAACACCCACACCGCGACCAGTGCGAGCAAGGCGAAATACACCCCGGCATGCACGCGGCTATCCTCCATCAACAACGGCAAACGGCTGGCGTCGCCGAACATCGCCGACTCGGGAAAGTTGAAGCCGGCCGGATCCTTCAGCGGCCCGTGCACGCAGAACAGCAGCAAGTTCAGCGCGATGTAATTGAGCATGATGCTGGTGAGGATTTCGTTGGCATTGAAGCGCGTGCGCAACCACGCGGTCAGCCCGGCCCACGCCGCACCAGCGACGGTGCCGGTGAGCAGAATAAATACCAGCGCCCAACGACTTTGCATGCCGATGATGTTCACCGCCAAGGCACTGCCGGCGAGCGCGCCGAGGAGCAATTGGCCTTCGGCGCCGATGTTCCAGATTCGCGCCTGGTACGCCACGGCCAACCCCAGTGCGCAAAGCAGAATCGGCAGCGCTTTGACCAGCAATTCGGAGACGCCATACAAATCGCTGACCGGTGCGATCAGCAGCGTGTGCAAGGTTTGCAGCGGGTCGTGGCCGAGCGCGATAAACAGCAGCGAGCCGCAGCCGAGCGTCAGCGCCGCCGCCAGTAATGGCGAGCACCACAGCATCAGGCGCGATTGCTGGCCACGGGGTTCGAGGGAAAGCAGCATGTTTGAAACTCCGTTAAACCGTGGCGGCTGAAGGGGCGTGGTCGAACTGACCGGCCATCCAGCCGCCGACGTCGCTGAGTTGGGTATCGGTGGTGTTGTGCAACGCCGACAAACGTCCACCGCACAACGCGCCGAGGCGGTCGCTGATCTGGAACAGTTCGTCGAGGTCTTCGGAAATCACCAGAATCGCCGCGCCGGCATCGCGCAAAGCGATCAATGCGCGGTGGATGGTCGCGGCGGCGCCGACGTCGACGCCCCAGGTCGGGTGCGCAGCGATCAGCAGTTTCGGTTGCTGGAGGATTTCCCGGCCGAGGATGAATTTCTGCAGGTTGCCGCCGGACAGGCTGCGCGCAGCGGTATGCGTGTCCGGGGTTTTTACGCCGAAGCGCTGAATGATCTGTCGGGCGAGGGCTTCGACTTTGCCGCGTTCGATCAAACCGTGGCTGACCAAGCCTTGTTGGAACGCGGTAAGCAGAGCGTTATCGGCCAGACTCAATTCCGGTACTGCGCCGTGGCCGAGACGCTCGGCAGGCACGAATGCCAAACCCAGTTTGCGCCGTGAATCCGGGCGTAAATCGGCGACGTTTTGCTCGGCAAATCGAATGGTCGCAGTTTCGGCGCGGGGCAGGGTTTGCTCGCCACTGAGCAGGGCGAGCAACTCATCCTGACCATTACCGGCGACCCCGGCGATGCCGACGATTTCACCGCTGCGCACTTCCAGGTCGATATCTTTCAGCGAGCAGCCAAACGGATCCGGGTTGTGCCAACTCAATCCGCTCACCCGCAAAAACGCCGCGCCGCCGCTGACCTTCGGATAATCGCCAATCAACGCCGCCGCTTCGCCCACCATCATCTGCGCCAACTGCTGATCCGAACATTCGGCAGGCACGCAATGTCCGGCGACACGCCCGCCGCGCAGAACCGTTGCGCTATGACACAACGCGCGCACTTCACCAAGCTTGTGGCTGATAAACAGAATGCTGCAGCCTTCGGCAGCGAGGCGGCGCAGGGTGATGAACAACTCGTCGGCCTCCTGCGGTGTGAGTACCGAAGTCGGCTCATCGAGGATCAGCAGACGAATGTCCTGCATCAGGCAGCGAATAATCTCCACTCGTTGCCGCTCGCCGATCGACAGGCTGTGGACAAGTCTTTCCGGTTCCAGCGCCATACCGTAGCGACGCGACACTTCGCGAATTTTCGGCTCCAGTTGTTTCGGTGTGCCGGCCGCAGCGCCCATTGCCAGGGCAATGTTCTGTGCCACGCTGAGGGTTTCGAACAGCGAGAAATGCTGGAACACCATGCCGATGCCCAACTGCCGCGCCTGTGCCGGGTTGCGGATATTCACCGGCTGACCTTGCCAGAGCATCTCGCCGGCATCGGCCTGGGTGACGCCGTAGATAATTTTCATCAAGGTACTTTTGCCCGCGCCGTTTTCACCGAGCAGGGCATGGATTTCCCCCGGCGCGATGCTCAGGTCGATGGCGTCATTGGCCAGACAACCGGGGTAGCGTTTGCTGATATGGCGCAATTGCAGGCGCGAAGTAAGAGGGGCGATTGGCATGGCAGGCTCGACTTGCTTGGAGTTGTGCCTGTGGATAAAGCAATTTCCTGGCCATTGAGTCAGGAACGCGAGCGGGCCGCGTGTGCGAGTGCCTGAAGCAGAGCATTGCCTGCAAAATTGGCTGGGCTCACGGCACCAATTCAGAGCAAAGCCGTTGATCGGGCTCCAGTTTTGCCCGTCGGCAACTGATCAAAAAACGAGCAAACCCCTGTGGACTAGGCAGGACCTGCGACTGCGCCAGCCATGAACGGGTTATCCACAGGTTGCTCCACAGTTATTGTGCGCAAGCTGCGAACCTGGGCATAAGCACTGCGGTGCTTTCTTCTAATGGTGATAAACCACGCTAACTGACTGTTTCTGTTTGAAATTTTCGTTTCGTCGAGTGAATTGAACGAAAAGTGAACAAACCGCGCAAAGCCACGTGACAGAAGGGTTACAGCGGAATGTACTCAGGTTATCCACAGTCGGGTGCACAGCAGATGTGGGCAAGTCCGGGGAATAACGGAAAAGGGTCATGCCCTAAAAGATCGCAGCCTTCGGCAGCTCCTACACGAAAACGCTGATACCGGTATCACCAACGAAATTCATGACAAACCCGGATCCCTGTAGGAGCTGCGGAACGCTGCGATCTCTTGATCCTGCTTCACCGCTGCAACAAAATCCGCCCACGGCTCAAATCCGCTAGCTGGGTTTGCAAGACATCGATTTGCGCCTCACCCACCGCTAACTTCAACTCGACCCCGTTCGCCGTGAAGTTTTCCTCCACTACCAATCCACCCAAGTCCGCAACCCGCAACTTCACCAACGCCAACTCGGCAAACCCACAGGCACAACTCAACGGCACCCGACTGATCAACTCGACCTTGGCCGCCGTTTGCAGGCACTTGTTCGCGCCACCGCCATACGCGCGGGCCAACCCCCCAGTGCCGAGTTGAATACCGCCGTACCAACGGATCACCAACACCGCGACCTGATCGCAATCCTGCGCTTCGATCGCCGCCAGAATCGGTCGCCCGGCCGTGCCGCCCGGTTCGCCGTCGTCATTGCTGCGGTATTGATCGCCGAGTTTCCACGCCCAGCAATTGTGCGAGGCGTTGAAATCGCTGTGTTGCTCGAAGAACGCCTGCGCCTCGGCAGGGCTGCCGATCGGCGTGGCAAAGGTGATAAAGCGGCTTTTGCGAATCTCTTCGCGGTACTCGCAAAAACCGCTGAGGGTGAAAGGCATAAACGTCTTATAGAGGAGGAGTGAGGCCGCAGCCTTTGAGAATGATGCGGATCAGGTTGTTGCCGGCGTCTTCCATGTCCTGCTTGGTCAACTTGCTGCGACCGCTGACGCGGCAGATCTGCGTGGCGAAGTCAGCGTAATGCTGGGTGCTGCCCCACAACAGGAAGATCAAATGCACCGGATCGACCGGGTCCATTTTGCCGGCATCGATCCACGCTTGAAATACCGCCGCGCGGCCGGTGAACCAGGCGCGGTAGTCCTGATTGAAATATTCGCTCAGGCATTCGCCGCCGCTGATCACTTCCATCGCAAAGATTCGCGAGGCCTGTGGCTGACGACGGGAGAATTCCATCTTGGCGCGAATATAGCGAGTCAGCGCTTCGGCCGGATCGTCCTCGGCGGTAAGGGTGTTGAAGGTGCTGTCCCACAGCTCGATGATGTTGCTCAGCACCGCCACGTACAAACCGAGTTTGTTGGTGAAGTAGTAATGCAGGTTGGCCTTGGGCAACCCGGCATTCTGGGCGATGGTGTTCATGCTGGTGCCTTTGTAACCGTGACGGGCGAACTCGTCTTCGGCGGCTTTGAGGATGGTCTCTTCGTTTTTCTGACGAATGCGGCTGGCGGGTTTGCCGCCATGGGCTGGGACTTCAAAGGTCATAGGCACTTCCGGGTTTGTCTGTGGGTGCAACCAGTTGCGTTGATAGCGCACCCACAGGCATCCGACAAGTGTTTGAGCGAGAAAACCGTTACGCCTGTTCGATCTTGTTCAGCGGCGGGTGCGCTTCAGCAGCCTCGATTTTCGACTCCGGCAGCAGCAGGCAAAGGATTATCGCGGTCAGGCCGCCGCTGGTGATCGCCGAATCAAACAGGTTTTGCACCAGTTTCGGCAGCAGGTGCAGCAGGTTCGGTTGCGCGGCAATGCCCAGGCCGACGCCGAACGACGTGGCGATGATCAACATGCTGCGTCGATCCAGCGGCGACTGCGCGAGGATGCGCACGCCGGCTGCAGCCACCGCGCCGAACATCACCAAGGTAGCGCCGCCGAGCACCGGTTTCGGGATCTGCTGCAGCACGGCGCCGATCATCGGGAACAGGCCGAGACAAAACAGGATCGCGCCGATGTACAGGCCGACGTAGCGGCTGGCGACGCCGGTCAACTGAATCACGCCGTTGTTCTGCGCAAACGTGGTATTGGGAAAGGCGCTGAAGGTCGCGGCGATCATGCAGCTCACGCCGTCACCGAGTACGCCCCCGCGCAGGCGGCTTATATAGGAAGGGCCGCTGATTGGCTGACGGGCGAGCATGCAGTTGGCGGTGAGGTCACCGACGGTTTCGATGGTGCTGATCAGATAAATCAGCGCGACCGGCAGGAAAGCCGTCCAGTCGAAGCTGAAGCCAAACTTGAACGGTGTAGGAAAACTCACCAGTGGCAAGTCAGGTAAAGGCTGCGGCACCAGTTTCCCACTGAACCACGCGGCCAGACTGCCGAGCAGCAAACCGATGATGATTGCCGACAAGCGCACCCATGGCGTGTTCGAGCGGTTGAGCAGAATGATCGTCAGCAACACAAACACGCCCAGCGCCAGATTGCCCGGCGCACCGAAATCCGGCGCATTGAAGCCGCCACCCAGATCGGTGATGCCGACCTTGATCAGGCTGATACCGATCAGGGTGATGACGATCCCGGTCACCAGCGGTGTGACGACTCTGCGCAACTGGCCGATGAAGCGGCTGAGGACGATCTGCACGATTGCGCCGAAAAAGCACACACCGAAGATCATCGCCAGAATGTCTTCCGGGCTGCCGCCACGTTGCTTGACCAGAAACCCCGCCGACAGCACCGCACCAAGAAAAGCAAAACTGGTGCCTTGCAGACAGATCATTCCCGCCCCGATGCCGAACGGCCGCCGCGCCTGAATAAAGGTGCCGACGCCCGAAACCATCAAGGCCATGCTGATCAGGTACGGCAAATGCGCGGTCAGCCCGAGGGCCGAGCCGATCACCAATGGCGGGGTGATGATGCCGACGAAACTGGCGAGCACGTGTTGCAGCGCCGCGAGTGTCGCGGCAAGCGGTTTGGGGCGGTCGTCGAGGCCGTAGATCAGGTCGCTGGACGGTGCGGAATCTGGCTGCATGGCTTAAGGCTTCTTGTTGAAGGATCGAGGTTGATCCTGCTTTGCAAAAAGCTGTCCACTTGCTCAGGTTATTTGTCGAATTTGTTGCTAAGGCCCAACGCTGGTGGGCCTCGGAGGATTTTCAACGCGTTGCCGCCAGACTCTCCAAAAAGCTTTCCAGCACCAAATGAGGGCGCCGCCCCTTGCGCGTGACCGATGCGAGGCTCAGGTCGTAGAAACGTGTTTGCGATTTCAGCGCACGCAAACGACCTTGCTGCACCCAGAGGCTGGCGTAGTGATCCGGCAGGTAACCGATGTAGCGTCCGGTCAAAATCAGGAATGCCATGCCTTCGCGGTCGGAAGCGCTGGCCGTGCAATTAAGCGCCTGGTAATGCGCCTGAATCTCCGCCGGCAAACGAAAGGTCGGCGCGATCGCGTCCTGACTGTTAAGGCGTTCGTCATCGAGCTGTTTGTCATCGACATAAAACAACGGATGACCCACCGCGCAGTAAAGCAGCGAACGTTCGCTGTACAGCGGCTGATATTCCAGGCCCGACAACGCACTGGCCTGCGGCACCACGCCGACATGCAGGCGCCCATCGAGCACGCCTTGTTCGACCTCATTCGGCGCAATCATGCGGATCTGGATCTGCACATCCGGCCCGCGCTCCTTCAATTGCGCGAGGGCGTGGGTGATGCGCATGTGGGGCAGGGTGACCAGGTTGTCGGTCAGGCCGATGATCAACTCGCCACGCAAATGCTGGTGCAGGCCGTTGACCTCAGTGCGGAAGCTTTCCAGCGCACTTAACAGTTGCAGCGCCGACTGATACACCTCGCGACCTTCTTCGGTCAGCGAAAACCCGGCGCGCCCACGCTGGCACAGACGTAAGCCGAGGCGCTGCTCCAGATCGCTCATCTGCTGACTGATCGCCGAGCGACCGATGCCGAGCACCGTCTCCGCTGCCGAGAACCCGCCGCATTCCACCACGCTGCGAAAAATCCGCAGCAAGCGGATATCAAAGTCACTGACTTGGGCCAGCGGATCGGGGCGGCGGCTGCTCATCTTATTGTTCTCATTGTTTAGCAAAGCTCTAACTGAAGGTTAGAAGAGTTGGATTTCACCGACTTTATCCGCGTGGCAATTTAGCTGCAACAACGCTTTTTATCTCCCTGACGCTTATGCCCTGCGAGGTTTTGCCCGATGAACATGCCTGAAAACGCGCCGTCGCCACTGGCCAGCCAACTGAAGCTGGACGCGCACTGGATGCCGTACACCGCCAACCGCAATTTCCAGCGCGATCCGCGTTTGATCGTTGGCGCCGAAGGCAGCTGGTTGATCGACGACAAGGGCCGCCGGGTATACGACTCGCTGTCCGGTCTGTGGACCTGCGGCGCCGGCCACACCCGCAAGGAAATTCAGGAAGCGGTCTCCAAGCAGTTGGGCACCCTCGATTACTCGCCGGGCTTCCAGTACGGCCACCCATTGTCGTTCCAGCTGGCTGAGAAAATCACCGAGCTGACCCCGGGCAATCTGAACCATGTGTTCTTCACCGACTCCGGTTCCGAGTGCGCTGACACCGCGGTGAAAATGGTCCGTGCCTACTGGCGCCTGAAGGGGCAGTCGACCAAAACCAAAATGATTGGCCGTGCCCGTGGCTACCACGGCGTGAACATCGCCGGCACCAGCCTCGGCGGCGTCAACGGTAACCGCAAGCTGTTCGGTCAGGCGATGATGGACGTCGATCATCTGCCGCACACGCTGCTGGCCAGCAACGCCTTCTCCCGTGGCATGCCGGAGCAGGGCGGTATCGCCTTGGCCGATGAACTGCTGAAGCTGATCGAACTGCACGACGCTTCGAACATCGCCGCCGTATTCGTAGAGCCTATGGCCGGTTCCGCCGGCGTGCTGGTGCCACCGCAGGGTTACCTGAAACGTCTGCGCGAGATCTGCGACCAGCACAGCATTCTGTTGGTGTTCGACGAAGTGATCACCGGTTTCGGCCGTACCGGCAACATGTTCGGCGCTGACACCTTTGGCGTGACCCCGGACCTGATGTGCATCGCCAAGCAAGTCACCAACGGCGCGATCCCGATGGGCGCGGTGATTGCCAGCTCCGAGATCTACCAGACCTTCATGAATCAGCCGACCCCTGAGTACGCGGTGGAATTCCCGCACGGCTACACCTACTCGGCGCACCCGGTGGCTTGCGCCGCTGGCCTGGCAGCGCTCGATCTGCTGCAAAAGGAAAATCTGGTGCAGAGCGTCGCTGAAGTAGCACCGCATTTCGAAAACGCGCTGCATGGCCTGAAAGGTTCGAAGAACGTTATCGACATCCGTAACTTCGGTCTGGCCGGCGCGATCCAGATTGCCGGTCGTGACGGCGACGCCATCGTGCGTCCGTTCGAAGCGGGCATGGCCCTGTGGAAAGCCGGGTTCTACGTGCGCTTCGGCGGCGACACCCTGCAGTTCGGCCCAACCTTCAATAGCAAGCCGCAAGACCTCGATCGTCTGTTCGATGCGGTCGGCGAAGTGCTGAACAAGCTCGACTGATTTTTCCCTCTATATATAAGTACAAACAGCCGGCGCCCCTCGTGGGCGTCTGCGGACAAGAATTCAGGAGTTTTTCGATGAGCGTTATCCCGCATTTGATCAATGGCGAACTGGTGACCGAGAACGGTCGCGCAGTTGATGTGTTCAACCCGTCTACCGGTCAGGCTATCCACAAGCTGCCACTGGCCAGCCAGGCAACCATCCAGAAAGCCATCGATGCCGCCAAGGCAGCGTTCCCGGCCTGGCGCAACACGCCACCGGCCAAACGTGCGCAGGTAATGTTCCGCTTCAAGCAACTGCTGGAGCAGAACGAAGCGCGCATCTCGCAATTGATCAGTGAAGAACACGGCAAGACCCTGGAAGACGCCGCCGGTGAACTGAAGCGTGGTATCGAGAACGTCGAGTTCGCTTGCGCAGCTCCAGAAATCCTCAAGGGCGAGTACAGCCGCAACGTCGGCCCGAACATCGACGCATGGTCGGACTTCCAGCCGCTGGGCATCGTTGCCGGGATCACCCCGTTCAACTTCCCGGCCATGGTGCCGCTGTGGATGTACCCGTTGGCGATCGTCTGCGGCAACTGCTTTATCCTCAAGCCGTCCGAGCGCGATCCAAGCTCGACACTGCTGATCGCACAGTTGCTGCTGGAAGCCGGTTTGCCGAAAGGCGTGATGAGCGTGGTTCACGGTGACAAGACTGCAGTAGACGCGCTGATCGAAGCGCCGGAAGTCAAAGCGCTGAGCTTTGTCGGTTCGACGCCGATCGCTGAATACATCTATGCCGAAGGCACCAAGCGCGGCAAACGCGTTCAGGCACTGGGCGGCGCGAAGAACCACGCAGTGTTGATGCCGGATGCCGATCTGGACAACGCGGTCAGCGCACTGATGGGCGCGGCCTACGGTTCCTGCGGCGAGCGCTGCATGGCGATTTCGGTCGCTGTGTGTGTGGGTGACCAGGTGGCGGATGCTCTGGTGGCGAAACTGGTTCCACAGATCCAAGCGCTGAAAATCGGTGCCGGCACTTCTTGCGGTCTGGACATGGGCCCACTGGTGACCGGTCAGGCGCGCGACAAAGTCAGCGGTTACGTAGATGACGGCGTGGCAGCGGGCGCGACTCTGGTGGTCGACGGTCGTGGTTTCAGCGTGGCCGGTCATGAAGAAGGCTTCTTCCTCGGTGGCTGCCTGTTCGACAACGTCACCCCAGAGATGCGCATCTATAAAGAAGAGATCTTCGGCCCGGTACTGTGCATCGTTCGTGTGAACAGTCTGGAAGAGGCAATGCAACTGATCAACGATCACGAATACGGAAACGGCACCTGCATCTTCACCCGTGACGGTGAAGCGGCGCGCCTGTTCTGCGACGAGATCGAGGTCGGCATGGTTGGCGTTAACGTACCGCTGCCGGTGCCGGTGGCTTATCACAGCTTTGGCGGCTGGAAGCGTTCGCTGTTCGGCGACCTGCATGCCTATGGTCCGGATGGTGTGCGCTTCTACACCCGTCGCAAGGCGATCACCCAGCGCTGGCCGCAACGGGCGAGCCATGAGGCTTCGCAGTTCGCCTTTCCTAGCTTGTAAGTAGGGCAGTGCAGCGAAGGCCGACCCCTTGGGGTCGGCCTTCGCCTTTTCGGGGATTTTTGACTGATGTGACAGAATTATGAAAATAGGTGTTGACGGCAGATTTCAGATGTCTATAATTCGCCCCACTTCCGGCGCAGTCGAAACGGAAAACTCCTTGAGATTCAATGAGTTATGTAGGTTTCGGCAGCAGGTTGCTTCAGTTCATCGAAGTCGAAAGGAAGTTGAAAAAGAGGTGTTGACAGCAGCGTGTAACGCTGTAGAATTCGCCTCCCGCTGACGAGAGATCGGAAGCGCAAGTGGTTGAAGTTGTTGAAGAATTCTTCGAAAACTTCTGAAAA
>NZ_FYEA01000032.1 GCF_900187605.1 Pseudomonas sp. Irchel 3H7
TGATCTGGTCAAACGATACTGGACACGGTTATAGGGTTTTACCCTTTTTCATGCCGCCAGGGCTTCCATGTCCACCGGAGTTCGGTAGCCATTGTGACTGTGCAGCCTGATTCGATTGTAATAATGGGTCAGGTAGCGCAACACATCGGTACTGGCCTCGTCTTCGTTTCGGTAGCCAACCTTGGGTATCCATTCAGATTTCAAACTGCCAAAGAAACGTTCCATCGGGGCGTTATCCCAGCAGTTTCCTCGTCGACTCATACTTTGTTTTATCCGCATCTCCGACAGCGTTTCACGGAACATTTTGCTGCTGTAATGACAGCCCTGATCTGAATGGAACATCAAATTTTCAGGGCGTCCTCGCGACTCGAAAGCCATCTTCAACGCTTTACAGGTCAGAGCCGAATCAGGACTCCTGGATATCGCCCAGCCGACGATGCGGCGGGCATGCAGGTCTAGTACCGCCGCCAGATAAACCCAGTAAGTACCGGCCCAAATGTAAGTCACGTCGCCACACCACACTTGATTGGGAGCCTCGACATTGAATTTACGCTGCAAATGATTAGGGGCGTATTGAGCCTCCGCCCCGCTAGGTTTGTAACGATGCCTGCGCCGTTGGTGGCTCTTCAACCCGAGCTCTCTCATCAGGCTACGAGCCATGTAACGACCTACTGACTCTTTTTCGTTACACAGCGCCTTTGCCAGGCTACGCGCGCCCATTGAGCCGCGACTTTGCTCATATAATTTAGCAGCCTTGATCTTTAGACGGTCGCGCCCGACATGCACTTTCGCCCGCTGTTTCAGACGCTCGTAATAACTGCTGCGGTTGATACCAAATACGCCACACAACTCGGATCTTGGATATTGCTCGCTTAACTCCTCGACCAGCCTTATCGATCGAGGGAATCCGACATCAAGAGAGCTGTAGCCTTTTTTAAAATTTCCTTCTCGCGCTCAATCCGTCGGATTTTTGCTTCCAGTTCTTGGATGCGTTGTTGGTCAGGAGTCATGGCCTTGGACTTCTCAGGTGTCTTGCCGCTGCGCTCCGCACGCAGTTGCTCAACCCAGCGGCGCAGAGCTGTAGGGCCCACGCCCATTGCTTCGCAGGCCTCACTCACCGAATAGTCTTTATCCAAAACCAGGCAAGCCGCATCCCGCTTGAAATCTGTCGAAAAATATCGTCTGGTCAAACTACACCTCGTCGTTGGGCGTAGATTACCGCCCTTTAGGGGTGTCCAGAATCATTAAGCCAGATCAA
>NZ_FYEA01000011.1 GCF_900187605.1 Pseudomonas sp. Irchel 3H7
GGGGTTCATCGTCACCGTCGCCGGCGAACACGGCAAAACCCTCAAGGGCGGCACGCTGGACCTGTCGTACAACCTGCTGACCGATGAAAACGGCACCATCGTCAAACGCGCATCCCTGCACGCCTCGTTGCTCAACATCGGCGAAGCGCAACGCGAACTGGTCAAACCCATCGTGCTGGGTGAAAAGGATGGCGTGCTGGAACCCAAGGACCTGCCCGGCGGAGCCAGCAAAATCACCCTGCCCCGACCGGCGGCTGTTCCGAGTCAAGCCGGAGACATCAAGACTTATTCCTTGATCATTGAAGGCAATGAGCCCGTCACCGACTCGAAAACACTCAACGCATTGTCCAAGGACAAGGACGTGGTTTTCCCGCTGAACGCGGCGTTTGTGGCCCAGCACATCGAGCCTAATCGCGGGAAAAAAGTGCAGGTGCACTACGAAATTTTCCGGGCGGCCAGCAACACGACCAGTTATTCGAATGTGCTGGAGTTTGTAATCGGCGAGCCGGTGGCACTCGATCCGCCAACCATCGATTCGGTCAAGGGCTCGCCAAGCGGCAAGGACATTGTCGAAAGTGGCACCACTGTTGAAACCAGTGTGGTGCTGAGCGGCATGGCGGCCAAGGGCAAGAACGTCGAGATACGCGATGGTGCCACCGTCAAGGATCAGGTCACGGCGGATCCGGTTTCTGGAATCTGGACCTACACTGTGCCGGGTCTGAGTGTGGCGAAACACAGTTTTAGCGCGATAGGAAAATATGGTGCCGAACCTACCTCTGCGGCCTACACCCTCACTGTCACGGCGGTCATTAAGCCGACGCTGAGCAATGTGCTGGACGACCGCAACAACGAAGTGCCGGAGGGTAAAACCACTTTCAGTACATCGCTGACACTCAAAGGCACCGCCAGCAAAGATCAGGACGTCGGGATCTATGATGGCAGCGGTGCGAGCGCAGTACTCAAGGGAACCGCGACAGCGGATAAAACCACAGGCCTGTGGGAATGCACGATCACGGTTGTAGTCGGCGCGCGCCGGTTGTATGCCAAATCCTTTTATCACCCCACATCGACCTATTCGAATGTGCGACTCCTGACGGTGGAAGCCCTCAGGGCACCGACATTGACTTCAGTCAAAGGCTCGCCGAGTGGTAACGAAATCCCCGAGAATGGCTTCACCGTGGAAACGGCCGTCATCTTGAGTGGCGTTGCCGCAGCCGGGCGAGACGTGGAAGTGCTCGACGGTGCGGTTATCAAAGGTAAAGAGACTGCCGATGGAGTAACCGGCATCTGGAGTCTGCCCGTTGCAAACCTCAGCAAAACCAAACACAGCTTTACGGCCAGAGATCTGGAGCAACCGAGCCTCGTGTCGGCAGCGAGGACGTTGACGGTGACGGAAGATCTGCGCGCGCCATTTCTGGTGGAAGCAGCCAGTCCGATTCATCCGCTGGCATATCCACAAGGCGTGACAATGCGGATTGAATTCACAGCGCAGGTTGACGATAGGGCGCAGTTGGTTCATGTGAATGCAGTGGACGGGGCACCGCCGTTCGAATTAAAAAAATTCAATGACGACAACCAGGTAAATGAGCCGCTTGCACAAGCATTCTGGATAAATCATCAAAACTCGGTCGTCAGGTTTCTGTGGGATCTGAATCGCGATGGCAGCCCAGCTGGCAAGTCACAAACGATGGAGGTACAAGTCGAAAAAATCGACGCAGGTGACACGCGATTGCCCACTCCCGTAATAGCCGGAAATACAAGCAATTTACTCGACGTCACTCAACTCCAAAGCACTGATCAATCGACAGTTGCGAATTCGCCTCATACTCCACGAGAAGTACGGTGGTTGCTTTATGAAGGGACAAGCAGAAGTGGCGCGACCGTAAAACTTTATGACCCAGAGAAAGAAACAAGTGATCCGGCATCAGATTTCAGCAAAAAAATCCCCTTGGCCTGGCTGAAAGCTCTGGGTAATGGCACAACATTAACGATGACATTCAGCGTCAACTTCAAGGGTGAGCCCAACCAGGAAGACGCTACCAAGTTTCCGATTCGAACTTACTCCATTCGGGCGACACCGCGCCTTGATGACCTGACGAATTTTGCCAATCACCAGAGAAACGGCTGGGAAAATGGTCCGGTAATTGTTGACCAGAGAGACTGGAGCTATGCCAACTTTCTCGGTCTCACATCGCTGACCAACAGCACCTATACGAACAACTCTGCGGGCGTTGTACTAAAAAAGACCTATACCAATTTGATCCGTGGCAGCACGTATGAATTCAGCTGTCTTGCATCCAACGGAAATCAGCCACCACTTGCACAGCTTTCGTTCAGATCAAACTATGGAGTGATAATAAGCTTCATGTCGCCACCTGCCTCCCAATGGATACCTTATTCATCCACTTTTATTGCGCAGTCCGAACAGATGACTTTCGAGTTCCAGAGCCTTTTGGCTACCGGGTCTGGTAATGACTATTTCTTGACTAACTTGCGCATGAGAGAGGTTTAAACAACTAAACAAGAAAGGAAAAAAGGGGGACGGATTTATTTAACCAGTGATTTAAACAGCGGGGTTGATCGAGGTTTTTCTGTTGACCGGGATGACCCTTTCGCGAGCAAGCTCGCTCCCACAGGGAAACGCATTGAAAATGTGTGCGAGCCTGCTCGCGAAGGGGCCACTGAAGTCAGCGCAAATCGCCTTTTAAACTCCGGCGTTTAAAAGACACCTTCAGACACGCCTTACAGGCTACAAATTCTTGCGCCATTGCCTACAGCTACGCCAGAATCCGCCGGCTTGTGCGCCTTGGGGTCGGGTTCTATTGTGGTGCGGTCGCTGAAGAGTCAGCGATCGGGTTTAGCGACCCAAATCTGTAATAGGTGCATCAGCGCTCCATGCTTTGTGGCAGATTCAATGTCTGCAACTTCGCTATGGTGGCTGTATGCGGGAGACCCTCGGGTCTGCCGGGTGCCTATAACCGGTTCGCTAACCTGCGTACAGCCGCCACCTTCCTGTTTAGCGACAGTTCTGGGCGGCTCCACTCTTATAGGAGCTTCACCATGATCAAACCAACACCCAACCCACCCGAAACCGACCCCACCTCCCCCTACGAATCCCTCGATTCAAAAAAACTCCACGAAGCCGCCGACCGCGCCCTCGATCACTACCTCTGCCCACCCGGCTCCAGCCCTCCGCCACGCAAAACCCGCCGGATGTACGCCGTTACCGCAGACTTCAAAAATGAAGAACTGCTGGCCGATGCCAGCGAAACACTCGCCTCAGCCAGAACCATCGCCCATGACTTCGCCCACCTCATACCCGCGTCGCAGCGCAGGACGCTGTTGGGGATTGCGCAACTGATCATGCTCGGCGAGCTGGCGGTAAATCGGGTGATGGATAATCTGGAGTTGCCGCAGTAGCGACACACGCGATGATCGTTCCCACGCTCCTGCGTGGGAATGCCTCAACGGACGCTCCGCGTTCGGCTTTGGAAGGGACGCCGAGCGTCCCGGGCTGCATTCCCACGCAGAGCGTGGGAACGATCACGTCAGGCAGAACAAACCCGCCGTCCCGGTTGTACGGGACAGCGGGTTTTGTCGTTTCAGGCGTCGCTTACACCGTATCCACCTTCAACGAATGATCATTCAACATCCCGCTGATGATCGTCGCCGTGTCATGCCCGCCAGCCACCACCCCGCCCGCCCCCGGCGTCACCCCGTAATGGCTGGCGAGATTCACACCGGCCAGGTCGATGGTCTGGTTCGGCGTGGCGCCAGCCATGGCGCTGACGTCGATGCTGGTAAGCACCGAGGCACCGCTGCCGCTGACAGTGAAGTGCAGATAGTCATCCAGTGACGCTGTGGTGCCGTTTTCGCCCTGCAGCAGTTGCGACAGGTCGAGTTTGTCGGTGCCGGGGGTGAAGTCGGTAATCAGGTCGTGGCCGCTGTTGCCCTTGAGCCACTGGAAGGTGTCGGCCCCGGCGCCACCGGTCAGGGTGTTGTTGCCCATGCCGCCAATCAGCAGGTCGTCGCCACCGCCACCGTTGAGGATGTCGTTGCCGAGGCCACCGTTGATCACGTTGTTATTGTTATCGCCGGTGAGGGTGTCATTGAAGTTCGAGCCGACGAGGTTTTCGATGCCGGTCAACGTATCGGTGCCGGCGCCCAGGGTGTTTTGCGCACCGAGCAGGCCGAGGTTGACCGTGACCCCGGCCGTGGCGTGGGCGTAGCTGGCGGTGTCGCTGCCAGTACCGCCGTCGAGCAAATCGTTGCCCGGGCCGCTATAGAGCAAGTCGTTACCGGCGCCGCCGTGCAACTCGTTGTTGCCTGAGCCTGCGGTGAGCACATCGTTGCCGTCGCCGGCGTTGATGATGTTGTCGCCGCTGCCGGCCACCAGCACGTCATCCCCCGCGGTGCCGGTGAGGGTGTGGCCGTCCTGATAGCTGATGCTGACGTTGGCGGTGTCGCTGCCGCCATGGTTGTCGTTGGCAGTGTAGCTGCCGTGGAAGTCCGGGGTGATGTCATGCGCCCCGGCGTAGTTGAGGGTCATGGTCAGCTGATAGTTTTCCGCCGCGTTGGGGTTACCGCCGCCGGTGGGGTTGGTGATGTTGGTGATGTGGATCTGGTAGACCCCGTCCGACGTCGCGGTGAGGGTTTGCCCATCCGCCAGCGCGATGTAGGCGCCACCGTTGATTGAGTACTCCATGCTGACTTGACCGGCCGCCAGGTTGTGATCGAGGTTGAGGGTTTCGCCCTGGCGCAGGTTGACGGTGATGCGGTCTTCATCGTTGGCGTTGCTGTTGGTCACCGCACCGAGATAGCCACTGACCACCAGCACAGCAGTCATGGTCGCAGCGTTGGCACTGAACGAATTACGCACGTTGGCCAGGTTCTGGTTGGCGGCGGTGTTGACGTTGGTGCCGGTGAAGTTGATCGCCCCGGTGCCGGTGAAGTCCGCCGCTTTCGAGATCCAGCCGGTGTTGAAACTGGTGGGCGTAGCGTTGAGCGTATCGCCGTTCGGATCGGTGTCATTGGCCAGCAGCAGTTCGCCCGGTACGACAATATTGCCCGAGAGCACGTTGGTGATGACGTGGTCGTCCACCGCCACTGGCGGCGCGTTGGGGATCACTTTCACGGTCAGCGTCGAGCTGGCGAGATCGCCGTCGTTGTCACTGACGGTGAAGCCGATGTTTTCGGTGATGACCACCGCCGTGGTTTTCTGCGAGGTGTAGGTGTAGTCGCCGCTGTCGAGGTTGATCAGCAGTGTTCCGCCATTATTGGTGGCGATGCTCAGCGTGTTGTTGGCGGTGTTGAAGGTGCCGTGATTGATGCCGCCACTTGGCGTCAGCGAGCCTTGGCCGCTGAGGGCTTTTGGATCGTAGGTGTAAGTGGTGCCGTCGACCACGATGGATTTGATGAAGCCGCCATCGGCGCCGAAGGTGCCGCCCTCGCCCAGCAACGAACCAGTGACCGGCGCGCCCTGCACAGTGCCCGACAGCACCGAGTTGAGTTGATTGAGGTCGGTGACCACCACCGCATTGGTGTTGGTGTGGCTGATGCCGTCATACGCCAGCGGGTCGAGGTTGGCGTTGCTCACGCCGCTGCCGAGGCCGATCGCGTAGTTCTTGATGTTGTTGGCATCGAGGAAGTTTTTCAGCGCGGCTTCGTCAGCGGCGTTGATGTCGCCTTCGTTGGGTTTACCGTCCGAGAAGAAGTAACCGACGTTCTGTGCCCCGGTGAGTTTGCCCGAGGTGTTGAACGCGGTTTGCATGACCGCCACCGCAGCGTCGTAGTTGGTGCCGCCACCCGCCGACAGGCTGGCGAGAATCGTCTTCGCGGTCGCCACATCGACCCATACCGACGTTCTGTCAGTGGCGTTGCTGCTGAAGGTGACGAGCTGGACTTTGACATCGCCAAGGTCGTCGTACTTGTCGAGCAAGGCACTGATCGCCTGCTTGGCCAGGTCCAGCCGCGACAGTCCCGGCACACCCGAGGCGTCGGCCATACTGCCGGAGATATCAAGAACAATGAGCAGGTTGGAATCGATCTCCACTGCCGCCACCGAACGATCCGAGGCCACGGCTTTTGGCACGTCATCAACGATGTTCACCACAAGGGTGCTGGTGGTGCTGTTGCCCAGTGCATCGGTGGCTTTGTAGGTGAAACTTTCGCTCAGCGTGTTCGCCCCGTCGTTGGCGTTCGGAGTGGTTTTCGGTGCAGAAGTCAGCGTGTAGGTATAGGTGCCGTCGGCATTGAGCTGAATCTGCCCATAGCTGCCGGTGGCGCTGCCGACCAACGTGTAAGTGATCGCGCCCGTACCACCGGTAACTGCGCCGACCAGCGTGCCGGTCGCGGTTTCACCGGTGTTGGTCGGCTCGCTGCCGGTGACCGTACCGGGGGCCAGATCCGCGCCGTCCTTGCTCAGGTCGAGGGCTTTTTCATAGACCGTCACGTCCTGATCGACCGAGGCCACCAGTTTGCTGTCGGCGACGTTGATGGTGATGGTCGTGGTGCTTTCATCGCCGTCGCTGTCACGGATGGTGTAGGTGAAGGTGTCAGTGGCGCCCGGTGGGCTCACCGAGTTCGGGTTGCTGTGATAGACGGCGTTGCCGGCCGCATCGAGGGTCAGATAACCGAAGTTGCCATTGATGTTGCTGTTGAGGCCGCCAATGGCCGAAGTGCCGGTATTACTGCCGGCGCGCACACCGACCACTGTCGCCGCGCCATCGGCACCACTGACGTCATTGCCGAGCACGCTGACATTGAGCGTGCCGCCCTCAGCCACCGAGCCGGTGTCGGGTTTGGCGGTCGGCAGGTCATCGATGATGTTGACGTTGATCTGGCCGTTGGCGGTGCTGCCATCGGTATCGGTGGCCACCACGTTGAAGTTCTCGGTGAGGCTGTTGGCACCGTTGGCGGTCGGGTGGGCTTCGTTGTCGACCAGGGTGTAGCTGTAACTGACCACACCGGTGGCCGGGTTGTAACCGGTAACGGTGAAGGTGCTGCCCAGCGGCGAAACCACCGATTGCGGGAAGCCTGCAGCGACACCGTTGGTCACCACGGCGATGCCGCCGACGGTGAGGGTTTGCAGACCATCGAGCGCAGTCACGGTGAAGGTGCCGCTCTGGGTCAGCGCCGGGGTGTCGGGGCTGGTGCCGTCGCTGAGGTTTTTCTCGTAGACGGTGAGTTCGCCGCCATTGACGTCGAGGCCGTTGAGCACCACCGGATCGTCGTTGTTGTGGATGTTCAGCACCAGGTTGGCAGTGCTGGTGTCGCCATCGGCATCGGTCAGGGTGTAGGTGAACGTCTCGGTGCCGTTGCCGCCGCCGTGCAGGTTTTTGAAGTCGGCATCGTTGGGGTTCAGCGTGTAGGTGTACGTGCCGTTGGCGTTGAGCACGAGCGTGCCGTAAGTCCCGGTGAACGTGCCGGCGGTGATCGGCCCGGCATTCGGTCCGGTCGCGACCACATCGGCGCCTTGCACATCGTTGGTCAGCACATTGCCGGTCAGGGTCAGTTGCGTTTCCGAAGCGCTGTTGGCGTTGCTGTCGTTCACAGCTTTTGGCACGTCATCGACGATGCTGACGACAATGGTGCTGGTGACGATGTTGCCGAGCGAATCGGTGGCCTGATAGGTAAAGGTTTCGGTCAGGCTGTTGGCGCCGTCGTCGGCATGTGGCGTGGTGGTCGCCGGCGATGTCAGCGTGTAGGTATACGTGCCGTTGGGGTTGAGGACGATTTGCCCGTAGTTGCCGGTGGCACTGCCAACCAGCGCGTAACTGATCGCACCGACTGCCCCGGTGACCGAACCGACCAACGTGCCAGACGCGGTTTCGCCGGAGCTGGTCGGGTTGCTGCCGGTGACTGTACCGGGCGCCAGATCCGCGCCGTCCTTGGTCAGGTCGAGGGCTTTCTCGAAGACGGTGACGTCGGTGTCGCTGGTCGCGCACAGCTTGCTGTTGGCGACATCGATGGTGATGGTGGTAGTGCTTTCATCACCGTCGGAATCGCGCACGGTGTAGGTGAACACATCCACTGCGCCCGGGCCGTTCACGACGTTGGGATTGCTGTGGTAGACGGCGTTGCCGTTGGCGTCCAGGGTCAGATAGCCATAGGTGCCGTTGATGTTGCTGTTGAGTCCGCCGATGGCCGAAGTCGAGGTGTCGGCGCCGGCGCGCACGCCGACCACTGCACCGGTTACGGCCGGACCGTCGGCGCCACCAATGTCGTTGTTCAGCACGTTGCCGCTGACCGTGCCGCCCTCCGCCACCGATGCGGCGTCAGGATGGGCGCTCGGCAGATCATCGACGATGTTGACGTTGATCTGGCCGTTGGCGGTGCTGCCATCGGTGTCGGTGGCGACGACGTTGAAGTTCTCGGTGATGCTGTTGGCGCCGTTGGCGTTTGGATGAGTTTCGTTGTCGACCAAGGTGTAGCTGTAACTGACCACGCCGGTGGCGGGGTTGTAACCGGTAATGGTCAACGTGCTGCCCAACGGCGTGACGATCGATTGCGGGAAGCCTGCGGCCACGCCGCCGGTGACCACGTTGATGCCGCCCACGGTCAGGGTTTGCAAACCGTCGAGGGCGGTGACGGTGAAGGTGCCGCTCTGGGTCAGCGCCGGAATGTTGGGGCTGGTGCCGTCGCTGAGGTTTTTCTCGTAAACCGTCAGTTCGCCGCCGTTGACGTCAAGGCCATTGAGGTAGACCTGATCGTCATTGTTATGGATGTTCAGCACCAGGTTCGCGGTACTGGTATCACCGTCGGAATCGGTGATGGTGTAGGCGAAGGTTTCCGTGCCGTTGCCGCCGCCGTGCAGGTTTTTGAAGTCGGCATCGCTGGTGTTCAGCGTGTAGGTGTAAGTGCCGTTGGCATTGAGCACCAACGTGCCGTAAGTCCCGGTGAAAGTGCCAGGGGTTACCGGCCCAGTCGGTACGCGATCGGCGCCTTGCACATCGTTGGTCAGAACGTTGCCAGTCAGGGTCAGCAAGGTTTCCGAGGCGGTGCCGGTGTTGCTGTCATCCACGGCTTTTGGCAGGTCATCGACGATATTGACGTCGAGGGTGGCATTGGCGGTGGTGCCGTTGTCATCGACCACGGTAACGGCGAACTGCTCAGGCAGATTGTTCGCACCGTTGGCGTTTGGATGCGCTTCGTTGTCGACCAGGGTGTAGCTGTAGCTGACCACGCCGGTGGTGGCGTTGAAACCGGTGATGGTCAGCGTGCTGCCCAACGGCGTGGTGACCGATTGCGGGAACCCTGCGGCCACGCCATTGGTGACGACAGCGATGCCGCCGATAGTCAGCGTGGTCACGCCGTCCAGCGCAGTGATGGTGAACGTGCCGCTTTGAGTCAGCGCGGTGGCATCCGGCGTGCTGCCGTCAGTGAGGTTTTTCTCGTAGACGGTGAGTTCGCCGCCATTCACGTCAAGGCCGCTGATGACCACTGGATCGTCGTTGTTGTGGATCTGCAGGACGAGGTTCGCGGTACTGGTATCACCGTCGGAATCGGTGATGGTGTAGGCGAAGGTTTCCGTGCCGTTGCCGCCGCCGTGCAGGTTTTTGAAGTCGGCATCGTTGGTGTTCAGCGTGTAGGTGTAAGTGCCGTTGGCATTGAGCACCAAGGTGCCGTAAGTGCCGGTGAACGTGCCCGGGGTGACCGGTCCGGTGGGAACGCGGTCGGCGCCTTGCACATCGTTGGTCAGAACGTTGCCAGTCAGGGTCAGCTGAGTCTCTGACGCCGTGCCATTGCTGTCATCGAACGCTTTCGGCACGTCGTCGGTAATGTTGACGTCGAGCGTGCCGGTCGCGGTGTCGCCATTGCTGTCGCCGGCAATCACTGTGAACTGTTCGCTGAGATTGTTCGCGCCGTCGCCGGCCGCGTGGTTTTCGTTGCCGTTGAGGGTGTAGCTGTAGCTGACAACGCCAGTCGCCGGGTTGTACCCGGTGATGGTCAGGGTGTTGCCCAGTTGCGAGGTGATCGATTGCGGAAAGCCGATCGCCACACCGCCAACGATAACGTTGATGCCACCAATGCTCAGGCTGGTCAGACCGTCCGGCGCCGACACGGTAAAGCTGCCGCTTTGCGTGAGTGCGCCAGGGTTGGCCGCCGAGCCGGCAGGCAGATTGGCTTCATTGAGACTGAGTTCGCCGCCCGCCACGTTCAGGCCAGTGAGGGTTACAGGATTGTTGACCGGTGGCGGCACCACGACTGGCGGGGTGTCGTCACCGTTGTCGATGACCGCGTTATGGCGTTCTTCGGGGAATTCAGGAATACCGCCAAACCCGGCAGTCGGGAAACCGATGATCGGGTCGACCCGACCGCCAACTTCCGTCAGCAAGACAAAACTGTGACCACCGCCCAGTTCACCCGGTGTACCACCCGGTGCATTCGGACCGGCGGCGGTGGCTTCGGCGCTTTTAGTCGGGTCATCACCGGCGGCGATGGCTTTCTGGATCTGCTCGACGTCGGTCAGTTGCGCGTCGCTCGGGGTCACGGCCTCCGCGGCATTGACATGCGCCGCCTGACCCGCCAGCAGTTCACCGGTCATGGTCATGCTGCTGCCGCGTCCGAGGGTCAGTTCCTGGCCGTTTTGCAGATGAACGGCGACGGCGCCTTCTGCGCCGGTGATCAGTTGATCGCCGGCAAACAGGCGATCCCCTTCAACCAGTGCGCGTTTAGTACCGTCGGCTGACTGGGCGAAAACCTGGCCGATGACTTTAGTGACTGTGCCGATGAGCGTTGCCATGTGAAATCCTCCGCTGCCGACCACCGTCGGCACTGGTAAGCGAAGCAGCCCATGGCTCAATCGGGTTGTTGCAGGTGACGCTCGCACCTTCAACAGTTCGTTTCGCAGGTGGCTTCTTCTGGAAACATCAGTGCTATCAAGCACTTCCGCATCCTGATCAAAGCACTACGCCCGCTAACGCTACGTAACGCTGGTGAATCACTCGAGTGACAAAAATCTGTCGCTCATCAGCGGTTACGCGTCCCTCCCCTTCAGCAGTACTTCGCCGTATGTCGCAAAGTGAATGGAACTTTCCTCAAGCCTTTTTGCGCTCCCTAAAGCGCATAAAACAAAGGCTTTCATGCTGAACAATGTGCTGGTTTTTACGAAGCGCATAAGTTTTTTTCGGCATAAGCCTTATGAAAATTTTTTCTTAGCTACGCTTCAGGATGTTCTTAGCTCTGTTGTTACAAGAGTGAAACGCCTACACCTAAAAATATCGTCAAATATTTGGCGACAGTAACACACCATCAGGACTCAGGGAGATGCACCCATGCGCGTTCTAACCCCCCTCTGCAGCGCGGTTTTGCTGGCCATGGCTTGCACTTCACAAGCCCAGGCCATGAACCTCACCGAGGCGATTCAAAGCACCATCGCCACTCACCCGGAACTGGCCTCGCGCGTGGACGCCCGCCTGTCGGCTGATGAACAGGTCAAAGTGGCCAAGGGCGGCTTCTATCCGTCCGTCGATTTGAACGCTGCGTATGGCCGTGGCTACAGCGACAACACCAACACCCGGGCCTTCGGTAATCACCACACCGAAATCCTCAATTACACCCAGTCCGAGCTGCGCCTGCGGCAAATGCTGTTCGACGGATTCAACACTGCCAACGAGGTCGAGCGCACCAAAGGCGTGTCCAATTCGCGCGCTTACTACGCGCAAGGCACCGCTCAGGATCTGGCCCTGCGCACCATCGAGGTTTACCTCGAAGTGCTCAAGCGCCGCGAACTGGTGACCCTGGCCCGCAACAACTTGCAAGCGCACTTGCGGGTCAACGATCAGATCGGCCTGCGCACCGAGCGTGGCGTCGGCAGCACCGCCGACTCGGATCAATCGGTCGCGCGTAAGGCGCTGGCACAAAACAACCTCGATACCGCCGAGGTCGATCTGTCTGACGCCGAAGCCAATTTCTACAGCGTGGTCGGGCGCATGCCCGATGAGCTGGAAACGCCGGCCTCGACCCGTGGCGAACTGCCGACCGAATTGCGTGAAGCCCAGCAGAGCATGGTCGACAACAACCCGTATCTGAAATCCGCCCAGGCTGACGTGCAGTCGGCCGAGAGCCAGTATGAAGTCGCCAAATCACCCTTCTACCCGCGCTTCGATGCCGAAGCCGCCGTCGGCGCGAACAACAACGTGCAAGGCGATGAAGGCCACGACAACGAATGGCGTGTGGGTGTGGTGATGAACTACAACCTGTTCCGTGGTGGCAGCGACAAGGCGCGCCTGGCCTCCGATGCGCACCAGATCAATCAGGCCATGGACATCCGCAACAACGCCCTGCGCCAGCTGAACGAGAACATCCGCCTGGCGTGGAACGCCATGGAAAACGCAAAGAAACAGACCCCGACCGCCCGCGAATACGCCGAAACCACCAAACGCGTACGTGCCGCCTATCAAGATCAGTTCGGCCTCGGCCAACGCACCCTGCTCGACCTGCTCGACAGTGAAAACGAGCTCTACAACGCCAACCGTCGTTACACCGAAATCCGCTACACCGAGGAATATTCGATGTATCGCGTGCTGGCGAACATGGGCCAGTTGCTGAGCAAGCAACGGGTGGTGCTGCCGGCCGATGCGATCGCCGCGACCGAAGTGAAAAACGAAGCGCGCCTGCCCGAGCTGAAATAAACGGTGCAGGAGCTGACTTTGCCCTGACCTGATCGTTCCCACGCTCTGCGTGGGAATGCCTCTAGGGACGCTCTGCGTCCAGTGACGCGGAGCGTCACGGGCTGCATTCCCACGCAGAGCGTGGGAACGATCACGCATCGACCGTAGAGCGTGGGAACGATCAACCTGAGTCCGTTCAACAGAGGCGATCAATATGACCAGCATGGAACCCGGCCATTCCGGGGTCGATCCGCGGCTGAGCTTCGATGACCCGTTGCTCGACGGTCTGTTGATCCTCTGCAAACTGCATGGCGCGACGGTCAGCCGGGCCAGCCTGAGTGCCGGGCTGCCCCTCAACAAACAACGCCTGAGCCTCGATCTGCTGCCCCGCGCCGCCGCCCGGGCCGGGTTGCAGGCGCGGATTCTGCGGCGCGATCTGAAAGACATCTCGCCGCTCAATCTACCGATTCTGCTGCTGCTCAACGACGGCCGCACCGCTGTTCTGCGGCGTTTCGGCGACGACGGCAAAGCGCTGATTCTGCCCAGCGAAGCCGATGGCGGCGAACAATGGATCAACCGTGAAGAACTCGCCGAGCACTACAGCGGCCAAGCCTTGTTCGCCCGTCCGCGCCACGAACTCGAAGACCTGCGCTCGCCGCTGGTGCCACGGGTACATGCGTGGTTTCGCGACACCCTGAAGCTGTCGAAATGGCTCTACAGCGATGCGATCCTCGCCAGTTTCCTGATCAACCTGTTAGGCCTGATGGTGCCGTTGTTCGTCATGCAGACCTACGACCGCGTGGTGCCCAATCAGGCCACGTCGACCTTATGGGTGCTGTCGATCGGACTGCTGATCGGCACCGGTTTCGAACTGGTGTTGCGGGTGGTGCGTGCGCACCTGCTCGACACTGCCGGCAAGAAAACCGATGTGATCCTTTCCGCGACTTTATTCGAGCGCATTACCGGCATGTCGATGAAAGCGCGGCCGGCAACCATCGGCGGTTTTGCCCAGAGCATTCATGACTTCCAGGGCCTGCGTGAATTCCTCACGGCGGTGACCCTGACCAGCCTGATCGACCTGCCGTTCGTGGTGCTGATGCTGGTGGTGATCGGTCTGCTCGGCGGCTGGCTGGTGGTGATTCCGCTACTGGCGTTTCCGATCACCATCGTCTTCGCGATGATCATTCAGGTACGTCTGCGTGACACCGTGCAGAAGAGCCTGAGCCTCGGCGCTGAACGCCAAGCGGTGCTGATCGAAACCCTCGGTGGCCTGGAGACCCTCAAAGCCTGCAGCGCCGAAAGCGAGCGCCAGCACAAATGGGAAAGCACCCACGGCGCCCTCACCCGCCTCGACAGCCACGCGCGCAATCTGTCGGCGCTGGCCACCAACGGCACGCTGTTCATTCAACAGTTTTCGGGGATGGCGACCATTGTCGCCGGGGTCTACAGCATCATCGCCGGTAATCTCAGCGTCGGTGCGCTGGTCGCCAGTTACATGCTCGGCAGCCGCGTGCTCGCGCCGCTGGGGCAGATTGCCGGGCTGATCACCCGTTATCAGCAAGCGCAACTGACCATGAAAAGCACCGACGCATTGATGGCCCTGCCGCAGGAACGCGACGGCAAACAGCGGCCGCTGGAACGCACGCAACTGCAAGGCGCGCTGGACGTCAGCGGCGTGACCTTTCACTACAACGGCCAGAACGCGCCGGCGCTGAGCAATGTCAGCTTCAGCCTGAAAGCCGGCGAGCGGGTCGGCATCATCGGCCGCAGCGGTTCGGGCAAAAGCACCCTGGCGCGATTGCTCATGGGCTTTTACGAACCTGAGGAAGGTCAGCTCCTGCTCGACGGCCTCGACCTGCGCCAACTCGATGTCGCTGACCTGCGCCAGCAGATCGGTTACGTCGCCCACGACCTGCCGCTGCTGGCCGGCAGTCTGCGTGACAACCTCACGCTTGGCGCACGTTACATCAGCGATTCACGCATGCTCGAAGTGGCCGAACTGACCGGCGTTACCGAACTCGCTCGTCAGCATCCGCAAGGTTTCGACCGGCCGGTAGGCGAACGCGGGCAATTGCTCTCCGGCGGCCAGCGTCAGGCGGTGTTGCTCGCGCGATCCTTGTTGCTTGATCCGCCGATCATGCTGCTCGACGAACCGACCAGTGCCATGGACAACAGCAGTGAAGACTTGCTGCGGCAGAAGCTGCACGGCTGGGTGCAAGGCAAGACGCTGCTGCTAGTCACCCACCGCACCTCGATGCTGAGCCTGGTGGACCGCTTGCTGGTGCTGGACAACGGCCGGGTCGTCGCTGACGGCCCGAAAGAAGCGGTCATCGATGCACTGCGCAAGGGCCGTGTCGGCTCGGCGGCGGTCTAGGAGTTGCCCCATGTCTGCTTCCTCCGATAGCAAAGATCGTGGCTACTTCGACAGTTTCGGCAAAAGCGCCGAAGCCGAATTCATGCCGGAAACCGCCGGCGCGTCCTTGCAGGATTCGCCGCGCTGGTCGCGGATCACCGTGTGGCTGGCCGCAGCGTTGCTGATCAGCGCGGTGGTCTGGGCCAAATTCGCCGTGCTCGAAGAAGTGACCATGGGTGAAGGCAAGGCGATTCCGTCGAGCAAGGTTCAGGTGATCCAGAACCTTGAAGGCGGGATCGTCACCGAGATCTTTGTGCGCGAAGGGCAAATGGTGAACAAGGGCGATACCTTGCTGCGCCTGGATGACACACGCTTTCGCTCGAACAAGGGTGAGAGCGAGGCTGATCGTTATGCGCTGACGGCGCAGGTCGAGCGGCTGTCGGCAGAGGCCGAAGGTCGGCCGTTCAAGCTCTCTGATGAAGTGATTGCCAAGGCGCCGCAAGTCGCCGAAGACGAACGTTCGCTGTACGAACAGCGCCAGCGTCGGTTGGCCAGCGAGCAGCGTACGCTGAGCGAGCAACTGCGACAGAAGACTCAAGAGCTGGCGGAGTTTCGCTCCAAGCAGGGCCAGTTCAGTTCCAGCCTGGCGTTGCTGCAACAAGAGATGAACATGTCCGAACCGCTGGTAAAAACCGGCGCGGTGTCACCGGTGGAAATTCTCCGGCTCAAGCGCAGCGCGGTAGAAATCCGAGGCTCGTTGAACGCCACGACCCTGGCGATTCCCCGCGCCGAATCGGCGATTGCCGAGATCCGCAGCAAGATCGACGAGTCGGAACAGACCTTCCGTTCCGAGGCGGCGAAAGAGCTGAATGAGAAACGCACCGACCTGTCGAAAATCACCGCCACCAGCATCGCCATCGATGACCGTGTGACCCGCACCACAGTCACTTCACCGGTGCGCGGTGTGATCAAGCAAATGAAGGTCAACACCATCGGCGGCGTGGTCCAGCCGGGCAGTGACATGGTCGAAATCGTACCGCTGGAAGACAACCTGCTGATCGAAGCCAAAGTGCGCCCACAGGATGTAGCGTTCCTGCATCCGGGCCAGAAAGCCATGGTCAAGTTCAGCGCTTACGACTACACGATTTACGGCGGGCTGAGCGCCAAGCTTGAGCTGATCGGTGCTGACACGATCACCGATGACAAGGGCAACAGCTTCTATCTGATTCAGGTGCGCACCGATAAAAACCATTTGGGCGGGGATGTGAAACCGCTGCTGATCATTCCGGGGATGGTGGCGACGGTGGACATTATTACCGGGGAGAAAAGCGTCCTCGATTACCTGCTGAAACCGGTTCTGAAAGCCCGGACCGAGGCGATGCGTGAACGCTAGAGATATCCGGATTTTGTGGTGAATTGACTGGCCCCATCGCTGGCAAGCCAGCTCCCACAGTGTCCGTGTCGGCCACAAAACCTGTGAACACCTCAGAACCTGTGGGAGCTGGCTTGCCAGCGATGAGGCCAGCAAGAATACCGACTATTTTTCAGCATGATTACGCTGGAAAGTCTCCTCCCCCATCGCCGCAATCTGCCCCTCGATCAACGCCTCGAACGGCTTGAGCAACGGCTCGAATGACGTCGGTGCTTCCAGCGTCTGCAACGCCTGCACAATCGCCTCAATGGTCGACAACGCCCCCGGCCCCGGTGCCTTGCGCAAGCGATAACGCGACACCCCGCCCTCGGCCAGCGTCACCCGTGGCAACGCCGCCAGCAGCGGATTGAGGTGCAGCATCTTGCGCGCCTTGCGCCAGGTGCCATCCGGAACGACTAGCAACAGGGGTTCATCGGACTCGCCGTAAGCCTGCATCGGCTGCGCATCATCAGCGGGAAACAACAACCGCGCCCGATAGCCCGGACGGTTCAGCAGCGCCGGCAAATCCTCGAACACTTCGCCAACAATCAACTCGGCATTGCTCAACCCGAGTGCCGCCAACCGCGCGGTGTTCAACGCATGATTAACTTCACTTGGATGCTGCAACAGCAACACCCGCGTGCGGCTGTCGAGGCTCGGGATCAACGGGCACAGGCAATGGGTTTGTGGGCGCAGGCAGCGCGGGCATTGAATTCTGGACATCGGTCTTAAGCCTGATTGAGCTGTGCTTTGAGCAAATCACGGAAGGTCTGGATCAGCGGTTCGCGGCTACGGCCGCGGCGCATGATCATCGAAAACGGTGCCTGATAACCAAACGTCGCCGGTAGCAGCACGCGCAAATCGCCCTTGTCGGCCCACGCCTGAGCGTAGTGTTCTGGCAAGTAACCGATGTAGGCGCCGGACAGCACCAGAATCAGTTGCGCTTCCATACTTTCCACGGTGGCGGCGCTGTGTTTGAAGCCGTGGCGGGCCAATTCGGCCTGACTCCAGTACCCACGTCCGACCATGCGTTGCTGGGTGATGACTTGCTCGGGAATCCGCCGCTCGTTGAACAACGGATGGCGGCTACTGCAATACAACCAATGTTGTTCGCGGTACAGCGGCATGTAGATCAGACCGCTCATGCGCGTGGAAAACGCACCGATGGCCAGATCGAGACGGTTGTCCTGCACGCCGAGTTGCAACTCGTAGGGGCTCATCACCGACAGGTGCAAATGCACCGCCGGGTGTTCCTGGCTGTAGGCGCCGATGGCTTCGGCGAACGGCAAGGCCTTGTCGCTGACGGTGGAGTCGATCACACCGAGGTTGAGCGTGCCGCGCAGTTCGCCCTTGAGCGCGGCGGCGTATTGCTCGAAACCTTCGAGTTCGGCGAGCAGGCGTAAGGTTTCCTGATGGAACAGCTCACCTTTGCTGGTCAGGCTGAACCCGCCGCGCCCGCGATGGCATAGCACTAGGCCGAGCGCGGCTTCGAGCTGGCTCATGTAAGTGCTGATGGCCGAGGTCGACAGGTTGAGTTCCTGTTGCGCGTTGGCAAAACCCTGATGACGGACGACGCTGACGAAGATGCGCAATAGTTTCAGGTCGGGTAAAGCGTTGGCCATGTCTGCTCCGGGCTTTGCAACTGTGTGTCTGTGGGAAAAGCCCCTCACCCCAGCCCTCTCCCCGAGGGAGAGGGAGCCTACCGAGCTGTTATGAGGATTTACACCGACCTGCGATATCGAGTCGAACTCAGGATTCGAAAGCCATCGAGATCAGCTCCCTCTCCCTCTGGGAGAGGGCTGGGGTGAGGGCAGCAATCCCCGGCCGATCACAATCTTGAACCCGCCAAAGTTTAATCCCAGCCTCGCCATTAGTTTAGAAAAATCTGAACTAAGTTTTTGCCCGTAGCGATTCTTCCGCCGCACTACATTTCGCATCATCGGCCCCACAGCGGCGTCCGCCCCCTGCACTACGGCGCGCCGACATAAATAAAACAAAGACGATGAGGCCCTACCCGTGGACAAGATTCTTCACCAACCACTGGGCGGCAACGAAATGCCGCGCTTCGGCGGCATCGCCACCATGCTCCGACTCCCCCATGTACCGACCGCTGCCGGCCTGGACGCTGCCTTTGTTGGCGTGCCCCTGGACATCGGTACTTCGCTGCGCCCCGGCACCCGCTTCGGGCCTCGCGACATCCGCACCGAATCGGTGATGATCCGCCCGTACAACATGGCCACCGGCGCGGCGCCATTCGACTCGCTGTCGGTCGCCGACATCGGTGACGTGGCAATCAACACCTTCAATCTGCTCGACGCCGTGCGCATCATCGAAGAAGCCTACGACAACATCCTCGAGCACAACGTGATCCCGATGACCCTGGGTGGCGACCACACCATCACCCTGCCGATCCTGCGCGCGATTCATAAAAAGCACGGCAAGGTCGGTCTGGTGCACATCGATGCCCACGCTGACGTCAACGATCACATGTTTGGCGAGAAGATTGCTCACGGCACGACCTTCCGTCGCGCCGTCGAAGAAGGTCTGCTGGATTGCGACCGCGTGGTGCAAATTGGTCTGCGCGCGCAGGGTTACACCGCTGACGACTTCAACTGGAGCCGCGATCAGGGCTTCCGCGTAGTTCAAGCCGAAGAGTGCTGGCACAAGTCGCTGGCGCCGCTGATGGCTGAAGTACGCGAGAAAGTCGGCGGTGGTCCGGTGTATCTGAGCTTCGACATCGACGGCATCGACCCGGCCTGGGCGCCTGGCACCGGCACCCCGGAAATCGGTGGTCTGACGACCATTCAGGCGATTGAAATCGTCCGTGGCTGCCAAGGCCTCGACCTGATCGGTTGCGATCTGGTAGAAGTCTCACCCGCTTATGACACCACCGGCAACACCTCGCTGCTGGCCGCCAACCTGCTGTACGAAATGCTCTGCGTACTGCCTGGCGTAGTCCATCGCTGAGGATCGGTTCATGAACGATCATGATCAGGTTTTGCATGCGGCGGCCGAACTGGTTTCAGCCTTCGCACGCAATGATCGCGAAGCCTACTTCGGCGCGTTCAGCGCCGATGCCAGCTTCGTCTTCTACACCCTCGACCAGCCGCTGCTGTCGCGCGATGCCTATCAGGCCTTGTGGGACAACTGGCGCGCCGAGGATGGCTTCGAGGTGCTTTCGTGCACCTCAAGCAACGCCTTCGTCAGCCTGCAAGGTGACGTGGCGGTGTTTATCCATGACGTGGCCACCGAGCTGCGCATGCAAGGGGAGCAACACTTCAGCCAGGAGCGCGAGACGATTGTTTTCAAGAAACAAGCGTCGAGCCTAGAACAACAAGGCCATTGGCTGGCCTGCCACGAACATTTGTCCGCAATGCCGGAAGGGCTGCCATCCCCTTAGCCAAACAGGTGACGCCTCACACACGATGAGGCGCGCCTTTATGATCGGAGCAGATCATGAATAACAACAACAACGACCAAAGCCTTACGCAGATTGAAACCCACGGGGTCGAACAGATCCCGGACCACGAACGCAGCGCAGGTCCGACGGATTTGTTCCGGATGATCTTCGGTGGTTCCAATACCTTTGCCACCGCCGTGCTCGGCAGTTTCCCGGTGCTGTTCGGTCTGTCTTTTCAGGCCGGCGTCTGGGCGATTGTGCTGGGCGTGCTGCTTGGCTCGCTGATCCTCGCACCGATGGGCCTGTTCGGCCCGCTCAACGGCACCAACAATGCCGTGTCGTCCGGCGCACACTTCGGCGTGCACGGGCGGATCGTCGGTTCGTTCCTGTCGCTGTTGACCGCTATCGCGTTTTTCTCGCTCTCGGTGTGGAGTTCGGGCGATGCGCTGATCGGCGGCGCAAAACGCCTGATCGGTCTGCCGGAAACCGACCTGACTCTGGGCCTGGCCTACGGTCTGTTCGCGATTCTGGTGCTGACCGTGTGCATCTACGGCTTCCGCTTTTTGCTGTGGGTGAACAAGATCGCGGTGTGGAGCGCCAGCCTGCTATTCCTGCTGGGCATCTTCGCCTTCGCTGGTCCTTTCGACGCGCATTACGCTGGCACCGTCAGCCTCGGTCAGCCGGGCTTCTGGGCCGCGTTCATCGGTGCTGCGCTGGTGGCGATGAGCAACCCGATTTCCTTCGGTGCGTTTCTCGGCGACTGGTCGCGCTACATCCCGCGTGAAACTTCCAAACAACGGATCATGGCAGCGGTCGTGCTGTCGCAGATCGCCACGTTCATCCCGTTCCTGTTCGGCCTGAGTACCGCGACCATCGTCGCGATCAACGCGCCGGACTACATCGCGGCGAACAACTATGTCGGCGGTTTGCTGGCGGTGTCGCCGAGCTGGTTCTTCCTGCCGGTGTGCCTGATTGCGGTGATCGGCGGCATGTCCACCGGCACCACCTCGCTGTATGGCACCGGGCTGGACATGTCCAGCGTGTTCCCACGGGTGCTGTCACGGGTTAAGGCGACGCTGCTGATCGGCGTGCTGTCGATTGCCTTCATCTTCATCGGCCGTTTTGCGGCGAACCTGGTGCAGAGCGTGTCGACCTTCGCCGTGCTGATCATCACCTGCACCACCCCGTGGATGGTGATCATGATCATCGGCCTGTTGGTGCGTCGCGGCTTCTACTGCCCGGATGACCTGCAAGTGTTCACTCGCGGCGAACAGGGCGGACGCTACTGGTTCAGCCACGGTTGGAACTGGCGCGGTCTGGGTGCATGGATCCCGAGCGCGGCGGTTGGCCTGTGCTTCGTGAATTTGCCGGGGCAGTTCGTTGGCCCGCTAGGTGAAATGGCCGGCGGCATCGACATCAGTTTGCCGGTGACCCTGGGCCTGGCCTCCGTGGTGTACCTGACGCTGCTGAGCCTGTTCCCGGAACCGCACGAAGTGTTCGGCCCGAAGGATGCTCGCAGCCAAATCATAGAAAAACCTGAACTGCGCCAGGCCGCCTGACGCAGATCCCCTGTGGGAGCGAGCCTGCTCGCGAAGACTTCAGCACATTCAACATTGATGTGCCTGACAGACCGCCTTCGCGAGCAGGCTCGCTCCCACAGTGGGCAGCCTTGCTGAACCAAATTTGTTTCACCATAAAAAAGACAATCGGAGACACGCCATCATGGCTTTGGATTTATTCGTCGTCCTCATCTACGCCGCCGGCATGCTCTTGCTCGGCTACTTCGGCATGCGCAAGGCCAAGACCAACGAGGACTTTCTCGTTGCCGGTCGTAACCTCGGCCCGAGCCTGTACATGGGCACCATGGCCGCGACCGTTCTCGGTGGCGCGTCCACCGTCGGCACTGTACGTCTGGGTTACGTGCATGGCATTTCCGGTTTCTGGCTGTGCGCGGCACTGGGTTGCGGCATCGTTGCGCTGAACCTGTTTCTCGCCAAACCGCTGCTGAAACTGAAGATCTACACCGTCACCCAGGTTCTGGAAAAACGCTACAACCCGATGGCCCGCTCGGCGAGCGCGGCAATCATGCTGGCTTACGCGCTGATGATCGGCGTGACCTCGATCCTGGCGATCGGCACCGTCCTGCAAGTGCTGTTTGACCTGCCATTCTGGGTTTCGGTACTCGTCGGTGGTGGCGTCGTGGTGATCTACTCGGCGATCGGCGGCATGTGGTCGCTGACCCTGACCGACATCGTCCAGTTCATCATCAAGACCGTGGGCCTGATGTTCATCCTGTTGCCGATCTGCCTGTACCGCGTCGGCGGTTGGGACGAACTGGTGCTGAAACTGCCGGCGACTGCCTTCAGCTTCACCACCATCGGCTGGGACACGATCATCACCTACTTCATGATCTACTTCTTCGGCATCCTGATCGGTCAGGACATCTGGCAACGGGTGTTCACCGTCAAGACCGCCAAAGTCGCGCAATACGCCGGCAGCATCGCGGGTATCTACTGCATCCTCTACGGCCTGGCTTGCGCGCTGATCGGCATGGCTGCACACGTGCTGATCCCGGATCTGGACAACGTCAACAACGCTTTCGCCGCCATCGTCAAACTGTCGCTGCCGGACGGCATCCGTGGTTTGGTGATCGCTGCGGCACTCGCTGCAATGATGTCCACCGCCAGCGCCGGCCTGCTCGCCGCGGCCACCACGCTGACGGAAGACCTGCTGCCGAAACTGCGTGGCGGTAAACCGTCGAGCCTGGGCATCAACCGCCTGTTCACCCTGCTGACCGGTGTGGTCGTGCTGGGTATCGCGCTGGTGGTGAATGACGTGATCAGCGCCCTGACGCTGGCGTACAACCTGTTGGTGGGCGGCATGCTGGTCCCGCTGATCGGTGCGATTTTCTGGAAACGTGCGACCACCGCCGGCGCCATCGCCAGCATGGGCCTGGGTTTTGCCACCGCGCTGCTGTTCATGTTCAAGGACGGTCTGGATGCGAACACGCCGATCTACTACAGCCTGGCTGTAGGTCTGGTGAGCTTTGTGGTGGTGAGCCTGGTCTCTCCTCGCCCGGCAACCGTGGCGAGTGCGATCTAAGCTCTGATGTAACGACTTGATGCTTTCTTCGTCGGGTGTGGCGTCGGTTGCCACACCCGTTTTTTTCGTCTGAAGGAAAGTGCTGATGAAGATTGTTTCTCGCGATAAATGGTTCGAAGTACAACACCTGAGTGACGGCATTCGGCTGATTCACGAGCCGTATATTCGGCCGTTTTACCGATGCAACCTCTGGCACGTTCAGGGCCGTGACAAAGACTTGTTGCTGGATAGCGGTTCAGGGCTGGTCAGCCTTCGTGAGCAGTTGCCGTGGCTGACTGAACGCCCGTTAGTGGCAGTGGCTAGTCATTGCCACTTCGACCATATCGCCGGCCACCATGAATTTGCCGAACGACTGGTGCATCCCGCCGAGGCAGACATTCTGGCGGCGCCGGATGGCGAAAACGATTTGAGCCGCGCCTTCGTCGGCGACGACATGTTTGAAGCGCATCCGGATTGCCCGTTGTGCTACGCCGAATACCGGGTCAAAGCCGCGCCGGCCACCGGGTATGTCGAGGACGGCGACGTGCTCGATCTGGGCAATCGCACACTGCAAGTGCTGCACACGCCGGGGCATTCGCCGGGCGGCATCAGCCTGTATGAGGCGGCGACGCAAACCCTGTTCAGCGGCGACATCATTTACGACGGGCCGCTGATCGAAGACGCCTACCACTCCAATCTTGAGAATTACGCCGCCAGTCTGCGACGTTTGCGGGCGTTGCCGATCCGCACGGTGCATGGCGGGCACTTCGACAGCTTTTCCGGGGAGCATTTGCGCTCGATGATTGACGAGTGGTTACGCGGCCACGCCTGAGGCCTGCTTCACTCAAGCACAACAACAATCAGAAAATCTGCCATGAGAAGAGCTGCCGTGCGTGCCGCCGTGCATCGATACATCCGGCGTCTGCTGGAAACCCATGAATTCAACGACAACACCAGCCTCGTGCAATTGGGCCTGGAGAAAGCTGATATAGAAGATTTGATCTTTCATCTGGAAGATGAATTCGGACTGACGGCGTTCACCGCCGAGGAAGACCGCATGCTCAAGACCGCGAAGACCGCGAATGACTTGAGCCGGTTTTTGCTGGAGATCGGCCGTCATTAAAAGCAAAAGATCGCAGCCTGCGGCAGCTCCTGCATTAATCCATGTAGGAGCTGCCGCAGGCTGCGATCTCTTGATCTGAATGAATCCTTTGATCTCGGATCGGGGGCGTTACCGGCGCCGTTGTTGACGGCGGCGCTGCTCGTCATCGGTGCGGATCGGTACAGGTTGCAGAGGCGGTTCGATCAAGCCGAGGGCAACACCCAAGTCGTGCAGCCAGTTTTGAATTTTCTCTTTCATCGTCATGCCCCCTTCAGGGTGGTGCTGAGCGGCCGGAATTCTGAGGCCGCTTCGCACTGATAATAGTCCGAAGTCCTACGCAATGCTCGGCCAAATCCGCAATGATCTGTTACTGAATTGAACAGGAATCGCCGGCATTGGTTCAGGCGGTTTCGCGGGTTTCGATCTGAGCCGCAGGATAGACAGCCTGCTGCACCTCGATCCAGGCATTGAGGTTGGCGCCGACCATGCCTTTGCGCCACATGAGCCATGTTGTCGCACCCACGAATGGCTCGGCCAACGGGTGCGCGGCGACGCTCTCGCGCCCCGGCAGACTGGCCAGCATCGACTCCGACATCAGCGCCACACCACTGCCGGCGATCACACAGGCGAGCATGCCCTGATAGGACTCGATCTCCATCGCCCGGCCCATCGTCGCCTGGTAGTGCGAAAACCACGCCTCCAGACGCATGCGATAAGAACACCCGCGACGAAAGGTGAACACCGACCGCCCTTCGACATCTCGGGCGCCACGCACCGGCGGATGATCAATTTCGGTGATCAACACCAGTCGTTCCTCGCACAACGGCACACCGTCGAGGCCAGCCAACTCCAGCGGTCCATCGACCAACGCGGCATCCAGGCGTCCGGTCAGCAACCCCTCCAACAACTCACCACTCGGTGCCGACTGCACCTGCAGATTCACCGCTGGATATTGCTTGTGATAACGCGCCAGCAACGCCGGCAGATGAATCGCCGCCGTGCTGTACATGGTGCCCAGAGCAAAATCACCGGCCGGCTTGCCACCCATCACCGCCGCGCTGGCCTGATCGCGCAGGGCAAAGAGTTTGGCGGTGTAGTCCAGCAGGACTTTTCCTGCAGGCGACAGTTGCAAACGCTGACGCTCACGGACGAATAGCTCGACACCGAGCTGCTCCTCCAGTTGCTTGAGCCGGGTCGATAGATTCGACGGCACGCGGTGCAGGCGTTCGGCGGCGCGGGTGATTGACCCCTCTTCGGCCACGGCCTGAAAGATCCGCAGTTGGCTGAACTCCACAACCTTTCTCCAGAGCAGAACAAGTTACTCACTATTATTCAATTTTCAAGAAAGTCAATCAGTCCTAGCCTGACGGTCATTGATCCTTCAACGGAATCCCGACCATGTCGCCATTGATTCGCTTATCCGCCTGCTTCGTGGCCCTGATGATGGCCATGGGCATCGGGCGTTTCGCCCTCACCCCGCAAATGCCACACCTGCTCAGCGAAGGGCAGATCGACCTGACGGCCGCTGGTCTGATTGCCGCGGCCAATTACCTCGGTTATCTGCTCGGCGCGGTGGACGCGATGTTTGCGCATCGCCCGCAGCAGGTGCAACGGCGCCTGCACGGCGGCTTGTGGTTGTGCGTGCTGCTGACCCTGGCGTCGTTCTGGGCCAATGGCTTCTGGTCGCACTTGCTGTTGCGCTTCGGCACCGGGGTGGCGAGCGCCTGGGTGCTGGTGATGATCACGTCTTTAAGCCAACCCTTGGCGGCGGCAGCGGGTCGCCCAAGTTTGGGCGCTCTGGTATTTGCCGGACCAGGTCTGGGGATTTTTCTGACGGGGGTGCTGGCGCTGGTCTCACATCTGCTGAATCAGACGTCCGCAACGTTGTGGCTGATTTATGCCGCAGCGGCGTTGGTGATGATGTTGGGGGTCTGGCGTCTGCTGCCAACGCCTGTCGCAACGACAACGGCGGTTGCTGCGCCGGTCAGTCCGTCGAATCGGGGCATTGGCCGGCTGGCGGTGATCTATGCGCTGTACGGCGTCGGCTACATCATTCCGGCGACCTTCCTCTCGCAAATGGCCAATGCGCAGTTTCACGGGCAATGGCAGGCGGATCTGTTCTGGCCCTGCTTCGGTCTTGGCGCTGCGATTGGCGTGTTGCTGGTGAGCCTGCGGCGTCACGATCGCGCAACGACCCGTCACTGGTTGATGGCGACGCTGTGGCTGCAAGCGGCCGGGGTGTTTGCCTGTCTGCTGGGCAGCGGACTTGGCCTGGCAATGGGTGTGATCCTGTGTGGCATGCCGTTTCTGGCTTGCATGCAACTGGTCATGCAGCGCTCGCGGGAACTGGCGCCGCACGCCACCCAGCGCAACGCCGGGATGCTCACTGCCTGCTTTGCGGTCGGCCAGCTCAGCGGCCCGCTGCTGGCCGCGTTGAGCAGCCATTTCAGCGGCGGCTTGCAGCCCGCATTAGTGATCGCCGGCAGCGGTTTGCTGCTGGCCGGCGGCCTGGCGATGCAATCGACTAACGTTGGCCGAGCGCTTTGCGCAAACGCCGGCGCAACCACTGCTCGGCGCTGACAAAGGTGATACCGAGCAACACCAGCACCGCGCCGATGATGAAGTTCACGCTCAGTTGTTCGCCGAGCAGCAACACGCCAAAGGTCACGCCGAACAGCGGCGTCATGAACGAGAACACCGCAAGGTTCGCCGCCAGATAACGGCGCAGCAACCAGAACCAGATCAGGTAACTGAAGAACGACACAACGAGCCCCTGAAACAGCACACTGGCGACGGCCACAGTGGTGAGACTGACATGAGTGATCTGGCCGCTGAAAAGCGCGATCAACAGCAGGCCGAGGAAACCGACGATCAACTGATAAAACAGGGTCAACGTCACCGGCGCTTCCGACAATCGCGAGGCGCGCACCACCACCGTGGTTGCGCCCCAGCAGGCACCGGCCAAGACACCAAAGGCATCGCCCAGGAGCATGCGCCGATCAAGGTCATTCCAGGACACGCCGCCAGCGAAAGCAATCGCAATGCCGATAAACGCGAGCAGAATCCCCAACCATTGCAACGGTCGCAGTCGCTCACTGGCCAACAGGAAATGCACGCCCAGCGCGGTAAAAATCGGCGCGGTATAGAGGAACACCGACATGTGCGCGGCAGTAGTCAGTTGCAACCCTTCGGCGATGAAGAAGAACTCCAGACCGAACAACGCACCGGCCAGCAGCCCGCCACGCCAGGTCACGCCAACCTGATCCCAGCCGCCCTTCCAGCAGATCAGCAATCCCACCAGCAACGCAGAGATCCCCGAGCGCGCGGCCGCTTGCATGACTGGCGCGATGTCGGGCGCCGCCCATTTGATCATCACCTGCTGCACACCCCAGATCAGGCACAGACCGATCATCACTTGCAGGGCAAAACTGTCGGCATTGCGCCGCTCGACACTCACCGCAACACCTCGAACACACACAACATGGCAGGCCATCCAATGGTCAAAAACAATGCCGGGGATTATCAATCAGTCAGAGGGAAAAAGCCGTCTGGAAAAGACATATAGTTCTTCAGTGGCGGCAGGGGTGAATGGCTGTCGGCTGCGCCGCCATTCGCTGGCAAGCCAGCTCCCACAGTGACAGGTTGTCCGCTATTCCACTGTTCGACACAAAACCCTGTGGGAGCCTGGCTTGCCAGCGATGGCGTCAGTTCAATCAACCCTGCTCATGGATCTGAATGCAGTCGTTTAGCCAACAAAAACCCAACGCTACAAGCCACTGCCGTGGCAAACGTCCCCCACGCCCAATCCATCAATGACACCTGCACCGACCACCCGCGCAACGTCGCCCAATTGGTCAGGTCGTAAGTGCCATACGCCACCAGCCCCAATAACGCCCCCCGCTTCGCCGCCCATTGCCACGTCACGGCCGGCAGCACCACAAACACCACACAACCAAAAACATACAGGCAATAAAAAACCGCTGCCGGAACCAGCAGCGGTTTTTCGAGCATCAGCGGACCGAGCAGTTCGCGATAGGTCGGCGCCATCAACAGGCCGAGCCAGATACCGTCGAGCAACAGAAACGTCACCAGCGTGGCAACGTAGGCAATCAGCGCTTTTTTCATCGACCCGACCTCGTGTGTGCCCCATGCAACATGGGCCACCCAAGGCTCAGGTTAGTTCAATGCGATCGGCATGAATGACGATCTTGCCTTCCTTGTACAGCGCACCGATGGCCTTCTTGAAGTTGCCTTTGCTGACGCCGAACAGGCTGCTGATCAATGCCGGATCGCTCTTGTCGCTGACCGGCAATGTGCCGCTGTTGTCGCGCAACTTGGCGAGGATCTTCGAGTTCAGGCTGCTGGCCGCTTCCTGGCCAACCGGTTGCAGGCTCAGAGCGATCTTGCCGTCGGCACGGATTTCCTTGATATAGCCCTTCTCGATCATGCCGGCGCGCATGAACTTGAAGATTTCGTTCTTGTGAATCAAACCCCAGTGCTTGTTGTTGATGATCGCCTTGAAGCCCATGTCGGTGGCTTCGGCAACCAGCAGATCAACTTCCTGGCCCTGGCTGTAGTTGGCCGGGGTCTTGTCGAGGTAGCGATCCAGACGCGCGGTCGCGGTGATGCGGCGGGTGTGCTTATCGAGGTAGACATGCACCACGCAGTATTCGCCGGCGGTCATCTGGCGCTTTTCTTCGGAATACGGCAGCAACAGATCCTTCGGCAGCCCCCAATCGAGGAACACACCGATGCTGTTGACTTCAACGACTTTCAGACTGGCAAATTCGCCGACCTGAACTTTTGGTTTTTCCGTGGTGGCGAGAAGTTTGTCTTCGCTGTCCAGATAAACAAATACGTTGAGCCAATCTTCATCTTCGGTAGGAATATCTTTCGGAATATAACGATTAGGCAAAAGAATCTCGCCGTCAGCACCGCCGTCCAGATATAAACCGAAGTTAGTGTGTTTCACCACTTGCAAACTGTTGTAACGCCCGACTAAAGCCATTTTCCGAAACCCTCATTGCGTGGGCGGCATTCTACCCGTTTTTGGCGTGCCCGTCGGGCGGCAGATCCGCACGCTGTTGAAACCCGCTCAACACCTTGATTTTCCTTGCTCGCGCCAGTGGCTTGAGTGCCGCTCGTCAGGCAGGCACAAGCGCTCGCGGGTGAAAACCTGAATGCCGCAACACCTGAATGTTCTTATTTAAAACAGCAGGTTAGCCGAATATTTCGAACATTTAATCGAGAATAATGCAGCAATGAGGTTGGTTATTCCCGGGGATATTTACCAAGCAATTGTCAAGTTATTCCTGTACGATGCCTGGCCGAGTTACTTTTCTACAGGTTAATGGCCGCCATGCGTGTAAAAGCATCCACCAGCAAAGCAAAGCCAGCTCCAGCCGTTGAAACCAGCGAATCGATCAACGATCAGATCGCAGCGTTCCTCAAGTCCGGCGGCGAGATTCAGCAAATTGCCAAAGGCGTCAGTGGCCAGACATTCGGCCCGTCCAAGCAGATCAGCCTGGGCAAGAAGTAATACCCGGTTTACACCCGTCCAGAGGCGCTTTGAGCTTCGAAGCGTCTGGACTGGCACCGCGCAACATACCCTCCGCATTAAACAAAAATCCTTTTAAATCGACGAACGGCCTTCAACGCCGAGCATTCGCCGGTATCCTTGCACGCGTCTAGATCAAGCGTTTCAGCAGGCCCGCCGCCCTGCCCTCGCTGTTCATGGAGTGACGCATGCGCAAACCATCCTGTTTATTACTCGTAGGCCTATTGGCCAGTGCGACCGCGCACGCGCAGATTTTCCAGCGTGAGCTCGGCGACTTCGATCTCAAACTTGGCACCACCCCCACGCGCAGCATGGCCCAGGGTCTGGTCAAACCCGCGGCAATCGGTTCCTTCCACGGCGGCCTCGACCTGAGCCACGACAGTGGCCTCTACGTTGGCCAGTACGCGCCGAGCATGGGCATCACGCCGGGCAAGAACCTCGAGATCGACTCCTACGTCGGCTTTAAACAGCCTTTCGATCAAACCCTTGGTTACGAAGTCGGGATGATCCACTACAGCTATCCCAAGGTAGAAACGCTCGACAGCCAGGAGCTGTTCGGTGGTTTGACCTTGCTCGGCAGCCGCTTCGGCGTGGCCTTCAGCAACGACCCGGATAAACAGAACAACACCTTGTTTGCCGATCTTGGCGGCAATCAACCGTTCGGCATCGGCGTCAGCATGAAATACACCACCCACCAACTGAACACGCCGGTAGCTGTGGACGGTGGTTATGTCGGCAGCTTTACCGATTGGTCAGTGAAATTGTCCCGGCCATTCATGGGCGTCGATCTCGACCTGATCTACAGCAACTCCAGCCTCAGCGGCAGCGATTGCTCGGCCTACTCCGGGCACAACAGTCAGTGCGACGGCCTCGTCACCCTCAAGGCTGAACGCGCGTTCTATTGATCGGCTGAACTGCCGGGTTCATTCTGCGTTCACATAGGAATCAGTCCCTCGAAGCCAGGCTCACGCAAGGATTCGCCCATGTCTCGCTGGTTCAAACACATCGCCGCGCTACTGATCTTCACCCTCGCCCTCGGCGCCTGCAGTCGCGTCGGCCTGGCCTATCGCAATCTCGATGTGATCATTCCATGGACGCTCGGCGATTACCTGGACATGAACGGCGAGCAGAAAGACTGGTTCAACGAACGCCTCAAGGACCACCTGAGCTGGCATTGCACCACGCAATTGCCGGGCTACCTGGACTGGCTTGATCGCCTGCAGACAATGGTCGAAACCAATCAGGTCACCGATGCCGCGCTGCAGGCCCGCACGGTGGAGGCCAAGCAGGCCATCGCCGAAACAGCGCGGGAAATCACCCCGTCCGCCGTCGAGCTGTTGCAAGGTCTGGACGACAAACAGGTGGCGGAAATGAATGACGCGTTTGCCAAGGATTTGCGCAAGCGTCAGCAGGAATACCTGAAACCACCGCTTAAGCAGCAAATTGCCGAACGTGGCGCGCGCATGGTTAAACGTCTGAACGATTGGCTGGGGCCACTGAGCGCCACGCAGGAGCAGCGGGTCATGGCGTGGTCGACCGCGCTGGGCGATCAGTACACGCAATGGATCGCCAATCGCGCCCATTGGCAGAAGCAGTTCAGTGCCGCAGTCGCACAACGCAAAAGTCCCGAATTCCCACAGAGAATCGAGACGCTTCTGGTCAATCGCGAGACCTTATGGACAGCGGATTACCGCAAGGCCTTTGCCGATACTGAGGCGCAGGGACGCTCGCTAGCAGTGGATCTGATGGCCGAAAGCACGCCGCAACAGCGGCAGCGGTTGTTGAAGAAGATCGAAGGGGTGCGCAAAGACTTCAACGACCTCAAATGCCTCAAGGCCGCGAAGCAGAATTAGAAGATCAAAACATCGCAGCCTTCGGCAGCTCCTACACCGATTTCTGTAGGAGCTGCCGAAGGCTGCGATCTTTTGCCCTGTGGAAAATCAGGCGATCTGGGCTTTTGACGCCACTTCATCAAACGTCGCCTCAGCCAGCGCATCCTCCTGCTCATCCAGCACCTGACGCGGGTGATCGTTGCCGGGAATGCTGCTGTCGATCAGGCTCAGCAAGCTGGAACCGCGAGGTGTCAGGACAAAATTGTTACCCGTGCTGCCCTCCTCATCCGGACGCGGTGCGATGTAGCCGCGCAACAGCAGCAACCTTTCATAGTCGCAAGCCAGCGTTTTCAGATGATCCAGATTCTCGATCGGCTCGCCAGCGCTGGCTTTCGCCGCGGCATAGTCTTCGGCGTAGGCCCGTGGGGCAAAACTGTGGCCGGCGCTGTTCTGCACTTCGTGCAGCAAGCGTTCAATCAAATCCCAGTTATAAGTCGTCATCCTGATACAACCTCCGGTGCGCGTGATTTATGGCGCGTTCATAGGTTGTGACCGGAGTAGCTGTCAGCCGTTCAGCCGCATTTCCCGAGCCGACCGACCGGCGGTCTGTCGATTTTCAGCAGGGTTAAACGACTAGTCTGAAACAGACGGTTTCAACCCCGCAGGAGAAATCATCATGAACATTGAGAATCATCCGGTGGTATCGCGCGAAGAATGGCTCGCCGCCCGTAAGCAACATCTGATTCACGAGAAAGCCTTCACCAAGGAACGCGACCGGCTGAGCGCGGAACGTCGCGCTTTGCCATGGGTGAAGGTCGACAAGGACTACCACTTCCAGGGTTCGAACGGTGAATTGAAACTCACTGACTTGTTTGGCAAACACAGCCAACTGGTGGTTTACCACTTCATGTTTGCCAAGGATTGGGAGGAAGGGTGCCAGGGGTGCTCGTTCCTCAGCGACCATATCGATGGCGCCAATCAGCATCTGGCCCATCACGACATCGCTGTTGTGGCTGTTTCTCACGCCCCATTCAATGAGTTCCAGGACTTTAAACGGCGCATGGGCTGGAAGTTTGATTGGGTGTCGTCAGAGGGTTGTGACTTCAACTACGACTTCGGTGTTTGCGCCCGGGCAGAAGATGTCGCGGCGGGAAAGGCTACGTACAACTACGAAAAAACTGACAGCGCCGAGGAAGAAATGCCCGGGCTGAGCGTGTTTTATCGCAATGCGAATGGCGACATTTTCCACACCTACTCAACCTATGCTCGCGGTCTCGACATGCTGGTCGGTGCCTACAACTACCTCGATCTCACGCCCAAAGGCAGGAATGAAGACGAGATCATGGAATGGGTTCGGCATCATGATCGTTATGAGCAAGGTGCTAAATCGAGTTGCTGCCACGAAGAGCAATAAGCACTGAACTTTTCCCGCGCTCAAGGCCTCAACCGGTTAACCCGCCTTAACCGGAACTGAGGCCTGCCCCGATGAAAACCCTGATCAAGCTCACCCTCGCCGCCACCCTCGCTTGCGCCCTGCCCGTCTGGGCCTGTACGCCGGAGGAGGCCACCGCCAAACGTGAACAACTGGCCAAGGAAGTCGCCAAGCTCACCGAACAGAATCCGGCCAAGGCCAAAGAGATCAATGCCGAGTTGCAGAAAATGGATCTTGGTACGGCCAGCAAGGACCTGCCGGACAAGTGCCAATTGATTGATCAGCGGTTGAAAGAATTGAGTACGGCTGAGAAAAAAGCCGAAAGCTAAAAGCCAGGTCAAAACATCGCAGCCTGCGGCAACTCCTGCATCGATCGCTGTAGGAGCTGCCGCAGGCTGCGATCTTTTGCGCCTGAAAATGCATTAATGCATTTATTTATTTGCATTACTGCATACCCCTGACTAGGGTTACCTCGAGCAAGGAGATCTGAACCGGCCACAGAAGATGGCAACCGTTAAGCACCGATCGCTCAGCAATACCGCAACACCCTCACAAGCAAGATGCTTGTTTTCATTCATGGAGGATTGAAAAAATGTTAACCACAGAAGCAACACGATTCACCGGCGAATCACTGCCAAGGTGCCTGGCCAGCCATCTGCTCGACCCGCAACTGGTCGAAGTCGAGGCCGCTGAACAGATCAGCGCCCTCGCCGCTGGCAGCCTCAACTTCAACATGCAGAAACAGACCCAGACCAACTGGTGCTGGGCCGCCGTGTCCGCCTCGGTTGGCAACTATTACGGCACCGGAAACTGGACGCAGTGCGGCGTGGCCAGCACCCAGCTCGACCGCAACTGCTGCAATCAGCCGGGACCGTGCAACGTCTACGGCTATCTGGATTCCGCTCTGCAAACCACCCGCAGTTACAACGGCATGAATCAGGGCTCGCTACAGATGTCGGCCATTCAGAACCAGATCAGCATGGGCCGCCCGGTCGGCTTGCGCTGCGCCTGGTACGGCGGCGGTGCGCACTTTCTGACGATCTACGGCACCAATGGCGATTACGTATTGGTTGCAGACTCGATCTACGGCTATTCGACCCGCGCGCTGAACGCGTTCCCCCGTGCCTATAACGGCGGCGGCAACTGGACCCACACTTACTTCACCGTGAAAAACTAGGAGGGCGACATCATGCAACTGACTTATCCAAAGGCGCCTTCCAACGGCGTACAGACCTTGCGTCCGGCGCTGCAAGCCGCTTTGCAAACCCATGGCTTTGGCGCCAATCGCCAGTTCGCCAATGCAGCACCTGCGAAGATCAGCCTGAGCGAGGCCTATCGTGGCTACTCGCTGAGTCTGGATGACCTGAGCCAAGGCAAAGGCCTGAAAGATGCCCGCCTCGGCGACTGGCATTACCTGGTGTTTGCCGACGGCGTAACGATTGCCGATGCGCAATTGGCCGAGGTGCGCGGGCATGTTGAATTCGCCTCGCTGAATCACGGCGATCACGCCGCAGCTACGGTGGGTGCGCTGAAACTGGCGGAACAAGCGCCGCAATTACAGGGCAAAACCGTTGAGCTGCGCGTGCTGTTTGTCTCGGCACTGCACGTTGTGGCGATCTGGCTGCATGCCGATGGGGAAGATGTGCTGATCCCGATCGAGCCGACGCCCAAGGAATTGGCGGGTACCGGGTTGTACAGCGAAGCAGCACTGCTTGCCGCATTGAAACCAGCGGCCGATCAGGCTAAACGGCGCTTTGACGCCGACACCAGTGGCCAGCTCGGCAACTGATGGACGAAAAAAAACCCGGACAGTGTCCGGGTTTTTTTGTGCGCCTGAAACGCCTTACTCAGCCGCAGGTTCTGCCGGCTTGCGGCGCTTCAGCGGCGCCATGCCATCGCTGCTCACCAACGAGTCCGGCTTCGGACGGTTGGCGCTCTTGCGCTTGGTCGGCGTCTTGGCAGCGGTTTTTTTCTTGTCGCCCTTGGCGTCAGTCTTTTTCTTCTTCACGCCAACGGCTTTGCCCGAAGCCTTGACCTTTTTCGGTCCGCCGTAGGTGCCTTTGACTTCCTTGATGGTACGGCGCTCGAAGCTCTGCTTCAGGTAGCGCTCGATGCTCGACATCAGGTTCCAGTCGCCGTGGCAAATCAGCGAGATCGCCAGACCGTCGTTACCGGCACGGCCGGTACGACCGATGCGGTGCACGTATTCGTCGCCGCTGCGGGGCATGTCAAAGTTGATCACCAGATCCAGACCATCCACGTCCAGACCACGGGCCGCGACGTCGGTCGCTACCAGAATCTTCACGCCACCCTGCTTCAGACGGTCGATCGCCAGTTTGCGATCCTTCTGGTCTTTCTCACCGTGCAGCACGAACGCTTTGTATTCCTGAGCCACAAGGCGGCCGTAGATACGGTCGGCCATGGCGCGGGTGTTGGTGAAGACGATGGCCTTCTGATAGGTCTCGTTGGCCAGCAACCAGTTCACAATTTGTTCTTTGTGCTGATTGTGGTCGGCGGTGATGATTTGCTGGCGGGTGGTCGAGTTCAGTTGGCTGACCGCGTTGAGCTGCAAGTGCTCAGGGTTGTTCAGCACCTTGCCGATCATATCGCGCAGGCCAGAACCACCGGTGGTGGCCGAGAACAGCATGGTCTGCTGACGGTTCGGGCATTCGTCCACCAGACGCTGGACGTCTTCGGCGAAGCCCATGTCGAGCATGCGGTCGGCTTCGTCGAGCACCAGCACTTCGACTTCTTTGAGGTCAAGGTTGCCGGCGTTGAGTTGCTCGATCATCCGGCCCGGGGTGCCGATGAGGATGTCCGGCACTTTGCGCAGCATCGCGGCCTGGACCTTGAAGTCTTCACCGCCGGTGATCAGGCCGGACTTGATGAAAGTGAACTGCGAAAAGCGCTCAACTTCCTTCAACGTCTGCTGGGCCAGCTCGCGGGTCGGCAGCAGGATCAGCGTCTTGATGCTGACGCGAACCTTGGCCGGGCCGATCAGGCGATTGAGGATTGGCAGAACGAAAGCGGCGGTTTTGCCGCTACCGGTTTGCGCCGTCACCCGCAGATCACGCCCTTGGAGCGCCAGCGGAATGGCCGCGGCTTGCACAGGCGTTGGCTCGACAAATTTCAGCTCGGCCACAGCTTTAAGCAGGCGTTCGTGCAGGGCGAATTGGGAAAACACGGGTGCTACCTCGAAGATATGCAAAAAAACAGCTGCATAGGTTACCGGTTTCGAGCGCTCAGGCCGAGTTTCTTTATACAAACGGCAAAAAATAACGCCATCGGGTGGACTCAACTGCGTCCTGAAAACGCCTTCCGAGCCATCGATACATCTTCTATCTGTCAGCACACCTCAGGAAGTCAGAGAGCGAGCTTTTGAGTCAAGTCGCTGTTCCTTATCACGAAAAATCACCAGCAAAACCATGCCTGCAAACGTGAATAAATGGCCGGCTGCCATGCCATACCATATCCCTTTGGCGTCAAAACCTCCCGCATAAGCCAGCGCAAGTCCCAAACCGAGACCTATCGGCCAGTTACCCAAGAGGCTGATAAAAAGCTGTTTTCCGGTTTCACCATAGCCCTGCATAACTCCGCGCAAAATAATGGCTACCGAATCAAAGACAAACAAGAACAATGCAATCTCGATGAAGTCTTCGGTGAGCTGCAAGGTATCAGCTGACCCAGAGGAATCGGGTAAAAACAAAATGGGAATATCCCCTTTGAAAGCAAACATAACCAACAGCAATACGATCGAAAACAACAAACCAGCAAACAGGACAGAAATAATGTTGCGCCGTGATTCCGACAACGAAATAGACTTTGAAACCAATATCGCAGAAGCGTCACTGAAGCCGAACATCAAAACGATGACGATTTCTATAGAGAGCACAGCCAAGGCATTGGCCGCAATCGCCGACTCGCCGAAGGGTGACATGAAAAACGCAGCAACCATGGTCGAGGCAATAGTCGAGAGTTCGAGCAGCCCGATCGGTGTGCCAATAGCAAGAACCTGCGATACCAAGTGCCGACTGAATTTGAATCTATTCGCAGAGAACACGATTCGCCGCTTTCGATACAGATGATCACCCGCCACCAAAATCGCCATGAAGCTGCAGAGCAATGTCGAAATCCCGACACTCGGAAGCCCCACGTCGAACACCGTGAACAGACAGTAGCCAACGAGCAACTTCGCCAACAAATACAGCAGCGATTGCTTGAAAACCTCCCATGGTGCATGCAGCACAGAAAGATAAGTAACCAGAATGGTAAATACAAAAGACGGCAGCAAACTGATCGTGAGTGAGAGAAAAAGCGGAAACATAAGACTGGTCAGTTCACGCGGCTGCTCGAGAACATTGAGCAACCATTCGCCACCTATCAAAAAGGGACTCGCCAGCAATGACACAACCGCCAACGCGATTACACTGTTCAGGACAACCTGCGTGGCCTCTTTATACGCGCCGGCCTCAACCAACTTCCCCAGCATCGGGATGATCGCAAGGATAATTCCATCCCCGAGAATTTTTATAAAAAAATACAGGTTAAACGCCAGGGAAGCGGCCGCAAGTTCTTGCTCCCCCAGTCGCCCAATAAAAAAATAATCAATCGCTCCCGAGGCAAATACGATCAAATTCGAAACAGCCAGAGGCAGCGCCAGTCGGTAAACACCTAATATATTACTCAAGCGAATCATCAATAGTCCTTTAGCATCTTTCTGGCAATGCACTGTATTAAACAATGAGGGCCACCATCGTCCATTATAAATTCAGACAGATCTACTTCGACCAACGTACAGCCGAGCTTCTGGAACACTGCCCTGGTTGCGGGGCAAAGTACAGTTGTCAATAGCACACCGTCGCCGAGATTGACAAAATTACAGGCAAACGGCGTTTCGGTTACGTCCACTGGAATGCAGTCAATCCCTTCCGTCCTTAATCGGTCTATTTCCTCTTCATCAATCTTTCCAGCAGCATAGACAATCGTATGCTTATCAATAACGCCCAAGGCGACGTCAAGATGCCTCAGTGTGACGTCGTAATTGACTATTAATGCCTTCCAGCCGTTGTCTATGAATAAATCCTGAATTTCAGTCGCACCTGAATGGGATGTCCTCAATTGGTTCGTCCCGATGACAACCAGACCGTTTCGTACAACGATGACGTCTCCGCCCTCCAACGTCCCTTGTTGAGCCTCATGTGCTAGAGGCCATCCATGATCAGATGCAAACTCTTTGATCAACTGCGTCTCTTTCTCTCGCTCACAAAAACCCATGTTATTTACATAGACGCCGAACGGCGTAAAAATGCTGCTATCTCGGGTATAACATTGATAAGGCAAATCAAGCTCAGACTTTACATATAGGCAGTGAATATCCCGCTTTTCCAACTCACTGACTAACCTGGCGTACTGGCCCAAGGACTTCTCGGTCGGAAACTCAGGACAGGCGTGACTGAGCAAAGGCTGAGACAACAAAACCGCTTCGAGTTTTTCGTATTCGTTATCTATACATGGTGTAATCAAGATTCCGCTCCCTTGGATATCTTCCTGCACCAAGACTCAATTACGCTATGCGTCCCGGTAAAATAAGTATAGCAGTGTTCTGCCTTGTTATAATCCGGCACTGCCAATAGTACCTCATGAACTTTCTTGAGGTTGTGATACGGCACCGTCGGCAATAAATGGTGAGTCAAATGCAAACCATTGAAATGCGGATGAACCATTTTCCTCAGGAACCCCGTGGAAGGATGGTTTCTGGCGAAGCTCATGATTCCACCGGGAACAAGACCAACATGATCCGATATGATCACAAAGCTGATGATCGCGTGATAAACGGTTGCTCTGGAAATAATCCAGAGCCCGACGAAAACAGCAACGGCCTCCAGACCAGAAAAATAAAATATCAATCCAAGGACTGCACTCCACCATAGCAAACAATTCAATGCCAACTTCAGTTGCACCGGCAAACCAAAAGCATTACCCAACCACGACTCCAGGCTTAATAGCTCAGAGCAGTAAAGCTTTATCCAGCCCTTTTCAACCAACTGGGGATCATGCAGATAGTCACTGTCTTTTTCCGGATCACCGAGATATCGATGGTGCTGCCCGTGAATACTTCTATATGAATCAAGCGATATGATCATCGGCAATGCACAAAACAACTTGGTCATGACGTCATTCAGTAAAGCACTAGCGGAAAGATTACGGTGTGAACCTTCGTGCACCAATACGACGAGTGCACGCTGCCGCGCGCCCATAAGAATGACGCTTAACGGAATGAACCAATAACTGAAATTCAACACCAGGCAAACCGAAAACGCAATGATGAAATATTCCAAAGCGATATAGCAGATGCTTTTCAGAGTCGACTGACGCATGAGAGCAGAGATATCCTCGCGCAACTTCAACGCGTCCATATCTGATCTTAATTTCTTTAAATCCAGTCTGATCTTATCCTCAAAAAGATTCCTCTCCATGAAAGGCCCCCTCCACCAGAACACCACCTTTGATTGAAAAAAATCTGTTCCCGACATTCTCAACAAAACGTCGATCGTGAGAAACTATTAATGCCGCAGAGTTCATGCGCCTGATTTCATCCTCCAACATTTCCTGGGACTTGATATCAAGGTGGTTCGTGGGTTCGTCCAACAGCAAAAAATTTGGTTTGGTCTGCCGTAGCGCCAACAGAGACAGTCGCGCCCTCTCGCCGAAGCTGGTTCGCAGCATGCTTTTTTTGTATCAAGATAGGTGAAACCCGCCGAAGCCAGCAGTGCAACAGCCCGAGTTGAATCGGGCTCAGCGTTTTCTAAAACAAAATCGAGTATGGATTTATCAACTGATAGCCTGGATGAACTCTGCTCGAAGTACCCGACTCGAGCGCTAGGAGTCAGTTCCAGCGCGTCGCTCGACAATCCCGCGATAACACGAAAAAAAGATGACTTGCCAGACCCATTGGCGCCGGTGATAACAATCCTGTCACCTCGTTTTATTTCCAACTCTGGAACCGTGAATAACAACTCTCCCGAAGGATTATTCACCTTGAAATCATAGAGTTTGATCAGATACTTCGCCTCGATCGACTCGGTTTCCAATTTGATTTGCACAGTATCAACGGTCTGTCGATCGGGTAACGTCGTCTTTAGCACTCTTATCTTTTTTTCGATCTGCTTGGCTTTCTGAGAGGCCTTGTCAGAAAAATTATTGACACCCAACTGACGTTGTAATTTCGCACTTTGAGTCAATCTTTCAATTTCTGACTTTCGGTCCTGCAGGGAGTTCTCGAGTTCGCGTTACTTCTCATACATAAAGCCTTTTGCACGAGAATACGAGTAGGGAAATCTGTATACCCCTATCCGATCAAGGAAAAGTGTTTGCTGAGTCACAGCGTCGAGAAAAAAACGATCATGGCTGGCAACCAACAACGTATTGACCCAGCCAACGGTTTGCAAAACATCAACGAGAATATCTGTCCTGTACATATCCAAGTGATTGGTCGGTTCATCAAGGATCAACAGATCAGGCTCGGATATCAGAGCAGCTGCAAACATCAACATTTTGTTCCAGCCACCGCTTAACTCACGGATTTGCAACTACCGATACTTCTTCGGAAATTTCAATGACTCAAAAGTGTAGTCAATTTTCCAGTCATCCACGGCATCCGTGAGATAACCACGCAGAAAAACGTCGCATGTCACATTACCTTGAGCGAGCTCAATCAAACCTCGATGGACATAGAAGGATTTCAGACCTTTTTGTCTGGTCAGTGATCCGCTGTAATCATCTGAACTATCGGAGATACATTTGAGCAGGGACGACTTGCCGGAACCGTTGCTACCCACCAGGCCTAATCGGTCGCCCTCGGCAAGAGACAGCGCCACGCCTTCAAATACCGGTTCTGCGCCGTAACCCAAAGATAAATCTTCCAGTTTAACCAGGGTAGGTATGAAAGGAAGCATGAGACTCTTCCAGTAAAACCAGAACTGTAACGCCTTGCGGATCAAACTGTTTGGACACAGTTCCACAGACTGTTGCGCCCGCTTTAGTCGCCGCAGCGCACAAGAACTCAGTCAGAAAACTTAGGTCGTTTAGTTTTTTCGGAGCGACATTATAAAGCTCGCCAAGAGTGTGCTTTCCGAAGAAAGCTCCAGAGTTGTTTTCCATGCAAGTTCCGTCTGCAAGGTAGAAATTTTTTGCAGACTACATTTGCGTTGAACGATAAGTAAATCCGCAGAAGTGTAACTAAATATTACATTATTTAAAGCACTTCAAAATCATCAACTTAAACTATCAATAGGCGCTAAAAACCCATAACTAACGATTAGCCAGGATGGTGCGACGTCCATTTTGCTGACCTCTATCAGTGCAAAACTTATTTATTGTGACCTGCCAAAATTAACGTTCTGGATAGATACGCTTCGAGTTCCCAGGCGCTTTACAGGTTTCGCCCCAACCGACAACTTTCTGACGTCATTAATCAATCTAAAAAAAGACGTAGATTCACAAATTCATCTATGCGAACAGCGATCATTCACACCTTGTACGGCGCGCCCGGACAGTGCTACGCCGAGCCCCCCACACACCAATGCAGGCGCATTTTTTGTTGCCTGATTTATCATCAACGGCAATACCGCGCGTTTTAAATGCTCTAATTACTCATCGCGTCTCACAGAAGAATCGTTCTCCCATGGATTTCAAACAGCTCTGGCTTACAGCCCAAGACCTCTGGGGCACCCTGGAACAGCATCCGTTTCTGCAATCCGGCCTGGCGCTGATGTTGCTGTTGGTCATCGCGCTAGTGCTCGGACGAGTTGCGCGCTACCTGATCCTGCACGCCAGCCGCATGCTCGGCCGCCAGCCGGCGCTGCACTGGATCAATGACTTTCGCCATAACAAGGTGTTTCAGCGCCTGGCGCAGATGACGCCGTCGTTGGTCATCCAGTTCGGCCTGCATCTGGTGCCGGAATTAAGCAAAACCGCCATGATCTTTCTTGGCAATGTGGCGTTGTCGTTCACCATTCTTTTCCTGCTGCTCTCGGTCAGCGCCCTTCTCAATGCGTCGCTCGACATCTATGCACGTACCGAACACGCCCGGACGCGCTCGATCAAAGGCTACGTGCAACTGGCGAAGATGGTCTTGTATGTGTTCGGCGCGATCATCATCGTCGCCACACTGATCGACCGCTCACCGCTGTTGCTACTGTCTGGTCTGGGTGCAATGTCGGCGGTGATTCTGTTGGTCTACAAGGACACGCTGCTGTCGTTCGTTGCCAGCGTGCAGTTGACCAGCAACGACATGCTGCGTGTCGGCGACTGGATCGAGATGCCACAGGTCGGCGCTGACGGCGATGTGGTCGACATCACCCTGCACACGGTCAAGGTGCAGAATTTCGACAAGACCATCGTCTCGATCCCGACCTGGCGGCTGATGTCCGAGTCATTCAAGAACTGGCGCGGCATGCAGCAATCGGGTGGGCGACGGATCAAGCGCAGCCTGTTCATCGACGCCAGCGGCGTACGTTTCATCCGTGATGACGAGGAGGAAAAGCTCTCCCAAGTGCATCTGCTCACCGATTACATGAGCCGCAAGAAAGCCGAATTAAAAGCGTGGAACGAGGCCCAGGGCAATGTCGCGGCGATGTCGGCTAACCGTCGACGCATGACCAATATCGGCACTTTCCGCGCCTATGCGCTGGCGTATCTGAAGAGTCATCCGGAGATTCAGCCAAACATGACCTGCATGGTGCGGCAGATGCAGACCACTGCGCAGGGCATTCCGCTGGAGATCTACTGCTTCACCCGCACCACGGCGTGGGCCGATTACGAGCGGATTCAGGGGGATATTTTTGATTATCTGCTGGCGGTATTGCCGGAGTTCGGGCTGAGTCTGTATCAGCAGCCGAGTGGTGGGGATTTGCGCTCTGGATTGCTGCCGGCGGTGCTCGGCGCAGCCAGCATTCCTGAACCGCAGAAACACCTCATGTAACCCCACCACTCCTACAGGGGTTATGCAGTGGCTGGGGATTTGCGGATGCCCAGTCGGCTGATCCATACGGCGGCAAGGATGACGCTGCCACCGAGGAACAATCTTCCAAGTTCCTCATGCTGATTCCAGATCAGCAGATTCAGCAGCAACCCCACCGGTACATGCAAATTGTTCATCACCGCCAGCGTGCCGCCGTTGACCATGCACGCGCCCTTGTTCCACCAATACATGCCCAGCGCGGTCGAGACCAGGCCGAGGAACAGCAACACGCCCCACTGCAACGGTGCTTCCGGCAGGAAATTCGCTTTGCCGAACATCAGGAATGCGGGCAACACCACCGCCAGCGCGCCGAGGTAGAAGAAGCCGAAACGCCGGTAATGCGGCAGGTCGCTCGGGTGCTTGGCCACCAGATGCTTGTACATCACCTGGCCCGCGGCGTAGGTGAAGTTGGCCAGTTGCAGGAGCAGGAAGCCCATGAAGAAGTCCGGACTGATGCTGTCGAAGCGAATCACCGCCGCCCCGCTCACCGCCACCAGCGCCGCAATCAGCGCCCATGGGTTGAAGCGGCGGTTCAGCGCATCTTCGATCAGCGTCACGTGCAGCGGCGTGAGGATGGTGAACAGCAACACTTCGGGCACCGTCAGCACCCGGAAGCTCAGGTACAAGCAGACGTAGGTCACGCCGAACTGCAAGGCGCCGATCAGCAGCATGCCGCGCATGAATGAAGGTTCCACCGAGCGCCAGCGGGTCAGTGGAATGAACACCAGCCCGGCCAGCACCACACGCACCAGCACCGCGAAATAGCTGTCGACATGACCGGCCAGGTATTCGCCGATCAGACTGAAGGAAAACGCCTGGATCAGCGTGACAAAAAGTAGATAGCCCATGCTCGCCTCGAAATCGAATGGCGGCGACGATAGCGGTTTTTCCACCCCGCAACCAACAAAAATCCCCCTGTAGGAGCTGCCGCAGGCTGCGGCAGCTCCTACAGGGGATCGGTGAGTTACGGGCAAAAAAAAGCCCGATCTCGCTAATGCGTTCAATCGGGCTACAGCACTCAGGAGCAACAAGTGCAAAGGGAGGTTCGATGCGCGTAGAGCCTTGAAGGGGTTGCGCCAGGTCACTTAAACAATCGGGGATTATCTGGCGATTAACCTATCAAGCGACCTGGGACAGCTTGGCGTTGGCCTGATTCAGGCCTTTCTCCTGGAAGTCGCCACCGAGGTTCATGCCTTCGGCGTGAATGAACGTCACGTCGTTGATGCCGATGAAACCCATGACCTGACGCAGGTACGGTTCCTGATGATCCGCCGGGCCGCCGGCGTAGATGCCGCCGCGAGCGGTGAGCACGTACGCACGTTTGCCGCTGAGCAAGCCTTGCGGGCCGGTTTCGGTGTACTTGAAGGTCACGCCGGCACGCAGCACGTGGTCGAGCCAGGCCTTGAGGGTGCTCGGGATGGCGAAGTTGTACATCGGCGCGGCCATGACCAGCACGTCGGCGGCGAGCAATTCATCGGTCAATTCGTTGGAGCGGTCCAGCGAGGCTTGTTCGCTGTCGTTGCGCTGCTCGGCCGGCTTCATCCAGCCGCCCAGCAGGTTGCTGTCCAGGTGTGGCACCGGGTTCGCGGCGAGGTCACGTACGGTGATCTGATCGTTAGGATGCGCCGCCTTCCACTGACTGATGAAAGTCTGGGTCAGTTGACGGGAAACCGAATCTTGTTGGCGGGCGCTGCTTTCAATGATCAGAACGCGGGACATGGTGTGTAGCCTCCATCCGAGAATGTTGTAGGTCGATGGAGTGAAGGTTAAACAGAGTCGAATCGATGAAAAAGCGCAAATATTTGCTGCAAAGTATCGAATAATTCGTTTAGATGCTGAACCATGCTCCTGTAGGAGTGAGCCTGCTCGCGATAGCGGTGTGTCAGCTACATCTGTGTTAACTGAAACACCGCTATCGCGAGCAGGCTCACTCCTACAGGGATCGGTGTTATTTCGGGCTGCAGGTCAGTTTGATGCGCAGCTTGATGATCTCGCGGGTGAACTTGGCCGTGGCGTTTTTATGTTTGCCGGCCGGTACCTCGATTGTGCGGGTGCGCGGTGCTTCCGGACCATTGCTGAACACCGCTTTGCAGGATGCATCGACATCACCGTAGTTGGCCACCCGAATCGAGCCGATGTCGTTATCGGTGTCGAAGGTTTCGTAATCGATCTTCATGCCATTGAGATCTTTCTGCACATCGATCGGGTACGCAAAAGCAGTCAGCGGAAGCAACGCCAGCAGCACACAACAGAATTTTTTCATTCGGCAGTCTCCATGAGGGACGGCCAGCTTAGGACAAGAGGAGCTATTGATGAAAGCGCCCCGCGTGACCCTGGATCAATGGCGAACATTGCAGGCCGTGGTCGACCACGGCGGATTCGCCCAGGCTGCCGAGGCCTTGCACCGTTCGCAATCGTCGGTGAGTTACACCGTCGCCCGTATGCAGGACCAGCTCGGCGTGCCGTTGCTGCGCATCGATGGGCGTAAAGCCGTGCTCACCGAGGCCGGCGGCGTGTTGCTGCGTCGTTCGCGACAATTGGTGAAACAGGCCAGCCAACTGGAAGACCTTGCCCACCATATGGAACAAGGTTGGGAAGCCGAGGTGCGGCTGGTGGTCGATGCGGCCTACCCGAGCGCACGCATCGTTCGCGCACTGACCGCGTTCATGCCGCAGAGTCGCGGCTGCCGCGTACGTCTGCGTGAAGAAGTATTGTCGGGTGTCGAGGAAGTGCTGCTCGAAGGTGTAGCCGACCTGGCCATCACTGGCCTGAGCATTCCCGGTTACCTCGGTGCGGAATTGAGCGACGTCGAGTTCGTCGCCGTCGCCCATCCCGATCACCCGCTGCATCGACTCAATCGCGAACTGAGCTTTCAGGATCTGGAGACCCAGATGCAAGTGGTGATTCGCGACTCCGGCCGCCAGCAGCCGCGTGATGTCGGCTGGCTCGGCGCCGAACAGCGCTGGACCGTTGGCAGCCTTGCCACGGCTGCCACGTTCGTCAGCAGCGGCCTCGGTTTTGCCTGGCTGCCACGGCACATGATCGAGCGCGAACTGAAAGATGGCTCGCTCAAGCTGCTACCGTTGGACAGGGGCGGCAACCGCAACTCCAGCTTCTATCTGTATTCGAACAAGGACAAACCCTTGGGCCCGGCCACGCAAATCCTCATCGAACTGCTGCGTACCTTCGACACTTTGCCGTTGGACGCACCGTTCGCCGCCCCTGAACAAGCCTGACACGGAGTTCACCGATGGCGTATTTCGAGCACGAAGGTTGCAACCTGCACTACGAGGAATATGGCCACGGTACGCCGTTGCTGCTGGTTCACGGGCTCGGTTCGAGCACACTGGACTGGGAAATGCAGATCCCGGCACTGGCCGCGCATTACCGGGTGATCGTCCCGGATATTCGCGGCCACGGGCGCTCGGACAAACCGCGCGAGCGCTACAGCATCGCCGGTTTCAGTGCCGATATGCTGGCGCTGATCGAGCACTTGAACCTCGGCCCGGTGCACTACGTCGGGCTGTCGATGGGCGGCATGATCGGCTTCCAGTTCGGCGTCGATCAGCCGCAAATGCTGAAAAGCCTGACCATCGTCAACAGCGCACCCGAAGTCAAAATCCGCAGCCGCGACGATTATTGGCAATGGTTCAAACGCTGGAGTCTGATGCGACTGCTGAGCCTCTCCAGCATCGGCAAAGCCCTTGGCGGCAAACTTTTTCCGAAACCGGAACAAGCCGATCTGCGGCAGAAAATGGCCGAACGCTGGGCAAAAAACGACAAACGTGCTTATCTCGCCAGCTTCGATGCGATTGTTGGCTGGGGCGTTCAGGAACGACTTTCCCGAGTGTCCTGTCCAACGCTCGTCATCAGCGCCGACCGTGACTACACGCCTGTCTCGCTGAAAGAAACCTATGTAAAACTGCTGCCGAATGCGCGGCTGGTGGTGATCGCCGATTCGCGCCACGCAACCCCGCTGGATCAACCCGAACGCTTCAACCAAACGCTGCTGGAGTTCCTCGCCGCAGCCGATACTCAATCTCAGGATCACTGACCCATGTTGAAAAAACTCGCCCTCGCCGCTGGTACTGTGCTGTTTGCCGCCAACCTGATGGCTGCCACGCCGGCCAAAGCACCGCACGTGCTGCTGGACACCACCAACGGCCAGATCGAAATCGAACTGGACCCGGTCAAGGCGCCGATCAGTACCAAAAACTTTCTCGATTACGTCAACAGCGGCTTCTACAACAACACCATTTTCCACCGTGTGATCCCGGGCTTTATGGTCCAGGGCGGCGGCTTCACTCAACAGATGCAGCAAAAAGAAACCAAGGCCCCTATCAAGAACGAATCCAAAAACGGCCTGCATAATGTCCGTGGCACACTGTCCATGGCCCGCACCTCTGTACCTGACTCGGCGACCAGCCAGTTCTTCATCAACGTCAAGGACAACGACTTCCTCGACCAAGGCGACGGCTACGCAGTATTCGGCAAAGTGGTCAAAGGCATGGACGTGGTCGACATCATCGTCAACTCGCCAACCACCACCAAAAGCGGCATGAAAGATGTACCTGCCGACCCTGTTTTCATCAAGTCGGCCAAAGTCATCGACTAAGCTGTACAGGGCGTATCGAGCGGCGCTGGCCTGATCCCGCGCCGCTCACACCGATAAAAGGAGAGCCCGTACTCCGGGCGGTTATCTGATGCTCTATCGCCGTTTCGAACAACTGATCGACATATTCCGCGAGGCGCCGACGGCGTCCCCTCCAGATCGCGTCTGGCCCTTCTATACCTATTACCTCAAGCAAGTCTGGCCAAGTTTTGCCGCCCTGCTCGTCGTCGGCCTGTTCGCCGCGTTGATCGAAGTGGCACTGTTCAGTTACCTGAGCCGTATCATCGACCTGGCCCAAGGTACACCGAACCCGAATTTCTTCAGCGACCACGCCCTCGAACTGACGTGGATGCTGGTGGTTGCCCTCGTCCTGCGGCCGATTTTCTTCGGCCTGCACGACCTGCTGGTGCATCAAACCTTGAGCCCCGGCATGACCAGCATGATCCGCTGGCAGAACCACAGCTACGTGCTCAAGCAAAGCCTGAACTTCTTCCAGAACGACTTCGCCGGGCGCATCGCCCAACGCATCATGCAGACCGGCAACTCGCTGCGTGATTCGGCGGTGCAAGCGGTGGATGCGCTGTGGCACGTAGTGATCTACGCAATCAGTTCGCTGGTGTTGTTCGCCGAGGCCGACTGGCGCCTGATGATCCCGCTGCTGACGTGGATCGTCGCCTACATCGGCGCGTTGTATTACTTCGTTCCGCGCGTGAAAGATCGCTCGGTGGAGGCTTCCGATGCGCGCTCGAAACTGATGGGCCGCATCGTCGACGGCTACACCAACATCGCCACGCTGAAGCTGTTCGCCCACACCAACTTCGAACAGCACTACGCCAAGGAAGCCATCGAAGAACAGACCGTCAAAGCGCGAATGGCCGGCCGCGTCGTCACCAGCATGGACGTGGCGATCACTGCCATGAACGGCCTGCTGATCGTCGGCACCACCGCGTTGGCCCTGTGGTTGTGGACGCAGTCGTTGATCACTGTCGGTGCGATTGCCTTGGCCACCGGCCTGGTCATCCGCATCGTCAACATGTCCGGCTGGATCATGTGGGTGGTCACCGGCATTTTCGAAAACATCGGCATGGTCCAGGACGGTTTGCGCACCATCTCGCAACCGGTCAGCGTCACCGATCACGAACAGGCCAAACCGCTGGACGTGGCCCGTGGCGAAGTGCGTTTCGAGCACGTGGATTTTCACTACGGCAAGAAGCGCGGGATCATTGGCGACCTCAACCTGAACATCAAACCGGGCGAAAAAATCGGTTTGATCGGGCCGTCCGGTGCCGGCAAATCAACGCTGGTCAACCTGTTGCTGCGCCTCTACGACGTCGAGGGCGGGCGGATCATGATCGACGGTCAGAACATCGCCGAAGTCGGCCAGGAAAGCCTGCGCGCGCGGATCGGCATGATCACGCAGGACACCTCGCTGCTGCACCGTTCGATCAGGGACAACTTGCTGTACGGTAAACCCGATGCGACCGATGCCGAGTTGTGGGATGCGGTGCACAAGGCGCGCGCCGATGAGTTCATTCCGCTGTTGTCGGACGCTGAAGGTCGTACCGGGTTTGACGCGCATGTCGGTGAGCGCGGGGTGAAATTGTCCGGTGGCCAGCGCCAGCGCATCGCCATTGCGCGGGTACTGCTCAAGGATGCGCCGATCCTGATCATGGACGAAGCGACCTCGGCGCTGGACTCGGAGGTTGAAGCGGCGATTCAGGAAAGTCTGGAAACCCTGATGCAGGGCAAAACCGTAATCGCCATTGCCCACCGTCTCTCGACCATTGCGCGCATGGATCGGCTGGTGGTGCTGGAGAACGGCAAGATTGCCGAGAGCGGCACCCATGCTGAATTGCTCGCCCACCGTGGTCTGTATGCACGGCTATGGGCGCATCAGACCGGGGGGTTTGTCGGCATCGACTGACCCCTCCAAGAGCGTGGGAACGATCACCGCCACAGCCCGCCAACCACGGGCGCTGGCGGTTTTTTTGTGGCCGCTGGAAATCGGCAAAAAGCCTGCTGTACTCAGCCAAGGCTCCGGAACGGAGCCTGTCGTAAGTCTGCAAGGACGCACAACTCGATGCAGTCTCGATAGCAGGGCTATCAAGGACGCCTCTCATGTCTCTGTTCAAACGTTCAGTCACTGAGTTGTTGGGTACGTTCTGGTTGGTATTGGGTGGTTGCGGCAGCGCGGTGATCGCCGCGTCTTCACCGTTGGGAATCGGGGTGCTGGGGGTGGCCCTGGCGTTTGGTCTGACGGTGCTGACCATGGCGTTCGCCATCGGCCACATCAGCGGATGTCACCTCAACCCGGCCGTTTCGGTCGGTCTGTTCGTCGGCGGTCGGTTTCCGGCCAAAGAGCTGCCCGCTTACATCATTGCCCAAGTGCTCGGCGCAATTCTCGCGGCAGCGCTGATTGCGCACATCGCCAGCGGCAAAGAGGGCTTCGATATCGCCGCCGGCCTGGCGTCCAACGGTTATGGCGAACACTCGCCGGGCAAGTATTCGATGGCCGCCGGGTTTGTCACTGAGTTGGTGATGACCGCGATGTTTGTGATCATCATCCTCGGCGCCACCGATAGACGCGCACCACCAGGACTGGCACCGATCGCCATCGGCCTGGGCCTGACGCTGATCCACCTGATCTCGATTCCGGTCACCAACACTTCGGTAAACCCGGCCCGCAGCACGGGGCCGGCACTGATGGTCGGGGGCTGGGCGATCGCGCAACTGTGGATGTTTTGGGTCGCGCCGTTGATTGGCGCGGTGGTCGGTGGCGGGATTTATCGCTGGTTGGGCAAAGAAGAAACCTGAGGGGTGCCTAAGATCCCTTTGTAGGAGCTGCCGAAGGCTCCTACAGGGGATTTATGTCTGACGGTAGGGCAAGGCTGTTTTGGCTTCTTCGGCGTAGGCGAGGATGCCGGCGCGTTCCTGATGCAGGAAATCTTTCACTGCTGCTTTCAGACCTGGATGCCGCAGATAATGCCAAGAGTGGGTGATCACCGGTTCAAACCCACGAATCAGCTTGTGCTCGCCCTGAGCGCCAGCATCGAAACGCTGATAACCCTGTGCAATCGCGTAATCCATGCCCTGATAAAAACAGGTCTCGAAGTGCAGTCGATCAAACTCCGCCAGACAACCCCAATAGCGGCCGTAGAAACTGTCGCCACCGACCAGACTGAAGGCCATCGCCACCGGCCGTGAGCCCTGTTTGGCCAAGACCACGCGGATTGCCTCGGGCATGCGCTCGGCCAGCAGACTGAAGAACTCTCGCGTCAGGTAGGGCGTTTGCCGACGCACCGCATAGGTATTGGCGTAACAGGCGTAGACAAAATCCCACTGTGCCTCGTCCAGCTCGCGCCCCTCCAGCCATTCGAACTCAAAGCCCTGCCCCGCCACCTGCTCGCGTTCCTTGCGCATCTGCTTGCGCTTGCGCGAACTGAGCACGTCGAGGAAATCCTGGAAGTCACGATACCCACGATTCTGCCAGTGATACTGACAGCCGATGCGTTGCAGCCAGTCCGGTTGTTCGGCCATCGCCGCGTCGGTAAACGGGTCGGTGAAATTGATGTGCGCGCTGGAAAGCCCTTCAATTTCCAGATAGCCGGGCAGGCTCTTGAGCAGTTCAAAACCGTCTTCGACATTGGCCGCCAACAAGCGCGGGCCGCTGACCGGACTGAATGGTACGGCGCTCAACAGTTTGGGGTAGTAATCGATGCCGGCGCGGGCGCAGGCGTCGGCCCAGCCATGATCGAACACGTACTCGCCGTAGGAATGCCACTTGCGATAACTGGGTAACGCGGCGATCAGACGATCATCTTCGATGTGCAGCAAATGCTCAGGTTGCCAGCCGGTGTGGGGGCCAACGCTGCCGCTGTCTTCCAGCGCGCTGAGAAAGGCATGGCGCAGAAATGGCTGGGTTTCAGGCACCAGCGCATCCCAGCTTGCGGGAGCGATTTGCGACAGGTTTTGCAGGCGTTGCAACGGCATCAAAAAGCTCTCCACAACAGGACTTCAGCGCCCGGCGAGTATCGCCGATTGCGCGGCATTGCACACCCGCAATCGGCCGACAGCGCTCTAGATCAATAGTTCAGGGCGAATCGATATCGTCATCAACCTGCCATCACTGTGCCACTGCTCTGTCATAAACCATCGCGATACTGGCGCCTGTTTTTAGAGCGCCGGGTTCTACCCGGACACTGTTTTCCGACGCTCGAATCGTCGGTTGTGCCCCGGATGGCTGTGCCATCCCCTCTCATCTTCGGAGATTGCTATGCGTCTTGCTTCCACGAAAACTGCGGCGGCCCTGTGCGGTGGCTTGTTGCTGGCCATGAGTGTTCCGGCCAGTGCTGCAGTCGACGCCAAACTGCTCGACATGCTCAAGGCTAACGGTTCCATTTCCCAGGCGCAGTACATCGAACTGCAAACTGAACTGGCCAAGGATCAGAAGGCTCAGCAAATCGCGCAGCAGGCGCAGCAAGAGACCAACGAACAAGTCGCTGCTGTTGCGAAGAAGACCAACGAGCAAAGCGTCTTCGACCAGAAACTCGCTTGGGCCGCGAAGACCCAGTTCAAGGGCGATGTGCGGATCCGTCAGGAAACCATCAAGATCGACGGCGAACCGAACAACGGTGGCCGCGACAAGGATCGTCAGCGCATCCGTGCCCGTCTGGGTGCCTACACCGAGATCAACCCGCAAGTCGACACCGGCATCCGTATCGCCACCGGCGGCGGCGATGATGCCCGTTCGACCAACCAGGACCAGGACAACTACTTCGACAAGAAGCAGATCTGGCTCGACCTGGGTTACATCGACTACCACCCTGATCAGATCAAGAACCTGCACATCATTGGCGGCAAGATGCTCCAGCCGTGGGTCAGCATGGGCGACGTGATCTGGGACAGCGACATCAACCCGGAAGGTCTGGCCGTTACCTACAAATACCCGTTGGGCAGCAGCGCCGAATTGTTCGGCAGCCTGGGTAACTACAACCTCAAGGACAACGTCGACGGCGATGGCGTGCAATTCCGTCACGACCTGCGTCTGACCGCTGGCCAGTTGGGTAGCCGCTTCAACATCACCGACAACCTGAAAGTCACCTTGGGCGGCAGTGTCTACGCCTACCAGAACGACGAAGACAGCCGCTGCACCGGCACTTCCACACCGTGCGCCCTGGCGGTCAACGGCAACTCGGCCAACAACGAGTTCCGTCTGTATGAAGGGTTCAGCCAGGTTGATATCGGCGGTCTGCCGATGCCGCTGTCGTTCTACGGTCAGTACGTGAAGAACAACGATGCCGTAACCGATCAGGACACCGCGTGGCTGTTGGGTGCCAAGTCGAAAGTCTTCGGCCTGAACCTCGATTACAACTATCGTGACGTGCAGCGCAACGCTGTGGTCGGCGCCTTCACCGACTCTGACTTCGCCAACGGCACCACCGGTTCGCGTGGCCACAAGTTCAAGGTCGGTTACGACATCGACAAGAACTTCGCCATTGGCGCGACGTACTTCCTGACCAAGGCCGACTTCGCCAGCCGTACCCAGCGTGACGCTGACGCCAACACCCTGCAGCTGGATGCGGAAGCCAAGTTCTAAAACGCTTCACCCTTTAGCCCGGTGCGGGCGGGACGATCCCCATCATCCGTTCGTTTCGCTCGCGCCGGGCTATTTCTGCAGGATGCAAAAATCCCCTGTAGGAGCTGCCGAAGGCTCGGGCCGCGATCGGACGATCGTTTGATCTTGATCTTAAAAAAGATCAAAAGATCGCAGCCTCGTTTCACTCGACAGCGCCTACAGGGGATTATCTTTTCGTCGTTGCTCGGCCAGACGTTCGGCCAGTTCTTCGACGCCTTCTTCCGGATTCTCCGGCAGCGCCTTCAAGGTCGCTTGCATCAAACGCATCTGACGAATGAAACGCCGACAGTTCGGGCAAAACATCAGGTGATGACGCACCATCAGCTTTTCGCGAAAGCTCAATTGGCCATCGAGATAATCACTGGAGCGCGCCACTTGTTCCTTACAGGTCAGCATTCTCCGGTCTCCTCAAAATGCTCCACGGTCGCGAAGACTTTCAGCCGCGCACGATGCAGCAGCACACGGACATTGGAGAGCGAGATCTCCAGAAGATTACAGATCTCCTCCAGCTCCAATCCCTGGCGCTCGCGCAACAGCAAAACGCTGCTTTGCAGTTCCGACAGGCTCAGCAGTGTGTGCTCGAGACAGTCGCGCAATTCGCCTTCAGTGAGCAGCGCTTCGGGGGTGTCCTGGTGCCAGGCGAATGGAGCGACCAGCCAATGGCCGTCACCGGGAGAAAAGCGGTCGTCGTCGATCGTGCCATGAGGCGATGGCAAATCATCCATCAACACTTCCCGGCGATTTTGCTTATAACGACTTTTGGCCGAGTTGGCCGTGATGGTCAACAGCCAGGTCTTGAGACTGGAGCGGCCTTCGAAGCTGGCAATGTGACGCACCACCGACAACCAGGCGTCCTGCACCACTTCTTCGACGTGACGCTGGCCGACAATCGCATACGCCACAGCGCGCATGGCGCTCTGATACGTCGTCACCAGTTCCTTGAAAGCCTGTTGCTCGCCCGCCAGCAGGCGCGCAAGCAGTTGGGTGTCGTCAGCCGCCATCCAGAAATTTCCTTGTGCCGATTCCGAAAATGATAGCGGCAGGTCTTCACCTGCCGCCATTTCCGAAAAATTACAGCGTTTGAGCCGATTCGGATGTAGGAAAGGTCGGCGCGATTAAGAGGAAATTAAACCTCTTTTCAACGCTTGCGCAGAATCACGCTGCCGATCGAATAGCCCGCACCGAACGAACTCAAGACAGCCAGCGAACCGGCAGCCAGATCGTCCTGATATTTGTGGAAGGCAATCACCGAACCGGCGGAGCTGGTATTGGCATAAGTATCGAGAATCACCGGCGCTTCTTCTTCGGTGGCCTCGCGGCCGAGCAGTTTGCGCACGATCAGGTGGTTCATGCTCAGGTTGGCCTGGTGCAGCCAGAAACGTTTCACATCGCCGACATTGAGCTGGTTCTCTTGCAGATGCTCGCCAATAAGTTCGGCAACCATCGGGCAGACATCCTTGAACACCTTGCGGCCTTCCTGCACGAACAGCTTGTCGCGGGTACCGATACCCTCTTCCGCTGCGCGGTTGAGGAAGCCGAAGTTGTTGCGGATGTTGTTGGAGAACTTGGTCAGCAGTTTGGTGCTGACCACGTCGAACTGGTGCTTGGACGTCGCAGTGTCAGCACGCTCGATGATCACCGCAGTCGCGGCGTCGCCGAAGATGAAGTGGCTGTCGCGGTCGCGGAAGTTCAGGTGACCGGTGCAGACTTCCGGGTTGACCATCAGGATCGCCCGGGCCTGGCCCAGTTGCACGCTGTTGGCCGCTGCCTGAATGCCGAAGGTCGCCGAGGAGCAGGCCACGTTCATGTCAAAACCAAAGCCTTGAATGCCCAAGGCTTCCTGGACTTCGATGGCGATGGCCGGGTAAGCGCGTTGCAGGTTGGAACAGGCAACGATCACACCGTCGATGTCAGCGGCAGTTTTGCCGGCGCGTTGCAGGGCCTGTTCGGCAGCGCCAATGGCCATTTGGCAAAGCACCGACCATTCGTCGTTGGAACGCTCCGGCAGGCGTGGGGCCATGCGTTGTGGATCAAGGATGCCGTCCTTGTCCATGACAAAGCGGCTCTTGATGCCAGAAGCCTTTTCGATGAACGCGGCGCTGGATTCGGTCAGGGCCTGGACTTCGCCGCTGGCAATGGCCTCGGCGTTGTCGGCGTTGAACTGGGCGACGTAGGCGTTGAAAGACTGCACCAGCTCTTCGTTGGAGATGCTGTTGGCCGGGGTGTACAGGCCGGTGCCGCTGATGACGACGTTATGCATGGTCGTTTCTCTAATCTGTTCAGGCAGAAAGTGCTGGAACCGTCGTACCAACACACAAAGGGTCTATTCCCATCCGGGGGACGCAAACCTGGCATCGCTTTATTCCGTCTCGCACCACGGCCGAAGGCTCTGGGTCGCGAAACCGGCGTTTATGGTCGCGAAGTTTGCCATAAACGCAGGATTTTGGCGCCTTTCTCAAACACAACCCAAATCCCAATGTGGGAGCGAGCCTGCTCGCGATTGCGTCGTATCAGTCGCTATTGCGTTGACTGACACTCTGCTTTCGCGAGCAGGCTCGCTCCCACAGGGGATTGCGCATGGCTCAAGGTCAGGGTTCGACCTGGCTCCACTGTTTGTTCAGGCGTTTGTCGGAAATCGGCACTTTGGTGCCCAACTGTTGGGCAAACAGCGACACGCGGTATTCCTCCAGCCACCAGCGATACAGCTCAAGCTGCGGGTCGCGTTTGCCTTCCTGCGCATGTTTGGCGGCACGGGTCTGGTATTGCGCCCAGAGACCGGCAAGTTCGCCGCTCCAGACACGATCCTTCTGCACCTGCGCGGCGAGTTTTTCGAAACGCTGCTCGACCGCTTTCAGATAGCGCGGCAACTCTTTGAGCCACTGCATCGGCGTCTCGCGGACGAAACCCGGATACACCAGATTGTTGATCTGCTGCTTGATGTCATTCAGCGCCACGGCTTGCGCCAGATCGATCTTGCCCTTGAAGCGCTTTTGCAGGCCGTGCCAGAGCTTGAGAATCTCCAGCGTCAACCGGGCCACGCGCTCGGCGTGCTCGGTCCAGTTGCCGCGTTTGCGCTCGGCCAATGCCGCCAACCCGGCGCCATCACGGGGCAACGGGTCTTCGCCTTCAAGAATGCAGCTATCGAGACTGGCCAGCAGAATGTCTTCAACCAGCGCATCAACGCGGCCCAGCTCGCGATAGAGCAAGCCCAGTTCGGTCTGCCCCGGCAACTTGCCGCGCAGGAACTTGGCCGGCTCCGCCAATTGCTGCAGCAACAAACGCTGCAAGGCGCGACGATGCTGGAACTCAGCCTCGGCCGGGGTCGAGAAGCGCCCTTCCTTGACCGTACCGCCCTCTTCGACCAGTGCCGGATACACCGTCATCGACAGCCCGGCGATCTTCTGCTGGGTCTTTTCCGCCACCGGCGCGAAGACTTTCGCCTCCACCGGTTGCTGGCTTTTCGCGCTCTGTGGCACGGCCAGTGCAGCCTGACTGGCTTCGGCAAACCGCGCAGTCAGCTCGGCCAGGTCGCGACCTTCACCGAGGAATTTGCCCTGACCATCGACGATTTCCAGGTTCATCCGCAGATGCCCTTCGACGCCTTGCTCAGCTTCTGCCCACGCCTCATCGCTGACCCGCGCGCCGGTCATGCGCAGCAATTCGCGGCCCAGCGCTTGCGGCAACGAACCTTCAGCAAAGGTCATGCGTTGCAAGGCAGCCTTGATGAAGTCTGGCACCGGCACGAAGTTCTTGCGCAAGGCTTTGGGCAGGTTGCGCACGAGGGCGATGCACTTGGCTTCGATCATCCCCGGCACCAGCCATTCCAGGCGCTCCGGCGGCAGCATCGGCAACAGCGGTGCCGGTACGCGCAGGGTCACACCGTCACGCGGGTGATTGGGCTCGAAGTGGTAGGTCAGTGCCAACTCCAGATCGCCGATGTGCAACGTATCCGGGTAATCCCGCGCGGTGACTTCACTGGCCTCGCGGGCCAACACGTCTTCTTCGCGCATGATCAACAGCTGCGGATTCTTCTGGCTGTTGATCCGGTACCAACTGTCGAAGGTCGCGGTCTGGTGAATCTCCGCCGGCAGCCGCGCATCGTAAAACGCATACAAGGTTTCTTCGTCGGCGAGAATGTCGCGGCGACGAGCCTTGGCTTCCAGTTCGTCGAGCTGTTCCAGCAGTTGCTGGTTGGCGGTCAGGCACTTGGCTTTCGACTGAATCTCGCCACGCACCAGACCTTCGCGGATAAACAGCTCCCGCGAAACCACCGGATCCACCGGGCCGTAATGCACCGGGCGGCGGCCGACCACGATCAGCCCGAACAGGGTGATCTGTTCAAACGCCACGACCTGACCGCGCTTCTTCTCCCAGTGCGGTTCGAAATGGTTTTTCTTGATCAAGTGCCCGGCCAGCGGCTCGATCCAGTCGGCGTCGATCTTGGCGACCATGCGCGCGTAAAGCTTGGTGGTTTCCACCAGTTCGGCGGTCATCAGCCATTGCGGACGCTTCTTGCCGATGCCCGACGACGGATGAATCCAGAAGCGTCGCTGACGCGCACCGAGGTAGTCGCCGTCTTCGGTTTTCTGGCCGATCTGGCTGAGCAACCCGACCAGCACGGCTTTGTGCAGTTTCGGATAATCCGCCGGCTCTTTATTCAGGCTCAACTGCATGTCGCGGCAGATCAGGCTCAACTGGCGGTGAGAATCACGCCACTCGCGCAGACGCAGGTAGTTGAGGAAATTCTTGCGGCACCAATTGCGCAATGGGCTTGCGGTCAACGCCTGGCGCTGCTCTTCAAAACCGCGCCACAGATTCACCAGACCGGCGAAGTCCGAATCGACATCCTTCCACTGTGCGTGAGCCTGATCGGCCGCTTGCTGACGCTCCGGCGGGCGTTCGCGCGGGTCCTGGATCGACATGGCGCTGGCGACGATCAACACTTCCTGCAGGCTGCCGAGCTTGGCCGCTTCAAGCAACATGCGGCCCATGCGCGGGTCGACCGGCAGGCGTGCCAACTGACGACCGAGCGGCGTCAGCTGGCTGTTGCGATCGACTGCCGAGAGTTCTTGCAGCAGGTTGAAACCGTCGCTGATCGCCTTGCCATCCGGCGGCTCGATGAACGGGAACGCGGTGATCTCGCCGAGGCGCAGATGCAGCATCTGCAAAATTACAGCGGCGAGGTTGGTGCGCAGAATCTCCGGGTCAGTGAACTCCGGGCGCCCATTAAAATCTTCTTCGCTGTACAACCGAATGCAGATGCCCGGCTCGACCCGGCCGCAGCGACCTTTACGTTGATTGGCGCTGGCCTGGGAAATCGCCTCGATCGGCAAGCGCTGGACTTTGGCGCGATAGCTGTAGCGGCTGATGCGCGCGGTGCCGCTGTCGATCACGTAGCGGATGCCCGGCACGGTCAGCGAAGTCTCGGCAACGTTGGTCGCCAGCACCACGCGACGGCCCGGGTGCGACTGGAAAATCCGCTGCTGTTCGGCCGGCGACAGGCGCGCGTACAACGGCAGAATTTCAGTGTGTTTGATTTGCGCTTTGCGCAGCATGTCGGCGGCGTCACGAATCTCGCGCTCGCCGGGCAAGAACACCAGCACATCACCGGGACTGCGACGCTCGCTGCGCTCGTAAGCGGCGATTTCGTCGAGGGTCGCGAGGATCGCCTGATCCACCGTCAGGTCATCCTCGACGCGGTTGCCCTCCTCGTCCTGCTCCAACGTCAGCGGGCGATACCAGGTGTCCACCGGGAAAGTGCGACCGGACACTTCAACAATCGGCGCATCATCGAAGTGCTTGGAGAAGCGCTCCAGATCGATGGTCGCCGAAGTGATGATGACTTTCAGATCCGGGCGACGCGGCAGCAGGGTTTTCAGGTAACCGAGCAGGAAATCGATGTTGAGGCTGCGTTCGTGGGCTTCGTCGACGATGATCGTGTCGTAGCGTTCGAGGTAGCGGTCGTTCTGGGTTTCCGCGAGCAGGATGCCGTCGGTCATCAGCTTGATCAGGGTGTTGGAATCGCTTTGATCCTCGAACCGCACCTGATAGCCGACCAGCGCACCGAGCGGCGTGCCGAGTTCTTCGGCGACGCGGCTGGCGACGCTGCGAGCAGCGATTCGGCGCGGTTGGGTGTGGCCGATCAGACCGTGCTGACCGCGACCGATTTCCAGGCAGATTTTCGGCAACTGGGTGGTTTTGCCCGACCCGGTTTCGCCGGCGATGATCAACACCTGATGCTTTTCCAGCGCCTTCTTGATCTCGTCGCGCTTGGCCGCAATCGGCAGACTGTCGTCATAACGAATCACCGGCAGGCTGGCCTTGCGCGCCAGCACCTGATCACAGGACGCCTGCATGCGCGTCACCCACTGGGCCAGTTTGTCCTCGTCAGGCTTCTTGCGCAGCTCAAGCAACTGCCGCCGCAGCCGGTGACGGTCGGCAAGCATGGCGTGATCGAGGTTTTTCAGCAGTTTGTCGATGGAGGGCGATTCGTCGGTCATCGGGTAGGCAATTCGGTCGTCTATATGTGCAGGGGGCGGATTGTCGCAGATTTGGCGGATTTGTGGCGTGTCAGGGGGATTGCGGCCCTCACCCTAGCCCTCTCCCTGAGGGAGAGGGGACCAATTGGGGGATGCTTCAAAGGTACATCGACCTGAAAGAGCTTTGCCGAACCCATAATCGCCAAAATCTTTCAGGTCAATGTTTGGCGCAAGACAACTCGGTCGGCTCCCTCTCCCTCTGGGAGAGGGTTGGGGTGAGGGTTTCAGGGCTTACTCGTTATCCAAGCCTCTGCGGCGATACGGAAAAACATCAATAACCTTCCCCGCCCGAATCGCCTCCTGCAGGCTCTTCCAGTAATCAGCGTTATACAACTCGCCATGCAACTGATCGAACAACTTGCGCTGCCCCGAATCAGCAAACAGAAACGGCGGAAATTCCTCGGGAAACACATCCAGCGGCCCGATCGAATACCACGGTTCGGAGGCCATCTCATCTTCGGGCGTGCGCGGCGCAGGAATGTGACGGAAGTTGGCCTCGGTCAGAAAGCAGATCTCGTCGTAGTCATAAAACACCACACGGCCGTGCCGGGTGACGCCAAAGTTCTTCAGCAGCATGTCACCGGGAAAGATATTCGCCGCCGCCAGTTGCTTGATCGCCAGGCCGTAATCCTCCAGCGCCTCGCGCACTTGCGCGTCATTGGCGTTTTCCAGATACAGATTGAGCGGGGTCATCCGCCGTTCGGTCCAGCAGTGGCGGATCAACACGGTGTCGCCTTCGACTGAAACCGTCGACGGCGCCACTTCCAACAATTCCTCAAGACAGGCCGGATCAAACTTGCTCAGCGGAAAACGGAAGTCGGCGAACTCCTGGGTATCGGCCATGCGCCCTACCCGGTCGACACTTTTCACCAATCGGTACTTCTCGATCACCGTGGCGCGATCGACGTTTTTCGACGGCGAAAAACGGTCCTTGATGATCTTGAACACGGTGTTGAAGCCCGGCAGGGTGAACACGCTCATGACCATGCCGCGCACACCCGGCGCCATGATGAACTGGTCGTCGGTGTTGGCCAGATGGTTGATCAGTGCGCGGTAAAACTCGGATTTGCCATGCTTGTAGAAACCGATCGAGGTGTACAACTCGGCAATGTGCTTGCCCGGCAAAATGCGCCTCAGGAAGCCGATAAACTCCGCCGGCACCGGTACGTCGACCATGAAATACGAACGGGTGAACGAGAAGATGATCGACACGTCAGCTTCGTCGGTGATCAGCGCGTCGATCTGAATCCCGCGCCCTTCGCGGTGCAACAGCGGGATCACCAGCGGCCATTGCTCGTCGCGGGTGTAGATGCGCCCGACCAGATACGCGCCCTTGTTACGGTACAGCACCGAGGAAAACAGCTCGACGCTGAGTTCCGGGTCCTTGCACACCCAGTCCGGCAGGTTCTCGCGCAGTTGCGCTTCGAGCCGGCGCAGGTCACCCGGCAAATCGGCGTAGTCCTCGCTGAAACGGTAGTCGGCAAAAATGCTCGCGAGCATCCCCGACAGTTGTCCCTGCGGCTTGTATGTGCGGGTTTGCGCAGCGCGGGCGCGGCGCAGGCTCGGGCGCGTGGTGTGGATGAACATGCAGCCGTCGCTGATCAGGTCATGGCTGAACAGCCCGCAGAAAATCGAGTTGTACCAGGTCTCGGACAGCTCATCATCGAAGCGCAGGTCGATGACGCTGATGTAGGCGCTTTTCACCAGCGGCCAGCAACTGACATTCATCAGCGTTTCATCGTCGAAGTACTCGCGCAGGCGGGCGATGGTTTCGCCGACCTTTTCTTCATAGAGATTGATCCGCGCCGCCGACGCCGTCTGCGTCTCCTGCCAGCGTGCCTGCTCGAAGCGCTCCCGGGCACCGTCGGTGATGCGCCGGAAATGCTCGCGGTAATCGTCAAAGCCATCGAGGATCATGCGGGCGATGTCGGTGGCTGGCCATTGCTGCGGCATAGATAAGACCTCGGCGTGCATTGGGAAATCTGTGCCTGAGCTTAGCCACGGATACGCGCGCAGGTGAAGTGCAATTTCTGCCAAATCTGCGTCAGGGTTGTACAGCGACACAGTTTTTAGCAAAGTTTTTTAAATCGACCGTTCGGTCAGTTAATCACCTTGTCGGTCCCTCTGGCCGTCCTGCGCCAGCCCGCGAATTCTCTGGGCTTCGGATCCAATACTGATCAGGCGCGTCTAGTTCGTGGCTTTGCTGCCAATGCACTTACCGTCAGTGCCGATTCCAGATTGGTCTTACCAAAATAGTGGCACTTTGATATACAGCCCGCCATTACCCGCCTCATAACAAGATCCTCGCTGACGAGGACGACCTCCCCCCCTTCAAAGATCAAGGAGCACACTGATGTCTATCCGGAATCTGCGCATAGGTTTGCGCGCCAGTTTGAGCTTTGCCGTTTTGGCCGCTCTGCTGGTGGTGGTCGGCCTGTTCGGGCTGGGCCAGATGAAAACCCTGCGTGAAAGTGCAGCGGTGATCGAAGAGTCATGGATGCCCAGCATCGAGAGCATTCATGACGCGGCGGCGAATATCGCCAGCATCCGTCTCGAATCCTTGCGTCTGATCGCCATCACCCAACCCGCCGTGCGCGACAGAAGCAAAGGCATCCTCAAAGCCCAACGCGATGAGTTGCTCAAACGCCTCAACGATCACAAAGCCTTGATTGCCAACGATCAGGAACAAGCGATGCTCGACGGCTTGAACGCAGCCGTCGGCAAATACCTGAGCATTCTCGATCAGATTGTCAGCCAGATTGACGCCGGTCAGAACGAGCAGGCGGCCACCCGTTTGAGCAACGAGCTGGCACCTCAGGGTACTGTGCTCGACAAGACGCTGGAGCAGATGATCAGCCTCAATCAACAAGGTGCCGACGCCGCCGCCGATGCCGCCGCAGCCATGTACCAACGGGCATTGTGGATCGTCGCGACCATCATCGTGATTGCCCTGATTGCCACGCTGCTGTTGGCCTGGCAGTTGACGCGCAGCATCACCACCCCGATCAATCAGGCACTGGGTGTAGCGCGACGCATTGCTGCCGGTGATCTCAGCGGCCAGATCGTCAGCACTGGTAAAGATGAGGCTGCGCACCTGCTCGACGCCTTGGCCGAGATGCAGGGCAATTTGCGCTCGACCATTCGAGGAATCAGCGAATCGGCACAGCAACTGGCTTCCGCTGCCGAGGAAATGAGTTCGGTGATGGAGCAAAGCACCCGCGGCCTGCAACAACAGAACGATCAGATTGAACAAGCCGCTACAGCAGTCACCGAGATGAGCACAGCGGTGGACGAAGTCGCGGCCAACGCGGTGTCCAGCGCCGAAGCGTCTGCCGCGTCGAATGAAGACAGCAAGCACGGCCACGTGCAGGTCAGCGAAACCATCAGTTCGATTCAGGAGCTGGTCGATGCGGTACTCGGTGCTTCCGAACAAGCCGAGGGCCTGGCCACTCAGGCACAGGACATCAGCAAAGTGCTGGAGGTGATTCGCGGGATTGCCGGGCAGACCAACTTGTTGGCGCTCAATGCGGCGATCGAAGCGGCGCGCGCCGGTGAAGCCGGGCGCGGTTTTGCCGTGGTCGCCGACGAAGTGCGTTCGCTGGCACAACGCACGCAGAATTCCACCGAAGAAATCGAGCTGATGATCAGCAGCATCCAGCAAGGCACCGGGGCAACAGTGGGCGCGTTGCAGAGCAGTGCCGAGCAGGCTGGCCAGACGTTGCGCCGAGCCAACAGCGCGGGTCAGGCGCTGGAGAAAATCACCGCGTCGATCTCGCAGATCAACCAGCGCAACCTGGTGATCGCCAGCGCGGCCGAGCAGCAGGCACTGGTGGCGCGCGAAGTCGATCAGAATCTGGTGACCATTCGTGACCTCTCCACGCAAACCGCCGCCGGGGCGACTCAGACCTCGGCGGCGAGCCAGGAGTTGTCGCGTCTGGCGGTCGATCTCAACGGTCTGGTGACACGCTTTGTGATCTGAGCGCAAAGTTGAATGCCCGAATAGCGGTTGCCATCGTCAGGGCGCTCGGCAACACTCTCGTCCCGATCAAGGAAGGAGACCCGCCGTGAGCCCTGTCGATATTTTCCGTATGTTGTCGCTGGCGGCCATCTGGGGCGCGAGTTTTCTGTTCATGCGCATTATTGCGCCGGTGATTGGCACGATCCCGACCGGTTTTTTTCGCGTGTCGATTGCGGCCGTTGGCCTGCTGGTGATCCTCGGGCTGATGCGCGTGCGCTGGGATTTCAAAGGCAAATTGAAAACCGTGATGCTGCTGGGCGTGATCAATTCGGGGATTCCGGCGACGCTGTATTCCGTTGCGGCTCAGGTGTTGCCAGCCGGCTACTCGGCGATTTTCAATGCCACCACGCCGTTGATGGGCGTGCTGATTGGCGGGTTGTTCTTCAGTGAAAAACTCACTGCTGCCAAGTTGGGTGGGGTGTTCCTCGGCCTGTTCGGTGTTGGCGTGCTGACCCGCGCCGGCCCCGTGGCGTTCGACTTGCAGTTGTTGATGGGCGCCGTCGCCTGCCTGCTGGCGACCACTTGCTATGGCTTCGCCGGTTTCCTCGCGCGGCGTTGGCTGGATCAGGCCGGTGGACTGGACAGCCGATTGTCGGCGCTGGGCAGCATGCTCGGTGCGACGTTGTTCCTGTTGCCGCTGTTCGGCTATAGCGTAATCACTGCACCGCCAGTCAGCTGGGGCGGCTGGAATGTCTGGCTGTCGCTGTTGGGCCTGGGGTTGGGCTGTACGGCGTTTGCCTACATCATTTATTTCCGCCTGCTCAGTTCGATCGGTCCGGTGAAGTCGATGACCGTGACCTTCATGATTCCGCCGTTCGGGGTTTTGTGGGGGGCGTTGTTGCTGGATGAGCCGTTGTCGATGGCGCACATTTATGGCGGGGTGTTGATTGCGCTGGCGTTGTGGCTGGTGTTGAAGCCGGCGGTGGTGAAGCCGGCTGAGGTGCCGGCCCGATAAATTTGTACTGTTGCCGAAAAGGCAATCGCGAGCAGGCTCACTCCTACAATTGGAATGCGTTCCCCTGTAGGAGTGAGCCTGCTCGCGATCGATGGCCTAAAAGCCGCCACCTGACGACCTGTTACCCCCTTTTACGGAAGACAAACGCCAGACCGACAATGATCAACAGCATACCCAGCACGCTCAATGCCGCCAGGCGATTGCCGAAAATCAAGTAGTCCATCACTGCCGTCACCGCCGGCACCAGATAGAACAGACTGGTGACATTCACCAGATTGCCTCGCGCGATCAATCGATACAGCAACAGCGTCGCCAGCACCGAGACCACCAGTCCCATCCACAACACCGGCACAATAAACCCTGTGCTGTGTTCAAAATGGAACGGCTGAAACGGCACGAAAATCCCGCACAACAACAGCCCGGCCAGATACTGCACCGGCAGTGTGCCGAGGGGATTGTCGGTGATGCGCTTCTGCATGATCGAGCCCAGCGTCATGCTCGCCAGCGCCAGCAGACCAAACAGCATCCCCGCCCAGGACATCCCGGCCAGACCGATGCCTTGGTAAACCACCATGATCAGCCCCGCCAGACCCAACGCCAGACCAAACATCCGGCTCGCCGAGCGCTGCCGCTCCATCAATACCACCGTGAGAATCGGCTGCACGCCCATGATGGTCGCCATCACCCCCGGGGTGACTTTGGTGTTGAGCGCCAGCAGATAGAAAATCTGATAAGCCCCCAACAACACCACGCCGGTGGCGATCGCAAACAGCATCGGCCGTCGACCCTTGGGCAACTTCAGTTTGAGCAGCGGCGCCAGCAGCACCAGCCCGCACAAGGCAATCACAAAGCGAATCAGCAGAAAGGCAAACGGCGAAGCGTGGGCCAGGCCCCATTTGGAGAAGATCGCACCGCTGCTCCACAGCAGGACGAACAGGCTCGTGGACGCGGCCGCGAGCGCGGATTTTTTCGACAGGACAAACATGAATACCACCTGTAGTCAGGCAAATAGCCAACTCAGCCGAAGCTGAAATTCAGTAGGTTTTTCTGGCGGGCGCAGGGGCCAGCAAAAACTGCCGATCAGCCCGAAACGCCAACGCCCGGCGGTGATACGACTGCGCACACCGGCGTGCTACTGACAGGTGGAGGGTAATGACTGATCTGCTGGGGCTGCTGATTCCCGCACGGCACGACGCCAGCGTTGACCGCTGAATCGACTACCGCGTTGATGAGGGATGCAGGCATAGGGGCAGATCTTTTTTGAAAGGCTGGAAGGTGAACCATGGGGCTCACGAGCGCCGACTATAACCAGCGGGCGACATCGATTGCAATGATTTGGGCAAAGGGCCGGCAGGGACAGTTGGCCGCAAGGTGAATAGGCTGGATCGCAATTGCGACACCCCACCATCGAGGACAAGGAATGCACGGGATCACATGCCAAGGGAACGGACGTATTTGCGCTACCAAGTGTATAAATCACAGGCCAGAAAACAGGCTGGGGTTACTTTCGCAAAGCTGCACAAAGACTTGTTGCAGCAAGGGATAGTGGATGTTGATCACTCCAGAGTTCGTTTCGAAGCAATCGATGCTCAAGCGCTGAGTGCCTATGAAGAATGGTTTGATCCTCATTTCTCTTGGCGAGATGTTGTCAGGTGGAAGGCCAAAGAACCCCTTAGCTTCAACGCCGGAGGCACCATGAAGGCTGCCGTTGAAAAAAAGGCGCCAGGCGCCAGACCGATAAAAGCTGATAGAAAACGCTCTTCTGGAAAGTTGTCTGAACAGGAGTTGCATCGAATCAGAGAAGCATTGGTGAATCCAGCCGCGGAAGAGCCAGGAGGCGTCCTCGCTGGCGCTTCGTTCACCTTCTCTTCATAAAAAAACCGCTCACAAGGAGCGGTTTTTTTATTACAACATCCAGCCTCAACCAAACAGCCAATACCCCAACAACGTCAACACCACCACCGCCAGCACCGGTCGCATCACGCGGTAGGCCTTCGGATGACGGCGTTTCCACTGTTTGACCACTCCACTGAACTTGTCGCTGAAGTTCTTGCTCCAGGCGTAAGCCTGGTTGATCCCGCCGACGCGCTCGTCGTCAAGGTTCTGCGGTGCGGTGGCGCGGCCGAGCCAGGCGCTGATCGAGCGGTTGATGCGGGTCATGAGGCGGTTGCTCAGCGGACGCTCGACGTCGCAGAACAGGATCACGCGAGTTTGTTCGGTTTCGTTCTTGACCCAGTGCACGTAAGTTTCGTCGAACATCACGTCTTCGCCGTCACGCCAGGCGTATACCTGACCATCGACGAAAATCCGGCAATCGTCGGAGTTCGGCGTCGACAAGCCGAGGTGATAACGCAGGGAGCCGGCGAACGGATCGCGATGCGGGTTCAAGTGGCTGCCACCCGGCAACAACGCAAACATCGCACCTTTTACGTTGGGAATCGCACTGACCAGTGCCACGGTCTTCGGGCACAGGGTTTCAGCCGACGGCAGCGGTTTGTCATACCACTTGAGGTAGAAACGCTTCCAGCCCTTCTTGAAGAATGAGCCGAAACCGGCGTCGTTGTTCTTTTCCGCCGCGCGAATATAGCCTTCATCGAACAGATGCATGGCCTCGTCGCGAATGGTTTCCCAGTTGTCGCGTAGTACGTCCAGTTCCGGGAATTTGCTGCGATCCAGATACGGCTTGGACGGCACGCCGGAGAACAGGTACATCAAGGCATTGTACGGAGCGAACAGTGCCGAGTGGTTGACGAACTGGCGCAGAACCGGCAAACGCGCCTTGCCGCGCAAATGCACATAGAGGATGCTGCCCACAAACAGCAGCAGCACCGACACCTTGGCGGCTAACGAAAAGCTCATCAACGACTCCTTGAATAAAGACAACGCTGCGCAATGCCCTTTACCCGACATGGCAGCCGGCCATGATAAACACTACCGGCTTCGGACAAAACCCGCCTTACACAAGATTCAGTGTTAAGCATTGCGCAACAAAGCATTTATTAGCATAACGATCCTGAACCCCGGCTGACCTGAATCAACTGGATTACTGCTGAGTCTCCTGCTCAGTGAACAGATCGCTGAACAACATGCTCGACAGATAACGCTCACCCGAGTCCGGCAGAATCACCACGATAGTCTTGCCCTGCATCTCCGGCGTCTCCGCCAGACGCACTGCTACCGCCATCGCTGCACCGCAGGAGATGCCGCACAAGATCCCCTCTTCCTGCATCAAGCGCAGGGCCATCGCCTTGGACTCTTCGTCGGTGACCTGCTCAACCCGGTCGACCATCGACAGATCGAGGTTCTTTGGCACAAAACCGGCGCCGATCCCTTGAATCTTGTGCGGGCTCGGTTTGATTTCTTCACCCGCCAGCGCCTGGGTGATCACTGGCGACGACATCGGCTCCACCGCCACCGACAGAATCGGTTTGCCCTGGGTATTCTTGATATACCGCGAAACGCCCGTGATGGTTCCGCCCGTGCCAACCCCAGCCACCAGTACATCCACCGCACCATCGGTGTCGTTCCAGATTTCCGGACCGGTAGTTTTTTCGTGAATCGCCGGGTTTGCCGGGTTATCGAACTGCGCCGGCATGAAATATTTGTCGGCATCGCTGGCAACGATCTCGGCAGCCTTTTCGATGGCGCCTTTCATGCCCTTGGCTGGCTCGGTCAACACCAGCTCGGCGCCCAGAGCCTTGAGGACTTTACGGCGTTCGATGCTCATCGAAGCCGGCATGGTCAGCATCAACTTGTAACCACGGGCAGCGGCAACAAACGCCAGACCGATCCCGGTGTTACCCGACGTCGGCTCGACAATGGTCATGCCCGGCTTGAGTTTGCCGCTGCTTTCGGCGTCCCAGATCATGTTGGCGCCGATCCGGCACTTGACCGAATAACCGGGGTTGCGCCCCTCGATCTTGGCCAGAATGGTCACGCCACGCGGCGCGATGCGGTTGATCTGCACCAGCGGCGTATTACCGATGGAATGGGCGTTGTCAGCGAAAATACGGCTCATGGCTGGGTCCTTATGCAGCATTGAATTCAGCCTTCAAAGGTATGCCTGTTGCCCATCACAGTCCAGTCGGGTCGAACGTCTGCGCGACGTAACAGTCAATCGCTTACATCGTCAGGGAATTGCCGTCATGAAGCGTCGCTACAGTTGGCCATTAGGGATTTTCGCCGTCGTCGTTGTGCTGCTGATCGCGCTGCACATCGCCCTGCCCTACATGGTGCGCGACTACCTGAACGGCAAACTGGCGGACATGGGTGACTATCGGGGCCAGATCACTGATGTCGACTTGGCCCTATGGCGCGGCGCCTACAAGATCAATGGGCTGAAGATCGTCAAGGTCGACGGCAAGGTACCGGTACCGTTCGTCAACGCACCGCTGATCGATCTGGCAGTCAACTGGCATTCGCTGTGGTACGACCATGCCGTCGTGGCGCAGGTGAGATTCGTAAATCCTGAAGTCAATTTCGTCGATGGTGGCGCTAACAAACAGAACTCACAAACAGGTCAAGGCACCGACTGGCGCGCGCAACTGGGCAAATTGCTGCCGATCACTCTCGACGAAGTACAGATTCAGGACGGCAAGATCAGTTTCCGCAACTTCAATTCAAAACCTCCAGTGAACATGAACGCGACCGATGTCGACGCGAGCATCTACAACCTGACCAACGTGGTCGACAAACAGGGCAAACGCGACGCCCGCTTCGAAGGCAAAGCCCTGCTGCTGGGTCATGCACCGCTGGAAACCACCGCAACGTTCGACCCTCTGAGCAATTTCGAAGACTTCGAGTTCCGCCTGCGCGCCAAAGACATCGAACTTAAACGCATGAACGACTTCGCCTCGGCCTACGGCAAATTCGACTTCAACGCCGGCCACGGTGATGTGGTGATCGAAGCCCAAGCCAAAAAAGCCCAGGTCAACGGCTACATCAAACCCCTGCTGCGTGACGTCGAAGTGTTCAACTGGCAGCAGGACGTGGAAAACAAGAACAAGAGCATCTTCCGCTCAGTCTGGGAGGCTTTGGTCGGTGGTACTGAAACCGTGCTGAAGAATCAGGCGAAAAACCAGTTCGCCACCAAGGTCGAACTCAGCGGCAACGTGCATCAGCAAAACATCAGCGCGTTCGAAGCATTTTTGCAGATTTTGCGCAATGGTTTCGTAAAGGCATTCAATGCCCGGTATGAGCGGCCGAAGCCAGATGCGGGTTAGGGTTCATTTCTGGAAAAGCATCCAGATATAGAGTATCGGCGCCAATCTGAATATCCGGGGCCGGCCATTCAACGGTCCAACCGTTATCGCCCAAGATGGCAGTCGCAAAGACTTGGGGATCAAGCAAGGGCTGCAACTGCTTATACGTTTGAATATCTCGACTCAAATCGAGTGTCAGCGCGCGACCATCAACAAAGCAGAGTGCAAGCCGACTATCAGAGAGCGCAGTAACTGCCGCCAAGCGTGGTCGTTTCATGGATAACATCAATTCAGCGCCTCCGGGCAGATGGGGACTGCTTCGCAGCCCAGCGGGAGCAAGCTCCCTCGCCACAGATTCAGTGGACATCCTGAAGGCTATCGCCAAATCGGCGATACCTGAATACTGGCCATCGACCGAGACTGAGTCAACATGTGACGCCCCATTCAGAGACTGAATAAGCCGTCTGCGTTCACAGTCGACCGGACTGCGCGTTATAGTCGGGCATCCGATTATTTCGCCCCCGCCCTGCCCGTCAGGTCGGCGTTACCGTTCGAGGATTAGCAGATGAAGTTCGAAGGCACCCAGGCCTACGTCGCCACCGATGACCTGAAGCTGGCGGTCAACGCCGCCATCACCTTGGAGCGGCCGCTGCTGGTCAAGGGCGAACCGGGCACCGGCAAGACCATGCTCGCCGAGCAATTGGCCGAATCGTTCAATGCCAAGCTGATCACCTGGCACATCAAGTCCACCACCAAGGCCCATCAGGGTCTGTACGAGTACGATGCGGTCAGCCGTCTGCGCGACTCGCAACTGGGCAATGAGAAAGTCCACGATGTGCGCAACTACCTGAAGAAGGGCAAGCTCTGGGAGGCTTTCGAGTCCGAAGAGCGGGTCATTTTGCTGATCGACGAAATCGACAAGGCCGACATCGAGTTCCCCAACGACTTGCTGCAAGAACTCGACAAGATGGAGTTCTACGTTTACGAGATCGACGAAACCATCAAGGCGAAGAAGCGCCCGATCATCATCATTACCTCCAACAACGAAAAAGAGCTGCCGGACGCTTTCCTGCGCCGCTGCTTCTTCCACTACATCGCCTTCCCGGATCGCCCGACCCTGCAGAAAATCGTCGACGTGCACTATCCCGACATCAAGAAGGATCTGGTCAGCGAAGCGCTGGACGTGTTCTTTGACGTACGCAAGGTGCCGGGTCTGAAGAAGAAGCCATCGACCTCGGAACTGGTCGACTGGCTGAAGCTGCTGATGGCCGACAACATCGGCGAAGCGGTATTGCGCGAACGCGATCCGACCAAAGCTATCCCGCCACTGGCCGGTGCCTTGGTGAAGAACGAACAGGACGTGCAACTGCTTGAGCGCCTGGCGTTCATGAGCCGTCGCGGCACCCGCTAAGAGGCTGATGCCATGTTGCTCAACCTGTTCAATGAAATGCGTGCAGCCAAGGTGCCGGTGTCGGTGCGTGAGCTGCTCGACCTGATCAACGCGCTGAAACAGCGCGTGACCTTCGCCGACATGGACGAGTTTTATTACTTGTCGCGGGCGATTCTGGTGAAGGACGAACGCCATTTCGACAAGTTCGACCGCGCGTTCGGCGCCTACTTCAATGGCCTCGAAAAGCTCGATGATCACTTGCAGGCGCTGATTCCCGAAGACTGGCTGCGCAAGGAATTCGAGCGTTCGCTGAGTGACGAGGAGCGCGCGCAGATCCAGTCCCTTGGCGGCCTCGACAAGCTGATCGAAGAGTTCAAGAAGCGTCTGGAGGAACAGAAGGAACGCCACGCCGGCGGCAACAAGTGGATCGGCACCGGCGGCACCAGTCCGTTCGGTTCCGGCGGTTTCAACCCGGAAGGCATTCGGGTCGGCGATGCCGGCAAGCGCCAGGGCAAAGCGGTGAAAGTGTGGGATCAGCGTGAGTACAAGAACCTCGATGATTCGGTGGAACTGGGCACGCGCAACATCAAGGTTGCCCTGCGCCGCTTGCGTAAATTCGCCCGTCAGGGCGCAGCGGAAGAACTCGATATCGATGGCACCATCGACCACACCGCCAAGGACGCCGGTCTGCTGAACATCCAGATGCGCCCTGAACGCCGCAACACGGTGAAGCTGTTGTTGCTGTTCGACATCGGCGGTTCGATGGACGCCCACGTGAAGATTTGTGAGGAACTGTTCTCGGCCTGCAAGACCGAGTTCAAGCATCTGGAGTACTTCTACTTCCACAACTTCGTTTATGAATCGGTGTGGAAGAACAATATGCGCCGCACCTCGGAACGCACTTCGACCCAGGACCTGCTGCACAAGTACGGCGCCGACTACAAAGTGATCTTCATCGGTGACGCCGCCATGGCGCCGTATGAAATCACCCAGGCCGGCGGCAGTGTCGAGCACTGGAACGAAGAGCCGGGTTACGTGTGGATGCAGCGCTTCATGGAGAAGTACAAGAAACTCATCTGGATCAATCCGTATCCGAAAGACACCTGGGGCTATACCTCGTCGACCAATATCGTGCGCGATCTGATCGAGGATCAGATGTATCCGTTGACGTTGCGCGGGCTTGAGGAAGGGATGCGGTTTTTGTCCAAGTAAGATTGCGAAGGTAAATACTGAAAGGCAGACCGTATGAAAGCGGCTGCCTTTCAGGCTCGCGAATTTACCAATCTGTCGCGAGATAAGACTTGCAGAGCCGGTCCATGAAAGAGGTGTCCAGAATCGCGGGGCCGACAGCAGTCGTTTTTTGCCCGCGGCGTTTTTTCTTCCCTCTGGCGACAACTTTCGCCCCGCCATTTTCCAGCGCTACCCTGCGATTTTTTTCAATGTCCGTTTCAGGACTCAGGGTCACTTCACTCTTCATTTCGCCCTCTGGCGCCAGAAAGCGAAACCTTACGCTTTTCACCTCAGCACCCGCGTTGGTCTCCACGGTCATCAGCTCCATGGCGTTACCACTCGCCTCCGTGCGGTGATTCCAGTGAAACATACGCATCATGTCGACGGTTGCGGTGGACATAAATGTCTCAATACGCGCAACGATGTCCTGATGACCGGCCCGGTCGGCGTCCAGTCGTTGCACATTGTAGAAACGATCGATGCTCGCCCGATAAACCGGCACGCAGTCCACACCCTCATAAAAACCGACAATGTGCCCATCGACACTGTTCGCACATTCGCCCTTTGATTGGGCCATTACTGTCATAAAACGCATCTGTAACTTCCTTGTAAAAGATGAAGACCGATAGTTCCATACATGCTCGACAAGCGATGTAGGGCGACGTACTGATGCGCCAGGAAAAATCTCGGTCTTCCGTCCGAAGTACGGACAATTACAAGTAGGACTTCAGGTAGTTGATATGGTCATGCCATGCACGCTCTTGCATGACTGGCGTGAACCGCACCCTGTCACCCGGGAGACATTGCGCCAGCCTCGCCAGCGCCAAGGGTGTCAGCGCCCCCAAGCGTGGATAACCACCAATGGTCTGACGATCATTGAGCAACACGATCGGTTGCCCGTCCGGCGGTACCTGCACCGCCCCGAGTGGAATGCCTTCGGAAATCATCGGCTGCCCCTGATATTCCAACGCCTTGCCCAGCAAACGAATGCCCATGCGATCAGCGCGACTGTCCAGCGTCCAGGCACTGTTGAAGGCATCAAACAAACTCTGCCCACTGAACTGGCCGATCTGTGCGCCGAGCACCAGATCCAGCGGTGCATTCGCTTTCAAATCCGGTCGTAAATCCAAAGGCACTTCGCGAACACATAGCGATTTCCTGTGATAACTCAGCGTCGCGCCCTTGGCCAACGGCAAGCCCATACCGTCCAGCCCACCGAACTCTTCACGCACCACCGTCGCGCTGCTGCCCAGCACCTTCGGTGCATCAAAACCACCGGGCGCCGCCAGATAAGCCCGGGCACCGAGCAGCGGTTGCGTGAACAGCAACTTCTGTCCTTTACGCAACTTGAAACTGCGCCACGGCGCCAGCGGTTGACCATCAATCTGTGCGCCAAGATCAGCTCCGGCCAGTGCCAGCAAACAATCCTCTGCAGCGACGACGGCAAACCCGCCGAGGGTGATTTCGATCACCGTTGCATCGAGGTTATTGCCGAGCAACCAGTTGGCCCAGCTCATCGAACACCAATCCGCCGCACCGCCCTGGGTGACGCCCAGGTGCCGCACGCCAAACCGTCCCGCGTCCTGCAACAGGCACAACGGGGTACTGGCTTCAATCGTCAGTCGGCTCATGTCTGCGCCTCCAGTGGTGTGTCATCACCACCCAGATTGACGAACTCGGCATGACTGACCGCTTCGAATCGCACCGTGTCGCCCGGTTGCATCAGGCTGTAGCCGTCGCGATTGCGGTCGAACAACTTGGCCGGGGTGCGGCCGATCAGGTTCCAGCCGCCGGGAGAGACCACGGGGTAAGCCGCCGTCTGCCGTTCGGCAATGCCGACGCTACCGGCAGCGACTTTTTTGCGTGGTGTGTTCAGGCGAGGCGCGGCAAGCACTTCTTCGACCAACCCCATAAACGCGAAACCCGGCGCGAAACCAAGGGCGAATACCTGATACTCACGTCCGCTGTGGCGACGGATCACTTCATCCACCGCCAGACCGCTGCGCTCGGCCAGCAAACTCAACTCAGGGCCGACACTCAAGTCATACCAGACCGGCAACACATGACATTGGCCGCCAGTTCGCGCATTCGGTGACAGATCGATCAATGCTTCGGCGATCAATTCCCGCGCCTGACCCGGACTCAGTGCAGTCAAATCGTAATGCACCATCAGCGTCGTATAGGACGGCACCAGATCGATCAGTTGCTCACCGAATACCGCACGCAAACGCTCACTGGCAGCGAGCATCCACGGCATGTTGGCTTCGGCGATTTCATCGAACAGACGCAGCATCAGGCAATCCAGTGCCACCACTTCAATCCTTGGGTTCATAAGGCGCTCTGCTGATTCAGGGCCTCGCGAATGCGCTGCACGGCCGCTACCGAACTGGCGTTGTCGCCGTGCACGCAAAGGGTGTTGGCGTGCAGGCGCAAGGCGCTGCCGTCGCTGGCGCTGAGGTTGTCGCCACGGGCAATGGTCAGGGCTTGCTCGATGATTTTTTCCGGATCGTGATGCACCGCGCCCGGCAATTGTCGTGAAACCAGTTTGCCGGCACTGTCGTAAGCGCGGTCAGCGAAGGCTTCGAACCACAATGTCACGCCATATTCATCGCCGATCTGCTGCGCCGCCGAGTTGTCGCGGGTGGCCATCAGCATCAACGGCAGGCTGCGGTCATAAGCGGCCACTGCCTGAATCACCGCACGCAATTGCGCCGGGTTGGCCATCATGTCGTTGTACATCGCGCCGTGGGGTTTGACGTAACTGACGCGCCCGCCCTGGGCTTTGCAAATGCCGTCGAGCGCGCCGATCTGGTAATGCAGGATGTCTTGCAGCTCTTGCGCCGAATACGCCATGGAGCGGCGACCGAAACCGACCAGATCCTGATAGGCCGGGTGTGCACCGATCTGCACGCCGTGGCTCAATGCCAGGCTGACGGTCTTGCGCATGATGCTCGGGTCGCCGGCATGGAAACCGCAAGCCACGTTGGCACAATCGATGAAGGGCATGACCTCGGCATCCAGACCCATGGTCCAGCTGCCGAAACTCTCGCCAATGTCGCAATTCAATAGCAGGCGGCTCACGGTGAACACTCCTGTAGGTGCTTGTCTTTTTATCTGTAGGACTGTGCTAAGCAGGTTATCAGTTACTGCGCATCGAGTTGCTTGCCACGGGTTTCCGGCAGGCTCAATGCCGCGATAATCACCACGCCGTAAGACACCGCCGCAAACGCGCCAATGCCGACACTCAACGGCACCTTCTGGCTAAGCAAGCCGATCAGCAGCGGAAACAAAGCCGCCAGTGCCCGACCGATGTTGTAGCAAAAGCCCTGCCCCGAACCGCGAATTCGCGTAGGAAACAATTCAGTCAGAAACGCGCCCATGCCGCTGAAAATCCCTGAAGCAAAGAAGCCCAACGGGAAGCCCAGCCACAGCATCACGCCATTGCTGACCGGCAGTTGCGTGTAGAGCAGAACGATGGTGAACGAGCCGACCGCGAACAGGATGAAGTTCTTTTTCCGCCCGAGCAGGTCTGTCAGATAAGCGCTGATCACGTAACCGACGTAGGAGCCGACAATCACCATCGCCAGATAACCGCCCGTACCGAGCACGCTCAAACCGCGTTCGTTTTTCAGAAAGGTCGGCAGCCAGGAAGTGATCGCGTAGTAACCACCGAGGGCGCCAGTGGTCAGCAGTGAAGCGCGGAACGTGGTGAAGAGCATGCCCGGCGCGAAGATCTCGTAGAACTTCGATTGATTCTCCGGCGTTTGTTGGGCTTTAGCCTCGCGATAGATCTCCGGATCTTTCACCAGTCGACGGACGAAAATCACGAAAATCGCCGGCACGATGCCGAGGATGAACAGCGCACGCCAGGCATCTTCCGGCGGCAACACCGAGAACAGCAGCGCATATAGAATCGCTGTGAGCCCCCAGCCCAACGCCCAGCCGGATTGCACCATGCCCACCGCTTTGCCGCGATCCTTGGCGCGGATCACCTCGCCGATCAGTACCGCGCCAGCCGTCCATTCGCCGCCGAAACCGAAGCCCATCAAGGTCCGGGCGATCAGCAGTTGTTCGTAGTTCTGCGCGAAGCCGCAGAGGAAGGTGAAGAAAGCGAACCACAACACCGTGAGTTGCAGGGTGCGCACGCGACCGATGCGGTCTGAGAGAATCCCAGCGACCCAGCCGCCGATGGCCGAAGCGATCAACGTGCTGGTGTGGATCAGCCCCGCTTCGCCGGTGGTGATGCCCCACATCGCAATCAGCGTCGGCACGACGAAGCTGAGCATTTGCGTGTCCATGCCGTCCAGACCGTAGCCGATCTTGCAGCTCCAGAACGTACGGCGCTCCTGCTGATTGATGTTGCGATACCAGTCGAACGGCCCGGGGCGCGCCGTTGCCGTGGATGCTTCTAGGGTGTCGGGAGCACGCATGGCTTATCTCCGCAGGTTTTTTATTGGTCTTGTTCGTAGCCCCGACGACGCCTATCGTGGAGACCGGATGCGTCGATTTTTCGTCGCGCGGCCCTGCTGCGTCCAACGAATAAAACCCCGCCTTAGCCATAAGAAAAATTTGTCACCCGAGCCTTGCCCATGAACCTGAAGTTTCTCGAGACCTTTGTCTGGGTCGCCCGACTGAAGAGTTTTCGCCTGACCGCCGACAAGCTGTTCACCACCCAGGCGTCGATTTCCAGCCGCATTGCGGTACTGGAAGGCGAGCTGGGGGTGAAGCTGTTTTTGCGCGATTCACGCGGTGTCAGCCTGACGCCCGAAGGGTTGAAAGTGCTGGAGTACGCCGAGCAGATGCTCGACACCATGTCGGCGCTGAAACAGTCGATCGAGACCCGCTCGAGCAAAGTCGGCCGCGTGCGCATTGGCGTGATGGACACGGTGATTCACACCTGGCTCAGCCCGTTGGTGGCACAGATGACGGACCTGTATCCACGGGTGGAAATCGAGCTGGTGGCGGATACTTCGTTGAACCTCTGCGATCAGTTGCAAAAAGGCTTTCTCGATATCGTTCTGCAAACCGATCTGATCCGCCATGAAAGCGTGCGCAGTCTGGAGCTGGCCAGCCATCCGCTCGGCTGGATCGTCGCCAGCAATTCGATCTACAACCGCGACTATGCCGACCTTGCCGAACTGGCGCAGGAACGGATCATCACCTACTCGAAAAACTCCCGACCGCATCAGGATCTGTTGGCTTTGATGCAAGCCAGTGGCGTACTCGCGCCACGCTTGAATTGCGTGAACTCGGTGTCGGCGATCACGCGGTTGTTACGCGATGGTTTTGGTATTGGTGTGCTGCCGCCGGTGCTGGTTGCGGAGGAGCTGGTGCGAGGCGAATTAACCTTGCTCAACATCGATCAACGGCCACCGAATCTGCAGGTGGTGGTGTCGTGGCGGGTGGGGGTTGAGTGGGTCGAGGAGATTGTGACGTTGTGTCAGCAGGTGCTGGAGGGGTATGCGATCAAGATGGGCACTGACTATATCGCCCTGACACCGTGATCATTCCCACGCTCCGCGTGGGAATGCAGCCCGGGACGCTCCGCGTCCCTCGAAAGCCGAACGCGGAGCGTCCGTTGAGGCGTTCCCACGCAGAGCGTGGGAACGATCATCAGAGACCGCGCACATCGCGGTCTTCGATCGGCCGGCTCTGGCGCAGACGCCGGCCACCGAGTACGACCCAGTCGATCAAGCGGAACAGGCATTCAATGCCGAACGACAGCAGCAACGCGCCGCTCATGCCCCAGATCATCGCTTCCGGCGTCAGCAGGATCTGATAGCTGTAACCGTTCCAGGTTTCCTTGCGGATATCCGGATCCGCGGCCAACACCACTTGCAGGAAGCGGATGTACCACGGCCCTTGCATCGCCTGGAACTGCTTGTCCAGCGCGATCTGGCGGCTGAGCAAGGTGCTCAGGCTGTCAGCATCGCTGCGAAATACCGGGTCTTCACTGGCGCGATAATGCGCGACCAGCGCCTGCATATCACCCTTGAAGAACTGCTCGGCGGTGCCCTGAAAACCGCGCAAGCCAGTCTGCGCTTCGATCAGATGCGCCTCGACACGTTTCGCGTAATCGTTGATGAAGCCTGGCACCTGGACACCGATCAACAGGCCCGCCGCAAACAACACCAGCCGTACATAACTGAGCAACATGGGGTGCAATCCTTATTCGGTCTTGCCCTGACTGACGCATTCGCCGCGTCGCCACAGGCTCCATTGGCCCGGTTCGTAGCGGGTCCAGGTTTCGTTTTCGGTCAAAGGTTCGGTGGCAATCACCGTGACCACGTCGTTGGGCGTGGTTTCCGCCTGGAAATCGACGATAACGTCGACATCCTTCAGGCGCGCCGGGCCGAACGGGGCGCGACGGGTGATCTGTGCGAGTTTGGTCGAGCAATAGCAGAACAGCCAGTCGCCGTCGCTGAGCAGGCAGTTGAACACGCCTTTGCTGCGATACTCAGCGCAGGCGGCGACCAGATCGGGCAGCAGCTCTTCTATATCGACCGGTTCCGGGAATGCTGCACGCACGCGGTTGAGCAAATCGCAGAACGCCGCTTCGCTATCGGTATCGCCGACCGGGCGGTAGAAGCTTTTGATCGGGGTGAAATCGGCCAACTGGCCGTTGTGCGCGAAGCACCAGTTGCGTCCCCACAGTTCGCGGACGAACGGGTGGGTGTTGGACAGGCAGACCTTGCCGACGTTGGCCTGGCGGATGTGGCCGATGACCACTTCGCTTTTGATTGGATAGCGCTGCACCAGATTGGCGACTTCCGACTCGCAACTCGCCGCCGGGTCCTGAAACAGACGCAAACCCCGGCCCTCATAGAAGGCAATGCCCCAGCCGTCGCGGTGCGGGCCGGTGCGACCGCCACGCTGCATCAGGCCGGTGAAGCTGAACACGATATCGGTCGGCACGTTGGCACTCATGCCCAGTAATTCACACATGTGCGGACTCTCGGGTTACAGGCGCGGCTCGACCCGCATGCGCTGCGGGTTGTTCGGCAAGGGTGGACGACCGTAGCGGTCATCACCGGCGCCGCCAAACGGTTGATCGTCATCGCGGTCATCGGCGCGGGCGGCAGCTTTCGCGGCTTCGGCCTGCTCGCGGCGCGCACGCGAAGCACGCTCGATCGGCAAGCGGATCAACACGAAAATCAGGTAGATGCCGAACGCGATCATGCTGTACATGAACAGATCGGAGATCGCCCGCCAGGCGTTGTTGCCGACCTTGAAGGCCAGGTCCAGCGCGGTGATGGCAATGGACGGCGCAACCTTGGCTTTCACCGGGTCGATGATGGTCGGGCTGAACAGCAACACCGCCATCAGCACACGCAGCGGTTCGCGCAACCAGCGCCACATCCAGGTGGTCAGGCGCATCCATACCAACAGGCAGCCCACAGCGGCAAAGGCGTAGAGGCCCCAGGCGATCAGATAGTCGTTCTCGGTCATGGTGTCCATGGCAAGGCAGGCAAAGAGGCGCTTATAGTAACGACTTTTCGCCCGTGCGGCTTGTCCCAATAGACATGCGACCTGTGGGAGCGAGCCTGCTCGCGATGACGGACAGCCTGACAACATTGATGTTGAATGTGCCGGCCTTATCGCGAGCAGGCTCACTCCTACAGGGCCTGCGACGGTTTCAAAAGCTGCGAAAACCCCATTCCGTAATTTGTCCGAGAGCCTTCCATGCCCCAATCCGCCAACGTCATCAGTGCTCCGATTGCCCACAAGGCGCCCGGTGCCGACCCGTATGCCTGGCTGCAGGAACGCGACACCGACGCGGTGCTCGATTACCTCAAGGCCGAAAACGCCTGGCAGGAGGCGCAAACCGCCGATCAGGCCGAACTGCGTGAAACCCTGTTCGAAGAGATCAAGAGCCGAATCCTCGAAACCGACCTGTCCCTGCCCTCACCTTGGGGCCCGTATCTGTATTACACGCGCACTACGGCGGGCGACGAATACGCCCGACACTACCGTTGCCCGCGACCGGCGGACGACAGCCTTACCCTCGATGAAAACCGCGAACAACTGCTGCTCGACCCGAATGTGCTCGCCAATGGCGGATTCTTCTCGCTGGGCGCGTTCAGCATCAGCCCGGATCATCAACGTCTGGCCTACAGCGTCGACGCTTCGGGCGATGAGATTTACACGCTGTTCGTCAAGGAACTGGCCAACGACAAAGTCAGCGAACTGGAATTCGAAGACTGCGACGGCAGCATGACTTGGGCCAACGACAGCCTGACCCTGTTTTTCGGCGTGCTCGACGACACCCATCGTCCACACAAGTTGTTCCGCTATCGCCTCGACGGCACTGCTGCCGAAGAAGTTTTCCACGAGGCAGACGGGCGTTTCTTCCTGCATTGCTACCGTTCCAGCTCCGAGCAGCAACTGCTGCTCTCGCTGGGCAGCAAGACCACCAGTGAAGTCTGGGCGCTGGATGCCAATCAACCGCACCTGCCGTTTACTTGCCTGGCCCCGCGTGTCGAAGACCATGAATACGATGTCGATCACGGCCTGCTCGATGGCGTGTGGACGTGGTTTATCCGCACCAACCGCGACGGCATCAACTATGCCTTGTATCAGGCGCCGGACACCGGCATCGCGCCGACCGAAGCCGAGTGGCAAAACCTGATCCCCCACAGCGATACGGTGATGCTCGATGGCGTCAGCCTCAACACCGAGGCCATGACCCTGAGCCTGCGCGAGGGTGGCCTGCCGATCATCGAAGTTCACCCACACGGTCTGACGCCTTATCGCGTGCAATTGCCGGACGCGGCCTACAGCCTCTATGTGCAAAACAGCCTGGAGTTCGAGAGCGACCGTATTCGTCTGCGCTACGAGGCGTTGAACCGCCCGGCACAAGTGCGCCAACTGATCCTCGCCAACGGCGAACAAACGGTGTTGAAAGAAACCCCGGTGCTCGGCCCGTTCGACGCCGATGCCTACGTTAGCCAACGCCTGTGGGCGACGGCGCCGGACGGTACGCAAGTGCCGATCAGCCTGGTGATGAAGCGCGAAATGGTCGGCAAAGCGGTGCCGCTTTATCTCTATGGCTATGGCGCTTACGGTTCGAGCCTTGATCCGTGGTTCTCCCATGCGCGCCTGAGCCTTCTGGATCGTGGCATGGCCTTCGCCATCGCCCACGTGCGGGGTGGCGGCGAGTTGGGCGAAGCCTGGTATCGCGCCGGCAAGCAGGAGCACAAGCACAACACCTTCAGCGACTTCATTGCCTGCGCCGAGTTTCTGATCCTCAACGGCATTACCACAGCGGACAAATTGGCAATCAGTGGCGGCAGCGCGGGTGGTTTGCTCATCGGTGCCGTGCTCAACCAGCGTCCGGATCTGTTCGGCGTGGCGATTGCTGAAGTGCCGTTCGTCGACGTGCTCAATACCATGCTCGACCCGGAACTGCCGCTGACCGTCACTGAGTACGACGAGTGGGGCAATCCCGAGGAGCCGGAAGTCTACGAGCGGATCAAGGCTTACGCGCCCTACGAAAACGTCAGCGCGCAGGATTATCCGGCGACGCTGGTAATCGCCGGCTACAACGACAGTCGCGTGCAGTATTGGGAAGCGGCCAAGTGGGTGGCGAAACTGCGCGCGACCAAGACCGACGACAACGTCCTGCTGCTGAAGACTGAACTGGGCGCCGGGCACGGCGGGATGAGCGGGCGCTATCAGGGATTACGTGACGTAGCACTCGAATACGCATTTGTTTTCAAGGTTTTGGGCCTGGCCTGAGGAACTCCGTCGGTCACTTGGGTCTTAATTGCAGACCCGAGAGGCCGATACCCCACAGATCCCTGTAGGAGCTGCCGAAGGCTGCGATCTTTTGATTTTGATTTTTTCAAAGGCAAGATCAACACATCGCAGCCTTCGGCAGCTCCTACCAGGGACGTGTGAAGCCTGAAACAGTGAAAACAAAAAGACCGTGACGACATGTCAGAACCGACCTTCCTGAACAACGAAATCCGCGACTGGCTGATGGACTGCGGCCTGTTCGATCAATTGCAGCTGGCCGACTTTGCGGCCGCTTCCGGCTACTTCAGCATCAGCACCGTGGCTGAAGGCGAAGCGATTTTCCGTGAGGGCGATGCCGGCAGTTTCATGTGCATCCTCCACACCGGCCAGGTCGCCGTGCAGAAAACCGGGCCCGATGGTCAGGTGATCACCATGGCCACCTTGCGCAGCGGTCGCGCGTTCGGCGAAATGGCCGTGCTCGACGGTGAGCGACGTTCCGCCACCTGTATTGCCGCGAGCAACTGCCAGTTGCTGAACCTCGGCAAGGATTCGCTGGAAAAAATGCTCAACGACGCGCCGAAAATCGCCGCGAAGATCATCCGCGCCCTCGCCGTCTCGCTGTCGAAACGCCTGCGCATGGCCGACGGCCAACTGGCGGCGCAACAGGTTTAACCGCCGGGAGATTTTGCCTTGCTGCCGCTCGGTTCGATGCCCGGCACCGGTTGATCCTTGCTCGGTGGGCTGGGCATTTCGATCGGCACCAGCGGCGGACTGCCACTGCCGGCACCGGACTTGGGAATGTTGATCGGCGTGATCTGCGGATACGGCGTCGGCGTTGCGGTACCGGGCGAGCCGGGTTGCGGCGCCGGGCTGACCGGAATGGTCTGTTGCGCCTGCACTGCAGTAATCGAGAGCGCGGCCAGGGCAATGACCGTTAGAATGGTGCGCTTCATCAAGGGCTCCGTTTGGCCTCTAGTCTGCACTCAGGCTACTCCCAACGGGCCTGCTTGCCTTCCCCCTTGTAGAGATTTCCATGAAACGTTTCGTTCTGCTCGACACCACCCCGATCCCTGAAAGCGGCGGTGCCCTGTGCCTGTTCGAGTATGGCGAGGATTTTGTCATCAAGATCCAGGGCGGCGACGGCGGGCAATTGATGAACACGCGCATGCACGGCTCTGAAGATGCCTTGGCCGAGATCCCTTGCCGCAAGGTCGCCGGGCGTCCGGATTCGCGGGTACTGATCGGCGGTCTGGGCATGGGTTTCACCCTCGCCTCCGCGCTCAAGCATCTGGGTAAAACTGCCCAAGTGGTGGTCGCGGAACTGGTGCCCGGCGTGGTCGAGTGGAACCGTGGCCCGCTCGGGGAAAAGTCCGGTCGGCCACTGCTTGATCCACGCACGGTGATCCGTCAGAACGATGTGGCCAATGTGCTGCAAAGTGAGCCGAACGGCTTCGACGCGATCATGCTCGACGTCGACAACGGCCCCGAAGGCCTGACGCAAAAGGCCAACAGTTGGCTGTACTCCGCCGCTGGTCTGAATGCCTGCGCCAAAGCCTTGCGCCCCAAAGGCGTGCTCGCCGTATGGTCGGCCAGCGCCGACCGGCTGTTTTCCGACAAATTGAAGAAGGCCGGTTTCAAGGCCGAAGAAGTCCAGGTCTTCGCCCACGGTAACAAGGGCACGCGCCACACGATCTGGATTGCCGAGAAGCTCAAGGGCTGAGCTAAACTCTGCCCATAACCGTCATTAGTCTTTTACAAAGGTGAACCCATGAGTTCGTCCACCCCAACCAATACGTCGAAGCTGGATCGCATCCTCGCCGACAACCAGCGCGACAAGGAAATGGGCTACCGCGACAAAGCCCTGAAGATGTACCCGCACGTCTGTGGCCGCTGCACCCGTGAATTTTCCGGCAAGCGCCTGAGCGAACTGACCGTGCACCACCGCGACCACAACCACGACAACAACCCGCAGGACGGCTCGAACTGGGAATTGTTGTGCCTGTATTGCCACGACAACGAACACTCGCGCTATACCGATCAGCAGTATTTCAGCGAAGGCTCGCTGAGCACGCCGAAGATCGCCAAGGCGACGCACAACCCGTTTGCCGCGTTGGCCGGGTTGATGAAGAAAGAAGACTGATCTTCATTGCCTGAACTGGCCTCATCGCTGGCAAGCCAGCTCCCACAATGATTTTGATCGCTCACAAATTTTGTGAACACCCGAGATCCCTGTGGGAGCTGGCTTGCCAGCGATAGGGCCAGAGCAGACACCGCAGATCTCGAATCTGCCCGCCCTCTCCCAATCCCCGTATAATCGCGCTCTTTTTCCCGAAGGCACCCCGCTCGTGGCAGACAAACGGTACAGCTGCATTGGTTTGTATAACCCCAAATCACCGGAGAACGTCGGTTCGGTGATGCGCGCCGCAGGCTGCTATGGCGTGGCGTCGGTGTTCTACACCGGCAAGCGTTATGAACGCGCCGCCGACTTCGTCACTGACACCAAACGCGTGCACTACGACATCCCGCTGATCGGCATCGACGATCTGAAAAAGATTCTCCCGCTCAACTGCGTGCCCGTCGCCGTGGAACTGGTCGAGGGCGCCCGCCCGCTGCCGGAATACACTCACCCGGATCGCGCCCTGTACATCTTCGGCCCCGAAGACGGCTCGCTGGATAAAGAGATTCGCGACTGGTGCGAAGACGTCGTGTACATCCCGACCACCGGCTGCATGAACCTCGCCGCGACGGTCAACGTCGTGCTCTATGACCGCATGGCCAAGGGCTTGAACACTCGCTCCGGGCCAAAATTCCGCTAAAACATCGCATATTCGATGGAACGAGCTGACCGCTCCGGCAGTCAGCTTGTTTATCCATTACTCATTGCCTGGAGAAAGATCATGACCGAGCTCAAACGCGTCGAACGTATCGAATCCACCCCGTTCCAGAGCCGTTCCGAGCAGAACGTCGAAGGCTGGGAGCGCATCGGCTCGCTGGCTGGCGGCGTGATCATGGTCGGCAAAGGCCTGCGCCGCGGCGGGGTGTTCGGCTTGATTCAGGTGGCGATTGGCGGCGTGGCCATGGCGCGTGGGATTACCGGGCACAGTTCGGTGAAGAGCCTGATCGAGAAGAGTCGTCAGGACATGAATAACGTGCGGGCGAAGATCGAGCGGGCCGGGGAAGAGTTGAGCAAGCTCAAAGCCAATGCCGAGGCGGCGACCAGCACCGCCACCGTGACCGGCAATGATTCGGTGAAGTCGCCGAAAGCCGGGGTTTGATCCGAGATTTGCGGTGGGGCTGACGGCCTCATCGCTGGCAAGCCAGCTCCCACAGGTTCTGTGGAGACCACAGAATTTTTGCCCAGCCCCAAATCGGCTTATGGGTTGTGCACTGATTTTGTGCCCATCCCAAAACACTGTGGGAGCTGGCTTGCCAGCGATAGCGGTGTCACTGTAGCAACGCGGTATCAAGGACTTTGGAGGACTCACCGAGAACGCTCTCGGCCAGTTGCACAAACTCCTTGGTACTCACCGTCCCCAAATGCATCGCCCCACGCAACACATCATCCAGCGAACGCTTGTTGCGCGTCTTCAAGCGAATCTCGCGATCCAGCTCCTGCAATACCACCACCGCCTTCGAAACCTGTGCCGGGCTGATCTGCTCGCCGCGCAAGGTCGTGACTTTCTGGCTGTCCCTGGCCAGTTTCGCCTGCAAACTTTGATAACGCTCATCGCTCATGCCACCGGCGCGGCGCACCAGTTCAATGGCGTAATACTCGGCAAAACCCTCGCTGATCCAGTCGCTGCGCTGCTCGTCGTTGATCCGCCCGAACACCTGCGCCAGCTCACGCACCAAAGCGCTGCTGCCGCTTTCGCTGACCAGCGGCAACCGTGTGTTCACGTAGATGGATTCATGCGCACCGAGGCTGCCGCGCCACATCGGGTCGTTGGCGCCGACGATCAACAGTTTGGTCGGATGGCGCGGATAGACCGCCTGCACCTGCGGCCAGACGAACGTCAGCAACGTCATCACGTCCATCCTGCGCATGCCCTGCCCTTGCGGCGAGGCCACGGTGACTTCGGTTTCGCCCAAACGTGTGCGGCGGCTGCCGAGTTGGCCGGCGAGCATCCAGCCGGTCGGGCGGTCGAACAGGCGTGAAGGGTTGTCGATGCGGAATTTGTTTTTGCCGATGCGCGGCCAAGCGGTTTCGATGCTCTTCCAACCGTCGGGCAATTCGAATTGCAGACGCGCGACCAGTTCGGTGCCGTCCTGTTGATCGAGTTTGGCTGGCGGTACCAGTTCGTCGCCACGCATCAACGCCCAAGTCGGGGTCATGCGCGTATCGAAACTACCGTTCTTGCGGCCGTGGCTGATGCGCACGCGGTAGCTCAGGCTGGACTTTTCGCTGGCGGGACGCCAGACCCCGCGCGCCTGTTTACCCGGGCTCAGCAGCCACTGGCCGTCAGCCTTGAAGTCGCTGTAATGGCTGCCGTCGCCAAGATCGAAATCGAGACTGCGCACCGCCTCACCTTTGGCCAGGGTCAGACGCACCTCGGCCTGATCACTTTGTGGCAACAGGCGCACGTGATAATCCAGATCGACTTTCTTCGCCGCCCAGACCGGCACACTCAGTGCCAGCAGCGCGATCATCAACGCCCGCTGCAATCCGACAGCCATACACACTCCCTGGTAAAGCTTGCGTGCGCAGGGATCAGCCTGCGCGGAAAATCAGGTGATCTTCCCAGTCATCCTCCGGCACGCTGCCTTCAGCAAGCATGCGCCCGGATTGGGAGATCCGTTCATGGTGCACCGCGTCGCGGTCACCGCACACCAAGTGGTGCCACAGCGGCAGATCCTTGCCTTCGCTGACCAGTCGATAACCACAGGTCGGCGGCAGCCATTTGAATTCTTCAGCCTGGCCCGGGGTGAGCTGGATGCAATCCGGGACAAACTTCAGGCGATTCGGATAATCGCTGCACTGACAGGTTTTAAGGTCCAGCAGTTTGCAGGCGATGCGCGTGTAGTAAACGCTGTTGTCTTCCTCATCCTCGAGCTTTTGCAGGCAGCACAGACCACAGCCGTCGCACAGCGATTCCCATTCCTGGTGATCCAGTTGATCGAGGGTTTTGCGTATCCAGAACGGTTCGACTTTGGCGACCATGGCTCAAGCATCAACATCAGGTGGTGAAAAGGCCGCCAGTCTAGTGCTCAAGGCCTTGCGGGCCAAGCGTTGGCGACTGCCGGTTATGCGGGACTTGTCAGTTTTTGTGGCGGCGCGTAGCTTTGCCAGTCGCAAGGAGCCTTGCCCGCAAGCCATTAACGCTCGACCGCGTTGCATTGTGGTGAACCCTCAGGCTCGGAAAACCCCATCGTTCAGCGCAACTGATCCCGCCGGGTTTTCATTCAAATCCCTGACTCAAACGTAGCAAGGAATCTCTCGATGAGTGCCAACCCTCGCGTTGCCGATTACGCCATTCACCCACAATTCACCGACCGCTGGTCGCCGCGCGCCTTTACCGGCGAAGCGATTCCAGAAGAAACCCTGCTGAGCTTCTTCGAAGCGGCACGCTGGGCGCCCTCGGCGTACAACTCGCAACCTTGGCGCTTTCTGTACGCGCGTCGCGATACGCCAAACTGGGAGCGTTATCTGGGCCTGTTGAATGAGTTCAACCGTAGCTGGGCGCAGCATGCGTCGGCGCTGGTGATCGTGATTTCGAAAACCACGTTCACTGCACCGGGCGCCAGCGAAGAAACTCCAGCGTTGTGGCACACCTTCGACACCGGTTCGGCGTGGGGTCATCTGGCGCTGCAAGCGAGCCTCAGCGGCTGGCACACCCACGGCATGGCCGGGTTCGATCAGGAGCTGACGCGCAAGGAGCTGAACATTCCTGAAGGTTATGCACTGCACGCAGCGGTGGCCGTTGGCAAACTCGGTGACAAGGCAACGCTGGCTGAATACCTGCAGGCCCGTGAAGAGCCGAGCCCGCGTCGCCCGCTGAGCGAACTGGCGGCGGAAGGCGACTTCACCCTCTAAGCCACAGCGCAAATGATCGTTCCCACGCTCCGCGTGGGAACGACTCAAGGGACGCTCCGCGTTCCAATGGGACGCAGAGTGTCCCCGGCTGCATTCCCACGCAGAGCGTGGGAACGATCTGAAGCAAGGAGATCAGTAGCCGCGGTTGAAATCCACTTCCCCGCGCAACGCCTCACCCGCCTGATACGCCTTCAGGTTCTCGACAAACAGCTGCACCATCAACGCCGGCGAAGTCGGTGCCGAGCTGTGCCCGGTCAGCAGCAAGCCCCACGCCGTCCAGAACGGATGCCGTTGCGGCAGTGGCTCCTGACGGCAAACGTCGATCACCGCCCCCGCCAGATGCCCTTCCTTCAACGCTTCCACCAGATCGGCATCGACCACCGCAACCCCGCGCCCGGCATTGATAAACAACCCGGTCGGTTTGAATTGCTTGAACAGCGCCGCATCGTAGATGTCGTGGGTGTGCTCGGTGTTCGGCAGCAGATTGACCACGTAATCCACCTCGCCCACCAGCCGTGGCAGATCGGCCATCGAACCGACTTCGACAAACGGCGCTTGCTCGCGGGCAGTGCTGGCGATGCCGTATAACTCGATGCCGAACGGCAGCAGGAACTGCGCCACGCTCTGGCCGATGTCACCGGTGCCGACGATCAGCACTTTGCGTCCGACCAGGCTCTGGCCGCTGCGATTGTCCCACTTGCGTTCGACCTGGCTGACCAGGCGCGCCAGCACTTCGCGCTCATGGCCGAGGATATAGGTCAGCACGTACTCGGCCATCACCTGACCAAAAATCCCCACTGCACGGGTCAAGCGGTAATCACGGCGCAAACCGTCCGCGAGTAACGGTGTAATGCCGGCCCAGGTCGATTGCAGCCACTGTGGCTGGTGCCCTTGGCGCAGCAGGGTCGCCAATAGATCCGGTTGCCCAAGCCACACCGGGCAATCGGCCGCCTGCCGGGCCAGCTCGGCGGAGTCGCCGCTGGTCAGTACTTCAAGCTCGGGCGCTGCCTGACGCAGCAGCCGGGCGTATATCGCGTGGTCGTGTTCAGCAATCAGAACGCGCATCTTCAAACCTTTCGCAAACCGTGCAAACGGCCGCCGGATTCGGGCGGCCATCGCGGTAAAAACAGTTCCAGGGTAAACCGAGACTCAGAACAGAGCCTCGCAGATCAGACCGGGTCGTTGCGTCGCAACAACTCTTCGGGCAAGTGCTCGATGTACTCATCCTCGGCCGGCGGCATTTGCAGGTGGTAGCCCTGCTTGTCGAGGTTCTCCAGGACCACGACGATGTCTTCGCTGGCCAGTTTGCGCTCGGGCGACAGCACCAGATCGAAGGAATGCTTCGGCTTGCCGAACGCCAGCATCAGCGCTTCCGGCACACGCTCAAGCGCATCGCTCTTGAGCACGTAAAGGTACATGCCGCTGCGCTTGGAGCTTTGGTAGATGGAACAAATACGTTTCAAGGCTGTTCTCCGGCGGTGGCCAGGCTGTCGAGCAGCTTCTGACCCATGAGTTCGCGGCGCCAGCCACGCAACGACTCAGGCAATTGGTAAGGACCCTCGGGATAACCGCTTTTGACCAGGGCTTCGAGGGTTTTCTTGCGCAGCATCAGTTCCGGGGCAATGCCCAGACGCTCGGCCTCCGCCTGACCCAATGCGCGCAGTTGTTTGATCAACGCAGCGGCTTCGATCGGCAATGGCTCCGCTATGGCCGGCGGCCATTGATCAGGCCCCACACTGCCAGAGCGCTTGATCAGATCAAGCAGAAATTGGCCGTCCTGACGCACGGTACGCGGGTGCATGTCTTCGATCTTGCCCAGGGCGGCGAGGTTGTCCGGTTGCGTGCGGGCCAGCGGCCACAGCGAATGCTCGCGGACAATGCGGTTGCGCGGCAGATCGCGGGCGCGGGCTTCTTTTTCACGCCAGGCGCACAGTTCACGCAGTACGGCCAGTTGCGCACGCGAGAGTTTCCACGCCAGTTTGGCCTCGCGATAAACCTCGTAAGGATCGGTTTCGCGGCGCAGGTTGGCGACCAGTTCGGCACCGTCCTCCAGCACCCAGGCGAATTTGTCGTCAGACAGTTTCGGCCGCAGCTGTACGAAAACCTCCGCCAAGTGCACGGCGTCTTCGGCGGCGTAGCTGATTTGCGTGTCGGACAACGGACGCTGCAACCAATCGGAGCGAGTCTCGCCCTTCGGCAGTTCGATGCCGAGCACTTCCTGCACCAGCCGCGAATAGCCCATCGAGAAACCGAGGTTCAGGTAAGCCGCGGCCAGTTGTGTGTCGAACATCGGCGCCGGCAGGCTGCCGGTCAGGCGCAACAGCACTTCGAGGTCTTCGCTGCACGCATGCAGGACTTTGAGCACCGCCGGGTTTTCCAGCAACGCGGCCAGCGGTTGCCAGGCGTTGATGGTCAGCGGATCGATCAGGTAGGCGCGTTTGCCGTCGCCGACCTGCAACAGACCGGCAATCGGGTAGAAGGTGTCGACCCGCATGAATTCGGTGTCGAGGGCAACGAACGGCAGCTGCTGCCACTCGGCGCAAAACTGCGCGAGGCTATCGTTGTCGCGAATCCAGTGAATATCGATGGCCACACGGCTCTCCCTTGAAGAATGGCGCGCAGTATATATCGCCACCGGCGATTTACGCGCCTGTGAAGGGCAAGAGCTGTAACGAAATGTCCTGCCAGAGAGCAAGAATAGTCTGACAGTGGAAACAGACAGGCCCGACGCGTCAGCACGACGGAGCCGATTGGACTCATTCCTTGGCGAGCACGCCGTCGATCACCGCGCCACGGCAACCGGCAAACATGTCCAGATCCGGCTGATAGACCTTGCTCTTGACCTCCAGCAGACCCAGCATCGAGTGGAACAGGTTGTCCTGGCTCAGCGGTTTGTCGCGGCTCATCTGCAGGCAATGGGTGTCGACCGAATAAGCCTTCTGATAGTTATCGGAGAACCACGCCAGCATCGCTACATGCTTTTGTTGCTCCGGCGCCAGCATGTAAGGCGTACCGTGCAGGAACAGGTTGTATTCACCAAGCGACTCACCGTGGTCCGACAGGTACAACATGGCGGTATCGACTTTGTCCTGATTGCTGCGCAATACATCGATCAGACTCGACAGCACATGGTCGGTATACACCAGCGTGTTGTCGTAACCGTTGACGATACTTTCGCGGCTGCAGTTATTCAGCGCGTTACTTTCACATACCGGGGTGAAGTGCTCGTATTCCTTCGGATAACGCTTGAAGTATTCCGGGCCATGGCTGCCCATTTGATGCAGAACCAGAACGGTGTCCTTGTCGAGATGATCGATAAAACTCTGCAGGCCTTGCAGGAGGATTTCGTCGCGGCACTCGCTGTTGGCGCACAGCGCCGGGTCTTTCAGGTTGCTGACATCTTGCAGGGTGACGCGATCGCAAGTGCCTTTGCAGCCGGACTGGTTGTCACGCCAGATCACGTCGATACCGGCACGCTTGAGCACGTCGAGCAGACCTTCTTCATTCTTCGCCTTGCTGGCGTCGTAATCCTTGCGACCCATGTTGGAGAACATGCACGGCACCGAAACAGCCGTTTCCGTGCCGCAGGAATGTACATCGGTGAAGGCAATCAACCCGGCTTCCTTATCGAGTTGCGGCGTTGTATCGCGGTTGTAGCCAAGAATGCCGAAGTTCTCCGCACGGGCGCTCTCACCCACAACCAGCACGGTCAGGGATTTGCGCGGCTGGAGTTTCAGATCGGGATTACGCTGGGCGTCTTCGCCGATCTTGACGAACGGTTGCTGCGCCGAAACCACTTGCTCACGCAGGTAACCAGCCGAAGCGCCAATGTAATTGCTGGGCACCAACATCAGGCGAATTTCGTGATGGTTGCGAAACAATGAAGACAAGCCCTGATAGTTGGCCAGGGCTACGCCGCCAATTACCGCGACCGAGGCGACACTGACAATAACTTTACTGAGCAACTCACGGTGCCAGCGACGATAATTAATCGGTAACTTCCACAACAAAAATGAAGGCAAGACACCGAGCAACAAAATATAAGCAAACAACTTTAACGAGAGCAGATCTCGCACTTCCGTTGCATTGGTTTCGGCAAAGTTACGGAACATGCCGGCATCGATCATGACGCCATATTGACTCATGAAGTAAGCCACGCCGGCGCTGACCAGGAATATCAGCGTCAACAGCGGTTTGAGCAGCGGACGAAAGGCCAGAAACGTCAGCACAATGTTGAATGCCGCGAGGATCATTACCCCGAACGCCACGCGCATGGCGATGCCCTTGCCATCGGCGCCGGTAATCTCGAACAGGTGTTGCCAAAGGACAACATTGCAGCCGATTAAAAGAAAGGCACTGGCAATCAACGTCACCCATTCCGGGCGCACGGCTTTTAACTTCAACATAGAAAGGGCGATTCCTGAAAAGAAGAGCCTCGGTCCATGAAAGAAATTTCAATTGTGAAAATTTCATTAACTAAGGCACGAGAAACTTTAAGCAGGCAAGCATCAATTTTTTGTGAAAAAGACGCCAACGAATAGTTGGCTTTTGGCAATGCGCTTAAACTTGCGAAGTATTTGAGAATGGTTCAGCTTTTATTCAGCAGACAATGCGGCCCCTGTAGGAGCTGCCGCAGGCTGCGATCTTTTGATCTTGATCTTTAAAGCCAGATCAAAAGATCGCAGCCTCGTTGCACTCGACAGCTCCTACAGGGATCGGTATTTGATTTTTAAAAAGGGCTGTGGATTTTCTGGTTTGCCCGAAGCAGACGGTTCCGCGCCTAATCGTCGGCCCCGCTCAAAGGTCTGATGATGGAAAACGTCCGCGCCACTGCTCGCCCCGCTGTCTGGCTGATGCTCGCGATCATGCTCGTCGCCCTCAATCTACGTCCGTCGATGGCGGCGGTCGGCCCGTTACTGTCGGCCATTCGCGCTGACATCCCGCTGAGTTTCAGCGTCGCGTCACTGCTGACCATGCTGCCGGTGATGGCCATGGGGCTGGCGATGTTTTTCGGCATTGGCATCAGTCAGCGGCTGGGCGAGCAACGGACGGTTTTCCTGTCACTGCTGATCATTGGCCTGGCGACGCTGTCGCGGCTGTTTATCGAATCGGCAGCCGAACTGATCGTCAGCGCCGTGTTCGCCGGCCTCGGCATTGCGCTGATTCAGGCATTGATGCCGGCGCTGATCAAATCGCGCTTCGCCGACAACGTCGCTCTGTGCATGGGCTTGTATGTCACGTCGATCATGGGTGGCGCCGCCATTGCGGCCTCGTTTGCACCGCTGGTGATGGTGCAGACCGGGAGCTGGCGCAGCGGTTTGGCCATCTGGGCGATTCTGGCGTTGCTCGCGTTGCTGTTCTGGTGGTCGCAACGCAGCCAACTGTCATCCACGGTGATGGCGGCAACCAGGAAAGATTCGTTGTTTGCCCATTCCCGCGCCTGGTTACTGGCCATCTTCTTTGGTCTGGGGACGGCGTCCTATACCTGCGTGCTGGCCTGGCTCGCGCCGTACTACGTAGAAAAAGGCTGGAGCGAACAAGACGCCGGGCTGTTGTTAGGTTTTCTGACGGCCATGGAGGTGATTTCCGGCCTGGTGGTGCCCGCGATCGCCAATCGCAGCCGGGATCGGCGGGTGATGCTGATGGCGTTACTGATGCTGATCATCGCCGGGTTTTGCGGCCTGATCCTCAGCCCGCAACAACTCAGCCTGCTGTGGCCCTGCCTGTTAGGGCTGGGCATTGGCGGTTTGTTTCCGATGAGCCTGATCGTCTCGCTCGATCACCTCGACAACCCGCAACGTGCCGGTGGGCTGACCGCATTCGTGCAGGGCATCGGTTACTTGATCGCTGGCCTTTCGCCGCTGCTGGCCGGAATGATCCGCGATTGGCTCGGGAGTTTCGAGTGGGCCTGGTGGTCGCTGACCGTTGTGATGGGAGTGATGCTGTTGATGGTGTGGCGCTTCGATCCCAGGCATTACGCCCGACACTTTCCCTCGTCGAGCTAAAGGCTTCTGGCCATCTTTCAGCGGTTTGAGTAGCGACGTCGTGTTACTAAAACTTTCTGTCCCACAACTGACTGTGAAACGTCCTACAGGGCTTTGTCCTGGCACCATCGTTCCGTTAGGATCGTTCGCACACGTTTGCGCGGATTCAGCGCAAGGAGCACAGCGAGACAGAACGGATGCTGAACAGTAACTTGCTTCGAAAGCTCGACATGCAGGATCTCATGGTGTTTATCGCTGTTTATGAGCAAAGCAGCGTTACCGATGTGTCAGAAACCCTGTTCGTCAGCCAGTCCACCGTCAGTTACTGTTTGAAAAAACTGCGCACCAGTTTCGAAGACGAACTGTTCATCAACACCCGCACCGGCATGCTTCCGACCTACAAGGCCAGCACCATGTATGGCCATGTGCAGAAGATCCTCGAAAGCATCAACCTGTGCCACGCCGGCGCCCCCACGTTCGACCCGACCCGGCAAGCCGTCACTTTCAACATCTGCGCGCCGGAATACTTCGAGCAACTGATTCTGCCGCGCCTGTTGAAACGTTTCGATTTCGATGACTTACCGGTGATGGTCAACATGCACAAGTTCGAGACCGACGTCCCGGCGGATGAACTGCGCGACGGCAGCCTTGATCTGGTGATCAGTTTCGGTCCCAATTTCCACCGCCATCACACTGACCTGAAATCACGGATGCTGCTGGAGGATGATCTGGTCTGCGTCTTCGACAAACGCGCCACGCCACTGGAACCGCGCCTGAGCCTGCAGGCCTTTACCGAACGTCGGCATGTGTTTCCGACGCCGTGGACATCGACCACCAACATGGTCGACGGCTGGCTCGCGCGGCAGGCGCAAAAACGCCAGATCGTCGCGCGCTCGAACAGCTACAGCGCGGCATTGAAAATGATCACCGGCACCGACTTCATCCTCACCCTGCCCCGCCGTATCCAGCGTTTGCTGACCAACGAAGCGGTGTTCAATCACTGTGAGGCACCGAACGGCTTGCCGGGCTTCACCCTCGACATGCAGTGGAGCCAGAGCGTTGATCAGGACAGCGCCAACCTGTGGTTGCGCGAGCAAGTGGTGAAGGTGTGCAGCGAACTCGAAGCGGCCTGAGTCCTACACGCCAATCGCGGTTTTGCTGTAGGACTCGCGATCCATGTCGACCAGCTCAACGCACAGCTGCACCTCGACACCGGCCGGCCATTCGCACAGGTCCTGCAAGACTGCCAACAGGCTTTCTGACAACTGCTTCTTGATCTGCGGCGAACGCCCGCTGAGCAGCGCCAGCTTCACATAGACGAAGGCGCGCTCGGCCATAGCGGTACCGACCTTGAATGTCTCGACTTTGACCGCACGGCTCTTGATATCGAACTCCGCCGCGAACTGACCGGAGCCCACCAGGGTGTTGTTGAGCCGTATCAACGCGACGTCGGCGTTCAACTGCGGCAGGTTGGCGGTGTATTCCATGTGCAGGTGTGGCATTGCAGATCCCCGGTGAGTTGGCAGAAAGGTCGTACATATAGCACATGTGGCTCATCACCAATCCCTGTAGGAGCTGTCGAGTGAAACGAGGCTGCGAACTTTTGATCTTGAGATTTGAAGATCAAAAGATCGCAGCGTGCCGCAGCTCCTACACGGTGTTGTGGCTCAGGATGGGGTCAGTGGTCGTTCGCTCATGAATTGCTCCAGCCGCGAACGCAACCAGCGTTCGGCCGGATCGCTGTCCACATGGCTGAGCCAGACCATCGACAGATCCAGCGTCGGCGTCTTGAACGGAAAGGGTTCCTTGAACAGCAGCCCCGAAGTGGCCATGGCCGCTGCGGTGTAATCCGGCAGGCTGGCAATCAGGTCGGTGCCGGCCAGCAGCGCCGGCAACGCACTGTATTGCGGCACCGACAGCACTACCTGACGCGTGCGCCCCAGCTCTGCCAGCCACTCATCGGCAAACCCACTGACGTTGGCCGTGTGCGAAACCAGCACGTGCGGCCGCGCGCAATATTCATCCAGCGTCAGCGGCGTATCGCTGGCGTCGGCACGCAGGATGCTCGGCTGGATGTGCCGCAGCAATTTGCGTTTGGCATTGGCCGGCAGACCTCGGGTCTGGCTGATGCCGACCGTGATATCACCCGCCGCGAGCAGGTCGGGGATGCGCCAGTAATCAACGTGTTGCACCACAAACACCACGTTCGGCGCTTCCTGGCGCAGCGCACGCAACAGCGGCGGCAGCAGGCCGAACTCGACGTCATCGGAAAGGCCAATGCGGAAGGTCATGGTGCTGACGGCCGGGTCGAAATCGCGGGTCAGACTCAGCGCGACCGAAAGTGAATCCAGCGCCGGCTTGAGGTGGCGGAAAATATCTTCGGCACGGGCCGTCGGTTCCATGCGATGGCCGACGCGGATAAACAGCGGATCGTTGAGCATCGTGCGCAAACGATTGAGCGCCGAGCTGATAGTCGGCTGGCCAAGGAACAGCTTCTCGGCCGCCCGGGTCACGTTGCGTTCGAGCATCAAGGTCTCGAACACCACCATCAGGTTGATGTCGGCCTTGCGAAGTTCATTGCGGTTCATCCATTGCCCCCTGCCCCCCGGAATACCGGCAGTGTAGAAAGGCCGAAGCCCCGGCGTCCATCGCCACGGTGCGTCAGTTCACCGTCAAGCGCTTCAAGCCAAGCCCCATGACCCGGGAATCGTCGTTCAGGCCCAATTGTTGCGGACTGATGGCATCGGGCAAATGAAACTCGATTGTCAGGCGATCATCGTCCGCTAGATGCTGACGGATCGCAGGACTGATCGGTATGTCCAGATGATTACCCTGATGTTGCACCAGGCGCGTAGTCAGCACCTGCTCGCCATTCACACTGACGATCACTCGCTGCGCCGGGTGTTGCGGCAAAACGAATGCCATGACCTCCAGCGCAATCGAGCGCGCCTCGGGTGTCACCCGCAAGTCGAGTTGCGCCTGCTGCCCCGCCGACCATGTTCCCCAGTTTTCCGCGGTCGACCAGCCGCTGACCAACTGCCGGGCGGAGTAGTTGAAGATCAGCGTCTGACCGGGACGCATCAATGCCAGTAGTGACATCCGCCGCCCTTCATCCGGCATGCTCAGACACTGCGAACAACGCTTCCAGCCCGGCGCGAGCACCACCAGACCATCCACTCGGGTCAGCAGATCCGTTTCACTGTTGACGCTTTTGGCGGCATCGGCGAGCACCGTATCGTCGAGGATGTACAACGAGTCGGCATCGTATTGCCCTGATTCGAGCATGCGCTGCGTTTTCTGCCGGGCCTGCTCAAGCGCAGTGGAACTCATGCGCCCCAGATAAACGGCGTCGGTTTTCAGGCCGTGAGTCGCGGCAAAATCGGCGATCACTTGCCAGCGCTCAGACTGATTCTGCGGCATCAGACTGCGGATATTCGGGTAATGCGCCGCCGCACTCGCCCAGAACGGATCACGCATCGGCGTTGGCCATTCTGCGGACGGCGTCATCATCTTGCCGTTGCGCAAGCCCATCCAGCCGTTGCGCGTGTCGACGACCTGCAACGTCAACGCCAGCGCCAGCAGCGCGACGACGATGCGTGGCCGGTAACCGCGCACCAGCAGGAACATCACCATCAGGATGAGCGCGTACAACACCGGCCAGAACATCCGCCCCGAGGCGCGAAAAACGTTCGCCAGTTTGATGGCGATTTTCGGTAGCGGGTAGCTGAACGTGTGTGCGCCGACGCCGATCTGGTTCGATAGCGCAAACAACGATAAACCGATCAACGCCAGCATTAGCCAAGGGCGAACGCGAAGCTCATCCTTCAGCGGCTGGCGGTTTCTCAGCCAGGCAATCAGCGCCAACGGCACCAGCAACAGCACACCAAGGCCCGGATAGTTGAAGCCTTCGTAATCGCCGCTGGCTTTTGGCAGGTCCGGCAAAATCAACGACCAACCTGCCGGATCCAATGGCGACAGCAGGTTCATCCGGTACAAACCGAAACCGCCGGATTGCGCGCCATCAGCAATAGCGAAGTAACCGACCTGCCAGCAACACACACTCACCACGGCAAACAGCGAAACGCCTTCGAGCAGACCCTGTCGCCGCGTCAATTGTTGGCTGAAGGTCTTGCCGAGCAGATCCGCCACCCAGATCAGCGCCACCATCGCCAGCAGGTACGCATGCACCATGGCGGTGACCGCCAACAGCGCACCCCAGGCCAGACGACGTCGATACGGGTTCGGTAATAACGCCAGGTACAGCGCCGCCAGAATCAGGAAATGCCCGGACAGGGAAAGGTGCCCGCCCATGCGCAGGAACATCGGCGGCGAAAACACCAATAAACCTGTGCCCAGCAAGCGAATCAGCGGATTCCCCGTCATCAGCCCCAGCAGTTTCCAGCCAAACCACGCTTGCAAGACGAAACACGCCAGCAGCCACAGGCCGAAGTACTGGAAGGTCGCCGGTAACCACGCGTTGAACGGTTTGAACAGCAACGCCAGCAGCGGATTGGAGTCGGAGAAAATAATCGAATTGCCCAACTCCAGACCATAGAACGGGTTAAGCCCGAGCGGAAAGGTCCAGGGGGAGTACCGGAAATATTCCCAGCCCAGATAATGCGTCGCCGGATCGCCCTGCTCCAGCCAGGCAATGTTTTGCGGATCCAGCGCTTGCGGCCCGATCACGCAGAAAAACGCCAATACGCCGAGCAACAACGGCAAAAGACCGAGCACCGGATGGTTTGGTGAAGCCTTCATCGATACGTCCAGAAATTGTGCAAGACAAAGGTGAACGCTGGAATCGTCAGTGCCACCGCAACAATACCCAGCAGATAGTGCAGCCCGGCAATCTGCGCAGCCCAGGCAACGAACATCGCCAGGAAAAAGCCCCCCACGGATACCAGCAGGAAGCGCAGCAGCGTTCGGCCGTGCAAACGGGCAGAAAAACTCCAGGTGGTGTTGATCACATAGGACACCACCGTCGCCACCGCAAACGCCACGCCGTTAGCTAGCGGCGGTTGTGCAGCGATGAAATTGATAAACAGCACCGCCACCAGCGCATGCAGCGCGGTGACGAACAGCCCGGTCACGGCAAAGCGCACACCACGTTGGATCAATGCTGACTTTTGCGCCGAGGTCACGATTTTTGAGCCAGCACGAACACGCTCAACCCGGCCAAGCGGTTCATGCCCAGCAACGGCAGTTCGAGGCGGCACAAGGCCTTGAGGACACCGTTCACCAGCGGATGATGACGCTTGAGTTGCGAACGCGGCGGCTGGGCTTGCGCGCCTTGCGGCAGCAAGCGCAACGCCGCCGCAATCGGAAACACCGCGCCGAAATAATAGGCACCGCGCTGCACCGTCAAACCCGCGTCACGCGCCAGTGTTTCAAACTGCGCCAGGGTGTAGCGGCGTTTGTGTTCGAGAAAGTCATCGTGACCGCTCCACAAGAACTGGAACGCCGGCACTGTCATCAGGAATCGACTGCCCGAGGGCACTTTATCGACGTACATCTTGAGCAAACCGAGATCGTCATCGACATGCTCCAGTACGTCCATCAACAACACCAGATCGGCATCGATGGTTTCGATCCCGCGACGGTAGTGCACCGGTTTGCCGGCGGTGGTCGCGCTGGAGTCGGCGGGATAACTTATATCCACGCACCACGCTTCGCGTGCATCGGTGTGCGTCAGCAAATGGTGGGAGAAAAACCCCGAACCGGCGCCGACATCGAGGATTCGGCTGATGGGCGCATCTCCCAGCAAACGCCGGGTGGCCGCGGCTTTCGAACAGTAATACCAATGCTCGTTGATGGCGTCGCCGAGGATGTCGGTTTCCTTGAGATCCATGTATCAGTCCTTGGGGTCGTAGACGCGACGCACCAGAAAAACCGGCCGGCGTTTGGATTCGATATACGTGCGGCCCAGGTACTCGCCGAGCACTCCGATGCCGATCAATTGCAGCCCACCGAGAAAGGTCACGGCCACCATCAGCGAGGCATAACCGGGCATGTCGACACCGTGGATCAATGTGCGCAAGACAATGAAAATGGCGAAGGCAAACGACACCAGCGACACTAGCGCACCGACATACGTCCAGACCCGCAATGGCTCGGTGCTGAAACTGGTGATGCCCTCCAGCGCGAAATTCCACAACCGCCAACCATTGAACTTGCTCTGCCCCGCCACCCGCTCCGGACGCTCGTAATCGACGTGGGTGGTGCGAAAGCCGACCCACGCGAACAGGCCTTTCATGAAGCGTCGGGATTCGGGCAAGGTCAGCAAGGCATCGACCACGCAGCGATCCATCAAGCGAAAATCACCGACGTTCTCGGGTAAAGGCTGTTCGGCAATCTTGTTGTGCAGGCGATAGAACCAGTGAGCGGAAGTCTGCTTCGCCCAGGTGTCGCTGCGGCGACTGATGCGATGACCGAGCACCACTTCAAAGCCTTCTCGCCAGCGCTCGATCATCAGCAGAATGACTTCCGGCGGGTCCTGCAAATCGGCATCGATGGGTACCACGATCTGTCCGGTCGCGATCTGCAAACCGGCGGACAGCGCCGCTTCTTTGCCGAAGTTGCGGCTCAGGTCGACGATACGCAGGCGCACATCCTGACGCTGATGCTCGAGCAGGCGTTCGAGCGTGGTATCGGTGCTGCCGTCATTGACGAACACCAGTTCAAGATCGATTGACGTCTGCGTCTGAAAGACTTCATTGATGCGCCGCAAAAACGTGTCGAGGCTGTCCTCCTCGTTAAAAACGGGGACCACCAGCGATAACGTCACCTGCCCGGCCTGCTGCGTTCCGTGCTCAGTCAAAGGAGTGCTCTTTTTATAGTGATTGTCGGTCGCCGAACGATATTCGACGCCATGAGCCGTTCCGTATTAAGCAGCAGCGTCGACAACGTTGCAAGGATCAGACGGCGTCATTTTGGCCAATCCACCGGCCTATTGCTGCGCTCTAGCCCGCGCTCTTCAGAAACATCCGCCAACGATTGGAAACAAATGTCCGATAGCCAAAAAAACCGTCTGCGCTAGGCTTGCGACCATGCGCCACACAGGCTGTCGCACAATGAATCGCATGGAGCGAACTGAATGTATTTCGAGATTTACAGGCAATCCAAAGGCACCCCGAGCACCGGCAAAGGACAATGGCGCTGGAGACTGAGGGCGGGCAACCACGAGACCATTGCCAGTGGCGAGTCTTATGTGAACAAGGCGGATTGTTTGCATGTGATCGGACTGATCAAGGCTGTGCAGGGGGAGACGCCGGTTAAGGAGATTTAACCGCGCGGGTCGATGCAGTCTTAGTCCCCATGCCAGGGAAGAAGTGAAAAAACTTATTAAGATCGGTATGCAAGGACAAGGCGCTGCATAACTCGACGCATAGCGATGTGTATGACTTGATCAAACGGAAGCTGGTGCATTCGCAGTCGTGAATGCCTGATGCGGAGGCGATGTTGCTTCTGCCGAAATGAGAAAGCCCCATAGATTTTTCATCTACGGGGCTTTTTCCGTGTAATGGCGAAGAGGTAGGGATTCGCCGCCCTTGTTAGCCCCCTGACGAAATCTCCCTTTCGCAGCAGATTTCGCTAAACGCCAAAGCTGTTTTCCTTTTGCTGCTCGTCGCGGTAATTCGACCGGAGTTTCCTTGGCAACGAAATAATGGCACTATCGCGACCTCCCGCCCTCACCCTGCAAATAGCAAGAAAATGAGCCAACGTCAATGACAAACCCCAATTTAAAATACAGAAGAGACATAGACGGCCTCCGCGCGCTGGCTGTTATTTCTGTTGTGATTTTTCACGCGTTCCCGACTCTGGTGCCTGGGGGATTCGTAGGCGTTGATATATTCTTTGTCATATCCGGCTTTTTAATCGGCACCATACTACTTAAAAGCATTGACCGAGGTACTTTCAGTTTTTCAGATTTTTACGCCAGAAGGATACGTCGAATCTTTCCAGCCCTGACCCTGGTGCTAATAACCTGCTGGGTTGTTGGAAAGTTTGTCTTGTTACCGAATGAGATGACCGAACTCTCCAAGCACATCGCAGCAGGCGCAGGATTTGTAGCAAATTTTGCATTCTGGTACGAGAGTGGATATTTCGACACCGCAGCAGAACTAAAACCATTACTGCATCTATGGTCACTCGCAATTGAAGAGCAATTCTACCTGCTTTTCCCCATGATACTTTGGGCGGCCTGGAAGGTAAGACTTAGCGCTATCAAGCTAATTTTGGCTATTGGATTAGTATCACTGATTTTGAATCTCTACTTCATAGGTGTAGATCCAAACGCCACATTCTACCTACTGCCGACCCGCGCATGGGAACTGCTGGCAGGCACCTTGCTGGCTTGGGCCTGCTTACAGCCGTGGTGGGCGTCGAAGTTCGAAGGACAGCAATCCAGACTCAATGACGCGCTCAGCGCTGCCGGGCTCGCACTCATATTCTTCGCACTATTTAGCTTCAAGCCGAGCGATCAATTCCCCGGCTGGCGCGCAATACTTCCTGTGCTCGGGTCGGTACTCCTAATAGCAGCAGGACCTTCATCTGTAATTAACCGAAGAATTTTCTCAACACGGGTGGCTGTCGCCATAGGTTTAATCAGCTTTCCGCTGTACCTCTGGCACTGGCCACTGCTTGCGTTCGCCCGCATAGTCCAAAGTGAAGAAACCAGTATCGAGATAAGATCGGCGGCGGTCGCAGCATCAATATTACTAGCATGGATTACTTATTCATTAATCGAGAAGCCGCTTCGCGCCGGAATAGTAAAGCAGCCGCGCCAAACCCCGGCTTTTGTCGGGTTGATGATAGTTATCGCGATTGGCGGATTTGCAACCTATAAACACCCAGCCGCTACCCCGCTGGAGACCAAAAACGAAGTAGCCCGAGCCATCGAGATAAATACCGCAGTTTCGCTGACGAACTGCGCAACCAGATTTCCCGACTGGAACACCATGACTGATAATCCGTGCCTGATTCAGGATGGCTTGATTACCAGCGCAGTCATAGGCGACTCACATGCAGCACACCTGTTTGCAGGCCTAAGCACCTACTCTAAGGCCGACCAGGGTTTAGCTGTTTTTCCGGCCAGTTGTGCTGCGCCATTTTACGATACGTCTACCGCACAAAAGGACAAAGCCGCCGCGAAGGTTCGCGCGAATGCATACCGTCTCATCAATGAGGCATATGATTACGCCTCAAAAGACAGCAGCGTAGTAAACGTACTTCTTGCGCATAACCCAAGATGCTCCTGGGAGGACGCTGTAGACATTCGAGACCCTGGCGAGAAGGACTTCAGAAAAGTTCTGGAATCAGGCATGAGGAGATCCTTCGAAATGCTATCTGAAGCCAAGAAAAATATTGTGGTGGTGCTAGACAATCCAAACCTGCCGTTTGACCCGTCGGCATGCGTCACACGCCCTTTCCGAATTACCGAAAAGAATGATGACTGCTCATTCCCAAGAAAAGTTTACGATCAGGACAGCGTAAATTCCGCCTATAACGAAATTGTTCAACGCGTCGCAAAAGACTTTACCAACGTAAAAATAATCGACTTAGCGTCGTTGTTCTGCGATTCCGACAGTTGCTACGCTGCGAAGGGCGGAAAAGTTCTATACAACGACAGAAACCACCTATCTATGTACGGCTCGCAATACGTTGCTCCGTACATTCTAAAGTCCCTGCGCCACGAGAAAAATGAGCGCACCACGCAGCTTTAGTCGATATGGATGGATGATTGACCCGGGCAGAGCTGAACTGGCTGAATTCAAGGATGACAATATGAAACTTCATGCACTCGGGAAAGATTGCTGAATGCACGCCGTCTTTGGCCAGGACAGCACTGACATGATCAATGCGAGCGCAAACGGATTACATTGATAAAAGCTTGGCACAGACGGGGTGCAATCAGCCCCCGTTCGCCGATGTCTCTGATGCCCCATAACTCCAGTCAATCTGCCAGCCCATTGGGGCCACCACTGTCTTACGAGCGATAACCTCGCCCCCTCCCGATCTGCCAGCGAGCGCAGCTCGAACGCCACCCAATATACGCGACCGACTCAGAGCCCCCTTGCAGCCGCTCAAGCAGCTCAGGGATGCGCAGCAGTCGCTCATTGCCGAACAGAGCCAGGCTGCAGTGTAGGGAACCGCGCAACACCCCAAAGCGCCCTTACGGTTCCTTTTGCCCTGGAAACGCCCTGAACGAAAGCCCGAAAACGAAAAAGCCCCCGTAATCAGCAATGATTACGGGGGCTTCGTCTTGTTCAATAATGGCGGAGAGATAGGGAGTCTCCGATTTCAAACCTACAGCCCACAGACCACGGTATTTCTTGGCTTCTACCATCAAGAGTGGTCAAATTGAGTGGTCAAATCAGGTATAAAAAATGGCTGACTACCTCACACGAAAAAAGGGCGAATCGAGATGGTACGTGCGTATGACGGTTCCACCGGAAGTACGTCATGCATTTGGTGGACGTGCCAAACTTATCAAAACCACTGGCACCAGTGACTTAACTGAAGCGAAAGCTATCGCCATGCGCGTCGCCGGTCAGTGGAAGGCAGAGATTGATAAAGCTAAGGAGCTAAAGCTAAACGCTCGTGACCAGTGGCGACCCGAACTGGCAGATAAAAGCTTGAACCTGCAACAACAAATAGATGCAGCATTGTTAGATGCCGTCAAGAATCCACCCAAGGGCTTAGGCGGTACAGCCGCTGAGATTTACGCCCGCTCTGCGAAGCTGCAAGAGGAAATAAAATCGTTCTTGCAGGATGCTCAGCAGTTGGAGATACAAGGTGCTACCGGACTTGTCGACCGCTTAAGAGCTGACCTTGACCTTGAGTCAGAGCCAATCACGATGGTTGACGCGGTGATGCGTTCCGCTCAAACCGTACAAGAGACGATGGTTCAGCTCGCCGAACGCAGACATGGATTTTCTCCGCTTGAACTGAGGGAAGCTCACGAGATTATTCAAGAACCAACAAGCTACAAACCAGTTTCACCTATTACAGAGCGTCGTCTAGAACAATTCCGAGCATACCGCGTGAAGGGTGGTATTGCGGCCAAGACCATCGACCAGCAGGAAGCCAAGCTCACCAAGCTGTCTGGCTACCTCCGCGATCAAGGTACATCGCTGACCAGTGCGACAATTGCCGCGTGGTTGGAAACGCTCAACCTATCGAGCAAGACCAAAGCTCAATACTTGCTAGCAGGTTCAACCTTCTGGAGGTGGGCAACGAAGAATGACGCACGTTGGCAAGAGTTGCACCTAGGACTGGACAACCCGTTCAAAGGCCAAGAACTACCCAAGGTGCGTGGTAAGGCCAAGGCAGATGCAGCCCGCAAGGCGTTCACCCCAGAGCAGATTGAATACCTGTACGGAGCCGCCCTAGCAGACGGTAGCTACACACTCTGCGACTTGATCATGTTGGGTGCCCACACCGGCTGCCGTATCGAGGAGCTTGCTCAGCTCCGGAAAGAATCAGTGGTGAAAGTCGAAGGCATACTGAGTTTCAAGATTGAAGACAGTAAGACTGTTGCCGGTATCAGAGAAATACCTGTTCACCCTTCCCTGTCGGCCACGGTAGAACGTCTGATTGCTGATAGCACCGATGGCTTCCTTCTACCAAGCTCAGCCGGGAACAAGTACGGGATTCGATCCGACTCACTCAGCAAAGCATTCGGAAGATTGAAAAGAGCACAAGGTTTCGGCAAGCACCATGTATTCCACAGCGTGCGGTCAATGGTTGTCACCCTCCTTCTCCGCAGTGGAGTGCCCGGCCCTACAGTTGCAAACATCGTCGGTCACGAAACTGGATTGGTTACGTTTGACGTTTATGACGAAGGTGCTAGCCCTAGACAAAAGCTTGACGCGCTTTCAAAGCTGTCATTTGACCTTTCAGGCATCACCCTTCCAACCTCTTGACCGGGTTACCTTAGCGACAACCTTGGTGACGATGAAAATAAATGACGAAATTGCTTGACTGAATGGTAAATAGTTGATCCTCCCATTGACAAATGAGAAGCGTTCGTGTAGAATGGTCAACATAAGGAGAAGAAATAACACTGCCGTTTGCAGCTCCCTCCCTGCCCATTACTGACACTCAGCCCTTCCTTCTGCATTGTCAGTAACTTGTTATTTCTTCTCCGCAGAACTCTGAGTCGTAATCCTTACAGGTTACGGCTTTTTTTATTGGCGTAACACAACACAAACCCAAACTCTTTCTCACCAACTTAAATGGAGGCGATTCTATGCCTGTAGTAAAGCTGTGCGCGTCTTGCAAAAAACCTTTCACCTGCAATCGGTCGCACGCCGTCACTTGTGGTTCCACATGCAGAGGAATCCAATGGAGGGCAAACAAAACCCCAATGATTCCTGTGAAGATTGCATTTAGTTCCACTCACTTCGCTGCAATCGAGAATGCTGCTAATGCTGCTGGTGTTTCGATTAACCAATATGCCCACGATCAACTGGTACAAACAATGGAGTGCAATTGATGCGAATACAACTCAATGAAAGGGCTGTATTTCAACTTGAGGAGTTGATGCGTCGTGCTGGCCATACAAGTTACCAACATTGCTTGCAGGTCTTACTGACCACGGCTACGAACAACGTCCGTAAAGCAGACGAGAACAAGAAGCTGCATAACATCTAACACCCCATCAATCCAAAATACTTTTAATAAAGTCAGAGGATAAAATTACATATAAGGAATCGAACCTTGAACTTCATCGCAACTCACAAACAATCCCAATTAATTCTTAAAGTTGTCACCACATCTCACACACCCTCCCCAGATGAGCATCATGCGTTTCATCCTGTTTCAACCACAGTATTGAATCGTTACTACAAACTGGCAACCAAAGCACACCGCAACGGTGTACAGGTGACAGTCGGTGAGTTGATGACCGCTTGCCCTAGCTTCATGGAACAAATCAGTAAAGGTAAGCAGGGCAAGGTAAAACTTATTACTACTCGAATTCGTAAAGAGCTAACACCGGTGCCAGATGATCGCTTGTTCAGCATTCAACATTGGATCGCCAACAACCCAGATGTTAACCATCATGACCTTTCAGATGCATTCAACACGGGTGCTGTCGCTGCCAAAGCGTACCTAGACAAATACCGCTGAGAGCTTCTGCAAGGCGTTTACACCTTCAATAAACGCCACTTGATACCCTAGCCTAACTTGGCGTTTTTGCACCCCTTACACGCCTTGATTCATATGGATTCAAATGCAGTTTTTAACCATATGTCTGGTGCCTTTCTACACAACAAACCCCAAAGGATAAACAATGACTATCGACAATGATATTGATATTAGTAAACACCTTGCAATCAAACAAATGGTTCACTTCATTCACTTGAAAAAATCAGCGATCGCAGTTGGTGACAAGGTTGGAGTTCGACGCGCTACTGACGTGATTGATCGTTTGACCACTGAATACGGATTGTCAGCTCTACATGAAGCTCAGGAGCAATACAAATGAGGAGTTCTGACCACTTCACTCGTGGCATTGCAAGAGCACTCGAACGACGTGCAAAGGCACAGCAACAAGCCATGCAAATTGAAGAGAAGGTTCATGGTGATAGTGATGCAATCGTCACCAAGACAACCAGTGTCACCATTATAAATACTGACACACTTAGTACTGATGAAGAACGTTACCGCACATCCCTTATCACCAACATGATTAAACTCATTCGCAGCAAAAGGAAAACAGTATAATGACCAGCAAAACAAACGACCGCATTACAATCTCAGGCACTGCCTCAAAATTTGAAGAAGCTGTATTAAGGCAACGTACAGAAGCTCGGCATAATGTTTATGATCAAACTGATGAATGCACAGTCTTGGTACGTGGTGAAATCCCGACTCAGTTCCTAAGCAATCTAATTGATCATCACACCAAAGGCTATACGCTATGTCTGAAATACCCGGTGTCAACTGCTCCTGGCAGTTACAGTTGCCGTATGGAGAAGCCTGATTCCATTAAGATCAGTGAACGCCAAGCGCTTGATCATCAAGTTAAGCTTGATTACGTCGCTGACTTGGAACGGGAACGTGAAGAATACCGTGTGAAGCTCACTAGCCAACTTTTGCAAACCCGTGAGCGGCAAGAAGCCAAGAAGGCTGCTGACAAACAAGCGAAAGTTTTGGCTGAGATTGCTCAGGAAGTCGCAGCTACATTCGGCGAGTTGATCGTACCGGAGTGACAGACGCCGACGGCGATGCCAGCCAGAACCTCCTATAACGCGTTCTGAGTACATTCCCAATGCAACCCTGCTTATCATCGCCCCGACAGCTTACAAGGGTTGTGCGGGGCTTTTGTTTGCGTGCAGGAAAGTACAGGGTACGGGCGTTAACCCGACAAAATAGGTGTGGAAGTTACCGCATTAGTAATGATAAAATCGCCGCACTAGTAATTCGCAATTTTTTCCATCGCATGGTCACAAAGCCTAACGTATACGGGCGCTAACGGCCTTTCGAGCCAGCCAGATAGCATTGCAGTATATAGGAAAGGGAGTGATTGAGAGTTTAGTGCTGTGTTAGAGAGTATGTATTAGAGATTAATATTAAAGATTAGGGGGAAGGAATGAGTGAAACGACTGAGGATAAGACCAAGAGAAAATACCTAGCACTGCTGACAGAAAACCAATGGTCACACAGGTACTCCGTCTACTATGCTGACCCAGCGATGAGCAAAAGTCTGTTAGCTGATATGGTTGAATTCAAGCAGGTACTGCGCAAGCAATATCCTAATCAACCATTCCTTATCCGCATTCAGATGAAGGCTGGCGGGCTGAACGGTGATAAGACTTTGCAGGCTTACCTGACGATCCTGACCACAGCCAGTTCAGAAGGTTTGAAAGTCGTAGCTCACGATACATTCTCATCCGAGGTGAACATCCAGCGTGGCAAGGTAACGTCAGCAAAGCTGGAAAGCATAGCCAGTGCAATCGACAAGCAAAAGCCACATGACTTATCGAAAGTATTCGGTGATGTCAGGGTTAGACGGTACTCGGTATTGAACAAAGAGATGTTGATGCCGCTGTGACCCTTACCAATACTATTCAGTAACAGGGATGCATACAGGGCGTAAATCAGGGGCTACGTGCAGTCACGCCTGCCCGAAGTTAGTATGAACTCAGCTACAGCACTGATTATACCTTGCCTTCAACCATTTTCGGTTAAGTACGACTCACTTTCCACCGCATAATCACGCACAGCTAAACAATACGATTGAAAACCGGTAATAAAATCCAGCTTTCAACCTAGGTTACATACTCGCCCTACGACCAGCATCAAACAAACTATTCTCTTCTCAAGTCTTTCATGACATCGCCATACCCCGCTTCCATTACGGCCCAGTGACGTTCTAATTGTCGCTGTAAGTCTGCAACATCACAAGCAATGCCAAGGTCTTCGCGTATTGCCACCATTACCTTCAATTGAAAACTTAACAGTTCTTTCATCTCAGGCAAAAACCAAACGTTAAACTCATGCATTAATTTCGCATGAACATTGTAAGCAAGCGATCGTGCAGCTGCATATTCTTGAGCTGTATCGGAGTTAATCTTATATGAGTCTTGAAGATATTGGAGTATTGCTCCATCTTGATGCCCCTGCTCGTGAAGCCTTTGCATTTCCCGTATAAGCCTTGAAGCTTCGTCAGAAAAAGTAACATAGGATGAGTCGTTAATTTCAATATCCGTCTTTGCATTCTGCACAGGAATAAGTCTAGGCAACACCTTTAGAAACAATGCACCGAATTGCGCACTCAACTCTCCTGCCAGCTTCGTGGTATTAGGCTCCGCCACCAACTTTAACTTTGCTATCGACGAGATAATAGACTGAAGCTCCAAATTCATATCTAAGCTAGCGAGATCACGATTAACTAGCGTGCTAAGATTAATATTTGCACCCTCAATATCCTCAGCCACCTTCAAGTAAACCTCATGCCTAAGCTTGCTAATTCTCTCTTTTGACTTTTCGCTCGTGTCATGATTAAGCTGCAATATTAGCCGATTGGTATTACTTCTATTCGAAATAATTACTCCAAATAGTGTTATGGCAGATGCAACAATGACGCCAAACAAAGCTATACCTGAAGCAACGACCCCAGATAAAATACCAACCGGGACTGTTTTCATAAATTCAATAAATTGCGCAATCATTCGTCACTCCCTGATATTGTCGGTGCTGTACGAGTAAAGCCGGGTTATACCTTCTTGGGGCGAAAGCCTCGGTACACCCACTTTATAGAAATACCAATCAGGTACATGATCAGACTGATTCCAACCCACCACGCAAAATAATATCCAACAAACTTCATTTGCCTGTCAGTTAGTGTGGCGGCCCGCTCTTTGTATCGATCCACTTCAGCTATTAGGTTGTCGTCTGCGTGCTGTCTCGCATATTTGGAGCACTCTGCTATGGCTTTCTCTTGTCCGTCCATGTTCCCGAAATACTCTTCACAGGTCACCCAAAGTTTAGCTCTGTCACTTAGCACTAAATACGCCTGTTTCTGTGTAGGGAAAGAGTCATACTTTATGCTGATTATCAGCAAGGCTATAACCACACTCAACACGACACCTAACCGCTGCCACCCACTCATCTCGTTCTCCTTGTCGAAACAGCTCAACCCATCGGTCATGATGGCACACGGTTGACCTGGATTGAACGCACCATGGTTAGGTGACGTTAAAGGAAGCACATTTCAAACGGGCTGTGCTTATCACTACAGGGTGTTGGCGTTAGCCTTGACTGCTATTTCAATCTCACCTCAGATGCCACCACACGCCGCCACCCACGTGCTGAGCTACGATCTTTACACCACCCATCAAGGACGACGACAACCATGCAAGACAACCACGCCAACATCACCACTGCTGATGTCCTCACTCTTCTTTTGCACAACCAGCACGCGCTTGCTGCCGCGATTGAAGAACTGTCCTTGTGGGCAAGGTCTACAGGCTCACCTAAAGTGCATGAGAACGCCGTATCCGCACTGGAAACCCTCGATGAGAATGCATCTGCCATCGCCCTCGGCATAACAAGACTCCGTCAGTAGTTGCACGAAGTGCTGGCATCATCAAACGACCGTTAAATGATACGAGCGAATCAAGATGAAACAGGTATCAATAAAATAGGGTTGACCTTGCTTTGCGATACCAATACAGTGATCCCACCTTTAGCGATACCAGTGGGATCAACAACCATGAGCCGCACATTTCTCTACTGCCGAGTCAGCACCTCTAATCAGTTCACCGAGAACCAAATACAAGAAGTGAAGACCGCTGGCTTCGATGTACAGGCGAGCAGGGTGGTGGAGGAAACCATTTCAGGCAGCATCGCCGCCAACGAACGTCCTGGCTTTCAGAAGTTGTTGGAGCGCATGGAATCGGGTGATGTGCTGATCGTTACCAAGCTTGACCGACTCGGGCGCAATGCAATGGATGTACGTCAGACAGTCGAGCATCTGGCTGGTACTGGCATCCGTGTCCACTGTCTTGCACTTGGTGGCGTAGACCTCACCAGTCCGGCTGGAAAGATGACCATGCAGGTGTTGGGTGCAGTTGCTGAGTTTGAACGTGACTTACTGATCGAGCGCACACAGTCAGGATTGAAGCGTGCGAGAGCTGAAGGCAAGAAACTAGGTAGACCAGAAGCCACAGACACTACCGCCGCCGTGCAGCGATTCAAGGCTCAGAATATGTCGCAATCTGAAGTTGCGGGAGAACTCAAAATTGGCATTGCAACAGTTAAGCGTCACTGGAACAGAGCCTAGGTCTTATCTGTGAGCCGGTGTGAGCTTCTATAGAAACCTAGCCCAGCTGGTTCCTTTTGTTGCATTCTGAAGGAATCCAGTAACTGATCCAGAAAACAGAGCACCCTGTAGATTTTCCATCGTGGCTTTTGAGGAATTGCACATGCGTGGGGATTTAATCTTTGAATCTAAATTTCACAACAACTCCGTAGTGATTTTGGATTGCTTGGGGGCCGGTGACCAAAAAAATGGGCGCTGGCTGGAAGAGTCCTTGAATGACATGTCGTCTGTATTAGGAAGACCCGGCTATTGTGTGCTGAAGCGTATCGGTACGCTTGCTCAGTTAGTTGCTGAGCTGAAGGTCATTGAGAGCAGTTGCCGCATGGGCATTACGAAGCCGGTTCTTCACGTAGAGGCTCATGGTGATCCTGTCAGGGGGTTGCTGATATCTGGAACCGGTGAGTACGTGAGCTGGCAGAAACTGTCCGATTTGGTATCGGTCATCAATAGCGCTAGCCAAAATAACGCAGGCTTAGTGCTTGCCTCATGCAATGGCTTCGTGATTACTAATCTAGTCCGTATCAACAAGCCTTCACCTTATCATTTTCTACTCGCACCTGACTCAAAGGTGAGTGCGGGGGAACTTCGTACAGTTTTAACCGCTTTTTACAAAGAAATTATTCAGTCGAGCAATCTGAATTTTGCGATGGCCGAGCTTCCTCATCACTATAAACGCTACCTCTGCACAGAGTGGTTTTGCGTACGTTTCGCGAAATTCATGAAGCAAAATCTCTCTGGCAAAGCGAAATCCGCGTTTACTGAAGAGGCTCTCAATGCAGCATTGAAACGGCATGGAAGCGAGCACATCACCGCCCTAAGACGAGCAGTGAAGACTTACATTCATTCACCTCAGGCTCTATTTGAATCTTCTGCCGAGATTTTTCTTATGGGGGAGTTACCCGTGGGATACGACCAGTTTGAATCGTTCGTGAAGGGCCAGCTGGATTGAAACACGATTGCGCTCGCTTTCATTGTTCCCCTTGATCTCTTCTCAACATCCAACCGGTGGATGATGCTGCCCGAACCTCATCTATTGATTCCCTTAAATTTTGTCAGCGTGCAGGTCTAGGCTAATTAGCAGATTTGCCACAATTTTATGACAATCTTTCTCTGGCACTTCTGTTGTAATGCTAATTAAGCCAGCGCTGTTTCTTTTCACTATCGAGCCTAAATTTTCAAAGTGAGCTGCAACGTCTGCGTAAAACATCTCAAGTTTCTGCTCTTGTTCATCAGCGGATAGTTCATCCCGCATCGGATTGACTGGGGATGGGCCTTGATAGAAAGGTCGGTAGCTGTAAGTTTTCATTTTTCTCCGTTGGTAGTTAGAATTACATCGATTCTATCCAAGGGCTTTAGTTATTGCAATTCTATTCATCTGCTCGAATTGGCTTTTCGTACACACGCTGATTTAATCAATGCCTGCCGAAACAAAAGATCACCAAAAGTTTACTGATCCCTCACCAGCGAAATCGGTGTACATCGGCATCACTCAGGCCGAAACTGCTTCTATGTATCACAAGTATGTATTCTGAGCTCCCTGTAGCGATCACAGAGCAACGACAAATACCAAGGCTGTGCGTCACATTCATGTCCAGCTAAAACAGCCCACACTCAATTCTGCGCAACCTGAGACTTCCCGCCGACTATAAAACGCCATCCCTACGGATTTTGAGGAAGATTGACCACCCACCTTTGTGCAAAAGGTCGTACGGCTGGAAACGTCAGACCAATATCCAAAGACACCCATCGGATTTCAGAACCACGTGCACGCGAAGTATCACCAGATTGCCGATTCTGAATTTCAGGGAATTGTGGTTGCGTGGCCGAAGCCTACTGCAAACAAACCATCAGGCTAAGTCCAATTCGCGCTCCTTTATACGAACAGTGACTATCGCAGCCAGCTGACTATGTCCAAGACCATCTATCGCCGTGAGTACGATGTGCTGCTAACACTCATCGAGAAGCACAGGAAAGACTCAGGACTGACTCAGGTCGCCTGCTCAACGGCTCTCGGGCGCCCACAATCCTTCATGAGCGATGTTGAAACCGGATCGAGGCGACTAGACATCGTGCAGCTTCGAGACCTGTGCAACGTCCTGGGAATTGAGTTCCAAGTATTGATTGCAGAGTTTGAAACGTCTCTGTCAGCAGATGCGGGATCGACAGGGCGATGACTTTATTGAAGAGAGTTTTCGTTACAACCAGCACTTAGTTGCTATCTTTGCTCAACTCCTCTCAAAGTGAGGTGTGTGCACCATATCCTGTAGAAAGTCTCGGTCGTCTCTCAGAGACTAACTGGGATAACCCCAATATCTCGCACCAGATAAATCAGATGTTTATTATTTCCACGGTACTTATTCTTGCAACAGCCTGCTTAAATTTTACAGTACCGGGCATATGCCTCATGATGAATTTTTTTACATCCTCTCGCATTCGACAACCAAAAATAATCGACTCTATAAAGTTATGATTGTATGGTATTTTTATAAAGTTCTTGCCCTTAGGTATGCGCCCCATTTCGTTGTTAGCTTGAAACCTGTATTCAGACTCATACTCCCACTCGTCAAGCTTAGTTCTCAAAGCACTCCAGATTTGATGACCTAGGTCGTCACCGTCGTAAATTTTAAAATGCAGGCGATGCAAGTCTATTGTATTTAGCTTTGGGATGGTTTTTTTATAGCTTACTTTTTCAGCCTTCATGAACTCCGATCTAAATTCAATGCAGAATCCTTTATGAGCGCCAGCATAATGCGACCACATCAAATTACTGACAGGATTACTTGAGACCGACATGAACGCATAACTATCTATCGTTTCATTAAAACTGCTTTCAAAGCCTTTGATTATTTCAAGGCCACGGGCAGTGAATTCGCCTTTGTGTATGCACTCGGAAATTAATTTTTTATCATTCTTTCCAACAAGAGATTTAAGTTCTTTAAATTCTCTAGGTGTTGGTCGAACCAGCTCTATCTTTGAATCAAAAAGGTCGTTAAAGTTTGTTCTACTGGAAAAAATCGCTTGATTGTTTAGTACCGCGTCAATCGCCCAATCTTTTGATAAATCGTCAAAGTTTTCGATACTGCGATATTTGTAGAAATATTTTGGATAGTCCTCGCTCACGTACTGCTCCTATGAATTAAGAAAATTGCCATCCAAGAAACCCAATAAATATTACCGGCTCCAGTTACCGCTGGTTGCCAGCATCAGTTAACCAGCATTTTACAGGACGCTGCGTCTTTTGACATGATGCACCTTTGACGGTGCTTCGCACTGTCATTTAACCCTGCGAGGGAACGTCGATGCTCCATATGTTTTTGCCGTTTGACCAGCACTTTGATTCAGGCTTTGGTGCGGTTGCAGACTCTTTTCGGTATTCAGCCGATGCACTCGCTGATACCCCCGGTGGTATAGGACTAAACTCCCATCTTCCTATCAGCTTCCTGTACAGACACGCTATCGAGCTGTATTTGAAGTCAGGAATTATCCTGCTACATCGGAAGTTTGCAGTTCCCTATGGCGATACTCCATCAGATGGAGAGCCAAGTGTCATGGTTGGGCAAAAGCGAGAGCCCTTGCACAGAGTCCATAGCCTCGCCCCCCTGTACACAGAGTTTTGCGCTCTTCTTGCTGATTTAGCCGAGTCCTTATCGCAAGTTCCGGAAACGAAACCTGAGTACTGGGTGATGACTACGGAGCTAGACGAGTGGATAGAAGCAATTGAAGCCACAGATAAGTCTAGTACGTTCTTTCGCTACCCGGTTACAAAGGACGCAGAGCGTGACAGCCAGAAATCAACTATTAGGCGTGATGATATCGAAAGCATGACCCAGCGAATGCACGATGACGGCCCCGCGGTGAAGGCCATGCTGATACTTAACGATGCTGGTGAAGCTGTCGAGGCATACTCCCACGACGACACACAAAACAAGGAGGTCATCGCTACTCTCCGACAGGCAGCAGAAATGCTCTACAACATGCGCGCGATGATGTCGTATACGTTAGTCGGAGGTCGATAACCAAGGCTTGAGATGCGACTTCCCTGTGAGCTGACAGGTTGTAATTGAACCCCCATCGAGTGGCGCTTTTTCATGCGCGTCCGATATGCAGAGCGCTGTGCAATAACGGCTGGAAAGGCAGCGCTTATCCGACGATGGTGCATTTGGTACACCTGAGTGGTCAAAGCAAGTGGTCAAATGCAAAAATCAACGGATACAAAAAAGCCCCGCAAATCAACGATTTACGAGGCTTTTATTTGTATGGCGGAGAGATAGGGATTCGAACCCTAGGTACCGGTGAAGGTACAACGGATTTCGAATCCGTCCCATTCGGCCACTCTGGCATCTCTCCAACGGCGCGCATCATAACAACACTTTTACCGAAAGCAAACCCTCTTTCGAAAATTTCTTCGTGCTATCAGATGCTTGCGTCGATTAAAGCGGTACGCCCAGACGATTGGCGACTTCTTCGTAGGCTTCGATGACATCACCGAGGCCCTGGCGGAAGCGGTCTTTGTCCATCTTCTTCTTGGTGTCCTTGTCCCACAGACGGCAGCCGTCCGGGCTGAACTCGTCGCCGAGGACGATGGAGCCGTCGCTGAACACGCCGAATTCAAGCTTGAAGTCGACCAGCAGCAGGCCGGCGTCGTCGAACAGCTTGGTCAGGACTTCGTTGACCTTGAGCGACAGTTCTTTCATGCGAACCAGTTGCTCGGCGGTGCCCCAACCGAATGCCACAACGTGGGATTCGTTGATGAACGGGTCGCCCTTGGCGTCGTCCTTCAGGAACAGTTCGAAGGTGTAAGGGTTGAGCTTCAGGCCTTCTTCGACACCCAGACGCTTGACCAGGCTGCCGGCGGCGTAGTTGCGCACGACGCACTCGACCGGGATCATGTCGAGCTTCTTCACCAGGACTTCGTTGTCGGCCAGCAGTTTGTCGAATTGGGTCGGTACGCCGGCCGCTTCGAGTTTCTGCATGATGAAGGCGTTGAACTTGTTGTTGACCATGCCTTTGCGGTCGAGCTGCTCGATGCGCTTGCCGTCGAACGCCGAGGTGTCGTTGCGAAACAGCAGGATCAAGCGGTCAGCGTCGTCGGTCTTGTAAACCGATTTGGCTTTGCCGCGGTAGAGTTCTTCACGTTTTTCCATGATGGGCTCCGCTTGCTAAGTAGGTGGGCTAGGCGATGTGGCGCCAGTCGAGCCCTGAATCTTGATCGGCCAGTTGCAGCCAGTCCGGGTCGCACCCGAGGGTGTCGACAAAACATTGCCGGGCCAGCTGCGGCAGGTTGTTCTTGCTGCTCAGGTGGGCCAGGACCAGATGTTGCAAGCCCTGCCAGCCCAACTCGGACACCAGGAATGCCGCCTGATGGTTGTTCAAATGTCCCAGCTCGCCGCCCACCCGTTGCTTGAGAAAGTACGGGTAATGACCACGGGCCAGCATGTCACGACAATGGTTGGACTCGATCATCAACGCATCGAGGTCCCGATAACCGTCCAGCACCCGCTCGCAGTAGGACCCCAGGTCCGTCAGCAGGCCGAAACGCCGCTGCTCGTGATCACTGAAGACATACTGGGTCGGTTCCTGCGCATCATGGGCCACGGCAATGACCCCGATGTTCAGTGCGCCGATCTGCAGTTGCTCGCCGCCGGCCAGAAAGCCCGCGGGTTCAATCGGTTTGCGCATCCCGCGCAGTGTGCCGCGACTGAGGTAGACCGGTAGATTGTAGCGCCGAGACAGCAAACCCACGCCATGCACGTGGTCGGCATGTTCGTGGGTTACGAGTATCGCGCTCAGTTGCGCCGGGTTTACACCCAGGCGCAACAGGCGTTTTTCGGTTTCCCGCAGGGAAAAACCACAATCCACCAGCACGTACGTATCAGCACTGGCGATCAGCGTGCCGTTCCCTTGGCTACCGCTGCCGAGAACGGCAAAACGCATGGTTGATCAGCCCAGGTTGTCCTGAATCACGCTCAACACTTTGCGTGCCACTTCAGCCGGCGCGACGGTGTTGATATTTTTCTCGACGGTGACCTGAATGTTCTCGCCAACCTTGCTCAGGCGAACCTGATAACGCTCGGCACGGGCTTCAACTTCTTCCTTGCTCGGCGCGCTGCCGAACAGGCTGCTGAAGAAACCAGGCTTGTCGTCTTTCTTCTCGGCTTTTTCGGCCAGGTTGATGTAGTACAGGCCGAGGCTGCGGTTGATGTCTTCAACGCGCCATTCGCCTTGTTCCAGTGCACGGCCAACGCTCGACCAGGCACGGTCCAGATCGTTACCGACGTTCAACACCGGGTTACCGCTGCCGTCTTCGCTGAGGCTGACACGGCTCGGCGTATCGAAATCACGCGAGGCCAGCATCGACACCGAACCGCCCTTCTCGGAGATCCGGCTCATGCTTGCGAGCATGTCATCGACCAGCGCCGCGTCCAGACCCGTGTTGACCGAACGGTTGGTGAAGGCCACATCGGCAGTGCTACCGGCAGGACGCTCGGCGCTGACCACGTAGATTTCACTGGTGTTGCGCTGCACGCCCGGCTCGATACGCACACGTACGCGGGTTTCGCTGTCGCTGGCGATACCGGCTGCGCTCAGGCGCTTGGCCATGGACGCGGACAGTTCGTCGGAATGCTGCCAGGTGGTGGTGAATTCGCCGGTTTGCGGGCGCTGTTCATCCAGACGGAAACCGTTGTCCTGGAAGAACTGCACCGCCACTGGCCAGACTTCGGCCGGTGGGTGCTGGGCTACGACCCAACGCGAATCACCGCTCTTCTGCAGCGAGTAATCGCTGGCATCGGCAACGGCCGACAGCGGCTGAGGACGCGGCACAATGTATTCGCCCTTGGCGGTGTCATCAGCAACGTTGCGCGGGATCGGCAACAGCGGATCCAGACGCTTGGAAGTGCTGACATCCGGTGGCAGTTGCATCGGTGCAGTCTGTTGCGCTTCCAGGTAATCGCTACCACGGTCACGGAAATAACCTTCCGGGCCCCAGACCCATCCGCAGCCACTGGTGCTGGAGATAATCAAGGCAAGTGCGGAAAGTCCGGCCATTCGCTTCATGCGTTGTACTTCCTCAATTAAACCAGGACGCTGCACTGGCGCAGGGCCGAGCGCAGCGTTTCATGACAAGGTGTGCTCAGCCAGGTCAGTGGCAGGCGGATGCCTTCGTGCATCAGGCCCATTTCAACCAAAGCCCACTTCACCGGAATCGGGTTGGCTTCGATGAACAGGTCTTTGTGCAGCGGCATCAGTTTTTCGTTGATCGCCCGTGCGGTGTCAGCGTCGCCTTTCAGCGCGGCCTCGCACAGATCAGCCATTTCGCGCGGAGCGACGTTGGCGGTCACCGAGATGTTGCCTTTGCCGCCCAGCAGGATCAGTTCAACGGCGGTCGGATCATCGCCGGACAGCACGATGAAGTCCTTGCTCACGCCATCAATGATCGCTTTGGCACGTTTCAGGTCGCCGGTGGCCTCCTTGATACCGATGATGTTCGGCACGGTGGACAGGCGGATCACGGTCTCGGCCTGCATGTCGCAAGAGGTGCGGCCAGGAACGTTATAGAGAATCTGTGGAATGTCGACAGACTCGGCGATGTGTTTGAAGTGCTGGTACAGGCCTTCCTGAGTCGGCTTGTTGTAGTACGGAACGACCAGCAGGCAGGCATCGGCGCCGGCTTCTTTGGCGTTGCGGGTCAGCTCGACGGCTTCGCGGGTCGAGTTGGCGCCGGTGCCGGCGATGACCGGGATGCGCCCGGCAACCTGTTTGACCACGGCTTTGATGACGGCGATGTGTTCTTCTACATCAAGGGTTGCCGACTCGCCGGTAGTACCGACCGCGACAATGGCATGGGTGCCGTTCTTGAGATGGAAGTCCACGAGTTTGCTGAGGCTGTCCCAGTCAAGACGCCCTTGTGCATCCATGGGAGTGACCAGTGCCACCATACTGCCCGCAATCATGAAACCGCTCCTGCCGGAAAAAGAGAGCGGTAATGGTACTGGCGCCAAGATGCTTGCACAAGCGAAGTACTGCGCTGCCGCCATTCCCCTTGGCGCCGCTTTTCGCTACCCTTCAGACTTTGATCGGTACTGATCAGCTTGTACGCCGGGTTCCAGCCTCCCTTTTCGGCCTCCCAGACCCCGTTCCTGCGTCGCATCGGCGCGCTCCCGCTATAGTGGAGCGAGCCGCGAGCTTGCCGGGCCTCTTTGTACGGACCGCCAGAACAGGCACTCCACGGCAGCCAACGCCCGTAAACCTACCGACCGCTCATCGCTTTAGGAATGCTGCATGTCCACCCCCACAGTTCGCGAACAATTCCTTGTCATCAGTGCCCTCGGCGCCAACCCCATGGAGCTGACTAACGTCCTGTGCCGCGCCAGCCATGAAAATCGCTGCGCCGTGGTTACTTCGCGCCTGACTCGCCATGGCGAGTGCAGTGCGCTGATCCTTGAGGTCTCCGGCAGCTGGGACGCCCTTGCTCGCCTGGAAGGCAGTCTGTCGGGCCTGTCCAAGAAACATGCTTTCACCGTCAACGTGGTGCGCAGCGCGCCGCTGGAAAATCGTCCGCAGGCGCTGCCGTACGTGGCGTATGTGAGTTCGGCGTATCGCCCGGACATCATCAATGAGCTGTGCCAGTTCTTCATGGATCACAACGTCGAACTGGAAAACCTGACCTGCGACACCTATCAGGCGCCGCAGACCGGCGGCACCATGCTCAACGCCACGTTCACCGTGACCCTGCCGGCCGGCACCCAGATCAGTTGGCTGCGCGACCAGTTCCTCGATTTCTCCGATGCGATGAACCTGGATGCACTGATCGAGCCTTGGCGCCCACAAAACCCAATGTAAGGAAGCTTTCATGGCCGTTGTCATCGACCAACCGGTTGCCGATTTCGAAGCGCCTGCCACTAGCGGGCAGACCGTCAGCCTGTCTGCCCTGAAGGGCAAGCAAGTGGTGATCTACTTTTACCCGAAGGACAGCACGCCGGGCTGCACCACTGAAGGTCAGGGCTTTCGTGATCAGTACGCCGCGTTCCAGGCAGCCAATACCGAGATATTCGGTATCTCCCGCGACAGCCTGAAGTCCCACGAGAACTTCAAGTGCAAGCAGGAGTTTCCGTTTGAGCTGATCAGTGACAAGGACGAGGCTGTCTGCCAATTGTTCGACGTGATCAAGTTGAAAAAGCTGTACGGCAAGGAATACCTGGGCGTTGATCGCAGCACGTTCCTGATTGATAAGGACGGTGTGCTGCGTCAGGAATGGCGCGGTGTGAAAGTGCCGGGGCATGTGGATGCCGTATTGGCTGCTGCTCAGGATCTGAATAAAGCCTGATGGTTTTGCGTTGCCCTCACTGACGCCTTCGCGAGCAAGCTCGCTCCCAGATTGGATCTGTGGCGCTCACAAGTCCAATGTGGGAGCGAGCTTGCTCGCGAAGGGGCCCTGAGCCCACCGAACAATCTGGATCAACCGCTACAGCAGTGGCGCCACCGCCGGCTCTTGGCGCGGCCACGCATCCAGCACCGCCTTGAACAGCGTCGCCAGCGGGATCGCAAAGAACACGCCCCAGAATCCCCACAACCCGCCAAACAACAGCACCGCGCAGATAATTGCCACCGGGTGCAGGTTGACCGCCTCCGAGAACAGCAATGGCACCAGCACGTTGCCATCCAGTGTCTGAATGATGCCGTACACCGCCATCAGATAGATGAACTGATCACTCCAGCCCCACTGGAACAATGCGATCAACAGCACCGGCACGGTCACGACCACAGCGCCGACATACGGCACCACCACCGACACACCGACCAGCAACGCCAGCAGTGCGGCATAGTTGAGCCCAAGGGCGACAAAGGCGATGTAGGTCACACCGCCACAAATCACGATTTCAATGACCTTGCCACGAATGTAGTTGGCGATCTGCCGGTTCATTTCCTGCGCAACCCGAGTGATCAGCGCGCGCTCACGTGGCAGATAACCACGCACCCACTCGCCGATCATCGCCCGGTCCTTCAGGAAGAAGAACACCAGAATCGGCACCAGCACCAGGTAGATCATGATGTTCACCAGCAGCGGCAGACTCGACAGCGAGAATGTCAGCGCCCACTGGCCGAACTTGCCGATCTCGCCGCGCGCGGCCTCGATCGCCTGCAAAACCTGCTCGTCGGACACCAGATGCGGATAGCGCTCGGGCAACAGCAACAGCAGCGATTGCCATTTGGCGAGCATCCCGGGCAGCTCGTTGAACAGCGTGATCAACTGATGCCAGAGCAACGGCAGCACCACGACGATAAACAGCATCAGCACGCCCATGAACAGCGCAAACACCAACCCTACCGCCACACCACCCGGCACACGCAGACGTTCCAGCGTGACCACCAGGCCCTGCATCAGATACGCCAGCACCATCCCCGCCAACACTGGCGCGAGCATGCCGCCAAGCGTGAGCACGGCCGTGAAGGCGAGAAACAGCAGCACCGCCAGCACCACGGCTTCTTCATCGGAGAAGTAGCGCTGAATCCAGTCGCGTAACACTTTGAACATCAATAATCCTTAGATTTAACGCTGTCGGTTTCAGGCCTTTTTCAACCAGTAACGATAGACGCCTGCTTCGTCTTCTTCGCGCAGCAGCGTATGACCGGCCAACTTGGCAAAGGTGCGAAAGTCGCGCTGTGACCCCGCATCAGTCGCGATGACTTTGAGAACAGCGCCACTCTGGAGCTTGTTGAGTTCCATTTTTGCCTTGAGCAACGGCAACGGACAATTCAGGCCACTGGCGTCCAGTTCCACGTCATGGGCTACAGCGTCAGTCATTGCGTCACTCCGGTTCGGGTCGTCGAGCTGCCTAGAATATCTGGTCGCAGCTCCGGTGTCCGGCTACAGTAAGGTCTTTGTCTTCTAAGGCTTTGTGCATGACTTTTCTGCGCCCTACCCTGCTGACGCTCGCTTGCCTGCTCGCCTCACCAGGCTTTGCCGACGATCTGCCGTCACTCGGCGACGCCAGTTCTGCCATTGTCTCGCCGCAACAGGAATACCAGCTCGGCCGCGCCTGGCTGGCGATGTTGCGCAGCCAGGTTTCACAGCTCAACGATCCGCAGCTCAAAGACTACGTCGAATCCAGCGTGTACAAGTTGGTGGAGACCAGCCAGGTCACTGACCGGCGCCTTGAATTCATTCTGATCAACAGCCCGCAGCTCAACGCTTTTGCCGCGCCGGGTGGTGTGGTCGGGGTCAACGGCGGCTTGTTCCTCAACGCACAGACCGAGGGGGAATACGCCTCGGTACTCGCGCACGAATTGGCGCACTTGTCGCAACGCCACTTTGCTCGTGGTGTAGAGGCTTCGCAACGGATGCAGGTGCCGATGATGGCCGCGCTGCTGGCCGGGATCGTCATTGCGGCAGCCGGCGGCGGTGACGCCGGTATCGCGACCATCGCCGGCACTCAGGCGGCGGCGATTCAATCGCAGCGGACCTTCTCCCGTCAGAACGAACAGGAAGCCGACCGTATCGGCATTCTCAATCTGGAAAAGGCCGGGTATGACCCGCGCTCGATGCCGACCATGTTCGAACGCTTGATGCGTCAATATCGTTTCGACGCCAAGCCACCGGAATTCCTGCTGACTCACCCGGTGACCGAATCGCGTATCGCCGACACCCGCAACCGCGCCGAACAGGCCAAACCGGGCGGCATTGAAGACTCCAAGCGCTATCAGTTGATCCGCGCGCGCGTGCAGTTGATCTACGAAGAAACCCCGGGCCTGGGCGCCAAGCGTTTCCGTGCGCAGCTGGATGAGAATCCGAAAAACGATGTGGCGCGCTACGGTCTGGCGATTGCACAGATCAAGGGCGGCCAATTGAATGAGGCGCGTGAGAACCTCAAGCAATTGCTGGCAACATCGCCTAACGAAATCATCTACAACCTTGCTCAGGTCGATCTGGACATTACCAATAATCGTTTGCCGGATGCGCAATCGCGGGTTGACCGCATGCTCACGCAATATCCGGGCAACTATCCCCTGAATCAGGTTCGGGTGGATCTGCTGCTGAAACAGAATCGCGCGCCGGATGCCGAGAAAGCACTGGAAGCATTACTCAAGTCACGTCCGGATGATCCGGACGTCTGGTATCAGGTCGCAGAGACTCGTGGCTTGTCGGGCAATATCATCGGCCTGCACCAGGCGCGCGCAGAATACTTCGCACTGGTCGGCGACTACCGCCAAGCCATCCAGCAACTGGACTTCGCCAAGCGCAAGGCTGGCAGCAACTTCCCGCTGTCCTCGCGGATTGACGCCCGTCAGCGTGAGCTGATGGAGCAGGAGCGGATGATCAAGGACATGATGGGCTGATCGTTACCCACCAAGACAAAAGCTTCAGGCATAAAAAAACCGCCTCTTTCGAGGCGGTTTCTTTTTTACCTTACCGCTGGGTTATTCAGCCAGCTTGAAGGTGATGAAGCTGGCACGGCCTTGACGCAGCACGCGCATCGACACCGAGCGGTTCTTCGGCAGCGCTTTGGCGATCTCACCGAACTCCTTGCTGGAGCCGATGGCCTGGTTGTTCAGGTGAGTAATCACGTCGCCTGGTTGCAGACCGATCAACGCTGCAGGACCGTCCTGCACTTCCTTGATCACCACACCACCTTTAAGGTCGTAGGTTTTCTTCTGCTCGGCAGTCAGTTCGCCCACGGCAACACCGAGACGGTTGCTGGTGGTTTCAGCGCCAGACTTTGGCAGTGCATCCAGTTCTTTGTCTTCGTCCGGGATCGCGCCAACCGTCAGTTCGACGTTCTTGCGCTTGCCTTCACGAATCACTTCCAGATTGGCTTTGGCGCCAGCCTTCAGCGCGCCGACCAGATGTGGCAGGTCAGCAGACATGACGATCGGCTGGCCGTTCATGCTCAGGATCACGTCACCGACTTGCAGACCGCCCTTGGCTGCCGGGCCGTCATCCTGAATCTGGGCGACCAGCGCGCCGGCCGGTTTATCCAGACCGAACGACTCGGCGAGATCCTTGTTCACTTCCTGGATGACCACGCCCAGCCAGCCACGGCTGACCTTGCCACCGCTCTTCAGTTGGTTGGACACATCCATTGCCACGTCGATAGGAATCGCGAACGATACGCCCATGAAGCCGCCCGAACGGGTGTAGATCTGCGAGTTGATGCCGACCACTTCACCGCTCAGGTTGAACAGCGGACCACCGGAGTTGCCCGGGTTGATCGGCACGTCAGTCTGAATGAACGGCACATAGTTTTCGTTCGGCAGACTACGACCGACGGCACTGACGATGCCTTGGGTCACGGTGTGGTCGAAGCCGAACGGCGAACCGATAGCGACGACCCACTGGCCGGCTTTCAGGTCCTGGGATTTGCCAAGCTTCAATACCGGCAGATCCTTACCTTCGATTTTCAGCAGCGCCACGTCGGAACGTGGGTCGGTGCCGATCAGCTTGGCTTTCATTTCGCTGCGGTCGGCGAGGCGGACGAGAATTTCGTCGGCATCGGCAATCACGTGGTTGTTGGTCAGGATGTAGCCATCCGGAGAGATAATGAAGCCCGAACCCAGCGACTGCGCTTCACGCTGACGACCACCACCGCCCGGCGAACGCTGTTGAGGCGGCATGCCACGTTCGAAGAACTCGCGCAGCATCGGCGGCAGGCCTTCCAGATCAGGCATCTGCTGGTTCACTTTGCGATCCGGCAGTTTCTGCGTGGTACTGATGTTCACCACGGCTGGCGACGCTTGTTCGACCAATTGGGTGAAGTCAGGCAGATCGGCTGCTTGCGCAGCAGGTACAGCCTGACCGAGCAACAGCACGGTGGCGAAAATGGAGAGATAAGATTTCAAACTTGGTATCGACATACAGCTCCCGTTACGACGAGCAGGGTTAAGCGATATGGAGCAAGGAACACCGGAAACCACCGACCGGCATTTTTGTTCCGGCAACAACAAACAAGGCCAGAGCCGTGAGGCTCTGACCTATAAAAAATTTTCAGGGTATTTGCAAATGAAAATGCTCAGCAAACATTTCATCTACGTCTCGACAAAGAAGTGGTAACGACTGAAATCAGCTCACTGCTTGCTGGTTGCAGTGCCATCGGTATTACGCATCGACAGAGCAATTCGTTCGGCAGTACCAATCGGGATCTCGCCGACCACGGTGACCATCATTTCGCCCTCAGGCGTGGTCAGGCGGCGGGAAACGGCAACGGTCGGGCCCAGCTGTGTCCGCGTGTCAGTGACGGTTTCGCCGTTCAATGGCTCAAGGAAAACCGAAAAACGCGCCAGACCGTCGTCATACAGCAAGCTGTTGACCTGAGTCTTGGTTTCCGGATCTTTGTGCGAAGTACTGCTGGTCAGTTCGAACCCCGGCGGCAACCATTCAGAGTGCCATACCTGAGCGGCCTTGACCGCCGAAGCCTTGTCGCTGTCCAAAGTAACTGCCTTGCAGTCAGCGTCAGCCTGCAAATCTTTGTCAGACGGGACTTCATCAGTATCAAGACTGGTGAACTGGAAGCGCTCGAGCAACTGTCCCTTGTCGTTTAGCAGTAACGACTTCAGCGGCAAGCCCGTTTTCTTGTCCAGATGCAACTCAAAACCGTAACGATGCTGATCGCGAGGCGTCAGCGAAACAATCACTGCGTCCCGCCCAGCCACACGCGACTTGCCAATGACGGCGAGGTCATACCAGTTTTTCAGCTTTTGCGGATCGAGAGGACGAGCGGCCGAGTTGGGAGAATCCCCCAGACCGGCAATCAGGGTGCCGCTGACGCATTGAGTGTGTCCATCAATGCGCACGACTTCCTGCGCCGAACCATCGAGCTGAAGTAAACGCTCGCGGACCTGGCCATTCTGGACGCGATGCCAGATGTTATGGGTAGAAAAGCTACCGTTACGCTCGTAAACGAATGTGCCGTGAAAGCTTTGCTGCTGCTCGGCCTGGCCCAGACGGGTCAACCAGTCCTGGGCCTCATCAGCGTGGGCTGGAACAATGAACCAGCCACTGAGCAGAAGCGAAAGTAGAGGTATGGCGCGCATGATCCTCCTTAACGGTTTTCCAGGCTTGCAGCACGTGCGTATGGCAACGCGCTTTCAGTACCTTTCAGTGCAGCCTGCTGAGCGTGCTGACGCAGGTAGCCTGGCAGACGCTGATCGTGCCAGCCTGGCTGACCTTGCAGTACGCCGTTGGCCATCGGGCCAGTGGCTTCCGAACTCTCACTATAGCCTGCCAGAACAGCCGGGCCTTTGACCTGTGGGGTCGCCAGAGTTGGCTGATTGGATTGCTGAGCCAGTTCGACACCAGCGATTTCGTCCTGGTTGTACAGGCGAACACCGGCCAGAACGGCAACAGTCACCGAGGCTGCAACAGCCAGACGGCCAAGGTTACGCCATGGGCTGCGCGATACTTTGGCCGGAGCCGTTTCGTCTTCCAGTGCAGCAGACACTGCCGCAGCGATGTCCAGACGTGGCAGCAGCAGATCCTTGTGCATGGCTGCCCGAGCGATCTGGTAACGAGCCCAGGTCTCACGGGTTTCTACGTCGTCCAGTGCATTGAGCACCCGACGCAATTCCAGTTCGTCCGCTTCGTTATCCATCACTGCGGACAGCGATTCCTGCAGGGCTTCACGACTCATGGCGTTCCTCTCTTGGCTGTCGCCGCTGTCTCAGTTTTCCTGCAACAACGGCTGCAGGGCTTTATCGATGGCCTCCCGGGCGCGGAAAATCCGGGAGCGCACGGTACCCACCGGACATTGCATGACGCTCGCAATGTCCTCGTAACTCAGACCATCGAATTCACGTAAAGTTAAAGCTGTACGCAAATCCTCTGGCAGTTGCTGGATGGTTCGATGGACGGTGCCTTCGATCTCATCCCGCAGCAGTGCACGTTCTGGTGATTCGAGATCCTTGAGGCCGTGATCGCCATCGTAGAACTCTGCATCCTCGGAACTTACATCGCTGTCCGGCGGCCGACGGCCGCGTGAAACCAGGTAATTCTTCGCCGTGTTAATGGCAATACGGTACAGCCACGTATAAAACGCACTGTCGCCGCGAAAGTTTCCAAGTGCTCGATATGCCTTGATAAAGGCTTCCTGAGCCACGTCCTGGGCTTCATGGGTGTCGTGCACGAAACGCACGATCAACCCGAGAATCTTGTGCTGATATTTCAGCACCAACAGATCGAAAGCTCGCTTGTCGCCGCGTTGAACGCGCTCGACCAGCTGCTGATCCTCTTCCTGGGTTAGCATGAACACTCCTCGATAAGCCCGAAGGAGACTTGCATAACTAAACGACCAGACTTGCAAACATAGACTCGGGCTTTTCGCAAAAGTTCTCCCCCTCCAGGCAAGTTTCCTGCGGGCTCTGATTTGGCACGCACGAAAAACGCAGCTCGGGATAAACCGGCTGCGCGAATAATCTTGTCATCGGTTTCGCCGGCAGGAATCCAACCGCGGATTCCGCACTGAAGCCGACACTGTCCCTTATCTCTGGCACCGACTATTGATCTTGGGCCTTTGGCAAAAGTTCCAATTATTTATAGCCGTCGCCACCCGACATTGGGCGACTCTGTGCAGAAAACGTCTGTTTCAGCGCCGATACAGTCGCCTTTCCCCCAAACAGGGAAAAAAAACTTCCGACGAAGCACACCTTTTTCCCGTCACAGTAGTTTCACAATGCCATATCGGCCCGGCTATTGTGCCGTCCCCCCCCTCTATATACTAGTGGGCTGTGTGGCTGTCTTGACTCGCCGATCCAGCGGTCTTGCACCACCCCCGACCCGGGTCGCTTTGAGCGGAATCCTGTAATGAGCCAACAATTCCAACACGATGTTCTGGTCATAGGCAGCGGTGCTGCCGGTTTGAGTCTCGCGCTGACCCTGCCAGGTCATTTGCGCATTGCCGTATTGAGCAAAGGCGATCTCGCCAACGGTTCAACTTTCTGGGCCCAGGGTGGCGTCGCCGCCGTGCTCGATGACACTGATACTGTCGAATCCCATGTAGACGACACCCTGAACGCCGGCGGCGGGCTGTGCCATGAAGACGCCGTGCGCTTCACTGTGGAGCACAGCCGCGAAGCCATCCAGTGGCTGATCGATCAAGGCGTCCCCTTCACCCGCGACGATCAGTCAGGTACTGAAGACGGCGGGTTCGAGTTCCATTTGACCCGAGAGGGCGGCCACAGCCATCGGCGCATCATCCACGCCGCTGATGCTACCGGCGCGGCCATTTTCAAAACCTTGCTGGCCCAGGCCAAAGAGCGTTCGAACATCGAGCTCCTGGAGCAGCGGGTTGCTGTCGATCTGATCACCGAACGACGTTTGGGCATGGACGGCGAGCGCTGCCTCGGCGCCTACGTACTCAATCGAAAAACCGGCGAAGTCGACACCTACGGTGCACGCTTCGTGATTCTGGCCTCCGGCGGTGCCGCCAAGGTCTACCTCTATACCAGCAACCCCGACGGCGCTTGCGGTGATGGCATCGCCATGGCCTGGCGTTCGGGTTGCCGGGTGGCGAACCTGGAATTCAACCAGTTCCACCCGACCTGCCTGTATCACCCGCAGGCCAAGAGTTTTCTGATCACCGAAGCCCTGCGTGGCGAAGGCGCGCATTTGAAGCTGCCCAATGGCGAACGCTTCATGTATCGCTTCGACAAACGCGCCGAACTGGCACCGCGCGACATCGTCGCCCGGGCCATCGACCACGAAATGAAGCGCTTGGGTGTCGACTGCGTCTATCTCGATATCAGCCACAAGCCCGAAGACTTCATCAAGACGCACTTCCCCACTGTTTATGAGCGCTGCCTCGGATTTGGCATCGACATCACCAAACAACCAATTCCCGTCGTACCGGCGGCGCACTACACCTGCGGTGGCGTGATGGTCGATCAACATGGCCGCACCGACGTGCCGGGCCTGTACGCGATCGGCGAAACGAGTTTCACCGGCCTGCACGGCGCCAACCGAATGGCCAGTAATTCGCTGCTGGAATGTTTCGTCTACGCCCGTTCGGCAGCAGCCGACATTCTCGCGCAACTGGACGATATCACCGCGCCAAACGCCCTGCCCGTCTGGGACGCCAGCCAGGTCACCGACTCGGACGAGGATGTGATCATCGCGCACAACTGGGATGAGCTGCGGCGGTTCATGTGGGACTACGTCGGTATCGTGCGCACCAACAAGCGCCTGCAACGGGCGCAACACCGTGTGCGCCTGCTGCTGGACGAGATCGACGAGTTCTATAGCAACTATAAGGTCAGCCGCGATCTGATCGAGTTGCGCAATCTGGCGCAAGTCGCCGAACTGATGATCTGCTCAGCCATGGAACGCAAGGAGAGTCGCGGCCTGCATTACACCCTCGACTATCCTGATCTGCTGCCCGAGGCACTCGACACTATTCTGGTGCCGCCCACCTACGCCGGCTGAACTTGAGCCGTACTCGCAGGCGTCGGTGCAGATCCGCCGCCTGCGAGTCCCGGGGCACACAGATCGATCTGACCCGCCACTCGCCGCGCAGGCGAAAACGCAGAACCACGATCAATGGCAGCGCGAGGCTGTCCTGGCGCAACTGCACCGACTGCCAACCATCAGCCTGATTCCACAACTGCCAGCCATCGACGTCCCGGCGCAATCCGCGAAAAGCCCGACGGTGATTCAGCAGAATCTGCCGAGGCAACACCCAGACGCCATGAAGCAGGCAGGCGAAAGCCCCGAGCAGACTGGCCCAGAGTGGAATCGATAGCAGAAACAATGCACCCAGTGCGAACGCCTGGGCCAGCAGATACGCCGCCAGCAACTGCCGTGAGGCATGCCAGCGGCATTCGAACGTGTTACTTGGGCTGGACACGGTCCAGGATCATGCGAACCATGCGCTGCAGTTCCGGATCTTCAGACTCGCTGCGCTCCATGAACCAACCGAACATGTCCTGATCCTCGCACGTCAGCAGACGGACATACAGGTCGCGATCCACCTGGTTCAACGTCGCGTAAACCTCCTGCACGAACGGCACCAGCAACACGTCAAGCTCAAGCATGCCGCGACGGCTGTGCCAAAAGAGGCGATTCAGTTCAACTTGTTCGACCATGGAGCCCTCCTCAAATTTGGCGGCAAGTATACAGCCCCGAGACAGGTCGCACAGTCGGCTTTGGTCGGGGACCACCGATCCTTTATCAACTACCCATTTCAACAACGCGCCCTTATGATGTGCCCCAGTCTATTTACCCTGCGATGACCCATGGCCGATTCTGCTTTTTTCTGCACCCTGTCTCATGAAGGCGTTCTCGCGGTTCGCGGCGCGGATGCCGGAAAATTCCTGCAAGGCCAGTTGACCTGCAACCTCAATTACCTCAGCGACACTCGCGCCAGCCTCGGCGCCCGCTGCACGCAGAAAGGCCGGATGCAGTCGAGCTTCCGCATTCTGCTCGAAGGTGACGGCGTGGTTCTGGCGATGGCCAGCGAGCTGCTGGAGCCGCAACTGGCGGACCTGAAAAAATACGCGGTGTTCTCCAAATCGAAACTGACCGACGAAAGTGCCGCTTGGGTACGTTTTGGCCTGGAGCATGGCGATAACGCCTTGACTAGCCTCGGTCTGGACCTGCCGGAGGAAACCGACAGCGTTGTGCGTAATGAGAGTCTGATCGCGATTCGCGTCTCGCCGGATCGCGCCGAACTCTGGACACCGGCCGATCAGACTGACGCGATCAAAGCCAAATTGTCCGCAGCCCTGCCTGAAGCCGAGCTGAATCAATGGCTGCTGGGCCAGATTCGTGCCGGTATCGGTCAGGTCATGCCAAGTACCCGCGAGCTGTTCATCCCGCAAATGCTCAACCTGCAAGCCGTTGGCGGCGTGAGTTTCAAGAAAGGCTGCTACACCGGCCAGGAAATCGTCGCGCGCATGCAGTACCTGGGCAAACTCAAGCGTCGTCTGTACCGCTTGAGCCTGGACGCTGCTGACCTGCCAGAACCTGGCACACAACTGTTTGCACCAAGCCACAACAGCTCCATCGGCGAAGTGGTGCTGGCCGCCAAGGCCGGGCAAAACATTGAACTCCTGGCGGTGCTGCAGGCCGAAGCTGCCGAAGCCGGTGATTTGCATCTGGGCACCCTCGAAGGTCCCGCGCTGCATCTGCTCGACCTGCCTTACGAACTGGATCGCGACCGCGAAATCCAGCGCTGATCGCAGCATTTGTTGCAACACCCTAGAGAGTTTAAATGAGCGAACTGGCGGAAAAAGTCCAACAGGATTTGGTTGAGGCCATCGATAACGATGACCTGGTTCTGCCCACGTTGCCGGAAGTGGCCCTGCAGATTCGCAAGGCCGCTGAAGACCCGGAAATCAGCGTCAGCGACCTGAGCAAAGTCATCGGCCGGGACACGGCGCTGTCAGCGCGCCTGATCAAAGTGGTCAACAGCCCGCTGCTGCGCGCCGCACAGGAAGTCACCGACCTGCACACCGCCATCACCCGGCTGGGCATCAACTACAGCAGCAACCTGGCGATCGGCCTGGTGATGGAGCAGATCTTCCACGCCCGCTCCGAAGTGGTCGAACAGAAGATGCGCGAAGTCTGGCGCAAGAGCCTGGAAATTGCCGGGGTCAGTTACGCGTTGTGCCGCCGCTACACACAACTCAAACCCGATCAGGCAGCGCTCGGCGGGCTGGTGCATCAGATCGGCGTGTTGCCGATTCTGACCTACGCCGAAGATCACTATGAGCTGCTGTCGGATCCGGTCAGCCTCAACCATGTGATCGATCACATTCATCCGTTGCTGGGCGACAAGCTCCTGCGGGTCTGGGAGTTTCCGGAACGTCTGGTGGAGTTGCCGGGGCGCTATCAGGACTTCAAGCGCGATTCGACGGCCATCGATTACGTCGATCTGGTGCAAGTGGCGAGCCTGTATTGCCACAAGGACACTGATCATCCGTTTGCGCGGATTGATCCAATGACAGTTCCGGCGTTCAGGAAGCTTGGGATCGACCAGGAGAACAAGGAACTGTGCGCGGATCTGGAAGAGTCGCGGACGATGTTTTACTGATCCGAGACCGAGGCGCGCCCTTCGCGAGCAGGCTCGCTCCCACAGGAAAATGCATTCCAGAGTGGGAGCGAGCCTGCTCGCGAAGGGGCCAGCAAAACCACCACAATCACCCGGCTATAAAACTGACCCGCACCTTCAACCCCGCCTGCTCGCCATCATGCAAGCTGATCTGGGCCAGATGCGCTCGACAGATCTCACCGACGATTGCCAGCCCCAGCCCTGAGCCCGCCACCTGCTGATTACGTCGGTAGAACCGCTCGAACACGCGATCGCGATCCTCCAGCGGAATACCCGGCCCGTCATCTTCAACCTCAAGTACCGCCGGCGCGGTCACCCGTAGAATCACGTTGCCGCCCGGTGGGGTGTGCGCCAAGGCGTTGTCCACCAGATTGCTCAGCAGCTCATTCAGCAGGGTCGGCTCACCGCGCAGCCAGACCGGTTCGTCCGCCTCCAGCGCCAGCGCCACCCCGCGTTTGTGCGCCAGCGGTGCCATGGCCATGCCAAGTTCCCGGGCCAACTGACTCAGATCGAGCAACTGCGCGCCGCCCTCGGCAATCGCTCGGGCGCCGTTTTCAACGCGTGCCAGCGACAGCAACTGATTGGCCAGATGAGTCAGGCGATCAGTGCTTTGTGCCGAAGACTCCAGCGTCGAACGCCAGACTTCCGCATCGTTGGAGCGCAGGCCCAACTCAAGCCGCGCCTTCAGCGCTGCCAAAGGCGTACGCAACTCATGGGCCGCATCGGCGATGAACTGCGCCTGCCGTTCAAACTGCCCACGCAGGCGCTCGGTGAAATGGTTAAGTCCACGCACCAGCGGCCATAGTTCATGCTGCACTTCGACCAATGGCAACGGACGCAAGTCGTCGGGCTGACGCTCTTCCACCGCCGTGCGCAACCGCTCCAGCGGTCGCAACGCAGCACTGACCGCGAACCACACCAGCAACAACGCACCGATCGCCAACATACCCAGGCGCAGCAAAGTATCAGCCGCCAGACTGCGCGCCATACTCACCCGTGCCTCATCGGTTTCGGCGACGCGGATTTCCGCCATGCCGTTCATGTTCGGCTCGGTCACTGCTTTAAGCAGGCTGACCACACGCACGTTTTGCCCTTTGTAGGTGGCGTTGTAGAAGCGCGCCAACGCGGGGTAACTGTCGGTGCGTGGTGTCCCCGGTGGCGGCCCGGGCAGGTTTTCATAGCCGGAAATCAGCTTCTGATGGATGTCATTGACCTGATAGTAAATCCGCCCGGCGCTGTCATAAGCGAAAGTGTCGAGTGCCACGTAAGGCACATCGGCGCTCAATGTGCCGTCACGTTGCGACAGGCCTGCGGCGATGGTTCGCGCCGAGGCCAGCAGCGTGCGGTCGTAGGCGGTGTCGGCGGCTTCGCGACCATTCCAGTAGGCACTCAAGCCGCTGGCGAGCATCAGCACCACCAGCAGCAATGCAAGGTTCCACAGCAAGCGCCAGCGCAGGCTGCTGGGCTTATGCATCGCGGCTTTCCAGTAGATACCCCAGACCACGGAACGTCACGATCGCCACCGGTTGGCCGTCAAGTTTCTTGCGCAAGCGGTGCACGTAGATTTCGATGGCATCGGGGCTGGCCTCTTCGTCGAGACCGAACACCTGGGAGGCCAGTTGCTCCTTGCTCATCACCCGCCCCGGCCGGGCAATCAGTGCTTCCAGCACCGCTTGCTCGCGGGACGTCAACGTCAGCAATTCTTCGCCAAGGGTGAAACGTCGGGTGTCGAGGTCGTAGGCCAGCACGCCACAGCGCTGCTGGCGTTCGCCACCGAGCACACTGCGACGCAGCAAGGCTTTGACCCGCGCTTCCAGTTCGGTCAGTTCGAACGGTTTGGCGAGGTAATCGTCGGCGCCCAGATTGAGGCCGTGGACGCGATCCTTCACATCGCTACGCGCCGTCAGCATCAACACCGGCAGATTTTTTCCACGTGCCCGCAACCGCGCGAGGACCTCGAAACCGTCCATGCGTGGCAGGCCGACATCGAGGATCGCCACGGCGTATTCCTCACTGCCCAGCGCCAGATCGGCGGCCACGCCATCGTGCAACACATCCACGGTCAGACCGGTGCTCTTGAGCGCCTGCGCAACGCTTTCGGCCAATTGCAGATGGTCTTCGACGAGCAGAACACGCATGGATCTTTACCTCATTGAGTGATGGCCAACGCCACGCTTTGCCGCGGAGTTTACAGCCGCAACCGCCGCTGTGAAGCCCGAAAACCTTGAAAGTCTGCTGAAAGGTTAGCGAAAGGTTAGCTGGTTAGAGTCGGCCCACGGACAGTTCCGACTGCCGTCGCTGATGCCACACAGCGCAACGAAAAACGCCTCGAAGCGTTTTCGACCAATAAGAACAATAAACGGAGTACACCCGCATGCCGTCCATGCAGCCTCAGGCGTCCACGCCTGTTCGCCCTTCCCGTTTCAGCCACACCGCCCTCGTCAGTGCCGCCGCTCTTGCCGGTTTTTCGCCGTTGAGTTTTGCCGACTTCATTGAAGACAGCAGCGCCACCTTCGAAACCCGCAACATGTATTTCAACCGCGACTTTCGCGATGGCACCAGTGCCCAGCAGTCCAAGCGTGACGAATGGGCTCAAGGCTTCATGCTCAATCTGCAATCGGGATACACCGATGGCACCGTCGGGTTCGGTGTCGATGCGTTAGGCATGCTTGGCGTCAAACTTGATTCGAGTCCGGACCGCACCGGCACTGGCCTGCTGCCGACCCACGATGATGGGCGCGCGGCTGACGAATACTCGAAAGTCGGCCTGACCGGCAAAGTGAAAATCTCTGCCACGGAACTTAAAATCGGCAGCCTGATTCCTGAATTGCCGATCCTCAAACCGAACGATGGGCGCATTCTGCCGCAGACCTTTGAAGGCGGTTTACTGACCTCCAAAGAGATCAAGAACCTGACGTTCACCGGTGGCCGTCTGGAGAAAGCCAAGGATCGCGACAGCACCGATTTCGAGGACATCGCCCTCAATAACAAAAACAGCCGTTTTGCTGGCACCGCTGCCGGCAAGCATTTCGATTTTGGCGGCGTGGATTACAAGTTCACCGACAAGATCACCGGCAGTTACCACTTCGCTCAACTCGACGAAGTCTATAACCAGCACTTCTTCGGCCTGGTCGCCTCACGGCCAATGGGCCCGGGCACGTTTGCCACTGACCTGCGTTTCGCCGTCAGCGATGACCAAGGCGCAGCCCGTGGCGGCGAGATCGACAACCGCTCGCTCAACGGCCTGGTCAGCTATGCGCTGAGCGGCCACAAGTTCAGCGCCGGTTATCAGCACATGTCCGGCGACAGCGCCTTCCCGTATGTCGATGGCAGCGACCCGTATCTGGTCAACTTCGTGCAGATCAACGATTTCGCCGGCGCAGAAGAACGCTCCTGGCAGGCTCGCTACGACTTTGACTTCGCAAAGCTCGGCATTCCAGGCCTGAGCTTCATGAGCCGTTACCTGAGCGGTGACAACATCAAGCTCAAGAACGGTGAAGAAGGCAAAGAGTGGGAACGCAACACCGAGATCAAATATGTAGTACAAAGCGGCGCCTTGAAGGATGTCGCCGTGCGTTTGCGTAATGCCACTTACCGCTCCAACTACTCGGCTCGCGATGCAGACGAAGTGCGTTTGCTGGTGAGCTACAGCGTTGCGTTGTGGTAATGGCCGGCTGAAGAAAAACACGTCGAATAACAACAATGCCCGTGGAGAATCGAATGAACCTGTCACTGCGTAAAGTTGCACTGGCCGCCAGTTGCATCCTGTTTGCCGGCCAACTGATGGCTGAACCGAAACGTCCGGAATGTATCGCCCCCGCCTCCCCCGGCGGTGGTTTCGACCTGACCTGCAAACTGGTGCAGAGCGCACTGGTCAACGAAAAACTGCTGACCAAACCGATGCGCGTCACCTACATGCCCGGCGGTGTCGGCGCGGTGGCGTACAACGCCGTGGTCGCTCAGCGCCCTGCCGATGCCGGCACGCTGGTGGCGTGGTCGAGCGGTTCGTTGCTGAACCTGGCCCAAGGCAAGTTCGGGCGTTTCGATGAAACCAACGTGCGCTGGCTGGCAGCGGTTGGCACCAGCTACGGCGCCATCGCGGTGAAAAGCGATTCGCCCTACAAGACCCTCGACGATCTCGTTCAGGCTCTGAAGAAAGATCCAAGCTCGGTGGTGATCGGTTCCGGCGGCACCGTCGGCAGCCAGGACTGGATGCAAACCGCCCTGATCGCCAAGGCTGCCGGGATCAACCCGCGTGACCTGCGTTACGTCGCCCTCGAAGGTGGCGGCGAAATCGCCACCGCCCTGCTCGGCGGACACATCCAGGTCGGCAGTACCGACATCTCCGACTCCATGCCGCACATCCAGAGCGGTGACATGCGTCTGCTCGCAGTGTTCGCCGACAAGCGTCTCGACGAGCCGGAAATGAAAGACATCCCGACCGCGCGCGAGCAAGGCTACGACATCGTCTGGCCGGTAGTGCGCGGCTTCTACCTGGGGCCAAAAGTCAGCGACGAAGATTACGCCTGGTGGAAAGACTCGTTCGACAAACTGCTGGCCTCGCCGGAGTTCGCCAAGCTGCGCGATCAGCGTGAACTGTTCCCGTTCGCCATGACTGGCCCGGAACTGGACACCTACGTGAAGAAGCAGGTCGCGGACTACAAAGTGCTGGCCAAAGAGTTCGGCCTGATCCAGTGATCGTCCCTGTCTAGCGGCTGCGTTCCCGCTGACGGGGACGCAGCACAGGAGCTCCCATGCTTATTCAACGCATTTTCGCCTCCGTGTTGTTGCTGGTTTGCGCCGGCCTGGCACTGATGGCGTGGCCGTACCAAGCGGCTTTTTCCTACGAACCGGTGGGCCCGCGCGCCTTCCCTCTGCTGATGCTCGGCCTGATGGGCGCGGCGCTGCTGTACATGGTGTTCCGCCCGGCGCCGATCAAACACAGTGAAGACGAGCCGCCACTGGATCGCGAAACCCTGACCAAGATCGCCATTTGCGTCGCACTGCTGCTGGTGTTCGCCGGCCTCTTCGAACCGCTGGGTTTCATCCTCAGCAGCATCCTCATCGGCATTCCGATGGCGCGCCTGTATGGCGGTCGCTGGATGCCGAGCATCGTGGTGACGACGCTGATGGCCATCGGTCTGTACCTGCTGTTCGACCGTGTGATGGACGTTCCGCTGCCCCTTGGCCTGCTCGACGTGCTGGAGAACTGATATGGATACCCTCGGTTATTTGGGTCAAGGCTTCGGCGTCGCGCTGAGCCCGTACAACCTGGTCACGGCCCTGACTGGCACACTGATCGGCACTGTCGTCGGCCTGCTGCCGGGCCTCGGTCCGATCAACGGCGTGGCACTGCTGATTCCGATTGCCTTCGCCCTCGGCCTACCGCCGGAGTCGGCGTTGATCCTGCTCGCGGCGGTATATCTGGGCTGCGAATACGGCGGGCGGATCAGCTCGATTCTGCTGAACATTCCGGGCGAAGCGTCGACCGTGATGACCACCCTCGACGGCTACCCGATGGCCCGCAAAGGTCTGGCCGGTGTAGCGCTGTCGCTGTCGGCGTGGAGTTCGTTTATCGGCGCGTTTATCGCCACCTGCGGCATGGTGTTGTTCGCGCCGCTGCTGGCGAAATGGGCGATTGCCTTTGGGCCGGCGGAATACTTCGTGCTGATGGTGTTTGCGATTGTCTGTCTCGGCGGCATGGCCGGTGATCGACCGTTGAAAACCTTTATCGCGGCGTTGATCGGCCTGTTCCTGTCGAGCGTCGGCATCGACGCCAACAGCGGCGTTTACCGCTTTACCGGTGACAACATTCACCTGACTGACGGCATTCAATTCGTCGTGCTGGTGTTGGGCCTGTTCTCGGTCAGTGAAATTCTGTTGCTGCTGGAGAAAACCCATCGCGGCCAGGAAGCAGTGAAAGCTACCGGCCGGATGATGTTCAACTTCAAGGAAGCGTCTTCGGTGTTCGTGGTGAACATCCGTTGCGGCCTGCTCGGTTTCATCATGGGCGTATTGCCGGGTGCCGGCGCGACGCTGGCCAGTGCCGTGGCCTACATGACCGAAAAACGCATCGCCGGCGCCAGCGGCAAATTCGGTCAGGGTGATGCCCGTGGCCTCGCCGCGCCGGAAACCGCCATTGGCGCGTCGGCCTGCGGTGCGCTGGTGCCAATGCTGACGCTGGGCGTGCCAGGTTCGGGCACCACGGCGGTGATGATCGGCGCGCTGTCGCTGTACAACATCACCCCGGGCCCGCTGCTGTTCCAGCAACAACCGGACATCGTCTGGGGCCTGATCGCCTCGTTGTTCATCGCCAACATCATGCTGGTGATCCTCAACATTCCGATGATCCGCATCTTCACCCGCATCCTCGCGGTGCCGAACTGGGCACTGGTGCCGGTGATCGCGATCATCACCGGGATCGGCGTCTACGCGGTGCACGCCACCACGTTCGACCTGTTCCTGATGGTCGGCATCGGTATCTTCGGCTACATCCTGCGCAAACTCGACTTCCCGTTGTCGCCAGTGCTGCTGGGCTTCATCCTCGGTGGTCTGATGGAGCAGAACCTGCGTCGTGCGCTGTCGATTTCCAACGGCGCGCTGGAAATCCTCTGGTCGAGCCCGATCACCTTCGGTGTCTGGGTGCTGACCGCGATCATGCTGCTGATGCCGCTGCTGCGCATCTGGCGCAAACGTTCGGTCGCGCGTCGCGCCATTGCCGATGTTTGATCGCGCCTCACTGAAATCCTGGTGGGGAACCCCGCTGGTCGGTCTGCTCGGCGGTTATCTCGCCAGTCAGATCGGCTGGCCACTGCCGTGGATGGTCGGCTCGTTGCTGGCGATCATCCTCGTGCGCTGCCTGACCCCGTGGCAACTCACGGAAATCCCTGGCGGCCGCAAGTGCGGCCAGTGGATTGTCGGCATTGGCATCGGCCTGCACTTCACCCCGGTGGTGATGGAACAGGTGCTCAGTCATTTCGGATTGATCTTCTTCGGCGCGCTGGTCACCAGCCTGTCGGCGGTGGTCGGTGTGTGGTTGATGCGCCGTACTGGCGAGGATCGCGCCACGGCGTTTTTTTCCAGCATGCCGGGGGGGTCCGGGGAGATGGTCAACCTCGGCGCGCGCAACGGCGCGATGCTCAGTCATGTTGCGGCGGGGCAGAGTTTGCGCGTGCTGGTGGTGGTGTTGTGCGTGCCGGCGGCGTTCAAGTATTTGCTTGGCGATGGCACACCGATTTCTCATGCCGGCAGCGTCGATTGGCGCTGGCTGGCGATTTTGTTTCCGGCAGGTGGTTTGCTTGCGTGGCTCTGGCAGCGTTTGCGTCAACCCAATCCGTGGTTGTTCGGGCCGTTGCTGGTGAGTGCGGCGGTGAGCATTGGCTGGGATCTGCACATTGGCTTGCCCAATGGCGGCAGTCAGATTGGCCAGTGGTTGATTGGCAGCGGTTTGGGTTGCCACTTCAATCGGCAGTTTTTCCGTCGCGCGCCATCCTTTATGGGGCGGACGTTGATTGGCACGGCGTTGACCATGTTGATCGCCTCACTGGCGGCGTTGGGCTTGAGCGCGCTCACTCATCTGGATCTGCGTTCACTGACGCTGGGCATGATGCCTGGCGGCATCGCCGAAATGAGCCTGACGGCGGAGACGCTGCAACTGTCTGTGCCGCTGGTGACAGCGATGCAGGTGATGCGATTGTTGTTTGTGCTGTTTCTGGCGGAGCCGTTGTTCAAGTACTGGAATCGTAATCCCGAATAAGACCGCGTCGCCCCCATCGCTGGCAAGCCAGCTCCCACAGGTTCTTGTGGCTGCCACAGATTTTGTGCACACCACAACACCCTGTGGGAGCTGGCTTGCCAGCGATGGGGCCCTTCAGACTGACATCAAATCGGCGGCAAACGCCACTCGATCGGCGTCTCGCCATTCTGCTCGAGAAACTTGTTGGTCCGGCTGAAATGCCCACAACCCAAAAACCCGCGATACGCCGACAGCGGCGACGGATGCACCGACGTCAGCACCAGATGCTTGGTCGCGTCGATCAGCTTTTGCTTGCTCTGCGCATGGGCGCCCCAAAGCATGAACACCAGATGCGGCTGGCGCTCGCTGACCAGCTCAATGATCCGATCAGTAAAGAACTGCCAGCCCTTGTCCTTGTGCGCATTGGCGTTGGCGCGCTCGACGGTCATGGTCGTGTTGATCATCAGCACGCCCTGATCGGCCCAGCTCTGCAGGTAGCCGTGATTGGGAATGTCGATGTTGAGGTCGCGCTTCAACTCTTTATAGATGTTGACCAGCGACGGCGGTGCCGGCACGCCCGGTTGCACCGAGAAGCACAAACCGTGGGCCTGCCCCGGGCCGTGATACGGGTCCTGGCCGAGGATTACCACCTTCACTTTATCCAGCGGCGTCGAGTTCAAGGCATTGAAAATCATCGGCCCCGGCGGATAGATTTCCTTGCCGGCCGCCCGCTCCTGCTGCAGAAACTGGCGCAACTCTGCCATGTAAGGCTGGTCGAATTCAGCACGCAGTGCCTCCTTCCAGCTCGGTTCGAGTTTGATACGGTCGTCAGCAGTCATGGTCATACCCGGCAAAAACAATGGGGCGAACCCTAGGAAAGCCGACCACGCTTGTCAATTGATCTGACGCAGATCCGGCACTTTCCCACACAACGATCATACTGATCGTTCAAATTCCCGATCGAGGTCACGATGAATCTGCACTTCGAAGAACTCACCGGCACCGACGGCGCCCGCATCGGTATCGCCAGCCTGGATGCTGAACAATCGCTGAACGCGCTATCGCTGTCGATGATCAACGCCCTCAGCGACAAACTGAACGCCTGGGCCAAGGATCCGCAAATCGTCTGCGTGCTGCTGCGCGGCAACGGCGCCAAGGCCTTCTGCGCCGGCGGCGAGGTGCGCAGCCTGGTCGAGGCCTGTCGTGCTCACCCCGGCGAGGTACCCCCGCTGGCCGCGCAGTTTTTCAGCGCAGAATATCGTCTGGATTACAGCCTGCACACCTATCCGAAACCGCTGATCTGCTGGGGCCATGGTTACGTGCTCGGCGGCGGCATGGGCTTGCTGCAAGGCGCGAGTACGCGGATCGTCACGCCGAGCAGTCGTTTGGCCATGCCGGAAATCACCATTGGTCTGTATCCGGACGTCGGCGCCAGTTGGTTTCTCGCCCGGCTGCCGGGCAAGCTCGGCTTGTTTCTGGGCCTGACCGGTGCGCACATGAACGGCCGTGATGCGATCGATCTGGATCTGGCCGATCGCTTCCTGCTCGACGAACAACAGCCGCAACTGATCGAAGGCCTGTTGCAACTGAATTGGCAGGAACAGACCGACATGCAACTCAACAGCCTGCTCAAGGCCCTGCAGCAGGAAGCCGTGGCGCAGTTGCCCGAGGCGCAGTGGCTGCCACGGCGGCAGCAGATCGACGAACTGCTCGACGTCAGCGATGTGGCCTGCGCCTGGAAAGCCATCAGCCTGCAGCGCGACAGCAGCGATCCGTTGCTTGCCCGGGCAGCGAAAACCATGAGCGAAGGCTCGCCGCTGACCGCGCATCTGGTCTGGGAACAGATCATCCGCGCCCGGCACATGTCGTTGGCCGAAGTCTTTCAGATGGAGTACACCCTGAGCCTCAATTGCTGCCGGCATCCGGAGTTCAGCGAAGGGGTTCGCGCGCGGTTGATCGACAAGGATCAAAAGCCGCACTGGCACTGGCCGGATATCAACAATGTGCCGGATGCGGTGGTTGACGCGCACTTTCACAAGGTTTGGGAGGGGCGGCATCCGTTGGCGGATTTGACGCAGTATTGAACTGACGCGATGCTCGCGATGACGACTGGATTCCCATCGCGAGCTGGCTCAATCAGTCGCCATACGACTCAGACATTCAGCTCGTAAAACTGAATGATCTCCGTCATCGCCCGCTGCGCTTCTTCGTCGCCCTTTATCAAAATGTCTTCGACATCCCTCAATGGCGGAAGCGGGTGCAGACGTTCAGCAATCTGCATCGCGCTGTAGTCTTGAGTCGCTGTTCCTTCGCTGGCTCTTATGAAGCCGATTGCGCTTTCGCCTGCGGCAAAATGATTGGAAACCCGGATTTTCGGTGCCATGCCGTAATCCACCACGATCACCAGATCATCGCGCTCACGGTGAAACTTCAAGCTGTCGATCGTCAGCCTGCGTTCGGAAAAGTCGATCCCGTCAAGGCCGTCTCCGCGATTGATGATCACGTCCCTGCCGAGGCCATCGTATCGGTAGATATCATTTCCGGCGCCGCCGGTCAGCGTGTCATTGCCCGGCCCACCCAACAGCAGATCATCACCGGGGCTGCCCGTGAGCACGTCATCCCCTTCCATGCCTCGGATTTCCCCCGCGCCGCTTATCGTGTCGTTGCCTCGACCACCGACTAACGGCAGCGCCCGTCCGTCTCGCAGAGACGTAAAACGCGTTGAATTGTTAACGGTTACACCCGTATGAAAAGTCTCGGGCGCAGGGCCCAGCTGACTTGACTCCAAGAGTTGTTTCAAACTCACGACCGACCCATCGGCGAAATTCAAGAGCTCAATCCCGGCCCCCTCAAGTTCACCGTTGAGGGGCAGGACGATGCGAACTTTCTGTATCCCACCCCAATTGATATCGAGTGTCGGATGGAGCATTTTCGCTCTTGGCGGATTGCGGTGTGCCCCGCGACCAGGGTTGGGTTCCAGCGCGACATGTGTGGTTTCTATCAGCGCAGCACCCCAGCTCAATTGCAGTGCATTGCGCTGCGCATCTGCTGGAAGGACGACCGTGTCCTGATCGATCAATCCGTACTTGTCTTTCCACCCCGCTGCGCCAACTTCTGCTCGGTGGAAAAAAGGGTTCGGCACATCCGCAATCGTGGTAGTTGCTCCGGCGTGCGCTTGCACGATGTAGGTGTCGGCACCGTCTTCACCGTAAAGCCAATCATCCCCTGCCCCGCTGACCAGATAGTCGGCGCCCTCGGAGCCCAGCAAGGTATCGTCACCTGCACCTGCGGATAAAAACGCGCCCGGTGTTCTGTCGCCGATAGTACCGTAGTCAAGTGGGGAGCCTGCATAAGCGACAATCAGATCGTCTCCCGCGCCGCCGTGAAAAACGTTTTCCACTTCAACGTTGACTCGCCCGCCGACATCGTCGCCAGGAACGATTTTGCGTTTGATCGTTTCAGTTGTGACATCCCAGCGAAACGCCTTGGGCACCGTTTCCCCCGAACCGAAGCTTACTGCCGGATAGATGTACCAGCCCTCAAGCGCGCCGGATTCCTTACGGTCTTCAACCAATACATCTCCGGTATTGAATGAAAAGCCATTGGCCGAGCCGGATCGATAATAGCGAGGCGCCTGACTCGAAGAGGCTATCGCCCCATCGGCTTTCACCTGCTTATGTTCGACACGGGTTGTGGTTTTCGACTGCCTTTCACTGACCACGGCATGCCCTGCATCAACCTTCATCCATGGCGGCGCGTCAGACAGTGCTCCCGTTTCGACGCCGTCATCGCTCAGCTCGGTGTGAGTGATGTAACCGGTGTCGCTAGTCGTGATATGACTGCGAACCCAGACGCCTTGATCACTCAAGGTGAAACCTGTGGCGTGTTTGCGGGCGTAGCGCTTGGATTTGATTTGCGCGAGGAATTTTTCAGTCCAGTCAACGGGGTGATCAGATGCCACAGGGCGTTGCGCCGCGATGGTTACATCGTCTGGCTGGACCGGATCTTCAACTTTGCTTTGCTGGATTCCTGAGGCGGTTACAACTTCCGGTACAGGTGACTCGGGCACCTTTATCGGCGGCAATGTTTTGCGCAGGACATCCTCATAATCAAGTACAACGCCATCGCTGAAACTGAATGTGGAATCCTTCCACTGCTCGTGACTCTTGATGAGTATCGCGTCGCCCGCGCCGTTGGCCAGCCGCAATACCGTGCCGACGGCAACTTCAATAATGTCGGCTTTCAGACTTTGTGCGGAAAAGCCTGCGCCGAACCTGATGATGTTGCAGCCGCCGGCATCGGTAACAATATCCAGACCATCGCCAGCGCCGAAATAGTAAACATCAGCGCCGTCACGGCCTTCCAGCACGTCGTTACCGGCACCGCCATCAAAAACGTTATTGCCGGAATCGCCGCGAAGGTGGTCTACGCCCTCCCCGCCCAATAACGTGTCGTTGCCACCACCGCCCAGCAAGGTATCGTTGCCTGATCCACCGTCCAGATAATCTGCGCCGTGTTCGGCCTCGGCTGTCTGCTCATAGTCGCCGGATAAAATGTCATCATCAGCGCCGCCATAAAGCGTGTCGGCGCCCAAGCCGCCCAAAAGGGTATCGTTTCCTTCATCGCCTTGAAGGTAATCATTGTTGATTCCACCTGACTGCAGGTTGGACACATCGCCATCCATCGCGTCAGCTCCTGCCCCACCGATCAGGGTATCGGAGCCACCCATTCCCTGAAGTGTGTCATCGCCCGCTCCACCATCAAGTAAATCATTGCCGTGATAACGAACCGGATGCTCAGCATAATCCCCGGCCAGCGCGTCGTTACCTTCACCTCCGAGCAGCAGATCATCCGCCCCACCGCCCCAGAGCTTGTCGTCTCCTGCACCACCGTCCAGCAGGTCATTTCCAAAAAAGTGGGCGGCGTCCCCGGCAACGCCGTTCAGTACATCGTCATCCCCCTTGAGAGTGTCATTGCCTGAGCCACCATAAATCGCATCGGCTCCACCGTTACCAGTGAGCCAATCATCGCCACTGCCACCGTCCAATACATCGTTGCCATGGTGTTTGCTTTGCAGGCCACCGCCCCAGTCGAGGTTATCGCCCATCATTGTGTCGTTACCGCTTCCTCCGGCCAGCGTGTCATTTCCACCATCCCCCGAAAGAAGATCATCTTCAGTTCCGCCATCAAGCAGGTCCTCGCCCCATCCACCATTGAGAACATCACGACCGCCCTGGCCGTAGAGAACATCGTTATCACCCTGCGTCGGACTGTTGAAGGAGGCCTTTGAAAAGACAGTTCGGTGACTGGTGACACCACCATCTATAAGAACGTCGACGCGTTTGAATCCCCATTTCTGCTCCAGCGCGCCGGTCGTTTCATCGCCTGATAAAATGTCATCCCCCGCACCTCCAATCAGCGTATCCCGATCGTTACCGCCCAGAAGCACGTCCTGGGACGCCGTACCGATGAGCAAATCGTGGCCGGCGCCTCCATCAAGCCAATCACCTCGAGCTGTTTTCCCTTTAACGTCGCCAGCGGCCATGGCTTTTTCGAGCGTCGTCTGTTTATCCCCAAACAATTGATCGTTTCCATCCTTGCCGAACAATCGATCAGAACCGCCAAGTCCGAGAATGACGTCGTCCCTGGCAGAGCCGTAAAGCACATCGGCCTTGTTTCTCTGTTTTACGTTGGCCAATAGCAAGGCGTTGCCCAGCTCATCGTATGAGAACTGATCCCCGGGCACATTGGGGTCGAAATCTTTCGCTTTCCAGTCGCCCTTAAGAACCAGATCGGGAGCAGAGACCGTATGGCCTTGGTATTCAGGAAGTCGGATGCCAAGCAGCCCGGAGCGGAAGTTCTTGATAACGACGAGGTCGTTCAGGCCATATTTGATGTTGAGCGTGGGTTCAGTGAGTTCTTCGATGAGGGTCAGGGTGATGGCCTGATCCTCGGTCGACCAGATATTGCCCAAAGGGGCGCAACGTTTGAGTGAAGGAATCGGCGAGCCGTTGATCCATAGCTGCCCATTTGGGGTGGCGTCGAAGATTTCATCGATGCCATCACCGCTGGAAAACTCATAGCGGTCGCTGCCCTCGCCACCGATCAAAGAGTCGTTACCCTTTCCTCCGACCAGAACATCATCACCGGCCATTCCGTGCAGCGCATCATTGCCGTCGCCTCCGGCAAGCAAATCGTTGCCGCGTCCCCCCTCAATGACATCGTGACCTGCCAGCCCGTTGATCGTGTCATTGCCCGCGCCACCATAAAGATGATCAGTGTTCGCACCGCCCGCGAAAGACCGCGCGCCGTCATCACCGAACATGACCAGCGAGTTCAACACACCCGTGGTCATCGGCACCTGTTTGGCTGAGGCGAGATCGGAGTAGGAAAACTTCTGCAGCGAGTGTTCTCCAAACGAGCGCTGAGTTCGGGCAATCAAACGGGCCAACATCTGCGCACGATCGGTAAGCCATTGCGCGGTAATGAAACCTTCGCCAGTCAGCGGATCGTAGAGCTCCAGTCCGCGTCCGGGGTAACCGTCAGCTCGCTCAAGGACGATTTCACTGAGTTGCTTCAGGGAATTGCGCAGCGCTAGGCCGATGGGTGTCGACTCGCCAGCCAGTTTTGCCCATGAATTCGCGTTTCCGTATTCACCTATTGATCGGGTGACGATGCTTTGGGACTGCTCTGGTGGAAATGCCGAGAAGAATGCGTAAGCGTTGGTGGCGAAGCTTTCATCGGTGGTAGGTGGCGCTGCTGAATCGCCGTCGTAGGTGCGCTTGAACATGTCCAGAAATTCGTTCTGGCCGTAACGCAACATCAGGTCGACCACGGCGGAAACCGGCGTGCCTTTCACGACATGCTGAATCAGGGGATTGAGGCTGCCACTGGCGAGCGCGATATTGATTTGCTCCGGCACGACAGAAAGCAGACTTTGCAATGGATTGATGCCGAAATTGCTGATCGCCGCTCGCAGGCCGACACTGTATGAATCGATGGCGAACAGAATATTTTTATAGTCATCGAGCCTGTTGGCTTGTGCCTGAATTGGTGGGCCGCCATCTTCCCGCTCCGCATCACCAGCGGAGATTAATCTCCAGGTTTCATAGGGTGGCATTCCACCCAGCAGGCTGAACCCGACTGTCCCGGACCAACCGGCGTTATGGCTCACGGCTGTATCTTTCTCTCCGCAAGCCTCACTAAACAGTGCCTTGCCGATCGCACTGGCATCAATCTCTGCAATCTGGCTGATGGACGGCACCGTCCAGGGTGCCAGTCGACCGGCGAGAGATCCGTCGATCAAGGTATTGATGAAATTGGCGGCGACCTGATTCGATGACAGTTGCATCAGCTCTTCACTGAAGATTTTATTCAATCTCAGTTCACCTTGCCGCGACGTATAACCGCGAATCAGGGCGGAGTAGGCACCGTTTCCACCGTTGGCATCAATGGCCACGGCAAGCCAGAGCCTGGCACTTTTCAGAATTTCTCCCGCTTCTTGATCGACAGCGGTAACCTCAGAAACTCTTTTGCCGATAATATCGAATAGCTTTTGATACAGGGGAGCGCAGTTAGCCCCCGCTATTCCCAGTGCCTCGTACTCAATTTTTTTTGAGAGAAGCCTCATACCTTTGCAAATATTGGCTGCGTTAAAGATCGCTGTTTTTTCCATATCGCTAAAAACATAACTCATCGTTACTTCCTTGTAATAACTGAGCGTGAAAGATAATCACTGAGAAACTTGAGCATCTCAGGTGCTTCGCGTAGTGACGATAGACCGAGGTCTACGCTGCCGTGCCCCCCAGAAAAGTCAAAGCTATCCAGATTGACAGTGCAGAAAAAGTTCAACTTGCCAAAATCCAGATTTTCCAATTCTGCTCTGCTGAGCCTTGCCAATTTTTCGTCAGTCAGTTGTTCCTCGGAAGCCGGGCGAATCAAACCGTCACAGTCTATCAACCGAGGGGTGCCATCACGCCGCGGCCAGCCAGTAATGACAAACGTTCTGACGGAATCCACATTCTTGAAATGCGGCGGCGGAGCATCCAGCCAAATCTCTAACCCCGGATAATTTTTCAACTTCACAATCAACTCATCCGGCCAGTTGATGTGGCGATAGCCCCGTTTATGAGGCTCGGTGGTTTCTTTTTTTGTATAAAGCCCGGCGTTCAGTTTATAAAGACGCCAACTTTCAGGAATCGACTTCAGGCTCTGATCCTGGTACCGGCGCAAGCCCGTCCCGGTCCACCAGAAATGCCCCTTGAGCGTATTGGCCAGACACGCTTTCTTATTCGCCAATTCAGGCATGCCCACATAAAACTCCGGGACCAGAGTCTTATCCACATAGCTGCCGCCCAGTATGGGCACCTGCTTCAGACTCGCCAGCTTCTTTTGACAGGCCTCCTGATCCGCGTAATAGATTGCCATCGCCTCGGCGACTTCTTCTTTACGGATATAAAAATCAACCACGCAGTAACAGACATAAATAAACAATCCGTATTTCAACAACGTCTTAAACCATTTAACCCATTGCTTACGCGACATCCCGAGCATTTCAAAGCTCCCGGTCAAACTGAGTTTCAGGCTGTTTCTTGAGATGTCCGGACATCGCGCTTTCAAATAGCTCAAAGTAGTATTTAGTGCCGTACTCCACATCAAATCTGCTCGCCGTCAACTTCGCGGCGCTGCGCAGGCTGTCGTACTCATCAACGGAATCAAGAACCTTGGTAATACGTTTGGCGATACCGTGATGATCGAAGAAATCCACCAGCATTCCATTGTGACCATCGACGATCACCTCCCTTACCGGAGCCGTATCTGACGCTACTACCACACACCCAGCCGCCATCGCCTCCAATAACGACCACGACAAAACAAACGGATACGTCAAATAAACATGAATCTTTGAGCAGTCCAGAATCGCGCGGTAAGTCCGGTAAGGAAGCTTCCCAGTGAAATGAACGGTGGAATGATCGAAACTTACCTCTGCCTGCATCCTGCTGCGCCAATTTGCATAGCCAACCGGCTTACACCCATAACTGACGTCATCACCGCCCACTACGATTATCTGCGCATCGGGACACTCAGCCTGAATATGCGGGATCGCTCGCATAAAACTGTGAAACCCGCGATAAGGCTCAAGATTCCTCGCGACATAAGTAACGATCGGCTGCCCGGCTCTCAGCTCGACGCCATTGGGCAACCTGACGGCCCCAACTTTCGCCAAGCAAGAACTTTGAATGACGCCCTCGTGAATAACCCGAATGGCCGACTGATGAGCGGCCGGAAACAGACTGCGCTGCCACCGCGTAGGCGCAATGGCAATGTCACATTGTTCGAGATTCAAAAGATGCAGCGAATTGAGCACTCGCAGCCTTGATGACTCTCTTGTGGCTCGCGGGAATTCAGGGTCGAACCCAGAGTCCGCGCCCTGCGCTCGATAGTAATATTCGCAATAGTGAATAAGCGGCGTGTCAGGATAGACATCCTTGACGAAGAGCGTTTCCCCCCATCCGGGATGAGCAAGAATCACGTCCGGCCGATAACCCGAATGTTTCAGTCGGCTCAGAATTTGAAAAACTTTCTCTCCATCATTCACCGCTTGTTCGTAACGGATCAGATAGGGGTGAATAGCGCCCGCTGCTCTGCTGGCAGCGCGATATCGATATAGGTTCACCCTTGGGATACCCGGCGCCGTATCCCGACCTATCGCCAAAACCTCGTAACGCCTTTCAATCGCCGCCAGCACCACGTGACGGAACTGGCCCGGAAAGTTTTGGTGAATCACAAGAAGCTTCATAGCGGCATCGTCCTTTTATTCGCCGCTAATGAACTGAGTTTTGCTCACCTCGATCGGCAGGAACAAACGCTAACAAATGCAAGAAAATGAAACTGTAGGAAGCGTCCGGGAATGCCCTAGGAGAAGGCTAATGGGACGACTTTTCGACGGGCATAAAAAAGCGGTGCGGCACCCGTTGGCGGATTTGAGGGTTTACTGAGCCTATCGCCGGATTGGACAGGAAGTCCGTTTACATCCTCTCCGGCCGCGCGACACTGGGCTCATCTGACCTGTACGCAAAGTCTCACACTTGGTTTATGGCGTTTGTTCACGGAGTGTTTTTACTCTCGTGAACGCTTGAAGCGCCCCCCGCGTTTCCCAAGGACGACTCTTTGACTATGGACAGTCTCATGACGGGCAATACCCTCGTAATCACACCTTCGCAGATTCACCCGCTCCCCCTTGACGATCAATCCACGCCAGAACCTGACGACATCGACTCGTCAAACGCAGGTGCCGGCAGTGCCATCCGGCAACCGCTGGGTAATCCGGGTGGGGCATTGTCCTGGCCGATTCCACTGAGTCCAGACGAACAACGGCGCTTGCGCCTGATCACGATGAATCATGCGCACCATTTGGGCGATCAGCCACTGGTGATGCAAACCAAGGGCGGTGTGCTGGAGTTTCTGCGCTATCGCTGCCCACTCCCGGATAACATCGTGAACGATCCGGCCTGGATACTTGAAACCCTGCTCGGCTGTGCGCAAGGGCAACTGATGGGCAGAGCTTTGCAACAGAAAATGCAAGGCATTGACAGCGCAAGCAGTGCGATCGATTACCTGCTGGCGGGCATCACACTGCAGCTGGACCCCGAATCGATCACAACCCCTGATCGGCACAAAACAGCCGGCTTTGATCTGGCCAGTGATCGGCATTGGGGTCGGCACGCCTCTGAAGTTGCAGGTGAACTGGCTGCTCATTTAAGCCGTGAAGGTAGAACCAGCGCTGACTTGGCGAAAGCCGGTGCGTACCTTTTGTTGGCCAGGCTGGCCCCGCAGTTTCTGATTGCAGAGACTCCTCAGAATGTGAAAGTTGGCAGTCTGGCTTGGGCCAACCTGACCATGGCAGCAATGGCCATCGAAGCTCAAACACCGGGCAAAGTCCCCGGCCTGACGTTTGCCCAGGTCATGAGCATGGCGCAAAGTGCCCGCCTGGCAGACCCTGCGTCTACCCAGCGCATTCAGACAGCTGCAGTACTCGATTGGGCCGTGGCCAACGAAATCATCCTGAAAATAAACGATGACAGCTACACCGCCGGACAACTTGAAACGATAAGAGCGACATTTAACCAGGAGCTGGATGAGCGGCTTGCTGCCGCCAGAGTACTGGACAAGGAATTACCGACACGAAAAGACATTGCCCTGGCCATATTGATGGAGCGATTTGGCGATTTGGGTCCGCTTTTCGAAGTCAAGGCACTCCACACAGATACATATCGTGGCGAGCGTGGACAGACGGGTTTTAGTGGCATTCATTCGCTACTGGATTACGCGATGATGGATTTGCCGAATCCACGGCCGCTGGCATCGAGTGACTCGCGTATTCCCTTGGAGGCATTGAACAGTAACCCGACATTTGGCGTGCGGGAGGCTTTCGAACAGCAATTCACGCGCGCCATCGAGGCTAAAAAAACCGCTGTCAATACAACGGTCAGGCACATGATCTCCCTGCTCCCACGAGAGGACCGAAAGAATTTCGAGTTTGGAAAAGTCAGCTTTTTTCAGCAAGGATCATTTTTGTCAGATGGCTTTTTCAACCATACCCCCTGCCCGAACGCGCCCGGACTGCTCATTGGAACGCAGTTGAGCGGCCACTTCCACGCGTATGAAATCAACATCAATAAAGACACGATCGAACGCATAGCCCCGCACAAGGCAAAGCATCAGGATTCCAGGGAAGCCAACAAATATTTTACGACCAGAGAGCTTGTCCCCCGTGAGGCGGCAAATGAACTGGGTCGTGAGCGCACCGTCAGCGAATCACTTTTGAACAGTTTCAACAGCGCTCGGTCCCGTGCGATTGCCGATACCTTTGTACAACATCTTGATCTGGATGACCCCACAATCAAAGAGCTGGCACGCGGGCAGACGCCTATGGACGAATATTACCGGCCCAAGGCGCTGGGGGAGTTTTTGTTGAACCTGATTCCCTTCAGGTCCGCCATCGTCAATTTTCAGAAGGGCAACTACGGCGAGGCGGTATTTGATCTCACAGTGGATGTATTCGGTTTTCTCACTGCGGGCGCCGCCACTGCCGGAAAATTGATCAGGATCGGCAGGACAGCTCTTTCCGCCGGGACCAAGGCACTGAAGACTGTTCATGTTATCGGCGTCACCACCATCGAGGTGCTCAACCCGGTGGGTGGCCTGGGTAATCTGGCCAGACTCCTCGCTACCGGCGGCGCTCATCTACTCTCCCGAGGTGCCAAAACCGTCAACCGGCTCAGGGGCGCCGCTGACAGCTACGACGTATTGAAAGCTGTCAGCACACAATATGATGCGGCGGCAACAGGCACCATAAAAGTGGCTGGCCAGACTGTGGAAGGCGCCGCCGTGTTGAAGAATGGTCACTGGTATTCATTTGATGCCAACACGATGCGACCTTATGGCAGCCCGATCGAGGAGTTCGCGGTCGCCACCCAGGCGGTCGCCGGCAGAGTGATCACTTCACACGTCGATGAGTTACTCGAGCTGAGCCATGATCTGTTCGGGCATTACGGTGTGCCCGAGTCCACAATCACCGGGCTCTCTCGCAACAGCCAAGGGGTATATGTTGCCGCCGATGGGCATCTCTCCCACATACGCCATACCGATAGCAGCGGTAAATCGGCGGTGTACGAGGTCAGACAGATCACTCGCACGGAAGACGGCATTGTGCAGGCGCGGGTCTATCACAATAACCGGCAAACCGAATTGCTGATTCAGCATCTCCGGGATGAGCAGTGGCAACGACTGGGCGCACAAGGGGCTGGGCGGGAGATTACCGCATTGCATTTGCGGATATGGGAAGGATTGTCGACGGCGCAACAGCAACAAGTTACTCGCAGCGGCTTCGCCCGACAGTATCTGCTACCTCGCAAAACATTTGAGTATTACGTCAAGCCTGATGGCCAATTGAACGCCACGGGCGTGCTGGTGCGCGACCGCCCCGTTGACACGCCATTCAATCTGCCGAGCGAAGCGCATGTCCGCGAATGGCAGAAAATGACGCAGAACGCCCGTGACGTAATGACCATGGGCGGATTTGCCGGTCTGCATCACCTGAACCCGGCAACCTTCAGAAGTTACGTCAGGGCCGACGGTCGCCTGGGGCCGGCTGGCGAAGTGCTGCTGCACAGAGCGGCCGGGGGTACCTATAACCCATTTACAGATGACTATCTGCACCAGTGGAATGCGCTCTTCAGGCAGCCGGACAACGCGATGACAGCCACGCAGTTCATGCATCAACATCAGCTCAACCCCTTCATATGGCAGAAGCACGTCAAGCAAGATGGATCGCTGACAGAGGAAGCTGTCAAACGTCTCGATAAGGCGGGACAAAACATCGATCAGCCTGTCTCGCTTCAGCAAGCAGAAGCGCAGGTGATTCGGCAGATCGAGGTGCCCGGCAAGAGTCCGAAGGGCAAGACCCAGAGGGTCACTGCCGAGCACCTGCGGCGATGGGAGGCACTGCCTCAAGCAGAACAGCAGCAGCTAACCCGAGAAGGCTTTGCACTGCAGAATAATCTGCCGCGAAAAACATTCGAGTACTACGTGAAGCCTGACGGCCGATTGAGCGAAACCGGCGTACTCGTACGCGACCGTCCGACAGACAAAACCTTCAATCGGACAAGCGAAACGCACGTCCGTGATTGGCAAAACATGACTCAGCAAGAGCGTGACACCATCACAATTCAAGGATTTTCCGGTCATCATTATCTTCAACCAGAGACCTTTGCGGGCTATGTGTACGCCAATGGAAGCTTGAGGCCAGCCGGACAATCGCTACTGCACCGCGCGGCCGGTGGCACCTATAACATTTTGACCGATGAACATTTGCGTCAGTGGTACGGGCTTTCCAGACAGCAAGACAACACCCTCACGGCAGAAGATTTTGTCCGTCGGCACTCACTCAATCCTGCTACATGGCAATCGAAAGTCAAAATCGATGGAACCCTCAGAACCGCAGCCTTACGGCGTATCGAAAGCGGAGCACAAAGCACAAGAGTGCGCAAACAAAGGATCACTACCGAACATTTGCGGAACTGGCTGGCGTTACCGCAAGCGGAGCGACAGAGCCTCACCCGCGCAGGCTTTGCCCGACAGAACAATCTGCCGCGGAAAACATTTGAGTACTACGTGAAACCTGACGGCGAGTTGAGCGCGACCGGCATATCAGTACGTGACCGTCCTGCCGACCTGGCCTTCAACCAGCCGGATGAAACACATGTCCGTGACTGGCAGAAGATGTCTCAGCAGGAGCGAGACACAATGACCGTGGAAGGTTTTGCCGGTCATCATCATCTTCATCCGAATACACTTTACAGTTATGTCCGGGCCGATGGAGGTCTGGGGCCAAGGGGGCAGGCCTTGATGCACAAGGCCGCAGGCCATACTTACAACGCAATTACCGACGAACATTTACGCCGCTGGGACGTGCTTTTCAGGCTTGCGGACAACACCCTCTCGGCGGCAGCGTTCGGGCGCCAGAACGGACTCGATCCCCGCCAATGGATGAGCTACGTCAACATTGACGGCACGTTAAAAGACACAGCCTTGCGACGTCTCGAAGGAGTGGGGCAAAGTACCCTGCCACGCCTTGAAGACCAGCCCCCTGAAACGATTGCGCCACAAAAGCGCCCGGCGCCGGTCTCGCTGGACTCACCGCAACCGAAGAAGCCCGCCGAGGCGCCAGAGCGTGTCGACGAAATTCCAGGCCCCTCTTCCGACATCTTGCCAGTCACCATCAAGATTGAACCTGGGGCTTCCTCGTCGTTGCCTCATCAAGCCGACAACACATTGCCGATCCTGCAAGACCCGCAAAACCCGACAATCAGCCGGACCTTATCCGTAGAGGGGCCGATTGATGACATCCGTATCGCCAACTGGAGTGGCCTGCTTGACGGTCTCGATAGCGCAAGCAAACAACACGTATCAACTCAGATCAAGGAATCGATCAAAGACTGGTTGCGTACCGAAGGGCAGCATCAGGCGAGGTTTGATCAGACTCTGGAAGTGCTCACGGCCCTGGATGACGGTGGACCCAATCGCGGCGCGTCGGTATGGGCGCGCCGCGATATTGCCAAATTTGAGGTGCTTGGACCGTACGCGGGCAAATTCCACGAATCAGAAGCGTCATTGTTTCGGGAGATACGCAAACAAGGTTCACGGGCTGTACTGACCTATTTGTTCGGCACACGTTCGGGCAATCGCTCAGTGAGTGCGCTGCACACGGGCAATACCCTGAGCCTGATCAATACCTCGCAACTGGGCAATGGCCCGGCATGGAGGTCGAATAACGTCATTACCATCGCCGCGGGGAAAAACCTGACCTTCTACGTGGCGCTGAATGACATTCGCAAGGGAGATGAATTACTGGTGGATTACGGCCTGTCCTACAAGCCGGTGCCTGATATAGCGATCAAACCGGACCCTAGTCGCTGATCATCAGATTCAAGCGCCAAAGCGACCGCGGCCTTAAGTCATTTAGTGCGCTTAACAGTTGGTCTTCATCCTGACGATATCCTCAGGCACAAAAAAGCGGCGCTTCAAGCGCCGCTTTTCATTTGCGGGTGATTACCAGCGGTTACCACGCCCATTGTGATCGCCGCGTCCACTGTGTCGGTCGTAGTTGCCACGACCGCGATGATCGTTATCCCAACCGCCGCGACGGTGGCCATTCCAGCGCCCGCGATCGTTGTCGTGCCAGCGGCGGCTTTCGTAGTAGCGCGGGGCCGGTTGGTAGTAACGCGGCGCCGACTGGTAATAGCGCGGTTGCTGGTAGTACCGCGGGGCTGGCTGGTAGTAACGTGGCTGCGCGTAATACGTGCTGCCACCCCGGTAATAGGTGCCGCCTGTGTTGTAGTAGGCCGGTGCGGGTGACGTGTAGACCTCTGAGCTGTAATACGAGTCCGCGTAAGAGTACGGGACGCAACCGGCAACGGAAAACATCAACGCAGCAAGCAGAAGAATTCGTCTATACATGGCGGCCTCCTGGACCGCGGGTTGGCCACACCAGCGACGCTGGCAGGCGACAGTCATTTAATCGGTGACTGTCGAAAAATCAGACAGCGTTTTCGGCATCTGGTGCGTTCCTGCAACAAGTTGAAACAAGTGATTAATGAAATCCTGTTCATTTGGAAAACGCTGTCATTCAGCCGCTGATTAATGGTGGCCACCGTGATATCCGCCGCCGTGATAACCCCGTCCGTAACCACCCCGATACCCGTAGCCACCGTGGTAATAACGCGCACCGCCGTAGTAGCGTGGCCCGTAATAACCACCGTAGTAATAAGGCGAGTAATAGCCGGGATAGTAGTAGGTGGACGGATACGCATCGTAGGGACCGGCGTAGTAATAACAACCGGACAGACCGAAACCGAGCACCGCTCCCAGCAGCGCCCTTCGCAACGTTTTTTGAATGAGCATGGCGGCCTCCTGAAAGACCCGCGACAGCAGTCGGCACAGACCGGCTGACATCTGTTTTGACTGGCGAAGCCATGCCGAGTGCCAACACCGCAAAACCATCAGATCAGCGGCAACCACGCTGCATGACGGTGCAGCCGCGCACCAACACAAAGCGCCACATCGCCCTCACCTGCAAACCGACGCCACCCGCGCGCCCGAGCCAGAGCGCCTGACGCAACTTGGCACGCGTCTCGCTTTAGCAAACCCGTGCAGGAGTCATCACAGGTTCGCGGCACCACAATTTGCAATGGCTGACTAGGGTTCCGGCTCGCAATCGCGAGTGGCTGGTCCGAGAGTTGGCGACCTCCAGTTGAGGTTACACGGCGGGACAAAAGCCCGGGAGACAAGCCACCGTTCGCGGTGCCGCGTTGCCTTCCTGTCCGCCCTTGATCAACTGGAGAATCCACCATGACCCGACTACGTTTGCCCGCCCTGCTCGCCGCCGCCTTCGCCGCGCTCATCAGCACGCAATCCCCCGCCGCCCAGAAAGACCACTTCAGCGTCTGCTGGACGATTTACGCCGGCTGGATGCCCTGGGAATACGCCGGCAGCCAGGGCATCGTCGACAAATGGGCGAAGAAGTACGGGATCAAGATCGACGTCGTGCAGCTCAACGACTACGTCGAATCGATCAACCAGTACACCGCCGGCCAGTTCGACGGCTGCACCATGACCAACATGGACGCGCTGACCATTCCGGCCGCCGGCGGCGTCGACAGCACCGCGTTGATCGTCAGCGACTTTTCCAACGGTAACGACGGCATCGTCCTCAAGGGCGCCGGCAAGAAAGTCGCCGACCTCAAGGGCATGGACGTCAACCTGGTCGAACTGTCGGTCTCGCACTACCTGCTGGCCCGCGCGCTGGACTCGGTCGACCTGACCGAGAAAGACCTGAAAGTGGTCAACACTTCCGACGCCGATATCTCCGCCGCTTTCAACACCGAACAGGTCAACGCCGTGACCACCTGGAACCCGATGCTCTCGGACATCAAGGCCAAACCGGGCGTGACCGAGGTGTTCAATTCCAGCCAGATTCCTGGCGAGATCATGGACATGATGGTGGTCAACAGCGCCACCCTCAAAGACAACCCGGCGCTGGGCAAAGCACTCACCGGTGCGTGGTTCGAAGTGGTCGAGTTGATGAACGCCAAGAACGCCGCGAGCAAAGCTGCGCTGGAGCACATGGCCAAAGCTTCGGGCACCGACCTCGCTGGATTCCAGGCACAACTCGACACCACCAAACTGTTCGCCACGCCAAGCGAAGCGCTGAACTTCGCCACCAGCAAACAACTGCCGGAAACCATGCGCAAGGTCGCCGAATTCTCCTTCCAGCACGGCTTGCTCGGTGAAGGCGCGAAAGACACCAGCGCGGTCGGCATGGCCTTCGCCAACGGCGTGACCAGTGGCGATACCGGCAACCTCAAGCTGCGTTTCGATCCGACTTACGTGCAGATGGCCGCCGACGCCAAGCTGTAAGCCACGGAGGATTTGGCCATGCGCCTGATCAATCGCCACCCGGATCGCCCCAGTCGCCTGCTGTTGGTGATCCTGCCGTTCGCCCTGGTGTTGTTCGCCTACTTCATGGGCTCGGCCGAGCGCCTGGCGGAAAACCCCAACGACAAACTGCTGCCCAGCGCCGTGCAAATGAGCGACGCGGTCAAACGCTTGGCCTTCAATGCCGACAGCCGCACCGGTGACTACCTGTTGTGGCAGGACACCGCGTCGAGTCTGCGGCGCTTGGCCATCGGCCTCGGCATCGCTGCATTGGCCGGGCTGTGCCTGGGCATCGCCGCCGGCACGCTGCCGTTGTTCGGCGCGCCGTTGTCGCCGCTGCTGACAGTGCTGTCGATGGTGCCGCCGCTGGCGATCCTGCCGATTCTGTTCATCGTCTTCGGTCTGGGCGAGTTGTCGAAAGTCATGCTGATCGTGATCGGCATCACCCCGGCCCTCGCTCGCGATCTGGAACAGCGCGCACGGGAAATTCCCGTCGAACTGCTGATCAAGGCGCAGACCCTCGGCGCCTCGACCTGGACATTGATGCTGCGGGTGGTGTTGCCGCAACTGTTGCCGCGTTTGTTGATCTCGTTGCGGCTGATGCTCGGTTCAGCGTGGCTGTTCCTGATTGCCGCCGAAGCGATCGCCTCCACCGACGGCCTCGGCTACCGGATTTTTCTGGTCCGGCGTTATCTGGCGATGGACGTGATTCTGCCGTACGTGGTGTGGATCACCCTCCTCGCCTGGCTGATGGATTGGGGCCTGAAATACCTGACCCGTCGCGCCTTCCCTTGGTATGAGGGGGCGGCCAAATGAGCTTCATCACCGTGAAAAACGTCTGGCAGCAATACGCCGATCAGGTGGTGCTGGAAGGCTTGAACCTGAGCGTCAACGAGGGCGAGTTCTGCACCCTGGTCGGCGCGTCCGGTTGCGGCAAATCGACCTTCCTGCGCCTGCTGCTCGGCCAGGAAACCGCGAGTCGCGGCGAGATTCTGCTCGACGGTCAAGCGCTGGCCAGCGAACCGGATGCCAGCCGTGGCGTGGTGTTCCAGCGCTACTCGGTGTTCCCGCATTTGAGCGTGCTCGACAACGTCGCCCTCGGCCTCGAATTGCCGCGTGCGCCGCTGATCGGTCGGTTGTTCGGCAGCGCCAAACGTGAGGCGCGCGAACAAGCGGCGGCATTGCTGAATAAAGTCGGCCTCGGCCATGCCCTCGACAAATACCCGGCGCAGTTGTCCGGCGGCATGCAGCAACGCTTGGCGATTGCCCAGGCACTGATCATGAAACCGCGGGTGTTGCTGCTCGACGAACCGTTCGGCGCACTCGATCCGGGCATCCGCAAAGACATGCACGCCTTGCTGCTGGAGCTGTGGCGCGAGACCCGGTTGACCGTGTTCATGGTCACCCACGACCTGTCCGAAGGTTTCAGCCTCGGCACTCGTCTGTTGGTGTTCGACAAGGTGCGCCTCGACCCGCACGCCCCCGGCGCCTATGGCGCACGCATCACCTACGACATCCCTTTGAACAGCGACCGCCGCGCCCAGCGCGCCGCCGTCGACGCCTTGCCGTTGCCACTGGCAGGCGCCCTTCGCACCGCTTGAGAGGACTGCTCCAATGAATAAACCGATGACTGATTCGACCCAACTGTTCCCACCGTTTGCCGAAGAAATGCTCCGCGGTGGCGGCCACCGTTCCTTCGTGTTGAAGCGCGGCCAATTGCTGCGCCTGACTGATCTGCGCGGTGGCGCCAACGTCAGCCTGACCCTGCTCAACGCCAATGAAAAAACCGAGCGGCTGAACCTGCCCGACAGCCTCAAGTGCCAACACACCGCCAAACTCACCAGCGGCCACTGCCTGTACTCGGACATGGGCCGCGTACTCGCCGCAATCACTGCCGACACCTGCGGCTGGAGCGACAGTCTCGGCGGTGTGCTCTGCGCCGAAGAGGTCGCAGAAAAGTACGGCCAGGGCCGCTATCAGGAACTGCGCAACGGCTTCTTCCGCAACGGCACCGACAACCTGTTGGTGGAGCTCGGCAAGTGGGGGCTGGGCCTCTCCGATCTGTTGATGACGCTCAATCTGTTCAGCCGCGTCAACGTCGATGAGGCCGGGCGCTTCCACTTCGTCGAGGGCAATTCCAAGGCTGGCGATTACATCGAGTTGTACGCGCCAATGGACACGCTGGTGGTGCTCACCGCGCTGCAACACCCGATGGATCCGGCGCCCGAATACGCACCCAAACCACTGAAGTTGAGCTGGATGAACGCCGACGCCAGCGTCGCCGAACACTGCCGCACCTCGCGCCCGGAAAATGAGCGCGGCTTTATCAACACCGACCGTTTGTTCGCCTGAGGATCGCTGCCATGTCAGTTGCTATCGCCACTTCGCAAAAACAACCCGACGCAGCGGTGTACCGCGCCACAATCCCGGCCGGTGAACCGTGGCTGATGGAGGTCAAGGCTGGCCAGACCCTGCGCATTCTCGACCTGGAAGGCAATCAGGCCGTCGATACCTTGTTCTACAGCCTCGCCAACCCCAAGGAACGCTACGACGTGCAGCGCACCTTGCGTCGGCAGAACAGCGTCTACCTGAGCACCGGCAGCGTGCTGTATTCCAACCTCGGCCACGCGATGCTGACCATCGTCGCCGACACCTGCGGACGTCACGACACCCTCGGCGGCGCGTGCGCGCAAGAGAGCAACACCGTGCGCTACGCCTTGGAAAAGCGCTACATGCACAGCTGCCGCGACAACTACCTGCGCGCCTGTGCCCATGATGGGCGACTGGGCAAAGGTGACATCGGGCCGAACATCAATTTCTTCATGAACGTGCCAGTGACCGCCGATGGCGGGCTGACCTTCGAGGACGGGATTTCGGCGCCGGGCAAGTACGTCGACTTGCGTGCGGAGATGGATGTGATTGTGTTGATTTCCAACTGTCCGCAGTTGAACAACCCTTGCAACGCCTACAACCCGACACCTGCGGAGCTGCTGGTATGGAACTGAAAATCAGCCGTTTGCGCCGTTGGCTTTTCGCCCTGTGCCAGGCCCGTTCCGGGCAATGCCTTAAAAAGTGAAACCACCACAAATCCCATTGTAGGAGTGAGCCTGCTCGCGATCGCGGTGTGTCAGACGCATCAGTTTTGATTGATCCGACGCTATCGCGAGCAGGCTCACTCCTACAGGGGCTCGGTGGTGATCTGAAGTGGTTTTTTCATCCGGGACGGCCCGGATGTCTGTCGAAAAACAGCGGGACGGCCCGCTTCCCCTTCAGGGGTTATGCCATGTTCGAAAAAGTCCTCATCGCCAACCGTGGCGCCATTGCCTGCCGCATCCTGCGCACCCTCGGCGCACTGCAGGTCAAAGGCGTGGCGGTGTATTCCGAAGCCGACGCCGCCAGCCTGCACATCCTGCACGCGGATGAAGCGCACAGCCTCGGTGAAGGCGCTGCCGCCGGCACCTATCTGGCGGTCGAAAAAATCCTCGCCATCGCCAAGCAAAGCGGCGCCACCGCGATCCATCCCGGCTACGGATTCCTCTCGGAAAACGCCGCGTTCGCCGAAGCCTGCGCAGCGCAGAACATCGCCTTCATCGGCCCGACGCCGGAGCAACTGCGCGTGTTCGGCCTCAAACACACCGCCCGCGCGTTGGCCAAACAACACGGCGTGCCCATGCTCGAAGGCACCGAACTGCTCGACAGCCTCGACGCCGCGCTGATTGCCGGCGAACAAGTCGGCTACCCGGTGATGCTGAAAAGCACCGCCGGCGGTGGCGGCATCGGCATGCGCGTGTGCCGCAGCGCCAGCGAACTGAGCGAGTCGTTCGAAGCGGTGAAACGCCTCGGTCAGAACAACTTCAGCGACGCCGGCGTGTTTATCGAGAAGTACATTCAGCGCGCCCGGCACCTGGAGGTGCAGATGTTCGGCGACGGACGCGGCGAGGTCATCGCCCTCGGCGTGCGCGACTGCTCGGTGCAGCGGCGCAATCAGAAAGTCCTCGAAGAAACCCCGGCGCCGAACCTGCCCGACGGCATGGCCGACGAGCTGTGCGCGGCGGCGATCAAACTGGCGAAGGCGGTGAACTACCGAAGCGCCGGCACGGTTGAATTCGTCTTCGACAGCGACGCGCAGCGCTTCTACTTTCTCGAAGTGAACACACGGTTGCAGGTGGAGCATGGCGTCACTGAGCAAGTATGGGGCGTGGATCTGGTGCGCTGGATGGTTGAGCTGGCGGCGGGAGATTTACCGCCGCTGAGCGAGTTGTATCGTCAGCTGAAACCCGAGGGCCACGCGATTCAGGCGCGCCTGTACGCGGAGGATCCCGGCCGCGATTTTCAGCCGAGCCCAGGCTTGCTGACAGCCGTGGAATTCCCGCCGGCCAACGGTATTCAACTGCGCATCGATACCTGGGTTGAGGCCGGTTGCGAGATTCCGCCGTACTTCGATCCGATGATTGCCAAGGTCATCACCTGGGCGCCGAGCCGCGAACAGGCGCGTGCCGAGTTGCATCAAGCGTTAGGCGACAGTCTGTTGTACGGCGTGGAAACCAACCGCGACTACCTGCGGCAGATTCTCCTCGACGCGCCGTTCGCCAGCGGTGAGCCGTGGACGCGTTGCCTGGAAGGTCTGATCTATCGCGCCAACACCTTCGAAGTGCTCAGCGCCGGCACGCAAACCAGCGTGCAGGACTATCCCGGTCGCCTCGGTTACTGGGCTGTCGGTGTACCTCCATCGGGGCCGATGGACAGTCGCGCGCTGCGTTTGGGCAATCGTCTGCTCGGCAACGCTGACGGCGCGGCGGCGCTGGAAATCACCATGAGCGGGCCGTTGCTGCGCTTCAATTGCACAGCAGTGGTCGCGGTGACGGGGGCGCCGATTGGCCTGACGCTTGAGGGGGAAAGCGCGCCAATGAATACCGCGTTGCTGATCCCGGCGGGCGCGACGTTGCATCTGGGCAGCATCAGCGGCGCCGGGGCACGCAGTTATCTGTGCCTGCGCGGTGGTTTGCAGGTGCCGGATTATCTGGGCAGCAAAAGCACTTTCACCCTCGGCCAGTTTGGTGGGCATGGTGGTCGGGCGTTGCGTGCCGGGGATGTGTTGCATATCCCTGCACTGACTGACCGCAGTGCTGGCCAGCAGTTGACCGAGCAGCACATCACCGCGTTACCAGCGGTGCGGCAGATCAGGGTGATTTACGGCCCGCACGGCGCACCGGAATATTTTACGGAAAACTACATCGGCAGTTTTTTTCAAACCCAGTGGGAAGTGCATTTCAACTCCAGCCGCACCGGTGTCCGCCTGATCGGGCCGAAGCCGGAATGGGTGCGTGCCGACGGTGGCGAGGCCGGGTTGCATCCATCGAACATTCACGACAATCCGTATGCCATCGGCGCGGTGGATTTTACCGGTGACATGCCCGTCATCCTCGGCCCGGACGGCCCGAGCCTTGGTGGGTTTGTTTGCCCGGTGACGGTGATCGAGGCGGATCTGTGGCAGCTTGGACAGCTCAAGGCTGGCGACAAGATCCAGTTCATTCCCGTCGACCTCAAAACCGCCCGCGATCTCGCCCTGAAATGGGATAACTGTGGGAGCTGGCTTGCCAGCGATGGGGCCCGTCCAGACACCGCATTAACTTCATCGCTGGCAAGCCAGCTCCCACAGGATCTTGTGTCGCCTGTGGTGCTGGAGTTGGGTCAGGGTGATATGCGCTTGGTTGGGCGGGTCTCTGGCGATACTCACCTATTGTTGGAAATCGGCGAGCCTGAACTCAATCTCGTCCTGCGCTTCCGCGCCCACGCCCTCATGCAAGCGCTGGAACACAAATCCCTGCACGGCGTGATCGACCTCACCCCCGGCATTCGCTCGCTGCAAATCCACTACCAGCCCGAGCAACTGCAGCTGGTCGATCTGCTCGGCATCGTCGCCGGCGAATGGGACGCAGTGTGCGCTGCCAACGACCTGCAAGTGCCGTCACGCATCGTGCATTTGCCGCTGTCCTGGGATGACCCGGCCTGCCAGTTGGCCATCGAAAAATACATGACTACTGTGCGCAAGGACGCGCCGTGGTGCCCGAGCAATCTGGAGTTCATCCGCCGCATCAACGACCTGCCCAACCTCGACGAAGTGCAGCGCACGGTGTTCGAGGCGAGCTATCTGGTGATGGGGCTTGGCGACGTTTACCTCGGCGCGCCAGTCGCCACACCACTCGATCCGCGTCATCGTCTGGTCACAACCAAATACAACCCGGCACGCACCTGGACCGCCGAGAATTCGGTGGGCATCGGCGGTGCCTATATGTGCGTGTACGGCATGGAAGGCCCCGGCGGTTATCAGTTTGTCGGGCGCACCTTGCAGATGTGGAACCGCTACCGCGAAGTCACCGCGTTCGACGGCAAACCGTGGCTGCTGCGCTTCTTCGATCAGATTCGTTTCTACCCGGTCAGCGCCGAAGAACTGCTGCGCATTCGCCGCGATTTTCCGCTGGGGCGTTTCGAGCTGAACATCGAACACAGCCAGCTCAACCTCGCCGAGTATCAGACGTTTCTCAGCCGTGAAGCCGAGAGCATCAACGCGTTTCGTGCTCAGCAACAAGGCGCATTCAACGCCGAGCGCGAACGCTGGATCGCCAGCGGTCAGGCGCATTTCGACAGCGAAGAAGCCGTGGCGGAGTCCAGCGAAGACGCTCCACTGGCCGACGGTGAGCACAGCGTCGACAGCCACATTGCCGGCAATCTCTGGCAGGTGCAGGTCGAGGCCGGCAGCCGTGTCGCGGCGGGTGACGTGCTGGTGATTCTCGAGTCGATGAAGATGGAAATCCCGGTCCTCGCGCCGATGGCCGGGGTGGTGCGCGAGATCCGCGTGCAGCCCGGTTCGGCGGTGCGCGCCGGACAACGGGTCGTGGTGCTGGAACTCGACTGAAGCCAATTGGATAAGGATCAACTCATGAATCTGCAACTCGATGTTCTGCGCCAGGCCTATCGCAATGGCGACACAACACCACGTCAACTGCTGGCGAAACTGCGCGAGAAAGCTGCCGCGCTGAACCCGGATTATCACCTGTTCATTCATCTGCTCAGCGTCGTTGAACTGGAGCCCTACCTTGCCGCCCTCGACGGCCGCGACCTCGACAGTCTGCCGCTGTATGGCGTGCCGTTTGCGATCAAGGACAACATTGATCTGGCGGGTATTGCCACCACCGCCGCGTGCCCGGACTTTGCTTATGTACCGGAGCGCTCGGCGACCATCGTCGAGCAGTTGATCGCCTTGGGGGCGATTCCGCTGGGCAAGACCAACCTCGATCAATTCGCCACGGGGCTCAACGGCAGCCGCTCGCCGTATGGCGCGTGCCCGAACAGCGTGTTGCCGGAGTATCCGTCCGGGGGTTCCAGCGCCGGTTCGTCGCTGGCGGTGGCGTTGGGCGTGGCGAGTTTTGCCTTGGGCACCGACACCGCAGGCTCCGGTCGGGTGCCGGCGGCGCTGAATAATCTGGTTGGATTGAAGGCGAGCAAAGGCCTGATTTCCACTGCTGGTGTGCTCCCCGCGTGCCGCACTTTGGATTGCGTGACCACGTTTACCGCGACGGCGCGTGAAGCCAGTCAGTTGCTCGCGTTGACGGCAAAACTTGATCCGCGCGACGAATACAGCCGCCGCAATCCATCGTGGAATGACGGCTCGGCGTTTGGTGCGCCACGCGCATTTCGATTCGGTGTGCCGCGCGCGCAGGATCTCGAGTTTTTCGGCTGCGTCGAAGGCCCGCTGCTGTTCGGCGATGCCATCGACCGGCTCAAGGCCTTGGGTGGCGAAGCGGTTGAACTGGACCTGTCGCCATTCCTTGAAGCCGCGCGCCTGCTTTACGAAGGGCCGTGGGTCGCCGAACGCTATAGCGTGGCAGGCGAGTTGATGGAGCAGAATCCCGAAGCGGTTTTGCCGGTGATTCGTGCCGTGCTGGCCAAGGCGCCGGCGGTGAGCGGCGTACAGACCTTCCGTGCGCAATATCGGCTGCAAGCCTTGAAAGCGCTGTGCGATCAGGCACTCGAAGATCTCGACTGCGTACTCACACCGACTATCGGCCGCCCGGTGACACTGGCCGAACTGCACGCCGAACCGGTTTTGCGTAACTCTGAACTGGGTTACTACACCAACTTCATGAACCTGCTCGACTACGCCGCCGTCGCCGTGCCGAGCGGGTTTATGGCCAATGGATTGCCGTGGGGCGTGACGCTGTTTGGCCGGGCGTTCACCGATCAATATCTGCTGAGCGTGGCCGATGCGCTGCAGCGTCAGCAGGACTCGGCATTGCCCACGCCCGCAAACGTTGCGCGCCATGATCGCGCACGCATCGTGGTGTGTGGCGCGCATTTGCAAGGGTTGGCGTTGAACTGGCAACTGACGCAGCGTGGCGGGAGATTGCTGGAGACGACGTTGAGTTCGCCGGACTATCAACTGCACGCGTTGGCCGGCGGCCCACCGCTGCGTCCGGGCATGGTGCGGGTCAAGGCTGGCGGTGTGGCGATTGCGGTGGAGGTGTGGGAGTTGCCGAGCAGTGAGTTGGGCTCGTTCCTGACCGGGATTCCGGCACCGCTTGGGTTGGGCAAGGTGCAACTGGCGGATGGACGTTGGGAGAGCGGGTTTATTTGTGAGCCGTATGGTCTGGAAGGGGCGCTGGACATCAGCCATTTGGGGGGCTGGCGGGCGTATCTTGAAACTCGGAGTTGATCCAGAAACCAGCCCTCACCCTAGCCCTCTCCCGGAGGGAGAGGGGACTGACCGAGGTGCCTGTGAGGGGATTGCCATTCAGTGATAATCCGTCGAACTCAGGTTTTGAAATCACCACAATTCAGCCCTCACCCCTGAGGGAGAGAGAACTGACCGGGGTGTCTTTAAGATAGTTGCCATTCGGTGATACCGAGCCGAACACAATTTTTGAAATCACCACAATCTAGCCCCTCTCCGTCCGGAAGAGGGGACTGTCCGGGGTGTCTTTAAGATAGCTGCCATTCGGTGATACCGAGCCGAACACAATTTTTGAAATCACCACAATCTAGCTCCCTCTCCCTCCGGGAGAGGGCTGGGGTGAGGGAGCGATCCTCCAGACACACCCTCAACGTCATATCCCCCGCCATTTCAGGCATAAATCCCGCAGTCTTTTCCCGGCCATCCCACTAGAATGCATGCCATCGGGCCACTGCTAACGGATCTGCCATGCCGCTTCGTTCTCCCCTGTACTCGCAACGCTCACTGGTCCTGACGCTGATCGCCCTGCTCGGCGCCGGGTTCCTTGCCACGTCGTTACTCAGCTACTACGCCTCCCGCGAGTCGATCCGCGACAACATCGTCAACACCGAACTGCCGCTGACGTCCGACACGGTCTACTCGGAAATCCAGAAAGACCTCGTCAGGCCGATCCTGATTTCCTCGATGATGTCCCGCGACACCTTCATGCGCGACTGGGTGGTCAACGGCGAGCAAAATCCCGAGCAGATGACCCGCTACCTCGACGAAGTCATGACCCATTACGGCGCCTACACGGCTTTCTTCGTCTCCAACAGCACCCTCACCTACTACCACGCCAAAGGCGTGCTCAAGCAGGTCAAGGTCGATGAGCCGCGCGACGCCTGGTACTTCCGCGTGCGCGACATGAAGGACCCGTACGAGATCAACGTCGACCCGGATCTGGCTAACAAGGACAACCTGACGTTCTTCATCAACTACAAGGTTTACGACTATCACAATCGCTTCATCGGCGCGGCCGGGGTCGGTCTGACCGTGGACGCGGTGATCAAGTTGATCGACAAGTATCAACAGCGCTATCAACGCAGCGTGTACTTCGTCGACACCTTCGGCCGACTGGTGTTGACCGGCGCCGAGGGCGGGCCTGAAGGCGCGCACATCGGTCAGAGCCTGAGTGAACTGGAGAGCATGAAAAGTCTGGTGAGCCAGTTGCCGAAACCGCACAGCGGCAGCTACGAATATTCCGCTCATGGGCAAGGGCATTTCCTCAACGTACGGTTTATTCCGGAGCTGAACTGGTACCTGTTCGTTGATAAACGCGAAGACGGCGCGCTGAGTGAGATTCGCCAGTCGCTTTACCTGAATCTGCTGATCTGCCTGCTGGTGACGCTGATCGTTCTGGCGCTGCTCAACCGCGTGATCAAACGTTATCAAAGCAAAATCCAGGCGCAGGCCATTCTCGACAGTCTCACCGAACTGCCCAACCGTCGTGGCTTCGACATTCTCGCCGCCCAGGCTCTGCACGAAGCCCAACGCGAAACCAAACCGCTGACGGCGTTGCTGCTCGACCTCGATCATTTCAAGGTGTTGAACGACACCTACGGGCACATGGCCGGCGATCAGGTATTGATCGGTTTTGCCCGCGACCTGCAAAGTTGCCTGCGCCACGCTGACATTGTCTGCCGCTGGGGCGGTGAGGAATTTATCGTTTTACTGAAGGACACCGACGGCGACACCGGTCAGAAAATTGCCGAAAAGATCCGCCAACACGTCGAACAGCACGAATATGCCTACGACGGCCACCGCCTCCATCTGACGGTAAGCATCGGCGCCACCACCCTGCAACGCGATGACACCTTGCACAGCCTGCTGTCGCGGGCCGATCATGCGATGTACCGGGCCAAACAAACCGGCCGCAATCGCACCTGCGTGGAAATGCCTCACTCGACTTATGCCTGATTCTGACGTTAAACCCGACCATTGCCCGGCCTGCGGCGCCCGCAACGACTGCAGCCTCGCCGACCCGCGCAGCGCCGACCGCGAATGCTGGTGCTATGGCGTGAGCATCGACCCGGCCGTACTTGAAGCGCTGCCGCCAGAACTGCGCAACCAATCCTGCCTGTGCCCGCGTTGCGCGCAAGTCGAGGCGCAACTGCAAGCGGCCAAGCGGCCGATCCCGTAAGATGCGCGGTCCTTCATTCACCGAACTCTGAACATGCGTGTCGACCGTTTCCTCAGCAACCTGCCCCGCTACAACCGTCAGCAGGTTCGCCTGTTGCTGGTGGAAAAGCGCGTGCGGATTGACGGAAAAGTCGTCAGCGATCCGCACAGCGAAGTGCTGGAATTCAGCTGTGTCGAAGTCGATGACGAAGTGCTACAAGTCGGCAAAGCGGCGCGCTACTTCATGCTGCACAAGCCGCCGGGCTGCGTCAGCGCCACCCGCGATCCGCAACATCCGACCGTGCTCGACCTGATCGATGAGCCGGACAAGGACGATCTGCACATCGCCGGACGCCTGGACTTCAACACCACCGGCCTGATGCTGATCACCAACGACGGCGCGTGGTCACGGCGCCTGACCCAGCCGCAGACCAAACTGCCAAAGGTCTACTACGTCGAGACCGAGCAGGAGATTGGCGCGCAATATGCGATCACCTTTGCCGAGGGCATCTACTTCGCCTTCGAAGACCTGACGACGCAACCGGCGCAGCTGGAGCTGCTTGGCCCACGGTCGGCGCGGCTGAGCATCGTCGAAGGTCGCTACCATCAGGTGAAGCGCATGTTTGGTTTCTTCAACAACAAAGTCCTGCGCCTGCACCGCGAATCCATGGGGCTTCTGCACCTCGATAACGCGCTAAAACCGGGCGAGTACCGCGCTTTGCGCACCGAAGAGATCCATTTGTTCTAAGCCGGCGACCGCTCAGCAGAAGTTGTCGAACAATTTACCAACGGCACTTGCGCGATCCCGACTCCCCTGCTTGAATCAGGACGTCGGCCAGATTGTGACCGATGAGTCACAACATACATCCAAGAAACTTTTTGCCGGTAGAGAGCCTTCAAGGCTCCGCCTCAGCCGGCAGACTGCCCGCCAATAACAACACCCGTCGACCGCAGTCATGGATCGACATGGGCCAAGCAAATTCCAGGCGTATGCCTACCTGTCACAAAGCTCGTGCAATCTCTATTTGCGCGCATACCCGCTTGCTTGCCAGGAGTCTTATGACATGAGGCCAGAAATCGCTGTGCTGGATATACAGGGTCAGTATCGGGTTTACACGGAGTTCTATCGCGCAGACGCCGCAGAAAAGACCATCATCCTGGTCAACGGCTCGATGGCCACGACTGCGTCGTTTGCACAGACTGTGAAAAACCTGCACCCGCAATTCAACGTGGTCTGCTACGACCAGCCTTACGCGGGCCGGTCAAAAGCCCACAACCGCCACGAGAAACATCTGACCAAGGACGTTGAAGGGCAGATTCTGCTCGAGCTGATCGACCACTTCGCCGCCGAACACGTGCTGTCGTTCTCCTGGGGCGGCGCTGCGACCCTGGTCGCCCTCGCCCACCAGCCACGGCGCATTGAACGAGCGGTGATCAGCTCGTTCTCGCCAGTGATCAACGCGCACATGCTCGATTACCTCGAACGTGGCGTCGACTACCTAGGCCAGCGCGACGGCGACCGCGTCGGCCATCTGGTCAACAGCACCATCGGCAAACACCTGCCGTCACTGTTCAAACGCTTCAACTATCGCCACGTCAGCAGCCTGGCCGAGCACGAATACGGGCAGATGCACTTCCACATCAGCGACGTACTGCACAGTGATCGGCAGTGCTATCTGAACGCAGCGAAAAAGATCAACGTGCCAGTGCTGTTTCTAAACGGCGAATGGGACGAATACACCGCTGCCGAAGACGCCCGCCTGTTCGGCAACCACGTGGCGCAGAGCACGTTCACCACGCTGCAAGCCACCGGGCACTTTCTCGACATGGAACACAAGGCTGCGTGCCGCGATAGCCAGAACGCCTTGCTCGGCTTTCTGAAACCGGCACAGCAGACCAGCCGAACGCGTTACTCGTTTGTTCAGGATCAACATGCATTGGCTATTTGAAAGGGTGTCGTCGCGAGCGAGGCTGTGGGGTTGGGATTTTGCTTTACGCACCGCAGTGCTCGCCCGCGATTGACCGTTTTCAGTGATTTAAAGCGTTCATGAGTAAAAGAAAAACTTCAAATCCGTGGCCGAGTCTGGTACAAAGTCAGCCGCTCTGAGCGGGTATAGTTTAATGGTAGAACAGTAGCTTCCCAAGCTTCCGACGAGGGTTCGATTCCCTCTACCCGCTCCACTCAAATTTTGTCTCACGTTGTTTTTTTTGACGGGGGATGCAGCGATAGAAAAAACCGGCCTATAGGGCCGGTTTTTTTGTGGCTGGGATTTGAGGTTGGCCAAATGGGGCAGTTCGGAACCTTTCAGAAACACTCCGCTAGTTGAAGATGCGCTCTCCCCCTGTACGCTTTTGTTCTCTCTAACGACAATCCTTGAGAAGCGTGCGAGGCACGAAATGGTGCCCATGCTCGGGATCTATGACGGGGCAATTCCATGACAATCGAATTCGAAGGGGAGTACGCAAGCCCATTCGCAGACTTCATCCGTAATGCGAAATCCCATGAAAAAAAGCGTGTTTACCGTGAAGTGCTGACCGCAGCTACCAAGAAGCAGAATGAGGTGATGCTGGCTGCATGTAACAAGCATTCGGCGGTTGGTGCAGTTTCAATGCGCAGGCTGAGCGAAGTGATGACTTCAGGGGATTTCTCCCGTTGTGATCAGATTCAAGAATTGCTCTGAGTTGATGATGAAAGCTCCAGCCTCAAGTGCCTTGGAAACTTTGGTTGGCCCCGCATTTTCACCATAACAAAGAAACGTCAGCGTCTTGCCTGCCGTACTCATGACCTTCAACCCATATTCCACTGCCTTTTGCTCAAGCTCAGCCCGTTGTGCAGCTGCGAACCCAGTGAAAAGAATTTGATTGATCCTACCCGGTGACATTTTCGGATCAGGCGTTTGCGAAGCGGCTTCTAAAGCAACGAGCGCCGGTGGCTTTCGATCGTGCTGAAGCCTCGGAGAAGGAGGAGCGGCCTCCTTTAAGAGCAGCTCAGCCCCAAGCAATACTTCGATGATGCGATCCTTGCGATAGGTTTTAGGAAAAGTATCGCTGGCCGATCGTCCTTGAATGTAAACCGAATTCTCTGACCATTGAATCAACTCCCGCTGACTTAAATCGCCCTTTGCATCTCTATAGCTGAATTTTAGAGTCGACATCCGTTTCACTCCCTTCTGACGATCACATGGGCAAATTCCATGCATAACTACGCTGGCTATATCGAGAGGTGATTTCCTTTCAACAGGCTCGTTGAGGGTCCATGACCTTCGCCCATTAGAGTTCAACGTTAGCAGCCCGAGCAGTGACGTCAGAAAAAGATGTGTTCCATTATTTTGCAGCGGAAGATCGCCACATGAACATAAGCAAAACCCGGTAACACACCCACCTCACCATCGCTTCTGCCTTATCTAGACTGCGCTAAGCGACCCCGCCCGTCAGAGGACCACTACCGACCGGTGGTTATAGTGTTGATCATATTGGTTCGATGGGTATAGTACCCACCAAGCACACCACAGGGAGGTGTTGTGAATAGCCGTTTTTTAATCGGCCAACTCGTCGCAGACGGTTGGTATCTGGTAAGGATCAAAGGAAGTCACCATCACTTCAAGCACCCGAGCAAACCAGGACTGGTCACCGTGCCACATCCAAAAAAGGATCTGCTGAAGAAAACGGCCATCAGTATTTTGCAGCAGGCGCTGCTTTGACTCTCTGAGTCAGTTGCGCCATGGAGGACAACGAATATGCTCTACCCGATTGCGATTTCAATTGGCGATGACCATCACGCCTGGGGTGTAGAAGTCCCGGACATTCCTGGATGCTTTTCCGCCGGAGAGGATCTGGACGATGCCGTCGCCATGGCTCGCGAAGCCATCGAAGGTCATTTCGAGATTCTGGCGGACGACGACGCCCCCATTCCAGCGGCCAGCAAACTGAGCCTGCACGTGGCCAACCCGAAATACGCCGGTTGTGCATGGGCCGTGGTGGATATCGATGTGCTCAAGTATTTGGGCAAAGCCCAAAAGCTCAACATCACCCTGCCGGGCCATTTGCTCAATCGCATTGATGAGTATGTGTTGCATCACCCGGAAGAGAAAAGCCGCTCGGGCTTTCTGGCGTCGGCGGCTCTGAAAGTTTTGCAGCAGGGTTGAACCTTGGCGCGTCAACCCGTGCTGGCCTATCCTACCCATTAAACCTAATTACACTTTCTTGTGAGTTAAAGGATATTTTCAGGTTTAATCCACAGTATATTGCGTACTGAGAATCAAAACTGAACGCCGACGGTACACACGACATGCTGGATTTAAGCCTCACCACCGCAAGCGAGATCGTCAAAAGGATTTGCCACCGCCTGCGCACAGAACGATTGGCTTTGGAGATGACACAGGCAGACGTGGCCGCTCGCGCGGGCATTGCGACGAATACGGTGTCAAACCTTGAAGCCGGTCGTAATGTGAGTTTCGACAACATGGTGCGAGTGGCAATGGTTCTCGGGCGCGAAAAGGAACTCGAAGGGTTGTTTCTGCCAAGGCTCGAAACTCTAGACGATATCATTCGCTACGAAAAAACGGCCAAGCGTCATCGCATCAAAAGGAAAGCCGACAATGCTTGAACAAGTGGACGTCTACTACGAGGGCTGGGGTGAACGTTGGCGGTGGGGCACACTTGCTTCGACGAAAGCCCTGAGCGGTCGCCCGCAGGTCATGTTTGAGTACAGCGATGAGGCAAAAAACAGAGGGCTGGAACTCTCCTCCTTGAGGCTTCCATTACAGGGAGCCAGGTTAAACCGGGATTTCCCGTCACATCAGTTGGGACTGCCTGGGCCGGTTTATGACTCGCTGCCAGATGGCTGGGGCATGTTGCTGATGGACCGATTGTTCAAACGTCGAGGCCTCAACCCCGCGCGCATAGGCCCCTTGGAGCGGCTAGCCTACATTGGCAACAATGCCATGGGGGCCATGTCGTTTGAACCTGTTGCACCCGAGGCGCTGGAACCGCAAATGCATGTTCCCATCGAGTTGCTCGCGTCCGAAGTGCAGGAAGTACTCAAAGGTAAAGGTGGAGAGCTTCTCCAGAAGCTGCTACTGGTCGGAGGTTCTCCACAAGGCGCCCGACCAAAAGCGCTGGTGTATCGCGATCCGCACACTGACGCCTTTACTACGGCTGCCACTCCCGGTTTCGAAGCCTGGTTGGTGAAGTTTCCGGCTCAGCAAGAACATCCCGAGGTGTGCGCCATCGAAATGGTCTATGCCGAATGTTTACGCTTGTGCGGTATCCAAACCCCTGACACTCGTTATTTCAGCCTGTCTGAAGGAATGGCCGCTTTTGCCACCAAACGCTTTGACCGACAAAACGACTTGCGGGTGCCCATGCAGAGTCTTGCAGCCTTTACCGGTGCGGACTTCAGATCCCCAGGGGCGCTGGACTACGTCAACTTCTTGCGTGCGACTCATAAGTGCAGCAATGACGTACGAGAGAAAGCCGTAGCGTTTGAGCGGGTCGTCTTCAATGTCGCATTCAATAACCGAGACGACCATCCGAAGAACTTTGCTTACATCATGTCGCCTGGCGGAGACTGGAAATTAGCGCCGGCCTATGACGTCACTTTCTGCGAGGGGCCGGGAGGCTATCACCAGATGGACGTGATGGGTGAAGCCTTGGAAATTGGAAGAGAACACCTGCTCAACCTTGCAGTGGAGGCTGAAGTAAACGCCGCTACGGCCGCCGACATCATTGACCGATTTTGCGAGGTGGCTAGCCGATTCACAGCCATGGCTGAAAGTTTGTATCCGGGTGTGATCACCCAGGAAACCTTGCGCACCATTCAACAACGCATCGACCAAAACATCGGGCTACTTGCCGGAAGTCGTGCTGCCAGGTAGCCGTCTCGAGAAACCGGCACTCATTGGCCGGTTTCTTTGGCTTCTTGAAGCGAAAGGGTTAACCCGCCGGCACAACCTTATCCAGCGCCTGATTCACCGCCAATTCCCCCAACATGACGACCTGCGCGATGCCGAGTGCAGTCTTGCGGTGCGAGGTGTCGAGTTGTGCGGCGAAGTTGTTGAGCAGGGTGGTGGCCGAGCCGAGGGTTTCGCTGGCGTTGGCCAACAGGGATTCGGTGTCGTATTTCGGGTTGGCGAGGTACATCGGTTCGGGTTCGTGGGTGGAGCCCATGATTCTGGCCGTGGGGGTGAGGTAGTGGTCGAGGGCGCGTTCGGCGGCTTCGTGGAATTTCTTGGAATTGGGTGATTCGTAGGGGGATGCCGGATCGGTTTCCGGCGGATTGGGCGTAACTTTGAACATTGGATTGAGACCTTTTAGTAAGGCCGCAACCGATCTCGCTACTAAACGGATGGGTGGCAGCTGTGCGCAAGTTAGTAGACCGGACCCCAATCCAAATCCGGCGCACCCGAGGGCGCCATGCGCACAGCCACCATCAGGTGCAGGCATTCGCCTGACTGAGTGGTACTCATGCAGCTATTTAGATTGAGGATACCGGGCTACTAAACCCGATCACTGGAAATCAGTGACGCGAACCAAGTTACCGACCGCCCCCCAAGCGCACAAGCCGGCGGATTCTGGCGTAGCGGTAGGCAACGGCGCAAGGATTTGTAGGCTTCAGGACGTAACACCGCACGCCTCTAAACACTTCAGTCGGAACATGTTTATGAAGCGATAACAAATAGCGATTTCCCCGACATTACAGATCCACAACACTCCACCGGTTTTCACCTCCCGCCCAACCGACTAGCATTTCCTCATCAACCACCACCCTCCCCCTGCGCGGCCATCGACGAATACGCGCCATCACTTTCGAGGGATTCCAATCGCGGCCACTTTGCCGCTGACGATAGAACTCAAAAGAGCCATTCACCATGACGCAAAACATTTACGACGATCCCGAATTCTTCCAGGGTTACAGCCAGATGAACCGTTCCATCGGCGGCCTCGACGCGGCGCCGGAGTGGCCAGCGCTCAAGGCGCTGTTGCCCTCCATGCATGGCCTGAACGTGGTGGATCTGGGCTGCGGTTATGGCTGGTTCAGTCGCTGGGCCATTGAGAATGGCGCGGCCAGTGTCTTGGGGCTGGATGTCTCGGAAAAGATGCTGGAGCGGGCACGGGAGACCACCACGACGGCGAATATTCGCTATGAGCGCGGCGACCTGGAACAGCTCGACCTGCCCGCCTGCAGTTTCGATCTGGCTTACAGTTCGCTAGCGCTGCATTACATCAAGGATCTGCCGGGGTTGTTTGCGCACCTGTACGCGGCGCTGAAACCGGGTTCGCATTTTGTGTTTTCCATTGAGCATCCGATCTTTATGGCGCCACGTAATCCGGGTTGGTTGATTGACGCTGAAGGCAACAAGCGTTGGCCGCTGGACAGCTATCAGTTGGAGGGTGAGCGGGTTACGAATTGGCTGGCTGAGGGCGTGATCAAGCAGCATCGTACGGTTGGGACGTTGCTCAATTCGCTGATCGATGCAGGATTCACGATTCGACATGTCAATGAATGGGGGCCGAGCGATGCTGAAGTCGCGGCGCAACCGGCTCTGGCAGAAGAGCGAGAGCGGCCGATGATGATGTTGGTGGCGGTGCAGCGCTGAGCCCTCACCCTAACCCTCTCCCAGAGGGAGAGGGGACTGACCGCAGCGCCAGTACGAGCTACGCCGACGTGCGAAATCGAGGCGAACTCAGGTTTTGGAAGCGACACCAATCGGCTCCCTCTCCCTCGAGAGAGGGCTGGGGTGAGTGGGCCAATTTATTTCAGCGCGTCGCAACGATAAACAAGCGAGGAAATGGCAACAACACCGAGCCATCCGCCAATGCCGGATAAGCCTTCTCAACCTCCGCCAGATATTGCTCCAGGTACTGCGCCTTTTCCGCCTCGCTCAACCGACTCAAAAACGGAATCAACCCGCTGCCCTTGAACCACTCCACCACTCCCGCCGCACCGCCAGACAACTGATGGTGATAGGTCGTACGCCACACATCGACCCGCGCGCAGTGTGGTCGCAGCATCGAGAAATAATCACTGGCGCTGGCCATGTCGGTACGTTGCCCCGCAGCGCCGGAAAGCTTGCTCGCCCACGGACCATTAGCAGCGACTTCACGCATCAAGCGGTGTGAGGATTCATTGAGATTGTCCGGCATCTGGATCGCCAGGCTGCCACCGGCCGACAACTTGCTGGCCAACGCCGGCAACAACGTCGCGTGATCCGGCACCCACTGCAACACGGCATTGGCGAAGATCACATCGAACGGCCCGGCATCAGCCCACTGATCAATCTCGGCCACCTCGAACTGCAAATCCGGCAAGCGCTTGCGAGCCGCGTCGATCATGTCTGCCGAGCTGTCCAGGCCGCTGACCTTCGCCCCGGGAAAACGCTGCACCAGCAACTCCGTCGAGTTGCCGGGACCGCAACCGATATCGACTACAGTTCGCGCTTCAGGCGTAGGAATCGCGGCGAGCAGATCGCGGGCCGGGCGGGTGCGTTCATCTTCGAAAGCGACGTATTGTTTGGCGGACCAACTCATTGCGTTCTCCTGTCGGGACATACCAGCGGTTCGTCACGATACAGGCCGCACAGCAAACAGTTCCAGAGCGACTGAATTGCAAAGGGTGTCGGACCAACCCATCGGCTTATCGCCAATGGGTTGGTTCTAATAAATCAGGTGACCGTCCGTCGAGCCAGACAAAAGCGATTTTGACAGCTAAAAAATCATACCTATAGTCAAGGAGCGGCAATCGGAAGGAACCCGAATCAGTCGATTTCGTGCAAGGAGCACGGCCTGTTCATTTCTCGTGATCAGTGGGTTCCCCCCAGTAGTGTGCTCGCAAAAGCCATACGGCAAGCAAGCGTCGTCGTGCCTGGATTGCAGTCCGACGTTCACTATGAAAAAGGAGCATCACCATGTCTCGAGTGACGGATATTCTGGTTTCCATCGACACCGAAACCATTCTGAAAAAGTATCCAAACATCAGCAAGGATCCGAAGAACCCAACGCTGATTGATTGGAAACATGTGTACATGGTCACCAATCAGGACAACGTCGTCAGTGGTCAGGCCGGTGGCGAACTGGATCTCAAGGCTCAGGTCGGCGATCTGATCCGCTGGCGTGAAACCAGCCTGTCGCAGAGCTTCGAACAGGCGGTAATTTTCTACAAATTCGTCCCCAACGCCGGAGAGAATCTGATCTCGCCGCCCTCGCCGCGCAAGGCCACAGCGTGCGTTGCTGTGCCCAACACGAGCAATCCATCCGTACCAAGCTGCCAGAAAGTCGACAACCACTATTGGTCATCCGAAACCCTCGACTGTGGTCGCGTGACCTATCACTTCCACTTCCTGATCGTCGATCGCAACTGCCAGATCATCGGCTGCTGTTCGTGGGATCCGTTCATCTCCATTCATAACTGATGATGTGTCGAGCCCTTTGGTGACAAGGGGCTCAACCGATCCGCTGCCGCTGCGGCCGGAACAGGAAGTGTTGCCTTGACCGAAGCGGCTGTCGTTTTGTGCCAACATCATGAAAGGAATCCATGATGACCAGCGAACCGATCCCGTCGCCCTCATCCGGCGTTTGCAGCGCACACAACGTGTTGCTGATCGTCGATGCCGAATCAGTACTGAAGCATTACCCAAATCCAAGTCTGGACGCCGCCGCGCCGACGAGCATTACCGATGGTTTTATCTTTTTCGCAACGGGTAACAACCCGAAAGAAATAGTCACAAATGACAGCTCAATAACAATCCCGGTCGAAACTGGCTGCGACCTGCACGTTCGTGGACGCTCCGTCAGCCTGATCGCCGAACACAGTGTGGTTGTGTACCGCATGACCGTGGCTGACAGCGGTGTGCTTTCCGAACCGAACCTGCAAATTCATACCAACCTGACGGTGCCCGCGCCCAACCCGGACGACCCGACCACGCCGGGCAGTCGAAAAGCTGACGACCACTATTGGACCTGCACGCCGAAGAAACCTGGCGATGTGCAATGCGAACTGAGTTTCATGCTGGTCAATCAGCAGTGTGAGGTGGTGGGTTACTTCCACTGGACCGTCGACGTCGAACTCGAGGTTTAGAGTACCAATGCCAAAACCGGTCGTGAGGCCGGTTTTTCAGGGACATCTTGCACATCAGTAGAATTTTCATAACGCCGCCTATGTCTGAATTTCAAGAATTCCCCCAATAAGGAACACGGCTATGAAATTCGCAAAAATCTCCCAGAAGCTCGCTCTATGGGCCGGTAGTCCGAAGACCTTCATGGGCGCGTTGATCCTGATCGGGTTGTGGGGTTTGAGCGGGCCGATCTTCGACTACAACGACACTTGGCAACTGATCATCAACACCTCGACCACCATCATCACCTTCCTGATGGTGTTCCTGATTCAGAACACGCAGAACCGCGACACCGACATTCTTCATTTGAAAATCGATGAATTGCTGTTGGTGACCAAAGAAGCGCAGAACGCGATGCTCGGGCTGGAGGCGCTGGATTTGAAGCAGCTGGAGGCGTTGCGCAGACACTACCGCTCGCTGGGCGAGGGTGAGGTGTTCAATCTTGAGGGATTGGGCGATAAGAGTAAGTCGAAGCAGGATTTAAATGAGTGTTGAGGATTGAAAGCAAAAGATCGCAGCCTTCGGCAGCTCCTACAGGGATTGAGTAGGAGCTGCCGAAGGCTGCGATCTTTTGCTCTTGATTAGCGGCTGGCCTGCAACTGGCGAGCCATCTCCAGATGGCTTTGCAGTTTCGGCAAGGTCTCGTCAGCAAACGCCTTGATCTCCGGCACGTCGGTGGTCTGCGCTTCCTGCTGAATCTGCTCGATGGCCTCTTCAGTGGCTTTGACCTGACTGGCGGCGTAGGCCTGATCAAAGGAGGCGCCGTCGGTCACTTGCGGCATCAATTCCTTGGCCTTGTCGGCCAGCTCTTCACGAGGCGCGACGGGCAGGTCAAGTTTCTTGGCGATTTTCGCCAGGTGCTGGTTGGCCGTCGTGCGGTCGTTGATGACGACGATGGTGTAGTCCTTGACCTCTTTCGATTCGGCCTTGCTGTGGGCCAGACGACTGGCCTCGATGTCGGCCATGCCTTTGGCCGAGGCATCGTTGATGAAATCGGCGGGCGACTGGGCAAAAGCGCTGCTGGCACAGAGGCCCAATAGCGATGCAAAACTCATGGTGCGTATACGGGTGGCCATTCGGCTCATGGTCGCGCCCTCCTTACTTGCAAAATTCAAGCGGGAGCTTACGCCCCCGCCTCTCAATCAAAACTACCTTCACCGACTACTTCGATTTCTGAGCGGGCTTGCGGCCCATGTCTGGTTTTGGCTCTTTGTCGACGGTCGTTGTGGTGGTTTTCCCACCTTTGCGACCTGCTTCAGAGGCCTTGGTTCGATCGTTGGCGAAGTTTCCCGAGTTCGAGTTTCTTGAGTTAGGCATGATTCTCTACCTCTTGGTAATGATCGTGGCGAGCAGGTGCCCGCCTAGATTGAGAATTTTCTGGCCGGCAAAGGTTTAGAAAAATTGCAGTCGCTGCGACGAACGGCGGCCCCGGATCAACTATTCAACGCGTGATGGTTCAAGCGTTTGGCGGCGTACATCGCCTGATCGGCATGGCGGAACAGTTGCTGTTCTTCACTGCCGTGCTCTGGATAGCGGGCCACGCCGATGCTTGGTTCGATGTGCAGGTTGTGGCCATCGAGACGCATCGGTTGCACCAGCACCTGTCGGATTTTTTCCGCCACGCCGTCAGCATCTTCCGAGACCTGGACACTGTGCAGCAACACGACAAATTCATCGCCGCCGATTCTGGCCACGGTATCGGTTTCCCGCACGCAGCCCTTGAGGCGATTGGCTACGGTTTGCAGGAGCATGTCGCCGACGGCGTGACCAAAGGTGTCATTGACCTGTTTGAAGCGGTCCAGATCGACATACAACAAGGCCATGTGCCCGGATTGCTCGCGCGCGCTGGCCAACGCAGCCTTCAAGCGATCGCGCAGCAATTCACGATTGGGCAGCTGCGTCAGTTGGTCGTACTGCGCCATACGTCGCAGGCGGGCGTGCAATTGCTGACGCTCGATGGCCGTGGCGACCTGGGCGCAAACGTATTGCAGCAGTTCCTTGTCTTGCTCGGTGTAGCGCTCGCCGCCGGGCAGGCTTTTGACGATCAAGGCGCCGATGGTGCCGTTTTTCGAGTTCAACGGCACGCCGAGCCAGCAAGGCGCGTTCTGCCCCGCCACCAACTCGGCGAAATCGGCTGGGGAATCCGCACTGTCCGGTGTCAGAAGAATCGGCTGGCCGCTACGGATAACTTCCGTGCACAGCCGCCCGGTGACGGTGCCCGGTTGCTCGGGCTGCAATTCGTGATCGTCGACGTGATAAGGGAAATTCAGTTGTGCGCAGTGCTCGTCGTACAGCGCCACGGAGAAATTCATCGCCGGCAGCCATTCGCCGATGATCAGATGAATACGCTTGAACAGCGCCAGCAGATCTTCCGCCGCATGGGCCGCTTCGGAAATCGCGTACAACGCTGCCTGGCGCGACTCGGCCTGCTTGCGCTCGGTGATGTCGCGCGCCACGGCGATGCGCAGTTGATCGACTTCCGACCAACGCGCCGACCAGAGGATATGCACGACGCTGCCGTCCTTGCGCAGGTAACGGTTTTCGAAGTTGAGCTTGGGTTCGCCGCCCATGATTTCGTTTGCGGCTGCGAGAGTGCGCTGCCGATCCGCCGGGTGCACCAGCTCGATCATTTGCCGGCCGATCAACTCTTCAGGCGAATATCCGAAAACACGCTCACAAGCGGCACTGACAAAAACAAAGCGACCCTGCTTGTCGACCGCGCAGACGGCGTCCAGCAACAAATCGATAAAACTCGCCAACGGCGCGGAATTTCGGCTTTCCATGGTTCAGCGTGGGTGTCCGGACAATGCAGCACTGATCAACCATCCCTGACCTTTTTATTGCGCCTCCCTGCACACATTTTCAAGCCTTGTTCGGCATCAGCCCCGGCAGTGCATGCACCAGCGCGTTGATGGCAAAACCGATAAACATCACGCCGCACAAGCGGGTGATAAGCAACTCATGACGCTGATACAGCGTGCGAACCCGTTGCGCGCCAACCACGCCAATCAGAATAGCGTAGGCCAGCAGGCCGCCGAGGAAACTCAGGGCAATCAACGCCGGCAGCATCGACCAGTTGAGCAGTTCGGCGCGGCTCGACAACAGCGCGGTGAAGGTCGCGACCGCCACCGGATAGGCCTTGGGATTGGTCAAGCCGAACAGAATGCCGTGCCAGAACGGATTGCGCGCCGCGCCCTGCGGCTCGTCACCGTTGCGACGCTGGGCGCGCACCGCGCGCCAGCCGAGCCAGAACAAGTACAAACCGCTGAGCACACCGAGCACATCAAACGCGGTGCTGCCGATTTCCCGGGCGCCGACAATCGCGATCAGCGCCGTGCTGCACCAGACCACATCACCGAGCAGGTGCCCGCAAAGAAACCCCGCCCCGGCCCGCCGCCCGTGGGCTGCACCGATGCCGAACACCGCCAGCACCCCCGGCCCGGGCGTGATGCCGTAAATGAAACCCGAGGCCAGCACGGCCATTAGCAACGATGGAGTCATGGAAAACCTGCAAGCGCCAGAACACGTGGCCGCCAGTCTATAACAGACAAATGTGTCTGATCATGACTCGTCGTAAAAACGCATGCCGGCGTACGGTTTTTGCCGACACGCCCCCAGTCGCGAAGCGAGATCGCCGACGTGAATTTCCAGCTTGTGGCCGTCGGGATCGAGAAAGTAGAACGACGCACCTTCGCTGCGGTTATCGCGCCATTCCTGCACATTCGCCGCTTTTAGCCTTGCTACGAACGTTGAGAAATCGGCTGCATTGAGGCTGAAAGCGTAATGGGTGTAATCGGCGCACGGTTCGCTTGAACGCAGCGGATCAAGCGACAGACACAACCACAGCCCCGGCAGCGACAGGTAAGCGCCGGCGTCCCACGTGGCTTCGACGCGCAGTTGCAACACATCGCGATAGAACGCCAGACTGCGCTGCAAATCGCCGACGGCGAGGGTCAAGTGGTTGAGGCCGGTGAGCATGCGGTCAGTAACCTCTGAGGTCTTCGGGGACGATGTATTGCTGGCCGTCGTAGGTCAGGACGACGCGAGTTTTCTTCATATCGATCGTTTTCGAGATGCACTCCTTGCCCGACAGGAAGGATTTGTAAACTGAACCACTCGAGCTGACGATCAGATCGGCAAAACCATGGTGGCTCGTCGCGCCGAGATCAACTGTCCTGCGGATTTGCGTGTCTTCGGTGGCACACTCATCCGTCCCTTCGCCGAACTCCTTGCGAATCACCAAGCCTTCCAGCACCGGGCGCAACTTGTTGCCTTCGCGCACATATAACGCCAAATCGGTTTTTGCGTAAGGATTGGCTCTGGAGCCGTGACTGGCGAATTTCGAACGCAATCCGAATGCACGGACATCTGCTGCCAATCGGTAGCGGGCCGTATCGATTGTCAGATCGTCGAAACTGATGGCATCGGAATTGTAGGCGCCCGGCTTTGCATAAGTAGCGAGGCTCTTGCCGCTTGTCGAACTGACGAGCGCCAGTTCCAGATCGAACACCCCCATTTCATCGTCGCCGGAATCGGAGAGAAATGAAGATTTCGCCGCAATCGACTGGTCGTTGTACGCCGGCCACGCTTTGCAGCGCGAAAGGGAATGGCCGTCGAACTTCTTCACTTCGCAGGCGGCCTGGGCTTGAGCGGCCATAGTTAAAAGGCCCATCGCGATGAAAGAGCCCAGCAATGTAGTACGCGAGAACATTATTCTTCCTTGAGTAAAAGACATCGGTCTTAGAGGCCTTTGAAATCTTCAGGCATTACGTAGTTTTTGCCGTCATAGCGAAGTGTCGTCAAGACAGGTTTTTGCGTGACGGTATTGGATACACACGCCTCGCCCTCGCCCTCGCCAACGGTCGAGCTACGGATCGTTTTGATCATCAGATCGGCAAAGCCATGGCTGCTGGTCTTGGCCAGAGCCACGGTTCGTGTAGTCTCGTAGCGCTCTCCCGCACAATTGCCATCCCACTCCCCGCCATATTCATAAACCACCAGTCGATTCATGACAGGACGCAATGCGTTGCCGTCTTTCACATAGAGCGACAACCAGGTTTCATCCACAGGATTCACGCGCGAAGAGCCTTTGAACCGTACTCGCACGCCAAAGGCCTGCAATTGCGGCGCGAGCTTATAGCGGGCGGTATCGAATTTCAGTTCGTCCAGCGCGATGGCATCAACAGAGAATGCGGAGGGCTGATAAAAGCTCGCTAACGGCTGCGAGTCTGCGCTCGCCACCAAGGCCAAACGCAAGTCGTAAAGCCCCACAGTCCCTGATGCGCCATGCACCGGATCGGGTGAGAAATTGGCGACGGCGGTAAGCGTCATTCCGGGATACGCCGGCCAGTCCTTACAGACGGAAAAATCCATCTCATGCGCCGTTGGCGCCGGTGTGCAATCGGCCAATGCCTGACCCGCCAGCAACCACCCGCACAATACCGCACACCCGATCCAGCCAGACTTCATTGTCACTTCCTTCTCCTTGTACTTTTTCAGCCGCGCACTATCCCCTCCTCAATCGTCCGATTCAACCAGTTCAACGCCTGATCCCCGCCCCGCCGCTTATGCCACGCCAGCACAAACGTGAATGGCGCAATCTCGAACGGCGGCGGCACCACGATCAGTTCGCGCTGATCAATCTCGCGCACGCTGCGTGAAGACACCGTAAGAATCAGATCCGTGCCACTGATGAACTGCGGCGCGACGTTCCAGTGCGGCAGGCTGATCGCGACGCGGCGACGCTCACGCAGAGAGGTCAATGCGCGCTCGATTTCCGGCGTGCCGCTGCCGCGCATTTCCAGCAGTACATGTGGACGTGATAGGTAGGTCGGCAAATCCAGAACACCGTTGCCCGGCAACGTCTGGCGATCCAGCAGGCAGACGTAGCGCTCTTCAAACAGTACCGAGCTGCGCAGTTCGTGGGGCATTTCCGGGAAGACGCCGGCGGCGACATCGATATCGCCATTGAGCACGCCTTCCAGCATGCCTTCGCGACTGGCATGGCTGATTTGCAGGTCGATGCCCGGCGCTTCCCGGCGCAGGGTGCGGATCAGCGTAGGCAGAATGATCGCTGCGCCGTAGTCCGACATCGCCACGCGAAACGTCCTGCGCGCACTCGCCGGATCGAAGGTGTTCGGCGCCAGCAGCGATTGCACCTGAGCCAACGCTTCGGCCAGCGGCGCGACCAGTTCCAGCGCTCGCGCGGTGGGCACCAGCGTCGAGCCGGCCCGCACCAGCAGCGGATCGCCGAGCAGATCGCGCAACCGTGCCAGTGCATGGCTGACCGCCGGTTGACTGAGGTGCAAACGCTCGGCGGCGCGGGTGACGTGCTGCTCGCTGAGCAAGGCGTCGAGGATCACCAACAGGTTGAGGTCGATACGGCGCAGATCATTCATCTGATGCATGTACTGGATGACGAAACGGAATTTAAATCTGCTCGACGAATACCCTAGAGTCCAGCAAAACCTCTTGGAGTGATGAACATGAGTACGTTGCAGTGGGCCGGTTTGCTGGTGCTGGCCGCGTTTGCCGGGGCGGTGGTGCCGTTTCAGAGTGCGATCAACAGCAATCTTGCGCGTGGGCTGGGACATCCGTTGTGGGCGACATTGGCGTCGTTGCTGGTCAGCGTGATCGTGTTGCTGCCGGTGATTCTGGCGTTGCGCTTGCCGTTGCCGTCGTTGGCGTTTATCAGCAAGGCGCCATTGTGGATGTGGGCCGGTGGTGCGTTTGGTGTGTGTTTTGTGGCGTTGGCGGTAGCGTTGTTGCCCAAGCTTGGCGCTTCAGGGTTTGTCGCGCTGGCGTTGGCAGGGCAAGTCATTGCGTCGATGGTGCTGGATCACTTCGGGTGGTTCGGGCTGGTTGAGAAACAACTGACGGTATCGCGGGTATCGGGCGCGCTGTTGTTGATTGCCGGAGTGGTGTTGATTCAGTTTGGCGGGGTGTTTGAGAAGAATACAGTGGCTGCTGGATGATCGTTTGAATCGATGTTTTTCAGTGTCTGGAAGTCAGTCTTCGCGAGCAGGCTCGCCCCCACAGGGGATCGAATTTCAATGTGGGAGCGGGTTTGTTTGCGAACGCGTCACAGCAGGCCACCGATCTCGGAGGATTGCCGTTCTGCCAATCAACCGACGGGGGGATTTCACAGATCACTGACCGATGCGGTAAGCAAGCGAATCAGTTGCACCCTGCCATTTCTGTTCCCCAAGACCAGCACCGATGAATTCTGCATACAGGCACTCTTCGCAGGCCACTCGATCTGCGCCGCACCCTCGACGTTGAATGCCGGATCCACGGCGCCATTTGCCAAAAAGCCTCCCGTCAGTAAACCTCGTGTGCCCCCCGAGGTTTGTCCAACCGTGACGATTCGATGGCCGGCGCTGTCATCCAGGGCGAACCCTTCCATCCAGCTCCTGAGATCGAGGGTCCCTGTCGCAGGGGTGATAACCGGATATTTGCCATTGAATGCTTCATCCTTTTCGCCGGTGTGGGTGATGCCGCTGATAAACGCGTGCTGGAATTTGTCCCCTGCCGACGCTTCGACCGCCGAACCGAGCAAGAGCAAGCGCTCTGACGTTTGCACAATGACCTGCTCGACCGAGCTTTCGAGCGGCTTGTCATCCTGTTCAAGGTTCAACAGCAATGTCCCCTTGTTGCCAAACGCCTCTGCGACGTTTCCGCTGCTGTCGAACGCCATGACCAATCCCTGATTGGTTATTTCCGTTTTGCCATGCACCAGAATAAGCCCATCGTCGAGTTGGATGATCCCTCGCAATGAAATTGCCACCTCCTTAAGCGTCAGGACAATCCAGCCGTTGGCAGCGAACGATGAGTCGTCGGAGCCATCCAGTAGGAAGCGCGTCAGCAAGCCACTGCCCTTTTGCGAGGTCACGAAAAGCAGCCTGTCCGGCTCCGCCGCCAGGGGCGTGGACTTCGCCAGAATCAGACCGCCACCCGTGGCGCCTGTCAGCAGAGGAATACGCGTGGGCACAATCCGATAACCGCTTTTATGGTCATCGTCATCGTCATCGTCGCCGAACCCGGTATCAGGCGAGCCGTCGGGCATGAATCGAGCGATGACCTGTTGGTATTCGATGGCTGTGTCTTTGCTCTCGCCAATCACGCCGCACAGGTAGATCCGGCCGGTTGCATCCACGATCAACTGTCCGGCTTGCGAGAGCAGACCATTGCCAAATCGGCCGCGAAGATAGCCGCCATTACCAAAGTCCGGATCTGGATTGCCATTGGCATCCAGACGCGCCAGGCCGTAGTACGAAAGGTCTGATACCTCAACGGTTGCGCTGACCATGATCTGCCCTGACGGCGTTATCGCCACCCCATGACCAATGGTCTTGCTCGCTCCGGGAAAATTCAGCGTGCGCAGGCCAAAGCGATCATCCAGCTCTCCTGCTGATTGTGCTTTTGCTGTTTTGGGGGCTTTCGATACTGTGGGTGCTGTGGCTTTCGGCATGTTCGCGTGCTCCTTGAGAGATCGACGTCGACCCCCGTTGTCAGAGCATTCGATCCGAAGTAGCCACGCCGGACAACTGACAGAAATGACAGTTTTTTAGAAGAAAATGAAATTGCGTATCAAGCAAAAAAAGCTAAAAAACTGGTAGTTCTTACAGGTTCTAAACGGGACACGCCGTGCCAGTGTTTCGTTTCAAATCAGCCTGAAACGAGAAACACAATGAGCACTCCCGACAAGCCCAACACGCAACCTGTCCCGCCCCCAACCATCACGTACCCCGAAAAGGACAAGAACACGGGGGTAGCAACACTGTTTCTCGGCAGCGGTATACCGGGTGCTCTGGTGCAGGTTTGGGACATTGAAGAGACGCATTCGCTGGGTGGAGGACAGGTCAGCAAAAATGGACGATGGGCGTTCAGCTTCAGCGGAGCCCAGTCCTCGGGGGAGCATGGGATTAAAGCCCGCCAGGAGGTGGAAGGCGTCGAGTCAGGTTGGAGTGAGGAGCGCAAATACAAGGTGCACTTGCGGCCCCCCATCAACATTCCGGTCGTTATGGAACCGGAGGAAGAAGCCGAGGTAGATGCCGTTCCGGACTTTTATGGCGATGTCACGCAGCCCACTGGCATCGTTAGCATTATCGATTTGGACAACGACCTGGAGATTGCCAGAGCCGACGTCGACAGCGAAAAGCAATGGCATACTCAACCTACCCTCCCCCTGAAGGAAGGCAGGTATCGAATATCCGCCATTCACAATATCAATGGAAAATTGTCAGATTGGGGCCGTGTTCGAACGTTTACGGTGACCTCTGAGGGCAAGGGCTGACCCCGTCGTAACCGCTCAAAACGCGTTACGAAAAATCTCCTCGATCTGGCGCTGATCCGCCGCCCGAGGATTGGTCAGACCGCAGGCGTCTTTCAGCGCATTGCTGGCGAGCAGCGGAATGTCACTGAGTCTGGCGCCCAATTCGCGCAGGCCATCGGGAATCTCGACATCTTTGGCCAGGCAGCGGATCGCATTGATCGCCGCCTGCGCCCCCTCTTCGGCGCTGAAACCGCGAATATCGGCGCCCATGGCGTGGGCAACATCGGTCAGCCGATCGGCACACACCAGCGCGTTGAACGTCTGCACATGAGGCAGCAGCACCGCGTTGCACACGCCATGGGCCAAGTCGTAGAACCCGCCCAATTGATGCGCCATCGCATGCACGTAGCCGAGCGAGGCATTGTTGAAGGCCATGCCGGCGAGGAACTGCGCGTAAGCCATATTTTCCCGCGCGGCGAGGTCGCTGCCGTCACGCACAGCCAGGCGCAAATTGTTGCTGATCAGGGTCATGGCTTTCAGCGCACAGGCGTCGGTGATCGGATTGGCGGCAGTCGAGACATACGCCTCGATGGCGTGGGTCAGCGCATCCATGCCGGTGGCGGCCGTCAGACCTTTGGGCATGGCGACCATCAGCTCGGGGTCATTGACCGACAGCAGCGGTGTGACGTTGCGGTCGACGATGGCCATTTTCACGTGCCGTGATTCGTCGGTGATGATGCAGAACCGGGTCATCTCGCTGGCGGTGCCGGCGGTGGTGTTGATCGCGATCAGCGGCAGTTGCGGCTTGCTCGATTGATCGACGCCTTCGTAATCACGGATCTGCCCGCCATTGGTCGCGCACAGGGCAATGCCTTTGGCGCAGTCGTGCGGCGAACCGCCGCCCAGCGAGACGACGAAATCGCAGCGACTTTCCTTTAGCAGCCCCAGACCCGACTCGACATTGGCAATGCTCGGGTTCGGTTTGGCGCCGTCGAAAATCACCGAATCGATGTCCTGCATCGCCAGTTTCTCGGCGACCATCGTGGCCACGCCAGCCTTGGCCAGCCCCACGTCAGTGACGATCAACGCTTTGCGAAAACCGTAGTTGCGAATGGCGACCATAGCTTCATCGAGGCAGCCGTTGCCCATGATGTTTACCGCCGGAATGAAAAAAGTGCTGGTCATGCGCGCATCTCCTGACAGGGGCCGAATCGACTGCTCCGGTTCGGCGGATAGACACAGCATCGACCGATCGGTCACGAGCGATGTTGATCTGGCTCAATGCCCGCTCGTGATAAAGTCGCCGTCCATCAGCCCCTTTGTTTTGAGACCGCCTACGCAATGACCGATTTTCTCGATGTCGACGCCAGCCTCGAAGACTGGAACACCCTGCGCGCCGCGACCGACTTCAACGGTCTGTTGGTAGGCAATGGCGCCAGCCGTGCGGTGTGGGACGACTTCGGCTACGACTCGCTGTTTGAAAACGCCCGCACCGTCGAAGAAAAACCGCTGAGCCCGTCGGAACTGGCGGTGTTCGACGCGATGCAGACGCGCAGTTTCGAGCAGGTACTCGGCGCACTGAAAACCACCAGCCGGGTCAACAAGGCGTTGGCTGTCAGCTCGGCGGCGCCGCGCAATCGTTACTACGCGATCAAGGAAGCGCTGATCAACACCGTGCACGCCGTGCACATTCCGTGGCGACTGGTGAAGCCTTCGACGCTGGCGACGTTGAACGAAGAACTGGCGCGCTATCGCACCGTGTTCACCACCAACTACGACTTGCTCAATTACTGGGCGCTGCAACATCAAAGCGACGCCATCGACGATCTGTTCAACGGCGCCAATGCGAGTTTTGATCTGAGCGAAACTGCCACCGAAAAACCGCGCCTGTTGTACCTGCACGGCGGTCTGCATCTGGTGCGCAATCAGGACGGCACGGCGCGCAAACTGACTTCAACCGAAGGCACGTTGCTCGGTAGTTTTGCGATCAACAACACGATCAAGACACTGGATGACGTGCCGCTGTTCGTCACCGAAGGACCGAGTGCGGACAAGCTCAAGACTATTCGCAGTTCGGATTACCTGTCGTTCTGTTATGAGCAGTTGCTCGGGCATGGCGGCAGTCTGTGCATCTTTGGCCATGCCTTGGGCGAGCAGGATGCGCACATCGTTCGGGCGCTGCGCTTGGCGAAACCTGCAACGGTGGCGATCTCGATTTATCCGCGCAGTGCGGCGTTCGTTCAGCATCAGAAGCGGCATTACGCGCAGGTGTTCGAAGGCACGGGCGTTGAGTTGCGGTTTTTTGATGCCAAGAGCCATGCGCTCGGCAGCCCTAAGTTGTCGGTGCCGGTCGAGGTTTGATGTAAACCGGTCTGACGCCTTCGCGAGCAGGCTCGCTCCCACATTTGGAATGCATTCAACCTGTGGGAGCGAGCCTGCTCGCGAAGCTTTTGGGGCGCACCTCATTCTTCGCTGCTGTGTACCACCACCAGCAACTGCGCCTGCACCTCGCCAACCGAGCGGATCCGGTGTGGTTTCTGCGCATTGAAGTGCAGCGCGTCACCGCGCTCCAGCAGCACCTTCTCGTTCATGAAATCCACTTCAACCTGCCCTTCGTGGACGAACAGAAACTCCTCGCCCAAATGCTCCTTGAAGGTTTTGTCAGTGAACTCGCTCGGCGGGTAGATGATGAACGGCAGCAGGTTGCGCTCGCTGACCTGATGCGCGAGCACGGCATATCCCGGACTCTGGTCATTGGCCGCCAATGACTGGCGCTCATGGCTGCGCACCAGGCTGTAGCTGTCGAGGCTGACGTTGTCTTCGGAGAACAATTCCTCGACTTTCACGTTCAACGCCTTCGCCAGTTTCAACGCGGCAGCAATCGACGGGGTGTTCAGCCCGCGCTCGACTTTCGACAGATAACTCTTGGTCATGCCGGACTTTTCGGCCAGTGCCTCAAGGGTTACCCCAAGTTTTTTTCTTAACAATTTCAAACGGATAGACATGCGCGGCAGTTATTCCAGCAAGGAAGCGACGATTTGTGCTTGCCAATGACACTTTGTGTCATATAGCCTCTTTCGTGTCATTTGCAATCACCCAAAGGACACAGACATGGCCAAGACATTAGCACTACCCAAAGACCAACTGGTCAAGCAAGCACTGACCCAGATGCAAAAAAGCCTGGCGGATAATACGTGGACAGACCGGCAAAAGCTGGCCCTGACTTGTCGGATTCTCTTCGAGAACGGCCACGACTCCGGCCTCGCCGGCCAAATCACCGCCCGTGGCCCGCAGCCCGGCACCTATTACACTCAGCAATTGGGCCTGGGTTTCGACGAAATCACCGCGAGCAATCTGTTGCTGGTCAACGAGGATCTGGAAGTCCTCGAAGGTCACGGCATGGCCAACCCTGCCAACCGTTTCCACAGCTGGGTGTACCGCGCACGCCCGGATGTGAATTGCATCATCCACACCCACCCGACGCACGTCGCGGCGTTGTCGATGCTGGAAGTACCGCTGCAGATTTCCCACATGGACCTGTGCCCGCTGTACGACGACTGCGCATTTCTCGAAGGCTGGCCGGGTGTGCCGGTGGGCAACGAAGAAGGCGAGCTGATTGCCGGTGCGCTGGGCGACAAACGCGCGATCCTGCTTTCGCACCACGGTCAGCTGTCGACCGGTACGACGATTGAAGAAGCCTGCGTCATCGCTCAATTGATCGAACGCGCGGCCAAACTGCAACTGCTGGCGATGGCCGCCGGCACGATCAAACCGATCATCCCAGAGCTGGGCCGTGAGGCGCACGACTGGATCGCCAAGCCGAAGCGCCACGCCGCTGCGTTCAACTACTACGCCCGGCAGAACCTGCGCCAACACGCCGATTGCCTGAACTGAAACCTGTTACGGAGAGATTCCCATGTCCACTATTCACGGCATCATCGGCTACACCATCACCCCGTTCGGCGCCAATGGCGAAGGGCTGGATTTGCCAGCGCTCGGACAATCTATCGATCGCCTGATCGACAGCGGCGTCCACGCCATCGCCCCACTGGGCAGCACCGGCGAAGGCGCTTACCTGAGCGACGCGGAGTGGGATCAGGTCGCCGAGTTCAGCATCAAGCATGTGGCCAAACGCGTGCCGACCATTGTCAGCGTGTCCGACCTGACCACCGCCAAAGCCGTACGCCGCGCGCGTTTCGCTGAAGCCCATGGCGCCGATGTGGTGATGGTGCTGCCAGCTTCGTACTGGAAACTCAGCGAAGCGGAAATCCTCGCCCACTACCACGCCATCGGCGAGCGCATCGGCGTGCCGATCATGCTCTACAACAACCCGGCCACCAGCGGCACCGATATGTCCGTTGATTTGATTCTGCGCATCTTCAATGCCGTGGACAACGTGACCATGGTCAAAGAGAGCACCGGCGATATTCAGCGCATGCACAAGCTGCAATTGCTCGGTGAAGGTCAGGTGCCGTTCTACAACGGCTGCAATCCGCTGGCGCTGGAGGCGTTTGCGGCCGGGGCGAAAGGCTGGTGCACGGCGGCGCCGAACCTGATCGCGAAGTTGAATCTGGATCTTTATGACGCGGCCATGGCCGGCGATCTGGATCGCGCGCGGGATTTGTTTTACCGCCAGTTGCCGCTGCTGGATTTCATCCTCAAGGGTGGGTTGCCGGCGACGATCAAGGCCGGATTGCGTCAGACCGGGCTGGAGGTGGGTGATCCGCGCTTGCCGGTATTCCCGTTGAGTGAGGCGGGCCAGACGCAGCTGCAAGCAATCCTGAAAACCCTGCGCTGATCTCACTGGCACCACAAAAACCAATGTAGGAGTGAGCCTGCTCGCGATAGCGGTGGGTCAGTTGAGCATGTGTCGACTGACCCACCGCTATCGCGAGCAGGCTCACTCCTACAGGGGGATGTGCTGAGGTCAAAGGACGGGCAAAGTCTTGTCCTTGATCACTTTGCTCGGCCCGTTCACCTTGACGCTGGCAATGCCTTTATCGCACGCCGCATCCGATGAATACGCTTCGCTGCTGCCGATGACCTGATGATTGGCCGCTTTCAGGTTGAAGTACGGGTGGCCGTCCTTCGTCGATTTCTTCTCGTAGCGCTCATCCAGCGGGCTGTTGGTTTGCACCGCCGTGATGCCGCCGTCGGCCGCTGCGCGAGTGGTGTACAGCTCGCTGGTCAGAATCGTTTCGGCATTCGCCGCTTTCAACACGAACCTGAACTGGCCGTTGCTGCTTTTACTGAGTTCGTACCATCCGGACATGTTCGTTGCTCCTTGGCGATTGAGAGATTTCGCGCAAATGAGTAAAGACCAGCCCCAGCCTTCTGTCGCCTGTACCGGCCCAATCGCTGGCAAGCCAGCTCCCACAGGGGTCTGTTGTGTGCCCTATAACTGTGCCGCATCACAATACCTGTGGGAGCTGGCTTGCCAGCGATGGGGTCAACCCGGTCTGGCCTATTTCACCACCGCCCGCACCACCGACAACTCCGGCGCACTCACCCGCCGCTGACTCAGATAGCGCATACAACTCACCCGCAGGAACGAGGCAAAATTCACCACCTCACCGCGATAATCCATCACCTCTTCATACAGCTTGGCGATCAGTTGGTTGGTGGTCATGCCGTCGACCTCGGCGATTTCGCTGAGGATGTCCCAGAACTGATTCTCCAGACGCAGCGTCGTCACCACGCCGCAGATGCGCAGCGAACGCGAGCGTGACTCATAAAGAATCGGGTCAGCCTTGACGTAGAGCTCGCACATCAGCGGATCCTCGTTACAGGGTGATTTTAGTGCCGAGCAAGCCGAGGAAACCGGCCAGCCAGTTCGGATGCGCCGGCCATGCCGGCGCCGTGGCCAGATTGCCTTGAACGTGGCCGTCCGTCACCGGAATATCGATGTACGTCCCGCCCGCCAGTCGCACTTCCGGCGCGCAGGCTGGATAGGCGCTGCATTCGCGACCTTCCAGAATGCCCGCTGCTGCCAGCAGTTGCGCGCCGTGGCAAACGGCAGCAATCGGTTTACCGGCCTTGTCGAAGGCACGCACCAGGTCGAGGACTTTTTCGTTCAGGCGCAGGTATTCCGGGGCACGACCGCCGGGGATCAACAGCGCGTCGTAATCGGCTTCGCTGACCTTGGCGAAGTCGAAGTTGAGGGCGAACAGGTGACCGGGCTTTTCGCTGTAGGTCTGATCGCCTTCGAAATCATGGATCGCGGTGCGCACGGTTTTGCCGGCAGCCTTGTCCGGGCATACGGCGTGAACGGTATGACCAACCATTTGCAGGGCCTGGAATGGCACCATCACTTCGTAGTCTTCGACGTAATCGCCGACCAGCATCAGGATCTTTTTCGCGGCCATGGGGAGGTCTCCTCTGGGGGAATGCTTGGGAGTATTCAAGGTAGACCTATTCGACAGTGACGGGTAACAACGGGCTACTACCGAGTTGACGCCATCGCGAGCAGGCTCACTCCTACAGGGGTACGCATTTCAACTGTAGGAGTGAGCCTGCTCGCGATGGCGTCAGCAAACTGTACGGATAAGTCTGTGCCTAGCTGTAACAGCTCGCAACGCCCGGTTTATGGCTTGATGAAGGTCATTCCCAACCACCTTCAATTTCGGTCCCCATCATGTCCTCGCGCGAAAACACCGGCATGGCCCTCGGCCTGCTCGGCGTGGTGATTTTCAGCCTTACCCTGCCCTTCACCCGCATCGTGGTGCAGGAACTGCACCCGCTGCTCAACGGTTTGGGCCGGGCACTGTTCGCGGCGATTCCAGCAGCGTTGCTGTTGTTGTGGCGTCGCGAGAAGTGGCCAACCTGGCAGCAAATCAAAGGCCTGAGCATGGTGATCGCCGGGGTGATTCTGGGTTTTCCAGTGTTGTCGGCGTGGGCCATGCAAACCTTGCCCGCGTCCCACGGTGCACTGGTCAACGGCTTGCAACCATTGTGCGTGGCGCTGTATGCCGCATGGCTGTCCCACGAACGTCCATCGAAAGCCTTCTGGGCCTGTGCGGCGTTGGGCAGTGCATTGGTGCTCGGTTATGCGTTGTACACCGGGGCCGGCAGTATTCAGGCCGGTGATCTGTTGATGCTCGGCGCGATTGCGGTGGGTGGGCTGGGTTACGCCGAAGGCGGACGGTTGGCCAAGGAGATGGGTGGCTGGCAGGTGATCTGCTGGGCGCTGGTGCTGTCGACGCCGCTGTTGATCGGGCCGGTGCTGTATCTGGCGCTTCAGCATCAGGGCGCGGTATCGGCCAAGACCTGGTGGGCGTTTGGGTATGTGGCGCTGTTTTCGCAGTTTCTTGGGTTCTTTGCGTGGTACGCCGGGCTGGCCATGGGTGGGATTGCCCGGGTCAGTCAGATCCAGTTGTTGCAGATCTTCTTCACCATTGCATTCTCAGCGCTGTTCTTTGGTGAACATGTCGAGCCGATTACCTGGCTGTTTGCCTGTGGCGTGATTGCAACGGTCATGCTCGGTCGTAAAACCGCGGTGCGCCCGGCGCAACCTGCCACAGCTTGAACACATAACCTTGTAGGGACCGAGTCAGGCGAGATAGCCATCCGCGCGCAGCAAGGTTTCCAGGCAGTGTTCGCTGATGTTGTAGAACGCTTTCAACTCTTCGATCTTCACCAACAACTGCGCTGGGTCGACCGGCTCGGCGCGTTTCACCGCCAGAATCATTTTGTTCTTGTTGGTGTGTTCCAGCGAGATGAACTCGAACACCTTGGTCTCGTAACCACAGGCTTCAAGGAACAACGCACGCAGGCTGTCGGTGACCATTTCCGCCTGCTGGCCCAGGTGCAAACCATATTGCAACATCGGTTTGAGCAGCGCCGGGCTCTGGATCTGCAGGCGAATCTGTTTGTGGCAGCACGGCGAGCACATGATGATCGACGCGCCTGAGCGGATGCCGGTGTGGATCGCGTAGTCGGTGGCGATATCGCAGGCATGCAGGGCGATCATCACATCCAGCTCGCTCGGCGCCACGCTGCGCACGTCACCGCACTTGAACACCAGCCCCGGATGATCGAGTTTCGCGGCGGCAGCGTTGCACAGGTTGACCATCTCTTCGCGCAACTCGACGCCGGTGACTTCGCCTTCCGCCTTAAGCGTGTTGCGCAGGTAATCGTGAATCGCGAACGTCAAATAGCCCTTGCCCGAACCGAAATCCGCCACGCGTACCGGTTGGTCCAGCGCCAGCGGTGACGAGGTCAGGGCATGGCTGAATACTTCGATGAACTTGTTGATCTGCTTCCACTTGCGCGACATCGCCGGAATCAGCTCATGTTGCGCGTTGGTCACGCCCAAGTCTTTGAGGAACGGTCGGCTCAACTCAAGAAAACGGTTTTTCTCACGGTTGTGCTCGGCGGACGGCGCCTCGCGCAATTGCTGAGGTTTGCTCTTGAACAGCGAAGGCTTGCCCTTTTTGCTGTATTCCAGCTGAGCTTCGTCAGTTACCGCGAGTAAATGCGCATTCTTGAACGAGGCCGGCAACAGCGCGGCAATCGCCGCCACGCCGTCGACCAGGGTCAGGTTTTTGGTGATGTCGCGGGTTTTGTAGCGATAGACGAACGACAGATTCGGCTGCGCTTTGACCGTCACCGGTTTGATGATGACTCGCTGCAAATCCACTTCTTCGCCGACGTACTTGGCCAGCACCAGTTTGATGAAGCCGTTCTGGTCGAGGCTGGTTTGCAGCAGCTCGATGAACTGGGCGTGGTGATCGGGCGCGGGCTTGGTGGCAGGTGCAGTAACGGACATGGAAAAGCGGCCTCGGACGGGCGAAATCGGGAATGGCGGGTATTTTAGGGGGGATGGGGGTTGGGGACACGCTCTTATTTACCCAACGGTTGTCAGAAGCACCCTCACCCTAGCCCTCTCCCGGAGGGAGAGGGGACTGACCGAGGTATTTTCACGAGTTACGCCGACCTGAAATACCGAGCCGAACTCAGGTCAGAACGAGTTGCTTTGAATCCATGATCGACTCGTTCTTTCAGGTCGATGTCGAGCACCAGACACCTCGGTCGGCCCCCTCTCCCTCTGGGAGAGGGCTGGGGTGAGGGTTTGGATCTAAAACAGGAAGAAAGTATTCAGCCCAACACCACCAACCGATTCGGCAACTCATTCCTCACCTGCGTCACCGGCACATGAACCTTCAGCAATTCCCCACACGCCTCGATACACGTCACAAACCCCTCCAGCGTGCGCCCGTGCCTGACCTGCTCGGTAAACGCCGCGACAATCGCATCCCAGGATTTATTATCGAGCCGTTTGGAAATCCCCTCATCCACCAGAATCTCCACATACCGCTCCGCCTCACACACAAAAATCAGCATTCCCGTGCTGCCCACAGTGTGGTGCAGGTTCTGCTCGAGAAACTGCCGCCGCGCCAGGTTCGACGCGCGCCAGTGCCGTACGCGGCGGGGAATCAGATGGGTGGTGATTTTCGGCAAACGAAACAGCAGGCACAGCACGATAAACGCGCCCCATTGCACCAGCAGCAGACTGCGCAGGGTCAGCCAGCCGGTCAGGTAGTGCACGACGCCCGGCACCACCAGCGCCAACAGGCTCGCCCACAGCAGCGGGATGTACGCGTAGTCATCAGCGCGCGCCGCGAGCACCGTTACCAGTTCGGCGTCGGTGTCGCGCTCGACCCGGGCAATCGCCTCGGCGACTTTGCGTTGTTCGTGTTCGGTCAGTAATGCCATGTTGAAAAGTGCCTGCTCATTATTCTTCTGATTTCACCAGCCGCCGGACGAACCACCGCCGCCGAAACTGCCCCCGCCGCCGCTGAAGCCCCCGCCTCCACCGCCGCCGCCAAAACCGCCACCACCGCCGAAGCCGCCCCCTCCTCCGGAGCCACCCCGGCCGGCAGGCAGGATACCGAGCATCTGGCAGACAAACACCGTCAGGATGAACAACATCACCAAAAACACGAACAATCCCGGGTGCCGCGAGATGAAATCATCGGACGGATCACCACTGGACTCATAAACCGTCGATGGCTCATCCAGCGGATTACCACCGAGCACCACCAGCATCGCCGCGACGCCGTCGCTGATGCCTTTGCTGAAGTTGCCGCTTTTGAATGCAGGAGTGATGACTTGATGAATGATCACTGAAGTCTGCGCGTCGGTCAGCCGGTCTTCGAGGCCATAACCGACTTCGATGCGCAGTTTGCGCTCGTCACGGGCAACGATCAGCAGCGCGCCGTTGTTCTTGTCCTTTTGACCAATCGCCCAATGACGCCCGAGCTGAACGCCGAAGTCCTCAATGGTCGTGCCTTGCAGATCCGGCAGCGTGACCACGACTAACTGCTCGCCGGTCGCCTGCTCGTGGGCCTGCAACTGCTGGCTCAGTTGCGCGCGCACCGACGGCTCGAGCATCTGCGCTTCGTCCACTACCCGCCCGCTCAGCGCCGGGAACGTCAACTCGGCGTGGGCGCTGAAGGCTAATACCCACAGCACCAACACCAGGCCCATTTTCAACACGCGCATGGACAACCTCGAATCAGAATTTCACTTCCGGGGCCTTTTCCGCGCCGGGCGTGGTGGCTTCGAAGGTTTCGCGGATCGGCAGATCGCTGTACATCACGCTGTGCCAGAGGCGACCGGGAAAGGTGCGGATCTCGGTGTTGTATTTCTGCACCGCCAGAATGAAATCGCGGCGTGCCACGGCAATGCGGTTTTCCGTGCCTTCCAGTTGCGATTGCAGGGCGAGGAAGTTCTGGTTGGCTTTCAGGTCCGGATAACGCTCGGAGACCACCATCAAACGGCTCAATGCGCCGCTCAGTTGATCCTGCGCCTGCTGGAACTGCTTGAGCTTCTCGGGATTGTCGAGAGTGCTGGCGTCGACCTGAATCGACGTGGCTTTCGCCCGCGCCTCAATCACTGCCGTGAGAGTTTCCTCTTCATGCTTGGCGTAACCCTTGACCGTCTCCACCAGATTGGGGATCAGGTCGGCACGGCGCTGGTACTGGTTCTGCACCTGGCCCCATGCGGCTTTGGCCTGTTCGTCGAGGGTCGGGATATTGTTGATGCCGCACGCGGTCAACAGCGTGGCCAGCACCAGCAGTGTGGCGACCTGCAAACGTGAGCGATTGGTTGGGCTTACATTCATCGCGGTGATGCTCCTTGGCACATATCATTATAAAAACCGAGCGCGAAACATTCTCAGCGGGCTCTTGGGGCATAATCGGCCGCGTCGCTGGATTACGACGGGGCAATGGGCTAAAAAGTGCCCTGCGTGATCATGCGGCCAAGTGTCGGCTGCCGTTTTTGGCTCTGTTTCTTTGAGCCTGTACCCGAACAACAATAGTCGCTCCCTAAATTTTGGCTGGCCGGCGTTGCATCGCCGCTTGGGCCCTTGAGAAAACTATTCATGAAGAAGCTGTGTTTGCTGGGTCTGTTCGTCAGCCTGGCCAGTCATCAAGTATTGGCCGCCACGACCCCGGTACCCCTGGAAAACAAGGATGCGTTCATCAGCAACCTGATGAACCAGATGACCCTCGATGAAAAGATCGGCCAGTTGCGCCTGATCAGCATCGGCCCGGAAATGCCCCGCGAGCTGATCCGCAAAGAGATCGCTGCCGGCAATATCGGCGGTACGTTCAACTCGATCACCCGCCCGGAAAACCGACCGATGCAGGACGCTGCGATGCGCAGCCGCCTGAAGATTCCGATGTTTTTTGCGTACGACGTGATCCACGGTCACCGTACGATTTTCCCGATTCCGCTGGCCCTCGCCTCGAGCTGGGACATGGACGCCATCGGCCAGTCCGGACGTGTTGCCGCTAAAGAAGCCGCTGCCGACAGCCTCGACATTACCTTCGCGCCGATGGTCGACATCTCCCGCGACCCGCGCTGGGGCCGTAGCTCCGAAGGTTTCGGTGAAGATACCTACCTGACCTCGCGCATTGCCGGCGTCATGGTGCGCGCCTATCAGGGCGCCACCCCGAGTGCGGCCGACAGCATCATGGCCAGCGTCAAGCACTTCGCCCTGTACGGCGCGGTCGAGGGCGGTCGCGACTACAACACCGTCGACATGAGTCCGGTGAAGATGTACCAGGATTACCTGCCGCCGTACCGCGCCGCGATCGATGCCGGCGCCGGCGGCGTGATGGTTGCGTTGAACTCGATCAACGGTATTCCGGCCACCGCCAACACCTGGCTGATGAATGATCTGCTGCGCAAGGACTGGGGCTTTAAAGGCCTGGCGGTCAGCGACCACGGCGCGATCTTCGAACTGATCAAGCACGGCGTGGCCCGCGACGGTCGTGAAGCGGCGAAGCTGGCAATCAAGGCCGGCATCGACATGAGCATGAACGACACCCTGTACGGCAAAGAGCTGCCGGGGCTGCTCAAGTCCGGTGAGATCGAGCAGAAAGACATCGACAACGCCGTGCGTGAAGTGCTCGCGGCCAAGTACGACATGGGCCTGTTCAAGGACCCGTACCTGCGCATCGGCAAAGCTGAAGATGATCCGGCCGACACCTACGCCGAGAGCCGTCTGCACCGCGCCGAGGCCCGTGAAGTGGCGCGTCGCAGCATGGTGCTGCTGAAGAACCAGAACGAAACGCTGCCACTGAAGAAAGACGCGAAAGTCGCGCTGGTCGGCCCGTTGGCCAAAGCCCCGATCGACATGATGGGCAGTTGGGCGGCCGCCGGGCGCCCTGCGCAATCGGTGACGCTGTTCGATGGCATGAGTTCGGTGATCGGCAACAAGTCGAACCTGATCTACGCCCGTGGCGCCAACATCACCAGCGACAAGAAGGTGCTCGACTACCTGAACTTCCTCAACTTCGATGCCCCGGAAGTGGTCGACGATCCGCGCCCGGCCAACGTGCTGATCGACGAAGCAGTGAAAGCTGCCAAGGACGCTGACGTGATCGTTGCAGCGGTAGGTGAATCCCGTGGCATGTCCCACGAGTCCTCCAGCCGCACCGACCTGAACATCCCGGAAACCCAGCGCGAGCTGATCCGCGCACTGAAAGCCACCGGCAAACCGCTGGTGCTGGTGCTGATGAACGGCCGCCCACTGACCATTCTCGAAGAGAACCAGTCGGCTGACGCGATTCTGGAAACCTGGTTCAGCGGCACCGAGGGCGGCAACGCCATCGCCGACGTGCTGTTCGGCGACTACAACCCGTCGGGCAAACTGCCGGTGACCTTCCCGCGCTCCGTGGGCCAGATCCCGACTTACTACAACCACCTGAGCATTGGCCGGCCGTTCACGCCGGGCAAACCGGGCAACTACACCTCGCAGTATTTCGATGACACGACTGGCCCGCTGTTCCCGTTCGGGTATGGCCTGAGCTACACGCAATTCGCCCTGAGCGACATGGCGCTGTCGTCGACCACCCTGAACGCCACCGGCAAGCTCGACGCCAGCGTCATGGTGAAAAACACCGGCAAGCGCGACGGCGAAACCGTGGTGCAGTTGTACATCCAGGATGTCACCGGCTCGATGATCCGCCCGGTGAAAGAACTGAAGAACTTCCAGAAAATCATGCTCAAGGCCGGTGAACAGAAAGTCGTGCACTTCACCATCAGCGAGGATGACCTGAAGTTCTATAACGCCCAGCTCAAATATGCGGCAGAGCCTGGCAAGTTCAACGTGCAGATCGGCCTGGATTCCCAAGACGTGACGCAGCAGAGCTTTGAACTGCTGTAATTTTTCAGGCAACACATAAACCTGTGGGAGCTGGCTTGCCAGCGATGAGGCCGGCACATTCAACATCTCTGTTGACTGATACTCCGCCATCGCTGGCAAGCCAGCTCCCACAGTGTTTTTTTGGTGTAGCAACTATCCCCGGCGATCCAGCAGATTGACCACCACCCGATCCACCCAGCCCCACACCCGCTGCTTGACCCGCCGCCACAACGGCCGGCGCCGCCACTCTTCCAGACTCACTTGCTGACTCAGCCCGAAGTCCTTGACGAAACTCGCCTCTACCGCTGCTGTCAACGACGGATCCAGCGCCTCCAGATTTGCCTCCAGATTGAAGCGCAGGTTCCAGTGATCGAAGTTGCACGAACCGATGCTCACCCAATCGTCGACCAGCACCATTTTCAAATGCAGAAAGCACGGCTGGTATTCGAAGATCCGCACCCCGGCTTTGAGCAGTCGTGGGTAGTAGCGATGCCCGGCGTAACGCACTGACGGGTGATCGGTGCGCGGCCCGGTCAGCAGCAGCCGCACGTCGACACCGCGTGCGGCAGCCTTGCGCAGGGAGCGGCGGATTTTCCACGTTGGCAGGAAGTACGGTGTGGCCATCCAAATGCGTTTTTGCCCACTGTTCAAAGCGCGGAACAGCGACTGCAGAATGTCACGATGCTGGCGGGCATCGGCATACGCCACACGGCCCATGCCCTCGCCCTTGTCCGGCACCCGAGGCAGGCGCGGCAGACCGAAATGCGCGGCCGGGCGCCAGGCGCGGCGATAGCGGTTGGCGATCCACTGACGGTCGAAGAGCAATTGCCAGTCGATCACCAGCGGGCCGCGGATCTCGACCATCACTTCGTGCCATTCGCTGCTGTCATGGCCCGGCGTCCAGAACTCATCGGTGACACCGGTGCCACCGACCACCGCGAGACATTGATCGACCAGCAGCAATTTGCGGTGATCGCGATAGAAGTTGCCGACCCAGCGCCGCCAGTTCAGCCGATTGTAGAAACGCAGTTCGACCCCGGCATGAGTCAGACGCTGACGCAGATTGAGGGTGAAAGCGAGGCTGCCGTAATCATCGAACAAGCAACGCACACGCACGCCACGTTCGGCCGCCAAAACCAGCGCCTGCACAATGGTTTCGGCACAAGCACCAGCCTCGACCAGATACAACTCCAGCTCGATCTGCTCCTGCGCGCCAGCGATCTGCTCGAGCATGCGCGGAAAGAAATGCGGGCCGTCGATCAACAGTTCGAACCGGTTGCCATCCCGCCACGGGAACACCGCGCCGCGCATGTCAGCGCGCCGTGAAGATCAGCACCGCACCCACCGGCACCGACAGACTGATCGCCGACAGATCGGCGAGTTTGCGCAGGCTTTCCAGCCCCGGCACGAGGTCGAAATCCTCGGCGTTGATCACCAGCGGCTCGAGGGTGACCACTTGAAAACGACGATCATCGAGACGCGTCGCCAGCAGTTCGGCGGGATATTCGTGTTGTTTGCCGTGCAGGTTGACGGTCAGCGGCAGACGTAATTCCAGCTGCGCACCGGGGGCCAGATCGTTGATCGGGCGCAAATCAATCTGCGTGGTGATGGTCGCTTCGGGGAATTGCTCGATCTGGAACAGCTCCTTGCGCATGCGTTCGTCGCGCAGCGGGATGCCGCTGTTGATCGAATCCAGCTCGACTTCGACTTCGGCGCGCCCATTGGGGTCGACCTTGCCATGCAGCACCAGAAAGCGCTGCACTTCGGAAATGTGGGCGTTTTTCGTGCTGACGAACGACAGCCGCGACGACTCGCCGTCCAGATACCAATTGGCCTGCGCCGGCAGCGCGACGGCGGCGAGCAGCAGGCTGGACAGGGTTGCACTGAGGGAGCGGTTGAACATTGAACACTCGTGGGGCCGATAAACCTGCACGAACCTTAACCGCCTATGCCGTTATTGCAAACTCGGTCGCCGCAAATCTATCAATTGATGAAAATCCCTGTGGGAGCTGGCTTGCCAGCGATGGCGGTGTATCAGTCACACAAATATTGCCTGTGCCGACGCAATCGCTGGCAAGCCAGCTCCCACAGGGGCCTCTGTTCACAGGAGGATTGCGGGTTTTCAGGGGTTCAGGCGGCAGCCCAAGCGTTCGCTCAACCACTGGGCGCGGTGGCTGCGGCCCATGCCGCTGACCGTGATGGTTTTGCTGGCAGGGTCATCGGTGAACTGGCTGGTCGGCAACCATTGTTTGACATAGCCACGGCAATATTCGGCGTCGTTGTTCATCACATAACGGCACGAACAATATTCCTTGGCGGTGTACGCGCTGATGATGTCGGGGAAGGCCCACAGATTTTCGCGCTCGTAGACGACCCAGCCGAGCAGCAAAACCAGCAGCAACAGCAAAAAGCGCTTCATGGCCGCACCGCCTTCAGCACGCGTTTGAGCAATTCGTTGTGGCGATAACTGCCGTCGCGGTCATCGGCGTAGCGCACGATCACCAGGTTGGCGCTGGGGATTACGTACAGCGCCTGGCCCCAATGGCCAAGCGCGGCGAAGGTGTCGGGCGGTGCATCGGGCCACGGTGACAAGGCGCCATCGGCCGGACGATTGAGCCACCATTGGCCGCCAGGCACCGCTTCGTCCTGATGAGCCTTGTAACCGGCGAAGGGCTGCCGATTGAAGTCGACCCAGTCCTTGGGCAGCAGTTGCCGATCGTTCCAGCGCCCGTCACGGCCCATCAACAGCCCGACGCGCGCCAGATCCCTTGCCGTCAGGTAAGCGTAAGACGACGCGACAAACGTGCCGCTGGCATCGGTCTCCCAAACAGCGTGGCGAATGCCCAACGGCCCGAACAACGCCTCCCACGGATAATCCGCATAACGCTGCGGGCCGACGATCGTTTTCAACGCTGCCGCCAAGAGATTGCTGTCGCCACTGGAATAGCGGAAGGCCTGCCCCGGTTCGGCGTAGGCATCGTGATCGGCGGTAAACGCAGCCATGTCGCGATGACCACGGGTATAGAGCATCGCCACCACCGAGGATTTCAGCGGGGCGTATTCGTAGTCTTCCTGCCAATCGATACCAGAGGCCCAGTGCAGCAGATCGGCGATTTTTATCGCCGGGTGTTTGGTCAGTGACGGGTAAAACTTCGCGGCCGGATCGTCGAGTTTGAACAGGCCCTCGCCGTAGGCCACACCGAGCACGCTGGCCATCAGGCTTTTGCTGATCGACCAGGTCAGGTGCGGGGTTTGTGCTGTGGTCGGGCCGGCGTAGCGTTCGTAGATGATCTGGCCGTCGCGGATGATCAGCAGCGCGTCGGTGCGGATGCCTTGGCGGGTGCTGTCATCGCGGGGCGGGAAGGCGTAATGATCCAGCGCCTCTGTATCGGTGACCTTCGGGCCGGTTGGCCATTCTTCACCCGGCCATTGTTCGGCGTGAACGGTGAAGGTGATCAGCAGCAGAAACAGCGACAGGCCTTTGCACATGGTGGGGGCTCATGGAAAGAACCTGCTGAGACTAGTCGGGGTTTATGACAAGTATGCGGTGTTATTTAGATTGCTATCGCGAGCAGGCGAAGGCCTACAGGGGATCGCATTTCAACTGACGAAACTCGATCAACTGTAGGCCTTCGCCTGCTCGCGATGAGGCCCTTCAGCCCGCCACCAAAGCCTTGGCCAAGCGCTTGGCCCTGGCACCTGCGGCCAACTGCATCACCCCTTGATCGCGCTGCCACATCTGCGCCCATTCTGCCGGCCCGTCAGCCAAGGCCTGACTCACCTCCCCCTCCAGCGCCGCAAACTGCGCAAACAACCCACCCAGCAACACATGTCCGGCGGGATTGTTCGGCGGTTGCCGGCTCGCCTCGGCACACCCGGCCAACAGCGCCAGCAAACGCAATTGCAGCGCTTGCGGCCAGTCACTGTCCTGCCCGACGCCATACAGCCACGCGGTCATCGCGCTCAGCACATAAACGTCCTCCAGGGTGCGGAACGGTTTGACGTAAGCGTCCCAACCATCGCCGGCCAACAACTCGCACAACGCGTTATCAAGCTGCAGCCGACCATGGCTGATGTCCGGCATCAATGGCAGCGCCGGCAGTTTCTCTACCGTCACACCGGGCTCGCCGGGATACACCACCGCCAGACTCAAGCGCGGCGTTTCACCGGGTGCTTCACTGCGCGCAGCGATCAGCAACCAGTCCGCCGCATCGCCGGCCGTGACGAAATCCTTGCGCCCACTCAGGCGCAAATCGCTCAGCCGCGTGTGCATGTCAGACGGACGCAGACTGCGCTGTTCGGTCGCACACAACGCACCGAGGCTCAGCGGCGCACTCGGCCACAACATGCGCAAGGCCGCCTGATATCCGACTAAAAACGCCAGCCCCGGCGTCGCCATCCGCCGCCCGCCCGCGACCGCCAATTCGAACGGCGTGACGTTGCCCAGTTGCTGCAACAACGTCGCAAAACCCTCGGCCAGGTCAGCAACGGCGGGCAATCGGTCAGGGCTGTGCAGCAGATCTGGCCAGGGCATAAGAGGCTCCTCGTGGGCTGTCATATAAGCATCACCAAAGGTTCATGGCGATGACACCGGGGCTACATAGCCTGACTTTGCACAACACGGCTGCATAAAGAAAGTCGATCGGCTGCAACCCACGACGGGTTAAAGGCCCGTACGGAGATTCACATGACTCAGATCGCCCGCATCAGCGACACCGGCAATGAACGCCGCCTGCAAGCCGAACGCCTGATCGGCGCCGAGGCCTTGCAGCAAGCCCAGGCCCTGCGCTTCAACGTCTTCAGCGGCGAGTTCAACGCCAAATTGAAAGGCGCGGAGCTGGGTCTGGACATGGATGATTATGATGTTCACTGCAGCCACATCGGCGTGCGTGATCTGAACACCGGCCGTTTGGTCGCGACCACGCGTTTGCTTGATCACACCGCCGCCAGCAGCCTCGGCAAGTTCTACAGCGAAGAAGAATTCAGCCTGCACGGCCTCGCCCATCTGCAAGGCCCGATCCTCGAAATCGGCCGCACCTGCGTCGACCCGGCGTACCGCAACGGCGGCACCATTGCGGTGTTGTGGGGCGAGTTGGCCGAAGTGCTGAATCAGGGCGGCTACAGCTATCTGATGGGTTGCGCGAGCATCCCCATGCAGGACGGCGGCATCCAGGCCCACGCGATCATGCAGCGCCTGCGCGAACGTTATCTGTGCACCGAACACCTGCGCGCCGAGCCGAAAAATCCGCTGCCGACGCTGGATATTCCATCGAACGTGATCGCGGAAATGCCGCCACTGCTCAAGGCTTATATGCGTCTGGGCGCGAAGATCTGCGGCGAGCCGTGCTGGGACGAAGATTTCCAGGTCGCCGACGTGTTTATCCTGCTCAAACGCGACGAACTCTGCCCGCGCTACGCCAAGCACTTCAAGGCGGCCGTGTGATGAGCCGGTTGCGCGTATACGCGCGGATCGCGCGGGTGCTGCTGGTGGTAGCTCTGGGGTTGACCATGGCCAGCGTCTTTGGCGTGTTTGAACGCATTGGCCTGGCGCATTCGATGGAGCGGCGTCAGCGCTGGTCGCGCTTCTTCATGGCGCGCCTGAGCAACGCCCTGCCCTTTCGGGTGACGGTGCACGGTGAGCTGCCGAAGCAGCCGATGCTGTGGGTCAGCAATCATGTGTCGTGGACCGACATTCCGCTGCTCGGCATGCTCACGCCGCTGTCGTTTCTGTCCAAGGCCGAAGTGCGCACCTGGCCGGTGGCCGGTTGGCTCGCGGCGAAGGCTGGCAGCCTGTTCATCCGTCGCGGTTCGGGCGACAGCCAGTTGATCCGCAAGCAGATGACCCGTCATCTGCAAACCGAGCATGCGTTGCTGATGTTTCCGGAAGGCACCACCACCGATGGCCGTTCGCTGCGCACCTTTCACGGCCGTTTGCTGGCGGCGGCGATTGATTCCGACGTGATGCTGCAACCGGTGGCGATTCGTTATCTGCGTGACGGCGAAATCGATGCGCTGGCGCCGTTCATTGGCGACGATGATCTGCTCTCGCACCTGATGCGCCTGTTCAGCAATGATTGCGGCGATGTTGAAGTGCACTTGCTCAAGCCGATGGCCTGTCAGGGACGAGAGCGTGCTGCGCTGGCGTTTGAAGCGCAGCAGGCGGTGCAGAAGGCGTTGTTTGGCGCAATTCCGGAAACCCTACAATCCCCAATGCGTCCGGCAATCGCTGCCTGAAATACAAATCCTGAAATCGCCTTGGCCCCTGTGGGAGCTGGCTTGCCAGCGATAGCGGTAGACCAGCCGACACGAATGTTGAATGTGCTGACGCCATCGCTGGCAAGCCAGCTCTCACAGGGATTCAGGGTGTTGGTGGGGATTGGGCGAAGTCCTGGAGTTGCGGGTAGAAGAGCCGGAAGTCTTCACTGAGCGGCTCATACAACCGCCGCAATTCCTGCATCGCACCCGCCAGTTCCTCCGGCCGGCTCAAGCGCCGCGAGATCCCGCGCAACACCTGCTCCAGCACTTCAAATTCCTGATACGAACCCAGCCAGTCATTGGCGACCATGTGCGGGGCAATCTTCGCCAGTCGCTCGGGCAGTTGCCGCTCGCGGGTCAGAACCCGATAAACGTCAGCGGTGAAAACCTCCAGCGGCTGATCGGCATACAGCCGCCAGTCCCGCGCCAGGCAATGATCGAAAAACACATCGAGCACAATCCCGGCATAACGCCGGCGCGTGTCGGAAAACCGCCCCAGGGCGATATCCACCAGCGGATGGCGATCGGTGAATACATCGATCCGTCGATGCAATTGAATGGCCGCCTCGACCTCGGGCGCAAACTGCCCTTGCAGCCGGCCTTTGACGAAGTCGCCATACAGACTGCCGAGCAGTTGCCCGGGGCGCTGGCCACCGAGGTGTAAATGTGCGAGATAGTTCATGGGCGCAGCTTAGCACTGCGGCCCATAAGCCATACACCCATGTATCGTTATAACGCGATATACCAATTTATGCTGGCGTCAGATCAAAATCATATTGGTGTATCGCGATCTAACGATTTATATTTCGCCACATCGCGATATAGCGTTGTACACATTGTGAGCACCCTGCCATGAACCTCGACCTCGACGAAATAATAAAAGCCCTGGCGCACCCAGTACGGCGAGACATCCTCAACTGGCTGAAAGACCCGAAGAACGAATTTCCGGAACAGTTGCACAACCACGAGTACGGCATCTGCGCCGGGCAGATCGATCAGCGCTGCGGTTTGTCGCAGTCGACCGTTTCTGCACACCTCGCGACGTTGCAACGCGCCGGTCTGATCAGCAGCCAGAAGGCCGGTCAATGGCACTTTTTCAAACGAAACGAGGACGTGATCCAGGCGTTCCTCAGCACCCTCAGTAAAGAGCTCTGACCCTTAACGTCAGCCAGCCGACAAGGAAACCTGCATGCCCCTCTCGCTCCTCATCCTCGCCTTGAGCGCCTTCGCCATCGGCACCACCGAATTCGTCATCATGGGCCTGCTGCCCAATGTGGCGGCTGACCTCGGTGTGTCGATCCCCGGCGCCGGCTGGCTGGTGACCGGATACGCCCTCGGCGTGGCCATCGGTGCGCCGTTCATGGCGATGGCCACGGCCAAACTGCCGCGTAAAGCAGCACTGGTGGCGTTGATGGGCATTTTTATTGTCGGCAACCTGCTCTGTGCGATTGCCAGCGATTACAACGTGCTGATGTTCGCCCGGGTGATCACTGCGCTGTGCCACGGTGCGTTCTTCGGCATCGGTTCTGTCGTCGCGGCCAATCTGGTGCCAGCGAATAAACGCGCTTCGGCAGTGGCCTTGATGTTCACCGGCCTGACCCTGGCCAACGTCCTCGGTGTGCCGCTGGGCACTGCGCTGGGTCAGCAATACGGCTGGCGCTCGACCTTCTGGGCGGTGACCGTCATTGGTGTGATTGCGCTGATCGGCCTGATCCGTTTCCTGCCGGCCAAACGTGACGAAGAGAAGCTCGACATGCGCGCCGAGCTCGCCGCCCTCAAAGGTGCCGGAATCTGGCTGTCGCTGAGCATGACCGCGCTGTTCGCCGCGTCCGTCTTCACCCTGTTCACCTACGTTGCCCCGCTGCTCGGCGAAGTCACCGGTGTGTCGCCGCGTGGCGTGACCTGGACGCTGATGCTGATCGGCCTGGGCCTGACTGTCGGCAACATCATCGGCGGCAAACTCGCCGACAAGGGCATGGCCGCGACGCTGATCGGCGTGTTCATCGCCATGGCCGTGGTCTCGACCGTACTGACCTGGACCAGCGTCGCGCTGATCCCCACCGAAATCACCCTGTTCCTCTGGGCCACCGCGTGTTTTGCCGCCGTACCGGCCCTGCAAGTCAACGTGGTGACCTTCGGCAAAGCCGCACCGAATCTGGTCTCGACCCTGAACATCGGCGCCTTCAACGTCGGCAACGCCCTCGGCGCCTGGGTCGGCGGCAGTGTCATCGCTCACGGCTACGGCCTGACCAGCGTGCCACTCGCAGCCGCCGCGCTGGCCGTGCTCGCTCTGCTGGTGACCCTGATTACTTTCCGTCAGAACGGCAATGCCGATCTGGCCCCTGCTACCAACTGATTAACTTTCACCTACGAGGGTTGTAGACATGGCAACTATTTTTGATCCGATCAAACTGGGCGACATCGAACTGGCCAACCGCATCATCATGGCCCCGTTGACTCGCTGCCGCGCCGACGAAGGCCGTGTGCCGAACGCGCTGATGGCTGAATACTATGTACAGCGTGCTTCCGCTGGCCTGATCCTCAGCGAAGCCACGTCGGTGACGCCGATGGGCGTTGGCTACCCGGACACCCCGGGCATCTGGTCCAACGATCAAGTGCGCGGCTGGGCCAACGTGACCAAAGCCATTCACGGCGCTGGCGGCAAAATCTTCCTGCAACTGTGGCACGTCGGTCGCGTCTCGCACCCGTCGTACCTCAACGGTGAAGCACCGGTGGCACCGAGCGCGATCCAGCCGAAAGGTCACGTCAGCCTGGTGCGCCCACTGGCCGACTACCCAACCCCGCGTGCCCTGGAAACCGCTGAAATCGCCGACATTGTCGACGCCTACCGCACCGGTGCCGAGAACGCCAAGGCCGCCGGTTTCGACGGCGTGGAAATCCACGGCGCCAACGGTTACCTGCTCGACCAATTCCTGCAAAGCAGCACCAACCAGCGCACCGACAACTACGGCGGCTCGCTGGAAAACCGTGCACGCCTGCTGCTGGAAGTGACTGACGCCGCGATCGAAGTCTGGGGCGCCGGCCGTGTCGGCGTGCACCTGGCACCGCGCGCCGACTCCCATGACATGGGCGACGACAACCTGGCAGAAACCTTCACTTACGTGGCTCGTGAGCTGGGCAAACGCGGCATCGCGTTCATCTGCTCCCGTGAGAAAGAAGGCGCCGACAGCCTCGGCCCGCAACTGAAAGAAGCCTTTGGCGGCCCGTACATCGCCAACGAACGCTTCACCAAGGACAGCGCTAATGAGTGGCTGGCCAGCGGCAAGGCTGATGCCGTGGCGTTTGGTGTGCCGTTCATTGCCAACCCGGATCTGCCGGCGCGCTTGAAGGCGGATGCGCCGTTGAATGATGCGCGTCCAGAGTTGTTCTATGCCAAGGGTCCGGTCGGCTACATCGACTATCCGACGCTGTAAGGCATACCGCAGAAACGCGAAAGCCCCCGACTTGTAAGAGTCGGGGGCTTTTTTGTTCGCCTGGAGAGCGATTGCGCGGCTGAGTACGTAGCCCCTCATCGGAACGCCGCCCGCCCAGCCCTCTCCCGAGGGAGAGGGAGCCGATCTGTGTGCTTTTCAAATCTGGAGTTCGACCTGATATCTCAGGTCGGCGTATCTCGAAAGAACACCTCGCTCAGTCCCCTCTACCTCTGGGAGAGGGCTAGGGTGAGGGCAAGCGGCTCACACTCATTCACACAGAAGACACAAATTCCCTACAAAATGCGTAGCTCGCTACGTTTAAACTCCCCCCGCTGCGAAGCTATATAAAGGCAGGCCAATTGACATAGGCTGTGCCAATTACGCATTTTGTTTCATTTGCGCAGGCTGGGGCTCAGGCGCAGCATATCCAACCCTGTATCGACCCAACGTTCGGCCTCGGCATGCAGCTCAAAGCTGTCCGGCGCCAGAAGCCATCCATATAGAAGGCCATCGATATAGCTGTGAATGCTGATGGCCGCTCGGGCAGTGTCGAGATCTTCCGGCAATTGGCCGCGATTTACCGCATTACGCAACGTCAGAGCGATGCGCTCATTGCAATCGAGACTGACGTCCCTGCGCTGCTGGCGCAAATCGCACATTTCATCGGTGAACTCGCACTTATGAAACAGAATTTCGTTGATACGCCGGGTTTTCGGGTCCAGCGCAACTTGATGAAACAAATGAATCAGCAGTTGGCGCATGCAGCCCAGTGGATCGAGTTCATCTTCGCTTTCGCTGGCCCTGGCCAACTCATCCAGCGGCTCACGCAGCGAATCCAGCATGGCCTGGACCAGGTCGGCCTTGTTGCTGAAATGCCAGTAAATGGCCCCGCGCGTGACCCCGGCCAAGGCCGCGATGTCGGCCAACGTCGTACGAGCGACGCCCCTTTCATAAAAGGCTTTCTCCGCCGCTTCCAGAATCTGGCTACGGGTTTCTTGAGCTTCCTCTTTGGTACGACGGACCATGACAGTAAAACCTCAAACAGGATGTTTCAGGGATGGCTGAATATCCGCTGAATAAAGAGGGGGCGATCTCTCACGGATCAGCTCCCCGGCCTACAATTTCAAACCTTGCGACGAGTTTTGTAACAGGGTGGATACGACGCCAAGGTATTTACAAACAACCATGAACGTAAGTATATTCCTTAGCAAGCTACTTATCCACCCGGTATCCTTTTTTTACCCTTACACACTTCTTGTGCGCTTTTTGCGCGCCTGACCCGAGGATTTTCATGCAATTCAAGCCAGCTGTTACCGCTCTGGTCACTGCCGTCGCCCTGGCATCGCTGCTCAGCGGATGTAAAAAGGAAGAAGCGGCACCGGCCGCTCCTCCGCCTCAGGTCGGCGTCGTCACCCTGCAACCACAAGCCTTTACCCTCACCTCCGAGCTGCCGGGTCGCACCAGTGCGTTCCGTATTGCGGAAGTTCGACCGCAGGTCAACGGCATCATTCTCAAGCGTCTGTTCAAGGAAGGCGGCGATGTCAAAGCCGGCCAACAGCTGTATCAGATCGATCCGGCGGTCTATGAAGCGACCCTGAAAAGCGCCGAAGCCAGCCTGCGTTCGACCAAGTCGATCTCCGACCGCTACAAGCAACTGGTCGACGAGCAGGCCGTGAGCCGTCAGGAATACGACACGGCCGTGTCCAACCGCATGGAATCGGAAGCGTCGCTGCAGAGCGCGCAGATCAACGTGAAATACACCAAGGTCTATGCGCCGATCTCCGGCCGCATCGGTCGTTCTTCGGTCACCGAAGGCGCACTGGTCAGCAATGGTCAGGCCGACGCAATGGCGACGATCCAGCAACTGGACCCGATCTACGTTGACGTTACCCAGTCTTCGGTTGAACTGCTGGAACTGCGCCGTGAGCTGGAAAGCGGTCGTCTGCAAAAATCCGGCGAAAACTCGGCAGCAGTCAAACTGACCCTGGAAGACGGCAGCCAGTACAAGCTCGACGGTAAGCTGGAATTCTCCGAAGTCACGGTCGACCCGACTACCGGTTCGGTGACCCTGCGTGCAGTGTTCCCGAACCCGGATCACACCCTGCTGCCAGGTATGTTCGTCCGCGCCCAGTTGCAGGCCGGTGTCAACGCCGCCGCCATTCTGGCACCGCAACAAGGCGTGACCCGCGACCTCAAAGGCACCCCGACCGCACTGGTCGTCGGCCCCGACAACAAGGTTGAACTGCGTCAGCTCAAGGCCAGCCGCACTGTCGGCAGCCAGTGGCTGATCGAAGACGGCCTGAAGGCCGGCGATCGCTTGATCACCGAAGGCCTGCAGTACGTGCGCCCAGGTGTTCAGGTCAACCCGTCCGAAGCCACTAACGTAGGCAACAAGAACCCGGCCCCCGCTCAGGCAGCTGACAAAGCCGCCGGCGGCAAAGGGGAGTAATCCATGTCAAAATTCTTCATCGACCGTCCGATTTTCGCTTGGGTAATTGCCCTGGTGATCATGCTGGTCGGGGCACTTTCGATCCTGAAACTGCCGATCAACCAGTACCCGAGCATTGCGCCGCCGGCCATTGCGATCTCCGTGACCTACCCAGGTGCTTCGGCGCAAACCGTGCAGGACACCGTGGTCCAGGTGATCGAGCAGCAGCTCAACGGTATCGACAACCTGCGTTATGTGTCCTCGGAAAGTAACTCCGACGGCAGCATGACCATCACCGCGACCTTCGAGCAAGGCACCAACTCCGACACCGCGCAGGTACAGGTTCAGAACAAGCTGAACCTGGCCACCCCGCTGTTGCCGCAGGAAGTGCAGCAACAAGGTATCCGCGTGACCAAGGCAGTGAAAAACTTCCTCTTGGTCATCGGCGTGGTATCGCGTGACGGCAGCATGACCAAGGACGACCTGTCCAACTACATCGTGTCGAACATGCAGGATCCGATTTCGCGGACCGCCGGTGTCGGTGACTTCCAGGTCTTCGGTGCCCAGTACGCGATGCGCATCTGGCTCGATCCGGCCAAGTTGAACAAGTACAACCTGACCCCGGCTGACGTCAGCTCCGCCATCTCGGCGCAGAACGTTCAGGTGTCGTCCGGTCAGCTCGGCGGTTTGCCGGCGCTGCCAGGCCAGCAACTGAACGCGACGATCATCGGCAAGACCCGTCTGCAGACCGCCGAGCAGTTCAAGGCGATTCTGCTCAAGGTCAATCAGGACGGCTCGCAAGTGCGCGTCGGCGACGTCGCCGATGTCGGTCTGGGCGGTGAGAACTCGACCATCTCGGCACAGTTCAACGGCAAGCCATCGTCCGGTCTGGCGGTGAAACTGGCCAACGGTGCCAACGCCCTCGACACCGCCAAAGCCCTGCGCAAGACGATTGACGAACTCAAGCCGTTCTTCCCGCAAGGCATGGAAGTGGTGTTCCCGTACGACACCACCCCGGTGGTAACCGAATCGATCAAAGGTGTGGTTGAAACCCTGGTCGAAGCGATCGTGCTGGTGTTCCTGGTGATGTTCCTGTTCCTGCAGAACTTCCGCGCCACCGTCATCACCACGATGACCGTGCCGGTGGTATTGCTCGGTACGTTCGGCATCCTCGCGGCGTTCGGTTTCAGCATCAACACCCTGACCATGTTCGGTATGGTGCTGGCCATCGGCTTGCTGGTGGACGACGCCATCGTCGTGGTGGAAAACGTCGAGCGGGTGATGAGCGAAGAAGGCTTGTCACCGAAGGAAGCGACCAAGAAGTCCATGGGCCAGATCCAGGGCGCACTGGTCGGTATTGCTCTGGTTCTGTCGGCGGTACTGTTGCCGATGGCGTTCTTCAGCGGTTCCACCGGTGTGATCTACAAGCAGTTCTCGATCACCATCGTCTCGGCCATGGCCCTGTCGGTACTGGTCGCGCTGATCTTCACCCCGGCGCTGTGCGCAACCATGCTCAAGGCGATTCCGAAAGGCGAGCACGGCACACCGAAAAAAGGCTTCTTCGGCTGGTTCAACCGTAACTTCGACCGTGGCGTTCGCAGCTACGAGCGCGGCGTTGGCAACATGCTGTCGCGCAAAGCCCCGTATCTGCTGGCGTATCTGCTGATCGTTGTTGGCATGATCTGGCTGTTCACCCGTATTCCGACCGCGTTCCTGCCGGAAGAAGACCAGGGCGTACTGTTCGCCCAGGTGCAAACCCCGGCCGGTTCCAGTGCCGAACGTACGCAAGTCGTGATCGACGAAATGCGTTCCTACCTGCTGGAGAAAGAATCCGGCGCGGTCGCCTCGGTGTTTACCGTGAACGGCTTCAACTTCGCCGGTCGCGGTCAGAGTTCGGGTCTGGCGTTCATCATGCTCAAACCGTGGGACGAGCGTGACGCGAGCAACAGCGTGTTCGCCCTCGCCCAGCGTGCGCAGCAACACTTCTTCAGCTTCCGCGACGCGATGGTGTTTGCTTTCGCCCCGCCAGCGGTACTGGAATTGGGTAACGCCACCGGTTTCGACGTGTTCCTGCAGGACCGCGCCGGTATCGGTCACGAAAAACTGATGGAAGCGCGCAACCAGTTCCTCGGTCTGGCAGCGCAGAGCAAGGTGCTCTATCAGGTGCGTCCGAACGGCCTGAACGACGAGCCGCAATACCACCTGGAAATCGACGATCAGAAGGCCCAGGCCCTCGGCGTGAGCATTGCCGACATCAATAGCACGCTGTCGATCTCCTTCGGTAGTAGCTACGTCAACGACTTCATCGACCGTGGTCGGGTGAAGAAGGTGTACGTGCAAGGTCAGGCCGGTGCTCGCATGAGCCCTGAAGACTTGAAGAAGTGGTACGTGCGCAACAGCGCCGGGACCATGGTGCCGTTCTCCGCGTTCGCCAAGGGCGAGTGGATCTACGGATCGCCGAAACTGGCGCGTTACAACGGTGTAGAAGCGATGGAGATCCTCGGTTCTCCGGCGCCGGGTTACTCCACCGGTGATGCGATGGCCGAAGTCGAAGCGATTGCCAAGAAGCTGCCGGCGGGTGTCGGTATCTCCTGGACCGGTCTGTCTTATGAGGAACGTCTGTCCGGCTCGCAAGCGCCGGCGCTGTACGCCCTGTCGCTGCTGATGGTGTTCCTGTGTCTGGCGGCGCTGTACGAGAGCTGGTCGATTCCGATCGCGGTTATGCTCGTGGTGCCGCTGGGGATCATCGGTGCGCTGCTGGCCACCAGCCTGCGCGGTCTGTCCAACGACGTGTACTTCCAGGTGGGGCTGTTGACGACCATCGGTCTGGCAGCTAAAAACGCCATTCTGATCGTCGAGTTCGCCAAGGAACTGCATGAACAGGGACGCAGCTTGCGGGATGCGGCGATTGAAGCCTGCCGCATGCGTCTGCGACCGATCATCATGACCTCGCTGGCCTTCGTCCTCGGTGTTGTACCGTTGGCGATCTCCACCGGCGCCGGTTCAGGCAGTCAACATGCGATCGGTACGGGCGTGATTGGCGGTATGCTCACGGCCACGATCCTGGCGATCTTCTGGGTCCCACTGTTCTTCGTTACGGTTTCGTCCCTGGGCCAGCGTAAAATCGCTGACGAGGATGAGGCTACTGAAACTCCTAAAGAGGCTGGCCAATGAGCAAGTCGCTACTCTCCATCGCAGTCGCCGCCTTCGTGCTGAGCGGTTGCTCGCTGATACCTGATTATCAGCAGCCTGAGGCTCCGGTCGCAGGTCAGTACCCGCAGGGGCCGGCGTATTCGCCGGCCCAGGCTCCGGCGCAGGCCGCTGCCGAGCAAGGCTGGAAGCAGTTTTTCCACGACCCGGCGCTGCAACAGCTGATCCAGGTGTCGCTGGAAAACAACCGCGACCTGCGTGTCGCGGCGCTGAACATCGACGCCTATGCGGCTCAATACCGCATCCAGCGCGCCGACCTGTTCCCGGCGGTTTCGGCCAATGCCAGCGGCAGCCGTCAACGTCTGCCGGCTCGCGCGTCGACGACTGGCGACTCGATGATCAGCAGTTCGTATTCCGCCACCGTCGGCATCAGCGCTTATGAACTCGACCTGTTCGGTCGCGTTCGTAGCCTGAGCGAGCAAGCGCTGCAACAATACTTCGCCACTGAAGAAGCACGCCGCAGCACCCAGATCAGTCTGGTCGCCAGCGTCGCCAACGCTTACCTGACCTGGCAAGCGGACAAGGAACTGCTCAAGCTGACCCAAGACACCCTCGGTGCCTTCGAAGAAAGCTACAAGCTGACCAGCCGCAGCAACGAAGTCGGTGTCGCTTCGGCGCTGGATCTGGCGCAGTCGCGCACCTCGGTCGAGAACGCCCGGGCACAACTGGCGCGTTACACCCGCCAAGTGGCCCAGGACGAAAACAGCCTGACCCTGCTGCTCGGCACCGGTATTCCGGCCAATCTGCAAACGGCCAAGCCGCTGTCCGATGACCTGCTCAGCGACGTGCCGCCGGGTCTGCCTTCTGACTTGCTGCAACGTCGTCCGGACATTCTGCAGGCCGAGTACAACCTGAAAGCGGCCAACGCCAACATCGGCGCGGCCCGTGCAGCGTTCTTCCCGAGCATCAGCCTGACCGCCAACGCGGGTAGCCTGAGCCCGGATCTGTCCGGTTTGTTCAAGGGTGGTTCGGGGACGTGGCTGTTCCAGCCGCAGATCAACCTGCCGATCTTCAACGCCGGCAGCCTGCGCGCCAGCCTCGACTACGCCAAGATCCAGAAGGACATTGGCGTGGCGAACTACGAGAAGTCCATTCAAACGGCCTTCCAGGAAGTCGCCGACGGCCTCGCCGCCCGCCAGACCTACACCGAACAGCTGCAAGCGCAGCGTGACTTCGTGCAGGCCAACCAGGATTACTACCGCTTGGCCGAACGTCGTTACCGCATCGGTGTCGACAGCAACCTGACCTTCCTCGATGCCCAGCGTCAGCTGTTCAGCGCGCAACAAGCGCTGATCACCGACCGCCTCGCGCAGCTGACCAGTGCGGTCAACCTGTACAAGGCCCTGGGTGGCGGCTGGAATGCGCAAACCGCGCAGAACGAACCACTGAAAGAAGAAGCGCCGAAGATGAAGTTGTTCTGATCATCATCAGGTGAACACAAGGAGCCCACCGATTGGTGGGCTTTTTGTTGCCTGCCTGAAAGTTGTGGTGTCTGGGCTGGCCCCATCGCTGGCAAGCCAGCTCCCACAATGTTCTGTGGTGTACCCAACATTGTGAACGACACAAAAACCTGTGGGAGCTGGCTTGCCAGCGATGAGGCCCTCCCATTCACCCAAAACCCCGAGCAAATCTTGCGTTCGATAATCGCCCAAAAACCGCTTCCGCCGATTGAATCCCCACCACCGCCCCCCGCACCATTCGATCAACAAAACCAATAACAACAGGTTCGACACCATGCTCCCGCGCCCTGCTCCGACCGGCTGATCGCCGTCGCCTCACCCCCTGAATTCATCGCATTTCTGCACCGTAAAAAACGGCCGCAGCGCACCCGTTCGCCCTAAAAAAACAAGAGAGACCCCAACTATGACAACCTCCCCTGCGCCTTACGCATTTCCCGGTCTGATCGTCCTGGCCTTGGCCGGCGCTACGCTGCCCGCTGCGGCTGAAGAGGCCGGTTTCATCGAAGGGGCCAAGGTCAACCTGAACCTGCGCAACTTCTACATCAACCGCAACTTCACCAATCCGACCAAAGCTCAGGGCAAGGCCGAAGAGTGGACGCAGAGCTTCATCCTCGACGCCAAATCCGGCTTCACCCAAGGCACCGTCGGTTTCGGCCTGGACGTGCTCGGCTTGTATTCGGTGAAGCTCGATGGCGGCAAAGGCACCGGCGGCACCCAATTGCTGCCACTGGATCGCGATGGACGCCCAGCGGACAACTTCGGCCGCACCAACGTCGCCTTCAAAGCCAAGCTTTCGCAGACCGAAGTGAAGGTCGGCGAGTGGATGCCGGTGCTGCCAATCCTGCGTTCGGACGACGGCCGATCGCTGCCGCAGACCTTTCGTGGCGGGCAAATTACCTCGAAAGAAATCGACGGCCTGACCCTCTACGGCGGTCAGTTCCGCGCCAACAGCCCGCGCGACGACAGCAGCATGAGCGACATGTCGATGACCGGCAAAGCGGCGTTCACCTCTGATCGCTTCAACTTTCAGGGCGGTGAATACGTTTTCAACGAAAAACGCACACAGATCGGCCTGTGGAATGCCGAACTCAAGGACATCTACAGCCAGCAATACGTCAACCTGATCCACAGCCAGCCACTCGGCGACTGGACCCTCGGCGCTAACCTCGGCTTCTTCTATGGCAAGGACGATGGTAGCGCCCGCGCCGGCGATCTCGACAACAAGACCTGGTCGGGCATGTTCTCGGCGAAGTACGGCGGCAACACCTTCTACGTCGGCCTGCAGAAACTCACTGGCGACAGCGCCTGGATGCGGGTCAACGGCACCAGCGGCGGCACGCTGGCCAACGACAGCTACAACGCCAGTTATGACAATGCGCAGGAACGCTCCTGGCAAGTGCGCCATGACTACAACTTCGTGGCGATGGGCATCCCCGGCCTGACCCTGATGAACCGCTATATCAGCGGCGACAACGTGCACACCGGGACGATCACCGACGGTAAGGAATGGGGCCGCGAATCGGAACTGGGCTACACCGTGCAGAGCGGTGCGCTGAAGGATCTCAACGTCCGGTGGCGCAACTCGACCATGCGCCGGGACTTCAGCAACAACGAGTTCGACGAGAACCGCTTGATCGTCAGCTACCCGATCAGCCTCCTCTAAACACCGATCCACCCCTGTAGGAGCTGCCGCAGGCTGCGATCTTTTGATCTTAAAAACAAGATCAAAAGATCGCAGCCTGCGGCAGCTCTACATTGGAACTCTCGCCACTGGTCAGGAGAAGTGGCACTTTGCCGGTCGGCAGGTAAAGTGACAAAACCTGAAGGACTCAGGTGCTTCACCTTTCCGCTTCCGTCGTCGTAGTCGGTCCTCAAGCTGGGAGCCAGGTTGTCATCGGAAGACACCAACGATCACCGGAGGACCTCCTCAATGATCTCTCGTCTCGCAACACCCGACTGGGACGCCAAGGCGTATCAGCAGTTTTCCCGTCTCAGGCAACGACCGGTCAATGAATTGCTCGACCGTGTCGACTTGCAAAACCCGCAACGTATTTACGATCTGGGCTGTGGCACCGGCATTGCCACGCAGCTGTTGGCCGAACGCTGGCCGCGCGCGCAGTTGCAGGGCGTCGACAGCTCCACGCAGATGCTCGATGAAGCGCGCTGTCTGCCGATCCGGGCGCAGTGGAAGTGTTGCGATCTGCTCGACTGGCGGCCGGAGCAGCCAGCGGATCTGCTGCTCGCTGCCGCCGTACTGCACTTTATCGGGGGCCATGAAACGCTGCTGCCGCACCTGCTCGGTTATCTGAATCCCGGCGGTTGTCTGGCGGCGCACATGCCGGACTGGCGCGATGCGCTGTGGTATCGGCTGATGCTCGACACCCTCGAAGACGGCGGCCCCGGCGGCACGCCAATAGGCACACCAGAACTGCGTCAGCGCATGGCCGCACGGCCGTTGTTGGCACTGGAGGATTACTACCGTTTGCTCGCGCCGCTGACCTCGTCGCTGGATATCTGGGAGACCGAGCAGTTGCAGGTAGTCGACGGTAAATCGCCGGTGTATGACTGGGTGAAGGTCTCGGCGCTACGGCCGGTGATGCAGGCGCTGAATTCAGCGGAACAGACGCGGTTTATTTATCACTACCTGATGCGGGTGCATGAGCATTATCCGCAGGAAGCGGACGGGCATACGTTGTTTGCGTTCAAGCGGATATTTATTGTTGCCACGGTTTGATTGGTCGCGGCCACTATTGCTATCGCTGGCAAGCCAGCTCCCACAGGGATTTTCAGCGAACACAGATTTTGTGCACACCTGAAAAACCTGTGGGAGCTGGCTTGCCAGCGATGGCGTCAGCTCAGGCAACATCACTCCCGGGATTCGACTCCTAGCTCATCCCAAACCGATTCAGCCAGATGAAACGTCGCATTCGCCGCCGGAATCCCGCAGTAGATCGCGCTCTGCATGATCACTTCCTTGATCTCGCTCCGGCTCACACCATTATTGGCCGCCGCACGCAGGTGAAGTTTCAGCTCACCTTCGCGGTTCATGCCGATCAGCATGGCGATGGTGATCAGGCTGCGCGTGTGCCGAGGCAAACCCGGACGCGTCCAGATATCGCCCCAGGCATGCCGGGTGATCATCTCCTGAAACTCCGAGTTGAACTCGGTCAGCGTGGTCAGGCTGCGATCGACATGCGCATCACCGAGCACCGCGCGGCGCACTTGCATGCCTTCGTCGTAACGTTGTTTCTCGTCCACGAAAATCCCCTTATCAGGCGTTTAGAAACGCCAACACACGATCACTGAAATCCGCGCCAGCCTGCACGTTGGACAGGTGCGCCGCGTAGAACTCGGCGTACTGGGCACCGCGTACATGCTCCTGAATGAAATGCCCACCGGCCGGCGGCGTCACCGCGTCTTCAGTGCCGGCAATCACCAGCAACGGCACGTTGATCGACGCCAGTTGCTCGCGGAAATCAGCATCACGCACCGCCGCACAGTTGGCCGCATAACCTTCAGGCGAAGTGGCCGCGAGCATGTCGGTAATCTGCTTGGCTGCGGCCGGATGTGCAGCGGAAAAATCCGGGGTAAACCAGCGAGCAATCGATGCATCACGCAAGGCAACCATCGCCGCCGCGCCGTCACGCAACACGGTTTCGATGCGTGGATTCCACACCGACGGATCGCCGATTTTTGCCGCCGTGTTGCAGACGATCAGCTTGTGCAGACGATGACCAGCGTTGATCCCCAGCCACTGCCCGATCAGACCGCCCATCGACAGCCCGCAGAAATGCGCGCGCTCGATGTGCAGTGCATCCAGCAGACCGAGCACGTCATAACCCAGTTGTTCGATGCTGTAAGGCCCCGGCGTCACCAGCGATTGGCCATGGCCACGGGTATCGAAACGCAGCACGCGAAAATGCTCGGTAAATGCCGGCATCTGCGCGTCCCACATGTGCAGATCAGTGCCCAGCGAGTTGGACAACACCAGCACCGGTGCATCGACCGGGCCCTCGATTTGATAGTGCAGTTCGCCATCGGCGAGTTGAACGAAAGCCACAGCCCTCTCCTTTCAGACAGACAATGCGTTGTGTTCGGCCACCGCACGCTCGACCCAGACTTGCGCCTGACCGAGGTAATGGGCGGGGTTCAAAAGTTGATCGAGTTCAGCGCTGCTCAACTCGGCGGTGACTTGCGGTTCGTCACCGAGCACGGCGCGCAAATGGCGTTGTTCGGCCACCGCGCGTTTGCAGCATTGCTCAAGCAGATGATGCGCGGTGTCGCGGCCAACACGCTGGGCAAGGACGATGCTCACGGCTTCGGCCAGCACCAGCCCCTGCGTCAATTCAAGGTTTCGGCCCATGCGCTCGGCATCGACTTCCAATCCATCGGCGAGTAACCGAGCCTGTTGCAGCGACCCCGAAACGAGGCAGCAAATCTCCGGCAAGGTTTCCCATTCGGCATGCCACAGGCCGAGGCTGCGTTCGTGCTCCTGCGGCATCGCGCTGAACAGCGTCGAGACCAGACCGGGCACGCGCGTCGCTGCGCCAATCAACACCGCTGCACCCACTGGATTGCGCTTGTGCGGCATGGTCGACGAGCCACCCTTGCCCGGTGCCGATGGCTCGAACACTTCTGCTGCTTCGGTCTGCATCAACAGGCTGATGTCGCGGCCGAATTTGCCGAGGCTGCCGGCGATCAAACCGAGCACTGCGCCGAACTCGACCACGCGATCACGCTGGGTGTGCCACGGTTGTTCGGGCAAGGTCAGTTGCAGTTCTTCGGCCAACGCTTGGGCAATCGGCAAGGCCTGTTCGCCCAACGCGGCGAGGGTCCCGGATGCACCACCGAATTGCAGCACTAGCAAACGCGGTTTGAGTTCGCGCAGACGCTGACGACTGCGAGTGACAGCGCCCAACCATCCGGCGATTTTCATGCCGAGGGTTACCGGCGTCGCGTGTTGCAGCCAGGTGCGTCCGGCCAGCGGCGTCGAGGCATGACGTTGCGCCTGAACCGCGAGGGAATCGGCCAATTGCGCCAGATCGCTTTCAATCAGTGCCAGCGCCTGCCGCAATTGCAGCACCAGCCCGGAATCCATCACGTCCTGACTGGTCGCACCCAAATGCACATAACGCTCGGCTTGTGCATCGGTCGCGGCAATCTGTTTACCCAACGCCTTGACCAGCGGAATCGCCGAATTGCCGGCCGTGGCAATCGCCTCGCCCAGTGCCGCGAAATCATACAGACCGGCACTGCAAGCCGTCGCAATCGGTGCCACCGCAGAGGAAGGAATCAAACCAACCCGCGCCTCGGCCCGGGCCAGCGCCGCTTCAAAGTCGAGCATCGCCTGCACGCGGCCCTGATCGCAGAACACTTCACGCATATCGCGGGCAGTGAAGTAGGCATCGAACAATTGATTGCCCGGTCGCTGAGTCATAAACAGTCCTTGCCGGCGCGGGCCATGACAGCCCGCGCACTTCGGGTTAGAGATCGTGGTGCAAATACGCCGCCTGTTTCGGCAAGCGAAGACTGAACAGGAAGGCGATCGCCATCATCGCTGTCACGTACCAGTAGAAGGAGTTTTCCATGCCGATGTTCTTCAGGCTCAGGGCGACGAATTCCGCCGAACCGCCGAAGATCGCATTCGCCACCGCGTAAGCCAGACCGACGCCGAGGGCGCGGACTTCCGGCGGAAACATTTCGGCTTTCACCAGGCCGCTGATCGAGGTGTAGAAACTGACAATCGCCAGCGCTACGGTGATCAACACAAACGCGAGGAACGGGCTGCTGACGCTTTTCAGGCTCAACAGAATCGGCACAGTAAACAGCGTACCGAGCGCGCCGAACCAGAGCATCGAATTACGTCGACCGATCTTGTCGGCGAGCATGCCGAACAGCGGCTGCATGCACATATACAGGAACAGCGCGCCGGTCATGATGTAACTGGCGGTCTTGGCGTGCATGCCGGCGGTGTTCACCAGATATTTCTGCATGTAGGTGGTGAAGGTGTAGAAAATCAGCGAGCCACCGGCGGTGTAGCCGAGCACGGTGATGAACGCAGCTTTGTGATCGCGGAACAGCGCGGCGATGCTGCCGGCATCCTTGTGTTCGCGGGTTTCCTTGTTGGTGGTTTCTTTCAGACTGCGACGCAGAAACAGCGAAATCAATGCCGCCACCGCACCGACCACAAACGGAATCCGCCAGCCGTAGGCACGCAGGTCTTCTTCGGTGAGGAATTGCTGCAGAACCACCACCAGCGACACCGCCAGCAGTTGCCCGCCGATCAGCGTCACATACTGAAACGAGGCGAAAAATCCGCGCTGGCCCTTGAGGGCGACTTCGCTCATGTAGGTCGCAGTGGTGCCGTACTCACCGCCGACCGACAGGCCTTGCAGCAAACGTGCGAACAAAAGCAGCACCGGTGCCCAGACGCCGATGTCTTTATAGGTTGGCAGGCAGGCGATCAGCAACGAGCCGAAGCACATCATCAGAATCGAGATGAGCATCGAATTCTTGCGCCCGTGCTTGTCGGCGACCCGGCCAAAAATCCAGCCACCAATCGGGCGCATCAGGAAGCCGGCAGCGAACACGCCAGCGGTGTTGACCAGTTGCACCGTCGGGTTGTCGGAGGGGAAAAACGCCGGGGCGAAATAGATCGCGCAGAAGGCGTAGACGTAGAAGTCGAACCATTCGACGAGGTTGCCGGACGAGGCGCCGACAATGGCAAAGATGCGCTTGCTGCGCTCTTCACCAGTGTAATGGGAGGTAGTGGTTGTCATTGTTTTTCACTCGATAGGGACAGTGAGAGTCTAGACATACTTTGCAACAGTCCCGTTCCACATCCTATATCGATCGTTCCCACGCTCCGCGTGGTAACGCATTCGGTGACGCTCCGCGTCACAGTGGACGCGGAGCGTCCATGGCGGCATTCCCACGCAGAGCGTGGGAACGATCAGTTGTCAGCGATCAATAATCGAAGAACACGGTTTCGGCATCAGTGCCCTGCAGAATCACATTCCACTGGTAAACGCCCGACGCATCCTTTTTCGCCAGCAAGGTCGTGCGACGTTCAGCCGGCACACATTCGAGCAACGGATCATCAACGTTGGCCGGCTCGCCCTCAAAGTAGATCCGCGTCAGCAAGTGCTTCACCAGGCCACGGGCAAACACCAGCACCACCAGATGCGGCGCCTGGGTCGAACCCTTCAGCCCTTCAACCGTGCCCGGCTTGATCGTGGTGAAGCGGAAGCGCCCTTCTGCATCCACCGGCACCCGGCCAAAGCCTTCGAAATGCGGATCGAGCGGTTTGTCCTGCTCGTCTTCCGGGTGGTCGTACTTGCCGGCGGCGTTGGCCTGCCAGACTTCGAGCATGGCGTCGTTGACGACATCGCCGTTGCCATCCACCACTTGCCCGGTGATCGCCACGCGTTCGCCCAGAGTCTGTTCGACGGTGAGGTTTTCGCGGTTCAGCCAGGTCAGGCCGATGTGGTAGTACGGCCCGACGGTGTGGGACGTGGTCGCAGTCAGCGTCATCTTATTTCTCCATCGGCGTGGCTTCACGCCCGCGCAGCACGATGTCCCAGCGATAACCGAGGGCGTAGGACGGAATGGTTTTTTCCAGATCGAAACTGGCGATCAGGCGTTCCTTGGCCGAAGTGTCCGGCACGCAGTTGTAGATCGGGTCGTAGGCCAGCAGCGGATCGCCCGGGAAATACATTTGCGTGACCAGACGGGTGAGGATGCTCGGCCCGAACAGCGAAAAGTGGATGTGCGCCGGGCGCCAGGCGTTGTGGTGGTTGCCCCACGGGTAGGCGCCGGGTTTGATGGTCTGGAATTGATACCAGCCGTCGGCGTCGGTGACGGTGCGGCCGGTGCCGGTGAAATTCGGGTCCAGCGGCGCGTCGTGCAGGTCGCGTTTGTGGTTGTAGCGGCCGGCGGCGTTGGCCTGCCAGATCTCCACCAGAATCCCCGGCACCGGCAGACCATTTTCGTCGAGCACGCGGCCGTGAATGATGATGCGTTCGCCCTGCGGCTCGCCTTCGTGCTGCGCGGTCAGGTCATTATCGGTGTCGCCCACGTGCTCGGCGCCGATGGTCGGGCCGGTGATTTCCGACAGCGAGTGCGGCAGAAACACCAACGGCTTCGACGGCGAGCGCAGGTTGGTGGATTGATACGTCGGGTGCAGGTACTCAGGCTGAGTGCCTTCCTGCGGACGACGGTAACCAGGCTTGTCAGACATGTCGCTTTCCTCTGTTCTTTTTCGTCACGGCTTGCGTCAGACGCGTTCGATGGCCAGGGCCAGACCTTGGCCGACACCGACGCACATGGTCGCCAGACCTTTCTTGCCTTGAATCTTTTCAAGCTGATGCAGCGCGGTCAGCACCAGACGCACACCGCTCATGCCCAACGGATGACCGAGGGCAATCGCGCCGCCATTCGGATTGACCTGCGCGGCGTCATCCGCCAGACCCAGTTCACGCAGTACCGCCAAACCTTGGCTGGCAAACGCTTCGTTGAGTTCGATCACGTCGAAATCGCTGACCGCGACGCCGAGGCGCTCGATCAATTTGCGCACCGCTGGCACCGGGCCGATGCCCATCACCCGAGGGGCGACACCAGCACTAGCCATGCCGAGCACTTTGGCGCGGGCGGTCAGGCCATGTTTTTTTACGGCTTCGGCGGAAGCCAGAATCAGCGCGGCGGCACCGTCGTTAACGCCGGAGGCATTGCCGGCGGTGACGGTTTTGTCCGGGCCGTTGACCGGTTTCAGCTTGGTCAGCGCTTCGAGGGTCGTGTCGGCGCGAGGATGTTCATCCTGGCTAACCACGGTTTCGCCCTTTTTGTGGGCAATCCGCACTTCGACGATTTCTTCAGCGAAGTAGCCAGCAGCCTGCGCAGCGGCGGTACGTTGCTGGCTGCGCAGGGCAAAAGCGTCTTGATCGGCGCGCGAGACTTTATAGTCGTCGGCGACGTTATCGGCGGTCTGTGGCATCGCGTCGACGCCGTACTGCGCCTTCATCAACGGGTTGATGAAACGCCAGCCGATGGTGGTGTCTTCCAGCTTCATGTTGCGCGAAAACGCTGCGTCAGCCTTGCCCATCACAAACGGCGCGCGGGACATCGACTCGACACCGCCGGCAATCGCCAGCTCCATCTCGCCGCTGGCGATGGCACGGAATGCCGTGCCGATCGCATCCATGCCCGAAGCGCAAAGACGATTGAGGGTCACGCCCGGCACGCTGTCCGGCAGGCCTGCCAACAGCAGCGCCATGCGCGCGACGTTGCGGTTGTCTTCGCCGGCCTGGTTGGCGCAACCGAGGAACACTTCGTCGATGGCGCTCCAGTCCACCGACGGATTGCGTTCCATCAGGGCCTTGATCGGCACAGCGGCCAGGTCGTCGGCGCGAACGGCAGACAAACCGCCGCCGAACCGGCCAATCGGGGTGCGAATCGCATCGCAGATATAAACCTCACGCATCATGCTTCTCCCGGTGCCTGGCCGTGGGCGGCGGCCGTGCGCGCTTCGAGATCGCGCAGCGCCGTCAGTTCGACGTCGGTCGGTTCAGCGGTGGTTTCGACGTTGTCAGCAAAACGAACCGCCCAACCGGTGGCCGCGACCACTTGCTCGCGGGTTACGCCCGGATGCAGTGCGGTGACCACAAATTCGTGGGTGCCCTCTTCCGGCTCCATGATGCACAGGTCGGTGATGATCCCGACCGGACCGGCGCCCGGCAGGCCCAGACGTTTGCGCGAATCACCGCCCTCGCCGTGACCGACCGAGGTGATGAAATCGAGTTTGTCGACGAACGAACGCGCCGACTGTTTAAGGATGATCAACACGCTTTTCGCCGAACCGGCAATTTCCGGCGCGCCACCGGCACCTGGCAGACGCACTTTCGGCGAGAAGTAATCGCCGACCACGGTGGTGTTGATGTTGCCGAAACGGTCGACCTGCGCGGCGCCGAGAAAACCGACGTCGATGCGCCCGCCCTGCAACCAGTAGCGAAAAATCTCACCGGTCGGTACGACGGTGTCAGCGGTTTCAGCGAGTTCGCCGTCACCGATCGACAGCGGCAGCACACTTGGCTTGGCGCCAATCGGACCCGATTCGTAGATCAGCACCACGTCCGGCGAAGAAGTCAGGCGCGCAAGGTTGGCGGCTTTCGACGGCAGGCCGATGCCGACGAAGCACACCGAGCCGTTCTTCAGGCGACGGGCCGCGGCGACGGTCATCATTTCATTGGTGGTGTAAGTCATTATTTGGCCTCCGAAGCAGCGGCCAACTTGGCCTGGAACGCGCTGAAGTCAGCGCAGCCATGGATGTATTCGTTGATCCACGCAGTAAACGTCTCACGGTCTCGGGCGATCGGATCCCACGCCTGATAGAAACGATTGTCGCGCTCGTTGTAACCGTGGGCGTAGGAAGGATGTGCGCCGCCGGGAACATGGCAGACCGCGCTCAAGGCCCAGGTCGGCAATACACAAGAGTTCATCGGCGCGTTGAGGTCATCGACGATTTCTTCAACCGTGACGATGCAGCGCTTGGCGGCCAGTGCGGCTTCTTTCTGCACACCAAGAATGCCCCACAGCAACACGTTGCCCTGGCGGTCGGCTTTCTGTGCGTGGATCACGGTCACGTCCGGACGCACCGACGGCACCGCCGCCAGTACTTCACCGGTGAACGGGCAGGTCACTGTTTTGATCAGCGGATTGACCTTCGGCAGGTCAGAGCCAGCGTAGGCACGCAGCACCGCGAATGGCAGGCCGGAGGCGCCTGCGACGTAGGCATTGGCCAGGTCGGCGTGGCTGTGCTCTTCGATTTCGAGAGCGTGCGGCCATTGCTTCTCGACCGCGTCACGCAGACGGTGCAGCGAACCCACACCCGGGTTGCCGCCCCAGGAGAAAATCAGTTTGCGTGCGCAACCGGCGCCGATCAGTTGGTCGTAGATCAGGTCAGGCGTCATCCGCACCAATGTCAGATCTTTCTTGCCCTGACGAATGATTTCATGACCGGCGGCCGTAGGGATCAGGTGAGTGAAGCCTTCGAGTGCGACGGTGTCACCGTCGTTGACGAACTGCTTCACCGCGTCGTGCAGCGAAAGGATCTCAGCCATGGAGCGGGCTCCTGTTTTTGTAATGAATCGCCAGTGATAAAAAGGCGCGAGGTTCAGCGCCGGAGTGACTGAAGATTAAGCCTGGGAAAATTACCAAACAATCCGATAATCGACTGAGCGTTCGTTTATCGAACAGATTGTTGTCAACCTATCGGTTCGTGTTGCCTGCAAAAGATCGCAGCTTTCGGCAGCTCCTACAGGGTTACGCGTTCACATGTAGGAGCTGCCGAAGGCTGCGATCTTTTCGCTTTACATCGAAATATCAGGTCGCATCCGCATGACTGACCATGCCCTTGATCACTACCGCCGTCGTCGCCAACGCCGCCGGAATCACCAACGCCGTCAGCACCTGCTCGAAATTCCAGCCCAGGCCCAACAACGTCGCGCCCATCCACGCCCCGAGAATCGCACCAAAGCGGCCAATCCCCAGCATCCACGAGACCCCGGTCGCCCGCCCTTGGGTCGGATAAAACCGCGCCGCCAGTGACGGCATCGCCGACTGTGCACCGTTCACGCACATCCCCGCCACCAGCACCAACGTCGCCAGCAACGTGATATTGCCCAGGCTCTGCCCCACCGCGTAGGCAAACACCCCGGCCAGCAGGTAGAACGTGCCGATGACCTTGTGCGGATTGAAGCGGTCCATGGCCCAGCCCACCGCCACCGCACTCAACACCCCGCCAAACTGGAACAACGCACCGATAAACGCGGCTTGTTCCATGCTCGCGCCACTGTCACGCATCAGCGTCGGCAGCCAACTGGTCAGCAGGTAAACGATCACCAGGCCCATGAAATAGGTCAGCCACAGCAGCAAGGTGCCAGTGCTGTAAGTACCGGAGAAAATCACCGCGAACACGTTTCGCGCCTTGACGGTTTTCTGCTCCGGCACGCTGAAGCTGGAAGCCTGGGCCACAGTGAGCGGATCAATCGGCGCGAGGGTTTTGCGGATTTTGTCAGTGCCACGGTTGCGGACTACAAGGTAGCGCGCCGATTCCGGCAGCCAGAACAGCAGCACTACGGCGAGGATCAGCGGCAAGATCCCGCCGATCAGCAGCAGGCTGTGCCAGCCGAACGCGGGGATCAGCTTGGCGGAAATAAACCCGCCACCGGCCATACCAAGGTTGAAACCGCAGAACATGCTGGTCACCAGCAGCGATTTCTTGCGCTCCGGGGTGTATTCCGAGAGCAGCGTGGTGGCGTTGGGCATGCCGGCGCCCAGACCCAGACCGGTGAGGAAACGCAACACCAACAGTTGTTCGACGTTGGTGCTGTACGCCGACGCCAGGCTGAAGGCACCGAACAGCACCACAGCGCCGACGAGTACGACTTTTCGCCCGAAGCGGTCAGCCAATGGACCGGAACCCAGTGCGCCGAAGACCATACCGATCAACGCCGCACTCATCACCGGGCCAAGACTGGCGCGGTCGATGCCCCAGTCCTGCGACAGCGCCGGGGCAATGAAGCCCATCGCGGCGGTGTCGAGGCCATCGAGAAAGACAATCAGGAAACACAAGATCACCACCCGCCACTGATAGCGCGAGATCGGTTGGGCATTGATGAAGGTCTGCACGTCGAGGCAGTTACCTACAGCGGACTGAGGCTGGTTCATTATTTTTATTCCACGCAAAAAACGCAGTCGAACGGCGGCCGGCCAGAGAGAGGCACGGTCACAAGAATAGAAGGTCTGGATCAGGCGTTGCGGGAAACCCGGCAACAGCGGGTGGAGCGGAGACAGTCGGAGAGCGTGCGCATGGTGAGTTGCCTCTTGTCATTATTATGGGAGTCGACAGTCCGGCGGGCTCATTCACATCAGCGCCGGATGACGCTGCCGCGACATTAATGATCCGAGGGTTTTAGCGTCAATTCGATAAACGCAACACTGTGCGTTTATCGAACAGCTTCATCAGGCGAACAGCTGTGCGCTGAGGTCGCGACTGGCACTGAGCAAGCCCGGCAGGAAGCGCTGCTCCAGCTCGGTCCGACTGACGCGACCGGCGTGGGTACTGACGTTGAGCGCCGCCACCACTTGGCCCGAGGCATCGTAGACCGGCACGGCAATCGAACGCAGGCCTTGTTCCAGTTCCTGATCGACAATGCACCAGCCTTGCTGCCGCACTTCCTGCAGACATTCGAGCAACGCATCAGGGGTATGGATCGTGCGACTGGTCTTGGCGACCAGTTCGGCGTGATCGAGGTACTCACGCAACGACGTATCGTCGAGGGCTGCCAGCAGAATCCGGCCCATCGATGTGCAATACGCCGGCAACCGACCGCCCACCGACAGATCCACCGATATCAGCCGTTGGGTGGTCGCCGAACGCGCGATGTAGAGAATGTCGTCGCCTTCAAGCGTGGCCATGTTGCAGGCTTCGTGCAGTTGCTCGCTCATGCGGTCGAGGTAGGGCTGGGCGGACACCGCCAACGGCGTCGACGACAGATACGCGTGGCCGAGGGTCAGCACTTTGGGCAGCAACGAATAGGTGCGCCCGTCGGTGGTGGCGTAGCCGAGTTTGATCAGCGTATGCAGACACCGGCGCACAGCGGCGCGAGGAATTTCCGTGCGGTGACTGATTTGGGCGATGGTCAGATGACGCTTGCGCTCCTGAAACGCCTGCACCACCGCCAAGCCCCGGGCCAGCGAGGTCATGAAGTCCGGATCACCGGTCAACGCCTGGATGCGTTTGGCCGGCGAGGCGACGATCGGCGGCGCCACGGAGGTGAAAGAGTTGCGCATTTGATCGTTCATTTCTTGTCCTTTTATCCGGCACGGATCAATGGGCTATACAAGCGGCTCGCCAACAAATGCACAAGCGTCGGACCTGCAAGATTGGGCGATTATCGAACCGCGGGCCGATAATCGCAATCAGCCATGCGGCTCGCGTCAACGCTCCCAGGGTTCGGCTGAACTTTGGCTTTTATCTGAATCACGGCCTTAGTTGTTCGACTAAATGGCGCCAAAAACAGATCGCTCGCTAAATAGTGGGCGTCTGCACTTCAACTAGCGAGAAAAGTTGCGAGTCACAAAACAATCACACATTCAGAACCGTTTTTAACTTGGCAAAGATAGTCATTCCTGAATCGACCGCTATAATGCACCTCAGTGGCACCTCGTTTTTAAACGCCGAGGTCGTCACCCGCTGCGGCGATGTCCATCGCCAACAGCCCGGCCAGCGCCTGACGCGCATCACTCATGCAACGCCTGCGCTCGCTGAAACAGGAAACTGATGCTGCGTCAGTTTTTATCTGGTGCCGTAGCCGCCTGTAACACGGAAGTCTTGATCGCCCCACCGATTACACCAATGCCTGTTCAGGTGCTGGATGCTCGGTGGCTTCGTTCAATCGATTCGTTGCAGTGCGTTTCACCAGACACTTAACTCAACTCATACAGGTAGCACTGTGACGAAAGACGAACTGCGCGCGGAACTTGAGCGCCAGGAACAACGTTACAAGGAAGTTTACGGCGGGGAAGTCACCACCTACGCCGCTCAGCCCGAACCGGAACGCAAAGCGTGGCGTAAACGCCCGACCGTTCAGGATCAGGTCTTCAAGCAAGAAATCGAAAAGATCGAAAAGGAACTCAAAGCCGAAGAGCCTTGAGCCACAGTTTTTCGATCGTTGAAGGTTTTACGTCCACACCGGTTACAAGCGCGGTGGAACGACGAGGCCTTGCGCGCCCGCTACCCGCGGGCAGCGGCCATCATCCGATCTGGCAGACTGAGGACGGGCGTCCTACAGGTTTCACAGATATTTCAGACAAGCGTTCGAGACCTCTCCGCGACGATGAAATCGCTTGCGAAATGAGCCTTTTACTATATAAATCAATGACTTGAAAAACCCTGTGCTGTGCTGGGTTTTCATGCGCTGCAACAAATTAAATCGAAGAAGTGTGTAACCGATGAGCAGGTAGGGGATCGATTTCCAGTCTTTTCTGGCATAATCGCGCCCCCTTACGACCGGGTCAGAAAACCTTCATGATCGATTTATTCAGCGGACTGGATGCTTGGGTGCTTGTGAGCCTCTTGCTCGCCCTGACGTTTGTCCTCGCCTTCGAGTTCATCAATGGATTTCATGACACCGCTAACGCGGTAGCCACTGTTATCTACACCAAAGCCATGCCGCCCCACCTGGCGGTGTTCTTTTCCGGTGTGTTCAATTTCCTCGGCGTGCTGCTGGGCGGCGTTGGCGTGGCGTATGCCATTGTCCATTTGCTGCCGGTTGAACTGCTGATCAATGTGAACACCGGCCATGGCCTGGCGATGGTGTTCTCGTTGCTCGCCGCGGCAATCGCCTGGAACCTGGGCACCTGGTACTTCGGTATCCCGGCTTCCAGCTCGCACACCTTGATCGGCTCGATCCTCGGTGTTGGCCTGGCCAACGCCCTGATCAACGACATTCCGTTGGCCGACGGCGTGAACTGGCAGAAAGCGATCGACATCGGCGCCTCGCTGGTGTTCTCGCCAATGGCCGGCTTCCTGATCGCCGCGCTGATTCTGATCGGCCTGAAATGGTGGCGTCCGCTGTCGAAGATGCACAAGACACCGGAACAGCGCCGCAAGATCGACGACAAGAAGCATCCACCGTTCTGGAACCGTCTGGTCCTGGTGATCTCGGCGATGGCCGTGAGCTTCGTGCACGGCTCCAACGATGGTCAGAAAGGCATCGGCCTGATCATGCTGGTGCTGATCGGTATCGTCCCGGCGCAGTTCGTCCTCGACCTGAACAGCACCACGTATCAGATCGAACGCACCCGCGATGCGACCCTGCACCTGAGCCAGTTCTACCAGCGCAACGCCGATTCGCTGGGTGAATTCCTGGCCTTGGGCAAGAGCGTGGAAGGCGACCTGCCGGAGAAATTCCGCTGCAACCCGCAGCAGACCGAACCGACCATCAGCGCCCTGCTGCACACGCTTAAAGGCGTAGCGGACTACCACTCGCTGTCGTCGGAAAGCCGCATCGAAGTACGTCGCTACCTGCTCTGCCTGGACGACACCGCGAAGAAGGTTGGCAAACTGCCTGGCCTGGAAGCCCGTGAAAAGGCTGACCTCGACAAGCTGCGCAAAGACCTGACCACCACCACTGAATACGCGCCGTTCTGGGTGATTCTGGCGGTTGCACTGGCCTTGGGCCTGGGCACCATGGTTGGCTGGAAACGCGTGGTGCTGACCATCGGCGAGAAGATCGGCAAGCAGGGCATGACCTATTCCCAGGGCATGTCCGCGCAGATCACTACTGCCAGTTTGATCGGCATGGCCAACATCTTCAGCCTGCCGGTGTCGACCACTCACGTGCTGTCTTCGGGCGTGGCGGGCACCATGGTCGCTAACAAGAGCGGCCTGCAGGGTGGCACGGTTCGCACCATTCTGTTGGCTTGGGTGTTGACCTTGCCGGCGACTGTGGCGCTGTCCGCTGGGTTGTTCTGGCTGGCTTCGAAGGCGCTGGGTAGCTGATAGATAGCGGGACATGAGAAAGGCGCGATTCGAGAGGATCGCGCCTTTTTTTGTGTTTGGGGGTTTGGAATTGGGGGGGGCATATCCGTTGCTGCGGGTGTTGCCGCTGGCGGTTTCGCTCTTACAGCGAGTCACCTTTTCCAAACGCCGAAAAGGTAACCCAAAAGGCTTTGCCCCGGCGTACGGCACTTCGCTGAGGCTCAGTGTTCCCTCGCTACGGTGTCCATCCGGGGCATCGCCTACGGGTTGCTTCGCTGCACCTCCTCTCGATGTATGCGGCTGCGCCGCACGGCGCTGCGCGCCTAACCCCCGGATGAACACCTCCGCTCGGCCTGCCGAAGGGGCAAAAGATCAAAAGCCAAAGCCAGAGCAAGATCAAAAGCCCCTCACCCTAGCCCTCTCCCAGAGGGAGAGGGGACTGACCGAGGTGTTTGGGAGAGGCACGCCGACGTGAAATACCGTGCCGAACTCAGATTTTGAAGCCTTGAAGCAAGAGCCCCTCACCCTAACCCTCTCCCAGAGGGAGAGGGGACTGATCGAGGTGTTTGGGAGAGGCGCGCCGACGTGAAATACCGTACCGAACTCAGATTTTGAAGCCTTGAAGCAAGAGCCCCTCACCCTAGCCCTCTCCCAGAGGGAGAGGGGACTGACCGTGGTGTTTGGGGAAGGTACGCCGACGTGCGATACCGCGTTGAACTCAGATCTTGAAAAGCCCACAAATCGGCTCCCTCTCCCTCGGGAGAGGGCTGGGGTGAGGGGCAAACCCACCACAAATCCAAAGCCGACCACGCCCCGCTCTTCACCACTCAATAGGCCGAGTGTCAGCTCGCCTGCTCTTGATCTTGATCTTGATCCACGGGCGACGTCGGAAGGCTGAGTGGAGGGATTGATCCGGGGGTGGGAGCGCAGCGACCGTTTGGCGAAGCCAAACACAGCGAGAGGAGGTGCAGCGAAGCAAACCGTAGGCGCTGCGCCCGGATCGATCCCGCAGCGAAGGAACCCCGAGCCCCAGCGAGCGGGCCGCACGCAGGAGCAAGCCTTTTCGGTTACCTTTTCGGCGTTTGGAAAAGGTGACCCGCCGTAAGGGCGGAACCCTAAGCCGCCGTTACCGCAGCAACGGATATTCACAAAGCACACCCAAAGCATGGTCGGCCCAAAGGCCGCCAAGACACAAAAAAAAGGGGCAACCGAAGTCGCCCCAAAATGCCTTGCGTGCTCATCAATCCAGAAGAATCACTTCTTGCGCTTATTCGCATCCTTCCAGATAAAAAATCCAAACCCTGCAAAAAACAGAACCATCAGCCCTACAGTCAGGACCCCGGCAAACACCACGTTATCGAAAAACATGACTGGCCTCCTGGGCCTCTGCTCTGCTGCGATGGAACTAAGTTACCAAACACACAGGCGCACAAATTGACCGGGATCAATACCAGCAACGAAGGAGAGTAAAGGAGGGAAATTAAATGACCTGCATCAACGGATGCAGGCAGAGATCAACGCTTTTTCGGCTTGTTTTTCGACTTTTTCTTGGCTTTTCCCAACGGCATCGCCTGTTCGAACGCCTGGCGCACTTCGTTCAGCCGCTTCTCTTTAATGTCATGCACGCGCTTGGCGCGTTCAGTACTGAGGTCAATCAGTTTGTCGTCTTGGCTCATGGCGTCAGTAAATCACTTGAAAGAATCACAACTGCCACATCACCGGCAGGACTGCGCCAATAATGCAACGTCACACCAGCGCTGACCAGCCGAAGATCAGATCTCGATATCGACCCATAAGCCCTGACGCGGCTGATCTTCCATCAGCGGCACCACCGGCACGGTGTTATCGGCGTTCAACTCGGTGCCGGGCACGGCCAGGTGTTCTTCCGGGTCTTCATCGGCTTCGCGACGACGGCGATCACGTTCTTGCTGACGGCGCTGCTCTTCACGCGCCAGCAGTCGATCCTCTTCAGGATCGCGCTTTTGCAAATCGATCGTGCTTTCGTTGGAGCTTTCCTGCACCGGCACCACCGGAGGAATGTCCGGCCGCTGGCGGATCGGATCCTGCTGGGAAGTGATCGGCACAGCGCTCAGGGGGAGCATCGGTGGCAACATATAAAGGGTCTCCTGTCTGCAGGCTATCGGCTGCGGCAAAGGCGCCTTGAGCCATCCGTCGCAAATCTGTGACGCACTTGGCACGTGTAGGAGCTGCCGAAGGCTGCGATCTTTATCAGACAGCTCAAACCTCAAGGGTTCTCAAAGATCAAAAGATCGCAGCCTGCGGCAGCTCCTACGCCAGTAATCTTTGGCCCTGAAGCCCTCATTCCGTTAAGATAGCCCGCTTTTTCAAGGTGGGAGTCAGGCAGCATGGCGCAGCAGTATCAACCGGGGCAACGCTGGATCAGTGACAGCGAAGCAGAGCTTGGTTTAGGCACCGTTCTGGCACAAGACGGCCGCTTGTTGACCGTGCTTTACCCGGCCACTGGCGAAACCCGCCAGTACGCGCTACGGAATGCGCCCCTGACCCGCGTGCGGTTCTCGCCGGGTGACAGCATCACCCACTTCGAAGGCTGGAAGATGACCGTGCAGCAAGTCGACGATGTCGACGGCCTGATGGTCTATCACGGTCTCAACGGGCAGAACGAAGCCGTCACCCTGCCCGAAACCCAGCTGTCGAACTTCATCCAGTTCCGTCTGGCCAGCGACCGTCTGTTCGCCGGCCAGATCGATCCGCTGGCGTGGTTCTCGCTGCGTTACAACACTCTCGAACACACCAGCCGCCAGTTGCAATCATCGCTCTGGGGCCTGGGTGGCGTTCGCGCGCAGCCAATCGCGCACCAATTGCACATCGCCCGTGAAGTCGCCGACCGTATCGCCCCGCGCGTTTTGCTGGCGGACGAAGTGGGTCTGGGTAAAACCATCGAAGCCGGTCTGGTGATCCATCGCCAACTGCTCTCGGGCCGCGCCAACCGCGTGCTGATCCTCGTCCCGGAAAACCTCCAGCACCAGTGGCTGGTGGAGATGCGCCGCCGCTTCAACCTGCAGGTCGCGCTGTTCGACGAAGAACGCTTCATCGAAAGCGATGCCACCAACCCGTTCGAAGACACGCAACTGGCGCTGGTCGCGCTGGAGTGGCTGGTCGATGACGAGAAGGCTCAGGACGCACTGTTTGCTGCCGGTTGGGATCTGCTGGTGGTCGACGAAGCGCACCACTTGGTCTGGCACGAAGAAAAGGCCAGCCCGGAATACTCGCTGGTCGAGCAACTCGCCGAAGTCATCCCGGGCGTGCTGCTGCTCACCGCCACCCCGGAACAACTCGGTCAGGACAGCCACTTCGCCCGTCTGCGCCTGCTCGACCCGAACCGTTTCCACGACCTGGCTGCCTTCCGCGCCGAGAGCGACAACTATCGCCCGGTGGCCGAAGCCGTGCAGGAACTGCTCGACAAGGGCCGACTCTCGGCCGAAGCGCACAAAACCATTCACGGCTTCCTCGGCAACGAAGGCGAAGCCCTGCTGACCGCGGTCAACGATGGCGACACCGAAGCCAGCGCCCGCCTCGTGCGCGAACTGCTCGATCGCCACGGCACCGGTCGCGTGCTGTTCCGTAATACCCGCGCCGCCGTGCAGGGTTTCCCGGAGCGCAAACTGCACCCGTACCCGCTGCCGTGCCCGGACGAATACCTCGAACTGCCGCTGGGCGAACACGCTGAGCTGTACCCTGAAGTCAGCTTCCAGGCCCAGCCGGACGCCAGCGAAGAAGAGCGCTGGTGGAAATTCGACCCGCGTGTCGAGTGGCTGATCGATCAGCTGAAAATGCTCAAGCGCACCAAAGTGCTGGTGATCTGCGCCCACGCCGAAACCGCGATGGACCTGGAAGACGCCCTGCGCGTGCGTTCCGGCATCCCGGCCACGGTGTTCCATGAAGGCATGAACATCCTTGAGCGTGACCGCGCCGCCGCTTACTTCGCCGACGAAGAGTTCGGCGCACAAGTGCTGATCTGCTCGGAAATCGGCAGTGAAGGTCGCAACTTCCAGTTCGCTCACCACTTGGTGCTGTTCGATCTGCCGTCGCACCCGGACCTGCTCGAGCAGCGTATCGGTCGTCTCGACCGGATCGGCCAGAAGCACATCATCGAACTGCACGTGCCGTACCTGGAAACCAGCCCGCAAGAGCGCCTGTTCCAGTGGTACCACGAAGCGCTGAACGCGTTCCTCAACACCTGCCCGACCGGCAACGCCTTGCAGCATCAGTTCGGCCCGCGCCTGCTGCCGTTGCTCGAAGAAGCCGACGACAGCGAGTGGCAAGCGCTGATCGACGAAGCGCGCAGCGAGCGCGAGCGTCTGGAAGCCGAGCTGCACACCGGTCGCGACCGTTTGCTGGAGCTCAACTCCGGCGGTGCTGGCGAAGGTGAAGCGCTGGTCGAGGACATCCTTGAGCAAGACGATCAGTTCGCCCTGCCGATCTACATGGAAACCCTGTTCGACGCGTTCGGCATCGACAGCGAAGACCATTCGGAAAACGCCCTGATCCTCAAGCCGAGCGAGAAGATGCTCGACGCCAGCTTTCCGCTGGGCGACGACGAAGGCGTGACCATCACCTACGACCGCAACCAGGCGCTGTCGCGCGAAGACATGCAGTTCATCACCTGGGAACACCCGATGGTGCAGGGCGGCATGGATCTGGTGCTGTCCGGTTCGATGGGCAACACCGCCGTCGCGCTGATCAAGAACAAGGCGTTGAAGCCAGGCACCGTGCTGCTCGAACTGCTTTATGTCAGCGAAGTGGTAGCGCCGCGTTCGCTGCAACTGGGCCGTTACCTGCCGCCGGCCGCCCTGCGCTGCCTGCTTGATGCCAACGGCAACGACCTGTCGGCGCGCGTCTCGTTCGAAACCTTGAACGATCAGCTGGAAAGCGTGCCACGTGCCAGCGCCAACAAGTTCATCCAGGCCCAGCGCGATCAGCTGACGCCACGGATCAACGCCGGTGAAGACAAGATCGCCCCGCGTCACGCCGAGCGCGTGGCCGAGGCGCGTCGCCGTCTGGCGGCCGACACCGACGAAGAACTGGCGCGCCTGACCGCGTTGCAAGCGGTCAACCCGACCGTGCGCGACAGCGAACTGGTGGCGCTGCGTGAACAGCGTGAGCAAGGTCTGGCGATGCTGGATAAGGCTGCGTTGCGACTGGAAGCGATTCGGGTGTTGGTGGCGGGTTAAACCACCCTGCTCCAGCGCTGAAAACAAGAAGGCCCGCAGCGATGCGGGCCTTTTTTGTTGCCTGTGATTTTTCAGCTGATGCTGATGGCCTCATCGCTGGCAAGCCAGCTCCCACAGGTTTCGGGTCGTTTACAGATTATGTGTACGACTCGGTCACTGTGGGAGCTGGCTTGCCAGCGATGACGGCTATGCGGTCGCCGCAGCAACCTCTGGCTCAACCACAGCAACCAAGCCCTCCTTCATCCGCTGCGCATCGCGCACAAAACACCGCGCCGCCAGAAACAGAAACACCATGGTCAGAAACAGCGCCACCGGAATCAGGTACATCGCATCATGCAGGCCGACTGCCTTAAAGGCCTCGGTCATCTGCTCCGCACCGGCCGCCAACATCGCCGTGTGTGCAAAGTGATCCGATAAGCCACCAACAACCACCGGCCCCAACCCACCGCCGAGCAGATACAACCCGGCAAAGAACAACGCCATCGCCGTGGCCCGCAGGCGCGGTTCGACCACGTCCTGAATCGCTGTATAAACACATGTGTAAAAGTTGTAGGCAAACAGCCAACCAACACTGAACACCGCGACAAACACACCAATCTCGATACGCCCCGAATGCAGCGCCCACGCCGTACACAGCGTCGAGATAATCAGACTGAACGCGGCAAACAGCAGCCGCCCATTGGCCACGCGCTGGTGAATCTTGTCGGCAATCCAGCCGCCCAGGGTCAAACCGACCAGTCCGGTCACGCCGACAATCATCCCGGTCGCCACCGCCGCTTCCTGCAACGGCATGAGGAAATAGCGTTGCAGCATCGGCACCAGAAACGAGTTGCAGGCATAGGTGGCGAAGTTGAAGCACAACCCGGCCATCACCAGCCAGAGAAAGGTCGGCACCGCCAGAATCCGGCGGATCGGCTTGTCGACTTTCTCTTGCGAAACCTGCACGGTCTCCGCTGCGCCGCGCTTCGGCTCTTTGATAAAGAACATGAAAATCGCCAGAAGCAGACCCGGCACCGCTGCAATAAAGAACGGCGCACGCCAGCTGTCGAACGCCTTGACCATCCAGCCGATGGTGAAGAAAGCCAGCAACAGGCCCAACGGCAAACCGAGCATGAAAATGCCCATGGCCCGCGCCCGCCGATGAGCCGGAAACAGATCGCCAATCAGCGAGTTGGCCGCCGGTGCATAACTGGCCTCACCAATGCCGATGCCCATGCGCACGATCAGGAAACTCCAGAAACTGCCGACCAGACCGTTGACCGCCGTCAGCGCACTCCACGTCGCCAGGCCCCAGCCCATCAGTTTGCTGCGCGAACCGGTATCGGCCATGCGCCCCAGCGGCAGGCCGGCGATGGCGTAAACAATGGTGAATGCGGTGCCGACGATCCCCAACTGGAAGTCGCTGAGGTGCCATTCCATGCGGATCGGCTCGATGATGATCGCTGGAATGGTGCGGTCGAAGAAGTTGAACAGGTTGGCGAGGAACAGCAGGAACAGAATGCGCCAGGCATTCGCCGCTTGGGTCGAGTTCTGCATGGGTCCGTCTCTTTATTGTTATAGGGCTTCACTGCCAACGCATCCGAGCCCGGAACCTGCAATCTAGTCAGCCACGCAAAGGCTGTCTGTGATCATTCGTCTGCCTGATATCGGCCCATGGCACTGTAACGAAACGTAAGCCCTTGATAAGTCTGTAATCCCCCGAAAACCGGGGCTTTTGCGGCAAAACCTTGCCACAAAAAAATAGTTTCGCGCCCCCCTTCCCAAGTCTGCGGCAAAGCCTAGAATGGCCGCCGGATCCGTCCGGATCTCCCGATCAATCCCTTTGATACCCTCGCCCATGTCTGAAGTCAGTCCGTGTCTGAATTGCGGTGCCTGCTGTTCCCATTTTCGCGTGTCTTTCTTTTGGGGTGAGTGCTCATCTTCCGGCGGCACGGTGCCTGATGAACTGGTCACACAGATCAGTCCAAGCCGGGTGGCGATGAACGGCACCGACTGCAAGTCGCCACGTTGCACGGCGCTGGTCGGTGAAGTCGGCAGCGAGGTGAAGTGCTCGATTTATGAACTGCGCTCCAGCCCCTGCCGTGAATTCGAATCTTCATGGGAAAACGGCGAACAGAATGTCGACTGCGACAAGGCCCGTGCACGTTTCGGCTTGCCGCCGCTGCAGCCGGACTGGGCGCAAATCCCTTTCGAACAGATCGCGTAAGCCTTTAGCGCCAATCGCTATGGCGCTAATGCCGAAATCATTAGCGCCAATGTGCCACTACCACTTGCACCCCGAAATCGGCCTCTATACTCCTGACATTCAACTGCGTTCAACGCGCACTCGGGACGACTTCAGAGACGGGGCATGCTATGGAGTGGCTTGGTTTGCAGTTTGTTACCGAGCTGCCGGAGAGCGGGCAGGTCATTTTAGATTGCACACATAATCCCTTGTTGGTACTGGTGGCCTATCTGGTCGCCTGTGCGGCGAGCTTTGCCACTCTCGACATGGCCGAACGGGTCGCGCACGCAGAAGATCTCGGCTCGCAACGGCTCTGGCGCTGGATCGGCGCGACCTGCCTGGCCGGCGGCATCTGGGCCATGCACTTCATTGGCATGCTGGCGTTCCAGGCGCCGATCGAAATCCATTACGATTTGTCCATCACGCTGTTCTCCCTGCTGATCGCCCTGCTCGCCTCATGGCTGGCCATGCACACGCTGAGTGAAGCGCAGCCCAGTCTTTTGCTGTACCTGAAAACCGCCATCGTCATCGGCCTGGGTATCGCCGGCATGCATTACGTCGGCATGGCGGCGATGGAGTCGAGCGCCACGGCCTACTACCAGCCAACGCTGTTCGTGCTGTCGATCGCCATTGCCATCGGCGCCAGTTTCGCCGCGCTGTGGGTCGCCGGATATTTGCGTGAAAACAGTGGCCTGTTCCATCAGATGCTCAGGTACAGCGCGGCCCTGCTTCTCGGCGCCGGCATCTTCAGCATGCATTTCACCGGGATGGCCGCGCTGAATCTGGTCTTGCCCGAAAGCAGCCTGCCGATACCGGTAGCCGAAACCAACCATCTGCAATTGGGCCTTACCGTAGCGCTGATTACCTTGCTGATCCTTGGCAGCGCGATCAGTGCGGCGCTGGCCGACAAGAAACTGCAGAACAAGGAAGAAGACCTGCGCCGCGTCAACGCCCTGCTCAGCCAGCTCGATCAGGCGCGCATGTCGCTGCAACAAGCGGCCAACTACGACGCCCTGACCAACCTGATCAACCGCCGCGGGTTCAACCAGATCTTTGCCGAGAAACTCTGCCAGAAAGCCACCGAGGGCGGCATGCTCGCGGTGATGTTTCTCGACATCGACCACTTCAAGCGGATCAACGATAGCCTCGGCCATGACGCTGGTGACGAGCTGCTCAAGGTCATCGCCAATCACATCAAAGGTTCGGTGCGCAGCCATGAAGACGTGGTCGCGCGCTTCGGCGGCGACGAGTTCTGCATCCTCATCAACCTGCATGACCGCGAAGAGGCCCGCAACATGGCCCAGCGCATCATGCTCAAGATGAAGGAGCCGATCGAGCTGGCCGGGCGCCGCATGGTGATGACCACCAGCATCGGCATCAGTCTGTTTCCGGAGGACGGCACCACCTGCGAAGAACTGCTCAAGCACGCCGATCTGGCGTTGTATCAATCCAAGGGCGCAGGACGTAACGGCCTGCACTTTTTCAGTTCCAACCTCAAGACCCGCGCCAGCTTCGAGCTGCAACTGGAAGAAGAACTGCGCCATGCCCTGCGCGAAGAAAACGGTTTGATGCTGTATTACCAACCGATCTTCGAACTGAAAACCGGCCGCGTCACCAAGCTTGAAGCGCTGATTCGCTGGCAGCATCCGCTGCATGGCTTGCTGACCCCGGATCGTTTCATCTCGATTGCCGAAAACAACGGCTTGATCGCCGAACTGGACAACTGGGTGCTGCGCCGCGCGTGCAAGGATCTGGGTGAACTGTCGCGCCATGGCTGCGAAGAACTGAAAATCGCCTGGAACTGCTCGCCACTCAACCTCACCCGGGAAGAGTTGGCCAACGAAATCGAAAGTGCCTTGCGCACCGCCGGGGTGGCACCGGAGCGGCTGGAACTAGAAGTCACCGAAAACGCGCTGATGGGCAACATCGCCAACACCCTGGTGTTACTGCGGCAGATTCGTGCCCTGGGTGTATCGCTGTCGATCGACGACTTCGGCACCGGCTACTCGTCGCTGGCCTACCTCAAGCGCCTGCCGCTCAACACCTTGAAGATCGACCGCTCGTTCATCCTCGATATTCCCACGGCGACCGCCGACATGGAGATCGTCCAGGCGATCATCGTCATGGCGCACACCCTGCATTTGCAAGTGGTCACCGAAGGCGTGGAAAGCCTGGAACAGTACGAATTCCTTGAACGCTCAGGCTGCGACTTCATTCAGGGTTACCTGCTCAGCCGTCCGGTGCCGCTGGACGAGCTGCGCCCGGTGCTGGAAGAAATCAATCAGCGCAAACATTCACACGCGGTCAATCCGTTGATTCTGGCGCGCGGTACATTTGCACCAGTGTCGCTGGATCCTGCGCCAAATAACCTTGCGCCCCATGCAGGCGCATCAGTTGTGCGGCCAATCCGCTGATCGGCGTCGCCGAACCCTGTTCGCGGGAAAACTTCACTGCCGTATCAAGATCCTTGAGCAAGGTGCGCACGTGCCATTTGATCGGTTCGAAACGGCTTTCGGCCATTTGCGGGGCGAGGATCTGCAACGGTTTCGAATCGGCAAAACCACCCGCCAGCGCCTCGGCGATCAGACTCGCATCGACCCCAGCCTGTTCGGCGAGTGCCACCACTTCAGCGATGACCAAAGCATTGCAGGCGACGATCATCTGGTTGCAGGCCTTGGTCACCTGTCCCGCGCCGATGCCGCCCATGTGCGTGACGCGCTGACCGAGGTTGAGCAGCACCGCACGCACGCGCTGAAGATCTGCGGTATCGCCGCCGACCATGATCGCCAGGCTGCCCGCCTCCGCACCGACCACGCCGCCGGACACCGGTGAATCCAGCCAGGCCATGCCGGTTTTCGCCAGCAGTTGCGCCGCCATCTCGCGAGTGGCCGTTGGTTCAAGGCTGGAAAAATCCACCAGCAACTGGCCGCTTTTCGCGCCTTCGGCGATACCGCCCGCGCCAAACACCACCTCGCGAACCACTGCCGTATCGGCCAGACACAACATCACCACGTCGGCGTGTTCGCACAATTCAGCGGCAGTCGCCACCTGCCGGGCACCGGCCTCGACCAGTGGCGCGCACTTGGCCGGGTTGCGATTCCACACGGTCAGCGGGTAACCCGCCGCCAACAAACGGCGGCACATGGGCAGGCCCATCAGACCGATTCCGGCGAACCCCAACGAAGGTAGCGTTGACATCATTTTGCCTCTTTTCGATTAAAGATCGCCGAATAATGGCCGATTCATCAACGATCAGGAAAGGATTCCCCCCAGCGACAGTCAGGCCAAAACCCTGACGCTCGGGCTCAATTCGCGCAATTAAAAGACGCGAGATCTTATTCCGTGAGGTTCGCAGGCAACTGGCCAGCGAGCCAACCAGTCCAGGTATATGGCGCACAATGACTTCTAAAAATAATCCCGCCACTGCGGTATCCGATCTGACTTTGAGCCCCGCCGCCAACAGCCCGTCATCGTCGAAGCCATTGGTCCCGTCGCGCCCGCTGTCAACCCAGCAATACCTGTACTTCACCGAAACCAATACCGACCGCATCCTCGACAACCTCGACGGCCTGCGTGATCTGGTGTTCCCGCGCCCACCGCACCTGGAAGGCGACAACGAACAGCACAACGACCAGGAATTCCCCTCGGTGTGCCTGATCGGCCTCGGTCGCTGCGGCTCGAACATCGCCCTTGATGTCGCGGAGCTGGTGTACAACGCGCGCAAGTTCTACCTCAACGAATTCAATAACGAAGACCGCGCGGCGGATCGCCGACTGGCCGACAAGGGTTACAGCCCGGCGCAGTGGATCAAGAACAACCTGCGCATCGGCCCGAACAAATCGACCAAACCGGTGTTTCTGGTCGAACCGCTGGTGATGCTCGGCGACCTCGACAAGGACATCGCCGGGCGCATCCGTTTCTCGCGCAAGGGCGAGAAAAGCGGCTTCCTGCGCGACTACAGCAAAATGAAGATCATGGACTTGTCCGAAGTCCACGCCGGTGGCGCCGGTAACGCGCCGATCCTCGGCCAGTACCTGGCGAAGATCATCCTCAACAAGGACACCCAGCGCTTCTCCAGCCCTGACTGGAAAATGATCCACTCGTACCTGATCGACAGCTGCGGCATCAAGGCCAACCAGTCGCGCCTGTATTTCTCGATCTTCAGTGCCGGCGGCGGTACCGGTTCCGGCATGGCTTCGGAGTTCGGTCTGGCCCAGCAGCACTCGTACATGAACAAGACGTTCGACACCAAGCCGATGGACGAACATGACGGCAAGAGCGGTCATTCGTTCGTGTTCGAGCCGATCTTCACCAGCGGCATCTGCGTGCTGCCGAACATTTCCGATCACCGCAGCGAAATGTCCGAGGCGCTGCACATCAACGCCGGGCGCCTGCTGTGCAAATACCTTTCGGAAGAATGGGATTTCTCCTACAACTTCGCCAATGAAGACAGTAGCGAAGCCAGCGTCATGGGGCGTATCCGCCCATGGAACGCAATGATGCTGATCTCCAACGACATCATGCGTTACGCCGAAGAAAGCGATGACGGCAACATCCAGAATATTGATGTCAATGCGATGGAAAAGCACGCCAACCAGTACATCTCGCAGCAGATCTTCAACATTCTCACGGCGCAGGCAGTCACCACTGACTACGACCAGAACTACTTCCGCCGCGCCGGCATCGACATTGGCGAAACCATTCGCCTCGACGCCAACGACCTGTTCATGAGTCTGGCAGGCCCGGTGGCGATTGCCTACGCAGAATCGGTGGTACCGGAAACCCCGCCGCCGAGCAGCGACAAATTCAAGGTGTTCGATAAAGAGCCGCAGCGTCTGAACATCGATGACCTGTTCTTCCGCTCGATCGATCTGCCGCATTTCAACAAAGTGACTCAGGCCATCGAAGGCATCAGTCTGCTGCCGATCGAGTCCAAGCGTTATCGCGCTTCGCTGGAGCAGTACAAGAACTCCGGCTACGACGCCGCGGCCCTGCACGACCTGCACTTCTTCAAGAACTGCTCGTCGGTGGTCTCGATCGTTTCGCTGCCGAAAGACTACAAGCTGTCGTACATGGACCTGAACCGGTTGAAGACGCACCTCAACAGCCTGTTCCCCAACACCACGCTCAAGCGTTACGCACTGGTAATCGGCGCCTCGGCCAACCTGTCGCTGACCACGTTGATTGCGAAGAGCCCGTGCCTGTCGGACGACTTCCTGACCCTGATCGTCGCGTTTATCAAGCGTTGCTTCGCGAAGAACCCGTACCGCTTCGACGAGACCCTCGACAACTCGATTCTTGATTTCATCATCAACGAAGAATTCGACGAAGATCGCATCGACGACCTGCTCAACGAATTCGAGAACCCGGCGAAGATCCTCGACACCAACTGGTACGCGATCAAACCGATGTACGAGAAGAAGTACCGCGAGCTGATCAACGACAAAGAGAAGTTTGTCTCGATCAATGACATTCGCCTGTCGCGTGATTGCGTGAAGAAGTCGATCAAGTATTTGCGCGAGATCTATCGTCACCGGATTGGCAAGACCAAGGTTATTTCGCTGAATAACCATACCGGCAAGTCGTTTACGGTCTGATCGAAGGCCGAGTCGCCGCCATCGCTGGCAAGCCAGCTCCCACAGGGTCCGGGTGAACACAATTATTGTGTAAACCACAAAACCTGTGGGAGCTGGCTTGCCAGCGAAGAGGCCCTGAAATTCACTGAAGATTTCAGCCTTTCCAATATCCAGAAACAATTAAGCAGCCGTTAGGCTGCTTACTAAACTGTTCCCGTTACGTTTACGTCACCGTGAGGTCACCCGCGCTTGTGGCGATTCTTCACGGCAACGTGCCATCACGCTACTCCGCTACACACTTTCCGCTGACGGCCGGTCGCACCATCAAGGTGCGACGCCAGCAGCGACCGCCCTTTCCTGGATCAGAATCCACGGCGAAACCACCACTGCCCACAGCTGTGGATCACGTTCGAAAAGATCCAGCGCCCGCGATTCAGACAGCTTGGCGACTTTGTCTGCGGCCAGCCAGGCAGCCACTTTCTCGCCTTCATCCGACGCCACGGCCTCGGCAGCGGCGATCAAATCGAGCGCGGGGTCGACCCACAATAGGGCACCCTTGGCGAAGAACGGCTCCAACTCTTTCCAGGTAATAGATGCGGTTTCACCAAGCAGCTTGGCATAGAGGGTGCTAGGTTCTTGATTCATGGGAGCTGTCCGGAAAAGAAATCGACGCGAATAATAACGTCGGTGGTCCGTCAGCAAAACCCGGTTGCAAATGGCTGTACCGAACGAAAAGAGCAGGAACGCCAGGGAATGCTGCTGATTGGGCTATATGCCCACCAACGCCCCGCCGCAATTCTGTCTTTTTCATTCAAAAATGCGACACCCCCAAGTTTTGCCCCTCGGCGCCCGCTTCCCAGGCTGACAACCGGCGCTCTACACTGTACCGGTACAGTTGCCGGGGGCATTTCCGGAGGGTATCGCAAAGATATCTGACCCGGTTCTGCTGCTACGGCGCCAGAACTCAAAAAAATTACAACAGTAAGAGTGGAGCACTATGACTAAGGCTACTAAGCAGATTTCCAAACTGTTTGCCGCTATGGTTCTGGCCGGGGTTGCCAGCCATTCGTTCGCAGCTGACACCATCAAAATCGGTATCGCCGGTCCTAAAACCGGTCCAGTAGCCCAGTACGGCGACATGCAGTTCAGTGGCGCAAAAATGGCCATCGAGCAAATCAACGCCAAGGGCGGCGTCGACGGCAAGAAACTTGAAGCCGTTGAATACGACGATGCCTGCGATCCAAAACAAGCGGTAGCGGTTGCGAACAAGGTCGTCAACGACGGCGTCAAGTTCGTCGTCGGTCACCTGTGCTCCAGCTCCACTCAACCGGCTTCGGACATCTACGAAGACGAAGGCGTGATCATGATCACCCCGGCTGCCACCAGCCCGGACATCACCGCCCGTGGTTACAAAATGGTCTTCCGCACCATCGGTCTGGACAGCGCCCAGGGCCCTGCCGCCGGTAACTACATTGCCGACCACGTGAAACCGAAAATTGTCGGCGTCCTGCACGACAAGCAACAGTACGGTGAAGGCATCGCCACCGCGGTGAAATCGACCCTCGAGAAGAAAGGCACCAAAGTTGCCGTGTTCGAAGGCGTCAACGCCGGCGACAAAGATTTCTCGGCGATCATCGCCAAACTCAAGCAAGCCAACGTCGATTTCGTCTACTACGGCGGCTACCACCCGGAGCTGGGTCTGATCCTGCGTCAAGCACAGGAAAAGGGTCTGAAAGCCAAGTTCATGGGTCCGGAAGGCGTGGGTAACGACTCGATCACTCAGATCGCCAAGGACGCGTCCGAAGGCCTGCTGGTGACCCTGCCGAAATCCTTCGACCAGGATCCAGCCAACATCGCCCTGGCCGATGCCTTCAAAGCGAAGAAAGAAGATCCAAGCGGTCCGTTCGTGTTCCCGTCCTACTCGGCGGTTGAAGTGATTGCCGAAGGCATCAAGGCAGCCAAGTCCGAAGACGCGACCAAAGTGGCTGAAGCCATTCACGCCGGTACCTTCAAGACCCCGACTGGCGACCTGAGCTTCGACGCCAAGGGCGACTTGAAAGACTTCAAATTCGTGGTCTACGAGTGGCACAACGGCAAACCTAAAACTGAAGTATCGCCTCAGTAAGGCGCTGCCTGACTGACTGCCAATAAAGCCCACGGCGTGCCGTGGGCTTTGTTTTACGAATGTATTGGGCCGCGCTGGCGTGATCCGCCAGTCTCCCCACCTGAAAATCTCAAAACCGTCATCAGCGGTTCGCTGGCAAAACCCGGATTCGAAGTGGATAAAGATCCACGGGGCCGGGCGGGAAAATGACTCCACCAGTGAAATGCGTATCAGGTTTTTAGGAGCGCTGTAATGCCTGACATCTATCACTTCTTCCAACAGCTGGTTAACGGCCTGAACGTTGGCAGCATGTATGCCTTGATCGCCATCGGCTACACGATGGTTTACGGCATCATTGGAATGATCAACTTCGCCCACGGCGAGGTGTACATGATCGGCTCTTACGTGGCGTTCATCGCCATCGCCGGGTTGACCATGATGGGACTCGACAGTGTCCCGCTGTTGATGACGGCGGCGTTCATCGCCAGTATCGTCGTCACCAGTTCCTACGGTTACAGCATCGAACGGATCGCCTACCGCCCCCTGCGCGGCAGCAACCGTCTGATTCCGCTGATTTCCGCGATCGGTATGTCGATCTTCCTGCAGAACACGGTTCTGCTGGCGCAAGACTCCAAGGACAAAGCTATCCCCAACCTGATTCCGGGCAACATTGCCTTCGGCCCAGGTGGCGCACAAGAAGTGCTGATTTCCTACATGCAAATCGTGGTGTTCGTGGTGACCCTGATCGCCATGCTCGGCCTGACGCTGTTCATCTCCCGCTCTCGCTTGGGTCGCGCCTGCCGCGCCTGCGCCGAAGACATCAAGATGGCCAACCTGCTCGGCATCAACACCAACAACATCATCGCCCTGACCTTCGTCATTGGTGCCGCGCTGGCAGCCGTTGCGGCTGTGCTGCTGAGCATGCAATACGGGGTGATCAACCCGAACGCCGGTTTCCTCGTCGGCCTCAAAGCCTTCACCGCTGCGGTACTTGGCGGTATCGGCAGCATCCCCGGCGCCATGCTCGGCGGGCTGGTGCTTGGGGTGGCAGAAGCCTTTGGTGCCGATATCTTCGGCGACCAGTACAAGGACGTCGTGGCATTCGGCTTGTTGGTTCTGGTGCTGTTGTTCCGTCCGACCGGCATTCTGGGCCGTCCGGAGGTTGAGAAAGTATGACTAGGAATCTTAAACAGGCACTGTTCAGTGCCTTGCTGGTGTGGGCCGTGGCCTACCCGGTACTCGGTTTGAAACTGACCATCGTCGGCATCAACCTGGAAGTGCACAACACCAGCCCGACCGTGCTGGCGACCATCGCCATCTGTTCGGTGCTGATGTTCCTGCGCGTGCTGTTCAACCAGCAGATCAGCAAAGCCTGGCGTGCGTCGCCGGGCCTGCCGCTGATTCCGGCCAAGGCGAGCAACTTCCTCACCCTGCCAACCACCCAGCGCTATTTCATCATTGCGCTGATCCTGGTGGCGCTGGTGTGGCCGTTCTTCGGCTCCCGTGGCGCGGTGGATATCGCGACGCTGATCCTGATCTACGTGATGCTCGGCCTCGGTCTGAACATCGTCGTCGGTCTGGCCGGTCTGCTCGACCTCGGTTACGTCGGTTTCTACGCCGTCGGCGCCTACAGCTACGCGCTGCTGTCGCACTACTACGGCCTGAGCTTCTGGATCTGCCTGCCGATTGCCGGCCTGATGGCGGCGACGTTCGGCTTCCTGCTGGGCTTCCCGGTGTTGCGTCTGCGCGGTGACTATCTGGCGATCGTGACCCTCGGCTTCGGTGAGATCATCCGTCTGTTCCTGCGTAACCTGACCGACATCACCGGTGGCCCGAACGGCATCAGCAACATCGAGAAACCGACGTTCTTCGGTCTGACCTTTGAACGCAAGGCTGCGGAAGGCATGCAAACCTTCCACGAGTATTTTGGCCTGCAATACAACTCGATCAACAAGGTGATTTTCCTCTACCTGGTTGCGCTACTGCTGGCGCTGGCGGCGCTGTTCGTCATCAACCGTCTGCTGCGCATGCCGATCGGTCGTGCGTGGGAAGCGCTGCGTGAAGATGAAATCGCTTGCCGTGCACTGGGTCTGAATCCAACGATCATCAAGCTCTCCGCGTTCACTCTCGGCGCTGCATTCGCCGGTTTCGCCGGTAGCTTCTTCGCTGCGCGTCAGGGTCTGGTGACGCCGGAGTCGTTCACCTTCATCGAGTCGGCGATCATCCTCGCCATCGTTGTGTTGGGTGGCATGGGCTCGCAGTTGGGCGTGATCCTGGCGGCCGTGGTGATGATCCTGTTGCCGGAAATGATGCGTGAGTTCAGCGAGTACCGCATGTTGATGTTCGGTGCCCTGATGGTGTTGATGATGATTTGGCGTCCACAAGGTCTGCTGCCGATGCAACGCCCACACATGGAGTTGCGAAAATGAGCCGCGAGATCCTTAAAGTCGAAAACCTGAGCATGCGCTTCGGCGGTTTGCTCGCGGTCAACGGTGTGGCCCTGACAGTCAAAGAGAAACAGGTGGTTGCATTGATCGGGCCGAACGGCGCGGGCAAGACCACCGTGTTCAACTGCCTGACCGGTTTCTATCAGCCCACCGGCGGCAGCATCCTGCTGGACGGCGAGCCGATTCAAGGCCTGCCGGGCCACAAGATCGCCCTCAAAGGCGTGGTGCGTACCTTCCAGAACGTGCGCTTGTTCAAGGACATGACGGCGGTCGAGAACCTGTTGATCGCCCAGCACCGTCACCTCAACACCAACTTCCTGTCCGGCCTGTTCAAGACCCCGGCGTTCCGCAAAAGCGAGCGCGAGGCCATGGAGTTTGCCGAGTACTGGCTGGAAAAGGTCAACCTCAAAGAGTTCGCCAACCGTACCGCCGGCACCCTGGCCTACGGTCAGCAACGGCGTCTGGAAATCGCTCGTTGCATGATGACCCGTCCGCGGATCCTCATGCTCGACGAACCGGCCGCTGGTCTGAACCCGAAAGAAACCGAAGACCTCAAGGCGCTGATAAGCGTGCTGCGTGAAGAGCACAACGTCACCGTGCTGTTGATCGAACACGACATGAAACTGGTCATGAGCATTTCCGACCACATCGTCGTGATCAACCAGGGCACGCCTCTGGCTGACGGCACGCCGGAACAGATCCGCGACAATCCTGAAGTGATCAAAGCCTACCTGGGGGAAGCGTAAATGCTGCAGTTCGAAAACGTTTCCACCTTCTACGGCAAGATCCAGGCCCTGCACAACGTCAACGTCGAAGTCCGTCAGGGCGAGATCGTGACCCTGATCGGCGCCAACGGTGCCGGCAAGTCCACGCTGCTGATGACGCTCTGCGGTTCGCCGCAGGCGCACAGCGGCAGCATCCGCTACATGGGTGAGGAACTGGTCGGCCAGGACTCGTCGCAGATCATGCGCAAGAGCATTGCCGTGGTGCCGGAAGGTCGTCGGGTGTTCGCCCGTCTGACCGTTGAAGAAAACCTGTCCATGGGCGGCTTCTTCACCGACAAGGGCGACTATCAGGAGCAAATGGACAAGGTTCTCGGCCTGTTCCCGCGCCTGAAAGAACGCTTCAACCAGCGCGGCGGCACCATGTCCGGCGGCGAACAGCAGATGCTCGCCATCGGCCGTGCGTTAATGAGCAAGCCGAAACTGCTGCTGCTCGACGAGCCGTCGCTGGGCCTGGCACCGATCATCATCCAGCAGATTTTCGACATCATCGAAATGCTGCGCAAGGATGGTGTGACGGTGTTCCTGGTCGAGCAGAACGCCAACCAGGCGCTGAAAATCGCTGACCGCGCCTACGTTCTGGAGAACGGCCGCGTGGTCATGCAAGGCACCGGTGAAGCGCTGCTGACCGACCCGAAAGTACGCGAGGCGTATCTCGGCGGTTGATGCATGTCGCCAAACAAACAAACGGCCTTCGGGCCGTTTTTTTGTGCCTGCACAATTTTCAGATTCTCCAAAAATCCCTTGTAGGAGTGAGCCTGCTCGCGATGGCGTCGTGTCATTCAACATCGCCAGTATCTGACATGACGCCATCGCGAGCAGGCTCACTCCTACAGGGTTTTGCGTTTTTCCAAAAAAGATTATGAGCGGGCTGTAACGCAACGCCACCTCGTTTCTCTAGAGGGACAAGCAAGCGCAAACGCGCTTGTAAAAACCCTGACCAAGACTGGAGAAACATCATGACTGCTACCACTCGCACCCTGTCCGCCACCGCCCTGGTTCTGGCCCTCGGTTCTGCCCTGAGCATGGCTGCTGTATCGACCGTCCACGCCGCTGACGCCGACATGGAAAAATGCTTCGGCGTGGCCATGAAAGGTCATAACGATTGCGCCGCCGGTGCAGGCACTACCTGTGCCGGCACGTCGAAAATGGACTATCAGGCCAATGCCTGGAAACTCGTTCCAAAGGGCACCTGCGCCACCACCGAGAGCAAGACTTCGCCGACCGGTTTCGGTCAGATGGAAGCCTTCAAAGCCAAGTCCTGATCGTTGGTCTGCCTGAGTGACGATCATGCTCACAATCAACGACCATGTTCCCTCCGGCACTCAGGCAGCCCGCACCGGGCTCCCGTCCCGTGCCGGGCTGGGACTCAAGACCGGGCACTTTCGTGAAGTGCTCGGCTCACAACCGGACATCGGTTTCTTCGAAGTCCACGCCGAAAACTACATGGTGGCCGGCGGTCCGTTTCATCATTTTCTCGGTTTGATCCGCGAGCAGTATCCGCTGTCGCTGCACGGTGTTGGCTTGTCCATCGGTGCTGAAGGGCCGCTGGATAAACAGCATCTCAAGCGCCTTGCCGAACTGATGCGGCGCTATCAACCGCAAGCCTTTTCTGAGCATCTGGCCTGGTCGAGCCACGGCCCGGTGTTTCTCAATGACCTGCTGCCACTGGCCTATGACACGCCGACGCTGAACCGCGTTTGCGAGCATATTGATCAGGTGCAGAACACACTCAAACGTCCCATGTTGCTGGAGAATCCAGCGACCTATCTGGCCTTTCAGCGTTCGACCATCGATGAGCCTGACTTCATCGCCGAGGTCGTACACCGCAGCGGCTGTGGACTGTTGCTGGACGTCAACAATGTCTACGTTTCCTGCGTGAACCATCAGCGTGATCCACTGGCGTATCTCGATGCGCTGCCATTACACACGGTGGGTGAAATTCATCTGGCCGGGTTCGCCGAAGATAGCGACAGCCTTGGCGATCGCTTGCTGATCGACGATCACGGCGCGCCGATCGATCAAGCCGTCTGGGGTTTGTACCGGCAAGTGCTGCAACGCATCGGTCCGGTGGCGACGTTGATCGAGCGCGACAATCAAGTGCCGGCGTTTGCGGTGCTGCTGGCGGAAGCTCAGCAAGCTGATGCACTTTTGCTGGATGCTGGAGCACGCACATGAGTACTCAACGCGCTTTCGCTGCCGCGCTGATCGACACCCGGTTACCCTGCCCCGAAGGCCTGTGCAGCGCCAACGGTGCTGATCCGGCGAGCCGTTTCGCGGTGTATCGCAACAACGTACAGGCTTCGCTGATCAATGCGTTGAGCGACAGTTGCCCGGTGGTTGCGCAATTGGTCGGCGATGAATTCTTCCACGCCATGGCGGCCGTTTTCGTACAACAGCTGCCGCCGCAGAGTCCGTTGATGAGTCGCTACGGAGAAACATTTGCGGACTTCATTGCAGCGTTTGAACCGGCCGGCGGCGTGCCTTATCTGGCAGACGTGGCGCGTCTTGAGCACTTGCGCACCCTCGCCTACCACGCGGCCGACGCCCTGCCCGTGCGCGCGGAACAGATCACGGCAGCACTGGCTGATGCGCAAACGCTGAGTGAGCTGCGCCTCAACCTTCATCCCTCCCTTCACCTGCTCGACTCAGCCTATGCCGTAGTCGCGATCTGGGGCGCACATCAACACGACTCGACGCTGGAGGGGATCGACATCAACCAAAGGCAACACGCGCTGGTGTTGCGCAACGGCCTGGACGTCGAAGTGTTTGCCCTCGACCCCGGCGCCAGCAGGTTTATCCGCAACCTGATCGAGGGCCAGCCACTGCTGGCAGCGGCTGAAAACAGCCCTGAGTTCGACCTCGCGCAAACCCTCGGCTTGCTGATCGCGCGCAACGCCATTACCCAATTGAATAACAAGGAACTGCCATGAAAACGCTCATCACCCGCGCCATCGCGCTGCTGGAAAAAATCCCCCACAGCCTGATCGCGTTCATTGCACGTTTCTCGATTGCCGCGGTGTTCTGGAAATCAGGGCAAACCAAGGTTGAAGGCCTGGCCATCGATCTGATCGACGGCAGCTTTCAACTCGGCTGGCCACGTCTCGCCGACTCGACGATTCCGTTGTTCAAGAGCGAATACCACGTACCGCTGCTGTCCCCAGAGATTGCCGCACACATGGCGGCGTTCGCCGAGCACTTCTTTCCGATGCTGATTCTGATTGGCTTCGCTACGCGGTTTTCGGCGCTGGCGTTGTTGGGCATGACCCTGACCATTCAACTGTTTGTGTATCCCGATGCCTATCCGACTCACGGCACCTGGGCGGCGGTGTTGCTGTATTTGATGGCGACGGGGCCGGGCAAGTTGTCGATTGATCATCTGATCGCCCGCCACTTCACCAACTGAACGCCGACCTGTAGGCGCTGCCGAAGGCTGCGATCTTTTGATCTTGCTTTGAAAAAAACAAAATCAAAAAATCGCAGCCTTCGGCAGCTCCTACATGGGGTTTATATTCATATGATCAGTGCTGAAGTCGATCCAGCGCCTCGCCGCTGCGCTTGAACCAACCGATCAGATAATCCGCGAGCACTTGCGTGCGTTTTGGTAATCCACCCTGATACGGATGCACCAGGTACATCGGCATACGTCGGGTCTGAAAGTCACGCAGGAGCCAGCGCAATCGGCCGTCAGCCAATTCCGCCTGCAGCAAGTAGGAAGGCAACCGCGCAATCCCGGCGCCACTGAGTGCGGCTTTCTTCAGCAAGTTGTAATGGTTGCTGGCAAACGGTCCTGATACTCGCACCCGTAACAATTCATGCTGCTGGTGATACAGCCATTCCTCACGTCCGCTGTAGTGGCTGTTGAGCAAGCAGCGATGCTCGGCCAGAGCCTGTGGCGTCAGCGGTTCACCGAAACGCTCGAGATACGCCGGGCTGGCGCAGGTCATTTCCTGCCAGGCCAACAACGGCTTGGCCACCAGCCGTTCGTCATTGGCCACCTCACTGCGGATCGCCAGATCAAAGCCGTCCCGTGACAGATCGCGGTAACTGTTGTTCAGCTCCAGCTCAATCTGCACCTCAGGGTATTGATGCGAGAACTCCAGCAACAAACCATCGAAGAAGGTTTCCCCCAACGAAACCGGCACCGTCATGCGCACCGGGCCGGCCATATCGTCCTTCAACCGCGCTAAGGCCTGACGCGCCCTTTCCACCTGGACGACCAGCGCCTGCGCTTGTGGTAACAATGCTGCGCCGGCAGCGGTCAGGCTCAAGCGTCGAGTGGTGCGTTGCAGCAACACCACAGAAAACCGCGCTTCGAGCTGGCTGATGCGCTTGGACAACTGCCCTTTGCTACAGCCCAATTGCTGCGCCGCCAAGGTAAAACTGCCCGCTTCGATCAGCACCGCGAACGCCGCCAGATCATCCATTTCGCTCATGGATTGTTTCCATTTGAAAACCAAAGGTTGCCTATTAGCGCGCTTATCCACAGAAAAAACCACTCTAGACTGAAACCTCGTTCAATCACTTGAGGTACAGCTCGATGAAGATTCTGTTGATAGGCGCTGGCGGCACCATTGGTTCGGCGGTGGACAAAGAACTCTCGGAACGCCACGAAGTCATCCGCATCGGCCGCAACAGCGGTGACTTGCAGGTGGATATCAGCGACAGTGCATCGATCCGCAAGCTGTTCGAAAAAACCGGCAAGTTCGACGCACTGGTGTGCGCCGCCGGCAACGTCACCTTCGCACCGCTGGGTGAGATGACGGAAGACAGCTTCGCTCTCGGCCTCAAAGACAAACTGATGGGCCAGGTCAATTTGCTGCTGATTGGCCGCGAGTTCGCCAACGACGGCGCGTCATTCACCTTCACCACCGGCGTGCTCAGCCACGATCCGATCCGCAGCGGCGCATCGGCAGCGTTGGTCAATGGTGCGCTGGACAGTTTTGTACGCGCAGCGGCCATTGAATTGCCGCGTGGCCTGCGAGTGAACTCGATCAGCCCGACCGTACTGCTCGAAGCCATGGGCAGCTACGCTCCGTATTTCCGTGGTTACAAGCCGGTTCCTGCGGCAGATGTGGCATTGGCCTACGCGAAAAGTGTCGAAGGCCTGCAGACAGGTCAGACATTTCACGTGGGCTAAACCCTTGTGATGAACGGTCAGGCTGCGTAACGTGGCGGCACTTGTCTGGAGAGCCGAAGATGCGTGTTGCCCGTTCGTTAGTCCTTGTTGCCCTGCTGCCGTTGTTTGCCGCTTGCCAGTTGCTCGATGGCCAGCGAGAAAGTGCCTCGCACGTCGGGCAGACACGGATGCAGGGTCAACTGACCGCCGCTGACGGCAAACTGGTGTTCCAGCCATGCCAGGATCAGCGCCAACTCGTCGTCAATGACATTGGTGGCACCAGCATTCTGCAAGAGGCTGCAACCCTCGCCGACGAGCAAGGCAAACTGTTTGCCGACGTTCGCGGCAAAGTCGCCGGTGATCGACTCGACCTGACGCAGCTGTATCGCGTCGAGCGTTCCGGCACTGCCTGTGATGATCCGAATTTCAAACTGCTGATCCTGCGCGCCGCCGGTCATGGCCCGGAATGGAATGTCAAAGTCAGCGGCAAAGGCATGGTCATCGACCGCGCAGGTCAGCCGCCACTTGCCGTGCCGTATATTGAAGATCAATTGGGCGACGGTCGCTTCAATCTGAGCAGCGAAGCCAACAACCAGCGCATCGAATTGTGGGTCGCGCCGCAACGCTGCGTCGACAGCAGCACCGGTAGCGTGCAACACATGAGCGCCGAGTTGCGCATCGACGGTCAGGTGCAACGCGGTTGCGGGTATTTCGGCGGATCGCGCAACGACTGAGCGTTTTAGCCTCACCGGATCCGGCCTTTGCGGCTTATAATCGCGGCCTTCAAACGCCCTGGCGCAGTTGTGCGCCCCGCGAACCCGGATCCTCGCCATGTTACGAATCACTGAACTCAAGCTGCCAATCGACCATCCCGAAGAAGACCTGCGCGTTGCCATCGTGCAACGTCTGGGCATCGCCAGCGATGATCTGCACGATTTCACCTTGTTCAAGCGCAGCTACGATGCGCGCAAAAAGTCCTCCGAACTGTGCTTCATCTACACCGTCGACCTCGAAGTGCGCGACGAGGCCAAGGTGTTGGGCAAGTTCGCCGACGACCGTAACGTCAACATGGCGCCGGATGTCAGCTACAAATTCGTCGGCGAAGCGCCGAGCGACCTGAGCCAGCGCCCGATCGTTGTCGGTTTCGGCCCGTGCGGCATCTTCGCTGGCCTGCTGCTGGCGCAAATGGGCTTCAAGCCGATCGTCCTCGAACGCGGCACCGAAGTCCGCCAGCGCACCAAAGACACTTGGGGCCTGTGGCGTAAAAGCGTGCTCAACCCCGAGTCCAACGTGCAGTTCGGCGAAGGCGGCGCGGGCACGTTCTCCGACGGCAAGCTATACAGCCAGATCAAGGATCCGAAGTTCCTCGGCCGTAAAGTCCTGCACGAGTTCGTCAAGGCCGGCGCGCCGGAAGAAATCCTCTACGTCAGCAAGCCGCACATCGGTACATTCCGTCTGACCGGCATGGTTGAAAACATGCGCGAGCAGATCCGCGAACTGGGCGGCGAAGTGCGCTTCCAGGAACGCGTCACCGACGTGCTGATCGAGGACGGCCAATTGGTCGGCGTACAACTGGCCAGCGGCGAAACCCTGCATTCGAAACACGTGGTTCTGGCCCTCGGCCACAGCGCCCGCGACACTTTCCGCATGCTCCACAGCCGTGGCGTGTTCATGGAAGCCAAGCCGTTTTCGGTGGGTTTCCGCATCGAACACCCGCAATCGCTGATCGACCGTGCACGTCTGGGCAAATACGCTGGCCACCCGAAACTCGGGGCTGCCGACTACAAACTGGTGCACCACGCCAAGAACGGCCGCTCGGTCTACAGCTTCTGCATGTGCCCGGGCGGCACCGTGGTCGCGGCGACTTCCGAGCCGAATCGCGTGGTCACCAACGGCATGAGCCAGTACTCGCGTAACGAGCGCAACGCCAACTCCGGCATCGTCGTCGGCATCACCCCGGAAGTCGATTATCCGGGTGGCCCGCTGGCAGGGATCGAGTTGCAGGAACGCCTGGAATCCCACGCGTTCATTCTGGGTGGCAGCGATTACAAAGCACCGGCGCAACTGGTTGGCGACTTTATCAACGACATTCCTTCGACCGAGCTGGGTGAAGTCGAGCCGTCGTACAAACCGGGTGTGGCGCTGGGCGATCTGGCCCTGGCCTTGCCGGACTTTGCCATCGAGGCAATCCGCGAAGCCTTGCCGGCGTTCGAGAAACAGATTCGCGGGTATTCGCTGCATGATGCGGTGTTGACGGGGATCGAAACGCGTACTTCGTCACCGCTGCGCATCACTCGTAACGAAACGCTGCAGAGCATGAACGTGAAGGGCTTGTTCCCGGCCGGTGAAGGCGCGGGTTATGCGGGCGGGATTCTGTCGGCAGGTGTTGACGGGATTCGCATTGCCGAAGCCGTGGCACGCGACATCCTCGGCCTGACTGACTGACACAAAACCCTGTAGGAGTGAGCCTGCTCGCGATAGCGGTATTCCATTCAACATCAATGTTGAATGTTATTACGCCATCGCGAGCAGGCTCACTCCTACAGTTGATTTCGGTGTGTCAGATATTCGCGCGTAGCACTGAGGTCGGCAGCGGCTCACCGCGCTCGGCACTCGCCGCCACCGCTTCGATCAACCCATTCAATTCATACCCCTGCGCCTTCAGCCAATCCTGATCGTAATAAGTGTCGGCATACCGCTCGCCGCCATCGCACAGAATCGCCACGATCGACCCCGACTCCCCCGCCGCTTTCATCTGCTGCGCCGCCATCAAGGCGCCGATCAGGTTGGTCCCGCTCGACCCACCGACATGCCGCCCCAGCCGCTGCGCCAGATAATGCATGGCCGCCAGCGACAAGGCGTCGGGCACTTTGACCATTGCATCAATCACCTTGGGCAGGAACGACGCCTCAACGCGTGGCCGGCCAATGCCTTCAATGCGCGAACCGCACTCCAGGCGCAAACCGGCGTCGCCGGTCTGGTAGTAATCGAAGAACACCGAACGCTCGGCATCCGCGCACAACACGCGGGTGCAATGCTGGCGATAACGCACATAACGACCCAGAGTCGCGGTGGTGCCGCCGGTGCCGGGGCTGGAAATCAGCCAGCTCGGTTCCGGGTGCTTCTCGTAACGCATCTGCTGGAAGATCGATTCGGCAATGTTGTTGTTCGCGCGCCAGTCGGTGGCGCGTTCAGCGTAGGTGAACTGGTCGATGAAGTGGCCGCCATGCTCGCGGGCCAAACGCTCGGATTCGGCGTAGATCTGCGTCGGATCTTTCACCAGATGGCTCTGACCACCGTAGAACGCGATCTGGGCGATTTTCTCTTTCGAGGTGGTCGCCGGCATCACCGCTATAAACGGCAAACCGAGCATCCGTGCAAAGTACGCCTCGGAAATGGCTGTAGAACCGCTGGACGCCTCGATCACCGGGGCGCCGGGCTTGAGCCAGCCGTTACACAATGCATAGAGAAACAGCGAACGAGCCAGGCGATGTTTAAGGCTGCCGGTTGGATGACTGGACTCATCCTTGAAATACAACTCGATACCCGCAAAACCTGGCAGCGGCAAAGGGATCAGGTGGGTGTCGGCGCTGCGCTGAAAATCCGCCTCGATGATGCGGATGGCTTCGCGGGCCCACTGTCGGTTGTCGCTCATGGTGATGGTTCTCGTTGAATCGGGCAGGAGAGGAATCTATTCGAAAGGCTCGCTCATCAGCTTAGGAAAAATCCTATAGCGCGCACAGATACAGCTGAGTCTCAATATGTCAGGCAACTGCTAGGCTCAGCGTGGCTTGCGCCAGACGCCTTGTAACGCCATATAACAAAAAAGAATATAACTTTTGTTTTAACAACTAACAGTACGGGTTAGGGTGTCCCACCTTTTTGACTATTCGATGGAGAGCGACCTTGCCTCTGCGTAGCACTTTCACGCGTTTCTTTCAGTTGGAAGCTGCCAGCGGTCTGTTATTGATCGCCGCTGCTGTCCTCGCCCTGATTATCAACAACTCGCCACTGTCGTGGCTGTACACCGGCCTGCTCGACACCCCGGTGGTGGCGCAGATCGGTGCGTTGAAAATCGCTAAACCTCTGCTGCTGTGGATCAACGACGGTCTGATGGCGATGTTCTTCCTGCTCATCGGCCTGGAAGTGAAACGCGAAGTCCTCGACGGCCAACTGTCAAAGCCTTCACAGATCGTCCTGCCCGGTGCAGCCGCTATCGGCGGCATGCTGGTGCCGGCGCTGATCTACTGGTTCCTCAACCGTGACAATCCGGCAGCCCTCGACGGCTGGGCGATCCCGACCGCGACCGACATCGCCTTCGCCCTCGGCGTGCTGGCCTTGCTCGGCAAGCGCGTGCCGGTATCGCTGAAGCTGTTTCTGATGACCCTGGCAATCATCGATGACCTCGGCGCCATCGTGATCATTGCGATCTTCTACTCCGGCGAACTGTCGACTCTGTCGCTGGGGCTGGCGGCAGCGTGCATTGCAGCGCTGGTGGCGATGAACCGGCTCGGGGTGGTCAAGCTCGGGCCGTACATGATCATCGGCTTGATCCTCTGGGTTTGCGTACTCAAGAGCGGCGTCCATGCCACATTGGCCGGCGTGACCCTGGCCTTCTGCATTCCATTGCGCACGAAAAACGCGGAGCCGTCGCCACTGCTGACCCTCGAACATGCGCTGCACCCATGGGTGGCCTACGGCATTCTGCCGCTGTTCGCCTTTGCCAACGCTGGCCTGTCGCTGAGCGGCGTCACCGTGGAAAGCTTCACCCATCACGTGCCGATGGGCATCGCGGTGGGCCTGCTGTTGGGCAAGACGGTCGGTGTTTTCGGCCTGACATGGCTGGCCGTGAAGATCGGCATCGCCACCCTGCCCCAAGGCGCCAACTGGGGCCAGGTCATGGGCGTAGCTATCCTTTGCGGTATCGGCTTCACCATGAGCCTGTTTGTCGGTTCGCTGGCGTTTGAGCCGGGTGTGAGTGACTACGCTGGCATGGACCGGATGGGCATTTTGACCGGCTCGATTCTGGCGGCGCTGATTGGTTATGCGGTGACGGCGGCGGCGAGTCGCAAGAACTCCCAACCGATATAACCTCTGTGGCGAGGGTCAAGCACCCTCGCCACAAACTTCCTGCGTTCTCGTTACACAGCGAACAATCCCCACGTCTTTAGCGACGCGTCCTACAGCCATCATTTTCCTGCTTCGTTAACGTTGCGCAGCCCTTTGCGAAGGGCTGTCGACGGATGAACGAAAGGACGATCAGTGGCTGGCAACAAGGACATTCCCCGGGTTTCCAACCCACCGCAAGGCGACGGGCATCACGTCACCTACCGCTACATGACGGCCACTGAACTGGCCGAGCGCGACGCCAGACAAAACGCTTACGACGCCATGCTGGCGCGGCAGGAGGCTTTCGAGCGCAGCCGTGAGGTGGCGGTCAAAAAGACAGAGCCCGTCCGTGCCGGCTGCGTATTCGCCAAGTCCTGCAAATTGCCGGATGCGATTATCGATTACTCCAGTCCTTCGGGGATGGTGCCGACCGACAGCCTGAAGGATTACGGCGACCTGATCCTGCTGGGCGCGCGTGAGGCCGATGAAAGCGGCGCAGTTCCTCTCAAGAAAATCGGTGCAACCGCTATTCCGGCTGGATTTGGCAGTCTGGTTTTGGCGGGATCGGTGTTTGAAACACTGCCCGCAGCTGTATCTAGTGCGGCTGTTGCGCCTTTAGTTGGTTTGGTTGCGCTGTTCATGCCATCGAGCCTTGGTGACAGCGCGCTCTATACCGACGAACAACTGCGTGGACTTGAACAGGCGCGAACGCGTGTTCGGTTGAGGGTCGAACAGCAGGCCGACGGCAGCCTGAAGGGCTACGGCTTCTACACCGGCAAGAATCGCGATTGGGAAATGGTTGATGTCGTGCAGTTCACCGTGCGAGACAGCCAGTTCATTGCGGATCTGGGCGAAGGCGTCGAGCTGATCTGGACGCCCGCCGTGGATGGCTCAGACATCCTCGGTATTCCCGCGCTGGAGGCTGCACCGCAGGCACCGCACATCTGGGTTTATCCGCCGACGAAAGCGGCGGATGGAATTCTGGTGAATCCGGTTTATCCGCCAGAGTATCGGGATTTCATTTTGGTGTTTCCGGCTAATTCGGGTGTTAGGCCGGTATACATCGTAGTCAGTACATCATCACGTAAAGGCTTACCGTCCGCGGGGCATAGTTATCATAGGCCTCCAAAAGCAGAGGAAATCACTGCATTTCCCGGACTGATAAAGGTGCAGAAAAAGAATCCTATACAAGGAGGCGGAGGACTTCGGGAACGGTGGAAAGATGCGAAAGGTAGAAAAATCTACGAGTGGGACTCGATGCACGGAGAGTTGGAGGTTTACCGAGCAAGTGACGGAACTCACCTAGGCGCGTTTGACCCTTTTACGGGGGAGCGACGCGAAGATGCGAAAGATGAAAGAAGCATCAGAAAAAAATATTTGTGAGGTTGATGATGGGATTAAAACTGAGGCTAGAGTGGTACGACAAGCAAACTGATCTGTGCGAAGGCGAAGAGTATTCCAAGGATTTAGGGGATGATGAGGGCGTTTTGAATGCCTTGGGAATACCGGTGGAAAACAACATAAACAATGGCGGTTTCAATGTTTTCGAAGAATGGGTTCCAATCATTCAGCCGTATTTTCAACATGGCATCGTCTTCAAAACTTACGATTATCAGATCTCTTTTGACTACAGCGATGTCTGGTGACGGTCTCTTATGATTTATAGGATTGAAGCATTCGATAGGAAAACAGAGTTTCTCGTTTTTGAAGAAGACCTGCCTAGCGGATGCGACGAGAACTTGGCTGCCATCATGAATTGGTCTTGTAAGCAGGAAGGCTGGGAGGGTTACGATCTTTCAAATGATCAGCTTGCCGCGCTGGAGAAACTGCTGGGAAGGAATGTCTTCGATCCGAAGGTCACCTTCCAACTGACGTGCAATGGACGTTGAAACGCATTAAAAAACCCCGACCAGTCACCTGATCGGGGTTTTCTTTACCCTGAATTCCGCTTAGTGCGAAACGCGGCTGGTCCCGCCAACGGTGGAGATGCGTACCCGCTCGCCAACGCGGAACACTTCATTCTCCTGCACCTGCTGCACATAGGCACGCATGCTGCCGTCGTCTTCACGCACGGTGATTTCCACACCCTGGGTACGGGTCAGACCTTCTTCGGTTGCCGAACCGATCAGACCGCCCGCCACCGCACCGATAACGGCTGCAACGATGCTGCCCTTGCCGCCGCCGATGGCGCTGCCGCCGACGCCGCCGACCGCTGCACCAGCGAGGCCGCCGATCGGGGTTTTGGTGCCTTCGATTTTCACCGGGCGCAGGGATTCGATGGTGCCCATGCGAATCGTCTGCACGCGACGCGCTTCGTCACGGGAGTAGGAGTCACCGGTCAGGCTCGATTGGCAGCCGGTAAGCAACATCGCCATCGTGGAAAAGGAAGCAACCAGCAGAACAGACTTACGCATAGCATCAACTCCAAAGAAACATATAGTCATTAAACTCCGTGGCTTGACGCCTGTCACGACACTGCCCGGATAAATTGGCTTTCATTCAGGCGCGGTACAGACACCTGCACGCTCTCCCTGACGTAGCCCCTACAGTAGCGCCAAATTGGCAAATCTGCGCCACCGACACCAAGGATTTTCATGGATTACTTCATCATCGTCGTCACCACTGCCGCCGGTTTGTACTTCCATGGGTGGTTGTACGTGCGGATCAAACGCTGGATGGATCGCGACCTGGCGCTGTCATTGGCCGGCAAGGACGAGGGCAAACGTGCCTTCATGCTCGAACAACTGGCTCGCGCTCAGGCGCAAAAGATCAAGCGCCGGGATCTGCCGAAGTGGCTGGAGGCCGCCGCGGCAGACTATCCCGCTCGGTAGACTGCTCAGGGTGCCAGACGTTCAAGAATCCAGTCGGCGCCCTGCACACGGTAGTTGAGGCGATCGTGCAGACGGCTCGGACGGCCCTGCCAGAATTCGATGCGCTCAGGCAGCAAGCGGTAACCGCCCCAGTGTTCCGGGCAGTCGGGCTGAGTATCGGAGAAACGCTGCTCGGTGGCCCTGAGCAAATCTTCCAGTTCACCGCGCCCGTTGATCACCCGGCTCTGCGGTGATGCCCAGGCACCGAGACGGCTACCCAGCGGACGCACCTGATAATACGCATCGGACTCCGCGGGCGTGACCTTCACCACCCGCCCTTCGATGCGCACCTGACGTTCCAGGGTCGGCCAGAAGAAGGTCATGGCGGCGAACGGGTTGGCCGCCAGGTGCTGGCCCTTGGCGCTGTCGTAGTTGGTGAAGAAGGTGAAGCCCTGCTCGTCCAGGCCCTTGAGCAGCAGAATGCGACAGTGCGGTCGCCCATCCTGGTCGACCGTGGCCAGGGTCATGGCGTTGGCTTCCACCGGCACCTGTTCGGTTTTCACCGCGTCGGCGAACCACTGGTGGAACAGCGCAAAAGGCTCGACCGGGGCTTGCGCCTCGGTCAGACCATCCCGGGTGTAATCACGACGCATATCTGCCAGAGCCTGGGTCATGGCGCATTCCTTTCGTTAGCGGATCACTTCTTGGTGGCATCGGTCGCGGCGACTTTCTTGTCGGTCGCGGCGGCTTTGGCTGGCGCAGTCTTTTTCGCTGGGGCCTTGGCCGGGGCCTTTTTAGCCGGCGCCTTGGCAGCAGCTTTTTTCACCGGAGCTTTTTTGGTCGCTGGCACAGCTGCTTTTTTCGCGGCTGGGGCCGGGGTCACCGGTTTGGCGGCTGGCTTGACGTCTTGCGCGGCGACCATGGTCACTGGCTTCGGTGCCGGCATGTTGTATTTGCTCAACAGGGCAACCATGGTGTTCTGCGGGGTCACCAGCAGTTCAACGCGACGGTTCAGGGCACGCCCCTCAACGCTGTCGTTGGCGGCACGCGGCGCTTCGGAACCCATGCCGCGCAGCATCAGGCGATCACGCTGCAGGCCGCTGAGACGGAAGATCGCCGCAATCGATTGGGCACGTTCCTGGCTCAGCTTGATGTTGGCAGGCGCAGCACCACTGGAATCGCTGTGACCAAGGACCAGCACGGCCGTTTTCGGGTCGGCTTCAAGGATTTTCGCCACGCGGGTGAACGGGCCGAGGGTGACCGGCAGCAACATGGCTGGACGATCCGGGTTGAACGAGCCTTCGACCGGTGCAGTCACGACCAGCACGTTGTCACGGCGTTCGAGTTGCAGATTGCTGTCCTTGACCGCTTCGCGCAGGCGCGGCTCGTAGTCGTCGAGCCAGGCTTGAGTGACTTTCGGATCGGGCATCGGCACGGCTTTGGTGGTTGGCTGATCCTTGCCGCCAAACGGCCACCACCATTTGCCACCCGCGTCGGCTTCAGCTTTGGCCACGGTTGCCGGTTTTTTCGCTTCCGGGGCGACTTCAGCCTTCATGTCGGCTTTGACCGCTTCATCATCAGAACCGAACGGCCAGTACCACGGGTTGCTGCTTTCAGTCTTGGCCACGGGTGCGGTGGCCGCAGGTTTCAGAGGGGCTGGAGCCGGTGCTGGCTCCTTGGCCGCAACCTTGTCGGAAGAACCGAACGGCCACCAACTGCCGCCGTCCGCATCGTTTTTCGGGGTCTGTGCACAACCGGTGATCGCTACACACAGGGCCAGGGCGAGGGTCTTTTTAGATGACATTGAAAATCCACAAAATGAAGTAATGAAAAATCAGAGCACTTTCGCCCGGATAAACAGCCGTTTTGAAACGAAAAACCGCTTGAGGTTCCGACCCTGGGACCTCGGATGCAACTTTACAGACAAGTGGCAAGCACCCGCGCGAGCTTCTGTGCGCGCGGATCCATCAAGACGTACGGCCCAAGGGTATTTGTCACAAAACCGAAGGCAACATCATGCTCAGGATCAGCGAAACCGATGGAACCGCCCGCACCCGGATGACCGAATGCACGAGGGCCGAGACCGTAAGTGGCGTTGGGCACATCCGGTTGATCAAGCATGCAGCCCAGACCGAAACGGGTCCGGGTCAACAGTGTCTTGTCTTCGCCGAGGCTGTGTTCGCGGGTCAGCTCTTCGAGCATGTCGCTTTCGAGGAGGCTGCCATCGAGCAGGCCCGCGTAGAAACCGGCCAGACTGCGCGCATTGCCGTGGCCATTGGCCGCCGGTTGCTGCATGCGCCGCCACTCCGGCTTGTTGGTGCTGGTGAGCACTGAAGGTGGGTTGGTAAAAGCGCGGGTGGTCATCGCGGTGGGCTCGCGCATGGTCACCTGCAGCAGACGTTGCGCGGCGGCATCACCGGCGTTGCCCTTGCCGCGCGCGATGTGCGCCACGCGGTGGAACTCTTCGTCAGCCAGACCGACGTGAAAATCCAAACCCAGAGGTTTAGCGACACGAGCGACGATGGATTCGCCCGGCCCACGACCGTCAGCGCGGCGCAGCAACTCGCCGATCAGCCAGCCATAAGTGATCGCGGCATAACCATGACCAGTACCCGGTGTCCACCATGGTGCTTCGGCCGCAAGGGCATCGACCATGGCTTGCCAGTCGTAGAGGGCTGCCGGCGCCAGCAGCTCGCGCAGCGCCGGCAAACCGGCCTGATGACAAAGCAATTGGCGCAGGGTCACGGACTCTTTGCCGGCGGCGGCGAATTCCGGCCAGTAGCGGGCGACCGGAACATCCAGTTGCAGCTTGCCTTCACCGACCAGTTGCAGGGCGGTGACAGCGGTAAAGGTTTTGGTGCAAGAGAACAGGTTGGCGATGGTGTCGCTGTGCCAAGCCTCAGCACCATCCTTATCGGCAGTACCGGACCAGAGGTCGAGAACGGTTTCTCCGCCGACCTTGATGCACAGGGCTGCGCCGCGTTCCTGGGGATCGTCGAACAGTGCGGCAAAAGCTTCGCGCACCGCTTCGAATTGAAGCTCGTAATGTCCCTGAATCTGCACCCGCAACTCCCCGCAAAAACGCTCTACAAAGTGGCCCGCATTGTTCCAGCCCCAGAGGGATTTGGGAACAGCTGCGGGCCAGACGGTTGAAAGCCAAGTCAAAAGATCGCAGCCTGCGGCAGCTCCTACATGGATTGCGTTTCTCAGTAGGAGCTGCCGCAGGCTGCGATCTTTTTAAAGCGTCACGCGTTAATGACCATTCCCCGAATGCCCACCGGCATGCCCTGCCCCCGGCCCTTTGCCGGCCTCGCCTTTGCGCCCGCCCTCAGCCTCATGCCCCGCCGCTGCGGCCGCTTTCTCAGCCTCTTTGCCAAGCTGATCAATCGCCTGCAAGTTGCTCTTGCGCACCGATTCGACAAAGCCCTGATACGGCAGATCCGTCACCCCGACCAGACCGAAATGACCGTTCTCACCATCGAGCAAACGCCCGGTCACCGGTTGATCGAGATACTGGAACCAGTGCACGCCGACAATCGACGGTTCACTCAAGGCCTGCTTGAGGAAGTTGGCGTACGCCGTGCCGCGATCTTCTTCCTTGGCCACTTGCGTAACACCGCCCCAGAACGGGCCACGATCCGCTGAGCCGAAGTTGAATTCAGTGATCAATACCGGTTTGTCCAAAGCGCCCAGCGCGGCAAAGTCATAACCATCCTGCGGCTTCAGCGTGTACATGTTGAAGCTCAGCACGTCGCAATACTGCGCGCAGGAGGCCACAGCTTCCGGCGTACTGATGGCGAAACGGCCGCCGAGCAGCAACTGGTTCGGCGCGTGCCATTTCAGCGAGTCGGAAATGGTTTTGAAGTAGGTATCAGCGAAGACTTTCTGGAAATATTTGAAGTCAGCTTCGATTTCCGGATGTTCCGGGCTCGGCAGCGGAGGCACAAAACCCGGGTCTTCCATCAATTCCCACGCCGGCAGATCGATGCCCCATGCCTTCGACAGCCCGGCCTGATTGCGGTATTTGTCGCGCAGTTGCTTGAGGAACGCGCGTTTGGCCGGCACGTCGGTGGTCATTTTCAGCGTGCCATAGGCCAGCGCGTAGCGGGATTTCGGATCGTCACCGGGACCGGCCCACGCCAGTTCATTGTCGGCGTAGTAGCCGATCAGCCACGGATCGTCGCGGTGATCGCGGGCAGCGATAGCGACGGCGCGCTCGGTGGCCATGGCGAAACGCGGATCGAACGGATCTGGCATGCCGCCCCACCAGTCGCTGCCGGTGCTGATGCTGGTGTAGTCGCCAACGATCGACAACGGCAAGGTGTACGGCACACGATCTGCATCACTCAGCGAATCGGCACTCCAGTTGCCAACCGTGTTGAAGCCCCAGGCTTGCAGACGATCAAGCGTGTGGCTGGCCCACTGTTGCTCATCGATGGTGGCCTTGCACGGTTCGGCAGCTTTTTCTGTTGTCGCTTGTACGGTTTCGGTTTTGGCCGCTTCAGCGACGCCGGACTTCGGCTCGGCAGGTACTGGGGCAGGCTCGGCGGCTTGGACGGCGGCCGTTTCAGCGGCTGCAGACTTCGCCGCTTCCGCTACCCCGGACTTGCTTTCACTGTCGGCTTTGCACGGCTCACCGTACACGCGCTGCAGGTTGGCGCCGTAGAAGTCGTACCAGCGCCCGTTGCCATAACCGCGGCCCTGATCAACACCATTGCCGCCACGGTTGTCACCCTCGCCAAAGTGCTTGGCCAACGGGTCTTCAGGTTTAGGCAAGGATTCGAACATGTATTCACGACCGGCCACGTAGGTCTGGTTGACCTGCGGGCTGACGGTGTTCACGCCCAGCGAGTAAAACGGATGCCCTTCAGGCGTGACCAGATACCAGCGGCCATCACGTTTTTCGGTGCGGAAGAAACCGCTGGCCTTGAACGCCGGGCCTTTGTTCCAGCCACCGAATTTGTCCAGCGAGGACTTCTCACGCTCGGCCAGCCAGGTTTTCAGCTGTTGCTGTTCCTTGGCGGCGGCGGATTTCAGTTGTTCATCGTTGCTGACCTTTTCCGGCCACTTGCTGCGGGTCGATTGCCCGTAGGCGTCGACCAGATTGCCGTACACCGCTTGGGTGACCGAATCGCCGTCCTGCACGCCGAAACGCTCCAACAGCAAGCTCTGGGCGACTTTCGGCTGATCCATCGACAGGCTCACCGAGACCACTTGGCTGCGATCGATTTCGCCGCTGCTGGCGGCCAGCAGGATCCGCTGACCATCGACTGTCATCGGCATTGGCGGCCCGGCTTTCATGCCCTGACTCAGCGGCGTCGATGCCACTAGCGGTACCAACAGGGTTTGCGCAGGACCTGCTGGCAAGTCGACGCGACTGACCAGTGTCCGACCGTCGTTGCTCTGAATCTGCACGTAGACCGTCACCGCCCAGTCCATTGCGCTCTGCAAACGCAAGGTCATCATGCCTGACTGCGACCAGTCCCAGGCGCCAGTCTGCGGCGTCAGGCGCAAGGTCGGGCGGGCCACCGGATTGAACGTCACCCGGCGCAGCACTTCACCTTCCGGTGTCTGTTCGGCGTTGGCCTGCGGCAGATCCGCGTTTTCGGTGGCGATTTTCACCACGTCGGCAGGACGGACAAAGTTGAACAAGGTCTGCTGACCCGCAGGCGCCGCGAACAGCGGCGTGGCGAAGATCAAGGCGAATACGGCAGGCAACGAACGGCGGATCATAAGAACGGAGTTCTCCCTAACGACCAACAATGGCCAATGGAAAAGCGATAGCAGAGAGATAGACAACACGGCGGGCAAAACTGCCCACCGTTGTCTCAGGATATTTCACGACGGAAAGGAGGCAACGCATTGAGGATCGCCTTGCCATAGCGCTGAGTGACCAGGCGCCGATCAAGCAAGGTGATGGTGCCGCGGTCTTCTTCGGTACGCAGCAGACGCCCGCAAGCCTGAACCAGCTTCAGCGAAGCATCGGGCACGGAGATTTCCATGAACGGATTGCCGCCACGGGCTTCGATCCATTCCGACAGCGCCGCTTCGACCGGATCATCCGGCACCGAGAACGGGATCTTGGCGATCACCACGTGCTCGCAGTAGGCACCCGGCAAGTCGACACCTTCGGCAAAACTGGCGAGACCGAACAGCACGCTGGAATCACCGCCATCGACCCGCGCCTTGTGCTTGTTCAGGGTTTCCTGTTTCGACAGGTTGCCTTGAATGAACACTTGCTTGCGCCAGTCGCGGTCGAGGCCGTCGAACACGTCCTGCATCTGTTTGCGCGAGGAAAACAGCACCAGGGTGCCGCGCGAACCTTCGACCAGATCGGGTAACTCACGAATGATCGCTGCCGTGTGGGCCGCCGCATCGCGCGGGTCGGCCTTCAGATCCGGCACGCGCAACACACCGGCGTCGGCGTGATGGAACGGGCTCGGCACGACGGCGGTAACGGCTTTTTTCGGCAGGCCGGCGCGCATGCGGAAGCGGTCGAAGGTACCCAGAGCGGTCAGCGTTGCCGAAGTCACCAGACAGCCGTAGGCCACGTTCCACAAGCTACGACGCAAGGTTTCCGCCGCCAGAATCGGGCTGGCGTTGACCTCGATGTCGAATAGCGAACCGCTTTCGGCCAACGTCAGCCAGCGCGCCATCGGCGGGCTGTCTTCCGGATCTTCGGCGGTAAAGGCTGTCCACAACTCCCAGTTGCCCGAAGCACGGGACAACAGGCTGCCGAACAGTGGGTACCACTCTTCGGCCTGATTGCTGGCGATGCCGATGTTGACCTCGCCGTCCATGCCTTCCTTGAGCAGGTCGGTGAGGCGCGTGAACAGATCGTTGAGACGGGCAAAGCCTTTCTTCAGCTCGATGCCCATTTCGCGCATGTGCTCGGGAATCACCCCGGCGACGAAACGATGGCGTGGACGCTCACGGCCCTCGACGTCTTCGCCCGGTTTGAAATCGGCGACCTGCTCGCAGGCGCTGAACATGAACTGCTGCTGGGCCTTGATCTCCCGCGCCAGCTCCGGCACTTGTTCGATCAATTTGCCGAGGTCGCCCGGCAGCGGGTGCTGGGCCAGCAATTTGGTCAGGTTCTTCGCGGTGGTTTCCAGCCAGTCGGCGGTGGAACGCAGGCGTGTGTAGTGGGCGAAGTGACCGATCGCCTTGTCCGGCAGGTGGTGACCTTCGTCGAACACGTAAATGGTGTCGCGCGGATCCGGCAGTACCGCGCCACCGCCCAGCGCCAGGTCAGCCAGGACCATGTCGTGGTTGGTGACGATGACGTCGACCTTGCCCATGCCTTCGCGGGCCTTGTAGAAGGCGCACTGGCCGAAGTTCGGGCAATGCCGGTTGGTGCACTGGCTGTGATCGGTGGTCAGGCGCGCCCAATCGGCGTCTTCCAGCGCATTCGGCCAGCTGTCACGGTCGCCGTCCCACTTATTGCCGGCGAGTTTCTCGATCATGCTGGTGAACAGCTTCTGACTGGCCTCATCGACCTCGATCTTGAAGCCTTCTTCTTCGAACAGCTGGGCAGTGGCGGTTTGCGCGTGGCCTTCCTGCAACAGCATGTCGAGCTTGGACAGGCACATGTAGCGGCCACGGCCCTTGGCCAGCGCAAAGCTGAAATTCAGCCCGCTGTTGCGCATCAGGTCGGGCAAGTCCTTGTAGACGATCTGCTCTTGCAGGGCGACGGTCGCGGTGGCGATCACCAGGCGCTTGCCGGCCAGTTTCGCGGTGGGGATCGCGGCCAGGCTGTAGGCGACTGTCTTGCCAGTACCGGTGCCGGCTTCCACCGCAACAATCGCGGGGTCGCCACTGCGCCGGCCTTCGTCGTCGGTGTCGATATCCCCGAGGACTTTGGCGATTTCAGCGATCATCAGGCGCTGGCCGTAACGCGGCTTGAGGCTCTTGGCCTCTAGAAAACGCGAGTAGGCGCCCTGGATCGTGGTTTTGAGTTCAGTGCTGATCATTGAGTGTCGGGCGCAAAAAACGCTGGATAAATTTTCAGTGGTTTGGATCGGCGGCTATCATACCCCGCGAATCGATCCTGCGCAGAACGGAGTAACCCAATGACACTTTTTAGCCTCGTCTACCCGCTGCATGTCTTGTCCGCCCTGGTCTGGGTCGGCGGCATGTTTTTCGCCTGGATGGTCCTGCGCCCGGCGGCTGTGAAGGCCCTCGACGGCCCAGCCCGCCTGACCTTGTGGGTGGAAGTGTTTCAGGGTTTTTTTCGTTGGGTCTGGGTTGCGGTGATCCTGTTGCCGATCAGCGGTGTGGGCATGTTGCATTTGCAGCAGGTCGGTTTCGAGACCGCGCCGAAATATGTGCAGGTAATGATGGGCTTGTATGTGGTGATGACGGCGCTGTTTATCCGCATTCAGGGCTTGATGCTGCCTGAACTGCGTACGGCGGTGGAAGCGAAGGACTGGCCGGCGGGTGCGGCGGTGCTGGGGCGGATTCGCCGCGTGGTGGGGCTCAATCTGATTGTCGGGTTGGTGTTGGTGGCGATTGCGGCGGCAAGACCGATGATCTGAAAATCAAAAGCCCCTCACCCTAGCCCTCTCCCGGAGGGAGAGGGGACTGAATGGGGGATATTGAAGAGTTACGCCGACCTGAAGGATTAGCTTTGAATCCATAATCGACACGGTTTTTCAGGTCGATGGATAGCCTGAGTCACCTCGGTCGGCCCCCTCTCCCTCCGGGAGAGGGCTGGGCGGGCGGCGTTCCGATGAGGGTCTGCCTTTAAAGGCGTTGCACAGTCACAGCCCCCGCCGCCCCCACTGGCCCTGGCTGTCCATCCGCCCCGGCCTTGCCGTTCTTGCCGCCATCGGCGCGATACACCAGGCAGCCCTTGGACTTGCCACCCTTCCCTGCTTTGCCGCCAACACCCGCCGGACCGCCAGCACCGCCCGCGACATTGACCTTGATCAGCTCGGCCGGAAACTCGCGCGGTACTTCAAGGCGCACCAGCGCTCCCGGTGCACCCGGTTGGCCGTCGCTGCCGTTACTGCCATCAAAACCGTGCCCGGCCGAACCGTAGGTGCAGCCCGGGTCTTCGCCATTACCGCCATCGAGGCCGACAAACCCCGGCGCACCGGTGCCGCCACGGGCATCGACCAACAGTTGCGGCGCGTTCAAAGCCTTGAATTGCAGATTCAGATTGCGCCCGGCACGGGCGGCTTTCTCATAAGTCCCCGGTGCACCCCGTGCAGTAATCCGGCTGCCATCGCTCAGCTCTGCACGAGCTACCTTCATCTCCAAAGCGTTCTCGCTCGGAACGATCGCGATACGGGCTTCATGGCCAAGACGCAACTCGCCCACGGTCAGTTCGGTCACGTTGGCAGGAATCAGCAACGTGCCGTAATCGGCCACTTCGAGTTTTTCCAGCTGCAACGTGCTGGCGGTGTTGGGCAAACGCATCAGCGAGTTGGTTTCAACGCTGACCACTTGGGCACAGGCCAATGGGCTGATAAATGCAGCGAGCAGGCAAAGTTTACGCATGGGAAGAAGCCTCCGGAGCGGCCGGGGCCGGGATGGATTGCAAGTGGAATACGCCGAACAGCAGGATGCGGCCACGGTCACGCCAAGGGTGCGGACGGCCTTTGAGGCTGCGATTGCACAGCAGCACTTCGAGTAGATGAATCAGCAACAGCAGGCCGCCGGCCAGATTGACCAGCAGATGCAGCGGATGTACGAACGGCACCAGCTGATTGGCCAGCACCACGCAGCAGAACAGCAGGGTCAACAACCGCCCCAGCCCCCAGAACACTTTCATACGCTCCCCCGTGTTGCGAATTATTCTTTGGGCGCACAGTAACGGCTTCTGCGGGGGATAAGCCAGAGGCACAAATGAAAAAACTTCGCCGCGCCGCCAAATGGCTGCCGGAACGACTTTGATAATCGTCCGGCAGCTCTAGCCTGCGCCCTACAGAGGCGTCCTAGCGATTGATATGCAACTCCACGCGACGGTTCTGCGCGCGCCCTTCATCGGTTGCGTTATCGGCCACCGGTTCACTTTCTCCGCGCCCTTCGCTGGTGAGCTTGTTCGGCGCCAGCCCCTGACTCAGCAGATACGCCGCGACACTACTCGCCCGCCGTTCCGACAAGGCCTGGTTGTAGGCATCCGAACCTTTGCTGTCGGTGTGACCAATGACCTTGATGCTGACCACGTCGGCATTGCGCAGCTTGTCCATCAGCGTATCGAGCTGGGCTTTCGCCGCCGGGGTCAGGTCGGATTTGTCGAAATCGAACAGCACGTTGCCGGCATCGCTGAGGGTGATGACTTCAGTTTGCGGCGCAGGCTCCGGCACTTTTTCCGTGACCGGGTATTGCGGTAGCGGGCAACCACGGTGATCGACCGGGGTATTTTCCGGGGTGTCCGGGCAACGGTCGCGGCGGTCGAACACGCCGTCGCCGTCTTCATCGCCGTCCTGGGCATAACAGATCAGTCCGCCGGTAAGAATCCCCAGCGCTGCGCCGCCACCGGCCCAGCCGCCACTTTCAATGGCGCCGAGACCGCCACCGACCAGCCCGCCGATAAGGCTGCAGATCGGCCACGTACGTTGATTGAGGGGTGCAGTGCCATCGCTGTGGGTGGCGCAACCGGTGAGCAAGCTGCCAAGCAGTAGCACCGGCAAGACGGACCTTGAGAAAACAGTCATTGTGAAAGCTCCTGTGTCACCGGCCCATACCGGTTACACAGGAGTAAAGACCCGCATCCGCGACTGCACAAGCCGCGGATGCGAGAGGGGCTTAACGCTGGATTTTGATTTCGGTACGACGGTTTTGCGCGCGACCGTCAGCGGTTTTGTTGTCGGCCACTGGCTGGCTTTCACCCAGACCGGACACCGAAACGAAGCTGGCGCGTGGCACACCTTGCTGGATCAGGTAATCCACCACCGAATGCGCACGACGATCCGACAGTTTTTTGTTGTAGGCATCGCTGCCCACGCTGTCGGTATGACCGGTCACGGTAAGTTGCGCCGTCGAGGATTCCTGTTTCAGGCGGGTGGCGACCTTGTCGAGCACTTGCTTGTCAGGGCCGGTCAGCGTCGCTTTGTCGAACTGGAAGTGCACATCACGGATGACAATGGTTTCTTCCTTGACCACTACCGCTTCTTCAACCACCGGCGCAGGGGCTGGTGGAGGGCAACCGTCAGCGTCGACCTGTACGCCTTTAGGCGTGCCCGGGCACTTGTCGCGACTGTCCGGCACACCGTCGCCGTCTTCGTCGCCATCACCGTGAACCCAGCAATAGGCCGCTGCCGTGCCGCCGACCAGCAACGCACCGTAGCCGGCCCACGCCGAACTTTCGGTCGCGCCGAGACCGGCACCGACAACACCACCGACCGCCGCACAGGTCGGCCAGTCGGTTTTCTGTAAACCTGCGCAACCAGTCAACACACTGGTTAGCAGAATCAAAGGTAATGCTGTCCGAACTATGCTCATCTGGTTTTCTCCTGAGGGATCGGCTTAAAACCGATTCAGGGAGTAAAGACCGGAGTTTTAATCTCCGCCAGCAATAGGCCACCGCTGTTTGCGAGCCTGTTCACAGGACTTCGGCACATTTGCCGCAAACGGGCGGAACAGGGCTCTTTGCCCGCACCGTCAGGCAGGCTAGTCTTGGCGGTCTGATTGAGGAGCTTTGATGAACGTCGCCATTTCTTCCCGCACGCCGCAACAGGCGCTGGCCGCTTTGCTGGATCGCTACGCCCCGGCGCGTCTGCTGCTGATCGGCGCCAGTGAGTTTCCGGCCTTGAGCGCTTTTAAACAGGCGCATCCAGACACCACCGTGGCCCATGCCGCGCCGGGCCCATTGCCTGCTGAACTGGCGGCGCAGCGTTTCGACCTGGCGCTGGTGGTCGATTGTCTGGAACATTTGCCCAAACGCGATGGCCTGAACCTGTTGGGCGGGATTCGCAATCTCAACGCCAGCCGCATCGCCGTGCTGGCAGACCTGTCAGCCAGCGGCTGGCAGGAAACCGACTTCTATTCGCTGGCGCTGCAAGCCAGTGAACGTTTTCAACGCGACGATCAAGTGCTGACACTGTTCACCTATGATCTGCTTGACTACAAACAAGTCCCCGACTGGCTCAACTCACGGTTCTGGGCCAATCCGGAAAACTTCGGGAAATACTGGTGGTAATGCAATGAGTACAGCCATTTGCCCGTGCGGCAGCGGCAATCTGCTGGAGGCCTGCTGCGGCCACTATCACGACGGCCACCCGGCGCCGTGCGCCGAAGCGCTGATGCGTTCGCGCTACAGCGCCTATGTGCTGGGTTTGATCGATTATCTGGTGGCGACCACCCTGCCTGCTCAGCAAGCGGGACTGGATCGCCAGTCGATCAGTAACTGGAGCGCGCAGAGCACCTGGCTTGGCCTTGAGGTCGAGAGTTCGGAAGTGCTCGGCGGTCAGCCAGAACACGCCTTCGTCACTTTCACCGCGCGCTGGCACGATGATCAGGGTGAGCACAGCCACCGCGAGCGCTCCTCGTTCGTGCAGAACGCCGGGCGCTGGTACTTCATTGATCCGACGGTGCAGTTGAAGCTGGGGCGCAACGACAGTTGCCCGTGCGCCAGTGGGCAGAAATTCAAGAAGTGCTGTGCAGGGTATTTCGGCGCTTGAGGTTGAAGATCAAAAGATCGCAGCCTGCGGCAGCTCCTACACAGGATTTGCGTTTCCCCTGTAGGAGCTGCCGCAGGCTGCGATCTTTTAGCGTCTAGACTGGCACCAAAGGGAGTTAAACCATGCTCGGTCGTCGGCGCACCTGCCAATGCTTCATTCTGATGCTGATGCTCAATCTCGGCGGTTGCGCGTCGTGGTTCAGCGATGACAGCGTCGACCCCGCCGTGCATCTGGTCAAAGTCGAAGTGGTGCGCGCCAAACTGCTCGAACAGAAATTCATCCTGCACTTTCGCATCGACAACCCCAACGACAGCGACCTGACCGTGCGCGGCCTGGACTACCGCATTCATCTGGCCGACATGCTGCTGGCCGAAGGCGAGCATGAACACTGGTTTACGGTCGGGCCGAAACGCAGTGCCTACTTCAAGGTGCCGATCCGCACCAACCTGTGGCCGAAGGTAAAAGACGTGGTGAAAATGCTGAAAAATCCGAATCAGCAGATTCCCTATCGTTTGCAGGGTGAGATGGAAACCGGTTTATTCATCGCTCACTACGTGCACCTTGAGCGCAATGGCGTGATAATCCCCGCCGATTTAATTCCGGAGCAACACCGATGACTCAGCAACCTCATGTCCATGGCCCTGACTGCAACCACGATCATGATCATGACCATCACGATCATGACCACGGCCACGTTCACGGCCCGAACTGCGGCCACGCCCACCAGGAACCGGTGCGCAACGCCCTGAAAGACGTCGGTCGCAACGACCCTTGCCCATGCGGCAACGGCAAGAAATTCAAGAAGTGCCACGGCGCTTGATGCTCGGGGCGAAGCCCCTCTTCGCCTGACAGACCGCTTTCGCGAGCAGGCTCGCTCCCACAGTCAATCGAGTTCCTTCAGTTGGAATACGGCCCACTGTGGCAGCGAGCCTGCTCGCGAAGGGGCCGGCACATACGACGAAATTTTTTCAGCCAGCCTTTAGAATCTGCGCAGCACTGACCACCGTCGCATACTCCCCGTGCAAATTCCCCAGCGACATCCCGTGCACCTCTTCAGCGGTACGCAGCGTGCCGAAATAGTCGGCCTTGTCGAAGGTGAAACAGGCATCCTCCGCGACCCACGCATCGAACCCCAGATTGCCCGCCGTGCGCGCCGTGGATTCCACGGAGTTGTTCGTCGCCACGCCAACAATGATCAACTGCCCGATCCCCGCCTCACGCAACCGCGCCTCTAACCCGCTAGCACAAAACGCATCGGGCACCTGTTTCTGAATCAGCCATTCACCGTCCTGCGGCAAAAACCGCTGCTGAAACTCCACCCCCTCCTGTTCCGGCCAAAATACCGAATCCGGCTCGCGCGACAAATGCTGCACATGCACCACCGGCCGACCGCTACGCCGCCAAAGCCCCAGCAGATCAAGGATTCGCTCCTCCGCTTGAGGATTATTCCTTCGCCCCAAACGCGGCTGCAGGATGCCTTTTTGCTGGTCGATGATGATCAGTGCAGCGTTGGCCTGAAGCTCCATGGCGATTTTTCTCACGCGGGGTCATTGAATTCTGCGCAGTTCAGCATCACCTCTTCCTACTAAGCAAGCTATCGAACGCACACGGGACGACCTGACGCCGGCGTTTGCTGTCCGCACACACGTCCATTTCTGCTTTGGAGTTTTCCATGATCGATCTGTATTACTGGACCACCCCCAACGGCCACAAGATCTCCCTGTTCCTTGAAGAAGCCGGCCTGCCGTACAACGTCCATCCGATCAACATCAGCCAGGGTGAGCAGTTCCAGCCGCACTTTCTGAAAATCGCGCCGAACAACCGCATTCCGGCCATCGTCGATCATGAACCGGCCGATGGTGGCGAGCCGCTGTCGCTGTTCGAATCCGGGGCGATTCTTTTGTATCTGGCGGAGAAAACCGGAAAGTTTCTGCCCAAGGACCTACGCGGTCGACAAACGGCGCTGCAATGGCTGTTCTGGCAGATGGGCGGACTGGGGCCGATGGCCGGACAGAATCACCATTTCAGCCAGTTCGCACCGGAAAAAATCCCCTATGCAATCAAGCGCTACATTGATGAGACGGCGCGGCTGTACGGCGTATTGAACAAACAACTGGCCGATAACGAATTTGTCGCCGGCAGCGAATACAGCATTGCCGACATGGCGATTTATCCGTGGATCGTCTCGCACAAATGGCAGAGTCAGAATCTCGAAGACTTCCCCCATGTGCAGCGCTGGTTCAACCACATCAAGGATCGCCCAGCGACAGTGAAGGCCTACGCGCTGGTGCAGAAAATCAATCCACCGAAGTCCTAAATCGCCGTGATTCTGATCGTTCCCACGCTCAGCGTGGGAATGCAGCCCGGGACGCTCCGCGTCCCTTCAAAGCCGAACGCGGAGCGTCCGTTGAGGCATTCCTTTGCTGCGCGCTGAAACGATCGTCGAGAACTGAAGAAATAACTCTGTCGCCCGCTTGCGCGGCACCCTCCTGCTCACTAACGTAGCGCCTTTACTGACGCTACCCCCCGCAGGAGCTTTGCCATGGCCTCGCCAGCCCTCACACATTTTCTTCCCCGGTTCGGCGTTGCCGCAGCAGTGGCCGGTGTTTTGGGCCTGTCCGGTTGCCAGACCTGGAACGCTCAGGACACCCTCCCGCCGACCTCCGGCGTGCAACCGCTCAAGGGCCTGGCGCAGAACGTGTCGGTACGCCGCAATGCCATGGGCATGCCGTTGATCGAAAGTAATACTTTCCACGACGCGCTGTTCAGCCTCGGCTATGTGCACGCCAGCGACCGCATCAACCAGATGGTCACCTTGCGCCTGCTCGCTCAGGGCCGTCTAGCGGAAATGTCCGGCGCGTCGATGCTCGACGCCGACCGCTACATGCGCGCGGTCAATCTGAAGAAAAGCGCCGGCGAGCTGTACAAAGCCTCGTCGCCACGCCTCAAGCGTTTCTTCGAAGTCTATGCGCGGGGTGTCAACGCCTACCTGTTCCGCTACGCCGACAAGTTGCCGGGCGATCTCGCCTCCAGCGGTTACAAGCCTGAATACTGGAAGCCGGAAGATTCGGCACTGATTTTCGCCCTGCTGAATTTCAGCCAGTCGGCCAACCTGCCGGAAGAAATTGAATCCTTGGTGCTCGCGCAAACCGTGACCAGCGACAAACTGGCCTGGCTGACGCCGTCCGCGCCGGACGAAAACCTGCCACTGGCCGAGGCCGACAAGCTGCAAGGCCTCAAGCTCAACGGGCAAATCCCCGGTCTGACCGAGCTGAGCAACGCCAGCCAGCAACTGTCGGCGCTGAACCTGCTGGGCACCACGTCTTCAAACAACTGGGCGATCGCCCCGCAACGCAGCCGCAGCGGCAAGAGCCTGCTGGCCAGCGACGCCCATGGGCCGCTGGCCGCGCCGTCGCTGTGGAGCTTCGTGCAGATCCGCGCGCCGAAATATCAGGCGGCGGGCGTCACCGTCGCCGGTTTGCCGCTGGTTCTCGGTGGCTTCAACGGCAAAGTGGCGTGGAGCACGACCAGCGTGCTCGGCGATAACCAGGATCTGTTCCTGGAAAAAATCCGTCGCCAGGGCAGCAGCCTGACCTACGAGGTCAACGGCAAATGGCAACCGCTGGGCGTGCGCAACGAAACCTACTTCGTCAAAGGCCAGCGACCGATTCGCGAAGCGGTGTACGAAACCCGTCACGGCGCGTTGCTCAACAGCGCTCAAGCGGCGGCGCAAGGCAGCGGTTTCGGTCTGGCCTTACAAACCCCGAGCTTCACTGACGATAAATCGCTGGACGCATTTTTTGACCTGACCCGCGCACAAACCGTCGAGCGCGCCTCGGATGCCAGCCGCGAGATCCGCGCCATCGCCCTGAATCTGGTATTCGCCGATGCGAGCAACATTGGCTGGCAAGTCACCGGGCGTTTCCCCAATCGGCGTGAAGGCGAAGGTTTGCTGCCATCGCCGGGCTGGGAAGGTCGCTATGACTGGGACGGTTACGCCGACCCGATGCTGCACCCGTACGATCAGGACCCGGCACAAGGCTGGCTCGGCACCGCCAACCAGCGCGTGATTCCACACGGTTACGGCATGCAGTTGTCGAACTCCTGGGCGGCGCCGGAGCGTGGCGAGCGTCTGGCGGAGCTGGCCGGCAGCGGCAAGCACGACAGCCGTAGCGTGATCGCCATGCAATACGACCAGACCACCACCTTCGCCGCCAAGTTGAAGAAAGTCTTCGAAGCACCGGGCATGAAACAACCGCTGAAACAGGCGATTGACGCTCTGCCGGAAGCGGATCGCAGCAAGGCGCGTGAAGCGTTCACGCGGTTGATGGCGTTCGACGGCAAGCTCAGCCCGACCTCGGCGGATGCGGCGATCTATGAGTTGTTCCTGCAGGAAAGCATGAAGCAGATCTTCCTCGACGAACTCGGCCCGGAATCGAGCGCGGCGTGGAAAGCGTTTATTGCCAATGGTGATTTGTCCTACGCAGCGCAGGCCGATCATTTGTTGGGACGCGAAGACAGTCCGTTCTGGGATGACATTCGCACGCCACAGAAAGAGGACAAAGCCGTGATTCTCGCCCGCAGCTTTGCCGCAGCGATCAGCGCTGGCGAGAGTCAGTTGGGTGGCGATCACAGAACCTGGCAGTGGGGCAAATTGCACAGCTATGTGTGGAAGAACAGCAATGGACAGATCGTGCGCGGGCCGCTGGCGGCCGGTGGCGATCACACGACGTTGAACACTTCGGCGTTCGCTTGGGGTCAGGACTTCACCACCACCCGCGCGCCGTCGATGCGCTTCATCGTTGACTTCGGTCAGGCTGAGCCGCTGATGGGCCAGAACGGTACGGGACAATCCGGGAATCCGGTCAGCCCGAACTACCTGAACGGGATTGATGCGTGGCTGAAGGGGCAGTACATCGGCTTGCCGATGCAGCCGCAGAACTTTGATCGGGTCTATGGCAAAACTCGTTTGACCCTAACTCCCGGCAAATAAGCTGAACGGCAAAAGCCCCTCACCCTAACCCTCTCCCAAAGGGAGAGGGGACTGACTGGGGATGCTTGAGTCATACGCCGACCTGAACGTGCACTGCCGAATCCAGAATCAACTCGGTTCGTGCCTTGCCGAATCCGTAATCGACTCGGTCTTACAGGTCGATGTAGCTGGCCAGACACCTCGGTCAACCCCCTCTCCCTCCGGGAGAGGGCTGGGGTGAGGGGCTTTTGATCTGGTCCAGAATCTGTGCTCGACTCGGTTTTTTCAGGTCGATGTCAATCGCCAGACACCTCGGTCGGCCCCCTCTCCCTCTGGGAGAGGGCCGGGGTGAGGGTTGCTCTTCAAAGTCGATAGAACTTCCGGACACGCGCCAGCCTCATAGCTAACAAGCCCCCCATTTCTGGTAACGACATGGACCTTGTTATCGCCCGCCCCGAAGGCCTTTATTGCCCTGCGGGAGATTTCTACATAGATCCGTGGCGCCCCGTCGAGCGCTCGGTCATTACCCATGCCCACGGCGATCACGCCCGTACCGGCAACCAGCATTACCTCGCCAGCAGCGCCAGCGAAGGGATTTTGCGCGCGCGTCTGGGGCAAGACATCAACCTGCAAACCCTCGCCTACGGCCAGCGCCTGACGCACCACGGTGTCACCTTGAGCTTTCATCCGGCCGGCCACGTGCTCGGTTCGGCCCAAGTGCGTCTGGAATACGGCGGCGAAGTCTGGGTCGCGTCCGGCGATTACAAGATCGAACCGGACGGCACCTGCGCCCCGTTCGAACCGGTGCGCTGCCACACCTTTATCACCGAATCGACCTTCGGCCTGCCGATCTACCGCTGGCAGCCACAGGCGCAGGTGTTCAGCGAGATCAATCAGTGGTGGGCGGCGAATATTGCCGCCGGCAAGGCCAGCGTGTTGTTCTGTTACTCGTTCGGCAAGGCCCAGCGGATTCTCCACGGCATCGATGAATCCCTCGGCCCGATCCTCAGCCACGGTGCGGTCGAACCGCTGAATCGGGTCTACCGCGAGGCTGGTGTGTACCTGCCGCCGACGATCTACGCCGGCGACTTGAAAAAAAGCGATCCGATCATGCGCCAGGCCCTGGTCATCGCTCCGCCCTCGGCCGGAGGCAGCACCTGGATGCGTCGCTTCGGCGAGTTCAGCGACGCGTTCGCCAGCGGCTGGATGCGTTTGCGCGGCACCCGGCGGCGGCGCGGCGTCGATCGTGGTTTCGTGCTTTCCGATCACGCTGACTGGCCCGGCCTGCTCTGGGCCATTGAGCAAACCGGCGCAGAGCGGGTGATGGTCACCCACGGCTCGATCGGCGTGCTCGTGCGGCATCTGCGCGAACAGGGTCTGGATGCCCAGGGTTTCAATACCGAATACGGCGATGACGAAGAAGAAAACCTCGCCACCGAACCGACCATCGCCGAGATGCCAGCATGAGAGCATTCGCCGAGTTGTACGCCGAACTCGACGCGACCACGTCAAGCAACGCCAAACTGGCGGCAATGCAAACTTACTTCGCCCAGGCCGAACCGCATGACGCCGCGTGGGCGGTGTACTTCCTCTCCGGGGGGCGGCCCCGGCAACTGGTGCCGGTCCGAATCCTGCGCGAACTCGCCGTCTCAGTCTCCGGCCTCGAGCCGTGGCTATTCGAGGAAAGCTATCAAGCGGTCGGCGACCTGGCGGAAACCATTTCTCTGGTACTCGCGGAAAACCTGCACAGCTCCGACGCCGGCCTCGCCGAATGGATCGAAGACAAACTCCTGCCGCTGCGCGGTGAAACTCCGGAATACCTCAGCCGACAACTGCCCGCCCTGTGGGCGCAACTGGATCGATCGAGCCTGATGCTGTGCATCAAATTGATCACCGGCAGTTTCCGCGTCGGCGTCTCGAAACTGCTGGTTACCCGCGCCTTGGCGTCGATGGCCGGGCTGGACAGCAAACGCGTGGCGCAGCGTCTGGTCGGCTACACCGACCTGTCCAATCGGCCGAGCGCCGCCAGCTACCTGAAACTGATCGCCCCGGAATCCAGCGATGAGCATGCCCAGCGCGGCGGCCAGCCCTACCCGTTTTTCCTCGCCCACGCCTTGTCGCAACCGGTGGAAGAATTCGAAGCGCTGATCGGCCCGGCCAGCGACTGGCAAATTGAATGGAAATGGGATGGCATCCGTGCACAAGTGGTCAAGCGTGAAGGCCGGCTGTGGATCTGGTCGCGGGGCGAGGAACTGGTGACCGAGCGTTTTCCCGAATTGGAAGTGCTGGTACACGGCTTGCCCGACGGCACGGTGATCGACGGCGAAATCGTCGTGTGGAAAAGCACGCATCCGCGTACTGAAGATGCTTTCGATCCGCAATCGACCGAACCTGCGGCGGTGCAACCCTTCGCCTTGCTGCAACAACGCATCGGCCGCAAAACCCTCGACAAGAAAATCCTCGAAGACGTGCCGGTGGTGGTGCTCGCTTACGACTTGCTTGAATGGCAGGACGAAGACTGGCGCAACCAGCCGCAGGCCAAACGTCGCGCGCAACTGGAAGACGTCATCGCCCGCTGTAACAGCCCGGTATTACTGCCCTCACCGGTGCTGACCGGCAGCGACTGGTTCGACCTCGCCCGCCAGCGCGAGTCATCGCGGCGCTTGGGTGTCGAGGGCATGATGCTCAAGGCGCGGGATTCGCTGTACGGCGTCGGCCGCACCAAGGACATGGGCGTGTGGTGGAAATGGAAGGTTGATCCGTTCAGCGTCGATGCCGTGTTGATTTACGCCCAGCGCGGTCATGGTCGGCGGGCCAGCCTGTACAGCGATTACACCTTTGCCGTGTGGGACGGCCCACCCGAGTCCAGCCAACGCGCGCTGGTGCCGTTTGCCAAAGCCTATTCGGGGCTGACCGATGAAGAAATGCGCCAGGTCGACAGCATTGTGCGCAAGACCACGGTGGAGAAATTTGGGCCGGTGAGTAGCGTGAAACCGAGTCTGGTGTTTGAGCTGGGCTTCGAAGGCATCGCCCTGTCGCGGCGGCACAAGAGCGGCATCGCGGTGCGTTTCCCGAGGATGTTGCGCTGGCGGCAGGATAAAACCGTGGAAGAAGCGGATAGCCTCGCGACCTTGCAAGATCTGTTGGCCTGACCCCAATTTCCCGGACATTGATCGTTCCCACGCTCCGCGTGTGGGAATGCAGCCTGGGACGCTCCGCGTCCCCCCAAAAGCCAAACGCGGAGCGTCCGTTGAGGCATTCCTTTGCTGCGCATGGGAACGATCAGCCACAAAACAGTGCATGCTTTCTGCAATGCCCAGTTCCGGGCATTCAAACGCCCTCATCCCTCCGCACCCAACCTTTTAAAACACTTGTTCGGGACTCTGGTTCGGAAATTGCTACTTTCTATAGGTCGTACGCGTTCCAGTAACAATAATTCTGCGCCACAAGCGCTCATATTGGTTCTTAGGGATTGAATAATGAAAAAAGCATTGCTGACCCTTTCTGCACTGGCGTTGTGCATGGCCGCTGGCTCCGCGCTGGCCAAGGAATACAAAGAGCTGCGCTTTGGCGTTGACCCTTCGTATGCACCGTTCGAGTCGAAAGCGGCCGACGGCAGCCTGGTGGGCTTCGACATCGATCTGGGCAACGCGATCTGCGCCGAACTGAAGGTCAAGTGCAAGTGGGTCGAAAGTGACTTCGACGGCATGATTCCGGGCCTCAAAGCCAACAAATTCGACGGTGTGATCTCGTCGATGACCGTGACCCCGGCCCGCGAAAAAGTCATCGACTTCTCCAGCGAGCTGTTCTCCGGCCCGACCGCTTATGTGTTCAAAAAAGGCTCCGGTATCACCGCAGACGTCGCATCCCTCAAGGGCAAAACCGTCGGCTACGAGCAGGGCACCATTCAAGAAGCCTACGCCAAAGCCGTGCTGGACAAGGCCGGCGTGAAAACCCAGGCCTATCAGAACCAGGATCAGGTGTATTCCGACCTGACCTCTGGCCGTCTCGACGCCGGTATCCAGGACATGCTGCAAGCCGAACTGGGCTTTTTGAAGTCGCCACAGGGCGCCGACTATGACGTCAGCAAGCCAGTCGACAGCGAATTGCTGCCAGCCAAAACCGCTGTCGGTATTAAGAAAGGTAACACTGAGCTGAAAGCGCTTTTAGATAAAGGTATCAAAGCGTTACACGATGACGGCAAATACGCCGAGATTCAAAAGAAACACTTTGGCGATCTGAATCTGTACAGCGGCAAATAATGCCCCGGCGCCCATCCTCGATGGGCGCCTTTTCCATCCGCTCAGGTTGCTGATTTATGTTCGAAAACCTCTTACAAAATCTGGGGCTCTCCGCCTTCAGCCTCAAGGGTTTTGGCCCGTTGCTGTTGGAAGGCACCTGGATGACCATCAAATTATCGGCGTTGTCGCTGTTGGTGGCCGTGTTGCTCGGCCTGCTTGGCGCTAGTGCCAAACTGTCAAAAGTCAAACTGGTGCGCCTGCCCGCGCAGCTCTACACCACGCTGATTCGCGGGGTGCCGGATCTGGTGCTGATGCTGCTGATCTTCTACAGCCTGCAGACCTGGCTGACGTCTCTGACCGATTATCTGGAATGGGAATACATCGAAATCGACCCGTTCAGCGCCGGGGTGCTGACCCTGGGTTTCATTTATGGTGCGTATTTCACCGAAACCTTCCGTGGCGCGATCCTCGCCGTGCCGCGCGGACAGGTTGAAGCGGCCACAGCGTATGGCCTCAAACGCGGCCAGCGCTTTCGCTTCGTGGTGTTTCCGCAAATGATGCGCTTCGCCCTGCCGGGTATCGGCAACAACTGGATGGTGATGCTCAAGGCCACCGCGCTGGTGTCGATCATTGGTCTGGCCGATCTGGTCAAAGCCGCGCAGGACGCCGGTAAAAGCACTTATCAACTGTTCTACTTCCTGGTTCTCGCCGCATTGATCTATCTGCTGATCACCAGTGCCTCGAATTTCATCCTGCGCTGGCTCGAACGTCGCTACGCCGCCGGTGCCCGGGAGGCCGTACGATGATCGAACTTTTGCAGGAATATTGGCGAGCCTTCCTTTATACCGATGGCCAGAACATTACCGGGCTGGCGATGACGATGTGGCTGCTCAGCGCCTCGATCTTCTTCGGTTTCCTGGTGTCGATTCCGCTGTCGATTGCACGGGTTTCGCCGCACTTCTACATTCGCTGGCCGGTGCAGTTTTACACCTACCTGTTCCGTGGCACGCCGTTGTATATCCAGTTGCTGATCTGCTACACCGGGATCTACAGCCTGGCCGCCGTGCGTGCGCAGCCGTTGCTCGACAGTTTCTTTCGCGATGCGATGAACTGCACGATCCTCGCCTTCGCCCTCAACACCTGCGCCTACACCACGGAGATTTTCGCCGGGGCGATCCGCAGCATGAACCACGGCGAGGTCGAAGCGGCCAAGGCTTACGGGCTGACCGGCTGGAAGCTGTATGCCTACGTGATCATGCCGTCGGCGCTGCGCCGTTCGTTGCCGTATTACAGCAACGAAGTGATCCTGATGCTGCACTCGACCACCGTGGCCTTCACCGCGACCATCCCCGACATCCTGAAAGTCGCCCGGGACGCCAACTCGGCGACCTTCCTGACTTTTCAGTCGTTCGGCATCGCCGCGCTGATCTACCTGACCATTACCTTTGCGCTGGTCGGCCTGTTCCGCCTTGCTGAACGCCGATGGCTGGCTTTCCTCGGGCCGACTCACTAGGACACCTTTGCAATGCGCCACCTGATTCATGACTTGCTGGCCCCGCTGCCGGGGACCGCACGACAGATCCACAGCTTCCACTTCGGCCCGGAACAGGCCAAGGGCAAGGTTTACATTCAGTCTTCGCTGCATGCCGACGAATTGCCGGGCATGCTCGTCGCCTGGCATCTCAAACAGCGTCTGGCCGAGCTGGAGGCCGCCGGGCGCCTGCGCAGCGAAATCGTGTTGGTGCCGGTGGCCAACCCGGTCGGCCTCGAACAAGTGCTGATGGACGTGCCGCTGGGCCGTTACGAACTGGAGAGCGGGCAGAACTTCAACCGCTGGTTCGTCGACCTCAGCGAGGAAATCGGCAACGCCATCGAGGGCAGGCTGAATGACGATGCACAGCACAACCTTGAACTGATCCGCAGCCATCTGCGCAATGCCCTCGCCCGCCAGACTGCCAGCACGCAACTGCAATCCCAGCGCCTGATCCTGCAACGGCTGGCCTGTGATGCGGATATGGTGCTCGACTTGCACTGCGACTTCGAATCGGTGGTTCACCTCTACACCACGCCCGAAGCGTGGCCGCAGGTCGAACCGCTGGCGCGCTATATCGAAGCCCAGGCGAGCCTGCTGGCCACTGACTCCGGCGGTCAGTCGTTCGACGAATGCTTCACGCTGCTGTGGTGGCAATTGAAAGAGCGCTTCGGCGAACACTTCGAGATTCCGCTGGGCAGTTTCTCCGTGACCGTCGAGTTGCGCGGCCAGGGTGACGTTACTCATCCGCTCGCCAGCCGCGACTGCCAGGCACTGATCGATTATCTGATCCAGTCCGATGCGATCGTCGGCGAGACCAAACCGCAACCACCGCTGCCGTTCCCCGCCACGCCGCTGGCCGGTGTGGAACCGGTGACCACCCCGGTCGGCGGCCTGCTGGTGTATACCGCCACGGCGGGGCAATACCTCGAAGCCGGGCAGCAGATCGCCGAAATCATCGACCCTATCCACGACCGGGTCACCCCCATTCATTGCACCAGCGCCGGCGTGATGTACGCCCGTTCGCTGCGACGCATGGCCACTGCCGGCATGGTCATCGCCCACGTCGCGGGCGCTGAAGCCTATCGCAGCGGCTACCTACTTTCGCCTTGAGGATGTCTGTCCCATGTACAAACTGACCGTTGAAGGCCTGCACAAAAGCTATGGCGACCATCAGGTGCTCAAAGGCGTTTCGCTCAAGGCCAAGACCGGCGACGTGATCAGCCTGATCGGTGCCAGCGGCTCGGGCAAAAGCACTTTTTTGCGCTGCATCAACTTTCTTGAACAACCCAACGACGGCGCCATGAGCCTCGATGGCCAAGCGATCCGCATGGTCACCGACCGCCACGGCATGCACGTCGCCGATGCCGATGAACTGCAACGTTTGCGCACGCGGCTGGCGATGGTGTTCCAGCATTTCAACCTGTGGAGCCACATGACCGTGCTGGAAAACATCACCATGGCCCCGCGCCGGGTGTTGGGTTGCAGCAAACAGGAAGCCGACGATCGTGCGCGGCGTTATCTCGACAAGGTTGGTTTGCCGGCGCGAGTGGCCGATCAATACCCGGCGTTTCTCTCCGGCGGTCAGCAACAGCGCGTAGCGATTGCCCGGGCGCTGGCGATGGAGCCTGAGGTGATGTTGTTCGATGAACCGACCTCGGCGCTCGATCCGGAATTGGTCGGTGAAGTGTTGAAGGTGATTCAAGGGCTGGCGGAAGAAGGCCGGACCATGATCATGGTGACCCATGAGATGAGCTTCGCTCGTAAGGTTTCCAGCCAGGTGTTGTTTCTGCATCAAGGTCTGGTGGAAGAAGAAGGCGCCCCCGAGGAAGTCCTCGGCAACCCGAAAAGCGAACGCCTCAAACAATTCCTCAGCGGAAACCTCAAGTAGCCCACGTTCCCCTGTAGGAGCTGCCGAAGGCTGCGATCTTTTGATCTTGTTTTGTAGAGATCAAGATCAAGATCAAAAGATCGCAGCCTTCGGCAGCTCCTACACGGTCACCCTGATTAAACCTTTCGCCAACTGATGTGGTCACTGGAAGAACCCCTCCAGAGCGCGCGCAGCCCGCATGGCGAAATCCTCCGACCTGGCAAAAATCTGGTTCAGCGCCCGCGGCTGGAAGCCGTTCGCCTTTCAGAAAGATGTATGGGCGGCGGTCAAAAAAGGCGAATCCGGCCTGCTCCACGCCAGCACCGGTGCCGGTAAAACCTATGCCGTGTGGTTTGCCGCGCTCAATCGCTTCGCGCGCTCGCAGCCTGCCGTCGAAACACCGCGCAAACGCAAATCACCGGCCGAACCGCTGACCGTGCTGTGGATCACCCCCATGCGCGCCCTCGCCGCCGACACCGCGCGTGCCTTGCAAGCGCCGGTCGATGACCTGCAGATCCCGTGGAACATCGGCCTGCGCACCGGCGACACCAGCAGCAGCGAGCGCGCCCGCCAGAGCCGACGCCTGCCGACCACGCTGATCACCACCCCGGAAAGCCTGACCCTGCTGCTCGCCCGCGCTGATGCACAGGTAGCGCTGTCGACTCTGCGCATGATCGTCGTCGATGAATGGCACGAACTGCTCGGCAACAAGCGCGGCGTGCAACTGCAACTGGCCCTCGCCCGCCTGCGGCATTGGCAGCCTGAGCTGATCGTCTGGGGCGTCTCGGCCACCCTGGGTAATCAATCCCACGCCGAGCAGGTGCTGATCCCACAGGGCGGCGGCATCAGCATTCAGGGGCAAAGCGAAAAAACGCTGAAGGTCGACACCCTCCTCCCACCGGCCATCGAGCGTTTTCCCTGGGCCGGGCATATCGGTCTGAAGATGCTGCCGCAGGTCGTTGCCGAACTGGATGCTTGCGCCAGCACCTTGGTCTTCACCAATACGCGGGCGCAATCGGAAATCTGGTATCAGGCGCTGCTGGAGGCACGGCCGGACTGGGCCGGGCTGATCGCGTTGCATCACAGCTCCCTGTCTCGCGAGACTCGCGACTGGGTCGAACAGGCCTTGAAGAACGGGCATTTGAAAGCCGTAGTCTGCACTTCAAGCCTGGACCTGGGCGTGGATTTCCTGCCCGTCGAGCGCGTACTGCAAATCGGCTCGGCCAAAGGTGTCGCGCGCCTGATGCAACGGGCCGGACGCTCGGGCCATGCACCGGGGCGCACGTCGCGGGTGACGCTGGTGCCGACGCACAGCCTTGAGTTGATCGAAGCCGCCGCCGCCCGCGATACCGTCGAACAACGGCGCATCGAACCACGCCTGTCACCGCACAAACCGCTGGATGTGCTGGTGCAACACTTGGTCAGCATGGCCCTCGGCGGTGGGTTTATTCCTGAAGAGTTGTACGAAGAAGTCCGCGGCGCCTGGGCCTATCGCGACCTGACACCCGCTGACTGGAGCTGGGCGCTAGCTTTCGTACGCCATGGCGGGATGTCTCTGACAGCCTATCCGGATTACCGCCGGGTCGAGCCGGACGAGCACGGCGTCTGGCGCGTACCGGATGCGCGATTGGCGCGGCGCCATCGCATGAGCATCGGCACCATCGTCAGTGACGCGAGCATCCATCTGAAATTCTGGAGCAAGGGCGGCGGTGGCAAACAGTTGGGCAGTGTCGAGGAAGGCTTTATCGCGCGGCTTAAACCCGGTGATGGTTTTCTCTTCGCCGGGCGTTTGCTGGAGTTGGTGCGAGTGGAAAACATGACCGCTTACGTCAAACGCAGCACGGCGAAGAAAGCCGCGGTGCCGCGCTGGAATGGCGGGCGGATGCCACTTTCCAACGAGTTGGCCGAAGCCGTGGTCAGGCGCTTCAGTGCCGCCGCGCAGGGTGAGTTTGTCGGCCCGGAAATGCAGGCGTTGCGACCGTTACTGGAAACGCAGATGCACTGGTCTGGCTTGCCCACCGCCGAAAATCTGTTGGCCGAAGTGCTGAAATCCCGCGAAGGCTGGCACCTTTTTCTCTACCCGTTTGCCGGGCGCCAGGTGCATCTGGGGCTGGCGAGCCTGCTGGCCTGGCGTGTCAGCCAGCGCCAGCCCGTGACGTTCTCGATCGCGGTGAACGATTACGGCCTGGAATTGCTCAGCGCCACGCCCGTCGACTGGGCCGAGCATTTGAATACACAACTGTTCAACGCCGATCACCTGTTAAAGGATGTACTGGCCAGCCTCAACGCAGGCGAATTGGCGTTGCGACGCTTCCGTGAAATCGCCCGGATTGCCGGGCTGGTCTTCGCCGGTTACCCCGGTGCGCCGAAAAGCACCCGGCAGGTACAGGCGTCCAGCGGTTTGTTCTTCGAAGTGTTCAAACAATACGACGCCGACAACCTGTTGCTCGCACAGGCCGGGGAAGAAGTCCTACGAGAGGAATTGGATATTCAACGTCTGGAACAGACACTGGAGCAAATCAACCGGATGAAACTCGACGTGCATCAGATAAAGCGTCCTACACCCCTGGGGTTTCCACTGCTGGTGGAGCGCATGCGCGAAAGCATGAGTTCAGAGAAACTCGCCGACCGCATCAGACGGATGGTTGGAGACCTGGAAAAATCCGCCGACAAGGGCAAACACCGATGAACGCGCCCTACCCTGTGCGACTGGCGGGTGAAGACCTCTGGTTGCTGCCGGAAAAGGCCCTGTACTGGCCGGCGCAACAGGCCTTGCTGATTGCCGATGTGCATTTCGGTAAAGCCGCCGCCTACCGCAGCCTCGGTCAACCGGTCCCGCAAGGCACTACCGCGAGCAATATTGCAGTGATTGACCGATTGCTGGCGAAAATGCCCTGCCGACAGCTGATATTCCTTGGCGATTTTCTCCACGGACCCGGCTCGCATGCCGTGGGGACTTTGCGCGAACTGGCCGAATGGCGTGCGCGCCATGTTGATCTGCCGATGACACTGATCCGCGGCAATCACGACAAACGGGCGGGCGATCCGCCGGAATCGCTGAATATCCGGGTCGTGCCCGAACCGCTGCTGATCGGGCCATTCGCCCTGCAACATGAACCGGACCCGCATCCTGAACGACACGTACTGGCCGGTCATGTGCATCCGGTCTATCGGTTACATGGCAAGGGCCGACAAAGCTTGCGCTTGGCGTGTTTCAGACTCAGCGAACGCATCAGCCTGCTGCCGGCCTTTGGCGCGTTTACCGGGGGATATCCGGTCGAGAAGGAGCAAAACTGCAGAATTTTCGTCATCGGTGACAACGAAATATGGCCAGTCAGTTGACGTCTTCACAGACCTCATCTGACTGGCCATTGGTTTTCAATGCAGATCAGGCAACCGGTGCCGGTGGCGGCTCGTCTGGAAGGGTCGGTTCGCCCGGCTCGGTCGGTTGTTCGTTGGGGGTATCGGGATCGGGCTGTCCGGGAATTCCGCCGGCCATGCTCAGTGGCGGATGCGCCAACAAGGACCAGGCCAATACGCCAATCTGATTGGGCTCGAGCCTTGCCAGTTCGGCAGTGATTTGCGGATCGATCTTCATAGGGCACTCCTCGCGAAGGCCCGTTTTGCCGAAAGCAAAAACGGGCAGTACACCCCATAGAGTGTCTGCCCGCCAAAGAATTCCCGCGATCTGTCGGATGGACCGATCAGGTGCGCGGCAAGGTCACGCCACGCTGGCCCTGGTACTTGCCACCGCGATCCTTGTAGGACACTTCGCATTCCTCGTCGGATTCAAGGAAGAGCATCTGCGCCACGCCTTCGTTGGCGTAGATTTTCGCCGGCAGGTTAGTGGTGTTGGAGAATTCCAGCGTCACGTGGCCTTCCCACTCTGGCTCAAGCGGGGTGACGTTAACGATGATGCCGCAGCGCGCGTAGGTGCTTTTACCCAGGCAGATGGTCAATACATTGCGCGGAATGCGGAAGTATTCGACGGTGCTGGCCAGTGCAAAGGAGTTCGGCGGAATGATGCAGACGTCGCTATGGACGTCGACGAAGCTGCCCGGGTCGAAGTTTTTCGGGTCGACGATGGACGAGTTGATGTTGGTGAACACCTTGAAGTGATTGGTGCAACGTACATCGTAGCCATAGCTCGATACACCGTAGGAGATCACACGGCTGTCATCGCTGCCGCGCATCTGGCGCTCGACGAACGGTTCGATCATGCCGTGTTCCTGCGCCATGCGGCGAATCCACTTGTCCGATTTGATGCTCATGGCGGGGTGTCCTGAATAGCGAGGTGGAAAAATTCTGTCCGGCATCTTACCGGGCGCGCCGCCGGGTTCAAAGTGCGCGGTGCAATTCTCGCCGAACACCCATGAAATACGAGCTTTGGCGACGAACCGTCACACCGCCGATCCCGAAAACAGAGAAACCTTCGCAAGAAGCATTGGCACTTCTCGGAAACTGGGTTAAGGTGGCGTCACTGTGTTGCTTGTGTCACTGAGAATCTCTACACGATATGTTGAATTTCGATCCAACCATCTACAAGAATTTTTCCTGCTCTTTGCACTCAGTCTCGGCCAGGGTTCTTCCTGAGTCGCAGTTATCTTTGTTCAAGGAGTTACACCATGTCTAATCGCCAAACCGGTACCGTTAAGTGGTTCAACGATGAAAAAGGCTTCGGCTTCATCACTCCACAATCCGGTGACGACCTGTTCGTTCACTTCAAAGCTATCCAATCCGACGGCTTCAAAAGCCTGAAAGAAGGCCAACAGGTTTCTTTCATCGCTACCCGCGGTCAGAAAGGCATGCAAGCTGAAGAAGTACAAGTTATCTAACTTGTAGCTTCTTTAGAAAAGAGCCCCGCCCTTAAAAGCGGGGCTTTTTTGTGGGCGTCTGTTTTTCAGCTCGCAAAAAAAGATCGCAGCCTTCGGCAGCTCCTACAGGATTTACATCAATCCTCTGTAAGAGCTGCCGAAGGCTGCGATCTTTTGCTTGCGCCTTACCAGGCCACGCCAAACCCGGCGGTATAACGGGTCTTGTTCAGATCGGCATCGTTAGTGCCACTGATGATGTCGCGCTCAGCCTTGAGGTTGAGCGACGCCCAGTCGGTGACCTTGTAACGCAGCCCCAATTCAGCATCCAGTGCGTAATCAGCAACTCCGGACAGTGGTTTGCCCACTTCACCGTTGGTGAAGAACTCGACTTTCTTGCCAATCAGGTAACGGTTGTAATCCCATTTCATGGCGACAGAGTAGAAGTTGTCCTTGCTGCCATCGCGGTACTCATAGTCCGTGCGGTTGAGCAGCGAGCCCAGCGAGAACGCGCCCAACTCGTCATCCCAGAACTGGTAGCCAGGACCGGTACCAACCACGCGCTGACGCGCCAGCTCTTCGATGTGATCGCGCTTGTAATTCAGACGACCCTGCCAGAACCATTTATCGGTCAGGAAGCGGTCGAGTGCATATTCGGCGCGCCAGTTGTTGGTGGTGGTCTCGTCGTCCTGCACTTCGCGGTTGTACTCGCCTTCGGCGGTATGACGCCAGCGACCATGACGTGCCGTGGTCTTGAAGCCGACATCGTAGTCATCGGTGTCCTTCTCGGCGCGCTGATAATCCAGCGCCAAGTCGACATTGCCCTTCCAGACCAGATCCTCGACCACCGGTTTCGGTTTGAGAATCTGCTGAATGCTCGCCAGCTCGACGGTTTTCGGCGCCTCGCCATTGGCCAGGGTGACCTTGCCATCTTCGGCGGCCGTCAGCGACTTGGACACTTCGCCGGTGTAGGCATCCTGTTTGACCAGCAAGTGCTGATCGCTGTCCAGCGTCTTGACCTCTTTCCAGTCGATGGTGACCGCACCGGCGTATTTGGTCTGGATCAACAGCTTGCCGCCGTCGAATACCGTAATGGTACCGCTCAACTTGTCACCGTTCTTCAACCAGACGGTATCGGCAAGCAGGGGCGTGGACGCGCTGAAAACAGCAAGGCACAGCAAGGATCTGGAAAACATAAGCGAATCGAAGGCTCAAGTTTGCGAAAAAGGTCGGCATTATCCGTAGGAATAAGACCCTGACAAGGACTGACCGAACGATTTCCGATGAGTTCATTTCTCAATTGCGCGATCACCGATTACTCTGAAAGCCATCAAACTGTTCATGCTCAGGAACCGCGTACGTGACAGACCCGCTCGACAGCGTTGAAAACGATGCGCAAATCCGACGCACGGCGCTCTACTCGACGCTCGCCCAAGTGCCCGAAGGCAAAGTCGTCAGCTATGGTCAGTTAGCTGAACTGGCCGGGTTGGGGCGCGCCGCCCGCTGGGTCGGCCGCACCTTGAGCCAGCTACCCGGTGATACCAAACTGCCCTGGCACCGAGTGCTGGGCGCCGGCGGTCGGATCAGCCTACCGGTGGGCAGCCCATCGGGTGATGAACAACGGGCCCGATTGCGCATGGAAGGCATCACCGTCCTGAACAATCGTGTGGATATTCAGCGCCATGGCTGGCGTCCGGTAGAGCACAGCGGTTAGAGTGCGCGCTTTGTTTTCGCAATCTTGAGGCAGACTTCAGCCCATGCCCCGTAAAACCTGGCGCGCCGCGCTAGCCGCTTATGCCAGTCCTTCGACGCTCGTGCTGTTGTTGCTCGGTTTCGCCGCCGGCCTGCCGTACATGCTGGTATTTTCAACGCTTTCCGTCTGGCTGCGTGAAGCCGGTGTCGCCCGTGAAACCATCGGCTACGCCAGCCTGATCGGCTTGGCTTATGCGTTCAAATGGGTCTGGTCACCACTGCTCGACCAATGGCGCCTGCCGTTGCTGGGCAAACTCGGCCGTCGCCGTTCGTGGCTGGTGCTCTCGCAGGCCTTGGTGATTCTCGGCCTGGTCGGCATGGGTTTCTGCGATCCGCAGAAGCATCTGTCCTGGCTGATCGCCATTGCCGTCGTCGTCGCCTTCGCCTCCGCCACCCAGGATATCGCGGTGGATGCCTATCGCCTGGAAATCGCCGAAGACAACCGCCAGGCCGCTCTCGCCGCCAGTTATATGTCCGGGTACCGCGTAGCAGCGCTGCTGGCCACCGCTGGCGCACTGTTTTTCGCTGAGGGCTTCGGCTCCACAGGTTTCAATTATCAGCACTCGGCCTGGGCCGGCACTTACGCGCTGTTCGGCGCATTGATGATTCCTGCCCTGCTGACCACGCTGTTGATGCGCGAGCCGCCAGTGCCGCTACGCACTCAATTGCAGGCCGGGCGCTATACCTTCATGCATCAACTGATGTCGGTGTTTGTGCTGATTATCTTGCTGGTCTCGGTACCGGCGATGTTCACCCAGCTCTACAACACCGATTTTGCCAGTGTGCTGTTCGGCGACATGAGTCCGCTTGACCTGCTGCTCGAAGACCGCGCCTTCCTGCGCGCGATTCTCTATACGCTGCTCACCGGTCTGTGTCTGTCGACCATGGGTCGTCGCGGCCTCGCACCGGTGCTGACACCGGTCAATGACTTCATTCTGCGCTACCGCTGGCAGGCACTGCTGCTGCTCGGCCTGATCGCCACCTATCGGATGTCGGACACGGTCATGGGCGTCATGGCCAACGTGTTCTATATCGATCAGGGTTTCACCAAGGATCAGATTGCCAGTGTCAGCAAGATCTTCGGCCTGATCATGACGCTGGTCGGCGCCGGCATGGGCGGTCTGCTGATCGTGCGCTTCGGCATTCTGCCGATTCTGTTCATCGGCGGCGCGGCCTCGGCCGCCACCAACCTGCTGTTCGTCATGCTCGCCGACATGGGTCCAAACCTGCAGATGCTGATGGTGACCATTTCCCTCGATAACTTCAGTTCGGGTCTGGCGACGTCGGCGTTCGTTGCCTACCTGTCGAGCCTGACCAACCTGAAGTTCTCCGCCACCCAATACGCCCTGCTCAGCTCGATCATGCTGCTGTTGCCGCGCCTGATGGGCGGCTATTCCGGGGTTCTGGTCGAGAAGTTCGGTTACCACAGCTTCTTCCTGATCACTGCCCTGCTCGGCGTGCCGACGTTGATTCTGATCGCGTTGCACTGGTTTCAGGAAAGCCGCCGCGAAGGCCCGACGCCAACGCCCGAGCCTGTGCCGACGCCGGTCGTAGAAGAATCGTAAGACGTTTCGGCAACGGCGGGAGGAATCTCGCCGTCGTGCCTCCCCACTGACCTCACGCCTGTACGTCGGCAAAACTCGCCGGTACACTGCGGAGTCATTTCCAGTCATAGCAACCGACAACGGCCAACCATGCGCACCAGTCAATTTTTGCTCGCCACACAGAAAGAAACGCCTTCCGACGCGGTCGTGATCAGCCACCAGCTGATGCTGCGCGCCGGCATGATCCGCAAACTCGCCTCGGGCCTGTACACCTGGCTGCCGATGGGCTTGCGAGTCATGCGCAAGGTTGAAGCCATCGTTCGCGAAGAGATGAACGCCGCCGGCTCTCTGGAAGTGTTGATGCCGAGCACCCAACCGGCCGAGCTGTGGCAGGAATCGGGGCGCTGGGAAGAATACGGCCCTGAGCTGCTGCGCATCAAAGATCGCCACGGTCGCGACTTCTGCGCGGGCCCGACCCACGAAGAAGTGATCACCGATCTGATGCGCAACGAGTTGAGCAGCTACAAACAGCTGCCAATCAACCTGTACCAGATCCAGACCAAATTCCGTGACGAAATCCGCCCACGCTTCGGTTTGATGCGTGGCCGTGAATTCATCATGAAGGACGCGTACTCGTTCCACGCTGATCAGGCGTCGCTGCAGGTCACTTATGACCGTATGCACCAGGCGTACTGCAACGTGTTCAGCCGTCTGGGTCTGAAATTCCGTCCGGTGGAAGCCGACAACGGTTCGATCGGTGGCGCCGGCTCGCACGAATTCCACGTACTGGCCGAGTCCGGCGAAGACGACATCGTCTTCAGCAACGGCTCCGACTACGCAGCGAACATCGAAAAAGCCGAAGCGGTGCCACGCGAAACCTCGCGTGCCGCTGCGACCGAAGAGCTGCGCCTGGTCGATACCCCAGACACCAAGACCATCGCGGCGCTGGTGGAAAAATTCAATCTGCCGATTGAGAAGACCATCAAGACCCTGATCGTGCGTGCCGAAGAAGAAGGCAAGCTGATCGCGCTGGTGATTCGAGGCGACCACGAACTAAACGAAATCAAGGCTGCCCAGCAACCGGGCGTTGCCAGCCCGCTGGTCATGGCCACCGATGCCGAACTGCGTGACGCCATTGGCGCCGGCGCCGGTTCGCTCGGCCCGCTGAACCTGCCGCTGCCAATCATCATCGACCGCTCGGTCGAACTGATGAGCGACTTCGGTATCGGCGCGAACATCGACGACAAGCACTACTTTGGCGTGAACTGGGAGCGCGATCTGCCGGTTCCGACCGTGGCCGACCTGCGTAACGTAGTCGCCGGTGACCCAAGCCCGGACGGCAAAGGCACGCTGGAAATCAAACGCGGTATCGAAGTCGGCCACATCTTCCAGCTGGGCAACAAGTACAGCAAGGCGATGAAGTGCGAAGTGCTGGGCGAGAACGGCAAGCCGGTAACCCTGGAAATGGGCTGCTACGGCATCGGCGTGTCCCGCGTGGTGGCGGCTGCCATTGAGCAGAACAACGACGAAAACGGCATCATCTGGAGCGACACTCTGGCGCCGTTCCAGATCGCTCTGGTTCCGCTGCGTTATGAAACCGAGCAGGTGCGCGAAGCCACCGACAAACTGTACGCCGAACTGACGGCCGCCGGTTTCGAAGTGCTGCTGGACGATCGCGACAAGAAAACCAGCCCGGGCATCAAATTCGCGGACATGGAGCTGATCGGCATTCCTCACCGGATCGTGGTCAGCGACCGCGGCCTCGCCGAAGGCAACCTGGAATACAAGAGCCGTACCGAAGGCGAAGCGCAAGCATTGCCGGTGGCCGACGTATTGTCCTTCCTGCAGGCCCGTATCCGCCGCTGAAACCAGATAGAGACGTCATGTTCAAGCGAAACACCTTAGGCCTCGGTGGCACCGCCCTGTGCGGTGCCCTGCTGGTCAGCGGCTGTGCCAATCACATGTCACAACGCAGCGAGCACGAAGAGCGGGTCGAGCGGAAGTTGCTCGACCATAGCCTGCAGATTGATGTCGGCGAGCCTAAGGCGCTTGAGCTGCCGCAGCGACGCGTGAAGATCAACGAACAGAAGACTTTCGAAGTCACCGAGTTCGAAGTCACCCGTCGCTACGATCGCTACACGCCTTACCAGCCTTGGCGGGAGGTCTACGAGATCCCGCTGGGCGTGGTGGCCGTGGTTGGCGGCGTCGGCGCGAACGTGGTCAACGTTTTCGCTCTCGGCAATCTGCCGGACAGCGTCACCAAGGACTGGCTGAGCTACGGTTTTGCCGGGCTCAATCCATTCATGAACGTGCAGTCCAATGGTCGCGCGCAGCAGAACCTGGCGGGTATCGATGAAGTCCAGCGCGACAAGCGCACGGAGTATTCGAGCCTGCCGTGGAGCGAGCGCCCGGTGCAGGTCAAGGCTGGCAAGCAGACCTTCGACATGACCACCGATCGTAACGGTGTGCTGCGTCTGAATCTGCTCGACAGCCCGTTTGCCGAAAATGACCTCAATCATGTCGGCAAGCTGCAGATCAGCGTCGAAGACAGCAAGGATGACGTGCACTCTGATTCGTCGCTGATGATCAGCAGTCATCTGCGCGGCAAATTGCTGGAGGCGCACGGGCTGATTTACGACGACCTGGAAGACGACGAAGTGAGCCAGTGGGTACACCGGGTCAAACGTCTGTCGGAACTGGGTCTGGAAGAAGAAGCCAGCGAGCTGGAACAAAGCCTGATCGAACTCACGCGCAACGATCCTGAGCTGCAGACCGAGTTTCTCAAGTCGCTGACCAAGGATGCGGGGCGTCTGGTGGCGGATCCGGGACCGAATTAAGGCCTATTAAAAGATCGCAGCCTGCGGCAGCTCCTACATTGGAACGCATTTCAATGTAGGAGTGAGCCTGCTCGCGATGAGGCCCTTACATTCCGCAAAAATCTACCGCTCAAACAACTCCATCTGCTCAAACCCGCCGCGCAAATCCTCAAGCCTGACCCCCACCCCCAACAACCGCACCGGCTTCCCGCCGCGATTGAACGCCTGCGTCAGCATCAACTGATAGCTACCGAGATCCCGCCCTGCCCCGGCCTGCTCCAGCGTCGTCTGGGTAAAGTCATGAAACTTCACTTTGACGAACGGCTTGCCCGGCCGATAACTGCTGTCGATCCGCGCCATACGGGTTTTCAGGGTTTCCAGCAGCTCCGGCAGTTTGTCGAGGCAACTGCGTAGATCCGGCAGATCAACGTCGTAAGTATTTTCCACACTGATTGACTGACGCCGGCTGTCGTTGTGCACCAGCCGGTCATCAATCCCACGGGCCAGACTCCAAAGTCGCTCGCCAAAACTGCCGAATTCGCGCACCAACGCGAGCTTGTCCCACTCGCGCAGGTGCAGGCAGTCGACGATGCCGAGCCTGCCCAGTTTGTCGGCGGTGACCTTGCCGACGCCGTGCAGCTTGCTTACCGGCAAATCGCTGACAAAGTCTTCGACCTGATCCGGCGTAATCACGAACAAGCCGTTGGGCTTTTTCCAGTCACTGGCAATTTTCGCCAAAAACTTGTTCGGCGCCACACCGGCAGAAACGGTGATGTGCAATTGATTGGAGACTCGACGACGGATGTCTTGGGCGATGCGTGTGGCGCTGCCACCGAAATGCGCGCTGTCCGATACATCCAGATAAGCCTCATCCAGCGAAAGCGGCTCAATCAGGTCGGTGTAATCGGCAAAGATCGTATGAATCTCTTTCGAAGCCTCGCGATACGCATCCATACGTGGCTTGACAATGGTCAGGTCCGGGCACAGTTTCAAGGCATGCCCCGACGCCATCGCCGAACGCACGCCATACGCGCGCGCTTCATAGTTGCAGGTGGCGATCACCCCGCGCCGGTCCGCCGAGCCACCCACCGCCAACGGCTTGCCGGCCAGACGCGGGTCATCGCGCATCTCGATGGCGGCGTAGAAACAGTCGCAGTCAATGTGGATGATTTTTCGCTGAGTCATGTCAGAAAAGGAAACGTGGCGAACCGGATCGGCAGTATCTCACTGACACCTGTATATAGCACCAGTGGTATGAATGTTCTTTCCAAGTGGTAGGAAATGTCCTTTGAATTTATTTTCTCAATCGACGAGTGGCCGCCAATAGAGCTGAAAGCCTTGCCCCGCCTGACCTGCAGCGTGACAAACACCCGCGAAAAAGCGCTAACCGATTGAACCTCAACAGTTTTTATCCAGATTGCGGGTTGACACCCCGGCGTTCCTCTGTAGAATGCCGACACACAGACGCGGGATGGAGCAGTCTGGTAGCTCGTCGGGCTCATAACCCGAAGGTCGTCGGTTCAAATCCGGCTCCCGCAACCAAACATCAAAAAAGGCTACTCGAAAGAGTGGCCTTTTTTGTGCGCGTCTGTTTTGTAGATTTCCTCTTCTTATAGAGAAGGATCGCCAAACAGGAATTCTTTGCATTTCCGAAACTTAACGCACCACCTGCGACCGTTTGACGCGATTGCACACTTATTTGACCCTTTACGGGATTAGCGGTTGACACCTCGCCGTTCGCCTGTAGAATGCCGCCACACAGACGCGGGATGGAGCAGTCTGGTAGCTCGTCGGGCTCATAACCCGAAGGTCGTCGGTTCAAATCCGGCTCCCGCAACCAAACATCAAAAAAGGCTACTCGAAAGAGTGGCCTTTTTTGTATCTGTTGAAAAAGTCCTTTCGCAACAATGATCTGTCACTGTGCAGTGAACCGCTTGGGATCTTCAGAAGTGCTGAGTTGCGACTATGCTTGAGTCGCAGGCCAGGCCTCTGCAATCCAGGAACTGCCCTCGCCGATACCCGGTGAGAGGCGTAGTATTTTGTGATTATTTTTTTCTACAGGGATTGGTAACTTGGCTGGATACCTCCATCCTGTCGCGCACAATCCAAGAGGTGATTGATGCGCGCCAACTCGTCTGATCCACAAGACACCGTCACAGCGGAACACCCGATCAAACCCGAGCGTCTGCGCTTGCTGGATCGGTTGAGCAAATACCGACAACCGATTGGTCTGGCGGTGACTTTGCTGCTGTTTGCCATTGCGCTGATTGCCTGTCGTCATCTGCTCGCCGAACTCGATCTCGATGCGCTGCACGACTCGATTCTCGACGTACCGAAACCCGCGCTGATCGGCGCCTTCGCTGCGACCGTGGTCGGTTTCATTATTCTGCTCGGCTACGAATGGTCGGCCAGTCGCTATGCCGGCGTGACCTTGCCACCGCGCACATTGGCGCTGGGCGGATTCACCGCGTTTGCGATTGGCAATGCAATCGGTCTGTCGCTGCTGTCCGGCGGCTCGGTTCGCTACCGTTTATATGCTCGACTGGGTCTGGGGGCGTCGGAAGTCGCGCACATGACCTTGTTCGCCAGTCTGTCGCTGGGTTGCGCCTTGCCGCCGCTGGCTGCATTGGCAACGCTGAGTGACCTGCCTGCTGCCTCTCAGGCACTGGGGTTGTCCGAAGGCCTGCTCGGCACAGTGGCCGCTGTCGTGCTGTTGCTTGGCGCAGTACTGGCTATCGGCATCTACCGTCGGCGCCTGCCGGAACAACCGTTGCGCGACAACCTGCTGGTCAGGGTTGGCCGCCGCACGCTGCGCTTGCCGGGTCGGCGCCTGACGTTCCTGCAACTGATCATTACCGCCCTCGACGTTGCGGCTGCCGCCACTGTCCTTTATCTGTTGCTGCCGGAAGCGCCACCGTTTGGTGCGTTCCTGCTGGTGTACCTGCTGGCATTGGCTGCCGGCGTACTCAGCCACGTCCCCGGCGGCGTCGGTGTGTTCGAAGCGATCCTGCTGGCCGCTTTCGCCGATACTCTTGGTGCCGCACCACTGGCCGCGGCGTTGCTGCTGTACCGCCTGATCTATGTGGTGCTGCCGCTGCTGGTCGCCTGTGTATTCCTGCTGATCAACGAAGGTCAGCGCCTGTTTCAGACTCAGACCATGCGCGCGGCGTCTGGTCTGGCGGCACCGATTCTGGCGGTGCTGGTGTTCTTGTCCGGTGTGGTGCTGCTGTTTTCCGGCGCCACGCCCGAGATCGACACACGTCTGGAACACATCGGTTTTCTGATCCCGCACAGGCTGGTCGACGCGTCGCACTTCGGCGCCAGCCTGATCGGCGTGCTCTGCCTGATGCTCGCTCAGGGCCTGCGTCGTCGCCTGTCGGCGGCGTGGATGCTCACCACCATTCTGTTGCTGGTTGGCGCGCTGCTCTCGCTGCTCAAAGGCTTCGACTGGGAAGAAGCAACGCTGATGACCCTGACGGCTGCGCTGCTCGGTGTGTTCCGTCGCTCGTTCTATCGCCCGAGCCGCCTGACCGAACTGCCCTTCTCGCCGCTGTATCTGGTGGCCAGCCTGTGCGTCCTCGGTGCCTCGACGTGGTTGCTGCTGTTCGCCTATCAAGACGTACCGTACAGCCATCAACTGTGGTGGCAGTTCACCCTCGACGCTGACGCGCCACGCGGCCTGCGTTCGCTGCTCGGCGCTGCGGTGCTGTTGCTGGTAATCGCGCTGACCTGGCTGCTGCGCACCGCACGTCCGGTCATTCACCTGCCGACGCCTGACGAACTTGATCGTGCGGCGAAAATCCTGATGGCGTCGTCGCAACCCGACGGTGGCCTGGCGCTAACCGGTGACAAGGCACTGCTGTTTCACCAGAACGACGAAGCGTTCCTGATGTACGCGCGCCGTGGCCGCAGTCTGGTGGCGCTGTACGACCCGATCGGCCCTGGCCAGCAACGCGCCGAGATGATCTGGCAGTTCCGCGACCTCTGCGACATTCACCACGCCCGCCCGGTGTTCTACCAGGTGCGCGCGGAGAACCTGCCGTACTACATGGACATCGGCCTGACCGCGATCAAACTGGGCGAAGAAGCCCGGGTCGATCTGCATCGCTTTGACCTGGAAGCCAAGGGCAAAGAGATGAAGGACCTGCGTTACACCTGGAACCGTGGCACCCGAGATGGTCTGTCGCTGGAAATCCATGAGCCGGGTCAGGCGCCGATGGATGAGCTGAAAGTGATTTCCGATGCGTGGCTGACCGGCAAGAACGTGCGTGAGAAAGGTTTCTCCCTCGGCCGTTTCAGCGACGATTACCTGAAGCATTTCCGCATCGCAGTGATTCGTTTCGAAGGCCGCCCGGTGGCGTTCGCCAACCTGCTCGAGACTTACAGCCATGATCTGGCCAGTCTCGACCTGATGCGCGCGCACCCGGACGCCCCCAAGCTGACCATGGAATTCATGATGGTCGGCCTGATTCAACACTATAAGAGTCACGGATACGCGCGCTTCAGCCTGGGCATGGTGCCGTTGTCGGGGTTGCAACCCCGGCGTGGTGCACCGCTGACCCAGCGTCTGGGCTCGATGGTTTTCCGCCGTGGTGAGCAGCTGTACAACTTCCAAGGCTTGCGCCGCTTCAAAGACAAGTTCCAGCCTGACTGGGAACCCCGTTATATGGCCGTGCCCGCCGGACTCGATCCGCTGGTGGCGCTGGCCGATACTGCTGCCCTGATCGCGGGCGGCTTGACTGGATTGGTGAAACGCTGATGATTCAACGCTCCCTGAAGTACATCCTGGCCGCACTGATCGTGCTGGCCGTGATTGCCGGCGGCGGTTTCTGGTACCTCAAACGTCCGGCACCAGAACCGACGCTCGAACCTGTTACGGCGGCAGACGGCACCGTTTTGACCCGCGTCATCCCCGGCACCAAACCCAAGGCGCAGGTGCTGGTCGCGGTCAACGACGACCAGAAACTCTCTGAAAAACAACTGACCACCCTGAGCCGCAGCGCCTCGGCGCAAATCGTTCAGGTGATTCTGCCCAAGGACTGCCTGCTGCAAAGCCGCGCCCTGCAAACCGGTCTGCGCGAACTGAACGGCCCGGCTACGCTGGTCAGCGGTATCGGCCCCGGCGCGGTATTGGCCTGGCGTTGGTTGTCCGAGCAAAAGGACGACAAGGCCCAAGCGATTTCCGTGGACCTGGCGCTGGAAAAACCTGGCTGCACTCACCTGTTGCCGAAATCCGCCGCGCATGGTCACTGGCTGGTGGCATGGAACGACAACCCGGATGATGCCAGCGCGGGTTTTGTACGCGATCAGCCGAACGCCGAAACCAGCATCAGCGACTACGACATCAACCTGCCGCAAGTGCTGAACAACGAACTGCGCAAGATCCTCGTCGGCGGCGACAAGGCCAACGGCGGTCTGGCGATCCCGGTGGTTGAAGTGCCGGCCGGCCAAGCGAAAGACACCGTGACCCTGTTCCTCTCCGGTGACGGCGGCTGGCGCGACCTCGACCGCGACGTCGCCGGTGAAATGGCCAAGATCGGCTACCCGGTGGTCGGCATCGACACCCTGCGCTACTACTGGCAGCACAAGAGCCCGGAGCAAAGCGCGCTCGACCTGACCGAACTGATGCAGCACTACCGGCAGAAATGGGGCACCAAACGCTTCATCCTCACCGGTTACTCGTTCGGCGCTGACGTCCTGCCAGCGATCTACAATCGCCTGCCTGACACCGAGCAGCAGCGCGTCGACGCAATCATCCTGTTGGCCTTCGCCCGCACCGGTAGCTTCGAAATCGAAGTCGAAGGCTGGCTGGGTAACGCCGGTAAAGAAGCCGCCACCGGCCCGGAAATGGCCAAGCTGCCACCGGCCAAGGTCGTGTGCATCTATGGTGAAGAAGAGACGGATGAAAGCGGTTGCACGGACAAGACTGCAGTGGGTGAAGCGGTGAAACTGCCAGGCGGCCACCACTTCGACGAGAACTATCCGGCGCTGGCCAAGCGTTTGGTGGATTTGATCGAGAAGCGTCAGAGCAAGGACTCGGTCGCCGAAGAGTGATCTGAGCCACGCCCACAAAAAGCCCCCGCAACTTCGCAGTTGCGGGGGCTTTTTACATTCAGCAGCCACGAAAATCCCCTGTGGGAGATTCTATGGTTGAGGGGAAGCCCTCAACTGACTTTTGTCTGATATTCGCTTTGCCTTTTCAGCAAGGCGAATACCACCCGAGCAAGTTTGCGAGCCAGCATCACCAACGCCTGCGTGGTGCTGAAACCCCGTGCTCTTTGGGCTTCGTAAAACCCTTTCCAGGCTTTCGTACGGCTAGCCGACATCGCTGCGT
>NZ_FYEA01000018.1 GCF_900187605.1 Pseudomonas sp. Irchel 3H7
AAGCCTGCCCCTTCTACTACCAACTCGACCACCTCGGCACCCCGCAGGAACTCACCGACTACAGCGGCGACATCGTCTGGTCCGCGCAATACGACGCCTACGGCAAAATCGCCGCACTGACCTTGGCCGGCGAGGATTACCTGAACCAGCCGCTGCGCTTTCAGGGGCAGTACTTCGATGCGGAAAGTGGGCTGCATTACAACCGCCATCGGTATTACGACCCGAGGCTGGGGCGGTATCTGACGCCGGATCCGATCAAGTTGGCCGGTGGGTTGAATCAGTACCAGTACGTGCCGAACCCGACGGGGTGGGTGGATCCGTTGGGGTTGAGCTCTAACTGTCCGCCGCCGAATAAGCCTGGGTGTGAGGCGCCGGGTGGGATTGGTGGCGCTAAGGTAGAAGAGGGTGAGCCAGCGCTGCCAAAGATGACGGCGCAGGAGCGGAGGGCGAGGATTGATGAACTAGCCGAGGAAAATGCTTATAGGCGTTTGGATGAAATGGAGAAGTCCACACCGGGCGCACATTTTTTAGAGAAGCACGGCAAGCAGACCACGCTGGCTTCTCAGCGGGAACGTTCAATCACAGGAACAAATCCTACAACCGGCATTATTGAGGTTTATACCAACGGGAAAAAAGCTGGAGAACCAAAAATACCCAGTGCGGCCACCCATTTTCTTAGTCATCGAGACCAGTTGAACGCCATACATCGTGCTCAACTGATTTTCAGGCGGAATGGGATAATAGCTTCAAGAGAACCGATGAATATGGGCAAGATTGTTGGTGAGGGATATGAACGAGGAGGAGTTAATTATGGGCAGCAGACACATGCGATAGTTATCCTAAATGGTTCTGCTAAGCCTATAACTTCCTATACGGAGTTTATGGAATGAAACGTAAGCCTGAATATTTTGTTTTGCGCGGGTTACTTTTTCTATTTGATATAGAAAACAGTCATGATGATGCTCGTGAAAAGATCATCGTTTCGAAGAATGTGAACGACGAGAAAGAGCTTGCTGAACTGTTTGATATTCTCATGAAACCTGAGTTTCTTTCTTACAGCGCTCAAGAGCGCGAGTGGTGTATCGAAACGTTAGAGCACTATCTGGGAGTTGGTGATAGTTTTGATGCTGTATTCAAAAAGATCACTACCTATTTTGATGATGATGTAAAGGATCAGCGTCAGTTTATGCAGGTGTTGTTAAGTTGTTTGTTGAGCTATCACGTTGACGACTCAAGGATGGGATAAATACCAAAAAATTAAACTGATTGAACTGAGTTCTGCGAGGGCATGCCCGCTTCCACAGGGGGGGCGAGTCAGCGTTGTCCAATTAGCTGCGGTGCATGAACATCGGTAGCGGCGAGACTGTCAATCACATGCACGCTATACCCCGGAACATTCTTCGCATGATGTTTCGCCTGCGATGCCATTTCCGCGAGTTGGCTGGCATCGAGGTGTGCGCAGGCTTCGGGCTGTAGATGCACGACACCGATTGAAAGCGACAACAGCGGAAACTCCTGCCGCACTCCCTGGCGATTCGGTGCGATAAAGCATCCAGCTTCAAGATGTTCCGTACGGTAGAAACGTCGGCATTGGCTCTGAAAGTCATCAAGCAGTTGATTGATGCGTTTGCGCCACTCTTCAGGGCCGAGGACAAGCAGAAAGTCGTCGCCGCCAATATGGCCGACAAAGTCGCGGGACGGATCTACCCGCTCGTTGAGGCATTGCGCCAGGCACAGCAAAACTTCATCACCACGCCCGTAGCCATAGATATCGTTGAAGGGTTTGAAACTGTCGATGTCGACATAGCAGATGACCGACTCGCGCCCTTGCTGCAGCAACCGCGTCAGGCATTGCTGAATCGGCACATTACCCGGTAGCAAGGTCAGCGGGTTGGCATAACGAGCCTGTTGAATTTTCAGCTCGGTAATCAGTTTGAGCACGTCGATCACCCGGCCAAGACCCAGGTAGCCACCGTTGAGGGTGATGATGAAGTCTTCTTCGATGCGTTGCCGCGCGCGGCTGGTGATCAGGCGGCTGACCTGTTGCAGCGACTGGCTCATTTCCACCGCGAGGAAGTCGTCGTTCATCAAGCGGCTGATCGGTTTGCGTGCGAACAGGTCGGTGGCGAACGGTTTGAGCAGGGCATCCGATAACGAGTGGCGGTGGACGATGCCGCAGGGTTGGCCTTGTTCGTCGAGTACCGCCAGTGAGTTGAGGTTGGCCTGGCGGCGGAAGGCTTCCAGCACGGTGGCGGTGGGGGTGTCGCGATGCACGGCCGGTTGGTCGTTGAGCAGGGCGCTGAGGTCACTGCCTTCGTCGTTCAGCGCAACGCTGCTGCTGTCGTGCTTGGGCATCAAGGCGCGGGCATCGCGCGGTGGGTGTTCTTGGGGGCGGCCAAGCAGGTAGCCCTGCACCAGATCGACGCCCATTTCCGTCAGCACCGCGAGTTCTTCCGGCAACTCGATGCCTTCGGCGATGACTTGTGCGCGTGAGGCTTTGGCGATTTGCAGGATCGAGCCGACGAACTCGCGCTTCAACGCATCTTGATGAATGCCATCGATGAAGTGCCGATCGATCTTCACATAATCCGGGCGCAGTTCCGACCATAACCGCAAGCTCGAATAGCCGGCACCGAGATCATCCAGCGCAATGGAAAAACCCATGGCCCGATAGTGATGCAAGGCGGTTTGCAGCAACTGAAAATCGTCGATGGGCGTCTGTTCAGTCAGCTCGATCACTACCTGACTGGGCGGAATGCCGAAATCCTGCAGCAACTGCAACGTGCGCCCCGGTTGATGGGCGGCTTCAAGCAAGGATTCCGGCGAGACGTTGAGAAACAGTTTGCCCGGCAGTTGCTGCTCGTTGAAGCGGCGGCAAGCGCTCTGGCGGCAGGCGATCTCGAGTTCGCTCAAACGCCCGGCCTGACGGGCCACGGCGAACAGCGCGATGGGCGAGTGAAGAGGGCTGTTGGACGGGCCGCGCGTGAGGGCTTCGTAGCCGAGAATGCGCCGTTCGGAGAGAGAGATGATCGGTTGGAACAGGCTGTGTAATCCGCTTTGAGTCAGGATCGAGCTCAAGGCACTCAGCTGTTCGGTCGTGGTCATGGCTATCTCTGGCGATAAAAAAAGGACTGGGAGCGCTCTCGATGAAGAGAGTGGCTCCCAGTCCTTTATTGCACGACAGAATGATGACTGTTTGATGACGATCCGGGGATCGTCAGCATTAAATTGCCATCACCTTACTTCTTGGCCACCTGATTGCTCAGCTTCAGGTAATCCAGCAGTACTCGCCCGGTTTCGCTCAGGTAGGCATCGTCTTCTGGTTTGACCTTGTCCGGCTCGGCGGCCGCGAGGGCGTCGTCGTCTTCTTTCTTCAGCTCTTTGAGCGGCTCTTCGCCTTTGGCTTTGCGACGGATGTTTTCCATGGCCAGTTGCTTGGCGTCGATATCGGTGTGTTGCGCGCGACGCTCGGCTTCGTTAAGGCTGACGGTTTTTTCTTCCATCAGTTTCTGCGCCAGGGCCAGCTTGTCACGGATGAACACGAACTCGGCATCTTTGGCGGTGCGTGTGTCATGTTCGGACTTGAGCTGCGCCAGGTACGGCTTGAACGGATCGGCCGCCGGTTTGATTGCCGCGCGGATGGTGTCCCACGGCATGGCTTCCGGCAGTGCGCTCTCGCCGATTTCCTTGGTGTCGATCAACGACGGGTAGTCGATGTCCGGCAACACGCCCTGATGCTGGGTGCTCTGACCGGAAACCCGGTAGAACTTGGCCAGGGTCAGTTTCAGTTCGCCATGGTTCAACGGCTGAATGGTCTGCACGGTGCCCTTACCGAAGGTCTGGCCACCGATGATCAGCGCGCGGTGGTAGTCCTGCATGGCGCCGGCGAAGATCTCCGAAGCCGAGGCGGACAAGCGGTTGACCAAGAGTGCCATCGGGCCTTTGTAGAACGCGCCCGGGTTTTCATCTTCGAGTACGTCGACACGGCCATCGGCATTACGTACGAGTACGGTCGGGCCTTTGTCGATGAACAGGCTGGTCAGCTCGGTGGCTTCCTGCAGGGAACCGCCGCCGTTGTTGCGCAGATCGATGACCACGCCGTCGACTTTGTCTTTCTGCAGCTCGGTGAGCAGCTTCTTGACGTCGCGAGTGGTGCTCTTGTAGTCCGGATCACCGGCACGGAACGCCTTGAAGTCGAGGTAGAAGGCTGGAATCTCGATGACGCCGAGTTTGTAGTCCTTGCCGTCCTGTTTCAGGTTGAGCACGGACTTCTTCACCGCCTGGTCTTCGAGCTTCACCGCTTCACGGGTGATCGGCACGATCTTGGTGGTCTGGTCGTTCGGTGCATTGCTCGCCGGAATCACCTCCAGACGCACCACGGTGCCTTTCGGACCACGGATCAGCTTGACCACTTCATCCAGACGCCAGCCGACCACGTCGACCATTTCTTTGTTGCCTTGGGCAACGCCGATGATCTTGTCAGCCGGGGCGACCTGTTTGGTCTTGTCGGCCGGGCCTGCCGGCACCAGACGCACGACTTTCACCTGGTCGTTGTCGCTCTGCAACACGGCACCGATGCCCTCGAGGGACAGGCTCATGTTGATGTCGAAGTTTTCCGCGTTATCCGGCGACAGATAGTTGGTGTGCGGATCGTACGACATGGCGAAGGTGTTGATATACGCCTGGAAGATGTCTTCCGGACGGGTCTGGTCCAGGCGCGCCAGCTGGTTCTTGTAGCGCTTGGTCAGGGTTTCCTGAATCTGCTTCGGCTCTTTGCCGGCGATCTTCTGGCGCAGGACTTCGTCCTTGACGCGTTTGCGCCACAGGTCATCCAGCTCTGCGGTGGATTTCAGCCAAGGGGCGTCCTTGCGATCGATCAGCAAGGTCTCCTTGGTGTTGAAATCCATCTTGTCGACGCCTTTGTTCAGCTCGGCAAGGGCGAAGTCCAGACGCGCCTTGACGCGGTCCAGGTAGCGCTTGTAGATGGTGAACCCGGCGTTGAGGTCGCCGCTTTTGAGGAAGTCGTCGAACTGGGTCTTCCACTTGTCGAACTCGGCGATGTCGCTGGCCATGAAGTAGCTGCGCGACGGATCCAGCAGCTTTATGTAGCTGTCGTAGATGATCACCGAGCGGGCATCGTCAAGCGGCGGCTTGCTGTAGTGGTGACGCTTGAGCAACTCGACGACGTTCAGACTGGCGATGACTTCATCGCGATCAGGCTGCAATTTGTCCCAGCTGTTGGCTGCGAATGTATTGCCCGACACCGGCAACAAACCGATACCGATGAAAAGAGCGAGGGCGGTGCTGGGGAGCAAATGCTTCATGCTGATTCGACGCGGGGACAATTGATAACGCATATTAGGCCGTCTTTGAAGTCGCCGGTTCTACGAGAGCCGGTCGCATAATGCAAAAAGCCCGGCGCTACAGCTTCGGGCTCAGTCCAGACTCACTATGGAGGCACTGTGAAGGCATTGCAAGGCGTTGACGGTCAAGTGGCATGGGTTGAAGAGCCGAGTCCTACGTGTGATGTAGGACAAGTCCGCATCCGAGTGGCGGCAGCGGGCCTCAATCGCGCCGATTTATTACAGAAAGCAGGGCTTTATCCGCCACCGCCAGGGGCCAGCCAAGTGCTCGGTCTTGAGTGTTCCGGGGTGATCAGCGAGGTCGGCGCGGGCAGTGCGTGGCAGGTCGGCGATCGGGTTTGCGCCTTGCTGGCCGGGGGTGGCATGGCCGAAGAGGTGGTCGTCGACGGGCGGCACGTGCTGCCGGTTCCCGAAGGCGTCTCGCTGATTGAGGCGGCCGCATTGCCCGAGGTTTATGCAACAGTCTGGCTGAATGTGTTTCAACTTGCGGCGCTCAAACCGGGTGAGAAAGTTCTCTTGCACGCCGGCGCAAGTGGAATCGGTTCAGCCGCGATTCAGTTGTGCAAGGCGTTTGGCAATCCATGTTGGGTCAGCGTCGGTTCGGCTGAGCGTTTGGCCTACTGTGAAGCGCTGGGTGCACAGGGCGGGGTGGTGCGCACCGATGATCTGGAGAGCCTGCGCGATTTTGGGCCGTTCAACGTGATTCTCGACCCGGTCGGCGGTAATTATTCGGCGCTGAACCTGAAGCTGATGGCGCTGGATGGACGCTGGGTGTTGATCGGTTTGATGGGCGGGCGTGAGGCGAAGCTGGATCTGGCGCAGGTGTTGGCCAAGCGTGTGCAACTGCTGGGCTCGACGTTGCGCAGTCGTGACGATCAGTTCAAGGCGGATCTGTTGAGTGATCTGGGTCAGCAGGTGTGGCCGTTGTTTGCTGAGGGGCGCTTGAGTCCGCAGTTGGCCAAGGCGTTTGCGGTGAAGGATGCCGAGGCGGCGTTTGCGGAGTTGGCGAGTAATACGGTGGCGGGCAAACTGGTATTGGTGATTGACGAAAGTCTGAGCTGAGATCAAGGCAAAAAGCCCCTCACCCTAACCCTCTCCCAAAGGGAGAGGGGACTGACCGGGTTGTTCTACCGGGCTACATCGACCTGATGCATCGGGTCGAACTCAGGTTTGGAATATCAGCCTGCCTGTGCAGATTAAATCTTTGTCATTTCCAGAGATGGATTGGCCAGTTGGCCTTTTCGGCATGTTCCAGCAGCACCGGGTCCGGATTCACCACGTGCGGGAAATCCACCTTCAGCAACAACGGCAAATCATTACGCGAGTCGGAATAGAAACTCGCACCTTCCAGGTTCTCTTCTTCAGCATCCAGCCATTCCAGCAAGCGGGTGATCTTGCCTTCGCGGTAGGTCAGGGTGCCAACGGTATGCCCACTGTAAACGCCATGGGCGACTTCCAGTTCAATCCCCAGAATTTCATCAATGCCCAATCGATCGGCAATCGGTCTGACCAGGTGCGTCCCCGACGCCGAAATCACCAGAATGCGGTCGCCGGCCTTGCGGTGGGCGGCGATGGTTTTGGTCGCGTCGCTGAAGATGATCGGTTCAATGAAGTCTTCCACCCACGGGCCAACCAGATGCTCGACTTCTTCCGGTGTGCGGCCGATGAGCGGTTCCAGGCTGAATTCCATGTAATCTTCCATGCGCAATTTGCCATGGCTGTAGGCGTCCATCAGTTCGTTGTTCTTGCGCATGAACGATTCAGGATCGACCCAGCCCAGGCGCCCCATCTGCTCGCTCCAGAGGGTGGCGCAGTCGCCGTGGATCAAGGTTTCGTCCAGATCAAAAATTGCCAGAGCCATCAGTGCAGTTCTCTCTTCAACGTCAGCAAAGTCATCAGGCTACCTCACACAGGGCCGTCGGATCGATGGAAAGCGCCAGACGCTGACCGTCGGGATGCAGATCGGCCGCCGAGCGGTTGAGCACATCCACCACCAGTTCCACGCCCCGCGCTTCGATGCGGTAACGGATGACGTTGCCGAGCAGACTGTGGCTGCGGATCTGCGCGTCGAGTTCGCCTTCCAGGCTCAGCTCGATGGCTTCCGGGCGAATCGCGATGCGGTGGTTGATCGGGCGCTGCAACAGCTTTGATGCGTCGTCGGCATCGAGCAGGTTGTAGTTGCCGATGAAGCCAGCGGCGAACACATCGACGGGGGCGGTGTACAGGGTTTCGGCATCGCCGCTTTGTACGATTTTTCCCTGATTCATCAGGAAAATGCGATCAGACATCGTCAGCGCTTCTTCCTGATCGTGGGTGACGAAAATCGTCGTCAGGCCGAGTTCGCGTTGAATCTGACGGATCTGTTCGCGCAGGTGTTTACGAATCCGTGCGTCGAGCGCCGACAGCGGCTCGTCCAGCAGCAACAGACGCGGACGCGTGACCAGCGAACGGGCGAGGGCAACCCGCTGGCATTGACCACCGGACAACTGATGCGGATAGCGGCTGGCGAAGTCGTTCAGTTCAACCAGTTTCAACACCTCGGAAACGCGTTTATGGCTGTCGTCGGCATTGACCTTCTGCATGCGCAAACCGAAGGCAACGTTCTGTTCCACGGTCATGTTGGGGAACAGCGCATAGCTCTGAAACACCATGCCGATCCCGCGTTTCTGCGGACTCAACGGCACGATATCGACGCCATCAAGGAGGATCTTGCCGCCATCGACCGGTGTCAGGCCGGCGATGCAACGCAGCAGTGTGGATTTGCCGCAACCGGAGGGGCCGAGCAGGGTGACGAATTCACCCTTGTTGATTTCGCAGTCGATGTCGCTGAACACGGTCGTGCCGGCGTAGCTTTTCTGCAGGTGTTGGACGCTGACATAGCTCATTCGCTTTTGTCCTTGTTCAAGATGTTGGCGATCCAGGTCAGGACCAGCACGAAAAAGAAATACGAGATGACCAGCGCACTGGTGAAGTGACCGCTGCTGTTGCGCATGTTGTTCAGATAAACCTGCAGGGTTTCGTAGCGCGTGCCGACCAGAATGTTGGCAAAGACGAACTCACCGAACAGGAACGAGAATGACAGCAGCAACGCGACCATCAGGCCTTTGCGCAGATTCGGCAGCACCACCAGAAACGCCGCTTGAAAGGTGCTGGCGCCAAGCAGTTGCGCAGCGTCCATCAGGTCGCGCAGGTTGATCGCTTGCAGGTTGTTGGTGATCGCCCGGTACATGAACGGCAGCGCCACGGTGAAGTAGCAGCCGATCAGAATCCACGGTGTACCGACCATGGCCATCGGCCCGGAACCGTAAAGTTGCAACAGTCCCACCGACGACACCACCGGCGGCACCGCGAAGGGCAGCAGGATAAGGATGTTCATCAGCGCATCGAGTTTCGGAAAGTGGTAATGCACGACGAACAGCAGCGGCAGGATCAGCACGACTGAAAGCACCAGCGCGCCAACGCAGACCAGCAATGACTGGCCGAAGGCGTGCAGGAAACGCGGATCGCTCCACAACTGGATGTACCACTTGAAGGTGAAACCGCTGGGCAGGATGGTCGCTGACCAACTGCTGGCGATCGAATAGACCAGCGTGCCCACGAGTGGCAGCAAGAGGATGGCGAACAACAGATAAACCACGACGCGGTGGTAGAGGCCGGCCGGGTCGGATTCAGCGCGAGACATGGTAGCTCCTCTTCAACAGCAGTTGATGCACGACGGTGACGATGGTCATCAACGCCACCAGCACCACGGCCAGGGCGCTGGCCAGATTCGGGTCGAGGGAAATATCGCCGGAGACCATCGCTGCAATACGGATTGGCAGGACGTTGAAGTTGCCGGTAGTCAGCGCATAGACCGTGGCGTAAGCGCCGAGGGCGTTGGCCAGCAGAATCACGAACGTCCCGAGCAATGCAGGCGTCAGCACAGGCAAACCAATATGCCGCCAGAACTGCCAGCCATTGGCGCCAAGCAGTGCGGCGGACTCGCGCCAGTCTTCACGCAAAGCGTCGAAGGCCGGGTAGAGCAACAACACGCCGAGGGGAATCTGGAAGTAGGTGTAGAGAATGATCAACCCGGTTTTCGAGTACAGGTTGAAGTCCTGAATGATCCCCGACTGCTTCAACATGATGGTGATGCTGCCGTTGAAACCGAGCAGGATGATGAACGCGAACGCCAAGGGTACGCCGGAAAAATTGCTGGTCATGTTGGCGAAGGCATTCACGAAATTGCGCAGTTTCGAGTCGACCCGGCGCAGGGAATACGCACCGAGTACGGCGATGATGATGCCGAACAAGCTCGACCAGAAGCTGATTTCGAGGCTGTACTGGATCGCCTGCAAGTAGAACTTCGAACTGAAGATCTTGCTGAAGTTGGCCAAGCCCCAGCCGAACTCTTCCGATTGCAGACTGCTGATCATCACCCAGGTCAGCGGGGCGATTTCGAAGACGATAAAGAACAGCGCGAAGGGCACCACGCACAGCGCCGCCAGCCATTTGCCGCGAATTATTGAGTTCACTTGAGCAACTCCCGGCACACAGGTTTGTCGTGGGGCACGCCGAGTAGTTCGCAGACGGTGCCGCAGATTTCCGTCTGTTTCGGTGCGGCATCGGCGTTGAGGCTGAAGGCTTCACCGAGGACAAACAGCGGCACCTGGCGTTCTTCCGGCAGCAGGCCGTTGTGTGAGCGATCGTTGTTCATGCCGTGGTCGGCAGTTACCAGCACTTGATAGCCAGCGTCGAGCCAGTTCTGCAGATAGTCGGCAAGGATGATGTCGGCGAAGCGCGCGCTGTTGCGGTATTGCGAAGAATCGAGACCGTGTTTGTGCCCGGCGTCGTCGATGTTCATCGGGTGGATCAGCAGGAAATTCGGATCGTGGCGCAGGCGCAGGTTTTCGGCGTCGGCGAACAGGTGCGAATCCGGGTAGTGATCGCTCCAGTAGAAATGCCCGTGCTGGATCGGCAGCGACAGATTATCGGTATGGCGGTCGCGCGCGGCTACGAACGGTGAGCGGTTGTACAACTCGCTGACCCAGTGATACGCCGCTGCTGCGGTTTTCAGGCCGGCGTCGCGGGCGTAGTGATAAATGCTGCGCTGGTTGGACAGGCGCGAGACATTGTTGTGGACGATGCCGCTGTCGATCGGCGGCACGCCGGTGAGGATACATTCATAAAGCGGTCGGGACAGGGCCGGCAGTTCGCACTCCAGTTGATAGAGCGCGGCGCGTCCTGCGCCAACATAAGCCTGCAGATGCCCCATGGCGTGACGCGCGACCTCGTAGTTGAGGCCGTCGAGCACGACAAGGATGACGTTGTGCTTCATAGGGGCAAAAACTCCGAAAACAAAACTGGAACCAACCCCTGTAGGAGCTGCCGCAGGCTGCGATCTTTTGATGTTGCTTTTAAAGGGCAAGATCAAAAGATCGCAGCCTGCGGCAGCTCCTACAGATGAAGGATTACTTCATCTCTACGATGACTTCTTCGTTCCACTGCTGTGGCAGGGCCTTGGAAGTCTTCTCCCACGCATCGGCGTCTTTGATCGGGGTGACCTTTTTGTACTGCTCGTTCGGCAGCAGTTTGGCCTTGACGTCTTCCGGCAGTTGCAGGTGCTCGGCACGGATCGGACGGGCGTTGCCGCGCGCGAGGTTGGTCTGGCCGGCGTCGCTGAAGATGTATTCGCGGGTCAGCTTGGCGGCGTTCGGGTTTTTTGCGTACTTGTTGATGATCGTGGTGTAGCCGGAAATCACCGAACCGTCGGACGGGATCAGCACCACGTAGTCATCCGGGTTGGCCATCTTGGCTTTGTAGCTGAGGCCGTTGAAGTCCCAGACCACACCGACTTCGATTTCGCCTTTTTCCATGGTGGCGATGGTCGGGTTGGCCATCGACAGGCGACCTTGCTTGGCGATGTCTGCAAACAGCAGCAGGGCGGGTTTGATGTTTTTCTCGTCGCCACCGTTGGCCAGTGCCGCCGCGAGAACGCCGTTGGCGGCTTGGGCGGCGGTGCTCACGTCACCGATGGAAACCTTGTATTTGCCGCCCTTGAGGTCTGCCCATTTGGTCGGAACTTCGGAACCGTGCAGGAGCTTTTTGTTGACGATGAAGGCGATGGTGCCGGTGTAGGCCAGCGCCCAGTTGCCATCCTTGTCCTTGGCCCAGTCCGGGACTTGATCCCAAGTGCTTGGCTTGTACGGTTGCACCACACCTTGCTTGACCGCGATCGGGCCGAAGGCCGCACCGACGTCGCCGATGTCAGCGGTGGCGTTGTCTTTTTCGGCGGCGAACTTGGCGATTTCCTGGGCCGAACTCATGTCGGTGTCGATGTGCTTGAGGCCGTAGGTTTTGGCCAGGTCTTCCCAGGTGCCTTTCCAGTTGGCCCAGTCATCGGGCATGCCGACGCTGTTGACGGCGCCTTCCGCTTTCGCAGCGGCTTCGAGGGTTTTCAGATCGGTGCCGGCCGCCATGGCGGAGGTGCACATTGCAATGGTCGAGCCTAACAGTGTTGCCAGGAAAAGCTGTTTCATTCCGAAGCTCCTTGGTCGTGTTCAACGCTGCGATTGCGGTGTGTGTTGGTCTAGGTCAGCAATACCTGAGCCAATTTAAGGGGGTTGGATGACACTTTGATGTCGGCGGCCTTGTTTCAGGCCTCTTGTTTGCCCGGTATTGGCGGCTGCCAGATAAGCGTAGACCATGCTCAAAGGCCCGCAGAGCAAGGGACTTGGCCGATGTATTGCAAGTCGTGAGGACGACCGTTCGGTAGTTTTGTCATCTCTCGGTCATCTGCACTGCCTAGGCTTGCAATATCAGGAAACGGCTCGATTGCCGTGCGGTTTTGCCCCGAAACAGTGCTGGTCTAGTCCAGATAGGTAACGTTGATGCGCGATGAGGCAACAAAAGCGGTGACAGCGATTGGCCAGGTGTTGCAGGAGCAGCTTGATCACGGGTTGTTGGCGGCAGGCAGCAAGCTGCCGGCCGAGCGCAAGCTCAGTGAGTTGTTCGGCACGACGCGGATTACTGTGCGAGAGGCGTTGTTGCAACTGGAGGCGCAGGGGCAGATTTATCGTGAGGAGCGCCGTGGCTGGTTCGTCTCGCCGCCGCGTCTGGCCTACAACCTGATGCAGAGAAGTCACTTTCACGCGATGGTCAGTGTGCAGGGGCGGGTGCCGTCGACTGAGGTGATTTCGGCGCGTTTGCAGCCGGCTTCGGCGGCGGTGTGTGCGTGGTTGCAACTGCCGGCGTTGTCGAGCGTGATTCAGATTTGCCGGTCGCGGCGCATTGATGGGCGGTTGGTGTTGTATGTGGAGCACTATTTGAATCCGCAGTTTTTTCCGGGGATTCTTGAGTTTGATTTGAATCAGTCGATGACCGAGTTGTATGCGCGGCATTACGATTTGCACTATGGGCGGGTGCGCTTTGAGATTGTGCCGACGTCATTGTCGGTGGATGCGGCGGCGGCCCTGCGAGTTTCTGTCGGGAGTCCGGGGTTGCGGATTGCTCGGGTTAATTATGATCAGCATGAGCGGTTGATTGATTGTGATCTGGAGTTTTGGCGGCATGATGCGATTCATGTCGGGGTGGATGTTGTTTGAGCGTTTTGGGGGTATATCCGTTGCTGCGGTAACGGCTACTTAGGGTTCCGCCCTTACGGCGGGTCACCTTTTCCAAACGCCGAAAAGGTAACCCAAAAGGCTTGCTCCTACGTGCGGCCCGCTCGCTGGGGCTCGGGGTTCCTTCGCTCCGAGATCGATCCGGGCGCAGCGCCTACGGTTTGCTTCGCTGCACCTCCTCTCGCTGTGTTTGGCTTCGCCAAACGGTCGCTGCGCTCCCACCCCCGGATCAATCCCTCCACTCAGCCTTCCGACGTCGCCCGTGGATCAAGATCAAAAGCGGTACTCGAGCTTGCGCTCATTGTGTTGAGTGGTGAGAAGCAGAAGCGATATTGGTTTGCCGGTTGGACTCAATCCCTGTGGGAGCTGGCTTGCCAGCGATGGCGGCCTGAGAGCCGACCTGTTTCTTGCGGATGTACTCGATCCCTTGTAGGAGTGAGCCTGCTCGCGATGGCGGCCTGGGAGCCGACCTGTTTCTTGCGGATGTACTCGATCCCTTGTAGGAGTGAGCCTGCTCGCGATGGCGGCCTGAGAGCCGACCTGTTTCTTGCGGATGTACTCGATCCCTTGTAGGAGTGAGCCTGCTCGCGATGGCGGCCTGAGAGCCGACCAATTTCTGGCAGACTGCACACGGTCCAAATGTGGGAGCGAGCCTGCTCGCGAAGGCACTCCCACAGTCACCTCATCTCTACTTACCCGCCCCCGCATTGGCATACAAATAATCCGTCGCCAGCGACGCCAATGTCCTCACGCCCACCACCAGCGCCGACTCATCCACAAAGAACCCGGGATTATGATTCGGCGCTGCCTTGCTCATGTCCTGGTCTCTTGGTGTCACGCCGAGAAACACAAACAGCCCCGGCACTTCCTTGGCAAAGAACGAAAAGTCTTCCGCGCCCCCCACCAGCGGTGCATTCACCACATCATCCTTGGCCGCCCACTTCAGCGTCGGCAGCATCTTTTCCGTCAGCGCCGGGTTGTTGATGGTCGGGTCGTATTTTTCGATGATGGTGACATCCGCTTTCGCACCGCCGCTTTCGGCGATTTTTTCCACGGTCTGGCGGACGTCGGCATGCAGTTTCTGGCGGATGCCGTAGTCGTAGGAGCGGATCGTGCCGGTCATGTCGACGGATTCGGGAATGATGTTGTAGCGCGTGCCGCCGTTGATGGTGCCGATGCTGACCACTGACGGATAAGAGGAGATATCCGTGCGGCGGCTGACTACGGTTTGCAGGCCGACGATGGTTTGTGCGCCGACGGTGATCGGGTCGATGCCGTCCCAGGGGCGGCCGGCGTGGGTCTGTTTGCCGAGGATTTTGATACGCAGGTCGTCGGAGCTGGCGAGGGTCGCGCCTGGGCGGTAGGCGATCTGGCCGGCGGGGACGCCGGCCCAGACGTGCAGGCCGAAAACGGCGTCGGGTTTCGGTGATTTCATCACACCTTCCTCGACCATCATTTTTGCGCCCCAGGTGTTTTTGCCGTCGGGAATGAAGTCGCTTGGGCCTTCTTCGGCGGGCTGGAAGTAGAACACCACGGTGCCGGGTAATGTGTCGCGCATACCTGAGAGAATTTTCGCCGTGCTCAGCAGGATCGCGGTGTGCGCATCGTGGCCGCAGGCGTGCATGACGTCGACTTCTTTGTCGAGATAGATGCCTTTGGCTTTTGAGGCGAACGGCAGGTCGGCGACTTCCTTGACCGGCAGCGCATCCATGTCGGCGCGCAGGGCCACGGTCGGGCCGGGCAGGGCGCCTTTGAGCACGGCCACTACACCGGTGCGGGCGACGCCGGTTTTGACTTCCAGACCCATGGCCTTGAGTTGTTTGGCGACCAGTTCGGCGGTGCGTTTTTCAGTGTTGCCGAGTTCTGGATGAGCGTGGATGTCGCGGCGGGTTTCCAGCAGCTCCGGTTCGAGCTTTTGCGCTTGTTCGGCGATTTGCGTGCGGGTGCTTTCCAGCGTGGCGGCACCGGCGTGGCTGGCGATCAGGGTGAGTAGAACTGCTTGGGCAATGCGCGTCAGTTGCATCGGGTTCTCCTTGATTATTGTTGTCGGGCTTCCCTGCCTGTGACTGCAAGCGCGCGCCTGAGTGCTATTCCTTCGGCTGACCGCCACCGGCAGTGATCACTTGCACGCTCATGCGTGGCGTTGCCAGATCGAGTCCGGCTTCGTCGAGATGGCGTTTGAGCGACAGGTTGAAGGCTCGAGAAACTTCCCACTGTTTGATCGGTGCGGTCTTGAACCGTGCGCGCAGAATCGCGCTGCCGGATTCGAAACTCTCTACACCCTGAATCTCCAGCGGCGACCAGATATTGCGCCGCTGTAGCGGATCGGTACGCATCTTCTGCCCGACTTCACGCATCAGTTTGATCGCGTCGTCGATTTCCATGTTGTACGGCACCGCCACACGGAAGATCGCGTAGCCGAATTCCCGCGAGTAGTTCTTGATGCTTTTGATTTCGCTGAACGGGATGGTGTGGACGATGCCGTCGATGTCGCGCAGGCGCACGGTGCGGATGGTCAGGCCTTCGACGGTGCCGAGGTGGCCGCCGACGTCGACGTAATCGTCGATGGCCAGTGAGTCTTCGATGATGATGAACAGGCCGGTGATCAAGTCCGCTACCAGTGACTGTGCACCGAAACCGATGGCCAGACCGATCACGCCGGCACCGGCCAGCAGTGGCGTGACGTTCATGCCCATGTTCGCCAGCGCGACGATCAGCGCAATGATAAAGATCGCCACGAACAGCACGTTGCGAATCAGCGGCATCATCGTTTGCGCACGGGCATTCGCCAGGCCTTTGCGCGAGCGGGTGAGGGCGTGGTGCACGGCGGTGTCGGCGAGGATCCAGATCAGCCAGGAGAAAATCAGTGTGCCGATCAGGCTGAACAGTTTGACGCTGACATCATGCCCTTCGCCCTCGGCGAAACCGATCAGCGACTGGCCCCAGACGCGCAGGCCGAGTTCGATAAAGACCAGCCAGACCACCAGGTGCGCGAGGGTGTAGAAGAAGTTTTTCAGGCGTTCGGAGTACAGCGCGTGGCGTTTCGGCCCGCGTTGCGGTTTCAGTGAGTGGCGGCGCACGAGGCCGTTGATCACCATGCACATCACCAGCAGCACGGTGCAAATCAGCGACTGGCGCAAGGCGGTGCTGGTGTCGCCGGCGGAGACGAAGGTGGCGAACAGCGAGATGCCGACCAGTACCAGCGCTGGCACGTACCAGAAGGTGCCGAGGATTTCGATGGTGTCGCTGAGCGCGCGGCGGGTCAGGCGTCGTGACAGCGGCTGGTTGCGGATCAGGTGCGCGATCGGTCGGCGGAAACGCAGGATAAACAGACCGGTCGACAGCGCCGCGAGGACATTGGCGATGGTCGCGGCGGTGTGGGCCAGATGCACGCCGAGGCTTTCGATCAGGCGTGGATCGTTCAGCGCCTCACCGAACGCGGCGAAGCTACCGATCAGCCACAGCGGCCGGAACGCCTGATGACGCAGAATGTACAGCGCACGATGACGGTGCGGGCCGTCGAGCAGGGAGAACGCGATCACGCAGATCGCCGAGAAACAGGTACCGACCACCAGCGCATAAGCCAGCACCATCGCCAGGCTTTTACCCAGAGACGATGGCAGCGCGTAGCTCATGTAGACGGTCATCACCAAGGCGATCAGCCACGGCCCGAGCTTGCGCAAAGCGAAGCGCAGCATGTCGAGGGCTTTGGGATGTTGCGGCAGTTCTTCGGTGAGGCCGAAACGCATGCGCACCCGATGGCCGAGCCAGATCAGCGCGGCAGCGAGCAGGCTCCACACTGCGAGGATCATGGCGAAGCCGAAGATGATCGGCAGCCACTCGTTGGCCGGCAGCATCATCGCGCTCAGTTCGTCCTTGGCCAGATCGAACTCGTTGCCCCAGCGGTTGAGCGGGCTGTCAGCGCCGGTAAATTGTTTTTCGAAGTTGGACAGAGTGCCGCCGATCAAGCCGAGCACGCCTTCTTCAGGGCTGGCCTGGGCTTTTTTGGTGGCGTCGCGCAGCTTCTTCAGATCGGTCAGCAACTGTGCGCGTTGCTTGTCGTTTTCCAGCGACTTGATGACTTCGTCGAGGGACTGGCCGAGCGGCTCCTGCGCTTCGGGCTGCGCTTTGTTGGTGTTGAGCAGACCGGGCAAACCGACCGCGTGGGCGGGGGCCAGCGGCAGCAGCGTCATCAGGCAGACGAGGAACAAACTGGGCAAAGCAAAAAGACGAGCGAACACTAGGCGGTCAACCTCGCAAGGGGCGGATTCGCTGGAGTGTACGAGGCCCACTAAAGCAATGCGAGCCGGGCGCGGATTTATTCGTTGAGTTTGGCGAGGATCTTGTAGACCACGGTGGCGAGGATCGTGAGCATGCCGATCCACATGGCGAATACGCCGGCGTTCTTGTCACGGAAGTTGAAGCCGATGGCCAGCAGGATCATTCCGCTCAGAATCGGAATGAGCATGGCGTGGAACGAAGACATCGAGATCATGGAGACTGCCTTGTCGAAATGAATGATGTAAGTCTAGGTCGGTTTCTGCCGGCCGGTATTGATCTGAGTAGGAGCAACCGAAGGCTGCGATCTTTTGATTTTGTTTTAAGATCAAAAGATCGCAGCCTTCGGCAGCTCCTACATTGAATCGCATTTTTGCCGAAGTTTTTATGGCAACTCGCGGCAGGCGTAGAACGCACTCAGCACTTTGACCAGATGTGCCAGGTCGTGGCTGCCGCACAGTTCGCGGATCGAGTGCATGGCGAAGGTCGGCAGGCCGATATCGACAGTACGCACACCGAGGTGGCTGGCGGTGATCGGGCCGATGGTCGAGCCACAGCCCATGTCGCTGCGCACCACGAAACTTTGCACCGGGACTTCTTCGGCCATGCACAGATGGCGGAAGAAACCGGCGGTTTCGCTGTTGGTGGCGTAGCGCTGGTTGCTGTTGACCTTGATCACCGGGCCGGCGTTGAGTTTCGGGCCGTGGTTGGCGTCATGTTTTTCTGCGTAGTTGGGGTGCACGCCGTGGGCGTTGTCGGCCGAGACCAGCAGGGATTTCTGAATGGTGCGGACGAATTCGTCACCTTCCGGCAGCAGACGGCGCAGGGTCTGTTCGAGCATCGGGCCATCGGCACCGCAGGCGGAGCAGGAGCCGACTTCTTCGTGGTCGTTGCACACCAGCACGCAGGTTTCGTCGGTTTCGGCGGTGAGCAACGCTTGCAGGCCGGCGTAGCACGACAGCAGGTTGTCGAGACGCGCGCCGGCGATGAAGTCGCCATTGAGGCCGATGACTGCAGCGCTTTGCGTGTCGTAGAAGCTCAGCTCGTAATCGAGCACGACGTCGGCGTTCAAGCCGTGTTCGCGGGCCAGTTGATCGGTGAGCACTGCGCGGAAATCGACGCGCTCGTCACCGGCAAATTGCGCGAGGATCGGCGGCAGTTCGGTCTGCGCGTTGATCGCCCAGCCCTGATTGGCTTCACGGTTGAGGTGAATGGCCAGATTCGGAATGATCGCGATCGGCGCTTTGAAGTCGATCAACTGGCTCTCGACCTTGCCGTCGCGGCGGAAGGTGACGCGGCCGGCCAGCGACAGATCGCGGTCGAACCACGGTGCCAGCAGCGCGCCGCCATAGACTTCAACGCCCAGTTGCCAGAAGCCCTGACGCTGCAGTTCCGGTTGCGGCTTGACCCGCAGGCACGGGCTGTCAGTGTGCGCGCCGACCAGGCGGATGCCGCCGTGCAGTGGCGAAGTGCGGCCCATTTTGATCGCGACGATCGAGGAGTCGTTACGGGTGACGTAATAGCGGCCGTTCGGCTCGGTGGCCCATGGCTCGCGCTCGTCGAGGCGCACGAAACCGGCAGCCTCCAGACGCTGTACCAGACTGGCAGTGGCGTGGAACGGGGTAGGGGAGGCCTTGAGAAAGTCGATCAGGCCTTGGTTCAACTCTTCGCGCATAAGAAACTCCAGACAGCAGTGGGCGGGAGTTTAACGCATCGGCCGGACAATTGAATCCGAACCGGAGCCCTTGTAGGAGTGAGCCTGCTCGCGATAGCGGTGTGTCAGATCATTATTGATTGACTGACAGAGCGCTATCGCGAGCAGGCTCACTCCTACAGGGGACGGTGATGTGGTCAGAACGGTGCAGGGCACTCGAAGCGCAGGCGTTCGCCGGTTTGCGGATGGGTGAAGCTGAGCATGCTCGCGTGCAGGCACAGACGTGGCCAGGCGGCCAGAGCCTGCTCGTGGGCGTAGAGCCCGTCGCCGAGCAGCGGATGCCCGATCGACAGCATGTGCACGCGCAACTGGTGCGAACGGCCGGTGATCGGCGTCAACTCAACGCGACACCAGTCACCGCAACGCTCCAGCACCCGCCAGAAGGTCAGCGCGTGTTTGCCGAATTCGTGGTCGACCACATGACGCGGCTTGGTCGGTGGGTCGTAACGCAGGGGCAGGTCGATGCTGCCACTGTCGAGTTCCGGCTGACCCCAGGCCAAAGCGGTGTAGGCCTTTTCGGTTTCGCGGTCGTGAAACTGGCGCGACAGTTCGCGGTGCGTGTCGGCGTCACGGGCGAGCAGAATGATGCCGGAGGTTTCCCAGTCCAGGCGATGGACGATGCGCGCTTCCGGGTAGCCGTTTTCCTGCAGGCGGGTAATCAGGCAATCCTTGTTGTCGTCGGCGCGACCCGGCACCGAGAGCAGCAATGTCGGTTTGTTCACCACCAGTACGGCGGCGTCCTGATGAATGATGTGGATGTTGGACAGCGGCATTAAAACAGCCTCGTAACAAATGCCAACGGCGGCTCGGAACTGCTGATAACCCTGTAGGAGCTGCCGAAGGCTGCGATCTTTTGACTTTGAAGATCAAAAGATCGCAGCCTTCGGCAGCTCCTACACAAGCACCAATAGTCCGAGCCGCCGTAGCGACTGCCAAATCGACTCAGCGATCAGGCAGGGTGATGTTGAGTTCCAGAATCGAGCAACTGCCCTGGCTTTCCAGTGCAACATGTACGTCGTCGTTGCCGATGTTGACGTACTTGCGGATCACGTCGACCAGTTCCTTCTGCAAGGCTGGCAAGTAATCCGGCGTGCTGCGCTGGCCGCGCTCATGCGCCACGATGATCTGTAGACGCTCTTTCGCTACCGAGGCGGTACTTGGCTTTTTGTTGGCACGAAAGAAGTCAAAAAGGTTCATTACCTACCTCCAAACAGGCGCTCGAAGAATCCCTTCTTCTCGACATCGAGGAAACGGTGGGCTTTTTCTTTGCCCAACAGGCGGTCGACGGTATCGCTGTAAGCCTGACCGGCATCGCTCTGGTCGTCGAGAATCACCGGGACGCCCTGGTTGGATGCTTTAAGCACCGCCTGGGATTCCGGGATCACGCCGAGCAGGGTTACCGAGAGGATTTCCTTGACGTCTTCAACGCCCAGCATCTCGCCCTTTTCAACACGCTCTGGATGGTAGCGAGTGATCAGCAGGTGTTCCTTGATCGGGTCTTCGCCACGTTCGGCGCGACGCGATTTGCTCGCCAGCAGGCCGAGCATGCGGTCCGAATCTCGTACCGAGGACACTTCCGGGTTGGTCACGACGATCGCTTCATCAGCGAAGTACATGGCCAGGTGTGCACCTTTTTCGATGCCGGCCGGGGAGTCGCAGACGACGAACTCGAATTGCTCCTTGAGCTCCATCAGGACTTTTTCCACGCCTTCGACAGTCAGCGCGTCTTTGTCGCGGGTCTGACTGGCGGCCAGTACGTAGAGGTTTTCCAGGCGCTTGTCTTTGATCAGCGCTTGTTGCAGGTTGGCTTCGCCGTTGACCACGTTGACGAAGTCATACACCACGCGGCGCTCGCAACCCATGATCAGGTCAAGGTTACGCAAGCCCACGTCGAAGTCGACGATCACTGTTTTGTGGCCGCGCAGAGCGAGGCCGGTACCGATAGCGGCGCTGGTGGTGGTCTTACCCACACCACCCTTGCCGGATGTAACCACGAGAATCTTGGCCAAGGTGTTTCACCCCTAAGGAAGAAGGACTTTTTAGCCCCTGAAAAACATCTCTTGAAAACTACTGCAGTCGGACAGCCTTGGCTGGAATTCGGCGTTGAGCCTTTTTCCTACTTCGTTTGAGCCGTTTTCGCTACGTTTTAGAGATGCTTGGAAAATGCGGCAGTATCCGTTAAAGCCGAATGATGTTCAACACGTCGCCCGACAGGCTGACCTGTACGCCCGAGCCCCACATCGGGTCGCGGCGCAAATCTTCGGAAACCTTGTAATGACCGGCGATGGAGATCAGTTCAGCGCTCAATTGCTGACAGAAAATCCGTGCCTTGGTGTCACCCTTCACGCCGGCCAGCGCCCGACCACGCATCGGGCCGTATACATGGATGTTGCCATCGGCGAGAAGTTCCGCCCCCGGGCTGACCGAGGACACCACGACCAAATCGCCACCCTGGGCATATATCTGTTGGCCACCACGTACTGGCGTGGTGATGACGCGGGTCGGTTTGACCGTTGGCTCAGGCGGTTTTTCCGGCTTCTTTTTGACTTCGGCTTCCGCTGTTTCCAGCGGTCGTTCACGGGCGCCCGACGGCGGCAATACCGGAATGTCGATGGCGATGGCGGCGGCGATGTCTTCGATGCGGCTGGCGCGAATTGCCAGGGTGCGCAGGCCATGTTGGCGGCAGACGCGCATCAGGCCCGGCAGATCGACGGCGCCTTCGCTCGGCGGCAGTTTGTCCAGCGCCAGAACCAGCGGCGCGTTGCTGAAGAAGTTCGGCGCCTGGGCAACTTTGGCGGCCAATTGCCGATCGAGGCTTTCGAGGTCGTTACGGGCCAGTTCCAGCACAGTAATGGCCAGCATGCTGCCCTTGAGCTGGAATACGGGATCTTGGTCTAACGGTTCGGTTTGGCTCATGTCGGCATACAACGGCTTGTCACTAAAAGTGCCGAGACTTATAACGAGAACGCCCGCAGGCCGCAAGCCGGGTCGAACGATGTAGAATGCGCGGCCACTGTATTTACGGAAGCTTTAATGGATCGCCCGCGTTTTCGAAAAGCATTTTTATCGCCACGCTTCTGGCCGCTCTGGTGCGGTCTGGGGCTTTTGTGGCTGATCGTGCAGTTGCCGTATCCGGCCTTGCTGACCATCGGTCGAGTTTTGGGCGCCTTGATGTATCGCGTGGCCGGCGACCGGCGGCGCATTGCCAAGCGCAATCTTGAGCTGTGCTTCCCGGAAAAATCCGCCGCCGAGCGCAAACGCCTGCTCAAGGAAAATTTTGCCTCCACCGGCATCGCTTTTTTTGAAATGGCCATGAGCTGGTGGTGGTCGCGTGAACGTCTGGCCAAGCTGGCCCACGTTGAAGGCCTGGAGCATTTGCAAAAGGCCCAGCGCGAAGGCAAAGGCGTGATTCTGATGGCCGCGCATTTCACCACGCTGGAAATCGGCGCGGCGCTGCTCGGCCAGCAGCACACCATCGACGGCATGTACCGCGAACACAAGAATCCGTTGTTTGACTATGTTCAGCGTCAGGGCCGCGAGCGGCACAACCTCGATTCGCTGGCAGTGGAGCGTGACGACGTGCGCGGCATGCTCAAGTTGCTGCGCTCCGGTCGCGCGATCTGGTACGCACCGGATCAGGACTACGGCGCCAAACAAAGCATCTTCGTGCCGTTGTTCGGCATTCAGGCAGCGACCGTGACGGCGACGACGAAATTCGCCCGTCTGGGCAAGGCGCTGGTCGTGCCGTTCACGCAGGAGCGTCTGGCTGACGGTAGCGGTTATCGCTTGGTGATTCATCCGCCGCTGGAAGACTTCCCAGGCGAAACCGAAGAAGCCGACTGCATCCGCATCAATCAGTGGGTCGAGAGCGCCTTGCGTGCCTGCCCTGAGCAGTATCTGTGGGCGCATCGACGCTTCAAGAGCCGCCCACCGGGCGAGCCGAAGTTGTACGCCAAACGCGGTTGATTGACCCACCCCTATAGGCACCATGGAGCGTTGCGATGAGCCCAGCTGAACCGGTCACAGGTTTGATTCTTTCCGGCGGCGGGGCTCGGGCGGCGTATCAGGTGGGGGTTCTGGCGGCGATTGCCGAATTGCTGCCGTTGGGCGCGGACAATCCGTTTCCGGTGATCGTCGGCACCTCGGCCGGGGCGATCAATGCGGTCAGCCTGGCCAGTGGTGCCACGGACTTTCGCGCCGCCATCGAACGCCTCACCTTGTTCTGGCAGGGCTTTCGCAGCCATCGCGTGCTGCGCAGTGACTGGCCCGGCGTTATCCGTCAGGCCAGCCGCTTTGTCAGTCACAGCCTGCTCGGCCTCGGTCGGCAACTGCCGGTGGCGCTGCTCAACAGTTCGCCGCTGCGCGAACTGCTCAATGAAAAACTGCACATGCCCGGTATCGCCGAATCGATCGCGCGCAAGCAATTGCATGCCGTGGCGGTAACTGCGTTCGGCTATGAGTCGGGGCAAGCGGTGACGTTCTATCAGGGCGGCGGCAAGATCGATTCATGGCTGCGCCATCGACGTATTGGTGTGCCGACGCAACTGTCGGTGGATCACTTGCTGGCCAGTTCGGCGATTCCGTTGTTGTTCGCGCCGGTGAAAATCGGCGATGAATATTTTGGCGACGGCGCCGTGCGGCAATCGGCGCCGATCAGCCCGGCGCTGCATTTAGGGGCGAGCCGGGTGCTCGTGGTCGGTGTCAGCGGCAACCCGCGCGGGTTTGATCCGCAGCAGCCGCTGGAGCGCGCCTACACCGGGCAACAACCGACGCTGGCGCAGATTGGCGGGCACATGCTCAACAGCACGTTCATTGACAGCCTGGAGAGCGACATCGAGTTGCTCCAGCGTCTCAACCAGTTCAGCCACTTGATGCCTGCCGGCACGCCGACGCGCGAGTTGGGTGTGGCACCGGTGGAGGTGCTGGTGATTTCGCCGAGTCAGCCGATCGATGAGATTGCGGCACGGCATCGCCAGGAGTTGCCGGCGGCGTTGCGTTTGTTTCTGCGCGGGCCGGGGGCGACCAAGACCAGTGGGGCAGGGGTGTTGAGTTATCTGCTGTTCGAGGCGGGGTATTGCAGCGAGTTGATTGATCTGGGACGGCGCGATGCGTTGGCCAAGCGCGAGGAGCTGTGCCGGTTTTTGGGATTGCCATTTTAAAGCAAAAAGATCGCAGCCTTCGGCAGCTCCTACATTGGAATGCGCTATCCCTGTAGGAGCTGGCGAAGCCTGCGATCTTTTGATTTTTATCAGAAGTGGAACTTCACCAGGAAGCTCGTGGTGCTCTGATTGGTCTTGAACGCACCGGTGTCGTCGATGCCGTACTTGTCTTTCCAGTAGTCGTATTCCACACCGACATACAACTGCTTCTCGCCAAAACTCAACGCCTTGCCCAGGTCGTATTTGACCTGTGGGTTGAAGTGCAGGTTGGCGTGGTAATCGCCTTTGGAGTTGGAGTCGTTGTCGGTGACCCAGTCCATGAAGCCGTCGATCAGGATGTCCGACTTGCCGACCGGGATGGTGTAGGACCAGACCGGAGTAATCTGCCAGACGTTGTCACCGGCGCGAGCACCTTGGGTGTGACGCTGGTAGAAGTTCAACTGGAAGTAGTCGAAGCCCGGGATTGCCAGGTCGAAGCCTGGACCGATCAGGTACGACTCGGTATCGCCTTCGCCGAACTCGTAAGTCATCGCCACCAGGACGTCTTTGATCGGGCCGAACTCGATCTTCTGGTCGAGCACTTTGCCCAGCGAGATGCGCGGGCTGAACTCACCGTAGTAGGTGTTCGGACCGTTGCTGAAGTCCTTGCCACCGTTGTAGAAGATCTTGTCGAGGAAGAAGAAGTTATCCCCGTACTTCCACGCATCGGCGTGCTCGAAGGTGACGGTCTGCTGGATGCGCGGGTTGACCTGGAAGTCCTTGCCATACAGGTAGGTCAGGCTGTTGTTCTGCCACTGCAGCAGGCCTTCGGCCATGGCCTGGCCGCCGGCCAACATCGATCCCGCGAGCATCAGGCTGGTGCACATACGTTTCATTCGGTTGCTCCCAAAGTAGGTGTTCCACGTTATTTTTTTTAAGATCGGCGCTCTGGTGTGGCGCCTTTTTTCGTTGCTGCAAAAGTCATCCGATCGGTCAGCTTCGTTGCTGTTAGCAAGAGCCGAGCCAAGGCTTTCGAAAAGCAAAAAAACACCCGCTCGGCTGCTGAAAAACAGTCGATTGAGTGTGTTTTCGGGATGCCTCGGTACTGACCGGGCCGGGATAAGTTGGCTTTTCGGTCAGGAATTAAATTCGGGCTTTTTTTTAGACCGAATTCAAGAGGCCGCGGAGAATACTGACTCAACGGCCAGGTCTCAAGTGCCCCGCAACAGAGCACCGACGACAGGTATGGGGCACGGTTGCGGGCCATCTTAAAAGTGCACCTTGACCAACAGGCTGGCGGTGTTCTGGTTGGTGTCGAAGTTGTGGGTGTTTTCGACGCCGTATTTATTTTTCCAATAGCTGTATTCGGTACCGACATACAGTTGCTTGTGGCTCCAGCCCAAGGCTTTGCCCAAGTCATATTTGATCTGCGGATTGATGTGCAGGTTGGCGTGGTAGGTGCCGCGCGAGTTCTCATCGTTGTCGACCACCCAATCGAGGTAGCCGTCGATCAGCACATCGGAATTGCCCAGGGGAAAGCTGTAGGACCAGCCGGGGGTGATCTGCCAGACGCCGTCACCGGGGCGTGGGCCTTCGGTCTGGCGGCGGAAGATGTTCAGGGTGACGTAGTTGAAGCCGGGCACCTTGAGGTCGAAGCCGGGGCCGATCAGATAGGCCTCGCTGTCGCCTTCGCCGTATTCGTAAGTCATCGCCAGCAGGACGTCTTTGATCGGGCCGAACTCGAGTTTCTGGTCGAAGATCTTGCCGAACGAAAAGCGTGGGGTGAATTCACCGTAGAAGGCGTGCGGGCCTTTGTTCGCGTCTTCCTTGCCGTTGTAGAAGATCTTGTCGACGAACAGGAAGTTGTCGCCGTATTTCCACTTGTCGGCGTGCTCGAAGGTCAGCGTCTGCTGGATCGACGGGTTGATCGCGAAGTTCTTGCCGTACAGGTAGCTGAGGCTGTTGGTTTGCCACAGCAGTAAATCGCCGGCCATGGCCTGACTCGCGGCCAGCAGGCCGCCACTCAACAACATGTTGGTTTGCGTGCGAATCATCTGTTGCTCCCTCTTGTTTTTATTGTTTGAGGCGCAGAGCTGTTGCGCGCCCTTGTAGGAGTGAGCCTGCTCGCGATAGCGGTGAATCAGTCAACGAATCTGTTGAATCTGATAACGACATCGCGAGCAGGCTCACTCCTACAGGGGGATAGCGTTTTTCAGTTAATGCTGGTGGGCGTGGCAGTCGTTGATCGCCGCGCGCTCTTTGCCGCCGAGAATGTTGAACAGCAGGTTCAACGTCAGCGCGCTGAGCGTGGCCATGGCGATGCCGCTGTGGGTAATCGGGCTCATCCACATCGGCAAATGCGCAAAAAACTCCGGACGCACCACCGGGATCAGGCCCATGCCGATGCTCACCGCCACCAGCAACTGGTTGCGACGGTCACCGATGTCGGCTTCCTGGAGAATCTTGATCCCGGTCGCGGCGACCATGCCGAACATCGCAATTGCTGCGCCGCCGAGTACCGCCGGAGGAATCGACGCCACCAGAAACGCTGCTTTCGGCAGCAGGCTCAACACGATCAGCAAGCCACCGGCAACGATGGTCACCGAACGGCAGCGCACGCCGGTCATCTGCACTAGACCGATGTTCTGCGCGAAAGAGGAGTGGGTAAACGTGTTGAAGAAACCAGCGACAAACGAGGCGCCGGCATCACACAGCAAGCCGCGACGTAGCATGCGCGGGCAGACTTCCTGGCCGGTGATCTTGCCCAGCGCGAGGAACATCCCGGTGGATTCTACAAAGATGATGACGACTACCAGACACATCGACAGGATCGGTGCCAGTTCGAATTTCGGCATGCCGAAATGCAGCGGAGTGACGAACTGAACCCATGGCGCGTTGGCCATGCCGCTCAGGTCGACCATGCCAATCGCGCCGCATAGGATGTAGCCGAAGCACATGCCGATCAGTACGGAAATGTTGACCCAGAAACCGCGCATGAAGCGGTGCACCAGCAGAATAGTGCCCAACACCAATGCGGCGATGGCCAGATAAATCGGTGAGCCGAATTGCGCAGCGGCAGCGCCACCACCGGCCCAGTTCACGGCCACGGGGAACAGCGACAAACCGATCGAGGTGATGACCGTGCCGGTCACCAGCGGCGGGAAAAAGCGCACGACCTTGGACATGAACGGCGCGATGAGCATGCCGAAGAAACCGGCAGCGATCGTCGCACCGAAGATGCCTTGCAGACCGATACCGGGCATGCCGGCCATGGCGACCATGCTGCCGACTGCAGCAAAACTGGCACCCATCATCACCGGCATGCGAATGCCCATCGGGCCGATGCCCATGGACTGGACGATGGTGGCGATACCGGCGACCAGCAGGTCGGCGTTGATCAGGAAGGCAATTTCTTCACGACTCAGGCCAGCGGCCTGTCCAATGATCAGCGGCACCGCGATGGCACCGCCGTACATCAGCAGAACATGTTGCAAACCGACCAGGATCAGTTGCAAAAGGGGCAATCGCTGAATGGCGGGTGCGTCGGGGATGCGCGCTTTGGACAGCTCGGACATGCAACACCTCGGATCTTTTTATTCTTGTGATTAACAGCTGCCGGGTTGTTCACAGCTGTTTATTTGCATCAGGTAAAAACCGCGTTGCGGCGAATCGCTGGCAAGCCAGCTCCCACACAGGCAGTGCAAAACCCTGTGGGAGCTGGCTTGCCAGCGATGCTTTTACTGCTTAGTTGGTCTGTGCTCCCTGGGCGATCCATGCACCGATCAGGTCACGTTCCTGCTGGGTCATCTGCGTGATGTTGCCCAGTGGCATGATCTGCGTGGTGATGGCTTGCGCCTGGATGCGTGCCGCGTTCTGACGGATCTGCTCAGGGGTGTCGAGCATCACACCCGCCGGAGCTGCGCTGAACAACGGACTGGTTGGTTTGGCCGAGTGGCAAACCGCGCAACGTTCTTGAATCACGTTGTGCACTTTGTCAAAGGCCGGACCTGCGTTGGAGGCTTGCGCCGGTGCTGCGGCAGGGGCTGCCGGAGCAGCAGGTGCCGCCGCTTCAGCCGGTTTCAAGCCACCGCCCAATGCCGTTTCCGGCAGCGGTTGGTACTCGATTTTCGCTGGCGCCTTGGCCACTTCCGGCGCGGTCGACATCGGCATTGGGCCGGTGACGTACGCCAGACTGATCATGCCCACCGCTGCCACTGGCAGGGTCCAGGCAAACTTGTGGCTGTCATGACGGGTGTTGAAGTAGTGACGCACCAACACCGCCAACACCGCGATCCCGGCCAGGATCAACCAGTTGTACTGGCTGCCATAGGTGCTCGGGAAGTGGTTGCTGATCATGATGAACAGCACCGGCAGGGTGAAGTAGTTGTTGTGACGCGAACGCAGCAAGCCTTTGGCTGGCAGCGCCGGATCCGGCGTGCGGTTTTCGGCAATCGCCGCGACCAGTGCGCGTTGCGCCGGCATGATGATGCGGAACACGTTGCCGACCATGATCGTGCCGATGATCGCGCCGACATGCAGGTACGCACCACGACCGCTGAACACTTTGCTGAAGCCATACGCCGCGCCGATGATCAGCACGAACAGAATGAAACCGAGCAGAGCAGGGCGTTTGCCCAGGGCCGAGTCGCACAGGAAGGAGTAGATGAACCAGCCGATAAACAGCGAGCCGATACCGATGGCCACGCCTTCAGGGCCGCTCAGGGTGCTGCCCGGAGCCAGCAGGTAGAGCGTTGGATTGGAGTAGAACACCACGCACAGCAGCGCGATACCCGACATCCAGGTGAAGTAGGCTTCCCATTTGAACCAGTGCAGGTTCTCCGGCATCGCCGGCGGGGCCAGTTTGTATTTTTCCAGGTGATAGATACCGCCACCGTGGATCGCCCACAGGTCACCGGCCAGACCGGTTTTCGGGTTGACGCGGTTGAGGTTGTTCTCCAGCCAGACGAAGTAGAACGACGCGCCGATCCAGGCCACGCCAGTAATCATGTGAACCCAGCGCACGCTCAGGTTCAGCCATTCCAACAGATGTGCTTCCACAGTCTTTACCTCTCGCCTGTCACTCTTGTTGTCGAGTGATCAGACCTTCTCTTATTGGTGGGGGGCGAGGATCAAACGCTCATCCTCTTTGAAAAAATGCTCATCGCAGTTATTGCCTGTGCCACTGCGATCAACCACCAGGAAGTCATCCCGCTTTTCGATCGTCAGCACCGGGTGGTGCCAAACGCCGCGATGGTAATTAATGCCCTGCCTGCCGTTGGTGACGAAGGCGCGGACCAAGCCTGATACAGGTTCATCGCCAAGTGGCGCGACCACGATCAGAAAGGGGTTGCCGAGCAGCGGAATGAAAGCCTGGCTGCCCAGCGGATGGCGTTCCAGCATGCAAACGGTCAGCGGCATGTCCTGCGCGTCGGCGCGGAAAATGCTGATGATCGCGTTGTCCTCAGGCTGAGCGGTTTCGACCGTCGCCAGTTTGTGGAAGCGCATGGTCGAACCGTTGTTGATCATGAAGTGATCGCTGCCGTCGGTTTCGATGACGTCACCGAAAGGGGCGAAGGCTTCTTTGGTCAGCGGTTCAATCTGTAGTGTGCGCATGCTGTTCTTCTTATCCGAATTCTGTGTTGTTCAACTTGTCAGTGCGTCTTGCGCGATCCCTGTAGGAGCTGGCGAAGCCTGCGATCTTTTGACTTTGTTTTTAAGATCAAAAGATCGCAGCCTGCGGCAGCTCCTACAGGCTCAGCATTACTTCGCGACCTTGCCGAGAACGCGCAGGCGGCTCACACCACCGTCCGGGAACACGTTCAGGCGGATGTGAGTGATCGGGCCCAGTGCCTTGATCTGCTCGACGAAGGTGTGTTCGGCGTGCATTTCCAGCTTCTGGCTTGGCAGCAGTTCACGCCAGAACAGCGACTGGGTTTCGATCTGGCTGTCAGTACCGCCCTTGACGAACGCGCCCTGGATCGAGCAAGTGTCCGGGTAGTTGCCTTTGAAGTGCAGGGTGTCGACGACGATCTTCTCGATCTCGCCCGGGTGACCCAGCGCGACGATCACCCAGTCATTGCCCGGCGTGCGACGACGTGCAGTTTCCCAGCCGTCGCCCATGTTGATGCTACGGCCCGGGTTGAGGATGTTGCTCATGCGGCCGAAGTGTTCGTCGGAGCAGGCGAGGGCGCGGCCACCATTGAGGGCTGCTGCCAGATCGACTTGCTCGTTGTCGCCAACCGCTGACCAGTCGCGGAACGGAATGCCGTACACGCGCAGACGGGCGACACCGCCGTCCGGGTAGATGTTGAAGCGCAGGTGGCTGAACGCTTGGTCGTTGCTGATTTCGTGGTAGTGGTGGCTGTTGCCCTGCAGCTCGACGGCCGACAGCACTTCCGTCCACTGGGTGTTTTCATCAGGTTCGCCCGAGGCCAGGAAGCACGCTTCCAGAGAGGCCGATGGCGGGAAGTTGCCGGTGAAGAATGAAGTGTCGATGTCCACGCCTTTGATCGAGCCCGGTACGCCCAGACGGATCACGGCGCTGTCGAAGCCTTCGAAGCGCTTGCGGCGTGATTCCCAGCCGTCCATCCACTTGCCGTTGTCATCGAACACGCCCTCCTTCCATACGGCCGGGGTCGGTTGGAACAGACGATTGGCGTCTGCGAACCAGTCATCGGTGACCGAGATGATTTTGGTGCCCAGACGGGCATCGGCCAGGTTGACGAATTTTTCGAAAGGTACGGCGTAAGCTTTCATTCTTCTTGTCTGCCTTTAAAAAAGTGGCTGGGGATGCTTGCAAGACCCTGGGTGCTCTCCGCGTCTGATGCACTCGGGTCAGGCTTCGCTAAAGAGTCAGTAAACGGAACAGGGCGATCTTGTTGATCTCCGCCAGCGCGCATTTGAACTCGGTGTCGACCGAATTGTGAATACGCGTTTCGAACGCCGCGAGGATCTGATGCCGGTTGCTGCCTTTTACCGCCATGATGAAGGGAAACTTGAACTTGGCTTTGTAGGCGTCGTTCAGCTCGGTGAAGCGCTGGAACTCTTCGGCCGTGCATTGGTGAATACCGGCGCCAGCCTGTTCATTGGTGCTGGCTTCGGTCAGTTGGCCCTGGACGGCAGCTTTGCCGGCCAGGTCCGGGTGAGCGTTGATCAGCGCAAGCTGGCTGGCGTGATCGGCGCTCAACAGGATGTCGCTCATGCGCTGGTGCAGGGTTTCGATCTCGTCGATCGAGGCATCTGCGCCCAGGTCGTAGGCCTTCTCGGCCACCCATGGCGAATGTTCGTAGATGTCGGCAAAAGCTTTGACGAAGGCGTCGCGGCTCAGGGTCGACGGTTGCAGGGTTTGAAAGCGGCTCATTTCGCGGCCCCTTGGTACGGGTGGGTTTCGTGCCAGTGACGCGCGATGTCGACGCGACGGCTGAACCACACCTGTTCATGACTTTTGGCGTATTCGATAAAGCGTTTGAGCGACGCGAGGCGACCCGGACGGCCGATCAGACGGCAGTGCAGACCGATCGAGAGCATCTTCGGTGCTTCAGCGCCTTCGGCATAGAGCACGTCGAACGCGTCTTTGAGGTATTCGAAGAAGTCGTCACCCTTGTTGAAACCCTGCACTTGGGTGAAGCGCATGTCGTTGGTGTCTAGGGTGTACGGGATCACCAGATGCGGTTTGCCGGTCGGGTTGTTCGGTTCCCAGTAGGGCAGGTCGTCGTCGTAGGTGTCGCAGTCGTAGAGGAAACCACCTTCTTCCATGACCAGGCGACGAGTGTTCGGGCCGGTGCGGCCGGTGTACCAACCCAGTGGGCGCTCGCCGGTGATTTCGGTGAGGACGCGGATCGCTTCGAGCATGTGCTCGCGTTCCTGCGCTTCGTCCATGTACTGGTAGTCGATCCAGCGGTAGCCGTGGCTGCAAATCTCGTGGCCGGCATCGACCATCGCACGGATCACATCCGGGTGGCGCTGAGCGGCCATGGCCACCGCGAAAATGGTCAGCGGAATATCGAATTCCTTGAACAGTTTCAGGATCCGCCAGACGCCGGCACGGCTGCCATACTCGTAAAGCGATTCCATGCTCATGTTGCGCGCGCCTTGCAGCGGCTGAGCGGCAACCATTTCGGAGAGGAAGGCTTCGGACTCTTTATCGCCATGCAAAATGTTGCGCTCGCCGCCTTCTTCGTAGTTGAGTACGAAGGACAGGGCGATGCGGGCATTGCCCGGCCAGTGTGGGTGAGGAGGGTTACTGCCGTAACCGATCAGGTCGCGTGGGTAGTCAGCGCTCACTGCAGTCTTCCTTCTTATTCGTTGACAGATTGGTGTGGCGGCCTGGCGGTGAATTAACAGGCTGGCGTCACAGCGATGGGCTGATTGTATACAACTTTATTCGCAATTTGTAAGCCTGAATTTTCGCATTTTTCACCGACTGTCATCTTTTCCTACTATTGGCGTGAGCCTGCAAGAAACCTGCCTGACCAGTCAGCTAATGGATAGGAGGTGCAATGAATAGGCGTGTTGCTGGCAGAACGCGAGGAAACCCCCGAATGGCGGGGGTGATGTGAAAAATGTCGTTTTTATTGTGTACAATTTTTTTGAAAAGTGTCTTAATCAATCGCTCGCCGCAGCTTTTCGTGCTCCGAATCGGTGCGGTCTCCTTTTTATCTGACTTCGGGAGGCGCGAAGTCTGACTGCTCCGTGCAGGCAGGCGCGCAGAATCAATGGGACGTTTGACTACACACGTTTTGGACGCTGCACACGGTTGCCCGGGCAGTTCGATCAAGGTCGAGCTGTACCGCGTTGAAGGATCGCACCTGGAATTGGTCGCCAGTGCCGTCACCAACAGCGATGGCCGGGTCGATGCACCGCTGCTGCAAGGCGATGATTATCGTACCGGCGTTTATCAGGTTCAGTTCCATGCAGGCGATTACTACCGCGCCCGTGGCGTTCAGTTGCCGGAACCGGCATTCCTCGACGTGGTTGTGCTGCGCTTCGGCATCTCTGCCGAACAGGATCACTACCATGTTCCTTTGCTGATTTCGCCGTACAGCTATTCCACGTACCGGGGCAGCTGACCCCCAAGCAGCTGCCCCCACCGGGAAGCGACTGCGCATATAGCTTCTTTGGTCTTTCGCCCGCTCACACTGCGGGCTTTTTTTATGCCTGTATTTTGTGCATGGCCGCGCGCCCCGGAGAACTCTGGAGCGCGCGGTTTCGCGTTCGGGTAAGCATTAACGATAAGGTTATTCAGCTGTGTCGGCTGACGACAAGGTTGTATTCGTGAGTGGGGAGAGGCTCGTTGGTGCCCAGCAAAAAAATGATCCTGTTCGTGTGCAAGTGTTCCATCAGGTCGTTGTTGATATGGGCGTCCATGTTGTCGACAAAGACTCTTTTTTTGAGCCAGGCAATTGGATCTGGGAGAAAAACAGTTTTGTTCTGAATCCTGTCCATGAACATGATGAAGATATGCTCAACACCCGTTCGCTTGATCAATAAGGCGTTCCCCTGGTTGGCGCCGAAATCATGGGCAATGTAGTAGCCGTGTGCGCTGAGAAGATCTTTGAACAGTGTCCGCGTTGTTCGCCGACCTCTTTGATGTTGTGAACCGGATAACAGCTTCGGATTGAAGTCGATTCTTTGCAGACCTTCAGCGGACGGAAGCGGGACACGCTTGTTTCCATTTACGTCGGCTGCAAGCGGCGAGAGAAGCATTAGCGGGTCGCTCAAGTCTTGACGAACGACTCGGTTATCGCCCACGAACATAGAGCGATTTTCCCAGTACTTGAAAGTCTCGACCAATGCGCTGATCCCGGACCCGCTCAGTTTATTGGAGTGACTGGCCCGATTGAACATCTCCCGTGCGGTTTCGCTTGCGGAGTGATCAGAAAGGAAGGGGAACTGATCGCTGACATATTGAGTCAGGCTTTTTTCAAATGGCCGACTCCCTGCAATTTTCCATGCTTCACTGCCTTGCGCCGTCCTGTCCGCCGACTTCACCACCCCCCGGGGTTGTAACTCAGGATTGGTCAGCAGTAATTGTTCAAAAGCATCGAAACGATAAGCAGAGAACTGAGGAGGCTTGATGAAGGCAAAACCGTCAACGGCGTGGGTCGGCTGGTCAAGCAGCGCAAAGTGCTTGCCGCCGATTTCCACGGAGTCGCCGGCTGGCGGTTTCGTTTTTCCCCAAGCTTTCCATAGTTCACTGATGCCCATGAGTACGAAGGGATCGAGAGGATCACTGTCTTCTGACAGTCGAGGGCGCTTGCTTGGGCTGGGGCCGGGCTTTTCTGGCTGAGTGAGGTGGCGAGAACTGCCTGGCTGCGGATCCTGCTGCGTATTTGCGAAGGCCTGCAACTTGCGGCGCCAGACGAATTGCCCAGGGATCTGCTCGAACGTGATATCCGGCACATTGGTCGTTGTTGCAGACGCCAGTTTGTATTCGCCTTGTTCATTCCTGCGAACCAGGATGGTGCCGTCGGCGATATCGATATAGGTTCTCCCGCGCGGTCCTTTGCGGATGCCGTCCGGGGAACCTTGCGCTGCAGGAAGAAGCGCCGCCAGGTGCGGGTCGACGAAAGGAATTGCGTGTGACGGTTCGTTAATCCGTTGCGCCGATCGCTTCCTCTGTCTGGAGTGAGCCGTGTACCACTGGGCCTCGACTCGCCACAGTGGCAAACCGTCGATTTTTTTTCAGGATCGGTGGTGTCACGCCCGGCGCTGCTGGCCAGGGAATCTGATAGTCCCCGGTTGTGTTGCGTTCAACCCGGTAATGACGGCCGTCTTCCAGGTGCGCGTAAGTCTGACCGCCCGGGGCCACGAATAACCCGTCGATGGTTTCGTGCGGTTGTAGCAGATGGGTTTGTAAAACCGGCAGGGATATCTCGGCCAGTCTGGCATTGGCTTCGGTGATCACCGGGTCCGTGATGTGACTCACCACGACATGTGGGTAATCAGTTACTTCGCTGCCAGATGGAGCGGAAATGGATGGCCCCGGCAGTCGATTCGTACCTGGCGCAAAAATGTTGGAGCCGCCAGGATTAGTTCCGCTGCCATTGCCAGCGTTAGACCTGTTGGTCGTCGAGGTATCGGGCAACGCAGGGCGAATGGTGGTCTTTGTGGGTCTGGTCATTCAACTTTCTCTGAGCGATTCATGGTGCATTCCTCTCTGTTCTGCTCAATCACTGGTCTTTGAAAATGAACAGCGTTGTTTGCCCCAGAACATCTGTCTGTGTTCCACCCAGCAGATAGCTGATCTTTTTATCTTTGCTGTAAGCCGACAGAGGCTTTGGTTCGCTGCTGGATGTTTGCACCACGACCTCACTGCGCTCGAAACGCTCAGACTGAAATCGCTGCAACCTCCCGTTAATAAGAGGCGGCAGTTTCAGCACGAATACGTGGTCGATTCTCTCCCGGTAAAAGAGCAATTCGTTCTCGGCAAGCGTATTTGTCGAGTGGTTCAGCACGTACCCGTCATCCTCCAGAAGCTGACTGAACAGCTTGCGCAAACCGGGCCCGTCTGGCGTCGCGGCGTACTCGTTCCAATGCCGGGAGAAGCGTCCGGGGTCAAAATCCAGTCGCATCAAGCCTTCACCCAGTGAGGAGGGAATCGCCAGGGTTTCTTCCGGTCCGTAAAGAGGCCGTAACATCAGTAACGGGTCAGCCAGTTCTCGACGCGGCGCTGTGTGCTGATCCCTGTTGGCCCAGTAACGAAACACTTGATTCATGAGCGCCAAACCGGGGGCAATGATGATTTCAGATCGGTTTGCCTGATTGAACATGGCTCGGGCGAGTGAGTTGACCGATTGATCCGACAGGTATTTGAAGGTTCTGGAAATGTATTGAGTGAGCGGCATCTCAAAAGGCACGACACTGTCCAGCACTGTCCATTGGTTGTTCTGTTTAACCGCCCACTTGGGCTGCAACGACGGGTTTTCCCGCAGCATGTATTCGAAGGTGTCGTACAAGACGGGTGAGAACAACGGATGTTGCAGATAGACCAGTCGCGGGTTGGCACTCATGTCCTGTTGCATCACCCGGTAATACTGCCCGTCTATCTCGATATGATGGCCCACCTGTGGACGGACACTCTGGCCCCAGTTTCGCCATAACCCGAAACTCAAGTTGATCGCCTCGGGATTGGCGGACAGCAAGCTTTCGGTCAGCGCTTGGCTGGCATCTGTCCCTTCTTCCTGATGCAGACGCTTGCCCGGGACGGCCATGGGCTCCGGCGTATCGGTTGAGGCTTTGCGTTTTTCCTGTAGCGAACGCTCCGGTTCAGAACCGGTTTTGCGGCGCCACAGTCGCGTCCCGGGAATCTGTTCGAACAATAATGCGGAGGCATCGCGCACGGTCGCAGAGCTTTGCTGATACTCACCGTTGGCGTTTTTTCGCACCATGACGGTTCCTTCGGCCGTATCGATATAGGTTTTGCGGTGCTTGTCGTAGCGGATCCCGTCTGGCGTCTGCCGGGAGGGGGAGAGCAGGGCCGCTGCATCGGGTGCCAGGTAGGTCGGCTGTTCCGCAGCAAGACTCTCGGCGGCTGCATTTCGCCGGTCACTTTCCGAGTTGTGCGCCAGCCAACCCGGCCGTTCGAACGTCCAGACGGGCTGGCGCTCTGTTCTGATCAGGAAGGGCCCGGGCAGACGCGGGGAGAAATTGAAGGGAATCTGATAGCGGCCATCTTGCTGCATCTCGACCAGCAGATGGCCTTCATTCTCAACACGGGCATATAACTTGCCATCCGGACTGGTGAACAGACCGCTGTCGTGATCCAGCCGTTGTAGCAGATGGGCTTGATCGGCAGGCCAGGTGATTGCTCGCAGTGCTGACTCAACTTGCGCTGAGTAGGATGCAGGCATGTCGTTGACCTGCACTGACGGGGGCTGCGCCGAGGCCTCCGGCAGCGCTGCGGGGAGTGTTGTGGTTGCCGGTAGTCGGGGAGATGTGTTTGCCATATTTGGGCGAATATCGGGCGCAGTGACCCCGGCCACGCGCTTCGGTGGTTTGACCATTGATTTGATCTCGGTGTATGGAGCAAGAGGTTTTATTGAGGCTTGTCCACAAAAATCTGCGGACAAGTTGCGGAGATGCCGGGTTGTGTATTCAACCTTCTCTAACAATGAACAGGGTCGAGTTATCGGGGGAAATCTGTTGTTTGCCGCCCACCAGATAAATCACTTTGTAACTTTTGAGATGTTCGGCCAGCGCCTGTCTGTCCGCTTCGCTGAGTCTGCTCTGGAACTGCGGGCTGGCAATTTCGGAGCCGACAACGGAGTAACGAGGTACAGGCGTCTGCGTAACAGGGGTCAACTTCAATACGAAAACAGCAGCGACGCCTTCTCGGTGAAAAATCATCACGTCTTCGCCACTTGGATGCGGGTGTCTGTTCGGGTTGATGCTGTAACCGCTGAGGCCAAGGATCCTTTCGAATACGTCGCGCGTGCTTGAAGCACTCGACGTCGAATCCAGTTGCTGGACGTCGAAGTCCAGACGCTGCAAACGGCTCGAAACAGGCGCCGGCAAAGCGAGCAGTCCTCCGGCGTATTGGTCATTGTGCCGGGTGGGCAAAACGGGCAGCAGCATCAAGGGGTCTGAAAGACCGGGGTGGGGCGAGGTGTTGTTGACTCTGTCGGTCCAGTGGCGCAGCGTCAGTGTCATTGCTGAAAGTCCACCGGCATCAATCCCTTCAGGCGTGGACACACGATCAAATAAAGTTCTGGCGATGGTATTTGCCGAGTGTTCGGACAGAGAGTTCAGGGCGCTGGATACATATTGCGTTGCCGACATTTCGAACGGCGCGTGGTTGTCCAGAACCTTCCACTGGTCATTGCGTTTCAGCGCCCATTTCGGCTGTATCGAAGGGTCATTGCGCAGCATGTTTTCGAATTCGTCGAAACCTTGAGGTTTAAACCTCGGGTGTTGCAGATAAACCAGTTCGGTGTTGGCGTGTAGAACCTGCCTGACCAGCGGATAGTGCAATTTCTCTATTTCTATCGACTCACCTGTTTTCGGTTTGGTGGTTTTTCCCCAGTTTTTCCACTGTGCTACCGACAGATCCAGTGCAGCCGGCCGCTGGGCTGACAGACGTTCGATCAGCACGCCTGTCGTCGATGCGACGTCGCTTTCCTGGACCGGGTATGGGCGATTGCTCGGACCGGGTAGAGCGTCGGTCGTTTCGGTGGACACTGGGTCGGTTGCGGCTTGAAGGCGGTGTCGCGGCTCGTCGATTTCACGCCACTGTTTTGTCCCCGGAATCTGTTCAACCCATTTACCTGTCGGAGACGCTTCCCCGGCGTGTGTCTGACGCCAGCCATCCGCGGTTTTGCCGACCATAACCATGCCGTCGTGCATTTCGACATACGCTTTCTTGTACTTGTCGTAGCGAAAACCTTCTGCGGTGCCTTCCTGAAGTTTTAGTTGGCTTGCCGATTCGGCATGGATGAACACCGGATGTTGCACACTCGCGCTGGTGGCGGTGCTTGCGGCGGCTGCCTGCTGGCTTTCGCTGAAGTGCAGGGATACCCAATCGGCGGCACGTGATGAACCTGAGCTCTCAGGGAAGTGGTGGACGGTGATTGTGGGGCGCGGGGAAGTCACGTCCGCCAAGGGGTGGATAGTGACCGTTTGGGGTGACGTTACTGCCGGTAAGGCAGTTGAAGACGCGCCGGCTGCGCCAGGCACATTGTCGCCGCCTGGGCCAGGATGAATGATTTCCCCGGCCGTAGCTCCGAGAGGATTGCCTGACAGTTCGACGGGGTTTGCGGACGCGTCGGGCGAAAGCGTACGCGGAATTTTCTTCGGTGGCTTGGCCATTGAATGACTCCTTTGGATTGTTTATCCAGTCGTTTGCATCGGGGTGGGGAGCCATGGTCGGGAAAAGATCATCCGGATGTGCGGTACATATGTAATGTCCTGCCAGCATTTGCCGCAGGATGTTGCGCAATCCGTCGGATGTGTAAAAAACTCTCATCGACGCGCTGCCGACGAGAGTTTCGCATCGGCCTTTACCGCTCTCTGAAAATGAACACGGTTTCGGGATTCGACTGCACCCTCAATACGCCACCGATCAGCCACACTACTTTGTTCTGTGCCGTGGCGGTTGTCAGGGCTTGCAACGCGTCGGTGCCAATCCTGGCCGGCAAGCTCGGGTCTGCCAGCTCATTGCCTGGGGTGTGGGAAAAGCCGACATGTTCCACTGCGCCCAGTTTCAGGAAATAGATCTGGTCATGGGAGTTGCGCCGGAAAACCAGAGTGGGCATGCGATGCTCATAAGTCAGAGGAAAGACGTCGTAGCCGCTGCGTACCAGCAAGGCGCCAATCAGACGCCTGAGGTTCAGATCTGTCGGATAGGTTTTGTAGTGATTCCATTCGACGGGAAAACGTGTTGGATCGAAATTGAGCCGTTGCAGCTCGCCGTCGACCTGGGAGGGCATCCGGATGATTTTTTTTCCGTCGCGATCAATGGAGGGTGCCACCTTCAGCATGTTTAGCGGGTCGGCGTACGCTGGTGTCGTGGGAAACGGCCGTTGCTTCCACTGATGCAAGACGGCCTGAATATTGATCAGTCCGGTGCCGGTAATCACAGGTGAGTTGTCCGCGAGTTCAAACAATCTCTTGGCGACGGCATGTGCAGTGGCATCAGAAAAGTCGGGAAATGCCTTGGCAACCGACCGCGATATCGGTTCATTAAAAAAACGTTTACCGGGGTTTATTTCTCCGGGATCGTTACCTAGGCGAAACGTTGCAACGGGCTGCAACAAGGGCGCTGTATAGAGCATTTGGTCGAACGCCTCGAAGCCTGCAGGCGTAAAGTCTGGATGTTGGACAAAGTAGACTTTGGGTGTGCGGTTGGAGCCGACAGGCACAATCGGATAATGAAACCAGCCGAGTTGCACGGACTCCACCAGCGGTGGTTTGTTCAGATGGCCCCACGGTAGCCAGAAAAGCGGTGTTTGCTCGGTCGGGGCGCTCGCGTCAAGGCGCATTGGCAGAACTGGATCTACAGGTGCGTCGAGCCGTGGTCGTTTGCTTGGGCCTGGTCGCGCTTCGTCCGGTTCGGCAATCGGTCGAGACGTGCCGGCAACAGGATTTTCTTTGGTGGGTGAGTTCGGGCTCTTGCGGCGCCAGAGTACTGTTCCGGGAATCTGTTCAAAAAAAATATCGGGAGATTCCCTGCTCGTCGGCGAGGCCAGTTGATACTCACCTTGTTGGTTTTTACGGACCATGACCGTACCTTCTGCCGTATCGACGAAGGTATGGTTGAGCTTGTTGTAACGCAGTGCATGCGCTGAAAGCTCTGCACGGGTCAGTGTATTTGCGTCTTCGGGCGCAAGGTAGGAGAGGGGGGGCGGGGTGACAGGTGTTTCGGTCCGAGACGCTGTCGATTGCCAGCCAGGGCGCTGGATAAGCCAACTGGACTGGCCTTCTGTCCTGGTCAGTACTGGCCCGGGAACACCGGGCGCAAAGGTCAGAGGAACGTAATAATTGCCCTGCAAATCCCGTTCGACGACGAACCGGCCTTCGCTGCCGATTTGTGCGTAGGTCCGCTGATCCGGTCCGGTGAACAAGCCGGTATTTTCTCCAATCGGCGTCAGTTCGTGCAATCGGTCCTGAGGCCAGGCAATTGCACTGCGGGCGGTCCGGTAAGTGTCGGGTATTTCGTTGACGATGACGGCGGGCGGTCGATGGGTGGAGGTGCCAGTGGCGTGTGCCCCGCTGGTTGAATCGACGCCAGACAATGGGGTGTCGGGCAAGGTTGGGGTGACGCGGGTGCCCGAGCCTGGCTGCGCAGGTCTTGTTGTAACAGTTGTATCGGCTGGTGCTGTCACCGGAACTTTCTTGGGTGGTTTCGCCATGTGAAATTACTCATTGAGGGATGATGCGTAACGCACGGAAGTGCCTCGCCGCATTTTTCAGGTGCACTCGTCTGCATCCCGGAAAATCCAGGTTGGGAAAACGATGGAGAGGTTCGATGACTTACACTTCGTTGCGCGCGCATGTTTTCGGGTTTGCCTGATGTACGGCGTGCAAAGTTGCAGGCCTATGCATCAAGGGCGGCGGCGTGAAGAGGGTGAGATCTTGATGGTTACAGCGGACCGAACACTGAGTCGGCGAGCTTCAACTGATCTACTTTGCTTTTGGTTTTTTTGCTCGTTGTTTCATCAGTGCTGTGTTTGCGATCAATGGTCGAAGCATTGTGCTCATCGCTTTCAAAGCGCATATCTGTGATGACGACGGCGTCAGTAATTTTTGCTGTTGCCAATGACGCTTTGCGTACGGTGATGGCCATCTGAACTTCCTTGTTCTGGCAGGTTTTTGTCAGGCGAGGCGTGATAATACGATCGATTTTTGAACGCTGTATATCAACGGGTTGTTGCTGTGTATTGCGCGCGGCGGGTGCTGCTGGAAAACGCAGCCTGAAAACAATAAACCGGCCCGAGGGCCGGTTTATTCAGGCGCTGACGTCGTTTGGCCAGTGGTCAATTATCGGGCAGTGACAGTGGCGGCACCCGCTTTGACTTATGGTTGCAACGATTGAAAATTTCCAGCTGCGAATAAGTTATTTGCCGAGATTTGTTACTGTCCAGAATCCATTTACGGTTCGCCAGGTTGTACTTCAATCTGCCTCGAGTACCGTCGCTCAATGCAATGTTGCGCACGTACAGTTCACGTTGAGCAAGCGCGGAAAATTCCTCGGGCAAATCTTCCATCGTAGGCGGTTCAAAATATCTGGCGTCGAGGCTGTCGATATAAATCCGGTCGAAAGTCAGGTCTACGGTATGTATCACGCCTTTTGGTCCGATGACAAAAATCTGATCAATCAGATCGTCAGGACCGTACTGCGGTAGATGCAGAGTGACCGTTCCGATGTACAGCTGATTGCCGGACAATACGATCTTGAAGTCTTTGATTTGCGTCGCATCGATTTGCCAGGTGGATGAGTTGTTCAACCGAACTTTGGCAGTTGCCAGGCCGCCCGGCGTCGAAATCCGTATCACCCTGTTTTCGCGCAAATGCATCGTATAGGTGGCACCTGCACCCGCAAAGTTTTCGATTGCAGTTTGTTCGGTTAAAGGCAAGAACCTGACACAGGAAGAAACGTGATCCAGTTTCTCCGTGAGGGATACGGGTAATTCGAAAACCGCTTTGTCGTGGGTTCTCAGCGGGAAACGCAAGTCATGACTGGTCAGTGTATTGGCGACAACGCTGTGTTTATAGTGTGCCGGAGGTACGGCGTACTCTTTCTCCAGGATCAGCGTATGGGATTTTCCATCGCGAAATACCAGCTGATAGCCATGGGTAGAGACGCTGGCTGCGAGGTTTTTCAGGGCAGCATCGAGTGTTGTTTCTGAATACTGGCCGACGCCGGCGATCTGCAACAGGCTCTTGCCGAAGTAGAACAGAAAATCACACGAGACATTGACCTTGTCTTTGTCCGCCGCTTCGTTCATCAAAATGGCGGGGGTGGTGGCAAAAGCAACATGTGCACTGGTCATTTCGGCATAGTCGTAATCAAGAAAGATGCGCGTGCCGTAATTGGAATCGGCGGAGCTGCCGGTTATGAATTGAGTGTGCAGGTTGTAGCGCTGAACGTAATAGTGGGTGTTTTGTCGGGTGGGTACATTGCACACTGTTGCGTGGACAAAGGTCGTTGGTTCAGGGCGTCCCCCTTTGGTTTTTTCTGTGTGTATCTTGACGGGATGGTCGTGTTCGATTGTTTTGGGCAGATCCGGTTTCAGGTGATATCCATCGCGAGTAATGATTATTAATTTGTCATTGTGCAAAACCCGACGCCCGTCGGTTTTTTTGTACACGTTATCGATGACTATTTTGCTTCGGCGACCGTAATGAAAGTCGAAGCTCACTTCGATGGAAAGACGGCATCTGTCCACCTCCCATTTCTCGATCTGGTCCATTCGCCAGCCCAGCGATATCTTGCTTTCGTCTACACCATCTTCCGAGATGAGAACTGAACCCTCCGCCAATTCCACGTGATAAAAATCCACTCCCGATTCACCGAATGCGGTGGCGTTTGCCTTGTACATATAAATCGAGTCGTTACCGGCGCCAGCATTAATGGTGTCTGCGCCTCTTGAGGAAATCACGTTAGGTGCTGCGGTGCCCGTGACAATGCTTCTTCCGTTTTGCAGCGTCTGAACGTTTTCAACGCTTTCGAGTAGTGTCTTGAGCGAGTACGTCTCGCCATCCACTACAGACGCATCCGGGTTCGGCGTATAGATGCGCAAGGTGCCCGCCGCCAGATCGATGGCGTAGCCACGGCCGGTGATCGGATGCGACTGGTTGCCATCCAATATCAAAGTGTCGCTGCCGGCACCGCCGTCGAGTCGGGAAAATTCACTGCTTTCGATATATCTTGCCAGGTCATCCGCCGCATCCTGGGCAGTGAACCTGTCATCTTTGTCGCCCCCCGTGAGATCCTTTATGCCTTCCGTGTAATAAAAGGCATTAGGCTTTTCCGCGACACCGGTGATGGTGTCTTTGCCACTACCGATCAGCCACAAAATGCCTTTGGTTTTCCCCGGCGTTCCCAACACGGCACCAGGGGTTTGAGCCGTTACGCCGTCGCGAGCGTCAATGGTATCGTCAAGACCGACTACTTCAGGGACGTAGTCAATCGGCATGGTTTCGACTCCCCACCAGTGTTTTACGCGCTTGCGTCTTTTCGTCAGGCGGTCTTCATAACGGCCATGCACGACGGCTTCGATGGTGTCCTTCTGCGTCTCGTTGAGTATCTGGCTGGCGCTCGCTTGCATTCGTTTGGCGGTTTCGATTTTGGCTTTGGCCAGTTCGTAACGATTTTTGATGTCCTGGTCTATGTCCTTCAATGGCAGAAAGGAAAACCATCCGGTGCGCCAGCGCTCTTCAACGGTGAGTTCGATGTAGTCATCGATTTCATCCACCATGCGTACGGCACCGTAGACCTGCGATCCTATTGCCATCAGCGCACCCGCCGCGAGGCCGACCGGGCCGGCGAAGGAAAAACCGGCCATGGCGGCACTGCCGAGAATGACGGTCATAGCGGCACTGGCAATGTTCAAACCGCCGCTGACGTAATGATCCATGGCCTCTTTGCCGGTTTTATTGCTGGCGGCGTTGAATTCTCTGACGGCGCTGTAGATATCGAACGGTAATGTCAGTGCACCGCCAATGAGTCCGCCGGAACGACCCAGGCGGATCCCGGCACGGGTTTTGGTGAAGTCGCTCAAGGCGCCACTGCCTGCCTCGATCATGCGCTGGCCGACTTTGGTCACAGCTACGTCGGTGATAATCGAGGCCACCTCGGTGCCGATCCCGATGCCGTTGAAAATGATTTCATCCTGATCATTATTCTTCACGGCATCGTAAATGCCGCGAATTCCCATGAATATGCCAAAAGCCTGAATGCCGACACTGGCGCCGATCATGGAATGGTTCTTGATGATGAGCCAGTCCGGATTGCTGCGCTTGCTTGAATAGACCAAGTGCAAATCGAGGGTCTGCGCCGATTTCAACAGGCGAGCCATTTTTTTCGCGTATCCGCCATCCTCGACACTTGTCCCGATGTCTTCGCTGATGACCGGAAGGGCAGTGGAAGGACGCAGACTGGCTAGTTCGAACAAAAAGGAAGGCAGCAAATAGTCATCACCGAAGGTGGAGACTTTCATGCGCTGTTCGATGGCGGCATAACTGAGTTGCAGGGCGTTGACGAACGATCGACTTGGCCGGCGGAACTGGGTGTTATGACCGGTTAGCGGCTGGCCATCGATGGTCGCTCCCATAGCATCCAGCGCTCGGCGTGTCACTGTGTATGAACCTATTTTGAACGGTCCGAACAGCTCGTCGAGCATCTTGAGCTGACCGGGCTTTCGTTGGCCAGTCGAGGCAGGCGTCTTTCCCGCATCATCGGCGCCCGTCGCTTCGAAGTCGATTGTCTCGGCGGTGCGTTCATTGGTTTGCACGCCGATGTCCAACACTTCGAAGGTGTCAAACTGGGCATAGTGGCTTTTAACCGGTATGGGTTTTAACATTGAAACATCCTTGTTCAATATAGTCTGCAGCATGCAGGGCAACGTTGCAGATAGAGATATAACTTCATGTAGTGCGAGTAAAGAGCTGATGTGTTGCAATTAAATAAGTGAAAGGAAGTCAGCGGTTTGAATAATTATGAATCTTCTTGTTTCAAATGAGAGTTACTTGTTGTTTTCCATCCAGAACACACTAAAAAATCAAGTCGCCATCGTGATACGACCTTGTCGTCGGGTTGACGCAGTAACTTTTTGTTTCGCAGACAGGGTACACAAGTGGCGACAGCGACCTGACGCCAGCGGGATTTTTAAACAGACTTGTTGAATCGGCATCCATGAAAGCCGGATGTTGCAACGTGGCGCCGAGTGAACTCGGCAGTCAGGGGGGGCGGAAAAGTCAGTGGCCGCGTGCGGTATATATGTCTTGAAGCGAAGGCAAACGAGGCAATACGTTTAACGTAACTGGAGGAGAGCGATTCTCCAGGCTGCGTGTAACACGGCGGGCTGATTCAGTGAGAATGAGCCCGCCAGCGTTTCAGTGGCTACTAAGCAAGGACGCCGCGCCGGCACCGCCAAACAAACCGGCACTGATCCGGTTGAACCAGCTCTGGCCTTTACCACTGCGCAGATAACGGGCAGCGCCATGGGCACCCAGTCCGTAGGCCAGCTTGCAGAGTAGATCGAGCACTGTCCAGGTTGCGATCATCACCAGCAACTGCGCAAGGAACGGTTGTTCGGCGTTGAGGAACTGCGGCAGGAATGCGGCGAAGAACAGGATGTCTTTCGGGTTGCTTGCGCCCAGCACAAAAGCGCGGCCGAACAGCGTGCGAAAACGTGGCACCGGCGCTGCTTGTGGTACTTCGGCGCCGACCGAGGGCTGACGCGATTGCTGCCAGCTCTGCCAGGCGAGGTAGAACAGGTACAGGGCACCAACGATCTTCAGGGCGCTGAAGAGTTTTTCCGACGCGAGCAACAATGCACCAAGTCCCAGGGCCGAGGCGCTGAGCAGGCAGATTGAAGCGCTGACGCCGCCGAGAAATGCCGGATACGAGCGGCGCAACCCATAGTTCAGACTGTTGCTGATCATCAACAACGACAGTGGCCCCGGAATCAGGATCACCACCAGCGCAGCGCCGCTGAACAGCAGCCAGGTTTCCAGACTCATCACTTTCCTCCTTTTTTTGTTGTACTCAAGAATGTGCAAAAGCCCCACCGGTCAGGGTGAGGCTGTGTTGAAGCTTGAACCGCGTGACGCTTACAAGAAGATGAACTTGGCGATGAAGATCGCGCAGAGCACCCACAGGCTCACGGAAATTTCCTTGTACTTGCCGGTACCGGCCTTCAACGCCACGTAGGTGATGAAGCCCAGCGCGATGCCATCGGCGACCGAGAAGGTCAGTGGCATCATGATCGCAGTGACGATGGCCGGAATGGCGTCAGTGGCTTCATCCCATTCGATGTGGGCCATGCCGCCCATCATCAGCATCGCTACATAGATCAGTGCACCGGCGGTGGCGTAAGCGGGAATCATGCCGGCCAGCGGTGCGAAAAACATCGCTGCTATAAATAGCACACCTACGGTAACTGCGGTAAGACCAGTCCGACCACCAGCGGCCACACCGGCGGCACTTTCTACGTAACTTGTGACGGGCGGGACACCGACCACGGCGCCGAAGACGCTGGAAGCACTGTCGGCTTTCATCGCGCGGGAGAGGTTTTCGATACGGCCGTCGGCGTTCACCAGATTGGCGCGCTGGGCAACGCCCATCAACGTGCCGGCGGTGTCGAACATGTGCACAAAGAGGAAAGCCAGTACGACGCTGATCATGCTGACGTTGAACACGCCGGCCACGTTCATCGCCATGAAGGTCGGCGCCAGGCTCGGCGGGGTCGACATGATGCCTTCATAGTGAACGATGCCCAGGCCCCAGCCGGCCAGGGTCACGGTGATGATGCTGATGAGGATCGCACCGAACACGCGGTGGTAGCTGAGGATCGCAATCATCAGGAAGCAGATGGCCGCGAGCAGCGGACCAGGTTCACGCAGGGAGCCGAGTTTGATCAGGGTCGCCGGACTATCGACGACGATCCCGGCGGTTTTCAGACCGATCAGACCGAGGAACAGACCGACACCGGCACCCATCGCAAAGCGCAGGCTGACCGGAATGCTGTTGAGCAGCCACTCACGAATCCGCGAGAAAGTCAGGATCATGAACAGCACACCGGAGACGAACACCGCACCCAGCGCGGTTTCCCAGTTGTAGCCCATGGTACCGACCACGGTGTAAGTGAAGAAGGCGTTGAGGCCCATGCCCGGCGCCAGACCCACCGGCCAGTTGGCGTACAGGCCCATCAACAGGCAGCCCAATGCCGCGGCGATACAGGTGGCGACGAAGGCTGCACCGTGATCGATCCCGGCATCGGCCATGATGTTCGGGTTGACGAAGATGATGTAAGCCATGGTGATGAAGGTTGTCAGACCGGCAATCAGCTCGGTCTTCACCGTGGTGCCATGCAAGCTGAGTTTAAACAGACGTTCCAGCAAGCCACTGCGTAATGGCGGCGAGAGGTCCAGCGTCGATGCTTCGGATTTGCGGCTTTCCACAGCGAGTACTCCTCAAGAGTTTTATTGTTATTTCCAGGGCCGGACCCATGAGGGGTGGCAGCGGCCCTTTGAGGCTTACGCGAATTTGTTGACCATGCGGTCAGGAACTCGCACGCTGTGGATTATGCTTTTGTGTACAAATAAAGCAAATATTGTTTTTGGTTTTGTTTACGAAAGTTCCGTCAATAGGGATATATCGCCTATGCCGGCCCCTGCGCGAGCAAGCTCGCTCCCCCATTGGAATGCGTCCCCCTGTGGGAACGAGCCTGCTCGCGAAGAGGTATTCTCATTCAATCGAGAGCCGTCTGAGTTTTCCCCAATGCCAGATTCACCGCCAACCATCCATTCACCGCCGCTTCCCCGGCCTCGGCAAATACCCGCTCCAGCAACTTCACCTGCTCACGGCGCAACGCCTGCTCGAACTTCGCGCCTTCCGCCGTCAACTCCAGCAGGCGCTTACGCTTGTCAGTCTCCGAGGCGACGCTGTCCACCAGATGCATTTCCTGCAACTGCCGCAGCGGCATGTTCAGCGCTTGCTTGCTCACACCGAGCAAGGCCAGCAGCTCTTTCACGCTCAAATTCGGATAGCGCGCGATGAAAAACACAATGCGCTGATGCACCCGCGACAAGCCACGGCGTTCCAGCATTTCATCAGCTTTGGCGGTGAACGCCTGGTAGCCGAAGAAAAACGCTTCCATGGCCTGTTGTTGGCTTGCAGGGTTTTTAAGGTCAAGCATGTTGACGTACTCGCTCAGGCTGTCGTAATTTCAGTCAACCAGTTTGACTTATTTTTTGCATCCCTTGCTACCGGTGACCGCCATGGCTTTTTCCGAACGTGTCTCGCGCCTTAAAAGTTCTTTGATTCGTGAAATCCTCGCCGCTGCCCAGCGTCCTGAGGTGATGTCGTTCGCCGGTGGCTTGCCGGCCGAAGCCATGCTGCCGAAGGTCGAGTGGGCGGACATGCCGCTGGCGCTCGGCCAATACGGCATGAGCGAAGGCGAGCCGGCGTTGCGCGAAGCGTTGGCGGCGCAGGCGAGGGCGCTGGGCCTGGAGTGCGAGGCCAGTCAGGTGCTGGTGGTCAGCGGCTCCCAGCAGACCCTCGATCTGGCGGCCAAGCTGTACATCGACAAAGGCACGGAAATTCTGCTCGAAGCGCCGACCTATCTGGCCGCGTTGCAAATCTTCCAACTGTTCGGCGCCGATTGCCTGACCGTGCCGCAAGAGTCTGATGGGCCGAACCTGGCGCAACTGCGCGAGCGTCTGGAGCAGCATCGTCCGGCGTTCATCTACTTGATTCCGACGTTCCAGAACCCGTCCGCCGTGCGCCACAGCGAAGCCAAGCGTGCAGCCGTGGCGGCATTGCTCGACGAGTTCGGCGTCACTCTGATCGAAGACGAACCCTACCGCGAGCTGACGTTCGATGGCGGCAGCGCCAAACCGATCGCTGGACGTCTGAAAAAATCCAGTTGGATCTACACCGGTACGGTTTCGAAAACATTGCTGCCGGGGCTGCGCGTCGGCTATCTGATCGCCAGCAAGGATCTGTTTCCGCACCTGCTCAAGCTCAAGCAATCGGCAGATTTGCACACCAATCGCATCGGTCAGTGGCAGGCGTTGCAGTGGATCGGTACTGAAAAGTATCAGCGGCATTTGAGTGAGTTGCGCGGCTTCTATCGGCAGCGGCGCGATGCTTTCCAAGCAGCGCTGGAAATGCACTTTTCTGATCTGGCGCATTGGAACATGCCGCAGGGCGGGCTGTTTTTCTGGCTGAAACTGAAGCAACCGCTGGACACGCGAACGTTGCTCAATGAGGCGTTGGCCAATGACGTGGCGTTCATGCCGGGGGAGCCGTTCTTTCCGGAGCCGGATAACCATCATGGGCATTTGCGCTTGAATTTCAGCCATATCGATCCGGCGAGGCTGGATGAAGGTTTGAAGCGACTGGCGGCGGTGGTACGTCGGGCGCAGCTAGAGAAAGCGGCCTGAAAACAAATAAACCGGCTCAAGGGCCGGTTTATTTTTGACTGGGATTTGCGGTGGCTGAGAGGGCCTAATCGCTGGCAAGCCAGCTCCCACAGTGATCTGTGGCGTTCACAAAACCTGTGGGAGCTGGCTTGCCAGCGATGAGGCCATCAGCATCACCACATAATCTCAGACAGCAGCAAAGCGCTTGTCCAGATAATCAATAATCACCTTGGATTCATACATCCAGGTGGTCTGGCCATTCTCTTCAATCCGCAGGCAAGGCACCTTGATCCGGCCGCCCTGATCCAGCAGCGTCTGACGATCCTGCTCATTGTTTTTCGCATCCTTCAGCGCCACCGGCACATTCAGGCGACGCAGCGTGCGGCGGGTTTTCACGCAGAACGGGCAAGCATGGAACTGATACAGGGTCAGGCCTTTCGCGGCGGCGTTGACCTGGGCCTGAGTTTCGGCAGGACGCTGTTTCTTGCCCGGGCGGGTGATGAAGTCGATGAAGATAACCAGTTGGCCGAGGCCGACACGAAGTGCTTTGACGAACACGTTTAAAGCCTCACGGTGCAAATTGAGAAGGCGCGCAGCTTACCCGATTTTTCACGGACGAAAAAAAACCGGCGATGAGTGCCGGTTTTCTTCGTGGCGCAAATTACTTGATGAGGCTGAGGAATTCGCTGCGGGTCGCGGCGTTTTCACGGAACTCACCGAGCATCACCGAAGTGATCATCGACGAATTCTGCTTCTCGACACCGCGCATCATCATGCACATGTGCTTGGCCTCGATCACCACGGCCACACCCAACGCGCCAGTCACTTGCTGGACAGCATCGGCGATCTGACGGCTGAGGTTTTCCTGGATCTGCAGGCGACGGGCGTACATGTCGACGATCCGCGCGACCTTCGACAGGCCCAGCACTTTGCCGCTCGGGATGTAGGCGACGTGTGCCTTGCCGATGAACGGCAGCAGGTGGTGTTCGCACAACGAGTACAACTCGATGTCCTTGACCAGCACCATTTCGCTGTTGTCGGAGCTGAACAGGGCACCGTTGGTGACCTCTTCGAGCGTCTGTTCATAACCGCGGCAGAGGTACTGCATGGCTTTGGCGGCACGCTTTGGCGTGTCGAGCAGGCCCTCGCGGGACACGTCCTCGCCCAATTGGCCGAGAATCGCGGTGTAATTCTGTTCCAGGGACATGAAACTACCTGTGGGGATTTTCGCAAAGGGCAAGGGTACGGTGGCGGACACAACCCTGCAAGTTCGGTGTAACGGGATTATTCGTCGCGGCCTTCCATCATGGTGCGTTTGAGCATCACATAAACCGCGCCGGCACCGCCGTGTCTGGCTTGGCACGAGCAGAAACCCAGCACTTGGGCATGCTGGCGCAACCAGGTGTTGACGTGGCTTTTGATCATTGGTCGCTTGCCGTCCAGGCGTACAGCCTTGCCGTGGGTAACGCGCACGCAGCGAATTTCGAACTTGGTCGCTTCGGCAAGAAAAGCCCACAAGGTCTCGCGTGCCTTTTCCACGCTCATGCCATGCAGGTCGAGACTGCCTTCGAACGGGATCTGCCCGACCTTGAGCTTGCGCATCTGACTTTCCTGCACGCCGTCGCGCGACCACATCAATTCGTCTTCCGGGCCGACATCAATCACAAACTGATCGGACAACCCATCGACGGTCGCGGTATCGGTGCGCACGGTGGCGGACTGGCGCAGCTTGGCGATCTGAGCGCGGTCAGCCTTGGGTTTACCGGTGTCGGCGCGATCGTGCTTGATCGGCTTGACGCCTTGGATCGCACTTTTGAACAGGGAAAAATCGTCGTCTTGCATGTCAGCCTCCGCGAAGGGCGGCCAGTTTACCCAAGTCGAAACAAAACGGCCCGGCAAAAAGCCAGGCCGGTGAGTCAGTCGTGTTTTTTCATCAGGTGCGGGGACATGTTCAGTTCCCGCGATTGCCGTGCGCGACGGCGGCAGCGACGCCACAGGGCGACACCGAAATACAGAAACAGCAAACCGACTGCCAGAATGATCGCCGAGCCCATCGGCGTAGCGTTCAAGTCACCGAGTGCCGGTGGGCGCCCGAGCAGGCTGGCTGCTCCGGCCATCGCCAGCAGCACGCCGAACGTGGCCAGAATGGCCGCGATCGCCGCGCCAAATCGAAAACGCCAGTTGCTTTGGCCTTTGGGCCGCAAGCGGCGTGCGTCAAATCCATCGGATAACTTCATTCCGACCTTCCTCAATGGGTATCGGCCCTTCGACCGGGAGTTGACCGGGTTGTTCCTGAGGCTATGGCATTTGCGGCAAATGAGAGGAATTTGCGGATGAGCGGCGTGCTGAGCCGCTCATCAAAGCAGATCAGATCAGGTCTTGAGTCAACGCGAGGGTGGCAAAGTTGTCCGCCATGATCGCCATTTCAGCTTCCTGCACCACGGCGGCGCTGAGCACGCGGCCCTTGAACGGCAAGTCGCGGGTCGCGCAGGCGTCTTCCACCAGGGTGCAGCGGAACCCCAGGTTTTTTGCTGCACGCACGGTGGTGCTGACGCTGGAATGGCTCATGAAACCGCAGACGATCAAGTCCAGCGAGCCAAGGTTTTGCAGACGGTCCAGCAACTCGGTGCCATGGAACGCGCTCGGCAGCAGTTTGCCGATAATGGTTTCATCACCTTGTGGCTCGAGGCCCGGGATGAATTCGCCGCGTTCACCCTGCGGGTCGAACAGGCCACCGACGGTGCCGAGATGACGCACGTGCACGATCGGCCGACCGGCTGCACGGGCTGCGGCAACCACTTGTTTGATGTTCGCGACGGCCGCGTCCATGCCGCTCAGGGCCAGCGGGCCACTGAGATATTCTTTCTGGGCATCGATGATGACCACGGTGGCATGGCTCAGTGTGGCCGCTGCGTAACCGCGACCGCTGAGTTGAAACATCGTTTTTGGAACGGACATTCTGGGGCTCCTTGGGGTGGGGCTTTTGCGACATTGTCCTCTGGCGGAGCGGTTCTGTGAATCGCTACCATCGTAGGCACCGTCGTTATTGGCCTGCAGCCTTGTCTAGTTACACGTTCTGTTCAATAGCTGATGCAAAAAACAGAAAACTCCTACCGTCGTCGCGATGTTTTTCCTGCGTCGTCGTCAGGCGTTTTGGCTGGTAGAATTGCCAGTCGTTTTTTCTGGAGTTCTGCCCCGTGATCACTTCCCGACTTCGTACCCTGCGCGACCACATCCGTTGGGCCGTCAGCCGCTTCCATGGGGAGGATCTGTTTTTCGGCCATGGCACCGACAATGCCTGGGACGAAGCCCGGCAACTCGTGCTCGGTGCATTGCACCTGCCATGGGAAATCGCCGACAGCTACCTCGATTGCGCGCTGGAAGACGATGAGTTGGTCAATCTGCAACGCCTGCTCAAGCGTCGTATCGAGGAACGCATTCCGACCGCTTACCTGTTGGGCGAGGCGTGGTTCTGCGGTATGTCGTTCATTGTTGACGAGCGCGTGTTGATCCCGCGTTCACCGATTGGCGAACTGATCGAAAATCACTTTGCGCCGTGGATCGGCACCGAGCCGGCGCGGATTCTCGACCTGTGCACCGGTTCCGGTTGCATCGGCATTGCCTGCGCCTACGAGTTCCAGAACGCCGAAGTGGTGCTGGCCGATTTGTCCTTCGAGGCGTTGGAAGTGGCCAACCAGAACATCGAGCGCCATGGCGTCGATGAGCGTGTGTACACCGTGCAGGGCGATGGTTTCGATGGTTTGCCGGGGCAGCGTTTCGACTTGATCGTGTCGAATCCGCCTTACGTGGATGCAGAAGATTTCGCAGATATGCCGGATGAGTATCAGCATGAACCGGAGCTGGGTCTGGCCTGTGGCGATGATGGTCTGAATCTGGTTCGACGCATGCTCGCCGAAGCGGCGGATCACCTGACCGAGAAGGGCTTGTTGATTGTCGAGGTGGGTAACAGCCAGGTGCACGTTGACGCGCTGTACCCGGAAGTCGATTTCGCCTGGCTCGAATTCGAGCGTGGTGGCCATGGCGTGTTCATGTTGACGGCGGAGCAGTGCCGCGATCATCAGGCGCTGTTCGCCTCCCGCGTCTGACCCGTTAAAAGCAAAAGATCGCAGCCTTCGGCAGCTCCTACAGGGATTACCGCATTCCAGTGTAGGAGCTGCCGAAGGCTGCGATCTTTTGATCTACCGGTGCGTGGCAATCCAGATCAGCAACCCCGCCTGAAACACCGCAAACGCCACCAGACACGTGATGGTGAAACGCAAACCAGCGTCTTCACGCTTGAACTTGCTGACTTTCTCTTCCTGCTTCTTCAGCTTCACTTCCTGCTCGGCCAGATTCTGTTCGGCCTGCTGAAGCATCTGCGCCGCCTCGAGAATCTCGACGATCTGCAGCTTTTCGCTGTTCCAGTCACCGAGCAGATCACCTACCAACACATCCTTGACGCTGCCCTTCAAGTGCTGGGCATCGGCGTACACCACATCAAAACCATGCACCCGCAGGAAATGATCGCGACGCAGGCGCGTGTCTTCATTCAGCGCGTCCTTGTTGTTCAAGTCCATGCCATCGACGGTGTAGGCGGGCCAGCGTTTTTTCGCCCAGTTGATGCCTTGTGCGGCCATGAAACGGCCGATGCCACGGTTCAACGGTTCGATTTGCAAGCCGCTGTCCGGGCCAAAGCTGACGCGCTTGGTGGTGTGATCGACCCACACATCGAGATGATTCTGCTCTTTGCGAACGCGTTGACTCGGCAGCTTGATTGCCATGCGCATCAGGCTTTTTTCTTTGCTGTTGCGCTCGGCGTAACCAAATTCGACGAAGCGCAACGGCCGCCCGCCGGTGTTGCGGTCGGTTTGCAACGGGGCCAGGCGGAGCATCTTGTGGTGCTCGACATGGACATCCGCCCACGGCAGCTCGGCCGCTGGCGGTGCGTCTTTTTCAGCGGTGGTGTCGGGTGAAGTCTGGGTATCAGTCATAACGGCGAGATCCTGTCCAAGCCCTGCTTGTCGCCAGCGGTTGCGCTGGCGACAAAGGCTTATCGGCCGTTTCTGTCAGGACTAGAGGGCAAACAACGGTTAACGGGTGCGAAGTCCGTCAATAAACTCGATGATTTTGCTGCCCAGTTCTGCGGCCAGCGGCAAATTCGGGTCCTTGTACGAGGCCAATTGCCGCTTCATGTCGTTGTGCACGATGCGCATGACGTGGTTCATGCCTTCGATGACCACCAGTTCGGCGTCGGGTTTAGCGGCTTTCAGCGCCTGCGCATCGCCAACGCCGACCTGCATGTCATTGCTACCCTGAACAATCAGTGCCGGCATCTGCAATTGCGCGAAGGCTTTCGCCGGATCCTGACGGAACAGTGAAATCAGATACGGCTGCACGCTCGGGCGGAAAATCACCTGCAACGGCTGCGGCACATTGTCGTCGGTGTGACCGGCCTTGAGGCTGTCGAGCAGTTCGTTACTGCGCAGCATCAGCGGTGGCGGCAGGCTGCGGGCCAATTGCTCGCGGATCACCTGATCGACCGGTCGGGCGCTGCCGGACAGGGAAATCACCGCCGCCGCATCGACTTTCGGCGCGGCGAGGCTGGCTATCAGCGCGCCCTCACTGTGGCCCAGCAGGATCAGCTTGCCGAAACGTGGATCGGCCTTGAGCTTTTGCCCCCACGCCACCGCATCTGCTGCATAGGCCTCCACCGACAAATTGCGCTCATCCGGGGTCGCCGCCAGGCTCGCCGCAACACCGCGCTTGTCGTAACGCACGCTGGCGATGTTGTGTTTGGCCAGCACCCACGCCAGGCGCTTCAAGCTGTCATTACGCCCGCCGTCGGGGTTGTTTCCGTCGCGATCCGTAGGACCCGAGCCAGAAATGATCAGGACAACCGGCACCGGACTGTCGGATTTTGGCAGCAACAGCGAACCGAAAAGCTCACCGGTGCCGGTATCCAAAGTTACCGGGCGTTGTAGGACCGTCGCTTGGGCAAAGCCCGTAAAGAGGGTAAGACTCAAGATCAAAACTCGCAGCATCATCACGCCATCATTCGCCAAGGTGCCGGTTGGACTCGCCAGCACCACTAAGGTTCGAGGATGAACTACTCGGTTAGCCTGCGTATACTGGCGCGCATCACGAATTTGGGTTTGATTTCACGGAGCGTCCTGCATGTCCGGCAATACCTACGGCAAGTTGTTCACTGTCACCACCGCTGGCGAAAGCCATGGTCCGGCGTTGGTCGCCATTGTCGACGGCTGCCCGCCGGGCCTGGAGATCTCCCTCGAAGACCTGCAGCGCGACCTCGATCGCCGCAAGCCGGGCACCAGCCGCCACACCACCCAGCGCCAGGAAGCCGACGAAGTCGAAATCCTCTCTGGCGTGTTCGAAGGGCGCACCACCGGTTGCTCGATCGGCCTGCTGATCCGCAACACCGACCAGAAGTCCAAGGACTACTCGGCGATCAAGGATCTGTTTCGCCCGGCCCACGCTGACTACACCTACCACCACAAATACGGTGAGCGCGACTACCGTGGCGGTGGCCGCAGTTCGGCGCGCGAAACCGCGATGCGCGTGGCCGCCGGTGCGATCGCCAAGAAATATCTGGCAACTCAGGGCATCGTCATTCGTGGCTACATGAGCCAGCTCGGCCCGATCGAAATCCCGTTCAAGACCTGGGACTCGGTGGAGGAGAACGCGTTCTTCAGCCCGGATCCGGACAAGGTTCCGGAACTGGAAGCCTACATGGACCAGTTGCGCCGCGACCAAGACTCGGTCGGGGCGAAGATCACCGTGGTTGCCGAAGGCGTGATGCCGGGCCTGGGCGAGCCGATTTTCGACCGTCTCGACGCCGAACTGGCCCATGCGCTGATGAGCATCAACGCGGTCAAAGGCGTGGAAATCGGCGCCGGTTTCGCCTCGGTCGCCCAGCGCGGTACCGAACACCGCGATGAAATGACCCCGGAAGGCTTCCTCAGCAACAATGCGGGCGGCATCCTCGGCGGTATCTCGTCCGGTCAGCCGATTGTTGCCCATTTGGCGCTGAAGCCAACATCGAGCATCACCACTCCGGGCCGTTCGATCGACATCCACGGCAATCCGGTCGACGTGATCACCAAGGGCCGTCACGATCCGTGCGTCGGCATCCGCGCCACGCCGATCGCCGAAGCGATGATGGCGATCGTGCTGATGGACCACTTGCTGCGTCATCGTGGGCAGAACGCCGATGTGCGCGTGAGCACGCCGGTGCTGGGTCAGCTTTGATGGCAGGCCTTGAAGCCGTCGCGGCATAACCGTGGCGGCGCTCCCTTACTGGCGGCTGTCCAGTTTCTATCTGTTCTATTTCGCCTTGCTCGGTTCGACGGCGCCGTTTCTGGCGCTGTATTTCGATCACCTCGGCTTCAGTCCGGCGCGAATCGGTGAACTGGTTGCCATCCCGATGCTGATGCGCTGCGTGGCGCCGAACATCTGGGGCTGGCTCGGTGATTACACCGGTAGACGCCTGGCCATCGTGCGCTTTGGCGCAGTGTGTACGCTGCTGACGTTCTCGTTGATTTTTGTCAGCAAGACCTACGCCTGGCTGGCGATGGTCATGGCGCTGCACGCATTCTTCTGGCACGCGGTGCTGCCGCAGTTCGAAGTCATCACGCTGGCGCATTTGCAGGGCCAGACCTCGCGTTACAGTCAGATCCGCCTGTGGGGCTCGATCGGTTTCATCATCACCGTGGTTGCGTTGGGCCGGCTGTTCGAATGGCTGAGTCTCGATATCTACCCGGCGGCGCTGGTGCTGATCATGGCCGGCATCGTCCTCAGCAGTCTGTGGGTGCCGAACGCGCAACCACCGCAAGGCAATCGGCCGCACGGCGAGGGGTTTCTCAAACAGCTGCGCAATCCCGGCGTGCTGGCGTTTTACGCTTGTGTCGCGCTGATGCAGATGAGCCACGGCCCGTATTACACCTTTCTGACCTTGCACCTTGAGCGCCTCGGCTACACACGCGGCACCATCGGCATGCTCTGGGCCGTGGGTGTCGTCGCCGAAGTGCTGATGTTCATGGCGATGAGCCGGATTCTCGCGCGGTTTTCCCTGCGCCGCGTATTGATGGCGAGTTTTCTGCTGGCGGCGCTGCGCTGGTTGCTGCTAGGTTCGTTCGCCGAGTTTCTGTGGGTGCTGTTATTCGCGCAGGTGCTGCACGCAGCGACCTTCGGCAGTTTTCACGCCGCTGCCATCGCCTTCGTGCAACGTAGCTTCGGCGCGCGCCAGCAAGGGCAGGGCCAGGCGTTGTACGCAGCACTGGCCGGTACCGGCGGTGCGCTCGGCGCGTTGTATTCCGGTTACAGCTGGAATGCCCTCGGCGCGACATTGACCTTTAGTATTGCCAGTCTCGCGGCGCTCGCTGCTGCCGTTATCATTGCCACACGTATGCAAGAGGACAGGCCATGAGCCTTACGCGTGAACAACTCGCCCAGCAAATCGTCGATGCCGGGCGCTTTCTCTATGGTCGCGGCTGGTCGCCGGCCACCAGCAGCAACTACTCGACGCGCCTGTCGCCGAGCGAAGCGCTGCTGACAGTGTCGGGCAAGCACAAAGGCCAGTTGGGTCTGGACGATGTGCTCGCCACCGATCTGTCGGGCAACAGCCTGGAACCGGGCAAAAAGCCCTCTGCCGAAACCTTGCTGCACACCCAACTCTACAGCTGGCGACCAGAGATCGGCGCGGTGCTGCACACCCATTCGGTGAACGCCACGGTGTTGTCGCGCCTGACGCCGGACGAATTTATCGAGTTCGAAGATTACGAACTGCAAAAAGCCTTCAGCGGCATCTCGACCCACGAATCGCGAGTGCGCGTGCCGATTTTCGACAACGATCAGGACATTGCGCGCCTCGCCGCCAAGGTGCAGCCTTGGCTCGACGCCCATCCTGATTGCGTCGGTTATCTGATTCGCGGTCACGGCCTCTACACCTGGGGCGCGCAGATGAGCGACGCGCTGCGGCAGATCGAGGCCTTTGAATTTCTGTTTGAATGCGAGTTGAAAACCCGCAGCGTCATGAACCGCCAAGGCTGACTTCACCAGAAGTAGTCCATTTGCCTGATGAAATGCTGTGCCCGACCGGTCTGCAAGAACCGGACGGCAAGGCCGATACCGAGGAATTGCCCCAATGAGCAGCCTGTCCGTCTATCACGTTTCCAGCCCCGATATTCCCAACAAAGTGCTGACCCACTTTGAAGACATCGCCTCGACCCTGGCCGAGCAGGGCGTACGCTTTGACCGCTGGCAAGCGGCGGCGAAGATCCAGCCGGGCGCGACCCAGGAAGAAGTGATCAGCGCCTATAAAGAGCAGATCGACAAACTGATGACCGAGCGCGGTTACATCACCGTCGACGTCATCAGCCTGAACAGCGATCACCCGCAAAAAGCCGAACTGCGCGCCAAGTTCCTCGAAGAACACCGCCATGGCGAAGACGAAGTCAGATTTTTCGTCGCGGGTCGTGGGTTGTTTACCCTGCACATCGACGATTACGTCTACGCGGTTCTCTGTGAGAAGAATGACCTGATCTCGGTGCCGGCCGGCACCAAACACTGGTTCGACATGGGCGAGCATCCGCACTTCGTGGCGATTCGCCTGTTCAACAACCCTGAAGGCTGGGTTGCCAACTTCACCGGCGAAGACATCGCCGGTCGTTTCCCGCGTCTGGAGGACTGATTCGATGTCGATCAAAGCCATTGTCACTGACATCGAAGGCACCACCAGCGCAGTGAGTTTCGTGTTTGACGTGCTGTTTCCGTACGCGGCCAAACATTTGCCGGACTTCGTGCGCCAGAACGCCGAACGCGCCGATGTTGCCGAGCAACTCGACGCCGTGCGCCGTGACAGCAATGCGCCGCAGGCCGATGTTGAACGGGTTGTTGAAATTCTCTTGAGCTGGATCGAGGAGGATCGCAAAGCCACGCCGCTCAAGGCTTTGCAAGGCATGGTCTGGGCCCAGGGTTATCACGCCGGGCAGTTGAAGGGGCATGTTTACCCGGATGCGGTTGACGCACTGCAACGCTGGCATGCGGCGGGCTATCAACTGTTTGTGTATTCGTCGGGTTCGATTCAGGCGCAGAAGCTGATTTTCGGCTGCTCGGAGGCGGGGGATTTGACGCCGCTGTTCAGTGGTTATTTCGACACGACGTCCGGGCCTAAGCGTGAGGCGCAGTCGTACACCAATATCCAGAAAGCCATTGGCGTCGAACCCGAAGAAATCCTGTTCCTCTCGGATATCGTCGAAGAGCTCGACGCCGCGCAAGCAGCCGGCCTGCAAACCTGCGGCCTCGCCCGTGAAGGCGGCGAGCTGGGCAGCCACATCACCGTCGACACCTTCACCGGCATAGAACCCGAAGCTTTCTAACCCACACAATCCCTGTAGGAACTGCGGAACGCTGCGATCTTTTGATCCTGATCTTCAAAAACAAGATCAAAAGATCGCAGCGTTCCGCAGCTCCTACAAAGAGTTAGAGATCGCAGTAAAGATCGCGCACAAAAAAACAGGCCGTGAAGCGAAAGCTCCACGGCCTGTCTTGTTTAAAGCGCTTTAAAAATTACAGCGAATGATATGTCGGCAGGGCAAAACGCTGCTGGCTCTGCAGCATGGCAATTTGCGGCAGCTCACTGGCTTGTTCCGCCAGGTCACGACGAATGGCACTGATCGCCCACGACAGTTGGTCACCGGCATGCAGTTGCTGGTAAGTCAGTGCACGTTTAAACACTTTGCCGTCGCTGCTGCGCAGGGTCAGCAGGATCCCGCCATCGGGACGTGGCGCAGTGGTGACGTCGAAGTTGGAGAACAGGGAGGTAAATTTTTCTTGGATCAGGCTCATGTCTTTCAGCTCCGTATGCACTTGAATGGCAAGCATGCAGAGGAGGTTGCAGCGATTGTGCCAGCATTTGAAAATAATAAATTCCTTGTAAATCAATGAGTTAAAAAATATGAAAATTCCAGGCGTCGTGCAAACTGCATGAATGGCCATCGTGCATCCTGCATTTTGCGGGATCGTTGTCGAAACAACGGAACCAATCGCTTACCCGATGATCACCGCAGCCGTCGGCCGATCAGCAGATACAAAACATTGCAAAAACCGCGTGTACAGCGCGAGAAGCGCTGACGTATTTTCGATCTCGACCCGCGCTCGAATGTGCCGGTTGCTGCAAGCCAAAGCCCGAAAAATAAAAACATCGACCTGCACGCCAAGGTCGGACGGGGAGCATCCATGAGTCACGCGCCAAGCGACACGATTACCTGGGGCATGATGCTCCGCAAATTGCCGATGATCGCCAAGGCCATCCCACGGGTGGTCAAAGGCATGAAGGTGGCCAACGTCACGGATCCGACCCAAAGCTGTGGCCTTGGCTGGACGTTCGAGCAAGCGACGCTGCGCAACCCCGAGGGGCCGGCGTTATTGCAGGGCGATGTGCGGCTGAGCTATGCGCAGGTCAACCAGTGGGCCAACCGCATCGCTCACTATCTGAACGGGCAAGGCATCGGCAAGGGCGACGTGGTCGCGGTGTTCATCGAAAACCGCCCGGAACTGCTGGTAACCATTCTGGCGCTGGCCAAGGTCGGTGCGGTCAGCGCGCTGCTCAATACCTCACAGACTCGCGACACACTGATCCACAGTGTGAATCTGGTGGCACCGGTGGCGATTGTCGTTGGCGATGAACTGGTTCCAGCTTATGCGGCCATTCGCGATCAAGTGACGATCGCCGCGCCTCGTACCTGGTTCGTGGCAGATCAAGACACTTACAGCCATCCGGGCATTGCGCCCGAGGGCTACGTCAATCTGATCAGCGCCAGTGCCGATGCCTCCAGCGAGAATCCACCGAGCAGCCAGCAGATCTTCTTTGACGACCCGTGTTTCTACATTTACACCTCGGGCACGACCGGCCTGCCCAAGGCTGGGGTGTTCAAGCATGGGCGCTGGATGCGCAGCTCCGCCAGTTTCGGCATGATCGCCCTCAACATGGGCCCCGACGACGTCGTCTATTGCACCTTGCCGCTGTACCACGCCACCGGTCTCTGCGTGTGCTGGGGCTCGGCGGTCAATGGCGCCTCGGGTTTCGCGATCCGCCGCAAGTTCAGCGCCAGTCAGTTCTGGAACGACGTACGCCGCTACCGCGCGACCACCATTGGCTATGTCGGCGAATTGTGCCGTTATCTGGTCGATCAACCGGCCAGCGCCGATGACAGTCGTCACGATGTGCGCAAGATGATCGGCAACGGCTTGCGCCCGGGTGCCTGGGCTGAGTTCAAAACGCGTTTCGGCGTCGAGCACATCTGTGAGCTGTACGCGGCGAGCGACGGCAACATCGGGTTCACCAACATTCTCAACTTCGACAACACCATCGGTTTCTCGCTGATGGCCTGGGAGTTGGTCGCCTACGACCATGAAAGCGGCGAGCCGCTGCGCAGCGCCGACGGTTTCATGCGCAAGGTTGGCAAGGGCGAGCAGGGCTTGCTGCTGGCGCGGATCGACGAAAAGGCGCCGCTGGACGGTTACACCGATCCGCAAAAAACCGCCAAGGTTGTCCTTCACGACGTGTTTAGCAAAGGCGATCGGTTTTTCAACACTGGCGATTTGTTGCGCAACATCGGTTTCGGCCACGCACAATTTGTTGATCGGCTCGGTGATACCTACCGCTGGAAGGGCGAAAACGTTTCGACCACCGAAGTCGAAAACCTTCTGCTGCAACACCCGCAGATTTCCGAGGCGGTGGCCTATGGCGTGGAGATCCGCAACACCAACGGCCGCGCCGGCATGGCGGCGATCACGCCGGCGGAATCCCTCGCGACGCTGGATTTCGCTGAGTTGCTGACCTTTGCCCGGGAGCGCATGCCGGCCTACGCCGTACCGTTGTTTCTGCGAGTGAAGGTAAAAATGGAAACCACCGGCACGTTCAAATACCAGAAAACCCGATTGAAAAATGAAGGCTTCGACCCCGGCCAGGCGGGCGATGACCCGATTTACGCTTGGCTGCCTGGCACGCAGACTTATATTCGAGTTACCCATGAGGTGTTGGCGGAAATCCATCAGGGCAAGCATCGTTATTGAATCTGGCTATGGCGCGACTTGAGAAAAAGGGGGTGACAGCCAGCGCCTCGCTCGGGAAACTGTCGACTTTCCGATAGACCGAAAGTGGAGTTGCCCATGTCCGACCAAAGCCGCCAGATGACCCCTGAAGAAGCTGCCGAATTCACCGAGCAGGTTTTCAACAGGGCGCGCGACGGTGATGCCGAGATGCTTGATCGCCTGGTCACGGCCGGTTTGCCGGTGAACCTGAAGAACAGCAAGGGCGACACGTTGTTGATGTTGGCCAGCTATTACGGCCATGTCGATGCAGTGCAAGTGCTGCTTAAACACAAGGCCGATCCGGAAATGCGCAATGGCAACGGCCAGAGCCCGATTGCCGGTGCGGCGTTCAAGGGCGATCTGGCGGTGGTCAAGGCGTTGGTCGAGGCGGGCGCCGAGATCGAAGGCTCGTCGTTTGATGGTCGTACGGCGCTGATGATGGCGGCGATGTTCAATCGTGTGGAAATTGTTGATTACCTGATCAGCAAAGGCGCAAATCCGCAAGCCAAGGATGCCAATGGCGTCACGGCGCTGGATGCGGCCCGCACGATGGGCGCGGTTGATACCACCGCGCAGCTGGAAAAATTGCTGGGTTGATTAGATCAAAAGATCGCAACCTGCGGCAGCTCCTACGATGATGCGTTCGCCGTCTGTTTCGCGGACGATGCTGAGTCGGTAGGGAACTGCCGAAGGCTGCGATCTTTTGCTTTGTGCGCTATCCTCCGCGCCCTCAAATTTCACCTTCCACAGGATCCGCCCTCATGAAAGCCGCACTCGTCGAACTCATCAGCAAAATCAGCTCCGGCTGCATGGGCGAGGACGAGATCCTGAAAGTGGCCGATGAAGCCGCGCAAGCCTACGCCGATGCCGGTGCTTTTCTGACCGCCAACCCGGACATCAACTATGACGACACCTTCCCGATCCCGTTGGGTGAGTGGGTCGTCGTCGGCAGCCTGCCGGAAACCGTGCTGTTCCAGGCTGACACCTACGTTGACCTGTTCGCGCAGATCGTCGCCTCGTTCGGTCCGGGTGTGGATTTCAACCTCAAGCCCAAGCAACTGGCCAAGACCGAAGCGCTGGTCGCACTCAACCGCATCCAGGTGCAGATGAGCAGCATGAACAAGGAAAACGGCGGCTACATGCTGATGAACTTCAGCCAGTTGCTCGACGACGAACTGCAAATGGTGCTGGTCTTCGGCAACGACGTGCCACGGGTGCTAGAACTGTGCGCCGAAGTCGGCATCGCCGCCGCGCCATCGCTCGAAGCGTTGAAGATCGCCGTTCACGTCTGAGTGCAATAAAAAGGAACCCTGCGCGCGACCGTCTATCCTAAAAGTGCATGCCACTATTCTGGAGCGACACCATGGGTTCCACGTTCAACGGTCTGATTGGCCTGATCATCCTTGCCCTCGACATCTGGGCCATCATCAACGTGTTGAAAAGCGGCGCGACCACCGGGATGAAAATCGTCTGGGTGCTGCTGATCATCCTCCTGCCAGTGCTGGGCCTGATCATCTGGGCAATCGCCGGACCACGCGGCAACGTGCGGATCTAGCCACAAACTTCGTGAGCATCCCAAAACCTGTGGGAGCTGGCTTGCCAGCGATAGGATCACTGCGGTGTCACTGATGAACCGAGTTGACCCTATCGCTGGCAAGCCAGCTCCCACAAGGATTGTGGTGGGCCGATGAAGTGAGGTTCGACCTGTCATCTTCGGCAACGTAGAATGCGCGCCTTTCCCGGGCAATCGTCCCCACGATTGACGCCCGCGCATTCATCGGAGCACTTGACCATGACCGTTACCCAAACCAGCGAGTACCTGGAAACCCTCTACGAAGGCTACGGCCAGCGTTTTCGCATGGAAAAACTGCTGCACGAAGTGCGCACCGAACACCAGCACCTGGTGATTTTCCAGAACCCGCGCATGGGCCGTGTCATGGCACTGGACGGCGTGATTCAGACCACCGAAGCCGACGAATTCATCTACCACGAAATGCTCACTCACGTGCCGATCCTCGCCCACGGTAGCGCCAAGCGTGTGCTGATCATCGGCGGCGGTGACGGCGGTATGCTGCGCGAAGTGACCAAGCACGCCGGTGTCGAGCACATCACCATGGTCGAGATCGACGGCACCGTGGTCGACATGTGCAAAGAGTTCCTGCCGAACCACTCCAGCGGCGCCTACGACGATCCACGTCTGAACCTGGTGATCGACGACGGCATGCGTTTCGTCGCCACCACCACGGAAAAATTCGACGTGATCATCTCCGACTCCACCGATCCGATCGGCCCGGGTGAAGTGCTGTTCTCGGAAAACTTCTATCAGGCCTGCCATCGCTGCCTGAACGAGGGCGGCATCCTCGTGACCCAGAACGGCACGCCGTTCATGCAGATCGACGAAGTGAAAACCACCGCCGGTCGCCTGAACAGCTTGTTCCCGGACTGGCACTTCTACCAGGCGGCCGTACCGACCTACATCGGTGGCTCGATGACTTTCGCCTGGGGCTCGACCAACCCGGCTTACCGCAAGCTGAGCCGTGAAACCCTGCAACAGCGCTTCATTGGCAGCGGTATCGTCACCCGCTACTACAACCCGGAAATCCACATCGGCGCGTTCGCCTTGCCGCAGTACGTGCTGCAGGCGATCAACAAGCCAAGCAACGACTGAATAATCGCTGCAAGTCTTTGTAGGAGTGAGCCTGCTCGCGATTACGGTTTGTCTACCAACATCAGCGTTGGATGAGAAATCGCTATCGCGAGCAGGCTCACTCCTATAGTAAATGTCGTTTTTTTCATCTTTGTCCGCTGTAATCCTTTTGAACCAACTTTCGGCGCATACAGTCGAGATAGGTGTAAGCCCATTTGCGGGTTTGATCGAGGAGGCACCGATGCAAAAGTGGAAAGTCACTTTCGTGGACGATCATGGTGAAATTGTCGATGAGGTGTTCGAGCGCGCGGAATGCCCCAGTGACGATGAGGCCGCTCGATTGATCAAGGCACGGCTTCTGCCCGTCGCCGCCGAACTGGACCTGAACGATCTGGAAGGGCGTACCGCCGATGCTGGCGTGAAAAGTCTGAAAACCCAGAACAGCATTGAAATCCGCAGCATCACTCCCATCTGACATTCTTCCTGTCACCTTTCACACCAGGCCTTGGCAGCAGCTCTAACTTGGGGCTACTCTGCAAGCGAGATCAGCGAACGGATCGCTAAGGTCTGGTCTTGTCAGCTACATGCTTGTTCCCGCGTGCAACCACGTTGCCGTAGTACTTTGGCCAAAGGCCCGGGGCGGGAATACGGAAAGTCTATCCATCTATGCGAGGGGGACGATTCATGAGCACAGCCTATCAAGAAGACATCAGCAGCAATGTTCTGCGCCGCATGAAAGAAGGCGGTTTCGATTTTTCCCGATTCCATCCCATCGAGTTCTACGCCATTTTCCCGGACGAGGAGCGGGCGCGCAGGGCGGCAGGCAAATTTCGCGGTGAATCCATCAATGCCCAGGTCAGCGTGCGTGATGACGGTGCGTGGGCGCTGGAATTAAGCAAAGTGATGTATGCGACGTATGACGATATTGGCGACTTCGAGCAGGGATTCTCTGCCGTGGTTGAACCTCTGGGCGGCATTATCGAAGGCTGGGGTGTGAAACAGGAGGTGCGCAACCGCCACCGTTTGAACTGATCTCTGGTTTCATTTGTTGAACAACGGCTGACCTTCGGGTTGGCCGTTGTCATTTCCGGCGTAAGCGAAATGCTCTGGCAAAACCCTGAAACAAGAAACCGAGGCAAAAAAAAGCCACCGGAGAGGGTGGCTAAAAGGGAAGACCGATAAGGAGAGGAAACCGGTCAGGGTTACAGCGGGGCGGGCTGCCGAGGCAAGCCCAATCAGTTGAGCTGGGCGCTTCGTGACGTTGTAGTCGGCGAAGTTTTGCAGCGAATGCGCGGATTATCCGCAGGCAGCGCCGGGCAGTGAAATCAACTCTGACTATGCTGGTGATAGGCGATGCAGTGCGTCGCAATGAAGCGGGGGCAATCCGGTTGGGGCAATTGCCGCACAGGAATGGTGCGGTGCCTGCGGCGTGTATTTCCAACCGATTGAAATCAAAGCGTTTATGCCGATGGCACGGGCCTTGCGAAGGCCTGTATGTCCGGGTGACAAGGAGTACGGCATGATCCGCACCTATTTTGATGAGATGTACGATGCCGGCGGCCAGGTTCGCCCGCATTATCGGGAGTTCGCCCGCTGGCTGGCCGATACGCCAGACGAACTGCTGGCCCAGCGGCGACGCGAGGCCGATCTGCTGTTCCATCGCGCCGGCATCACCTTCACGCTCTATGGCGACGAGCAGGGCACTGAGCGCCTGATTCCTTTCGACACCATCCCGCGCAGCATCCCTGCCAGTGAGTGGCGGATCGTCGAGCGCGGCTGCATCCAGCGGGTCAAGGCGTTGAACATGTTCCTCGCCGACCTCTATCACGAGCAGCGCATTATCAAGGCCGGGATCATTCCCGCCGAACAGGTGCTGGCCAACGAGCAATACCAGTTGGCGATGCAAGGCCTGGATCTGCACCGCGATATCTATTCGCACATCTCCGGCGTCGATCTGGTGCGCGACGGCGACGGCACCTATTACGTGCTCGAAGACAACCTGCGTACGCCGAGCGGCGTCAGCTACATGCTCGAAGACCGCAAGATGATGATGCGCCTGTTCCCGGAGCTGTTCGCCGCCCAGCGCATCGCACCGATCGATCATTACCCGAACCTGTTGCTCGACACCCTTAAAAGCTCCAGCCCGATTGATGACCCAAGCGTGGTGGTGCTGACGCCGGGGCGCTTCAACAGCGCGTTCTTCGAGCACGCGTTTCTCGCGCGGGAAATGGGCGTTGAACTGGTCGAGGGTGCGGACCTGTTTGTGCGTGACGACAAGGTCTTCATGCGCACCACCGACGGCCCGAAAGCGGTGGACGTGATTTATCGCCGCCTCGACGACGCGTTCCTCGATCCGCTGGCGTTCAATCCCGACTCGATGCTCGGCGTGCCGGGGCTGCTGTCGTCCTATCGCTCTGGCAACGTGGTGCTGGCCAACGCCATCGGCACCGGTGTGGCGGACGACAAATCGGTATACCCGTTTGTCACCGACATGATCCGTTTCTACCTCGATGAAGAGCCGATCCTGAAGAACGTGCCGACTTGGCAGTGTCGCAACCCGTCTGAACTTTCCCATGTGCTGGCCAATCTTCCAGATCTGGTGGTCAAGGAAACTCAGGGGTCCGGCGGGTACGGGATGTTGGTGGGGCCGGCATCGACGAAAGCGGAAATCGATGCCTTCCGCGAACGCATCAAGGCCAAGCCCCATGCGTACATCGCGCAACCGACGCTGTCGCTGTCGACCTGTCCGACCTTTGTCGAAAACGGCATTGCGCCGCGCCATATCGACTTGCGCCCGTTTGTCTTGTCCGGGCGCGAAACCCGCGTGGTGCCCGGTGGTTTGACCCGTGTGGCACTGCGTGAAGGCTCCCTGGTGGTGAATTCCTCCCAGGGCGGCGGTACCAAGGACACCTGGGTGGTCGAGGATTGAAGGAAGCTTGCCATGTTAAGTAGAACTGCCTCGGATCTGTATTGGATGTCGCGTTACCTGGAGCGGGCGGAAAACCTCGCACGGATGCTCGACATCAGTTATTCGCTGTCGCTGATGCCGCAGGACGGTCGCGGTGATGGTCTGCACGAATTGGCCATGCCGCTGCTGATTACCGGCACCCTCGACGATTACCTGGAGCGTCACGGCGCGTTGCATGCCGAACGGCTGCTGCACTTCTTCGCCCTCGATGCGGCCAATCCGGCGAGCATCTACAGTTGCCTCGGTGCGGCGCGAGCCAGTGCACACGCGGTTCGCGGACGCATCACGGCGGACATGTGGGAGAACATCAATGCGACGTGGCTGGAGATTCGCGGAATCGCCGAACAGGGTCTCAGTCGCTATGGCATGAGCCGTTTCTGCGAGTGGATCAAGGAACGTTCGCACCTGTTCCGTGGTGCGTCGTACGGCACAATCATGCGCAACGATGCGTTTCGTTTTATTCGTCTCGGGACGTTTATCGAGCGTGCGGACAACACCTTGCGACTGCTCGATGCCCGTTACGAAATGGCTGGCGATCAGGCCGAAGCGGTCAGCGACGGCACGGCCCACGCCTATTACCAGTGGAGTGCCTTGCTGCGTGCCTTGTCGTCATTCGAGGCCTACACCGAAATCTACCGCGATGCGCCGGGCGCCAGACATGTCGCCGAGTTGCTGCTGTTGCGTGCCGACGTACCGCGTTCACTGCGTGCCTGCACCGAAGAGATCGATCAGATCCTCGCGCAACTGCCCGGCGCCAATGGCCGTCCGGCTCAACGTCTGGCGGCAGAGATGGATGCGCGCCTGCGCTACACCGGCATCAACGAAATTCTCGAGGAAGGCCTGCACGCCTGGCTGACCGAATTCATCCCGCTGGTGCGCCAGTTGGGTAACGCCATTCACAGTTCCTACCTGGAGGCTGCATGAGACTTTCCATTAGCCACGAAACCACCTATCACTACGAAGATCAGGTGCGGGCGAGCATCCAGTACCTGCGACTGACCCCCCACGACAGCGAGCGTCAGCACGTGTTGAGCTGGCAACTCGATCTGCCGCGCCCGGTGCGCGCGCAGCTCGATCCGTTCGGCAATATTCTGCACGTGCTGACCATGGACGAGCCGCACGAAGCGATCATCATCGGCGCGCGCGGGCAGGTCGATATCGATGAGCTGCGCGAGGCGGAGCATGAGAGCCAGTCGGCGTTGCCGTTTCTGCGTTTTACCCGGTTGACCGAGGCGGACGAGGCCTTGCGCGCGTTTGCCGAAAAGTCCTGCAAGCAACGGCGCGATCGCACGGCGCTGATTGATTTGATGCACGGTTTGAATCAGCACATGACCTACACGCCCGGTTCGACCGAAGTAGACACCAGCGCGGCGGAAGCTTTCGCCGGGCGTGCCGGGGTTTGTCAGGATCACGCTCACGCATTTTTGGCCTGCGCGCGCAGTCTCGGGATTCCGTCGCGTTATGTGTCGGGGTATCTGTACAGCGAGGATTGCGAGCATCTGGCCAGCCATGCCTGGGCGGAAGCATGGCTGGATGACGCCTGGTACAGCTTTGACGTGACCAATGAGCTGGCGCGGCCGGAACGGCATTTGAAGCTGGCGGTGGGCCTGGATTATCTGGATGCCTGCCCGGTGCGCGGCATGCGCCGTGGCGGTGGGTGTGAGCAGATGCATGCGAAGGTGTTCGTCTCGCCAACGCCGATCATCTCCGTCCAGCAACAGTAACGGGCTCACACAAAACCCTTGTAGGAGTGAGCCTGCTCGCGATAGCGGTCTGACAGTTGAATTATCAGTGTCTGACACTCCGCTATCGCGAGCAGGCTCACTCCTACAAGGAAATGTGCTCAGGGCTTAACTTTGCGTCCGGCCATGTGCTGGAGATACCCCACAAGCATTTCCAAATCCCCCTCCGGCAAAACCTCTACCGAAAACCCCGGCATCTTCGCCTGCGGCCACTGCCGCAGACTCTGCGGATCGCGAATGTAACGCTTCAAGAAATCCACGCCGAAATACTCGGTCGGGTTATACGGAATGTTCAGGTCCGGCCCGAATTGCGCGTCCCCCGCGCCGTTTAACCGGTGACACGCCAGACAGTTCTTCTGAAACAGCGCAAACCCCAGATTCACCGGGTCATTCGCCTTCAACGCAGGATCCGGTAGCAGGGCCGGGAAGCGTTCGGCCACGGGTGCCATGCGCTTGATGCTCGCGACCTGGAATGGCCATTGCTCCGGGCTGATATTGCCGGCCTGCGGATCGGTCCAGACCAGATAGAACGGCCCGGCGCTGTGCTTGCCCTCAGACAGCGCTGGCCAGGGCTGAGCCGGATCCTCAATGGCCAGCCAGGCCCGTGCGCCTTTTGTATTGAGCAGCGGCGCTGCAGCCAACTCGGCGGCGAACCCGTCCAGTGCCACCGCTTGCAGGTGATCTTGCGGTTTGATCCCGGTCAGCAGCGCAGCCGCGGGCACGGCGCGATAGGTCATGTCCTTCTTGTAGGACACATCGTTTTTGATGGTGAGGGTTTGTACCTGAGGATGCTTGAGCAATGCCTCGGTCTGCCAGGTGCGGCTGCTTGCGCCCAGTTGCAGATCCAACTGTGCGGCAGACAAGGGCATGCTCAGCAGCATGGCCCCGAACACAATAAGCGCTTTCAAATGATCGCCGTCCATGTCGTGGGAGTGCGCCAAGGTTGGCACAGCCACGCTGGCCCGGGTAGCGGGCCAGTCACATTTTCAGTGGCGATAAACAGCACCTGCCGCTCGATTCAGCCGATGACCTTGGTCAGATTCGGCAAAATCAACAACAGCGTCGTGGCGAAAAGAATGAGTCCTGCTTGACGAACTTTCGGTTGCTTGAACATGGCTTGACCGCCTTTATTGTTATTTCCTGATGCTTGCCTGCATATCCATGACGGCAAGCGCTGCACTTCCTGTTGAAGAACGTCTGCCTCGGCAAAACCCGACGACCCTGACGTACATGTTCTACATTAGGGGCCACGTCACGCTTGGCTTAGATCCATTTCATATGGAGCGCTTGCCATGTGCGATAAAAAAGGCATGAGGCTTATTGCCAGCTTCTTTGCCGCCCGCTGGCTAGACAACTCGCCGACCTGAACCGGTTCACCTGACAGTTAATGACCGTCCGTCTGAGCGTGTGGGTCAAGCGCATTGAGCACTGTGGTCATTGAATCCATGGCCGCTCGGGCCAAGAGTGGGGACACAAGCAATCACTCCCCGCACAGGTTCGAGGACGTCATGACCCAAGCTTTGATATTCGATGCGTTACGCACGCCCCGTGGCAGAGGCAAGGCCGATGGCGCCTTGCACAGCGTCAAACCGGTGAATCTGGTTGCCGGTCTGCTGACCGCGCTGCAAGAACGCACCTCGCTCGATACCAGTCAGGTCGATGACGTGGTGCTCGGCTGCGTCACGCCGATTGGCGATCAAGGCTCGGACATTGCCAAAACCGCTGTGCAAGTGGCCGATTGGGATGTCAGCGTTGCCGGTGTGCAGATCAACCGCTTTTGCGCCTCGGGCCTGGAAGCGGTCAACCTCGGCGCGATGAAAGTACGTTCGGGTTTCGAAGATCTGGTGGTGGTCGGCGGTGTCGAGTCGATGTCGCGGGTGCCGATGGGCAGCGACGGCGGCGCCTGGGCGCTCGATCCGCAGACTAATCTGCACAGTCATTTCACTCCGCAAGGCGTCGGTGCCGACCTGATCGCTACGCTTGAGGGTTTCAGTCGTCACGACGTCGATGCCTACGCGCTGCACTCGCAGCAGAAAGCCGCACGGGCGCGGGCTGACGGTTCGTTCAACAAGTCGTTGGTGTCGGTGCAGGATCAGAACGGCATCATCCTGCTCGACCACGATGAGTTCATCCGCGCTGAATCGACCCTTGAAGGCTTGGGCAAGCTCAAGCCGAGTTTTGAAATGATCGGCCAGATGGGTTTCGACGCCACGGCGTTGCGGGTCTACAGCCATGTCGAACGAATCAATCATGTACATACACCGGGCAACAGCTCCGGGATCGTCGACGGTGCTGCACTGATGCTGATCGGCTCCGAAGCCAAAGGCCGGGCGCTGGGGTTGCAACCCCGGGCGCGCATTGTCGCCACGGCGGTCACCAGCACTGATCCGACCATCATGCTCACCGGCCCGGCACCGGCGACGCGCAAGGCACTGGCCAAGGCCGGGTTGCGAGTTGAAGACATCGACCTGTTCGAGGTCAACGAGGCGTTTGCCTCGGTGGTGCTGAAGTTCATCAAGGACATGGCCGTCGACCCGGACAAGGTCAACGTCAACGGCGGCTCGATCGCCATGGGTCATCCGCTGGGCGCCACCGGTTGCGCGATCCTCGGAACGCTGCTCGATGAACTGGAAGCGCGGCGCCTGCGCTATGGCCTGGCGACGCTGTGCGTCGGTGGCGGCATGGGCATTGCCACCATCATCGAACGCCTCTGAGCCCCGAATTCAAGGAACCTTGTTATGAGCGAAGCCATCCGTTACGAAAAAGGCCAGGACGCCATCGTCGTGCTGACCATCGACATGCCGGGCCAGAGCGCCAATACCATGAACGCCGTGTACCGTGAGGCCATGGCCGCCTGCGTTGCACGCTTGGTGACTGAAAAAGACCAGATTGCCGGGGTCATCATCACCTCGGCGAAGAAAACCTTCTTTGCCGGCGGTGACCTCAACGAACTGATCAAGGTCGGCAAGCCTGAAGCCAAAGCCTTCTATGACATGGTGCTGACCCTCAAAGCGCAGTTGCGCACCCTGGAAACCCTCGGCAAACCGGTGGTTGCGGCGATCAACGGTGCGGCGCTGGGCGGTGGTTGGGAAATCTGCCTTGCCTGTCATCACCGCGTGGCTTTGGAGGATGCATCGGTGCAACTCGGTCTGCCGGAAGTAACCCTCGGCCTGTTGCCGGGCGGCGGCGGGGTAGTGCGCATGGTGCGCATGCTCGGCATCGAGAAAGCGCTGCCTTATTTGCTTGAAGGCAAGAAGGTGCGGCCGCAACAGGCATTGCAGGCGGGGCTGATCGATGAACTCGCAGCGGATCGCGATGAGTTGCTGGCCAAAGCACGAGCCTGGATCGTGGCCAACCCGACAGCGGTGCAGCGATGGGACGTGAAGGGTTATCAGATTCCGGGCGGCACGCCGTCGAACCCGAAAGTCGCGCAGATGCTGGCAATTGCACCGTCGATTTTGCGCAGCAAGACTCAAGGGACGATGCCGGCGCCGGAAAAGATCCTCTGCGCGGCGGTGGAGGGCGCTCAAGTCGATTTTGATACCGCGCACTTGATCGAAACCCGTTACTTCACCGAACTGACCACCGGGCAGATTTCGAAAAACCTGATCGGCACGTTCTGGTTTCAACTCAATGAGATCAACGCCGGTGGTTCGCGGCCGCAGGGCTTTGCGCCTTACAAGACGCAGAAGCTCGGCGTGCTTGGCGCAGGAATGATGGGCGCGGGTATTGCGTTTGTCAGTGCTTCGGCGGGTATTGAAGTGGTGCTCAAGGACGTCAATCTGGCTGCTGCCGAAAAAGGTAAAGCACACTCTGCCGCGTTGCTGGACAAGAAAGTCTCTCGCGGACAGATGGATGCTTCAAAGCGTGATGAGGTGTTGGCGCGGATCAAGCCGTCCGAAAATGATGCCGACCTCGCGGGTTGCGATCTGATCATCGAAGCGGTGTTCGAAGACCGCGACCTCAAGGCCAGGGTCTCTGCTGCAGCCCAGCGAGTTGTTGGCGCCGAAGCGGTCATCGCCTCCAACACGTCGACGTTGCCGATCACCGGTCTGGCGGCTGCCGTACCGGATCAAAGCAAATTCATCGGCCTGCACTTCTTCAGTCCGGTGGAAAAAATGCCGCTGGTGGAAATCATCAAGGGCGCGCAGACCAGCGATGAAACCCTCGCGCGCGGTTTCGATTTCGTTGTGCAAATCAAGAAAACCCCGATCGTCGTCAACGACAGTCGCGGCTTCTTCACTTCGCGGGTGTTCGGCACCTTCACCAACGAAGGTATTGCCATGGTCGGCGAGGGCGTGAGTGCGCCGATGATCGAGACCGAAGCGCGCAAAGCCGGGATGCCGGTCGGACCTCTGGCGATCTCTGACGAAGTTTCCCTCAGCCTGATGAGCCATATCCGTCAGCAAACAGCCAAGGACCTACAGGCAGAAGGGAAACCGCTGATTGAGCACCCGGCCTTTGCCGTGATTGACTTGCTGCTCAACGAATACAAGCGTCCGGGCAAAGCGGCGGGTGGCGGTTTTTACGATTACCCAAGCGGTGCACAGAAACATTTGTGGCCCGAACTGAAGACGCGATTCGAGAAAACCGACGGGCAGATTTCGCCCAAGGATGTGCGTGATCGGCTGCTATTTGTACAAGCCATTGAAACCGTGCGCTGTGTGGAAGAGGGCGTGCTGACCTCGACAGCGGACGCCAATGTCGGCTCGATTTTCGGTATCGGGTTTGCGCCGTGGACCGGCGGTGCGTTGCAGTTCATCAACCAATACGGGGTGAAAGATTTCGTCGCTCGCGCGCAGTATCTGGCTGAGCAATATGGCGAGCGTTTTGCGCCGCCCGCGCTGCTGCTGGATAAAGCAGCGAAAGGTGAAATGTTCTAACGGCAACGAGCATTCCAGGGCTTGCCTTGCCAAGGTGTTTCAGGGCAGGCTCTGGGGTGTTCATTATTCCCATCACGTGTCAGGTATTTTTTATGTCGCTACGCATCTGCATTCTGGAAACCGACATCCTGCGTCCGGAACTGGTCGATCAATATCAGGGTTACGGGCAGATGTTTCAGCGCCTGTTCTCGCAGCAACCGATTGCCGCCGAGTTCACCGTCTACAACGTGATGCAGGGCCAATACCCGAGCGACGACCAGACGTTCGACGCGTATCTGGTCACCGGCAGCAAGGCCGATTCGTTCGGCACTGATCCGTGGATTCAGACCCTCAAGCAATACCTGCTGACGCGTTACGAGCGCGGCGACAAACTGCTCGGCGTGTGCTTCGGCCATCAACTGCTGGCGCTGCTGCTCGGCGGCAAGAGTGAGCGCGCCACGCAAGGTTGGGGTGTCGGCACCCATAACTACAAACTCGCGGCCAAGGCGCCGTGGATGAGCCCGGTGCGTGAGGAACTGACACTGCTGATCAGCCACCAGGATCAGGTCACAGCGCTGCCGGAAAACGCCACGGTGATTGCTTCCAGCGATTTTTGCCCGTTTGCGGCTTACCACATCAACGATCAGGTGTTGTGCTTCCAGGGCCACCCGGAATTCATCCACGATTACTCGCGTGCGCTACTGGATCTGCGTCAGGAAGCGTTGGGTTCGCAGATCTACAGCAAAGGCGTAGCCAGTCTGGAGCAGGAACACCATGGCGCTACGGTTGCGGAATGGATGATGCGGTTTGTCGCGCACAAGCCAGAAACTGTCTAAGGCCAAAAGCTTCGCGAGCAGGCTCGCTCCCACATCAGATTTTCGGTGCGCCACCGATCAATGCGGGAGCGAGCCTGCTCGCGAATGTTCCAGACAACTCGGTCCGCTCTACAACCACCCGGACTTCTTGAAGCTCGCCCACAAACTCACGCATCCCACCGTAATAAACCCCAGCACACCGAAGTAGCCATAGTGCCAACTCAGTTCCGGCATGTTCTGGAAGTTCATCCCGTAAATCCCCGCCACCGCCGTCGGAAACGCCAGAATCGCCGCCCAGGCAGCAAACTTGCGCTGCACCACGCTTTGCCGTGAAGCCTCAAGCAACACACCGATCTCGATGGTCTGGCTAGCGATATCGGCCAGTGTGCTCAGGTCTTCCATCTGCCGCGTTACGTGGATCTGCACATCGCGGAAGTACGGGCGCATGTTCTTGTCGATAAACGGGAAGCTCAGCTTCTGCAGTTCCTCGCCAATTTCCACCATCGGCGCCGCGTACCGGCGCAGGCGCACGACATCGCGGCGCAAGCCATGCAGCTTCTGGATGTCACGCTCGTTCAACGCGCTACACAACACGTTGCGTTCCAGTTCATCGATTTCGGCATGAATGGCTTCGCCCACCGGTTGGTAGTTCTCGATGACGAAATCGAGCAGCGCATACAGTACGAAATCTTCCCCGTGTTCCAGCAAGAGCGGGCGTGCCTCACAACGTTGGCGGACATGGGCGTAGGACGCCGAGTGACCGTTACGTGCCGTGATGATGTAGCCCTTGCCGGCAAAGATGTGCGTTTCGATGAACTGCAGAACGCCGTGTTCGCGGATGGGCGAGTAGGTGACGATAAACAAAGCGTCGCCAAAGGTTTCCAGCTTCGGCCGACTGTGTTTTTCCAGGGCGTCTTCAATGGCCAGTTCGTGCAGGTTGAACTGACGTTGCAGATTGGACAGCTCCTGAGCGTCCGGCTCTTCCAGACCGATCCAGACAAAGTGACCGGTTTTCGCGGCCCAGGCGGCGCCTTCGTCGAGGGTAATATTGGTGACTTTCTTGCCTGCGCTGTATACCGCAGCAGCAACAACTCGACCCATGGTGGTGATTCACTTCTTCTTGGCAGGTGGCAGGGAATACAAGGCTTCAGCTTAGCCGTGTCGCTGCTTGAGAGTCAGTGAAATCTGTACAGTTCACCGGGCAAAAGAAAACCCGCGCAGGGCGGGTTGTCTTCTTAGGCGGCTTGCAGTTGCCGGTCCATCGATTCAATGCACTCGCGCATCTGCTCGCGGCACTGATGGATGAGCATGGGCATGTCATCCATGGTCAATCCGACTGTAGGAATCGCCGGCAGCGAGCGTATGAGGATTTTCCCGCTGCGCCAGCGATTGAGGCGCATGTGCTTGATGTAGCTGCTGACGCAAACCGGAACGATCGGCACACCGGCGGCAATCGCCATCTGGAACGCGCCTTTTTTGAAGGGCAGCAATTCTTCGCCGAGGTTGCGCGTGCCTTCCGGGAACACCCAGATCGAGGTGTCTTCGTTCTGCAAGGTATTGGTAGTGGTGAGCATCGACTGGCGCGCCTTGTGCGCATTGCCACGGTCGATCAACACATTGCCGGCCAACCAGAACAATTGCCCGAACAACGGAACCCACTTGAGGCTCTTCTTGCCAATGCACACGGTTCGACGCGGCACTACGTTGCCGAACACGAACAAGTCATAGTTGGACTGATGGTTGGCGATGATCACGCAGCTGTCAGGTTTGTTCATCAATCCACTGACATCGGACTTCACCCGTAAACGCAAAATACACATTGCCGGCAGCGCGTAGAGGCGGGCGCACAGTCGGCTGTTGTCCGGATTGAACGGGCGGCAGATCCCGAGAATCACTCCGAGCACGCCGGCCAGAATAAAGTGCAGGCCCATCAATAACATACGAAACACGAACAGCATTTTCAGGCCCCACCGGGACAAAAGGTGGCGCAGTGTACGGATGTGCACTGTTTTCGGCAATTGCCACTATAGAGTCCGGAGATAGCCGATGTTTAAGCGCATGTTTCCGAATGGAGGGTCAGACCTGTCCTAGAGCGGCCGCAGACTTTTAAACCAGGCGTGCAAGAAAAAGCCCGACACGACGGTCGGGCTTTTCTTGAAGAGATAAACGGGTGGTTAACCCAGGTGTTCCTGATCCTGGATGATCGCGTTATCCAGGGTTTCCAGCAGCGCCTTGCGTACTTTCAACTTGGTATTCTTGTGCGCGAGCATGTTGATCTTCTTCAACTGACGCGCAGCGGCGAGGGCGGCAGCTTGCAGCTCCTCGGCGGCAACCACCTTGTCGAGGAAACCGGCATCTACAGCGCTTTGCGGATCGAACATCTCGCCGTTGATCACCGAGCGGTGGAACGCCGAGCGACGCAGACGATCACGCGCCAGTTCGATACCGGCGTGGTGCATGGTCATACCGATCTGCACTTCGTTCAGACCGATGCTGAACGGTCCGTCGACACCGATACGGTAATCGGCAGACAACAGAATGAAAGCGCCCTTTGCCACGGCATGACCCGGGCAAGCGACGATCACCGGAAACGGGTGGGAGAGCAGGCGACGCGCCAACGTCGACCCCGCAGTTACCAGTGCCACCGCCTCTTTAGGGCCGGCAGTCATCACTTTCAGGTCATAGCCGCCGGACAGAATCCCCGGCTGACCGGTAATGATCACGATGGCACGATCAGTTACCGCCTGATCCAGCGCCGCGTTGAATGCCGCAATCACGTCCGGAGAAATGGCATTGACCTTGCCGTTGCTCAAAGTCAGGGTCGCGATACCGTCTTCGAGGTGGTAGGAAATCAACTCACTCATGACGCTATTCCTTGTAAGAAAGATGGGCAGACGTTACCCACCGCCGCAGGCCAGGTAAAGCGCCGTGACTGACCCGCCAGTCACCGTTTCCCGGCCCGTCCAGCGTGGCGAGGCGTTCTGCTTCTATATAGAAGGGCCGCGCCCACCGAAGATTGGCCGGTTTGCCATGGGCTGCCAGCGGGCAAAACGACTTTTTCTCTTAACCGCATGAAAATTCTGAAAAAAAGTTTGCCATCGCAAAAGCTTTCGACTACATTAGCGCGCCTCGACAGACAGAACATGTTTGAAGAGATACGGTGAAGTGTCCGAGTGGCTTAAGGAGCACGCCTGGAAAGTGTGTATACAGGAAACTGTATCGAGAGTTCGAATCTCTCCTTCACCGCCACATTCAGTACACAAAACCCCTGATTTCGAAAGAAGTCAGGGGTTTTGTGGTTTCTGGCGTCTGGATTTTATTGGCAGCGGCGTGAAGTCCGCTTTGAGCCATTACAATCGCGAATTTATTCCTCCGTATAGGGACGACATCCATGATCATTTCCACCACTCATACCATTGAAGGTCGGCAAATCACGGCATACCTGGACATTGTCAGTGCCGAGTCGGTGCAGGGCGTCAATGTGATTCGTGACATGTTCGCCGGTATGCGCGATTTTTTCGGCGGACGTTCGCAGACGCTAGAGCGGGCTTTGAAGGAGGCGCGTGTTCAGGCCACCGAAGAAATCAGGGAGAGGGCGCGTGCTTTGCAGGCGGATGCAGTGGTCGGGGTGGACTTCGAGATCAGCATGCCTGGCGGGAAGGGCGGGATGGTTGTGGTGTTTGCGACGGGGACGGCGGTGAAATTGCGCTGAATGTCGATCGCTGGTCATGTGAGCCCGTCCAGATAATGGATGGGCTCTTTTTCTACGCCATCAGCCCTGTGGCTTGAGGATTACGGTGCCTCTCGAGTCGTAGGTCAGTGGTGTGTCGATGGCGACAAGAGTAGGCGTGTCCGAAGGTTGGCTCGGTTGCGCTGGCTCGCTTGGATGGTAAATGACACCAGGCTGCAGAATCGGCTTGTCCGGATACTTGATGGTGATTTCACCGGAAGCGATCTTGTCCTTGAGCAGTTCACCCCCGGCTTTGCCGGCAGCGATTTGTTCGTCCGTGAGCTTTACGACGGGTAGATTCGGGAATCCGTTGATTTGCATGTTCTCTCCTTGAGATTCATTTGTATGAAAAAGGGCAACGGCCTGTCGGCAGAATTCTTTAGCAAAGCAAGACCAGCGGTTCGTGGTCGAGTTTAATTTTTTTGAGGCCACTCGTCGGGCGCCAGCTAATCTGAATCACAAGTCCAAGAGTGACCAACTAGTCTCAAAAGCATTGGAGGTCGATATTTTTCAGGCAAAACGGGTTTTGCCGGTGTCGATCTGTTGCGAAGGGGCGAAGATATGACTGATCCGTATATCGAAGACGATGGCGCTGAATTTTCCTTCAACAACTGCGTACGGTGCGGCCAGACTGAGTATCAGTCTGGATTTGGCGAAGATCCAGTGCAGATCGGCAAGATCAAATCCACGGCACCCAAGGGACCGAAGGCGAAATTTCTCCCCAAGGTCACCACGCGAGCCAGAAAATAATCTTTGTCTGAATAACCCCGTCATCGATCGGGGTTTTTTATGACTGTGCGTTTGAAGAAATTTCTTACATTCGATGGCGGCAAAAATCAATTTGCTTTCACAAACTTTTCACGTCTGCCGCAGTAGGGTGAAGCCATCCGTTAGAAAGCAAGTCTCCAGCCCGTCTCCCCAGCGGGCTTTTTTTTGCCTGTCATAAAACCTTTTGCGGAATCGCTGTCCAATCGGCGCCATGTGCGCGAAGCCTCTGATTTCGTCTGGACTTTTGCGCGGCGACGGCATTAAATCCCGGCCCTTTTTGTCATCCCTATTTTGAGGTTTACGTCATGCGTTTAACACTGCCCGCTCTGGTTCTGGGGCTTCTGGTTGCTCAAGGTGCAATGGCTGCCGGTGATGGCACTGCGGCGCTGGGCGGTGGTTTGGGTGGCGCGCTGGGTAATGTCGTCGGCCAGAAAATGGGCGGCAGCACTGGCGCGGCCATTGGTGCTGGCGTAGCAGGCGCGGCGGGCAGCGCAGTGGCGGCGCGCAAGGGTAGCCGCACCAAAGCGGCGATTGGCGGCGGTGTTGGCGCAGCCGGTGGTTCGGTGATCGGCAACAGCCTGGGCGGCAAGACTGGCGCCACGATTGGTGCTGGCCTGGGTGGCGCGGCTGGCGGCGCAGTGGGCAGCAACTTGTCCAAAGGACACAAGCGTCACTGAGACTGATCGTTTATCAGAAAAAGCCCGGCTCGATGTCGGGCTTTTTCATGGCTGAACGTTTTCCCGGTTTGCGTCTCCAATCTCACATAGGCCCATGTCTGGGCGGACTGTCCCGCTTCGGGAACTGTGAGGTTCATATGCGCTTGTCATTATCTGCACTGTTTTTCGGTTTGCTGGTAGCACAAGGGGCGATGGCCGCTGGTGATGGCACCGCCGCTGTGGGTGGCGGCCTGGGCGGCGCGCTCGGCAATGTGGTCGGTGGACAACTCGGTGGCAGTACTGGCGCAGCGGTAGGTGCAGGCGTTGGCGGCGCGGCCGGCAGTGCCGTCGGGGCGAACAAACGCAATCGAACCGAAGCCGCCATTGGCGGTGGTCTCGGCGCGGCGGGCGGCTCGGTCGTCGGCAACAGCCTCGGCGGCTCGACCGGTTCGACCATTGGCGCTGGGTTGGGCGGCGCGGCCGGTGGTGCGGTCGGCAATAACCTCGGTGACGATGGCGGATCTCATTCGGGTGGTGGCCACAAGCACAAGAACAAACATAAAAACCGCCATCATTGATGGATGGTTAAACGGAAACCCGGCATTTTGCCGGGTTTTTTGCATTCACTTGTCGGACTCCGGAACGATTGGCTGTAAGGCCTTTCGAACGTTATACACGCCACGAGATGATGAGGTTTGCCATGACTCCCGAAACTGAAGGCAAGGAAGAGAAGGGTTCGAGTGGATTGCCGTTTATCAATGACCCGGGGAATGAAGATCCGGGCTCACTGATGGATGATGCGACGGTGCCGCTGAATGATTCGGATGAGGCGGATATGGAGTATGAAGAGGATGAGGATGAGCAGTGAGCGTAATTATTAGATTCACACCTGCTTTTGGCGTGATCGCCGATTTTTTGGGGCCTGTTTTTCTCAGGCCCTTTGTGAGGTTCGAATAATACTTGCGACTCAGAATGAGACGTCAATTCTTTCGGCAGTGATTTTGACGAACTGTCCGTTGAGGTGCGGATATTCGAAATGAATGCCTTGATCCGCGAATTCAATTACAGACCGGAAAGAGTCCCCATCCATGTAACCATAGATATCACACGAAAACCCATCGTCTAGCATCTCGATACGTGGTTCTTCATGTTCTGCTTTTATGATGATTAATTCGTCAGGCAGGACCATTTCGAATTCGGCCTCATAATTTCTTCCTTCTTCAATGACTGATGGACAGTAACCTGCGAAGCATCGGATGCTCACACTTTGAACGCTAAGCACAATCAATTCTTCGATGATTGGATCGATTTCAATTATTTGTACGAGATATCTCTTAGTCATGGGCCGGCCTCACTGTTTTATCCTTCGCATCGCCATTTATCGTTCGCCATAATTCCTTTCCGCTTTTTGCGTGAAGGGTTGTGATTTCATTGTTTTGATTTGTTCCCAAAAAAGCGAATTTAGCCTCTCCCTTTCGGTTGTTTCCCATAAGTTTCAGATAGCCTGATCGGGTCTCACCCTTGTATTTATACTCAATTCGTGTGCCATGATTTACCAAAAATCTGGCCATGCTTAAGTATTCTTCTTTGCTCTCGGTTTTGAACTCTGAACCATGCTTTTGAAAGTGGTCATCAAGTTTATCTTCGCTACCAAAATCTTTTGGTGGTGATCTTGTTGTTGGAAGTCTAGGCTCACCCTCATCTACCTTAGCCCCAGCAACCCCACCCGGCACCTCACACCCAGGCTTATTCGGCGGCGGGCAGTTGGAGTTCAACCCCAACGGATCCACCCACCCCGTCGGATTCGGCACGTACTGGTACTGATTCAACCCACCGGCCAACTTGATCGGATCCGGCGTCAGATACCGCCCCAGCCTCGGGTCGTAGTACCGGTGCCGGTTGTAATGCAGCCCACTTTCCGCATCGAAGTACTGTCCCTGAAAGCGCAGCGGCTGGTTCAGGTAGTCCTCGCCAGCCAAGGTCAGTGCGGCGATTTTGCCGTAGGCGTCGTATTGCGCGGACCAGACGATGTCGCCGCTGTAGTCGGTGAGTTCCTGCGGGGTGCCGAGGTGGTCGAGTTGGTAGTAGAAGGGGCAGGCTT
>NZ_FYEA01000015.1 GCF_900187605.1 Pseudomonas sp. Irchel 3H7
CATCCCGAACTCAGCAGTGAAACGATGCATCGCCGATGGTAGTGTGGGGTTTCCCCATGTGAGAGTAGGTCATCGTCAAGATTAAATTCCGAAACCCCAATTGCGAAAGCAGTTGGGGTTTTGTTTTGCCCGCAGGAAAGTTCTTACAGCATTCACGGACGCCGTCCGGCTGTCATACCCTGCCGACAATGCTAAGGTTCTGCCCTGGCTTTGTACTTCTCCAAGGAAACCCTTATGCCGGACGCCCAGTCCCTCAACGCTGCATTCATGGTGGTCCAGAGCAATAGCCTGGACGAGCTGCGCAGCCTTGTGATCAGCATAATGCGGCGCTATCCACTGGCCCCGCTGGAAAACGAAATCGCTCTGGTGCAGAGCAACGGTATTGCCCAGTGGCTCAAATTGGCTTTGGCTGAAGATCCAGAGGACGACGATCTCGGAGGTTGCGGCATTGCGGCGGCGATTGATGTGCAACTGCCGGGCAGTTTCATGTGGCAGCTTTATCGCATGGTATTAGGCCGAGATGAGATTCCTCCCAAATCCCTGCTCGATAAGGCCCCGCTGACCTGGCGTCTCATGCGCCTCCTCCCACAGGTCATTGATCGCCCGCATTTCGAGCCATTGCAACGCTTCCTTACCCACGACGCCGACCTGCGCAAACGCTATCAATTGTCCGAACGCCTGGCGGATCTGTTCGACCAATATCAGGTGTACCGGGCCGACTGGCTTGAAGACTGGGCCGAAGGTCGGCATCAACTGCGCAACGTCAGGGGAGAAGTAAAGCCACTGCCCCCGACCAGTTGTTGGCAGGCAGAACTGTGGCGTGCGCTGCTGGATGACGTGGGCGAGCAAGGTATGGCGCAGAGTCGTGCCGGCGTTCATCAACGCTTTATCGAACGCATCAACAACCTCACCGAAGCGCCTGCGGGATTGCCATCGCGAGTGATCGTTTTCGGGATTTCTTCACTGCCAGCCCAAGTGCTTGAGGCGCTGGCCGGGCTTGCGCGTTTCAGTCAGGTCCTGCTGTGTGTACACAACCCCTGCCGGCACCACTGGGCCGATATTGTCGCCGACAAAGATCTGCTGCGGCATCAATACAAACGGCAATCGCGCAAGACTGGAATGCCCGCAGTGCTGGACCCTGAAACGCTGCATCAACACGCCCATCCACTGTTGGCTGCGTGGGGCAAACAAGGCCGGGACTACATAAACCTGCTCGACAGCTATGACGATCCCAATAGCTATCGGGCGGCTTTTCGCGATGGCCGCATAGACCTGTTCAGCGAAACTCAACCACACAATCTGCTCAATCAACTACAGGACGATATCCTGGAGTTGCGCCCACTCAACGAAACACGTGAACATTGGCCTGCTGTCGATCTGGCAAAGGACGAGTCGATCCGTTTTCACATTGCCCACAGCGCTCAACGTGAAGTTGAAATACTGCACGACCAGCTTCTCGCGCGCTTTAGTGCCAACCCGCATCTGCGTCCGCGCGATGTGATCGTGATGGTGCCTGACGTCGATAGCTACGCACCGCATATCCGCGCAGTATTTGGTCAGCTTGATCGCCATGATCCGCGATTCATACCCTTCACATTGGCCGATCAGGGGCAGCGCGGCCGCGATCCACTGCTGATCGCAGTCGAACACCTGCTCAAGCTTCCCGACAGTCGTTTCCCGGTCAGTGAAATCCTCGACCTGCTCGACGTTCCCGCACTTCGCGCGCGTTTTGGTGTGGAAGAGCGCGACCTGCCAACACTGCACCGCTGGATCGAAGGTGCGGGCGTGCGCTGGGGCATGAACGCCGAGCAACGCGCGGGCCTGGGGTTACCCGACGAACTAGAGCAAAACAGCTGGCATTTTGGTCTGCGCCGCATGCTTCTCGGTTACGCCGTCGGCAGTGCCAATGCGTGTGAAGGAATTGAACCCTACGATGAGATCGGCGGACTCGACGCCGCACTCATCGGGCCGTTGGTGGCTTTGCTCGATGCCCTGGAACTTGCCCACCAACAGCTCACCCAACCCGCTCAACCCAAGGAGTGGGGATACCGTTTGCAGGCGCTGATGCAACTGTTCTTCAAGGCTAGTAACGAGCATGACGATTATTTGTTGACCCAACTCGAGGAACTGCGCGAAACCTGGCTGGAAACGTGTGAGGCCGTCGGTCTGACGGATGAGCTACCACTGACCGTGGTTCGTGAAGCCTGGCTCGCGGGGCTGGACCAAGGGCGATTGTCTCAGCGGTTTCTGGCTGGCGCCGTGAACTTCTGTACGCTGATGCCCATGCGTGCCATTCCGTTCAAACTGGTCTGCCTGCTGGGAATGAACGACGGCGACTATCCACGGGCGCAGCCGCCGCTGGACTTCGACCTCATGGGCAGCGACTACCGTCCGGGAGATCGTTCGCGGCGTGAAGATGACCGCTATCTTTTGCTCGAAGCACTTTTGTCAGCGCGCAATCAGCTGTACATCAGTTGGGTCGGCCGCAGCATTCGCGACAACAGTGAACGACCGGCTTCCGTGTTGATCGGCCAGTTGCGCGATCACCTCGCCAGCGGTTGGCGATTGCTCGACGAAAGCGGTGATCTGTTAAGTGCCATGACGCAAGAGCATCCGCTGCAACCGTTCAGTGCGCGCTATTTTCATGACGGCGATCAACTCTTCAGCTATGCCAGCGAATGGCAGGTTCTGCATCAACAGCATGAGCCTCAAAACGAAACTCAGCTACTTACCCCTTATGTGCAGGAGGAGCCGTTGAGCCTGGCTTTGTTGCAGGATTTTTTACGCAATCCGGTTCGGCATTTTTTCACCCAGCGCCTCAAGGTGTATTTCGAGGCTGCCGAAGCACCGCTGGCTGACGAAGAACCCTTCGTATTGGACGCATTGCAGCGCTATACGCTCAGCGACAGCCTGCTCGAAGCCGCTCTCAGGCAGCCGGACAATGTCGATCAGGCTTTGACTGCCCAGGCCCGCCGTCTGCAGAACAGCGGTCTGCTGCCAATGGCCGGCTTCGGCGAGTGCCTGCAACGAGAGCTGATCGAACCTTTGCCGGATTTGCTGCAGCGTTATCAACAATTGCTGACACTCTGGCCGACCCCTCTGAACAGTGCGATGCCGATCAATCTAGAGTTGCAGGGTTTGCGTCTTGAAGGCTGGCTTGCCGGTTTGCACCAGCGCACCGACGGTGGCCTGTTGTCGGTCACGACCATTCCCAACAGCATTGGCTCGATCAAAAGCCGCAAATGGCATCGCCTGACCAAGCCTTGGATCAATCATCTGGTGGCCTGCGCCAGTGGACTTTCGCTGACGACAGCATTGGTCGCCAGCGACGATACCTTGCTGCTTGAACCCATGGAGCCAGCACGGGCGATACGTTTTCTTGGCGACTTGCTCCTCGCCTGGCAGGCAGGCATGCGACAGCCACTGCCAATCGCGGTAAAAACCGCTTTTGCGTGGCTTTCCCAGACCGACCCTCTGAAGGCCGAAGCCGTGGCACGTAAAGCGTATGAAGGTGACGGGCAGACCAGCGAAGGTGAGCGCCGCGAGAGCCCGGCGTTGTCCCGGCAATACGCCGACTTCGATGCATTGCTGGAGGACGAAACATTCTCCGGTTGGTGCGACGCGTTGTATCGCCCTCTGTTTGAAGCGCCTTGGCGTTCGCTGTCCACCGAAGGGACTCGCGCATGAGTACAAAGACACCCCTCGCACTGGCCTTTCCCCTACAGGGCAGCCAGTTGATCGAAGCCAGTGCCGGTACCGGTAAAACCTTTACCATCTCGGCTTTGTATCTGCGGCTTATCCTCGGACATGGTGACGAGGCGAGTGGATTCGGCCGCGAATTGCTGCCACCACAGATTCTCGTGGTGACCTTCACCGATGCCGCGACCAAGGAGCTGCGTGAGCGCATACGTACGCGTCTGGCTGAGGCAGCTCGATTCTTTCGTGACGAAACGGCTGCGCCCGATGCATTGATCGCCGAATTGCGTGACCAATTCGACACCCAACAATGGCCCGGTTGTGCCAACCGCCTCGATGTCGCCGCGCAGTGGATGGACGAGGCCGCCGTCTCAACCATCCACAGTTGGTGTCAGCGCATGTTGCGTGAGCATGCGTTCGACAGCGGCAGCTTGTTCACCCAATCCCTGGAAACCGATCACAGCGACTTGCTCGGCGAAGTGCTGCGCGATTACTGGCGACTGTTCTGTTACCCGATGCAGGGCGATGCCTTGAATTGGGTTCGCAGCAATTGGGGGGGGCCGGCGGCGTTATTGCCTCGCGTGCGCGGGCTGTTCGCCAGTGAGCGTGACAGCGACGAGGGCAAGGCGCCTGCGGAGCTTATAGATGAGTGTCTGCAAGAACGCCGCGTGGCGTTGATCGAACTGAAAATGCCCTGGCGCCAGTGGGCAGACGAATTGCTCGCCATTTGCCAGCAAGGCGTCGCGAGCAAAACCGTCGACGGGCGCAAGATGCAGGCGCGTTACTTTGAGCCGTGGTTCGAAAAGCTCAAGGCATGGGCCGAAGACGAGACCTTGGAGCAACTGGATATCGGTACTGGTTTCACTCGACTGACCCCCGACGGGATGGCGGAAGCGTGGAAAGGCCAGGCTCCAGGTCACCCGGGTCTGGATGCCATGTCAAAGCTCAAGTCGAGCCTCGATGCATTGCCGACCCCCGATGCCGCTGTGTTGCAACATGCTGCCAAATGGGTCGGCGCACGCTTTGAAGAAGAGAAGCGGCGTCGCGCCGAGATGGGCTTTGACGACATGTTGTTGCGCCTTGATGCCGCTCTGCAATCCGACGGAGGCGAACGTCTTGCGACGTTGATTCGCGAGCAGTTCCCGGTCGCACTGATCGACGAATTCCAGGATACCGATCCGGTGCAGTATCGAATCTTCGAAAGCATCTATCGCATCGAAGAGAACAGTCCCGAGACCGGCCTGTTCCTGATCGGTGACCCGAAGCAGGCGATCTACGCTTTCCGCGGTGCAGACATCTACACCTACCTGCGCGCGCGTCAGGCCACCACTGGCCGACTGCATACACTGGGCACCAACTTCCGCTCCAGCCATGGCATGGTCAACGCGGTCAATCATGTATTCGAGCGCGCCGAGTCCCGAGAGCAGGGACGCGGCGCGTTTTTGTTCCGCGAGAAAAACGGCGACAACCCGGTGCCGTTCCTGCCCGTGGAATCTCAGGGCCGCAAGGAACGCCTGCAGGTTGCCGGGCAGGAAGTCGCAGCGTTGAATGTCTGGCACTTGTCCAGCGACCAGCCACTGTCCGGCGTGGTCTATCGCCAGCAATTGGCAGCGGCGTGCGCCAGCGAAATCACCGCGCTGCTCAATGGCGGACAAAGCGCTGACGCGGGGTTTGTTCAGGACGGCAAAGACTTCAGAGGTCTGAGGCCGTCCGACATTGCGATTCTCGTGCGCGACGGCAAAGAAGCCCAGGCCGTACGCGCTGAACTCGCCGCCCGAGGTGTGCGCAGCGTTTATCTGTCGGACAAGGATTCGGTATTCGCGGCTCAAGAAGCTCACGATCTGCTGTCCTGGCTCAAGGCCTGTGCCGAGCCGGATGTCGAGCGCTCCCTGAAAGCCGCATTGGCCTGTATCACCCTGAACCTGCCATTGGCCGAGCTGGAACGTCTGAACCAGGACGAACTGGTCTGGGAAACCCGGGTCATGCAGTTCCGTGGCTATCGCGAGCTATGGCGCAAGCAAGGTGTGCTGCCGATGTTGCGCCGCCTGCTGCACGACTTCCACCTGCCGCAAACCTTGATGAAACGCACCGATGGCGAGCGTGTACTGACCAACCTTTTGCACTTGTCGGAGTTGATGCAGCAAGCGGCTGCGGAACTGGACGGTGAACAAGCGCTGATTCGCCATCTGGCCGAATTGTTGGCAGTGTCCGGCCAGGCCGGCGAAGAGCAGATTCTGCGTCTGGAAAGTGATGAGCAACTGGTCAAGGTCGTGACCATCCACAAGTCCAAAGGCCTGGAGTATCCATTGGTGTTCTTGCCGTTCATTTGCTCGGCAAAACCCGTGGATGGCAGTCGCTTGCCACTGCATTATCACGACGCCGAGGGCAGGGCTCAGGTGAGCCTGAAACCAACTGCCGAGTTGGTAGCGCAAGCGGACGATGAGCGTCTGGCCGAAGACTTGCGCTTGCTCTACGTTGCGTTGACTCGCGCACAACATGCCTGCTGGTTAGGCGTGACGGATCTCAAACGGGGCAATAACAACAGCTCGGTGCTGCACCTGTCGGCGCTGGGTTATCTGCTTGGTGGTGGCGCATCGCTTGGCGAGTCCAGCGAACTGAAACGCTGGCTTCAAGACCTGCAACAGGATTGCCCGGCTATCCATATCGATGAAATGCCCCAACCCACCGACGAGCATTACCAGCCCCCGCGCAACGATGCCGTGCTGAGTGCGACACTGCTGCCCAAGCGCAAAGCCAGCGAAAACTGGTGGATCGCCTCCTACAGCGCTCTGCGCATCAGCGATGTGTTGAGTATCGGCAGCGATGAAGCACCGGACAGCCCGCAAGCGCAAAAGCTGTTTGATGACGAACGCCTTGATCCCGACGCGCCGCGCGACATCATTGCCGGCGGTGCCGATATCCACCGCTTCCCGCGCGGTCCCAATCCGGGAACGTTTCTTCACGGATTGCTGGAATGGGCCGGTGACGACGGCTTCGCCGTTTCCCGCGAAGCGCTGGAAGATGCGATTGCCCGGCGCTGCAATTTGCGCGGCTGGGAGGGCTGGATCAATACTCTGAGTGACTGGCTGCAACATTTACTGCAGTCGCCATTGCCGATTGCAGGTGGGCAGCCGCCAGTTGTTCTGGAGCAACTGAAGCAGTATCGGGTCGAGATGGAATTCTGGTTCGCCAGCCATAAGGTCGATGTAGTCAAACTCGACGAACTGGTGCGGCAGCACACTCACAGGGGCGTGGCCCGTGTGGCGGCAGAACCGGTGCAACTCAACGGCATGTTCAAAGGTTTTATCGACCTGACCTTCGAACACAATGGCCGTTACTACGTGGCCGACTACAAATCCAACTGGCTCGGCGTGGACGACCTGGCCTACACCGAGCAGGCCATGGAACAGTCGATCCTCGACAACCGTTATGACCTGCAATACGTGCTGTACCTGTTGGCGTTGCATCGCCAGCTCAAGGCACGACTGCCTGATTACGATTACGACCGGCATGTCGGCGGCGCGTTGTATCTGTTCCTGCGTGGCACACGTGCTGACAGTCGCGGGGTGTATTTCGCCCGGCCGCCACGTGAGCTGATCGAGCGTCTCGACCGAATGTTTCAAGGGAAACCTGAACCCAAGACCGAGCCCGCCTGGGAACAGGGAGTCCTGCTATGAGCCGCACCTTTGCCGATCTGCTCCCCACGCCGCTGGCAGCCGACAGCCTGTCGAGGCTTTCGCCGCTGACCAGCGCCGATGATCTGTTGATCTTGCTCACTCGTTGGGTCGAGCGTGGCTGGCTGCGTGCGCTGGACAAAGCATTCGTCGCGTTCCTTCACGAACTCGAGCGCGATACGGATCCGCTGGTGCTGCTCGCTGCCGCCCTGACCAGTCATCAACTTGGCCACGGTCATGTCTGTCTCGATCTGTACGAGACCCTGAAAGCTCCTGACTTCGCGCTGTCGCTGCCCCCCGAAGGAGACGTGCAAGGTGGTGTGTTGCTGCTGCCTTCGCAATTGCTCGAGGCGCTCGATGGCGCTCACTGGTGCAAGGTTCTGGCGAGCAGCTCCCTGGTCGCACTGGCGGCGGACACCCGTGATAGCGCAGAGCAACGCCCGCTGGTGCTGTCGGGCAAACGCCTGTATCTGCGACGCTACTGGACCTACGAACGGCGCATCGACACGGCGTTGCGCGAGCGTCTGCAACAAGTCGAGCCGACTCCGGACGATCTGCCGCAGCGGTTGAATGAGTTGTTCGGATCAGCGAGAACCGGTGAGGTGATCGACTGGCAGAAACTCGCCTGTGCCATCGCGACCCGTGGCGCCTTCAGCATCGTCACCGGCGGCCCGGGCACTGGCAAGACCACCACAGTGGTGCGGTTGCTGGCTCTGCTGCAAGCGCCGGCAGTCGCCACCGGTCATCCGCTGCGGATTCGTCTGGCGGCACCGACGGGAAAGGCTGCGGCGCGGCTGACCGAGTCCATCAGCCAACAAGTGCAGTCGCTGAAAGTCAGCGAAGAGGTGCGGGCGAAGATCCCTTGCGACGTCACCACCGTGCACCGTCTGCTGGGCAGTCGTCCCGGCACCCGGCACTTTCGGCATCATGCAGGCAATCGCCTGCCATTGGATGTGCTGGTGGTCGACGAAGCTTCGATGATCGACCTGGAAATGATGGCCAATCTGCTCGATGCCTTGCCAGCCCATGCACGACTGGTGTTGCTCGGTGACAAGGATCAATTGGCTTCTGTTGAGGCCGGCGCAGTGCTAGGCGATTTGTGCCGGGATGCCGAGGGTGGCTGGTACAACCCGCAGACCCGACAGTGGCTGGAATCGGTCAGCGGTGAGTCGCTGCAGGACAGTGGCTTGCATGAAGACGTCGAGGGTGCTCACCCGCTGGCCCAGCAAGTGGTCATGCTGCGTCACTCCCGGCGTTTCGGCGAGGGCAGCGGGATCGGTCAGCTCGCGCGTCGGGTCAATCAGCAGCTGCCGGATGAAGCGCGTCAGTTGCTCGCGGCCGGGCACTATGACGATGTGTATTCGTTGCCGCTCAAGGGCGAACAGGATCATAAACTGGAGCGCCTGTTGCTGGAGGGGCACGGCGACGGCCCGCAGGGTTACCGCCATTATCTGAGTGTTCTGCGTGATCAGCGTCCACCGTCGGGCAGACCCCTCGAACATCCGGACTGGATTATTTGGGCCCGCGAAGTCTTGCAGGCGTTCGATACATTTCAGCTGTTGTGTGCAGTGCGCAAAGGGCCATGGGGCGTTGAAGGTCTGAATCAACGGATCACCGCCGCGCTGCTGAGGGCCCGTCTGATCGAAAGCGATCAGCAATGGTACGAAGGTCGGCCAGTCCTGATGACTCGCAACGATTACGGTCTGGGCTTGATGAACGGCGACATCGGGATCGCCCTCAAGCTGCCCGAGCGCGAAGGACCCGACGCGGGCAAACCGGTGTTACGCGTGGCGTTCCCGCGCAACGATGGCCAGGGCGGCGTGCGTTTCGTATTGCCCAGCCGGCTCAATGACGTCGAAACCGTCTACGCCATGACGGTGCACAAGTCCCAGGGCTCGGAGTTTGCCCACACCGCGCTGATCCTGCCCGACGCCTTGAACCCGGTATTGACCAAAGAATTGATCTACACCGGCATCACCCGGGCCAAGCATTGGTTCACCCTGATTGAATCCCGGCCGGGGGTATTTGAGGAAGCGGTGCAGCGAAAGGTCAAACGCCTGAGCGGGCTGATGCTGGAACTGGAGGAAGGGGGCGTGCCCGCGAGGTGAGAATCCCGACGATGGGTGGCGATTACTGACCAACCGGTCAGTGGTCACTGTCTCGCTGGTGTTTCACTGCTGTGCTATCGTTGCGGCATCATTTCGCTACGATCCAAGAGAATCCCTGCATGAAGGTGTCTGTCTGGGCGACAGGGCGCGTAGTTGTCTGCAAGCACGCGTTGCTTGTCGGTCTGCTCTGGTTGTTGACGGGGGCGGCTGTCGCACAGTCGCAAGCGCCGACGGGCATGGCCGAACAACGGGCCAAATCTGTCACTCAGGTCGTTCTTGGCATTCTCAGCTACGCGCGCTGGCCGGTGGAGCCGGCGCAATTGCGCCTGTGCATCGTCGGCCCCACCGAATACACCGACGACTTGGTCAAAGGCACCACGCAAGCCACTGGCCGGCCGGTCACCGTACGTCGCCTGCTGGCCGACAACCCGGCGATCGTCAGCGAATGCGATGCGGTGTACATCGGCAAACTTACGGCGGATGAACGCACTCGTTTGTTCGCTTCGCTGATTGGTCATCCAGTACTGAGCATCAGCGAAGGTGGCGATCAATGCACGGTCGGTAGCCTGTTCTGTCTGCGCGTTGGCGATGAGCAAGTGTCCTTCGAGGTCAATCTCGACTCCGTTGCCCGCAGCGGCGTGCGCATTCACCCCAGCGTGCTGCAGCTGTCGCGTCGCAAACCGGCGGCACCATGAACCTGTTCAGATCGAATAGCCGCCCAACGCTGGGTTCGGTCATTGGCCGAGGGCATTTGACGGTCGCACTGGTGGGCGTGGCGATGGCCAGTGTTTCGCTGACGTTGCTCGGCGTACTGGCGTTACGGGTTTATGCCGATCACAACCTGCATTTGATCGCCCGTTCGATCAGCTACACCGTGGAAGCCGCAGTAGTGTTCAACGACAAGACGGCCGCCAACGAATCGCTGGCGCTGATTGCTTCTGCCGAAGAGGTCGCTGATGCCCAGGTACTGGACAGCCAGGGACAACTGCTCGCGCATTGGCAACGCCCGGAAAACGGTTTGTTCTCTGAGCTGGAAATGCAGATCACCCGCGCCGTCCTGGAAAAACCCATCAGCCTGCCGATCGAGCATCAGGACCGTGAAATCGGTCGTGTACTGCTCACCGGTCATGGCGGCAGCCTGATGCGTTTTCTGCTCAGCGGTCTGGCAGGAATCATCCTCTGTACCGCGATCAGCGCCTGGGTCGCGCTCTACTTGGCGCGGCTCCAGTTACGCGGAATCACCGGCCCCTTGCGCAGCTTGGCCGCCGTGGCCCACGCCGCACGCAGCGAACGAGCGCTGGACCGCCGTGTACCACCGGCGCAGATCGCTGAGCTGGACAACCTCGGCAATGACTTCAACGCCTTGCTCGACGAACTGGAGTCGTGGCAAACCCATCTGCAAAACGAAAACGAAACCCTCGCTCACCAGGCCAGTCACGACAGCCTGACCGGTCTGCCAAACCGAGCGTTTTTCGAAGGACGCTTGATCCGCGCGTTGCGCAATGCCAGCAAACACGATGAGCGCGTTGCCGTGTTGTTTCTCGACAGCGACCGCTTCAAAGGCATCAATGACAACTTCGGCCACGCCGCCGGTGATGCGGTGCTGGTGGCGGTGGCCAATCGCGTTCGTGCGCAGTTGCGCGAAGAAGATCTGGTGGCGCGGCTGGGTGGCGACGAGTTCGCCGTGCTGCTCACGCCGCTGCACAAGGTCGAAGATGCCGAGCGTATTGCCGACAAGATTCTCGCCAGCATGGACATGCCCATCGCGCTGCCGGGCGACACCAGTGTGGTGACCTCGCTCAGTATCGGCATTGCGGTTTTTCCCGATCATGGCGCTACGCCCGGGGCCTTGCTTGATGCTGCCGACGCGGCGATGTATCAAGCCAAGCGCCTGTCGCGCGGCGCCCAATTCACGGCCGGGGCGGAGCACCCGGTCGATTCCGTTCAAACCAGGAGCTGACTCTCGTGTTCACACTGTCGATTCGATCTTTTTACGCTGTGCTGTTGATCGCCGTTCTGGCCCTGACCGGTTGCCAGACAGCGCCGCAAAAAGGCCTGACCCCGGCGCAAGTCGCGGTCCTCAAGCAACAGGGCTTTGAGCTGACCGACGAGGGCTGGGAGTTTGGCCTGTCCGGCAAAGTGCTGTTTGGCAGCGACGTCGAAAGCCTGAATACGCAAAGCACCGAGATCGTCGAACGCATCGGCAAGGCATTGCTGGGTGTCGGCATCGAGCGCGTGCGCGTCGATGGTCATACCGACGCATCAGGCAAGGAAACCTACAACCAGCAACTGTCGCTGCGCCGTGCCAAGAGTGTCGCCAGCGTGCTGGGCACGGTCGGCATGAAACAAGAGAACATCCAGTTGCAGGGCTTGGGCAGCAAAGAGCCGGTAGCGTCCAATGATACGGCGGCCGGTCGCACGGAAAATCGCCGGGTCTCGATTGTGGTCAGCGCCGACTAGTCGGCGAACTGCATTTCGCGCGTCTTGCCCATCAACAGATCCTGATTTCGCTCAGTCACCTCACGGATGTAGTCCCACAACAGGGTGATCCGTTTCAGCTTGCGCAGATCCTCCCGGCAGTACATCCAGAACTGCCGGGTGATGTCGATTTCCTCCGGCAGTACCGGCAGCAGGCGCGGATCCTGAGCGGCGAGGAAGCACGGCAGAATCGCTAGAGAACGCCCTTGCTGCGCGGCGACAAACTGTGCGATCACGCTGGTGCTGCGCAAGTTGGCGCTGGCACCGGGCAGCACATTCGCCAGGTAGAGCAGCTCCGAGCTGAACGCCAGGTCATCCACATAACTGATGAATTGATGCTTGCCCAAGTCTGCCGGGCGGCGGATCGGTGGGTGTTGGTCCAGATAGTCCTGGGTTGCGTAGAGCTGCAAACGGTAGTCGCATAATTTGCAGCAGACGTACGGTCCATGCTCCGGGCGTTCCAGAGCAATGACGATATCGGCCTCGCGCTTGGACAGGCTGATGAAGTGCGGCAGCGGCAGGATGTCCACCGAGATCGCCGGGTAGGCGTCGACGAAATGGCTCAGCTGCGGGGTGATGAAAAAACTGCCGAAGCCTTCGGTGCAACCCATGCGCACATGCCCAGACAACGCTACACCGGAGCCTGACACCTGCTCGCAGGCCATGTGCAATGTGCTTTCGATCGACTCGGCATAACCGAGCAAACGCTGGCCTTCGGTGGTCAGGACGAAGCCGCTGGTTCGCGACTTCTCGAACAGCAAAGTGCCCAATGCCGCTTCCAGCGAACTGATCCGCCGCGACACGGTGGTGTAGTCGACAGCCAGCCGTTTGGCGGCGGTACTGGCCTTGCGGGTGCGGGCGACTTCGAGGAAAAACTTGAGGTCGTCCCAGTTCAGCGAGCCTAGCGAGGTGATGTTTTTTTGCATGATGGACGGGCTTATATGTGCGTTCTTATTAGAAGTTTGCACATCTATACTCCAAAAACAGTCCGACAACCAATTCGTGACACACGCCTCATCTCAAGGCGAACCTTTCGCCTTGGCTCCTACGATAAAAACAAGTTTCGGAGACCAGCATGAACGCATCGCTTACGCCCAACGAAACCACGGTCCAGAAGGTCAAGCTGCTGATCAATGGCGAATGGGTCGAGTCGCAGACCACCGAGTGGCACGACATCGTCAACCCGGCGACCCAGCAAGTGCTGGCCAAAGTGCCGTTTGCCACTGCCGCAGAAGTGGATGCCGCCGTCAGCGCTGCACAGCGCGCCTTCCAGACCTGGAAACTGACCCCGATCGGCGCGCGGATGCGCATCATGCTCAAGCTGCAAGCGCTGATTCGCGAACACTCCAAACGCATTGCCGTGGTCCTGAGCGCCGAGCAGGGCAAAACCATTGCCGACGCCGAGGGCGATATTTTCCGTGGCCTGGAAGTGGTCGAGCACGCTTGCTCGATCGGCAGCCTGCAAATGGGCGAGTTCGCCGAGAACGTCGCCGGCGGTGTCGATACCTACACCCTGCGCCAGCCAATCGGAGTGTGCGCCGGCATCACGCCGTTCAACTTCCCGGCGATGATTCCGCTGTGGATGTTCCCGATGGCCATCGCTTGCGGCAACACCTTCGTCTTGAAGCCATCGGAACAGGATCCGCTGTCGACCATGTTGTTGGTCGAGCTGGCGATTGAGGCCGGCGTTCCGGCGGGCGTGTTGAACGTGGTTCATGGCGGTAAAGATGTGGTCGATGGCCTGTGCACGCACAAGGACATCAAAGCCGTGTCCTTCGTCGGTTCGACCGCTGTCGGTACCCACGTTTACGACTTGGCCGGCAAGCACGGCAAACGCGTGCAATCGATGATGGGCGCGAAGAACCACGCCGTGGTGCTGGCCGACGCCAATCGCGAGCAAGCGCTGAATGCGCTGGTCGGCGCCGGTTTCGGTGCGGCCGGGCAACGTTGCATGGCCACCTCGGTGGTGGTGCTGGTCGGCGCGGCGAAACAATGGTTGCCGGATCTGAAAGCGCTGGCGCAGAAACTCACCGTCAACGCCGGCAGCGAGCCGGGCACCGATGTCGGTCCGGTGATCTCGAAAAAAGCCAAGGCGCGGATTCTCGACCTGATCGAAAGCGGCATCAAAGAAGGCGCCAAGCTCGAACTGGACGGTCGCGACATCAAGGTGCCGGGTTACGAGCAAGGCAACTTTGTCGGCCCGACCCTGTTCTCGGGCGTGACCACCGACATGCAGATCTACACCCAGGAAATCTTCGGCCCGGTGCTGGTGGTGCTGGAAGTCGACACCCTCGATCAGGCGATTGCGCTGGTCAACGCCAACCCGTTCGGCAATGGCACGGGTCTGTTCACCCAGAGCGGTGCGGCGGCGCGTAAATTCCAGACCGAAATCGACGTCGGTCAGGTCGGTATCAACATCCCGATTCCAGTGCCGGTGCCGTTCTTCAGCTTCACCGGTTCGCGCGGTTCGAAACTCGGCGACCTCGGCCCGTACGGCAAGCAAGTGGTGCAGTTCTACACGCAGACCAAAACGGTCACGGCGCGCTGGTTCGATGACGACAGCGTCAACGACGGCGTGAACACCACCATCAACCTGCGCTGAGGAACGGCCATGAAAATCGCATTTATCGGTCTGGGTAACATGGGCGCGCCGATGGCGCGCAACCTGATCAAGGCCGGCCATTCGCTGAGTCTGGTCGACCTGAACAAAACCGTGCTGGCGGAGCTGGAGCAACTGGGCGGGACCATTCGCGCTTCGGCGCGTGAAGCGGCCGAGGATGCCGAACTGGTGATCACCATGCTGCCGGCCGCGGTGCATGTGCGCAGTGTCTGGCTCGGTGAGGACGGTGTGCTGGCTGGTATTCGCCAAGGTGTGCCGGCAGTGGATTGCAGCACCATTGATCCGCAGACGGCCCGCGATGTGGCAGCGGCTGCGGCGAAACAAGGCGTGGCCATGGCCGATGCGCCGGTGTCCGGTGGCACTGGCGGTGCAACGGCGGGGACGCTGACCTTCATGGTCGGCGCCACTCCGGAACTGTTCGCCACCCTGCAACCGGTGCTGGCGCAAATGGGCCGCAACATTGTGCATTGCGGTGAAGTCGGCACCGGGCAGATCGCCAAGATCTGCAACAACCTGCTGCTGGCGATTTCGATGGTCGGCGTCAGCGAGGCGATGGCGCTGGGCGATGCACTGGGCATCGACACGACTGTGCTGGCCGGGATTATCAACAGTTCGACCGGGCGCTGCTGGAGTTCGGAAATGTACAACCCGTGGCCGGGCATCGTCGAAACAGCGCCGGCTTCGCGCGGTTATACCGGTGGATTTGGTGCGGAACTGATGCTCAAGGATTTGGGGCTGGCGACCGAAGCGGCGCGTCAGGCGCACCAACCGGTGGTGCTCGGCGCGGTGGCGCAGCAGTTGTATCAGGCGATGAGTCAGCGTGGGGATGGCGGCAAAGATTTCTCGGCGATCATCAACAGCTATCGCAAGCCTGCAATAGAAGGACAGCGCTGAACAAACTGTGAGAGCGAGCCTGCTCGCGATGACGGCGGTGGCTTCAACGAGGAAGTGACTGAACGTGCGCTTTCGCGAGCAGACTCGCTCCCACAGGGGAGTTGCGTGTATCAGACATTGTTTGCCGGGAAATCACGTCGGGTGATCTCCCGGCTTTTTTGCATCAGGCAAACACGAAATATTTGCGCACAGTCTCAACCACTTCCCACGTACCTTTCATGCCCGGTTCAACCACAAAAATATCGCCGGCACGCAAATGGATCGGCGCCATGCCGTCCGGGGTGATCACGCAGTAGCCTTCCTGGAAATGGCAGTACTCCCACTTCACATAATCAACGCGCCACTTGCCTGGTGTGCAGATCCACGTGCCCATGATCTTGCTGCCGTCTTCGCTGGTGTAGGCGTTGAGGTTAACGGTGTGCGGGTCGCCTTCGAGTTTTTCCCATTTGCAGGCATCGAGTACCGGCAGCGGATGGGTGTCGCGCAGAACAGTGATAGGGGCAGTCGCGGTCATGAGGACTCCGGGCAGTGGGCTTGAGAAATGAACTCGCACCCTATAGCGCCCGGTCAGTGCTCAGTTGTCTGGGGTCGACATCGAACTGCTCAGAAACGCGCGCAGGCTCAGAGTTTTTCCAGCGGGCATTCGGCTCGGGCCTGTTCGAGGCTGGATTCGAATACCTCCAGTTGCGCGAATTGCCGGGTGAGTTCGGCCAGGGTGTTGCTGATTTCGCGTTTCTTCGCTTCGATAGCCTGCTGCGCACGTGCCCAAGGCATTGCCTCACCCTGATGGTCGGCGAAAATCACCTGCAATTCCTTGAGACGAAAACCCATGTCTTTGGCGCATTTGATGAACACCAGCAACTCGACGGTCTGCTGATCGTAGAGGCGGTAATTGCCCTGCCGCCGGGGCTTGGGCAGCAGGCCGATCGATTCGTAATGCCGGATGCTTTTAATGGTGGTGCCGGAGCGTTGCGCGGCTTGGCCGATGTACATAAAAGTCCTTTTTCAGTGGGAAACAGCGCGCAGCATTATCAGCAGAGTCAGTGAGCGGCGATAGCCTGTGCCTGCCGTAGCCAAGTTTTTCGCTGGTGGTCACTTGAGCCAAGAACCGGGCCAAACGTCAGGGTGCGCAACGGTTTGATCCCGCAGAATTCCAGCGTGGTCTTGCGTACCTGATGCAGACCGGGCATGCGATAAAACCAGCGGTAGTACCAGGGCGGCGTGTCCATGGTCACCAGTAAATGCGCGGTGCGCCCCTTCAGCAGCTTATCGGGGAAGGCTTTGCCTTTACGGTATTTGAAGGCGAAACCGGGCAGGAATACTCGGTCAAAAAAGCCTTTGAGCAACGCCGGAATGCCACCCCACCAGATCGGGTAAACCAGCGTCAGGTGTTCGGCCCAAAGGATGTCGGACTGCGCCACGCTCAAGGCCTCTTCCAGCGCCTGGATCTGTCGATAACCTTCGCGCAGCACCGGGTCAAAATCCAGTTCGCCGAGGCGTAACTGACGAACTTCGTGGCCGGCGTCGATCGCTGACTGGACGTAACGCTCGGCCAGTGCGGCGCAGAAACTGGCGCCGGATGGATGGCCGAGAATCAGCAGAATGCGTTTGCCCATCGTCGTTGTCCGTGCTGAAGAAAAGCCTAGGATGAAGTCTGCCCCTTAGGGGAGAGTCAAGGCGTGCAGCAGGGCTTTGGCGTAACCGGGCAGGGCGGTGAAATCCTTGGCGCACAGCATCAACGTGCGGCGCGCCCAGGGTTCGTTCAATGTCACGCTGTTGAATGAGCGCTGCCCCGCGCGTTCGACGGCGGCCAGCGGCACGATGGCCAGCCCGGCGCCACGGCCGACCATGCGCATTACGCCATCGAAACCGTCGGCACGGATACGCACCTGCATTCGCGCGCCGCTGTGCAGGGCTTGTTCCTCCAGGTAAATCGCCAGAGCGCTGTCGGCGCTGAGTCCTACGAAGTCATGGTGCAAAGCGTCGCTGAAACTGACCTCAGTGGCGTCAGACAATGGGTGGTCGAGAGGCAGAATCAGCACCAGCGGATCGTCGCGAAATGGCTGGGTATGCAGGTCGCTGGTGTCCACTGCGTCGGACACAATCCCTAAATCCGCCGCACCCTGACGCAAGGCGTGGGTGATGCGCGCGCTGGGCAGTTCCTGCAAGTCGATGTCGAGATTGGGATGATCGCGCAGGAAGTCCGCGAGTACTTCCGGCAGGTATTCGGTGATCGCCGTGGTGTTGCATAGCAAGCGCACCTGACCTTTGACACCTTGGGCATAGTCGGCCAGATCCTGCTGCAGGCGTTCGGCTTGTTGCAGAAGGATGCGCGCGTGTTGGGCCAGCGCCTTTCCGGCCGGCGTCGGTGTGACGCCGCGTCGGCCGCGTTCGAGGAAATCGGTGCCGAGTGAGGCTTCCATGGCGCGGATTCTGGCGCTGGCGGCTGCCAGCGAGAGATGGCTGCGGGCGGCGCCGGCGGTGATGTTGCCGGTGTCGAGGATGTGCAGGTAGAGGCGCAGGTCGGTGAGGTCGAAGTGCATGATTGGCAGCCTCTGGTTTTTGTGGTGTCTGGGCTGGCCCCATCGCTGACAAGCCAGCTCCCACAGGTTTCAGTGTTGATCTCAAAATGTGTGAACAACAAAAAAAACTGTGGGAGCTGGCTTGCCAGCGATGAGGCCAACAGCTTCAAAAAAATATCAGCCTCTTGTCAGGAGAGAGGCAGCCTCAGTATATGGCAGATTTTCAGCCAACCCTGACTGGCGCAGAGTAGCGCCATGCACACACTCACAGATTTCTACCAACACCTCGGCCTGGCCCTGTCTATGCTGGTCATCATGACCTTCATCCTCGCCGGCCTGATCAAAGGCGTGATCGGCCTCGGCCTGCCGACCGTTGCCATGGGGCTGCTCGGTCTGGCTATGGCGCCGTCGCAGGCAGCCGCGTTGCTGATCATCCCGGCCACCCTGACCAATGTCTGGCAACTGGCATTCGGCGGTCATCTGAAAGGATTGATCAAACGCCTGTGGCCGATGCTGCTGATGATCTTCTTCGGCACCGCAATCGGCACGTTATCGATCGGCATGGCGGGCGGGCATTGGCTGGTGCGCGGGTTGGGCGCGGCGCTGTTGCTCTATGCGTTGAGTGGCTTGTTTCTGCCAACACTGCGCATCCAGCCGCGTCATGAAACCTGGCTCGGCCCGGCGTGCGGTTTGATCACCGGCGTCATCACCTCGGCCACCGGCGTCTTCGTGATTCCGGCGGTGCCATACCTGCAAGCGCTTGGCTTGAATCGCGATCAACTGGTGCAGGCGCTGGGCCTGTCATTCACCGTTTCAACGTTGGCATTGGCCGCTGGATTGCTCTGGCGTGGCGCGCTCGGTGGCGGCGAACTAAGCGCTTCGCTGCTGGCGCTGATCCCGGCCATTCTCGGCATGTTGCTTGGTCAATGGCTGCGCGAACGCATCAGCGCCGTGCTGTTCAAGCGGGTGTTCTTTATCGGTCTGGGCGCGCTCGGCGCCCATTTGTTGATCAGCGGTTAGCCGAGGCTTCGCTGAGCATCTCGATCTGGCGGATATCAAAATCACGCTCCAGATAATCCATGCGCCGTTCAAAAAACGCCTTCATGTGCGGCAGATTCGAATGCACATCCAGATGCGCTTGCGACGCCCAGATCTCGTAGAAGATAAACAGCGACGGATCTTCCTTGTCGCGCAGCATGTGGTACTCGATGCAGCCCGGCTCGGCGCGACTTGGCTCAACGTAGGCGCGAAACAGCGCCTCGAAGGCCTCGGCTTTTTCCGGGCGGGTCTTGGCGTGCAGGATAAAACCCTGGCGTTCACTCATCGCGGCAACTCCTCAAATTCTGATGGCCGCAAATGCTATGGCAACAATCGGCATTCGATTCGTGCTTTTTAATCAAATGTATTTTGCGCAAAACCGGCTTATTCCGCGCGAGGCGGATCGTTAATCTGCCGCCATTCCCATTTCTCTTCTCCACCCAGCCCAATGGCTGCGCCGAGGCTTTCTCATGAAAAAAGTGCTGTTGCTCAATGGCGGTAAAAAATTCGCTCACTCCGACGGTCGCTACAACACCACCCTGCACGAGGCTGCACTGAGCGTGCTGGATCGCGGCGGTGTCGACGTCAAAACCACCTTCATCGACGAGGGCTACGACGCTGCCGAAGAGGTGGCGAAATTTCTCTGGGCCGACGTGATCATTTATCAGATGCCAGGCTGGTGGATGGGCGCACCCTGGACGGTGAAAAAGTACCTCGACGAAGTCTTCACCGAAGGCCACGGCAGCCTCTACGCCAGCGATGGCCGCACCCGTTCCGACGCGTCGCAGAAGTACGGCAGTGGCGGTCTGATTCAGGGCAAGCAATACATGCTGTCGCTGACCTGGAACGCACCGCAGCAAGCCTTCGATGACCCGACTGATTTCTTTGAAGCCAAAGGCGTGGATGCGGTGTACTTCCCGTTTCACAAGGCCAATGAGTTTCTGGGCATGACCGGTTTGCCGACGTTCCTCTGTGTCGACGTGATGAAACGCCCGAACATCGAGGCTGATGTGGCGCGCTATGAACAGCATCTGACCGAGGTGTTTGGTCTCAAGGCCTGAATGGTTTCGGGCTACTATCGGTGGTAACAGCAAAAGATCGCAGCCTGCGGCAGCTCCTACAGCGCGTTGCAGTCATCTGCGATCTTGGCGATTTCAAAGAGGACACCCGTGAAAGCCAGATCCGATGAGTTGCAGATTTTCGTCTGCGTGATCGAATGCGGTTCGATTTCCGCCGCCGCCGAACAGGTCGGGCAGACGCCGTCGGCGGTCAGTCGCACGTTGTCGAAGCTGGAAGCCAAGCTCGATACCACGCTGATCAACCGCACCACGCGGCGCATGGACCTGACCGAGGAGGGCAAGTATTTCTTCGAGCAGGCCAAGCTGATTCTCGATCAAATGGATCAACTCGAAGAACGCCTGTCCTCGCGCCAGCAAACCCCGTCCGGGCGCTTGCGGATCAATGCCGCATCGCCGTTCATGCTCCACGCGGTGGTCCCGTATATCGACGAATTCCGCCGCCTCTATCCGGACATCCAGCTCGAACTCAACAGCAACGACCTGATCATTGACCTGCTGGAACAAAGCACCGACGTCGCCATCCGCATCGGCACTCTCGCCGATTCGACGCTGCACGCGCGCTCGCTCGGCTGCAGTCCGCTGCTGATCGTCGCCAGCCCGGCCTATCTGGAAAAGCACGGCGCGCCGCAGCAAGTCGCCGACCTGAGCGAACACACCTTGCTCGGCTTCACCCAGAACGAAGGCCTCAACCAATGGCCGCTGCGCTACGTGCACGGTGACCGCTGGCCAATCACCCCAGCGATCAGCGCCTCCAGCGGCGAGACCGTGCGCCACCTGGCGCTGGAAGGGCAGGGCATCGCCTGTCTGTCGCACTTCATGACCATCGACGACATCCGTGCCGGGCGCCTGAAAGTATTGCTTGGCGAATTCAACAGCGGTTATCGCCAACCGATCAACGCCGTGTACTACCGTAACTCGCAACTGGCGCTGCGCATTCAGTGCTTCCTCGATTTTATCCAGAGCAAACTCGCCGCCTACGCCAGCGCTGATTTCAAGGGCTGATTCGTGACCTCTGCGCAAGAGTGAATTGGGCAGGGGCGGGTTTTTCCCTCCGGCTCACGGGCAGATACTCGTCCCATCACTTACTCACGCAGGGAGTTTCTCCATGAACGTATTCGTCACCGGCGCTGCCGGTTTTATCGGCGGCTCGATCGCTACCGGTCTGGTCAAGGCCGGGCATAAAGTCACAGGCCTGGTGCGCAGCGCCGAACAGGCTGAAGAGCTGAAAGCGCTCGGCATCACCGCGGTCATCGGCACTCTCGATGACAAAGCCCTGCTCGCCGAACAGGCCCGCGTCGCTGATGCGGTGATCAACGCCGCCAGCAGCGATCATCGCGGCGCCGTCGAAGCGTTGCTCGATGCCTTGCGCGGTTCCAACAAAGTGTTCCTGCACACCAGCGGTTCGAGCATCGTTGGTGATGCGTCGGGCGGCAAATCCAGTGACGTCATCTACTACGAAGACAACCTGCCAGAGCCGACCGTCGACAAAGCCGCGCGTGTGGCCATCGACAACCTTATTCTCGCGGCGGCAAAGGACGGCGTGAATTCCGCCGTCATCTGCAACACGCTGATTTACGGCCACAGCCTGGGCGTCAATCGTGACAGCGTGCAATTACCGCGACTGCTCAAACAAGCACGCAAAAGCGGCGTAGTGCGCCACGTCGGCACCGGCCAGAACATCTGGTCCAACGTGCACATTGAAGACGTCGTCGCCCTGTACTTGCTGGCGCTGACCAAGAACGTCCCGGGCACTTTCTACTTCGTCGAGAGCGGCGAAGCGTCGTTTATCGACATGACCACCGCCATGGCCGAAGCCCTGAACCTGGGTCAACCGCAGGACTGGCCGCTGAAAGACGCCGAAGCCGAGTGGGGCTACGAAATGGCCAACTACGGCCTTGGCTCCAACAGCCGAGTGCGCGGCAAACACGCCCGCGAACTGCTGGGTTGGGTGCCAAAGCGCACCTCGGTGGTTGAATGGATTCGTAACGAAATGGTGTGAGTTCACCCCTTCCGAGTGATCACCCCCGAAACCTGTGGGAGCTGGCTTGCCAGCGATAGCGGCCAACCATTCAACGCGCATGTTGAATGAAAAAACCGCTTCGCCAGCACGCTCGCTCCCGCAGGTTTTTTCAGGTCTACGGCTGTCCCGGAAAACCATGGCACGGCAGATCGCATTTAATTTTTAGGTCAACCTGAACCGTTTTAGCCGGAAATTTCCTATTAGGCTGTCATCCGGCTAAACAGCTCGGCGCCCCTCGCGTCGCCCTCTGGATAGCCACATCAACGGGCTGTAACGGCATGAAGCCGGTTCTGCAGCTCAATGCTTGTGGAGTTTTTATGCAAAAGGATTTTGCGATGACAGCACGCTACTGATGCCTTTTCGTAAAGGTGTATCCCGGGCGGACAGATTCACTTCGCCTTCTCGCGGTTAATGGCTGTCGACCATTGCTGCCGCACCTCCTTCAAACAGTCCCGCCTGCGCTTCGCGTGTTCAGGGCGTGGGTAACGTCATCACTGAAATTGGCAAAAACAAGGAATAGTTATGATCATTTTGGGTGTTACCAACAACGATTTATCGGGAGCTTGCCTGGTGCGCGACGGCCTGATTCTTTCAGCGGTCAGCGAGGAGCGCTTCACTCGTATCAAGGACCACAAGATCTGGCCCGCCCAGTCCATTGAGTTCGTCTTGAGCCATGCGGGTTTGTCTCTGGAAGATGTCGACTATGTCGCCTATGGATGGAACGCCGGATTCAGTGCCGACAAGCACCTTGAGTTGTATTTCGATCGCATTGTTGAGGAGGTCAGGACCAACCCTCAAGGCCTGATGCAATTCCGCCAACGGGTTACCGATGAGGTCAGGAACGATAAAGAGAAACGCGCCGAATTTGACCAGTTCATCGCGGCCAATGGTTTGCTGGGCAAGGCGTACTACATCGATCACCATGAATGCCATGCCCTCGGTGCCTACGTCTGTTCGCCGTTCGATGAAGCGCTGACGTTGACCTGTGACGGGCGCGGCGACTTCCAGTCGCTGACCGTGACCTGGTACAGCCCGACTGAAACCACCGTGTTGCAACGGGAAACCAGCATCGACAGCCTGGGATATTTTTACGGGCGGATCACCCATTTGCTCGGTTACAAGCCGAACCGCCATGAAGGCAAGGTCACGGGCCTGGCAGCCTTCGGCGATCCGCAGAAACTGCTGGGGGTGATGCAGCAGATGATCCGTTTCGAGGACGGGCGTATCAAAGCGTATTGCGGCGATCTGTTCCTGCCGTCCTACAACAATTACAGCGATCCGCTGCAAGCGCTGTTCGCTGAGGAAACCCCCGAGGACATCGCGGCCGCCGTACAACGGCATAGCGAAGACTTGCTGGTCGCGGTGGTCACCCATCATCTGGAACAACGCGGCAGTAGCAATCTGTGTCTGGCCGGCGGCGTGTTTGGCAACGTGAAGCTCAATCAGCGCCTGCGCGAGATTGCCAACGTCAAGAATGTCTATGTGTTGCCTTGCATGGGCGATGGTGGCCTGGCATTGGCGGCAGCGGTCGGTGCCGCTTATCTGCAAAACGGCACGCGTTTCAAGACCCCGACCATGGCGCTCGGTCCGGAGTCGCGCAGCGTTTCGCAGAACATCAATCTGATCCATCGCGACTACCCGGAACTGGGTTACCACACGCCTGCCAACCTCATCGAGGTGCTCACCGAGGCGCTGCTGGAAAATCAGGTGCTGGGTATGTTCAAAGGCAAGATGGAATTCGGTCCGCGCTCGCTGTGCAATCGCAGCATCGTCTATCACGCCCAGGATGCCGAGGTTAACGACTGGCTCAACAAACGCATGCACCGCACCGAGTTCATGCCCTTCGGGCCGGTCACTGCGATTGAACAGGCCGCCGCCTGCTACGTCGGTTGGGACGAGGAGCAAGTGGCGGCAGACACCATGACCATGACCTACGATTGTCATCCAGCGTTCATCGAGGTGAGCCCGGCGGTGGTGCACATCGATGGCACCGCACGGCCGCAGATCATTCGCCCGCAAGCCGACCCGTTCATGCACCGTCTGCTGAATGCCTGGCACGCGAGGACCGGTCAGGCAGCGTTGATCAACACCTCGTTCAACCGTCACGAAGAGCCCATCGTGTGTTCTTCTCAGGATGCCCTGGATGCCTTGAAAGAAGGCATGGTCGATCTGGTGGTCATGAGCGAATCGCTGATCGTCTGGCGCAAGGGCAAAAACAGCTTCACCCAAACACGCTTCGAGTAATGAAGTGATGTGGGGCAGGGCTCCGCTGGAGCCCTGTTTTGGCGTATCGAGCGTATGGATGTCGAATGTATCTAATCTTCTTCGGATTCTTTGCGGCAGAAGGGATCATCTATCCGTTCTGGCCAACCTGGCTTGATTCACTGGGCTTGAGCGCCAGTCAGATCGGCCTGCTGATTGCGGCGGCGTACTGGCCACAGGTGTTCAGCGGGGTGTTTATCACCTACGTGGCCGACTGGCGCGTAGACCAACTGCGTCTGGCGGCATTTCTCGGGTTCTCGGCGGCGTTGTGCACCGCACTGTTTTATTTCGTGCCGGTGCATTTGTGGCTGTTTGTCGGACTGAGCATTCTGTTTGGCGGGCTGTGGATGGTGGTGTTGCCCTTGTCCGAGGCCTATCTGCTCAAGCGCGATAAACAGGCGCTGCAGAACTATGGCTGGGTACGGGCGGTGGGGTCTTCCGCGTTTATTCTGACCTCGACCCTGGGCGGTTTTCTGTTTGCCCAGTACAGCCAGTCATGGGTGCCGATCGTGGTTGCCGCGTGCATGTTGTTTACCGCCATAGCCTGTCTGCGCTTGAAACACCAGGTCTCGCGCACGCAAGCGGAACCGCTCAGGCGCGCAATCAAACGGCCGGACTGGAAGGCGTTGCTGGCGCAAAAAAGTCTGTTGATCGCGATTGCCGCCGCCAGTTTCATTCAACTGAGTCACACTCTGTATTTCTCTACCGCGTCGATCGGCTGGGGCGTGAAGGGCTACTCTTCTTCGGCCATCGGGATGTTCTGGTCGGTGGCGGTCATTGCCGAAATCAGCTATTTCGCCCTGTCCAACAAAGTCCTGTCGTGGTGCTCGCCGTTATCCATCGTGATGTTTTCCAGCATCTGTGCCGCGGCGCGCTGGGCGCTGTTTTCCAATAGCGATGCGCTGCCAGTGATCGTGCTCGGGCAGTGCCTGCATGCGTTGAGTTTTGCCGCGTATCACGCGGCGATCATGCGCTTTATTCGCGATCACGCGCCGCAGGATATTCAGGTCTTTACTCAAGGCGTTTATTACTCCCTGGCGGTGGCCTTGCCTATGGGGCTGGCGACGCCCTTCGCCGGGTATTTGTACGAAACTCACCCGCAGTGGTCCTATTACGTGATGGCGCTGTTTGCCCTGGTGGGCACAATGCTGGCATTTCTCGCTCATTTGAAAATGCGAAGTTCAACTCATGACACAACGAACCTTTACCGCCGTCTGCTTTGATATGGACGGCGTGCTGATCCAGTCTCGCGAGGTCATTGAAGCGGCCTGGACCACAGTCGCGCGCCAGTACGGCATCAAAGTCGACCAGGCGTTTATCCACGAGCACATTCACGGGCGCCCGGGCGGCTACACGCTACAGGCCTTGTTCGGGCAGTTTGACGAGCAGGAACGGGTGGTAATCAAGCAAAAGGTCGATACCCTTGAAGAGCTTTCCGACTGTTCGCTGGTGCCGGGCGTCGCGGCATTTATCACGCTGCTCAAGGATTGCGCGGTGCCCCTGGCCCTGGTCACCAGCAGCTGGCGGGCACGTGTCGAGCATGTTCTGCAGCAACACCATCTGACGTCGGTCTTTGACTGCATCATTTGCCGAGACGACGTACGCAGTGGCAAACCGGCCCCCGATCCCTATCGCCTGGCGGCGGCTCAATTGGCGCGTCAGAGCGATGAATGTCTGGTCTTCGAGGACTCCGTCAGCGGCGTGCAATCGGCGATCAGCAGCGGCGCCTTGTGTATCGGCATTGGCGATGACCCAACCCTGACCGCGCACGGTGCGCTGTGTGCGTATGCCGATTTCACCGCACTCGCGATCTCGCGGACAGAGGCGGGGCCACACGCTTACACCGAGGGCGGCCTGCGCATCAGTGGACACATTGCACAGAGGTTCGCCCGACCATGACCCAGACCCTGCAACACGCTCGCGTTCTTTGGGAATTCCTTGGCGCCAGGCGCACGCACAATCAGTGTGAACTGATCGTGGTCTGCGGCTCCTACGACCTCAGAGTCTGCGATTACGCCTGCCAATTGCTGAGCAAAGGCGTTGCCGAGCATCTGCTGTTCACCGGCAATACCGGCAACTGGACCAAGCATTTGTGGGACCGCAGCGAAGCCGATATTTTTGCTCAGCGGGCCATGGCGCTGGGCGTCAGGCCGGATCAGTTCACCCTGGAATCGCGCGCCACCAACTTTGCTGAAAACATTGCCTTTGCCAAGGCGCTGTTTCCCGACGTGCGTCGAGCGACCTTTCTGACCAAACCGAATTCGATCCGCCGCGTGGCATTGACCTTGCCCGTTCAATGGCCCGAAGTTGAAGCTTGGGTTGACGCGCCGTCGTTCAGTTTTCCTGACGAGATCAGCAATCTGATCGGGGTCTTGGGAGTGATCGACGAAATGGTCGGCGATGTGCACCGGATCATGGTTTACCCTTCGCTGGGTTTTCAGGCCCCGCAGGTGATTCCCGAAGCGGTTGAGGCGGCCTGGCGATACCTGATAGAACAAGGCTTCGATCACCATTTGATCAAGGGCAGACATTGATACCAGTCTGCCGCCGGGAGGCTGACATGCAGTACGACACGCTGATCCGCAATGCGCTCATCATTGATGGCAGCAACGTGGCCGGCTACCCCGCCGATGTGGCAATCCGCAAGGGTCGCATCGAGCGTATCGGCGACTTGCAGGATGCTCACGCAACAGAAGAAATCGATGCGGCGGGGCGGGTGCTGGCACCCGGTTTTATCGACGTGCACACCCACGACGACACCGTGGTCATTCGCCAACCGGAGATGCTGCCCAAGCTCAGCCAGGGCGTGACCACGGTGATTGTCGGTAACTGCGGGATCAGCGCCTCGCCCGTGACATTGAAGGGCAATCCGCCGGATCCGATGAACCTGCTCGGCAGCGCGGCGGCATTCGTTTATCCACGCTTCAGCGATTACCGCGCGGCGGTGGAAGCGGCCAATACCACGCTGAACGTGGCGGCACTGATCGGCCACACGGCGCTGCGCAGCAATCATCTGGATGATTTGTTCCGTACCGCGACGCCAGAAGAAATCGCTGCGATGCGCGAACAGTTACGCGAAAGCCTTGAGGCCGGTGCGTTGGGTTTATCCACAGGTCTGGCGTACGCCAGCGCCTACAACGCTTCCACCGATGAAGTGATGCAACTGACCGAAGAACTGACGGCATTCGGCGCGGTGTACACCACGCACCTGCGCAGCGAATTCGCCCCGGTGCTGGAAGCGATGGAAGAAGCGTTCAGCATCGGCCGTCATTCGCGTTCGCCGGTGATCATTTCCCACCTCAAGTGTGCCGGCGTCGGCAACTGGGGGCGCAGTCCGCAATTGCTCGCCTCATTGGAAGAGGCCGCTAAAACCCAGCACGTGGGGTGCGATTGCTATCCCTATGCGGCGAGTTCATCGACGCTGGACTTGAAACAAGTCACCGACGCCCACCGCATCACTATCACCTGGTCGACGCCGCACCCGGAAGTCAGCGGTCGCGACCTGATCGACATCGCCGCCGAATGGAATCTGCCGCTGCTCGATGCCGCCAAACGCCTGCAACCAGCCGGCGCGGTGTACTACGGCATGGATGAGGCCGATGTACGAAGAATCCTCGCCCATCCGTTATCGATGGTCGGTTCTGACGGACTGCCTGAAGACCCGTTCCCGCACCCACGCCTGTGGGGCGCTTTCCCACGGGTGCTCGGACATTTTAGTCGTGATGTCGGCCTGTTTCCGTTACACACCGCGGTGCACAAGATGACCGGTTTGTCGGCGGCGCGATTTGGGCTGAAAGAGCGCGGCGAAATTCGTGAAGGCTATTGGGCTGATCTGGTGTTGTTCAATCCGGCGACGGTGCGTGATGTGGCGGATTTCAATGATCCGCAACGGGCTGCGCAGGGGATTGACGGTGTGTGGATCAATGGAGTGTTGAGCTATCGCGATGGACAGGCAAACGGTCGCCGGGGAGGGCGCTTTCTCGCGCGCGATGGGAATTTACGCGACGGGTTTAAGTGATTCTGCTGACGTCAAAAGATCGCAGCCTTCGGCAGCTCCTACATGGGAATGCGATCTTCTGTAGGAGCTGCCGCAGGCTGCGATCTTTTGAACTGCGTCTCATAGTGGCACTGTGCAATTAAAGAAACGCCAGCCCAAGCCGAATTGCTGACATCCACCCCGTCTACACTGTGGGGCCAATCAGTCAGGGAGCACCCCATGAGCTTCGGCAAAACCACCCCGATCCTGCGGATCTTCGATGAAGCCAAAGCTGTCGAGTTCTACGTCGATTTTCTGGGTTTCAAGATCGACTGGCAGCATCGCTTCGAAGCGAATTTTCCGTTGTATCTGCAGGTGTCTCGCGGCGAGTGCGTGCTGCATTTGTCCGAGCATCATGGCGATGCGTGCCCGGGTTCTGCGCTGCGTATCGAGACCGATGAGCTGGAGGCGTTTCAGCAGCAGTTGGTGGCCAAGGATTACAAGTTTTCGTACCCGGGGATTCAGGCGATGCCTTGGGGGAGTCAGGACATGACCATCGTTGATCCGTTTGGTAATCGGTTGGTGTTTACCAATGCGATTTGTCTCTGAACTGAAAAGCCCCTCACCCTAACCCTCTCCCAGAGGGAGAGGGGACTGACCGAGGTGTCTGACGCTATGCACCGACCTGAAAGATCTGCAGCGATTATGGATTCACAGCAGCACTTTCAGGTCGGTGTATTTAGCGAACATCTCACGGTCGCCCCTTCACCCTCACCCTAGCCCTCTCCCGGAGGGAGAGGGGACTGACCGAGGTGTCTGGCGCTATACATCGACCTGCAAGACCGAGTCGATTATGGATTCACAGCAGCACTTTCAGGTCGGCGTATCTAATCAATATCCCCCGTTCGGCCCCCTCTCCCTCCGGGAGAGGGCTGGGGTGAGGGTAAATGGCACACCGCAAAAAGAAGCCCGCCACCTAACCATCACAGTTGGGGTCGCGGGCTTTTTCGTTAGTCGGTCGGCACTAATCTGTCCAACACGCGATTGACGGCCATTTCCGCCACCATCACCACTTGCGCAATACCCTGCAAAGTCTTGCGGTGTGTGCCTTCAACCTGCGCGGCATGGTTGTTGAGCATGACCGTCGCCGAGCCAAGAGTTTCGCTGGCGTCGGCGAGCAGGGATTCGGTACCTGCCTCGGGGTTGGCCATGTACAGCGTGTTGGGGGTGTAGGGCGTGGCCATGAGGTCGGCGTTCGTCGGACCGAGGTAGTGGTCGAGCGCGCGCTCGGCGGCTTCGTGGAATTTCTTTGAGTCGGGGGATTCGTAGGGGGAGGCCGGGTCGGTGACCGGCGGATTTGGCGTAACTTTGAACATGGGAGCGTACCTTTTAAAGCCGCATCCATTTCGCCGCTAAGCAAAAGGGAGGCAGCTGTGCGCAAGTTAGCGGACCGGTCGCATCCCACCCCGGCGCACCCGAAGGTGCCATGCGCACAGCCACCATCAAGCGCAGGCAAATACCTGACGGGATGATACTGGTGCAGCGGGGAGCGAATGTAGCCGAGCCGCTAAGCTCGATCACTGGGAATCAGTGACGCAATCAAGTTACGCAGCATGCTCAGGGCGCACAAGCCGGCGGATTCTGGCTTAGGCGTAGGTTACGGCGCAAGGATTTGTGGGCTGTTTCGCGTAACGCTGAGTGTCTTTAAACACCTGTGGTGCGGGATGTTTATTGCGCTCAAGTATCGAAGATTTGCCTGTAGGAATTGTTGGCTGCCACTGACGCCTTCGCTGGCAAGCCAGCTCCCACAGGTTTATGTGCAAGTAATAGATTTTGTGGACGACTCGGACACTGTGGGAGCTGGCTTGCCAGCGAAGAGGCCAGAACATTCACCCCCGATGCATCTGCCGAAACTCCCCCGGCGGCATCCCTCGCCGACTCTTGAACGTACGATGAAACGACCTCGGTTCGGTAAACCCCAGATATTGCGCAATGTCCTGAATCGGCAGCGTGCTGTTGAGCAAATAATGCTCAGCCAGCTCCTGACGCAAATCATCGAGAATCTGCTGATACGACGTCCCCGCCTGATGCAATTGCCGCTGCAACGTCCGCACGGAAACAGCGAGCTGCTCGGCGACCTGTTCCTTGCGCGGCAAACCCTCCTTGAGCAACTGCCGCAGGATGTTCTTCACCTGCTGCTCAAGCGACGCATCCTCCAGCGTCGCCATCAATCCCAACGCATGTTCTTCCAGCGTCCGCAGCAACTGCGCATCCGCCTGACGCAACGGCAACTGCAAATACGCCAGCGGCACGACCAACGCCGAATACAGCTGATCAAACAGCACCGGGCAACCGAAAAACGCCTCGTACTGCGCCGGCGTGGCCTCGGCCGGGCATGAATGCTCGAGCCAGACTGCGGCCGGCGACATCTGCGTATCGGCGATCCAGCGCGCATAGTGCAGCCACGAACCGAGGACGTTTTCCACCAGATGTCGACGGATCCGTGGTCGCTGATAACGGCAGGTCCAGATCAGGTGCACGTGGTCATCCAGCACCTCGGCGCGACTGATGCCCATGTCGCCCACCAGTTTCTCGAACGGCATGATCCGGCTCATCGCATCACCGAGCGTCGCGCAGTTCATGGTGATGTAACCGAGCACGCTCCACGAATTGGGCAGGACGAAATTCGCCGCGTTAAGCCCGAACAGCGGATCGCCCGAGTGTTCGCAAAAATAATCCAGCAAGCGTTCATGCGCTTCACCGGGCAAACGCAGGGTGTTGTCGCTCAACTGCTGCGCCTGCAAACCCGCCGCCGCCAACGCCGGCTCGATGGCCATGCCCAGCTGTTCGGCATGGCGCAGGTATTTGAGCAGCGGCGGTACCGAGGTGAAGCCAAGCGATTGCATGATCCCTTCCTTTGATCGAGGACGCGTGGGCGGATGAAGGCCTGAAAGGTAATTTGAAACCCCGACTAAAGTAAATGGCTGACGCTTGCGCGACGTTTGACTCAATTGGCTACACGAACTGGCCGGATGCGACCGTGACACTTTGCGGCCGCTGGCTAGTATGGAGGCCTGAAATATCACTGATCCGACGGTTAGAAGGACACACGCATGCGACGCTGGAACGGCTGGGGAGATGCAAGCACGGTGGTCGAACTGCCGGCCCAGGGCGCGGAGTTTCTTCATGAGCGACTGGGCGAGGGGCGCGCGCTGCCCGATGCGACCCTTGAAGCGGCATTGGCGCGTGTGCCTACCTCGCGATTGCCTGCGCACACGTTGTACAGCGTCGATGCCCACGACCGCTTGTTGCATGCGCGGGGCCAGAGCCTGCCGGACTGGCTGGCGTTGCGTGAAGGTGCTTTGGGCAATTATCCCGATGCGGTGGCGTTCCCCGAGACCGCCGAGCACATCCGCCAATTGCTGGCGCTCGCTCACGAGCAGGACCTGTGCCTGATCCCGTATGGCGGCGGCACGTCGGTGGCCGGGCACATCAATCCGCCGGATTCGGCGCGGCCAGTGGTGACGGTGTCGCTGGCGCGGATGAACCGCCTGATCGACCTCGACGAACAGAGCCTGCTGGCGACGTTTGGTCCCGGTGCGAGTGGGCCGCAGGTGGAAAGTCAGCTGCGGGCGCGGGGCTACACCCTGGGGCATTTTCCGCAGTCTTGGGAGTTGTCGACGCTGGGCGGTTGGGTGGCCAGCCGTTCCAGCGGTCAGCAGTCGTTGCGCTATGGCCGCATCGAGCAATTGTTTGCGGGCGGAACCTTGGAAACCTTTGCCGGGCCTTTGGAAATTCCAACCTTCCCGGCCTCTGCCGCCGGGCCTGATCTGCGCGAGGTGGTGCTCGGTTGCGAGGGCCGTTTCGGGATTATTTCCGAGGTCAAAGTGCGGGTCAGTGCTTTGCCTGCAGATGAGCGTTTCTACGGGGTGTTTTTACCCAGTTGGACCAAGGCCCTGCAAGCCATCCGCCAATTGGCTCAGGCGCGTGTGCCGCTGTCGATGCTGCGTTTATCCAACGCCGTGGAAACCGAAACGCAACTGGCGTTGGCCGGTCATCCGCAACAAATCGCCTGGCTGGAAAAGTACCTGAAGCTAAGGGGGGCGGCAGAGGGTAAATGCCTGCTGACCTTCGGCGTCACCGGCAATCGCCGGCAAAACGCATTGTCGCTGACGCAGGCGCGGCAGCATCTGAAGGCCTTCGGCGGCGTGTTCACCGGTACCTTGCTCGGCAAGAAATGGGCGCAGAACCGCTTCCGTTTCCCCTACCTGCGCGAGAACCTGTGGAACGCCGGTTACGTCGTCGACACTCTGGAAACCGCCACCGACTGGAGCAATGTCGACCACCTGCTCAAGCTCATTGAAAACAGCCTGCGCGAGGCATTGGCCGCCGAAGGGGAACGCGTGCATGTGTTCACCCATCTGTCCCACGTCTATGGCGAAGGCTCAAGCATCTACACCACCTACGTGTTTCGCCCGGCGGCGGATTACCCGGCGACGCTGGCACGCTGGAAAGCGCTCAAACACGCGGCCAGCCAGACCATCGTCGACAACCACGGCACCATCAGTCACCAGCACGGTGTCGGCAAGGATCACGCGCCGTACCTGTTAAGCGAGAAGGGCGCATTGGCGATGGATGCGTTGCAGGCGCTGAGCAAACACTTCGATCCGGCCGGGCGCCTCAATCCCGGCACGCTGCTGCCGGAGTGACGGCGATGAGTCCGGACTGGAACGCCGCATGGCGTCAGCAGATTCTGCCGACGCTGGCTGAGGAAAGCTGGGATCTGATCGTCATCGGCGGCGGTATCAGCGGCGCCGGCATTCTGCGGGAAGCCGCGCGTCGAGGCTGGCGCTGTCTGCTGCTGGAACAGCGTGATTTTGCCTGGGGCACCTCTAGCCGATCGTCGAAAATGGTCCATGGCGGTTTGCGTTACATCGCCAAGGGCCAGTGGCGCCTGACTCGTGATTCGGTGCGCGAACGTCAGCGCTTGCTCGACGAAGCGCCGGGGTTGGTCGAGCCGATGAGCTTTATGATGCCGCACTATCGCGGCGGCTTTCCCGGGCCTCGGGTGTTGGGTGGCTTGCTGAGCGTTTACGACGCCCTGGCCGGACGGCGCAGCCATCGCTTTCATGATGCGCAACAACTGCGTTATCTGGCGCCGGGTGTGAAGGAAAACGACTTGCTCGGTGGCACCTGTTTTGTCGATGCGCTGACCGATGATGCGCGGCTGGTGATGCGTGTGTTGAGCGAAGCGCGGGCCGATGGCGCTGTCGTGGTCAATGGCGTGCGCGTCGAACATCTGCTGCGTGAAAACGGCCGAGTGTGCGGCGTTGAAATCGAAGATTGCGAGGGCGGCGCTACCCTGCAATTGCGCTGCGGTGTGCTCGCTGTGGCGACTGGTGCGTGGGCTGAGCGTTTGCGGCCGACTGAGGCGCCGCGACAATTACGACCGTTGCGTGGCAGTCATTTATTGCTGCCGGGTTGGCGTTTGCCGGTGGCGCAGGCATTCACTTTTCTGCATGAGCGCGATCGGCGTCCGGTGTTTGTTTTTCCGTGGGAGGGCGCGACGGTGGTCGGCACTACAGACCTCGACCATCGCGACGATCTGGATCAGAGCGCGAGCATCAGCGCTGAAGAACTCGGCTATCTTCTGGCGGCCTGCACACAACAGTTTCCCGGCGCCGAAGTGAGCGCGGCGGATGTGTTGTCGACCTGGTCCGGCGTACGTCCGGTGGTGGGCAGCGCGGGTGCGCATCAAGACAAGCCGTCGAACGAAACCCGCGAGCATGTGCTGTGGCAGGAGCCCGGTTGCGTGACGTTGGCCGGCGGCAAGCTGACCACGTTTCGCCCGCAAGCCATCGAAGTGCTCAAGGCCTGCGCGAGCATGCTGGGTCGTCCTTTCATCGATGACGCCGCGCCAGTGTTTGCCGCTGTGCCTGCGCTGCTGATTGCTGAATTGAGCAGCCATCAGTGGCGACGTCTGGCCGGACGGCATGGCCGAGAACTGCCAAGGCTGGCGCAATTAATCAAAGAAATCGGCCACGCCACGGTCGGCGCCACGGACACCTTGTGGGCGGAATTGGCCTTCGCCTGTGAGACTGAAATGGTTCTGCACCTCGACGATCTGCTGCTGCGCCGCACGCGTCTAGGCCTGCTGCTGCCCCATGGCGGTGAAGATTATTTCACCGCAATGCGTCAACTCTGCCAGCCGCGACTGGGCTGGAGCGACGAACACTGGCAGCAAGAAATTCAGCGTTATCGGGCGTTGTGGCAACGCCATCACGGTTTGCCGGATGCCACGCCTTGATGCCCCTTGAAGAGAGCTCCATGGATAACCACCCGAACAAGCGTTACCTGCTGGCCATCGACAACGGCACCCAGAGCGTGCGCGCGCTGCTTTTCGATTTGCAGGGCAATCTGCTCGGTAAAGGCAAGGTTGAATTGCAGGCGTATTACTCGGCGCAACCGGGCTGGGCCGAGCAGGATCCGGAGTATTACTGGGCGAAACTCGGCGAGGCGTGCCAGCAAGTGTGGGCGCAGACCGGCATTGATCGTTCGCAGATTGCCGGGGTGTCACTGACCACTCAGCGCGGCACGGTGATCAATGTCGATGCCGAGGGCAAACCGCTGCGTCCGGCGATTCTGTGGCTCGATCAACGGCAGAGCGAAGTCGAAGGCGGGATCAAAGGACCGTGGGGCTGGTTGTTCAAACTGGTCGGCGCGCAAGGCACCGTGGATTATTTTCGCGCTCAGGCAGAGGCGAATTGGATCGCTCAGCATCAGCCAGAAGTGTGGGCGGCGACGGATAAGTTTTTGCTGTTGTCCGGGTTTCTCACGCATCGCCTGTGCGGGCGCTTTGTCGACTCGGTGGGTTGCTGCGTCGGCTATCTTCCGTTCGATTTCAGACGGCTGAAATGGGCTGCGCCGAGTGACTGGAAATGGCAGGCGCTGGCGGTGCGTCCCGAGCAATTGCCGAGCTTGCAAAAACCCGGTGAAACCCTTGGCTACATCACCGCTGAAGCCGCTCGCCACACCGGCATTCCCGAAGGTTTGCCGTTGATTGCTGCCGGCGCCGACAAGGCTTGCGAAGTGGTCGGTGCCGGCGTGGTCGATGCGAATACGGTGTGCCTGTCTTACGGCACCACGGCGACGATCACCAGCACCCGCTCGCGCTATCTGGAAATCGTCCCGTTGATTCCGCCGTACCCGTCAGCGGTGCCCGACCAGTACAACTGCGAGGTGATGATTTATCGCGGTTACTGGATGGTCAGCTGGTTCAAGAACGAGTTTGGTTTGCGTGAGATGCAGCAGGCCAAAGAGCAGGGCATCGAGCCGGAGCAGTTGTTCGATGCGCTGGTCGATGCCGTTCCACCGGGATCGATGGGTTTGATGCTGCAACCGTACTGGTCGCCGGGGATTCGCGAGCCGGGTGTCGAGGCGAAAGGAGCGATGATCGGCTTCGGCGACGTGCACACCCGCGCGCATATTTACCGGGCGATTCTGGAAGGGCTGGCGTATGCGTTGCGTCAGGGTATGGAGAATATCGAGCGGCGTTCGAATGTCTCAATCAAGCGTCTGCGGGTTGCTGGCGGTGGTTCGCAGAGTGATGCGGCGATGCAGCTCACGGCGAATATTTTCGGCCTGCCGGCGGAGCGTCCGCATGTGTATGAAGCGTCGGGTCTGGGCGCGGCGATTTGTTGTGCGGTGGGATTGGGGCTGCATGCGGATTTCCCCACGGCCATCGCGGCGATGACCCGGGTCGGCGCGGTTTTCACACCGCAGCCTGAAGCGCAGAAAATCTACGAACAATTGTACAAAGACGTGTACCTGCGCATGTACCGCCAGCTCAAACCGCTGTACCAGAGCATCCGCAAAATCACCGGATACCCCGCTTAGCTGACCACCACAAATCCCTTGTAGGAGTGAGCCTGCTCGCGATAGCGGAGTATCAGCCAGCATCTATTTGACTGACACATCGCTATCGCGAGCAGGCTCACTCCTACAGGGGGCGGTAGTGTTTTTGATATCGGGTAATTGGCGCCATCGGAGAACTTTTCTGGTGAGATCGGACAGTGTCAGCGCCGGGGTCGGTTGTTAGGCTCATCCCCCACGGCACCGCCAATAAGAACGACAAGCAATGAAGCTGACCTTCCTCCTGTTGCTGCTTTGTGCAACGGCCCCGAGCGCCTGGGGCTGGTCGAACCATACGGTCGGCAGCTATCTGGCGTTGCAGGATCTGCCGGCGTTGCGTGATGCACCGCAGGTTGAAGTCGAGCCGCTGGAGCGGTTTCTCACCGAGCAATACCCGGCCGTGCTGGCGCTGCTGGAGCAACAGGAAAGCTTCGCCCGCGAGCACTTCGCGCAATACCCGCCACGCCCCGACAAGCTGAAATTGCCCGCAGTGCCGAGTGACAATCTGCGCCACGACTTCCTCACGGCGCTGCGCATCAGTCCCGAGATTTACCTGGCGATGGTCATCCAGCCATTGCCCGGCAAAGACCTGCCCGAGCGTGAGCATCTGCAGGCCAATCAAGTCATGGTCGAGCAAACCCTTTCGCCGTGGAATCGACAACGCTTCATCGTTGTCGCCGAGCACGAAAAAGTCGCAGCGCTGGCCGTGCTCGCCAGCGCCGCCGACGAACCGGATTACGGCCACGACATCAATCTGTTCAGCGACAACCCCGGCGCAGTCGGCGCGGTCTATGGCTTCGGCCCGCAGCCGTTCGGCGACGCGCGTTTCCAGTACAGCTCGCAGGCGCCGTTCCACATGGGTTTTTTCCACGAAAGCCCCGTGGTGTACGCCGCTGCAGGTTTCCTTGAACGCAGTTGGCCGGACTGGCGCGCCTATCAATACATGGGGCTGGCGCGATTGGCATTTGCCAGCGGTCATCCGTATTGGGGTTATCGTTTTCTTGGTTGGGGCCTGCACCACATTCAGGACCTGACCCAGCCGTATCACGCCAAGCCGTTGCCCGGTGTCGACCTGGCCAGTCTTCTGTTGCTGGAAGGCAAGGCAATCGCCGGTTTCGCCGAGGACAAACAAGCCTCGATCGAACGCGTCGCCACCCGGCACATGGAAGTGGAGAAGTATCAGTCGACCTGGCTGCGTCGCGTACTGCGCGCCGGTCAGCCGCACCCGATGCTGGCGGCTTACGCCGATGTGGCTCAGGACAAAACCTACCCGCCGTACTCGGTCGACTACCTGCGCGAAGTGGTCAGTGCCGAGTCGGTCAACGATTCCGCAGCGTTCGACGAGGCCATCGGCCAGTGGCTGGAAACCGCGCCCGTCAGCAGTGATTTCAGCCGCGGCAATCAACTTCATAGCGAAGATTTCGATCACCCGGCACTCAATCAGCAGCTGTTGAAGTTGCTAGGGCATTTCGGCGCGCACAGCCGGATTTACGTCAGCGCGGGATTGGCGCCGTAGCGCGGTAACGAACACCAAAACAATAAAAACAGGGAAGGAGGAACACATGATCAACTCTCGATTGCGCCTGACGGGCGCCGCGCTCCCCGGTGTCGGCCTGGCCGGGCTGCTGCAACTGTGCGCAGTCGATGCGGCGCACGCGGTGGAGTTCAGCCTGATGGACAAGCAGGTCACCGGCTCCCTCGACACGACCTTGTCCTACGGCCGTTTATGGCGGGTGCAGGGCCGCGATAAAACCAACGACGACGTCAACACCAACGACGGCAATCGCAACTTCGACACCGGGCTGGTTTCCGAGGTGTACAAGATCACCTCCGAGCTTGAAGCCAACTATCAGAATTACGGTGTGTTCGTGCGCGGCACCGCGTTCTACGACACGCAACTGATGGACAGGCGCAACGACTACTACGACAACAACAGCCCGTCGCAACCAAGCCAGAGCTACCCGCAGGACAACCATTTCACCAACCAGACCCGCGACATTGCCGGCAGCCGCATCGAGATGCTCGACGCCTATGTGCACGGCAGTTGGGACGTTGCGCAGATGCCGGTGACCGCGCGCATCGGGCGGCAGGTGTTCAACTGGGGCGAGGGGATTTTCTATCGTGGCGGGATCAACACCACCAACCCGGTGGACGCCGCCAAGTACCGCCTGCCCGGCGCCGAAGTCAAGGAAGTGCTGGTGCCGGTCGAGGCGCTGAGCTTCAACATCGGCCTGACCGACTCGCTGACCATGGAGAGTTTCTACCAGACCAACTGGAAGGAAACCCGCATCGACCCGGTCGGCACCTTCTACTCGCAAACCGACTTGTTCGCTGACGGTGGCAACACCGGTTACAACAACTTCAGCGGCACAGCGCTCGACACGCCGGTTCCGGGGTTTGGCAACGTCATCGGTTTGTACAGCGCGTTGGGCAATAACCCGTTACTGAGCTCCGCCCTGCAAACCACTGGCCTGTACGCCAACGGCGTGACGCCGGCCTATGGCAATACGTTGAAAGTGGCGAGCATCGGCAAGGACTACAACGCGCGCAACGATGGCCAGTTCGGCTTTGCCTTTCGCTACATCGCCGAGCAGCTCAACAGCACCGAGTTCGGGTTGTACATGGTCAATTACCACGCCAAGGAACCGACCATCGCTGCCGATCTGGGCGGGTACAAAGGCATCGACATGGATGCGCTGACCAACCTGTTGTCCGGTGTCGCCGGCAGTCAGGCCGGGGCGCTGGCCAACGGTCTGGCGACGGCCGATGTGATGGGCAATATTCAGGCGCATCGGCGCTACGCCGAAGACATCCGCATGTACGGCTTCAGCTTCAACACCACGCTGGGTGAGGCGTCGGTATTCGGTGAAATCGCTTATCGGCCGAACCTGCCGATCGGTGTCGCGGCCACTAATGATTTGATTGGTGATTTGGCCAACGGTGCGGCAGTGGCGGTGACGGGGCGGTCGATCAACGTCGGCGGGCAGATGGTCAATCTCAACAGCGAGATCAACAACGCCGAACGCGTCGAAGCGTTCAACACCTCGCTCGGCACCATTTACAACTTTGGCCCGACCGCTTCGTTCGACTCGCTGTTCGGTATCTTCGAACTGGCCTCGGAGCACCTGCGCGGCAGCAGTCTGCAATACACCGCGTATGACGGCAGCCGTCGCTTCTACGCCGGCACCGGTAACTATTCCTATGTCTCCGGCGGTGATCGCGACGATCAGGTCAATCGCAATTCCTACAGCTATACGGCGATGCTCAACGGCACCTGGAACGACGTGTACGCCGGGGTCAACGTCTCGCCCTACATCGTCTACAAGGACGATTTCGAGGGCAACAGCTATCAGGCCGGCAACACCATCGAAGGTCGCAAGGCCTACACGCTGGGGATCAAGGCCAACTACCAGAACAAGCTCGAAGCCGAACTGCAATACACCGAGTTCTATGGCGGCGGGCAAAACAACGGCATTCGCGACCGCGACAACGTCGGGTTCAACCTCAAGTATTTCCTTTGATACCCAGACCACAGGCGCCCCCCCTGTAGGAGTGAGCCTGCTCGCGATAGCGAATTTTCAGTCGCTGTAGGTGTTGTCTGACACACCGCTATCGCGAGCAGGCTCACTCCTACAGGGGATCTACGGTGATTTTCAGACCTCACTCCCGTTTCGGAGATCGATCATGTTTCACACTTCAAGATTGACCAAAGCTTCGCTAGGGCTTGTTTTAGGCCTTGCCGCCAGCACCGCTCTGGCCGCCATCACCCCACAACAAGCCGAACAACTGAAAACCACCCTGACTCCGATGGGCGCCGAGCGCGCGGGTAACGCCGCCGGCACTATTCCCGCGTGGACCGGCGGCATCACCCAGGCGCCGGCCGGCTACAAACCCGGCCAGCATCACCCCGATCCGTACGCGGCAGACAAACCGCTGTTCACCATCACCAAAGCCAACCTCGACCAGTACAAGGCCCACCTCAGCCCCGGTCAGATCGCCCTGTTCAACAGCTACCCCGACACCTTCCAGATGCCGATCTACCCATCCCGCCGCTCCGGTTCGGCACCGCAATGGCTGTACGACAACACCCTCAAGAATGCGACCTCGGCCAAGCTGCTCGAAGGCGGCAGCGGTTTCTCCGATGCCTACGGCGGCGTGCCATTCCCGGTGCCCAAGGACGGCGTTGAAGTGCTGTGGAACCACATCACTCGCTATCGCGGCATCTACGTCGTGCGCCGCGCCTCCGAAGCACCGGTGCAGCGCAACGGCAGCTTCGCGCTGGTGACGTCGCAGCAGGAAGCGCTGTTCAACTACTACCGCCCGAACGGCCAGTTCGCCGACCTGAAAAACATCCTGTTCTACTACCTCGCCTTCGTGAAAAGCCCGGCGCGACTGGCCGGCGGTGCTGCACTGGTGCACGAAACCCTCGATCAACTCAAGGACGCACGCCAGGCCTGGATCTACGACGCCGGCCAACGCCGCGTGCGCCGCGCACCGAACCTCGCCTACGACACGCCAATCGCATCCTCCGATGGCCTGCGCACCGCCGACGACACCGACCTGTTCAACGGCTCACCGGATCGCTACGAGTGGAAGCTCAAGGGCAAACAGGAAATCTACATCCCCTACAACAACTACAAAGTCGCCAGCCCCGAGGTGAAATACGCGCAGTTGCTGACCCCCGGCCACCTCAATCCGCAATACACCCGCTACGAGTTGCATCGGGTCTGGGTGGTGGAAGGCAACCTGAAACCCGGGTCGCGGCACATCTATTCCAAACGCGTGTTGTTTCTCGATGAAGACAGCTGGGGCGCGGCACTGGTTGATCAATACGACGGGCGAGGGGAGTTGTGGCGGGTGTCGATGGCTTACCTGAAAAACTTTTATGACCTGCCGACGACGTGGAGTGCGCTGGATGTTTTCCACGATTTGCAGGCGCGGCGTTACTACGTGCAGAACCTTGATAACGAAGAAGCGGAGACTGTCGATTTTGCGCAGCCGGTGCCGGAGGATGCGTATTTTATGCCGTCGGCGTTGCGGCAGCGTGGGACGCGGTGATGGCTGAAGTTTAAGTCCGCACCACTGACAGAAAAAAGCCCGAAGCCACTGATACATTTGGCTTCGGGTTTGTTCTGTGGAGCTAAATATATCTACTTTACAGATATCTGTATTTGAGATAATTTGGGCGCATGTAGGGATACCAGAACCGAAAATTGTATGAGAGTGATCACAAAAGCGGCGGTTGCGCGGGCCATTGAGACTCATGGCCAGTGGAGAGATCCTCTCACCTTGTGGCTAACCATCTTCGACAGAGCATCGCTGCGCTTCGAGTCGTTTGAGAAGCTTCGTCAAGACTGGGCCAGCGCCTCAGGTTGGAACGTTGATCGTATCCCTCACTCGAAGCTGAGGCTGACGAGCAAGAAAGGTCCGCTTGATATTTACGTTTTTGATATCAAGAAAAACGAGTGCCGTGTCATTACGTGGATCAACACGAAGACTGGCACTATCTATATCAAGGACATTCTTCCCCATGCCGGATATGACAAATGGTGGAAGGGTGATGTCAAGTAGTTGGCCAGAATGAAATACGCTATTTATGTTTAACGAAAATAAAGGTGATCTCAATGAAGCGTAATAAAGTCGAAGCGACAGGACTGGATTCCTTCATAGCCGATATTTCACCCATGCTTGAGGGGCTGGGCGATCAGCTAGCGACTTTGTCCAAGTTGTTGTCTGCCTGCCATGATCCGATAAAAAATGATGACGATCTGCAAGTGCGAATGGCCCTGATTGATGAGCTTTATTCCCACGCGAACACCGAGGATCATGCTGCGGCACGGTTTGCGGAGTTTGTGGCTGATCGGGTTTATGAGTACGAAAATGAAACGGTGTTGATTGCTTATTCGTCCCAATCTGAAGCGCTGGCGTTTCTGCTGTCGGAAAGAGGTGTCAAACAGAAGGACTTGTCTGAGATTGCGACCCAGAGTGCTGTTTCAGAGATATTGAATAACAAGCGAAAAATGACCGTTGCCCAGATAAAGGGATTCGCCGAGTTCTTTAAAGTACCGGTTGAGTTTTTTATGCACGGTGTGGTTTGACGGGATGCCGTGACAGGTCTAACGCAATCGCGAGCAGGCTCACTCCTACAGGGAAATTGGCGTCGCCCACATAATCTGTGATCGACGCGTTACCTGTAGGAGTGAGCCTGCTCGCGATGCGGTTGTAGCGTCAGCGCTGAATCAAGATCAAACGCGGAAGTGGCTGACCATCTGTTGCAACTGACCACCCAGACGCGCCAGTTCAACACTCGACGCTGCCGTCTCATCACTCGCCGCTGCGGTCTGTTCCGACACGTCGCGTACGTTGATGATGCTGCGGCTGATCTCTTCGGCCACTGCACTTTGCTGTTCAGCCGCTGCGGCGATCTGCTGGTTCATCGACTGGATGTTCGACACCGTGCGGGTGATGTTTTCCAGCGATGCACCGGCCTTGCGCGTCAGGGCCACGCTGCTGTCGGTCAGGGCGCGGCTGTTGCTCATTACCGCCGAAACCTGCTGGGTGCCGTTCTGCAAACCAGCGACCAGGCCTTCGATTTCTTCGGTGGATTTCTGCGTACGCTGCGCCAGGCCACGCACTTCATCGGCGACCACGGCGAAACCACGACCGGCTTCACCGGCACGCGCGGCTTCGATCGCAGCGTTGAGGGCCAGCAGGTTGGTCTGTTCGGCAACAGCCTTGATCACGTCCATGACGCTGCCGATCTTGTCGCTTTCCTGTTGCAGCACACTCATGGCTTCGGTGGAACGCACCACTTCGCTGGCGAGACGCTCGATTTGGGCGATGGCTTCATTGACCACTTTGTCGCCTTCACGGGCTTCGCCGTCAGCGGCGGCAGCGGCTTGCGAGGCTTCTTCGGCGTTGCGCGCAACTTCCTGCACGGTGGCGGTCATTTCGTGCATGGCGGTGGCGACCTGATCGGTCTCGACTTTCTGACTGTTTACACCGGCGCTGGTCTGCTCGGTGACGGCCGACAGTTCTTCGGCGGCGCTGGCGATCTGGGTGACGCCGTCGCGGATGCCGCTGATCAAGTCACGCAGGGTCACACCCATGCGCGCGATGCCTTGTTGCAGCACGCCGAGTTCGTCGCGGCGGGTGACGGTGACGTTCTGGGTCAGGTCGCCGCTGGCGATGCGCTCGACCACGGCCAGGGTTTCCTGCAACGGACGGGTGATCTGACGGGTGATGATTACCGCAGCAATCACGCCAACCAGCAGGGCGAGCAGGGTGCTGATCAACTGGAAGGTACGCGCCTGGGCGCTTTCCGCGTCACGGCGATCGAGCTGGATCTGATACAGCTGCTCGCTCAGGGCGACGATGGTGGTGCCCTGGTCGGTCATTTCCTTACGCGCCTGCACGGCATCGGTGTTGGCGTTCTTGTACGCCATCAACGCGCTGCGATAGCTGGTCAACGCAGATTCCAATTGGCGCAAGGCATCCTGCTGAGTCGCAGCAAATTGCGCATTCAATGACTTGAGGCTGGCGATGGCCGCGTCAATCTGGCCGATGGCTTTCTGTTCGGTTTCGGCGTTGGTAGTGGCGGTGTAGCCGCGCACTTCGTAGCGCGCGAGGATGAACGCTTCCTTGGCGGCGGTGATCGCCTGGAACTGCTCGAAACGCTGCTCGCTCATGTCCATCTGCTGCACGCGTTTGCTGATCGATTCGATCTGGTTGTACGCGGTCTCGGCACTCACGCTCATGCTGTCGCGGGCGCTGTTGCCGGTGCGATAGGCGTTACGCATTTTGTTCAGCGACGTCTGGTATTCAGCGATGGTCGCTGCCTGCTCCTTGAGCAGTTTGACGTTTTCCGGGCTCTTGAAGCTGTTGATCAGCTTCTGTTGCTGCGCGGCGAAGCTTTCGAGGGTGGTCTGCACATTCTGCGCGGCGGTTTCATCGCCATTGGTCAGCATGTACTGCAGGCGCACCACGCGTAGTTTGGTCAGACCGGCATTGAGCTGGGTGATATCGCTCATCCAGTTGCTGCGGTCGATCAGGCCACCGAGGCTGGTCCAGCCTGTCAGGGCCAGCACGCAGGTCAGGGCCAGCACCAGGCCGAAGCCCAGGCCCAATTTCATGTTCACGCTGATGTTGCCGAACCAGCTATTCATCAAAAATCCTCCAGAAACGTTGGGTTTCTTGTCGTCAGTTAGGCTGGAAGATTGTTGTTTTTTTGAGCCAGCAAGGGTGTTAGCAGGTCTGTATCGGCCGCATTTCCCAGAGCTGAAAGGATTTTGTCCTACGGAATTTGTAACATCGGATCCCAAGACTTTTTTCACATGGGTTTCACTGGCTGCCCACGCCCGCCTCTGTACCTTCGCCGCATCGAATGAACCCGTGATGCAGAGTGGTGAGGCGGTTTTTGTGGAATTGAGACTGAGTCTGTTCGGCGTCAAACGCTCGATCGATCTGAGCTTTTTGGCGCGTTTTCGCAACACTTGGGTGGTGTTGGCGGCATCGGTATTGGTGATCCCGCTGACCCTGTGGTTGCTGGCGCCGGCGGCGGTGCCGGACTTGGCCCACGGCAACGTGGCGGGTGCGCAAGCGTTGGCGACGGGCTGGGCCAAGGGCGACATGATCGTCCTGGTGCGGCACGTTGAACGTTGCGATCACTCCAAAGCCGCGTGCCTGAGTGGCAATGACGGCATCACCGATCGCTCGCGCAGTGTCGCGGTGGCGGTCGGTGCACAGTTCGAACAACTGGGCCTGAACAACGCCGACATTTATAACAGCCCGTCGATGCGCACGGTGCAGACCGCCGGTTACATGTTCAACCATGCCGCCAGCGGTGACGATTGGTTGATCAACTGCCGTGGGCGCATGTTGCAGGATGCGCTGGCCCACAAGCTGCCCGGTCGCAATCTGGTCCTGGTGACCCACAGTGAATGCATGGCGCAAATCGAGAAAGATCTCAAAGTGCCGACTTCGAGCGCGGGGTACGGCTCGTCATTGTTTGTTTCCGCTGCTAGCCCGGCGGCTCCCAAGATGCTCGGCTTCATTGAAGCCTCCGACTGGCGCACGGTGAATACCCGATGAAATCCCGCTTCTACGCTTACAACTTTGGTATTCCGCTGGTCTGTGCGGCGCTGGTGTTCCTGATGTTCGACATGACCAAGATCGACATCGCCTTCAGCAACCTGCTGTTCGATCCGCTGACGCAGACCTTCCCACTCGACAAAATCCACTTTTTTGAAAAGCTCACGCATAAATGGGCGCGGATCATTCCCAACTGGACGGCAGAAATCGCCCTGATCGGCGCGCTGCTATCGGTGGTCTGGCCGTTGGTCAATCCGCAGAAACGTCCGCGACTCGGCACAATGCTTGAGCGCAGTAAAGTCGCGCCAGTGCTGCGATTTGCCGCTGATCACCGTAGGGATTTTCTGTTTGTGGTGGTCGCATTTGCGGTCTGCACCGGGGTGATTCATTTCCTCAAGTCCCACACCAGCGTTTACTGCCCGATCGAGACCACGCTGTACGGTGGCAAAATGGCTCACGTTGAGTGGTACAGCAATTTTCAACTGTTCCATGAAGCCGGGAGTGGCCGGTGCTGGCCGGGTGGTCATGCGTCGGGCGGCTTCACCATGCTGGCGCTGTATTTCGTGGCGCGGCGCTATCAATGGCGCTTTTCCAGTGCCATCTTGTGGGGCTCGCTGCTGCTGGGGTTCGTTTATGGCACTACTCGCGTCCTGCAGGGCTGGCACTACATGTCCCACACCTTCTGGGCCGGAATCTTCGTGTGGCTGGCGTGTTTGCTGACAGCGTTAGCCTTCTACGGGCGCGCGCGGCTGGATGTGCCGGTGCTGGGCAAGCGCAAACAGAAAGTTTTCATTGCGCAGTCTGAGGTCTCTCTCTGAACCCGTTCAAATGAAATGAAAACCCGCCATCACGGCGGGTTTTTTATGGGCCTGCGCAGGTCTCAATAGCCGACGAAGTAATACGCCTGTCGTCCGACCATCATGGTCTTGAGCACTTTCAGTGGGGCGGCGGGTTCGCTGTCGCCGGCCATCACCACGACATGGGATGGCGAGGCCGCGAGGAAATCTCGCAACTGCACTTCGGTATCCAGGCCTTTGAGCACTTGCTGGGTATAGAAGACCGTAGCGCCACCGACCCGCTCATTGGCCTGAAACAGCGCGACTTGATGCCCAGCGGTTTGCAGCGTCTGAATTTCAACGCTCAACGGCAGGAACGAAAGCTTTTTGTCGGCGTGGGGCAGTGCCCACTGCGCGGCGGCGAGGTAACTGCCGATCACCAGCGTGAGCACACCGACTGCCAGTGTTTGACGCTGCCGGGCGATTCGGCCTACGAATCCATTACCGGATTCGTACTGCTTCAATCGCTCAAACAGCACCCCTGCATACTCCGCAGCGATCACCGCGGCGGCCGGTGTCATCGACATCAGGTACACCGTGCGTTTGCTCGACGCCAACGTCAGCATGATGAATTGCGCCACGATCCACAGGCTGAAAAACAGCAGGTAACGGTCGGCCTTCAATTGTTTGCGGAAATGCCAGAGCCCCAGGTACACCAGAATATTCCACGGCAGGAAGGCTTCCGGCAGTTTGGCCAAGTAGTAATAGAACGGTTCATAGTGCCCGGCCTCGACGAACGATCCGCTGAAGCGCCCGACGCTGTTGGTCAGCAGCACCTCTTTGACGGCCCGCGCACCGCCGTGCTGGAAGAGGATGACGAGCCAGATCAGCAGCGGAATCAAACCGACCAGGGTCAGTAAACCCGGGCGCAACCAGTCGGCGATTTTCAGGCGCTTGTCCATCAGGTTGTCGGCCAGCAGATAGGCGAAAATCACCACGCCCGGCATGGCCAGCCCCAGCACACCCTTGCTCAATGTAGCGATGGCGATCCCAACGACAAACAACAGCGAGTTGCCCGCGGTCGACGCCCGTTGCGCCTGGAAAAAGGCCAGCAGCGCGGTGGTCACGCCGAGGGCGAGCAACGCGTCCTCACCGACCCCGCGCACATTGCTCCAGTAACTGGCCATGGTCGCGAGCAGAATGCCTACGGTCCAGGCAATCATTTTCGGCCGCTCGAAACGCCGCAACATGCCGTACAGCAGCATCACACTGAGCAACCCGGCAACCGCCGACGCCAGCCGCACGGCCCACGGTGAAACGCCGAACATACGCATGGCGCCAGCATCCAGCCACAGGCTTAACGGTGGTTTTTCCAGAAACGGTTCACCAAACAGACGAGGTGTCACCCAGTCGTCGTCCAGATGCATCTCCATGGCGATGCCAGCCACGCGGGCCTCGGTGGAGCCTTGCAATTGATGGCCGCCCAATGCGAAGAAAAACAGCAGGGCGGCAAGCAGAAACAGCGAAGTGACGGCACGCGACATGGTGTTCAGGCAACCGGAAGGGGCGGGAGGCCTGAGCATACGTCGGCAATCCTGAACAAATTGTGAAGCTAGTCCAATTGTCGCGACCAACGCTTCTCCGGCGTTTCGAACAGCGGATTGACCAGCGCTGTCAGCACATGATCCTGCCAGCGCCCGGCAATGTTCAGGTACGCCTTGGCGTAACCCTCGCGCTCGAAGCCCAGACGCTCAAGCAAGCGCTCACTGCGCTCGTTGCCGGGAATGTAGTTGGCCATGATCCGATGCAGGTTCTGGATATCGAACATGTAGTCGATGCCAGCCTTCAGCGCTTCGTGCATCAAGCCCTGTCCCTGTTGGGCTTCATCAATGTGATAGCCCAGATAGCACGCCTGAAAGGCCCCGCGAATGATGCCGCTGAAGTTGCACGCGCCGATCATCTGCTGGCCGTCCGGCGTCAGTAGCGCGAAATGCATGGCCAGCCCGGCCTCGAATGCGCTGGCCTGTATTTCAAGGCGCCGGCGAATCTGCTTGGTGGAAAAATATTCAGTGGTGCGTATCGGTGACCAGGGCGCGAGGTGGCGCTGATTGCGTCGGTAGAACTCGCTTTCAAGCTCGGCCTGCTCCGGTGCAAGTATCGCGAGCGTCAGGCGTTGGCAGGGCAGGGTCAACAGCGGCATCGGGCGCTCCGGCTTGTGGGATCTGCAGGCAGAGTCGCGCAATCACCGGGGTTACGGCAAGTCGTGGCGAAGACAGGACTTTGTTTCAGGCAAAAAAAAGCCCGCAGGAGCGCGGGCGAACCGTAGTTTCTTGAATGAGCGAGCGGACTGTACAAGGGTTGGCCGCGCAGCTGCAGTGAAGAAAAATTCATCTCGATGGGCGGCCCCAATGCAGTCCGATGCGCAACCGAGCGCCGGGGTTTCGCCCGTCAATGGCGGGTTTCAGGCCCGGTAGTGTTCAGCGGTTTCTGCGGATCAAGATTGTCCCGTGCCCGACAAATCAGGATCTCGGCCAGTGCGCTCAATTGCTTCATGGCCACCGCCACATGGCGTTTTGAGCCGTCGAACTCATCGGCAAAGGTTGCGCTGATGGCCGCGAGGGAATCGAGGATCTCGCTGGCGTGGGTGAGCAGGGTCAGGGTGTCGACATCGTCGCGCACCCTGATGAGTTGATTGAGCGGGATGCTACGGCGCCGTTTGTGCGCTTCGCTGTGTGCGCTGTTATTCGATTGCGGTTGGGTGCTGGACGTTGGCGCGTCGGACGGTGCCGGGCCAACCAGCGAAAGACGGGGGATTTTCTTCATGACGTAGCTCCGTGGAGTGAACATTCACTGCAATTGCGGCTGCCAAACCGTCCGCTGGATGGCAGTGGTCGTGGAGCGTAACGCCCTGAGGAACTGTGCACCAGTTCATCAAAGTCGACGCGTGTTGCAGGAATTTTCCTAGGACGTTCGATGTGGGAGGGCGGGCGTAGCGATAAAACCAAACGGCAGTCGCGGTGATCACGGATAGTCATTTCAAGACGTGTGGTCCGGACGGGAACTCAATACTCCGCCACCTTATCTCCGCGCAGAACCCACCCGGCCTCGCCCGTCACCAACGTGTATTGAACCTGGCGCATCTTCCCCGTGCGGCCTGCGCCTGCATCAGTGCTGTCATACACCGGGAAGCGCTGCACCAAGGCGTTTTCCACCACCGCAAACGAATCCTCGCCCTGATAGCCCTCGGCGATGTTTGGATTGTCGCTGACCGGCGGCAGGTAGATTTCGCTCAGGGATTTCTTGTTGTTGGCTGAATAGGCAATCAGATCGCCCGGCATGCCGCGTCCGGGAATGCGGGTGAAAACGTAGATTTCGGGCGAGCCGTCGTTGTTCAGGTCGCCAATCTCGGCGCGGACGATATCGCCCTTGAGCGGCCGGGTAATCGCGCTGTTGTCGATTTCCAGGCCTTTGGGTTCAATGCGCAAAACGGCTTGGCCATCGGCCTGTTCACGGCTGACGTGAAAGCGGATGCCCTGCAATTCCAATGTCTGCTCGAACGGTTTCGTCCCGTCCGCCGCATCAGCAGTGGCGAGCCTCAGAGACAACGCATAGTTGGCGACTTCGTTGCGCCGTGCCGCATTGCGCATGAGGTATACCTGAACGGTGTACTCGCCATCGGAAGGTAAGGTGCCGGAAAAGTGATTGCCCATGATCGAGCCGTTGAACAGTGCGTAATCCGCGCCCTTGGCAGTAATGTTGAAGTAAGCGGAGGTGTTGGATGGTTTGAAATCGACGGTGAGCATCTGGCCGGTCCTGGCGTTGAATCGGTACTCCGCCGTTTGGTCACCCTTGATCGACTGTTTGCGCTGGACACTGTCGGCGCTGGTTGTGAAAGCGATCGGTTCGACGCGCACAGCGCCAGCATCTGCTGCGTGGACAGGCAGGGAAATCAGTGCCGCCAGCGTGGCGGCGATCCAGATCTTCATCTTCAACTCCATTCATCTCGATGTTTGCAGCATAGAGGCTGCGTCGAGCCAGCGTCATGAAGTGCGAGGATTAAATGTTGCTGGATTTGAGCGTGTGCTTGAAGGGGCGGCCAGCGTTGGATGTTCGATCCATCAGGAAACCGTTCACATAATTCTCACCTGAGTTCTGCCATGATCATCACCGGCATTCCATCAGCCCGAGTGAGTGATTCCGTCATGAATGTGAGCGTTCTCTACGCTTTGGTTGCGGCAGCATTGTTTGGCGCCAGCACGCCACTCGCCAAGCTGCTGGGGGTACAGATTTCACCGATTCTATTGGCCGGGTTGCTCTATCTGGGCAGCGGGCTGGGTCTGACCGTCCTGCGTTTTGCCCGCGATCGAGGCTGGCAGCGCTCCGGACTCGGCACCGGCGAATGGCCGTGGCTGATCGGAGCCATCGGCTTCGGCGGTGTACTGGCGCCAGTGGCATTGATGTTCGGTTTGACCAGAACATCCGGCGCGAGCGCGTCACTGATGCTCAATCTGGAATCAGTGCTCACGGCGCTATTGGCGTGGGTCGTGTTCAAGGAAAATGCCGATCGGCGAATCGTGATCGGCATGCTCGCCATCGTGGCCGGTGGTGTCGTGTTGTCCTGGCCGCAAGAGGCCGTGTCGGCGCAGGACTGGACAGGCCCGCTGGCCGTCGCGTTCGCCTGCTTTTGCTGGGCCATCGACAACAACCTGACGCGTAAGGTCTCTGCCTCGGATGCACTGTTTATCGCGGGCAGCAAAGGTCTTATGGCGGGAGTGGTCAACTGCGGCCTGGCCTTGTTCATCGGCAAACAACTGCCCGCAGCCGACTCGCTGGTGCCCATCCTGCTGGTCGGGTTTCTCGGCTACGGCGTCAGCCTGGTGATGTTCGTCCTCGCCCTGCGCGGGCTGGGCAGTGCACGCACCGGCGCGTACTTTTCCACCGCACCGTTTCTGGGCGCAGCGATCTCGATTCTGCTGCTGGGCGAGTCGGTATCGCTGATGTTCCTGCTCGCAGCAGCGTTGATGGCCGTGGGGGTGTGGATTCACCTGATGGAAAACCATAGTCATGAGCATCAGCACGAACGGCTCGAGCATGAGCATCGTCATACACACGACGAGCATCATCAGCATGCGCACGGGTTTGAGTGGGATGGAACGGAGCCGCACAGTCATCCGCATGTGCATACGCCGATGCGTCATCGGCATGCGCATTTTCCGGATGTGCATCATCGGCATGAGCATTGAGGTGTGTGGGGAGGGATTGGTTTTTGGCGGTAGGGGCTGGATGGGACGGCCAGATGCGACAAAGCCCGCACTTGGCGGGCTTTGTCGTTGAGAGTTGGTGGGCCGGGGTAATCTGACTTCAGATTCTATCCTATTGATTATTATCGTTAACTTTCGTTTTCTATTTTGCTTGGAATACCAATGGGAATACCTCACGAGATAGCCATGCTCTGGCCAGTCGCTTGTAATCGATTTTACACCGTTGCTTCTCATCTATGATCAGGGGGGATCTTCCTGCCGCTGTCGGGACACAGGTTACGCTTGATAAGAGGCTGAAGGTGGTGACTGGCAGAAACCGGCCAAAAGCTCCCGTCGCATTCGGTAGAAAACGACCTAATGCTGTCATTCCAAAAGTCTACGAAAGCGGGTGGGATGCAGTACGTCCCTGACGGACTACGTTGGATAGCGCGATATCCAATCGGCAGCCCGCTACATCGAGAGTGAGACACCATTCGGCGATTGTTCGCGCCAATGCGTACGAAGAGAGCATTAGCACCAATTCATGCCGTTTGTGGTTCGACGGCTCGCGGCGAAAAATGATAAGCATCGGCCAGTTGAAGCTTGGACCTAAGAGCAGGCTGTCTTTACATTCGGCTCGGATATATTACTCTTGCGCTGCGCCTCAGGAAAGCTAGAACTCCCCAGGCTTTAGCTTAGTGAATATCAGGGTTGGGAATGACTAATACAGTTCTTTATGGAAATGGCCTAAACAGGCTTTCAAATAATGCCGTTAGTTGGAATGACTTACTGGATGAGCTCAAGGGTTCAAATGGTTTTGATAACGGTCGACTGCCATATACCATGGTGTATGAAAGAATCTTTATGGGGAAGCATAAGGCGAACGAGAAAGATAAATTCGATGAGTTGGATCTGAAAATAAAAATCGCTAGCTCTCTTGCGGAGCAGGAGTCGAATGAAATCTTCGAATTGCTAGCGGGTATGGATTTTGAAAACTATCTTACGACAAATTATGACTATGCTTTCGAAAAAGCGATCGGTGTACTGCCGGAAATATTAAGCACTGAAGACATCTACAGCTTGCGAAGGAAACGTAGGTATAAGATTGGTAATGACGTAAAGCAACTTTGGAATATTCATGGTGAGATTGATAATCCCAAGTCAATTATGCTTGGCTTAGATCACTACTGCGGGTCCTTAAGTAAAATAGATTCGTATGTCAAAGGCACCTACAAGCACTCTGTTGACGGGAAACCGATCCAAGTTGCGCCAATGAAAGATAAGCTGAGGGATCAAGAGTTTTGTCACGCCTCTTGGGTGGATTTATTTTTTTCCTCAGATGTTCATATAATCGGTTTCGGCATGGATTATAGCGAGACAGATCTATGGTGGCTTTTAAATAAAAGAGCTCGGTTCGCTGCCGAAAATCTCGTAAAAAACGAAATATATTTTTACTCTCACTACTTGGATGATGAGAAAAAAGGCTTGCTGGAGTCCTTTGGTGTTAATATTGTACTCGCAGAAATTTGTAGTGGCGATTATAAAAGTATGTATAGGGCCACCATTGAAAAAATGCTTCCTCCGTCGGTTTCGGTGCGAGCGGCATAGTAATCATGGGCGCCGACTTTCTCAGGATTAAGTATTAAGTATCGAATTAGATTGATATCGCTTATCACCCGGTCTCTAATAGAGTTATGATGACGAGATCGGTCGAGGTATGGGGATGGTAATGATTCAAGGGGCTTTATAATGTCCCTAGCGTCCTAAATGTTCTTTATTTTTGCTTGCCCACGCAGAGTAGGCTTGTCTATTGCGTGCATATGTTGGCGTCATTGTGAGCCACTGTTTATAGCGTAGCCTTTTATGTGAGGCGCTAGGTCAATAGGCTCTTAAGAGATACTCAAATGGTCGATAAAACGCACATCTGTGAGCTTTGTGCTAGTGATAACGAATTGAGATTAGAGATTCAAGAGAGGGGTGTCCGTGCTAAGCTTTGCCCGACTTGTAAGAGAAAAGGTGTCCGAACTCTTAGCGCAGAGGACAGAAGGGTCAAGCAAATAGTTAGAGCGCTAATTAGAGTTAATTATTCCGAATGGCATTACAATGATCATATTGGAGGAAGTTCGCTCTACAATTTGATGTCTAAGGGTGAAGTGGTATTTAGTTTTGACAAAGATATTGATTTCCCTCTTCCTGATGAGGTTTGGGGTGCAATTGAGCAGGATCTAGGATGGTACCCAGAGTCTGAAGAAGATATTGCTCTAGGAGGAGGCTATTGGGATGGTAGTATTCTTGATGCGATACGAGGAAATCATAGTGGTTTTGTGAATGGACTGGTAAATAAAGCATTGCAAAATAACCATTTTGAAGTAGAGCCAGCAGTAAGAGAGAAGCTCAAGACTCTTTCTTCTTACCTTGTTCAGGCTATTCCAGCGGGAGCAGAATATTTTCGAGGTCGTGTTGGTGTTAGCTCGCGGCTTTCCCCTGTTTTTATAGAGCCTGGCTATCCGCCAGAATATAAGTATCAGGCTTACCAGTCAGCGGATATTGATCGCCCACCATTGCATCTGGCAACTGAGGGACGATTCAATCGCACTAGAGTTTCGGTTTTGTACTTGGCGTCTGACTCCAGTACTGCTGTGTCTGAACTTCGCCCAGATCCTGGACATCTTGTTTCAATTTCAAAATTTCGTTCCGTTCGCGACCTTAAGATCGCAAATTTTGCAAGTTTTGATGTGCGGAATTTTCTTAGTGATAGCAAGCTAGAGCAATTGAGGGAAATACTGTCTATTGCTGATATATTGAGTGTTCCAGTACAGCCTGAGCATCGTTATCTTTATAGCCTTACTCAGCTATTTGGTGATGCTCTGCGACTTGAAGGATTTGATGGCTTAACATTTAAAAGCAGTGTCGGGGAGGGGGTTAATTTAACTTGTTTCGTTGCTGACGCTTTCATTCCAATTGCTGGCAGTGAAGCTGTTTATGAGATTTCCTCTCTGCGGTACGAACTCAGAAGCATGCCAGTAATTGGTGAAAGTTATGATGAGTTTGAGTACCAGTCTGATGAAAATAGTCCACTTTCAACGCTTTTGCATAGTATAGCCAAGAAGAGATAATACACTTTAGCTTCTGGCGTCTGATAGTTTTGTGGAGAAGTTCATGCTCCGCCACGGAAAATTATGGCTTGACGTGTTCAGCTAAAGTAATATTTTCTCCTTGCCCATTATTAAAAAGCGTCGTCGAATAGAATTATAAAATTTGGCTAACGCTATCTAGAGAGGGTGGAGATCCGCTTTTGGCCGAAAGCGGACGCTTACGCGATATAGATGGTTTGGCGCTTAGTGACTTACTCGTTCATTGCTTGTCGAGCACCTCGATCTAACGCTGGAAGCGTTCCAAAGCGGTCAGTCATACGACGCGGTTTCCACAAACAAAGGAAAGCCCACAATTATCAAAACACCACAAGCTAATAAATTGGACCTGCTAGGACATCAAGAAGAGAATGAACGACTGGTCGTACAACGTCGGCTGTCGAATCGTACCCATGCGCTGGGATGCGCAAAGAAGAGGACCTTGCATTGAGCAAGCGTAGACAATGCCCATGAGTTTCTTCGTTGAGCCTTCCTGCGGACGCCAAATAACGCGAGTAGCTTGAAATTTCACTCTCGGACGAACTTGACGCCAACCGCGCACCAATCAAACCAGCAAACTCATCATCTGTGCCAATCCTGGATTTAATAGCATAATTGACCCTGTCCTGAAAATCCCATAACGAATGGCTCGGTCGATTGACCATTGCTCTAACCAGCTTCTCGAGCTTTACGCCTTGAAGCCTTTGAACCCCGACAATGATAGGTCCAACAAAGCTTTCATAGGCGTGGTCGTCATCTGTTATCGCTGATACTACTTCGTCCAGACTGGGGTTGCCGGGATCATAAATGGCCAGTGCTGCAACGCCAAGTTGGAAGCCACTCTCACAAACAGTCGACTGTAATTGGGCTAACACGTCACCGTTCTCGGAAAATTGCTGTCGCAATATATAGGAAGCTTCGAAATAGCTCTGCATTCTATGCCAAGAGTGATCCGCACTGTTTCTGCGAATCCTAGTCCCAGTCAAACAGTGCTGTAGCAGCAGATCGCTTCTGGAAACCTCCTTGGCGAGCGCCTGCAATACTGGGACGCGAAGACACTCCGTGGTGTGTGAGCAATAGTCGAGAAAGCGCTGTCGCAAAACGGCATTAACGGACACATATGGCGCTATAAGCTCCCAAAAGCGCGATTCGTCAGTAAAGTGTCCTAGTCTTGAGAGTAATTGCTCGCCGAAGCTCTTTTCCAATTCGTCCCAGTGCTCGGCCACCAATCTAATCAGCGCTGGGGGCTCATTAGAATATTGCCCTAGCGATATATCCAGGGGTTTTTTGCCCCACTCGAGGATGGAAAATTGCTCCGTTGCTCCGTACACGACCAAGCCGGCGAACGCAGCCGCTCGCCGAGCGTCATGATCGTGTCCAACCGCCATTGCATCTATAAGCAGGCGATCGACAACTGGCTTCCGGTCTGTGTCGATGGAGAGCAGTGCTTGATAGTTTTTTATGGCAGCGTGTGTTTTGAGAGGGCCGTCTACTTCATGATCATACTTTTCCAAGATTTCCTTGGCAGTATCGTTTCGGTCGAATTCACTGGAGGCAGCATCAATGATTTGCAACCGCATGACAGCTGAGAGGGAACCAACACTCTGAGTGATAAGTTGCTGAACGACCGAGTCATCACGATAGGCTGAAGCTAGCAGCCCAATGGGTGGGTTACGCCCTTTAAGTCTTTCTAGCGCAAACGCTTTAACCCTGCCTTCTTGGGGGTAGAGCGCAATCAACTGCCCGGAACCTGAAAACACGTGGTCTGGCTCGCACAACGCCCTGCTCACCAAAATATCTACAATTTCTTTATGATCGGAAACGTCCAACTGGCTGAAAGCAGCAAGCAATGTGTCGAACCTTACCTTATGGCGACCGTTGAGAATCTTTAATAGTTCCTCAATGCACGCTTCGCGACTAAGCATTTTGGGGTACAAGCCAATCAGATGAAATCTGCGCTCATCTGGCCACAGAAGTACCTCTTGCACCAGCTCGCGAACTTCAGGAAGCTCAGCCGCCCAACCTTCAACCAAAGGAGCCAGAGCCCAGAAGACCGAAAAACCCTCAGTTTTTTTCACCCTATCCATCAAGTGCTGTTTAATTCTTGGGTCTTGAAGGCAGTTGTACACCGGTCTCGCGACATACTCTTGATGCTCCACCTTCTTGGAAATAACCGCGAGCACGAGCTGCTCTCGAACCTCACTATCCATTTCCGAGAATTTCAAAAGCTGGCTCCAATCCTGCCCCAATCGCAAGACGAACGGATGCTCTGACTGCAACTCACGCGCGATCCATGCACATATCTGCGCATTGTCAGCACTACAGCTGAGAAGATAATGTTGTGCGATCTCCTTCTCAATTTCATCGTAGCGCGTGATGCTTCCGTTTAGGGTACCCAGGCAAATCTCAACTAATTTAGGGTTGTCCAACCAACCCTGTACCAAACTTTCCCCAACCTGTGCACGATGCAAGTGGCCGACCCCATCACGCCAAGCACACAATGAAAGTAGCGCTGACAGATCAGTATCCTGGTGCAGCCCTAATTGAACCTTGCACCAGACAGCACTCAGTTGAAGCGCCTTGTCCACAGCAACAGAGGCTGTGGTTAGAAAATCAATCAACATCGGATTATCGGACCAACCGAGGGTCAGGGCCTCCAGAGCCCGCGCCACCACCGCCAAATCGGAGTCACCGCGAAGCAACCCCATCAGCCAGCTTTCTACCTCAAGATCGCCGTTGTAGACGACTGCCAAGGACTGAGCGGCGGCTCGAGAATTGGCGGGACTCTCATCCTTAAGCCCATGTTTCAACAAACTAAGCTGATGGTCTGACCGCTCCCATCGTGCTAATGCGGAATAAAATTCTTGCAAATACTCTGCAGCCCGTATGCCCCAGCGGTTGATATTTTCCGAAGTTTTTTCTCTGAGTGTCGGGTTGTAAATTCCCCCTAGCGCAGCGGCAAGGTGGGCACTTCGCTCGCCACCCCACCCAGCCCCTCCAATGATGTTCAGACTGCGTTCAGCCAGCCTGATAGCAGTAGGTCGATTGATCTCTGCCCCTCCAAACACGACATTGGCAAGAAGCAAGCGCCGCTGCAATGCGCCGATCACATCAACCTCAGGCTCATCGATAACCTGCACGATTTGCTCGGCTTCAGACCGCCTAGTGTTCCCCGCAATCAAATCGCCGAACACACTTCTCCAACGGAAACTGCTTGCATTCGCCCGCACAAAATTCAAGATCGTCTCAATCGGCCAGCCGTGTATATGGACGGATGCCAGATATTCCTCCAGGCTTGCATGCACAAAACCCACCTCCTCGCGCCCTTTTTCAACTAGCAGGCCCATCGTCTCAGCGTTAACCGCAAGGATCTCGTTGGCGACTTCAGAAGCCTCGCGCGTCGTGTAGCAATATCCCTCAGGGTCAGTGAGAAATGTTTTTATGCATTTACGAGCCAGTTGAAGGGGATACCCCGCGTCTCCCCCCTCCATTCGAATCTCGAATGCAAGCGCTGCGAGCGCTTCCCTGCGAACGTCGATTGATGCTGCGGAGGAAAATCGAGGACTGACGTCCCCTGCCGCCGTGGCTCGGCTAGACGGATGGACCTCCAACAGCAGGTCAGTCAACTGGCTCAGCGCCTGCACCTTGTTGATCGGCAACACCAACTGCCGAACGGCCAACGCGATCAATCCCAGCAATAACAGCGGCGTCTCCGCGAGCGTGGCCAACCCACGCCCTTTATCAAGCTCTTTGAAGAACCGCTGAGTTTGCCAGGTGATTGATTCTTCATTGGAAGATTGATCGTTGCTAGAACCCACGTTTCGCGAGAACCACGTCGTGGCGATTTCCCTCTGCTGCACCTTTGACAGCGGTGCTAGCAGCCCCACTGCCCAGCTGTCGGGAATCCCCCCGATTTTTGAAAGCCCTCCGGGTCGAGCACTGACGACCACCGGAATGTTGTGTGCGGACACAATGGTTAGCATTGTGAGCAAGGTCGTGCGAGCTGCCTGCTCGTTGGCCCATTCGTCCAGCCCGTCGACAAGAAGCACTACCCGGGATTCATCAATGGCTTGATCAATCAATGCTACGAGGTCACCAGTTAACTGAGGCTGCCAAGTCGCACGGATTAATTCTTTGATACCTATAGTTCCGGCATTGGCTTCACTGAGGCGCACCCACTTGGCGAAAGAAATGAACAACGGTAAATGGCGACCCCAGCGTTTCGCAACGTCAGTAAATCGCCCCTGTTCACCGAGCAGATCAAGCGCTAGGCACCGCAGCACCGTACTTTTTCCACTACCAGCATGCCCCACGACAGCAATCTGATCGGACTCTGCCAGCCAATCCAAGATGGGGGTGCGACGGTAATTTTCCGCCTGACGGCTTTCCTCTTTTTTCACCGGTGAATGTGCGTCAGTTCGCTGCGGTTCGGACATGGGCGAAGTTGATGCCTCACCCTGGCCAGGCGCCGCCTGGCTCATGACAGTTTCCTTCAGCAGAACGTCAGGTGCAGAGAAACGGTCAAGCAGTGAAATGGGAGCCGGAGGCCGATCGGAAAAAGGCGTTGGGGCATTCACCAGAATTCGGTCCAGAAGCTCGAAACCTCCTTTATAGACGCGATGGAGTTGCGTCCTGATCTTATGCAGCTCGCTACCATCTAGCCGCAACAGCAGCTCCTGGCTTACAGTGTCCCCAAAAAATGCCTTCGCGCACTCACGCCCAAAAAACTCCAATACGACATCTGGGTAATTTCGCAATGCGCCGCACAAGTCATGACCGCCAAGCACCTTAAGGGTTATTCCCTGGGCATGAAATAATTCGGCCTGTACTTCAATCTCATCCTGCAGACCTACGTCATCCACTGGACATTGCACGGCAATGTAGAACATTTCAGTCCTTGCCACCCAGCCTCCGGCGAGGAACGTCGCGCAGGCTTTCTTCAGGTCTCTGGGGGTGTACTTTGCGTAGCATTTCGCTTGCCAGGTGTCGTATCTGCCGTTGCGCTTTCGAGCAAAAATGTCTATGCCCTGCTGCGCTTGTCCTGCCCTTCCATATAGGCTATGAGATTCGATATCAGCTTGTTTCCCCGCCAATCGATAACACAGCTTTTCAAAGTTCTCCCAGCGTAGCTCACTAAATGGCAACGTCTGTGCGGCCGTACGAACTGAGGTAAAAGGTGGAACATGGCTTGCTGGGGCCGTGATTGCAGTTTCCGTCATTTTTGAGGATCCATGTGCAGGTGCGACTCCTGTCATCGGGCGCCGGTGGTTGTGCATCATATTGTGTATTCAAACTGGGGGCACCGTGGTTATTCGTTACGTGAGGGAATCAACCCATGCCCCGGCTCAAGGGGCGTTTCTTGGGAAAGCCTCGAGCCTTTGCCTCGGTGACGGACTCGCGAGGGTAGACGCTCCGCGATCGCACCGTGCCATTGACGATCACGTGAAATGGCATCCCTGTGTTGGCCGATAGCTGCCTGTCACAGAGGGCAGTTTCCGGCCAATACTGGTGACATCCGCTGAAAGAACCGGGTGGCGTCCGGTCTTGATCGACAGATCCTAGTAACCAAATCCTGCAGTTGTGATTGCCGCCTAGGCAGTGTCGGAAGAGGCTGATCGGGCGTACGAAAGAAGCGGCTGCCATACCGCAGACGCTGATTGTGCGACGCGAGGCCGTCACTTCCCAATCAACCCGCTTTGATGCCTGAGCCTGTAATTGATATTTGAGATTTGCTTTTCCCGCCAAACCCTCCGATCAAGCGATCTTTGATCGCGCCGATCGGGGGGTTCACTCGCTTTTTCTCGAGGCCAGCTCGTTACACTTTCCCATTTTCAAATTTGATTAGCGCCCCGCTTGCTTTCCCCCGTCAGTAATTCGCCGTGATTTCTACATAGCGCAGGGCCATTCAGTGTGTGTGCGGATCTCTTCATAGGGCAGCAGTGTCGGTGTGGCGACGGTGGCGACGGTGGCGACACCGGCGACAATCCACGTAGAACGTGGCCTGGGGCATGGCGACAAAAGTGGCGACAGTCGCCACTTTCTGAGCGCATTGGCCGTGACGCTTGACCGCCTTTTCGAGTGGGTATAAAAATTGGCGCACGGATCGCTGTCGTTGACAGCACCAGCCCAGGTAGCCAGAACCTTGAAGGCTACGCCATTCGCGTGGTGGTTCTTCCCCAAGTGCGATTAGCGTCCGGCGGCTCGCACGGTCACTCCCCAAGAGTGATGGATGCCTACTCGACCAATCTGCCCACTGCGGCAGACGATGGACCTACCTCGCTGTATTGCAGCAACCTCACCTCTTGGCACACTTCGCTGCGCCAGACCTCGCCCGTCTCTTTCTCCAGGAAAGAGACGGGCGCTCGTACCATTGCTGCAAGCCACGTCGTACAGGGCATTGCCGCAACTCTCCTCGTGACAATCGGCCTGACAAGTCCGATTCGTCGCCATCCGCAACGACACAGGCACCGGTGCCGCAGCCTATGGAAGGGCTGCACCTGACTGACAGTCAGGCATGCCCCAGGTGTCGAGGTCTTTGCTTTCTCCCACCCAGGATATCCAGGTGCCGAACTCGTCAGTCGGCACAGCCTCCACCCGCCCGCATTTTCGGATGCGTCAAGGAGGCCAGATTCATGGGTTCATGCCCTTGCACCCGGTCGTAAGGAGCCGTCCGTTCCGCGTCAGTGAACACCTCACAGACCGCAGGGGCCTTGATCCCTGATAACACTCAACATCCGTGGCGGGACTACGTGAGGACAACCAGCAATGAATGAGGAGAGGGCCCATGCAGCAGTTAGATCCGAAGCTTGAACTACCACAACCACCTCGACCGCTGATTGAGTCGAATCCCGTGGCCCAGCCTTATCCGGTGCAGGCACTGGGTGGGATTCTTGGGCCTGCGGTTGAGCGCATGGCCGAGGTCATCGGCGTGCCCCAAGCACTGGCCGCGCAATCGGTGTTGGCTGCCTCGGCGCTGGCCACACAAGGCCATGCGGGCTTACATCTCGACGGACGCAGTTATCCGCTGTCGCTGTACCTGATCACGGTGGCCGCGTCCGGCGATCGCAAAACGGCGGCCGATCGATGTGCATTACTGTCTGCACGGCAATGGGAGCGTGAGCAGTGGCAGCGCTATCGCGAACAACTTGCCCGGTACCGTGCCGCACAGCGACAGGCGCAGCGTATCAAGCCTGGCGATCCTGAGCCCGCGAACGGAATGTCGCTCGAAGCGGAGCCCTCAGCCCCTAGACTGATCACCACGGACCCGACTATCGAGGCCCTGATCAAGGGGCTCTGTCATGACCTGCCTAGCATGGGTCTGTTCTGTGATGAGGGTGGACAATTCCTCGGCAGCAGCACCATGAGTCGGGATAACCGTTTGAAAGCGGTCACGACCTTGTCGTCACTCTGGGATGGCAGCCCGATAGATCGCGCGCGCTCCATGGTTGGTGAAAGCTTGCGAGCCTATGACCGACGCTTGAGCCTGCATCTGATGCTGCAACCGTACTTGGCCATGCAGTTACTCAGTGACCCGTTGCTGCAGGGGCAAGGCATTCTCGGTCGCTGCCTGATGACTTGGCCTAGTAGCCTGGCCGGACAGCGCAGTTACCAAGCCGTCGACTTGTCCAAAGACGCTGCCCTAAAGCGCTATCGCCACCGACTTTCGGCCCTGTTTCATCAGCCTTGGTCACTTTCCGCTGACGGTGCTCTTCAGCTATCACCGTTGAACCTCAGTCCATTGTCCCGTCGTCGCTGGATTGATTTGCATGACGCCATCGAAGCCCAGTTGAGTGAGTTTGGCGAGCTGGCCAGCGTGCGGCCTAGCGGATCGAAGGCCGCCGACAACCTGCTGCGCATCGCCGGCATTCTGGCAGTCGTGGAGGAGAGCAGCGCCGTGGAAGTCGATCATATCCAACGGGCCTCCGCTTTAGTCGGCTACTACCTCACCGAGATCCAGCGTCTGACCGAACAAGAGCCTGTGTGCCGGGTAAAGGAAGAGGCGGACCGGCTGCTGCGCTGGCTGCAGGTCAAGGATTGGAAGCATTTCAGTATTCGTGAGTTGAACCGCAATGGTCCCCGCTTCGCCCGCAAGAGTAGTCGTCATACCGCCAAGCTGCTGGTCGAGTTGCTTGATCATCATTGGTTGATTACCGACGGCCACACCTTTGAGGTGCGCCATGTTCAATCTCGATGAAGCACTGCGCAACCATCTGGCTCAGCGCCAAAAGGAGCCGAAAGTGCGGTTTGTCGCCGGTAGTGTCGCCACTTTGTCGCCACGCTCAAGCCCAGGCAGGACAAGGGTTGTCGCCGCTGTCGCCGATGTCGCCACCCTCCGGAAAACTATCACCTCGACGACAGCCATCATTCAGCGGTTGAACGAGGAGGGCGCGCATCTTTACGTCACCGACAACACGCTGTGTTTTCGCCCGACTGATTGGTCCCAGTTCGCTATCGTGAGTGCGAACTGGCGAGCCCTTTTCCATGAGCTCGTGGCAGTCGATCAGGAGCAGAAAAATGGCTCGCGTCGGTAAGCGAGCGGGGCGCAATTTCGGCTTCGGTCGCCAGCTCAGCTATGCCGGACCGCAAGCCTTGAAAGATCTGTTTGGCGACGGTCATTTTGCTACTGTCAAAGCCCATAGCGATCGGTGGCAGGCCTTTGTGAATTGGTGTCGATCCGAGGAAGGGCCGAGGCTGAATGACGCGCGACAGATCGACCGTGACATCCTCATGCGGTACGCCACTTACGTGCGTGAGCAGGTTGATCAGGGCAACGTCGGCATTGCCTCCGCGCAGAACCGCCTGTCCAGCGTGAACCGAACCATGGCTGCGCTGCGCGGTGATCAGTACGTCAAAATTCCGAGTCCGAGCAAGGCGCTAGGCCTACAGCGTTTAAGCGTGCGTAGCGATGCACCGCAAGGCCAAGACCGTGTGCAAGTCAGACTGATTGCGCAAACGCTGTCAGAGCGACAGCAATCGAGGGTGGCTGCCATTGTGCTCCTCGCTCGGGAGACCGGCATGCGCTTGCGTGAGGCTATCTTGGCGGACCTGCCCCGGCTCCAGCGTGAGGCTCGGCAACTGGGCAAGGTCAATATTCAAGATGGCACCAAAGGCGGTAGGTCAGGCGCATCAGCGGCGCGTTGGATCGCGGTCACGGATCAAGTCCGCGATGCCCTCGACAGGGCCAGCGAGGCCTCACCCAAAGGTAGTCGGAACCTGTTAGCACCCGATGAAAGCTACAAAGACTTCATGCAGGCAGTCGTGCGGCCGGCACGGGATCTCTTGCATGAAAATGGTTTGAAAGGCTTTCATGAGCTGCGGGCGGCGTACGCCTGTGAGCGCTATGAACAACTGACTGGCTTCTCAGCACCCGTTAATGGCGGTCGTGGTCATCGAGAGGATCGAGAGCTCGATCAACGTGCACGCGAGCAGATCAGTCATGAGTTGGGACATAACCGCATCGATGTGGTGAGTGCCTACATCGGAGGCCGGCGATGAAGTCCGAGTTCGATATGGCGTTGTTTCTGAGCCCCGTGGTCAAAGGTGCGCATGCCACGCGACAGCGGCACATCAGGCAAGCAGAAAGGATGCACGAGGTGATTCGTGAGCGCTGGGGTTGCGCGACTCCCTGGTCTTGGAGGGAAAAACATGTGAGATGGTTTTTGGAGCACTACCTGCGTTGCTCAGCGCCAGCGACCGTCTATTACTATGAGTTAACAGCAGGATTGATCCGCCGTAGAAAGGCGCAACTCGTGGTTGTCTGATAGACGCTTTTAAGCGTGAGCCCCTGAGTATGGGAATGCGGAGCCTTCCCATACTCAGGGGCTTGGCCGAAGAAGCGCAGGCATGCCAGAGATTTAGCGACAGTCGTCACTTCTGTCGCCCTGCTGCACGACACGGATTGTCGCCGGCGTCGCCAACCTTTGGATGCTCAGCGTATCGGTACGACGTTGCGGTCCCTGGTTTGATTGATGGCCGATGCCGACAGGCTGCCGGTGGCCGCCTTCTGGATATGTTCACTCCACCAGGCCATCATCGGACGCCGGCGTTCGATGTAATCCGCTCGGTTGTAGGCGCTTCGAACTTCGTCTTTATCGACATGCGCCAGCGCGACTTCGATTAGCTCCGGATCCCATCCATGCTCGTTCAGAATTGTGCTGGCCATGGAGCGCATGCCGTGGCTGACTAAGCGGTCCTGAAAGCCCATTCGTTTCAACGCCATGTTGGCTGTCTGGCTATTCGCGTGGGTGCGCGGGTTTCTATCTGACGGGAACACATAATCCCTGTGGCCGCTATGGGACTTAAGCGTCTCCAATAATGAGAGTGCATGTTCGGTCAGCGGGATTGTGTGGGGACGACGCTTTTTCATTCGCTCCGGAGGGATGGTCCAGATGCGTTTGTCGAAGTCGATGTCTGCCCATCGGGTAGTCGCCGCTTCGGCAGGGCGGGTCATAGTGTGTAGCTGCCATTCGATCAGGCAGCGGGTCGTCCGCTTGATGCTGGCGTTCGCGATTTCCATCATGAGCTCCGGAAGCTCATCTGGTGGTAGCGCTGCCATGTTCTCTTTCTTAGGTTTCTTGAACACGGCCCGAATGCCGCTGAGAGGGTTGGCAAAGATCATTCCGGAATTGACCCCGTAGGTCATGATCTCGTTAAGGCGCTGGCTCACTCGCTTAACTGTCTCGAGGCTGCCTTTGGCCTCAATCGGACGAAGGAGCTTGATGACCATTGGGGCGCTGACTTCCGAGAGAGGCGTTGATTTCATGCTCGGAAAAACATGCAGTGTGAGGGAGCGCCAAATGTCTTCGGCATACGCCGGCGTGACGGAATCCTTCTTCAGCTCGAACCAGGCGGTGGCCACGTTCTCGAAGGTGTGTTCCGTTTCCGCTCGTTTGGCTTCCTGCAGCTCATTGCGCTGAGCTTTTGGGTCGATGCCCTGTGCAAGCAGCTCTCTGGCCTCAACGGTTTCTTCCTCGCTTGCGCAAGAGAAACCTCGGGATAAGAGCCGAGTGCCATGTTGATTCGATTCTTGGTGACGGGATGCCGGTAGTTGAAATTCCACTGCATCGAGCGATTGACCCTGACTCGCAGCTGGAGCCCGTCGCCATCCGTGAGGACGTAATCCTTGTCTTTCGGTTTGACTGCCTTGAGCTGGCGGTCGGAGAGGCGGGTGGTTTGAGCGCACATGAGAAGTACTCCATGACACCTTTTGGTATTCCCAAGATTAGCGCCGGGTAGCCGGGAATACCATTGGGAATACCAAGCCGCCTGGAACTCAAAAAACCTGGAAAGCCTCCCGCAGCCCTGAAACCCCCGTATTCACTGGATTTCAGGCACAAAAAAAGACGTCCGTGGACGTCTTTAGATGATTATTTGGTGGAGCCGGGGGGATTTGAACCCCCGTCCGCCAGTACTCCGCTGTCGGTACTACATGCGTAGCCGTTTCTATTAAGTTAACCCTCAGCGACCCGAAGGGCAGGGTGCTTTGGGCGAGTTGTGTAAGTTTTAGCCGCTTCGTCCACAACGTACTGCACGGCGATTCTGTTCTATATGACAATCATTTTGGGTTTACAGACATCCCCTGATGATTGCTGGACCCGAAGGTACCAGGAGCATTGTCAGCTGCAATTAAGCAGCGAGAGCAACACCGTATTGGTCGTCATTGGCAACTATAAGTAGTTGCAACAGTGGATTTACGACTTCTGTTACCAAGTCGGCATGCACCTAAAGTTTCGCAACCGGCGTCGAATCCTAAACGGCCCCGAACTCATTGCTCAGTACATCTGTTTGAGCAACAAGCCTGCGCAGTGTACGCCAATCAGCCCGCAAGGCCAACCCGAAGGTTGGCCGGGACGCTGATCAGTTGTTGGTGCCGGTGGCTTTGCGCAGTTCTACGATGGTTTGCGAGGTTTCCGCTACACAGTCATCGATCTTGCCCTCGGCCTTGAGCGACTGGGCTCTGGTCACACTGGCTTCAGCGCGCTGGCTCAGTTCTGGGTTCGCAGACAACTGCGCCTTGCCACTTTGAATGGTCTGAATATTCGCATCACACAGGTCAGCAGGCTTGTCAGCGGCGAACGAAGTGGACGCCATCATCGATGCAGTAACGAACAGACCTAACAGTACAGAACGTTTCATGTGTATCTCCTTGAACCGAGTGGGTCCAGACTTCGCTGGCCGTCAGGACGGGCAACCGTATGGAAGAAAAACCCCGATCAGCCGGGGTTATTCTGTGGACTACAGTCGAACTCAAGGGTTCTATTTTTCTTCAACAGGCCTTCGCCCGGGTCACGCGATCCACCAGATAGACCAGCCCGTGGTAGTCAATTCCGCCGTGTTGCGTCAGGCCGATCTCACAGGTGCGACTGGTGGAAATCCCCTCGCTGCAATGCTGCACCGCATCCTTTAGCGTGCGCAGCGAGTGGCTGTTCAGCTCCGGCGTGGTGAAGCCTTTGTCGCCGGCAAACCCGCAGCAATGAATGCCTTCCGGGATCACCACGTTATTGCTGCACTTGCGCGCCAGATCGATCAACGCCTGGCTTTCGCCCAGATGTTGCGTGCTGCAGGTCACGTGTACCGCGATCGGTGCGTCTTGCGGAGTGAAGTCCAGTCGTTCGAGAAGGTGCGTACGGATGAAGCGCACCGGGTCGTACAGATCCAGACGGGTTTCTCCTACGTCCTGAACCAGTCGCAACGTGCATGGGCTTGTGTCGCAATAGATCGGATCGAGTCCGCCGCGACTGGCGTGCAACAGGGCGCTGATCAACTCCTGACGCTTGTGCTCGGCCTGTTCGGCGTAGCCCTTGGAGGCGAAGGGCTGACCGCAGCAAAGGTTGTCCAGATTGTCCGGGAAGACCACTTGGTAGCCGGCCTTTTCCAGCAGTCCACGGGTTTTGTCGTAGAGCGACATTTGCTCTTTATCACCCGCCGCCGGACCCATGACTCGCGAGACACACGCTGCGAGATACACCACACGCGGACGTTCGTCTGAGACGCTGGGGCTGAAGCGAATGGCCTTCTCTGGCTGCGGCATCGCATTCGTCCACAACGGCACTTGGCCCTTGGACAGGCGCGTAATGGTTGCAGAAAGTTTCGCCAGACGCGGTGCGCCAAGCATCATCCGCGCACCGTTGGCCACGTGCAGGGTAAAACGGGCGCCTTGCAGAGTCTTGGCGAAATTTCCTTCAATCCAGTCAGCGGTTTTCTGATGCGTAGCGTGTCGGCCACGCAGCTTTTTCACCAGCTCGCCGGTATTAATTCCTACGGGGCAACGTTGCGCGCACAGACCAGTGGCGGCGCAGGTTTCGATGCCTTGGTATTCGTAAGCTTTTTCCAATTCTGTGGTGTCGACGCCCGCACGCTTTTTCGCCTGAATATCGCGCCAGATCACAATACGCTGGCGCGGACTCAGGGTCAGTCCTTTAGATGGGCAGACCGGTTCGCAGAAACCGCATTCGATGCACTTATCGACAATCTCGTCGGCCGCCGGCAGCGGTTTCAGATGCTTGAGATGGATCTGTGGATCTTCGCTGAGCACCACGTCCGGGTTGAGAATCCCGTTCGGGTCGAGCAGACGTTTGAGCTGCCACATCAGTTGATAGGCGTCGCTGCCCCATTCCAGTTCCACGAACGGCGCCATGTTGCGCCCGGTGCCGTGTTCGGCTTTCAGCGAGCCACCGAATTCCACCGCGACCAGTTGCGCGACGTCGTCCATGAACGCTTGATAGCGCGCGACTTCTTCCGGGTTGTTGAAGCCTTGGGTGAAGACGAAGTGCAGATTGCCTTCCAGCGCGTGTCCGAAAAGGATCGCTTCGTCGTAGGCATGTTTGTCGAACAACTCGATCAAGCGATTCACGCCGATTGCCAACTGGTCGACCGGGAAGGTCACGTCTTCGATGATCACCGTGGTGCCGGTTTTGCGCACCGCGCCGACGGCGGGGAAGGTGTCCTTGCGGATGGCCCAGAGCTTGGCGTTCTCGGCTGGGTCTTCGGTGAAGTCGACCTGCTTTTCCACCGGGAAGCTACTGAGCGACGCCATGATTTGCGCCAGTTGTTCCTGCAACAAAGTAGAAGACGCGGCGCGGGATTCGATGAGCAACGCGCAGGCATTGTTCGACAGCTGCTGTACGAAAGCAGGCATGCCCGGTTTGTCCTGCACCGAACGCAAACTGCGGCGATCCAGCAGTTCTACGGCGGATACCGGTTGGCTCTTCAGTACGGTGACGGCGTTGCAGCAGGTCTCCACATCCGGGAAGACGATCAGCGCCGACGCCTTGTTCGGGTGATCGATCACCGTGTCGTAAGTCACCGCGCTGATGAAACCGAGGGTGCCTTCGGAGCCGACCAGCAAGTGGCTCAAGATATCCACAGGCTCGTCGAAATCCACCAAGGCGTTGAGTGACAGGCCGGTGGTATTTTTCAGACGGTATTTGTGGCGGATTCGTGCAGCCAGTCCGGCGTTGGCACGGGTCTCGCGGCCCAATGTCGCCAAGCGTTCGAGCAGATCGCCGTGACTGCTGCGAAACGCTGTAACACTGGCAGCATCTTCGGTATCGAGTCGCGTGCCATCGGCGAGTACCAGACGAATCCCGGCCAGCGTGTGGTAGGTGTTTTGCGCCGTGCCGCAGCACATGCCGCTGGCGTTGTTTGCAACAATGCCGCCAATTTTACAGGCGTTGATCGACGCCGGATCAGGGCCGATCTTGCGGCCAAACGGTGCGAGCCATGCGTTGGCCTGTGCGCCGATCACACCAGGTTGCAGGCGGATTTGCGTGCCTTGGCCACGAATCTCGCGCGCGTTCCAGTTATCCCCAAGCACGATCAAAACGGAATCGCTGATCGCCTGACCAGAGAGACTGGTGCCCGCTGCACGGAAGGTCACTGGAACATGGTCGCGCTGAGCCAGTTTCAGCAGGGCCACGACTTCGTCCTCCGATTCGACGCGGATTACCAGTTGCGGAATCAGTCGATAAAAACTGGCGTCGGTGCCGAAGGCCAGAGTCGATAACGGATCATCAAAGCGGCGCTCCGCCGGAATCAGTTGTTGCGCATCACGCAGAAAATTAGCCGGAAGCGTCATTGGTCCTCCAGGATCAGCACCACCAAGTCTTTCGGGCCGTGGGCGCCGTAGGCCAGCACCTGTTCAATGTCGGCGGTTTTCGACGGGCCGGACACCAGCAACGCGTTGGTCGGCATGCCCTGCGCCCATTCGAATTCCTGCTGCACCTGATAAAAGTTGTCGCGGATTTCACTGGCCTTGAGCAGGGCAAAATGCACCGGTGGCACCAGACTCATCAAACGCGGTTCTTCGCGGGTCGGCCACATGATCAAGCTGCCGGTAGCGGCGATCGCGCCGAGGGTGCCGGTCAGACTCGCCGGAGTGTCGTTGAACAGCTCGGCTTTCCACTCTTCCATCGGCCGGTCGTAGGATTTCAGTGCTGGCAGATCAGGATTGTTCGCCCAGTGCTGTGTGATTTTCTGCCCGTGCGCGGTAGTCGGTGCAATCAACAGGCTCGGCAACTGACGGTCGCGCAGTAATTGCGCAAGCAACGCCGGCCATGCTTCGCCCGAGGTCAGGTGGATTTCGGTGTGCACTGCTTCCATCAATTTGCGCAGTTGCGGAATGCGTTGTTCGGCGCTGTAGGTGTAAGGCTGCGTCACTAGATCGACGTCGAAGTCGTCGGCAATAGGTGTGGTCCCCGTCAGACTTTTCCGCAGTTTGCCGAGGATATTTTGCTTGGCGCTCATCAGCGATCTCCCTGTTTGGCCAGATGCTCGCGGGCCATGTCGTGCAGTGAGCGAGCGGCAGGTTTCGGCGCGCTGTGGTTTTGCGTCCACGGGCCGACGTTACTCGGGGTCAGGGCACGCAGGCGCGTGGCGAAGAAACCGAACAATCGATACAGCGTTGGAGAGCTGTTGAGCCTGGCCCAGGCGTTCCAGATGAAGCGTTCTTTGCGCGAATATTTGCTGCCCTGACCGCGCATCACTTGATTCGGGCTGTCCGGGGCTTTGACGTTCTCTTCGCGCAGACGCCGCAGGATCGCCGGAATCGGAATTTTTACCGGGCAGACTTCACCGCAGGCACCGCACAGCGAAGAGGCACTCGGGTGATCCGGAACCTTGGCCAAGCCAACCATGTGCGGGGTGATGATTTTGCCGATCGGCCCGGGATACACCTCGCCATAGGTGTGGCCACCGACGCGGGTGTAGACCGGGCAATGGTTCATGCAGGCGCCGCAGCGGATGCAGTTCAACGTCTGACGCAATTCACTGTCGGCAAACGCCTGGCTGCGACCGTTGTCGAGCAGCACCAGATGCACTTCCTGCGGGCCGTCGAGTTCGTGTTCCTTGCGCGGGCCGGAGATCATGTTGACGTAAGTGGTGATCGGAATACCCAGCGCCGAACGCGTCAACAGTGACAGCAGCGGCACCACGTCACGCAGGTTTTCCACGACTTTTTCGATGCCGGTGACGGCGATGTGCACCGGCGGCACGGTGGTGGTCATGCGCCCGTTGCCTTCGTTTTCCACCAGCAGCAGGGTGCCGGTCTCGGCGACGGCGAAGTTGACACCGGAGACGCCGATGTCCGCTTCGAAGAATTTCTGCCGCAGGACTCTGCGACCGATCTGAATGAGTTGGTCAACGTCCTTGGTGTATTCCACGCCAAGTTTGTCGTGGAACAAGGACGCGACCTGACCGGCATTCTTGTGGATCGCCGGCATAATGATGTGTGAAGGCTTCTCGTGGTCGAGCTGGACGATGTACTCCCCCATGTCGGACTCCAGACATTCAATGTCCCGAGCCTCGAGGAAATGGTTCATCTCCATCTCTTCGCTGACCATCGATTTGCCCTTGATCACTTGCCGCGCCTCGTGAGCGCGGATGATCGATAAGACGATGCCATTGGCCTCGTCCACCGTTTCCGCCCAGTGCACTGTCACACCGTTGCGGGTCAGGTTCTGTTCCAGTTGCTCGAGCAGGTCGGGCAGCTTGGAGAGCGCGCGGGCCTTGATCGAATTGCCCAGTGCGCGCAAATGTTCTCTTTCGTGGGCATCACTGAAAGCGGCTGCCCGCTTGACCATCAGTGAGTCCATGGCAGTGCGGAAGTTGTTCCGCAGCTGCTGATCACCCAAGGCATTGTGTGCCCGGGTGCGGAAATCTTCTTCTACGGCGACCGTAGGGATAATCGCGGAAGTGCTCATTGCGCACCTCCGGTTCGTTGCCACAAGAAGCTGGCGAGATGTTGCCCGCGTAGCGCTTCTTTTTGTTTCTCCAATGCGCCGTTGATGTTCATCAAACAGCCACAGTCGGCGCTCAACACCTTGTGCGCGCCGGAATCCTTCAACGCTCTGGTTTTGTCAGCCACCATCGCGCCGGAAATGTCTGGCATACGGACGCTGAATGTCCCACCGAAGCCACAGCATTCGCTTTCGTGGTCGTGGTTGACCCGTTCCACGTTGCTCAACTGCGCCAACAACTCGCGACCGTGCAGGTGGGTGTTCATTTCGCGACGTGCCGAACACGAAGTGTGCAGCGCGACTTTGACCGGTTCGCCGCTGTCCTTGAGCTGCACCTTGCAGACGAACAGCAGAAATTCGGCCAGTTCATAGGTGCGGGCCGCGAGGGCCTGAACCTGTTTTAACGTCTCCGGCTCGTCCTTGAACAAGTCGGCGTAATGCTCGCGCAGCATGCCGGCGCAGGAACCCGACGGCACCACCACCGGATAATCTCCGGCAAACAGCGCCAGTTGCGAGCGCGCTACCGTCCGTGCCTGCTCGGTGTAACCCGAGGTGTAGGCCGGCTGGCCGCAGCAACTCTGCCCTTGCGGATACTCGACCCGGATCCCTTCACGCTCCAGCAAGTGGATCGCGTCCATCCCGGCTTCGGGGTAGAACAGGTCGACCACGCACGTGCCAAACAGGTAGACCCGCGACGGTTTCTCGCTGGGATATTGCCGAGGTTCGGGCAGTGGCGGTGCCACGCGGGTCGCGTTTGGCACGGCGTTATAAAAAAGCTCGCTCATCAGGCGTGTCTCCGGGTGGTCCCGGTTATCCGTCCGCTGAGGCTGCTGAATATAGAGAGCGTTGCTTTCAGCAGCCTTACAGACCGGGTTGTGAATTGCTGACGCCGGCATCACGAACCGGCGTCGGTTTTTTCTGTGTTTCTTGTAGGTTTAGTGCACCAGCATGCCGGTGAACCAGTAAGCCTGAGCCAAGGTGATCAGACCGACAATCGTTGCAAAGAATAGGCTGTGCTTGAGAGTGAAGCGGAACAGATCCGATTCCTTGCCCACCAGCCCGGTCGCGGCGCAGGCCACGGCGATCGATTGTGGCGAGATCATCTTGCCGGTCACGCCGCCGCTGGTGTTCGCCGCCACCAGCAGGGTGTCGTTGACGCCGATCTGGTGTGCGGTGGTCGCTTGCAGCGAACTGAACAGGGCGTTGGACGAAGTATCCGAGCCGGTGAGGAACACGCCGAGCCAGCCCAGGAACGGCGAGAAGAATGGGAACGCAGCGCCGGTTCCGGCCAATACCAGGGCCATGGTCGAAGACATGCCGGAGTAGTTGGTGACGAAGGCGAACGCCAGCACCATGCCGATCGACAGGATTGGCCAGCGCAGTTCGTAGAAGGTTTCTTTAAAAGTGGTAAGACCAGTTTTGAAATTGATCTTCAGTACCAGCATCGAGATCAGCGCGGAGAAGAAAATTGCCGTGCCGGTCGCGGAAATCGGGTCGAGTTTGAACACCGCGGGGATTGCTGTTGGAGCAGCCACGATCGGTGCGGTTTTGATCACCAGTTGGTCAAGATGCGGGATCGCGAAGTTGAACACCCAGCTGTACATCGAGCCGCCGGCGGCGAACATCGCTTTGAAGGGCTTCAGTGTCCAGATGGTCACCAGCACAGTGAGAATCAGGAACGGCGACCAGGCTTTGAAAATTTCTCCGAGGCTGTAAGGCGACGCCACGGTAGTGCGCTTTTGACCGAAACCGCCGACGCTGGCAGTCACCACCGAGGCGGAAACGGCACCGGCGATGTGTTGGCCGGCGGCGCGTTTCGGCTGCCAGACTTTCAGGAACAGGGTCAGCGAGATCAGGCTGGCCAGTGCCGAAGTGATGTCCGGCAGCTCTGGGCCGATGAAGTTGGACGTGAAGTACTGAGTGACGGCGAAGCTCAGGCCCGCGACCAATGCAGCCGGCCAGGTTTCACGCACGCCGCGCAGGCCGTCCATCATGAATACCAGCCAGAACGGCACGAACAGCGACAGCAGCGGCAGTTGGCGACCGGTCATGGCGCCGATCTTGAACGCGTCGATGCCGGTGACTTGGCCGGCAACAATGATCGGAATCCCCAAGGCGCCGAACGCCACCGGCGCGGTGTTGGCAATCAGGCACAGGCCGGCGGCGTACAGCGGGTTGAAGCCCAGGCCGACCAGCAGCGCGGCAGTAATCGCCACGGGCGCGCCGAAACCGGCGGCACCTTCCAGGAACGCACCGAAGCAGAAACCGATCAGCAGCACTTGCAGGCGCTGGTCGTCAGTAATCGATAACACCGAACTGCGAATGACCTCGAACTGACCACTTTTCACTGTCAGTTTGTAGAGGAATACCGCTGCGACAATGATCCAGGCAATCGGCCACAGACCGTAGGCAAAGCCATACCCGGCGGCGGCAAAGGCCATGTCGACCGGCATTTGGAACGCGAAGATTGCTACGGCAATCGACAGGGCGAGGGTGATGCTCCCGGCCACATGGCCTTTGAGGCGGAACACCGCCAGCGCGAGGAAGAAGAAAACGATGGGAATGACGGCCGCAAGTGCGGACACGCCGAGACTGCCGAGCGGGCTGTAGAGCTGTTGCCAGGTTTGCATATGGGGTGGCCCCTAATTGTTGTTGGTCAGGCACTGTCAGCGTTCTTGGATAATTGGTAAGACCAATTTACAATCGCTGTTGGCTAGGGTAAAAGCCTTGATGGCGGTGTGTCAATTTGCCGCCCTAAAACTTTTGTCGAACAAGCGGTGCAGATCGCATCTGATCCGGTTTCGGCAACTGGCGTCTGGTAGGTGTCGAGAAGGCGCCGATAGGCCAGAATAGAGAGCCCGGCGAGCGGTCGGGATCGTGGAGAAATGAGTTATGGGGTTTGATCAGATACGTCAGCGCCGTTTGTCTGACGATATTGTCGAGCGACTTGAGGGGATGATCCTTGAGGGCACGCTGAAGTCCGGCGAACGGCTGCCGGCGGAGCGCACGCTGGCCGAACAATTTGGCGTATCACGGCCATCTCTGCGTGAAGCGATTCAGAAACTGGCGGCGAAAGGGCTGCTGGTCAGTCGCCAGGGCGGCGGCAATTATGTAGTGGAAAGCCTCGGGTCGACGTTCAGCGATCCGCTGTTGCAACTGCTTGAAAGCAACCCCGAAGCACAGCGTGATTTGCTCGAGTTTCGGCACACTCTGGAGGCATCGTGCGCCTATTACGCGGCATTGCGCGCAACTGATGTTGATCGTGAAAGGCTCACCGCAGCCTTCGAAGAGTTGCAGGATTGCTACTCGCGCCACGATGAAGTCAGCCGGGCGGAGGAGGGCGCGGCGGATGCGAAATTTCATCTGGCAATTGCCGAAGCCAGCCATAACGCGGTGTTGCTGCACACCATTCGCGGGCTGTTCGATCTGCTCAAGCGCAACGTGGTTACCAACATCGGCGGCATGTACAAGCAGCGCACGGAAACCCGCGACATGCTGATCACTCAACATCGGGAATTGTATCTGGCGATTATTGAAGGTCGCGCGGATCAGGCACGGGAAGTCTCCAGTCGACATATTTTGTATGTGCAGGAAGTGCTGGAAGAGGTGCGGCAGGAGGTTCAGCGCATGGCTCGGGCGGAGCGGCGCAAGGGGATGTGATTCTTTAAAGCAAAAGATCGCAGCCTGCGGCAACTCCTACAGGGAAATGCGAATCCCAGTGTAGGAGCTGCCGAAGGCTCGGGCCGCGATCGGACGATCTTTGCTTTCAAGGTCGGAAGATCAGTCTTCCTTGCCCTTATTGCGCACCGCACGCTGCAGTTCACGACCGGCATCGCGCTCGCGCTCGGTATCACGCTTGTCGTATTCCTTCTTGCCCTTGCCCAGAGCAATTTCGCACTTGACCATGTGCTTGCTCCAGTACCAGGACAGGCAGACGCAGGCGTAACCCTTTTGCTGCACAGCGGCGGCGAGTTTTTCCAGCTCGCGGCGGTTGAGCAGCAATTTGCGCGTGCGCACCGGGTCGGCGATGACGTGGGTGCTTGCGGTCATCAGAGGCGTGATGTGGCTGCCGAGCAACCACGCTTCGCCATCCTTGAGCAGCACATAGCTGTCGACCAGCTGTAGCTTGCTTGCCCGCAGACTTTTTACTTCCCAGCCGGCCAGGACCAGACCAGCCTCGAACTTGTGTTCGATGAAGTAATCGTGTCGCGCCTTTTTGTTCTGCGCGATGGTCCCTGTTGGGTGTTTCTTCTGTTTAGCCATAGGGGCGGCATTATATGGAGATAAACGGCTGTCGGCTACGGTGATGCTGCGTGCTTGAGCAGGTTGAGTGAATCCCGGACAATGCGGCCTCTTTTTCTAACGCTTGGGCGTGATAAACGATGTCGACAGACAAGGTTTCTGTCCACGGCAGTTGGGCTAGCCGCTGGGTTTTCATACTCGCCGCGACCGGTTCGGCCGTGGGACTGGGTAGCATCTGGAAGTTCCCCTACATGGTCGGGGTCTACGGCGGCGGCGCCTTTGTGCTGATGTTTCTGGCGTGCATCGCACTGATCGGCATCCCGGTCATGCTCGCTGAAACCCTGATCGGCCGGCGCGCCCGGCAAAGTCCGGCGAACGCCTTGAAGGTGCTGGCGCTGGAAGCCGGGCACTCGGGCAAGTGGTCGTGGGGGGCATTTGCCGGGATGATCACGGCATTGCTGATCTTGTCTTTCTACAGTGTGGTCGGCGGCTGGTCGCTGGACTACATCGTCGACATGGGCCGTGGCGACTTCCAGGGCGCAACGGCCGACCAGGTCGGCGCTTATTTCGGCAATGTCATCTCCAATCCATGGCGCCTGACACTTTGGCACACGATTTTCATGCTGCTGTCGGCCTTCGTCATCGCCAAAGGCGTGGTCGCCGGGCTTGAGCGCAGCCTGCGCATCATGATGCCGCTGCTGTTCGTGATGATTCTGGTGTTGCTGGGTTACAGCATGACCACCGGGCATTTCATGGAAGGCGTGCATTTCATGTTCGATTTCCACCCGGAAAAAGTCCTCGACGGCTTGTTACCAGCGATGGGGCATGCGTTCTTCTCGCTGAGCGTCGGTGTCGGTTCGATCATGATCTACGGCGCTTACATGCCGAAGAGTTCGTCGTTGTCCGGCACGGTTGTCGGTGTGGCCCTGCTCGATACCTTTGTTTCGCTGGTCGCCGGTCTAGCTCTGTTCCCGATTGTGTTTGCCGGCGGCCTGAACCCAAGCGAAGGCCCGGGCCTGATGTTCGTCAGCCTGCCATTTGCCTTTGGTAACGTGGCTTTCGGGCAACTGATGGGCGTGGTGTTCTTTGTGCTGGTGGCGATTGCGGCCTGGAGTTCGGCGATTTCGCTTCTGGAGCCGATGGTTGCCTATTTGGTTGAGCGCACGAAAGTCAGTCGCGCGTGGGTGACGTTCTGGCTGGCGTTCATCTGCTGGTTCGTCGGTCTGGGCACGGTGTTCTCCTTTAATATCTGGAAGGAAGCCAAATTTTTCGTGAACGAAGGCGGGATGTTCCACCTCTACCAATGGGGTGCGCAGAGCGGTCTGGACTTCTTTGGCGTGATCGATTTCTTCACCTCGCGGATCATGTTGCCGCTCGGTGGCCTGTGTTTTGTGCTGTTTGCCGGATGGGTGATGGGGCGTGAAGCGGTACGCGACGAGTTGTCGATCCGCAATCCGGCACTGTTCGCCCTGTCTTTGTTTTTGATGCGCTACGTGGCGCCCATCGGCATTCTTGTAGTGTTTGCCGCTCAGCTCTGGAAGTAACGCTCACATGACGACACATATTCAACGATCGGCATTACTGCCGTACCCGGCGCAATTCCTCTACGACCTGGTCAACGACGTGGCGCGTTACCCGGAATTTTTGCCGTGGTGCTCAGCCGCTGAAGTGCTGGAAAGTTCGCCGGAGCATATGCGCGCCAGCGTTGGCGTGGCCAAGGGCGGTCTCAGCCAGCATTTCGTGACGCGTAATACGCTGGTGCCGGGGCAGTCGATCGAGATGAACCTGGAAGAAGGTCCGTTCAATCAATTGCACGGCGTCTGGGTGTTCAAGGCCTTGAATGAGAAGGCCTGCAAGATCAGTCTGGATCTTTCGTTCGATTACGCCGGGCCACTGGTACGCGCGACGTTGGGGCCGCTGTTCAATCAGGCTGCCAACACGCTGGTGGACGCGTTCTGTCAGCGCGCCAAGCAGATGCATGGTTGAGCCGGTGATTGAGATAGAGGTCGTTTACGCCGCCGTGGACCGTCAGGTTTTACGCACTGTCAGCGTGAACGAGGGCGCGACGGTTCGCGATGCGGTTCTGGCGTCAGGTATCGGTAGCGAATTCCCTGAGCTGAATCTGGCGGAGTGCCCGTTGGGTATCTTCGGCAAAGTAGTGGCTGATCCGGATACGCGGGTAATTCAGGCGGGAGATCGCATCGAGATTTACCGCCCATTGCTTGCCGACCCCAAAGAAGTTCGACGTTTGCGTGCTGCCAAGGCTGCGGAAGCCAAGGCTCGAAACGCGTAAAAAGACAAATTGCAGGCAATAAAAAACCCGGAATTTCCGGGTTTTTTATTGCGTCGCAAATTATTGCGGCGAGGTGTCCAGCGGCTCTGGTGTTGGAACCGGAACGGTTTCTACCCCATCGACGTCCTTCTGGATCTGATCCAGCAAGGAACCTGGCTTGACCGGTTTTTCCGGTGTTGGCTTCTCGGCGTTTTCAGCAGGAGCGGTCACCGTAGTGCCACTGTCCTTGCCGAGAATGGCTTCGTCACGGCTTACGCCCGGCATAAAGTCACCGGACAGGCTGACAAGCTGGTCGTTTGAGTTGAAAATAACGCTGATGCGTTCCTGTTGGCGTTCACCGCCACCCGGTTGCAGGCTGTACAGATAATCCCAGCGATCGGCATGGAACGTGTCGACAAGCAGAGGGTTACCCATGATAAACCGTACTTGCGGCCGGGTCATTCCCGGGCGTAACTGGTCTATCATGTCCTGCGTGACGACATTGCCCTGCTGGATGTCGATTTTGTAAACCCCGGGGAATGAACAACCGGCGAGTGCGAGCAGTCCCACAAAGGTGAAACTGGTTAGCAAGAGCTTGGTGTTTTGCATCGGTGGGCGACTTCCACTATCTTGGCTGGGACAACGTAAACGCCGATCATACCCGCATTAAGAGAAGCTGCGAAGCAGCATCGCGAGAAAGCTGACCATGGTTGAAAATAGCGAACTACGCAAAGCCGGCCTTAAAGTGACCCTGCCACGGGTCAAGATCCTGCAAATGCTCGACTCTACAGAGCAGCGTCACATGAGCGCCGAGGACGTCTACAAGGCGTTGATGGAAGCTGGCGAGGACGTCGGTCTGGCCACGGTTTACCGTGTTCTGACCCAGTTCGAAGCGGCTGGCCTCGTGGTCCGTCACAACTTCGACGGCGGCCACGCGGTTTTTGAGTTGGCCGACAGTGGTCACCACGACCACATGGTTAACGTGGAAACCGGTGAGGTTGTCGAATTCGTCAGCCCGGAAATCGAAAAGCTCCAGAAGGCAATTGCCGAGGAGCACGGTGTCGAGTTGGTGGATCACAATCTGGTGCTGTACATCCGCAAGAAAAAGTAAGCATGTCGCGCGAATTTCACATTCGCGAAACGAACGAAGGCGACCCAAGGGTCGCCTTCGTGCTTTCTGTCGTTCCTAAACCTTGGCGGTAACGACCATTTTTTTCGCGTGAGCCAAGGACTCTTTGGTCAGATCGATGCCGCCGAGCATGCGCGCCACTTCTTCTATACGGTCGTTCTTGCTCAGTTTGGAGACGGCGGTGTGCGTTGCCTCTTCACCGCGCACCTTGTGCACGAACAGATGCTGATGACCCTGCGCTGCTACTTGTGGCAAGTGCGTCACGGTCAATACCTGGCCGCGATCGCCGAGACGGCGCAACAGTTGGCCGACAATTTCAGCCGTCGGGCCGCCGATGCCGACGTCCACTTCGTCGAACACCAGTGTCGGAACGCGGGAGGTCTGTGCGGTGATCACCTGAATTGCCAGGCTGATCCGTGACAGCTCACCACCGGAAGCGACTTTTGCCAGTGCCTTCAGCGGCTGGCCCGGGTTGGCGCTGACCAGCAATTCGACCTGTTCCAGCCCGTTGGGCAGCAACTCATCGCTGCTGTTAGCCTTCAATTCGATAGTGAATCGGCCGCCAGGCATGCCCAGTCGCTGAATCTCCTGCTCAACCGCGCTGGCGAGACTGCCGGCAGCCTGATGCCGCAAATCGCTCAGTTCCCGTGCCTTCTCTTGATAGTGGCGGGCATAGGAGGCCAGCTCTTCACCGAGGCGCTCGATGGATTCATCATTGGCGTTGAGGGTTTCGATTTCATCCAGCAACTTCTGCTGCATCTCACCCACTTCGGTCGGCTGGATCCGGTGCTTGCGCGCCAGGGTGTAGATCGCGTCGAGGCGTTCTTCCAGATATTGCAGGCGTGCCGGATCGGCATCGAAGTTATCGAGGAAGCGATTGAGTTCGCCAACGGCCTCTTCGACCTGGATCTGCGCACTGGTCAGCAGGCTGCTGGCTTCGCCCAGTGCGCCGACGGAGTTATTCACGCTCGACAGGCGGTTGAGGCTGGCGGTCAGTGCATTCAATACATTGCCAGAATCGCTTTCGCTGCATTGCTCGACCACTTGCCGGCAAATGCCCAGCAGCGTCTCGGCGTTGGTCAGGTTTTTGTGTTCCTGCTCCAGTTGCTCAAGTTCGTTATCGCCGAGACCGAGATTTTCCAGCTCTTCGAGTTGATAGCTCAGCAATTGGTGGCGCGCGCGTTGTTCGTCGCCGGAATTGGAGAGACGCTCCAGCTCCTGACGAGTCTGACGCCAGCGCTGGGCTGCGAGCTGAACCTGGCGCGCCAGGTCGGTAGCGCCGGCGTACTCGTCCAGCAGGCGTCGATGAGTATCGGTTTTCAGCAGGGACTGGTGTTCATGCTGGCTGTGGATATCGATCAACAACTCGCCCAGCGACTTGAGGTCGCCGAGTGGGCAAGGGGTGCCGTTGATGTAGCCACGCGAACGACCCTCCGACGTGATCACCCGGCGCAGAATGCACGGGCCATCCGTTTCCAGGTCGCGCTCGGCCAGCCATGCGCTGGCTTCAGGGATGTCCGCCAGATCGAAGGTCGCGAGGATGTCGGCCTTGTCGGCGCCGGGGCGAACCACGCCGCTGTCGGCACGATCACCTAGAGTCAGGCCCAGCGCGTCGAGCATGATCGACTTGCCGGCGCCGGTTTCACCCGTGATCACGCTCATCCCGCGATCAAGTTCGAGATCGAGATGTTCAACGATGGCGTAGTTATGTACGGACAGGTGCACCAGCATAAAAGGCCGCTCCCAAGCTAAAGGTCTGGTTATTTATACAGTGTTTTGTTTCAGGCTGACAATGCCCGTCCTTAGCTCGATTTGCTTGAACGTCAAATCTGCTTAGCGCATTGAGGAATGAAGATTCGACACTTTTTTGTAGGGTTAATGTTTGCAGGCCCTTGAAGCCTGATTTTGCGGCCCCATATATCGGGGCAGAAGCGCGAGTCAGGCTCGCGGACGAAATTGAAAGGAGAATTCTATGGCTGACGAACAGACAGTAGATACGCAAAACCCAGAAGCCAATCAGGCGCCCGAAGGTTCGGGTGATGACCTGGCGACCCGTGTACAAGTGCTCGAAGAGCAATTGGCCGCCGCGCAGGATCAATCTCTGCGTGTTGCTGCCGATCTGCAGAACGTCCGTCGCCGTGCCGAACAGGACGTCGAGAAGGCGCACAAGTTTGCCCTCGAAAAATTTGCCGGCGACCTGCTGCCGATCGTCGATAGCCTGGAGCGCGGCCTCGAGCTGTCGAACCCGGACGACGAAAGCATCCGCCCGATGCGCGAAGGTATCGAGCTGACGCTGAAAATGTTCCACGACACCCTCAAGCGTTATCAGTTGGAAGCGATCGATCCGCATGGCGAACCGTTCAACGCCGTTCAACATCAGGCGATGGCCATGCAGGAAAGCGCCGACGTAGAACCGAACAGCGTTCTGAAGGTGTTCCAGAAGGGCTACCAACTCAACGGTCGCCTGTTGCGCCCGGCCATGGTTGTGGTCAGCAAGGCGCCTGCGCCAATTTCGCCTTCGATTGACGAGAAGGCTTGAAATTAGCCGCAAGGCCCCCATTTAGAAGTCAAGCGTTTAAGTATTACCGCAGTCAGCCACCACTGCTGCGGCAAAAAAATCCAAAGTTTCGGGAGAGTTAACATGGGCAAAATTATCGGTATCGACCTGGGGACTACCAACTCCTGCGTCTCCGTGCTGGAAAACGGCAAAGCAAAAGTTATCGAAAACGCTGAAGGCGCGCGTACCACGCCGTCGATCATCGCTTACGCCAACGATGGCGAAATCCTGGTAGGTCAGTCGGCCAAGCGTCAGGCTGTGACCAACCCGCACAACACTCTGTACGCGGTAAAGCGTCTGATCGGTCGTCGTTTCGACGAAGAAGTTGTGCAGAAAGACATCCAGATGGTCCCTTACAAGATCGTCAAGGCTGACAACAACGACGCCTGGGTTGAAGTGAACGGCCAGAAAATGGCACCGCCACAAATCTCGGCTGAAATCCTGAAAAAGATGAAGAAAACCGCCGAAGACTATCTCGGCGAGACCGTGACCGAAGCGGTCATCACCGTTCCGGCCTACTTCAACGACAGCCAGCGTCAGGCGACCAAAGACGCCGGCCGCATCGCCGGTCTGGACGTAAAACGTATCATCAACGAACCAACCGCAGCCGCTCTGGCTTACGGCATGGACAAGGCCAAGGGCGATCACACCGTGATCGTTTATGACCTGGGTGGCGGTACTTTCGACGTTTCCGTGATCGAGATCGCTGAAGTTGATGGCGAGCACCAGTTCGAAGTTCTGGCCACCAACGGTGACACGTTCCTCGGCGGTGAAGACTTTGACATTCGTCTGATCGACTACCTCGTTGACGAATTCAAGAAAGAAAGCGGCATGAACCTCAAAGGTGATCCGCTGGCCATGCAGCGCCTGAAAGAAGCTGCTGAGAAAGCCAAGATCGAGCTGTCTTCCGCTCAGTCGACCGACGTCAACCTGCCGTACATCACTGCAGATGCGACCGGTCCTAAGCACCTGAACGTGAAGATTTCGCGTGCCAAGCTCGAAGCACTGGTTGAAGACCTGGTTCAGCGCACCATCGAACCTTGCCGCATCGCCATGAAAGACGCCGGTCTGGACGTTGGCGCGATCAACGACGTGATTCTGGTCGGTGGTCAGACCCGTATGCCGCTGGTACAGAAGCTGGTTACCGATTTCTTCGGTAAAGAAGCTCGCAAAGACGTTAACCCGGACGAAGCTGTTGCCATGGGTGCTGCGATTCAGGGCGCCGTTCTGGCCGGTGACGTGAAAGACGTTCTGCTGCTCGACGTCAGCCCGCTGACCCTGGGTATCGAAACCATGGGCGGCGTGATGACCGCGCTGATCGAGAAAAACACCACGATTCCTACCAAGAAATCGCAAGTGTTCTCGACTGCTGACGACAACCAGGGCGCTGTGACCATTCACGTGCTGCAGGGCGAGCGTAAGCAAGCCACTCAGAACAAGTCCCTGGGCAAGTTCGACCTGGCCGACATTCCACCAGCTCCACGTGGCGTGCCGCAGATCGAAGTGACCTTCGACATCGACGCTAACGGCATTCTGCACGTTGGTGCGAAAGACAAAGCGACCGGCAAGACCCAGTCGATCGTGATCAAGGCCAACTCCGGTCTGTCCGACGAAGAAATCGAGCGCATGGTGCGTGACGCCGAAGCTAACGCTGAGGAAGACCGCAAGTTCGAAGAGCTGGCCGCTGCCCGTAACCAGGGTGACGCACTGGTTCACTCGACTCGCAAGATGATTGCCGACGCGGGCGACAAAGTCACCGCTGAAGAGAAGACTGCGATCGAAGCTGCTGTGGTTGCTCTGGAAGCCGCTGTCAAAGGCGACGACAAAGCTGCTATCGAAGCCAAGGTTGAGGAGCTGTCGAAAGTCTCCGCTCCGGTTGCTCAGAAGATGTACGCCGAACAGGCTCAGCCAGCTGATGGCGCGGCCCCGCAAGGCGAATCGGCTGAGAAGGCTGACGACGTTGTCGATGCAGAGTTCGAAGAAGTCAAAGACCACAAGTAAGTTGTTGGTCGGCCGGTTGACTGCCTTCAGGCAGTGACTGGTAGGATGTCGCCGCGCGGGAGCTAGCTCCCGCGTTGGCGTATCTGGAATACGCGAATTTTTACAGCATGCGACAAGGTTCGGATGTTGGCGGTATGGCCGGGAATGCTCCTGCTTTTCGTGCCGAAAGTACCGCAAGAAACAAAGACCAGGATCGTTGAATTGACGTGAGTTGGGTCCGGGCCTGTATTGGGGCTCAACGAGTTTGGCCATCCTCAGGAGGGGTTTGCCGAACGTCCTCAAGAGTGCAGAAGACTTATGGCAAAGCGTGACTATTACGAAGTGTTGGGTGTTGAGCGCGGCTCAAGCGATGCGGACCTGAAGAAGGCTTACCGTCGTCTGGCGATGAAGCACCACCCGGACCGTAATCCCGATGACAAAGCGTCGGAAGAAATGTTCAAAGAGGCCAATGAGGCCTACGAAGTGCTGTCCGACTCGAGCAAGCGTGCGGCGTACGATCAGTACGGCCATGCCGGCGTCGACCCGAGCATGGGTGGTGGTGGCGCCGGCTTCGGTGGTCAGAACTTCTCGGACATCTTTGGTGATGTCTTCAGTGACTTCTTCGGTGGCGGTCGCGGCGGTTCCCGTGGCGGCGCTCAGCGTGGCAGCGACTTGCGCTACACCCTGGAGCTGAACCTGGAAGAAGCGGTGCGCGGCACCACCGTGAATATCCGTGTGCCGACGCTGGTCAATTGCAAACCGTGCGATGGTTCCGGCGCGAAAAAAGGCTCGTCGCCATCGACGTGCCCGACCTGCGGTGGCATCGGTCAGGTGCGCATGCAGCAGGGCTTCTTCTCGGTGCAGCAGACCTGCCCGCGTTGCCATGGCCAAGGCAAGATCATTTCCGATCCGTGCGATTCCTGTCATGGTGACGGTCGCGTTGAAGAGTACAAAACCCTGTCGGTCAAAGTGCCGGCCGGCGTCGATACCGGCGACCGCATTCGTCTGTCCGGCGAAGGCGAGGCGGGTACGCAAGGTGGTCCGACGGGCGACCTGTATGTAGTCATCAACGTCCGCGAGCACGACATTTTCCAGCGCGATGGCAAGCATCTGTTCTGCGAAGTACCGATCAGCTTCGTTGACGCAGCACTGGGTGGTGAGTTGGAAATCCCGACCCTCGACGGTCGCGTCAAACTGAAAATCCCTGAGGGTACTCAGACCGGCAAGCAGTTCCGCGTGCGTGGTAAAGGCGTGGCGCCGGTACGTGGCGGCGGTGCGGGCGATTTGATGTGCCGTGTGGCGGTCGAGACGCCGGTCAATCTGAATCGTCGTCAGCGCGAGCTGCTGGAGGAGTTCCGCAGTTCGCTGGCAGACGACAACAGTCATTCGCCGAAAACCACTGGCTGGTTCGATGGTGTGAAGCGCTTCTTCGGCGATCTCTAAGGAGTCGGCATGCGACGTATAGCTGTGATGGGCGCTGCTGGGCGCATGGGTAAGATTCTGGTCGAGGCCGTGCAGCAGAGTGCGCCGCTGACCGGTTTGACCGCCGCGGTGGTTCGTCCTGGCAGCACGCTGATCGGCGTCGATGCCGGTGAGCTGGCCTCGCTGGGTCGCATCGGCGTGCCGTTGTCCGGGCATGTCGAAGCTGTGGCTGAAGAGTTCGACGTATTGATCGACTTCACGCTGCCGGAAGTGATGCTGAAAAATCTGGCGTTCTGCCGCAAGGCAGGCAAGGCCATGGTTATCGGCACTACTGGGTTGGACGCTGCACAGAAGCAGTTGCTGGTCGAGGCGGGCAAGGACATTCCTATCGTCTTCGCGGCCAACTTCAGTGTTGGTGTCAATCTGTCGCTGAAGTTGCTCGATATGGCAGCGCGTGTGCTGGGTGATGATGCCGACATCGAAATCATCGAAGCTCATCACCGTCACAAGATCGATGCGCCTTCGGGTACGGCGTTGCGCATGGGTGAAGTGATCGCCGGTGCGCTGGAGCGTGATCTGCAGAAAGTCGCGGTCTACGGTCGTGAGGGTCATACCGGCGCTCGTGAGCGTGAAACCATCGGTTTCGCCACCGTGCGTGGTGGTGATGTGGTGGGTGACCACACCGTGCTGTTCGCCTGCGAAGGTGAGCGTCTGGAGATCACGCACAAGGCGTCGAGCCGCATGACGTTTGCCAAGGGCGCGGTGCGTGCGGCGGTGTGGCTGGATGGTCGCGAGCCTGGCCTGTATGACATGCAAGACGTGCTCGACCTGCGTTGATACACTGCTGAACCCAGCGCAAACGCCCTGTTTGCGCTGGGTTTTCTCCGCTTGGCGACGACCTGTCGCATTCTCCGGCCTTTTAGGCTCTTTAGCGGTGGACCAAAAAAGCCTTTTTCTGTAAGCTACAGCTTTAGTGTGTCCACTAAAAGCGCGCAGAATAATTCAGTGAAGAAGCGGGGTGACGTGTCCATACGTCACTCCGCTTTTTTACAACCTGCGATCGCCCTTTCATGCGTTATTTACGGGAGGTCTTCTTGACTAAGCCAGCCATACTTGCCCTTGCTGATGGCAGCATTTTTCGCGGCGAAGCCATTGGTGCCGACGGTCAAACCGTTGGTGAGGTGGTGTTCAACACCGCAATGACCGGCTATCAGGAAATCCTTACCGATCCTTCCTACGCCCAACAGATCGTTACCCTGACTTACCCGCACATCGGCAACACCGGCACCACGCCGGAAGACGCCGAGTCCGATCGCGTCTGGTCCGCTGGCCTGGTCATCCGTGACCTGCCGCTGGTAGCGAGCAACTGGCGTAACACGATGTCCCTGTCCGACTACCTGAAAGCCAACAACGTTGTGGCAATCGCCGGTATCGACACCCGTCGCCTGACCCGCATCCTGCGTGAAAAAGGCGCACAGAACGGCTGCATCATGGCCGGCGACAACATCTCCGAAGAAGCGGCAATCGCCGCTGCGCAAGGCTTCCCGGGCCTGAAGGGCATGGACCTGGCGAAAGTCGTCAGCACCAAGACTCAATACGAATGGCGTTCGACTGTCTGGGATCTGAAAACCGACAGCCACGCGACCATCGACGCTTCCGAGCTGCCGTACCACGTGGTTGCCTACGACTACGGCGTCAAGGTCAACATCCTGCGCATGCTGGTCGAGCGCGGCTGCCGCGTCACCGTGGTGCCTGCCCAGACTCCAGCTGCCGATGTACTGGCGCTGAAGCCGGACGGCGTGTTCCTGTCCAACGGCCCTGGTGATCCGGAGCCATGCGACTACGCGATCAAGGCGATCAAGGAAGTCCTGGAAACCGAAATTCCGGTATTCGGCATCTGCCTCGGTCACCAACTGCTGGCACTGGCCTCCGGCGCCAAGACCCTGAAAATGGGCCACGGCCACCATGGTGCCAACCACCCGGTGCAGGATCTGGACACTGGCGTCGTGATGATCACCAGCCAGAACCACGGTTTCGCGGTAGACGAAGAAACCCTGCCAGCCAACGTGCGTGCGATCCACAAATCGCTGTTCGACGGCACCCTGCAAGGCATCGAGCGCACCGACAAGAGCGCGTTCAGCTTCCAGGGTCACCCTGAAGCGAGCCCGGGCCCGAACGACGTCGCGCCACTGTTCGACCGCTTCATCAACGAGATGGCCAAGCGACGCTAAGCGTTCGCCTTGAGACTGTAGAGAGAAGCCCCTCGAGGGCGGCCCCGACACCGGCGGCCCCTTCGAGACTTCAGAAATCGATCAAGACGGCTTGCCGACTGACCTGCGGATTTGAGTGACAAACCCATGCCAAAACGTACAGACATTAAAAGCATCCTGATTCTCGGCGCTGGCCCGATCGTTATCGGCCAGGCCTGCGAATTCGACTACTCCGGCGCTCAGGCCTGTAAAGCCCTGCGCGAAGAGGGTTACCGCGTCATCCTGGTGAACTCCAACCCGGCCACCATCATGACCGACCCGGACATGGCCGACGCTACCTACATCGAGCCGATCAAGTGGCAGACCGTTGCCAAGATCATCGAAAAAGAGCGTCCGGACGCGGTGCTGCCAACCATGGGCGGCCAGACGGCTCTGAACTGCGCCCTGGACCTGGAGCGCGAAGGCGTTCTGGAGAAGTTCGGCGTAGAAATGATCGGCGCCAACGCCGACACCATCGACAAGGCTGAAGACCGTTCGCGTTTCGACAAGGCGATGAAATCCATCGGCCTGGCGTGCCCGCGTTCCGGTATCGCCCACAGCATGGAAGAAGCCAACGCGGTTCTCGAAACCCTCGGCTTCCCGTGCATCATCCGTCCGTCCTTCACCATGGGTGGCACCGGTGGCGGTATCGCTTATAACCGTGAAGAGTTCGAAGAAATCTGCGCCCGTGGTCTGGACCTGTCGCCGACCAAAGAGCTGTTGATCGACGAATCGCTGATCGGCTGGAAAGAATATGAAATGGAAGTTGTCCGCGACAAAAAGGACAACTGCATCATCGTCTGCTCGATCGAAAACTTCGACCCGATGGGCGTGCACACCGGTGACTCGATCACCGTGGCTCCTGCGCAAACCCTGACCGACAAGGAATACCAGATCCTGCGTAACGCCTCCCTGGCGGTACTGCGCGAGATCGGCGTCGAGACGGGCGGTTCCAACGTTCAATTCGGTATCTGCCCGAACACTGGCCGCATGGTCGTGATCGAAATGAACCCGCGTGTATCGCGTTCTTCGGCACTGGCTTCGAAAGCCACCGGTTTCCCGATCGCCAAAGTCGCGGCCAAACTGGCTGTGGGTTACACCCTCGACGAACTGTCGAACGACATCACCGGCGGCAAGACCCCGGCGTCCTTCGAGCCGTCGATCGACTACGTCGTGACCAAGCTGCCACGTTTTGCCTTCGAGAAATTCGCCAAGGCCGACGCACGCCTGACCACGCAAATGAAGTCGGTTGGTGAAGTCATGGCCATCGGCCGTACTTTCCAGGAATCCCTGCAGAAAGCTCTGCGCGGTCTGGAAGTGGGCGTTTGCGGTCTGGACGAGAAGCTCGACCTGAGCAACCCGGAAAGCATGAGCGTGCTCAAGCGTGAACTGACCGTGCCGGGCGCTGAGCGTATCTGGTACGTGGCGGATGCTTTCCGCGCTGGCCTGTCGGTCGAAGACATCTTCGGCATGAACATGATCGATCCGTGGTTCCTGGTGCAGATCGAAGATCTGATCAAGGAAGAAGAGAAGGTCAAGACCCTCGGTCTGTCCGCTATCGACCGCGACCTGATGTTCAAGCTCAAGCGCAAAGGCTTCTCCGATCAGCGTCTGGCCAAGCTGCTGGGTGTGACCGAGAAGAACCTGCGTACGCACCGCCAGAAGCTGGAAGTGTTCCCGGTCTACAAGCGCGTTGACACCTGCGCCGCCGAGTTCGCCACCGATACCGCTTACCTCTACTCGACCTACGAGGAAGAGTGCGAAGCCGCACCGTCGGGTCGCGACAAGATCATGATTCTGGGTGGTGGTCCGAACCGTATCGGCCAGGGCATCGAGTTCGACTATTGCTGCGTCCACGCTGCCCTCGCTCTGCGAGAAGACGGCTACGAAACCATCATGGTCAACTGCAACCCGGAAACCGTTTCCACCGACTACGACACTTCCGACCGTCTGTACTTCGAGCCGGTAACCCTGGAAGACGTGCTGGAAATCTGCCGCGTCGAGAAGCCGAAAGGTGTGATCGTTCAGTACGGCGGCCAGACTCCGCTGAAACTGGCTCGTGCTCTGGAGGCGGCTGGCGTGCCAATCATCGGCACCAGCCCTGACGCCATCGACCGTGCTGAAGACCGTGAGCGCTTCCAGCAAATGGTTGAGCGCCTGAACCTGCGTCAGCCGCCTAACGCCACCGTGCGTAGCGAAGACGAAGCGGTTCGCGCTGCCGCGAAAATCGGTTATCCGCTGGTGGTGCGCCCGTCCTATGTACTGGGCGGCCGCGCGATGGAAATCGTTTACAAGGAAGACGAGCTCAAGCGTTACCTGCGTGATGCAGTGCAAGTGTCCAACGACAGCCCGGTGCTGCTCGACCACTTCCTCAACTGCGCCATCGAAATGGACGTGGATGCGGTCTGCGACGGTAAAGACGTGGTGATCGGCGCGATCATGCAGCACATCGAACAGGCTGGCGTTCACTCCGGTGACTCCGCGTGCTCGCTGCCGCCGTACTCGCTGCCTGCGCATATCCAGGACGAGATGCGCGAACAGGTCAAGAAAATGGCCTTGGAACTGGGCGTTGTCGGCCTGATGAACGTGCAGCTGGCTTTGCAGGGCGAAGACATCTACGTCATCGAAGTCAACCCGCGTGCTTCCCGTACCGTACCGTTCGTATCGAAGTGCATCGGTGTTTCCCTGGCGATGATCGCTGCCCGCGTAATGGCCGGTAAGACTTTGAAAGAAATCGGCTTCACCAAAGAAATCATCCCGAACTTCTACAGCGTGAAAGAGGCGGTGTTCCCGTTCGCCAAATTCCCTGGCGTTGACCCGATCCTTGGCCCAGAGATGAAGTCGACCGGTGAAGTGATGGGCGTTGGCGACACCTTCGGTGAAGCATTCGCCAAAGCCCAGATGGGCGCCAGCGAAGTGCTGCCGACCGGCGGTACTGCGTTCATCAGCGTGCGCGATGACGACAAGCCACTGGTTGCAGGCGTAGCCCGCGATCTGATCAACTTGGGTTTCGAAGTGGTTGCCACTGCCGGTACTGCCAAGCTGATCGAAGCCGCAGGCCTGAAAGTGCGCCGTGTGAACAAGGTGACCGAGGGGCGTCCGCACGTGGTCGACATGATCAAGAATGACGAAGTCACCCTGATCATCAACACCACCGAAGGTCGTCAGTCGATCGCTGATTCGTACTCCATTCGTCGTAATGCCTTGCAGCACAAGATCTATTGCACCACCACCATTGCTGCTGGCGAAGCTATCTGTGAAGCGCTGAAGTTCGGTCCGGAAAAGACCGTGCGCCGCTTGCAGGATCTACACGCAGGATTGAAGGCATGATCAAATACCCAATGACCGTCCAGGGCGCTAAAGCCCTGGAAGAAGAACACGCTCACCTGACCAAGGTCGTCCGTCCGAAGCTTAGCCAGGACATCGGTACGGCCCGCGAGTTGGGTGACTTGAAAGAGAACGCTGAATACCATGCCGCCCGCGAACAGCAAGGCATGGTCGAGGCGCGGATTCGCGACATCGAAGGCCGGATTCAGAATCAGGTCATCATCGATGTCACAACTATTCCGCACACCGGCAAAGTGATTTTCGGTACCACCGTCGAAATCGCCAACGTCGAGACCGATGAAAGCGTCACTTACCACATCGTGGGTGAGGATGAGGCTGACTTCAAACTCGGCAAGATTTCGGTCGGCTCGCCTTTGGCCCGTGCCTTGATCGGCAAGGAAGAGGGCGATGTGGTCGCCGTGAAAACGCCAAGCGGCGTGATCGAGTACGAGATTGTCGAAGTCCGTCACATCTGAAAAAGGGCGCCCGCTGCATGCGGGCGCCATGCTTTGGCAGCTGACTCAGATGCTCTGGGTTGGCGGTCTATGGCTGATTCATCTCGGTTTGCAGCCGGCGCTGGGCCAGATTGGCCTGGCACCGTTGCTGATCGATGAAGTCGCCAGTGCATTTGAAGTGCTGGTGGTGGGGTTTTCCGCCGCATGCGTTATTTTTCAGGCTTTGGTGCTGGTACAGGCCGAGGGCCTTGCCAGTCTATGGCGAGATTTTCGCGGACAGGTTCTGTTGATGGCGATGTACGCGTGTGCGATGTTTGTCGCAGTGCGTGTCGGCTGGCCGGATGCGCAGCGCTGGCAGGTATTCAGTTATCTGGTTCTGGGGTTTTCCGGGCTGGTGCTGGTGATGCAGCCTGTGCCGGGATGGAGTGGCAGGGTGCGCCAGGCACACCCTTGACCCCTTTCATCACTTGAAGCGATGAACGTTCGACAGCTGCTTGTTGACGCTGAAGTTCTTGCGGTAAATCAGTGCCATCTTGCCGATGACCTGCACCAGGTCCGCTTTGCCAACCTTGCACAGTTCTGCGATGTGCGCCAGGCGCGACTCGCGATCGAGGATGTTGAGCTTGATCTTGATCAGCTCGTGATCCGCCAAGGCGCGTTCAAGTTCGGCTAAAACACCTTCAGTCAAACCGTTGTCAGCCACCGTCAAAACCGGTTTCAGGTGGTGGCCAATGGATTTGTACTGTTTCTTCTGCTCTGGAGTGAGCGGCATAATCTGACCCTTTCGTCTGGATTCTGTAAAATGGCGGCCATTTTACCCGAGGGCTCGTGGATCCGCCCAATTAATCACGACCCTTATCAACGAGGTGCCCAATGGCGCGTTCCAAGACAAGCCTTGGTTGGCTGAAAAGACATGTCAATGATCCTTATGTGAAACAAGCACAGAAGGATGGCTACCGCTCGCGTGCGAGTTACAAGCTTCTGGAGATCCAGGAGAAATACAAGCTGATCCGTCCCGGCATGAGCGTGGTCGACCTGGGTGCAGCGCCCGGTGGCTGGTCGCAGGTCACCAGCCGGCTGATCGGTGGTCAGGGGCGTCTGATCGCCTCGGACATCCTGGAAATGGACAGTATCCCTGACGTGACCTTCATTCAGGGAGACTTCACCGAGGACGAAGTGCTCGGGCGGATTCTTGAGGCTGTGGGTAATTCGCAGGTGGACCTTGTGATTTCCGATATGGCCCCCAATATGAGTGGTACGCCTGAAGTGGATATGCCAAAAGCCATGTTCCTTTGCGAGTTGGCGCTTGATCTGGCTGAACGGATACTCAAGCCGGGTGGTAATTTCGTGATCAAGATTTTTCAGGGTGAAGGGTTTGATGTTTACCTGAAGGATGCTCGCAAGAAGTTCGACAAGATCCAGATGATCAAGCCGGACTCCTCTCGTGGCAGCTCCCGCGAGCAATACATGCTGGCTTGGGGTTATCGCGGGCGTAGCGAGTAAAACGAGGTTTTTGTGCGGGGTGATAGGTTTTTAGTATTTCGCCCGGCTAGCATTAACGAATATTGTGTAGAAAGTGTTTCACAAAGGGTTACAGACGGCGCCTGCCAGAGTCGTAGGTAATGTAGTAAGTTAGGCCGGTGAATATCATGCGAAGCGCGCGCCAGTAGCGGAGCTTGCTTCAGAGGGTAGTTAATTGAACGATATGGCAAAGAATCTGATCCTGTGGTTGATCATCGCGGCTGTCCTGGTGACGGTGATGAACAACTTCTCCAGCCCTAACGAGCCGCAGACCCTCAACTATTCCGACTTCATCCAGCAGGTCAAGGATGGCAAGGTCGAGCGCGTAGCCGTTGATGGTTATGTGATTACCGGCAAGCGCAACGACGGCGACAGCTTCAAGACCATTCGTCCGGCAATCCAGGACAATGGCCTGATCGGCGATCTGGTCGACAACCACGTTGTGGTTGAAGGCAAGCAGCCAGAGCAGCAAAGCATCTGGACCCAGTTGCTGGTAGCCAGCTTCCCGATCCTGGTGATCATCGCGGTGTTCATGTTCTTCATGCGCCAGATGCAGGGCGGTGCCGGCGGCAAGGGCGGACCGATGAGCTTCGGCAAGAGCAAGGCGCGCCTGCTCTCCGAAGATCAGGTGAAAACCACTCTGGCTGACGTTGCTGGTTGCGACGAAGCCAAAGAGGAAGTCGGCGAACTCGTTGAGTTTCTGCGTGATCCGGGCAAGTTCCAGCGTCTGGGTGGCCGCATTCCTCGTGGCGTGCTGATGGTCGGCCCTCCGGGTACCGGTAAAACCTTGCTGGCCAAGGCGATTGCCGGCGAAGCCAAGGTTCCGTTCTTCACCATTTCCGGTTCTGACTTCGTCGAAATGTTCGTCGGTGTCGGTGCCAGTCGTGTTCGTGACATGTTCGAGCAGGCGAAGAAGCACGCGCCTTGCATCATCTTCATCGACGAAATCGACGCCGTCGGTCGCCATCGTGGCGCCGGCATGGGTGGCGGTCACGACGAGCGCGAGCAGACCCTCAACCAATTGCTGGTTGAGATGGACGGCTTCGAGATGAATGACGGCATCATTGTTATCGCTGCAACCAACCGTCCAGACGTACTCGACCCTGCGCTGCTGCGTCCGGGCCGTTTCGACCGTCAGGTCGTGGTCGGTTTGCCGGATATCCGTGGTCGCGAGCAGATTCTCAAGGTTCACATGCGCAAGGTGCCAATGGGAGACGACGTCGCTCCGGCCGTAATCGCGCGTGGTACTCCGGGCTTCTCGGGTGCTGACCTGGCCAACCTGGTCAACGAAGCGTCGCTGTTTGCTGCGCGCAGCGGCAAACGCATCGTTGAAATGAAAGAATTCGAACTGGCCAAAGACAAGATCATGATGGGCGCCGAGCGCAAATCGATGGTCATGTCCGAGAAAGAAAAGCAGAACACCGCTTATCACGAAGCTGGCCATGCCATTGTTGGTCGCGTCGTCCCTGAGCATGATCCGGTCTACAAGGTGTCGATCATTCCGCGCGGTCGTGCGCTGGGTGTGACGATGTTCCTGCCGGAAGAAGATCGCTACAGCCTGTCCAAGCGCGCGCTGATCAGTCAGATCTGCTCGCTGTACGGCGGCCGTATTGCGGAAGAAATGACCTTGGGCTTCGACGGTGTGACTACCGGCGCTTCCAACGACATCATGCGTGCCAGTCAGATTGCGCGGAACATGGTGACCAAGTGGGGCTTGTCGGAAAAACTCGGTCCGTTGATGTATGCCGAAGAAGAGGGTGAAGTATTCCTCGGTCGTGGCGGTGGTGGGCAGGCTGCCAGCTTCTCCGGTGAGACAGCCAAGCTGATCGACTCCGAAGTGCGCAGCATCATTGATCAGTGCTACGGCACGGCCAAACAGATCCTCACGGATAACCGTGACAAGCTCGACGCCATGGCTGATGCCCTCATGAAGTATGAAACGATCGATGCTGAACAGATCGATGACATCATGGCAGGTCGTACACCTCGCGAGCCTCGCGACTGGTCGGGTGGCACAGGTACTCCGCCACCACCAGTGGTTCGGGACGAGCGTCCGGAAACACCGATTGGCGGTCCGGCTGCTGACGTTTAAGGTTTGAAATGACTTCTGTACAGTCCCTGACCCGGTTGCCTTGCGGCAACCGGGTTCTTGATTTGGCCCAGACGCATGTCATGGGCATTCTCAATGTCACCCCCGATTCTTTCTCCGACGGCGGCCAATACAGTCAGCTGGATGCGGCCTTGCGTCACGCCGAAGCTATGGTTGCAGCCGGTGCGACGCTGATTGATGTCGGTGGCGAATCCACGCGTCCCGGTGCGCGAGCTGTCTCTCCGCTTGAGGAGCTTGAGCGCGTCGCGCCGATCGTCGAGCTGATCAATCGCGAGCTTGATGTGATCATCTCGGTGGATACGTCTACTCCTGCCGTCATGCGCGAAACTGCGCGGTTGGGCGCCGGGCTGATCAACGACGTGCGCTCGCTGCAGCGCGATGGTGCGCTGGATGCGGCGGCAGCTACCGGTTTACCGGTGTGCCTCATGCATATGCTCGGTGAGCCAGGTGATATGCAGGACAACCCGCAGTATCAGGATGTCACGCGCGAGGTGGGCGAGTTTCTCGCTGAGCGCATGACACAGTGTGCGGCGGCAGGTATTCCTGCCGAGCGCATCATCCTCGATCCGGGTTTCGGTTTCGCCAAAACCCTGCAGCACAATCTAAGCTTGTTCAAGCACATGGAAGCCCTGCATGCGTTGGGTCGGCCGCTGCTTGTTGGTGTTTCTCGAAAAAGCATGATTGGCCACGCCCTGAATCGTCCTGTGGGCGAACGGCTGCACGGTGGATTGGCATTGGCGGCATTGGCATCGGTAAAAGGTGCGCGAATTTTGCGTGTCCATGACGTGGCGGAAACGGTAGACGTGGTGCGGATGATCGCGGCCGTGGAATCAGCCGAATAAGAATGATGGAGCACTTATGAGCAAGAAATACTTTGGTACTGACGGCATTCGTGGTCGAGTCGGTGAATACCCGATTACTCCTGACTTCATGCTCAAGCTCGGCTGGGCGGCCGGCATGGCCTTTCGCAAGATGGGCGCCTGCAAAGTGCTGGTCGGCAAGGACACGCGGATTTCCGGTTATATGTTTGAGTCGGCACTTGAGGCTGGTCTGACGTCGGCGGGAGCTGATGTGATGCTGCTGGGGCCTATGCCGACGCCGGCTATCGCATATCTGTCGCGCACCTTCCAGGCTGAGGCCGGTATCGTGATCAGTGCTTCGCACAACCCGCATGACGATAACGGCATCAAATTTTTCTCCGGTAAGGGCACAAAGCTGCCGGATGAGCTGGAGTTGATGATCGAGGAATTGCTCGATACTCCGATGACCGTGGTCGAGTCGAGCAAAATCGGCAAGGTTTCTCGGATCAACGACGCATCGGGTCGCTACATCGAATTTTGCAAGAGCAGTGTGCCAACCGGTACCAGTTTTTCCGGCCTCAAAATAGTCATCGACTGTGCGCACGGCGCGACCTATAAAGTGGCTCCGAGTGTCTTCCGGGAGCTGGGTGCAGAAGTCGTCGTACTGTCGGCCCAGCCTAACGGTCTGAACATCAACGAGAATTGCGGCTCGACCCATATGGGGCAGCTGCAGGCGGCGGTACTGGCTGAACATGCTGATCTAGGTATTGCTTTTGATGGCGACGGTGATCGGGTTTTGATGGTCGATCACACGGGCGCCATCGTTGATGGCGACGAATTGTTGTTCATCATCGCTCGTGATCTGCATGAGCGTGGCAAATTGCAGGGCGGCGTGGTCGGTACATTGATGAGCAACCTGGGTCTGGAGTTGGCGCTGGCCGATCTTTCGATTCCGTTCATTCGTGCCAATGTCGGCGACCGCTACGTGATCGCCGAACTGCTTGAGCGCAATTGGCTGGTCGGTGGCGAGAATTCGGGGCATATCGTTTGCTTCAATCACACCACAACCGGTGATGCGATCATCGCGGCTTTGCAAGTGCTGATGGCGCTGAAGACCCGCAATGAAGGACTGGCGCAAACACGTCAGGCTTTGCGCAAGTGTCCTCAGGTACTGATCAATGTGCGTTTCGGTGGTGGCGAAAGTCCGTTGGAACACCCGGCTGTCAAGGAAGCCAGTGCGCGCGTCACCCAGGCAATGGCAGGACGCGGACGCGTGCTTTTGCGCAAGTCCGGGACAGAGCCTCTGGTGCGCGTAATGGTCGAAGGCGAGGACGAAACTCAGGTTCGTAACTATGCCGAAGAGCTGGCAAAACTGGTAACTGAAGTTTCTGCCTGATTCGGCTTGCAAGCCATGATTGTGTTGGGTAACATCTGCGCCCACTTTGACCGACGAGGTACAGCATGCGTCGCCCTATGGTAGCTGGTAACTGGAAGATGCACGGTACCCGCGCCAGCGTCGCTGAGCTGATCAACGGCCTTCGTCATCTGGCCTTGCCAAGCGGTGTTGATGTCGCGGTATTTCCGCCTTGCTTGTATATCAATCAAGTGATTGATGGCTTGAAAGGCAAATCGATTTCGGTCGGTGCGCAGAATTCTGCGGTGGAAGCCATGCAAGGTGCATTGACCGGTGAAATTGCTCCGAGTCAGTTAGTGGATGCAGGTTGTTCCCTGGTACTTGTCGGGCACTCCGAACGCCGCCAGATAATGGGCGAGCGAGACGGTATGCTGAATCGCAAGTTCGCAGCGGCACAGGCATGCGGCTTGATTCCGGTGTTGTGCGTAGGGGAGACTCTCGAGCAGCGCGAAGCCGGGAAAACTCTTGAGGTTGTCGGGCGTCAGCTGGGCAGTATCATTGAGGAGCTGGGTGTAGGTGCCTTTGCCAAGGCAGTCATTGCTTACGAGCCTGTCTGGGCCATTGGTACCGGACTGACTGCAACGCCGCAACAGGCTCAGGATGTGCATAAAGCCATTCGCGAGCAGTTGGCGGCAGAGAATTCTGAAGTCGCACGAGGTGTGCGGCTTCTATACGGCGGCAGCGTGAAGGCGGCCAATGCGGTCGAACTGTTCGGCATGCCGGATATCGATGGGGGGCTCATTGGTGGAGCTTCCCTGAATGCAGATGAGTTCGGTGCGATCTGTCGCGCCGCGGGAAACTGAAAAAATGCTGGAAACAGTCGTAGTCGTTTTTCATCTGCTGGGTGCATTGGGCGTAGTTGCTCTGGTTTTGCTGCAGCAGGGTAAGGGTGCGGACGCTGGCGCGTCTTTCGGAGCAGGTGCTTCAAATACTGTGTTCGGAAGCCAAGGTTCCTCTACCTTTCTTAGTAAGTTTACTGCTATACTTGCCGCCGGTTTCTTCATAACCAGCTTGGGGTTAGGTTACTTTGCTAAAGAGAAGGCTCATCAGCTGACTCAGGCAGGTCTCCCAAATCCAGCAGTGTTGGAAGTGCCTAAGCAACAACAACCGGCTTCTGATGATGTCCCGGTGCTTCAAGAGCAAAAGTCGGCTACTCCAGCGACTGACGTACCTCCAGCTCAAGAGCAGAAGTAAGAAGGTTTCAAACGTAGTTTTGCCGAGGTGGTGGAATTGGTAGACACGCAACCTTGAGGTGGTTGTGCCCATAGGGTGTAGGGGTTCGAGTCCCCTTCTCGGTACCAATTAGTCAGGAGAGCCCGCTGTTGCGGGCTTTCTTGCAGGTGGAAGGTTACATTGACCCTATAAGGGATCGGTCGTATACTTCCGCCCCAGCTTTGTCGCGGGGTGGAGCAGTCTGGTAGCTCGTCGGGCTCATAACCCGAAGGTCGTCGGTTCAAATCCGGCCCCCGCAACCAGTTTAAGGAGCCCCTTTTAAGGGGCTTTTTGTTAGCTGGACACTTTCAACGCCGCTGTTCGACGGCGTTTCAAGGATGGGCGTTTCGCCCATTTTTTTATTTTGCAAAGCATGCACATATCATGCACTAGGGGGTTCAGGTGTCGAGCAAGCTAGAAGAGTTGCAGGCCTTGCTGGCCCCGGTGGTCGTGGCCCTGGGCTATGAATGCTGGGGTATCGAGTTTTCGGCTCAGGGTCGTCACTCGATGTTGCGCGTTTATATCGATAAAGAGGGCGGCGTGCTGGTGGACGATTGCGCCATTGTCAGCCGTCAGATCAGCGGTGTACTGGATGTTGAAGATCCTATCTCCGTTGAATACACCCTCGAAGTTTCCTCGCCTGGCATGGAGCGCCCACTGTTCACTCTTGAGCAGTTTGCAAAATTTGCCGGTGAACAAGTGAAGATCAAGCTGCGCTCGCCTTTTGAAGGTCGACGCAACTTTCAGGGCCTTCTGCGCGGTGTAGAAGAACAGGATGTCGTGGTGCAGGTAGATGACCATGAGTTCCTGTTGCCGATCGATATGATCGACAAGGCCAACATTATTCCCAGTTTTGACTGAGACGCGGATCCCGCGGATCCAATGGCTTGCGAAAGGCGAGGCGTACGATGAGCAAAGAAGTACTGCTGGTTGTTGAGTCGGTATCCAATGAAAAGGGCGTACCGGCGAGCGTAATTTTTGAAGCGCTGGAGCTGGCTCTGGCCACTGCTACCAAAAAGCGTTTTGAAGACGAAGTTGACCTGCGTGTGGAAATTAACCGCCACACAGGTTCTTACGAAACTTTCCGTCGCTGGACGGTCGTCGAAGAGAATGATCTCGACGATCCGGCCATCGAAACCTGGCCAACCAAGGTTGCTGAAACGCATCCAGGTGCCAAGGTTGGCGACGTCGTTGAAGAAAAGATCGAATCCATCGAGTTCGGCCGCATCGCTGCGCAGACTGCAAAGCAAGTCATCGTGCAGAAAGTTCGCGAAGCCGAGCGCGCTCAAGTGGTCGACGCTTATCGCGAGCGCCTGGGAGAAATCATCTCCGGCACCGTGAAAAAAGTCACCCGCGACAACGTGATCGTCGATCTGGGTAACAACGCTGAAGCGTTGCTGGCCCGTGAAGACATCATTTCTCGCGAAACTTTCCGTGTCGGCGTGCGTCTGCGTGCGCTGCTCAAGGAAATCCGCACCGAGAACCGCGGCCCGCAGCTGATCCTGTCGCGTACCGCGCCGGAAATGCTGATCGAGCTGTTCCGCATCGAAGTGCCGGAAATTGCCGAAGGCCTGATCGAAGTAATGGCAGCGTCCCGTGATCCGGGTTCGCGCGCCAAGATCGCCGTCCGCTCCAAGGACAAACGCATCGACCCGCAGGGCGCTTGCATCGGTATGCGCGGTTCGCGCGTCCAGGCAGTGTCGGGTGAGTTGGGCGGTGAGCGTGTTGATATCGTCCTCTGGGATGACAACCCGGCTCAGTTCGTGATCAACGCCATGTCCCCGGCTGAGGTTGCGGCAATTATCGTTGACGAGGATGCCCATGCAATGGACATCGCCGTTGGCGCAGACAATCTGGCTCAGGCCATCGGTCGCGGTGGTCAGAACGTGCGTCTGGCCAGCCAATTGACTGGCTGGACCCTGAACGTGATGACCGAATCGGACATCCAGGCTAAGCAGCAAGCAGAAACCGGCGACATCCTGCGCAACTTCATCGACGAGCTGGAAGTCGACGAAGACCTGGCACAGGTGCTGGTAGATGAAGGCTTCACCAGCCTGGAAGAGATTGCCTACGTACCGTTGGAAGAAATGCTCAACATCGACGGCTTTGACGAAGATACCGTCAACGAGCTTCGCGCTCGTGCCAAGGATCGTTTGTTGACCAAAGCCATCGCTACTGAGGAAAAGCTGGCAGACGCCCATCCGGCCGAAGACCTGCTCTCGCTTGAGGGTATGGACAAGGATTTGGCGATGGAACTGGCGGTGCGCGGCGTAATTACCCGCGAAGACCTGGCCGAGCAGTCTATTGACGACCTGCTCGACATCGACGGCATTGACGATGATCGTGCCGGCAAGTTGATCATGGCCGCCCGAGCCCACTGGTTCGAGTAATTAGGCGCGGCCTGAGGAGAGAAGTGCATGACGCAAGTCACGGTGAAACAACTGGCCGATGAGGTCAAAACACCGGTAGAGCGCCTGTTGCAGCAGATGCGTGAGGCAGGTCTGCCGCACACCGCCGCCGAAGAAAATGTGACTGACAGTGAGAAGCAGTCCCTGCTGACTCACTTGAAAAGCAGCCACAAGGCGAAAGTGGAAGAACCACGCAAGATCACGCTGCAGCGTAAAACCACCAGCACCCTGCGTGTGGCTGGTAGCAAAAGCATCAGCGTAGAAGTTCGCAAAAAGAAAGTTTTCGTACAGCGTAGCCCGGAAGAAATCGAAGCCGAACGCAAGCGTGAACTGGATGAGCGTCGCGCAGTAGAAAATGCTGCTCGTCAGAAGGCTGAAGAAGAAGCCAAGCAGCGCGCCGAAGAAGAAGCGCGCCGCCAGCCTGCTGCTGCGCAGACCGCTACCAGCGACGCCGTTGCGGCGCCGGCTGCAGCTGCCGAACCTGTTCGCGAAAGCGCGCCGGTGGTTGCCGCTGCTCCAGCTCCGTCTGCTGATGTTCGCAACAAGCAGAACGAACAGCGCCGTCCTGACAAGCCGCGTGCCGACGACAACAATCGTCGCAGCGGTGGTGGTGATGGCGAGCGCAAAAACGCTCCGCATCGCGCATCGGTCAAAGAAAAAGCGCCGGCTCCACGTGTGGCGCCACGCACTACCGACGAAGAAAGCGATGGCTTCCGTCGCGGTGGTCGCGGCAAGGCCAAGCTGAAGAAGCGCAACGCCCACGGTTTCCAGAGCCCAACCGGCCCTGTCGTGCGTGATGTGCAGATCGGCGAGACCATCACTGTTGGCGATCTCGCCAATCAGATGTCGGTCAAGGCTGCTGAAATCATCAAGTTCATGTTCAAACTGGGTACTCCAGCGACCATCAACCAAGTGCTTGATCAGGAAACTGCTCAACTGGTAGCCGAAGAACTGGGCCACAAAGTGACCCTGGTCAGCGACACCGCTCTGGAAGATTCCCTGGCCGAGTCCCTGAAGTTTGAAGGTGAGTCGTTCTCCCGTGCGCCAGTCGTGACCGTAATGGGCCACGTTGACCACGGTAAAACTTCCCTGCTCGACTACATCCGTCGTGCCAAGGTAGCTGCTGGCGAAGCCGGTGGTATCACCCAGCACATCGGTGCATACCACGTTGAAACCGAACGCGGCATGGTCACCTTCCTCGACACCCCGGGTCACGCCGCGTTTACCGCAATGCGTGCTCGTGGTGCCAAGGCGACCGACATCGTGATTCTGGTGGTTGCAGCGGACGACGGCGTGATGCCGCAGACCATTGAAGCTGTTCAGCACGCAGTAGCGGCTGGCGTTCCACTGGTTGTTGCAGTGAACAAAATCGACAAGCCGGGCGCCGATCTTGATCGCATCCGTAGCGAGCTGTCGGTTCACGGCGTGACTTCCGAAGAGTGGGGCGGTGATACGCCGTTCGTACCGGTGTCGGCGAAAGTCGGTACTGGCGTGGACGAGCTGCTTGAAGCCGTTCTGCTGCAAGCTGAAGTTCTCGAACTGAAAGCAACTCCATCGGCTCCTGGCCGTGGCGTTGTGGTTGAATCGCGTCTCGACAAAGGTCGTGGCCCGGTTGCAACCGTTCTGGTTCAAGACGGTACCCTGCGCCAAGGCGACATGGTCCTGGTCGGTTCGAACTATGGCCGTGTGCGTGCCATGCTCGACGAGAACGGCAAGCCAATCAAGGAAGCCGGTCCTTCCATCCCTGTCGAGATCCTCGGCCTGGACGGTACTCCGGACGCTGGCGACGAGATGAGCGTGGTTGCCGACGAGAAGAAAGCCCGTGAAGTGGCTCTGTTCCGTCAAGGCAAGTTTCGCGAAGTCAAATTGGCTCGCGCTCATGCTGGCAAGCTGGAAAACATCTTCGAAAACATGGGTCAGGCCGAGAAGAAGACGCTCAACATCGTCCTCAAGTCCGACGTCCGTGGTTCGCTGGAAGCGTTGAACGGTGCCTTGAATGGCCTGGGCAACGACGAAGTACAAGTGCGCGTAGTGGGCGGCGGCGTTGGTGGTATCACCGAGTCCGACGCTAACCTGGCACTGGCTTCCAACGCTGTACTGTTCGGCTTCAACGTGCGTGCCGATGCTGGCGCACGGAAGATCGTCGAGCAGGAAGGTCTGGACATGCGTTACTACAACGTGATCTACGACATCATCGAAGACGTCAAGAAAGCCCTGACCGGCATGCTCGGCAGCGATGTTCGCGAGAACATCCTGGGTGTGGCCGAAGTGCGTGACGTGTTCCGTTCGCCGAAGTTTGGCGCGATCGCTGGTTGCATGGTGATCGAAGGTGTTGTGCACCGTAACCGTCCGATCCGTGTACTGCGTGAAGACATCGTTATCTTCGAAGGCGAGCTGGAATCCCTGCGCCGCTTCAAGGATGACGCTTCCGAAGTACGTGCCGGCATGGAATGCGGTATCGGCGTGAAGAGCTACAACGACGTCAAAGTCGGCGACAAGATCGAAGTCTTCGAGAAGGTTCAGGTTGCTCGCAGCCTCTAACTCGCGCACTTCAGGAGCCGTGATGGTCGGCCGCACTCAACAGTGTGGCGCATCACCCGGACTCTAAACGCAACGCCCGGTCTGGCTTTTGTCAGGCCGGGCGTTTGCCGCTTTCAGACCTTGCGGGTTTCGCCGCGGGGCAGTAACAGGTAACAAAATCATGGCAAAAGAATACAGCCGTACCCAACGTATCGGCGATCAGATGCAGCGCGAGCTGGCTCAACTGATCCGTCGCGAAGTCAAAGACCCGCGCGTCGGCCTGGTCACCATTACCGCAGTAGAAGTCAGCCGTGACGTCGGTCACGCGAAGATCTTCATCACCGTGATGGGCCAGGATAACGCCGAAGATATCGCGCAAAGCATCAAGGTGCTGAATGCCGCCGCAGGTTTCCTGCGGATGCAACTGGCCCGTGAAATGAAACTGCGCAGCGTGCCGCAATTGCACTTCCACTACGACGAATCCGTTGTCCGTGGTGCGCACCTGTCGGCCCTGATCGAGCGTGCCGTGGCTGAAGACAATCAGCATCCGGTCGCTGCTGAACCTGAAGACACCAAGGAGTAATTCGGTGGCTCAGGTCAAACGTATCCGTCGTAACGTCAGCGGTATCATCTTGCTCGACAAGCCGTTGGGGTTCACTTCCAACGCCGCGTTGCAGAAGGTTCGCTGGCTGCTCAATGCCGAGAAGGCCGGTCACACCGGCAGCCTCGATCCATTGGCCACCGGTGTCTTGCCGTTGTGCTTTGGTGAGGCCACCAAGTTCTCGCAGTACCTGCTCGATTCCGACAAGGCTTATGAAACCCTGGCGCAGCTGGGCAAGACCACCACCACGGCGGATGCCGAAGGTGAAGTTTTGCAGGAGCGCCCGGTGACCGTTGGTCGCACCGATATCGAGGCAGCATTGCCGAAATTTCGTGGGCAAATCAGTCAGATACCGCCGATGTACTCGGCGCTCAAGCGTGATGGCCAGCCGCTGTACAAGTTGGCGCGTGCAGGCGAAGTAGTGGAGCGCGAACCGCGTTCTGTTACTATTGCGCGCTTGGAATTACTGGCCTTCGAAGGCGATACTGCGCGACTTGCGGTGGATTGCAGCAAAGGCACCTATATTCGCACCCTGGTGGAGGATATCGGTGAGCAACTCGGTTGTGGTGCGTACGTCGCTGAATTGCGCCGTACCCAGGCCGGGCCTTTCACCCTGGCGCAGACCGTGACCCTCGAAGAGCTTGAGGCGGTTCATGCCGAAGGCGGCAACGAAGCGGTTGATCGCTTCCTGATGCCATCGGACAGCGGCCTGCAGGATTGGCCGCTGCTGCACTTCTCGGAAGCGAGCGCGTTCTACTGGCTCAACGGCCAGCCGGTGCGTGCCCCGGATGCTCCGAAGTTCGGCATGGTGCGGGTACAGGATCACAATGGTCGCTTCATCGGTATCGGTGAAGTGAGCGAAGACGGGCGCATTGCGCCACGTCGACTGATTCGGTCGGAATGACCGAAACCGGTCTGTGTCAAAGCAGGCTGGCGAGGGTGGCTGTCAACAGGCACGGTCACTACTCATTTATAGATACAGGGATTTGTCCCTGGCCTGTTGAAGTTGTTTCTTTGAAACAGCTTCCTGATAAAAGGATTGCCTCATGGCTCTCGACGTTCAAGAAAAAGCTCAAATCGTTGCTGACTACCAGCAAGCTGTTGGTGACACTGGTTCGCCAGAAGTGCAAGTTGCACTGCTGACCCACAACATCAACAAGCTGCAAGGTCACTTCAAGGCCAACGGTAAAGATCACCACTCCCGTCGTGGTCTGATCCGCATGGTAAACCAGCGTCGCAAGCTGCTGGACTACCTGAAAGGCAAGGATCTGGGTCGTTATCAGACTCTGATCGGTCGCCTGGGTCTGCGTCGCTAATCAGCGATTGCGCTATGAGGTTGGTTGTCTGTCGGACGTCTGCGGTTTACCGCCGACGGCTTGCAGGCTCCCAGCCTCAAGTTTTATCTGGATACACGTTTTACCCTGGACAGGCGTTGGGCCGATTCCCGACATTGCCCAAGAATTCGCAAGAAACCAGTTCCCCCAAGAGCCACAAAGAAGGTAGGACACCGTGAACCCGGTAATCAAAAAATTCCAGTTCGGTCAATCGACCGTTACCCTCGAGACTGGCCGTATCGCCCGTCAGGCCTCCGGCGCAGTATTGGTCACCGTTGACGACGACGTCAGCGTATTGGTGACTGTAGTCGGTGCAAAACAAGCCGATCCAGGCAAGGGCTTCTTCCCTCTGTCGGTTCACTACCAGGAAAAGACTTACGCTGCCGGTAAGATCCCTGGCGGTTTCTTCAAGCGTGAAGGCCGTCCTTCCGAGAAAGAAACCCTGACTTCCCGACTGATCGACCGTCCGATCCGTCCGCTGTTCCCAGAAGGCTTCATGAACGAAGTGCAGGTTGTCTGCACCGTCGTTTCCACCAGCAAAAAGACCGATCCGGACATCGCTGCGATGATCGGTACCTCGGCTGCCCTGGCCATCTCGGGCATTCCGTTTGACGGCCCGATCGGCGCCGCTCGCGTAGCTTTCCACGAAAGCACCGGCTACCTGCTGAACCCGACTTACGAGCAGCAAGCAGCTTCGAGCCTGGACATGGTCGTTGCCGGTACTTCCGACGCCGTACTGATGGTTGAATCGGAAGCCAAAGAGCTGACCGAAGACCAGATGCTGGGCGCGGTACTGTTTGCTCACGACGAGTTCCAGGTTGTGATCAACGCGGTTAAAGAACTGGCTGCCGAAGCTGCCAAGCCAACCTGGACCTGGGCTCCTGCGCCAGAAGCCACCGAACTGCTGGGCGCTATCCGTGCCGAGTTCGGCGAGGCGATCTCCCAGGCTTACACCATCACCGTCAAGGCCGACCGTTATGCGCGTCTGGGCGAGCTGAAGGATCAAGTCGTTGCCAAGCTGTCCGGTGAAGAAGGCCAGCCTTCTTCCAGCGAAGTCAAAGCCGCTTTCGGCGAAATCGAATACCGCACCGTTCGCGAAAACATCGTTAACGGCAAGCCACGTATCGACGGTCGCGACACCAAAACCGTACGTCCGCTGAACATCGAAGTCGGCGTTCTGCCGAAGACTCACGGTTCGGCGCTGTTCACCCGTGGTGAAACCCAGGCTCTGGTAGTCGCGACTCTGGGCACCGCCCGTGACGCACAGCTGCTGGACACCCTGGAAGGCGAGAAAAAAGACCCGTTCATGCTGCACTACAACTTCCCTCCGTTCTCGGTGGGCGAGTGTGGTCGCATGGGTGGCGCTGGTCGTCGTGAAATCGGTCACGGCCGTCTGGCCCGTCGTTCGGTTTCGGCCATGCTGCCAGCCGCTGACGTGTTCCCGTACACCATCCGCGTGGTTTCGGAAATCACCGAATCCAACGGTTCGAGCTCGATGGCTTCCGTTTGCGGCGCTTCCCTGGCCCTGATGGACGCTGGTGTGCCGATGAAGGCGCCGGTTGCCGGTATCGCCATGGGTCTGGTTAAAGAAGGCGAGAAATTTGCCGTCCTGACCGACATCCTCGGTGACGAAGACCACCTGGGCGACATGGACTTCAAAGTAGCCGGTACCGCCAAAGGCGTTACTGCGCTGCAGATGGACATCAAGATCAAGGGCATCACCGAAGAAATCATGGAGATCGCTCTGGGCCAAGCCCTGGAAGCGCGCCTGAATATCCTCGGTCAGATGAACCAGATCATCGGCCAGTCGCGTACCGAACTGTCGGCCAACGCTCCGACCATGATCGCGATGAAAATCGACACCGACAAGATCCGTGACGTTATCGGTAAAGGTGGCGCGACCATCCGTGCGATCTGCGAAGAAACCAAGGCTTCGATCGACATCGAAGACGACGGTTCGATCAAGATCTTCGGCGAAACCAAGGAAGCCGCTGAAGCTGCGCGTCAGCGCGTTCTGGGTATCACCGCTGAAGCCGAGATCGGCAAGATCTACGTGGGCAAGGTTGAGCGCATCGTCGACTTCGGCGCATTCGTCAACATCCTGCCGGGCAAGGACGGTCTGGTGCACATCTCGATGCTGAGCGACGCTCGCGTAGAGAAAGTGACCGACATCCTGAAAGAAGGCCAGGAAGTGGAAGTGCTGGTACTGGACGTGGACAACCGCGGCCGTATCAAGCTGTCCATCAAAGACGTGGCAGCGGCCAAGGCTTCGGGCGTTTAATCAGCCCAAAGCGTTAGCGCAATAAAAATGCCCCGCCGTGAAAACGGCGGGGCATTTTTTTGTCTGCGAAATATCGGGACATTCTGCGAAGTTGCCGGACTTCAAGACCGGTGCTAGGTTTAGCCCACCGCCCGTGTAGCTCAGCCGGTAGAGCAGCGCACTCGTAACGCGAAGGTCGCAGGTTCGATTCCTGTCTCGGGCACCACATCAACGTTCGTCGGCGTTCGGCGACTCTCACACCCGCCCAAAACAGGCCGTCCAACGCGGCCTTTTTCTTTCGCTCTTTCGTTGCGTGCCGCGCAGGCCCTGTTGCGGAGGGCTGTCCAGGCAGAAAGCAGTCCTCATGCGCCGGCTCCGTACGAAACCGGAATCAAACAAATGCTTTCGAATATCTGTCGATGCCTCGAAGAACGTAGCGGAGGGGCGTGACCCCGACGGGATGGCGCAAGGGAGCGTGACGATTCCGTCGCATTGCTTCTAATTTTCCTACCGGTAATGATGGCGAGCAGATATTATCCGCTCGCTTTTCGCATGGAAGTGTGTGTGCTGGACGCGCACTCAGTGACGAGGTTCTTCGGAGCCGGATAAAAAGAGAAATTAGATGATGTCCACCAACCGCAAGCCAATAGAAAACCTAAAGCCATTAACGAGCTTAAGATTCTTCGCCGCATTCATGATTGTCGTTTGGCACTCAGTTATGTTTTACCCATGGTTCGCAGGGGTTCCATCCTTCCTGACGCATGGAGTTAGTTTCTTTTTTGTTCTGTCAGGATTTATTCTGACGCACGTTTACACATCAAAAAAGCCATCGGGATACTTTGGCTTTATTCGTGATCGCCTTGCCAGGCTCTGGCCGGTCCATATATTCGCATTGTGTTTCCTCGTGATGTTCGTGCGTCCAGATGCAATTACCTTCGACGGGGAAGGGCTATTTGCTAAGTCAGTTCAGCTAGCCTTGAATCTGACGCTGATGCAGTCAATATTCCCCTTTGACAAGATCATGTTTTCCTGGAATGCCGTGTCGTGGAGCATTTCAACCGAAGTTTTTTTCTATCTTGCGTTTCCGTTTCTTGTAATCGGAATAAGAAAGAACTGGGCAATCAAACTTCTTGTCGCCATTTTTATTTCAACTGCTTTCGTCTTTGCAATGACCGCATTTTCCAAGACGCAAACAGGTCAGGAAGTCGGCATTAATATGTTTTATGCGGCTTACTCCAATCCTTTGTTTCGTGGTGTTGAGTTTGTTCTAGGCATGTCGCTCTGGGTGGTTTGGGATAAATACATCCGAAACTACGAGGCATCATATTTGGTCTGGAGCGCAGTCGAGATAGTAGCTGTCTTGTTTGCAGCATGGTGGATTTGTTACGGTGCCGAACATGCTATTAGCTATCTAGGTGACTTTGAATCTCCAAGACTTATGGCAAATACAATGGGTTCAGCCTGGGTGTTTGCAATACTGATTGGAGCGGTAGCCTCTGGTCGTGGAGTTGTTGGCTCTATCCTTAGTAACCGGGTTTTGGTTTATCTCGGCGAAATCAGCTTTTCAATTTACATGATTCATCAAGTTTTACTGAAGGTGTTCGCTTACTCGTTTTCAAAGGATTTGCAAGTCACCCCACTTATGTATTTTTCTGCGTTGCTGTTCTTGGCGTCGGCCAGCTACCTGATGATCGAGAAGCCAGCTCAGCGTCTGCTGCGATCCAATAAGAAACCAAAGGAACAGGAAGTCGCCACGCAGGGAGCTCAACTTCAGAATGTGAGCTGATTTCTAACAGTCGGTGTTCTTTGCGCAATGGCTCTCCAGTGGAGAGCCATTGCTTCATCAATAAGCCCCTTGGCGCTATTTATCCAATAGATGCTGGGGTTTTCCGTCTGGGTTGAGGTTCCTGTCTCAACACCATTTTCTCTACTTTACCTTGCGGCTCAGATCCTCGACGGTACGTTTGAGCTGATCCATCGCCCGATCCTGATCGTTGATTTTCTGCTTCAGATTCGAAATCTCGCTGCTGTTCGAGTTGGAACTGGAGCCACTGTTGCGCTTGAGGTCTTCGACCTGACGACCTAGCGTGTCCAGTTCACGGTCCTGGTCTTTGACCTTGTTTTTCAGATCATCGATTTCCTTGCCGCTGGAGCTGGAGTTCGAACCGTTGCTGCGTTTGAGCTCTTCGATCTGCCGCGACTGGTCACTGATCGTGTCGCGCATTTTTTGCAGTTCGTCGACGCTGATGTCGCTTCTGATGACGACATCTTTGCCGTAATCGTTGTGAATCAGGGCAACCTTGTCGCCGTAGGAGGAACTGCTACTGCTCAACTCGACAGCCATTGCGTTTGCAGGCAGGGCCAGAACAGCCATCAGCGCGGTAGCGGGCACAACAGAGAGAATCTTCGAAAAGCTGCGCATCACTGGTTTTCCTTGTGAACAGCGGAGACGTGCCGAAGTGGCACATCGCTATGACTCGAAATCCGCATTTATGTTCCGCAGGTCAACTTTTTGTGCGAGAGATGTAAAGAGCCGTGTAATTCGTCATGCAAACGTCCTATATTCGGTGCCTGCATGAGCATCGCCCAGCAGTTTTCAGATGATCCCGAATGGTTCCGAAGGCCGGACAAATCCGCGTCAGAGAGATCCTTGATGATCCAGATCCATCCTCCATTCTTACGATCAGCGAGAACGCCATGACCGAATTAACTCAAGAGCAACGTCACGAACAAGCGCTGGAAAAGTACATTCTGGACGTACCGGACCTGAAGGAAGAGATCAAGGATCTCAGTCCCGATGATCAGAAAGATCAGATTCAGTGGGCCTTCGAAGACGAAGCCGAAGCCCAGGGCCTGCAGCCGTGGGAGCTGACACTCAAGTACACGAGCACGCCGCAGGAGTTCGAGGCACAGCGCCTTGTGCTGCACAAAGAGGCGGCCGAAGTGCTGGGTGTCGAGTGGGACGAGTACTGCGAGATGAATAATCTGGTGGTCTGAAACAAAAACGCCAGCCTCAACCGGGCTGGCGTTTTTTATTGCGTGAATCCTTCAGAGGCTCAAGCGCATCGACAGGTCCACCGCTTTGACATCCTTGGTCATCGCGCCGATCGAGATGTAGTCCACCCCGGTTTCGGCGATCGGCAGCAGTGTGCTTTCGTTGATGCCGCCGCTGGCTTCCAGTTTCGCCTTGCCGCCGTTCAGGCGCACGGCTTCGCGCATGTCATCCAGGCTCAGTTCGTCGAGCATGATGATGTCGGCGCCGGCGGCCAGTGCCTCTTTCAGCTCCTCCAGACTTTCCACTTCGACTTCCACCGGTTTGCCCGGCGCAATCTTGTGCGCGGCGGCAATGGCCTGCGGGATGCCACCGCTGGCGGCGATGTGGTTTTCCTTGATCAGGAACGCGTCGTACAGACCGATGCGATGGTTGTGGCAGCCACCGCAGGTCACCGCGTATTTCTGCGCCAGCCGCAGGCCTGGCAGGGTTTTTCGGGTGTCGAGCAACTTGACCTGAGTGGTGCCGACGAAATCGGCCAGGTACTGCGCGCGCGTGGCCACACCGGACAGCAGTTGCAGGAAGTTCAGCGCACTGCGTTCACCGGTCAGCAGCGAACGGGCCGGGCCTTCCAGATGAAATAGCGGTTGATTGGGCTTTACCCGCTCGCCATCGATCACTTGCCAGTGCACCGCGACCCGCGGATCAAGCTGGCGAAACACTGCATCGACCCAAGCGGTGCCGCAGATGACAGCCGCGTCGCGAGTGATGATGGTGGCTTTGGCCAGGCGTTCGGCCGGGATCAGTTGCGCGGTAATGTCGCCGCTGCCGATGTCTTCGAGCAACGCACGGCGCACGTTGGCTTCGATTTCGGCGGTCAAATCGGCGAGACGTAGATTCGGCATAACGGGCTCCACAAACAAAGTGGTTCGATTATAGGGGCATGGCGCGAGCCAACCCAAGGCGAGAACGCGCGTGGCAGCCTGCATCCGGTCGATTTTCTTTGAGCAAAACCGGCCAGGCGTGGTCACTGAAAGGGGCGGTATAGGGGAAACCCTGACGGCTATGGCGCCGGGTGCAAGTTATGAAAGATAATTCGCCTTGCATTTGACGTCATAGCTTTGACGTGCAGAGCGGCCAAAGTTGTTGAGACCTGTGGGAGCGAGCTTGCTCGCGAAAGCGCAGTGTCAGTCACCAACAATGTCACTGACAGATCGCCTTCGCGAGCAAGCTCGCTCCCACAGGAGGCTTATGTTGAAAGTGACCGAACGAATCACCGTTTCAGGAGGCTTGGATGCACAACGACGGGAAAGTAGTGCCTTTGCACAAGGCTGCTACCGATCAGGCGAATCATTCGCCGCTCGCCCGCCTGCCTGTGATTCTGCTTCAGGTTCGCGACAAGGCTGCCCAGCAACTGCGTCACGGTTTGCAGGAACTGTTCGATAACGCCGACGACACACTGTTTGAAATGGCCGACCGGGCGCGCAACGACATTGAGCAGAACATCTTTTTCGAAGCCATGCGCGACCTGCGCCTCAAGCGTAAAAACATCGAGCGCGGCTTTCTTGAGCAATTCTTCGAAGCCTTCGTCGGTCTGACGCAATACGATCCCACGCACAACACGCTGCCCCATGCCTTGATATACGACGAGTTGGCCCCCCGCAGCGACGACATGGAGCGCAGCGTGGCGGTCGAGACCATGGTCGGTCGCGTACTCAAGCGTGACGGCTTCGCGCTCGATCAACTGACCGCGCGGCTTAACGCGCTGCTCGGCAACACCCTCGACGATCAACACAACCCGCTTGGCCCGGCGATGCTTTGCGAGTTTTTCCTGCTGGCCGGGCGAAACCTGGGCGTGGAGATCAAGGTCAAGCTGATCCTGCTCAAACTCTTCGAGCGTTATGTCTTGACCGACACCGAGCAGCTTTACGCCGAAGCCAATCAATTGCTGCTCGCCACCGGAGTGTTGCCCGAGCTGAAAGCGGCCCCGGCGCGCCGTGCGATTGATCGTGCGATCGCCAATGTGAACAGCGATGAAAGCGACGACACGCCGCCCGTCGACGAAGGCGTGCAGGAGGTTTTCGCCGCACTGCAGCAACTGCTCGCGCACGTCCGTGGCAGTGTCGCGCCGACGCTGGAATCCAGCGTTGCGGCGCAGCCGATTTCCACTCGCGACCTGCTGCGCCTGCTCTCGCACTTGCAACAGTACGTGCCGACGCTGGCGGCTCAGGATGACTTCGATCTGCGCAATCAGCTCGAACAACTGCTGACCCGGGTCAGCGTCAGAAGTGGCAAATCGCGGATCGTGGGCGATGCGGACGAAGACGTGATCAATCTGATTGCCATGGTCTTCGACTGCATTCTTGAAGACCGCAATGTGCCGGATTCGCTTAAGGCGCTGATCGCCCGGTTGCAGATCCCGATGCTCAAGGTCGCGGTGCTCGACAAGAGTTTCTTCAGCCGCAGCAGTCATCCGGCGCGGCGCCTGCTCAACGAAATCGCCGAGGCGGCCATGGGCTGGGGCGGCTGCGACGGTGAGGCGCGCGACAGCTTGTACCTGCGTATCGAACAAGTGGTGCAGCGTCTGCTGACCGATTTTGTCGATGATCCGGCGATTTTCTCCGAGTTACTGGCTGATTTTCTCGCCTTCACCAGCGATGAGCGCCGCCGCAGCGAGTTGCTTGAACAGCGCCTGCGTGACGCCGAAGAGGGGCGAGCGAAAACCGAGCTGGCGCGGCGCCGGGTCGAGCGGGCGTTGAATCAAGCGCTGCTGGGTAAAGTACTTCCACCGTCCGTGGTCACCTTCGTACAGGACGCCTGGAGCAAAGTATTGCTGTTGACGTGCCTCAAGCATGGTGATCAGTCAGCCGAATGGCAGGCCGATGTGCAGACCATGGCGCAATTGATCTGGAGTGTGCAGCGTCATGAAGACGCTGAATCCAGCTTGCGCTTGCTGGCACTGGTGCCGGGGTTGCTCAAGTCGCTGCGTGATGGTCTGAGCAGTTCGGCGTTTGACCCCTTTGCCACCAGCGAGTTTTTCAGTGAACTGGAAGCCCTGCATGTGCAGGTGCTGGAGCGTTCCGTTGCGGCTGATCAGGCCGCGCCCATGATCGAGGTGTCGCAGCAGATCGTGCTGCAAACCGCCGACGACAGCAGCATGGCATTGACGTCGGTACGCTTGCCCCACGATGCCGCCGGTCTGCGCCAGGTCGAGCAACTGCGCCTGGGCAGTTGGGTGGCGTTTCAGGAAGACGATGAACACAGTCTGCGCTGCAAACTGGCGGCCATCATCGAAGCCACCGGCAAGTATGTATTTGTCGATCGCACCGGCATGAAGGTGCTGGAGCGCAGCCGCAGCGCGCTGGCCGTGGAATTCGAGCGCGGCGCGGTACGTGCGCTGGATGACACCTTGCTGTTCGACCGCGCGCTGGAGTCGGTGCTGGGCAATCTGCGGCGACTCAATCGCGGCAAGTGATCGCACGCCGGGGGCTGATCGCGGCATACTGGGCGCCTACACAGTCGGCGTTGAAGGAATCGGTATGCAGTTGGATCCCGCTAGCGGGTGGTGTCACGGGGTGCAGGTCTGCCCATCGCCCAACTTCAATGAACGCCCGGCGGGCGAAATTTCCCTGTTGGTCATTCACAACATCAGCCTGCCGCCGGCGCAGTTTGCCACGGGCAAGGTGCAGGAGTTTTTCCAGAATCGTCTGGATGTCACCGAACACCCCTACTTTGCAGGGATCGCTGACCTGCGCGTCTCGGCGCATTTTCTGATTGAACGTGACGGCAAGGTCACCCAGTTTGTCTCCTGTCTTGAGCGGGCGTGGCATGCCGGCGTGTCGGTCTTCGAAGGACGGGAAACCTGTAACGATTTTTCCGTGGGCATCGAGCTCGAAGGCACTGATGATCTACCGTTCACCGACGCGCAGTATCAGGCGTTGACGGCGTTGACCCGCCAATTGCAAAGCGCATTTCCGGCCATCACCGGCGCCCGCATTTGTGGGCACAGCGATATAGCACCCGGGCGTAAGACCGATCCTGGCCCGGCATTCGACTGGGCGCGTTATCGCGCAGCCCTGGCACAAGAGGAAGGACAATGAGTTTTCTGGTGTTACTGCTGGCGTTGTGGATCGAGAAGTTTTCGGCCCTGCGCCATCGGGTTCAACGCGATGGCGGATGGATCCGCGAACTGAACAAACTCGAAACCAGCGCGCGGCTGGCCAAACAGCCCTGGCTGGTGCTGACGATTCTGGTGCTGTTTCCGGTGGCGTTGCTGGCGCTGTTGCTAGTGGTGCTGGAACCGGTGGCCTACGGCTTGCTGGCGTTGCCGGTGCATTTGCTGGTGGTGATTTACAGCCTGGGGCGCGGCGACTTGCTTGGCGGCCTTGGGCCGTTTCGCGATGCCTGGCGTCGCGAGGATCTGCAAGCGGCGGCACATGTGGCCAAACGCGATCTGAACATTTGCGCCGACAGCGGCGAGCAGTTGCTTGAAAGCGTGCAGGGGCATCTGCTGTGGCAGGCTTATCAGAGCTTTTTTGCGGTGATCTTCTGGTATTTCGTGCTCGGCCCGGTGGCGGCATTGGCGTATCGCCTGTTGGCGCTGGCGCAGGAACACGGGCAGAACCCGGCATTGGTCGAGCGTGCCGCGCAACTGCGGCATGCCTTTGACTGGCTGCCGGTACGCTTGCTGGCCGCGAGTCTGGCGCTGGTCGGCAACTTTGTCGCGGTCAGTCGGGTGATGCTGCATGAATTGCTCAACTGGAACATCAGCGCGGCGCAACTGATCAACCGGGTCGGTCTGGCGGCGGGGGAGATTCCACCTCCCGTGGTCGGGCCGGACGGCATCAACACCCTCGATTGCCTGTGGGAACTGCTGCTGCGCGCGGCGGTGCTGTGGTATGCCGGGTTTGCCTTGTGGACGGTTCTGGTTCACTGATTTAAAGAAAGATCAAAAGATCGCAGCCTGCGGTAGCTCCTACGAGGAGGTCTGTGTGTCGCGGGGTGCGATGTCGTTAACCTTAAGTTACAAAACCTCCCTTCGATTTGAGCTATACAGAGATGGCGCCCGATAGTGGCTATCTGCTCTCGCCCCGCGCCTGCCAATAAAAACAAGAAAAACCAAGGGAGACTTCCAGTGAAGAGCTTGCTCTATCCCGCCGTCTCGCTGATGAACCGTCTGAGCTTCGGCATGAAGTTCAGCCTGATCAGCGTGCTGTTCCTGGTGCCGATGCTGGTGACCAATTTCTATCTGGTGCGCGATTCCTATCGCGAATTCCAGGGCACTCGGGTCGAACTGCAAAGCCTCGATCTGCTGGGCAGCAGCCTGGCCCTGCGCCGGGATCTGGAAACCCTCAACAATCTGGTGCAGATCAACGTCACCCTCGGCCAGTCCGGCAAGGCCGGCAATGTCGATGCGCAGATCACCACCCTCGAGCAAGCGGTTTTGACGCGCTTGCAAGGGCTGACGGCGATGACCGACGATCCCGAACAGATTCAGGTGTTCGACGGCAAACGCGATGAAATGATCGCCGCGTTCAAGGCCCAGCAAACGGAAAACTCGCTGCAAAGCAAAAGCGCGCTGATCGGCAAATTGTTGGCCAGTGCGCAGATTTTCAGCCAGATCATCAGCAGTCAGGCCGGACTCAGCCGCGATAATCAGAGCGATATCCGTCAGCTCAGCGAACTGGTCACCCTGATCACGCCGACCGTCACGCAAACCCTCGGCGAAGGCCGGGCCATGGGTTCGTATTCATTGGGCCAGGGTTTTCTTAACAGTTCGTCGAGCACGCGTTTTGATGAGCTGATGGTGCAGATCGAAAAACTCCAGGCCGAATACGGCCTGAAGCTGCAGGACGCCCTCGGCTCCAGCAAAGCCGCGCGGGAAAACCTCAGCGCGGCGGCCGAGAGCAGCAAGGGCTCGCTGAAACAGGCCAGCGAACTGTTCGAAGAACAAGTGGTGATGGCTGACACGCTCGATGCACCGTGGCAGGCGTTTTACGATCAGGTCACCGGGCTGATCGACCGGACTTACCAGCTCAACGAAGCCACGTTGAAATTCCTCGACACTCAATTGCAGCAACGTCTGGCGCAAAACCGCACGCACATGGTCTTGCAGGCGGTGGCGCTGTCGGTGGTGTTTGTGCTGATTTTCTACCTTTACGGTGGTTTCTACGCCTCGACCCGCACCACGCTGAAACGCTTGGGCGCGATGATGGACAAGGTCGCGGCCGGCGACATGACGGTCAACTTCAAGGCCAACAGTCGCGATGAATTGGGTGAGTTGGGCGAAGTGTTCAATGGCACGGTGCGCAAGATTCATGACTTGATCGAGCGCGTGGGGCAGACCGTCGCCGAGGTGGAGCGCCAGGCCGGGCAGGTTGAAAACGTCTCGGCGCAAAGCAACCAGGCGGTCGCCGGACAGCGCACGCAGATTGAGCAAGTGGCGACGGCGATGAATCAGATGTCGGCAACCTCACTGGAAGTGGCGCGCAGTGCCGCCGCAGCGGTGAGCAGTGCCCACAGCGTGAATGACGAGACCATCAGTGGTCGTGGCCTGGTCGAATCGCAACAGGGCAGCATTGCCGCGCTGGCCAGCGAAATCGATCAGTCGGTGTTGGTGATCAACCAGTTGGCCAGTGACAGCCAGGCGATCAGTCGCGTACTGGAAGTGATCAAGAGCATCGCCGAACAAACCAACTTGCTCGCGCTCAACGCCGCGATCGAAGCAGCCCGTGCTGGCGAGCAGGGACGCGGTTTTGCTGTGGTTGCCGACGAAGTGCGCACCCTGGCCAAACGCACCCAGCAATCGACCGAAGAAATCGAACAGATGATCGCCAAACTGCACGGCGGTGTCGGCGCGGCGGTGAAAGCCATGGGCGTCAGCCATCAGATGGCCAATGGCACGGTCGGGCAGTCGGAGAAGGTCCAGCAGGCGCTGGAAAACATCCTCGGTGCGGTGGGCATGATCGTCGATCAGAACCAGCAGATCGCCGCTGCGGTTGAACAGCAAACGGCGGTGGCCCACGACATCGACCAGAACATCGTCGAGATCAACCGCGCCGGCGAACGTACGGCGCAAGGTGCGCACCAGACCGAAGATGCCAGCCGGGCGTTGTCGGCCCAGGTGGTAGAACTCAAACAGCTGATCAGCGCCTTCCGCGTCTGAGGCACGCACGAAACCTGTGGGAGCGAGCCTGCTCGCGAATGCAATCTGTCAGTGACATCTCTGTCACCTGACACATCGCCTTCGCGAGCAGGCTCGCTCCCACCGGGTTCTGGGTTATATCAGAACCTTTTGTAGTACTTTTTCACTTCGGCCCGTAAGCCCAATCCTGTTTCTCTGCAGACTCTGGCATTTCCCCTGCAATGAGCCAGTATCCATACCCAATCGTTCGGTAGAGGAGGCCGCTCATGTCTGCCGCAACTCTGGGAGTCCAAGGCCGTTGTGCTCATTGCCAGACCACGCTGCTGCTCAAACCGTGGCAACTCAATGCCATCTCGATCAATGAACCGTTCAGCTGCGAGCATTGCCAGCAAGCGCTGGAGCTGCGTTGCCCGCAACAGATCAAGCGCTTCAAGTCCCTCGATTCACTGGCGCTACTGCGTTTCAGCGCTTCAGTAACAGTCTGCACCGCGCTGCTGGTGGCGTTGGTGATGGAATGGGTGGGATTGCTTAGCGTCACCGAGCAACTGAACGCATCACTGATCACGATCTTCGTGTACTTCGTGGTCGTCCGTTACGCGCGCCAGCGTCAGCATCTGACGCTGGTTCTGGAGGCCGCCAAGGCGCACGCCGACTGATTTGTAGGCGCTGTCGAGTGAAAAGAGGCTGCGATCTGTTGATCTTTTCTTCAAGCCAGGATCAAAAGAGCAATCACTCGATGCATGCGTAACGCCTGCGGCCACCTCAACGCTATCGGTGGGCTGAGTGAATGTTATCGGCAGGAAATAATTGGCAACGGGAACAGTTGAACGCTATGTGATCAGGTGTAAAAAAACACCGCAAGATCAGCGATAGCCGTTTGTCGGGACTGTCAGGTTTGACAGTAGAGCATGATGAAATAGTCAGATTTACTAATGTTGGCCTAACAAAGGCTGCACTTATATTTCGACTATTGTTGATCCCGATCCATGGAGCGATCATGAAAGATAAAGATGCTACTCCCGGCTCTACAAAAAACATCGAGAACGTCACTGAGAAAAATATTCTCACGAGCGAGGAGATTGATAAGTTATCCAAAGGTGCAAAAACCTACGAGGGGATTTTGATTGCGGATAATAGAGTCTATCGTGGGCAAATTAAATATACTTACTGGTGGGGTAATGACGGCGGAATGTTTTATTGCTATGCGTCCCACTACACCATTAATGATCCAGACGGTTTTAGCCGGCATAAGGCGAACATCCATTTCAGTTTTGATTCAAACCAGTGGTGGGGAATCGACTCTCCAGACAGCATGCGCCAAGACAATCAATGGAATCCTTGGCGCGTCGGAGGTTATATAGGGGCAAATAGACGAGCCCGCGTTTATGTCAGATTCGTTTTTGACCTTCCCTTCGCAGATGTGAGTGGAGAAAACTCCATTTATTATACGTACCCTTGACAGCAATATACTGTGTGAGGGGTAAGTCGAAGTCTGGTTGTCTTGCTCGACATGTAAGGAAGCAGTCAGGTATACGAGCGGCTGTTGTTGGGTTTGTGGTGTCGAAGCAGTCGTTCGATTTGTTTTTTATTTTTATAAAGTTTTTGTTAGAGTCGCGGGCCTTTTAAGGTTAGTGGTTGGGGCATTCAAGGCTATTCGCGTTTACAAGAGCTGAACCCGATATGGTCTAATGCCAATCAAATAATTCCTCGATATTAGCGGTAGTTTGTCTGGCCAATTGCTGGGTTGTGATGCTCATCAACTCGGCCAGCACCTCACAAATCGCCGGCAAATGCGCCGGGCTGTTGCGCTGACCGGGAAACATCGCGGGCGCCATGTCCGGCGAATCGGTTTCCAGCACGATCGACTCCAGCGGCAATTGCGCAATCACTCGATGCATGCGCAACGCCTGTGGCCAGGTCGGCGCGCCGCCCAGACCCAGTTTGAAACCCAGTTTGATGTACTCCCGCGCTTCTTCACGGCTGCCGGCAAAGGCGTGGATGATTCCCGCGCGTTTGAGCTTGAAGCGTTTGAGCGTTGAGATCACTGCCGCATGACTACGGCGAACGTGGATTAATGCCGGTAATTCGAAATCCGCGGCCAGTTGTAGCTGCGCCGCGAACAGCGCCTGTTGCCGCTCGCGGTCGAGGGTTTCGATGAAGTAATCCAGACCGATCTCGCCCACCGCACACAACTGCCGATGACCGCGCAATCGCGTCAGCCAATCTCCGAGTGCCGACAAATCTTCGGGGCGATGCTGATCGAGATACACCGGGTGCAGACCGAATGCCGCGTATAAATCCGCATCGCTCTGCACCAGATCCCACACCCGTTGCCAATTACCCTCATGGACACCCAACACCACCATCCGCCGCACCCCGAGCGCGCGGCTTTCGGCGAGCAACGCCGAGCGGTCGGCGTCGAAGTCGGGGAAGTCGAGGTGGGTGTGGCTGTCGATCAGCTCCACGGCTCAGTCCCGGTGAATACGCTGCTTGAAGGTCCGCGCAATGGCCTGCACGCCAGGCTTGTACTCCGACTGCTCGACAGCGGCCAGCGCCAGTTCCAGCGCCTTGTCGGCGATCAACTGGTGTTGCTGGGCCATGGCGTTGACCGGCAGCGGCAGGAAATCCAGCAACTGCGTATCGCCGAAGGTGCCCAGGCGCAATGGCCGCGATTTCAGCGGGAAGTCATGCAGCGCATCGAATACACCCTGCAACAGCACGTAGGAAGTGGTTACCAACGCGTCGGGCAAATGCCCCAGACGTTGCAGGAGTTCTTCCATCAGTTGCTTGCCGCACTCACGGCTGAAAGATTCGGCGTGTTCGACCAGCACTTCGCCTTTGAAGTCGACCAACGCCTCTTTGAAACCGGCGGCACGTTCCTGGCTGATGCTCAGTTCCGGACGCGCACCGAGCAGTACGATCTGCTTCGGTTGCGGATCAAGCAGGCTCTGGGTCAGGTGCAGGCTGGCCTCGCGGTCGTCACTGATCACCGAGCAGAAATGTTCCGGCTCCATGACCCGGTCGATGGCGATGATCGGCAGCCCTTTGGCCTGCAACTGCCGATAGCTATCATCGCCGGCGGGCAGGCAACTGGCGACGATCAACGCATCACAACGACGCGCGCGGAACAGTTGCAGCAACTGCCGCTCGCTGTCTGGCGCATCGTCGGAGCTGGCGATCAGCAATTGATAGCCGCGCGCTCGCGCACCTTGTTCGAGCAGCTTGGCGATCCGCGCGTAACTGGGGTTTTCCAGATCCGGCAGAATAAAGCCCAGCGTGCGCGTATGCCGACTGCGCAGCCCGGCCGCTTGAGGGTTTGGCGTGAAGCCGTGCAGATCGACCACCGCCCGCACCCGCTCGACGGTGGCGTTGCTGATGCGTTGCTGTTCGGCCTTGCCGTTGATGACGTAGCTGGCGGTGGTCACGGACACTCCGGCCAACCGCGCGATATCACTGAGTTTCAACCCGGGATTTCCTTGTTTTTTCGAGCTTGCCGCGACATTTTCGCCAATCCTACCCGATTAGGGCAGGCGACTATTGTCGCAGCGCATCCGACAAGTTGGACTTCAAGGATGGGACATTATCGAGTAACGTGCCGATCAATCTAGATTAAACGTTTCAGCAGGCGTATTTTCTACGTTTTAGACGTCTTTGGCCGGTTCTGCCGTGAAACCGCCAAAACTGCCGCTGAAAAGCAAAGCGGTAAAGCGCCTAAGCTGCAAACCATCCAAAACAATACCTGGCACTCATAAAGCGCCAAAAAGGAGATCGCATGCTCGAGCTCACTATAGAGCAGATATCCATGGGCCAATCGGCTGTGGATAAACCCGCTGCCCTGCAACTGCTCGCCAATCACCTGGTGGCCGATGGTCTGGTTGCCGACGGTTACCTCGCTGGATTGCAGGCACGGGAAGCCCAGGGCTCGACCTTTCTCGGTCAAGGTATTGCCATTCCCCACGGGACCCCGGAAACCCGCGATCAGGTGTTCGCTACTGGCGTGCGCCTGATGCAGTTCCCGGAAGGCGTGGATTGGGGCGATGGCCAGATCGTTTATCTGGCGATTGGCATTGCCGCCAAATCCGACGAACACCTGCGCCTGCTGCAACTGCTGACCCGTGCCCTCGGCGAGACTGATCTGGGCCAGGCCCTGCGTCGCGCCAGTTCACCTGAGGCGCTGCTGAAATTGCTGCAAGGCGCGCCGCAGGAACTGGCGCTCGATGCGCAGATGATTGGCCTCGGTGTCTCGGCCGACGATTTCGAAGAACTGGTCTGGCGTGGCGCGCGTCTGCTGCGTCAGGCCGATTGTGTGAGCAACGGTTTTGCCGGCGTGTTGCAGCAGGTCGAAGCGCTGCCGCTGGGCGATGGTTTGTGGTGGCTGCACAGCGAGCAAACGGTGAAGCGTCCGGGCCTGGCGTTTGTTACGCCGGACAAACCGATGCGCTACCTCGGTCAGCCGCTTAGCGGTCTGTTCTGCCTGGCCAGCCTCGGCGAGGCACATCAAGCGTTGCTTGAACGCCTGTGTGCGTTGCTGATCGAAGGTCGCGGCCATGAATTGGGCCGCGCTACCAGCAGTCGCAAAGTTCTCGAAGTGCTCGGCGGTGAATTGCCCGCCGACTGGCCGAGCGCGCGTATTGCCCTGGCCAACGCCCACGGTCTGCACGCGCGCCCGGCGAAGATCCTCGCGCAACTGGCGAAGAGTTTTGATGGCGAGATTCGCGTGCGCATCGTCGACGGTCAGGACAGCGCCGTGTCGGTGAAGAGTCTGAGCAAACTGCTCAGCCTTGGCGCCCGTCGTGGTCAGGTGCTGGAGTTGATCGCCGAGCCGAGCATTGCCGCCGACGCTTTGCCGGCACTCTTGGCCGCTATCGAAGAGGGTCTCGGCGAAGAAGTCGAGCCGCTGCCAGCAGTGAGCCAGCAACGCGAAGTCATCGCCGACATCGCCGAAGTGCTGCTCGCCCCGGCCTCCGGCAGCCAGTTGCAAGCAATCCCGGCGGCACCCGGCATCGCTATCGGCCCGGCACACATCCAAGTGCAGCAAACCATCGATTATCCGCTGCGGGGCGAGTCCGCTGCCATCGAACGCGAACGTCTCAAGCAAGCGCTCAGCGATGTGCGCAGCGATATTCAGGGCCTGATCGAGCGCAGCAAAGCCAAAGCCATCCGCGAGATCTTCATCACCCATCAGGAAATGCTCGACGACCCGGACCTCACCGACGAAGTCGACACCCGCCTCAAGCAAGGTGAAAGCGCCGAAGCGGCATGGATGGCGGTGATCGAAGCGGCGGCCAAACAGCAGGAATCGTTGCAGGACGCTTTGCTCGCCGAGCGTGCGGCGGATCTGCGTGACATCGGTCGCCGCGTGCTGGCGCAACTGTGTGGCGTGCAGACCGCGAGCGAGCCTGAACAACCGTACATTCTGGTGATGGACGAAGTCGGCCCGTCCGACGTCGCGCGGCTGGACCCGGCGCGTGTCGCGGGGATTCTCACCGCACGCGGCGGCGCCACCGCGCACAGTGCAATCGTTGCGCGAGCGCTCGGGATTCCGGCGCTGGTTGGCGCTGGCGCGGCAGTGTTGCTGCTGCAACCGGGCACGCCATTGCTGCTCGACGGCCAACGCGGTCGTCTGCACGTCGACGCCGATGCCGCGACTCTGCAACGCGCCACCGAAGAACGCGATACCCGCGAACAACGGCTGAAGATTGCCGCCGAACAACGTCATCAACCGGCACACACCACCGACGGTCACGCGGTCGAAGTCTTTGCCAACATCGGCGAAAGCGCTGGCGTGATCAGCGCGGTGGAGCAGGGCGCCGAAGGCATCGGTCTGCTGCGTACCGAACTGATTTTCATGGCCCATCCGCAAGCACCGGACGAAGCCACGCAAGAAGCCGAATACCGCCGCGTCCTCGATGGCCTCGCCGGTCGCCCGTTGGTGGTTCGCACGCTGGATGTCGGTGGCGACAAACCGCTGCCGTATTGGCCGATTGCCAAGGAAGAAAACCCGTTCCTCGGCGTGCGCGGCATTCGCCTGACCTTGCAGCGCCCACAGATCATGGAAGCGCAATTGCGCGCCTTGCTGCGTTCGGCGGATAACCGTCCGTTGCGGATCATGTTCCCGATGGTCGGCAGCGTCGAAGAATGGCGTCAGGCCCGCGACATGACCGAGCGTCTGCGCCTGGAAATCCCGGTTGCCGATCTGCAACTGGGGATCATGATCGAAGTGCCGTCCGCCGCGTTGCTGGCGCCGGTGCTGGCCAAGGAAGTCGACTTCTTCAGCGTCGGCACTAACGACCTGACCCAGTACACACTAGCCATCGACCGTGGTCACCCGACGCTGTCGGCGCAGGCCGACGGCTTGCACCCGGCGGTGTTGCAACTGATCGACATCACCGTGCGCGCGGCCCATGCCCATGGCAAATGGGTCGGCGTCTGTGGCGAACTGGCGGCGGACCCGCTGGCGGTGCCGGTGCTGGTCGGCCTCGGTGTCGATGAACTCAGTGTCTCCGGGCGCAGCATTGCTGAAGTGAAAGCGCGCATCCGCGAACTCAGCCTGACCCAGGCGCAAACCCTTGCTCAACATGCCCTGGCCGTGGGCAGCGCGAACGAAGTGCGCGCATTAGTGGAGGCCCTGTAATGGCCAAGATTCTTACCCTGACCCTCAACCCGGCACTCGACCTCACCGTCGAACTGCCACGGCTGGAGGCCGGTCAGGTCAATCGCAGCGACGAGATGCACACCCACGCCGCTGGTAAAGGCGTGAACGTCGCGCAAGTGCTGGCCGATCTAGGCCATCAACTGACGGTCAGTGGGTTTCTCGGCGAAGACAATCTGCAAGCGTTCGAAACCCTGTTCGCCAAACGCGGATTTGTCGACGCGTTTATCCGTGTGCCGGGCGAGACGCGCAGCAATATCAAAGTGGCGGAGCAGAGTGGGCGCATCACCGACATCAACGGCCCGGGACCGGTGGTCGATGCCGCCGCGCAGCAGGCGTTGCTGGAGCGTCTGGTGCAGATCGCACCGGGTCACGATGCGGTGGTGGTCGCCGGCAGTTTGCCGCGTGGCGTCACGGCGCAGTGGTTGCGTGAGCTGATCGAACGGCTCAACCAGCTCGGTCTGAAAGTCGCCCTCGACTCCAGCGGCGAAGCGTTGCGCGAAGCGTTGAAAGCCAGTCCATGGCTGATCAAACCGAACACTGAAGAGCTCGCCGATGCACTCGGTTGTGACGTGGTTTCACACGCAGCGGAAGCGCAAGCGGCGGCGCGTTTGCATGCCCAAGGCATCGAGCACGTGGTGATTTCCCACGGTGCTGACGGTGTGAATTGGTTCAGCGTCGGTTCGGCACTGCACGCCACGCCGCCGAAGGTCAGCGTCGCCAGCACGGTCGGTGCTGGTGATTCGCTGTTGGCCGGCATGCTTCACGGTTTGCTCAGCGCCGACACGCCTGAACAAACCCTGCGCACCGCCACCGCGATTGCGGCGATGGCGGTGACCCAGATCGGTTTTGGCATCAACGACGCTGCGCAACTGGCGCAGCTCGAACAGGGCGTGCGCGTGCGCCCCCTGACAGAACAATAAGAGGGTTTGTCATGAAATTAGCCATTGTTACGGCTTGCCCGAACGGCATGGTCACCAGTGTGCTGTGCGCGCGTTTGCTCGATGCGGCGGCGCAGCGTCAGGGCTGGAGCACCAGCGTTGAAGTGGTCGATGCGGCGCACCCCGAACGCGAATTGTCGGCGGCGACCATTGCAGCGGCCGAGTGGGTTTTGCTGGTCGCCACAGGCGCGGTCGACATGACGCGTTTTGTCGGTAAACGGGTTTTCCAGATTGCCCCGGCACAAGCGCTGCAGGATGTCGAAGCGGTGCTGCGTCGTGGAGCTGAAGAGGCTGAAGTTTACGTCGCCGGCGCTGCTGAACCGGTTGCTGATGCGCCGCGCGCGCCACGTCTCGTCGCTATCACTGCGTGCCCGACCGGTGTCGCCCACACCTTCATGGCGGCCGAAGCCCTACAGCAAACCGCCAAGCGTCTGGGTTACGAACTGCAGGTCGAAACCCAAGGCTCGGTGGGCGCGAAAACCCCGTTGAGTGCAGCGGCAATTGCCGACGCAGACGTGGTGTTGCTGGCAGCGGACATCGAAGTCGCCACCGAGCGTTTCGCCGGCAAGAAAATCTATCGTTGCGGCACTGGGATCGCCTTGAAGCAGTCCGAAGCCACACTGAAAAAAGCCTTGGCCGAAGGTGCGGTGGAAAGCGCTGCGGCTGACGGCAAAGCTCCGGCGAAGCAAGAGAAGACCGGCATCTACAAACACCTGCTGACCGGCGTGTCGTTCATGCTGCCGATGGTGGTGGCCGGCGGTTTGATGATCGCGCTGTCGTTTGTGTTCGGCATCACCGCGTTCAAGGAAGAAGGCACGCTGGCCGCTGCGTTGATGCAGATCGGTGGCGAGACCGCGTTCAAATTGATGGTGCCGCTGCTGGCCGGTTACATCGCTTACTCGATCGCCGACCGTCCGGGCCTGGCGCCGGGGATGATTGGCGGCTTGCTCGCGAGTACGTTGGGTGCTGGTTTTATCGGTGGCATCGTCGCCGGTTTCATCGCCGGTTATGCGGCCAAGGCGATCAGTCGATATGTCGCCTTGCCGCAAAGTCTCGAAGCACTGAAACCGATTCTGATCATCCCGTTGTTCGCCAGTCTGTTCACCGGTCTGGTGATGATTTACGTGGTGGGCAAACCGGTCGCCGGCATGCTCGGGGCGCTCACGCATTTCCTCGACAGCATGGGCACCACCAACGCGATTCTGCTTGGCGTGCTGCTCGGCGGCATGATGTGCGTCGACCTCGGCGGGCCGATCAACAAAGCCGCCTATGCGTTCTCGGTGGGGCTGCTGGCGTCGCAGAGTTATGCGCCGATGGCCGCGACCATGGCCGCGGGCATGGTGCCGCCAATCGGGCTTGGTATCGCCACGTTTATTGCGCGGCGCAAGTTCGCCCAGACTGAGCGCGAAGCCGGTAAAGCAGCGCTGGTGCTGGGGCTGTGCTTTATCTCCGAAGGGGCGATTCCGTTTGCCGCGAAAGACCCGTTGCGGGTGATCCCGGCGAGCATCGCCGGCGGTGCATTGACCGGTGCGTTGTCGATGTACTTCGGCTGCAAATTGATGGCGCCGCACGGTGGCTTGTTTGTGCTGGCGATTCCGAATGCGATCAATCATGCGTTGTTGTATTTGCTGGCGATTGTCGCCGGGAGTTTGCTGACCGCTGTGGTCTATGCGACGGTCAAACGCCCGGAAGCCGTCGAGCTGGCGCTGGAACCCGCCAAGGCCTGACTGACACCGCAAACCCCTGTAGGAAGTGAGCCTGCTCGCGATATCGGTCTGTCAGTGACATGAGTGTCGGCTGATACACCGCTATCGCGAGCAGGCTCACTCCTACAATTGGTTCTGCGGTGTGTCTGGTGTCATGTGTGTTTCATGATCGCGTGCTTAAGTTTTCCTTTTTTCAGGGAGAACACCATGAGCGATTTCAACCCCGGTCGCCGGCGTGTCATGCAAGTCGTTGGTGCCGGTCTGCTGATGCCAAGCCTGGCGCCGGCGGTGATTGCCTCGGTCAAGGATCGCCCGCAGTTGACCGACGGCGTGCAGTCCGGCGACCTGCAAGGCGACCGCGCGATGATCTGGAGCCGCAGCGATCGCCCGGCGCATATGGTGGTCGAGTGGGACACTCGCAGCCAGTTTCGCCATCCCCGCCGAGTGGTCTCGGCGCTCGCCGATGCGCGCACAGATTTCACCGCTCGGGTCGAGCTCACCGGGCTGCCCGCCGATCAGGCGATTTTCTATCGCGTGTATTTCAAGGACGCCCGCACCGACGTCGCCAGCGAACCATGGTTGGGTCACCTGCGCAGCGCTCCGACGGCGCGGCGCAATATTCGTTTCGTCTGGAGCGGTGACACAGTCGGCCAGGGCTTCGGCATCAACCCGGACATCGGCGGCATGCGCATCTACGAAGCCATGCGTCTGCGCCTGCCGGACTTCTTTATCCACAGCGGCGACACCATCTATGCCGACGGCCCCGTACCCGCGCAGCTCACGACTGAAAACGGTCGCATCTGGCGCAACCTCACCACCGAAGCCAAGAGCAAAGTCGCACAGACCCTCGACGATTATCGCGGCAACTACCGCTACAACCTGATGGACGAAAACATCCGTCGCTTCAACGCCGAAGTGCCGCAGATCTGGCAGTGGGACGATCATGAAGTGGTCAACAACTGGTCGCCGGGCAAGCAGCTCGACGAGCGCTATCAGGAGAAAGATATCCACACCCTGGTCGGGCGCGCACGCAAGGCGTGGCTGGAATACTCGCCGATGCGTTTGCAGGCTGCCGACGGCGGCGGGCGGATTTATCGCAAGATCAGTTACGGCCCGATGCTCGATGTGTTCGTGCTCGACATGCGCAGTTATCGCGGCGCCAATGACGACAACCTCGGCGCGGCGAAACCGTTCCTGGGGCGTGAGCAACTGAACTGGCTCAAGCGCGGTTTGAAGAAATCCAAAGCCCAGTGGAAGGTCATCGCCGCCGACATGCCGATCGGCCTTGGCGTGCCGGATGGCGAGGTCAGCCCGGGTGTCGCGCGTTGGGAAGCGGTGGCTAACGGTGATCCGGGACCGGCGCAGGGGCGCGAGGTGGAAATCGCCGAGTTGCTCGGCTATCTGCGTGCGCAGCAGGTGCGCAATTTTGTCTTCCTCACGGCAGATGTGCATTACTGCGCGGCCCATCACTATCACCCGGATCGCGCGGCGTTTCAGGATTTCGAGCCGTTCTGGGAGTTTGTCGCCGGGCCGTTGAATGCCGGGAGCTTTGGGCCTAATCCGCTGGACAAGACCTTTGGGCCGGAAGTGGTATTCGAGAAGGCGCCACCGGCGCAGAACACTTCGCCGTTTGCCGGGTTTCAGTTTTTTGGCGAGGTGAATATTGAAGGGGGGAGTGGGGAGATGAGTGTGGTGTTGCGGGATTTGAATGGGGTGGCGGTTTTTGAGAAAAAATTGCAGCCTGTCTAAAGATCAAAAACTACCCTCATCGGAACGCCGCCCGCCCAGCCCTCTCCCGGAGGGAGAGGGGGCCGACGGAGGTGTCTGGAGAGGTACGTCGACCTGAAAGACCGTGTCGATTATGAGATTGGATATAAAGCCTTTCTCGATTCCCGATTCGGTGAAGCACGTTCAGGTCGGCGTATTGCGTGAATCTCCCCCAATCAGTCCCCTCTCCCTCTGGGAGAGGGCTAGGGTGAGGGGCTTTTAATAGACATCACGCCGATATCGACCCTGCTCAATCAACCGCTCCACTTCGGCTGCCCCGAGAATGTCGTTAAGCACCTGATCAACCCCCGAAGCCATCCCCTGCAAGCTGCCACAGATATAAATAACCGCCCCCTCCGCCAGCCATCTCTTCAGCTCATCAGCCGATTCACGCAAACGATCCTGCACATAAACCTTCTCCACCTGATCCCGCGAAAACGCCAGATCCAGCCGCTCCAGATCACCATTGATCAACCACTCTTCCAGCTCCGCGCGGCAGAGGAAATCATGTTCGCGATTACGCTCGCCAAACAGCAACCACTGGCGCTGTTGACCATCGGCAATCCGCGCCTTGAGCAAGCTGCGCAACCCGGCCAGACCCGTACCGTTGCCCAGCAGAATCATCGGCACGGGTTCGTTCGGCAGATGGAAACCACTGTTGCGCCGCACCCGCAAACTGATGCTGCCGCCCACCGGCGCATGCTCGGTCAGCCAACCGGAACCGATGCCAAGGGTGCCATCGGCATGCTGTTCCTGACGCACGATCAACTCCAGCACACCGTCGGCGGCAATCGAGGCGATCGAGTATTCGCGCATGGCCAGCGGCACCATTGCATCGACCAGCGATTGCGCATGCAAACCCACCAGATGTGCGCGGTGCTCGGGCAATTGCCGCGACGCCAGCGCGACTTCCAGAGGTTCGTCGAGGCCGTTGATTTTTACTGTGGTCTCGCCACGAATGCCGAGGCCGTCGAGGAAGTGTTCGATGGCCCACGGGCAGTTGCGTGGCAGTACTTCGACCAGGTCGCCGGCCAGCCAACTGCTGGTGTTCGGTGCGCTCAGGCCCAACAAGTAAACCGGCGCACCGCTGCTGTCCGGGTTCAACAGTTCGCGGCGTGTCAGCGTCCAGTTGTCGTAGTTCGACGCTTGCCAGGTATCGATGGGGGCTTGCCCGGTGAGCAGGCCGAGTTGGGTTTGCCAATGGCGCAGCGCGTACGGATCGCCGCTGTCGACTTCCACCGGGGCGAACAGGGTCTTGCCGCCGTGTTCGCTCAGCCACTGATGCAGGCGTTTGGCGAAGCCGCAGAAGTGCTGGTATTGACGATCACCGAGGCCGAGCACCGAGTAATTCAGGCTATCGAGCGTTGCCGCCTTGCCCAGCACTTTGCGCTCGAACCCGCGCGCGCTGTCCGGTGCTTCGCCGTCGCCAAACGTGCTGACCACAAACAGCGCGTTGTTCGATTCACGCAGATCCTGCTCGCTGACATTGGCCAGTGGCTGCACCTTCACCGGCAATCCGGCTGCCTGCAATTGCCCGGCGGTCTGCCACGCCAGTTGCTCGGCAAAACCGCTCTGGCTGGCGAAGCCGATCAGCCAGGCCGACGCATCGCCCGCCGGTTGAGCGAGACCTTTACGCGTATCCCTGATCTGCTTTTTCTTGCGTCGACGATCGAGGTACAGCAGCCATCCGGTAATGAAAAACAGCGGCATGCACACCGCAGCCAGGGTGATGATGATCCGCCCGACCAGACCGAAATAACTGCCGACGTGCAGCGCATAAATGCTGGTCAGCAGTTGCGCCTTGAAGCTCTTGTCGGCGTAGCGGTCGACGCGTTTGACGATGCCGGTGGCCGGGTCGAGGGTGATCTGGTTCAGCGCGCGATCATGCGGCGAGCTGTCCAGCAGGTAGAACACCGTTGCCGGTTGGCCAGCGACGGCCGGCATACGGATGTTGTAGGCGGCCAGACCCGGACCTGCGGCGCTGTAGATGCTGCTCCACATCGCTGCGTAATCGGCGGTCGGTGCCGGGCCTTCCGGCGCCGGGCCGCGACCACCGCGCACGCGCTCGTTTTGCGGCGCGTCGGAGAGCAGTTTGGTCAGGCCTTTGTTGTACCACTCATACGACCAGGACAACCCGGTCAACGCCAGCAGCAGATAGACCAGCAGACACCACGTGCCGGCCACCGAGTGCAGATCCCAGTTGAAGGCGCGACCTTTTTTCTTCCAGTCCAGCGTCAGCCACACGCGCCAGCTGTTCCACTGACGTGGCCAGCGCAGGTACAGGCCGGAGAGGCAGAAGAACAACAGAATCAGCGTGCAGGCGCCGGTGATGTTGCGGCCGGTATCGCCCATGGCGAGGAAGCGGTGCAGTTGCAGCATCAGGCCGAAGAAATCCTGGCCGACGGCATCGCCCATGAAGTCGGCGGTGTACGGATCGAAATAGCGCATCTCACCGCGCCGTTCACCCTTGGGCGGGGTGAAGAAGACTTTCGCCGCGTTGCCGCTGTCGGTTTCGACCCAGAGCATCGAAACCTTTTTGCCCGACGTGGCTTCTATGCGCTCGACCAGTTCGACGGGCGGCAGCACGCCGGCGACTTGTTTTTCCACCTGCAGAACGGAAGGATTCAGCGCCCGCAGGATTTCGTCCTGAAACGAATAGGCCGCGCCGGTGATGCCCATCAACGCCAGCACCAGGCCTGCGGTGATGCCAAAAAACCAGTGCAACTGGAACAGGGTTTTCTTCAACACGTCACTCGCCGTCCATTCGGAAATTGTCTTCACGGCGCGCATTATGCCGTGGGTTATCGAGAAGCGTTCTTTCTTACGCACAAAAGCCCCGTTCAATTGAATGAACGGGGCCCACTGTTTTTTGTAGGAGTTGCCGAAGGCTGCGATCTTTTGATTTTTTTTCAGAATCAAAAGCAAGATCAACAGATCGCAGCGTGCCGCAGCTCCTACAGGGTCAGAAGTGGAAGTTGGTGCTCAACAATGCCGTACGGCCCGCCGCCTGGTTGGCGAAGTGGGTCGAGAAGGCTTTGTCGTAGTAGGTTTCGTTGGTCAGGTTCTGCACGTTGAGTTGCAGGTCGACGTTCTTGGTCAGCTTGTACGCGGCCATCGCGTCGTAGCGAACATACGAGTCAACCATGGTGGTGTTGGCCACGCTGCCGTACACGTCGTCGACGTAGAACGCACCGCCACCGATAGTGAGCTTCGGCGTGACCTGGTAAGTGGTCCACAGGCTGGCGCTGTTTTTCGGCGTGTTAGGCAGCTCGTTGCCATCGTTGGCCCGGCCCAGTGGACCGCCATCGACTTGTTCGCTGTCCATGAAGGCGTAACCGGCGAACACTTGCCACTTGTCGGTGATCTTGCCGCTGGCCGACAGCTCGACACCTTGCACACGGGTCTTGCCGGCGTTTTCGTACGAGGTGGTGTCGACTTGCACACGAGCGTTTTCTTTCTCGGTGCGGAAGATGTCAGCGGTCAGCGACAAGCGATCGTTGAGCAGATCCCACTTGGTGCCGATTTCATAGTTTTTGGTGGTTTCCGGCTCCATGTCGCTGCTCAGCAAGTTGCCGCTGCGATCCGGGGTGCCGCCCAACGGGTTGCCTTCCTGACCTTCGCCCAAGGTGTTGCCCGGTGGCGTGGCCGAGGTGGCGTAGGAAGCGTAAATGCTGCCGTTTTCCGCAGGCTTGTAGACGACGCCGAACTGACCGGTGACGAACTCGCTGGTGTCATCGCCCTTGGACGTGGTGGTGCCAGCGGCGTTGTAGGTCTTGTAGTCGGTGTCGAAGTGGTCGTAACGCAGGCCCATGTTCACCAGCCACTGCTCGTTCAGCTCCAGGGTGTCGAACACATACAGCGCGTAGGTGTTGGCCTGGGTGTCGGTGCCGGCGTAGTTGCGCGAGATTGCGCCGTTCCACGGATCGTTCGGGTTCGGGTTCGACAGCGAGGTGCAGTTGTAGCCACTGGCTGCGCCGATCAGGCCCGGGTTGCAGTTAGTGGTCACTGCGCTGGTGCGCGGCGTGGTGTCGGTGTTGACGTTATACGAAGACTTCTGGCTTTCCTCACGGGTGTACTCGACGCCGGTGGAGAAGCTGTTCTTGAAGCCGGCGACGTAGAAATTGCCGAACAGGTCAGTCTGGTTGGTGGTGGTTTCGGTGTTGCTCACCCGCGTATTGGCACGACGCCAGAGGCTGCCATTGTTGACGTTGCCCTTGCTGTCGTCCGGCTGGGTCAGGATGTAATCCTGCATGCTGCTGCCGTGGCGCAGGGTGTTCTTGATCGTCAGCGAATCGCTCAGGTCATGCTCGATGGCGAAGGTCGCAGTGTCGGTGCGGCCCTTGCGGAAGTCGCGATCCAGACCGTAGAAATTGCTGTGGTCACCGCCGGCGTACGGCTTGTCCGGATTGGACTTGGTGCGTGCCGCCGAACCGCCGGTTGGAATGGTGTACGGCACGCCCGAATCCGGAGTGTCGTTGCTTTCGAGATGGTAGTAGTCGAGGTTGACGCGGGTGTCGGTGCCCAAGCCAAAGGCCAGGGATGGGGCGATACCCCAACGGTCGTAATCGACCTTGTCGCGACCGGCGACGTTGCTCTCGTGGCTCATCAGGTTCAGACGGCCAGCGGCGGTGTCGCTGAACTGATAGTTGCCGTCGAGGGTGTAACGCTGGGTCTGATCGGAACCCCAGGTGAAACCACCATCGAACGAGTTGCCCAGGTGCGCTTTCTTGCTCACCAGGTTGATGCTGCCGCCTGCCGCGCCGCGACCGCCGATGGCAGAGTTCGGGCCCTTACTGACTTCAATGTTTTCCACGGCGAAGATCTCGCGGCTCTGCGAACCGGTGTCGCGCACGCCGTCGAGGTAGGTGTCGCCCTGCGCGTCGAAACCACGAATGAACGGACGGTCGCCCTGTGGGTTGCCGCCTTCACCGGCGCCGAAGGTGATGCCCGGCACGGTGCGCAGCGCGTCCTGCATGTTCAGCGCGCCGGTGTCTTTCAGAACCTGCTGTGGAATAACGGTGACCGAGCGCGGCGTGTCGACCAGCGGCGCGGTGTACTTGGGCGAGGAGGCTTTTTCGACCTGGTAGGACGTCGAGTCCTGGGCTTCGCCGGTGATGGCGGTGGCGTCCAGGGCGATGGCATTGCCGGCGGCTTTGCTGTCGGTTTTTTCCGCGGCGAAGACCATCTGGCCAGCGGAGCCGGCGGTGATTGCCACACCGATTGCAGAGGCGAGCAGACGTGGTGAACTGACCGGTAATTGTGCGTGTTGACGTGCCATTTTTATTCCCCTCCCCAAGGATTTGAGGCGGCGGAATATAGGGTAAACAGGTATTCGTATCAATTGCGAAACATTGTTATTCGCACTGAATTTACATTCTTTACAATTTAACCTTACGGTTTTTGCCAGTTCATTCGTCTCTCGGGTTTTACAGAGACAATAAGAATCAATACCATTGCCGCCTCTTTGCCATCAGGTGTCATTGCCATGCTGTTGCACATCCCCGGGCTGTTCGCGAAAGACGAAGTGCAGCGCATCCGCGAGGCACTGGAGCAGGCCGATTGGGCCGATGGCAAGATCACCGCCGGCTTTCAATCGGCCAAGGCCAAGCACAATCTGCAACTGCCAGAAGGTCATCCGCTGGCCAAGGAAATCGGCGCGGCAATGCTTGAACGGCTGTGGAAAAATCCGCTGTTCATGTCCGCCGCGCTGCCGCACAAAGTCTTCCCGCCGTTAGTGAACTGTTACACGGCCGGTGGCAGCTTCGATTTCCACATCGACAACGCCGTGCGCCAGCCCAAGGGCAGCATCGAGCGCGTGCGCACCGATCTGTCGGCGACGTTGTTTTTCAGCGAGCCTGCGGATTACGACGGCGGCGAGCTGGAAATCCAGGACACCTATGGCACCCAGCGGGTGAAGTTGCCGGCCGGCGACATGGTGTTGTACCCGGGCACCAGCCTGCACAAGGTCAATGCGGTCACTCGCGGTGCGCGTTATGCGTCGTTTTTCTGGACACAGAGTCTGGTGCGCGAGGACAGCCAGCGTGCGTTGCTGTTCGAGATGGACGGGGCGATTCAGCAACTGACTCAAGACCTGCCTGATCACCCTTCGCTGATCCGCCTCACCGGCACCTATCACAACTTGCTGCGGCGCTGGGTCGAGGTATGAGTTTCCAGCTGCGCCGCGAGGAAGTCCTCGACGGCGAACAACTTAGCGCCATGCTCGGCGAAAGTCCGGCCCGTGCTGCGCAGGCGATTTTGCTGGCGGCGGGGGAGGGCGAAGTTGAAGCGCAGGCGTTGCTCGGACAAATCCTGCTCGACGGCCAAGGCGTCGCCCAGGATCAAGCGCTGGCGCTACGCTGGTTCGGCATCGCCGCCGGGCGCGGGCATCTGATGGCGCGCAACATGCTTGGACGCTGTCATGAGCATGGCTGGGGGATTACCGCCGATGCTTCGATCGCTGCGCAGCACTACCGGATTGCAGCGAATGCCGGGCTGGATTGGGCGATGTACAACCTCGCCAATCTGCTGGCGACCGGGCGGGGAGTGGCGGTGGATCATCAACAGGCGTTGGCGCTGTATCGGCGCGCGGCTGAATTGGGCCATGCGAAGTCGATGAATCTGTTTGGGCGGTATCTGGAAGACGGGCAGGAGTGCCCGGCGAATCCGGTTGCGGCGCGCGATTGGTATCGGCGTTCGGCCGAGGGTGGGGATTTTCGTGGGCAGTTCAGTTTCGCTGCAGTTTTAGCGGATGAGGGGCGGATTGATCAGGCGGTCGATTGGCTTGAGAAAGCTTTGGTCGGCGGCAATCTGAATTTCTTGCGGGTGGCGAGTCAGACGCTGTCAGGTGCGACAGATCCCAGGATTCAGGCGTTGGCTGAGCGGTATGCGCATCGGTGCAGTGGTCTAATTTCCCCGGACACCCCGATAGGTGGAAAATACATCTATCGAGGAGTTATTCATGACTAAAAAACGCAGGGCATTCGACGACAGCTTCAAGCTGCAAGTCGTGAAGATGATCAAG
>NZ_FYEA01000019.1 GCF_900187605.1 Pseudomonas sp. Irchel 3H7
CATCCCGAACTCAGCAGTGAAACGATGCATCGCCGATGGTAGTGTGGGGTTTCCCCATGTGAGAGTAGGTCATCGTCAAGATTAAATTCCGAAACCCCAATTGCGAAAGCAGTTGGGGTTTTGTTTTGCCTGTAGAAAAGTTTTTACTCGCGACAGCGAACAAATTTGCACAGTTATTTTCGAATCAGAACACTAGAATAGCCCCACCTTATTCGGAGCCAGAGCCTTTATGTCAGAGTCGGTTGACGCCCCCGGGCTGTCAGATTTACCGCTGGAAGACTTGGTGGCCTGTCACGAGTGCGACCTGCTGATGCGCAAGCCCACACTTGCCCACGGCGAAAAAGCGCTCTGCCCACGCTGCGGTTACGAGTTGTACGCTCACCGTCACAACGTGGTGCAGCGCAGCCTCGCCTTGGTGATCGCAGCCTTATTGCTGTATATCCCGGCAAACTTTTTACCCATCATGCAACTCAATATCCTCGGACAATCCTCGCAGGATACGGTCTGGAGTGGTGTGCTCGGCCTGTTCAATACGGACATGCAGGGCGTTTCGATTGTCGTATTTCTGTGCAGCATGGCCATACCGCTGCTCAAGTTGCTGTGCCAGTTGTTCGTGTTACTGACGATCCGCTTCAATGTCGGACGCAGCTATGGCTTGCTGCTCTATCGCATTTATCACCACCTCAAAGACTGGGGAATGCTCGAGGTCTACCTCATGGGCGTACTGGTGGCGATCGTCAAACTGGCAGACATGGCAGCCATTACCGTAGGCCTGGGTTTGGCGTGTTTCATCGGCTTGTTGTTGGTTCAGGTCTGGCTGGAAGTGGTGATGTCACCGCACCAGATCTGGCAGGCGTTATCAGGAGAGGACGCTCATGCGGGCGATTGATGCGGGCATTCTGGTCTGTACCGAATGTCATGAGTTGAACAGGCAGGAAGCGGACACCGACGAGCAGACCTGCACCCGCTGCGGTGCATTGATCCACGCTCGCAGGCCTGACAGCCTCACCCGTACCTGGGCACTGCTGATCACGGCAGCGATTATCTATATTCCAGCCAACGTGCTGCCGATCATGACTGTCAGTTCTTTGGGCCAGGGTGATCCGAGCACTATCATGTCCGGCGTGATCCAGTTGGTGCAGCACGGCATGATTCCGATCGCGGCTGTGGTGTTTATCGCCAGTATTCTCGTGCCCACCTTCAAACTGGTGGGTATTGCGCTGTTGCTGTTTTCGGTACAACGACGCCAACCGTTGTCCGCGCGTCAGCGTATCTGGATGTACCGCTTTATCGAGTTCATCGGCCGCTGGTCGATGCTCGATATTTTTGTGATCGCCATTCTCGTGGCGGTCGTCAACTTCGGCCGGCTTGCCAGTGTCGAAGCCAATCTTGGCGCCATCGCCTTCGCCAGTGTGGTGATTCTGACGATGCTCGCCGCAGTAACTTTCGATCCCCGACTGATTTGGGATAACACGGAGTCGGACGACGACCATGACTGATTTGCCCGTAGCGAAAACCCGACCGGCTTCGAACTGGTCTGCCATTTGGGTTCTGCCTCTGATCGCGCTGATCATCGGCGGCTGGCTCGGCTGGCGTGCCTACTCCGAAACCGGTATCGAGATTCAGATCCGCTTTGAAAGTGGCGAAGGCATCCAGGCCAACAAGACCGAGGTCATGTACAAAGGCATGCCGGTCGGTAAGGTCAAGGCGCTTAAGCTCGACGATGAAGGCAACTCAAAAGGTGTGATCGCCACCGTTGAGATGAACAAGGACGTCGAGCAATACCTCAAGACCAGCACGCGTTTCTGGCTGGTCAAACCGAGCGTGACCCTGGCCGGTATCACCGGCCTGGAAACTCTGGTTTCGGGTAACTACGTCGCTATCAGCCCCGGCGAAGGCGAACCGACGCGCAAGTTCAAAGCGCTGGCCGAAGAGCCGCCGTTGTCGGACGCCAAGCCCGGTCTGCACCTGACTATCAAGGCGGATCGTCTCGGATCACTGAACCGTGGCAGCCCCGTGTTCTACAAGCAGATCAAGGTCGGCCAGGTCAAAAGCTACCTGCTCTCGGAAGACCAGAGTACCGTCGAGCTCAAGGTTTTCATTGAGCCGACCTACGCCAAACTGGTGCGCAAACACACGCGTTTCTGGAACGCCAGCGGCATCAGCATCGACGCCAACCTGTCCGGGGTGAAAGTGCGCAGCGAATCGCTGGCCAGCATCGTCGCCGGTGGTATCGCTTTCGCCACACCCGAAAATCGCAAGGACAGCCCGCCGACCGATCCAAGCCTGCCATTTCGTCTGTACGAAGACTTCGATGCGGCCGCTGCCGGGATCCGTGTGAAGGTCAAACTCAGCGATTTCGAAGGTCTGCAGGCTGGCCGTACACCAGTTATGTACAAAGGTATTCAGGTCGGCAACCTGAAGGCGCTGAAGGTCGATCCGGACCTGAACAGCGCCACTGCCGAACTGACTCTTGATCCGTTGGCTGAAGACTATCTGGTGGACGGCACGCAGTTCTGGGTAGTGAAGCCGTCGATTTCCCTGGCGGGCATTACCGGTCTGGAAGCCTTGGTGAAAGGTAACTACATCGCTGTGCGTCCGGGTGATAAAGGCGCGCCGCCGAAACGCGAGTTCGAGGCACGGCCGAAGGCGCCGCCGCTGGATCTGCGTTCGCCGGGCCTGCACCTGGTGTTGTTCACCGATACACTTGGCTCGATTGATGTCGGCAGTCCGATTCTGTTCAAACAGGTCAAGGTCGGTTCGGTTCAGAGCTACCAGTTCTCCAAGACTCGCAAGCAGATAGTCATCGGTGTGCACATCGAGAAGGAGTACGAAAACCTGGTCAACGCCTCGACACGCTTCTGGAACGTCAGCGGTGTCACGCTGACCGGCGGGTTGACCGGCGGAATCCAAGTGAAGAGCGAGTCGCTGCAAACCCTGATGGCCGGCGGTATCGCTTTCGAAACACCGCAAGCCAAGGCGCCGTTACAGAAGCGCATTCCGCGCTTCCGTTTGTTCGCCAACCACGATGACGCTAATCAGAAGGGTGCCGTGGTCACGATCAAGGTCGATCGCGCCGATGGTTTGCGCAGCGGCACGCCAGTTCGCTTCAAGGGCCTGGATGTCGGCAAGATTGAAAGCGTTGATCTGACTGACGATCTGCAATCGGTGATCCTCACGGCGCGCATCACTGAAGTGCCGGAGAAGATCGCCCGGGTTGGTAGCCAGTTCTGGGTGGTAAAACCGGAGCTCGGCCTGATCAAGACAGAAAATCTGGAAACCCTGGTGACCGGGAAGTACATCGAAGTGCAACCGGCGGCGAAGAACCTCGGCCCGCAGAAGAACTTTGTGGCCTTGGCCAATGCGCCGGAAGTGACCAAGCAAGAGGCCGGTCTGAGTCTGGTCTTGAGCGCGGCCCGTCGTGGTTCGCTGAAGCCGGGTGTGCCGGTGACTTACCGTGAAATTACCGTGGGTAAGGTCACCGGTTATGAACTGGGCCAGACAGCTGATCGCGTGTTGGTGCACATTCTGATCGAGCCGAAATACGCGCCGTTGGTGCGCAGCGGTAGCCGGTTCTGGAACACCAGCGGTGTCGGGTTTGATATCGGTTTGTTCAACGGGCTGACGGTGCGCACCGAGTCGCTGGAGACGGCGATTCAGGGAGGGATTGCCTTCGCCACGCCGGATGGCGAGCGCATGGGTAACCCGGCGCGAGCTGAGCAGACGTTTCCGCTGTTCGACAAGTTTGAGGATGAGTGGCTGACCTGGGCGCCGAAGATTTCCCTCGGTAAGTGATTCTATGGTGTCTGAAGTGGCGCCATCGCGAGCAGGCTCACTCCCACAGGGGAGTGCATTCCAACTGTAGGAGTGAGCCTGCTCGCGATAGGGCCCGCAAAATCAGCACAAATCCCAAGCCATAAAAAAGGGCCGCGATCCAAACAGATCGCGGCCCTTTTTTTGCCTTCAGTTAATGCCGATCAAACCGTATCCAGCTCTGGCTCATCCGCTTCAACATTGACCGTAGCCTTCACCACATCATGGCGACGGATGTACTTCCAGTCCGCCTCATCAATGTAGATCCCCGCCGGGCCGCTGCCACCTTCCAGGTCGATCGCGACACTGGCGCAGACCTGCGGCTTCACACTCGCCAGAATCGGCACGAAGCCCAGTTGCAGACTGGTTTCCAGCAGCGCAGCCTGGTTCTTCTCGTCGATGTCTGCGGCCTCGTCGAGGTAGTACGGCAGACGCACGCGACCGGCCTGGTCGCGATCCATCAAGTGCAGCAACAAGTACATGTTGGTCAGCGCCTTGATGGTCATGGTCGTACCGTTGGACGCCGCGCCATCGATGTCGGTGTGGATCACCGGCTGGCCGTTGACCTTGGTGATCTCGAAGGCCAGTTCGAACAAGTCCTTGAGGCCGAGTTGGTTGTGGTTCGCCGCCACCAGCCGCGCCAGGTATTCCTTGGCCTCTTCGTTCTTGTTGTCCTGCTCGGCACTTTGGCTGAGGTCGAACACCGACAGGGTTTCGCCTTCTTCGTACTGACCGGCGCTGTGGATGATCTGGTCGATGTGCTTGAGCGCTTCCTTGTTCGGTGCAAGGACGATGCGGAAGCTCTGCAGGTTGGACACTTGACGCTTGTTGATCTCGCGGTTGAACAGCGCCAGTTGATGTTCGAGGCTGTCGTAGTCGCTGCGAATGTTGCGCAGGGTCCGGGCGATGTCGGTGACTGCCGCGCGACGGGCCTTGCCCAGTGTCAGCGCTTCATCGGTGCGGTGCGCGTAAGCGTTGATCAGCAACGACAGGCGGCGCTCCATGTCGTCTTCGCTGTCGAACTTGGCCACGCCTTTCAGGCGCACTTGCGCGTACAGCGCTTCAATCTGGCCATCGGCGCGCAGCAGACCTTGCCAGCTGTCCTGATAGTCGTTGAGCAGCGGCAGCAGGTTGTCCATCGAATCGTCGACCGGATCCATGAACGGCGTACCGAACGGCAGATCCGCCGGCAACAGCTGACGACGACGCAGCGCATCGTCGAGGGTGCGTTGCTTGGCTTCCATATCGGCGATCTGGCGGCCGACCAGTTGCAGCTTGGCCGACAGTTGCTGGACACGTTCGGTGAACGCGTCGCTGGAACGCTTGAGTTCGTCCTGCGCGCCTTCCATCTGCGCCAGTTGCTCGAGCTTGTCGCTTTCTTCAGCGCTCAAAGTCTGCGTGCGGCGGAAATCTTCCAAGGCTTTCTGCGCGTCCAGCACTTGCTGGTACAGCGCTTCGGTCTGGGTCTTGCTCGCGGCGCGGTCAGCAGCAACGGCCTGTTGGGTCTTGAGCTGTTTCAGCTCTTTTTCCAGACGCTCTTTCTGATCGCGCAACGCGGCACGGTCGGCCAGTGCTTGCAGGGCCGGCGGCTCGATGTGCGAGATGTCGATGGACAGGCCCGGCACTTCGAAGCGCTCGCCTTTGAAACCATCGAGAATCAGCTCGACCGATTTGACCCACGCACCATCGTCGTCGAGGGTGATGCCGTGTTCGCCCAGCGGCAGGCTGAACAGCGCGCTGTTGAACAGACGCATCAAGCGCTCGACGTCCTGTTGCGAGAACTCCTCGCGCAGACGGGCGTAGCTGTTGTTGTCGGCGTGATCGAGTTGCTGCTTCACCGACTTCAGGCGTTTTTCCAGATCGCGTACGCGCTCTTCCAGATCTTCCGCACTGAATTGACGCGATTGCGCCAAGGCACCGGCCAGTTCGTCGTGGGCGTCTTTGGCGGCGAGCAATTGTTGCTCGAGCACTTTGACGTCATCGACCAGGGCGAAGCGATTTTTCAGCACCGACAATTCGCCGAGCCAGCGCTGGATACCGGAAATTTCCCGCTCCAGACGCATCAGTTCCTGAGTGCCGCCGCGCTGATCGTTTTGCAGACTGTCCTGCTCGCCACGGTAGTGGTCGGCCTGAATCGTCAGTTCTTCTTTGCGCGCACTGGCGTAATCCGACCAGGTGCCGAGCAACGAATCCAGAAGTGGCGACAGGCGATGCAGTTTGCCGCGCAGCACGTCGCGCTGTTTCACGCCGTTGGCCAAGGCCTCAACCAACGGGCCGGCCGCGACCAGCGAGTTGTAGTCCTGTTCCATACGGCGCACGTCGCGGAAGGCCTCTTCGCAGGCGGCGATGTAATCGACGCTGCCGGAACGCAGGCTGTGTTCGAAGGCATCGAGGAACAACTGCTTGAGCTTGGCCGCGGTGATTTCGCGCATGTGCAGCAGGTTGATGAACAGCGCACGGAAGGTCTTCAGGCTCTGTTCGCTGGTGGAGCGCAGCGGAATCAAAGTCAGGTCGAGCGGAATCGACGTATGACCGCCTACCAGCAAGCGACGCAGTTCGTCCGGCTTGAGTTCGTAGGCTTTCAGGCCTTCTTTTTCAAGGTTGCTGAACAGCTCTTTCTGGCGCAGGCAGGTGTCGTTCTTCTGGTAATGCGCCAGATCGAGCTTGCCGGCGTAAGCAAAGAACTGGTGACCGAAACCGCCGCCCGGGCCGCGACCGACCACGCCGATCACGTGCGGGCCGTGGGGCAGATTCACTTCGACAAGGATGTAGCTTGTGTCGGAAGCGAAGTAGAAGCGCCGCGATTGTTCCAGGCTGTATTTGCCGAAACTCATGTCCGACATGCGCGCCAGAATCGGGAATTGCAAGGCGTTGATCGATGCCGATTTACCGAGGTTGTTTGCGCCGTAAACCGACAGCGGTTCTTCCAGCGGGAACAGACCGAGGCTGTAACCGGCGGTGTTCAAAAGGGCAAAGCGGCGGATGCCGTAGCGTTCCTGGCTCATGCGTCGGACTCCTGTTCTTCGGCAATGGCGCGGGCCAGTGCGTCTTCTTCGCTCTCTTCTTCAAATTCGGAAAGATCGAGCGGGTCGTCGGTTTCGAGGAATTTGGCTTCGGCCGCTTCGTCGATCAGCACCGGTGCTGGCAACGGCAGCACGCTGTGCACGCTGGCCGCCAGATCACGGTCCTGCTGTACCGACAGGCAGACGTCGAGGAAGCGGTGCATCGGCGGCAGGAAGCGGTACACGCCGTTTTCTTCGCTGGCAAAACCGAGCTGAGTCATGCGGCGCATGATCTTTTCTTCGAGTTCTTCAACGGTCTGCACTTCGGCCTGAATGAACAGGTCGCGGTATTTCTCCAGCAGCGACGGCAACTCTTCGCGGCCGAGGCTGCCGCCATCGAGCACGGCAATCGGGTCGCGGCCCTGATCGGCCAAGTGCTCGACGAGGATGAAGGTGAACAGCGCCAGACGCTGGGCAGTCTTGTTCACCGCCGCGGCGGCCATGTCCGGCACAAAGTAGTAGAAACCACGGGTATCGCAGACCAGTTCAAAGCCCAGCGCCTTGAACAGTGTGCGGTATTGATCCTGGAAGTTCGACAGTTGCGTGTACAGCTCCGGGTCGCGGCGGCTGACGTGGTAACCCTTGAACAGCTCGCGGAAAATCGGCGCGAGTTGCGACAGTTCGGAAAGATCAAGATGCATTGGGGATGCTCGCAGAATTCTCGGCGGCGCTGTCGCTGGCCGAGAGCAGGGCGAAGGAGCGCAGGCTGACCTGGTGCTCGTGAGTGTGGTATTCGCGGCGTTCCAGACGCTCGCGCTTGAAGCGTTTTTCCCGCGACAGGCGCGAGAACCAGTAGAGCAATTCGTCGGTCGCGCCGTCCGGTTCCTGCTCCAGCAGCCAGGTCATCAGATCCGGCATCGGCAGGGCTTCTTCGCAGCGGTCGACCATCTCGCGAACGGTGCGTGGCGCGCGTGGGGCTTCGCCTTTCTGCGTTTTGTGCGCTTTCGGGAAGCGCGCCGGTTTTGGCTCGAATCGCGCCAAGGCATAAACGTAGGCTTCGACCTGACTGGCGCTGCCGAGGAAGGTGCTCTGCGGGCGGGTAAACAGCGGCATCGCGGCTTGCGGCACGGCGTCGATGCCTTTGCGGCGAATCGCTGCCAACGCCAACGCGGCGCCACGGGTCACGGCGTTGTGCCGACGCGCTTCTTCACGCAGCGGCAGCAGCAGTTCACGGGCATGACGCAAAGTCAGCTGGGCACTGGTCTGCATTTCGAGGATGCGCGCGTGGGTGCGCAGCAGCATGTCGTCATCGACCAGATGGCCGAGGCGCTGCTGTTCGCTGAGCATCTTCAGCAGCACGGTTTCGACCTTGCGCACGCCTTGTTCGAAGGCGCCGTCGGCGTTCACCAGATCGATCATCGGCTCGACATATTCGTCCCACGTCGCCAGCACTTCGGCGTAACGCTGACGCAGCGGAATTTGTCGATCGCTGGTCTTCGCGCGCTCGGCGACGGCGACCAGGGCCTGTTCGTCGTTGTCGAGCTTCTTCAGCACATCGCGCACGCGCATGTCGAGCAGGCGCAACTGGCGGGCAAGGTCGTGGCCGTCACGGACTTCGAACGCGTCCTGGATGTAACCGGCCAGACGCTCGAGGTGACGCAGATAGGCTTCGATTTCCAGGCACAGGCCCAGCCGGTGCTCACGACGCAGGTAAGCGAGGAAGTCATGAATCTGCGCATTCAGCTCGAAACGGTTCGGGCTTTTTGCCACCGGAATCAGAATATCGAGGCGAATCCACACGTCGAGCAGGCTGGTGATGTCCTGCGGTGTGCTGTCCAGTTGTTGGGCGGCCAGTTGCGAGCGCAGTTCGTTGAGGCTCAATGTGCCTTGGTCGAAATGCTCACACAGTGGCTCAAGCAATGCCCAGTGTTCAGCGAGGGCGCGCAAGACGCGCTTGGGTTCGATCATCGGAATGCCCGGCTGGTTGGCAATGAAAAGCGGCGATTGTACTGCATCACGAAGGATGCGATTCACTCTCGGGACGGACTGTCGCTTTCTTTAGACCAAGTCTATCGATCAACAACGGGCGATCTTGAGCGAACGGCGGTAGAATCAGCGCACTTCAGTTATCCACAAGTGGCCGACCCTTGCTAATCGAGTCCCGCCGCCGCGCCTATTTGAACGCCATGCAGGTGGTCAACTGGCTGCCGCGCACCGAATTGCCTTTCGCCGCGCCTTCACGGCCCGAGCTGCTGGACATGCCCGAGCCCGAGGTAGAGGCGCCGGTGGTGCTTGCGCCTGCGGTCGAAGCGCCCGCGCAGCCTGCCGCTCGTCCGGCCGAACGGCCGAAGATCGAAGTGCCGCGTCCTTCGTTGGCCAGCACCCGGACCAACGCCAAACCGGTGGAAGAGGCCGACGACACGCCGGTTGTCGCCAAGCCGGCGCCAGTGCCACCTCCGCGTTTCGCCCTGCAATTGCTTCGTGCCGGGCGCTGCCTGTTGTTGGTCGAGTTACCCACAGGTGAACCGTTCCAGAACCGTGATCCGGCTTATCTGTTGCTCAAGGACATGCTGCGCGCCGCCGGTCTGCCGGATGCGCCGCAAATCGTCGGCGAACCGGTGCGTTGGCCGTGGCTCAATCGCGGCACCATGGATCAGGGCCCGGACGCGGCGCGCGACTTCGTTCAGGGTTTCCTTTCGGTGCAAATGGAAGCCGCTCCGTGCGCCTGCCTGTGGCTGATCGGCCTGCCGGCGGTACGTTTTGCCGGTGAAGCGGATGCCGAAGCATTCAATCGTGAATTGCAGATCGAAGGTCTGGGCTCGGCCTGGGCCATTCCCGGTCTGGAATTGTTAATGGAAGAGCCACAGCGCAAGGCCGCTGTGTGGCAAGCCATGCGTCGGCTGATGGCGCGCTGGAAAGAATCGAATGAGTGACGCTGTATCGTTCCGCCCGATGACCGAGGCGGATCTGGAAACCGTGCTGAAAATCGAGTACGCCGCTTACAGCCACCCGTGGACTCGGGGGATTTTTCTTGATGGGCTGGGCAAGTACCAGATCTGGCTGATGTTCGAGGGTGAGCAGCAGGTTGGTCACGGGGTGGTGCAGATTATTCTGGATGAGGCGCATCTGCTCAACATTACCGTCAAACCTGAGAATCAGGGGCGTGGGCTGGGGCTGACGTTGCTTGAGCACTTGATGTCGCGGGCGTATGCGGCTTCGGCGCGGGAATGTTTTCTGGAAGTGCGTGACAGCAATACCGGCGCTTTCAAGTTGTATGAGCGTTATGGCTTCAATGAGATTGGCCGGCGTCGGGATTATTATCCGGCGGTGGGCGGGCGCGAGGATGCCGTGGTCATGGCCTGCACCCTCGTTGACTGATGACCTGTAGGAGCTACCGAAGGCTGCGATCTTTTGATTTTGATGTTACGACCAAGATCAAAAGATCGCAGCCTTCGGCAGCTCCTACAGGGGGGCGCGTCTGCTAGCGGTTGCCATCCAGCGGATCACGCCGCGCCAGCTCCGCCTCATCCAGCCCATTACCACCGCCGATGTCATCTTCATCGACAATGCTCAAATCCCAATCCGCCTGATTGCCTTCCCCGGCCTCTTCGGCATCCCGCGCACCGTCTTCGTGAATCAGCGTTTCCGGGCTCAAGTCATCGTCGGTGGGTTCATGGTCAGCGGTCGATGCACCGGTAAAACCGGCCTCGCGCACCCGCTCACGCGGCATCAACTGCTCGCGCTCACGCTCCGGGATCTCATCACCGATTTTCGCGCTGGGCTGGTCTTCATCGAAATCCAGCTCATGCACCGAACCCATGCGGTCTTCGTTATCATCAATGGGTTCTGGTTGCACCGCATCGTAAGGGCGTCGTGAATCAGTCATGGCAATTCCTCATACTGTGGGCCTTACTTAGGTGGACTCGCCGGGCACACGAGAATTCCAATGAAATCACTTGCGTTGGCGGCGTGACCCCGACGGGCGGTCGTCTGTCATACCAGCGCATCTTTCTTGAGGCCTTACAGCATGCATGACTTACAAGACCTGATTGATAACAACGAGCGTTGGGCTGACGCGATCACCAAGGAAGACCCGGATTTCTTCGCCAAACTGGCGCGCCAGCAAACGCCGGAATATCTGTGGATCGGCTGCTCCGATGCGCGTGTGCCGGCCAACGAAATCGTCGGCATGCTGCCGGGCGATCTGTTCGTGCACCGCAACGTTGCCAACGTGGTGCTACACACTGACCTCAACTGCCTGTCGGTGATCCAGTACGCGGTCGACGTACTCAAGGTCAAACACATCCTCGTCACTGGCCACTACGGCTGTGGCGGTGTGCGCGCGTCAATGCAGGATCGTCAGTTTGGCCTGATTGATGGCTGGCTGCGTTCGATTCGCGATCTGTACTACGAGAAACGCGAAGAACTGGCCAAGCTGCCGACCGAAGAAGAGCAGGTTGATCGGATGTGCGAACTCAACGTGATCCAGCAAGTGGCCAACGTCGCGCACACCAGCATCATCCAGAACGCCTGGCATCGTGGGCAGAGCCTGTCGATCCACGGTTGCATCTACGGCATCAAGGATGGTCGCTGGAAAAGCCTGAACACCACCATCAGCGGTTTTGAGCAATTGCCGCCGCAGTATCGTTTGCGTCCGGTTGGCGCTTTGTAACCGGGCTGTCAGCGCAAACCCGAGAGCCGCCAGCGCTGTAAAAAGTGCTGGCCCTCGATACTGGGTGGCTCGTCGTGACCGGTGATCCACCCTCGACAGCGTTTGGCTGCGCAGCCGCAGGCAAACTGATGCAGCAGTTTGTCTTCGGTGGCGGCGTAGTCCATGGTCAGCCGCTCCCCCCTGTGGATATCTTTTAACGCCCACAACCACAGCTCGCTCATGTCGAGAAATACGTTGGGGTCGCACGCGTGTTCGATCAAACCGCAAAAGCGCGGATCGTAAATGTGGATGCCCGTCAGCATTTGTCGGGTCTGTCGGCAGCGATAGGGCAGTAGCTGCCCGGACACCCGGCATATCCGATGACTTTGCACAAACTCGCTTCGCGCTGCGACCGCCATAGGGCTGCCGTGCGCATCGTGGATGATTTCGAAGTCGGCACTGGCGGGAAACCCCAGTCGCACGGGCAAACCGGCGAAGGGGTAAATACCCTCAGTATCGCGTGGCGCCGATTGCGCCATGGCGTGGATATTCATAACAGTCCTTGTCGCAAAGGTTTTGCGACTTCTTTGGGTTGACGTCCTGTCAGCACTGCAACACTTCTGTTTGGATCCAATCGTGTCGTATTAGGTATAGCCGGTCTACTGTCAGATCTGACAGGCGATTTAGACGCTTTCCCGCGTCAGCATTGGCTGACACGGGAGCGCTTTCGGCGATTACAGGTGCGGGGCGGGAACGGCGGTGGCCGGCAGCGGTGTCTGCAATTGCTTCAGTTGCGCCTTGATCGGGGTGGTCGCGCACTTGGCGACGGCCTGTTCCGGGGTCAGGTTGCGGATCGAGGTGTAGAACAACTCGCAGGTTTTGACCTTCTGCGTCACCTGCCACGTCTGTGTGCAACTGTTGAGGGTGGCCTGCGCATCGCTGCCCGGTTTGCTGCCCATGCCAGCCTGCCAGCAGGCCGCGCTCAAATCCTGACCCATGACTTTCAGACCCGCAGCATCAGCCTTGGCCTGGGCGTCGTCGCCGGTGTAGCTTTTCGGGTCAGCGGCGTACCAGATATAGCTCGGATGGTTGGACCCCAGCACCGGCACTTTCACGCCTTCGCTCGGGCTGATCGTCGCCAGGCCCAAGACATTCACGGTTGGCCCGTATTGCTGCTTGATCCAGTTACGCACCGGTGCGCCGAACGCGACCATTGGCAGCGTCGTGCCGCTGGCGGTCTGGCTGAACTGTTTGACCAGGGTGGTCTGGTAGTCCTTGAAATAGTCATACACGCCTTCCAGATCACTGCCGGCGTTGGACGGTGCCGCGATCGGGGCGATGTCGATAATGGTCTGGAACGCTGGTGTCTGGGCGGCGGGGAGGCCGTTGTCGGTCAACAGAGTCGCCCAACGATCGGTGGTGTTCGAACGCAGATAATCCTGCGCTTGCGTCAGCGAGTAATCCGGCGGGAAATGCAGCAACTCGACACTTTTGCGGTTTTCCAGAGCCATGCCCAGCGGCAGGAACAGGTACCAGCTGTAGGCCCATTTGCCATCGGCGTTGAGCTTGCTGGCGCCGGTGTAGGCCAGATCCCCGGCGTCCAGCAGCGCCGACAGCGGTTTGTCGTAATCCTTTGGCACGCCGGTGATTTCGGCGTAGAGCTGGCCGTTGTCGGTTTTTACCAACACCTTGGCATCGGCATAACCATCGCGTTGCACGCTCTGGCTCAGGTAATGGGCGACGGTCTGTTCCAGCGTCCAGTTGCGGAAGCAGATCACGCTGCAATTGTTGGGGTAAGCGAAGAGACGGGTGACGCGTTCGGTGCTGCCCAGTTTCAGATCGACATCGGCGTGGGCGGCAGCGCTCAGTGTGAGCGCGGCGAGTGTGAGTCCTGCGAGTTTGAACATGCTCAGATCCTTTTCAGCGTGGGTTCCCCCGCGTATCGGGGGCGCCTCATAGTGGATCAGCCGCGTTTGACAGAGAAGCCGTCATCGGCAGATTTTTGCGCAAACTCGCAGGGCGGGTTTTCAAGCCTGAAAATGCAGGGCGTTGGTCAGATCGCCCATGGGTTTCTGACCCCGGGCAATCATCGCCTCGTCCCGTTGCTTGAGGCCGTCAAGGGTCTCCAACTGGAAGAGACGGGTGATCAGCCGCAGGATCGACGCGGTGTCGTAGACCGTGTGATCCACCGTGCCTTTGCGCGCGAACGGCGACACCACCAGCGCCGGCACGCGTGACCCCGGCCCCCAGCGGTCGCCCTTGGGCGGCGCGACGTGATCCCACCAACCGCCGTTCTCGTCGACCGTGACGATGACCACCATGTTTTTCCACTGGGGGCTTTCGCGCAGCACTTTCAACGCACGCACGATATGCCGATCCCCGGAGGCCACGTCGGCGTAACCGGCGTGCATGTTCAGGTTGCCTTGCGGTTTGTAGAAGCTCACCGCCGGCAACTTGCCCGCTTCGGCATCGGCGAAAAACCTGTTGGTGCTCGACTCATCGCCCAGACCGGCATCGCGCAAGCGTTTATTGCGTTCGGCGGGGTTCTCCGGACCTTGCTGCTTGAAGTAGTTGAACGGCTGATGGTGATACTGGAAGTTGGGGATTTTCGGAATGCCGCCGGAATCCTTGTACTGATCCAGCGTCGCCTGCCACGCACCGGCATACCACGCCCAGTCAATGTTCTTTTTCGACAACTTGTCGCCGATATGCTCGTGGGTCTGCGGCACCATGACGTTGGGCAGATCCGCTTTCGAATACGCCGGGCGCTCGGGGTCGCGAATCCAGGTGGGCCAATAGGGCGGCGCGAGGGTGTTGACGCCAAAGCCGTCCGGGGTCAGCGCACTCGGGCCGAACTGCGGCGGGCCGCTCATGGCGCTGGCCGGCGATGCGTCCAGCGGCTTGAGGCGCGGATCGGCCGGATCATCGCTTTGCAGCGCGGCGATCTGCGACTTGGCCACCGAATTGGCTGCGTCCGGATAGAACGGCGCGGTGGCGCTGATCAGGTACTGGTGGTTGAGGAACGAGCCACCGAAGGCGCCCTGAAAGAAGTTGTCGCACAGCACGAACTCCTGAGCGACGTCCCACAGGCGCAGGGAATAACGGCTCTGCGCGTAATGACCCATGGTCAAACCACCGGAGTCGGCCCAAGCGACGAAGCCGTCGTTCTTGCCACCATTGATCTGCATCTGGTTCTGATAGAACACGTGCCACAAATCGCGGGTCACCAGACCGAATGGCAAGTCTTCGCCATTCGGGCCTTTGAGGGCGAACGGTGCATTGGGCAGGTTGTCCTGAAATTGCGTGGCGCTGGGGTAGGTCACGCCATCGAGGGTTTGCGGGCCGATCTGCAGCACGCCGCCCCAAACGGGTGGCAGGGTTTGCAGCAGCGAGCCGTCGCGATCACGTTGTTGATAGTCGCCGGGCTTGAGTGCGGCCAGCGGCTTTTCGACACCGGGGAAATCACCGAACAGATTATTGAAACTGCGGTTCTCGGCGTAGATCACCACCACGGTTTTCACCTGATCGCGCAGGGACTTGTCCAGTTCGGCGGGCGTCAGCGGGCGCTCGGCCGGTTTGCCCGGTTGATCACCTGCGCTGCCACACCCGGCCAGTGTTGCTCCGACACCGAGCACCGCGACGCCGCCGAGAAAGCGGCGGCGACTGGTGTCGGTAGGTTGATTGGATTCAGGTGCGTCAGTGCCGTCTGTGTCGTCTTTCATCTGTCAGCCCGTTTTGCTTAATTGTTTCAGTATGTTTCGGGCGGACGCTAGCAAGGCAATGTGACGGTTGGGTGACAGAGCGTTTTGTCGTTGCGCTCCTAGCCGGGCATGAGCTGGGTGAGCGAATAGCCGAGCCTGCTGGCCGCTGTTACGGCGGTCATGACCACCAGAAACAGCAATTGCAGCGGACTGAAGTGCGCCCAGTGCAATGCGGTCAGCCACGGGCGGCGGCTGCTCAGTTCCGGATCGAGCGAACCGATACGGCGTTTGTGCACCAGCCCGATCAGGAGCGTGCCGACATAAGTGAGCGCGCCCAGCGGCCCGAGCATCAGCGAAAACAGCAGCACCATCATCCCTTGCGGTACTCCGTGGCGTATCAGCAGCCAGCGCGTGTCAGGGTTCCATTTGCGCGGTATCAGCCATTCGGTGAGCCACAGGTCCGGCACGATGACATAGGACGTGAGCACCACCCACCAACTCAGGGCAAAGCGGAAAAACCATACCGGCACGCAGGCAAACAACATCGGCATGAAGACGAGGTGCATGGCCGTTTTTTCTTGGGAGGACAGATGTTGCAGGAACAGCGCCAAGGCAATCGCTGTCCAGACCCACACCCAGGTTTCGGCGGCAATCGGTCGTGGAAAGAACCGTCGCCAGTAAAAAACATCGGCATAGGGCAAACGTGCGAGCAGCTCGGGGAAGCGCCACGTAAGCTTTTCCGACAAGTCATGGCAGGCCTGCCATTCATTCTGGCCAAAGCCGTCGATGATTTTCTTTTGCTGCAAAGGCTTGAGCGGGTTGATCAACAAGTGCGCCGCCTGAACATCGGCCGCCCACGTGCGGTCGCTTTCAGCCTTGGCGCGCAGATTGTCGTAGAAACTTTCCTGCTCGCAGCGTTCGATCAAGGTGTCCCAGAGCCAGTCCGGTTGCGGGTGCAGGCCTTTGTTGTGATCCCAGCCGAACAGTTGGCCGATGCGGTCGAACAGCGGCACGCTCCACTCAGTGTCATTGAGCACGTGCAGCAGGGTTTGCTGCCATTGTTCGCGGCGATCGAATACCTGCAGCCACGGTTGAGCGCTGTAGCGTTTGAGCACGTTGAGAAATTCGCGTTCGCTCTGGCTTTCGAGCAGCGCTTGCAGGGCGTTTCGATAATCGGCCATCAGGCTTTCGGCGAGCAGGTCGCGCTGGCGATCATTCATCAGCACGTCTTGCCACGGCCCTAGCCATCCGAGGTGTTCGACGGCCCAGTGCAGCACTGGGCTGCGCAGATGTGGCTGGTCAAAACACCGTTGCAGCAACAGCCTTTCGTAAGCCTTGGCGCAGCCTTGCTGTTGCGCCTGATCCCAACGCTCGCCGAGATTTTCTGGCGACAGTCCCTCAAGCAGTTGCCGTGCGGCCTGCGCTTCAAGCACATACGCTTCTGTGTCCGGGGCCGCCGTCAGGGGCTCGACAGGCAAAACATCATCCTTCGCCAGCGGCGCAAAAGGCTCTGGGGCTGCCGGGTTGACGGGCGGAAAGTCGAGATCGGCAAATTCCCACGGCTGGTTTTGCCGGTGGCTGTGTTTGTTTGCCAGCGCAGCATCGAACGCCAGCGCGGCAAAGGCGCTGGACGCCGTGGCGACGTCGGTGTCTTGTTCCTCCTCGGGTTCAGCGTTTTCAAGGCGCCACCGGGCAATCGCCAGCGCTTGCTCGTAGGCTTCGCGCAGGCGCTGGAAGCCTTCGGCATCCTCATCGGGGCGGAAGGTTTTCAGCAGCCGCGCATAGGCGCGCTTGATGTCGCGGGCTTCGGCGTCATCGTGCAGGTGCAGCACCGACCAGCAATCCATGGCCAGACTCCTTATTGCCACGGGGTGCGGTCGAGTTCGCTCAGGCGTCGGCTCAAATCGGTGCGCACTTCGCGGATCTGGCGCTCATCCTGAGAGTCGAGCGCGATCTGGAATTGCTTGGCCCAATCGCCCATCAGATCACGCAGATCGCCCAGGCTTTCCTGATAGAGGCGCTCCAGACGTGCACTGAGCAGCGTGTTGACCTGTTGCTCGCGCGGATGAATCTTCAGTTGTGCGAGGTTCGCCAGGCGTTGCTGGATCTCCTCGGGTGACAGCACGCCTGGGTTGTTCTCGATGACCAGCGAATGCTGTTGCCCGGTCAGGGGGATTTTCACCTGGGCTTCGAGCAGACCGTTGTTGTCGTAGGTGAAACGCACGTCGAGGGCAACTTCGCCGGCCTTGCGTTTCGGCACCTTGATGTCCAGTTCGCCGAGTGCCACGTTGTCTTTGACCAGACGGCTTTCGCCCTGAAAGATGCGCACGACCACCTGTTCCTGATTGTCGTGCAGGGTGTACACGGTTTTCACCCGACTGACCGGCACGATGCTGTTGCGCTCGATGATCGGCAGGTAGTGGCCGCTTTCATAGTTGCGGCCGACTTGCGTGGAGGTCTCGATGCCCAGCGTGTAAGAGCAGACATCGGTCAACACCACTTCTTCCAGCGCTGCAGCGCGGGCCTTGAGTGCCGCCTGAATGGCCGCGCCCTGGGCCACAACCTGATCCGGGTCGAGGGTGATCGACGGGAACCGGCCGAACAGCCCGGCAGCGAGTTTGCGTACCAGCGGCATGCGCGTGGTACCGCCGACCAGCAGAATCTCGTCGAGATCGCTGACGCGGATGCGCGCATCGCGCAGCGCCCGTTCAATCGGCGCGCGCAGACGTTCGAGCAGCGGCATGTACAGCGTCGCCAACTGTTGCTGAGTAATGGTGTGCGTCCACTGCCGCTCACCGAGTTGCAAGCGGAATTCGGCGCTGTCGTCCTGACCCAGCGCCTTGCGCACGCGCTCGGCCTCGCGACGCAGCGGCTGGATGACGCTGCTGCGCTCCGGGAAGTCTGCGGCGGAACGGTGCTGGCTGATGAAGTGCTCCAGCAGCACGGTGTCGAAGTCTTCGCCGCCGAGGAAGTTGTCACCGGCACTGGCGCGGACCTCCATCACGCCTTCGAACAACTCCAGAATCGACACGTCGAACGTGCCGCCACCGAGGTCGAAGACCAGGAACGAAGTTTCCTTGTCGCGTTGATGCAGTCCATAGGCGAGGGCGGCGGCGGTCGGCTCGTTGATCAGCTTCTCGACCTTCAGCCCGGCCAGTTCGCCGGCGATGCGCGTGGCTTTGCGTTGAGCGTCGCTGAAGTAGGCCGGGACGCTGATCACGGCTTCGGTGACGGTTTCGCCAAACGCGCGCTCGACGTCTTCTTTCAGACTCTTGAGCACCAAGGCGGAGAGTTCTTCCGGGCGAAACGCCTTGTCCGCCAGGTACGTTTGCGTGGCGCTGCCCATGTGGCGCTTGAACAGCGAAGCGGTCAGGCGCGGATGCGTGTGCAGACGCTCGCGCGCCGCCTGACCCACCAGAATCCGGCCTTGATCATCCAGGCCGACGACGCTTGGTGTCAGGAACTGGCCCAGGGCATTGGGCACCAACTCGGTGGCATCGCCCCGCCAGACGGCGACCAGGCTGTTGGTGGTTCCCAGGTCAATCCCTACGATCATTGCAACGAACTCCCTTTGCGCTTGGTAAAAAATGGAAACATTTATGGGCGCGCAGAATATTACCGAGGGTGCGATGCGGTAAAGCAGGATGATGGCTCTGAGCCATTATTTGCGACAGGCAGCCCGACACACGGCTGTTTCAGGAGAAAAATGCGGGCGCGGCCAGCATGACCGCGCCCGCTTTGTTACGGCATCACTGGCGGCGTATACGCCAGTGTCGTCCCCAGCGCCCACAACAACAGCAGCACCAGCGGTGTGTGCACCAGCAGTTGCACGAAGGAGAAACCAATCAGATCCCGCGCCTTCAACCCCAGCACGCCCAGCAGCGGCAGCATGTAGAACGGGTTGATCAGGTTCGGCAACGCTTCGGCGGCGTTGTAGATCTGTACCGCCCAGCCGAGGTGATATTGCAGATCATTGGCGACCTGCATCACGTACGGCGCTTCGATGATCCACTTGCCGCCACCCGACGGAATGAAGAAACCGAGAATCGCTGAATACACGCCCATCAGCAGCGCATAGGTGTCGTGGGAGGCGATGCTGACGAAGAACGTCGAGATGTGGTGCGCCAGGGTTTGCGCGTCGGTGCCTTTGACCGTAGTCATCAGCGCGGCAATCGAGCCATACAGCGGGAATTGAATCAACACGCCCGTGGTGGTCGGCACCGCGCGGGCCACGGCATCGAGGAAACTGCGCGGACGCCAGTGCAGCAATGCGCCGAGCATGATGAACAGGAAGTTGTAAGTATTGAGCCCGGAAATCGCGGTGATCGCCGGTTTGGTCGAAAACTCATGGAACAGCCATCCCGCCGCCAGCAGCACCAGCACGATGATCAGCAGCGGACTGTGTTCCAGCCATTCACCCGGCCGCGTGCGCGGTTGCAGCGGTGGCAGGTTGAAGGCCGGGTCGATCCCACAGGCCTCGGCGTCACGTGCCGAATTCGGCCCGGGGGCGGTAGCGTAGGCAATGATGATCGAGATCACGATCAGCGCCAGCAGCATGACGCCGGACTGCCAGAGGAAAATCGTTTCGGTGAACGGAATCACCCCGGTGATCGACAGGATCGACGGCGGCAGACTGGCGGGGTTGGCCTGCAATTGCGCAGCCGACGACGACAAGCCCAGCGCCCACACCGCGCCAAGGCCCAGATAGGCAGCGGCGCCAGCAGCGCGGTAATCCATTTTCAGATCGGTGCGGCGGGCGAGGGCGCGCACCAGCAAACCGCCGAATACCAAGGACAAGCCCCAGTTGAGCAGGGACGCAACCATCGAGATCAGCGCCACCCACGCCACGGCGGAACGGCCGTTTTTCGGGATGCGTGCCAGGCGATCAATCAGTTTTACAGCAGGCGGCGAACTGGCGACCACGTAGCCGCCGATCACCACGAAGGCCATCTGCATGGTGAACGGAATCAGACTCCAGAAGCCGTCCCCGAAGGCCATCGCCGCATCGGTGGGTTTGGCGCCCATGGCCAGTGTGGCCAGGGCGACGATGATCACCGCCAGCGCGGCGAATACCCAGGAGTCGGGAAACCAGCGTTCGGCAAAACTTGAACAGCGCAGGGCAAAGCGTGCGGAGCGGCTATCTTCGATATCAACGGCCACAGGGAGTACCTCGGATTTTTTATGGTTATTGTGGTCCGCGGGAACGCTCGCCGATCTCGACAACACAGAGATCCCTGTGGGAGCGAGCCTGCTCGCGAAGAGGTCGGCACATTCAACATTGAAGTTGCCTGAACTGACGCTTTCGCGAGCAGGCTCGCTCCCACATGGGGTTTACGGCGGTTGGCCGGCGTTGGCGTGGTCCCGCTGGACAGGCATTAACAGTAATTCAACTGCCGATGCTTTGTGAGCAGGTTTTGCAAAACCGGGACTATGGTCTAACGGGTTGTCCACCAGCCCATTTGCGTAGACCATGGGCGCCTTGGTTTTTTGCCTGTTTCCGAGTTCTTTGCCATGACTGCCCAATCCCCGGCCAAACCTGCGCCGTTCAGCCGTTCCGACTACAAAACCCTCGGCCTTGCGGCCCTGGGCGGCGCGCTGGAAATCTACGATTTCATCATCTTCGTGTTCTTCGCCCTGACCCTCAGCCAGTTGTTCTTCCCGCCGGAAATGCCCGAATGGCTGCGTCTGCTGCAAAGCTTCGGCATCTTCGTCACCGGTTATCTGGCGCGGCCGCTGGGCGGGATTCTGATGGCGCATTTCGCCGACAAACTCGGGCGCAAGAAAGTCTTCAGCCTGAGCATCCTGATGATGGCGCTGCCGTGCCTGCTGATCGGCATCATGCCGACTTATGCACAGATCGGTTATTTCGCGCCTTTGCTGTTGCTGGCGCTGCGCATCCTCCAGGGTGCGGCAGTCGGCGGTGAAGTACCGAGCGCCTGGGTGTTTGTCGCCGAGCACGCGCCGGCCGGTCATCGCGGGTATGCCTTGGGATTTTTGCAGGCCGGGCTGACGTTCGGTTACTTGATCGGCGCATTGACCGCGACCTTTCTCGCGCAAGTCTTCACACCTGCTGAAATCCTTGATTACGCCTGGCGCTATCCGTTCCTGCTCGGCGGCGTGTTCGGCGTGATTGGCGTGTATCTGCGCCGCTGGCTGAGCGAAACCCCGGTGTTCATGGCCATGGAAGCGCAGCGCGAGGCACGGGTCGAGCTGCCGCTGCGCACGGTGCTGCGCGAGCACCGGCTGGCGATGTTGCCGGCGATGTTGCTGACCTGCGTGCTGACCTCGGCGGTGGTGGTGTTCGTAGTGATCACCCCAACCATGATGCAGAAAACTTTCGGCATGACCGCCAGCCACACCTTCGCGCTCAGTGCCTTGGGCATCGTGTTTCTCAATATCGGCTGCGTGATCGCCGGGTTGCTGGTCGATCGTATTGGCGCTTGGCGCACGGTCATGCTGTATAGCCTGCTGCTACCGTTGGGCATCGGCGTGCTGTATGGCTGTTTGATCATGGGCGGCGAATGGATTGGCCTGGCTTACGCCGTCGCCGGTCTGGCGTGCGGTGTGGTCGGTGCGGTGCCGTCGGTGATGGTCGGTTTGTTCCCTGCGCGTATCCGCGTGTCAGGCATTTCCTTCACCTACAACATCGCCTACGCCGCGTGGGCGAGCATCACACCGCTGCTGCTGATCGGTCTGATGCCGTGGAGCCCGTGGATTTGTGTGATGTTCTGCGCGGTGATGGGCATGGTCGGCATCGTCAGCGCGGCGTATTTCGGCGCGCGCATGCCCCGAGTCGGCAGCCAATCCGTGGCGCCTTGTTCCTGAAGGCGAGTTAACGGCCTCAGCGCAAACCCGCGGAGGCCGTTACGTCAACCAGTGCCACCACAGTAACGTCCCCGCCAGACCCACCACCGAGACGATGGTTTGCAGGATCGACCAGACCCAGATCGTCTGTTTCAGTTGCAAGCCAAAATACTCGCGAACCATCCAGAAGCCGGCGTCGTTGACGTGGCAGAAGAACACCGAGCCGGCACCAATCGCCAATGCCACCAACGAACTTTGCGTCGCGGCGAGGCCCGCCATCATCGGCGCCAGAATCCCCGCCGTCGTGGTCGTGGCCACCGTCGCCGAGCCTGTGGCCTGACGCAATGCCACAGCGATCAACCAGGCCAGCAACAGGTACGGCATGTGCGCGCCTTCGGCGACTTTGCTGATGGTCTGACTGACGCCGGCATCCAGCAATGTCTGCTTCAAGCCGCCGCCGGCGCCGATGGTCAGCAACAGCACGGCAATCGGCGCCAGACTTTTGCGCAGGGTGCCGCCGACGTCTTCACGGGGCATGCCGTTGGCCCAACCGAGGCAGATCACCGCCGCCATCACCGCAATGCTCAGCGCCACCAACGGTTCGCCGAGAAACTTCAGGCTCAGGGCGACGCTGCTTTGCGGGCTCATCGCGACTTTCGCCAGGGTGCTGCCGAGCATCAGCAGCACCGGCAACAGAATGATCAGCAGCGACATGGCGAAACTCGGCTGGCGCGGCGCTTTCGGCGGCGCACTGAACAGCGCGCCGAGTTCTGCCGGCTCATCAATGTGCATGCGTTTCGACAGCCAATTGCCGTACAGCGGCCCGGCCAGAATTACCGCCGGGATGGCAATGCTGAAACCCAGCAGCATGGTCAGCCCAAGGTCGGCATGCAACGCGCTGACAGCAATCAACGGCCCGGGATGCGGAGGCATAAGAGCATGCAGCGTGGTCATCCCGGCCAGCGCTGGAATCGCGATTTTCAACAGCGGCTGACCCGAACGGCGAGCCATGACGAAAATGATCGGCACCATCATCACCAGGCCCACTTCAAAGAACAGCGGCAGGCCGATCACCATCGCCACCAGCGCCATGACCCACGGCAACGACTTGCCTTTGCCCAACCCGAGCAAGGTCGACGCAATGCGGTCGGCGGCGCCGGATTCGGCCATCAGCGCACCGAGCATCGACCCCAGCGCAATGATGATCCCCGCTTCACCGAGAATCGCTCCGGCGCCCTTGCTGAACGCCTTGGCCACGTCTTCGGGCGGCAAACCAGCGCCGACACCGGCAATGAAAGTACCGATCAGGATCGATAGAAACGGCGGCAGTTTAGTCGCGCTGATCAACACGATAATCGTCGCAATGGCCAGCAGACAGCAGAGAATCAGGCGGGTGTCGTGAACCATCCAGGCAGCGGTCGATAAATCCAAAACGGAACTCCTTATCGGGCGGATAGCTGCAACATATTGTTGCAATTTGCCTTGAGGATACCCGATATGGCCGGGCCAGAGCGCTGGGTTTTATAGTCGCTCGGTGGGGAACAGAACAGACCAGTGGCCTATCGAGATTATTTTTGACTGACCGGTCGCAGACGCTCTTCAGAAAAGATTTTCAAGGCCGATGGCTAGGCTGCATCCCGCTTTCTATCCTGCCCATCGGTACTTTCCCATGTTCAACAAACGCCTGAAGCAAGAGCTGGCCGCTCTTCGTGAAGAACTCTCCAGCCTCGTGCAGGTGAAGGAAAGCCTGGAAAGCGAGATGCTGGTGCTGAACCTTGAGCCCGACGGGCGCATTCAATCGGTCAACCAGAACTTCCTCACCGAGATGCTCTACAAGAGTCAGGACCTGATCGGGCGGGCGATTGAAGACATCGTCCCGGCGCATGTGAAGACTGACGAGTTCCATCACCGCTTCAAAAACGCCATGAACCGCGGCGAACATTTCGCCGGTGCCGTGCGCCTGCTGCGCGGCAATGGTGAAGAAGCGTGGCTGCGTTCGATCGTGCAACCGGTGCGTTCTTCGGACGGGCGGATCAAGCACATTTCGCTGTTCGCCAGCGACCTGACCCGCACCATCGAAGCTTCTCGTGAACACGAAAACCTGATCGGTGCGTTGGTGCGTTCGACCGCCGTGATCGAGTTCGACCTCAACGGCAATGTGCTGAACGCCAACGATCGCTTCCTCAGCGGCATGGGTTACAGCCTGGCGCAGATCAAGGGCAAACATCACCGCATGTTCTGCACGCCGGAGGAGTACAACAGCGCCGAGTACCAAAACTTCTGGCGCCGTTTGAACAACGGTGAGTTCGTGGCTGATCGCTTCAAGCGTGTCGACAGCCACGGTCGTACGGTCTGGCTGGAGGCGTCCTACAACCCGGTGGTCGATGCCAACGACAAACTGTACAAAGTGGTGAAGTTCGCCACGGTGATCACCGATCAGGTCAACCGCGAGCAAGCCGTCGCCGACGCAGCCAGCATCGCCTACAGCACCTCGCAGCAAACCGACAGCACCGCCCAGCGCGGTACCACGGTGGTGACTGAAGCGGTCAACGTAATGCGAGATCTGTCGCGGCACATGCAGGCTGCCGGTGAGGGCATCGAGGCACTGAACGAGCAGTCGCAGGTGATCGGTACCATCGTCAAAACCATCAGCGGCATTGCCGAACAGACCAACCTGCTGGCGCTCAACGCTGCCATCGAAGCGGCCCGTGCCGGCGAGCAGGGCCGAGGCTTTGCGGTGGTGGCCGACGAAGTGCGACAACTGGCCTCGCGCACCAGTCAGGCGACCGAAGAGATCGTCACTGTGGTGCGGCAGAACCAGGAAATGGCGCGCAACGCCGTGGCGCTGATGACCGACGGCAAGCTTCAGGCCGAACAAGGGCTGGCGCTGGCGGCCGAGGCGGGCACGGTGATCGTCGAGATTCAGGACGGTGCGCAGAAAGTCGTGAATGCCGTCGGCCAGTTCGCCAATCAACTCTCCCACTGACCTGCACCCAACCCCTGCAGGAGCTGTCGAGTGAAACGAGGCTGCGATCTTTTGATCTTGATTCCGAGGATCAACATCATGATCAAAAGATCGCAGCGTGCCGCAGCTCCTACAGAGTTTTCACCTGCCTGTATTTCGATGCTGGCGCTACAATCGGCTCCTTTTCCCCCGGAGCTGACTCCATGAGCGATTCCCACCGCCGCCCGGTGCCCCTGAACAAAGCCTACCGTTTGCTCAATCACGGGCCGACCGTTCTGGTCAGCGCCGCCCATGACGGCCAGCGCAACATCATGGCTGCCGCCTGGGCGATGCCGCTGGATTTCGAACCACCGAAAGTTGCCGTCGTCCTCGACAAATCGACCTGGACCCGCCAGTTACTCGAAGCGTCCGGCACCTTCGTGCTCAATGTACCTTGCGTCAATCAGGCCGACATCGTGCAAACCGTCGGCAATACCTCGGGCTTGGAAATCAGCCAAACCCAAGGGCAAGACAAGTTTCAGGCGTACGGCTTGCAGACGTTTACCGGCGAACAAGTCGAAGCACCACTGCTCGACGGCTGCGTGGCTTGGCTGGAATGCCGTTTGCTCCCGGAGCCGCGCAATCACGAGCAATACGACCTGTTCCTCGCCGAAGTCATCGCCGCCCATGCCGATGAGCGTGTGTTCAGCGACGGACGCTGGCATTTCGAAGGGCACGATGGCTTGCGCACCTTGCACCACGTGGCGGGCGGGCATTTCCTGAAGATTGGTGACGCGGTGGATGGCAAGACGTTAGCGGTTTGAATACGGCTGATGGCAAAACATTACCGGATGTTGCAATGTGGAGAGCATCGTCAAACCTATCAGGCGCATGCCCCATGGATCTTTCCTTTTCAAGTTATCTGGCGCCGCTGCTGTCGTTGGCCCTGTTGTGGACAGTCGCGGTGGTCACGCCCGGTCCGAACTTCTTCAACATCGCGCAACTCGCGGTCAGCCGTTCCCGCCGTCATGGCGTGGTCGCGGCGCTGGGCGTAGCCAGCGGAACCGTGTTGTGGGGGCTGGCGGGAGGCTTGGGCATTCAGTCGCTGTTCAGCGCCGCACCAGCGCTGTACTTGAGCTTCAAGATTGCCGGTGGCTGCTACCTGATCTACCTCGGACTCAAGCAGTTCAAGCGAAAGGCGCCGATCGTCCCGGGTACGCTGGATGACTCGCAGCAAACGTTGCTCGGCGCTTATGGCCGCGGCTTTCTGGGCAACATGACCAATCCTAAGTCAGCTCTGTTCGTCGCGACAATCTTCGCCACCGCCATGCCGGCTCACATCCCGCCACTGTTACTGGCGCTGGCGGTGCTGACCATGGCGACGCTGTCGTTCAGTTGGTATTGCTGCGTAGCGCTGTTCTTCGCCAGTCGCCGGATTGCTGGTGTGTATGAGCGTTCGCGGCAATGGCTGGATCGCTTGGCCGGTGGTTGTTATTTGCTGTTTGGGGTGCATCTGCTGGCTAATCGCTGAGCCGACTGATCTTCCAAGTTAAATCAGTTGCATGAAAAAAGGCCTACCTCGCGGTAAGCCTTTTTTGTTTGCGTTCTAGCCTCAATCCCCCAACGCTTCGCCTTCACGCCGTGGATCCGCGCCACCTTCCAGCGACGCTTTCCCCTGCGCATCCTTGACCCGCACGATGGCCTGGGTGCCGCTGGTCATGTCGATTTCATTCACTGCGTGCCCTTTGTCTTTCAGTGCCTGAATCAGCGCCGGGCTGAACTGGCCTTGTTCCAGTTCGGTGGGGCCGTTGCGGCTGCCGAAGTTGGGCAGGCTGATGGCGCTTTGCGGGTCGAGGTTCCAGTCGAGCAGGCCGACGGTGGTTTTCGCCACGTATTCGATGATTTGCGAACCGCCGGGCGAGCCGACGGTGGCGACGAATTCGCCGCTGTGGCGATCAAAGATCAACGTTGGCGCCATCGACGAGCGTGGACGTTTGCCGGGTTCGACGCGGTTGGCGACTTTCTGGCCATTCTCTTCCGGGATGAACGAGAAGTCGGTCATCTGGTTGTTCAGCAGAAAACCCTGAACCATCAGGTGCGAGCCGAACGCGGCCTCGATGGTGGTGGTCATCGACACCGCGCCACCGAGGTCATCCACCGCGACCACTTGCGAGGTGGAGATGCGCAGCGGCGAGCGGTCCGGGGCGTAGGCAACCTGCACACCCGGTGGCGTGCCTGGTTTGGCGCTGCCCATGCTGCGTTCGCCGATCAGGCTGGCGCGGCTGGCGAGGTAACCGGGATCGACCAGGCCTTTGACCGGCACCGGCACGAAGTCGGTGTCGGCGACGTATTGCGCACGGTCGGCGTAGGCCAGACGTTCGGCCTCGGCGATCAAATGCACAGCCTCTGGCGCCGGTTCGATGCCAGCCGGTTTGTCGGTTTTCACTGGTTTGAGCGGCGTCAGGGAAAGGCGTGGATCGCGGGTTTCCAGCGCCTGCAACGTACCAAGAATCTGCGCCACGGCGATCCCGCCCGACGACGGCGGCGGCATGCCGCAGACCTGCCAGCGCTTGTAATCGGTGCACAGCGGCGCGCGTTCCTTGGCCTGATAGCGCTGCAAATCATTCAGCGACAGGCTGCCGGGGTTGGCGTGGCCCTGCACCTTGGCGACGATTTCTTCGGCGATCGGGCCTTTGTACAGCGCGTCCGCGCCTTCGTTGGCGATGCGTTTGAGCACTGCGGCCAATGCCGGGTTTTGCAGACGCGTGCCGACGGCTTTGACGCTGCCATCGGCGTTGAGGAAATACTTGGCCATGTCCGGCGACTGGCGGATGACTGGATCTGATTCCAGCAGCGAGTGCAAACGCGCAGAGATCGCAAAGCCTTGCTCGGCCAGTTTTATCGCCGGTTCAAACAGCTTCGCCCACGGCAGGCGACCGTGTTGTTTATGTGCCATTTCCAGCGCGCGCAACACGCCCGGTGTACCGACTGAGCGACCGCCGATCTGCGCCTGCGGGAACGACATCGGTTGGCCGTCAGCGCGCAAGAACAGCTTCTCGGTGGCGCCAGCCGGTGCGGTTTCGCGACCGTCATACGTGCGCACCTGTTTGCCGTCCCACAACACGATCATCGCGCCGCCACCGATCCCGGAAGACTGCGGCTCAACCAAGGTCAGCACCGCTTGCATCGCAATCGCCGCATCAATCGCCGAACCGCCCTGACGCAGCATCTCGCGACCAGCCTCGGCCGCCAGTGGATTGGCAGCGGCGGCCATGTGTTTACTGGCGTGACGGGTTTGCAGATCGGTGCGGTAACCGGAAGCAGCTTCAGGTGCCAGCGGCAAAGTCGAGGAGGGCGGGGCGTTGCACGCAGTGAGGGTCAGGGCGCTGATGATCAGCGTCAGGGCAGGCAGGCGAAAGCGGCTCAAGGGCAAGGCTGAAAACACGCGGGCTCTCCGTCCGTGGGATAAAAGTCTCAGGGACTTTATCGACCGCTCGGTCGCGACGCAAACCGATGGGCATTTTTGTCTTTCTTTTCGGGGCGGATGTTCGCTAGGGTCAACCGCAATCGATCGACCGCACACGTCCCCTTGTAGGCCTTCGCCTGCTCGCGATAGCGTCATCACATTCAACATCATTGCTGACTGAACCACCGCTATCGCGAGCAGGCTCACTCCTACAATTACAAGATCAACAAGAGGCTGATATGCACAGCGAGTTCCCCGCCGAATCCAGCTACCGCGATCAACGCGAACAGTTCATCGCCGCCGCCAATGCCGCCGGCGCCACGCTCTCTTCCTACGCACATCCGCGTTGCGGGCCATTCGGCGAACCGCTGAGCACCGACGTCGCCGTGCTCGGTGATCCACAGGCCAAACGCCGACTGGTAACGCTCAGCGGTACGCACGGAGTCGAGGGCTATTACGGCTCGGACTGTCAGATCGATTGGCTGAAAACCTTCGCACCCGGATCGCTGCCCAAGGATGTCGCGGTGGTCATGGTTCACCTGATCAACCCATGGGGCACAGCGTGGTTACGCCGGGTCAACGAAGACAACATCGACCTCAACCGCAATCACCTCGATTTCACCCGGCCGCTACCGGATAACCGCGCGTACGCCGCACTCCACGAAATCTACGCCTGCACCGATCTGCATGGCCCCGAGCGCCAACGCGCCGATGCCTTGCTCGATGCGCAGATCAACGAATACGGCTGGCCAGCGGTGATGTCGATTGTCGAGGGTGGTCAACACAGCCATCCCGACGGACTGTTTTACGGTGGCCGTGCGCCGAGCTGGTCGAATCGCACCTTGCACCAAATCATCGAAACGCATCTGGCTGGCGCTGAAACCGTGATGTGTTTTGACCTGCACACCGGCGCTGGCGAGTACGGTCATCCGATGTTGCTGACCATCACCCAGGCGCCTTACCCGGCACTCGCGCAGGCCCAGGCAATTTATGGCCCATGGCTTTACACCCTGCACACCGGCGCCGACACCTTGAGCGAAACCGGAGTGGCAGCGACGGCCACCGGGTACACCTCGCAGGCATTGCTCAATGCTTTACCGGACGTGCAGTTGATGCCGTTCGTGATCGAGTGCGGGACGTATCCGGGGCCGGATGTGCATCGGCATTTGCGCGATGACCATTGGCTGCATTTGCATGGTAATCCACTGGATGCGATAGGGCGCGAGATCAAACTGAATCTGCTCGAGCAGTTCTATCCAGCTGATCCGGATTGGCGGACGATGGTCGGTTTGCGCACTCGGCAAATCTGGGCGAAAGGGTTGTCGGCGTTGGGTAACTGGTCGCGGTAAATCATCAGTGTCTTTGCTGCCGGCACTTTCCTCCGGGCACAAAAAACGGCTCACTTTGCGGTAAGCCGTTTTTTGTATCCGTGCTGCGCGATCTAATTCATACCTGGATCGAACACGTTTCCTACAGCGGTTTTTCAACCTGATCTGTCGGTACCGATTTAGTCGAATGAAAAGGCATTTCGCGCCTGTAGTACCTCGCCCCCGACCTAGCGGTTGCTCCACATTTCTCCTACAAACCTTTCAGGTCGACAACTTACGCGCCTTTACCTGAGGATATTTTCTGCTGTTTTTTCCAGGATGGATTTCAGATGAAAAGGATGAGTCCGTTGCCATTCAACTCTATTTTCAGTCGGCCATTGTCATGAGTATTTCCAATGAGGATCGCGATTTTCTGGTGGCGATGGGCAGTCGCATTGCTCACTTACGCACAGTGCACGAGATCACACAGACTCGGTTTGCACGGGCTTTAGGTCTTTCCCGGCAAACCTTTCAGGGCTACGAGGAGGGCACGCGCAGCATGCCGGTCACGACACTGGTGAAGATGGCATTTGCGCTTCGCGTGCCCGTTGAAGACCTGCTCGGGGTTCCCTCTTACACGGAGACGCCCAGACGCAGCTTGACCTCGGCGTGGTATCGACGGCTGCAGTCCATCAATGAGCTTTCGAAGGTCCAACAGAAGGTCATTGCGCAGATGCTCGACGCCCTGATCGCACAGGCAGCGACCAAAGCGAGCGACGAAGAAAAAGAAATTTGAAGTAACCCAAAGAACGCGGAACCAAGGTGCGACAACACCCTGGCCCCGCTAACCACAAAGCAGCTTAAAAGGAGCTGAACCATGGCTAAAACCAATCATACGACATCAACCCCCATCACTGAACGCCGGCTGAAAATCGCCGCTGATTTTTACCCGGTTCACACCAAGGAAAAAACCTACAGCCCCGCCAAACCGGTGCCCTGGATCAGGCTTCGCGGACTGTGGTTGAGGCAAGCGGGATTCGAGGTGAACGAGAACGTCAAAGTGCGTGTGATGAAAGGGTGTCTGGTGATTACAGCGGAATAGATGATTCGTCCGAGTAAAGCCGCAACGCTATTTGCATAGAAAAAACGCCGCTAATCCTCAAGGGATAGCGGCGTTCTTTCTCAAATAGCGCTTTTGATTATCTTGAATTTTATGGCGGGCGAGGCCTGTAATATCTGGCTAAAAGCCTGGTTGTGAGGAAGGCATTATCTTGAATTTGATATTGGCTTATGTGAAAAAAGGCGAAGTGCAAACTGTAAGCACTGATCCAATCGAAAGGGCTAAAGATAGGCCTTCTGTAGGTGGGGAACCGGAGGGGGGATTATTGCAGGCATAAAAAAACGGCCTACCTTTCGGTAAGCCGTTTTTAGTACTTGGTGGCTACACAGGGACTTGAACCCCGGACCCCAGCATTATGAATGCTATGCTCTAACCAACTGAGCTATGTAGCCAAGTGGCGCGCATTATTCCCCTGAAATGGAAAAGCGTCAAGCGTAAATTTAAAATATTTCTTCTTATTTTCAACCGCTTATCCTCCGGCCCGGAAAATCCGGGCCGGGCAGGGCATCAGCGCAGCTGAAATCTTGCCGTATTGGCGCTCAAGGCATGGCTGCCCTGACTCAGGGTGTCCGCCGCAAGGTTCACCGCCCGCGCGCCTGCCAGCAACCGTACGGCCGCCTGATCAACCTGCTGGATATTGCCGCTGACCTCGTCGGCGGTGCTGGCCTGTTCCTCAACCGCTGTGGCGATCTGCGCCAACGTATCAGTGACGCTCTGCACCGCGCTGGCGATTTCGCCCAAACGTTCACCGAGGCCAGTGACCGACTCAGCATCGGTTTGCGCCTGGCCGCACGCGGCCTCCATCAGCGTCACGGCTTCGTTGACCGTGGCGCGCAGGCTATCGACCGTGCCGGCGATCTGCGCGGTGGACGACTGCGTGCGTTGCGAAAGGCTGCGCACCTCGTCGGCGACCACGGCGAAGCCACGGCCCTGTTCACCGGCACGCGCAGCTTCAATGGCGGCGTTGAGTGCAAGCAAATTGGTCTGTTCGGCAACACCGCGAATGGTGTCGACGACCAATTGAATCTGCTGACCTTGTTCACTGACCCGGCCCAGTGCTGCTGCAGTTTCGTTCAAACGCTGATTGAGCTGCTGAATACTCGCCGTGGTGCGCTGGCTGTCGCGGCTGCTGTCGGCCGCGATGCGTCGGGTGTGCTGGGCGCTGCCGGAGGCCTGCTCGCAACTCTGCGCCACGCCTTGCGACGTCGCGGCCAGTTGCGTGGCAGCAGCGGCGATCTGGCTGATCTGCAACTGTTGCGCCTCGACTTCGCCGAGAGCGCCGCTGGAGTGTTCGTTGAGGCTGCGCACGGCATGGCTCAACTGCGAGGTTTCGTGATCGACACCGAGCATGCTCGCGCGCAGTTGCACCACGGCAACGTTGAGCGCGGTGCTGATCGCTGCCAGCTCATCGCGGCCCTCCACCGGTACTTGCAGACTGAGGTTGCCATCGCGCAGGGCTTCGGCGAGCAGGGTGATGCCGCTGGCGCTGCGACGGATCGAGGCTTGCAGGCAGACAAACAGATACAGCGCCGCGAGTAGCAGGCAGCCGAAAATGGCCGCGACGATGATGAACTGACGGATCGCCGAGCTGTGGTAGGCATCGAGCCGCTGATCCAGCGATACCAGTGACTGTTGGCGCAGGGCGGCGAGGTCAGTCAGCAGGGCATCAAGGTTGCGTTCGAAGTCTTCCGGTTTGAGCGTGATGCTGCCGCCGAACACGCCGTCATCCAGCACCTTCAGGCCGCTATCAAGGCGTTTCAGGCTGTCGTGGTATTGGCTGGCCCAGCTCTGCTGATCGTTCGGCAGGCGTGCCTCAAGTAGCGTGGCGGTTTTCACCAGTTGCTCGCGGGCATCACCGATGCGGCTGCGCAAGTCGCGCAACTGCAAACGGCTTTGCAGGGTGAATTGACCGGAGACCACCGAGGCCTGGCCGACTGCGGCGAGGCGTCCGACCCGTTCGATCAGGTCGGGTGCGTGTTGCGTTGATATCTGCGTCAGCAGGTAGGTTTCCAGCCACGGTGCGAGGGTCAGGCGGTTGTCCATGACGATCTGCTCGCGCAACGCTTGCAGAGCGCTGAGGGCATTGGTGAAACGGTCATAACCGTCCGGCCACCAACCGACTCCGCTGAGGCTTTTCGAATCCAGACCATTGAGTGCGGTTTGCAGTGCCTGATAGCGCGTGAGGGTTTCGCCTTCAGCACCTTCATTCTTCAGGGCGTTGCCCAAGTCCGTGGTGGCTTGCAGTACTGCAGGTTGTACCGCGTCGAATGCACCCATGGCGGCTAGGGTGGCCGGCGTCGGCTGACGATTGGTTTCCGTCGCACGCCAACGGGCGGCGCGGTCGCGTTGCGCGGCGAGCAGGTTGTCCAGCGCATCCAGCGCGAGCAACTGACGCACGCCGGCACGTTCGCCGGAAATCAGATTGAGCTTGTCGCGATAGTCCTGGCCGATCATCAACAGGCTGCCGGCCAACGGCAGAATGAACAGCAGAAACAACAACTGGAATTTACCTGCGAAGCCAAACCGCCCCAGCAATTTGATCCCCGGTGAAAGGAAAGCCTGCATGCCCCATGACTCCTCTGGACACCACGCACCATTGGCGTGCATCGCGGTCGCTCGACGTTGATGTTGTGCCCTGCTAAAAGGCCTCGAAAGTTCACTCTCGCCCGCTCTGTAGGCCGGCTCTGTAGCGAAACTTCCCATTGTCGGTGCCCTTTGTAAGGGCGCCGCGTTCAAGGGGAGAAGCAAGGCAAGATTCAGACCATGGCGTTGCGCTATCACCTATCCCTTGTAGGAGCTGCCGAAGGCTGCGATCTTTTGCTCTGTGTTTTTAACGGCAAGATCAAAAGATCGCAGCCTGCGGCAGTTCCTACATGATTCGGTCAGGTCAGTTAGTTAGCTGGCTAAGGGGATGGCGCTAACGCACCGAAAAATGGCACATTGATGCACCTGCCTGCGTGCACCCATCTGCTGTCCGGAAACTTCCATGGCTATCAGCAACGTTCAGAACGCCGCTGCCTCGGCGCCCGCTGCTCCGCAAAGCAGCCCATTGGTGATGCGTATCATCGGCGCGGTGGCGCTGGCGCATTTGATCAACGACCTGATCCAATCGGTTTTGCCTTCGATCTACCCGATGCTCAAGGCCAACTATGGCCTGACGTTCACTCAGGTTGGTCTGATCACTTTGACCTTTCAACTGACGGCATCGCTGCTGCAACCGTGGGTCGGTTATCACACCGATCGGCATCCGAAACCGTGGTTGTTGCCGGCCGGTTCGATTTGCACACTGATTGGCATCGTGATGATGTCGATGGTTGGCAGTTTCCCCCTGATCCTGCTGGCGGCGGCGCTGATCGGTATCGGTTCCTCGACGTTCCACCCCGAAGCCTCGCGGATTGCGCGGCTGGCTTCGGGTGGACGCTTCGGTCTGGCGCAATCGACCTTCCAGGTCGGCGGTAACGCCGGTTCCGCGTTCGGTCCATTGCTGGCGGCGGCGATCATCATTCCGTTCGGTCAGGGTAACGTGGCGTGGTTCGGTTTGTTCGCGGTGTTTGCGCTGTTCGTGCTGTACCGCATCAGTCGCTGGTACGCCCATCACCTCAATCTGTTCAAGCTCAAGGCCGGTCAGGCAGCGACTCACGGGCTGTCGAAGGGCAGGGTGACCAGTGCGTTGGTGGTGCTGGGGCTGCTGGTGTTCTCCAAGTATTTCTACATGGCCAGCCTGACCAGCTATTTCACCTTTTACCTGATCGAGAAGTTCGACCTGTCGGTGGCCAGTTCGCAGTTGCACCTGTTCCTGTTTCTTGGCGCGGTAGCGGCGGGGACGTTCTTTGGTGGGCCGATTGGCGACAAAATCGGCCGTAAAGCGGTGATCTGGTTTTCGATCCTCGGCGTGGCACCGTTCACGCTGCTCATGCCTCACGTTGATCTGTTCTGGACCAGCGTTCTCAGCGTGGTGATCGGCTTCATTCTCGCTTCGGCGTTCTCGGCGATTGTGGTGTACGCGCAGGAACTGGTGCCGGGCAATGTCGGGATGATTGCCGGAATCTTCTTCGGTTTGATGTTTGGTTTCGGCGGGATTGGCGCGGCGTTGCTGGGGCACTTGGCGGATATTCACGGGATCGAGTACGTGTATTTCCTGTGTTCGTTCCTGCCGCTGTTTGGCGTGTTGGCGATTTTCTTGCCGCGCACCAAAAAGCCCTGATTCACACATTTCCCATTGTAGGAGTGAGCCTGCTCGCGATAGCGGTGTGTCAGTTACGGTTGAATTGACTGACACTCCGCTATCGCGAGCAGGCTCACTCCTACAAGGGATTGGTGGTGTGGCGGAAAATATTTCAGGCACAAAAAAGCCGCGTATCAAACGCGGCTTTTTCTTGGGCGTGTCGCTTACACGTTGAAGCGGAAGTGCATCACGTCGCCGTCCTTGACGATGTAATCCTTGCCTTCCAGACGCCATTTACCGGCTTCTTTGGTACCGGCTTCGCCCTTGTACTGGATGAAGTCGTTGTAGGCGATCACTTCGGCGCGGATGAAGCCTTTCTCGAAGTCGGTGTGGATCACGCCAGCAGCCTGAGGTGCGGTGGCACCGACTTTGACGGTCCAGGCGCGGACTTCTTCAACACCGGCGGTGAAGTAGGTCTGCAGGTGCAGCATTTCGTAGCCGGCGCGGATCACGCGGTTCAGGCCAGGTTCTTCCAGGCCCAAGGCCTCAAGGAACATGTCTTTCTCTTCGCCGTCATCGAGCTCGGCGATTTCCGCTTCGATCTTGTTGCAGACCGGAACGACCATCGCGCCTTCTTCTTCGGCAATGGCGCGAACCACGTCCAGGTGCGGGTTGTTCTCGAAACCGTCTTCAGCAACGTTGGCGATGTACATGACCGGTTTGGTGGTCAGCAGGTGGAAGCCCTTGATCACTGCTTTTTCGTCAGCGCTCATGTTCTTCATCAGACTGCGCGCCGGCTTGGCTTCGGTGAAGTGTGCGATCAGTTGCTCAAGCAATGCCTTCTGAACCACAGCGTCCTTGTCACCACCCTTGGCGTTACGCGCGACTTTCTGCAGTTGCTTCTCGCAGCTGTCGAGGTCGGCGAAGATCAGTTCCAGGTCGATGATTTCGATGTCGCGCTTCGGGTCAACGCTATTGGAAACGTGAATCACGTTTTCATCTTCGAAGCAGCGCACGACGTGAGCGATCGCGTCAGTCTCACGGATGTTGGCGAGGAACTTGTTGCCCAGGCCTTCACCTTTCGAGGCGCCGGCCACAAGGCCTGCGATGTCGACGAATTCCATGGTGGTCGGCAGGATGCGCTTCGGATTGACGATGGCCGCCAGTGCTTCCAGACGCGGATCCGGCATCGGCACGATGCCGCTGTTCGGCTCGATGGTGCAGAAGGGGAAGTTCTCGGCCGCGATACCGGATTTGGTCAGGGCGTTGAACAGGGTGGACTTGCCGACGTTAGGCAGGCCGACGATGCCGCAATTGAATCCCATGGTGTTTCCCCTCGGATAAGAGTCAGGCCTTCTGGCTGTGCAGGTTTTTCATCGCGCGGTTCCATTCACCGGCGAGGATATCCGGCAGCACGCCGAGGGCAAAGTCGATGCTGGCATCGAGTTTTTCCTGTTCGGCGCGTGGCGCACGACCCAGGACGAAATTTGAAACCATACTGGCGACGCCCGGGTGGCCGATGCCAAGCCGCAGGCGGTAGAACGTATTCTGATTGCCCAGTTGCGCAATGATGTCGCGCAACCCGTTGTGACCGCCATGGCCGCCGCCCTGTTTGAGCTTGGCAACGCCCGGAGGCAGATCGAGTTCGTCGTGCGCCACGAGGATTTCTTCAGGCTTGATGCGGAAGAAACCGGCGAGTGCCGCCACGGCCTGGCCGCTGCGGTTCATGTACGTGGTGGGAATCAGCAGACGAACATCCTGACCCTGATGCGAATAGCGCCCGGTCAGGCCGAAATATTTGCGATCGGCGACAAGGTTGACACCTTGTGCGTCAGCGATGCGCTCAACAAAAAGGGCCCCTGCGTTATGCCGGGTCTGGTCGTATTCAGCGCCTGGATTTCCCAGGCCAACGATCAGTTTGATGGCAGTCACGATAGGGGCCCTTCCTTTGAGTGGTGAGTAACATCGCCGCGATCAGGAAAAGCGGCGAAAGTGGACGAAAAATGCTCATTTACCATGGATGTAAACTCCGCGTTCTCGCCCGCTTTCTCGCTACGTTCCAGTCCGCGATGTTCCTTGCTCACTCAGGCATGACAGAGTGAATTACTCTGCTGCGCCTTCTTCGGTAGCTTCTGGAGCAACACGTGGAGCGTGGACGTTGGCAACAGCCTTGTCATCGCCGTGTGCCAGAGCAACGAACTCAACGCCTTTAGGGGCTTTGAGGTCCGACAGGTGAATGATCGAACCGATTTCAGCGTCAGCCAGGTCGACTTCGATGAACTCAGGCAGATCTTTCGGCAGGCAGGTCACTTCGATTTCAGCAACAACGTGCGAAATCTCGCCGCCTTTCTTCACTGGAGCAGCTTCGTTGATGAAGTGCACAGGAACGATAGCGGTCAGTTTCTGGCCAGCGACAACGCGTACGAAGTCAGCGTGCAGCACGTGGCCTTTGGCTGGGTGACGTTGCAGAGCTTTGATGATGACGTTCTGCTTGGTGCCGCCAACGTTCAGCTCGATGATGTGGCTGTAAGCCGCTTCGTTTTCGAGCAGTTTGGCAACTTCTTTGGCCAGCATGCTGATGGATTCAGGGGCTTTCTCGCCACCGTAAACAACAGCTGGAACCAGAGCGGCGAGACGACGCAGGCGGCGGCTCGCACCTTTCCCCAGGTCGGAACGCACTTCAGCATTCAGAGTAAAATCGTTCATTTTGTATCTCCAAAATAGCCATGACCGAGTGGCGTTTGCGACCAGCGCCGAACACGGTATGGGCAAAAAAGCCCCGCCCCGGCAGGAATGCCGGGGCGGGGCGCTTTTCGTCAACGAGACATTTCGCGAAGGGCAGGGCCCTTAACGGAACATCGCGCTGATCGATTCTTCATTGCTGATGCGGCGAACCGCTTCGGCAACAACCGGTGCGATATCCAGTTGACGGATACGTGCACAGGCTTGTGCTGCAGCGGACAGCGGGATGGTATTTGTCACCACCAGCTCGTCCAGCACGGAATTTTCGATATTCTCGATGGCCCGACCCGACAGCACAGGGTGTGTGCAGTAGGCAAAGACCTTGGCTGCGCCATGCTCTTTCAGGGCCTTCGCCGCGTGGCACAGAGTGCCGGCGGTATCGACCATGTCATCGACCAGAATACAGGTACGCCCTTCGACATCACCGATGATATGCATCACTTCAGAGTGATTGGCTTTCTCACGGCGTTTGTCGATGATCCCGAGATCCACGCCCAGAGATTTGGCAACAGCACGTGCACGCACGACGCCACCAATGTCCGGGGACACGATCATCAGGTTTTCGAAGCGCTGATCTTCAATGTCATCCACCAGAACCGGGGAGCCGTAGATGTTATCTACCGGAATATCGAAGAAGCCCTGAATCTGGTCAGCATGCAGATCAACCGTGAGAACACGGTCGATGCCGACTACGGTAAGCATGTCAGCAACGACTTTCGCGCTGATAGCTACACGTGCGGAACGCGGACGGCGATCCTGACGGGCATAACCAAAATAAGGAATAACAGCAGTGATACGAGTAGCCGAGGAGCGGCGGAAGGCATCAGCCATCACTACCAGTTCCATCAGGTTATCGTTGGTCGGAGCGCAAGTCGGCTGAATAATGAAAACGTCTTTACCGCGAACGTTTTCATTGATCTCGGCTGTAATTTCGCCGTCGGAAAACTTACCGACAGAGATGTCACCGAGAGGGATATGCAGCTGACGTACAACACGCCGAGCCAGATCGGGGTTAGCGTTCCCCGTAAAGACCATCATCTTGGACACGCGCAGTACCTAGAGGCTGAGGGTAACCTGGATGAGTATAGAAAATGGCAGGGGCGGCTGGATTCGAACCAACGCATGGCAGGATCAAAACCTGCTGCCTTACCGCTTGGCGACGCCCCTGTATCTGTTGCATCAAGTGCCGAGCACCTGGTTCCTTTAGAGCAGACTTTGCAGTTTTCGGTGCAACATCGAAACGTTGCTGCCTTTGGCTACAAACCCTGTAAGGGTCTCTGTCAGAAGGGCCGAGACTTTATCAGCTTCAGCTTTGCTTGGGAAGCCCCCAAACACACAACTTCCAGTTCCGGTGAGTTTTGCTTCGGTAAATTTACCTAACAAATCCAATGCGTTACGTACTTCTGGATAACGCCTTGCAACCACCGGCAAGCAGTCATTTCGACTGTTTCCCTCGGGAACGGGGCGCACTTTAATGGGCGGCGTGTTACGTGTCAACAAAGGATCGGAAAAAATTTCTGCCGTACTAACAGAGACTTGCGGCACGAGCACCAGATACCACGGTTCTTCGGGATCCACCGGGGTGAGTTTCTCCCCCACGCCCTCGGCAAACGCCGCATGGCCACGGACGAAAACCGGCACGTCAGCGCCAAGCGTCAGGCCCAGAGTAGCCAGGCGATCTTCGTCCCAACCCAGCTGCCACAAATGATTCAGACCGAGCAAAGTGGTCGCCGCGTTCGAGCTGCCACCACCAATGCCGCCACCCATAGGCAGGACTTTATCGATCCAGATATCGATGCCGAGTGAACAGCCGGACTGTTGCTGCAGCATTTTTGCCGCGCGCACGATCAGGTTGCTGTCATGCGGCACGCCGACGAATTCGGTGTGCAGTTGAATCACGCCGTCATCACGCACGGCAAAAGTGATTTCATCGCCGTAATCGACAAACTGAAACAAAGTCTGCAACTCGTGATAACCGTCTTCACGACGACCGAGAATGTGCAGCATCAGGTTGAGTTTGGCCGGCGAGGGCAGGGTCAGGCGTGCAGCGGTCATGCGTTATTGCCCCAACTTGCGCGGTTGCCAGGTCTTGATCACCAGCGTGACGTCGAGGTCGGTGCCGTGCAGCTTGATGCGCTCGGGCAACCAGTAACCGTTTTGTTCGGTGTAGGCAGTGTATTCGACTTTCCAGCCATCCTGTTCCAGGTTGGCCAGACGACTCTCCGCATCCAGGTTCAGGCGGCTTTTGCTGTTCGGCGCCGGCAGGCCACGCACCCACCAGGCCAGATTCGACACCGGCAGTTTCCAGCCGAGCTGTTCTTCGAGCAGCGCTTCCGGCGACTCGGAGTCGTAGCGACCCTGATTGGCGACTTCCAGCGACACTTTGCCCGGCCGCCCGGTCAGGCGCGCGGCGCCACGACCCAGCGGGCCGGACAGACGGATGTCGTAATAGTCCTGACGTTGCAGCCAGAACAGCGTGCCGCTACCGGAATCTTTCGGTGCGCGGATGCCGATCTTGCCATCGATCTGCCAGCCATCGAGGCCGGTCAGTTGTTGTTTGTTCGCGGCCCATTGAGCCGGACTGCCGTGGCCCTCGACCGATTCGCGAGTGCCAAAACCCGAGCAGCCAGCGAGCAGGGCGATGAAGCTGAAAACAATAACGTGGCGCAAAAACATGAGTTAAAGAGTCTCGGATCCGGTCAGGCGCTTGATGGTGCTGCGCAGAATGGTGCTGTCGGGCTGATCCTTGAGGAATTTGCCCCAGATTTGTTTGGCTTCACGCTGGTTGCCCTTGGTCCACAACACTTCGCCCAGGTGTGCGGCGACTTCGTGATCAGGGAAACGCTCCAGCGCCTGACGCAGATATTTCTCGGCGTCATCCAGGTTGCCCAGGCGGTAATTCACCCAGCCGAGGCTGTCGAGTACGGCCGGGTCTTCCGGATTGATCTGGTGTGCCTGCTCGATCAGCGCTTTGGCTTCAGCGTAGCGAGTGGTGCGGTCGGACAGGGTATAGCCCAGCGCGTTAAGGGCCATAGCGTTGTCCGGATCACGCTTGATGATCAGGCGCAGGTCTTTTTCCATCTGTGCCAGATCATTGCGTTTTTCCGCGAGCATGGCCCGGGTGTAGAGCAGATTCAGATCGTCCGGGTATTGCAGCAAGGCTTGCTGCAAGACTTTCCAGGCCTTGTCGTCCTGTTTATTGGCCGACAGGGTTTCCGATTCGATCAGGTACAACTGAATCGCGTAGTCCGGTTGTTCGTCGCGCTGAGCGGCGAGTTTGCTTTGCGCTTCAGCGGTTTTGCCGTTGTTCATCAGGATATCGGCCTGACGCAATTGCGCCGGCAGATAATCGTTGCCCGGGCCGACCTGGGCGTACTCGATGAGCGCGCCTTGCGGGTCGTTGCGTTCTTCGGCGATGCGACCGAGGTTCAGGTGCGCCGAATCGACATGGCTTTCCCGGGCGATCAAGTCTTCCAGGTAACCCTTGGCCTCATCCCAGGCCTTGGCTTCCAGGCATACAAGTGCCAGCGAATAACGCAGTTCGTCGTCTTCAGGATATTGCTGAACAAGGCTGGAAAACTCGGCCTTGGCGTCGTCCATGCGGTCTTGCTCAACCAGCATGCGTGCGTAAGTCAGGCGCAGGCGTTTGTCGTCCGGGTACTTCTTGATGCTTTTTTGCAGCAGGGGCAGGGCTTCGTCGCCGCGGTTGAGCAATTGCAGCAGGCGTGCGCGCAGCAGAATCGGCGCAATCTCGCCTTCTTCCGGCGGATGGTCTTCAAGCAATGCCAGTGCCGCTTTGTTGTCGCCATCCTGTTGCAACAACAGGGCCTTGCCGAAAATCAGCTGGCTGTTGTTCGGATGACGCTGCAACAAACGGTCAAAACTTTTCATCAGGCCGTTGCGGGTTTCCTGATCGGTATCCGCTGCCGACAGCGCGAGGAAGTCGAAATGGGTATCGCCCTTGCCCTGCAGGACTTTCTCCATATAGACCATCGAGTCGTCATAACGCCCGGCGCGCGCCAGTTGCACGGCAGCGGCGCGTTGCGCTTCGAGGTCGTCCGGGGCGTTTTTCGCCCAGATCAGCGCGGTATCAAGGGCCGGTTGATCGGCGCCCAGATATTCGGCGATACGGAATGCGCGCTCGGAGACGCCCGGATCCTGGGTGTTGATGGCCTGGGTCACGTAGTTGTCCAGGGCAATGTCGAAACGATTGCGCTGGCCGGCGAGTTCGGCGCTCAACAGGCTGAAAACGGTTTCCTCGCTGAACGAGCTGTAAACCTTGGGCTTTTCAGGCGCGGGCGTGGTGTCTTCAACCGACGGCGTACCGTCTGGCGAAACGGGAGCCAAGGCCTGGCAGCCGCTGAGGAAGACAAAAGCGAGGAACAACGCGGAAGATCTATTCATATAGGAAGAGGACGACTAACCTGCGGTCGGATCATCATGACACAAGCCTTCGGCCAAACATAACCGAGACTCAATTGTGCCCATTATAGGGGCTGACGATTGGGACAATAGTCAGCGGTAGTTGTTCTGAATCTTTCGAAGGTGGACAATTGCCGGCTTCACGTCACCATCAGCGACCTTGAATGGCCTTCCTTGCACTCGGTATCAACCACAAGACTGCTTCAGTAGACGTCCGCGAGCGCGTGGCCTTTACCCCTGAGCAGCTGGTGGAAGCCTTGCAGCAGCTCTGCCGACTGACCGACAGCCGCGAAGCTGCGATCCTCTCGACCTGCAATCGCAGTGAGCTTTATATAGAACAGGATCAGCTTTCTGCCGATATCGTGCTGCGCTGGCTGGCCGACTATCACCATTTAAGCCTTGATGAGCTGCGCGCGAGTGCTTATGTGCATGAAGATGATGCGGCAGTTCGTCACATGATGCGCGTCGCCTCCGGGCTCGACTCGCTGGTGCTCGGCGAACCGCAAATTCTCGGCCAGATGAAATCGGCCTACGCCGTGGCCCGCGAGGCCGGCACCATTGGTCCGCTGCTGGGACGACTGTTTCAAGCCACGTTCAATGCCGCCAAACAGGTGCGCACCGACACGGCGATCGGTGAAAACCCGGTGTCCGTGGCATTTGCCGCGGTCAGCCTGGCGAAACAGATTTTCAGCGATTTGCAGCGTAGTCAGGCTTTGCTGATCGGCGCCGGCGAGACCATTACTTTGGTCGCCCGCCATTTGCACGAGCTGGGGGTCAAGCGCATCGTCGTCGCCAACCGCACGCTGGAACGCGCCAGTCTGTTGGCTGAACAGTTCGGCGCTCACGCGGTGTTGCTCTCGGACATCCCGGCAGAACTGGTGCGCAGCGATATCGTGATCAGTTCGACCGCCAGTCAGTTGCCGATTCTCGGCAAGGGTGCGGTGGAAAGCGCGCTGAAGCTACGCAAGCACAAGCCGATCTTCATGGTCGACATCGCCGTTCCCCGGGATATCGAGCCGGAAGTCGGCGAGTTGGACGACGTTTACCTCTACAGCGTCGACGATCTCCACGAAGTGGTCGCCGAGAACCTCAAGAGTCGTCAGGGCGCAGCCCAGGCCGCGGAAGAGATGGTTTCGGTCGGCGCCGATGATTTCATGGTGCGCCTGCGCGAACTGGCGGCGGTCGATGTGCTCAAGGCCTATCGTCAACAGAGCGAACGCCTGCGCGACGAAGAGCTGCAAAAAGCCCTGCGTCTGCTGGCCAACGGCGGCAACGCTGAAGACGTGCTCGGACAATTGGCCCGTGGCCTGACCAATAAACTGTTGCACGCGCCCAGCGTGCAATTGAAAAAGCTTTCTGCCGAAGGCCGCCTCGATGCGCTGGCCATGGCCCAGGAACTCTTTGCCCTTGAGGGCTCACCGGATAGCTTTTCGGATAAAAAATCGCAATGAAAGCGTCACTGCTCAATAAGCTGGACATCCTCCAGGACCGTTTCGAGGAACTGACCGCGCTGCTCGGCGACGGCGAAGTCATTGCCGATCAGACCAAATTCCGCGCCTATTCCAAGGAATACGCCGAACTCGAGCCGGTCGTGCAAACCTATAAAAAGCTGCTCAGCGTACAAAGCGATCTTGAAGGCGCCCAGGCGCTGCTCAAGGACAGCGACCCGGACATGCGTGAAATGGCCGTGGAAGAAGTCCGTGAAGCCAAGGAATTGCTGATTACCCTGGAAGGCGATCTGCAACGCATGTTGCTGCCCAAGGATCCGAATGACGGCCGCAACGTCTATCTCGAAATTCGCGCCGGCACCGGTGGCGACGAGGCGGCGATCTTCTCCGGCGACCTGTTCCGCATGTACTCGCGTTACGCCGAACGGCGTGGCTGGCGTGTCGAGATCCTTTCGGCAAACGAAGGCGAACACGGCGGTTATAAAGAAGTCATCGCGCGCATTGAAGGCGACAACGTTTACGGCAAGCTGAAATTCGAATCCGGCGCGCACCGCGTACAGCGTGTACCCGCCACCGAATCCCAGGGCCGTATCCACACCTCGGCCTGCACCGTGGCGGTGTTGCCCGAGCCGGACGAGCGCGAAGCCATCGAGATCAACCCGGCGGATTTGCGCGTCGACACTTACCGCTCCTCCGGGGCCGGTGGTCAGCACGTCAACACCACCGACTCGGCGATCCGCATCACCCACATACCGACCGGCACCGTCGTCGAGTGTCAGGAAGAACGTTCCCAGCACAAGAACCGTGCCCGGGCGATGGCTTGGCTGTCGGCCAAACTCAACGACCAGCAAACCGCCGCGGCGGCCAATGCGATTGCCAGCGAGCGTAAATTGCTGGTGGGTTCCGGTGACCGTTCCGAGCGGATTCGCACCTACAACTTTGCTCAGGGCCGGGTTACCGACCATCGCGTCAACCTGACCCTGTACTCGCTGGATGAAATCCTCGCCGGTGGCGTTGAAGCGGTGATCGAGCCGTTGTTGGCCGAATATCAGGCTGACCAACTCGCTGCGATAGGTGAATAAATGACCATCATTGCCAGCCTGTTGCGCGCCGCCGAATTGCCGGACTCGCCCACCGCGCATCTGGACGCCGAGTTGCTTCTCGCGGCGGCACTGGGCAAATCACGCAGCTTTCTGCACACCTGGCCCGAGCGCATCGTACCCAGTGAAGCGGCGCTAACCTTTGCTGAATACCTGCAACGCCGCCGTAGCGGTGAACCGGTGGCTTATATTCTCGGGCAGCAGGGCTTCTGGAAACTCGATCTTGAAGTCGCGCCGCACACGCTGATCCCGCGTCCGGACACTGAATTGCTAGTGGAAGCGGCGCTGGAATTGCTGCCCGCGACCCCGGCCAAAGTGCTCGACCTCGGCACCGGCAGCGGCGCAATCGCATTGGCCCTGGCCAGCGAGCGCCCGGCATGGAAAGTCACCGCCGTAGATCGCGTACTCGAAGCCGTGGCTCTCGCCGAACGCAATCGCCAGCGCCTGCATTTGAACAACGCCACCGTGCTGAGCAGCCATTGGTTCAGCGCGCTGGAAGGTCAGCGTTTCCAGTTGATCATCAGCAACCCGCCGTACATCGCTGCGGCCGATCCGCATCTGGTCGAAGGCGATGTGCGCTTCGAGCCGGCGAGTGCGCTGGTGGCCGGTGAAGACGGTCTGGACGATCTGCGTCTGATCGTTGCGCAAGCCCCGGATCATCTGCAAGCAGGTGGCTGGCTGATGCTCGAACACGGCTATGATCAAGCCGAAGCCGTACGCGATTTGTTGCTGACGCGTGGTTTCGAAGAAGTCCACAGCCGCACCGATCTGGGCGGTCATCAACGCATCAGTCTGGGGCGCCTGCCGTGCTGAATGATCAGGAATTGCTGCGCTACAGCCGGCAGATTCTGCTGCAACACATCGACATCGACGGGCAACTGAAGCTCAAGGACAGTCGCGTGCTGATCGTCGGCCTTGGCGGTCTCGGTGCACCGGTTGCCTTGTATCTGGCAGCGGCGGGTGTCGGTGAATTGCATCTGGCGGATTTCGACACGGTCGATCTGACCAACCTGCAACGCCAGATCATCCATGACACCGACAGCGTCGGCATGAGCAAGGTCGACTCGGCGCTCAAGCGTCTGGGTGCGATCAATCCTGAGATCCAACTGATCGCTCACCGTCAGGCGCTGGATGAGGATTCTCTCGCCGCAGCCGTGGCGGCGGTGGATCTGGTGCTCGACTGTTCCGATAATTTTTCCACGCGCGAGGCAGTCAACGCGGCGTGCGTGGCCGCATGTAAACCGTTGGTCAGCGGCGCGGCGATTCGGCTGGAAGGGCAGTTGTCGGTGTTCGACCCGCGTCGCGCCGAGAGCCCGTGCTACCACTGTTTATACGGGCATGGCAGTGAAGCCGAACTGACTTGCAGTGAGGCCGGTGTGGTCGGGCCTTTGGTGGGGCTGGTCGGCAGCCTGCAAGCGCTCGAGGCCTTGAAGGTTCTGGTCGGTTTCGGTGAGCCGTTGGTGGGCCGCTTGTTGCTGATCGATGCCCTTGGTTCGCGTTTCCGTGAGTTGCGCGTCAAGCGCGATCCGGGTTGCAGTGTCTGTGGTTCGCGCCATGCGTGAAGCGCCGATCGGCGTGTTCGACTCCGGCGTCGGCGGCTTGTCGGTGCTGGCGGAAATCCAGCGTTTGCTGCCCAATGAATCACTGCTCTATGTCGCCGATTGCGGGCACATTCCCTACGGTGAGAAAACCCCTGAATTCATCCGTCAGCGCTGCAGCGTGATGGCCGGGTTTTTCCGTGAGCAGGGCGCCAAGGCGTTGGTGCTGGCCTGCAATACCGCGACGGTCGCAGGCGTTGCCGATTTACGACGTGATTTTCCCGACTGGCCGATTGTCGGTATGGAGCCTGCGGTCAAACCTGCCGCTGCCGCGACCCGCAGCGGTGTGGTCGGCGTGCTCGCCACCACTGGCACGTTGCAGAGCGCCAAGTTCGCCGCGCTGCTTGATCGCTTTGCCACCGACGTTCGCGTGATTACCCAGCCATGCCCCGGCCTGGTCGAGCTGATTGAAAGCGGCGATCTGCACAGCGCCGAGTTGCGCCAGTTGCTGCAAGGGTATGTCGAGCCACTGTTGGCCAGCGGTTGCGACACGATCATTTTGGGCTGCACCCACTATCCCTTTCTCAAGCCGATGCTCAAGTCGATGATCCCAGCGGACATAAGTCTGATCGATACTGGCGCGGCTGTAGCACGGCAACTTCAGCGGCTTTTGGCGGAGCGCGATTTGCTCGCTGGCGGCCCGAACCAGCCGGTCAGATTCTGGACCAGCGCCGATCCTGCGTACTTCAAAAACATCCTGCCGCTACTGGGGCAAAGTGCTGGCGAAGTGCAAAACTTCAGCTTGTAAAAAAATTGTGAAATAACTAAAACTTCAGCTGAACTTCTGAGTAGGCGCTAGCTTCTATAGCGAAGAGTTACCTAGAAAACCAAACGATCGTTCCGGAAAAGGAAGTTTCAACGTGAAGCGACTATTCTGCTTGGCCGCGATTGCGGCCGCATTGATGGGGCAAAGTATTACTGCGCAAGCGGCAGGTGTTGAGTTCGCCGTGGGGGCCACCAGCGACTCGACCATGACGTACCGCCTGGGCATGAATTTCGACTGGGACAAGAGCTGGCTGCAAAGTGACGTCGGTCGCCTGACCGGTTACTGGAGCGGGGCGTACACCTACTGGGAAGGTGACAAGACTTCCAGTAACAACAGCCTGTCGTTCTCGCCGGTATTTGTTTACGAGTTCGCCGGTCAATCGGTCAAACCGTATGTGGAAGCGGGGATCGGCGTCGCGGCGTTCTCCAATACCAAGTACGAATCCAACAACCTCGGCGGTTCTTTCCAGTTTGAAGACCGCTTCGGTTTTGGTCTGCGTTTCAATGGCGGGCATGAAGTCGGGATTCGTGCGACGCACTATTCCAACGCTGGCTTGGCCAGTGACAACGACGGCGTAGAAAGTTACTCGCTGCATTACACGATGCCGTTGTAAGCACGATCAAAAGATCGCAGCCTTCGGCAGCTCCTACAGGTGAAACACATTCCCATGTAGGAGCTGCCGAAGGCTGCGATCTTTTGTTTTTGGGATCACCGGTAAGCCGTGGTGATGCCTTTGCGCTCTTCAATGCACTCGGGCGCGCCCATCTCGAATTCGCGGCAGATCAACGGGCGTTTCTCATAGATCGTGCACATCATGCTGTCGCGATCCAGCGCCGCGCACCAGCCGTCGTCCAGACGCAGCATCACTTCGCCGCCCCACTCATCGGTATCGATAAAGCGATCAGGCACGCCAGTGTCGGTGATCAGCATCACTTCGAGCTGGCAACAGCACGCCGCGCAGGTCGAACAAGTGACCGCCGGTTCCGTGATTTGTTGGTGGGGAATGGTCTTCATGGCCGGCAGTGTAAGGCAGTGGCCGGCATGCGTGTGAAAGGTCTGACAGACGCTCAGTGCGTCAGTCGCCGCGCCATCGTATGCAACAGCGGAAACAGCAGCGCCCAGAGCAGGCCGATACCGATCAGTGTCGGCAGTTCACCATAGGGAAATTGCACGCCGGCTAGCCGCCCGCCGGCGTAGTACGACATTGCGCCACCGACGGCCCCCAGCGAACTCGCCAGCCACCACGGCCGCGCGCTCCAGGCCAGGCAGTGACGCAACGTGGTCGCGAGCAACGCCCAGAGCAGCATCAGCCACAACGGAATCAGCGGCGACAGATCCTGAAACTCGAATACACCCAGCGCGCGCAAAACGCTGTCCACCGCCGTGCCGACAATCACCACGCTCAACACCAGGCGACCCTCAGCCGCCCAACTGCTGATCCAGCGCAGATGAATCACCAGCACCGCCAACGCCAGTAGCAACCACAAACTGTTGCCGCCGAGCACGCAGGTCAGCCAGCCGATCTGGAACAGCACGGCATTGGCGACACGCTCAAGCATCGAAGCGTCCGAGCAGCGGCGCGGTCATCGCCGCCGGTTTGGCCAGCAACAATTGCGCGGTGCCGATGGTGCGTTCGAGGAAGCCACCCTCGCAGTAACACAGGTAGAACTCCCACAGCCGCAGGAAATAATCGTCGTAACCCAACTCGCTCAAGCGGCCGTGGGCGCGGCGGAAGTTCTCGTGCCACAGGCGCAGGGTGCGGGCGTAGTGCAGGCCGAAATCTTCCATGTGCAACAGGTTCATGTCGGTGTCGCGGCTGACCACTTCGAGCATTTTCTGCACGCAGGGCAGGGCGCCGCCGGGGAAGATGTAACGCTGGATGAAATCGACGCCGCGCTTGGCCTGTTCATAGCGCTGCTCGCGGATGGTGATCGCCTGGATCAGCATCAGACCGTTGCTCTTGAGCAGGTGCGCGCATTGTTTGAAATAGGTCGGCAGGAAGCGGTGACCGACCGCTTCGATCATTTCGATCGACACCAGTTTGTCGTATTCGCCGGTCAGGTCGCGATAGTCCTTGAGCAGCAGCGTGACCTGATCCTGCAAGCCCAGTTGTTCGATGCGTTGCGCGGTAAACGCGTACTGCTCTTTCGACAGCGTCGTGGTGGTGACCCGGCAACCGTAATTCTGGGCGGCGTAAAGCGCCATGCTGCCCCAACCGGTGCCGATCTCCAGCAAATGATCATCGGGTTTGAGCGCAAGCTTCTGGCAGATCCGCTCCAGTTTGTTCAACTGCGCCTGCTCCAGACTGTCTTCGGGCGTAAGGAACTGCGCCGCCGAATACATCATGGTCGGGTCGAGAAACTGTTCGAACAGATCGTTGCCAAGGTCGTAATGCGCAGCGATGTTTTTCTGCGAACCCTTGCGCGTATTACGATTGAGCCAGTGCAGACCTTGCACCAACGGCCGGCCGAGGCGGGCCAGGCCACCCTCCATGGCGTCGAGCACGTCGAGATTGCTGACGAACACACGCACCACCGCTGTCAGATCCGGCGAGCTCCAATAGCCGTGGATAAACGCCTCGCCGGCACCAATCGAACCATTGCCGGCGACCATGCCCCAGACGGCCGCATCCGTCACATGGATTTCCCCCAGCAACGCACTGCCCGGCGTACCGAACATCAGCCGTTCGCCGTCCTCGACCACCAGCAATTGCCCGTGTTTGAGTTGAGCCAATTGGCGCAACACGCCACGGCGCAGCAGCGATCCGGTCAAACCGTTGGCGCTGAACCGACTGACCGACAGACTAGAGGATTTCATGGCGCTGCTCCTTGGGAAGCACAGTGGCGGTTTGAAAGCTGCCGTCGGCAGTCTGATGAGCAAAGATCGGTGCGCGTTTGAGCAGCAGTCGCAGCGCTTGCCAGTAAATCGCCAAGGCAGTTTTTGCGGTCATCCACGGAAACCGCCGCAAGTAGCGGTGCAGGCTGCGACGATCGAGACTTTCGCGTTGCAGATTGAGCGTGGCGTCGAACAGTTTGTGCTCGCCTTGCCAGTCGGCCATGTGCACGCCGAGGTTCTGCGCAGCGGGGCTGAAGCTCATGCGGTATTCGAGATCGCGCGGCAAAAACGGCGAAACGTGAAAGGCCTTGGCCACGGCGAAGTGCTGGTGAAAATCCTGCAGATTGGCGGGCGCACGCGCCGGCAGCACATAGTGATAACGCTCGCGCCACGGCGTGTTGGTGACTTCACAGACAATCGCCGCCAGTTGCCCGTCGGCTTCATGGCAGTAAAAGAAACTCACCGGATTGAACGACAATCCCCAACTGCGCGCCTGGGTCAGCAGGCAAATCGAGCCTTGCGGTTCGTGGCCGATGGCGATGCCGACCTGCTGACGCACGGCATCGATCAGGCGTATGCCTCGGCCAGTGAATGCCTTGAGATAGTCCGTCTCGCGAAACGAGAAGGGCGCAAAGCGACTGCGTCCGGCCAGCGGCGACAGTGCAAGCACCGCGTCCTGTTCGCTGAGGTCGAGGTAGAGCAAACCGATCCGGTAGCGGAACTCATGGCGGCGCGGCGAGAAGCGCCGATGACCGATCCAGCCGCTGTAGAGGGCGCTGTTCATAAGGTTTCCCCGAACGCGGCGGCCACGCGCAAGGCGCTGACAACACCGTCCTCATGAAAACCATTGGCCCAGTAGGCGCCGCAATAATGCGTGTGTTGCGCGCCATCAAGTTCGCCCCAGCGTTGCTGTGCGGCCGCTGCTGCGAGGCTGAACTGTGGGTGGGCGTAGGTGTAGCGGGCGAGCACTTTGTCCGGGCTTATGCCGGCGCTCTGATTGAGGCTGACGCAGAACGTGGTGTCGCTCTGAATGCCCTGCAGAATGTTCATGTCATAGGTGACGGCGGCGTGGGTGTGACCGGCGCCGCTGAGCCGATAATTCCAGCTGGCCCAGGCCAGTTTGCGCGTCGGCAGCAAACGCGTATCGGTGTGCAGCACCACTTCATTGTCGGCGTAGGGCAGGGCACCGAGGATCGCGCGTTCGGCATCGCTGGGGACTGCCAGCAGTTTCAGCGCCTGGTCGCTGTGGCAGGCGAACACCACCCGATCGAAATGCTCAAGGCCTGCCGGGCTGTGGATAACTACGCCATGCACATCGCGATCAACCCGAGTGACCGGGCAATTGAGCCGAATCCTGTCTTTGAACGCAGCCGTCAGCGGCGCGATATAGGCACTGGAACCGCCTTCGATGACTTGCCACTGCGGACGATCACTGACCGATAACAGGCCATGGTTTTTGAAAAAGCGCACAAAAAACTGCAGCGGAAAGTTGAGCATTTCCGCCATCGGCATCGACCAGATCGCCGAGCCCATCGGCACGATGTAATGCAGGATGAAACGTTCGCCGTAACCACCGGCCTTGAGGTAGTCGTCGAGGGTGGTGTCGGCGGCAATGCGCAGTTCGACAAGATCGCGCTGGGCTTCTTTGTTGAAGCGCAGAATATCGCGCAACATGCCCCAGAACCCCGGCGACAACAGGTTGCTGCGCTGGGCGAACAGGCTGTTGAGGTTGTTGCCGTTGTACTCCAGACCGGTGTCCGGGTCGGTCACCGAGAAACTCATTTCCGTCGGCTTGAACGCCACGCCGAGCTGGCCGAGCAGTCGGATGAAATTCGGGTAGGTCCAGTCGTTGAAGACGATGAAACCGGTGTCCACGGCGTACTGCCGTCCAGCGACCGTAACGTCCACGGTGTGCGTGTGGCCACCGACCCAATCGCCCGCCTCGAACACCGTGATGTCATGGCGACGATTGAGCAGGTAAGCGCAGGTAAGCCCGGCGATGCCGCTGCCGACGATGGCAATTTTCATGTCGGATCCGTCAGTGGAGGCGACTTGCGCACCATGCGCTTGCCGATCGCCAGTTGTACCCGTGCCGGCAGTTTCGACAGCGGCCACAGCGCGGCCATGAACAGCGCCGGAAAGGCGATCTCCAGCGGCCGATCCTTGAGCTTGGCGAAGATGTGCCGCGCGGCTTTATCCACAGGCCAGCTCAACGGCATGGGGAAATCGTTTTTGGCGGTCAGCGGTGTTTCGACAAAACCGGGGCTGACCACGGTGACTTCAATGCCTTCGTCGGCCAGATCGATGCGCAACGACTCGAACAGGTAACGCAAACCGGCCTTCGAGGCACCGTAGGCTTCGGCCCGTGGCAGCGGCAGATAGGTCACCGAACTGGCGACGCCGACCAGGTGCGGCGCAGTGCCTTTGCGCAGCAGCGGCAGTGCGGCCTCAATGCAATAACTGCTGGCGAGCAGGTTGGTGCGCACCACATGTTCGATGATCGATGAGTCGAACTGCTTGGCGTCCACGTATTCGCAGGTGCCGGCGTTGAGAATCACCGAGTCCAGCGAACCCCAGTCCTCGGCGATCTGCTCACCGATTTCGCGCACAGTCTGGCTGTTGGTCAGATCTCCCGGCACGACCAGAACCTGCCCCGGATAGCGTTGCGACAAGACCTTGAGCGGAGCAACCTGACGGGAACTGACTGCCAGGTGCGCACCGGTTTTCAGGATCTCTTCAGCCAGCGCAGCGCCGATGCCACTGCTGGCCCCGGTCAACCAATAACGCCGTGGAGGTGTACGACTCATCCCATTCTCCTTTTCAGCCAGGCAATGACCCGGCCCAATACTGGCAAGTGTTCATACAGCAGCGCCCCGGCATCGAAATAATCCCGGTGGCGATAAACCTTGTCACGCCAGAGCAGATGCGAGCAGCCGCTGACGCGAATCACGCGGCCATTCGCCAGGCGCGGATGACGATAGCTCATGACCCAGCGCAAATAGCCTTCGCAGTCGCTGATCTGGTCGAAACCATGAAAGTCGAAGCGCAGTTCGCTGACGTTGGCGTATAACTCGCCGAAATAGTCGCGTAACTGCGCCAGCCCCTGCACCTCATGCAGCGGGTCGGTGAAGTGAATGTCATCGCTGTACAGCTCGCCCAGGCTTTGCAGGTTGTCTTTGTTCAACGCTGAAAATTGCCGGGCGAAGCGGCGCAGGAATTCACTCATCATCACCTCCTGAAGACGTACGCGAAGGCAGATTCTTGAAGGCTGCCAGCGCCCGTTGCCGCGAGGTGCTGAGGTTGACGATCGGCGACGGATAGTCTGCGGCGCCGAACAAGCCGCCGAGGTTGGCCGGGTTGTGCACTTCTTTTTTGTTGAGGCCGGCCAGTTCTGGTAGCCAGTGCTTGATGAACAAGCCTTCGCTGTCGAATTTTTCCGATTGGCTCAGCGGATTGAAGATGCGGAAGTACGGCGCCGAATCGGTGCCCGTCGACGAACTCCATTGCCAGCCACCGTTGTTCGCCGCCAGATCGCCATCAATCAAGTGGCGCATGAAAAAGCGTTCGCCTTCGCGCCAGTCGATCAGCAGGTTTTTGGTCAGGAACATCGCCACGATCATGCGCAGGCGATTGTGCATCCAGCCGGTTTCGAGCAATTGGCGCATGGCCGCGTCGATGATCGGCAGACCGGTGCGCGCTTCTTGCCATGCGGCAAGATCGTCCGGCGCATCACGCCAGGCCAGCGCTTCGGTTTCCGGGCGAAATGCACGGTGCCGCGAGACCCGTGGATAGCCGACCAGAATGTGTTTGTAGAACTCACGCCACAGCAACTCGTTGATCCAGGTGACCGCACCGACCTTGCCGCTCTCGAACTCGCCCTGATTACTTTGCAGGGCGGCGTGCAGGCATTGGCGCGGCGAAATCACGCCGGCCGCGAGATACGCCGAGAGCTGACTGGTGCCGGGTTTGGCCGGGAAGTCGCGTTCGCTCTGGTAGTAGTCGATCTGCGCGTCGGTGAAGGTGTCGAGACGGCGCCGGGCTTCGTTTTCGCCGGCGGGCCATAGATCGCGCAAGGTCTGGCTCGGCGTCGAGAAGCCCTTAACCGAGTCGGGAATCGGATCGCTGCTGAGCTCAAGTTTTTCCTGTTTGCCGGGGGCCTTGACCAGCGCCGGCACCGAGCGATGCAGGCGTTCGTAACAGACTTTGCGGAACTGGCTGAACACCTTGAAGTAACTCTCGGTCTTGGTCAGCACGCTGCCAGGTTTGAACAGCAACTGGTCGAGATAGCTGTGAAAGGTGATGCCCTCGGCCTTTAGTGTTTCGCCTACCGCTGCATCGCGACGGCTTTCATGAACGCCATATTCTTCATTGGCGTGAACCGCCGCTATCTTCAGCTGCCGGCAGAGTTTGAGCAGTTCTGCCGGGGCTTGATCCCAATGGCTTGCAGTGCGAATCAGCAACGGGATATTCAGTTGGTCAAGGCTGGCGCTCAACTCACGCAGGTTGCGCAACCAGAAGTCGACCTTGCACGGCGCATCGTCATGTTCCAGCCACTGCTGCGGGCTCAACAGGTACACGGCGACCGTCGGGCCGCGCGCTGCGGCGGCCGCGAGGGCGGTGTTGTCATGTTGGCGCAAGTCGCTGCGCAGCCAGATCAATTGCATGTCGGAACTCACTGCGTCCATTAGATCAGCCCACGCTGAACGAGCACCTGGTGCGCTACAAGCGCGTCTTCAGCCAGGAACACATCAGCCATCTCTGAGGTTTTTACGGACAACTCGGCGTGGTGGATGCATACCGTTGGTCCGACCAGCATCTTGGTACAACCGACTCCGTTCAGTAGTTTGGGCAACTGCGCAAGGTTCATGGCTTTGCTGGAATACAGCAGTACGCCACGGGCTTGCAGATGTTCGACCGCCAGCGCCAGTTCGGCGGCAGGCAGCGGCCAGTCAAACACTTGCACCGGACAATCAGCGCTACTGATCAGCCACGCGCACAGCCACAGATGAGGTTCCAGTGGCAGGTCGGAATGATTGATCAATAGCAGCGGGGCGCCATGCAACTGACGATTGTTATGGTAGATGCGTGTGCCGAATTTGCTGCGTAACCACGAATAAAAGAACACCCGCTCCATCTGTGCGCCGAACTGGCCTTGCCAGCGCTGCTCCAGTTCCGCCAACAGCGGCATCAGCAATTGCTCGCACAATGTGCGTGGCGGGTAGAGCGCCATGGCCTGATTGACACTGTCGTCGAGGCTGCGTTCATTGAGTTGCGTGACGGCCGTCAGCAGTGTCTGGCGCAACCGCTGCCAGTCGTTTTCCACGGTTTCGCTGAACGCCTGTGGTGTGTCGAGCAGAGGTTTGACCTGGCTGACCGCGACGCCACGGTTGAGCCAGGTAAGGATGGTCAGAATCCGCTGCACATGTTCGGCCGAATACAGCCGGTGGCCCTTGGGCGTGCGTTGCGGCACGACCAGCCCGTAGCGGCGTTCCCACGCACGCAGGGTAATCGCGTTGACGCCGGTCTGCCGGGCGACTTCGCGGATCGGCAGCCAGCCCTCGTCGAGGGCTTTTTTAAAATCAGCGCCAAGGTCTTCCTGGGCGCTGGTATCCATTTTGTCGTTCATTAGATTGCGTTTCGCAGGCTGAGGTTTTCCGGGTGCGGTTGCAGGTAAACCTGTTGCGCGATGTACGAATCCGGATGGAGGCGAAAGTGGTGCTTGAGCAGCGTCAACGGCACCACCAGCGGCACGATGCCTTGGCGGTACTGGCCGATGACGTGTTGCATTTCCTGTTTGTCTTCGGCGCTGATTGCCTGTTTCAGATAACCGCTGATGTGCAGCAAAACGTTGCAGTGCGTGCCACGGGTGGCGCATTTCTTCAATGCCGCCATCAGTTCGCTGAAATAGCGCGGGCCGAGTTCGGCGGGATCGGTGTCGGCCATGTTGCCGAGCATTTTGCCCAGCGCTTTGTATTGCGGCGGATTGTGCGCCATCAACAAATATTTATAGCGCGAATGGAATTCGGTGAGGGCGCGACGACTCAGGCCACCGGCAAGGACGTGTTGCCATTCGCTGTAGGCGAACACGCGGGTGATGAAGTTCTCGCGCAGCACCGGATCGTTGAGTCGCCCGGCTTCTTCCACCGGCAAATCCGGATGGCGCGCGCAGAACGCCTGGGCGTAAATACCGCGCCCACCGCCGTTAATCGGGGCGCCGTTGGTGTGGTAGACCTTGACCCGTTCGAGGCCGCAGGACGGCGATTGCTGCATGAAGATGTAGCCGCAGATGTCATCAAGCTCGGCGGCCATTTTCGTGCCGTACTCGGCCAATGGCTGGGTGACGTTGATCGCCGGGTTGACCGTGCCGACCGCTTGCGGATGCTCGGCCTCGCCAACGAGGCGGATCGGTTCGCGCGGGATGCCCAGGCCGATGGCGACTTCAGGGCATACCGGGACAAAATCGAAATGCTCGGTGAGGGTGCGGCTGCACAGTCGCGATTCCTTGTGCCCACCGTTGAAGCGCACCTCGGCACCCAGCAGGCAGGCGCTGATGGCGATTTTTGGCTTGGCTACGCAAGTATCTGACATGGGCACCTCGAATCTATACCTGTACAGAGGTAGATCTCTGTACAACTTTCGTCAGCATAGATTCATGGGTGTACAAGTCAAATTATTTGTACAACTTTCTGTAGGAGCAGCTGCCGAAGGCTGCGATCTTTTGATGTTGTGGTTGTAAAGCAAAATCAAAAGATCGCAGCCTTCGGCAGCTCCTACATGAGCCAACCGATTTTCCAGTGAGTGCTGTTTTGTAGCGCTTGCCAATCGAGTCGTTCGGCACGCTTGGTCAACACCGCCTGCAATTCGACTTCCAGCACCGTACCTTCCTCATCTCGGAACAGTTCGGTCACCAGAAAATGTTTTTCACGATTCAGCGGTTGAGCTGCTGTCCATTTCGACAGCAGCAATTTTTGCGGATTGATGCGGTTCATTGCAGGTGTTCGTGCAAGCGTCGTGCAGCTTCCTGGCCACTGAGCCAAGCGCCTTCGACGCGCCCGGACAGGCACCAGTCGCCGCAAGCGTAGAGGCCCAGATCGGCATCGGCCAGCGTGCCCCATTCGTGGCCCGTCGCGGGTCGCGCATAGAGCCAGCGGTGGGCGAGGCTGAAGGTCGGCGCAGGCATGGCGCTGTGCAGCAATTCGGCAAAGGCACCGTGCAGTTGCTCGATCACCGCTTCCTTGGACAAGTCGATGTGTTGCCGGCTCCACGCGCTGGTGGCATGCAGCACCCACGTGTCGAGGGTGTTGTCGCGCCCCGGTTTACTGCGGTTTCGCGCCAACCAGTCGAGCGGGCTGTCCTGCACAAAACAACCTTCGATCGGCGTATCCAGTGGTGTTTCGAAAGCGAGGGCGACGGCCCAGGTCGGGTCCATTTTCACCCCGGCGGCGGCCCCGGCAAGTTTCGGTGCGGCGGCCAGCAGGGCAGTCGCTTGCGGTGCTGGCGTGGCGATCACGACATGACTGAACGGCCCGTGCGTGAAACCTTCGGCGTCCTGCAAGTGCCAATGTTCTTCACCGCGATAGACCTCGGTAATCCGGCAGGCAAAGTGCACTTCCAGACCGTCAAGCAAGCCACGAGTAATGGCGCTCATGCGCGGCGCACCGACCCATCGGGTCTGCTCGTCCGGCGACAGGTTCAGTTGCCCGCCCTGATAGGTGTAGAGCTGTGGCGTCCACTCGGCGACCCAACCCTGGCTTTGCCAACGCTGCACTTCGGTGACGAAGCGGCGGTCGCGGGCAGTGAAATATTGCGCGCCCATGTCCAGCGAGCCAGCGTCACTGCGCTTGCTCGACATACGCCCGCCGCTGCCGCGACTTTTGTCGAATAATTGAACGGTGTGCCCGCTCTCTGTCAGAGCCTGGGCGGCGGAGAGCCCGGCGATGCCGGTGCCGATGATTGCGATAGGTACAGTCATAGGGGCCTCGTTTACCTTTCTGTACAGACTACGCCGTGGATGAAACCTGTACAATTTTGTTTTTTGGTATAACTTCTAGCGTTCTCGTTCTGACAGCTTGGCCTATGGTTAAACAATAGAGCCTGCCCGATAGAAAAGATCCCTGCTTATAAAAATAGACTAGTGATCCGGGTTAAACGCCACGCGAGGAAGATGTCATGCACATATTGCTGACCGGCGGTACTGGTTTGATTGGACGTGCGCTCTGCCGACACTGGTTGGGGCAGGGCCATCGCTTGACGGTGTGGAGCCGCAAGCCGGAGAAAGTCGCGAAAATCTGTGGTGCGCAGGTACGTGGTATTGCGCGCCTGGAAGACCTCGGCGAAGAGTCGGTCGACGCGATCATCAATCTGGCCGGTGCGCCGATTGCCGATCGGCCGTGGACCCATCGACGCAAAGCGTTGCTGTGGAGCAGCCGCATCACCCTGACCGAAACCCTGTTGGCCTGGCTGGAAACGCGATCACAAAAACCGGCGTTGCTGATCTCCGGGTCGGCGATCGGCTGGTACGGCGACGGCGGTGAGCGCGAACTGACGGAAGATTCGCCGCCGGTGATCGATGATTTCGCCAGCCAGTTGTGCATCGCCTGGGAAGAAACCGCGCAACGTGCCGAAGCGCAGGGAATCCGCGTGGTGCTGGTGCGAACGGGTCTGGTGCTGTCGGCCGAGGGCGGCTTTTTGTCGCGCTTGCTGTTGCCCTTCAAGCTCGGGCTGGGTGGGCCTTTGGGCAATGGTCGGCAGTGGATGCCGTGGATTCATATCAACGATCAAATCGCCCTGATTGATTTTCTTCTGCATCGTGATCAGGCCAGTGGTCCTTATAATGCGTGCGCGCCGCAACCTGTGCGCAATCGCGAATTTGCCAAGACGCTGGGCAGCGTTCTGCACCGCCCGGCGTTCATGCCGATGCCGACGCTGGCACTGAAAGTCGGCCTCGGCGAAATGTCTTTGTTGTTGCTCGGCGGCCAGAAGGCCCTGCCGGCACGCTTGCTGGAAGCGGGTTTCACTTTCCAGTTCACGGATTTACGCGCGGCCCTGGACGATCTCTCCAGCCGCCTCTGAAATAGGACGTTGCATGACCGATCACGCTTTGCTTCTGGTCAACCTGGGTTCCCCGGCCTCAACCTCAGTGGCCGATGTACGCAGCTACCTCAACCAATTCCTGATGGACCCGTACGTGATCGACCTGCCGTGGCCGGTGCGGCGTTTGCTGGTGTCGCTGATCCTGGTCAAGCGCCCGGAACAATCGGCCCACGCTTACGCCTCGATCTGGTGGGAGGAGGGCTCACCGCTGGTGGTGCTCAGCCGTCGTCTGCAACAGCAGATGACCGCACAGTGGAATCACGGCCCGGTGGAACTGGCGATGCGTTACGGCGAGCCGTCGATTGAAACCTGTTTGCTCAAGCTGGTGGCGGCGGGGCACAAGCGCATCACGCTGGCGCCGCTGTATCCGCAGTTCGCTGACAGCACTACGACCACGGTGATCGAAGAAGCCAAACGGGTGATTCGCCAGAAGAAGCTCGACGTGCAATTGTCGGTGCTGCAGCCGTTCTACGATCAGCCGGAATACCTCGATGCGCTGGTTGAAAGCGCCCGGCCACATTTGCAGCAGGATTACGATCACTTGCTGCTGAGCTTCCACGGTCTGCCTGAGCGGCACCTGACCAAACTCGATCCGACCGGCAATCATTGTTTCAAGAATGACGACTGCTGCAAGAACGCTTCGCCTGCGGTATTGGCGACCTGTTATCGCGCGCAATGCCTGCGGACCGCGGCGTTGTTTGCTGCGCGCATGGGCCTGCCGGATGGCAAATGGTCGGTGTCGTTTCAGTCGCGTCTGGGTCGGGCCAAGTGGATCGAGCCGTACACCGAAGCGCGGCTGGATGAACTGGCGAAAAGCGGCGTGAAGAAAATACTGGTGATGTGCCCGGCGTTTGTCGCCGATTGCATCGAGACGCTGGAAGAGATTGGTGATCGAGGCAAGGAACAGTTCCGCGAAGCGGGGGGCGAAGAGTTGGTGCTGGTGCCGTGCCTGAATGATGACACGCATTGGGCGAAAGCCTTGGCGACTCTCTGCGAGCGAGCGCCGCTGGCGCTCTGAAAGCGAATCGCGAGCAGGCTCACTCCCACATGATCGTTCCCACGCAGAGCGTGGGAACGATCAGATCTAAGGGGTTAGATCAGCGGCTCATCCGCCTTCTTGTTCTTCCAGCCATCATTGCCCGGCAGAATCAGGTTCAGCGCAATCGCCACCACCGCGCACAGCGCGATGCCTTTGAGGCCGAAATCATCCGGGCCAGTGCCGGTGCCGACCAGCACACCGCCAATGCCGAACACCAGCGTCACCGACACAATGACCAGATTGCGCGCTTCGCCCAGATCGATCTTGTGACGGATCAGGGTGTTCATCCCCACGGCCGCAATCGAACCGAACAACAGGCACAGAATCCCGCCCATCACCGGCACCGGAATGCTTTGCAGCAGCGCGCCGAACTTGCCGATGAACGCCAGGCTGATGGCGAAGATCGCCGCCCAGGTCATGATTTTCGGGTTGTAGTTCTTGGTCAGCATCACCGCGCCCGTTACTTCGGCGTAGGTGGTGTTTGGTGGGCCGCCGAACAGGCCGGCTGCGGTGGTGGCAATGCCGTCACCGAGCAGGGTGCGATGCAGGCCCGGCTTCTTCAGATAGTCGCGACCGGTCACGCTGCCGACGGCAATCACGCCACCGATGTGCTCAATGGCCGGGGCCAATGCCACCGGAACAATGAACAGAATCGCCTGCCAGTTAAACTCCGGCGCGGTGAAATGCGGAATCGCAAACCAGGGCGCTGCGGCAATCTTCGCGGTATCAACGACACCGAAGTAGAACGCCATGGCAAAACCGACCAGCACGCCGGAAATAATCGGCACCAGACGGAAGATGCCTTTACCGAACACCGCCACGATCAACGTGGTCAGCAATGCCGGCATCGAGATCATCATCGCGGTCTGGTAGTGGATCAGTTCGGAACCGTCGCCAGCCTTGCCCATTGCCATGTTTGCGGCAATCGGTGCCATGGCCAGGCCGATGGAAATGATCACCGGACCAATCACCACCGGTGGCAGCAGACGGTCGATAAAGCCCGTGCCTTTGATCTTCACGGCAAGGCCGAGGAAGGTGTAGACGAAACCGGCTGCCATCACTCCGCCCATGGTCGCGGCGAGGCCGAACTGGCCCTTGGCGAGAATGATCGGGGTGATGAAAGCGAAGCTCGACGCCAGAAACACCGGCACCTGACGCCCGGTGACGATCTGGAACAGGATCGTCCCAAGACCTGCGGTAAACAGTGCCACGTTCGGGTCCAGGCCCGTGATCAGCGGCATCAGCACCAAAGCGCCGAAAGCCACGAACAGCATCTGGGCGCCGGACAGCACCGTGCGCCAGAGCGGATCGTTGAACTCTTGCTGCATGGTCACGCGTCCTTCTGCTTGGTGCCGAAGATCTTGTCACCGGCGTCGCCAAGTCCAGGAATGATGTAACCGTGCTCGTTCAAGCGCTCATCAATGGACGCGGTGTAGATGGTCACGTCCGGGTGAGCTTTTTCGACTGCTGCGATACCTTCCGGCGCGGCAACCAGCACCATCGCGCGGATGTCTTTGCAACCAGCCTTTTTCAACAGGTCGATGGTCGCAACCATCGAGCTGCCAGTGGCGAGCATCGGGTCGATGATCATCGCCAACCGTTCGTCGATTTCCGGAACCAGTTTTTCCAGATAGGTGTGCGCTTGCAGGGTTTCTTCGTTGCGGGCGACACCCACAGCGGAAACCTTGGCACCCGGGATCAGGCTCAGCACGCCTTCGAGCATGCCGATGCCGGCGCGCAGGATCGGCACGACAGTGATCTTCTTGCCGGCGATTTTCTCGACCGACACGGTGCCGCACCAGCCTGCAATATCGTAGGACTCCAGCGGCAAATCTTTTGTAGCTTCATAGGTCAACAGGGCGCCGACTTCCTGAGCGAGCTCACGGAAGTTCTTGGTGCTGATATCGGCGCGGCGCATCAGGCCGAGTTTATGACGGATCAGCGGATGGCGGATCTCGAGGATGGGCATGGAAAAACTCCGGCGGCGGGCAAAAAAACCGGCCTAGATTAATCTATCCGAGGGTGATGTCCTATAGGACATTCTGTACGTTAGTCCATAAAGGCTTGATTCGGCCTCGCGAGATGCGTACCTTTGCCCGCTTTTCGCAGCCATACCCCCCCACATTCCCCCCCCTGGAGAGCGCCATGTCCGCTGATCTCGAGCATATCCGTCAAATCATGCGAGAGGCTGACTGCCTGTACACCGAGTCTGAAGTCGAGGCGGCCATCGCCCGTGTCGGTGCACAAATCAACGAACAACTGGCTGACAGCAACCCGGTGGTGTTCTGCGTGATGAACGGCGGCCTGATCTTCTCCGGCAAACTGCTGACGCATCTGCACTTCCCGCTGGAAGCCTCCTACCTGCACGCGACCCGTTATCGCAACGAAACCAGCGGCGGCGACCTGTTCTGGAAAGCCAAGCCGGAAGTCTCGTTCATCGACCGCGACGTACTGATCATCGACGACATCCTCGACGAAGGTCACACCCTCGGTGCGATCATCGACTTCTGCAAACACGCCGGCGCGCGCAAAGTGCACACCGCCGTACTGATCGACAAGGACCACGACCGCAAAGCGCGTCCTGACCTGAAAGCCGATTTCGTTGGCCTGCCGTGCATTGACCGCTACATCTTCGGTTACGGCATGGACTACAAAGGCTACTGGCGCAACGCCAACGGGATTTTTGCCGTTAAAGGCATGTAAGACCCTGCACCATCCCCTGTAGGAGTGAGCCTGCTCGCGATAGCGTCGTATCAGCCAACATCAACGTTGCTGACAGACCGCAATCGCGAGCAGGCTCACTCCTACATTTGTTTGCGTGATACCCATGCTAGAGTGCTCGGCCCCGCCCTCCGGAGCCTGTCATGCGCCTCTTGATCCGCAGCCTCGCCGCGCTTTTACTGATCCTCAGCCTGCCGCTGTCCGCCGCGCCGATGCACAGCCAATTCCTGCCGCCGGACGATCTGACCGTGCGCGATGCCGAGCCCGAGCAGCAGCAACTTCTGCAGGTCACCGATTACTCGGTGGTCGTCGGCGCGCAACGTCAGTCCAATCAGCAGCCGATTCCGGTTACCTCGCCGTTGATGATCCGCCTCAAGGGCAAGTCCTTGAACAAGGGAGCGACCATCACCCAAGTGCTGGTCAATTTCGACGGCGAAAGTAAAAGCCTGAAAAAACCGGTCTACGACGACAAGAGCAAAACCCTGACGTTGTTTTATCCACAGGCCCAATACCGCGTGATCGTCGATCTGCTGCGCAATGACACCGTGTATGTGCAGTTCCTCAGTTACGCCAACGGCCATATCTGGGCCGATTTGCACACCGGGGCGGTGCGATCGCGTTGAGCCCGGCGGCCGGGCAGGGGTAAACTGCCCGCCCCGTGTAATGTCTGCGAGCTGGAGTCGGCAATGCGTAAAGATAAGAAACAAGTGATTGGTGACGAGATCGGCGATGAGCAGATCAAGCTGTTCCTCGATTTTGAACCGGTCGACGCCACTTCGCCGTCGCTGCACAAACTGATCAAGGCCTACCGTGGCCTGCGTATCGATGACTTCGAACGCTTCCTCGGCTTCTTCGTCGAGGCCGGTTACGACGTCGATGGCAAGGACGAGCAGGGCAAGACCTTTGTTGACCTGATCGCCGATCAGCGCAACGCCCCGGACTACATCGAGCTGATCGATAAAGCTCGCGCTTAAGATCAAAAGATCGCAGCCTTCGGCAGCTCCTACAGGATAAATACACATCCCATGTAGGAGCTGCCGCAGGCTGCGATCTTTTGCTTCTGACAGACATAAAAAAACGCCCCGATTGGGGCGTTTTTTATGCGGCTTGATCAAGCGTAGCTTGGGGTCTCGCTGCTTTCTTCAACCAGCTCCAGCGCGATGTTGTTCTGCGTATTGATCTTGCGATACAGCGCAGCATCGGTTTCCAGAACCTTTTCACGGGCCGGGAAGATCTCGGCCAGTTTGCCAGCCCACTCACCCTTGGCCTTGGCCGGGAAGCACTTCTCGATCAGTTCCAGCATGATCGAAACGGTCACCGACGCACCTGGCGAAGCACCGAGCAGGGCGGCGAGGGAACCGTCCTTGGCCGCAACCAGTTCGGTACCGAACTGCAGGATGCCGCCTTTTTTCGGGTCTTTCTTGATGATCTGCACCCGTTGGCCGGCCACTTCCAGGCGCCAGTCTTCGGCTTTCGCCTCAGGGTAGAAACGGCGCAGGGAATCCAGACGCTGTTCCATCGACTGCATCACTTCGCTGACCAGGTATTTGGTCAGGTCCATGTTGTTTTTCGCCACGGCCAGCATCGGCCCGATGTTGCCGGCGCGCACCGACAGCGGCAGGTCCATGAAGGAACCGTGCTTGAGGAACTTGGTGGTGAAACCGGCGTATGGCCCGAACAGCAGGGATTTCTTGCCGTCGACCACGCGGGTGTCCAGGTGCGGCACCGACATCGGTGGCGAACCCACGGCGGCCTGGCTGTAAACCTTGGCCTGGTGCTGTTTGACCACTTCCGGATTGTCGCAGCGCAGCCATTGGCCACTGATCGGGAAGCCGCCGAAGCCTTTGCTTTCTTCGATGCCCGAAGCCTGCAGCAATGGCAGGGCGGCACCGCCGGCGCCGAGGAAGACGAACTTGGCGTCGACTTCACGGGTGTTGCCGTTGTTGACGTCCTTGATGCTCACGGTCCAGCCAGCGCCGTTACGCTTGAGGCCGGTGACGCGCTTGCAGTATTTGACTTGGGTGTCGGGTGCGCTGGTCAGGTGCTTGAGCAACTGATTGGTCAGGGCGCCAAAGTTGACGTCGGTGCCGTTCATCACGCGAGTGGCGGCGAGGACTTCGTCCGGCGAGCGGCCCGGCATCATCAACGGCATCCATTCGGCCATTTTGGCCTTGTCTTCGGTGTATTCCATGTCGGCGAAGGCGTGGTGCTTGTGCAGCACGTCAAAGCGTTCTTTCAGGAACGACACGCCGGAGTCGCCCTGGACGAAACTCAGGTGCGGTACCGGGCTGATGAAGGATTTGCACGAGCCGAAGGTGCCTTTCTTGGTCAGGTACGACCAGAACTGCTTCGACACCTCGAACTGGGTGTTGATGTGCACGGCTTTCTTGATGTCGACGGTGCCATCGGCGGCCTGCGGCGTGTAGTTCAGCTCGCACAGACCGGCGTGGCCGGTACCGGCGTTGTTCCAAGGGTTGGAACTCTCTGCGGCACCGGAATCCATCAGCTCGACGACTTCCAGCTTGATCGCGGGGTCGAGCTCTTTGAGCAGCACGGCAAGGGTGGCACTCATGATGCCCGCCCCAACCAGAACTACGTCGACTGCTTCGTTATGCGCCATTTAACGCGTCTCCAAAATCTGCAGCACCAAATTGTCGGCATGGCTGCCAGGCGTTCCGGGACAGGTCAGTTGTGCCCCAGCTATCCGTGGTCAGGTTCGCCATGTCCGAATCTTCGCAATTTTTCGCAACTTCGACGGATGTATGCGGCTTGGCTTCAAGAGCTCCATGAACTCATTTCAGCACGCAGCTGGCAATTCGACTTATGGTCGAGACATCCGTTTTTGTGCAACCAAATCCGTAGCGGACAGGCTTCAGGCTCCGATATTCGAGGTATACCCGGTCCTGTGTCGTTGGGCTGTTTCAGACGCTAATGGTGCATGTTCAGACGCAAAACTTTTCATTTGCTCGCCACACTCTTGTGAAGTTGTGAAAACCCGTTTTTTTCACGCTCTTTTGAAGACGTGAACCTCAAAAAAGGGCTGTCCAGGCCTGGCACCTTGCCCGCAAAGGCAAAACAACGCGGTGGCCGAGCGTCATGACAGCTCTGCAGATTCGCGAAAAGCGGGGTTTTTGCCGGAAGAACAGGCAAGCGCGCCAACTTCACTCGATCTGTGTGGGCGGCTCTCTGTGGGCGATTTTGGGTGTCGATGCATGCGCATTGACGCTGTTGCGGGGCCCGATCAGGAGACGTCCTTATAATCGGGGGGAGATTGTATCGAAGAAATGCGGGCAGTTGCTCGTGTTTAATGACTTTTATTAGGCATCCGGTCAGATGCTCAACATCGCTTGCACCCGTGCGCGGGGCTGCGACGCTATGACGCGGGCGCTGGCGGGCAGTGGCTGGTGCAACCAGTTGAGGCGGATTTCTTCGATTTCCACCCAACCGTCACCCATCGGCTGCAGGCTGCACTGCTTGAATGCCTGGCAATGGCCGTTGCGGTCGAGCAGGGCGAAGCTGCGATGCAGCGGACGTGGGGCGAACAACGAGATCAGATAACGCATGATTGAGTACCTTGTGGGGGACTGATTGCAAGGTTGTCAAAGCGCCGTGACGTCAACGTGTATGGCGGGTGAATAATCTGTGACAGGAACCGCTTTCCCAAGGCTTTGTCAGACATTTCAGTATTCGCTGCCGGGCGCTGGTTACCCGCAGTGGCCCACCGCTATACTGCCGGCCTGTTTGTGCCTGATTCTGGAGAGAAGAGCATGTTGCAACGCCTGTTGTTCGGTTTGATCACTGTGGCCGGTTTGACCCTGGCCGGCTGCGCCCACAGCCCGCAACAACTGAGCCCGGAGCCAAAGCTGACCACTCAGCTGCCAGCGGTCGGCCGTGGCCAGCCAGTTGTCGTGCGTGTGGTCGACGGTCGCCCGTCGCCAACGTTGGGCACCCGTGGCGGCCTGTACCCGGAAACCAGCGCCATCACCGTGCAGCGCGAGCAGATCCTGCCGAAGTTGCAGGCTCAGGCTGAAGCCGCCGTGCGTCTGCTCGGCTTCACCCCGACCAACAACGCGCCAAACGCGCCGCAGTTGACCGTGACGTTGGCCGAACTGAAGTATCAGTCGCCTAAAGAAGGCATGTACGTGACCGAAGCGACCATCGGCGCGACCTTCCGCTCCGACGTGCAGAACGCCAACCGTCGCTACAGCGGCCGTTACGGTGCGTCGCTGGACCAGCGTTTCGGCATGGCGCCGAACCAGGAAACCAACACCAAACTGGTCAGCGATGTGTTGAGCGATGCGCTGACGCGTCTGTTCAAGGATCCGACTGTGGGTCAGGTGCTGGCTGAGTAAGTTTTCGGCGGATGTGAAAAAGCCCGGGGCCAGTGATGGTTCCGGGCTTTTTTGTGGGGCCTGAAATCCTACCCCCTCACCCCAGCCCTCTCCCCCAGGGGGGCGAGGGGGAAAGGGAGCCGATCGGGGGCTTTTCAGAACCGGAGTTCAACTCGAGTTTTTCAGGTCGATGTATCTCGAATAAACACCTCGGTCAGTCCCCTCTCCTTCTGGGAGAGGGCTAGGGTGAGGGTGCTTTTGCTATTTTCAGGCCGCCTGAGAATAGAAGTCGAGCACGCTGACGCCCGTCAGCAAATCCGTCTCGGGCAAATCTGCATGCTGATGCCCGCCCAGCGCGCAATACACCAGCCAATGGCGATCCTGAACGTTAAAAGCGAGACTGCCGACGAGGCTTTGTTGTTCGTCGTAAGGCGTGATGAGGTACAGACGATCCTGGTTTTCAGCGTGAAGCATGTCGCGTTCCATGTGTGTTTCGAGGCGCGCAGGGTGGCCTATCCACATGACGATGCCGTGACACAGGACAGCCATCGGTCGATTGTCAGGTAATTTGTCGCAAAGCCTGGGGCAGGGCGTTCGGGTTTCGGTAGAATCCGCGCCGCAGTCGTCGATCGGGCGTCTGCCATACCGGTTCAGATAGAGGTCTGTGATGTCGCTGCACTTGATGACACTGTTTACCGCCCATCCCGCCAAATTGATCAACCTGCTGGCGCTGCTCTTGGCGTTTCCAGGCAGTTGGCTGCTGCATGCGACCCGCCGCCGTGAACAGCGCGCGATGGCCAGCATTGCCGCCCAGCGTCAGGCACAGCCGAATGCCGAGCCGATCCTGGACTGGGCGACCTTGCGCATGAACCGGTTTTTCTATCGCTTCGGTTTTGCTTGCCTCGCTCTGGCCCTGATCGTCTCCTGGATCAGCACACGCTTCTAAAAGCAAAAGATCGCAGCCTGCGGCAGCTCCTACACGAATCCCCTGTAGGAGCTGCCGCAGGCTGCGATCTTTTGATCTTGCCGTTGTTTTACAGCGGCAACCCAGCCTTGACCCGGTATTGATTACGCACCGGCGTCGCATATTGCAGGACCAGATACGGACGATGCTCCTCAGGGCAAGCGTCCAGCCGGCTCTGCCACTCTTCCTGCGCCTTGGCCAGCTCATCCGCCGGGAAAACCTCGGCAGCCTTCGGCACATTCAACTGCGGATCGGCATCGGCCCACTGCGCATACGCCAGGTAATGCACCGGGAATAACCGGTAGCCGCCGAGAATCTGCTTGTCCATCTCGACCGCCAATTGCTTGGTGTCTTCGAACAGCTCGGTGATTGGCGCAGCAAAGTTCACGTGCACCCGGCCCTTGTAGCCGGTGATGCCCTTGGCGATGCTTACGTCATCCTCGCCCGGCGCTTTCGCGTAGGTGCCGGTGGTGGCGCGGATGAACAGCTCGCGGGCCTTGGCCTGGTCGCACGGGTCGTATTCGTAGCTGATCGACACCGGGGTGACGTTCAGCGAGCGAATGACTTCGCCGAACGGCTCGTCCTTGCGGCTCATGTGGAACATCTTGAGGATCGCCGACTCGGTGCGATCGTCGCCGTCCTTCGCCCGACCTTCGGCCTGAGCGATCCAGATCGACGCGCAATCGTTGCGGATCGAGTGGTTGATGTACGCCGACAACAGTTGATACGCAGCCATTTTCTCGCGACGGCCGGTGATCGAACGGTGAACGATGAAGCTCTTGTTCAAGCGCATCAGGTCGCTGACAAACGGCTTCTGCAGCAGATTGTCGCCGATCGCGATGCGCGGGGTCGGCAGGCCTGCGTGGTACACGGCATAGTTGACGAAGGCCGGGTCCATCACGATGTCGCGGTGGTTGGCGATGAACAGATAGGCGCTGCCGGACTTGAATTGCTCGACACCGGTGTAGGTCACGCCGTCGGTGGCGCGCTCGATGGTGTGGTCGACGTAGGACTCGACCTTGTCCTGCAACGTCGCCACCGAGGTCACGTCGGCGAACTCACGACGCAGCCGATGGGCTATAAGTGGTTTGAGCATCCAGCCGAAGGCACCGGCAAAACGCGGGAAGCGGAAGTGGGTGAGGATATCTAGAAACGCCTTGTCGCCGAGCAGTCTTGCCAGTACCACAGGTACTTCGCTGTCGTCGTAAGGTCGGATGGCATCGAATTCGCCCATCATGCTCTCTTGTTGGAAACGGCTAGGGTAAGTAAAGGTTTTGATCGAAAACCCGCGGGGCACGGTCTGAAAAAGTAGCCAGACAAAAATAGCCCTGCAAATAGACCGGCGATTATACGCACAAGTCACTTGGGAGACCGCGATGCTGGAACCTGCTGAATACGAATGTCCTTATTGTGGGGAAACGGTCGAAACGTCAGTGGACCTGTCCGGTGGCGATCAGACCTATATCGAAGATTGTCAGGTGTGTTGCCGGCCAATCACGTTTGTATTGCAGGTACACGAAGAGGACTGGTTTCTGGAAGTCTTCAGCGAAAACGAGTGAGGCGCGCCCATGCAGCGAATCTACGAGCCGGAAAACCTGATGGAAGGTGAAATGCTCAAGGGCATGCTCGCCAGCGAAGGCATCGAGGCGCACTTGATTGGCCGCGATTTGCTCGGTGGCACCGGCGAGCTGCCGATCTTCGGTCTGTTGGGCTTGTCTGTGGATAACGATCAGGCCGAATACGCCCGTGAGTTGATCACCGCGTACAATGCCGCGCTGCCGCTGCCCGGCGATGAACCGGAGAGCTTCCCCGGGACGCTGGTCTGTTAGGCTGAGCTTCGTTTTACTTCAGAGTCGTGTTGCCCCATGTGTGGACGTTATGCCCTGTTTCGCTGGAACCGCGATTTCGCGGCCCTGCCAGGTTTTCCCGCCGATCAGCAGGCGCAGTGGAACATTTCCCCCAATGATTCGGTGTTGATGCTGCGTGCCGGTGAAGCCGGTCAGCGCACGTTGGCGCGCGCCCGTTGGGGGCTGACACCGCCGTGGCTGACCGATTTATCGAAGACGCCGGCGCATGCCCGCGCGGAAACCGTGGCTGAGCAACCGATGTTTCGTGAGGCGCTGCGTCAGCGTCGTTGCCTGCTGCCGGCGAATGGTTTTTACGAATGGCGCGGGACCCAGCGCAAGCGGCCTTACTGGCTGACGCCGGGGGAGGGCGCTTCGCTGTTTTTTGCGGCGATATGGGAGGCGTATCCGGTGCAGGAGCAGGTCTGGCTGAGCACGGCGGTGATTACTCAGCCGGCGTCGAGTCAGCGGCGGCCGTTGATTTTGGATGAGGCGGGGCAGGCGGCTTGGCTGGATCCGGAGACGCCGTTACATGTATTGCAGGGGTTGCTGGCCAGTGAACCGGCGGCGCTGCGTGAGCGGGTGTTGGCGAATCTGATTAATGATCCCAAGCTCAATGGGCCGGAGTGTCTGACTCCGGGTTAAAGCCTGAAGGTCAAAAGCCCCTCACCCTAGCCCTCTCCCTGTATGTACCGGAGACATGGTGGACAGGTGTTCGGAGACATGGTGGACACATTTTAATAGACACATTGCTCATCGCGAAGGAGATGGCCTGTGTCTTGGGAAGAGGTGTCCACCGTGCAGCTTCGTT
>NZ_FYEA01000021.1:0-3161 GCF_900187605.1 Pseudomonas sp. Irchel 3H7
CATCCCGAACTCAGCAGTGAAACGATGCATCGCCGATGGTAGTGTGGGGTTTCCCCATGTGAGAGTAGGTCATCGTCAAGATTAAATTCCGAAACCCCAATTGCGAAAGCAGTTGGGGTTTTGTTTTGCCTGCAGGAAAAGCGTCTGCTTGATTTCTATGCAACGGCCCGGAGCATGGCTATTATTCGGGCCTCATTGTGAGGCGAGACCTGCATGCTGACGTTGTTGAACCTTCTGAAGGATGGTCGATTCCATTCTGGTCAGGATCTGGGGGCTGCCCTGGGAATAAGTCGAAGTGCTGTATGGAAACAGCTTCAGCATCTAGAGGCTGAGCTTGGCTTGTCCATTCATAAAGTTCGCGGGCGGGGTTATCAATTGGCTGCGCCATTAACGCTTCTCGACTCTCGGGCGATATCGGCAATGGCGCCAGGTTGGCCGGTGACCGTTCTGGATTCAGTCGACTCGACAAATGCTGAGGCCTTGCGTGCGATCGGCCAAGGTAGTTTGGCCCCCTTTTTGGTACTCGCGGAGCGACAAGTCTCTGGACGTGGGCGAAGAGGTCGCAAGTGGGTGAGTCCGTTTGCTGAGAATCTCTATTACAGTCTTGTCCTGCGTATTGATGGCGGAATGCGGCAACTCGAGGGGTTGAGTCTTGTCGTGGGGTTGGCTGTTTTGCAGGCTCTGCGAAATTTTGGAGTGCAAAGTACCGGATTGAAGTGGCCCAACGATGTCTTGGTAGGTAACAAGAAAATCGCTGGCATTCTCCTTGAACTCGTCGGAGACCCCGCCGACGTTTGCCATGTTGTGCTGGGCATTGGCATTAACGTGAATATGCAGCTATCGGATGAGGTCGATCAGGAATGGACCTCTATCCGTCTTGAGTCAGGCAAAAGCAGTGATCGTAATGCCTTGGTGGTTGAGCTGAGTAAGCAGTTAAGTGCTCACATCAAGCGCCATCAGGCGGATGGTTTCTCGGTTCTCCAGTCAGAATGGGAGGCCAATCACTTGTGGCAGGGTCGGTCTGTATCGTTGATTGCGGGCTCCAGTCAGATAGACGGCGTTGTGCTCGGAATAGATAGTCAGGGTGCGCTGCGCCTGAAGGTGGATGGCGTGGAAAAAGTCTTTAGTGGTGGTGAGCTCAGCCTGAGGTTGCGTGATGATTCTTGAGCTCGACTGCGGGAACAGCTTTATTAAGTGGCGAGTGCTGAAAGCTGCGCCCGGGGTTCTCTTTTCTGAAGGGGTTGTCGACTCTGATCTAGCGTTACTTGAAAGTTTGAGATCCCTGGACGGGCTTGTGCTGCGCAAGTGCCGCGTGGTCAGTGTCAGGACTGCGGAAGAAACTGATGTATTAATCGATGCGATCAAGCGGGAGTTCGGTATTTCGGTGGTGTGTGCGAAGTCCGCCCGTGAAATGTCTGGTGTCAAAAATGGTTATGAAGACTATGAGCGTCTAGGGCTTGATAGGTGGTTGGCCATGCTGGGCGGGTTTCATCTTGCATCGGGCAGCGCTTGCCTGGTACTCGATTTCGGTACGGCGGTAACGGCTGACTTTATTGCTGCTGATGGTGAGCATCTGGGAGGTTTCATTTGTCCTGGTATGCCATTGATGCGCAATCAGTTACGTACACATACCCGTAAGATTCGCTATGGAGATCTGGCGGCTGAGCGCGCGCTGTCCAGCAATGCACCTGGGCGCACCACCGTTGAGGCGGTGGAACGTGGGTGTTCGTTAATGTTGCGAGGTTTTGTGCTGACGCAGCTGGAAATGGCGAGCGCCTACTGGGGGGAAGATTTTGCAGTCTTTATAACTGGTGGTGATGCTGTATTGGTTGCAGATGTCGCGCCCAGGGCCAAGGTTGTTCCTGACCTGGTATTTGTGGGGCTGGCTATGGCATGTCCTTTTTCCTGAGGTTTGTATGCGTTGGTTGTTCCTCCTGCTTATCGTTCTTAATGGCTTCTATTATGTCTGGCACCAGCAGGAAGCACCTTTGCGGGCGAAGGACGTAACGCCTCTCAGTTTGTATCGAGGTCCCCAGCAAGACATTCGCTTGCTTAGTGAAACGACAGGTGATGTTCGGGAGGGGCGGGGAGGGCGACGGCAGGAATGTCTGTTCCTCGGTGGTTTTTCCCGGCAGGACTCGCTTTCAGCCCTCCAGCAGCGTTTGGCCGAAATGGGGGTCGACGCGCAATCTTCATCGAAGGATGCTTCCGGGGCTGGTTATTGGTTGTCTGTCGCGCCTCAGGGCCAGCGTTTGTTGGGTGATGCTCAGCTGCAGAACCTTTCCAACGAATTCAATGAGTTAAAACATAAAATAATGCTGTGTGAGGGGGTTGCACCTGCTGAGTAGTTTGCATAGAATGGCGCCCGCTCCACAGCGAAGACCCAAACAGGTTTTCAGTGTGAGGCGATGTCAACGCAGCTAACCTCAGGTTTTTAAATGAGAAAATGCTTGACAAGGGGTTGGCATAGTATAGAATGCCGGCCTGATTAGGAGGGGTTCCCGAGCGGCCAAAGGGATCAGACTGTAAATCTGACGTCTACGACTTCGAAGGTTCGAATCCTTCTCCCTCCACCAGATTTAAGCGTGAGCTGCAGGCTCCGCGGGTATAGTTTAGTGGTAGAACCTCAGCCTTCCAAGCTGATGATGCGGGTTCGATTCCCGCTACCCGCTCCAAGTTTGCAGGTTGTGCAAAGTGTTTTGCTCTTGTAGCTCAGTTGGTAGAGCACACCCTTGGTAAGGGTGAGGTCAGCGGTTCAAATCCGCTCAAGAGCTCCATATAACAAGGCAGATATGAAAATATCTGCCTTTGTTTTAATGGTTGATATTGTTTGTCTAATTTCTTCTGTTGAGGGTGATATCGATGGCTAAGGAAAAATTTGATCGTTCCCTGCCCCACGTCAACGTTGGGACCATTGGTCACGTTGACCACGGTAAAACCACTCTGACTGCTGCTCTGACTCGCGTTTGCTCCGAAGTTTTCGGTTCCGCAATCGTTGACTTCGACAAGATCGACAGTGCGCCAGAAGAAAAGGCTCGCGGTATCACCATCAACACCGCACACGTTGAGTACAACTCGAAGATCCGTCACTACGCTCACGTTGACTGCCCAGGTCACGCTGACTATGTGAAGAACATGATCACCGGTGCTGCTCAAATGGA
>NZ_FYEA01000021.1:3257-48708 GCF_900187605.1 Pseudomonas sp. Irchel 3H7
AAGGCTCGCGGTATCACCATCAACACCGCACACGTTGAGTACAACTCGAAGATCCGTCACTACGCTCACGTTGACTGCCCAGGTCACGCTGACTATGTGAAGAACATGATCACCGGTGCTGCTCAAATGGACGGCGCTATTCTGGTTTGCTCGGCCGCTGATGGTCCGATGCCACAAACCCGTGAGCACATCCTGCTGTCCCGTCAGGTTGGCGTTCCGTACATCGTGGTTTTCCTGAACAAGGCTGACCTGGTAGACGACGCTGAGCTGCTGGAACTGGTTGAGATGGAAGTTCGCGACCTGCTGTCCACCTATGACTTCCCAGGTGACGATACTCCGATCATCATCGGTTCGGCTCGTATGGCTCTGGAAGGCAAAGACGACAACGAGATGGGCACCACTGCCGTCAAGAAACTGGTTGAAACTCTGGATAGCTACATCCCAGAACCAGTGCGTGTAACCGACAAGCCGTTCCTGATGCCAATCGAAGACGTATTCTCGATCTCGGGTCGCGGTACTGTTGTGACCGGTCGTATCGAGCGCGGTATCGTTCGCGTTCAAGATCCGCTGGAAATCGTTGGTCTGCGTGACACCACCGTTACTACTTGCACCGGTGTTGAAATGTTCCGCAAGCTGCTCGACGAAGGTCGTGCTGGCGAGAACTGCGGCGTTCTGCTGCGTGGCACCAAGCGTGACGACGTTGAGCGTGGTCAGGTTCTGGTTAAGCCGGGTTCGGTTAAGCCGCACACCAAGTTCACTGCAGAGGTTTATGTTCTGAGCAAGGAAGAAGGCGGTCGTCATACTCCGTTCTTCAAAGGCTACCGTCCACAGTTCTACTTCCGTACTACTGACGTGACTGGTAATTGCGAGTTGCCAGAAGGCGTTGAAATGGTAATGCCAGGTGATAACATTCAGATGACTGTTACCCTGATCAAAACCATCGCAATGGAAGATGGTCTGCGCTTCGCTATCCGTGAAGGCGGTCGTACCGTCGGCGCCGGTGTCGTAGCTAAAATCATCGAGTAAGTAGTTGTAATGTATTTTTCGGGCCGGCATAATGGTCGGCCTGATTTTGTTTTAGGTCAGTAGCTCAATTGGCAGAGCGACGGTCTCCAAAACCGTAGGTTGGGGGTTCGATTCCCTCCTGACCTGCCAGATTCACTTGGTGTGTCTGGCTTTCTTTTCACAGGATCTTCAAAGATGACTCCTAAAGCTGAAGCTCAAGGCTCTCGCTTCGATCTGCTCAAGTGGCTTGTAGTTGTCGCTTTGGTGGTTGTTGGCGTTGTTGGCAATCAGTATTACTCTGCTTCGCCGATCCTGTACCGTGTACTCGCCTTGCTTGTCATTGCTGCTGTAGCTGCCTTTGTAGGCCTGCAGACTGCGAAGGGCAAGTCTTTCTTTGTACTGGTTAAGGAAGCTCGCACCGAGATTCGTAAAGTCGTTTGGCCAACTCGCCAAGAAACCACGCAGACCACCCTTATTGTGGTGGCTGTTGTTCTTGTTATGGCGTTGCTGTTGTGGGGTCTTGACTCCCTGCTCGGCTGGCTTGTTTCCTTGATTGTCGGCTAAGGGTGTCCCGTGGCTAAGCGTTGGTATGTTGTGCATGCTTACTCGGGTTACGAGAAGCATGTGATGCGCTCGCTGGTCGAGCGCGTAAAGCTGGCTGGCATGGAAGATGGCTTCGGCGAGATTCTGGTTCCCACTGAAGAAGTGGTTGAAATGCGTAACGGCCAGAAGCGCAAAAGCGAGCGTAAGTTCTTTCCAGGCTACGTGCTGGTTCAGATGGATATGAACGAGGGTACTTGGCACTTGGTCAAGGATACTCCTCGGGTGATGGGTTTCATTGGCGGTACCGCTGATAAGCCTGCACCAATCACCGATAAAGAGGCAGAAGCAATTCTGCGTCGTGTTGCTGATGGTAGCGACAAGCCGAAGCCGAAGACTCTCTTTGAGCCAGGTGAAACGGTGCGAGTCAATGACGGTCCATTTGCTGATTTCAATGGCGTTGTTGAAGAAGTTAACTACGAAAAGAGCCGGATCCAAGTGGCTGTGCTTATTTTCGGTCGCTCTACCCCGGTAGAGTTGGAGTTCAGTCAGGTCGAAAAGGTCTAGCTGAACAAGCATCCCAACCCCGCAGCCCTAGGCTGTGGGGTTTTGTCGTCACTGGGATAAACGCGCAAGTAACCGGGGAGCCTTTCGAGGCGATCGAACCCGTAATTGGAGTGCCTCATGGCCAAAAAAATTACCGCTTACATCAAGCTGCAAGTGAAGGCCGCTCAGGCTAACCCAAGCCCACCTGTTGGTCCTGCTCTGGGTCAACACGGCGTGAACATCATGGAATTCTGCAAGGCTTTCAATGCCCGTACTCAGGGTCTTGAAGCAGGTCTGCCGACTCCAGTGATCATCACTGTCTACAGCGACCGTAGCTTCACTTTTGAAACAAAATCCACCCCTGCTTCGGTTCTGCTGAAGAAAGCGGCCGGTCTGACCAGCGGTTCCGCTCGTCCGAACACCGTTAAGGTTGGCACTGTTACCCGTGCTCAGCTGGAAGAAATCGCGAAAACCAAAAACGCGGATCTGACTGCAGCTGATATGGATGCAGCCGTGCGTACTATCGCCGGTTCTGCTCGTAGCATGGGCCTTAACGTGGAGGGTGTGTAATGGCTAAGCTGACCAAGCGTCAAAAGGCTATCGCCGGCAAAATCGAAGCAGGCAAGGCCTACAACATTGTAGACGCCGCTGCCCTGTTGGCCGAGCTGTCGACTGTCAAGTTCAGCGAGTCGTTTGACGTTGCTGTGAACCTGGGTGTAGACCCGCGTAAATCCGACCAGGTTGTTCGTAGCGCTACTGTGCTGCCACACGGCACTGGCAAGACTGTTCGCGTTGCTGTGTTCACCCAGGGTCCAGCTGCCGAGGCCGCTCTGGCTGCCGGCGCTGACCGTGTAGGTATGGACGACCTGGCTGCCGAAATGAAAGGCGGCGACCTGAACTATGACGTAGTGATCGCATCCCCGGATGCCATGCGCGTTGTAGGTCAACTGGGCCAGATCCTTGGTCCGCGCGGTCTGATGCCTAACCCTAAGGTTGGTACCGTAACTCCAGATGTAGCGACTGCGGTCAAGAATGCTAAAGCTGGTCAGGTTCGTTATCGCACCGACAAAAACGGCATCATTCACACTTCCGTTGGCAAGATGGGCTTCGATGCCGTCAAGCTGAAGGAAAACGTTGAAGCCCTGATCGCTGATCTGAAGCGTATCAAGCCAGCTTCCTCGAAAGGTATCTACGTCAAGCGCGTTACCCTGAGCACCACTATGGGCCCAGGTCTGGTTATCGACCAGAGCTCGCTGGACGCTTAAGACAAAAATTGGCGCGACTATTCGCGCCAGTTGAAATATTGGGGTCCCTGCCTGGCGGGGGCTATCCAAGACCGTAGGCGACGCAAGTCTTAAACCACCAGCCTACGCAGATGGTGCTCCCGGTTCCTTACCGAATCAGACACCAAAACGACATTCGGTTTCGATCGAATGAAACGGTAACAAGCAGGAGTTAAACCCGTGGCAATTAATCTCGAAGACAAGAAGGCCATCGTCGCTGAAGTCAACGAGGCTGCCAAAGTCGCTCTGTCCGCTGTCGTGGTTGATGCCCGTGGCGTAACAGTAGGCGCAATGACCGGACTCCGTAAAGAGGCTCGTGAAGCTGGCGTTTACGTACGTGTTGTACGTAACACCCTGCTCAAGCGCGCTGTTGCTGACACTGAATACAGTGTTCTCAACGACGTGTTCACCGGCCCGACCTTGATCGCATTCTCCAACGAACACCCGGGCGCTGCTGCTCGTCTGTTCAAAGAGTTCGCTAAAGGTCAGGACAAGTTCGAGATCAAGGCAGCTGCGTTCGAGGGCAAGTTCCTCGCAGCTAATCAGATCGACGTTCTGGCAAGCCTGCCGACCCGTGACGAAGCAATTTCCCAGCTGATGAGCGTGATTCAAGGCGCTACCAGCAAATTGGCTCGTACTCTGGCGGCACTTCGCGACCAGAAAGAAGCTGCTGCAGCCTGAGGCTGAGCGTTTCCTCTCTCGCGTATTTTTGTTTATTTCGATGGCCTCCAGGCTATCCCCCAATTCAGGAAATAAGTCATGTCTCTGACTAACGAACAAATCATCGACGCAATCGGCGAAAAATCGGTTCTGGAAATCGTTGAGCTGATCAAGGCAATGGAAGAGAAGTTCGGCGTATCCGCTGCCGCTGCTTCTGCTGGTCCAGCTGCTGCTGCCGCTGTTGTTGAAGAGCAAACCGAGTTCAACGTTGTTCTGCTGGAAGCTGGCGAGAAGAAGGTTAACGTGATCAAGGCAGTTCGTGAACTGACTGGTCTGGGCCTGAAAGAAGCCAAAGAGAAAGTAGACGGCGCTCCTCAGGTTGTAGCTGAAGGCGTTTCGAAAGAAGCGGCTGAAGACGCTAAGAAGAAGCTGGAAGAAGCAGGCGCTAAAGTCGAGCTGAAATAAGTATCGACTTTGCTCCTCCAGCCCGAGCGTCAAGCGACAGGCTGATGGCTGGTGGCTCTTGCCACCGGCCTTTTTCCGTTATTGGCAGCCGACTGGGTCGGTGCTGATAAAGGCGCTGTAACCACCCGATGCGGTGGCGCAAACCATGGGGTTTGCACGATTTTCTGGCTGCTCCCGTCGGGAGGGGCCAAACAAGCAGGTGACCAAGCTGGGGAACGCTGATGGCTTACTCATATACTGAGAAAAAACGTATCCGCAAGGACTTTAGCAAGTTGCCGGACGTCATGGATGTGCCTTACCTCCTGGCCATCCAGCTGGATTCGTATCGTGAATTCTTGCAAGCGGGAGCGACTAAAGATCAGTTCCGCGACGTGGGCCTGCATGCGGCCTTCAAATCCGTTTTCCCGATCATCAGCTACTCCGGCAATGCTGCGCTGGAGTACGTCGGTTATCGCTTGGGCGAACCGGCATTTGATGTCAAAGAATGCGTATTGCGCGGTGTAACTTTCGCCGTACCTTTGCGGGTAAAAGTGCGCCTGATCATTTTCGACAAAGAATCGTCGAACAAAGCGATCAAGGACATCAAAGAGCAAGAAGTCTACATGGGTGAAATCCCCCTGATGACTGAGAACGGTACCTTTGTAATCAATGGTACCGAGCGTGTAATCGTTTCCCAGCTGCACCGTTCCCCGGGCGTGTTCTTCGACCACGACCGCGGCAAGACGCATAGCTCCGGCAAACTGCTGTACTCCGCGCGCATCATTCCTTACCGCGGTTCGTGGCTGGACTTCGAGTTCGACCCGAAAGACTGCGTGTTCGTGCGTATTGACCGTCGCCGCAAGCTGCCGGCATCGGTACTGCTGCGCGCGCTCGGCTATACCACTGAAGAAGTGCTGGACGCTTTCTACACCACCAACGTTTTCCACCTGAGCGGCGAAACCCTCAGCCTGGAACTGATTGCTTCGCGTCTGCGTGGTGAAATTGCGGTTCTGGACATTCAGGACGAGAAGGGCAAGGTGATTGTTGAGGCGGGCCGCCGTATTACCGCGCGCCACATCAACCAGATCGAAAAAGCCGGCATCAAGACTCTGGAAGTACCCCTGGACTACGTCCTCGGTCGTACTACCGCCAAGGTCATCGTGCACCCGGCTACCGGCGAAATCCTGGCAGAGTGCAACACCGAACTGAACACCGAAGTCCTGGCAAAAATTGCCAAATCCGGCGTTGTTCGCATCGAAACTCTGTACACCAACGACATCGACTGCGGTCCGTTCGTTTCTGACACGCTGAAGATTGACTCCACCAGCAACCAATTGGAAGCGCTGGTCGAGATCTATCGCATGATGCGTCCAGGCGAGCCGCCAACCAAAGACGCTGCCGAAACCCTGTTCAACAACCTGTTCTTCAGCCCTGAGCGCTATGACCTGTCTGCGGTCGGCCGGATGAAGTTCAACCGTCGTATCGGTCGTACCGAGATCGAAGGTTCGGGCGTGCTGTGCAAGGAAGACATCGTCGCGGTACTGAAGACTCTGGTCGACATCCGTAACGGTAAAGGCATCGTCGATGACATCGACCACCTGGGTAACCGTCGTGTTCGCTGCGTAGGCGAAATGGCCGAGAACCAGTTCCGCGTTGGCCTGGTACGTGTTGAGCGTGCGGTCAAAGAGCGTCTGTCGATGGCTGAAAGCGAAGGCCTGATGCCGCAAGACCTGATCAATGCCAAGCCGGTGGCTGCGGCGGTGAAAGAGTTCTTCGGTTCCAGCCAGCTCTCGCAGTTTATGGACCAGAACAACCCGCTGTCCGAGATCACCCACAAGCGTCGTGTCTCTGCACTCGGCCCTGGCGGTCTGACTCGTGAGCGCGCAGGCTTTGAAGTTCGTGACGTACACCCGACTCACTACGGTCGTGTTTGCCCGATTGAAACGCCGGAAGGTCCGAACATCGGTCTGATCAACTCCCTGGCTGCGTACGCTCGCACCAACCAGTACGGCTTCCTGGAAAGCCCGTACCGCGTGGTGAAAGAGGGTGTGGTCACCGACGAGATCGTGTTCCTGTCCGCTATTGAAGAAGCCGATCACGTGATCGCGCAGGCTTCGGCGACCATGAACGACCAGAAAGTCCTGATCGACGAACTGGTAGCCGTACGTCACCTGAACGAATTCACCGTTAAGGCGCCTGAAGAAGTCACCTTGATGGACGTTTCGCCGAAACAGGTAGTTTCGGTTGCAGCGTCGCTGATTCCGTTCCTTGAGCACGACGACGCCAACCGTGCGTTGATGGGTTCGAACATGCAGCGTCAAGCTGTACCAACCCTGCGCGCTGACAAGCCGCTGGTAGGTACTGGCATGGAGCGTAACGTAGCCCGTGACTCCGGCGTTTGCGTCGTGGCTCGTCGTGGCGGCGTGATCGATTCCGTCGACGCCAGCCGTATCGTGGTTCGTGTTGCTGATGACGAAGTTGAAACCGGCGAAGCTGGTGTCGACATCTACAACCTGACCAAATACACCCGCTCGAACCAGAACACCTGCATCAACCAGCGTCCGCTGGTGAGCAAGGGTGATCGTGTTCAGCGTAGCGACATCATGGCCGACGGCCCGTCCACCGACATGGGTGAACTGGCACTGGGTCAGAACATGCGCATCGCGTTCATGGCATGGAACGGCTTCAACTTCGAAGACTCCATCTGCCTGTCCGAACGTGTTGTTCAAGAAGACCGCTTCACCACGATCCACATTCAGGAACTGACCTGTGTGGCCCGTGACACCAAGCTTGGGCCTGAAGAGATCACTGCGGACATCCCTAACGTGGGTGAAGCTGCACTGAACAAACTGGACGAAGCCGGTATCGTTTACGTAGGTGCTGAAGTTGGCGCAGGCGACATCCTGGTCGGTAAGGTCACTCCGAAAGGCGAGACCCAACTGACTCCGGAAGAAAAACTGCTGCGTGCAATCTTCGGTGAAAAAGCCAGCGACGTTAAAGACACTTCCCTGCGCGTACCTACCGGTACCAAAGGTACTGTTATCGACGTACAGGTCTTCACCCGCGACGGCGTTGAGCGTGATGCTCGTGCACTGTCGATCGAGAAGACTCAACTCGACGAGATCCGCAAGGATCTGAACGAAGAGTTCCGTATCGTTGAGGGCGCGACCTTCGAACGTCTGCGTTCCGCTCTGGTAGGCCACAAGGCTGAAGGCGGCGCAGGTCTGAAGAAAGGTCAGGACATCACCGACGAAGTGCTCGACGGTCTTGAGCATGGTCAGTGGTTCAAACTGCGCATGGCTGAAGATGCTCTGAACGAGCAGCTCGAGAAGGCTCAGGCCTACATCGTTGATCGCCGCCGTCTGCTGGACGACAAGTTCGAAGACAAGAAGCGCAAACTGCAGCAGGGCGATGACCTGGCTCCAGGCGTGCTGAAAATCGTCAAGGTTTACCTGGCAATCCGTCGTCGCATCCAGCCGGGCGACAAGATGGCCGGTCGTCACGGTAACAAAGGTGTGGTCTCCGTGATCATGCCGGTTGAAGACATGCCGCACGATGCCAATGGCACCCCGGTCGACGTCGTCCTCAACCCACTGGGCGTACCTTCGCGTATGAACGTTGGTCAGATCCTTGAAACCCACCTGGGCCTCGCAGCCAAGGGTCTGGGCGAGAAGATCAACCGGATGATCGAAGAGCAGCGTAAAGTCGCTGAACTGCGTACCTTCCTGGACGAGATCTACAACCAGATCGGCGGTCGTAACGAAGATCTGGACAGCTTCTCCGATCAGGAAATCCTGGATCTGGCGAAGAACCTGCGTGGCGGTGTTCCAATGGCCACTCCAGTGTTCGACGGCGCCAAGGAAAGCGAAATCAAGGCCATGCTGAAACTGGCAGACCTGCCGGAAAGCGGCCAGATGCAGCTGACTGACGGCCGTACCGGCAACAAGTTCGAGCGTCCAGTTACCGTTGGCTACATGTACATGCTGAAGCTGAACCACTTGGTAGACGACAAGATGCACGCGCGTTCTACCGGTTCGTACAGCCTGGTTACCCAGCAGCCGCTGGGTGGTAAGGCACAGTTCGGTGGTCAGCGTTTCGGGGAGATGGAGGTCTGGGCACTGGAAGCATACGGTGCTGCTTACACTCTGCAAGAAATGCTCACAGTGAAGTCGGACGATGTGAACGGCCGTACCAAGATGTACAAAAACATCGTGGATGGCGATCACCGTATGGAGCCGGGCATGCCCGAGTCCTTCAACGTGTTGATCAAGGAAATTCGTTCCCTCGGCATCGATATCGATCTGGAAACCGAATAACACGTGACGCGAATCGAGAGCGGGGCAGGATTGCCCGCTCTCTGCTCCGCCAGGAGGAAAGGCCTTGAAAGACCTACTGAATTTGCTGAAAAACCAGGGTCAAGTCGAAGAGTTCGACGCCATCCGTATCGGATTGGCCTCGCCTGAGATGATCCGCTCATGGTCGTTCGGTGAAGTTAAAAAGCCGGAAACCATCAACTACCGTACGTTCAAACCTGAACGTGATGGCCTGTTCTGCGCCAAGATCTTTGGCCCGGTAAAGGATTACGAGTGCCTGTGCGGTAAGTACAAGCGCTTGAAGCACCGTGGTGTGATCTGCGAGAAGTGCGGCGTTGAAGTTGCGCTGGCCAAGGTTCGTCGTGAGCGCATGGCGCACATCGAACTGGCTTCGCCGGTTGCCCACATCTGGTTCCTGAAATCGCTGCCGTCCCGTATCGGCTTGCTGATGGACATGACCCTGCGTGATATCGAACGCGTTCTCTACTTCGAGAGCTATGTCGTTATCGATCCAGGCATGACCACCCTTGAAAAAGGTCAGCTGCTGAATGACGAGCAGTACTTCGAAGCGCTGGAAGAGTTCGGTGACGACTTCGACGCCCGTATGGGTGCTGAAGCTGTTCGTGAACTGCTGCACGCTATCGACCTGGAACACGAGATTGGCCGTCTGCGCGAAGAAATTCCGCAAACCAACTCTGAAACCAAGATCAAGAAGCTGTCCAAGCGTCTGAAGTTGATGGAAGCCTTCCAGGGTTCCGGCAACTTGCCAGAGTGGATGGTGCTGACCGTTCTGCCGGTTCTGCCGCCAGATCTGCGTCCACTGGTCCCGCTGGACGGTGGTCGTTTCGCGACTTCCGACCTCAACGATCTGTATCGTCGAGTGATCAACCGTAACAACCGTTTGAAGCGCCTGCTGGATCTGTCCGCTCCGGACATCATCGTGCGCAACGAAAAGCGTATGTTGCAGGAAGCTGTCGATGCTCTGCTCGACAACGGTCGTCGTGGCCGCGCTATCACCGGTTCGAACAAGCGTCCTCTGAAATCCCTGGCTGACATGATCAAGGGTAAGCAAGGTCGTTTCCGTCAGAACTTGCTCGGTAAGCGTGTTGACTACTCCGGTCGTTCGGTAATTACCGTAGGCCCGACCCTGCGTCTGCACCAGTGCGGTCTGCCGAAGAAGATGGCTCTCGAGCTGTTCAAGCCGTTCATTTTCGGCAAGCTCGAAATGCGTGGTCTCGCGACCACCATCAAAGCGGCCAAGAAAATGGTCGAGCGCGAACTGCCAGAGGTTTGGGACGTTCTCGCTGAAGTGATTCGCGAACACCCGGTTCTTCTCAACCGTGCACCGACCCTTCACCGTCTGGGTATCCAGGCGTTTGAACCGGTACTGATTGAAGGTAAGGCTATCCAGCTGCACCCTCTGGTCTGCGCCGCGTACAACGCCGACTTCGACGGCGACCAAATGGCCGTGCACGTACCGCTGACTCTGGAAGCCCAGTTGGAAGCGCGTGCGTTGATGATGTCGACCAACAACATTCTGTCGCCAGCCAACGGTGAGCCAATCATCGTTCCGTCGCAGGACGTTGTATTGGGTCTGTACTACATGACTCGTGAAGCGATCAACGCCAAGGGCGAAGGTCGTGTGTTCGCGGATCTGCAGGAAGTTGACCGTGTGTTCCGTGCCGGCGAAGCCGCACTGCACGCCAAGGTTAAAGTACGTATCAACGAAACCGTCAACGACCGTGACGGCAACAGCGTGAGCGGTACCCGTATCGTCGACACCACTGTCGGCCGTGCGCTGCTGTTCCAGGTTGTGCCAAAAGGCCTGTCGTACGACGTCGTCAACCTGCCGATGAAGAAAAAGGCGATCTCCAAGCTGATCAACCAGTGCTACCGCGTGGTTGGTCTGAAAGAGACCGTGATCTTCGCTGACCAGTTGATGTACACCGGTTTCGCTTACTCGACCATCTCCGGCGTTTCCATCGGTGTTAACGACTTCGTTATCCCGGACGAGAAAGCCCGCATCATCGGTGCTGCCACCGACGAAGTGAAAGAGATCGAGAGCCAGTACGCCTCCGGCCTGGTAACCCAGGGCGAGAAGTACAACAAAGTGATCGACCTTTGGTCGAAAGCGAACGACGAAGTTTCCAAGGCAATGATGGCCAACCTCTCGAAAGAGAAGGTTATCGACCGTCACGGCGTTGAAGTCGATCAAGAGTCGTTCAACTCGATGTACATGATGGCCGACTCGGGTGCGCGGGGTTCCGCAGCACAGATTCGTCAGCTGGCCGGTATGCGTGGTCTGATGGCCAAACCGGACGGTTCCATCATTGAAACGCCGATTACTGCGAACTTCCGTGAAGGTTTGAGCGTACTTCAGTACTTCATCTCGACTCACGGTGCTCGTAAAGGTCTGGCGGATACCGCGTTGAAAACTGCGAACTCCGGTTACCTGACTCGTCGTCTGGTAGACGTGGCGCAGGATCTGGTTGTAACCGAGATCGATTGCGGCACCGAACACGGTCTGCTGATGACTCCGCACATTGAAGGCGGTGACGTTGTAGAGCCGTTGGGTGAGCGCGTATTGGGTCGTGTTATTGCCCGTGACGTATTCAAGCCAGGCACCGAGGACGTTATCGTTCCAGCCGGTACTCTGGTAGACGAGAAGTGGGTCGAGTTCATCGAGCTGAACAGCATCGACGAAGTGATCGTGCGTTCGCCGATCAGTTGCGAAACCCGCTATGGCATTTGCGCCAAGTGCTATGGCCGTGACTTGGCTCGTGGTCACCAGGTGAACATCGGTGAAGCGGTCGGCGTTATCGCTGCCCAGTCCATCGGTGAGCCGGGTACCCAGCTGACGATGCGTACGTTCCACATCGGTGGTGCGGCAAGCCGTACTTCCGCAGCCGACAGCGTTCAGGTGAAGAATGGCGGTACCGTCCGTCTGCACAACCTGAAGCACGTTGAGCGAGTGGATGGTCACCTGGTTGCTGTGTCCCGTTCCGGTGAGCTGGCCATCGCTGATGACTTCGGTCGTGAGCGTGAGCGTTACAAGCTGCCGTACGGTGCTGTGATTTCGGTTAAAGAAGGTGACAAGGTCGACGCTGGCGCAATCGTGGCCAAGTGGGATCCGCACACTCACCCAATCGTTACCGAAATGAAAGGTACCGTGACCTACGTGGGCATGGAAGAAGGCATCACGATCAAGCGTCAGACTGACGAATTGACCGGTATGACCAACATTGAAGTCCTCGACGCGAAAGATCGTCCAGCTGCGGGCAAAGAAATCCGTCCGGCAGTGAAGATGGTCGACGACAACGGCAAGGATCTGTTGCTGCCAGGCACTGACGTTATCGCTCAGTACTTCCTGCCAGCCAACGCCCTGGTCGGTGTGGCTGACGGTGCGAAGATCGCGATCGGTGATGTTATCGCGCGTATCCCGCAAGAAACTTCGAAGACTCGTGACATCACCGGTGGTCTGCCGCGTGTTGCCGACTTGTTCGAAGCTCGTCGTCCGAAAGAAGCGTCGATTCTGGCTGAAGTCAGCGGCACCATCGCGTTCGGTAAAGAAACCAAAGGCAAGCGCCGTCTGGTTATTACCCCGAACGACGGTACCGATCCGTACGAAGAGCTGATTCCGAAGTGGCGTCACCTGAACGTCTTCGAAGGCGAACAGGTAAACCGCGGCGAAGTTATCTCCGACGGTCCAAGCGATCCGCACGACATCCTGCGTCTGCTGGGTGTGAGCGCGTTGGCCAAGTACATCGTCAACGAGATCCAGGACGTTTACCGTCTGCAAGGCGTGAAGATCAACGACAAGCACATCGAGACCATCCTGCGTCAGATGCTGCGTAAAGTTGAAATCGCTGAATCCGGCGATTCGAGTTTCATCAAGGGCGACCAGATGGAACTGACTCACGTACTGGTAGAAAACGAGCGTTTGGGCGGCGAAGACAAGTTCGTCTCCAAATACACTCGCGTTCTGCTGGGTATCACCAAGGCGTCGTTGTCCACCGAATCGTTCATCTCGGCGGCTTCCTTCCAGGAAACCACTCGTGTACTGACCGAAGCGGCAGTCACCGGCAAGCGCGACTACCTGCGCGGCCTGAAAGAAAACGTTGTCGTGGGTCGTCTGATCCCGGCAGGTACCGGCCTGGCATATCACAGCGAGCGCAAGCGTCGTCGTGAAGCAGACAAGCCGCTGCGCGTAAGCGCCAGTGAAGTGGAAGCTGCACTGACCGAAGCGCTGAACTCGAGCGGTAACTGAGTTCTGCGATAAATGAGCGTAAGGCCCTGGTCGCTCCGTTCATCGAATCGAGACAATTTGTCGAGGTTCGAGGGGCGGGGAGGTCGGGGCCTTGCCTTGACTGGGGACAAGATCCTCTTTAGACTCTTGATCCCCTAAATTTGGCGGGAATTCGTTCCTGCCATTTTGCTTTTCTTGCAAGACAATAGCGTCGCAAGACAACAGTGGAGCTAGTAGATGGCAACTATCAACCAGCTGGTACGTCAGCCGCGTAAGCGTATCGTCGAGAAATCCGACGTACCTGCGCTGCAGAACTGCCCGCAACGTCGTGGCGTGTGCACCCGTGTGTACACCACTACGCCGAAAAAACCTAACTCGGCACTGCGTAAAGTATGCCGTGTGCGCCTGACCAACGGTTTCGAGGTTTCCTCGTACATCGGTGGTGAAGGTCACAACCTGCAAGAGCACAGCGTGGTACTGATCCGCGGCGGTCGTGTAAAAGACTTGCCAGGTGTTCGTTACCACACCGTTCGCGGCTCCTTGGATACTTCCGGCGTTAAAGGTCGTAACCAGGGTCGTTCGAAGTACGGTACCAAACGTCCGAAGTAATCGGCCGTTTTGCAGATTTTCATTTTATTGAGTCGATAAGAGTAAGGTCGGGCACGCATCCATTGGATCTGTCCCGAGCTAACCTGAAGACCGCTTGAGGGCTTATCATGCCAAGACGTCGCGTAGCAGCAAAGCGTGAGATTCTGGACGATCCGAAATACGGAAGCCAGATCCTCGCCAAATTCATGAACCACGTTATGGAAAGCGGCAAGAAAGCCGTTGCCGAGCGTATCGTTTATGGTGCCCTGGAAACCGTTGCGACCCGTAAGGCTGGCACCGATCCCCTGGAACTCTTCGAAAAAGCACTCGACGCCATCGCTCCGCTGGTCGAAGTGAAGTCGCGCCGCGTTGGTGGTGCTACTTACCAGGTTCCGGTCGAGGTTCGTCCTTCCCGTCGTAACGCTCTGGCAATGCGCTGGTTGGTAGACTTCGCCCGTAAGCGTGGCGAGAAGTCTATGGCTCTGCGTTTGGCTGGCGAACTGCTGGATGCTGCTGAAGGTAAAGGTGCTGCTGTTAAGAAGCGTGAAGACGTGCACCGTATGGCTGAAGCTAACAAAGCTTTCTCGCACTACCGCTTCTAATTTTAGCTTCACTAATTTTGCGAGGGCTTTATGGCTCGTACTACTCCGATTAGCCGCTACCGTAACATCGGTATCGTCGCTCACGTGGATGCTGGTAAAACCACCACCACCGAGCGCGTCCTTTTTTACACCGGCAAAAGTCACAAAATGGGCGAGGTGCATGACGGCGCCGCGACCACAGACTGGATGGTTCAGGAGCAGGAGCGTGGTATTACCATTACTTCTGCTGCTATTACCGCCTTCTGGAAAGGTTCCGAGAAGCAGTACAAAGACGAGCATCGCTTCAACGTAATCGATACCCCGGGCCACGTTGACTTCACTATTGAAGTTGAACGCTCCCTGCGCGTACTCGACGGCGCTGTCGTTGTGTTCTGCGGTACTTCGGGTGTTGAGCCTCAGTCGGAAACCGTATGGCGTCAAGCCAACAAGTACGGTGTTCCACGTCTTGTTTACGTAAACAAGATGGACCGTGCTGGCGCCAACTTCCTGCGCGTGATCGGTCAGATCAAGCAGCGTCTGGGTCACACTCCGGTGCCAATCCAGTTGGCTATCGGTTCCGAAGACAACTTCCAGGGTCAGATCGATCTGATCAACATGCAAGCTGTCTACTGGAACGACTCTGACAAAGGTATGGTCCCTGTTCGCAAGGACATTCCTGCTGAGCTGCAAGAGCTGGCTGAAGAGTGGCGCAACAACATGGTTGAGGCTGCTGCCGAAGCCAACGAAGAGCTGATGAACAAGTACCTGGAAGGCGAAGAGCTGTCGATCGTAGAGATCAAAGCTGCTTTGCGTCAGCGTACTATCGCCGGCGAAATCGTACTGGCTGTTTGCGGTTCTTCGTTCAAGAACAAGGGTGTTCCCCTGGTTCTCGACGCCGTTATCGACTTCCTGCCTGCGCCAACCGACATTCCTGCTATCAAGGGTACTGACCCGGATAACGAGGAAATCGAGCTGGAGCGTCATGCAGACGATGCGGAGCCGTTCTCGGCTCTGGCGTTCAAGATCGCTACCGACCCATTCGTGGGTACCTTGACCTTCGTCCGCGTTTACTCGGGCGTGTTGAACTCCGGCGACGGCGTGATCAACTCGGTTAAAGGCAAAAAAGAGCGCGTGGGTCGTATGGTGCAAATGCACGCAAACGCCCGTGAAGAGATCAAGGAAGTGCGCGCTGGTGACATCGCGGCCCTGATCGGCATGAAGGACGTCACCACTGGTGAAACCCTCTGCAACGCTGACAAGCCAATCATTCTGGTTCGCATGGACTTCCCGGAGCCGGTTATTTCGGTTGCCGTAGAGCCTAAGACCAAGGATGACCAGGAAAAAATGGGTATCGCTCTGGGCAAACTTGCTCAGGAAGACCCGTCTTTCCGCGTTAAAACTGATGAAGAGACTGGTCAAACGATCATCTCCGGCATGGGCGAGCTGCACCTGGACATCCTGGTTGACCGGATGCGCCGTGAGTTCAACGTCGAAGCCAACATCGGCAAGCCTCAGGTTTCGTATCGTGAGCGCATCACGAAGAACTGTGAAATCGAAGGCAAGTTCGTTCGTCAATCCGGTGGTCGCGGCCAGTTTGGTCACTGCTGGATTCGTTTTGCTCCTGCTGACGAAGGTCAGGAAGGTCTGCAATTCGTGAACGAAGTTGTAGGTGGTGTGGTTCCTAAGGAATACATCCCGGCTATCCAGAAAGGTATCGAAGAGCAGATGAAGAACGGCGTTGTTGCCGGCTATCCGCTGATCGGCCTGAAGGCTACCGTGTTCGATGGTTCTTACCACGACGTCGACTCCAACGAGATGGCGTTTAAAGTGGCTGCCTCCATGGCGACCAAGCAACTGGCCCAGAAGGGCGGTGGTGAGTTGCTTGAGCCGATCATGGCTGTAGAGGTTGTTACGCCTGAAGACTATATGGGTGATGTGATGGGCGACCTTAACCGTCGTCGCGGCATGATCCAGGGTATGGAAGACACAGTGTCCGGCAAGGTTATCCGTGCCGAGGTTCCACTGGGTGAGATGTTCGGTTATGCGACCGACGTTCGTTCCATGTCCCAGGGTCGCGCAAGCTACTCTATGGAATTCAAAAAATACGATACGGCTCCGTCGCACATCGTCGAATCCGTAACCAAAAAACAAGGCTGATTCAGCCCCTTTAGGCTAGGAGTTAATTGTCGTGGCTAAAGAAAAATTTGATCGTTCCCTACCGCACGTCAACGTTGGCACCATCGGTCACGTTGACCACGGTAAAACCACTCTGACTGCTGCTCTGACTCGCGTTTGCTCCGAAGTTTTCGGTTCCGCAATCGTTGACTTCGACAAGATCGACAGCGCACCGGAAGAGAAGGCTCGCGGTATCACCATCAACACCGCACACGTTGAGTACAACTCGAAGATCCGTCACTACGCTCACGTTGACTGCCCAGGTCACGCTGACTATGTGAAGAACATGATCACCGGTGCTGCTCAAATGGACGGCGCTATTCTGGTTTGCTCGGCCGCTGATGGTCCGATGCCACAAACCCGTGAGCACATCCTGCTGTCCCGTCAGGTTGGCGTTCCGTACATCGTGGTTTTCCTGAACAAGGCTGACCTGGTAGACGACGCTGAGCTGCTGGAACTGGTTGAGATGGAAGTTCGCGACCTGCTGTCCACCTATGACTTCCCTGGCGACGATACTCCGATCATCATCGGTTCGGCTCGTATGGCTCTGGAAGGCAAAGACGACAACGAGATGGGCACCACTGCCGTCAAGAAGCTGGTTGAAACTCTGGACAGCTACATCCCAGAACCAGTGCGTGTAACCGACAAGCCGTTCCTGATGCCAATCGAAGACGTATTCTCGATCTCGGGTCGCGGTACTGTTGTGACCGGTCGTATCGAGCGCGGTATCGTTCGCGTTCAAGATCCGCTGGAAATCGTTGGTCTGCGTGACACCACCGTTACTACTTGCACCGGTGTTGAAATGTTCCGCAAGCTGCTCGACGAAGGTCGTGCTGGCGAGAACTGCGGCGTTCTGCTGCGTGGCACCAAGCGTGACGACGTTGAGCGTGGTCAGGTTCTGGTTAAGCCAGGTTCGGTTAAGCCGCACACCACTTTCACCGCAGAAGTTTACGTTCTGAGCAAGGAAGAAGGCGGCCGTCATACTCCGTTCTTCAAAGGCTACCGTCCACAGTTCTACTTCCGTACTACTGACGTGACTGGTAACTGCGAGCTGCCAGAAGGCGTTGAAATGGTAATGCCAGGTGACAACATTCAGATGACTGTTACCCTGATCAAAACCATCGCAATGGAAGATGGTCTGCGTTTCGCTATCCGTGAAGGCGGTCGTACCGTCGGCGCTGGTGTCGTAGCCAAAATCATCGCGTAATTCTCTTTTATAGAGATTGCTTGATGATGTGAAAAAGCCCCCGCTCAGCGGGGGCTTTTTTATTGGGTTGACACCTATCTGGGGCGTCTATAGAATTGCGCCTCCTTTTAACGGGCGTATTGCGCTCGGTGGGAATAGCAGCCGGAGTCTGAAATCCAATGCAAAATCAGCAAATCCGTATCAGGTTGAAGGCTTTTGACCATCGCCTGATCGACCAATCAACCCAGGAAATCGTGGAAACCGCGAAACGTACTGGTGCTCAAGTGCGTGGTCCAATTCCACTGCCTACCCGTAAAGAGCGGTTTACCGTTCTGGTTTCTCCGCACGTCAACAAAGACGCGCGCGACCAGTACGAAATCCGCACTCATAAGCGCGTTCTGGATATCGTCCAGCCAACGGATAAAACCGTTGATGCACTTATGAAGCTTGATCTTGCGGCCGGTGTGGAAGTGCAGATCAGCCTCGGCTAAGACTCGGTCTTAGTCGTGTAACGCTCTGAAATGGGCGGCCATAGCGGGTGAAAGCCCCGTACACTCATGAGGTTTACAACATGACTATTGGTGTAGTCGGTCGTAAATGCGGTATGACCCGTATTTTCACCGAAGAAGGTGTCTCCATTCCGGTCACGGTCATTGAGATCGAACCGAATCGCGTCACCCAGTTCAAAACTGAAGAGACCGATGGCTATCGTGCAGTGCAAGTCACTGTCGGCGAGCGTCGTGCTTCGCGTGTAACAGCAGCTCAGGCTGGCCACTTCGCCAAGGCGAACGTTGCCGCTGGTCGCACCACCATGGAATTCCGTCTTGAAGAAGGCGAGTACCAGGCTGGCGATCTGATCAACGCTGAAATCTTCGCCGCTGGTCAACTGGTTGATGTAACCGGTCAGTCCAAGGGTAAAGGCTTCCAGGGTACGATCAAGCGTTGGAATTTCCGCGGGCAAGATAACACCCACGGTAACTCCGTATCCCACCGCGTCCCAGGCTCTATCGGCCAGTGCCAGACTCCTGGTCGTGTATTCAAGGGCAAAAAAATGTCCGGTCATATGGGCGCTGAGCGCGTGACCGTGCAGTCCCTGGAAGTAGTGCGCGTGGACGCTGAACGCAATCTGTTGTTGGTCAAGGGTGCTGTTCCTGGCGCTACTGGCGGCAACCTGGTTGTACGTCCAGCAGCCAAGGCTCGCGGTTAAGGGGAAGCTGACATGCAATTAAATGTAAATGACGCTCAAGCGATCGAAGTTTCCGAACTGACGTTTGGCGGCGAGTTCAATGAGACGCTGGTTCACCAAGCAGTCGTGGCCTACATGGCCGGCGGCCGTCAAGGTACCAAGCAGCAAAAGACCCGTTCCGACGTTCGTGGTGGCGGCAAGCGCCCATGGCGTCAGAAAGGTACTGGCCGTGCTCGTGCCGGTACTATCCGTAGCCCAATCTGGCGTGGCGGCGGTACCACTTTCGCAGCTCGTCCACAGGATCACTCCCAGAAGCTGAACAAGAAGATGTATCGCGCAGCAATGCGTTCCATCCTTGCTGAGCTGGTGCGTACTGATCGTCTGGTCGTGGTTCAGGATTTCGCTGTTGAAACTCCGAAAACCAAAGACCTGCTGGGCAAGCTGAACAACATGAGCCTGAGCGACGTTTTGATCGTGTCGGACGCTGTTGATCAGAACCTGTACCTGGCTGCTCGTAACCTGCCGCACGTAGATGTACGTGACGTTCAAGGTTCCGATCCAGTTAGTCTGATCGCATACGACAAGGTGTTGATCACCGTGTCGGCCGTGAAGAAATTCGAGGAGCTGCTGGGATGAACCAGGAACGCGTATTTAAAGTTCTGCTTGGCCCGCACGTTTCCGAGAAGGCTACGGTTCTGGCAGACAAGAAAGGCCAGTTCGTTTTCAAGGTTGCTACTGATGCAACCAAGCTGGAAATCAAGAAGGCCGTCGAAAGCCTGTTCAGCGTGAAAGTAGAGCGCGTCACTACCCTGAACGTTCTGGGTAAGAGCAAGCGCACTGCTCGCGGTCTGGGCAAGCGTAATGACTGGAAGAAGGCAGTTATCTCCCTTCAGCCAGGCCAAGATCTCGATTTCAGCAGCAGTGCTGAGTAAGGAAGGGGTGCATCATGGCAATCGTTAAATGCAAACCGACTTCCCCTGGCCGCCGTTTTGTGGTCAAGGTGGTCAACCAGGAGCTGCATAAAGGCGCTCCTCACGCACCGCTGCTCGAGAAAAAATCGAAGACTGGTGGTCGTAACAACAATGGCCGTATTACCACGCGTCACATCGGTGGTGGTCATAAGCAGCATTATCGTATGGTCGATTTCCGTCGCAACGACAAAGATGGCATCGTCGCCACTGTCGAGCGTATCGAATACGATCCAAACCGTACTGCTCACATCGCACTGCTCTGCTACGCAGACGGCGAGCGCCGCTACATCATCGCCCCTAAAGGCGTGAGTGCTGGCGACCAGCTGATCGCAGGCGCTCTGGCTCCAATCAAGCCAGGCAACGCTCTGCAACTGCGCAACATTCCAGTGGGTTCTACTGTACACGGCATCGAACTGAAGCCAGGTAAAGGCGCACAGATCGCTCGTTCCGCTGGTGCTTCGGCTCAGCTGATCGCTCGTGAAGGTGTGTACGTTACCCTGCGTCTGCGTTCCGGTGAAATGCGTAAAGTCCTGGCTGAATGCCGTGCGACCCTGGGCGAAGTCTCGAACTCCGAGCATAGCCTGCGTTCGCTGGGTAAAGCTGGTGCCAAACGCTGGCGTGGCGTTCGCCCAACCGTTCGTGGTGTTGCCATGAACCCGGTTGACCACCCACATGGTGGTGGTGAAGGTCGTACCTCTGGTGGTCGTCATCCGGTATCGCCATGGGGCTTCCCGACTAAGGGCGCGAAGACTCGTGGTAATAAGCGTACCGACAAAATGATCGTCCGTCGTCGCAAGTAAATAGAGGGATACGACAGTGCCACGTTCTCTGAAAAAAGGTCCTTTTATTGATCTTCACCTACTGAAGAAGATCGAAGTGGCGGCGGAAAAGAACGATCGCAAACCAATTAAGACTTGGTCGCGTCGTTCGATGATCCTGCCACAGATGGTCGGTCTGACCATCGCCGTACATAACGGTCGTCAGCACGTCCCAGTTCTCGTGAACGAAGACATGGTCGGCCATAAACTGGGCGAGTTCGCCGGTACCCGCACTTATCGTGGGCACGTGGCTGACAAGAAAGCCAAGCGTTAAGGGGTTAGGAAATGGAAGTAGCCGCTAAGTTGTCGGGCGCTCGAATCTCCGCCCAGAAAGCCCGCTTGGTCGCCGACCAGATCCGCGGGAAGAAGGTGGGCGAAGCGCTCAACTTGTTGGCTTTCAGCAGTAAGAAAGCCGCCGAGATCATGAAGAAAGTGCTGGAGTCGGCCGTAGCCAACGCCGAGCATAACGAAGGCGCAGACGTTGATGACCTGAAGGTCAGCACCGTTTTCGTCAACGAAGGGCGTTCGCTGAAGCGCATCATGCCACGTGCCAAAGGCCGTGCTGATCGCATCGTCAAGCGGTCTTGCCATATCACTGTCAAGGTTGCTGACAAGTAACGGAGTCGAAGAGATGGGTCAGAAAGTACATCCCATTGGCATTCGCCTGGGAATCGTCAAGGAGCACACCTCCGTCTGGTACGCAGACGGTCGGACTTATGCGGACTATTTGTTCGCAGATCTGAAAGTGCGTGAGTATCTCCAAGACAAACTAAAAAGCGCGTCCGTAAGCCGTATCGATATCCATCGTCCGGCCCAAACTGCACGTATCACCATCCACACCGCTCGCCCAGGTATCGTTATCGGGAAGAAAGGTGAAGATGTTGAGAAACTGCGTCAGGACCTGACCAAGCAAATGGGTGTGCCTGTGCACATCAATATCGAAGAGATCCGCAAGCCGGAACTCGACGGTATGCTGGTTGCGCAGAGCGTAGCTCAGCAGCTGGAGCGTCGTGTAATGTTCCGTCGCGCTATGAAGCGCGCCGTTCAGAACGCCATGCGCATTGGTGCCAAAGGCATCAAAATCCAAGTGAGCGGTCGTCTCGGCGGTGCTGAAATCGCACGTACTGAATGGTATCGCGAAGGTCGTGTGCCATTGCACACCCTGCGTGCCGACATCGACTATGCCAACTACGAAGCTCACACCACTTATGGTGTGATCGGTGTAAAGGTTTGGATCTTCAAAGGCGAAGTAATTGGTGGTCGCCAAGAAGAGCTGAAACCACAAGCACCAGCGCCTCGTAAAAAAGCTGCTAAGTAAGGGGTACGCCAAATGTTGCAACCTAAGCGTACGAAGTTCCGCAAGCAGATGACAGGCCACAACCGTGGTCTGGCTCAGCGCGGTAGCAAAGTCAGCTTCGGCGAGTTCGCGCTGAAGTCTGTAGCTCGTGGTCGTCTCACCGCTCGTCAGATCGAGTCAGCGCGTCGTGCTCTGACCCGTCACGTTAAACGTGGCGGCAAGATCTGGATCCGTGTATTCCCGGACAAGCCTATTTCCAAGAAGCCACTCGAAGTTCGGATGGGTAAAGGTAAGGGTAGTGTGGAGTACTGGGTTGCCCAGATTCAGCCAGGCAAAGTCCTGTATGAAATCGAGGGTGTTTCTGAAGAGCTGGCGCGTGAGGCTTTTGCCCTGGCTGCTGCAAAGCTGCCGCTCGCCACCGCCTTTGTTAAACGGACGGTGATGTGATGAAAGCGAATGAACTTCGTGAAAAATCCGCACAGCAGCTGAACGAGCAACTGCTCGGCTTGCTGCGCGACCAGTTCAATCTGCGTATGCAGAAAGCAACTGGCCAGTTGGGGCAGTCTCATCTGCTCTCGCAAGTTAAGCGTGACATCGCTCGCGTGAAGACTGTGCTCAACCAGCAGGCAGGTAAGTAATCATGGCTGAAGCCGAAAAAACTGTCCGTACGCTGACTGGCCGTGTTGTCAGCGACAAGATGGACAAAACCATCACCGTACTGATCGAGCGTCGCGTTAAGCACCCGATCTACGGTAAATACGTTAAGCGTTCGACTAAGCTGCACGCGCACGACGAAACCAATCAGTGCCACATCGGCGACAAAGTCACTATTCGTGAAACTCGTCCTTTGGCCAAGACCAAGTCTTGGGCGCTGGTTGATGTTCTCGAACGCGCTGTGGAAGTCTAAGGACTAGGGGTCGGAGAAATTATATGATTCAGACTCAATCCATGCTCGATGTGGCCGATAACAGCGGCGCTCGCCGCGTTATGTGCATCAAGGTGCTGGGTGGCTCCCATCGTCGTTACGCTGGTATCGGTGACATCATCAAAGTTACCGTGAAGGAAGCAATTCCTCGCGGTAAAGTGAAAAAAGGCCAAGTGATGACTGCTGTTGTAGTCCGCACTCGTCACGGCGTACGTCGTGCTGATGGCTCCATTATCCGCTTTGATGGCAACGCTGCTGTTCTTCTGAACAACAAGCAAGAGCCGATCGGCACCCGTATCTTTGGGCCAGTGACCCGTGAACTTCGTACTGAGAAGTTCATGAAGATCGTCTCGCTCGCCCCAGAAGTGCTGTAAGGAGATCCGACATGCAAAAGATTCGTCGTGACGACGAGATCATCGTGATCGCCGGCAAAGACAAAGGTAAGCGCGGTAAGGTGCTTAAGGTTCTTGCTAATAACCGTCTGGTTATTGGTGGTCTGAACCTGGTTAAGCGTCATACCAAGCCTAACCCGATGTCGGGCGTGCAAGGCGGTATCGTCGAAAAAGAAGCTCCACTGGACGCTTCTAACGTCGCCATTTTCAACGGCGAAACCAACAAGGCTGACCGCGTTGGTTTCAAAGTAGAAGACGGCAAGAAAATTCGTGTCTTCAAGTCGACCCAAAAAGCGGTTGATGCTTGAACACTGCTAGGTAGAAGACCATGGCACGACTAAAAGAGATTTACTGGAAGGAAATCGCACCGAAGCTTAAGGAAGAACTTAAGCTTTCGAACGTGATGGAAGTTCCACGCGTTACAAAAATCACCCTGAACATGGGTCTGGGCGAAGCTGTTGGTGACAAGAAAGTCATCGAGCATGCTGTTGCTGACCTGGAAAAGATCACCGGCCAAAAAGTCGTTGTGACCTACGCTCGTAAATCCATCGCTGGCTTTAAAGTCCGTGAAGGATGGCCGATCGGCGTCAAGGTGACCCTGCGCCGTGAGCGTATGTATGAGTTCCTGGATCGTCTGCTGTCGATCTCCCTGCCTCGGGTTCGCGACTTCCGCGGCCTGAATGCCAAGTCCTTTGATGGTCGTGGTAACTACAGCATGGGCGTAAAAGAGCAGATCATTTTCCCGGAAATCGACTACGACAAGATCGATGCTCTCCGCGGTCTGGACATTACCCTGACCACCACTGCCAAGAACGATGATGAAGGCCGCGCTCTGCTGCGTGCTTTCAAATTCCCGTTCCGCAACTGATTGGAGTAGGAAAATGGCCAAGAAGAGCATGAAGAACCGTGAGCTGAAGCGTCAGCTCACTGTTGCCAAGTACGCCACCAAGCGTGCAGCGCTGAAAGCTATCATCGTCGATCTGAACGCAAGTCCAGAAGCGCGTTGGGAAGCTACCGTAGCTCTGCAGAAGCAACCACGTGACGCAAGCGCTGCGCGCATGCGTAACCGTTGCCGCCTGACTGGTCGTCCGCACGGCGTTTACCGCAAGTTCGGCCTCGGCCGTAACAAGCTGCGTGAAGCTGCAATGCGTGGTGACGTACCAGGCCTGGTTAAAGCCAGCTGGTAATTGTTGTCAAAGTCTCGATGTTCGGGTTCGCAAGAACCTGACCATCGGTGGCCTTGAATCTGAATCAAGCCCCTTTTGGGGCTTGATTCATTTCTGGGGTGTGTCTAGAATGACCGGCTCGCCTGAGCCCGTGTTTTTCATGCCCGGAAGTTCTCGGCGACAAGTAGTAGCCGCAAGGCTAATTTTTCTGTATTAGGAGCGTCTAGCCCATGAGTATGCAGGACCCGTTAGCGGACATGCTAACTCGAATCCGTAATGCCCAGATGGCTGAAAAGTCTGTCGTAAGCATGCCGTCTTCCACGCTGAAGGTGGCTGTAGCAAAAGTCCTGAAGGACGAAGGTTACATCGCGGATTTTCAGATCACCACCGACGCTAAGCCGTCGTTGTCCATCGAGCTGAAGTACTTCGAAGGCCGTCCGGTTATCGAAGAAGTGAAGCGCGTTAGTCGTCCAGGCCTGCGTCAGTACAAGTCCGTTGAAGATCTGCCGAAAGTTCGTGGCGGTCTTGGCGTGTCTATCGTCTCCACCAACAAAGGTGTGATGACGGATCGTGCTGCGCGCGCTGCCGGTGTCGGCGGCGAAGTTCTTTGCACTGTGTTCTAAGGGGGGATAAGCATGTCTCGCGTCGCTAAGAACCCCGTTAAGCTGCCAGCCGGTGTCGAAGTAAAATTCGCAGGCCAACAGCTTTCGGTGAAGGGTGCCAAGGGTACTCTTGAACTGAACATCCATTCGTCCGTTGAGATCGTTGAAGAAGCTGGTGAGCTGCGTTTCGCTGCTCGCAATGGCGATCAACAAACTCGCGCAATGGCCGGTACCACGCGTGCGTTGGTAAACAACATGGTCCAAGGCGTAAGCCAAGGCTTCGAGCGCAAGCTCCAGCTGGTCGGTGTTGGTTACAAGGCGCAAGCAAAAGGCACGGTTTTGAACCTGGCCCTTGGCTTCTCGCACCCAGTGGATTACGAACTGCCGGAAGGCATCACCGCTGAGACTCCTAGCCAGACCGATATCCTGATCAAGGGCATCGATAAGCAGCTGGTAGGTCAAGTGGCCGCTGAGATCCGCGACTTCCGTCCACCAGAGCCGTACAAAGGCAAAGGTGTGCGCTACGCGGACGAAGTCGTCCGTCGTAAAGAAGCCAAGAAGAAGTAGGGCATAGCAAATGACCGACAAAAAAGTTACTCGACTGCGTCGCGCTCGCAAAGCACGCCTGAAAATGCACGAACTCGAAGTCGTGCGTCTCTGCGTGTTCCGCTCGTCGCAGCACATCTACGCCCAGGTCATCTCGGCCGACGGCAACAAAGTCCTGGCAAGCGCCTCGACTTTGGATAAAGAACTGCGTGATGGCGCCACTGGCAACATCGACGCGGCCACAAAGGTTGGCCAGCTGGTCGCTACGCGTGCTAAGGCCGCTGGCGTCTCGCAAGTGGCTTTCGACCGCTCTGGCTTCAAGTACCACGGCCGCGTTAAAGCGCTGGCTGATGCTGCTCGTGAAGCTGGGCTGGAGTTCTAAGTTATGTCAAATAACGACCAAAAGCGCGACGAAGGCTACATTGAGAAGCTGGTTCAAGTTAACCGCGTAGCCAAAACCGTTAAAGGCGGCCGTATCTTCACTTTCACCGCGTTGACCGTGGTTGGTGATGGTAAAGGGCGTGTTGGCTTCGGCCGTGGCAAGTCGCGTGAAGTGCCTGCTGCGATCCAGAAGGCAATGGAAGCTGCTCGCCGCAACATGATCCAAGTTGATCTGAACGGCACCACTCTGCAGTACGCAATGAAGTCCGCTCACGGCGCTTCGAAGGTGTACATGCAGCCTGCTTCTGAAGGTACCGGTATCATCGCTGGCGGCGCTATGCGTGCTGTCCTCGAGGTTGCTGGTGTTCAGAACGTTCTGGCCAAGTGCTACGGCTCGACTAACCCGGTAAACGTGGTTCACGCCACTTTCAAAGGTTTGAAAGCTATGCAGTCTCCTGAATCCATTGCCGCCAAGCGTGGCAAAAGCGTCAAGGAGATCTTCTGATCATGGCTACCGTTAAAGTAACGCTGATCAAAAGCATGACCGGCCGCATCCCTAACCACAAACTGTGCGTTAAGGGTCTGGGTCTGCGTCGCATCGGTCACACTGTAGAAGTCCAGGATACTCCCGAGAATCGCGGGATGATCAACAAGGCTTACTACATGCTGCGTGTCGAGGGTTAATCGATGAAACTCAATGATCTGAGTCCAGCGCCGGGTTCCCGTCGCGAAAAGCATCGTCCGGGCCGTGGTATCGGTAGCGGTTTGGGTAAGACTGGTGGCCGTGGTCACAAAGGTCAGACCTCCCGCTCCGGTGGCACCATCGCTCCAGGCTTTGAAGGCGGTCAACAGCCGCTGCATCGTCGCCTGCCGAAGTTCGGTTTCGTTTCCCTGAAAGCCATGGATCGCGCAGAAGTGCGTTTGTCCGAGTTGGCTAAAGTGGAAGGCGACATCGTCACCGTGCAGTCCCTGAAAGATGCCAACGTGATCAACGTCAACGTACAGCGTGTGAAAATCATGCTGTCCGGTGAAGTGACTCGCGCTGTCACTATCGGCAAGGGAATCGGCGCCACCAAAGGTGCGCGTGCGGCTATCGAAGCAGCTGGCGGCAAGTTCGAGGAATAAATGGCTAAGCAAGGTGCTCTCTCTGCGCTCGGCAAAGGCGGTATGTCTGAACTCTGGGCTCGTCTGCGTTTTCTGTTCCTGGCGATTATCGTCTACCGAATAGGCGCACACATCCCGGTTCCAGGTATCAACCCGGACCGACTCGCAGACCTGTTTCGACAGAATGAGGGGACCATTCTTAGCTTGTTCAACATGTTCTCCGGCGGCGCGCTGGAACGGATGAGCATCTTTGCACTGGGGATCATGCCGTACATTTCGGCATCGATCATCATGCAACTGATGACCGCCGTCAGCCCGCAGCTGGAGCAGTTGAAGAAGGAAGGTGAAGCTGGCCGTCGCAAGATCAGCCAGTACACCCGCTACGGCACCGTCGTCCTCGCTCTCGTTCAGGCTATTGGCATGTCCATTGGTCTGGCGGGGCAGGGCGTTGCGTTCACTGGTGACTTTGGCTTCCATTTCGTCGCGGTATCCACTTTTGTGGCTGGTGCGATGTTCATGATGTGGCTGGGTGAGCAGATTACTGAGCGTGGTGTAGGTAACGGTATCTCGATGTTGATTTTTTCGGGTATCGTCGCCGGTCTTCCGAGAGCAATCGGGCAGTCTTTCGAGTCTGCGCGTCAGGGTGATATCAACATCTTCGCCTTGGTTGCCATCGGTTTGCTGGCAGTAGCGATTATCGGTTTTGTGGTGTTCATTGAGCGTGGTCAGCGTCGTATCGCTGTTCACTACGCCAAGCGTCAGCAGGGCCGCAAGGTTTTTGCTGCGCAGACAAGCCACTTGCCGCTTAAGGTGAACATGGCCGGTGTTATTCCGGCTATTTTCGCGAGCAGCATTTTGCTGTTCCCGGCTTCGCTGGGTGCCTGGTTTGGTCAGTCTGAAGGTATGGGCTGGTTGCAGGACATCTCGCAGTCGATCGCTCCTGGTCAGCCGTTGAATATTCTGCTGTTTAGTGCAGGGATTATTTTCTTCTGCTTCTTCTATACGGCGTTGATGTTCAATCCGAAAGACGTAGCGGAAAACCTGAAGAAGTCCGGTGCCTTTATTCCGGGCATCCGTCCAGGTGAGCAGTCTGCGCGCTACATTGATGGCGTTCTGACCCGCTTGACCATGTTCGGTGCTCTTTACATGACGGCCGTGTGCCTGTTGCCCCAGTTCCTGGTGGTTGCAGCAAACGTTCCGTTCTACCTTGGCGGGACCTCGTTGCTGATCGTGGTCGTGGTTGTGATGGACTTCATGTCCCAAGTACAATCGCACCTCGTTTCGCACCAGTACGAATCCCTGATGAAGAAAGCCAACCTGAAGGGTTACGGCAGCGGCATGTTGCGCTGAGTACCCATAAGGTTCGAGGAGTTGGTGATGAAAGTTCGTGCATCGGTGAAAAAGCTGTGCCGTAACTGCAAGATTATTCGCCGCGAAGGTGTTGTTCGAGTAATTTGCAGCGCGGAACCGCGTCACAAACAGCGCCAAGGCTGAGTGTGATCCGCTTGAAGCCCGGCAGCTAGTGCGCTGCCGGGTTGATTATTTGTTATTACAGCGATATTATCTCGCGCCCTATTTCTTGGCTTCCGGGGCGTAGGTAGCTGTCAATTGGAGTCCCACTGAATGGCCCGTATTGCAGGCGTTAACATTCCAGATAACAAGCACACTGTTATCTCGCTGACCTACATCTATGGTGTTGGTCGCACTACTGCGCAGAAAATTTGCGCAGAGACTGGGGTAAACCCAGCCGCAAAGATCAAAGATCTGAGCGACGAGCAGATTGAGCAATTGCGTGGCGAAGTGGCGAAGTTCACCACTGAAGGTGACCTGCGTCGCGAAATCAACATGAAAATCAAGCGTTTGATGGACCTCGGTTGCTACCGTGGTCTGCGTCATCGTCGTGGTCTTCCAGTACGCGGTCAGCGTACCAAGACTAACGCGCGTACCCGTAAAGGTCCGCGTAAGCCGATCCGCAAGTAATCGCCCACGCGAATCGACAGGAAATTAATCATGGCAAAACCTGCTGCTCGTCCTCGTAAAAAAGTTAAAAAGACAGTGGTTGATGGCATCGCCCACATCCATGCTTCTTTTAACAACACAATCGTGACCATCACCGACCGTCAAGGTAACGCGCTTTCTTGGGCTACCTCTGGTGGTTCGGGTTTCCGCGGTTCCCGCAAGTCCACCCCGTTTGCTGCTCAAGTAGCTGCTGAACGTGCTGGTCAAGCTGCGCTGGAATATGGCCTGAAAAACCTCGACGTCAACGTCAAAGGTCCAGGTCCAGGTCGTGAATCCGCAGTCCGCGCTTTGAACGGCTGTGGCTACAAGATCGCCAGCATCACCGACGTGACGCCAATCCCGCACAACGGGTGCCGTCCGCCGAAGAAGCGCCGCGTGTAATCCAGGAGATTGTAAAGAATGGCTCGTTACATTGGTCCAAAATGCAAACTCGCTCGTCGCGAAGGCACCGATCTCTTCCTGAAGAGCGGCGTGCGCGCGATCGAATCGAAGTGCAACATTGAAGCAGCACCTGGTATCCACGGCCAACGCCGCGGTCGCCAGTCCGACTACGGCACCCAACTGCGTGAAAAGCAGAAGGTCCGTCGTATCTACGGCGTTCTCGAGCGTCAGTTCAGCGGCTACTACAAAGAAGCTGCTGGCAAGAAAGGTGCAACCGGTGAAAACCTGCTGCAACTGCTCGAATGCCGTCTGGACAACGTTGTATACCGTATGGGCTTTGGTTCGACTCGTGCCGAATCCCGTCAACTGGTATCGCACAAGTCGATCAGCGTTAACGGTCAGACCGTAAACGTTCCGTCGTATCAGGTTCGTGCTGGTGACGTGGTTGCAGTTCGCGAGAAAGCAAAAAACCAACTTCGCATTGTCCAAGCTCTCGATCTGTGTGCCCAACGTGGCCGCGTAGAATGGGTAGAAGTAGACACTGAGAAGAAGTCGGGCGTTTTCAAGAACGTTCCTGCTCGCAGTGATCTGTCCGCCGACATCAACGAAAGCCTGATTGTCGAGCTCTACTCCAAGTAAGGGCTAGAAAATAGGTGCATCCATGCAGATTTCGGTAAATGAGTTCCTGACACCCCGCCATATTGATGTGCAGGTTGTCAGTCCAACCCGCGCCAAGATCACTCTCGAGCCTCTCGAGCGTGGTTTTGGCCACACCCTGGGCAACGCGCTGCGACGCATCCTGTTGTCCTCAATGCCCGGCTGCGCAGTAGTCGAGGCCGAGATTGACGGTGTGCTCCACGAGTACAGCGCCATCGAAGGTGTACAGGAAGACGTAATTGAAATCCTGTTGAACCTTAAAGGTCTGGCCATCAAGCTGCACGGTCGTGACGAAGTTACGCTGACCTTGTCGAAGAAGGGTTCGGGGGTGGTTACCGCTGCCGATATTCAGCTGGATCATGATGTCGAGATCGTTAATCCCGATCACGTAATCGCTAACCTGGCGTCTAACGGCGCCCTGAACATGAAGCTCACCGTAGCTCGTGGTCGTGGTTATGAACCAGCAGACTCGCGTCAGAGCGATGAAGACGAAAGCCGCAGCATCGGTCGCTTGCAGCTCGACTCTTCGTTCAGCCCGGTTCGCCGTATCGCATACGTGGTGGAAAACGCCCGTGTCGAACAGCGTACTAACCTGGACAAGCTGGTTATTGATCTGGAAACCAACGGTACTCTGGATCCTGAAGAGGCTATCCGCCGCGCTGCAACCATTCTGCAACAGCAGTTGGCTGCGTTCGTCGACCTCAAAGGTGACAGTGAGCCAGTGGTTGTCGAGCAGGAAGACGAGATCGATCCGATCCTGCTTCGCCCGGTTGACGATCTGGAACTGACTGTACGTTCGGCTAACTGCCTTAAGGCGGAAAACATCTACTACATCGGTGACCTGATTCAGCGCACCGAAGTGGAGCTGTTGAAGACTCCGAACCTGGGCAAGAAATCCTTGACTGAAATCAAGGACGTTCTGGCCTCCCGCGGTCTGTCCCTCGGCATGCGCCTCGACAACTGGCCGCCTGCAAGTCTTAAGAAGGACGACAAGGCGACTGCCTGATCGTCGTAATCACCGAACGTAGTGTTTGGTAAGGAATGAACCATGCGTCATCGTAAAAGTGGTCGTCACCTGAGCCGCACCAGCTCGCACCGCAAGGCCATGTTTCAAAACATGGCGGTGTCGCTGTTCGAGCACGAGCTGATCAAAACTACTCTGCCAAAAGCCAAAGAACTGCGCCGCGTTGCTGAGCCGCTGATCACTCTGGCCAAGACAGACAGCCTGGCTAACCGCCGTCTGGCTTTCGACCGTACTCGTTCGAAAGCTATCGTTGGTAAGCTCTTCAACGACCTGGGCAAGCGTTACGCTACCCGTGAGGGTGGCTACCTGCGCATCCTCAAGTGCGGTTTCCGCACTGGCGACAACGCGCCTATGGCGTACGTCGAGTTGGTTGATCGTGCTACTGCTGGCGAAGCTGTATCCGCCGAGTAAGACGTCAGTCTGAAACGAAGAACCGGGCCTAGCGCCCGGTTTTTTGTGTCCGCAGAAAAACGCGCCGTTCGTACAAGCTTCTGACACTGTTCTGTTGTCACTATGTGCCGGGATACATGATTAGTAATTATCTATCGATGCCTACAAGTTAATGAATTTGTGGCTGTCACATGGATGATCAATACTTCCCAGCAAGCCGATTAGCCGGCAGTTTCAAGACTGACAGAGGAAGAAGACCGTATGAGCCAGATCAAAACGCTTACGACCGCCAGTGGCGCACCTGTCGCCGATAACCAGAATTCCCGCTCCGCCGGCCCGCGTGGCCCTTTGCTGCTCGACGATTTCCACCTGATCGAGAAGCTCGCGCACTTCAACCGTGAAAACATCCCTGAACGCCGCGTACATGCGAAGGGCTCGGGTGCTTATGGCACGTTCACCGTTACTCGTGATATCACTGAATACACCAGCGCCAAGCTGTTCGAATCCGTTGGCAAGCAAACTCCGACTTTTCTGCGCTTCTCCACAGTGGGCGGCGAACGTGGTTCGGCGGATACCGAGCGTGACCCACGCGGCTTCGCGCTGAAGTTCTACACCGAAGAAGGCAACTGGGACATCGTTGGCAACAACACGCCAGTGTTCTTCATTCGCGATCCACTGAAATTTCCTGACTTTATCCATACGCAAAAACGTCTGCCGCAAAGCAATCTCAAAAGCGCGCAGATGATGTGGGACTTCTGGTCGCATTCGCCTGAAGCGCTGCACCAGGTCACCATTCTGTTCTCCGATCGAGGCATCCCGGACGGCTACCGTCACATGCACGGCTTCGGCAGCCACACCTACAGCCTGATCAGCGCTGAAGGCGAGCGTCACTGGGTAAAATGGCACTACAAGACCAAGCAAGGCATCAAGAACCTGGCGCCGGCCGATGCAGCGCGCTTGGCAGGCACTGATCCAGATTACGCGCAGCGTGATTTGTTTGAAGCCATCGAGCGCGGTGACTTCCCGAAATGGCGTGTGTGCATCCAGATCATGACCGAAGCTCAAGCAGCGGCGCATTACGAGAACCCATTCGACGTGACCAAAACCTGGTCGCAGAAAGAGTTCCCGCTGATCGAAGTCGGTGAGCTGGAACTGAATCGCAACCCGCAGAACTACTTCGCTGAAGTCGAGCAAGCGGCGTTTGGCCCAAGCAACATGGTGCCGGGTGTTGGTCTGTCGCCAGATCGCATGCTGCAAGGTCGTGTATTCGCTTACGCCGACGCGCACCGCTACCGTGTCGGTACCAACCACCAGCAACTGCCGGTGAATGCTCCACGCAGCCCGGTTAACACTTACCAGCGTGACGGCTCGATGGCATTCGGCAGTAACGGTGGTGCAGCACCTAACTACGAGCCGAACAGCTACACCGAAGCACCGAAACAAGCTCCGCGTTACGCAGAACCTGCGCTGGCCTTGAGCGGTGCCGCTGATCGCTACGATCACCGCGAAGACACTGATTACTACAGCCACGCCGGTGCGCTGTTCCGTCTGATGAGCGATGAGCAGAAAGCATTGCTTGTCAGCAACATCGCTGGCGCGATGTCGGGTGTTTCCAGTGACGTCGTTGATCGTCAGTTGCAGCATTTCTACAAAGCCGATCCGGCGTATGGAGAAGCAATCGCAACGCTGCTCAACGTACAGCTTAACGAAGTCTAAACGAGAAGCAGAACCGCCCTCATTTGGGCGGTTTTTGCGTTATTTAGGCTGCTTTTCTAAGAATATCTTCGCTTTTATTGCGCTAATCGGGTGACCTTCCGGTCAGCTTGGTTCAAACTACAGACTTTCAAGTAGGGAGATGTAGGGCGATGCAAGGCCACCCAGACGTTATCGATTACCTCAACACGTTGCTGACCGGCGAACTGGCCGCGCGTGACCAATATTTCGTTCATTCGCGGATGTATGAGGACTGGGGGTTCACCAAGCTCTACGAGCGAATCAATCACGAGATGGAAGAAGAAGCAGGTCACGCTGATGCGTTGATGCGCCGCATTCTGATGCTCGAAGGTACGCCGCGCATGCGTCCGGATGACTTGGACGTTGGCACCACGGTGCCGGAGATGCTCGAAGCCGATCTGCGTCTTGAGTACAAGGTCCGCGCTGCCCTGTGTAAAGGCATCGAGTTGTGCGAGCAGCACAAAGACTATGTCAGCCGCGAGATCCTGCGGGTTCAGCTCAATGACACCGAAGAAGATCACACCTACTGGCTGGAAAAGCAGTTGGGCCTGATCAAGCTGATCGGCCTTGAGAACTACCTGCAATCTCACACTTCCTGATTGCAATCGATACAAAAAAGCCCCTGTCACTGATGAAGTGACAGGGGCTTTTTCATGTCTGGCGTTTACGCCCGATCGCGGATCAGCAGCGGTTTGAGGTAATGACCAGTATGAGATTGCTTCATCTCGGCCACTTCTTCCGGTGTACCGGTGGCAATGATCTGCCCACCTTTGGAACCACCCTCGGGTCCGAGATCGACCAGCCAGTCGGCCGTCTTGATCACGTCGAGGTTGTGTTCGATCACCACCACCGTATTGCCGTGGTCGCGCAGGCGATGCAGGACGTCGAGCAACTGCTGAATATCTGCGAAGTGCAAACCGGTAGTCGGCTCATCGAGGATATACAGGGTCTTGCCAGTGTCGCGCTTGGACAGCTCGCGAGACAGCTTGACCCGCTGTGCCTCGCCGCCGGATAACGTGGTCGCCGACTGTCCGAGCTTGATGTACGACAGGCCGACATCCATCAACGTTTGCAGCTTGCGCGCCAGTGCCGGCACCGCGTCGAAGAACTCCCGGGCTTCCTCGATGGTCATTTCGAGGGTTTCGTGGATGCTCTTGCCCTTGTATTTGATTTCAAGGGTTTCGCGGTTGTAACGCTTGCTCTTGCACACGTCGCACGGTACGTAGATGTCCGGCAGAAAGTGCATTTCCACCTTGATCAGGCCATCGCCCTGGCACGCTTCGCAACGACCGCCCTTGACGTTGAACGAGAAACGTCCCGGGCCGTAACCACGGGAGCGCGACTCGGGCACGCCGGCGAACAGTTCACGGATCGGCGTGAACAGCCCCGTGTACGTCGCTGGGTTGGAGCGCGGCGTCCGGCCAATCGGGCTCTGGTCGATATCGACGACTTTGTCGAGATGCTCCAGGCCTTTGATACTGTCGTGCGCAGCCGCTTCCAGCGTGGTCGCACCATTGAGCGCCGTGGCGCTCAGCGGGAACAGCGTGTTGTTGATCAGCGTCGATTTGCCCGAGCCGGACACGCCGGTGACGCACGTCAGCAAGCCAATCGGGATGTCGAGGTCGACATTACGCAGGTTGTTGCCGCGCGCGCCTTTCAGCGACAGATTGAGCTTCTTGTTACGTGGCGTACGTTTGGCCGGCACTTCAATCTTCACCCGGCCCGACAGGTATTTACCGGTCAGGGAATCCGGATGCGCCATGACTTCAGCCGGCGTACCTTCGGCAACGATCTGCCCACCGTGTACGCCAGCGCCGGGGCCGATATCGACGACATAGTCAGCCAAGCGAATCGCATCTTCGTCGTGCTCGACCACGATTACCGTGTTACCGATGTCGCGCAGGTGCTTGAGAGTGCCGAGCAGTCGATCATTGTCACGCTGGTGCAAGCCAATGGACGGTTCGTCGAGGATGTACAAAACACCCACCAGGCCTGCGCCGATCTGGCTGGCCAGACGAATACGTTGTGCTTCACCACCGGAAAGGGTGTCAGCGCTGCGATCCAGCGACAGATAATCGAGACCGACGTTGACGAGGAACTGCAGACGCTCACGGATTTCCTTGAGAATCTTGTCCGCGATCTCGCCACGGCGGCCGGTCATCTTCAGTTGGCCGAAGTATTCGCAAGCATCGCCGATCGGCAGATTGGTCACTGCCGGCAATGTCTTCTCGCCAACCCACACGTGGCGCGCTTCGCGACGCAGGCGCGTGCCACGGCAGTCCGGGCACGACTGAGTGCTGAGGAACTTGGCCAACTCTTCACGCACGCTCGCCGACTCGGTCTCGCGGTAGCGACGCTCGAGGTTGGGCACGATGCCTTCGAACGGGTGCGAACGTTTGACGATATCGCCGCGGTCGTTGAGGTATTTGAAGTCGACGTTCTGCGAGCCGCTGCCGTGCAGGATGGATTTCTGCTGATCGGCCGGCAGATCGTTGAACGGCACTTCCAGGCTGAAGCCGTAGTGCGAGGCCAGTGAGCCGAGCATCTGGAAGTAATAGACGTTACGCCGGTCCCAGCCGCGAATCGCACCTTCGGCCAGCGTCAGCTCACCGTTGACCAATCGCTTGATGTCGAAGAACTGCTTTACCCCCAGACCATCGCACGTCGGGCAGGCGCCGGCCGGGTTGTTGAAGGAGAACAGTTTGGGTTCGAGTTCGCTGATTGCATGCCCGCAGATCGGGCAAGCGAAGCGGGCGGAGAAGATCATTTCTTCGCCCGGCTCATCGTCCATCGGCGCGACCAGGGCGATACCGTCCGCCAGCTTCAGCGCGGTTTCGAAGGACTCCGCCAAACGCTGTTGCAGGTCGGCGCGCACTTTGAAGCGGTCGACGATCACATCGATCGAGTGCTTCTTCTGTTTATCCAGTTTCGGCAGCTCGTCGAGTTCGCAGATCCGGCCGTTGACCCTGGCGCGGACGAAACCTTGGGCGCGCAGCTCTTCGAAGACCGACAGGTGTTCACCTTTACGCTCGCGGATCACCGGCGCCAGCAGCATCAGTTTGCTGCCTTCCGGTTGCGCCAGCACCAGGTCGACCATCTGGCTGACGGTCTGCGCTTCCAGCGGAATGTCGTGATCGGGGCAGCGCGGCGTACCCACGCGCGCATAAAGCAAACGCAGGTAGTCGTAGATTTCAGTGATGGTGCCGACCGTGGAGCGCGGGTTGTGCGAGGTCGACTTCTGTTCGATGGAGATCGCCGGCGACAGGCCTTCGATGGTGTCGACGTCGGGTTTTTCCATCATCGACAGGAACTGGCGGGCGTAGGCCGACAGCGATTCGACATAGCGGCGCTGACCTTCGGCGTACAGTGTGTCGAAGGCCAGGGACGACTTGCCGGATCCGGACAGGCCGGTGATGACGATCAGCTTGTCCCGTGGCAGGGTCAGGTCGATGTTCTTCAGGTTGTGGGTACGGGCCCCACGTATCAGGATCTTGTCCAAAGTGGCCTCGCTCGGCGGGCGTCGAAAACGTAGGAGTATACGGCCAAATACTGGATGGATGCACACTATCAAACGAAGGGTTTTTTACCCTGGATGAAGAGAGTTTCATCTATACGCGTCAAAGCGTCGCGATATACCCCGTCTACCGATGGGACTGGTAGAATCGCCGCCGGTTCACACGAGGTTTTTCCATGCACGATCCCCACAGCGAACGCATGAGTGGCAGCGAGACCCGCGCGGCGAGCGGTCTGGCCCTGGTGTTCGCCTTCCGTATGCTGGGCATGTTCATGGTGTTGCCGGTACTGGCGACCTATGGCATGGACCTGGCGGGCGCGACCCCGGCCCTGATCGGCTTGGCTATCGGCGCTTACGGCCTGACCCAAGCGATTTTCCAGATTCCGTTCGGGATCATTTCCGACCGCATTGGCCGTCGTCCGGTGATTTACCTCGGGCTGATCGTCTTCGCGCTTGGCAGCGTGCTGGCCTCTCAGGCCGATTCGATCTGGGGCGTAATCGCCGGGCGGATCCTGCAAGGTGCCGGGGCGATTTCCGCTGCGGTCATGGCGCTGCTTTCCGACCTGACCCGCGAACAGCACCGCACCAAAGCGATGGCGATGATCGGCATGACCATCGGTTTGTCGTTTGCCGTGGCCATGGTCGTCGGGCCTTTGCTGACCCGCGCTTTCGGTCTGTCCGGACTGTTCCTCGCCACCGGTGCCATGGCATTGGTCGGTATCGCCATCATCATGTTCATGGTGCCGCGTTCCACCGGGCCGTTGCAGCATCGTGAATCCGGCGTGGCGCGTCAGGCCTTGATGCCAACGCTCAAGCATCCAGACTTGCTGCGCCTCGATTTAGGTATCTTTGTGTTGCATGCGATGCTGATGTCGAGCTTCGTCGCGCTGCCGCTGGCGCTGGTCGAAAAAGCCGGTTTGCCCAAGGAGCAGCACTGGTGGGTCTATCTCACCGCGCTGCTGATTTCGTTCTTCGCCATGATCCCGTTCATCATCTATGGCGAGAAGAAACGCAAAATGAAACGAGTTTTGCTCGGCGCCGTCCTGACGCTGATGCTGACTGAGCTATTCTTCTGGCAGTTCGGCGACAGCCTGCGGGCTCTGGTGATTGGTACGGTGGTGTTCTTCACCGCGTTCAATCTGCTGGAGGCTTCATTGCCGTCGCTGATCAGCAAGGTTTCACCGGCGGGCGGAAAGGGCACGGCCATGGGCGTGTATTCCACCAGCCAGTTCCTTGGTTCGGCACTCGGCGGGATACTCGGCGGCTGGCTGTTTCAGCATGGCGGTCTGTCGGTTGTGTTCCTTGGATGTGCCGGGCTGGCTGCACTTTGGTTGGCCTTTGCTGTTAACATGCGTGAACCTCCCTACGTGACGAGCCTGCGCTTGCCGTTGTCGCCCGAGGCGATCCGCGAAGCGGGTCTGGTCGAGCGCCTCAAGGCCCTCGTAGGGGTAACCGATGCAGTGATAGTTGCTGACGAAGCGGCTGTTTACATCAAACTGGACAAAGAATTAGTGGATCGCGACACCCTCGAACGCCTGGTGAACAACCCGGCCGGGGCTGCTTGCGAAGCCTAGGAGAACGTTATGGCCCGTGGGGTTAACAAAGTCATATTGGTCGGCACTTGCGGCCAGGATCCCGAAGTTCGCTACCTGCCTAACGGTAACGCCGTGACCAACCTGAGTCTGGCCACCAGCGAACAATGGACCGACAAGCAAACCGGTCAGAAGGTCGAGAAGACCGAATGGCACCGTGTTTCGATGTTCGGCAAGGTTGCTGAAATCGCTGGCGAATACCTGCGTAAAGGTTCGCAGGTCTACATCGAAGGCAAGCTGCAGACCCGCGAGTGGGAAAAAGACGGTATCAAGCGTTACACCACCGAAATCGTGGTCGACATGCAAGGCACCATGCAACTGCTCGGCGGCCGTCCACAACAGGGCGACCAACAAGGCGGTGGCAACAACTACCAGCAGTCGGCTCCAGCTCCACGTCAGCAGGCACCGCGTCCGCAGCAGTCGGCTCCACAGCAGCGTTCGGCCCCGGCTCCACAGCAGGCCGCACCGCAACCGGCTCCGGATTTCGACAGCTTTGATGACGATATCCCGTTCTGATTTGTCGCTGCACCCGTTCTAAGTAAAAAGGCCCGTCGCTGAAGCGACGGGCCTTTTTTGTGGGGCTTTTTTTCGTCTGCGGTTATCCCAAATCCCACAGGGATATCAGTGGTTCAGTCGAGGATCAGGTGCGGCAGAAAGCGGCTGGAATCTTTGGTGATCAGGCTGTTGTCTTCCCGTACACCAATCCCCGCAGCCTGATCGCCAATCACCCAGGAACCGATCAGCGTGTAGCTGTCGCCGAATTTCGGCAGCGGTGCAAATTCCTGCAGGATAAATGGCGCATCCGTGTAGGGCCCATCCTCTTTGACGATCAGACCGTCTGCCGTTTGCAGCTCAATGTTGGCGCCTTCGCGGGAGAAGTACGGCTTGCGTACCCATCCCTTGGGCACGGCGCTGGCCGGATTCGGATCGAGATGCGCCGCCAGCAGATTCGGATGGCCCTGGTGCAGCTCCCACAGTAGCGGCAACGCGCCCTTGTTCGACAGGATCGCCTTCCACGCCGGTTCGAAAAACTGCGTATCGCACTCGGCAATCGCCGCGCCGAACGGCTCGTGGAAGATGAATTCCCAGGCGTGCAGCTTGAACAGGTGCGGGATCCAGCGATCTTCCAGGTCGACGAAACGCCCTTCAGCGGTCAAACCGATGTCTTCGATATCGATGTGCCGTGATTCGATGCCGACCTTTTCGGCGATCAAGCGCAGGTAATCCGTGGTGCCCTTGTCCTCGACCGAGTCTCTCATCGAAGCGAAGTAGAACGGCCGCTTCAGTTGCAGCTCGGCGAAGGCCTTATGCAACTGGGTGTCGATGCTGTTGAACTGGTCGGCATGGCGCGGCAGCGTGCCGCGCTCGATGCATTGTTCCAGCCAGCCCCACTGAAAAGCCGCCGCTTCGTAGAGGCTGGTCGGCGTGTCGTAGTTGAGTTCCAGCAATTTCGCCGGGCCGTCGCCGCTGTAGGAAAAGTCCATGCGCCCGTACAGATGCGGATGACCTTCCCGCCAGGACGTGCGGATCATGTCGTAGTACGGCGTCGGGATGCTCAGGCGATCCAGCAGCTCTTCGCTGTTGACCACGCGGTCGACCAGGTCCATGCACATCTCGTGCAGTTCGGTGGTCGGGTCCTCAAGATCGTTTTCGATTTGCGCGAGCGTGAACTGGTAGTACGCGCTTTCGTCCCAGTACGGCTCGTCGTCGATGGTGTGGAACATGAAGCCGAGGCTTTCGGCAGTCTGTTTCCAGTCAGGCCGCTCGGCGCAGAGGATCTTCTTCATCGTCAGCTGCTCGAACGACCAGAACTGCTGCCCCAACCACCCCAGCCGCTGCGGGCACTGGACTGGCTGCCGAAGCCGCCGCGTGACGTCGATGAGGCCACATTGACCGGTTTGCTTTTGCTGCTTTCGTAATCCGTTTGGCTGCGCGTCGTGGTTTCGGCTCTGCGGTACTGCGTCGAGGTGTTGTACGGCTGGCGCGTTTCGCGATCGCGGTAAACCGTGCGCTCGGCGTTGTTGCTCATCGCGTTGCCGATCAGCCAACCGGTCAGCCAGCCATTTCCGCCTCCGCCGCCACCACCGCTGGAGACATGCGAAGTGCTTTGCACATGCTGCGCTGTCGTGTCACCGGCAGGCATTTGAGCATCGGCGATGGCGTCGAGGTTCTGCGCCGGCTCACCGCTCGCAGGCACTTTGAAGCCGCCGAGTTTCGGCACGAAGCGGCCGTCAGAATTCTTTTGGCACCAGTCAGCGGCAAAGTCCGCGTCGCACTTGGCCTTGTCGTCGTACGCCGGGGCAATGCGCCGGTGTTCGGTCAGGGCGGCGACGTAGGCGTTGGAGCAGACATCGGCGGCCACTTCGGCGTCGACGCACTGTTCCACATTCTGGAAACTGCGTGGTTGATCTGCGGCTGCCGCCTGGCCGGAAATGGCCATGGCCACCGAGGCGGCGAGGGACAACTGAACGTATTTGCTGCGTTTCATCTAAGGCTTCCTGCCGATCAGTTGGACGGTGTCATGCACGCGGCGTTGAGCATGCCGACGCTGATCGCGACCGCAGCAACATAGATACCCGAAGCCACTTCACCGTTGGCGATGCGCTGGGAGGTGCCTTTGAGCACTAGACCCGTGGCGAGGAATGCCAGCAGTTGCACCACGGCGGCAATCACTGCCCAGAGTACGAAGTCGAGGACGTTGACCGAAAACGCAATCACGTTACTGGCCGGAATCGCGAAGCCGATGATCGCGCCGGACAGGGCGATGGCAGCGGCAACGTTGCCGGAGCGAATCAGCTCGAATTCCTTGTGCGGGGTGATGCGCGTGTAGACGAATTGAAACAGCATGAACAGCAGTACGGCGCCGATGAGATAGACGACGAAACCGACCAGTGCGGTTTTGTTCAGGGAAACGGCCAGCACTTCCAGCATGAAAAACTTCCTTTTTTAAATGGTGCTCAGATCTGTCGTGTACAGCGAAATGCCCAGCGAGGTGCTCAGGCTGACGGTGCCTTCTTCGTCCTGTTCGACGGAGAACAGCAGCAATTCGCGGCGATCGGTCAGGCCGGTCTCGCGCGCATAAAGCATTGAGTGATGTTCGATGGTGTAGCTCTCGTCCGGATTGACCACCTGTTCGGTCATCGGCACAAGTTCGGTCTGGCCTTGTTCGGTGCCCCACTCACGGCTGTATTCGACACCGTCGTGGTTGTAACCGGGCAAGCCGATCTGGCTGTCGGGGCCGGCCAGGCGCTGCAGTTCGGCGTCACTGTTGACGGTCACGTAACTGAGGTAGTTGAACAGGGTGACGGATTCGATCTGATCGTCACCGGTGACGTGGATCTGCAGCCAGAAATCCTCGTCGTTCATGTAATAGCGGTGCAGTTTATTGGACTGGCCGAGGTCGACCCAGCCGTGGCTCCAGATCGCCTGATCGAAGGGCACTCGCACTGTGGTCGAGCCATCGAGCAACAGCGCCAGCGTCGTATCGAACCTGACAGCCTTGCCTTGGGCCATGCCGAGTGGGCCACTGGCAACGGTCGGTGTTGGCGCAGCGGTCTGCCAGTTGCTGGTGCCCAGCAAGTCTTTAAACCATCCCATGGGTACGTTCCTTGAAGCGGGTGGAAGTGTTCGTCGGCGAAAAAGCGTCGCTAGTGTACCGGGCTCAGCGGCGAACGACACGCCGCAAACCATGTGGGAGCGAGCTTGCTCGCGAAGAGGGCGTATCAGTCAACAACGATGTCGACTGATACGCCGCTTTCGCGAGCAAGCTCGCTCCCACGGTTTTTTTGCGCAGTGCTTACTGAGCGGACTTTTGCTTCAGACGCTCAAGAATCGCATTGGCGCTGCCTTCGTTCGGCGTGATGCCGGCGTCGCGCAGTTTGCGTTCCAGATCGTTGCCGGTCGAAGCGTCGGCCAGTTCGTCGGCAGCGCTCAGTTCAGCCGCGCGTTGCTGCTGCTTGGCCTGCAGACGGTTCAACGTACCGACGGCGGTTTCCAGTTTGCCATTGGCGCCGCCGCTGGCGATGGAGGCGCTGACCTGGGCTTTCTGCACGCTTTCGCGGGCCTTGGCCATGTCCACTTGTTGGCGCAGGCTCTTGATGCGCGACTCGGCTTTGCTGATGTCTTTGCGCATGTTTTCGGCGTAAGTGCCGAACTCGTCGCTCTGCTTTTTCTCGACATCCAGCTCGTTGGTCAGGGTCGAAATCGCTTCGGCCACTTCCAGCGCCAGGTCTTCACGGCCGGCGTTCAGCGCCGAGACGGCTTTGGCTTCCAGATCCTTGATCTTGGCGTCGTACTCGCTTACGCGGTCGGCGGCCAGTTTGTGTTTGGCCATGATGGTGACCAATTCGCGACGGGCGTTCGACAGTGCGCTGTCGGCGTCACGGATTTCCTGATCGAGGATGCGCAGGGCCTGTTGGTCGGCAATCGCTTCGCCGACTTCATTGGCGCCGCCGCGCAGTGCGGTGAACAACTTGCTCCAGATGGACTGAGTCATTGGATATTCCCTGTTGATTACTTGAAGAAGTGTTCGAAGGCTTCGCTCGCGCGCTGCACGTTGTCGACCAGAGTTTTCACCTCGGTGACGACGTTGGTCAGGCTCGAGTCGGCGCTGAGGGCGCCAAACATGTTGTAAACGGTCTGCCCGTTCGGCATCGACTCGATACCGATCGACGACAGTGGGAACATTTCCCGGCTGCGCAACACGGCATCGTTGAAGGCGTGCACGTCGCTGATCGAATCGATGTCCACCAGCACGGTGTCGACGATGATCTGCTGGCCGGCCAGAGCGATGTGAATCGGCAGACCGCCGAATTCGTTCATTTCCAGCTTGATGCTGGGTTCGGAGCTCTGGATCAGCGACAGCGTGATCTCTTGCGAAGCCACCTCGTCCAGTGCCTTGAGGGCGTTGAAGAGGCTATCGATGGTCCAGTTGTTGCCTGCGCTCATGTAATTCTCCGACATGAAAGAGCCAGCCAGAATCGGTTGGCGTAGCTGTTGCTCCATTTGCTTGAGCAAGCTTCGGTTTTCGGGAAGCACCCAAGTTTCGTGTTTCACATAACCGGCAGCGGCCAGGCCTGCGCGCATCTGCTTCATATAGAAGCTCGACGGTTTTTTCGCCGACGGTTTCGCGCGCTCTCCCTTGGGGCTCTCTGACTTCGCGGTGGGGGAACGGCTTTTCATGGCAGTAGCTCGGTTATGGACATCTCACGCGTGAGCCACACTACAACCAATTCAAAGTGCCATCAATGGCTCACGCGTGAGATTTTTATGACAGACGAAAAAAGGCCCGCTGCAGCGCGGGCCCGGATTTCTTGCAGGATATTACTCAGCGCGTGGCGGCGAGGAATTCGTCAGTGGATACCACGCTGGCGTAGGCAAAACCCAGCGCTGACATGAACGCGGCGTGGACGTGGGCGGCCGGCACCGTCAGGCCATTGAACTCCAGGTCGCGGCTGGCGCAGGCGTCGTGAATCACCGAGACGGCGTAACCCAGATCCGCCGCCGCACGGGTGATGCCGTCAACGCACATGTGGCTCATGCTGCCGACCACCACCAGTTCCTTGATGCCTTGTTGGTCGAGGATCGCTTGCAGTTCGGTTTCGCGGAACGAGTTGACGAAGTGCTTTAGCACCACCGGTTCATCGGCACGGTTGAGTACCTTTGGATGCAGCTTGGCGCCCTCGGAGCCCGGGGTGAAAAACGGCGCGTCCGCTGAGGAGAATTCGTGGCGAATGTGTACCACCGAATCGCCGGCCTCGCGGAACGCGGCTATCAGCCGGGCGGCGTTGTCGGCGGCGGCATCAGCACCGGCCAGCGGCCACTTGCCTTGGGGGAAGTAGTCGTTCTGGATATCGACTACGATGAGCGCTTGCTTGGCCATGGGTGTGTCCTCGATGTATTGGCTGGAAGTGGCTTCAGTATTGGCCCTGGTCAGCGCTTCGAGGATTGGCCGCACCGACAATAGACAGGGGAAAACTGACAATGGGCGCAGAAAGGGCCGCCATCGCTGAGTTGGGCGTGCTGATCTATCCAGGCGCGCAAATGGCGGCGGTGCACGGTCTGACCGATCTGTTTACGGTGGCCAACCGGATTGCCGCCGAACATCAGGCTGCGCAACTGCCGGTACTGCGCGTGAGTCATTGGCAGGTCGAAGGTGATCAGTCGCCAACGCGGATTTACGCCAGCCATCCAGGGCACGACAGCGCTTTGCTGGCGGTGCTGATTCCGCCATCGATCGGCGGTTTTTCGGCGGCGCAAATGCCGGTCGGTCTGACGCAATGGTTGCGTGATCAGCATGCCCGCGGTGCGACGCTTGGCGGAGTTTGCGTAGGCTCGCTGCTGCTCGCCGAAAGCGGCTTGCTCGACGGCCGTAGCGCCACCACTCACTGGACCTCTGCCAAGGCTTTCGCCGAGTGTTACCCGAAAATCAAGCTCAAGGCTGATACGCCGATTGTCGATGACGGCGACCTGATCACCACGGCCGGATTGATGGCTTGGTCGGAACTCGGATTACGCCTGGTCGACAGGTTGCTCGGACCGAGCATCGCCACCAGCACCGCGCGCTTTCTGGTGGTGGAACACAGTGACAGCGCCAGTGAATGCGGCAGCAATTTCGCGCCGATTCTCGGTCATGGCGATGCGGCGATTCTCAAGGTTCAACATTGGCTGCAAAGCACCGGTGCGACGGATGTTTCCCTGGCGGCGATGGCGGAGCGGGCGGGGTTGGAAGAGCGCACATTTCTACGGCGGTTCCGCGCGGCGAGCGGGTTGAAACCGACCGAGTACTGCCAGCATTTGCGGGTGGGCAAGGCACGGGAAATGCTCGAGTTCAGCAATGGCACGATCGATCACATTGCCTGGACAGTTGGGTATCAGGATCCGGGGGCGTTTCGCGCGATATTCAAGAAGATTACCGGACTGGCGCCAAGTGATTACCGGGCGCGGTTTGGTGTGACCCCAAACCCTAAACCGGCGAACACCTAATGTGGGAGATTCTATGGTTGAGGGGAAGCCCTCAACTGACTTTTGTCTGATATTCGCTTTGCCTTTTCAGCAAGGCGAATACCACCCGAGCAAGTTTGCGAGCCAGCATCACCAACGCCTGCGTGGTGCTGAAACCCCGTGCTCTTTGGGCTTCGTAAAACCCTTTCCAGGCTTTCGTACGGCTAGCCGACATCGCTGCGT
>NZ_FYEA01000028.1 GCF_900187605.1 Pseudomonas sp. Irchel 3H7
ACATCGTTGGGTTTTACAACAACGAACGGCTGCACTCGAAACTGGGATATCTGCCACCGACCGTTTACGAGCGGGCGATGGCGTCAAAACCACCTATCGAGGTGTCCGGAATTAGTTGACCACTGCAGATATCGGTGTTGCCTGAAAAGGCCCCTCACCCTAGCCCTCTCCCAGAGGGAGAGGGGACTGATTGGGGGATGTTGGAGAGGTTCATCGACCTGAACGTGCTGCGCCGAATCCATAATCGACTTTTCTGATCAAGCACACTGGACTCGGTTGAATCTATATTCAACACGGTGTTTCAGGTCGGCGTATAGCGCATGACAACTCGGTCGGCCCCCTCTCCCTTTGGGAGAGGGCTGGGGTGAGGGTCGGCGCTTCCTACACACTAAACTCCTCCCGCAACATCGCCACAAACGCCTCCCGCGCCGGATGCACCCCGGCGTTTTCATGCCAGTAAAACAGGTTGTCGACGGCCGTCAGCTCAGCAAACTCATACCCCACACACCCAGCCCCTTTCGCGTACTGCTCAAACACGCCCTTGGGCACCAGCGCCACCCCCGCCCCGGCACTTACACAACCGACAATCGCGCCATAACTGGCGAGACTGACGATCAGCAGCGACAGCCCCTGACGCAACAACCAATGCTCCAGCGCCGCCCGATACGGACAACCCTGCGGCCACATGAACACGGTTTTGTCCTGCAGGTCTTCGATGCCGCGCACTGGCCCGAACGAGGTCGACGCGATCAACAGCAATTCTTCGCGATACATCGGCGTGCGCCTGAGCTGTGAACGTTCGACATCCACCGCGACAATCGCCCCGTCGAGACGATGGCTGACGGTGTCATCGAGCAACTGCCCCCAAGTGCCCGTGGTGAGTTCCAGCGCCACCTGCGGATAGCGCTGGTGAAACTTCGCCAACAAGCGCGGCAAGCGCCCGGTCGCCGAGGACTCGATCGCACCGATGCGCAACGGCCCGGACGGCTCGGCCGAGGGGTCCACTGCACGTTTGGCTTCAGCGGTCAGCGCCAGAATCTTTTCCGCATAGGCGAGAAACGTCTGCCCCGCCGGGCTGATGCGCAACCCGCGCCCCTCACGCAGAAACAACGCAACGCCCAACTCGGCCTCGAGTGCCTTGATCCGCGCGGTGATGTTCGAGGGCACGCAAAACAGCTTTTCCGCCGCCCGCGCGATGCTGCCGACCTCGGCCACGGTCTTGAACATACGGATTTGCGCCAGCTCCATATTCATCACTCTGAGTGAACATTTGACGCAGTATAAGTCAGTTGTGGCGAATGATTGGCGGCCCGGATACTCGGCGCATCGACACCACCGAGCGCCCGATCATGCCGCACCCTTCCCCGTGGAAAATCCTCTTGGCGATGGCCTTTGTCGTTGGCTGCTGGGCGTATTCGCCGACCGGCATTCACATCGGTCTGCAAGCCTACGACCCCGGGCATCTGGCATTGCTGCGCTTTCTGTTGGCGTCGTTGTTCATGGCGTTGATCGCCGTTTTCAAAGGCATGCGCCTGCCGCACTGGCGCGATGTGCCGCTGTTGTTCGCCCTGGGTTTTTTCGCCGTCAGCCTGCATCACGTCGCACTGAACATCGGCCAGCAAAGTGTCAGTGCCGGCGCTTCCAGCGTGTTGGCGCAATCGAGCCCGTTGTTCAGCACGTTGCTGGCGCGATTCGTGTTCAAAGATCAGGTCAGCGCCTGGCGCTGGGGTTGTGTGTTGCTCGGCTTTGTCGGTGTGGTGATTGTGGTCAGCGGCGATAAGGGTCTGGGCGATATCGATGCGCATGCCCTGCTGATCCTGCTGGCGGCCGTTTCATGGAGCGTTTACTTCGCCCTGCAAAAGCATCATGCGCGGCGTTACGACGGCTTCAGTCTGGCGTGTTACGCGGTGTGGTCGGGGACGTTGATGCTGCTGATTTATCTGCCCGGGCTGGGTCAAGCCTTGCTGAATGCGCCGCTGCGGGTGCAGTGGGCGGTGTTGGCATTGGGCGTGTTTCCCAGTGCGCTGGCCTATCTGGCGTGGGGGTTTGTGCTCCAGCATGTGGATTTGAGCCGGGCGACGATGACGTTGTATCTGATTCCGCCAACGGCGATGGGGATTGCGTCGGTCGGGTTGGCGGAGCGGCCGACGTTGCTGGTGCTGGTGGGGTCGGTGGTGGTGTTGATCAGTGTGTTGGCGTTGAATCTGGAGCGGCGGGTTGGGGGTGTTCGGGCAGCGATCTGATCAATGATTGTTGTTGAGGCAAATGCCGACATCGCTGGCAAGCCAGCTCGCACAGGGTTCTATGGTGAACATAGTTTTCAGGTACATCCGCATAACCTGTGGGAGCTGGCTTGCCAGCGATGAGGCCAGCCCAGACAACACATTAATCAAGGCAATCGCCGATCAGCGCCGATCATCCGACAACGGCGTCGGCTCATCCGCCGGCGGTACATCGTCATCCGCCGCCGGATCCTTCCAGTCTTCGGGCCGATCAGCATCGCTCAACGGATCACGCCCTGGGGGCATGCCCATCGGTGAATCGTGATCGGCCAGGGTCGGTTCATCGGTACCCGGCACCGGCCGGGTTGGATCGGTTGGCAGCACACCACCCTGAAACAGCAAATCATTAGCCATGACACACCTCACCAAGGAGGTCCGGAATACCCGGGCCGTACAACTTGGAATCAGGCCCGTGGGCGGCGTGCTATCGAACAGACCGACGGCGTTCAACCTTGCGCGGAAAAACGGTCGCGGCTGTTGGTCAGGTGCAACCACATGGCTGCCCGCGCGGCATCCGCATCCTGACGTTTGATCGCATTCAGAATCGCCTCATGCTCCAGATGGGCCAGTTGCCCGAGTTTGCTCAAATCCGCCGCGCCACGTTCAGCAGCATTGAGCCGGTTACGCGGAATCATCGCACTGCCCAGGTGTTGCATGATCTCGCTGAAGCAGACGTTGCCGGTGGCCTCCGCGATCAGCAGATGAAAGCGCCGATCGGCCTCGACACAGCTGTCGTTGTTGTCGAGCAGCCGTTGATAGTCATCCAGCGCCTGACGCATTTGCAGCAATTGCGGCTCCGTGCGCCGCTGCGCCGCGAGCGCCGCCGCTTGTGTTTCCAGGCCCAGACGCAATTCAAGAATGCTGCGCACGCCGAGCGCCGTGTCGACGTTAAGGCGCAAGCCCTGCTCCGCCGCGCGCTCGATGACAAACGTGCCGATGCCGTGGCGCGTCTCGACCAGTCCCGAAGCCTGCAATTTGGAAATCGCCTCGCGCACCACCGTGCGGCTGACGCCATGTTCCTGAACGATGGCGTTCTCCGAGGGCAGCTTGTCGCCGGGTGACAACTGGCCGAGCAGGATGCTCTGGGTGAGTTTCTCCACCAGATCATGGGCGAGGTTGTGCGCACGTTTGCGAGCGGGAGCGTCGAAGTCTTCTTGCATGGTTGGTTCCGGTGATCGGGGCTTGCCGATCGTAGCATCGCGCGCGGGGCTTACAAGATTGATTTTAGCGGACCAACTTGTATGACAACACTCAAATTAATCGAAATGATTTGATACTTCCCAGACGAACAGAGCCGCACAACCGTAGGAAGCCTTCACTTCTCAAAAGCCATAACACCCAGCAATCATTGAGCATCCGTGTAAAAAAGCATAAAAAACCGGCTTTCCAGAGAAAATTAATCGGCCTTCCCCACTTGTAGGACAAAAATTCTCAGTTGTATGATGTCTAGCAACAACGCAGCACCTGCCCTACCCCGCATAAAAATAATCAGTGGGAGAAAACCAAGTGAAAACCTCCGTCTCCGGGATGAACGAGGGCGTCGATTCGACACTCGCGTCGGCCATCTCGAAAGTGAAACGCCACGTCCTGCCGCTCTTCGTGATCATGTTCATCGTCAATTACATTGACCGGGTGAACATCGGTTTCGTCCGCACCCACATGGAACACGACCTCGGTATTGGTGCCGCCGCTTACGGCTTCGGCGCCGGGTTGTTCTTCATCGGTTACGCGCTGTTTGAAGTCCCCTCCAACATGCTTTTGCAGAAAGTCGGCGCACGCATCTGGCTGACCCGCATCATGTTCACCTGGGGCCTGGTTGCCGCCGGCATGGCGTTCATCCAGAACGAAACCCACTTCTACGTATTGCGCTTTTTGCTCGGCGTGGCCGAGGCCGGGTTCTTTCCCGGGGTGATCTACTACTTCACCCGTTGGCTGCCCGGCGCCGAACGCGGCAAGGCGATTGCGATTTTCCTCAGCGGCTCCGCCGTGGCCTCGTTGATCTCCGGCCCGTTGTCCGGCCTGCTCCTGCAGATCAACGGGCTGGGCATGCACGGCTGGCAATGGATGTACTTCATTGAAGGGATGTTCTCGGTGTGCCTGTGCGTCTTCGTCTGGTTCTGGCTCGACGCCAAACCTCACGATGCGAAATGGCTGAGCCGCGCCGAACAGGACGCATTGGTCAACGCCATCGACGCTGAACAAAAAGCCCGCGAAGCCGCGACGCCGATCCGGCCATCGATGGGCAAACTGCTCAAGGATCGCCAGATCATCCTGTTCTGCCTGATCTACTTCTTCATTCAGTTGACCATCTACGCGGCAACCTTCTGGCTGCCGAGCATCATCAAGAAAATGGGCGAGATGAGCGACTTCCAGGTCGGCCTGTTCAACTCGATTCCGTGGTTGTTGTCGATCATCGGCATGTACGCCTTCGCTTCGTTCTCGGCCAAGTGGAAACACCAGCAGGCGTGGGTCGCCACCGCCCTGTTGATCGCCGCAGCGGGGATGTTCATGTCCACCACCGGCGGGCCGATCTTCGCCTTCGTTGCGATCTGCTTTGCCGCACTGGGCTTCAAATCCGCGTCGTCGCTGTTCTGGCCGATTCCGCAGGCCTATCTGGATGCACGCATCGCCGCGGCGGTGATCGCGTTGATCAACTCGGTGGGCAACCTTGGCGGCTTCGTCGCGCCGACCACGTTCGGCCTGCTCGAAGAACACACCGGTTCGATTCAGGGCGGCCTCTATGGTCTGGCCGCGACCTCGATCATTGCCGCGATCATTGTCTTCTTCGCACGCACCACACCGAAACCTGCTGCCGACATCGCCGTGGTCGAGACCGCGCCGAAACACGCCTGACGTCCATTTTTAAGATTGCGTATTAAGGATAAGAACATGACCGCACACGACACCGCCAAAGCCCCGATCATCACCGACATGCAAGTCATCCCGGTGGCCGGCCATGACGGCATGCTGCTCAATCTGAGTGGCGCCCACGGGCCGTTTTTCACCCGCAACATCGTCATCCTCAAGGACAACGCCGGCCACACCGGCGTCGGTGAAGTGCCCGGTGGCGAGCGTATTCGCCAGACCCTGGAGGACGCGCGCAGCCTGGTGGTCGGCAGCCCGATTGGCACCTGGCAGAAGATCCTCAATCAAGTGCGCCAGACTTTCGCCGACCGCGATGCCGGCGGTCGTGGTCTGCAGACTTTTGACCTGCGCATCACCATCCACGCGGTCACCGGTCTCGAAGCCGCGCTGCTCGATTTGCTCGGTCAGCATCTCGACGTACCGGTGGCGGCATTGCTCGGCGAAGGTCAGCAACGCGATGAAGTGAAGATGCTCGGTTATCTGTTCTACGTTGGTGATCAGCGCGAAACCGATCTCGCCTATCGCAGCGAACCGGACGCCGACAACGACTGGTTCCGCGTGCGTCACGAGAAGGCCATGACTGCCGAGGCCGTGGTGCGCCTCGCCGAAGCGGCCCATGCCAAGTACGGTTTCAAGGACTTCAAACTCAAGGGCGGCGTGCTCAGCGGCGATGCCGAAATCGAAGCGGTGACAGCGCTGGCCGAACGTTTTCCCGAGGCGCGCATCACCCTTGATCCGAACGGTGCGTGGTCACTCAAAGAAGCTATTCGTTTGTGCCGCGATCAGCATCATGTGCTCGCCTACGCCGAAGACCCGTGCGGTGCGGAAAACGGTTATTCGGGCCGTGAAGTGATGGCCGAATTTCGCCGCGCTACAGGGCTGAAAACCGCCACTAACATGATCGCCACTGACTGGCGCGAGATGGGTCATGCGATCCAGTTGCAGTCGGTGGACATCCCGCTGGCCGACCCGCACTTCTGGACCATGCAGGGTTCGGTGCGCGTGGCGCAGATGTGCCATGAATGGGGCCTGACCTGGGGTTCGCATTCCAACAACCACTTCGACATTTCGCTGGCGATGTTCACCCATGTCGCCGCTGCTGCGCCGGGCGAGATCACCGCGATCGACACCCACTGGATCTGGCAGGACGGCCAGCGCCTGACCAAGGCGCCGCTGCAAATCGTCGACGGTCTGGTGCAAGTGCCGAAGAAACCGGGGCTGGGTGTCGAACTGGACATGGACCAGGTGGCCAAGGCTCATGAACTCTATAAAGGCATGGGCCTCGGCGCGCGGGATGACAGCGTGGCGATGCAGTTTTTGATTCCGGGGTGGAAGTTCGATAACAAGCGGCCGTGTCTGGTGCGCTGAACCTGATCTCCAATCCACCACGGTCCCTGTAGGAGTGAGCCTGCTCGCGATAGCGGTGTGTCAGTCAAAATTGATATCAACTGACACACCGCTATCGCGAGCAGGCTCACTCCTACAAGGGTTTTGCGTTAACCAGAGATTTGCAGCAGCCAGGTTTTGAAAGCCATCATCGCCGCCGTTTCCGGCCGCGACTGCAACCGCGTCAACCAGTAACTCCCCGTCGTAATCTCAATCGCAAACGGCTGACAAATCGCCTCCGCCGCCAGTTGCCGGGCGAACATCAGCGGCGGCGCCAATGCCACCCCGCAGCCCTGCAACGCAACCTCCATCATCGCCAGCGATGAATCAAACACGATGCTCTGCGGCGGTGCTGCCTGCGTCGCCAACCCGGCAGCCTGAAACCATTCCGGCCATTCATCGGTGCGATAGGAACGCAGCAGTGTTTGCTGCAACAAATCCCCCGGCGAATGCAATTGCCGGGCGATCTCCGGCACGCACAACACCGACAGCGGCGCCTCAAGCAAACGCGTCGCTTCGATGCCATGCCACGCCCCGGCGCCAAAGCGGATCGCGTAATCCAGCCCTTCTGCTGCGACATCGACGCGGTTGTTGTTGGTCGACAGCCGCAAATCTATGAGCGGATGTTTCGCCCGGAAGTCCGCCAGCCTCGGCAACAGCCAACCGACAGCGAAGGTGCCGACCGCGCCGACGGTCAGCACTTCGCGATATTGTCCACCGGCCAGGCGTTCGAGAATCTGCGCGATGTGATCGAACGAAGTGCTCAGCACCGGCAACAAAGTTTCGCCCTCACTGGTCAGCATCAGCCCACGGGGCAGGCGTTTGAACAGCGTGACGTTGAGTTGCGCCTCAAGGCTTTTGACCTGATGGCTGACGGCAGCCTGGGTGACGCACAGCTCCACGGCCGCGCGGGTGAAACTCAAATGACGTGCGGAGGCTTCAAAGGCGCGCAGTGCGTTGAGCGGCAATTGCGGTCGAATCATGCCCAGTCCCAAATTTTTCTAATGGCTCGTGCGAGTTTTCATCGTTTGTCGATTGGCGTCGCGCTAACTAAATTGGCGGCGCTGATCGGTCGCCCAACGAAGAAATCGCCCGCAGTGTAGCGGGATAACGTCATCAACACTCATGGAGAGTGGTTCACCCATGTCATCCATTCAATCGAGCAAAGTCATTCCTTGCGCCGCTTTCGGCCTGTTTTTCGGCGCCACATCCTGTTTCGCCGCTGCGCCCGATGCTGCGCAGCTGCAAGCATTGGTCAACGACGCGGTAACGCCCGTGATGCAGCAGCAGAACATTCCCGGCCTCACCGTAGCGCTGACCATCAACGGCAAGGCGCATTACTTTAACTACGGCGTCGCCAGCAAAGATACCGGGCAAAAAGTCAGCGAAAACACCCTGTTCGAAATCGGCTCGGTGAGCAAAACCTTCACCGCGACGCTCGCCGGTTACGCCCAAGCGACTGGCAAACTCGACCTGTCGACCAAGGCCAGTCAGCTCTGGCCCGAATTGAAAGGCAGCGCCTTCGACACTATCAGCGTGCTGCAACTGGGCACCTACAGCGCCGGTGGTTTGCCGCTGCAATTCCCGGACAACGCGGATTCGTCTGACAAGATGCTCGGCTATTTCCAGCAGTGGAAACCGGTGTATCCGGCAGGCAGCCATCGCCAGTATTCCAACCCGAGTTTGGGTTTGTTCGGTTATCTGGCGGCGAAAAGCCTCGGCCAGCCGTTTGATCAGGCAATGACGCAAACCCTGCTGCCGAAACTCGGTTTGCAGCACACCTACCTCAGCGTGCCTGCCGGGCAAATGGATCTTTATGCACAGGGCTATGACAAGAACGGCAAACCGGTGCGTGTCACGCCTGGTGCACTGGACGCGCAGGCCTACGGTGTGAAAACCAGCGCGGTGGACATGCTGCGTTACGTGCAAGCCAACCTGAAGCCTGAAACGCTGGAAGCCTCCCTGCAAAAAACCATCGCCAACACCCACACCGGTTACTACACCGTCGGCGACATGACCCAAGGCCTGGGTTGGGAAATGTACCGCTACCCGATCAGCCTCGAGCGCTTGCTGGCGGGCAACTCGACGGAAATGGCCATGCAGGCGCACAAGGTGCAGTGGCTGAACCCTCCGCAACCGCAGCTGCATGACGTGCTGATCAACAAGACCGGCTCGACAGGTGGCTTCGGGACTTACGTGGCGTTTGTGCCGAGCAAAGACGTTGGCATCGTGATCATGGCCAACAAGAACTTCCCGATTCCTGAGCGGGTGAAGATCGCCCACAAAATCCTCAGCGCTGTCACTGACTGAAAATCAAAAGATCGCAGCCTGCGGCAGCTCCTACAGGATCGGGTTTTCACTCGGTCAATGTAGGAGCTGCCGCAGGCTGCGATCTTTTGTCTTTAAAGCTGCGCCTGCAACTTCCAGCCGATGACATCCATCAAGTCGCAACTGTCCCGCAACGGAATCGCCATCACCCGGGCGAAATCCTGCAGCAGCAAAGCGTCTTGGCCCTTGCCATCCCCCAGCGCCAGTGTCTCCATAAGTTGCGTGACACAACGCAAACGGTAAGCCGCCGTGCCATGCAGCACATCCACCGGTGCTTCGCGGTCGATCAGCAGGCAGGGAATGGTGCAGTCGATGCCGGTTATGGGTATGTATCGAGCCATGTTTGAACCTCCCTGTTCAATGTTGCGTCGCCGCAGGTGGATCGAGATTGTCCAGCGCACGGTTGACCAGCAACTCACCGAGCACAGCCAACTGCTGAATCGACAAGGCGAGACTGCGCGGCGAGCCTTGCAGTTCATCGGCGAGGTCAGTGGTCAGGACGTTCAGTGAGGCGAGGGTTTCGCAAGCGTGGCAGAGCAGCGTCGGGGTATCGATATCGGGGAGGATGGTGAAGAGATGGCTGATGGGATCGGGGTGATGCGGGTTGCGCAAGCGGGGGTTGTTGGCGTCGAAGGATCCTGAATCCATGGGGGATTCGGGAGGGTTTGGCGTTGGTTTTTTCATAAGTAAATGACCTCTAAACATGGAAGAAAAAACTGCCAAACTCACTTCCACGAGAGGGTGGCAGCTTTGCGCAGGGGTGGAAGTCCGGGGAGGTCGAGAGACCCGGTGCACTCGAGAGTGCTCCTGCGCATAGCTGCCATAAGCAAACAATGTTGGCATAAAAACCGCCAACATGTGTTCACAGGCGCACATGCGCTCACGACCAACACCGGACTTCCACACCCGACCACTGTGTTTTGCAGCGGCCAAAGAAGACTATCCCTCATCACCCAAGCCCACCAGTTCACCACCGCCGCCGCGACTTGCAGGAAAAATCCGACGAGGTTGAAGGGCTTTGCGTCGCAGCATGCAGAAACAGAAAAGGGGCGAGAAGATTGAATCCTCTCGCCCCTTTGACGTGAAATCGTCTCTACAACAACCGATCAATCATCCGGCATTTCCGGCGGCTTGGCTGGTTTCGCAGGCTTGGTCGGTTTGGCGTTCTTCGCGCCTTTGGCTGGTTCCGGCGTAGCAGCTACCGGCGCCTGAGCCGCAGCGGCCGCTTCCTTCTCGGCCATTGGCATGGCATCGATGGTGTCGAAGATTTTCTTCAGATCCACCGCTTTCGCTTCATCCCCGGAGGCCGAGAGCTTGGTCTCGCCGTCCTTGCCCACCAGGAACACTTTCGGATAGGCCCCAGCGCCCAGTTTCAGCGAGCGCAGCAGCGCCATGGTGTCTTGCTGGCCCATGTCCTTGCCGTCGAGTTGACCGGACATGTTGAGGATGGTGTAGACCTTGATGTTGCGGTCGGTGACGCCCTTTTTGTTGGCGGGATCCTCCAGCGACTTTTTCAGGGCTACCCACACGGGGTCGACAGTGCTTTGTGCGATCACGATCAGCGGTCGGGCGCGGCCCATGTCCCCGGCGATGGGCGAATCGTTGTCAGCGGCGAACAAGGGGCCGGCAATCGCCAGCAAGAGTGTCAGGGTCAATGACCTGATGAGCATGCGCATCTCCTTTTGATATCCACGCTCTAATGATTGCGCATCGTGGCGATTGTTCCGGGACAACCCGGCAAATATCTTCCGCCTAGTCAGAAGCTTAGGACAGGCGCGACATTGCGCAACATATCCGAGGTGATCGCAACGCGGATTTGATTACCTTTTATGACCGCATTAGGGTGGCAGTTCTGCCCATGAAATGGAGTTCACCCGCATGCACATCGATTACCTGTGCGATCACCCCGAATTGATCGAAGAACTGGCCACGCTCAACTTCGAGGAGTGGGGCGAGTTTCGTCCCGGACAAACCGTCGAGGACCGTATCGAACACATGCGCGAGTCCTGCGGCAAACGTGCCGTGCCGAGTGTCGTGGTAGCGCTAGAGGGTTCGCGACTGCTGGGCGGTGCGCTGCTGATCGAAAGTGATCTGAAGCTGCGCCCGAACCTGACGCCGTGGCTGGCAGGCGTTTATGTGAAGGCTGAGGAGCGCGGTCGCGGGATTGCTTCGCAACTGGTCAATCGAGTGGTTGCAGAAGCGGCGGCGCTGGGCGTGCCCGAGTTGTATCTGTATACCGACACGTCGCAGTCGCTGTATGCGCGACTGGGTTGGGAAGTGGTTGAAGAGCTGGTCTACGACGATTTGCCGGTGACGGTGATGAAATACGTCATTGAGCGTTAACCCGTGGTGAGGCGGCGCGCCGCAAGCTGTGCCGCCTCACTCCAGCGCTGAATCGAGCACGGAGAGCAATTCTGAAGGATCGACAGGTTGTCCACCGAGCTTGAGCTCACCGCTGTCGAGTTCAACACTCAACCTCACCGACGACCGATCGCCCGGGTATTTGCGCAACACCAACTCGATGCCATTGCCCGTCTCGTCAGCGGTACCGAGCAAATCCCACAGGCTCTCGCTCAGATCCAGCAGCACTCGCTGGTGCTGCAAATCGACCACCCGCGGCGCGTACAGCCAATGGCTCATGCGCATCTCACGCGGTGAGACGGTGATCGCGAGACGGCCTTCGCAGTGGACAGTGGTTTCACTCATGGCCGGATCAGAACGCCAGTTTGTAACCGATCAGCACCAGCATCGTCGCCAGGCACGGGCGCAGCACTTCATCGGAAATGCGTCCGGTCAGGTGGCTGCCGAGCCAGATGCCTGGCAGCGAGCCGACCAGCAAGAAGCCCAGCACACCCCAATCCATATTGCCCATGCTCGCGTGGCCAAGGCCTGCAACGAGGGTCAGCGGCACGGCGTGAGCGATTTCAGTGCCGACCAGACGGCGGGTCGGCAGCAGCGGATAGAGGATAAACAGCGCAACGGTGCCGAGGGCGCCCGCACCGATCGAGGTCAGGGCAACCATGGTGCCGAGGATCAGACCAGTGATCACGGTCATCACGTTCAACCGCGAACCGCTCGGGTTGTAGTTGCCGCCAGCGCGTTTGTGGGCGAAGTCGAGCAAGCGTTTCTTGAAGAAGATCGCCAGCGCCGTGGCGAACAGGACGAAACCCAGCGCCTGTTTGATGATGGCGTTCATCGCGTCCGGCGCGGTGTGCAGGGTGCTGAGGAACCACAGAGTCATGGCCACCGCAGGCACGCTGCCGAGGGTCAGCCAACCGGTGATGGCCCAGTCGATGTTCTTGTTCTTGCGGTGAACGAGGACGCCACTGGATTTGGTAATGGCGGCGTACAGCAGGTCAGTGCCCACCGCCGTTGCCGGGTTGATGCCGAACCACAGCAGGATCGGCGTCATCAACGAACCACCGCCGACACCGGTCATGCCGACGATAAACCCCACTACCAGCCCGGCAATCACCAGGCCGAAATTTGCCAATTCCATTAAACCGTCCAGAAAAACGACAGGAAAAATCTGGCCCGCAGCATAGCGATTTTTCTTATAACCACATATATCGATGCGGTCTATCGTTATGCCATATCGAATTCACCATCGCTTTACTGTAGGAGTGAGCCTGCTCGCGATAGCGGTCTATCTGTGACGGATTCAGTGACTGCCCCTCCGCTATCGCGAGCAGGCTCACTCCTACAGGGTTAGGTGGTGGATGCAGATTCAGTGCACCCTTCGGCCAGGTTTGAAGCTGTGGTTTTTGTTGATCCACACCGTGGCCAGCGCGATCAGCGACAGAATCAGCAACGCCCACGGAAACGACATCGCCCCCGCCCGATCCAGCAACAACCCGCCAAACAACCCGCCCCCGGCGATCGCCACGTTCCACGAAGTGGTGAGCATCGCCTGCACCACATCGACGTGATCACCAGCCGAATCCGCCGCCGAGGTCAGCAGCAAGGTAGCCGAACCGCCAAACGACAAGCCCCACACCGCCATGCAGGCATAAATGACCAACGGCGAAGGCGCCGTCAATGCCAGTACCAGCGCCGTCAGCGCAAACACCGCGAGGCTGATCAGCGTCAGCCAGCGCAGCCAGCGATCAACCAGCATGCCAATAATCCAGATCCCCACCAGCGAACACAGGCCAAACACCAGCAGCACCAGATCGACCCGGTCAGCCAGCCCGGCCTGCATCAGAAATGGCGCAATGTAGGTGTAGAGAATGTTGTGTCCGAGCATCCACGTCAGCACCACGAACAGCACCGGCCGCACGCCCGGCAGGCGCAGCGATTCGAGCAGCGGCAGACGCTCGTCACTGGCCTGCCCCGGACGATCCGGCACGGCGATAACAATCCACGCGGCCAAAAACAGCGCCAGCGCCGACATGATCCCGAACGACGCGCGCCAGCCGATCAGATTGCCCAGCCACGTCCCTGCCGGCGTGCCCAGTGACAACGCCACCGGCGTGCCGAGCATGGCAATCGCCAGCGCCCGTCCCTGTTGATGCACCGGCACGATGCCACGCGCATAACCGGCCATGATCCCCCACGACAACCCCGCCGCCATCCCGGCGAGAAAACGCGAAGCCAGGGTCAGGCCGTAATGGCTGGAGAATGTGGTGACAGTGTTGAATATCAGAAACCCGCCGACCGTTATCAACAGCACCCGCCGTCGCGGCCAGCCGCGTGTGGCGACGGTCAGCGGGATCGCCGCGACAATCGAACCCAACGCGTAGAGCGTCACCAGTTGCCCGGCGAGCACTTCGCTGACGTTGAGCCCGGCACCGATTTGCGGCAGCAGGCCAGCGGGCAGGGTTTCGGTGAGGATGGCGATGAATCCGGTCATGGCGAACGCCAGCAACGCGGCATAAGGCAGTTTGTCGGCACGGGCGGTGCGGTCGACGCGGCTGAAATCGGCGCTGGCGGGGTCGGTCATGACGGGGGCGGCTCCATTTTGATCAATAGCGGTGACGGATTGTATACAAAAACAACCTTCACTATTCGATCAATGTGGGAGCGAGCCTGCTCGCGAATGAGGTGGACCAGTCAACTCTTCAGCGCCTGAAGGAACGCTTTCGCGAGCAGGCTCGCTCCTACATTGGATCTCTGCACACCACAAAAACTTGTGGGAGCTGGCTTGCCAGCGATGAGGCCAGGCCAGGCAACATAGTTTTGCCTGACCCACCGCCATCGCTGGCAAGCCAGCTCCCACAGGTTTTGTGCTGCATTGATGATCACCGCCCCAACCGAACTCACTGCACCGGCAAGAAATTCAGGAACAACAAACTCTGCGCGTAGTTAAGGCCGATCCGCCGGTAACGCTCATCAAGCATCTGCGTGATCAGGTCCAGCCGCGCAACGATTTTGCCGAACTCGGTGGCGAAGCTCAGGTTACTGCCCTCCTCCGAGATCTCATTGGAAAACAGCAGCGGCTGACCTTCCTTGTTCTGTCGCTGGGACAAGATCCACGTGGCTTTTTCGATATTGCGTGCGGCGTTGTGAACGAACGTCGGGTTGATCGCGTCCGTCATATAGAACTCGGTGCGATTGCCATGGGCGGTGACCAGCATGCTGCCGATGGCATAGATGAACGCGCCGACGCGGTCACCGAGAAACTCCGGGCTCATCGCATAGCTGAGCGCCGCCAGATCCTTGCGACCACCCAACACCGGCAGCGGCTGTTGCTGCTCTACGGCCATCCGCACCTGCTTCACAGCGGCATGGATGTTGAGAAAGCCTGACTTGCGCAGCTCGTCCGGGTTGCGCAGGTACAGCTTGGCTTGCAAGCGATAGAGGCTGCTGAGGTTGTCGCGCATCGCCAGCGTGGCCATGCGGTCGACGCTGGTCTGCAGGAACTCCTGCGGCTTCCCTTCACGCATCTGATTGAAGAAGCCGTTGCCGTCCTGATGACTGCAACCGCTGAAAAACAGCAACGACAAACACGCCAGCAACAGGCACGGGCGGCGGAAAAAAGTAGCGATCAGGGCAAAAGCTCTCGGCATGAAATCTCGAACAGGCACATTCCTGTGCGGCGGGAGTCACCGCATCCTGGCCATGGATAGAGCCGCTGATTGCGAAAAAGTGCAGTGGTGCGCACGACCAGCCGACCTTCGGCAATGCCTGCCCAACCAATTAGTCTGTCTTTATTGTTGAAATAAACGATTAATCAACTATAAATCTTGATTGCAAATACAAATAGCATGACTAGTTACGCTGTAGGAGCTGCCGCAGGCTGCGATCTTTTGACCTTGCCTTTGAAAACCAAAATCAAAAGATCGCAGCCTGCGGCAGCTCCTACACGGCATCGGCGCCATTTTGAAAACAACAACAAAAAGGAAGGTCAACCATGCTTCAATCCCGTCACCTGCTCTCCGGCCTCGGACTGTCCCTGATGATCGCCACCCTCTCCGCCAACGCAGCCGGCCTCAGCGCCGAACACAAAGCTTTCGGCAAAACCAATGACGGCACGCCCGTCGAGCAATACATCCTGCGCAACAGCCACGGCATGCAAGCCACCGTCATCACCTACGGCGCGACCCTGCAATCGCTGAAAGTGGCGGACAAGCACGGCAAGTTCGACGACGTCGTACTCGGCTTCGATGATGTGCAGGGCTACCAGAAAGGTACCGCCTATTTCGGCGCGACCATCGGCCGTTTCGGCAATCGCCTCGCCGAAGGCGCGTTCGAACTCGACGGCAAGCGCTATCAAGTGCCGCAGAACGACAAGACCAACGCGCTGCACGGCGGCACATCGGGCTTCGACAAGAAAGTCTGGAAAGCGCAGGAAACCAAGGACAAGGACTCAGTCGGCGTGACCCTGACCTATCTGTCGGCTGACGGCGAAATGGGCTTCCCCGGCAACCTCACCACCGAAGTGACCTATCGCCTCACCGACAACAACGAACTGCGCATCGACTACAAGGCCAGCACCGACAAACCGACCGTGCTCAACCTGACCAACCACAGCTACTTCAACCTCGCCGGCGCCGGCAATGGCGACATCCTCAAACAGGTCGCCACCCTGCACGCCAGCCATTACACCCCGGTCACCGCCAAGCTGATCCCGACCGGCGAACTGGCACCCGTGGCCGGCACGCCGATGGACTTCAGCAAACCGACCGCAATCGGCACGCACATCAAAGCGGATCATCCGCAGCTGAAATTTGCCGAGCCGAAACAGGGTGGGTTCGATTTCAACTGGGCGCTGGATACCAAGGGCGATATCGGCAAAGTAGCGACTGAGGTGAGTGACCCGCAGTCCGGTCGCGTGCTGCAGTTGTTCACCACGGAACCGGGTGTGCAGTTCTATACCAGCAACTTCCTCGACGGTACGGTCAAGGGCAAGGGTGGCAAGGTGTATCCGCACTGGGGCGCGTTTACCCTGGAGACTCAGCATTATCCGGATTCACCGAATCAGCCGGACTTCCCGAGCACTCGGCTTGATCCGGGGCAGACTTACAGCCACAGCGTGGTGTTGAAGTTCTCCGCGAAATAACCTCCAACGCTGATCGTTCCCACGCTCCGCGTCCCTTCGCGAACTGGAACGCGGAGCGTCCCTTGAGGCATTCCATTGTTGCGCGTGGGAACGATCAATCACCAAGGAGATTACAGACCCACACGCTCCAATCCCTGACGCATGCCTTGATCCGCCTGCTCGCACCACTGCTTCAGCGTCAGACTCGGCGGCAGATTGGCCTCCAGGGTTTTGTATTGACCATCGTCCAATACTTCACCCTTGCGACCATGGGCCTCGTTCTTATCGCCGTCGCTCTTGTCCATCTGCCCTGGAATACCAGCAACAAACGCCACCATTTTATTGGCGTTCGTAGCGCTTTCAGCTTTCAGGAAACCTTTGTCAACGCAATGGTTAATCAGACCGGACATGTTGCGCCCAGTGTCGTACATCCCTTTCAACGTAGCGGCGTCCGGTCCTTCTGCGTGAGCAACATTGACGGTGCCGAGAGCGGCGGTCAGTGCGAGGATCAAAGCGGTGTTCTTCATGTTTATTCCTTTAATGGATGAAGCCAGGTTGTTTACTTGCAGTATTCCTGAGGGCGAACGAAGAGCTCACCCTCGCGGATTCAACTGACCACCGCTCCTTTCGGGCCACTGGCAATCAGCGCGGCCCCGCAGGCGGTTTTCATGCCGTCCAGCGCGATGGGCGTTCCATCGACGGTGTAAGTGCTGCTGCCTTCGGCAATTGGAAAAATGCCTTTGCACAGAGGACAACTGACTTTGTGGCCAACCCCTGCGATGGGCTTGCCGTTGAGGTCAGTCTGGGAAAAGGCTTCGAGGACTTTGCCACCGTGAGTGGTGGAGTCGCCCAAGCGAATGGCGTCTTTCATGTTGTCATTCCTTCGACTACGAGGGTTGACTGCAGCCTCGATCAATTTCGCGTCTTTCGACCACCAATGGCAGAGAGTTTTATCAGAGGCAGGTTGCGTTTAATCAACCTTCAAAAACGTGGCCTGCCCCTGATATATTTCATAAATTTTTAGAGATTAAAAAGTGGCTATTCGGCTGCAATTTGACCGAGAGTCAACCTACACGCGGAAGGCCTCATTTAAGCCAACCTCTTCATCCTCGTCCCCATCTTCAAGACACCTGAAATTTCTTCCATTGAGTGCTTTTTTAAGTAGGGCGTACAGTTCTGCTGATTGGAAATTCACTTGGAGCCACAGGGATTCATCATCCCCATAAATGAGACGAGTATCGTAAGCCCCACTGCTATTCAACGAGTGATCCTTCAAATAAAGATCACCGTCGCCCGAGCGAACACAAGCACTACTAGCTTTAACAATGTCGATGACATGCTGGGCTGTAGAGCTGTCGTCAAACACCAATTTGTATTCATAACTCATGATCCGTGTGGTCTCCCTCGGACAGCTGGTAAATCGGCAGGATTACGAATGCCAATGTGAGTTTTATTAGGATCGGTGGAAACTTTACCCTCATCATCCAGTTGATGATTGGACGGATCCTGTTTATGGATGTGTGCATTGTTGCCAGATTTGTGAGGGCAGGCATTCAAGTTTCCGTACTTGTGAACCCTGACCTCTGAACCGTCTGCATGCTTCCAGGTTTCGTTAACCCCATTGTCTTTGGTTTTCGAAAATCCGGCGCTGTTCAACGTTCTACCGGCGCGAGGAATACTCGTACCTTTCATCCGAGGTAGATCAGAAGAGGCGGAAAGGCCAAGTGGATCAATCCACTCCAGCGGGTTAGGTACGTAATGATAAAGGTTCAGTCCACCAGCCAGCCCAATCGGGTCCTGTGAAATGAAACGCCCTACCTCAGAATCGTAGTATCGGTAGCGATTGTAATGCAGCCCCGTCTCATGATCGTGATACTGCCCCTGGAACCGTATCGGGTTCATCACGCCATGCTGCCGCGCCCACTCCGAGCGCTGCTCCGTCACCTGCCCCCACGCCTTGTACTGCGCGGTCCAGGCAAGGTTGCCTTGCGAGTCCGTCAATTCCT
>NZ_FYEA01000009.1 GCF_900187605.1 Pseudomonas sp. Irchel 3H7
GTCTACTGGAGTAGACATCGTATCGCCCGAATCGACTTGAACTTGCAGACCGTTACGGCAGGTAAGAAGATCTAAAACCGTCCACTATGTCTCCGAACATGTGTCCACCATGTCTCCGGTACATACACTCCCAGAGGGAGAGGGGACCGACCGCGTTGAATATTCGAGTTACACCGACCTGAAATATCCAGTCGAGCTCGGATTTGAACAGCATGAAGATCTGCTCCCTTTCCCCCTCGCCCCCTTGGGGGAGAGGGTTGGGGTGAGGGGGTAGCTCTTGATTGTTAAACAAATCGTCCATTAAACCTTGTGCAAAAAAACGAGTGCGTTAGCATCCGTCCCCGAATTGGCGCACCCGGGCTTTTTTGCCTGTCACTGTTGGTTTTCGCGCCGCACACGCAATGGTTTTGGGGACTTGAAGATGAAGAAGTATCTGTCGATGCTGCTGGTCGGCGTCACGGCACTGGTTGCAGTCAATGCGGCGCAGGCTGGCGCAATCGATGACGCGGTCAAGCGCGGCACGTTGAAAGTCGGTATGGATCCGACCTACATGCCGTTCGAAATGACTAACAAGCGCGGCGAAATCATCGGTTTCGAAGTCGACATCCTCAAAGCCATGTCCAAGGCCATGGGCGTCAAACTGGAGCTGGTTTCGACCGGTTACGACGGCATCATCCCGGCGCTGATGACCGACAAGTTCGACATGATCGGCAGCGGCATGACCTTGACTCAGGAGCGCAACCTGCGCCTGAATTTCAGCGAACCGTTCATCGTGGTCGGCCAGACCCTGCTGATCCGCAAGGAGCTGGAAGGCACTATCAAGTCGTACAAAGACCTGAACACCGCCGACTACCGCATCACCTCCAAGCTCGGCACCACCGGCGAAATGGTCGCCAAGAAGCTCATCTCCAAGGCCAAGTACCACGGCTACGACAATGAGCAGGAAGCGGTGCTCGACGTGGTCAACGGCAAGGCTGATGCCTTCATCTATGACGCGCCGTACAACGTCGTTGCGGTGACCAAGGTTGGTGCCGGCAAACTGGTGTTCCTCGACAAGCCGTTCACCTACGAGCCTTTGGCCTTCGGACTGAAGAAGGGTGATTACGACAGCATCAATTTCATCAACAACTTCCTGCACCAGATCCACGAAGACGGCACCTACGATCGCATCCATGACAAGTGGTTCAAGAGCACCGAGTGGCTCAAGGACATGGAATAACGCGCATCCGCTGATCGTTTCCACGTCGAGGCGTCGAACCGTCCGCGTGGGAACGCATCCTGTGACGCTCCGCGTCACGAACAGGCAGGGACGTAGAGCGTCCCGAGCGGCATTCCCACGCAGAGCGTGGGAACGATCATCCGAGAACCTGCAATGAAACAGAAAAAAGCCCAATGGCCCTGGCACGTCCTCACCGTGCTGGTGCTGGTCGGCCTGGCCGGCGCGTTGTATTACGCGACGTCGCTGATGTCCTACGAATGGCGCTGGAACCGTGTGCCGCAGTACTTCGCCTATCAGGCCGAAGAAACCCAGCGTGCCACTGACATTTCCACCGTCACCGAACTGGTGCGCAAGGGCAGCAGCGCGCAAGTCACCCTGCGTAATGACGCCGGTGGCGAGCAGCACCTGACCGTCGACGAGAACAGCCTGCAATTCGCTCAGGGCGACGATGTGGCCGAAGGTGACGTCGTGGGCGTGACCCGGCATTGGGCGGCAGGACCGCTGTTGTGGGGCCTGTGGACGACGCTTTGGCTGTCAGTGGTCTCTGGGGTACTCGGTCTGTTGATTGGTCTGGTTACCGGCCTGTGCCGTCTGTCGAGCAACCCGACCCTGCGCGACCTCTCGACCATTTACGTCGAACTGGTGCGCGGTACGCCGCTGCTGGTGCAGATTTTCATTTTCTATTTCTTCATCGGCACGGTGATGAACCTGTCCCGCGAATTCGCCGGGATCGCCGCGCTGTCGCTGTTCACTGGCGCCTACGTGGCCGAGATCATCCGTTCCGGCGTGCAATCGATTGCCCGTGGCCAGAACGAAGCGGCGCGTTCGCTCGGTCTGAGTGCCGGTCAATCGATGCGTCACGTGGTGCTGCCGCAAGCATTCAAACGCGTGCTGCCTCCGCTGGCCGGGCAGTTCATCAGTCTGGTCAAGGACACCTCGCTGGTGTCGGTGATTGCCATCACCGAGCTGCTGAAAAGCGGCCGTGAAGTCATCACCACCTCGTTCTCGCCGTTCGAGATTCTGTTCTGCGTCGCCGGTCTGTACCTGTTGATCAACCTGCCGCTGTCGAAAATCGCCAGCCGGCTTGAGCGGAGGCTCGCGCAAAGTGATTGAAGTCCGCGATCTGGTAAAAGTCTTCGACACCCGTGGGCAAGTGGTGCGTGCGGTGGATAACGTCAGCACCACAGTCGCCAAGGGCGAAGTGCTGGTAGTTATCGGCCCGTCGGGTTCCGGCAAGTCGACCTTCCTGCGTTGCCTCAATGGCCTGGAAGAGTTCGATTCCGGTTCGGTAAGCATCGACGGCCTGCAACTGGCCGACCCGAAAACCGACGTCAACGCCTATCGCCGCGAAGTCGGCATGGTCTTTCAGCATTTCAACCTGTTCCCGCACATGACCGTGCTGGAAAACCTCTGTCTGGCGCAGAAAGTCGTGCGCAAGCGCGGCAAGAAAGAGCGCGAAGCCAAGGCCATGGAGTTGCTGAAAAAGGTCGGGATTGCACAGAAGGCCAACGAGTTTCCGTCACGTCTGTCCGGCGGTCAGCAACAGCGCGTGGCGATCGCCCGGGCGCTGGCGATGGAGCCGAAGGTGATGTTGTTCGATGAGCCGACCTCAGCCCTCGACCCGGAGATGGTCGGTGAGGTGCTGGACGTGATGAAGAACCTGGCCGTGGAAGGCATGACCATGGTTTGCGTGACCCACGAAATGGGCTTTGCCCGGGAAGTGGCGGATCGGGTGTTGTTCTTCGATCACGGCAAGCTGTTGGAAGATGCCGCGCCTGCCGAATTCTTTGATACACCGAAGGATCTGCGTGCGCAGGCCTTCCTGCGTCAGGTTCTGTAACTGCGGCGTTCTCTCGGCCGCCATCGCTGGCAAGCCAGCTCCCACAGGGTTTGTAGTCGATCACAAAGTTTGTGTTCAACCCATTCACTGTGGGAGCTGGCTTGCCAGCGATAGCATCACCTCGGTTCAGAGCGAACCGAGGTGGATGAATCACCTCAAACCTTGAAGCGCCCCACCAGCATCTGCAAGTGAGTACCCAGGCGCGCCAGCTCAACGCTGGACGCCGCGGTCTCTTCACTCGCCGCCGACGTCTGATCCGACACATCCCGCACATTCAGCACGCTACGGTTGATCTCTTCCGCCACCGCGCTCTGCTGCTCGGCCGCTGCGGCAATCTGCTGGTTCATCGCCTGAATCGCCGAAACCGTGCGGGTGATGCTTTCCAGCGACCCGCCCGCGCGACGGGTCAGCTCAACGCTGCTGTCGGTCAGGGTACGGCTGTTGTCCATGATCGTTGCCACTTGTTGGGTGCCGTTCTGCAGGCCGACGATCAGCTCTTCGATTTCTTCGGTGGACTTCTGCGTGCGCTGCGCGAGGCTGCGCACTTCATCGGCCACCACGGCAAACCCACGCCCGGCTTCACCGGCACGCGCCGCCTCGATGGCCGCATTGAGGGCCAAGAGGTTGGTTTGCTGGGCCACCGACTTGATCACGTCGAGGACGCTGCCGATCTTGTCGCTTTCGCGCTTGAGTTCGCCCATGGCTTCGGTGGAATGACCAACCTCAACCGCCAGACGCTCGATCTGCGCGATCGCTTCGCCGACGACCTTGTCGCCTTCGCGGGCTTGTTGGTCGGCAGCCACGGCAGCTTCAGACGCTTCCTCGGCGTTGCGCGCGACTTCCTGCACGGTGGCGGCCATTTCGTTCATGGCGGTGGCGACCTGATCGGTCTCGATTTTCTGATTGTTGACCCCGGCGCTGGTCTGCTCGGTCACGGCCGAAAGTTCTTCGGCGGCGCTGGCAATTTGAGTGACGCCATCGCTGATTCCGCCGACCAGTTCACGCAGGCCTTGGGTCATGCTCTGCATCGAGCGTTGCAGTTGGCCGAGTTCGTCACGGCGCAGGGACACCAGGTTGTGGGTCAGGTCGCCAGCGGCCACGCGCTCGGCAACTTTCAGGGTCTGGTTCAGCGGGATGATGATCTGGCGGGTGATCGCCCAGGCGGCCAGCAGGCCGAAGGCCACGGCGAGCAGGGTGGCGATGATCAGCATGTTTTTGGCGTGCGCGGCATCGGTATCGCGCACCACGGTTTGCGATTCAGTGAGTTTCTTGCTGACGTCGATGAGGATGTCGCCCTGAGTCGACATGCGCGCGGCGGCCTTGGCGTTGTTGACCTGCGAGTCGCGGAACTGAGCTACCGCGGCGCGATAGGCTTTGATCGAATCGGTGGCCTGTTGCAGGTTGGCGATGTGCTGTTCCGGCAGTTTGGCCGGCAGGCTGTCGAGATTCTTCAGCGCATTGTCGATGGCATCCAGCGCTGGTTGTTCGGCTTCGGCCTTGCCGCTGTAGGTGTAACCGCGCACTTGGTAGCGTGCTTGCTGTAGCAGTTTGCTCAGCTCGATCACGCTGTTGAATTGCGCGACGCTGTCACCCGCCAGCATGGATTTTTCCACTTCCGCGACCTTGGCCACGGCGTTGTCGGCACTCGCGCCAAGCTTGCTACGGGCATCTTCGCGCTGCACCGTGGCTTGGGTCATGTCGGCAAAGGCGCGTTTGTACTCGGCGACGGCGGCCAGTTGTTGATCGACCATCGCCGCGTCGGACGGCTGTTCAATCAGGCTGCGTGCGGTTTGCAGGCCGCTGTCGAGTTTGTTGAGCAGATCGGTGACCGCGCCCGGCCCTTGTTCGCCACGGCGTGCTTCGTAGTCCAGACGCGCCAGGCGCAGGTCCTTGGTCAGCTCATTGAGGCTGGAGATAAAGCCGAGTTTGTCACCGCGGCTGATAATGCCGCTCATGCCGGTCCAGCCGGTGAAGGTGATCAACAGTGTCAGCAACAGCACCAGGCCGAAACCGATGCCCAGCTTGCGTTTGACGCTGACGTTTCCAAGACTCTCGGCTAACCAACGGTACATGCGACCACTCCCTTCGGACCACTAATTGGACTTATGGAGAAGGTATCGGCCGAATGATGGCAATCTGTAACGCCATTTATCCACCGGACCCGCACGGTATCAATGTAGGAGCTGCCGTAGGCTGCGATCTTTTGATCTCGCTTCTAAAAACAACATCAAAAGATCGCAGCCTGCGGCAGCTCCTACGGGGGAGCTGTGTTTGGTTAGAAGAGACGGGCGAGCAGGGCGGTGACGGCGGTTTCGACGCGCAGGATGCGCTCGCCGAGTTGCACCGGTTGCAGGCCCGATTTGGCCAGCAGATCGATTTCGTAAGGAATCCAGCCGCCTTCAGGGCCGATGGCCAGCGTCACCGGTTCTTTGAGCGCGCGCGGGCACGGTGGGAAGTTGCCGGGATGACCGACCAGACCGAGGGTGCCGTCGGTAATCGCCGGCAACCGATCTTCAACGAAAGGCTTGAAGCGCTTCTCGATGATGATCTCCGGCAGCACGGTGTCGCGCGCCTGTTCGAGGCCAAGGATCAGATTTTCGCGAATCGCCTCAGGCTCAAGAAACGGCGTCTGCCAGAAACTCTTCTCGACCCGATAGCTGTTGACCAGAATCACCTTGGACACGCCCATGGTCGCCACGGTTTGAAACACCCGGCGGAGCATCTTCGGGCGCGGCAGGGCCAGCACCAGCGTCAGCGGCAGCTTGGCCGGCGGTGGCTGATCGAGGCTGACGCGCAACTCGGCTTCACCCGCTTCGAGGCGCAGCAACTCGGCCGAACCCATCAGCCCGTTGATCCGGCCAACACGCAGGCTGTCACCGACTTCCGAGCGATGAACTTCCTGCATGTGCGTCAAGCGGCGATCACGCAGCACCACGCGGTCGGCCGCAATGAAATCGGCCTCTTCGAGCAACAGCAGGTTCATGCCTGGGTCGCTGGTGGCTGGTCGTTGTGGTCGTCGGCCGGATTCTCGTCCGGGCGTTCGCGCTTGCTGATCAAACCACCGAACAGGATGCCGATTTCGAACAGCATCCACATCGGCACGGCCAGCAGGGTCTGCGAGAAGATGTCCGGCGGCGTCAGGATCATGCCGACCACGAAGCAGCCGATGATCACGTACGGGCGGATTTTCTTCAGGTAGGCGACGTCGACTACACCGATCCACACCAGCAGCACCACGGCCACCGGAATCTCGAACGCCACGCCGAAGGCGAAGAACAGCGTCATGACGAAATCGAGGTAACTGGCGATGTCGGTCATCATTTCCACGCCGGCCGGGGTGGCCGCAGCGAAGAATTTGAAGATCAGCGGGAACACGAAGTAATAGGCGAACGCCATGCCGGTATAGAACAGCAAGATGCTGGAAACCAGCAGCGGCACCGCGATGCGCTTTTCATGCTTGTACAGGCCCGGCGCGATAAAGCCCCAGATCTGATGCAGGATCACCGGGATCGCGAGAAACAGCGAGACCATCATCGTCAGCTTCAGCGGCGTCAGGAACGGCGACGACACATCGGTGGCGATCATCGTCGCGCCGACCGGCAGGTATTGGCGCAGCGGCGTCGAGACGAAGGTGTAGATCTGCTGGGTGAACGCAAACAGCCCGGCGAAGATGATGAAGATCGCCGCCACACAACGCAGCAGGCGGGTGCGCAACTCGGTGAGGTGCGAAACCAGCGGCATGTGCTGGTCGTTTTCGGGGAGATCGCTCATAGGGCTCGCGGCGGCAATGTTGGGTCGTGAGGCGCGGGTGTAATCGGCGCGGCGGTTGGGGCTACGTGTTCAACCGAGGTTTGTGCAGGCGCTGGTTCTGCCGGCGCTACAACGGCAGCAGGTGCAGGTGTCGGAGCAGGCGCGACGGGTGCAGTCGGCGCATGAATCGTCTGCTGACCCACATGCTCAACCGGCGTCGGCTCCTGCTGAACCGGCGAGAAAATCTTCCGCGCCTCCTGCTCCAGCGACAGAATGTGCTCGTTGTGCAGTTGCCGACGAATCTCGTCGGCACCGATTTCACGTTCAACTTCCTGTTTGATCGCGTTGAAGCTGCGCTTCAGCCGACCGACCCACAGGCCGGCGGTGCGTGCAGCGCCCGGCAGACGCTCGGGGCCCAGCACCAGCAGGGCGACGAGGCCGACGAGCAGCAGTTCAGAGAAGCTGATACCAAACATTAGTCAGTGCTCACACGTCTTTGCGGATCGGCTCTTCGACTTTCTGCGCCTGCACGTCGATGGTGTGCGGCGGGTTGGCCTGAGCGGTGGCTTGCGGCTGCACCGGTGGCACTGGCTGCGCAGGTGTCACGGTTGGATCGGCAGCCGGTTTTTCATCGTCGTTCATGGCTTTGCGGAAGCCCTTGATCGACTCGCCAACGTCGGTGCCGAGGTTTTTCAGTTTCTTGGTGCCGAACACCAGCACCACGACAACCAGAATGACGATCCAGTGTTTCCAGTCAAAAATGCCCATGTTGCTGTTCCTCTCTAAAAGTTGTTCAGGCGGACGGACGCGAGGCTTTCTCGACGTGTCCGGACAGGCCGAAGCGACGGTCCAGTTCATCCAGCACGGCCTGCGGATGCTGCCCCAGTTGGGCGAGCATGACCATGCTGTGGAACCACAGGTCGGCGGTCTCGTAGATCACGTCGCTGCAGTCGCCACTGATCGCGGCGTCCTTGGCGGCAATAATGGTTTCGACCGACTCTTCGCCGACTTTCTCCAGAATCTTGTTCAAACCCTTGTGATACAGACTGGCCACATAGGAGCTGTCGGCGGCTGCGCCTTTGCGCTCTTCGAGCACTTCGGCCAGGCGGGTCAGGGTGTCACTCATGTTTGTGTCCTGCGGAATAGATAGCGTGCGGGTCTTTCAGGACCGGGTCGACGGTTTTCCAGTCGCCGTTCTCGAAGACACGGTAAAAGCAGCTTTGACGGCCGGTATGGCAAGCGATGTCGCCGATCTGTTCAACCATCAGGATGATCACGTCGGCGTCACAGTCCAGACGCATCTCATGCAGCGTCTGCACATGCCCTGACTCCTCGCCCTTGCGCCACAGCTTGCCACGGGAACGTGACCAGTAGATTGCACGGTTTTCCGCGGCGGTCAGTTCCAGCGCTTCGCGGTTCATCCAGGCCATCATCAGCACGCGTCCGGTCTTGTGATCCTGGGCAATCGCCGGCACCAGGCCATCAGCGTCCCACTTGATCTCGTCCAGCCAGTTTTTCATCTTCGACTCCGACAGCGAACCCCACACTTCAATAGTCGGGTTCAGGCATTGAAACAGTGTGCCAGCCGATCACGAAACTGGCTATCGGCGAACGACCAGATACAAGCCGACTGCCACCATGATTCCCGCAGGCCAATGCCCCAACTCGTTAAGCGGGCCACCGATAGCGAGGATCACCCCGCCGGCCAGATGCGCGCAACCGAGCAAGCGCAGGAACCAGTCGTCCTTGCGTTTATGCCATGGCGGCGGTGGATCGTAGGCGTGCGGTTGCGACATGCGTTCGAGCAGGTCGCGGGCCATGTTGGCCAGATGCGGCAGTTGTTCGAACTGGCTCTGCACGTTGCCCAGCAAGGCTTTGGGGCTGACGCGCTCGCGCATCCAGCGTTCGAGGAATGGCTGCGCGGTGTTCCACAGATCCAGATCCGGATACAACTGACGGCCGAGGCCTTCGATGTTCAGCAGGGTCTTTTGCAGCAGCACCAGTTGCGGTTGCACTTCCATGTTGAAGCGCCGTGCAGTCTGGAACAGGCGCATCAGCACTTGGCCAAATGAAATATCTTTTAACGGTTTTTCGAAGATCGGTTCGCACACGGTGCGGATCGCCGCTTCGAATTCGTTGAGTTTGGTTTCCGCCGGCACCCAGCCCGAGTCGATGTGCAGTTGCGCCACACGACGGTAGTCACGCTTGAAGAAGGCGAACAGGTTGCGCGCCAGATAATCCTGATCTTCCGGGGTCAGGCTGCCGACGATGCCGCAGTCGATCGCGATGTACTGCGGGCTCCACGGGTTGACGGTGCTGACGAAGATGTTGCCCGGGTGCATGTCGGCGTGGAAGAAACTGTCGCGGAACACTTGGGTGAAGAAAATCTCCACACCGCGTTCGGCGAGCATTTTCATGTCGGTGCGCTGATCGGCGAGGGTCGCCAGATCGGTGACCTGAATGCCGTAGATGCGCTCCATCACCAGCACTTTCGGCCGGCACCAGTCCCAATACACTTGCGGTACATAGAGCAGCGGCGAACCTTCGAAGTTGCGCTTCAACTGGCTGGCGTTGGCCGCCTCGCGCAGCAGGTCGAGTTCGTCGTAGATGGTTTTTTCGTAGTCCTGGACCACGTCGACCGGGTGCAGCAGACGCGCGTCGGCCGAGAGTTTTTCGGCGGCGCGGGCGAGGATGAACAGCCACGCCAGATCTTGCGCGATGATCGGCTTCAGGCCCGGGCGGATCACCTTGACCACGACTTCTTCGCCGGTTTTCAGCTGCGCGGCATGCACCTGCGCAACCGAGGCTGAGGCCAGCGGCTCGACGTCGAAACGGCTGAACACGTCGCTGATTTTCTTGCCCAGTTGTTCTTCGATCAGCTTGATCGACAGTTGCGAGTCAAACGGCGGCACACGGTCCTGCAACAGCATCAGCTCATCGGCGATGTCTTCCGGCAGCAGGTCGCGGCGGGTCGAGAGAATCTGCCCGAACTTGATGAAAATCGGCCCCAGATCCTGCAACGCCAGACGCAGACGCGCGCCACGGCTCAGGTCCAGCGGCTTGCGCGGGAACCAGCGCCACGGCAGCACATAGCGCAGCGCCAGGAGGAACCAGGGCAGCGGCAGATCGAACAGCAGGTCATCGAGGCGGTAGCGGATCACGACAGACTGGATGCGCAACAGACGGCGGACGGCGAGCAGCTTCATGCGTTATCGCTTGGGTCGAGGGATCGGGAAAGGCGCTCGAAACGCGCCTCGAGACGTTCCAGATCAAGTTTGATCCGGTCCAGTTCGCTGAACCGCGCTTCGGCTTCGCGCTGCCCGACTAGGGTGCGCGATTCTTCGGCGAGGTATTCGGCGAGGTTCTGGTTGAGGCTGGCAAATCCTTGTTGATACCAGCGCGCGCGGCTGCGCAGATGGCCACCGACCAGTTGCGTGGCGACCGGGCCGAGCCAGCGCGAGAGTTCGTACTCCCAGTCCAGCTCAAGGTCTTGCAGGACACCGGCCAGCTCCAGCAGCACGCCGCTGTCGCCATCGAGCTCGACTTCCGGGGCGTGCAACACCGCGGTCTTGTCTTTGCTCACGGCCAGTTTGATCAGGCTGGAGGCCGGCGCGCGCAGGGTGCAGTCGACACCGGTTTCCCAGTGCGAGGCCAGCATCAAACCTTCGTCGCTCGGCAGAATGAACAGTTGCAGCGCCGGGCTGCGGCAGTCGACGGCAATCACCTTGCCGGTCAAATGCGCCAGCCGCGGCAGCGCCGTGCTGTCGAGACGCAGCACCCGGTTGAGGCCGAGTTCAACGCTGGCGAGCAGCCCGGTGAGCAACATCAGGGCTTGATGCCGCGGTGCAGGGCGACGATGCCTGCGGTCATGTTGTGATAGGTCACGCGGTCGAAACCGGCGTCGACCATCATCGACTTCAGGGTTTCCTGATTCGGGTGCATGCGGATCGATTCGGCCAGGTAGCGATAGCTTTCCGAGTCGTTGGTGATCAGCTTGCCCATCAGTGGCATGAAGGCGAACGAATAGGCGTCGTAGGCTTTCGACATCAGCGCATTGGTCGGCTTGGAGAACTCCAGCACCAGCAGACGACCGCCCGGCTTGAGTACGCGCAGCATCGAGCGCAGGGCGTCTTCTTTGTGCGTCACGTTGCGCAGGCCGAAGGCGATGGTCACACAGTCGAAATGATTGTCCGGGAACGGCAGTTTTTCCGCGTCCGCCTGAACGAATTCGACGTTGCCGGCGACACCCAGATCGAGCAGGCGGTCACGACCGACCTTGAGCATCGATTCGTTGATATCGGCCAACACCACTTGACCGGTCGGGCCGACCAGGTGCGAGAACTTTTTGGTCAGGTCACCGGTACCGCCGGCGATGTCCAGCACGCGGTTACCGCTGCGCACGCCCGACAGTTCGATCGCGAAACGCTTCCACAGACGGTGCATGCCGCCCGACAGAAGGTCGTTCATCAGGTCGTACTTGGCGGCTACCGAGTGGAAAACCTCAGCGACTTTTTCCGCTTTCTGGCTTTCCGGAACGTTTTTGAAGCCGAAGTGAGTGGTGGGTTCGGCATCGCTGCCTTTGCGCTGATCAGTCATATCGCTGTCACCAAAAGAGAATGCGCGACATTCTAATCCCCAAGCCATGCTTTGTCTTGGAATGGCTAAAGGTAAGATGGGCAACCCTCGGGACGATTTGCCGCAGCGGCGGTCAAGATTTACCGACACATCTTTTTCGCCCCATTCAAAAAACAGGAGTCAATCAATGGCCAAAATCACTGTTGAGCGTGCCCACAATCTGGGTAAGGAAGCCGCCCGCGAGAAGGCCGACAAGCTGGCGCAAAAACTCTCCGAGCAATATGGCCTGGAGCCGCAATGGTCCGGCGACACCCTGAACCTCAAGCGCTCGGGCGTGAAAGGCGCGGTGCATGTGGCGGACGATTCGATCAAGGTCGACGTTGAGCTGGGCCTGATGATGTCGGCCATGAGCGGCATGATCAAAGCCGAAATCGAAAAAGCCCTCGACAAAGCTTTGGTTTGAACATCAAAAGATCGCAGCCTTCGGCAGCTCCTACAGACGTACACATTCCCCTGTAGGAGCTGCCGAAGGCTGCGATCTTTTCATTTAGGCACCACCGATTCATGTCAGTTGTTAGGGTGCCGTTTCTAATTTTTCTGCCTACTTTGTGCCTGAGCCCGACACTTTCCCGGGCAGTTCCTCAAACCTTCTGCGCGTGAGGTGCACCATGGCCAAAGTTATTTTGAAGAAAAAAATCGACGTTTCGACTTCTGCTCTGAGCGACGTCAAATCCTATGCCCGCAAGATCTGGCTGGCAGGCCTGGGTGCCTACGCCAAGGTCGGCCAAGAGGGCAGTGACTACTTTCAAGAGTTGATCAAGGCTGGTCAAACTGTTGAAAAGAAAGGCAAAAAAGCCGTCACCGAAAAACTCGAAGCGGCCAACGCCGAGATCGATGAAGCCAAGAGCGAAGTGAGTTCTTTCAAAGGTCGTGTCGAAGTTCAGCTCGACAAGGTCGAGAAGGCGTTCGACTCCCGTGTAGCAAGCGCCTTGAATCGTATCGGCATTCCGTCTAAACATGACGTTGAGACACTCTCTGCTAAGCTCGATGAGCTGACGGCATTGCTCGAACGCGTCGCGCGTAAATCTTAAGGAGAACGGGATGGCTGGTAAAAAGAACACCGATAAAGAAGGCAGCTCGTGGATCGGGAAAGTCGAAGACTACTCCCGCAAAATCTGGCTGGCTGGTTTAGGCGTGTACTCGAAGATCGACACTGACGGCAGCAAGCTCTTCGATACATTGGTCAAAGACGGCGAGAAAGCCGAGAAGCTCACCAAGTCCGCAGTCGGCAAAAAAGTCGATGCCGCCAAGGACTCTGCTTCTTCGGCCAAGTCGCGCATCAGCGGCGTGAAAGATCGCGCACTGGGCAAGTGGGACGAGCTGGAAGGGGCTTTCGACAAGCGCCTGAACAGCGCGATTTCGCGCCTGGGTGTACCGAGCCGCAATGAGGTCAAGGCACTTAACAGCAAGGTCGACACACTGACCAAACAGATCGAAAAACTCACCGGTCTGAAGGCTCAACCTGTGGCGGCGAAAACCGCTGCGGCAAAACCGGCAGCGAAAACTGCGGCGGCCAAACCAGCGGCAAAATCCGCTGCCAAGCCACTGGCAAAAGCAGCGGCTAAACCCGCAGCTAAAGCAGCGGCCAAGCCTGCAGCAAAAACCGCAGCGGCCAAGCCAGCTGCTAAAGCTGCAGCCAAACCGGTTGCTGCCAAAGCCGCCGCCAAACCGGCAGCAAAACCTGCGGCCAAAACGGCAGCGAAACCAGCCGCCAAGCCAGCCGCGAAAACCGCTGCCGCCAAACCGGCTGCCAAGCCTGCGGCCAAACCCGCTGCGGCGAAGAAGCCTGCCGTGAAAAAACCGGCCGCAGCGAAAGCCGCCGCGCCGAAACCGGCCGCACCTGCTGCAGCCAAACCGGCCACTCCGGCAGCTCCGGTAAGTGCGTCGAACTCCGCCGCAGCACCGACTCCGGCGGCCACCCCGACTGCTGCATCGACGCCGTCGACGCCAACCAGTCAGTCCTGATTCTTCAGGGCAAAAGAAAACGCCCGGCCTGTGAAGGTCGGGCGTTTTTGTATCTGAATTCCAACAGCCCCTCACCCTAGCCCTCTCCCAGAGGGAGAGGGGACCGACCGAGGTGTCTTGCGTCGTACGTCGACCTGAACGATCGAGTCGATTATGGATTCAACAAAACCCTTTCAGGTCGGTGTAGCTCATCAGCATCCCCCAATCAGTCCCCTCTCCCTACGGGCGGTCCGACGTTTCGGGAGGGCTAGGGTGAGGGGCTTTTGATTTAGTCATGGTCTTCAAGATACTGAAGAGCCATCCGCTCCGTGGCGACCTTAACCGGCGGCAGCAAATGCGGCGCCACCAGCATCATGATCTGATAAACCACCAGCCTCACTTCCCCCTCACGATCCAGAATCCGCTGATAATCCAGCGAAAACAGCAACGTCATGGTGATCTGCTCCACCAGTTGCCCCAACGCCTGCGTATCACTGACCAGTTGCCCCGCCGCCTTCAATCGCGCCAACAACGACGCCAGCGTGCGCTTCAACGCATTGAGCAGATGACGAATGCCCTTGGCCAGCTTCGGCAAGCGTCCGGCCAAGTTCGACAGGTCCTGAAACAAAAACCGATATTGCGCCAGCCGCTCGACAATCAAATGCAAAAACAGCCAGTAATCCTCCGGCGCCAGCTCCACATCCGCCGGTGGATCGAGCAGTGGCGCCAGTTCATTCTGGAAGCGTTCGAACAACCCGAGAATCAGCGGTTCCTTGCCGTGGAAGTGGTAGTAGAGGTTGCCCGGGCTGATCCCCATTTCATTGGCCACCTCCATGGTGGAGACATTCGGCTCGCCCTTTTCGTTGAACAGTTGCAAAGCACATTCGAGAATCCGGTCGCGGGTTTTCATCCAGTCTTCTTAGAAAAGTTCGGTTAAGCGTCAGCGCACACGCACGTAAGTACCGGGCGCGGCCTCCATCGGTGGATAGTTCGGGTTGCCAAGGGTGAACGAGGTTTCGTGCTGCGCCCCGGAGCGCTGTTGAATCCATTCCAGCCACTGCGGCCACCAACTGCCGTCGACGTGCTTGCCGTCGTAGTACCAGGCGCGCGGGTCGCTGCTCATCTTGGCGTTCTCGACATAGGCGGCTTTCGGGTTGCTCGGCGGGTTGAGGATGCTCTGCACATGACCGCTGTTGGACAGCACGAAACGTCGCTCGCCGCCGAGCAACAGGGTCGAGCGATACACCGCGTCCCACGGGGTGATGTGGTCGTTCATGCCAGCTACGCTGAAGCTGTCGACGGTGACTTTCTGCAAATCGATCGGTGTGCCGCACACCTCGAGACCGCCCGGATGGGTCAACGGGTTGTGCTTGAAGAAGTCCAGCAAGTCACCGTGGAACGCGGCGGGCAAGCGCGTGTTGTCGTTGTTCCAGTAGAGGATGTCGAAGGCCGGCGGTTCTTTGCCCAACAGGTAGTTGTTGACGAAGTAGCTCCAGATCAAATCGTTGGGGCGCATCCAGGCGAAGACCTTGGCCATGTCGCGACCGTCGAGTACGCCTTTCTGGTAGGAGCGGCGCTTGGCGGCTTCGAGGGTTTGTTCATCGGCAAACAGCGTGGCTGAGGTTTCGATTTCACTGTCGAGCAAACTGACCAGATAGGTCGCGCTGGAGACCCGTCGCAGTTGCCGCTTGGCCTGCAAATGGCCTTGCAGGGCGGCGATGGTCAGCCCGCCGGCGCAGGCGCCCATCAGGTTGACCTCGCGGGCGCCGGTGATCGCCCGACAGATGTTCATCGCTTCTTCCACCGCTTCGACGTAGGTCGACAGGCCCCATTCGCGATGACGTACATCCGGATTGCGCCAACTGATCATGAACGTTTGCAGGCCATTCTTCAGTGCGTACTGGACGAAGCTGTTGTGTGGGCTCAGGTCGAAAATGTAGTACTTGTTGATTTGCGGCGGCACCACCAGCAGCGGCTTGGCGTACTGCTTTTCGCTCATCGGTTTGTACTGGATCAGCTCCAGCATTTCGTTGCGAAACACCACCGAGCCGGTGGTGGTGGCGACGGTCTTGCCGACCTCAAAGGCTTGTTTGGTCACCTGACGTGGCAGGCCGTCGTTGTGCAGCAAGTCATCGAACAGGTGACTGAGGCCGCGCACCAGACTGTGCCCGCCGGAGTTGAAAAGCTCCTTGACCGCCAGCGGATTGAGCAAGGTGTTCGACGGCGCCACGGCGTCGTTGAGCAGGGTGAAGGCGAAGTGCGCACGAGCGCGATCGTCCGGGCTCATGTTGCTTTCATCGATCCAGCTTTTGACCTGTTTTTGCCAGGCCAGATAGGCCTGCAGGCTGCGCCGGTAAAACGGGTTGAGGCTCCACGCCGGATCGGCGAAGCGGCTGTCGTTCGGATTGGTCGGGTGCAGGGTTTCGCCGAGCAGCACGCGGCCCAATTGACCGCCGAGTTTCAACGCGTGCTTCGCACTGTGAATCGGATTGCGCAGGCCATGGGCGGCGACGCTGCGCAAGGTCGAGATCAGGTCCCGGCCACGCAGGCCGGTGATCGCACTTTGTGCGTTGATGAACACGGCGGGGCTGGGCACGCCCGTCGCTGGTTTGTCGCGCATGACTCAACACTCCTTCGTCTTCAGGCCAAAAACAAACTCACCGAACCAGAACACCATAGACGCTGTTGCGGGTTGCTGCCTGCGCGGCGTCCTGCCGCGCACTCTTTGCCAAAGGCCTGCATAAAGCCTGCCGCCGGGGTTAACCGCCCAGCGGTGTCGGATGCGGGTGCATCACCGCGCGCTGACGTTCCTCCTGGAGGAATTTCATGATGATTGGCGCCACCGCTTCAGCACGGGTAATCAGGAACAGATGACCGTCGTCGATGATGTGCAGTTGGGCGTTGGGAATGCGCCAGGCGAGCATGCGCATGTTGATCAGCGGGATCAGCGGATCGTCATCGCCGGCCAGCACCAGCGTCGGCTGGTGGATCTTGTGCAGCCAGTGAATGCTGGTCCAGCCGAGGCCTGCGAACAGTTGCCAGTAATAACCGAGCTTGCCCGCCGAACGCACTTTCGCGGCGTGGCTGGCCGCCAGCGTCGGGTCACGACGGAACGAGCCGCCGTAGATCAGCGGGGCGATGCGGATCACATGGGAAGGCTGAATGTAGCGCCGCGGACTGGCCATCATCCACAGCACTTTCGGTTTGCCCGGCACCATCACCGCACCGGCCGCGGTCGCCGCCAGCACCAGTTTCTTGCAACGCTCGGGGTAGTCGTAGGCGAACTGCTGCGCGAGCGCACCGCCCCACGACACGCCGATGACGTTGACCTGACCGTAGTCGAGGTAATCGAGCATCCGCGCCGTCAGCTTGGCCAGCCCGGGAAAGCGATACGGTCGGTTCGGCGTCGAGGAACCGCCGACACCGGGCACGTCGAAGGCGATCACTTCCAGATCCGGGTCCAGCGCCGCGACAAACGGAAAAACCAGCTCCAGGTTGGCGCCGATGCCGTTGAAAATCAGCAAGGGCGTCAAGTGAGGCTTGCCGGGGCGTACCGCCGTGCGGAGGGTCTGGCCATCCAGATCGACGGTACGGAATATGAACGGTTGCGGCATGCGTCAGGCCCTGTGGATTTAAATTCACCACACCCCGTGTAGGAGCTGCCGAAGGCTGCTCCTACACGGGGTGTGGTGGTGTCAGTTACCGCTCGTGAACGTAAGTGCCCGGCGATGCTTCACCCGCCGGATACGCCTTGTTGCCCAGTTTCAGCGGGGCCTTTTTCAGGTTGCCCGAGCGCTCGGCCTGCCACGCCTGCCAGTACAGCCACCAGGAATCGGTGTGCTTGGTCGAGTTCTCTTGCCACTCATCGGCATTGGCCGCCATTTCTTCGCCAGTCATGTAACGCGATTTCGGGTTGCCTGGCGGGTTCAGAATGCTCTGGATATGCCCGCTGCTCGACAACACGAACTCGACCTTGCCACCAAACAACTGCGCCGACTTGTAGCAGGACTTCCACGGTGTGATGTGGTCGTTGGTGCCGGCCAGCGAGAAGATGTCAGCGGTGACCTGCTTGAGGTCGATCGGCGTGCCGCACACTTCCAGTGCATTCGGGCGAATCAGTGGATTGTTTTTGAACATCTCGATCAGGTCGCCATGGAATGCGGCGGGCAACCGTGTGGTGTCGTTGTTCCAGAACAGGATGTCGAACACCGGCGGCTCGTTGCCGAGCAGGTAGTTGTTGACCCAATAGTTCCAGATCAGGTCGTTGGGACGCATCCACGCGAAGACCTTGGCCATGTCTTTGCCTTCGAGCACGCCGGCCTGGTACGAGTGGCGCTTGGCGGTCTCCAGGGTCTGCTCGTCGACGAACAGGGCGACGTCGCTGTCCAGTGTCGTGTCGAGCACGCTGACCAGCAGCGTGAGGGCATTGACCTTCTTCTCGCCGATCGCCGCGTAGTGGCCGAGCAGGGCGGTGCAGGTGATGCCGCCGGAGCAGGCGCCGAGCATGTTTACGTCTTTGCTGCCGGTGATCGCGGTGACCACGTCGACCGCTTCTTTCAGCGCATCGATATACGTCGAGAGGCCCCACTCGCGCTGCGCCTTGGTCGGGTTGCGCCAGCTGACGATAAACGTCTGCACGTTATTGCGCAGGCAGAAGCGCGCCAGACTCTTGTCCGGGCTCAAATCGAATACGTAGAACTTGTTGATCTGTGGCGGCACCACCAGCAGTGGACGCTCGTGGACCTGCTCGGTGATCGGCTTGTACTGGATCAGCTCCAGCACGTCGTTGCGAAACACCACCGCGCCTTCGGTGACGCCGAGGCTCTTGCCGACCTCGAACGCGCCCATGTTGACCTGGCTCGGCATGCCGCCGTTGTGGACCAGATCCTTGGCCAGATGCGAGAGGCCATCGAGCAGGCTCTTGCCACCGGTTTCGAAGAAGCGTTTGACGGCGGCCGGGTTGGCCGCGGTGTTGGTCGGGGCCATGGCTTCGGTCATCAGATTGATGACGAAGTGGCCGCGGGCGATGTCTTTGGGTGACAGGCTGCTGTCATCGATCCAGGCATGGAGTTCCTTGCGCCACGCCAGGTAAGTTTGCAGATAACGTTTGTAGAGCGGGTTCTGGCTCCACGCAGGATCGGCGAAGCGACGGTCATCGCCAGCCGGTTGCAGTTCGGATTTACCAAACAGCACGTTCTTCAGTTCGAGGCCGAAATGGGTAACGTGCCTGACGCTATGGATCGGTTGTCTGATGGCCTGTTTCAGCACCATACGAGCAGAGGCCAGCAGATCCTTTCCGCGTAGCCCAACGACGGGATTAAGCCCCAGGGTGTTTTCCGAGGCTTGGTACTTCAGGTCATCGTTATTCTTGTTACTCATCTACGACGCTCCATTGTCCTGAGACGAGTACCCGGTTTTCTGCTGTGCAGTTCCACAGCCAATGCCAGGTACTACTGCTCGGGTGACCGTTAATTCTGCATAGCTGCTTTACAGTCGTAGAGCACTGCAGGGAACTTGCCAGCTCCATTGGTTACCCGAGTTTAATTTTTTTCGCAAGCGGGCCGATCCTCGGCCACACAGCAGAGCATTCAAACAGATGAATTTAGAAAATGCCCTCTAATGAGCGCAAGGCACGAGCTAGAGCATCAGTTTGACGACTGACTCGTTCGGATCGCGGGTCTTGCCCGCCGCTTTGAGCTCGGCCAGATAATCGGCCCAGAGTGCGTCATGACGTCGCCCCAGCTCGTAGAGATAATCCCAGGTGAACAAGCCGCTGTCGTGACCGTCGTCGAAGGTCAGTTTCAGTGCGTAGTGACCGGCCGGTTCCAGTTTGCTCAGGCCGACGTTGAGCTTGCCGAATTGCAGGATCGGTTTGCCGTGGCCCTGGACCTCGGCGGAGGGGGAATGCACGCGCAGGAATTCGGCGGGCAGGGTGTATTCCTCGCCGGACGCGTAGGTGAGCGTCAGGGTTTTCGAGGCTTTGTGCAGTTTGATGTCGGTAGGGATAGTAGTCATTGCAGGTCATCCGACTAGAGGAACACCCTGTAGGAGCTGCCGAAGGCTGCGATCTTTTGATCTTGTCTTTTAAAAATCAAAGATCAAAAGATCGCAGCCTTCGGCAGCTCCTACAGGGACGGTGACCTACAGGATATAACGGGACAGGTCTTCGTTCTGCGCCAATTCGCCGAGGTGGCTGTTGACGTATTCGGCGTCGATCAGAATCGGCTTCTCATCGTGGGTGCTGGCCAGATCGCCGGCGCTGAACGACACCTCTTCAAGCAGACGCTCAAGCAGTGTGTGCAGACGACGGGCACCGATGTTCTCGGTCTTCTCGTTGACCTGCCAGGCGATCTCCGCCAGACGCTTGATGCCTTCGGGCTCGAACTGAATGTTCAGGCCTTCGGTTTTCAGCAGTGCGCAATATTGCTCGGTGAGCGAGGCATGCGGTTCGCTGAGGATACGTTCGAAGTCCGACGGGCTCAGGGCCTTGAGTTCGACGCGGATCGGCAGACGACCTTGCAGCTCAGGCACCAGATCGCTCGGCTTGCTCAGGTGGAAAGCACCGGAAGCGATGAACAGGATGTGGTCGGTTTTGACCATGCCCAGTTTGGTGTTGACGGTGCAGCCTTCGATCAGCGGCAGCAGGTCGCGCTGTACGCCTTCACGGGACACATCGGCGCCGCCAACGTTGCCACGCTTGGCGACTTTGTCGATCTCGTCGATGAACACGATACCGTGCTGTTCAACCGCTTCCAGCGCTTTGGCCTTCAGTTCTTCTTCATTGACCAGACGCCCGGCTTCTTCGTCGCGCACCAGCTTCAGCGCTTCTTTGACCTTGAGCTTGCGCGCTTTCTTTTTGCCCTTGCCCATGTTGGCAAACAAGGACTGCAACTGGTTGGTCATCTCTTCCATGCCTGGCGGCGTGGCGATCTCGATGCCGGCCACTTCGGCGACTTCGATTTCGATTTCCTTGTCATCCAACTGACCTTCGCGCAGACGCTTGCGGAACAGCTGACGGGTGTTGGAATCGCTGCTTGGGGTTTCTTCATTGCTGAAGCCCATGCGTGCCGGCGGCAGCAGTGCGTCGAGGATACGATCCTCGGCAGCGTCTTCGGCGCGATGGCGCACGCGGGTCATTTCCTGCTCGCGGAGCATCTTGATCGCGGCGTCGGCCAGATCACGGATGATCGATTCGACGTCACGGCCAACGTAGCCGACTTCGGTGAACTTGGTCGCTTCGACCTTGATGAACGGCGCGTTGGCCAGTTTCGCCAGACGACGGGCGATCTCGGTTTTACCGACGCCGGTCGGGCCGATCATCAGGATGTTCTTCGGGGTCACTTCAACACGCAGCTCTTCAGGCAGCTGCATGCGGCGCCAGCGGTTGCGCAGGGCAATCGCGACGGCGCGCTTGGCATCGTCCTGGCCGATGATGTGGCGGTTGAGTTCGTGGACGATTTCGCGGGGAGTCATGGACATAATAATTGACGGTCCTCAAGCAGAAACAAGCCGTGGCACAGGGCCGCGTCAGGCTTATTCAGCGAGATCCTGCTCCTCAATGGTCTGAGTGTGGTTGGTGAATACACAGATGTCGCCGGCGATGCCGAGGGCGGTTTCGACGATTTCACGGGCCGACAGGTCGGTCTTTTTCAGCAGCGCGCTGGCGGCGGCTTGCGCGTAGGCGCCGCCGGAACCCATGGCGATCAGGCCATCTTCGGGTTCAACCACGTCACCGTTGCCGGTGATGATCAGCGAAGCGTCTTTGTTGGCCACCGCGAGCATGGCTTCGAGGCGGCTCAGGGAGCGGTCGGTGCGCCATTCTTTGGCGAGTTCGACAGCGGCGCGTACCAGGTGGCCCTGATGTTTCTCGAGCTGGCCTTCGAAACGTTCGAAGAGGGTAAAGGCGTCAGCGGTGGCACCGGCAAAACCGGCGATGACCTGGCCGTGGTAAAGGCGACGGACTTTTTTCGCGTTGCCTTTCATCACGGTATTGCCGAGAGAAACCTGGCCGTCGCCGCCCATGACGACTTTGCCGTGACGGCGGACTGAAACGATGGTGGTCAAGGGAAGAGTCTCCACACAGCGGGGCGAAAGTGCCTTATGCCCATTCATATGGGGGTGCTGGAGAGGATTTCAACCGTAGCGTAGGAGAGGGGACGAGCGGTGTCTTGTATTTGATCGTTCCCACGCTCTGCGTGGGAAAGCAGCCCGGGACGCTCTGCGTCCCTTCACCGCTGGGACGCGGAGCGTCCCTTGAGGCATTCCCACGCAGAGCGTGGGAATGATCGGCCGAGGGTCAGCGGCTTTGGCGTTGTTGTAACAACAGGTTGCTGAAGCCGGCGCCGGCCAGTTGTTTCTGTGCGGTGGTCAGCTGTTCACGGTTGCTGAACGGGCCGACCAACACGCGATACCAGGTTTCATCTTTCACCGTGCCGGACTCAACCGCTACCGCCTGACCGAGCAGAATGATCTGCGCGCGGACTTTGTCGGCATCGGTTTCCTTGCGGAACGAACCGGCCTGCAGGAAGAATTTGGTCACCGGCGCGGCTTTGCTCACCGGTGGCGCGGGCGGTGGGGTAATCCCGGCCAGTGCTGCCTGCGCGCGCGCGGTGTCGATCTTCGCCGCTTCCGCCGGGGTCACTGGCGTGGTCGGGATGGCCGGCACTTGTGGCGTCGGTAGAGTCTTCTCCGGCACCGCGTCCGGCGGCACGATCACTTCCGATTCCGGCAACAGGGTGTAGAAGTCGTACTTCGGCTTCACTGGCTGAGTCGGACTCGGCGGAGTCTTGTTGGCCTCGGCGATCTTCGACGCTTTCTGCTGTTGCGCCTGTTCGACCTTCTCACGCTTGACCGTGTCGCTACCCTTGCCCGGCTCGAGCTTCATCAGGAACACGATGAACGCGCCGACCGTGAGGCCGATTGCCATCCACAGCCAGCCCGGAATCGGTTGCTTCGCAGGAGCTTGGTAACGGCTGGCGCCACGCTTGGGTGCAGGTTTTTTCTTGGCAGCCAACTTACATACGCTCCAGAGTTTCCAGACCCAGCAGCTCCAGGCCTTGCTTGAGGGTGCGACCGGTCAGCGCGGCCAGACGCAGACGGCTCTGCATCTGGGCCGGGGTTTCGGCGGCGAGGATCGGGCAGTTCTCGTAGAAGCTGGAGAACAGACCGGCAACGTCGTACAGATAAGTGCAGAGAATGTGCGGCGTGCCTTTCTCGGACACGTTGTTCAGCACTTCGCCGAACTGCGCCAGTTTCGCCGCCAGCTCTTGCTCATGTGCGGCTTCCAGCACGATCTGGCCATCGACTTCGCTGAAGTCCTTGCCCAGTTTGCGGAACACACCGGCGACGCGGGTGTAGGCATAGAGCAGATACGGCGCGGTGTTGCCTTCGAAGTTGAGCATCAGGTCGAAGTTGAAGCTGTAGTCGCTGGTGCGGTGCTTCGACAGGTCGGCGTACTTCACCGCGCCGATGCCGACGACTTTGGCGATGTTGCGCAGTTCGTCTTCGGCCAGCTCCGGGTTCTTCTCCTTCACCAGGCTGTAGGCACGTTCCTGTGCTTCGGTCAGCAGGTCGATCAGCTTCACGGTGCCGCCGTCACGGGTCTTGAACGGACGGCCATCGGCGCCATTCATGGTGCCGAAGCCCATGTGTTCCATTTCCATCGGATGGGTGACGAAACCGGCCTTGCGCGCCACGGCGAACACTTGCTGGAAGTGCAGGGCCTGACGCTGGTCGACGAAGTACAGCGCGCGATCGGCTTTCAGCTTGCCGCTGCGGTAGCGCACGGCTGCCAGGTCAGTGGTGGCATAGAGGTAGCCGCCGTCAGCCTTGACGATGATCACCGGCAGCGGGTCGCCGTCGGCGTTCTTGAACTCGTCGAGGAACACGCACTGGGCGCCGTTGCTCTCGACCAGCATGCCAGCGGCTTTCAGGTCGTTGACCACGTTGATCAGGTCGTCGTTATAGGCACTTTCGCCCATCACGTCGGCCATGGTCAGTTTGACGTTGAGCAGTTCGTAGATCTTCTGGCAGTGCGACAGCGAGATGTCCTTGAACTTGGTCCACAGGGCCAGGCACTCGGCGTCGCCGGCCTGCAACTTGACCACCAGACCACGGGCGCGGTCGGCGAATTCTGCGGACTCGTCGAAACGTTGTTTGGCGGCGCGGTAGAAGTTTTCCAGGTCAGACAGCTCGTCGCTGGTGATCGGGTTTTCCTGCAGATACGCCATCAGCATGCCGAACTGGGTGCCCCAGTCACCAACGTGGTTCTGACGGATCACTTCGTCGCCGAGGAATTCGAGGACGCGGGCCACGCCGTCGCCAATGATGGTCGAACGCAAATGGCCGACGTGCATCTCTTTGGCCAGGTTCGGTGCCGACAGGTCGACTACAGTGCGCTGCGCCGGGCCAGCCTTGCGCACGCCAACATGGGCATCAGCCAAGGCAGCGTCGAGACGCGAGGCCAGCGCCTGAGTGTTCTGGAAGAAATTGATGAAGCCCGGGCCGGCGATTTCGGCCTTGGTGACGTTCTCGTCAGCCGGCAGTGCGGCGATGATTTTTTCCGCCAGATCGCGCGGCTTCATGCCCGCAGGCTTGGCCAGCATCATCGCGATGTTGCTGGCGAAGTCGCCGTGGGTCTTGTCGCGGGCGTTCTCCACCTGGATCGCCGGCGACAGGCCTTCAGGCAACACACCTTCGTTGACGAGTTGGGTGAGGGCTTGTTGGATCAGCTGGCGAATGGTGTCTTTCATGGTCTTCTCTTTCGACCGCAAGCGCGGCGGGCGCATCGATGCGCGGGTGGAAAAACTGGGCATTATCCGTTGCGAAGACGGGCTTGCCAACCTTAGCAGGCAGCTTATGGATATGTGGTGACATTCAGATCAAAAGATCGCAGCCTGCGGCAGCTCCTACACGGCGATAGGCATTTTCCTGTAGGAGCTGCCGAAGGCTGCGATCTTTTGATCTTCAATACAAATCGACGGGGTCGACATCCAGCGACCAGCGCACCGCGCGCCCGCTCGGCATCTGCTCCAGCACCAGCAGCCAACTGGCCAGCAACCGATGCAACGGTGCCCGCGCTGTCGCCTGCAACAAAAGCTGCGCGCGATAACGCCCTGCGCGGCGTTCCATCGGCGCCGGCACCGGCCCGAGCAGTTCTATGCCGGTCAAATTTTGCTCAGCCAGCAAACGCTCGGCCTCGCTGCACGCCTCATCGAGAAAGCCCTCCGCCTGCCCCGGCTTGTGCGCTTCGGCACGCAACAACGCCAGATGCGCAAACGGCGGCAGGCCGGCGGCGCGACGCTCGCTCAGCGCCTGTTCGGCGAAGGCGAAATAACCCTGTTCGGTAAGTTGTACTAATAAAGGATGGTCGGCGAGGTGGGTCTGGATGATCACCTTGCCCGGCTCTTCGGCTCGCCCGGCACGGCCGGCGACTTGCACGATCAACTGCGCCATCCGTTCGCTGGCGCGGAAGTCGCCGGAGAACAGGCCGCCGTCAGCATCCAGAATCGACACCAGCGTCACCCGTGGAAAATGGTGCCCCTTGGCCAACATCTGCGTGCCGACCAGAATGCACGGCTGACCCTTCTGAATGGTTGCGAACAGTTGATTCATCGCGTCCTTGCGCGACGTGCTGTCACGGTCGACGCGCAGTACCGGGTAATCGGGAAACAGAATCGCCAGACGTTCCTCGGCACGCTCGGTGCCGGCGCCGACCGGGCGCAGATCGACCTTGTTGCACTTCGGGCACTGGCGCGGGGTGCGTTCGACGTAGCCACAGTGGTGGCAGCGCAGTTCGCCGTAGCGTTGGTGCACGGTCATCCGCGCATCGCAACGCGAACACTCGGACATCCAGCCGCAGTCGTGGCAGAGCAGCGTCGGCGCGAAACCGCGACGGTTGAGGAACACCAGTACTTGTTGGCCGTTTGCGAGCGTCTGGCCGATGGCTTGCTGCATCGGCCCGGAAATACCGCTGTCCAGTGGACGGCTTTTTACATCCAGACGCAGGAAACGCGGCTGCTTGGCGCCGCCGGCACGTTCATTCAGTCGTAGGAGGCCGTAACGGCCGGTGTAGGCGTTGTGCAGGCTCTCCAGCGATGGCGTGGCTGAACCGAGCACGATCGGGATGTTTTCCTGCCGTGCGCGCACCAGCGCCAGATCGCGGGCGTGGTAACGCAAACCTTCCTGCTGTTTATAAGAGCCGTCGTGCTCTTCGTCGATGATGATCAGCCCGGGGTTTTTCATCGGCGTGAACAGCGCCGAACGCGTGCCGATAATAATGTCGGCCTCGCCATCGCGCGCTGCGAGCCAGGCTTCGAGGCGCTCGCGGTCATTGACTGCCGAGTGCAGCAGGGCGATGCGCGCATTGAAACGCTGCTCGAAGCGCGCCAGGGTCTGCGGGCCGAGGTTGATCTCCGGGATCAGCACCAGTGCCTGTTTGCCGGCTTCGAGGGTTTCACGGATCAGTTGCAAATAGACTTCGGTCTTGCCGCTGCCGGTGACCCCGGCCAGCAGAAAGGCGTGATAACTGTCGAAACCGGCGCGAATTGCTTCATACGCGGCGCGCTGCTCGGTGTTCAGCGGCAATTCCGGTTGCGCCAGCCAATGCTCATGGCGCACGCCGGGTGCATGGCGGCGAATTTCCACTTGCACCAGGTTTTTCGCCAGCAGCAGATCAAGGCTGTCCTTGCTCAGCATCAGTTTGCTCAGCAACTGATGGGCGACGCCGTGGGGGTGCTGGGCCAGCGTCGCCAGTGCTTCACGCTGGCGCGGTGCGCGGGCGATGCGCGGATCATCAAGGCTGGCGCCAGGCACGATCGACCAGAAACGTTCCTGCCGGGCCTCGGCCAGCTCACCCTGGCGCAGCAGTACCGGCAGTGCCCAGCTCAGGGTGTCGCCGAGGCTGTGCTGATAATACTGTGATGTCCACAGGCACAGCTTGAACAGCGCCGGTGGTAGCGGCGCGGTGGCATCGAGCAGGGCCAGCGCCGGTTTGAGTTTCTCCACCGGCACTTCGCTGGTGTCGGTGACCTCGACCAGAATCCCGATCATCTCGCGCCGACCGAACGGCACCCGCAAGCGCATGCCCGGCTGCAATTGCTCGCGCAGCACGCCGGCCGGCGCCCGGTAATCGAACAGGCGGCGCAAGGGCGAAGGCAGGGCGAGGCGCAGAATGGCATCGGGCACGCGGGGGGATCTCGATCAACAGGCGATTAAAAGGACTGCTTACATAACCTGTGGGAGCGAGCCTGCTCGCGAAAGCAGTGTGTCAGGCGACGAAGATGCTGGCAGATAGATCGTCTTCGCGAGCAGGCTCGCTCCCACAGCGGTAGTGCAATGGGCCGGGAGCCTAGCAGACGGTCGGTCTCGGTGACAGCTTGCGTGTTTGAAAAGGTCTGGTAGAATCCGCGGCCTAATTACGTGCGGTATTCAACAATAGTGTTGGGTGGCGGCACGCTAGCTGAGGAAGACACCATGAAAGCTGATATTCACCCGAATTACCCAGTCATCGCTGTTACCTGCAGCTGTGGCAACAAGTTCGAAACCCGTTCGACTTTCGGCAAAGCTCTGCCAATCGACGTGTGCAACGAATGCCACCCGTTCTACACCGGTAAGCAGAAGACTCTGGACACCGGTGGTCGCGTTCAGAAGTTCGCAGACCGTTTCGGTGCTTTCGGCAAGAAACCTGCTGCTGCAGAGTAAGGTTGAAGGGCCCGGTGGGCTTTTCCTCGTTGCTGAAAAAGGCGTCCCTCGCGGGCGCCTTTTTTGTGTCCGCGATTTGGCTGTCCGGCGCGCAAGCCTATTGCCCGGCGCCGACTGGATTGACCAGCGTTACGGTGCAGCGCGTGGTCGATGGCGACACCTTGCGTTTGAGCGACGGCCGCAGCGTGCGGATGATCGGCCTCAACACGCCTGAGCTGGGCAAGCAGGGCCGCAGCGATGAACCTTTCGCGGTGGCGGCACGCAAGCGCCTGCAAGCGCTGGTCGATGCCAGCGGCGGACGTGTCGGCTTGCTCCCCGGCACGCAAGCCAAAGACCACTATGGGCGTACGCTCGCGCATATTTACAGTGCCAGCGGCGCCAATCTCGAAGCGCAAATGCTCGCCGATGGCCTCGGTTATCAGGTCGCCGTTGCGCCGAATGTCGATCTTGTTGCCTGTCAGCAAGCCGCCGAACGCAGTGCGCGAAAGGCCGGGCTGGGCCTCTGGCGGCAGTCACCTGTACTGAAAGCGGCGCAGGTTCAACGCTCGGGTTTCGCCGTGATCAGTGGGCGTGTGAGCAAGGTTCAGCGCAATCGCGGTGGAATTTGGATCGAGTTGCAGGGCGCGCTTGTGTTGCGCGTTGCACCCAATCTGGTCGGACAATTCGACAATGCCCGTTTGCTGGCACTCAAAGGCAAGCAAATTGAGGCTCGCGGCTGGATCGTCGATCGTTCGCGGCGCGGCGGATTGCAATCCGGTCAGTCGCGTTGGCTACTTCCGCTGACAGATCCATCGATGTTGCAGACGCCGCGTTGAAGAAAAATTGTAGACATTTTTTCTGTCGATTGTGAACAGTCCAGCCCTTGTGCGCCGTGGCTCTTGGCCCAAAGTCGTAGGGCAGGGCGCTTGACAGGGGTGACCGCTCAGTCTTGTGGGGACTTTGCGAGGCGCGTATCCTCGCTGACCAGTCTGTCCAACAGTAAAAAGCGGAATGCCAAAATGTCTGATCTGAAAACTGCCGCTCTCGAATATCATGCCAATCCTCGTCCAGGGAAGCTGAGTGTCGAGCTCACCAAGGCCACTGCTACCGCTCGCGACTTGTCGCTGGCCTACAGCCCCGGCGTAGCTGAACCAGTGCGTGAGATCGCTCGCGATCCTGAACTGGCCTACAAATACACCGGCAAGGGCAACCTGGTTGCAGTCATTTCCGATGGCACCGCGATTCTCGGCCTGGGCAACCTCGGCCCATTGGCTTCCAAGCCAGTGATGGAAGGTAAAGGCGTACTGTTCAAGCGCTTCGCCGGCATCGACGTTTTCGACATCGAAGTCGACTCCGAAAGCCCGCAAGCCTTCATCGACACCGTAAAACGCATCTCCATCACCTTCGGTGGCATCAACCTGGAAGACATCAAGGCGCCAGAGTGCTTTGAGATCGAACGTGCTCTGATCGAGCAGTGCGACATTCCGGTATTCCACGATGACCAGCACGGCACCGCGATCGTGACCGCTGCGGGCATGATCAACGCTCTGGAAATCGCTGGCAAAACCCTGCCGGACGCGAAAATCGTCTGCCTGGGCGCCGGTGCTGCCGCCATCTCCTGCATGAAACTGCTGGTGAGCATGGGCGCACGCATCGAAAACATCTTCATGGTTGACCGTACCGGCGTGATCCACTCCGGCCGTGACGACCTGAACCAGTACAAAGCCGTGTTCGCTCACGCCACCGACAAGCGCACCCTGGCTGACGCACTGGCAGGCGCTGACGTGTTCGTCGGTCTGTCCGGCCCGAACCTGCTGAGCGCTGAAGGCCTGCTGTCGATGGCGGCCAATCCGATCGTGTTCGCCTGCTCGAACCCGGATCCGGAAATCTCCCCGGAGCTGGCGCACGCCACCCGTAGCGACGTGATCATGGCCACCGGCCGTTCGGACTACCCGAACCAGGTCAACAACGTACTGGGCTTCCCGTTCATCTTCCGTGGTGCCCTGGACGTTCGCGCCAAGCGCATCAACGAAGAAATGAAAGTGGCTGCGGCCAACGCCCTGCGTGAACTGGCCAAGCTGCCGGTTCCACAGGACGTGTGCGATGCCTACGGCGGTGCTCCGCTGGAATTCGGCCGTGAGTACATCATTCCGAAGCCAATGGACAAGCGCCTGATCACCCTGATCTCCGACGCTGTGGCCAAAGCTGCGATCGAGACCGGTGTGGCGACCCTGCCGTATCCGAAGAACTACCCGCTGAAAAGCGTGGATGACGTGTTCAACGGTTAATTCGTTGTAGCACTTCAAACAGAAGCCCCGGCTCGTGAGAGTCGGGGTTTTTTATTGCCCGAAGATCAAGAGCCCCCTCACCCTAACCCTGAGGGAGAGGGGACTGACCGTGGAAGATTCGCGAGATACACCGATCTGAAAGTGCGTTAGCGCCTATGGATTCAGCACAGCACGTTCAGGTCGGCATCACTCACCAGCATCCCCCAATCAGTCCCCTCTCCCTCCGGGAGAGGGCTAGGGTGAGGGGCTCTTGATCCTCAGGCAATAAAAAGCCCCGCACTTCAACCGAAGGCGGGGCTTTTCATTAGCAGCAGATCAGAACAAGTCGATCGGCGCCTGCTCATCTGCTGGCAGCGGGCTGCCCGGTACGGCGCCATTGCCCAGTTCATTCACCGACGGTGGCGTGTCTTCAGACTTGAACAGCTCGAAGTACGCGCCGGGTGTGCTCGGCGTCGCCGCACGGCCACTGACCGGGTCCACACGCAAGCTCAGCAAACCTTCCGGCTCAGGCTGCACGTGCGGCGGCTTGTCCTTGAGCGCAGCCGACATGTAGTTCATCCAGATCGGTAGCGCCACAGTACCGCCGAACTCACGGCGTCCGAGGCTTTCCGGCTGATCGAAGCCGGTCCACACCGTGGTCACGTAGTCGGCGTTATACCCGGAGAACCACGCGTCTTTCGATTCGTTGGTGGTACCGGTTTTCCCGGCGATATCGCTGCGGCCCATGGCCAGTGCGCGACGGCCGGTGCCAAGCTTGATCACGTCCTGCAACATGCTGTTGAGGATGTACGTAGTGCGACCATCGACAATTCGCTCAGCCACTGCCGGTGCTTGCGGCACGGCCGCGCTGCCCGGCACTTCGCCCGCAACCGGTGTGGCGTTGACCGTAAACGAATCGGTGTGCGGCGCTGCGATACCGTCCGTCGCCGAACCACCCTGAGGCACGGTCGGCGGGTTGGCGACGAACAGCGTGTCGCCGTTGCGGCTTTCAATCTTGTCGATGATGTACGGAGTGATCTTGTAGCCGCCGTTGGCGAACGTACTCCAACCGGTGGCAATCTCCATCGGCGTCAGCGTTGCAGTGCCCAGCGCCAGCGACAGGTTTGGCGGCAGATCCTGCTTGTTGAAGCCGAAACGAGTGATGTAGTCGATGGTTTTGCCCACGCCCATCGCCTGCAGCAGGCGGATCGACACGAGGTTGCGCGACTTGTACAGCGCCTCACGCAAACGGATCGGGCCGAGGAAGGTGTTGGTGTCGTTCTTCGGACGCCAGACCTTGTCCAGGTACTCGTCGACGAACACGATCGGCGCGTCGTTGACCAGCGTGGCAGCGGTATAGCCGCTATCCAGCGCGGCGCTGTAGACGAACGGTTTGAAGCTCGAACCCGGCTGACGCTTGGCCTGCATGGCACGGTTGTAGTTGCTCTGCTCGAAGGCGAAACCGCCGACCAGCGAGCGAATCGCACCGTTCTGCGGGTCCAGCGACACCAGTGCACCTTGTGCCTGCGGGATCTGGCTGAATTTCAGCGAATTGTCTTTCTGGCGCTGCACGCGAACCAGATCGCCGACCTGTGCAACATCCGACGGCTGACGCGGATTGGCGCCCATGCTGTTGGTGTTGAGGAACGGTCGTGCCCATTTCATGGTGTCCCAGGCGACGTGCTCTTCGCCGGTGCGCGTCAGCACTTGCAGGCCGTTCTTGTCGACCTGGGTGACGATGGCCGGTTCGAGGCTGCTGATCGTGCGTTGTTTGGTCAGTTCGCTGGCCCAGGCCTCACGGGTCTTGCCCGGCAGGCGCGACTCGGGGCCACGGTAGCCGTGACGCTGGTCGTAGGTCATCAGGCCTTCGTGCAGCGCGGTGTTAGCCATTTCCTGCAGGTTGCTCGGCACCGTGGTGGTGACGCGGAAACCTTCGGTGTAAGCGTCGCTGCCATAGCGGCCGACCATTTCGGCGCGGGCCATCTCGGCGATGTACGGCGCGTTCACTTCCGGGGTTGGCACGTGATAGCTGGCGTTCAGCGGCTCGTTGATCGCGGCGGTGTAGTCCGCTTCGCTGATCTTGCCGAGCTTGTACATGCGCCCGAGGATCCAGTCGCGGCGTTCTTTGCTGCGTGCCGGGTTGGCCAGCGGGTTGAAGCGCGAAGGCGCTTTCGGCAGGCCGGCGATCATCGCCATCTGCGCCAGGCTGACATCACGGATCGACTTGCCGTAATACACCTGCGCCGCCGCTTCGATGCCATAGGCGCGGTTGCCCAGATAGATCTTGTTCACGTACAGCTCAAGGATTTCATCCTTGGTCAGCTGCCGCTCGATCTGCAGGGCCAGAAGGATTTCGGTGGTTTTGCGCGAAAAACTGCGTTCGCTGGTCAGGAAGAAGTTCTTCGCCACCTGCATGGTGATGGTGCTGCCGCCGGACTGAATGTGTCCGCTTTTGACCAGTTGGGTCGCGGCGCGCATCAGGCTGCTCGGATCGACGCCATAGTGGTTGGCGAAATTGTCGTCTTCAGCACTTAGTAACGCATTAATGAAATTGGGGGGAATGTCGGCGAAACGGATCGGTGTACGGCGCATTTCGCCAAATTCTGCGATCAACTTGTTGTCGCTGCTGTAGACCCGCAACGGAATCTGCAACTGAATGCTTCGCAGAGCCTCCACAGACGGCAAACCCGGACTAAGGTAAAGAAACGCGCCGCTGAGACCTAAAAGCAGTCCGCAGAAAACGGCGACGATGGACCAACCGAAAAATTTCAGCAGACGAATCAAGGCTTTTGGACATCCAGGGCAAAGAATGAATTTGGCGACGGGGCTCCGGCTACACACAGAACCATCCGCGCTTGCAGTAAAAAGCGGAAAAAAACGCTGGGCATTATAAGCACTTTTCTGCTGGGGGCGTCATTTGCGCTTCTGTCAAGACGGGGTGAAGGAACGCAATGCGTATTACAGAGTCCGTAACTCACGGAAAGTCATAGGGAATTGGTAGTGCTGGGACTCTTCAATAAAAAGGCCAATACGTTACTGGGGATCGACATCAGTTCCACGTCAGTGAAGCTGCTGGAACTGAGCCGTCAGGGTGATCGCTACCGGGTCGAGGCGTATGCGGTAGAGCCGTTGCCGGTCAACGCCGTGGTCGAAAAAAACATCGCCGAACTTGAAGGCGTCGGTCAGGCCCTGAGCCGTGTGCTGGTCAAGGCGCGCACCGGGCTCAAGAGCGTGGCGGTCGCGGTGGCCGGTTCTGCGGTGATCACCAAAGTCATCGAAATGGACGCCGGGCTGTCCGACGACGAGCTGGAAAACCAGCTCAAGATCGAAGCCGACCAATATATTCCCTACCCGCTGGACGAAGTCGCCATCGATTTTGAAGTCCAGGGTGTATCGCCGCGCAATCCCGAGCGGGTCAACGTGTTGCTCGCCGCCTGTCGCAAGGAAAACGTCGAAGTCCGTGAAGCGGCGCTTGCCCTCGCCGGCCTGACGGCGCGGGTGGTCGATGTCGAGGCCTATGCGCTGGAGCGTTCATTCGGCCTGCTTGCGACGCAACTGGCGGCCTCGCAGGAGCGTCTGACCGTCGCGGTGGTCGACATCGGCGCGACCATGACCACCCTCAGCGTCCTGCACAACGGCAAGATCATCTATACCCGCGAGCAATTGTTCGGTGGCCGGCAACTGACCGAGGAAATCCAGCGCCGCTATGGCCTGACCCTCGAGCAGGCCGGGCTGGCGAAAAAACAGGGTGGTCTGCCCGATGATTACATCAGCGAGGTCTTGCAGCCGTTTCGCGAGGCGCTGGTGCAGCAAGTGTCGCGCTCGCTGCAATTCTTCTTCGCCTCCGGCCAATACAACGCGGTCGATCACATTCTGTTGGCCGGCGGCACGGCGTCGGTGCCAGGGCTGGACCGTTTGATCGAGCAGCGCCTGAATACGCCGACGCAAGTAGCCAATCCCTTTGCCAGCATGGCCTTGAGCAGCAAGGTCAACGCTGGAGCATTGGCCAGCGATGCGCCGGCGCTGATGATCGCCTGCGGGCTCGCGCTCAGGAGTTTCGACTGATGGCGCGGATCAACCTCCTGCCGTGGCGCGAAGAGCGTCGCGAAGAACGGCGCAAACGCTTTCTGCTGGCCTTGATCGGAGTGGTGGTCGGCTCGGTCGGAGCGGTGCTGATTGCCGATCAGGTGATCAGCGCGGCCATTGAGCGGCAAGTGGCGCGCAACGACTACATCGGCAAGCAGATCGCCGTGGTAGACGAACGAATCAAGCAGATCAGCGAACTCAAGGCGCGCCGTCAGCAATTGGTCGAACGCATGCGCATCATTCAGGATTTGCAGGGCAACCGGCAGATCAGCGGGCGAATCTTCGATCAGCTGGCGCGTACGCTGCCGGACGGCGTGTATTTCACCGATGTGAAGATGGTCGGCAAAACCCTGTCGATCAGTGGTGCTGCCGAATCGAACAATCGGGTCTCAGACTTGATGCGCAATCTGGAGGCCTCCGACTGGTTCGACGCACCGAGCCTCAATGAGGTGAAGGCAACGACTGCAGGCCAGGTGGATCAGGCCAACACCTTTGAACTGACGGTACGGCAGACCCAACCCCGCACCGTGGAGGACGAGCAATGAAGCCGTCCGAATGGCTGGAAAGTCTGCGCGACATTGATTTCAACGATCTCGACACCAGCAACATCGGTTCCTGGCCGGCCGCCGTGAAAGCCATGGCCGGAGCGCTGTTGATGGTGCTGGTGTTGGCGCTTGGCTATAACTTTTTCATCAGCGATCTGGAAAACCAGCTGGAGGCCAAGCGCGAAGAAGAAGTCGCGCTCAAGGAACAGTTCGCCAGCAAGGCGCGCCTGTCAGCCAATCTCGAGCTGTACACCCAGCAAATGAAGGAAATGGAAAATACCTTCGGCGTGCTGCTGCGGCAATTGCCCAGTGACACCGAAGTGCCGGGCCTGCTCGAAGACATCACCCGTACTGGCCTGGGCAGTGGCCTGGAGTTCGAAGAGATCAAACTGCTGCCGGAGGTCACTCAGCAGTTTTACATCGAGCTACCGATCCAGATCACCGTCACCGGCGCCTATCACGACTTGGCCACTTTCGTCAGTGGCGTGGCCGGGCTGCCGCGCATTGTCACCTTGCATGATTTCGAACTCGCTCCTGCCGATAAAGAGGGCGGGCCGAAGCTGCGCATGAGCATCCTTGCCAAGACCTATCGCTATAACGACAAGGGGCTGCAGAAATGAGCCCGATTCGTTACATCGCGTTGTCGATGACGCTGCTCGCGCTGAACGGTTGTGGTGGCAGCGATGACTTCAGCGATCTCGATGCCTACCTGAACGAAGTGCGCCTGCGCCCGGCAGGCAAGATTGAACCAACCCCGACATTCCGGTCTTACCCCACATTCACTTACAGCGCGGCCAACCTGCGCAGTCCGTTCTCGCGCCAGGTGCGGGTCGATCTGGCCGGGCAGAAACATGGCTCACGCAACGTCAAACCCGACCCCAACCGGGTCAAGCAATACCTCGAAGGTTTCAACATCGAGCAGTTCGAGATGGTCGGCACGATTGCCAATGCTTCCGGCTCCTTCGCGTTGTTGCGCGGAGCGGGCGCGGTGCACCGGCTGAAAGTCGGCGATTACCTGGGGCGCAACGACGGTCGCATCGTCGCCATCAGCGCCACCCAGGTCGATGTGGTCGAGATCGTGCCCGACGGCGAAGGCGCCTGGCTGGAGCGTCCGCGCACCATTCCTTTGAAAGAGCACTCATAGTGGAAGTCGAACAATGAACAGGATTTTCTCCACCCTCGGTTTTTCGCTATGGATAGCGCTGATGTCGCCGATGGTACTCGCGGCCAATCTGAAGACGCTGGATGTCGCGGCGTTGCCGGGTGATCGCGTCGAGCTGAAGTTGTCGTTCGACGGCCCGCCGCCGCAGCCCAAGGGCTACACCACTGAATCACCGGCGCGGATTGCGTTGGATCTGCCCGGTGTTGTCAGTCAGTTGGCCAGCAAGAACCTCGATCTGGGTAGTGGCAATGCGCGAACGGCCACGGTGGTCGAAGCGAAGGAGCGCACGCGGCTGATTGTCAGCCTGACGCAGCTGGCGCCTTACACCACGCGGGTCGAGGGCAATAACCTGTTCGTGGTCGTCGGTCAGGGCGCACCGGCAACTGCGCCGCGTCCTGCTGTCGTTGCGCCTCGTGCTACTGCAAAAGCTACTGCGCCCACCAAGGCATTTGTACCGAAAAGCCGGGCGATTCGCGGTGTGGATTTCCAGCGTGGAACAGCAGGCGAAGGCAATGTCGTCATCGACCTTTCCGATCCGACCAACGCCCCGGATATCCAGGAGCATGACGGCAAGATCATTCTCAGTTTCGCCCGCACGCAGTTGCCGGAGAAGCTGCGGGTGCGCCTCGACGTCAAGGATTTCGCCACCCCGGTGCAGTTCGTCAATGCCGCAGTGACCGCTGATCGCACGGTTATTACCGTCGAGCCCAGCGGCACCTACGAGTACTCCACCTTCCAGACCGACAACAAACTGACCGTCAGCATCCGCCCAATGACGGTCGATGACCTGCAAAAACGCAACGCTGACCGTCAGGCGTACGTGGGCGAAAAGCTTTCGCTGAACTTCCAGGACATTGATGTGCGCTCGGTGCTGCAACTGATCGCCGACTTCACCAATCTCAATCTGGTCGCCAGCGACACGGTGCAGGGTGGCATCACCTTGCGCCTGCAAAACGTGCCGTGGGATCAGGCGCTGGATCTGGTGTTGAAAACCAAAGGCCTGGATAAACGCAAGATCGGTAACGTGCTGCTGGTCGCTCCAGCCGATGAAATCGCAGCACGCGAGCGCCAGGAACTGGAGTCGCAGAAACAGATCGCCGAACTGGCGCCGTTGCGCCGTGAGCTGCTGCAAGTGAACTACGCCAAGGCAGCAGACATCGCCAAGTTGTTCCAGTCGGTGACCAGTGCCGAAGCGAAAATCGATGAACGCGGTTCGATTACCGTCGATGAGCGGACCAACAACATCATCGCCTACCAGACCCAGGATCGCCTCGACGAACTGCGGCGAATCGTGGCACAGCTGGATATCCCGGTGCGTCAGGTAATGATCGAGGCGCGAATTGTCGAGGCCAACGTCGATTACGATAAAAGTCTGGGTGTGCGCTGGGGCGGGTCGATTCAGAACAAGGGCAACTGGAACGCCTCCGGAGTCAACGGTTCGTCGACCACCATTGGTACACCCGGCAGCACCAGCACCAACTCACCGTTCGTCGACATGGGTACCGTGGGCAATACTTCGGGGATTGGCATTGCCTTCATCACTGACAATGTCCTGCTCGATCTTGAGCTGACAGCGATGGAGAAAACCGGCAACGGTGAAATCGTCTCGCAACCGAAAGTGGTCACCTCCGACAAGGAAACCGCCAAAATCCTCAAAGGCACTGAAATTCCGTATCAGGAAGCCAGCTCCAGTGGTGCGACTTCGGTGTCGTTCAAGGAAGCCTCGCTATCGCTGGAAGTGACGCCGCAGATCACCCCCGACAACCGCATCATCATGGAGGTCAAGGTCACCAAGGACGAGCCGGATTACCTGAACAAAGTGCAGGATGTGCCGCCAATCAAGAAAAACGAGGTCAACGCCAAGGTACTGGTCAATGACGGCGAAACCATCGTGATTGGCGGTGTTTTCTCAAATACTCAAAGCAAGGTTGTAGATAAGGTGCCATTTCTTGGCGATGTGCCGTATCTTGGCCGCCTTTTCCGGCGTGATGTGGTTTCGGAGAAAAAATCCGAGCTGCTGGTATTTCTCACACCACGTATCATGAATAACCAGGCGATTGCTGTGAGTCGTTGATTCTGTGCGAAATTTGATTCTTGTAGGACCGATGGGCGCTGGCAAAAGCACCATCGGCCGGTTGCTGGCCAAAGAGCTGCGCCTGCCGTTCAAAGATTCCGACAAGGAAATTGAACTGCGCACGGGCGCCAATATCCCGTGGATCTTCGACAAGGAAGGCGAGCCCGGCTTTCGTGACCGTGAGCAGGCGATGATTGCCGAGCTGTGCGCGTTCGACGGCGTGGTCTTGGCGACCGGCGGTGGCGCCGTCATGCGCGATGCCAATCGCAAGGCCCTGCATGAGGGTGGGCGAGTGGTGTATCTGCACGCCTCCGTCGAACAGCAAGTCGGCCGCACGGCGCGCGACCGCAATCGGCCGTTGCTGCGCACCGCCAATCCGGAGAAAACCCTGCGCGACCTGCTGGCGATCCGCGATCCGCTCTATCGGGAAATCGCCGATCTGGTGGTGGAAACCGACGAACGGCCGCCACGCATGGTGGTGCTCGACATTCTTGATCGTCTGGCGCAGCTTCCACCCCGTTAAAGCATCGTTCGAAATGCGCTATCCTCGGCGTCCTGTCACAGCCCGTCGAGGTTGTGGCGGATGGCGTGCGAGCGGCGTCATACCCGCTGTAGGCCGCAGACAACCAATAATTCAGGGCAGGACGCCTGCTTCCATCTTCACTGTGGGGACACATGCAGACACTCAAGGTCGATCTAGGCGAGCGCAGCTACCCGATTCATATTGGCGAAGGTTTGTTGGATCAGCCCGAGTTGCTGGCTCCGCACATCCATGGGCGGCAAGTGGCAATCATCTCCAACGAGACCGTTGCGCCGCTCTATCTTGAACGTCTGACCCGCAGCCTCGCGCAGTTCTCGGTGATCTCCGTGGTGCTGCCGGACGGCGAAGCCTTCAAGAACTGGGAAACCCTGCAAATGATCTTCGACGGTCTGCTGACCGCCCGTCATGATCGCCGCACCACCGTGATCGCCTTGGGCGGCGGTGTGATCGGCGACATGGCCGGTTTCGCCGCATCCTGCTATCAGCGCGGCGTCGACTTCATCCAGATTCCAACCACTTTGCTTTCTCAGGTCGACTCATCGGTGGGCGGCAAGACCGGTATCAACCATCCGCTGGGCAAGAACATGGTCGGCGCGTTCTATCAGCCGAACGTGGTGCTGATCGATACGGCGTCCCTGAAAACCCTGCCAGAGCGCGAACTGTCTGCCGGCCTGGCGGAAGTCATCAAGTACGGGCTGATCTGCGACGAGCCGTTCCTGACCTGGCTCGAAGACAACGTCGACGCCCTGCGCGCGCTGGACCAGAAAGCCCTGACTTACGCCATTGAGCGCTCCTGCGCAGCCAAGGCTGCGGTGGTCGGCGCCGATGAGAAGGAAACCGGTGTGCGCGCCACGCTCAACCTTGGCCACACCTTTGGTCACGCCATCGAGACCCACATGGGCTATGGTGTCTGGTTGCATGGGGAAGCGGTCGCAGCTGGCACGGTGATGGCGCTGGAGATGTCTGCGCGTCTGGGCTGGATCAGTGATGAGGAACGCGATCGCGGTATCCGCCTGTTCCAGCGCGCCGGTCTGCCGGTGGTGCCACCGACTGAAATGACCGAGGCCGATTTTCTTCAACACATGGCAATCGACAAAAAAGTGATCGACGGTCGTCTGCGCCTGGTGCTGCTGCGCCGGATGGGCGAAGCGGTAGTGACCGACGATTATCCGAAAGAGGTTCTACAGGCCACGCTGGGAGCGGATTACCGCGCCCTGGCTCAGCTTAAAGGTTAATAAGATTCCGATGACTAGTTTGCATGCCGACGAGGCGTTCCTCGGCCATTTCCAGTTAAGTCACGACCCGTTCGCGCCACGCGTACCGGGCTTCAAGTTCTTCCCGGCCCAGCGCAAACCGGTGCTGGGGCAGTTGCATCATCTGGCGCGTTACAGCCAGTTGCTACTGGTGGTCACTGGTCCGCAAGGCAGCGGCAAGACGCTGCTGCGCCAGGCGCTGGTCGCCAGCACCAACAAGCAGTCGGTGCAGAGCGTGGTGGTTTCCGCCCGTGGCGCCGGTGATGCCGCTGGCGTGCTGCGCCAAGTGGCGCAGGCTCTGAACGTCGCTCAGGCCGAGGTTGGCGCGATTCTGGAACAAGTGGTGCAACTCGCGCTGACCGGTCAGGAAGTCTATCTGTTGGTGGACGACGCCGAGCAGCTCGATGAATCCGCCCTTGAAGCACTGATGGCGCTAGGTGCCGGCGCACCGGAAGGTCGCCCGCACGTGTTCCTGTTCGGTGAGTCGTCGCTGATCGCTCAGCTCGAGGCTTTGCACCTTGAGGAAGAGCGCTTTCACGTCATCGAGTTGCAGCCTTACACCGAAGAAGAGACTCGCGAATATCTCGACCAACGGCTCGAAGGTGCCGGCCGGGGTGTCGAACTTTTCACCGCAGATCAGATCTCTGATATTCACGAAAGTGCCGAGGGTTGGCCGGGCAACATCAACCAGGTCGCTCGCGATGCTCTGATCGAAGTCATGATTGCCAGCCGCTCAGCGGTCAAGCGTCCAAGTATGGGGTTCAACATGCCGAAGAAACACGTATTGGCCATTTCCGCCGTCGTTGTGGTCGCGGTCGCTGCCGCCTGGCTGATGCCGGGTCGCAACAAGGCGCCGACCACCGGTGCACCGGCCAATGAGCAGGCACAGTTGCCATTGGGCCAGGGCGCAGCCAATGGCGGCGCGCCGAACGTCGAGTTCGCCGGTAATACACAGCCGATGCCGTTGCCGCTGGTCGGCAACTCGCAACCGGTCATGCGCGGCCCGTTGGCCGAAGCGGCCGGCGGTATTACCGAAGGCGACGATGGTGTGCCACTGGAAGGTTCCAGCAATACCCCGCCGACCGTAACCACTTCCGCACCGCCTGCGGGCGTTCCGGCCGGTCCCGCGCCGACACCGGTTCCGTTGCCAGCCGCCAAGCCCACCCCGGCGCCGACGCAAGTTGCCACCGCCAAGCCTGCTCCAGCCGCGCCAGTCGCCAAACCGGCTCCAGCGCCAGCCAAGCCAGTCGCCGCTGCCAAACCGGCCGATAAGCCGGTGACCGTTGCCAAAGCCGCCGGTGGCAGCTGGTACGCCGGTCAGCCGACCGGCAACTACGTGGTGCAGATCCTCGGCACCAGCTCTGAAGCGGCGGCGCAAAACTTCGTCAAAGAGCAGGGCGGCGAGTACCGTTATTTCAAGAAAGTGCTCAACGGCAAGCCTCTCTATGTGATCACCTACGGCAACTTCGCCAATCGTGATGCAGCCGTTTCTGCCATCAAGGCCTTGCCAGCGAAGGTTCAGGCTGGTAAACCTTGGCCTCGCACTGTCGCCAGCGTCCAACAGGAACTGGCAACAACTCGCTGAAGATTCGGCGGCCTTACCCAGGCCGCCTCTCCAAGCACCTCAAAATTTCTGCAAGTGCGCGCCGTCTCTACAGACCGCGTGCCTTGTGGTGTCTGCGTTACAGTAGTCTTTGAGTCGTTGCGGTCAAAATTAAAAAAGTTTTGACTAGCACAGCAGATCGCTTTAAACCTTTCACAAATGCGACATGAATTTGCGACATTTCGTCGTCAAATTTGTGAGCCTCTGTGTCGCTGTGTACAATGACCACCCTTTTGCCCCCGCCAAGCCGGCGTACGTTCGGCGCAGGACGCAAGTGGTTGAATTGAAAAGAAATTTGCCTCGAAAAGAGGCAGCCTGGTGAGAAAGTGTCTATGAAAGCAGGTCTGTACCAACCAGATGAATTCAAGGATAACTGCGGTTTCGGCCTGATAGCCCATATGCAGGGCGAGCCCAGTCATACCCTTTTGCAAACGGCCATCGAGGCCCTGACCTGCATGACCCACCGCGGTGGGATTAATGCCGACGGCAAGACCGGTGACGGTTGCGGTCTGCTGATTCAAAAACCTGACGCGTTCCTGCGAGCCATTGCCCAGGAAACCTTCAGCGTCGAGTTGCCCAAGCAATACGCGGTGGGCATGGTTTTCTTCAACCAGGATCCGGTCAAGGCCGAAGCCGCTCGCGAGAACATGAACCGCGAGATCCTCGCTGAAGGCCTGCAACTGATCGGCTGGCGTAAAGTGCCAATCGACACCAGCGTCCTCGGCCGCCTCGCTCTCGAGCGCCTGCCGCAGATCGAGCAGGTGTACATCGGCGGCGAAGGCCTGAGCGATCAGGACATGGCCGTGAAGCTGTTCAGTGCCCGTCGCCGTTCGTCGGTATCCAACGCCGTCGACTCCGACCACTACATCTGCAGCTTTTCGCACAAAACCATCATCTATAAAGGCCTGATGATGCCGGCCGATCTGGCCGCGTTTTATCCGGACCTGAGTGACGAGCGCCTGCAAACCGCGATCTGCGTGTTCCACCAGCGCTTCTCCACCAACACCCTGCCGAAATGGCCGCTGGCGCAGCCATTCCGCTTCCTCGCCCACAACGGCGAGATCAACACCATTACCGGTAACCGTAACTGGGCGCAGGCCCGTCGGACCAAGTTCAGCAACGATCTGATGGATCTGGAAGAGCTCGGCCCGCTGGTCAACCGTGTCGGTTCCGACTCCTCGAGCATGGACAACATGCTTGAACTGATGGTCACCGGTGGCATCGACCTGTTCCGTGGCGTGCGGATGATCATTCCGCCGGCGTGGCAGAACGTCGAAACCATGGACCCGGATCTTCGTGCGTTCTACGAGTACAACTCGATGCACATGGAACCGTGGGACGGCCCGGCCGGCGTGGTAATGACCGACGGTCGCTACGCGGTGTGCCTGCTTGACCGTAACGGTCTGCGCCCGGCGCGTTGGGTCACCACCACCAACGGTTTCATTACCCTCGCGTCGGAAATCGGCGTGTGGGATTACAAGCCGGAAGACGTGATTGCCAAAGGCCGTGTCGGCCCTGGGCAGATCTTCGCGGTGGACACCGAAACCGGGCAGATCCTCGACACCGATGCGATCGACAACCGTCTGAAATCCCGTCATCCGTACAAGCAATGGCTGCGCAAGAATGCCCTGCGCATTCAGGCGACCATGGAAGACAACGACCACGGTTCGGCGTTTTACGACGTCGATCAGCTCAAGCAATACATGAAGATGTATCAGGTCACGTTCGAAGAGCGCGATCAGGTCCTGCGTCCGCTTGGCGAGCAAGGCTACGAAGCCGTTGGCTCGATGGGCGACGACACGCCGATGGCCGTGCTGTCCCAGCGTGTGCGCACGCCGTACGACTATTTCCGTCAGCAGTTCGCGCAGGTCACCAACCCGCCGATCGACCCGCTGCGTGAAGCGATCGTGATGTCGCTGGAAATCTGCCTCGGTGCCGAGCGCAACATTTTCCAGGAGTCGCCGGAACACGCCTCGCGCGTGATCCTCAGCTCGCCAGTGATCTCGCCGGCCAAGTGGCGCTCGCTGATGAACCTCGACCGCCCGGGTTTCGAACGGCAGATCATCGACCTCAACTACGACGAAAGCGTTGGCCTCGAAGCGGCCATCCGCAACGTTGCCGATCAGGCTGAAGAAGCCGTGCGCGCCGGTCGTACCCAGATCGTTCTGAGCGACCGTCATATCGCCCCAGGCAAGCTGCCGATCCACGCCTCGCTGGCGACCGGTGCCGTGCACCACCGGCTGACCGAAAAAGGCCTGCGCTGCGATTCCAACATCCTTGTTGAAACCGCTACCGCCCGTGACCCGCATCACTTTGCGGTGCTGATCGGTTTCGGCGCCTCGGCGGTCTATCCGTTCCTGGCCTACGAAGTGCTGGGCGACCTGATCCGTACCGGTGAAGTGCTGGGCGACCTCTATGAGGTGTTCAAGAACTACCGCAAAGGCATCACCAAAGGTCTGCTGAAGATTCTGTCGAAGATGGGCATCTCGACCATCGCTTCGTACCGTGGCGCTCAGTTGTTCGAAGCCATCGGCCTGTCCGAAGAAGTCTGCGACCTGAGCTTCCGTGGTGTGCCGAGCCGCATCAAGGGTGCGCGTTTCGTCGACATCGAAGCCGAGCAGAAAGCACTCGCCAGCGAAGCCTGGAGTCCGCGCAAGCCGATCCAGCAGGGCGGTCTGCTGAAGTTCGTCCACGGTGGCGAATATCACGCTTACAACCCGGACGTGGTCAACACCTTGCAAGCCGCTGTGCAGCAGGGCGACTACGCCAAGTTCAAGGAATACACCGCACTGGTGGACAACCGTCCGGTGTCGATGATCCGCGACCTGTTCAAGGTCAAGACCCTCGATACGCCGCTGGACATCAGTGAAATCGAGCCGCTGGAATCGGTGCTCAAGCGCTTTGACTCCGCCGGTATCTCGCTGGGCGCCTTGTCGCCGGAAGCTCACGAAGCCCTGGCTGAAGCCATGAACCGCCTCGGTGCGCGTTCCAACTCCGGCGAAGGTGGTGAAGATCCGGCGCGTTACGGCACCATCAAGAGCTCGAAAATCAAGCAGGTCGCGACTGGCCGTTTCGGCGTAACCCCGGAATACCTGGTCAACGCTGAAGTGCTGCAGATCAAGGTCGCACAGGGCGCCAAGCCGGGCGAGGGCGGGCAACTGCCGGGCGGTAAAGTCAACGGGCTGATCGCCAAGCTGCGTTACGCAGTGCCGGGCGTAACCCTGATTTCGCCACCGCCGCACCACGACATCTATTCGATCGAAGACTTGTCGCAGCTGATTTTTGACTTGAAACAGGTCAACCCGAAGGCGCTGGTTTCGGTGAAACTGGTTGCAGAAGCAGGCGTCGGCACCATCGCCGCCGGTGTGGCCAAGGCCTACGCGGACTTGATCACCATCTCCGGCTACGACGGTGGCACCGGTGCTTCGCCGCTGACTTCGATCAAATACGCTGGCGCACCGTGGGAACTCGGCCTCGCTGAAACCCACCAGACCCTGCGCGGCAACGACCTGCGCGGCAAAGTCCGGGTGCAGACTGACGGCGGCCTGAAAACCGGCCTCGACGTGATCAAGGCAGCAATCCTTGGCGCCGAAAGCTTCGGCTTCGGCACCGCGCCAATGATCGCGCTGGGCTGCAAATACCTGCGTATCTGCCACCTGAACAACTGCGCCACCGGCGTTGCGACGCAGAACGAGAAGCTGCGCAAGGATCACTACATCGGTACCGTCGACATGGTGGTGAATTTCTTCACCTACGTCGCCGAGGAAACCCGTGAGTGGCTGGCCAAGCTCGGCGTACGCTCCCTCGAAGAGTTGATCGGTCGCACCGATCTGCTGGAAATCCTCGAAGGCCAGACCGCCAAGCAAAACCACCTGGACCTGACGCCGCTGTTGGGCAGCGATCACATCCCGGCGGACAAACCGCAGTTCTGCGGCGTTGAGCGCAACCCACCATTCGACCAAGGCCTGCTGGCCGAGAAAATGGTCGAGATGGCTTCGTCGGCGATCAACGACATGAGCGGCGCCGAGTTCGATCTGGATATCTGCAACTGCGACCGTTCGATCGGCGCGCGGATCTCCGGCGAAATCGCCCGCAAGCATGGCAACCAAGGGATGGCGAAAGCGCCGATCACCTTCCGCTTCAAAGGCACTGCCGGTCAGAGCTTCGGCGTGTGGAACGCTGGCGGTCTGAACATGTACCTCGAAGGCGATGCCAACGACTACGTCGGCAAAGGCATGACCGGTGGCAAGCTGACCATCGTGCCGCCGAAGGGCAGCGTTTACAAAACTCAGGAAAGCGCCATCATCGGCAACACCTGTCTGTACGGCGCCACTGGCGGCAAGTTGTTCGCCGCCGGCACCGCAGGCGAGCGTTTCGCCGTGCGTAACTCCGGTGCCCACACGGTTGTGGAAGGCACTGGCGATCACTGCTGTGAGTACATGACCGGTGGTTTCGTCTGCGTGCTGGGCAAGACCGGTTACAACTTCGGCTCTGGCATGACCGGTGGTTTCGCCTACGTGCTCGATCAGGACAACACCTTCGTTGACCGGGTCAACCACGAACTGGTGGAAATCCAGCGGATCAGCGGCGAGGCGATGGAAGCCTATCGCAGCCACCTGCAAAACGTGCTGAACGAGTACGTCGCGGAAACCGATAGCGAGTGGGGTCGTGAACTCGCCGAAAACCTCGATGACTACCTGCGCCGTTTCTGGCTGGTCAAGCCCAAGGCTGCCAACCTGAAATCGTTGCTTTCCAGCACTCGTGCCAACCCGCAGTGATATGCGCCTGAAGAGTTTGATGAGGTTTTAACAATGGCTGAACGTCTGAATAACGACTTCCAGTTCATCGATGTCGGGCGCAAAGATCCGAAGAAGAAACTGTTGCGTCAACGCAAGAAAGAGTTCGTCGAAATCTACGAACCGTTCAAACCCCAGCAGTCGGCCGATCAGGCCCACCGCTGCCTGGGTTGCGGCAACCCGTATTGCGAATGGAAGTGCCCGGTGCACAACTTCATTCCCAACTGGCTGAAACTGGTGGCCGAGGGCAACATCCTTCAGGCCGCCGAGCTGTCGCACCAGACCAACACCCTGCCGGAAGTCTGCGGCCGGGTGTGCCCGCAGGATCGTCTGTGCGAGGGTGCCTGCACCCTTAACGACGGTTTCGGCGCGGTGACCATCGGTTCGGTCGAGAAGTACATCACCGACACCGCGTTCGCCATGGGCTGGCGCCCGGACATGTCCAAGGTCAAACCGACCGGCAAACGTGTCGCGATCATCGGTGCGGGCCCGGCGGGTCTGGGTTGTGCCGACGTGCTGGTACGCGGCGGCGTGACCCCGGTGGTGTTCGACAAGAACCCGGAAATCGGCGGTCTGCTGACCTTCGGCATCCCCGAGTTCAAGCTGGAAAAGACCGTGCTGAGCAATCGTCGCGAAGTCTTCACCGGCATGGGCATCGAGTTCCGTCTGAATACCGAAGTCGGCAAAGACGTGACCATGGAACAACTGCTCGCCGAATACGATGCAGTGTTCATGGGCATGGGCACCTACACCTACATGAAGGGCGGTTTTGCCGGTGAGGATCTGCCGGGCGTGTATGACGCACTGGATTTCCTGATCGCCAACGTCAATCGCAACCTGGGCTTTGAAAAGTCGCCGGAAGATTTCGTCGACATGAAAGGCAAAAAGGTTGTGGTACTCGGCGGCGGTGACACGGCGATGGACTGCAACCGCACGTCGATCCGTCAGGGCGCCAAGTCGGTGACCTGCGCTTATCGTCGTGACGAAGCGAACATGCCCGGCTCGCGCAAAGAGGTGAAGAACGCCAAGGAAGAAGGCGTGAAATTCCTCTACAACCGCCAGCCGATCGCTATCGTCGGTGAGGACAAGGTCGAAGGCGTCAAAGTGGTCGAGACCCGTCTCGGCGAACCGGACGCCCGTGGCCGTCGCAGCCCCGAGCCGATCCCGGGTTCCGAAGAGATTATCCCGGCCGATGCCGTGGTTATCGCTTTCGGCTTCCGCCCGAGCCCGGCGCCGTGGTTCGAGCAGTTCGAGATCCAGACCGACAGCCAGGGCCGCGTTGTTGCGCCTGAGCAAGGTCAGTACAAGCACCAGACCAGCAATCCGAAAATCTTTGCCGGTGGCGACATGGTGCGCGGTTCCGACCTGGTGGTGACGGCGATCTTCGAAGGCCGCAATGCTGCCGAAGGGATCCTCGATTACTTGGGCGTCTAAACCCTTCTAGCTGACCGCAATGCAATACCTGTGGGAGCTGGCTTGCCAGCGATAGCATCACCTCGGTCAATCTGACAAAACGAGGTGTCTGCATCGCTCGCAAGCCAGCTCCCACAGTGCTTTGTGTTGCTGCAAAAATCTGCATTCCAACGCAATAAATTGACCCGATAGACAAAAGGCTGACCTGCATCCGTGCCTTTTGCGTCGCGCTCTGAGAAAATGCCCGCACTTTTTTTCCGGATGCCGACATGACTGCCCTGAAGAACGACCGTTTCCTCCGCGCCCTGCTCAAGCAACCCGTTGACGTCACCCCGGTGTGGATGATGCGTCAGGCCGGTCGCTACCTGCCGGAATACCGCGCCAGCCGCGCCCAGGCCGGTGATTTCATGAGCCTGTGCATGAATCCGGAATTCGCCTGCGAAGTCACCATGCAACCGCTCGACCGCTATCCACAACTGGACGCGGCGATCCTGTTTTCCGACATCCTCACCATCCCCGATGCCATGGGCCAGGGCCTGTACTTCGAGACCGGTGAAGGTCCGCGCTTCAAAAAAGTCGTCAGCACCCTCGCTGATATCGAAGCGTTGCCGATCCCTGATCCGCACAAAGACCTCGGCTACGTGATGGACGCGGTCAGCACCATCCGTCGCGAACTGAACGGTCGCGTGCCGCTGATCGGTTTCTCCGGCAGCCCGTGGACACTGGCGACCTACATGGTTGAAGGCGGCTCGTCGAAGGACTTCCGCAAGACCAAGGCGATGCTCTACGACAACCCGCAAGCCATGCACCTGCTGCTGGATAAACTGGCGCAGTCGGTGACTTCGTACCTCAACGGCCAGATCATGGCCGGCGCGCAAGCGGTGCAGATATTCGATACTTGGGGCGGCAACCTGTCGGCAGCGGCGTATCAGGAGTTCTCGCTGGCTTACATGAAGAAAATCGTCAGCGGCCTTATCCGCGAGCACGACGGTCGCAAAGTGCCGGTGATCCTCTTCACCAAAAACGGCGGCCTGTGGCTGGAAAGCATCGCCGACGCCGGCGCCGACGCCTTGGGTCTGGACTGGACCTGCGACATCGGCAACGCCCGCGCCCGCGTTGGCGACAAAGTTGCGCTGCAAGGCAACATGGACCCGACCGTGCTTTACGCCAAACCGGAAGCGATCCGCACTGAAGTCGGGCGCATTCTGGCCAGCTATGGCAAGGGCAGCGGCCACGTGTTCAACCTCGGCCATGGCATCACCCCTGAGGTTGATCCGGAGCATGCGGGTGCGTTCCTGCGTGCGGTGCATGAGCTGTCGGCGCAGTATCACGAGTGATCGCCACACAATAAAAAACGCCCGGCTAAATGCCGGGCGTTTTTGTTTCCGCGATCCAACGTCGGACACAGATCATTTGTAGGAGTGAGCCTGCTCGCGATAGCGGTGAGTCAGTCGACCGATGTGTTGGCTGACACACCGCTATCGCGAGCAGGCTCACTCCTACAGGGGTTTTGTGTCAGGCCTTAACACCCTGCAACGGCGGCAACTTCGCCAGTTTCAACGCTACCAGCAGCGCGATCAGCAACAACGAGCCGATAAACAGGCCAATCCCGTTCCACCCGCCGAGATGCCAGAACACCCCGCCCGCCGTCCCGGCAATGCTCGACCCGGCGTAATAACTGAACAGATACAACGATGAGGCCTGCCCCTTGGCCTTCGTCGCGCGTCGACCGATCCAGCTGCTCGCCACCGAATGCGCGCCAAAGAAGCCAAAGGTGAAAATCAACATGCCGACAATCACCAGCAACAGCGGCGTAAACATCGTCAAGGCAAGGCCGGCAAACATCAGCGCAATGGTCGCCCACAGCACTTTGCGTCGCCCCAGCTTATCCGCCAGCGAACCAATCTTCGCCGAGCTGTAGATCCCCGACAGGTACACCACCGACAGCAAGCCAACGAACACCTGATCGAGGTTGTACGGCGCGGCCAGCAAGCGATAACCGATGTAGTTGAACAGCGTGACAAACGCGCCCATCAACAGGAACGCTTCAAGAAACAGCAACGGCAGACCGGCATCGCGAAAATGCATGGTGAAACCATCGAGCAGACTGCGCGGGTGCAGTGAGCGTGAGCGGAAGTTGCGCGATTCGGGGAGGATCTTCCAGAACACCGCTGCGGCAATCATCGCCAGACCGCCGATCACCAGCATCGCCGTGTGCCAGCTGACAAAGTCGATCAACACGCCGGTGATCAAGCGCCCGCTCATCCCGCCAATCGCGTTGCCGCCGATGTACAAACCCATCGCCAGGCCAATGTGTTGCGGGTGAATTTCTTCACTCAGATAGGTCATCGCCACCGCTGCCAGACCGCTCAACGACAGCCCGATCAGCGCACGCATGATCAGCACGCCTTCCCAGCTCGGCATCATTGCGCTGGCCATGGTGCACAGCGCCGCTGCGAACAGCGCAGTCACCATCACCGGTTTGCGCCCGATCCGATCAGAGATCGGCCCGGTGATCAGCAGGCCGATGGCGAGCATGCCGGTGGCCACCGAGAGGATCAGGCTGCTCTGCGCGGCGTTGATTCCGTACTCGTGGGACAGCAGCGGCATCATCGGCTGCACGCAATAGAGCAGGGCAAACGTCGCGAAGCCGCCGCTGAACAGCGCCAGCACCGTGCGCATGAACATCGGCGTGCCTTTTTCGATGTAGATCTCTTGCAGCTCGGCGTCGACATCGTCGGCCGCAGCAGGCGGGACTTCATGGGCTAGGGGCGCGACAGCAGTTTTCACTTCAGACCTCGGAGGGCACGGCCAGGCAGGCAATGAAAAAATCATATAGCTGGCTAATGTTTCTATCCAATATATTGTTCGACCTGTTTGATAGCTTTAACGACCTAATTGGGTTTCCATGGAATTGCGTCATCTGCGCTACTTCATCGCCGTTGCCGAAGAACTGCATTTCGGCCGCGCCGCACAGGTGCTTGGCATCTCGCAGCCGCCGCTGAGCCAGCAGATTCAGGCGCTGGAGCAAGAGGTTGGCGCGCGGCTGTTCGAACGCACCAATCGCCGGGTCGAGCTGAGTGAGGCCGGGCGATTGTTTCTGGAGGAGGCGCGGCTGGTGCTGGCGCAGGTCGATAAGGCGGCGGATGTCGCCCGGCGTGCGCAACTCGGTGAACTGGGCGAGTTGAAGATTGGTTTCACCTCGTCGGCGCCGTTCAACTCGACGATTCCACAGGCGATCTTTTCCTTCCGTCAGCGTTTTCCGGCGGTGCATCTCAACCTTCGCGAGATGAGTAGCACGCAAGTCGCCGAGGGTTTGGTGGATGAGTCGATCGAGGTCGGTATCATGCGCCCGCTGGGTTTGCCGGATTCGCTCAGCGTGGTGGAGTTGATGCGTGAGCCGCTGGTCGCGGTGCTTGGTTCCAAGCATCCACTGGCGCAGGGCAGTGAAGAAGGGCTGTTCCTCTCGGCGCTGGCGCTGGAGCCGTTCGTGTTCTTTCCGCGCAGCTACGGCAGCGGGCTCTATGCGCAATTGCTGAGCCTGGCGCGCGATGCCGGGTTCAGCCCGCACTTCGCCCAAGAGGCGGGCGAGGCGATGACCATTATCGGTCTGGTCGCAGCGGGGCTGGGGGTTTCGGTGCTGCCGGCGTCCTATCAGCGGATGCGCATCGACGGCGTGGTCTACCGACCGTTGCTCGATCCGGAAGCGGTGTCTGCGGTGTGGCTGGTGCAGCGCAAGGATCAGAAGTCACCGATGGCCAAGGCGTTTGTCGAACTGCTCACACGCAAGGTCGAGTCCGCTTAAAAGATCGCAGCCTTCGGCAACTCCTACAGGGAAACGCGAATTCCATTGTAGGAGTAGCCGAAGGCTGCGATCTTTTGATCTTGCCGTTAGGGCAACCGCACCAAATCCCCCTTCAGCGCCACCCGCGTGACAAATATCCCCGCCCGGCACTCGTACGTATTCAAATCCTTGCGCACATGCTGGTCGTAGTAACTGACGATATTCACTACCGCATTCGCCCCGACCCGCTTGGCATCAGCCTGTAACTTAATCAGATTTGACTGCAACACCCACTCGCAGGAATCGTGGTCACTCTTGTTGAAACCGTTGGTTTTCAGATCACTGACTACCCCACGCCGCAACAACTGCTGCGTGCCCTGCGGCCCATTGCCGAGCAGATAGAACTTCACACTGCCATCCAGCCGCCCGGCGCGAATCGCGTCCGACAGCACGGTTTCGAAGGGCATGTACATCAGGTTGGTGGCGTGGCTGGCGCTGGGCAGTAGCGCGAAAAGCGCAGCGGCGATCAGGGCTTTCACTTGCATGGTCATCTCCTTGACGGTGAAAGAGAACCGCGAGTGCTCGACCGACCGGGCCCGCCGTTCTGACAGGCGTATCGATGGCCTGCATGAGCGAGTGTAGATGCTGTGTGGCGAGTGTTCAGCTTGTGGAGCCGTGTTCACCACATTTGCGGTTACGAACTGTTTTAGCGAGCGTTTGTTTTCTTGCGCAGAATCGATTTCTTTAAGTGAGTGCCATGGATGCCACTTCGATACCAGCCCAAGGAAGGTAGTGTTCTGATCTGCGACTTCAGAGGTTATGAAGTACCTGAGATGGTCAAGGTCAGACCCGTTGTCGTGATACGAAAACACAGAACCAACAGTATGTTGGTGACGGTCGTACCGCTCAGTACCACTGCACCGGATTGTTTACTTGATCACCATTTCGAACTCTCCAGCCATCTTCAAGGCGCCAGCCCGATCTGTTGGGCGAAGTGCGATATGGTGGCCACTGTCAGCCTTTCCCGACTGGACCGGATCAAAAGCAGAGATCGTGAAGGACGGCGCGTCTATTTGATCTCACACCTTGAAACAGAAGAGTTCTGCGCCGTTAAAGCCGCAGTCAGGCGGGCGCTTGGGCTGTAATGGCAACAGAAGTGGCGCAGTGAGGCCAAACGCCAGCCGTTGTCCTGATTGATGATTCGGGCAATACTGCGAGCGTTCCCGCAAGGGGCTTGTGAGACTCTGAGGATCCTGGGCGACCAGCCATCGCAGAGCCGGACAGGTGATCGGCGATGACAAGCCAACCTGTTTGTGAAAGGGCGCCGAATGGCGCCCTTTGTCGTTTCTACAATCCCATCAATCCACGTGCGCCAAGTCCCCGCGCAACGCCACGCTCGACACCACCAGCCCGGCACGGCACTGGAATTTCTCGGTGTCTTTGTACAGATCGCGCTGGTCGACGCTGGCGATGTTGATCACCGCATTGGCGTCGGCTTTTTTCGCAGCGTTCTGCAGGGTGGCCAGCGCCGATTGCAGAGCCCAGAAGCAGGCGTCTTCGTCGGATTTGTTCGAGCCGTTGGTCTTGCGGCTGCTGCTCACGGTGTCGAGTTTGCGCACTTGCTTGGGCAGCGTTTCGCCGGCCAGGTAGAACTTCACGCTGCCGTCGAGCAGGCCGGCGTCGGTAGCGCGTTTGACGCCTTCGCGGAAGCTCAGGTAGGTCGGCTCGTCGGCGCCCTGTTTAACGATGCCCAGATCGTTGACGAACTCGATGTCGGGGTTGATCGACAGCTCTTTGAGCACGTTGTCGCGCAGGCGGTTGACCCAGCGGTTGTAGTTGCCGTGGATCTTGCCGTCCTTGGCATCGAGGCCGTAGCTGCTGCGGTAGTCGATTTCGAACGAAGTCGGGGTGAACGGGATGTCGACTTCGGCGTGATGGCGACCGCGTACAGTGATTGCCGCTTTGATCATGCCCGGACGTACCGACTGCACGACCCACTGGCGGTCATTGAGCGCGGTGACGATCGCGCGGCTCATCTGTTGCTGGGTGAAGCCGAGATTGGGCGAGAATTCTTCCCTGGCGTTGTAAACCGGTTTACTGGTGCAACCGCCGAGCACAAAAAACAGTGCCAACAGAGCGGCGATGCGGTGAAACTGAGTCATTCCCTTCACTCCAAAGGTGTTGCGGTCAGTGCCAGCGGCGGAAAATCAACGAGGTGTTGACGCCACCAAAAGCGAAATTGTTGTTCATCACGTAGTCGTGATGCATCTGGCGGAATTCACCGCGCAGGTAATCGAGCTTGCCGCAGTGCGGATCGACCTCGTCGAGGTTGAACGTGTGCACGTACAGATCGCGGTTCATCATCTCGATGCTGAACCATGACTCCAGCGCACCGCAGGCGCCGAGGGTGTGGCCGAGGAAGCTCTTCTGCGAACTGATCGGCATGTGTTCACCGAACAAACTGCTGGTCGCCAGTGTTTCGGCAATGTCGCCCTGTTCTGTAGCGGTGCCGTGGCCATTTACATAACCGATGGCATCCGGCGCGAGTCCGGCGTCTTCCAGCGCCAGTTCCATGGCGCGGCGCATGGTTACTTGCTCCGGGCGCGTGGTGTGCTGGCCGTCGGCGTTGCTGCCGAAACCGACAATCTCGGCGTGGATGTGCGCACCGCGCGCCAAAGCATGTTCCAGCTCTTCAAGCACCAGCATGCCGCCACCTTCACCGATCACCAAGCCATCGCGGCCCTTGTCGTACGGGCGTGGGCTGGTTTGCGGCGCATCGTTTTTCAGGCTGGTGGCGTAGAGTGCGTCGAAGACCATGGCCTCGGTCGGGCAAAGCTCTTCGGCGCCGCCGGCGAGCATCAACGGCAGACGGCCGAACTTGATCGCCTCGTAGGCGTAACCGATGCCCTGGCTGCCGCTGGTGCAGGCGCTGGACGTCGGGATCAAACGCCCGGTGAGGCCAAAGAAGATGCTGATGTTGGCGGCGGTGGTGTGCGGCATCATCCGCACATAGGAGTTGGCGTTGAGGCCTTCGGCCACCGAGTTGAGCAGCATGTTGCCGAACGCTTTGATCTCGTCGGTGCTGCCAGTGGACGAACCACAAGCCACGCCCATGCGCCCATCCTTGATCGATTCGTCACCGAGCAAACCGGCGTCAGCCAGGGCGTTTTCCGCCGCACGAACCGCCAGCCGCGATACCCGGCCCATGCTGCGCAATTGCTTGCGGGTCCAGTGCGCAGGTACTTCGAAGTCATCGATCGGCCCGGCCAGGCGCGTATTGAGTTCGCTGAAGCGATCCCACTCGTCCATGCGGCGAATGCCGCTGCGGTTGGCCGCGAAATTGCCGGCGATGGTCTCCCAGTCGCTGCCCAGCGAAGTGATGCCGGCCATGCCGGTGACGACGACGCGCTTCATCAGCACAAGCCTCCGTTGACCGCCAGGACCTGGCGGGTGATGTACGAGGCTTCCGCCGACATCAGGAAATTCACCGCACTGGCGACCTCTTCCGGGGTACCCATGCGTTGCGCGGGGATCATTTTCATCAATTCTTCCACCGGCACGTTTTCGTCGAGCATCGCCGTGTCGATCAGGCCCGGCGCGACGCAGTTAACGGTGATTTTGCGCTTGCCCAGCTCGATCGCCAACGCCTTTGCCGCACCGATCACGCCGGCCTTGGAGGCGCTGTAGTTGACCTGGCCACGGTTGCCGATCAGCCCCGACACCGAGGTGATGCAAACAATGCGACCGGCGGCGCGGCGGCGGATCATCGGCATCATCACCGGGTGCAGAACGTTGTAGAAACCGTCGAGGTTAGTGCGCAGGACCACGTCCCAATCGTCGTCGCTCAGCGCTGGAAACGCGCCGTCGCGGGTCAGCCCGGCGTTCAACACCACGCCGTAATAGGCGCCGTGAGTTTCCACGTCAGCTTCAAGGATGGCCTTGCAGGTTTCCCGGTCGGCAACGTCGAATTGCAGAATCCGCGCCTTGCGCCCCAGCGCTTCGATTTGCGCCTGAACGCCTTGCGCCTCAGTCACGCCGCTGCGGCAATGCAGGACGATATCGTGCCCGGCCTGCGCCAGACGCAAGGCAATGGCCCGGCCGATGCCACGGCTGGAGCCGGTGACCAGTACGGATTCAGTCATCGTTCGACTCCTGTGTCTGTTGCAGATATTGATTGACCTGAGGCGGACGGAACACATTCAGGCGCGCGCTGGCATGAATGCCATCGCCATTGATATGGCATTCGAAGACACCCATGCCGTTGTCGTCTTCCAGCGAGCGCAGACCATGAATGGTCAGATCGGTGCCGGCGGGAAACGCTTCGACGTTGCACTCGAACTTGCGTGTGCCGAGCAGAAAGCCCAACTCCACCGGATTGCCTTTCTGCTTTGCGTGGCAACCGGCAAATGCTGCGACGCTTTGCGCCATCAGCTCGATGCCGACCCAGGCTGGCAGGCTGCCGTCGGGCAGATTGAACAAGCCATCGGGCTTGACCGTGAGGCAGGTGAAAATCTGCTCATCGTCAAAGCTTGAGATGCTGTCGATCAGAATCATGTCGCCCGCATGGGGCAGCAGTTCGGCGAGCGGCCAATCAGTCATGGGGCGTCTCCGATAATCAGGCTGACGTTGTTGCCGCCGAAGGCAAACGAGTTGCTCATCAGGTAGCGGGGTGCAATGGACGTCAGGCGCTCGCTCGCGGTCACCCACTGCAGCGACGGCAGCGCGGGATCGGCCTGCGCATCCCAGACGTGCGGCGGCAAGGCGTGAGCGGGGTTGTCGGCGCTCAGGCTCAGCCAGCAGAACGCCGCTTCCAGCGCACCGGCCGCGCCGAGGGTATGGCCGGTCATCGGTTTGGTCGAGGAGCAGGCGACGCCCTCAGGGAACAGCGTCGCAACCGCCAGACTTTCCATCGCGTCGTTGTGTTGGGTGGCGGTGCCGTGCAGGTTCAGGTAGTTGATCTGCGTCGCTTGCAGGTGCGCGCGGTTCAAGGCTTTTTGCATGGCTTGCAGGGCACCGCGCCCGGTCGGCTCGGGGGCGGAAATATGATGCGCGTCGGAACTGGCACCGGCGCCGAGCAAGGCAATGGCCGGGCCTTCGCCCTGTTGTTTGCTCATGACGAACAGCACAGCTGCTTCGCCGATATTGATGCCGCTGCGGTTGGCCGAGAATGGATTGCAGCGCTCGTCGGATATCGCTTCAAGTGACGAGAAACCGTTGAGGGTCAGTTTGCACAGGCTGTCGACGCCGCCACACAGCACCGCGTCGCACAGGCCCAGATCGAGCAGACGCTGAGCGCTCATCAATGCGCGGGCGCTGGAGGTGCACGCCGTGGAAATCACATAGGCCGGGCCGCTCAGTTGCAGCCAGTCGGCGAGGAAATTGGCCGGGGCGCCGAGCTCCTGTTGGCGGTAGTCGTATTCCGCCGGGAAACGCTGCTCGCGGATGTAGTGCGCCAGACCACGGCTGGCCTCGTCGATGCCCGAAGTGCTGGTGCCGAGGACCACGCCGATGCGCTCGCGGCCATAAGTCTGGATCGCCTGGTTGATCTCATTGCGAATCTGCAATGCCGCTTCCAGCAACAGCTGGTTATTGCGGCTGCGCTGATCGGCGAGTTCTGCCGGGATCGGCGCCAGTTCACCCTGGACGGCAGCGACCGGCAACTCACGCTCCGCCACCCAGCCGGACTCGCGGCGCATGCCTGAGCAGTCGCCGGCGAACAGGTTGCGCGCGACGGCATGTTTGTCGCGGCCCAGTGCGCAAATCACGCCGAGGGCATTCAGGTAAGCGGTCATGGTGTCGGTTCACCCAGCGGAGAAACGCGGTAGTGCGGGCCTTGGGGCAGGTTCAATTCGAAGCTCAACGGTTGTGAATAACGGATATCCCAGCGCGCCGGCAGAGCGCGTTGCTGTCCCTGTTGTTGCGCGGCGGGGTAATTTCGCAGCAGCTCGCCGGACGGGGTCAGGGCGAATAACAGCGCAGCAAACAATTCGCGGGCTTCCGGGTTCGGCGGCAACAGCCCATCGGCCTGCCAGTGGCCGTCGATCAGTTGCTGACGCGCTTGCGGAATACCCAGCGGATCCATCATCGACCAGCGGATGCCCGGGCCTTCACGCTGGATCACCAGCAGCCAGTCCTGGCGTTGTTCGGCTTGATTGCGTTCAATGTGCAATTGCAGCGGCAGCGGGAGTGTCGGATTGCCCGCCGGCAACGGCGCCTGGCTGGCGCAGGCACTCAGGAGGACAAATACCACCAACATTAGCCACACCACAAACCTTGTGGGAGCTGGCTTGCCAGCGATGGCGCCGGCACATCGAGCATTTTTGTTGACTGACACACCGCTATCGCTGGCAAGCCAGCTCCAACAGGGTTTCGGGTGTGCAGGTCGATAGCTGTGCATCAGAAAGTACCTTGCAGCGGCTTGCGCGCTACCACGTTGACCAGCGTTTCCTCACGCTGCCCAAACGGTTTCGGTTTGCGTAAGCCAAACCGTTCCAGCAAGCCAAAATCCTTCGACCGGCTCCACCACAGATACGGGTACGAGACATTCTTCTCGGCAAACTCGAAACCCTGCCCGCGAATCATCTGCAGATACTGCGCCGCACTCTTTTGCACGTGCATCGGATGGCGGAACAACCAGCGGATCACCCAAGTATCAATGTAAGCCTCGGTGGACTCGGCGAACAGCAGATAGCCACCCGGTTTCAGCACCCGGTAAAACTCGGCCAAAGCCTTTTCCTGCTCGACCAGATGATGAAAGGTCTGGTGGCAGAACAGCAGATCAACGCTGGCGTCCGGCACATTGAGCGTCGCGCAGTCACTGCCGATCAGCTCTACATCGAGGCCCAGACGCGTCGCTTCTTCAGCGCTCAACTCCAGGCTGTGCGGATCGGCGTCAACACCGATCAAACGCTGTGGCGCGAAGGTCTGGCGCAGATGACCGAACGACTTGCCCTGTCCGCAACCAGCGTCCAGCAACACCGGATGTTCCGGCAGCGCTTCACTGAACAAACCACGCAAATCATTGATCGCCACCCGCAACACATGGTGCTGCCAGGTGTGGCTGCGCAGGAACCAGACACCGAAGCGGGTCTCCTCAACGTAGCTATCGCTCAAGTAGTTCATGTGGCGTCCTTTGCACAAAGTTCGGAAATCATCTTCAAGCGACGGCGCGCTTCGCTGACGAACGGGTTGCGCTCATCCCAGGCGTAGCCGGCGAGGATCGAGCAAATCATCCGACGGATTTCCGCCTGACTGTCTTCATAAAAAATCACGTCTTGAAACGTGCCGGCATACCAGCCCTCGACGTAGCAGCGGAAGGTGTCGACGCCGCGCTTGAGCGGCGCGGCGAATTCGCTTTGCCAGTCGACGGTTTCGCCCTGCAACTGACGGTGCAAAACCGCTGCCGCCATGCTCGCCGAACGCATGGCGATGGTCACGCCGGAGGAGAACACCGGGTCGAGAAATTCCGCCGCGTTGCCGAGCAGCGCGAAACCCGGACCGTGCAGGGTTTTCACATTGGCCGCGTAGCCGCCGAGGGTGCGCGCCGGGGTGTCCCACACGGCCTTGTCGAGTACGCCGGCAAGGCTTGGGGTTTCGGCGATGAAGCTGCGCAGGCAGGCATCCAGATCGCTGTCGCGGCCCTTGAAATGCTCTTGCGCCGCGACCACACCCACCGAGCAGCGTCCGTTGCTGAACGGGATCGTCCAGAACCAGACATCGCGATGTTCCGGATGCGTGGTGACGAGGATTTTCTCGCGGTCGAATGCCGGGTTGTCGATGTGATCTTCAACGTGGGTGAACACCGCCTGACGCACCGGGAAATTAGACGGTGCTTCCAGGTCCAGCAGACGTGACAGCACGCGGCCGTAACCACTGGCATCGAGGACGAAATCCGCTTCGAGGCGGTATTCACTGCTGTCTTCGCGGCGCACATGCAGTTGCGGTTTCGCCCGTTCGAAATCGACGCTGACGATGGCATCGCCGTAGCGGATTTCCGCGCCTTGCAGCGCCGCTTGATCGGCCAGCAGTTTGTCGAAATCGGCGCGTTGCACCTGAAACGTGGTCGGTTTGCCGCCGGTAAAGGTGTCACCGAAATCGAAGGCGCTGTAACGCTCGCCCCAGGCGAATGCGGCGCCGGTCTTGCGCTGGAAACCGGCGGCGTTGACGGCGTCGAGCATGCCCGCCTCTTCGACGAAATCCAGGCAATGGCTGAGCAGGCTTTCGCCGATCGAAAAGCGCGGAAAATGCTGGCGCTCGATCACCAGTACATCGTGGCCCTTGCGCTTGAGCAGCGCAGCGGCGATGGCGCCGGACGGGCCGGCACCGATGATCACGACCTGACGGGATTCCATTTCAACGATTGGCACGTGAACTCCGGGGCAGGTGGGATTTGATATCCAGCGGCGCGCGATGCAGGCCGATAAGGGCCGGTAGCAGCGTCGCGATCAGGCCCATCAGCATCAGCGCGAAGTACAGCGCCGGGGTGATGAGTTGTTGTTGCAAGAGCAAATTGAGAAAGACGATTTCGCTCAGGCCGCGAATGTTCAGCAGCACGCTTTCGCGCCAACGGCTGGCGCCTTCGAACGAAGCGCCGGCCCAGCCGAGGCCGAGCCAGTTGCCAAGCAGTTTACTGGCAATCGGCAACAGCAGCAGCGCCGCCCATTGCAGCGGACCAAGGCTGGCGAGGGCACTGTGCACGTCGATCTGGACGATGCCGAACGTCAGAATCAGCGGGATCGCCAGCCACGTCTGCAAACGGTTCATCCAGCGCGCCGGCAACGGCAGCACCAGCGGCACTTTCAGCGCGGCCATGCACAGCAAATAGCCAATGCCGAAGATCAGCGCGTTGAGTTTGTAATGCTCGGCCATCACCAGCAACGCGAAGAAACCGATGCTGTAGGTCAGTGGTCGGCGTACGCCGATGACGCGCAACAACAACGGCACACAGGCCAGGCCCAGCGGCAACAACAGACTGCTCAGGTGCAGACTGCCTTGGGCGAGCCCGAACAATGTCCAGCAGGTCAGATCAATGAGGATCGCGGTCTGCACCAATCGGCGAGTGGCGGCCGGCGGATATTCGATGTGGCGCAGATACAGGTACAGCACCGGGATCGCGGTAATCGCGAACACCAGACCGATGGCCAGCGAGTTGAGCCACGGTTGCGTCGGCAGCAGCCAATACGCAGCGGCAAGACCACAGGCGAACGGCACGAGGAAACTCGGCACGGCGATTTTCACGCTCTGCCGATCCAGTTTCAGATCGATCACATCACTGAGAATGTGTCCGAGCAGCAGGGCAAAACTCAGGCTGTAGAGGTTTTTCAGCCAGTCTGGCGCGATCAGTTCGGCGCCACTGAGCTGCCAGCCCGGTTCGATCCAGAAGTACATCAGCAGCGGCAAGCCGAAGCTCGCCAGCAGCAACTGGCTGACAATCGGGATCAGGCCGAAATGGCGGCCAATACGAGTGGCCACGGCGAACAGCGCCATGGCCAGCAGCCAGAAAACGACGACCATCATGCCGCTGGCTCCGCGACGGCTGCCGTGTGTTCGTGGCGCCCGGCCCACGGTGCCAGCATGAAGCTGAACGCCAGACCGAGGCTCACCGACAGACCGAAGTTGCTCACCGCCGGCGTGCTGGAAACCGCCAGCAAACCAAACGACAGCCACGTCGTCACAGCCGCCAGCAAGGTGCCGAGCAAACTCACCGCCGCACCACCGACTTGCTCGCGCATAAGAATCGCGTAGTCGACGCTGATGGCCGTCACCAGCAACAGGCCGAACAGGCTGAACAGGGTCAGCGGCTGACCGAGCCAGCCAAGGCTGGCCAGACTGCATAAAGCGGCGAGCAACGGCAGAGCGACGATGCGCAGCGCGCCGCCGAGACCGAACGGCAGCATCAGCACCAGCACGATCAGCGCGCAGGAGGCGAGTTTCAGTTCGGCAGCGCTGATTTGCGTCGCGGCAAAAACTTCGTTCAATTCCCCGAGGCGATCGACCAACACCACCCCTGGCAAATCGAGTGCCTGTACCCGCAGCAGCGCCGGGTTATTCAAGCCTTGCAGGCTGGTCATTGCCGCTACGCCGTCTTCCGTCGGACCGAGCCAGAGCGTGCGATAAGGCTCGCCGAGCGGGCCGGCCAATGCCGCGTCGATGTCCTCGGCAGGCACGGTCTGCAATTGCTGTAGTTCGGTTTGCAACGCGGCGAGCGGCACGCCGAGGTCGAGCAGTGGCTGCCAGTATTGCGGCAGTTTGTTCAGCGCCTGGCGCACTTGCTCTTGCTGGTTCGGCGGGCTCACCAGTTGATCGAGGGCCAGATAGCCTTGCAGCTTGTCGAGGTTGACCAGTTGCTCCAGACGTTCGCTCAACGCGGCCTGACGTTCGAGCAATTGCTGCTGATTGTCGGCGCGTACGAGGAAAAACTGGCTGGTCGGCTGATAGCCGGTGATGCGCGCGATGGTCTGCGCTTCGTCGGTCAGGCGTTGCGGCGCGCCGACCCACTGGCGAATGTCATTCTTGCTTTGCAACTGCACCAGACCGCCCACACAGAAGGCGAGCAGCAACGCCAGCAACACCGGCGTGCGTACGCGTTCGAGGAGTTTTTCGCGCAGCGCAACCATGCGCTCGGCCAGATGCAGCGGCCATTGCGCGGGGCGCAGTTCGACGTTTTTCAGCAACGCCGGCAACAGGCACACCGCCGACAGATAGGCACCGAGCAAGCCGGCGGCGGAGAACACCGCGATTTGCGTCAGCGCCGGGAACGGCGTCCACGCCAGCGCGAGATAGCCGATGGCGCTGGTGATCAGGCTCAGGGTCAGCCCGGACAGCGTCAGGCGCAACGCCGGCCAACTGCGCCACGGCTTCAGGCTCCAGCTCTTCGACAGATAGTGCAGCGGATAATCCACGGCCACGCCGATCAGGCTGGAGCCGAGCACCAATGTCATCACATGCATATGGCCGAACAGCGCGACACAAGCCACCGCCCCGAACAACATGCCGACCAGCACCGGCACGAACGCCAGCAGCACGCGCCAGCGACGGAAAGCGAGCAACAGCAGCAACAGAATACCGATCGTGGCACCGCCGCCGACCCAGGTCATTTCGCGAGTGGCTTGCTGCTGACCGTTGGCCGCGTACAGCAAACCGCTGGCGGCGAGCAGTTGCACGTCGGATTTCGCCGCCTGTTCACGGCTATGTTGCAGCAGCGCGGCTACTTGCAGCGGCAGGTTCATGTCGAACGCGTTGCCGGTGGTGCGTGCCCGCAGCAGCACCCAGCTCTTGCCGTCGGCATCGGCGATCAGCGCGCCGCTGCCGATGTCCAGTTGCACTGCACCGTGCTGCGGCTGGCTGTTCTGAATGCGCCCGGTCAGGCCAAGCCAGTCATCCTGACTCGGCACCAGACTGAAACCGCTGAACGGGTCGAACAGGGCTTGTACGCGTTGCTGAATGAAGGCGTCGGGGTGTTCGATCAGCAATTGCCGGTCATCCGCCGAGAGCATCGCCAGTCGCCCTTGCAGCAGTTGTGTGCGCAGCGCTGGCAGGTCTGCTTGCAGGTTCCACTGCACCTTTTCGAACAACCCGCTGGCCTGCCATTGCTCGCCCAACGTCTGCGCCATAGTCACGGCTTGTTGACGATCGGCATGGCCGACCAGCACCAGCATTTCTCGGTTTAGCGGTTCCTGCATGCGCTGCTCGGCGCGCTGTTCGAGGGCGTCGGGGTGGGTGCCGGGCACCAGCTCCATCAGATTGGCCGACAGCGGCGCGCCGTCGCGCCATTGCCAACCGGCCAGCGCGACAACGGCCAGCAGCAGGATCAGAAACAGCCAGGGCAGCCTGCGTTCACTCGGCAAAGTCATGTTGCTCCGCGTCGCTCAACGGTTGGCTGGCGTTGCTGTCCTGCATGCGCAGCACGGTGCTGTCGCCTTGGGTTTCCAGCAATTCGATGGTCTGCACCAGCGCGCCGCCGTCGATGTTGATCTGGTTGAACACCTGCTTGAGCAGCAGCGAGCGCGGGGTCAGCGTGAGTTTCCACTGCTGTGCATCGCCGCTCAGCGCCAGTTCGAAGTCGCGTTGCAGGCCACTGCTGTCGCCTTGCAGCACGGCGAGAAACAAGCGGTTCTGCTCGGCACCGGCGCTCTTGTTCGGCAGCAACTGCCAGCCATTGCCATCACGCCGGGCGATGCCTTTGGCGCTGATGCGGTAGTCCTGCTGCAGCGGGGTTTTCAGCAACCAGAGCAGGCCGTGGTTTTTTGCCAGAACGAAGCTGCCCTTGCTGATCAGCGGCTGGGGCAGGGCGCGCAGGTGTTTTTCCTGAATGAACTGGCCGTGGATCACGTCCGGCTTCGCCAGTTGTTCGCTCAGTTGTTGCAGGTCGAAAGCATTGGCCAGCGCTGACAGCGTCAGCAGCGCCAATACGCTCAGGCTTTTAACCCAAACATTCATCGCAGCATCCTTTCTACGGCGTCGGTGAAGACCTTCGGTGAGGCCAGCTGCATCTCGCGACTGCTGACTTCGACGGCGACTTGCACCGAGCTGGCGCGGGTCAGGCGTTCGCCGCTGTGCAGGTCAGTGATCAGATAATTGATCTTCAGACGGTTCTCCCACTCAACCAGGCTGGCGCGTACATTCAGGCGCTGACCAAACACCGCGCCGCGCACATAGCGCAGTTGCAGGTCGATGATTGGCCAGGCGTAACCCGACTCGACCATCTGCGTGTAGTTGTGGCCGATCTTGTCCAGCAGCGCGCAACGCGCCACTTCGAGGTATTTGACGTAATGGCCATGCCAAACCACGTGCATGGTGTCGACGTCGAAAAACGGCACGAGGATTTCAGTATCGGCGTGAAGCACTCCGGCGCTACGCATGCAGCCTCCAGTGTTGCGCGGCAATGCGTTGCAGGCACAGGCGCAATTCGCCTTCCAGTGCGCGGTCTTCGATGACTGGCGGGAAGTCCTTGGCCAGTTCCTCGTGCATCGCCGCCAGCGACGGCGGCAACGGTCGCGCGTCTTCGGCCTGAGCGCGCAGCCACACGCCTTGATTGGCGGCGAGCAGGGTGGCGGCGGCGACCTGTTCGGTCAGCTCCAGCACGCGGATCGCATCGCGGGCGGCGATGGTTCCCATGCTCACTTTGTCTTGGTTGTGACACTCGGTGGAGCGCGAGAAGACGCTGGCGGGCATGGTGTTTTTCAGCGCTTCGGCGGTCCAGGCGCTGGTGCCGATCTGCACGGCTTTGAAGCCGTGGTTGATCATCGCCCGATCCGCTGGGGCGCCGGAGAGGTTGCTCGGCAGACCGTGGTTGTAGCGCTCGTCGACCAGCAAGGCGAGTTGCCGGTCCAGCAGGTCAGCAACGTTGGCCACGAGGTTTTTCAGGCTGTCCATGGCGAACGCGATATGCCCGCCGTAGAAGTGCCCACCGTGCAACACGCGCTCGGCTTCGGCGTCGATGATCGGGTTATCGTTGGCGCTGTTCAGTTCTGTTTCGATGAACGAACGCAGCCAGTTCAGGCTGTCGGCCAACACCCCGAGCACATGCGGGGCGCAACGCAGCGAATAGCGATCCTGCAATCGATGCAGCGGCGCGGTCGGCGCGTCGATCGCCAGATCCTTGCGCAGCCATGCGGCGACCTGCATTTGCCCCGGATGCGGTTTGGCGGCGAACAGGCGCTCGTCAAAGTGCTCCGGGTTGCCTTGCAGCGCGACCACGTTGAGCGCGGTGATGCGCGTGGCCAGTTGCAGCAGATAGTCGGCGCGGGCGAAAGCGAGGCAGGCAAGACCGGTCATCACCGCAGTGCCGTTCATCAATGCCAGCGCTTCTTTCGGGCGCAGCACCAAAGGTGTCCAGCCCAGTTCGCGATGCACATCGGCCGCCTGACGGCGCTCGCCACGGAACATCACTTCACGCTCGCCGGACAGTGTTGCGGCAACGTAGGACAGCGGCGTCAGATCGCCGCTGGCGCCGACCGAACCTTCTTCGGGAATCAGTGGGAGGATGTCGTATTCGAGAAACGCGTGCAGACGCTCCAGCAGTTCCACACGCACCCCGGAGACGCCGTGACACAGCGACTGCAACCGTGCCGCGAGCACCGCGCGTGTGGCTTGGGCATCGAGCAGTTTGCCTAACCCGCAGCCGTGGAAGGTGTAGAGGTGACGCGGCAACGCTTCGACGTGATGCAACGGCACCGCGACCACGCAGGAATCGCCGTAACCGGTGGTGACGCCGTAGATCACGCCTTCCTTGTCCAGCAGCGAATCGAGGAACCGCGCGCCCTTGGCGATGCGTTCGCGATAGTCGGCGTCGCTCTGCAACTGCACGGGTGCCTGACGGTTGGCCAAGGCCAGCACGTCTTCGATGCGCAAAGGGCGTTCGCCGAAGGTTACCGGCTCATGGGTTGGCGTGGTCATCGGTCTTCCAGAAAGGGTAAAAGTTGAACCATTGTTGCGGCGCTTCGAGGCAATAGTGACTCAGGCGCTGCGCATAGCGGGTGGCCCACTGATGAATGACCTGCTCGCGCTCGCTGCGCTTCCATACCACGGCGTCGGCGAAGGGCTCGAGGGTCAGGCGATAGTGACCGTCCGGTTGCTTGAGGCACATCAGCAGGTTGACCGGGCATTTCAGCAGACCGGCGAGCAGCCACGGCCCTTGCGGGAACGGCGCCGGATGGCCGAGAAAGTCCACGGTGACGCTGCGCCCGCCATGCAGCGGCACGCGGTCGCCGGCAATCGCCAGCCACTCGCCGCGCTCCAGCCGTTCGTGCAGTTGCAGCATGATTACCGGGTCGAGTTCGCTGACCTGAATCAGGCGCAGATTGGTCGCCCCGGCTTCACCGAGCAGGCGGTTGAATTGCTCGGCGTGCTTGGTGTGCACCAGCACGTTCATGGTGACCTTTTCGCCGATCTCCGCCAGTGCGCGGCACACTTCCAGATTGCCCAGGTGCGCGCCGACCAGCAGTTGCCCGCGACTGCCGCGCAACTGATTGCGCAGTAGCGCCGGGTCGATGATTTCGATTTGTTCGATACGCAGTTTGCCGTTCCATACGTCGAGCTTGTCGAGCATCGAATCGGCGAACGCCATGAACTGACCGAACACCCGCCAATGAGTAGGGCGCAACGCGTCGCGCTGACTCCATGCGGCCAGGCGCCGCTGGTATTGCCAGGCGCTGTGTCGCGCGGTGCGGCCAAACAGGAAAAAGTACAGGACGATGCCGTACAGCAACGGGCTGAGCAGGCGTCGCCCCAAGACCTTGGCGGCGAACGCGGTGAATTTCATCAGCAGGAAGCTGCCGCGCTCTTCGCGGTCAGCCCAGTGCTTTTTGTCGGCTTCGCCGGTCATGTTCGCCACCGCCGCCAGAGGATCACCGGGAAGCGCAGCAACATGCCGAGAAACAGCCGTGTGTGCATGCTGGAAATCAGCGCGTTGTCGTGGAACAAGCGGAAGTGCGACACACCGTCCAGCGGGTAGTGCACGCTGGTTTGCAGCCAGCGCATCGGCTGATTGCGCCACGACAGGCGCACGAGAATGTCTGAGTCGAAATCCATGCGCTTACCGACTTTTGCCGAGTCGATCACCGCCAGCGTCGGGGCCAGCGGATAGACGCGAAAACCGCACATCGAATCGCGGATCTGCAGCGACAGCGTGTTGATCCAGACCATGACGTGGGTCAGATAGCGCGCATACAAACGGCCTTTCGGCACACTCTCGTCGAACAGCGGATAACCGCAGATCATCGCCTCGGGATGTGCGCGGGACTCGTCGACGAAACGGGCAACATCGTGCAAGTCGTGCTGACCGTCGGCATCGACCTGCAGCGCATGGCTGAAACCCAATAGCGAGGCTTCGCGCAAACCGGTCATGACCGCGCCACCCTTGCCCTGATTGGCGGTCAGGCGCACCAGGTGCACGTTGTCGCGTTCCGCCAAACCGTCGAGCACCTTGGCACAGGACTGGGTGCTGGCGTCATCCACCAGAATGCACGGCAAGCCTTGCGCGAGCAGGGCGTCGACCACGGTGCCGATCGCGGTTTCGTGGTTATAAACCGGGATCACTGCACAAGGATTATGCATGCCGGTGATTCCTGTGGGAGCGAGCCTGCTCGCGATTGAGTGCGCAGCACTCACGAAGGTCAACCATGCTCTGCACCCAAAAGGATCCGCCCACTGGAGCAGGTCGCCGTGTCATTGCGATAAGCGAAATACAACTTGCCGCGCTCCAGATCAAACCGCAGATGCAGCTGAATTTCATCTCCGGGCCGCACCAATTGCTGGAATTTCAGCACTTCCATACCGGCAAACGGGCCGGTCAGGTTGAGCAATTGGCGACCCAGGTTCAACGCCCATTCCACCTGCACCACGCCGGGCAATACCGGCGCCTTGGGGAAGTGGCCGCTGAAGTAGGCAAGGTCCGGTGGCACGCTCAGTTGCAGGCTCCACTCGCCAGCGCTTTCGACTTGTTCCAGCACCTCGGGCGCTTTCGGTCGCGGCGCCATCAACAGCGCTTCGATATCGACCTGCGGCAGCTTGCCTTGGCTGTTCAACGGCAATTGCCGCACCAGCCGCCAGCGTCGCGGCAAAGCCAGCGCTTCGCAGTGTTGGCGCAAATGCTGGCGCAGGGTTTCGGTCAGGTTGCGGCGGCCGTGTTCCCGCAAGGCAAACAGGCCGGCCTCGCTAAGCACCAGCAGTGCACCGAGGGAGGCGCGATTTTCCTGCACCACGCCGAGACGTGCTTCTGCGACCCAGTCATGGGTCACCAGCGCTTGTTCGAGCATGGGCAGAGAAATGCGTTTTTCTTCGAGTTTGACGATCCGGTCCAACCGCCCCAACAGTTCGAAACGACCATCGGCGGCGATGCGCGCTGCATCAGCGGTGTGCTCGACGTGTCCGGCAGGCAGGTAAGGTGAAGCGATCAGTAGAGCGCCGTCGTTATCCTGGCTCAGTTCGACACCGGCGAACGGTTGCCACAGTTGTTCACCCTGACGCCAGGCAATGCCGCCGGTTTCCGAGCTGCCGAGAATTTCCGTCGGCCACTGCTGCAAGCGCTGTTGCAGACTCTGCGCGGCCTCAAGCGGCAACGCCCCACCGGAGGAAAACACCCGACGCACGGCGCTGAGGGCTGGCCAGTCGAGGTTGTCGCCCATGCGTTTGAGCAGCGCCGGGCTGGCGACCCAGGCGAAGGCCGGGTATTCGCGGCTGGCGCGCTGCATATCTTCCGGGAAGGCCAGTTGCTGTCGCACAAAAGCGCGCCCGGCGCACAGCGGCCACAGCACGCGAAACAGCAAACCGTAGATGTGTTGGGTGGCGACGCTGCCGATGATGCAGGCCTCACCGAGGTCCGTGCCCCACAGTTGCTCCAACGCCTCAACTTCGTTGGCCAGTTGGCACAGGGTCTTGTCGATGCGCTTGGGCTCGCCGCTGGAGCCGGACGTGCAAAGGCTCAGACGGCACTGGTCGAGATCCAGTTCGGCGCCGGGCAATGGCGGCTGATTAAAGTCGCTCAGTTGCGCGTCATCGGCATGATCCGTCAGCCACAGATCGACGTCAGCGGACCAACGCTGGCGGGTTTGCGCTTGCAGGTCCGAGGGCAGCAGCACACTGACGCCGGCACGCCATGCGCCCAGCAAAGCGATGGCCAGTTCGGCGGCGTCCTCAAGATGCACAGCCAGGCGCTTCACGCCCTGCGCTTGCAGACCGGCGGCAATGCTCAGCGCCTGTTCGCACAGGTGCGCGTGATCGAGGGCCGGTGCGTGGCTGATGGCCCGCGCCGGCACAGGCTTGAGCAACAGCTGCTCAAGTTTTATCCAATTCATGTGCGGCCTCTTACCCGTTGTCGTATCAGCCATTCAATGGCAAACATCAGGCCGATCAATCCATAGGAGATCAGGCCGGTGTACAACATCCACCAATTCAGCGGCGCCCACAGGGTCAGGAGGGCGGCGCACAAACCGTTGCAGAAGAAAAACACGCTCCAGGCCACCGTGACCTTTCTCGTATAGCGAATCGCAATGTCCGGCAACTCTGGCTCACGCAAGCGCGCCAGGCGCTCGACCATCGGCGGACCGAATTTCAGGCTCAGGCTGAACAGCACCAGCATGAAACCGCTGATCAGCACCGGATACCAGCGCAGCAACAGCGGGCTGTCGAACAGCGCCAGCAGCAGGCAGAACACAATGGCCACGCCAGCCATCCACAGGCTGCCGGGCTTGCGCTCGCCGGTCAGCGCCCGTGCCAGCCAGAGACTGCCCAACAGCAGGCCGAACTGCCACGGAGCAAAATGCTCCATGCCGAAATACACCGCAAAGGGATACAGCAGACCGGCCAGCAGCAGGCCGAGGCCGATCAGTCGGCTCATGCGGCCGGTTGAACCAGACGGTAGACCGCCTCGACCACGTCACCGACCGTGCGTACCGATTTGAATTCTTCGGCGGCAATTTTCTTGCCGGTCTGGCGCTTGATGTGATCGATCAGATCGACCGCGTCGATGCTGTCGATTTCCAGATCCTGATACAGATTGGACTCCAGGCTCACACGGGCAGGATCCAGTTCGAACAGCTCGACCAAGGCATCGCGCAGGGTGTTGAAAATATCGTCACGAGTTTGCATGGTCCGGTCTCAAGCTGCCTGTTTTGCCGTGACGAACGCCGCAAGGCTGGCCACGTTGGTGAAATGGTTACGGGTGTCTTTGGCGTCGGCGTCGATCTTGATGCCGTATTTCTTCTGGATGGCCAGGCCCAGTTCCAGCGCGTCGACGGAATCCAGGCCGAGGCCTTCGCCGAACAGCGTCTGCTCGTCGCCAATGTCGTCGACGCTGATGTCTTCGAGGCCGAGGGCATCGATGATCAGCAGTTTGATGTCACGGTGCAGATCGCTCATCTTCGGCGAGCTCCTTAATGAAATAGGTGTGCAAATAATCGTTGAGCTTGCGCGAGGCTTGCGGTGCGGGTCCCTGCGCGGCGAAAGTCTGTGGGTCTATATCGGCCCCGACGCGAAAACTGAAGTGCACGCGGCGGCGGGGGATCCGATACCAGGGTTCGGCTTTGGTCAGTGTGGTCGGGCTGACCTTGATGACCACCGGCGTGAGGATTTTCGCACCGCGCAGGGCAATTGCCGCAGCGCCCCGATGGAAGGCTGGCGCCTGCCCCGGCTGGGTGCGCGTGCCTTCCGGGAAAATGATCAGGGTCTGGCCGTTTTGCAAGGATTGGGCGGCCGCATCGAGCATGTCCATGCTGCCGTCGTTGCTGATGTATTCAGTGCTGCGCAACGGGCCACGGGTGAAAGGGTTTTCCCACAGGCTTTTCTTCACCACGCAATTGGCCTGGCGCACCAGACCGATCAGGAACACCACGTCGATCAGCGAAGGATGGTTGGCAATGATCATCTGCCCGGGGCGGCCGAGACGTTCGGCGCCCTGAATGTCATAGGTCAGCACGCCGGTGCGGGCCATGAACCGCACGAAGAACCAGAACAGCCGACTGACGGTCTCCCTCGCACGTTGGCGATGCGAGACGGCGTCACCGGGCAGGCAACCCAACAACGGAAACACCAGCACACGCAGGCACAGCCCGCCTAGCCCGAACAGGGCAAAGCTTGCGGCGGTGGCCAGCAGGCGCCAGTAATAGGCATCGCGGTTTTTTTCGGTCACGGGTTGCGTTGCCAGGTCCATACACGATTTTTCCAGGCATGTTGGCAAAGGGGTTGCTGGCCGAGCAGGGTGCGCAACAGATTAAGCGCGTGAGGCCAGTGCGCTTTTGACCGTGTTTCTGTGGCGCTGTTCAGGGTCAGCCGCCAGTCGGTACCGGGGGTGAGCAAAAGACCGAGTGCGTAGGGAAACGGCACATCATCGATCCACGCCGAATAGGCTTCGGGCGGTTGTTCTTCGGTGATCACCAGCAGCACTGCCGGAGCGCCTTCGTTGAGCAGGGCAGCGGCTTCCAGCATGCCGTGCTCAAGGCCGTCGCCAGCAGCAGCGAGGGCGGTCATTTCGCTGGTTTCACCGCGCATGATCGACCACAGGCCGATGATCGCGTTGTGCACCGACAGGCTGAACTGCGTCGGTGACAGCGGCTGTTCGTTGGCCAGATCGCTGAGGATCTCGTAGGTACGCGGGGTTTCGCCGTGACGCGAAACAAACACCAGCGGCAGATTCTCCCGTCCGTCGGCGAGGGGCCAGCCAACGCTGAACGCCATGCGTGCCAGTCGGCTGAGGCGACGGCGCTGCATGGCCGGCAAAAACGACACATCGGGCGCGGCATCACTGCGCTGGAGCACGACCGGTTGTCGGCTCCAGGCCTGCCAGGCGTCCACGCCGTCGAGGCCTGGGGCCCACGCGCGCCATTGGGCGATGTTGAAGTTGATCACGGACATTCATCCCGCCCCTGCGGGCTTTTGTTGACGCATTGAGTCGCCCAAGCCGCGGCAGGCTTGACGTGGCGCAGGGCGCCGAGTGGCGCGCATTATCCCGGTGAGAGGAGTGTGTAGCAAATGCTGGTTACATTTTGCGCAATGAAATGTACCGAATGGTTCGCAAGAAAACTGTCACTTGGCCATTATCCAGGTTGTCGGCGGCTTGTCTGTCGGGTATCTCGGCGATCAATGGCGGTTTTTACCTTAGCTGTCCGTGGATTTTTGCTCCTGACTCTGTAGTCCGCGTCCATGAAGGTAGCGAAGCAACGTCGCGCACATCTACACTCGGTCATTCTTTGATACACGGAGGTTTGGTCATGCGGCGCGTGGTGTTCAATCAGAAAGGTGGCGTAGGCAAGTCGAGCATTGCCTGCAATCTGGCGGCGGTCAGCGCCAGCGAGGGTTATCGCACGCTGTTGGTCGATCTCGATGCCCAGGCCAACTCCACTCAGTATCTGACCGGGCTCACCGGCGACGACATCCCGATGGGTATTGCCGACTTCTTCAAACAGACCCTGTCTTCCGGCCCGTTCTCGAAGAAGAATCAGGCGGACATCTACGAAACCCCGTTCGACAACCTGCACATCATCACTGCGACTGCCGAATTGGCCGACCTGCAGCCCAAGCTTGAGGCCAAGCACAAGATCAACAAGCTGCGTAAGTTGCTCGACGAGTTGTCCGAGGATTACGACCGGATTTACCTCGATACGCCGCCAGCGCTGAATTTCTACGCGGTATCGGCGCTGATTGCCGCTGATCGCGTGTTGATTCCTTTTGATTGCGACAGCTTCTCCCGTCAGGCTCTGTACGGCCTGATCGCGGAAATCGAAGAGTTGAAGGAAGACCACAACGAAGGTCTGGAAGTCGAAGGCATCGTGGTCAACCAGTTCCAGGCCCGGGCCAGCCTGCCGCAGCAGATTCTCGATGAGCTGATTGCCGAAGGTTTGCCGGTACTGCCGGTGTATCTGACCAGTTCGGTGCGCATGCGCGAATCACACCAGGCCAGCATGCCGCTGATCCACCTCGATCCCCGGCACAAGCTGACCCAGCAATTCGTCGAACTGCACAATCTGCTCGAAGATCACTGATCTCTTGAGCTACGCAGATCCCCTGTAGGAGTGAGCCTGCTCGCGATAGCTTCCTTTCAGTCACTCAAGTGTTGGCTGACAGGACGCTATCGCGAGCAGGCTCACTCCTACATTGTTTGACGGTGTGTCAGATCCCTTGGCTACGCAGCCACGCCATCAACTGCGGCAACGGAAATGCGCCACTCTGCCGCGCCACTTCCTTGCCGTTCTTGAACAGAATCAAACTCGGAATCGAGCGAATCCCCAACTGCGCCGACAACTGCTGATGGGCCTCGCTATCAAGCTTGGCCAAGCGGCACTTGCCCGCCAACTGCGCTGCCGCCTGCTCGAACACCGGCGCAAACGACTTGCACGGCCCACACCATTCCGCCCAGACATCTACCAGCAACGGCAGATCACCCTTGATCTGACTGGCGTAATCGCCTTGCTTGAGATCGAAGGGTTTGTTCAGCAGCACAGCGGATTTGCAGCGTCCGCACTTGGGCTGGTCCGCAAGGCGCTCGGCGGGGATGCGGTTGAGGCCGTTGCAGGAGGGGCAGGGGATGAGGAGTGGTTCGGACATGATGGGCTCTCAGGCAGGAAGTCTATGAGACTGATCTGGAGGCAAAGTCGCGATTATCAAGGAATTGATCTGTAGGTCATTACCTTCCTCAGTTGAGGAAAGGGCCTACGCACGTCTGCGCGGAGGCTGACTATCTGTATTTTATCTAATCGGTCATCTTGTGCAGACCTGAGCGAAATACCATTCCTATGACCGCCAAGACAGTTAAACGCCTTCCACTCTCGGAGCTTTTGAAGGGCTCTGAATATCTAAAATTCTTAAATGCCCAAACGGTTTTTTCTCTCGCCGGGAGCTCTGTTGGATTTGAGAATGTTTGGATTGATTCCGGCGCGGACCAAAACCCGGTTTTGTTTCCTCGCTCGCTGCATCGGCCAGAAAACGAAGACGACTACGATGCTTTGGTATTGGCAGTCGACGAACTGCTGGAAATTACCGGCGATGATGAGTCGCACCCGTTGATGAGCCTGGTCGACATCATCGGTGACTGGATCGAAGAATTGGATCACACCCATCACCCCATGGCCCAGGCAAGTGGCGAAGAGGTTCTCGGTTACATGATGCGTGAACACGGCCTGACTCAGAGCGACTTGCCGGGTGTTGGTACTCAGTCGGTTGTGTCGGAGATTTTGAACGGCAAGCGCAAGCTTAACTTGCGCCAGATTCGTTGGTTGGCAGAGCGCTTCAATGTGCCAATCGATGTGTTTACCTGATGTTGGTTCAGGAAGAACAACTGATCTCCAAATGCTTGCCCCACTCCGGCGGTCGCTCGGCATAACCCTCCATCCCCGGCTGCTCTTCAAACGGCTTGCTCAGCACCCCATGCAGCCGGCGTACTTCTGAGTAATCCCCTTGCTCAGCCGCATCGATAGCCTTTTGCGCCAGATAATTGCGCAGAATGTACAGCGGATTGACTGCATGCATCCGCGCTCGGCGCTGCTCTTGATCGGCGTCGCCATCGCGGGCAACCCGGGCGACGTAGCGTTCGCCCCAGGCGTCGAAACCCTTGATGTCGACGAAGTCATCACGTAGGCGGGAAACGGCCTGTTCGGATTCTTCACCGAGACGGCGGAAGAACAGCGTGTAGTCGACGCCGCTGTTCTGCATCAGTTGCAGCAGGTCTTCCAGCAGCTTCTGGTCATCGTCTTCGGCCGTGGTGAAACCGAAGCGGCGGCGCATCAGGTCGAGGTAGTGCGCCTGGAACAATGGCAGGTACAAGCCGAGGGTTTCACGCAGGGCTTCGACGCTGATGAACGGCGTCAACGCTTGAGCCAATGCACTTAGGTTCCACTGGCCTACCGGCACCTGATTGCTGAACGAGTAGCGGCCCTGATCATCGGAATGGTTGCAGATGAAGTTGGCGTCGAAATCGTCGAGGAAGGCGAACGGCCCGAAGTCGAAAGTGATGCCGAGGATCGACATGTTGTCGGTGTTCATCACGCCGTGGCAGAAACCGTAGGCCTGCCATTTGGCAATCAGTTCGGCGTTGCGTTCGACGATTTCGCGGAACATCGCCAGATACGGTTCAGGTTGTTCCCGGCATTCGGGGAAGTGCATCGCCAACACATGTTCGCCGAGCTGCTTCTGCTGCTCGGGGCGCTTGGTGTAATAGAAGTATTCGAAGTGGCCGAAGCGGATGTGGCTCGGCGCCAGACGCAGGACCATCGCTGCGCGTTCCTGCTTTTCGCGCCAGACCGGGGTGTCGGAACCGATCACGCACGCCGCGCGCGACGAAGGAATGTTCAACGCGAACAAGGCTTCGGAGGCAAGGAACTCGCGGATCGACGAACGCAGCACCGCACGGCCATCGCCCATGCGCGAAAACGGCGTCTGCCCGGCACCCTTCAGGTGCAAATCCCAATGCTCGCCGGCAGTGTTGTAGACCTCCCCGAGCAGCAGCCCGCGACCATCGCCGAGTTGTGGCGTGTAACCGCCGAACTGATGCCCGGAATAGATCATCGCCCGCGGCTCGGCATCGGCCCATAGCTTGTGGCCGCCAAACAGTTCGGCAAATTCGTTGGTTTCGGCGGTCGTCGGATCGAGATCGAGCAATGCCAGGGCCGCCGGGCTCGCCACGACCAGACGCGGATTGTCGATCGGCTCGGGCAGCACGTGGGCGGAGAACGCATCGCCCAGGCGGGCGAAGCGATTGTCGAAGGTCAGTTCGTCGAGGGCTTTCAAGGGCCGGCTCCAGCAGAATGTCCGAGCATTCTGCTGGGATTAGACCGGTTAGTCGAGTTTGGCCGGCGGCGGCTCTTGCAACGGTTTCTGATCGTCGGCAATCGGCACGATGGTTTTCGTTTCCGGCTCGATCGGCACCATCTTGTATTCCTGTCCGTGCAGGTTCTTCAGATAAACCTCCATCTGGCGGAATGAGATGTTGATGTGCTGCTTCTTGAACTCGCGGTTGATAAAGCGGTTGACCTCATCGAGCACCGGGTTGCGGTCACCGAGGTCGCGCACGTGCATGCGCAACTCGTGGTCGAGGGTGCTTTCACCGAAGTTGAGGAAGTACACATGCGGCTCGGGTTCCTTGAGCACGCGCGGGTTCTCGCGGGCAGCCTTGAGCAGCAGTTCCTTGACCAGATCGAGATCGGAGCCGTAGTCGACGCCGAGTTTCAGCGTGACGCGGGTGATGGTGTCGGTCAGCGACCAGTTGATCAGTTGCCCGGTGATGAACGTCTTGTTCGGGACAATGATGTCCTTGCGGTCGAAGTCGGTGATGGTCGTGGCGCGGATGCGGATCTTGCTTACCGTGCCTGAGAGGTTGCCGATGGTGATGGTGTCACCGATCCGCACCGGGCGTTCGAAGAGGATCATGATGCCGGAGATGAAGTTTGCAAAAATCTCCTGCATGCCGAAACCGAGGCCGACCGACAGCGCCGCCACCAGCCATTGCAACTTGTCCCAACTCACGCCCAGCGTCGACAGGGTCGAGACGAAGCCAACGCCGGCAATCACATACGACAGCAGCGTCGTGGTCGCATAGGCACTGCCCTGCGCGAGATTGAGCTTGGACAGCACGAACACTTCGAGCAGGCCCGGCAAGTTGCGCGCCAGAGCAAAGGTGATGCCGATGATGATCAGCGCACCAAGCATGTCGCCGATGCTGATCGGCACCATGCTCATGTTGGCGCCGGTGCCGCTGGTGTATTCGTAGAGGGTGATGTTGTCGAGGTACGAGAACACCGAGATCAGGTCCGACCAGACCCAGTACAGCGCGGCGATGAAGCCGCCGAGCAGGGCCAGGCGGATCAGGCGCAAGGACTGTTCGTTGACCTTTTCGATATCCAGCGTTGGCTCTTCGATCACCGCTTCGCCGTCGCCGGCTTCTTTCGCCGCCTGACGTTTAGCCAGGGCGCGCTGGTAGGCCAGGCGCCGCGCTGCAACGCTCAGGCCACGGACGAAGGTGGCTTCGATCACCAGCCAGAACATCAGCAGGTACAGGGTGTTGATCAGTCGGTCACTGAGTTTCAGGGCGGTGTAGTAGTAGCCGAAACATACAGCGACAAAAAGCGCGATCGGCAGCAGGGTGAACATCACGCCGACGGCTTTGCGGAACAGCGAGGCGTTTTCGTGGGCCGGGCTGCTGATCAGCAAGCGACTGAGCAGCCATGCCATCAACGCGTAGCAGGTCAGCACCACTGGCATGCCGAGTACATCGTCGGCGAGCGCCGCCGGTTGCAATTCGGCGACCGCCACTACGGCCACCAGCGCCATGACCACCAGCCCGAGCCGGCGTACCCAGCCCTGAAGGAATTCGACCTGGGGTTTTTCCCAGCGAAAGTGCAATTCGGCCACACCGCCGGGCGCAAGGATTCGATAGGCGGTGTAGAACACCAGCCACGCCTGACCCATCTGCAGGAGCGCTGCGCCCATGTTGGCGTTCTGGCCGCGCGCGTCGATCTGCAAGGCCAGTCCGCACAAGGCGAGGCCCAGCGCCACCGGCATCGCCAGCAGAATATTGATCAGAATGGCCTGCGGTGTGTGCCACTGGCTGTCGCGTTTGAAATGGCCGATGTCCTGGTGAACCTTGTTCAGGCGACCGTAGAGACTTTTGCGGCGCCACAGCAGTGCGCCGATCAGCAATGCCAGAGGCAGAAACAGCAGTGGTCGCTGGGTCAGGCCGTCGGTCAGCTCGCTCAGGCTGGAGGCCCACGGCAGTGTGTCAACCTGACGTTTCAACCGCTCCGGTACACCCCGCATCCACTCCAGATCCAGCGGCTTGTTGCTGGGAATCCAGAACATTTGCTCATCGAGGGTCGCACGCAGGCTCTGCGCGGTGCTCAGCAGTTGTTTCTGGTTGAGTTGCAGGGTGATCGATTCGTTGAGCATCGAGCTCAATTCGCGGTTCAGGCGCTCCAGCAGATCGACGCGGGTGTTGGCCAGATCCAGCAGGCTTTTACGCAACTGCGGGGTGACTTGTTCCGGCGGCTGAGTGGCCAGCAGGCTGTCGACATAGGACGCCGGATTGCTCAACAGTTCACGCTGCTGGCTGACGTCGAACTGATACAGGCGAATGTCGGCGATCTGATCCGCCAGATCACGATCGACCTTGAGTCGTGGCAGGGCTTGTTTCTGTTTGTAGAGAATCTTCGACAGCAACAGGCTGCCCTTGAGCACGTTGATCTGCTCATCGAGGGCCGCATCGCTCTGGGTCAGGGAGTCGAGTTGCTGCTTGGTCTGCAGGTTCTGCTGGGTGACTTCGTTGAGGCGGTCGGTGCTTTTGAGCAGATAGTCGGAGAGCTTGAGGTTGGCTGAGCTCTCAGTGGCGAGCAAGCTGCTGCTGCCGGCCTTTTGCGCTTCGATCGACTGCTGGGTCACGGTTTCCTGCGACTGCGCCAGACGTTTCTGATTGATCAGCGTCTGCAGTTCCTGGATCTCGCGGTCGAGGCGGTCGGATTTCTCCGAGAGCAGGTCATGCTGGGCGTTGCCCAGATCCTGCAACTGGCTGTTGCCGGCCAGCTCCTGGCGGCGTAAAGGGATCAGCGCGTTCAGCGCTGCGAGTTCCGCGTTCAACTGATCACGTTGCTCGCTGCTGACGGTCTTGCCGGCGTCCTTGCCGGACTTGAGGATGTTGTTGATCTGCTGGATGCGCGTCTGGCTGGCGGAAATTTCCGCCTGGGCGCGCTCGGGACGGGTCTGGGCAGTGATGATCAGACTGTTGGCGTCGGCCAGCGCTTTTTGCAGATCGCTTTGCTGGGTCGAGCGATCCGTCAGGATCTGCTCCAGCTGTTGGATCGACTCCTTGGGAAAACGCTGTGCCACCGGCACGACCGCCGTGGCCTTTAGGCGCGTCAGTTCGCGAGTGTTTTCGATCGTCTGCTTCGGCGCCGTGGCTAGCTGCTGTTTGAGGTCGATCAGCTTTTGTGCGTAATCACGCTGATTGTTCAGTTGAGTCAGCGTGCTCTGCAAGGTGGTTTGCAGGGCCTTTTTATCGGCATCTGGCAGTTTGCTGTCGGCCAGCTTGTCGAGACTGGCCTGCACGGCGTCGCTGGACGGTGGTTCGGCGGCGTACAGCGGGCCGACAGTGAGACTCAGGCCCAGCAGGGCCGCGGCGAAAAAGGAGCGCAGGGTAGGCATAGAGACCGGTCAAGCAAGTGAGAGTGGACGCAGTTTAGAGGAAGAGCCCGGGGCCCGGGCGACTTCCTTCGGGGAATCTGACGCCCACTTTGCCGATCTTGTTCCCGTCCATGACCGCAACCGTCCAGTGGGTGTTGTTCCACTCCACCTGGTCGCCGACGATGGGTGCGCCACCGACTTTGTGGGCGATGAAGGCGCCCAGGGTCATGTCCGGATCAATACCCTCGGCCGGCAGGCCATAGAGTGCGGCAACCGCTTTAAGCTGGGCGTCTCCTTCAAGTACGAAATCACCGAAGAAGCGCAGATCGAGACCGCGCTGCGGCGCTTGGCTGAACAGTTTTCCGAGCGCGCCGAGGTTGTGTTCATGGCCGATAACACACAGTAAATCATCGACTTCCAACACCGTACTACCCGACGGATGGAGCAGTTGCTGGCCACGAAACAGGGCGGCGATACGTGTGCCTTCGGGCATTTTCAGTTCGCGCAGGGGCGAACCGATGCACCATTTCTCCGCACCGAGCTTGTAAACGAACAGCTCCCATTCGCTGGTGACGTGGACTTCCAGCGCCGCCCGGGAAATCGGCGCAGGCTCCGGCGGTACCGTGACTTTCAGCAGCTTGGCGACCCACGGCAGGCTCGTGCCCTGCACCAGCAGCGACACCAGCACGATAAAGAACGCGAGGTTGAAGTACAGCTGCGCATTCGGCAGCCCGGCCATCAGCGGGAACACCGCGAGAATGATCGGTACCGCGCCGCGCAGGCCAACCCAGGAAATAAAGGCTTTTTCGCGACCGTGGAAGGCCTTGAACGGTAGCAGGCCGACCATCACCGACAGCGGCCGCGCAAACAGAATCATCCACAGCGCCAGACCGAGAGCGGGCAGGGCGATCGGCAGCAAATCGTGCGGCGTCACCAGCAGGCCGAGCACCAGGAACATGCCGATTTGCGCCAGCCAGGCCATGCCGTCGAGCATATGCAGAATGCCGTGGCGGCTGCGCACCGGGCGGTTGCCGATGACCAGACCGCACAGATAAACGGCGAGGAAGCCGCTGCCGTGCAGGGCGTTGGTCAGGGCGAACACCACCAGACCGCCAGCGATCACCAGAATCGGATACAGGCCGGCGGCCAGATTGATCCGGTTGACCAGTTGCAGCATCAGCCAGCCGCCACCGAGACCGATCACGCCGCCGATGCCGAACTCGCGGATCAGATGGGTCAACAGGCTCCAGTGCAGGCCGGTCTGGCCGCTGGCGAGCATGTCGATCAAGGTCACGGTGAGAAACACCGCCATCGGGTCGTTGCTGCCGGATTCGATTTCCAGGCTGGCCGTCACCCGTTCGTTCAGGCCTTTGCCACCAAGCAACGAGAACACCGCTGCGGCGTCGGTTGAGCCAACGATGGCGCCGATCAGCAGGCCTTGAATCAGATTGAGGTCGAACAGCCATGCCGCTGCCATGCCGGTCAGGCCAGTGGTAATCAACACCCCGACCGTGGCCAGCGATAACGCCGGCCATAGCGCCACGCGGAAACTCGACACCCTCGTGCGCAAACCGCCGTCGAGGAGGATCACCGCCAGTGCGAGGTTGCCGACCAGATAGGCCGTCGGGTAGTTATCGAAAATGATCCCGCCGCCATCGACCCCGGCGGCCATGCCGACTGCAAGAATAATGACCAGAATCGGGATGCCGAGACGGGAGGAGAGGGAGCTGACGAGAATGCTTGCGCCTACCAGCAACGCGCCGATCAAGAACAGGCTGTTGATGGTCGTCGCATTCAAAGGCAGTACTCCAGAAGCGTAAAGACGGGCACAAACTGACCATGCAGTCTGCGTGCCAGCGATTCTAACCTGTTGAAATGTGATGCTGTCAAAAAGGTTTTTCAGTGTGGCATCAGGTTTTGTGTTCGGCGGGCGATTGCTGCCCTCACCCTAACCCTCTCCCGGAGGGAGAGGGAACTGATCGAGGTGTTTTTGCGAGGTACGCCGACCTGAACTTCCGAGTCGAACTCAGACTTTGAAAAGCATGAGGATCTGCTCCCTTTCCCCCTCTCCCGGAGGGAGAGGGAACTGATCGAGGTGTTTGTGCGAGCTACATCGACCTGAAATTTCGAGTCGAACTCAGACTTTGAAATGTATGAAGATCTGCTCCCTTTCCCCCTCTCCCCCTGGGAGAGGGAACTGATCGAGATGTTTGTGCGAGCTACATCGACCTGAAATTTCGAGTCGAACTCAGACTTTGAAATGTATGAAGATCTGCTCCCTTTCCCCCTCTCCCTCTGGGAGAGGGCTGGGGTGAGGGGCTTTTGACCTTGATCTCAAAATTTACAGGCTGAACCGCCCAACCATGTTGTTCAAATCCAGCGCCAACCGCGACAGCTCATTGCTCGCCGCACTGGTCTGATTCGCGCCAGTCGCCGATTGCACCGACAAATCACGAATATTCACCAGATTGCGATCCACTTCCCGCGCCACTTGTGCCTGCTCTTCAGCGGCGCTGGCGATCACCAGGTTGCGCTCGTTGATCTCGACGATGGCGGTGTTGATGGTGTCCAGCGACATGCCGGCACCACGGGCGATGTTCAGGGTCGACTCGGCACGCTCGGTGCTGTTGCGCATCGAATCCACGGCGTGTTCGGTGCCGCTCTGAATGCTGCCGATCATCCGCTCGATTTCGCTGGTCGACTGCTGAGTGCGATGCGCCAAGGCACGTACTTCATCCGCCACCACCGCAAAACCACGGCCGGCTTCACCGGCGCGTGCCGCTTCAATCGCTGCGTTCAGTGCCAGCAGGTTGGTCTGATCGGCCAGACCACGAATCACATCCAGCACTTTGCCGATGTCGCGGGACTCATTGGCCAGATCGCCGATCAACGACGCAGTGCTTTGCACATCGGCGCTCATGCGTTCGATGGCGCTGACCGTTTCCTGGACCAGATCACGACCATCACCGGCCGAGGTGGTGGCATTCTTAGAGGCTTCCGAAGTGCTCACGGCGTTGCGCGCGACTTCTTCCACAGCGCTGGTCATTTCATTGACCGCAGTGGCCGCCTGTTCAATTTCGTTGTTCTGCTGAGTCAGGCCACGCGCGCTTTCGTCGGTGACGCTGTTCAGTTCTTCCGCTGCCGAAGCCAACTGAGTCGCCGAGCCGGAAATACGCTGCAGGGTGTCACGTAGCTTCGATTGCATCTTCGCCATGGCTGCCAGCAGGCGGCCAGCTTCGTCTTCACCGTCAACGTGGATCGGCTGGGTCAGGTTGCCTTCGGCGATGGTTTCCGCAGCTTCCAATGCGTTGGAGATCGGCTTGGTGATGCTGACGGTCAGCAGCCAGGCGAAGAGAAATGTCAGGCCAGTGGCGATCACCAACAGCGTGACCACAAGGTTGAAAGACATCGAAAACTGATCGCTCGCGCCTTTATCCGTCTCGGCGATTTGCTGAGTGTTGATCTCCAGCAAGCGTGCCAGGGCGGTGTTCACCGCTTCCGAGTTGCTCAGCAAGTCCGAGTTGAGCATCTGCCGCAGTTCATCGATCTGATTGTTGCGCGACAGGTTTTTCATCCGGTCTTCGAGCTGGCGGTACTGCGCGAGCAACTGTATGTATTGATCATAAGCCGCGCGTTCTTGCGGGCCGTCGATCAACGGCTCGTAGGCGCGCTGGGCGTCGGCGATCTGCTTGTTGCGCAACTCGAACAGTTCGACAGTCTTTTGTTGAACGTCCGGTTCACGGTTGATCAGCAACCGATACGACAAAACACGCAGGCGCAGGGTCAGTTGGGTGAACTCGTCGAGGGCCTTGATCGAAGGCACACTGGCCGTGGCGATGTCTTCGCCTGCTGCGCGGATTTTGCTCATCTGATTAAGCGCAAACACGCCGAGAACCAGCATCAGGCCGCCGATCAGGGCGAAGCCGGTAAACGCCCGTGGGGCGATATTCATATTGCGAAGGGACATGGGGCGGATACCAAGAGAGGGCCGCGTCCGTGCGGGCTGAGACTGCTGTATGGATGACTTATCGGTCATGCGACTAAAGTCTTGAGGTGCTGTGCGTATTTGTCGCAGAAGGGCTTGGGCGACGAAGTGCAGGAACCAGATCGGCAGATCACAGTCTTTAAAACTCGCGAGAACGGTCGGCCGCCAGGAAAATCAAGGCTTTGCGCCGGTTTAACCCTGGCATCCGTGATGACTTTTCTTTATCGTACGCGCCCTTTGAAAAACGCTTGGAAGATCAAAATGTTGGAAGCATCCCTCAGCCAATTGGAACAGCTCGTCAGCGACCTGGTGCAACAGAACCAGACCCTCGCGCAAACCAACCAGACCCTGTCCACGGAACTGGCCCAGGCCAAGGATGAAAACGAAAGCCTGCAACTGAACCTGATGGAGCAGGAAGAAAAGCACGGCGCCACCGCCGCCCGCATTCAAGCCCTGGTTGATCGCGTCAACGCAGGTCCGGTCAGCGCATGAACCACCACACAGCAGGGGTAAAAGTCGTCTCGATTCTCGGGGAGGACTATTCGATCAAGGCACCGGCCGGGGAAGAACAGACCCTGCTGGACGCGGCCATGATGCTCAAGGCAGCGCTGGACGACACCAAGCGCAAATACCCGACACTGATCGGTGACCGCTTGCTGGTGCTGGCGGCGATGAATCTGTGCTCGCAGCAGATCGAAATGAAGAAGCAACACCAGGAAGAACTCGACCGTTACCAAGAGCAAGTCAGCGCCACGGTCGACACTATCGCCAAGACCATTAACCAGGGTTGAAGTCTCGGGGGTAGACCCTAGCCTCTTCTCAGGAGCGCTCCATTTGCGAGGAGCGCTCTGGAGAGGAATGAGCGATCATGGTGCGCTGATTGACTTAATCCTGAAGTAATAACGGCCATCCTGAGTCACTACATCCTTTTCTTCCACCTTGAAAGGTTCATCGGGGTAGCCGGGATGGGTAAGAAAATCCCCCTTTTCAATGTACCGAACCATTTCGCCCTGGTTGAGTACCTTTTCGCTCCGCCACGTGGTCGGAGTTGCGTCGTCCTCTGCCTCTACCTCTACCTCGATAAACCACCCGTCGCCTGATTCGTCGAACGATTTTTTAAGGATGGTGGCTTTCCTGTCGTTGACTGTCTTTTTAATCGTCTGACCTACCCTGACGGACTTCAGCATTTCATCCCGAGTAATACCCTCAAGACTTTGAGTGCCCTGAATACTTTCAATTGTGCGTTGTTTGCTCATTTCCTTGACTCCTCGTTTTGGGGGGTTCGCCAACGGAGAGTACGGCTTTGATAAATCCCTGACACCTGACAACCTTGACAGTAGACAGGGTCGTATTTAAGTGGGTGTTATGAATATCGCGCATGAATCAATGAACAATATTTAGATTTTTTGTATACATCTGGCGCGACAGTTGCAGTGTTTCTGCCTCTTATTCTTTGGGGGTGCTCCATGCAGTTGTGGCGACGCAGTATTCAATGGCAGCTGATTCTCAGCATGGGCACCGCCCTGCTGGTCAGTATCCTGATCGTGGTTGGCATTTATACCCTGGTGGTCAACCGCCTCGCCCAGAGTTATCTGGTCGAACAAGCTCTGCCGTCGAGCATCGAAGCGACGCGCAACGATATCGAACGGATCCTTGTGCAACCGCTGACAGTGGCCAAGGATATTGCTAGTAATACGATGGTCCGTGACTGGCTCGCCTCAGGCGAAGACAGCAGCAAAACGGCTGGCTTCGCGCAGTATCTGGAAGGCATCCGCGCCGAACATAAAGCTTTCACCGCTTTGATCATCGGCACCGAATCCAATCATTACATCACCGAAAAAGGCCTGGATCGCACCCTCAGTCGCTCCAAACCGGCTGACGCGTGGTTCTATTCCTTCCTCGACAGCAATCAGCCGCGCACCCTCAATATCGACAACGACGGCGCCACCGGGGAATTGGCGCTGTTCATCGATCTGAAGGTCGAGCAGGCCGGCAAAGTGGTCGGCGTTGCCGGGCTAGGCTTGAGTATGAAAGAGCTGTCGGAGCTGATTCACAACTTCAGCTTTGGTGAGCGCGGCAAGGTCTATCTCGTGCGTTCCGACGGTTTGATCCAAGTGCATCCCGAAGCGCAGTTCAGCGGCAAACGCACCTTGAGCGAGCAGATCGGCGCCAATGCGGCGCAGGCCGTCATGGGCCAGAAAACGGCGATCAGCAGCAGCTTCCAGAGGGATGGCGAAGACTTCCTCGCCTTCAGCCTGCCCTTGCGCGATTTGGGCTGGACTCTCGTGGCCGAAGTGCCGCATTCGCAGATCTATGCCGAAGCCCGAAAAGCGATGTGGATGAGCGGCGGTATCGGTCTGGCCGTAGCGCTGGTGTGCCTTGCTTTGGTGGTGTGGCTGGCGCAAGGGCTGGTGCGGCCGATTCGTCAGGTAACAGCGGCGCTGGTAGCAATCGGTAGCGGCGGTGGAGATTTGACCCACCGGTTAGATTCCAGCCGCGCCGACGAGCTGGGCGATCTCGCCCGGGGCTTCAACCGTTTCCTTGACAGCCAGCGCGGGATGATCGGCGAGGTGCTGACCACCAGTGGGCGCCTGCGCACGGCTGTGGGGCAGGTAGCGAAAGTGGTGGAAAATACCGCCGAGCGCTCGGGCCGCCAGCAGGAAATGACCGACATGGTCGCGACCGCCGTTCACGAGATGGGCCTGACCGTGCAGGAGATTGCGCAGAACGCCGGCAACGCGGCGCTCGCCTCGCAAACCGCACGGGATGAAGCGATGCAGGCGCGGGAAGTGGTCGGCGGCTCGATTCGGCATATTGAAAGCATGTCCGATGAGATTGGCGTCGCGGCTGGCGCGGTGGGTGAATTGGCGCACCAAGTGGCGTCGATCGATTCTGTATTGGCGGTAATTCGCGGGGTGTCCGAGCAGACCAATCTGTTGGCGCTCAATGCCGCCATCGAAGCGGCGCGCGCCGGTGATATGGGGCGCGGCTTCGCGGTTGTTGCTGACGAAGTGCGCACTTTGGCGCGCAGGACGCAGGCCTCCACCGACGAAATCCAGCAGATGATCGGCAGCCTCAAGCAAGGCGCGGAAAACGCCGTGTCGTCGATGCGCACGGGGCAGGCGGCAACTGGCACCGGGGTTGAATCGAGCCAGCGCACCGGGGCATCGCTGACAGCGATTACCGGGCAGGTCGAGCGCATCAGTGACATGAACCATCAGGTGGCGACGGCGACGGAGGAGCAGTCGGCGGTGACTGAGGAGATCAACCGCAATGTGCAGGGGATTTCCGATCTGGCGCGGGCGACGGCGGGGGAAGTTCGGGCCTGTCGCGAGGATTGTCAGATGTTGCAGAGGCTGGCGGATGATCTGGCGCGGCAGATGGGTGGGTTCAAGTTGAGTTGAGTGTTGAGCCAGAAAAGCCCCTCACCCTAGCCCTCTCCCAGAGGGAGAGGGGACTGAGCGTGGAAAATTCAGGAGGTACGCCGACCTGAAAGTACTGTACTGAATCCATAGTCGATGCGGTTTTTCAGGTCGATGTATAGCGTCAGACACCTCGGTCGGCCCCCTCTCCCTTTGGGCGGTCCGACGTTTCGGGAGGGCTGGGGTGAGGGTTGGCTTTTAGAACCACGCATCCTGCATCGCCAGACACGTATCATCCCGCGCCTCCAGCAACGTCAGTTCATGGCGGCATCCCGGCACTTCCCACGTCAGGAAATACCGCGCCGCCTGTAACTTGCCCTTATAGAAGTCAGCATCCGCCGCATTACCCTTGGCCAACCCTTCCTCGGCACGAATCGCCTGCTCCAGCCAGCGCCAGCCAATAACCGTGTGGCCGAAGACCTTCAGGTACAACGCCGAATTCGCCAGGCTGCTATTGACCTTGCCCTGTGCCAGATCGGTCAACAAACCGATGGTCACCGTTTGCAGGCGCGCGACCAGTTTCTCTAACGGCTCACGCAACGCGGTCAGCGATTCGTAAGCAGTTGCGCGCTCTGCCGTGGTGGCGATCAGACGAATCAATTGCTTCAGTCCCGCGCCACCGTTCTGCGCCAATTTACGCCCGAGCAAGTCCAGCGATTGAATGCCATGGGTGCCTTCATGAATCGGGTTCAAGCGGTTATCGCGGTAATACTGCTCCACCGGGTATTCGCGGGTGTAACCGTGACCGCCAAGAATCTGGATCGCCAGTTCGTTGGCCTTGAGGCAGAACTCCGACGGCCAGGATTTGACGATCGGTGTCAGCAGATCCAGCAACTCATGCGCCTGCTTGCGCTCGGCTTCGGATTCAAGCGTCGTGGTGTCATCGAATAGCCGCGCTGCATAGAGGCCGAGGTCAAATGCACCTTCGACGTAGGACTTTTGCGTCAACAGCATACGTCTGACATCGGCGTGCTGAATGATCGCCACCGGCGCGGTAGTCGGATCCTTGCTGTCCGGCACGCGACCTTGCGGGCGCTCGCGGGCGTATTCCAGCGAGTACAGGTAACCGGCATAACCGAGCATCACCGCGCCCATGCCTACGCCGATCCGCGCCTCGTTCATCATCTGGAACATGTAGCTCAAGCCGTGGTGCGGTTTTCCCACCAGATAACCAACACACTCACCGTTATCGCCGAAGTTCAACGCTGTGGAGGTGGTGCCGCGCCAGCCCATCTTGTGAAACAGCCCGGCCAGCAGAACATCGTTACGCTGGCCGAGGCTGCCGTCATCGTTGACCAGAAACTTCGGCACGATGAACAGCGAGATACCTTTAACGCCCGCAGGTGCGTCGGGCAGCTTGGCCAGGACCATGTGCACGATGTTTTCCGACAGCGGGTGATCGCCGCCGGAAATGAAGATCTTGTTGCCCTTGAGGCGATAGGTGCCGTCGGACGCCGGCTCGGCGCGCGTACGAATATCCGACAGCGATGATCCTGCGTGGGGCTCGGTCAGGGCCATGGTGCCGAAGAAGCGGCCGTCGATCATCGGTTGCAGAAAGCGTTGTTTCTGTTCGTCCGTGCCAAAGCTCTCAATCAGGTTCGCCGCGCCCATGGTCAGGAACGGGTAGGACGTCGACGCCGCGTTGGCTGACTGGAAATGCGCGAAGCAGGCTTGCGACAGCAGTGTAGGAAGCTGCATGCCGCCCGCGTCGAAACTTCTCGCGGCGTTGAGGAATCCGGCCTCGAGGAAGGCATCCACCGCCGGTTTCACTTCAGGAATCAGAATCGCCTGACCGTCCTCGTAGCGCGGTTCGTTCTCGTCGCCCTTGCGGTTGTGCGGGGCGAAGTACTTCTCGGCGATGCTGCGTGCGGTGCCGATGGCGGCGTCGAAGGTCTCGCGGTTGTGCTCGGCAAAGCGCTCACGCCGGGTCAGGCCCTCGGCATCAAGGACTTCATACAGCTCGAAAGCCAGATTGCGGGAACTGAGCAGCGTCTCGGACATGGCGGCCTACCTGAAATTGGGGTTGGGCCGAGTCTAGGCGTGCTGATAAAGGCTGAACAGGATGATTGATGGGCGTGATACAGAAGCAAAAGATCGCAGCCTTCGGCAGCTCCTACACCAATTCCTGTAGGAGCTGCCGAAGGCTGCGATCTTTTGATCTTTTGTAGGAGTGAGCCTGCTCGCGATAGCGGTCTGTCAGTCAAACAAATGTGTCTGATAGATCGCTATCGCGAGCAGGCTCACTCCTACAGGGGATTTCATTCCAGGCGACCGTTGCGGTCGCCTGGAGTTACAGCGGTTTAGCCGATCGTCATCAGGCTGGCATTACCACCCGCCGCCGCAGTGTTAACACTCAACGCCCGCTCGATCACCAGACGCTCCAGCGCAATGTTGGTCTCACCCTGGGACAAGCCTTGAACCCCAACAATCGCGCCGGCACGCTTGGCGATCTGCTGGCAAACGCCGCGCAACTGGTCGGAATGGCCGTGATGCAGAACCGCATCAAATACCACCTCGTCCTTGTTCCAGTCGGCAACCAGTTTGATCCGTGCCTGAATCTCCTTCGGCAGGCGTGCGAACAAGGCCTTGCTGATGTCGGACTCCGGCCACACTGCCGAACCGCCCACGGCCAATACCGCAGCCAGTTGCGTCAGCAGATCACCTTCAACTTCCGCCAGGCACAACACGTGCTCACGCGGCAGGATCGCGTAGCTGTTTTTCTCACCGGTCGGGCCGGCCAGTACGCGGGTGATGCCGCTCTGCGATTGCGCAGCGTACTGCACGCACAGGGTGCTCAGGTCGGCGTATTTGTTGCTTTCAGCCCAGGCTTTCAGAGCGTTCAGCGGTTTGCTCATGGCATCGCGCAAACGAACGTCCGGGGCGATAACGGCATCACCGCGAGCGAAGGATTGTTCGATAGCGTCGGTAGGGCGTGTCGCCAGCAAGCGGTACAGGTACAACGGGCCACCGGCTTTCGGACCGGTACCCGACAGGCCTTCGCCGCCGAATGGCTGCACGCCGACCACGGCACCGACGATGTTACGGTTTACGTAGACGTTACCGGCGTTGACGTTGTCGATCACCTTGGCGATGGTCTCGTCGATGCGCGTGTGCACGCCCAGCGTCAGACCATAACCGGAAGCGTTGATCTGGCCGATCAGTTGATCGATTTCTTTGCGCTTGTAGCGCACCACATGCAGCACCGGGCCGAAGATCTCGCGTTGCAGCTCGTCGAAGCTTTCCAGCTCGATCAGCGTCGGCATGACGAAGGTGCCGCGTTTGACTTCTTCGGTATCGGCAATCGCCACCTGGTACACATTGCGACCTTTGTCGCGCATGCCCTGGATGTGCTTGTCGATGCCAGCCTTGGCTTCGGCGTCGATCACCGGGCCGATGTCCACGGACAGGCGCTCCGGGTTGCCGAGACGGCTTTCCGCCATGGCCCCTTTGAGCATTTCGATGACGCGATCGGCGGAATCTTCCTGCAGGCACAGGACCCGCAGTGCCGAGCAACGCTGACCGGCGCTGTCGAACGCCGACGACACCACGTCGATCACGACTTGTTCGGTCAGCGCCGAAGAGTCGACGATCATTGCGTTCTGGCCGCCGGTTTCGGCGATCAGCGGAATCGGACGGCCCTGGCTGTCGAGACGGCCAGCAATGTTGCGTTGCAGCAGGCGCGCGACTTCGGTGGAACCGGTGAACATCACGCCTTTGACGCGTTCATCGCCAACCAGACCGGCGCCGACGGTTTCACCGCGACCCGGCAGCAGTTGCAGCACGCCTTCCGGGATCCCGGCTTCGAGCAGCAAGCGTACGGCTTGAGCCGCGACCAGCGGAGTTTGTTCGGCAGGCTTGGCCAGTACCGGGTTACCGGCAGCCAGTGCCGCAGCAACCTGACCACTGAAAATCGCCAGCGGGAAGTTCCACGGGCTGATGCACACCACCGGACCCAGTGGGCGATGGGCGTCATTACTGAAATCGTTGCGCGCCTGCACTGCGTAATAACGCAGGAAGTCGACGGCTTCGCGGACTTCGGCGATGGCGTTGGCGAAGGTCTTGCCGGCTTCGCGAGCCAGCAGGCCCATCAGCGGCTGAATCTCGCCTTCCATCAAGTCAGCGGCACGTTCCAGAATCGCCGCGCGTTCGGCCGGCGGGGTGGCCTGCCAGATCGGTGCGGCGTTCAGTGCGCATTGAATGGCGTTGTCGACGTCTTCGACGGTGGCTTCTTGAACATGACCGACCACATCACGGTGATCGGCCGGGTTCAGAACGGCTGCCGGCGTTTCGTTGCTGGAGGCGCAACCGAGCATCGGCGCGGCTTTCCAGTCGTTGTGTGCGGTGGCGAGCAAGGCGCAGGACAGCGAAGCCAGACGATGTTCGTTGGCCATGTCGATGCCGCTGGAGTTGGCGCGTTCGGCACCGTACAGATCACGCGGCAGCGGAATGCGCGGGTGCGGCAGGCCGAAACCACCTTCCACGGTTGCCATCTGCTCGATCTGCGCCACCGGATCGGCCACCAATTCCTGAATCGAAATCGACTGGTCGGCGATGCGGTTGACGAACGAAGTGTTCGCGCCGTTTTCCAGCAGTCGACGTACCAGATACGCCAACAGGGTTTCGTGAGTGCCGACTGGTGCATACACGCGGCACGGACGGTTCAGCTTGCCTTCGGAAACTTTGCCTACAACCTGCTCGTAGAGCGGTTCGCCCATGCCGTGCAGGCACTGGAATTCGTACTGGCCGGGGTAATAGTTCTGACCGGCAATGTGGTAAATGGCCGACAGGGTGTGGGCGTTGTGCGTGGCGAACTGCGGGTAGATGACTTCCGGCACCGACAGCAGTTTGCGTGCGCAAGCGATGTAGGAAACGTCGGTGTACACCTTGCGGGTATAGACCGGATAGCCTTCCAGGCCTTCGACCTGGGCGCGCTTGATTTCGCTGTCCCAGTACGCGCCTTTCACCAAGCGGATCATCAGGCGATGACGGCTGCGGCGAGCCAGGTCGATCACGTAGTCGATCACGTACGGGCAACGCTTCTGGTACGCCTGGATAACGAAACCGATGCCGTTCCAGCCAGTCAGCTGCGGCTCGAAGCACAGACGCTCGAGCAGATCCAGCGACAGTTCGAGACGGTCGGCTTCTTCGGCGTCGATGTTCAGGCCGATGTCGTATTGCTTGGCCAGCAGGGTCAGCGACAGCAGGCGCGGGTACAGCTCGTCCATCACGCGCTCATACTGCGCACGGCTGTAACGCGGGTGCAGTGCCGACAGCTTGATGGAAATGCCCGGGCCTTCATAAATCCCACGGCCGTGGGAGGCTTTGCCGATCGAGTGAATGGCTTGTTCGTACGACGCCAGGTACTTCTGCGCGTCGTGCTCGGTCAGTGCCGCTTCACCGAGCATGTCGTAGGAGTAGCGGAAGCCCTTGGCTTCGAACTTGCTCGCGTTGGCCAGCGCTTCGGCGATGGTTTCGCCGGTGACGAACTGCTCGCCCATCAGGCGCATGGCCATGTCGACGCCCTTGCGGATCATCGGCTCGCCGCTCTTGCCGATGATGCGGCTCAGCGACGACGTCAGGCCGGCTTCGTTGTGCGTCGAGACCAGTTTGCCGGTCAGCAGCAGGCCCCAAGTGGCCGCGTTGACGAACAGCGAAGGGCTGTTGCCCAAGTGCGGATGCCAGTTGCCGGTGCTGATCTTGTCGCGGATCAGTGCATCGCGGGTGCCTTTGTCCGGGATACGCAGCAGCGCTTCGGCCAGGCACATCAGCGCCACGCCTTCCTGGGACGACAGGGAAAATTCCTGCAGCAGACCTTGAACGATGCCCGCACGACCGCCGGCACTTTTCTGGTTACGCAGTTTTTCCGCGATGGAGGCGGCGAGTTTGTTGGTGGCTTCGGCCATTGGTGCCGGCAGGCGAGCCTGCTCGATCAGCATCGGCACCACTTCCGGCTCAGGGCGGCGGTAAGCGGCGGTGATCGATGCGCGCAGTACGGACTGCGGCAGGATGCTTTCGGCGAATTCGAGGAAGCATTGGTGCGCGTGATCAGTGTGGACTTCGCCCGCCTCGTCGGCGTCCTTGGCGGTCAAACCGTTCAGCTCGGTCAGGGTTGCACCACCCTCGAGTTTTTCCAGGTAATTGAAAATTGCCTGCTTGATCAGCCAGTGCGGTGTGCGATCAATCGAGGTCGCGGCCGCCTTCAGGCGCTCGCGGGTCGGGTCATCGAGTTTGACCCCAAGGGTGGTGGTAGCCATATTTTTATCCTCATGGTTGCCACAGTTGCGTGGCATCAGCTGGCCGCAAGATTAGCCGTGCGCTGAAAGAGGTGCAACCGGGTGCAACCCTTTTTTTGTCGGAATAATAGGCAGCTCGTCAGGAATTATTTTCTGGTACGAAAGTGCTGCTCCTGCTTGGTGCTTTTGCTTCTAGCAAAGGGCCATGACTGCCACAAAAGGGAGCAAAAACGGGGTGATCGTCGATAAATCCGACTAGGTGCAACTAATTCTCACGAAACTGGTTGCACCTTATTTGATTTGTTGCATAGCATTCGCGCCCAAGGTGCAACCGGGATTAACCCGGTGTACCGGCTGATGGCTTTCCTGGGGAAACATCAGTCCTAAATGCGCGGGATCCCGGATCGTCTGCCAAACGTCGTCGTTTGCGTGCGGTTCACCACCGCCGCTACATAAAAACAAAGCCAGGGCGTAACTCAATGAGCGTAAGCAATCCAACCCTGATCACGTTCGTGATCTACATCGCAGCAATGGTGCTGATCGGCTTGATGGCCTATCGCTCCACCAACAACCTTTCTGACTATATTCTCGGCGGTCGCAGCCTCGGCAGCGTCGTCACCGCGCTGTCCGCCGGTGCGTCCGACATGAGTGGCTGGTTGTTGATGGGCCTGCCGGGCGCCATCTATATGTCCGGTCTGTCCGAAAGCTGGATCGCCATCGGTCTGGTCATCGGTGCCTACCTGAACTGGCTGTTCGTTGCCGGCCGTCTGCGCGTGCAGACCGAGCACAACGGCGACGCCCTGACCCTGCCGGATTACTTCGCCAGCCGTTTTGAAGATAAAAGCGGTCTGCTGCGGATCATTTCGGCGATCGTGATTCTGGTGTTCTTCACCATCTACTGCGCTTCCGGCATCGTGGCCGGTGCCCGTCTGTTCGAAAGCACCTTCGGCATGTCCTACGAGACGGCGCTGTGGGCCGGTGCTGCGGCGACGATTGCTTACACCTTTATTGGTGGTTTCCTCGCGGTGAGCTGGACCGACACCGTACAAGCCACGCTGATGATTTTCGCGCTGATCCTCACGCCGATCATCGTCCTGCTGGCTACTGGTGGCGTCGATACCACGTTCCTGGCGATCGAGGCGCAAGATCCGAGCAACTTCGACATGCTCAAAGGCACCACCTTCATCGGCATTATCTCGCTGATGGGCTGGGGTCTGGGCTACTTCGGTCAGCCGCACATCCTCGCGCGTTTCATGGCGGCAGATTCGGTTAAGTCGATCGCCAAGGCGCGTCGCATTTCCATGACCTGGATGATCCTGTGCCTGGGCGGCACTGTGGCGGTGGGCTTCTTCGGTATCGCGTACTTCTCGGCGCACCCGGAAGTTGCCGGTCCCGTGACCGAGAACCACGAACGCGTGTTCATCGAACTGGCCAAACTGCTGTTCAACCCATGGATCGCCGGTGTGCTGTTGTCGGCCATTCTGGCTGCTGTGATGAGCACCCTGAGCTGCCAGTTGCTGGTGTGCTCGAGCGCCCTGACCGAAGACTTCTACAAAACCTTCCTGCGTAAATCCGCTTCGCAACTGGAGCTGGTCTGGGTCGGCCGCGCCATGGTGCTGTTGGTTGCACTGATCGCGATCGCCTTGGCGGCCAACCCGGAAAACCGCGTACTGGGCCTGGTGTCCTACGCCTGGGCCGGTTTCGGTGCTGCGTTCGGTCCGGTTGTGCTGATCTCGGTGGTCTGGAAAGGCATGACCCGTGACGGCGCACTGGCCGGTATTCTGGTCGGCGCGATCACCGTGGTGGTGTGGAAGCATTTCGAACTGCTGGGTCTGTACGAAATCATCCCGGGCTTCATCTTCGCCAGCCTGGCCATCTACATCGTCAGCAAGATGGGCGAGCCGACCAGAGGCATGGTGCAGCGCTTCGAAGCGGCGGAAAAAGATTTCCACCTGAACAAGTAATTGTTCTGAGCTGAGGCTCATCCAAAAACGGCCCGTTTCCACAGGAGACGGGCCGTTTTTTTGTGCCTGTGATTTCTTGCCGACGCTGAAGAAACCTGTGGGAGCTGGCTTGCCAGCGATGAGGGCGGCACATTCAGAACATTCAGTAACTGACGCATCGCTATCGCTGGCAAGCCAGCTCCCACAGGGTTCTATGGATGACTTGAGGGATTTGTCTGTAGTTGAAAGCGCCGTTTTTTGCAGGTTTTTTCGGCAAAAAAAGTAGGGCAAATCTGATTTTCCCGTCACCCATTCACCACCCCTTGCCCCTCATGCAGAATCGCCCGCCCTTCATTCTGCAGAGAGACATCGGATGTTCGCGCCTGCCAATCAACCGCGTTTCACGGTGACCCTCGAAGGCGCCCAACATGACCTCAAGGTCCTTGAACTCACGGGCAAGGAAGCCATCAGCCAACCCTTTCGTTTCGAGCTGGAACTGGTCAGTGAGCGACCGGATCTGGACCTCGAGAGCCTGCTGCACTGTCAGGCGTTTCTGAGCTTTGATGCTCAAGGTTCCGGTATTCACGGTCAGATTTATCAGGTTGGGCAGGGCGACTCCGGGAAACGTCTGACGCGTTATCACTTAAGCCTTGTCCCACGTTTGACGTATCTGGAACACCGCATCAATCAGCGGATTTTCCAGCATCAGAGCGTGCCGCAAATTGTTGCGCAGGTGCTTAAGGATCACGCGATCCTTCGTGATGCTTTCGAGTTTCGGTTGGGCAGCGAATACCCGGTTCGCGAGTATTGCGTGCAGTACGCTGAAAGCGACTTGGCGTTCATTCAACGCCTGTGTGCCGAAGTGGGTATTCATTACCACTTTCAACACAGCCCCGACGCGCACGTACTGGTGTTCGGTGATGACCAGACGGTGTTTCCAAAACTGGCCACGCCGACCTTTTACCTGCCGGGCAGTGGCATGTCTGCCGGAGCCCCGGCGGTCAAGCGTTTCAACGTTCGCGTGGAAACCCGCACCAGCGTGGTCACCCGGCGCGACTACAACTTCGAAAAACCGCGGCTGCAATTGCAAAGCCGAGTCGACGGCGAGCAGCGCCCTGTGCTCGAGGACTATCACTTCCCCGGCCAATTCAACGATCGGGAAACCGGCAAGCATCTCGCCCAGCGGGCACTTGAGCGACATGTCGCCGATTACCGTCAGGCCGAAGGCATCAGCGACGAATCTGCACTGGTTTGCGGACATTTCCTGCAACTGACTGAGCATCCGCGCCACGACTGGAATGACCTGTGGCTGCTGACCGCCATCGAGCATCATGGCCGCCAGCCGCAGGTGCTGGAGGAATCGGTGACCAGCGATGGCGAGGGATTTCAGGGTTACCGTAATAGCTTTCTCGCCACGCCGTGGGACGTGTTTTTCCGCCCGGCGCTGGGGCCTGAAAAACCGCGCATGCTCGGCTATCAACCGGCGGTTGTGACCGGGCCGAAAGATACGGAAATCCACTGCGACGAGTATGGCCGGGTCAAGGTGCAACTGGCTTGGGACCGCGACGGTGAATTGAACGAGCATTCCAGTTGTTGGTTGCGCGTTGCCAGCGGTTGGGCCCATGACCGTTACGGCAGCGTGCTGATTCCGCGAGTCGGCATGGAAGTACTGGTCGGCTTCATCGATGCCGACGCCGACAAACCATTGGTTGTGGGCTGCCTGCCCAACGCCGCGACGCCGATCCCGCTGGATCTGCCGGCGGACAAGACCCGCAGCATTTTCCGTAGCCAGAGCAGCCCCGGCGGTGGCGGCTACAACGAACTGCGCATCGAGGATCGCAAAGGTGCCGAGGAAATCTACCTGCGCGCCCAGCGTAACTGGACGCAGCATGTGTTGAATGATCAACAGGTGCAGGTTGATAACCAGCGCAGCATTGTTGTCACCGGGACCGCTCGGCACGAGTTGAAGGCTGATGAGCAGCGCATTACTCACGGTCAGCGGCAGACCGAAGTGAAGCAGGACGACCATCTGAGCGTGATCGGCGACCGGCATATTCGCGTGAGCAATCAGGCGATCAGCGCCAGTGGGCAATTCCACGTCAGCGCCGGTCAGCAAGTGGTCATCGACGGTGGCGCGAGTGCGACGATTCAGGCCGGTGGGCAGTGGATCAACATCGGTCCCGGCGGCATTTTCAGCAGCGTGCCGATTGTAGTGGGTGGTGCGCCGATGGCGGCGATGAGTGCCGCGCCGGTTGTACCGGGATTGCCGGAGAAACTCGCCGCCGCGCCGGCTGCCATGCTGACGGCTGCACAAATCATGAGCTTCAAGGGTGACGCGCCATTCTGCGAAGAGTGTGAACGTTGCAAGGATGGTCTCTGTGCCGCCTGATTTTCTATTGCCTGCCGAATGGTTGGCGCGTGAACCGTTGAAAACTTCCGAGCAGTTGTTTGCGGTTTTCAGTAATGCCAATGAGGCAAAACCGCCTGCCGCTTGGCGAGAAACGGCGAGCCCGATCTGGGCCGAGACGATTTATGCCGAGTGGGATGCGGTGATGCCTTACGTGGGAATTGTCGCCGCCGACAGTGAGTTTCTGCATTGGGTCACCACCACCGAGTCGCGGGATTGGGGTTGGCTGGCGGTGTCTTCGGCGAGCCTTGAAGAGGTGGTGGCGCACTTTCGCAGCCTTACCCAAGTGCTGATGCCTGGCGGGAAAACGGTGTTTTTTCGTTTTTGGGACGGGCGGTTTCTGTTGCCGATTCTTCAGGCCGATGAGGTGGATGCGGCACAACTGTTTCCGCTGATCGGGCGTTGTCTGATCAATGGGCAGGTGCTGGATATCGGTGGCAGGGCGCTGGTATCGGGGCGGGTATTCCCGTGGTGGCAGGTGCCGGATTCGGTGCTGGCGCAGCAAGGCCATGACGTTCGAACCGCCAATGCGTTGCAGTGGTTGAGCGAGGAACATCCGGCAGTTTTCGATGCCTTCCCCGAGGCGATTTTGCGCTGCAAAGTGAGGCGGTTTTTTCAGGTTTCTATGTCGGAAGAATCGTCGCAATCGGCGTTGCTGGCGTTTTTGCTGGCAGAGTCGGAGTGAGTTTTCGGGGCGAAGGTCTCGGACGATTCCTTCGAGTTGCGGCGGTTTTCATGAACTGGTGGACGGTGGGTTGCAGGGATAGTCTTTTCGTTGTCACTGCGAGAGCGGTGACAGGGTGTAGGAGCCCTCTACCTATGGTGCATCAGCGCTGTTGTTTGAATTGCGGCACGTAACTTGTGTGAGCAATGTCGTCAGCGGCGGCTGTGTGCGGGACACGCTTCGGCGTGGCCGAATTCCATGGGTCGGTTTCCTACTCCCGTGCACGGCTGCCACCCAATCCCGTAGGAAGGAATGCGGCAGTTCATTTTTACACTCTATGGAAGATAGAAATGACGACAATACGAACGGCTCCACCCTACGAAAAAATCATCCCCCATCCCGATAACCGCTTCATGGCCCTGACCGGCAATTGCAGCGACATGCCTACGCTGTTCATCGACACCCACGTGCCCCTCGACATCCTCATGGACGCCGCCAACCATCGCCTGCGCGCCGTGATCCAGGTGCTGGAAAACATGTGCATGCGCGGCTCGGTCGAATGCGACTCCGTCATCCTCAGCGACTTCGCCCAGCTCTGCGTGATCCCCTTGCGCGACGGCTGTGATGTGCTTGATGTCATCGGCAGGCGCCTGCGCAGCATGCCTGCCTGAAAAAGATCAAAAGATCGCAGCCTGCGGCAGCTCCTACACGGGACTGGCGTTCGCCCTGTAGGAGCTGCCGAAGGCTGCGATCTTTTGACGTTGAAGGAAATCAGTTAGTCAGTCAGGGATGTACGCATCCTGAGAGTTGATAAAGCTGTTGAACGCATCGGAGTTGTAGACCTTCATGCACCCAAAAAACACTACTTTTTCATTCGAGTATTTGCTGTTTGAAGGTGTCTGCTCGTAAGCCGCCAACACGTAGTTTCGGGTTTCTTTGTAGGGATCGTGCAGCACTTGCAGCGTGTCTTCATTTTGCAGGATGGAATGCATGCCTTTGCCCATGAAGGAATAGGCATTGGCGGACAGGGCAATGTCTTTTTCCAGCGCGGAGCGCTCGTTGAATGGCTTCAGAATGCAGTGGCTCAGGCCGTAGTTCTTAAGTGTCTGGCGTGCCTGCTCAATGTGGGTTTCGTCGGCAAGGGCGAGGTATGGGCTAAGCAGGCTGAATAAGCAGATGATCAGATATCGCATGAGTTTTTGACGTCCTGTCGTTCATGGTTAGCCAGTTTAACGCCATAAAAGCAAAGCCCCTCACCCTAGCCCTCTCCCAGAGGGAGAGGGGACTGGCCGAGTTGTCTGGGCGGTGTACGCCGACTTGCGACTTCAGTGGTGAACTTGGCTTGGCCAAGCCTGGATGGTGGTGTTGTTTCGGGGACTGACCGAGTTGTCTGGGCGGTGTACGCCGACTTGCGACTTCAGTGGTGAACTTGGCTTGGCCAAGCCTGGATGGTGGTGTTGTTTCGGGGACTGACCGAGTTGTCTGGACGATGAACGCCGACTTGCGACTTCCGCGCTGATCTTGGCTTGGCCAAGCCTGGATGGTGGTGTTGTTTCGGGGACTGACCGAGTTGTCTGGACGATGAACGCCGACTTGCGACTTCCGCGCTGATCTTCGCTTGGCCAAGCCTGAGATCACGCAGATCTTTCAGGTCGATGTAACTCGCAAGATCACCACCGTCAGTCCCCTCTCCCTCCGGGAGAGGGCTAGGGTGAGGGAAAGGCTTTTGTCCGCTCAGCCGCCAACCCCTGACTTGCCGCCCGGTAAAAGGTAAACTTTGCGCCCTTCGCAGGAGCAGCCATGAATTATCGTCACGCCTTCCATGCCGGCAATCACGCCGATGTGTTCAAACACCTGACCTTGACCCGCCTCATCGCCCTGATGTCGCGCAAGGAGCAGCCGTTTGCCTATCTCGACACGCACGCCGGCATCGGTCTGTATGACTTGCAGGGTGATCAGGCCAACCGTACCGGTGAGTACCTGGAAGGCATCGCGCGCTTGTGGGATCAGCCGGATTTACCAGCGCTGACCGCCGACTACATGAAGGTGCTGCACGAGATGAACCCGGATGGCCAGTTGCGCTACTACCCGGGTTCGCCGGAGCTGGCGCGGCGCCTGACCCGCCCGCAGGATCGGGTGATGCTCAACGAGAAGCACCCGGAAGACGGCGTACTGCTCAAGGACAACATGGCCGGTGATCGTCGGGTCAAGGTTCATCTGGGTGAGGGTTGGCACGTGGCGCGGGCGATGTTGCCGGTGCAGGAGAAGCGTGCGGTGATGCTGATTGATCCGCCGTTCGAGCAGCTCGATGAAATGCAGCGTTGCGCGGCGTCGTTGAAAGAAGCGATTGGCCGCATGCGTCAAACCGTGGCGGCGATCTGGTATCCGGTGAAGGATCAGCGTGCGTTGCGCAGGTTCTATCAGGATCTGGCTGGCACCGGTGCGCCGAAGTTGCTGCGCGTGGAGCTGCTGGTGCATCCGCTGGATACGCCGAACAGCCTGAACGGCTCGGGCATGGCGATTGCCAATCCGCCGTGGGGGCTGGAGGAAGAATTGCGTGAGCTGCTGCCGTGGTTGTCGAAGAAGCTGGGGCAGACCCAGGGTGGCTGGCAGATGGATTGGTTGATCGCCGAGAGCTGATCAACGGCAAGATCAAAAGATCGCAGCCTGCGGCAGCTCCTACAGCGATCGTTCCCACGCTCTGCGTGGGAATGCCTCAATGGACGCTCTGCGTCCGCTGTTGGGACGCGGAGCGTCCCGGGCTGCATTCCCACGCAGAGCGTGGGAACGATCAGTCGGCGGGTTAATTGCCCGCCAGGCTCGCTGGCATGCACACGCCGGTGCCGCCAATCCCACAGTAACCCTCAGGATTCTTCGCCAGATACTGCTGGTGATACGCCTCGGCGAAGTACACGGTCGGCGCCTGTTCGATCTCGGTGCTGATCTCGCCCAGACCCGCCTTCGACAGTTCAGCCTGATAGGTCGCCTTGCTCTTCAGCGCCGCATCCAGGTGCTCAGGCGAAGTCGCGTAGATCACCGAGCGGTACTGCGTGCCGATGTCGTTACCTTGGCGCATGCCCTGCGTCGGGTTGTGCAGTTCCCAGAACATCGCCAGCAGCTCTTCATAGCTGACTTTGGCCTTGTCATACACCACCAGTACCACTTCCGCGTGGCCGGTCAGGCCCGAGCAGACTTCTTCGTAGGTCGGGTTCGGCGTGAAACCACCGGCATAACCGACGACCGTGCTGACCACGCCTTCACGCTGCCAGAAACGGCGCTCGGCGCCCCAGAAGCAGCCCAGACCGAAGATCGCAAAGTCGACGTCCTGGAAAAACGGGCCAAGCAGCGGGGTTTGTTCGAAGACGAAGTGCTTTTCAGGCAGGGTCATCGCGGTTTCGCGGCCGGGCAGAGCTTGTTCTTTAGTCGGGAGCACGTTTTTGTTCACCAGAATTTCCGAGCGCAGAACCATGATCGTTCCTCTCAGTCAGGTTGGATGTAAAAAGTCAGACCGCCAGTGTGCCGAATGATGCCCGACTTCGCACTATCCAATGTAGGAGCTGCCGAAGGCTGCGATCTTTTGATCTTGTCTTTGAAAAACAGGATCAAAAGATCGCAGCCTGCGGTAGCTCCTACATGAGGGGCGGCGGGAGTTAGAGGCAGAGCGGGCCGCGCGGGTAGCGCTTGAGTGCCTGGATCAGTTCGCCGCCGGGGATCGGCCGGTCAAACAGGTAACCCTGGCCGACGTCGCAACGATGACGACGGAGGAACGCCAGTTGTTCGGCGGTCTCAATACCTTCGGCCACGACCTTGAGTTTCAGGTTGTGCGCCATGGCGATCACCGCCGAGGTGATTTCCATGTCGTCCTGATTGTCGGGGATTTCATGGATGAAGCTGCGATCGATCTTGATGATGTCGATCGGGAATTTCTTCAGATAGCTCAGTGACGAATAACCGGTGCCGAAGTCGTCCATGGCCAGCGTCAGCCCGAGGCGCTTGAGTTGATCGAGCTGCAAGTGCGTGTCTTCGGTGGCTTCCAGCAGCAGGCCTTCGGTCAGTTCCAGTTCGAGCAGATAGGCCGGCAGCGCTTCTTCCTTGAGGATGTTGGCGATCGAGGCGACCAGATCCGGATCGGAGAACTGCTTGGGTGACAGGTTGATCGCCACTTGCAGATTGCCCATGCCGGCGGCGGTCAGTGCCTTGCTCATGCGGCAGGCCTGGCGCGCGATCCACTTGCCGATCGGAATGATCAGGCCGGTCTCTTCGGCGACGCTGATGAACTGGTCCGGGCGGATCATGCCGCGTTCCGGGTGGTTCCAGCGCAGCAGCGCTTCCATGCCCAGCAGGCGCCCGCTGCGCAGGCACAGCTTGGGCTGGTAGAACACGTCCAGCTCATTCTGGGTCAGGGCGCGGCGCAGGTTGTTCTCGACGAACAGTTTGTAACTGGCCTCGGCATTCAGCGCTTCGGTAAAGACTTGCACCTGATGTTTGCCGTTGGCCTTGGCCTTGTGCAGCGCCAGGCCAGCGTTACGCATCAGCGTTTGCGGATCACGACCGTGCAGCGGCGCGCAGGCCAGGCCGACCGAGCCGGTAACGCTGATCAACTGGTTGTCGACGAACATCGGTTTATCCAGCGTCGCCAACAATTGGTTGGCGATCTGCTGGCCGGTGGCAAGATCGGTGTCGTCCAGCAACACGGCAAATTCGTTACTGGCGAACCGCGCGAGGCTGCCGCTTGGGCTCAGGCTGTTGCGCAGGCGTCGGGCCAGGCTGATCAGCAGTTTGTCGCCGGTCTGGTGACCGAGGCTGTCGTTGATCCGTTTGAAGTTGTCGATGTCCACCAGCAACAGGCTGATCGGCGTATCGCTATCGCGGGCGAAGCGTTCGTCCAGATTACGGATAAATGCCGGGCGATTGCCGAGGTTGGTCAGGTTGTCGGTGTAGGCCAGACGCTCGATGCGCTGCTGCGCCAGTTTGGTCTGGGTGATGTCTTCGTAGATGCCGATGTAGTGCGTCAGCTCGCGGTTGTCGCCATAGACTTTGGAGATCGACAGCTGGCCCCAGTACGGTTCGAGGTTTTTCCGGCGGCTCTTGAATTCGCCCTGCCAACTGTTGCTCTTGGCCAGCGCCGAGGGCGCGTCGAACAGCAGTTCGCTGAGGTTCTCCAGTGCCGGCAGCTCGGACAGGCGCTGGCCGTGGACTTCCTCGGTGGTGTACTGGGTGATCGCGGTGAAACTCGGGTTGACGTACTCGACCACGCCGTCGCAATTGACCAGCAAAAAGGCGTTGGCGCTTTGCTCGACCGCACGCTGGAACAGGTGCAGGGCGCTGGTGGCGGTGCGGCGGTTGTGGTTGTTGATGACTTGCGCGAACTGGTCGGCCAGCTCGCCGGCAAAGGCGATTTCGTCGGACTGCCAGGCGCGGGTGACGCCGGTCTGCTCCAGGCACAGCACGCCGACTACTTGGCCATCGACGCGAATGCTCGCATCAAGCATGGCGTTGACGTCGCGCGGGCGCAGCGCTTCGGCCATCTCTCGGGTGCGCGGGTCGCGCATCGCGTTGTGTGCGTCGATGGCGCGACTGCTGTGCAGAGCTTCCATGTAGTCGGGGAAACTGCTGATGTCGATCACGTCCGGGAGGATGTATTCCTGGGTCGCGCGGTGGTACGCGGAGATCGGCACCAACTGCTGGCCTTCGAGGTTCCACAGGCTGGCGCAGTCGATTTCATAGATATCGCAGGCGCAGCGGGTGATCAGCTCGGCGGCTTCCTGCAGCGAGTTATGCGTGCTGTAGCGCTGACGGGCGAGCAGCAGAATCAGGTCCTGTTGGGCGCGTACGCGTTCCAGGTGCTGCAGTTGTTCCTGCTGCGCACGTTGGTTGAGTTCGAGGGCGATCTGCAGGCGCGAATTCTGTGTTTCGAGATCGACGGAGGGTAGCAGCGACACTTCGTCGAAGACGTGATCGACCGCCAGCAGATAGCCGCGCAGCAGGTGACGATTGTGCTGTTTGTAGGCTTCGCCCAACTCAAGGATGTTCAGCGCACCGGCAGCCGTGTGCAGGGTGTATCGCACCAGATAATGCGGGCTGGCGGTCAGCTGTTGCTGAATCGCATCGTGCAGTTGATAGCGCGCTTCGGGTTCCATCAGGCTGGCGTAGGGTGAGCCGACCAGCGCGCAAAGCTCAACGGCCGGCTGGCCGAACTGGCGTTCGCAGTTGGGATCGAGAAACAGCATGGCCCAACTGGCTTCATTCAAGCGCTCGAAACGCAGCATGCCGAGCCGCGAGGGCACAGGCAACTGCGTCACTACCTCGGCCGCCATACGGCTGGCGGCATCGGGTTGGCTCTTCATGAAGGGAACTCGCTTGGAAATATGCTGAACGCGCCGGGCTCTCGCCCTCTTTACTGTTGCCTGCGGCAAGGTTGCATCATTGCGGCACCGACTGACAAGAGACATGAAGGCCAAGTGCTATAAGAATATGTCGGCTGCGCTGAAGATTTCTCCAGCGTGCGGTAAAAAGTAATCCTGTTGCATTGAAAGACTGCCGTTGCAGAGCGGTTTGTGCCCCGCAACGGCGTCTTTTTGGCCGGCAATTCAACGCAGTGGGAGGGTGATCGATTGCAGGCGTTTGCCATCGCGGTCGTGGTAATTGACCTGAATCTGGCCCGCCTCGACCACCAGATGAGCGAAATTGTCTTCACTCACCACGCTGCTCGTCAGTTCATGCCGATAATCGCCCGCCGCCGTGCGCACCAGCGGTTGATCCAGAATGAACGTGGACGCTTTGGCGTACGGCAGCAGTTTGCTGTTGCACAGCGGCGAGGACACCACGGTGTGGACTTCGAAGTCCGGGTCTTCGCTGTGGCTCAGGCGAGCGGTCAGCGAGCCATGTACGTCACCCGAAATGAACACGACATTCTTGATACGCTGGGTGCGGATGGTTTCCAGCAGGCGCAGGCGCTGTTCGGGGAAGGCTTTCCAGGCGTCATCGCCATGAAGTTTGCGATCCGGATAGAACATCACGCTGGTGACCACGAACTTGACCCGCGCCTCGCTGTTGCTCAGCCATTTCAACAAGGCCTGTTCCTGTGCCTCGTCGAGGATGCGTCGGTCATCGGCTGACAAGTTGCGGCGGGTGCGACTGTCAGTCACAAACCATTCAATATCGCCATCGCTGAATTGATACCAGTAATGCTCGAGTGTTGCGTGATCTATATCTCCGTTAGTTGTCAGCGGATGTGCCGGGCTGTGACTGGCCTGATACAACTCATAGGCGGCCATGGCATTACGGTATAAGTCGCCGTCGGACTTGCTGGCATTGGCGGGCCAGTTATCTTCGATTTCGTGATCATCGAGAATCATGTAAGTCGAAGTGCCGGCCATCAGTCGTTTTATATTCGGTTGAGAAAAAGCCGCGCGGTACTTGCTCAGGATGTCTTTATATTCGCGATCCGGTGCAAGCAGATTCAAATCGTCGACGTAGATTTGATCGCCGGTCATCAATACCGCGCTGATCGGTGGTTGTATGCCCTCGATCAATTGGTTGATGGACGCGAAGATCCGATCGCCCAATTGCGGCAGGGAGGCGATGCCGGCGGTCATGCGCAGGTAGCGGCAGGAGCCGACGATATAGGCTTTGGGTTGCAGGGCTTTGCTGGAGCGGGTGCGCAGACGATAGATCTCTCGTGGCCATTGCAGCGGCAGTTCGGCGACGCTGTCCGGGGTGTGCACCGGATTCATCGGGCTGAACCAGCCGACCTGATATTCATATTCGGTGTCGCTATTCAAATTGTTGAGGGCGAATACTTCAGACATGTCGCGTAATTCGCTCAGGCGGGCGAAGTTACCTTTCGACCATTGTTGTGTACCGGAACTGCGAAAACGCACTGCGGCAAATACCGGTGATTTATTCTGCTGATCGCCCCGCATGAAGATGCGCGCGTGATCAGTTGTGACGTGGCCGACAATCGGGCCGATAGTTGGTTTTAACATGTCGAATCCATTCGAGTTAACTTGATTAACAGGGTTCTACTAATTTTTCTTAGTTGAATTGGCTGGGGCTAGGTTAGTTGCGTATCGAATAAAAAAGATCGGGGCCAAGTCGACCGAGGTTGTGGCCGATGTCAGCGCGACGTGTGGGAAAAAGACGAGAGGGTATGTTTCTTCAGGCAAAAAAAAGCCCCGCCAAACTGACGGGGTTGAGGTACGAGCGTGTGGCGCTCGAAAGGGTGCAGCAATCGGCCCTCCGTTGCTGGAGGGCCGATCGAGTTACAGCAGGATCGTGCGGATGTCGGCCAGCAGGCTGCCCAGACGCTGGGTGAAGCGTGCGGCAGCGGCGCCGTTGATCACACGGTGATCGTAGGACAGCGACAGCGGCAGCATCAGTTTCGGCTGGAAGGCTTTGCCGTCCCAGACTGGCTGGATGGTTGCCTTGGAGACACCGAGGATCGCCACTTCCGGCGCGTTGACGATCGGCGTGAAGCCGGTGCCGCCAATGTGGCCGAGGCTGGAAATGGTGAAGCAAGCGCCCTGCATGTCGTCAGCGGTGAGCTTCTTGTCGCGGGCTTTGGCGGCCAGCGCAGCGGCTTCGGCTGCCAGTTGCAACAGGCTCTTCTGGTCGACGTTCTTGATGACCGGTACCAGCAGGCCATCCGGGGTGTCGACGGCGAAGCCGATGTTCACGTATTTCTTGCGGATGATCGCCTTGCCGCTTGGCGCCAGCGAACTGTTGAAGTCCGGCAGCTCCTTGAGCATGTGCGCGCACGACTTGAGCAGCAGCGGCAGGATGGTCAGCTTGACGCCGGCCTTCTCTGCAACGGCTTTCTGCGCGACGCGGAACGCTTCCAGCTCGGTGATATCAGCCGAATCGAACTGAGTCACGTGCGGGATGTTCAACCAGCTGCGGTGCAGGCTCGACGCGCCGATCTGCATCAGGCGAGTCATCGGCACTTCTTCGATTTCGCCGAAACGGCTGAAATCAACGACCGGAATCGGCGGGATGCCCGCGCCACCGGTTGCGCCCGCTGCAGCGGCCGGTGCTTCCTTGGCCTTCTGCATCATCGCTTTGACGTAAACCTGCACGTCTTCTTTCAAGATACGACCGTGCGGGCCGCTAGCGCCGACAGCGTTCAGCTCGACGCCGAACTCGCGAGCCAGTTGACGCACGGCTGGACCGGCGTGAACTTTCGCGCCCGGCTTGGCCGGTGCGGCGGCTGGAGCGGCAGCAGCAGGTGCAGCGGCAGCGGCAGCCGGAGCAGCCGCGGCAGGTGCCGGAGCGCTCGGAGCAGCAGCGGCAGCTGGAGCCGGGGCAGCAGCAGGGGCCGCGCCTTTGACTTTCAGCTTGAGGATCAGGTCGCCGGTACCGACTTCGTCATCCAGCTTGATGGAAACGCTTTCCACCACACCAGCGGCAGGCGATGGAATTTCCATGCTCGCCTTGTCGGATTCCAGAGTGATCAGCGACTGGTCGGCTTCAACGCTGTCGCCAGCCTTGACCAACACTTCGATGATCTTGGCTTTGCCAGCCGAACCGATGTCCGGAACGTGGATGTCCTGAACACTGTCGGCAACCGGTGCTGCTGGCGCGGCTGCCGGAGCAGGCGCAGCGGCAGCGGCCGGTGCAGCAGCCTGAGCCGGAGCGGCAGCAGCAGGGGCCGCAGCACCCGCCACTTCCAGATCCAGAATCAGGTCGCCAGTGCCGACTTCGTCGTTGAGCTTGACGCTGATGGCCTTGACCACGCCAGCGGCAGGCGACGGGATTTCCATGCTCGCCTTGTCGGATTCCAGAGTGATCAAAGATTGATCAGCTTCGACGGTGTCGCCGACCTTGACCTGGATCTCGATGATCTGGGCTTTGCCCGACGAGCCGATGTCCGGCACGTGCACTTGCTGAACCGAAGCGGCAGCAGGAGCAGCGGCAGGCGCAGCCGCGGCAGGAGCGGCGGCCGGTTTCTCTTCGGCCTTTTTAGCCGGAGCAGCAGCCGGAGCAGGGGCCGCTTCAGCGGCGCCCTCGACTTCCAGTTCAAGCAGTTCGTCGCCTTCTTTCAGACGGTCGCCCAGCTTCACTTTCAGGCTCTTGATGACGCCGGCTTTCGGGGCCGGCACTTCCATGCTGGCCTTGTCCGATTCCAGGGTCAGGATGCTCTGGTCGGCTTCGATACGGTCGCCGACCTTCACAAACAGTTCAATTACTTCACCTTCACCGCTGCCGATGTCAGGTACGCGAATGAGTTCGCTCACAAAATGTCTCCTCAGCAGTCCAGTGGGTTGCGTTTTTCCGGGTCGATGCCGAACTTGACGATGGCCTCAGCCACCACCTTAGGTTCGATATCACCACGGTCAGCCAGTGCTTCCAGGGCTGCCAACACCACGAAATGACGGTCAACTTCGAAGAAATGACGCAGTTTCTTGCGGCTGTCGCTGCGGCCGAAACCGTCGGTGCCGAGGACTTTGAATTCCTTGGACGGTACCCACTGACGGATTTGCTCGGCGAACAGTTTCATGTAGTCGGTAGAGGCGATGACCGGACCTTTACGGCCGTTCAGGCACTCTTCGACGTAGCTCAGCTTAGGCTTCTGGCCCGGCTTCAGACGGTTGCTGCGCTCGACAGCGAGGCCGTCGCGACGCAGTTCGTTGAAGCTGGTAACGCTCCAGACGTCAGCGCCAACGTTGAACTCTTCACGCAGGATCTTCGCCGCTTCACGGACTTCACGCAGGATGGTGCCGGAGCCCATCAGCTGTACGTGGTGCGCCGCATCGCGGGTGTCTTCTTCGAGCAGGTACATGCCTTTCTTGATGCCTTCTTCGGCACCGGCCGGCATGGCTGGCTGCTGGTACGACTCGTTCATCACGGTGATGTAGTAGAAGATGTCCTGTTGCTCTTCGGTCATCTTCTTCATGCCGTCCTGAATGATCACCGCCAGCTCGTAGCCGTAGGTTGGATCGTAGGTGCGGCAGTTCGGGATGGTCGCGGCCAGCAGGTGGCTGTGACCGTCTTCGTGTTGCAGACCTTCACCGTTCAGGGTAGTCCGGCCGGCGGTGCCGCCGATCAGGAAGCCACGGGTACGGCTGTCGCCAGCGGCCCAGGCCAGGTCGCCAATACGCTGGAAGCCGAACATCGAGTAGAAGATGTAGAACGGCAGCATCGGCTGGTTGTGGCTGGAGTACGAAGTACCGGCCGCGATGAACGAGCTCATGGCGCCTGCTTCGTTGATGCCTTCTTCAAGGATCTGACCTTTCTGGTCTTCCTTGTAGAACATCACTTGGTCTTTATCGACTGGCTCGTAGAGCTGGCCGACGGACGAGTAGATGCCGAGCTGACGGAACATGCCTTCCATACCGAAGGTACGGGCTTCGTCCGGGATGATCGGAACAATGCGCGGGCCGATTTCCTTGTCCTTGACCAGTTGCGCGAGGATCCGCACGAACGCCATGGTAGTGGAAATTTCACGGTCGCCGGAGCCGTCAAGGATAGCCTTGAGGGTGTCGAGGTCCGGAGTCGGTACGCTGAAGCTCTGTGCGCGGCGCTGCGGCACGAAACCGCCCAGTGCAGTGCGGCGCTCGCTGAGGTAGCGGGCTTCGGCGCTGTTTGGCTCTGGCTTGAAGAACGGCAGGTTCTCCAGCTCTTCGTCCTTGACCGGGATGTCGAAGCGGTCGCGGAACAACTTCAAGCTGTCGACGTCGACTTTCTTGGTGTTGTGCGCAGTGTTTTTCGCCTCGCCGGCACCGGTGCCATAACCTTTGATGGTCTTGGCGAGGATAACGGTAGGTTGTTCTTTGTGGTTGACCGCTTCGTGGTACGCCGCATAGACCTTGTACGGGTCGTGGCCGCCACGGTTGAGTTTCCAGATCTCGTCGTCGGACAGATCAGCAACCATCGCCTTGAGTTCTGGCGTGTTGAAGAAGTGTTCACGGACGAACGCGCCGTCTTTGGCTTTGTAGTTCTGGTACTCGCCGTCGATGACTTCGTCCATGCGACGTTGCAGGATACCGTCGACGTCTTTGGCCAGCAGTGGGTCCCAGAAACGGCCCCAGATGACTTTGGTCACGTTCCACTGAGCACCGCGGAACACGCCTTCGAGTTCCTGGATGATCTTGCCATTGCCGCGAACCGGGCCGTCGAGGCGCTGCAGGTTGCAGTTGATGACGAAGATCAGGTTGTCCAGCTTCTCGCGGCCAGCCAGGGAGATGGCGCCCAGGGATTCCGGCTCGTCGCACTCGCCGTCGCCCAGGAAGCACCAGACTTTCTGTTTGCCCGGCTGGATGAAGCCGCGGTGTTCCAGGTACTTCATGAAGCGTGCCTGGTAGATCGCTTGAATCGGACCCAGACCCATGGATACGGTCGGGAACTGCCAGAAGTCAGGCATCAGCCAAGGGTGCGGGTAGGACGACAGGCCCTGACCGTCGACTTCCTGGCGGAAGTTGTTCATCTGGTCTTCAGTGATGCGGCCTTCCATGAACGCACGGGCGTAAACGCCTGGCGAGGTGTGGCCCTGGAAGTAGATCAGGTCGCCGCCGTGTTCGTCGGTCGGGGCCTGGAAGAAGTAGTTGAAGCCGATGTCATACAGGGTCGCACTGGAAGCGAAGCTGGAGATGTGACCACCCAGGTCAGAATCTTTCAGGTTCGTACGCATTACCATGGCCATCGCGTTCCAGCGCACCAGCGAGCGAATGCGGCGTTCCATGAACAGGTCGCCAGGCATGCGTGCTTCGTGGGTTACCGGGATGGTGTTGCGGTAAGGCGTGGTGATGGCGTAAGGGAGCTGCGAGCCGCTGCGGGTCGCGAGTTCGCCCATACGGGTCATCAGATAGTGAGCACGGTCTTCGCCTTCTTTGTCGAGAACCGATTCCAGGGCGTCCAGCCATTCCTGGGTTTCGACGGGATCGAGGTCTTGCATGGCTTGCTCCAGGGCGGAAAGGCTTCCAGAATCGGTTGCCTGAGTTTGCGACTGGCCTTGTGGGCAGACGATTTAAAATTCTTGGATTGCCGATAGGTTGTTCCGGCGGCGTGTAGTTTTACTACAAATCTTCCGGCATTTCAGCCTTTCGAATGTATAGACGAGTAGTAAAACTACAGAAGAATGGCTTGTGGCCTCCGGCTGCGTTGTGAGAATAATCGTTAAGGTTGGTCTTTTGCCATCCGAAAAAGGTGAAACTTTGATGTTCGCTGCCAAAGAGAAAGAAATTTCAGCTATTTCTAACTTTTGTTCGACAGTCCTCCGGGTAGCGGCTTTTCACCAAACACTACAAGCGGCCATTTATACGCCGATCAAGGATAGACCATGACCCTGCCCGTGCTTGCCGAACTGCCTGCCATTCTCCTGCCGTTGGTCACTCGATCCGAGCAGTCGTTCCGTACGGCTGTCGCCGCGCTGGAAGACGATCATGGCTTGGCGAACTGGACGCCGGAGCGCTGGGCGCAGTTCGCCCGTGTCACCGCTGCCAGCGAATTTGTCATTGAACAGAGCGTTCGTGACCCTTTGATGTTGCTGTCACTGGTGCAGTCCGGCGAACTCGACCGGGCCTTCGCGCCGGGTGAATTGTGTGCGCAGATTGCTGCGGCAGTGAACGCCGCGCAAACCGAAGATGAACTCGGCCGCGCCTTGCGCCGCCAGCGCGCTCGCCATCAAGTGCGGATCATCTGGCGCGATCTCACCCGTCAGGCCGATCTGGTGCAGACCTGCCGCGATCTCTCGGATATGGCCGACGCGACTATCGACCAGGCTTATCAATGGTTGTACAGCCGCCATTGCGAACAATTCGGTACGCCGACCGGCCGCCGCAGCGGTGAGCCGCAGCAAATGGTCATTCTCGGCATGGGCAAGCTCGGCGCCGTCGAGCTGAACCTGTCTTCAGATATCGATCTGATCTTCGCCTACCCCGAGGGCGGCGAAACGGTGGGCGTGAAGCGCTCGCTGGATAATCAGGAATTCTTTATTCGTCTCGGCCAGCGCTTGATCAAGGCGCTGGACCCGATGACCGTCGATGGCTTTGTGTTTCGTGTCGACATGCGCCTGCGCCCGTACGGCTCGTCCGGCGCGCTGGTGCTGAGCTTCAATGCGCTTGAGCAGTATTACCAGGATCAGGGCCGCGACTGGGAACGCTACGCGATGATCAAGGCGCGGGTGGTGGCCGGCGATCAGGTCGCGGGCGCGCAGTTGCTCGACATGTTGCGACCGTTCGTTTATCGACGTTACCTCGATTTTTCGGCGATCGAAGCGCTGCGCACCATGAAGCAGTTGATCCAGCAGGAAGTGCGGCGCAAGGGCATGGCCGACAACATCAAGCTGGGCTCCGGTGGGATTCGTGAGGTCGAGTTTATCGCTCAGGCCTTTCAGTTGATCCATGGTGGCCGCGACCTGAGCCTGCAACAGCGTCCTCTATTAAAGGTGCTGAGTACGCTGGAAGGGCAGGGTTATTTGCCGCCGGCAGTGATCAGCGAGTTGCGCGAAGGCTACGAATTTCTCCGGTACACCGAACACGCCATTCAAGCGATCGCCGACCGCCAGACCCAGATGCTGCCGGATGGCGCGCAGGATCAGGCACGCATTGCCTTCATGCTCGGTTTCGCCGACTGGGATGCTTTCCACGAAAAACTGATGTTCTGGCGCGGTCGCGTCGCTTGGCACTTCGCTCAGGTGATTGCCGATCCCGACGAGGATGAAGGCGCCGCAAGTGAAGTGGTGGTCGGTGGTGAATGGCTGCCGCTGTGGGAAGAGGCGCAGGACGAAGAGGCCGCGTGCCGGCAGTTGGAGGAGGGCGGTTTTGCCGATGCCAGCAAAGCTCTGAAGGCGCTGGCCGGATTGCGCAGCAGTCCGCAACTGCGGGCGATGCAGCGGTTGGGGCGTGAGCGTCTCGACGCCTTTATTCCGCGTCTGTTGGCGCAGGCTGTCGAGCATGCCAACCCGGATTTGGTGCTTGAACGCGTGCTGCCGCTGGTGGAAGCAGTTGCCCGGCGTTCGGCTTATCTGGTCTTGCTGACGGAAAACCCCGGCGCCCTGCGACGCTTGCTGACACTGTGTGCAGCGAGCCCGTGGATCGCCGAGCAGATCACCCGCTTCCCGCTGCTGCTGGATGAATTGCTTAACGAAGGTCGTTTGTTCAAGCCGCCCTTGGCGCCGGAACTGGCCGCCGAGTTGCGCGAGCGGTTGACGCGGATTCCCGAAGATGACCTCGAACAACAAATGGAAGCCCTGCGCCATTTCAAACTGGCGCACCGCTTGCGCGTCGCCGCCTCGGAAATTGCCGGCAGCCTGCCGCTGATGAAAGTCAGCGATTACCTGACCTGGCTGGCCGAAGCGATTCTTGAACAAGTGCTGGCCCTGGCCTGGCGCCAGACGGTGGCCAAGTACGGCACGCCGCTGCGCACCGACGGCACCTTGTGCGATCCAGGTTTCATCATTGTCGGTTACGGCAAAGTCGGCGGTCTGGAATTGGGCCATGGTTCGGACCTGGACCTGGTGTTTATCCACAACGGCGATCCACAGGCGGAAACCGACGGGCCGAAGTCGATTGATGGCGCGCAGTTTTTCACGCGCCTGGGGCAGCGGATCATTCACTTGCTGACGGCGCAGACCAACTCCGGTCAGCTCTACGAAGTGGACATGCGTCTGCGCCCATCCGGTGCTTCGGGGCTGTTGGTCAGTTCGTTGGGTGCGTTTGCCCGCTATCAGGAAAATGAAGCCTGGACCTGGGAACATCAGGCCCTGGTGCGGGCGCGGGTGTTGGTCGGTAGTCAGGATGTCGGTCAGGCGTTCGAGAAAGTTCGCGCCCAGGTGCTGGGCAAGGCGCGTGATCTGGCCAAGCTGCAACAGGAAGTCAGCGAGATGCGCGCGAAGATGCGCGATAACCTTGGCACCAAGAGCACCGCAGCCGGTACCGCAGCAAATGCCTTCGACGCCACGGCGCCGTTCGACCTCAAGCAGGACGCCGGTGGTATCGTCGATATTGAATTTATGGTGCAATACGCGGCCCTGGCGTGGTCGCACAGCCACCCGCCACTGCTGCGCTGGACCGATAACATCCGCATTCTGGAAGAGCTGGAACACGAAGGGCTGATGCCTGCCGAAGATGCCAGCCTGTTGCGCGAGGCCTATAAAGCCTACCGCTCCGCCGCCCACCGGCAGGCCTTGCAGAAGGACCCGGGGGTGATTGCCGGAGACCAGTTTGTCGAAGAACGGCGGCAGGTTTTGCGGATATGGAAAGAGATGGGGCTAAGCTGAAACGCAGATGTAAGAATGAATGCAAAACCCTGTGGGAGTGAGCCTGCTCGCGATAGCGGAGTATCAGACGACAACAATGTTGAATGTAACGACCCCATCGCGAGCAGGCTCACTCCTACAATGAATCTGCGGTGAGTCGCAGATGTGTGAACAGAGGCAAAACCATGTGGGAGCGAGCCTGCTCGCGATAGCGGAGTGACAGTCGACAGTCATGTTGAAGGTAATGACCCATCGCAAGCAGTGCCGCTCCCTCAGTGATTCTCGAGGCGGGGAGGCGTAAATGCCTCCCCGGTTCGTTTATGGAAACCACATGAATATTCTGATCGTTGGGCCCAGTTGGGTCGGTGACATGGTGATGGCGCAGACACTGTTTCAGTGTCTCAAGCAGCGCCACCCGCAATGCGAAATCGACGTGCTGGCCCCCGAGTGGAGCCGGCCGATCCTTGAGCGCATGCCTGAAGTGCGCAAGGCCTTGAGCTTCCCGCTCGGCCACGGCGCGCTGGAATTGGCGACGCGTCGGCGCATCGGCAAGTCTCTGCGTGGCCAGTACGATCAGGCGATCCTGCTGCCCAACTCGCTGAAATCGGCGCTGGTGCCGTTTTTCGCCGGCATCCCGAAACGCACGGGCTGGCGCGGCGAGTTCCGTTACGGCCTGCTCAACGACGTACGCACCCTTGATAAAGCACGCTATCCGCTGATGATCGAGCGGTTCATGGCGTTGGCCTATGAGCCGAACGCCGAGCTGCCGAAGCCGTATCCGCGCCCAAGTCTGCAAATCGATCCGGTGACCCGTGAAGCGGCGCTGGCCAAGTTTGGCCTGACCCTTGATCGCCCGGTGTTGGCGCTGTGCCCCGGTGCCGAGTTCGGCGAGTCCAAGCGCTGGCCGTCCGAGCATTACGCCAAAGTCGCCGAAGCGCGCATTCGCGAAGGCTGGCAGGTGTGGCTGTTCGGTTCGAAAAACGATCACGCCGTCGGTGAAGATATCCGCGCACGCTTGATCCCGGGCCTGCGTGAAGAATCAGTCAACCTCAGTGGCGGAACCTCGCTCGCCGAAGCCATCGACCTGCTGTCCTGCGCCGATGCGGTGGTCTCCAACGATTCCGGCCTGATGCACGTTGCCGCTGCGCTGAACCGCCCATTGGTGGCGGTCTACGGCTCGACTTCGCCGGGCTTTACCCCGCCGCTGGCCGAACACGTCGAAGTGGTGCGTCTGGGCCTCGATTGCAGCCCGTGCTTCGACCGCACCTGCCGCTTCGGTCATTACAACTGCCTGCGCCAGCTGATGCCGGACGCGGTCAACGATGCCTTGCAGAAATTGCAGGGCTCAGTGGTCGAGGTTCATTAAGTTGCGGGTACTGCTGATCAAGACTTCATCGCTGGGCGACGTGATTCATGCGTTGCCGGCGCTGACCGACGCCGCCAGGGCGATCCCCGGGATCAAATTCGACTGGGTTGTGGAAGAAGGCTTTGCCGAGATACCCACCTGGCACCCGGCCGTCGACAAAGTGATTCCGGTGGCGATCCGCCGCTGGCGCAAAAACATCTGGAAAACCATTACCAGCGGCGAGTGGAAACGCTTCAAGCAAAGCGTGCGCGCCAATAAATACGATTTGGTCATCGACGCCCAAGGCCTGCTGAAAAGCGCCTGGCTGACCCGTTACGTCAAAGCCCCGGTAGCCGGACTCGATAAAGGTTCGGCCCGTGAACCGATGGCCTCGCGTTTCTATGATCGCAAATTGGCCGTCGCCCGTGGTCAGCACGCCGTCGAGCGGGTGCGGCAGTTGTTCGCCATCGCCCTCGGTTACGACCTGCCAAAAGGCCTCGGCGACTACGGCCTCAACGTCGAACGTCTGGTCGAGTTGCCGCGAAAAAACGCCTTCGTGGTGTTCCTGCATGGCACCACTTGGGACACCAAGCACTGGCCGGAAAGTTATTGGCGTGAACTGACTGAGCGCGTCGGTTACCTCGGCGTCGGCGTCAAACTGCCGTGGGGTAGCCCGCAGGAAAAGGCTCGCGCCGAGCGGATTGCCGCAGGCTTCAAACACGCTGAAGTGCTGCCGAAACTCAATCTGGCCGGCGTCGGCAAAGTCCTTGCCGGCGCGCAGGCTTGCGTGGCGGTGGACACCGGTCTTGGCCATTTGGCCGCCGCACTGGACGTGCCGACCATTTCGCTGTTCGGCCCGACCAACCCGGGCCTGACCGGCGCCTACGGAAAATTGCAGATTCACCTGGCCAGCGACTTCCCGTGCGCACCTTGCCTGCAAAAGAAATGTACCTATCAACCGACCGCGCAGGATGCCCGTCAGTTTGACCTGAAGCGTGAACAGCCGCTGTGCTTCACGCGTTTGAACCCCGAGCGTGTCGCCAGCCGACTGAGCACGTTGTTAATGGCTGAGGAGCTGCGCTGATGCAATTGGCATTCGTCCTGTACAAATATTTCCCGTTCGGTGGCTTGCAGCGCGACTTCATGCGCATCGCCCTCGAATGCCAGAAGCGCGGTCATAAGATCCGCGTCTACACGCTGATCTGGGAAGGCGACGTGCCGCCCGGTTTCGAAGTGCTGGTGGCGCCGGTCAAGGCGTTCTTCAATCACCGTCGCAACGAAAAGCTCAGCGCATGGATGGAGGCGGATCTGGCCAAGCGCCCGGTCGATCGTCTGATCGGTTTCAACAAGATGCCGGGTCTGGACGTCTATTACGCCGCCGATGGCTGCTTCGAAGACAAGGCGCAGAACCTGCGCCATTCGCTGTATCGCCGCTGGGGCCGTTATCGCCACTTTGCCGAATACGAGCGCGCGGTATTCGCCAAAGACGCAAAGACCGAAGTGCTGATGATTTCCGAAGTGCAGCAACCGCTGTTCATCAAGCATTACGACACGCCGCTTGAGCGTTTCCACCTGTTGCCGCCGGGCATTGCCCAGGATCGTCGCCGCCCGGCGGATGCCGATGAGATTCGCGCCGGGTTCCGCGCTGAATTCAATCTCAGGGACGACGAACTGCTGCTGGTGCAGATCGGCTCCGGGTTCAAGACCAAAGGTGTCGATCGCAGCCTGAAAGCACTGGCTGCATTGCCTGCCGAACTGAAGAAACGCACCCGGCTGTTTGTAATCGGCCAGGATGACCCCAAATTGTTCCAGATGCAGAGTGCAACTTTGGGTCTGGGCGATAACGTGACGTTCCTTAAAGGGCGCAGCGATATCCCGCGTTTCCTGCTCGGCGCCGACCTGTTGATTCACCCGGCGTACAACGAAAACACCGGTACCGTGTTGCTCGAAGCGCTGGTCGCCGGCTTGCCGGTGCTGGTCAGCGCGGTCTGCGGTTACGCCCATTACATCGCCGAGGCGGACGCCGGGCGAGTGCTGGACGAGCCGTTCGATCAGGCGCAGCTGACGCAGTACCTGACTGACATGTTGCATGACGACGCTGCACGCGCGGCCTGGAGCCGTAATGGTCTGGCTTTCGCCGAGACGGCCGATCTCTACAGCATGCCGCAGCACGCGGCCGATGTGATTCTGGCGGAGCACGCTTAATGAAGTTGATGCTGGCTGAACCGTTCAAGAGCCTTTGGGCCGGGCGCGATCCGTTCGCCGAGGTTGAAGGCTTGCAGGGCGAGGTATACCGCGAGCTGGAAGCACGCCGGACACTGCGCACGGAAGTCGACGGTAACGGATTTTTCGTCAAGATCCACCGTGGCATCGGCTGGGGTGAAATCTTCAAAAACCTGCTGACCGCCAAGCTGCCGGTACTCGGCGCGGGTCAGGAATGGAAGGCCATCCAGCGTCTGCAGGAAGTCGGCGTGCCGACCATGACCGCCGTCGCGTACGGCGAGAAGGGCAGCAACCCGGCGGATCAGCACTCGTTTATCGTCACCGAAGAACTGGCGCCGACCGTCAGCCTGGAAGACTTCAGCATCGACTGGATCAAGCAGCCGCCGGAGCCAACGCTCAAGCGCGCGCTGATCGCCGAAGTCGCGCGCATGACCGGCATGATGCACCGCGCCGGCGTCAACCATCGCGACTGCTACATCTGCCACTTCCTGTTGCACACCGATAAACCGGTGACGCCGGACGACTTCAAGCTGTCGGTGATCGACCTGCACCGTGCCCAGACCCGCGCGAAAATCACCCAGCGCTGGCGCAACAAGGATCTGGCCGCGCTGTACTTTTCCGCGCTGGACATCGGCCTGACCCGCCGCGACAAGCTGCGCTTCCTCAAGGGCTATTTCCAGCAACCGCTGCGCCAGATCCTGGCGCAAGAAGCGCCGCTGCTGAACTGGCTCGAAGGCAAAGCCAACAAGCTCTATGCACGTAAGCAGCGTTACGGGGATGCGCTCTGATGGCGGGTTGGACTCTCGAGTCGCAATACAGCGAGCTCGCCGATGATTTTGGCAGCCTCGAAGCCGTCTTTGCGTTGCAGGGCGAGCGCCTGACCCGCGACCCGCTGTCGGAAGTGATCCGCGTGCAGCGCAACGGCGTCAACTATTACGTCAAACGCTACGTCGGCGCCGGTAAAGGCTTGCGCCGCTACCTCGGCAAGCCGCGAGTGAAGATGGAATGGCAGAACCTCAAACGCTTCGCCAAGTGGGGCATTCCCACTGCAGAGGTGGTGGCCTGGGGCCTGGAGCGACGTGGCGCGGCGTATGATCGCGGCGCCATGATCACGCGCGAATTGCCCAACACCGAAGACCTTTCGGCGCTCGCCGAGCGCAAGGATCCGAAACTCAAGGATCGCGCCTGGGTCGATGGCGTCAGTCGGCAACTGGCCGGCTATACCCGGACGATGCATGATCACCGATTTACCCATAACGATTTGAAATGGCGCAACCTGTTGATCGATGAGCAGGCCCGCATATTTCTGATCGATTGCCCTAACGGCGAGTTCTGGCGCGGCTTCTGGCTCAAGTATCGGATCACCAAGGATCTGGCCTGTCTCGATAAACTCGCCAAATACCACCTGTCCAATACCCAACGCCTGCGCTTCTATAAGCAATACCGCCAGTGCGATCGGCTTGATAGCGCCGACAAGAAACGGATTCGGCACGTGGTGAGATTTTTCGAGGGACGCGAATGACTGATTTTCTTGCCGCTGAAGACCGTGCACTGCTCGAACGCCATGGTCTCGGCACTTTTGACGCACTGTGGGCCAAACAGCTTGAAGCTGTGGACGAACCCAATACCGCCCGTGGCGGCTGGAGCAGCGTCTTCCGCCTGGACGTGGAAGGGCAGGGTTATTACCTCAAGCGCCAGAGCAATTATCTGACGCGCACCTTGCACGCGCCTTTCGGTGAACCCAGTTTTGCCCGCGAGTTTCGCAATATCAGCCGCTATCGCAAGCTCGGTATTCCGGCGCTGCAAGCGGCGTTTTTCGGTGAGCGCAAGGTCGACGGCGAGGTTCGCGCGATCCTGCTGACCCGGGCACTCGATGGCTGGAATGATCTGGAGTCGCTGTTGCAGCGTTGGGCGCAGCTCAGTGCCGCGCAGCAGTCGGCCATTCTCAAGGCCTGCGGATTGCTGGCGCGACATCTGCACGGTGTGCGTCAGGTGCACGGCTGCTTTTATCCCAAGCATATTTTTCTGCGCGCCACCGGTGACGGGTATCAGGCGCAATTGATCGACCTGGAAAAAACCCGTCCCTTGTTGTTCGGCGTGCGTGACCGGATCAAGGACCTGGAGCCGTTGCAACGCCGCGCGCCGGAATGGAACGAGGCACAACTGCGTGAACTGCTGGCGGCTTATCTCGATCAGCCCACTGACAGCTCGCTGCTCGACAGCTGGCTCGTCCGGCTGACCGCGCGCCGCAGTCACAAGGAGACGCGCTGATGCAATTGTCCGAGCTGGCCGCTGTCGGGCGAACCCCGTCACTGCCGCTGACCGTGACCCTGGCCGATGCGGCCGGGAGTGCGGATCTGCAACTGCTGAGTTTGCTGCGGGTGCTGCCAGGGCAGCGCTACGTCGGCGCCGGTGTCTGGCGTGGCCGTCCGGTGCTGGCCAAATTGCTGGTCGGTGGCAAAGCCGCCCGGCATTTTCAGCGTGAACTGGAAGGGGTGCGCTTGTTAGCCGCGCAAGGCATGACGACACCCTTGCTGCTGGCCGATGGTTTGAAAAGTGACGAAGGTGGCTGGCTGCTGTTCGATTTCCTTGAGGGCGCCGAAAGCCTTGGCGATGCCTGGACCAAGGTCGAGTCGCTGCCGTTGCTCGCTGATGAACAGTCGGCGGTATTGGCCGAGGCGCTGGGCGCCATTGCCCAATTGCACGGCAAAGGTCTCTGGCAGGAGGACCTGCACCTGGACAATCTGCTGCGTCACGGCGGTCAGTTGTACTTGATTGACGGTGCGGGCATTTGCGCAGAAACCGCCGGTCAGCCGTTGTCGCGACAAAAAGTCCTGGAGAACCTCGGCGTATTTTTCGCTCAGTTGCCCAAGGCGCTGGAGCCGTTCACCGAAGAGCTGCTGGTGTATTACCTGTTGAGCAACAGCGAGCACGCATTGCCGCTGGAAGCCTTGCAGAAGCAGATCGACAAAGTGCGTCGCTGGCGTTTGAAAGACTTTCTGATCAAGGTCGGTCGCGAGTGCACGCTGTTCAGTGTGCGGCGTGGAGCGTTCGGTCTGCGCGCGATCCGCCGCGAAGAAGAGTCGGCCATGGTTCCAGTGCTGGATCAGGCCGATGCGCTGCTGGATCAGGGGCATCTGTACAAGACCGGTGGTGCGGCGAGCGTCGGCAAGGTTCAGGCGGGCGCGCGCACGCTGGTGATCAAGCGCTACAACATCAAGGGCTTTGCGCATTGGCTCAAGCGTTTCTGGCGGCCGAGTCGGGCCTGGCATTCGTGGCGCGAAGGTAATCGACTGGCGTTCCTCGGCATCGCGACGCCAAAGCCGCTGGCGGTACTGGAGAAGCGCTTTTTGTGGCTGCGCAGTCGTGCGTATCTGGTGACCGAGTTCCTGCCCGGGCCGGACATCATCGAACGCTTTGCGCCCTATGTTGAAAGTGGCGAAGCGCCTGAGGCGGAGCTGCAGGCACTTGACCTGTTGTTCGCTCGACTGATTGACGAGCGCATCAGCCATGGCGATTTCAAAGGGCATAATCTGTTCTGGCAGCACGATCGCTGGGCGCTGATCGATCTGGATTCGATGTGCCAGCACGGATCCGCCGGCAGTTTCGCCCCGGCTTATATACGTGACCGTGCGCGATTCATGCGTAATTGGCCCGAGAGCAGTGCGTTGTATCAGGTCATAGATCAGCGTTTACCGAAAAAAATCGCCAACACGGTCTGAGTCAAACCAGTACAGCAGTAGAGGACAGGATTCAGCGACTTGTCCTACAGCATCTCCAGAATCCATGAACTGTGTCCTGTGCAGTCCCGATGCTAATTTGCCCAACGACCTTGGAGGGCGAATCTTGACCATCAAACAGGCTGCAACGCTGGGTGTATTTTCATGGGTTCTGGCTGGCTGTGGCAGCACCATGACCGTATTGCAGGACGATGCCGACGTCGCCCGCGACATGCGCAAGCAAAAAACCTACTGCCAATCCATTCCGCGGATTTACAGCGGTCTGGCCTTCGACTTCTGCGTGTTGAACGCGCCTCCCGATCCGAGTGGGGTTCTTTTGCCATTCGTGCTTCTGGATCTGCCATTGTCCGGTGTATTCGATACAGTAGCGTTGCCCTATACGGTTTATCGTCAGGTCACCGACGGCAACCTTGCTATTTACTGGCGCAAGGGCGGTTATTGAGTAGCGGGGCGAGGTTTCTTCAAACCATTCGCCCTGGGGCAATCGCGCAGGGTAATTCCCCACTCGTTTACGCTATAATCCCGCCCTTTAGCTGTCACTCGCCCTGTGCGAGGGCACATCAATTTTCAAGGCGCATTGCGCCTGCACGCAGACTAAAGAGGCTAGACCCCTGTGGCATTGACGATTCTTGGCCTGTCCGGCGCCCTTAGCCATGATCCTTCAGCGGCCTTGTACATCGACGGCAAGCTGGTGGCGGCGGCTGAAGAAGAGCGCTTCGTACGCGATAAACATGCAAAGAACCGCATGCCCTACGAATCGGCGAAGTTCTGTCTCGAACAGGCCGGCATCAAGCCGTCCGATGTTGACGTGGTCGCGATTCCATTTGCCCCGATCAGCCTGTTCGGCAAAGCGCGCTGGCACTACGCCAAGCGTTACTGGTATGCACCGGATCGCGCCCTTGATGCGATCCTGATGGGCAACCGTCGCTACAAGCGCTACCGCAACAAGATTGTCTGGTGCCTGGAGCAACTGGGTTTCGATCCGAAAAAGATCAAGATCGAGCCGGTCGAACACCACTTGGCTCACGCCTCCAGTGCCTACCATTGCTCCGGTTTCAAAGAAAAAACCGCGATCCTCGGTATCGACGGCAAGGGTGAGTACGCCACGACCTTCTTCGGCTATGGCGAAAACGGCAAGATCCACAAGATCAAGGAATTCTTCGATCCTGACTCCCTCGGTGGCTTGTACGGTGCGATCACCGAGTTCCTCGGTTTCGAGATGCTCGACGGTGAGTTCAAGGTCATGGGCATGGCGCCGTATGGCGATGCCAGCAAGTACGATTTCTCGCGTCTGGCCTCGTTCGAAAACGGTGAGTTGGTGATCAACACCGACTACGCCAACGTCATCGGCCTGCGTCGCTACAAAGAGAAGGGCAAAGGCTTCTACTTCTCGCCGAAACTGATCGAGTGGCTGGGTCCGAAGCGCGAAGGCGACATCGCTGACGAGCCTTACATCCACTACGCCGCGAGCATGCAAGCGCTGTTCGAGAAACTGGCGTTGCAGATGATCGACTACTATCTGGGCGACGTACTCAAGGAAACCGGCAAACTGGCCTTCGCCGGTGGTTGTGCGCTGAACGTCAAACTGAACCAGAAAATCATTGCCCGCGACGACATCAAGGAACTGTTCGTGCAACCTGCGTCCGGCGACGCCGGTACTGCGGTTGGTGCGGCTGCCTACGTGTCCCACGCCCGAGGCGTGCCGGTCGAGAAGATGGAGCACGTCTATCTCGGCCCGTCGTACAGCAACGAGGACGTGATCGCCGCCTGCGCCCGTCATGAGAGCAAGCCGACCTGGCGCAAGCTCGACAACATGCCGGAACAGATTGCCAAAATCATGGTCGATGGTAATCCGGTCGCCTGGTTCCAGGGGCGCATGGAGTTCGGTCCGCGTGCATTGGGCGGGCGCTCGATCATTGGTTGCCCGAGCGTGGCTGGCGTGGCTGATCGCATCAACCACCAGATCAAGTTCCGCGAGCGCTGGAGGCCTTTCTGCCCGTCGATGCTCGACACCGTTGCGCCGCAAATGATCAAGATCGATCACCCGGCACCGTTTATGACCTTCACTTTCGAAGTGGCGGAAGAGTGGAAGATCCGCGTGCCGGAAGTCGTCCATGAAGACGGCACCTCCCGTGCCCAGGTGCTCAAGCGTGAATACAACCCGCGCTACTACGACATGATGAAGGCGCTGGAAAACCTGACCGGTAACGGCGTATCGCTGAACACCTCGCTCAATCGTCGTGGCGAACCGATGATCTGCTCGCCGACCGACGCGCTGAACATGTTTTTCGGTTCTGACCTGGAATACCTGATCATGGAAGATATTCTGGTCGTAAAAGCGGGTGTAAAAGGATACGAACTTGACTGAAACACTGATCAGCGTCGTCATTCCGGTTTACAACTATGCGCGAACGCTTCCACGTGCAGTGGAATCGGTGTTGGCGCAGTTGGATGAAGCGACCGCGGATCTGCTGGTCATCGACGACGGGTCGACGGACGATACGCCCGAGGTAGTCGAAAAACTCCTGCTCAAGCACGGCGGGCGTTTTCGTGCGTTGCGCAAAAGTAACGGCGGATTGTCGTCGGTGCGCAATCGAGGGCTGGAAGAGACAACCGGACGGTATCTGGTGTTTCTCGACTCTGATGATGAAATGGCGCCCGGTGCCTTGGCTGCACTTTCGCAGCACCTCGAAAGTAATCCAAGCAGCCTGATGGTGATCGGCGCGCACTGGTCGGTGTTTGCAGACGGGCGACGCAGCTTGCAGGCGGCCAAGCCGCTGCCTGTGACGCCCCGCCAGCGCCTGCAGGGTTACCTGCTGAACAAGACGGTGTCGATTTCCAACGGTGCCTGTGCGATGCACCGCGATGTATTCGTTTTGGGTAATTACCCGGAAAATTTGCGCAACGTCGAGGACTTGCCAGTATTCGCCCAAGTGCTGGCGCGCTACCCCTGCACCGTTCTGGACGAGCCCCTGGCGCTGATTTACAAGCACGCCGACAGCATGCGCCATGATCTGCGCCAAAGCCTTGCTGCCGGAACGGAGCAGGTGGTCAGCGAAGTTTTTTCCAGTCGGCGGATGCCCGAGGAAATGTTTGATTTGCGCCAGGCGTTTATGGCGCAGCGTTGCCTGTCGTTGTTTCGCGACTGTTATTCCCATGGCGAGTACAAACTGGCCAAATCGTTTTACTTTAAGGCCTTGCGTGCAGACTGGCGGACGTTTTCGCGCTGGTCCTACACGCGCAAGGCGTTGCGGGTGCTGTTTCGGTAAACGGGTCGCGGAGACTATGCGGACCCTGTAATGGATGTCGGTGAGGTGGCTGGGTGAAAGGTAAGGGCGGCAAGGTGGGAGCTCAAGTCTCCAGAATCATCGACGAATATCCGGTTTGGCTGGCGTTTCTGGGCAGTGCGCTGTTATCGCTGATAGCGGTCATGGGCACCGCCACAGTGGGGCGTGATGCCGCGCTGTACATTGATATCGCGCAACAGGTCACCGAGCACGGGCCTAATGTGGCCTGGGCCGCTTTCGACTGGCCCTGGTTTTCCTTATTGCTGGCCGCTACTCATACCGTCCTGCATTTGCCGCTGGAGCTGAGTGCATATCTTTGGTGCGCGCTCTTTTTTGCCGGCACCAGCGCGCTGATGGTGGACTGCGTACGTCAACGGTCGGTACATCTCGCCGGTTGGGCTTGTCTGGTGGTATTGGCAATGCCGGCGGTGAATGCCTTTCGAAACGACATCATCCGTGAATGCGGTTTCTGGTTCTTCTGCACCCTGACACTCTGGCTCGCGCTGCGCTGGCAAGCCCGTGGCGGCTGGCTGCGGGCGGCATTCATTCATGTGGCTATCGTCGCGGCAGCCTTGTTTCGGCTGGAGGCTTTGCTGCTGGTTCCGGCGTTGGCGCTGTGGCAGTTGCCCAATCTGTGGTCGTCGAACCGGCGGATGCAGTTCGTTCAGTTTTCGCTGTTGCCGGTTCTAGGGCTGCTGGCTGTTTCGGTCTCAGGTGTGCTCCTGTCGGCGCGCGTGATGCTGTATCTGGACATGATTGCGCCACACAGCGTGTTTGCTTCCTTCCGGATGCTGTGCGATCAATTTGCCAATTCGCTCATCAACAAGTACTCCCAGGATGAATCTGGCCGGATCATTTTCTTCGGCATCCTGGCGACCATGACCATCAGTTTCGTGAAGCTGATGGGGCCTTTCGCCGTCCCCTTCGTCCTGCGACGCAACTGGGGGGTTCTGGGAATCTATTGGCGCGACTATCGCCCCTTCGCCTGGGCGGCGCTGCTTTATCTGGTGGTGCTGGTGCTGTTTTTCATCAAACAACAGTTCATGAATACGCGCTACCTGAGCTTTCTGAATCTGTTGTTTGTGCCCGTGTTGGCGATGGGGCTGGCGGCGTTCGTTCGCGACTTCCCGCGTTGCGGCAAGTGGCTGGTGGTTCTAGGGATGTTGGTGATGCTCTCGAATGTCATCTCTACCGGCGCCGGCAAAACCCATTATGTAGAGGCCGGGCGCTGGATGTCTGCCCACGTCGAGCCAGGGGCGAAGACCTATTTCGAGGATGGGCGGATCAGCTATTACGCCGGTCGCGGCTACGTGATGCCGGTGCTGACCGCAGAGGAAGCAATGTCGGCAGCTCACGCTGGCGACTATCAATATTTCCTCATCGAGGCCAAAGGTGACGAGCCTTGGCTGAAGGATTGGCTGGTGGCGCACAAGCTGCGCATCATCGAGCATTTCGCCAATCGCAAAGGTGCCACCGTGGTGATCATCGGACGCTAAGGCTTAACCGAGCAGCGGACGCAGGCGTGAGATCAGCGGCGCTTGTCGGTGGCTCGGCAAGGCCTGGCGATAGCCTTCGACAAAGGTTTCGCCGGCGTCCTGGCCCAGCAGCCATTGGCGGTCTTCCTTGTAGCGCAGCAAGTGAGCGAAGTTGCGCAGGCGTTTACTGTCACTGAGTGCGCGCTTCTGGCAGCGCAGGTCGGCGATATCGATCAGTCCCAGACGGTTGTCGGGGGTTCGCACGACGTTGCCGAAGTGCAGCGACCGAAAGTACACACCTTTTTCGTGCAGCAGGGCGAAGTACCCGCCCAGCTGGAATCTCAGTGTGTCAGCCTCTTCGTCAGTGCCTTGTAACTGACGCACTGTATTGCCTTCCAGCGGGCTGTAATACACGCCGTCGCGCTCGATGCTCGGGATGCGATAGACCGCGATGACTTTCGGGCAGAGGATGCCACGCTGTTCGAGTGCCCGGGTGTTGTCGGCAAAGCGTTGTGCATAGGGGTAGAACAGCGCCGAACTGAGCAGCCGCTTGCGGCGGAACAGCTTGAGCATGCGTCCATCGGCCAATCTGAGCACCTTGTCGCCGGAACCGTCGGCCTCCAGTACGTGTGCACCTTTGCGCAGTGCCTCGTAAGTGCTGTGATCAATCGATTGCATATCGGGCTCCCCATCATTAGCGGGGTATCTTAACCGACTTGGTCGAAGGCTGGCTTGAAGTCATGTTTATCGGGGTAAAAACGCGTGTGATATCATCGGCGCCTCACTGAATTGCGCGGATCACCATGAGCAGTCCTGAACCGAAAGCCCAGTCCACGCTGGCGATCTATTTCCGCCTTTTGGCTTACGTGCGGCCTTATGCCGGCCTTTTCCTTCTCAGCATCGTCGGGTTTCTGATCTTCGCATCGACTCAACCGATGCTCGCTTATATCCTCAAATACTTTGTCGACGGTCTGGCCAATCCTGAAGCCAGTCTGTTCCCGGGCAACCCTTATCTGGGCAAGCTGCAGTTGCTCGAAACCGTGCCACTGATGATTGTCTTCATCGCGCTGTGGCAGGGCGTGGGCTCGTACCTGGGCAACTTCTTCCTGGCGCGGGTTTCGCTGGGGCTGGTGCATGACCTGCGGGTGGTGCTGTTCAATAAATTGCTGGAGTTGCCCAATCGCTTCTTCGACAAGAACAATTCCGGCCATCTGATTTCCCGGATCACCTTCAACGTGACGATGGTCACCGGTGCTGCAACGGATGCGATCAAAGTCGTCATCCGTGAAGGCATGACCGTGATTTTCCTGTTCTGCACACTGTTGTGGATGAACTGGAAACTCACTTTGGTGATGGTCGCCATCCTGCCGTTGATCGGTTTGATGGTGAACAGCACCAGCAAGAAATTCCGCAAGCAAAGCAAGAAGATTCAGGTCTCGATGGGGAACGTCACGCACGTCGCCTCCGAGACCATTCATGGCTACCGCGTTGTGCGCAGCTTCGGCGGCGAGCAGTACGAAAAGGATCGCTTTCGCGATGCCAGCCAGAGCAACACCGACAAGCAGTTGACGATGACCAAGACCGGTGCGGTTTACACGCCGATGCTGCAACTGGTCACGTACAGTGCCATGGCCGTGGTCATGTTCCTCGTGCTGTATCTGCGCGGTGACGCTTCGCCGGGCGATCTGGTGGCGTACATCACCATGGCAGGCCTGTTGCCCAAGCCTATCCGTCAGTTGTCGGAAGTCAGCTCGACCATCCAGAAGGGTGTGGCCGGTGCCGAAAGTATTTTCGAGCAACTGGATGAGCCGGCGGAAGTGGATCGGGGCACGGTCGAGCAGGATCGTCTCGAAGGTCGTCTGGAAGTGCGCAATCTGAGCTTCCACTACCCCGACACCGACAAAGCGGTGCTCAACGACATCAGCTTTGTTGTCGAGCCGGGGCAAATGGTCGCGCTGGTTGGCCGCTCGGGCAGTGGCAAGTCGACCCTGGCCAGCCTCATTCCGCGCTTTTATCAGCATGATCATGCTCAGGGCCAGATTCTGCTCGATGGTGTGCAGGTGCAGGATTTCACCCTGCGCAGCCTGCGTCGGCAGATTGCTCTGGTGACCCAGCAGGTCACGCTGTTCAACGATACGGTGACCAACAACATCGCCTACGGCGACCTGGCCGGCGCGCCGTTCGATGAGGTCAAGCGCGCAGCCACCGAGGCGTATGCCGATGAGTTCATCATCAAGATGCCGCAGGGCTACGAAACCATGGTCGGCGAAAACGGCGTCCTGCTGTCCGGTGGTCAGCGTCAGCGTATCGCCATTGCCCGGGCGCTGCTCAAGGATGCGCCGTTGCTGATTCTCGATGAGGCCACTTCTGCGCTGGATACCGAGTCGGAGCGGCATATTCAGGCTGCCCTGGATCATGTGGTGAAAAACCGCACGACCCTGGTGATCGCTCACCGCTTGAGCACTATTGAAAAGGCCGACCTGATTCTGGTCATGGACGAAGGCCGTATCGTCGAGCGCGGCTCTCACGCGCAATTGCTTGAGCAAAACGGCTATTACGCCCGTCTGCATGCCAAAGAGTTCGAAGAGGGTGACGAGCCTCAGCCGGCACACGCGACCGACGTATGCTGACGATGTTTCGCAGCTTTCGCGAACGTGGCTGGACCGAGATCGACCGGGACAGCTACGCCCGGGCCTGGCAGCGATTTGGCGGCAGCTTTGCCACGCATCCGGAAGTCGTCGAGCGCTTGTCGACATTCCTAGGCATCGAGCTGCGTTACCTGGGCTGGATCGTTGGCGGTGATGTGCTTGCCGCCATCCCTTGCTGGGGCCGGCATGTCGCCTTGTCCAAGGAAGTGCTCAAGCGCGAGGGCAAGCGTGGCTTGCTGGACATGGGCAACGCGGAAATCATTCTGCCGATTGCCCCCGATGTCAGCGTGCCGGTGCGTCAGCGCGTGGCGTATGTATCGCAACTCAATGCCGAGCAGATCAGTACGTTAAAGCCGCAGCCTGAGGGTTTGGCCCTTGCCCGGTTGCCGGAAGAGTATTCGAAGAAATTCCGCTACAACCAGCGTCGCGAACAGCGTCTGCTGGAAGAGGCGGGCGGATCGCTGGTGCCGATGTCCGACTTCACCCCGCAGGAACAGGCTGCCGCTTACGGCGATCTGTTTCAGCGTCGCTGGGGTTTTGAGGTGCCGGGCAAGGCCGGGCTGGTTGAAGTGTTTACGTTGCTGCGCGAGTTCATGACCGGTTCGGTGGTGATGCTCGATTCGGCGCCCGTGGCCATTCAGGTGCTGTATCGCGTCGAGGCCCCGCAATGGGTGTCGCTGGAGTACATCAATGGTGGCGTTGACCCGCAGAGCCGCGAGTTCAGTCCCGGCAGTGTGCTGAGTTTCGTCAACACCCAAGACGCCTGGGCGCACGCGCAAGCGCTGGGCAAGCCTTTGCGTTACTCATTCGGTCGCGCCGACCGGGAGTACAAGGATCGCTGGTGCCATAAGGTGCCGGTCTTCAAGGTCTGAATCCATGAGCACTCGCAAGCAACAGCTTCTCAAGGCCCATCGGCGCAACAAGCGTCTGTTCCTGGTCGCCTTTCTGGTGGGGTTGTTGCTGATCGGATGGTTGGTTGCGTGGTGGCTGGTGCCGTTGGTGCTGGTGCTGGCCTGGGTCGCACACGAGGCCTGGTTCGCCGATCATCTGTTCTATCGGCCTGCTGACGACTATTACTACAACTTCCCGGCGCAAACCGCACGGCAGGCGGTGAGCCTTGCGGGCGGTGTCGTACAGCTGAGCGAGCCGCTGGCGCAGGGCGAGACGCTGGTACTCGAGCTGGAAGTGAAATCCACTTGGCTGGGGCGTTGGCTCGATCCCTGCGTCGAGGTGGGCGATGATCGCCAAGACTTCGAGCGTGGCGTCAAAGGGCGGCGTTTCCTTAATCTGTCCGGGCAGGCCACTGCGCTGGCGCAAGGTGCTCTGGCGCTGCGTGGCCGATATTGCGTACCCGCCGCGACCGGTGTGTTGTGGGTCATGGCCAATCCTGATTATTCCCGTCAGCGGGTGATGGTCATTGCTCCCCATGCCGATGATGCCGAACTCGCCGCATTCGGCCTGTACAGCCGTTGCGAAGACGTCAGTATCGTCACCCTGACCCAGGGCGAGATCGAGGCTGAAGACTTCCAGCGTCTTGGCCTTGATCAAGCCGCAGCGGCACGTTTGAAGGGCCGTTTGCGCAGTTGGGACAGTCTGGTGATCCCGCTTTGGGGGGGCGTGCCTGCCGATCGCTGTGTGCAATTGGGTTATTACTGCTTGCAACTGCCGTCGATGGCCGAAGCGCCTGTGAAGGCGTTCGGCTCCCGTGAGTCGCAGGAAAACGATGTGCGCAGCGTGCGCCGGCACAATCCGTTGAGCCTGCCCGCCGACATCGATGGGCAGCCGACCTGGCAAAATCTGCTGGGCGACCTGAAGGCCCTGCTTGAGCACTATCGTCCAGAAGTGGTGGTGACGCCCCATCCTGAGCTCGATCCTCACAGCGATCATGTGGCGTCTACCCAGGCGCTGCTTGAGGCTATCGAGCTGAGTCAGTGGAAACCGACAACCCTGCTAATGTACGCCAATCACCTGCACGACAACGATCGCTGGCCGATGGGCCCAGCCGGTGCCGGTATTGCGCTGCCGCCGGCCATCGAGCCATTGCCGGCTGACCGGCTGTGGAGTCCGCTGTTGTCAGCAGATGTGCAACTGGACAAAGCCATGGCACTGGCCATGGAGCACGATCTGCAGGGCGGGCAAGTGTTCAAGCGGCAATTACGCCGCTGGATCCAGCAAGTCCTGGTGGGTCGTCGCTGGCCAGCAACAGGCAGTAACGAGTTTTTCCGCAAGGCGGTCCGGCGTCACGAATTGTTCTGGGTGCGCGACCTTTCAGATTGAGGCGGACGGCGCTTTACCCTGTGTTAATATCGCGCCCCTGTTCATTTTGTATGTGGGTTGCTCCATGAAGTTGTCCATGCCGCGTTTCGATCAAGCCCCGGTCTTGGTAGTCGGCGATGTCATGCTCGACCGTTACTGGCATGGCGGAACCTCACGGATTTCCCCTGAGGCGCCGGTGCCGGTCGTTAAGGTCGAGCAGATCGAAGATCGTCCGGGCGGTGCCGCGAACGTTGCCTTGAACATTGCCGCGCTGGGTGCACCGGCGTCTCTGGTCGGTGTGACCGGTGACGACGAAGCCGCCGACAGCCTGAGCAACAGTCTCAAAGGCGCGGGCGTACGTGCCCTGTTCCAGCGCATTGCGCACCAGCCAACCATCGTCAAGCTGCGGGTCATGAGCCGGCACCAGCAACTGCTGCGTATCGACTTTGAAGAGCCGTTCGCCACCGATGCCCTGGCCCTCGGTTCACAGGTCGACGACCTGCTCGAAGGCATCAAGGTCCTGGTACTTTCCGACTACGGCAAAGGCGCCCTGAAAAACCATCAGGCGTTGATCCAGGCCGCCCGTGCGAAGAACATTCCGGTACTGGCTGACCCCAAGGGCAAGGATTTCTCGATTTATCGCGGCGCGAGCCTGATCACCCCGAACCTCAGCGAATTCGAAGCCATCGTCGGCGGTTGTGTCGATGAGCATGAACTGGTGAGCAAGGGCGCCGCCCTGATGCACGACCTGGAGCTTGGTGCGCTGCTGGTGACGCGCGGCGAGCACGGCATGACCCTGCTGCGTCCTGACCAGCCGGCACTGCACTTGCCGGCCCGTGCCCGTGAAGTGTTCGATGTCACCGGTGCCGGTGATACGGTGATTTCGACCCTGGCCGCAGCGATTGCCGCCGGTGAAGACCTGCCCCACGCCGTTGCGCTGGCCAATCTGGCCGCCGGCATCGTGGTTGGCAAGCTCGGTACGGCCGCCATCAGTGCTCCGGAGCTGCGTCGCGCCATCCAGCGTGAAGAAGGTTCCGAGCGTGGTGTGCTGGGTCTTGAGCAGTTGCTGCTCGCCGTGGCCGATGCCCGCGCGCACAACGAGAAGATCGTCTTCACCAACGGTTGCTTCGACATCCTGCATGCCGGGCATGTGACCTATCTGGAACAAGCGCGGGCACAGGGCGATCGCCTGATTGTCGCGGTCAACGACGATGCTTCGGTCAGCCGCCTCAAAGGCCCGGGCCGTCCGATCAACAGCGTCGACCGGCGCATGGCCGTTCTCGCCGGCCTCGGCGCGGTGGACTGGGTGATCAGTTTCCCTGAAGGCACCCCGGAAAACCTGCTGCGCGAGGTCAAACCGGACGTGCTGGTCAAGGGCGGCGATTACGGCATCGATCAGGTGGTCGGCGCTGATATCGTCAGCGCTTATGGCGGCACCGTGAAGGTCTTGGGGCTTGTGGAAAACAGCTCGACAACTGCGATTGTCGAGAAGATCCGCAGTCGTTGATCAGATGAATTTTTACTGTTGTGTACTGCGTGTGAACGGATTTTGCCTTGGGGATTTTACCGTTTCCGTTGATGTAGGCAGCTTTGAATCCGATGCGCTTGCCTGCCTACGTCGCGTGGTCAATTAATCTATGAAAGTCATGCTCCTGGTGATGGACGAGCAGCGGGTCATTCTCGACCGGCTCTACGACATCGTGCAGCAGAACTGTGATGAGTGTTTCATCTATCGTTTGAGCAAGCGGCAACAAATGAACCTGGGGCCGTTTCTGGCCTCGGTTGGTTATCAGAACTTCGATCGTGTGGTCATCTTTTCCAGGGTCAAGCGCCTGGCCCCGCAATTGCGGGTGCTCAAGTGCATTCCCGGGCTGGTCTTCCTCGAACACGACGCCTACCAGAACTACATGCCGGCGAGTAAGTATCGTGGCGTGTATTCACGCCTCTACCGTCGCCTGCCGAGTTGTCGGGCGCTGGTGTCCGGTGCTGTGGTCGCGCGCAAGATGCTGGCTGAGGGCATCGACACGGTGTTCGTCTCCAAGGGTTATGACGAGCAGATGCTGCACAACACCGGCGTCGAGCGGGATATTCCCATCGGCTTTCTGGGCAGCCTGAAAAGTACCGAATATGCCGAGCGCAAAGCCATGCTCGAGTCGCTCTCGCAGCGGACCGGGATGCTGGTGACCCGCACCAAGTCGGGTGAGGAATACCTGCAGACGCTCAATCGCATCAGGATTTTCGTCAGCGCCGACATCGGCATGAACGAGTTCATGATCAAGAACTACGAGGCCATGGCTTGCGGCTGTGTGTTGCTGGCCTGGAGCCAAGGCGAAGAAGACCGCTTGCTCGGTTTTGAAGACATGCACAACACCGTGTTCTACCGCAGCGAAGAAGAGGCGGTGGAGAAGATCAAGCTGTTGCAGAGCGATCCGGAACTCGCGGAGCGCATTGCCCGCAACGGCCAGGAATTTGCGCAAAGCCGTTATTCCTTTGCCCGTGTCGGTCAGGCACTGGCCACGGAAATCCAGCGTGAGATGCGCCCATGGCAGCCGCCTTCGGCGTTCACACGGTTCTGGGTGAAACTGCGCTACGGGATGAAGGTGCCAGTCTGAATGAAGGATCATCAAGCGTCGCAACCCGACGAACACATGGCGCTGGATGCGCTGCCCGGCGGTGATCAGTCCGTTCTGGGCGCTCTGCCTGCAGACCTTCTCGAGCGTCTCGGCCGTGCACCTCGGGTCGTGCTGGTTGCCAACAATCCGGCTATCACCGCGGCAGACTTTCAGGCGCTGGACATTGGCGCCGATGATGTCGTCGTCAGCTTCAATACCTGCATCAAAGCGGCGCTGCTCAACAAGCACAGCGTCAATGTCTTCGTGCATGGCTACAACGCGCAGGACGCCTATTTTTTTGGTCTGCCTTACGCGCCGCCGGTGCAGCGCATGTTCGAACAGGCGAATGAACGCTGTTTCAGCATGCTGGTGGGCTGCGCCGCACCGATGTGCCCATTGCCACGTGTGGCGATGTATTGGGATCGCATTCCGCTGCCGCCGCTGTGGAACTACCCGGTCGACCGGCCGGGCGGTAAACGCTACGTCGGGCCGTCCACGGGTTTTAACACGCTGGTGTTGTTCGACTGGTTACGTGATCACGCCGGTTATACCTATCAGCTGATGACCCTGGGGTTTTCCAACGAAGCAGGAAAGCTGTGGGGTGGCCATGCCTGGGATTACGAGCGCGACTGGCTGCAGAAATCGCACGTCATTGTGGTGCCGCTACCACCCCGTCGCTGGTGGCAAAAGCTGTTTCGGCAAAAGTAAGCCACATCGTGAATCCGGTTGCCGTCAGGCCCGAACCATTTTCAAAAGGTGCTGTTGAGTGTTGAAAATTGCCGTGGCTTTTTTCGGGATCCCGAGAAATTCGACAATCTGCTTCCCCTCTATCGAACAGAACGTTCTGGCGCAGTTGCCTGCGGGCAGCGACGTTAAGTGCTTCTACCATCTGTACAAGATCGATGAGGTGCAGAACACGCGGTCCGGCGAGAAGGGTGAACTGAAGGCGGACAATTACCAGCCGTTCGAGTCGATGACCGGCACGCTCACCTCGACCGAAGGTGTGCTGGAGCGCTGGGATTTCGAGCAGGTCAAAGCACAGGGCGACACTTGGGCCGATGACTATGCGTCGCTGCGTAATCTGATCTATCAGCTCAACTCGTTGCACACCGTGACCTTGATGATCGAATCCTTCAATCCGGATTTCGTTGTGTTCGTGCGCCCGGACAATTTCTTCCACACCGCGCTGCCCGGCTATGTGTTCAATCATCCGCAGGCGCGGCGACACAACGCCTACATTCCTGATTGGCAGTGGTGGGGTGGTTTGAACGACCGTTTCGCGGTTTGCGGGCGCGATACCTATGTCGCGTACGGCAAACGGGTCGAGCGCATTTTCGATTTCTGCAAGGCGACAGGTCGCAAGCTGCATTCCGAGCGCTTGCTCAAATATGCGTTGCAGCAGGTGGATGCCAAAATCTGCACACTGCCGACTCAGGCATCACGAGTGCGCATTACCGGCGCATTTGCCGAGGAGTCGTTCTCGCCCAAGCGCGGCATGGGCAAGCGCGAAAACCGCTACTTCCATTTCTTCGCCGCGTTGCGCACGTGGTGGGATCGCCGCCGCTAAACCGCTATTTGGCGGTTTTTTTGCCCAGCCCGACCAAACGCAGCGCCTTGATGCTCAACTGCTTGAGCCCCTGACGCGGGGCTTTCGCCGGTTGCAGACCCTGTTGCACCAGCCAGTCCTTCCAGCGAATCCGCTCCTCGCGCACGACCCAGCCGGTTTGTGTCGCAAAGCTCTCGGCCAGATACAGACCTCGGGTGCTGGCCGGCACCAGTTTGTCGCGCTTGAGCGTGTATAGCTCGGCCAGTGGCGCGCCGTCCTTGAGTGGCATCAAGTACAGGTCGGGGCGCTTGCGGTCGAGTCTGGCCACCAGTTGATCACCTTCCAGACGCTCGTCGACGTGGAACAGACTCAGGGACTTGGCTTCCTTGGGCACATCCAGGCGCAAGTCGTAGATCAATTGCAGTGACGCGGTCGGCAGGTGTACGTAGGCCCGAGGCCGTTCGAGCAATTGCAGATTGGCGCTACGGATCGGTCGCGCTGAGCCGGACAACGGGGTCAGGCGAAACGGCAGGGCTTCGCGATAATGCAGAGCTGCAGAGTAGGGGGCTGGCAGCCAGGTGTCGTTGAAGCGCCCGCCGAGCCAGCCTTCCGGTGTCTCGAGCAAACACTCTTCAGCAATTTCCTGAATGGCCGTGTGTAGCGGGATATTCAGCTCATGAGCCGGCACGTAACCGGAAATCAATTTGAGCACGACGTCGCCACGGTCCTGTCGGCGCTGGCGCACCAGCACCCAATAATCGCGATTCTGCCAATGCAGGGTCAGACGTACCGAAACGCCGAGATTGGCCAGCTCCAGCGAGAAGCGCTCAGTGTCGGCCACGCTCACCGGTTTGCGCCGCTGCAAGGTCTGCGCGAAGTTCAGCGGCATGCCGACGCTCTGATAGGTCAGGCCTTCGGGGGTGGCTTCGACGAACAGCGGCAGGGTCTTGAAGTTGCTCGGGTTCTTTCTGATGAGCGTGCGCGGCATATCGGCTCCTGCTTAAGGCCGCGAGGCGGCGTCAGTGACCACGTAGGACCTGGGCAACGGTCGTAACGTTGTGGGCGAGGTGCAGCGGATTGATCGTGCCGACAATAGCACTGGCCACGCCAGGCTGTGCGAACAGCAATTCGAAGCTGGCACGCACCGGGTCGACGCCCGGGCTCAGGCAGACATGACCGCTGGCCAAGGCTTTTTTCACCAGAATGGCTTTGCCGTGGACAGCAGCATAGTCAATGACAGCTTTCTCGTTTTGTTCGTTCAGATTGTAGGTGACCATTGCGCAGTCACCTTGCTCCAGTGCCTTGAGGCCACCTTCGACGGTTTTTCCGGAAAAGCCGAAGCCGCGAATCTTGCCTTCGGCCTTGAGCGCCGCGAGGGTGGCGTACACCTCTTCGTGCTCGAGAATTGCCATGTCGTTGCCGTCGGAATGCACCAGCACCAGGTCGATAAAATCGGTTTCAAGACGTTGCAGGCTGCGTTCCACCGACATTCGTGTGTGTGCTGCACTGAAATCATGGCGCGACAGACCATCGGCAAACTCTTCGCCGACCTTGCTGACGATTACCCAGTCCTGACGCTGGCCACGCAGCAGCGGGCCGAGACGCTCTTCGCTGCGGCCATAGGCCGGGGCGGTGTCGATCAGGTTGATGCCCAATTCCCGCGCCTGACGCAGCAGCATGCGCGCTTCGTCGTCGCCGGGAATCTGAAAACCGTTGGGGTATTTCACGCCTTGGTCACGGCCGAGTTTGACCGTGCCCAGACCCAGTGGCGAAACCATCAGGCCGGTGCTGCCCAACGGTCGATGAAGGTCGTGCAGATTGGCAATGGTCATGGCAGCAGTTGCTCCCAGGCGGGAACGCCCATGGGTGGTTTTGGCAGCGCCGGCAAAGGTTCGGCGGCTTGCGGCTGGATGCCGTCGCGCTCGAGAGAGGCGATGACCCGGTCAGCGAAGTCCGGTGCCAGCGCCAGTTTGGTTGGCCAGCCGACCAGCAAGCGCCCCTGCTCGGCGAGAAAGGCGTTGTCCGGGCGTGTCAGCCCGGTTTGCAGTGGTTCGGCACGGTCAACCCGCAGGGTCGCCCATTGCGTGGCGCTGAGGTCGATCCACGGCAGCAACTGTGCGATCTCTTTCTGCGCGGTGGCGATCTGCTCGGCCGGCTCGCGGTGCACGCCTTCGCTTTCGGCGATGTCGCCGCCCATGTACCAGACCCACTGACCGTCAGCGGCCGGGTGCGTGGTCACGGTGATCCGCGGTTTGCTGCCGCCACCCAGGCAGTGGGCGTACAACGGTTTCAGGCCCGGGCCTTTGGCGAGGATCATGTGCAGCGGCCGGCGTTGCATGGCCGGCTGGCTCAGACCGAGGTCTTCAAGCAGTTGGGCGGTACCCGCGCCGGCGCTGAGGACGATGCGCTGAGCGCGAATCTCGCGGCCGTCGACTTGCAACCCGACCAGCACGCCCGCTTCCAGCAGCGGCTCGATGGTTTGCCCGGCGAGCAGGCCATCGCCGGCCAGATCGGCCAGACGCTGGATCAGGCTTGGCACATCCACGACCAGTTCGGCGAGACGATAGACCTTGCCCTTGAAGCGCTTGTCTTGCAGGGCTGGCGGCAGTTGCTCGCCCTTGACCTGATCAACGCGGCCGCGCACCGCTTTGCTGGCGAAGAAACTGGTGAGGTTGCCGGCGAGGGTCCCCGGCGACCACAGGTAATGGGCCTCGGACAGCAGGCGCACACCGGACAGGTCGAGCTCGCCATTGCCGGCCAGCGCTTCACGCCAGCGGCGCGGCATGTCGGCGATGGCTTCCGAGGCGCCGGTCAGAGCACCGTGCAGCGCGTACTTGGCGCCGCCGTGGATGATGCCCTGGGATTTAACGCTTTGCCCGCCGCCGAGGCTGGCACTTTCCACCAGCACGGTCGAAAAACCCTGGCGGCGCAGACGCGCGTTCAACCAGAGGCCGGCGACACCAGCGCCGACAATCAGAACGTCGGTGGAAATAACGGATGGCATGCAACGACCTCAGTGTTCAAGACGAGGGCGCAGTATACAGACTCGGGAAAGGGGCGGATTTGTCGATGATCAACAGGCCGAACACAAATCCAAATGTGGGAGCGAGCAGGCTCACTCCTACAAGGGAATGTGGTTGGGCTTTAGTGCCCGGCAGTTTTCGAGAACAACTGGATCACGACGACGCCCAGCACGATCAACGCCATCCCCAGCATCGCCGGGATATCCAGTTTTTGCCCGTAGATAAACAGCGCCGCGACGCTGACCATCACAATGCCCATACCCGCCCAGACCGCATAGGCAACGCCGACCGGTACGGTGCGCACCACCAGCGTCAGCATCCAGAACGCAATCGCGTAGCCGACGATGACCAGCACTAGCGGCAGGGGGGTGCTGATGCCTTTGACGGCCTTCATCGATACGGTGGCGATCACTTCGGCGCAGATGGCAATGGCCAGGTAGGCGTAGGCGTTCATGGTTCAGATCCTCAATGTAAAACGTTGCTTGCTGAGGCGGCATTCTAGTGATTCACCAGATGGGGTAAAGTCATTACCTATCTGTTCTGAAGATGGGTTGGCGAATCAGCATGCAGTGGAATCTGGATCAACTTCGGGTGTTTGTCGATGTGGCCGAACATCGCTCGTTTTCCGCCGTGGCGCGCCAGCAGCGCAAGGCGCAATCGGCGATCAGCAACGCTGTTGCCATGCTTGAAGATGATCTGGGCGTGAGCCTGTTTGAGCGTAGCAGCGGTCGCCAGCCAAGCCTTACTGAAGCGGGCGAAGCATTGCTCGAAGAAGCGCGGGAAGTCCTGCGCCAGTGTGAGCGTCTGAATGGCCGGGCGATGGCAATGATGCGTGGTCAGGAAGCGCAACTGCGCGTGGCCCAGGACGAGGCGATGCCCTATCAGGCGCTGGTGGAAAGTTTCGGTGAACTGGCCGAGCAATTCCCCAGCCTTGAAGTGCAACTGACCAGCGCCGCGCAAGGCGAGGTCGCGCGAAAACTGGTCGAACGTCGCGCCGACCTCGGCCTGCTTTTCTATCACGATGAAATCCCCGAAGCCTTGGAGCGCCGCGTCCTCGGCAGCGTGGAGATGGTCACGGTCTGTGGCATCAAGCACCCGCTGGCGGCGCAGTCCTATGTGACCTGCCAACAACTGGCGCAACACCGACAATTGCTGATGTCGACGCAAACCAGCGTCTATCCCGGCAACGAGCCGGCCAGCCCGCAGGTGTGGCGCGCCGACAGTTTCTACGTGATGTCCGAATGGCTGGTGCGCGATCTGGGCTGGGCCTGGTTGCCGCGCCATGTGGTGCAGTACTCGGCGTATCAGGGCTTGATGGTTGAACTCGACAGTGAGTGGACGCCGCCGGCGCTGGTGGTTGAGCTGGTCTGGCGCCGCGACGAACCGCTCGGCCCGGCCGCGCGTTGGCTGGCCGAACGTTTTGCCGTGCACTTGCGGGCGATCGGTGGCAAAAGTCGATAAACTCCGCCGCCATGAATAGAACTCTCTACACCGCGCTGTTTTACCTGGGGCTGCCATTGGTGGCGATTCGGCTGTGGCTGCGGGCGCGCAAGGCGCCGGCGTATACCAAGCGGATTGGCGAACGTTTTTCCTACGGCATGCCGAGGTTGCAACCCGGCGGCATCTGGGTGCACGCGGTATCGGTGGGCGAAAGCATCGCTGCCGCACCGATGATCCGCGCTTTGTTGCAACGTTATCCACAGTTGCCAATTACCGTGACCTGCATGACCCCGACCGGGTCGGAGCGGATTCAGGCGCTGTTCGCCAACGAGCCGCGCATTCAGCATTGCTATCTGCCCTACGACTTGCCGTGTGCGGCGTCGCGTTTTCTTGATCGCGTTCAGCCCAAGCTTGCGGTGATCATGGAAACCGAGTTGTGGCCTAACCACATTCATCAGTGCGCCAAGCGTGGAATTGCGGTGGCGCTGGCCAACGGACGTTTGTCCGAGCGCTCCGCACGCGGCTATGGCCGCTTCAGCAAGCTGACCGCGCCGATGCTGGCCGAGATGAGTTTGTTCGCCGTGCAGACCGAAGCCGAAGCCCAGCGCTTCCGCGATCTGGGTGCGCGTGCGGAAACAGTCGAAGTCACCGGTTCGATCAAGTTCGACCTGACCATCGACCCGCAACTGCTGCAACGCGCGGCCGAACTGCGCGGGCAGTGGCAGGCGCTGGAGCGCCCGGTGTGGATCGCCGCCAGCACCCACGAAGGCGAAGACGAAGTGGTGCTCGATGCCCATCGCCGCTTGCTGACCAATCATCCGGATGCCCTGCTGATCCTGGTGCCGCGTCACCCGGAACGTTTCAACTCGGTGTTCGAACTGTGTCAGCGCGAAGGTTTTGCCACGGTGCGACGCTCGACCGCAGCTCAGGTCGATGCAAAGACTTCAGTACTGCTCGGCGACACCATGGGTGAATTGTTGTTTCTCTATGCCTTGGCGGACAGTGCGTTTGTCGGCGGCAGCCTGGTGCCTAACGGTGGGCACAACCTGCTGGAGCCGGCAGCCTTGGCCAAACCGGTGATCAGCGGCCCGCACCTGTTCAACTTCCTCGACATCGCCGCGCAAATGCGTGAAGCCGGAGCGTTGGCCGAAGTGGATGATGCCGAAGGGCTGGCGGTGGAGGTGCAGCGCTTGTTCGAATTGCCGCGTGATGCGCAGCGTATGGCCGACGCCGGGCTGGCGGTGATGCGCCGCAATCAGGGCGCGTTGCAGCGCTTGCTGGATGGCTTGGGAAGATTGATCAATTAAGCAAAAAGATCGCAGCCTTCGGCAGCTCCTACATTGGAATCCGTTTCCTGTAGGAGCTGCCGGAGGCTGCGATCTTTTGTTTTTAAGGCTTAAGGCCGGGCCTTGAGCTGCGCCTCGGCGGCCTTGGCCAGATCCGGCGGGAGGAAATCCTTGTCTGGGTTGTAATCGGCCTTCAGATACCGCCGCAGATCTTCCAGGTCACCCGGGTTCAGTGTCCCCGCCGCCTGCTTCAAACGCAGGTTGTCGAGGATGTAGTCATAACGCGTGTTGTTGTAATTGCGCACCGAGGTGTACAGCTGACGCTGCGCATCGAGCACGTCAACGATGTTGCGCGTACCGACCTGATAACCGATCTCGGTGGCTTCCACTGCGCTCTGGTTGGAAATGATCGACTGACGACGCGCCTGCACTTGCTCGACGTCGGTGTTCACCGCACGGTGCAGGTTGCGGGTGTTCTCGACGATCTGCCTGCGTAGGGATTCGCGCTGTTGTTCGCTCTGATTCAGTTGCTCATACGACTGGCGCACTTGCGAGCTGGTCAACCCGCCGCTGTAGATCGGGATGTTCAGTTGCAAGCCGACTGTGCTCTGCTCGACGTTGCCGTGATAAGGCGTGCCGAACGAGTTCGGATTGGCAAATCCCAGCGCATCGTTGTCACCCTTTTCGTATTTGGCCACGGCGTCGAGGGTTGGCAAATGGCCGGCCTTGCGCTGCTTCAACGTTTCTTCGGCCGAGCTGACGGCGAAGTTGCTCGCCAGCAGGTTAAGGTTCTGTTTCGCCGCTGTGTCGACCCACGCCTTGGCATCGTTCGGCGCCGGCGGCAGGATCGGCAGCGTATGGACGATGCCCTGAATCGAGTTGTACTGGCGGTTGGTCAGGGTGATCAGCGCTTCGAAGGCATCATCGACCTGACGCTGGGCAACGATGCGGTTGGCCCGTGCGGTGTCGTAACTGGCTTGCGATTGCAGCACGTCGGTCTTGTCCGACAGGCCGACATCGAAGCGCTCGTTGGACTGGTCGAGCTGGCGCTTGAATGCGGCTTCTTCAGCCTTGGTCGAGGCCAGGTTGTCCTGGCTGCGCAGCACGTTGAAATAGCTTTCGGCCGATTGCAGGATCAGGTTCTGCTCAGTCGCCGACAGTTGCAGCGCGGCTTGCTCGTTGACGTCCTTCGCGGCCTGGTACTGGAACCAGCGATCGGCGCGGAACAATGGCTGGGCCAGAGTCGCTTGATAAGAGTGAGCGCTGCGATTGGCAGTGGCCGAGGGTTGATCGATCGACGTGCGCACATTGGCCACTTCGGCACCGCCCGACAGGTTCGGCAGCAGACCGGCGCGGGCCTGTGGCACGACTTCTTTCTGCGCACCGTACTGAGCGCGGGCGGCGGCCAGGTCGGCATTGTTGTCGACCGCTTCCTGATAGACGCTGACCAGATCGGTTTTGGTCGACAAGGGCGCTTCTGCTGCCCAGGCCATTGCGTTGGACGCACAAGACACGGCAACAGCCAGTGAGAGTTTGCGCAGCATGAGGCGATCCCTAGCATTAATATTATGGAAGTAATCCGGGCGCCAAAGGTAAGGCGCAAGCCCCGCAGCGTCAAGGCGTGGCGGGGCAAAGCGAGTGTAGTTGCGCAAATCGATCACAACAATCGGCCCAACCTGTGTATTTGCGCCATTCATCATGGTGTTTGCTGCGGTGTTGGCGTTCTTTGCCGGTTGTGTCTAGACTGGCCGGGTTCTTGTCGGGGTGCCTTGCTATGAGGCTGAGATCGAATAATTTCGGATCCCGTTGAACCTGATCAGGTTAGCGCCTGCGTAGGGAACAAGATTTCTCGTCACCCGGCGAGTCCTCTTGTGCTTCGTCCGGGAAATTGTTCGACAATCGAACGCTCGACGACGATGCACAGCACCGGTCCTGGTGCGTCCGTGCCTTTCAGGTTCTGCTCCGACAATCCACTGCCTGGATGCTGTCTGGAGAGCCCGTGATGACTACAAAATCAAAAAACGCGATCAACCTGAGTGACTCGGCCAAGGTCGACGAGCAATCGGTCAAGCCGTTCACCCGTTCGCAAAAAGTCTACGTTCAGGGCTCGCGCCCGGACATCCTCGTGCCGATGCGCGAAATCACCCTTGATGTGACCCCAACTGACTTCGGCGGTGAAATCAACGCACCGGTCACCGTTTACGATACCTCGGGCCCCTACACCGATCCGAACGTGGTGATCGACGTACGCAAAGGCCTGGCCGATGTGCGTTCGGCGTGGATCGATGACCGTGGCGACACCGAGCGCCTGGCGGGTCTGAGTTCCAACTTTGGTCGCGAGCGCCTCGCCGATCCGGAACTGACCAAGCTGCGCTTTGCCCACGTCAACAACCCGCGCCGCGCCAAGGCTGGGGCCAACGTCACGCAAATGCACTATGCGCGTAAGGGCATCATCACGCCCGAGATGGAATTCGTCGCCATCCGCGAAAACATGAAGCTTGAGGTGGCCCGCGCCGCCGGCCTGCTGGATCAGCAACACCCGGGTCACAGCTTCGGCGCCAGCGTGCCGAAAATCATCACCCCTGAATTTGTCCGTGAAGAGATCGCCCGTGGCCGCGCAATCATTCCGGCCAACATCAACCACACCGAACTGGAACCGATGATCATCGGCCGTAACTTCCTGGTGAAGATCAACGGCAATATCGGCAACAGCGCGTTGGGTTCGTCCATCGAAGAAGAAGTGGCGAAACTGACCTGGGGCATTCGCTGGGGCGCGGACAACATCATGGACTTGTCCACCGGCAAGCACATTCACGAAACCCGCGAGTGGATCATCCGTAACTCGCCGGTGCCGATCGGCACAGTGCCGATCTATCAGGCGCTGGAAAAAGTCGGCGGCGCGGCCGAAGACCTGACCTGGGAGCTGTTCCGCGACACGCTGATCGAGCAGGCCGAGCAGGGCGTCGACTACTTCACCATTCACGCCGGCGTGCTGCTGCGTTACGTGCCGCTGACCGCCAAACGCGTGACCGGTATCGTTTCCCGTGGCGGTTCGATCATGGCCAAGTGGTGCCTGGCGCATCACAAGGAAAACTTCGCCTACACGCATTTCGAAGAAATCTGCGAAATCATGAAAGCCTATGACGTCAGCTTCTCGCTGGGTGATGGCTTGCGTCCGGGGTCGATTGCCGACGCCAACGATGCTGCTCAATTCGGCGAACTGGAAACCCTCGGCGAACTGACCAAGATCGCCTGGAAACACGACGTGCAAACCATGATCGAAGGCCCGGGCCACGTGCCGATGCAGTTGATCAAAGAGAACATGGACAAGCAGTTGGAGTGCTGCGATGAGGCGCCGTTCTACACCCTCGGCCCGCTGACCACCGACATTGCGCCGGGCTACGACCACATCACCTCGGGTATCGGTGCGGCGATGATCGGCTGGTTCGGTTGCGCGATGCTCTGCTACGTGACGCCGAAGGAACACTTGGGTCTGCCGAACAAGGATGACGTGAAGACCGGGATCATCACTTACAAGATCGCCGCGCACGCAGCGGACTTGGCCAAAGGGCATCCGGGCGCACAGATTCGCGACAACGCCTTGAGCAAGGCGCGTTTCGAGTTCCGTTGGGAGGATCAGTTCAACCTGGGTCTGGATCCGGATACCGCGCGTTCGTATCACGATGAAACCCTGCCGAAGGATTCGGCGAAGGTCGCGCATTTCTGTTCGATGTGCGGGCCGAAATTCTGCTCGATGAAGATCACTCAGGAAGTCCGCGAGTATGCGGCCAACCAGCGGATCGACGCGGTCGACGTGGACGTCGCCCAAGGCCTGGCGGAACAGGCCGAGCGGTTCAAGAAGGAAGGCAGTCAGCTGTACAAAAAGGTTTGAGCCCGTACTGATCGTTCCCACGCTCTGCGTGGGAATGCAGCCCGTGACGCTCCGCGTCACTGGTCCCTAGAGGCATTCCCACGCGGAGCGTGGGAACGATCACAACAAGTGTCCCTCTGAGATAACACCCTTGAGCATTCAACCCAGCACTTATTCCCCCGACCTCGCCGTACCCGCCGACAAGCGTGTGTTCGGCGGTCGCGATCTGTTTTCCCTGTGGTTCTCCCTCGGCATCGGCCTGATGGTTTTGCAGACCGGCGCATTACTCGCGCCAGGTCTGGGCCTGTCCGGTTCGCTGCTGGCGATTTTCCTCGGCACGTTGGTCGGCGTACTGTTGCTGGCCGCCGTTGGCGTGATCGGCAGCGACACCGGTCTGTCCTCGATGGCCGCGCTGAAACTCAGCCTCGGCAGCAAAGGCGCGAGCCTGCCGGCGCTGCTCAACCTGCTGCAACTGATTGGTTGGGGCTCGTTCGAAATCATCGTCATGCGCGACGCTGCCAGCCTGCTCGGCACCCGCGCGTTCAGCGAAGGTTCGCTGTGGTCGAACCCGGTGTTGTGGACGCTGTTTTTCGGCGCGCTGGCGACCTTGCTAGCGGTCAGCGGGCCGCTGACTTTTGTGCGGCAGATCCTGCGCAAGTGGGGCATCTGGCTGCTGTTGGCGGCGTGCCTGTGGCTGACCTGGAACCTGTTTGCCAAAGCCGATCTGGCCGATCTCTGGTCGCGTGCCGGTGACGGTTCGATGCCATTCGCTGTGGGCTTTGACATTGCCATTGCGATGCCGCTGTCGTGGCTGCCGCTGATCGCCGACTACTCGCGATTCGGCAAGCGTGCGAAGAATGTTTTTGGTGGCACTGCGGTCGGTTTCTTTATCGGCAACTTCTGGCTGATGAGCCTTGGCGTCGCTTACACGCTTGCGTTCGCGCCGAGCGGTGAAGTCAATGCGTTGCTGCTGGCACTGGCCGGTGCAGGTCTGGGCATTCCGCTGTTGCTGATTCTGCTGGATGAGTCGGAAAACGCCTTCGCCGACATTCACTCGGCAGCGGTTTCCAGCGTGATTCTGTTGCGCCTGAAAGTCGAGCATCTGGCCTTGGCCATTGGCGTGATCTGCACGCTGATCGCCCTGCTGGCGCCGTTGGCGCAGTACCAGAATTTCCTGCTGCTGATCGGCTCGGTGTTTGCGCCGCTGTTCGGCGTGGTGCTGGTGGATCACTTCATCCTGCGCAAGCGCAGCGCTCAGGTCGCTTCGGCGGCATTGCGCTGGCCGGCGTTGTTAGCGTGGCTGGGTGGTGTGAGCACCTACCACTTGCTGGCGAATCTGTATCCGGATGTCGGCGCAACCCTGCCGGCGCTGGTGCTGGCAGGGCTGTTGCAACTAGTGCTCGGCCGGGCCTTCAGTTACGGCCGGGAAACAGCTCGGGCTTGAGAATGCCGTTCAGACGCGGATAAGGAATCTTCAGTTCGACGTGGCCCAGCGCGTAAGGCGCGATGGTGGTCACGTCGTACTTGAGGATCACGCCGCCATAGGTCAGCGCCACGTTCGGGGTCTTCACGAACGGCCAGTTCGCCACGAACTCCGGCTCCTGATCGAGCTTGGTGCTGATCAACCAACTGTTGTGCGCGACCTGCGCCGCTTTCCAGAACGCCTCTTCCTGACCCGGCACGAGCATGTCGGACAGGTTCAGCACCTTGTGCTGCTGGCGCGAATAGTTGATGAAACCGCGCCCCGGGGTGCCATGCGCACCGCCGGTGTCGAGGTAGCTCGACACCTCGATGATCACCAAGCCGTCATGCTGCTCGCGTACTTTCGCTTGCAGGTAGCTGCTGTTGCGCGGGCCGGCACTGGCCAGAAACTGCTCGCGATAGGCCGCCAGGGTTGGCGCTACCTGGGCGTTTTTCTCGGTGCGGGTCATTTGCAGCAGGCGTTTTTCGATGATGCCGTCCAGCGCAGGTTCGGCCGGGAAGCGCAGGGTGTCGATGTTCACCAGTGGGCAATCAGGGTTGGAACAGCCCGGTTTCAGTTGTTCCGATGCATCGCGGGTGGTTTCCAGCGGCGTGCGGTAGTTGGGCTGGAACAGGCTGGCGCACGCACCCAGAGTCAGGGCAATGGCGGCCACGGAGGCAATTTTGAAAAGCGACATGGGCGTCCTTTCGAAAGCAGGGGAAGGCAAAAAGATATCCGCTTCGACTCTCGCAGAAGCAGTCAGTTCGCCACTAAGCTAATTAGAGTGGGTTTCGCCTCCACCGTCCATCCCGCTGACGGTAAAGGGGCTGCATCAAACGGTGCGGGCGCGTTAGGATGGCGCGAAGTCGAGGTTGCCAGTAACAAGCGGCAACTCGTAATGGATCTGCAGTAAAGAGGATGCTCATGACTGATTTTGCCAACGCCATTCCGACCACCGTCGACGTCGTGCGACGCGAGCGCTGCTACGAGGGTTTTTACAAACTCGACCGTTTGCACCTGCGTCATGAATTGTTCGCCGGTGGCATGAGCCGCGAGATCAACCGTGAAGTCTTTGTACGCCACGATGCCGTGTGTGTGCTGCCTTACGATCCGCAGCGCGACGAGGTGGTGTTGATCGAGCAGTTTCGCGTCGGCGCCATGGGCAAGACCGACAACCCGTGGCTGGTCGAACTGGTCGCTGGTCTGATCGACAAGGCCGAAGTGCCGGAAGAAGTTGCTCACCGCGAGGCGCAGGAGGAAGCTGGGCTGGACATCAAGGCCCTGTGGCCGATGACCAAGTATTTCCCGTCGCCGGGCGGCAGCAACGAGTTCGTGCATTTGTATCTGGGGCGTTGCAGCACTGACGGCGTTGGCGGCCTGCATGGCCTGGAAGAAGAGGCAGAAGATATCCGCGTCACGGTCTGGGCCTTTGAAGATGCCTTGCAGGCCGTCCGTGACGGTCGCATTGCCAACGCGGCGAGCATCATCGCTTTGCAGTGGCTGGCGCTGAACCGCGCCGAAGTGAGGGGGTTATGGTCGTAAACAAGCTGCGCGATCGTTATCGAGTCGACCTCGCGGGGCTGCAAGCCGCCTGCGAGGCCAACTACGCGCGCCTGATGCGACTGCTGCCGGACATGCGCAACGAGCCCGAGGCGCGGCGCATCGCCGTGACCCAGGGCGAGCAGATGCTCGGCGTGCTGGCCCTCGAAGTGCTGCAAACCTGCCCATACACCACAACGTTGCAAGTGCGTCAGGAACACAGCCTGCCGTGGCTGCCGGTGCCGCAACTGGAAGTGCAGGTCTATCACGACGCGCGCATGGCCGAAGTGGTCAGCGCCGAACATGCACGACGCTTTCGCGGCATCTATCCTTACCCGAACGCGGCCATGCATCAGCCAGATGAAAAGGCCCAGCTCAATCTGTTCCTGGGGGAATGGCTGAGTCATTGCCTGGCGTTGGGGCACGAGTACGAAGTCGTACGCTAGTTGTGAACTGCGTCCGGTTCGGCAGTTTCCTCTTTCAGTGATCCCCCAGCATAATTGCGCCACTATCGATTCCGTGCTTTTGCCTTGGGAGAGCGCCTTGCCGAGCGTATCCACGTTGACCTCCGCCGATTCGCCGCTGCTGGTGCAGTTGTCCGACAGCCATCTGTTCGCTGAAGCGCACGGTACGCTGCTGGGCATGAACACCCGCGAGAGCCTGCAACGAGTGATCGAGTTGGTGCTGGAGCAGCAGCCGCAGATCGACCTGATTCTGGCCACCGGCGATATCTCGCAGGACGGCACGCTGGCGTCGTATCAGCAGTTTCGCCAGATGAGCGCGCAGATCGCTGCCCCGGCGCGCTGGATTCCCGGCAATCACGACGAACCGATGATCATGGCCCAGGCCGCCGTGCAGAGCGCGTTGCTGGAGTCGGTAGTCGATATTGGTAACTGGCGGGTGACGCTGCTGGATTCGGCGGTGCCGGGTTCGGTGCCGGGGTATCTTCAGGATGATCAATTGCAGCTGCTGGCCCGCTCCCTGAGCGAAGCGCCGGAGCGCCATCATCTGGTTTGTTTTCATCATCACCCGGTGTCGATCGGTTGCGCGTGGATGGAGCCGATTGGTTTGCGCAATCCCGAGGCGTTTTTCGAGGTGCTGGATCGTTTTCCACAGGCTCGCGCGGTGTTGTGGGGGCATGTGCATCAGGAGATTGATCGTGAGCGCAATGGCGTGCGCTTGATGGCTTCGCCTTCGACGTGCATTCAGTTCGAGCCGGGGAGTGTGGACTTCAAGGTGGGGGAGCAAGCGCCGGGGTATCGCTGGTTGCGGTTGTTGCCGGATGGGCGATTGGAGACTGGCGTGGAACGTGTCACCGGATTTGCTTTTACCGTTGATTACGGTTCCGAAGGTTACTGATTTTCGATCAAGAGCCCCTCACCCCAGCCCTCTCCCAGAGGGAGAGGGAGCCGACCGAGGTGTATTGCGTCATGCGCCGACCTGAAATACCGAGTCGATTATGGATTCGCCCAATCACTTTCAGGTCGGTGTAGTTCTTGAATATTCCCCATTCAGTCCCCTCTCCCTTTGGGAGAGGGCTAGGGTGAGGGCCGCCCCTGCTGAATAACCAATTTCTCGAAACCACCCCCAATCCGCTCTTCTCTCCCTGTAAACTCCGCAAACCCAAACCGACACCCAGGGAGCTCAAATGTCCGGTTCGATCCTCTATATCCACGGTTTCAACAGCGCCCCGGCCTCGAAAAAGGCTTGCCAGCTGGTCTCCGTGATGGAGCAGCTGGGTTTGAGCGACAAACTGCGTGTTCCGGCCTTGCATCACCACCCGCGTGAAGCCATCGGTCAGTTGGAACAAGCGATTGCCGAACTGGGCAGCCCGCTGCTGGTGGGAAGCTCACTCGGCGGCTACTATGCGACTCACCTGGCCGAGCGCCATGGCCTGAAAGCCCTGCTGGTCAACCCGGCGGTCAGCCCGCACCGGATGTTCGACGGCTATCTGGGCACACAGAAAAACCTGTATACCGATGAAACCTGGGAGTTGACCCACGACCACGTCACGGCCCTGGCCGAACTGGAAGTGCCGGCGCCTCAGGATGCGCAGCGTTATCAGGTGTGGTTGCAGACCGGCGATGAAACACTGGATTATCGCCTCGCCCAGCAGTATTACCGCGCCTGTGCCTTGCGCATTCAGGCCGGCGGCGACCACAGTTTCCAAGGCTTTGCCGGGCAATTGCCGGCGTTGCTGAGTTTTGCCGGCATTGGTGCCGATGTGTATCAGGCAATCGATTTCACCGCACTGTGAAGTCTTGCCCCTATTTCATGAATGACTGACGACGAGACCCTATGGCCACTCCCAGCGCTAGCTCTTATAACGCCGACGCCATCGAAGTCCTCTCGGGCCTCGACCCGGTGCGCAAACGCCCCGGCATGTACACCGACACCAGTCGGCCGAACCACCTTGCCCAGGAAGTCATCGACAACAGTGTCGACGAAGCCCTGGCTGGCCACGCCAAATCGGTGCAGGTCATCCTGCACGCCGATCACTCGCTGGAAGTCAGCGATGACGGCCGTGGCATGCCGGTCGATATCCACCCGGAAGAGGGCGTATCGGGCGTCGAACTGATCCTCACCAAACTCCACGCGGGCGGCAAGTTTTCCAACAAGAACTACCAGTTCTCCGGCGGTTTGCACGGTGTGGGTATTTCCGTGGTCAACGCCTTGTCGACCGAAGTGCGCGTGCGCGTAAAGCGTGACGGCAACGAATACCAGATGACGTTCGCCGATGGCTACAAAGCCACCGAGCTGGAAATCGTCGGCACCGTCGGCAAGCGCAACACCGGCACCAGCGTGTACTTCGCGCCGGATCCGAAGTATTTCGATTCACCGAAATTCTCCATCAGCCGCCTCAAGCACGTGCTCAAGGCCAAGGCTGTGTTGTGCCCGGGCCTTTTGGTCAGCTTCGAAGACAAAGGCACCGGCGAGAAAGTCGAGTGGCACTACGAAGACGGCCTGCGCTCCTATCTGGTCGACGCCGTCAGCGAATTCGAACGCCTGCCGAACGAGCCGTTCTGCGGCGCTTTCGCCGGTAATAAAGAAGCGGTCGACTGGGCGCTGCTGTGGCTGCCGGAAGGTGGCGACGCGGTGCAGGAAAGCTACGTCAACCTGATCCCGACGGCGCAGGGCGGTACCCACGTCAACGGTTTGCGTCAGGGTTTGCTCGACGCCATGCGCGAGTTCTGCGAATTCCGCAGTCTGCTGCCGCGCGGCGTGAAGCTGGCGCCGGAAGACGTCTGGGAGCGCATCGCGTTCGTCCTGTCGATGAAAATGCAGGAGCCGCAATTCTCCGGCCAGACCAAAGAGCGTCTGTCGTCCCGTGAAGCGGCGGCGTTTGTCTCCGGTGTGGTCAAGGATGCGTTCAGCCTGTGGCTCAACGCCAACCCGGAAACCGGTCTGGCCCTGGCTGAGCTGGCAATCAATAACGCCGGTCGTCGTCTCAAGGCGAGTAAGAAGGTCGAGCGTAAACGCGTCACTCAAGGCCCCGCGTTGCCGGGCAAACTGGCCGACTGCGCCGGGCAGGATCCGATGCGTTCCGAACTGTTTCTGGTCGAAGGTGATTCCGCCGGCGGTTCCGCCAAGCAAGCGCGGGACAAAGAGTTCCAGGCGATCCTGCCGTTGCGCGGCAAGATCCTCAACACCTGGGAAGTCGACGGCAGTGAAGTGTTGGCCAGTCAGGAAGTGCACAACATCGCCGTGGCCATCGGTGTCGACCCGGGCGCGGCGGACATGAGCCAGTTGCGTTACGGCAAGATCTGCATCCTCGCCGACGCCGACTCCGACGGTCTGCACATCGCGACCTTGCTCTGCGCGTTGTTCGTCCAGCATTTCCGCCCGCTGGTGGATGCCGGTCACGTCTACGTCGCCATGCCGCCGCTGTACCGCATCGATTTGGGCAAAGAGATCTACTACGCTCTCGACGAAGCCGAGCGCGACGGCATTCTCGACCGCCTGGTCGCCGAGAAGAAACGCGGCAAACCGCAGGTCACCCGATTCAAAGGTCTGGGTGAGATGAACCCGCCGCAGCTGCGTGAAACCACCATGGACCCGAACACGCGACGTCTGGTGCAGTTGACGCTGGGCGAGGATTTTGCCGAAACCTCGGAAATGATGGACATGCTGCTGGCGAAGAAACGCGCCGGTGACCGCAAGACCTGGCTCGAATCCAAAGGCAACCTCGCCGAGGTGCTGGCCTGATGCGGTTTGGCTGGGCCTTGGCGGGTGTGTTGCTGCTGAGTGTGATGAGCGTGTCGGCCGAGCCTTTGCAGGAATTGCGCGTGCTCTCCGAACACCCCGTCGACGGCATGCGCGGCGGTAACCTGTCGGGGCTGGCCATGTGTGGCGGCGAGTTGTGGACGGTGTCGGACCGCGATGATGATCAGATATATCGGCTCAATACCGCCGATCAGGTCTGGCAGGCCGAAGCCTTGCACATCGACGTGCCCCTGGTGCCGGAGACCGGTCTACCGTGGGGGTTGCGCTCGCGCAATTGGGCCGCCTCGTTCGTGCGCGGTGGCGACCTGGATTTCGAAGGCATCAGTTGCGACAGCACCGGCAATCGCTACATTGTCAGCGAGGGCCATGCGGCGGTCTTGCAGGTGCCCGTCAGCGGCCCGGTCAACTGGCTGAAGATCTCGCCGATGATGGTTCGCGAAGCGCGGGCCAGCGGCATGCTCCTGCATTTCAATGCGATTTTCGAAGGCCTGGCGATCAGCCCGGCGGGCGATCAGATGTGGCTGGCCGCCGAGCGGCAAAGCCGTGGCTTGCTGCTGATCAAGCGCCAGCAGACAGTGTGGGATTGCGACGGTCGTTGCGTGCTGCTCAGCGAGGGCGGCAAGGAAATGCAGCCGCCGCAGTTCCCCAAGGCTAGAGCGGTCGACCGAGACTTTTCCGACCTTTCGTTGTTCAACGGCAAATTGTTTACCCTTGAGCGCAACGCTTTCCAGATTTGTCGGCGCGATGCGCAGACCGCCAAGGTCGAGCGTTGCTGGTCGTACGCCGCTGAACTGTTACAGGCCCACCGCCGTTATTCGCAGAACTTCGGGCTGGAAGAGGCGCTGATCGTTGACGCTGATGGTGCATGGGTCGGCGTCGACAATAATTTCGGCCCGCGGGCCGACGGTGAGGTTCGGCCGATCGTCTGGCGCTTCGCCGCACCTGATGGCGGCTGGAGCGCCAAGCCATGAGTCAACAGCCGCCGGGCAAGAGCGCCGGTCGGGTGCTGATGATTCTGGCGTGGTGCGCGGCGCTGTTTCTGGCGACGCGGTTTTTCGGCCAGTGGGAGCAACGTCAGCAGAATCCGAACGTCGTCGTCAGTTCGGAGCAGGGCGAAGGTTTTATCGAGGTGAAGCTGGCCGGCAACGCCCAAGGGCATTTTGTCGCCAGCGGTCAGATCAACGGTGAGCCGGTGGAGTTCATGCTCGACACCGGCGCGACCGATGTGGCGATCCCGGCGGATCTGGCCAAGCGTTTGAAACTGGAAGAAGGTTTCGGTGTGACCCTGAGCACGGCCAACGGCCTGAGCCAGGGCTACCGGACCAAAATCGACCGCCTGCAACTGGGCGACATCGTGCTGCGCGACGTCCGCGCACTGGTGGCGCCGGGGCTGCATGGCGATCAGGTGTTGCTCGGCATGAGCGCCCTGAACAAACTTGAATTTACTCAGCGCGGTGGCACCATGCTGCTGCGCCAGACAACGAACCGATGAGGCCTGCATGAGCAACCCCCTTGATCTCAGCCTGGACGGTGTAGAACGCCGCTCGCTGGCCGACTTCACCGAAAGTGCCTACCTCAACTACTCCATGTACGTGATCATGGACCGTGCCTTGCCGCATATCGGCGACGGCCTGAAACCGGTGCAGCGTCGCATCATTTATGCGATGAGCGAGTTGGGCCTGGACGCCGATTCCAAGCACAAGAAGTCGGCGCGTACCGTCGGCGACGTGCTCGGTAAATTCCACCCGCACGGTGACTCGGCGTGCTACGAAGCGATGGTGCTGATGGCCCAGCCATTCAGCTATCGCTATACGCTGGTCGACGGTCAGGGTAACTGGGGTGCGCCGGACGATCCGAAGTCCTTCGCCGCCATGCGTTACACCGAAGCGCGTCTGTCGCGTTATTCCGAAGTGCTGCTCAGCGAACTCGGCCAGGGCACTGCCGACTGGGGGCCGAACTTCGACGGCACCCTGCAGGAGCCGCTGGTGCTGCCGGCGCGCCTGCCGAACATTCTGCTCAACGGCACCACCGGTATCGCCGTGGGCATGGCCACCGACGTGCCGCCGCACAACCTGCGCGAAGTCGCCACCGCGTGCGTGCGCCTGCTCGATGAGCCGAAAGCCACGGTCGAGCAACTCTGCGAACACATTCAAGGCCCGGACTATCCGACCGAAGCAGAAATCATCACCCCGCGCGCCGACCTGCTGAAGATGTACGAAACCGGCAAGGGCTCGGTGCGCATGCGCGCCGTGTACCACGTCGAGGACGGCGACATCATCGTCACCGCGCTGCCGCACCAGGTGTCCGGTGCCAAGGTGCTGGAGCAGATCGCCGCGCTGATGCAGGCCAAGCCGTCAAAAGCCCCGCAGATCGCTGACCTGCGCGACGAATCCGACCACGAAAACCCGTGCCGCATCGTGATCATTCCGGTCAACAGCCGCGTCGATCACGAAGCGCTGATGCAGCACCTGTTCGCCAGCACCGAGCTGGAGTCGACCTACCGGGTCAACATCAACATCATCGGTCTGGACGGCAAACCACAGCTGAAAAACCTCCGTGCCTTGCTGGTCGAGTGGCTGGAATTCCGCGTGCTGACCGTGCGTCGCCGCCTGCAATTCCGCCTCGACAAGGTCGAGCGTCGTCTGCACCTGTTGGACGGTTTGTTGATTGCCTACCTCAACCTCGATGAAGTGATCCACATCATCCGCACCGAGGAGCATCCGAAGGCCAAGCTGATCGAGCGTTTCGCCCTCAGCGAAATTCAGGCCGACTACATCCTCGACACCCGTCTGCGGCAGTTGGCGCGACTGGAAGAGATGAAGTTGCGCGACGAGCAGGACGAACTGCTCAAGGAACAAGCCAAGCTGCAAGCGCTGCTGGGCAGCGAAGCCAAGCTGAAGAAACTGGTGCGTACCGAGCTGATCAAGGACGCCGAAACCTATGGCGATGACCGCCGTTCGCCAATCGTCGAACGTACCGAAGCCAAGGCGCTGACCGAGCACGATCTGCTGCCGAACGAGAAAGTCACCGTGGTGCTGTCGGAAAAAGGCTGGATCCGTTCGGCCAAAGGTCATGACATTGATGCTACCGGCCTGTCGTACAAGGCCGGCGACGGCTTCAAGACCTCGGCGGCGGGGCGCTCCAACCAGTCTGCCGTGGTGATTGACTCTACCGGCCGCAGCTATTCGGTCGCCGCGCACACGTTGCCGTCGGCGCGTGGTCAGGGTGAACCGTTGACCGGTCGTCTGACGCCGCCGCCGGGCGCCTCGTTCGAGTGTGTGCTGATGCCGGAAGACGATGCGTTGTACGTGATCGCCTCCGACGCCGGTTACGGCTTCGTGGTCAAAGGCGAAGACCTGCAAGCCAAGAACAAGGCCGGTAAAGCCCTGTTGAGCCTGCCGAACAACGCCAAAGTCATCGCGCCGCGTCCGGTAGCTGATCGTGAGCACAACTGGCTGGCCTCGGTCACGACCGAAGGTCGCCTGCTGATCTTCAAAATCAGCGATCTGCCACAATTAGGTAAGGGCAAAGGCAACAAGATCATCGGTATTTCCGGTGAGCGCGTGGCCAGTCGCGAAGAATATGTCACGGACATCGCGGTCATTCCGGAAGGCGCCACGTTGGTGCTGCAGGCCGGAAAACGCACCCTGTCGCTGAAGGCCGACGACCTCGAACACTACAAAGGTGAACGTGGACGTCGTGGCAATAAGCTTCCAAGGGGCTTCCAGAGAGTGGATGCGCTGCTCGTCGAAAACCTCAATTAGGCGTCCTAGAGGCGTCGATCCACGATTTAACGCGTAGATCGACGCTTTGGCGCTGGAGTCGGAACGCATATTCACGGATGATATGGCCTTTCCAAGCGCCGGCGTGGCTGAGCGTTCTTCATATTTATTGAGTATTTTCACTGTGGTCAGCCTTGTGGCGGCCACCTGGACGGGATGATGACAGCTCTGCGCCCCCTTATTTTCCTGCTCGCCGGCGTTTTGGGCCTGGCGGGTTGCAGCGTTCACCAGCCGGTGTCGCTGTATCAACTGGACAGCGGAAGTCCGGTTCAGCCTGCGCAAAGCGCAGGCATGGCGGTTTTGTTAGGCCCGGTAGTCGTAGCCGATTACCTGCAACGTGAAACATTACTGCAACGTCAACCAGACGGCAGTCTGCAAGCGGCGACCGACGGTCGTTGGGCTGGCAGCCTTTCGTCGGATATCGATCAGTTGCTGATGCGTCAGGTCGCTGGCCATCTGGACAGCCAACGTGTGGTGCTGGCACCGGCCACAACGGGGTTCACTCCGGATGTGCAGGTGTTGTTGACCATTACGCGTCTGGACTCTGGCCAGAAACAACCGGCGATACTTGATGCGCAATGGCGTTTGATCGACCGTCGTGGTCAGGTGCGCGATAACCGCATCGTTCACCTGCAAGAGCTGCATGCCGGCAGTACGGCTTCGCAGGTGCAGGCACAGGGTATTTTGCTGCAGCGTCTGGCCGAGCAATTGTCGGTTGCGCTGAAGCCGTTGGCCAATCAGCCGCCGGTGGCCGAGGCGCCGCGTAAATCGGCACCGAAGCCGGCGGCGCCAGCAGCGGAAGCCGAGAAGCAGCCGAAGATTCCGATGGCCTCGCCGATTCGGACAGATATGGAAGTGTTCCGCTTCTAAGTCTGGACCGAGTCAGAACAGAGCCCGCCTTGTGCGGGCTTTGTTGTGTCTGGGGTTTGGTAGGCAAGATCAAAAGCCCCTCACCCCAGCCCTCTCCCAGAGGGAGAGGGAGCCGACCGTGGTGTCTGGCGCTATGCATCGACCTGAAAGAGCTTGGCGATTATGGATTCGGTAGAGCAGGGGCGACCGTGGTGTCTGGCGTTATATATCGACCTGAAAGATCTTGGCGATTATGGATTCACCGCTGGGCGTTCAAGTCGCTGTAGGTCTTCAGTATTCCCGGATCGGTTCCCTCTCCCTCCGGGAGAGGGCTAGGGTGAGGGGCTTTTCTATTACCTACAAAAAAGCCCGCAGACAATCACTCGTCTGCGAGCCTTATGTTTAGCAGCGAAAAGATCGCAGCCTTCGGCAGCTCCTACAACTTAAGTCCGACGCTCATGCATCCGCGCCAGTTGCCGTTCCAGCATCGACGGATAAGGCTCCATCAACCGCTCTACACAGCAGGCACCCTCAGGGCTGGCAATCGGGCGGATCCGCGCACGCTGGCGAATCAGCGCGTCATCACTGATCTTGCGCTCAACCAGCAGCAGGTTGCGGCTGTGCTGCGACAAGGCCAGTGCGTCCTGTGCCGAATCGGTCAGCAGCAGATCGATCTGGCTCAGGCCGAACAATTCATCGCCCAAGGTCAGGCCCAGTTGCAATTGCAGGGTGATGCCGCTGTCCGCGACCTCAATCTGCAGCTGATGGCCCAGCGCGCGCAGCAACTCGCCGCAGCAGATCGCGTTGGTCAGGTAATCATCGCCACTGTCTTCGGTGTGAAACAGCATCAGCGTGCTGCCGTCGTTCAGGGTTTCGATTTCGCCCTGATACAGCGAAGCGGCCTGGTCGAGGCAGTCGCGATAGCGCTCCTGCAACTCTTCCAGACGTGCCCGTGGCAAGCGGCGCAGCTGCTCCTGCGAGCCCAGTTGCACGGCCAGCACGGCGGTGTGCTGCGGCACGCTTGGCGACGGTTGGCGGACGACAGGTTGCGGCGCGCCATTGAGCGACTCGTCGCGCAGGTCGGCGAATGCGTCATCGTCATCATCGTCTTCGACGGTGCTGACCAGATGTCGCGGTGCAGGCTTCTGCGCGGCCATCGGACGGGTTTCGTCGAAACTCGGATCACGCAAGTTGCGCACCTCGAATTCCGGCTCGTCTTCTTCGTCCTCGAATTCCGGCTCCGGTTCAGGTGCAGGCTCCGGCGCGTAGTTGGCGTGCAGCTGACGCGCCAGATCGCCGATTTCATCCTGACGGTCGATGCCCGGCGTGTGTTCGTCGATGCGGCGCAACCAGACGCGCAGTTGCAGCAACGGCGTCGACAGGTAGCGGCCCATGCGCAGGCTCAGGGCCAGCGACAGCGCCAACAGGATCCCGCTGAGAATGCCCATACTTTGCAGGCTGATGGTCATCGGCTGCTGAAACTGATCCATGTCCAGACTGATACGCAGTTGCCCGGCAGTGACGTCCTGGAAAGTGATCTTGCTCTCGTACATGCCCTCGGCTTCGCCCAGCAGGCTGTGCTTGGGGCGCTGACCGGACTCGGCGAGGATGCGGTTATCCACGCTGTAGATCGCCGCGTGGGCCACCAGTTTGTTCTTGGTCAGGTTGTTGAGCAGCACGTTGAGGCTGAGGATGTCGTTGGACACCAACAGCTCCGTGGCAGAGGTCGCGGTCTGCGTAGTCAGGCTTTCGCCCAGCGCATCGGCCTGCTGGTGCATGGCCTGCTTGAATTGCAAACCCATCACGCCGGCATAGATCACCAGGGCCAGAGCGACCAGGATCACGTTATGGCTGGCAATGCGCAATGCAATCGGTACACGGCGGTGGCGCAGTGCACGGAAGATCAGCAGGAAGAAGTTATCGGTTTTAACTGGCGTTGGCCGGTTCACTGAGCTCGGCTCTTTTGTCCGTGAAGTTGACGCGCAGTATAGCGACAGGCCCTAGACCGGCAAAGCGCTCGCGGTGCCCGATGGTCACTGAAAGTGGGTAGAATGCGGTTTTTTTCCAGTTGCGGGGGTGCGCGTTGCGCGAAATCGTCCTGATTAACATCACGGGAGTCGACCGTCCGGGTCTGACTGCGGCCATTACCGGCGTTCTGGCACAAGGTGGTGTGAACATTCTCGACATCGGTCAGGCGGTGATCCACGACACCCTGTCGTTCGGCATCCTGGTCGAAATCCCCGATTCCGAGCAGGGTAAATCCGTGCTCAAGGACATCCTGTTCAAGGGCTATGAGCTCGACCAGCAGGTGCGCTTCACCCCGGTGTCCGAAGAGGATTACCAGCAATGGGTGGGTAATCAGGGCAAGAAACGCCACATCGTTACCTTGCTGACCCGCAAAGTCACCGCCGGCCAGTTGCAGGCCGTCAGCTCGATCACCGCCAAATATGGCTTGAACATCGATCACATCGACCGTCTGTCGGGTCGCATGCCGCTGGACACCCCGGCTGATAAGGGCAAGGGCTGCATCGAGTTTTCCGTGCGTGGCGAAGCGGCTGATCCGCAAGCGCTGCGTGCCGAATTCCTCAGCGTTGCCCAAGAGCTGAACGTCGACATCGCCTTCCAGGAAGATTCGCTGTTCCGTCGCAATCGTCGTCTGGCGGTGTTCGACATGGACTCGACGCTGATCGAAGCCGAGGTCATCGACGAGCTGGCCAAGGCTGCCGGGGTGGGCGAGCAGGTATCTGAAATCACCGAACGCGCCATGGCCGGTGAGCTGGATTTCCGCGCCAGTTTCAAAGAACGTCTGGCTTTGCTTAAAGGTCTGGATGTCAGCGTGCTCGACTCGATCGGCGCTTCCCTGCGCCTGACCGAGGGCGCCGAAACACTGTTCGCCGAACTCAAGCGTCTGGGCTACAAGACCGCCATCCTGTCCGGTGGCTTCACTTATTTCGCCAAGCAATTGCAAGCCAAACTCGGCATCGACTACGTGTTCGCTAACGAGCTGGAAGTGGTCGACGGCAAGTGCACCGGCGTGGCGATCGAGCCGATTGTCGATGCGCAGCGCAAGGCTGATTTGCTCAAAGAGCTGGCGCACAAGGAAGGTTTGCGTCTGGAACAGACCATCGCGGTCGGCGACGGCGCGAATGATTTGCCGATGCTGGCGATTGCCGGGCTGGGCGTGGCGTTCCGCGCCAAGCCGCTGGTGAAACAATCGGCGAAGCAGGCAATCTCGACGTTGGGTCTGGATGGCGTGCTGTATCTGCTGGGTTTCCGCGATCGCGACGGGCAGTTGTAATTAAGATCAAAAGATCGCAGCCTGCGGCAGTTCCTACAGAGGAATATGCGTTTTTCTGTAGGAGCTGCCGCAGGCTGCGATCTTTTGCTTCAAAGTGACTTCCACAACGAATCAAAATCCTCCTCGCTCCCGCCATTGCGCGCAGTCTCCAGCGAGCGATAGGCGAACTGATTGAAGCTGTGTGTACTCGCCACCCGCCGATCCAGCCCGGCGCGGTGCTCTTCGCCCTGGGTGTTGATCATCACCTTGTTGCCTTCCTGAAACGGCAAGCGCGGTGCCAGCAAGGTTGCCGGTAGATCGATCGCGCTGATCTCCGGTAACAATAATCCGCGCAAATACTGACTGTGATCGTCCCGCGAGCGCACCAGTTGCAGGCCGCAAGGCTGGGCATGTGGCGCCACCAGTTCAATACCCATTTGCGTGCCGCCGCCGCGTACCTGGCGGATCCAGCGAATGACCGCGATGCTCCAGCCCAGACTGACACTGTCCTGGATGCCGAGCATTTCTCCGGCCTGCAACTCGGCGGGCACTTCATTTGGCCACGCCAGGCAGTATCCGCCGGGGCTGTGATTGATCACCGGCAGGACATGGGTCGGGTAGTGCGGCGTACTGTCCGTGCCGTTTTCATCCTCGGGCAAATGGTCGTACTGGATTTCCTCGTACGGCAAAAACACATCAGCCTTGCTCTGCGGTGCCGCGTCGAAGGCCTGGCTCCAACTGTCCTTTTCACCCTTGATCACGGCGCTGCTGAAGTTCGCCGAGCGCGTTCCGGGATGTTTGAGCAGTTCGCTGAAGCTGCGCTCGCCACCGAGGTAGAAGTGCAGAGCGCTCATGCCCACACACACGGTCAGATGGCCCTGGCCGACGGTGCGCTGAAAACTGCGCTCGGCGGCCTGTCCCCAAGTGGCATGCAGGTGCTGCAGGGTATCGAGGCTCAGTCCGGTCGGCACTGGCAGGGGGGGTGAGGTGTGCTGATGCTGCAAATGCGCTTCGATGGCGTTCACCAGCGGCTGCGGATCGAAGCCGAGCAATCCGGCCTGTTTTTCGTTGCGAAACATGTTGCGGTAGCGCGGGCCGGCATCGATTGTCGGGCTGATCGCAAACAGGCCTTCGCTCGTACGGCCGGGATGCAATTTGAGCAGGGCACTCCACGGCTCGATTACTTCGGCCAATCGGGCGATCTGGTTTTGCCGCAATTGATTGCAGCGTGCGCTGCCCAGCAGCAGAGCGGCGATGTAAGTCTGTTCGAAACTGAGTTCGGTGGTGAGGCTGGCGAGGTCGTCATGGACCCGGCGCTGTTGGAGCTGCAGTTCGCAGGCGGTGCGATACAGCTGATGCAGTTCGAACCACACATGCTCCGGCGGCGAGCTATACAGCTGCGTGGCGCGCAGCAACTGGCCTTTGAGTGCATGGGCCGCCCGTTGCAGGGCCGTGCTGACCAATGCCGCGCGATCCTTGCTGTACTTCGGCGCAATCCGCAGCACGATCTGTTTATAGCCGATGGCCAGATGGCTTTGCAGCGCCTGGCACAGATTGCTGATTTTGCGCGAACGTTCGTCGAGCATGATCGCTTGATGCAGGAAGTGTCGTTCCAGATGCTGGCAGACGAAATAAACCTCGGGGCGCAACAGCTCCAGCAGGTTGAGGCGGTTGTCGCTGGGTGTGAGCAATTGGTTGAGTTCGCCCAGGCCTTGATACAGCAGGCGAGCGGTTTCGCCGATGTTGGCCTTGGGCAGGCCGGCGATCCAGCGCTTGAGGTCGCGCGGGGTGGCTTCGCAAAACGACAGGCGCGATTGCGTCGGGATCGAGGCGCGCAACGGTGGGGGAGAGATGGTCTGGCTCATGCCAAAAACCATAGCAGCAAATAGTGGAATCTGCGGGACCAGCACAACGCTGCTCCCGCAAAATCTGCATCAGGCTTTTGGCAGCGCCAGGCCTTGGCCCATCTGCACCGGCGAACCTGCCGCCAGCTCTTCAGCCCATTTCACCTGATCCGGCCCAAACAGCACGATGGCGGTCGAACCCAGTTTGAAGCGCCCCAGTTCCGCGCCTTTTTCCAGATGAATAGGCGCACGCGCAGCTTCGTCGTAGCGGAAGGTTTTCAGTTCGCGCTTCGGCGGCGTGACCAGACCGGCCCACACGGTTTCAATCGAAGCGACAATCATCGCGCCCACCAGCACCACGGCCATCGGCCCGCGCTCGGTGTCGAAGATGCACGCCACACGCTCGTTACGGGCGAACAGTTCCGGGACGTTTTCGGCGGTGGTCTGGTTGACCGAGAAAATCCGGCCCGGGATGTAGACCATTTCGCGCAGGGTGCCGGCCAGCGGCATGTGCACGCGGTGGTAGTCCTTTGGCGACAGGTAGATGGTGGCGAAGTCGCCGCCCATGAACGGCGCCGCATTGGCCGCATCACCGCCGAGCAGTTCCAGCACGCTGAAGCTGTGGCCCTTGGCCTGGAACACGCGACCGTGCTCGATCGGGCCGAGCTGGCTGACCGCACCGTCGGCCGGGCTGAGGATCGCGCCCGGGGTTTCGTCCAGCGGACGCGCGCCGTCTTTCAGAGCGCGGGTGAAGAAGGCATTGAAGTGCTCGTAAGCGGTCAGGTCTTCGACCAGTGCTTGCGACATGTCCACCTGGTAACGCTTGGCGAACCACTGGGTAAAGGCATTCTTGAACCAGCGCACGCGGCACTCGGCAATGCAGCCGGCCAGGCGCGACAGCAGGTGATGAGGCAGCAGGTACTGGCTGAGGATAAACAGACGCTCTTTCATTAGTTGTCCTTAAAAACCTTAAATCTCGACGGGCGTGTCAGGGTGGTTGCCCCATTCGCCCCAGGAACCGGCGTAGCCCTTGACCCGCGGATAACCGAGGGATTTGGCCACCAGATAAGTGAAGCCCGACCGGTGATGGGTCTGGCAGTGGGTAATGATTTCTTTGTCCTTGGTGATCCCGAGGTCTTCGAGGATCTGCGGCATGTCGGTGCGAATGCGCAGCTGACGGGCCTTGTCCATGCCGGCAGTCCATTCGAAATTGACCGCGCCGGGGATGTGCCCAGCCTTGGCGGCCAGCACTTTCTCACCGGAATACTCCAGCGGCCCGCGCGCATCCCAGATCGCCAGATCAGCAGCACCGAGACGGCTTTGCAAATATTCGCGCGTGGCAGTCGGCCCGTCGTGCAAGGTCAACGGCAGCGGGCCACCGACGGCTGCAGGCACCTGGATCGACATCGGCATGCCATCTGCCAGCCATGCCGGCAGACCACCGTCTATATAGTGGTACTTGTCGTGACCGATCACGTCGAGCAACCAGATGAAGCGCCCGGCCCAGCCGCCGCCCTCGTCGTCATAGACCACGTAGACCGCATCTTTGCGGTGGCCCAGTTCACCGAACAGAGCTTCCAGATCGGCTTTGGCCGGCAGCAGACCCGGCGCCGGCGGCTGACCGAGCTGGGTGCGTTTCGGGTCGACAAAGCGTGCGCCGGGCAGATGACCTTCGGTGTAGCGGGCAGCGCTGGTCAGATCCACCAGAATCAGTTCAGGGGAATCGAGGCGCGGGAGCAGGTCGCTCGGCTCGATGACGAGCGGCAAGCCAGAGAAGTCAGACATGTGAGGTCTCCAGAGCACAAAGGGGGGAATTGTAGCGCAGCCTCATCGGCCACGGCTGCTAAAGCTGTGCAGGGCTTTTTCGATGCACTGCGCGGTTTTGCCAAAGGCCTGCACGGTGATGTCGGCGAACGGCCCGCCGCCCTGATCGGCGACGACGATCATGATCACCCGCCCGTTGTTGACCAGTGAACGCAGGAATAGATGCTCGCCGCGAAACAGCGTGCGCAGGCTCGCTGGCAGCAGGGCGGAGAATTGCGCATCGTTCTCTGGAGTGATGCGTACCTGCGCCTGTTGCGCAAGCAGCCGTTGCAGGACCTTGCTCTGACCGACGACAAAATTCAGCGCCGCCGCTTCTTTCGGCAGCCCGGCGGTTTGATGCACGCGCAGATTGGACTGCGTGCGGTCGGCCATCAGGATCATTACGCGGCGCATGCCGCTGGCGACCAATGCGTCGCGAGCGGCGACCGTCAGGCTCATGGCATTGGTGAAGCGGCTCGGTTCTGCGAGCAGTTCGGCGCATTGCTTGCGCCACTGGCCCAGGTCTTCAGCGGTGGGCGCGGCGGCCGGCAACATGCCGGCCGGCAAACGACGGGTGCCCCACGGCCACAGCAACGAAACCGCCGGGTGCCACAAGTCCGGCATCGCATGATGACGCGCGCTGTTGGCGGCTTGCTGGTGCAACTGTTGTTGCACCTCGTCCATGGAAATCTGCAGATACAGGCTGGTCAGGTACTGCCAGCGTTCGCTGTGCGGACTGTCCCAGGCCTGTTGCGCCGACAGTGCCAGACCGTTGGCCAGCAGCACGGTGTTGGCCGGCTGATTGAGCCAGCGGCGCAGGGTCGGATCATCGTCGAGGCGGTTTTGCTGGCGCAGCGGATGTTCGCTGTCACGGGCGATGCGCAGGACTTTGACCAGTTCGCGCTGTTCGCTGAGCAGCAGTTTATAGCCCTGCTGCACCCAGATCGGCAGGTGCCAGACTTGCACCAGCGCCTCGGCGATTTTCAGCAGGCGCACGCCGAACAATTGCTTCTCGACCACGCGCGCCGATTCGCCCTTGTGGATAACCCGCAGTTCCCATTCTTCAAGCAATTGCGGATAGGTCAGCGCCAACGGCCACAGCGGCGACAGAAACAGCAGGCTGCCCCAATGAATGTCCTGCCACAGCCGCGCCAGGCGACTGGCGAAAAAACCGTTGGCCTGTTGCGTCGCGTGCTGGCTGATCATCTGCAATTGGCGCAGGGCCTTGGGGATTTGCATCTGCGGTTCAGCGGGCAGGCGCGCCAGCAGTTCTTCGGTCCGTGCCAGGCCCAGACGATTGATCGCCACCTCGAGATTTTCCGCTGGTGTGGCCATGGTGCCGTGGGTGTGACGATTCGCCTCACGGATGATGCTCAAGGCCAGTGCCGGGCTGTCCTGCATCAGGTCGGCGATGTCGCGCAGCGAGCTGCGATTGTCACGGATCGCCCGGCAGACTTTGTCGTGAGCCTCTTGCGGCACGGGCAGTCGCACGCCATCGAGCAACTTTACCCAGCCGTCGAGCGTGGTCGGTTTTGCGTGTGGGACGTTCGTTTCATTAGCCATGTCTGGACGGGATCTTCACTGACTGTAGACGCGCCCGGCATGGGCTAAATTGGCTTTTCGCCTGAACTGGCTATAGTCTGGCGCAGTTTTGCCGATAAGTAGAAGAAGAGATTTTTTAACTTCCGAATATGACCTTGAACCCGACTTAAGTAAGTACTTTCTACCTATGGCTAAAATTATCGGCATCATCGTCGTATTCGCGAGCGTGCTCGGCGGATACGTGCTCTCCCACGGCAAGATTGCCGCCCTGATCCAGCCCTTTGAGGTGTTGATCATCGGTGGTGCGGCACTGGGTGCATTCCTGCAGGCCAACCCCGGCTACATGACGATGCACGTGCTCAAGAAATCCCTGAGCATGTTCAGTTCGCGCTTCAGCCACACGTTCTATCTGGAAGTGCTCGGGCTGATCTACGAGATCCTCAACAAGAGCCGCCGCGAAGGCATGATGGCCATCGAAGGCGACATCGAAGACGCCGCTGCGAGCCCGATCTTCGCCAAGTACCCGGCGGTGCTCAAAGACGAGCGCATGACCGCGTTCATTTGCGATTACCTGCGCATCATGTCGTCCGGCAACATGGCCCCGCACGAGCTGGAAGGCTTGTTCGACATGGAACTGTACAGCCTCAAGGAAGACCTTGAGCATCCATCCCACGCGGTGAACGGCATCGCCGACGCCATGCCGGGTTTCGGTATCGTTGCGGCGGTACTCGGTATCGTGGTGACCATGGCCTCGCTGGGTGAAGGTGACCAGAAATCCATCGGTCTGCACGTCGGTGCGGCACTGGTAGGTACCTTCTTCGGTATTCTCGCGGCCTACGGTTTCTTCGGCCCGCTGGCGCATTCGCTGGCGCACGATGCCAAGGAAGAGCTGAACGTCTACGAAGCCATCAAGGCCTCGTTGGTGGCTTCGGCTTCCGGCATGCCGCCATCGCTGGCGGTCGAGTTCGGTCGCAAGGTGCTGTACCCGGCTCACCGTCCAAGCTTTGCCGAGCTGGAACAAGCCGTTCGCGGTCGCTAAGAAATGGAAAATAATCAGCCGATTATCATCAAGCGCGTCAAGCGCATAGCCGGCGGGCATCACGGCGGGGCGTGGAAAATCGCCTTCGCCGACTTCGCCACGGCGATGATGGCGTTCTTCCTGGTGTTGTGGCTGCTGTCTACCGCAACGCCGGAGCAGAAGATCGCCATCGCCGGTTATTTCAAAGACCCGGTCGGCTTCTCTGAAAGCGGTACGCCGTACATCATTGACCTGGGCGGCACGCCGACCCTGGCGCCGGAAAACACCCTCAACCCGGAAGTGAAGTCGCAGCCGCAACCCGACAAGGTCACGGTCGACACCGAGCAGGTTGAAGGCATGGCCGAGCAGGTCGAGAAGGAACGTCTGGAGCTGCTCCTGCAAGAACTGCAGAACAAGGTCGACGAGAACCCGCAACTGCAGAAGTTCAAGGATCAGATTCTCTTCGAGATCACGCCGAACGGCTTGCGCATCCAGATCATGGACGCCGAGAACCGGCCGATGTTCGACTCCGGTTCTGCACGCCTGAAGCCGTACTTCGAAGACATCCTGCTGGCCATGGCTGACACCATCAAAGCCGTGCCGAACAAGATCAGCATCAGCGGCCACACCGATGCCAAGCCTTACACCGGCACGGGCGATTTCGGTAACTGGGAGCTGTCGGCCAACCGTGCCAACGCTGCGCGTCGTGCCTTGATCGCCGGTAGCTATCCGGATGCGCAAGTGGCGCGGGTAGTGGGTTATGCCTCGTCGGCGCTGTTCGACAAGGAAAACCCGTTCAACCCGGTCAACCGCCGCATCGACATTGTCGTGCTGACCAAGAAGGCCCAGGCGGCCATTGAAGGTGCGCAAGGTGCCGATCCGGCGAAACCGGCGGATCAGGGTCAGAACGGTGCTGCTCCGGCAGCGCCTGTCGACCCGAATGCACTGCCGGCGGATCAGCAACCGGTGCCAGCGCACGAACTGCGCGAACGCCTGAACCTGTTCGACGACGCCGCGCCGAAACCGGCCGGGCCGGGGAGTGCGGCGCCAGCGCCTGCTCCCCCAGCCCCCAAGCAGTGATTCACAAAAAGCCACGGTCACCGTGGCTTTTTTGTATCTGCCTGCGTCGCAATGACCAGTCGCAGTTTTCGCAATCACGGAAGATCAGTTATGGAAAGACTCAAAGCCTATTTTCAACGGCATGGCAACGCACCCTTCAAGTTTGGCGAGGGGCGGGTCAGTGGCTATATTTCGGCCACCCTCGGGCTGTTGAGCCTGCTGGCGGTGTTCTGCTTTCTCTTCCCGGAATGGCTGACCACGGCCGAACTGCGCAAGGTCTATGACGAGCAGTTCGCACGCACCACGCTGTTGCTCGGTCTGGTGCTGTCTTTCAGCCTCGGCACCCTGAATATCCTGCTGAACACACGCAAACGCCTGGGGATTACCGGTCTGGTTGCATCGGGGTTGGCGGTATTTCTCGGTGGTACCAATGTGCAGGTCAGCTCGATCGGGCAGACGCCTTATTCGCTGGGGCTGGACTGGTTTGTGCTGGCGCTGCTGGTGTCGGCCATCGTGTTCATTCCTCTGGAGAAGCTCTACTCCAAGGATCCCGAGCAAAACATCCTGCGCCCCCACTGGCGCACCGACCTGACCTACTTTTTTGTTAGCCACATGCTGGTGCAGTTCATCCTGATCTTCATCACCGCGTCCTCAAGCTACATCGCCGGTTGGGCGGTGTCGCCTGGCTTGCAGGCCAGCGTGCAAAGCCTGCCGTTGCTGGTGCAGTTTCTGCTGGCGATCCTGGTCGCCGATCTCGGTCAGTATTGGCTGCACCGGCTCTACCATGTCGTGCCATGGCTGTGGCGCATTCACGCGGTGCATCACTCCAGCACGCACATGGACTGGCTCGCGGGTTCGCGCGTGCACTTCATCGAAATCCTGCTGACCCGCACCGGGGTGCTGGTGCCGTTGATGCTGCTGGGCTTCGCGCCGCAAGCGCTGAATGCCTATGTGATTCTGGTCGGTGTTCAAGCGGTGCTGGCTCACGCCAACGTGCGGATCAACGGCGGCTGGCTGAACTACCTGATCGTGCTGCCGCGTTATCACCATTGGCACCACGCCCGGCACAAGGACTACATCTACAAAAACTACGCGATCCACACGCCGCTGGTGGACATGCTGTTCGGTACGTTCAAGCTGCCGCCGAAAGAGTGGCCGGTGCGTTATGGCGTGTTTGGTAAGGAATTGCCGGGCGGGATTGTGCGTCAGCATCTGTATGCGTTTCGCAAGCCTGAGCCGAAGTAGGTTCGGAGGTTGAAGAAAGCCGCGTTTGATTCGCGGCTTTTTTTTGCCTGCTGTCGATAGGCGGACACACTCTCGCCACCGCACTCATTGATAATATTCCGAGGCAGCTGCCAGTTGTTTTTCTGATGACTGCTGATGAACCTAAACCACCTAAACCACCTAAACGACAAGGAATCGTCACCATGGGAAGTCCAAGCATTTTTTTATTGCAACAGCAGTTTGACCAACTGGTACAACGTATTCCCGGTGAGGGCATCGAGTTTTGGTTTGCTCGCGAGCTGCAAGAGCCTTTGGATTATGCCCGTTGGGAGAACTTTCTTACGGTTATCCAGCGAGCTATAGCTTCATGTGAAGCCACTGGAACCGTTGCACAGGATCATTTTCGTGGCGTCACGAAAATGATCGAAGTCGGAAAGGGTGGGCAGCGTGCCATCGACGATTTCATGCTCACTCGTTACGCCTGTTACCTGATCGCTCAGAATGGTGATCCACGTAAGCAGCCCATTGCTTTCGCTCAGAGTTATTTCGCGCTGCAAACACGTAAACAGGAGTTGATTGAAGACCGGATGCGCTTGCAAGCACGGTTTGATGCACGTGATCGCTTGCGTGAGTCTGAAAAGGAACTGTCGCAGAATATCTACGAACGAGGAGTGGACGATGAAGGCTTCGCTCGCATTCGTTCTCGGGGCGATGCCGCACTCTTTGGTGGGCAAACAACGCAAGCGATGAAAGATCGCTATGGCATCGTCAAGAGTCGACCACTGGCGGATTTTCTACCTACGTTGACTATTGCGGCCAAAAACCTCGCGACGGAGATGACCAATCACAATGTACTACAGGTCGATTTGAAGGGTGAGACGGCTATTGCCAAGGAGCATGTTCAAAACAATCTGAGTGTGCGTGACATGTTGGATCAACGAGGTATCAAACCCGAGGAACTCCCTGTTGAAGAAGACATTCGCAAACTTGAGCGCCGAGTTAAATCACACGAAAAGAGTATTGCGAAACAAGCACCGAAGTTGCCGACTGACTGATTGGCATTCCATTCTGTAGATTTAGCGTGCAGAGCAACAAAAGGCCGCGTTTGGTACGCGGCTTTTTGTTGCGTGCCGGTAGGCTCTAGAAACCGCGACGAATCCTGTTTTTCAGTGCGTCGTGAAACACCTCGGCGTTGTGTTTGTTGGTCGTCCGTGTCGACTCGTTACCGGTCTGAACAATTGGTAGGTTTGCATGGGGTTCCTCGGAGGTCGCGAAAGTGCGAAGGGGGAACTGACTGTAGGCATCTGCGTAATGCCTACAAGGTGCTGGCAGCAAAAGAGAAATGTCCTGCAAGCGGGTGTGCGGACGCCTACAGAAACGTCTGTTGTTTAAGCGTTTTAGGGATTTGTCAGGCGTAATCCGACAACCGGCAACCCCGGGTCTCAGGGCCGCCGGTACGGCTATTTAATAACCGTTTTCCGGCAGGCTGGCGATGATCGAGCGGTAGCTGTTCATGCGCTGCTGCTGCACGCGGCCATCTTCCAGCGCCTTGAGCAACGCACAGCCCGGTTCGCGATCATGCTTGCAGTCGCGGAAACGGCAAGTGCCGAGCAAATCATCGAACTCGATGAAACCTGCCTCAACGTCAGCGCGGCTGACGTGGCCCAGGCCAAATTCGCGAATGCCCGGGGAGTCGATCAATTCGCCACCACCGGGGAAGTGGAACAGGCGTGCAGTGGTCGTCGTGTGCGTGCCCTGGCCGGACAGCTCGGACAACGGCCCGACGCGGGTTTCGACTTCAGGCAGCAAGCTGTTGACCAGCGACGACTTGCCGACACCGGACTGGCCGACGAACACGCTGATGCGCCCGTCGAGCTGCTGTTGCAGTTGTTCCATGCCATTGCCGTGGTGCGCCGACACTTCCAGCACCGGATAACCCAGCGTGCGATACACCGCCAGCAGCGCATTGAGCGCCGGGGCGTTCTGCTCGTCGATCAGGTCGAATTTGTTCAGCAGCAACAACGGACGGATGCCCGCATGTTCCGCCGCGACCAGATAGCGGTCGATCAGGTTGGCGTGAGGCTCAGGCAGCGGCGCGAAGACGATGACGATCATGTCGACGTTGGCGGCGACCGGTTTGAGCTGACCCCGGCTGTCCGGACGGCACAGTTCGGTGGTGCGCGGCAGTTGCGCGACGATCACCCCGATGCCTTGGTTGCCGGCGCGCCAGACGACCGTGTCGCCGGTCACCAGTGCTGGCAGGTTGGCGCGCAAGTGGCAGCGGAACACTTGGCCGGCCTGATCACCGTCAACCGCCTCGACCTCGACCTGTACACCGAAGTGGGCGATCACCAGACCTGTTTGTTCCGGGCCCAGATCGCCGCCCTCAAGGGCCTCGACCGCCGAGGACTCGCGTTTGGCGGCGCGGGCAGCGCGTTCGCCCTGAATCTTTTCGATGCGCCAGTTTTGACGACGATTGAGTTGGCGTTTGGCCATGGGTGTTCCGTCTGAAGAATGCAGCGATTAGGTAAAACGGCCGCGAGTTTAGCACGCCCGGCCACCGGCCTAGGCTAAACTGCGCAGCATTGCCTAGGAGCCGACATATGCCAAACCCGCAGAACCTGATCTGGATCGACCTGGAAATGACCGGTCTGGATCCGGAAAACGACGTCATCATCGAAATGGCCACCATCGTCACCGACAGTGACCTCAACACCTTGGCCGAAGGCCCGGTGATCGCCATCCACCACAGTGACGAAGTCCTCGCGCGCATGGACGAGTGGAACACCCGCACCCACGGCAACTCCGGCCTGACCCAGCGCGTGCGCGACAGCCGTATCAACATGGCCGAAGCTGAAGCCGAAACCATCGCCTTCCTGGAAAAATGGGTACCGAAGGGCAAGTCGCCGATCTGTGGCAACAGCATCTGCCAGGACCGTCGCTTCCTTTATACGCACATGAAAGCGCTGGAGAGCTATTTCCATTACCGCAACCTCGACGTTTCCACGCTCAAGGAACTGGCCGCGCGCTGGGCGCCGGACGTGCGCGACAGCTTCAAGAAGGGCAGCACGCACTTGGCGCTGGACGATATCCGCGAATCGATCGCCGAGTTGCAGCACTACCGCAAGCACTTCATCAAGTTCTGATTTCACCGCGACAACCGTTGGTGGGTGCTGGGCTAATGTGGCGAGGGAGCTCGCCCTCGTTCGGCTGCGCAGCAGTCGCAAAACCTGCAGCCTCCGGTCGTCTGAATGAGCGCAGGGGAGTGCTTCGCCCTCCAGCGGCAGCAAGCTCCCTCGCCACAGGTTCAACCAGAGAACTCTGTGATGGCATTGCCCCCTTTTGGTGCCGCATCTAAATGGCTAGACTGCGCGCCTTCCTGCCTGGATCGCCACCATGTTGCTGATGCTCTATCTGATCGCCATCACCGCCGAAGCCATGACTGGCGCCTTGTCTGCCGGACGTCGCGGCATGGACTGGTTTGGTGTGGTGTTGATCGCCTGCGTCACGGCATTGGGCGGCGGTTCGGTGCGTGACGTGCTGCTGGGGCATTACCCGCTGACGTGGGTCAAACACCCGGAATATCTGGTGCTGACCTCGGTCGCAGCGATGTTTACCGTGTTCACCGCCCGTTGGATGCGCCACCTGCGCTCGCTGTTTCTGGTACTCGACGCCGTCGGTCTGGTGGCGTTCACCCTGATCGGCTGCATGACCGCGCTGGAAATGGGCCATGGGATGTTGGTGGCGTCGGTCAGCGGTGTGATCACCGGCGTCTTTGGTGGCATCCTGCGGGATATCTTCTGCAACGATATTCCGCTGATCTTCCGCCGTGAACTCTATGCGAGCGTTTCCTTCGCCGCAGCGTGGTGCTACATGCTGTGCCTTTATTTGAACGTGCCAAGTGAACAAGCCATTCTGATTACGCTGTTCGGTGGGTTCTTGTTGCGTCTGCTGGCCATTCGTTTTCATTGGGAAATGCCCAAGTTTGTCTACAACGATGAGCATTGAGAAAGCTCGGTTTGTTGGTTTGAATAAGTTGTATTATTTTGATCTGTATAGGTAAGTGCAAGTTTCTTACATTTTTTGATTTTCTGTTCCTGTGCTCATCGTGTTATTTGTTTTGACGTCATCGCAGTTGATGTCGATTTCTTAAATAGCATTGAGATAACGGAGTAAGTCATGAATCAAGTCATGGAAGAGACTCAGGCGCGGTCAAGCAGTTTGGCTGCTTTTGATAGCCTTACCTTGTTCAAGGTGAAGTTTGATACCGCTGAAACTACCCGAAGTAAAGAGCTGTATGGCAATGGTCGGATGCAGGTTAAAGTGCAAGTTGTCGTTGCGGGAGCCGACATTAACGGAAATGCAGTTCACGTACCGCCTGAAGTGATGAACAGTATTGAGCTGATCCATTACGATGGCGGTAGCAGATTGCAGGGCGGCTGGGTTTCCAGCACCGAGCAAGGTTCCTACACGCTGGAAATGCGCAATGCAGATCATGCGGTAGCGGTGTCCGATGAAGATGAGGATGACAGCATTCATCCCCAAGTGCGGTCTTTTTGGGTCTCTTCACAGGGAGCAGGAGAAACCCGTATCGCTGCACGGTTGTCATGGAATGACACAACCATTCGCACCAACGGTACGACGCTTTCCAGTGTGCATGACAGCAGTGTCTCGCTGACTGCAAAACAGCCGGCAGCTTATTCCATCGAAAGTTTCCGCTGGCAGCAAACCCGGCGTGGTGATGAGGCGCCAGGTAATCGCATCGTCAACTATTACCTGGGGTTGTATCCTCAGGGCGGACAGCAAATCAAACTGGTGGACTGGGTTTCGGAAGGCATTCGCGGTGATCGGATATTTGCCCGAGGTAACAAGCTTCGTGCATGGAATACCAATTACCTTGAAGGTATCTTCGTTGTTCCAGAGGAAATAACCCATGATGTGTATTTGCCGTACAGCAGTCATCCGCTTAGCGACGTACTGACCTTTGCTGTGGACGGCATCTTGAAGTTGTCGGAACGCAAAGAGAAATACTCCGTAAGAGTCAATGACCGAGATGGGGAATTGACCGTGGTGCAGGGCTTGTCTGAGTACTCGACAATTGAAGCGGCGCACAAGCACGCTCCGCCCTTTCATTTTGTCGCCATTGATCAATATGGTACCGAACACAAACTCGCCATTCGCACTGACTTTGATGCGCGGGAGTTTTCGCTGGAGCGTGGTTGAGTACTGAGATGCTAAAAGGCGTAGATATATATATGCCGTTTCAGATGTTGTGGGCCTGTAAGCTGTAACTTCATCAAACTCATGATTGACTGCAGTTTCGATGCTTTATAGATAAATGTTCGCGGGCTCCGTGGTGCTACGGAGCCAGCACAACCCCCCGCAAACCTGTAATCGGTCCTCAGTCGGTCGTTCATATTAAGTTAATGAAAATTTTCCGGGGTTGTTCCGGTTTCATTATTTCCTTGTGAAGTCAGCGCGACGCTTACGTGTGTGTTTTTTTCTGAAAGTGACAGGATGTTATCCATGGATAGTCAAACTTTTGATTCGGTGCGTTCCAATGCATTCAACTTCGGTGGCTTTGTCGCTGGTGGTGTTGATCCCCGTACAGGTATATATACCCTGGCATTGACACTCGGTGCCATTCGCTCTGCCGATCTCAACGGACCCTCATTTAATCTTGCCCTTGGCTTCAATCCGCTTAATACGCGCAACGCCGGCTATGGCACAGGGTGGTCGCTGTCGACCAGTCGTTATGACTTGCGCAGTAAAGTCATCACGTTGGCCAGCGGTGAGACCTATAAAGCCGCTGAAACAGCCAAAGCGCTGTTCTTCAAGGAAATGAAACTGGAGAGCGCCAAGGTTCTGAAAACAGGCATCGGGCGATATGAAGTGCGCTACAAGGATGGCCGGCGCGAAGAACTTGAAGTTTTTGGCGCCACGCACATTGCCGTACCCATGAAGATCATCGCGGCGAACGGGGCAAGCATTGCCTTGAAATATGCCCTGTTCAATGAGCAGCCGATGCTCGTGGAAATCAGCGACGCAAAAAGACAGTTGCTCACAGTCAGCCGTACCGCTGGCCGGCTGACATTGACCCAGAATCCCGATACGCCAGACAGCGCTGAATTCTCGATGACCTTCAAGAATGATCGCGTCACCGCCATCGGCTTACCGGTGGGCAGGGGGTGGGATATTCAGTACGAAGTGATTGACGGCATCAGCTATGTGAAACGCGTGGAGTCGCCACTCGGCGCCGTGGAAAACATTCGCTACAAAAGGCTCGGGCACCTGCAACCTGTGCTGGGGGCAGTGCAAGGTCTGCCGTACGTGATAGCCCATGACATTTTCGCCAAGCAAGGCCAGCCGAAGGTCATCAAAACGTACACCTATTCGGATCGCAATTACCTGGGGCATGGTGTGCCGCCCGATTCCACTGATGACGGCGACCCTCTCTACCGGGCACCGGGGACGTATCAGTACAACTCCACTGAGAAGCTGATCGTGGGGCACAAGCTTCATACTCACACCAAGCGCACGTACAACAAATTTCATCTGTTGGTCTCAGAAGTGACCACCTGCAATGACGCTATCGTTTCGACGACTACCGAGTACCACTGTAACGTCGCCAAGCCGTTTACAGAGCAGGTCGCTCAATTCAGGTTGCCCAAGTCTCAGACCCGCACTTACGAAAACAGCAAAACCAAGAACAAACGCACCGAGACATCCACCACTGAATTCGATGCCGCTGGCAATCTGCTTAGGCAGGTAGGGGGCGATGGGGTGGTCACGCAGTTCGAATACTATCCAGGCACCGAATCAAAGGATTGCCCGAAAGATCCTTTAGGATTCATCCGCTTTCTGAAGCAGAGGGCCGTGACTCCCGCGGCTGGCGGCGGCGCAACTACCGTGACACGCTACCGATATGCATTGCATTCCGCCATCGAAGGTGCGTCGCAGGCCAATGTTGTGCCCATCCAAGAGAGCTTTTTCGAGTGGATCGACGGCAGTGAGACGCTTCGATCCCAGGTCGATCTGACTTATCTCAATTCGCCCAAGGACCCCGCCAGACACGGGTTGCTGCAACAGCAAAGCGTCACGCGCAATGCGACGACTACTCGTCTCGATTGCTCTTATGTGCTCGACGGTACCAAGTTGGTGCTGAAGAAAACGGTGCAGGGTTTTGACGGCAAAACCAGTTCCAGCGAACAAACGCTCTCGATCCTGAGCGGACTGGTAATGTGCGAGCGCGATGCTGAAGACACCGTGATCGAGTACGAATACGACAAATTGGGCCGACGCCTGCGCAGGACACTCGCACCCGCTACGGCGTTCGCCTCCACTACCCATTGGAGCTATCAGGCGGCCAAGGGTAACCAGCCCGCAACGATGATCACGAAAGACTCGGCAGGTGGCATGCAAATAGCCACGTTTGACGCGCTGGGACGCATCTGTGCGATTCAGGAAAAGGATTGCGACAACCCTGATCCGCAAGGCAACTTCCCGATGCGCAATGCTTACAGCGCCCTCCATGACCAGAGCGGCCGCCAAGTGCAGGTCATCCACAGTGACTGGTGGGACGGCCTCGTGCGAGAGGTCAAGACGGAATTTTCTTACGACGACTGGGGTCAGGTCACAGAAACCCGGCACGGCGATGGGCGAGTCGTTCACAGTCAGTTTGACCCGATCAGCCGCCAGCAGCAGAGTTGGCAGGACGGCATGGGCAAGACAATTACCGCCTTCAATGCGTTCGGCAAGCCGGACAGCATTGAAGTGTTTGATCTCAAAAACCAGAGCCTGGGCGAATCCGTTTATAAATATGACGGCTTGGGCCGAACCCTCAGTCAGACCGACCCGGCAGGCAACACGACACGCTATGAATATGATGTGTTCGACCGGATGACTCGCAGTGTTCTGCCGGACGGCCATGCCGTGGAAACCACGTTTGCAGCCCATAGCGCCGCCGAGCTGCCCGTTGAAATCAAAGTGGCCGGTTCGCTACTGGGGCAGCAGACGTTCGATGGCTTGAACCGTGTGACCGAGATAACTGTGGGAGGGCGTAAGACGTTGGCCAGTTATGAGGCCGGTCGCAGCCTGCCCAAGTCTTCCACCGATGCCAGGGGGCAGAAGGTCGAGTTCATCCATGCGTCCGAGCTGGGCGGATTGTTGACTGAGCGCAAAGCCGTGACTGAGGGGAAGGATGGCTTGACCAGCCGATTCACCTACGATCCCCTGACCGGTAAAATCAAGAGCTGCATCGAACAAGGTCGCGAGCGTCATTTCGAGTATTTCCCTTCCGGACGCCTAAAGTCGGAAACCAGCCGATATGGCGAACAGCGCAAGACGGTTTCCCATACCTATTCTTTTGCCGGTTTGCCCCTGATCTACATGGATGTACTGGGTACAAAGCATCAGACCGGGTATGACAGATGGGGGCGTAGGTCCTCGTTCAAGCAAGGTGCTGTGCAGGCGGATTTTTCCTACGACAAGCGCGGTTTGTTGACGAAGATCGAAACGCGCGATACGTCGACCAAGCGCCTGCTGACGACGCGCCTGACCTACGACGATATCGGCCGTGAAGCGACCCGAAGCTTTGAGGTCAACGGTTTGCCCACCCAGACGCTGAGCTCCACCTACACCGTGGCCGGCAAACTGGCGCAAAAGGTCTTGAAGCGCGGCGCTTTCGTGCTGCGTGATGAGCGCTTCACCTACGACGTGCGCGGGCGCCTTACGCAGTACGACTGCGAGGGCAGCCAGCGGCCGCGGGACCCCTACGGCAAGGAGATCGTCCAGCAGGCATTTACCTTCGACGCACTGGATAACATCCTGACACTGCAAACCACGTTTCCCGAAGGCGTCAATCTAACGACTTTCAGCTTTAGCGAAAGCGATCCGGCGCAGCTTATTGGGGTATCGCACTCGCATGCCGACTATCCTGCGTCGGTTACGCTGGAGTACGACGCCGATGGCCGGATGGTCAAGGACGATCAGGCTCGCACTCTGGCATATGACGCCTTCGGTCGCCTGACCCAGGTGAGTGACGCCAGAGGGGAGGTGGTGCGTGGTTTTCATTACGACGGCTTTGATCGAATCGTCGAGTTGTCGCAACCGCGCATGGCGGATGCTCAGCGCTATTACCACAACTCAACCGTCAGTTGCGAAATCCGTGGTGACGACTCGCGCAGTGTGGTGCGCAACGGCGCAGTGTTATTGGGACAACAACAACTCGGGGCGGACGCTGGCAGCCGGATCTTCGGGACGGATCAACAGCAAAGTGTGCTGACTCAGTTGCACGGGGACCAATGGGAAGACAACCCTTACAACCCTTACGGCCATCGCGTTGCTGAAGGCGGTCTCTTCAGTTTGGCGGGATTCAATGGCGAGCAACTCGATGCGGTCACGGGATTGTACCTTCTGGGTCATGGTTACCGTGCCTACAGCCCGACGCTCATGCGTTTCAATAGCCCCGACAGCATGAGCCCGTTTGGGGCGGGTGGCGTGAATGCGTACGCGTATTGCTTGGGTGACCCGGTCAATCGGATTGACCCCACGGGTCATATCTCCTGGCAGTCAATTGCCGGAATCGCATTGGGAGTCATCGGGATTGCCTTGAGTATCGTGACCATGGGGACTACCACGCCACTGAGCCTGTTGGCGATGGGGTTGGGCGTCGCTTCGGGAGCTACGGGCATAGGCAGTGAGGTGGCGAATGCCCTCGACTCGGAATCCCAGGCAGGGGCAATACTTGGCTGGGTGAGTCTGGGGCTGGGCATCGTGTCGATAGCAGCAGGCGCCCTGGCGGTGCAGAAGATCTTCACGCAGCACACGAGAGCGCGCGCTTACATCGCGACAGTCGCGGATGAGCCGCCGGTCAAAATCGTCGAAAAAGAATACACCACATTCTTCAGCCCGCGGGGCGAAGGAAGCTCTCAGAGAGCGGCGGCTGCAACAGAACCCTGGACTTTCAAGACTTACAATTTCAAAGGGAAGGTGGCGGGAAAAAAAACCGGAATGGGCGCAGTTGATGGTTTTGAGGCGCTCGGGAATGCTGAAGTAGCCGACTATTACTTGTTCAAAAATGGAATTGTCGAACAGGGATTGACGCCTTCCAAAGCGGCAAAGCGCTTGGGATCAAGCGTTAAATACAATGAAATGGTCGCGTTTCGCAGCGCTACTGAATTGGAACTAGGAGAGCCTGGATTTTTCAACAAGACGGGTTACACCGAAATCAGGCTTAGTGGCGGCAAGCGTTTGTTTTTTTACGCGAACAAGGACACTCGAACGGTGACGGCGCATAAGATAGGTCACACGCAGAGGGGCGGCTGATATGTCTGTGAGCGAAGTTATTCGCAATCGTGCAGCGTCAGTGTTCCCATACTGACGGCTCGTCACGGGCAAGGGTTCGTGGTGGTGTAGTTCGTTCTTACACTTGAGTAAATAAGGCTGCGTGAAGATCTATTTATATCTTCACGCAGCAGTCATCCCGATAAACTGGTCCATCCAATCGCCAAGTGGTCCAGGAGGACTACTTGCATTGATGGCCGGCGCTGCCGGTGCAGCGCTGCGGCATCGGCGCAACTAAACCAAGGATGAAAGTTTATGGCTGGTAAACCACCAAAGATTAAACCTGCCCTAAGTAGAACTGATGATTTCAGCGCTGGCGGCTCCCAAGGACTGCCACGGAGCAGTCAGCACACCCCATCGAGCCTCGCGCATCTGGACGCGCCCTTTCCCCTTCGCAGGTCGGATATTGGCGCCGCCGCACAGTCGGTCAGCGTAAGTCCAATGGCTGCCTACGTCAGTGAAGTGGAGATGGCTGTGTCTGCATCTTCATTTCGAGACTACTGGATACAAGACTGGAAAAATCTCGGTGACGCCGACGCGTCCGGCATACGGCTGTATAAACAGCGTCTGTTTGTAGCCGTCGCTGATGATTACTTCGTGCAAGTGGTTCAGGACGCCGAAAGCGGCCAGTTTCGCGCTACCGTCGCCAGCGAGCTCAACGCTTCCGGTCCGCTGATGAAACCGGGTGCCGAGGGCAAGTTCTGGCGTCCGGCGGACAGCGATGGTCTACCCGGGCAGCTAGCACAGGAGCATAGCGGTGCGTGGTCCGGTGATGGGAATTTTCAGGTGGAACCGCTTCGTACGATAGACGAACGCCTGGCCGTGTTGTATCCGACATTGACCGAAGAGGCGCGAGCTGACTTGCACCGCGAGCGATTGAGCGCAGATACGGGGCAGGCACTGGCTCGGCTGGAGGTGGAACACCTCACGCTGGTGAAAGATCTTGGCGCGTGGGCAGTAGAGGTGCCATCGCTGCACCCGGTCACGGGGCAGGCACTGACAATAACTGAGATTGAAAGGCTGCGATCGCACCGCGCGCTTTTCGCGCAGGAACTACAGGCCAATTGGTCGCGCCAGTTAACCACCGCAAATCCGTACACCCCCGAAAAGCTTGACTACGTTCTGGATATGACGGGCACTCTGCCGCGTTTGTCGGCTGACTTCAGTCATGTCCGTGAACTGAGTCTCTCCGGTACCTATGTGTTGAGTGGCAGCGCCTTTCTTGCAGCTTTTCCGGGCGTGCAGCACCTGACGCTCACTGGTTTAGCGTTGAAAGCGTTTCCTGTTGAAATTTTTCAAATGAGAGAGCTGACGACGTTAACCCTCGACAATTGCGACATTCGACTCTCCGAAGCGACTGTCGAAGGTCTCGCCCACATTGAAGGATTGACGCTGCTGGACTTAAGCAACAACCCACTGGGTCTCCCACCTGATGTCAGTTACATGCGGCGCCTGGACAGCCTTTATCTGTCGAAAACGGGCCTGACCGAAGTGCCAGTCGGGATATTTGACATCGAGAGTCTGGCCTATGTGGATTTTCGGCATAACGGATTCACGAGCCTGCCACGAGAACTGTTCGATGTGCCCGACGTTCGCGAGGTCAATTATGATTTTCGAAACAATCCGCTGGATGACGACACTCTGCAACGAATCACTGCCTATTTCGACGGCGCCGGTTTAGACAGAAGAATCCTGATTCAAGTGGATGGCGATGTCTGGGTGCCCCAACAGAATATAGTGTCTGACGGCGTGGATAGTGGACTGGAAAGCGCCGATGAGGGCTGATCCATTCGCTGGCAACCTGTTGGGGGCAGCTGATTGTGGCGGCGATGGGGCACACCGTGAAAGTGGATCGAAAATCTTTTACAGCGTGTCAGGAAGATGCTGACGCAACGCCCACTCCACATGCTCTTTAACCAACTCTGACGGATAATCCCGTCGCGCCTTCAACGCTTCCAGCACCGGAATCGTTGAGGGCGCATTGCCCAGCCCCACCGCCAGATTCCGCAACCAGCGCTCATACCCCGCCCGCCGCAACGGCGAGCCTTCAGTACTGCTCAAGAACTTCTCTTCATCCCACAAAAACAGCTCGGCCAGTTCAGCATTGTCCAGGTTGTGCCGTGGCTTGAAATCGCTTTCCCCGGAAGGCTTGGCGAAGCGGTTCCACGGGCAAACGATCTGGCAGTCATCACAGCCGAACACGCGATTGCCGATCAACGGACGCAGGTCTTCAGGGATGGCGCTTTTCAGTTCGATGGTCAGATAGGAAATGCAGCGCCGCGCGTCCAGCACATAGGGGCCGACGAAAGCGTTGGTCGGACAGATATCGAGACACGCGGTGCAGCGGCCGCAATGTTCGCTGCTGTGCGGCTCGTCGACTGGCAATGGCAGATCAACGAACAATTCGCTGAGAAAGAAATAACTGCCGGCCTTGCGATTCAATACCAAGGTGTTTTTGCCAATCCAGCCCAGCCCGGCCTGTTCGGCGATGGCTTTTTCCAGCACTGGGGCGCTGTCGACAAACGCGCGGAAACCGAACGGGCCGATCTGCGCCTGAATCTTGTCGGCCAATTGCTGCACACGTTTACGGATCAATTTGTGGTAATCGCGGCCCAAGGCATAACGCGACACGTAGGCTTTTTCCGGTTGCGCCAGCATTTGCGCCATTTGTGTGTCGCCGGGCAGGTAATCCATGCGCAGCGAGACCACGCGCAATGTGCCCGGCACCAGTTCTTCCGGGTGCGAGCGTTTGCTGCCATGGGCGGCCATGTAGTCCATTTCGCCGTGGTAGCCGGCCTCGAGCCAGCGTGCGAGGTGCTGCTCATGCTCGGCCAGATCCAGACCGCTGATGCCGACTTGCTGAAAGCCCAGCTCGCGGCCCCAATCCTTGATCGATTGGGCGAGGGCGGGCAGGTCTGTGGTGATGGCGGACATGAGGCGAGAGAAACCGGAGCTGAGGTGCGTATAATTCTGCCAGACATCGGAGCCCGAAGACGCATGCCGCACACGAAAGATCAATTACCCGACGCGCTGTATGGCGCCGCACAGGTGCGCGAACTCGATGCACGGCTGATTGCCGCCGGTACGCCGGGCTTCGAATTGATGCAGCGCGCGGCCCATGCGACGTGGCGAGCGTTGGTGCGGCAATGGCCGTCGGCAACTGAACTGACGGTGCTGGCCGGGCATGGCAACAATGCCGGTGACGGTTATCTGGTCGCGGCCATGGCGCAGCGAGCCGGGTGGTCGGTGCGCGTGTTGGCGGTCGGCGATCCGCAGCGTTTACAGGGCGATGCCGCGCAGGCCCGTGCCGAGGCGTTGGCTGAAGGTGTTGTGGTGCAGGGCTGGCAGGCTGAAAGCGAAATGCGCGGGATCATTCTCGATGCCTTGCTCGGCACGGGGCTGAGCGGGGATGTGCGCGAGCCTTATGTCTCGGCGATCAAGGCAATTAACGCCAGTGGTTTGCCGGTGACTGCCGTCGATATCCCTTCAGGTCTAAGCGCCGACTCCGGGCATGTTCTGGGCGCCGCTGTGCAGGCTGATCTTACGGTGACCTTTATCGGGCTGAAAATCGGCCTGTTCACCGGCGACGCGGCGGATCATGTCGGCCAATTGGTGTTTAACGATTTACAGGCCAGCGCCGACATCTATCGTGACATTCCGATCATCGCCCAACGGCTCAACACGGCTAATCTTCCGGGGTTGGCGGCGCGTGCACCGACTTCGCACAAGGGCCGCTTTGGTCATGTGCTGCTGATCGGTGGCGATCACGGCTTTGGCGGGGCGATTCTGCTCAGCACCGAAACGGCCTTGCGCAGCGGCGCGGGTATGGTTTCGCTGGCGACTCGCCCAGAGCATGTCGCGGCAGCACTGACTCGTGTGCCAGAAGCCATGGCGCTTGGCACCTCATCGGCCAATCAGTTGATGGGTTTGCTGGAGAAAGTTTCTGTGCTGGTGGTCGGTCCGGGATTGGGGCAGGCCAGTTGGGGGCGCGCACTGTTGTCGGCGGCGGCCAACGCGGCATTGCCGCAAGTGTGGGACGCCGATGCGCTGAATCTGCTGGCAAGCGGTTTCGTTGAGCTGCCCAAGGATTGCGTGATCACCCCGCATCCGGGAGAGGCGGCGCGATTGCTGGGCATCAGTACGGCCGAAGTGCAGGCGGATCGTCCGGCGGCGGCGCTGGCATTGAGCAAAAAATATACAGCTGTGGTCGTGTTGAAGGGCGCGGGCAGTCTGATCGCGCATCCCGATGGCCGTCTGGCGTTGTGTCACGAAGGCCACCCGGCCATGGCCACCGCTGGACTCGGCGACGTGCTGGCGGGCTTGACCGGTGCGCTGCTTGCGCAAGGCCTGGACGGTTTCGAGGCCGCGTGTCTGGCCGTCTGGCTGCACGCCAATGCCGGTAGGCAACAAGGAAAATTCGGCCGTGGGCTGGCGGCCAGTGATCTGATTCCAGCCATTCGTCAGTTGTTGGAGGAGCAAGCACCGTGTCTGAAGTAACCCTGTACCTGGCCGATGAACAGGCCATGAGCGACTTTGGCGCACGGATCGCCCGCGTGACTCAAGGCCATGGCCTGATTTTTCTCGAAGGCAATCTGGGCATGGGCAAAACCACCCTGTCGCGAGGCATCATTCGCGGGCTGGGCCATGTCGGCGCGGTAAAAAGTCCGACCTTCACTTTGGTCGAACCTTACGAAATCGGTGACATCCGCGCCTTCCACTTTGACCTGTATCGCCTGGTCGATCCGGAAGAACTGGAGTTTCTCGGCATCCGCGACTACTTCGAAGACGATGCGATGTGCCTGATCGAATGGCCCGATAAAGGTGCAGGCTTTTTGCCAAAGCCTGACCTGACCATTACCATTAGCCCGCAAGACAGCGGGCGTTCGCTGAAAATTTTATCCCAGGGTTCGCGTGGCGAGGCCTGGTGTGCCGCTTTGGCATTGGAATCCAATTAAATGATGGGGTTAGGTATGCGCTTTCGCGCGTTGGTGGCTGCCGCTGGACTGTTGTTGATGGCAGTAACCGTCAACGCTGTGGCCGATTCAAAGGTCAACAGCGTGCGCCTGTGGCGGGCGCCGGACAACACGCGACTGGTCTTCGACCTGAGTGGCCCGGTGCAGCACAGCGTCTTCACCTTGACCTCACCAGACCGGCTGGTGATCGACATCAACGGTGCCACCCTCGGTGCTCCGTTGAATGTGCAGACCGCAAACACGCCGATCACCGCGATGCGCTCGGCCCAGCGCACGCCGACCGACCTGCGCGTGGTCATCGACCTGAAGAAAGCCGTCACCCCGAAAAGCTTCTCGCTGGCGCCGAACGCGCAGTACGGCAACCGTCTGGTGGTCGACCTGTTCGACAACCCGGCCGACGCCGCACCGCCGCCGGCGCCAACGCCGCAGGTGGCGACCGTGCCAGCGGTGCCGGTAACCCCGACCGAGCCTGCAATCAAGTTGCCGCCAGCCCCGGCCGGCAAGCGCGACATTATTGTGGTGATCGACGCCGGCCACGGTGGCGAAGACCCGGGTGCGTCCGGTTCGCGCGGTCAGCGTGAGAAAGACGTGGTATTGCAGATCGCCCGCGAACTGCAGCGTCAGGTCAACGGCATGAAAGGCTTCCGCGCCGAGCTGACCCGTACCGGCGACTACTTCATCCCGTTGCGCGGCCGTACCGAAATCGCCCGCAAGAAAGGCGCCGACCTGTTTGTCTCGATCCACGCCGACGCCGCGCCATCTGCCGCAGCGTTTGGTGCGTCGGTGTTTGCCCTGTCTGATCGTGGTGCAACGTCGGAGACCGCGCGTTGGCTGGCCGACAGCGAAAACCGTTCTGACTTGATCGGGGGGGCCGGTAACGTCAGCCTCGATGATAAGGACCGCATGCTCGCCGGCGTATTGCTCGACCTGTCGATGACGGCCTCGCTGACCTCCAGCCTAAACGTCGGCCAGAAAGTCCTGACCAATATCGGTCGCGTCACGCCGCTGCACAAACAGCGGGTGGAGCAGGCCGGGTTCATGGTGTTGAAGTCGCCAGATATTCCGTCGATCCTGGTCGAAACCGGATTTATCTCCAACGCCAACGAAGCGAACAAGCTCTCGGCGTCGAGCCACCAGCAAGCGCTGGCGCGTTCGATCAGCAGCGGCGTGCGTCAGTTCTTCCAGCAGAACCCGCCACCGGGCACCTACATCGCCTGGTTGCGTGATTCCGGCAAAATTGTCCAAGGCCCGCGCGATCATCGCGTCGGTCCGGGCGAAACGCTGGCGATGATCGGCGTGCGCTATCAGGTATCGCCGGCCACGCTCCGCGCCGCCAACGACCTGAAAAGTGATGAGCTGAAAGTCGGTCAACACTTGACCATTCCAGGCACCGAACTGGCGTCCAAAGAATGAACGAAGTGTTGAACGCTGCTGCCCGCATCGAACTGCTCAGCCCACGGCTGGCGAACCAGATTGCCGCCGGTGAAGTGGTTGAACGCCCGGCTTCGGTGATCAAGGAACTGTTGGAAAACAGCCTCGACTCCGGCGCCAGACGCATTGATGTCGACGTCGAGCAGGGTGGCGTCAAGCTGCTGCGCGTGCGCGACGACGGTAGCGGTATTTCCGCCGATGATCTGCCGCTGGCCCTGGCTCGTCACGCCACCAGTAAAATCCGTAACCTGGAAGACCTTGAGCAGGTGATGAGTCTCGGTTTCCGTGGTGAGGCACTGGCGTCGATCAGCTCCGTGGCACGCTTGACCCTGACCTCGCGCACCCGCGATGCCGATCAGGCCTGGCAGGTGGAAACCGAAGGCCGCGACATGGCGCCTCGGGTTCAGCCAGCTGCGCATCCGGTCGGCACCTCGGTGGAAGTCCGCGACCTGTTCTTCAACACCCCGGCGCGACGCAAATTTCTCAAGACCGAAAAAACCGAATTCGATCACCTGCAAGAAGTGATAAAGCGTCTCGCGCTGGCGCGTTTCGACGTCGCGTTTCATCTGCGCCACAACGGCAAGACCATCCTCAGCCTGCATGAAGCCCACGATGATGCGGCCCGCGCCCGGCGTGTGGCGGCGATCTGTGGCTCGGGGTTCCTTGAGCAGGCGTTGCCGATCGAGATTGAGCGCAACGGCTTGCACCTGTGGGGCTGGGTCGGTTTGCCGACCTTCAACCGTAGTCAGGCGGATTTGCAGTATTTCTTCGTGAATGGCCGAGCGGTGCGCGACAAACTGGTCGCCCACGCTGTGCGTCAGGCCTATCGCGACGTGCTGTTCAACGGCCGGCACCCGACCTTTGCACTGTTTTTCGAAGTCGATCCGGCGGCGGTCGACGTCAACGTGCACCCAACCAAACACGAAGTGCGCTTCCGTGACGGGCGCATGGTGCATGACTTCCTTTATGGCACCTTGCACCGAGCGTTGGGCGATGTGCGTCCGGAAGATCAGCTTGCCGGTTCCGTGACCACAGCCGTCGTGCGGCCAACGGGCCTCGATGCCGGTGAGTTCGGCCCACAGGGTGAAATGCGTCTGGCGGCCAATGCCTTGCTGGAGCAACCGCAGGCGCAACCGGCGTTCAATACTTCGTCCGGTGCCAGTGCTGGCGGGGCTTATCAGTATCAATACACGCCACGTCCGCAATCGGCAGTGCCGCCGGCTGCCGAGGCGCAAGCTGCTTATCGAGAGTTTTTCGCACCGCTGCCGGAAGCCAATGCCAACGCATTGCCGGCCGGTCGGGAAGACATTCCGCCGCTCGGTTACGCGCTGGCGCAGCTCAAAGGCATTTATATTCTGTCCGAGAACGCCCAAGGTCTGGTGTTGGTGGATATGCACGCCGCCCACGAACGGATCATGTATGAGCGTCTGAAAATCGCCATGGCCAGCGAAGGCCTCAGCGGCCAGCCGCTGCTGGTGCCGGAATCCCTGGCCGTGAGCCAGCGCGAGGCCGATTGTGCTGAAGAGCACGCGGCATGGTTTCAGCGTTTGGGCTTTGAATTGCAGCGTCTGGGCCCGGAAACCTTGGCGATCCGCCAGATTCCGGCGTTGTTGAAGCAGGCTGAAGCCAACCGTCTGGTCGGCGACGTGCTGTCGGATTTGATGGAATACGGCACCAGCGACCGGATTCAGGCACACCTCAACGAATTGCTCGGCACCATGGCCTGCCACGGCGCGATTCGCGCCAATCGGCGCCTGGCCCTGCCGGAAATGAACGGCCTGCTGCGTGACATGGAAAACACCGAACGCAGCGGTCAATGCAACCATGGCCGACCGACCTGGACCCAACTGGGCCTGGACGATCTGGACAAACTGTTCTTGCGCGGTCGTTGATGAGCCAACTCCCTCCAGCGATTTTTCTGATGGGCCCGACCGCTGCGGGCAAAACCGATCTGGCCATCGAGCTGACCAAGGTGCTGCCGTGCGAGCTGATCAGCGTTGATTCGGCGTTGGTCTACCGCGGCATGGACATTGGCACCGCCAAGCCTTCGAAAGAACTGCTGGCCGAATATCCGCACCGTTTGATCGATATTCTCGATCCGGCCGAAGCCTATTCCGCTGCGGATTTCCGTCGTGATGCCCTGCAAGCCATGGCCGAGATCACCGCGCGCGGAAAAATTCCGCTGCTGGTCGGCGGCACGATGCTCTATTACAAGGCTTTGGTCGAAGGCCTGGCAGACATGCCGGCCGCCGATCCCGAGGTCCGTGCGCAGATCGAAGAAGAGGCTGCACGCCTTGGCTGGCAAGCCCTGCACGACCAATTAGCGACCATCGATCCGGTATCCGCAGCGCGGATTCACCCGAACGATCCGCAGCGCCTGAGTCGCGCGCTGGAAGTTTATCGAGTCAGCGGTCAGAGCATGACCGAGCTGCGCCAGCAACAATCTGCGCAAAGTACTGAAGCAGCCGCTTCGGGACTGCAACAATTGCCCTATACTGTCGCGAACTTGGCCATTGCCCCGGCGAATCGTCAGGTACTGCACGAGCGCATTAAACAAAGATTCACAATTATGTTGGAACAGGGGTTCATCGACGAGGTCGTAGCCCTGCGTAAAAGAAGTGACCTGCATTCGGGGTTGCCGTCTATACGTGCGGTAGGCTACCGCCAAGTCTGGGACTACCTGGATGGCAAGCTGACGTTGGCCGAAATGCAGGAGCGCGGCATCATCGCCACGCGCCAATTGGCTAAACGCCAGTTCACCTGGCTGCGCAGCTGGGAAGATATACACTGGCTGGACAGTCTTGATTGCGACAATCTGCCACGCGCCTTGAAATACCTTGGGACCATCTCCATATTGAGCTGAGTCCTTGCAATTGCCGTCTATCCTTGGGGGTGTGACGGCCAAAGCCATCTGAATTACCTATTTTTTATTATTGAATCCTTAAAGGAGTGCGGCACATGTCAAAAGGGCATTCGCTACAAGACCCTTACTTGAATACTTTACGTAAAGAGAAAGTTGGGGTTTCCATCTATCTGGTCAACGGTATCAAACTGCAAGGCACGATCGAGTCGTTCGACCAGTTCGTGATCCTGCTGAAAAACACCGTGAGCCAAATGGTTTACAAACACGCTATCTCGACAGTAGTGCCGGTTCGTCCAATTCGTCTGCCTAGCGCAACCGAATCCGAAGCAGGTGACGCTGAGCCAGGTAACGCCTGATAGGAGTCTCCTTTGTTCTTTGAGCGCCACGGTGGTGGTGAACGAGTCATCCTCGTTCACTTGGATGGACAGGACCCTGAGGCGCGCGAAGATCCGCAGGAGTTTCAGGAATTGGCTAATTCGGCCGGCGCCGAGACCGTTGCGTTTTTTAACGTGCCGCGTCATCGGCCAACCGCCAAATACCTGATCGGCAGCGGCAAGGTCGAGGAACTGCGCGACCTGGTCAAGGCTGAAGAAGCTGATCTGGTGATTTTCAATCACATCCTCACGCCGAGTCAGGAACGTAACCTCGAACGTGTTTTCGAGTGTCGCGTGATCGACCGTACCGGCCTGATTCTCGATATTTTCGCCCAGCGCGCCCGTACCCATGAAGGCAAGCTCCAGGTCGAACTGGCTCAGCTTGACCACATGAGCACCCGCCTGGTTCGCGGCTGGACTCACCTTGAGCGTCAGGGTGGCGGCATCGGTATGCGCGGCCCAGGTGAAACCCAGCTGGAAACCGACCGCCGTTTGCTGCGGGTTCGCCTGCGTCAGATCAAGGGGCGGCTGGAGAAGGTGCGCAGCCAGCGCGAGCAATCGCGACGTGGTCGTTCCCGTGCCGATATTCCGACCGTGTCTCTGGTGGGATATACCAACGCCGGTAAGTCCACGCTCTTCAACAACGTGACGAAATCCGATGTCTACGCGGCCGACCAATTGTTCGCCACGCTGGACCCGACCCTGCGTCGTCTGGAACTGGACGATCTGGGGCCGATTGTTCTGGCAGACACGGTGGGCTTCATTCGTCACTTGCCGCACAAGCTGGTCGAGGCATTTCGGTCTACCCTCGAAGAGTCGAGCAATTCCGATCTGTTGTTGCACGTGATCGATGCGGCCGAACCGGATCGCATGTTGCAGATCGAGCAGGTGATGGTGGTACTGGGCGAGATTGGTGCCCAGGACTTGCCGATCCTCGAGGTCTATAACAAACTCGATTTGCTTGAAGGCGTTGAGCCACAAATCCAGCGCGACGAAAACGGCAAGCCCCAGCGGGTCTGGCTGTCGGCGCGAGATGGCAGTGGTCTGGAGTTGCTTGAACAAGCCATTGCCGAATTACTTGGCAGTGATTTGTTTATCGGTACCTTGCGCTTGCCGCAACGATTCGCGCGACTGCGTGCGCAGTTTTTCGAACTCGGTGCGGTGCAGAAAGAAGAGCACGACGAAGAAGGCATCAGTTTGCTGGCCGTTCGTTTGCCCCGTGTCGAGTTGAATCGACTGGTAAGCCGCGAAGGATTGCAGCCGATGGAATTCATCGAGCAACACACTTTGCAATAAAAGCCTGACAAAGCGGTTGTGCCGCAACGGCAGGCATTCTGTAGCATTGGTCGGCGCGCCGTGGGTGCGTCTTTGCTTTATCAGATGGAGAGCGCTATGGCTTGGAATGAGCCGGGTGGCAACTCGAATAATCAGGATCCTTGGGGTGGCAAACGCCGCAATAATGGCGACCGCAAGGGGCCACCGGATCTCGACGAGGCCTTCCGAAAGCTGCAGGAAAGCCTGAACGGGTTGTTCGGTGGTGGTAAGAAACGTGGTGATGACGGCGGTGGTTCGGGCAAGAGCAGTGGCGGCTTCGGCGGTCTGCTCGGCATCGGCCTCGTTGTGCTGGCGGCTGTCTGGCTGTACAGCGCGGTCTACGTGGTCGACGAGCAGGAGCAAGCCGTGGTGCTGCGCTTCGGCAAGTACTACGAGACTGTCGGCCCGGGCCTGAACATCTATTTCCCGCCGATCGATAAAAAGTACATGGAAAACGTCACGCGTGAGCGTGCCTACACCAAGCAGGGCCAGATGCTGACCGAAGACGAGAACATCGTCGAAGTGCCGCTGACCGTGCAGTACAAGATCAGCAACCTGCAGGACTTCGTGCTGAACGTCGATCAGCCGGAAATCAGCCTGCAGCATGCGACCGACAGTGCCCTGCGCCACGTGGTGGGTTCCACCGCCATGGACCAGGTGCTGACCGAAGGTCGTGAATTGATGGCCAGCGAAATCAAGGAGCGTCTGCAACGCTTCCTCGATACCTATCGCACCGGTATCACCGTCACTCAGGTCAACGTACAGAGCGCAGCGGCACCGCGTGAAGTGCAGGAAGCCTTCGATGACGTGATCCGCGCCCGTGAAGACGAGCAGCGTTCGCGCAACCAGGCTGAAACCTACGCCAACGGCGTCGTGCCGGAAGCCCGTGGTCAGGCCCAGCGTATCCTTGAGGATGCCAACGGTTACCGTGACGAGACGGTCTCGCGCGCCAAGGGTGAAGCCGACCGCTTTACCAAACTGGTCGCCGAGTATCGCAAGGCACCTGAGGTGACCCGCCAGCGTCTGTACCTGGACACCATGCAGGAAGTCTTCAGCAACACCAGCAAGGTACTCGTGACCGGCAACAAGAACGGCCAGAGCAACCTGCTTTACCTGCCGTTGGACAAAATGATTCAGAACAGTTCGGGCAGCAATGCACCGGTCACCGGTTCGGCTGCCGCCAGTAACAACACGGACGTCACGCCGCATGTCACTGACCTGCCGCAATCGCGCACAAGGGAGACCCGCTGATGAGCAATAAATCGCTGATCGCCCTTATTGTTGGCGTCGTTGTCGTGCTGGTGGGCTGGAACTGCTTCTACATCGTCGCTCAGACCGAGCGTGCGGTGCTGCTGCAATTCGGTCGTGTGGTTCAGGCGGATGTTCAGCCAGGCCTGCATGTGAAAGTGCCTTACGTTAACCAGGTGCGTAAATTCGACGCACGTCTGATGACGCTGGATGCACCGACACAGCGTTTCCTGACCCTGGAAAAGAAAGCCGTGATGGTCGACGCTTATGCCAAGTGGCGCGTGAAAGATGCCGAGCGCTTCTACACCGCGACTTCCGGTCTGAAGCAAATCGCCGACGAGCGTCTGTCCCGTCGTCTGGAGTCCGGTCTGCGTGACCAGTTCGGTAAGCGCACCCTGCACGAAGTGGTGTCGGGTGAGCGTGATGCACTGATGGCTGACATCACCGCATCGCTGAACAAAATGGCGGAAAAAGAGCTGGGTATCGAAGTGGTCGATGTCCGGGTCAAGACCATCGATCTGCCTAAAGAAGTGAACCGCAGCGTGTTCGAACGTATGAGCACCGAGCGTGAGCGTGAAGCTCGCGAGCACCGCGCCAAGGGTAACGAACTGGCTGAAGGCATCCGTGCTGACGCCGATCGTCAACGCCGCGTGCTGCTGGCTGAAGCCTATCGTGAATCCGAAGAGGTTCGCGGTGACGGTGATGCCCAGGCCGCTGCGATCTACTCCAAGGCCTACGGCCAGGATCAGGAGTTCTACAGTTTCTACCGTAGCCTGCGCGCCTACCGTGAAAGCTTCGCGAACAAATCCGACGTATTGGTCCTCGACCCAAGCAGCGACTTTTTCCACTACCTGGAAAAGGCCAAGCCTTGATGCGCCGTTGACCTGAATCATTCCGCCCGGCGGCTAATACCTCGGGCGGGGTGATCCTTTGGGAAAACGTGTGTATGATGCGGCAGCCGGGAAATTCCCGGCTTTTTTGCGTCTGCACGTTTGATTGCTGTTTTTTGTTGCAGGCATCGGGTTGAATGGCCCGAGAGTATTTCGAGGAAAGTGATGGGCGAAGCCGGTAACAGGCCTTTCGCCGCGTCGTTCATGCGCGTGCGTTTTGAACGGACCGGTCATTTTCTGCTTCACTCAAGGCTCGCCCGCAGGCTGGCCGCCCGGATCAAAGGGGAATGGCGTAATGGCAACGGTAGACCGCTGGCTGCTGCCAGATGGCATCGAAGAAGTACTGCCACCGGAAGCGGCGCGCATTGAAGTCGCGCGTCGTCAGGTGTTGGATCTGTTCCAGAGCTGGGGTTACGAGTTTGTCGTGACTCCCCATATCGAGTACCTGGAATCCCTGCTGACCGGCGCGGGCCAGGACCTGGATCTGCGTACCTTCAAGGTCATCGACCCGCAGTCGGGCCGGCAGATGGGTTTCCGTGCCGACATCACGCCGCAAGTGGCGCGCATCGATGCGCACACCCTGCGTCGCGAAGGCCCGAGCCGTCTGTGCTACGCCGGTAGCGTGCTGCATGCGCAGCCGCGGGCATTGTCGTCCTCGCGCAGCCCGATCCAGTTGGGCGCCGAGTTGTACGGCGACGCCAGCCCGAGCAGCGACGTTGAAGTGATCAGCCTGATGCTGGCCATGCTGCAACTGGCCGACGTGCCGGATGTGCACATGGATCTTGGTCATGTCGGCATCTACCGTGGCCTGGCGCGTGCCGCCGGTCTGTCCGGTGAAGTCGAGCAGCAGTTGTTCGACGCGCTGCAACGCAAAGCCATCGACGAGGTCATTACCTTGACCGAAGGCCTGCCGGCCGACCTGTCCGGCATGCTGCGTGCGCTGGTTGATCTGTGCGGCGGCCGTGAAGTGTTAAGCGCTGCCCGTGAGCGTCTGGCCAATGCGCCGGCGCCGGTTCTGGCAGCACTGGAAGATTTGCTGGCGATCGCTGAGCGTCTGTCGGCGCGCTTCCCGGAGCTGCCGTTGTACTTCGATCTGGGCGAGCTGCGTGGCTACCACTACCACACTGGTGTGGTGTTCGCGGTGTTCGTACCGGGCGTTGGCCAGTCCATCGCTCAGGGCGGTCGTTACGATGACATCGGCGCAGATTTTGGCCGCGCCCGTCCAGCGACAGGCTTCTCCACCGATTTGAAAACCCTGGTGACCCTGGGGCGTGCTGAGATCGAGCTACCGTCTGGCGGTATCTGGATGCCTGACAGTACGGATGCGGCACTCTGGCAGCAGGTTTGCCAGTTGCGCAGTGAGGGTCAGCGTGTCGTTCAGGCGTTGCCTGGACAACCTTTGGCCGCCGCCCGTGATGCGGACTGCGACCGGCAATTGATTCAGCAGAACGGGCTTTGGCAAGTATCGCCACTGGCTTCTTGAGTTTTCCTGCCGGCCATCGCCGGCACCAAGTTTGCGCGAATGAGGACAAGTGTTATGGGTAAGAATGTCGTAGTCCTGGGCACCCAATGGGGTGATGAGGGCAAAGGCAAGATCGTTGATCTGCTGACCGAACATGCTGCAGCCGTAGTGCGCTACCAAGGTGGCCACAACGCTGGCCACACACTGGTGATCGACGGCGAAAAAACCGTCCTGCACCTGATTCCGTCGGGCGTGCTGCGCGAAGGCGTGCAGTGCCTGATCGGCAACGGCGTGGTGGTTGCACCTGACGCCCTGCTGCGCGAGATCACCAAGCTGGAAGAGAAAGGCGTACCGGTGCGCGAGCGCCTGCGTATCAGCCCGTCCTGCCCGCTGATCCTGTCTTTCCACGTGGCGCTGGACCAGGCCCGTGAAAAGGCCCGTGGCGAGTTGAAGATCGGTACCACCGGTCGCGGCATCGGCCCGGCGTACGAAGACAAGGTCGCTCGTCGTGGCCTGCGTGTTGGCGACCTGCTGAACATGCCGCGCTTCGAAGACAAGCTGCGTGAACTGGTGGATTACCACAACTTCATGCTGGTCGGTTACTACAAAGAGCCGGCCATCGAGTTCGAAAAGACCCTGGCCGAGTGCAAGGAATACGCTGAGCTGCTGAAGCCGCTGATGCTCGACGTCACCGCCGAGCTGCACGACCTGCGTCGCGCCGGCAAAGACATCATGTTCGAAGGTGCTCAGGGTTCGTTGCTCGACATCGACCACGGTACCTACCCGTACGTGACTAGCTCCAACACCACCGCTGGTGGCGTGGCGACCGGTTCCGGCGTTGGCCCGATGTTCTTGGATTACATTCTGGGCATCACCAAGGCTTACACCACTCGCGTTGGTTCGGGTCCATTCCCGACTGAGCTGTTCGACGACGTCGGCGCGCATCTGGCCAAACAAGGTCACGAGTTCGGTGCGACCACCGGCCGTGCCCGTCGTTGCGGCTGGTTCGATGCGGTTATCCTGCGTCGCGCGATCGATGTGAACAGCATCTCGGGCATCTGCCTGACCAAGCTGGACGTGCTCGACGGTCTGGAAACCATCAACATCTGCGTTGGCTACAAAGATGCCGAAGGCAATGCTGTTGCGCCGACCGACGCTGACAGCTACGTAGGCCTGCAGCCTGTGTACGAAGAAGTGCCGGGCTGGACCGAATCGACCGTGGGCGCCAAGACCCTGGAAGAGCTGCCAGCTAACGCTCGTGCCTACATCAAACGCGTTGAAGAGCTGATCGGCGCGCCGATCGACATTATTTCGACGGGCCCGGACCGCAACGAAACCATCGTTCTGCGTCATCCGTTTGCTTGATAAGTCGTTGATGTAAAAACACAAAGGCCCCTTCATCGGGGCCTTTGTCGTTTATGCCTGTTGGACGGCATGACCTTTGCTGTGAATCTGTCTACAAGAGTGCCATCAAATTAATGGCGTCAGAAGTAGAGGGATTCACAGTGTCGGCCGTTCTCTCACTGTTACAAAGCCGTTTGTTGCGGCCCGTGTTCGTTACCCTTGGTATCGCCCTTTTGGTGCAGGTGTTGGTGGCGGTTGCCCTGACGCGGAGCACCGTCACCGCGCTGGAAGCTGATTTGGCGGTGCGCTTGGGCGCCGACAGCCAGAAACTCTCCGCTGAGCTGGAGCAGGCCGGGCGTGAAGTCACGTCGAGCCTCGATGCCTTGTCTGCCAGCACCCGCCAGCGGCTGACTGCCGGTCTGTCTTTACGACTGAAAGACGAGCAGGCGCAGTTGCGTGCGACGTTGGAAAAGGATCTAAAGGATTCGGCCAATGACATGGCGCAATTGCTCGCCTCCGTTGCGCCGCGTGCCATGTGGGACAGCGACGTTCCGACCCTGTCCGAGTTCGCCCGTCGCGCCCAGCGCAATCCCAACGTGCTGTTCGTGGTCTACGACGACGCTACCGGCCAGCATTTGACCCGTTATCTTAATCGCGAAAATCCGATCAACAAGGCTTTGCTGGAAAAAGGCCAGGGCGAGCGTGCACTGGATAAAGTGCTGGATGCGGCGAAAAACGATCCGTCGGTTTATTACCTCGAGGCCTCGATCAATCCCAATGGCGTGGAAATCGGCAAGGTGCTGATGGGCGTTTCCACTGCGTCGGTGGAAACCGATCTGGCGGCACTGGACAAGCGCTTCTCCGCGCTGATCGCGAGCAGTGATCAACTGGTCGGCGATAGCCTCAAAGGCGCCGCTGCCGACAGTGCCAAAGCCATGCAGGCGCGTCTGCAATCGGCGCAGTCAACGGCCGTCGAGATGAAAGCCAATACCGCCAATACTGTTCAAGAGGCGGCTGCGACCCTGCGCTGGCGGATCGGCATGGGCCTGGCGTTGGTCGGTTGCGGCGTGTTGCTGTTGCTGGCAGTCGTGCTCGGCCATCGCGTCGTCAATCGCCTGAAGATGCTCAACGCCGCGATGGATGATCTGGCGGCGGGTGAGGGCGACCTGACCAAGCGTGTGCAGATCAACAGCAACGATGAAATTGGCGACATGGCCTCGGCGGTCAATCGCTTTGTGGATAAGTTGCAACCGATCGTGCGTGAGGCGGGTGATGTGGCGCAGCGTACCGGCGTCGAGATTGGTGCGATGACCCTGCGCAATGCCGGTGCAGATGCGGCGGCGGGCATGCAGCGTGATGAAGTGGCGGAGAGTTTGCGCGCACTCTCGCAAATGGCGGATGAAGCGCAATCGGAAAGCCATGCGATGCAAGCGGCGTTGAAGCAGGTTGTGGATATTCGCCAGGCCACTGATGAAAACACCCGCACCTCCGCCAAGGTCGGCAGCCTGATCGAGGCGCTGGCCGGACAAGTCGATACCGGTGCAAAAGTGATCGAGCGACTGGCGCAGCAGAGCGAGCAGATTGAAGTGGTGCTGACGGTAATTCACGGGATCGCCGAGCAGACCAACCTGCTGGCGCTAAACGCTGCCATTGAAGCTGCGCGCGCTGGCGAGACCGGGCGTGGTTTTGCGGTGGTAGCGGACGAAGTTCGGGCGCTGGCCAGCAAGACACAAAGTTCTACCGGCGACATTCAGGCGCATATCGTCGCGTTGCAACAGGGCGCACGTGAGGCGGTCGAGGCAATCGGCCAGGCCGGGCGTCAGGCCAGCGAAGGTTTGCTGGTGTTGCGTGACAGCGCGCGGTTGCAGCAGTCGGTACAAACGTCTGTCGAGCAGGTGCACGCGGCGATTGGTCTGGCAACCCAGGCAGCGGCGCATCAGGCGCAAGGTGCGCAGGCGGTGCGTGGGCGCGTCGAGACGATTCATGCGCAGGCCGAGAAAGCGGCGCAGGCGGTGGTGGAGACCACGGCGAGTGGCAAGGTGCTGGATAGCTTGGCTGCGCAGTTGAAGGCGAGTCTGGGGCAGTTCAGGGCTTGAGGTCGTCTGGGCGGGCCTCTTCGCGAGCAGGCTCGCTCCCACATTAGATCGCGTTTCTCTGATGGAGCTCGGTCAACATGTGGGAGTGAGCCTGCTCGCGATAGCGGTATCAGCGACTCAGATACATTCGAGTCGTCAGTAAATAAACCGGCAACCCCGATACCAAAATCAACAACGCCGCATAAGGCGCCGCCGCCGCAAATTCGACATTCGCGGTATGCGCCCACACTTCGGTCGCCAGCGTATTGAGCCCGGTCGGACTCAACAGCAGCGTCGCCGTCAATTCCTTCATCGCATCCAGAAACACCAGCGCAAACGCCGCGCCCAATGCCGGGAAGATAATCGGCAACGTCACCCGGCAAAACGCGGTGAACGACGAAGCGCCCAGCGTCCGCGCAGCTTCTTCCAGCTGTGGCGCAGCCTTGTTCAGGGCCGTGCGGATCGGCGCCTGCGCCAGTGGCAGAAACAGCAGCGCATAAGCGATCAGCAGCAGCCCCGACGTCTGGTACAGCGCCGGCACGTAATGCAGAGCGAAATACACCAGCGTCAACGCAATCACCAATCCTGGCAGTGCATGCAGCAGATACGGCAAGCGTTCGGCCCAGATCGCCAGTTGGCCTTTGTAGCGCACTACCAGCAATCCGACTGGCACTGCCAGCACCAGGCACAATGCCGCCCCGCCAAGAGAAAGCGCCAAAGACGAGAGCAGGGCTTCAGTAATCGCGGCCACCGGAAAAGCCGCCGACGAACCGACCGCCAGCCAATACGCCAACATCCCCAGCGGAATTCCGCTGCCAACAATCGCCAGCATCAGGCAATACAACTGACCGACCGCTGCCCATGGTCCTAGCCGAACCTGCTCAGCCTGACGCGCCGCGCCTTGCCCGGTGCGCACATGCCGGCCTTTGCCGCGTACGCGCAGTTCCAGCCACAGCAACACCAAGCACAGCGCCAGCAATACGGCCGACAGCATCGCCGCGTTGGCGTTGCTGAATTCCAGTTCGAATTGCTGATAGATCGCTGTGGTGAAGGTTTGCAGGCCGATGATCGACAACGCGCCGAATTCCACCAGCATGTGCAGGGCGATCAGCAACGAACCCGCTAGCAGTGAAGGCCAGAGCAGCGGTAGGGTGACACGGAAAAACACGCCCCAGCGATTCTGCCCAAGGGTGCGGGCCGATTCTTCAAGGGATGGATCAAGATTGCGCAGGGTTGCCGCCACGGGCAGGAAGATCAGTGGATACTTCGACAGGCTCATGACCAGAATCGCCCCGCCAAGGCCTTCGAACTGCGCGCTCAACGACACCCAGGTGAAGCTGCTGACAAACGCCGGCACTGCGAACGGCAGGCACAGAATCACACCCCACAGGCGTCGTCCCGGCAGATTGCTGCGCTCCAGCAGCCAGGCCAGCGACAGACCGATCACGCCGCACGTAAGGGTTACGCCAACCATTAACGCCAAGGTGTTGCGCAGCAGGCCGAACACATATGGGCGCCACAACAAGTGCAGCGCTTCGGCCCAACCGGCCTGCCAGGCTTTGAGCCCGACATAGGCGAGCGGCAACAGACTCAGTATCACCAGCAACAAAACTGGCAATACCAGCCAGATTGAAGGCCGCTTGCGTTTTGGCACGTAACCCCCGCGCGCGGCGGGGGCGGATAACGATGCGGCCATCAGTTCAAGCCAACTTCACGTTCCAGTTCCAAGGCTTCTTCGGCATTGCCCAGATCGGCCGGGGTTACGTTCGGCGCTTCCAGTTCGCTGAACGGCTTGAGCCCGCGATCCGATTCCATGCCTTTGTGCAGCGGGTATTCGGCGGTGGTTTGGGTGATCACGCGCTGGCCTTCTTCGCTGGCCATATAGGCAAGGAATTGCTGGGCTTCTTTTGGATGTTTGCTGGATTTCAGTACGGCAGCACTGGACACGGTAATCAAGCCACCGGCGTCGCCACCGGTGAAGTAATGCAGTTTCGAATCCAGTTTGCCTTTCTCGCGTTGCAGTGCGAACCAGTAGTAGTTGTTCACCAGTACGGTAGCGACTTCGCCGTTTTCCACAGCTTTGAGGGCGACCATGTTGTTGCTGTAGGTCTTGCCGAACGCGCGCAGGCCGGTCAGCCATTCCTCGGCGGCATCGCGACCGTGCATTTTGATGATGGCGACGGCTTGTTCCTGAAAGGCGCCGCTGGTCGGTACGAAACCGACTTTGCCTTGCCACTGTGGGTCGGAGAATTCCATTACCGATTTCGGCAGATCTTTTTCGTCGACCAGTTTCGGGTTGTAGGCGACCACACGAACGCGCGCCGTCACGCCGATCCAGGTGCCGTTGCCAGCCACGTATTTTTCCGGAAGCACGGCCAGCGTGGCGTCATCGGTCTTGGCCAGCAGGCCCAGTTCGCCGAGATTGTTCAGCGGTGGCGATTCTTCGGTGTAGATCACGTCGGCGGGGGAGCGGTCGCCTTCTTCGATGATCTGGCTGGCGAGTTGATTGCTGCTGCCTTTGCGCACGTTGACGTGAATGCCGGTCTTGGCTTCGAAGGCTTTGGCGATCGCGTCGCCGACTTCTTTATGCTGGCCGTTATAGAGAGTCAGGGAAACCGCATCGGCAGCCTGGGTGAGGGGAGTGGCGAGCGCCAGGCCGAGGAGGGTGAAGGTCAGGCCTCGGCGCAGGGTATTTCGAAACATCATTCGCAGGGTTCCTCACTGTCGCATTGCAAAAACTTGCAACAATGATAAACGATATTGTTTCTCAAGTGCGCCTTGCGAGAGGCTGCCAGCTCTGGTACGGCCTCACGTTGAACTGTAGGAGCTGCCGAAGGCTGCGATCTTTTGATCTTGCTTTAAAAACAGGATCAAAGGATCGCAGCCTTCGGCAACTCCTGCAGGGGGGATTCTGGATTTCTGGAAGCCAGAAACGCAAAAACCCGCTTTCGCGGGTTTCTGTGAAATCCAAGGTCGTGACCTTGAATTTGAATTGGTGCCCAGAAGAAGACTCGAACTTCCACGACCGTAAGGTCACCAGCACCTGAAGCTGGCGTGTCTACCAATTTCACCATCTGGGCAATCATCGCTAGCGTTGCCGCTGTTGATGTGGCGCACTATACGGAGTGACTTTTGATCTGTAAACCCCTGATTTAATTTTAATAAATCAGTTTTAAGAAAACATGGGCTTAGAATGCAAAAAACCCGCTTTCGCGGGTTTTGTGTGAGCCTTGAAACTGATCTAGTCTCAAGCTCGAAATTGGTGCCCAGAAGAAGACTCGAACTTCCACGACCGTAAGGTCACCAGCACCTGAAGCTGGCGTGTCTACCAATTTCACCATCTGGGCAGTATCGGCAACGCTTGTGCGTCGTCGATGGCGCGCACTATACGGAGCGTCTTTTTAACTGTAAACCCCTCTCAGCAAAAAATATGATTTTTTTTACCGGCGGTGTGCAAAACGGCTTTCAAGTGACGCTACAGCCCTTGATAAGGGCCTTATAGAGTCGGAAATTTCCCGTTTCATGGCGCCTATGCCAAACTAACCCGCATATAGACAAGGTGAAAACTCTCTAATGGCCGATTGGCAGTCCCTCGATCCCGAGGCCGCTCGTGAAGCGGAAAAATATGAAAACCCTATTCCTAGCCGCGAACTGATCCTGGCGCACCTCGCCGATCGGGGTTCGCCTGCTGCCCGCGAGCAACTGGTCGAAGAGTTTGGTCTGACCACAGAAGACCAGATCGAAGCCCTGCGCCGTCGCCTGCGCGCCATGGAGCGCGACGCTCAACTGATCTATACCCGTCGTGGCACGTACGCGCCGGTCGACAAGCTTGACCTGATCCTTGGTCGCATCAGCGGTCACCGTGACGGTTTCGGCTTCCTGGTGCCGGACGATGGCAGCGACGATCTGTTCATGAGCCCGGCGCAGATGCGTCTGGTGTTCGATGGCGACCGTGCACTGGCGCGTGTTTCCGGTCTTGACCGTCGCGGTCGCCGCGAAGGCGTGATCGTCGAAGTGGTGTCGCGTGCTCACGAAACCATCGTTGGTCGCTACTTCGAAGAAGGCGGCATCGGTTTTGTCGTCGCAGACAATCCGAAGATCCAGCAAGAAGTGCTGGTCACGCCGGGCCGTAACGCCAACGCGCAGATCGGTCAGTTCGTTGAGGTGAAAATCACCCACTGGCCAACGCCGCGCTTCCAGCCGCAAGGTGACGTGGTCGAAGTGGTCGGCAACTACATGGCGCCGGGCATGGAGATCGATGTCGCCCTGCGCACCTACGACATTCCGCATGTCTGGCCTGAAGCCGTTCTGAAAGAAGCGGCCAAGCTCAAGCCGGAAGTCGAAGAAAAAGACAAAGAGAAGCGCGTCGACCTGCGCCATCTGCCGTTCGTCACCATCGACGGTGAAGATGCCCGCGACTTCGACGATGCTGTTTATTGTGAAGCCAAACCGGGCAAGCTGCGCCTGTTCTCCGGCGGCTGGAAGTTGTACGTGGCGATTGCCGACGTTTCCAGCTACGTGAAGATCGGCTCGGCGCTGGACAACGAAGCACAAGTGCGCGGCAACTCGGTGTACTTCCCCGAGCGTGTAGTGCCGATGCTGCCTGAGCAACTGTCCAACGGTCTGTGCTCGCTGAACCCGCACGTCGATCGTCTGGCCATGGTTTGCGAGATGACCATCTCCAAGTCCGGCGAAATGACCGACTACTGCTTCTATGAAGCGGTGATCCATTCCCATGCTCGTCTGACGTACAACAAAGTCAGTGCGATGCTTGAAACGCCGAAAATCACCGAGGCGCGTCAGCTTCGCGGTGAGTACAACGATGTTCTGCCGCACCTCAAGCAGCTTTATGCGCTGTACAAGGTTCTGCTGGCTGCCCGTCACGTCCGTGGCGCGATCGATTTCGAAACGCAGGAAACCCGAATCATCTTCGGTACCGAGCGCAAGATTGCCGAAATTCGTCCGACCACCCGTAACGATGCGCACAAGCTGATCGAGGAATGCATGCTGGCGGCTAACGTGGCCACCGCCGAATTCCTCAAGAAGCACGAAATTCCTGCGCTGTACCGCGTCCACGACGGTCCGCCACCGGAGCGTCTGGAAAAACTGCGCGCGTTCCTTGGCGAACTCGGTTTGTCCCTGCACAAAGGCAAGGACGGTCCATCGCCGAAGGACTATCAGGCATTGCTGGCAAGCATCAAGGATCGTCCGGATTTCCACCTGATCCAGACCGTGATGTTGCGTTCGCTGAGCCAGGCGGTGTACAGCGCTGACAACCAGGGCCACTTCGGCCTGAATTACGAAGCCTATACCCACTTCACTTCGCCGATCCGTCGTTACCCGGATTTGCTCACGCACCGCGCGATCCGCAGCGTGATCCATTCGAAACAGGACACCCCGCACGTTCGCCGTGCCGGTGCGATGACCATTCCGAAGGCGCGCATCTATCCGTACGACGAAGCAGCGCTGGAGCAGCTCGGCGAGCAATGCTCGATGAGCGAACGCCGTGCCGACGAAGCGACCCGCGACGTCGTGAACTGGCTCAAGTGCGAGTTCATGAAGGATCGCGTGGGCGAATCGTTCCCGGGCGTGATCACCGCAGTGACCGGTTTTGGTCTGTTCGTCGAGCTGACCGATATCTACGTCGAAGGCCTGGTGCACGTCACCGCGCTGCCGGGCGATTACTACCACTTCGATCCTGTGCATCACCGCCTGGCGGGCGAGCGCACCGGTCGTAGCTTCCGTCTGGGCGATACCGTTGAGGTGCGCGTCATGCGTGTCGACCTCGACGAGCGCAAGATCGACTTCGAGATGGCGGAGAAAACCATCAGCGCGCCGATCGGTCGCAAAAAGCGTGGTGCTGAAACTGCCGCGCCAGCCGCCAAGGAAAAAGCCGAAGCAGCTCCTGCGAAAAGCGCTGGTCGTCGTCCAGCCAAAGAGAAAGCTGCCGAAGCCTATCGCCCAAGCGACGCCGTAGCGAAGAACGCCGAGCTGCGCAAAAGCCGTGAAATGAAGAAAGCTCTGCTTTCCGATGCCAAAAACGGTGGTAAAGCGGCGTCCGGGGGAAAGACCGGACGGTCGGCGCCTGAAAAGGCCTCCGGCGGCAAGCCAGCAAAACCGAGCAAACACCGTAAAGGCCCGCCAAAAGCGGGTTCTGCTCCAGCCAAAAGTGGCGGGGCACGTAAACCGAAGGCGAAGTCATGAGTCAGTTGGAAAAAATCTACGGCGTTCACGCGGTAGAAGCGTTGCTGCGTCACCACCCGAAACGCGTCAAGCAGATCTGGCTGGCGGAAAGCCGCAACGATCCGCGCGTGCAGAACCTGGTTGAACTGGCCAATGAAAATCGCGTCCAGGTCGGTCAGGCCGAGCGCCGCGAAATGGACGCCTGGGTTGAAGGTGTTCACCAAGGCGTAGTCGCGGAAGTCAGCCCGAGCCAGGTCTGGGGTGAAGCGATGCTCGACGAGCTGCTCGACCGCACCGAAGGCGCGCCACTGTTGCTGGTGCTCGACGGCGTGACCGATCCGCACAACCTCGGCGCCTGCCTGCGCTCGGCCGATGCGGCCGGCGCGCTGGCGGTGATCGTGCCGAAAGACAAATCGGCAACTTTGACGCCGGTCGTGCGTAAAGTCGCTTGCGGCGCGGCGGAAGTGATTCCGCTGGTTGCGGTGACCAACCTCGCGCGCACTCTGGAAAAGCTCCAGCAGCGCGGTCTGTGGATTGTCGGTACGGCGGGTGAGGCTGAGGTCAGCATTTATGACCAGGACCTGACCGGCCCGACCATCCTGATCATGGGCGCCGAAGGCAAAGGCATGCGTCGCTTGACTCGCGAACACTGCGACTATCTGGTGAAGCTACCGATGGCCGGTAGTGTCAGCAGTCTGAACGTGTCCGTGGCAACTGGCGTGTGCCTGTTCGAAGCGCAGCGTCAGCGCGGTGCCAAAGCCAAGGCTGCCACCAAGAAATCCTGATCTGCTGCAAATCCCCTGTAGGAGTGAGCCTGCTCGCGATAGCGGTGCAACATTCAGCATCAAAGTTGAATGTTACCCCCTCATCGCGAGCAGGCTCACTCCTACATTGTTTTGTGGGAAGGCGAAGATCGTTGGTTGTTCAAATAATCACCAATTGCCTTGCACCTCTTCTGTCCCTTCTCTACAATTGCGCCCCTTGCTGTGACGGCAGGCACGCATGTGCCCCGCGCCAGCAAGTCCATAAGTGTCATTCACTCCTTGTCTGACCGTTTTTGAGCGGCAGGCTACAACCCGTAAGGAGCATTCATGCGTCATTACGAAATCATCTTTTTGGTCCACCCGGATCAAAGCGAGCAAGTCGGCGGCATGGTTGAGCGTTACACCAAGCTGATCGAAGAAGACGGCGGCAAAATCCACCGTCTGGAAGATTGGGGCCGTCGTCAACTGGCCTACGCAATCAACAATGTTCACAAGGCTCACTACGTGATGCTGAACGTTGAGTGCACTGGCAAGGCCCTGGCCGAGCTGGAAGACAACTTCCGCTACAACGATGCAGTGATCCGTAACCTGGTCATCCGTCGCGACGAAGCCGTTACCGGCCAGTCCGAGATGCTCAAGGCTGAAGAAAACCGCAGTGAGCGCCGTGAGCGTCGCGATCGTCCTGAGCACGAAGGCGCTGAAAGCGCTGAAGGCGAAGAGAACGACAGCGATAACGCTGACGAGTAATCCACGGACCTTATTAAGGAGCCTATCAAATGGCACGTTTCTTCCGTCGTCGTAAATTCTGCCGTTTCACCGCTGAAGACGTGAAAGAGATCGATTACAAAGATCTCAACACTCTGAAAGCCTACGTATCCGAGACCGGCAAAATCGTTCCAAGCCGCATCACCGGTACCAAAGCTCGTTATCAGCGTCAGCTGGCCACCGCTATCAAGCGCGCCCGCTTCCTGGCCCTGCTGGCCTACACCGACAGCCACGGCCGCTGAGACCGGGCAGTCGACAAGTAGCAAAGGATTGAATGCATGCGTGCCTTAGCTGAGTTCATCATGCGAGGCCGTATGCAGGCCACTCTCGTGGTGGCCGGATGTGCAACATTGCCGTTGTTGTATTGGTTGGGCGCTGCCGCCGGGAGCCTTGTGCTGCTGCGGCGCGGACTGACGGACGCCCTGGGTGTTCTGTCTCTGGGGCTGCTGCCGGCATTGATCTGGTGGCTGTATGCCGATGATCCACGCGCACTTCTGGTGCTGCTGGGGTCTTCGGGACTTGCGTTGGTTTTGCGCGCAAGTGAGTCCTGGGTTCGCACGCTGCTGGTCAGCGTAGTGATTGGAGTGGTGTTTTCGGTGGTGCTCGGGGCCGCGTTTGCGGCCCAGATCGAGATGCTCGCGCAGGCCTTGATAAAGGTCATGCCGGCGCTTCTCGGTGAGACCTACAAGCAATTGTCGGTCGATGAGCAAGCGCGTTTCGCGTCCCTGATTGCACCAGTCCTGACCGGACTGATTGCGGCGCTGTTGCAAATCGTCAGCGTGCTGAGCCTGATTGTCGGGCGGCATTGGCAGGCGTTGTTGTACAACCCGGGTGGTTTTGGTCGCGAGTTTCGCGCCATCCGGATCCCGCAGGGGCCGGCGATGTTGCTGCTGGCGTTGATGCTTCTGGGCCCGAATCTCGGTGCACAGATGGCCATGTTGACGCCGTTGTGCAGTGTACCGCTGGTGTTCGCCGGACTTGCCCTGATTCATGGGCTGGTCGGGCAGAAGCGACTGGCCGGTTTCTGGCTGGTGGGGTTGTACGTCACGCTGCTGTTGTTCATGCAGCTGATCTATCCGTTGCTCGTGGTCCTGGCCATTGTCGACAGCCTGATTGATTTTCGCGGTCGTCACGTGTCGAAAGACACCGACAGCGCGAACGGTGAAGGTTAAAAGTTAGAGGATTTTCACATGCAACTGATCCTTCTGGAAAAAATCGCCAACCTGGGCAACCTGGGCGACAAAGTAAACGTTAAGGCCGGTTACGGCCGTAACTACCTGCTGCCTTTCGGCAAAGCTACCGCTGCGACCGCTGCCAACCTGGCTGCGTTCGAAGAGCGTCGTGCTGAGCTGGAAAAAGCTGCCGCAGACCGTAAAGCATCGGCTGAAAGCCGTGCTGCCCAACTGGCCGAGCTGGAAGTGACCATCACTGCCACCGCTGGCGACGAAGGCAAGCTGTTCGGTTCGATCGGTACTCACGACATCGCTGACGCACTGACCGCCTCCGGCGTTGAAGTTGCGAAAAGCGAAGTTCGTCTGCCGAACGGCACCATCCGCAACGTGGGTGAATTCGACGTGGCTGTGCACCTGCACGCCGAAGTTGAAGCCACCGTACGCGTTGTCGTGGTAGCAGCTTAAGCAACACTGATCGGCTGGCGGCTTGTCCGTCAGACGGTTAACATCGGGCACGATCCTGTTATACAGGTCGTGCCCTTTGTCTTTCTGAATTCCCTGTTTTTCCAAACAACACAAGTGGCCATGAACGATATCTCCGCTCCCGAGCAATACGATCTGCAAACCGCTGCCCTGAAGGTGCCGCCGCATTCCATCGAAGCCGAACAGGCTGTACTCGGTGGTCTGATGCTGGACAACAACGCCTGGGAACGCGTGCTCGATCAAGTCTCCGACGGCGATTTCTATCGACATGACCACCGTCTGATCTTCCGCGCGATCGCCAAACTGGCCGATCAGAACATGCCGATCGACGTCGTGACCCTGTCCGAGCAACTGGACAAGGAAGGTCAGACCTCGCAAGTCGGCGGCCTCGGTTACCTCGGCGAGCTGGCGAAAAACACGCCATCCGTCGCCAACATCAAGGCCTATGCGCAGATCGTTCGCGAACGAGCGACCTTGCGCCAGTTGATCGGCATCAGTACCGAGATCGCTGATAGCGCCTTCAACCCTGAAGGTCGTACTGCCGCCGAGATTCTTGACGAAGCCGAACGGCAGATCTTCCAGATTGCCGAGGCCCGGCCTAAAACCGGCGGCCCGGTGGGTGTGAACGATTTGCTGACCAAGGCCATCGACCGGATCGACACCTTGTTCAACACCGACAACGCCATTACCGGCCTGTCTACCGGCTACACCGACCTCGACGAGAAGACCAGCGGCCTGCAGCCGTCCGACTTGATCATCGTCGCCGGCCGTCCGTCGATGGGTAAAACCACCTTTGCGATGAACCTGGTGGAAAACGCCGTGTTGCGCAGCGAGAAGGCGGTTCTGGTGTACTCCCTCGAGATGCCAGGCGAATCGCTGATCATGCGTATGCTCTCCTCGCTGGGGCGCATCGACCAGACCAAAGTGCGTTCCGGTCAACTCGAAGACGATGACTGGCCGCGCCTGACCTCGGCGGTCAACCTGCTCAACGATCGCAAACTGTTCATCGATGACACTGCCGGTATCAGCCCGTCGGAAATGCGTGCGCGGACCCGGCGTCTGGTGCGTGAACACGGCGACGTCGGCCTGATCATGATCGACTACCTGCAACTGATGCAGATCCCCGGTTCCAGCGGTGACAACCGTACCAACGAAATTTCCGAGATCTCGCGATCCCTGAAAGCGCTGGCCAAGGAATTCAACTGCCCGGTGGTGGCGCTGTCGCAGCTCAACCGTTCCCTCGAACAGCGTCCCAACAAGCGCCCGGTAAACTCCGACTTGCGCGAATCCGGAGCGATCGAGCAGGACGCCGACGTGATCATGTTCGTGTACCGCGACGAGGTGTATCACCCGGAAACCGAACACAAGGGCATCGCCGAAATCATCATCGGCAAGCAGCGTAACGGCCCGATCGGTTTTATCCGCCTGGCGTTTATCGGCAAGTACACCCGTTTCGAAAACCTTGCCCCAGGCAGTTACAACTTCGACGACGACGAGTGACAGCAGGCCGAAGTCCATCGGCCTGCTGCGACGTATCGATTACAGCATTGCACCACTCGTTCCCGGGGTTTCCTGCGCAGGCGTGACGTCGGCAGGAGGCGCCTCGATCATTGTTCGAGGCTGCAATTCCTGCCGCGTCAGCGTCTGGATCAATGTCGCTTCGACAATCGCCAACTGCGCCGTCACATCATCGGTTTGCATGTTGTATTGAGCCTCGCTCAGCAGGCCTTGTGATGACTGGCTGTCGAGAATTTCCTGGCGATTCTGAAACGGCTGGCGACTCGCATCGAATTGCGCCTGGTATTTGTGAATGATGAAGTCCTGCCAGAAATCCATCGACACCAACGCCTGAAACTCTTCAGGCGAACCATTCAGCGTCGAGACTTTGCGATACGCCGCATCCAGCATTGCCGGGGTAACGCCAGCCATGCCGATAAACGTGAGTGCCTGTGGCTGAAACGGCAATTGCAGCCGATCCTTGAGACCAAAGCGGTAGGCCATGGTCATTTCATGGGGATCGCGTATGCGCAGGTGGTGGCTGTTTCGCAGCTCCCGGGAGGTTGCCGGATCGTCAATGATTGCCCTGCTTGAAGCGATCTCTGCCGCGGCGATGTCGTCGACCTGTTTGAGCCGGAACAATCCTTTGGACAACGCCACCAAGGGGGCGCCATTCAAATCGAGCCTGGCCTGAACGCGCGCCTTGTAAGTCATGGCCAGGACTTGCAGGTCGGTGAAGGTGGCTGCGGCAAGGTCAGTGCAACCTGCTTCGCACGCGCGATCGAACAGTTCTCGACGCAAGGTTCGCGACTGTGGATCGTCTTGGCTGATGACATCGATCACATCCCAGACCTGACGCCGGAAATCGGCATGGTGCGCACGGCTTGCGAGGATGTTGAAGAAGCCGTCTGAGCCTGGCTGCTCGCGCAACGTGCGCCATTGAGTGTTTCTGGCGAACGCTTGATCAGTGGGTAGTCCGGTGGTCCAGATCGGGGTGGGCTCTGCGGCGGTCCTTGCAATGGGGCGTTGAGCCAAAGGAAATGACGTTGTGAACAGGTTGAATCTGTTGTGAAGCCCGGTTTGCGCTTCGTCCAGTTGCATGCGATAGACGCCCATTTGTATCCGCGTCTCATCAGTAATCGGATTATTCGTCAGTAACGTGCCACTGTTCACTTGGACCGAATGCGCCAGGCGCTCCGGGGGCGGAGCAGTGACAAAGTCGGGAATCGTGGTGATCTGGTTATTGCTCAGATCGATCCGGGTCAGCAGGGGTTGATCAAACAGTCCGGTTGGCCAATGCGTGATGCCGGTGTTCGCCAGGCTGACCTCGCGCATATCGGTGATCAGGCTGAAGTCCGGGATCATACCGAGCTGGGGATTGTTGTCGATCCAGAGTGCTCTGAGTGTTGTGCGTCCGGCCAGTATCCGCGCCGTTTCTGCATTGAGCTCAAGTTGGTTGTGCTGCAGAAACAGGCGCGTCATCCCGTGCATTTCTCCTACCGCCGGGGGCAAGTCCCTGAGGCGATTGTTCGACATGTCCAGCCAGCGCACATGACGAAAACGGGTGAGGAAGCCTTCCGGTGACTCCGTCAGGTTCATGCCGCTCAATCTGAGTGAACCAACATGGCTGAAGTCGATGCTCAGATCCGGCAGGGTCGGCAAGGTCAGGCCGCTCAAGTCCAGTTCCAGACCGATCGGCGTGCCGTCGAATGCATGTTTTTGCGCTGTTTCGCGGCGCCAGCAACTGATGATCCGATCCCGCGCTGCGGTGCGGTCATTGCGGGTGGTGGCGTTGATCTGCAGTTGATTGGCACGCACGTAACGCAGGCGGTTGCCGCCCCCGGAAAAGACCCAGTCGTCGAGCTGGGTTTTCAAAAGATCGAATTCTTGTTCCAGCCCGAGCAAGCGTGGTGCAACGGTGCCTTTGTCATGATTCCAGATGAACCCTCTGCACTCCTTGATGGTTTTGCTCGGGAACAGGTTTCGATAACGCTGCGCCCTGGAGTCTTCGCTATCGAATACGGCGGGATGGGCCGGCTCCATCGGCTCGGGGTGAGACTCTTTAAGGCGTCGCCAGTAGCCGTCGAATTTTCGCCAGTACGCAGAGGGGAAGTCGTTGCCTTCAAGCCGCGTGACGTTGTTGATCCGCGCGACGACAGCCAGCGTCTCGGGTGTCGGGTTGAGGTTGGCCTGGGGAACCTCGCTCAAGCGATTGTCGCGCAGGTCCAGGTGGTTCAAAGCGGTTTTGTCGAGCAGCCCGGCAGGCCACTGACTGAGGCCTGTGTTTTTCAGGTTCAAGGCTTGCAACCCGGACATGGTGCTGAAGTCGGGCACTGCCCGCAGTTGATTGTTGGACAGATCGATCTGTTTCAACTGGTGCAGTGCACCGAGTGCCAAAGCGCTTTGCTCATCCAGTTTTATCTGGTTTGAACTCAGGTCCAGATAGTTGAGTTTGTCCATCTCGGCGATTTTTTGCGGCAGTTTATCGATGCCGGAGTTAACGATGCTCAGGCTTTCCAGATTGGGGCAATTGGACAGAAGCGTATTGGCGGTGTCCGACCAGATGACCGAGTCGAGACTGAGGGATTTGATGTGGCTGAAATCCACGGTCAGCAGGGGTAATGGACCGTACAGCGGTGGCAGTTTCAGTACGCCGTCCGATTCGCCTAGCCAGCAGCCTCTGATGATCCTTGCCAGGCGGGTGGCGTTGACTCTTTCCGGGCCCCTGGCATAGGCCGGGCCGGGTTGACTGTCGGCGATGTAGGCCTGCAGTTGCGTTTCCAGTAACGCGAAACCGGCAAGGCGTCGCGCGATCTGCTCTTCGGCGCCATCACCCAGGGCGAGCAGATATTCCCTGGCGGCTTGCGGATCCTTGTCTGGATACATATGCCGCACCATCGCCACTTCGGGAATGTCGCCATCCAGTCTGAACGCGTCGGCGCGGGGGCCGGTGCGCATCGCCGGATAGTCGGCCACTACGCGGCGCCAATAGACCTCAAGCGTTCGCCAGTAGCCGGCCGGGAAGGGATTGCCTTCAATCAGGGTAACCGAGTTGATACGGGCGATCGCCAGTAGTTCATTGCTTGACGGGGCAAGGTTCGCCTGTGGAATTTCGCGCAGTTGGTTATTGCGCAAGTCGACCACGTCCAGTGCCACCTGATCGCGTAAACCGCTGGGCCAGTGATCCAGTCCAGTGTTGCTCAGGTTCAATGACCGAAGTTGCGACATGCCGCGAAAGTCCGGGATTCTGCCAAGCGGGTTGCTCGACAGGTCGAGGTGTTCAAGCTGTTCGAGTGCGCCCAGTTTTACTGCTGTCTGCTCATCGAGCTGGATTCGGTTCGAGTTCAGCTCCAGAGCCTTGAGAACGGTCATCGGCGCGATATCGGTCGGCAGCTTATCCAGAGTGGAGTGAGTCACCGACAGTTTCTCGAGGTTGGGAAAACTGCCAAGGAAGGTATCGGCGGTGTCCGACCAGGCGACCGCTTTCAGCTCCAGAGTTCGTACATGGCTGAAATCAGCCGTCAGTGGCGCAAGGATTGCCTCTGCCAAATCAAGTTTCAGCGTCGTCCCCGTCTGCCGCTTCCAGCAACGTTTTATTTCTTCGACAGCACGCTCCACCGCGGGATGTGCAGCTTCGGTGGAGGTCTGCGAGGATGTCTTCCTGATCCAGGAAGCGAGATCCGCCTTGAGCGCCCTATAACTGGCCTCGCGTTGGGACAGATAGCCGCGGACGTCATCCCCGTGCGAATGCAGAAGCCGGGTGATCTCCTCGTTGTTGAGGGCCGGGAAGAGTTTTCGAGCGCGGGACTCTGGCGTGCGCAAATGATTGATCGCGGTGGCAAACCGTTGCAGCAAGCCGGGCTGCGCGGGGCTGCCTGGCTCGCTGCGGAACATGCCGCCGACACCGCCGACCGGCGTCCCCAGCCAGCCGTCGCGAGCATCGAAAATGATCGGCTCCGAGCGCCCGGGACGTGTGGCGATGTAAGTGTTGGTGCTGTCGCCGGCAACCGGATCTTGCGCGCGGACGATACGCATCACCGGTGTCGACGGGGTAGAGGCATCGGTGTCGTGCAGAACCTGATAACTGTGCTTGTCGATCACCGCATAGAGCTTGCCGTTGAGCCGGTGGAGGCCATCGCTGCCCCTTTGAACGTCACTGAAATCCAGTGGCGTACGGAAAGCTTCCAGGCGGGTGCTCGATAATGGCACCCCGATGGGCTCGAAGTGTTCCAGTTCATGCCAGAGTCCCGCGCTGGAGTCTCGCAGCAGCACGGGGCCCGAGGGGCTGGACTCGCTGGGCAGCCTGGCGCGATACAGTCCTGTTTGCGCATCTTTGCTGACCATCACGATGCCGCCAGGTACATCGGCATACTGGCGGCCCTTGTGCGTTCTCAAGCCGTCAGCGTTGCGATCCGACAAACCTGTGGCCGCAGGCACCCAGTAATGTTCCAGGGACTGGCTAGGCGCACGCGGATTTTCAAACGGCAACGCGGGTCGATGAATCGTGATGCTCGGAGCCGGCTCGATCGCATCGATATCGGCTGGCGTTGGTAAGCGGCCCGGTCGTGGCGTTTGCCCACCGGGTATCGAGATCTCTAAATCTGCGCGCGCTGGCAAGTCGAGGCGCGGGGTGTCCACGTCTGCCCCAGCGTTTTGGCGAACCGGGGGATTGCCGGAATTGTTGCCTCTGGGAGGCGATTTAACGGGCATGTCTTTCTATCCTTGCAGGTTTGCGCATCAGCTCGCCTGAGCGGGAGCTGATGGCAGGGGCGGCGTCATTGCCTGATTGATCGTATGGCCCTGAGTTCTTTACTCAGGCTTGGAAGGCACGCCAGCCGGGCTGGCCAGTGCAAATATTTTGCGCGCGGTCTTGCCATCGAAGGTCTGGCGCCAGATGGCCACGTGCGGCAAGCCAGCCTGTTCATCGCGGCGCTGAGCGTCGATGCCGCGTCGGCTCTGTTCGAGGGTTTTGAGGTGACCGCCTCGTGTAGTGAAACTCAGCGGCGCGGCGTTGTGCTGGTCATAGTGGAAATGTGCCTCCCATAACGGTGTGCCGTCGGTGCGATCAGTGATCGAATAAACATCGAGAAACGACTTGTCCCTGCCTTTGCCCGATTGCTTGCGCTCAACGGTTTTGCTCACGCTGACTTCTTTGGCATCCATCAGGTAGTTCAAACGCATGATGTCGAGCACGTCCCTGTTCTTGTACATGCGCACCAGAACACTTTGGCCATGCGCATCCAGTGAGTCGGCAGCGCTGCGCAATCGCGCAGCCAGGGCGAGGATCTCGGCGTCATTGGTCGCGTCATCATGGCTTTCCAGGCGTCTTGCCTGCTCGTTGAGGCTTTCCGCCTCTTTGCCCAAGCCTTCAAGAATCTCGGTCGGATTGGTTTTTTTCGCTTCGTCCACCTTGGCCTTGGCGACGTGTTGTTCAACGTCGACCAGTAACCGTTTTGCCTCGGCGACCAGTTGTGGTCTGGGTGTACTGACGATGGGTGGCCGCACTGGCAACCATTCGCCCTGTCTTTTTTCGTAGCGGGCGGATGGCGAACCGGGACGCAACGGGTCCGGCACCTTGACGATGACGTTACCGTCCAGCGCCGTTTCCGTTTCGCCGACCAGAACCCGGTACGTGCCGTGCTGGCGGACCCGGAAAATCTTTCTGGGGGCTGACGGGCGGGGGCTTTCGGAAGGGTCAGGCAGTGCTGGAAGGAAATCGAAATCGATATCGTGGTCGATGTTGGGCAGCTCGCGATCGCGCCCGATCGACTCCAGAATGTCGCTCAGCCGGTTTTCGATTCGCTTCTCGAATGGATCAATCAGATCGAGGATTTCCCTCAGATACCCGGCCCTCAAAGCATCGGTGTCAGCGTTGGCGGCCAGTTGCATTTCAAATCGGGACTTGTCCGCCCTGATCTGATCAAGGCTCAAAAGCAGCGCCATCGGATGCTCATGTTGCGGAATGTTTTTCAGGTCTGCGGTGACCAGGTCGACGGCTGAAAGCGAGGGCATGGTGGTATTGGGCGAATGCTCGGGTGTGCCCGCAAACAGGTGTATATAGAGGGTCAGCTTGTTGAAGTTGATGCGCTCGGCCGACGGAACTTGCTGCCTGATTTCTTCGAGTATCGGCGCCGCTCCGGGGTCGGCTTTTCTGATTTCTGCCAGCACCACTTCACGTTCTTCGATAAACCTCAGCTTCTTGTTCAGGTGAGGGATGATTCGCTTGCAACTGTCGGCATCGAGACTGGAGATCGTTGGCTTCACCCGCAGATCCATGGCTGCCATGAGGCGGTTCAGGAACTCGGCGCGCTCTATGCGGAAGGTGTGCAGTTCCTGCTTGAACAGCCCGCTGGCTTTCGCAAGGACCAGCCATTTCCTGTTGAGCACCAGCGACTCCACGAAATCCGCCTGTTTCTGCACATGCTTGAGCAAATGCACTTCGAGACTCAGCAGTTTTGCGATTCGCTCTGCGCTGCCTTCCGCCAGTTTCTGGGTTTGCGCCCAGAGGGTGTTATGCCGGTCCGACGAGTTCGTCAACTCCGTGTGGGCCTTGTGAAAAGGCTCATACATCTGCATCAACGTGTCTTTACTCAGGCGGACAATCTCCGCGTCCTGAATACCTCCCTTCAGGTCTGGCAAATGATAGACCCAGCGATTGCCCTCATCACGCCTGACCGACCGCGTTTCGCCGCTGCGGCTGGCCCGGAAGATATTTGCGCTGTCGATTGCCACGGGGTCTTTCGGATTGACGATGCGCCACGCTTTGTGTGTCGCCGTGGATGCACTCACATCGTGCATGACCTGATAAACCTGATTGTGCAGGGGCAGGTACAGCCTACCCTCGTGGCGCAACAACCCGTCGCTGTCGGCCTTGGCACGTGTGAGATCGAGATTGGTGTGCAACGTCTGCAGGTGAGTGTCGATCAAGGTAACGGCGTCACCGTCCTCGAGCGAATGCCACAGACCGCTGTCGCTGTCGCGCAGCAGTAGCGGACCAGAGGCCACGCGCTCGGCCGCGAGTTGGGCGCGGTAGAGGCCGGTCTGCGGATCGACCCCGACCATCACGATGCTGTCGTGCGCGACATCGACGTATTCGCGGCCCTTGTACATCCTCAAGCCCTCGGTATTGGCCCGGGGCAAACGGTCAGGTGCGAGGATACGGTAACTCTCCAGCGATTTTGGTCCCGTTGCGCCTGTTTTCACCGAGGCGGTTGTCGTGTGCGTGATGACGACGGGCGGTGGTCTTGTTACCTCAGGGCTGTCAGTGCCGTGAGCGCCGTGAGTGCCACCCGGCCGCGTTGCCGGGTGGACAGACAGGGACGGTTCAGGCCCCGTCCGTGGCGCTCGCCCGGTATTGCCTTGCTGCGGCGCATCCGGGCTGGTTGGTGTGTTGACTTTAATGCTGCCCTTGGCGGGCTGTTTGGGTGACATTGCTTCATCCTTGAAGGGTTGCCATATCAGTTGGCGCAGGCACCGGACTGATGAATGTTAAGTTTGAACGATGATTTTTTGCCGGTTACGGGTTATCGGGCAGGCTCGACGCCGGTTGTAAGAGAAACCGACCATTGCCGTCGGAATTGGTTATTTTTTGTGCTATATTCCGCGCCCGCGAATTTTCACTTCAACACCGGTCGTCGACATGCAAGCAGCCAAGCCGTTATTTGACTATCCAAAATATTGGGCCGAATGTTTCGGGCCAGCGCCATTCCTGCCGATGAGCAGGGAGGAGATGGATCAGCTTGGCTGGGATTCGTGCGACATCATCATTGTTACCGGTGATGCCTACGTCGATCACCCGTCGTTCGGCATGGCGATCATTGGCCGGCTGCTGGAGTCTCAGGGCTTTCGCGTCGGGATCATTGCGCAGCCGAACTGGCAGTCCAAAGACGACTTCATGAAGCTCGGCGAGCCGAACCTGTTCTTCGGCGTTGCGGCGGGCAACATGGACTCGATGATCAACCGCTACACCGCGGACAAGAAAATCCGTTCCGACGACGCTTACACGCCTGGCGGCATGGCCGGCAAGCGTCCGGACCGCGCGAGCCTGGTTTATAGCCAGCGCTGCAAGGAAGCCTACAAGCATGTGCCGATCGTCCTCGGCGGCATCGAAGCCTCGCTGCGCCGCATCGCCCACTACGACTACTGGCAGGATCGTGTGCGTAACTCGATCCTGATCGACGCCAGCGCCGACATTCTGCTGTACGGCAACGCCGAACGCGCAATTGTCGAAGTCGCTCAGCGTCTGTCCTACGGGCACAAGATCGAAGACATCACCGACGTGCGCGGCACCGCGTTCATTCGTCGCGATACGCCGAAAGACTGGTATGAAGTCGACTCGACGCGTATCGACCGTCCGGGCAAGGTCGACAAGATCATCAACCCGTACGTGAATACCCAGGACACCCAGGCCTGCGCCATCGAGCAGGAAAAAGGTCCGGTTGAAGATCCGCAGGAAGCCAAGGTCGTACAGATTCTGGCCAGCCCGCGCATGACCCGTGACAAGACCGTGATTCGTCTGCCATCGGTTGAAAAGGTCCGTGGCGACGCCGTTCTGTATGCCCACGCCAACCGCGTGCTGCACCTCGAAACCAACCCGGGCAACGCCCGTGCGCTGGTGCAGAAGCATGGCGAAGTCGACGTCTGGTTCAACCCGCCGCCGATTCCGATGACCACTGAAGAAATGGACTACGTGTTCGGCATGCCCTACGCGCGCGTTCCGCACCCGGCGTATGGCAAGGAGAAGATCCCGGCCTACGACATGATCCGTTTCTCGGTGAATATCATGCGTGGCTGCTTCGGTGGCTGCACCTTCTGCTCGATCACCGAGCACGAAGGCCGGATCATCCAGAACCGTTCCGAAGAGTCGATCATTCGCGAAATCGAAGAGATCCGCGACAAGGTTCCAGGCTTCACCGGCGTCATTTCCGACCTCGGCGGCCCGACCGCGAACATGTACCGCATCGCCTGCAAAACGCCGGAAATCGAATCCGCGTGCCGCAAGCCGTCCTGCGTGTTCCCGGGCATTTGCCCGAACCTCAACACCGACCACTCTTCGCTGATTCAGCTGTACCGCAGCGCCCGTGCATTGCCGGGTGTGAAGAAGATTCTGATTGCTTCCGGCCTGCGCTACGACCTCGCGGTCGAGTCGCCGGAGTACGTCAAAGAGCTGGTGACCCACCACGTTGGTGGTTACCTGAAGATCGCCCCGGAACACACCGAGGAAGGTCCGCTCAACCAGATGATGAAACCGGGCATTGGCAGCTATGACAAGTTCAAGCGCATGTTCGAGAAGTACACCAAGGAAGCGGGCAAAGAGCAGTACCTGATTCCGTACTTCATCGCCGCCCACCCGGGCACCACCGACGAAGACATGATGAACCTGGCCCTGTGGCTCAAGGGCAATGGCTTCCGCGCTGACCAGGTGCAAGCGTTCTACCCGTCGCCGATGGCCACCGCCACCGCGATGTACCACTCGGGCAAGAACCCGCTGCGCAAGGTCACTTACAAGAGCGACGGCGTGACCATCGTCAAGAGCGAAGAGCAGCGTCGTCTGCACAAGGCGTTCTTGCGTTATCACGACCCGAAAGGCTGGCCGATGCTGCGTGAAGCGCTGATCCGCATGGGCCGTGGCGACTTGATCGGTTCGGGCAAGGATCAGTTGATCCCGACTCATCAGCCGGCGACTGACAGCTACCAGAGCGCCCGTCGCAAGAACTCGACGCCGGCCGGCAGCCATAAAGTGGCGAAGGAAGGCAAAGAGAAGACCACCAAGATCCTCACTCAGCACACCGGCCTGCCGCCGCGTGCCAGTGATGGCGGTAATCCTTGGGACAAGCGGGAACAGGCCAAGGCGGCGGCGTTTGCCCGCAACCAGCAGGCAGCCAAGGAACGTAAAGACGCTGCGAAAGGCAAAGGGCCGAAACCAACCCGCAAGCCGGTCGTACCGCGCTAAACATCGCTTAAGCTGAACAGAACGCCAACCTTCGGGTTGGCGTTGTGCATTTCTGGGGCTGGATATTGCGTTGTCCGGGAGATCCATCCCCCTCACCCCAGCCCTCTCCCCCATGGGGGGCGAGGGGGAAGGGAGCCGATCGCTGTGCTTTTCAAAATCGAAGTTCGGCTCAGGACTTGCAGGTCGGCGTATCTCCAACAGCCACCTCGGTCAGTCCCCTCTCCCTATGGGCGGTCCGACGTTTCGGGAGGGCCAGGGTGAGGGGCTCTTCGCAACATTTACGTGCAATCAGCCCAAACCATTTCCCCGCATCGCCCGATTTTGGTGCTGTACTGCCCTAAGCATTCCGGGAAAGCGCCCAAGCCTCTGCATGGCATAAGTCTTGCGCGCTTTCGAATACGCTTAGGCTCGCAGGAGGCACGCCGTGTCGATTCATGTCGCATTGCATCACGTCACGCATTACCGCTACGACCGCGCTGTCGAACTCGGCCCGCAGATCGTTCGCCTGCGCCCGGCCGCCCACAGCCGCACGCGGATTCTGTCGTATGCGCTGAAAGTTTCGCCCGAGCAGCATTTCATCAACTGGCAGCAGGATCCGCAGGGCAACTACCTCGCCCGATTGGTGTTCCCCGAGAAGACCAATGAGTTGCGTATTGAAGTCGATCTGCTCGCCGAAATGGCCGTGTTCAATCCGTTCGACTTCTTCCTCGAACCCTACGCCGAGAAAATCCCCTTCGCCTACGCCGCCGATGAGCGCAAGGAGCTGGCGCCGTACCTCGAAACCTTGCCGCTGACGCCGAAATTCAAGGCCTATCTGGACGGAATCGACCGCACGCCGTTGCCGGCGGTGGATTTTCTGGTGGCGCTCAACCAGCGCCTGAGCGAAGACATCGGCTATCTGATTCGCATGGAGCCGGGCGTGCAAACCCCGGAACACACTCTCGAGCACGCCTCTGGTTCCTGCCGGGATTCGGCGTGGTTGCTGGTGCAGTTGTTGCGCAACCTCGGGTTGGCGGCACGTTTTGTCTCCGGCTACCTGATTCAACTGACCGCCGATGTGAAGAGCCTCGACGGCCCGTCCGGTACGGACGTCGACTTCACCGATTTGCACGCCTGGTGCGAGGTGTATTTGCCGGGTGCCGGCTGGATCGGCCTGGATGCCACGTCCGGGCTGTTTGCTGGTGAAGGGCATATCCCGTTGGCCTGCAGTCCCGATCCGTCCTCGGCGGCACCGATCAGTGGCTTGGTCGAGCCGTGCGAATGTGTGTTCAGCCATGAAATGTCGGTGGAACGGATCTGGGAGGCGCCGCGCGTCACCAAGCCCTACACCGATGAGCAGTGGCTGGCAATTCAGGCGCTGGGCCGGCAGATCGATGCCGACCTGCTGGCGGATGACGTGCGCCTGACCATGGGCGGCGAACCGACCTTCGTTTCCATCGATGACCCGGATGGCGCCGAGTGGAACACCGCTGCGCTGGGGCCGGCCAAGCGTCAGCTCTCCGCCGAACTGTTCCAGCGCATGCGCAAACACTACGCGCCGAATGGTCTGGTGCATTTCGGTCAGGGCAAGTGGTACCCGGGCGAGCAACTGCCGCGCTGGTCGCTCAATTGCTATTGGCGCCGCGACGGCGTGCCGATCTGGCGCAACGGCGCGCTGATCGCCGACGAACAGCAGGATTACGGCGCCAATGGCGAATTGGCTGGGCGCTTTCTCGCCAGCGTTGCCGAACGCCTGAAATTGCCTACACGCTTTGTCTTCCCGGCCTACGAGGACAATTTCTATTACCTCTGGCGCGAGGGCACGTTGCCGAGCAATGTCAGCGCCGAAGATTCACGTCTTGAGGAACCGCTGGAGCGCGCGCGACTGCGCAAGGTCTTCAGTCAGGGCCTGAACAAGGTGATCGGCCAGGTGTTGCCGCTGGCGCGTACAGCCAAGGGCGATCAATGGCAGAGCGGGCGCTGGTATCTGCGCGACGAACATTGCCGTTTGGTGCCGGGCGATTCGCCGCTGGGTTATCGCTTGCCGCTGGGTTCGCAGCCGTGGGTGAAGGCGGCCGAGTATCCGTTTATTCATCCACAGGATCCGAATCAGGACTTCGCCGCGTTGCCAGACACCGCGCAGCTCAACAGTCCGGGAGAAGCGGCGGCGCCTGACGAACGCGCGCCGAAAATCGACGAGTCCGCCGACTGGCTGACCCGCACCGCGTTCTGCGCCGAAGCGCGCGAGGGACGTTTGTACCTGTTCATGCCGCCGCTGGAACGGGTCGAGGATTACCTGGAACTGGTGGCCGCCATCGAAGCGACGGCTGAAGAACTGCATTGCCCGGTGTTGCTGGAAGGCTACGAGCCGCCAAGCGATCCGCGCCTGAGCAACTTCCGCATCACCCCGGATCCCGGTGTGATCGAGGTCAATGTGCAGCCGTCAGCGACCTGGGACGAATTGGTCGAACGCACTGAGTTTCTCTATGAAGAGGCACGGCAAACCCGACTGACCACCGAGAAATTCATGATCGATGGTCGCCACACTGGCACCGGCGGCGGTAACCATTTTGTGCTCGGTGGTGCGACGCCGGCGGACTCACCGTTTCTGCGTCGCCCGGATCTGCTGCGCAGCCTGATCAGCTACTGGCAAAACCATCCGTCGCTGTCGTATCTGTTTTCCGGATTGTTCATCGGCCCGACGTCGCAGGCGCCGCGTGTCGACGAGGCGCGCAATGATGCACTGTACGAACTGGAAATCGCTTTCGCGCAGATGCCCGAGCCGGGTGAGGAGTGCGCGCCGTGGCTGGTGGATCGTCTGCTGCGCAACCTGCTGATCGACGTCACCGGCAACACGCACCGTGCCGAGTTCTGTATCGACAAACTGTATTCGCCGGATGGCGCCACCGGACGTCTTGGCTTGTTGGAACTGCGCGCCTTTGAAATGCCGCCCCATGCGCGCATGAGCCTGGCCCAGCAGCTGTTGCTGCGGGCGCTGGTCGCACGTTTCTGGCGCGAGCCTTATGCGCCGCCGAAACTGGCGCGTTGGGGCACCGAGCTGCACGACCGTTTCTTGCTGCCGCACTTTATCGAGCAGGACTTCGCCGACGTCATCGTGGAGCTGAACAACGCCGGTTATCCGCTGCGCGCGGAATGGTTTGCCGCGCATCTGGAGTTTCGTTTTCCCAAGGTCGGCGATTACGCCGTCAACGGCATCGAACTGGAGCTGCGTCAGGCGCTGGAGCCTTGGCATGTGCTGGGCGAGGAGGGCGCGGCAGGCGGTACGGTGCGCTACGTCGACTCATCTCTGGAGCGTCTGCAGGTCAAGCTCAAAGGGCTGCCGCCGCAGCGTTATTTGCTGACCTGTAATGGCATCGCGGTGCCGTTGCACCCGACCGGGCGCGTGGGCGAGTTCGTCGCGGGTGTGCGTTACCGTGCGTGGCAACCGGCCAACTGTCTGCAACCGACGATTCCCGTGCACGCACCGCTGGTGTTCGATTTGCTCGACACCTGGATGGGCCGTTCGCTGGGCGGTTGCCAGTACCACGTTGCCCATCCGGGCGGGCGTAATTACGAGACGTTGCCGGTCAATGCCAACGAAGCGGAGAGCCGGCGCATGGCGCGATTCTTCCGCGTCGGACACACGCCGGGGAAACTTCCTATACCCAACGTGGAAATCAGTGACGAGCTACCGATGACAATCGATTTGCGACGTTTCTAGATCGCACGCGACATGCGGATTTTTCGTATATCCGCATGTCATGTGCCTGCGTTAGTCTGACCGTTCTTTGCTGTCTGCCGAGCTTTCCATGCCTGACCTGCTAGACCGCTACCCGCTGACGGCGGGCACTTATCACGAACTGCTCGACGGCAGTGGCGCGGTGCGCCCGCACTGGCGGCGGCTGTTCGATCAGTTGCAGCGCAGCACCCCGGCGCAACTGATGCAGCGACAGTCTTTGCTGGCGCGGCAGATTCAGGAAAACGGTGTCACCTATAACGTCTATGCCGATCCCAAAGGCGCGGATCGGCCGTGGGAGCTGGATCTGTTGCCCCACGTGATTGCCGCAGATGAATGGCAGCATTTGTCGGCGGGCATCGCTCAACGTGCACGCCTGCTCAATGCGGTGTTGGCTGATTTGTACGGGCCGCAACGATTGATCAGCGAAGGCCTGTTGCCGGCTGAACTGGTGTTTGGACACAACAATTTCCTATGGCCTTGTCAGGGCATTGCACCGCCGGAAGACGCGTACCTGCATCTGTATGCCGTGGATCTGGCGCGCACGCCGGATGGGCGCTGGTGGGTCACGGCGGATCGCACACAAGCACCGTCGGGCGCCGGTTATGCTTTGGAAAACCGCACCATCGTGTCCCGTGCCTTTCCTGAGTTGTACCGGGATCTGAAGGTGCAGCATCTGGCCGGGTTCTTCCGCACATTGCAGGAAACCCTTGCGCGGCAGGCACCGAGTGACGATGAGGCGCCGCTGGTGGTGCTGCTCACTCCGGGGCGTTTCAACGAAAGTTATTTTGAACATTTGTATCTGGCTCGCCAGCTCGGTTACCCGCTGGTCGAGGGTGGTGACCTGACGGTGCGCGATGCCACGGTCTACCTCAAAACCCTCAGCGGACTGCGTCGGGTGCACGCCATAATGCGCCGGCTCGATGATGATTTCTGCGATCCGCTGGAGCTGCGCACGGACTCCGCGCTGGGTGTTCCCGGCCTGCTCGAAGCGGTGCGTCAGGGCCGCGTGTTGGTGGCCAACGCGTTGGGCAGCGGCGTTCTGGAATCGCCGGGTTTGCTGGGTTTTCTGCCGAAGATCAACCAATACCTGTTCGGCGAAGAGCTGATCTTGCCGTCAATCGCGACGTGGTGGTGCGGCGAGCCACCGGTACTGGCGCAGGCCTTGGAAAAACTACCTGAGCTGTTGATCAAACCGGCGTTTCCCTCGCAAAGCTTCACGCCTGTATTTGGCCGTGATCTGAGTGAAAAACAGCGTCACACGCTTGCCGAGCGCATGCAGGCGCGCCCTTATGCTTATGTGGCGCAAGAATTGGCTCAACTGTCCCAGGCGCCGATCTGGCAGGCCGAAAACGGTCAACTGCAACCGCGGGCGATCGGCATGCGCATGTACGCCGTGGCGGGTGGTGATGGTTATCGTGTGCTCCCCGGTGGTCTGACCCGGGTGGCCGCCGAGGCTGATGCCGAAGTGGTATCGATGCAGCGCGGCGGGGCGAGCAAGGACACTTGGGTAATTGGCGATCGTCCACCCAGCGGCGAGCAATGGAAGAGCCAGCGTAATGTCGGCGTGCACGATCTGGTGCGGCGCGATCCGTATCTACCCTCGCGAGTGGTGGAGAACCTGTTCTGGTTCGGCCGTTACTGCGAGCGCTGCGACGACAGTGCGCGGCTGCTGCGCATCATGCTTGCGCGTTATGTCGATGGTGATGACCCGCAAGCGTTGCAGGCGGCGGTCGATCTCGGTGAGCGGTTGACATTGTTGCCGGATGAAGGAGAGCTGCCCGAGCGCTTGCTCGCTGCATTGCTCGGTGAAGACTGGTCGTTCAGCCTGCGTTCCAACCTGCAACGCTTGCAGTGGGCGGCGTCACAGGTGCGCGGCAAGCTTTCGCGGGAGAACTGGCAGGCGCTGGTGGAGTTGCAGCGCGAAGCGATGGAACTGGACACCGACGAGCCTGACTTCGGCGAACTGCTGGATTTCCTCAACCGGCTGGTGATGTCGCTGGCGGCGTTGTCCGGGTTTGCCCTCGACGACATGACCCGCGACGAAGGCTGGCGCTTTCTGATGATTGGCCGGCGTATCGAGCGACTGCAGTTTCTCAGCAGTAGCCTCGCGGCGTTTCTGCGTGGCGCCGGTGCTTTCGATCAGGCGGGCCTGGAGTGGTTGCTGGAGTTGGGCAACAGCAGCATCACCTATCGCTCACGTTATCTGGCCGTGGCGCAATTGATTCCGGTGCTCGACCTGTTGCTGCTGGACGAGCAGAACCCGCACGCGGTGTTGTTCCAGTTGAAACTGGTCACGCGCACGTTGAAACGTTTGAACGATGATTTTGGCGCGCCACGGGAAGCGGGATTGCCGCGACTGGTCGAGCGGCTGGCACGGTTCGATCTGGGGTGTCTGGAGAATCCATTGTTCGGTGAGTCCAGCGTACGAGCGGCTTTGAGCGGTCTGGCGGATCTGCTGCAAGAGATTGCCGAGGCCAGTGGGCAGGTCTCGGATCGCTTGGCTCTGCGTCATTTCGCTCATGTCGATGACGTTAGCCAACGCACGGTGTCCGTCTGATGAATGCTCGATACCAGATTTTCCACGACACCTGTTATCACTACGACAGCCCGGTTTCCCTGGCGCAGCAACTGGCGCACTTGTGGCCGCGGAAATGCGATTGGCAGCGTTGTACCGATCAGCAATTGCTGATCAGCCCGGATCCGACAGCGCGGCGCGATGAGCTGGATGTGTTTGGCAATCCGTTGACCCGACTGGCCTTCGAACGCCCGCACGACGAATTGCAGGTCAATGCACAACTCACGGTGGAAGTGCTGGCGCGGCCTGTGCTGGATTTCAATCAGTCGCCCGCCTGGGAGCTGACCCGCGATGCGCTGACCTACAGCAGCCAGCCGTTGTCCGCTGAGTTGCTCGAAGCCTGTCGCTACCGCTTCCAGTCACCGTACGTGCATTTGAAGCGCAGCTTCGTCGAGTTCTCTCAGAGTTGTTTCCCGCCGGGCCGACCGTTGCTGTTGGGCGTGCAGGACTTGATGCAGAAGATCTTCAGCGAGTTCACCTTCGATGCCGAAGCAACCCAAGTGGCGACCCCGCTGGTGGAAGTGCTGGAGCGGCGACGCGGGGTGTGTCAGGACTTCGCGCACTTGATGCTGGCGTGCGTGCGCTCGCGAGGGCTGGCGGCGCGCTACATCAGTGGTTATTTGCTGACGCAGCCGCCACCGGGGCAGCCACGTTTGATCGGCGCCGATGCATCGCATGCCTGGGTTTCAGTGTTTTGTCCGGTGCTGGGCTGGGTGGACTTTGATCCGACCAACAATGTGCAGCCGGCGCTGGAACACATCACATTGGCGTGGGGGCGGGATTTCTCTGATGTGTCGCCGTTGCGTGGGGTGATCCTCGGTGGCGGCAATCACGACCCGGAAGTGCGCGTCACCGTAATGCCTCTGGATTAACGCCGATCAAACTGTAGGAGTGAGCCTGCTCGCTCCCACATGGGAATTTGGGTGTGCTTGGGAAGGGGGAGGGCTGTGAGGGCCAGCAGTGAAACTGCCAGCCCCGTCACAAATCCGCAGGGCCTGATTCGATCATCAAACCCGGTGGGGTTCAGGCGTCGGGCGCCTGATCTTTCGGTGTTTCAGTCGCATCGGTTGCATCAACATCATCTTGCGTCGCCACTTCACCGTCAGGGTTCAGTGCTGCTTCTTCAGCGGTTTGTTTCTTGCGCTGAAGCTTTTCCTCTTTCTTCTGTTCCTTTGCCAGGTCTCGTTGACGTTTGGCGAAGGAGTAATTGGGTTTGGCCATGGGCGATCCTCTTGGGTCGAAGGTGAGGTTGAGCGGCGCATATTCTGCCCTGTATCGGTGCCTCGTGGTTAGCCGGGTTTTTGGTCGACCCACTTGGGCGTGATGGTCGGCTTCCAGTTATCCAGGGCATCGAGCAGTGTTTGCGGCGATTCGCTCACTTGCAGCATGTCACGGTGTGGCGCGCGAACGAAGCCTTCGCCGACGATATGGTCAAGAAAAGCGGTGAGTTTGCTGTAAAAGCCGTTCACTTCCAGCAGGCCCAGCGGCTTGCCGTGGTAGCCGAGCTGACCCCAGGTCCAGACTTCGAACAGCTCTTCCAGCGTGCCGAGACCGCCGGGCAGGGCGATAAACGCATCGCTGAGTTCAGCCATGCGCGCCTTGCGCGCATGCATGCCGTTGACCACTTCCAGGCGTGTCAGGCTTTTGTGGCCGATTTCCTTGTCCATCAGGCTCTGCGGGATGATGCCGATCACTTCGCCGCCAGCGGCCAGCGCCGCATCGGCAACAATGCCCATCAGACCCACAGCACCACCGCCGTAGACCAGGGTCAACTTGCGTTCAGCCAAGGCCCGGCCAAGGGCGATGGCGGCTTCGGTGTAAGCCGGATCAGTGCCCGCATTGGCACCGCAAAATACACAAACGGATTTCAGAGACATGCCTTCCTCCTGGGTCAATCCGTCACAGGGTAATGGCTGGCACGCCTCGATCCAAGGGCTAAACTTCGCGTTCCGGTGATTCAAAGGTACCGCTGGCGCCACAGGCGTATGCGGCCAGCAAACTGCACAACAGACCGTTAAAGAACATGACAGGCACTCCGTCTCAGTAGATGCGCCGATCATAGGCCGGGCCCGGAATTCTGGCCGTTAGATTGTCTCGATGAGTGTCATAGCCTGAAAGTTGTATACAATTTTTGACTCAAGTCATAGGAACTTGCGAAGATTTCAGGCAGTCTTTCCACCATTCGTGTTTTTGTTAACCCTGCCTTGGAGATTCACCATGTTTTCCAAAGTTGTTGCGGTATCCCTGCTGGCGCTGGCCAGCAGCCAATTGATGGCTGCCGAGTGCAAAACCACCGTTGACTCCACCGATCAGATGTCCTTCAACACCAAGGAAATCGTGATCGACAAGAGCTGCAAGACTTTCACCGTTGAACTGACTCACTCCGGCAGCCTGCCGAAGAACGTCATGGGCCATAACCTGGTAATCAGCAAAGAAGCGGACATGCAGCCAATCGCCACTGATGGCCTGGCTGCTGGCATCGACAAAAACTACCTGAAAGATGGCGATGCTCGCGTGATCGCGCACACCAAAATCATCGGTGCCAAGGAAACTGACTCGGTAACCTTCGACGTGTCGAAGCTGGCCGGCACTGATAAATACGGCTTCTTCTGCTCGTTCCCAGGCCACATCTCGATGATGAAAGGCACCATTACTGTCAAGTAAGCCGGTCAACCGCGTCATCGTTCTTCGCGAGCAGGCTCGCTCCCACAGGTTTGCGCCATCAATGTGGGAGCGAGCCTGCTCGCGAAGGGGCCATTCGCATCAATGAAAGCAATGGCCAAAGAAAAGCCCGCTGAGGATCACTCCTCAGCGGGCTTTTTCATTCCGTCAGCGCTTAAGGCGCAAACGGCATCATGCGTTTGTGATGAGTCTTGTTGTAGGTCGCGACGATGATGTCGAACGCTTCTTGACGCACCGGCTCACCGTGCAGGAACGCATCGATCTCGGCATAGGTCACGCCGTGCGATGCTTCATCCGGTTTGCCTGGCGACAGATCTTCCAGATCCGCCGTTGGCACTTTCTCGACCAGCGACTCCGGCGCGCCAAAGCTGCGGGCAATCGCGCGAACCTGATTCTTCACCAGACCGCTGAGCGGTGCCAGATCGCAGGCGCCGTCACCAAACTTGGTGAAGAAACCCATCACCGCTTCCGCCGCGTGATCGGTGCCGATTACCAACCCGTGCGCCGCGCCGGCGATGGTGTACTGCGCGACCATGCGCATGCGCGCCTTGGTGTTGCCCAATACGAAGTCCACCGACACCGCGTGCTTGCCTTCAAACGCCGCCACTTCACTGGCCAGCGATTTCACCGCTGGGCCGATGTTGACCGTGTGACGTTCGTCCGGGGCGATGAAATCCACCGAGGCTTGGGCGTCGTGCTCGTCGAACTGGGTTTCGTACGGCAGGCGCACGGCGATGAATTTGTAGCTGTTGTCGCCGGTCTGGTCGCGCAGCTCACGCATCGCCCGCTGGGCCAACAGGCCGGCGGTCAGCGAGTCGACGCCGCCGCTGATGCCCAGCACCAGTGTCTTGAGCCCGGAATTGACCAGACAATCCTGAATAAAGGTAATGCGCCGGGCGACTTCGGCCTGCAGGGCCTGGTAGTCGGCGAACGGCGGTTGCACCTTGAGCTGTTCAGCAATCTCACGCTGTACGGCTTGCATGAATTCACTCCTTGCTAGATAGACTGGAATCGGCAGGAACCTGGAAAACGTGTCGCAAATAAGCGACGAAATTCGGGTCTTTGCAGTGGGACTTGCCTGGCTCGTCGGAGATCTTCGCCACCGGTTGGCCGTTGCAGGCGGTCATTTTAAGCACGATGCTCATCGGTTCGACACCCGGAATGTCACAGGTGAGGTTGGTGCCGATGCCGAAGCTGACATTGATCCGGCCGTGCAGGGCGCGGAAGATCTCCAGCGACTTGGGCAGGGTCAGGCTGTCGGAGAACACCAGGGTCTTGCTCATCGGGTCGATGCCGAGCTTGTGATAGTGCGCAATGCATTTTTCGCCCCACACCACAGGATCGCCGGAGTCATGGCGCAGGCCGTCAAACAGCTTGGCGAAGAACAGGTCGAAGTCGCCGAGAAATGCATCGGTGGTGATGCAATCGGTGAGCGCGATCCCCAGCAGGCCACGGTATTCGCGGACCCAGCAATCGAGCGCGGCGATCTGGCTGTCGATCAGCCGTGGGCCGAGTTGCTGGTGCGCCATGATCCATTCGTGGGCCATGGTGCCCAGCGGTTTCATGTCCAGTTCTCGCGACAGATGCACGTTACTGGTGCCGACAAAACGGCCGGGGAAGTCGTGCTTGAGCACGTTCACCACTTCTGCCTGCACGCCGAACGAAAAGCGCCGGCGGGTGCCGAAGTCGGCGACCTGCAGCTGCGATAACTCGTCGGCCGAGGCGTTGGCGGTCAGCCAGTCGAACTTGCGATAGAGCTGTTCGCGCGCTTGTTCAAGCACGGTTTCGCGGTAGCGATAGCGATTGCGCACTTCGCTGACGATCGCCAGCAACGGCACTTCGTAGAGAATCACATGCAGCCACGGCCCGCGCAGACGGATGAACAGTTCGCCGTTCTCGATACCGGTGTGCAGATAGCGCAGGTTGAAGCGGAACAATCCGAGAAAACGCAGGAAATCCGGTTTGAGGAAGCTGATCCGCTCAAGGAAACTCAGTTGATCGGCGCTCAGGCTCAGTTCGGCCAGACGCTCGATCTGAAAACGGATCTCGGCCAGATACGGGCGCAGATCTTCGCTATTACGGCAACGAAACTCCCATTCGACTTCGACGTTGGGGTAGTTGTGCAGCACCGCCTGCATCATCGTCAGTTTGTAGAAGTCGGTGTCGAGCAGGTTCTGCACGATGCGATCGGCAAACACGCTCTCGCTCATAACGGGGTCTCCAGGTGCGCCGCGCCTGTGCGCGGTCTCAAACAATGGCGCTAGTGGCGCATATCAGCGGTGGGGATTGCCAGTGCTTTTTTGATTTCAGGTGAAAGATCCGCTGAGGCCATACACCTTAGCCCGCAAAAATTGTTCATTTTCGGTTGTACCTCAAGTGCGGCGTGAAGCACTTGTTCAAGACAGTCCCAGCTCTTTATATACTCGGCGAGCAGAGAGTGTCTTGGTATCAGCTTGGTTTCAACTGCTTTAATCATGGCCGCTCTTATCATTTCGTTGGTTGCAATTTTATACATGGATGAAGCTTCCCTTGAAGGAGATCTGTTCCAGCGTATCAACACCATCCTGAAGTAATACATAGGCAGGCAGTATTAGTCGATAGAAGTCAGAGTCGTTGGTTCCTTTAATAGTGACTGAGGTGAACGTCTCCAGGAGACTGGCGGCCGCGCGGATTCTGAAGCAGGCGTCTTCAAATAACTGATCAGGTGCGGCATGCGAGTCTATAAAGAAGGTGGGAATGTTGGTTGCGTTTGCTTTGAGCGGATGAAATCGATTCATGGGATAAGCTCTTTCAGATTGTTTTAGACGTGACAGGTCGAGGAACCTAATATTATTTTAGTTCGATGGTTGGATTTATTGGTTTGCCTTCTGCAGAGCCATTACTTGGTTTAATGGCTCTGCATCTGTTCTATCTAAGCCTGAGCAATCTGTTTGCTGATTCCCGGGGGGGCAGAGGGCTCGCCAAGTTTCATTGTGCTTGAGCGGCAAGCTAACGGTGGCCACGCCACAGGATCAAGATCCAGATCAAGAAATAATTTTGAATCGAAAATGGGTGTCTCGACTCCGGCGCGGCGTTGGTCATCGTAATCACGCAAGATGCGCAGGCATATCTTGAAAAGCAGGGCCATCGTTATCAGGTTGACGAGTGCCAGTAACGTCATGGTGATATCTGCAAAAGCCAAAACAGTGGAAAGATCTTCTATCGATCCCCAGAATACTAGAGTCAACACTAGCGCACGATAGAGAATCAGCACTTTACGCGGTTCGTCAAACATGAAGCGCAAACTGTTTTCTCCCAAGTAGTAGTTGTAAAGCATCGCCGTGAATACAAACAACGCAAGTACCACGCTGATAAACATCCGCCCCCATTCTCCTACAACGGCTGCCAACGAGTTTTGTGCCAGAGCGATCCCGTCACCTTCAAGGCCCTGAGTGTAGAAACCGGACAGCAAAATCATTAGTGCAGTGCATGTGCAGATTACGAATGTATCGATGAAAACACTCAGTGCTTGTACGACGCCCTGTGCAACCGGATGACTGACCTTCGCTACTGACGCAACGTTGGGAGCGCTACCCAGTCCTGCTTCGTTGGAAAATACCCCGCGTCTGACACCCATGATAATTGCACTTCCAATCAAACCGCCAAGCGCCTGATCCAGACCGAGTGCGCTTTTGATAATGGTCACTAGCATTGTCGGAACTTGATCGAACTGCAGAATCAACACGTAGCCCGTCACGCCGATATAGGCGAGGACCTTGATAGGAACCAAAAGGTCGGCTACTGCTGCTATGCGCTTTATGCCGCCGATGAGGACGACTCCCAGCATCAAGGAAAGTGCGAGTCCTGACCACATGGGGGGCAGACCAAACGCATCCTTTAGCGAGTGAGATACTGCATGGGACTCGAGTCCATTGATTGCAAAGCCGAAGGTCACCAGCATTAATACAGCCGCTATTATCCCGAGCCAGCGTTTACCCAGACCGTGCTGGATGTACCAACACGGACCCCCTCGATAGAGACCGTTTTCGTCGTTGCGTTTATAGAGCTGGCCCAGCGTGCATTCGAAGAGGCTGCTTGACATACCCAAAAGTGCGGTCATCCACATCCAGAATACGGCGCCGGGCCCACCCATGCTGACGGCAATCCCGACCCCAACGATATTGCCGGTGCCCACGCGTCCGGCAAGACTGAGTGTGAGTGCCTGAAATGAACTCAATTGATGACTGCCTGCGCGCCAACTTCCGTGTAAAACACCGAACATGTGGCGGAAATATCTAATCTGGACAAATCCCGATCGGATAGTGAAATAGCTTCCCAATCCAAGAACTAAAGGTATTAATACCTTGCCCGACAAAAAATCGTTGATGACGTCTAGCATTCAAAGCTCCTTGCTATATAGAGTGCTGGCGAATTAATGGTGTCGTCAGTCCTGAAGGCTTTCAGGTGTCGTAATATCCAGCCATATTTCATCCGGCGCAATTTCGCAAGTTGCTTAAAAGTGATGCGATTTGCTGCTATGGTTGCCTCTTCTTGATTTTTGTTGGATTACTGTATGTGTGAGTTTCTTCCGGCAAACTTGAGACTGCTGTGCAGTCACTACCGATCTGTCGCGGAGGTTTGTAGGAAAGTTCGCATTAATCGTGGGCAATTCAATAAGTACCTTTGTGGGAAAAGCGTTCCGACACCTTTTAATCTCAAACGAATCTGCGACTTCTTTGGTGTGGAGGAGTTTGAGATTGGACTTCCAACGGAGCAATTCATCAACCTGATTGGCGTGAAAGCTCATAAGAACCCAGCCTTGGGCGAGGTAACTGCGCCACAGATAATGCATGAGCATCTGCGTCAGAAGTCTTCAGCGGAACTGAAAGCCCACATCGGTTATTACTACGAGTATTACCACGCAATGACTGACCCCGGCTCCATTCTGTGTTCGCTCGTGCATGTACGGGGGGAGGGGGATGACGTCGTCTACGAGAGAAACGAGCGCTTACAGATAGCCGGGGCTAGGGAAGATTTTGAACGGTATCAATATCTGGGTGTTGCTTATTACCTGCGTGATCGCTTGTTTTTCATCGATTATGAGTCGCTTACCTCCAACGAAATCAGCCAGACCATTCTCATCCCAAGTTTCAAAAGCTGTATTACACGGCTCAATGGTTTGAAAATAGGGGTTTCAGCGGCGGATCATCGTGCTCCTGCGTGCTCGAGGGTTGTCTGGGAATATCTCGGGCAGGAAATCAATCGCGTCGATGCGTATCGACGCGTTCGGTTGTACAAGCCTGATGATTGCGCTATCGATGATGATCTGCGCGCGCGTCTGGCTCAGGCTCAGGTTGTCGAGGGCCTGTTTGTTATCGCCTGACAGAACTCATAGCAGGCTGCGATCTTTTGATGTCGGCCTTTTAAGATCAAAGGATCGCAGCCTTGTTGCACTCGACATCTCCTACAGGGCGATCGGTCAGGGATTGTCGATCTGTTCGAGCATCCACTTGACAAAATCCCGCACCTTCGGCACTTCCGCCGCATGCTCTGGATACGCCAGGTAATACGCGTCGGAACTGGGCATTGCATGCTGCCAGGGAATGACCAGTTTGCCGTCGGCCAATTCCTCTTCCACCAGAAACCGCGGCAACAACGCCACACCACAGCCGACCTGCGCGGCGCGAATGCACATATAAAAGGTTTCGAAACGCGGCCCGTGGTAGCTGTGTTCGGTCTGGTAACCCTGACTGTCGAACCAGTCGTGCCAGGCTTGCGGGCGCGAGGCATTTTGCAGGAGGACCAGATCGGTAAGTTGCGTCGGATCAGTGAACGGCGTGTCCGGAAGGCTGCCCGGCGCGCACACCGGCACCAGTTCTTCGCCGAACAACTTCAGGCATTCAGTGCCGGGCCGTGAGCCCTGACCAAAATAGAACGCCAGATCACTGCGCCCTTGCAGCAGATCATCCGCTTCTTGCTCGTTGCACAAATCCAGGTGAATTGATGGATGGCGCAGACGCCAGCCTTTCAGGCGCGGCACCAGCCAGCGCGCGCCGAAGGTCGATGGCGTAGACACGCGCAGGACTTCGGTTTCACCACCGTAGGAACGCAGGTAATGCGTCGACATTTCCACTTGCGTGAGGATTTTTCGTACTTCGACCAAGTACAAATCCCCGGCCGGGGTCATCTGCAAGCGCCGACGCACCCGGCGGAACAACAAGTGCTGCAGCAGCTCTTCAAGCTGCGCGACCTGTTTGCTCACTGCGCTCTGGGTCAGGTTCAGCTCCTCGGCGGCGCGGGTGAAACTCAGGTGACGGGTCACGGCCTCGAAACACTGCAATGCGGTGATCGATGGCAAGTGGCGTTTGTTCAGCATGGCTGATCCTTTTCTTGTCTTTCTATGCCCAGCATGAATAAACGGAATGATATCTCGCGTAAAGGTCGTTTGTTGCCTTGCCATTGTGACGCTACAACTAAAGGCCTGCCCGGTCGCGAAAAAGCGTCCGCACACATTCAGTTTTTTGCTTGAGGAGTGACCCATGGTTGCCGCATTGCTTGATCGTCTTGGTGTGAACCCGGCCCTTTATCAGAACGGCAAAGTGCCGGTGCATTCGCCGATCGACGGCAGCCGCATTGCCGCCGTCAACTGGGAAGGCCCGGCCGAAGTCGAGCAGCACATCAGTCGCGCAGATCATGCGTTCGAGCAATGGCGCAAGGTGCCGGCCCCGCGTCGCGGCGAGCTGGTGCGTCAATTCGGTGAAGTGCTGCGCGAATACAAGGCTGATCTTGGCGAGCTGGTTTCCTGGGAGGCCGGCAAGATCACCCAGGAAGGTCTGGGTGAAGTGCAGGAGATGATCGACATCTGCGATTTCGCCGTCGGCCTGTCCCGCCAGTTGTACGGTTTGACCATTGCCTCCGAGCGTCCGGGCCACCACATGCGTGAAACCTGGCATCCGCTGGGCGTGGTCGGGGTGATCAGCGCGTTCAACTTCCCGGTCGCAGTGTGGGCGTGGAACACCACGCTGGCGCTGGTCTGCGGCAACCCGGTGGTGTGGAAACCGTCGGAGAAAACTCCGCTGACCGCGTTGGCCTGCCAGGCGCTGTTTGATCGTGTAGTGAAGAATTTCACCGACGCCCCAGCGAATCTTTGCCAGGTGATTATTGGTGGTCGCGACGCTGGCGAAGCCTTGGTCGATGACCCGCGTGTTGCGTTGATCAGCGCCACTGGCAGCACACGCATGGGCCGCGAAGTGGCGCCGAAAGTCGCCGCTCGTTTCGCTCGCAGCATTCTGGAATTGGGCGGTAACAACGCGATGATCCTCGGCCCGAGCGCGGATCTCGACATGGCGGTACGTGCGATTCTGTTCAGCGCCGTGGGTACGGCTGGGCAGCGTTGCACCACCTTGCGCCGTCTGATCGCTCATGAGTCGGTCAAAGAAGAAATCGTCACGCGTCTCAAGGCCGCTTACTCGAAAGTGCGCATCGGCAACCCGCTGGAAGGCAATCTGGTCGGCCCGCTGATCGACAAGCACAGCTTCGAAAACATGCAGGACGCGCTGGAGCAGGCGTTGAGCGAGGGTGGGCGGGTATTTGGCGGCAAGCGTCAACTGGAAGACCAGTTCCCCAATGCTTATTACGTTTCGCCAGCGATTGTTGAAATGCCGGAGCAGAGCGATGTGGTGTGTAGCGAAACCTTCGCACCGATTCTGTACGTGGTCGGCTACAGCGATTTCCAGGAAGCGCTGCGCCTGAATAACGCTGTACCGCAAGGTTTGTCGTCGTGCATTTTCACCACGGACGTGCGTGAAGCCGAGCAGTTCATGTCGGCGGTGGGCAGTGATTGCGGTATCGCCAACGTCAACATCGGCCCGAGCGGTGCCGAAATCGGCGGCGCTTTTGGTGGCGAGAAGGAAACCGGTGGCGGTCGTGAGTCCGGCTCCGATGCGTGGCGCGCGTACATGCGCCGCCAGACCAACACCGTGAACTACTCGCTGGAGCTGCCGCTGGCGCAGGGCATCACATTCGACTGATAGGTTGAGATCGATCGTTCCCTCGCTCTGCGTGGGAATGCCTCAGCGGACGCTCCGCGTTCGCTTTTGGGACGCAGAGCGTCCCTGACTGCATTCCCACGCAGAGCGTGGGAACGATCATTTTGCAGTGTTTGTTAGGTTTCTGTTGGAGTCTGGCAATGCCGTTACGCGAAGAATGTCTGTGGGAAAAGCTCACGCCACAAAGGCCAGATAACACCGCGCTCAGGGGTGAAGTCAAAGTCGATGTCTGCGTGATCGGCGCCGGGTTTACCGGGTTGTCGGCGGCGCTGCATCTGTTGGAAAAGGGCAAAAGCGTCTGCGTGCTGGAGGCCCATCGCGCCGGTCACGGTGGTTCCGGGCGCAACGTCGGGCTGGTCAACGCTGGCATGTGGATTCCACCGGACGAGATCGAAGCCGGGTTTGGCGAAGCGGTCGGCAGTCAGCTCAATCGCATGCTCGGGGCGGCGCCAGCGCTGGTGTTCAGCCTTGTGGATAAGTACAACATCGATTGTCAGTTACGCCGCGAAGGCACCCTGCACATGGCGCACAACGCCAAGGGCGAAGCGGATCTGCGCAGTCGTGAACAACAATGGAAACGCCGTGGCGCGCCAGTCGAATTGCTCACTGGCAAGGCGTGCGAGCAAGCCACGGGCACGCAAAAAATCGCCGCTGCGTTGCTTGATCGCCGCGCCGGTACGCTTAATCCGATGGCTTATGTCACCGGGCTGGCCAATGCGGTAAGCGGTCTCGGCGGGCAACTGTTCGATCATTCACCGGTCACTCGCCTTGAGCGTCAGGGCACGAAATGGTCGGTGCAGACCGAGCACGGTTCGGTGCTGGCCGAGCAAGTGGTCATCGCCTCCAACGCCTACACCGAAGGCGACTGGACCGAGCTCAAGCGCAACTTCTTCCCCGGTTACTACTATCAGGTCGCGTCGGTGCCGTTGACCGAAGACGCCGCGCAGCAAATTCTCCCGGGCGGGCAGGGCTCGTGGGATACGCGGCAAGTGCTGAGCAGCATTCGTCGCGACAAAGAAGGCCGGTTATTGCTCGGCAGCCTCGGCAACGGCAATCAGAAGCCGACCTGGTTTCTCAAGGCCTGGGCCGATCGCGTGCAGCAGCATTACTTCCCCAATCTGAAACCCGTCGAGTGGGAATGCACCTGGACCGGGCGCATTGCGTTTACACCCGATCACCTCATGCGTTTGTTCGAGCCGGCGCCGGGACTGGTGGCCGTCACCGGTTACAACGGCCGTGGCGTCACTACCGGCACCGTGGTCGGCAAGGCTTTCGCTGATTATCTGTGTAACGGCAATCCGCAAGCCCTGCCGATTCCCTTCGCACCGATGCAGCCCTTGGCCGGCGTGGGCTTGCGCAGTTGCCTGTACGAGGCCGGTTTCTCGCTGTATCACGCGGGCCAGTGCCTGCGCATCGTCATTTGAGTGTTGAAATATGTTGCCGGAAGCGGCGCTTTTCGATGCAGCGACTAGCCTGTAATGGTGCGGGTTGTAGCAGTCCCGCACCAGCAGTGTGCAGTTCGGTGACGCGGGCTGTTACAGGCTGGTTGCACGTCGTTTGGCGCCGCGGTTGCAATGATGGCGCGTGCGGGTTGCGCCTGAAAAAATAAATGGTTTCACCTTCCGCGGTTTAGACGGTTGCACGCCCAATGAAAATGGGAACGAAACAGTCGAAATAACAAGAAAGCAGCGACTTTTTGAAGAATAAAAAACCGATGGCACGGCCCTTGCTCTGAGCATTCAGTGAAGTGAAGTCGCAGTGCCAACTAAAAAAAACCTTGGAGCACCACCTCATGTCCCAGACGTTTTACAAGAAAGGCTTTCTGGCCCTCGCAGTGGCTACTGCGTTGGGTGTTTCTGCGTTTGCTCAAGCTGATGTGAAAATCGGTGTAGCGGGTCCAATGACGGGCGCCAACGCGGCATTTGGCGAGCAGTACATGAAGGGTGCACAGGCAGCGGCTGATGCAGTCAACGCGGCGGGTGGCGTCAACGGGGAGAAAATCGTTCTGGTCAAAGGCGATGACGCCTGCGAGCCGAAGCAGGCCGTGACGGTCGCCAAGGACCTCACCAACCAGAAAGTCGCCGGCGTGGTCGGTCACTTCTGCTCCTCTTCGACCATTCCAGCGTCGGAAATCTACGACGAAGCCGGGATCATCGCCATCACCCCGGGTTCGACCAACCCGCAAGTCACCGAGCGCGGCCTCAGCGCCATGTTCCGTATGTGCGGGCGTGACGACCAACAGGGCATTGTGGCCGGCGACTACATCGTCGACGTGCTCAAGGGCAAGAAAGTCGTTGTGCTGCACGACAAAGACACCTACGGCCAAGGCTTGGCGGATGCCACCAAGGCACAACTGGTCAAGCGTGGCGTGACGCCTGTGTTGTACGAAGGCCTGACCCGTGGTGAAAAAGACTTCAGCACCATCGTCACCAAGATCCGTGGCGCCGGCGCCGACGTCGTCTACTTCGGCGGTCTGCACCCGGAGGCCGGCCCGCTGGTTCGCCAGCTGCGTGAACAAGGCCTGAAAGACGTCAAGTTCATGTCCGATGACGGCATCGTGACTGACGAACTGGTGACCACCGCCGGTGGCCCGCAATTCGTCGACGGCGTGCTGATGACCTTCGGCGCCGACCCGCGCTTGCTGCCAGACAGCAAGACTGTGGTAGACGCTTTCCGCAAGGCCGGTACCGAGCCTGAGGGTTACACCCTGTACGCCTACGCTTCGGTGCAGACCCTGGCTGCCGCGTTCAACGGTGCCAAGTCCAACAAGGGCGAAGAGGCCGCAGCCTGGCTGAAGAAAAATCCGGTGAAAACCGTCATGGGCGAAAAAACCTGGGACTCCAAGGGCGACCTGAAAGTCTCCGACTACGTGGTTTACCAGTGGGACAAGGACGGCAAATATCACCAGCTGGAAAAACAGAAGTAAGGGCTGACGCGATCAGCTGATCCCACGGTTCCTTTGTAGGAGTGAGCCTGCTCGCGATGACGGAGTTACAGGCAACACATGTGTTGAATGTTAATCCGCTATCGCGAGCAGGCTCACTCCTACAGGGGGCGGTGGTGACGGGTGGATCGTGGCTGACATTGCTCCGACGTAAATCTGTATTTTTCCTAGAAGAACCGCACACCCCGGGTGTGCAGGTTCTCACTGCGTGAGATTGCGTTATGGATGGTATTTTCCTGCAGCAACTGGTCAACGGCCTGACCCTCGGGTCGGTCTATGGCCTGATCGCCATCGGCTACACAATGGTCTACGGCATCATCGGCATGATCAACTTCGCCCACGGCGAGGTTTACATGATTTCTGCTTACCTGGCGGCAATCAGTCTGGCTCTGCTGGCGTACTTCGGTATTGAATCCTTCCCGCTGCTGATGCTCGGCACCCTGATTTTCACCATCGTGATCACGGCGGTGTATGGCTGGGTCATCGAGCGTGTCGCTTACAAACCCCTGCGCAACTCGACCCGACTGGCGCCGTTGATCAGCGCCATCGGTATCTCCCTGATCCTGCAAAACTACGCACAGATCGCCCAAGGCGCCAAACAACAGGGTGTGCCTACCCTGCTGACCGGGGCGTGGCGTGTTGAAGTCGGTACTGGCTTCGTGCAACTGACCTACACCAAAGTCTTCATTCTGGTGGCCGCGTTCGTCGGTATGGGCTTGCTGACCTACGTCATCAAGTACACCAAGCTCGGACGCATGTGCCGTGCGACCCAGCAAGACCGCAAGATGGCTTCGATCCTCGGCATCAATACCGATCGGGTCATTTCCTATGTGTTCATCATCGGTGCAGCCATGGCGGCGCTGGCCGGCGTGCTGATCACCATGAACTACGGCACTTTCGACTTCTATGCCGGCTTCATCATCGGCATCAAGGCGTTCACCGCGGCGGTGCTTGGCGGGATCGGTTCGCTGCCCGGGGCCATGCTCGGCGGGATCATCCTCGGCATTTCCGAGTCGCTGTTCTCCGGTCTGGTCAACTCCGACTACAAAGACGTGTTCAGCTTCTCGCTGCTCGTACTTGTTCTGGTCTTCCGGCCGCAGGGCCTGTTGGGCCGTCCTCTTGTGTCGAAGGTGTAAGCGATGTCTTCAACCACTCAAAAAAGCATTGATATCAAAAAAAGCCTGGTTGAGGCGATTCTGGCCGGCCTGATTGCCCTGATCGTATTCGGGCCGATTGTCGGCGTCGTACTCGAGGGTTACAGCTTCAATCTTGAGCCGACCCGCGTGGCGTGGATTATCGGCATTGTCATGATCGGCCGCTTCGCCCTCAGCCTGTTCCTGCAAACACCCAAGGGCCTGAAAATCCTCGACGGATTCGAGAGCACCGGTTCCGGTGTGCATGTGCTGCCAAGCGACCATAAATCGAGCCTGCGCTGGATCATCCCGCTGCTGATTGTGCTGGCGATCATCGTGCCGTTTGTTTCCAACTCCTATCTGCTGGGCGTGGTGATCCTCGGATTGATCTACGTGCTGCTGGGGTTGGGGTTGAACATTGTGGTCGGTCTGGCCGGTCTGCTCGATCTGGGTTACGTGGCGTTCTACGCCATCGGTGCCTACGGTCTGGCGCTCGGTTATCAGTATCTCGGTCTGGGCTTTTGGACGGTGTTGCCGCTGGCGGCAATCACTGCCGGGCTGGCCGGGTGCATCCTTGGCTTCCCGGTGTTGCGTCTGCACGGCGACTATCTGGCAATCGTGACCTTGGGCTTCGGTGAAATCATTCGCCTGGTCCTCAACAACTGGTTGTCGCTGACCGGCGGCCCGAACGGTATGCCAGCGCCACTGCCGACGTTCTTCGGTCTGGAATTCGGCAAACGGGCGAAGGATGGCGGGGTGCCGTTTCACGAGTTCTTCGGCATCGCCTACAACCCGGACGTGAAGTATTACTTCATCTATGCGGTGTTGTTCCTCGTGGTGTTGGCTGTGCTGTACATCAAGCATCGGCTGGTGAAAATGCCGGTCGGTCGCGCCTGGGAAGCCTTGCGTGAAGATGAAATCGCCTGCCGCTCGATGGGCCTCAACCACGTGCTGGTCAAGCTCTCGGCGTTCACTATCGGTGCATCGACCGCAGGTCTGGCCGGGGTGTTTTTCGCCACCTACCAGGGCTTCGTCAACCCGACCTCGTTCACCTTCTTCGAATCGGCACTGATCCTCGCCATCGTCGTGCTCGGCGGCATGGGCTCGACCATCGGCGTGGTGATTGCCGCGTTCGTACTCACCGTCGCTCCGGAATTGCTGCGCGGCTTCGCTGAATATCGCGTGCTGCTGTTCGGCATCCTGATGGTGTTGATGATGATCTGGCGACCACGCGGGCTGATTCGCATCAGCCGTACCGGGGTCACTCCACGCAAAGGTGCCATTCATTATGAGAGGACTGCGCCATGAGTGAAGTCGTACTCTCTGTTGAAAAACTGATGATGCATTTCGGTGGCATCAAGGCCTTGAGCGATGTCAGCCTGAAGGTAAAACGCAACTCGATCTTCGCCCTGATCGGCCCCAACGGCGCCGGCAAGACCACGGTGTTCAACTGCCTGACCGGGTTCTACAAAGCCACCGGCGGCAAGATCGAACTCAATGTGCGCGGCCAGCAGACCAACGTCATTCAGTTGCTGGGCGAGTCGTTCAAACCGACGGATTTTGTCTCGCCGAAATCCTTCCTCAGCCGCATGTACTACAAGATGTTCGGCGGTACGCACCTGGTAAACCGTGCAGGCCTGGCGCGGACATTCCAGAACATTCGTCTGTTCAAGGAAATGTCGGTACTGGAAAACCTGCTGGTGGCCCAGCACATGTGGGTCAACCGCAACATGCTCGCCGGCATCCTCAACACCAAGGGCTACCGCAAGGCCGAAAGTGACGCGCTGGACTGCGCGTTCTACTGGCTGGAAGTGGTCGATCTGGTGGACTGTGCCAACCGTCTCGCCGGTGAACTTTCCTACGGTCAGCAACGCCGTCTGGAGATCGCCCGAGCCATGTGCACGCGGCCGCAGATCATCTGCCTGGACGAACCGGCCGCCGGCCTCAACCCTCAGGAAACCGAAGCGCTGAGCGCGATGATCCGGCTGCTGCGCGACGAGCACGATCTGACCGTGGTGCTGATCGAACACGACATGGGCATGGTTATGAGTATTTCCGATCACATCGTGGTGCTGGACCACGGCATCGTCATCGCCGAAGGCGGACCTGAAGTGATCCGTAACGATCCGAAAGTGATCGCTGCCTATCTGGGCGCCGACGAAGAGGAGCTGGTATGACGCAACCGATCCTCGAACTCAAAGACCTCGACGTGTTCTACGGCCCGATCCAGGCCCTCAAAGGTGTGTCGCTGCAGATCAATGAAGGGGAAACCGTCAGCCTGATCGGCTCCAACGGGGCGGGGAAATCGACGTTGCTGATGTCGATCTTCGGCCAGCCACGGGCCGCGGGCGGGCAGATCCTTTATCAAGGCGTCGATATCACCCACAAGTCCTCGCACTACATTGCTTCCAACGGCATTGCGCAGTCGCCGGAAGGGCGGCGGGTGTTTCCCGACATGACCGTCGAGGAGAACCTGCTGATGGGCACCATCCCGATTGGCGACAAGTACGCCAAAGAGGACATGCAGCGCATGTTTACGCTGTTTCCACGGCTGGAAGAGCGACGTAACCAACGGGCGATGACCATGTCTGGCGGTGAGCAGCAAATGCTCGCCATTGCCCGGGCATTGATGAGTCGGCCGAAGCTATTGCTGCTCGATGAACCTAGCCTCGGGTTGGCGCCGATTGTGGTGAAGCAGATCTTTGCGACCCTGCGTGAACTGGCGAAAACCGGCATGACCATTTTTTTGGTCGAGCAGAACGCCAACCATGCGCTGAAACTGTCTGACCGCGCGTATGTGATGGTCAACGGCGAGATTCGCCTGACCGGCACGGGTAAAGAGTTGCTAGTGAATGAGGAGGTGCGTAACGCCTATCTGGGCGGGCACTGATTCTTCCAGCGTTATGCACAGCCCCGGCGACGCAAGTCCCGGGGCTTTTTCATTCCGCAAACATACCGCACGCCTGTGTAGGAGCTGCCGAAGGCTGCGATCTTTTGATGTTGTCTTTAAAGATCAAAAGATCGCAGCCTTCGGCAGCTCCTACAGGGAATTGATCAGTGATTTCAAGTCTTGCGTGGAATTGTGGAAAACAAATTCCCATAGCTGCCAAAGCGCGACATATAGACGCTGCAAATGGCTGTTTTTCCACAGTTTTGACTTGTCCCCGGTTACTGTGGAGCTGGCTGTGAATAACGTGGGTGTATCTGGCTGCGCGCCTTGTGCGCCGTGGCCTGCAAGGATGTGGTTGTTTTTTGATCAGGCATTTTTACGAGAGCGGGAGACGTCGTTGTCAACCTTTTTTTGGGTGCCGCCTCAGCGGCCATTGCATGTCAACAAGCCTGTGGATAAGTCTGTGATTAAACTCTGGAAAGACTGCGCTGAGGGCCGTAATTACTGGCCTCGCGCAATCACTGTGTTGACTGTCCGCTCGTGCAAAATGCCATGTCCCGCACATCCGCCACTTCAGGGTCAAGCAAAAAACTTTCTATTTCGCCCGCAAAGCCTTGTGTGGCGCGGCTTTGCGCGTTTGCACTTGCCCCCGGAAACTGTGGAAGGGACTGTGGATAACATGCGTGCACATGGCTACAGGCCACGGTTGCTATAGCGTTGGTGCGATTGGTTGTTTTTTGTACAGCTTGTGGGTGTTGCCCGTGAATGCGCGTGCGGGCATGCTGCCTGCTGATTTTCTATTCCAAGGGCTGCCCCGGCGGTCGAAGCAAGGAGAACACGATGTCCAACACCCTGTTTATCACCGGCGCGACGTCCGGATTTGGTGAAGCCTGTGCCCGCCGTTTTGCCGAGGCTGGCTGGAAACTGGTGCTGACCGGTCGTCGTGAAGAACGCCTCAATGCGCTGTGCGCCGAGCTGTCGAAGCAGACCGAAGTGCATGGCCTGGTGCTCGATGTGCGCGATCGCAAGGCGATGGAGGAGGCGATTGCCAACTTGCCGCCATCGTTCGCCAAGCTGCGTGGCCTGATCAACAACGCAGGTCTGGCACTGGGCGTGGACCCGGCGCCGAAGTGCGATCTGGACGATTGGGACACCATGGTCGACACCAACGTCAAAGGCCTGATGTACGCAACCCGCCTGCTGCTGCCGCGCCTGATTGCCCATGGCCGTGGCGCCGGCATCGTCAACCTTGGCTCCATCGCGGGCAACTATCCGTACCCGGGCAGCCACGTGTATGGCGCGACCAAAGCGTTCGTTAAACAGTTTTCGCTGAACCTGCGTTGCGACTTGCAGGGCACCGGTGTGCGGGTCAGCAACATCGAGCCAGGACTGTGTGAGAGCGAGTTCTCGCTGGTGCGTTTTGCTGGCGATCAGGAGCGTTACAACGCGACTTACGCCGGTGCCGAGCCGATCCAGCCGCAGGACATCGCCGAAACGATTTTCTGGGTGATGAATGCGCCGGCGCACATCAACATCAACAGCCTGGAATTGATGCCGGTGAGCCAGACCTGGGCCGGGTTTGCCATTGAGCGCAATAAGGCCTGACACCGCGTTAAGGCCAATCGCTGGCAAGCCAGCTCCCACAGGTTTATTGGCGTACACAAATCTTGTGAACGGCTCGATACTTGTGGGAGCTGGCTTGCCAGCGATGAGGCCAGAACAGGCAAAAAATGGCGATAAGGTAAACTCCCCTCGCAACAACTCAACCGCACCCCGCGGTTTTCAAGGTTTTTCGAGGAGTCAAAGTGAGTAACCGAGGTGAGCAGGCACTGCTCAAACAATCGACCATTCTGATGTTGGCTGTGGCGATTGCCGGGATCGTCACCGGTTTTGTTTCTGGTTCGCAATCCATCCTGTTCGATGGTTTTTTCTCGCTGATCGCAACGTTCATCAAAGTCCTGATGTTGATCACGGCCAAGTTGATCGCCAAGGAAAGCAATCACCGTTTCCAATTCGGTTTCTGGCATCTGGAACCCATGGTGCTGCTTATCGAAGGCAGCTTCCTGATGTTGATCGCGATCTACGCGTTTCTCAACGGCGTGTTTGGCATCATCAACGGTGGTCGCGAGATCGAACTGGGGCTGGTGATCATTTATGCGGCGGTGTTTACCGTTGTCGAGTTCGCTTATTTCTTCTACGTGCGTCGGCGTAACCGCAAGCTCAAATCCAGCCTGATCCAGTTCGACAACATCAGCTGGCTGGTGGACGCGATGCTGTCCGTGGGCCTGTTGATCAGTTTCCTCGCGGCGTTGCTGCTCAAGTCCCAGGGCTATGGCGAGTGGGCGGTGTATGTCGACCCGTTGATCCTGATCGTGCTGGCGCTGACCATGTTGCCGCCAGCGTTCAAGATCCTTGGCCCGGCCTTACGCGATGTGCTGGGGATTGCGCCGGATACACTGGATGATCAGGTCCGGCAGGTGATGGAGGCGGCGAAAACCGAGCATGGTTTCGATGATTACGTGTCGTACGTGCAGAAGCACGGACGGGCACGGTTTATCGAGATTCATGTGGTGTTGCCGGCGGATTATGCGTTGAGCAATGTCGGACAGCTGGATGCGTTGCGCGAGGAGATTTCGGCGAAACTGGGCAAGCCGGATGCGGCGCGATGGTTGACCATCAGCTTTACCGGGGACAAGAAATGGATTGCCTGAAGACCACGTAACGGCCATTCGTCGGTTTGCCGCCCGGAGCAGGCTCACTCCTACATTTGGAATGCGTTCCCTGTAGGAGTGAGCCTGCTCGCGATAGCTATTTATCCGTCAGCGCAGATATTCAGCCAGGCCGCTATAGCAAGTCGCCAAGTGATACGGCGTAGTCGAAGGCATGTCCTTGCGGCTAACCTCGCCCAACTCATCCCGACACTCATGCCAGCCACCCGCATGCAGGAATCGCTGCTGCAACGCCTGCAACTGGCGCAGCACCACCGCTTCACTGCCCTGACGCAAGGTCAGCGCGCGCAGATATTCCGCCTGCGCCCAGATCCGCTGGGTCGAGTCTCGCGGGCGTCCGTCCATTTCCAGATCGAGCATTGCCCGCACCGCGCCGGATGGCTGCACCACACCGTATTGCTCGGTGAACGCAAACGCTCGATCCAGTGCGGCGTGCAATTTCGAACCGCGCAACAACGGCGACGATTCGAGCAGGAAATACCATTCGAACTGGTGCCCCGGCTCATACCAGTTATCCACAGCGCCGAGCGGCTTCTCCATCAACACGCCATATTGCGGATCGACGAACCGCTTGTGCATGGCTGTGCATAACTCCAGCAGTGCTTTCTGCGTCTGGGCATCTTCGCGCACGGCAAGGGTCGCGAGGAATGCTTCGGCCAGATGCATCAACGGGTTTTGCAGCGGACCGGTTTGCAGGGTGATCCAGTCGCGTTCCAGGCAGGCTTCGTACAATCCATCGCCGGTGGCGAAGCGTCGGCCAATGATTTCCAGGGCCGCGTTCAGCGTCGACTCGACCAGCGGATCGCCGGACTTTGCCCAGTAATGCGCGCAGGCAAACAGGATAAACGCGTGGGTGTAGAGATCCTTGCGCTGATCCAGCGGCTTGCCCTGGGCATCGATGCTATAGAACCAGCCGCCATGATCGGCATCATGAAAGTGCCGTTGCAAGGAGCGGAACAGCGCCGCCGCACGGACTTCAGCGTTATCCACAACTCCGATCAGACTGGAAAACAGATACAGCTGTCGCGCACAGGCCATCGCCCGGTAGCGCTGCGGTGGCAGCGGCTGATGCGCGGCGTCCAGCGCCTCATAGGGCAACGCCATGTCGGCGTTCCAGCCCGGGCCTTGCCAGAGCGGCACGATCACGTCGACGAAGTGCTGTTGCACAGCGCCAAACAGGGCGGTCAATTCAGGCAGGGAGGTGGAGCGGGAAGCGTGGGGCATGGGCGGACGTCGTCACGGCTGGGGCGATTGCGCGACATGGTAGCAGAGCGGCGGCCGTTAGAGTCTTGGTGTCTGATCGGCCGTCATCGCTGGCAAGCCAGCTCCCACAGGTGATTGGGTCAGTCCACAATTGTGTGAACACCAAATATCCTTGTGGGAGCTGGCTTGCCAGCGATGAGACCGGTACAGGCGATGGAGATTAGCCTGCCAGCAGCCAGGCGCCTGTTATTGCTGAGGCAGCACCTGCAAGGCGCACCAACGGTGCCGCAGCCTTAGGCAGGAAACGCACTACGGCATAACCCGCCGCATGCAGTGCAGCTGTCGCGGCCACAAAACCCGCCGCATACGCCCAAGGACTGCTCATGTCCGGCAGTTCCAAGCCATGCGCCACGCCATGGAACAGCGCAAATACCGCCGTCGCCACCACCGCCATGACCAACGGCGGACGCACCGCCAGCGCCACCGCCAGACCCAACGCCAGCACCGACGCGGCAATCCCGCTTTCCAGCGCCGGCAATTCCAGCCCTTCAAACCCAAGCATGCCGCCAATCAACATGGTGCCGACAAATGTGCACGGCAGCGCCCAGCGCGCCGCGCCTTGCTGCTGCGCCGCCCACAAACCGACCGCCACCATCGCCAGCAAATGGTCGAGGCCGCCGATCGGGTGGCTGATACCGGCGATCAAGCCACTGTCGCCATGCCCCGGGTGTGCGAAAGCCAATGCCGGCGTCAGCAGCAGCGCCACAGCGCCAAGAATACGTTTGAGTGTCATGGATAAGCTTCCTTGTTGAGCAGTGAATCAGGCTGCGGTCAGCAGGCCCTGGCGTTCGATGAAGGCGATGATTTGCTCAAGGCCCTGACCGGTTTTCTGGTTGCTGAAAACGAACGGCTTGCCGTTGCGCATGCGTTTGGTGTCGCTGTCCATCATCTCCAGCGAGGCGCCCACCAGCGGCGCGAGGTCGATCTTGTTGATCACCAGCAGATCGGATTTGCAGATCCCCGGTCCGCCCTTGCGCGGCAGCTTGTCGCCGGCCGAGACGTCGATCACGTAGATGGTCAGGTCGGACAGCTCCGGGCTGAAAGTCGCCGAGAGGTTGTCGCCGCCGGATTCCACCAGAATCAGATCCAGCCCCGGAAAACGCCGGTTCAGTTGATCGACCGCTTCAAGGTTGATCGAGGCGTCTTCGCGGATCGCCGTGTGCGGGCAGCCGCCGGTTTCAACGCCGATGATCCGCTCCGGTGCGAGAGCTTCGTTGCGCACGAGGAAATCGGCGTCTTCGCGGGTGTAGATATCGTTGGTGACCACGGCGAGGTTGTAGCGCTCGCGCAGGGCCAGGCACAGGGCCAGGGTCAACGCGGTTTTGCCGGAACCGACCGGGCCGCCGATGCCGACGCGCAGAGGTTGTGTGTTCATCGAGTGTTGCTCCTAAGAACGGAAGAGTCGGCTGTACTGGCGCTCGTGGGCCATGCACGCCAGGGACAGACCAAACGCGGCGCTGCCCATGTGTTCGGGATCGATTCGGCTGGCGTCCTGCTGCGCCTGTTGCAGCAGCGGCAGCAGTTCGCTGGTCAGGCGTTGCGCGGCTTGCTGACCCAGCGGCAGGGTTTTCATCAATACGGCGAGCTGGTTTTCCAGCCAGCTCCACAACCACGCGGCGAGCGCGTCCTGCGGGTTGATACCCCAGGCGCGCGCGGCCAGCGCCCAGCACAGGGCCAGATGCGGTTCAGTGCATTGATCGAGAAAGCTGCGGGCGGATGCGTCGAGTTCTGGCAAACCGTTGAGCAACTGCTGCAACGAATAGCCCATCTGCCGGCTCTCCAGATGCAACTCGCGCGTCTCGCGACTGGCGCGATGGCTTTCGCAAAGGATCTGCAAATCAGCCCACTGTTCATCCGCCGCCGCCTGGCAATGCGCGAGCAATAGCGGCGCTTCGAAGCGAGCGAGGTTGAGCAGCAACTGATCGCTGATCCAGCGCCGCGCGCTGTCCGGGTTGTTGACGCGGCCGTTATCCACCGCCATTTCCAGGCCTTGCGAATAGCTGTAGCCGCCAATCGGCAGCTGCGGACTGGCCAGGCGCAGCAGCGCCCAGGCCGGATTCACAGGCGTACGCCGAACTGATGGAGTTTCGGCGCGTAATTGAAGTCTTCGTCGCCGTGGCGTGAATGGTGATGGCCGCCGCCATAGGCGCCGTGCTCCGGCTGGAATGGCGCTTCGATCGCTTCGACCTGCGCACCAAGCTGTTCCAGCATGGCTTTGAGCACGTAGTCGTCGAGCAAACGCAGCCAGCCATCGCCGACTTGCAGGGCGACGTGGCGGTTACCCAAGTGATAGGCAGCGCGGGTCAGTTCGAAGGCGTTGGCGCAGGTGACATGCAACAGGTGTTCGGGACGGGCGCAGACGCGGACGATGCGGCCGTCTTCAGCCTGTAGGCATTCGCCGTCATACAGCGGCGACTGACCGCGCTCCAAAAACAACCCGACGTCTTCGCCCTCGGCACTGAAACAGCGCAAACGGCTTTTGCTCCGTGCTTCGAAGGTCAGGTGCAACTCGGCGGCCCAGACGGGTTGAGGGTCGATTCTGCGGTGAATCACCAGCATCGGAAAGCTTCCAGCTATGGACAATACTCTGGCTAGAGCAAGGGCCTTGCCAATCGGACGAGATGTAGGAAATCCCTGTCGGAGCGTAGTGGATGTTTCAAGATGTTGCGGGAATATGAAAGGTTTTGGTGCGTGAAGATTTTTTAATGCACCAAATGGAGGCTGTGACACCGCACCTTTGTAGGAGTGAGCCTGCTCGCGATAGCGCAGTGTCAGTCAGCAAATATGTAGCTGTTAAACCGCTATCGCGAGCAGGCGAAGGCCTACAGGGGACCGGATGTATCAGTAAGGAAGAGGTTGTTACTCGGTACTGCCTAGCCCTTGCCAGTGCTTGAGGCCGATAAAGATAAAGCGCAGTTGCTGGGTAATCTTCGCCTGCGGCGTCAGATGCTCCGGCAAGGCTTCGGCGGGCGGGTCGATGATGTCGGGGAGGGTAGCGAACACCGATTTGACGATCAGGTCAGCCATCACGCTCAAACCGGCGGCATCCAGATGCTGCAGTTTGGGCATCATCGTCAGGTCGGCCGCGAGGTCGGAACTGATGTTCTCGCGCAAGCGCCCGATCGCCTGGCGCACCGGCAGCGAACCGCCGTACTGCTCGCGCGCAAGAAACAGAAATTGCGAGCGATTGGCGCTGACCACGTCGAGGAAAATCCGCACCGAGGCGTCGATAATGCCGCCCATGACGAATTCGTTGTGGCGCACCAAGCGAATGGTTTCGCGGAAGGTCTGGCCGACTTCGCTGACCAGCACCAGGCCTAACTCGTCCATATCGGCAAAATGCCGGTAGAAACCGGTGGGCACAATCCCGGCGGTTTTCGTCACTTCGCGCAGGCTCAGGCTGCCGAATCCTCGGCCGCTTTCCATCAGGTGGCGGGCAGCGTCCATCAAGGCGTTGCGGGTCTGTTGTTTCTGTTCGGCGCGGGGCAGCATCGCAGGGTGTGTTCTTTGGCAGGACAAGCGCCGCACTCTAGCAAATCGGCTTTGTCGGCGTCGAACGGGAGGGCATGCAGCGGAAGATTTTATCGGGCCGGAAAAGTCAAAAGCCCAATCCGTGGATTGGGCTTTTTTTCGAGGCCGCCATGGGCTTAGCTCAAAGCGCTGTTGCGTTCGATCACACGGTCACCACCACCTTCGGCAAGGGTCTGGCCTTGTGGAGTGCGATCGCCGCCATCGGAAGCCAGGGTCTGGCCTTGTGGGGTGCGGTCGCCGCCGTCAGAAGCCAGGGTCTGGCCTTGTGGAGTGCGGTCGCTACCGTCAGACGCCAGGGTCTGGCCTTGTGGAGTGCGGTCGCTACCGTCAGACGCCAGAGTTTGACCTTGAGGAGTCTTGTCGTAGCCGTCTTGAACCAGACCTTTCTCTTCCAGGCGATCGCGGCCGCCTTCAGCCAGGGTCTGGCCTTGTGGAGTACGGTCCGAACCATCAGCTGCTACGGTTTGGCTGAATACCGAGTGGCTGGATTTAACTTGCGGAGTCGCTTGGTCGGCAGCGGGCAGGGCGAAAGCAGTGCTGGCTAGCATCGACAGGGTAAGGCTGAGCAGTAATTGGCGTTTCATGATGGGTTGCTCCTTGGGAGGGCGATAAAGTGGGTACGAGGGCAATGCTACTCTCGATAAGTCGATATAAAAGTTCATAAACGCAATGGTAATAATCAACAGAATTGATTGTTCTGCCGGGAGGCTCTAGATCGCGGCTTTCCGGCCGACGGTTTTGCACCGAGGTGGGTATTTCCGACTCACTCGCGCCTCGCAAAAGTGCGGTCGCGGTAACACTGTTCGACTGATTGGTCAGATTTCGCGCGACTTTTTGCGCAGTAATCGGCCTTTCGATTAAACCTGCGGCTGGTTTGCCAGTCGTAGATTTCATGAGGGCCGCTTTGGCCCGCCGTTTCAGCCGTGCGCTGCAGTCTTTGCGTGCGGTCGTGATCAGGAGCTTTGTGCATGACGCGCACTGGAAAAATCTTCAGCTGGACCTTCGCCATCCTCGTGCTGCTACTGGCCGTGCTGGTATTGGTCATCGTGTTCTTCGACTGGAACCGGATCAAACCGCCGCTCAACGCCAAAGTCTCGGAAGAACTGCACCGACCGTTTGCCATCAACGGCAATCTCGCGGTGATCTGGCAGCGCGAGCCGGACGAGGGTGGCTGGCGCGCGTGGGTGCCGTGGCCGCACGTGGTCGCCGAGGACTTGAGCCTGGGCAACCCGGACTGGTCGAAGCAACCGCAGATGGTCACGCTCAAGCGCGTTGAGCTGCGTATCTCGCCGCTGGCGCTGTTGGCGCAACGGGTGGTGATTCCGCGCATCGACCTGACCGAGCCCAATGCCCAGTTGCAGCGTCTGGCCGATGGCCGCGCCAACTGGACGTTCAAGTTCGACCCGAAAGATCCGAACGCTGAACCGTCGAACTGGGTGGTCGACATCGGCGCGATCGGGTTCGACAAGGGGCACGTCACCCTCGACGATCAGACACTCAAGACCAATCTCGATGTGCTGATCGATCCGCTGGGCAAGCCGATCCCGTACAGCGACATCGTTGGTGCCAAGGCGGCGAAAACCGCGCAGGACAATGGCGGTGCGCCGCAGGATTATGCGTTTGCCTTGAAGGTCAAAGGCCAATACCACGGGCAGAACCTCACCGGCCAAGGCAAGATCGGCGGGTTGCTCGCCTTGCAGGATGCGCGCAAGCCATTCCCGCTGCAGGCCCAGGCGAAGATCGGCGACACCAGCATCGAACTGGCTGGCACGCTGACCGATCCGCTCAATCTCGGCGCCCTCGATCTGCGCCTGAAACTGGCCGGCGCCAGCCTCGGCAATCTCTATCCGCTGACCGGCGTGACCCTGCCGGACACCCCACCGTACGCCACCGACGGCCATTTGATCGCCAAGCTGCATGACGAGGCCGGGGCGAAATTTACCTATGAGCAGTTCAACGGCAAGATCGGCAGCAGTGATATTCATGGCGACCTGACCTACGTCGCCAGCCAGCCGCGACCAAAACTCAGCGGCGCGTTGCTCTCCAATCAACTGTTGTTCGCTGACCTCGCACCGCTGATCGGCGCCGACTCCAATGACAAGCAAAAGGCCCGCGGTGGCGAGAGCAAACAGCCAGCCGATAAAGTGCTGCCGGTGGAAGAGTTCAAGACTGATCGCTGGCGCGCGATGGACGCCGACGTCGAGTTCACCGGCAAGCGCATCGTCCACAGCGAGAAACTGCCGTTCAACGACCTCTATACCCACCTTAAGCTCAATGACGGTGAGCTCAGCCTGGAGCCGCTGCGCTTCGGTGTCGCTGGCGGTAATCTCGATGCACAGATTCGCCTCAATGGCCGCACCGAACCATTGGAAGGCCGGGCGAAGCTGACTGCGCGCAGGTTCAAACTCAAAGAGCTGTTCCCGACTTTCGAACCGATGAAGACCAGTTTTGGTGAGCTGAATGGCGACGCCGATATCACTGGTCGCGGCAACTCGGTGGCCAAGCTGCTGGGCGGCGCCAACGGCAAATTGAAGATGTTGATCAACGACGGCGCGATCAGTCGCGAGCTGATGGAACTGGCCGGGCTCAACGTCGGCAACTATGTGGTCGGCAAGATCTTTGGCGACAAGGAAGTGAAGATCAACTGCGCAGCCGCCGACTTTGACATCAAGACCGGTCTGGCGACCACGCAGTTGTTTGTCTTCGATACCGAGAACGCGATCATCTATATCGACGGCACGGCGAACATGGCCACCGAGCAACTGGATCTGACGGTAACGCCGGAATCCAAGGGCTGGCGTTTGATCTCCCTGCGTTCGCCGCTGTATGTGCGGGGCAAGTTCATCAAGCCGGATGCCGGCGTGAAGGCCGTGCCGCTGATGTTGCGTGGAGCGGGGATGGTTGCGTTGGGCGTGATTGCCGCACCGGCGGCGGGGCTGTTGGCGCTGGTGGCGCCGAGTGGCGGTGAGCCGAATCAGTGTGCGCCGTTGCTGGAGCAGATGAAGGCGGGCAAGGCGCCTGTCACCGTAAAACCTACCAAGTAATCTTCAGCGTTATGAAAGACGCCATCGCGAGCAGGCTCACTCCTACATGGGAACGCATTCCACATGTAGGAGTGAGCCTGCTCGCGATAGGGTTTAGAGGTCGTTCAGGATGTCAGCCATGTCATCGGCATGTTCTTCTTCCTGCGCCAGAATATCTTCGAAGATACGCCGCGTAGTCGGGTCTTTCTCGCCGATGTACTGAATGATCTCGCGATAGCTGTCGATGGCGATCCGCTCGGCAACGAGGTCTTCGTAGACCATCTCTTTGAGGGTGTTGCCGGCCACATATTGCGCGTGGGACATTTTCGACAGCAGGTCGGGGTTGAACTCAGGCTCGCCGCCTAATTGCACGATGCGCTCGGCCAGACGGTCGGCGTGCTCGGCTTCCTGGGTGGCGTGCTCGAGAAACTCTTCGGCGGCCACATGGGCTTTCACGCCATTGGCCATGAAATAGTGGCGCTTGTAGCGCAGCACGCAGACCAGTTCAGTGGCCAGCGATTCATTGAGCAAGCGCAGCACCTCTTCACGGTCGGCGCTGTAGCCCTCGGTGACGGCGCCATTCTCGACGTGTTGGCGCGCACGGTCGCGCAAGGTTTGAACATCTGACAGATGCAGGTCGTCGCTCATTTCGATCTCCTGGAGGCTAATCCGATTGTCGCCACGTTCTGCGGACGCGGTCGCTACCTAAGCTGTGAGTCATGAGCGTTGCAAAAAGTTTTACCCGATTTGCTGCGACCTTGGCACCAGTCCCGAGCGCTGCGCTTCGTCGCGCAACCAGGCAAAAAACGCCCGCACCGGCGGATGCCGCTCACGCCCCGGCACACACAACGCGCTGTAACCGGCGCCATCGACCTGAACCTCGCCCTTGTACGGCACCAGCAAACCGCTGGCGACGCTCTCCGACACCAGAATATTGCTCGCCAGCACCAGCCCTTGCCCGGCGATCGCCGCTTGCAGGGCGTAATGTTCTTCATCGTATTCGCGGATCGCCGGTTGCTGGTTCAGCCAGTTTTCCTCGGCCTTGGCGCACCACGCTTCCCAGCCATGGGCATACAGTTTCGAGTTGTGCCAGCGCACGCTGATCAACGTTGGCGTACGCCGCGCGGCCAGCGCCACTTGCTCGGGCGAGCCATAAACGCCGAACGATTCATCGAACAGGCACAGACCGTACAGGTTCGGGTAGTCGTCGAGGCTGTAGCGCAACACCAGATCGACGCTGGCGTCCTGATGCAGATCGATGACTTCGCAGTGGGTGTCGAGGCGCACGTTGATGTTCGGATGCTGCGCATAAAAGCGTCCGAGGCGCGGCACCAGCCACAGCGCGGCAAACGCGGCGGTGGTCGATAGCGTCAGCGTGCTGGCGTTGCGCTGCGGGCGCAGGGTATCGACGCTCTGCGCCACTTCCAGCAATGCGCCGTGCAGGCTGCGAAACAGGCGCTCGCCGCCCTCGGTCAGGCGCACCTGGCGTGGCAGGCGTTCGAACAACGCGAGGCCGAGCCAGTCTTCCAGCGACCGGATCTGGTGAGAAATCGCCGTGGGCGTGACCGACAGTTCTTCGGCGGCAGCCTTGAAACTGAGCAGCCGTGACGCCGATTCAAAAGCGCGCAGGGCGGTGAGAGGCAGCGAGGCGAACATTGAAAACTCCATGGATGAAATAAACTCATCCAGACTGACTTTTGATCATTTGAGGCTTAGGGGTGACACCTGCAATCTGCAACGACACGCCAACTCAAGTCTAGCCTCAAGGAGTTTCAGATGAGCAAAATTCTTGCGATCCATGCCAGCCCACGTGGCGACCGTTCCCATTCGCGGCGTCTGGCGGAACATTTTCTCAGTGCCTGGCAGGTGCGTCATCCGCAGGCGCAAGTGACTCGCCGCGAGGTCGGGCGGGCACTGATTCCGGCGGTCAACGAAGCCTTTGTCGCCGCCGCGTTTTATCCACAGCCTGAAGCACGCCCACTGTCGATGCAGGCCGATCTGGCCCTGAGCGATCAATTGGTCGGCGAGTTGTTCGAGCACGACCTGCTGCTGATTTCCACACCGATGTACAACTTCAGCGTGCCCAGCGGCCTCAAGGCCTGGGTCGATCAGATCGTGCGCCTGGGGCTGACCTTCGATCACACGCTGGACAATGGCGTCGCCCAGTACACGCCTTTGTTGCAGGGCAAGAAAGCCTTGATCGTCACCAGTCGCGGTGGCTTCGGCTTCGGTCCGGGTGGTGAACTGGAAGCCTTGAACCACGCCGATCCATGGTTGCGCACGGCGCTGGGTTTCATCGGCATCAATGACGTCAGCGTGGTCGCGGCCGAGGGCGAAGAGTCCGCCGAACGCACTTTCGCGGTATCGGTGGCCGAGGCGGAGCAGCGTTTGCTCAGCCTTGCCCGGGAGTTCTAGGTGGCCTGGCTGTTCTTGCTGATCGCCGCCGGGTTTGAAGTGACCTTCGCCATGGGCATGAAGTACGCCGAGGGCTTCACCCGGCTGTGGCCCTCGTTGATCACGGTGATTGCGGCGCTCGGCGGGATCTACTTCCTGACCCTGGCGATGCGTGAGTTGCCGGTGAGCATCGCCTACCCGATCTGGACCGCGATTGGTTCGCTGGGCACGGTGTTCCTCGGCTTTGCCCTGTTGGGTGAGAGCCTGACGCTGGTCAAACTGGTTTCGGTAGGGCTGATTGTGGCGGGGGTGGTGGGCCTGAAGTAGGCTGGTCGTTGAGTTGTCATGATCAGGGAGGATGCTTGGCGGGCGTTTTGCACGTCTGGCATCCACTCACCGACCACAAGGATGTTTGCCATGTCGACGCGTTATCCATTGGTGTTGGTGCCCGGAATGCTCGGGTTTATCCGGCTGGTGCTCTATCCGTACTGGTACGGCATCGTCAAGGCACTGCGCCGGGGTGGTGCGACGGTGATTGCGGTGCAGGTGTCGCCGCTCAACTCCACAGAGGTGCGCGGCGAGCAGTTGCTGGCGCGCATCGATGAGGTCTTGCGCGAAGCCGGGGCGCAAAAGGTCAACCTGTTCGGCCACAGTCAGGGCTCATTGACGGCGCGCTATGCGGCGGCGAAGCGGCCGGATCTGGTGGCCTCGGTGACGTCGGTCGCCGGACCGAATCATGGTTCGGAACTGGCCGACTATCTGCAAAAACATTACCCGGCGGACAGCGCCAAGGGTCGTGTGCTTGAGGCATTGCTGCGTTTTGTCGGCTGGCTGATGGCGCTAATGGAAACCGGTTACCACGGGCCGAAACTGCCGGTGGATATTCACGCCTCGCATCAATCGCTGACCACTGAGGGCGTGGCGCTGTTCAACCAGCGTTATCCACAGGGCTTGCCGGAAACGTGGGGCGGGCACGGGCCGGAAGAGGTCAACGGTGTGCGCTATTACTCGTGGTCGGGGACATTGCAGCCGGGCAAGACGGATCGTGGCGGCAATCTGTTTGACGGGACGAATCGAAGTTGCCGGTTGTTTGCGAAAACGTTTGTGCGTGAACCGGGGCAGTGCGATGGGATGGTCGGGCGGTATAGCTCGCATCTGGGCACGGTGATTGGTGATGACTATCCGCTGGACCACTTCGATATCGTCAATCAGTCGCTGGGGCTGGTCGGCAAGGGTGCAGATCCGGTGCGACTGTTTGTCGAGCATGCGGCGCGGCTGAAGGCTGCAGGCCTTTAGGATCAAAAGATCGCAGCCTGCGGCAGCTCCTACGGGTTCAGTGTCGAACACAGATTTTGTGAACGCCCCGAACTCATGTAGGCGCTGCCGCAGGCTGCGATCTTTTCCATCAGGCAACGCTGACTCGGCGGCCCAACACGGTGGTCCAGCGCTCGGAAAGAATCACCCCGCCCAGCGTCAACAACCCGCCCACCAAGTGATACATCGCCAACTGCTCCTTCAACACCACCGCCGCAATCAGCGCGGTAATCAATGGCAGCAGGTTAAAGAACAACGTCGTGCGGCTCGGCCCCAGACGCTGCACAGCCTGCATCCACGCCAGCGGCGCGAGCATCGACGCCAGCAGGCACGCATACAGCACGAGCGGAATGTTCTGCAGAGTCAGCCCGGTCTTCGGCGAAGCTGCGTATAGCGGAAACAACACGACAATCGCCACCAGCACCTGCAGATACAGCAACACCAGCGGCGGCAGGCGCAGCTGCCATTTTTTCAGCAAAGTGCTGTAGATCGCATAGGCCAGGGTGGCGATCAACATCATCGCATCGCCCATGTTCACGCCGTGCTGCAGCAACGCGCCGAGGCTGCCGGAGGACACCACCACCAGCACACCGGCAAACGACAACACCGCACCGACCAGTGCCCCCGCCGTCAGGCGCTGACCGAGACTGATGATTGCCATGGCCAGCGACATCAACGGCATCAGCGACAGGATGATGCCCATGTTGGTGGCGGTGGTCAGGGTTGCGGCGAAGTAGGCGAGGCTTTGATACACCGCCATGCCGAGTACGCCGAGGATGAAAATCTTGCCCAGGTTCGGGCGGATCTGCGGCCAGTGCGCGATCACCGCTTTGAGCATGAACGGGGTGAACAGCAAACCGGCGAGGAGCCAGCGATAGAAACCGATCTCGGCGGGGAAGATTGCCCCGACCGCGAGTTTGTTGATCACGGTATTGCCGGCCCAGATAAAAATCGCCAGCAGCGGAAACGCGTATTGCATGAGTTGAAACCATTACGTTGATGAAGGGCGATTATCCCTTGTCTGGATGCAGGCCTATACTTCGAACCGGACAACCTGCCTCTGAAACCGGACAGCATGAACAGCAAACACATCGATCTGCTGGATTTCAGCGAACTGCCATCGGCGGTGTACTTCCGCTACGCCGACTTCAATGCCCATGAATACGCCGCGCCGCATCGCCATCCGTGGGGCACGCTGGAGTACGCCGCTCATGGCGTGCTGCACATGGACGTCGACGGCAGCCGCTTCATGTCACCGCCACAGTACGCGGTGTGGGTACCGCCGCAGGTCGAGCACAGTTTCTACAGCCATCAACCGGTCAACTATCGTGCGGTGTGCCTTGATCCCGAGGTTTGTACCGAGTTGCCGAAGCGCGCCTGTACCCTGGCGATCAGTGACATTCTCAAGGCGATTCTCAAAGACTTCGCCGCCCGCGACGTGAAGATTCCCGAACGGGATGCCGATCAGCGTCTGGCGCAGGTGTTGGTCGATCAACTGCAACAGGCCCCAGTGCATGAGTGTTATCTGCCCTACGCGAGCAGCCCGGGTTTGCTGGCGATCCTCGAAACCTTGCAGGCCGAACCGGGCAACAATCAGCCGCTGGCGCATTGGGCGCTGCAAGTGCACGTCAGTGAGCGCACGCTGGCCCGGCAATTCGTTCGGGAGTTGGGGATGAGTTTCGGCGAGTGGCGCCAGCGTCTGCGTTATCTCGCGGCAATCGAGGCGCTGGAGACGTCGCGCAGCGTACAGGAAATCGCCTTCGATCTTGGTTACAGCAGCGGCTCGGCATTTATCGCCATGTTCGCGCGGCAGGCCGGTTGCACGCCGGAGCAGTATCGCCGTAGCCATCTGGAAGGCAGGAAGGTGTAACAAGATTTGGCTACACTCCAGCAGAGGCCGCCCCCATCGGAGCGGCGACAAGGAGAAAACTCCATGAAGATGTTGCGTGTGCCGTTGTTGATGATTGGTTTGCTCCTGTGTTCCCAAGGTTTCGCCGCCACGGCGCAACAGAACAAAATGACCACCTGCAATGCCGATGCGACCGCCAAGAGTCTGAAAGGCGATGAGCGCAAAACCTTCATGAGCACCTGCCTCAAGGCAACGCCAGCGGCCAACGATGCCAAGGCCCTGACCCCGCAGCAGGAAAAAATGAAAACCTGCAACGCCGACGCGAAAACCAAAGCCCTGACCGGCGATGCGCGCAAGACGTTCATGAGTGATTGCCTGAAGAAAAAATAACCTGGTTCTGTGGGGTGCGCCCTCACCCTAACCCTCTCCCAGAGGGAGAGGGGACTGACCGCGGTGTTTTCAGATATCCATCGACCTGAACTATCCGGCCGATTCTGGATTCAATACAGCACTGGCAGGTCACCGGATTTCTTCGCCACTCCTCGATCGGTTCCCTCTCCCTCCGGGAGAGGGCTAGGGTGAGGGCTGGATCTCAAGCCGTGCAGCAAAACCCGAAACACCGCATATACCTAGTGCTCCCCCGGGAACGCTGGCAGACTGCCAATCCTTTTACGCCGTTCGTTTTGAGGCTGTATGCCAACGTTTTCTGAGCGTCATGTAGTGTTCTGGGTCAGTTGCATCATCATTTTCGGCGGTTTGCTGCTGGTGCTACCGTTGCGCTTGTTGCCGAGTCTGCTGGCCGGGCTATTGGTATTTGAACTGGTCAACATGCTCACCCCGCAACTGCAACGGCTGATCGAAGGCCGCCGCGCGCGTTGGCTGGCGGTGGCGTTGCTCGGCACTTTGGTGGTGAGTGTGCTGGCGTTGATCTTCGCCGGCGCGATCAGTTTTCTCCTGCATGAAGCGGAAAACCCCGGCGCTTCCCTCGACAAATTCATGGGTGTGGTCGACCGCGCGCGCGGGCAATTGCCGCCGTTCATCGACGCCTATCTACCGGCCAGTGCTGCCGAGTTTCGCGTGGCGATTGGCGAGTGGATGAGCAAGCACCTGTCTGACCTGCAACTGGTCGGCAAAGACGCCGCACACATGTTCGTCACGCTGCTGATCGGCATGGTGCTCGGCGCGATCATTGCCTTGCAGCGCATCCCCGACGTGACCAAGCGCAAACCGCTGGCTGCGGCCCTGTTTGATCGCTTGCACTTGCTGGTGCAGGCCTTCCGCAACATTGTCTTCGCGCAGATCAAGATTTCCCTGCTCAACACTTTCTTCACCGGGATCTTCCTCGCGGTGATCCTGCCGATGTTCGGCATCAAGTTGCCACTGACCAAAACCCTGATCGTGCTGACCTTCCTGCTCGGCCTGTTGCCGGTGATCGGCAACCTGATGTCGAACACGCTGATCACCATCGTCGGCCTGTCACTGTCGATCTGGGTGGCGATTGCCGCGCTGGGCTATCTGATTTTTATCCACAAGCTCGAGTACTTTCTCAACGCGCGCATCGTTGGCGGGCAGATCAGTGCCAAGTCGTGGGAGTTGCTGTTGGCGATGCTGGTGTTCGAGGCCGCGTTCGGCCTGCCGGGGGTGGTGGCGGGGCCGATTTATTATGCGTACCTGAAGAGTGAGTTGAAGCTGGGCGGGATGGTCTAACCACTCCATGATCATTCCCACGCAGAGCGTGGGAACGATCATCAGTTCATGGCGCCGTAGCGTTTCATCGCTTCAATCGCCAGACCGCTACCAATGCTGCCAAAGATATTCCCTTCAACATGCCGCGCATTCGGCAACATCGCCGAGACGCTGTTGCGCAGCGCCGGAATCCCGCTCGAACCACCGGTGAAGAACACCGTATCGACCTGATCGACCGCCACACAGGCATCGTTCAACAGCTGCGTAACACTGCCGCGCACCCGCTCCAGCAGCGCATCAATCGCCGATTCAAACAGCGCACGGGTCAGCTCAACACTCAAGCCTGCTTCGATCCGGTCCAGCGGCACGTGGCGGCTGTCGGTGTGGGTCAGCTGGATCTTGGTTTCTTCGACTTCCATCGCCAGCCAGTGCCCGGCGCGTTGTTCGATCAACTTGAACAGGCGATCGATGCCGCCAGTGTCTTCGATGTCGTAGCGCATGCTGCCCAGCGCCAGGCTGGATTTTTGCGAGTACACCGAGTTGATGGTGTGCCAGGTCGCCAGGTTCATGTGGTGGCTGGTCGGCATGTAGGCGCCGCTCTTCATGCGGCTGCCGTAGCCGAACAGCGGCATCAGACCTTGCAGGCTCAGCTGTTTGTCGAAATCGGTCCCGCCGATGTGCACACCACCGGTGGCGAGGATGTCATCGTGACGGTTATCGAGGCCACGACGCTCGGGCGACAGGCGCACCAGCGAGAAGTCGGAGGTACCACCGCCGATGTCGACGATCAGCACCAGCTCTTCTTTTTCGATGGTCGACTCGTAGTCGAAGGCGGCGGCGATCGGTTCGTACTGGAACGACACGTCCTTGAAGCCGATCTTGCGCGCCACTTCGACCAGGGTGTCTTCCGCTTCCTGGTCAGCCAGCGGATCGTCATCGACGAAGAACACCGGACGCCCGAGCACCACCTGCTCGAATTCCCGACCAGCGGCGGTTTCCGCACGGCTCTTCAACTGGCCGATGAACAGGCCGAGCAGGTCCTTGAACGGCATCGCCGTGCCGAGCACGCTGGTGTCGTGCTTGATCAGCTTGGAACCGAGCAGGCTTTTCAGCGAGCGCATCAGCCGGCCTTCGTAGCCTTCCAGGTACTCGTGCAGCGCCAGACGGCCGTAAACCGGGCGGCGTTCCTCGATGTTGAAGAAGACCACCGACGGCAGGGTGATCTTGTCGTCTTCCAGCGCGATCATCGTTTCCATGCCGGGGCGCAGCCAGCCGACGGTGGAGTTGGACGTGCCGAAGTCGATGCCGCAGGCACGGGCTGGAGAGGCGTCTTTCATGTCTTTCGGTTCCGGTCAAAAAAACGGCCGCGCAGTGTATGTCAGTGCGCGCCAGAATCGAAGGCCGGTCATCTGCTATTTCACGACTAAACTGCCTTGAAACCTCAAGCTTTGCCCCAAACTTGCTGGCATGGGCCGGCAGAACCACCGGCGGTCGCAAGAACCGCCGTCCACTGCCGATAAACTTCTGCTGCGCCACCCGGTCACAACCTTGAGATCGGTCAACCCGGCACGCGCGAATCGGCGCATGCTGGCATCGGCGCGAAATCGATAACGGATGGTGATTCCTTCGATGGACTTCAAAGACTATTACAAGATACTTGGCGTGGAGCCGACAGCAGACGACAAGGCAATCAAGGCTGCCTATCGCAAGCTGGCGCGCAAATACCACCCCGATGTCAGCAAGGAAAAAGACGCCGAGGCCAAATTCAAAGACGCCTCGGAAGCTTATGAAGCGCTGAAAAGCGCCGACAAACGTGCTGAATACGACGAGCTGCGCCGCTATGGCCAGCACGGTCAACCGTTCCAGGGGCCACCGGGCTGGCAGAGCCGTGGCGGCTTTGGCGGCGGCGGTGCTGACACCGGCGACTTCTCGGACTTCTTCAGTTCGATCTTCGGCAATCGCGGCCCCGGTTTCGGTGGCGGCGAAGGTCGGCAACAACGCAGTGCTGGGCGCCGAGGGCAAGACGTGGAAATGGAACTGCCGATCTTCCTCGAGGAGACGCTCGCTAACGAATCGAAGAAAGTCACCTTCCAGGTGCCGCAATACAACGCCAACGGCCAGCACGTCAGCAATACCAGCAAGAGCCTGAACGTGAAAATTCCGGCGGGCGTGACCGACGGCGAACGCATCCGCCTCAAAGGCCAGGGCGCACCGGGCGTCGGTGGCGGGGCGAATGGCGACCTGTATCTGACCATTCGTTTTGCGCCACACCCGAAATTCGATGTTGAAGGCGAAAACCTGATCATCACCTTGCCGCTGGCACCGTGGGAACTGGCGCTGGGGGCTGAAGTGGCGGTGCCGACCCTGACCGGCAAGATCAACCTCAAGGTTCCGGCCGGCAGCCAGAACGGCCAGCGCATGCGCGCCAAGGGTCATGGCCTGAAAAACAAGGCAGGCGAGCGCGGTTACCTGTTCGTCCAGCTCAAAGCCGTGATGCCGAAAACCTCGGACGACGAGGTCAAGGCGCTGTGGCAGGAACTGGCGAAGAAAGCCGCGTTCAACCCGCGCGAGAACTTCTGAATTCGACGACGGAGTAGCCCATCATGAGCAGCCCCCTGATCGTTCAACTGGACCTGGCAGAATTCTGTGAGGCGGCCGATTTGTCGGACGTCTACGTGATCGAAATCGTCGAGCACGGCATCCTCGAACCTCAGGGCGCGCAGCCCCGGGAGTGGCGCTTCACCGATTACGAATTGGCGTTGGCCAAACGTGCGGCGAAGTTGCGCCGTGATCTGGAGCTGGAGTGGGAAGGGGTTGCGCTGGCGCTGGATCTGCTGGAGGAGGTGCGTGAGTTGCGTGCCGAGAACCGTATGTTGCGGCAGCGCTTGGGGCGGTTGGTGGTGGAGTAGTCAGACTGAAAATCTTGTTCTGGCTGAGCTGGCCTTATCGCTGGCAAGCCAGCTCCCACAGGGTTTTGCGTTGGAATGTAGATCTCGGATCGGCGCAGAACCTGTGGGAGCTGGCTTGCCAGCGATGAACGATAACGCGGAGTTTCTGACTCAACATTGAAAAGGCCCCGAAGGGCCTTTTTTTGGTTAGAACAGGAAATACCGCTGCGCCATCGGCAGCGTCTCCGCCGGCTCACACCACAGCAACACCCCGTCAGCCTTGACCTGATAGGTCTGCGGATCAACATCGATGTTCGGCAGATAGTCGTTGTGAATCAGATCGGTTTTCTGCACGTCACGGCAGCCCTTCACTACGCCAATCTTTTTCTTCAAACCCAACGCTTCCGGCAGCCCGGCTTCCTGCGCAGCCTGACTGATAAAGGTCAGGCTGGTGGCATGCAGCGAGCCGCCGTAGCTGGCGAACATCGGGCGGTAGTGCACCGGTTGCGGTGTCGGAATCGAGGCGTTGGCATCACCCATCAGGCTCGCGGCAATCGCGCCGCCCTTGAGGATCAGCGTCGGTTTTACACCGAAAAACGCCGGGCGCCACAGCACCAGATCGGCCCACTTGCCGACTTCGATCGAGCCGACTTCATGGCTGATGCCATGGGTGATCGCCGGGTTGATCGTGTATTTGGCGATGTAGCGTTTGGCGCGGAAGTTGTCGTTGCCTGCGCCGTCCTGCGGCAGTGGGCCGCGCTGTTTTTTCATCTTGTCGGCGGTCTGCCAGGTGCGCGTGATGACTTCGCCGACGCGGCCCATGGCCTGGCTGTCGGAGCTGATCATCGAGAATGCGCCGAGGTCGTGAAGAATGTCTTCGGCGGCAATCGTTTCGCGGCGGATGCGGCTTTCGGCGAACGCGACGTCTTCGGCAATGCTCGGGTCGAGGTGGTGGCAGACCATCAGCATGTCGAGGTGTTCGTCGATGGTGTTGCGGGTGAACGGCCGGGTCGGGTTGGTCGAGCTCGGCAATACGTTAGGGAAGCCGCAGGCCTTGATGATGTCCGGTGCGTGACCGCCACCGGCACCTTCGGTGTGATAGGTGTGAATGGTGCGGCCCTTGAACGCGCCGAGGGTGGTTTCGACGAAACCGGATTCGTTGAGGGTGTCGGTGTGGATCGCTACCTGCACATCGAACTGGTCGGCGACGTTCAGGCAGTTGTCGATGCTCGCCGGGGTGGTGCCCCAGTCTTCGTGCAATTTCAAGCCGATGGCGCCGGCCTTGACCTGCTCGATCAACGGCTCCGGCAGGCTGGCGTTGCCTTTGCCGGTGAGGCCGATGTTCATCGGGAAGGCGTCGGCGGCCTGGAGCATGCGGGCCAGGTGCCAAGGCCCGGAGGTGCAGGTGGTGGCGTTGGTGCCGGTGGCAGGTCCGGTGCCGCCGCCGATCATGGTGGTGACGCCGCTCATCAGCGCTTCTTCGATCTGCTGCGGGCAGATGAAGTGGATGTGCGTGTCGATGCCGCCGGCGGTGAGGATCATGCCTTCGCCGGCGATCACTTCGGTGCCGGCGCCGATGGCGATGGTCACGTTCGGCTGCACGTCGGGGTTGCCGGCCTTGCCGATCGCGGCGATGCGCCCGTCCTTGAGGCCGACGTCGGCTTTGACGATGCCCCAGTGGTCGATGATCAGCGCGTTGGTGATCAGCGTGTCGACGACTTCGGCCGCGAGCAGTTGGCTTTGGCCCTGGCCGTCGCGGATGACTTTGCCGCCACCGAACTTCACTTCTTCGCCATAGGTGGTGAAGTCTTGTTCGACTTCGATCCACAGCTCGGTGTCGGCCAGGCGCACCTTGTCGCCGACGGTGGGGCCGAACATGTCGGCGTAGGCTTGTCTGGAGATTTTCATGCAGCGTCCTTCAGGAAAATAGTGGTGAGCCATCGACCTTCACCCTAGCCCTCTCCCAGAGGGAGAGGGGACTGTTCGCGGTGGGTCGGCTATCGGTGATCGGCTCCGCAGAGGGGACTGTTCACGGTGGGGCGGCTATCGGTGATCAGCTCCCTCTCCCTCGGGAGAGGGCTGGGGTGAGGGGCAGCGGTGCACGCCGATATCAGAGATCACCCATGACCCGCCCGGCAAACCCGAACACCCGGCGATGCCCGGCATAATCCACAAGCTCAACCTCACGACTTTGCCCCGGCTCGAAGCGCACCGCCGTCCCCGCCGGAATATTCAGGCGCATGCCACGGCTCGCTGCACGATCAAAGGTCAGCGCGTCGTTAGTTTCAAAAAAGTGATAGTGCGAACCGACCTGGATCGGCCGGTCGCCGCTGTTGGCGACTTTCAGGCTGACGGTGCGGCGACCGACGTTGAGCTCGATGTCGCCGGGCTGGATCTGGTACTCGCCAGGAATCATCACTGGGCTCCTTGCAGAATCTTGTAATAGAGGGCGGTCGGTCGATAGGTACCGTGCGGGTCGCAGGCGTAATCGGGAATCTGGCCCGCGCGGGTGTAACCCAACGCCTTGTAGAAATCTTCGGCGGGCGAGCCGGCCTCGGTGTCGAGGTAGAGCATGCCGCGCTTGTGTTTGGGCGCTTCGAGTTCCAGCGCACTCATCAATTGCTGGCCGAGGCCGCGCCGCCGTGCGTGTTCGCGCACCAGCAGTTTTTGCACCTCGGCGCGGTTGAGACCGTTAGCCTTCTGACACAGGCCCAACTGCACACTGGCCAGCACTTGCTCGTCCTTGACCACCACCCAGAGCAGCACGCTGCCTTTGTTGACGTTGTCCTGCACCTCATCGAAATAGGCGCGCGCCTGAGCCGCATCGAGGTCGGCCATGAAGCCGACACTGGCGCCGTAACCGACCGCATCAAGCAGCAGATCAATCAGGCCCTGACGGTAGTGGGCAAAACTTTCAGCATTGACGCGGCGCAGTTGGGCGGCGTTCATCGGTGTCACTCCTTGTTGGCGTCAGGCGGCTCCGCGCCAGGGTTGAGGGTCAGTTGCATGAAGGTCAGGTCGAGCCAGCGGCCGAACTTGGTGCCGACCTGCGGCATCTGCCCGGTGATGCTGAAACCGGCGCGCTCGTGCAGGCGAATCGAGGCGGCGTTGCCGCTTTCGATGGCGGCGACCATCACGTGTTTGTCGCAGGTTCTGGCGCGCTCGATCAGCGCTGCCATCAATTGCGGGCCGAGGCCGTTGCCGCGTTGATCGCTGCGCACATAAACCGAATGTTCGACGGTGTGGCGAAAGCCGTCGAAAGGCCGCCAGTCACCGAATGAAGCGTAGCCGAGTACGCTGTTGTCACCGTCGATGATTACCAGAATCGGATAGGCCTGGGCCTGACGCGCGCTGAACCACGCCTGGCGGTTGCCGAGGTCGACGGCCTGTTCATTCCAGATCGCCGTGGTGTTGAGCACGGCATCGTTGTAGATGTCGCGGATCGCCGGCAGGTCGGCGTGGACGGCATCGCGAATGGTGTAAGTCATGGCGCTGCCTCAGACGATCGGTTGGTGGACGGTGACCAGTTTGGTGCCGTCGGGGAACGTCGCTTCGACCTGGATCTCCGGGATCATTTCCGGGATGCCTTCCATCACTTGTTCACGGCTGAGCAGGGTGGTGCCGTAGTGCATCAGCTCGGCCACGGTCTGGCCGTCACGCGCGCCTTCAAGCAGAGCGGCGGAGATGTAGGCCATGGCTTCCGGGTAATTGAGTTTCACGCCGCGGGCCAGACGCCGCTCGGCGACGAGGCCGGCGGTGAAGATCAGCAGCTTGTCTTTTTCGCGTGGGGTCAGGTCCATTGTGGGGTTCCATCAGGGCAGATTTGTGAGGTTCTTGCCGGTGTGGGGTGCCAGTTGGAGCAGCCCCTCACCCTAGCCCTCTCCCGAAGGAGAGGGGACTGATCTCGGTTGTTTTCAATGGCCGGTTCAGTCAGCGGTATTCGTTCAGTCAGTTAAATTCATTTCAAGCGACTCGGTCAGGCTCCCTCTTGCGAAGGAGAGGGGACTGATCTCGGTTGTTTTCAATGGCCGGTTCAGTCAGCGGTATTCGTTCAGTCAGTTAAATTCATTTCAAACGACTCGGTCGGGCTCCCTCTCCCTCCGGGAGAGGGCGGGGGGTGAGGGTTGCTTTCAGGTGTTCCATATTCTCGGTGACACCGCCTCGCGATCCAGAAGCACCGGACGCAGCAAGCGCCATAACTCGATGAGCCAGGCCCGTGCGAGCAACGCTTCACTGGCCAGACAACGGGCAACCAAAAGTCCCGGCAATTGCGTCAAATCCCCGCGAACCTGGTGATCCAGCGAGCGGCAGCGCTCCAGCAACTCAGCCTCAATCTCACCGGTCACCAACAACGTCGCAAACACCGGATTGCCATCCATCCCGATCGGCGAATCAAGCAAACCGTCATCACCGACAATGCGCTGGCGCTCGTGCCAGAGCAATCGGCCATCGCGGCGAATATCCAGGTGCGCCTGAAAATGCCCGTGGTCAAAACGTTCGCCACTGGCCGGGCGACCCAGCGCCACCACGTCCCAGTAAAACAGCCGTGCATCACCCTCAAGTTCAATCGAAGTGCTCAGCTCAGCCTGCGCGGCGCTATAGACGATGGTCTCCTGCGGCAACCATTCCAGCGTCCCGCCGGCTGCCACTTTCAAATCCAGTTTTTGATACGCCGGCCCACCCGCGCGATACCACTTGGCGGCACCGGGGCTGGTGATCTGCGCCCAGGCGTCGGCTTCGACGCGCGCGCTGATGTCCAGCCGATCACCGCCGGCAATCCCGCCCGGCGGGTGGACGATGATGTGCTGACAGACTTCAGGGCCTTCGGCGTACAGGTGCTTTTGCACCCGCAGCGGCCCGAGGTGTCGGCGCATGACCGGGCGCGTGCAGTCGCCGAAACGGGCATAAGCGAGTTCCAGCGCGGCGTGCCAGCTCGGGGTAAACAGGGCAGGTGCAACAGTCGAATTCATGGTGTGTAATTATCGTTAGGAAGCTACAGATTAATTCGTTGTACTAGATCGTTACCAGCCCGCGTACACCCTCGGCCTCCATATTTTCACCGCGCCCCTGCTGGACGATCTCGCCCCGGGACATCACCAGATACTGATCGGCCAGTTCCGCGGCGAAATCGTAGAACTGCTCGACCAGCAAAATCGCCATATCACCGCGCGCCGCGAGTTTCTTGATTACCGCGCCGATCTCCTTGATCACCGAAGGTTGAATGCCTTCGGTAGGCTCGTCGAGGATCAGCAAGCGCGGGCGGCTGGCCAATGCGCGACCAATCGCCAACTGCTGTTGCTGACCACCGGAGAGGTCGCCGCCGCGACGCTGCTTCATTTGTAGCAGCACCGGGAACAATTCGTAGATGAAACTTGGGACTTCCTTGGCTTCACTGCCGGGAAAACGCGACAGACCCATCAGCAGATTCTCTTCCACGGTCAGGCGGCCGAAGATCTCCCGGCCTTGCGGCACGTAAGCGATACCGGCGTGAACCCGTTGGTGTGGCTTGAACGTGGTGATCGGTTTGCCTTCCCAATTGACTGCGCCTTCCTTGGCCGGCAACAGGCCCATCAGGCATTTGAGCAGGGTGGTTTTGCCGACGCCGTTACGGCCGAGCAGGCAGGTGACCTCACCGACCTTCACATCGAACGAGAGGCCACGGAGGATATGACTACCACCGTAGTACTGGTGCAGCTTGTCGACTTGCAGCATGTTCAAATTCCTTCCGTTGCACACAGAACCCTGTGGGAGCTGGCTTGCCAGCGATAGCGGTGGATCAGTCGGCATTAATGCTGGATGTGCCGGCCTCATCGCTGGCAAGCCAGCTCCCACAGTTTTGATGGGTGTTTTCAGTTTCAGCGGCCGAGGTAAACCTCGATCACGCGCTCGTTTTCCTGCACTTGCTCAAGTGAGCCTTCGGCCAGCACGCTGCCCTGGTGCAGCACGGTCACGTGGTCGGCAATCGAGCCGACAAAGCCCATGTCATGCTCCACCACCATCAACGAATGCTTGCCCGCCAGGCTCTTGAACAATTCAGCGGTGAATTCGGTTTCTGCATCAGTCATGCCCGCCACCGGCTCATCGAGCAGGAGCAATTGCGGGTCCTGCATCAGCAACATGCCGATCTCGAGAAACTGCTTCTGACCGTGGGAGAGCAACCCCGCCTGACGATTGACCGAGGTGGTGAGGCGAATCGTCTCCAGCACTTCGCTGATGCGATCCTTCTGCTCTCCACTCAAGCGCGCACGCAAACTGGCCCACACCGACTTGTCGGTTTTCTGCGCCAGTTCCAGGTTTTCAAACACGCTCAGCGCCTCGAACACCGTCGGCTTCTGAAACTTGCGGCCGATGCCGGCCTGAGCGATTTGCACTTCACTCATTTGAGTCAGATCCAGCGTTTCGCCGAACCAGGCTTTGCCGTGACTCGGCCGAGTCTTGCCGGTGATCACGTCCATCAGCGTGGTTTTACCCGCGCCGTTAGGGCCGATGATGCAGCGCAATTCGCCGACGCCGATGTACAGGTTGAGATTGTTCAGCGCACGAAATCCATCGAAGCTGACGCTGATGTCTTCCAGTGTGAGGATCGTGCCGTGACGGGTGTCGAGGCCCGGGCCGACGCGCTGGCCGAGGCCGATCGAGTCGCGGCTGGTGCCGGCGTCCTTGTTCGGTTCGACGGGAAAGAAGGCCGGTTCCAGCATGAATTCAGCGCTCGCCGTGACTCTCATTGTTCACCTCGTTTCTTCAGCAGACCGATCACGCCTTTGGGCAGGTACAGCGTCACGACGATGAACAGCGCGCCGAGAAAAAACAGCCAGTATTCCGGGAAGGCCACGGTGAACCAGCTCTTCATGCCGTTGACCACACCGGCGCCGAGCAGCGGGCCGATCAGCGTGCCGCGACCGCCAAGGGCAACCCATACCGCTGCTTCGATGGAGTTGGTTGGCGACATTTCGCTCGGGTTGATGATGCCCACTTGCGGCACGTACAACGCCCCGGCCAGGCCACACAACACCGCACTCAACACCCACACGAACAGCTTGAAACCGCGCGGGTCGTAGCCGCAGAACATCAAGCGGTTTTCCGCATCGCGCAGCGCAGTCAGCACGCGGCCGAACTTGCTCTGCGCCAAGCGCCAGCCGATGAACAGGCTCGCCACCAGCAACAACACCGTCGCCAGAAACAGCACCGCGCGGGTGCCCGGTTCGGTGATGCCGAAACCGAGAATCGTGCGGAAATTGGTGAAGCCGTTGTTGCCGCCAAACCCGGTCTCGTTGCGGAAAAACAGAAGCATGCCGGCAAAGGTCAGGGCCTGGGTCATGATCGAGAAATACACGCCTTTGATCCGCGAACGGAAAGCGAAGAAACCGAAGACCAGCGCCAGCAAGCCCGGCGCCAACACCACCAGACACATCGCCCAGATAAAACTGCTGGTGCCGGTCCAGTACCACGGCAGTTCGCTCCACGACAGGAAGGTCATGAACGCCGGCAGACCATCGCCGGCGGCCTGACGCATCAGGTACATGCCCATCGCATAACCGCCGAGAGCGAAGAACAGGCCGTGACCCAGCGACAGCAAACCGGCGTAACCCCAGACCAGATCCAGCGCCAGGGCGACGATGGCGTAGCAGAGGATTTTGCCAACCAGCGTCAGCGTGTACGCCGAGATGTGCAGCGCATTCTCGGGCGACAATAACGACAGCAGCGGCAGGGCGATCAGCAGAGCGAGGATTACCGCGCCAATCGCGAGGGTGATTTTCGGCCCGGCCTTTTGCGTGGCCGTGACTAACAGAGGCTGGTTCATCAGTCGATCACCCGTCCTTTCAGTGCGAAGAGGCCTTGCGGACGTTTCTGGATAAACAGAATGATCAGCGCGAGGATCAGGATCTTGCCGAGCACCGCACCGATCTGCGGTTCGAGAATCTTGTTGGCGATACCCAGGCCGAAGGCTGCGAGCACGCTGCCGGCCAACTGGCCAACACCGCCGAGCACCACCACCAGAAATGAATCGATGATGTAGCTTTGGCCGAGGTCCGGGCCGACGTTGCCGATCTGACTCAGCGCTACGCCGCCGAGGCCGGCGATGCCCGAGCCGAGGCCGAAGGCGAGCATGTCGACACGACCGGTCGGCACGCCGCAGCAGGCGGCCATGTTGCGGTTCTGGGTAACGGCACGGACGTTGAGGCCGAGGCGGGTTTTATTCAGCAGCAACCAAGTCAGTACGACGACGAACAGTGCGAAGGCGATGATCACGATGCGGTTGTACGGCAGCACCAGATTTGGCAAAACCTGAATCCCGCCGGACAGCCACGCCGGGTTGGCCACTTCAACGTTCTGCGCGCCGAACAACAGGCGCACCAGTTGAATCAGCATCAGGCTGATGCCCCAGGTGGCGAGCAAGGTTTCCAGTGGGCGGCCGTAGAGGTGGCGAATCACCGTGCGCTCTAGCGCCATGCCGATCGCCGCCGTGACAAAGAACGCCACCGGCAGCGCGATCAACGGATAAAACTCAATCGCTTGCGGTGCGTAGCGCTGGAACATCAACTGCACCACATACGTCGAGTAGGCGCCGAGCATCAGCATCTCGCCGTGGGCCATGTTGATCACGCCGAGCAGGCCGAAGGTGATTGCCAGACCGAGCGCTGCCAACAGCAGAATCGAACCGAGCGACATGCCGCTGAACGCCTGGCCGAGGATCTCGCCGATCAGCAGTTTGCGTTTGACTTGGGCGAGGCTGGTTTCGGCCGCCGTGCGTACGCCGGCATCGGCTTCGACGCCGGGTTCGAGCAAACCTTCGAGGCGCGTGCGCGCCAGTGGATCGCCGGTTTCGCCAAGCAATCGCACCGCCGCGAGTCGTACGGCCGGATCAGTGTCGACCAGTTGCAGATTGGCCAGCGCCAGGCTCAGGGCGGCATGGACGCTTTCATCTTTTTCGCCAGCGAGTTGCTGGTCGAGGAATTTCAGCTGCGCGGGTTTCGCGCTTTTCTGCAATTGCTGCGCGGCAGTCAGACGGATTTTGGCGTCGGCGGCGAGCAATTGATGGCTGGCCATGGCGGTGTCGATCAGACCCCGCAGGCGATTGTTCAGGCGCAGGGTTTTCGGTTGGCCGTCGATCGTCAGCTCGCCTTGTTGCAGGGCGTTGAGCAATTCGATACGCGCCGGGTCGGGCTGCGCGGCCCAGGTTTCCAGCAGTTTGGCTTGCTGCACAGGATTGGCCGCGACGAAGTCTTCGGCGTCGCCGGCATGGGCCAGCATTGGCAGCAATAGTGCGATGGCTATGAGAAAGCGGTGTATGGCAGTGGGCATTAGTGGTGTCCTGTTCAACCGCCCCCTCACCCTAACCCTCTCCCAGAGGGAGAGGGGACTGACCGAGGTGTCTGGACGATGTGCTGCGACCTGCGAATTCGAGTCGAACTCAGGCTTTGAAAAGCATGAAGATCGGCTCCCTTTCCCCCTCTCCCTCTTGAAATTGAGGGGACTGACCGAGGTGTTTGAACGATGTGCTGCGACCTGCGAATTCGAGCCGAACTCAGGCTTTGAAAGGCATGAAGATCGGCTCCCTTTCCCCCTCTCCCTGAGGGAGAGGGCTGGGGTGAGGGGGGGGGAATCTAAAGCCCGCCTCAAAAACTGAATCCGCCTCAGTTGCTCTTCACCGCATAATCCGGCTTCTTGTCGTTGCCCTGAATGAACGGGCTCCACGGTTGCGCACGGATCGGCCCTTCGGTCTGCCACACCACGTTGAACTGACCATCAGCCTGAATCTCGCCGATCATCACCGGTTTGTGCAGGTGGTGATTGGTCTTGTCCATGGTCAAGGTGTAGCCCGACGGCGCCGCGAAAGTCTGGCCGGCAAGGGCTTCGCGGACTTTGTCGACGTCAGTGGATTTGGCTTTTTCAACTGCTTGCGCCCACATGTGGATGCCGACGTAAGTAGCCTCCATCGGGTCGTTGGTCACGGCTTTGTCGGCGCCCGGCAGGTTGTGTTTCTTCGCGTAGGCCTTCCAGTCAGCGACGAATTTCTTGTTCTGCGGGTTCTCCACCGACTCGAAGTAGTTCCACGCCGCGAGGTTGCCCACCAGCGGTTTGGTGTCGATGCCGCGCAGTTCTTCTTCGCCGACCGAGAACGCTACAACCGGTACGTCGGTGGCCTTCAGACCCTGGTTGGCCAGCTCTTTATAGAACGGCACGTTGGAGTCGCCGTTGACGGTCGAGATGACCGCAGTCTTGCCACCGGCGGAGAATTTTTTGATGTTGGCGACGATGGTTTGATAGTCGCTGTGACCAAACGGCGTGTAGACCTCTTCGATGTCTTTGTCGGCGACGCCTTTGGAATGCAGGAACGAGCGCAGGATCTTGTTGGTGGTGCGCGGGTAGACGTAGTCGGTACCGAGCAGGAAGTAGCGCTTGGCGCTGCCGCCTTCTTCACTCATCAGGTATTCAACCGCCGGGATCGCCTGCTGGTTAGGCGCGGCGCCGGTGTAGAAGACGTTCGGCGACATCTCTTCGCCTTCGTATTGCACCGGATAGAACAACAGGCCATTGAGCTCTTCGAACACCGGCAATACCGATTTGCGCGACACCGAGGTCCAGCAGCCGAACACCACGGCGACCTTGTCCTGAGTCAGCAGCTGCCGGCCTTTTTCGGCGAACAGCGGCCAGTTCGATGCCGGGTCAACCACCACCGGTTCGAGCATCTTGCCGTTCACACCGCCCTTGGCGTTGATCTCGTCGATGGTCATCAGCGCCATGTCTTTGAGCGACGTTTCGGAGATCGCCATGGTGCCGGACAACGAATGCAGAATCCCGACCTTGATGGTCTCGGCGGCCTGGACAGTCCAGGTCATGCCCATCGCGGCAATGGATGCCGTGAGTGTGAAAGCCTTGATCAAACTGCGACGCTTCATTGTGCGATCTCCATGAACGTTTGAAGTTTTTTTTGGTTGGCAGATGCGGACGACTGAAGGGTGTTTTGCAAGGGCTGTGCCCGGTCGGGTTTTGGCAAGAAAATGTCGTGTTAGAGCGGTTGACTGCATGGCGCATGCACCACGAAGGAACGTCCATGGCGCGTTGGTGCAGGCCGCCGCGCCAGATTGGGGCGCAAAAAAATCCCGTGCAGGCGACCCTGCACGGGATTGGCGTTGAAGAAGATCGAGTGCGGGTTCAGGAAGAAGTCGAGGCAGACCCGGTTGGTCGGTTCATCCGCGCCAGCAGCAATCGATCCAGCAACCACACCACCACCAGCGAAGCCCCCACCAGCGGAAACACCACCGCCAGCGCCAACATGATCACCACCCCGGTTTTCCACTTCGGCAAATCATGACGCAGCGGCGGCACACCCAATTTGCCTTGCGGCCGACGCTTCCACCAGATCACTACACCGCTGACGGCGCTGAGCAGAATCATCAGGCAGATCAGCAGCACGACGATCTGGTTGAAGGTGCCGAACATTTTGCCTTCGTGAAGCATCACGCCGATTTCCGTGGCGCGGGCGACGCTGCCGTACTGCTCGAAACGCACATCGGCGAGCACTTTGCCGGTGTATTGATCGACATGCAGGGTCGCATCGTTGCGCGGGTCATCGGCGAACACAGCGATGGTGAACACGCCGGTGGCAGTGGTCGGCAGGGTGATGCTGTAGCCCGGCTCGACTTTGCGCTGGGTGGCGATGTTTTGCACGTCTTGCAGGCTGATGGCGGGTGCTGCGGGGCCAGCGTTGGTGGCGCCGTGGTTCATGTGTTCGGCGTGATCGCCGGACATCGGCATCGGCGTGTTTTCCATCGCCCAAGGCACGGTCTGGCGGGTGGCGCTGTTAAGGGTTCGCGCCTCGACGTCGGAGGTCGGCACGTTGTCCCACATCGCCGCCGGGAACACGTTCCACACCTGCGCGTATTGCTTGCCCCAGAAGCCGGTCCAGGTCATGCCACTGAGCAACATCACCAGCAGCAAGGTCGCGCCCCAGAACCCGGTGACCGCGTGCAGGTCACGCCACAACACGCGACCGCGACTGTTCAACCGCGGCCACAGAATCCCCGCGGCCTGACCGCGCGGCCACCACAGGAACAGGCCGGACACCACCAGCACCACGCCCCAACCGGCGGCCATTTCGATAAGGCGGTCACCGACGGTGCCGATCATCAATTCGCCGTGGATCGCCCGGGCAATGGCCTGCAGGTTTTGCTTGGCATCCTGTTCGCCAAGGATGTCGCCGTGGTACGGATCGACGAAGATGTTGAGTTCCTGGCCGGCGTTTTTCACCACAAACTGTGCGCTGCGTTCGGCGTTCACTGGCGGCAGGTACTGGGTGACCTGGCCTTGCGGATAGGCACTTTTCACTCGTTGCAGCAGGTCATCGGCCGGGACAGTGTGATGCCCTGCGGGGACGTTGAGCAGGCTGCTGTACATCAGCGAATCGAGTTGCGGTTTGAACAGGTAAATGATGCCGGTCAGGGCCAGCATCACCATGAAGGGGGCGACGAAGAGACCGGCGTAAAAATGCCAACGCCAGGCCAGGTTGTAGAAATTCGGTTTGGGCTGTTTCATCACGTGTGCTCCGCTGGGCGAATTTTTCTAGATCAAGAGATCGCAGCCTTCGGCAGCTCCTACAGGGGTACATGCGGGCTGCGATCTTTTGACTTTTCTTGTTAGAAACTCATGTCGACCTTGGTCCAGAGCGTGCGCCCCGGCTCATTGATCGCTTGCGGGTCATTGGCCGGGTAGCCGAACCCGGCGTTGCCCGCCAGGTTCAGGTGTTCGGCGTAAGCTTTGCCGAACAGGTTGTCGACGCCGCTGCTGACCTTCCAGTTCTTGTTGATCCGATAGGCACCGTTGAGTGAGAACACGCCGAAGCCCGAACTCTTGTCGTAATCCTTGCCGACCACGTTGCCCTTGTTCTGGTCGATACGGTTCTGCGCGGCAACCACCCTCCACAGTGCGCCGGCGCTCCAGTTGTCTTCGCTATAGGTCAGACCGAAGCGTGCATCCAGTGGCGGCATTTGCGGCAGGGCCGTGCCGTCGCTGCTGTTCTTGCCCCAGGCGTAGGCCAGGGTCGCATCGGCTTTCCAGTTATCGGTGAGTTTGTACGCGGCACCGAGTTCACCGCCCATGATTCGCGCGTCGATGTTCTCGGCGCGCGAGGTGTTCATGCCCATCATTCCCGGGGAGTAGTCGAAGAGGATGTAATCGCGGACTACACCGATGTAACCCGAGGCCCAGGCTTCGAGGTCGGCGCGCTTGTAGTTCACGCCGAAGTCGAACTGGGTGGTCTTCTCCGGTTTGATCGAATCGAACGCGTTGACCGATCCCGCCGGGCCGGACTTGGGCGAAAACAGCTCCCAGTAATCCGGGAAGCGTTGCGCGTGGCCGAGGCCTGCATAGAGCGTGGTCGGGCTGTCGGCGAGGTCATGCTCGTAACGGACGAAACCGCTCGGCAGGGTATCGGCACGGGTGTCGTCGGCGGTCGGGTTCGGGCGAGTCATCATTCCCGAACCGGTGGTTTGCCGGTAATCCTTGGCCGAAGCACGGTCGACGCGGGCGCCAGTGATCAGGCGATCACGGTCGGCGGCGTACCAGGTCATTTCGCTGAACACGCCGTAGTTATGGAAATCGGCGTCCTTGCTGTACGGCTGATCCTTGTAGGTGTCGATGCCCATGCCGCTGCGCTGGCGGTGCTCGTTGGTCTGCGCGTCGAGGCCGGTGATCAACTGAATATCAGCCCAGCGCCAGGTCGCTTTGATCCGCGCGCCGAGGGTGCGGCGGTCGACATTGGACGCCATCGGCCCCGCCATCATGCCGGTGCCGGACGGGGTGCGCAGGGTGTAGTTGTCCATAACGTGGTCAGCGTAGTTGTAGTAGACCTGCGCTTCGAGTTTCTCCAGCACGTCGGTGATATTGGATTTTTCGAAACGCAAACCGAGGCTCTCGCGCAGGAACTGCGAACCGTCCATGCCGCGTCCGGCGTAGCGCGCTTCGCCATCGCCCTTGCCGGCGGTGAGTTCGATCAGGGTGTCGGCGTCCGGGGTCCAGCCGATGGCGACGTCGCCGTTCCACTTGTCGTAGCGCGAGGCGACGATGTCGTTGTTGCCGTCGCGGTAGTCGTCGGAATGCGCGGTGTTGCCGATTACTCGCACGTAGCCCAACGGGCCACCGGCAGCGGCATCGACAACCTTGTCAAAACGTCCGTGGGAGCCGGCCAGAATGCTCGCATTCACCCGCGTGCCGAGTTCGCCAAAACTCTCCGGCTCACGGTCGAACAGCACGGTGCCGGCCGAGGCGCCCGGCCCCCACAGCACAGTTTGCGGGCCTTTGATCACGGTGAGTTTGTCGTAGGTTTCTGGCGAGATATACGAGGTCGGTGCGTCCATCCGGCCCGGGCAGGCACCGAGCATCATGCTGCCGTTGGTGAGAATGTTCAGGCGTGAGCCGAACATGCCGCGCAGCACCGGATCGCCGTTGGTGCCGCCATTGCGTACCAGTGCGAAGCCCGGAATGGTTTTCAGATAATCGCCGCCGTCACTGGCCGGCACTGGTTGGCGTGGATCTTTTGGATTGGTGACGATGGTCAGCGGCGAGCTCGGGGCGATTGCGGTAATCACCGTCGGGCTGAGTTCTTCGTTGTGCGCGGCGTGATCATCGGCCAGCACCAGCGGGGACAGCAGAACGCCGCAAAGGACGGCGGTAGCGTGCCTGAAACGAACCCGCGATTCGTTCAGAGCGAAGGACGCCGGGGCAGAACCCAAGCGTGGAACAGCAGTAAACCTGGACATGACAATTTCCATCAAACAGTCGTAAACGACACGGCCGGCAACCTGAAGCTGTCTTCTCCACCGTGTGCAATCAGAGGTGCGGTGTTTACGCTGCGACGGGCGGGGCGCGGCTGCGGGCGCCGGGGAAGAAGGTCTGCCGGGCGTGGCCCAGGCGTGGGGAGGGTGGGGTGAAGGTGTTCAGCGGCGGGATGTTGAAGGCGACGAAATCACCGCCGCCGGTCAGTGCCGGGCAATTGAACAGCAGGCTGCAATAACCGCACTTTTCCCACAACACGTGGTGCGAGGATTGCGGTGGGCAGTGTTCGGCGTTGGGCTTTGCATCATGGCCGCTGTGATCCATGCCCGGCATGTCCATCGACATGTCCATGCTCATCGGCATCGATGTCGAGGCGTGTTGATCCATCGGCATCGACTGAGAAATCAGTGGGCCGATGAAGATCATCAACATGGCGAACAGGGCGATCCAGCTGCCGCGAGTCAGGTGTTGAGTCTGACGGCGTTGCCGGGAGGGCCTGGCGCTCAGCGGGCGCATGGGCGGAGTCTGCCGGAAGGCTTACTGGGCGTGCGCGTGGGCCTGCGTGGTTTCCGGCGGTTTCTTCTGCACCGAGACGTCGACGGTGACGTCACCGGCCTTCTCGAAATGCATCGTCAGCGGGAAGCGCTTGCCGTCGCTGAGCAGGCTGCGATCGGTCGGGTTGAGCAGCATCACGTGATAGGCCATCGGCGCGAATGTCACGTTGCCGCCGGCCGGAATGGCCACGCTCGGCACCTGCTGCATCTTCATCAGATCGCCCTGCATGACGTGTTCGTGCAGTTGCGCTTCCGGGGCGATGGGCGAGTCGACGCTGAGCAGGCGATCGTCCGTCTTGCCGGCGTTGTGAATGATGAAATAGGCAGCAACGGTCGGCGCATTTGGCGGCAACTCTTGCGACCACGGATGGGCGATCTCAAGTTCGCCCACCTTGTATTCGTGGGCATGAGCAAAGCACGCCGGCAACAGCAGCGCAGCGACGACGATGAGTTTGTTCAACATGGCAGTTCTCCAGAACGATTTGAAACGCAGGTCAATTGCGCGAACAAATCAAACCAGAGGGGAGGCGCGGGGATTGAGACTCGGCCATTGCTGGCGCGGCGTGGGTGTTTGCAACGAGGCGGGCGCCACACTGCGATTGCTTTCATAACGGGCGAAGTAAAGCTGCGGCGAATGCCCCGGCAACGCCACCAACGGCGCCGAGCCCGAGCAGCACCAGCAATGCTGCATGTTCGAATGGCTGTCGTTGGTCGGGGCCTTTTGATCGGTGGCGCCGATGTTGATCGCCACCATCTTGGTCCCGCTGCCGGTGCAGAAACTGCTCCAGAGCAACTGTTCGGCCGGTGAATTGGCCGCCTGCGCCATCGCTCCCGTCATCGGCATGGCGAGCATGTTGAACAGCACTGCAAAGCAGGCGATCCAGGCAATTGCTAGCCGGTGTCGGTTCATGGGGCAGATCCATTGGGTGGGCGATCAGGCGCGGCTATTTAGCCTGATCAGGGCCGATAAGTAAAAAAGCGTCGTGCGGTCTGGTGTCGCAGCGCGTTCACAGTGTTACGGCATGCAATCGTAAACCCAGAGCCTTCATGACTTTCATGATAGTTGCGAATTCGGGATTGCCAGTGCTACTCAACGCTTTATAAAGACTTTCGCGGCCCAAACCTGCATCCCGCGCCACTTGTGTCATGCCTTGAGCTCGGGCGATGTCATTGAGTGCTGCACGAATCAGAACGCCATCGCCTTCATCGTCGTCAAAACAGGCGTCCAGATATGCCGCCATGTCCTCGGGAGTCTTGAGGTACTCGGCGGCGTCAAAACGGGCGAATTCTTCGGTCATGATTTACTCCTCATTTCCGATGTTATGAGCCATTTGCACGGCGCGTTTGATATCTCTCTTTTGTGTCGATTTGTCGCCCCGATCAGCAGTAGATAAATCACTTCGCCTTTGCGTGTGAAGTACATCCTGTAACCGGGGCCGTAATGAACACGCATTTCATAAACAGTGTCACCGACGAACCCGCAATCACCGAAGTTGCCATTTTCGGCTGTTTTAATTCTGGAGATGATTCGGCCTTTCCCTTTGATGTCTTTCAAGGAGTCGAGCCATTCGGAAAATATGCGGGATCGTTCAAAAGCGATCATGTCGGGATCGTATTCCTTGGGATACAAGCTGGCAAGCCGCTTTTCTTGGCTGTCTGCTTGTCGGGATTAAAGGAACCGAAGTATTGGGGTGAGGATGTAGTGAAAAACAGTCGGCTGCGTCCTCAAAAATTGCAGGTAAATTCGCAAATAAATTCGAAGTCAGGAAAAGTCTGACGTCGTCAGGGCTTCAAGGACTTCAGACGCTGATCGAAATTCCCGATCAACCTCTGGCAACCCCGGTCGCTTCAACACAATCACCGGCACCCCACGCTCGCGCGCCACTTCCAGCTTCGGCTCGGTGGCGGTGCTGCCGCTGTTCTTGCTGATCAACACATCGATCTGCCGCCGCTCGAACAGTGCGCGCTCATCCCCAAGCAGAAACGGCCCACGCGCACCGATCACTTCGCAGCGTTCATTGCCCGGGTAAACGTCGAGGGCGCGCAGAGTCCAGAACTGGTCCTGAGGGATTTCATTGAGGTGCTGCAGCGGTTCTCGGCCGAGGGTGAACAGCGGTCGGCGAAACGGCTTGAGGGTCGCGATCAACTCGGCCCAGTCGCTGACTTCGCGCCAGTCATCACCGGGTTGCGGCTGCCATGCCGGACGGCGCAAAGCCCAGCAGGGGATGCCGCTCAGTCGCGCGGCGGTCGCGGCGTTCTGGCTGATCTGTGCGGCATAGGGATGCGTGGCGTCGAGCAACAGGTCGATGCCTTCGTCACGAATGAATTGCGCCAGACCTTCAGCGCCCCCGTAGCCACCGACGCGCACCTGACAGGTCAGGTCGGTCGGTACTCGGCCAACGCCAGCGAGGCTATAGATATGTTCTGCCCCCAGCGTGCGAGCAATTGCCAGCGCTTCCGTGACGCCGCCGAGCAGCAAAATCCGCTTCATGCAGAACCTCCGGCATGCCCGACGATCCCGCCCTGACGATCAATCGCAAACACCTCGACCTGCACCTGCGCGGGCACCACGCTGCGGGCGAAATTCAGCGCATGGCGGCAGACTTCATCACCGAGGGCGATCCCCGCCGCACTGGCCATGGCCAATGCCTGCTGACTGGTATTGGCCTCGCGAATGCCTTGCTGCAACGCCGCATCGGCGCCAATCGCCGCCGCCCACTCCGCCAGTTGCGGCAAATCAATACTCGAATGCCGCGAGTGCAGATCCATGTGCCCGGCGGCCAGTTTGCTGATCTTGCCGAAGCCGCCGCACAGGCTGAGTTTATCCACAGGCACTTTGCGCACATGCTTGAGCACCGCGCCGACGAAGTCGCCCATTTCGATCAGGGCGATTTCCGGCAGGTTGTAGACCCGACGCATGGTGTCTTCGCTGGCGTTGCCGGTGCAGGCGGCGATGTGCAGGTAACCGTTGGTTTTCGCCACATCGATGCCCTGATGGATCGAGGCGATGTAAGCCGCGCAGGAAAACGGCCGGACGATGCCGCTGGTGCCGAGGATCGACAAACCGCCAAGAATGCCCAGCCGTGGGTTCATGGTTTTCAGCGCCAGCGCTTCGCCGCCCTCGACATTGACAGTGACGTCGAAGCCGCCGCCGTAGCCGGTCTCGGCGGCGAGCAGGCTCAGGTGATCGCTGATCATCTTGCGCGGCACCGGGTTGATTGCCGGCTCACCAACGCCGAGCACCAGCCCCGGCCGAGTCACGGTGCCCACGCCGGCACCGGCATTGAAGCGAATTCCCGGCTCACTCAGCAGCCGCACCCGCGAGTAGAGCAGCGCACCGTGGGTCACGTCGGGATCGTCACCGGCATCCTTGATCGTCCCGGCCTCGGCGCCGTCGTCGGTCAAACGACAGAACTCCAGGCGCATCTGCACCTGTTTGCCTTTCGGCAACACGATCTGCACTGCATCGGCGGACAGCCCGCCGAGCAGCAAGCGTGCGGCGGCAAGGCTGGTGGCGGTGGCGCAGCTGCCGGTGGTCAGGCCGCTGCGCAGGGGCGCGGGTTGTTCGGCAGTTTCGTCACGCATCGAGGGGTTTGACCAGATCGAGCAGGGTGATCGGCAATGCCTGCCGCCAAGTGTCGAATTCGCCGAGCGGTTGCGCCTGGGCGACATGGATACGCGTCAGCTCGCCGCCGTAACGTTCGCGCCAGTTCATCAGGGCCACTTCGCTTTGCAGGGTCACCGCGTTGGCGACCAGACGGCCACCGGGTTTGAGCTGTTCCCAGCAGGTTTCGAACACGCCTTCACGGGTCACGCCGCCGCCGATGAAAATCGCGTCCGGGCGCTCCAGTCCGGCCAGCGCCTGCGGTGCCTTGCCGCGAATCAATTGCAGACCGGGCACACCCAGCGCATCGCGGTTGTGTTCGATCAATTGCTGGCGACCTTCGTCGGCTTCAATGGCCAAGACGCGGCAACTCGGGTGCGCGCGCATCCACTCGATGCCGATCGAACCGCTGCCGGCGCCGACATCCCAGAGCAGTTCGCCGGGGGTCGGGGCGAGACGGGCGAGGGTGATGGCGCGTACGTCGCGCTTGGTCAACTGGCCGTCGTGCTGGAATGCCGAATCCGGCAGTCCGGCCAAACGTGACAGGCGCGGGGCGTCGGCGTCGGCCAGACATTCGATAGCGATGACATTGAGGTCGGCCACCGACGTCGCATTCCAGGCATTGGCGGTGCTGTCGATGCGCCGTTCGGCGTCACCGCCAAGATGCTCAAGCACGCTCAGGCGACTCGAACCAAATCCGCGCTCACGGAGCAATTGCGCAACAGCAGTCGGACTCTGGCCGTCGTTGCTTAGCAACAACAGACGCACGCCACTGAACAGTTGTGCATTGAGTGCCGCCAGTGGTCGGGCCAGCAGCGACAGCGTCACCACCTCCTGCAACGGCCAGCCGAGACGAGCAGCAGCCAGTGAACAGGACGACGGCGCTGGCAGGATCAGCATCTCTTCGCTCGGCACCTGGCGGGCGAGGCTGGCACCGACGCCGTAAAACATCGGATCACCACTGGCCAGCACGCAGACCGCTTCGCCACGCTGCGCCAGCACCGGCGCGAGGGCAAACGGGCTGGGCCACAATTGCCGTTCGCCGCGAATACACACCGGCAGCAAATCCAGTTGACGCTGGCCACCGACGATCCGCGAGGCGCCCAGCAGGGCACGCCGGGCGTTTTTGCCCAGGCCCTTGAAGCCGTCTTCACCGATTCCCACTACCGTCAGCCAGGGTGACATCTATATTCCTCTAAACACGCCGTTCCGACGGGCAGTCTTTTCATGCCAGCGGACAAAGCAGGCATAATACCGCGCCTTCGCCCGCGAAGCGCCTTTCCCACGCAGCCGGTCAGCCCCTTGAACGAACACCCGATGTCCACCGCCTTACGCCCCTCGGCCTGCCCGGGGTTGCTGCGTATCGTCCAGGCACTGGACGGCGGTATCTGTCGGATCAAACTCAACGGTGGTTCGATCAGCGCCGATCAGGCTGACGCGGTGGCCGACGTTGCCGAACAGTTCGGCGGGGCTATCGAGGCGACCAACCGCGCCAATCTGCAAATCCGTGGGATCGGCCAGCAATCTGCGGCACTGATCGAAGGCTTGCTTGCCGCCGGTCTTGGTCCGCGCACGGCGGCCGCTGACGATGTGCGCAACCTGATGCTCAGCCCTGCGGCCGGGATTGATCGGCAGATGCATTTCGACACTCGAGGCCTCGCCGGGCAGATCCTCGACACCTTGCAAAGCCATCCACGGTTCCACGAGCTGAGCGCCAAGTTCGCCGTGCAACTCGATGGCGGTGAAGCACTGGCGATGCTCGAACATCCCCATGATCTGTGGTTGTCAGCGTTCGAGTGTGACGGTGAAACCTTGTTGGCGTTCGGTCTGGCCGGTTGCCCGACGGATCGCGCGGTCGGCGCAGTGGCGCTGGAACACGGCCATGCACTGGTGGTTGCGGTGCTGGAATTGTTTCTTGAGTTGGCGCGGCCCGAGCAGACGCGCATGCGCCATTTGCTCGACGAGTTGCCGCTCTCGGCGTTTATCGGGCAACTGAGCACGCGCTTGCCGATCAAGCCGATCAGCCATTGGCAGCGCGCGGCCGTGGCGGACGATTTGCACATCGGCGCTCATCCGCAAAATACCTCGGGGCGGGTGTACATCGGTGCAGTGCCGGCGCTGGGCCGTCTTGATCCGGTGATGCTGCGCGGGGCGGCGCAACTGGCCCGCCAGTTCGGCAATGGCAGCCTGCGCTTCACCCCTTGGCAAAGCCTGCTGCTGCCCGACGTCAATGCAGGTGATGCGGTCCAAGTGCTGGAAGGTTTTCAGCGACTGAACCTGCAGACCCGCGCTGGCGAACCGCTTGCACGGCTGATCGCCTGCACCGGTTCCAATGGCTGCGGCAAAGGCCTGGCCGACACCAAGCAGGACGCCCGCCTTCTGGCGACGTTGCTGCCTGCTGCCCTCAACATCCACCTCAGTGGTTGCCCGCGCTCGTGCGCCGCCGCCCACTGTGCCCCGGTGACGTTGCTGGCCGTCAATCCCGGTCATTACGACCTCTATTTTCGCGATGCGACGCTGCCGGGTTTCGGCGCGCTGCACGCACGCAACCTTACTATTGAAGCGGTCGCGACCCTGCTCGCCACCCGCTCTCGGAGCCCCCTTGATGCTTGATTACATCCGCGACGGTCAGGAGATTTATCGCAACTCCTTCGCGATCATTCGCAGCGAGGCCAATCTGGCGCGCATCCCGGCCGATCTGGAAAAACTCGCGGTGCGGGTGATCCACGCCTGCGGCATGGTCGAAGCCGTCGACGGCCTGCAATTCTCCGAAGGTGCGGGTAAGGCCGGGCGCGATGCGCTGGCCGCCGGTGCGCCGATCCTCTGCGATGCGCGGATGGTCTCCGAAGGCGTGACCCGTGCACGCCTGCCGGCCAATAACGAAGTGATCTGCACCTTGCGCGACGAGAGCGTGCCGGAGCTGGCTCGCGAGTTGGGCAATACCCGCTCCGCCGCCGCGCTGGAACTCTGGCGTCCGCACCTGGAAGGCAGCGTAGTGGTGATCGGCAACGCACCGACCGCACTCTTCTATCTGTTGGAGATGCTCGACGCCGGGGCACCGAAACCGGCATTGATTCTTGGTTTCCCGGTCGGCTTCGTCGGCGCTGCCGAATCGAAAGCCGCCCTGGCCGCCGACAGCCGTGGCGTACCGTTCGTGATCATGCAAGGCCGCCTCGGTGGCAGCGCCATGGCCGCCGCCGCCGTCAATGCCCTCGCCACGGAGATCGAATGATGCAGGCCAAAGGACGTTTGATTGGTCTGGGCGTCGGCCCGGGTGATCCGGAACTGATTACTGTCAAAGCCCTGCGCCTGCTGCGCGAATCGCCGGTGGTGGCGTACTTCGTTGCCAAGGGCAAAAAGGGCAACGCGTTCGGCATCATCGAAGCGCACCTGCAAGACGCACAGAATCTGCTGCCGCTGGTGTACCCGGTGACCACCGAAGTGCTGCCGGCTCCGCTCTCGTATGAACAGGTCATCAGCGATTTCTACGATGAGGCTGCCGAAACCATCGCGGCACATCTGGATGCCGGTCGCGATGTCGCGGTGATCTGTGAAGGTGATCCGTTCTTCTACGGCTCCTACATGTACCTGCACGATCGCCTCGCCAGCCGTTACGAAGCGCAAGTGGTGCCGGGCGTGTGCTCGATGCTCGGCGGCGCTTCGGTGCTGGGCGCGCCGCTGGTGTATCGCAATCAGAGCCTGTCGGTGCTTTCCGGCGTGTTGCCCCATGAAGAGCTGAAGCGACGTCTGGCCGATGCCGACGCGGCGGTGATCATGAAGCTGGGGCGCAACTTCCCCAAGGTGCGTCAGGTGCTGGAAGAACTCGGCTTGGCCGAGCGTGCGCTGTACGTCGAGCGCGCAACCATGGCCAATCAGAAGATCGTGCCGATGGATCAGGTCGAGCCGATGTCGTCGCCGTACTTCTCGCTGATCATCGTGCCGGGCGAACGGTGGCAAGGCTGATGACTCAATCCACGCCAGCCATCGTCATTCTCGGTCAGGGTAGCCTGGCCACCGCACGGCGCATTCAGCAGATGTATCCGGCGGCGCAGATCCACGGCCTCGCCGGGCGCGTCGAAGGCGCCGATTGCACCTATCAGGAATTCGGCGCGACCCTGCGCGCGCTGTATCAGCAGGACACGCCGATCATTGCCCTGTGCGCGGCCGGCATCGTCATCCGCACGCTGGCGCCGCTGTTGCTGGAAAAGGGCGCCGAGCCGGCAGTGCTCGTGGTGGCCGAAGACGGCAGCGCCGTGGTGCCGCTGTTGGGCGGCCTCGGCGGGGTGAATGTCATGGCGCGGGACATCGCTGCCGGGCTGCAAGTCGCTGCGGCGATCACCACCAGCGGCGAGTTGCGTTTTGGTACGTGCCTGCTCAATCCCCCGAGTGGTTACGCGCTGGGCGATCTGGAACTGGGCAAGCGTTTTGTCTCTGATCTGTTGGCCGGCCACAGCGTGCGCATCGAAGGCGCGGCGCCGTGGCTGGATCAGGCGCAACTGCCGGAAGACCCACAGGCGCAGCGCTCGATTCATGTCGGCAGTGCCGAGCGTGAAGCAAGTGCCAATGAGTTACTGATCTATCCACGCAGTGTGGCGGTGGCGGTGAGCGCGGAAACTGCGGACCTGCCGTGTGCCGTTCGCAGCGCATTGCAGCAGGCGCAAATCGCCGTGCAGTCGCTGGCCTGTCTGTTGGCCAGCGAGACGCAAATGGCTTCGCCACGTTTGCGTGAAGCGGCGCTTGAGCTGGGAGTGCCGCTGCGCTTTGTTGCGGCGCAAAGCGACATCGAAAATCTGGCACGTGCCGCAGTGCCTGAGGCTGCAGTCGTGGTCAGCCACGGCATGGCAATCGCGGTTGCCGAGCAGCCGTTGGATGTTTCGAACATTGGCCGGCCACGCGGTCGTCTCGCGGTGATCGGCCTCGGCCCCGGCGCTGCCGAACTGATGGTGCCGGCGGTGAAAGCCGAACTGGCGCGCGCGACCGATGTGCTCGGTTACGAAACCTACGTACGCATGGCCGGTCCGTTTCGCGACGATCAAGTGCAGCACTGCACCGATAACCGCGAAGAAATGCAACGCGCCCGTCACGCGTTCAGACTGGCCGCCGAGGGGCGTTCGGTGATCGTTGTGTCCTCGGGCGACCCGGGTGTGTTCGCCATGGCTGCGGCAGTGCTCGAAGCGTTGCACGAATCGGCTGATCCGGCGTGGCACAGCGTCGATCTGGAAATCCTTCCGGGCGTTTCCGCTTCGCTGGCCACCGCCGCGCAAGCCGGAGCGCCGCTGGGCCATGACTTCTGCGTGATGTCGCTGTCGGACAACCTCAAGCCGTGGTCGATCATCGAAAAGCGTCTGGATCTGGCTGCTGAAGCGGATCTGGCCTTGGCGTTCTACAACCCGATCTCCCGTGCACGTCCGTGGCAATTGGGCCGGGCGCTGGAGATTGTCGCGCAGCATCGCTCAGCTGAAACCCCCGTGGTGTTGGGCCGCGACATCGGCCGTCCGGGACAGACCCTGCGCACCACGACACTTGGCGCATTAACTCCCGAGCAGGTGGACATGCGCACCATGGTGCTGATTGGTTCTTCGACCACCTGCACGTTTGCGCGTGCCAGCGGTGGTGATTGGGTTTACACGCCGCGCTGGTACGGCGAAAAGCCGCTTTCCTGAGTGCCGAGCCGAGGCAAGTTGTAAATAAGTTGCCTCGGTGTGACATCAAGTCGAAATTCATTCCCGGACGATTAATTTTGAATTACGGCGTTGCATCCGTTGGGAGCGCCGCTTCGCTTGTTTATCGAACGACGGGGCGCGCGTCTGTTTGTTACCGAATCGTGCGCGGAAGCAACTTGTCTGTTGTTTGATATTTCTTGGGAAACTATTTGAGTTTTGTGCTTTTTGAAGTTACCCCGCGGGCAGACTAACTTCGTCGAGGATTCTCTCAACGAATAAAGGATGAAGTTTGATGGGTGTCATGGAGCAATATGTTGACGAGTTTGATTTTATTTCCGCCGATGAATACTCCGCGTTAAAGCGCGCATTCAAGGCGTTTTCCGCTTCTGCCGAATATGCAATGTTGGTGGCGCTTTACGAGCAGGCCGGACTAGCCACCAGCCTCGCTGAAAAGCTGCAGGTTGTAACACTCTTTCTGGAAAATTTTGAACGCTTGGCAAAGCGTAACTCAGCGCCCGCAATAGCGTTGATCGATACCGTCGAAGAACAATTGCGCGCTTACATCGCCCGCTTGGCAGGCACTGTAAACATGCTCAGTGACGTGCCCAGTCCGATACCCGCAGTCATGCACTTCGTCTGGGTGGGTGGCAGTGAGGTTGGCAATATCCAGCGCGATTACATGAACATCTGGCGTCAGGTGCTGGCTGCCGAGAATTACCAGTTCAATCTCTGGTACGACAGCGATGCGTTACTGGCTTTCGAAATGAATCGGGTTATATCCGACAGCGCCAGAGTTGCTGCAATGGAGTCTGGCGGGGACACCGTGAGCAACCCCGATGAACTTGCAAAGATGATCGAAGATCGTGCGCGTGTATTAAAGCGCGAGATGTTCGAGTACCTGCAACAACCGCAATGGCAAGGGAAAGCTGATCAGGCCCGGATCGACCTGATGGTGCGCGCTTACGGCAAAGACCGCACGACGCTGGAAGCCTTCCGTCAACGCTGCTTGCAAAGCCATCAGCAAATGGCCGGCAGCGACTTGCAGTTGCGTGATGTTCGACGGGAGTTCGCCGGGCACTTTCTAGAGGATGTCTATCAGCGCGAAGTGGCAATGCGCGGTAACTTTGCGGCGGCAAGCGATGTTGTTCGCTTGCAGGCCGAATATGCCGAGGGTGGTCGTTACAGCGACATGGATTATCTGCCGCCGCTGGCTGACAGACTGGGCGGTGTCGACATCAGCGGGTTCAGTGACGAGCAACGGCTGGGGGTGTTGCAGCTTTTGCTCAATCATGATGAAACGTTGATGCCCGGTCGCGACCGCCTGCGCTACGCCGATCACACGGACACTTTGCCTGCCGCACATCGCGAGGCACTGCTGGTCTTTGCCCGCAGCAAGCCCGGCGTCAAGCATATATTTGTCGCACCGCGTGAAGTCGTCAGCCCGCAACACGGTCTGCGAATGGGCACGCAATTCAGCAGAGAGATGAACGCTTATCTGCTGGCACAGCCGCAAAGCGAGATGACGCTCGCGGTCATGCAATTGATCCGCTTCAACTATGACTGCCTGCAGGCCGTTGAGCAGGCGGCCATCGCGTCGTCGGTAGACTGGTCACAGACTGAACGATTGCTCGATGTCATAGAAAACGTCATGAACGAGAAAATCGAGCAGGGGCAACTGACGCGCACGCTGCAGGATTTTCTGGGTAAGTTGAGCGAGGCGATTTTAAGCTACTACCGTGATGGTATTCGCGTCGGATCGCGCGGCACTATTGCGCTTACCGGACCCGGTGCAGCGGTGACCGGGCTGAAAAATTACGTCGAGACTCACCTCCTGCCGCACAACGAGGTTACGGTTCAGGAGCGCTTGCGACTGGCCGAGGGTTACAACGTGCAGACCGAGGAGGAAGCGATCTCCGGTTGGACCGTCAATGATGACGCCGAGCAATGGCTGGCCAAAGAGCAGGAAAAGTGGAAAACCGGCAAACTCAAATCACGCTATACCGGGCAACTGGCGGATCTGCTTCAGCCGCAACAGACGCTGACGTTTAAACAAGGCTGGCCCGTAGTCGGCGGTAAAGCGGTGCTGCTGACGTCGGTCCTGCAACAATTGATGGATGATCTGGGCGAACCCTTTGTGCGAGCCATGAGGGACAAACTCAGCGGTGACATCAGCTTCACCAAAGCCTTTTCCATCGGCTTTGAAAATCGTCAGTTGATCCTTGCGCAACCTGTGCGCGAGCTGCCCGTTTCCCAGGGCGCCGAATCCTCAAGCAACCTCAATGAACTGCTCAGCCGCATCGCCCATGATTCTCTGCCGCTGGAACAACTCAGCCCGTTGGTGCGCGTCATGCTCGGGGGGATTTTCGGCGCGACAAGTCTGGACGACGCGAGCTTTGCCAGCGTCTGGCAAACCGTGCGCGACCTTGCTGTCGAGACTGACGGCGACGGTACTTTCGCTCGCTATGATGCGGTTGAAAAAGCCCTGCGCCAGCGGCAGTCGCCCGACTTCGAGGCCGGGCTGGCGCGTGGACAAGCGCATGACGTCCTGACAGCCCGCGAACTCAAGGTTCAGGCACTGTTTGAACCCTTGACCTTGCGCCAATGGGGCGAACGTATCGGGCAGATCAATCACACGGCGCAAGGCGAGTTCCGCTCGCGGATTCTCCAGCGCAGTGCGCAGGTGCGCGAGATATTCTTCGAGGCCGGCGCGACCTCGGCCCGGCAGCTGTCGCAGGATTTGCTGATGCACACGCCCAGTGATCCGGGGCGCCGGTGTTATCCGCTGGCGTTGCTGATGGGCGCAGCGGTGGCTGCCGGTGAGTCGGCCGAACGGACACTGGTGGGACATGTTGCCACGGCCAACATCAACCACCAGCAACCCAGTTCACAGGCATTGCTCAGTGCGTTGAATGAACTGCGAGCCTTGCCTGCCAGTGCCATTGGTGACTCCCGTGGCTTGCAGAGTCTGGACTCGGTCATACAGACACTGGAGGCGAAAAGTGCAGCCACCGTCCTGTTGCTCGACACCGGCGATCACGCCCTGCTGGTGGCCAAAACGCAGGCAGGAGGTCAATTCGTCTACCGGTTCTATGATCCGAACTTTGCCATTTATGCGTTCGCCGAAAGCGCGCAGGTGAAACTTGGCGTTGAGCGTTATATGAGCGCTGGCGACAGTGCACTGGCCAGGCTCTACGGTCTGGGCGACATGGCCGGGGCGCGATTCAACGTGATCGAGTTGAACACTGAGGCAATGGCGGCCCGCACGCTATCGACGGGTTTGCCCCTGGACAGTTTTTTGCGCATTCCTTCGCGTGATTCACGCAGTGGCCCAGTCTGGGCAAAGCAGGCCGTGGCGCGCCAGCGTTCGCTCAGTGAAAACGCGCGGATGGGTGCCAGCCTGGCGCAAGTGGATGCGCGCTATTGGGCGCAGGCGTTTGCTCAGGCCATGCAGCAGTTGCGCAGTGAGCACTCGTTGGGGCGTGAATATCTGCCGTTGCTGGAAACGCTCACACCTCAGGCGGACGGTGACTTTTCGCTGACGTTGGTCGATGCACAGAATCCGCATCAAGTGCGAACCGTGAGCACGGCCGACCCGCGCTTCACTCAGCTCAAGCAGCATCTGCATCAGAGCGTGAAGGCAGGCAAACCCAGTGGCCCGGCCGAGGCTGATGGAGGCAGCCGCTTGAGTTTCGCCTTTGCGATCCAGACGCTGATCAGCGAACTGCGCCATCGTGAATACCAGGCCGGGGATCAGTTGCCAGCCTTGTCGATTGCGCTTCAAGTCCAGGTTTACGTCAGCTATGCGCAGTTGGGTTTTGGCGTGCTCAGCGACACCGCACAGATGATCAACCTGGTGCGGCACGTGGTGGCCAGTGAACAGGCGTTGGTCCTGCGCCAATCGTCGTTGTCCGGCCGTGTGCTCGGTCGCGGGGCAACCGGCGTTGGTTTTGCGTTTTCGCTGGTCAACATCGGCTTCGACATCCATAACCTGTCACTGGCGCAAAATTACGAGCAGCGCTCGCAGTTCTCCACGTCTCTGGCGTTCAACACAATAGCGTTGGGATTGGATGTTGCTGCATTGGCGGCAGGCGGAACGGTTGGCGCAGCGGCGGCTTTTCTGTCTGTGCCGTTACTCGGCATCGGCATCGGTGCCACGGCCATCGCCAGCAATCTTGGGCAGATTGCCGACAAGGCAACAGCGGTCGGCAATCATTTGCGTGCCATCCACAACGCTTACAAACCGGGCGCTTTCACTGTCGCAGAGGGTGTATTGCAGTTCCCGCCAGAAGCCGTGATCACCCATCTGGATCTGCAGGACAGGCGGGTTAGCTTTGACAGCCAGCGCTTTTATCCATGGGGCGGCGGCGCACTCGAATTGCCGAAATACAACGATGACCCGCAGCAGATACACCGTTCCCTCAATATCCGCCAGGCTTTCGGTCTCCCCGAGAGCGCAGCGCTGAATATCCACGGGGCCGCTTCACTGCATACCGTGGTGCTGCCTTGCACACCACTCTGCTATTACGGCTACGAATATCAACTGGGAGGCGCGGGCTATGTGTACGAGCCTCTGCCGGGAGAGCAGGTCGAGCCTCGTAACGCCAGTGAAATGCCTGAGCCAGACCTTTACTCGTACTTCAATCCGTTCGCGGCACTGGGCGATACGCTGACGAGACATCTGGATAAGCGCATCCACACACGCTATCCGCAATTGCGCGACAGTGCGGCGGACAAGCTGGAATACGACGAGCAGGGCAACCGGCGTTTTTATCTGCACAGCACACCCTCTTTCAAACACATCCTCTACAAACTGCATCCGGTCTATAAAGCGACAACGATCAGCGTGGTGCTGGACGAGCAGGTGCGCCAACTAGCGGTGCCGACCTTGCCGATGGAGTGCCAGCACAAGCTGTCCTACGAAATCAGCGCCACGTCAGACCGCTGCCAGCTCCGTCTGACCCCGGGACTGAAAACCGTGAAATTCAATGGAGCGACGCAATGGCTGGTGCATGCTCCTTGGGCCAGCATTGAGCAGGTCTGCTTTGATGACGTATCCACGATGGACGACGGCGCCCTGCAGACATACCTGGCGGGGCGTCAACTAACGGTCGACGGTATCGTGCTGTCGGCCTTCGAGGGGCTGATCGAACTGGCCGGGGGAGAGTTGTTTCAACTGGACTGGCAACGTCAGTCGCTGCGCCTGCTTTCCATCACCCTCAACGATGCTAAAGACAATCCGCGTGATGTCCTTGCCCATCTGCGCCAGCGAGACAATGAAGGGCGTCTGGGCACTGGTTACGTCACGCTTCACCGGTTCAGGGTGCCGTTCAATCCGGCCAGCCACGCTGTGCGCACAACCGCTTTTTACGATGTCGCTCGAAAACGCTTGTTGTACGCGCGCGAGCTGCCGCGCGAAGTCAACGACGGCCTGATGCTGGGCGCCGCCAGCGCTGCTCATGCGTGGTTTTATCATCCCGAGCATGCCACGGTCTGGCGCGTGGCTGTGATCAGCGGCCTGGTCGTGCATCGTTATCGGTTATTGAGTGTGGAGCCCGGTACGAAAATCAGCGCTTTCGGGCAACTGGCGGACGGCACTCTGCGAGTCTCGCAGCAGTTGCTAGAACAAAAGTCCATGAATGTGCGCACGACACTGGAGTTTCATCTGACCGACCGCGAAGTGACCCTGACGGACATCCACATGTGGTCGCCCGGTCTGGAAAAATCTTTCCTCAAGCCCGAGGAGGGCACGAGAATCGCGTTTTTCCGCCATCGCCAGAAACAACGCCGTCCCTACGCAGACGAGACACTCGGTATGGCTTCGCCCATCAGCACCTGGACCTACGCGCCATACATTCACGCCCGTGCCTGGTCCTTCGATCAGTTGCTTGAGCGGGCATGGATTGCCGCGCATCACGACAGGTACTTCCCAGCAGACACCGACAGTGACGCGGACAGGGTGATGCTGATGCCTCGAGCCTCTGATCCCGCCGCTGCGCTGCTGTTTTACAGCCGGCAAAGTCAAATGCTCAGTCATGGCATAGAACTGCGTGACAACGTGCCATGGCACAAGGCGCTTGCGAAAGGTGTGATCGATGTTACGCGCGTTGGCGAAAGCTTCCTGGCCACCCAAGACGATGGGCGAATGTTCGAAGTCGACCTCGGCGCCAAGGACGACAACTGGCTGTCCGAGCTTGATAGACCTGTGCTGAAATTTGTCGGCCTCGGCCAGCGTTGGCTGCAGCAAAACCCCGACTGGCTGACGGCATTACCGGCGCTTGCCATGGAATACAGCAGCGCCGCGTTTGCAATCATCGGCTTGCGTGCCCAAGCGGGTCAGACGTTTCTGCCAGTGTGGTGTATTGACGAAAAACTTGTGTTGATGGACGCCATGGGCAGCCACGAGCTTACGTTGCTGGGGCTAACGCCCGACCGGCAAGCAGTTTGGTTGCTTGATATTACTTCCGGGCAGCTGTGGCGCCAGACGCTGGTTGCTCTCGAGCAGATGCACGCGGCGTTCGGCAACGGCAGCGTGTTGCTGCATCGCCAAGCGTTGCCACAGGCCGAGCGAGTATGGTCATCGTGGGCGTTTTGCGAAGTGCTGCCGCATGGCGACGGGCTGCTCGGGCGTACCCGCGAAGGTGTGACGCTGCAACTGCAGGATCAGCAGCCGGCGCGCATTGTCGGCATGGAAAACCGCTGGTCATACGTCTCGGGCCAGACGTCTGTGCAATTGCAGGAGCGTTTAAAAAAGCTGCTGGACGGGCAAGACCATGCCGCGTTTCTTCCCGTTGAAAATACCGGCAATCGCTACCAATACTACGTGCCGAAGCTTGATCGACTATTCGAGGTGTCTGCTCGGGACGATGGAAAATGGGCTACGTTCCTTGGTACGCGTGATGCGGCCAATCCGCTGCTGTTCGACCCGATTGACCCATTGATCTTCAGCGCCGGAACGGTCGATGGCGTCTGGTTGCCGGGTAGCTACGCCCTCCGTGACGAGGAGGTCATGGTGCTGGAAGTGAGTGATGACCTCACCGAGGTACAGCCATTGCTTGCGGACAGCGTCGAACTGTTGATTCTGACCTTCGGTTCGCGCACGGAGGGTTATCGGATATCGGCCGCAACCTGGCAGCGACTCGATTGCATCGTTGTCGATGTGCGGCGCCCATCCGCGGAGCAGGAGACGGAACCTGGCTTGTTGGTGCTGGATATGCCCGAGTGTGGGCATTGGCTGATGTCGCGGATCGATGGCCACCTGGTACTGGCCGATCCGGACAATGGCCACAGTCTGATCGTACGCGGGATCGAGGAGCAGGGTTCATGCGAACTGGCTGTCAAAATCGCTGGCCGTCAGTACGTGTTCGCACTCGAACAATGCTTCAAGGCTTTGGCGAGCGTGCAGGGCAATGACGCAACTGCCAGCCTGGCGGTGCTGGCTGACCATTTGCTCTGACCGGTGAATTCGTCTGAAAACCAAAACGCCGCGAACGTTGTCGTTCGCGGCGTTTTAATTTTGGCCGGCGCACTCGGGGGCCGGTTTCAGGGCACCAAATAGCCTTTGATCCCGGTAAAAATGATCTGCGCCGCCAGGGCGCAGACAAACAATCCCATTAAACGACTGACGATCTGCAATCCCTGATCCCCCAGAATCCGCTCAATACGATTGGACAGGTAGAGCACCACGCCCACGGTGAAGCTGGCCAGCGCGATACTGATGATCGCGGTGAGCTTGTCGTCCCAATGCGGCTGGCTGACACCCATCACCAGCAAGGCACCGATTGTGCCGGGGCCAACCGTCAACGGGATGGTCAGCGGCACAATGGTGACGTCCTGCTGCACGTTGTCGGCTTGTACCGCCGGTTTGCCCTGCGCCATGCCCAGCGCCGAAATGAACAGCACACTGCCGGCGCCGATGCGAAACGCATCCACGGTGATGCCGAACACATCGAAAATCACCCGTCCGAACAAATACAGCAGGACGCTGGAGACCAGCGTCGCCACCGCGACCTTCCAGGCCAGCCGCCGTTGCTCCTTGCGCGAATAACCGCGGGTCAGACTGATAAAACAGGACAGCACGAAGAACGGGCTGTAGAGCACCAGCATCTTCAGGTAAACGCTGAACAACACGTGGAGCATGGTCATGTCTCGCTGGGAAGGAGAGTGGGGATGGAGTCTATCAGCGCTTTGCGGGGTTGGGGTATCGACTTTTATAGCGCTGATTGTTATTGGTTTAGTTGTTTGTTAGTTGTGTTTTTATTGCTTTGGTAAGTAGTGTTACATGTTTTTGTTTGTGGGGTGTTGGTGTCTTTGGTTATGGTCGTTTTCGCAAGTTAATGAAGGCTTGCTTAAATGATGATAAGGAATTGAAAGTGAATAACCCAGTAATGCAACAACTCTATGTCGCCAACTGCATTAGTGCTTTGCAGCAATATGAAATTGATGAGGTTCCAACTATTCAAGGTCGTGGTGTTGCCCTGACCCTTAATTCGGGTGACGCCGTGGAAGCGCCGACAAAGGCGGCAGTTGTTGGCGAGGGTCTTTTGGCATTTTCTGCTCATCTGACGGATGACAATCGGACCGACGCACAAAATGCCTTTCTTTTCGCGACACTTGTAGCCAACAAGAAATTCCCGCTCGAAAGCCAGGGCCTGGAGTGGTATCTGCTGTTTCGCGAGGTCATGACCAACTCAGGCTGGACGCCTGTTACCAAGTACTACAACGATCTGGAAGTTGCGGGCACCAGCGTACGGATGGATAAACTGGTCCTGGAAATTCTCGGCTCGGTGGTAGCGGGTCTTGCGGTGCCTGGTCCTGCAACTGCGCTGATGCTGAAGACGGCGGGCGACGCCATCGCCGCTCTGAAAAAACGCGACACCGCATTGACTCTGTATGAGCGCAATCTGCTGAACCACGGCGTTGGCGGCATCACCGCTGGCGTCTGTACCGAAGTTAATGGTGAAGCCATCATGGCCGTCGGCGCTGTGCGTTTTCTGCGTCGCAATACTTCTACTAAAGTTATGTTTGTCGATGTGGATATTCGCAATGTGAAGTTGTACACCGGTGAAACGATCTTTGCCAAGAATACCGAAGTTGCTGATAAGGCGCGCATGGCCATCAGGACTAAGCTGGGTCTGAACGTGGTATCGAAAATCGAAGAGTATGAAATCTGATTGACAGAAGAAGGGCAGTCATGGCGACTGCCCTTTTTTATTACGGAGGCCTAACATGGATGATGAGTGTTTAGTTTTGATTGTCGGGGCTTGTGTGGTGATTATTCCCGATGGTGAACGGCTGGAAGTTTATAGCGATCTGGTCAATTCGATTTTGCTGGCGCAACTGGTTGCCAATAAGAAACGTGAAAAATCCCTGTCCCCGGATTGGTACGGCACGTACGTGAGTGTCCTTGATGATTTCTGGTTGCGCCATCAGAAGTCGAAGCAGACATGGCAGGTCAGCAATCCCGGAAGTCAGTCCGCGCTGGAGTTTTTCAATACAGCGTTAAGCAATGATGCCATGTCTGAAACCCGAATAATGGGTGTTGTTCTGCAGCGAATGGCACAAATACCGGGCGACGAACTCGCCATCCAGCGATTGCGCAGTTTCATGAAAATATCGGCTACGGCCGAGTCGGACAGCATGCCGCCGCCGTTGGCGAAGGTACATCTACTGGTAATTGTCGCGAATGCTGCCGATTCGATAGCAAGCGCGTTTGTTGAGTTCGAGGCGTCACTCGAGTTAAGCCAAAATCCATTTCAACAGTTGTATCAGTGCGAAGAGGTTCAAGGCTTGGTCCATGTGCATCACGCCCGGGCAAGTCTGTCGGAAATTCGCTACAGCGGCGCGCGTGAGGCGATTGCCAGGAAAGTCAGGGACAAACTTGCGGACAGCGTGGCAGTGCTGAATCTGCCCAAGGAGATTACGGCATGAAGGACTTGATTACACCGCAGGCTGCGGTGGTGGGCGGCAGTGTCGTGGCGTTTGCCGGTGGCCTGCCTGCGACCCATCGAGACGACATCTACATGAGCACAGCCTATGCGCAAAGAGCAACACGCGCGGCGTTCGAGGACGGACTATCGGGGGACTGGTTCGAGTACTACAGGAATGTCCTGAAATTTGTCGGATGGGACGTGCCGAAACCGCAAACCTTGACGCCGTCGCGCAATAATCTGATGGCCGGTCAGGCAACGCAGCGTATCGCGGCGGTATTGGGTGAGCAGTTCTGCGAACCTATGCGGCGTGCGCTGCAGGTGATGGAGCGTGACGCATTGGCACTCAGGCTGTTCGAGTCCACGAGCCTGCGTGCCAATGTCGGATATTTTCAAATGATCCCCTGCGTGATGAGTGGCCCGAACAAAGTGGAAATGGGCATCTATCACCGCCAGTTCCAGATCGAGAGAGAGGCCAGCGGGTTTTTGTTCAGCGAGGATGAAACACTCATCCACAACAGCGTTGAACAAATTGCTGCCATTACATTCAACACGCTGCATTACGCACAGTTTCGCGAAAAGGTGAAAAACTCCGTCATCACCGGCTCACTCAAATACCTTGATGGCCTGGAGATCTGATCGAATAACAATACGATCCTGCTCAGAAGGTCGACGCCGTCCGATTCTGCTGATCTCGCTGGGCAACCCAGTGCTCGATCAGCTCGCGCAATTGCGACAACTCGACCGGCTTGGACATGTGCCCATCCATCCCGGCCTGACGCGCGCGCTCCTTGTGTTCGGCGAGAATGTGCGCCGTCAATGCCACGATCGGCGTGCGGATGCGTTGGTTGCTGACTTCCCACGCGCGCAGTTGCTGGGTCGCCGAGAAGCCATCGAGAATCGGCATTTCGCAGTCCATCAGCACCAGGTCGTAACGCTGGGCTTTCATCGCTTGCAGGGCTTCTTCGCCGTTGGCGGCGGTGTCCGGTTGCAGGTTGAGCTTGCCGAGCATGCCGCGAATCACTTTGGTCGAAATCGTATTGTCTTCGGCAACGAGGATGCGGAAGTCGCTCGGCACTTTGGCAGCCGTGGCTGGGGTGACCACTTGCGGCTGGAACACCACTTGGCCTTTGTTGCGCTGGTTGAGTTCGTCGGCCAGCGTAGTCTTGAGGGTGTAGCCGGCCACCGGTTTGGCGAGGATGCGTTTGATCCCCGAGTTGCGCGCGATGATCTTGCTCGGCGCATTGCTGATGCCGGTGAGCATGATCAGCAGAATGTCGTGGTTCAGGCTCGGGTCTTCCTTGATCTTGGCCGCGAGCTGCATGCCGGTCATGCCTGGCATGTTCTGATCGAGCAACACCACATCAAAGTAATCGCGCAGGTGCGCCTTGGTGCGCAACAGGGCCAACGCTTCCTTGCCGGAAGGCACGGCGCTGACATTCAGCCCCCACGCGCTGCATTGCTGCACCAGCACTTTGCGACAGGTGTCGTTGTCGTCGACCACCAACACTCGTGCGCCTTGCAATGGGCTGTCGAGATCGGAGGTCGGGTGTTCGAGGCGATCCGGATCCAGCGGCAGGGTCAACCATAAGGTGCTGCCCTGATTGGCGCCGCTCTTGATGCCGAATTCGCCCTGCATCAAACGAATCAGTTGCCGCGCGATGACCAGACCGAGATTGCCGCCCAAGCGATTCGCCGAGAGGAAGTGCTTGCTGTGCAGTTCGGCGTGCATCAGCGCGTCGCGTTCTTCCTGATCCATCGGTTGGCCGCTGTCCTGCACAGCGATGCGCAGGCGTGGCTTGCTGCTGCGTTCGTCGAGCGCGACGACGATCAGCACTTCACCTTCATCGGTTTTCTTCAGAGCGTTTTCCAGCAGGCTCAGCAGCGTCTGACGCAGACGTGTCGGGTCACCGCTGATCACTCGCGGCACTTGCGGCTGGATGAAGCTGATCAGTTCGACGTTCTGCTGTTCGGCCTTGGCGCGGTAAATGCTCAGGCAGTCATCGATCAAGGCATTAAGGTCGAACTGCACGTCGTCCAGTTCGATCTGCCCGGATTCAAGCTTGGAAATGTCGAGGATCTCGTTGATCAACGTCAGCAGTTCGTTGCCGGCGCTGTGGATGGTCTGCACGTAATCGCGTTGCTTGACCGACAGTGGCGTGCCCAGCAGCAGTTCAGTCATGCCGAGCACGCCGTTCATCGGCGTGCGGATTTCGTGGCTGATCTTGGCGAGGAATTCGGCTTTGGCGTTGATCTCGGCATTGCTTGCGGCGAGGTCGCGGCTGACGCTGAAACGGCTTTCGGTGATGCTGCGCTGACGCTCACCGAGGGCGATGCTCATCAGCAGGCCGCTGATGCAGATGAATGCCATCAGGGTCATGATCAAGCCTTGCGGCGAGACCAATGTCAGCCCCAGCAAGGCCGGAAGAATGATCAGCGTGCCGATGTTGAACACCACCATCGCCGCGACGAACAAACGCGCCGGGCGGTAACCCTTCTGCCAGTGATAGAACGCGACGAACAACATGCTCAGGCCGGCCAGCGCCACCAGTGCATAAGTGATGATGTTCAGCGGCAGGGTGTTGACGAACAGCAGCAACAGGCTGCAGGTCACGATAAACAGAATGTCGCCCAGCAACAGTTTGTTCAGCGGATGCGGGCCGAGCGGGGCGAAGAAGCGATAGGCGAACATCAGCCCGGCCGGCGCCGTCAGCAGCAACGCCAGATAGGCGCCCGGCGTCTGCACCGCATGCCAGTTCGGCAGCCAGGGACCGGCGAGGTTGAGCAGCAGCAACAGGCTCAGGCCCAGCAGGCCTTCGCAGACCGCCAGCCATAAGCTGCTGCGCGAGCGGGAATAGGCGTAGCGCACCAGATTGTGCAACAGCAGCATGCCGAGGCAGCCGAACAGTAAACCGAAGACCAGCGTCTGATTGTGATTGGCCGCGCTCATCACCGCCGATTGCAGGGTGACGTGCGGGCGCAACTGATGGTCGGACACCAGGCGCAGATACACGTCGAGGGGTTTGTCGCTCTGCGGCAACGGCAACATGAAGTCGCTGCTCGGCAACGGCCGTTCGGCCTGCGGCTGGTCGGTGCCGGTGTTGCGTTGCTCGATCAGCTTGTCGCCGTCGAGTACGTAGAGATTGAGCTGTGACAGGTCGGGGGCAAAGATGCGCAGCACTTGCTCGTGCTTGCCCGGTGCCAGCCTGAAACGCAGCCACAAGGCGCCATCGGGTTCGGACGCGGTGAGGCGGTCAAGGTCGATGGGGCTGAATTGATTGGTGTAGCGAGCGGAGCGGATATCACTCAGTTGCAGATTGCCTTGATCGTCGAGCAATACCGACCAGCCACTGCCTTGCGCGGCCTGGGCCGGAAGCATGCAGAGCAAGGTCAGCAACGTGACGGTGAAGCTTATGGCAATCCTGAGCCAGCGCACGGCGAAATCCCTTCGTAGGTTGATGCCAGAATATAACGATGCGCGGCGGCGGAACAGCCCGGCGAGGAACGGTATCCCTCGCCGGACTTGATCGACAGCTTATTCCTGGGTTTCGCCACGTTCACGGGCAATGGCGCGGTAGCCAATGTCCTTGCGGTAGAAGCAGCCTTCCCAGTCGATGGCGGCCGCGAGCTTGTAGGCTTGCTGCTGCGCTTCACCGACGCTGGCGCCCATTGCGGTGGCGCAGAGCACGCGACCGCCGGCAGTGACGACGTTGCCGTCTTTCAGTGCCGTGCCGGCGTGGAAGACTTTGCCTTCCAGCTTCGCCGCAGCATCGAGACCGTTGATCGCTGCGCCCTTGGCGTGGTCGCCCGGGTAGCCGCCAGCGGCCAGCACGATGCCGACGCTCGGGCGTGGATCCCATTGGGCTTCGACCTTGTCCAGCGCTTGCGCCAGCGCCGCTTCAACCAGCAGCACCAGGCTCGACTGCAGACGCAGCATCACCGGTTGGGTTTCCGGATCGCCGAAGCGGCAGTTGAACTCGATGACTTTCGGGTTGCCGGCTTTGTCGATCATCAGACCGGCGTAGAGGAAGCCAGTGTAGACGTTGCCTTCCTCAGCCATGCCGCGCACGGTCGGCCAGATCACCAGATCCATCACGCGCTTGTGCACGTCGGCGGTGACCACCGGGGCAGGGGAGTAGGCACCCATGCCGCCAGTGTTCGGGCCGCTGTCGCCGTCGCCAACACGTTTGTGGTCCTGGCTGGTGGCCATCGGCAAAACGTTTTTGCCGTCGACCATGACGATGAACGAAGCTTCTTCGCCGTCGAGGAATTCTTCGATGACCACGCGCGAACCAGCGTCACCAAAAGCGTTGCCGGCGAGCATGTCACGCACGGCGTCTTCGGCTTCAGCCAGGGTCATGGCGACGATCACGCCTTTACCGGCGGCCAGGCCATCGGCCTTGATCACGATCGGTGCGCCTTTTTCACGCAGATAAGCCAGGGCTGGCTCGATCTCGGTGAAGTTCTGGTAGTCGGCAGTCGGGATCTTGTGACGGGCGAGGAAATCCTTGGTGAAGGCTTTCGAACCTTCCAGTTGCGCAGCGCCGGCGGTCGGACCGAAGCAGTCCAGGCCACGGGAGCGGAACAGGTCAACGACGCCAGCCACCAGCGGCACTTCCGGGCCGACGATGGTCAGGGCAACGTTTTTCTCGGCGAAGTCGGCCAGTTGCTCAAGGGCCAGCACGTCGATGGCGACGTTTTCGCACTTGGCTTCAATGGCGGTGCCAGCGTTGCCCGGAGCGACAAAAACCTTCTGCACGCGCGGATCCTGAGCCACTTTCCAGGCCAGGGCGTGTTCACGGCCACCGCTGCCAATGATCAAAACATTCATTTCAAAAACCTCGGATGACGCTAATTCTGTGGGGGCTGATCGTTCCCACGCTCTGCGTGGGAATGCCTCTACGGACGCTCTGCGTCCGAGGGACGCGGAGCGTCCCGGGCTGCGTGCCCACGCAGAGCGTGGGTACGATCAAGCAATAATCAGTGACGGAAGTGGCGCATGCCGGTGAACACCATCGCGATACCGGCTTCGTCAGCAGCAGCAATCACTTCAGCATCACGCATCGAGCCACCCGGCTGGATCACCGCAGTGATGCCGACCTTGGCCGCGTTGTCCAGACCGTCACGGAACGGGAAGAACGCGTCCGATGCCATCACCGAACCGGCCACTTGCAGACCGGCGTGCTCAGCCTTGATTGCGGCGATACGTGCCGAGTTTACGCGGCTCATCTGGCCTGCGCCGACACCGATGGTCTGACGGTTCTTGGCATAGACGATGGCGTTGGACTTAACGTACTTGGCGACTTTCCAGGCGAAGATCAGGTCGTGGATCTCCTGTTCGGTCGGCGCACGTTTGGTCACGACTTTCAGGTCATCGGCGCTGATCATGCCGATGTCGCGGCTCTGTACCAGCAGGCCGCCGTTGACGCGCTTGTAGTCCCACGCTGCAGCGCGGTCAGCCGACCACTCGCCGCAGGCCAGCAGACGTACGTTGGCTTTCGCCGCAACAATGGCGCGGGCTTCTTCGCTGACGCTCGGGGCGATGATCACTTCCACGAACTGACGCTCGACGATCGCTTTGGCGGTCTCGGCATCCAGTTCACGGTTGAAGGCAATGATGCCGCCGAACGCAGATTCGGTGTCAGTCGCGTAAGCCAGTTCGTAGGCCTGACGGATGCCGCCGTCAGCGTCCGGGCTGACTGCCACGCCGCACGGGTTGGCGTGCTTGACGATCACGCAGGCTGGCTTGACGAAGCTCTTCACGCATTCCAGCGCGGCGTCGGTGTCGGCCACGTTGTTGTACGACAGCTCTTTGCCTTGCAGTTGGGTCGCGGTGGCGATGCCGACTTCGGCAGGCTTGGCTTCCACGTAGAACGCCGCGCTCTGGTGCGGGTTCTCGCCGTAGCGCATTTCCTGGGCCTTGATGAACTGGCTGTTGAAGGTGCGCGGGAATTCGCTGCGGCCTTCAGTGCTCAGGGTTTCAGCGGCCTGGTTCACGGTGCCCATGTAGTTGGCGATCATGCCGTCGTAGGCGGCGGTGTGTTCGAAGGCCTTGAGCATCAGGTCGAAACGCTGAGCGTAGGTCAAGCCACCGGCCTTGAGGCCTTCGAGCACGCTGGCGTAATCGCTGGCATTTACCACGATTGCTACGTCTTTATGGTTTTTCGCTGCCGAACGGACCATGGTCGGGCCGCCGATGTCGATGTTCTCGATGGCGGTCGGCAGGTCGCAGCCTGGCTTGTTGATGGTGGCTTCGAACGGATAGAGGTTAACGGCAACCAGATCGATCGGCTTGATGCCGTGCTCGCTCATGATTGCATCGTCGATACCGCGACGACCGAGGATGCCGCCGTGGATTTTCGGGTGCAGGGTTTTCACCCGACCGTCCATCATCTCGGCGAAACCGGTGTAATCCGCGACTTCCACTGCGGCAACACCGTTGTCGCGCAGCAGCTTGAACGTCCCGCCGGTGGAGAGGATCTCGACGCCCAGGGCTTCAAGCTCCTTGGCGAATTCGAGGATCCCGGTCTTGTCGGAAACGCTGATCAAGGCGCGGCGGATCGGCAGGCGGGTAGTCTGGTCGGTCATCTCAATTTCCATCAAAAGCAAAGGAAGTCAGCAAAAAAGGCGACCGTTTTTTACGCGGGCGCCTTTCTGGTTTGATTGAATGCTTACAGCAGATCGTACTGCTTGAGTTTCTTGCGCAGCGTGCCGCGGTTAAGTCCCAGCAGCTCACTGGCCTTGGTCTGGTTGCCCTTGACGTAGTTCATCACGCTTTCGAGCAGGGGAGCCTCGACTTCGGAGAGCACCAGGTTGTACACATCCGTGACGGACGCGCCCTCAAGGTGGGCGAAATAATTGTGCAGCGCCTTCTCGACACTCCCGCGAAGGGTCTGGCCTTCTTCGCTCGGGGTATTGAGGTGCTGTTTCAAATTCACGTTGTCGCTCACGGGTGCTGTTCCACTCACTAAAGTCTCGGTCATCATCGTCATGCGGCCACCCCTTCTTCGTCCCCTGTCAGGCTCTTGTAATGCTCGGCGAAGAACTCCCGAACATTGGCGCATTGTGTTTCCGTACCATCCAAACGATTGAAGTGGGCGCGAAACTCCCTGGCGCCCGGCAAGGTTGCGAGATACCAGCCCACATGCTTGCGCGCAATGCGCACGCCCATCACGTCCCCATAGAAAGCGTGAAGTGCGGCCAGATGCTCCAGCAGTATGTGTTCCACTTCGATCAGCTCCGGCGCCGGCAATTTCTCGCCGGTACGCAGGAAGTGTTCGATCTCGCGAAAAATCCATGGCCGCCCTTGGGCGGCGCGGCCTACCAACAGGCCATCGGCACCGGTCGCGTCAAGCACGTAACGGGCCTTCTCCGGCGAATCGATATCGCCATTGGCGAACACCGGGATCGACACGGCCTGCTTGATCGCGGCAATCGTGTCGTACTCGGCTTCACCCTTGTACAGATCGGCGCGAGTGCGGCCGTGCACTGCCAGCGCGGTGATCCCGGCCTGCTCGGCGATCTTCGCCACGGTCAGGCCGTTCTTGTTGTCGCGATCCCAGCCGGTGCGGATCTTCAAGGTGACCGGCACATCAACCGCAGCCACAACGGCCTGCAGGATCTCGGTGACCAGTGCTTCGTCTTTCAACAACGCGGAACCGGCGGCCTTGTTGCAGACCTTCTTTGCCGGGCAACCCATGTTGATATCAATAATCTGTGCGCCCAGTTCGACGTTGGCCCGCGCTGCGTCCGCCAGCATCTGTGCATCACCACCGGCGATCTGTACCGAGCGTGGCTCGGGATCGCCCTCGTGGATCATGCGCATGCGCGACTTGCGGGTGTTCCACAGGCTCATGTCACTGGTGACCATTTCCGAGACTACAAGCCCTGCGCCCAAACGCTTGCACAGCTGACGAAAGGGCTGATCGGTGACGCCCGCCATCGGGGCGAGAATCAAGCCGTTCTGCAATGTGTATGGGCCGATGCGTACCGCCGACATAGGACTTCCCTGAGGTGGGGCCGGATCATGAGAGTTCGAAAAAGGGTTGGCATGATACCCGCTCTCGATGACTGGATAAAGGCTGAATTGAACAAAATCTGAACAGTTATTCTGTTATCGCCGCCGGTTTGGTCGTGGCTGGCAAAGTCAGAAAACCGCCGTCAATTCGAAAGCCATGCAGGGATTCACTCGGGTGAGTGGAAACTCAGGCTGTAATTCACCGCTTTGGGGCCGGGATCGAGAATATCCAGCGCAATATGGATCGGCGTCTGCGGCGGCATTTCGGCCAGACCTTCGAGATCTCCTCTAAGGTACTCGCCGGGTTTGAAACGACGACTGGCGATCAGGTGACCGTTGAGGTCGGCGAAGCGCAGTTCCAGTAATGGAAAGGGCTGAGAGAACGTCGCGCGGTTATAAATGATCGCGTCGACCACCAGTGCACCGTTGAACTCCGGGTGACTGCGCACCACCAGGTTGCTGCTCTTGATCCGGGCGATGTCGACCTTCGACGGCACCGTGCAGCCGATCTGCGGGCAGATTTGCTGAAACCACGGGCGGTATTGATCCTGTCGAGCCAGTTCATCGAAATGATAGGAGATGTACTGGGCAGCCAGTCCACCTGCCGCCAGCAGGACCAACAACAGCCAAAGCAAGCGGCGTCCCCACGGTGAGCGGCGTTTCTGCCAGTCCAGTTGCAGTGGGTCGTCGGTCAGGTCCTGCAGGACTTCGGCACGTACGCCGGGCTCTGCGCGCTCGCGCTTTTTGCGCAGCGGTTCGATCGATGGCAAATCGTCGTCATCGACCTCGTCGCTGGCCGACAAGCGTTCGCGGCGGGCATTCGGGTCGATCGGGTCGTGCAAGCGCAGATGCGGAATCGCCGGCTCGTCATCCACATCCACCGGTTCCAGCGACAGCGAAGGCTCGGTGCGCTCGGAGGTGAGCGGTTCAATGTCGTCGGCTTGTGGTTCGTCGTCCGGCTCAGGGATCCGCTCATCGGCGGGTTCGCTGAACAGGCTGCCAGGCCACGCGGCATCATCGGGCTCGGGGCTGTCGCGTCGGGCGCTCAGGGACTCTTCGCGCGGGCGGCCGAGTTCGGTGGCGGGCTGGATTTCCCGTTGTTCGAGACGGGCCAGTTCTTCGTCCAGATCGAGGCTGTCGAGATCAAGCGCCGAGGCGCTCCATTGTTTCTGGCTGATGGCACGCGGTGCCGCAGGTTCAATGGCGGGTGGCTCGACAACAGGCGGCGCGGCAATGCTCGGCGACGCCTCGACAGGCAGCTCGGCGAGCGGTGGTGCAACCGGCGTCACCGCGTCCTTGCCGGCGTGTTGTTCCAGCAGCTGTTTGGCGGCGTTGAACACTTGCAGGCAGGAGCCGCAGCGAACCACCCCGCGGGCCACGCTCAATTGAGCATGGCTGACGCGGAAACTGGTTTGGCAATGCGGGCACTGGGTGACGAAACTGTCGGTCATGCGGCGATCCGGATTATGCAGGCGGACATATTAGCGCCGACGGCCAGTGATGCGCACCCAGCCATCGCGATTGGCGATCGGGTCGAGATCAAAGTCCTGCGCGTAAGCTGCAGCCACTTCGTCACCCTGCTCAGCGAGGATGCCCGACAGCGCCAGGCGTCCACCGGACTTGACCAGCCCGGACAGTTGCGGCGCCAGCGAAACCAGCGGGCCGGCAAGAATGTTGGCGACCAGTACATCGGCTTGAACTTGCGGCAGATCTTCCGGCAAGTACAGCGGGAACAGCTCATCGGCAATGTTATTGCGCCCGGCGTTGTCGCGCGAAGCTTCCAGCGCCTGCACGTCGATGTCAGTGCCGACCGCTTCCTTGGCGCCGAGCAGCAGTGCGGCGATCGCCAGAATCCCCGAGCCGCAACCGAAGTCGAGCACGTTGCAGTCTTTCAGGTCCTGACCGTCGAGCCATTCCAGGCAGAGCGCGGTGGTCGGGTGCGTGCCGGTGCCGAAGGCCAGACCTGGATCGAGCAGCAGGTTGACCGCATCAGGTTCCGGCGCAGCGTGCCAGCTCGGCACGATCCACAGGCGCTGGCCGAAACGCATCGGCTCAAAACCGTCCATCCAGCTGCGTTCCCAGTCCTGATCTTCGATGACTTCGCTGTGATGCTCGGGCAGCGGGCTGCCGGTCAGCAGTTCCAGATGGGCCAGAACCGGTGCCGGTTCGGTACCGCCTTCGAACAGCGCCAGCAGGTGCGTGTGCGCCCAAAGCGGAGTGGTATTGAGTTCCGGCTCGAAGATCGGCTGGTCTTCGGCGTCCATGAAGGTCACCGACACGGCGCCCACTTCAAGGAAAGCGTCTTCGTAGGTTTCGGCTTGTTCCGGGCTGATGGCGAGACGTACTTGCAGCCAAGGCATGGCGGGCACCTTTGAAAAATATTGATTGCAGCCTAGCGGCCGGCGAGAAGCGCGCAAGTTTACGCGAGCGCGCGGCAGAACACGAACATGGTTGAAGATCAAAAGATCGCAACCTGCGGCAGCTCCTACAGGAGTTCGCATTCCAAGGCAGGAGCTGCCGCAGGCTGCGATCTTTTGACTTTGCAGCAGAAACAACAAAGCCGCCCGAAGGCGGCTTTGTCAGGTGCGGGCTGAAGCTTAGTGCTTCTCGCCAGCCAGCTTGTGCTCGAGGTAGTGAATGTTCACACCACCCTTGCAGAAGCCTTCGTCACGAACCAGATCACGGTGCAGCGGGATGTTGGTCTTGATCCCGTCAACCACGATTTCGTCCAGGGCATTGCGCATGCGGGCCATGGCTTCGTCGCGGGTGGCACCGTAAGTGATCAGCTTGCCGATCAGCGAGTCGTAGTTCGGCGGAACCGCATAGCCACTGTACAGGTGCGAATCGACGCGAACGCCGTTGCCGCCTGGGGCGTGGAAATGCTTGACCGTGCCCGGGCTCGGCATGAAGGTTTTCGGGTCTTCAGCGTTGATCCGGCATTCCAGCGAGTGACCGCGGATCACCACGTCATCCTGCGTGAACGACAGCTTGTTGCCAGCGGCGATGCTGAGCATCTCCTTGACGATGTCGATACCGGTGACCATTTCCGAAACCGGGTGCTCCACCTGAACACGGGTGTTCATTTCGATGAAGTAGAAACGACCGTTCTCGTAGAGGAACTCGAAAGTACCGGCGCCACGGTAGCCGATGTCGATGCACGCCTTGACGCAGCGTGCCAGCACTTCTTCGCGTGCCTTCTCGTCGATGCCCGGTGCCGGCGCCTCTTCGAGAACTTTCTGGTGACGACGTTGCAGCGAGCAATCGCGGTCGCCCAGATGGATCGCATGACCCTGGCCGTCGGACAGCACTTGCACTTCGACGTGACGCGGGTTGGTGAGGAATTTTTCCAGATACACCATCGGGTTGCCGAACGCCGCGCCAGCTTCGGTGCGGGTCAGTTTGGCGAAGGCGATCAGGTCTTCTTCCTTGTGCACCACACGCATGCCGCGACCACCACCGCCGCCAGCGGCTTTGATGATCACCGGGTAGCCGACTTCACGACCGATGCGCAGCGCCGTTTCTTCGTCTTCCGGCAGTGGGCCGTCGGAACCTGGAACGGTTGGCACGCCTGCTTCGATCATCGCGTGCTTGGCCGAAACCTTGTCGCCCATCAGGCGGATGGTTTCGGCTTTCGGGCCGATGAAAGCGAAGCCGGAGTTCTCGACCTGCTCGGCAAAATCGGCGTTTTCCGCGAGGAAACCGTAGCCTGGGTGAATGGCGGTAGCGCCAGTCACTTCAGCGGCAGCGATGATGGCCGGGATGTGCAGGTAAGAGTGCGCGGCAGAAGCCGGGCCGATGCAGACGGATTCGTCTGCCAGACCCAGGTGCATCAGCTCTTTGTCGGCCTTGGAGTAAACGGCGACGGTCTTGATGCCCATCTCTTTGCAGGCACGCAGAATCCGCAGGGCGATCTCACCGCGGTTAGCGATCAGAACTTTTTCCAACTTCGCAGTCATCAAAGGCTCTCCGCAGTTCAAACGATGGTGAACAGCGGTTGGTCGTACTCAACCGGCTGGCCGTCTTCGACGAGGATGGACTCGATCACACCGCTGGTTTCAGCTTCGATGTGGTTCATCATCTTCATGGCTTCGACGATGCACAGAGTGTCGCCTTTCTTCACGGTCTGGCCGACTTCAACGAAGGACGGCGAGGTTGGCGAAGATTTACGGTAGAACGTGCCGACCATCGGCGAACGGGCAACGGTGCCGTTCAGCGCTGGAGCAGCAGCGGCAGCCGGGGCGGCGGCAGCCACCGGAGCAGCAGCAACAGGTGCGGCAGCCGGCGCTTGCATCGGCGCCGGCGCGTAGTACTGCTGAGCCGGGGTCTTGCTGTGACGGCTGATGCGTACGGACTCTTCGCCTTCCTTGATCTCGAGCTCGTCGATGCCGGACTCTTCCAGCAATTCGATCAGTTTCTTAACTTTACGGATATCCATGAATCATCAACTCCCAAGGGTCGGTCAGGGGCGCTTAACGCTTGTAGTTCAAGTCGTTGCCTGTGTTTCAAGCTGTTCTAGTGCAGCCTCCAGGGCCAGTCGGTAACCGCTGGCGCCAAGGCCGCAGATCACTCCCACCGCTACATCGGAGAAGTAAGAGTGATGGCGGAAAGGTTCGCGTTTGTGCACGTTGGACAAATGCACTTCGATGAATGGGATGCTCACTCCCAGCAACGCGTCACGTAATGCGACACTTGTATGCGTAAAAGCCGCCGGATTGATCAGAATGAAATCGACGCCTTCGCCGCGCGCAGCGTGGATGCGGTCGATCAATTCGTACTCGGCATTGCTTTGCAGATACAGCAGGTGATGGCCGGCTTCACGGGCGCGGCGCTCCAGATCCTGATTGATCTGCGCCAGGGTCGTTGAACCGTAAGTGCCGGGTTCGCGGGTGCCGAGCAGGTTCAGGTTGGGGCCGTGCAGCACCAGGAGGGTTGCCATCTGCGTAGTCCTTGTTATGAGTGAGCAATCGTCAGAACCCGGCGACTATGCCGCAAAGACTTTGTGACTGTCCAGTTCTATGCAATAGCCAGCACGATGGCCGATGTTTGCGCGAAATATGTGACCAAGTGATTTGATCCGGTCATTTGCGGCAATCCTTGTAGGAGCTGCCGAAGGCTGCGATCTTTTGATTTTTAGAAGCAAGATCAAAAGATCGCAGCCTTCGGCAGCTCCTACAGGGATCTTTGTCAGACACGAAAGGCCTGAACGGCTGTATGCAGTTGCCCGCCAAGAACCAGCAAGTTCTCGCCCTGTTCGCGACCTTGGCCGATCCGCAGCAAGTTATCCCCACCCAACTGATGAATCCGCTCACTGTGATCGCGAATCTCGCTGACAGCGCCGCTCTGTTGCGCAGTGACATCGGCAATGCGGATCGCCGTCTCGGAGATGGTCTGGATCGCGGCGACGATTTTATCCAGCGCACCATCCGCTGCTTGCGCCTGGTTGGCTGTGGCTTCGGCGTGTTCGACCTGTGCGCGCATGCCTTCGACCGATTGCCGCGCCGCTGTTTGCAGGCCGGCGATCAGCGTCTGAATTTCCGCTGTAGCACCGGCGGTGCGTTGTGCCAGCGAGCGCACTTCCTCGGCCACCACGGCAAAACCACGGCCCATTTCCCCGGCGCGCGCCGCTTCAATCGCCGCGTTCAGCGCCAGCAGGTTGGTCTGGTCGGCAATCGAGCGGATCACCGTCAACACGCCGCCAATGGTTGCCGACTCTTCGGCCAAATGCTCGATCATCTGCGCGTTGCCCTGAACTTCACCGACCAGCGCGTGCAGGCCGGTCAGGCTCTGGCCGATCACGGTCTGGCCATGCACAACGGCCAGTCCGGCGTGACGGCTGGCCTCTGCTGCCTGTTGTGCATCACCGGCAACTTGCTGGATTGTCGCTTCAAGTTCGCCGAGGGAATCGCGGATCAGCGCGGTATCGCCGGCCTGATGTTCAGCCCCGCTGTGCAAGTCGTTGCTCAGTTCGGCGAGGGTGCGGCTGCTGCCCGCGACTTGTTCGGCGTTGCCACGAATCGTCCCGACCAGATCCACCAGATAGGCACGTAAGCGGTTTAGCGAGGCTTCGATGTCGTGCATTTCGCGGTTGGTCTTGCCCAACTGAATATCGCGGCTGAAATCGCCTTCGGCCCAGGTCGACAGCGCCGGCGCCAGATTGGTCAGGGTGCGCGAGAGCCGGCGCTGCAAGGTATCGATCAGCAACGCGATCAGCAGAATCAGGCCGATCATCACGCCTTGCATCAAGCGCACTTCGCCCTGGATCTGGCCGTGCTGGGCGCGTACCACCGGCTCTAGTCCGGCGATGGCTTGCTGTACGGCGGCGATTTTCTGGTGAGTGGCGGCGCTGAGGTCGGCGCGTTTCTGGATCTGGTCGCGAGTGCGCGCAAGCTCCGCCGGGTAGCGGGCCAACAAACTGTTGAGTTCACGCTTGAGGCCGACCCCGGCATCTTCGGCGACGGTTTTTTCACTGTTCTCGATGCCCATCATCGCCGCGAAGTCGTCGCTGCCCGATTCATTGTTGGCGACGACGCCGAGCAGCGGCAGGGCATCAAGCGCTTGAGCCTGCGAGCGAATACTGGTGACTTCGCGCTCAACATCGGCCGCCAGTTCGCTGCGCCCGCTGCTGACCAGTTTGCCCCGCGCCAGTGACAGTTTGCCCAAGTGCTGAGAGGCGATGAGCAACGGCGCCAGATAAGCCGGATTACCGTTGGCGTAGGTGCTGAACTGATCGAGGCTGGCGCTCAATTCGCGCTCGGCCTGCAATAGCAACGCCTGCGGATCACCCGCCAGTTTGCCGGCCGCGAGCAAGTCGGTTTTGCTGAACTCATCCAGGCCCGACAGGCTCGGGCGCAGCGTTTCAGCCAGCGCCGGCGGCAACTCATCGAGTTCTTTGCGCAGGCTATCGATGGCCTGGCTGGCGCTGCTCAGGCGCAGGGCATCACCGCTGCCGAGGTAGTCCTCAACGTTGCGTGCCACCTCGTTCTGAAATTGTTGCGACAGCCCAAGATAACGCTCCATCAACAGATACGGGCGTTCGAGGGCTTTTTGCGACCACCACAGCGTAGCGCCGAGTGCCAGGCACACGGCGACCAGCAGCAGCGTATTGAGATTGGTGAGCAACTTCAGGCGCATGACGGCTACCAACGGCAGAAATGGTAAGCGCCTGAATTTATTGCGGTTCTGTTACAGGGTTATGACCGAATCAGTGGAATCTGATGAAAAAGTGGCACTTTGCTTTGAGTCGCGCGCGGTCTGCACCCGGTTGCGCCCGGCCCCCTTGGCCCGGTACAGCGCTTCGTCGGCCTGACTGGCCATCATCAGGCTGTCGCAGTCATCGTGCATTTCCACCACGCCGGCACTGAAGGTGCACCACAAATCCTGCGGCTGCGCCGGATAATGGATTTCGGCGAAGCGCTGGCGGATTTCGTCGAGCACTTTGTGCGCGGCTTCTATATCAGTGTCGGGCATGACGATGGCGAATTCTTCGCCGCCGTATCGGCCAATGAAATCGGTTTTGCGCAAACGCTGCTTCAGAAACAGCGCGAGGCTCTTGATCACACGGTCGCCCATCGGGTGGCCGTGACTGTCGTTGACCCGTTTGAAGTGGTCGATGTCGAGCATGGCAAAGCTCAGCGGCTTGTTCTCGCGGCGGGCGCGGAATGAGCAATCCTCGAGCAGTTGCAGAATATGCGTGTGGTTGTACAGGCCGGTAAGGCTGTCGCGGACCATCCGTGCTTTCAGATTGCGCGCGCGGGCGGCGCGGTTGCGCACGGTAGTGATCAGGTGGCGCGGCTTGATCGGTTTGGTCAGGAAGTCATCGCCGCCTTCGCTCATGGCGTCGAGTTGCTTGTCCAGATCGTCTTCGGCCGACAGATAAATGATCGGCACGCTGACGTAGCGATCATTGTGGCGAATCACTTTGGCCAGTTCGGTGCCGGTGCAGGCCGGCATGTACATGTCGAGGATGATCAGGTCCGGCTGGAAATCGGCCAGCTCGGCCATCGCCTGAATCGGTTCGATCAAGGTGCGCGTGACGATCCCGGCGCTGTTGAGCAGGCGTTCGGTGTGCAGGGCTTGCGCGCGTGAGTCGTCGATGATCAACACTTTATAAGGTTCGTACTGGGCGACGCAGGTGAGGACCTCAATTTTTTCCAGCAGACTCGATGCTTCGAGAGTGCCGGTGAGGAACTCCTGGCCACCGGCACGCACGGCGGCGAGACGCGTCGGCGTGTCGGTTTCGTGCAGGCTGAAGAACAGCAGCGGTAGCGGCTCTTCCAGCCCGACCTGGGCTTCGGCGGCGAGCTTCAGACCGATGCCGGCGCCGCTGAAGTCCACGTCCATGACGATCGCTGCTGGCAGACGTTCGACCATTGAGGAGCGAAAGGCTGAAACACTGTCCAGCGCCTGCGCGCTCAGGCCGAAAAATTCCAGTTGCTTGGCCAGACGCTCGGCGCGGTCGTAGTCCTGCAGCATTACGTAGATCGGTTTGCGCAGAGGCGGCAAAAAAGTCTGGTCGAGTTGGTCGCCATGGCGCAGGCCGGTACGCGACAAGCGCTGCATCAAGCGATTGAGGTCGGTGATCAGGCCGCTGCTGAGGCGTCCGCGGTTGGCGTCCACCGCTTCCAGCGACTGGCTGATGTGCCGCGCCAGTTGAGTGTGTTCGGGCTGTTCGAAGCGCTCGGCAAAACGCAGCAGGCGCAGGTTGGCCTCGCTCAGTTCGGCGAGGTCGACAGTGGACCACTCACTGCGTTGCAGGCGCTGCCATATCTCAAGTATCTGACGTGCCTGATGAATTACCCGCTGGGCAAAGTGGTGCTTGAGACGCTCACGGCTGGGGTCTTCTGGCTCGGTCATATCCTGACTACTAGTTAGGCTGCATGCTGAGATCGACTGGTGGCTCTATGCTAGCACCTCTTTTCCCTTACACGAGTGTCGTACGTCAATAATCTGCAATGCGTCACTATTCAGTTTCTGACCGGACGGTTTTGTTTTTGACCTTGGCGTCTGACAAGTCCCCGTAGACCGGGCACTCCCTGACTAAACAGGGTGATCAGGATGACCACGCTGTCGTGCTTTTACCCGAGCGCTGAGTGACCTTTGCGATGGTTTTCAAGCCAATGGGCTGAAGCGTGGGCATCGGGGATTCCCTTAGTCATCGTCGAAGCGTCATTCGCCCATACGAATTGCGGCTTATCTTTACGCGCGGGTGCCCGGCCTTGGCACGTTGTTGTATGGTTGTGGTCGAACCGTTGAACCCAAGTGATTGAAAGGATATCGCCATGCTGGACTGGAAAAACCGCGCGGGCAGCGCGCCTGAACGTGCCGCCGAGCCCAAGTCGGCCGCCCGCAGCTATGTCGGTGGGGTGCTGTTCAGCCGAGCTTTGGCCACGCTGATCGGCCTCTATCTGCTGGTGACCATTGGCCTGGGCTGGTACTGGAGCCAGGAGCCGGCGCTGTTTCCGGTCGCGCAAAACGCTCAAGTGGCGGCCGAGAAAGAAGGCAAGCAGATGGTGATCGGCTACACCACCGTCGAAACCCTGAAGACCGTTGCCGGCACCTTGCTCAACAAGCCGGGCGGCTACATTTCCAACGACCGCTTCCCGCCGGGCCTGTGGATGGACAACACGCCAAGCTGGGAATACGGCGTTCTGGTGCAGGTGCGTGACCTGACCCGGGCTCTGCGTAAAGACTTTGCCCGTTCGCAATCGCAGTCGGCGGAAGATGCCGATCTGGCCAAGGCCGAGCCGCGTTTCAACTTCGACAACAAAAGCTGGATCCTGCCGTCGAGTGAGTCGGAATATCAGGAAGGCATCAACTCGCTGAGCCGCTATCAGGCTCGCCTGTCTGATCCAACCCAGAAAAACGCGCTGTTCTATGCCCGCGCCGACAACCTGAACAACTGGCTGGGCGATGTCGGCACCCGTCTCGGTTCGTTGTCGCAACGCCTGTCGGCCAGCGTTGGCCGGGTCAAACTCAATACCGCGCTGAAAACCGAAGTGCCGGCGATCGGCGAAGTACCACAGGTTGACGAAGAAGTCGTCGAGACTCCGTGGATGCAGATCGACAACGTGTTCTACGAAGCGCGTGGTCAGGCCTGGGCGCTGTCGCACCTGCTGCGCGCCATCGAGGTCGACTTCGCCGATGTGCTGGCGAAGAAGAATGCCACGGTCAGCGTGCGTCAGATCATCCGTGAACTGGAAGCCTCGCAGGAACCGGTCTGGAGTCCTATGATTCTTAACGGAAGCGGCTTCGGCGTGCTGGCCAACCACTCGCTGGTCATGGCCAACTATATTTCCCGTGCCAACGCCGCTGTGATCGATTTGCGTCAACTGCTCAATCAGGGCTGATTCATGAGTCAGAACGCCAAAGAGGCGGCCCATCGCGCCGCCTCGGATGCCGAACAGATCGCCTGGGTCGACGAGCAGGACAACCTGCTCGGCGCGCTCGTCCGTGCCGATCTGCGCGAGCGTGGGCTGATTGGTCGAGGCACCTACATCATGTTGTTCAATTCTGCCGGTGAGCTTTGCGTGCACCGGCGCACCTTGAGCAAGGCGATTTATCCCGGCTACTGGGATGTCGCGGCGGGCGGCATGGTGCAGGCGGACGAGACCTACGCCGAGTCGGCGGCCCGTGAGCTGGAAGAAGAATTGGGTGTCAGCGGCGTAGAGTTGACGGCCCATGACCATTTCTACTTCGAAGACACTGGCAATCGTCTGTGGTGTTCGGCGTTTTCTGCGGTGTGGGACGGCCCGTTGAACCTGCAACCTGAAGAAGTGCTGGAAGCGCGCTTTATTCCAGTCGATCAGGTCATGCGGGAAATCGAGCAGAAGCCTTATTGCCCGGACTCTCTGGCCGCTTTGAAGCGCTATCTGAAGGCGCAGCAAAGCGACGTCGCAAAGAACACATAAATTGGCGCCGATTGGCACTTAGCAATCGGGATTTTTGCCGTTACACTGCGCGACCTTTTCAAGCTGCGCCGCGAGTGCTTTTTGTAGGAGCTGCCGCAGGCTGCGATCTTTTGATTTTTTGTTTTGGCGTCGAAATCAAAAGATCGCAGCCTCGTTTCACTCGACAGCTCCTACATTTGGCGCTTTATCGGTGCAGTAGCGCTGCCCCTGCCTGAGTGGGGCTTCGCGGTCGATGACCTTGCCCAAGGTCGCGATCAGTCTTTGTCCTCCCAAGAGGATTGCCGGTGGCCAAAAAAGCCGCATCCTTCGCCGCCCTTGGTGGCCTGGTATTTTCCACCGACGCAGGTCGTCATTGCCCGGAATGCAGTAAGCCGGTAGACGCCTGTATCTGCAAACAAACCGTGATCCCGGCCGGTGACGGCATTGCCCGCGTGCGTCGCGAGAGCAAGGGCCGTGGCGGCAAGACGGTGACCACCATCACCGGTGTGCCACTGGCCGAAGACGCGCTCAAAGAGTTGGCGACAACGTTGAAGAAACGTTGCGGCACTGGCGGGGCGTTGAAAGACGGCATCATCGAAATCCAGGGCGATCATGTCGAGCTACTCTTGGCTGAGCTGATCAAGCACGGTTTCAAAGCGAAGAAGTCCGGCGGCTAGCAGCCTCTGTGAAATCCATCTGCGGCTTGATCCGGCGCTGAAACACTTCAGATCCGGCGTCGTCTCCATGGTTTTCACAGAGCCTGTTCATGACCGGTTTCTAAACTCCACGCAGTCAGTGAGGTCTACCGCCGCGCTGACGAACCGTCATTTTCATACTTTAGACTGCGCCGGCCTGCGATCAGGCGACGCACTATGACTTCTTTATAGGGGACTTCGATGTCCGTACGACGCACACGCAAAGACGATGGCAGCCAATGGACAGTTGCGGACAGCCGCAGTGTTTACGGGATTCGCCATTGGGGGGCCGGGTATTTCGCGATCAATGACGCCGGTCGCGTCGAAGTTCGTCCGAACGGCCCGAGCAGCTCGCCTATCGACCTGTTCGAGCAAGTCGACCAACTGCGCAAGAGCGGTTTGTCTTTGCCGTTGCTGGTCCGTTTTCCCGACATCCTGCAAGACCGTGTCCGCCAGTTGACCGGCGCCTTCGATGCCAACATCGAGCGTCTGGAATACCAGAGCAAGTACACCGCGCTGTACCCGATCAAGGTTAACCAGCAAGAAGCGGTGATCGAGAACATCATTGCCACCCAGGACGTGTCCATCGGCCTGGAAGCCGGCTCCAAGCCTGAGCTGCTGGCCGTGCTGGCGCTGGCGCCGAAGGGCGGCACCATCGTCTGCAACGGTTACAAGGATCGTGAGTTCATCCGTCTGGCGCTGATGGGTCAGAAGCTCGGTCACAACGTGTTCATCGTCATCGAGAAAGAATCCGAAGTCGGTCTGGTGATCGAAGAAGCTGCCTCGCTGAAGGTCAAGCCACAGGTCGGCCTGCGCGTGCGTCTGTCGTCGCTGGCGTCGTCGAAGTGGGCGGACACCGGTGGCGAAAAATCCAAGTTCGGTCTGTCGGCGGCGCAACTGCTGTCGGTGGTCGAGCGTTTCCGCGCGGCCGGTCTCGATCAGGGCATCCGTCTGCTGCACTTCCACATGGGTTCGCAGATCGCCAACCTGGCCGACTACCAGCACGGCTTCAAGGAAGCGATCCGTTACTACGGCGAGCTGCGCAACCTCGGTCTGCCGGTTGATCACATCGACGTCGGTGGTGGTCTCGGTGTCGACTACGACGGCACGCACTCGCGCAACGCCAGCTCGATCAACTACGACATGGACGATTACGCCGGTGTCGTGGTCGGCATGCTCAAGGAGTTCTGCGACGCGCAGGCGTTGCCGCACCCGCACATCTTCTCCGAGAGCGGCCGCTCGCTGACCGCGCACCACGCGATGCTGGTCGTGCAGGTCACCGACGTCGAGAAGCACAACGACGAAATCCCGCAGATCGAAAACAAGGAAGCGCTGCCGGAAACCGTGCAGTGGCTGGTTGATCTGCTCGGCCCGACCGACATCGAAATGGTCACCGAAACCTACTGGCGTGCCACGCACTACATGAGCGATGTGGCTGCGCAGTACGCCGACGGCAAACTGACCCTGGCTGAAAAAGCCCTGGCCGAGCAGTGCTACTTCGCTGTCTGCCGTCGCCTGCACAACTCGCTGAAAGCGCGTCAGCGTTCGCACCGTCAGGTGCTCGACGAACTCAACGACAAACTGGCCGACAAGTACATCTGCAACTTCTCGGTATTCCAGAGCCTGCCGGACACCTGGGCGATCGATCAGGTCCTGCCGATCATCCCGCTGCACCGTCTCGACGAAGAGCCGCTGCGCCGCGCGGTGTTGCAGGATCTGACCTGCGATTCCGACGGCAAGATCAACCAGTACGTCGACGAGCAGAGCATCGAAACCAGCCTGCCGGTCCACGGTTTGAATGAAGGCGAAGACTACCTGCTGGGCGTATTCCTGGTTGGCGCCTATCAGGAAATCCTTGGCGACATGCACAACCTGTTCGGTGACACCGACTCGGTGAACATCTACCAGAACGCCGATGGCAGCGTGTACCACGCTGGCATCGAGACCCACGACACCATCGAAGACATGCTGCGTTACGTGCACTTGTCGCCGGAAGAACTGATGACTCACTACCGCGACAAGTGCGCCAGTGCCCGCATCAGTGCCAGCGAGCGCACGCAATTTCTCGATGCCTTGCGTCTGGGCCTGACCCGTTCCTCCTACCTGTCCTCCTGACGCCAGGTGGCGATCTCGCCGGGTTGTCCGAATTTTTTCCGAAAGTGGTGGAAAATTCGCATGACCCGGTGGGATATCTCCCAAAATCTTCGCGAAATGCTTGGCATCCCCGGCCAGCAAAGTCATCCGGTCTGCTTTTCACGTAGGTCATTTCCTAAGTTGTACTTCAGCTCTCTACTCGGCCATGGCTCTCGGCGAGAATCCCCGACCGCCCCTCCTGTAGAGATCCGCCCATGTTCGAACCAGTCAACGAGTCGTCGTTTCGTCTCGATGTAGCGGGCCTGTCCGACCCCTTCGAAGTCCTGGCCTTTACCGGTAGCGAAGCCCTCAGCGAATCCTTTGCGTTCGAGATCGATGTGTTGATCGACGATCCGCACCTGGATCTCGCCGGTCTGCTTTACCGTTCGGCGTTCCTCTGTTTCGGGCCGTCGGGGGAGGGTGTGCACGGGCAATTGCAGAGCCTTGTCCAGCATGAGCATGATCATGGACAGGGTTTGCGGTTGAGCCGGATCCGTCTGGGGCCGAAACTGGGTTGCCTCGCGCTGCGCTTCAGCCAACGAATCTTCAGTGGCCGTTCGGTGCCGCAGATCATCGAACAGGTGCTCAGAGAGCACGGCATCGTCGGTGCCCAGCGCCGCTTCGAGTTACGCGGGGAGTACGCGCCCCGGACGTTCTGCACCCAATACCGCGAGTCCGATCTGCAACTGCTCCAGCGCTTGTGCGCGCAGGCGCGGATTCACTATTACTTTGAACACGACCGTGACCGGCATTGTCTGGTTTTTGCCGATGATCCGGCGCAGTTGCCCTTGGCCGGTGCCGCGCGGTATCAGCGCGAGGACAATGGGCATAACGCTTCTCGCACCTTGCACCAATGGCAGTTGCAAGAGACCGTGCAGGCCAGCTCATCGGGCCAGCAACAGGCCGAAGGACAAAGTGAGCTGGCGGCGTTGCGCAGCGGTCATTGGCTGCGATTGGCCGGTCATCCTTTCGCCGAATGCAATCGCCCATGGTTGCTCACACGCATTGAACATCGCGCCGATCCCTCCCTCGAACGTCCTTATGCCAATCGCTTGTTTGGTGCGTTGCAGGTGCCGTGTGCATCAGCCACTGCGCCCTCGCGCATGCACAGCCTGCAACGGGCGTGGGTGGTGACGGTGGACGAACCGCAGCCTGATTGCCAGCGCCCGGTGGCGGTGCAATTCGATTGGCTCTATCAAGGCGAAGGCGCCGCGCCGAGTCACTGTTGGCTACCGCTCGCGCCATCCGTGGCGCAAACGCCAATTGCGGCGCTGAGCGATGGCGTCGAGGTGGTGGTGAGCTTTTTCGAGGGCGATCCGGATCAGCCGATGATCAGCGGTGTACTGCAACCGCCACTTGCCGTCGCCGAGCCTGACGATGCCCCGCCACTGCCCGACAGCTTGGTGAGTGAAGGCCTGCAGCAACTGCTGGCGTCCGGCGAGCCGTTGCTGCTGTTGTGCCTGATCCCCGGCGGCGGCAGTTTCAGTCACTGCGCAGAGCCGGTGTGCAGTTGTCGACTGGTCACCGCCCTTGAACAGAGCGGCACAACATGACTGGCGCGGCGCTTGAGCCCATGGCGCAGTGGCTGTTGCTCGATGGCCCGGATGCACCGCAGGCCTTGCTGGTATTGCGCCAGGCCTTTGCCGATGTGCGGTGCTTCAAGCTGTTCGATGGCACCGAGTTTGAACCGGTCAGCGAGCATGGCCCGGTGTTGATCGAGTTGCGCGATTGCCCGGCATTGGCCGCGTTGTGTCACCGCGATCCGGACACCTGGCGTGGGCTGTTGCTGGGCAGTGAGGTCTCGGCGCAACAGTTGCTGAGGCACTTGCAGCGCATGCTCACAGTGTCGTTCGGATTGAGTCATCGGGCGTTGCTCAGCTATTACAACCGGCAGACCGCGAGCTATTTTTTCGACGCTTGCGACGCCTCTGAATTGAGCCGCTGGCTCGGGCCGATCCGTCAGATGCGCTGGTTCGGCGGCACTTGGGCCGACCGCGCGATTGGCAGCCAGGGCTGGCAGCAGTTGCGCAATCCGGGGCTTGCCGTCGAACCGCTGAGCATCGAAGAAAGCCTGACCCGGCGCCAGCGCGAACGCTTGCAAACCTGCTTGCTGGAACAGCACATCTGGCGCTGGTGCCAATCGTTGGGAACCGATTACGCGACGATGTCCTCCCATGTTCAACAAGGCCTGGCGCTAGGATTCAGCGACCGCACCGTGCTCGATGGCTGGTTATGGCTACGCTTGCTGCATCCGCGTGCCGTGCTGGTGCCACCGCCGGTGGGTTTGACCCAACAGCAGCGGCTTGACCATGTACGACGCCAGTGGCGCGGCGATCAGTCCTGAGGCGAGGTTCGGCGCGTATGACACGGTTTTTCCGGCAAGGGGTGGGCGCTGTGATCGGCAGTGTGTTGCTGCTGGCGCTGAGCGGTTGCTCGCCCGTGCAGTTGCTCAACGCGCTGACACCGGACAGCACCTACGACAAAACCATGGGCATCGCGTATGGCGACGACCCTCGGCAGAAGCTCGATGTGTATGTGCCGCATCAGCCGATGGCGGGCGCGCCGGTGGTGGTGTTTTTCTATGGCGGCAGCTGGAACAGTGGCTCGCGCGTTGACTACCGCTTTGTCGGTGAAGCGCTGGCGTCCCGGGGGATAGTCACGGTGGTGGCGGATTACCGTTTGTATCCACAGGTGCGCTATCCACTGTTTCTGCAGGACGGCGCGCGGGCGGTGGCGTGGACCAAAGCGCATATCCGCGAGTTTGCCGGCAACCCGCAGCGCTTGTATGTGATGGGTCACAGCTCTGGCGGATACAACGCAGCGATGCTTGCGCTGGATGGTGAGTGGCTCGCGGCGGTGGGCATGTCGCCCAAGGATTTGCGCGGCTGGATCGGTCTCGCCGGGCCTTACGACTTTCTGCCGATCAAGAATCCCGAGGTGCGCCCGGTGTTCTTCTGGCCGGACTCACCGCCGCAATCGCAGCCGATCAACCATGTCAGTCCCGGCGCACCGCCCGCGCTGCTGATTGCCGCGACCGAGGATGATCTGGTCAACCCGACGCGCAACACCGGCGGGCTTGCGAGCAAACTGCGCGAGGCAGGGGGGCCTGTGCAGGACTTGTATTACTCGCGGCCCAATCACATTACGTTGGTTGCGACCTTGTCACGACCGTTGCGGCAACTGGCGCCGGTGCTCGATCAGGTGGTCGGGTTTATCGCCCACACGCCAGCTCAGTGAACGCCGCCACTGAACCAGCCATCGTTGCGTTTGAGCCACCAGGCTTGTGCGCCGAGCGTCAGGCTGCGCAACACCATGAACAGCAGAAAAGATATCCACAGCCCGTGATTGCCCAGACCTTGCAACGCCCAGGCGAACGGCATCAACAGCACCACAGTGATCAACATGCCGTTGCGCATTTCCCGCGCGCGGGTAGCGCCGATGAACAAGCCGTCGAGCAGGTAGCTCCAGACTGCAATCAGCGGCAGCACTGCGAGGTAGGGCAGGTAGACGAAGGCCGTGTCGCGCACGCTCTGGATGTCGGTCTGCATCTCAATGAACAGGTGCCCGGCCAGCAGAAACAACGTGGCGAAGGCGAGGCTGGCGATCAGTGACCAGCCGCCGGCAACCACCAGCGATCGACGCAGGGCCAGGCGATCACGGGCGCCGATGGCGTGTCCGCACAAAGCTTCGACGGCATGGGCCAGACCGTCCAGCGCATGTGCGGTCAACAGCAAGCCATTGAGCAGCAGCGCGTTGGCGGCCACCGTCGAATCACCCAGTCGCGCGCCTTGCACGGTGATCATGAAAAACACCGATTGCAGCGCCAGGCTGCGGATGAAGATGTCGCGGTTGACCGCCAGCAACGGGCGCCAGCTCTGCCAGACCTTCAGCGCCGCCCAGACAATGTGCCCCGGATACGCCCGCAATGCCTTGCGTGTCAGCAGCAGGCCGAGCAGGGCGCCGCTCCACTCGGCGATCACCGAGGCCCGCGCCGAACCGACCACGCCCCAGTCCAGGCCGATGACGAACCACAAATTGAGAACGATGTTGATCAGGTTGGTGCTCAGCAGAATCGCCAGCGGCGCCCGGGCGTTTTGCGTGCCGAGGAACCAGCCGACCAGCGCATAACTGGCCAGCGCCGCCGGCAAGCCGAACAGCCGCGTGTGGAAAAAGTCCCGAGTGAGCTGATCCAGCTCCGCCGACGGTTGCATGAAGTGCAGCGCGACGCCGCTCAGCGGCACACCCAACGTGCCAAGCACGAGTGCCAGTCCCATCGCCAGCAGCAGGCCCTGCAACAGAATCTGCCGTAATGCCGCACCGTCGCTGCGCCCGGCAGCCTGTGCGGCAAACCCGGTGGTGCCCATGCGCAGAAAACCCATGGCCCAAGCGAGAAAAGTGTAGAGGCTGGCGCCGACTGCCACCGCGCCCAATTGATGGGCGTGGGGCAGGTGGCCGATGACGGTGCTGTCGACCAGCGCCACCAGCGGTACGGAAATATTCGACAGAATCATGGGCGCGGCGAGTGCCCAGACCTTGCGGTGCGTCGGGCGGTCGCGCCAGTCGGCGATCAGAGTGGGCATGCAGGCTCCTTGGGGAAGCGGACATTGTAGCGATGCACCGCGGATTTACCGCACCCGAAATCTGCGTCGGGCGGCAATGGCGCTCCCCGACGACACATCGGGTTATGCGCCCAGCTCAAAAACATGCCGCGTATATCTATGTACCGCACACCAGATTTGCACACGGGGTTCAATCGCCCTCAAGCAGTCAAACAAATTACTGGAAGGCGCAATGGATCACTCTGAAAGCATCATCTCTGGCATCGTCAACGCCGTTGTGACGGCGCTTCGTTCCACCGGTTTTTTCGAAAGCGCAGAGAACTCGATAGTCAGCGCCCCCTATCGCAAGCACATTATCTGGCTGAAAAAGCGCAGCGATGAAGCATCCCTTGAGGTCCTCATCAAGGCTGAGATAACAAGAAGCGTTGATTGCAACGTTACGACTACATTGCCAGGCAGACTTCACAAAGAGTCGCTGGGATATTTTCGACTTGATTTGCCGATTACCCTGTCGACAAGAAAGGGATGCCCGGTCACCCACGAAGAAACGGTGTCGTTAGTGCTCACGGATAACACGTTCGATTATTCGAGCAGACAACCCATTGTTATTCATGCGCACGAGCATATTGATATTTCGTACGCGATTGAAAAAAAGCGCGCGGCGATTAGCGGTTGAGCGGTTGTTGAACAAAAAAACCGCCGGGTATTTCGCTGCGGCGCATGTCCGGAACATTAATGGATTGAATTGGCCTGTGTTTACTAATGATCAGGCTGTAAGGAAACGAAATGGAAAACGAGCGAAACATCATCCACGAACCTGTGTCTCAGGAAACTTTGCGCGACAGGGACTATTCCGAACGCCCGGAGAATATCCGGATAAAAGCCCCTGATCGGAAACATGTTTTCTGGCTGCCGAGGCGCGACGACGCGCAAACGCTGGTCGTACGGATTCAGGCCAGGATCACCGTTATTGGAGAATGCAATCTTTGGACAGACTGCGGAATGGGGGGCAATCTGTTTTTCGGTGATCTGGAGGCGATTCCGGAGGGTTATTACAAGATCGATAAACCCTATGAACTGACTACACAGCGACTGCAATGCGGTCGTGATGCCAAGACTTACGATCTGATACTCAGAGACAGCCTGCTTGCCTATTCCAGCACCGCTCCAATTGTTATTCACGCACATGAGGACATCGATATTCATTACACCGTAGAAGCCAGGCCCGAAGAATCCGGGAGCTGAGTGCTGCCAGCTTTGAATTGATTGATCCTTTATTTGATCAGCCCCCTGATATGAGGGGGCTTTTACAGGATCAATGAATAATCCAGCTCAATAGCCACAACCCCAGCAACAACCAGATAATCCCGGCAATGATCGAGGCATTCATGAACGCGCGGATCGCCGACCACAACAGCATCAACCCGACAATCAACGCGATGATGCTGATGATCGAGGTGTCCATGCCCAGGGTTTTGGCGAGCCCGTCGACAAAGTTGCCGCCGGCATTGCTCAGAATGTTGAACAAGCCACTGAGGCCGTCGACGATAAAGCGGATGACCGAACCGAGCGCCTGGCCGAGCCATTCGAAAAAGCTTTCTACCTGCATGTGTGCATCCTGATGAAAGAGCTGAGCCTTGGGCCACAACGCAGGTGGCCGAGTTCCCTGCATGATAGAAGGTTTGCACCCATTCTGTGTGGGAGCGAGCCTGCTCGCGAATACGGTGGATCAGATAACTGATGGGTTGAATGACACACCGTATTCGCGAGCAGGCTCGCTCCCACATCAGATCACCTGCGCCGCTTGCCTTTGGTGGGTATCCCCCCGAAGCTATACGCCTTCAGGAGAGCCCGATGAACCTTGTTGAACTGACCGAACGCCTGCACGCCATTCGCGACCGCAATGACTGGCGGCAATTTCACAGCCCGAAAAATCTGGCCATGGCGGCCAGTGTCGAGATGTCTGAACTGGTGGAAATCTTCCAGTGGCTGACGGAAGACCAGTCGCGCCAGTTGCCGGCGGACAAACTCGCCCACGCCGGGCAGGAAGTCGGCGATATCGTGCTGTATCTGTTGCTGCTGTGCAGCGAATTGGGGTTGGACATGAATGAAGTGGTGCGCGCCAAGCTCGCCGACAGCGAACGGCGGTTCAGCTGATGAGCGACCGGCATTTCGATCAGTTGGCGACGCGGTTCGCCGAAAAAATCTATGGCGGCGCCAAAGGCGCGATTCGCCTCGCGGTGTTGCAGGCCGATCTTATCGAGGCATTGCCGGGTCGTCCGTTGCGGGTGCTCGACATTGGCGGCGGCCTTGGCCACATGTCGCTGTGGCTGGCTGAACGCGGTCACGATGTGACCTTCACCGAGCCGGCCGCACCGATGCTCGAAGGCGCGCGCCAGCGTTTCGCTGAAGCCGGGCAAACCGCGACGTTCATTCAGGCGCCATGGCAGGAACTGCTCGGGCAACTTACTGAACCGTACGATCTGGTGATCTGCCACGCCGTGCTGGAATGGCTCGCCGAACCCCACGCGATCCTGCCGGTGCTGCATCAGTTGACCAAGTCTGGTGGCTGGTTGTCGCTGGCGTTCTACAACCGTGATGCGCTGATCTACCGCAACCTGCTCAAAGGCCATTTCAAGAAAATGCGCAAGAACAGCATGGCCGGGGAAAAGCAGAGCCTGACCCCGCAACAACCGCTGGACCCACGGGAATTGGCAACGCAACTCGACGGCCTGTGGCAGGTCGAAACCCAGAGCGGGATTCGCGTTTTCCACGACTACATGCCGGTGGAGTTCCAGGCCCGCGCCGAACTCGCGGATTTGCTCGAGATGGAACTCGCTCACCGCCGTCACCCAAGCTTCGCCGGGCTTGGGCGCTACTTGCACTGGATCTGCCGGCCGATCTGATCGGAGCGCGACATGAAAGCTCAATCCGGGTTATTGCTGATCTGTCTGGGGTTGGCTGCCTGCCAAAGCAGCAACCCGTACGTGGCGCAATCGCGGCCCTTGCCGCCTGCACCGCCCCAGGCCGCCGCCACCTTCGACCGCAGCGCGTACCCGGCGCCGCCGCGTGACTACGGACGCTATCGCAGTTGGGCCTGGCTCAATGGGCAATTGCCGCCGGGTACGGCGTGGGCCGATTCGGCGCAAGTGGCCGAGGCGGTGAGCAATGCCCTCGATCAGCGCGGTTTGCGCCCGCTGCACGACAAGCGCCCGGCCGACTTGTTGGTCAGCGCCAATCTGCGTCTGGAAACCCGCTTGCGTCAGGTCCAGGACGACTACGGTTATTACGGCGGCGGATACGGCGGCTATGATCGATATGGTCGCGGTTATGGCATGTACAACACGGTGCCGATCGTACGCACGTATTCCGAGCAAGTCGTGGTGGTGCAAGTCGATCTGTTCGATGCCGGCACGGGGCAACCGGTGTGGAGCGCCAGTGCTGAAACCGCGAACAAGGGTAGCGAAATCGATCGCACCGATTCGATCCGCGAGGCTGTGGAAAAGGCCATGTCGGCGTATCCTCCCGGTTAGCTTCCTGCCAATCAGAAGCTGCCGCAGGTTCATGTCTTCAACCGGAGAAAAACCATGTTCCGCCGTCTCGTTCTACTGGCCATGGCCGCGCTGCTCACCGCCTGCGCCGCCAACCAGGTCAATCACGACTTCGATGCCAGCCGCGACTTTGCCGCCTATCGCAGTTGGAGCTGGAAAGACCCCGCCCTGCAATATCGCCCCGATGATCCGCGAATCAAAAGCGACCTGACCGAACAGCGCATCCGCCAGGCAGTCGCCGACCAACTCGATCAGCGTGGCTTGCGCCCGGCGGCTGCGGGCGCCAGGGGTGACTTGAGTGTGCAGACCTACTTGATCGTCGAGGATCGTCAGCAGCAAGTAACAACCAACTACGGCGGCGGTTGGGGTGGCCCGTGGAACGGCTACTGGGGCGCACCGATGTACAACGAAACGCGCAACATCACCTACAAGGTCGCGACCATCCAGATCGACCTGCTCGACGGCAAGGACGGCAAACTGGTGTGGCGCGGCAGTGATGAGCAGATGCTCGCCAGCAAGCCTAATCCGCAGGATCGCAGCAATGCCATCCGCGAGACGGTCGGGCGGATTCTGGTCAACTATCCACCGCGCTGAATCCGTTCAGGAAAAGCGGGAGCTCTTGAGCTCCCATTTTTTGCCCTGCGACGAACCCCTGTAGGAGCTGCCGAAGGCTGCGATCTTTTGATTTTGCTTTTTAGAGGCCAAGATCAAAAGATCGCAGCCTGCGGCAGCTCCTACCGGGGATTGCGCGTCTACACTCAGTTGCACCAATGGAGCTAGCGGCAAAGGAGTGCGCCATGTCGCCTCGTTCGCGATTCAACAGCCCGGCCCGGCAGCGCGGGGCGATTGGCTTGATGGCGGCGGCCACCCTCAGTCTGGCGGTGGTGATGCTGCTGTTGGTGGTCGACACCGGTCGCCTGTACATGGAACAACGCAAATTGCAGCGCGTGGTCGACAACGCCGCCCTCGAAGCCGTCAGCCGTGGCGGTAATTGCCTGCCGGGCCTGAGCGCCGCCAGTTATGCCGGGCAAAGCGCCGTGCGCAATGGCTACCTCGTCGATGCCAGCAACACCCTCGCCACCACATGCGGCACCTTGGTGACGGCCGCCACCGGCCTGCGCACGTTCGCAGTGGATGCCACGCAAGCGGCAGCGGTCAAAGTCGTCGCCAGTCGCACGGTGACCAGCAGTTTTGCCGGTGGCGTACAGGCCTTGTTCAGCGGCACACCGGTCAGTCTCAATACCACGCTCAATGCCTCGGCGGTGGCCGCCAAACCGCAGCCGACGGTGGCCCAGTTGAATATTCGCAGCACCCTGGCCAGCATCGATACGGCGCAGTCGAACATCCTCAATCCACTGTTTTCCGGATTATTGGGCGGTAACGTCAATCTCACGGCTCTGGGCTGGGATGGCCTGCTGAACACCGACATCAACTTGCTCAAATACCTTGATCAACTGGCGATAAATCTCAACGTCGCGGCCGGCAATTACACGCAGTTGCTCAACACCCAGGCGACCGTGACGCAACTGATTCAGGCGGCGGCGACGGTGGTGCAGCTCAATGGCGCGACCGCCCAGGTGATCACTGCACTGGGCCAATTGCAGGTCGCGGCAATCAATGCCGCGCCGGTCAAACTCGGCGACATCCTGCAACTGCAGACTGGCACCACGGCGGCAGGGCTGGACGCCAATCTGCAACTGCTGCAACTGATTCAGGGCGTGGTGCAACTGGCCAATAGCAAGAGTGCGGTGGCGGCGACATTGCCGATCAGCGTGCTCGGGCTGGCGAATGTCACGGTGCGGGTGAAAGTGATCGAACCGCCGCAGTTTTCTGCGATTGGCGATCCGGCGCGGGCCAAGGTCAACCCGACCGGGGCGGACCGGATTTATGTGCGTACGGCGCAGGTGCGCACATTGGTGTCAGTCAGTCTGCCGGTGCTCAGCGGCGTCACCGGGCTGACCAATGCCGTGCTGGGGCTGGTCGGTGGCTTGACCCCGACCCTCAATGCACTACTGAGTCTGAATCTGGTCAGTACGCTCAATTCAGTCCTGTGTCTGTTGGGCGCCGGTTGTGAGCAACTTGATCCACAATTGCTGCCATCACCGCAAATCGACATCAGTCTGGATGCCGGTGGCGCCAAGAGTTATGTCACCGATTACAGCTGTCCGACGGGCACCACCGGCACCAAGAGCCTGACCGCGCATACCATCACGTCCATCGCTGATTTGAAACTCGGCAAGATCGATCCGACCAATGCCTTCTCTTCGGCGGCCGAACCCACGGTGGCGCCCTTGGCGCTGATCGATCTGGGGATCGTCACCTGTCACAAAATCCTGCTGCTCGGCACCTGTGATCCTGCCACCCATGTCCCTTTCGGCGCGGGAGGCATCGGCATCATGCTCGACACCAGCGTCGCGCAAAACACTCAGGATCTGGTCTTCTCCAGCGCCACGCCATTCGCCACCCCGGCCAACCTCAAATTGCCCCCAAGCATTCAGTCAGCCGCACCCACCAACAACATCGTTGGCAGCCTGTCGAACACCCTCGCCGGCATCAACCTGATCGTCTACAAACCCCAGGGCAGTAATCCATTGGGTGCCGTTGTTACCGGCGTTGCCTCGTTGATCAGTGATGTCACCAGCAAGTTACTGCCAGTGGTGACCAATCTGGTCAGCCCATTGCTCGACCCGCTGCTGAACAACCTGCTCAAAGGTCTGGGCATCAATCTGATGGACGTCGACGTCGGCGCCAACATGACCTGCGGCCAGACCGGCAAGGCCTATCTGGTGATCTAGGCGTCCACGGCAACCGGCAACTCGATGCAGAACCGTGCACCCTCCACCGAGTTGCGCACGCTCAACCGGCCACCCATGTTGTCGATGATGCCGTAGCTCACCGACAGCCCCAGCCCGGTGCCGACGCCGATCGGTTTGGTGGTGAAAAACGGCTCGAAAATCCGCTCCAGCAAACGCGGATCGATGCCGCCACCGTTGTCCTCGACCCACAGCCGCACGCACTGTTCATCGCGTTCGGCATAGATTGAGATCCACGGTTTGAAGCTTGAGTCCTTCTCGCGTTTGCTCAGCAACGCGTCGCGCGCATTGACCATCAGATTGATCAACACCTGTTCAAGCTGATCGACGTAGCCGCGCACCTGGACCTCGAACCCGGTCTCGCTGATGCGCAAATCCACGCCTTTGCCGCGCATGCCCTCGGCCAGCAGCGACAGCGTGCCTTCGATGGCCGAGGCCGGGTTGAACAGTTGCTGCTCGATCTCCGAGCGCCGGCCGAATACGCGCATGTGATCGACCACTTTCGCCGCACGCTGCACCTGCGCGTCGATGCGGTTGAGTTTGTCGGTCAGGTAGTCGACCTGCACATCGCCGTTGCCCAGACGCTTGAGCACGTTGACGATGGCCATGCGCATGACGTTCAGCGGCTGATTGATTTCATGGGCCAGGCCGGTGGCCATTTCGCCAAGGGTGGCCATTTTCGCGCTTTGCGTGAGTTGCTGCTGCGAGCGGCGCACCTCGGTGTTGTCGCGGCCCACCGCTTGCACTTCGATCAATTGGCCGTGTTCATCGAATACACCGCGATCGGACCAGACCCACCAGGCGTGTTCGCGGCCGGGCAGTTGCAGGCTGATTTCTGCGGTGCTCACCGGCTGCTCCGCCGTCAGTGATCCGAGACGCTGGACGAATGCGGCGCGTTGTTCCTCGGACATCCAACTGCCTAGATCGACCCCCGGCAGTTGCTCCGGCGTGCATTCCAGATACCTCGCCAGCGGCCGGTTGCCGAAAGTCAGGATTAGGTCCGGGCGATAACGACAGATCATCGCTGGCGAGTCCTCCACCAGAATCCGATAGCGCTCTTCGCTCTTTTTCACCTGCTCGGCCGCCAGGGTCGCCTCGGTGACGTCCAGCCACAGACCGACTGCTTCCACGGGCAGGCCCAGGTCATTGCGCAGCAACTTGGCTTCATCAAGCAGCCAGTGATATTCACCGTGACGATCGCGCAGCCGATAACGCGCGCGCACTGAACCTTCGCGCAACAGCTGGCGACTGCGGGCGAAATACAGGTCACGGTCTTCGGGGTGGATCATTTCGACCAAGGCCCCGTTCCCGCAATCATCAAGGCTCCAGCCCAGCAACGGCTGCAGGCTGGCACTGAAGAACGCCGGAATCAGTGCACCTTCGTGGTACTGCTGGACGTAAATTACTGCGGGCGAACTGGCGATCAGATTGTCGAGCCGTGCATGTGCGGCAGCGGCTCGTTGGTGCTGGTTCTGAATGTCGCTGATATCGAGCATGAAACCGACCAACCGGCGGTACTCGCCGCTGCCAATCACTTGGCCCTGCACGCGATACCACAGGGGTGCCTGCGCGGGATCATCGCTGCTCAGACGCACCGAAAGCGTCAGGGCTTCGCCCTGTTGCTGCAAGGCTTGCAGACGGCTGCGCAGCTCTTCACGGTCGGCGGGATGGATTTGCCTCAGCCAGTCTTCCAGCGATAATCCGCCAGGGTTCACCTTCAGGGCTGCGGCCAGCGCAGGCGCCAATTGAATGTTGTTGTCGCCTGCAAGGATCTCCCACCAGCCGGTGCCCAGCAGGGTTTGCAGCGCTTCGATGCGTTCCAGTTGCAGGTGATGTTGCTGTTCACGCAAACGCCCCAGTAAAGGCCCGGCCAGTGCACCGACCAGTGCGATCCAGTCGCGCTCGGTCAGGTACGGCGCGGCGCTGTCCACGGAGTAAAAACCGCAGAGCAGCCAAGCCACCACGCCGCGTTCATCGCTATACGGCACCGCGAAACCTTCGGCATTGCCGAACAGGACTTGCACCCGCGAGTGTTCGTCGAGGCCATGGTGTGCGCCGACACGCTGTGGCGCGACACCGTTCAGGCTGTCCAGCGGCGTGCCCAGACGCTGCTGGTCATGCCACAGATTCGGCGCATCGTGAGCGCGATACTGGCGATAGATTTGCCAACCCTGTTGCTCGTCATCGAGCAAAGCCAGGGCCACACAAGGGATATGCCAGCGCTGGGCGATCAGTTGCAATTGTTCGCTGACGATCACTGGCAAACGCAACTGGCTGCACGCGCGTAACTGTTCGCTGATCTGCCCGGCAATCAATTGGCAGGCATCCCGCTGACGCGATTGTTGACGTTCGAGCAGCAAGTCGGCGATATCGATCAACTGCATCAGCCAGCCTTCGCCCTGCGGCTGCACCCAGCCACGCAGGTGCACGGTCTGCTCGCCCAGACCGAAGAAGTCGAGATCAAGCAGCAGCCCCTGCCATTCCCTTGGTCGACCTTCGATGGCCAGTGTGCTGTGCGGCAGCAGGTAGGTGCTCAGCGGTAAAGGGTGATCGTGAGGCTTGAACTGCGCCAGCAGATGCCGCAACGGCCCAGCCATTTGCAGCACGCCACCGTCATCGTTCAGGTACAGGTGCAAGCCTGTTGCGGGTGAGCCGAGAGGGTCGGGCAACTCATGGGCGGCGGGTGGTGTGCGTTTGAGCAAGCGCCCGAACAGTTTGTCCCCCGACGTCAAAATTGCAGACTCGATTTGGCGGTCAGATAGGTGGGCAGACTAGGCACTGTGCCAACGACCGGAAGCACCAGAAACGGCATGACCTGATTCAACTTGCTGACTGGATAATCCACTCGCACCGTCAGCAGGCCTGACGCGCTGTATTGGCTGCTGGTATCAACGCCGACCACCAGGTTGAAGACCGGCGGAATCCAGGACAATTGCTGGGTCAGCGTGGCATTCGCGGTGTTAAGCACGACCGTTGGATAGTTGGGCGTGTTGGGGTCGACCGCGACACTGCGGCGTACCGCTTCGGACGTGGCCTGATTGAACGATTGCATCATCACCAACGGCAGGCTGTAGCTGACCAGACCGTAGAACACGGCGAAAAAGATGATGAACACCAAGGCGAACTCGATCGCCACCGCACCTTTTTGCGACTTCCGAAAGCCGGTTTTCATGAGTGCGTCTACCCTGACTGTCACTGCGTAGTATCAGCATAGAATCATTCCGCAAAAATGGACGGTTTTTACCCGATGTACAGTTTTGTCCTCTTGATCTGGCTGGGGCTGTGCGCGGCGCAAGACGCCCGCCAGCGACGCATCGCCAATGGGCTGACCTTCGGCGTCGCCGCGCTGGCGCTGATCTGGCTGCTGTGGACCGGCAGCACTTGGCTGGGCGCTGATGCGGGGCAGGGCGGTTGGGCTTGCCTAATCGCTCTGGCGCTGACCCTTCCGGGTTTTTTCATGGGCCGGATGGGTGCCGGCGATGTGAAATTAATGACAGCTCTGGGCCTTGCGACGGACGGTCTGTTCATTCTTGGCGTGTTTATTGGCGCAGGGTTTGCCAGTGTGGTCTGGCTGCTGCTGGCGCCAAGAGTCTGGCTCCATATGAGTCAAGGGCTTAGAGATCGTCTGCGATATCTGGCGCCAGATAAGTCAAAAAAGCTGCCATTTGCACCGTTCGTGTTGGTGGGGGCCGTGTTTGTCATGCTTTGGATCCACTAGTCGCCAAGCGCCACTAGTCCTATGTACATAGTCGGAAAGTACGTCTACTTTCAAAGGAACTGGTTATACAGCCAAAGGCTGGCAGTACAGGAATGGTCAGCTTTGGCCTGGCACATGGAGTAGCACGTGAACAAGCTTACGTCTGCGGTAAAAGTCCTCGTGGTCGACGATCAGCCGTTGATTGTTGAGGAGCTGTGCGAGTTTCTTGAAAGTAGCGGTTATCGCTGTGTGCCGTGCGAATCGAGTCTGCAGGCGATCGAGCGTTTCACTGAGGACGCGGAAATCGGTCTGGTGCTGAGTGATCTGCACATGCCGGACATGGATGGCATTCAGTTGATTCAGGCGTTGCAGCGACTGGCGGGCAAGCATCGGGCTTTTGAGGCGATCATGCTCACCGGGCGTGCCGACAAGCAGGATGTGATCAAGGCGTTGCGTGCCGGGATTGCTGATTACTATCAGAAGCCGATTGATCTGGATGAATTGCTCGAAGGTGTGCGGCGACAGGAGGCGGCTCTGCAGGAACGGCAGAAGAATCTGCAACTGGGGCATTTGAATCAGAAGTTGCAGTATCTGTCTGAGTCGATTGATGACCTTTATCAGGATCTGGACAAGGTACGGCGTAGTCCTTCGTCGGTGGTTCGCGATGGATTGGGTGGTGAGTCTGCTGAGGCTGAGGCGCAGGAGATGCCGGCGATTTTCAATCAGTTGTCGCCGCGGCAATTGGATGTGGCGCGGTTGGTGGGCAAGGGGCAGACCAATTATCAGATTGCCTGTGAGTTGGGGATTACCGAGAACACGGTGAAGCTTTATGTTTCGCAGGTGTTGCGGTTGACGCATATGCATAATCGGACGCAGTTGGCTCTGGCTTTGTCGCCGAGTGCTTCTGCTGCGCGGCAGAGGGTTACGGCGCATTGACTTGGCGGCCTGTGGGCCGACCAGGTTCTTGGGGTTTGGTGTGTATATCCGTTTTTTTGGGTGTTGCGGCTGGCGGTTCCGCCCTTACGGCGGGTCACTTTTTCAGACGCCAAAAAGTAACCAAAAGGCTGGGCCCCGGCGTTCGGCCCTCGCCGTGGCTCGGGTTCCTTCGTTCCGGGATCTATCCGGGGGGCATCGCCTACGGTTTGCTTCGCTGCACCTCCTCTCGATGTGTTTGGCTTCGCCAAACGGTCGCTGCGCTCCCACCCCCGGATAAATCCCTCCACTCAGCCTGCCGAAGGGGCCAGCAGATCAAAAGCTGCAGCCGAGCTAACGCTCATCCTGTTGAGTGGTTAGGAGCGGGTGAGGGGCTTTTGATCTGTTTTAGAGTCTGAATTCGACTCGGTCTTTCACGTCGGCGTAGCTCTCCCAAACACCTCGGTCAGTCCCCTCTCCCTCAGGGAGAAGGCTAGGGTGAGGGGCTTTTGATCTGTTTCAGAATCTGAATTCGACTCGATATTTCACGTCGGCGTACTGCAGTGGTCAACTAATTCCGGACACCTCGATAGGTGGTTTTGACGCCATCGCCCGCTCGTAAACGGTCGGTGGCAGATATCCCAGTTTCGAGTGCAGCCGTTCGTTGTTGTAAAACCCAACGATGT
>NZ_FYEA01000006.1 GCF_900187605.1 Pseudomonas sp. Irchel 3H7
ACGCAGCGATGTCGGCTAGCCGTACGAAAGCCTGGAAAGGGTTTTACGAAGCCCAAAGAGCACGGGGTTTCAGCACCACGCAGGCGTTGGTGATGCTGGCTCGCAAACTTGCTCGGGTGGTATTCGCCTTGCTGAAAAGGCAAAGCGAATATCAGACAAAAGTCAGTTGAGGGCTTCCCCTCAACCATAGAATCTCCCACATTGGACGGTGGTGTTTTCAGGGGCGCGGCAGGCGAATGATGGCGGTAAGGCCGCCGCCCGGGGTTTCTTCGAGATTGAGCTGCCCACCCAAACGCTGCGCCGCCTCGCGGGCAATGGTCATGCCCAGCCCCACACCGCCGGAGTTACGATTGCGCGAACCTTCCAGCCGATAAAACGGCTCGAACACCGCTTCACGTTTGTCCTCGGCAATCCCCGGGCCATGGTCGATCACGTGGATCAGCAGTTGCTCGCGTTGATCTTGTAACTCGATGCGCGCCTGGCCGGCATAACGCAGGGCGTTGTCCATGAGGTTGTTGATGCACGAACGCAGCGCCATCGGCTGCACCGGCAACGGCGCGCAGTGGCCGCTGACCTGCACGTCGGCGCCCTGGTCCTGAGCGTTTTCGCACAGCGATTCGACCAGCGCCTGCACATCCATCAACTGCAAGGCTTCGCTGGTGCGCTGTTCGTGCAGGTAGGTGAGGGTGGCGTCGAGCATGCCGATCATGTCGTCCAGGTCCTGACGCATCTGGCCTTGCAGCTTTTCATCGCTGATGTTTTCCAGGCGCAGTTTCAGGCGTGACAGCGGTGTGCGCAGATCGTGGGACACGGCGCCGAGCATTCGTGCGCGCTGCTGCACCTGTTCGCGAATGCGCCGCTGCATCAGGTTGAAGGTGTAGGCGGCTTGTCGTGCTTCCCGTGGGCCGGACTCGTCGAGTGGCGGGCTGTCGAGGTCTTCGCTGAGGCGTTCGGCGGCGTCGCTCAGGCGCTGGATCGGGCGACTGAGCAGTTTGGCGCCGTACCAGGCCGCGATCATCAGCGTGATGAACTGAAAGGTCAGTGGCACCACCGGGCCACCGAACCACGGACGCGGTGGCCGTGGCGGGTAGCGCGGGTCTTGCGCCATTGCTTGGCCATTGGCGCCCTGGGAGAACTCCGGAGGCGGCGGAGGCGGGGGCGGGCCGTAGAGACGGAACCAGGTGAAAGCCAGCAGGTGCGCGAGGACGATCGCCACGAACAGCACGCCAAACAGGCGCCCGAACAGCGTGTCGAAGCGCGCCCGCATCAGCCGATGTCTCGCGCGTCGAACAGGTAACCCTCACCGCGCACGGTTTTGATCAACTGTGGGGCTTTCGGGTCATCGCCGAGTTTCTGCCGCAGGCGCGAGACCAGCAAATCAATGCTGCGGTCGAAGGCTTCGATCGAGCGACCCCGGGCTGCGTCGAGCAATTGCTCGCGGCTGAGCACCCGGCGCGGACGTTCGATAAACACCCACAGCAGGCGGAATTCGGCGTTGGACAGCGGCACCACCAGACCATCGTCGGCGATCAATTGGCGCAGGACGCTGTTCAGGCGCCAGTTGTCGAAACGAATGTTGGCGCGTTGTTCGGTGCGGTCGTCACGCACCCGGCGCAGAATGGTCTGGATGCGCGCGACGAGTTCGCGCGGTTCGAACGGTTTGGCCATGTAGTCGTCGGCGCCCAGTTCCAGGCCGATGATGCGGTCGGTCGGTTCGCAGCGAGCGGTGAGCATCAGGATCGGGATGTCCGATTCAGCGCGCAGCCAGCGGCACAGCGACAAGCCGTCTTCGCCGGGCAGCATCAGGTCCAGCACGACGACATCGAAATGCTCGGCCAGCAGCGCCTGACGCATCGCCGCACCGTCGGTGACGCCGCTGGCGTGGATGTTGAAGCGGGCGAGGTAATCGATCATCAGCTCGCGAATCGGCACGTCATCGTCGACGATCAGCGCGCGAATGCTCCAGCGCTTGTCGTCTTTAGGCTCATCCGTCGCGGTCATTTGGGTGTTGTGCATGAGGCTGTTCATCTGCCAGTAGGCCGCCAACCACAAAAGATGGGCTGCGAGGTGGTGGTTTCAGCATAGGCGTCCAGCCGCGAGGCGGGAAGTGCTGATGTAAGGACGTGTTGCGGCTGGCGAGGCTAGCGCGGATGCTTGTTGCTGGCGTGTCGGCTGTGTATCGGAGTCGACACAATAGCAGCGAGCGCTATGCTGATCACGGTTGGTGCGACGATTTACCGATCATCGGGTGCCGCGCCGCTGCCGGTTCCGCTACAATGCGCGCCGATTTCGACCTGCCTGAGAGCCCATTCATGTCCGCCTGCCAGACTCCTATCATCGTCGCCCTGGATTTCCCTACCCGTGACGCCGCACTGAAGCTGGCCGACCAGTTGGACCCGAAACTGTGCCGGGTCAAAGTGGGCAAGGAACTGTTCACCAGTTGCGCCGCCGAAATTGTCGGCACCCTGCGTGACAAGGGTTTTGAAGTATTCCTCGACCTGAAATTCCATGACATTCCCAACACCACCGCGATGGCCGTGAAAGCCGCCGCCGAGATGGGCGTGTGGATGGTCAACGTGCATTGCTCCGGTGGTATGCGCATGATGGCCGCTTGCCGTGAAGAGCTGGACAAGCGCAGCGGCCCGCAGCCGTTGCTGATCGGCGTGACCGTGCTGACCAGCATGGAGCGTGAAGACCTGGCCGGTATCGGTCTGGATATCGAACCGCAGGAACAAGTGCTGCGTCTGGCTGCACTGGCCGAGAAGGCTGGCATGGACGGTCTGGTGTGCTCGGCGCTGGAAGCCACGGCACTGAAAACCGCGCATCCGTCGCTGCAACTGGTGACCCCGGGGATTCGTCCGGCGGGCAGCGCGCAGGACGATCAGCGCCGCATTCTGACCCCGCGTCAGGCGCTGGATGCCGGTTCCGATTATCTGGTGATTGGCCGTCCGATCAGCCAGGCGGCGGATCCGGCCAAGGCGTTGGCTTCGGTTGTAGCCGAAATCGCCTGATCAGACACCGCGAAACCCTGTAGGAGTTAGCCTGCTCGCGATAGCGGTGTGTCAAACAACGTTAATGTTGACTGACACACCGCTATCGCGAGCAGGCTCACTCCTACCTTTGTTTTGTGGTGGGCTTAAACCTTCAACACCAACTTGCCGAAGTTCTCGCCGCTGAACAATTTCATCAGCGTCTCCGGGAACGTCTCCAGGCCTTCGACGATATCTTCCTTGCTCTTGAGCTGCCCCTTGGCCATCCAGCCGGCCATTTCCTGCGCGGCGCTGGCGTATTGCGCGGCATAGTCCATCACCACAAAACCTTCCATCCGCGCGCGATTGACCAGCAGCGACAGGTAGTTGGCCGGGCCTTTGACCGCTTCCTTGTTGTTGTACTGGCTGATCGCGCCGCAGATCACCACGCGCGCTTTCATGTTAAGCCGACTCAACACCGCATCGAGGATGTCGCCGCCAACGTTGTCGAAATAGACGTCGACGCCTTTCGGGCATTCGCGTTTAAGCCCGGCTACAACGTCTTCGGACTTGTAGTCGATGGCGCCGTCGAAGCCCAGTTCATCAATGAGGAATTTGCACTTGTCGGCACCGCCGGCAATGCCAACCACACGGCAACCTTTGATCTTGGCGATCTGCCCGGCAATGCTGCCCACTGCGCCCGCCGCACCGGACAGCACAACGGTGTCGCCGGCCTTCGGTGCACCGACATCCAGCAGGGCGAAATAGGCGGTCATGCCAGTCATGCCCAGTGCCGACAGATACACCGGCAGCGCTGCCAGTTTCGGATCGACTTTGTAGAAACCTCTTGGCTCACCGAGGAAATAATCCTGCACGCCAATGGCGCCGTTGACGTAGTCCCCGACGGTAAAGCCCGGATTGTTCGAAGCAACGACTTTGCCTACACCCAACGCGCGCATGACTTCGCCGATACCGACCGGCGGGATGTAGGACTTGCCTTCGTTCATCCAGCCACGCATGGCCGGGTCGAGGGACAGGTATTCGTTCTTGACCAGAATCTGCCCCGCCGCCGGTTCACCCACCGGGACTTCCTGATAGGTGAAGGTCTCGCGGGTTGCCGCGCCCACCGGGCGTTTGGCGAGCAGGAACTGGCGATTGGTCTGGTTGGTCATGACAGGCACTCGAACGGAATGAAGCTTTGTTGATAGACCTTCGCCGGCATTGGCGCAAGGTTGGCTGATGCGGCGAATGCACGCCGATCCAGTGCAGTGATGATCACCGGGTTGGTTTTATCACTGCAACGCATGGGCACATAAACAGCCATTGGATAGTGCTGACGCTCGGCAGACCTCAATGGCTATGCTGCCATTCCACACATCCCCTGCATCCATCCCTTCGAGGACATAACAATGAGCATGACGTTTTCCGGTCAGGTTGCCGTAGTCACCGGCGCCGCCAACGGCATCGGCCGTGCAACCGCGCAGGCGTTCGCTGCCGAAGGCCTGAAAGTGGTGGTCGCCGACCTGGACGCGGCAGGGGGCGAGGGCACCGTTGCGCTGATTCGTACCGCTGGCGGCGAAGCGACCTTCGTGCGTTGCAACGTGACCGTCGAAAGCGAAGTGAAGAATTTGATGGACGAGGTGATCAATACCTACGGTCGTCTGGACTACGCCTTCAATAATGCCGGTATCGAAATCGAAAAAGGCAAACTCGCTGAAGGCTCGATGGATGAGTTCGACGCAATCATGGGCGTCAACGTCAAAGGCGTCTGGCTGTGCATGAAGTATCAACTGCCATTGTTGCTGGCGCAGGGCGGCGGGGCGATCGTCAATACTGCCTCGGTGGCGGGACTGGGCGCGGCGCCGAAGATGAGCATCTACGCGGCGTCCAAGCATGCGGTGATTGGCTTGACCAAATCGGCAGCCATTGAGTACGCGAAAAAGAAAATCCGCGTCAACGCTGTGTGTCCGGCGGTGATCGATACCGACATGTTTCGCCGCGCTTATGAGGCTGATCCGAAGAAGGGCGAATTCGCCAACGCGATGCACCCGGTCGGTCGCATCGGCAAGGTCGAGGAAATTGCCAGCGCTGTGTTGTACCTGTGCAGCGACGGTGCCGCCTTCACCACGGGCCACTCTCTGGCAGTGGATGGCGGCGTCACCGCTTTCTGAATAAAGCGCCAGAAAAAACAGCCCGCATTCATTGCGGGCTTTTTTGTGGGTCACGGTCAGTTCCGTGAAGTCCCTTAAACAATGTGTATCAAACGGTTAGAACGGTCGCTTTTGGCGGCGTTGTCGCACAGCCTGTCCGGCGCGGCTGTGATTTACTGCCGCCAGCAAAACGGACAGGAGTTTGCTTGCTCATGGAATTGAGAATTGATCGACAGGCAATGGTGCCGGTCGTGCAGCAGATTGTTGACGGACTGACCGAGTGGATCCTGCAAAATGGCGTACCGCCGGCCACTCGTTTGCCCTCCGTGAGGCAAATCGCCCGGGGTAATCTGCTCAGCCAGTCGTGTGTGGTCGAGGCCTGTGAGCGTCTGGTATCGCAGGGCGTTCTAAGCACCTGCCAAGGCACCGGATTCATCGTCGCCGCCTCGCCGTCGACACTGGGCGCAGAGGATGAACTGGCGCTGTTCGGGGGGCGGTATGCCTGGTGCGATGCAGTGTGCGAGACGGCCGGTGGCTTGAAGCTGGGTGCTGGTGGTCTGCCGCAAAGCTGGCGCGAGCCTGACGACCTCAGCTATGCGCTGCGCGAGGTGGCGCGCACCGATATGGCCAGTCTGTTCAACTACAGCACACCCTTTGGGCTTCCAGCGTTGCGCGAGCAGATCGTCAAGCGCCTGAAGCTGCTCAATATCGAGGCCCGCAGTGCGCAGTTGCTGAGTACCTGCGGTGCCAGCCATGCGCTGGATCTGATCGTGCGTACCTTGTTCAAGTCAGGAGACTGCGTGGTGGTCGAAACGCCCGGTTACGCGCCGCTGTTTGATCTGCTGCGTCTGCATGGCGTGCACATGCTTGAGGTGCGTCGTACCCCGAACGGGCCGGATATCGAAGCGCTCGAGGCTGTGCTGCAACAGTTTCGCCCCGGCGCATTGTTCATCAACAGCCATCATCACAACCCTACCGGTACTTGCCTGTCGCCGAGCGTTGCGCAACGCATCCTGCAACTGAGCAAGACCTACGATCTGCGCGTGATTGAAGACGACGTCTATGCGGACTTGCACACGGACAACGGCACACGACTGGCGGCGCAGGACCATGAGGGGCGCGTCATTTACGTGGGCAGCTTTTCCAAGACACTGAGCAGCTCGTTGCGGGTCGGGTTCGTCTTCGCCGACAGCGAAATCGTCAGGCGGCTGGCGCAGGTCAAGATGATCAGTGGTTTGGGGGGGTCGAGGTTTTCCGAAGCGGTGCTGGCCAGTCTGATGGTCAGTGGCGCTTACCGCAAACTGGTGCAGCGTCAGCGTCAACGTTTGAATGCCGATCGCGCCGCCGCGCTGCAGGCGCTGGAGGACGCTGATTGGGAGGTGTTCGGCAAACCTGCGGGTGGGCTTTTCATTTGGGCGCGCTCGCGCATGACCGATCAGGTTCGAGTGCGTCGTCATGCTCAACGCTGCGGCGTGCTGCTGTCAGCGCCTGACGCGTTCAGTCCCAGTGGTGAGTCGGGCGACTGGCTGCGCATCAACGTTACCTATGCATGCGATCCACGCGCTCGGCAGTTTTTCCGCCACACCGGTTCGGATCGACCTCAAGTGTTCTGAAAACGACGCGGGCGTAGCTTTTTGCCATTATTCCGACGCCAGAGACTTGTGTCGGTGGATGGCCGTTGCGACTCTTCGCTCTACTGACAATGGCAGGGGACTACGCGCAATGATTTCGGCCATGCAAGGACGTTTTGCCAACCTCGGTATGGCGAAAAAACTGGGTATCGGGTTTGTGCTGGTTTTGCTCCTGACTGCGCTGGTGGCGGCCATTGGCGTCTGGTCCCTGCAAACCATCAGTCAGCGTTTCGACGGGCTGAAACAGATGTCCTCGCTCAACAGTGGCCTGCTCAACGTGCGCCTGCTCGAGCAGGAATACGCTTTGCGAGGCAATCCGAAGACCGCCGATGCGCTGCGTAAGGGCGTCGACGAACTGGTCGTTCTGGCTGATCAGCTCAAGACGCAGTCGGCGGCGAATGTGCCGGTCATGAATGATGTGCAGCAGTCGCTGGGAGCCTATCGAAAGGCGTTCGATGAATTTGTGTCGTTGACTCAGGCCAAGGATCTGGCACTGGAAATGGCCAGTTGGTCGGTGTCCAGTGTGGCCAACAACCTCGACGTATTGCAGGCCGGGCTTGCCGACGACGGTGCATATACCTTGAAGGACACCGAGGGCAAGGACGGCGCGCAATTCATCGAGCAGGCCAGTCAGGTCAGTCAGGTCTCCCGGCTTATGCTGCAAGCGATGAACGAAGCGCGGATTCGTCTGGATCAAAGCCGCAAGGGCGATGCCGACGGTGCCGGCAAGGGCAATATCGAACAGGCCGCACAGGCCCAGGCCCAGGCCGAAGAACTGAAAACCACGGTCAAGGACGAAGGCTATCTGACCGTGCTCAACGAAGTCTCCGGGCATATCGCCGGTTTCAACGACAAGCTCGCCGAATACACCGGATTGCTCGCGCAGGAAAAAACCGTCTACGAGCAATTGCACCAGCGTGCCGACCAAGTGGTCGAGCGGGTCAACCAGGCGTATGTCGCTGAAGACGGTGCGATGCAGGCGGAACTGAAGAAAAATTCGCTGCTGATCATTGGTTCATCGGCGCTGGCGTTGTTGGTCGGCTTGTTCGCGGCGTGGCTGATCACCCGACTGATTGTCGCGCCATTGCGCAGCGTGATTCAGGTCGCGCAACAGATTGCCGCCGGCGACTTGAGTGCGACCGTGCAAGTGACCCGACGTGACGAGATCGGCCAGTTGATGCTGGCGATGCAACAGATGGGCGCGGGGTTGAGTACGATTGTCAGCGGCTTGCAGGCTGGGATCGAACAATTGGCCAGTTCGGCGCAATCGTTGTCGGCGGTCACCGAGCAGACCAACCTTGAGGTCAGCAGCCAGAAGGAAGAAACCGAGCAGGTCGCCACGGCGATGAACCAGATGACCGCCACTGTGCATGACGTCGCGCGCAATGCCGAAGAGGCTGCGGTGGCCGCGCAAACGGCGGATGACAAGGTCGAGAGTGGTCAGCAAGTGGTGCGCCAGAGCATGGCGCGCATCGAGCAATTGGCTGATTCGGCGACGTCGGCCAGTTCCAGCATCGAAAGCCTGAGTGCGGAAATCCAGAATATCGGCACGGTGCTGGAGGTGATCAAGAGTGTCGCCGAACAGACCAATCTATTGGCGTTGAATGCCGCGATCGAGGCGGCGCGGGCCGGGGAGCAGGGCAGGGGCTTTGCGGTGGTGGCCGATGAGGTGCGTGCTTTGGCTCGGCGCACGCAGCAATCGACCGAGGAAATCGAGCGACTGGTGAGTGCATTGCGCTCGGCGGCGCATTCGTCGGTGCAGCAGATTCAGAGCAGCGGCGAGTTGGTGAAGCTGGCGGTGAGTGATGCCTTGCAGACCGAGAGTGCGCTGGGGAGTATTGCGGCGGCGGTGTCGTTGATTCAGCAGATGAATCAGCAGATTGCGGCGGCGGCCGAGGAGCAGAGTTCGGTGGCGGAGGAGATCAATCGCAGTGTGACGAGTATTCGTGCGAGTGCGGATCAGTCGTCGATCGCGATGCGCGGGAATGCGGCTTCGAGTGTTGAGCTGGCGCAGTTGGGGAGTGAGTTGCGCGGGATGGTTGGGCATTTTCGGCTTTGACGCTTTGACGCTTTGACGCTTTGACGCTTTGACGCTTTGGGCTTGGCGGCCTTTGGGCCGACCAGGCTCTTGGGGTTTTGGGGGGATATCCGTTGCTGCGGGTGTTGCTGATTAGGGTTCCGCCCTTACGGCGGGTCACTTTTGGCAAACGCCCCAAAAGTAACCAAAAGGTCTGCGCCCTGACGTTCGGCCCGCTCGCTGGGGCTCGGGGTTCCTTCGTTCCGGGATCGATCCGGGGGCATCGCCTACGGTTTGCTTCGCTGCACCTCCTCTCGATGTGTTCGACTTCGTCGAACGGTCGCTGCGCTCCCACCCCCGGATCAATCCCTCCACTCAGCCTGCCGACGGGCTTTAAGATCAAGAGCTGCAGCCGAGCTAACGCTCATCCTGTTGAGTGGTGAGAAGCGACGCGGTGCGAGGTGGGCGCTGTTTTGCTTTTCTGTAGGAGTGAGCCTGCTCGCGATCGCGGTCTGGCAGCCAACCCATTTCTGCCGGATGTACTCAAACCCTGTGGGAGCTGGCTTGCCAGCGATGGCGGCCTGACAGCCGGCCAATCCCTGTCAGATGTACTCAATCCCATTGTAGGAGTGAGCCTGCTCGCGATCGCGGTCTGGCAGCCAACCCATTTCTGCCGGATGTACTCAAACCCTGTGGGAGCTGGCTTGCCAGCGATGGCGGCCTGACAGCCGACCAATCTCTGTCAGATGTACTCAATCCCTTGTAGGAGTGAGCCTGCTCGCGATCGCGGTCTTGCAGCCAACCCATTTCTGCCGGATGTACTCAAACCCTGTTGGAGCTGGCTTGCCAGCGATGGCGGCCTGACAGCCGGCCAATCTCTGTCAGATGTACTCAATCCCATTGTAGGAGTGAGCCTGCTCGCGATCGCGGTCTGGCAGCCAACCCATTTCTGCCGGATGTACTCAAACCCTGTGGGAGCTGGCTTGCCAGCGATGGCGGCCTGACAGCCGGGCCACAGATGTACTCAATCCCATTGTAGGAGTGAGCCTGCTCGCGATCGCGGTCTGGCAGCCAACCCATTTCTGCCGGATGTACTCAAACCCTGTGGGAGCTGGCTTGCCAGCGATGGCGGCCTGACAGCCGGCCAATCTCTGTCAGATGTACTCAATCCCATTGTAGGAGTGAGCCTGCTCGCGATCGCGGTCTGGCAGCCAACCCATTTCTGCCGGATGTACTCAAACCCTGTGGGAGCTGGCTTGCCAGCGATGGCGGCCTGACAGCCGGCCAATCCCTGTCTGAATGCACGCAGTTCAAACTGTGGGAGCGAGCCTGCTCGCGAAAGCGTTCTCACATTCACCGGTTTTCTTTCGGATTCACTCCCGCGAGCCCACAAAAAAAGCCACCTCTCGGTGGCTTCTCTTTCAACATCTGCAATCAGTCGTAAATCACTTTCTTTTTCCAGTCGGCATCGGCCTCTACATCTTTTAGGCCGGCGGTCAGTTGGTTCTCCTCACCTTCAACCGGTGCAATTTTGTCCATGACCTGGGCGTTGGCGCGGGCCAGCAGTTTTTCCAGATATTGCAGTTGTTCTGCATACACTTGCGGATCCTGCTGTTTGCGCAAGTATTGCACGCCGCGTTCGAAGGCGAGGCGGGCCTGGCCGGGCTGGTTTTGTTGCAGGGACTGTTGGCCGAGGTTGTTGAAGAATTCGATGTGCAGCAGCACCAGTATGTGGCGGACCTCGCGGATCCAGTGTTTGGCTTCGTTCGGTGGCAGGAAGCCGTCGTGGGCGGCGCGGGTGATCTGGCCGTGGAGGGCTTCGAGCAGGAAGCGCACGTCTTTGGCTTTGGCTTCGGTCAGGATCGGCGCCGGAGGGTTGTTGACCGGGATCGATTCGCCTTGGGCGACCAATGCGCTCAGTTCGGTGATGCGCGCTTTGGTGGTGGCGCTGGTTTTTTCCAGGTTCAGCAGGCGCTGGCAGACATTCAGCTCCAAGCGGGTCAGCAGCAGCTTGAGGGCCGGGGTCATGAACTGGCCCGGGAAGGTCTCGGTCAGTTCGCCGCAGCGGCGCAGGCGGTCGTTCAGTTCGACCTTGGTACGGGCCTTCTCCAGTTTGTTGTTTTCCACCACATGGTTCATGTAGCCAATGGCGATCAGAATTGCGATCCCGGCTATGACTAGCAGGGTGATCATGAGTGGTGTCACCGGTAAGACCTCTTTATAGGGTTCGCATGCGAGTGTAGTGGCTGGGCATTTAGCCGCCTAGCGCCGCTCGACGAGTTGGATCGGCAGGTTCAATCTGTATCGGCCGCACGCTGCTTATATGAATGCTGGCGATGCATGTGCAGATTGCCATCACTGTGCGGTGGACTATAACGTCTTGGCGAGTGGCGGAATATAGGCGTCAATCGTCGGGCGACGGAAAAGCCCGGTTGCCGCCGTAAAGCAGGTCGAAGTCATTGATTTAAATAAATTTATATCAAGGGGTTGACGACCTCTCAATCCATCCATAGAATGCGCGCCACTTGCAGCGTAAAGCACACAGCGAAGCGCGGCAGGGAGTGAATGTTTAAGCGTGTCCCCTTCGTCTAGTGGCCTAGGACACCGCCCTTTCACGGCGGTAACAGGGGTTCGAGTCCCCTAGGGGACGCCAATGCGGGAATAGCTCAGTTGGTAGAGCACGACCTTGCCAAGGTCGGGGTCGCGAGTTCGAGTCTCGTTTCCCGCTCCAATTTTAAACAGCAGTGCTTTCGGGCGGTGCTGAGTGAAACCAGAACCAAGTCTTCGGACAAGGATCTGGACACCGAAACACACACCATGTGTTCCGGGTAGCGTGTCCCCTTCGTCTAGTGGCCTAGGACACCGCCCTTTCACGGCGGTAACAGGGGTTCGAGTCCCCTAGGGGACGCCATTTGCGGGAATAGCTCAGTTGGTAGAGCACGACCTTGCCAAGGTCGGGGTCGCGAGTTCGAGTCTCGTTTCCCGCTCCAAATTCTAAAGACGCCGCTCAGTGAGCGGCGTTTTTATTAGTGAAAGTTGTAGCCTGTGTCCCCTTCGTCTAGTGGCCTAGGACACCGCCCTTTCACGGCGGTAACAGGGGTTCGAGTCCCCTAGGGGACGCCATTGCGGGAATAGCTCAGTTGGTAGAGCACGACCTTGCCAAGGTCGGGGTCGCGAGTTCGAGTCTCGTTTCCCGCTCCATATTCACAAAAACGCCGCTCAACTGAGCGGCGTTTTTGTATGCGCACGATTTGTAGTTGAGTCATCAGTCATGAAAAAGGCCCGCCGAAGCGATTCGGCGGGCCTTTTGCGTTATGCGTCGGCTTACCAGGACAGCATCAGGCGACCGGCAAACAGAATCAGCACCACGCCCATCGTGCGTTCAAACCAATGGCCCATGCGCATGAACAGCAAGCGAACCCGATTGCTTGAGAAAAACAGCGCGACCACAACAAACCACAGCGCATTCACAAAGCACATCCACAGCCCGTAAAAGGCCTGGATCTGCAGGGGCGTGCTGGCGCTGATGATCGTGGTGAAGATGGCCAGGAAAAACAGCGTGGCCTTGGGGTTGGTCGCATTGGTCAGAAAACCGGTGCTGAAGGCCTTGAATAACGTCTGTTCAACCACCGGCTCCTCGCTGGTCTTTTCACCTTCAAGGGACGATTTCGGCTTGCTGCGCAACAGGCTGACACCCAGATACAGGATATAAGCCCCGCCAATCACTTTGGCCACGGTCAGCAACCACGGTGTGGTGTGCATCAGCGCCCCGACTCCCAGCAGCGTGTACAGCACGTGCACGGAAATCCCCGCGCCGATCCCCAGCGCCGTACAGATTCCCACCAGTCGGCCGAAGCGTACGCTCTGGCGAATAGTGACTGCGAAGTCCGGGCCGGGAGCAACCACGGCCAGAAAGTGAATGGTAGCCAGCGCCAAAAACTCGCCCAGATAATTCGAATACATCTCAGCTCCAGTAGGTCAGGGGTGAAGCATTGCCGCGATAGCCGACAAAAAAGGAAAGACTCAAGCGCGGGTCTGCCACGCCCGGGGTCACCGAGTGCATGCGACGCGAATTGAACATGATGAAATCGCCTGGTTGCGGTCTCACTTCGAGGGCCGGCGGGCCGAGCAGCGCCGGTTCGATGCCATAGCTGTCACCCCGCATTTCGTCGAATTGATCGGGGCTGATGTCGTCGTCCCACATCTGCAACGCGCCGCCTTCGGTCGGCATGTTCAGGTAGACGTTGCAGGCAAACTGCGCCTCAAGGCTGCGGGCCTGGAAACTGTCCGGGGCGTCCTTGGCGAAGATGTCGTGGTGGGCGAGGAAGCACACCCCCGGTTTCACCACTCGCGAAAGGCCGACATACATTTTCCGGCCGTAGAGGTTTTCCAGGTGTGCGCCGGCTGGCCAGGATTCGTCGAGCATGCAGCGCAAGGTGTCGATCGGTGAAGAGTAGGGCGCGCAGCGATTGCGCAGTTCGGCGATGTTGCTGGTGGCGCGTTCGAAGTAGTCCTCAATCAGCAACGGTTGATTTTCCGCCTCATAAAAGGCCATGCCGATGCGGCCGATACTCGGTGCGTTGATGTAACCCTCAAAGCCTGGAGCGAGAATCTTGTCGCCAATCTGAATGGCCAGTGGCTCAGGCAAAAAGCCTTTGACGCGGATGGCGAGGACTTCTTCGTTGGCCAGTTTTTTTATGCACGTCTCATCGAGACGCTCGACGTCTAGCATCATTTTTTTAGGTCCATCTATCGATAGTCAACGGAACCTGCGAATGCGGTTCCCCGGCGTCGGACGTTGCGTGAGGCCGCGTCCGAAATGCTCAATCCACGCTGTAGTGGACGGACAACGTGCCTTTCTTCTGCGAAAGGGACGCGATCGTGACAGTGCCCAGATCCTTCAGGCTACGTACATGGGTGCCGCCACAGCCATAGGCGGGCAGCTCACCGAAACCGATTTCTCGCGCACCTTCGCGCAGCGAGGTCAGGCGCGGCAGATCGTGCTCGATCCACTGGGCGATTCCGTGTTGAACGGTCTCTGCATCGACTTCCTGCGCACCATCGCCGGGTTTGAATTGCACTCGACCTTCGTCCGGCCAGTGGTGTGCCTTGATCGGCATCCAGCCCAACGCCTGAACGAAATGCCCGATCAAGTGGCCGGCTGAATGCATGCGTGTATTGAAGTTTCGGCGCTGTTCGTCGATGCGGATACAGGTCATGCCGAGCGCCACCGGGCGATCGACAAAATGGATGATCCGGTCCGGCTCCTGTACCACGCGCAGCACCTGGCTTTCACCGATCCAGCCGGTATCACAGGGCTGGCCGCCGCCCTGCGGGTGAAACAGCGTGGCGCGTAATACCACGGCGAATTCGTGCTCTTGGGGCGTGCAGTCGAGGACTTCCACATTGGCCTTGAGGTCATCACTATGGAAAAAGAGGCGAAGCGTCATATTCCATGCCCTTATTAAAATTTCTTTTTTTATTATATGAATCGTGCAATAACGTGATAATCCGTTCAAACATCAAAGGACTTGTGCGCTGTGAGCATCAATCTGCCGCTACCGCTGCTCGGTGAAATGGCGATTTTCGTCAAAGTCGTGGAGACCGGCAGCTTCTCTGAGGCCGCTCGGCAGCTGGGGTCATCGCCGTCAGCGGTGAGCCGCAGTATCTCGCGCCTGGAAAAAGCCTTGGCCACGCGGCTGCTGCAGCGCACCACGCGCAAGCTGCGTTTGAGTGATGGCGGCGAGGAGGTATTCAAGCGCTGTCAGGAAATGGTCAGCGCAGCCAAATCGGTCATGGAGATCAGTGGCCAGTTCACCCATGAAGCCGAAGGACTGGTGCGGGTCAGCGTACCGAAAGCGGTAGGGCGCTTTGTGATTCATCCGCACATGCCCGAGTTTCTGCGGCGTTATCCCAAGGTCGATGTCGAGTTGTTGCTGGAGGATCGCCAGGTCGATTTGATCGACGACCATGTCGATCTGGCGATTCGCATCACCGATCGACCACCGGCCGGGCTGGTCGGGCGGCAATTGCTGACCATTGACCACTTGCTCTGCGCCACGCCGCAATACCTGGCCGAGCACGGCACACCGACTCACCCGCATGATTTGCTCAATCACAGTTGTATCTATCTGGGCGAAACCCCGAGCGATGCGCGCTGGAAATTCAAGAAAGGCAGCAAAGCGGTAACGGTGGGTGTGCGCGGTCGCTATGCCGCCAATCACACCGGTGTGCGATTGGGCGCAGTGTTGCAGCACATCGGCATCGGCAGTCTGCCGTATTTCACTGCCCGCTATGCGCTGGAGCAAAAGTTGGTGGTCCAGGTGCTGCCGGATTGGACCTTCCTTGCGTCCTATCACGGTGGACTGTGGTTGCTGCACTCGCCGACGCGTTATCTACCACCCAAATTGCGGGTGTTTATCGACTATCTGGTGGAATGCCTGGAGAAAGAACCGACCTTGAGCAAGCCGGGTAAGTCAGGTGGTGCGAGTAACGCAGCCATGGCGTATGAATTACCGGAAAGCGAGGGATTGCTGTAACGCAGAAGCAAAAGATCGCAGCCTTCGGCAGCTCCTACAGGGGATTGCGTGAGTCCACTGTAGGAGCTGCCGAAGGCGGCGATCTTTTGACCTTCAACCAAACAGTTAAATCAGTGCTTGCTGTCCTGAGCGGACATCGCCAGCAGCTGTTTTTCCTGGTTCCAGTCGAACGGTTCATCGTTCTGTTCGGCTTCGTAACGGCGTTCTTCCAGTGCCTGATACATGTCGATCTCTTCATCGGCCAGGTAGTGCAGGCAATCACCGGCGAAGAACCACAGCAGATCGCGCGGGATCAGGTGGGCGATTTGCGGGTAACGGGTAATCACTTGAGTCAGGATGTCCTGTCCCAGGTACTGGCTTTCGATCGGATCGATCGGCAGCGATGCCAGCAGTTCGTCGAAACGCTCCAGGAACAGGGCATGGCTTTCTTCGGGAACCTGTTCGGCCTCACCTACGGCGACCAGGATACTGCGCAGGTGGTCGAGCAAAACAAGATGATCGGCAACGACGTTGGACACGAGATAAGTCCTCAAGAGCAAAACGGGCGCGGGAGTATAAAGCTCCTGCGCCCTGTTGGACATGTTTGTCAGGATCAGCGGACTTTGCCCTCTGCCAGCGCCAGCTCCTCTTTGTCGAAATCATCGACGTCGATCACCTTGCGTCGCGCCGCTTCGGCATCGCGCAGACTCTGCGCTTCCACTGGTTGCAATACTCCAGCTTCAAGCGCGGCATCGATGGCGTGTTCACCCGCGACCGGTTTGACCTGACCGCTTTTCAGCGAGGTGTGCAGTTTTTTGTGCAACGGCTGCGCAGCATTCAGCAGATCGCTGGCGTGTTGCAGCGCGCCGACGGCATCGTCTGCCGACTGTGGGCGATAGCAACCGGCAAGCAGTTCTTCCAGCGCCGGATCGCCCTTGGCGCGACCAATCACGCCAGCCACTTCGGCACCGAGTTTGTCCGACGGGCCTTTGTGACGACGACCGAACGGAAACACGATGACTCGCAGCAGACCGCCGAACACCTTGTTCGGGAAGTTGCGCAGCAACTCATCCAGCGCCCGTTCCGATTGGCCGAGGCTTTCTTCCATCGCCCAACGGAACAGCGGTTCCATATAGGCCGGCGAATCCAGATCGTGGTAACGCTTAAGCGCAGCCGAGGCCAGATACAAGTTGCTCAATACATCACCCAAACGTGCCGACAGACGCTCACGACGCTTCAGTTCGCCGCCGAGCAGCATCATGCTGAAGTCGGCGAGCATGGCAAATGCCGCTGCCTGGCGATTGAGTGCGCGGAAGTAACCCTGACTGATCTTGTCGCCCGGCGCATGTTCGAAGTGGCCGAAACCGAGGTTCAGCACCAGCGTGCTGGCCGCATTGCTTACGGCGAAACCGATGTGTTTGAGCAGCAGGCCATCGAACTCTTTCAACGCCTGATCCTTGTCTTCGCGGCCGGCCAGAGCCATCTCCTTCAGTACAAACGGATGGCAGCGAATCGCGCCTTGACCGAAGATCATCAGGTTGCGCGAAAGGATGTTCGCGCCCTCCACGGTGATGAAGATCGGCGCACCGTTCCAGCTGCGCCCGAGGTAGTTGTTCGGCCCCATGATGATCGCCTTGCCGCCGTGCACATCCATCGCATGGCTGATGCACTCGCGGCCGCGTTCGGTGAGGTGGTACTTGAGGATCGCCGACAGCACCGAAGGTTTTTCGCCCAGGTCCACCGCGTTGGCGGTAAGCATGCGTGCCGCGTCCATCATCCACGCGTTGCCGCCGATGCGCGCCATGGCCTCCTGAATGCCCTCGAACGCCGACAGCGGCACATTGAACTGCTCGCGAATCTGCGCGTACTGACCCGTGACCAGACTGGTGAATTTGGCCGCGCCGGTACCGACGGCTGGCAATGAGATCGAACGGCCGACCGACAGGCAGTTCATTAGCATCATCCAGCCCTTGCCGAGCATTTCCTGACCGCCGATCAGGAAGTCCAGCGGGATAAACACGTCCTTGCCGGAGTTCGGGCCGTTCATGAACGCCGCGCCCAGCGGCAGGTGACGACGACCGATTTCCACGCCGGCGGTGTCGGTCGGGATCAGTGCCAGACTGATGCCAAGGTCTTCCTTGTCGCCCAGCAGATGTTCCGGGTCATAGGCCTTGAAAGCCAGGCCGAGGAGGGTAGCGACCGGGCCGAGGGTGATGTAGCGTTTTTCCCAGTTCAGGCGCAGGCCGATGACTTCCTGACCTTCCCACTGACCTTTGCAGATGATCCCGGTGTCGGGCATCGCACCGGCATCGGAACCCGCGAGCGGGCCGGTGAGGGCAAAGCACGGAATGTCATCGCCCCGGGCCAGACGCGGCAGGTAGTGATTGCGTTGTTCGTCGGTGCCGTAATGCAGCAGCAGTTCGGCCGGGCCGAGTGAGTTCGGCACCATGACAGTGGAGGCGAGGTCACCGCTGCGGGTGGCCAGTTTCATCGCCACTTGCGAGTGCGCGTATGCAGAGAAGCCTTTGCCGCCGAATTCTTTCGGAATGATCAGGGCAAAAAAGCCGTGTTCCTTGATGTGCGTCCAGGCTTCGGTCGGCAGGTCCATCGACTGGCCGATCTGCCAGTCAGTGACCATCGCGCAAAGCTCTTCGGTCGGGCCGTCGATGAACGCCTGTTCTTCTTCGCTCAATTGCGCCTTGGGATAGGCCAGCAGCTTGTCCCAGTCCGGGCGGCCGCTGAACAGCTCGCCGTCCCACCACACGGTGCCGGCGTCGATCGCGTCGCGTTCGGTCTGCGACATCGGCGGCAGGGTTTTCTGGAACCAGCTGAACAGCGGCGCAGTGAAATGTTTGCGGCGCAGGTCAGGCAACAGCAGCGGTGCAGCGACCACCGCCAGCAAGATCCACAACACCGCCAATAACCAGCCCGGCGCATGACTGAAAATGCCCATCGCCAGCAGGTAGACGGCAACGATGCCCAACGCAGGCAGAGGGGAAATACGCCGGTGGGCGAGATACGCCACGCCAACGATCAAAACCAGTATCCACAACAACAGCATATTCAGTCCTCCGTGAACCAAGGCAAATCGACCCTCCAGAGCTTAGACGGCATCTGTAAAAGCGGGTGGTCAGACCAAGGTGATTGAAATCGTGGGAAACCCCGGATGGTGTTCGTAGGTTCGGTGGGCAACACCTGTGGGAAATCGTTCGCTGATCCCGCGTCTTTGCGTGCAAGTTTGGCCGAAACGTCGTTATCTCTGTGCTGAAGGTATCGCTAGACTCGGGGCTCACCCAGGAGATTGTCGTCATGCACGAGTATCTGAGTCCCGGCCGCTTCATCGATAGTGACCACCCGGCGGTGGTGGAGTTCGCCGAACTGCATCGGGGCATCAGTCGCGATCCGCTCGAGCAGTCGATCAGTCTTTATTACGCCGTGCGTGAGGCGGTGCGCTACAACCCCTACACCTTCAGTCGCGATCCGCAGACCTTGTGCGGCAGTTATGCGCTGGCGACGGGGGAGAGTTATTGCGTACCGAAAGCCACGCTGCTGGCGGGCTGCGCGCGGCATTGCGGGATCCCGGCGCGCATCGGTCTGGCCGATGTGAAAAATCACCTGTCGACCCCGCGTCTGCTCGAGTTGCTGAAAAGCGATATGTTCGCCATGCACGGCTATACCGAGTTCTTTCTCAATGATCGCTGGATCAAGGCAACACCGGCGTTCAACCAGAAGCTCTGCGAGTTGTTCAATGTCGCGCCGCTTGAGTTCGACGGCATCAACGACAGCGTTTTCCATCCGTTCAACCGTGACGGTGCGCAGTTGATGGAGTATCTGGTCGACCACGGGCAATTTTCCGATGTGCCGGAAACATTCTTCTTCGAACATCTGCAAAAGTGTTATCCGCATCTGTTCACTGATCAGCAGCCGCAACTGCTCGGTGATATGCAGAGTGATTTGAGCCGTACCTGATCCGGCGTATGCTGCCTGCCCACTCATTTGAAAAGAGGCGGTCATGCTGAAGATCTGGGGACGGAAAAACTCATCGAATGTCAGGAAGCCATTGTGGGCCGCCGAGGAGCTCGGCCTGGCCTACGAAGCGATTGATGCCGGCGGCGCATTCGGCGTGGTCGACACACCCGAGTATCGGGCGATGAACCCGAACGGGCGGGTGCCGGTGATCGAGGACGACGGTTTTGTGTTGTGGGAGTCCAACGCCATCGTCCGCTATCTGCTGGCCAGACATGCGCCCGACAGCCATTGGTATTCGGCAGATCCGCAGGCGCGCGCCGTCGCTGACAAGTGGATGGACTGGACCACTTCGAGTTTTGCCGGTCCTTTCCGCACGGTGTTCTGGGGTGTGCTGCGCACGCCGGCGAACAAACAGGACTGGACGGCAATCAACGCCGCGATCAAGGAATGCAACGAGTTGCTGGGCATGGCCGACAGTGCCTTGGCCAGTCAGCCATATCTTTCCGGCAATGACATCGGCATGGGCGATATCCCGCTGGGCAGTTTCATTTATGCCTGGTTCGAGATGCCCATCGAACGCGCCCCGCAACCCCATCTGCAAGCCTGGTACGAGCGCCTGAAGCAGCGTCCGGCCTACCAGAAAGCGGTTATGACCGCGTTGACTTAATACCTACTATCGACACACTTGACTGTACTTGTACGGCGGCGGCAAGCACCATTGCGCACTTGCGCTGCGGTTCGATCCTTCGCCGCCGTCTCCTTTTTCCCTTCAATGGTGCGTAAATCAGATATGAGTTCCGCTCTGTCCATCCGGCAGCTAACCAAAACCTACGGCAACGGGTTCCAGGCCTTGAGTGGTATCGATCTGGACGTCGCCGAAGGTGACTTTTTCGCCTTGCTCGGCCCCAACGGTGCCGGCAAATCCACGACCATCGGCATTCTCTCGACACTGGTGAACAAGACCAGCGGCACGGTGAATATCTTCGGTCATGACCTGGACAAAAATCCTGCGCAGCTCAAGCGCTCGATCGGCGTCGTGCCCCAGGAATTCAACTTCAACCAGTTTGAAAAGACCTTCGATATCGTCGTGACCCAGGCCGGTTACTACGGCATTCCGGCGAAGATCGCCAAGGAACGCGCCGAGCAGTACCTGACCCAGTTGGGCCTGTGGGACAAGCGCGATGTGCCGTCGCGTTCGCTGTCGGGCGGTATGAAGCGGCGCTTGATGATTGCCCGCGCACTGGTGCACGAACCGCGTCTGCTGATCCTCGATGAACCGACCGCAGGTGTTGATATCGAGCTGCGCCGTTCGATGTGGACGTTCCTCACCGAACTGAACCAGAAAGGCATCACCATCATCCTCACCACGCACTATCTGGAGGAGGCTGAGCAGTTGTGTCGCAACATCGGCATCATCGACCACGGCACCATCGTCGAGAACACCAGCATGAAACAATTGCTGGGCCAGTTGCACGTGGAAACCTTCCTGCTGGACCTGAAAAACGACTTGAACGCTGCGCCGCAATTGCTCGGCTACCCCGCCCGATTGCTCGACAGCCATACCCTTGAAGTCCAGGTCGACAAGTCCATGGGCATCACGGCGTTGTTCACCCAGTTGGCGCAACAAAACATCGAAGTGCTGAGCCTGCGCAACAAAACCAATCGCCTCGAGGAGCTGTTCGTGTCCCTGGTCGAGAAAAATCTTTCGAAGGTGGCGGTATGAGTTCCGAGTTCCGTCCCAACCTCGTCGCCCTGCAGACCATCGTTTACCGAGAGGTCAAACGCTTCACGCGGATCTGGCCGCAAACGCTGCTGCCGCCGGCGATCACCATGGTTCTGTACTTCGTGATCTTCGGCAATCTGATCGGTCGCCAGATCGGTGACATGGGTGGCTTCACTTACATGGAGTACATCGTGCCGGGGCTGATCATGATGTCGGTGATCACCAACTCTTACGGCAACGTGGTCTCGAGTTTCTTCGGCAGCAAGTTCCAGCGTTCCATCGAAGAATTGATGGTCTCGCCGGTATCGCCGCACACGATTCTGATCGGCTTCACCATTGGCGGCGTGTTGCGTGGCTTGATGGTGGGTGTGATCGTGACGATTCTGTCGCTGTTCTTCACCCATTTGCAGGTGCATCACCTCGGCGTGACCATCCTCGTGGTGGTACTGACGGCGACGATCTTCTCGCTGCTGGGCTTCATCAACGCAGTGTTTGCGCGCAACTTCGATGATATTTCGATCATCCCGACCTTTGTGCTGACGCCGCTGACGTACCTGGGTGGGGTGTTCTACTCGATCACGCTGCTGCCGCCGTTCTGGCAGACCGTGTCGCTGGCCAACCCGGTGCTGCACATGGTCAACGCTTTCCGTTACGGCATTCTGGGTGTGTCGGATATCCGCATCGGCATCGCGATCACCTTTATGCTGGTGGCGACGGTGGTGTTGTATCTCGGTTGTGCGCGGTTGCTGGTGAGTGGGCGCGGGATGCGTACCTGACTCCAGACCGAGTCGTGGCCATCGCGAGCAGGCTCACTCCTACAGGGGAACGAATTCCAATGTAGGAGTGAGCCTGCTCGCGAATGCAGACGCCACAAACCAGAACGGCCTCCCATTGTGGAGGCCGTTTTGCATTCAGCGCATGCGGCTTTTCTTGCGCCGCGCCCATTGCCGCGCGACCCACCAGCGCCAATACATCATCACCAGACAGTAGGCGAGGGCGCCAAGCACCAGCCCTACCACCACCGAACCGAGCAGAAACGGCTGCCACAGCGTCGACAACTCGCCGCTGATCCATTCCCAGGTCAGCTCATCCGGCAGATGCCGGGCGGGCACGTCCATCAAAAACGCCCCGGCCTGATAAGTGCAGAAAAACACTGCCGGCATGGTGATCGGATTGGTCAGCCACACCAGACTGACCGCAATCGGCATATTCCCTCGCACCATGACGGCGAGGGCAGCCGCCACCAGCATCTGCGCCGGAATCGGCAGGAATGCGGCGAACAGGCCGACGGCCATCGCTCGGGCGACCGAGTGGCGATTGAGGTGCCAGAGGTTCGGGTCATGCAGCAACTTGCCGAGAAAGCGTAAGGATTTGTGTTCCCTGATGCTCGTCGGGTCGGGCATGTAACGTTTGAATAAGCGCCGGGGCATAAGGCTTCTCGGTCGGTTAAGGCGGCAAGTATGTCTGGATTCTACGAAGCGCCCATTCAGACTTTGTGACAATTGTTGACGACGCTTGTGCCCGACACCCGCTATGCCTAAAAGCGGGACTCTCAAGGACGGGCTTATGCGCACAGGGATGATGGCGCTCGCAGTCGGTCTGCTGGCCCCGGTTTTTATGCCGGCACTACCGCCGGTCTGGTTGATGGTGCTGTTGCCGGTCGTGGCTTTGATGCTGCTGCCGTTTCGCAGCTACCCCTTGGCGTTTTTGCTGTTTGGCTTCACGTGGGCCAGCGTCGGTGCGCAGTGGGCGCTGAATGATCGCTTGCCGATCGGGCTGGATGGCGAAACCCGGTGGGTTGAAGGGCGGGTCGTCGGTTTGCCGCAGAACAGCGATGGCGTGGTGCGCTTCGAATTGGCCGATGCACACTCACGGCATGAAAAACTGCCGGCGCTGATGCGACTCGCCTGGTACGCCGGCCCGCCGGTCAACAGTGGCGAGCGTTGGCGATTAGCGGTCAAGCTCAAGCGTTCGGGTGGATTGCTCAATCCGCACGCTTTCGATTACGAAGCATGGCTGCTGGCGCAACGCATCGGCGCCACCGGCACGATCAAGGATGGCCAGCGCCTGACAGCCGCACGCTGGGCCTGGCGCGACAGCATTCGCCAGCGTTTGCTGAGTGTGGATGCGCAGGGGCGAAGCGGCGCGTTGGCCGCGCTGGTGCTGGGCGATGGCTCGGGACTCAGTCGCGAGGACTGGCAGATTTTGCAGGACACCGGCACCGTGCACTTGCTGGTGATTTCCGGTCAGCACATTGGCTTGCTGGCGGCAGTGATGTACATGCTGGTCAGCGGATTGGCCCGTTTTGGCCTGTGGCCGCTGCGCTGGCCCTGGTTGCCGTGGGCCTGTGGTCTGGCATTTGCGGCGGCGCTCGGTTATGGCCTGCTCGCAGGATTCGACGTGCCGGTACAGCGCGCCTGTGTGATGGTCGGTCTGGTGCTGTTGTGGCGCCTGCGTTTTCGTCATCTTGGTGCATGGTGGCCGTTGTTGCTGGCGTTCAATGCGGTGCTTTTGCTCGATCCCCTGGCCAGTCTGCGCCCCGGGTTCTGGCTGTCCTTTACCGCTGTTGCCGTGTTGATCTTCACCTTTGGCGGTCGGCTGGGCGCGTGGCGTTGGTGGCAAACCTGGACGCGGGCGCAGTGGTTGATTGCCATCGGTCTGTGTCCGGTGTTGCTGGCACTGAATCTGCCGATCAGTCTTAGCGGACCACTGGCGAACCTGTTGGCAGTGCCTTGGGTCAGCCTGGTTGTATTGCCGCCAGCACTGCTCGGCACGTTAATGTTGCCGGTGCCGTATGTCGGTGAAGGTCTTTTGTGGCTGGCCGGCGGTTTGATCGATGCGCTGTTTCGTACTTTGGCCGTGATCGCCGGGCAGTGGCCGGCATGGACAGCCGCCGCTGTGCCGGGTTGGGTCTGGTTGCTCGGCAGCCTCGGTGCCGTGTTGTTGCTGTTGCCGCGCGGCGTGCCGATGCGTGCACTGGGCTGGCCATTGCTATTGCTGCTGGTCGTGCCGCCCCGCGAGCGTCTGGATGAAGGGCTGGCCGATGTCTGGCAACTCGATGTCGGCCAAGGCCTGGCCATTCTGATCCGCACCCGTCATCACACGCTGCTGTATGACGCCGGGCCACGCTTTGGCGATTTCGATCTCGGCGAACGGGTGGTACTGCCCGCGTTGCGCAAGCTCAGTGTAGAGAAACTTGACCGGATGCTGCTTAGCCATGCGGACGCCGATCACGCGGGTGGCGCTCTGGCGATCATGCGCGGTTTGACCGTCGCTCATGTGCTCAGCGGCGATCCGGCGGCACTGCCCGCGCAATTGGGCGCCGAAGCCTGCGAAAGCGGCCAGCAATGGCAATGGGACGGCGTGCGTTTTCAGCTCTGGCAGTGGGCGGAGGCTCACGACAGCAATCAGCGTTCGTGCGTGTTGCAGATCGAGGCCAATGGCGAGCGCTTGCTGCTGACCGGCGACATCGACAGCCATGCCGAGCGCTTGCTGCTCGACAGTCCGCTGGCCGTGCCGACGCAATGGCTGCAATCGCCGCACCATGGCAGCCGCAGTTCATCGTCCATGGCGCTGCTCAAAGTCTTGCAGCCTGAGTCCGTGCTGATCTCGCGAGGCCATGGCAACTCTTTCGGCCATCCGCACCCGACCGTGCTGGCGCGTTATCGCAAATTGAATCTGCACATGTACGACAGCGCCGAGCAGGGCGCCATTCATCTGCAACTGGGTACCTTCAAGGCGCCACGCACAATGCGTCAGCAACGGCGTTTCTGGCGTGATCCGCCCGCACTGGCCCGTTGATCGGGGCGTGGGCGAATGGGGCATCACGGTCGTCGGGGCGGCGGGTCTTAATCGTGAATCGGTATGGTAAAGTGGCGCACTTTTTCGAGGGGACTGTCACTGTGTGGGAATTGGTCAAATCCGGCGGCTGGATGATGTTGCCGATCATTCTGAGCTCCATCGCGGCCATGGCGATCGTCGCCGAACGCCTGTGGACCCTGCGCGCCAGTCGCGTCACCCCCGAGCATCTGCTGGGCCAGGTCTGGGTGTGGATCAAGGACAAGCAGCTCAATAAAGAAAAGCTCAAGGAATTGCGCGCCAATTCGCCGCTGGGAGAAATCCTCGCCGCCGGTCTGGCCAACTCCAAGCATGGTCGCGAGATCATGAAAGAGTGCATTGAAGAAGCCGCCGCCCGCGTTATTCACGAGCTCGAACGCTACGTCAATGCGCTGGGCACGATTGCCGCCATGTCGCCGCTGCTGGGCCTGCTGGGCACGGTGTTGGGCATGATCGACATTTTCAGTGCCTTCACCGGTTCAGGTATGACCACCAATGCCTCGGTATTGGCCGGCGGTATCTCGAAAGCGCTGATCACCACGGCGGCGGGCTTGATGGTCGGTATTCCGGCAGTGTTCTTCCACCGGTTCCTGCAGCGCCGCATCGATGAACTGGTCGTCGGTATGGAGCAGGAAGCGATCAAACTGGTTGAAGTGGTGCAGGGCGACCGTGACGTCGATCTGGCCGAGGGCCGCGCGTGAAATTCCGTCGCAAGCCTCGGGAAACCATCGACATCAACCTCGCATCGCTGATCGATGTGGTGTTTATCCTGCTGCTGTTTTTCGTCGTGACCACCACGTTTACCCGTGAAACCCAGTTGCGCGTCGACCTGCCGGAAGCGGTCAGCGGCTCACCGGCCGAAGACCAGCAGCTCAAGCAGATTGATGTGGCTATCAGCGCTGAGGGCGTGTTTTCGGTGAACAACAAGATTTTGCCGAAAAATGATCTGGCGACCCTGATGGAAGCCATGCAGAAAGAGTCCAACGGCGACACCAACATGCCGTTGTCGATCAGTGCCGATGGCAAGACTCAGCATCAATCAGTGATCACCGCCATGGACGCGGCCGGCAAGCTCGGTTTCAGCCATCTGCGCATGACCACGGTCGAGGCGGCGCCGAAATCCTGATGAGTCTGTCCGATCGTTTGCTAGCCGCGTGGTATCAGGGGCACCCGGCCCTGACGTTGCTGCGGCCGTTGGAGTTGTTGTACCGCCGCGTGGTGGTCAAAAAACGCCAGCGCTTTCTCGACGGTGAGGGCGAGATCTATCAGCCACCGGTGCCGTTAATCGTCGTCGGCAACATCACCGTGGGTGGCACCGGCAAGACACCGATGATTCTCTGGCTGATCGAGCACTGTCGGCGCAGCGGCTTGCGCGTCGGCGTGGTCAGCCGTGGTTACGGTGCCAAACCGCCGCAGTTGCCGTGGCGGGTTGAGGCCGATCAAGCCGCCGACATTGCCGGAGACGAACCGCTGCTGATCGTCCAGCGCACCGGCGTACCGTTGATGATTGACCCCAATCGCAGCGCCGCCGTCAAAGCCTTGCTCGCCAGCGAACCGCTGGATCTGATCCTGTCGGATGACGGCATGCAGCATTACCGTCTGGCGCGAGATCTGGAACTGGTGCTCATCGATGCCGCCCGTGGTCTGGGCAACAAGCGTTGTCTGCCGGCCGGACCGTTGCGGGAGCCGATCGAGCGCCTGCAAAGCGTCGACGGCGTGCTGTTCAATGGTGCCACTGAAGACCGAGACGACGGTTTTGCTTTCCGTCTGCAACCCACCGCGCTGGTCAATCTGCGCAGTGGCGAGCGCAAGTCGCTCGATCATTTCCCGTCCGGCCAGGCCGTGCACGCGGTCGCCGGGATCGGCAATCCGCAACGTTTCTTCAATACCCTCGAAGCGCTAGACTGGCGCGCAGTGCCCCACGCGTTTGCCGATCACGCCGAATACAGCGTGCAGGCCTTGAATTTCACACCGTCATTGCCGTTGGTGATGACCGAAAAGGACGCGGTGAAGTGCCGTGCCTTCGCTACAGCCGACTGGTGGTATCTGGCGGTCGATGCCGTGCCGTCGCCGGCCTTCGTGGCCTGGTTTGACACGCAGCTGATGCGCCTGTTGCCCGATCGGCTTTTGCCTTAACTCTTTACTCAGGGAATGTTCATGGACACCAAATTGCTCGATATCCTCGCGTGCCCGATCTGCAAAGGCCCGCTCAAGCTCAGCGCCGACAAGACCGAGTTGATCAGCAAGGGCGCCGGTCTGGCATACCCGATCCGCGACGGCATCCCGGTGATGCTCGAAAGCGAAGCCCGTACCCTGACCACCGACGAGCGTCTGGATAAATGACCACTGCCTTCACCGTTGTCATCCCGTCACGTTTCGCCTCGACCCGTCTGCCGGGCAAACCGCTGCTGGACATCGCCGGCAAGCCGATGATCCAGCACGTCTGGGAACAGGCGAGCAAAAGCAGCGCCAGCCGCGTGGTGGTTGCGACTGACGATGCGCGCATCGTCGAGGCCTGCGAGGCCTTTGGCGCCGAAGTGGTGCTGACCCGTGAAGACCATAATTCCGGCACCGACCGTCTGGCCGAAGTCGCGGCGAAACTGGGCCTCGAGCCTAACGCGATCGTGGTCAACGTGCAGGGTGACGAGCCGCTGATTCCACCGAGCGTGATCGATCAGGTCGCCGCCAACCTCGCCACCCACACCGAAGCGCGCATGGCCACGCTGGCCGAGCCGATCGAGGACGTGGAAACCCTGTTCAATCCGAACGTGGTCAAGGTCGTCAGTGACATCAACGGTCTGGCGCTGACCTTCAGCCGCGCGACCTTGCCGTGGGCACGCGATGCGTTTGCCAAGAGCCGCGAGCAACTGCCGGAAGGCGTGCCGTATCGTCGCCACATCGGCATTTATGCCTACCGCGCCGGTTTCCTTCAGGATTTCGTCAACTGGGGGCCGTGCTGGCTGGAAAACACTGAATCCCTCGAGCAACTGCGTGCCCTGTGGCACGGCGTGCGCATTCATGTTGCTGACGCGTTGATCGCGCCACCGACCGGAGTTGACACCGTCGAAGACCTTGAGCGCGTTCGTCGCCTGCTGGAGGCCTGATGCGCGTTCTGTTTGTGTGCCTGGGCAATATTTGCCGTTCGCCCACCGCTGAAGGCGTGTTGCGCCACAAACTGCGTAAAGCGGGGCTGGCGGATCAGGTTGAAGTGGCCTCCGCCGGCACCGGTGACTGGCACGTCGGCAATCCGCCAGACAAACGCAGCCAGGCCGCCGCCAAAGTGCGCGGTTATGACTTGTCGGCGCAACGCGCGCAGCAGGTCAGCCGTGCTGACTTCGCCAGTTACGATCTGATTCTGGCCATGGATAACAGCAACCTGCGCAACCTCAAAGCCTTGCAACCATCCACCGGCAAGGCTGAACTGGATCTGTTCCTGCGCCGTTATGCCGGGCTGGTCGATGAAGTGCCGGATCCGTATTACGACGGTGATCAGGGTTTCGAGCAGGTATTGGATCTGATCGAAGCGGCCTGTGACCAACTGCTGATCGAAGTGAAGGGCCGGTTATGAGTTTGCAGGTGCAACCGCAGGTTTCCCTGAAACCGTTCAACAGTTTTGGCGTAGATGTTCGCGCGCAACTGTTCGCCGAGGCCCATAGCGACGCCGATGTCCGTGAGGCGTTGGCTTATGCGAAAACACATGACGTGCCAATGCTGGTGATCGGCGGTGGCAGCAACTTGCTGCTGACCGCAGATATCCCGGCGCTGGTGCTGCGCATGGCGACGCGGGGGATCCGCGTGGTCAGTGATGACGGCAATCGTGTGGTGATCGAAGCTGAAGCCGGCGAGCCTTGGCATCCCTTTGTGCAATACACGCTGGCGCAGGGTTTTTCCGGACTGGAAAACCTCAGCCTGATTCCCGGCACCGTCGGCGCTGCGCCAATGCAGAACATCGGTGCCTACGGTGTCGAGATCAAGGATGTGTTTGCCGGATTGACCGCGCTGGATCGCCAGACCGGCGAGTTGCGCGACTTCAGCCTCGAAGAGTGCAACTTTGCCTACCGCGACAGCCTGTTCAAGCAGCAGCCTGGGCGTTGGTTGATTCTGCGCGTGCGCTTCAAACTGGATCGCGTCGCGCATCTGCATCTGGAATACGGCCCGGTGCGTCAGCGCCTGACCGAGCAGGGTATCGAGCAGCCGACGCCAAGTGACGTCAGTCGCGCCATCTGCAGCATCCGCAGTGAAAAACTGCCGGACCCGGCGGTGCTTGGCAATGCCGGCAGCTTCTTCAAGAATCCGCTGGTGACGGCGGCCGTCGTCGCGCAAATCAAAACGCAGCACCCGGACGTGGTGGCTTACGCGCAACCGGACGGGCAGATGAAACTGGCGGCGGGTTGGCTGATCGAGCGTGCCGGCTGGAAAGGTTTCCGTGAGGCCGATGCCGGCGTGCATAAATTGCAGGCGCTGGTGCTGGTCAACTACGGCGCGGCAACCGGTTTGCAACTGCTCGACCTCGCGCAACGCATCCAGAAAGACATTGCCGAACGTTTCGATGTCGAGCTGGAGATGGAGCCTAACCGCTATTGAGGCTACGCTTTCAAAAGCGCCACCCAAAGCCCTGCACTGATAAAAAGTGCAGGGCTTTTTTGTTAACGCTGGGTTAACTTAGCGAGCTAACGATAACCGTCATTTGCTCCACCAAAGGCCCGGTGCAGACGTTCCCGTCGGCACGAGAGAGCCTGATTAGCCTGAGTCGATCTGCGTGAACCACACCGCTGATTTTCCGGCGGCAGATTGCTCGACCCCATAACCACTAAAAATATGCGGGCGTGCCCATGATTACCCTGAAACTCAACGGTCAAGACCATCCCCTCGATGTCACCGAAGACATGCCGCTGTTGTGGGCGATTCGTGATGTCGCCGGTTACAACGGCACCAAATTCGGCTGCGGCATGGGCCTGTGTGGCGCGTGCACCATTCATATCGATGGCTTGCCCGCGCGCAGTTGCATCACGCCGATCGGCTCGGTGGTCGGACAGAACGTCACCACCATCGATAACCTGCACGCCGACCCGGTGGGTCAGGTCGTCCAGCAAGCCTGGCTGGACACCGCTGTAGCCCAATGCGGTTTCTGTCAGGGCGGGCAAATCATGTCGGCCACCGCGTTGCTCAAGACCAACCCGAACCCGAGCGACGAGCAGATCGAAGAAGCCATGGTCGGCAATATTTGTCGCTGCGGCACCTACAACCGAATCAAAACCGCTATTCGTCAGGCCTCCACTCACTTGAAGGAGGCCAAGGCATGAGCCGTCTTCCGAATGATTTCGCCCTGAGCAATCTCAGCCGTCGCGGTTTTCTCAAAGGCGTCGGCGCCACCGGTGCGCTGGTGCTGGCGGCGAGTTGGGGCTGGCAGGATGCGTTGGCCGAGGACAAACCGAAACAGTTCGGCGCCGATGGCATGCCTAATGGCTGGATCGATGATCCGAAGGTCTACGTCAGCATCGCCGCTGACGGCACCGTCACCGTGGTCTGCAACCGTTCGGAAATGGGCCAGGGCGTGCGCACCAGTCTGACCATGGTCGTTGCCGACGAGTTGGAAGCCGACTGGGCGCACGTCAAAGTGCAACAGGCGCCGGGCGATGAAGTGCGTTTCGGTAACCAGGATACTGACGGTTCGCGCAGCATGCGTCATTGGTACGAGCCGATGCGACGTTGTGGCGCGGCGGCGCGGACCATGCTCGAGCAAGCTGCCGCTACGCAGTGGAAAGTGCCGGTCGGCGAATGCCACGCGCAGTTGCATAAAGTGCTGCACAAACCGTCCGGCCGTGAACTGGGCTATGGCGAACTCGCCGCTGCCGCCAGTGCGTTGCCAGTGCCGGCGCGTGATAGTCTGCGCCTCAAGCAACCGTCGGAATTTCGCTACATCGGCAAGGAAGGCAGCAAAGCCATCGACGGTGACGACATCGTCAACGGTCGTGCCGTGTACGGCGCCGATGTGCATTTCGATGGCATGTTGTACGCGACCATCGCCCGTCCGGCGGTGTACGGCGGCAAGGTCAAATCGCTGGATGACAGCGCCGCGCTGAAAGTCCCTGGCGTACTCAAAGTGCTGCAGATCGAAAGTCGCCCGTTGCCTTCGGAATTCCAACCGTTGGGCGGTGTGGCCGTGGTGGCCAGCAATACCTGGGCAGCGATCAAGGGCCGCGAGGCGCTGAAAATCGAATGGGACGATGGGCCGAACGCCAGTTATGACTCGATCGCCTATCGCAAGGAACTGGAAGCTGCGTCGCTGAAGCCTGGCAAGGTGGTGCGCAACACCGGCGATATCGACAAGGCCTTGAGCGGCGCCGCGAGTACGCTCGAAGCTTCGTATTACCTGCCGCACCTGGCGCAGGCACCGATGGAGCCCATGGTCGCCATCGCCCGTTACAAGGATGGCGTTTGCGAAGCGTGGGCGCCGAGTCAGGCGCCACAAGTCACCCGTGAGCGAATCGGCGAGCGCCTTGGTTTGCCGTTCGACAATGTCACCTTCAACGTCACCTTGCTTGGCGGCGGTTTCGGCCGCAAGTCGAAACCGGACTTCGTCGTTGAAGCAGCGATTCTCGCCAAAGAGTTTCCCGGTAAAGCCGTGCGGGTGCAGTGGACGCGTGAAGATGACATCCACAACTCGTATTTCCACACTGTGTCTGCTGAGTACCTCAAGGCGGGCGTGGCCAAGGACGGTATGCCGTCCGGTTGGCTGCATCGCACCGTGGCACCGAGCATCACTGCGTTGTTCGCGCCGGGCATGAACCATGAAGCGGCATTCGAACTGGGCATGGGCTTCACCAACATGGCCTACGCGATTCCCAATGTGCGTCTGGAAAATCCCGAAGCCACCGTGCACACGCGAGTCGGCTGGTATCGCTCGGTGTCGAACATTCCCCATGGTTTCGCGATCCAGAGTTTCGTCGATGAGCTGGCGCACAAGGCCGGCGAAGATCCGCTCAAATACCAGATCAAACTGCTCGGCCCGGATCGCCAGATCGACCCGCGCACCTTGAGCGAAGAGTGGAACTACGGCGAATCGCCCGAGCGTTATCCAATCGATACCGGGCGCATGCGCACCGTGCTGGAAACCGCCGCGAAAGCAGCCGGTTGGGGACGCAAACTGCCGAAGGGCCGTGGTCTGGGTCTGGCGGTGCATTACAGCTTCGTCACCTATGTGGCGGCGGTGATTGAGGTTGAAGTAAAAGACGACGGTACGCTGATCGTGCACAAGGCTGACATTGCCGTGGACTGCGGGCCGCAGATCAACCCCGAGCGCATTCGTTCGCAGTTCGAAGGCGCTTGCGTGATGGGCTTGGGCAACGCGGTGCTGGGCGAAATCAGCTTCAAGGACGGCAAGGTGCAGCAGGACAACTTCCACATGTACGAAGTGGCGCGCATGTCGCTGGCGCCGAAGGAAGTTGCCGTGCATCTGGTGACACCGCCGGGCGACGTGCCGTTGGGCGGCGTTGGCGAACCGGGCGTGCCACCGATTGCGCCGGCACTGTGCAACGCGATCTTCGCCGCCACCGGCAAGCGCATCCGCAATCTGCCGGTGCGTTATCAGTTGCAGGGCTGGCAGAAGGCAGAGGCGTAATGGACAGCGTCGACCTCAATGTCCTGCGCAGCGTCCTCGAATGGCGCCGCGCCGGGCAGCGGGTGGTGCTGTTCAGCGTGGTGCAGACCTGGGGCACTGCGCCCCGGGCGCCCGGCGCCATGCTCGCCTTGCGCGAGGATGGCGTGGTGATTGGTTCGGTGTCGGGCGGCTGCGTCGAGGATGACTTGATCGCCCGCCTGCACGATGGACGGATCGCCACCGATGGGCCGCCGGTGCAGTTGATTACTTATGGCGTCACGCGTGAAGAGGCGGCGCGCTTTGGCTTGCCTTGCGGCGGCACGTTGCGCCTGACCGAAGAGCGCGTCGGCGACCCTGCCTGGGTTGCCGAATTGCTGGCCCGTTGTGAGGCTCACGAGATCGTTGCTCGCGAACTGAACATCGAAACCGGCGAAGTGCTTCTGTCACCGGCGAGCAAAAGCGATGCGCTGGAATTCGATGGCAAAACCCTGCGCGCCATTTACGGTCCGCGCTGGCGTCTGCTGTTGATCGGCGCCGGCCAGTTGTCCCGCTACGTCGCGGACATGGCTCGACTGCTGGATTTCGAGGTATTGATCTGCGATCCGCGCACCGAGTTTGTCTACGGTTGGGAGGAGCATCACGGGCGTTTCGTCCCGGGCATGCCAGATGACGCGGTGCTGAGCATCCAGACCGATGAGCGCACGGCGATTGTCGCGCTGACTCACGATCCGCGTCTGGATGACATGGCATTGCTGACGGCGCTGGATTCGCCAGCCTTCTATGTTGGCGCGCTCGGCTCGCGGGTCAACAGTCAGAAACGTCGGGAGAATCTCGCTCAGCTAGGCTTGTCGGTAGAGGCGATCAATCGACTGCACGGGCCGATCGGCTTGCACATCGGCAGTCATTCGCCGGCGGAAATTGCCTTGTCGTTGTTGGCGGAAATCGTCGCAATCAAGAACGGCGTCGAACTGAAGCAGAAAAAAACCCTGGAGGGCACATGAGTCGATCCATTGCAGTGATTGTGCTGGCGGCGGGCGAGGGCAGTCGCTTTCGCCAGGTGGCGGGTGCCGACAAGGACAAGTTGCTGGCTGACTGCACCGGGCGGGATGGTGCGGTGCGTTCGGTGATCGAGCAGGTGCTGGTGAATCTGCCGGCCAGTCTGGACAAGCGCGTGCTGGTGACGACCGAGGCACGGCCGCAGGTGATGCGCATGGCGCAGGCTTATGGTTGTGACGTGGTCTCGATCGAATCGACCGGGATGGGGGACAGTATTGCCGCTGGCATTGCCGCGTGCCCGGATGCTGATGGCTGGTTGATTGTGCTGGGGGATATGCCGTTTATCTTGCCGTCGAGTATTGAGCGTGTGGTTGCGGCGATTGCTGACGATGCGGTGAGTGTACCGGTGCAGGATGGCGAGTTTGGTCACCCTGTGGGGTTTGGTCGATCGTTTGGTCCGGGGTTGCAGGGGTTGAGCGGTGATCGTGGGGCTCGGCCTTTGTTCAAGCAGGGTAGGGTGGTGGAGATTGCTGTCGATGACCCTGGTGTGCTGTGGGATATCGATGTGCCTGAGGCTTTGGTTTTTGCCTCGTCTTGAGGTCTGTGTGAATTCCTTAGAAGCCCTCACCCTAGCCCTCCCGAAACGTCGGACCGCCCAGAGGGAGAGGGGACTGACCGACGTGTTCTTTCGAGGTGCACCGACCCAAACTTCGAGTCGAGCACCGGCCTTGAAGTACACGGAGATCGGCTCCCTTTCCCCCTCGCCCCCTGGGGTCGGTCCGACGTTTCGGGAGGGCTGGGGTGAGGGGGGAATCTAGAATCCACCACAAAAATCGATGCATAAAAAAGCCCCGCCTGAATAATCAGGCGGGGCTTTTTAACGGCTTTGGGAATTACACGAGAGGTTTAGGCTCGTGCTCTTTTTCCTCGGCCTCTTGGTGTTGCTCGACCGCGTCCTGAACGGAGCGTGGTGCTTCAGCGATCACCGCTTCAACTACCGCTTCTTCAGCGACCGGGGCAGGAGCTGCCTCGACCACGGCAGCGACTGGAGCAGCTGCGGCAGCCAGTTCGGCTTCCTTCTGCAGACGCTCTTCTTCACGCTTGCGACGACGCACTTCACGTGGATCGTTCGGCGCGCGGCCGCTTGGCGTCAGAGCGCTGACCGGAGCCGGTGCTTCAACCACCGGGGCTGGCGCTTCGGCAACCACTGGCGCTTCGACAACGGGCGCTGGTTCAGCAACGACCACTGGCTCGGCAACCTTGGTTTCTTCAACTACTGGCGCTTCGAACACTGGCGCTTCAACAACCGGTGCTTCAACCACAGGCGCAGGCGTTTCAGCGGTTGCTGGTTCGGCAACCCAGTTGAAAGCGGTCTGCTCTTCGCGAACTTCACGCACGGTTTCAGTCACGGTTTCAGCGACGGTTTCAACCACCGGCTCGGCAACCACGGCTGGAGCTGGCTCTACCTGAGGCAAGGTTTCCTGAACCGGTGCCACTTCGACTTCCGGAGCAGCAACCACTTCTACCGGAGTGGTCGCTTCAACTACCGGCGCTTCCACTGGAGCGGTTTCCTGAACAGCAGCGGTGGCGCGTTCGGCTTGCTCGTGAGCTTGTGCTTCAGCCGGGGCGCTGATCACGGTGCTGGCAACAGCGGCGGTCACCGCCAGGCCAGCAGCCAGATCGGCAGTGCTTGGGCCTTCGCCGTTTTCGCCGGCTTCGGATTCTTCCGAACCTTCGATCACGTTGCCGTTGGCATCACGCTGACGCTCACGACGGTTGCTGCGACGACGCTGACCGCGCGAACGACGACGTGGACGATCGCCTTCGGCGTTCTCCGAACCGTCTTCCGGCAGTTGCTCTTCGTTGCTGTTCACTTCTTCTTCAGCGACGGCAGCAGCGGCCTGTTCGGCGCGTGGCTGACGCTCTTCACGCGGCGGACGCGGTGCGCGCTCTTCACGTGGCTGACGGGCCGGGCGCTCTTCAGCGGTAACAACTGCGGTGTCTGCAGTCACTGGAGCGGCGTCCAGTGGCTCGCGCAGTTCACGTACACGCTCTTCGCGCTCGCCACGTGGCTTGCGGTCTTCGCGCGGTGCACGTGGCGCACGTTCTTCACGCGGAGCACGTGGTGCGCGCTCTTCGCGGGCAACTGGTGCTTCGGTGCGGGCTTCACGAGGCTCGCGGACTTCACGGGCTTCGCGTGGCGCACGCTCTTCGCGCGGTTCACGTGGGGCGCGTTCTTCACGCGGTGCACGTTCTTCACGCGGTTTGCGCTCTTCATCGCGGCGACCATTACGGTTGCGGCTCTGCTGACGACCGTTGCGACGTTCTTCGTTACGGGCCGGGCGCTCGGTGGCTGGTTTTTCAACCACAACCGGAGCGGCAGGCTCTTCTTTGGTGGCGAACAGGCTGACCAGCGATTTCACCAGGCCTTTGAACAGGCTTGGCTCTGGCGCGGCAACTGGCGCCGGTGCCGGAGCAACAGGCGCGGCGGCTTCGGTCGGAACCGGAGCGTTGGCGCGGGCCGGAGCAGTCTTGACCGCAGCTTCCTGGCGAACCAGGGTGCGGGTCGCAGCGGCTGGCTGAACTTCTTCGACTTCAGCAGCGGCAGCAGCGATTTCGTAGCTGGACTGGTTGGTCGCGGCTTCCGGGCTGTCGTCACGCAGACGCTGAACTTCGAAGTGCGGCGTTTCGAGGTGATCGTTCGGCAGGATGACGATACGAGCGCGGGTGCGCAGTTCGATCTTGGTGATCGAGTTGCGTTTTTCGTTGAGCAGGAACGCGGCGACGGGGATCGGCACCTGAGCGCGCACTTCGGCAGTGCGGTCTTTCAGAGCTTCTTCTTCGATCAGGCGCAGGATCGCCAGCGACAGCGATTCAACGTCACGGATGATGCCGGTGCCGTTGCAACGCGGGCAGACGATGCCGCTGCTTTCGCCCAGGGATGGACGCAGGCGCTGACGGGACATTTCCAGCAGGCCGAAGCGCGAGATGCGGCCGATCTGCACGCGAGCGCGGTCGGCTTCCAGGCATTCGCGGACTTTCTCTTCCACGGCGCGCTGGTTCTTGGCAGGGGTCATGTCGATGAAGTCGATGACGATCAGGCCGCCGATGTCACGCAGGCGCAACTGACGGGCGATTTCTTCGGCGGCTTCAAGGTTGGTCTGCAGAGCGGTTTCTTCGATGTCGCTGCCTTTGGTGGCGCGCGCCGAGTTGATGTCGATGGACACCAGAGCTTCGGTCGGATCGATAACGATGGAGCCGCCGGAAGGCAGTTCAACGACGCGCTGGAAAGCGGTCTCGATCTGGCTTTCGATCTGGAAACGGTTGAACAGCGGCACGCTGTCTTCATACAGCTTGATCTTGCTGGCGTACTGCGGCATCACCTGGCGGATGAAGGTCAGGGCTTCGTCCTGGGCTTCAACGCTGTCGATCAGCACTTCGCCGATGTCCTGGCGCAGGTAATCGCGGATGGCGCGGATGATCACGTTGCTTTCCTGGTAGATCAGGAAAGGCGCGGAGCGATCCAGCGAGGCTTCTTTGATGGCGGTCCACAGTTGCAGCAGGTAATCGAGGTCCCACTGCATTTCTTCGCTGCTGCGGCCCAGGCCGGCAGTGCGCACGATCAGACCCATGTCGGCTGGCGCAACCAGACCGTTCAGCGCTTCACGCAATTCGTTGCGCTCTTCGCCTTCGATGCGACGGGAGATGCCGCCGGCACGCGGGTTGTTCGGCATCAGTACGAGGTAACGACCGGCCAGGCTGATGAAGGTGGTCAGGGCTGCGCCCTTGTTGCCACGTTCTTCTTTTTCAACCTGAACGATGACTTCCTGGCCTTCGCTCAGGACGTCCTTGATGTTGACGCGGCCTTCAGGGGCTTTCTTGAAGTACTCGCGGGAGATTTCTTTGAGGGGCAGGAAGCCGTGGCGCTCGGAGCCGAAATCGACAAAGGCAGCCTCAAGGCTTGGTTCGATGCGAGTGATGCGGCCTTTATAGATGTTGGCCTTCTTCTGCTCGCGTGCACCGGATTCGATGTCCAGGTCGTAGAGGCGTTGGCCATCTACCAGTGCAACACGCAACTCTTCGGGTTGAGTTGCGTTAATCAGCATTCTTTTCATGTAGTACCGTCGGTTTCCGGGCTGCCGGAAACGGCGTTCGGCACACACGACTTCTCACGGTCGGTGTCAGGTGCGTCGGGAGTGGTTGGCCATTCCCGTGTCCAGCGATATGCGGCCAATTGGGCCGATATAGCGACGTACGCGTCCTGCTTGCTGTGGCTACTTAAGCACTCAGTCAGGAGGAGGAATCAACCAGCGGCTGTGGACGAGATGAAGCGTCTTGATAAAGCCTATTGCTACACAGTCCGGCGGTTGTGCATCTCCACCCTACACGTATCCCTGATAATTCGGGTGCTGCCGCGCGCAGAATCCGCAGCGGGTTGGCATTTACCGTGAGCTCCGATAGGGGAGGTCACGCATCATGGCTAATTCAGGCGTTGTTTCCGAAGCATTCGCTCGGGGTCATCTGCAGCTGACTGCACTTTGTGAACTGGCCTTGAATGTGTGCCTGCCAGGCGAGTAAAAACTCTGCTCGGCGGTGTAATTCAGGCCTCATGTCACCTGCGCTTGTTACAACTGCAAACTCCACCGTTACGTAGCGAAAGCCCCGTAGGACGGCCTCGCGTCCTGGTGAATTGCGTTGGTCAGGGCCGGTTTTTGACCGTGGTTCCTCTGTCCAGGCCGCTTTTGGCGGCGTTCGCGACTATAGCAGCAATGATTAAGTGCTTCAATTCCATAAAAATTGTTATCATCCGCGGCATGACAACTACTGCCCCTTCGACTCCAGGCGTTCAATTGCTTGAAGTCTCGCCGGAGTATGCCGGCCAACGAATCGACAACTTTCTCCTCGCCCGGCTCAAAGGCGTGCCCAAGACCTTGATTTACCGCATTTTGCGTAAAGGCGAAGTGCGCGTGAACAAAGGTCGGATCAAGCCCGAATACAAGCTGCAGGCCGGTGATATCGTGCGCGTGCCGCCCGTTCGCGTGCCTGAGCGTGACGAACCGGTGCCACTTGCACAGGGTTTGCTGCAGCGCCTGGAAGCCTCGATTGTCTTCGAAGACAAAGCCCTGATCGTGATCAACAAGCCCGCCGGCATTGCGGTTCACGGTGGCAGCGGCCTGAACTTCGGCGTGATCGAAGCCTTTCGTCAGTTGCGCCCCGATGCCAAGGAATTGGAACTGGTTCACCGTCTCGACCGTGACACCTCCGGCCTACTGATGATCGCGAAAAAGCGCAGCATGTTGCGTCACTTGCATGAGCAGTTGCGCGGCGATGGCGTCGACAAGCGGTACATGGCGCTGGTGCGCGGCAACTGGGCGACTTCGATCAAGAAAGTCAGTGCGCCATTGCTCAAGAGCAATCTGCGTTCCGGCGAGCGCATGGTCGAAGTCAATGACGAGGGCAAAGAAGCCCTGACCATGTTCAAGGTGCTGCGCCGTTTCGGTGATTTCGCCACCATGGTCGAGGCTAAACCGGTTACCGGTCGTACTCACCAGATTCGCGTGCACACCTTGCATGCTGGCCATTGCATTGCTGGCGACAGCAAGTACGGCGATGAGGATTTCACCAAGGAAATCGGCGATCTGGGCGGCAAGCGCCTGTTCCTGCACGCCTACATGCTGACCGTGCCGCTGCCCGATGGCGGCAAGCTGACCTTGCAGGCGCCGGTCGATGAAATGTGGGCCAAGACCGTGGAGCGATTGAGTGCGCCCATCTGATTACAAACTGCTGATTTTCGATTGGGACGGCACGCTGGCCGACTCCATTCACCGGATTGTCGAGGCGATGCACTCGGCGTCCGGGCGCTCCGGTTTCGAGTTGCGCGATGACTTTGCCGTCAAAGGCATCATCGGTCTGGGTTTGCCCGAGGCGATTCGCACGCTGTATCCCGAGATCAGCGATGCCGAAATGACCTTGTTTCGCGAGTATTACGCCGATCACTACATCGCCGCGGAAGCCGTGCCTTCGCCGTTGTTCGAAGGCGTTGTCGAGTCGATGGCGTCCTTTCGCGAGCAGGGTTATCACCTGGCCGTCGCCACCGGCAAGAATCGTCGCGGGCTGGATCGGGTGCTCAAGGCCAATGGCTGGGAAGATTATTTCGATATCACCCGTGCTGCCGATGAAACTGCGAGCAAGCCGCATCCTCTGATGCTGGAGCAGATCCTTGCTCACTGCGGTGTGCGTGCGGAGCAGGCGCTGATGGTCGGCGATTCGTCCTTCGATCTGCTGATGGCGCGTAACGCAGGGATGGACTCGGTGGCGGTCAGTTATGGCGCGCAATCGATCGAATCGCTGCAGCAGTTCGAGCCACGTCTGTCGATCGACCGTTTTTGTGAATTGCATGCCTGGCTGGAACAGCAGGCTTAATACGTTTTTGCTGGGGTGGATGGCATGACCGACGAATGGAAAGCACCGGCCAAGGCAAGTGCCGACGGCGGTGACGAGAAAAGCTGGAAGCTGTTGGAAAAGACCCTGCTGGCCGGTGTGCAGGAACAGCGTCGTTCGCGGCGTTGGGGGATTTTCTTCAAGCTGCTGACGTTTGTTTATCTGTTTGTGGCGCTGATTCTGTTCACGCCACTGATGGACATGGAAAAAAGCGCCACGCGCGGGTCGAACTACACCGCGCTGATCGACGTCACTGGCATGATTGCCGATAAAGAGCCGGCCAGCGCCGACAACATCGTCGGCAGTCTGCGGGCGGCGTTCGAGGACAAGAAGGTCAAGGGCGTGATCCTGCGGATCAACAGTCCTGGCGGCAGTCCGGTGCAGTCGGGTTATGTATATGACGAGATCAAACGTCTGCGCGGTCTGCACCCGGAGATCAAGGTGTATGCGGTGATTTCCGATCTGGGTGCGTCCGGTGCTTATTACATCGCCAGTGCGGCGGACCAGATCTACGCCGACAAGGCGAGTCTGGTTGGCTCCATTGGTGTGACGGCGGCGGGTTACGGCTTTGTCGGCACCATGGAGAAACTTGGCGTCGAGCGTCGCACGTACACCTCGGGCGAGCACAAATCGTTCCTTGACCCGTTCCAGCCGCAGAAGCCTGAAGAAACGGCGTTCTGGCAAGGCGTGTTGGATACCACGCACAAGCAGTTCATCAACAGCGTCAAGCAGGGTCGTGGCGATCGTCTGAAAGACAAAGAACATCCGGAGCTGTTTTCCGGGTTGGTCTGGTCGGGCGAGCAGGCGCTGCCACTGGGTTTGATTGACGGTCTGGGCAATGCCAGCTCGGTGGCGCGGGATGTGATTGGTGAGAAGGAGTTGGTGGACTTCACTGTTCAGGAGTCGCCGTTCGATCGCTTCTCGAAGAAGCTCGGTGCCAGTGTGGCTGAGCAGTTGGCGATGTGGATGGGTTTCCACGGGCCTTCGTTGCGTTAACAAATCACTGCATGAAAAAAACCGGCCTTGATGGCCGGTTTTTTGTGGGTCAGGGAATCTGCACGCCTTCATCCAAAAGCATGTCGATCAGGCGAATCAGCGGCAAGCCGATCAGGCTGGTGGCATCCGGGCCTGCTGTGGACTGGAACAGGCTCACGCCGAGGCCTTCAGCCTTGAAACTGCCCGCGCAGTCGTAGGGCTGCTCGATGCGCAGATAGCGCTCAACGCGCGCCTGATCGAGTTGGCGCATATGGACAGTGAATGGCACACAATCGACCTGGCACTCGCCCGTCTGGCTATTGAGCAAGGCCAGGCCGGTCAGAAATGTCACGCTGGCGCCGCTGGCGGCCATTAGTTGTTCGCGGGCTTTCTCGAACGTGTGCGGCTTGCCGATAATCTGCTCGCCAAGCATGGCAACCTGGTCTGAGCCAATAATCAGGTGGGCGGGGTGGCTGTCGGCCAGTGCCCGGGCTTTTTGTTCGGCGAGGCGCTTGACCAGTTCGATGGCTGACTCGCCCGGGCGATGGCTTTCATCGATATCCGGCGAGCTGCAGACGAACGGCAGGTGCAGGCGGGCGAGCAATTCACGACGATAAGTCGAGCTTGAAGCGAGTAATAAAGGCAGCATTCGCGTCTCCTGAGGCAGGTGCGAATTCTAGCGGAGGCACGCAAGTGACGGACAGGGCACAATTTCCTTTGACATGGGTGGGTGCATCCCTATAATGCTGCGCCTATGTTGAATGACCCGATTCCACCTCACGTTGACCCGCGCAAATTGGCTGATCGTGGCACCACCCTTCAAGGTGAAATGCTGCTGGCCGATTTGGAGAGACTCTGCGACCCGCTTTCCGACAATGTCGGTACGGTGCAGGCGAAATTCGTTTTTGAACGAGATGAACGTAAATCTGTGGTAATCCACAGCTTTATCGACACCGAGGTCAAAATGGTTTGCCAGCGTTGTCTTGAGCTGGTCACCCTGCCGATCCACAGCGAATGCAGTTATGCTGTGGTGAAAGAGGGTGCGAATACCCAGTCGTTGCCGAAAGGTTATGACGTGCTGGAACTGGGCGAAGATCCATTGGATCTGCAGTCACTGATCGAGGAGGAGCTTCTGCTCGCCTTGCCCATTGTGCCTGCTCATCATCCGGAAGAATGCCAGCAGCCGGCGGGTCTCGATGAGCCCGAACCGAGCGAGGACGAGTCAACGCGGTCCAACCCGTTCAGTGTATTGGCGCAGTTAAAGCGTGACCCAAACGTTTAGGAGTTAATCAATTATGGCTGTTCAGCAGAACAAAAAATCCCGCTCTGCCCGTGACATGCGCCGTTCGCACGACGCTCTCGAGGCTAGCACTCTGTCTGTAGAAAAAACCACTGGTGAAGTTCACCTGCGTCACCACGTATCGCCAGAAGGCGTATACCGTGGCCGTAAAGTGATCGACAAGGGCGCTGACGAGTAATCACTTGTCCGCTCAAGTCATCGCGATTGACGCAATGGGCGGGGACTTCGGTCCCCGCAGCATTGTTCAGGCCAGCCTTGCTTGCCTGTCTGCTACGCCCTCGCTGCACCTGACCCTCGTCGGTCAACCCTCCCTTCTTGAAGAATTGATCAACGGCCAATCGGCTGCCGATCGCGCGCGCCTGACGATTGTTGCGGCCAGCGAAGTCATCACCATGGACGAAAAACCGACCCAGGCCTTGCGCGGCAAGCCGGATTCGTCGATGCGTGTTGCTCTCGAACTGGTGCGTGACGGCAAGGCTCAAGCGTGTGTCAGTGCCGGTAATACCGGTGCGTTGATGGCGCTGTCGCGGTTCGTTCTGAAAACGTTACCGGGTATTGACCGTCCGGCCATGGTTGCCGCGATTCCGACGCAGAAGGGTTTTTGCCAGTTGCTCGATCTGGGCGCCAATGTCGATTGCAGTGCCGAGCATTTGCTGCAATTTGCGGTGATGGGCTCGGTGGCGGCGCAGACGCTGGGCATCCATCGCCCGCGTGTCGCGCTGCTGAACATCGGCACCGAAGACATCAAGGGCAATCAGCAGGTCAAACTGGCTGCGACACTGCTGCAAGCTGCTCGCGGTATCAACTACATCGGTTTTATCGAAGGCGACGGGTTGTATCGCGGAGAGGCTGACGTGGTGGTTTGCGATGGTTTTGTCGGCAATATCCTGCTGAAGTCCAGCGAAGGCCTGGCGACGATGATTGCTGCACGTATTGAAGCGTTGTTCAAAAAGAATCTGGCTTCCCGTGCGGTAGGGGCTTTGGCGTTGCCACTGATGAAGCGCTTGCAGGCGGATCTGGCGCCGGCGCGACATAACGGCGCAAGCTTTCTCGGTTTGCAGGGTATCGTCGTGAAAAGTCACGGTTCGGCCGGGGTCCAGGGCTTTCAGAGCGCGATTCAGCGCGCGCTGATCGAGATTCAGGAGAATCTTCCCGAACGCCTCCACGGTCGTCTGGAGGATTTGTTGTCTTAGGCGTTTTCGTCGGACAATGCTTAAATGTGACCGCCCGGTTCAAAGGGCCATCCAACTGTCAGTTTCTTGCGTCCCCCAGCGGGGCGTCATTTTCCGACGACAAGATCATTAGGGGCTTGTTACATGTCTGCTTCCCTCGCATTCGTCTTTCCAGGACAGGGTTCGCAGTCCCTCGGCATGTTGGCCGAGCTGGGCGCGGAATATCCGTTGATCCTCGAAACGTTCAAAGAAGCTTCTGAGGCTCTGGGCTATGACCTGTGGGCACTGACCCAACAGGGCCCGGAAGAGCTGCTCAATCAAACCGATAAAACCCAACCGGCCATTCTGACCGCTTCGATCGCCCTGTGGCGTCTGTGGCTGTCTGAAGGCGGAGCGCGTCCGGCATTTGTTGCCGGTCACAGCCTGGGCGAATACAGCGCGCTGGTCGCTGCCGGCAGCCTGACACTGGCTGACGCGGTCAAGCTCGTTGAGCGTCGCGGTCAGTTGATGCAGGAAGCGGTTCCGGCCGGGCAGGGCGGCATGGCTGCCATTCTTGGTCTGGAAGATGCCGACGTGCTGGCAGCCTGCGCAGAAGCTGCGCAAGGCGAAGTCGTCAGCGCCGTCAACTTCAATTCGCCAGGCCAGGTGGTAATCGCCGGGGCCAAGGCTGCTGTCGAGCGCGCCATCGAAGGCTGCAAGGCGCGTGGTGCCAAGCGCGCCATGCCGTTGCCAGTGAGCGTGCCTTCGCACTGTGAACTGATGCGTCCGGCTGCCGAGCGCTTTGCTGAATCCATCGCCGCCATCGACTGGCAGGCGCCGCAGATCCCGGTCGTACAGAACGTCAGCGCGCAAGTGCCGGCCGATCTGGAAACCCTCAAGCGCGATCTGCTCGAACAACTCTATAAGCCAGTACGCTGGGTCGAGTCGGTACAGACTCTGGCCGCCAAGGGCGCGACCAATCTGGTCGAATGCGGCCCGGGCAAAGTGCTGGCCGGTCTGAACAAACGTTGCGCTGAAGGCGTCGCGACTTCCAACCTCAATACCCCAGACGCTTTCGCTGCCGCCCGTGCAGCGCAAGCCTGAATCAGGAGAAACTTGCATGAGTCTGCAAGGTAAAGTTGCACTGGTTACCGGTGCAAGCCGCGGCATTGGTCAGGCTATCGCGTTGGAACTGGGTCGTCAGGGCGCCATTGTCATTGGCACCGCGACCTCCGCTTCGGGCGCTGAGCGTATTGCTGCCACCCTGAAGGAAAACGGTATCCAGGGCACGGGCCTTGAGCTGAACGTCACCAGCGATGAATCGGTCAGCGCGGTGCTGGCAAGCATTCAGGAGCAGTTTGGTGCGCCAGTGGCGATCCTGGTCAATAATGCTGGCATCACCCGCGATAACCTGATGATGCGCATGAAAGACGACGAGTGGTACGACGTGATCGATACCAACCTGAACAGTCTGTTCCGCCTGTCCAAGGGCGTTCTGCGCGGAATGACCAAGGCGCGTTGGGGCCGAATTATCAGTATTGGCTCGGTAGTGGGTGCCATGGGCAACGCAGGCCAAGTAAACTATGCAGCCGCCAAGGCCGGTCTGGAAGGTTTCAGCCGTGCGATGGCGCGTGAAGTCGGTTCGCGTTCGATTACAGTCAACTCGGTAACCCCTGGGTTTATCGACACCGATATGACGCGCGAGCTGCCTGAAGCACAGCGTGAAGCCTTGCAGACGCAGATTCCGCTGGGTCGTCTGGGACAAGCTCAAGAGATCGCGTCTGTGGTCGCTTTTCTTGCATCCGACGGTGCGGCATACGTCACTGGGGCTACAATCCCGGTGAACGGTGGGATGTACATGTAAGTAAAATGTGACGGATTGCTTCAAAAAAATGTCATACGAGCTGTCTAAAATCCGTTATAAAGCTGCAATCTATTTATAGGCAGAGGGCCGCAGGGTTTGAGGAGTGAAGCTTTCAGTTGAAAAGCTGAAAAGTCTTTCTATACACTTACCCACTGGCCAGCTGCCTGAATTTGTCCATTAGGAGTGAAAACAAGGTATGAGCACCATCGAAGAGCGCGTCAAGAAAATCGTTGCCGAGCAACTGGGTGTTAAAGAAGAAGAAGTGGTCAACACTGCTTCCTTCGTTGAAGACCTGGGTGCCGACTCCCTTGACACCGTTGAGCTGGTGATGGCTCTGGAAGAGGAATTCGAGACCGAAATCCCTGACGAAGAAGCTGAAAAGATCACTACTGTACAAGCTGCAATCGACTACGTTACTAGCCACCAGGCGTAATAGTTTGTAATCGTTGTTTGCTGTCATGGAAAAACCGCACTGCCATCATGGCGTGCGGTTTTTTCTTTAGGCCTGATGCAAAATCGTCATTTGAAAAAGGAGAGTGCTGTGTCGCGTAGACGCGTCGTAGTCACCGGTATGGGTATGTTGTCGCCACTGGGCACGGATGTGCCGAGCAGTTGGCAGGGCATTCTGGCTGGCCGCAGTGGCATTGGTCTGATCGAACACACCGACCTTTCTGCCTATTCCACCCGCTTTGGCGGCTCGGTAAAGGGCTTCAATGTCGAGGAATACCTGTCGGTCAAGGAAGCGCGCAAGCTCGACCTGTTCATTCAGTACGGCCTCGCCGCAGGCTTTCAAGCCGTGCGCAACGCCGGTCTGGAAGTCACCGACGCCAACCGTGAACGCATTGGCGTGGCCATGGGTTCGGGTATCGGCGGTCTGACCAACATCGAAGAAACCAGCCGTACTCTGCATGAGACGGGTCCGCGTCGAATCTCGCCATTCTTCGTGCCAGGCTCGATCATCAATATGATTTCCGGTTTCCTGTCCATCCACCTGGGCGCACAGGGACCTAACTACGCCATCGCCACGGCGTGTACCACCGGTACGCACTGCATCGGCATGGCGGCGCGCAACATCATGTACGACGAAGCCGACGTGATGATCGCCGGCGGTGCCGAAATGGCTGCATGCGGTCTGGGCATGGGCGGCTTCGGCGCGTCCCGTGCACTGTCGACCCGCAACGACGAGCCAACCCGTGCCAGCCGTCCATGGGACAAGGGCCGTGATGGCTTCGTCCTTTCCGACGGTGCCGGTGCACTGGTTCTCGAAGAACTGGAGCACGCCAAGGCGCGTGGCGCGACCATCTACGCCGAGCTGATCGGCTTCGGCACCAGTGGCGATGCGTTCCACATGACTTCGCCACCCGCCGACGGTGCCGGTGCGGCACGCTGCATCACCAATGCGTTGCGCGATGCGAAGATCAACGTCGATCAAGTGCAGTACATCAACGCCCACGGCACTTCGACCCCGGCCGGCGACCTCGCCGAAGCCAACGCGATCAAGTCGGTGTTCGGTGACCACGCCTATAAGCTGGCAGTCAGCTCGACCAAATCGATGACCGGTCACCTGTTGGGTGCGGCGGGCGCAGTCGAGGCGATCTTCAGCGTGCTGGCGATCAACAGCCAGGTCGCACCGCCGACCATCAACCTCGATGAGCCGGACGAAGGCTGCGATCTCGATTTTGTGCCGCACACCGCGCGCAACATGGACATCGATGTCGTGCTGTCCAACTCCTTCGGTTTTGGCGGCACCAATGGCACCTTGGCATTCCGCCGGTTCGCAGGCTGATGGACAGTTGGGTCGACGGTCAACCGGCTGACGCTCTGTCGCTGAAAGATCGCGGCCTGGCTTACGGTGATGGTCTGTTCGAGACTATCGCTGTGCGTAGCGGCCAGCCGATCCTGCTGGATCGGCACCTGACGCGTCTGGCCGATGGCTGTTCGCGTCTGGCCATTGCGGCCGATATCGAGCTGATTCGCCATGAGCTGCTGAGTTATGCAGCAGCGATGGGCGAGGGCGTGCTCAAGCTCATCCTCAGCCGTGGCGACGGTTTGCGCGGTTATGCGCCCGACCCGGCGGCGCCGGGCCGACGCATTCTGCAAGGCAATCCTGCGGCGACTTATCCTGCTGTGCATGCTGAACAAGGCGTTCGCCTGTTTCCCTGCAACACGCGACTGTCCAAACAGCCGCTTCTCGCCGGACTCAAACATCTCAATCGATTGGAGCAGGTTCTCGCTCGTGCCGAATGGCAGGACAGCGAGCACGCCGAAGGCTTGATGCTGGATCAGGTCGGTCGAGTGATCGAGGGCGTGTTCAGCAATCTGTTTCTGGTAAGCGACGGTGTGCTGATAACGCCGGACCTCAAGCGTTGCGGTGTCGCCGGGGTGATGCGCGCCGAAATATTGTTTCAGGCCGAGTCATTGGCCATCCCCACGCAAATCGCCGATATCAGCCTCGAACAGCTGCAATGGGCTGATGAAGTGTTTGTCTGCAACAGTGTTTATGGTGTCTGGCCGGTACGCGCCTGTGCTGCACTGAGCTGGCCGGTTGGCCCGCTCACCCGTAAACTGCAAACCATTGCCCGCGCCCTATTGGATGCCTGATTTTGAGACGTAAACTTTTGCTGCTGCTGGAAACCGGACTGGTTCTGGCAGGGCTGTTGCTGGGCGCCAGCGCCTGGAAGATTCACTCTGCACTGGAACAGCCTCTGAACATCAAGCAGGAAGAACTGCTGGATGTGCCGAAAGGCTCTACACCGACCCGCACTTTCCTTTCACTCGAAACCGATGGCGTCATCAAGGATGCGTTCTGGCTGCGGGTTTACTGGCGCTTCAATCTCGCGGGCACGCCGATTCACAGCGGTGAGTACCGTATGCAACCGGGCATGACCGTCAATGGTCTGATCGACTTGTGGAAGCGCGGTGAAGTGGTGCAGTACAGCCTGACGCTGGTCGAGGGCTGGAATTTCCATCAGGTGCGCGCGGCGTTGGCCAAGGATGACAAGGTCGAGCAGACCCTGAACGGTTTGAGCGACAGCGACGTCATGGCGAAGATTGGTCATAAAGGGTTGTTCCCGGAAGGCCGTTTCTTCCCCGATACCTACCGCTTTGTGCGCGGCATGTCCGATGCTGAGTTGTTGAAGAAAGCCTTTGATCGCCTTGATGAAGTGCTGGCGAAAGAATGGGAAAGTCGTTCTGCCGATGTGCCGTACACCGAACCTTATCAAGCGCTGATCATGGCGTCGCTGGTCGAGAAGGAAACCGGCGTGCCGCAGGAGCGTGGGCAGATTGCCGGTGTCTTTGTGCGTCGCCTGGCCTTGGGCATGCAACTGCAGACCGATCCGACCGTCATCTATGGTCTGGGCGATCGCTATACCGGCAAGTTGACCCGCGCGCATCTGAAGGAGCCGACGGCGTATAACACTTACGTGATCCCCGGCTTGCCGCCGACGCCGATCGCGATGGTTGGCCGCGAAGCGATTCACGCCGCATTGAACCCGGTAGACGGTACCAGCCTGTACTTTGTTGCGCGTGGTGACGGTAGTCATGTGTTCTCTGACGATCTCGATGCACATAACAATGCGGTGCGTGAGTACCAGCTCAAGCGCCGTGCCGATTACCGCTCCAGCCCTGCGCCGGCGCAAACGCCTGAAGCGGCTCCCGCTGCCGAGGATGCGATTCCTGCGGCATCTCCGGATGTAACACCGGAGTCGGTGCCACAGGTGGCACCACAGGAGCCAGCGCCGACTCCAGAAGCCGCCGCCCCACAAAACACGCAATGACTTTGATTAAGGACTGCCTGTGACTGGCTTGTTTATTACCCTGGAAGGCCCGGAAGGCGCCGGCAAAAGCACCAACCGCGAATACCTCGCCGAGCGCCTGCGCGCCGCCGGTATCGAAGTGGTGCTGACCCGTGAGCCCGGTGGCACGCCGCTGGCCGAGCGAATTCGCGAGGTGCTGCTGGCGCCGGCCGACGAAGTCATGAATCCGGATGCCGAACTGTTGCTGGTATTCGCCGCACGTGCCCAGCATCTGGCCGAAGTGATTCGCCCGGCCATGGCCCGAGGCGCGGTGGTCCTGTGCGATCGCTTTACCGATTCCACTTACGCCTATCAGGGCGGCGGTCGCGGCTTGTCACTGGAGCGCATCGCCGCGCTGGAAACCTTTGTGCAAGGTGATCTGCGCCCGGACCTGACGCTGATTTTTGATCTGCCGGTGGAAATCGGTCTGGCCCGCGCCAGTGCCCGCGGTCGTCTGGATCGTTTTGAATTGGAAGGTCGGGCTTTTTTCGAGGCCGTGCGTAGCGCTTTCCTCAAACGTGCCGAAGCCGATCCTGCGCGCTATGTGCGCATCGATGCCGGTCAGCCATTGGCCAAGGTTCAACAATCGCTGGATACCCTGATTCCGAATCTGCTGGAGCTGGCCCGTGGCTGAGGCCTACCCGTGGCAGGACAGCCTCTGGCAGCAACTGGCCGGGCGTAAGCAGCACGCGCACGCCTATCTGCTGCATGGCCCGGCCGGGATCGGCAAGCGCGCACTGGCCGAGCGTCTGATGGCGAGTCTGTTGTGCCAGCGTCCGACGCCGGAAGCCTGCGGCGAGTGCAAATCCTGCCTGCTGCTCAAGGCCGGTAGTCACCCGGATAATTACATCCTCGAACCGGAAGAAACCGACAAGGCGATCAAGGTCGATCAGGTGCGTGATCTGGTCAGTTTCGTGGTGCAGACCGCGCAACTGGGCGGGCGCAAAGTGGTGCTGATCGAGCCAGTCGAGGCGATGAACATCAACGCTGCCAACGCTTTGCTCAAGAGCCTTGAAGAACCGTCCGGCGATACCGTGTTGCTGTTGGTCAGCCATCAGACCAGTCGTTTGCTGCCGACGATCAAGAGTCGTTGTGTGCAGCAGGCCTGTCCGCTGCCCGGCGAAGCGATGAGCCTGCAATGGCTGGCTCAGGCGTTGCCGGATTGCTCCGAAGACGAACGTGTCGAATTGCTGACGCTGGCGGCCGGCTCGCCGTTGATGGCGGTCAGTCTGCAGTCTCAGGGCGTGCGCGAGCAGCGTGCACAAGTGGTCGAAGGCGTGAAAAAACTGCTCAAGCAGCAGCAGTCGCCGACGCAACTGGCCGAAGAATGGAAAAGCATTCCGATGCTGCGTCTGTTCGACTGGTTCTGCGATTGGTCGAGTCTGATCCTGCGTTATCAACTGACTCAGGATGAAGCCGGCCTCGGCCTGACCGACATGCGCAAGGTCGTACAGTACCTGGCGCAGAAAAGTGCGCAAGGTAAAGTCCTCGAGATTCAGGACTGGATCCTCGCCCAGCGCCAGAAAGTCCTGAGCAAGGCCAACCTCAATCCGGCCTTGCTGCTGGAAGCGTTGTTGGTGCAATGGGCGGGATTGCCTGGTCAAAGATAAGAATGTGTACCTAGACTCTGAACATCAGCAGTGGAGGTCAACATGAATGAACCCGTCAGCCCGGGGCCGCGCAACGGCATTTTGTCCCTGACCATCAAGGACAAGTCAGTGCTCTACGCCGCCTACATGCCGTTCATCAAGAACGGTGGCCTGTTCATCCCGACCAACAAGAGTTACAGGTTGGGCGATGAGGTGTTCATGCTGCTCAACCTGATGGACGAGGCCGAGAAGATCCCGGTGGCCGGCAAGGTTGCGTGGATCACCCCGAAAGGGGCGCAAGGCAATCGCGCTGCCGGCGTCGGCGTACAGTTCAACGATGGCGACAATACCGCGCGCAGTCGCATCGAAACCCATCTGGCCGGAGCGCTTAAATCCGACCGTCCCACTCATACGATGTAAGTAGCCGTCTTTTTATGCTTGTAGATTCCCATTGTCACCTTGATCGCCTTGACCTCGCCGCCCATGACGGCTCGCTGGATGCCGCACTGGATGCGGCCCGTGGGCGCGGAGTAGGGCACTTCCTGTGTATCGGCGTGAGTGCGGACAACGCCGCTGACGTCAAAGCCCTGGCTGAGCGTTATGACGACGTTGATTGTTCGGTTGGCGTGCATCCGCTCGATGTGCAGCCGGGCGCTGCGCCTGCGCTGGATTGGCTGTTGCACGAGCTCAACCACCCGAAAGTGGTGGCGATCGGTGAAACCGGTCTGGATTATCACTACGAGCCGGAAGCCGCCGAGCTGCAGCAAGAGTCATTCCGTCTGCACCTGCAAGCGGCGCAGCAGACCGGCAAACCGGTGATCATCCACACCCGTGGCGCCCGTGCCGACACCCTTGAGTTGCTGCGCGAAGCGGCGTTGCCGCAGGCCGGTGTGCTGCATTGCTTCACCGAAGACTGGGACATGGCCAAGGCTGCACTGGACATGGGTTATTACATTTCCTTGTCGGGCATTGTCACATTCCGCAATGCCGATGCGTTGCGTGATGTCGCGAGCAAGGTCCCGGCCGATCGTTTGCTGGTGGAAACCGACTCGCCGTATCTGGCGCCGATACCTTATCGCGGCAAGCCCAATCTGCCGCAGTACGTGCGCGAAGTGGCGGAATTCCTGGCCATGCTGCGCGGGGAAAACTACGAGCGTTTTGCCGAGCAGACCACCGAGAACTTCAAGCGTCTGTTCCCGCTGGCCTCCGTTAAATCTGCCGTGTAGGAGCTGCCGAAGGCTGCGATCTTTTGATCTTGATTTTGACAGGCAAAGGCAAAAGATCGCAGCCTGCGGCAGCTCCTACAGTTGTGATGTGCAGGTAGCTGCGCCAAGCGTTAAATCGCAGGCAAAAAAAACCCGGGTTCTGGGGGGTGAATCCGGGTTAAGACCATTAGGAGTAAAACAAAGGCACGCGGTCCCTTGGTACCTTTATCGGCGCGACACTTGGGGGAGATGTCGCCCGACAGTTCAAGTATTGATCAGTCTGGCGTGCAGTCCAGTTAGCCGGTCGGGGTTTTTAAACAAATTTGGAATACGTTCGCTTCAGTTGAGTTCTCATTGCGCCCAAAACGTTCTCAAAATGAACAAGAAACACAGATATGGTCGGATGATCCGTGCATTTTTGCGCAAGTTAGGCATAATACGCGGCTTCGAATTTTGACCCTTCAGACCTTTTCTTATGCACAAAGAACCTCGTAAGGTCCGTGAGTTTCGTCGCCGCGAGCAAGAAATTCTCGATACCGCGCTCAAGCTGTTCCTCGACCAAGGTGAAGACAGTGTCACCGTCGAGATGATTGCTGATGCCGTGGGTATCGGCAAAGGCACGATCTACAAGCACTTCAAATCCAAGGCCGAGATCTATCTGCGCCTGATGCTCGATTACGAGCGCGATTTGAACGAGCTGCTGCATTCGGCCGATGTCGACAAGGACAAGGAAGCGCTGTCCCGCGCCTACTTCGAATTCCGCATGCGTGACCCGCAGCGCTATCGCCTGTTCGACCGCCTCGAAGAGAAGGTCGTCAAAGGCAATCAGGTGCCGGAAATGGTCGAGGAGCTGCACAAGATCCGTGCCTCGAACTTTGAACGCCTGACCCTGTTGATCAAGGGCCGCATCAGCGAAGGCAAGCTCGAAGACGTGCCGCCGTACTTCCACTACTGCGCGTCCTGGGCGCTGGTGCACGGCGCTGTCGCGCTGTATCACTCGCCGTTCTGGAGCAATGTGCTGGAAGATCAGGAAGGTTTCTTCCAGTTCTTGATGGACATCGGCGTGCGCATGGGCAACAAGCGCAAGCGTGATCCGGAAACCCCAAGCAGCTGAGCCATTCAGCTGCCTTATTGCGCCATGATTTAGCTACATGACGCAGTACCGCAGGAATATACTCAGGCATAGGGCTTGCTAAAACTTGATTTGTGAGTCAAGTTTTAGCGGCTCGAAATTCTTTCGCCGGAGTGATCATGATCGTTGACCGTCAAGGCAGGCGTTTTCGCAATTTGCGGATCAGCCTGACCTCAGCCTGCAATTACGCGTGTACTTACTGCGTGCCCAACGGCAAGCGGTTGGTGGCTGCGCAGGATGAGCTGTCGGCTGAGGCCATGGCGCGTGGCGTGGCGTATCTGATCGAAGCCGCCGGCATCGAACGGCTGCGCATCACTGGCGGCGAGCCGCTGGTCAGCCCCAAGCTTGAATCGTTCATGACCGCTGTCGGCAAGATGGGCCTGGAAGACATCAGCCTGACCACCAACGGTCAACTCCTCGCGAAGAAACTCCCGTTGCTGGTAGATGCCGGTCTGCGTCGGATCAACGTGTCCCTCGATACCCTCGACGCCGGTGCTTTCCGCAGCATCGCCCGTGGCGGCGATCTGGCCACCGTGCTGGATGGCATGGATCAGGCGAAAGCGGCGGGGATGAAGATCAAGGTCAACATGGTGCCGTTGCGCGGGCAGAACCTCGATCAGGTCATGCCGCTGCTCGATTACTGCCTGGAACGCGGATACGAACTGCGCTTCATCGAATTGATGCGCATGGGCCACCTAGCCAAGGACAACAATGCGTTCCTGCAACAGTTTGTCAGTCTGCAGCAGCTGTTGGAGCTGATTGGCGAACGTTATGAGTACGCACAAACCGATGCGCCCGTAGACGCCACCGCCGTGCGTTACGCAATTCCCGGTTTTGGCAACTTTGGGGTGATCGCCAACGAAAGCGTGCCGTTCTGCCGGACGTGCTCGCGGTTGCGCTTGTCGTCGACCGGTTGGCTGCATGGCTGCCTGTCGTCGAGCAACCGCCACTATGTTGGTGATCTGCTCGACAAGCCGCGTCATCAGGCACTGCCGGCGCTTCAGCGTTTGCTGGTCAAAGCGTTGGGCGATAAACAGGAAGTGGCGTTCTCGGGCGGTGCTACCGTCATGAAGATTATCGGCGGCTGAACCTCCCTCATCGCTAGCAGGCTAGCTCCCACAGGTTGAACGCATTCCAAATGTGGGAGTGAGCTTGCTCGCGAAGGCGATCCATCATTCGCCAAAAATCCCGAGCTGGCGCAAAAGCTGCATCCAACGGCCATTCGCCGGTTTTCCGTCACCGGCCTCTGGAGGAATAGGATGCGTAGCCTGGTTTTGCTGCTGGCCGTTTTGGCGCTTGGCGGCTGTATGACTGTCAGCGATATGGCCGAAGGCACTCGCTACCAAATGAGCGACGCAGGCTTGCTGGACCACAGCGATAGCCGCCGCGTGAACAACTTCCGCATTCAGCCGGACTCGTTTATCTACATCGCTCAAGGCGCGTTCGCACCGCCGGGTGGTTCTTACCCGCGGCCGAACGTTGTGGCAGAAGAAGCCTTCAAAGGCTTCGTCGAATACTTCCCGATGGTCCGCCGTGCCCGTGCGCCGGAAGGCCTCGATCAGGCGATGGGCGAAGCTCGCGATGCTGGCGCGCACTATCTGCTGTACACCCGCTTCGCCAAGGCTGACGACCGCATCGGCAACTCCGATGAATGGCTCGATGAAGAAGCGGTTGATCGCCTTGGCATCGACGGCGGCGTGATTCAGATCATGTTGATCGAGACCAGCACCCAGTATTTGATTGATACTGCACGGATCAAGAGTCGTGGCGGTTTACTGACGTTCCACGACAGCAAGCCCGAAGACCTGATCGGCCCGCCGCTGGCCCAGTACGCGCGCAGTCTGTTGGGAGTCGGCGACCAATAATTCAAGGAGAACGCCATGAGTGGCCCGCAAAAAGCCAATGACCTGTTGGGACAGATCCCGAAAACCAAAGGCTTGCCGCCGGTGCACTTGTGGAACCCGGACTTCTGCGGCGACATCGACATGCGCATCGCCCGCGATGGCACCTGGTATTACCTGGGCACGCCGATCGGGCGCAAGCCGATGGTCAAATTGTTCTCCACGATCATGCGCCGCGATGGCGATGATTATTTCCTGATCACTCCGGTCGAGAAGGTCGGGATCAAGGTCGACGACGCGCCGTTTGTGGCGATTGCCGTCGAGGTTGAAGGCGAAGGGGAGGCGCAGCTGTTGCGCTTCACCACCAACGTCGAGGAAACAGCCGAAGCGGGGCCGGAGCATCCGATCCGCGTCGAGATTGATCCGACAACGCAAGAACCCGCGCCTTACGTGCATGTGCGTACCAACCTTGAAGCGCTGATCCACCGAAATGTGTTCTATCAACTGGTGGAACTGGCGGTCAGCCGCGAAATCGACGGGCAGCGTTGGCTCGGTGTGTGGAGTGGCGGCGAGTTCTTCCGCATCGGCCTCGAACCTTAAAGGATCGCAGCCTTCGGCAGCTCCTACATGGCGTACATCTGTAGGAGCTGCCGAAGGCTGCGATCTTTTTTTGTCGTTGACACCTAATCATATGATGATTAGCTTAATCACCCATCGCAATCCGCTTTGAGGTGTTCATGTCCAGCAGCTTTCACGCGTCGACGGTCGACTGGCTCGGCAGCTGGATCGCCGCTGGCCAAGTCAAACCCGGGCAGACCATCAAGGTCGAGGCCGATCTCGGCGAACAGCTCGGTGTCAGCCGCACCGTGATCCGCGAAGCAATCAAAACCCTCGTCGCCAAAGGCATGCTCGAAGTCGGGCCGAAAGTCGGCACGCGCGTATTGCCGGTGCGGCGCTGGAACCTGTTTGATCCGCAAGTCGTCGGTTGGCTGTCGCGCAACGGGCTGCCGGAAAACTTTGTCGATGACTTGCTCGACCTGCGCCGCACTATCGAACCGATGGCCGTGCGCTGGGCTTGCGAGCGGGCGACCCTGGACCAGATCGAAGCGGTGCAACTGGCCTATAACGCCCTTGAGCGCGCGGTCGACAGCGGCACCGATTACAACCGCGCCGACCAGTTCTTCCACGAATGCATTCTCGCCGCCAGCCACAATCAATTCATCGAACAAATGGTCCCGGCCCTCGGCGCATTGCTGGCGGTGTCGTTCGAAGTCTCCGCCGCTGACCCGGATGAACTGCGCCGTACGCTACCCATCCACAAGGACATGGCCGATGCCATCGCCGCCCGCGATTCTGCGCGCGGCGTGTGGGCGTGCATGACCCTGATCGACAACGCGGACTTGGCGATCAAACGCTTCTACCCGAAAGTCATGGCCGACAAAAAAGCCAGCTGAATACACAGATCCACTGTAGGAGTGAGCCTGCTCGCGATAGCGTCGTATCAGGCAAAGTAGCTTCGACTGGTCCACCGCGATCGCGAGCAGGCTCACTCCTACAGTTAAAACAAGAACAATGGAGACCGTTATATGCCGTGGACCGCCCTGACCCAACACCGCGCTCAACTCGGTGAAGGCCCGTTCTGGGACGCGCCGACCCAGGCGTTGTACTGGGTCGATATCGCCGGCAAACAGGCGCTGCGCTTGATCGGTCAGAACGTACAGATCTGGCAGATGCCTGAACACGTTTCCGCGTTCATCCCCTGCGCCAGCGGTGACGCACTGGTGACCCTGAGTAGCGGCGTCTATCGCCTCGATCTCGACTCCCCAGGCCTCGAACCGCGACTGACGCTGTTCTGCGTCGCCGACCCGCAACCCGGCAATCGCCCCAACGAAGCGCGCTGCGATGGCCAGGGTCGTTTGTGGCTCGGCACTATGCAAAACAACATCGGCGAGAACGGCGAAGATCTGCCGATCACCCGTCGTTCCGGTGGCCTGTTCCGCATTGATCCGGATAAACGTGTCACGCCATTGCTGCGCGGCCTGGGCATTCCCAACACGCTGCTGTGGAGCGACGACGGCACCACAGTCCTGTTCGGTGACAGTCTCGATGACACGCTGTATCGCTATTTTATTCACGCCGACGGCAACCTTGATGCTGCGCAAGTCTGGTACGGCCCCGACCAGCAGGGTGGCCCGGACGGTTCTGCGATGGACGCCGAAGGCTACATCTGGAATGCCCGTTGGGACGGCAGTTGCCTGCTGCGGCTGACACCTGATGGCAAGGTCGAGCGCAAAATCGATCTGCCTGTCAGCCGCCCGACCAGTTGTGTATTCGGCGGTGAAGACCTGAAAACCCTGTTCATCACCAGCGCCCAGAGCCCGCACAACCATCCATTGGATGGCGCAGTGCTGTCGATGCGCGTGGATGTTGCAGGAAAACTCTGTACGCGGTTTGCGGATTAAATCCCAAAATATGGGATGCAAAATTATATATTGAGATTATTCGGCGGTCGGGTTTATAGTCGGCTCCAGCAGTAACACGCACTCACACTTAAAAAGAACAAAACAGGTGAAGTGATGCAGCGAATGTCTATCGCACTCCCGCGTGGAGTCCGCGTCTCGCAACGGCTCGATGCCGTCGGCCGCGCCTGCCTGTTTCGTTCAAACCGCCTTCCAGACCGGACATCGGCAGATGCCCGGTTTTTTTGTGCCTGCGAAACAGGAGTCCTGATCCATGGCTGAACCTCTTTCCCTGCCGCCGGTGCCCGCACCGCCGAAGGGCGAGCGTCTGAAAAACAAGGTCGTGCTGCTGACCGGCGCCGCGCAAGGTATCGGCGAAGCCATCGTCGCGGCCTTCGCTTCGCAGCAAGCGAAACTGGTTATCAGCGATATCCAGGCCGAGAAAGTCGAGCAGGTTGCCGGCCATTGGCGTGAGCAGGGTTACGATGTGCAAGCGCTGAAGGCGGATGTCTCGCATCAGCCTGATCTGCACGCCATGGCCAAACGCGCCGTTGCGCTACACGGACGCATCGATGTGCTGGTCAACTGCGCCGGGGTCAATGTGTTCCGCGATCCGCTGCAAATGACCGAAGAAGACTGGCATCGTTGTTTCGCCATCGATCTGGACGGTGCCTGGTTCGGTTGTAAAGCGGTACTGCCGCAGATGATCGAACAGGGCATTGGCAGCATCATCAATATCGCGTCGACCCATTCCAGCCACATCATTCCCGGCTGCTTCCCGTACCCGGTGGCCAAACACGGTTTGCTCGGCCTGACCCGCGCACTTGGCATCGAGTACGCCGCGAAAGGCATTCGCGTCAACGCCATCGCCCCGGGCTATATCGAAACGCAACTGAACGTCGATTACTGGAACGGTTTCGCCAACCCGCACGCCGAGCGTCAGCGCGCCTTCGATCTGCACCCGCCGAAACGCATCGGTCAGCCGCTCGAAGTGGCGATGACGGCGGTGTTTCTGGCCAGCGATGAAGCACCGTTCATCAATGCATCATGCATCACCATCGATGGTGGTCGCTCGGTGATGTACCACGACTGAGCACAGTGGCTTTCACGCGGATAAATCCGTTTGCAATCCAATCATCATACGATATGACTATTGTCAGAAGATTTTGCAGGAACACGCTTTAACGTTTTTCAAACATTGCTCAAAAAAAATAACAAGGAGTCAGCTTATGAAACGTCGTTTCGGGATTCGTACCCTGTGCAGTACCGCTCTGGCGGTCACCGCGTTCAGCCTGAGCAGTGCGCTGCTCGCTGCCGATACTGTGAAAATCGGTTTTCTGGTGAAACAGGCTGAAGAACCGTGGTTCCAGACCGAGTGGGCTTTCGCCGAGAAAGCCGCCAAGGACAAGGGCTTCGAACTGATCAAGATCGCCGTGCCGGATGGCGAGAAGACCCTCTCGGCGATCGACAGTCTGGCGGCCAACGGCGCCAAAGGCTTCGTGATCTGCCCGCCGGATGTCTCGCTCGGCCCGGCGATCATGGCCAAAGCCAAACTCAATGACCTGAAAGTGATTGCCGTCGATGACCGTTTCGTCGACGCCAACGGCAAATTCATGGAAGACGTGCCGTACCTCGGCATGGCCGCGTTCGAAGTTGGCCAGAAGCAGGGCAATGCCATGGTCGCCGAAGCGAAGAAGCGTAACTGGGACTGGAAAGACACCTACGCGGTGGTCAACACCTACAACGAACTCGACACCGGCAAGAAACGCACCGACGGCTCGGTGAAATCCCTCGAAGACGCCGGCATGCCGAAAGATCACATTCTGTTCGCCGCGCTGAAAACCCTCGACGTACCGGGCAGCATGGACGCCACCAACTCGGCTTTGGTGAAACTGCCGAGCGGCGCAAAAAACCTGATCATCGGCGGCATGAACGACAACACCGTGCTCGGCGGCGTGCGCGCCACTGAAGCGGCCGGTTTCGCGGCGGCCAACGTGATCGGCATCGGCATCAACGGCACCGACGCCATCGGCGAACTGAAAAAACCTAACAGCGGTTTCTTTGGCTCGATGCTGCCAAGCCCGCACATCGAAGGCTACAAAACCGCAGAGATGATGTTCGAGTGGGTCACCACCGGCAAAGAACCGCCAAAGTACACCGCGATGGACGACGTCACCCTGATCACCCGCGAGAACTTCAAGCAAGAGCTGGAAAAAATCGGCTTGTGGAACTGATGCAGCGACGGCCCGGGCAGCCGGGCCGTTTTTCGGTGTGAAGAGGTGGCTTTATGCACGCGCAAGTACAAACACAACAACACAGCTCCGGCGGCAGCCTGCGCTTCAACGGGATCGGCAAAACCTTTCCTGGCGTGAAAGCGCTGGACGCAATCAGCTTTGTCGCCCATCCCGGCCAGGTTCATGCCTTGATGGGCGAGAACGGCGCCGGCAAATCGACCCTGCTGAAAATCCTCGGCGGCGCTTACATCCCGAGCAGTGGCGAGTTGCAGATCGGCGAGCAGACCATGGCGTTCAAGTCGACGGCTGACAGTATCGGCAGCGGCGTCGCGGTGATTCACCAGGAGCTGCATCTGGTGCCGGAAATGACCGTCGCCGAAAACCTGTTTCTCGGCCATCTGCCGGCCAGTTTCGGTTTGATCAATCGCGGTGCCCTGCGCCAGCAAGCGTTGAATTGCCTGAAAGGTCTGGCGGATGAAATCGATCCGCAAACCAAGGTCGGACGCTTGTCTCTCGGCCAGCGACAACTGGTGGAAATCGCCAAAGCGCTGTCGCGCGGCGCCCATGTGATCGCTTTCGACGAACCGACCAGCAGCCTCTCGGCCCGTGAGATCGACCGCTTGATGGCGATCATCGGGCGCCTGCGTGACGAAGGCAAAGTCGTGCTTTACGTCTCGCATCGCATGGAAGAAGTGTTCCGCATCTGCGACGCGGTGACGGTGTTCAAGGACGGTCGCTACGTGCGCACCTTCGACGACATGAGCCAGTTGACCCACGATCAACTGGTGACCTGCATGGTCGGGCGCGACATTCAGGACATCTACGATTACCGCCATCGTCCACGCGGCGCCGTCGCGCTGAAGGTCGCCGGCCTGCTCGGCCCGGGCCTGCGCGAGCCGATCAGTTTCGAGGCGCACAAAGGCGAAATCCTTGGCTTGTTCGGACTGGTCGGGGCAGGGCGCACCGAGCTGTTTCGCCTGCTCAGTGGCCTTGAGCGCATGACGGCCGGACGCCTCGAACTGCGCGGTCACGAACTGAAGTTGCGCTCACCGCGCGATGCGATTGCCGCCGGGGTTCTGCTGTGCCCGGAAGATCGCAAGAAGGAGGGCATCATCCCGCTCGCCAGCGTTGCCGAGAACATCAACATCAGTGCCCGCGGCGCCAACTCTGGCCTCGGTTGCCTGATTCGCGGTTTGTGGGAAAAGGGCAACGCCGACAAACAGATCAAGGCGCTGAAGGTGAAAACCCCGCATGCCGGTCAGCAGATCAAATTTCTGTCCGGCGGCAATCAGCAGAAGGCCATTCTCGGTCGCTGGCTGTCGATGCCGATGAAGGTCCTGTTGCTCGACGAACCGACGCGCGGCATCGATATCGGTGCGAAAGCGGAGATCTACCAGATCATCCATAACCTCGCTGCCGAGGGCATTTCAGTGATCGTGGTGTCCAGCGACCTGATGGAAGTGATGGGCATTTCCGACCGCATTCTGGTGCTCTGTGAAGGCGCTCTGCGCGGCGAAATCAGCCGTGACCAGGCCAATGAATCCAACCTGCTGCAAATGGCTTTGCCGCGCCACCGCGCTGACGGCGTGGCGAACTGAGAGGTGACTATGATGACAACCCAAAACGAAACCCTGCCCAAAGAGCGCAAACCTTTGGACATGCGCCGCTTCCTCGATGACTGGGTCATGCTGCTGGCGGCGATCGGCATTTTCATTGCCTGCACGCTGCTGATCGACAACTTCCTTTCGCCGCTGAACATGCGTGGCCTGGGCCTGGCGATTTCCACCACCGGGATCGCCGCGTGCACGATGTTGTACTGCCTGGCGTCGGGGCATTTCGACTTGTCGGTAGGCTCGGTGATTGCCTGCGCCGGCGTGGTCGCGGCGGTGGTGATGCGCGACACCAACAGCGTGTTTCTCGGTGTCAGCGCGGCGTTGGTAATGGGCCTGATTGTCGGGCTGATCAACGGGATCGTGATCGCCAAGTTGCGCGTCAATGCGTTGATCACCACGTTGGCGACCATGCAGATTGTTCGCGGTCTGGCTTACATCTTTGCCAACGGCAAGGCGGTGGGCGTGTCGCAGGAATCGTTCTTCGTCTTCGGTAACGGCCAGCTGTTTGGCGTGCCGGTGCCGATTCTGATCACCATCGTCTGCTTTCTGTTTTTTGGCTGGCTGCTGAATTACACCACCTACGGACGCAACACCATGGCCATCGGTGGCAACCAGGAAGCGGCGTTGCTCGCGGGTGTGAATGTTGATCGGACCAAGATCATTATCTTCGCCGTGCATGGGGTGATTGGTGCGTTGGCCGGGGTGATTCTGGCGTCGCGGATGACCTCGGGGCAGCCGATGATTGGTCAGGGTTTTGAACTGACGGTGATCTCGGCTTGCGTGTTGGGCGGGGTGTCGTTGAGCGGCGGGATCGGCATGATCCGGCATGTGATTGCCGGGGTGTTGATTTTGGCGATCATCGAGAATGCGATGAACCTGAAGAACATTGATACCTTCTACCAATACGTTATCCGTGGTTCGATCCTTTTGCTGGCGGTGGTGATCGACCGCCTCAAACAACGCTAAAAATCAAGAGCCCCTCACCCCAGCCCTCTCCCGGAGGGAGAGGGGGCCGACCGAGGTGTCTTGCGTAATCCGTCGACCTGAAAGACCTCGTCGATTATGTATTCGGCAAAGCTCTTTCGGGTGGATTGTGGATTCGGCAAAGCACTTTCAGGTCGGCGTACCTCTTGAGCATCCCCCATTCAGTCCCCTCTCCCTCCGGGAGAGGGCTAGGGTGAGGGGCTTTTGATTCTCCCGCCTTTCGTCACTATCCCCAAATATTCCTTGCCCGCCCGTGCCCGTTTCGGGTATCAATTTGTACATGATTAGACAGGTACGATTTGACAAGAAACAACGGGTGGTCGACGAACTCGTCCGGCGCATCGAGAGCGGCCTCATGGAGGACGGCTTTCTGTTGCCCGGCGAGCATCAGTTGGCTCAAGAATTCCAAGTCAGCCGAGGCACGCTGCGCGAAGCGCTGGCCGAACTGAAACGGCGCAATTACATCGCCACGCAAAGCGGCGTCGGTTCCATCGTCACTTTCGACGGTGTCGCCCTCGACCAGCGCAGCGGCTGGGCACAGGCCTTGGCCGATAGCGGGGCGATGATCAACACCGAAGTGCTGCGCCTGGAAGCTGTGACCCGGCCAGACCTGCTATCGCGGTTTGGCACTGACCAATTCATCACCCTCGACCGTCGCCGCCGCTCCAACGAAGGTACGCTGGTGTCCCTCGAACGCTCTTTGATGCCAGCGACTGGCGGCCTGGAAAGCCTGCCGCGCGTCGGCCTGATCGACAACTCCCTGACCATCACCCTGGCCGCGTACGGCTACATCGGCGAGCGCGGCGATCAATGGATCGGCGCCGAGCCGCTGAATGCCGAAGATGCTGAACTGCTCGGGCGCCCGGTCGGCACCGTTTTCCTCAAAGCGCTGCGCACTACCTACGACCGCCAGAACCGTTTCATGGAGCTGGTCGAAAGCCTGCTCGACCCGGTGCATTTTCGTCTGCACCTGCAATTTGGAGAATCGAAATGACCGCGCTCAACCGTGCCCTCGGCGCTTTCTATGGCCTGGCCCTCGGTGATGCGCTGGGCATGCCGACGCAATCGCTGAACCGCGAAACCATCAAGACCCGTTTCGGCCAGATCACCGATCTGCAGGACGCCGGTCCGTTGCAACCGATCGCCGCGAACATGCCCAAAGGTTCGATCACCGACGACACCGAACAGGCGATTCTGGTCGGCGAGTTGCTGATCGAAGGCAAGGGCCGCATCGAGCCGGCGATCCTCGCGCAACGCCTGATCAAGTGGGAAGCCGAGATGCAGGCCAAGGGCTCGCAGGATTTGCTCGGGCCGTCGACCAAGCGCGCCATTGAAATGATTCTCGCCGGCCATTCGCCGGAAGAAGCCGGACGTTACGGCACCACCAACGGCGCGGCGATGCGCATCACGCCGGTGGGGATCGCGGCAGATGTTGCCGATCCCGAGCGCTTTATTGCGGCGGTGGTGCAGGCCTGTCAGGTGACCCACAACACCACGCTGGGGATTTCCAGTGCGGCGGCGGTGGCGGCGGTGGTGTCTGCTGGCATCAATGGCGTGGACTTGGGCGAGGCGCTGAACCTTGGTCAGCACATCGCTCAGCAAGCCGAGGCGCACGGGCACTGGGTCGCCGGTGGGCGTATTGCCTCGCGGATCAGTTGGGCGCGCACCATCAGTGTTGATAGCGACAAGGCTTTACTGGCCGATCTGCTCTACGACGTGATCGGCACTTCGGTGGCGTCGCAGGAGTCGGTGGTGGTCTCGTTCGCACTGGCGCAGCAAGTGGCGGTCGGTGAGATGAGTGCGTTCGATGCGCTGTGCATGGCGGCGAGTCTGGGCGGCGACACTGACACCATCGCGGCGATTCTCGGGGCGATGCTGGGGGCCTGCCTGGGTCTTGAGTGTTGGCCTGGCGCGATGATCGAGACGGTGAAGGCCGTTAATCATCTGGAGCTTGAGCCGTTGGTGCAGGGGCTGTTGGCTTTGCGCTGATTGAACTGACGCCATCGCTGGCTTGCCAGCGATAGGCGCAGCGCAATTTTCGAATTTTCAACCCGCAATGGATCGCGCAGACAGGCCGAGGAAGGCCGCGATGTCTTGTCGTTTTGCATCATTGCCACAACCACAAAAAAGGCAAACAGGAGCACCTTCATGAGTTCATCATCCGCCGGGCAAAGCGCCGGGCAACTGGAAACCCGCGGCATCGAGCCGGTGCCGGAAGCCGAGTGCAACGGCCATCCGCTGCAATTGTTCTGGGTCTGGTTCGCTGCCAACATCTCCATCCTCGGTCTGCCGCTGGGTGCCACGTTGGTCGCGTTTCGCGGGTTGGCGATCTGGCAGGCAATCATCGTCGCAATCATCGGTGCCGCCGGTTCGTTTGCCGTGGTCGGGATCATCTCGATTGCCGGCCGTCGTGGCCGCGCACCGAGCCTGACGTTGTCGCGAGCGATCTTCGGCGTGCGCGGCAATATCGGCCCGACACTGGTCTCGCTGATGTCGCGTCTCGGTTGGGAAACCGTCAACACCACCACCGCTGCATTCGTGCTGCTGTCGCTGTGCTCAATCCTGTTCGGTTCGCCGGTCGAAGCGAAAAGTGCGCCAGTGCTGACGCTGATCTTCATCGCCATTTTCGTCCTGCTGACCCTGTCGGTGTCCGGCCTCGGTCATGCAACCTTGCTGGTCATCCAGAAGTGGGCGACCTACGTCTTCGGTGCGCTGAACATTCTGGTCGGTGGCTTCCTCTGCGCGACCATCGACTGGAGCGCGGTATTCAACGCCACGCCAGCGCCGATGAGCGCAATGATCATCGGTATCGGCACCATGGCTGCCGGCACCGGGATTGGCTGGGCCAACGCGGGTGCCGACATGTCGCGCTACCAGCACCGCAGCGTCAAGGCTGTGCGTCTGGTCGCGTCCGCCGCGTTCGGTGCGGGGATTCCGCTGGTGTTGCTGATCACCCTCGGCGGTTTGCTGTCGGTGGGCAATAACGATCTTGCTTCGGCGACTGACCCGATCGTGGCAATCCGCGACATGCTGCCAGCCTGGATGGCGGTGCCGTACCTGATCACCGCATTCGGTGGCCTGTTGCTGTCGAACAACCTGTCGGTGTATTCCGCCGGTTTGACCACGCTGACCCTCGGCCTGAAGGTCAAACGCGTCTACGCGGTGGTGGTCGACATCGTTGCGATCTTCGCCGGTTCGATCTACTTCATGCTGATCGCCGACAGCTTCTACGGCCCGTTTATCACGTTCATTTCCCTGCTGGCGGTGCCGATCACCGCGTGGGTCGGGATCTTTGTCGTCGACTTGATTCACCGTCACTACTACAGCCCGAAAGACCTGCTCGACGTCAGCCCGAGCAGCGCTTATTGGTATCGCGGCGGCATCGAGTGGCGTGCATTCGGCGCCTGGGCGATTGCCATCGTCCTCGGCTTCAGCTTCACCACCATCGGCACCACTGCCGAGAACGTCTGGTTCAAAGGCTTTCTGTCTGATTCGTGGCTGGGCCACAACGGCCTCGGCTGGATTGTGACCTTCGTCGTCGCTGGTGGGATTTACTGTGTACTGGGCGGGGCGAAAGATCGCCGCGCCACGCCAACCGAGAATGCTCATGCCTAAGATGTTGCACACCGGCCAGGTCATCATCGACCTGGTCATGGCCGTGGATGAACTGCCGCAGATTGGCGGTGACGTGCTCGCGCAGTCGGCCGGTTTCGAAGCCGGTGGCGGTTTCAATGTAATGGCAGCGGCGGTACGTAATGGCTTGCCGGTGGTTTATCTTGGCCGGCATGGCACCGGACGTTTCGGCGATCTGGCGCGTCAGGCGATGAATGCCGAGGGGATTCACATCGGCATCACCGAACCCGCAATGAAAGACACCGGTTTGTGTGTGGCGCTGACCGATGCGTCGGCCGAGCGCAGCTTTATTTCCTATATCGGCGCTGAAGGTGAAGTGACTGAAGAGGATTTGAACAGCGTCGCGGCCGAGGCGGGCGATTACGTTTATCTGAGCGGCTACAGCCTGCTCCACGAGGGTAAGGCGCAGGCGTTGCTCGATTGGACATTGGCGTTGCCGGCGACAATCAACGTGGTGTTCGATCCGGGCCCGTTGGTTGAATCACCGGACTCGCCGCTGATGAAAGCGTTGCTGCCGCGCATCGATGTGTGGACCAGCAACAGTGTTGAAGCGCTGCGGTTTACCGGCGCTGAGGATATTGGCGTGGCGCTGGATCGTCTCGCTGAGCATCTGCCCAACGAGGTGTTGATGGTGGTGCGCGACGGGCCGCAGGGTTGCTGGATTCAACAGGCCAACGAGCGTCGGCATGTGCCGGGGTTTGTCGTGAAAGCGGTGGACAGCAATGGCGCCGGTGATGCCCATGCCGGGGTGTTCGTCGCCGGATTGGCGCAGGGCTTGTCTGCCCATGAAGCAGCGCGGCGGGCGAATGCTGCAGCGGCGCTGGCGGTGACGCGCTGGGGGCCGGCGACTTCACCGGGTGCGACTGAAGTGGATGCGTTTTTCCGCGAGTCCGGCGGCGCCTGATCTACCGCCATCGCTGGCAAGCCAGCTCCCACAAGTTTTTTTGGTGAACACACATTTGTGTACACCCCGGTTCCTGTGGGAGCTGGCTTGCCAGCGATTAGGCCATCAGCCTCAAGTCAAAACTTGAATTGGCCGCTCGCCGCATCGGCAACGAGCGACCGCAGGACTACTGCAGATCCAGCTTGCGCGCCGCCTCAACGCCGGCGGCACTGAGCTTGATCGGCAGGTTCAACGAATGCTCGCCAGCCTCGTTGCAGGTCACATGACCATGGTGAATCAATCCGCGATCCTGCAGGGCGGCGAGGGCGCTGGCCACGACTTTCTCGCCCCGGTAATTGTCCAGCACCTCCTTGCCCAGACCACTCGGATGGGCATGCAGCAGGCGGGTGAGGACTTCTTTTTCCAGGTTTTTATCGACGTTCATGGGTACCTCTTCATGGATGTGAATAGGACGCTCGCGTCGGCGAACTACTGACCGGAGCCTTCGGAACCGGAGCCACCGGTGGTGGTTTTGGAACCGACGCCGGGGCCCGCGTTGTCTGGCGTGGCGGGGGCGTCGGGGGTGTTCATGCCGCCCTGACGACCCGGGTCACTGCCCTGAGTGCGCGGATCGGTGCCGGTGGCGGGCGGTTGATTGATCAACGGCACGCCCGAGCCATCGGTGTTCATGCCGGGGGCACTGTTGATGGCGGGTGCGCGGGGTGGGGTAGGATCGGTAGGGCCGGTGCCCGCAGCGGTGGCGGATGCGGCGAAAACCGCAGGGCAGAGCAGGGCGCTGAATACGAAAGCAGTCAACCTTGACGGGATCATAGGGCATCTCCAGTGATTGGAATCCTTACCTGTCGTTGGTCTGCCTGCTGATCGAATTGGTGCCTGATGAACGACGAACGGTCTGGATTGCCTGCGCCGATTTCAGACTGATCCGTCGCCAGAGCAAGCGGCCAAGGGTGATCAGCCAGTTGGCCAACGCGACGAGCAATACCGTCAAAAGCAGCGTGCTCATGCCGTGCTCGACGATGATTTTCCCGGCCAATAGCGGGAAACCAAATACACCGATGAAGTACGAAAGACTGAACAGCAACAACGCCTGCGATGTGGTGCCGGCCGGTGCTTCGTTGGCGGCGAGGCCGTTGATCACCGAATAGGTCAGGCCATAACCGACGCCGAGCATCAGCGCCGCCAACAGATAGCTGAATCCGCTGTGCACACCGAACGCGAACAGCACAATCGAACCCAGCATCAGTCCCGACAGCAGGCACGATGCGCGTAATGGATCACGCTTGACGACATATCCCGAGATCAGCATCCGACTGCTGATCGCGGCACTCATGAAACCGAGAAAGAACAACGAATAATCCAGCGAAAGGGCGGCGGCATAACTTGTCTGAAAACTCGACAGGCCACCGAATACGCAACCGCCGAGACCGACCATGATGATCGGAAACAGGGCGCGTGAACCGAGCACTTGAGTGGTCGTCTGCCAGGTGATTCTTGCCGCGGTTGTGGCTTGGGTACTTTTCAGTTTTGCGCCAAGCTGCCAGAGCAGCAGCACACCAATCAGGCTTGCCAACGCCGCCAGATAAAATGCCGAGGTCACCGGCAACCCCAATGCACTCGCCGCACGACCCAGTAATGGCCCGCTGCCGATGCCGGTCATCATGCTGCCGGACAGCAAGGCGAAATATTTGGCCCGCTGCGCCGGCGTCACCAGACTGGCAACGATAATCGGTCCCAAGGTGTAAAAAACGCCCCAGCCCAATCCCAACAACAAACCGAAAAACAGCAGCAAATGACCGAACCCCGGCGTCAGCGCAAAACCCAGGCTCGCCGCCACCAGCAACAGCCCGAACACTGCAATCGAACGCGCCGCCCCGAGCCAGTCCGACAAATGCCCGGACACCAGCACCGCGACAAACGTACTGACCATCGCCGCCGAAATCACACTCCCCGCATCGTGCTCATTGCCGCCGCGTGAACCGATCAGCAGCGACAGCAAAAATGTCGAACCGTAGGACAACGACACCAGATAACTGGCGAGGCAGAAAAGGCCGAACAGCTTGCTCGATATCGTGGGTGTTGCTTGCGACATGACGCGGTTCCTTGACCGGAAAAATTCAGCGTCATCTGTTTAACACAGCGGGCCGGCGGATTAGGTCTGAGGTTGGCGAAGTCAGGATCGCTGCGCGCCGGAGTAACGCTCAGGCAATGCCGATCTCTTCCTTGAATTGTTCCATGAAACCTTTCAGGCGTTGATGACGGACCTGCGCCAGACGCTGGCCAGCGTCTGTCTGGAAACCGTCGGCGAGGTGCAGCAGCTTGGTCTGGAAATGATCGAGGCAAAAACGCGTGTCATCGTAACCGCGTTGTTTCGCTTCGGGATCCTGCGGGTCGTACAGCGCCGAACCCATGCGTCCGGCGATGTAAAAGGTTCGGGCGACACCGAGCATGCCCAGTGAGTCGAGGCGGTCGGCGTCCTGGACGATTTTCGCTTCGAGGGTGCGCGGAGTGATGTTGGCGGAGAAACTGTGGGCTTCGATGGCGTGGGCGACGGCCGTGATTTTTTCGCTGGGCCAGGTCATTTCGGCGAGCACCGATGAAGCCTTTTCTGCCGCCAGACGCGAGGCTTGCGCGCGCAGTGGCGAGTTTTTCTCGACAGCCACGCAATCGTGCAGGAGCACCGCAGCGAGTAGCACCTCCAGATCACCGCCTTCTTCTTCATGCAGCGTACGCACGTTGTGCCAGACGCGCTGCAAGTGGGCGAGGTCGTGGGCGCCGTCGTCGGACGGCTCCAATGCGTACGGCAGTAACTCTGCTGCCAGTGCCGCCACGGGCGTAAAACTATCTAAGTTCATAAGCATCCTTTCAGATTGTCTCAGTTCCTGTGGGAGCGAGCCTGCTCGCGAAGAGGCAGTATCAGTCACCGCAATGTCACTGACAGTCCGCTTTCGCGAGCAGGCTCGCTCCCACAGGGAACTGCAGTGTTTGCAACATTGCGCAGGGTAGTGTGTGTTTTGCCATGTGACGAGCGCCGCTCACCACCTTAGTATGGCGTTTTCCTTTTTCCGACAAGGCCCGTCCATGACGATCGAAATCCGCCCGGCGACCCCCAGCGATGCCCCGCAAATCCTCGCCTTCATCACTGAACTCGCCGATTTCGAAAAGGCCCGCCACGAAGTCATCGCCAGCGTTGCCGACATCGAGCGCAGCCTGTTCGGCGAAGGCGCCACCGCCCACGGTCTGATCTGCCTGCGTGACGGGCTGCCGATCGGTTTCGCCGTGTTCTTCTTCAGCTACTCGACCTGGCTGGGCAGCAACTGCCTGTACCTCGAAGACCTCTACATCACCCCCGAACAGCGCGGCGGCGGTGCTGGCAAAACCTTGTTGCGTCACTTGGCGAAAATCGCCTGCGACAACGACTGCGGCCGCTTCGAATGGAGCGTGCTCGACTGGAACACGCCGGCGATCGAATTCTACAAATCCCTCGGCGCGCAACCTCAGGAAGAGTGGGTGCGCTACCGCATGGATGGCCAGGTCCTGCGTGAGTTTGCTGAAGGCTGATCGCAATGATGGCAATCCAGCAGTAATTCGATTGTCGCCAGCGCTCTAGTCCGGCATTCTACGCGCCATTTTTGCGCACTCACGGACGACACCTGCAATGCCTCTGGCACAATTTCTCCACGCCCGTGGAGCTTTCGCTGCGTCAACGAGTGACCAGCGATGAGCGGACTACGGGCGTCAATGCGTCTGTATGGCCTGGTGAAGAACTCAGGCTCAAGCGACAACCCCCAGCGTCAACCGGTCGATATTCTCTGTACGACGAACAGCACGGGCGGCACGGCCATTCGTGCGTTCGTGTCACGCCTTGATGCCGAGTTGATGACCCGCAGTGCCGGGCTCGCCGATTACCGCGTGATACCGCTGCGCACCTTCGATCCGACGGCGTTTATCGACGCTCATCAAGGCTGGCTGACGCTGCACGTCTGTTGCGGTTTCGTCGCCCCTGTCGGGCATTCGCTGCTCAAGGACCGCGGGTTGATGCCGATGGGCTGGTACGTCTATTCCGAGATCGGCCAGTGGACGGCCCAGCATCATCTCGACCTCGGCGCACAAATGGCTGAACTGCTGCAATCGACTTACGAGCGTAATCACCTGCGCCACTACAACGCCTGGCTCAACGAACTCGACGACGCCTCGCCGGCTGAACTGGCATGGCAAACCGACGAAGCCTGGCGACACCTGCAAACCGCCGCATCACCCGACAGCCGTGAGCATTGCCACGCCCTGTTCGACCCCGTCGACAACCGCTGGCGCTTCGCCGCGACCGACATCGATATTCATCAGCTGCACCCGGAACCCCTGAAGCAAGGAGCTTTGAATTGAGTGGTAAACCCGCTGCACGCGTCACCGACCCGACCGCCTGCCCATTGCCAGGCCATGGCACCAACCCGATTGTTTCCGGCTCGCCGAACGTCTTCTTCGACGGCCTCGCCGCCGCGCGCATGACCGATAAATCGGCGTGCGGCAGTCCGATTACCGGGGCCGTTTCCGGCACGGTTTTCATCAACGGCCTGAATGCCGCCACGCTCGATAGCACTGGAGGTCACGGCAATGTCGTGGTCGGTGGTTCGGGGACGGTGATTATTGGCCAGAGCGGCGGCGGGGCGGCTTTTAGCGGGTTGTTGCCGATGCCAGTGCATTTTACGGACAGGTTGCAAGTGGTTAATGAAGCAACTGGCGAGCCCGTGCCCGATCATCCCTATGTGATTCAACGGGGCGATGGCAGCATGGAACATGGGATCACCAATGAGCAGGGCTTTACTCATATGGTCAGCTCTCATTTGGCCGAAACCATAAAACTGTTTGTAGAGTGATCGAAATGGAAGTCGCAAACCCTGCACTCAAAGATTGCAAAAACGAGGTGGTGAGTCATGAGTTGACTTGCAAAACCGACCAGACTGTAAAAGCTGTGGCAATCAAAATCAAAAAAATCGTCGTGTTTTTCATCGGCGGTGCTGGAGACAAGGAACCGTATTATCAAGATCAACCACCTCACGGTAACGTAACCAGTGCGCAGGTTTTATTGCCTAAAAAATTCAGCGACGCGCAAATTGGAAAAATAAAGTCGGTGTACCTTAGTTATAAGGATGTGCGCGGCAAGAAAGACATAGAAAAGTATGTGCTGAGTTATCTGAAAGGTGATAAATCAATTTATATAAGTATCGTCGGTCACAGTCTGGGAGGATGGAACGGCGCTCATCTGGCAGCCATACTCAAAGAACAGGGATTTACGGTGAAGTCCTTGGTCACGCTTGATCCAGTGGGCGGCGGACTGGGTGTCTGGCTGATTTCAGACATTTACGCCACCACCCCGAAGCCTGGTGCAGAGTACTGGATCAATATATTGGCTGCACCGGCGAAACCCAATCAGTCCGATGATGTCGCCGAGATGGGAGAACGCTGGGTCATGAGCTCGGGTCCTGATATCAATAAAGCGGTAGACACCAACCACGAAGATGCAGGCGTAATGTTCAAGGCGAGGATTCTTGGCGAACAGTCCGCATGTGATCTCATCGCTGAAAAAATGATCAAATATCTGGAGTCTTGACATGCGAGTGTTGCTTGCAATTCTAGTTCTTTGTTTGTGTGCTTCGTGCGCAAAAAGAGTGCCATTACCAGAGACCGAAATTGAATTTGTTTCTGTTACCAAGTCTGGACACAGTGCTCTTCTGGATGTCCGCTTCAGTTCAATGACTGATCTGTTGCGATTCTTCGAGATCAATGCCGGCCAACATCAGGTCGGCAATGCCTTGATCTGTTCAATGGATGAGAGTGGCTTCTTCGAAACAAAACAGGACCTGACCCGGTATCTCGAAGGGGAGGTCGTCGCGGTATTAAATGAATCTGCTGCGGGGCCATATGTGTATTCGGCTGAGGTCTCTGCGGTGCATACACCGGACGGTGGAACGCTGAGTACGTACTTCAATAAAAAACAACTGTTGATGGTATTGAGCGCGCGTCAGGTCGTGGCATGTAAATTCAGGACTGCTGCCTACGCTTACGGTCCGTATTACTCAAAATCAATGAATATTCCTGCCAGTGTTTTCGTTCAGGCGATAGAGCGTCAGTAGTGATATTGATAACGGTGAATCACGGATCTGTTCGAGGAGAGTGGGTAGACGTGATCATCCCAAAATATGGGATGCAAAATTACATATTGAGATTTAGCGCCTGAGAGGGCTATAGTCCATCGCACTCACTGCCAAAAACAAAACAGGTGAAGCGATGCTGGCGCAATTGATCGCGCTCGACTGGGGGACGACCTCATTACGTGCTTACAAACTCGCGGCGGGCGGTGTGGTGCTGGAGCAGCGCGCGCTGTCGTCCGGGATCATGCAACTGCCAAAGACTCCGCGAGCCATCAACGGTCGCGAATGCGCCGATGGTTTCGAACTGGCCTTCGATGAAGCGTGCGGCGACTGGCTCGATGCGCAGCCGGATCTGCCGGTAATTGCCTGCGGGATGGTCGGTAGTGCGCAGGGCTGGCGTGAAGCAGCCTACTGCGAGACGCCGGCGAACGTCGCCAATCTCGGAAATTCCCTACAAATAGTTGTCAGCCTGCGCGGCACCGTGGTGCATATCGTGCCGGGGGTGATCCAGCGTTCGCGTCTGCCGAACGTGATGCGTGGCGAAGAAACCCAAGTGCTCGGTGTGCTGCAGAATCTGCCGATTGAGGCGGGTGCCGATCTGTTGATCGGTCTGCCGGGCAGTCACTCGAAATGGGTCGACGTGGTCGATGGCTGCATCACCCATTTCGATACGTTCATGACCGGCGAAGTATTCGCCGTGCTCAGTGAATACAGCATTCTCGGCCGAACCCAACAGCACAGTGCGACGTTCGATGCTCAGGCGTTTGACCGTGGCGTGCAGGTTGCGCAGTCGGCAGATGGCGAGCTCGGCGTGCTGTCGACCTTGTTCAGCGCCCGTACCCTGGGCCTGACCGGCGAACTCAGCCCGACCGCGCAGGCAGATTATCTGTCCGGCCTGATGATCGGCCATGAACTGGCGGCGCTCGCCAGCGCTCAACGTCGCCGTCGCAACAACCGGAATCTCCCTTCGATCATCCTCATCGGCAACGCGCAACTCTGCGCGCGCTACAGCCGTGCCCTCGATGCCTGCGGTTTCGCCAACGTGACGCTGGCCGAGCAGGCGACCGAGCGTGGCCTGTGGCAACTGGCGCTGGCCGCCGGACTGATCGATTCCTCATCCCGTTAACCCTGACTGGAGGCCTGACATGCTCAAGCAAGCATTGGCGCAAAACGGTCTGATCGCGATTCTGCGTGGCCTGCACCCGCAGGAAGCTGCCGCTGTCGGAGAAGTCCTGTATGCGGCCGGATTTCGCGTCATCGAAGTACCGCTCAATTCCCCGTCGCCGTACGAAAGTATCCGCATCCTGCGCACGACCTTGCCCGCCGATTGCCTGATTGGTGCCGGCACAGTGTTGACCCCGGAACAGGTCGAGTTGGTGAAAGAGGCCGGCGGGCAAGTGATCGTCATGCCGCACAGCGACGCCAAAGTGTTGCGCGCGGCGAAAGCGGCGGGGCTGTTCCTGTCGCCGGGCGTTGCCACACCGACCGAAGCGTTCGCGGCGCTGGCGGAGGGCGCGGACATTCTCAAGCTGTTCCCGGCCGAGCAGATGGGCCCGGCGGTCGTCAAAGCCTGGCTTGCGGTGTTGCCGGCGGGGACGGTGCTGGCGCCGGTCGGCGGTATCACGCCGGACAACATGCAGGCGTTTATCGACGCTGGCGTGAAGGGTTTCGGTCTCGGCTCCGGTCTGTTCAAACCGGGCATGACGGCGGAGCAGGTGGCGGTGAATGCCAAGGCCTACGTGGCCGCGTGGAAGGCCCTTCGCTAAGACTTTTTTGGCGCTGCGTGCGCTACATCTATAAGAGAGACAAAAAGATGAAAATCACCAAACTCACCACCTTCATCGTCCCGCCGCGCTGGTGCTTTCTCAAGGTCGAAACCGATGAGGGCGTGACCGGTTGGGGCGAGCCTGTGGTCGAAGGCCGCGCCCACACCGTTGCGGCTGCCGTCGAAGAATTGTCCGACTACCTGATCGGCAAAGACCCACGCAACATCGAAGACATCTGGACCGTGCTGTATCGCGGCGGTTTCTACCGTGGCGGCGCCATCCACATGAGCGCACTGGCCGGTATCGATCAGGCGCTGTGGGACATCAAGGGCAAGGCCCTCGGGGTGTCGGTGAGTGATCTGCTCGGTGGTCAGGTGCGCGACAAGATTCGTGTGTATTCGTGGATTGGCGGCGATCGTCCGGCCGACACCGCGCGTGCGGCGAAAGAGGCGGTGAACCGTGGTTTCACCGCGGTGAAAATGAACGGCACCGAAGAACTGCAATTCCTCGACACCTTCGAAAAAGTCGATCTGGCGCTGGCCAACGTTGCCGCCGTACGTGACGCGGTCGGGCCGAACGTCGGCATCGGCGTCGACTTCCATGGCCGCGTGCACAAGCCGATGGCCAAGGTGCTGATGAAGGAACTCGATCCGTACAAATTGATGTTTATCGAAGAGCCGGTGCTCAGCGAAAACTACGAAGCGTTGAAAGAGCTGGCGCCGCTGACCAGCACGCCGATTGCTCTCGGTGAGCGGCTGTTCTCGCGTTGGGACTTTAAACGCGTGTTGAGCGAAGGCTACGTCGACATCATCCAGCCGGATGCTTCCCACGCCGGCGGCATCACCGAAACCCGCAAGATCGCCAACATGGCTGAAGCCTACGACGTCGCGCTGGCGCTGCATTGCCCGCTGGGGCCGATTGCGCTGGCGGCGTGTTTGCAACTGGACGCGGCTTGTTACAACGCGTTTATCCAGGAGCAGAGCCTGGGCATCCATTACAACGAGAGCAACGACTTGCTCGACTACGTGAAGGATCCGCGGGTGTTCGATTACGACAAAGGCTTTGTGAAGATTCCGAACGGGCCGGGGTTGGGCATCGAGATCAACGAGGAATACGTGATTGAGCGCGCGGCGGTTGGCCACCGCTGGCGCAACCCGATCTGGCGTCATGCCGATGGCAGCTTTGCCGAGTGGTGAGTACTGCCTGACACACCCGATGAGATCGTCCCCACGCTCTGCGTGGGAATGCCTCAATGGACGTTCTGCGTCCGCTTTTGGGACGCAGAACGTCCCGGGCTGCATTCCCACGCAGAGCGTGGGAACGATCAGGCCTCAGGCCGACCTCAATAAACATAAAAAGAGGCTCTCCCCATGCAACCGCAAACCCTCACCGGGCAGGCGTCTTTAGTCACTCCTAGCCGTAAGCGGTTTTTCATCATGGTGTTGCTGTTTATCACCGTGGTCATCAACTACCTCGACCGCAGCAACCTGTCGATTGCCGCCCCCGCGCTGACCAGTGATCTGGGTATCGACCCGATTCACGTCGGCCTGATTTTCTCCGCGTTCGGCTGGACCTACGCTGCCATGCAGATCCCCGGCGGCTGGCTGGTTGATCGTGTGCCGCCGCGCATTCTTTACAGCGTCGCATTGCTGCTGTGGTCGATTGCTACGGTGATGCTCGGTTTCGCCGCCAGTTTCATTGCTTTGTTCGTATTGCGCATGGCGGTCGGAGCGCTGGAAGCGCCGGCCTATCCGATCAACAGCCGCGTGGTGACGACCTGGTTTCCCGAGCGTGAACGCGCTACGGCGATTGGTTTTTACACGTCGGGGCAGTTCGTCGGTCTGGCATTTCTCACTCCGGTGCTGGCCTGGCTGCAACATGAATTTGGCTGGCACATGGTCTTCGTTGCAACCGGCGCGGTGGGCATCATCTGGGCAGCAATCTGGTACGCGGTGTATCGCGAGCCGCGGGATTTCAAAGGCGCCAACGAAGCGGAAATCGACTTGATCCGCGAGGGCGGTGGCCTCGTTGATATTCAGCAGGAAACGGCCAAGGTCAAAGCCAAATTCAGCTGGACCGATCTCGGTATCGTTCTGACCAAACGCAAGTTGTGGGGCATCTACCTCGGCCAGTTCTGCCTGAACTCAACGTTGTGGTTTTTCCTGACGTGGTTCCCGACTTATCTGGTGAAGTATCGCGGCATGGACTTCATCAAGTCAGGCCTGCTGGCGTCGCTGCCGTTTCTCGCCGCGTTCGTTGGCGTGTTGTGTTCGGGGTTCTTTTCCGACTTCCTGATTCGTCGCGGCTACACCGTCGGCTTTGCGCGCAAGTTGCCGATCATTGGTGGACTGCTGATTTCCACCTCGATCATCGGCGCCAACTTCGTCGAGTCGACGCCGCTGGTGATTGCTTTCCTGGCGCTGGCATTTTTCGGTAACGGCCTGGCTTCGATTACCTGGTCGCTGGTCTCGACCTTGGCACCAGCACGTTTGCTCGGGCTGACCGGCGGGGTGTTCAATTTCATCGGCAACCTGTCGGCAATTGCCACGCCGATCGTCATCGGCTTCCTCGCCAGCGGCGATTCGTTCGCGCCGGCGATCACCTACATCGCGGTTCTCGCCTTGATCGGTGCCTTGTCCTACGTGCTGCTGGTCGGCAAGGTCGAGCGTATCGAGTTGTAGTGGTCTGCGTCGGGCGACCATAATGCCGCCCGTTCCCTCGCTCAACGGTAAAAGGCTGGATATGCAGGAAGACGCTCCGGAAAAAACCAAGGACGCCGCGCCCACCGGCACGCAGACGCTGTTGCGTGGCTTGGGAGTGGTGCAAGCGGTGGCCAGTGGCGCCCGCGATCTCAAGGAGATTGCCCGGCTGATCGGCACCACGCGCAGCACCACCCATCGTCTGGCCAGTTGTCTGGTCGATGAGCGCTATCTGCGCGTGGTGCCGCAAGTCGGTTATCTGCTCGGGCCGAAGCTGATCGAGCTGGGTTTTCAGGCCCGCGAAGAGTTGCCGCTGGTGACCTTGGCCGGGCCGTATCTGGACGAGTTGTCGGCGCTGACCGGCGACACCGTGCACCTGGGGATTCGTGAAGGCGATGAAGTGCTGTATCTGCTGAAGAATCCGGGGCGAAATGGCCCGGAAATGCGTTCGCGGGTCGGCCATCGCATGCCGCTGGCGCGCACGGGGATCGGTAAGGCGTTGATGCTTGATGACTCGCCGAAAGATTGGCAACGGTTGTACGACATCAGCCTGCCGGCGGGTGGGAAAAGTCAGTTCTGGCCGCAGCATCCCCAGCAGTCCTGGGAACAGCTGGAGCAGCGCATGACCGAGTACGTCGCCGGCGGCTACGCCTTCGATCTGGAGGACAACGAACCGTCGATCCGCTGCGTGGCGGCGCCGATTCGCGATGCGAGCAAGGGCATCGTGGCGGCGATCAGTATCGCCAGCACCGTGCCATACATGCCGCTGGAAAAAATGGCCGAGCTGATTCCCCTGATCAAAGGGGTCACAGCCCGGCTTTCGGCGGAACTCGGTCTAAAGATTTAAACCTTGAGCGTCGCCATGTCGATCACGAAACGGTACTTCACGTCGCCGGCGATCATCCGCGCGTAAGCCTCGTTGATCTGGCGGATGTCGAGCATTTCGATATCGCAGGTGATGTTGTGTTCGGCGCAGAAATCCAGCACTTCCTGGGTTTCAGCGACGCCACCGATCAACGAGCCGGCCAATACACGACGGCTCATCACCAGTTTGCCGGCATGGACCGGTGGATCGATCGGCTCGATCAGACCGACCAGAATGTGCACGCCGTCGAAGCGCAGGGTGTCGAGGTACGGGTTGAGATCGTGCTGCACCGGAATGGTGTCGAGCAGGAAGTCGAAGTAACCGGCCGCGGCTTTCATCTGTTCGGCGTCGGTGGAAACGATCACGTGATCGGCACCCTGACGACGACCTTCTTCTGCCTTGCTCGCCGAGCGGGTGAACAGCGTCACTTCAGCGCCCATGGCCTTGGCGAACTTGATGCCCATGTGGCCCAGACCGCCCATGCCGAGAATCCCGACCTTGTCGCCCGCCTTGACGCCGTAGTGCTTGAGCGGCGAGTAGGTGGTGATGCCGGCGCAGAGGATCGGCGCGGCGCTGGCCAATGCGAGTTTTTCCGGGATGCGCACAACGAAGTGTTCGCTGACGACGATGCTGTCCGAATAACCGCCCATGGTGTTGCTGCCATCGACCCGATCCGGGGTAGCGTAGGTCATGGTCGGGCCTTCGAGGCAATATTGCTCAAGGTTCGACTGGCAGGCTTCGCAGGTACGGCAAGAGTCGACCATGCAGCCAACGCCGACCAGATCGCCGACTTTGTGTTGGGTGACATTCGCACCGATCGCGGTGACTTTTCCGACAATCTCATGGCCCGGCATCAACGGGTAAACGGCGATGCCCCATTCGTTGCGCGCCTGGTGGATGTCGGAGTGGCAGACGCCGCAGTAGAGAATCTCGATCGCTACGTCGTCGGCGCGCGGGCTGCGACGTTCGAACTTCATCGGGGCGAGGGGGGTGGTGGCCGATTGGGCGGCATAGCCGATGGCGGTGTACATGTGAAACCTCGCAAAAGCAGGAACAAGTGAGGCGGCGCATTTTGGGCGTCGACTGACCGGTCGGCCATGACGATTCCTCCGGGTCTCATGCCTAATCCTCCGGCATACCGGTTTGATCGGTCGCATTGGCAAAAGGATCTGCCATGATGTTTTCATCCCCCTGTTTTCGTGATTTTTTGTGAAGAACAATTCGATGCAATTGACCCGTCATCTTGATGCCAATGCGCGCCTGGTTTCGCTGATCGAACCGCTGGCGCTGCGCGACGGTTACTCGCCTACCGGGTTGCCCGGTGTGCAAGTGTTGCGCGCCAGTTGCGATGTCGCCCGTGGCCCGCACATTTACGAGCCGAGCCTGATGATCATCGCCCAAGGCAGCAAGCTGGCGTTTCTCGGGCCGCGCACCATGGAGTACGGCGCCGGGCACTATCTGATTCAGGCACTGCCGGTGCCGTTCGAGTGTGAGACGTTTGCCTTGCCGGATGCGCCGTTGCTCGGGGTGTCGGTGGCGATTGATCGGGTGTTGCTCGGGGAACTGGTGCTGGCCATGGGGCTGGCGCCGGGCCGGCATATCCCGGCGCAGACGCCGGAGTCGATGACCTCGGTGGTGCTCGACGATGACATGCGCGGCTGTGTCGAACGCTTGCTCAGTTGCCTGCACGATCCGCTGGAATGCCAGATTCTCGGGCCGGCGCGGGTGCGCGAGTTGTTGTTCACCGCGTTGCGCGGGCCGCAGGCCGATGTGTTGCGCGCGCTGGTCGAGCAGCAGGGGCAGTTCGCGCGGGTGGCGGCGTCGATCAGCCATCTGCATGCGCATTACACCGAGCCACTGAATGTCGAGACCCTGGCCGGTTGCGCGAACATGAGCGTGTCGACCTTTCATGAGCACTTCAAACGCAGCACGTTGTTGTCGCCGGTGCAGTATTTGAAGCGCTTGCGTTTGTTGAAGGCGCAGACGTTGTTGGTGGCGGAGGGCTTGGGTGTGGCGCAGGTGGCGCATCGGGTGGGGTATCAGAGTACGTCGCAGTTCAGCCGCGAGTACAAACGCTACTTTGAGCGCAGCCCGGGCGACGAGCGCGCTGCCTGAGGATTGACACAATCCCTGTGGGAGCTGGCTTGCCAGCGATGAGGCCGGCACATTCAACATAGATGTCGCCTGATCCACCGTCATCGCTGGCAAGCCAGCTCCCACAGGGGGTGATGCGATGCACTAAATTTTGGGCAACAAAAAGGCCCCCAGATCGGGAGCCTTGTTGTTCAGCGGGTCGACTTACATGTTCGGATAAGTCGGGCCACCAGCGCCTTCCGGCGTGACCCAGGTGATGTTCTGCGAAGGGTCCTTGATGTCACAGGTCTTGCAGTGCACGCAGTTCTGGGCGTTGATCTGGAAGCGCTTCTCGCCGTCTTCCTTGGTGATCACTTCGTACACGCCGGCCGGGCAGTAGCGCTGCGCCGGTTCGTCGTACAGCGGCAGGTTCTTGCTGATCGGGATGCTCGGGTCGGTCAGCTTCAAGTGGCAAGGCTGTTCTTCTTCGTGGTTGGTACCGGAGATGAACACCGAGCTGAGCTTGTCAAAGCTGAGTTTGCCGTCCGGCTTCGGATAGTCGATCTTCTTGCAATCCGCCGCGAGCTTGAGGCAAGCGTAGTCCGGCTTGGTGTCGTGCAGGGTGAACGGCAGTTTGCCGCCGAAGATGTTCTGGTCCAGCCAGTTGAAACCGCCGCCGACAATGGCGCCGAACTTGTGGATCGCCGGGCCGAAGTTACGGCTGGCGAACAGTTCGTCGTAAAGCCAGCTCTTCTTGAACGCGTCGACGTAAGTGGTCAGCTCTTCAGTGCCGTCCTTTTCCGCGAACAGCGCGTCAGCCACCGATTCAGCGGCGAGCATGCCGGACTTCATCGCGGTGTGGCTGCCTTTGATCTTGGCGAAGTTCAGGGTGCCGAGGTCGCAACCGATCAGCGCGCCACCCTTGAAGACCATTTTCGGCAGCGAGTTCAGGCCACCTTTGCAGATCGCGCGGGCGCCGTAGCTGATGCGCTTGCCGCCTTCCAGGTACTGCGCCAGCACCGGGTGATGCTTGAGGCGCTGAAACTCGTCGAATGGCGACAGGTAGGTGTTGCTGTAGGAAAGATCGACTATCAGACCAACCACCACTTGGTTGTTTTCCAGGTGATAAAGGAACGAACCGCCGGTGTTCTCGGTGCCCATGATGTCCAGCGGCCAACCGGCGGTGTGCACCACCAGGCCTGGCTGGTGTTTGGCCGGGTCGATCTCCCAGATTTCTTTCAGGCCGATGCCGTAGTGCTGAGCGTCGGCATCGCTGTCGAGGTTGTAGCGCTTGATCAGCTGCTTGCCGATGTGGCCACGGCAACCTTCGGCGAACAGCGTGTATTTGCCACGCAGTTCCATGCCCGGGGTGTACAGGCCTTCTTTCGGATTGCCTTCGCGGTCGACGCCCAGATCACCGGTGATGATCCCGCGCACCACGCCTTGCTCGTCGATCAGTGCTTCCTGAGCGGCGAAGCCCGGGTAGATTTCTACGCCGAGGTTCTCGGCCTGCTGGGCGAGCCAGCGGCACAGGTTGCCGAGGGAAATAATGTAGTTGCCTTCGTTGTGCATGGTCTTGGGCACAAAGAAGTCAGGAATTTTCTGCGCGCTTTCGGCGTTTTTCAGGACAAAAATATCGTCGCGGGTGACCGGAGTGTTCAGCGGCGCGCCGAGTTCTTTCCAGTCCGGGAACAACTCGTTCAGAGCGTGTGGTTCGAACACGGCACCGGACAGGATGTGTGCGCCGACTTCGGAGCCTTTTTCGACCACGCAGACGCTGATTTCCTTACCGGCTTCGGCGGCCTTCTGCTTCAGACGGCAGGCGGCGGACAGGCCAGCGGGGCCGGCACCGACGATGACCACGTCGAATTCCATGTATTCGCGTTCCACAGGCTATCTCCTACTCAAGGCTCAACAGTTTTTTTTCTAATTTGGAGGTTTGATGTCGCATCCGCTATTCCTTTACGTTAACGTCAAGGGGAATATTGGAGAACAGACCTTTCTCTCTAGGCGGCGCATTATATCTACACCACTCCGAGCGTCCAATACAAACGTTTGTTTGAATCGGCTCCAGCCCAGAGAAATCAAAGAAGCGCGGCTTATGAATGGTCATTTTGCTGTATTGACCGGAATAGGCGTTCCGGTCAAGATACGGTCGGTTTTGCGCTCGTCGTAGGCAGACTGGCGGTTTCAAGAGCACGTCTAAAGGCAGGGCACAGGTGGTCGAGAGTGCTGCGCAGCGCAGTCTGGCGCGCAGTTTACACAGCGTGAGGATCAATGACTTGTCGGTCACCACTGACGAACGGTCGCACCCCCTTCACATCGTGGAATCACTTCGCACCCCGGTCGGCGTTTTTAGAGGTGCCCTTTTAGCCTGATGAGCATCAACCGCCAGGTTCGCCTAGGCGACTTTCTTTTCACCGGAGAGTAACGAGGAATCCATGAAGGTTCTTGTAGCTGTCAAACGCGTTGTGGATTACAACGTCAAGGTTCGCGTCAAGGCGGACAATTCCGGCGTCGATCTCGCCAACGTCAAGATGTCGATGAACCCGTTCTGCGAAATCGCAGTGGAAGAAGCCGTACGCCTGAAAGAGAAAGGTGTTGCGACTGAAATCGTCGTCGTCTCCATCGGCCCGACCACCGCTCAGGAGCAGCTGCGTACCGCACTGGCTCTGGGTGCCGACCGTGCCATCCTCGTCGAATCCGCTGAAGATCTGACCTCGCTCGCCGTGGCCAAGCTGCTCAAGGCTGTGGTCGACAAGGAACAGCCGCAACTGGTGATCCTTGGCAAACAGGCCATCGACAGCGACAACAACCAGACCGGCCAGATGCTCGCTGCACTGAGCGGCTACGGTCAGGGCACGTTCGCCTCGAAAGTCGAAGTCTCCGGCGACAGCGTTGCCGTGACTCGCGAAATCGACGGCGGCGCGCAGACTGTTTCGCTGAAACTGCCGGCAATCGTCACCACCGACCTGCGTTTGAACGAGCCGCGCTACGCGTCCCTGCCAAACATCATGAAAGCCAAGAAGAAGCCTCTCGAAGTGCTGACTCCGGACGCTTTGGGCGTTTCCACCGCCTCCACCAACAAGACCCTGAAAGTCGAAGCGCCGGCTGCACGCAGCGCAGGTATCAAGGTCAAGTCGGTGGCTGAACTGGTCGAGAAACTGAAAAACGAAGCGAAGGTAATCTAAATGACTATCTTGGTTATTGCTGAACACGACAACAAAGTGCTGGCCCCGGCCACACTGAACACCGTGGCTGCTGCGGCCAAAATCGGCGGCGACATCCACGTTCTGGTTGCCGGCCAAGGCGCTGGCGCCGTGGCTGAAGCCGCTGCGAAAATCGCAGGCGTGAGCAAAGTCCTCAACGCTGATAACGCCGCTTACGCGCATCAGCTGCCGGAAAACGTTGCTCCACTGGTAGCTGAGCTTGGTGCTGGTTACAGCCACATCCTGGCTGCCGCTACCTCCAACGGCAAAAACATCCTGCCGCGCGTTGCTGCGCAGCTCGACGTTGACCAGATCTCCGAGATCATCTCGGTTGAAAGCGCTGATACCTTCAAGCGTCCGATCTACGCCGGTAACGCCATCGCTACCGTGCAGTCCACCGCTGCGATCAAAGTGATCACCGTGCGTGCTACCGGTTTCGATCCGGTAGCTGCTGAAGGTGGTTCGGCTGCTGTTGAAGCCGTTGGCGCTGCACACGACGCGGGCACTTCGAGCTTCGTTGGCGAAGAACTGGCCAAATCCGATCGTCCAGAGCTGACCGCAGCCAAGATCGTCGTTTCCGGCGGCCGCGGCATGCAGAACGGCGACAACTTCAAACACCTGTACGCTCTGGCCGACAAGCTGGGCGCTGCGGTGGGTGCTTCGCGCGCCGCCGTCGACGCAGGTTTCGTACCGAACGACATGCAGGTCGGTCAGACCGGCAAGATCGTTGCGCCACAGCTGTACATCGCCGTCGGTATCTCCGGCGCGATCCAGCACCTGGCCGGTATGAAAGACTCCAAAGTGATCGTTGCGATCAACAAGGACGAAGAAGCGCCGATCTTCCAGGTGGCCGATTACGGCCTGGTGGCGGATCTGTTCGAAGCCGTACCTGAGCTGGAGAAGCTGGTCTAATCCAGCGGCTTCACTTATAAAGAGCCCGACCTTTTGGTCGGGCTTTTTTTTGTCTGGGATTTGAGTGGGAGCGTTTTGCCATGGATCTGCGCTGCGGATTGCGTTACTCGGTATTGCTGGGATTGGCTCTGTTGCCGGGTTTGGCCACGGCCGCGGGCAAGTGCGAGCGCCTCGTCGTCACCGGCAGCCCGGATGCGCCGCCGTACCTGTGGCAGGACCCGCAGAATCCCAAGCAGTTGATCGGCGCCAGTGCCGACCTGTTGCAACAGGTCGCCAAAGACCTCGGCATCAAAGTCGAACTGCTCTACGCCGGCAAACGCTCGCAAGCCCTCGATGAAGTGCGCAGCGGGCGCATGGACATGCTGGCCGATGCGCCGCTGACCTTCAATGAACTGGAAAACTTCGACTACATCTATCCACCGCTGCTGGAAAACGACTATCTGGTGTGGACGCGTAAAGGCTCGACACTGGTCTATAGCGAGGCCAAAGACTTGCATGGCCACACCGGTGCGATGTCGGAAAAGTCTCGCATGACCCAGGCATTCGGCGTTTTCGCCGAGCAGAATCTGACCCTGACACGGACAGCCAACCTCACTCAGGCCCTGCAGAAATTGCTCCTCGGTGAAGTGGAATATGTACTCGCCGGCCGCTACTCAGGCATGGCCGCCGCGCAGGCATTGGGCATGACCAATGACCTGCTGGCGTTCGAGCACCCCGTCGACCGCCCGGGGCTGTTTCTTGCGGTTTCGCATAACTCGGCATGTAACGATCCGTGGTTGCGCGGACAGTTGGCCAAAAAGATGACAGAATTGCCCGCGTCCGGACTGACGGAAGCCGCGCTGCAACGCAACATCGAGCGCTGGAAGGCGCAGCAGCAACAGCCGCAACAACCCGTCAGTGCCCCAAAACAGTAGGGATTCTTAGTGAGTATTCGACCTCTTTTCGCGGCGATGGCCGTTCTGGCCCTGGCCGGTTGCGCGACCGATCCGGCACCCGTTGAACAAATGCGCCTGACCGAGCAAGCCATAATCCAGGCCAAGGCTGTTGGCGCCACTGCCGACGAAGTGCCGGAAATGAAACTGGCCGAAACCAAGTACAACCGCGCCAAAGGCAACATGGCGGACGAGTCCTACCGCAACGCGCGCATGCGTTCGGAACAGGCTGAACTGGATGCTCGTCTGGCCGAAGCCAAAGTGTTGACGCAAAAAAGTGAAGAACAGCTGAATGTGCTCAACACCCGCATCGTCCGTCTGCGCAAGCAACTGGGAGATGCCCAATGAGCCTCAAATCCAAAGTCCTCGGCGGTCTGATACTTGCCGGTTGCGCCAGCCTGTACGGCTGCGCCGGTCAACACAGCGAATCCGCACTGCAAGAGGCCAGCGCCGACTTCCAGAAGGTCAAGGAAGATTCCAATGTGCTGCGCATCGCACCGAAAGACGTGATCCGCGCCGGTGAGTCGCTGGCCCGTGCCGATCGCCTGTCGACCTACTGGGGCAGCGGCTCCGACGTGGTGCATTACGCCTACCTGAGTCAGCGTTACAGCGAAATCGCCCGCGAGCACACCAATCAGGTGCTCAACGAAGAGCGCGCAGCCAAACTGGAGCTAGAGCGTCAGCGCTTGCAACTGGCCCTGCGTGAATCCAAGTTGCTCAGCGTGCAGCAGCAGGGCAAATGGCTGGAAGAACAGATCGTCGCACTGGCCACCACGCAGACCGACCGTGGTCTGGTAATGACCCTCGGTGATGTGCTGTTCGACACCGGTGAAGCGGAGCTGAAAAACTCGGCCAACCGCGTGGTGCTGAAGATCGTCCAGTTCCTGCAATTGAACCCCAAACGCGTGGTGCGTATCGAGGGGTACACCGACAGTACCGGTGGCAAACAGGAAAACCTCAAGTTGTCTCGTGATCGCGCGCAATCGGTCGCGGATGTGTTGATAGATCTGGGCATCGACGACAAGCGCATTCAGGTCGAAGGCTACGGCGACGAATACCCGGTGGACGCCAATGCTTCCGAGCGTGGGCGGGCGCAGAATCGTCGTGTGGAAATTGTCTTCTCCGATGAAAAAGGCCAGCTCGGCGCCGCCCGCTGAGGGCTGCGTCTCTGGAAAGCCCGGACTGTCATGCAGTGCCGGGCTTTTTTACGTCTGTCGAATAGCCCGCAAATCAGTACAGTCAGGGGCAGACACCGCACTGTATGGTCGAGTAATGTGACAACTGTCCCAGTACACTTCTAAACTGTTCCGGTATTGTTTCACACAAGAATAAAATGCCCGTTAAATCGAGTGCTGCGTCATGACCAATCTCTTGCTCTACCAACGTATTGCTCAGCAACTGGCCGAAGACATCCGCCGTGGCGTCTATCAACCGGGGGAGCGCGTGCCTTCGGTGCGCAAGATGAGTTCGCAGCTCAACGTCAGCCATGCGACGGTGTTGCAGGCTTACGCCAATCTCGAAGATCAGGGCTTGATTAGGGCGCGCCCGCAGTCCGGGTATTACGTGCACCAGACACCTGCACTGACGGCGCCGACGCCGGACATCGCCCGGGTCGAACGGCCGGGCCTGGTTACCCGCAGCAGCATCATTCAACAGGTGCTGGTCGAATCACGCCGAGAAGGCGTGTTTCCGCTCGGCGCGGCTGTGCCGAGTGTCGATTACTTGCCGGTGCGCGCACTGCATCAGCAACTGGCCAAGGTCACGCGCTTCCATAGCCCGCGTGCTTTCAGTTACATGTTCAGCCCCGGTTTTGAGCCGCTGCGCCGCCAGGTGGCGATCCGCATGCGCGATGCTGGTGTGGTGGTCGATCCGTCAGAAGTGGTGATCACCCACGGTTGCGTCGATGCCTTGCAGATGTCGTTGCGCGTACTGACCCGCCCGGGTGATCTGATCGCCGCCGAATCGCCGACCTATTACGGATTGCTGCAACTGGCCGATCTGCTCGGCCTGAAAGTCATCGAGATTCCGAGCGATCCCGCGACTGGCATGAGCCTCGAAGCCCTGCAACTGGCGGCCAACCAATGGTCGATCAAAGCGCTGGTGCTGACCACGCGGCTGAGCAATCCGCTGGGCGGCACCATGCCCGAAGAGCGGCAGAAACAGTTGCTGCGCCTGGCTTCTGATTTCGATATTCAGATTGTCGAAGATGATATCTATGGCGAACTGATGTTCGAGCAAGGCAAGACCAAAGCGCTCAAGGCGTATGACCGACTGGATCGGGTGATCTACTGCTCGAGTTTCTCCAAAACCTTGTCACCCGGTGTGCGCATCGGCTGGATGATCGCCGGCAAGTATCAGCAGGAAATCCAGCGCTTGCAGACCTTCAGCACCCATTCGGCGTGCAGCGTGACGCAGATGGCGATTGCCGCTTATCTGGAAAACGGCGGTTATGACCGGCATTTACGGTACATCCGCCAGGAATACCGGAAAAACCTCAGCGCCTTCCAGTTGGCGGTGCAGCAGTACTTCCCCGAAGGCACGCAAATGACCCGGCCCACGGGCGGTTTCATCCTCTGGGTGAGCTTGCCGGGGAGGGTCAATACCCAGGAGTTGCATGTTCGCGCGTTGCAGCAGGGTATCAGTATTGCCCCGGGGCTGATCTTCAGTAATACCGAGCAGTTCAACCACTGTATTCGCCTGAACTGCGGGATTCCGTGGAACCGCGAGGCGGAGCGGGCGTTGATGACTCTGGGTCTGTTGGCGACTCAACTGTGTCAGGAAACGGCTGGCGGATTCTGAACGGGCGGTGGGTGATGCTTGTCTTGTGGCGTTCAACAAGCGAGCATATGGCCCTCTGCCGTTAGTGTCGTTGGGTTCATGAAAGCGATTTTTCCTGCCGCTTGGGTGTTGCTGGGTTTGCTGATGATCGGTCATGCGCCTGGAGTTGTGGCCGCTGCGGTTCAGGAAAAACCGGCTGCGACGAGCCCCACGAAAAAAAATCCGCCCGCGCAGAAGACCGCTACGGCGAAGAAAACCCAGCAAAAAGTCATCAAGAAGCGCAAGCCAGTCGCCTCGAAATCGAAACCCGCCAGTGAAGTGGTAAAAACCAGGTTGCCGTCGGCCAGACTCGATTTGAGCCTGCCCAAGGACATGGTCGAGGAATTGAAACCCAAGGGCACGGTTGAATTGCCCAAGCGCGAGCCGATCCTGCCGCAGATGTTTGGCGAGAAAAACAACGGATTCCAGCTCAACGGCCGCTTGCTCAGCAACGAAATGCAGTTGCAACTGCGCAACGAAGAGCGCCGCGAAGTCGAAGGCGCGGCGCTGGATTTCGAATTCAAACAGTAAAACCAGCCCATCTGTGACCCGCAGACCAGACGCTTTGTCGGAGACTGGTCAGTCATATTCAGTTATCGCTAAAAACCCCGGTTCCGGGAATTTGAAACAGCCGTTTTAGCGGTTACTCTGTTCCGCGTCCCTTTTACACATCGCCCGTCGCGAGGAATTGTTCGTCATGAAATGCCGTGAAGGCTGTGGCGCTTGCTGCATTGCCCCATCCATCAGTTCGCCGATTCCCGGCATGCCTGATGGCAAACCTGCCGGCGAACGTTGCGTGCAGCTTTCGGTCGAAAACCTGTGCAGCATTTTCGGCCGCCCGGAGCGCCCGGCAGTCTGTTCGGGCTTTGCTGCGGATGTCGAGGTCTGCGGCAGCAGCTCGGAAGAAGCGATCAGGCTGATCGGCTGGTGGGAGCAAATGACGGCGGCGTGATGTGTCAAACGAACGGAACTTCAACAATAAGGAATAAGACTATGGGTTCGCTGCATCGTATCGCTGTGTTGTGTGGTTTGACCGCTGTGCTGGCCACGTCCGTCGCTCAGGCTGAAGACTGGAAAGTCGCCAAGAACGAAGACGGTATCAAGATTTCCCTCAGTGAAGTGCCGGGTTCGGACTACAAGTCCTACCAGGGCGTTGCGCTAATGAAAACCACCGTCGCCAAACTGCGCGCACTGCAGGAAGATGTCTCCGGCGCGTGCGCCTGGATTCACGAATGCAAGACCCAGAAACTGCTCAAGCACGAAGGCGATCAGAGCTGGACCTACACCCAGTTCAACACGCCTTGGCCAGTTACTCCGCGTGACTCGGTGCTGAAGGTGACCACCGTTGAAGGCGCCGATGGCAGCCTGACCCGCAATCTGGAAGGCTTGCCGACGTACATGCCGGAAGAAAAGGGCTTTGTCCGCGTTCAGCAGGTCAAAGGCTTCTGGAAGTTCGTGCCCAAGGGCGACCAGGTTGAAGTGACTTATCAGGTGCACACCGAGCCAGGCGGTAGCGTGCCGGCAATGGTGGCCAACAAGTTCGTCGTCGATGCGCCGTTCAACACCTTGAAAGCTCTGAAAGAACGCGCCGAGAAGTAATAAGCGCGCTCTACACAAAACGCCCCGACCGATACGGGGCGTTTTGTTTTCTCGCAATATTGTGTTTCCAGATATGCGTTGCACGAAATTTTCACAAAGTGTTCCTGACAATTCGCCCGCGCTGTTTGCACGCTTTCCCGGTTTGCCATGGCTCTAGATGAAAGTGTCTGGCGGCGGGGCAGTAATCAATGGCAATGGTGCAGGTGATCGTGCAACATTTGCGCACCGCGCACGCCCCGGGGTCTGGAATGACCAATAGAGGGCATGGCGCCGCTGTATTTTTGCAACTTCAACTTCCAATGGGTCCTAAAACGACATGGCAAACCCGGACGCCCTGAATCAGCAGCGATCTTCTGCTCGCCTGCTGCAACCGACCGTCAAATCGCATCTGGCCTACACGCTGCTTTGCGCGCTGGTCATGATGGTGATGTTTTCCGTGCTGCGCCTCGCGCTGCTGGTCTACAACCGCGAGATGATCCTCGACACCCCGGCTTCGACCTTTCTCGAAGCCTTCGCCAATGGCCTGCGTTTCGACCTGCGCCTGGTGGTTTACGTGTGCATTCCGCTGGTGCTGGCACTGTTCAGTGCCCGCGCCATGGCCGCTCGCGGTTTCTTCCGCCTGTGGCTGACCATCGCCTCAAGCATCGCGCTGTTCCTTGGCCTGATGGAGATGGACTTCTATCGTGAGTTCCACCAGCGCCTCAATGGTCTGGTGTTCCAGTACGTGAAAGAAGACCCGAAAACCGTGATGAGCATGCTCTGGTACGGTTTCCCGGTGGTTCGCTATCTGCTGGGATGGGTCATCGGCACTGTCATCCTGACCCTGGCATTCAAAGGCGCCGACCGTGCCACGCGTCCGCGCGGACCGTTCAGTGGCGGCAGCGTCAGCACCCGTCAAGTTGCGCCGTGGTACACCCGTCTTGCGGTGTTCGTGGTCTGCTTGCTGATTTGCGTGGTTGCCGCTCGTGGCACTCTGCGTCAAGGCCCGCCGATGCGTTGGGGTGACGTCTACACCACCGATTCCAACTTCGCCAACCAGCTTGGCCTCAACGCCACGCTGTCGCTGATCGAGGCTGCCAAGTCGCGCATAGGCGAAGATCGCGACAATATCTGGAAAGCGACGTTACCGCAGGAGCAAGCGCAGAAAGTCGTGCGCGATATGCTGCTGATGCCTGACGACAAACTGGTCGATGCCGATATTGCCGCCGTGCGCCGTGATTACACGCCGCCGGCCGACAAGACCCTGCCGATCAAGAACGTTGTAGTGATCCTGATGGAAAGCATGGCCGGTCACTCGGTCGGTGCATTGGGCGCGCCAGGCAACATCACGCCATACCTGGACAAACTGTCGAAGGAAGGTCTGCTGTTCGACCGCTTCTTCTCCAACGGTACGCACACCCATCAGGGCATGTTCGCGACCATGGCCTGCTTCCCCAACCTGCCAGGTTTCGAATACCTGATGCAGACCCCGGAAGGCAGCCACAAGCTGTCCGGCCTGCCGCAGGTGCTCAGCGCCCGCGACTACGACGACGTATACGTCTACAACGGCGACTTCGCCTGGGACAACCAGTCGGGCTTCTTCAGCAACCAGGGCATGACCAACTTCGTTGGCCGTAATGACTTCGTCAACCCGGTGTTCTCCGATCCGACCTGGGGCGTGTCCGACCAGGACATGTTCGACCGTGGTCTGCAGGAGCTCAAGGCGCGGGAAAACGGCAAGCCGTTCTACGCGCTGCTGCAAACCCTGTCCAACCACACGCCATACGCCTTGCCGACGCCATTGCCGGTCGAGCGCGTGACTGACCGTGGCAGCCTCAACGAACACTTGACCGCCATGCGCTACTCCGACTGGGCACTGGGTCAGTTCTTCGAGAAGGCGCGCAAAGAGCCGTACTTCAAGGAAACCCTGTTCGTCATCGTCGGCGACCACGGCTTCGGCAACGAGCGCCAAATCACCGAGATGGACCTGGGCCGCTTCAACGTACCGATGCTGATGATTGCACCGGGCATCCAAGAGAAGTTCGGTACCCGTGACCACACCGTGGGTACGCAGATCGACATCGTGCCGACCATCATGGGCCGTCTCGGTGGCGAAGTGCGTCATCAGTGCTGGGGCCGCGATTTGCTCAACCTGCCGGAAGGCGACACCGGTTTCGGTGTGATCAAACCGTCGGGCAGTGAGCAGACGACCGCCATCGTCACCGCCGACCAGATCCTGGTGTTGCCAAGAGACAAGGACATGGGGCCGAAGATGTGGCAGTACCAGCTAGGTGCCAACCCGCACGCCGAAGTCATTCCAAATGCACCGCGCACTGCCGAGTTGAAACTCAAACTCGAAGCGTTCCTGCAAACGGCGACCAAAAGCCTGATGGATAACACCGCTGGCGTCATTCACGGCAAGCCGGATTGATCGCTCACTGCCAGTAAAATCCGCGCAATAAAAAAGAGGCCCTGAACAGGGCCTCTTTTTTTTGCCGGTTACATCGTTATATCCGACCGAGTAACAGCAGCACCAACAGCACCACCAACACCACGCCGATAATCCCCGATGGACCGTAACCCCAACTTCTGGAGTGCGGGAAGACCGGCAGACCACCGATCAGCAACAGGATCAGGATAATGATAAGAATTGTGCCCATGTCGATTTCCTTGTTGATAGTGTTCGAGAAGTCTTGGTATTCAAGGGCGACTGGAGACTAAGTAATTCCAGACGGCTTACAAATTCCGACCGGTGCGCGTGAAAGAAAATTCAATGTTTTTTTAATGTATTTGGATTGCTTGTTTATTTCCTTTGAAGCACAAGATCAAAAGATCGCAGCCTTCGGCAGCTCCTACAGGAGTTCGATGCAGGAGCTGCCGAAGGCTGCGATCTTTTGATCTTGCATTCAGCAACTTGATGGAGCGTGGGCGCGCGCCGATCCTTCGCTACACTCGGCGCATCTTCCCCGGAACAACAAGGCTGTTTGCTATGCAAAATCGCATGATGATCACTGGTGCGGGCTCGGGCCTGGGTCGCGAAATCGCGCTGCGCTGGGCGCGTGAAGGCTGGCAACTGGCCTTGTCCGATGTCAGCGAACCCGGCCTGCAGGAAACCCTGAAAATGGTCCGCGAGGCCGGTGGCGACGGGTTCATTCAGCGCTGCGATGTGCGTGATTACAGCCAGCTCACCGCGTTCGCCCAGGCCTGCGAAGAGAAGCTCGGCGGCATCGACATCATCGTCAACAACGCCGGTGTTGCCTCGGGCGGTTTCTTCAGCGAGCTGTCGCTGGAAGACTGGGACTGGCAGATCGCGATCAACCTGATGGGCGTGGTCAAGGGCTGCAAGGCGTTCCTGCCGCTGCTGGAGCAAAGCAAAGGCAAGATTATCAACATCGCCTCGATGGCGGCATTGATGCAAGGCCCGGCCATGAGCAACTACAACGTGGCCAAGGCCGGGGTGGTGGCGTTGTCGGAAAGCTTGCTGATCGAGCTGGCGCAACAGGAAGTAGGCGTTCACGTGGTGTGTCCGTCGTTCTTCCAGACCAACTTGCTGGATTCGTTCCGTGGTCCCACCCCGGCGATGAAAGCGCAGGTCGGCAAGTTGCTGGAAAGTTCGCCAATTACGGCGGCGGATATCGCTGACTACATCTATCAGCAAGTCGCCGCTGGCGAGTTCATGATCCTGCCCCACGAACAAGGGCGCATGGCCTGGGCGCTGAAGCAGAAGAACCCGCAACTGCTCTACAACGAAATGACCTCAATGGCGGAGAAAATGCGCGCCAAAGCCAAACAGAACAACGGCTGAGCTTGCCCGTCGGAGACAGCGTCGCTAGGGTGGCCGCAATGGTCACCCTGTCGAGACACGTCAATGCTCAATTACCTGTGGTTCTTTCTTGCGGCGCTGTTTGAAATCGCCGGTTGTTTCGCCTTCTTCATGTGGCTGCGTCAGGGCAAAAGTGCCTTGTGGGTGATTCCTGCGCTGCTCAGTCTGACCCTGTTCGCACTGCTGCTGACCCGCGTTGAAGCTAACTACGCGGGGCGTGCCTATGCCGCGTATGGCGGGATCTACATCGTCGCGTCGATTGGCTGGCTGATGGTGGTCGAGCGGGTGCGTCCTTTGAGTTCGGACTGGATCGGCGTGGCGCTGTGCGTGATCGGCGCTAGCGTGATTCTGTTCGGGCCGCGATTTTCTGCGGCGTGAGGGGTATTTGTCGGAAACGTCTGACGGCTTGATGCGAGCATGGCTGTAAGGCAAAACTGATTTGCCCGCCATGCATTGTAGAGCCGCGGCAAGCCGCGCATCTTCAGGGTTCGCTAACCCTGAAGGACGAATCTCATGCTTGTACTCAGCCGTGTCGTTGGTGAGTTGATTTCAATCGGCGACGACATTTCCCTGCGCGTGCTGTCGGTGAACGGCTCCAGCGTGCGCTTTGGCGTCGAGGCCCCGCAAAAGGTCAATGTGCACCGCGCGGAGGTCTATGACCGGATCAAGCGCAAGCAGGCCACCGAAAAGCTCCGCTAGGCATTCAATCGAACAGATGCTTGGGCACATCGTGTTTGAGCATCAACTGACATTGCTCGCTTTCCGGGTCGAAGACGATCAGCGCCTGGCCTTTGGTCAAGGCCTGACGCACGCGCAGCACACGGGTTTCCAGCGGCGTGTCATCGCCGTTGTCGGTGCCGTCGCGGGTGACGAAATCTTCGATGAGGCGGGTGAGGGTGTCGACTTCAAGTTGGTCGTGGGGAATGAGCATGGGCACCTCGGCTGAATCAATGGCGGGATGCTACGGCGATTGCGGTTTGCCTGCCAGTTTTGTGTTGCCTATGCCGACCTCATCGCTGGCAAGCCAGCTCCCACAGTAATTGGGGCAACACAAATTTGTGTACACCTCCGATACCTGTGGGAGCTGGCTTGCCAGCGATGGGGCCAGTCCTGTCATCACAAAGCCGGATCAAGTATCGGAACGCTGCCCCACCAGACTGTCCACCGACGGCACCCGCGTATCACTCTCCATCTGCGTGTCATGCTCGATCTGATGACTGAAGCGGTCCAGCGAGGCATTCGCCGGCGCGGCATCGCTGGCAAACACTGGCGGACTCAGAATATAGGCGCCAAGCAATCGACTCAGCGCGGCCAGGCTGTCGATGTGCGTACGCTCATAACCATGGGTCGCATCGCAACCAAACGCGAGCAGGGCAGTGCGGATGTCGTGGCCTGCAGTCACCGCCGAATGCGCATCGCTGAAGTAATAGCGGAACAGGTCGCGGCGCACCGGCAACTCGTTCTCGCTGGCCAATTTCAGCAAATGTCGCGACAGGTGATAGTCGTACGGCCCGCCGGAATCCTGCATCGCCACACTCACCGCATGCTCGCTGGAGTGCTGCCCCGGAGCGACCGGTGCGATGTCGATGCCGACGAATTCGCTGACGTCCCACGGCAATGCCGCTGCCGCGCCGCTGCCGGTCTCTTCGGTGATGGTAAACAGCGGATGGCAGTCGATCATCAGTTCCTGGCCGCTGTCGACGATGGCTTTGAGTGCCGCCAGCAGCGCTGCAACCCCGGCCTTGTCATCGAGGTGACGGGCGCTGATATGGCCGCTTTCGGTGAATTCCGGCAGCGGATCGAAGGCGACCACGTCACCGATGCTGATGCCCAGCGAGTCGCAGTCGGCCTTGGTCGCACAGTAAGCGTCCAGGCGCAGTTCAACGTGATCCCAACTGATCGGCATCTCGTCCACGGCGGTGTTGAACGCGTGCCCGGAGGCCATCAGCGGCAACACACTGCCGCGAATCACGCCGTTGTCGGTGAACAGGCTGACACGGCTGCCCTCGGCAAAACGGCTCGACCAGCAGCCGACCGGGGCGAGGGTCAGGCGACCGTTGTCTTTGATCGCACGAACCGCCGCGCCGATGGTGTCGAGGTGCGCGGAGACCGCGCGGTCGGGGCTGTTCTTTTTGCCTTTGAGTGTGGCGCGAATGGTGCCGCGCCGGGTCATTTCAAAAGGGATGCCGAGTTCTTCCAGACGCTCGGCGACATAGCGCACGATGGTGTCGGTAAACCCGGTGGGGCTGGGAATGGCGAGCATTTCCAGCAGTACTTTTTGCAGGTAGTTGAGATCCGGTTCGGGGATTTGCGTGGTCATGGAAACTCCTGATGGGTTGAGCACACCGATGGTTTCGATGAGGAAAGTTTTGTGTTGCTTGATCGGGCCTCATCGCTGGCAAGCCAGCTCCCACAGTTTTTGTGTGTACCGCAAAACTTGTGGGAGCTGGCTTGCCAGCGATGGCGTCGGTTCAGTCACTAGAGAATCAAGAGACAGCCGGCTGACTGTGCGGAAACAACAAATCGACAAACCGCTCCGCCGTCGGCTGCGGCTCATGGTTGGCCAGCCCGGCGCGCTCGTTGGCCTCGATAAACACGTACTCGGGCTGATCCGCCGCCGGCACCATCAGATCGAGGCCGACCATCGGAATATCCAGCGCCCGTGCCGCCCGTACTGCCGCATCGACCAGCGTCGGGTGCAGAACAGCCGTGACATCTTCCAGCGTGCCGCCGGTGTGCAAATTCGCCGTACGCCGCACAAACAAATGCTCACCGGCCGGCAGAATGCTGCTGTAGTCATAACCCGCTGCATGCAAGGTGCGCTGGGTCTCGTGGTCCAGCGGGATCTTGCTCTCACCGCTGGTGGCCGCTTGCCGACGCCGACTCTGCGCCTCGATCAATGCGCCCACCGAATGCTGACCATCGCCAACCACTTCGGCAGGCTTGCGAATCGCCGCGGCCACCACTTCAAAGCCAATCACCAGAATCCGCAGATCAAGCCCTTCGTGGAAGCTTTCCAGCAGCACGCGGCTATCAAACTGCTTCGCCGATTCGATGGCTTGCTGCACCTCTTCGATGCTTTGCAAATCCACCGCCACGCCTTGACCTTGTTCTCCGTCGAGCGGCTTGACCACCACCCGTTGATGCTCGTCGAGGAAGGCCAGATTGTCGTCGGCATTGCCCGCCAATTGCTGCGAGGGCAGGTTCAACCCGGCGCCTTTGAGCACTTTGTGCGTCAGGCTTTTGTCCTGACACAGACTCATGCTGATCGCGCTGGTCAGGTCGCTCAGCGATTCACGGCAACGCACCCGGCGCCCGCCATGACTGAGGGTGAACAGGCCGGCATCGGCGTCGTCCACTTGCACATCAATACCGCGCCGATGCGCTTCTTCAACGATGATCCGCGCATACGGATTGAACTGCGCCTCCGGCCCGGGGCCGAGAAACAGCGGCTGATTGATGCCGTTCTTGCGCTTGATGGCGAAGGTCGACAGATTGCGAAAACCGAGCTTGGCGTAGAGGTTTTTCGCCTGACGGTTGTCGTGCAACACCGACAGGTCGAGATAACTCAGGCCGCGACTCATGAAGTGTTCGATCAGATGCCGCACCAGCACTTCGCCGACACCCGGGCGCGAGCACTGCGGATCAACCGCCAGGCACCACAGGCTGCTGCCGTTTTCCGGGTCGTTGAAGGCTTTTTGATGGTTCAGGCCCATGACGCTGCCGATCACCGCGCCGCTGTCTTCGTCCTCGGCCAACCAGTACACCGGGCCGCCCTGATGGTGCGGGGTCAGCCGCGTGGCATCGATCGGCAACATGCCGCGCGCCTGATACAACTGGTTGATCGCTTGCCAGTCCGCCTCACTCTGTGCACGGCGGATGCGAAAGCCGCGAAACACTCGGGTGGCCTGGCGGTAATCGCTGAACCAAAGGCGCAAGGTGTCCGACGGGTCGAGAAACAGTTGCGTCGGTTCCAGGCCAAGAATCTGCTGCGGCGCGGCGACATACAAGGCAATGTCGCGCTCGCCGGGCTGCTCTTTCAGCAGTTCCTGCGCCAGTGATGCCGGGTCGGGAAACGTGTGGCCGATCAGCAACCGGCCCCAGCCGCAATGCAGCGCAATCGGCTCGGCGGCCAGCGTGCTGCCGTCTTCGGCCAGACGTGCCTGCAAGCGTTCATAGGATGGTGTCTGACCGCGTATCAGCCGTTGGTTGATGGCCGTGGCGTGGGGTTTCATCAATCAGATTCCTTGTTCACTGAGCCACAGGTTCAGGGCCGCCAGTTGCCACAGCTTCGAACCGCGTAACGGCGTCAGTTGGCCTTGCGGATCGGTCAGCAATTTGTCGAGCATGGCCGGGTTGAACAGGCCGCGATCCTGACTCGGATCAAGCAGCAGTTCGCGCACCCAGTTCAGCGTATCGCCCTGCAAGTGCTTGAGGCCGGGCACCGGGAAGTAGCCTTTTTTGCGGTCGATCACTTCGCTCGGAATCACTCGGCGAGCAGCTTCTTTCAGCACTTGTTTACCGCCATCGGGCAGCTTGAATTGGCCCGGCACACGCGCCGAGAGTTCGACCAGTCGGTAGTCGAGAAACGGCGTACGCGCTTCCAGGCCCCAGGCCATGGTCATGTTGTCGACGCGTTTGACCGGATCGTCGACCAGCATCACCGTGCTGTCCAGACGCAGGGCTTTGTCCACCGCCGCCTCGGCGCCGGGCTGGGCGAAATGCTCTTTGACGAAGTCACCGGCCGCGTCATGCGCAGTCAGCCACTGCGGTTGCACGGTGGCGGCGTAGTCGTCGTAGCTGCGGTCGAAAAACGCGTTGCGATAAGCCGCGTAAGGATCGGCAGCGCCGTCGACTTGCGGGTACCAGTGATAACCGGCGAACAATTCGTCTGCGCCCTGGCCGCTCTGCACAACCTTGCAGTGCTTGGCCACTTCACGCGACAGCAGATAGAACGCAATACAGTCGTGACTGACCATCGGTTCGCTCATCGCGCGGAACGCGGCGGGCAATTGCTCGATGATTTCTTTCTCGTCGATGCGCAACTGATGGTGCTGCGTGCCGTAATGCTTGGCGATCAGATCGGAATACTGAAACTCGTCACCGCGTTCGCCGCCGGCATCCTGGAAACCGATGGAGAACGTCGAGAGGTTCTCGACGCCGACTTCACGCAACAGGCCGACGAGCATGCTCGAGTCGACACCGCCGGACAGCAGCACACCGACATCCACAGCGGCACGTTGACGAATCGCCACCGCTTCGCGGGTGCTGTCGAGGACGCGGTCGACCCAGTCTTCCAGCGTCAGATTTTTTTCGTCGTCGTGTGGGCCGTAGGGCAGGGTCCACCAGGTTTTCTGCTCGGTGCTGCCGTCGGCTTCAACGCGCATCCAGGTCGCTGGCGGCAGCTTTTCGATGCCGGCCAGCAAGGTGCGCGGCGCCGGGACCACGGCATGGAAATTCAGATAGTGATTGAGCGCCACCGGATCGAGAATCGGGTTGATGTCGCCGCCCTTGAGCAACGCCGGCAAGGCCGATGCAAAACGCAGGCGCTGGCCGGTGCGCGACAGGTACAACGGCTTCACGCCGAGACGGTCGCGGGCGATGAACAGGCGTTTGGCGTCGCGTTCCCAAATGGCGAAGGCGAACATCCCGTTGAGCTTGGGCAGCAGCGCTTCGCCCCAAGCGTGGTAGCCCTTGAGCAACACTTCGGTGTCGCCACCGGAATAGAACGCGTAACCCAGCGCTTCGAGTTCGGCGCGCAGCTCGGGGAAGTTGTAGATCGCACCGTTGAAGGCCAGGGAAAGGCCAAGTTGACTGTCGATCATCGGCTGCGCCGAGCCGTCCGACAGGTCCATGATTTTCAGGCGACGGTGGCCCAGGGCAATCGGCCCTTGGGCATGGAAGCCCCACGCGTCGGGGCCGCGAGGGGCCAGGTGATGGGTGATTCTCTCGATCGCTGCAAGGTCTGCAGGTTGTTGATCAAAGCGTAACTCGCCAGCTAATCCGCACATAAAGTCCTTACCGGTTTTTCCGTTGGGGAGGGGTCAAGCCGTACCTCGCCAGAAGAGCGGGTACTCAGAAACTGACCCGCCCCGGTAAGTGGAGTTTTAGAACGATAAGTTATAAGGCAACAGGTTCCAGCTTGTGCAGCAGAGTGCCCGGTTGTTCGCGCAAATGTTTCTGCACCTCGAACTGCCCGAAGTAGTCGTCCGCCATTTCGCTGTTTATGGGGGCACCGGGCTTCGCGGAGTCTGTTGCGGTCAGGCGTTTTTTCAGATCCACCAGTCGAGACAGCGCATCGTGTTTTTCGATGGCGGTCCAACGATCGAGGCTGGCGAAAACGAGGGCCAGCAATTCATCCGTGGCATAAATACGCAAGCGCCTGTTGAAGTCCTCGTTCGGGCTGTTGAGATGGGCTGCGCTTATAAGTGACGCCTGATTCTCCCGGCGATTGGCGTAGGCGGCCTCGTTGACATTGGCAACCGCCACCGCGAGTTCCCCGGCATCTGCTGTCAACTTATCGAGATGGCGATCGAAAAGATGTTTGTACAGGCCTGTCTCCAGCGGGATGAACGCGATGTCTTCCAGGAACGAAAGGCTTTCCAGGTTCAATGTCCGGAAGTCACTTTGTTCGCGGTGGGTCAATTGCGAAATGAACAGTTCTTGCAGTTCTTTACTTGCAACGAAGTTGACGGCCAGGCGATACCTGCACTGGTCTTCACTGTCGTCCTGGTAAAAGCTGTCGCCAGCATCATTGGGAATGTAAACGTAGTAGCTGTCTTTCGTCGATTGATCGGTCTGGCGACAGGTTATCAATACGGCATCTGTCATGTATTTGCCAAATAGTTGTATCGAATACAGCTTGATTCTGGAGTTGTTGAACAGGTCACCATAAACAATGTCTTCGTTGCCTTTGGCGAGGTTCAACAGGGTGACAAGCCGAGAAAGAGGGAAGTTCGGTTTGCTGAAATATTTTCCGTAGGCGGCGAGCTTCATGTTTGTTTTATGCATTCGCAGGCTGATCAATTCGAGACTTGAGACTCTGAACGTTCTGGATATGTGTTTCTTGTATTCGCCCCCGAGATCAAGCTGGCGACTCAATAGCGCAAACGCTTGTGCGGTTATCTGAGTAGGCGTTGAGCCGTCGGGCGCTTCTTCGTCGACTTTGGTTAAGATCTCGCTGTCGTCCGAGAAGTAACCGGCAGCCGCTTCCTGTTGCGTAAAATTCAGCATCGCTGCCTGCAACAAGGTGTAGGTGTGGGAGCCATCGTCCACGGCTGTCGCGGGTTTGAGCTTGATGCTGTCGTTGATACTGAATCGTCCTCCATACTGTTGCTGCAGCGCCTGTCGCAGCTTTCGCTTGCAGAGATCCTCCAGCGTTTCCAGTTTGCCCAGCAATTGATCAATGTAGTACTGGTAGGGCAGCGCCTCATCGAACAATGCACGGAATCCGTCAAGTCTGACCGGGTCGGCTTTGAGCAATCCGTCACTGATGAATCGGGCAACGACGGTTGCCTTGTCCCGGTTGCCCATTACATTGAGCAGTTTTTTCAGCGTGGGTTCATGGGTCAAAACGCTTGCTTGTTGTTGCGTCTGGATAATCATGTTGGAAATCTCGTGTTGAAGAAGAGACTTGATCCTAGGCCGTCGAAACGAAAAAAAATAACGTGTTTATTTGATCGCTTGAGCCATGAAGTCAGCGGTATTTTGATTGAAATATATACATATCTATCGCCACGGAAAGGTCTGAGTGTGTGTGCGGTATTTGCAGGGGAGATGGCACTCGGGGCACCCTGAAGTTACCGGAAAAGTGGTGGTAGATATCTATGTTGTTGATGAGGGTTGCTGTGGTTTTATGCGTGCAGGAACATCAGGTCTTGGATTGTTAATTGTTCTTCGATTCCGATATGTTCAAACCTCCACTTCGCAATAAAGGACTATTGCCGATGTCAACCAAAGCAAAGCTTTCACAAAAAACAATCCTCAGCACATTGCTCGATGCCACAGAGGATCTCGATACCGCCCAGACTCTGCAAGAAAGCCTACCGGCGCATTTATTGAAAGCGACGGTGGCCGCTTTGTCAGCCCTTGATCAGACAAGCCGTGATCTGCACCAGATTCAGGCGACCGTGGCGGCGGATCTGCTCGCATTGAAGCCCTTGCAGACGTTCTGCATCAGTGAACTGAGCGATGCCTTGAGTCGCAAATGGTCGGTGGTTTTTGATGTCGAGAAAGACTTTCTGAGTCTGCCGGGCGTTGATTGCGGTTGCCCTGCGACCTCTACCGACGAGAACGGTATTCAGACGTTCCCGCACGCTACAACGACGCTGTTGCAAGCGGCGATGCAGAACTTCAGCGAAGACGAAGCGGCTGAGAGCTTTCCGCAAGGCAGTTTTATTCGAGTGCACAGTGCCCCAGACGGTGTCACCGGGCTGACCCCGGCCACGTTTGCCGCTTTTTGCCGAGAGCTGGATTTGGGCAAGCGCTATCAGGAGCATTTCCAGCTGGTGTTCGGCTTGCGCGACAGCGATGACAAGGTGATCGCCACCAGCACCATGACCGCTGATATCGCGAAAATGAAAAAGCTGCTGTTGCAATTCGACATGCACCAGGCCGCTCTTAAAAGCCATATCACCTTGTCTGGTCAGCAAATGCTGCAGAAGCTGATCGACTTCGATGGCGTGGTGTCGGCGCAAACACTGCTCTATGGCAACCGAACGCTGATCATGCAAGGCATTGAAATTTTCGACAGTTGCGTCTGGGGTGTGGTGGTGTTTTCTGCCCGTTCGGTGGAGTTGTACCCCGATGAGTGGTGCCTGGTGTACATGGCGGGTGAGCCCGAGCGACCACTGTACGAATACAGCAGTTTTACCGCGTTCAAGCAGTACCTGACGCAGCAGTTGAAGGTTAAAAGTTACAAGGATTATTTCGCCAACAGCATTGATGAAGACGACAAGGCCGATTTTTTCAAATCACTCGCTGACAGCGCGGATCTGGGCCACATCAAGCAATTGCCGATCGCCGTGCCACTCTTTGAGTTCATGCTGCAAAGCCATGTCGGCAAGCTTCAACTCGACGCGCGCAAACTGGCGGTGCCGACCGCTGATATCGATGAGGATGTCCGCCGGAAACGCTTGCTGGATTTTCTTCAGTTGGGTGTGACCGTTGCGTCCGTGGCGGGGTTCGTCGTGCCGCTGCTCGGGCAATTGATGATGGGCGTTGCAGTCGGGCAGTTGCTCAGTGAAGTTTACGAAGGGGTCGAGGATTGGCGCCGCGGTGATCATCAGAAAGCCCTGTCGCATCTGTTGAGCGTCGTGGAAAACATTGCGCTGACGGTTGCCTTTGCCGGGGGACAAAAAGCCTTGGGAGCGCTGGGTAAGAAACTGCTGCAGTCACACCCGGCGTTCTTCGGCGAATTCACCGCCATTATCAATCACGCTGGCCAGCCGCGCCTGTGGAAACCTGACCTTTCGCGCTATGAGCATTTCCTGCCGACGGGATTGACGGTCGCGCCGAGTTCCGAGGAGTTTTATCAGATCGGTGCGAAAACCATGGCTCGCGTCGATCATCGGTTCTTCGCCGGACCTTATGATTCCGCCGCGAAAGTCTGGCGCCTGGAACATGCCGAACGCGCGCAAGCTTATGTGCCGGAGCTTGTCCGGCACGTCGAAGGTGGCTGGCGGCTGCCTGCTGAAGAACCGCAAGAGTGGGGCAGTTCCGCGTACACGCTCAAACGTATTGATCCGCAATTGAGCGAGTTCGTGGATACCGACCTGGACATGATGCGGCGACTCAGCGACACCTCGCCAGAAACCTTGCATCAGGCCTTTACTGACAATCTGAGTTTGCCTGTGCGGCTGCGCGAAACCGTGGAGCGCGCGCGCGTCGTGCGTCAGCTGCGGCAATTGACCCGCGAACTGCAGAACGGCGAAACCCATTCCGGCCAGCCTGTTGAAGCGCAATTGCACGCCTTGCCGAAAATGTCCGGTTGGCCGACCGACCGCTACATTGAGGTGGCCGACGCAGAAGGCACAGTGACGGCGACCTATCCGCAAACCAAAGTGCTCGACGAATCGCTGGCGGTGGTGGTCAGCGAAAAACAACTGGCGCAGGGCCAGTTGCTGCAATCCGTAGTCGATGGCCTGTATCAGAAAGAGGTGGACACTTTGCTCGGCGGCAAAGTCGCGCAAAGTGTTGAAGAGTCGACGCTGGCAAAGAAACTCGGTGCGGTTTTGCAGGCGGATCATCGCGCGGCTTTCGAGCGTATGTATCAACGCTACGATAAAAGTGACGTCGATGATGTTCTGAAGCTGCGCCGTGTTTTTCCCGATATCCCGGCGCGTTATGCGAAAGCACTCATCGAGCGCGCGTCGAGTGTGCAGCGCCTGCATCTGCGTAAAACCGGTCGAGTACCGCTGCGGCTGGGGCAGGAGGTCAGCGATGGTATTGGCAAAGTGCGACTGGATCGCGCACTGGCGGGGTTTCATTGGCCGAGGCTCGCCAACGCCGACACCGACAGGCTGGCGATTCAGTTGTTACCTCGTCTGAGCGGCTGGGATTCCCGACTGCGTCTGGAACTGCGCGACAAAACGCTCAGCGGGCCGATTCTGCAAGCCGTTGGCGACACCTCGGCGCTCCCCGCCGATAGGTGCTCGCTGGTGAAGTCGGCCGAGGGGTATGAGGCTTTTGGCGGCGACGGCAAAACCTTGGGAAAAGTGGCATTCGGCCCTGACGCGCTGTACGAAGCCATCCTCAAGGCCCTGCCGCGACGCCAGCGAACAGCCATTGGCTTTGCAGACCCGAAGCAGGCCAGCGCGGCAAAGCTGCGCAGCCAGTTGCTCAACGCTGCACTGGATGAGCGCGAGGCCACGGCGCGCACGCTGGTCAATGGCAAGCCTGAGCCGCAGGTTGTCGAACCAGTCTGTAATCAGGGTGATCAGCCGCCTGCGGTGCAACATCCACCGGCGTTGCTGCGCAAAGTGCGCAAACTCTTTCCGCGCTTGAGTGAAACGCAGGCCAATGAGTTCATCGATGGCCTGGGAGACGATCAGTTGACTCGTGCGACACGGGTCAATGCCTTGCGCCAGGATCTGCAAAGCTTGCGTGAAGCGCTGTTCCTCTGGAGTGAGGATACTGGCGCAATGAACAAACTCGGAGGGGATCTGGCGGAAGTGCGGCACAGCCGCAAAACCATGGCCGAGCTGATCGAAAACGGATTCCGCCGGTATTACTCCGTCACCAATGAAAACGGGAAATGGGTGGGGGTCCTGAATTTTGATGGCATGCGGGTCGGAAAACTGCCGACGCTGCCCCCGGGGATCAGCTTTGACCACATCCAGAAACTGTTCATGAATGACATGGCACTGGATGATGATGTCGCGTACTTCCTCAAGTCATTCAAAAAGCTCGAGACGCTCGAGCTCGACCGCAATGCCATTACCCGCCTCCCTGAGGTGCTGTCGCATATGCCCGATATCACTCGCTTGTGTCTGGCGGGCAACAAGCTGCAGCTGACCGAGTATACGCTGGCCAAACTCAGCGGTTTGCGCTCGCTGCATCACCTGAACCTCAACGAAAATCCGCTGAATGCCACACCGGATGTCAGACAGATGTTCAATCTGCGTCGTCTGTTACTGCAAGACACCGGCCTCACGGAAATCCCCAAGGGACTTGAGTATCTGCTGTATCTGGACTGGGTGGACTTGCGCAGCAACAAGATCAAGAACCTGCCTGACTGGTTGTTCAAGACACCGCGAAGTTTCAGCCAGGCGCTGGACCTGGGACTCAATCCCTTGGCCGATCCGAGCAAAACGCACCTGGAGAATTATCGCGACAATTTCGGTATCGGTATGGGGTATCTGGAAAACGACATCGCTCGAATGAACGAGCAACAGGCACGCTCGCTTTGGCTTGCTGATAAAACGGCTGAGACGGGGGCCGGGCGTGAACGGATCTGGAACGCATTCAAGGATGATCCACGCGCCGAGAGCCTGTTCCATCTGCTCGCTGAGCTGGGTGATACCGCCGATTCGGAAAAGGTCAACAAGGACATGCAGCGGCGAGTCTGGGCCGTGCTGGAAGCAGCCGAAGCCGATACAGCGCTGTGTGATCAGATACTGAGTCTGGCCGCCACCCCGATCAATTGCACCGACAGTGCGGCAATGAACTTCAGTTATCTGGAGGTCGCCGTGGAGGTCGATCGGGTGACCCGGCTGGCCGGAAACCGGATCGCCAGTGGCAAGCCGTTGCTTGAGCTGGGACGTGGCCTGTTCCGGCTGGAACAATTGAATGAAATTGCTCGGGCGCATGCCGCCAAGGTCCCGAAGGTGGATCCACTGGAGGTAAACCTCGCCTATCGCATCGGCCTGGCCGAGACACTGGAGTTGCCCGGCCAGCCGCGCAATATGCTTTTTGGCACATTAGGCGGGGTCACCGCAGCCGATCTGGACGTCGCGAAAAACCAGGTCGCCACGGCGGAACTCTCGCCCAAATGGCTGCAGTTCATGAGTGAGCGGACATTCTGGAGAGACTATCTGGAGCGCACACTTGCGCATCAGTTTTCCTCTGTCCGAGATATGTACGACCAGCGCATGACTGCCTTGGACGCGAAGAAAGACACGATGTCCAGTGTCGATTACGTTAGCCAGTCCGGAGTCCTCAAGGTCGAGCGCCAAAACGCCATGGACGAGGTCATGACGCGTCTGACCACCGATGCGCTGCGCGACGCGGATCTGGGCATCTGCACCCTGGCTGACGGATAAGTACTACTTGCCGCGAATCAGCTTGCGCAACGCGAAACGGTTGGGATGACAGGCTTCGGCGACGCTTCTGGGCACAGGCAGCGGCTCATCGTCGAGCCAGGCAGCCAGCAGCTCGCCCGACAGCGGCGCGGTGATCAGTCCTCGCGAGCCGTGGCCACTATTGATGTACAGGCCGTCGAGCCACGGACAGGCGATGTCCGGAATCTGACGGGCGTCCTTGCTCAGCAGCGCATAAGCGTCAAGAAACGCTTTGCGGTCGGCGAGGGGACCGACCATCGGTAAATAGTCAGGGCTGGTGCAGCGAAAGGCTGCGCGGCCCTGCAGGTTTTCGACAGGCTGTTCGCTGATTTTCAGGCGTGCGACAAGGTCAGAGGAAATCTCTGCAAGCATCGCCAGATTGCCTTGGTGTTCGGCGGTGGTCGGTGTCAGATCATCGCTGTTGAAATCGAAACTGGCGCCGAGGGTGTGTTCGCCCAAGCGGGCAGGAGCGACGTAGCCTTCGGCACAGACCACAGTGGCCAGTGTCTGACTGGCTGCGGTTTCGGCGAGACGGGTGATCTGCCCGCGAATGCGCTTGAGCGGCAATTCGGCACTCTGGGCAAAGCGTTGGATCTCGGCGGCACCGGCCAGCACCACGACCGGCGCGCTGGCGAGCAAACGCTCACCGTCCAGCGCCTGCCATTGATCATCGACCTTGCGCAGTTGCAACGCTTCGCAATGACTGAGCAGTTCGATGTTCGGCTGCGCCGCTTGCGCCTGACACAGCGCCGGCGGATGCACCCAACCCCCTTCGGCATAGTACAAGCCGCCGTGGGCTACTCCGACCCCGGCACGGGCCTGCGCCTCGGGTTGATCCAGCCACTGCAACAGGTCTTCCGGGAAGGCTTCAGCCAACTGCGCGTGACGCTCGGCTTCCTTGGTATTGAACGCCAGTTGCAGCACGCCACAATCGTCCCAGTCAGTGCCGCGTTGCAGGGTTTCCAGCAGGCGCCGGGTGTAACCGAAACCGCTGACGATCAGCTGCGACAGCGCCGTGCCGTGGGCGGACAACTTCAGGTACAGCACGCCCTGCGGATTGCCAGAGGCTTCCTGCGCCACGGCTGCATGGCGTTCGAGCAACGTCACCTGCCAGCCGCGTGCGGCCAGGCTGGACGCCGTGGCACATCCGGCGAGACCGGCGCCGATCACCAGTGCTCGACGGTCACTGGTGATCGGCGCAGGGCGAGCAAACCAGGGTTTTTCCGGCGCCGGCGGCGTCACCTCTGCCGGCCAGCCGAGGAATTCGCCACGGAGGATTTCCCACTTGTGGCCGATGCCCGGCGTGCGCTTCATTTTGAACCCGGCGGCATTGAGCAAACGCCGTACCCAGCCGGTGCTGGTGAAGGTGCTGATGGTCGAACCGGGCGCTGCCAGTCGCGCCAGTTCGACAAACAGTTCGGCGGTCCACATGTCGGGGTTTTTCGCCGGGGCGAAACCGTCGAGAAACCACGCGTCGATCTGTGCGTCGAGCTGCGGCAGTTGCTCCAGTGCATCGCCGATCAACAGCGTCAGCGTCACGCGGCCGTTGGCCAGGGTGATGCGCTGGAAGCCGGCATGGATTGCCACGTAATGGCGCAGCAACTGATCGGCCAACGGTTTGAGTTCCGGCCAGAGTGCCAAGGCACGCTTGAGGTCGGCGGGGCTCAACGGGTATTTTTCGACGCTGACAAAATGCAGTCGCGCACCGGCCACGGCGTGTTGCTCGAACAACTGCCAGGCGCAGAGAAAATTCAGCCCGGTGCCAAAACCGGTTTCACCAATAACCAGACGACCAGTTGCCGGCAGTGCGGCAAAACGCTCGGCCAGGCGATTCTGTTCGAGGAACACATAACGGGTTTCTTCCAGACCTGATTTGTCGGAAAAATACACGTCATCGAACACCCGCGAACGCGGGCGTCCCTGGTCATCCCAGTCGAGTTGGGCGTGGGGCAATACAGGTTTCATGGCAGGCTCGGCAACGACAAGGCGGCCATTCTAGCCGATCGCGCAGGCGCTGCTTGATCCATGGCAAGGCTTGCGCCCGACGACTCGCGGACAATCCGCGACCTGCGGGAATTTCTGCGCCGTTGCTGTGCCCAATCCGCTAGTCTTGCTGAATCCTGTAAGGAGCCGTCCCATGTTTGAATCCGCTGAAATCGGTCACGCCATCGACAAAGACACCTATGAGGCGGCCGTCCCGGCATTGCGTGAAGCCTTGCTCGAAGCCCAGTTCGAACTGCAACAGCAAAAGCGTTTCCCGGTGATCATCTTGATCAACGGTATCGAAGGTGCGGGCAAGGGCGAGACGGTCAAGTTGCTCAACGAGTGGATGGACCCGCGCCTGATCGAAGTGCGTACTTTCGATCAACAGACCGATGAAGAGTTGTCCCGGCCACCGGCCTGGCGTTACTGGCGGATGCTCCCGGCCAAGGGCCGCATGGGGATTTTCTTCGGCAACTGGTACAGCCAGATGCTCCAGGGGCGGGTGCATGGCTTGTTCAAGGATCCGCGTCTGGATCAGGCGATCGCCGGTGCCGAGCGCCTGGAAAAGATGCTCTGCGATGAAGGCGCGCTGATCTTCAAATTCTGGTTTCACTTGTCCAAGAAACAGATGAAAGCGCGGCTCAAGGCGCTGGCCGATGACCCGTTGCACAGCTGGCGCATCAGCCCGCTGGACTGGCAGCAGTCGGAAACCTACGACAAGTTCGTCAAGTACGGCGAGCGCGTGCTGCGCCGTACCAGCCGTGATTACGCGCCGTGGCATGTGATCGAAGGCGTCGACGCCAACTACCGCAGCCTGGCGGTCGGCAAGATTCTCCTCGAGGGTTTGCAAAATGCGCTGAAGCGTCCGGACGTACATCCCCACGATGTCAGCGCCGCGCCGTTGGGTACGCCGGTCGATCAGTTGAACCTGCTCGACAGCCTCGACCTGACCCAGCGCCTGGAGAAGAAAGACTACGAAGAACAACTGATCACCGAGCAGGCGCGATTGTCCGGGCTGATGCGCGACAAACGCATGCGCCGCCACGCGCTGATCGCGGTATTCGAAGGCAACGACGCGGCAGGCAAGGGCGGGGCGATCCGTCGGGTCGCGGCGGCGCTCGATCCGCGCCAGTACAACATCGTGCCGATTGCCGCACCGACCGAAGAGGAGCGGGCGCAGCCGTACTTGTGGCGCTTCTGGCGGCACATTCCGGCGCGCGGCAAGTTCACCGTGTTCGACCGCTCCTGGTACGGCCGGGTCTTGGTCGAGCGGGTCGAAGGCTTTTGCACGCCAGCCGACTGGCTGCGCGCCTATGGCGAGATCAACGATTTCGAAGAGCAACTGGCCGATGCCGGCGTGATCGTTGTGAAGTTCTGGCTGGCCATCGACAAGGACACGCAGATGGAGCGTTTCCAGGAGCGTGAAGAGATCCCGTTCAAGCGCTTCAAGATCACCGAAGACGACTGGCGCAATCGCGACAAATGGGACGCCTACCGGGCCGCCGTGGGCGATATGGTCGACCGCACCAGTTCGGAGATCTCGCCATGGACGCTGGTCGAAGCCAATGACAAACGCTGGGCCAGGGTCAAAGTGTTGCGCACGATCAACCGCGCGCTGGAAGACGCCTTCGAGAAATCCGACAAGCGCGCAAAGAAACACAAGGATTGAGCCGATAGACGCGCATACGCGGGGTGAATGATTGTCGCGGTCGTTGATGCAGTGGACTTATGCTCGGTCCACTCTCAACTGACCACAACAATGAGGTATGCCATGCGTGAAGTGGTGATCGTCGACAGCGTGCGGACTGGCCTGGCCAAATCCTTTCGCGGCAAGTTCAACCAGACCCGTCCCGATGACATGGCGGCTCATTGCGTCAACGCCCTGCTTGAGCGCAACGATATCGACCCGGCGAGCGTCGAGGATTGCATCGTTGGTGCAGGCTCCAACGAAGGTGCGCAGGGTTACAACATCGGCCGTAATGTCGCGGTGCTGTCGCGCTTGGGCACCGGCACCGCCGGCATGACCCTCAACCGTTTCTGTTCATCGGGCTTGCAGGCTATCGCGATTGCCGCCAACCAGATTGCCTCGGGTTGCAGCGACATCATCGTTGCCGGCGGCGTCGAGTCGATCAGCCTGACGATGAAAAGCGTCAACACTGATCACTTGATCAACCCGCTGCTCAAGCAACAGTCGCCGGGCATCTATTACACGATGGGCCAGACCGCCGAAGTGGTCGCGCGACGTTATGGCGTCAGTCGTGAAGCGCAGGATCGATATTCGCTGCAAAGTCAGGTTCGCACTGCGGCAGCTCAGGCCGCAGGGCTGTTCAACGATGAAATCGTGCCGATGGCGGTCAAGTATCGTGTCGAGGACAAGAACACCGGTGAGGTGCAGATTCTCGATGGCGTGGTCGACCGCGACGACTGCAACCGTCCGGACACCACCTATGAAAGCCTCGCTGGACTGAAACCGGTATTCGCCGAGGACGGTTCGGTGACGGCGGGCAACTCGTCGCAACTGTCTGACGGTGCGTCGATGACGCTGGTGATGAGCCTTGAGAAAGCGTTGCAGCTGGGCCTCAAGCCGAAAGCGTTTTTCCGTGGCTTCACCGTGGCCGGCTGCGAGCCGGACGAGATGGGCATTGGCCCGGTGTTCTCGGTGCCGAAACTGCTCAAGGCCAAGGGCCTGCAAGTGGCGGATATCGATCTGTGGGAGCTGAACGAGGCGTTCGCTTCGCAGTGCCTGTACAGCCGTGATCGGCTGGAGATCGATAACGACAAGTACAACGTCAATGGCGGCTCGATTTCCATTGGTCACCCGTTTGGCATGACCGGATCGCGGCAGGTCGGGCATCTGGTGCGTGAGTTGCAGCGGCGGAATTTGCGTTACGGCATCGTGACCATGTGCGTGGGCGGCGGGATGGGGGCGACGGGGTTGTTTGAGGCGGTGCGTTAAGCCAGAACATTTTTGTTGTCTGTTCCATTGCTATCGCTGGCAAGCCAGCTCCCACAGGTTTCGGAGCGTTCGCAAAATCTGTGTACGCCACCAATTCTGTGGGAGCTGGCTTGCCAGCGATTGGATCACCACCACTTAGCGGTTGGAATCCTGCAGCTGCATCCGCGCGATATAGGCTTTTATCTCCAGCTCAGCCTTCTTGGCACTCTCAAACGGCCCCTCAAGGGTATTTTCCCGAGTGCTGAAATACAGTTCACCATTCACCCGGCATAACCGCTCGCTGCGAAAGCGCGTGGCGGGGGCACTGTCGCGGGCGCGCATTGCTAACATGAGCGGTCTCCTTGGCTGATACGCTGACAGGGATCCAATGAGCTTATGCCTGAAGCACTTGGCGCGCCCGCTCAGCCGATCAACGGCGGCGCGTCAATTTACTGCTGCGACCTGCACAGTTTCATTCGCGTCCTGACCGCAACTGTCCCTGTGTCGCGCCCGGTGGCACGCCTAGAATGAGCGCACTTGTCAGCAGGCTTTGGGGTTTCCATGCACATATCATCCGGTCGCTGGGTCTACGGCTTGTTCCTGGCACTGCTGACTGCGTTTTTGTGGGGCATCCTGCCGATCAAACTCAAACAGGTATTACTGGTGATGGACCCGGTGACGGTGACCTGGTTTCGCCTGCTGGTGTCCGGCGGCTGTCTGTTCATCTATCTGGCGGCGGTAAAACGCCTGCCCAGCCGCAAAGTGCTCGGGCCCAAGGGTGGTTGGCTGGTGTTGATGGCGGTGCTCGGGCTGGTTGGCAACTATGTGCTGTACCTGATGGGCCTCAATCTGCTCAGCCCCGGTACCGCGCAACTGGTGGTGCAGATGGGCCCGATCATGTTGCTGATCGCCAGCCTGTTTGTGTTCAAGGAACGCTTCAGTATTGGCCAGGGGATTGGTCTGGCGGTGTTGTTGATCGGTTTTGTGCTGTTCTTCAATCAGCGGCTGGCCGAACTGCTGACCTCACTGTCGGATTACACCGCCGGAGTGTTGCTGGTGCTGCTGGCTTCGACGGTGTGGACCTTCTACGCGCTGGGCCAGAAGCAATTGCTGACGGTGTGGAATTCGTTGCAGGTGATGATGGTGATCTACCTGTTCTGCGCGCTGTTGCTGACACCGTGGGTGCACCCGCTTGAGGCGCTGAACCTGAATCCCTTGCAGGGTTGGCTGCTGCTGGCGTGCTGCATGAACACGCTGATTGCCTATGGCGCGTTCGCTGAAGCGTTGGCGCATTGGGAGGCGTCGCGGGTCAGTGCGACGTTGGCGATTACGCCGTTGGTAACGTTTGGTGCGGTGGCGATTGCGGCCGGGATCTGGCCCGAGTACGTGCATGCCGAGCAGATCAATGCGCTCGGCTATGGCGGGGCGGTGCTGGTGGTGCTGGGTTCGGCGCTGGTGGCATTGGGGCCGTCGTTGATCGCCGGTTTGAAGGCGCGGCGGATGAAGATGGCCGCCAGTTAAACCGCGCCGCTGCCATTCGCGAGCAGGCTCACTCCTACAGGGGGAATGCGTTCCAAATGTAGGAGTGAGCCTGCTCGCGATGACTTACTAAGAAACGCTACAAATCTCAGCCCTTGGCGCCAGCCTCGATCATATTCTCCGGCCGCACCCACGCATCAAACTCTTCATCGGTGAGATACCCCAGCGCCAACGCCGCCTCACGCAAGGTCAGCCCTTCGCTGTAGGCCTTCTTGGCGATCTCCGCCGATTTGTCATAACCGATATGCGGATTCAGTGCGGTCACCAGCATCAGCCCACGCTCCAGATGTCTGGCCATGACTTCGGCATCCGGCTCCAGCCCGGCAATGCAGTGCTGCTGGAAGTTGCTGCAACCGTCGGCCAGCAAGCGAATCGATTGCAGCAGGTTGTGGATGATCACCGGTTTGAACACGTTCAACTGCAAGTGACCCTGACTGGCGGCAATGCCGATGGTCACGTCATTGCCCAGCACCTGACAAGCGAGCATCGACAGCGCTTCGCATTGGGTCGGGTTGACCTTGCCGGGCATGATCGAACTGCCCGGCTCGTTCGCCGGCAGCCGCACTTCGGCAAACCCTGCGCGTGGCCCGGAGCCAAGCAGACGCAGGTCATTGGCGATTTTCATCAGCGCCACGGCGAGGGTTTTCAGCGCGCCGGAGAGGCTGGTCAGCGGTTCGTGGCCGGCGAGGGCGGCAAACTTGTTCGGCGCAGTGACGAAGGGCAGGCCTGAGAGCGCCGCCAGTTCGGCGGCAATCGCCTCACCAAAACCGTGTGGCGAATTCAGCCCGGTACCGACCGCGGTGCCACCCTGGGCCAGTTCACACACCGCCGGCAGTGCCGCGCGGATTGCGCGTTCGGCGTAATCCAGCTGCGCGATGAACCCGGACAACTCCTGACCGAAGGTGATCGGCGTCGCATCCATCATGTGCGTACGCCCGGTCTTCACCAGTTTCATGTGCCGCGCGGCCAGTTCGGCGAGGCCGCCGGACAACTCGGCAATCGCCGGCAGCAGTTGTTCCTGCACCGCTTGCGCGGTGGCGATGCTCATGGCGGTAGGGAAGCAGTCGTTGGAGCTTTGCGAGCGGTTGACGTGATCGTTGGGGTGCACCGGCGTCTTGCCGCCGCGCGGGTTGCCGGCCAGTTCGTTGGCGCGACCGGCGATCACTTCGTTGACGTTCATGTTGCTCTGCGTGCCGCTACCGGTCTGCCAGACCACCAGTGGAAACTGGTCGTCGTGCTGGCCGTCGAGCACTTCGTCAGCGGCCTGTTCGATCAGGCGGGCGATGTCGGCGGGCAGGTCGCCGTTGCGGTCGTTGACCCGGGCCGCGGCTTTCTTGATCAGGGCCAGGGCGTGCAATACCGGCAGCGGCATGCGTTCCTGACCAATGGCGAAGTTGATCAGCGAGCGTTGCGTCTGAGCACCCCAGTAGGCGTCGTCCGGGACTTCGATCTGGCCCAGGCTGTCGGTTTCGATACGGCTCATCGTGCACACTCCTGTTGGTCTGTTTGCGCAGTTTAGGCCCGGTCGGGCCCAGGTGGTTCCCTCGATCCGATTGTTGACCGGTAAAACCCCGCCAATCAAGCGCGGCAAGGCTCGGGGGTTGAGCGACGAGGTTTTTTAGGCGCAGAATGGTCGCCCTTGGGGTTTTACCTCGCCTAGCTGAAAAGGAAACTCGATGACTCGTCTTCGTGCCATCTGCACCGCGGTTGCACTGGTTTGCGCCAGCGGCCAGGTGCTTGCCGATACCGCCAGCCACAACGCCAGTGCTGAAGCTTTCCTGACCCTGGCGCACGCTGACAAGCTGGGCACTCCGGTGTACATGCAAGTGCAGCAAATGTTCGCTCAGCGTTTCGAACAGACCAAAGCCCCGGAAGCCAAGAAAGCCGTACTGGAAACCTACCAGGCCAAGGCCAACGCCGCGCTCGACCAGGCCATCGGCTGGAACAAGCTCAAGCCTGACATGGTCAAGCTCTACACCAGCAACTTCAGCGAATCCGAGCTGAAAGACCTGGTCGCGTTCTACCAGTCGCCACTGGGCAAGAAAGTCCTGGAAAAAATGCCGCAGCTGACTCAGCAATCGGCCCAGATGACCCAGGCCAAACTGGAAAGCGCCGTACCGGTCGTCAACAAGCTGCTCGACGACATGACCAAAGAGCTGACCCCGGCAGCGCCTGCGGCCAAGAAGAAGTAAGCGGAGTTCGTGATGACCATGCAACAACGCATCGAATCGACGCTGGCCCTGCTTCAGCCTGAGCACCTGCAAGTGCTGGATGAAAGCCACATGCACAGTCGCGGGTTACAGACGCACTTCAAGGCCGTGGTGGTCAGCGCGCAGTTCGACGGCCTGAACCGGGTCAAGCGCCACCAGAAAGTCTACGGCACGCTTGGCGAGCTGATGGGCGAGTTCCATGCGTTGGCGCTGCACACCTACACCCCGCAGGAATGGGCAGAGATCGGCGCCGCTCCGGCATCGCCGACCTGTGCTGGCGGCAGCAAGCATTAAGCTTCGGTTTTTTGCTAGAATCCGCAACGCGCCGCTCACCCGGCGCGTTTTTTTTTGAATCCGGTTCACCCTTTGCGAGGGTAGCCACCTGGAGAAATACCCATGACACAACCGATTGTCGTGGCGGCACTGTATAAGTTCGTCACCCTCGAAGATTACGTCAACCTGCGCGAGCCCCTGCTGCAAGCGATGGTCGACAACCAGATCAAAGGCACGCTGCTGATCGCCGAAGAAGGTATCAACGGCACGGTCTCCGGCAGCCGCGAAGGCATCGACGGCCTGCTCGCCTGGCTGAAGAACGACCCACGCATGATCGACATTGATCACAAAGAGTCGTACTGCGACGAGCAGCCGTTCTATCGCACCAAGGTCAAACTGAAGAAAGAGATCGTCACCCTCGGTGTCGAAGGCGTCGACCCGAACAAGAAGGTCGGCACCTACGTTGATCCGCAAGACTGGAACGCGTTGATCAGCGACCCGGAAGTGCTGTTGATCGATACACGTAACGATTACGAAGTGTCGATCGGCACCTTTGAAGGCGCCATCGATCCGAAAACCACCAGTTTTCGCGAATTTCCCGACTACATCAAAGAACACTTCAACCCGGCCGTGCACAAGAAAGTTGCGATGTTCTGCACCGGTGGCATTCGCTGCGAGAAAGCCTCGAGCTACATGCTCGGCGAAGGCTACGAAGAGGTTTACCACCTCAAGGGTGGCATCCTGAAGTACCTTGAAGAGGTGCCGCAGGAAGAAACCAAGTGGCAGGGCGACTGCTTTGTGTTCGACAACCGCGTGACCGTGCGTCACGACCTCAGCGAAGGCGACTACGATCAATGTCATGCCTGCCGCACGCCGGTCAGTGTTGAAGATCGTGCGTCCGAGCACTATGTGGCCGGTATCAGCTGCCCACATTGCTGGGACAAACTCAGCGAGAAAACTCGCCGCAGCGCGATCGATCGGCAGAAACAGATCGAACTGGCCAAGGCGCGCAACCAGCCGCACCCGATCGGCTACAACTACAAGCAAGCATCCACCGAGGCTTAACCATGTCTGCGCGCCTGCTCTATGTGATGGATCCGATGTGTTCGTGGTGCTGGGGGTTTGCTCCGGTGGCCAAGGCATTGGTCGAGCAGGCGCAAGCAGCCGGTGTGGAGTTGCATCTGGTGGTTGGCGGTTTGCGCACCGGCAGTGGCTCGGCGCTGGAGCCGACCACGCGTCGCTACATTATCGAGCATTGGCAAGCGGTCACTGAAGCCACCGGCCAGCCGTTCAAGTTTGACGGTGCGTTGCCCGACGGTTTTGTCTACGACACTGAGCCTGCCTGCCGGGCGATCGTTACTGCGCGCAGTCTGGCGCCGGATTGCGCGTGGAGATTGGTCGGACTGATCCAGCAGGCGTTTTATGCTGAAGGTCGCGACGTTACCCAGGCCAGCGTGCTGGTCGAGCTGGCAGAAAAGGCCGGTGTACCGCGTATCGAATTCGCTGCCTTGTTCGATCATGCCGACCAGCACAAAGCGACTCAGGCCGATTTCAGTTGGGTGCAGGATCTGGGCATCGCCGGTTTCCCGACCCTGCTCGCCGAGCGCAACGGTCAACTGGCGCTGCTGACCAACGGCTATCAACCGCTCAGCGAGCTGTCGCCATTGCTCGGCCGCTGGCTGGAACGCGCGGCCTGTGTCTGATCGGGCCGATGACACGCCAGCCGTAAAGCGTGTCGACCGGCTGAGCTGGGCAGAAGTCCGGCGACTGGCATTGAGGCACAAAAAATCCCTGTGGATCGCTAACGGTGTCGCCGTGCTGGCGACGCTGTGCAGCGTGCCGATTCCGTTGCTGCTGCCGCTGCTGGTGGACGAAGTGCTGCTCGGCCATGGCGACGCTGCGCTGAAAGTCATGAATCACGTGCTGCCCGGTATGTGGCAGCAAGCGGCGGGTTACATCGGCTTGATGCTGGTAGTGACGCTGACCCTGCGTTGCGGCTCGCTGTGCTTCGGCGTGTTGCAGTCGCGGCTGTTCGCACGGCTGGCCAAAGACATCGTTTATCGCATTCGCGTGCGCCTGATCGAACGCCTGAAACGGATTTCCCTCGGCGAATACGAAAGCCTCGGCAGCGGCACCGTGACCACGCACCTGGTCACCGACCTGGACACCCTCGACAAATTCGTTGGCGAAACCCTCAGCCGCTTTCTGGTGGCGATGCTGACGCTGGTCGGCACCGCGAGCATCCTGATGTGGATGCACTGGAAACTGGCGCTGTTGATTCTGTTGTTCAATCCGTTGGTGATCTACGCCACGGTGCAGTTGGGCAAACGCGTCAAACACCTGAAGAAACTCGAGAACGACAGCACCTCGCGCTTCACCCAGGCGTTGAGTGAAACCCTCGATGCGATTCAGGAAATCCGTGCCGGTAACCGCCAGGGCTTCTTTCTCGGTCGGCTCGGCCTGCGCGCGCAGGAGGTGCGCAACTACGCGGTCAATTCGCAGTGGAAAACCGACGCTTCCAACCGCGCCAGTGGTTTGCTCTTTCAGTTCGGTATCGACATTTTCCGCGCGGCAGCGATGCTCACGGTGTTGTTTTCCGACCTGTCGATCGGCCAGATGCTCGCGGTGTTCAGTTACCTGTGGTTCATGATCGGCCCGGTCGAACAACTGCTCAATCTGCAATACGCCTATTACGCGGCGGGCGGGGCGCTGGCGCGGATCAACGAGTTGTTGGCGCGCGCCGATGAGCCGCAATATCCCGGTGGCGTCGATCCGTTCAAGGGCCGCGACACCGTCGGCATTCAGGTGCAAGGCCTGAGCTTCGGCTACGGCGATGAGCTGGTGCTGGATCAGTTGAATCTGTCGATTGCTCCCGGTGAGAAAGTCGCGATTGTCGGTGCCAGTGGCGGCGGTAAAAGTACCCTCGTGCAGTTGTTGCTCGGGCTTTATACACCGCTGGCCGGCACCATCCGGTTCGGCGGTTCGACCCAGCAGGACATCGGCCTGGAAACGGTTCGCGAAAATGTCGCGGTGGTGTTACAGCACCCGGCGCTGTTCAACGACACCGTGCGCGCCAACCTGACCATGGGCCGCACCCGCAGTGACGAAGCCTGCTGGCAGGCGCTGGAAATCGCTCAGCTGGACGCGACCATCCGCGCTTTGCCCAATGGCCTCGACAGTATTGTCGGTCGCTCCGGCGTGCGTCTGTCGGGCGGGCAGCGCCAACGGCTGGCCATCGCGCGGATGATCCTCGCCGAGCCGAAAGTAGTCATCCTCGACGAAGCCACGTCTGCCCTCGACGCCGCCACCGAGTACAACCTCCATCAGGCCATGGCGCGCTTCCTCAATGGCCGCACCACGCTGATCATTGCCCACCGACTGTCGGCGGTGAAACAGGCTGATCGCGTGCTGGTGTTCGATGGTGGTCAGGTCGCTGAAGACGGCGATCACCAGCAGCTGATCGCCGATGGCGGTCTGTATGCCAAGCTCTATGGTCACCTGCAGCAGATCCAGCGCCCTTGAGTTTCGTTCCGGTTTCTGTGCTTAGTGCTTGAATTGCATTGAGTAAATTCAACCGGAACGCGCAAGCAGCACAGCCATTTGCACAATCGGCCTAGAGGACGGCAGAGCTGTCCCTTTGACTTGTCGAAAACTAGCCTAGGCTGAGCTGTCAGGAGCGGGATTTTCCGGTGTTCATCTGGCAGTGCTTGCGCAAGGGATCTCATGAAGCAAAAGCGGACTCTCGGAACGCCACGGTTGTTGGGCATCGTCTGGCCATTTATTGCCGTCGTGTTGTTTCAAGCGTTACTGGGTGGCGTGAGTCTTTACGTGCTCTCGGCCGTTCGCGGTTATGTCGCTGGCGAAAGTCTCTGGTCCAAGGGCCAGAAAGACGCGATCTATTACCTCAATCTATACGCCGACAGCCGTGACGAGGCGATCTTCCTCAAATACCGCAACGCGATTGCCGTGCCGCAAGGCGGGCATCAGTTGCGTCTGGCGCTGGATCATCAACCGCCGGATCTGGCCGCGGCACGCGAAGGTATTCTCAAGGGTGGCAACCACCCGGACGACGTCTCCAGCCTGATCTGGCTGTACCTCAACTTCCGTCATTTCAGTTATCTGGAAACTGCCATTGACCGCTGGACGGTCGGCGATGCCTATCTGGTCGAACTGGATGACGTGGCGCAGGAGATGCACCGCAGCATTTCAGATAGCACGGCCAGCAGCGCCGATATCCAGCGCTGGAAGGCGCGGATTTTCGCCATCAACGATGCCGTGACTCCGGCGGCGAAAGCTTTCAGCGATGCCTTGGGCGAAGGCTCGCGGATGATTCTGCGGCTGCTGCTGTTAACCAATCTGGCCACGGCACTGGGGCTGATCGTGCTGGCCCTGTGGCGCACGCACAAACTGCTCAAGCAGCGTCACGCCTTTGCCGAGGCGCTGCAACTTGAGAAGGATCGGGCGCACGTCACCTTGCATTCGATCGGTGATGGCGTCATCACCACCGATGTCAGTGGTGCCATCGATTACATGAACCCGGCCGCCGAAGCCATGACCCACTGGAAGGCCGAGCAGGCGGCGGGATTGCCGCTGGCAGCGTTGTTCAATTTGCTCGACGACAACGCCCAGGCCGAGGGGCTGACCCTGATCGAGCATATTCTCAGTGGCCAGCTCAGTGGCGGCAGCGAGCATTCGAAACTGATCCAGCGCTTGGATGGCACGACGTTGTCAGTGACGCTGGTCGGCGCACCGATCCGCAATGCCGGCAAGGTCAGCGGCACGGTGCTGGTGCTGCACGACATGACTCAGGAGCGGCAATACATCGCCAACCTGTCGTGGCAGGCGACCCATGATGCGCTGACCGGGTTGGCCAACCGTCGCGAGTTCGAATATCGGCTGGAGCAGGCACTGCATAAGCTCACGCGGCATTCCGGGCGGCATGCGCTGATGTTCCTCGACCTCGATCAATTCAAACTGGTCAACGATACCTGTGGTCACGCCGCCGGCGATGAACTGTTAAGGCACATTTGTACGCTGTTGCAATCGGGGCTGCGCGAAGGCGACACGCTGGCGCGCCTGGGCGGTGATGAGTTCGGCATTCTGCTGGAGAACTGCGCGCCAGACGCGGCCGAGAAAATCGCCGAGGCGCTACGCCAGACTGTGCAGAACCTGCATTTTGTCTGGAAAGGGCGGCCGTTCCTGACCACGGTGAGCATTGGTCTGGTGCATATCGCGCAGACCCCGACGACCCTCGAAGCCTCACTGCGCGCGGCCGATATGGCCTGTTACATGGCCAAGGAAAAGGGCCGCAACCGGGTGCAGGTCTACCACGCCGACGATTCCGAGCTGTCGCTGCGCTTTGGCGAAATGGCTTGGGTGCAACGGCTGCACATGGCACTGGAAGAAAACCGCTTTTGTCTGTACGCCCAGGAAATCGCCCCGCTCAAGCCGGGTGACAACAAGGGTGGGCACATCGAGATTCTGCTGCGTCTGCATGATGAAGCCGGGCGGATGATTCTGCCGGACAGTTTCATTCCCGCTGCCGAGCGTTATGGTTTGATGAGTCAACTGGATCGCTGGGTAGTTCAGAACGTATTCAAGGTTATTGCTCAATGTATTGCACAAGAACATCAAGAGCCTTTAGCAATGTGTGCGATTAATCTGTCAGGCATTACTATAGGAGATGACGCGTTTTTGCACTTTCTGCGAGAGCAGTTTGTTAACTACGCAATACCGCCTGAAATGATTTGTTTTGAAATTACAGAAACCAGTGCAATTGCAAATCTGGGCAGCGCAATAAGATTTATTAATGAACTCAAAGGCTTAGGTTGCTATTTTTCATTAGATGACTTTTGTGCCGGAATGTCTTCATTCGCTTATCTGAAACATTTGCCTGTAGACTTCCTGAAGATCGACGGGAGTTTCGTAAAGGATATGCTGGACGACCCGATTAACCGCGCAATGGTCGAAGTGATCAATCACATCGGGCATGTCATGGGTAAGCAGACAATTGCCGAGTTTGTTGAAACAACTCAGATCGAGCAGGCATTGCTCGAAATTGGTGTGGATTACGCTCAGGGTTATGTTATAGAACGCCCACAGTTGTTTACCTGTGACAGTTTGCAAAGTCGGCCCGCCAGACCGCAACCGCTGTTATTCAAAGCGCCTGGCACGTTCCGTTGAAGTCTCTCGCCGATCCTTACAATCACAAATCAAAAGGAGCCGAACAGTGATCGACACATTCAACCGAACCGGACCACTCATGGAAGCTGCAAGTTATCCTGCCTGGGCGCAACAGCTCATTGAGGATTGCAGCGAGAGCAAGCGCCGGGTTGTCGAACATGAACTTTACCTGCGCATGCGTGATAACAAGCTCAGCGCCAGAACCATGCGTCAGTACCTGATCGGGGGCTGGCCGGTGGTTGAGCAGTTTGCGTTGTACATGGCGCAGAACCTCACCAAAACCAAATTTGCCCGGCATCCGGGTGAAGACATGGCGCGGCGCTGGTTGATGCGCAATATCCGCGTTGAACTCAATCACGCCGATTACTGGGTGCATTGGAGCCGGGCACATGGCGTCAGTCTGGAAGACCTTCAGGCTCAACAGGTGCCGCCTGAGTTGCATGCCTTGAGTCATTGGTGCTGGCACACCAGTTCTGCCGATTCGCTGATCGTGGCCATCGCCGCCACCAACTATGCCATTGAAGGCGCGACCGGGGAGTGGTCGGCGCTGGTCTGCTCCACCGGCGTGTATGCCGCAGCGTTTCCCGAAGAGGATCGCAAGCGGGCGATGAAGTGGTTGAAGATGCATGCCCAGTACGACGATGCTCATCCCTGGGAGGCGCTGGAAATCATCTGCACGCTCGCGGGGATGAACCCGAGCAAGGCCTTGCAGGCCGAACTGCGTCAGGCGGTGTGCAAGAGCTATGACTACATGTATCTGTTTCTGGAGCGCTGCATGCAACTGGAGACGTCGGAGCGCTTGTTGGTCAATCGAGAGCGCAGGGCGGTAGTCGAGAGCTGATTCAAGTCTCACGCAATACCAATGTGGGAGCGAGCCTGCTCGCGAAGGGGTCATGTCAGTCAGCATTGCTTTGACTGAATCACCGCTTTCGCGAGCAGGCTCGCTCCCACACTGTTTTGTGTGGGTTGAACAGCTCAGCCCGCCATGGCCAAGCGATTACGCCCTTCACGCTTGGCCACGTACAGCGCACTGTCAGCGCGGCGCAGCAAGCTGTCGGCCGATTCGCCGGGCAGTAACGTCGAGCATCCCAGGCTCACGGTCAGCTCGATCAACTGCCCATCGGCGTAGTACTCAGCCGCCTGTGTCGCATAACGCAGCCGTTCGCCGACCATTGCCGCCGCTTCGCGGCTGGTGTTGGACAGCAGAATCAGAAACTCTTCCCCGCCGTAACGGAACACCATGTCGACGTTGCGCAATTGTGCCTTGATCGTCGCGGCGATGGCTTTAAGCACGTCATCGCCGGCACTGTGACCATGGCTGTCATTGACCCGTTTGAAGTGGTCGATATCGAGCATCAACAGCGACAACGGTTGCAGGTGGCGACGGGACATTTCGATTTCCCGTTGCAGGGTCTGCTCCATGGCGATGCGGTTGCCGGCGCCGGTCAGCGGATCGCGCAGAGCGCTCTGGGTCGCCTCACGGTAAAGCAGGGCGTTGCGCATCGGGTACAGCAAGGATGACAGCAGCGACTCCAGCTGGCCTTGTTCCTTGTCGTTGAAGCGCTGATTGCGGCGGAACACCAGTTCGCCCATGTGCTCGCCTTCGTGGCTCAGGCTGTAGCTGACCGAGTGATGGCCGCGGCTGCCGAACTCCAGGCGCAAATCGCTGCCTTGGTGCACGTAACTCAGCGCGTCCAATGGCACGAGGCGCTGAACTTCGCGGAAAAACAGACCGAGGATGCGTTGCGGTTCGAGGCTGGTTTGCAGTTGCAGGCTCATTTGCTGGCGCAATTGCGCCAGACTGGCCGGTCGCTCCAACAAGGGAGGCAATTGACCAAAGCCCAGGCGTTGCAATTTGGCACTGTCAAAGTCAATTGCATTGGTCTGGGAGGGTGATTTCATATGGCGTGAACCCTTAGCAGTAAGTCTGTCTTACAGGCTGGGTGAGAGCGGCTATGGGCTGCGCGTCATACTGATCCATCAGTCCCGTAGGACGTTTGGCGTAAGTTTAGTCTGCCGGATGACGATTAGTCAGCTATCGAAATCGGCCTCGCCCCATTGCCTTCACGTGGCTTGCTTTGAGGAGAATTAGAGCGAAAGTCGTGCCATTCGGTTCGGTTTTATTTAAACCGTTTGGAATCAATGGTTTGGATATCTGGGTGCGAGGTGTGCGCTGGAAATTTGACTGAAATGTGACGGTCGCCAGCGGCAAATGCATGCCGCGACAGGAATCTGCCGCGGCAACAAATGCGACGTATGGCAGTTATTGCGCGTTGAATGCCTGGCCGTTGATGCCGGTACTGTCCGGGCCCATCAGGTACAGGTACACCGGCATGATTTCTTCCGGCGTCGGATTGTTCAGCGGATTTTCTCCCGGATAAGCTTGCGCGCGCATACTGGTGCGCGTACCGCCCGGGTTGATGCTGTTGGAACGCACTGGCGCCACACCATCGACTTCATCGGCCAGGGTTTGCATCAGGCCTTCGGTGGCGAACTTCGACACGCCATAGGCGCCCCAGTACGCCCGGCCCTTACGCCCGACACTGCTGGAGGTGAACACTACCGAGGCATCCTGCGACAGCTTGAGCAACGGCAGCAGGGTGCTGGTCAGCATGAACATGGCGTTGACGTTGACCTGCATGACGCGCATGAAGTTTTCGCCGGACAACTGCTCGATCGGTGTGCGTGGGCCGATGATCGAAGCGTTGTGCAGCAAGCCGTCGAGGTGGCCGAATTCGGCCTCGATCATCGCGGCCAGCTCATCGTATTGATGGGGCAGGGCGGTTTCGAGGTTGAACGGAATCACCGCCGGCTGAGGGTGGCCTGCCGCTTCGATTTCGTCATAGACCTGCGTCAGGTTCGCTTCGGTCTTGCCCAGCAGCAATACGGTGGCGCCGTGGGCAGCGTAGGTTTTCGCCGCAGCCGCGCCAATGCCCCGACCGGCACCGGTGACCAGAATGACCCGATCCTTGAGTAATTCGGGGCGAGCGGAATAATCAAACATAAAAACCTCATCATGGAGTCAGATCGTTCCCCACGCTCCGCGTGGGAATGCAGCCAATGACGCTCTGCGTCAGGTCTCAGCAGCTGCAAAGCGCGCTATCGAGTACCTTGCGCAATTCCGACGGATGATCCACCACCACATCCGCGCCCCAATGACGCGGATTATCGTCCGGGTGGATATAGCCAAACGTCACCGCAGCGGTTTTCGTCCCGGCATCGCGCCCCGATTCGATATCGCGCAGATCATCGCCTACAAACAGAACCGTCGACGGATCCAGATCAAGCATCTTGCACGCAAGGATCAACGGTTCCGGATCCGGCTTGCTGTTTTTCACGTGATCCGGGCAGATCAGCAGCGCCGAACGCTCGGCCAGTCCCAACTGTTGCATGATCGGCTCGGCAAAGCGCAACGGTTTGTTGGTGACCACGCCCCAGATCAGCTTGGCCTTTTCGATATCAGCTAACAGTTCGCCCATGCCGTCGAACAGTTTGCTGTGCACGGCGCAGCCAACCAGATAGCGCTCAAGGAACTCCAGGCGCAGTTCTTCGAAGCCCGGTGATTCCGGGTCCATCGAAAACGTCACCGCAACCATGGCTTTAGCGCCACCGGAGATCTCGTCGCGGATGTGCTTGTCGTTCATCGGCGGCAAACCACGATCCGCGCGCATTGCCTGGCAGATGGCGATGAAGTCCGGCGCCGTGTCGAGCAGGGTGCCGTCCATGTCGAAGAGAACTGCTCTGATGGCCATCGGCTTATTCCTCGCGCAGGGTCTGGATCATGTAGTTGACGTCAACGTCGTTGGCCAGCTTGTAGTGCTTGGTCAGCGGGTTGTAGGTCAAGCCGATGATGTCCTTGACGGTCAGGCCGGCCATGCGGCTCCACGCGCCGAGCTCGGAAGGGCGGATGAATTTCTTGAAGTCGTGGGTGCCGCGCGGCAGCAGCTTCATGATGTATTCAGCGCCGATAATGGCGAACAGGTATGCCTTCGGGTTGCGGTTGATGGTCGAGAAGAACACCTGGCCACCCGGTTTGACCATGCGGAAGCAAGCACGAATGACCGACGATGGATCCGGTACGTGCTCGAGCATTTCCAGGCAGGTCACCACGTCGAACTGCTCAGGCATTTCTTCGGCCAGGGCTTCGGCGGTGATCTGGCGGTATTCGACGCTGACGCCGGATTCCAGTTGATGCAGTTGCGCGACCGCCAGTGGCGCCTCGCCCATGTCGATACCCATCACGGTGGCACCGCGTTGCGCCATGGCTTCGCTGAGGATGCCGCCGCCGCAACCGACGTCGAGGACTTTCTTGCCGGCCAGATTGACCCGCTCGTCAATCCAGTTGACCCGCAAAGGGTTGATGTCGTGCAGCGGTTTGAATTCGCTTTCGCGGTCCCACCAGCGATGGGCCAGGGCTTCGAATTTGGCGATTTCGGCGTGGTCGACGTTGCTCATGTTCAATTCCTCTAAAACTTTAAAAGGGCTGTAGCCCCGGCGTGGGCGCCGGGGTGTTTACGATTCGGTGTGGCCGCTGATGCGCTGGCCCCAGGTACGGGCGGTGGCGCCCAGTTGCGCTTCGTCCATGCGCGTCAGGCGTCGGTCGTCGAGCAGTTGTTTGCCGGCGACCCACAGGTGTTTCACGCAATCGCGGCCGGTGGCGTATATAAGCTGCGATACCGGGTCATACACCGGTTGCTGGGCCAGGCCGGACAGGTCGAAAGCGACGATGTCGGCGGCTTTGCCGATTTCCAGCGAGCCAACTTGCGTCTCGATCCCCAGTGCGCGCGCACCATTCAGGGTGGCCATGCGCAGTGCCCGATGAGCGTCCAGCGCCGTGGCCGAGCCGGCAACGGCTTTGGCCAGCAGGGCGGCAGTGCGGGTTTCGCCGAGCAGATCGAGATCATTATTACTGGCGGCGCCATCGGTGCCGACCGCGACATTCACCCCAGCCTGCCACAAACGCTCGACCGGGCAGAAACCGCTGGCGAGTTTCAGGTTCGATTCCGGGCAATGAATGACGCTGGTGTTGCTTTCTACCAGCAACGCCAAGTCGTCATCGCTGATCTGGGTCATGTGCACGGCCTGGAAGCGCGGGCCGAGCAGGCCCAGACGACCGAGGCGAGCGAGCGGGCGTTCGCCACGCTGCTCCAGCGCTTGTTGGACTTCGAACGCGGTTTCATGCACGTGCATGTGGATCGATGCGTCCAGCTCCTCGGCAATCACGCGGATTTTCTCGAGATTCTCGTCGCCGACGGTGTACGGTGCATGAGGGCCGAAGGTGATCTTGATGCGTTCGTGATGCTTCAAGTCGCCAAACAATTCGACGCCCTGACGAATGGCTTCATCGGCACTGCTGGCGCCCGGGATCGGGAAATCAAGGATCGGAATGGCGATCTGCGCGCGAATGCCGCTGTTGTGCACGCGCTCGCTGGCGACTTTTGGAAAGAAATACATGTCCGAGAAGCAGGTGATGCCGCCCTTGATCTGCTCGGCGATGGCCAGGTCGGTGCCATCACGAACGAAATCTTCATCGACCCACTTGGCCTCGGCCGGCCAGATATGGTTTTCCAGCCAGGTCATCAGCGGCAGATCATCGGCCAGGCCACGGAACAGCGTCATCGCCGCATGGCCGTGGGCGTTGATCAGACCGGGGGCGAGCAGCACGTCCGGCAGTTCGCGGACTTCAGTGGCGTTACACTTCAATGCTTCGGCGCGCGGGCCGATAAACACGATGCGACCGTCGCGGATGCCCAGGCCGTGCTCCTTGAGCACAACGCCTGCAGGTTCGACGGGTACCAGCCAGGTCGGCAGCAATAATAAGTCGAGCGCAATGGCAGGTTTCGGCATCGAGGGTCGGTTCCAGTGCTTTTGTAAAGGATGGCGAAGTATACCCGAGCGTCTTCGCGGGGGGATCGCTATAATCGGCGGCTTTTGTTCATGAGTGCGGGGTGTAGGATGCGCGATCGACTGTTGGCTGCGGAAAAAGTGAAGGCCATCGATTGGCGTGACGGCGCGCTGCACCTGCTGGATCAGCGTATTTTGCCGTTCGAAGAAACCTGGATTGCCTACACCAGCGCCGCCGGCGTGGCCGAGGCGATTCGCTCGATGGTGGTACGTGGCGCGCCGGCCATTGGCATCAGTGCCGCGTATGGCATCGTCCTCGCGGCCCGTGCGCGGATCGCCGAAGGTGGCGATTGGTACGTGGCGCTGGAAGAGGACTTTGCCTTGCTGGCCGATTCCCGTCCGACAGCGGTTAACCTGTTTTGGGCCTTGGGTCGCATGCACGATCGCCTTGATCGCTTGAAAGAGAACGCCGATCCGCTGGCCGCGCTGGAAGCCGAAGCCATCGCCATTCACGAAAGCGACCGCGAAGCCAACCTGACCATGGCCCAGTTGGGCGTTGATCTGATCCGCAAGCATCAGGGCAATGCCCAGGCGATTCTGACTCATTGCAATACTGGCGCGCTGGCCACCGGTGGTTTCGGTACGGCGTTAGGGGTGATTCGTGCAGCCTTCATTGAAGGCATGGTCGAGCGCGTCTATGCGGACGAGACCCGCCCATGGTTGCAAGGCTCGCGTTTGACTGCGTGGGAACTGGCCAACGAAGGCATCCCGGTTACGTTGAATGCCGACTCCGCCGCTGCACACATCATGAAAACCAAGGGCGTGACCTGGGTGATCGTCGGTGCTGACCGAATCACCGCCAATGGTGATGTGGCGAACAAGATCGGCACCTATCAACTGGCGGTCAACGCCATGCACCACGGTGTGCGCTTCATGGTCGTGGCACCGAGTTCCACCATCGACATGAATCTGGCCAGCGGTGACGACATTCCGATCGAGGAGCGTGACGGCGCCGAGTTGCTGGAAGTCGGTGGCAAGCGTGTCGGTGCGGACGTTGAAGCGTTCAATCCGGTGTTTGACGTGACGCCGGCGGATCTCATCGACGCGATCGTCACCGAAAAAGGCATCGTCGAACGCCCGGACACCGCGAAAATGGCCCAGTTGATGTGCCGCAAACGCCTGCATTAATGCGGTGATACTCAATGTAGGAGCTGCCGAAGGCTGCGATCTTTTGATCTTGCTTTTTGGAGGGCAGGATCAAAAGATCGCAGCCTTCGGCAGCTCCTACAGGTGTTTGTACCCCTAAATGTCAATAAACATCCGCAAATCAGCCCTCAAATCTGCATTCAAAGAAGCTCTGAGCTTCTCTCGTCCCCGTTAAGCCTGTCACCGGTCAACTAACTATGCTCCATGCGCATCTGGGGGATAGGTGCGTGGCGGCCTTTGTGATAACATCCGGCGTTTTCCGAGGCAGCTCCACGGAGCTGTCTTTACTGCGCAAATCCGCGATCCAATGTTGATTTGTCGTAAGTCGGCGCATGGCACTCGGCCTGCCCCGGCGAGCTTCGTTGCTCCCACATGGATATGACGAAGTTTCACCAGAAAAAGGAATCAGGCTTCTCATGGGCGAACTGGCCAAAGAAATCCTCCCGGTCAATATCGAAGACGAGCTGAAACAGTCCTACCTCGACTACGCGATGAGCGTAATCGTCGGCCGTGCACTGCCGGATGCGCGCGATGGCCTCAAGCCCGTGCACCGTCGCGTACTGTTCGCGATGAGCGAGCTGGGCAACGACTTCAACAAGCCGTACAAGAAATCTGCCCGTGTTGTCGGCGACGTGATCGGTAAGTATCACCCGCACGGTGACACTGCCGTGTACGACACCATCGTTCGTATGGCTCAGCCTTTCTCCCTGCGCTACCTGCTGGTAGACGGTCAGGGCAACTTCGGTTCGGTCGACGGCGACAACGCTGCGGCGATGCGATACACCGAAGTGCGCATGACCAAGCTGGCGCACGAGCTGCTGGCTGACCTGCACAAAGAAACCGTGGACTGGGTGCCGAACTACGACGGCACCGAAATGATCCCGGCGGTCATGCCGACCCGTATCCCCAACCTGCTGGTCAACGGCTCCAGCGGTATCGCCGTGGGCATGGCGACCAACATTCCGCCACACAACCTCGGTGAAGTCATCGACGGTTGCCTGGCACTCATCGACAACCCTGAGCTGACCGTCGACGAGTTGATGCAGTACATCCCCGGTCCGGACTTCCCGACCGCCGCGATCATCAATGGTCGCGCCGGCATCATCGAAGCCTACCGCACCGGTCGCGGGCGCATTTATATGCGCGCCCGCTCGATCATCGAAGACATCGACAAGGTCGGTGGCCGTCAGCAGATCGTCATCACCGAACTCCCTTACCAGCTGAACAAGGCGCGTCTGATCGAGAAGATCGCCGAGCTGGTCAAAGAGAAGAAGCTGGAAGGCATCACTGAACTGCGCGACGAGTCCGACAAGGACGGTATGCGCGTCGTGATCGAACTGCGTCGCGGCGAAGTGCCTGAGGTGATCCTCAACAACCTCTACGCCCAGACCCAGCTGCAATCGGTATTCGGCATCAACATCGTTGCGCTGATCGATGGTCGTCCACGCATCCTGAACCTCAAGGATCTGCTGGAAGCCTTCGTCCGTCACCGTCGCGAAGTCGTTACCCGCCGTACCGTGTTCGAACTGCGCAAGGCGCGCGAGCGTGGTCATATCCTCGAAGGTCAGGCCGTTGCCCTGTCGAACATCGACCCGGTTATCGCGCTGATCAAGGCTTCGCCGACGCCGTCGGAAGCAAAAGAAGCCCTGGTCAGCACGCCGTGGGAATCCTCGGCAGTGGTGGCGATGGTGGAACGTGCCGGTGCCGATTCGTGCCGTCCGGAAAACCTCGATCCGCAATACGGTCTGCGCGAAGGCAAGTACTTCCTGTCGCCAGAACAGGCGCAAGCCATTCTGGAACTGCGTCTGCACCGTCTGACCGGTCTGGAACACGAAAAACTGCTGGCCGAGTATCAAGAGATTCTTAACCAGATCGGCGAGCTGATCCGCATCCTCAACAGCGCCGTGCGCCTGATGGAAGTGATCCGCGAAGAGCTGGAAGTGATCCGCGCCGAATACGGCGACCAGCGTCGCACCGAAATTCTCGATGCCCGTCTTGATCTGACCCTGGGTGACATGATCCCGGAAGAAGAACGCGTCGTGACCATCTCCCACGGTGGCTACGCCAAGACCCAGCCGCTGGCTGCGTATCAGGCTCAGCGTCGTGGCGGTAAAGGCAAATCGGCCACCGGCGTCAAGGATGAGGACTACATCGCTCACCTGCTGGTTGCCAACAGTCACACCACGCTGCTGCTGTTTTCCAGCAAGGGCAAGGTGTACTGGCTCAAGACCTACGAGATTCCGGAAGCGTCCCGCGCCGCCCGTGGTCGTCCGCTGGTCAACCTTCTGCCATTGAGCGAAGGCGAGTACATCACCACCATGCTGCCGGTCGATCTCGAAGCCATGAAGCGTCAGGCTGATGAAGAAGAAGCCGAAGGCGTCGAGGCTGATGTAGAAGAGATCGAAAACAGCAACGAAACCGATGAAGAGCGTCGCGCTCGCATCAAGGCTGCCGATCGCAAGAAAGCGCCGTTCATCTTCATGTCGACTGCCAACGGTACCGTGAAGAAGACTCCGCTGGTGGCCTTCAGCCGTCAGCGCAGCGTTGGTCTGATCGCGCTGGAACTGGACGAAGGCGACATCCTGATCTCCGCAGCCATCACCGATGGCGAGCAGGAAATCATGCTGTTCTCCGACGGCGGCAAAGTGACGCGCTTCAAGGAATCCGAAGTTCGCGCCATGGGCCGTACCGCCCGCGGTGTGCGTGGCATGCGTCTGCCGGAAGGGCAGAAGCTGATCTCCATGTTGATTCCGGAAGAGGGCAGCGAAATCCTCACCGCCTCCGAGCGCGGCTACGGCAAGCGCACGGCGATCACCGAGTTCCCTGAATACAAACGTGGCGGTCAGGGCGTTATCGCGATGGTCAGCAACGAGCGTAACGGCCGTCTGGTCGGCGCAGTTCAGGTGCAGGACGGTGAAGAAATCATGCTGATCTCCGATCAGGGCACCCTGGTGCGTACCCGTGTCGACGAAGTGTCGAGCCTGGGTCGTAACACTCAAGGTGTAACGCTGATCAAGCTGGCCAAGGATGAAACCCTGGTCGGGCTGGAGCGGGTTCAGGAGCCTTCGGAAGTTGAGGGTGAAGAGCTTGAGGGTGAAGAGGGCGAGGAATTCGAAGGCACTGTCGTAAACGACGATGCCGGTGAAGACCAGCAACTCGACGCCGCAGCAGACGAAGAACCGCAAGAATAAGCGGACAAACGAGGGGGCGGATGAGAATTCGCCCCCTTGTTATTTGTCCGGTATGAATTTCCCCTGTAGGAGTTGCCGAAGGCTGCTACAGAGGTAGACCTATCAGATTTACAGATTTTTTGTGTATCACCAAGTCAGAGCGAGATTGGATGTGAGCAAGCGAGCCTATAACTTCTGCGCCGGTCCTGCGGCGCTTCCTGAAGCTGTCCTGCAGCGCGCCCAGGGTGAACTCCTTGATTGGCATGGCAAGGGTCTGTCGGTCATGGAAATGAGCCATCGCAGCGATGAGTTCGTGTCCATCGCCACCCAGGCCGAGCAGGATTTGCGTGACCTGCTGAATATCCCGTCGAACTATAAAGTGCTGTTTCTGCAAGGTGGCGCCAGCCAGCAATTCGCGCAGATCCCACTGAACCTGCTGCCTGAAGGCGGTTCTGCCGACTATATCGACACCGGTATCTGGTCGCAGAAAGCCATTGAAGAAGCTTCGCGCTACGGCCACGTCAATGTTGCCGCCACCGCCAAGCCATACGACTATTTCGCTATCCCGGGCCAGAACGAGTGGAAGCTGTCGAAAGACGCCGCTTATGTTCACTACGCGCCGAACGAAACCATCGGTGGTCTGGAATTCCAGTGGATTCCTGAAGTCGGTGATGTACCGTTGGTAGCCGACATGTCTTCGGACATCCTCTCGCGCCCGGTCGATATCTCGCGTTTCGGCATGATCTACGCCGGCGCACAGAAAAACATCGGCCCGAGCGGTATCGTGGTCAACATCATCCGCGAAGACCTGCTCGGCAAGGCGCGCGCGCTGTGCCCGACCATGCTCGACTACAAAGTCGCAGCGGATAACGGCTCGATGTACAACACCCCGCCGACCCTGGCCTGGTACCTGTCCGGCCTGGTGTTCCAGTGGCTGAAAGAGCAGGGCGGTGTCGAAGCGATCGCCAAGCTCAACGACGTCAAACAGCGCACGCTGTACGACTTCATCGACGCCAGCGGCCTCTACAGCAACCCGATCAACAAGTCGGATCGCTCGTGGATGAACGTGCCGTTCCGTCTGGCCGATGATCGTCTGGACAAGCCGTTCCTCGTCGGTGCCGAAGAGCGCGGCTTGCTCAATCTGAAGGGCCACCGCTCCGTGGGCGGCATGCGCGCCTCCATCTACAACGCCGTCGACATCACCGCGGTTAATGCGCTGGTGGCGTACATGGCTGAATTCGAGAAGGAACACGGCTGATGTCCGAGCAAGAACTCAAGGCACTGCGCGTTCGCATTGACGCTCTGGACACCAAAGTCATGGAGCTGATCAGTGAGCGTGCGCGTTGCGCCCAGGAAGTCGCGCGAGTAAAGATGGCCTCGCTGGCCGAAGGCGAAGTGCCGGTGTTCTATCGTCCTGAGCGCGAAGCTCAGGTGCTCAAGCGGGTGATGGAGCGCAATCAGGGGCCGCTGGGCAACGAAGAGATGGCGCGGTTGTTCCGTGAAATCATGTCGTCGTGCCTGGCGCTGGAGCAGCCACTGAAAGTGGCTTATCTCGGTCCTGAAGGCACCTTCACCCAAGCCGCAGCGATGAAACACTTCGGTCACGCGGTGATCAGCAAGCCGATGGCGGCGATCGACGAAGTGTTTCGTGAGGTGGCGGCCGGTGCGGTGAATTTTGGCGTGGTGCCGGTGGAAAACTCCACCGAAGGCGCGGTCAACCACACGCTGGACAGCTTCCTCGAACACGACATGGTCATCTGTGGCGAAGTCGAGCTGCGCATTCACCATCACCTGTTGGTCGGTGAAAATACCAAGACCGACAGCATCAGCCGCATCTATTCCCACGCGCAATCGCTGGCCCAGTGCCGCAAGTGGCTGGACGCGCATTACCCGAATGTCGAGCGCGTGGCGGTGTCGAGCAACGCCGAAGCGGCCAAGCGGGTTAAAGGCGAGTGGAATTCGGCGGCGATTGCCGGCGACATGGCGGCAGGGCTGTATGGCCTGACGCGTCTGGCCGAGAAGATCGAAGACCGTCCCGACAACTCGACGCGCTTCCTGATGATCGGTAACCAGGAAGTGCCGCCGACCGGCGACGACAAGACTTCGATCATCGTGTCGATGAGCAACAAGCCCGGCGCGCTCCATGAGTTGCTGGTGCCGTTCCACGACAACGGGATCGACCTGACCCGTATCGAAACCCGTCCGTCGCGCAGTGGCAAATGGACCTACGTGTTCTTCATCGACTTCGTCGGCCATCACCGTGATCCGTTGATCAAAGGTGTATTGGAAAAGATCAGTCAGGAAGCAGTAGCACTCAAAGTGCTGGGTTCCTACCCGAAAGCAGTTCTCTAAGGGGCGGTAGCAAATGAGTGGCAACTTCCTCGCTCTGGCACAGCCGGGCGTGCAACAACTTTCGCCGTACGTTCCGGGCAAGCCTGTGGACGAACTGGCGCGCGAGCTGGACCTGGATCCGGCAAAAATCGTCAAACTGGCGAGCAACGAAAACCCGCTGGGTGCCAGTCCGAAAGCCTTGGCGGCGATCCGCGAAGAGCTGGCCGAGTTGACGCGTTACCCGGACGGCAACGGTTTCGCGCTGAAATCCCTGCTGGCCGAGCAATGCCGCGTCGAGCTGAATCAGGTCACGCTGGGCAACGGTTCCAACGACATTCTTGAACTGGTCGCGCGCGCCTATCTGGCGCCGGGTCTGAATGCCGTGTTCAGTGAGCACGCTTTCGCTGTGTACCCGATTGCCACCCAGGCAGTCGGCGCCCAAGCCAAAGTGGTGCCGGCGAAAGATTGGGGGCATGACCTGCCTGCAATGCTCGCGGCCATCGATGCCAACACCCGCGTGGTGTTTATCGCCAACCCGAACAACCCGACCGGTACCTGGTTCGGTGCTGAAGCGCTGGACGAGTTCCTGCAGGACGTTCCGGAGCATGTGCTGGTGGTGCTGGACGAGGCTTACATCGAGTACGCCGAAGGCAGCGATCTGCCGGACGGTCTGGATTTCCTCGCCGCTTACCCGAATCTGCTGGTCTCGCGCACCTTCTCCAAAGCCTATGGCCTGGCGGCATTGCGCGTTGGCTACGGTCTGTCGACTGCGGTTGTGGCTGACGTGCTGAACCGCGTTCGCCAGCCGTTCAACGTCAACAGTCTGGCCCTCGCGGCAGCCTGCGCAGCGCTGAAGGATGAGGAATATCTGGCGCAAAGCCGTCAGCTCAATGAGTCGGGTATGCAGCAGTTGCAGGCCGGCTTCCGTGAGCTGGGGCTGAGCTGGATCGAATCCAAAGGCAATTTCATCTGCGTCGACCTCGGTCAGGTCGCGGCTCCGGTGTTCCAGGGCTTGCTGCGCGAAGGCGTGATCGTGCGTCCGGTAGCCAACTACGGCATGCCGAACCACCTGCGGGTGACCATCGGTCTGCCGGCGGAAAACAGCCGCTTCCTCGAAGCGCTGCGCAAGGTTCTGGCTCGTGGGTGATGTCACTGCATTGCAATCTGCTGCACCTATGATCGGTCGCCTTGTGGTGGTCGGTCTGGGGTTGATCGGTGGTTCGTTTGCCAAAGGCTTGCGTGAAAGCGGTATCTGCCGCGAAGTGGTCGGGGTCGATCTCGACCCGCAGTCGCGCAAGTTGGCGGTTGAGCTAGGCGTTGTGGATCGCTGTGAAGATGACTTGGCAACCGCATGCCAGGGCGCTGACGTGATTCAGTTGGCGGTGCCGATTCTGGCCATGGAGAAAGTGCTCGCGCGGTTGGCGAACATGGATCTGGGCTCGGCGATTCTGACCGATGTCGGCAGCGCCAAAGGCAATGTGGTGCGCGCGGCGACCGAAGCGTTTGGCGCTATGCCGCCGCGATTCGTACCGGGTCATCCGATTGCCGGTTCCGAGCAGAGCGGGGTGGAAGCCTCCAATGCCGAACTGTTCCGTCGCCACAAAGTGATTCTCACGCCGCTTGAGCAAACCGATCCGGCGGCGCTGGTTGTGGTTGATCGTCTGTGGCGCGAATTGGGCGCCGACGTCGAGCACATGCAGGTCGAGCGTCACGATGAAGTGCTGGCCGCGACCAGTCATCTGCCGCATCTGCTGGCCTTCGGTCTGGTCGATTCGTTGGCCAAGCGCAATGAAAATCTTGAGATCTTCCGTTACGCTGCGGGCGGTTTCCGCGATTTCACAAGAATCGCCGGAAGCGACCCGGTGATGTGGCACGACATCTTCCTCGCCAACCGCGAGGCTGTCCTGCGCACACTCGATACATTTCGCAGCGACCTCGACGCCTTGCGCGACGCGGTCGATGCAGGGGATGGGCACCAATTGTTGGGCGTTTTCACTCGCGCCCGGGTTGCCCGCGAGCATTTCAGTAAAATCCTGGCCCGCAGGGCCTATGTGGACGCTATGAATTCCAACGATCTGATCTTCCTGGCTCAACCTGGTGGCCGCCTGTCCGGTCGGATTCGCGTACCGGGTGACAAATCGATTTCCCACCGCTCGATCATGCTCGGCTCGCTGGCCGAAGGCGTCACTGAAGTCGAAGGCTTCCTTGAGGGTGAAGACGCCCTGGCGACCTTGCAGGCATTCCGCGACATGGGCGTGGTCATCGAAGGCCCGCACCACGGCCGCGTGACCATCCACGGTGTCGGCCTGCACGGCTTGAAGCCGGCGCCCGGCCCGATCTATCTGGGCAACTCCGGTACCTCGATGCGTCTGCTGTCCGGCCTGTTGGCGGCGCAGAACTTCGACAGCGTTTTGACTGGCGACGCCTCGCTGTCCAAGCGTCCGATGAATCGCGTGGCCAATCCACTGCGCGAAATGGGCGCCGTGATTGAAACTGCTGCTGAAGGTCGTCCGCCGATGACCATTCGTGGCGGACACAAGCTCAAAGGCCTGACTTACACCATGCCGATGGCCAGTGCTCAGGTGAAGTCCTGCCTGCTGCTCGCCGGTCTGTACGCTGAAGGCAAGACCACCGTGACCGAGCCGGCTCCGACTCGCGACCACACCGAGCGCATGCTGCGTGGTTTCGGTTATCCGGTGAGCGTTGATGGCGCTACGGCCTCGGTCGAGTCCGGCGGCAAGCTGGCTGCAACCCACATTGAAGTGCCGGGCGACATCTCGTCGTCGGCATTCTTCCTTGTAGCGGCCTCGATCGCCGAAGGTTCCGAGCTGGTGCTTGAGCACGTCGGCATCAACCCGACCCGCACTGGCGTGATCGACATCCTGCGCCTGATGGGCGCGGACATCACTCTGGAAAACCAGCGTGAAGTCGGCGGCGAGCCGGTGGCTGACCTGCGCGTGCGAGCAGCTAAACTCAAAGGTATCGAGATTCCGGAAGAGCTGGTGCCACTGGCCATCGACGAATTCCCGGTGTTGTTCGTCGCCGCTGCCTGTGCCGAAGGGCGCACCGTGCTGACCGGCGCCGAAGAGCTGCGGGTCAAGGAATCGGATCGCATTCAGGTCATGGCAGACGGTTTGCTGGCGCTGGGCGTCAAATGCCAGCCGACTCCGGACGGCATCATCATCGACGGCGGCCAGATTGGCGGCGGCGAAGTGCATGGTCATGGCGATCACCGTATCGCGATGGCATTCAGTGTGGCGTCGCTGCGCGCTACTGCACCGATCCGCATCCATGATTGCGCCAACGTCGCGACGTCGTTCCCGAACTTCCTCGCACTGTGCGGGCAGGTCGGTATTCGTGTGGCACAAGAGGCTCAGTCGTGAAATACATTGCACCGGTCATCACCATTGATGGGCCAAGCGGCTCGGGCAAAGGCACCGTAGCCGGGATTCTGGCCAAGCGTCTGGGCTGGAACCTGCTGGATTCCGGTGCGTTGTACCGCTTGCTGGCATTTGCTGCGCACAACCACGGTGTGGATCTGACCAATGAAGAGCTGCTGAAGAAACTCGCCGCTCATCTGGATGTTCAGTTCATTGCGGCGACCGATGGTCAGTTGCAACGGATCATTCTGGAAGGCGACGAAGTCAGCGATGTCATTCGCACCGAAAGCGTCGGTTCCGGCGCTTCGCAAGTGGCGGCATTGCCGGCCGTACGCGAGGCACTGCTGCAGCGCCAGCGTGCTTTTCAGGAGGCGCCGGGTCTGGTGGCCGATGGTCGCGACATGGGCACGGTGGTTTTTCCTGATGCGCCGCTGAAGATTTTCCTGACCGCCAGTGCCGAGGAGAGGGCGCGCCGTCGATATTTGCAGTTGAAGGGCAAAGTCGAGGGTGTTAGTCTGTCGAGTCTGCTAGATGAGATCCGTGCACGCGACGAGCGTGACACCCAGCGAGCGGTAGCCCCGCTTAAGCCGGCGGCTGACGCCATACAGCTGGATTCCACGGAGTTGTCCATCGATCAGGTGCTTGAACGCATCATGAGCGAGATCGCCATTCGCGATATCGCCGGGTGACCAAGAAGGCGGCAGGGGACCAGTCATAGTCCTGCAGCGCTTCTTTTTAATGAAACTAACCCACACCGTCTGGGGTGTGGAGATGGGCGTATCCTTCGCCCTCATTTACAGGAATTAAAATGAGCGAAAGCTTTGCGGAACTCTTTGAAGAAAGCCTAAAAACCCTGAACCTTCAGGCAGGCTCCATCATCACCGGTGTTATCGTTGATATCGATTACCAGGCTCGCTGGGTAACCGTTCACGCTGGCCTGAAGTCTGAAGCACTCATCCCGCTTGAGCAGTTCTACAACGACGCTGGCGATCTGACTATCAATGTCGGTGACGAAGTTCACGTTGCTCTGGACTCGGTTGAAGACGGTTTCGGTGAAACCAAGCTGTCCCGTGAAAAAGCCAAGCGCGCTGAGTGCTGGATCGTTCTGGAAGCGGCCTTCGCAGCTGAGGAAGTGGTCAAGGGCGTTATCAACGGTAAGGTTAAAGGCGGCTTCACTGTCGACGTTAACGGCATCCGTGCGTTCCTGCCAGGTTCCCTGGTTGACGTCCGTCCAGTGCGCGACACCACGCACCTGGAAGGCAAAGAGCTGGAATTCAAGGTCATCAAGCTGGACCAGAAGCGCAACAACGTTGTCGTTTCCCGTCGCAGCGTCCTGGAAGCCGAGAACTCCGCCGAGCGTGAAGCTCTGCTGGAATCCCTGCAGGAAGGCCAGCAAGTCAAAGGTATCGTCAAAAACCTCACCGATTACGGCGCATTCGTCGATCTGGGTGGCGTGGACGGCCTGCTGCACATCACCGACATGGCCTGGAAGCGCATCAAGCATCCTTCCGAGATCGTCAACGTTGGTGATGAAATCGACGTCAAGGTTCTGAAATACGATCGCGAACGCAACCGTGTTTCCCTGGGCCTGAAGCAACTGGGCGAAGATCCATGGGTTGCTATCAAAGCCCGTTACCCAGAAAGCACTCGCGTTACCGCTCGTGTAACCAACCTGACCGACTACGGCTGCTTCGCTGAGCTGGAAGAAGGCGTTGAAGGTCTGGTACACGTTTCGGAAATGGACTGGACCAACAAGAACATCCACCCTTCGAAAGTCGTACAAGTCGGCGACGAAGTGGAAGTTATGGTTCTGGACATCGACGAAGAGCGTCGTCGTATCTCCCTGGGCATCAAGCAGTGCAAATCTAACCCATGGGAAGATTTCTCTGGCCAGTTCAACAAGGGCGATAAAATCTCCGGCACCATCAAGTCGATCACCGATTTCGGTATCTTCATTGGTCTGGACGGCGGCATCGACGGTCTGGTTCACCTGTCCGACATCTCCTGGAACGAAGTTGGCGAAGAAGCTGTTCGTCGTTTCAAGAAAGGCGACGAGCTGGACACCGTTATCCTGTCGGTTGACCCAGAGCGCGAGCGTATCTCCCTGGGTATCAAGCAACTGGAAAGCGATCCGTTCTCCGAGTACGTCTCGGTTAACGACAAAGGCGCAATCGTTACTGGTACCGTGAAAGAAGTTGACGCCAAAGGCGCCATCATCGTTCTGGCCGACGATATCGAAGCGACTCTGAAAGCCTCCGAAATCAGCCGTGACCGCGTTGAAGACGCGCGCAACGTTCTGAAAGAAGGCCAGGAAGTAGAAGCCAAGATCATCAGCGTTGATCGTAAGAGCCGTGTAATTCAGCTGTCGATCAAATCGAAAGACGATGCTGAAGAGAAAGAAGCTATCCAGAGCCTGAAAACTGCTCCGGAAGGTGAGGCTACTGACACCACCATGGCTGGCCTGCTGCGCCAAGCAATGGCGGCCAAGCAGAACTAAGTTCTGCTTGATCGTAAAAAAGGGCGACTTCGGTCGCCCTTTTTTGTGCCTGCGATTTAGTGCTCACGGTTTGTGCGAGGGGTTTGGTGAAACCAATCTTGCTTCCGGGTGGTCTGTTTCTTTAATCGGATCAATCGCCTATTCACGACTAAGCTTGGTCTTAAGCGTGTAGTCGTCGGGCAGTTGCCTGGCATAAGGAAGTGGATGAACAAGTTTATTGTCCTCATGGCTGTACTGGTTCTGGCTGGCTGTACGACCAGTGCCAAGACCCATGCTGTGCGTGGTGTCAGTGGTATAGAGGTCGACTGCTCTGGGTTGGGTTCTGGCTGGGAGAAATGTCAGAAGCGTGCGGCAAAAGAGTGCAAGGGGGCGGGGTACAAGGTGATCACCCGATCGGATGATGCCAAGGATGAAGATGAGTTTCCTTTTGGCTTCAATCCGGCGGGCTACTTGACGCGAACCATGCTGGTGATATGTCGTTAAGCATGCCGTGCCCTGTTTGTTGCTGTGATGCCCTGAAAACGGGCGTTTCGACGCGGTGGAAGATATGTCAATCCCTGGGCTGTTCAAAATCTTCCGGGCGTGCTAAAACCTTTCAAGCGCTGATCTAGCTGCTTGAAAAAGAAGGGAAAAATATGACGAAGTCGGAGTTGATCGAACGAATTGTCACCCATCAAGGGCTGCTCTCATCCAAGGATGTGGAGCTGGCCATCAAGACCATGCTTGAGCAAATGTCCCAATGCCTTGCCACCGGTGATCGCATCGAGATCCGTGGGTTTGGCAGTTTCTCCCTGCACTACCGTGCGCCGCGCGTCGGTCGTAACCCGAAGACCGGCCAATCCGTCAGTCTTGACGGTAAATTCGTTCCGCATTTCAAGCCGGGCAAAGAGTTGCGTGATCGGGTGAATGAGGAAGAGGAGGAGGGGGTTTGACAGTCGCTATCTCTCAAGGGGTTCCTCATGCGTAACCTTAAGCGCATATTTCTTGGCGTTTTTATTCTTTTACTGATCCTGGTGGTTCTAGCGTTTGTGCTCGAAAACCAGCAATCGGTATCGTTATTGTTTCTAGGTTTGAGCGGGCCGCAGTTGCCAGTTTCACTGATCGTAGTCTTGGCGTTGCTGATTGGTATGTTGATGGGGCCAGTGCTCGGTTGGTTTTTGGGGCGCTCCTCCAGAGCGGCGCGCAAACGCCTTGTCTGAAAGCGGCAGGTGCAGGGCGTCTGTCGAAATTGCGCCTCTCCCTGTTTATATCCATTAGTAAAACGTTCGTTAAGCTGTAAAATGCAGCCCTTGTTCGACAATGCTTTATTGCGCGTCGATTCAGACTGACTTTGACGGAAGCCTCATGTTTGGTGGCTTCTGCATTCATGGATTAGACAGTGCTCGTTGATGGCGCTGTCCGCAGCTCAAGGGTATGGTTCCGCGTGAAAATTCTAGTAACCGGCGGCGCCGGGTTTATCGGCTCGGCAGTCATCCGTCACATCATCGCCAACACCACCGATTCTGTCGTTAACGTCGATAAACTGACTTACGCCGGCAATCTGGAGTCGCTGGCCGAGGTTAGTCAAGACGAGCGTTACGCATTCGAACGCGTTGATATCTGTGATCGCGAGCAGGTTGATCGTGTTCTGCGTGAGCACCAGCCGGATGCGATCATGCATCTTGCCGCTGAGTCCCATGTTGATCGCTCGATCTCGGGCCCGTCCGAGTTCATTCAGACCAACATCATCGGTACTTACACTTTGCTCGAGTCCGCACGCCACTATTGGTCGGCGCTGGACGATACCCGCAAGAGCAACTTCCGCTTCCACCATATCTCCACTGACGAAGTGTATGGTGATCTTGAAGGCCCGGAAGATCTGTTCACCGAGACTACGCCTTACCAGCCAAGCTCGCCATACTCGGCCAGCAAGGCCAGTTCCGATCACCTGGTTCGTGCCTGGGCTCGCACCTATGGTTTGCCAACACTGGTCACCAATTGCTCGAACAACTACGGCCCTTGCCACTTCCCCGAGAAACTGATCCCGCTCATCATTCTCAATGCGCTGGAAGGCAAGCCGCTGCCGGTTTACGGCAAAGGTAATCAGGTTCGCGACTGGCTTTATGTAGAAGACCATGCTCGTGCGCTGTACAAGGTCGTGACCGAGGGTGTTATCGGCGAGACCTACAACATTGGTGGTCATAACGAAAAGCAGAACATCGAAGTGGTCCATACACTTTGCGCCCTGCTTGACGAACTGCGTCCGGATTCTGCACATCGCCCGCATGCCAGTCTGATCACCTATGTCCAGGATCGCCCGGGCCATGATCAGCGTTACGCTATCGATGCCAGCAAGATCCAGCGTGAGCTGGGCTGGACGCCTGAAGAAACCTTCGAAACGGGTATTCGCAAGACCGTCGAGTGGTATCTGACCAACACCGAATGGGTAGAGCACGTGAAGAGCGGCAGCTACCAGCAGTGGATCGATCAGAACTACGCGGATCGATCGAACAAGGCATGAAGATCCTTCTTCTAGGAAAGGATGGTCAGGTGGGATGGGAGTTGCAACGCTCCCTCCGGCCGCTTGGCGAATTGATCGCACTGGGTCGGCATGGCGTTGACGGGTTGTCTGGTGACTTGACCGACCTGGCGGCCTTGCGCGAGACAATCCGCAAGGTCCAGCCTGACGTGATCGTCAATGCGGCAGCTTACAATGCCGTCGACACTGCCGAGTCCGAGCCAGATCAGGCTAATCTGGTGAATGCGCAAGCTATCCAGGTTCTCGCCGACGAAGCTCGTGAAGTGGGTGCCTGGTTGGTCCACTACTCGACTGATTACGTGTTTGACGGTCAGGGACAAGTGCCCTGGCTGGAAGGCGACGAGCCGCAGCCGCTGAATCGCTACGGCGAAAGCAAGTTGGCAGGGGAGCGCGCCGTCCAGGCCTCCGGTTGCCGTTACTTGCTGTTTCGTACCAGTTGGGTTTACAGCGCTCGTGGCGGCAACTTCGCCAAGACCATGCTGCGTCTGGGTAAAGAGCGCGAAAAGCTCAATGTCATCGTTGATCAGGTAGGAGCGCCGACAGGTGCCGATCTGATTGCGGATATAACCGCACTGGCACTGCAGCAAGCGCTCAAGCGCCCGGAGCTGTCCGGTTTGTATCATCTGGCGGCCGCTGGGGAAGTGTCATGGTACGGCTATGCTTGTCATGTGCTGGATTTTGCCAAGGCCAATGGCGAGTCGCTTGCCGTACAGGCAATTGAACCCATTGAGGCAACGGCTTATCCAACTGCCGCACGTCGTCCGTTGAACTCGCGCTTGAATACACAAAAGCTGCGCGACAATTTTTCTCTACACTTGCCGGATTGGCAAAGTGGTGTAACTCGAATGCTTAGGGAAGTTCTGAACAAATGACCACCAATAATCGTAAAGGCATCATCCTCGCCGGCGGTTCGGGCACTCGCCTGCATCCGCTGACCCTCGGCGTGTCGAAGCAGATGCTGCCGATTTACGACAAACCGATGATTTTCTACCCGCTTTCGGTACTGATGCTTGCCGGCATGCGCGAGATCCTGATCATCTCCACGCCGGAAGATCTGCCGAACTTTCGCAAATTGCTGGGTGATGGCAGCCTTTACGGTATCGAGCTGACTTATGCCGAGCAGCCGAGCCCGGATGGACTTGCACAAGCGTTCATCATCGGTGAAGAGTTCATCGGCAAGGACCCTTGCTGCCTGATCCTGGGTGACAACATCTTCTACGGCCAGCACTTCTCGGACAATCTGCGCTCCGCCAACGAGCAGAAGAGTGGCGCCACTGTGTTTGGTTATCACGTCTCCGATCCGGAGCGTTTTGGCGTGGTCGAGTTCGACGCGACAGGCCGTGCCCTGAGCATCGAAGAAAAGCCGTTGAAGCCGAAATCCAACTACGCGGTGACCGGTCTGTATTTCTACGATAACGAGGTCGTGGAAATCGCCAAGAATATCAAGCCGTCGGAGCGAGGCGAGCTGGAAATCACAGATGTGAACAGCGCCTACCTCAATAAGAAGTCGCTGAATGTCGAAATGCTCGGCCGTGGCTTCGCGTGGCTGGATACCGGTACCCATGACTCCTTGTTGGAAGCCAGTCACTTCGTTCACACCATCGAGCAGCGTCAAGGCTTGAAAGTAGCGTGCCTCGAAGAAATTGCTTACCACAATGGCTGGATAACAGCAGAGCAGCTGGGTTCTCAGGCAAATGCCTTGAAGAAAACCGGTTACGGTCAGTACCTGCAAAAACTGCTGGACTCGCCTTCTCGCTGATTCGAAAGCCTCGCGCTTTCAATCGGTGGGTTCAATCGCTGCTAGCAGGAATGGCATGCCAGTAAAACATCCCAAGATTGCGGTTTTGCTGGCTGCCTACAATGGCATGCAGTGGATCGAGGAGCAGGTAGCCTCGATCCTCGGTCAGCAGTCCGTCGATGTCACTATTCATATCAGCGTTGATTTGTCCGATGACGGCACCGAGGCCTGGTGCAAAGCTCTCGGAGAGGTCGACAGTCGCGTGATTCTTTTGCCTCCTGCCGGGCGTTTTGGTGGTGCGGCGCGCAATTTTTTTCGTTTGATTCGAGATGTTGATTTGCAGGGCTACGATGCTGTGGCGTTTGCGGATCAAGATGATATCTGGCACCCCGACAAGCTGTTGCGCGCAACACAGACGCTCGCTTCGCGCAGGGTTGATGCCTACTCAAGCAATGTCACGGCTTTTTGGCCAGACGGACAAACGATCCTGCTCGACAAGAGTCAGCCGCAAGTGGCCTGGGACTTTTTGTTTGAGGCGGCGGGACCCGGTTGTACCTACGTCCTGAGTCCTCAGCTTGCCGCGGCACTGCGTCAACAGGTCATTCATGATTGGGAGCAATTGCAGCAGGTCAGTCTGCATGACTGGTACTGCTATGCCTTTGCCCGTAGTCATGGGTTCGAATGGTTCATCGATTCCCACTCAAGCATGCTCTATCGCCAGCATGAGAGTAACCAGGTGGGGGCCAATACCGGGCTTTCATCGTTGCTGCAGCGATATGTAACCATTCATGAGGGCTGGTGGTTCAGTCAGGTCGGGATTATCGCGTTGTTGATCGGGGTAGGTAACGCGCCATTTGTCAGGCGCTGGCTGAAGCTGCGGCGACGTGATCTGTTGTTGCTATCACTGCACGGCGGGCAATGTCGCCGTCGGTTCAGGGACAAGTTTCTGTTCTTCTTTGTTTGCTGCCTCACGGCGGCAGTGGGGAGGAAGTCCTGAGCCAGAGAGGTGCGTGTCATCGGGGTGGGGCTGCTCGAAGCCTAACCACGATGATAAAAACTCTCTATAATCGCGCGCTTCGTGAAGGGAACGAATGGAGCAGGTGCGGCAGAAACGCTGAGTTGGATTTTCAGCTTTCCCGGCCAGTGTTTAATTGCAGTGGAGCATACAGTGTCAAGCCCTTTGTCAGCGGATTCCGCGAGCTCCAGCCTGGACTCCGACATTGTCGAAGTATCGGAAAGACGTGAGACTGTCGCGATATTGATGTGCTCTTTCAACGGTGAACGGTTCCTCCGTGAGCAATTGGCCTCCATCGAGCATCAGGATCATGCTCAGTGGCGCCTGTTTGTTTCTGATGACGGTTCAATCGACTCGACACGCGATATTCTTGAGTCTTTTCAAGCGCGTCTCGGTGATCAGAAGGTCACGCTGTTTTCAGGTCCCGGAACGGGGTTTGCCAGTAACTTCATGTCAGTGACCTGCCGGGAAGAAATCAACGCTGACTTCTTTGCCTGGTCGGACCAAGACGATATATGGGCCGCCGACAAATTGAGCGCAGCCTTGACGTGGTTGCGTCAGGTGCCCGTCGATGTCCCGGCGCTGTACGCCACCCGGACGACCCTGGTCAATGAAGAGGGCGTGGCCGTGGGGCTGACGCCACTCTACTCTCGCACTTTCGGCTTTCCCAATGCTCTGGTTCAGAACATAGCCGCTGGCAATACGATGGTTTTCAATCGTGCCGCGCGTGAACTGTTGAGGTCCAAAGCGCATCTGAACATCGTCGCCCATGACTGGTGGGCTTATCTGCTGGTGACCGGCGCCGGTGGGCTGTTCCATTTCGATGAGGTTCCGCATCTTCTGTATCGCCAGCATGAAGCTAATTCGATTGGTGCCAGCACCGGTTTCAAGTCGACCATTGTTCGCATACAGAAGCTTTTCCAGGGGCGACTCAGTCGCTGGATCGATCAGAACATCAGTAATCTGGAAGCCGTGGAGTTTCTTCTCGCAGAACAGAATCGTGAAGTGTTACAGCGTTTCAAAACTGCCCGTTCCCGAAATCTGCCCACTCGTCTGTTCGGTATATGGCGCTCCGGCGTCTATCGGCAGACGTTCATGGGGAATTTGGGGTTGCTGGTCGCTGTGATTTTCAAAGGGGTTTGATCAAGAATGTATCAATGGAGTTTATTTATGAATGTTTTTGAGGTTGCTGGCTGATGCAGATATTTTCAGCTTCGCCCGGCGTCATGTTTACCAGTGTCTGGCGCAATCGCGCGCTTATCGCTGCACTGATCAAGCGAGAGGTTATCGGTCGCTACAGGGGCTCTTTCATGGGGATTCTGTGGTCGTTCTTCAATCCTATTGTGATGCTCTCGATCTATACGTTCGTTTTCAGCTTCATCTTCAATTCCCGGTGGGCAGGCGCAGGTGATTCGAAGTCGGAATTCGCGTTGATTCTGTTCGCCGGATTGATGGTGTTCAACCTGTTTTCCGAGTGCGTCACCCGCGCACCGAACTTGATTATTTCCAATGGCAACTATGTCAAGAAAGTAGTCTTTCCGCTGGAAATACTGCCATGCGTGATCGTCGGCGCGTCCTTGTTTCATGCTTTGGTGAGTTTGATTGTCTGGACGGTCGCGTACGGCATCGTGTTCGGCATGCCGCCTGTGACCATGCTTTATCTGCCCGTGGTGATCGCACCATTGATATTGATCATTCTGGGCTTGTCCTGGGGGTTGGCTTCGCTGGGTGTATACATGCGTGACGTTGCGCACTTCATCGGCCTGGTGACCAGCGGCCTGATGTTTCTAGCGCCTATTTTCTATCCCGCCACTGCGGTGCCGGAGGAGTACAGAAGCTTGTTGCAATTGAACCCGCTGACCGCTGCGGTAGAGAACGTCAGAAGCGTTCTGTTTTTCGGGCAGCAACCGGATTGGCAAGTCCTTGGCATCTATTCCGCCATCGGAATAACTGTCGCTTGCCTTGGCTTTGCCTTTTTCCAGAAAACCAGAAAGGGGTTTGCCGATGTCCTCTGATATTGCAATCAAGCTGCAGGATGTTAGCAAGTGTTATCACATCTATGACAAGCCGAGGGATCGACTGGCGCAGATGTTTGCGGGTCAGCGCAAACAGTACTACCACGAGTTCTGGGCGCTACGGAACGTCACGTTCGATATCAAGCGAGGCGAAACTGTCGGTATCGTCGGCCGCAACGGCAGTGGCAAGTCGACGTTGCTTCAAGTGATCTGCGGCACACTGAATCAAAGCGCCGGTCAGGTGCAGACAGTGGGTCGCATTGGTGCCTTGCTTGAGTTGGGGTCCGGTTTCAATCCGGAATTCACGGGGCATGAAAACGTTTACATGAATGCTGCGATCCTCGGCTTGAGTCGGGCCGAAGTTGATGAGCGTTATGACGACATCACGGCTTTCGCTGATATAGGCGAATTCATACATCAGCCCGTGAAAACCTATTCCAGTGGCATGATCGTTCGTCTGGCGTTTGCGGTTCAGGCGATGGTAGATCCGGATATCCTGATCGTCGACGAAGCGTTGGCGGTCGGTGATGAGCGTTTTCAGCGCAAGTGTTTTGCTCGCCTGGATGAGTTGAAGGCCAAGGGCACCTCGATCCTGTTCGTGTCTCACTCGGGACCGCAAGTCGTTGAGCTTTGTGATCGCGCGATTCTGATGGAACGTGGTGAGCGCATCTGCACAGGGTCACCGATGGAGGTGGTGCGCGCGTATCAGAAATTGATCTATGCGCCGGCGGATGAGCAGCCGAGGTTGATTGAAGAGTTCAGGCAGATAGGTAGCCAAAAACTCGCTATCGAAGCCAGCGACGTCGAAAGGGTCGAGGTTGATGAGCAGGAGGCGCCGGAGGATCAGTATTTCGATCCTGGAATGGTTCCCGAGTCCACAACCGTCTATCCGGAGCAGGGCGCTCGTATCGACAGCTTCGAGATCTTCGATAAGCAGGGTCGCCGATGCAATGTTCTGAAGGCGGGCGGTGACTACGATATCGTCATGACGGGGGAACTGAAGGAATCCGTCTCAAGGGTTTTCTTCGCCACGCATATACGAACCGTATCGGGTGTGGTGATTACCGGCCAACGCTTCCCGGACGAGGGCAAGTACTTCGAATGCGATGGCACGGACCGGACTTTTAAAGTCACCTACAGTTTCAAGATGGTCATGCTGCCGGGCGTATACTTCGTTGGTGGAGGAGTCTGGTCGGAGGGTGAGCCTGCCCTGTGTCACAGAATTCTGGATGCGCTCATGTTCCGACTGGTATCGGATCAGGGCACAAGATCTTTTGGTTATATGGACGCTTCTAATAATGAGCCAGCACTTGAATTACTCTGACAGCATTCCTGCGGATCAACTCAGGGATATCCACACGTTTCACAAGATCACCGATGGCATGATCAGTCTGGAAGAGGGGCTGGTTCTTTATAAATTGGCCAGTCTGGTCCAGTCTGGTTGCATCGTGGAAGTCGGCTCCTACCGCGGTCGTTCTACCGTTTTCCTCGGTCGTGGCTCTCTTGCCGGCCATAAGGCCCCCGTTTATGCCGTCGATCCGCACAAGCCCTTCATCGGGGTGCTCGGTGGCGTTTTCGGCCCAAAGGATCGTACCGAATTTTACAAAACCATGTTGATCACTGAATGCAGTGAGATTGTCTCGTTGATCAATATGAGCAGTGAGATGATCGTTCCCAAGTGGAACGAGCCCGTGGGCCTGCTGTGGATCGATGGTGATCACAGTTATGAAGGTGTGAAACGCGATTTCGAGTGTTGGTTGCCGCATGTGGCTGAGGGCGCATGCATTGCTTTTGACGATGCCTCTGACCCGGTTCTGGGGCCACGCATTCTGATCAATGAGCTGCTCGCGACGCAGGCGTACGAAGAGTGCATCAGCGTTGGCAAAGTTTCCGTGCTCAAGAAAAAACAATAAGCCTGAGAGGACGGTAATGACGAGCAATGACGACCAGCGTTTGTTGGATTTTCTTACCTGGAATAGCTGTGTTTCACAGGAGCGGAAATTATTCTACGTAGCAACGCCTAAGGTGGCTTGTACATCTCTGAAATGGTGGTTTGCTGAGATGGAAGGCGTTGCCGAGGCGATTCGACAACTCAAAACCAGTTCCGAAACCGATCCTGAGCTTGTCATTCATGACTCGTTGCAAGTCGCTGCACCACAATTGTGCCTTCGTTCACCGGAGCAACTCGAGGAAATCAAGGCTGACGGTTTCTTCAGTTTTGCCCTGGTAAGAAATCCGTACAAGCGGCTTTTTTCGGCTTGGCAGTCAAAGATCTTGCTGCGCGAACCGTATCAGATCGAACCTTATCTGGGACAAGCGTTTGTAGAATGCCCGGTTGAAACCATGCTTGATGTCGCTGCCGCGTTCGAGTGTTTTCTGGAATACCTGAACACCTATGAAATCGATGATTTCAAGGATTGGCACTGGGCGCCGCAATATGACCTGCTCAAGCCTCAGCTGTTTCCCTACACCGTTGTATCGAAGATTGAGGACACGAGCGCGTTGAACGACGCGTTGCGTGCTCATCTGGGTGATGCTTACGTCAATCCGTTCACCACGTCGAAAGCCAACGAGAGCCTGATTCCTTATCTGCCGGAATTTATCAGCCCAAGAGCTAAAGCGCTGATTGACCGGCTGTATGCGAAAGACTTTGAAGTTTACGGCTACTCAACCGAACTACCGCCGGCCAAAGAGAAGTTTTCGCAGGAACATCTGACGTTGGCGTTGAAGGGAATCGAGCTTCTGCGTGGCCGACATGCCCGGATTGGCGAAATGCGGCAGCAATGTCGTGCCGAGTTTTCGGCATTGTTGAAGGACAAGGAGTGGCTGGCGGAGCAGCGTGAAAACTGGATGGCCGTTTGCAAGGAAAAGGAAACGGAGCTGGTTAACCTGCAAGGCTTCTGCGCTGGTGAGGTTGAAAAGTTCGAGATGGCGCGTGCGGAACTCGAGCAATTGAAGTTGGAGCTTGCACAATCCAACGCCGCGCTCGCGCAAGCGAACTCCGAAATTGGCCAGTCCAATGCAGAGCTGGCCAAGAGGAATGCTGAAGGGGCACGGCTGGAGGCGGAGCTGGCCGAGGCCGCATCCCAGGCCAATCAATTGAAATCCGAGTTGGCGGCGACGGCGGCAGATGTTGAGCGATTGAACTCAGAATTGGTGCAAGTGACTGCCGATTGGGTACAAGTGAAGTCTGAGTTAGTCCAGGCAAATTCCTTTTTGGTACAAGTGAAGTCTGAGCTGGTCCAGGCAAACTCCGTTTTGGCGCAATCGAAATCTGATCTGGCGCAATCGAACTCCGAACTGGCTCAATCGAATTCCGAGCTGGCGCGACTGAAAGCAGACCTGGCACGATCAAATACCGAGCTGGCTCAGTCTGGCAATGATCTGACACGGTCCAACTCTGAACTGGCCATGTCAAACGCCGAACTCGCGCGCTCAAACACCGATCTGGCGCAATCCAATGCTCAACTGGAATGGTCGAGAGCCGAGCTAGAGAAACTGAAACTGAATGTTGGATCATTGATTTCCGAGCGTGAGGCATTTGCCCTTAAACACAAGCGATATCTCGCGGCTTATCGCTTTGTCGAAGCTGGATTGGTTAGCCGGTTGCGTAAAGCCGGGCGGCTCGTAAAAGGGCGCAAAGGAGAATAAAAAGTGGCAAAGGTTTCGGTTGTACTGACTTCTTATAATCACGAGAAGTTTATCGGGCAGGCTATCGATTCTGTTCTCAATCAGACGTTTACTGATTGGGAGCTGATCATTGTGGATGACGTTTCGCCGGATGGGTCCTGGGGCGTGATCGAAAGTTACAATGACCCGCGAATCATCAAGATTCAGAATGACAGGACGCGTCGTTATATTTACAACATCAATCGGGCCATCGAGTCGCAAAGTACCGGTGAGTACATTGCCATCCACCATTCGGATGATGCCTGGGAACTGGATAAACTGGAGAAGCAAGCGGCTGTGCTGGACGCTAATCCTGGCGTAGGTGCAGTGTTTTCACATGTTCAGTGTATTGATGAGAACAACCGGCCACTCGCCGTCGAGTGGTTCAACCAGCCGAACAAACCGCGGACCGCCTGGTTGCGTTCCTTGTTTTTCAACGAGAACCAGTTGTGCCACCCAAGCGCATTGGTTCGACGCAGTGCGTACGAAAAAGCTGGGTTGTACAGAAGCGCAAATGCGCAGACGGACGATGCGGAAATGTGGACGCGCCTGTTGAAAATTGCAGATATCCATGTCGTTCAGGAACGACTGACCCTGCATCGCATTTTCTCGGATCAGTCCAATGAGAGCGGTGCGCGTCCCGACAGGCGTGCCCGGATGTGGCTGGAATGGTACTTGCAGAAAAAGCACTACGCAGGCATGCCTCTGGCCGACATTTTGGAGGCGTTTCCGGAGAGTGAGCGGTGGGTCACTCCAAAAGGGGCAAATAGCGGGTACTTGTTGGCCATGTTCGCTATTCAGATCGGCGGGTGCCCGGGTACGCGGTTGTTTGGTGTCGAGCATCTGTATCAGTTGATGAACGATGCCGAGCAGCGAGCAGAGATCGAGTCGATTCATGGCTTCACGTATCTCGATTTCATTGCCCTTACTGGCCAGGAAGATTTTTTCAATCCGGCGGCAGTCGAGCCGGTAGCGCCGAAGCCTATCGTCACCAGCCCGTTGCGGCGTTTTGCCGGTAAGGTAGTGCGCAAGCTTCGCGCGTTGTAATCGGAAGAACAGGCTTACTCTCCGGTCGGACCTTCATTTTTGCGTTGCCGGATTTACGCGGACGGAAGGTCCGTCGGAGAGCGGTTTCTGTTGTGTGTAATGTTATTTTTGATATGGGGCAGTGAGTGAGGGTCGATCTGAAAATTTTGAGGGGGGGGCTCTTTTTTGCGTTTATTGCGATCGGGGTGCTGGCCTTCGCTCGCTGGACGGGAGTTGGCAATATGGCAGTGCCTGCCCCGGTTGTTCTTCCGCAAGGGTTAGATATGGCAGTAACGGCTGCAGCGCTCACGCTGGAAGTGAAGGGCTGCGACATCGACAAATTGGGCGATGAGTTCTTCCTGCATCAATACCCCACCGATGCTTCGAATGCGGGAGCTGAGGGTTTCATAAATCAGCAGTTCAATCTGAAGGCTTTAAAACCAGTCGAAATCAAAACTCAGGAAGGCCTCGTTTCTTGCCAATACCGGGTGGAGTTTTCGCCTGTTGCAATCAGTCGGGTTGCGCTAGGACAGTTCAGAATGCCCGAGGGGCGTTGCTGTGACATTCTGTGGAATAAAGAAGTGAACCTGGATGAATAACCCTTTACCCGTCGGTTCAGTTCCCACCGCCCACCGTTCCTTCGGTCTCGATGTCTGTCGAACCCTCGCCTGTCTGCTTGTTGTGTTTGGGCATATGCTGGCGCATTCGAAACCTCATCCCGTCCTGGCTGGCTTTGCGTTTCTTGCAACGTTCGGCGTAGATCTGTTCTTTTGCCTGAGTGGTTTCCTGATTGGCAGGATTCTGCTTAAAGAGGCGACGCATTGGCGGGAGGAGAAAATCGGCGGACTGACCGGGTTCTGGTATCGCCGATGGATGAGAACATTACCGCTTTATTTCTTTTTCTTTTTCGTTTCGCTGAAATTTGACTGGGCCGGTGCGACCACCTTTGTCGAGCAATTCCATTACTTGATATTCGCCCAGAACTTTGCCTGGAACATGACAGACTTCTATCGCCTGTCGTGGAGTCTGGCGGTTGAAGAATGGTTTTATTACACCTTTCCGCTGGTCATGATGTTGATGATTGGCCTGGGTGCCGGTGTCAGACGCGCGGCAATGATCGTCATCGTGATCTTCATGGTCGTACCTTTCCTCGCGCGTATCGGATTGCCTATTCAGCCGGTGCGCTACGATGATGCTCGGTATGTTGTCCTCTATCGGCTGGACGCTATCGGTTTTGGTGTTTTGATTGCCTACATCTACACGTGGCACAAACAGATTTTCGATCGCCTTGCCAGGTTTTGGTATGTTCCTTTTGCATTCGCTGTGGCACTGATCGTACTGACTCGCCAAGGGTTGCCGTGGACTGCGGGCAGCAAGCTTGAACAGTCTTTGTTCTTCACATGTTCGGCGATATTTTTCGCAGCATTGATCCCGGCATTTTTCAGTTTGGGCGCATCACGTTCGAAGGTGCTTAACCGATTTGTGAGATACACAAGCCTGATTTCCTATTCGATCTATCTCGGCCATATTTTCGCTTTTATATTAGTGATCAATGTGCTGAACCGTTATGGGTTGCAGACCATTGTCTATGACAATCCATGGTTGGCTTATCCCGTTTTCATTGCGTGCGTTTACGCGCTCGCGCACCTGACGTATACCTGCGTGGAGAAGCCATTTCTACGGCTTCGTGACGTGAATATTTTGTCGATGCTGAAGTTTTTGAAAGGCCTTCAACGTTTCGGAACAGGGAAGTAATCAATCGTTATGTCGAACTCCATGCAGCATGATTTTGCCCCTGATTCCGGTTTTGGAAAAATGACGAAAAGATACCAAGCGGACATTTCGGAAACTGGCGCTCTCGCGCAGGACTACGTTCTCGTCATCAGCAGTTCCAGTGATGCTTCCACGGATTTTTCCGATCTGTATCGGTCGCTGTGCGGCCAGACATTCCAGGCCTGGAAGTGGCTGATCTGCTTCGACAAAAGTGAGGAGCAGGTCCTCAATGTGGCTTTTGTAGAAACCCTGGCGGGTGACGAGCGTGTGCGGATGGTCAGTCGGGCAGAGCTGACTTTTGGCCATGACATTTGGGTGCGACCGGAGTACCTCGTACTGGCAGATGCGGCGACGACGTTCGATCCGACCTTCATTGAAAAGGGAATCTGGTGTCTTGAATCCAACCCTGAGTTTGCCTTTTGCAACTCGTTCGGTGTGATGACGGCAGACGGGGGAGTGACGAACCGGCAGAACTTGATCGAGGGTAAGTATTACCTGGATAACCCTCACGCCAAGGTCAGAGGTATTGTGGCTCGCAAGTCGGCCATTTTGCAGGTCAGTTCGCACGTAATCATCTCGCCCGACGGTCGGGATCCGACTCCGCTTCTGGTGAGTCTGGCGGACGCCGGCCATTGGGGTTTTACCATTGCAGAGTGTTTGCAGACCTGTGGCAACGTGCCAGAGGCGCAGAGGGTTGCGACGACGCCTGCGATACCGCTCAAGCCTGTCCCCGCTCCTCAGCGCCGTTATCCGTCGGCCTATGAATCATTGCCCGAAGGTGTTGGTTTCGAAAACCCGTTGAAGCGCAATGCGAATGGCAGACGGGTCATGTTTTTGCTGCCGTGGATGGTCGAAGGCGGAGCCGATCGAGTCAATATCGACCTGATCCAGGGCCTTGTGGCCGGTGGGGCCGATGTCACCGTATGTGCCACGCTTGATGCGGATCATCGCTGGCAGGACAGGTTTGCGGAGCTGACTGCGGATATTTTCGTCCTGCCGAATTTTCTGTCGTTATCGGATTTTCCGCGCTTCCTGTTGTATCTCATTGCCTCCAGGCAGATGGATACCGTGCTGATTGCCGGAAGCACCCTGGGTTATCAACTTCTTCCCTATTTGCGCACGATTGCATCGAAGACGACATTCCTGGACTTGTGTCATACAGAAGAAATGCATTGGCTCAACGGCGGGCATCCACGATTCGGAGTCGGCTATCAAGACGCCCTGGACATGAATGTGGTGAGTACACGTCATTTGTCCGAATGGATGGCCCAGCGCAATGCCGATGCTGGAAAAATCCGGGTCATGTACACGGGAATCAAGTCGCACCCGGTTTCGCTCTCGCAAGCTCAGCGCGCTGAGACTCAGCGCAGTTTCGGCCTCGACGAACACGCGTTGACTATCATTTTTGCCGGGCGCATGTGCAATCAGAAGCGCCCGCTGAAATTGGCGGAAATTCTCCACGCCCTGAAGCAGGCCGGTGTCCGTTTCAATGCATTAATTATCGGCGAGGGCGAGTTGCGTTCGGAATTCGAGGGGTTGATAAGGCAGTACGATCTGGACGCAGAGGTTCACGTTGTAGGCGCAAAACCGCATGCCGAGTGGCTATCGTTGCTGGCGATTTCCGATGTGTTGCTGATGCCTTCGGAATATGAGGGAATTTCGGTAGCGCTGTTGGAGTCAATGGCGGCAGGGGTCGTGCCGGTGGTCGCAGATGTTGGCGGGCAGGATGAATTGGTGGGTGACGAAACCGGTTATCTGATTCCCCATGGTGCAGATGAAGTCAGCCAGTATGTCGAGGTATTGCGACGGCTCTCGTTGGATGCCTCGATGCGTGAGCGCAAGGCACAAGCTTGTCGGCAGTTGATCGAGGCTCACTACACTGCAGCCGCCACCCAACGTCAGTGGTTACAAATACTGGATGAGGCGCAAGTCAATCGAGCGCACGCGCCACAACCGTTTTTGCCGGCGGGGCTGGCGAGAGAGTTGGCAACGACGGCCTTGGAAAATCGTCGCGTGACCTCGTATCTGGATTACCTTTATTCCACTCATTGCCTGACAAATGACGCTCAAACCGAGGTGCCAGTCAGTGGCAGCATTTCGCGTTTGTTGATTGCGCGAATCCGCCAATATCGAGTGGCGAAGTACCTGCTCGATAAACCCCTGATACAAAATATACTGCGGAAGTTGAAAGTGTTGGTTTCTTGACGCTTTTGCACGCATGTGTTACTTTTTTTGTCATTTTTGTTGGCTGATTAACGTCAATTTTATTGCCATGACTTCGATGTCAGTCGAGAGTTTTTATGAAAATTACAGTGTTTGGCGGCGGCGGTTTTATTGGATCAACCATTGTTGATCGGTTGTTGCAGGATGGGCATTCCATTCGCGTTTTTGAACGACCGCGCGTGGTTGAATATCGTAAGTTTTTATCACATGAATGTGTCGAATGGATGACAGGTGACTTGTCGTCAACCAGCGATATAAACAAGGCAGTAGAGGGTGCAGATGTGGTTTTTCATCTGGTCTCTACAACTTTGCCGAAAAGCTCGAACGAAGACCCGGTTTATGATGTGCAAAGCAATGTTGTCGCAAGTTTGCAATTGCTGAACGCGATGGTTGCGCACAATGTTGGAAGAATCGTGTTCATTTCTTCCGGCGGCACGGTTTATGGTGCGCCGAAATACCTGCCTATCGATGAAAAACATCCGACAGATCCTGAAGTTTCCTATGGCATTACCAAACTGACCATCGAGAAATATCTTCAGATGTACAACCACCTCTATGGCATCAAACCTGTCGTTCTTCGGGTTGCCAATCCGTACGGTGAGCGCCAGCGTGTGGAAACTGCACAAGGGGCGGTGGGTGTATTCATTCATAACGTACTCAAAGGCTTGCCAATCGAAGTCTGGGGTGACGGCAGTGTCGAACGCGACTTCCTCCACGTCAGTGATGTCGCAGAAGCCTTTGCCAAGGCCGTTACCTACTCGGGTAGCGCCAGCGTTTTCAATATCAGTTCGGGTGTCGGCACCAGTCTTAACAGCCTCATGTCGATGATTGAGGACGTCAGTGGCGAACCCGTCGCCAGAAACTACAAGCCGGGGCGGTCTTTCGACGTGCCTGTCAGCGTGCTGAGTAACGATCTGGCTCGGGATGAGTTGGGGTGGACGCCTAAAGTCTCCATGAAGGAAGGGATTTTCAGAACCTTCGAATGGGCAAAGCAGCAAGACGCGCAAAAGTGAGGGTTAACCCGTGAGCGGTCATCAGTCGTTTGCAATTGCTGGTGGCGGTCTGGAGTGAAAGTACTGCTCACGGTTCACCAGTTTTTCCCGGAATTTTCTGCTGGTACGGAAGTCCTGACGCTGTCTGTCGCCAGGACCTTGATCGCTCAGGGGCACGAGGTTCGCGTATTCACCGGGTATCCGGCGACCACGGCGCTCGGCGATGACGAGCGATTCGACCGATACCATTACGATGGGATCCCGGTCGATCGCTTCCTCCACGCCTACGAGGCCATGGGGGACCAGACCTCCAAAATCGAAATCGGCTATGACAACCATCTCGCTGCGAACTATTTCGAGCACCTGCTGAGTGAGTTTCAGCCTGACGTTGTGCACTTTTTCCATCTCAATCGCCTCGGCACTGGCCTGATCGAAAAGGCCGTGGCGGCAGGCGTTCCAGCGTTCTATACGCCAACCGACTTCTGGAGCATTTGTCCTACCGGACAGTTACTCAGATGTGGTGGACGTGCCTGTGAGGGACCCAGTCCCGACGCGGGTAATTGTGTCGTACACTTTTCGGCCAATCTCGCGGGTCCGAAGATCGGAAAACTGATTACGGCGCTTCCGGACAAAGTTGCTGATGCGCTGGTAAGGGTCGCCCGATCGCCATTCCTGCCCGAGGCTTCGTTGGTTACAGAAGTGCACGCACTTGAAAATCGTCTGGGGCGCAATGTTCGACGACTCAATCTTCTGAACGGCATATTTGCGCCCAACAATATGATTGAGGCTCTGCTACTGAAGCACGGCGTGCGTTCGGATATCGTCGTCAAATCTGCTTATGGTATTGATCTGGATCACGCTGTCTTGCCTCGCGCCAGACGAGGCGAAGAACGCCCCTTGGTTCTGGGTTTCATCGGCACACTTGCGTCACATAAAGGATGTCATGTGCTGTTGCGGGCCATTCAGCGGTTTTCTGCCCAAGAGTTGCGTTTGAATATATACGGAAAGCATACGGACTTTCCCGAATACGTTGCCGAGTTGAAACAATTGGCTGACGGTCATGAATCGGTGTCTTTCTGCGGTACTTTTCCCAATGGGGAAATATTCAATGTGCTGGGTGGTCTGGATGCCTTGGTTGTACCTTCAGTCTGGAACGAGAATACCCCCCTTGTCGTTTACTCTGCTCAGGCAGCGGGTTGTCCGGTCGTCGGCTCCGATGTGCCTGGCATCGCAGAAGCAGTCACCAGCGATGTCGATGGTTTGTTATTTGAGCCAGGCAGTGTTGAGGCGTTGAGCCTTGCCTTGAAGCGCTTGCTAGAGGAAAGGGGGCTGTTGGCCGGTCTTGCAGCGAACTCGCGACCACCCAAATCCATTTCAGCTTATGTTGAAGAATTACTGCAGGAGTGGGGGCGACCCCTGTAGGGAAATTCTCTACTTTCCTCGCTTCAGTGGGTTTTCCTTGGCGTAAACATTCACCGGGTCTATCCTTCTCGCTTGATTTTGGGCCTGGGCTTCATCCGGATTGAGTGAAATAGTCTCCGGGATGGGAAGCCTGAATTTAATTAAATGTATAGAGCAATGGTGTAGTTACGATGGCTGAAAATCTTGTGGCTCATCAAATGGTCGTCGACCGGGGCCAGCGCAGTTCGATCAAGAAACAACGACCTGCGGTCTTGTGGTTTACGGGTCTGAGCGGCGCAGGCAAATCAACCATTGCAAACGCGTTGGAACAAGCATTACTTGAGCAGGATCGTCATACGTATTTGTTGGATGGCGACAACATGCGTCTTGGGTTGTGCCGTGATCTTGGGTTCAGTGACGTTGACCGAACGGAAAACATTCGTCGAATCGCTGAAGTCGCCAAACTCTTTGTCGACGCTGGGCTGATCGTAGTGACCGCATTCATCTCTCCGTTCCAGCGTGACCGTGCATTGGCGCGTGATGTGATCGGGGACGCTTACTTTGTCGAAGTGTTCATCAGCACGCCGCTGCTGGAGTGTGAGAACCGTGATCCAAAAGGCCTCTACAAGAAGGCCCGTTCGGGTGATCTGAAGAACTTTACCGGCATCGATTCACTGTATGAGCCGCCGGTCAATCCTGATATCTGCATCAATACACTGGAAGATGATGTACCCAGTGCCGTCGCCAGGATAATGCAATATCTGGTCGGACGGATCGAGCCTTGAAAACCCTGATTATCATTGGTGCCGGTTTCAGTGGTGCGGTAACGGCCATTCAGTTCTTGCGGACCTGTGGGGTCGGTACTCATGTAGTGCTGCTCAATCGATCCGGCGACATGGCGCGCGGATTAGCCTATGGCACCAATAGCTCCCGGCATTTGCTGAACGTCCCGGTCGGGAACATGTCCGCACTGGCTGATGAGCCAGAGCATTTTTTGCGATTCTGTGAAAGCCGTTTTCCTGGCACTACGGCAGCGTCTTTTGTACCGCGAAAACTTTATGGCGAGTATCTGTCGGGTTTGCTCGCCGACGCTGAGAATAATTGCGGCGCCGGCATCAGCTTCGAGCGTATCACCGCTGAAGCCCACAGTCTTGAAGCGAGAGGCGACAAGGCGTTGATACAGTTGGCCGATGGCCGCGAACTGACAGCCGATCATGTGATTCTCGCGTTCGGTAATTTTGCCCCCTTCAATCCTTCCATCACTGTCGGCGCCCAGAGAGAGGGTCGCTATCTGGCTGACCCATGGTCCGGCGCGATTGAGGTGCCAATTGCTGCGGATGCACCGATTCTGTTGATGGGTGCTGGTCTGACCGCACTGGATGTGGCGCTGACCCTTGATCAGCAAGGTCATCGCGGACCGGTCTACATGCTTTCCCGGCGTGGTGTACAGCCGTTGCCGCATCGAGCCTCCAGACATACGAAACCAATCGGCTTCGATGTCGTAGAACGTATGCGTTCCTGCAAGCCTGGCGCGTTGAGCTACTTGCGCGAAGTGCGTTCGATGGCTGAAGCGGCGGCGGGTGATGATATCGACTGGCGCGATATCGTCGGTGCGCTGCGGCCGATTACCGCTCAGTTATGGGGAGCTTTGAGCGAGAAGGAGCGAAAGCGTTTTCTGCGCCATTTGCAGGTGTATTGGGATGCTCATCGGCACCGGGTCGCACCGGCGTCCTACGCAGCATTCAGCGAGCAGATCGAGCAAGGCAGACTTCGCCCGATGGCGGGCAGAATCTGCGACATCGCTCCGATGCACGACGGTCTACGTGTACACGTCGCGATGCGGGGGGCAGAGTCTGTCAAAGCCATAGACGTTTCCCACATCATTAATTGCACGGGGCCGAACTCGAATTTGGCCAGGGTCGAAGATCGCCTGATCGTGCAGTTGTGTGAGGCGGGTCTCATACAGCCCGACACGCTTGAGCTCGGGGTCTGCGTGGATGAATCACTGGCAGCCCGCAATAGTCACGGTGTCGGCACGCCTTGGCTGAGCTATGTCGGGCCGATGCTGAAGGCTCAATTCTGGGAGGCCACGGCTGTTCCGGAGTTGAGAGTCTATGCCCGGGATCTGGCCAAACGGATTACTGCAAAATTCAGCGAGTAGCACGCAGGGTCATTCGCTTGGCTCAGATCCTCCCATGTATCGGACACTGACCAAAAGCCTATGACCCAATGACGATATTGCTCAATCAAGTTTGATGTCACGAACGACTTTGCCTGTTTCGGGATTTTGGCTGATGAATAACCGTGGTTTCGTGCCTGGTGCATATTTTATGTCTGCAGGTCGGCTTCAATGAGTATCAAAGGCCTGCTGGTTACGGGCGCATCCGGATTCGTGGGTTCAGCGTTGCTGCAGCACCTGGCGCGTTCGAAGAGCCATTCATTGATAGCGGCATTACGGATCGAATGCCCTGATCTTCCCGGTGCTGTCCGTCGCTTCAAGATCACGGAACTGTCCGCGACAACTGATTGGAGTCCGGTGCTAGGCGACGTTGATGCCGTAGTCCACGCTGCAGCTCGCGTGCATGTCATGGATGAGACCGCGACTGATCCGCTCACCGAGTTTCGGCGCGTGAATGTCGACGCGACTTTGAATCTGGCGCGACAGGCTGCGGCGGCAGGGGTCAAACGGTTCATTTTCATCAGTTCAATCAAGGTCAATGGCGAGGGTACCGAGCCAGGTTGCGCCTACACCGCAGACGATATTCCGGCCCCCGCGGACCCCTATGGCATTTCAAAGCTTGAGGCTGAACTGGGTCTCAAACAGCTGGTGGCTACCACCGCAATGGAGTTGGTGATCATTCGCCCGGTGCTGGTGTACGGGCCGGGGGTCAAGGCCAATTTCCTCAGCATGATCCGCTGGCTGCAGCGCGGAGTGCCGTTGCCGTTCGGAGCGATCGATAATCGGCGCAGCCTGGTCAGCCTGGATAACCTGGTTGATTTGATAGAAACATGTCTCGAGCATCCTTGCGCTGCGCACCAGACTTTTCTCGTCAGTGATGGCGAGGATGTCTCGACCACCCGGCTTTTGCGTATGATCGCCGCAGCCCTGAACAAACCCGTCTGGCTGCTGCCAATACCTGTGGAATTTATGAAAGTGATGGCAGGACTGATGGGTAAAGGGGCAGTGGCGCAAAGGGTATTCGGTTCGCTACAGGTGGATATCGAAAAGAACAAGCGTCTACTGGGATGGGGGCCGCCAGTATCTCTGGGGCAGGGCCTGAGCAAAACGGTAAAGCCATTTCTGGAATCGCGAAAATCATGACGTGTTGGTGGCTTATTCCGGTGGTTGCCGGACTTTCATTCATGCTCACTGCATTACTGCGGCGCTACGCGATATCGCGCAGCTTGATAGACATTCCCAATCAGCGCAGTTCGCACGTCGTGGCGACACCGCGCGGAGGCGGCGTCGCGATCGTTGTGACGTTCCTCGTGGCGATAACGGTCCTGTTTTTCTCTGGCATCGTTGCACCCGCGGTGTTCATTTCACTGGCTGGGGCAGGGAGCATCACCGCCGTTGTCGGTTTTCTCGATGATCACGGTCATGTGGCCGCGCGCTGGCGTCTTCTGGCGCATTTTCTGGCCGCCGCGTGGGCTGTCTACTGGATAGGCGGCTTGCCAGCATTGACGGTCTTCGGCGTCGATCTGCAGGCGGGCTGGATTGGGCAAATATTCGTGGTGGTCTATCTGGTCTGGATGCTCAATCTCTACAACTTCATGGACGGTATAGACGGAATTGCCGGAGTCGAAGCTGTCACGACCTGCGTGGGGGGCGTACTTCTGTATTGGGTGGCTGGCGTGCCAGAATTGTCTTGGCCCGCCCTCATGCTCGGTATCTGCGCAGCGGGATTTCTGTGTTGGAATTTCCCCCCTGCCAAAATATTCATGGGCGACGCTGGCAGTGGATTTCTGGGCGTGATCCTGGGGGGCATGGCATTGCACGCGGGCTGGGCTGATTCAGCGTTGTTATGGGCCTGGCTCATATTGCTTGGCGTGTTCATTGTCGATTCAACTTTCACACTGATGCGGCGACTATTGCGAGGGGACAAGGTGTATGAAGCACATCGTAGCCACGCCTATCAATTTGCATCACGTCGTTTCGGCAAGCATTTGCCAGTCACTTGTGCTGTCGCCGTTATCAATATGCTTTGGCTGTTGCCTATGGCGTTCTGCGTAGTTTATTTCCGTATTGACGGTGCCCTCGCGCTGATGGTGGCTTACGTTCCACTGATATGGCTGGCGGTCAAATATCAGGCGGGGCAACTGGAAAGGTAAATCGTCAAACTAGTAAACAACGATAGGGCTTTTTGGGTTTACAGTATTTGTTGTACCTGGAGGCGTTGCAGCTTATGCCTCCAGTTGAGCGGAGTGTACTCAGGTGTTGGGCGAGGTTATGGATAAAGTCAGGACTTATCTGTTGGGGTTACCCCGACGGCGCAAACGGATTCTTCAGGTAGCCACCGATACGTTCCTGGTATGGCTTGCGCTTTGGCTCGCGTTTATTGTCCGTTTGGGCATCGACGACATGTATAATCCGCTCAAAGCCCACTTTTGGCTTTTTGTCAGCGCTCCGGTCATTGCCATTCCGCTATTCATCCGCTTTGGCATGTACCGCGCGGTCATGCGCTACTTCGGCAATGACGCGCTGATTGCGATCGTCAAGGCCGTAAGTCTGTCTGCGTTGATCCTAGCGTTGGTGGTGTACTGGTACAGCAATCACCAGGCCGTTGTGCCTCGCTCGATCATTTTCAACTACTGGTGGTTGAGCCTGGTGATCATTGGCGGATTGCGTCTGTGTATGCGGCAGTACTTCATGGGTGACTGGTTCAATGCGGCGCAGCACATGCCATTCACCAACCGCGACGATGGATTGACCAAGGTGGCGGTCTACGGCGCCGGTGTGGCCGGCAACCAATTGGTCGCGGCCCTGCGTATGGGGCGTGTATTGCGTCCGGTGGCCTTCATAGACGATGACCCCGGCATCTCGGATCGTTCAATCTCCGGGCTTCAGGTGTACAAGCCCAAACACATCCAGCAAATGATAGATGTCACGGGGGCACAGGAAATTCTCTTGGCATTGCCGTCCTCTACACGAGCGCGGCGCAGGGAGATTCTCAATCTGCTCGAAGGCTTTCCGCTGCATGTTCGCAGTGTTCCGAATTTTTCGGATTTGGCGAGTGGTCGAGTCAAGGTCGAAGACATCCAGGAAGTGGATATAGCGGATTTGCTCGGTCGTGATGCGGTTCCTGCTCAACCGGATTTGCTCAAGCACTGCATCGAAGGCAAGACGGTCATGGTCACCGGGGCCGGTGGTTCAATCGGCTCGGAACTGTGTCGGCAGATCTTCTCGTTGGGGCCCACTACGCTTTTGCTGTTCGAGCACAGCGAATTCAATCTCTACAGCATTCTGTCGGAACTGGAGCAGCGCGTTTGCCGAGAATCAATTCCGGTTCGTTTACTGCCAATCCTCGGATCCATTCGCCAGCAGGACAAACTGCTTGATGTGATGAAAACCTGGAAGGTGGACACGGTTTACCATGCGGCCGCCTACAAGCATGTGCCGATGGTCGAGCACAACATCGCCGAAGGCGTGTTGAACAACGTCATCGGTACGCTGAATACGGCTCAGGCTGCATTGCAGTCGGGAGTTGCCAACTTTGTTCTGATTTCCACCGACAAAGCGGTACGGCCGACTAATGTCATGGGCAGCACCAAGCGTCTCGCCGAAATGACGCTTCAGGCGCTCAGTCGTGAAGTGGCTCCGGTGTTGTTCTGCGATAACGCCAATGTTTCCCGAGTCAATAAAACCCGCTTTACGATGGTGCGTTTCGGGAATGTCCTGGGCTCGTCGGGATCCGTTATTCCGCTGTTTCATAGCCAGATCAAGTCGGGCGGGCCATTGACGGTCACTCACCCGAAAATCACCCGCTATTTCATGACCATCCCTGAAGCCGCGCAACTGGTGATCCAGGCGGGATCCATGGGGCAGGGCGGCGATGTGTTTGTTCTGGATATGGGAGAACCTGTGAAAATCGTGGAGCTGGCAGAGAAAATGATTCATCTGTCAGGTTTGAGCATACGTTCCGATCGTAATCCGCAAGGTGATATCTGTATCGAATTCACTGGATTACGCCCCGGGGAGAAGCTCTACGAAGAGCTGCTGATCGGTGACAACGTGGTGGCGACGCCGCATCCGATGATCATGTCGGCCAATGAAGATCATCTGCCGTGGGACGTATTGAAAGCCAGACTTGGCGAACTTCTGGCAGCTGTTGATAAAGATGACTATTCCCGTGTTCGTCAGCTCCTGCGTGAAACGGTCAGTGGCTACACCCCGGACGGCGAGATCGTCGATTGGATCTATCAGCAACGCCGTCTCGAACCCTGATTGTTTCACATCCTGTAACGCACGCATTTTTGACATCGCTCCAGCATGACCTACGTTTGGAGAGCAGCTTCGGAAAAGCTGCTTTCTCAAACGATGATGGAGCGTCACTAATGCGTACCGGTTACTTCTACTCTCTGATTTTCGCTTTCCTTACCAGCGCCTCGATCGCCGCTATTGCCGCACCTGTTGCGCCAGCGGAGTCGCCCAAGGCGCCTTTGGTGATGGATACCGCGGCACCTTCCCTGAGTGCAAAAATCGATCTTAACGATGCCGACGCGGCAACGCTGCAAAAGGAGCTGGCAGGAGTTGGTGAGGCCAAGGCCAAAGCGATTGTTGCTTATCGTGAAACAAACGGGCCTTTTGCATCGGTGGATGAGTTGCTGGAAGTGAAGGGTATTGGCAAGGCGATTCTGGATCGCAATCGCGACAAGCTGGAAGTCAACTAAGCTAAGTGTTCAACGCCAAGGGGGCCGGTCATTGACCGGCCTTTTTTACTTGCGCAGCGTATGGCCGCTAGTGTTGGTGGAGAGGGCAGCCGTCGGCCACTTTAAAATTACGGCTATCATATTGCGTTTGGATTATGCCTATAATAATTTGCCGGTGCGTCGAGCCAACGTGGCTCATCGGCAACTTCCTTCATCAAGCGTTCCAGGAGCATTCTCATGAGTTCCGCCCAATCCCAAGGTACTGCTCTCGTTACCGGCGCATCGTCCGGTATCGGTGCGATTTACGCTCAGCGCCTGGCGGCGCGTGGTTTTGATCTGCTGCTGGTTGCCCGTGACAAGGACCGTCTGGAAAGTGCTGCAAGCCGGTTGCGTGACGCCCATGGCGTTCAGGTTGAAGTTCTCAAGGCCGATCTGACACAGAAGGACGACGTGCTCAAACTCGAACAGCGCTTGCGCAGTGATTCGAGCATCAGCCTGCTGGTCAATAACGCCGGTGTGGCAGCGGACGGACTGCTGGCCAACGCCGATATGGACCAATTGGAGCGCCTGATCCAGTTGAACATCACCGCAGTCACCCGCTTGGCATCGGCTGCTGCTGCCAGTTTCGCCAAGGCCGGTCGTGGCACGATCATCAATATCGCCTCGGTGGTGGCGTTGTTTCCGGAACGCTTCAACGCTACCTACAGCGCCAGCAAAGCTTATGTACTGAGCCTGACCCAATCGCTTAACACTGAACTCGAAGGCACCGGCGTGCAGATCCAGGCCGTGCTGCCGGGCGTGACCCGCACCGAAATCTGGGAGCGCTCGGGTATCGATGCCAGTGGCATTCCGGCAGAAATGGTCATGGACGCAGGCGAGATGGTCGATGCGGCGCTGGCCGGTCTGGATCAGGGCGAGTTGATCACCATTCCTTCGCTACCTGACGCAGGCGAATGGCATGCCTTTGTAGCGGCTCGTCATGTCATGGCACCGAACCTTTCCCGCAGTGCTGCAGCCCAGCGCTACAAGTCCGGCAATTGAATTGATCAGAGGTCATCACGGTATGGATTCGCGTCGAATAGTCGTCACGGGCATGGGCCTGGTTTCACCCTTGGGCAGCGACCTTGAAGTCGTATGGCAGCGCTTGCTGGCCGGGCGTTCTGGTCTGCGTAACTTGCCTGAGGCAACGGTCGCTGATTTGCCCACGCGAGTCGGCGGCGCGGTGCCGACGCTGGAAGAGGATGCTGAAGCAGGTTTTGATCCGGATCGCGCCACGTCACCCAAGGAACAGAAGAAGATGGACCGCTTTATTCTGTTCGCCATGGAGGCTGCCCGGCAGGCGCTGGAGCAGGCTGACTGGCATCCGTCGGAGAGCAAAAGCCAGGAGCGTACCGCAACGATCATCGGTTCCGGTGTCGGTGGTTTCGGCGCGATTGCCGACGCCGTGCGCACCACCGACAGCCGCGGTCCTCGGCGTTTGTCACCATTTACCATCCCGTCGTTTCTGGTCAATCTCGCGGCAGGGCACGTGTCCATTCAGCACGGCCTCAAGGGGCCTTTGGGGGCGCCGGTGACGGCGTGCGCTGCGGGTGTTCAAGCGATTGGCGATGCGGCGCGCTTGATTCGCGCCGGCGAAGCGGATATTGCCGTGTGCGGTGGCGCGGAAGCTTGCATCGACCGCGTCAGTCTTGCCGGTTTTGCGGCAGCACGGGCACTGTCGAGCGGTTACAACGACACCCCGGAGCGCGCATCTCGACCATTCGACAGCGGTCGCGACGGTTTCGTGATGGGCGAGGGCGCGGGGCTGCTGGTGATCGAATCTCTGGAGCATGCCTTGGCCCGGGGGGCCAAGCCTTTGGCTGAGCTGGTCGGTTATGGCACCAGCGCCGACGCCTATCACCTGACGGCCGGGCCGGAAGATGGCAGCGGTGCCAGGCGGGCGATGACGTTGGCACTGGCGCAGGCGGGTATCGAGCCGGAACAGGTGCAACACCTCAACGCTCATGCGACTTCGACCCCGGTGGGCGACCTCGGCGAACTGGCGGCGATCAAAGCGTTGTTCGGCACGCAAAATAAAATCGCCGTGACCTCGACCAAGTCAGCCACCGGTCATTTGCTCGGCGCTGCCGGCGGGCTTGAAGCCATTTTCACACTGTTGGCCATTCGTGATCAGGTCGTTCCGCCGACGCTGAATTTCGACAATCCCGATCCGGCGAGCGCAGGGGTGGACATCGTCCATGGCCAAGCGCGGCCGATGTCGATCGAATATGCACTGTCCAATGGTTTCGGGTTTGGCGGGGTCAATGCCAGCGTGCTGTTCAAGCGCTGGCAGGCTTAGTCGCGTTTCTTGAGATGATCGCGGGTGACATCGAGGATGCGTTGCGCAAACTCGGCATCCGCGACGCTGCGAGACAGCAGCAGCGCGCCGACCAGTGTCGACATGATGACGATGGCGCGGTCAGCGCTGTTCTCTCCTTCGAGGCTGTTTTCGATCTGCTCCAGCCGCGCGTTGAGGACCACGTCGCTGGTGGGGCTCGGTTGGCCACGCAGGCCCAGCTCGGAAGAAATGGTCAGCAACGGACAACCTTCATGCGGCGATGTCTGGTGCCATTCGGACAGATACGTTTCGATGAAGACATCGAGCGGATTGTCTTGGGAAAAAATCTCGGCGCACAAACCGTCGACCTGGTTGCCGGCCTCTTGCAAGGCTTTCTCGACAAGTTCGTCCTTGGACTTGAAATGTGAGTAGAAACCGCCATGGGTCAGACCCAGCGCCTTCATCAGGGGTTGCAGACCTGTAGCGCCGATTCCGTCCTTGCGAAAACGAGCCGAAGCCTCCTTGATGATGCGCTGATGGGTCTGGGCTTTATGATCCTGCGAATAACGCATGTGGAACTCTCCGCAACAATGTCCCCATCTTAACCAAGGAAAATTAGATGGTGACTGTACTTCTACTTCTTAAAAGCGTGCAGATAGGTCCAATGGCTATAAAATGCACAAACCCCGCCGATCAGGCGGGGTTGTGTTCAGCGGTCCTGCGCATCTTTGGCGTCCGCTTCGGCATTGCGTTGGGCAACGCGTCGGCGTTCTTCATCGGTCAGATCGACCTTGTTGGCGGTGTCGCGCAACATCATCAATCCGCCGACGATCGAGCCGATTGCAACGACTAGAATCAACCAGGCATACCAAGGCATAACGGCTCTCCTTAAGGGCAGGTTGACGGACGAGGATTTCGCCGTGCGACGCTGCATACCACGTTTGAGCGAAGTGAACTCGCAGTGGTTCCATTCTAGGCCGCTTGCACCCGGTACACCCGAAATCCCTCAATTGCCCGTCAGCATCGCATCGGCCGGTGCGTTGGCACGCAGTTGTCCGGTGAGCAGGAAGTAGCCGAAACCGACTGCCATGAAGCCGAGGAAGATCAGCCCGATCAACGCGTTGAACCACGCCATCGCCACCAGACACACCACCGCCAGCACCAAGGCAATCAGCGGAATCAACGGGTAGCACGGCGCGCGGAAGGTACGTTCCAGATTCGGTTCCGATTTACGCAGTTTGAACAGACTGAGCATGCTCATGATGTACATCACGATCGCGCCGAATACCGCCATGGTGATCATCGCGGCGGTGAGGGTCATGCCGCCGAGGTTGATCAGACCGTCGCTGTAAATCGCCGCGATGCCGATGATGCCGCCGACAATGATGGCGCGGTGTGGCGTCTGGAAGCGTGAGAGTTTCGCCAGCGAGGCTGGGAGATAACCGGCGCGGGCCAGGGCGAAGAACTGCCGTGAATAGCCGAGGATGATGCCGTGGAAACTGGCGACCAGACCGAACAGACCGATCCACACCAGCATGTGCAGCCAGCCGGAGTTGTCGCCGACCACGGTTTTCATCGCCTGCGGTAGTGGGTCGTTGATGTTGGCCAGGGTGCGCCAGTCGCCGACGCCGCCGGCAAAGAACATCACACCCATCGCCAGCAACACCAGGGTCAGAATGCCGCTTATATAAGCCTTGGGAATCGTGCGTTTCGGATCCTTGGCTTCTTCGGCAGCCATCGCCGCGCCTTCGATGGCCAGGAAAAACCAGATCGCAAACGGAATGGCCGCGAACATCCCGGCAATCGCCGGCGCGCCAAACACGTCGGAGCCGGCCCAGCCATTCAAGGCAAAGTTGCTGAAGCTGAACGCAGGGGCGACCACGCCCATGAACACCAGCAATTCAGCCACGGCCAGCACGCAAACAATCAGTTCGAAAGTAGCCGCCAGTTTCACCCCAAGAATATTCAGCCCCATGAACACGATGTACGCACCGACCGCCGCGTGTTTCGGATCGAGCGCCGGAAACTGCACATTAAGGTAGGCACCAATGGCCAAAGCAATCGCCGGGGGCGCGAAGACGAACTCGATCAGCGTTGCCAACCCGGCAATCAAGCCACCCTTTTCACCGAAGGCGCGACGGCTGTAGGCGAACGGCCCACCCGCATGGGGAATTGCGGTCGTGAGTTCGGTGAAACTGAAGATAAAACAGGTGTACATGGTCGCGACCATGAACGAGGTCACCAGGAACCCCAGGGTCCCGGCCACACCCCAGCCGTAACTCCAGCCGAAGTACTCTCCGGAAATCACCAGCCCTACCGCAATGCCCCACAGGTGCAGCGTGCCCAGCGTGGGTTTGAGTTGTGTGTTCATGCGTTTGCTCCCTGAACGGTTTGAAAAGCTCGGGAGAGGGCGTTTGCAGTGGGCGTGCCATTGCGTTGAAACAAGTCGTAATGAGTTGAAAGCTGTCGTATCGGGGATGTTCGCGGTGGGATAGCTGCTTTTTGTGCGCCAGTTGGGTGCGATGTCGGCGTTGATGCCGTCTTCGCGAGCAGGTGAGTGCATTTCAAAATGTGGGAGCGAGCCTGCTCGCGAAGAGGCCCGCCTGACGGCGCAAAAACCTGCTGTAACGCCGGCATAAACCCACTCTTTACGCTTTCTTTATGCCCAGCCAGACCCCTCGCTCTCGTTCCTTTACAGCCTCCTTTCCGACAATGCCTCCACACGCGGCAATACGCCGTAACACGGAGATCTTCCATGAGCGTTCTGGACGGGGTGTCACTGCTATTGGCAGTGGGGCTGTTCATTTATCTGTTGGTTGCGCTGTTGCGCGCGGATCGGAACTAGGAGCGGCTATGCACAGTTATGACTATTGGCTGATCCTCGCGTTTTTCGCGGTGGTCCTGCTGCCGGCGCCGCTGCTCGGGCGCTTCTACTACAAAGTGATGGAAGGTCAGCGCACCTGGCTGACGCCGGTTCTCGGCCCGGTCGAGCGCGGTTGCTATCGCATCGCCGGGGTCGATCCGCAGGCTGAGCAGAGCTGGCAGAAGTACACGCTGGCGCTGCTGGCGTTCAACCTGGCCGGTTTCCTGCTGCTGTTCGCGATTCTGTTGTTCCAGGATCACTTGCCACTGAACCCGCAAAATCTGCCGGGCCAGGAGTGGACGCAGGCGTTCAACACCGCGGTCAGTTTCATGACCAACACCAACTGGCAGTCCTACAGCGGCGAAGCGACCCTCAGCTACCTGAGCCAGATGGTCGGTCTCACCGTGCAGAACTTCGTCAGCGCCGCCACCGGCCTGGCCGTGCTGGTTGCGCTGTGCCGTGGCATCGGCCGCAAATCGACGAAAACTCTCGGCAACTTCTGGGTCGACATGACCCGCGCCACCCTCTACGGCCTGTTGCCGTTGTGCTTGCTGTTGGCGCTGTATCTGGTCTGGCAGGGCGTGCCGCAGACCTTTGCGCAGTATGTGAACGCGGTGACGATGCAAGGCGTTGATCAAGTGATCCCGCTCGGCCCGGCCGCCAGCCAGATTGCGATCAAGCAACTGGGCACCAACGGCGGCGGCTTCTTCGGCGTCAACTCGGCGCATCCGTTCGAGAACCCGACCGCGTGGAGCAACCTGTTCGAAGTCGCTTCGATCATTCTGATTCCGGTGGCGCTGGTGTTCACCTTCGGCCACTACGTCAAAGACCTGCGCCAGAGCCGCGCGATTATCGCCTGCATGCTCGCGCTGTTCCTGATCGGTGGCGCGACTTCGCTGTGGGCTGAGTACCAACCGAATCCGACCCTGAACAACGCCGCCGTCGAACAGACCGCGCCGCTGGAAGGCAAGGAAGCGCGCTTCGGCACCACCGCCACGGTGCTGTGGTCGGTGACGACGACGGCCGCGTCGAACGGTTCGGTCAACGGCATGCACGACAGCCTCAACCCGCTCAGCGGCATGGTCGCGCTGGTCAACATGATGGTCGGCGAAGTGATCTTCGGCGGCGTTGGTGCTGGGCTCTACGGCATGTTGCTCAACGTGCTGATCGCGGTGTTCCTCGCCGGTTTGATGATCGGTCGCACCCCGGAATACCTCGGCAAGAAACTCCAGGCGCGTGAGGTGCAATTACTGGTGGTGACCCTGCTGGTCATGCCGGTCGGCGTGCTGGTGCTCGGTGCGATTGCCGCAGCGGTTCCCAGTGCTGCGGCGACCATCAGCAACCCCGGCCCGCACGGTTTCAGCCAGTTGCTCTATGCCTACACCTCTGCCAGTGCCAACAACGGTTCGGCGTTCGGTGGTCTGAGCGCCAACACGCCGTTCCACAATCTGATGTTGGGCCTGGGCATGTTGATCGGTCGCTTCGGTTACATCCTGCCGGTTCTGGCCTTGGCCGGCAGCCTGGCGATGAAGAAAACCGCGCCGATCGGGCAGAACAGCTTCCCGACCCACGGCCCGCTGTTCGTGACCCTGTTGACCGTGACCATTTTGCTGGTGGGCGGCCTGACCTTCCTGCCAACCCTGGCGCTCGGCCCAATCGCGGAACACCTGAGCATGGGCTTCTAAGCCTTTCATTTTAGGAGCTGGATGATGAATATGCCCGCAATCAAACCCGCCGTCGTCAAGGCGCCGGAACAAGCGAAAACCGCGATCTCGGCCCTGTGGCGGCCGGCGCTGGTGCAAGCCTTCGTCAAGCTCGACCCTCGGCAACTGAAACGTTCGCCGGTGATGCTGGTGGTCGAACTGACCGCAATTTTCACCACGGTGCTGTGCTTCATTCCCGACGCCGACGTGCCGACCTTCGTCGCTGCGCAAATCGCCCTGTGGCTGTGGTTCACCGTGCTGTTCGCCAACTTCGCCGAAGCCTTGGCCGAAGGTCGCGGCAAGGCCCGCGCCGACAGCCTCAAGGCTGGCAGCGAAGGCCTCAGCGCACGGCGTAAACAGGCTAACGGCAGCTTTCAGGTAGTGCCAGCGGCAAGTCTGCGCAAAGGCGATGTGGTGCGTGTCGAAGCCGGGGAAATGATCCCCGGTGACGGCGAAGTCATCGAAGGCATCGCCGCGGTCAACGAAGCGGCGATCACCGGTGAATCGGCGCCGGTGATTCGTGAATCCGGTGGCGATCGTTCGGCCGTCACCGGCAACACCCGTCTGGTGTCCGACTGGTTGCTGGTGAAGATCACCGTCAACCCCGGTGAGTCGACTCTGGACCGCATGATCGCACTGGTCGAAGGCGCCAAGCGTCAGAAGACGCCCAACGAAGTGGCGCTGGACATCCTGCTGATCGGCCTGACCCTGATCTTCCTGTTGGTAGTCGTGACCCTGCAACCGTTCGCCCATTTCGCCAACGGCAGCCTGCCGCTGGTATTCCTTGTGGCGCTGCTGGTCACGCTGATCCCGACCACCATTGGCGGTTTGCTGTCGGCCATCGGTATTGCCGGGATGGATCGTCTGGTGCGCCTCAATGTGATTGCCAAGTCCGGTCGTGCGGTGGAAGCGGCGGGGGACGTGCATGTGCTGCTGCTCGACAAGACCGGCACCATCACCTTCGGTAACCGTCGTTGCAGCGCGGTGTATGCCGCGCCGGGTGTGAGCGGTCGCGAACTGGCTGAAGGTGCGTTGTTCGCATCCTTGGCCGACGAAACCGCTGAAGGTAAATCCATCGTCGAATACCTGCGCGGTCTGCACCCGCAGCCTGAGCCGGCGCTGGAAACCTTGACCGCTGTGCCGTTCAGCGCGGAAACCCGTTTGTCCGGTGTCGACTATCAGGGCCGTGTCTATCGCAAAGGTGCGGTGGACTCGCTGCTGAGTTTCCTCGGCCAGAAACGCGCCGATCTGGCTCCGGCACTGTCGCGGGAAATCGACAAGATCGCGCAGAGCGGTGGCACGCCATTGCTGGTGTGTGCCGACGGCAAATTGCTGGGCGCGATCCACCTCAAGGACGTGGTTAAACCAGGCATCCGCGAACGTTTCGCCGAACTGCGCAAACTGGGCATTCGCACCGTGATGGTCACCGGTGATAACCCGCTGACTGCCGCCGCCATCGCCGCTGAGGCGGGTGTCGATGACGTTCTCGCCGAGGCCACCCCGGAGAAAAAACTCGCGCGCATTCGTCATGAGCAAAACGACGGTCGCCTGGTCGCGATGTGCGGCGACGGCGCCAACGATGCCCCGGCGCTGGCTCAGGCTGACGTCGGCATGGCGATGAACGACGGCACCCAGGCTGCCCGCGAAGCGGCGAACATGGTCGACCTCGACAGCGATCCGACCAAGCTGCTCGACGTGGTGCAGATCGGCAAGGAATTGCTGGTGACCCGTGGCGCGCTGACGACGTTTTCCATCGCCAACGACGTGGCCAAATACTTCGCGATCCTGCCGGCGTTGTTTGCCTCGATTTATCCGCAACTGGGCGTGCTCAACATCATGCAGTTGACCAGTCCGCAGAGCGCGATTCTCTCGGCCATCGTCTTCAACGCCTTGATCATCGTCGTGCTGATTCCACTGGCGCTGCGTGGTGTGCGCGTGCAGGCGGCGAGTGCGGCAGCGTTGCTGCGGCGCAATCTGCTGATCTACGGATTGGGCGGGATTCTGGTGCCGTTTGTGGGGATCAAGGCGATCGACATGTTGCTCACGGCGCTGCATTTGGTGTGAGGCTGATATCGCAGCCCCTCACCCTAACCCTCTCCCGGGGGGAGAGGGGACTGACCGAGTGGTTCAAAAGAGGTACATCGACCTGAAATACCGAGCCGAACTCAGGTCTTGAAAAGCACAAGGATCGGCCCCTTTCCCCTTAGCGACATGGGGGGAGAGGGGACTAACCGAGTGGTTTATCAGAGCTACACCGACCTGAAATACAGAGCCGAACTCAGGTTTTGAAAAGCACAAAGATCGGCTCCCTCTCCCCCTCGCCCCCTTGGGGGGAGAGGGTTGGGGTGAGGGGGGAAAAGATCTCCCTGACACCCCACCAAAGTTTGCCCAACGAATTCGAGGATTTTGAAATGTCCACAATGATACGTCCGGCCCTGAGCCTGCTGGTGCTGATGACCCTGGTCACCGGCGTCGCCTATCCACTGGTGGTGACCGGCGTCGCGCAAGTCGCATTCCCCGCTCAAGCCAACGGCAGCCTGGTGCACGACGCCGACGGTAAAGTCCGTGGCTCGTCACTGATTGCCCAGGATTTTGTCGGCGATGCGTGGTTCCATCCACGTCCCTCCGCCGGTGCGTTTGCCACCGTTTCCAGCAGCGCGAGCAACCTGGCGCCGAGCAATCCGGCACTCGCCACGCGGGTGATCGACGATGCCAACAAATTGCAGGTTCCTGGTCAGGGCCCGGTGCCATTGGCCTTGCTGACCACCTCCGGCAGCGGCCTTGATCCGCACTTGCCACCGGCAGCGATTGCCTATCAACTGGCGCGTGTCGCAGCAGCGCGAAATGTGCCGGTATCGACTCTTCAGCAACTGCTCGATGCGCATATCGAACAGCCGCTGGTGGGGCCGCCGGTGGTCAATGTGCTGGAGCTGAACATGGCCCTGGAAAAACTGTAGAAGATGATCGTTCCCACGCTCTGCGTGGGAATGCATCAATGGACGCTCCGCGTCCGCTTTGGTGGGGCGCAGAGCGTCCCGGGCTGCATTCCCACGCAGAGCGTGGGAACGATCATCAGGAAGAGAGAACATCAAGCATGAGCGACTCCGGCCGCGCCGACGCGCTGTTAGCAGACCTGCCCCGTGACGGCCGTGGCCGGCTCAAGGTTTTCCTCGGCGCCGCCCCCGGTGTCGGCAAGACCTACGCCATGCTTCAGGCTGCCCACACGCAATTGCGCCAAGGCGTGAAAGTCCTCGCTGGGGTCGTTGAAACCCACGGCCGCGCCGAAACCGAAGCGTTGCTTGGCGGCCTGCCGCAGCAACCGCTGGTGCGCTCGGAATACCGTGGCGTGATGCTCGAAGAAATGGACCTCGACGGCATTCTCTCGGCCAGGCCGAAGTTGGTGCTGGTCGATGAACTGGCCCACAGCAACGCCCCCGGCAGCCGCCACGCGAAACGCTGGCAAGACATTCAGGAATTGCTCGCCGCCGGTATCGACGTATTCACCACGGTCAACGTCCAGCACCTGGAAAGCCTCAACGATCAGGTGCGCGGCATCACCGGTGTGCAAGTGCGCGAAACCCTGCCGGACTGGGTGCTGCAAGAAGCCTACGAACTGCTGTTGATCGACCTGCCGCCGCGTGAACTGCTCGAGCGTCTGCGTGAAGGCAAGGTCTACGTGCCGGAACAGGCCCGCGCAGCGATCGATGCGTTTTTCACCCAGACCAACCTCACCGCGTTGCGCGAACTGGCGATGCAAACCGCCGCTGCGCAGGTCGATAACGATCTCGCTCAAGGCTATCGCCAGCTCGGTCAGGCCGCCCCAGCAGTGCGCGGGCGATTGCTGGTCGGCGTCGATGGTGATGCGCAAGCCGAACGCCTGGTACGGCATGCCAGTCGTGTCGCCCAGCGCCGACATTTACCGTGGAGTCTGGTGCATGTCGATAACGGCAGCGTACGCGACGAGCAATCGCGCCTGCGCCTGCAAAGTGCTCAGCAACTGGCCGAGCGCCTCGGTGGAGAAGTGGTGTTGCTGCGCGCCGGTGAAGTGGCGAAAACCTTGGTCCAGCATGCTGCCGAGCGCCGTGCGAGTCTGGTGTTGGTCGGCCAGTCTCGGCCCAGTTGGCGTCGTCGACTGTTCGGCGGTGGCTTGGCGGCGCGTCTGTTGCGTCAGGCCCATGGGCTGGAAATCAACGTCCTCGACAACGATCATGAACACCCGCAGTCGCGCCCGCGAAACCCGCTGACCCTGGTGTGGTTCGACTATGCGCTGGCGCTGGTTGCCACGGTGTTGGCCAGTGCGCTGGCGTGGGCGGTGTCGAGTGTGTTGCCGCTGCCGAATATCTCGCTGGTGTTCCTCGCGGCAGTGTTGCTGGTGGCGGTGCGCAGCAGTCTCGGTCCGGCGCTGGCCTGTGCGGCGTTGTCGTTTCTGACCTATGACTTTCTGTTCATCCCGCCGAATTTTTCCTTCGCCATCCAGCGCGAAGAAGACGTCCTGACTTTATTGTTTTTCCTGTTGATGGCGGCGCTCACCGGTAATCTTGCGGCGCGTCAGCGTCGGCAATTGCAAGCCTTGCGTGACACCCAGGAAGAAACCACCGAACTGCTTGACCTGTCGCGCAAACTCACCGCCGCCACCGATCGCCAGGCTGTGGTCAGCGCTGCCGCGCAACACCTCAATGGCTGGAGCGATCTGCAGTTGTGCCTGCTTAATCGCGACGGCCAGGGCGGCTGGAAAATCGAGACCGGCGGGCCGCTGGAATTTACCGAGTCCGAACGCGCCGCCGCCGATTGGGCCTGGCAGCACGATCAACCGGCGGGCATGGGCACCGGCACGTTGCCGTTCGGACGCTGGTGGTGGTGGCCGCTGTCGGTCGAGGATGGGCCGCTGGCGTTGCTTGGCGTGTGTGCCAAGGAAGGCCAGACCTTGAGTGGCCAGCGTCGCCGCTTGCTCACCGCGTTGAGTCAGCCGCTCGCCCAAGCGCTGGCGCGCGCGCAGTTGGCCGATGACCTGGAAGCCGCGCGCCTGCACGGCGAGACCGAACAATTGCGCAGTGCGCTATTGGCGTCGGTGTCTCACGACTTGCGCACGCCGCTGACCGCCATGCGCGGCAGCATCGACAGCCTGTTGGCCCTCGGCGAAGCGATCCCGCTGGAGGATCGTCGTGAACTGCTCGAGGGCACCCGTGATGAAGCCGAACGCCTCGACCGCTACATCCAGAATCTGCTCGACATGACGCGCCTAGGCCACGGTGCGCTGAAACTGGCGCGGGACTGGGTGTCGCCCGCCGATATCGTCGGCAGCTCACTCAATCGCCTGCGCGCGGTATTGGCGCCGCTCCAGGTCAGTACCGATGTGCCGAGTGAGTTGCCGCTATTGTTCGTCCATGCCGCGTTGATTGAACAGGCATTGGTCAATGTGATGGAAAACGCAGCGCGTTTCTCACCTGTTCACGGTCGTTTACAACTCAGCGCGGGAGCGAATGACGAGGAGATTTTCTTCTCGGTCAGCGACGAGGGGCCGGGGATTCCCGAGGATGAACGGGCGAAGATTTTCGACATGTTCTACACCGCAGCCCGTGGTGATCGCGGGGGGCAGGGCACTGGCCTCGGCCTGGCAATCTGTCAGGGCATGGTCGGCGCGCACGGCGGTCGCATCAGTGTCGCCGACGGCATCGACGGACGCGGCACCTGCATCAATTTGCACTTGCCGTTGCAAGCGCAACCGGGGATGGACAATGAAGCCTGATGCGGACTGCGCTAATCTCTTGCCACTCTTTTGTGTTGATGTGAATTCATGAGCCAGACCGCGACCATTTTGGTCATCGACGACGAACCGCAGATCCGCAAGTTCCTGCGCATCAGCCTCGCTTCCCAGGGCTACAAAGTGCTTGAGGCCGGCACCGGTGCCGAAGGCCTGGCGCAGGCGGCGCTGAACAAACCGGATTTGCTGGTGCTCGACCTCGGCCTGCCGGACATGGACGGCCAGCAAGTGCTGCGCGAATTTCGCGAGTGGGCCACGGCGCCGGTGTTGGTGTTGTCGGTGCGCGCCAGCGAAGGGCAGAAAGTCCAGGCGCTGGATGGCGGCGCCAATGACTACGTGACCAAGCCGTTCGGCATCCAGGAGTTTCTCGCCCGGGTCCGCGCCTTGTTGCGTCAGGCGCCGACGGGGGAGGCGCAGCAGGCGGCGTTGAGTTTCGGCCCGTTGACCGTGGATCTGGCCTATCGGCGGGTGTTGCTCGACGGTGTCGAAGTGGCGCTGACCCGCAAGGAGTACGCGGTGCTGGCGCAACTGGCGCGGCATCCGGGGCGAGTGATTACCCAGCAGCAATTGCTCAAGGATATCTGGGGGCCGACCCACACCGAGGACAGCCATTATCTGCGGATTGTGGTGGGGCATTTGCGCCAGAAACTAGCGGATGATCCGACGCGGCCGCGGTTTATCGTGACTGAGGCGGGGGTTGGCTATCGGCTGTTGAGTGACAACACTCTTTAGCCATTTGTTGTCCCGGCAGACGCCATCGCTGGCAAGCCAGCTCCCACAGGTTTTTCAGCTGTGATTGAAATCTGTGTATCACCTCGATCACTGTGGGAGCTGGCTTGCCAGCGATGAGGCCCTTAAAGACTGCGGAAAACTTCAGGGCTCTCTGCTCTGCTCACTGTCATACCGATCCAGCGTATCCCGCGCAATCTCCCGTCCCAACGCGATCAACTCCGGCGCCTTGTAAAACTCGAAAAACCGGCACACCCGCTTCGGCACGTTGATCAGGATGTCCGGCGGATACCCAGCGATCTTGTACTGCGCCAACGAGGTCTGCATCACCTCGAAACTCTGGTTGATCAAATCCAGCAGCGACGCCGGCCCGACGTTATCGATGATGAATGAACCGGTCGCCGATTTCGGCGCGCCTTCACGCTCTGGCGCGGCGGCCGGTTGCTGGCTCTCCGGCTCGGCGCCGTCCAGCCAAGGGTTGATGTCTGCTGCTTCGGCGCGCAACGCTTCCTGCTCGAGCCGCAACAGTTGCTCGGCCTGTGTACGGCGGAACGGCATCTTCGATCCCAGTGATCTGATCAGGTTGTCGAAGCGTGAGCGGAACGCGGCGGGGCGCTGGATCACCGGCAGTTTGTAGTGACGCTGGTTGGTCGAGTTGAGGTTGACCGCAATGATCAGATCACAGTGGCTCGACACCACCGGCACGATCGGCAACGGGTTGAGAATGCCGCCGTCGACCAGCATGCGATTGCCTTGCATCACTGGCGTGAACAGACTCGGAATCGCCGCCGAGGCGCGCATCGCCTGATGCAGGCAGCCTTCCTGAAACCAGATCTCCTGTTGGTTGGTGAGGTCGGCGGCGACCGCGGTGTAGGGGATGCGCAAGTCTTCGATGTTGATTTCGCCGACGATCTTGCGGATCTGGCCGAAGACCTTTTCGCCGCGAATCGCGCCGAGGCGGAAACTCACGTCGACCAGGCGCAGTACGTCCAGATAGTCGAGACTTTCGATCCAGTTGCGGTATTCATCGAGCTTGCCGGCGGCGTAGATCCCGCCGACCACGGCGCCCATCGAACAGCCAGCAATGCAGGCGATTTCGTACCCGCGTTTCTCGATCTCTTCAATGACCCCGATATGGGCATAGCCCCGGGCGCCACCGGAGCCCAGTACCAGCGCGACACGTTTTTTTTTCATCCAGCGTCCTCCCGACAAGGTTCCACAATGCACCCATCGCCGGACCGGCTCAATCGCCGAAGTCGTTCAGTGCGCCAGTGACGTCGTTTTTTCGCTCCTGCATGACCCTTCAGCGCTATCCTTCTCAGTTGCGCGGTTTCACCCGCCGGCAAGGCACTTTTTCGCAGCCAGGCCGTCTTACCTGCACGATTGTTGACCTATTTGAGGTGTGAGTGATGAAAGCCTGGATCTGTGTGCCGTTGATGGCTCTGGCATTGGCCGGTTGCGCCGGTAAAACCGCTTACCGCGACAGCTGCGGCAGCCAGCTCGACGCGGCCTGGCATGAGCTGGATCTGGCCAAGGCCGAAGGCTTTGCCGGCACCGTCAGCTACTCCAAAGCGTTGTCGCTGCTGACCGCCGCCAAGACCCAGCAGCAATTCGAAGGGTTTGAAGGCTGCAGCAAGAAAGCCGAGAAGGCGCGTTTCTACATTCGCGAATCCCGCGCCGGCCGCTAAGCTGCTGACGTGAAGCAAGGAGGCTGCGGTCACTGGGCGGCAGCATGTTCTACAGAGCCATTTGAATCAGGAGCAAGTGATGTCTGCGTTGGTTGACCGGTTGGTGGCTCATGTCCTGAGTCTGGAGGTACGGCTGCTGGCCTGTCAGGCGCGATTGACGGCACGTACCGATCCCGAGGCGCTGCACGATCTGCGCACTACGGTGCGGCGCTTGCGCAGCCTGTTGCGGCCATTGCGCGGCTTGCCCGGTGTCGAGCAACTGGAAGATGCCGCCTCGGCGGTCGGCCAATTGACCACCCCGTGGCGTGATCGCGAGGTGTTGGCGGCGTACCTGCTCGCGCATGATCAGCCCGAAGCCGCGCAACGCCGCATGGCGCAGATGGCCGAGGCTTATCCGGCGCTGGCGGCGAGTGCCGAAGTGGCCTCGCTGCTGATGATTCTCGACGCGTTCCCGCGATTTCTGCGCGCCTCACAGCGTCAGGGCTTGCTCAAAGGTTTGGACAAGCGCATCGAGAAACGCCTCGGCAAGCAATGGCAGAAACTCGACGAGGCGCTGCACGATCCCGCTCACGACCGTCACCGCTTGCGTTTGCTGATCAAGCGCGTGCGCTACGGCATCGAAGCCTATCCCGAACTGGACCGCTTGCCCAAGGCGGCGCTGGCGCGATTGAAGTCGGCCCAAGGCGCGTTGGGTGACTGGCACGATTGCTGGCAGTGGCTGGCGAAAGCCGAACTGGAGGCGGATCTTCAGCCCTGTGTCGTCACTTGGCAGGCGACCATGATCAAAGCCGAAAGCAAAGCTGATCGTGTGCTGGAAAAACTCAGTTCAGCCTGTTTCAAATAACCTGAGCCCCGCGATATCCCCTGCAGGAGCTGCCGAAGGCTGCGATCTTTTGATCTTGTTGTTAAAAATCAAAATCAAAATCAAAAGATCGCAGCCTTCGGCAGCTCCTACAGGGTTTTGTGTCTGTATTTGAAATACGCTAAGGCCTTTCTGTCAGCCCATTTGACCGGAATAGACGCTGCGGCGCTATGCAGGTCTGGTTAAGATCCCTGCATTCCTTTTTCGTTTTCTGAGGTTGCCATGCGCTTTAGCGATCTGCTCGAGGCGGTCCGCCGCCAACCAGAATTGACCATTCCTGCCGAATGGGGCCAGGGGCGTGCGAGCTTCGGTGGTCTGGTGGCTGCGCTGCAATACGAAGCCATACGCGCGAAGGTCCCGGCGGATCGCCCGGTACGTTCGCTGGCGATCACCTTTGTCGGCCCGGTCGAGCCTGAAGTCCCGGTGAGTTTCGAAGTGGATGTACTGCGCGAAGGCAAGGCCGTCAGCCAGGTCATGGGCCGGGCGATCCAGAATGGTCAGGTGGTGACCATCGTTCAGGGTAGTTTCGGTGCCTCTCGGCCGTCGGAGGTGGCAGTCGAAGCGTATCCGGCGCCGTCAATGAAACACTGGGATGAATGCCAGGAATTACCCTATATCAAAGGCGTGACCCCGGAGTTCATGCGTCATCTGGCAATGCGCTGGAGCGTCGGCGGCATGCCGTTCACCGGCACTCAATCGCGGCTGATGGGCGGCTGGGTGCGCTTGCGTGGAGATGTCAAAGAAGAACCGGTCAACGAGGCGCATCTGCTGGCCTTGGTCGATGCGTGGCCGCCCGCGCTGTTGCCGTATCTTAAGAAGCCTGCACCGGGCAGTACGCTGACCTGGACCATCGAATTTGTGCAGCCGCTACACGATTTGAGTACGCTGGACTGGTGCCAATACCTGGCCGACATCGAGTACGCCGCCGATGGCTACGGCCATGTCGCCGCCAAGCTGTGGAGCGCAGAAGGTGAACTGATTGCGATGAGTCGCCAGACCGTCACGATCTTCGCCTGAGTCAGTGCCGACGGTGGCGTTCACGCCAGGCGCGCCACCAGCCGCCGCTGAGAAAGAAGCGCGGAAAGGTCAGAAACTGCTCGACCAATAAGCGCGACACGGCATCTTTACGATCACTGAACGGCTCGGAGGCTTGCGCCTCCAGGCTGTGGCCATGGCGCTGCAAACCCAGCGCCGCAACGATACCGATCACGCCGATGGCGACGCTGGCCAGACTCAGGCTGAACACCCCGGACACGATCAGCAGAAACGCGACGATAAACAACGGCACGGCAATCAGGTGCAGCACCAGATTGGTCGGGTGCTGGTGATTACCCGGGTACGCGCGCCATTGCCACGCGGGAAGATTGGGGTGACGTTTGCCCATGTTTTCTACTCCTCGATCCATGTTGAACACATGCTTGAAGAATAGGCCCGGGCGGCGAGGGCGGCGAATCAAGGTTGGCTATTGGCATCATAGTCATGATGGACAAAAAAGATCGCAACCTTCGGCAGCTCCTGCATATAAATGCGTACACCTGTAGGAGCTGCCGAAGGCTGCGATCTTTGATCTTCAGAGCTTCAACTGACCTATTGCTTTGCTCAACTCCCCGGCCAACGTCGCCAGCTCATTACTGGTCGTCGCCGAATCCACTGTTTGTTGCACGGTGTTTTCGGTCACATCACGAATACTCACCACCGCCCGGTTCATCTCCTCGGCAACCTGGCTTTGCTGCTCCGCCGCCACGGCAATCTGCGTGTTGCTTTCACGCATCTGCGCCACCGCCCCGGTGATTTCCGCCAGTGCTTCGCCGGCCTCCTGCGCCTGCTGCACGCAATCGTCGGCTTTGTACGAACTCTCCTGCATGAAATCCACCGCATCGCGGGTGCCAGCCTGCAAGGCCGAGACCATCGTGGTGATCTCATCGGTCGAGGTCTGCACCCGCTTCGCCAGATTGCGCACCTCATCGGCGACCACGGCAAACCCCCGGCCCATTTCACCGGCGCGGGCGGCCTCGATGGCAGCGTTCAGGGCGAGCAGGTTGGTCTGCTCGGCAATGCTGTGAATCACGCTGACCACGCCGTTGATCTTCTGACTGTCCTCAGCCAGCCGTTGAATCATCTCGGCCGTCTGCTGCACACCACTGGACAGCCCGGCAATCGAGTGCTGCACCCGCGCGACCACTTGCTGACCGCTGCCGGCGAGATCATCGGCGGTCTGCGACAAGTCGCGGGTGGCGCCGGCGTGTTGGGCGATGTGATAAACCGTGGCGGTCATTTCGTTGATCGCGGTAGCGGCCTGATCGGTTTCGCTCTGCTGACCGAGCATGCCGTGGCGCACTTCGTTCATGCTCGATGCCAGTCGCGCCGCGCCGACATCCAGTTGCCGTGCGGTGTTGGCCACGGTGGTGACGACGCGCTGGTAACCGGCCTGCATCGCGTTGAACGCATTGGCCATCTGCCCGACTTCGTCTTTGCCGGCCAGTGGCACACGAGCCGAGAGATCGCCGCTTTTCTCAACGTGAAGCATGACGTCCTTCAAGGTGTTGAGCTGGCTGAGCAGAAAGCGGATCAGCAGTTGCGAGGCACACAGCATGGCGAACATCAGAATGAACACCGCCACCGCATAGTTGGCGAAACGCTCGCTGAACACCTGACTCAGACTCGGGCCGTAGGCAATGACCGCAACTTGCTGGCCATCGGCACGACTGAACACTTCGGCGCCCATCAGCGGGTTATCGCCGAACAGCGGCAGGTGATTGATCTCGTTCCAGCCGTTGCTTTCCGTGATTTCCAGCAAGGGCTGATCGTTCAGGCGCGGTGCTTCGCCGCGCTTGAAGGTCAGCACCTGATCGGCCTTGGGCAATGACTGCCCGACCGGCCAGGCCTTGAGCAATTGCGCCTGGGCTTGCGCCGAGGCCTGAGACGCGTGACTGCGCGCCTGTTGTTCGAGCTGCACGGCGTACAGCACCAGCAACAGGGTGGTGACGAAGGCGACCGCATTGACCGCCCAGAATTTGTATTTCAGCGAGATATTGCTAAGCCAGGCACCCATGGAGGTCTTCTCTGATAGCGGAAACAGTTTTGGCAAGGTGCCATTATTGTGCCGCTATGCAGAGGACTCGATTTGATGTGAGTCAAGAGATCAAAAGATCGCAGCCTTCGGCAGCTCCTACATTGGGATGGCGTACGCCCTGTAGGAGCTGCCGAAGGCTGCGATCTTTTGCGGCTTACGCCAATGCCGGGAGGTTGTAGAACGCGCGGGCACACGCGGTGGTGTGCGCCGCCAGATCTTCCTCGGTTTCGCCGCGGTGCAACGCCACTTCGCGCAGCACTTCAGTCAGATACGCCGGTTCATTGCGCCCATTCTTTGGTTTCGGTCGCAGAGTGCGCGGCAGCAGGTACGGCGCATCGCTTTCCAGCATCAGGCGCCCGCGCTTGATCTCTTTCACCAACGGATGCAAATGCGTGCCCCGACGCTCATCGCAGATCCAGCCAGTGATACCGATGTGCAGGTCCAGATCGAGGTAGCTGAACAGGGCTTTTTGCTCGCCGGTGAAGCAATGCACCACAGTGGCGGGCAGTTGATCGCGGAAGACTTTGAGGATTTCCAACAGGCGCTGGCTGGCATCACGCTCATGCAGAAACACCGGCAATTGCAGTTCAACGGCCAACGCCAAATGCTCTTCGAGGACTTTTTCCTGTTGTGGGCGCGGCGAGAAATCCCGGTTGAAATCCAGCCCGCATTCACCCACGGCGACGACGTTTTTTTCTTGCAACAGACTGCGCAAACGACGGGCGCTATCGGCGTTCCAGTCGCTGGCCGAATGCGGATGAATACCGGCGGTGGCGAACAACCGTTGACCGCTTTCATCCAGCTGTTGGCACAGCTCTAAAGCCTGTTCGCTACCCTCGACGCTGGTGCCGGTCAGCACCAGTTGGCAGACCCCGGCCGCATAGGCGCGATCAAGCACGGCCTGGTGTTTGTCGGCGAAACTGGGGTTGGTCAGGTTGACGCCGATATCGATGAGTTGCATGGTTGCTACCTCGGGCCGAAGGCCGGAAAGCATACCAGAGCTGTAGATTCATAAGAAAAGCCAAGAACTACAACGAGTTATAGCTGTCTTTTGATGCCGCGACGCAGCCCGGTTTGGCAGAAGTGCCATTACTGTGCCAGTCTCTCGCACTTTGCCAGCGCTCCAAGCGCTCTGTTTTTGTCGGTGATTTCGATCTTTCAGAGATGAAATTGCCCCGTATTCTTTCCGGAGAGTGGATGGTTCGTCCCTCGGTTTTGCTCCTGTTGTGTGGATCGTTGCTACTGCCGATGACGGCGGTTGCGCGCCTGCCCGGGCCGTTGCAAGCCGTGCCGGCGGCCAAGGTGCGGGACTTGTCCGAGATTCGCAGCAGCCGCGTATTGCGCGTGCTGGTCAACCAGAGCCGCAACAGCTCCGGCGAAGTTCAGGGCCAGGCCATCGGCGTCGAATACCATCGCCTGCGTGCCTTCGAGCAATACCTCAATGGCCATGCTCGCGATGGCCAGGAAATCACCCTCAAGATCATTCCCAAAGCCAAGGACCAATTGCTCGGCGCCTTGCAGCGTGGCGAAGGTGATCTGGTCGCACCGGGTGAATTGCTCGATCTGCAATCTGGCTATGCCGTGGCCAGTAGCGAACCGGTCGCCAGCAACGTGCCGCTGGTGTTGGTCGGGATCAAGGGCGAGCGACGCTACACCAAGGTCGAGCAACTTTCCGGCAAAACCCTCGCGTTGCCCACCGGCAGTGCGGCGGGGGAGGCGGTCAGTCAGCTCAATCAGAAACTGGCGTTGCACAAACTGGCGCCGATCAAGATCGAATGGGTCGATCCGACCCTGGCGGTCGAAGATGTGCTGGAGATGGTTCAGGGCGGGATTTTTCACCTGACCATCGTCGAGCAACCTATCGCCGAGCGTTGGGGCAAGATCCTGCCGAAGCTGCGTTTTGACCGGCAACTGATCATCAGCGAGCCGGGCGAGGAGTACTGGTTCGTGCGCCGTGACGCCGCAATGTTGCGTGCAAGCATTGACCGCTTCCTCGGCGGTTACAAGAAACCCTCGAACGAAGATGCTGCGTTTTTGCGCATCTATCGACGCCTGTACCAAGTCCACAATCCGTTGGCTAAGGCCGATCGCCAGCGTCTCGAAAAACTGCGCCCGACTCTGCAAAAGCACGCCGCCGCGCAGAACATGGACTGGCTGAATCTGGCCGCACTGGCGTTCAAGGAATCACGCCTGCAACCCAACGCCCGTAGCGGCAGCGGCCCGACGGGGCTGATGCAGATCACGCCTTCCGCCGCTCAGCGAGTCGGCGTGAGCAATATTCAGAATCTCGATGCGAATGTGCAGGCCGGCGCCAAGTACCTGGCGATGATTCGCCGCAAGTTTTTCAACAGCCCCAAACTCAACGAGCGCGAGCGCATGGCCTTCACCCTCGCGGCCTACAACATTGGCCCCGAGCGCGTGCAGGGCATGCGCGCCGAGGCCCGGCGGCGCGGGCTGAATCCCAACCAGTGGTTCTTCCAGGTCGAGCGCATTGCCATGGAGCAGGTAGGAATGGGGCCGGTCAGCTATGTTAATAGCGTGAACAAGTATTACTTGGCGTTCGACCGGGAGCGGGAGTCGTTGGAGCCCGGGGCGCAAAAAGTCGTCTCACGGAAATGATCTAATAAACTGATTGTTATGGCGGAATATTTGCGCTTTTAACATGAATTTTACTGATTAATATAGCGGCCAACCAACACACACAACTTCTCGCAAAAACAAGGAATGCCCCATGAGCTCTCTGATCAACAAAGTATTGTTCACCCGCGCCGGCTACGGTCTGACCATCCTGCGCATTGCGGTCGGCGTAATCTTCGCTGCGCACGGCTCGCAAAAACTCTTCGGTCTGTTCGGTGGGTATGGTCTGGCAGGCACCGCGCAGTACATGGACAGCATTGGCCTGCACCCGGGCTACCTGATGGCCACATTGGCGGGCGGTACTGAGTTCTTCGCCGGCCTGGCCTTGATCATCGGCCTGCTGGTGCGTCCGGCGGCGTTGGGCCTGACCTTCCTGTCGCTGGTGGCGATCTTCACCGTACACATCAGCAACGGTCTGTTTATGGCCAACAACGGTTACGAGTTCGCCCTGGCCCTGCTCGGTGGCAGCCTCGCCGTCCTGATCGAAGGCGCCGGCAAGCTCTCGGTGGACCGCGCCATCGCCGGCTAAGCGCTCTGGCTCAAGGAATAGGCCCGCATTGTGCGGGCCTTTTTTTGTTGCGGCTGATTCTTGACACTGATCGGTCACGTTCTCTAGGATGTTGCCCATGCGCCGATTTAAACAGCTACTTGCGGGGCGCCAGGTGACTTCAACAGTTGCCGTCAGAAGCCGGAACAGGGCTTCGAAATACCGCTAAAGCGCTGGTTCGGTGTTGCCTCTCACCTGCCATGCAGACTTTTGAGGCAGAGACACGACACGATGAATGCACTACGCCCTCCAGCACGTCCCGCGCCGATCACGGCACATATCACCCAGCGCAACCCGAAAATTCTCCTTGGCGGCAAACATCAGCCGACGCTGTTGCGTTATCTCGATGGCTGGCCACGTCGCAGCGGCGGTCCTGCCGCGTTCCTGATCCAGTTCGTTGAAGACGGCGAGTCGCTGGCGCGTTTTGCCAGTGACAGCTTTGATCTGGCGGTGATTCAAGCGCCGAGCGTTGAGGATGCGCCGGAGATGATCAAGCAACTGACCCGCGTTGCGCGGCATGGCTTGATCACCCGACGCTGATACGCTTTACGGATAGTCGATAGCGACGATGTAAACGAACTGTTCACCCGTCGGCGTCTGCACCCGGACTTCTGCATCCAGCGCCTTGCCGATCAAGGCGCGGGCCAGTGGCGAGTCGATGCTGATCAGGCCCAGTTTCAGATCCAGTTCATCCGGGCCGACGATGCGGTAGCGCGATTGCTTGCCGTTTTCGTCTTCGATGGTTACCCAAGCGCCGAAGTAGACCTTGTTCGGATCGCTGGGTTTTTCGCTGACGACTTTCAATGCTTCCAGGCGTTTGGTGAGAAAGCGTACGCGACTGTCGATCTCGCGCAGCATCTTCTTGCCATAGGTGTATTAGCACCCCTCCCACAAACATACTATTTCACATCTTCTCCCTTCATCTGAGGGGTAGATTTCAGTCATTCCCATCGGCTAAGGTGTCCTTAGATCCGCATAATCAGTACTAGATACTATGTCAGACCCCGAGTCAGACTAAGTGATGAGGGGAGGAGAAGGGAGGTGTCATACGCGACCAAGGTGAAGGTGAGTTACCGGAATGACGATACGGGGCGTGAAGTCCAGCTACCTGGTTTGCTGACCGAGGGTGGCATCCTCATCTCGCACCTTCGGTACTTGGCGAGTGAGCTGCCCAAAAGCGAGTCTTGGCGCGAGAGGAGCGTGTTCGCGACGAAGCTGCTGATCCAATACATCGATGCCCATCAGTCACGATTTGAGGATACGAGGGCTTTGCTGCACGCGTTTGCTCAATCCTTAGAATTCGGAACGATCAACACCGAGACCCTGGAAGACCCGAGTGGCCTGTACTGGATGCCCAGAAAGCCTGACGACTTCCGCACGTTGATGTTCCACCTGAACAAATACACCGACTGGCTTGCTGAGCGCCCTGAGTACCATACGAGGCGCGCGAATCCGTTTCGCAAGGCCTCTGGTGCGGAGGAGCGGATGAACTGGTGCGCGTACTACAACAAGGAGGCGCATGTATTTCTGTCGCACCTGAGTGATCCGGACGAGGCCAAGAGTGGGAATGAGCAGGTTCGGAGTGTGCGTACCAACTGGACACCCAAAACCAGTGGCCGCATAACGAAGAGGTTTCCCGAGAAAGAAATACACAACCTAATGGTGAATGGCTGGGTACGTCGGTGCGAAGATCCGACGGCCGCCAAGCACGACTTCATTGACTACAAGGGGCGCGCACTCACATTGCTGATGCATTACGGCGGCGTAAGGAAAAGTGAGGCGTTCCAGCTTTACCTGTCCGACATCATCGTAGATAGAAAGCGGGGAGAGGCGGTAGTCAGGATCTATCATCCTTCATTCGGTGCGTCACCTGACAAAAAATATAGTACCCGTCGAGAGTATTTGGCTCGTCAGTTCCGCCTGAAACCGAGAACTGATTATCCTAGATCGAAAGCGCTGCATGCTGGCTGGAAAGCCCCGCTATTGGACAATCCAGAAAACTACTTTCAGGTGCAGTTTTCACCTGTATCAATGGCGAAAGAATTTTTACTGACATTTGAACTGTACCTTGCGAAGCAGAGAGTCGATCCACCGAGGCACGCTGGCCATCCTTATGCATTTACAAATAGCGAAGGTCAGCCTGAAACTCTGAAGAATTTTTCCAGACAGCACAAGAATGCGGTAAATCGTATAGGTTTGGAGCACGAAAAATATTTGGGAACTACTGAGCATGGACATAGGCATGCTTACGGGTTTCGATTGCGTGGCTTCGGTTTAAGTCAGCTGGAAATTCAAAAGGCGATGCACCATAAAAGTCCTGATTCATGTCTGGTTTATTTGGAACAGACTGATGAGGAGCTGCGGGAAAGCTTCGAACATGCTGAAAAAACGGCTAACACTAATTCGAATTAAAAAAATTCTAAAATAATAAATATTTGCTTGTGGGGGGGTTATGACAAGGGAAATTAAAAAATTCCTGAACTATGCAGAGGCTTCAAAAGTTGTTGCTGGAATGGAAGTTACATCCTATCAGGACTACTTGGCACGGTATAAAAGCTTTCCCGGACTACCAAGCAATCCAGCGAAAACTTATGGTGATGAATATCTTGGGTGGGACGCTTACATTGGCGATCGTAAGCGTTACAAGACTTTTGAAGAGGCACGCGACGCTGTCATTAAATTAGGTATTAAGACATGGCCTGAGTATAAGGCGCGTTACAAAGAAGACCCTCGGCTTCCTGGAAGCCCGCATACGACCTACGCGGAGACCTACCTTGGATTTGCTGAATTCTGTGGGCAGGCGAAACCAGATCGGTACGTCACAATGGCTGAGGCATCACAAGCTGCTGTGAAACTCACACTCCAAAGCCGAACTGACTACAAGGCGCGCTATTACCAAGATCCATTGCTACCAGGCGATCCACCGACGTACTACTCTGACGCGTGGCAGGGGTGGGCGTTTTTCCTCAAGGTCGATAACACTCCGAAAACGGGTAAGGGAAAATACGAGACTTACGAGGAATTTGTTGAGGCGGTGCGTCATCTAAAAATTACAGGACAAGTTGATTACAAGGCTCGCTACAAAGAGGATCCGAAGCTGCCAGCTAATCCTCATTCGGTCTATAAGAAAGATTGGGTGAGTTGGCCTGAAGCTTTCGGGGTTAGTCCTTATCTGAAACGCTGTGAAAGCTGGCAAGAAGCCAAGATTATCGCTGCGCCGTATCGATTCGCCACCAGTACGGAATATCAGGAAGGTTGCTCTGTTGATGAGCGGTTACCTAAGTATCCAGGTAAAAGATATAAGGATTTTCCTGGGTGGATTACCTTCCTGCTGCCTGATAATTACTACAGCTTGGCTGATGTCAAATGTGCAGTGAAAATCATCAACTTAAAGAGCAGTGTTGGTTACAGGAATGCTCGCAAAAAATTTCCGCAGTTACCTGCTCATCCCGACAGAATGTTTGCTGATGAATGGGTCGACTGGTACGACCTGTGCAATATCCCGCGTCCGTACAGTTACGAGGAACTTCAAGAACTTGTGATTTCGCACGGCTGTACGATTATCAAGGATTATCGGGAGCTTATGGCAAAGCTCAAAGACCCGAGGATGCCTAGTAGTCCTGAAGAGGTCTACGCGCAGTGGAAAAACTGGCATGTCTTTTTGGATAAGCCGGAGCCCTACACATTAGATTTTATCCAAGGATATGGCGTTGGCTGGATTCCAAGCATCCAGCATTTTTTAAGAACCCAGAGAGGTAGGCCAGGAAAGGAGACTAACTTATGCCGATTTATTCGCCACTTCATCGAAGCGTACGAATTGGGTAGGACTCCTCGTGAGTTTCTGACGAGAAAAACTACTGATATCAAGCCATTTCGAGAGTTAATCGAGAACCAGACAAGCAGGCAAATCGGTCGGAATATCTTGTTGACCGTCAACTCCTTCTTGAATGAGATCTTGAAGAGTGAGCTGACTATTGAAGATGAGGACACCGGTGAGCTGGTCAGGGTAGAAGGTGCGAGCAATCCACTTGCAACGCTGCAGTACAAAGGTGACGGGACACCGGGCCCAAGTGAGTCGACGAAGCCTGCACTCGCGTTTCAGTACGTTAACGCGATGAAAAAATGGATGGCGCCCGATGATGCCAAGAGCTTTTCTGATTTGGCGGCGCTCCATCAGTTCGATGCTGACTACTTTGAGGTCGATGAAAGCCTGATCGATCGAACCGACCCAGATTGTGTGTTCAAGACACAAGGTGACAAATTTCTTCTGTGGTACCCCGGCTATTGGATGCACGCCTATGCGCTGGTTTCCATTCCTGCGCGCGGTCGTCAGATCGCCTATAACGACTCTGGGGAAGCTGATGAATTCATTCCTGATATCCAAGACGACAAAGTCGTTTGGGTTAAGAACATGAACCCATTGGCTCAGCGCAAAAATCAACGGGGCTTCATCAAGCTTTGTGACGATGGTGGTTGGGGAATGCGTTTTACCTCCAACAAGACTGGTTTCATGGGGAAGGGGTATGACGTTCCCTGGATTCCGGAGGAGCTAGTCCATTGGATGATCAAACTTCGAAAATGGCAGGAGAAATACAATCCAATCGAGCGGCCTATGCCATGGCTGGAATGCAAACGAACTCATCTCAATGAGGAGCAGCTCAAGCGGAAGGGGAAAAACTGCTTTCTGTTCAGGTCGTTTAGAGAGGAGGAACCACCTGCGTACTCGGCACGCCTAGCTGAACGCTTGGCGGCGGCATTGTATTTTACCCAGCCTAAAAAGATGACTTTGGCGACTTTCGCGCTTGGGGGGAGCCACAGCACGTTGTCCCGTTACGACTCCAAGTACACCCCGCATAGTATGCGTGTAAGCCTGATCACTGCTTACGTGATGGAGTTTGGTCTCCCGATTGAAATCATCATGAAGCTCGCCGGCCATGCTTCAGTAATCATGAGTATTTGCTACGTCAAGGTTGGTGCAGCAGTGTTGCGGCGGCGAATGGACGAGGGGCATAAGTTGGCGCTTCGGGAGCAGGTCTATGCTGCGCAAGACATGCTTGAGCAAAACAGAGCAGACGAGCTGGCACACACGCTGGTGGCTAATAGTGAGCAAGCGCTACAAGCATTGGTGGCCGGGAATGTCGGTAGCACATTGGTGCGTGATTACGGATTGTGTCCATATGGAGCATCACGTTGCGAGGATGGGGGCTCTCCAATCGGTGCAACACAGGTCTGGAGTCCGGTACCAGCGGGCTACTTGGGTATGCAGAATTGCACTCGCTGCCGGCACTTCGTCACTGGGCCGATGTTTCTTGGCGGGTTGCTTTCACTGTGGAATGAAATCTCCCTTCGTCTTACTTTTCTGTCAGAACAGTATCTCGATTTTGAGAAAGAGATCAGTGACTTTCATTCGAAAATTGCCGGGTTGGATGAACTTGAATTCGACATGGAGAAAATGGGCGGTATCTTCGACGCCAGCAGCCGCGATCGAATCGAGCTTGAGAAGAACAAACTGGAGTCCGAGGCGGAGCAGGTTGCCAAGAAGATGGACATGTTCCTGTGTGACATGCAGTCGCTGACCAAGCAGATTAACGACTGCAAAGCGCTGATTGCTGAGCAGGGCAGCGACAACGATGATGAGGTACGGCTTGTTGTGCATGACCAAAATGAAATCATGGTTGAAATTGAGCAAACGTCGTTGTTTCAGCAACTGAACGAAGTATGTGTCAACGCGAGTATTTTTCAGTCGGCTTCAGCTGATTTTGCGACGCCTCGCCGCTCTCAGATGTTTGACAACATGGCTCTTCTCAACCGAATTCGGCCGTCACTCTGCAGCTTGAGTGAAAAGGAACAGTTGGTTGTAGGAAACCAGGCTGCGAAATTTTTACTGCAGCGTTTGAAAACTTGGGATCGTGTTGATCAAGTTGTTACGGGGCAGATTTTGCTGGAGGACTTGAGTGATGATGAAAGAATCTCGCAAGCCGACTTCATTGAAGTGCTTGCTGTGAAGACGCCGCAATTGCTGGACGTGCGGGAGGTGATGGTATGACGCCAGAGGAGATCTTGGCTCACCTGAAGGAGAAGGCGCCGAGGCAGCAGGCAACGCTTGATGCCATATTTGCTGTTTGCCAAGAGCAGGTTGGGCGGGAAGTCGCTGACTTCTCATTCGCGACCATTGCTCGCTTAGGGGCAGGGCGAGGCGTGCCTAAGGTGCAAAGCATCCGTAACAAGACGGGCGAGAACTATCGGACGCTGATCAAGTGCTTCGAGGGTAGTCCGGGAGCGCGTAAACGTGTGCCTAAGTCGAAGGTTGCTGATTCATGGGTCGATGAAATCGACGATCCGAAGCTCCGACTCATGGCCAATATCACGCTCTCTAAACTGGCGGAGGCGGAACGTCTCAACCGGGAATTGATTCCTCCGGGGATGGAGATACGGATTGATGATCGGAGCGCTAGCGGTACTGAGTACAAACTCAGTCCGGTGGAGCGCCGTGCGATCGAGCATTTGATGTCCGACGATTTTCTCAACACCTGGCGTCTCAAAGTTGGCAACAGAGGGACAGTAGTCGATGAGCAAGGCAAGGTCGTGTTCAAGCCTGGGACACTGGATGCACTCACGAAGATTCTGAAGTATCTCTAATGAGCCAAGGATGGAGCGCTTGAGCAAAGGTGAGTGCCTTGCTAATTCCCGTGACTTGGCCGAGAAGGCATCGGTAAGCGAATACTCGGGCCAGTTCAGAAAAGGGAGGCAACAGCTTCCCTTTGTTGAACGTGGTGCTTGAGAGTGGCGAGAGTCACCTCTCGCCTGACAGGTATGGACTTAGATAAGCCCACGACGCCTGAGGTCTTCACGTACTTTGCGTTTAATTTTCTTGATCGGCGGATCTTCTACAACGAGATGTTTTTTGTTGAATAGGGAAGGGAAGTGCTCCCTGGCCAATCCCTCAGGAACTGCTGCAAAGGAGCCCCACTTGAATTGCCATGACAACAGTTCGTTGCTGGTTTCGATGACATAAAGCGGCACTTCAAAGTAGGAGCGGAAGTCCGTGATCGAAAGCCTATCGTGTCCAAGTGTTGGGACTCGGACTTCGTTGCCCCGCTTGTCCCAGCCGATGAAGTAGGAGTCATACCCTATGGACATGTCGCGATAGCTTTTTAGGCGGACGTGCGATACATCGGGTTTTGGCGTTCGCATGGAGCAGATTTTTCGCATCAAGCCAGTATGGACATCGCCAATTCGATCTTCTGGAGGGCTTTCCAAGTACGATTTGAAATGCTTGTAGCTGGTGTACCCGAGCAGCTTGGCGCAATACTCAAGGTATTGGGTGTGACAGAGGTTTTCAGGTGCGTCGATGATTTCCATGGACTTGAATGCGTCCAGGATCGTTTTGGTGTTAAACATCATGACAAGACTCCGGTGTCATGGCCGTAAAAGCGCAATTTGTTCGCTTCGCTGAGCATGCTGCTTGCTGGGCTGGCCACGGGGAGTAGTGTGGTAAGCAAGAACAACACCGATCTTTCCCACGCAGCAGGGCGGTTCACGGCGACCTTGGAAAAGAAGATATCAGAGCCTTCGTGAGGCGTTCAACTCTTGTTTGAGCATGTTTTTCTCGGGCTACATTGAAAAGGGAGGGCTTGCCACCTTTCATTCTTCAAGCGCATCGCCCATCTCGCCGGCTCGCCCAGCGTTTGAGTGATGATGGTGACTGCTGAACGCTCTTGAGATCTTCAGGAATTTCTGATGCTGCTGGCAGCACCCTTACTAGCCACACATTCCATGCCCCTCACGCCCTCAATCACCGATTCGCCAGTTCAATACAGGGAGAAATGACAGTGGATCTTCGTCAAGTTGACTATGCGAGAACCAAGGCTTTCTACAAGCTCTTGGTAGATAGGCTTGGGGCAGATGCCTGGGCTACGAGACGTGCTGCTTTTGTGGAGCGCATCCGAGCGAAGGAGTCGAAGATTGATCTGAGCAGACCGATTGAGCTCCAGCTTTTCGTACCGGCAGAGGAGGACATTGACTGGTACATCCTGGTAGCTGAATTGGCCTACGACGCTCAGGAAAGTGATTGTTCGTACAGCAGCGATCGCATCTATCCGTATGCCAAAGCCATTGGAGCTTTTTCGAATCAGCTTCGAAACATCCCTAATATCGAAGGGGTTTTGGACAAGATGTTGGCTAATAAGGCGAAGCCGGAGACCCAGATTTTTGAACTGCTCACGGCGTCGTTTTACTTGAGGAATGGCTATGAGGTTTCCTTCGTTCCGGAGAACAGCCTTGTTTGGCCGGACGGGAAAACGAAAAAATCCCCCGATCTGCTCGTCAAAAGTGATGATGAGGAGTTCTATGTTGAGTGCAAACGAGCGGGCAAACAGACTCAGTATTCGCACATTGAAGAAGAGGCTTGGGCCAGCGTATGGAATCAGTTAGGCCAGCATATGCTAGAGGTCGCGCCTTGGAGCATCGTTGACCTGACCTTTCATGATCAGGTTTCTGATGCGGCGGTGGAAGATGTAATCAAGGTGGTGAATCGCGCGATCAAAGTGGGGGGTGGCAAGATTCGAGAAGGTGCCATCAGTGCGCAGATTAGAGGCATTGATAGGGCACACCTCGAACGCCACTATCGCAGCAATTCCGTTAGGGCCAATAGTCCTCAGCATGAGTTGCTGGTCTTCGGCGAAATAGATAGCAATGAGAAACGCAGCATTGCGACGATAGCAGGGAGTATCGTTCGGCCAGGTGATTCGAACAGCATTCTCAATATTTTTATTGAGGGCGTCACCAATTGTGTGGCCGCTCAGTGGCGGTGTGAGCACGCGATTTCACTTGAGCGGCGTTCCCGCCACTTTAAGGGGCTCGTCAATGATGGGATCAGTCAAATCCCTCCCGATAAGCTTGGGGTTGTCCATATTTGGTACGAGACAGTCGAAGGGATCAGTGTCGAGGAGATAAGGCGGGTAAAAAACGTCGACAGCCTCTCAACATTTGACGCTTCTGGTACCCGAGTGATGGGTATCCTTGTTCATGGTGTGAATTACTACCCAATGGAGAACCGCTACGAGTGTGCGGAGACAGTACAGTATTTTGCTCGTGTGCCGGATTTGATGAAGCTTTATCCCTACTCCCTGATGTTGTCCACTGAGGATACCTTGGAGATTGAAGGCGCAACTCATTGGGAACAGGACAAGGCTGCCAAATCTACTCAGTGAATCCGGACTCAGCGGGGGCGTGTTTGGGCGCGTCTCCCTGAGAGAGTCCGTGCCTCAATTGCCAGGCTTTAATGAACTCCGTTGTGGTGAAGATGTGCTACCTCGAAATGGAGTCGCCTCATCACTAACCAGGAGATCGAGAGTCTGATCCAGCATGTACTCCCATGCAGCGAGTGAGTGAGAAAGGCCAGCAGCAATGCACTTATGGGTGTTCGCCTGACCCACACTAGGACATATGGAATGGAGGTTTCAGGATGAGATACCCAAGGGAAACCCTGCGCTTGGGGATGGCTGCGCTGCTGCTCCATGCGGTCAAGGAGGCACCTGATAATTTCAAGGCGTTGCGGGAGTTACACCGCATGCTCCTTCGCCAGATTGTTAATTGTGAGCGCCGAATTAGGCGGCTCAAGAATGCCAGACAGCGGATCCGCTCTTTCCTTTCCAGTAAAAGGCCAGTAAAGGCCACAGCCAAAATGCTGAAAAAGGTTCTCCAGGGGATCGATGGACGGGTTAAGGACATCCATCATCTTTTGTTTTTGTGGCGTTGCTTTGGCGATGGCATCGCATGCATTTACCAGAGCACGTATAGCCTCAAGCATCTCTACTTTGACGCGGATTATCAGGTCAAAAGTGATCCGGGGTTTGTGCAGGGGAAGGAGGGGCTGATTCGGGAATACCGCTTGCTGCGCAAAGCTCTCCAGATGAAGGTGCCGGCAGTACTTTCGGATCTGACCAACATCATTCGCCATGGAGATGTTTGCTTACTGGCTCAAGCTGATCCTGTGCCGATTGAGGTCAAGTCCTCTTCGAACAGCAACGATCGGGTACGACGCCAAATTGAGCAGTTGCAAGTGCTCCATGATTTCTACACGAATGATGGTGCCGCTTCATTTCGAGGACTGCCTGCCAAGCGCATTGCCATTGAGTCACCGGTGGTGAGCTATGAGCTCGTGTTCAACGAATGCATGACCACAGCACACACGAATGGCATGCAGATTGTGTCTCCCGAGCCAGGGTTGACTTACATCTGTGCAAGGACAGAAGGTCAGTGGAGTGGCGCAATGTTGGAGGCCGTGGAAAGTCACTCGAACGGCTCGACGTTGTGCGTTGCGCTTACTCCAGATCCTACATGGCTTCCTCACTATTCATTCACAGCCTCGCTGTCGCCGGTCAATACCGTTTTATTTATGCAGGAAGTCGTCATTGGCGTCGTACTCATCGACCTAGCGATCTTGAAAGACCTGCTTGCCCAGAAAAACTTGAATCCGGTGATTCTCATGGATGGCGTGCATGCACTCCAGGTCTCTTGGGGTTTTGAGGTGAAGGATGATGTGCTGTCTGATCTAGGGAAGGGCCATGGGAAGGGATGCGAGCAGGTAAGCGATAACATGGCAGTCGGCGACGTGGCTGACGGAGTAATAAATCTCCATCCTTTTAGTGGTCAGGGCATTTTCAGGGCCAGTGAACTCCATTTCCTGCGAACAGCCACGCAGTTCGAATCACTCAGTTGGTTTGTTGATGGATTGGCATCGCAAATGGATCTGATCAAGTGCGAGCAGCTTCCCACCACAGATAATCCAAACAATGGTGAGTTTTACATGGAGGTGCCCGACGGCTGGCTTGAAGCTCAAGACTGCTATGTCGCCACACCTTATGAGTCTTAGTTTTCTAGCTCGGGAATAGATGCCCAGTCAGCAGTCAGAATACCCGGCGCATCTCAAATGCCCATTTAGAGCGGTGGAGCCGAACGTGCAGGTTGGTTGACATTTTCAAGAAAGTGCATAAAAATCCAGTTGACAGATTTTTCGATATGCATAGTTTCTGAGGATCCACCTGATGCTTGAGACTCAACACCCCAGCTATTTCGAACCCCGACTGCAACCAGAATACCTCGACAGGTTTTGTCAGGAGGTCTGTTCCGTTGCGTATGGGGCACTGGAAGACTCAACCACTCAATACGACACCGCTTACACGCGCGGGACGTTGTTGTTTGGTCGTCTGCAGGGGCTTTCCCAGGTCTTGGGTAAGGACAAGTCTTTGCCTTGGTTGGAGTTGAGAAATGCGACGCTGGATTTCACGGTCAGTGTGAACGGCGTTTTGTTTCAGGTGGTCACGGACAATCCTCAAGACATCAGGAAAACTCACCGGATCAAGGCTAATCCGCTGGAGCAGCACCAGTTGAGCTTGTTTGAGATGTCTCCTGAAGTTTGCACTTGGCGGGTCTACCTGTCGAGTAACCAGGATCCTGAATTCCCGAAAATCGAAACAGCGATCGTCGGTTTTGATGCTGGTCAGAATGTCGTCTGCCTTTGGAAGCATGAACAACGATCAGGTGTCTCTGTTCGTGCCATGGAGCAGCATCCTCAGGTTGATGTAACTGAAGCTCAACCGCGTCGTAAAAATAAAGACGCAGATACAGATACTGCAAATGATGTTGGCCCAATAGATGGATGAAAGAACGCAACAGCTTGCATTTGGCGAGGAGTTTTCTCCCGAAAAGCTCCGGTTGGCCAGGTGCGCCGCAGGCCTTTCGCTTGCGGAGTTGGGTGAACTGCTTGGCGTTAGCCGGCAGTACGCGCACAAGCTTGAAATAAACACAGTGCCTAATAGGGCACAGATTGAGGTGCTCAGTAAGGCATTGGGCGTTACTGAGAGATTTTTTTCGAGCCCCCGGCGTGGATCGGTTGAGCTTGAACAATGTCATTTTCGGAGCCTTCGCTCATCCACTCAGACGGTGAAGAAGAGCATTGCTTCGCAGGTTGAGGTGTTTGAACTGTTCCTTGATGGACTCGAAAAGGAAATCGACTTTCCTAGCGTGAAGTTTTCGACTTTTGACGAGACGCCCGTGAACCACGACTCGATGGAGATCGCTGCTGAGCGTTTTCGGCGTGAACAGTCGATTGGTATCGGCCCTATCGCGAACTTGACGCGGCTTGTGGAGAGTGTTGGCGTTCTGGTTGTGAACCTCGCTGATGCTGATGATCGAGTCGATGCGTTCTCGCTGTACAACAAACGCCCTCTGATCGTGCGCAACATTGCAAAGGAGAATCCTTGTCGTCAGCGTTTTGATATCGCTCATGAGTTGGGTCACCTGGTCATGCACCAAGGCATCGAAACGGGATGCCGTACCACTGAGGATCAAGCTAACCAGTTTGCGAGCGCCTTGTTGATGCCTCGTACGAGCTTCGCAGGGGAGTTTCCTCCGATGCGAGGGCAGTACCTCAATTGGTCTGCACTCAGGGAGCTCAAACTACGTTGGAAGGTGAGTTTCAAAGCACTCATCTACAGAGCGCAGACGCTGAATCTGATCACCCAGGATCAGGCACGATCGGGCTTTACCTATCTCAATCGCAATGGATTCACTCGGCGAGAGGAGTTGGATGAGCAGATTGAGATGGAATCTCCGAGTCTTGTTCAGAAAGCTATCGAGCTTCTGGATCATGCTGCGTGGCGCGGCATCCTGAAGAATTCTGGACTTACAGATGCGCTTGTCACTGATCGCTTCATGCTCAAGGTGCCCGTCGCGTCCTTGTCTCTCGTGAAGTCAGGAAGCTGATTTAGCTGGCTGCTGGAACAGGAGAAAATGTATTGAGCAGGTGCCTATGATTCACTCACGGGCAGTAGAAGTGAGTCAGACATTGGCTCAGAGTGATTACTCAAACGGCTCACCGGCCTGCTTCGATTGAGGTAGGACGGAAGCGTTTGACGAGGGGCTAACCTGTCATGATTTGGCTATCGGTTCAGTTTTCTAGACATAAGCCGATAGCTTGATGTGGTGTGGACACCTTTGAGTATCGAAGCTAACGTGAGTGAACGTAATGTCTGAACGCGAGTTTTCAGCGGTTGTCTCAATGGTGGAAGGATGGCGTTCATGTGCTTCTGAGGAAGCGGCAGTGTTCACTGAAGCGCGCAATCTGTATACTGATTGACCAACTGAATGCTCGAACGCCCGCTTAACTGTGTGAGGCTTCGATGAGCTGCAAGCGCTAACGCCGCCGATTGTGCTTAGCTTAGCTCACATGCTAATTTGAATTATCCATGCCGTTTCTTGAGAGAAGCCATGAGTCTGATTGCACTGATTGAACTCACAAATCGTAGAAAATATGAGGCATCTGACGTTCGCGCCGCGCGAATGGAAGAGAGCCGTGAGCGTCTGCGCCAGTACGACCAAGAGATTGAGAAGCGTATCGCTTCCCAAACCGTGAGCCAGGCCCTGCTAGCTAAGACCTGCAGCCTCTAACCTATTCTCGAAGGAAAAAGCAGCCGATGGCTGCTTTTTTTATGCCTATGACTCCGTACCTTGTTTCCGAATTTGCGAAGCCGACGATCACTAACCTTGTTAGAGAGTGCTTTGGGTACCACTTCCCGGACATCTTCAGTAAGGATCAGGTTGACTACGTTTTTACCTATCTGACCTGTCTGGGAGCTAAGACAGTGTTGTTGGAGTTCGATTACGTCGACAAAGACTATCTGGAAGATTTCTCGCGCTATTACGTCAAGCGTTTCGGCAACGACGGGCACAAGTGTGCACGCCTTCACTTTTTCTCTTCACGCGTCGATCACCGAACGATTACTTCGATTTTGAAGCGAGGTGAGATGGCGCGCGCCGAAATTGACGACTTGAACAACGATTACCTCGGCTTCATGGTAATCAAGCCGCTGCCTCGCACGTTCATCGGGAAAACCTGCTTGAAGGTCATGCCGGATGAACGCAATGGGTACAAGCGCAAGCGCCGTCTCGCTCGTGAGTACAACGTTGACTTGTTCGGAATTTCGCTAAAGGTGAATTCCATTGCCTTTCAGGAACAGGACAAAGTCGTTGCAGCCTGTGCAACGACTGCAATTTGGGCCTCCTTGCATGCGTTGAAGTTGCGTAATACGCGCGGAATCCATTCGTGTAGCGAAATCACGATCAATGCCCTTAACCACGTTGAAGATTCATCCAACAGTTTTCCAAGCTTGCAGTTGAGCAACAAGCAGATTCTCAGGTCGTTGGATGTTGAAGGGTTGCGGTACCACGCCAAGAGCATGGAAGCACCTGATAAGGATTACTTCATGCGGTCAGTGATTGCGCACATCAACAGTTCGCTTCCAATGATTCTCACTGGAGAGGTCTTCGCGCACGAAACCAACGTTCCTACCATGCCCGAATTTGATTCAGATGGAGACGATGGTACTGCGAGCTCTCCGACCGATAGCAATGGTGGGCAAACGGCGAAGCCAGTATTCAAGGCTCGTGGTAATCACGCTATTTGTGTGGTGGGTTACAAGGTCGATCAGGACGAAGAGGTTCTCTACGTTCATGATGATCGGCTTGGGCCTTACGCACGGGCGAAGCTGATTAGTATCGACGGATACATTTTGTTGGATGGCTCGGCACCTCGCGATATCAAGTGGGCTCTTGGCCTGCAGCGTATGAATGTTCGAGGTGGATGGGACGAACCGCACGAGCTTATTACGCCTGATTTTTCTGTCGTACCCTGTGACAGAAAGGCACGCCTTCCTTTTATGTACGTTTACGAAACGTGCAATGTCATCGTTAAGGAATTGAAGAGCATGGCGGGAGCCGTGCCCCTGGATTTCTTGAAATATGATATTGAACTACGAGAGATTTCGGACATTCGCAGCGAGGTGTTGGCTCACGAGCCTGAACTGGCAACCTTTGAAGATTACGATTTGCGAGTGGCCACCGATGAAGAGATCGATTCCTGGCAAGCGGAAAAAGTGGAATTTCTAACCACCAGTTATGCTCGACTTCAGTGGGTAGCTTCATTCAATTATGAGGACACGCCACTCTTCAAGGTGCTGATTGATGCCAGCGAGATTCCACAGGGGAATGCTGTTTCCGCCATCCTGGCTTACGACATTTTTCAGGGCAATGCATTGCTTAATTTTATTCGAGCGAGCGTTAACCCCGATGAGTTGGAGGCGAACTCTGGTCACTTTTACCAATCGTTCCTTCGTCGATTGACAAAGGACAAAACCAGCCGAGCCAACCACTTAGATAAAACCTATGGTTCTCCGCGAGCTCCGAAGAATCTTCGTGAGAGCGAGTTTGAGGGTGGCAACATTGTTCTGAACAAGACGCTGAAGACCCTGTACGAGCCTAATGGAAAAAGGTTGCTGGACATGTTCCAGAATTTTGCTGATCGTACTGTCGCTAATCTGATCTGGGCGGTCTCACTGGAAGGTGATTTGCTGATTGCTGAAGAGTGCGACGGCCGTGGGCACCCTAGTATTACGGGCTTCAAGCCAGCTCGAATAGCGGGTGAGATCAGGCACTCCATGAAAGACGACACACTACTCATTAATGTGGAGTCAGGACGTTACAGTCGCGATTACATCAATCGGCTTGAGTTGCTGGAAAACGCAAAAAACCGATTTAAGCTCTATTTCCCAGAACAGGCGTTCGAAATTTAGGTTGTAGAGGTTCGCTGAGCGGGTGGCATTAAGGGCGTAGTGCCTAGCGGGAAAACCGAGCCACGTTTTGGGGTGCAAGGGCCTGAAAAGCAATAGAGCATTCAGTCGAAGATAAACGTAATTGTCGTTTACCGTCGAATAGGAGATTCACCTTGAGTGCTTTGAAAATCATGTTCAAAAAGCTTTTCAGCTATACCCAGACGGCCTTGGCCAAGCGCATCGTTGCCTGCTTGGTTTTACCCTTGGTTCTGCACCAAGTGGTGGACAAGTCGTATGACGTTTTCCAGGCCACTGTAAATCTGGCTCAATCCATGGGCTTCTGGCAGTCGTTGCCCTATGTTGTGTCCTGCGCCCTGGTGATAGTTATCACGCGATTGGCTGTGATTATTGGCCACCGGTTGCGCAAGGCCCACATGTCGAATTGAGGATCTAGCGCATCAGGTAGATGGCGCCCTGTCAGACCACAGAGACGGAATGCGTCATCACCACGACTACCCGTTCACCTATCAGACGCTCTTCCTGCGACGTTCAATTACCGGATGATCTTCTACGATCTGCTTAGCTGCTTGAAGCGGCGAGAGCAGCCTGAGATAGCCATCCACAACGGCGCGTCTCGACACTAGATACTGGTCTGCATGGCCAGTACTTTGGCGCTACTGAAACTCCCTTCTTGGATGACCACCATTTCGGTCACGCCCAACTGCTGCCGAGGGTCTCTCAGGCGGCCTTGCGGGATGTCATTCCGGGTGTGCTTGCGTTGTGACTTTACTCGACTGTACTGCTTTGTATGAGACACGAAATAATGCAGACGATCGTGATCAACTGCCTCATACACACCCAATTTATTGCCGATGTGGGCTGCGAACGGTGATTTCGTGTGGTCGCCACTCATTTGGGCTGTCTGGGAGTCAGCGCGAATGCGGATGACCCATGCCTCTTCGGGAACGCGTGGCAGTCCGTTACCCAGTCCGTTATTCAAGCCAGGTTAGATTTTTTTCACATCAGAAAGCAGTTAGATCACCAGCGGGCTGCCGGCGATTGGGGTAGGGGCAAGCAAGGCTTGAGAGACACGTTGTTGTGCCTCCTCCTTTGTCAGCAATTTGGCCGTTGCATGTAGCCGTTCGGTTTGGATTGTCGAAGCCTTTCGGCTTCAAAAACTTCCCGGACGGTCGTCTTTTTCGCAATTTTTCTAAAAAAAATACCCCTTGCGCTGTGACGACTAAAGATGCTCGGCTGAGAATTCAACTGGCCAACAGTACAGTGCCATGGCAAGCGCTGAGCTTTCCCGCAGCCTCTTCCTCACAGAGGGCAAACCATCGGCTTCATCTGGGGCCATTGAAATAAAAGAGTGTTGGCACGTTCCGGGCCAGAAAGCTCTTTAAGTTGTGGATTTAAAAAAACACATCAACTATAAAAAAATAGTTTCGTCTTGGCAAAAAATCAATTTTTACTAATAAATGTAACTTGCAGCTTTATCAAGAAAATGTTTGGCAGGGTCATTGCGTGACTTTTTTTCTGTGTGTATTCTGTAGCAACGGCCGACCCCTTAACATGATGTTCCCTATCAATTACTCAGGAGGAAGCGGCATAACAACTACAAATGGATAACCCATGTATACCAGTATTAAACGTATGGCGTTTCGTGCACTCGCTCTGATCATCTTGTTTCTGTGGCCAAGCTGTATTCATTGCGAAACCCTAGAAAACACTGGGCCTAAGCCACCCCTTCAGGTGCGTAATTACACGGGATGAGTAGGGCCTGTCGTAAATTTTACGATTAACTAATGGCGGTCATAGTTTCATGGTTAATTGTTTTTTTGACGATGGGTGATAATGAGGCAAACCTTTTTAATGTTTAAGGGTTCTCATGATGAGGCGACTTATATTGGAGTGGTTTGCTCCATTGTCATTCTTTAATTTAATCCTGGAAACAATGAGGGCTGGACTCGATAAATAAGTTCGCTGGGTATTAGATGGTTACAGAGGATGTCGTTAATATGCCGCTTTTTTGTGCAGTTTACCGATAAGGCTTATCGTTGCCACGAGTTCATGGCTTGATCAGCTCGAAGGCTACTTGCACCGTTCAATTCCCACCTGGACAACCTTACCGACATTGAGTGGGGCAATTTCTTACTTAGATCAACCCGCCTCCGTCTAACCTTGCAGTCCCTGCTTCATATGCCCGGCGCTCTCACCAATCCCTTCGAGCCGGTACGCGCATTTTCGCAAGCTTCAGATGAACCGCGCTTCTCTTCCAGAAACACGAGCCCCATCAACGCGGCTTCGGTCGCCAGCTGGTTTTCGTACATTTTGCTCAGTACTTCGGGAAGTAAATATTGCTCGGCCATAACTCGACTCCTTTCGATGGAGAACACGGCATAGCAGTGTTTCGATGACGTGAAAACAGCGGGAGGATGTGGGCACGAACTTGGGGGCTATCCAGTAAATAGGACGACTTCAACCCGAACGATGCCAATGACGCCGAACCGTCGATTCCGCCATCTCCAGTTCCCGCGCGATATCCGCCTGCGAGAAGCCTTTCTCCTTCAACGTTTGGACTTTCTTGCGGGTTTTAGCTGCTGCAGCCACACCCGGATGCGGTTTTGCCTCGACCTCCAATGGAATCGCGACCTTTAGCAGCGAGATTGACTGAAGATCTTTTTTGGCGAGTTCCAGGACTTCGCTTGCCGTCGACTCATCCTGCGCCGCGCACACGAGGGCCATCAGGGCGACAGGGCTTAAGTCCATCACTCTAGCAAGCTCGATAATCGCTTCGAGGCTGGGTGATGTTTTCGCAGTTTCGATCTGGCTCACGTGCGACTGGGTGATGTTCCCGCTCAGAGCATGCTGGGTGAGGCCGCGCTTTTTCCTCAAGATCTTGAGCGCTGCGGCGAATGCTGTGCGCACAGACATTTTTCCGTTCCGTTAAAACAGAGTTGTATGCCCCGTTTGCCATCCGCCACTCAAATCTATATATTTATATTGGTGGCGGTATCGGTTCGGTGTGCTCGTTGATGGCTCGCAAAATCCAGATCCGCCGGAGTGCGCGCTCCATCAATTTAGCTGTAAATCGAGATCAGGCCATTGACCAAGCTTCACGTGCTTTCAGATCTGCACAACGAATTTTCGTCCTATCAGCCCGTACCCCATGGCTACAACTTGGTGATTTTGGCTGGTGACATCGACTTGAAAGGACGGGGAGTGGAGTGGGCGAATGAGACGTTTGATTGCCCTGTGATTTACGTGTGTGGAAATCATGAATTTTATAAAGGACACATCGATCACACCCTGCACAAGATGAAGGAAGCCGCCTTACCGCACGTTCACGTATTAGAAAACGAGTCCTTTATTTGGAATCAAACGCGGTTCCTTTGCGCCACTGGCTGGACTGATTTTTCCTCGACTGAAAACGTAGCTGCGGCTACCGAGATAGCATGGGATTGGATGAACGATTTTCGTGTCATTCGCACTGGAGAAAACTATCGCCGGCTGCGCCCGTCCGACCTCATCAGCAGGAATCACGATTCCTTCGCTTGGCTATCCAAGGAGCTCGATGAGCCATTCGATGGCAACACTGTCGTAGTGACGCATCACGCACCTATACCCGAAGTCATGGGTGATAAACACGAAGGACATTTGAGTGCTGCCTACTCAAACCGTTGGCACGCACTTCTGGATAAAGCGGATCTATGGATATTTGGGCATACACACCGCGCAGTCGATATCGCGATGGGTAGCTGTCGTTTGGTCTCGAACCCTAGAGGTTATCCAGGTGAGCGGACGGGCTTTAATCACGGCTTTGTGATTGATCTTCCCTGAAAGCGCTCACCCCTCTGGGGGTATGGCTTCTGGCGCAGCTATGTTGATCGTTTAGGAGGACTGAAAGATGTGTGGAGTAGAGAACAAAACACGATCCCTGGCTGGCAGTTCAAGTGAGCTACTTGATGACTAAGCAACAGCTCGCATCGTCTCTTCCGGCAGAGGTCGCGGCGGCGATGGAAAAGGATTTTGGTGTGAGCATCACGGCGTTCCTCTTCGCAGCCGTCGACAGTCCACCCGTCATCATGGGAACGATTTATGGCGATACCACGGGCCGTTTCCGAGAGGGTGCGAGTATGCGAACTTCTCGCATAACGGGTGTCACCTTCATTGACGGTTATGCATTATTCCAAACCGTGGCAGGTAGCAGATACGTGATCGTCAGTTGGGCGTTTGGCGGCGGCAATCCCTACATGAATCGCATCTATCACTGAGCGAACTGCGGGTACGGATACGCGGATCGAAAAGACTCTCGGGCTCTCCAGATGGCAACGGGTATAGGGAAAAAATCCCTGTCTGGTACTTATGGGAAGAGCAGGTTAAAGCGAAATTATGAATACAAGCGTTACGGATATAGACCTGCTAGGCGATCTACTTTTTGGGCCTGCGCAGCCTCTTAGTGGATCAAATCTGAGCAACGATGAGTTGATCGAACTAGCCGCTGAGAGCTTCACAGAAAAGCCATTTTGCATCGTCAGACGATGGATGATTTTGGATGTGATGCTCCCAGAGTTTCAGGAGCGAGAAATCAAAGCTCATGGGCTTGAGGCAACGCGTTTGTACGCTCAATCATCTGAGTTCGACAGCGAAAACACTTACCTGCCTGGCGACAGCATTCTCAGTGATTTCCAATGTGAATTTGATGGCTGCATTTTTGAAAGCAAACACAGGATCTTCATCTTGGCCGGCCGAGGCGCGCGCAAGCATGTGAGTTTGCCAACTGTCGAGGCATTGGCCGCTGACATAATGCGAGCAGAGAAAACCTATGGTTGAACATCTATTGCCGATCCTGCGCGATCGCTATCCGGAGTTTTTCTCCCGCGCGCCCCTGCGCGAAATCGGATGTCTGCCAGGCTGGCTAGATTTGCTAGATGAACTGTGTGGCGCGTTGACAACCTACCTGAAAGCTCACCCCGAGGTGTCTCAAGTGCGGGCGCGTCAGGTGAAGGAAAAGTTCGGGGGATTGCGGTTTTATTACTCGGGTGGTGATGCGACGTGCCGTGAGTTGATCGCTCGTGCAGAAGAAAGGTCGTTGGCTATCTGCGAGGTCTGTGGCGGGGCCGGGAAGTTAGGAGGGGAGGACTGGCTCCGCGTACGTTGCCTTGATCACGTCAATTGGTTACCGCCAAGCGACTGCGCATGAACTCTCGGAAAGCTCCTTGTTGAATCCATGAAAGCAGACCTTTGGGACACTGTGAATTCGCCTTCGCCAAGCATTGAACTTCACGACATCGTTCGGCGCAGTATGCCTTTTCCCTCATTTCAATCTCTTGCCGAGATGCTGTGTATCAATGAAGAAAGGAATGTGATGTATAGGGAACGTGATTTAGCCATTTGGTGCTCAGTGTATGAGACATGCGGTGCCAATGAATTTGTGCGTTTGGTTGAAGAGGCGGTCGCCACCTACAGCCGTGTACCCATCTATGATTGGCCGATCCGAGTTGACGTATCCGAACTCGGGTTACCATGCGCTCAGATATTGCAAAGCGTTGTGAGCGGTCGAGATTTATATGCAAGCGTTTCAGATAACTACATCGAGATCGGATCCCGCCTGACGAACCATCTTTCTCAGCACCTGCAACGGCATCTGGTGGACAATGAGATGGCCACCGACGACATGAAGGAGGATCAATTGTTCAGAGATTTAGGTCTGTAGCTGTGCCGTTTGTGACGCGTAGCCGCACCTTCGATCCAAATTTGTTCATGCATGGCATTTACTTCAGCTCGCATCTGGAGGCTCAGGTAAAGCAGCCTTGCACTGCCAAGTCATGTCGGCTTTAAGGACTCATTTTTTATGTGCGACAGGCTGGCGGAGAGGAGGGGATGGTCGCTCCAGAAAACCAGCGGAAATTAGCAGAACCGGTGAGCCTCTAAACGCTCCATGTCTCGAACCCAGGCTCTCAGAAAACGACGCCAGTCATGGGCATAGCTTCCTTCCGGAAAACGCTCAGCAATTGCATTGGCTGCTTCGAATCTTGTTCGCCAGACTTGCGGGATATGCTGATCTAGAACGATCAAAAAACAATGCCCATCGCTGCTTTCGTACGACGTTTCCGGCACAGAGTCTCTCAACTCCTCGATTGTCATAAGCGGAGCATCCCCATGGGATTGTTCGAGATCTTGTCGATCAATTTCATCGAGAAGGCTTAGGTGAGGTTTTGCGCGATCATCACCTGGTCGCAAGTCCTCCAGCCCCCACAAAGCGGCCCGCCTTGCGCGCTCTCGCTGCCACAGACCTTTCAAATCGATCGCCATCAAGTTTTCCTTAATACATCCACGTTCTGTGCCGCGTCATCGGCTGGTGTGATTTCAACTGCTGCCACATTCTTCCTGGACGACCTGGGACGCTTCAACAGGGGACGTAATTGTACGCTGTTAGATGTGTTGATCTGAACGCAAGCATTGCTCAATCTCCAAACAAAACGAGTGTGGAGGCCGTCGTGACTGCGTGAGGGTCGAGTCAAGAAAAATATATTCTCAGAAGGCCCCTTGAAAATTTTTTCGAGCGACGGATCTTTATATTTGAGGACAACAAAAAAGCAGCGATCTCAGCGCCCCACCTACCAGCGATCCTGCTGAGAAACGGTGTGGTTTTTTTGCTTATTCAGTGCTCCTGCTTTTGGCCTTTTCTTGCGATTTATCCTGCTGACGCTGATGTGTGACTACCCTGTGGGCATAGCAAAGTCGGCACTTAGCGGCGTAAGCCGCTGCTATCCAGTTTGATTTCAAACAACGAGTCATTTTTTTTAAAAAATACCCGTGTCGGACAACTTCGTGCGAGTCAGTCCGCAGATCAACTGGAGAGAGCAGATGGAAGACGAGATTGAGTTTAAGGTTTGGCGCTCGGCGCAGCAGGCATGTAGCAAGGTCTCGTTTGCGCGACTGCTTGAAGAGGCGGTCGCCAGTTTCAAGAGAATCCCTGGGCTTGATCCTATCGTGCGCCTGCACGCGTCAGGGATCGGTGCTGAGAGCATCAGGGCGCTACGTGATGCTCTGACACGTCATGATATCGATGCGGGCCCATTTGCGTCTTACGTCGAGCTTAGGTCTCGTCTGAGAATGCATTTACGCGATCATCTGCAATCGCACCTGATGAAGATCGGCTTTGCTTCTGACGCGATGAAGGCGGATCAGTTGGAACGGGATATGGGGCTATAGGGCGGGGGCAGATCCCATCAACAGAGCCTTAATCAGCTTCCGACAACTTGGATTCCGAAGGTGAGGTAAACCGCAAAGGGCTGTTCGCTCCTCAGTCGGATTGTTCGCAAAAAAGACCTTTAACTGATGTTTGAGTCGCTTTACGGTATCGATTTCGTGGCTCATGGTAGCGTGAATCAGCTGCCGGTGGCAGCGTCTAGAGGTGGCCGAAACTGGCTGCTTTTGGCCAACCGCGCATCCGTACGCGCATTTCCTTTATTTCGGTATCCGAGGGTATCAAACTTTTCGTGCCCAACTCCCGAACATCACATCGCCGACGTATACACCTGAAGAGGCTGAACGCTCCTGATCGAGACGCTCTTGCAACGTTTCAATTGAGACCTCTTCTGCACTGGCCACCCCTAGTGCAATGATTCGTGGCAAGCACGCTCGAACAATGCCGCCAAGGCTGTAGGGACTATCAGGGGTTTGTATCAGGCATTCAGCGCGCACGCTTTCAACGGTCAAGCCGGCTTGAGTGAAAATGCGGTGTAGATTGAAACCGATGTGTAAATCCGCGCCTTCACGAGCAATCATTTCTTGTATCCACAATTGCGCTCTTTTATGCAACGGGAAAGGATCCAGGCTCGCAGGCGCCATCGTTGTATCGTGTTCTTGAAAGACCATAACGCCGCCGGGACGCAAGCGGCTCGACAGTGCTCGGATCGTGGCCACCGTATCTCTTTGATACATCAGGACGCGCCTCCCGACAATGGCGTCAAACGTACCGACAGAGTTCTGCAGCTCCAGGAGCTCGCACTGGATGAAGGTTAGTGAAGAGTGACCATGTGCGGCACTGCGCTCGCGTGCGATGGCAATGGAATCGGCGTCATGATCAACGCCGACGATCTCTCCATCCCCTCCCACCAGATCACCCAACAAAACAGAAACATCACCCGAGCCGCAGCCCACGTCGAGGATTCGCATTCCTTTTCCGATGCCCGCGTCGATCAGCAAACGTGTGGTGAAGTCGAGTCGGTTGAGCAACATTACTAAGCCTCTCTGAGTCTTCTGAAAAGTTTATGTCGTGTACTCGGGTCATCCTGCCGCTTGAGGTCGATAGCATCCCGTCACGATTGGCGACTCTCGACTATAAGGTTCAGGCGGCACCCAGCAACTCTTGATCCTTCGCCACCGCACGTTTAAAGGCGTCGCGGCTCGTTAATTTTTCGGCGTATGCGAGGAACGCAGCTCTGGGCGGCAAGGTTTGCAAACCTAGCCCCCAGCCGATGTGGGAGCCAACATAAACGTCCGCAGCGGTGAAGTGTTCACCGGCAATAAAGGGATGCGCCAGCACCGCGCGCTCAAGCTGATCCACGGTACGCTCGTAGCTCCCGTAGCCAAAGAAAAACTCCTGTTCCGGCGTCGGGTTGAAACCGGCTCGGTGGTTAGTCACCGCCTGTTCCAGAGGCCCCGCAGCAAAAAACAGCCAGCGGTAATAAGCGGCACGATTCGCCGGCCCGGGAGCTAGCCCGGCTTCGGGAAACGCATCAGCCAGATACGCACAGATGGCGGCAGTTTCTGTTATGGTTTGCCCGTTATGCACGAGGGCCGGGATCTTCCCCATCGGGTTCACGTCGCGAAAAAAACCAACGCGTGGATCATCAGCGTCGGCCGCCATCGGCGCGGCCAGCGCAGCACCACCCCAACGGTCAGCCTGACTGATCGACTGGTAATCCATAATCACCGTCTCATAGGTGCAGCCGATTTCTTCGAGCATCCAGCGCACCATGCGTCCGCGTGAATTGGGGTTGGTGTAGAAAGCAATTGTCATCGTGAGCTCCTTTTGGCTCGGGTTGTTGACGACAATGTTAAAAGCGAAGCTGCATCAGCCCGTGGGCGGTTTACGCCAGAATACTTGCGGAACGCGCCATTAGCGGCGCGTTGCATTACGCATCGCCGTCCTCCTGCGGTTCGGAGCATAGAAATGTCGCACCTTCAAACCAGCGCCGAGCGGTGTAAATTGCCCAGGGTGTTCTGGCAATCGATTGAGCAACTGGGAGTTGATCCCACGTTGATTCAACGGCACGCTCAACTGCCCCATGATCTTCACCTGAACGAGTCTGCCTTTGTCAGCACGCAGCAACTGTTTGCCGTCTGGAACGCCATCGAGGTGGTTTCGGCGGATCCTGCCTTCGCGATAAAGATGGTTCGTGACACACCCACCGCGAAACACAAACTGGCGTTTCTCACTGCGTTATATGCGGCTGACTTTCGCGACGGACTCGCACGGTTGGCGCGCTTCCAGCGCCTATGCAGCCCCGACAAACTTTGCATCGTCGAGCGCGAGAGCACTGTTTCACTTACGATTCAGTGGCCTTCTGGCACGGGGCCGGCGCCTTATCTTTCAGTCGAGGCGTGTTTTGCCTTGGCACTGGAGCTAGGTCGACGAGGAACTGGTAAACACATTGAGCCCCTGTCATTGAGCCTGAGACGGCCAAAGCAAACGTTGGAAACTCACTCAAGTTATTTCGCCTGCCGCATTTTCTACGGCGCTGCCCGTGACGAATTGATCCTTCGCACCTCTGACATCGACTTGCCGTTCCTTGAGCACAATTCGGAGGTACTGCACATGATGACCCCCGGACTAACCGCAGCAATCCGTGCGATTGAAGCGCCGGTTGGTTTCTGTGAGCAGGTCATTGAAGTGCTGAAGCGGGCACTGGCGGGCGGGCGGCCAAGTTTGCCAAATGTCGCCAGAGAACTATTGCAGAGCGAGCGCACGTTGCAACGACGATTAGCGCACGAGGGTACAACATTCAGCGCACTGCTCAACGAGGCTAGGCGCCAAGTGGGATTGCACCTGCTGGCTGATCCGAGCATTGAACTGAAAGAGGTGGCCTATCTGCTCGGTTACGAGGACGCCAACTCTTTTCATCGGGCTTTTCGAGAGTGGGAGAAGCTTTCACCCTCTCAGTGGCGACGTTTCCATGGCTTAAAGTGACGCTGCCGACATGCGGGCAGGGACGTGTGCTTAGGGTAGAAAGCTGTTGTTTTATGAGTGTCTTCTTTCGACCAATAGCTGACCGTCAGCATACTCCCCCCTCAAAGAACTCCTGATCTATAGTCACTGAAGAGTCCATAGGGCGCGGTAAAATTCAACTCGCAGGGAGCGAATGAATGACTCGATTGCAAACACTCAAGTTGATTCAGATAGCCATTGCTCTTCCAGCCTATACCGTACCTTCAAGCACTACATTCGTCTTCACTCTTTGGTTCACCATCACCTCGACGGTCAACCTGTTCACCTCACAATCCTTTTCGGGTTGGGGGGCGATCATGTTGTTGCTTCTGTTGTCGCTGTTCTCGCAATGGGCATGCTGGAGCATTTTTTCCGACTCGCTGGAGGACTGCCCTTCTGTGCAACACCTGCCACTACTTGTACTTGGGGTATTATTAACACTGATTTTAGGTTTGAGTGCCTGGGTGCTTTTTCACATAGGCCTAATCTGGCTTATTTGCGGTACACAAGGTATTGCAGCCGGTGTGCTTTTGACGATCAATTGTGTGAGAAAAAGACGTCAAACTGGCGACATGCTCAGTAAATGAGTTCATCAAGGTGTTTGCCTTTTGCTGAGGCTGGAAGCGTTAAGCAGATGTTCTCTATCAGCCTATGCAACTGCTCGGGTGCGGCAGCGTCCGGTCAAAAGACGCCACTCCCGAGCGGCTGCTTGCGGAAGAACAAGGTGATCTGGCCGACCTCCACACCGAACTTGGTCATGAACGAGCGATTTATCAGGGTGTTCCTGTCCATCAAGTACATCCAGTCGTCTAGATCAACCTCGTACTCCTTGCCATCCACCGGAAGGTTCAGCACATATTTCCAGCGCAGTGCGTTGCCTGCCACCTCACCAAGCGCCTCGCCCACCACGTCGCCAGCGGTTCCGCGCCATTGGCCAGGGCCAGCAGGGGTTAGCGTCCACACCCGTTTTTGGGTAGTACCGTCACTGTAGGTAAACGACTCGTCGAGGATCAGTCTGCGACCTTCGGAGTGGCCATTTATGACCACATGAAAGCGCTTCATGACCTCGCCTGAGCGCTTTTGAAACATACCCCAAGCTTCGACCCGGCCCTCGAAGAATTCGCGCAACTCAAGCGTGGGGGGCTCTTGGCTGTAGGTCTGCACATCCACCTGGCTGCAACTCGCAAGGCCAATGCATAACAGCAGTATCCATCTCTTGAGCATGCGCATTTCCTCAACGGTCTCCGGGCCTGGATAGCCCTGCTGACTAAGGCTTGGTCGGATATGCCGGACGCCATATCAGTTTGCTCGTGTCATACCCCTGTTGCTGAGCAATCTTCAGCAGCTGTTCGCGGTTGACGCCGCTAATTTCAGAGGCGCGTGAAAGCACCCAGAGATATTCCCGGTTCGGGTGGCCGACCAGTGCGAACTGGTAGGCGGGGTCGTGGTAAAGCACCCAATACTCACCTTTGGTTATTCCAGGTGCAATGCGACTGAACCAATTATCAAATTGCACCCACAGTTTGTCTGTCTTGCCTGGCTGCTGCGATTCGGCAATTCCGCGTACCTCTTTCCATTCGCCATCCTGTTCCCTGCAACGATTGGTGACGTCAATGCGGCCATCATCACGTAGACCATAATGCGCTTCTGACTGCTGGCAATTGCGCTGAAAGAACATGGGTAACCTGGCCTGTTCGTACCAGGTGCCCTGGTATTTTTGCAGGTCGACTTGCATGGTGGTGGGAGGGGGCTCCTGGCGTGAGCCAGCGCACCCTGCGAGTGCCACACCCAGACAAGAAAGCAGAACCATCTTGCGTATCAACATAGAGACCTCCAAATTGTCAGGACAAACGCACATGTCATTGGAGGTAGGTGAGGGTGAAAAGTGCTATCGATTTCTTGATGGCGGCGTTCACTGTTGGCACTGGCCGATTGCTGCCTTTCGCGATGGGCATTATCAGCCCAAAGCTGACATTCGGGTCGGGGTTTTCAATCGCGTCGAATGCTTTGCTTAATTGCAGAAGCGTTCGGCGCAGGGAAATGCTTCGATGCCGTTTCTTCGAGGAAAAAAATGTCCACCGTAAGTAGTCGGTACGATGGCCCGCTCATGTAGGCTGCCGTCCATTTTAACGACCTCTTACCTGGCCTTTAACGTCCTCAACTGATCAACTTTCGTCATATAGTTCTAACTCATCAATTCTCGGCGCATCGCCCAACTAGGTGCGACAGACACACTGGCAACTGAGAGCCCCTTTTTCCCAGCGTCCATTGATCTAGTCCAGAGCACTCATACCCGCCGATGCTCTAGACGGAATAGCTCCAAAGCGAAAATGGCGTTAGCATTCCGTCCACTCGGCTTAAACAGCCTGTTTTTCAGATCAGGGTCGCATTTTGGAAAAGCTAAAACGCCTCGAAAGTGGAATCGAAGGGCTTGACGCTCTGCTCAAGGGCGGTCTGGTAGCAGGCTCTTCATACATAATCCAAGGGCGACCAGGGTCTGGAAAAACGATCTTGGCTAACCAGCTTGGGTTCCATCACGCGGAAAATGGGGGCCGTGTTCTGGTCGCAACGCTATTGGCCGAGTCACATGATCGCCTTTTTCAGTTTCTTTCGACTCTGAGCTTTTTCGACGCTTCCAAGGTCGGGGCTGAAATCCAGTTTGTCAGCGCGTTTGATACCTTGGAAAACGAAGGTCTGGATGAGGTAGTGAAACTGCTCCGGCGCGAGATAAGCCGCCAAAAAGCCACAGTGATGGTGGTAGACGGCTTGCTCAATGCGCGCTCAAAAGCTGATTCGCACATCGACACCAAGAAATTCATTTCAGAGCTGCAAGGTCATGCAGCTTTCGCTGGTTGCACGGTGCTGTTTCTTACCAGTTCTCGCCTTGACGATGGCAGTCCTGAGCACACCATGGTTGATGGCGTGATTGAGATGGGCGAGGAGCTCTATGGCACTCGTTCGGTGCGTCGAATTCAGCTACGTAAAACTCGCGGCAGCGGAGCAATGACCGGTCTTCACGAGTGTGAAATTACCGACAATGGCTTGGTTGTTTATCCACGGCTCGAAAGTCTCTACAGCCATCCGTCCTCTCCCGACAGCGCAGACATGACGCGTATCGCCAGTGGCATTGAATCACTGGACGACATCTTAGGCGGAGGCCTGCACAGCTCCAGTGTTTCGCTGGTCATCGGCCCCTCCGGTATTGGTAAAACAACTCTCGGCCTCAAATTTTTGGCCGAGTCGACAGTGGAAGCTCCTGGCCTGCATTTTGGTTTCTACGAAAGTCCGCAACGGTTGCGACTCAAAGGCCAATCACTGGGTATCGATATCAAAGGCATGGAAGACAGCGGCGCCCTCAGCATCGCCTGGCAGCCTACAACTGAAGGCCTGCTGGATGGTCTAGGGGCACGACTTCTGAAGATCGTCGAGGAGAAGGGCATCAAGCGCCTTTTCATCGATAGCTTGAGCGGTATGACGCGAGTCTCGACAAATCCGGCGCGAATTACTGACTTCTTCAGTGCCCTGATGAACGAGTTGCGATCCAGGGGGGTCACTGTATTTGCATCCTGGGAAATGCGCGATCTATTTGGCTCCGAGGTCAGCGCACCAAACTCTGACCTGTCCAGCATCGTCGACAACCTGATGCTGATGCGATTCTCTGAGAATCATTCTGAACTAAGCAGGACGCTTTCCATTCTTAAAGTACGAGACAGCTCCTACGATCCTTCGCGATTTGAGGTCGTGATCCGTGATCAAGACGTTTTCCTGAAAAAGGCTTCAAGACATGAACCTTCAGTCCCCACTGAGACCTCGCCCGGTTCAAAATCTTAAGCCTTTGTGCGGGTTGAATTAACATGACTACCATCCTGGTCGTCGACGACGAGTATTTGATCGCTGACATTCTCAGCTTCGCGCTGGAGGATGAAGGTTTCATGGTAGTGACTGCTGGAAATGGTCGGAAAGGACTTGAGGTGCTCGATAGAGAACGGCCAGCGTTGATCATTACCGACTTTATGATGCCGGTGATGGACGGCCTGGAATTTGCCACAGCCGTCCGAGCTCTTCCGTCCGCTAATCATTTGCCAATCATTTTGATGAGCGGTGCTCAGGCACACATCGGTATGCAGAGATCGGATCTGTTTGATGCGGTGTTGGCAAAGCCATTCGACATTGACTTGATCATTGCCGAAGTTAAAAAGCTCTTGGCAGCTGATTAGTGCAAGGCTTAACTATAGGCAACGGTTTATCTCAAGCTTGCCTCTGCTCAAGCTGTGTAGTGAGTTCCCGACTGGCATTACTTGTTATGGGTTTTTAGTTAAGGTGTGCAGCAATCTGCCTAGTAGGTGGAAATCTGCTCCGACTTACCCTGCCACGTAGCACCAACGCGCCTGAAGTGATTGGCACATTTCAGTACAAGCAGCACACCATCAAGTATTTGATCTTCGTTCAGCGAACGAAGCTAAAATCTGAAACGCTAACTTGAAGTGCGGCCCGTGATTTATGGTGTAACCTTCTGGTATCACACACACACACACACATCGAGAATTTTTTATGTCGAAACTTGCGGAATTTCGCCAACTTGAAAAACACCTAGCTGAACAGCTCCAGGCCCTCGAAGCCTTAAAGGGCGATGCTGGCCTCAAGAAAGAAATCGAATTCGAAACCAAACTGCGCGATTTGCTCGCAAAATACGGCTACAGCCTCAAGGACGTGATCAACCTGCTAGATCCACAAGCAGGTCGTCGCGCTCCAGCAGCCGAATCCAAAACCGGTAGCCGCAAGCCTCGCCAATTGAAGGTTTATAAAAACCCTCACACAGGCGAAGTCGTAGAAACGAAGGGTGGCAATCACAAAACGCTGAAAGAGTGGAAAACAGAGCACGGCGCTGCGACCGTCGAGTCCTGGCTGACAAAGTGATTTCGGTTTGAATGCAAAGAGGGCCCGAAAGGGCCCTTTTTATTGCCGAATTATTGGGAACGAACGGCGAAATCTATTTGGGGAATTTTTGCGGGGTTACGTGGTGCGGAGTGAAGATTCCAAGGGCGCTCGACACGTTTTCCTAGGTTTGGCCTCCGTTCGTCTGCAAGCCTCCTCGACCCTTCTTGACAGCAGAGACGTGTGGCGAAATACTCGACGCAAGATTCATATAGATGACTAGATAACAAGGTGAATAAAGTCGATGAGTAGCCTCCCCAGTGACACTCGCCTGCCGCTCTACCAGCGTCTGCGTGATCAACTGGCTGAACAGATAGCCAAAAATCGCTGGCGCCCTGGCGAAGCGATTCCTACCGAGGCTGTGCTTTCAGCGGAGTATCAACTGTCCACCGGCACGGTACGCAAAGCGATTGATGCGCTGGTCATTGAGGGCATCCTGGAGCGTCAGCAGGGGCGTGGGACGTTCATTCGTCGCCCCCAGTTTCAATCTTCTTTGTTTCGCTTCTTTCGTTTCCAGACCCCCTCTGGTGAGCGCCAGGTACCGGAGAGTCGCATCCTGTCGATCGAGCCAGTGCCTGCTCCTTCGGCAGTTGCGCAAGCGCTGGGGTTATCTGTCGATGCGCCGGTGATTCGCATTGTTCGTTTGCGTTTGCTGGAAGTTCAGCCAGTGCTTGCGGAAGAAATTTGGTTGCCGCGTAGCCGCTTCCAACCCTTGCTTGAGACCGATCTGAGTATGAAAGGGCCACTGTTGTACCCGATCTACGAAGACCTCTGCGGCCAAGTTGTTGCCTCAGCAGAGGAGACCCTTACTGCGGAGTCGGTGAACGACGTGCACGCGCGTTTATTGCAGGTGCCGATTAACAGCCCGGTGGTGGTGATCGAGCGGCTCGCTCGTGATTACGCCGGTACACCGCTGGAATGGCGTCGCTCTCGTGGGCACGCAGAACACTTCCGTTATAGCGTGGATATCCGCTAGCGCCTGCCCCATAGCGAATTGCTCAGCGGCGCCCAAGTCGTCGCTGGTTTCCTCATTGTTTGCCAAAACTGGCCCTGTAGCGGTGCGGTTCGCTCTCGGCCGCCTTACGTTTCACCTATAAGGATAAGAACCATGTTTAGCTGGTATCGCAAAGTCACTCCTCGGGAGCGCAAAACGTTTTGGGCTTGCTTCGGCGGATGGTCGCTCGACGCACTGGAAGTACAAATGTTCGGCCTGGCGATTCCGGCGTTGATCGCCGCCTTCGCCTTGACCAAGGGAGATGCAGGGCTTATCAGCGGCGTTACTTTGGTCACTTCGGCCATTGGTGGCTGGGTAGGGGGGACGTTGTCCGACCGCTATGGCCGGGTGCGAACGCTGCAGTGGATGATTTTGTGGTTCTCGTTCTTTACCTTTTTATCGGCCTTCGTCACTGGCTTTCACCAACTGCTTATCGTCAAGGCATTGCAAGGCTTTGGTATAGGCGGGGAGTGGGCGGCCGGTGCGGTACTGATGGCCGAAACCATCAATCCGAAGTATCGCGGCAAGGTCATGGGTACAGTCCAGAGTGCCTGGGCGGTGGGTTGGGGGCTAGCGGTCGGAATTTTTGCGCTGATCTATTCCTTCGTGCCGCAAGACATGGCCTGGCGGGTGATGTTCATCATTGGCTTGCTGCCCTCGTTCCTTATCATCTGGGTACGGCGCAACGTTGAAGAACCCGACAGCTTCCAGCGCCTGCAAAAAGAACAGGCCATTCCGCAAAGCTTCTTCAAATCCTTGGCTGGGATATTCCGTCCGGAACTGATTCGCGTGACCTTGTTCGGCGGCCTGTTGGGGTTGGGCGCGCACGGTGGTTATCACGCGGTAATGACGTGGCTGCCAACGTTCCTTAAGACCGAGCGTAACTTGTCGGTGCTGAACTCGGGCGGCTATTTGGCGGTGATAATCTTCGCTTTCTGGTGTGGGTGTGTGGTCAGCGGATTTATGATCGACCGAATTGGCCGTCGTAAAAATATTGTGTTGTTTGCGCTGGCTTGCGTTGTCACCGTGCAGTGCTATGTGTTCCTGCCACTGAGCAATACCCAGATGCTGTTCTTGGGATTCCCGCTCGGATTCTTCGCTGCGGGTATTCCTGCGAGCCTCGGGGCGCTGTTCAATGAGCTGTACCCTGCAGATGTTCGCGGTGCTGGAGTTGGGTTCTGCTACAACTTCGGCCGTGTGCTCTCTGCGGTGTTCCCATTCCTGGTCGGTCACATGAGCGACTCCATGTCCCTGGGTTCGGCGATTGGAATCGACGCCGGGATTGCCTATGGCGTAGCAGTGATCGCGGCACTTTGCTTGCCGGAAACCCGTGGCCGCAGTCTCGAAGCCACCGCCCCTGCCGTGTCGGTCAACAGCAACGAGAGCGCCCGTGCGTGATAGCCATTATTTCTGATAGATGAAACCCATGCCTGATACCCATTTTACGCCGATCACCGGAATCGATTCCCATGCCCATGTGTTCAGTCGCAAGTTAAACCTGGTGACAGCGCGGCGCTACACCCCTGGCTACGATGCGACGCTCCTGGAGTACCTGGAACATTTGCGAGTTCATAATCTGAGCCATGGCGTACTGGTGCAACCAAGCTTTCTAGGCACTGACAACAGCTACCTCTTAGAGGCGTTGCAGCAAGCGCCGCAGCATTTGCGCGGGGTTGTGGTGGTGGAGCGTGATGTCAGTCGTGACACGTTGAACGACATGGCCCGTTTGGGTGTGGTCGGCGTGCGTTTGAATCTGATGGGTAAGGCTTTGCCTGACTTTCGTGAAGCGGACTGGACAGAATTTTTCAACCACATCGCTGAACTGGACTGGCATGTCGAGCTGCACCGCCAAGTGGAGGACTTACCGGGACTGCTGCACCAACTGATGCCATTCGGCATAAAACTTGTGATCGATCATTTCGGTCGTCCTGATGCACGTTTGAGCGTTGATCAACCAGGCTTTCGCGAGATGCTAAAGCTAGGGGGAAGCGGGCAGATATGGATGAAGGCTTCTGGGATCTATCGATTGGCAGGTACGGATCAACAGAATCTAAAATTCGCCCGGAGTGCAATGTCAATGCTGGAGCAGAGTTTCGGTCTTCACCGTCTCGTGTGGGGCAGCGATTGGCCACACACCCAGCATGAAGACAGCATTGGTTTTTGTACGGTTGTAGAGCAACTTCAAGCGCTGGAGTGTTCGAGTCAGCTTATGCGGTCTTTGCTAGTGGAAGCGCCTGGAGAGTTATTCGGATTTCATTCTGACTGTGAACGATTAACTCCCGGCGGCTAGGGAGCAGGCTGTTGAACCGGTAAATTGGTGAGTTCGTTGAAGCAAGAGCGGGAATAACAAGACGTTGAAGGTGTGGATAGCTGAACACGGGTCTGCCACTGTCGAGTCTAGGCTCACCAAGTAAATTCTGCTTGAATACAAGAAAGGGCTCTTTGAGGGCCCTTTTTAATAGCTCCAAACATGGTTACTTGTGACGTCACCGTTCCCTTTAGTCGAGTGGCGTGTGTCATCCAGTCTTTTCTGCGCGTTATAGATTCAACGACCACCCGCAGCATGCGCGTGAAATGCAGCGTTCCTATCATTGATACTTGATGATGTTCTGGAGGATGAGCGCGCCGCCCAATCCCAACAGTTTTCCGCCTTCTTCGATCGTACCAAGCGATAGAGGGGCGAAACCCAATTGATCGACCAGCTTGGTAACCCTCGTGTTGGCATCTTGATCTCGGCCCCATACAAACATCACTCGCCTTCCTCCCTCCTGCGCTGGGTCTTTAGCTAATAGTGCAGCTGGAAGCTGATTGAAGGTTTTGACTACCTTGGCAGCAACGAATGCGCGGGCGACGACGTCTGTCGAAGCTTGATCGCCGAGCTCTTCAGGTGAAACGCCGTATGTATTCATCGCATCGATAACGATTCTGTTATCCCAGTCTGAGAGCTTCTGACCAATTTCCCGATGAGCGTTAAAAGGGATGGCCAGAATCACGATGTCCGCGCCTAACGCTTCTGCGAGGGACTGCGCAGTGATGAGTTCGCCCAGATCATTGACGAGAGCGGTGAGGCTTTGTGAGCCACGCGTGTTGGCAACTCCGACCGGAATGCCGCTTCGCGCGAATTGGCGGGCGAGGGCGCTACCCACTTTACCGGAACCGATGATGGAATAAGTCATTTCGAATACCTCAAGAAAAATGAAAGTTGACTGGCGGCGGGTGGTGATCACTCATTGATAGCGGCAATGGTTTCCAGCGCGCGAGCGATCGCTGAATCTTTAACCTGTGCATTAATGGCTAAGCCTTCTGCTCGGATCACCGTTGGTTCGCTGATGCCGAGGAAACCGAGTAGACCGATCAGGTAGCTTTCCTGATGCTCAAGGGGGGCTGCCGGACTTCCTTCGGAATAGATGCCACCCCGAGATGAGGCGATGTAGGCCTTCTTGTTTTTCAGCAAGCCTTCGGGGCCATCGGCGGTGTAGTGAAAGGTTTTCCCCACTAACGCGATACGGTCAATCCAAGCCTTGAGCGGGGTAGGGATGGTCAGGTTGTACATGGGCGTGCCGATAACAACGACCTGTGATTCCAGCAGTTCTTGCAGGTAAGCATTTCCTTTGAAAAGGTCTTCTGTCAGTAAATCGCCTTTGGCCCCTGCGCCTTGCCACGCCGCGAGGTGTTCACTTGAAAGATGCAGGGCGGGATCACTGGCAAGGTCACGGTATATCACCTGACTGTCCGGATGGAGCGCCACCAAGCGAGCGACAATATTGAAGGACAGTTTGCGGCTGGCTGAAGCCGTACCCAGAATGCTGGAATCGAGATGAAGAATTTGCATGGCGAAGTCATCGTTGTGTGTGGTTGGGAGCGTCACGTGCAAGATGATCTTCCTTGATAAATCTGAAAAGACGGTATATTGAGATGGAGCGTATCTGCATTAGAGATGGACTGGGGGCGAGATGCTCGACGGCGTATCACTGGATCAACTGCGAACCTTCATTGCGGCGGTAGATGAGGGGAGCTTTTCGGCTGCGGCCAGAAAGCTCAATAGGGTTCAGTCGGCGATAAGCGGCTGGGTCGCTGGTCTGGAGGATCAGATCGGCGTGGTGTTGTTCGACCGTTCCGGGCGTTTCCCCAAATTGACGCCGCAAGGTGCTCTACTGCTTACTGATGCGCGCAATATCGTCTCGGGCGTGGATACCCTAAAGGCGCGGGCCAAGCTTATGGCTTCGGGGCTTGAGCCTGAATTGTCAGTGGTGGTGGACGTGTTCTTCCCCACCTCGGCGATCACTGCGGTGGTCAAAGAATTTGCCGTGCGCTTTCCATTGACCCGTTTGAAAATGTTCGTAGAGGGGCTCGGCGCCGGCTATGAACCGATAATGGATGGTCGTTGCAGCCTGGGAATCCTTGCATCGTTGCCCGTTAATTTCCCAACCTTGACCGGGGAACGCATCGGCGAGTTCTCTTTGGTGATGGTCGCCGCCATCGATCATCCGCTGTCTCGCCTAAATGGCAAGATTCCCAAGCGTGAGTTGGTTAAGCACATTCAACTGGTGCTGACTGACCGCTCGGAAATGTTGTCAGGACAAGATTACGGCGTGATGTCGCCACTAACTTGGCGTTTGGCCGACCTCTCGACCAAGTACGCTTTTCTAAAGGATGGCGTAGGCTGGGGCAGTATGCCGCTGCACATGGTTGAGCAAGATTTAGCAACCGGTACCTTGGTAAGGCTGGACATGGAGGGCATTCCCAGGGAGGGGGTAAAGATCGATTTCTCTGCGGTTCATGCGACAAACAGACTGCCGGGGCCAGCCGGGCGCTGGTTGATAGATCGGATAAAAATCAGTCCGATCGGCTAGTGTTCTTCCTTATATTCGAAGCGTGACGGCAATTACTGGACAACCGACAGCAACATCAGAGCCATACGAAGACACCTTATCAGCCGGCGCTAAGCATTGGGCCTGACAAGGGAATGCGTTTACTACATAGAAAAGCTCGCACAGCGCGCATACTCCTAATAGTTACCCTTCCCGCAAGCAGGGGGTAAGGCTTTCCAAATCGGTATCGCTTCCTGGGCGCCTATCGACAGTACCATCTGGCCCTATGTAAATGTGAGTACTTGGCCATTTGGGATTGACGCTAAAGCAGTGGTTCTGGCCAGCATACGACCAGTCGATCTGCATGAAAAAATCATCGTCAGGGAATATATGGCCATGCCGGCCAGTTACCCCACCAGGTTTGATTTCTCTTCTGTAGATTTCGTCCTGTGTGCTTATCACGAAATCTAACGAGCCTTGGCCTTCATTTGAAAATTGGATGCTGACCCAAGGAGTTGCCAAATCCCAGAAAAAAAACGGTAGAAGTGCCGCGAACAGAATCTCCGTTTTCGGAAGCCTAAATTTTCTATTGCTTACATTTGTGGACATGCGTTTCGCCCAATCGCGGTGAAAAAATCATGCCCCTTCCTGATTTTCGTGCAAAAAAAACCTCCACGAATGGAGGTAAGGATGAGGAGCACCGCAAATTTAACGAGAGCAGGAAGGGGCGTCACTAGGGAAAATCCGAAATTGTGATGGCTAATGAATATTCGTGTTTTCGGTATGAAGTAGGTTTCTCTTTTATGGGGTGCTAAAGCCGGGCATTCATCCACGCGGAATTTAGCATCGACGATACGTCAATGCATCGGCTATTTTCTGTAATAGACGTCTCCAACCAATGCATCATCGGTACTCTTCTTATCATTCGTAACGATGGGAGGAATACAGCTTTAATCTATTTATTACATGCCGTTCCATGCCCTGCGGCATAGCGTGACCTGTTCGTTCCCTGCGTTTTTCTAATTCGAATCTGTTATTAGCCGTTCGTCGATTTTTTCGACTATCTCAAATTTTTAGGGTTTCTCCGATTTTCTGAACGTCTATTGATCCATAAGGTTTACTAAGTAAAACGGTATTACCTATGCATCAGATAATACCTACGGAGGGCGTAATCATTTTGCCAAAGGAAATGACATTCTGTTGTAGAGGATAAGGCCTAATATTTGCCCGCTTATCTGGAGAGAAAAGCAAATGAAGAAGTTTCTTTGTTATTGTTTTTTGCCAACCTGTTTATTTCTACTTTCTCCGTTTGCAAAAGCAATTTGTACTTTTCAAAACCATAGCAAGGTTTCTGAGACTACTATCAGCTTGCCTTCCTCATTGAGTGTTTCTAGAGATCTACCTGTCGGTACTGAACTTTGGAACAGTGGTTGGGTGAGAGCCCCAAGCACTGCTGTAAACTGCACCGGCGGGGGCTATGGCTTCATACAGGGCTTTTTTGCCAGTGGGGTAGGCGCTGCCGTTCCCGGGTTTTCAAGTGGTGGATTCAGCTCTGTATATGAAACAAACGTTCCCGGCATAGGTATTTCTATTTATCTTTGCGATAGCTTGCCCGCGCGTTGCGAGTCTGATTTTGAGTCTCTTGTAACACTTGGGAACTTATTGGTTCCTGTAGAGGATGATTTTTTTCCTTTGATCGGTGGTTGGTTGGTTCGTTTGATTAAGACCGGCCCAGTATCTGGTTCTGTTCCTCTGCAGGTTCCTGGGGTTAACTCAAGTTGGGTTCATGATCTGGAAACCGGTACTTTGACGTTGGCAGGGCAGACGAGAATTAACACTCTCGGTTGCGAAATTGCATCCCAAAGTACGAATATAACGGTTTCTTTGCCTTCTATAATATTGGCGGATTTTCGTGATGATATGACGGTGTTGGATGATCGATCAAAATCTAAAACATTTGATATCCAGTTGATCTGTGACGCAGGAACCAAGCTTAGCTACCAAATTGATAGTGTAGGATCTTCGTCTTCTACAGATGTGCTTTCCAATTCGACGGGAACAGGGTTGGCTTCGGGAATAGGCGTTCAGTTGTTTCGTGGTGAGTTTGGTGATGACGTTTTGCCCCTGGGGTCGCGTTTGTTTCATACGAACGTTGATAGTGACTCCATCGTGACAGTTCCCCTAATGGCTCGTTATTATAAAACAGCGGCGCGTGTGAGCGAAATGAAACCTGGAAAAGTATCTGTTGCGGCAACCTTTACGTTGAATTACGAGTAGCCGGCATGGCTAGCCTAGTAAGGATGCGGCTGTAACCTCATATATATAATAATTATCTTTCGTGCTCAGCGCTTCATTGCTAAAAGGTGTGCTATGAGATTTATTGCGTTGCTTGTCTTAGGTTGGTTTGTAGTAGTGCCATCAGTCATGGCACAGTGTTACTTTGATGGAAATAATCAGCAGGTATCTCAGTTCACGATGAGTTTACCTGCAACGCTGAGCGTTGCGCGTGATGCACCGGTTGGCACGGAACTGTGGAGCAGTGGCTGGGTTGACGCGCCCCCCAACGCTATACGCTGTGTTCTTAGAGGCAACGTCTCAGGAGTGCTTGCTGAGGGAATAGGGTCTGCCGTGGTTGGCTTTTCGAGTAATGGATTTAATTCTGTATTTAGGACGAATGTTGATGGAATAGGCGTTTCCGTTTTTTGGTGCGCAGACTCTGTCTGCGACACGAATTATGCCAACGTCACCCCACTTTCCGGCTTGGGCTGGTCTGCCAATAGTGCTAGTTTTGATCTGAAGCATAAGTGGTGGGTACGACTCGTGAAGGTCGGTGACGTTTTATCTTCAGAACCACTAATAATAAATGGAGTTAATCAGGTTAAGTTTCATGGCGGTGTAATTGCCTCAATGACCATTGCTGGTCAGTCCGAAATACAGAACGGTGCGTGCGAGATTGATCCGGGTAGTTCTAATATATCAGTCTCTTTACCTAGTGTGACGCTTTCTGATTTTAATGATTCTACGACGGTGCTGGAGGATTCGGCAAAGGCACGTACGTTTGAAATTAGTATGCTGTGTGAACCTGGTGTTAATGTTCGCTATCAAGTTGATGGCGCTGCAAGTGGCAACGTACTTGAGAATAAAAAAAGTACAGGCATGGCTTCTGGCGTCGGTATTATGCTTTTTCGTGGAGATCAAGGCAGTCGTACGGTGCTTCCTCTGGGGGAGAAAATTACACATGTGACAACAGCAGGGGACTCTTCTGTAAAGATTCCAATCACTGCAAAGTATTATAAGACGGCAGCTACCACTCGCGAAATGACAGGAGGGGGTGTTTCTGTTGCGGCGGTATTTACGTTGTTTTATGAATAATTCACTGGGGATAGTTGGTGCGGATTTTTTAAAGTGTGATGGCGAATTGAATTTATTAAGGCGCCAGCATTCACACAGTCGGTCGCCGGAAAGGCAGGAGTTTTATGGCAGTCTATGAGAAAGACTGGCGCGATATTAAACTCAAATGTAGCACGATGGCTCTTTTCAGAGAGGAAAGCAGTTTCGTTCTTAAAGAGAGTGCGGGTGTGTCATTGGAAGTCCACCCGCAACGTGGATGGAGTGGGTGCACACTAGGGGGGAGGCTCGATCCTTCGAGCCCTTTCTGAAAGTATCGTTTCCTAAGTCTTACTGGTTCCTTTTAATCAGCGCTCGCCGCAAGGAAAGCGAATGGCTTAGCTGTTTTGAACTCCGCAGCCGCTTCTCCCGAGTACACTTCGCCATTCGATAAATTCAGTTTGAGCACCGGGGCACCCTTTTTAAGATCAATTTTGTCCAGTGATATCCAGAATGTATTGGGACGCGTGGCCGAGTCAAAGTAAATGACTTTATGCGTTTGATCAGACACCGTTCTCCACAGGGTAGAAGCGATGTTTGGCTCGTTTGGGGTGGTAATGCCTAGCGGCACGCTGACGGAACGTATCACTCCTAATACGCTGGCTACTGCCTGGTAGGTGAACGATTGCCCAGGAACAGCGCTGATATAGGTTTTCGACTCGGATTTTGGAACCGAATCAATTAAAAAAGAGGCGCGTGCATATCTGTCAGCAGCCCGATTCGTTCCGGGTAGGAAGGTCAGCCCGCCTATCTTTTGCCAATACTCATTGAGTGCGATTTGTTTATCGTACGTGGGGGAGTTGGTCATGACTTTGTAAGCTTTGCCGTGATGGATCACGAGCTTACCGGCTACATATTCCAGAACGGCGGAATCACCTGAAGGATCGGAAAGTGCAAGATGAACTTGTGCGCCCGATCCGTTGGGCAGGGTAGGGGCAATGATCTGAAACGGTTCGGACTTAAGCGCTTCAACGGCTTGCGCGACCGACGCATAGTTATCCAGTACATACTGTCCCCAGGTGGAGATGGACAGGTGAGGCCGTGATGGGTCTACCTTTCCGTAGTCTGATTCATCAAGATACAGGACGTTTGCGACGAGTCCTTCGGAGTTCATTCCTTCAGTGCTGCCAATGTCATAGGCAGTAGCAATGACGCTTCCGTATTTCGATACCCACTTAGGCGTGTTTTTTCCGGCGGCGCCATCGCGTTCCATGCCAGCTGGGAATGCCCACAGGTTTGTGTGCATATCTTCCGACCAGTCCATAGAGCGCCCGTTGAGCACGAGTCCGTCATCTCCCACAAAAAGAGCGCGGGTGCAGGCATCTGCGGCGGATGCGAACCCGATGGTCAGGGCGAGCGACAACGCGATGGTTTTGAATGGGGCTGATTGCTTCATAATGTCCTCACTGCATCATTTGTAATAAAATCTGATGATCGTGGCTTTGATTGTGTAGTAACTAAATTTCTAAAATTTGAAACTTATGCTGACAACTGCTTCATCCCCCTCAGTAGTGTTAGCTGCTCCAAACTCTTTGTAGTATTTTCCCGTAACCGACACTGGCGTGTTCCCAACTGGGAAAGTCAGTGTGGCCGCTGGGCCAAATCCATAGACACGCGCTTTTAGGTCTCCTAGAGTGGCGCCTTCGCCGGAGTCACCTGTAATTTGTTGAAGTGCGTAACCGACTACGCCTATCTTGAATGACTTGTTTAGACTTCTACCAGCAGCGAAGTCAAAGTGTAAAACATCACCGGAGTGATAATTGGTTGCGCTGTTTTCAAAGTTTAAAAGGTAGACTCCTGTCGCGGAAAAATCCCAGCCAGTGGTGGGGTTCAGGTAAGTAACGCCAACTTGAGGTGATAGTGACCAGTAGTTTTTTCCGGTGTTTAAAACTCGACCATCTTTATACGATCCTGTTGGAACCCAGATAGATAAGTTCGAGTTGAAGTGCCAGTTTCCGTTATGCCATCCCAGCAGTACAGGCGTAAGAATAGCGTCTCCCAAGCCATCTTGATGTTCTTCTCTTTCATTCGTGCCCTTAGGTCTTACGAGTGTCCCTGTTAGTTTTGCATCGACCAGTGGGAGCGTGAACCCAAATGCATATGTTCCGCCAAACAATTCCCAAGGTGTAACAAAGGTTGGGCGAATCAGGTTTACCAGCAAGCGCGCCTCAATTTTACCCTGAACCTTACCCGACAGAAGAGTACGGTCTACTGAGCCGTCATAGTAAGCAATATCATTGCGCATATAGACGCCTGGTTCTACAGGTACAATCCCTCCGAGGAAGTCTCTGGATCCTTTTAGATACGAACTCGTTCCGCCTTCAAGCGCAACAGCAGTGTTCGCCGCGAGTGCAGTTAACGCAAAGCCACTAACATACCTTAATGTCCGGGTAAGCATTTTCATTTGACAATTCCTCATCAGCTAGCCCGAGATCATTTTTGTTGAGTGGCCGGCTGGGCTTCTGGAAATTCCCATCGCCCATCCGTGATTTCCTGTCTTGGACGATAAAGTCTTACCGTATAATTCCAGTCTTTCATTATAGGCAAACAGTTCGGGGTTGATGATTTGCAATCACCAAATTGAATGTTGACTGATTTATCTGATTCTCGTTTTGCGGTGACGCTGTTTAATGAGTATTTGTTGAGAGGGTTCTTTTTGAAAAAGCCTTCTCCGTCGTAAACGCTAATCGACCAAAAGCCATCCACTGGGACATCTTTGATGTTCAGCTTATATACGGTCTTACCGTCATTTAACTTTGGATACACTGAACGATAAATTGCAGCTTCGGCAGGGTTTCCTCCCCAGCCGATCGAAGTGCCTATCAGGTGCGCAACAGGATCTACGTGCGCTTTATCGCCGAACATCTTACTGCTCCCCGAACCCAGCGACATGGCCAGCGTTGCCAGCGCTTTTCTTACCTTGGCTTGAGATTGCGCTTCCCACTTTGGGATTTCAAAACTACCGATTTCAGACTGTTCAACTTTTATTGATTTCTGAAGATCGTTTGCAGATTTTATGTCTGATGCAGATTCAGGGTTGGCGAATGTTCGAATGACCAGCATTACATAACGAGTGCCGACCTTGTCTTTGCTGTAGGTATAAGTGCCTGGCGCGTAGACAACCTCATTTGTGTAGTGATCCTCTGAGAGAACTTGCATGGACATAAAGCGAGTGTCAGTGTCTGGCAGCGTAACTGAGACCGGGCCCGCATCGAGGTCGAAGACACCCGAAGAGTAAAGAGTGTCGCGGTTGAGACGGACAACGTCCTGGGCTTCGATGCTCGCCATCTCGGTGCGATGAACGAGCTTGCCGAATGCTCCGCTTTTCACCGCCTTCTGGAAGTAAGTGTCTGTTTCTGCACGTATGAAGTTCTCAATATTGACCGTGGTGGGTTTCTCGGACGCGAAACCTGGCACCGGAAGAACTGTTTGTAATGTCATAACGCTTATGAGAGCGAAAGAGGCACGAGGAAGGGAATAGTGCATAGGCACTCCTTGTTTTAGTCGAGATTATCGATCTGCCACCGAGAAACGATAGCAGAGAATGAGCAAGGGCAATGCGTGAACGCATTGCCCTTTTCATGGCCTGTCATTTATTATGAAGAGTAAATTTTTGAACTACATTCCAGTTGAATGGTCGCCGTTGAACATATCGATTTCAGAGCGAATACTGTTTAAAGCCCTGTCATAACTACTCAGCATTCGCAGAACCCAATCAGAGCGCGTTCGCAGGCGTATATCGTTATCGCTTGCAGGCATATCCTTGTTAAATACATGGTCGACATTCCGAACAATCAGGTGTTCAGGGAGGTACATGATTCGACTGTTTTTATAGCTGGACGCACGCAACTCGGCTATTGGATATGCTCCTCCAGATCCTGCCGAAACGCCGACCAGTAAGGCAGGTTTATGGCCGAGTTCTGCTAAACCCGCATAAAGAAAGAAGTTCTTCAATGCAGGGCACGCCATACCGTTCCACTCTGGACTCACAACAACAAGCGCTGTTGCATTTTGTAGCAACTGCTGTTGTTTTCTCCAAACTTCATCTTGATCTTTTTCAGGCCAGAGTGGGAGCCTAATAGAGGCCAAGTCGATTAGGTCAGTCGCATCACATAGCTTTAACCGTTCTAAGCGTTCTTGTAAAAATCTGGCGACCTTAAGCGACTGGCTCTGAGGTCGATTCGAGCCGGAGAGCAAAGCGATACGGCTGTTCATTGTGTAGCCTTCTGTTTCGTATTCACAGTGGGGGCGGTGCGACGAGAGCGAACCAGCGGCCAAAATAGTTCTTCTTTCCAACTTATCGGTGAGAGATGCTCAATTCCATAGGAAGGAGGGCGGCGGCGCGTGATTTTTGCGGTGCCAAAGACCACATCCCACAAGAAAAGCAGGTTCCCAAAGTTGCCTTTGTAGTGCGTAACGCCATCGTCAGCGGTTAAACCATGATGAGCAGAGTGAGTGGATGGCGTAGAGATCGTGCGTTCCAGAATCCAGACCAGAGGACGCAACGCAGGAATGCTGTAAAGCTTATCGTCCCAGGCAACACTGCTATGTGCCGCGAAAATGACAGTCATTTTTAGGATCAAATAGACGTAGTAAATCGGTGCGAGGCCCAGATAGATAAGGGCGCCTGATAACCATATACCCGGCATCAACATGTAGTAGAAGCTGTTGTTCCGATAGACGATGCGAACACTCATATATGGTGCAGAGTGATGCGCTCGATGCAGTGCGTATAGAGCGGGTACCCGATGGGTCAGGCGATGCCACCAGTACTGCGTCATATCATCCAGCAGCAAGAACAGAACGAACCCTAAGATCCATGGAATACCCTGTAAGGCGTTCTTCATATTCGGAAGGAGCTGCTCTAAAATCGTCCCGCTCAGCCACATCACCAGAGGGAATGTGACGGTAACCAGTATTCCGGAACCGATCACTTCAATCAGGACGTCACGCTTGGTGCCTGATGGCTGGCGAAATGATGAACAAGTGATCTCCAGTAAAACGAAGGCAAGGAAAATTCCTGCCACGATCAAAGTTGGGTTGTTGCCGAGCATTGTTGTATTCATGGCACTCTCGATTTAGGCCCTTGCGGGCAATGCTCCGCCATTAGAAACCACCAGTAAGGCGTCCCCAATGCGTGAAAAGGACAGAATCAAGCTAGAACTGGCCATTCGCCCGAGGCAGCGTTTCCATCGAGGCAAGCTCGGTCAGGTACTGGAACGATTTCTGAATAGCCAAACCCCTCGTTTAAGCGCGGACTACAGCTTGGCAGAGCTCGACCAATTGTGGCGTGAGGCGGCGCTGGTTGAGCCTGCAATAGGACTGAAACTATTTGCCCAATTCACTCCTCAGGATTGGCACGTTTTAGCCTATCTATGCCTGTACAGCCCTGATGTGCGTTGTTCAATGGAAAACTGGGCGCGTTACGCACCGCTGGCCTCTGACACCGATAGTGTCAGGCTGGTAAATGACGAAAATGGTTTTGGGGTTGAGTTGTTTGTCGACGCCCCGACTGACCTTTGCCGGTACGTCACTGAGCATTACGGGGTTATGTCCATTGCTCTATTGCAGCGTGGTACGGGTTCAGAAGTTCGGCCTGTGCGAGCTAAATTCACTCATCCACGTCCTTCCTATTACAAGCAATATGCTCAATGGTTTGGGGAGTGCATTGAGTTCAGCTGTGCTGCGAACTGCTTCTATTTTGATGCGCAAAGTTTAGATCTGCCGATGCAAACCAGGCATCACGGAATGTTAGAGCTGTTGACCCAGGAGTTGGATCGACGCATAGCGGTGCACCGAAACTTTACAGGTTGGGCCGCGAAGGTAGCTGCCGGTGCCCGCCGTGCTCTGTCCCTTGGAGAAACACCGAATCTGGACGATTTGGCTCAGGCACTGCACCAAACACCACGCACCTTGCGTCGGCGACTAGAAGAGCAGGGTACGACATTCAGAGGGTTGCTTGACCAGGTTCGCGCAGAACTGGAATTGCACCTTGAGTTACAAGGCGCTTCCCGTAGTGAGATTGCCAGCCAACTGGGCTACAGCGATTTGACGGCTTATTTCCACGCTCGTAGTCGATGGCGTGGAAACAGTGGATAGCGCTTCATCCGACGCCGCTTCGGATTCAAATGTTTGGCTATGCCCTGATGTCCACGCAGTTCTAGAGTGGATCGTGAGTTCTTGTCATTTGATTGCGGTAGCTCAGGGGCGTGATAGCACGCCAGCGCCGAAAGGCACGATTGAATCCGCTGGGTTTGCTGAAGCCTGTTCGATTGGCTATTTGCTCAAGCGTCAGTGTTGGGTCAAGGAGTAAGTGCAGCGCTTGAGCTTCACGTGCTTGATCCAGCAGTTTCGCGAAGGAGAGCTTCTGGTAGCGCAATGAGGCTTGCAGTTGGTCTGGCGCAAGACCAATGGCGTCTGCAAGCGTCTCAAGATTCGGTGAGCAAGGCAGCATGTCCGCCAATCGCCTGCGAAGAGCGCAGGCGGGCAACGGCAGGCCTAATCGTATCAACTGATGAAGAATTGGCTGCTCAACCTGAGCGAGCAGGTGTTGGTTTGCACCTTTCAGATCCAGATCCCAAGCATCCGCCTTGAAAACAAAGGTGCCCAGCGGTTGGCCAAAAAAAACAGGAACGCCGAGTTCCTCCCATGGTGTCGGATCATGAGGGGCTGGGCGACGTAGCTCTAGACGTCGCAATAAGTGACAGAGAGGAAGACCGATTTGGCGTTGGAAAATTCTTAGATGCAGTGCGACAAAATAATCGCGGGCTACTTCAGGGGGCACATGTGGGCCATGGATGTGAACCTGGAGCAGATGATCGCCATTGGGCGCCGTATGTAGCGTGGGCATCGCAACGGTGCTGAGCACCCGAACGAACTCTACATGCCGCCTAATGGACTCACCGAACGTCTGACTTGCATATAAGGCTAGATCGATGCCGTAGAGATTAACCGCGCCGGTATGTGCGGCGACTCTCAATCCGAATGCCTCATCACCACTTGATTCAGCACAGCGTTGCCACAAAATGCTTAACGTCGTGACGGGCAGGCGCAGCTCATTGCCATTGATGTGATCGAATTCGATTCCGATACGCTGAAATATGGGCAGCGGGTCAATGCCGTACTGCACGTCAAGCGTCTTTGCAATCGCGCGCACGACGGTTGCCAATGTTGTCTGAGCAAGATAGTCATTCTGCGGTGCGGTAAGTTTTTCGGATGTGGGCTGATTCAACTGCATTTTGTTATAGCGCTATTAAAGGACTAACGCATTCTTGCAAAATAAAAACGGTCTTGCATGTGAAACCAAGACCGTTTTTAGCTAGGTTGTTTTACACATTATGCATCGTGTCGATAGGTTCATAGTACCGGTCGTAGAGGTGGAGGCGCCCATCGTCCTCGCTGGATTGCGATGCCCGGGACGTACGCGCGAAAAACGGTAAAAAAACGGTCGCGTGGAATCGGAAGCCAGTTGGAGCGCTTGGCCTCACCTGGATCATCAGCCTGAAGATAAATAGTCAACCCACCGTCGGCATCCTTTTTCAATCCTTCAGTTCGATCACCAATCGAAAATCGGTTGATCGCATTGGGGCTGAAATTAAACGTCATGTCATAGATGCCCATTGACCAAAACGCTTTGACGTCGGGTTTATCGTCCGGAGCGAAATGCAGGGTGTAGTTTCTGTTGCGCCCATCCAGCGGCTGATTGTCGGCGTCTTTTCGAGCGCCAATGTAGGAGGCTTCCTCAATGTCGTTCGCCGCAATCCCTGTCATCGACTGAAGGGCTGCCCTAGTGAGCCATTGGTTATGCAGGCCGAGTCTGCCGAAGTTCTCAGGGGTGATGGCCCAGCCGTTTTTAAAGGTACGACCAAAGCCCGAGGCTGCTGCTTCCTGCACCAGTTTACGGCCCTCCAACGCAGCGCGGGACAGTCCACGTAGGGTCGCATCATCCATGGCATCGATGTTCTGCCCAGGGCCAATGCCTATATCAGCAAACTGAGAAACCAATGATGCGTTACGCGCTTCAGGAGGATTTTCAGTGAGGGCTCTATTGATGGTACGCCACTCGTTCAGAGGATCGCTTTTGCGGTCAAAAGGTTTCCATGCCTCTTCTTGATTAACCACTTGAAGCGTTGACCTCCCCCAAGCACTGAGGGGGGTGAGCCGGTATTGATCCTGTAGCTTCTGAACATTGATCTGATCCGCAGCGCCATCCACAAGCGTGCGCCCGAGGATCATTGCCACATCTGTCCGAGAGGGAGGTAGCCTTTTGACCCCCTCTGGTGTTTTACCTTGCCAACCTGGCCCCGTGATCAGGTAGTTTCCCGCGTCTGGGCCAGTCGTTCGTGAGCCTACATAGGCAAAATTATCTGAGTCCATTGAAGCCATCTGCATCACGTAATAACGGTTCCCTACATCGGGAACAGAAAGGATCAGCGGCTCTTTTTTGAGATTGAGCCAGGCGACGGAATAGAGGGTGTCGTTGTTCGGGGTGCCACCATTTCGGTAGTCAGATCCGGTTAGTGTGCGTGCGTGCCAAAACTGATTTTGCGGTGCGTAGGGAATATTGGCTGGGTCAATTGATTGGGTTGTCCACTGCCAACGCAGTTCAGAGTTATAGCTCCAGGGAAAGGCAAAAATGTAGGCTTGTATCCCAAGGCTGTAGGCGTAGTTTTCACGCCAGTTAGCCGCTGGTATGTTCGATTCGTCCGCGCGTGTGGAAAGTGTGTAAATCAAAAGTAATGAAAGCACGAGAATGCTGCTGAGGATTCGGAGTGACCTCATGAGTGATGTTCCTTTATTTATTATTTAAGGTCTGTCGTCGACTGCAAGATTTCTGGTGAAATTTACGGTTAGCTATTTTCCTTGGCGCTTGAGTTCCGCAGGCGTGTAGTCTGCTTTGCGTCCTGAGGCACCGAACTGCATTTTTTTACTGACTTCATTCGTCATGAAGTTTGCTGAGTAGTTTCCAGAGATGAGGTCGTAGGTTGTCTCTAGTGCCGTTAGCGGTAACTCGATGTCATAAAGGAAGGTCAGGTGTGACTCGTAGTTGCGCCACAGTTCACCTCGACTGTCATACATGTCTGAAGCCATGATTTGCCAAGTATCTTCGTCAACATAGAAACGACGTTTGCTGTAGACATGTCGCGCATTGGGTTTAAGTGTAGCCTCAACCACCCAGACGCGGTGCTTCTCATAGCGAGTAAGGTCAGGGTTTACAAAGTTTGGCTGCAGTATGTCGCTATATTTTATGTCTTTGCTCCCCAGCTTGAATGCGTTATACCCAATCAACATCTCTTTCCTTCCGATCAACTTCCAATCGTAGCGATCCGGTGCTCCATTGAACCCGTCGATGCTGTCGGACACGACTTGACCAAAGCTATAGCGAGCACTGCTGTCGTAGGCGACGGTGGGAGCGCGCCGGACTCTTCTCTGGCCTGGCATGTATTGCCAAGCCGAACGCTGTTCCTCTACTTGGTCGAGTGGTTCGTAAACCAGCGTTGCTTCGCCGGCATAACGCGAAGGACTGAGCGTTTTGACGAGCGTGTATTGAAGGACATTTTCTTCAGGCGCCAGATCAGTGACGGTTTCTCGCCAGTTGATCCTCTGCTCGTATGTCACCAGTGTGTAATCGCTTTTTCCCTGCACAGTCGCGGACGCAAATTCACGATTGACTGAACCTCCGCGAAAACGAGTCAAGTGGTTCCACATCACCTCCAGCGCTTCGGTTGGCTCGGGAAATGGAATGCCAAAGTTGTAGTTTTTTAGGCCATTACCCGCTTGGGCAAGCTCCACCTTGGTGAGATTGGTACGACTTTCGTCTATGTATTTCTGAGGGAGTCGTGCGCTTCGGTGACTTGGATAAACATTCATTCGGTACTCAGGAAAACGCTTAAACATTGCTTGTTGACCTGGGCTGAGCAGATCTTTGTGCTGTGAGAAATTAGCGCTATTGATGATGTAAACAGGCTTCTCTTGAGAGAAGGGGTCAGCATAATTACCGATGTTACTGATGGCTGCAGCTCCGGGTTTCAAACCGCCTTCCCAAGGGGGAATGCTACCGTCTGTATTGCCAGCGCGTATGCCCCCAAAAGGATTCAATGCACCAGTAAGTTTGGCGGTGTCAGTTTCCTTGGCGTCAGCCAAGTTAAATAGTGCGACCATCGTGAATGCTAACGGAAAGGCGAGCAGGGCAGGGTTCATCAGAAACTTACCTTTAGGGTTGCTGACGCGAAATCTCGATCGTCAATGGTGGAAAATTTGTTTGTTCCAAAAAAATCGTTATAAGAGAGTTCAAGCAAGTAGTTGTTGCGATAGTCAAGCGTCAGGGAAACTCCTGCGGCCATCTGACCTTCCTGAAAATTCGGGCCATACCCTTCGACGTCATGACGGAAGTTAATGGACGGCGTTACCACAGTGGATGGAAGAAGACTTTCATAGCTGAGACCTGCGCGAATGCGATACCCCCATGAAAGACCGGTATAGAATCCATGCGTATTACAGAAGTCGTTATTCTTTTGTGCTGCTTGGGCGGCACTTAATCCGTTGGTTGAGGGTAGGAAGCACGCCGCCCCATTGTCCTGCACTCGTCCGAATGCACTGGCACGGCCGTACCGCTCTCTATGTACATCAAGGTCGTCTATCCAGTTCGCGCCAGCCTCTGCAGCCCAGGTGAGTTTTTGCGAACCGAGGACGTTGCTGACGATATCGGTAGCTCCAAGGCTGTATTGCCAAATCTGTTTGCGCTTGTAGCCTTCAACCGTGCTTCCTAGTGCAGGCGATACACCGTCAAAAATCGGTGTACTGGCTCCTGCTCCTGCTAGTACTGCAATGAAGTCCGAACCGTTGAAGGTTAATGGTTGATTAGGCCGATAACTCAGCTCGCTGAATACGGCAGTGGTGCCAATGATCCCGCTGAGGCTGGCACCAAACATTCGTATGCTTTCGGGATATACGGTGTAGTAGGTCGCGGTTGGGAGTGATCCCATGGTAAGGCTGTTTCTGACTGACCCGTTGAGCGTGGAGGTACGGCTGTGATAGGTGGCGTAGTACAACCCGAGTTCGGCATCATTGAGGGAAGACAATGTCTTGCGCACAGCAAATCCAAATTGTCCCCCGTCCCTTGGCATATCGGTGGGGCCGCGGCTTTCGTACCCGCCTGATGTGATCAACTGCTGGGTGGATAGGTTGCCTGCCGGATTGACCAGCATTCTGTTGTTTTGACAGCCTTCCTGGATGTTGTCACTGACAGAGAAGAACGTTCCGCAACCGTCCAAAACTGTGGGGTGGAAGTTATATTGGTAGAAACCCTCAAGACTCAAGTCGTCCGTCAGATCAAAGCTGAAACTGAGCATTTCTACAGGAAGCTGTCCTTCCTTTAGCTCCACACCCGGCCGGTTAAAGGCGGAGGCGTCTACGGGGTTTATGGCGTTAATGCCATTCTGCAAAAATAGTGCTTCTCCCCACGACAACACCTGCTTCCCAAATTTCAGGTTGAGCTGCTGCTCTCCCACATCGAAATTTTTCCATACGTAGAAATCAAGGGTCTTGAACCCCTGAAATCTGGCGAGATCCTGCCAGTCGCTGTCGTCGAACCGGCTGTATTCACCGTTACGGGTGTCATAGGCGTGGTCGTACCAGTACTTGAAGCGAATGAAAGCCCCTTGATTACCGCTGTTCAGGTCAAACTCTGTTAATCCCTTGAGAGTTTGGGATATCGGAGAATGTTTTTTGAAGTTCAGCTTTCCATCATCTGCGTTGTAGTTAACGCCTGTACCGCGCTCACCTATGGATCGAGCGTCTGCAACCGTTAATTGGCTAGGATCAGGGTTGCGCAGGGCCCAACTCGCACCTAGGGAGACGGTAGTATTAGTGGACAGCACCCAGTCGTCAGAGACAGACCAGGTTGCTGAGCAAGCGAAAGGCGTATACAGCGTGCTAATAAAAATTGCAGACGGTGATAACTTTTCCAGAAGGCACCGCGCGAGCGCGCGGTACGCTTTGCGTCTCGTAGATCGCTGCATATGAAAATCACCTGTTTTTGTTTTAATGGTGAGTTGGTTTTCTCAGTAGATGTCACACGCTCCCAAGCGCATTTTTGGGGGCGCAAGAGCCAAGCATCAATCGTGTCGACTGAGCTGCAACGATGGGAGCCGTAGGGTGGAAGTTATTAGTCATTTGCAGACAAAAAGTTTCCCTGCTCACAGACATAGATCGTCCTTATCATTGCCCATCATCAATGCCGGGGTTCAGGTGCTGTTGTCTCTAGGGGTTGACCAAGAGCAGCTGCAAAAAGATTGGGGGGTAAGACTCAGCTCTCTACGCGATCCTTACCGACGTATGCCTTCCTTTCTGGCGCGTCGATTTTGGGAGGTGGCAAAAGCGTTGAGCGGTGATCCGGCAATTGGTCTACACGCTGCGCAGCAAGCCGATCCAAGCCTGATGTTAGGCGTGGCGTATTTGATGGAGCTTATGCCCGACCGACTGTCTGCATTGAGAGTCATGGCGCGCTATTGGCCATTGATTGCGGGTCATTTGGATCTGGATTGGAAGCAGGAGGGGCGCAAGTTACGTTTGACCTTGATCCCAAACCAGCCATTAAGCGCCGCGCATGAGGAAGTTGATTATTGGTGCATGAGGCAAGCTCTGCATCTCAAGGCGAGGCCTGGCACTCCAGTAGCATTGCTGGAGGTTCACATGCGGCGATCTCCGCCTTTTGATCCTTCGCCCTGGAGAGAAAAGATTGGATGCAATGTACATTTTGGTGCCTCGCGCGATGAATTGGTGCTGGATATAGATGCCTTACTGGTGTCTCGCCCGGCAGGTAGTGCAGCTGTTTGCGCATCGCTGGAAAAGGCGCTTGAAGGGTACGCGCTGAAAACAGAGAAACCATCAACGCTGGAGTCCGTGGCTGCTGCTGTACTGCTGGGTATCCGTGATGAACGAAGCTTTGACATGATTGCTGCTCAGCACCACGCCACAACACGCACGCTTCGAAGAGAGCTAACTCGTGAAGGGTGGGGCTATGGTGATATTGCGGATGTTCAGCGACGCTTGCTTTCAAGTGATCTGTTATTGCTTAGCAAGCTTTCTATCAGTGAAGTCGCAGACAGTGTGGGCTACTTTGAAGTTTCTAATTTCTTACGTGCTTTTCGCCGCTGGTACGATGTAACTCCGAGCGAGTTTCGTAAACATAATGTTAGTGTGTTGAATTCGATAGGGCGATAAATAACTATCGGAGAATTCGCAAAAAATAGATGAGGTCTCAGTTTCGATAACGATCGCAGACAGGGGTTTAGCCCTGCTGTTTAATGTTAATAATCGATTTTCGGGTTTGTCCGATAGCCACTGCTATGGCAAAAATATTAAAATTTTAGCCATGAAATATATACATTTTTTTAAATCAGTTAACCAGGGTTTTTCTTCGCCCAAGGCAGTTCAAAAGCTGCTAAATCTTCTGGCAGTGATCTTGTGTGTCTGTCTTTTTCTCGGTGGTTTATTCTACCTGATGGCGCGTTTTGATGATGAGGTGTCAAGTCGAAAAAGTGATTTGAACGAGGAGATGTTTCATGTTCAGAAGAAGCTTTTCAAAAGAGAAGCTCTTTTGTTGCATCTCAGCCGCTCTGTAACAAGCAAGGCGTCGGATCAGTCTGGATCCGCTAGAGGGGTTGAAGAGAAGCTTAACACCCATACATTCGATACGGTCGTAAAATTCAATGAAAATGTAAACTTGTTGAGTTTGAGGCTTTCTTCGAGAGATGTCTCTGAATTAAAAGCTTTTGATGCGGGGCTTATACACGTTTCCGATGATAAAAGCCTAACGGTTACTAGGCTTTATGCTTGGAATAATGAGCGCGCTGCAGTACCTAGGCATGTACTAGACCAATTGAGAGCTCAAAATAATGTTGAGATGCCTCGATTTATCTGGTTGAGTGATCCTTTGGATCCTGAAAATAGAGTTTATATATTTAAAAGGATTTCAAGCTATCTCGGTAGTGGATGGTTGGGGCTGGAGAGCAGTGGTGTAGCTTTGAGCGCCATGCTGACTGCAAAGCAGGTAGATGGATATGTTCTTCTCGATGACAGTCTCAATCGAGTATTGAGTAGCGTGGGGTTTAGCGATTCTGAAAATAGTATTCCGCGATCGATGACTTTGGATGGGTTTAATTTTACAGGAGAAGGCATCTTGCCAGGATGCCTGACCCTAAACAAAGGAATAGGAGACTCGGAGTGGACATTAGTCTATTTTGTGTCTTCAAAAAGCATTTGGGGTAACATTAAGTGGAGTTTTGTTTCTGTCTTGATGTTCTGCGGTGGAATGGCATTGTTGGTTTGCATTCTGATAAGAAGAATCAATTTTCGCCTCGTTAACCCGGCTTTGAGCCGCTATGAGGCACTCATAGAAAGTGAAGCTTTCAGCAGGGCAATAATAGAAACCGCTCCTGTGGCCCTGTGTGTGATAAGGCGAACGGACGGAAAAGTTGTTCTTGAGAATAGACTCTGTGCTCAATGGCTAGGTGGTCAAGAACAACACGCAAGGCTGTGCGAGTACTGGATTTGGAGGGCATATGAAGACGACTTGTCGATCAATGAGGAGTTCCAAACGGAAGATGGTCGATACCTGTATTTAAGCTCGATATTGACCCGATACAGGGGGGAAGATGTTTTATTTTGTGCGTTTAGCGATATTACAAGTCATAAGCAAGTAGAGTTGGAACTGGTTCGAGCTAAGCAATGCGCTGACGCAACCAATGATGCGAAAAATATCTTCTTAGCGTCTATAGGGCGTGAGGTTCGGGCACCAATCTATAGCGTAATGGGGGCCTTAGAGTTATTCAGTTTGACAGATCTGGATGGTCGTCAAGCTCGCTACCTCGAATTGATGCGCAATTCAGCGAAGGATTTGGATCATCAGGTTGGCAATGTAGTTGAGCTTACTAAGCTAGAGGCCGGTCGGTTGATGCTCGAAGTAGAGGAGTTTAACCCTTGTGATTTGGTTGCAAGTATAGCGCAAGAGTTCTCGATTGCGGCCAAGCGTAAAGGGCTAATACTGCTTTCTTTTTGTGACCCTGGAATGCCTGCGTTCGTACATGGTGATGTTACGCGGATACGTCAGATCGTGACGAACTTGTTGAGTAATGCAATTAATTTCACGGACTCGGGGCGAGTTGTATTGCGAGTACGTATCGAGAGTCGTGATTGTGAAAGTTTGAACTTGCTGTGGCAGGTGTCAGACACAGGTTGCGGCGTACCCGCCGAGCAGCAGAAACATTTGTTCGATGCCTTCTATAGAGTTCAAGACGGTGGGAGCGTTCCAAATGGTACAGGTCTGGGGTTAACGATTAGCCAGCGTCTTGCGGATTTAATGAATGGACATATTCGTCTAGTTAGCGAGCCTGGATTGGGCAGCAGTTTTACACTCCATCTTCCATTAGTTGTAAATTGTGGTTCTACTGACGGTATCCAAGATTTTAGGCTTGAGGATAGACCTGTTTATATAAAGTCAAATATAGGCGAGGCTATTGAGAATATTAGTGGTTGGTTGCGGCGGTGGGGGGCATCCCCCCATATTTTGAAAAGCGGAGAGCTTAAATACTCGCCAGGAATCACACTCATTGAGCTTATGCCAGAAGGCGGTCATGTCCACGGTCGAAACTTACCGGGGCGCTGCAGAGTGATTACTTGCTTGGATCCAGTGAAACAGCCCATTCTGGAGGGGGCTGCGTGGAAGGTATGCATGCATGATATTCAGGCAATCGGACGAGCCATACATGCTGCGCAAACCGGAAGTGCGATCCCTGATCATATCGAGCTTGGGCAATCACGACATCTTGGTCAGAACGTTTTAGTGGTTGGTGAGGATTGTAACGATAGGCTTGTCCTAAAAGAGCAGCTTGAATTCCTAGGTTGTAAAGTAACTCTTGCCTGCGAAAGCGCGGAGGCGATCATGCAATGGGCTTGCGGAGACTTTGATGTGGTCATGGTAGAAATGAATCATGTTAGGTCGAGTGATAAAGATCTCATAAATGAGTTGCGTAGGTCGGGATCTAAAAAGCCTATTGTGGGGATCTCAGGAAGCTTGGAGTGTGAGGCAGAGGATTGCTTCATGCCTGCTGGGGTGGATCTAAACTTAATTAAGCCTTTTTTTCTTTCCTCCCTTTTCAGAGGGTTGAGCGAGTTGAAGCAGGGGTGAATATGTGTTCAATAAGTGTATTGATCGTAGAGGATCATATTTTTCAGCGTGAATACCTGAAGAGTTTATTTAAAGAGCAGGGTGTTAGCCAAGTTGAGCTCGCCTCAGACGGTCAGGAGGCACTGCAATGGTTGGATAAGAAAGAGTTCGATTTGATTCTCAGTGATCTCATGATGCCAGGTATCGACGGTGTGCAGTTTATACAGCGGTTAGCACTGTTCAAAAAACCACCTCGGTTGGCTCTTATGAGTTCCCACTCAATGCGTATCTTAGGGGGGGTCAGCACTGTTGCAGAAATACTTGGCATCACAGTCGTTGATAGGATATCAAAGCCCGCCCTACCAGCGTCCATTAAAGCATTGATAGAAAAGTGTGCTTTACCGCAAGCTCAATCCATACATGAGTTTAGATCGATTGTCGCCTTCGAGGGTGATGTGCTTCGAGAGGCGTTGGCGGTTGAGCAATTTCAGGCTTGGTTTCAGCCTAAAATTACCTTGGCGACAGGGGAGATCGCTGCAGCAGAAGCCCTCGTGCGGTGGGAGCATCCGACATTGGGCACGCTACTGCCTGGACAGTTTTTGTCAGGAATTTCTAACGAGGGGATGGATGAGGCTCTTTTGTTTAGCGTGACTCGGCAGACTATTGCTTCTCAAGCCATGTGGCGTGAATCCGGTTTTAGAATTCCTGTCTCCATTAATCTGCCGACGCATCTTTTGTGCGACTGTACGTTGCCCGATCGTTTGTATGATCACGTACTGAAGTGCGGGGGTACACCTTCGAGTTTAGTATTTGAATTGACTGAATGCAGTATGACCGATTGTCTCAGCAACTATATTGCTGGCGTATGTAGGCTTCGTATGAAAGGTTTTGGCTTAGCACAGGACGACTTTGGACAAGGGTTCAGCTCATTTTATAACATGGTAAAAACACCCTTTACCGAATTGAAGATTGATAGAAGCTTGATAACCAACTCCGAGTCAGAAAGAAGCTCCGCAGCAGCTCTGAAAAGTATCATCGCATTAGGTCGCGAGCTTGGTTTGAATGTGGTAGCGGAGGGAGTGGAAAACAAGGAACAGCTTGCGCTTTTGCGAAAATTCGGCTGTGATATGGCACAAGGTTTTCTGATTTCGAAGGCGGTGCCTGCAAAGTCTTTTCAATCTCTGTTAATGAACGAAGGGCGTTAGTCTGAGAGGGCATCATCGGGGGGAACATCATTCATCAATTGGAATGAGCTATGGCGCCTGATAACTCAATAAAAAAATTTGCTCGCACTTCGTTGCGGTTAAACCGTTTGCTGATAGTGAGCTTTTCGTTGTTGTTTGTTTTGATTGGCATCACTTACTGGGTTGGGGAGCGCCTGGTTCAGGAGCAATTGTATAAAGTCCAATTGCACTTTGATCGCCTCGTTGGCGGTATTCATGAGCAGGAAACGTTTCTTCAGCGAATTGCACGCCCAACAGATGAGGCAACGCAGCGGCAGAATAGGGCGAACGTGCCTATTCAATTGCAGAAGCTAAAAGATGATCAAGGATATTCCTTGTATGAGGGTAAAGAGTTTTCATTCGCGATGCCTTTTATGCTAGCGATCCCGAGCAGTCCCGAAGATCCTGACGGTAAGCTTAAAATTGGTAAGCTAGGTGTGCTGATCTCCAATTTCTACGGTTCATACTGGAGTACCTCACCATATTCTGCGCCTCAAACATATATTTTAGATCTTGATAGCAAAACCAGCATAGCTGTGCCTGCTGCTGACTTTGCAGTGCCTCGGGGGCGTACGGGTAAAGCAATATATGCTAATCAAAGTGAAGGGCTGAAAGACAAGATATTAAAGGTTGATAAAGCTGGTTCTGACGGTTCAACTAGATGGACGTCTGTTGCGACTGGTAGTGGTGCGACTGATGTTGAATTAATCGTTTATATGCACACCCGAGTTCCAAAGGATTTATGGCTAACTGGAAGCGAGGAACAGCGTGTAGTAGTAGCCTCAGTTCTGGATTTCTCTTCAATTCGTGAGTTTTTTCGGCTGGGTGACTGGGCTGTTTTTGACTCGGTAGGATTGATCACCCCTAGCGGATTATTATTGACGGGAAGTGACCAATTTTCACATGAAGGAGCGGATGGACTTAGCTTTGATAAGAACGGGTTTCTTGTAAAGGTAACCAGCTCTGATGGCTGGAAAGGATTCTATTATCTAAGTTACAGGACGTTTGCTGCATATGCTAAGTGGCAGTTTTTTATGCTGCTTTCAATATGTGTGGTGCTTATTGTTGCGGGTTACTTAATATTTCGTTGGTATGCTTTTAAGGTTGTTGCGCCTGCGCGAAACGCACACGATCTCGTCGTTGAAAGTGATAAGTTTGGTCGCGCTATTATTCAGGGGGCACCTGTCGGCTTATGTATATTGGGGCGCAAAAGCCGTAAAGTTGTAATGGAAAATGAGCTGGCTTTGCAATGGGTTGGTGATACCGCCGCCATCAGTCGATTAAGCCGCTCATGGGACTTTGATAACGACGTTAGGCAAGAGTCAAAGCGCGAGAACTCGACTATTGTGTTAAATGGCCGGCAACTAGAGGTCAGGTTCTCTAATACTCGTTACAAAGGCGAGGATGTAGTCCTCTGTGCCTTCACTGATATAACGACCTACAAGCTGGCTGAGAAAGCCTTGGCGGAGGCAAAACAGTCCGCAGATGCTTCGAATGAAGCTAAATCAATCTTTCTAGCCACCATGAGCCATGAAATTCGTACTCCACTTTACGGTGTGCTAGGCACGCTGGAGTTATTAATGCGCTCTCAGCTTAACTCCCAGCAGCGCTCCCAAGTGTTAACAATGCAGCGCTCTTCCTCGATTTTATTGCAAGTCATCAGTGATATTCTCGATGTTTCAAAAATAGAGGCTGGCCAGCTAGCAATTGAGTGTCTTGATTTTAATTTGTTGGAAATGATTGAGGATGTAGTTCAGTCGTATTCTGCTTCTGCTCGCTCAAAAAAATTGACATTCTACGCATGTATAGACTCGCATATCCCAACGACTCTACAAGGTGATCCTTCCAGGATCCGTCAAGTGCTCAATAATTTAATCAGCAATGCGATCAAGTTTACTGATGTTGGAAGAATTGTGTTGCGAGTAACTTGCGAGAATTTTGCTGGTGTTTCTAATTTATCTTTTCAGGTTGCTGATAGTGGTGCGGGCATAACGCAGGAGTGTCAATCGCGCCTTTTTGAACCATTTTACCAAATTCATGATCACCATCAGATTCATGGCGGTACGGGGTTGGGGCTATCAATTTGTTCCCGGCTAACCAAATTGATGGGCGGTACATTGGATGTTGTGAGTGAGTATGGTCATGGTAGTAGTTTCACTTTGCGGCTCTCTCTAAAGACTATTTGCGCTGACGATCCAGCGTCATTGGAAATTAAATTTTCGAAGAATATGGTAGTTGTTCGTTCGCCAGTTAAGGAGCTTGCCAATAATCTTTGCGAATGGCTTGTTCGCTATGGGGCTAACGCTGTTGTCGCGCGTCACTCTCAGGCCAATGTGAGCTCTAATGTCGTACTTCTGGATGTTACGTTTGACGACGTAGAGGTGGCGGATTGGAGTGGAGAGCACGTTGTATGTACTCCAGATGCTTCAGTTGAGCCGGCACGTGCTTCGAATGGCTATCTGGTGAATATGTACAGTTTTAAAGGGATTCTGCGTGCAGTAGCGCTAGCGCAAGGTGATTCAGCATATGTCGCTGAAATAAATGAAGCTTCAAGCAGGTGGAGCAGGCTTAGCTTGAACGTGTTGGTTGCTGAAGATAACCCGATCAACCAAACGCTCCTCAGGGAGCAGCTAGAGGAGCTGGGTTGTACAGCGGTTGTCGCCCATAACGGGTTAGAAGCTATGCAGTTATGGGAGCAGGAAGCGTTCGATATAGTGCTTACCGACGTTAATATGCCTGAGATGAATGGCTATGAGTTCACCGCTGCGCTACGCAAAGTCGATGTGCTGACTCCGATCGTTGGCGTGACTGCTAATGCTATGCGTGAGGAAGGAGAGCGTTGCGTGGCTGTCGGTATGAACGCTTGTGTCGTGAAGCCAATTTCGTTGCAAACTCTTCACGACGTACTAATAAAGCTGTGTGGGCACCTCGACGGCGCAGTCATACCGGCAGAGATTCCCTTGCCAAAAAGTCAGATGCAGGTATCTGATACTTTGCGAAGTGTTTTTATCACCACTCTTTCTGAAGACATCAGCCAAGTCAGGCAGTGCTTGCTAGCAAAAAATGGAGAGTCTGTTTGCTCCTTGCTTCATCGAGTGCGTGGTGGACTCGTGGTAGTTCAGGCTCAGGATCTGCAGGTACGCTGTGAATCACTGGAAAAGCGGCTAAGATCAGAAGGGTGGAGTGATGAGGCTGGGTTGGAAGTGGATGTTCTACTCGAAGAAATCCTTGATGAAATGAACAAGATATGACCGGGCGCATCCTGATGCCGATCAATATAAAACCTACCTTGAGGTAAATTTAGTGTGAATCAAATCAAAGTGGTTTTAGCTGATGATCATCCCATCGTTCTTGCGGGCGTGAAAGATATAGTGCAGTCCGATCCAAATTATCAGGTGGTTGGAATTGCTCGAACATCGAGCGAGTTGATCGATTCAATAAGTCATCATAAGCCACAAATAGTTATCACCGACTATTACATGCCTGGCGATGAGAGCTATGGCGACGGTATGCGCTTGATAACCCACATGATTCGCAAATTTCCTGATGTGAAGTTTCTGGTGTTAACCATGTTGAATAATCGATCTATTTTAGGTGGTTTATATGATTGTGGAGTGTCAGGAGTGCTTCAAAAGAGCATTAATTTGGATGAGATAACTGATGCGCTTCGGACTATCTCCTCAGGCCGAATCTACAAAGGTGGCTTTACTTTGGAAGACGATAACGTGATGCCGTCGAATTCCTCTGTAAACGAGCGCATAGCTAGTATTTCCAAAAAGGAGGCCGAAGTGCTTCGGCTATTTCTTGGGGGGATGCGAATAAAAGATATTGCTACTAATCTTAATCGTAGCACTAAGACAGTCAGTACTCAAAAAACAACAGTCATGCGTAAGTTGAGTGTTCATTCCGACCAGGAGCTGTTTGCTTTTTGTCAGGAGCATAGAGTGGTCTAGAAGGGGCAGTATTGGCTCTCGGCTTTAAATAGGAGAAATATCTCCTGTTCAGTTACCTCTTTCTATTAATGCGATAGGAAAACTTTTTTTTATTCAATTTTGTTATTAGCCATTTGCCCAAATCTTTCTGCTTGGTCGCATGATTTTTAGGGTTTCTCCGATTTCCCAGGCTCCTGTCGATCCATAAAATTTACCAAGTCGATTCCCGCTACCTCTTCAATACGGTGCCGGGGTTCGCTTGGTAGGGGCTTCTTACGGTTCCAGTAGAAGCTTCATATGGATCTAACAGAGTCTGATCATGAAAAAGAAATTGTTCGTCGTAACACCATTCCTGGCAGCGCTCGTGGCCTCATTGAGTGCTCATGCTGCCCCTCAGACTGGCGCCATTAACATCACCGGTAGTGTCATCGACAGTACCTGCTACGTAGATGTCGGCTCCAGCAACGTCAGCGTGACGCTGCCCAACGTTGATAAGACCATGCTTCAAGCTCCAGATAGCAGCGCTGGTGTTACACCTTTTACTTTAAAGGTTTCTGGTTGCTCCGAGGGTGGTGGCGTTCAAAAAGTATCTGTCGCGTTCATTCCGGACAGTAATGTCGATATGAATGGCAACCTGGCTAACACAGGCACTGCTCCGAATATCGCCGTTCAAATTCTGGACAAAGACCAGAATCCGATCGATATCCGCAATGACACTTTTTCCGCACAGATGGCTCGTGGTGCGGCCACCGATTCTGCTGACATCGACTTGCGTTACTTCGCCAAGTATCACTCGGTTGCGGGTGGCGCTGGAGCAGGCGACGTTAGCGCTGTCGCGAACTTCCAACTGGTTTACAACTAATCATTTCGCCAGGGGAGGAATTCCTCCCCTGGCGTCAAGAGGTGAGTTTCATGTTTTCTATTACGGTTCCTAATCTAAGGAGGCTTTCGGCTGGCTTATTATTTTTATCGCTGGCTCCTTACACATGGGCGGGTGTTGTAATTGAAGGGACACGTGTTATTTACGCTGAGAAAGAGCGCGCAGTAACCGTCAAGATGACCAACAAGGGAAAAGACCCCGTATTAATGGAAGTGTGGGCAGATCGAGGTAATATTAAGTCCAAGCCACAGACCGCTGACGCACCATTCTTGATTACGCCCCCGATCTTTCGGCTGGATTCTCAGAAGGGCCAGAGTGTGCGTTTGGTTTTTACCGGCGAAGATTTGCCTAAAGATCGAGAATCATTGTTTTGGTTTAATGCCTTAGAAATCCCCTCAATGCCAAAAGCTGCAAATAGCAATTTTATGCAAATTGCAGTGCGGTCTCGGCTGAAGTTGTTCTATCGTCCAGCAGGGCTCTCCGGAAGCCTTGATAAGGCAGTTGACCAAGTAAAGTGGGAGATAATTAATAAAGGCTCCGAGATTTTTCTGAAAGGAGATAATCCAAGTCCTTATTATCTGACATACAGCAATCTCGATTTGGTGCAGGGTGGGAAGTCATATCCCGCTGCTAACGGAATGATTGCGCCCTTTAGTTCAGAACTTTTCAAGTTAAGTGATGTAAAGGTTGATTTGAATAATGCCCAGCTTCGCTATCGTTGGATGAGTGATTACGGCGCGGGCGTAGAGCGCGAAGTGCGGTTGAAGTAATTGCTTTGATTTGGTGAGTTTTGACTCGGTTGTTTTGCTAATTCTTTTTGGCGGGCTTTAGAGAGGAGGCGTTGTGAAGCAGTTTGTTTTTTGTGGTGAGACGAAAACGCTTCCAAGGAACTTCAAGTTTGCATTGAATCTGTCGTTCGTAATGCTTTCATCTTGCGTTTTTTTTGCCGCCAAGGGTTTTGCTGACGAACAAGCATCTTTTAACCGAGCTTTTACCGAAGGGCGTGGTGGCCATCCTATTGATCTAAGCCGATTCGAACGTGGCAACCCTGTCACCCCGGGAAACTACCAGCTAGATGTTTACGTAAACCAGATATGGGTGGCTCGCGATGAGGTTAGAATCATGGGCAGCACCCAGTCTGAAACGGCGACTTTCTGCTTCAGGCGAGAGCAGTTGAGTGCTTTTGGTTTGGATCTCGCCAAAATTTCTGGCCAAAAGCCCACACAGCAATCTCCTGTCGATTCGGATTGCGTGAACATTGAAAAAGATTTTCCTGAATCACGTATTGATTTTAATCTCGGTGATCTACGCGTGGATCTCAGTATCCCGCAGGCCTTTCTCAAGCGTGTGGTGCGCGGATATGTAGAGCCTGAAAGCTGGGAAAGCGGCGTTACAGCCGGCTTCATTGATTACAATGCCAATACGTACCGAACCTCACAGCGAGGACAGCTCAGTACCCAAACGTACGTTGGAGTTAATTCTGGACTGAATCTCGGTGACTGGCGCATTCGTCATAGTGGTAACTACACTCAATCTTCAGGCGATCGCCAGGATTCAAAGGGGAACTATCAGGTTGGTAGTAGCTATGTTCAGCGTGATCTTACGTCACTTAAGTCTCAGTTGACGATCGGAGAATATTATACCCCTTCCGAGTTGTTTGACAGCGTTCCATATACCGGAATACAGCTAAGCTCTGATGACCGCATGTTGCCAGACTCCCAGCGGGGATTTGCACCAGAGATACGGGGTACCGCAGAAAGCAATGCGAAGGTAGTGGTCAAACAGGGCAATAATATTCTCTATGAAACCAACGTTGCGCCCGGCCCCTTCGTTATAAATGATCTTTATAATTCTGGTTATGCAGGCGATCTGGACGTCACTGTGACTGAGGCAGATGGAAGGGCCCGCAGCTTCACTGTTCCTTTTGCTTCAGTGGCTCAATTATTGCGTCCTGGTACCTCTCGATACAGCGTGGTTGCGGGTAAGTATCGGGATGATCAATTGGCTTATAAACCAAATTTTGTTCAGGGCACTTACCAACGAGGTCTTTCAAATCATTGGACTGGCTATACCGGAAGTATCATTTCTGATCAATATTTGGCTGTGCAAGGAGGTCTTGCTCTAAGTACGTCGTTTGGTGCACTAGCCTTTGATGTTACCCATTCCAATGCAACCGAGCTTCCTGCAAGCAGTGGAATGAAGAGCAGCTCTAGCGGTAAGAGTTATCGGTTGGCATATAGTAAGGTGTTAGAGTCTACTAAGACCAATTTTGCTGTGGCTGCGTATCGTTTTTCCAGTGATGGGTATTTGGGATTTTCCGACTATGCTAGTACGCGATCCCTCGAAGGCGATCTAAACGGGCATGTGCCACATCGTCAACGTAACAGGTTTCAAGTTAACGTAAACCAACCGCTACCGGGAAAATTGGGAAGTTTCTATCTGAGTGGCTCTGCCCAGAACTATTGGAATACCGAATCAGGGAGTGATACCAGCTATCAGGCGGGGTATTCGAACAACTTTAGCTGGGGCAGCATGAGCTTGTCAGCTAGTCGGACACAGACGCCTTATGGCGAAGACGACACCCGCTACATGCTGAGTGTATCTATGCCTCTCGGCCGATCTGCAAGAGCACCCTATCTCAGTGCAAGTAGTGCATATTCGCAGTCTGGTGATGTTAACAATCAGCTTAGCATTTCCGGTTCGTTGGGAGAGTTCAATCAGACGCACTATGGGGTTTATGGATCCCAGAGTATCAGTGATGGTGAGCGCTCAAAATCCAGTGGTGCTAACTTGCAGCATCGTGCGCCTTTGGCGAACCTTCAAGCTGGATTTAGCAACGGAGAAAATTATCGCCAGGCCAGCTTTGGTGTGAGCGGCAGTATAGTGGCCCATCCTGGAGGCGTTAATTTCACTCAGGCCCAAGGGGAAACCAGGGCGATAGTTGAAGCGAAAGGCGCTGAAGGGGCTGCTCTTCTAAACAGTAGCGGGGCGCGGGTTGGAAGCAACGGATACGGAGTAGTTTCGAGTCTAAGTCCGTATCGTAACAATCAGGTGTCTCTTGATTCTCGCAATATCTCAGACGATGTAGAACTGCAGACTACTTCTCAGAATGTTGCACCAAGGTATGGTGCAGTTGTTCAACTCAAATACAAAACACAAACCGGCAAGCCGTTGCTGTTACATCTCACTGACAAGGAAGGGCAAAGTTTGCCGGTTGGCGCTGAAGTCCAAGATGAACAGGGCAATAGCCTTACGCTGGTTGGACAAGGCAGTCGAGTATTTGTTCGCTCCGAAAAAGAGAAGGGCAAGGTCATTGTGCTTTGGGGGGATCGGGTGGATCAAAGCTGTGAAGCGAACTACATGGCACCGGAGAGCAAAGAAAAGTCTTCATCGATACTAAAAGTCAAGGCGATCTGTTCGCCGCGTGTCTCCTGAAGGAAAAAGTGATGAGAAAATCGCTTTACTGGTTTTTGATATCTCCCATCTTGTTTGTATTTACTCCGTTTGTAAATGCAACTTGCTCATTTGATAAATATAGTGGGCTTTCCGAAACAACAATCAATTTGCCGGTTTCGTTAAGTGCATCTAGAGATTTACCTGTTGGAGCGGAAGTCTGGAGCAGCGGTTGGGTGAAGTCGCCTAGCACACTTATTCGGTGTACTGGCAGCGGTTTTATACAGGGCACTTTAGCCAGCGGGATAGGCGCTGCCATTCCAGGATATACAGGTGGCGGATTCAGCTCTGTATTTGAAACTAACGTTCCCGGATTAGGTATTTCAGTTTATCTTTGCAGCAACGTTCCAACGGGCTGTGGTACAGATTTTTCTTCGTTGGTTGCACTCGCTAATCTAAATACGCCATTGACAGACACGTACGTCCCATTGGTCGGCAGTTGGCTAGTTCGCTTGATTAAAGTTGGGCCAATATCTAGTTCCATTCCTTTGCAGATTCCTGGGGTTAGTTCGGGTTACGCTCACGGTTTGGAGACCGGTAGGTTGATGCTGTCTGGGCAAATGCAAATTAACACCATAGGCTGTGAAATCACATCTCAAAGCAGAAATATAACGGTCTCTTTGCCATCTGTAATGCTGGCAGACTTTAGTGATGATACGACGATCTTGAATAATAGGTCAAAATCGCAGGCCTTTGAAATCAGTTTGATGTGCGACGCAGGAACTAGACTCAGATACCAAATTGATGGAGTGGAATCTTCATCGGCATATCATGTGCTTGCCAACGCGCAGGGTTCTGGAATGGCTACCGGAATAGGTGTTCAGCTGTTTCGAGGGGATTTTGCCGATGATGATGTAGTGCCCTTAGGGATAAGTCTGTTACATGCAAACGTTGAAAGTAATTCCAGAGTGGTTATTCCGTTGATGGCGCGTTATTACAAGACGGCAGCACGTGTGAGCGAAATGAGAGCAGGGCAGGTCACGGTCGCGGCAACCTTTACTTTGAGTTACGAATAGTTTCGATCAAACGTTTTGGGTCAAAAGTCATCAATCCAGGCCTAATATGCAGTTCTCTATTAGGCTGTTTGAAGGTGTGATATGAGATTTTTTATCTCTGTATTTTTAGGTTGGCTTTCATTGGTGTCTTATGTTGAGGCTTACTGTATTTTCGATAACTCTGTGCAGTCTCAATTTTCGATAAGTTTGCCAGCTACATTGAATGTGGCGCGTGACGCAGAGGTCGGAACGGAACTTTGGAGTAGCGGATGGGTTGAAGGCCCCGCTACCAACATTCGATGCTTTTCCACTGGTAATGTAAGCGGTGTGCTGGCGAGCGGAATAGGCTCCGCAGTACCCGGTTTTTCTAGCAATGGGTTCAATTCTGTTTTTAAAACTAACGTTGAGGGTATAGGTGTTTCAGTATATTGGTGCAACAATTTTTCCAGCTCATGCAATCCTAACTACAATAATGTAACCCCTATCGCTAGCCTAGCGTGGCCTGTCAATCCTTACCCTTACGCCTTGAAAACAAGCTGGTGGGTGCGGCTCGTCAAAACTGGATCCATTATTCCTGAAGACTCGTTGACTATAAGTGGTACTAATCAGATAAGCTATCATGATCTGGCAGTCGCAAATTTGAGCATCGTTGGTCAGGCTAGTGTAAATGTCGGTGCATGTGAAATTAGTCCGCAAAGTTCTAATATCACTGTTTCTTTGCCTAGTGTCATGCTTTCAGATTTTGGTGACTCTATGTCGGTTTTAGAGAATTCGCTGAAAGCAAAGTCGTTTGAGATCAGTATGATCTGTGAGGGGGGAGTAAATGTTTACTATCAAGTCGACGGGGCTGCGATTGGGGATGTGCTTGAAAATATAAAAGGGCCCGGCATGGCTACCGGGGTCGGAGTTATGCTCTTTCGTGGAGATCAGAGTGGCAATACTGTTCTTCCTTTAGGTAGGAGAATTTTCCATGGCGTGACCTCGGGGACTTCAGCTGTCAGGATTCCGCTCACTGCGAAATATTATAGAACTTCGGATAATGCTCGCGAAATGACTGGCGGGGATGTATCGGTGGTTGCCGTATTTACGCTGTTTTATGAGTGAGTTTCATGATGGGTTTAACGTGCTCAGAAAGCTAATAGCATTTATTGCCGGTACTAAGGTCGAATCGCTTACATTCAAGCATCAAGTCTGTGTCGTTGATTTCGTTCTTAAGTGATTCCGTCCTATCGACGAAGCAGTTCTATTTTTTCCTTTGGTAGCAATGTGCTGAGTTTTTTATAAAGTGCACGTGTTTCCAGAAGATTCCAAACACGCAACATGGTTTCCAATACATCTAACGGTTTACTGATGAAGTCCTTTGCGCCTAAAGACAAAGCGCGTAGGCGTGTATCTCGGGTTGCATCGGCTGTCAGTACCAGGATCGGTAGATACTCTCCGCTTGGAATTCGTCGATTAAGCTGTTCGAGCACCGCAAACCCATCAAACTCCGGCATGTGCAGGTCTAGAATCACCAAATCTGGTTCAAAACTATTAAACAGATCCAATGTACGTAAGGGATCGGTTGTGCTCAAAACATTGCTCAGCCCTTCACGGGCCAGAAGCTGCTCGACCAATTCTAGATTGGGGCGTTGATCATCCACGACCAAGATACGCAAGTCTTTGTTCATTTCGGTTCCGGTAAATGAGTATCCATGTACGCAAGCAGTGTTGGCACATGGATAGGTTTGGTCAATATTGCCGTAGCACCAGCGTCACTCAAAGAGTCTCGTGTAATTTCACTCGCATCGGCTGTGATCATCAGCACTGGAATACGCGATGTTTCGGCTCGTTGGCGTAATCGTCTCAAAACGTGTAGGCCGTCTATGTCGGGCAGGGTCATGTCGAGGAGTATTAAATGGGGGCAATGTTGCATTGCCAACTCGATCCCCATTTGTCCTTGCATGCTGGACAGTAGTTTCACCCCGGGACGCCGCTCCAGTAATGTTTCAATTAGAGCGAGGCTGGAAAGGTTGTCCTCAATGCAAAGCACTCTCCCTTCATATTTTAAGGCTGGACGTCCCGAATCTTGTGGGATTAAGCCGACTGCCGGCTTTGGATCTGGATAGATATTTGTGGAGGCTAGCTCAAAAGTAAAGCAAGATCCCTCATTCTGTGTGCTCTGTACCTTGAGGCTTCCACCCATCATTTCCAGAAGGCTTTTGCTAAGTGCCAGACCAAGTCCTGTACCCTCGACATTAGGGTCGGTCTCCAGCCGTTCGAAAGGCTTGAACAATTGATTCAGGTGTTCAGCAGCGATGCCTTTGCCGGTGTCGCTGACCGAAACATAAACACGCTCTCGCTTCACGTTGACGCTGATCCGCACCTGTCCGTCAGGTCGATTATATTTGATCGCGTTAGACAATAGGTTGAGGAGTACCTGAATCAGGCGTTGCCGGTCTGCTACGATTCCCTGCTGCGGAGGGAGTATCGGTAGGTCAGTCAGGTGAATGCCTGCCGCGTTGGCCATAGGGGACACCAGTGTGACGGCCTCCTGTAATGCCGTTCCCAATGGAACAGGCTCTACGTTTAGTGCAAGTCGGCCAGCTTCTATCTTTGCAATGTCTAGCACCTCGTTGATCAGCGTCAGCAAGTGCTGGCCAGCGCGCAAAATGTGCTCGACTTGAGGTTTATGTGACTGGGGTGAGTCCATCTCCAGCAATTGAGCAAAGCCAAGTATTGAGTTAAGAGGCGTGCGCAGCTCATGGCTCATGCGCGACAAAAACTCACTTTTCGCACGACTTGCTCGTTCTGCTTCTTCTTGTGCCGTACGCAACTCGATTTCTGCGGTGCGACGATCAGTAATGTCTCGGGTTATCTTGGAGAAGCCGCGTAAGGCACCGGCGGCATCGTACTGCGCAGTAATCACAACACTTGCCCAGAAACGGCTGCCGTCCTTTCGGCAGCGCCACGCTTCTTCCATGTAATGTCCGTTTTTCTTGGCTTCGTCCAAGGCAAATTCGGGGTGTTGAGGGCATTCATCCGGCAGATAAAATAGCGAGAAATGGCGACCGATAATTTCCTGTTCGGTGTATCCCTTGATTCGTTCGGCGCCGGCGTTCCAGCTAGTGACATGCCCATCTGTATCGAGGGCGAAGATACCGTAGTCCTTCACCCCATCGATGATCAGTCGCAGTCGCTCTTCGTTATCGCGCAAAGCACGCTCTCGTTCAGCCAGAAGCGATCCGGCTTCAATCAGGCGAGTGCCTAGCTGGCCAATTTCATCGTGCTCTGGTGGTTGCGGTAGCAGTGGTTGCCCAAGCGCCAGGCGCTGAGCGTTACCTTGGACTTGTTGGACTCTTGCGACGATGCCTTTCGAGAGAAACAGTACTGCGACAACGGCGCCAAAAAGTCCGCAGACAGCCGCCAGCCAAGTGGACAGCAATAGACGTTCGCGTTTTGACGCGGCCGAAGCAGTACGCTCAGCGAGAAGGGTATCCTCCAGTGCCCCCATCGTTATGATCCGCTCTCGCAGCTCGTCAAGGATGTGTTTGTTGTTAAGAAGGATGCTGGTGACGGTTTCCGGTTGTGTATCGCGAACATCAAGCAAATTTACGAGCCCTTCAACCTTTCGGTCGATCAAGGGTGTGATCGCTTGAAGTTGCTCGCGCACACGAGAATCCCGAACATTGTTGTCCAGTCGTTTTAAGGCGGCATCGATTAGTGGTTTAGCATTCAAATAACCAGGCAGAAAGTCCTTCCGACCGGTGAGCAGGAAGCCCCTTACACTGGCAGCTGCTTCGGCAAGCAGTGTCTGTACGGTTTGAATATCCCCCTGCACAAGCAGCACCCGGCGTACGTCTTCCTCTGCGCGTGCAGTCTGGCGCTCCGTGGTATAAATCAACACCAGAGACAGCAGCAGAATCACTAGCGGCATGGAAATCACAAACAGGGCTTTGCCTCGCAGCGGTAAATTTGCCCAGCTCTGGGCAGCTCTCACTTTCATGGTTGTGCCACTAAACCCAAGGCGATTCCTTTGACGGCTGCCTGGGTTCGATCTGTAGCCCCCAGCTTGGCAATGACACGCTCGACATGCGCTTTTGCTGTGCCGGTGGTGATGCCAAGTTGCTCACCTATTTCCCGGTTGCTGAAGCCATTGGCAACCAACGCGAGCACTTGGCGCTCCCTTGCGGTCAATTGCTCAGAATGAATTGCTCCGCTGGCAGTTCTTTCAGTCATTCGTCGCAGTAGACGAGCGCTCACTGCGCTATTGAGTACTTCTTCTCCAGCTGCAATTCGTTGCAGGGCATCGATTACTTCATCGCGGCTTGCATCTTTCAACAGGTAACCCACAGCGCCTGCGTTCATCGCCGCTTCCAGGTGCTCAGGACTATCGTCCATAGTGAAGATCACCACCTTTATCGAAGGCAGGCGTTCTCTAAGAGTTCTCGCCGCAGCAAGCCCGTTGAGTACGGGCATGCGAATGTCGAGAATCACGATGTCGGGAGACATGAGATCGCACAAATCAATGGCTTCTTTTCCATCACGCGCTTGGCCGACGACAACGAAGTGCGGATGGCTGGCAAGCAGCGCAACAAAACCGGTACGGGTAACTTCGTGGTCGTCTGCCAGCACCAGTCGTAAAACTTCACTCATCCGCAGAGCCATCCATTACAAAGGGTACTACTACGTGCAACTGTGTTCCTGCTCCTGGTTGACTGTTGCATTTAAAGCTCCCGTCTAGAAGGTTCGCCCGTTCCCTCATAGCCGCCAGTCCCAAGTGTCGAACGCCTTCAGTATTGAGGGATCGCCCCATGACAAAACCCTCGCCGTCATCATCTATTTGCAGTGAAGCCTGTCCTTTCGCTGCCTCCAGCGCGAATGTCACATTGGATGCACGGGAATGTTTGAGAATGTTATTGATGGCTTCCTGAGCAATTCTGAATAGCGCAATTTCCACGGAGCTTGGCAAGCGTGCATCGGTTTCGGCGTTCCAATGTACGATGACTCCAGCTTCGCGAAGTCGATCGGCTTCTTTGTTAACGGCAGGCTGCAGGCCAAAGTCATCGAGTACTGTAGGGCGTAAGCCAGAGATCAATTGGCGGCCTTCGCCAACGCAGTGCTGGGCCAGCGAAAGAATTGCTTTCAAGTCTGTGTCCAGTGCTTCAGGCAGTTGTGGGCAACCGCCAGCGAAGCCTTGCAGGCGTTGATGTAGCCCCGCCAGTTTCTGCGCTAATCCGTCATGCAGGTCATACGCCATTCGCTTGCGCTCGTCCTGCGCGCTGAACAGGCGATGAACGAGATCGGACATCGTTTGCTCTCGTGCCCGTAAAGTCGTCAGCAATCGATCGTTCTCAAGATGAGCAGCCAACAGCGTGGCAAGCAACTGCAAGGATTCGACATCTTCAACGTCCGGGGCTGGAATGCAGACACTATTGGCAAGAAACAGCAGGCCGAAGGGCGCGCCATCGCTACCTAACAATTGCACCTGCAGTGAAGTAGGCGATGCCGCCGTTGCACGCTTCAGCCAATCCTCAACACTGATGCCGCCGGCAGTAAAAATTTTTAGGTCTTTGAGTTTTCCGGCGCGCCCTTGGCTGGAGGTTATTTGCACCCGTGCTTTGGTGTCCCATTCGACCAAAACGGCATGATCCATTGCCAAAAAGGCGCAAGCACGCTTGAGCACTCGGTCACGCATGCCTGCTGGATCCAAGCGAATAAGCTCTTGCCCGGTGTCCACGAGCAGGCGCAACCGTGCTGCGCGACTTTGTGCCTGACGATACTCGGAACGAATGGCGAGAGCGCTGCCAAGGTCTTCAGTTTGATTGTCCATTCTTAACTCCAGCGCTCGCGCACGCTCGTACTCGCGGGGGCGTCATTAGACCCTCTGTTCCCGTTGGGGGCATCTGCCGAATGGCATACGCAACTGGCTCCAGTCAGCCGATGGAGGCGAGCATGCGGGTTGGCAAAGTGTGCCTATCAATCACAGGAGTTTAGATATGCTGCTGAAAAAAACGACGCTTGCCTTGTTACTAGCCTTGTCTGTGCCCACTGTTTTTGCAGCTTCAAATGCACCCTATGTTTACAACACGGTCGCTGCCCAACCAGTCAACGTAATGGATAGGGAAATTGCGGGGCTATTTGATCGTTGGAACGGTGCTCTGCAGACGGGGAAAGCGCAGAGTGTTGTCGACCTCTATGCGCCAAACGCAGTGCTTCAGCCCACCGTATCCAACCAGGTGCGTACCACCCCGGCGGAGATAAAGGACTACTTTGACCACTTCCTCGCGATGAACCCGGTGGGCCAGATCAACTACCGTGAGATTCGCCAACTGGGCGACAACGTGGCGATGGACAGCGGTGTTTATACCTTTACCCTTAAGCCCGCTAACGGTAAGGCTCAACAGGTGCAAGCGCGTTATACGTTCGTTTATGAGCGTTTGGACGGCCAGTGGAAGATTCTCAATCACCACTCCTCGGCGATGCCTGAGACACAGGCACGCCACGCCGCACACTAAATATCTCCCTCTACCTCAAGCGTCTATTCCGTCGGGGTGTAGGCGCTTTTGAGTCGTTGGTTTTTTTCAATGGCCCACGCCTTTTTCAATGCGACTTCAGTGCAAAAAAGGCGGGCTTGCCAGACATGGCACTTGATTCGAAGCATCCACTCAAATGCTACAGCGATGGCTGGTGGGGCACATTCGATCCATCCCCATCTGAAGGAAGACGTTCGCTACCTGACCTGCTCCTATATCAGTCAATTTACCAGGCCGTATTGGGTTCCGCTTTTACTCCGCCGGCAACGCTCAGAGCAGTAGCGCACCTCATTCCAGCAGCGTGCCCACTTCTTCCTCCATGTGAAGGGAAGGCCGCAAATCACGCAAGTTTTGACTGGGAGCTCACTCTTTTTCAAAATGAATCACCTTCACCTGACGGGGCCGACAGTGCGCGGCTTGCTTCATGGCATTAAGATTATCCCGCTTAATTAGCGCCGTGACCTCACATAAAACTTAAAGGTTTATCTGCCGCCAGCCTAGCTCCCAGGCGCTATCACCGACACTGGGTAGATCGCCGTGAATGCGCCGGCATCGACGCTCAGTGCCCTGCAATCAATCCCATACACCTGCGCCAGATTTCCTGGGATTAAAGTGGTTCTCGTTGGGCCGCAGCAATGCACGGTGCCCTGATCAGGCATGAGCGTGTCCGGCTGTCGTTCCGCTTGATGGATCACATTGAGGTGCAAGGCTCGAAGCTCGCCAACGGTTTGCTGAACATCGATTTGCTCAGAGTTGTACCAGTGGAGGCGAAGCCTAAGCACATCGTGATCGGTGGGACTGAGTCTGCTGACTCGAAGCCGGTCAGCGAGCAGTAGCGTGAATAGAGAGGCGCTCCCAGGAGCGCCTCTTTTTTTGGGTGCTGCTGACGACCGGTCGTCATAGAAAGTGGAACTCCAACTCATGACCACCAGTCAATTTTTGTGTCCAGATAGGACGCCTATTCCTAACCGGGAGAAAAACATGAGTGGCACTTCAGACAAAATTAAAGGCCTGGCCAACGAAGCAATCGGTAATGTGAAGCAAGGTGTCGGCAAGGTCACAGGAAATGAGAAGCTGCAGGTCGAAGGGGCTATCCAGGAAAAGAAAGGTGAAGCCCAGCAGGTGGTTGGCAAGGTCAAAGACGCCGTAGACAAAAAGTAGCTTTCGGCAGCTATTACCTTTGGTGCAATGGCTACCAATTGGTGGCCGTACTTAGCCATGGTTGACTCGCAGCATTATTGCGGTCAAAAAAAAGCCCGCGATGTGGAGAGCGGGCTGTGAACCATGTAAGGAGCTGACTTCAACGTACTCCGATGGATGTGAAAAAATTGTAAGACGTAGTCATGGAGACTTTTTGAGGCGCGCCAAACCTTGTTTGATGTGGCCAGCGTTCTCACCTATTGTGTAAAGCGCTCCTCGGACATTGTCTCCGACGTCTGCGTGGCCTTGAGCTTCAGCGTGCAACGTCAATTCCATTAATGCTGCTTCTAGAGCGAGCTGATTCTGATACATCCTTTCCAGCACATCTGATAACGAGTATTCGCCTGCCATTTTCCTTCTCCTCTCCTTGGATTCTTCTGAGAATATCTGCTCTGGAACAACCTAGGGTATCAAGCGCATCTCGCGTAGTTTGTCGAACACGTCGAAAAAAGCTTGATCACTCGCCTGGTAAGCAGTGAAGCCCATGGCACGGCTTTTCGACATATCAGTGACAACTTCGATTGGCCGACCGAGATCTGCATCAGTGTGCCATGGGGATATCAATCGACCGATATCCGGTTCTTTCAAACCGTGTTCCGCAACCATGTTCGTCCATACGGCTTGATCGTCAGCCATCTGCTTCTCTAGAGGGGCGGGGGACGCAGGATAATCGGCAGCAGGCAAGTCGAAGTAGTCGGCAATGCGGCTCCACATCCATTTCCAACGAAATACATCGCCATTGGTGACGTTGAATGCCTGGTTAGCTGCAGCCGGCGTGGTGGCCGCCCACAGTTGTTGTCTCGCCAACTGCCGGGCATCCGTCATATCGGTAAGGCTGTCCCACTGCACTCTTGATCCTGGAAACACAAAAGTGCGATTGGTTTGTTTGCAAATGGACGCATAGACGGCGAGGGTGGTTGCCATGTTCATCGCGTTACCTACAGCAACCCCGGTGACGGTATGCGGGCGATGAACGCTCCAAGTGAAGCCGTCCTTTTCAGCAGCGGCGAAGAGCTCATCCTCTTGGGCATAATAGAAATTCTCGACATCCAGGCGACCCTGCTCTTCGCGGAACGGTGTTTGTGGAAGGCTGCCTTTTCCGTACGCTTCGAACGGGCCGAGGTAGTGTTTCAGGCCAGTGACCAACGCTACATGCACAACGCTCTTGGCTGGGCGAATGGCGGCGAGCACGTTACGTACCATGGCGGCATTAACGCTAATGTTCTCGGCCTCCGTTGCTTGCCGTGACCATGTGGTAATGAACACGTGAGTGGGTTTCAAATCCGCCAGCGCCTGTTCCAGCGACGCGGGATCCTGAAGGTCTGCCGCGACAGGTATCACGCCTTGCACTTGCGACGGGTGCCTCGACAGTGCGGCGACCTGCCACTCGTTGTCTATTAGTAACTGTGTGATGGCGCTGCCAACGATACCGCTGGCGCCCACGACCAAAGCTGTCTGGGTCATACGTTTCTCCTGGATTTAGGTTTGGGAGTCCACCTAAGCAACAGAGGTTCAACCTGAACCGGATCCGCATTGGCAACGCTCTCTCCCAAGCAGGTCATCCGAATCGAATCGTCGCTTGGGCAACAGTGACGAAGTGAGCGTTTAGGTGGAAGGAGAGGATCTCTCCAGCCTGATGACCAGAGCACATTTGAAATTTAGATAGGCATAGCGTCGACAAACAGAAGAGGCGACGCCGTTCGGTGTCACTGCCGAGCGTAGCCGCGCATGTGCCGGCTGGCGTGGTATGAAGAAGTGAGGTATGTATCTCTGATCTCACACTGGCAGGAGGCCGAAATGAGGTTGCAGAGCGATATTGATGCGCTAGCCGCGATCGAGGAGGACGCTAAAGCGATGCTGAAGAGAATAGGGCTGCCCGATGACGCTCAGAAACTTGAGGTGGTCGTTTTCCTTCGTCAGATCATCGACCTGGCAACCTACATGGAGTCGGCTGATCGATTCATCGAGGCGCCAATCATCGCTTGAGTGGTTCTGTTTGAATCAGGAGTGGTTTGTGTCGTGTCCGTGACTATGCAGATGCGATAAAAGCGCGTCGCTCAGATCGAGCAGTGCCTCGCGCAGTCGCCGATTTTCACGAGCATCGCCCGAATCCGGTTCGAATGTTTGCGCATGCCGAAGCAAAGCTTCGGCGTCGTTTGTGTTGAGATCAAAGATGATCATGTCGATCCTCGACGAAGGAGTGCGTTAACTGGCGAACCCATGGTTGAGCCTATCGAGTTCTGCTTTCACGCCTTCATATCCCACTCGACTGTGAGCCAGTTGCAACCGAGAGTAATCACCGGTTTCTGCGGTCGCTTGGCTCAGCCAATGATCGGCTTTCTTTTTGTTGCCAAAGACAAGCTCGGCTTGGTGTTGGATCTGCTCGACGTTGTTCACTTTTGCTCCTGGCACTCTATTGCAACTGGTTCATCTCATTTGGCGGTAGAGGCGGAAGCAGGGGTCTTTGCGCAATATTCACGGAACGCCTTGATGCCGCGCGTGATGATCAATATTGGCTTAACCATGTAGCGATAGCTGACGAACAAATTCAGGGCGATCCAGGCTAGCTGGTAGGACGAACCGTGAAAGCTTCGGTGGTTGGCGCTGTTTGTCCAGAAACCGTAGGCAACAAAAATAGTAAATATGGCGACCGTTAACGGAAAGATGCCGAGCCTCCCTAGGGAGACGCCAATGAAGGGGATAGTAACCACCGAGCGAACAGGCTCTCCTGCCACTTGCATTGCCCAGATTCTGTAGACCTTGTCCTTACCCAGCTGTGCTGTCACCCGGACACGATCCCCCGCCTTGACGTGAGCGTCCAGCACATCTGGGATTTCGATCGGTTCGAGTTTTTTGCCGTCAATTTTCCAAAAATGGTAGCTCACCATGTCGCCGCCGAAGCCGCGCGATTTCTCATCGAGCCGGCCGTCTACGATCTGCATTTCCTTCATCTTGAGTCCCTGTCCTTGCGTCGCTGAGTGATGGCAAAAGGATATTTCTACCAAATACTAAGGAATACTTAGTATGCGGTCAAAGCAAATCTAAGAATCTCTTAGCCTTTCGGCGATGAGAAAATGGGTACGTTCGGCAAGCGTTTGAAAGAGGCGCGCAAGCTTAGGGGCTTTTCACAGGAGCGTTTGGGGATCGAGGCGGGCATTGAGCCGGCCACGGCGTCAGCGCGGATGTCTCAGTACGAAAAGGGCGTTCACCAGCCTGGGGAAAGTATCGTGAAGCAGATCGCCGCAGTCATGAATCTGCCGGTGCCGTATTTTTACTGCGAGGACGATGAGACGGCGCATCTGCTGCAGTGCTTTCATCTTTTGAAAGCGAAGGATCGCAAGGATGTGGTTGATCAGGTTGAGAGGCTTGCACTGTGTGGCTGATATACATGCCCAAACAGAAGACTGAAGAAGCTTTTCCCGACAGCACAAGTAACGTATGAGTAGACCAGAACGTGACAAAGTAGGTGGGAGACAAGCATGAGTTACTGGGAAATGAGGATACTGAAGCAGCCCGGATTCGACCCCCAATTGCCGGGGGCCGGATATAAGACTGCTAAAGAGTACAGTCGCAAGCTTGCGATAGTGGGTAGTGGTTTGTTCGTGGGATGTGGGGCGCTTTTCTTCGTGCCGCTTACACAGCCTCTGGCGCTAGGATTGGCGGGAGCTCTGCTCGTCCTTGCTTGCATCGTGGGGCGTGAGTACAACAAGCATGCTCATGAGTTCGTGAAGCACACCTCATTGCCCCAACTGATCAGAATTTTTGCCCCTACCTGGCGTTACATGTTGATGACAACCATTTTGTTGGGAGTTGGGCTAGGTCTGACTGAATGGAGCGTTTTCGCCGAGAAGAAGGAAATGCTGTTAGGCCTGATGGTGTCGGGGAGCTTTTTCGATTTACTAAAAAGCTTCCTCACTGCCAAATAGTTGCTCATCAAGCGGTTGGCTTTCTCGTCGTTGATTGCCCGCCGCTCAGATAAGCCTACCAGCGATGTTTGCAGCATCAGCTCGCTGCTCGATGCCATGATATTTCGTTATTTTTGAACCGACGAAGCCGAAGTCTGATCTTCTGCTGGGTCATGGTAGGAGATGCTCTTGATATACCAAGAGGTTTCGCCGGTTGGAGTCTGTACCGTTGCTTCGTCGCCTTCCTCTTTCTTGAGTAGGGCCCGAGCCATAGGTGAATCGATCGAAATGTAATCGTTGCGGCCATAAATTTCGTCATAGCCCACGATCCGAAATTTTTTTACGTCTCCATCGTCATTCTCAACTTCGACCCAAGCCCCAAAGAAAACCTTACCCTCTTGCTCGGGGGAATAGTCGACAACCTTCACGTCCTCCAATCGCTTACGCAAATACCTGACCCTTCGATCAATCTCGCGCAGCAGTTTTTTGTTGTACTGGTAGTCCGCGTTTTCGCTGCGGTCTCCCAGCGATGCCGCCCAAGCGACTTTCTGGGTTATTTCTGGGCGATACACACGCCACAGATGATCAAGCTCTGCTCTTAAGGCGTCGTGGCCACCGCGAGTGATGATGTTCGTGGCCAAAGCGGCCTCCTGTTGAAGAGTTGCGCGTGTTAATCGAATGCAGTGCAGAGGCTTTAGAATGGGAGTGTGCACTGTTTGATGTCATGGTGGGGCGAGGCCCACGGTTCTTAAATTAGAGCCTATCATGCGGCCGTATTTCATCGTATTAGGGAGCGCGAGATAGCATTCAGCGCGTCCAAGATGACTTCCAAGCGCACGGGCAATCCGTTCTGCGTGACTACATCGGCTGTCAACCACCATCTGTTGCAGTGTTGTGATTGTAGAGTCGACAACCTCTCTTGGGAATTTGCGCTCTTGATGGCGCCCAAATCCGAAGCCCGATGCATTTGCAGATCAATTCGATTCAGCGTGATGTGGGCTAGGGTGAGTAGATTCTTTATCTCGTAGCAGAAATGCGTATTAGCTGCCAGGAAGATGCTGGCAGTTTGCCCGCTTTATGGGAATTGCTCTGCTAGGATAAATTCGCCGTCGGCTTTGTTTGGACTGACAAATTCGTTTTTCCCGCCACTGTGCTCAGATGGCTCGAACCCGTGGCCCGATCATTCGAGGATGGATCATGCCCAATCCAAAATTGCCACCTGAGTTTGAGGTCGTGAGTTGGCTGCAAAGGCTTATCGAAAACGACCAACTGCTCGAAAATATCCAAGGTCAGGAAGTCATTAGTTCCATAACGGATGCGATCGGGCAGGACTTTTTCATCCCATCTTTCGGTATTGATTACATCTCTCGACGTGCCTCAGCAGAGGCTGCTGATCAGGTGCTTGGTCGTTTGGGTTTACTGGAAATTATTTCGATCAATACCAGTATCTCGCTCACCACTGGCGAGGTTTTACGCCCTGACATTCTCTGCTTCAATCCCGACTCGAAGACCCTCGTAGTTTTTGAGGTCAAACGAGCAAGTGAGACAGAAAGGCAAACCGTTACCGAGCTCGCAGGTTATGAACAGGAACTTCGAAACCTGCTGCCTTTTCTAGGCAACTTCGATATTTGTTTTGTGGTGGTGGCTGCGGATTGGACAACGCTTCTGACTCACGCGGTCGGCAGTATGAACGCCTGGTCGGGCAAGCAATGCCTGGCTCTCAAGTTGTTATCCTCTGAGTCATCATTTGTGTTGCAGGCCCTCCTGCCCGAAGCATGGCATCTAACCGGTAGTGTGAGATTACCGCCTGAAGCACTTCCCTCTATCGACCTGTATCTGTTCGAAAAATCGGTTGATGACTTCGTTGATGATGAGGATGAGCGCAAGAGGGATGAAGCGGATGGTGCGCAGGCAGAAGAGTCAGCTACTGACGAGCGAATTCCACCACGTTGCATAATAAGCGCGATGGATGTTATCGCGCGTGCAGGTGACAGGGCTGGATCCCACGGATTCATGATGCTGTGGAGGGATGTCAATGGCCATGGGCGAGGGCGGTGGTGCATCACCCTATGCGCTATCGATCCCTACTCGATGTACGCCTGGTGCAAAGAGCATGGGTTGCCCCAGCGTGTTTCTGAAGCATCCCTGTTCCTGGACAGCCGCAAAGCCGATATTTCAGGTCAGACACCAGCCACAATCTACGATATTGCCAACGCCGCCTACCCGATTCTGAAGGAGCATTTTGATCCTGAGTTCAGCAGCGACGTTTGTTGGCAAATGAAGGCTCAGAGTTGCCGGCTCAGAGGGGTACCTACGAGGTTTGATTTCTGGGGAAGTCTCGGACAACACGCTCGTGAGTTCGTCTGCAATCCAGCTGTGCGTTATCGATATATGCCTTACGTGAGCCGAAACCAACTCGACTGGACTGATCCAGTCGTGGCGATGCCATTGGTGGAAAATCTGTCGGTAGGTGTGCCGTTCCCGGGAGGGACAATCAAATGCAGTGATGCCTTCCTTACGGGCAGGGTACTGGGTGATCTCGCTTTGGCTGCCTTCAATGCAGCGCCTGGCAGAGAGCATGCGGCGAGAATCGAACCCATGGTCGAGTGGGCGCAGTTGGAGGCGTTGCGGCATGCGATCGAAATGAAACAGATGTATGACGTGACGGAAGAAATCGTCACGCCGATCCCTATGCTATCCAATGACCCATTGAAAAGATTAAAGGCGACTCAGGATCTTGCGAATTGGGTGCAATCAGATCTGATCAGTGACCGGCATCCTTTCCACCAAGGGTGCTTTGACTTGGGGTTGAGGGAAGCCATGCTGTTCAGGTTATCAGAGGAGGGAAGCATTGATCGGTCTTCGCCTGATCAACCTCGCCAGGCGGCCTCATTAATTCGGCACCTCCTGAAGGGCGCGATTCTCAGGATGAAAGGCAGTCAAGGTCAGCTGTTGCAGTCCGCAGGGTATCGCGATTTCGAAAAATACCTGGCCCCACATTTGGCAACCTGTCTTGACAAGCAGGGTATCGTCGACGAGCTACGATTGAACGTAGCACTTGATGAAATTCCAGATGTTGAGCTGCTCAGAGCGTTTCCCGGGACACTCGTTAAAGGGATTGATTCGATTGTTCCGGTCGTCCTTCATACCGTTACTCCAGCGTTTTCTGTGTTCGTCGATTGGGAGTGGTTGAAGTCTGGGGTAAGGGCGCTGTTTGAATCAGGAGATCATCGTCCCGCAGTAATCTTCAATCAGAACGGCACGGTGGGGACTGGCCATATTCTGGGAATGAGAAAATTCCTCTCACCCATCATGGATCCTGATGTAGAGGTTTATCTTCTCGATGAAACATCCGCACGGAATATTGCTATGAAAATGACGTGGGAGGAGGTCAAGACATTCTATGCTGAATGGAGCCAAGGTGCTGCGTGAGCACCTGTGCTAATCGGTTTTTCCATCAGCAGGGATGACTGGATCTTCCAGCGCTCTCCAAGTCTGCATGTCGATGTCCGACTGACGCGAGGGGTGATCGTCAGCGCTACATTCGTGCATTTATCCACTCCCACACGTTCTTGCTGAGCCACCCTTGGTGTTCTCCATTGTTCAGCTTGGTGACAAAAATGCGGTCGTTGAGGTCAAGCTTGAGTCGAAGGTCGTCGGAAATCTGGTTCGCTGTGGCGCTGCTGGAAAGCCATCGAACAGACTCCAACCCTGCATCGCTGACATTTGGATAGCGATCCAGATGCTGGATGAAGGCTTGCCGGGCTTGGGCGTAGTTGCCGCGCTCCTTGTTGAGGTTCCACGTCACCATGTAGACAGCCATTGATTACTCCTTGTTGAGCCGAGGGATGGCTCCAGCAAGCCTAAGCCAAGCCTTTGAAAGAGTCTATGTCGACGTGAACTTCTTTTATTGAGATTCATGGCAGTGTTTGTCGATTGGCGGCAACCGTTCAGGTGAGTGTTCTTTAATTACAATATCGTCCTGCCCCGGTATTCTGCTTCATGATGGATGTTTCCGTCATCTCATTGCATATCCTCAGCTATAGTAAATACCAAGCGTACTTCCGGCTTGCAGTCTGCAGCCCAGCAGCTATTAGCTGCACGCGCAAAGTGAGTGTTGATTTACCCTGATTTTTCGTGGTTGACGGTGAACGTCGGCAGGACAGTACGTGTGATCAGTAATCTTGAATATCCGTTCCGTCAAAAGACCTCTTCTACATTGCGCTAAAGATAGGGTGATTAAGATGATGGCAGATCCGATGTCGGCATTATTGAACTTTCAGAAAGAAATTTCCGCTGGCATGCTTACTGCTGCGTCTAATGGGTCACCTAACATCCGTGTAGTTCGCGATGAGCTGAACGGAAAAACTAGGTTTTCATTTGCCCGGGTAGAGCAGGGCCAAGTGAAGTCTTTGGTTATGTTCATTTCGGGAGGGAACAAAAACGATGTCCCTTGTTTCGATGTGGGGTATGCCGTAGCAATCCCGTGGAGAGGGAAGGGGTACGCTAAAGAAATCATTACGCAGGGATTGAAGGAGCTGAGCGAAGGCTTGCGCTTGGCTACTGGACTATCCGCATTCTGGGTTGTTGCTGTGATCGGTATGGAGAATGTCGCATCGCAAGCCGTTGCCAAGAGTACTCTATCAAGTACATTCGAGGAAATAGTTGACGAGTTCTCTGGTTTGCCTGCATTGATTTACAGCCGCTTGATAAATTTTGAACCAGGAGTAAAAGCGTAGTGCGCGTTTTCACATTGGATAATGCGAGCTTGCCCTGTAAGTGAGGTTAGAAGATTTTGAATTAAAACTAAACCTATCGGCTAGTGCCTTACGGTGATGACGTTTCTGCTTTAGGCGAAAAGTGGAGTTTTTATCATGGCTTACTCCCCCCCCCCCAAAAAAAAACAGAGTTCATTAGCCTCTTGGCCTGTATTAGATTTTTGCTATGGATTCGACTGTAGTAGCTCCCGTAGCAACTCTTCGACTGACTTTCTAGAGGCACCCTTCACGATGAGGCCGTTTTTATATTCAAGTCCAATTCCGAAAAACTGAAATATGTCACTAAGAACGGGCTCTTTCGAATGGATTTTTTTAGGCCCCTTAAATAGCCCCCCACCGCTCATTCCTTTCAGTGCATAGCCTTGTTCTTTAAACCCTTCATGGGTGTACTGTACATTTTCATTGACATGTTTTCCGGTTACCTCATTTTCGGTTTCTGATACAAGCTCAACTCCGAGCAAAAGGAAGTCGGCATTATTCCATTTTTTTAGCCCGTCCACTCCATCGGAAAGGAATTTCTGAACATTTTCTTTGGTGGCCTTAGTACGATGAATGCTTTGCACTGCCTTTTTCTTAGGGAAACCTATCCATCCGAAATTCTCTACGAATTCAGTGGTGGAAACGAAGTTTAAGTCGAAGTAGTTTTTGTGCTCGATTTGTTGGGTGTGGCAAGCACATAGGTCTCTTTCTCGGCATATTTTATGTGAGCGCGAAATGCTCGAAAGAGGCATAAATTCGCCATCTGTTCTAAGTACACCTATTTCATTCAGATGATCTTCTCGCGGGGAAAGTGCATGCGCTGCGAAAACACAGAAATGCTGTCCTTCAATCTTTACGAACGTCATGGTGGAAGAGAATTCGTAGCCGCCTGTGCCATTTTTTCGGTACAGAGGGTATATATGTCGCTGGGCTTGTAAAGCGAAGTCATCTACCCTGAAAATACCACTCATAATTTAAGCTCCGCTCTTGGTGGAATTGTTGTTCTGTTCTGTTTCTGATTGGCGATAAGTAACGCGGCTCTGGAATTTTCAAGGGCGGTGTCTCGCGTTCTAACCGTACACACACGCGGGTTATTTGAACCTACACCGAATGAATCCAGTGAGCAGGAATAAGGCCATCACCTTTGCGCTCCCAAGCTTCGACGCTCACGGTGTCATCAATATCTCCCCAGATGTCTGGGCCAGCATGCTCCAGAACAATGATCTGGACAAAATGTCCTGCGCGTTTCAAACCCTCCGCCAGAACTTCGAAGATCCGACGGGTCGCGATAACATCCGCAGGCCGAGCTTGATTTATGGCATCGAAGTTTTCATCTAGCGCGTTCACACCACTGGTATTGCTCGGAAAATAAACCTGGCTCGGCTGGTCGATCACGATGAAGCTGAATGGAGGTAATTTCCGGTTCTCTTCCTTGGAAAGGTATTCATGAATTCCCAAGAACGTTGCTATGTGATATCCCATCCAGTTGGCACCACTACCGATCTCCCACAGGTAATCCCTCTTGTCTTCCGACTCAAAGCGAAGCGTGAGTTCTTTCCTGTCTAGATAAATCTGAGAGCCTGGCGTACCATTCAAACCAAATTGAGTGGCATAGTCATCAAACATTGGAGCTAGTTGGGCATCAACCTTCTTCTCCTGCTCTGCCATATCAGTCGATGACATCACGAAGTTGTAATGCCGGATCAGGCTATCCAGCTCAATCATGCGTTTCAGCAGGCCTTCGTCAGCCGTCGCCCCATCCAGTTGCTTAAGGAGCCCTCTGATTTCTCCCGCGACAAAGTAGATCTGGCCAATCGCGTCGCGTGTACGCTCATCCTCCAAGATCAAGCGTTTCTGCTCTTGCAGTAGTCGAGAGAGTTCACGCTCCTGCTTAGCACGATGCCGCTTGAGGGTAGATAGTTGCTTGTCCACAACTGGATTGTCTTTTAGTGCATCTGAAATCCGAGTGATCTTGTTGATCTTCTCTTCCAGATTCTCGATGACCAGAGGGAGTGCATTTGTAAACGAGCCGCAGGCTACGCAATGCCCTCCATCCGAGACACTCTGCTTAAGCCAATCCAGCCCAATAGCATGAGATTTTTCTGTATCAATCGCTGCAACGAATCGCTTGCTGGTACGAGAGAGATGATCGAAACCATCAACCTGCGCATCCAAGTCATCTACAACACTTTGCTGTTTGGCGACCTGTTCTATGACCTCCTTAAGCTTGATGGAGATATGCAGCCTTTGGGGTTCCAGCAGTGTCTGCTCTAGTCGACCTTCATTTGTGGCAATCACTACGTGTTTGAGGCGATCCACTTTTTGTGCGCCTGACGCACTGGTGCGCTCAAGCATTCCCAATTGAATGCAGCGATCGAACAACAGGTCGACGTCTGCATAATGGGTGGCCTTGGCAGCCTCGTGTACCGCTATCTGTTTGCGTAGCTTTTCCTGCTCGCGTTGAGCCTCATCCCGGCGGCGTTCATTCATGATATAGGCTGCATCCACCATGCCGAGAGCGTAGGGCATAGCTCGCGTCAGGCGCTCCTTATGAGCAAATGAGTCCGTTTTGAAGAACAGGGTGTTGGGGTTTGCGACGATGTGCTGAGGCAGGAAGTTGAACGCCGCCATGTCGCGATAGGAGCTGCGGCGATCAAAACTGGACGGCTCCTCGTCATCCGAGTGTGGCAGATCACTTACTCGAACCATGCCATCGAAAGCGGCCTTGTACTGGATCAGCGAATGAGTTCTGCTCACTGTGTCGGGGATTTCACCGTCGAACTCAATCATGACTAGATCGTTTGAACCTTGCGAGTTACCCGGGGTACGCCGAGCAACAATGTAGGTAGTATCCAGGACTCGAACTTTCAGGCCGAACCATTCAACCGTATCGCGGATAATCCCAATCGGGATCTGGCACTTCGTGGCACCAAGAACATAGTCAATGATGTGAACAATTGACGATTTTCCGGTACCGCTCAGTCCGTAAATGATGTTGATCTTCCCTTCGCTGAAGGGAATGACTCGTGGCTCCATGCCAAGTTTGCGAGGCCAGAGAATGACTGCGTCAATCGTGAATTTCATCGGGAATCCCAAATAGGAGCTTGTAAAGATTTTCTGTGGATTCGGTAGCGAACCACTTAGCTAGCCTCTCAGTGGTTTGCATCATCGCCGTCGGGATCGTGCTCTTGATGCCCCTCGGCCAACCGTCGGCCAATACCTGAAAGCTCACACCGTCAGGCCCCTTACCAACCTTCCCGATCAGACGGCTGGATACAGCGAGGTTGAGTCCCTGCAACGTAGCGCCGGCATGAGCAGCCACCCTTCGCTGAAGATCGATCTTCAACACGGGCGTCTCTCTGAAAACAGCCGCCACAGTTGATCGGGACGTGCGCTTGTTCAGCGCATCACGCGAGCTTTCGCTCCAGGCCAGCGGCAGTACCAGCATGAGCTTTGGCAGATCGGGTGTTTGGCCGTGCGCAGCCTCCTGATATTGCCCTATGAAATGAGCCAACAGGAAACAAGCCAAGGACGAGTTATGGATCAACAGACGATCCAGGAACACCTCACTCATGTCTCACCTTCTGCGTCTGAAGCGTCACGGTGCCAATGGATTGGCGATTGTGTTTCAACGGTATTTACCATCCGATGGTAGGTGCCGCTGAACAGGTATTGAGCCGATGAGTTCATCCGTCCGACTTTCATCGGGAAGATCTCAGGAAAGAGAGTTTTGGCCATCACGGCGTTGTAATCCGGAATATTGAACTGATCGGGTGACTTGCTCACGGTAAGCCGGTGAGCACTCCCGATTGACCGCCAACGGTCGCTGAGCACCCTCTCGGCACTATCGAAATCATCCAGCAACACCCGGCCGGAATTTAGAAGTCGGATCCGCTCAGAATAGGCCGCGCAGAAAAAGCTGAACTGTTCCATGAGTAGATCATTGGGCATGTTGAGCTTGTTGAGTTGCCCCATGAACAACATGTCAGCAGGATCAATCTTCTGGGCCCATTCTGAAAACTCGGTTTTTTCGAATGGCAATGGTTCCCAAGGGCCATTCATGAATGCATTCACGAGAGCTTGCCGCTGGTTGTAGTAAGGCTGGGCGCTTGTCCAGAAGAGTTTTCGGGCCACCCATGCTTCTTGGCATTGGTCGAATAAGAGACCGACCAAACCATAGTAAATGGAGTCGCTGAACGCGAGCGCGTCCTCTGGAAGGTGTAGTGAGGCGATGATGCCTTGCTTCATCTGCGCATTAAACTGTCCGTCCTCTATGCGCATATGCTCAATCAGAAATGCGAGATCGGCGTCGGAGAATGAAGCGACTTCCTTGGCGATTTCTCCAGGCTTTCCGGTCATGCCTTCAGCGTGATTGCGCAACGTGACCACCGCGTTTGCAACCTCCTGCTTGGAGGATGCCTCCGACAGCTGCATGGCCAGAGTACCTTTCTTCAGTATGCGATTGGTGACGAGCAGGTACTCCAGCTCATCGTACTCTTCCCGAGCCGCTTCCAGCCCGCTCAACCAGATACGAAGGGTATTCCAAAGGTTTTTACTGCTGTCCTGCAGAGGGTTCTTGCGAGGCTGAACAGTAAGCTTTGCTTGCTCCGATACCCGCCGAGTACCTGTTGAGCTTTCACTGATCTCTTCAATGTCATCGGCAGTTTCGATGCCGAATCGGGTCTGCACACTGGGTGCATTGAAGATACGGTACAACGCTCGTTCGTACTGATAGCCATAACCCGCAGCACTGGGGCTAGCACCTGGATCTTTCATCGTTCCATCTCGTAGTCCGTACCCGTGTCACTACGGGGCCTAGACCCCATTCCTTTTTCCGTGGCGCAACATGAAAGGCAATGTACCGCCAGAGATATCACTTGGCCATCTTTTTGAGAGGCTGAAAAATGGTTCAGGTTCGCTAAAGACTGCTTCGCCCTGCGTTCTCCTGATTGGCTGTCAATGATGTCACCCGGTCAAGCATTCGACTTGAGTTCGGTTGGAAATTGTTACAGCGCGAGTTTTCAGGCGGGATTGTTTGTCATTATTTTTGAGCGCCACCATTAGGGCCGTCAGGAGGAGGGGTAAGGGGGCAACGCTTGCCGAATCGATGGGAGGGCACTACGACTAACATCGTAGAACCCAGAGGCGCCAAGCCTAGCTGCTAGTGATAGCCTTCAAGCACCATTGAGCTGTCGAGAAAACAACATGATGATAGTCCCTCAGTTGGACAACAAGATCATTTCTGATCAGATCCAGATCGCCGAAGGAATGCTGCGCGTTGCGCTAGGCGAGCTCGAAGATGAGCGGGTGCAGATGGAGGGTGCGCTGGCTGGGGAGAAGCGAGCCAAGGCTTTAATGGAATTTCTTGAACGGGCTGATGAACGTCGACGTGCCCTAGCCCCCTTCTCAACAGTCAGTGACGACTACCTTTCGGCCGGTTTTGGCGGAGTCCAAGCAGATGAGCTTGAAAGGCATAGGGAATACCTCAACCAGATGATTTCCTATGCTCGAAGAAAAGAAGATGAAGTACGGCGAATAGAGGAGATTGTTGCGCTGCTGGAGAAAGACATCAGCCAATTGCAAACCGTCGAAGCTTATGGATTCGGTGACATCCTGCATCTCCTTGCAGTAAAAAACTTAGGGTGGGGACAGACCGCACTTTACAACCAAGGCCATCGTGGTGACCTACCTCCAAAGTTGATTTCGCCCAGCTGAGGCCGGGGTAGCAAAATTATGGGAAATCCTAGCGTGATGAGTCATCGCGTCCACTTAAAAAAACGCGGATACCGTCGCTTTTAATGCTGGAGCTTGGAAGGTGAGCTCGCCGGACGATTACTCCGGCATCACCGTACAGCAAGCCCTTGGATCCGAGTCATTTGTGTTTGCCTAGCGTTGATTTTTCGTCGGCGCTAGGGTGGGAAAGCCGGCATGATTTGCTCTGGACTACAGAGCGTTCCCGTTGGAGGGGGCTGGTGCTTGGGTACGGTGATTTCTAGGCACTCATCATGCTCAGCGATTTAGAGCGAAATCCAGCATCGCCGGGACTAAGTTCACGATGGGAAGAGAGTGCTCGTAATTAGCCGTGATCTGCTCAAGTCGAAGCAGGATTTTCTCCGTGTTTAGTTCGCTCTCGCGCAAGACCGTTTTGTAGAGGACATCAAAATCGGAGGCCGCAACGATGTAACGTCCCTGCTCTGATCGGCTCATCTCTCCAAATACCGCAAGGATAGCCAGGTAGCATTTCCCGCCAACGCTCAGGGCAAGCGGCACCAGGCATGCAGCTTCAATCGGGTCGTGTACCTCGGCGCACCTGAAGGAGATCCTGGCCCTAGTCTTTCTATTCAAGAAAGCAGACATAGCTCTGATGTTTCGATCGCTGCGGATGAGCTCTGTTGCTGAGATCGTCAGGTGTTCCCTGTCCGAGAAAAAGCTCTTCACCCCCAGTAATAGGTCAGCTGTTTCCAGCGCCTGTGAATAGTCAGGTAAGCCTGCGCCGTTTTTGACGACCATAGAGCTCTGGGAACCGTAGAAGTCCATGTCTATGGAGAGGCTTTTGGGCGTGCGAAGTAAGCAAACTATCTGAAGAAAATTGGCAAGCTCGTCCAGGTTAATCGGCGAATCAGGGTCAAGCGTTCCGGTGAATTGCGCGCTTGAATCCTCATTAAAGAACCAGTCAAAGGTGCCGCAATCGAACCGGATTTTTTTTAGGCTTTTGGGGAGCCATTCATGCATCGGGCTGAAGTAAGCTGAAGCCTCTACCAGCGCACTCACACCAGTCGATAGATCCCGGAAGGTCAGTGTGCCCTTGGCAGCTGGCGCCACTGGAGTGAGCTCCATTACACCCGTAGTCGATTCACTACGACTACAGGGGGCTTCATGCCCAAATCGCTTGGTAGAAAATTGCATACTCTGCAATTCAACGCTTCCGCCCATTCCCAAGGAGGCGTTAACCAGCGCTGCGAGACTTTCCATGCCCTCAAGCTGAAAATGCATGGCATGGCGGCCTTCCTCAAACCCAACATTTTTAAGAAACATGGATTTCTTGTCGGTGTATTGGGCCGGGGAGGCGCCGACTGCTCGTAAGATTTCTGATTTGAAGGTGCTGGGTTCGCTGAGCCTTATTTCGCGACCCAATCCAAAATCGACGCGTAGTGTGAGCTTGTGTAGCCGTTCCGCTTTGCCGGCGATGATATGGGTGTTAACCCTCTCCAGGATTTCTCGGATCAGAGGTTCATCGACATGCCGTATGAATGCCCTGTGAGGGTGTGGCCCTTGCGAAAAGTCCATCAGGACATAGAAGGAGGGAAGCGGGCTGGTGGCCATCTTGCGTAGGTTGGACAGGGTGACATCCACTTTTAGCGACGTGGTACGCGTGGACTTTACTTGGACTTTGCCTGCAATGATGGGCTCATGAAGTGTCATCAGGGTAAGCGTGCTTGCTTCCTGTTCGACCTCGACGAAGACATCCCAACCATGCTTGTCAGCATTGCTTTTATTGGCAGTCACTCCATCGACGGAGCAGAAGCCCATAAAAAAATGCTCACCACCCGCTCCTATATCACCCATAAAATCCTCTGGCTTTCCTTCTTATCCAATGTGCTTTCTTCATCTGCGTCGCCGGCTGGGGCCTCAAATTATCCCAATCGCGTAGTTCCATCTGAGCCATACAGTTCCTTTCGCTCTTGATCCTGCTTTCTGCGTAGTTGCGGGTGATAGGCATAGGCCCTAGGCCAGGGCTTAAGAATCGAGAAGATGGGCAGGATGAATATGGCTAAGGCCAGATACAGGTAAAACGGCACTTCATGCCCTCTGGCGAGCCACAAGATTAGCGTCTCAGTGCCAGACGTATAGCCTACCCAAATATCCGAAACTGTTAACAGCACCAAGCCAATTAGAAGAGTTGTAGCTTGTCGCTGATCGTTCAGCTTGCGAATCCAGATAGAGTTCTTTTCCTGATAGATCGCCATGAGGAAGTCATCGCTCGTCCGTAATGCTTCAGTGTGCAAATAATGGAGCGATACCTCGCCAGACTCAGCGCCGCGCTTCCTGAAAGCATCCAAGAGGAAAGCTGGCGAAATCTCGATGATGAATTTCCTCATAAACTCAGAAAACTGTGGAATGACGAACGAAACGGTGAGGCCGAATCCTGCTACTGCCAAGAGGAGGGCGCCAATCGACTCCCAAATCTGTGTGCTGCCCGTCGTAACCGACAGCAAATTCTTGTGAAGAAACCATGCTAGGACTGCATCGGCATACAGGGCGATGTAGATCAGTTGGATACCCCATTTGAACTCCCAGGCCTTTTCAATCAAGCCAATGGAGATGGCCTGAGCCGCATCGGCCTTACTTTTGCCTTGAGCTTCCTCTGTCATTCCAATCCCTTTTTCGTGTCTGTATGTTGATGGACGGTTCGTCGGGTACACGCTAAGAGCTGCGTGCTCGCAGGTGCGTAAGCGTTTGGTCAACCATGCGATACGGAAGCCTGACTTTCGAGATTCGAAGCAATGTGCCAAATGCATCGAAGAGAATGAATTTCACAGACATCTGCATCGCCTACATCGACTTGGGTTTCAGTGCGCCATATCAGCGTGTGCAGATGCATTGAGCTGAAGAAGTGGGCATCCTCGGAGGGCCTGGCGATGCACTGTGGCCTCAATTTCCTAATCGTCGATATCGGTAATCTTCGATGTGTTGGTGTACAGGAAACGATTAGGTGAGCCCCTCGCCAACCATTTATCTACGGCTCGCTTTACCAAGTCTTGCGTTCGGAACAAATCCAAAGCATTGAGCTCCTCGTGGATCATGGTAGGCATCCAGCAAGGATAACCATCTACTATTGCGACGGGCTCGTCGCAGCGGATGTGGGGAACACGACCTTGCCAATCTTTGAGCAAGTCCGTGACTTCATCTCGGAGCTTTTCTGGCTGGCCACGCATATAGGCGTTGAGCACCACTATGTGGTGGGCGCAGAGCATTCCTGCCAGCTCGTCGGCTGAAACCTCTGCATCGTTCACTATCAGGACTTGGTACATCCTTGCTCCCGCAAGCGTTGCGTGGACATAGACCTTACAGACTCGCACGCAAGGTGTTCAACCACCCGCGCTATCAGGCCCAGAAGGTTCAGGTGGATCATGAATGAGGAGGATCTAGGGCGATGTCGTGATCCGCTGAGCTGTGATGGCATCAGGGCAGCATAGGCACTCGGAGACGTTCATGATGAGGGGATTTTAAAGCGATGACCATGCCGTGTTTTAGATAGTGAACCTAGTGTGAACTATGCGAGAGTGTCCAAGATCGGTTCGCCGCGACATCCTTTCGTCGACAAAGGGTACATTGTCGTTTGACGATTTTGCAGTATTGTTGATACAGTGAATCGTCAATTAAGAATGCAGAGGTGCCTTATGGACTCGCACAGATCTATACATGCCATCGTTGATACCCTGACAGCTGCCGTGGAGAAAATTCCTGAGGCCGCAGGGGCGTCCGTACGCATGCTGAAAATCCTGACCAATGTGTTCGAGCGATGGTCTGAGGAAAAAAGCAATGAGAGCTTGGGTGCTCTTACAGATGCAGAGCTCCTGCAAAAGCTTGCGGTCAGTGGGGCTGTTACTGGGGCTCTGAGCACCCGTGAAACTCGAAAGCAGGCTCGAAGAGTTGCTGCGAAAATTGAGTTTTTCGAACAGCTCAGAGAATTTGGTGGTGTCTTGAAGACCCAAGATGTCACTAATATTTTGGGTCTGACAAGGCAGTCAGTGAATAACCATGTCAAGAAGGGCATGCTGATAGCGTTGCAGGAAGGTACCGATTATCTATACCCGGCATTTCAATTTGTTGGGGATAAGAAGCTCCCTCACCTAGAAGAGGTGCTGGGACTACTTAAGGATGTGAGCGCAGAAGCACAATGTACTTTCTTCCTAAATCCAATCGCGTTCGCTAATGAAAGGGTGGAATTGCCCTACGTTGTTTTGAAAAATGGAGCCAGTGAGCAGCAGCTGAACACGATCAAGCGCGAAGCCGCTCTTTTCATGACGTCGACGTCTGCGTAGAAAACAGCGCACCCAAGGGTGGGGCGCTGTCTGAATGGTAAAGCGAAGTTTAAGAACCAAGCACCTTGTAGCCGAGGATCTCCGTCATGATCTCCTCCGCATCAATGCTGTCACCCTCAAAGCCTTCCGGCAGCTCTCCTTTGTACTCAAACTCTGAGAGCTTTGTCATTTCAACGGTTTTCACCGTTGTAGCCTCACCTGGTTTCGTCCACAGCGCATAACAGCTGTGCCCGTCCGGATGATGGCGCGACTCGTAAGCAATGCCGTCGAATGGGTTACCTGGCAATCGCGCCACCGCCCCAACAATTTCTTGGGTCAGGGAGTAGTCGAGACCAGAAACCTCATCCACGGTTCGGGCTAGCTTGGACAGGCAAGGCTTTAGATCCAGGAGCGTCAAGTCCCGGTTCATTTCCACTACGCACATGTCTCTTGATTCGAGATCTGTGACGTTGATGAAAATACCTGTCCCTTTCTTGTCCTTCGGTCGAAGTCGTCCAAAGGTCTCGGCCAGCGCTCCGCTAGGGTGTTGAGCCCCATACCAAATCCCAATTTCTTCCTCGGGATCATTATATCGACCCAATTCTTTGGGCCGTTTAGGACATCCGTAGTACTCGGCATTATCATGCCCGGTGCCCTGTACTCGATAGGAATGTGAGCTTTGCTTAACCTTTTTTGGGGTCAGCTTTCCTTTAGAGTGCAACTCTTGAATCAGTTGTGCAGTCGTCTTATTGTCGTCGTCGGTTGTTCCCATTATTTGTAACTCCGTTAATGAAGGGTTTGGTCATAAGTTCACCATCTTGGTTGCTTACGAAAGATAACGCTGGAGAACCAGCGACGTTCGACACCCGTCGAACGCAGGCGGATCTTAGCAGAGGTGAAGTGACGGCACAAAAGTAGTTTTTCGCTGGGGTGACGGGTGCGCGGGAAACAACAATTTGACGATGATTAACGGGTTGTGGTGGTTGTTGTGAGTGCAAGAAATAAATGTGAAATGATACTTTTTTGATGATCTGATCTATTTGTATGAGTGTATGAGTGTATGAGTGTATGAGTGTATGAGTGTATGAGTGTATGAGTGTATGAATGTATGCGTGGTTGCTTGACGCATAATTAGGACGCGGGTGTGTCGTGTCAAACTCATTTGGCAGGGCGGGTGGGGACGGTGATACCGTAAGTCTCGATTTCTTGTCTTAAAATCTTCTTTATCTGAAATCGCAGCCAGACAGCTCACATCAACCCAGATGTTTGCGGTTGGGATGCAAGTTTTGCGTGTATACGGAGATTAGGGCAACAGGTTGAATCAATGTGGGGCCGAATTAGAGGTAATTGGCATGAAGCAGAGGCTGAGATAGGCACCTAAATGGGCGCCGAGAGGTGTCGTGAGGGGTAAAGAACTCTGCGGTCGTGGATAGAAAATCGGCCATGGCAAGCATGTCGCGAATATATATCTTTTTAATACATATCGGGACGATTGCTGGTTAAACGGTGGGGGATGGTGCTCGAAAACGAATATCTTTTGAATTTTTCGATTCAGCGCCAAATAGTAGCTAGCAAACCAATCGCTAGTCCGGTAGCGGCGCTTGCCGCAATCCACCAGTTACTGATCAGGCCCGAATGCCAGACTTTAATTGCCAGCATACCGAAGCTGGCGATCCCGGTAACCCATTTAAAGCGCGTAGCGACTTGTGAGACGCGACCGACAGCCATACAAGTAACGATAAGAATTGTCTGTAAAGGAATCGGTAGTTTTCGAAATGTTCTTCCGAATTTTGTCACTTCGTAGCAGCGATGGTAAGAATTTATCCCGTAATAACTCACCGGGTAGAGGGCGACTTTTAGAATTTTGAGTTTGAAGGCGAGTTCAATTGAGTTATTACGCCGGAATCTCCACGTTCTCGCGACGTCTTGTTCATAGTGTGACGCCTTCAGTTCCATCGGTGAGTCGCAGTCAAACAAAACTTCACAACCCATTATGCGATTTGCTTCGCTATCCAGACGCGAGTGATGATGCTCCGACAATCCGTCTCCGTGTTCTATCATATCAATACTACAGGCTATCAGGTGCTGTCTCATCCAGATTCTAAATTCACGGTTTACTTTTGGCATCGGTCTGGGATTTCTTGGTTTGTAGGTTCGGTATTGTAATGCTGAGAAAATAATCTTTTTTGTTTGCTGAATACTACTGGGTTTTCCTGTTTTCAGAGGACGGGTTTGGAACTGTGGCATCTGTCTCGCACGGCTCGGTGGTAGGGTTAGGTTTACGTAGGTACCTAAGCCTTCGATAATAAGTTGAGTATCAAAAAATCTGAGATTATGAAGATTCACTACCGTTCGCGTTGCTCCATGGCAAAGGTCGCAACGGCTTTGCTGAGCCCATTTTTGGGAAGTGCTGCTGCTCACACTATCAGACAAAAGATGTTCGCGGATAGACTTGCAGCGACTTCGGCATTTAGTAGGTATCTAATCGATGGCTCGCGATGATTTTTCTGCCAGCGTTGTAAGGAAGCTAAGGGACAGGGTTGCGCATCGGTGTTCGAAGCCAAACTGCAGAGTGCCAACGTCGGCTCCTCAAGATGAAGATGGCGTGACGAATGTTGGAAAAGCTGCCCATATTTGTGCCGCTTCCCCTGGAGGGCCTCGCTATGACTCAGGCATGACCAGCAACGAGCGAAAGGCTTTTTCCAATGGTATCTGGTTATGCGCGATTCATGCAGATGAGATCGATCGCGACGTCAATACCCATACCGTGGAGCTGCTCAAAAGCTGGAAAAGGCAGGCCGAGGCCGCTACGAAAACCGAGCTTGGACAACAGCTGCCTAAAGCGACCGATGCGACCGACCTGTTAGCCATGACGCTAAGTGGAATGCCGAAGAAATTTCTTCCAAATGCAATACGCCAAGTCCATACGGCTTCAGCAAATGTACTGGCAGCGGCCGACCCTCGTTTCGATGTGGTAAGCAAATACGATCCTTTGTATGGAACGGCTTTTCAGGTCAATGCCAAGGAAAATGTTCAGATCTTCATGACGGTCGGTGGAAAAGATGCCCAGATCGCGGCAACCGGCTACACAGCCCTTTTTGAAAATGGACGTGCGTTTGAGCTCGATGCGAAAAATATCGAATTCCAAGGATCTACGTTATTCGAACTGATTAAAGAACTGCTAAGCGGAAATGAAGGCAAGGTAAGTTTTTTTCGACCATCCACTGCGGTAGTCATCAAACTGTCTGCAACAGATCCAGTGACTAATAGAAAGATTAACTTGGATGACATCCCGGGATCGATAACTTCCGGCACCCAATCGTACTGCCTACAGGGCGTATCGATGAAAGGGATGATAACTTTGACGGCCGATGTGAGCCATAATGGCGAAAGCTCCAAGGTTAATTTTAACATCAATACAGAAAGCTGGAATGGTCGCGAGGTTTCTCAGCTTCCTTGGTTCAACAAAATAGCGACCTTTATCGAGGCGATTGTAGAGAAGTGGGAACTTGATTTGAGTGTGGAGATTGACGGGGAGCCATCTGCTGGTATGGCGCTGAACCTTATTCCCGAATACCTTGTGCCCCTTTCGTATGCACTTTCATATATTCACAAGGCCAGAGAGCTGTCTAGTTTTCTGCAGAAGCCGATATTTTTTGATGCGCGCTTCCGTCTAGCTGAACAATCCAACGAAGAACTAGCAACCAGTGTCGCGATGATAGATGGGTATTATCTTGACTTGAATAACATTATCTTTCCCATCAGCGGGAGATGTGTCGTTAATGGCCCGGATATTGGTAAATTGATCGGGAATCAGTATGAGTTTGATCACTATGAGGCCATAGAGCGTAAACAGGTTGAGATTTTTGGTCAGCGTCTCCAGCTACCTCCGATACGCAGGGTTGTGAAGAACGGTGCAATGGAACTGTTCAGCTGGGAAGACGGGCAGGGAGTCGTTCGAATACATCACCGGCCCGGTATTTCAGTTTTTAGTCATTATATAACAGACAATAGCTGACTTTCTGATTCCACGATCATAGGGGGTGATCAGCTGGGTGGCGGAGGGGGTCGAGCTGGGAACATGCATAGCCGACGAGGCATCGAGTACTAAGCCTTGTTCTTTTCGCATATACACGGGCAGCAAAGCTGCTCGGCAAACCAAATGTTGATTTCGGCATCCCTGCTAGGCGCGCAAAACTCAAGGGTGGGCCAGTAATTATGATCTACTTTATAATCCAGATTTTAGCTGGATGCTGCCACTCCTTGTAAATAATGCTCAAAGCAATGTACATCCGTTATTTCCAATCGAACGTCGACAGCATATGCGTGGGTGAGCACGCAGGAAAATCCAAATTCAGGAGGAGTGCACTGTAGGGCTCGACTACTACCGGAGTAAATTTCGGGTCGTATTCATTTGCCGCGTTAAGCTCATCATATAGCTAGAGTACGCTAATAAAGTGCTTTCCTGTTTAAAAAGAGTTGAGGTGCTGAGTGCCTTTTGTAGATCAAATTACTTTGAAGCTGATTTTTAGGTGGGGCATAGAAGTTCTCTTTTTATTTATGATAATTATGAGGGTGTCAATCACCTCACCTGTCTGACCTATGTTTGTTCTACATCAGCGGATGCGGTAGGCGTGTGTTGTCTTGCATTTGATTGAGGCGTTGCATAGCTTTTGAGTAAAGCCTTTGGGGGAAAACTGGAGTACTCGTTGCGTATCGCCCAATCTACCGATCCTGAGCCGCAGCAATCCAGTGTTGCATTTCGATCCACTCGTCGGAGGAACGAGCGCTCCAGGCGGTGTTTGAGGCAGAAGGAATGGGGCGTAGATATCAGGAGAACGTTAAGATCCACGGGGTGGACGCGACCCCTATCGTTTGCGCCTTGAGCAGCCTGCCTGTCTGCGAGCCTGTAGGAATCGTTGCACGAGCAATGAAATATTCACTTGAGACCGTCCGGTTCTATTCATGCTTTGCGACCCTTGAAGGAGATCGAGTCGAGCGGATCTCAAGCCCATTGAGACAATCGCTTACTCAGACTTGGGCGGAGAATTCGCACTGGAAAGAGCGATGGGATATTTGGTGGAACTTGGATTGTGTGTTGATTGCTCAACAAGAACTCCAGATTTTCTGGCGCTGGCTCGGGACATATCCCTACCTCGTACAATATTCAACCAACGCGACACCCTCACCGTCGACGATGCTCTCACGCCTCACGGTATTCTCCCGCTTTATAGGTTGGTGGTGGCGGTCAATTGCCAAGGCTGTTGGCTTAGTCTTGGGGATGCGCTGGCTCGTCGTTGCGCAATTTTGGTTGGCAATCTGGTCAGGCCTGTTTGTGATTGCTGCGGATGATTGTTTGAGCTGGCGTTGGTCTCGGCGTTCGAAGAAGCACGGGAGGAAAGATGGCTGAGAAATGGATTTATGATCGTTTTTTGGGATTAATCCCACGCGACACATCAATCGTCTTTGGGGCATCAACGCGTCGGATGAGGATCTAGCTATAAATATTTTGCTAAAAAGCGAATTTTCTTTCACTCAAAATAGTATGTTTTTTTGAGTATGGTTACTATCATGAGATGCCCGGTTTAAAAGGGCTGTATGGAAGATAGTATGGGGAGTGCGGTGCTTGCTTGTACTCGGCGTTCTCCGAGCGATCGCCCTGAGCCGCCGCCTCGCTGACCGATTGCGTCACTTGCGGGCGGCGCACATGCCACAACTCATGGAATTCGGCACGCATCCGCGCTTCACCTTCGGGGGTGATCAGCGCGGTGCCGGCAGTGCGGGGAGGGCGATAACGGCTCATGGCAACTTCTTGTGATTAAGACCGCTTGAGTCTATCAACCCTCACGCAACACTGTCAGTGGACTTGCATTGAGTGCCCGGCGCGTTCCGAACACGCCGGCTCCCCCAATCAACGCCGCGCCAATCAACGGCAGCACCAGCAACCATGGATGCGGGTGCCACGGTAGATCGAACGCGTAGCGATACAAAACCAGACTCACCACTTCCGAACCGATCGCTGCGAGCAAACCGCTGACCGCACCGAGCAAACCGAACTCGATACGCCGCGCCTTGATCAGCAACTGCCGCTCCGCACCCAACGCACGCAACAGCGCACCTTGGCGAATACGTTCATCGAGCGTCGCCTGCAAGCCGGAAAACAGCACGGCCATTCCCGCTGCCAAAACAAACAACAATACATATTCCACGGCCAGGGTGACTTGGGCGAGGATGCTGCGCAGTTGTTCCAGCAGCGCTTCGACCTGAAGAATGGTCACAGCGGGAAAGGTTCGCGACAGTTCGACGATCTGCTGATCATGACCGGGGGCCAGATAGAAGCTGGTCAGGTAAGTCGCCGGCAAGTCCTTCAATGTGCCGGGCTGGAAGATCATGAAGAAGTTCGGCTGGAAGTTGTCCCAGTTGATTTCGCGCAGGCTGGTGACCTTCGCCTCGCGATTGACCCCGCCGACACTGAACACCATGTGGTCGCCGAGTTTGAGCTGGAGGCTTTCGGCGACTTTGCCTTCCACCGATACGCCGGGAACATCGTCGGTCGGCTGATCTTTCCACCACTCACCGGCAGTGAGCTTGTTGCCCGCCGGTAAATCAGCGGCCCAGGTCAGACTCAAATCTCTTTGAACCGCGCGGTCGCCCGCCGAATCCTTGCTGACGATTTGCTGCACGGCTTCGCCGTTGATGCTGATCAATCGTCCCGGTACCACCGGATACAGTGGCGCCGCTTGCGCGGACACCTTGATCAGGTGATCGGTGAAGGCCTGTTTGTCTGCCGGCAGAATGTTCAGGGCAAAGTAGTTCGGCGCGTTTTTCGGCAACTGGTTTTGCCAGGTGTCGAGCAGTTCGCCACGTAATAGAGCGATCAAGGCCATCGACAGCAGAATCAGACCGAATGCCAGCGATTGACCGGCCGCTGCCAAGGGATGGCGCAGCAACTGGCCCAGGCCCAAGCGCCATGGCAGCGAAGCTCGGGCGAGCATCCGCCGCAGGCTTTGCAGCAACAACAGCAGCAAACCACCCAAGACCAACGCGGCGACCACGCCACCGCCGAGCAGGGCGAATGTCAGCAGCAGATCGAGGCTCAGGCGCCACATGATCAAACCGAGCGCACCCAACGCGGCGCCATAAACCATCCACGTGCTCGACGGGATCGGCAGCATGTCGCGGCGCAGCACCCGCAGCGGCGGCACGCGACCCAATGCGGCCAGCGGCGGCAAGGCGAAACCGGCCAACGCCACCAGCCCGGTGCCGATCCCGGCGATGGCTGGAAACAGCCCGCCCGGGGGTACATCGCTTGGCAACAAATCATGCAGCAGCGCGAACAAACCCAGTTGCGCCAACCAGCCGAGCAATGCACCACTCAGTGCGGCGAGCAGCCCGAGCACGGTCAACTGCAAACTGAACAGCACCATGGTTTCCCGGCGCGAAAGACCAAGGCAACGCAACAACGCACTGGCATCGAAACGGCGACTGGCAAAACGGTTGGCCGATAACGCCACCGCGACACCGGCCAACAGCACGGCGACCAGACTGGCCATGTTCAGATAACGTTCGGCCTTGCCCAGTGCACCGCCAATCTGCCGGTTGCCATCGCGGGCATCCTGAATCCGCTGATTCGCAGCGAGCCCGGGTTTGATCAGTTGCCGATAGGTTTCCAGCGCCTGCGGTTCGCCGCGCCACAGTTCGCGGTAACTCACGCGGCTGCCGGGTTGCACGACACCGGTGGCGGCGAGGTCATCGAGGTTGATCATCACTCGCGGCGTGAGGCTGTAGAAGTTGCCGGCGCGATCCGGTTCGTAGGTCAGCACACGGGTCATTTTCAATGTCTTCATGCCGACATCGATGCTGTCGCCGATCTTCAGATCCAGTGCGGTCAGCAGGCGTGCTTCCACCCAGGCTTCGCCGGGTTGCGGTTCACCGCCGGGTTCTTCGGTGGCGAAGGGCGCTGGCGCACTCTTCAGTTCGCCGCGCAACGGATAGGCGCGGTCGACGGCTTTGATGCTCGACAGCTGAATGCCGTTGTCGGTGGCGATGACGCTGGAGAATTCCACCACTTGCGCATGCTTCAGACGCAGCTCGGTGCCGCTTCTGATCTGTTCTTCGCGTGCTGGCGAACTTCCCTCAAGCACCAGGTCGGCGCCGAGGAACTCGGTCGCGCGCAGCATCATCGCGCCATTCAGTCGGGCACCGAAATAGCCGATGGCGGTACTCGCCGCTACTGCAACGACCAACGCGAAGAACAACACGCGCAATTCGCCGGCGCGGGCATCGCGCAGGAGTTGGCGTATAGCGAGACTGAACAGACGCAACAGCGGCAAACGTGCCATCAAGGCTCCAGAGGGGCGACCAACAGCCCGGCTTCAAGACGGATCAGGCGCCGGCAGCGATGGGCCAGGCGTTCGTCGTGGGTCACCAGCACCAGGGTGGTGCCGCGTTCCTTGTTCAATTCGAAAAGCAGATCGCTGATGCGCTCACCGGTGTGGCTGTCGAGGTTGCCGGTCGGTTCGTCGGCAAACAGCACATCGGGCTCGGCGGCAAACGCACGGGCGATCGCAACACGTTGTTGCTCACCACCGGAGAGCTGGCGCGGCGAGTGCGTGAGGCGCTGGCCGAGTCCGACGCGCTGGAGCAATTCGATCGCGCGTTCACGGGCGTCTTTGCGGCCATCGAGTTCCAGCGGCAGCATGACGTTTTCCAGTGCGTTGAGGCTGTCGAGCAGTTGAAACGATTGAAAGACGAAACCCACGTGCTCGGCACGAATACGTGCGCGCTGGTCTTCATCGAGATTGCTCAGGCCCTGGCCGGCGAGAATGACTTCGCCACTGCTTGGCAGGTCGAGGCCGGCGAGCAGGCCGAGGAGGGTGGATTTGCCTGAACCGGATGCGCCGACGATGGCGAGGCTGTCGCCCTTGTTCAGTTCCAGGCTGAGTTCGTGCAGGATAGTCAGTTCACCTTCCGCGCTGGGAACCACTTTGCTGAGGTTCTTCGCGGTGAGAATGCTTGCGCCCATGGAGAATCCGATGCGTGTGTGGTTTTTGAGTGCTGGCCTGGCCTTGATGTGCATGGCCCAGAACGCAGCGGCGGGTACTGTCCTGATCGTTGGCGATAGTATCAGCGCCGGTTTCGGACTGGATACCCGCTTGGGGTGGGTGTCGTTGCTCGAACAACGGCTCAAACAGGAGGGTTTCGACGACAAAGTGGTCAATGCCTCGATCAGTGGCGACACCAGTGCCGGAGGCCAGGCACGGCTGCCGGCGCTGCTTGCAGAGCATAAGCCGGAACTGGTGATCCTCGAACTGGGTGGCAACGATGGCTTGCGCGGAATGCCGCCAAATCAATTGCAACAAAATCTTGCCTCGATGATCGACAGCTCGCGTCAGAGCGGGGCCAAGGTGCTGTTGCTCGGCATGCAACTGCCGCCCAATTACGGCAAGCGCTACACCGATGCTTTTGCCGAGGTCTACGGCAAACTCGCCGACGATAAAAAGATCCCTCTGGTGCCGTTTTTCCTCGACGGCGTGGGCGGTCATCCAGACCTGATGCAGGCCGATGGTCTGCACCCGGCGGCCGGGGCTCAGGGCAAGTTGCTGGAAAATGTCTGGCCGACGCTAAAACCGCTGTTATGAGGCTTTTCTAAGGGCAGGCTTTCGGCTAATGTGGCGCCCCCTTATTTGGAGCCCCCGATGTCGCGTTCTGCCTGGTCCCTGTTTGCCTACCAACTGATCGAGCCTGACGAGCAGCTGGATCTGTTCGCCTGCCAGGAAGTGCGGGTGCATCTGGTGACCCGGCAACTCGAACTCGGTGGTTCGGCCGATCGCACCCTGTGCGGCAGTCTGCTGCCGGCGCAGCCGCGCTGGTCGAGCGTGGATCGCCGGGTGTTTCAGGATCAGCGCCTGTGCTCGCTGTGCCGGGCGATTCTGGAGTCGCAGAAGCGCGGCACTTCACCAATCTGGCCGGAATTGCGGTTCGAGCTCTAAAGTCAAAAGATCGCAGCCTGCGGCAGCTCCTACATGGGTTCGCGTAATCCTGTAGGAGCTGCCGCAGGCTGCGATCTTTTCGCATTCAGCACGGTCCATCGGCGTGGCTCCCCGAATATTCAAAGTGCGGTGTACAATCGCGCTCTTATACCCTTGTTGATCATGCGAAGGATTTTCCGGATGTTGCCGCGCTTTCCTGCCGTCACCCGCTGCCTGTCACTTGCCGCCCTGTGTGTGGCCGGTCCCGTTGCTGCATTGGAGTTTCCCCTGCCACCACCCGGTGAAGACATCATCGGTCAGGTGCAGGTGATCAAAGCCAAGTACGAAGACACCTTCGCCGATCTGGGCACGAAGTACGATCTGGGTTACTCGGAAATGGTCGCGGCCAACCCGGGCGTCGATGCCTGGTTGCCGGGCGCCGGCACCGAAATCGTTCTGCCGACCCGTTTCATTCTGCCGCCGGGCCCGCGCGAAGGCATCGTCATCAACCTCGCCGAATACCGCCTCTACTACTTCCCGAAAGGCAAGAACGTGGTGTACACGTTCCCGCTGGGTATTGGTCGTGAGGGCTGGGGTTCGCCGATCGCGCACACCTCGATCACCGCCAAGACGCCCAACCCGACCTGGACGCCTCCAGCGTCGATCAAGGCTGAACACGCCGCTGACGGCGACCCGCTGCCGAACGTAGTGCCGGCCGGCCCGGACAATCCGCTGGGTCCGTTCAAGTTCACCCTGGGCACGCCGGGCTACCTGATCCACGGTTCGAACAAGAAATTCGGTATCGGCATGCGCACCAGCCACGGCTGCTTCCGCATGTTCAACAACAACGTGCTGGAAATGGCCAGCATGGTCCCGGTCGGTACCTCGGTGCGCATCCTCAACGATGCCTACAAGTTCGGCAGCAGTGGCGGCAAGGTCTATCTGGAAGCGCATACACCAATCGACGACAAGGGCAACCCGTCGGTGGTCGACAAGCACACTGCCGTGATCAATGCGATGCTCAAGCGCGAAGATGTCACCAGTAACCTGCGCGTGAACTGGGATGTGGTGCGTGATGTGGTCGCGGCTGAAGATGGTCTGCCAACTGAAATCGGCACGCCGAATACCTCGGCGCCGATAGTCTCGAACACACCGATCGACTTGCAGCAGTAAGTCGAGATCAAAAACCCGCCGATGCGTGTAGCGTCGGCGGGTTTTTTATTGCCCGGGGAAAAGCATCGGGCACAAAAAAGCCGACCCGAAAAATCGGGTCGGCTTGATAACAATCCCGAGGGATTATTACTTGCGGCTAGCTTTGTCCAGCATGCGCAGAGCACGCTCGTTAGCTTCGTCAGCAGTCTGTTGTGCTTTTTGAGCAGCAGCCAGAGCTTCATCAGCTTTACGGTAAGCTTCGTCTGCACGAGCCTGGGAGCGAGCAGCTGCGTCTTCAGTAGCGGTCAGACGTGCTTCGGTTTCTTTCGATGCGCTGCTGCAACCGGTAGCCAGAACTGCGGCCAGAGCCAGAGCAGAGAATTTCAGAACGTTGTTCATCGTGTTCCCCTTCAAGGACTTTCAAATTAAGTGGCTGTCTCCTCACGATTGAGGAAATAGCCGGCGTACATACTACCCATTACTTGTAGTAAGTAAACTGACGTAAGGCAAGAAGCAAAAAAAATTGTAGGCGTTGATTCTTTTTCGAGCAACTTTTAACTGCACTGCTTAAAAAATACCCAGCTGCAAGCCCCGAGCTGAGCGAGTTAATGAGAAAAAGTTCCCGTTGCCACGTGCTGTTTTTGCAGTCTTGGCTAAAGTCTGTCTAGATGAATTCGTCCACACTTTTGTTCCGATTTTGCGCGCTGCTTCGCTTATCTTTGTCCATGTTGAGGTGACTTTAAAAAAGGCTGCACGTCTTAAGTCTCAACATCCGGCAATGTTCAGGTGAGTGGCCCGGGAAGATCTTCTCCCCAATCACCTCTGCGTCCATCGGAGCAACCCCCGTCAACCCGCTTGATGACGAGCGTACCTTGAGCATTTTTGCCAATGGTGCCTACTATTTATCAGGTGCCAGGTTGCGCGAGATCGGTGTGGCTCTTCTCGGTGTCCATCAGGCACGGGGTGGCGTAGATGTTCCTTCGCCGGAAAAACATCGGTAAGGTAGGGGTCAGAATTCAAGACCCGCGAGGAGTAGTGATGAGCGAGGCGTTGTCCATCCACCATGACCAGGCTGGTCATCAGTTCGAGACCAATGTGGACGGTCATCGTGCCTACCTGACCTATATGGATCTGGGGAAACAGACCCTGGATATCTATCGCACCTTCGTGCCCAACGCCCTGCGTGGCCGTGGCATTGCCGCAGCGCTGACCGAAAGCGCGCTGCAGTACGCCGAAGAAATGGGCTACACGGTGATCCCGTCATGTTCCTACGTCGAGCGCTACATGGAACGTCATCAGCGCCGCGCCGCCAAAATCTGAATCGCACACACAAAAACGCCGGGCATTGCCCGGCGTTTTTTTATGCCTGTAAAACGCGTATCAGCTGCGCTGGCGTTTCGGCAGAACATCCTTGAGCTTGGCGTGCATGCTGCGCAGGGTGTTCTCGGTGGCGGACCAGTCGATGCACGCATCGGTGATCGACACGCCGTATTGCAGGTCGGCGAGGTCTTTTGGAATTGCCTGGCAACCCCAGTTCAGGTGACTCTCGACCATCAGGCCGATGATCGATTGATTGCCTTCGAGGATCTGGTTGGCGACGTTTTCCATCACCAGCGGTTGCAGAGCCGGGTCCTTGTTGGAGTTAGCGTGGCTGCAATCGACCATGATGTTCGGCTTGATCTTCGCCTTGTTCAGCGCCTGCTCGCACAGGGCCACGCTGACCGAATCATAGTTCGGCTTGCCGTTGCCGCCGCGCAGCACCACGTGACCGTAGGCGTTGCCTTTGGTGGTGACGATCGACACGCCACCTTCCTGGTTGATGCCAAGGAAACGGTGCGGGCTGGACACCGACTGCAAGGCGTTGATCGCCACAGTCAGACCGCCGTCAGTGCCGTTCTTGAAGCCGACTGCCGAGGACAGGCCGGAAGCCATTTCGCGGTGAGTCTGCGATTCGGTGGTACGCGCGCCGATGGCCGACCAGCTGATCAGGTCCTGCAGATACTGCGGGGAGATCGGGTCGAGGGCTTCGGTCGCGGTTGGCAGGCCTTTTTCGGCCAGATCCAGCAGCAACTGACGACCGATGTGCAGACCGTCCTGAATCTTGAACGAGTCATCCAGGTACGGATCGTTGATCAGGCCTTTCCAGCCGACGGTGGTGCGTGGCTTCTCGAAATACACGCGCATGACCAGATACAGGGTGTCGGAAACTTCCGCAGCCAGCACCTTGAGGCGATCGGCGTATTCGTGGGCAGCCTTGATATCGTGGATCGAGCACGGGCCGATCACTACGAACAGACGGTGGTCGGTGCCATCAAGAATGTTGCGAATGACTTCGCGACCCTTGGTGACGGTGCGCAGGGCAGCATCGCTCAGAGGGATATCACGCTTGAGCTGATCGGGAGTGATCAGGGTCTCGTTAGAGGCGACGTTTAGGTCGTTGATCGGTAAATCAGCCATCGTTTACTCGTCAGGTCACGGGTGCCGGCCGCCAGCGATCCCCGCGCGGCGGAGCACAGCAGATTTAAGCGCGTCGGGGAGCGGAACCTTAGCGCGTAAAGCGCCTGCTAGACAATGGGCAAAAGGTGCTTTAGTCCAGCGCTGGCTGCGCAAAAGCCTTGCGCACGCTGTCGTGGGAGAACTCGTCGGCGTGTTGCTCGACCCATTGCAGGGCCACTGCCTGAATTTCTTGCAGGTCATCGTGGGTGTCGTGCATGCGGCAATAGCGCTCGATCTGACACACTTGCTCACCCATTCGCGCACTGAACAGTGTCTGCTCATCGGTGAACGCGATGCCCACCAGATAGCCTTTTTTGCGTCGCAGGCACCACGCCACATAGCCCGGATAACAGATGTCGGCATTGAGTGTCGGCATGCGTACTTGCAGGGCGGTGCCATGGCGCCAGGCACGGTGGTAATTGCAAGCGATGCCGCCGAGGCTGATAGTGTGCAGCTGTTGCCTGGAAATACACTCAGGCTTGAGCAAGGTTAATTCAACCGGCACCTCGTCCGGATGAGGAATGAAACGTCCCATGAGCACAGACTCCCTGTGTCGGCCATTTGACATTGTTTCCCCCAGTATAGTGGTCGAATCCGAACTGACCGATTTCGACGCCGACCAACGGCTATTGGCGATGAGCGGCGTTTCGCTGGTGATTTTCACCAGCGTCGGCTGCGCCAGTTGCCGTTATGCCCGCGAGGTGTTACCGGATCTGGCGTTGGGGATTGATCGCCTGTGCTGGATCGATGCCGGCGACAACGGCGGGTTGGTGGAGCGCTATCAGGTCTTTCATTTGCCGGCGCTGTTTGTGGTGCGCGCCGGCGAGTTCTTTGGGGCATTGCACACGCGCCTGACGGCCGATGCGCTGAACGCGGCGCTGGCGCAGGCACTGGGTCGAATTGCAGAGGAGTTGCCATGATGGGGGCAGTGAATAACCCGGTCATAGGGATTATCGGTACCGGTGCAATCGGGGGGTTTTACGGTGTGATGCTGGCGCGCGCCGGTTTCGATGTGCACTTCCTGTTGCGCAGTGAGTTTTCAACGGTGGCCGAGCGCGGCTTGCACATCAACAGCGCGGTGCATGGCCCGCTGACGTTGCATCCGGCGCAGGCCTATTCGTCGGCCGAAGACATGCCCAAATGCGACTGGCTGTTGGTGGGAGCGAAAACCACCAGCAACGCCGGCCTCGCGCCTTCAATCATTCAAGCGGCCAAACCCGATGCGAAAGTGCTGGTCCTGCAAAACGGTCTCGACGTCGAGGACAGCCTGCGTGAACTGCTTCCCGATTCTCTCCACCTGCTGGGCGGTTTGTGCCTGATCTGCGTGCATCGTGAGGGACCTGGACAAGTCACCCATCAAGCCTTGGGCGCGGTGAACGTCGGTTATCACAGCGGTCCGGCCAGTGATGACGTCGCACCTATGGCGATCGTCGAGGAGGGGGCCGGGTTGTTCCGCGCTGCCGGAATCGATTCCCAGGCGATGCCCAATCTGCAACAGGCGCGCTGGCAGAAACTGGTGTGGAATATTCCTTATAACGGACTTTCGGTTCTGCTCGGCGCCAGCACCACACCGCTGATGGCCGATGCCGACAGTCGCGCGTTGATTCAGGCGTTGATGGCCGAAGTGGTGCAGGGCGCCAAGGCCTGCGGCCATGACGTGCCGCCGGGATACGCCGACTATCTGTTCATGATGACCGAGAAAATGCCCGACTACTGGCCGAGCATGTACCACGACTTTTCACACAAACGCCCGCTGGAGCTGCAAGCGATCTACGCTCGGCCATTGGCAGCGGCGAAAGCGGCGGGCTGTGAGCTGCCGCGCATCGAAGCGTTGTATCGCAATTTAAGTTTTATCGACCGGCGCAACGTTTAAGCCGGTCGCTCTGGGGGAAGGCATGGCCAAGAACATCGATGACAAACTGGTGCTGGCGATTTCGTCGCGCGCCTTGTTCGACCTGAGCGAGAGCCACAAGGTCTATCTGTCGAGCGGGGTCGAAGCCTATCGGCAATATCAGATCGAGCACGAAGACGAAATTCTTGCGCCCGGCGACGCCTTCCCGCTGGTGGAAAAACTCCTGAGCCTGAACAGTCGCCTCGGCCGAGCACGGGTCGAGGTGATTCTGGTCTCGCGCAACAGCGCCGACACCGGACTGCGCGTGTTCAACTCGATTCACCATTACGGTCTGGCGATTTCCCGCGCGGCGTTCGTCGGCGGGCGCAGTCCGTATCCGTATTTGAAAGCGTTCGGTTGCGACCTGTTTCTGTCGACTCATGCCGAAGATGTGCGCGCCGCGCTGGATGCCGGATTCGCTGCTGCAACCATTCTGTCCGGTGGCGCCAGCCGCGCGGCCAGCGACGAATTGCGCATCGCCTTCGACGGCGACGCGGTGATCTTTTCCGATGAGTCGGAGCGCGTCTATCAATCCGGCGGATTGGAAGCGTTTCAGGCCAAGGAGCGTGAAGCCGCCCGCGAGCCTTTGCGCGGCGGGCCGTTCAAAGGCTTTCTGGCAGCGCTCAATCTGTTGCAGCGCGAGTTTCCCGATGACGATTGCCCGATCCGCACGGCGCTGGTCACCGCGCGTTCGGCGCCGGCCCATGAGCGGGTGATCCGCACCTTGCGCGAGTGGGACATCCGCCTCGACGAATCCCTGTTCCTCGGCGGCCTGACCAAGTCGGCGTTCCTTGAAGCGTTTGCTGCCGACGTGTTTTTCGACGATCAGGCCGGCCACTGCGAACTCGCCCGCGAAGTCGTTGCCACCGGCCACGTACCGCACGGCATCAGTAACGAACCGTCGGTCTAAAGCCTACGTGCTTCAAGACGTTGCGTCGCACGTCGTACTCGCCAAGGCACTGCTAAGCTGAATCAAATCTCCGCCATGTTGGCACGCGAGGAGGTCATATGATTCGTTCGATGCTGTATGCCACTGACCTCGGTCTGTACGCACCGTTAGTGATGCAGCATGCCTTGGCGCTGGCGCGAACATTCAATGCCGATTTGTACGTGGTGCACGCGGTGGAGCCGATGGGGCTGTTTGCCGAATCGGTGTTGCAGAGCTATCTCGACGAGCAGGCATTGAACGAATTTCACAGCCAGGGTCTGAAAACTGTCATCGCCAATATCGAGCAGCGGGTGCTGGAAAGTTTTCGCGAAGAACTGGGAGATGAAGGCGAGCAGGATCTGCAGCGCATTCGCGCGGTGCGCGTGCTGCAGGGCGATCCGTCGCAAGTGATTCTCGACCAGGTGCAGAAACTCTCTGTCGATCTGCTGATCGTCGGCAGTCACAGCCACGGGGTGGGCGCGGAAACGCCGTTGGGGCGCACGGCGGCGCGGGTCCTGCAATTGGCCAAGGTGCCGGTTTATCTGGTGCCGTTGGTGGAGCGTCGGCGGCGGGAGGATCGCTGAGGCAGGAATAATGGCGCTTTGATAAAAAAGTTCTAGATTTATTATTCAAACCATTAATATAGTTATATACCGTCGCTGATGCCCGTGGCGTCTACCTGCTTTGAGGGATTCATATGAAGCTTCAACAATTGCGCTACATCTGGGAAGTGGCGCACCACGACCTCAACGTTTCCGCTACAGCCCAAAGCCTTTACACCTCGCAACCGGGCATCAGTAAACAAATCCGCCTGCTGGAAGACGAACTTGGCGTCGAAGTGTTTGCCCGCAGCGGCAAGCACCTGACCCGCGTGACCCCGGCCGGCGAGCGCATCATCACCACCGCCGGTGAGATTCTGCGCAAGGTCGAAAGCATCAAGCAGATCGCTCAGGAATTCTCCAACGAGAAAAAAGGCACCCTGTCGATCGCCACCACCCACACCCAGGCACGTTACGCACTGCCGCCGGTGATCAGTAATTTCATCAAGCAATACCCCGACGTGGCGCTGCACATGCACCAGGGGTCGCCGATGCAGATCGCCGAAATGGCCGCTGACGGCACTGTGGATTTTGCCATCGCCACCGAAGCGCTGGAGCTGTTCGGCGACCTGGTGATGATGCCTTGCTACCGCTGGAACCGCTGCGTGGTCGTGCCGCAGGGCCACCCGCTGACCAAGCTGCCGAAGCTGACCCTCGAAGCCTTGGCCGAATACCCGATCGTGACTTACGTGTTCGGTTTCACCGGCCGGTCGAAACTCGACGAAGCTTTCAGCCATCGTGGCCTGACGCCGAAAGTGGTGTTCACGGCTGCCGACGCCGACGTGATCAAAACTTACGTGCGCCTGGGCCTGGGCGTGGGCATCGTGGCGAAAATGGCCGTCGACACCAAGCTCGATAATGATCTGGTGGTGCTGGATGCCAGCGAACTGTTCGAATCCAGCATCACCAAGATCGGTTTCCGTCGCGGCACCTTCCTGCGTGGTTTCATGTGCGACTTCATCGAGAAGTTTGCCCCGCACCTGACCCGCGAAGTGATGGCCAAAGCCATTCAGTGCCACAACAAGCAGGAACTGGAAGAACTGTTCGACGGCGTCGAACTGCCGGTTCACTGATCCGTTGAATCAGAGCACCTCGGTGACAGCAAACTGTTGCCGGGTGCCCGCCACCAGTATCTCCACCTCATCACCTTCTAGCTTGCCCAGCAGACTTTTGCCCAGCGGCGAGCGCGGGGTGATGACGGTAATCGGCTGACCGACCACGTCGACTTTCAGACCTGCCGCATCCGGTGCCAGAAACAGCCATTGCTCGCGACCCTTTTCGTCTTCCAGACCGAGCAGGGCGCCGACCTCGATGCCACGATTTTCATCGTAGGCACGCAGAGTCAGGTTCTGGCACAGCGCCAATGAATGGCGAATTTCTTCGACACGTTTCGCCTGTCCGGCCGCCAGATACGACGCCTCGAGACCCAGCGTGTCGTACTTGTTTTCGGCGATGTTTTCTTCGTGGGTTGCGGTTTCGTAAGCGGTTTGTGCGGCGCGTTCGGCGATGTCGAGGTCAACGCGCAGCTTGTCGAGAATCAGTTGGTGGACGCTGTGTTTGTTCATGATCAATCGCAGAATTGCAAAACGTTGGCGCGGCTTTTCTCGCTTGGAGCCGTCTGATCCTGCTGCAGCCAGAACTGGCATTTCGGGTTCGACTGATTTCGCGAGCTGCTGCGCGCTTGATCGAGTCGAGCCTGCTGTTCATTCTTGCGCAGGTTTTCTTCGTACTGGTCGAACAGCGGGCTCTGCGGCGGAATGTCCGGCTGCACCTGCACGGCGGGCGGATTGGCCAGTTGCTGCACCGCTTGAGCCACCGGTACCAATTGCTCTTTGAAGACAAAATGCGACAGCAGCCAACAGGTCAGCGCAATGGCGAGAAAGCCCAGCCACATGCCCAAGGCAATGCTGCCGGTCAAATGCAGCGTACTTAGCTGAACAGGCAACGGGCGACGCGGATTGGGGCGATAGGGCATGGCAGCCTCCTGGCGGATGATGACGGGCAAGTGGCGATTGTCGCACGAAGATTAATCGCCGTCGGCTCTTCTGCGCGAGGTCATTTATGCGGACAATCGCTGCTTTTGCCAACGGGAGTCTTGAATGCCGGAATTAAAACCCCGCTGGGATATTTTCTGCACCGTGGTCGACAACTTTGGCGACATCGGCGTGACCTGGCGTCTGGCCAGGCAATTGGTGGCTGAGCATGGTTTGCCGGTGCGTTTATGGGTCGATGATCTGCGTGCGTTTGAACGTATCTGCCCCGAGATCGATATCGACCAGGCACAGCAATGGCAGCATGGCGTCGAAGTGCGACACTGGCCGGCCGAGTGGTCGCACGCTGACGCCGCCGATGTCGTTATCGCCGCATTTGCCTGTCAGTTGCCCACTGACTACATGGACGCGATGGCTGCGCGCGAGCAGCCGCCACTGTGGATGAACCTCGATTATCTCAGCGCCGAAGACTGGGTGATCGGTTGCCATGGATTGCCGTCGGTCAAATACAAAACGGTGCAGAAATTCTTCTTCTTTCCGGGATTCCAGCCGGGCACTGGCGGATTGTTGCGAGAGCGAGGATTGCTCAATCAGCGTCGGCAATTTCAGCAGGATGCCGAGGCTCAGCGCCAATTCCTGCAAAGTCTTGGCATCGATCCTGCGCCTGGCGTTCAGCTGATTTCGCTGTTTGCCTACGAGAATGCCGGGTTGGCCAGCTGGCTGGACGTTTTGGCGGCGGACGCTGCACCGACTCATCTGCTGGTGCCGGAAGGGCGGATTCTTGGCGATGTGGCGCGCTGGCTCGAGGTGGAAAACCTTGCGGTTGGTGCGATTCATGTGCGTCAGTCGCTCACCGTGCAGGTGCTGCCGTTCGTCCGACAGGATCAATATGATCACTTGCTCTGGTGCTGCGATTTCAACGCGGTGCGTGGTGAGGACTCGTTCGTGCGGGCGCAATGGGCGGCGCGGCCGATGCTCTGGCATATCTATCAGCAGGACGAAGACATCCATCTGGACAAGCTCGATGCCTTCCTTGCGCTCTACACAAAAGGCTTGTCGCCGGGCGCCGCTGAGGCGATGAACGGTCTGTGGCGGGCGTGGAGTGCCAGTCAACCGATCGGTGAACATTGGCTTGCGACCCGCAAACACTGGCCGGAACTGCAGGAAAATGCTGAAAAATGGTGTCTGGAACAAGGCTTGCAGGCCGATCTTGCCGCAGCGCTGGTACAGTTTTACCTAAATTGGATATGATACGCGGCCTAGATTTTTGTAAATCCCATCCAAATTCGGATATTCGCAATGAAAACTGGTAAAGAACTGAAACCCGGTACCGTGATCCGTCTCGAGAACGATCCTTGGCTGGTTCAGAAAGCTGAATTCACCAAATCGGGCCGTAACAGCGCGATCATGAAAACCAAGCTGAAAAACCTGCTGACCGGTTACAAGACCGAGATCGTTTACAGCGCTGACGACAAACTGGACGACGTAATCCTCGACCGCAAAGAAGCGACCCTGTCCTTCATCAGCGGCGACACCTACACGTTCATGGACACCACTGACTACACCATGTACGAGCTGAACGCTGAAGACATCGAAGCTGTTCTGCCTTTCGTTGAAGAAGGCATGACCGATGTTTGCGAAGCGATCTTCTTCGAAGAGCGTCTGGTTTCCGTAGAGCTGCCGACCACTATCGTGCGCGTAGTTGACTACACCGAAGGTTCGGCTCGTGGCGACACTTCCGGCAAAGTCATGAAGCCAGCCAAGCTGGCCAACGGTACTGAGCTGCAAGTTGCTGACTTCATCGAAATCGGTGACAAGATCGAAATCGACACCCGCGAAGGCGGTTCCTACAAAGGCCGTGCTAAATAAGCATCGGTTTTTGCGGAAAGAAAAAGCCCGACCATTGAGTCGGGCTTTTTTGTGCCTGCGATATGTGTCACGCCGCAGGATCCCCTGTAGGAGTGAGCCTGCTCGCGATAGCGTCATTCCAGTCGACATCTACATTGATTGACTCAACCGCTATCGCGAGCAGGCTCACTCCTACATTGGAATTTGCGTATGGCTTCAAACGGTGACGTGCAGACGCACATCGACGTTGCCACGGGTGGCGTTGGAGTACGGGCAGACCTGGTGAGCAGCGTCGACCAGCGCTTGTGCGTCGGCTTGTTCCAGGCCCGGCAGGCTTATGTGCAGGTCGATGTCCAGACCGAAGCCGCCAGGAATCTGGCCGATACCGACGTGGGCGGTGATCGAGGCGTCGTCAGGGATTTTGCGTTTGGTCTGACTGGCAACGAATTTCAGCGCACCGATAAAGCAGGCCGAATAGCCGGCTGCGAACAGTTGCTCTGGGTTGGTCGCTGCGCCACCGGCACCGCCGAGTTCTTTCGGGGTAGCGAGTTTGACGTCGAGAATGTTGTCGCTGGAGATCGCACGACCATCACGGCCGCCAGTGGAGGTTGCGATTGCGGTGTAGAGAGTTTGCATGGTGTGAGCCTCGTTGAGTGCGATGTGTTGCGCTAATTGTTTGCGCGCTAAGTAAGTGCGAAGTGAATGTATCGCGCGAATATTTAGTGCGCAAGATAAATTTTTGAGAAATCTGCGTTTCGACGAAGAAATGGTTTTTGGAGGCGGGCTGTAAGGCTTGATTTAGAGCGGATTGCGCGGGAGGCGGGTATTGGAAAATATTTTGCTGGCTAGGAAATCAATGTGGGAGCGAGCCTGCTCGCGAATAGGATCTCTCATGCAACAAATCAGTCGGCTGATAGACCGCATTCGCGAGCAGGCTCGCTCCCACAGGGGGACAGTATTGGCTTTAGTTCAGGCTGTTCTGTAGATGGCTACGCAGCGCCTGCAACTCCGCTTGCAGGTTTTGCAGGCGTTCCAGGGTGAAGCCGCTGGCGCCGAGAATGCATTGTGGAACGGTCTGGGCTTTTTCTTGCAACGCTCGGCCTTGCTCGGTCAGTTCGACGATCACTACGCGCTCATCTTCTCGACTGCGCGTGCGGCTGAGCAAACCTTCGCCTTCCAGGCGCTTGAGCAGTGGCGTCAGCGAGCCCGGATCGGTCAGCAACCGAGTGCTGATTTCTCCGACGGTCAAACCATCCTTCTCCCACAACACCATCATCGCCAGGTACTGCGGATAGGTCAGGCCAAGCGCTTGCAGCAGCGGCTTGTAGACCTTGGTCATCGTCAACGAGGTGGAATGCAGGGCGAAGCAGGCCTGGTTATCCAGCAGCAGGTCATCACAGGTGTCGCGTTCGGAAGTCATGTCAAAGCCTTGATCGGTGATGGACATGAATCTAGCGCTCGAATCTTTAATGCGCCAGATAATTCTCCAGTGCTAGTGTCGACCCAGATCCCGCTGTAACGCCAGATCCCATGGAGGCACCGGACTGAAACGGGTCTTGAGATATTCCAGAAGCAGGCGGCTGCGCGAGTTGGTTTGTTGTTCCATGCGCAGCGCGTAGATGCCGGTGGACTCCGGCATCGGCAGACCGTTTTCGCAGAACAACGGCAGCAGTTCGCCGCGCAACAGGTATTCGCTGGCCAGCCACGTCGGCAGATGGGCGATGCCCAAGCCAGCCAAAGCGCCGCAGACCAGGGCTTCGGCATTGTTGGCGCTCATGCGGATACGGCCCGGGCGATGCAATTGCATTTGCCCGTCGTGTTCGAAGCGCCAGGCGAAGGGCGGAGCGAGCCCCTCCCAGTCGAGACCATCGTGTTCATGCAACTGCGCAGGAACGCTTGGCACCCCACGACGCTGGAGATACTCGGCGCTGGCGCAGGCAATGCGCACCATGCTCGCCAGTGGCGTGGCCACCAGTCGCGTATCGGCCATTTGCCCGGCGCGCAGCACCAGATCGACTTTGCCCAGGTTCGAGCCGCCCATGTCGACGAAACTGTCGATCAGGTGCAATTGCACATCCAGTCCGGGGTAGAGCACGAGAAAGTCAGCGATCACTGGCGCCAGATGCCGGCGTCCAAACGCGGCGGGGGCGTCAATGCGGATCAGACCTTCCGGCGCGCTGCTCAGGGACACGGCTTCGGCCCGGGCCAGTTGCAACTCGGCGACAATTCGCCGGGCGCGTTCGGCAAACGCCAGGCCGGCGGGTGTTGCTCGTACGGCGTGGGTGCTTCGAATAAACAACTGGCTGCCGACGGCGCTTTCCAGGCTGTCGATCCGTCGCGCGACGGCCGACGGTGTCAGCGGATGACGACGTGAAGCGGCGGAAAAACTGCCACTTTCCAGCACGTCGAGAAACAGCCCGAGTTGATCGGTCAATTGATTAGGGTTCATATCGGCTAAACGCTTGTGCGAAATCGGCATAGCCATTGTGCGTTGCTATGCGTTTCCCCGCCAGCCGCGACTGCGTAGGATGAGTCACCTGACGTAAGAGGAATTGGCTGTGATGGAGTTTGTGTTGTACCTGTTGTTCGGCGCCGCCCTTGGCACACTTGGCGGTATCTTCGGCATCGGCGGCGGCTTGATCGCTATCCCGTTGCTCGGCGTCTGGTTTGGTCTCGATCAGCAGATCGCCCAAGGCACGGCGCTGGTCATGGTAGTGCCGAACGTGATGCTGGCGCTGTGGCGTTATCACCAGCGCAATCGCATCGAACTGCGACATGCGCTGCCTTTGGCGGTGATGGGCTTTTGCTTTGCCTGGATCGGTTCGATCTGGGCAGTGGGCATTGATGCGCAAACCATGCGCATCGGCTTTGTCGCGTTCCTGGTGGTGCTCTCGATCTACAACTTGTTGAAGATGTTCGGCAAGCCACCTGCTGCGACGTCCGAAATGCGCTATTCCTGGCCGTGGCTTGGCGTGCTTGGCGCGGCGTCCGGGACCATGGGCGGTTTATTCGGTGTCGGCGGTGCGGTGGTGGCAACGCCGGTGCTGACCAGCCTGTTCGGCACCACGCAAGTGGTTGCTCAAGGCTTGTCGCTGGCGCTGGCCTTGCCAAGCACCGGCGTGACCCTGGTGACTTACGCGGTCCACCACGAAGTTGACTGGATGATCGGCCTGCCGCTGGCCATCGGTGGTCTGGCCAGCATCAGTTGGGGCGTGAAAGTCGCCCACGCCATGCCGGAAAAACTCCTGCGCGGGCTGTTCTGCGGTTTCCTGGTGCTGTGTGCGGTGATGCTCGCGTTTAAAGTTTGAAGCCTTCGACGATGTGCTCGGCCAGGCACTCGGTGATCGGCGACGGATTGTTCAGGTTGCGGATCAGCATGATGCTGGCCTCGGGCAGCAGTGGCAGATCCTCGGCGGCGCCAAGAATGCGCATGTCCGGGGTAATCAGGCTTTCCAGTTGCGCGGTGATCGCCAGACCCGCGCTGACCACGGCCATCAGCGCCGACAGACTGGTGCTGTTGTAAGCGATGCGGTATTCGCGGCCCATCGCATCCAGTGCATTACACGCCCACAAACGGCAGAAACAATCGCTGTTGAACATCGCCAAGGGCAGCGGCGTCTGTTCGTGGGCGCTGAAATTCTGCGCCTCGGCCCAGACGAAACGCTCCTTGCGCAGCAACTGGCCGATCTCGTTGCCCGGTTCGCGGGTGACGATCGACAGGTCCAGATCAGTGCGTTGCAGCAGCTGCTTGGTCGATTCGCAGTGCACTTCGATCTGAATCAGCGGATAGAACTGCGCGAACCGCGAGAGAATCCCCGGCAGAAATCGCATCACATAATCGTCCGGCGTACCGATGCGCACCGTGCCGACCATATGTGGCTCACGCAATGTGTTGAACACCTCACTGTGCAACTTGAGGATGCGCCGCGCGTAACCGAGCAGCACCTGGCCCTCGGCGGTCAGGCGCACCTGGCGTCCATCGCGCTCGAACAACTGTCGCTGCAATACGTCTTCTTCCAGACGCTTCATCTGCATGCTCACCGCCGACTGTGTGCGGTTGACCATTTCGCCGGCGCGGGTGAAACCGCCCTGATCAGCGATGGCGACAAAGGTGCGCAGGACATCGGTATCGATACTGGGGTAGGCCGACAATTGATGAATCTCCGTGATGCATGCCATCAGAAACATTCGTTGGATTGATCTTAGCGCTGGCGCGAGACTTGAGCCATCCACATGGAGGGCAACACGATGAAAGGTCAAAGAGAGTATGTAGACGAATCAAAATTTTCCGGCCACGGCCATATCGTTTCCGACCTGCTGCACAAGTTTAGCCGCTGGTACGAACTGCACCGTGAACGCGAGTTGCTCGCCAGTCTGAGTGACGAAGCGTTGAAGGACATCGGGGTGAGTCGTGCCGACGTTGAACACGAAGCCGTGCGGCCGTTCTGGGATGATCCGATGCATAAATGACCCGCTGCATAAATGATGAGCAGAGCGCTACACAAACCAGCTTCAAGTGGGGTAGGTTGCGAGCAGACAAGGAGATGCTCATGCCCGCAACAGTATCCTTTTCCCTCAAACAGGCGCGACGACTGGCGCTGGCTGCCCAAGGATTCAACGGGCGCCAGCCGCCGACTGTCAAAGCCGCTCACGTTCACCGGCTGATCGAACGGCTGGGCGTGCTGCAAATCGACTCCGTCAATGCTGTGGTGCGCTCGCACTACCTGCCGCTGTTCTCCCGTCTCGGTCCCTATTCTTCCGATTTGCTCGACCAGGCTGCCTGGAGTTTCGGGCGTCGTCGTTCGTTGTTCGAATACTGGGGGCACGAAGCCTCATTGTTGCCGCTGTCGATGTATCCGTTGCTGGGCTGGCGCATGCAGCGGGCCAGGCGTGGCGAGGATATCTATCAGCAACTGGCCAGATTCGGTCGCGAGCAGCAGGACGTTGTTCGTCGGGTGTTGAGTTCCGTTGAAGAGCAGGGCGCCTTAGGCGCCGGCAGCCTTTCAACCCGGGAAGACAAGGCCGGGCCGTGGTGGGACTGGAGCGCAGAAAAACATGCGCTGGAATGGTTGTTTGCTGCCGGTGAAGTGACAGTGGCGGGCCGCCGCGGTTTTGAGCGTTTGTATGATTTACCGGAGCGCGTCATTCCTTCTTCGATCCTCCAGCAAGCCTTACCTGGCGAGGCGGAGGCGCAACGGGGATTGCTGCTGCACGCGGCACAGGCCTTGGGCGTCGGCAGCGAAAAAGACTTGCGCGATTACTTTCGGCTGAACCCGGCGGATGCCCGTCCACGTCTGGCGGAACTGGTCGAGGCCGGGCAACTGCAGATGTGCGAAGTCGCCGGTTGGCGGCAGGTCGCCTATTGCCTGCCGGAGCCGAAAGTCCCGCGCAAGGTTGTGGCCAGCGCGCTATTGTCGCCTTTTGATTCGTTGATCTGGGAGCGCAGCCGCACTGAGCGCTTGTTCGATTTCCGTTATCGACTGGAGATTTATACGCCGCAGGACAAGCGGGTTTACGGATATTACGTGTTGCCGTTTTTGCACAACGAGAGGATTGCTGCGCGGGTGGATTTACGCGCCGAGCGGGCGGCGGGGCAGTTGGCGGTGCATGCGGTGCACGAGGAAGAGCCGGGGCTGGATGAGGAGGGGATGCTGGCGCTGGCGGTGAACTTGCGGCAGATGGCGGATTGGTTGGGGCTGGAACGGGTGCAGCTCAATTGTCAGCGTGAGAGTGCGGCGCGGTTGCGGGTGGCATTGGCACAGATTGGGTGCGACTGACCTTACGCCATCGCTGGCAAGCCAGACTCCCACAGTGTCCGCGTCGTACATATATTTTGTGAACGACGCGATCACTGTGGGAGCCTGGCTTGCCAGCGATGAGGCCAGTTAAAGCGATAAAGATGTCGAATCTTAGCGGCGAACCTGCTTCAGCGTCTCGGCAATCAAAAACGCCAACTCCAGCGACTGATCAGCATTCATCCGCGGATCACAATGGGTGTGATAGCGGTCCGACAATCCGTCTTCAGTGATCGGCCGCGCGCCACCAATGCACTCAGTGACATTCTGCCCGGTCATCTCGATGTGAATGCCGCCGGCATAACTGCCTTCCGCTTCGTGCACCTGGAAGAACTGTTTGACTTCACCGAGGATCTGCGCAAAGTCGCGGGTCTTGTAGCCGCTGCTGGCCTTGATGGTGTTGCCGTGCATCGGATCGGAACTCCACAGCACCTGCTTGCCTTCACGCTGCACCGCGCGGATCAGCGCCGGCAGGTGATCGCCAACCTTGTTCGCACCCATCCGTGCGATCAGGTTCAGACGACCTGGATCGTTATCCGGGTTGAGCACGTCGATCAGACGGATCAGATCATCCGGGTTCATGCTCGGGCCGACCTTCACGCCGATCGGGTTGTTCACGCCACGGAGGAATTCGACGTGAGCGCCGTCGAGTTGGCGGGTGCGGTCGCCGATCCACAGCATGTGCGCCGAGCAATCGTAGTAATCGTTGGTCAGGCTGTCGCGACGCACGAAGGCTTCTTCGTAGTTCAGCAGCAGCGCTTCGTGGGCGGTGAAGAAACTGGTTTCGCGCAGTTGCGGCGAGCTGTCCATGCCGCAGGCGCGCATGAATGCCAGGGTTTCATCGATGCGGTCGGCCAAATGGCTGTACTTCTCGGCCAGCGCCGAGTTGGCGATGAAATCGAGATTCCACTTGTGCACCTGATGCAGGTCGGCAAAACCGCCCTGCGCGAACGCGCGCAGCAGGTTCAGCGTCGCGGTGGACTGGTGATAAGACTGCAGCAGACGTTCCGGATCCGGTACGCGGCTTTTCTCGTCGAAACCGATGCCGTTGACGATGTCGCCGCGATAAGCCGGCAGGGTCACACCGTCGATGGTCTCGTCGTTGGCCGAGCGCGGCTTGGCGAACTGACCGGCCATGCGCCCGACCTTGACCACTGGGCAACCGGCGGCGAAGGTCATGACGATCGCCATTTGCAGCAACACTTTAAAGGTGTCGCGAATCTTCGCCGCGGAGAACTCGGCAAAGCTTTCCGCACAATCGCCGCCCTGCAACAGGAAGGCCCGGCCCTGGGTGACTTCGGCAAACTGCCGGCGCAGTTCGCGCGCTTCACCGGCAAACACCAGCGGCGGATAACTGGCCAGGGTTTGCTCGACCTGGCGCAAGTGCGCGGCGTCGGGGTATTGCGGTTGTTGCTGGATCGGCAGGGCGCGCCAGCTGTCAGGGCTCCACGGTTGGCTCATCACGGTCTCTAATTGGTTCTACGCACGGGAAGCCCATGGTAGCAGCAATTAGTGCGTGACCTGCTCCCGCCCCATCGCCGACAATCGCCGCTTTGCCACGGCCCCACAGCGGTGCCATCGCGTCACCGCGCCCGGTGACCATCAGGAGACGAAATGACTGAGGAGCGCGTCGAGCATCTGCTCGCCGAAGTACAGGATGAGTTCGGCGTGATTCGCGTGCTGGAAGTGGCCGATTACCGCTTTCTCGAGTTCGGCGATGCGATCGAGCAGAGCTGCGTGTTCACCGCAGACCCGAGCTGGCTGGAATACGATTACACCCGCGCGATGCTGATCGGCGCGTTGTGCCATGAGCAGCCGGAGAGTGCGCTGTTTCTCGGGCTCGGTGCCGGGACGCTGACCCAGGCCTGCCTCAAGTTTCTGCCGCTGGAAGATGTCGAAGCCATCGAGTTGCGCCCGGATGTGCCGCGTCTGGCGATCGAATACCTTGGGCTGGATGATGATCCACGTTTGTATATCCGCGTTGGCGATGCGCTGGAACTGCTGCCGACCGCCGAGCCTGCGGATCTGGTTTTCGTCGACCTGTACACCGATGTCGGGCCGGGCGTCGGGCATCTGGCCTGGAGTTTTCTTGGCGACTGTCAGAAGCGTTTGAATCCGGGCGGCTGGCTGGTGATCAATCAGTGGGCCACCGATGACGGCAAGCCGCTGGGCGCGGCGTTGTTGCGTGGGCTCTATCACCGGCATTACTGGGAGCTGCCGGTGAAGGAAGGCAATGTGATTCTGATTGTGCCGGCGGATCTCGATCAGGAGCTGGACCTGCAGGCGCTGACTGCGCGGGCTGCAGCCCTGGCGCCGAAGTTGGGGTATTCGTTGCAGTCGTTGATCAACAGTATTCGCCCGGCCACCTGAGGCGTCAGTGCTGGCCCCATCGCTGGCAAGTCAGCTCCCACAGGGTTCTCGCCGTACGCAAAATGTGTGAACGACTCGGTCACTGTGGGAGCTGGCTTGCCAGCGATGGCGCCCTGACAGGCGACATAATTCTCAGATCCCCTTGAACATGCCAGGTCGCCGCTCCACCAATGAGCGCACCCCCTCCCTGGCATCCTCACTGGCCAGCAACTTCTTCACCAGCGCCGGCAACCCTTGCGCTGCCGCCGTCTCACCCTCATACCGCGCCTGGCGCGCCGACAGCAACGTCGCCTGCACCCCCAACGGCGCCTGTCGGGCAATCCGCTCAGCCAACTCAATCGCCCGCGGCAACAGGTCTTCACTGGCCATCACTTCCTGCACCAACCCCAAATGCAACGCATCGTGCGCATCGAACTCATCCCCGGTCAGCAACCAGCGCATCGCATTCCCCCAGCCGGCCATCTGGGGAAAACGTAAAGTCGCGCCACCAAAAGGAAAAATCCCACGCTGCACTTCCATTTGCGCGAAACGGGTATTGCTCGCGCACAGGTTAATGTCGGCGGCCAGCATCAACTCGATTCCAATGGTCAGGCAATAGCCTTGCGCGGCGACAATCACCGGTTTGCTCACCCGAGGCCCGACGAAAACACCCCACGGATCGCAACCGCCGGTCGGAACCTGCCAACCTTCGGCCAAAGCCGAGCTGGCATTCACCAGATCCAGACCAGCGGTAAAGTGTTCGCCATGTCCAAACACCACCGCTACCCGCGCCTCGCTGTCGGCCTCGAACTCGCCATAGGCCAGGCTCAGGTCATTGAGCAGGTCGAGGTCGAAAGCATTGCGCTTGGCCGCTCGATCAAGGCCGATCAGGTGGACGTGACCACGGCGTTCACGGCTGACGCGGCCGGGGCAGGGCTGATTCATGGCGAAATCCTCGGGCGGGAAGGGGGGTTGCAGCGACGGTATGCCGCACATCGATGAATCGTTTAAGCGTCATCGCCAGCAGGGCCGGGCCTTTGAAAAATAGACCTTGGTGCGATTATCCGCAAAACCCCGTTACACAGCGGTGACACAGGTATTTTGACGATAAAAAAAGCTCCCTTTTTGGGCAAAATCCGGTATAGTGCGCGCCGGCCTTTAACCGGGCCGCGTTTAGGTAGCGCAATTTCCCGAAGTCAGCTTCGGCTGCACGTCCGCATTGCGGGCTCTTCCCGGACGATTCTTTTTTTCATTCATTCGTTTTCGCAAATCCCCGCCGACAAAGCTGCCAGGGCGACTCTTGAGTCTCAACACGGCATGCGCAGCTTTGGAGCATGGGTCTTTGCGGATGCACTTAGAGGCAGACCCATGACCCAGGAAACCGGCGGATTCGCCGCTTTTAATCTTAACCCGAATATTCTTGCAGCCGTCGCAGCGACTGGCTACGAAGAGCCTTCGGCGATTCAGCAGCAATCGATCCCGATCATCATGGCCGGCCAGGACATGATTGGCCAGGCGCAAACCGGTACCGGTAAAACCGCCGCGTTCGCACTGCCTATCCTGCACCGCATCGATCCTGCCAAGCGCGAACCGCAAGCCCTGATCCTGGCGCCAACTCGTGAGTTGGCGCTGCAAGTAGCAACCGCTTTCGAAACTTACGCCAAGCAAATGCCGGGCGTTACTGTTGTGGCCGTTTACGGCGGCGCGCCGATGGGCCCGCAACTGAAAGCAATCCGTAATGGTGCACAGATCGTTGTCGCCACTCCGGGCCGTCTGTGCGACCACCTGCGTCGCGACGAAAAAGTGCTGTCGACCGTGAACCACCTGGTTCTCGACGAAGCTGACGAAATGTTGAAACTGGGCTTCATGGATGACCTGGAAGTCATCTTCAAGGCTCTGCCACCTACCCGTCAGACCGTATTGTTCTCGGCTACCCTGCCGCAGTCGATCCGCGCCATTGCCGAACGCCATCTGCGCGATCCGCAACACGTGAAGATCCAGACCAAGACCCAGACCGTTACCGCGATCGAACAGGCTCACCTGTTGGTTCACGCTGACCAGAAGACTTCGGCCGTTCTCAGCTTGCTGGAAGTGGAAGACTTCGACGCACTGATCATGTTCGTGCGCACCAAGCAAGCGACCCTGGATCTGGCCAGCGCCCTCGACGCCAAAGGCTACAAAGCCGCGGCGCTGAACGGTGACATCGCCCAGAACCAGCGTGAGCGCGTCATCGACTCGCTGAAAGATGGCCGTCTGGACATCGTTGTTGCGACCGACGTTGCTGCTCGTGGTCTGGACGTTCCGCGCATCACTCACGTGTTCAACGTTGACATGCCGTACGACCCAGAGTCCTACGTTCACCGTATCGGCCGTACCGGCCGTGCCGGTCGCGAAGGTCGTGCACTGCTGCTGGTGACTCCACGTGAGCGCCGCATGCTGCAAGTGATCGAGCGTGTAACCGGTCAGAAAGTTGCCGAAGTTCGCCTGCCGGACGCTCAAGCTGTTCTCGATGCACGCATCAAGAAACTGACCAACAGCCTGTCGCCGCTGGTCGCTGATGCCGAATCGACTCACGGTGATCTGCTCGATCGTCTGACTGCAGACATCGGCTGCACTCCGCGTGCTCTGGCTGCTGCGCTGCTGCGCAAAGCCACCAACGGTCAAGCGCTGAACCTGGCTGCGATCGAGAAGGAACGTCCACTGGTGCCGAACAACGCACCGCGTGGCGACCGTCCTGAGCGCACCGGTGATCGTCCTGATCGTGGTGACCGCGAGCGTCGCGCGCCAATGCCTTTGGGCGAAGGCCGTGCTCGTTGCCGTACCGCGCTGGGTGCGCGTGATGGTATCGCTGCGAAAAACCTGCTGGGCGCCATCCTCAACGAAGGCGGTCTGGCCCGTGAAGCGATCGGTCGCATCCAGGTGCGTGACAGCTTCAGCCTCGTCGAGTTGCCGGAAGATGGTCTGGACAAACTCCTGACCAAACTGAAGGACACTCGCGTTGCCGGTAAGCAGCTGAAACTGCGTCGCTACCGCGAAGATTGATCCGCCCTTGGGCTGATTGATCGAACATAAAAAATCCCCGACTGGTTCGGGGATTTTTTTGTCTGCCTGAAAGATCAAAAGATCGCAGCCTTCGGCAGCTCCTACAGAGGGAACGCATTCCAAATGCAGGAGCTGCCGAAGGCTGCGATCTTTTGCTTTTAACCAAAGCGATAGATGTCCATCCCTAACGCACCCATCGTGAAGCCCTTGTGCGCCACACTGAACTCACCGCCCGCACCCCGGGCAAAATACAGCGGCAACAAATGCTCATCACTCGGATGGCTACGCACTGCATTCGGCGCCTGCTGGCGGTAATCATGCAGCGCCGCCTCATCGTCCGCCGCCAACTTCTCGATCACCCAGTCACGGAAATCCCGCGCCCACGGCTCGACACTTTCCGGGCCAGCGTGCCAGTCCAGTTCGCGCAGGTTGTGGGTGATGCTGCCGGAGCCGATCAGCAGAATGCCCTGATCACGCAGACTCGCCAGCGCTCGGCCGACCCGGGTTTGCAGCGCCGGGCCCGCGCGACTCGGCAGCGAAACCTGCACCACTGGAATATCCGCCTGCGGGTACATCAGCGACAACGGCACCCAAACACCATGATCGAATGGACGTTGTGGGTCGAGGCGGGCAGTCAGGTTGTTGGCTGTCAGCAAATCAGCCACTTCGGCAGCCAGTTGCGGATTGCCCGGCGCCGGGTACTGCACTTCAAACAATGCACGCGGAAAGCCGCCGAAGTCGTGCCAGGTTTCCGGTTGCGCGTTACTGCTGACCAGCAACTCGTGGCTTTCCCAATGCGCAGAAACAATCACGATGGCTTTGGGTTTCGGTAATTCGGCTGCGAGACGCGCCAGCGCCGGGCCACTGGCGCCGGGTTCCAGCGCGAGCATGGGTGAACCGTGGGAAATAAACAGGCTGGGAAACATGATGGGTTCCTGAGCGTTAAGATGGCCACATCTTCAGTCAGATCATTGATCTAAATCTAATATAAGTTTTGATGCTTTTTAATCGAATTATTGGGAGTGACGCATGCAGCCTGAGTTTTGGCACAAGAAGTGGGCTTCGGGCCAGATCGGTTTCCATCTGCCCGAGGTGAACCCGTATCTGCAGCGGCACTGGGCGGCACCTGAAACGGCGCGAGTGCTCGTGCCTTTGTGTGGGAAAAGTCTGGATCTGGCGTGGCTGGCAGGGCGCGGTCATCAGGTGCTCGGGATCGAATTGTCGGAAAAGGCTATCGAGGACTTTTTCAGTGAACATCAGGTGCAGCCGCAGATCAGCGAGAAGGGCGCGTTCAAGGTCTATCGGGGTGACGCCATCGAGTTGTGGTGCGGGGACTTTTTTGCGCTGACAGCGAGTGATGTGGCCGATTGCGCGGCGATATACGACCGTGCCGCGCTGATTGCCTTGCCCGCGCCGATGCGTGAGCGTTATGCGGCGCATCTTCAGCGGATTCTCCCGCAAGGTGTACAAGGGTTGCTGATCACGCTGGATTACGATCAGGCGCAGATGCCGGGGCCGCCGTTTGCGGTGGGGGATGATGAGGTGCAGCGGTTGCTGGGGGATGCCTGGCAGGTGCAAGTGCTCGAGGAGCAGGATGTGCTGGGCGAGAGCTGGAAGTTCCTGCAGGCGGGCGTGACGCGACTTGAGGAGCGGGTTTACCGCGTTTCTGGCCTATAGCTCTTTAGGGGTAGTACTGGCCTCATCGCTGGCAAGCCAGCTCCCACAGGGTTCAATCGTGTTCTCTCTATCTTCAAAACGCCACAGCCCACTGTGGGAGCTGGCTTGCCAGCGATAGGGCCATCAGCAACCGCGAACTAATCATGGCAACAAAAAAGGCCCGCATCACTGCGGGCCTTTTCATTGTTACCGGTCAGATCAACCGCGACGACGCAGCGCGTCAATACGCTCTTCCAGCGGCGGGTGGCTCATGAACATGCGGGCAAAGCCCTGTTTGATGCCACCGTTGATGCCAAAGGCGTTCAGGGTGTCCGGCATGTGCACCGGCAGGCCCTGTTCGGCGCGCAGGCGTTGCAGTGCGCCGATCATTGCGCTGGTGCCGGCCAGACGTGCGCCGGCCTCGTCGGCACGGAATTCGCGCTTGCGCGAGAACCACATGACGATCGCACTGGCGAGAATGCCCAGTACCAGTTCGGCGAAGATGGTCGCCACGTAGTAGGCGATGCCCTGGCCTTCTTCGTTCTTGAAGATCACCTTGTCGACGAAATTGCCGATGATCCGCGCAAAGAACATCACGAAGGTGTTCACCACGCCCTGGATCAGCGCCAGCGTGACCATGTCGCCGTTTGCCACGTGACCGATTTCGTGGGCCAGTACGGCTTTCACTTCATCGGGTGAGAAGCGCTCGAGCAAGCCCTGGCTGACCGCGACCAGCGCGTCGTTCTTGTTCCAGCCAGTGGCGAAGGCGTTTGCTTCGTAGGCCGGGAAAATACCGACTTCGGGCATCTTGATCCCGGCTTCGCGGGACAGTTGCTCAACGGTTTGCAGCAGCCATTGCTCATGCCGGGTACGTGGCTGGCTGATGATCTGGGTACCGGTGCTCATCTTCGCCATCCACTTGGAGATGAACAGCGAGAACAGCGAGCCGGCGAAACCAAAGACTGCACAGAAAACCAGCAGCTGACTAAGGTCGAGATCAACCCCGTTGGCCGCCATGAACCCGTTGAAGCCGAACAGGCTCAGGGTGATGCTGGCTATCAGCACGACCGCCAGGTTAGTGGCCAAAAACAGCAGGATGCGCATCATGGTTGTAGAAATCTCCTCAAGCTAAAGATGTAGCGTACTGCGGGGTATATAAGGTGCTGCACCGGGCTATTCAACTGAGTGACTATTTCAAACTGTGTCCTACAGCAGATTCTTCGGTGCTCGGCACATTTCCCACGACAGAAACTGATAGGGATGACGGCCAGCCGCGACCCGTCGCCATTACGCCGGACGCAGGTAAACGGTATGAATCGCAAGTGTAGAAGGCGTGCGCGGAGGTGGAACGCAGAAGTGTTGCTGAATCAGACAGTGCGCAACGTTTGGCCGTTGCGCACTGCTGGCCAGTTACTGGCGGTAAGACTTGAGGAAGTTGCCGATGCGGCCGATGGCCATTTCCAGATCATCGACGCGAGGCAGCGTGACGACGCGGAAGTGATCCGGCCACGGCCAGTTGAACGCCGTGCCCTGTACCACCAGCAGCTTCTCGGAGAGCAGCAGGTCGAGGACGAATTTTTCGTCGTTGTGGATCGGGCAGACCTTCGGATCGATTTTCGGGAACGCGTACAGCGCACCCATCGGCTTGACGCAGCTCACGCCGGGAATGTCGTTGAGCAATTCCCAGGTGCGGTTGCGCTGCTCCAGCAGACGACCCTGCGGCAGCACCAGATCATTGATGCTCTGATAGCCGCCCAGTGCGGTCTGGATCGCATGCTGGCTCGGCACGTTGGCGCACAGGCGCATGTTGGCCAGCATATCGATGCCTTCGATGTAGCTCTGCGCGTTGTGCTTCGGCCCGGAGATCGCGATCCAGCCGGAACGGAAACCCGCCACACGGTACGACTTCGACAGACCGTTGAAGGTCAGGCAGAGCAGGTCCGGGGCCAGCGACGCGGTGCAGATGTGCACGGCATCGTCGTACAGAATCTTGTCGTAGATCTCGTCGGAGAACACCACCAGGTTGTGCGCACGGGCGATTTCCAGCATGCCCAGCAACACTTCCTTCGAATACACCGCGCCGGTCGGGTTGTTCGGGTTGATGATCACCATGGCTTTGGTGTTCGGGGTGATCTTGGCCTTGATGTCGGCCAGATCCGGGAACCAGTCGGCGCCCTCGTCACACAGATAATGCACGGCATTGCCACCGGCGAGGCTGACGGCGGCGGTCCACAGCGGATAGTCCGGGGCCGGCACCAGCACTTCGTCGCCATTGTTGAGCAGCGCCTGCAGCGACATGACGATCAGCTCGGACACGCCGTTGCCCAGGTAGATGTCTTCGATGCCGACACCTTCGACATTTTTCTGCTGGTAGTACTGCATCACCGCTTTACGCGCGCTGAACAAGCCTTTGGAGTCGCTGTAGCCTTGCGCGGTCGGCAGGTTGCGGATCACATCCTGAAGGATTTCGTCCGGCGCTTCGAAACCAAACGGCGCCGGGTTGCCGATGTTCAGCTTGAGGATGCGCTGGCCTTCCTCTTCCAGTCGTTTGGCGTGCTTGAGCACCGGGCCGCGAATGTCGTAGCAGACGTTGGCGAGCTTGTTCGATTTGCTGAACTGCATGGCGATGTGATCCCGAAAATGAACGATCCAGGCGGTGGATGGACAACCGTGCTGGGATTCCTGTGTTTTCACACAGGCGGACGTCTTGAGCCGTGGCTCCCATAATCCGTTTGAATGCGCCCGGTCTGGCTGCCAGACTGGTGCGTGACGAGGCGCAATCATACGTGCCGCCCGATCCGTGGAAAAGGTACAGATCGGGCTTTTTCAGCCGCTGAGGTGTGATGATGGAAAAGTTGGAAAAAACCCTGGAAGAATGGAAAGCCATGCTCGACCCGCAGCAGTACGAGGTTTGCCGCCTCAGTGCCACTGAGCGACCGTTCTCCGGCAAATACAACGCGACCAAAACCGACGGCGTTTATCACTGCGTTTGCTGCAACGAGCCGTTGTTCGACTCCAAGACCAAATTCGATTCCGGCTGCGGCTGGCCGAGCTTCTACGCGCCGATTGGCGAAAGCGCGATGACCGAAATCCGTGATACCACGCACGGCATGATCCGCACGGAAGTGAAGTGCGCGCGCTGCGATGCGCATCTGGGTCATGTGTTTCCCGACGGCCCGCCGCCGACCGGCCTGCGGTATTGCATCAACTCGGTGTGTCTGAACCTCGAACCGCGCGCTTAAACGATTGAAGGCGACCTTCGGGTCGCCTTGTTATTCGATAATTAAATTGCACACAATTTAATTGCTCGCTATGTTTGGCCTTTCCTGACTGTCTGCGGAGCCCAGTGCCATGAGCGACAACCTGCTGAACATCCCGTGCACCACCATCAAGGGTGAGCAAAAGACCTTGGCCGATTTCGCCGGCAAAGCGGTTTTAGTGGTCAACACTGCGAGCAAATGCGGTTTCACCCCACAGTACAAAGGCCTCGAAGAGCTGTGGCAGACCTACAAGGATCAGGGGCTGGTGGTTTTGGGCTTCCCGTGCAATCAGTTCGGCAAGCAGGAGCCAGGCAACGAAGGGGCGATCAGTGAATTCTGTGAGCTGAACTTCGGTGTCAGCTTCCCTCTGTTCAAGAAAATCGACGTTAACGGTGCCGACGCGCATCCGCTATTCGTGCAACTGAAAAAACGCGCGCCGGGTCTGCTTGGCTCCCAGGGCATCAAGTGGAACTTCACCAAGTTCCTGATTGGCAAGGACGGAAAACTGGTCAAGCGTTTTGCCCCGACCACCAAGCCGCAGGAGCTGAGCGGCGAGATCGAAGCCCTGCTCAAATGAACAGCCTGCCGGTCGATTCGCTGAAGCTCGACAGCCAGTTGTGCTTCAAGTTGTACGCCGCCTCCCGAGCGGTAATTCGTGCCTACAAGCCGATGCTCGATCAGCTCGGTCTGACCTACCCGCAATATCTGGCGATGCTGGTGTTGTGGGAATGGCAGGACGCCGCGCCGGAGCAACCGACCGTCAAGGCCTTGGGCGAGCGCCTGGCACTGGACTCGGGCACGCTGACGCCGTTGCTCAAGCGTCTGGAGCAGTTGCAGTGGGTGCAGCGCCAGCGTTCCACGCGTGATGAACGGGAAGTCCACCTGAGCCTGACACCGGCCGGCCAAGCGTTGCGCGAACAGGTCGGGCCGCTCAAGGCCCGGTTGCTGTGCGACAGCGGGGTCGATCTGGACCGCCTCAACGACCTGCGTGACGGCCTCGATCACTTGTTGGGGCAGATCAAAGCGCTGTCGTAGTCGGGATCCACTGATCGAGCAGGGCCGCGAGTTCTTCACGGCGGAACGGCTTGGCCAGATAGTCGCTCATACCGGCCGCACGGCAGCGCTCGCGTTCCTCGGACATGGCGTTGGCAGTCAGGGCGACGATAGGCAGGTGCGGCCAGCGCCCGCTTTGACGGATCTGCCGGCTGGCTTCGTAGCCGTCCATCACCGGCATGTTGCAGTCCATCAGCACCAGATCGAATTCGTGATACTCCAACTGATCGAGCGCTTCGGCACCATGGGCAGCGACGATGACCTCGCAGCCCAGTTTGCCGAGCATGCCTTTGGCCACCAACTGATTGACCGGGTTGTCTTCGACCAGCAACACCCGCCCGCGCCGCACCGAGGGAGCGGTTTCGAGCTGCGCATCGTTAATGGCAACGACGTCCGGTTGCAGGGTGCGGCGCAGGTTCTGGTAAAGCGCGTTGCGCGCCAACGGTCGTGCCTGTTGTTGCAGAGGCGCGAGCGCAGCCGCTTCTTCGCTCGGCAGAAAGCTGCCGTAGGCGGTCACCAGCAAAATCGGCGCAACGAGCGTCGGGCGCAAGCCGAAAAGGCACTCAGGGCAATCGGTAATCACCACGTCCGGGGTCAGGCCCAACAGTGAGTCATCAATGGTGCGCTGCTCATACGCAAGCCCCCAGACCGGCAGCAGGCTCTGCAACAGTTCCGCCAGACCGCTGCTGGCCGCAGTGATGGCGAGCACTTTTCCATGCAGAGGTGCCGGGACCAACGCTCGGGTATGACACGGCAGAGGCAACTCGGCACAGAACTGACTGCCAAAACCGGTCTCGGAGCTGATGGTCAGGCGCCCCTGCATCGCTTCGCAGAGGTTGTAGGTCAGCGCCAGTCCCAGCCCGGTGCCGCCGTACTGTCGAGTGATGCCGGCGCCTGCCTGCGTGAACGGCTGGAAGATTTTCAGCTGCGCGTCCTGGGCGATACCGATGCCGGTGTCGCAGACCTCGATGCGCACGCCATCCTGGTAGGTCGACAAGCGCACGTCTACCCTGCCGAAACGGGTGAATTTCAGGGCGTTGGACAGCAGGTTGCTGACGATCTGCCGCACGCGGGTCGGATCGCCCAGCACCAGCGCCGGGAAGTGCGGATCGATCAGGCAGGTCAGCTCGACGCTTGGCGCCGCGTTCTGCGATAGCAGGTTGGCGGTATCTTCGATCAACGAGCCAAGATCGAACGGGATGTGCTCAAGCTCCAGTTGCCCGGCATCGAATTTCGACAGGTCGAGGATATCGTTGAGCAACTCGACCAGCACCTTGCCCGAATCGTGGGCGATCGACAGCTGTTGCTGTTGCTCGGCATTCAACGGGCCGTCGAGTGACAGCGCAATCATCCCCAGCAGGCCGTTGAGTGGCGTGCGGATCTCGTGGCTCATGTTGGCGAGGAATGCCGAGCGGGCTTCGGCCATTTCCAGGGCGGTGCTGCGGGCGACTTCGAGTTCCTGATTGGACTGGCTGAGCCGCGCGTTGATCGCCTTGAGTTCGGCGGTGCGCGCCGAGACGATGTTTTCCAGTTGCCCGAGGTAGTCGGTCAGGCGGTTTTCGGCGTTGCGCCGCTGTTGAATCTCGGTGGCAATGTTCTCGAATTGCTGATTGGCGACTTTGACCAGCACGCCGATTTCATCGTTACCGTGGCCGGACGGACATTCCAGCGTAGTCGGCTCGGCGCTGCGCGGGTCGCGCCCACTGAGTTCGCGGATCACCCGCACCAGCGGTTTGGTCAGCATCACGTAGAACAGCGCCAGCAGGATACCGGTGAGAATCAGGCTGCGCGCGAACCCATTGAGCAGGGTCACCTCGGCCCGGCGCAGAAAACGGCTGCCGAAGGCATAGGTGTCGACCTCGAGGCTCAAGACCCCCAGCGATTCGTTGGGCAGGTGATCCAGATACAGACGATCCTCGAACTGGCGCTTGGCGCCAAACAGGAAGTCGCTGATCACCCGGTAGCCGCTTTGCAGTTCCGGGCGTTTGACGCTGGCCAGCACGGTATTGTTGTTGTCGATCAGTTGTGCAGAAATGATCGCCGGTGAGCGCAACAGGCCCAGGGTCAGTTCCTGCGCCAGTTCGGCGTCGATGTTGTAGGCAATCCGTGAGGCCGGGTTATGGCTGATTTCCAGCAAAGACAGGATTTCACGGTTGATGGAGGCGTCTTCACTGGCATAATCGATGCCGATTTGCAGCAGGCTGAGCAGCGTGCCCAGAATGAACCCGACCAGCACAGTAAGCCTGGCTTGCTTGTATGACAGCCGGTGGGTGAATTTGATATCCATGGGGTGTTGAACCACTTCCGTTTCCCTTCGCTGCTCAAGCATAGTCGATCATGTATGGATACCGAGGTTCCCGAATCGCCTTGTAACAAGGCTTGGTAGGGTGATTTTTATCTGTGTGTCGTCGCTGGATCGTCATCATCACTGTGAATGTGCCCGAGGAGAAGACGTGGATTCCCGATTGAATGCTTTTCTTGAACGCGCCGAGTCGGTTCTGGCGCGGATCGAACCGTTGTTGCCGGCACCACGGCCGGTGATCGACTGGGGCACTTGTCTGGCGGCGCGCTGGCAGCGCGATGGGCGCAGCGGCTACTTGTTGCCGCTGGAAGTCAGCCTCGACATGCGCCTGTCCGACCTGATCGGTGTTGACCGTCAGCTCGAACAACTGGGGCGCAACACCCAGCAATTTCTCGATGGCATGCCGGCCAACCATGCGCTGCTGTGGGGCTCGCGCGGCACTGGCAAGTCGTCGCTGGTGCGGGCCTTGCTGGCGGAACACGCCGCCGCGGGTCTGCGCTTGATCGAGATCGAGCGCGATCATCTGGCGGATCTGCCACGGGTGGTCGAGCAGATCGGCAAACTGCCGCAACGTTTCGTGTTGTTTTGCGATGACTTGTCGTTCGAATCCGGTGAAGGCGATTATCGCGTGCTCAAAAGCGTGCTCGATGGTTCGCTTGAGCAGGCCCCGGACAACGTCTTGCTGTACGCCACTTCCAACCGTCGCCATCTGGTGCCGGAGAAGGAAAGCGACAACGAAAACTGGAAACGCGTCGACGGCGAACTGCACCCCAGCGAAGCCGTGGAAGACAAGATCGCGCTGTCGGACCGTTTCGGTCTGTGGCTGTCGTTCTACCCGTTTACTCAAGAACACTTCCTCAACGTCGTCGAGCACTGGATCGGCCAGTTGGCGGCCAAGGCCGGCCTGAGCTGGCAGCGCGACGAAGAACTGGACATCCTTGCCGTGCGTTGGGCCACCGGCCGCGGAAATCGCAATGGACGTTGCGCTTACCAATTCGCCCGTTACTGGGTGGGACTGAAATTGTTGGAGCACAAGGCATGATTGATTTGCAACAAAGCGGCCAAGGCCTCGAAGGCTATGGCATGTTGGCCGCACAACTGGAATCGCTGCTGGCGGACGAGCGCGATTTCATCGCCAACGCCGCGCAGTTTTCGGCGTTCCTGTTCAACCAGCTCGATGATCTGAACTGGGCGGGTTTTTACCTCAACCGTAACGAAGAGCTGGTGCTCGGCCCGTTTCAGGGGCAGATCGCTTGCGTACGCATTCCGTTCGGTCGTGGCGTGTGTGGCGCGGCGGCAGCGACTCGGCAAACCCAGCGCGTTGAAGATGTGCACGCGTTCCCGGGGCATATCGCCTGCGACAGCGCGTCGAACAGTGAACTGGTCGTGCCGCTGGTCAAGGACGGTCGCCTGATCGGTGTACTTGACCTCGACAGCCCGAAACTGGCGCGTTTCGGTGCGCAGGATCAGGCCGGTATCGAGCAACTGGCGGCGATTTTCCTGCGTCTGACCGACTGCTGATCACGCGGTCAGGCCAGCCTTGTGCAGCAGGCTGGCCGGATCCACGTTGTCGATCTGCGCGGGATCGAGAAAACGCACGGCGTACTGCATGTACACGCCATCGTTGATGAACAAACCAAACAGCTGGGCATCGATGTGTGCTTCGCGGCACATGGTGGCCATGATCGCCAACGCCTCACTCAAGGTTTTCGCTTTCTTGTACGGGCGATCGGCTGCGGTCAGCGCCTCGAAGATATCGGCAATCGCCATCATCCGCGCCGGCAGGCTCATGTCCTCACGCTTCAGGCGTTTCGGGTAACCGGTGCCGTCCATTTTTTCATGATGACCGCCGGCGATCTCGGCAATGCTGTCGAGGTGGCCGGGGAAGGGCAGGTGGCTGAGCATCATGATCGTCTGCACCATGTGGTGATTGATCACGTAACGCTCTTCGCGGGTCAAGGTGCCGCGGCTGATGCTCAGGTTATACAGCTCGCCGCGATTGTATTTGTAGCGCGGCACATCCAGCTTGAAGCCCCATGGATTGTCTTCGGGAATCAACTCGTTCGGGTCGCGTTCGAGCAAGTGCTCGGGCTTGTCTGCCAGAAGCTTTTCACTAACCGGCAAGCTCGGTGCCGGCGTTCGCGACTGACGCCGATTCTCCTCCCAGGACACACCCAGCCGGTCATCAAGGGTACGCATCCAGGTGCGTCGGCCGAGATGATCAAGGCGCTGCAGATCTGCTTCGGCCATCGCTTCACTGCCTAGATTGCAGCGCGCGACAAAGGCAAAATCGTCGTCGAGCGCCGTCAGCGTGGCGTCGCGCAGTTCGGCCAATGCGGTCTCATCGCCGTCCAGGGCGCGCGCCTGCCAATAGCTGATCCAGGCATCACGCTTGAGCACTTCGAAACGTGTGCGGATCTCGTGGATGCGGTCGTTGATGGTTTCCAGTTTGGTGGCCTTGTCGACCACGTATTCCGGCGTCGTGACCTTGCCGCAGTCGTGCAGCCACGCGGCAATGTGCAGGGCTTCCCATTCATCTTCGCTCGGTTGGTAGGCGCTGAAGGCCGGCGCCTGACTGGCTGCTGCGGCCTGGGCAAGCATCAGTGTCAGCTCCGGCACGCGCTGACAATGCCCGCCGGTATACGGACTCTTGGCGTCGATGGCACCGGCGAGTAATTGAATAAAGGCGTCGAGAAGTTGTTTCTGACGGGCTTGCAGACGCTGGCTCTCGATGCTCACCGCCGCCGCGCCGGACACAGCCTGCAAAAAAGCGATGCGATCAGGGCGCAGTTTTTCCAGATCGGCTGCGGTGCCGCTGTCGCTCACCAGCAGAATCAGCAGGCCGATGGTTTCGTCGTGGCGGTTGTGCAGGCGGATGCCGATCAGATGGATGCGCGGCGATTGCATTGCCAGCAGGACCTTCTGCAAGTCGCCGGCCTGATCAAAGCCGAAGTTGCTCACCACGTTGTTGGCGCTGACCAATTGTCTAAACCACGCCGGGCCGTTGCTCTGCTGCAGGTCGTGGCCCTGGATGTCGAACGCCTCCAGGGTCTGTGGCGTGCCATCTATCACCAGGCCGTAAGGCTCCATGCGGCTGCTGTCGCTTTCACGCAGATAGATCAGCCCTGCCTGCGCCTGAGCAATCTGCACCGTTTCAAACAGCACACGGTGCAGCAGGGGGGCAAAGCGGGTTTCGGCGCCCAGGGTGTCGGTGATCTGGAAGAAACTCGCCAGGGTGTCTTTCATTCGTGCCATCGACACACTCAACTGGTCGACTTCAAGCACCGGCGAGCGGCGTGCCAACGGAAAATTGAAATCGAAACTGCGGATGGCGTCTGCTTCCTTGACCAGCGCGTGCAACGGCTTGACCAGAATCCGCGAAATCACCCAGCCCAGCGGCAGGCATAGCAGCAGGGTCGCCAGGGTGATCAGCGCGCCTTGCCAGCGCAAACGGTAGGCATCGACCAGTAACTCGTCTTCCGGCACCAGCAACGCCAATTGCAAACCTTTCGGGCCACCCTCTTGAATGCTGCTGCGGGCGACGATCCAGTGGCGCCCCTCCGCTTCCACGCGATTGCCCTTGGCTGCGCCGGACAACAGCGTATGCAAGCCCGGACTCAGGTCCGCCGCTTTGGCCAGAGAGGCCGTGCTGCCGTCGACAATCAGGCGCTCGCTGTCGGGGTAGGCCACGGCGTTGCCCTCGGCGTCGAACAGGGCAATCTCGGTGGAGGGGGTGACGACATGTTTACTCAGCGCGGCGGACAGGGCGACCAGCGTCAGGTCCGCGCCAATCACGGCGTTCTCGCCGCTGCGCCGGGCCAAGGTCGTGCCGACATTGTGTGTGGAGAAAAACACGTAGGGCTCGGTGGTGATCTGTTCCTCTTGTTGACGGGCATCGTTGAACCAGGCACGGCTGCGCGGATCGTAGCGGTCGCCTGGGTTGTCCTGACGGCTTATCGGGGTCAGTGCCTGATCGAAAAACAGCGATTGCGAGTGCATCGCGCCCTGCGGGTCATGCTCGATGCTCCAGACCTGATACGCCGCCGCTTCAGGGGCTTTGAGCAGCGCTTTCAGTGCTGCGCTGCGCAGTGGACGGACCATGAAGAAGTCGCCATTGGCATAACCCAGGTACAGCGACGCCAGGTTGGGATTGTCGCTGAGCGACTGGCTGAAGGGGCGGAGCAGGGGCATGCGTTGTTCAAGGCGCGCAGCCTGAGTGGCGGGGTTGTCCGCCAGCAAACTCAGCAAATGGCGGATCGGCTGATAGGTGGCCGCCATGTCCAGGCGCACGTCCTGTTCGATCCGTTCGAACAGTTTTTCGCTGCTCGAGAGGATGATCTGCGTGGTCTGGTGGTAATTGAACAGGCCCAGCACGATTCCCGTAAGCAGCAACAGGAAGGTGAACATGACGCTGATGTGCACATGCAGCGGAAACCGGCGTTGCTCCGGGCGCAGTGGGCTGGGCATTTCGGGCTCTCCATGATGGTTAACTCACTGCTCAGCGCCAAGCATAGTTAAGGCAGGCTCATTGTGCTTTGATCCGACACCGTCAATTGCTGCTGCAAGGCGTGCTCGAGATCGAGCATCGCCCGGTTGCTCGCTTCGCAACGGCGAGCGATCTCGTCTGTCGACAAGGCCTCGGCGCAGGCTTGCTCAAGGGCGTCGCAGCACTCGATCACGCGTGATGCCTGAGCGATACGCGCGGCCCCCTTGATCTTGTGAGCGACCACCGCCAGCGCCGCGCGATCATGTTCAGGCGACAGCGCGAGCAGTTCCTGACGATCGAGACGGCTGCTTTTGAGCAACTCGGCCAGCAAACGGCGGGCTTGAGCAGGGTTGCCACCGGTCAGCATGTTCATGTTTTGCAGGTTGAAGGCCGGTGGTGCACACGTCGGCGTGATGCCATCGACCCACTGGCTGAGCAGGCTCAGGCTCAAGGGCTTGAACAGGCAATCGTTCATGCCGGCCTGTTTGCAACGCTGGATTTCCTCCGGCTGTGCATTGGCCGTAAAGCCCAGCACAGTGCAGGGCGGGCAGCGTGCCTGGAGTTCATGCTGGCGAATGGCGCGAGTCAATTCGTAGCCATTCATCAACGGCATGTTGCAGTCGACGATCACCAGGTCGAAATGGCCCGCCCGCCACAGTGCCAGGCCACTGCAGCCGTTCTCGGCAATGCTGAAGTGATGTCCGAGAAACTCCAGTTGCTGACACATCAACAATCGATTCGCCGGATGGTCATCTACCACGAGCACACGCAGGGGCGTTTGCGATGTCTTGATCGCCGCTTCACTTTTCACTGTGCTCAACTGTATCGGCAAGGTTTCCAGCGCCAGGGAGATACATACCTGAGTGCCGATGCCCGGCTGACTGTTCAATTGCAGTTGCCCGCCCATCATTTCGCAGAGGTTGCGACTGATCACCAGTCCCAGGCCTGCCCCGCTTCTACCTTGTTGACTGCTGTTTTCCGCCTGGGCAAATGGTTCGAACAAGCGCTGCTGGTCCTCGGCACTGATACCGACGCCAGTGTCCTGTACGGTCAGTTGCATCAAGGCACGGGCCGGCACCTCGGTGTTCATGAGGTCCAGGGTAATCCGCACATGCCCCTGCTCGGTGAATTTGATGGCATTGCTCACCAGATTCGACAGCACCTGTTTGAAACGCAGGGGGTCCAGATGCACATCGATTGCCAGGTCCGGTGGATTGAAGATGACTTGCAGGGTGAGGTTTTTCTGCCGGGCGAGGCCTTCGAAGATTCTTGCCACAGACGCCACGGTATCGACCAGATTGACCCGTTCCGGGCAAAGACTCAGACGCCCGGATTCGATCCGTGCGATGTCGAGAATATCGCCGATCAAACCCAGCAGATCGTTGGCCGAATGATAAGCCGTGTCGATTGATGAGCGATCCGGATGCTGTTGATCCATACGTTTGAGTGTCAGTTCAAGCATGCCGATCACGGCATTCATTGGCGTGCGGATTTCGTGACTCATGGTCGCCAGAAACGTGCTTTTTGCCCGGTTGGCCTCATCTGCCTGTTCTTTGGCCGTACGCAACTCTTCGAACAACTGACGGCGTTCGCTGATGTCGATCCAACCGCCGATGATGCCTTTCACGTCGCCGCTGGAGTCACGGTACGGCAGTATCCAGTGATAGATCGTCAGGCGTCGGTTGCCGATGTGCAAAGGCCGGTCGACCACCATCGGTGTGCCTTCGGCGACGACGCGTTGGTAATCGGCCTGAAAAGCCTGAGCCTCGAAGGCGTTGCTCAAGGTGCCCTCAATGACGCTTTTGCCGATGACGTCTTCGCGTTTGGCATTGAACGCTTCGAGGTAGCTTTCATTGCAGCTTTGCAGCAGGCCTTGGCGGTCGCGGACATAAATCGGATGCGGTGTGCCATCGACCAGTGAACGCATGAATTCAAACTGGTCGTTCAGCGCGCGCTCGGCGGCCTGACGTTGTTTGATCTGGTGACGCATATAGGCGTTCCAGGCCAGAAGCAGCAGCAGTAACAGGCAAGCGCCGACGATCACTTGGTAGAACAGGCGCTGGTAGTTATGCCAGATGTTCTGCGATGCCGTGGAGTAACCGCGCCAGCGGCCATTGATCACGCCCAGCTCATCGGGGGCGATGCTCAACAACGCCTTATTGATGATCGACGTCAGTTCCGTGTTGTCCCGGGCGGTTGCCAGCGAAAACGCAGCCTGGCCGGTGCCGATGGTGGTGGTGATTTGTAATGCCTGATTGAAGATCCGCGAAGAAATGAAGTAGTTGGCAATCACCAGTGAGTTCACCGCGCCGTCGACATGTCCTTCAGCGAGCAGCGATACCGCGCTGAAGGTATCCGCGGTTTCGATCAACTGGATGCGCGGATACTCTCGGCGCAGGTATTCGACCATCGGATTGCCTTGGGCAATCGCCAGTTGTTTGCCTTTGAGCTGGCCCAGGTTGGTCGGGCCGTCGGCACTCTTGCGGGTCAGCAGAACGTAGGAATTTTCCAGATAGGGACGACTGAAGTTGAGGGTTTTTTCGCGCTCCGCTGTCGGCAACAATGCTGCAATCAGATCGGCTTGATGGTGGTCTATCTGCTGGATCATTTCCGCGTCGTTGCGGCTGCGCCGGATCTCGAAACGCAGGCCGGTGCGCAGGCGGATCAGTTCGAGCAGGTCGGCACTGATGCCGCGAAAATTGCCGTCGTTGTCAAAGAATGTCAGGGGCGCGAACGCTTCATTGACGACCACGCTGACCACCGGATGCTGTTTGAGCCACACTTCTTCGCGCTGGGTCAGTTGCATTTTCCGGTCGGTGAGCAACAGATCGCTGCCGGCGCTCCAGCGCTTGGCAATATTGTCGCGTTCGCTGGCAGGCACTGCCTTGAGCACGGTGTCGACGATGTCGAGCAATTGTGGGTTGTTGCGGCGCACGGCGAAGCTGAACCCCTGGGCTTCCTGCTTGCCGAAATTGGCCATGCGCACATTGTTCAGGTAACCCTTGTTGATCATGTAATGCGTCGACAGGGTATCGCCGAGAAACACATCGGCCTGGTCAAACGCGACGGCGTTGATCGCGTTCTGGTAGGAGGGGTAGCAGGTAATGAGCGCCTTGGGATACAACGCCTTGACTTCGGGTAACGGCAAATAGTGATAGACCATGCTCAGGCGCAGCCCGGCCAGGCCTTCGGTGAGTGAGCGGGTTTCGTCTTCGCGGGTGACCAGCACCGGCAGGTCAATGGCATAGGGGGTCGACAGCGCCAGGTTGGCATTGCTCGCTTCGAACCCGTTCGCGGTACCCAGCAGGTCGACCTGGCCATCGACCAGTGCCCGAATCGCCGCATCCCGGGATGGAAAGCGCTGCACCCGGACAGGCAGACCGGTGGCCTGGCCAAGGAGTCCGGCGTAGTCAGCTGTCAGCCCTTCGTAATCCTTGCCACTGACCGTCATGTCAAACGGCGGGTAGTCAGGCGCCGAAGTGCCCAGAACCAGTTCGCTACGCGCAAGCATCCATTGCCGCTGGGACTTATCGAACGTGATCGATACCGGCTCGTTTGCCGACCTGCTTAGCAAGGCATAGTCCGGTGAACCGCCGGGCATGGCGAACACGTTGGCGCTCAGGTAAAGACCTGCACTCAACGCAATTAAATAGTCCTTCAAACGGCTGGGCATGCGGGCTCTCACACGAGTGCGTTTCGTTTGGCCATCTCGATAAGTTCTACAAGGGATTTGGCCTTGAGTTTCTGCATCAGGCGTTTTTTGTAAGTGCTGACGGTTTTATTACTTAGAAACATGCCCTTGGCGATCTCCTTGTTAGTGCGGCCTTGGGCGAACAATTGCAAAACCATCAACTCGCGATCATTGACGGATTTGAACAGTTCCAGTTCGGCAAAACGGATATCGTCACTACGAACCGGATTCAATGCCTGGCTGGGGAAATAGTTGTAACCGGAAAGTACTGCTTTGATTGCACTGACCAGTTCGCTCAGGTCTTCCTGTTTGCAGACATAACCCGATGCGCCGGATTGCATGCAGCGAATGCCGAACAGTGTCGGACACTGCGCCGTCAGAATCAGGATTTTCAACGGCGAGCCCATGGCATTGAAGCGGGCCAGCACCTCCAGGCCGTCCAGCTTGGGAATGCTCACATCGAGAATGACCAGATCGGGCATGCACTCGCGCACCATTTGCATGGCATCGACTCCGTTATCGGTTTCACCGACGACCTTGTAACCTTCATGCTCCAGCAGCATTCGAACGGCGAGACGGATGACCGGGTGATCGTCGACAATAAAAACGGAGTTCATAATCAAATCCCATGCAAGCACGAATAAAGCGCGCACCTTAGCTCAGTTGAATGAGCACTCGCATGAAGTGACATGGCTCCAGTCACGTTATCGGATTAATCCTACAACTAATAAGGAAACGGACTACGTTCAAACTAGGTTTGACGTAAGGAGGAGCAGAATTTGAAGAGGCTTATAGTTTGACTTGAATGATTTGCAAGTACTGGCTGTAAATGGCTTTTTATAGATGTTTAAACTTGCTGAATCGCCGCGTGGTCATTGTGGATCTTCAGCCCTGTCAGTGACGCGTTAAAAGTTCTCGGGTTGACCTGGGGGGCTGCATGCGGGTAGCCAAAACCATGGGCGCCCGCATGCGATGGAGTCAATGGCTGGAACGGCCGGTCATTTCCAGCGCCATGTCGCTGGCGTAGCTGTCGGTCATGCCGGCAATGAAATCGATCATGCGCAGAAACGACGTGTGTAACGAACCTTGAGGATCCGGTGCGTTACTGCCCAGCAGATCAAGAATGCGCCGGCTTTTGAATGACGGCGTACGACCGTTGTGTTGTTCCAGCGCGGCGCCGCAGAACGAATTGAGCAGGATCTCCAGCGTCGTATACGCGCCGATTTCATGCAGGGTTTTGCGCTTGTCCTGAAAGATTTTCTTGCGGGCGATGTCCTTGGCGTTCAAGACGCAACGCTTGGCCGGGCCGTGCATGTGCTCGACCAGATCGCCGTGCAGCGTGCCGGCGAGGAGTGCGTCCTGTTGCTCGACAAAGGCCCGCGCCGCGGCGTTGGTCAAATGCTCGATGGCCTTGCCGCGCAGGATCGCCAGTTTGCGTCGTCGCGAATCCTGCGGGCCGAGCTGACGATAGGTTTCCGGCAGATCGTCGCCCACCAGCCCGAGCAGCAGGGATTCGACTTCGGCGTATTCCAGCAGCTCCATTTCGAGGCCGTCTTCGAGATCGATCAGCGCGTAGCAGATGTCGTCGGCGGCCTCCATCAGATACACCAACGGGTGACGCGCCCAACGCTGGTTTTCGATTTGCGGCAGGCCCAGTTTGTGGGCGATCTGCTCAAGCAGCGGCAGCTCACTTTGATAGCAGCCGAATTTGTGTTTCTTGTAGCCCAGGGAGTCGGCGTGGCGCGCGGTCCACGGGTATTTCAGGTAAGTGCCGAGGGTGGCGTAGGTCAGCCGTGTACCGCCGTCGAACTGGTGGTACTCCAGCTGAGTCAGTACGCGAAAGCCTTGGGCGTTACCTTCGAAGTTGAGAAAGTCAGCGCGTTCGGCTTCGCTCATGCCGTCGAGCCAGCCACGTCCGGCGGCCTGCTGGAACCAGTGACGAATAGCATCTTCACCGGAATGGCCGAACGGCGGATTGCCGATGTCGTGGGCCAGACACGCCGACTGCACGACCATGCCGAGGTCGGCCGGGTCGCACCATTCGGGCAAGGCACTGCGCAGGGTTTCGCCCACTCGCATGCCCAGTGAACGGCCGACGCAACTGACTTCCAGCGAATGGGTCAGGCGCGTGTGAATGTGATCGTTGCTGGTGACCGGGTGCACCTGGGTCTTGCGTCCGAGGCGGCGGAAGGCACCGGAGAAAATGATGCGGTCATGGTCTTTGTGGAAAGGGCTGCGGCCAAGTTCTTGCGGGCTGTGCAGCGGCTTGCCGAGGCGCTCGCGGTTGAGCAGGGTTTGCCAATCCAAGGCTGATTCTCTCCGTCAGGTGACTGGGGGCGTTGGCCCCTAGCTTCCCGGTTCGCGCACGCCCCTGCAAGCGTAACTACAACCCAGCCGCGTCGATGTCGATCAACAGCAAACGCTCACCGTTGTCAAAAAACTGCCCGGCCGTCAGGCAATACTGATTGCTGGTGGCATCGCGGTAGGTATTGGAGAGCGTCAAACGCCGCTCCTCCCAGCCTTCGGCGAGCAAATGATAGAAATACGGGCGCCACGACCAGTTGTGCCCCAGATAACGATTGTCGGCGAACCAGCCATGCTGCCGCCATTCGAGGTTGGGCGTCAGCTGCGTGCCGTGGCGATCGCATTGATAAAACCGCAGCAGCCAAGGAAAGGCGTCCAGTTGTGGCAACGCGCTCAAGGGGGCATGCGCCTGAGCCCAGGCTTGCAGGATCGACATCAGTTCAGCGAGTTGCTGGCGCATTTGCATCAGCCGCCCGCGCTCTGCGAGTTTCTGCCGGACATAGCGCTGGCGCAGTTCGGCGAAGTGCTGCACAAACGCGTCGGCGGGAAAGAACGCCTCCTGCGCCCGCGCGAACAGGAATCCCTGTACATAGCGCGATCCGCATTCCAGGGCGAAATTCAACTGCGCTTCGGTCTCGACGCCTTCGGCGATGATCCAGCAGCCGGTCTTCTCGGCCATCTGCGCGAGAGCCTTGACCACATCACTGCTCGGACCACCCAGTGCGGCGGCCTGGAACAGACGCATATCGAGTTTGAGAATGTCCGGTTGCAGCGCCAGCACCCGATCAAGTTGCGAGTAGCCGGCGCCAAAGTCGTCGATGGCGATTCTCGCGCCCGCCTCGCGATAACGCGTGACGACTTCGGCCAGGCGTTGACCGTTGCCGCCCAGTTCGGTGATCTCGAAGACGATGCGTTGCGGATCGATACCGTAGCGCGCCAATTGTTTGAGGCTGGGCAGAGCCTGATCGGCGCGCAGACGACTGATCCAGCGCGGCGACATGTTCAGGCTGAGAAACCAGTCTGCCGGCGCTTCATGCAAGCGGCTCAAGGCGTTGTCGCGGATCTGCCGGTCGAGGCGACGCAGGGCAATCGCGGGTGTGCGCGGGTCCGCAAACAGTGGCCCGACCGAAGCCAGTTGACCGTCGGCCTGGCGCAGGCGGCCCAATGCTTCGACGCCTGCAATGCGTCCCGTGGCGGTATCGATGAAAGGTTGAAAGCAGGCGAGCGGTTGCCCGTCGATCACGGGGCCTCCTTAGTCGTTCTTGTTCTGGTTGAACCCCGTCGACCGGATAGGCGCACGGGATTGAACCTCCGGATAAAGAGGTTCATCCCGCAGGTATTGCAAGAATGTAGCCAGATGTATCTGTTCAGCGTTTGGCCGAACTCTGCATGACCAGTTTGATCAGCGGCCCGAGGCTGGTGCCGAGCCGGATCAGCCGGCTCAAGCCACCGGCGCCGCCGCTTTTCGCGCCTTTGCCAGTGATAAAGCCCAATAGCGTAACGGCAGCCACGCCCCACAATGGCGCGTGTTTGATGCCGAAACCACCTTGCAGGTTTTGCGTCATGCCGCGCATGCGATGCAGCGGTTGCAGGACTTGCCCGGCTTCATGACGAATTTCCTGGCGATGCATTTCCATGCGCAGGCGGATCAACGCCTTGCGCATTTCCCGACGCGAGCTGTTGTGTGGCAGTTCAGGCAGGCTCATGGCAGCAGGCGCTCCCGGTCGTTGGCCAGCTCTTCGAGCGTGCCGTGGAAAGGCGAGGATTCATCGAAAATCGCCGCCTTGAGACGCAGTGCGCAGAAGATCGAGGCCAGGGTATAGAAAACGCACAGGCCAATGATCGCGGCCAGACGATAAGTGTCCCAGAACACGATCATCACCAGTGTCGATAAGCCCACCAGCAACAACAGGGCAAAGACCAAAGCCAGACCTGCGAACAGCAACAGGCTGACGGTTCGTGATTTCTGCTCCTGCAATTCGATGCCGAATAATTCGACATGGCTGTGCAGCAGACCCAGAACGGCGGCGCCCAGGCGTCGCGTGGAAGAGGCGGTGCCCGCAGTCGGGCCGGATTCACCGATCGACATAATCAGCGCCGGGTAGCCAGCAGGCCGATCAGAAAGCCGACACCGGCAGCGATGCCAACGGACTGCCAAGGGTTGGCCGACACGTAATCTTCAGTGGCGGTCACTGCAGCCTGACCCCGATCGCGCAGGGTTTCTTCGGTCAGTTTCAGCGTTTCGCGGGCGCGCAGCAGGCTGTCGTGAATCTGCTCGCGCAGCTCATCGGCCTGATCGCCGGCCAGGGTGGCGGTGTGCTCGAGCAAGCGTTCGGTGTCGGCGACCAAAGTCTGGAAGTCGTTCATGAGGATTTCTTGAGCAGTCTTTGCCTTGATGCTGGCCATGGTGGATCTCCGTAAGTGACGTCTGAAGCGTTCGAGTATGAGCCTTGCGCGAAGGTTCAGTACAAATGACTGGTACAACTTTTGCTGTGTCGTGGTGCGTTGCCCGGCGGTCGTGCGCGGTTGCCGGGCATGCGCCATGAGAAACCTTATCCCAAACAAGCCCGGTTCGTGTCAGGACATCGACCTCGTGCGCCAAAGCAGTTCGCCGGACCGTCGGCTCCGTGCCTGCGCGGTCGCAACTTGGTGCATGAAATGTGCGCATGAACCGCTTTGGTGCCTTTTTCGCCTTTAGGTCTGCCTGCTTATGGAAAATCTGCAAAGCGCTGTGGACACCCTGGTTCACAGCTCCAATACCTTGTTCATTCTGATCGGTGCGGTAATGGTGCTGGCAATGCATGCCGGTTTCGCCTTTCTCGAAGTTGGTACGGTGCGCCAGAAAAACCAGGTGAATGCGCTGTCGAAGATTCTCAGTGATTTCGCTGTCTCGACCCTGGCCTATTTCTTTATAGGCTATTGGATCTCCTACGGCGTGACGTTTATGCAACCGGCGGCGGTGCTGAGTGCCGATCACGGTTACGGACTGGTGAAGTTTTTCTTCCTGCTGACTTTTGCTGCCGCGATCCCGGCGATTATTTCCGGTGGCATCGCAGAACGCGCGCGTTTCGTGCCGCAGTTGTGCGCCACGGCGTTGATCGTCGCGTTCATCTATCCGTTTTTCGAAGGCATGATCTGGAACGGCAACTACGGTCTGCAAGCTTGGCTGACGGCGCAGTTCGGTGCCGCTTTTCATGACTTCGCCGGTTCCGTCGTGGTGCACGCCATGGGCGGTTGGCTGGCGCTGGCGGCGGTGCTGTTGCTGGGGCCGCGTAATGGCCGTTACCGCGACGGGCGTCTGGTGGCGTTCGCACCGTCGAGCATTCCTTTCCTGGCCCTGGGTTCGTGGATTCTGATTGTCGGCTGGTTCGGCTTCAACGTGATGAGTGCGCAAACACTGCAAGGCGTCAGCGGTCTGGTGGCGGTCAATTCGTTGATGGCGATGGTCGGCGGCACGATGGCAGCGCTGCTCGTCGGCCGCAATGACCCGGGCTTCCTGCACAACGGCCCATTGGCCGGGCTGGTGGCGATCTGTGCCGGGTCCGACTTGATGCATCCGGTCGGTGCGCTGGTGACCGGCGCGATTGCCGGTGCGCTGTTTGTCTGGTGCTTTACCGCTGCGCAGGTTAAATGGCGCATCGATGACGTATTGGGTGTTTGGCCACTGCACGGCCTGTGCGGTGTTTGGGGCGGGATTGCCTGCGGGATTTTCGGCCAGGCCGCGCTCGGTGGTATCGGCGGCGTCAGTCTGATCAGCCAGTTGATCGGCACCGCACTCGGTGTCGCGGTGGCGTTGATCGGTGGCTTTGTCGTATACGGCGTGATCAAGGCGCTGCACGGGCTGCGCCTGAGTCAGGAACAAGAGTATTACGGCGCCGACCTGTCGCTGCACAAGATCGGCGCGGTGAGTCAGGACTAAGTTTCAGCATCATCGCTACCGGGATAAAAACCGTGAAGCAGGCGATAGCGGTCGATGCGCACCTGATCGACTTTTTCCTGCACCTGATGCGCCGGCAGACCGAGCATGATCAAGGCGTGAGAGGCGAGCATCAGGCTGGACTCCAACAGCTCCGGCACCACTTCGGTGGCGCCGGCGGCTTTCAATTCGGCCCATTGGCTGTCGTCGCGGGTGCGTACCAGGATCGGCACGTGGGCGTTGAGTCGGCGCGCTTCCTTGAGGATGCGCAGGGCAATATCACTCTGATCCACGGCGACCACCAGCAGTTTTGCGCGCAGCAGGCCAACGGCGGTCAGCAGATCGCCGCGTGATGAGTCGCCATAATGCACGTCACTTTCTCCGCTGGCGGCTTCCTGTACGCGAACCGGATCACTGTCCAGTGCGATGTAAGGCTGTTTGGCATTGCGCAGGAAACGCCCGATGGATTGACCGACGCGGCCGTAGCCACAAATCACCACGTGCTGATTGAGGTCGGCGTTGAGTGCGCTGATTTCCTCGATCTGTGCTTCCTGATTGGGCTTGCGGTGGAGTGCTGTAGCGATGCGGGGCGCCGCGCGCAATAGCAGTGGCGTCAGCAGCATCGAACAGAACGTCGCGGCGAGCAGAAGATTGCCCAGCGCCTCGGGCATCATGCTGTGTTGCTGCATTTGCGCCATCAGTGCAAAGCAGAACTCGCCCCCCTGCGCCAATGCCAGGCCGCTACGCCACGCCGTTTCGCTGTCGCTGCCGCGCCACTTCACCAACAAGGCGACGACGATGCCCTTGATCACCATCAAGCCGACGGTGAGCCCGAGGATCAGCAGGCTGTGACTGACGAACAGTTGCAGGTCGATGAGCATGCCGATGCTGACGAAAAACACCCCGAGCAGGATGTCGCGAAACGGTCGGATGTCGGCCTCGATCTGATGCCGATAGTGGCTTTCACCGAGCAACATGCCGGCCAGAAATGCACCGAGGGCAGGGGACAGGCCCAGCAGGTGAGTCAGCCACGCGGTCAGCAGCACAATCACCAGCGCCAACAGCACGAACAACTCAGCCGAGCGTGACGCGGCCACTTCATGAAACAGCCTCGGCAGTAACCAGCGACTGGCCAGCAGCAGACCGACAAACAGCACCACGGTTTTCGCCAGTGTCAGCGGCAGCGCCCAGTACCAGGCTTGGGCGCTGCTCCCGGCAAACACTGGCACCAACGTCAGCAGCAATACTGCGACAACGTCCTGAAACAGCAAAACGCCAACGGCATTCTGCCCGTGACTGCTGAACACCTCGCCGAGGCTGCCCAGTTCTTTGGTCACAATTGCCGTCGATGACAGCGAAAGCCCGGCGCCGAGCAGCAGCGCCGGCGTCGTCGGCATGCCCAGTAGCATCAGCAACAAACCGAGCAGTGCGGTGCTGATCAGTACCTGCTGACTGCCGAGGCGGAATACCACCTGGCGCAAAGCGATCATCTTCGACAGGGAAAATTCCAGGCCGAGTGAAAACAGCAGAAACACCACCCCCAGTTCGGCTACGTCAGGCAGGTGTTCGCTTTCGTTGACCCAGTCGAAGGCACTCGGCCCGACCAGCAATCCCACGCACAGATAACCCAGAACCGGCGGCAACCGCAGGCGCCGAAACAGCGCAATCACCACGAGGGACGAGGCGAGGATGATCAACAAATTGGCAAACACTGGACACTCCGATGTCAGATTCAGGCTTTTCAAGCGTAGAGGCAAAAAGACCGGGAGGATCGCGCAAATGGTTTTTCTGTGGACTGATTTGCGTCAGGGTTTTGCCTGTGAACCTTTGTCGGAGGACTGGAGCCTTTGGGCGGCGGTGGCTCGACGGGTTTTCAGCTGCGGCCTAGAATAGGCCCACTCATTTCCTGGTTGAGCGCTCATGCTTCCTGAATGTCAGCTGTTCGGCACCCTTGGATGCCATTTGTGTGAAGTTGCCGAGGCCGAGTTGATGCCTTTCGTTGAGCACGGCCTGCTGGTTGAACTGGTCGATATCGCTGAAGACGAATCTTGGTTTGAGGCTTATAGCCTGCGGATTCCGGTGTTGCGTCGTGTCGACACCGGGGCAGAACTGGGCTGGCCCTTCAGCGCTGATCAAGTTGTGGCGTTTCTGCGTTAATTCGTATTTTCTCATTCATCCCGCCGGTCGCCGCTGCCATCCATTCCTTGGCATTTTACGGATTGTTCGGTTACTGTATGTTCATACAGTAAATGCTTCAGAGGGATGAACCGTGGTCAATGTCGAACAGTTGAAAAACAGCGTGAACCGGATGTCGGTTGACGTGGTGCGCGAGGCCGTTCTCGAATTGCGCCTGGACGGGCTGGTCACGGAAGGCAAGACGCCCTTCAACAAGCTGCATTTCAACACTTGCTTTGCCGAAATCGAGGCCTTGTTTCAGCGTGCCGGTTATCACAAACAACTGGATGTGGTCGGTTATCAAGGGTTGCTTTACGCCTTGTATGACCCGGGCCGCTGGGAGGCTGTCGATGTCCTGCGCTGGCTCAAGGAGTTCACAGACGCCGCAGCGCTCAAGTCGATCCCGGCCTGAGCAATCTGCGCTAGGCTCGTTTCCCTCCGTGCTGGATAATGCCGCCCTGTATTGAGGGTTTGATTTCCGTATGTCCACATCTACATTCTCTGCTGCGCAGAATCAGGCGAGCACGCTTTATCTGCCGCCGGGTCCCTGGCTGACCGTACTCGATTGTCTGTGTGAGCATTTTCGTGCGATTGATCGCGAGCAATGGCTGGACCGCATCGCTCGGGGGCGAGTTCTGGATGGTGATGGTCAGCCGATCTCGGTGGATTTGCCTTACAAGGAAGGCTTGCGAATTCATTATTTTCGCGAAGTGCCGGACGAAAAGCCGATCCCGGTGGTCGAGTCGATCCTGTATGCCGACGAACATCTGGTGGTGGCTGACAAACCGCATTTCCTGCCAGTCACACCCGCCGGCGAGTACGTTGAGCAGACATTGTTGCGCAGGCTGATTCGTCGCCTGGACAATCCCCATCTGGTGCCTTTGCACCGCATCGACCGGCATACGGCGGGACTGGTTATTTTCTCGGCCAACCCGCAAACCCGTTCGGCTTATCAGTCGCTCTTCCCGACGCGGCAGATCGACAAACGCTATGAAGCCATCGCCCCGGCGCTGCCAGATCTGAGGTTCCCTTTGGTGCACAAGAGCCGTCTGGTCGATGGCGAGCCGTTTTTCCGCATGCAGGAAGGCGCAGGGGCCAGCAACACCGAAACGGCGGTGGAGGTTCGGGAAAAGCATGGCGATCTGTGGCGCTATGGATTGTTTCCGGTGACCGGCAAGAAACATCAACTGCGTGTGCACATGACTGCGCTGGGGGCGAGCATCTGCAACGATCCGTTTTATCCGCAGGTGTTGAAAGACGTCGAGGATGACTACGCCAATCCGCTGAAGCTGCTGGCGCAGGGTCTGCGGTTTATCGACCCGGTGAACGGTGAAGAGCGCGAATTCGAGAGCCGGATTACGCTGCAATGGTGAGGCCCAAGCCACCTTTCGAACGCCCATGAAAAAGCCCGCATTAATGCGGGCTTTTCTGTATCCGGTGTCGACCAGAGCTTACAGCTCTTTAACGGTGCGAACCTGATCCTTGTTGATGCGGGTTTCTTTGCCGTCCAGCTGTTTGAACTCGTAGAAGCCCGAATCGTCATCGTATTTCGGGGTGTCGACGGCCTGGATTTCGCGACCGTCATTCAAGGTGATCACTGTAGGCGACGAGCAACCGGCGAGGGTGGCAAGGCCCAGTGCGAGCATGAAAGTGGCGAGGGTCCGTTGAGTCATGGGTGTGTCTCCGAATGGGAATTCTTTTGGTTACTGAGCTTGAGACGTATACAAGGCGTGAGAGTTCCTTGAATGGTGTCAGTCTGACACAGTGTTGTGGGAATTTAACAGTTCGGGGGTGTTCAGGTTGGCCAGTCGCGGGTCGTTGTCCGGGCATTGCAGGGCAGTAGCGCCGAGCATGCGCATAACCCGGCCGGGGCTGCGCTCACCGGCGTTCCAGGCCTCTTCGAAGGCGGGTCGAAGGGCTGCCGGAATCACACACAGCAAGGGTTCCCAGTGCTCGTCATGGCGCAACATTAAAGGTTTTTCAGGATTCTGATTGGCCGTCTCGCGCATGCTTTGCAGTAACGCTGCGTCAATGCGCGGGACGTCACAGGGCAAGACCAGCAGGTGCGAATGGCGCGCAGCTTTCAGACCCGCACGAATGCCGGCCAATGGCCCCGGATAGTCGCCTTCGTCATCGACCACCAATTGATCAGCGAATGGCGCGTAACGCTCGCGATTACGGTTGCAGGAGATGATCAGGTCATCAGTCAGCCCACGGACCTTGCGCTGCAAATGTGCAATCAACGGCTCGCCCTGCCATTCGACCAAACCTTTGTCCTGGCCGCCCATGCGTTGGCCGCGTCCACCTGCCAGGAGCAGAATGGAGCAGGGGGGCAGTTGCGTGTCGAGGATCATGGCAGCTCTCCAGAGGGGCGGCGAAAAAATGAGGCGCTGTGATATAACACCGGGCTGTTTCTCCTACAACTGGACGAGCCTATGAAAGCCAAGGCTGATGTACCTTTCGTGCCGCTCAATATTGCGGTGCTGACTGTCAGTGACACTCGAACACTGGAAACCGACACCTCAGGTCAGGTCTTCGTCGACCGTTTGACGGCGGCAGGCCATTTTCTGGCGCAGCGGGTGTTGCTCAAAGATGACCTCTACAAAATTCGTGCGCAAGTCGCCACCTGGATTGCCGACGATGTCGTACAGGTCGTGCTGATCACCGGCGGGACCGGATTCACTGGCCGCGACAGTACTCCTGAAGCAGTTGCCTGCCTGCTCGACAAACAGGTCGACGGGTTTGGTGAGTTGTTCCGGCAGATTTCGGTAGCCGATATCGGTACCTCCACGGTGCAGTCCCGTGCGCTGGCCGGTCTGGCCAATGGCACGCTGGTTTGCTGCTTGCCGGGTTCGACCAACGCCGTACGCACCGGTTGGGATGGCATCCTGGGCGAGCAGTTGGACGCGCGTCACCGTCCGTGCAATTTCGTGACTCACTTGAAGCAGGCGGCGCCTTGTGAATCCCGTGGGTAAGCCGGGCAAGACCGGGGCATTGATGCCGGTTGAGTTGGCGCTGGCGCGTTTGCTCGAGATGGCCGAAGCCTCGCCAATTGCAGAGCATGAAGACTTGCCGTTGGCTCAGGTTCAGGGACGTGTGCTGAGCGAAGATCTGATTTCGACGCTGGATCTGCCGCCTTGGCCTAACAGTGCCATGGACGGATATGCGTTGAACCTGGCGGACTGGACTGGCGAACCCATGCCGGTCAGTCAGAAAGTGTTCGCCGGGCAATCCCCGGAGCCTTTGAAACCGGGCTCCTGTGCACGGATTTTCACCGGCGCTCCAGTGCCCGCGGGCGCTGACTGCGTGGAAATGCAGGAAAACGCTGAGGTTCAAGCTGATGAAACGGTGCGCTTCCTCGAGCCGATGAAGACCGGGCAGAACATCCGTCCACAAGGCCAGGAAACCACCGTCGGTGAGCTGATCCTGCCTGCCGGAACCCGCTTGGGTCCGATAGAGCAGGGACTGGCTGCGTCGTTGGGGTGTGCCGGGTTGAAGGTCGTGCGCAAGGTTCGCGTTGCGGTGATCTCCACGGGTGATGAATTGGTCGAGCCGGGCCAGGCATTGGGGCCGGGTCAGATTTACAACAGCAATCGGGTGTTGCTATGCAGTTGGCTGCAACGTCTGGGCTGTGAGGTGATCGATGCCGGTATTCTTCCGGATAATCTGGCCACTACCCGTGCCCGTCTGGGGGAGTTGCAGGATGTTGATCTGATCCTTTCCACGGGGGGCGTGTCGGTAGGTGAGGCGGATTTTCTGGGTGTCGCCTTGCGAGAAGAGGGCGAGCTTGCCCTTTGGAAGCTGGCGATCAAACCTGGAAAACCGCTGACATTTGGCCATTTCCGCAATGTACCGGTCATTGGTTTGCCAGGAAATCCGGCATCGACGCTGGTGACCTTTGCGCTACTCACTCGGCCATATCTGTTGCGCCGTCAGGGCGTGCAGGACGTCGAGCCGCTGAAGTTCAGCGTGCCAGCGGGTTTTGACTGGCCGGTGGCAGGCAATCGGCGTGAGTACCTTAGAGGCCGTCTGGAGCAAGGGCGGGCCACTGTTTATCGCAACCAGAGCTCAGGCGTACTGCGTAGCGCCGCATGGGCAGATGGATTGGTCGAAGTGCTGGAGGGCCGCACACTGAGCGCCGGCGATGAAGTGGTCTTCATTCCGCTGAGTGATCTGCTGGACTGACCGCTGTCTCGCAAATGCAGGCGTCGGCTGTCGTCGGCGCCTGCAATGACTCATTCATTTAATTGCTGATCAGTGTTACAAGCTGGTCGAATCGGCTATTGGCCACCCAACCCAGCAGACCCAGCACTACCGCTGTCGCACCCGCCGAGTAGGCAAGCCGGTGTTTGATTGTTCTGACATCACTGCGGACTTCGTCCATGTCCCGCCGAAGGTACTTGAGATGGGTTTCCAGCTCGGTTACACGAGGTTCCATATCAATTTCTCCAGTGGTTCTGGCGCTGTTTTTGAATTCTGACTTTTGATTCGAGCGACTTTCGACGAGAGGGCCAACCGGGCTCAATGGCACTCTGGCTTCATGACTGGGCATGGAAGCATCCACCGATCGTTTCAACTGTTCGCTTGCAAACTTTTTCAGCTATCGAGCTGGCAAGAGCCTTGGGGGGGTATCCACTCATTACATGCACATCCTTGTGTGTTGGATTGAAGATTGCTACCGCCGGCACACGGTGACCCAATGTCGAAGCCGGGTCAATTAAGCCGATTCCGCATGTTTTGTAAGAAAAAATACCGCTGTGTAGGACGTTTAGGCCAGAAGGCCGAATTAATTACAGGTCTGACGGCTTTTTTGCGGGCGGCAGTGGTCAAGATGTCTCGAACCGATTCGATTAGGGAGTGATGTGATGAGTGAACGCCGGGCACTGTTGATTTTGCATGGCAAGCAGGCACTCAACGAGGCGGTACGCACCGCCGTCGAGGACAAGCGCAAGCAAGGCTGGGAGCTGGCCGTGCGCCTGACGTGGGAGGCAGGGGATGCTCAGCGGTGGGTGGAGCAAGCCTTGGCGGACGGCTACACAAAGATTATCGCCGGTGGTGGAGATGGCACGTTGCGCGACATCGCCGAAGCGCTCGCGGCGCACCCGGGCAAAGCCAGCCTCGTTCTTTTACCCTTGGGCACCGCTAACGACTTTTCCCGCGCCGCCGGTGTGCCATTGGAGCCTGCCGAAGCGCTTGAGCTGCTTGATGTGCCGCCGCGCGACATCGATCTGGGCGAGGTGGGCGGGCAGATTTTCCTCAATATGGCCACGGGTGGTTTCGGCAGTCAGGTCACGGCCAATACTTCCGAGGACCTGAAAAAAGTACTCGGTGGTGCAGCCTATCTGTTCACCGGTTTGTCACGATTCAGCGAGCTGCATGCTGCTTATGGTGAGCTTCAGGGGCCGGACTTTCACTGGAGTGGCGAAATGCTCGCGCTGGGTATCGGCAATGGCCGTCAGGCCGGTGGCGGGCACGTATTGTGCCCGGAAGCGCTGGCCGATGACGGTTTGCTGGATATCAGCATCCTGCCGGCGCCACAGGAGCTGGTCGGCACGTTGAAGACGCTGCTCAGCGATGGTTTCGGCATCGATAACATGTTTGTCCGAGCCCGTTTGCCATGGGTCGAAATCAAAGTGGCCGAGGGGCTCTGCATCAATCTGGATGGCGAACCACTGGAAGGTGAGAGCTTGCGATTTGAGGCGCGTCCGGCAGCGTTGCGCGTGCACTTGCCGGAGCATTCTCCATTGTTGGGCGGCGCCCGCTCGGTCAGTCGTCCAGGCTGATGATCTGTTCGCGCACGGCGAACAGTACCAGGCCCGCTACGTCGTAGATTTGCAGGCGCTTCATGATCTGTGAGCGGTGGGTCTCGACTGTCTTGATGCTCAGCCCCAGGCCATTGGCGATTTCCCGAGTGGATTTCCCCCGCACGATCAAACGCAGGATTTCCAGCTGGCGCGCGGTCAGATTGTGCGAGTCGGCGGCCTCCGGCTGCTGCTTCTGATTACGGGTCAGGGCCTGATTGATCACGGTGTGTGCGATGGCGGGGCTCAGGTAGCGCTCGTTGTTGCGCAAGGCTTCCAGTGCATGTTCGAGCTCGGTAGCGGTCGTGTCCTTGAGCAGATAGCCGTGGGCGCCGGACTCGAGCGCCTGCATGATCAGCGCCGGATCGGTGTGCATCGACAAGATCAGCACCTTGCTCTGCGGACGCACCCGCTTGAGCCGTTGCAGGGCTTCCAGGCCACCGGTTTCTTTCATGGAGATATCCAGCAACACGATATCCGGACTCAGTTGCTCGACCATTTCGAGCAACTGCGAACCGTCATTGGCCTCGCCAATCACCGCGTAACCGGGAATATCCAGCACCAGAGCGCGCACGCCGGCCCTGATCAGCGAGTGGTCATCCACCAGAAGTAAGTTGCAAGTCAACGCATAACCTTATTCGTACTGGCCCGCTCGAGTGCGCGAGGCGCCCAGGGGAAGAGTGCTTCGATTTGAGTGCCTTTACCCGGTTCGCTGATGACGTTCAGGGTGCCACCCAGTTGCTCGATTCGTTCGGCCATCCCGGCCATGCCTCGTTGTCCTTCTCGACCCGGATTGGCCGACGGGGCGAATCCCATACCGTCATCGCTGATCAGCAGCGTCAGCCCTTTAGGCAGACGTTGCACGCGTATCACCAGGTTTTTTGCCTGGGCGTGACGCAGGATATTGGTAACAGCCTCCTGGGTGATGCGAAAGGCGGCGACCGCCATTTCTTCCGGAATACCGTTGAGGCGCTGCTGGCAATCGAGGCTCCAGTGCACGCTGGTGTTGGTCAATGTCTTGAGCAGATGTGCACGCAGACTGGCTTCAAGCCCCAGGCTGGTCAACTGCCGTGGATTGAGAATGGCCGAAACGTCGCGCACTTTGTCGAGGGTTTCTTCCAGGGTGGCGCACAGCACCGTGCATTGCTCCTGCAAGTCATCCGGCAGGCGTCGCTTGAGCCACTCGCTCTGCAGTTTGGCGGCCGTCAGCAATTGGCCGATATCGTCGTGCAATTCGCGGCTGAGGCGATGGCGCTCGTTTTCCTGGACTTCCAGCAAGCGGTCGGCGAGCTCCTGAGGCTGAAATTTGATCGATTTGCGTGACAGTCGATATTGCACCCAGACACATGCGGTAGCGGCGATGTCGAGCAGTAGCAGCCCGAGGCTAAGGGGTGTCGAAAGACCATAGGTCAGCAGGCTGCCGAGGGTGGCCGCGACACACAGTATGAGCGTGAACCGGCGTGCATTTTCCCGGGAAGGTGGCCATGTAGTGATTGACTTGAGACTGGCGTACATAACGGATGGAGCCAATGGATGTTCGCTGCGGGCAGACCGGCCTGAGGCTGGCGGGTCTCTGTCTGAAAATGCTGTCAATTATGTTATTGCTTTCAACGCGGTCCAGTGAATGTATTGACCGCCAACTTCAGTGGACAGCGGTCGCTGAAATCACTGTGCCATTAATTTGAAAGCAACTAATGGGCGGCATAATACCACTTAAGATACCGTTGGTCGCGCTCGCTATATATGTCCATTGAGTCAGGAAATACGTGTTTTGGACGCAAGTTCCATAATGGAAAAAGTCGATTTATTGAGTTCGATAGATGTAGGTGTTACCTGAAGTTGTGCTTCTTAACACACAGGTAAACCCTGAGGTCGGCAGAAAACATGGGTGTCTGTCGTCGGTGATTATTTAATTCGATTTTGTCGCTGGCAGGTATGAAGTATTCAATTACGACATTCAACGTTTCGCTGCAAGCGCCTGCGTGGATACAGCGTGTTGATCAGGCTTGTCCCGAGTAGGGCAATTGAGGCAAACGTTTGCCCGTCAGTGGCGGCTTGAGCTGGCTTTGACCAACCTGGAATGCGAAAGCTTCGATCAGCGAAGTCTGTTCACTTTCATCCAGACTCAGTTGCCCGGTCTGTTGATCGACCAGTTCAAGCTGCCAGGCCATCAACGTGAAGCAATCCTGCAACGCGACCAGGGCCTCTTCGTGAAGGTCGACGCGATCCTGGGTCAGGTTGAGCAGGCTGTAAATATGCAGAGAGAACTCGGAAATTGCCTCCAGCGCCAGGGCTTCAGCCCTGCGTGCGAGTTTCAGGAGGGTATTGAGCATGCACTCGATAGCGTCCTTGTCATTGCTGATCAGTTGCAGATGGCTGAGGCATTCTTCGGACTTGGCCAAGAGTTGTTCGGCCTCGACAAGGAATTCGGGGAAGCGTTGTACCCACTCTTTGCGGTCCATTGGCATGCTTATCTCCACCACGTCATGTCTCATGAGGGAATGCCGTGTGTGGCGACGATCATGAATCGTCGGGAGATCGCGCCCAGACGTGCAGGTGCACTGGCTGAGGGGTTCCAGAGGGGTTGTTTCCACTGAACTGCGATCGCACACAATAGCCTGACTCCGTTCATGCAATGAGAATGGCGTCACATTAATGGCTATTGGATATTGCGAATATCAGGTTGGGCCTGATTGTTACTAGGGGAATCCCTTAGACACGGGAACCTACGGTGCAAACCGAGGTCGCGCCGCAGAGAATGTAGCAGATGAAAATCACCGGGCCAGTAAAGCATGATGTTAATGTGACATCAATGCCTGATCATGGCATTTTTGACGGGTCGGGTTTGGCAATCAAGAACTGCCATTTGCCGCCGATAACCTCACATAGTGAATTCATCAGAACAAGCCCAGGAGTCATTGATGGCCGGCATTCTCGACACGGTAGACCAACGCACGCAACTGGTGGGTGAGAATCGCCTGGAAATTCTCATGTTTCGACTGGCCGGGCGCCAGTTGTTCGCGATTAACGTGTTCAAGGTCCAGGAAGTGCTGCAACTGCCGAAACTGACTTTGATGCCGCAGCGTCATCCGTTTGTGTGCGGGGTGGTCAATCTGCGCGGTCAGACCTTGCCGGTGATTGATCTGTCGCAGGCAATCGGCATGCGTCCATTGGTGCCTGGCCCAAACAGCACCATCATCGTCACCGAGTACAACCGTTCGGTGCAGGCATTCCTTGTGGGCGGTGTGGACCGCATCGTCAACATGAACTGGGAAGCCATTCTGCCGCCGCCGACCAGCGCCGGGCGTCAGCACTATCTGACTGCGATCAGCAAGGTCGACGATCAACTGGTGGAAATCATCGACGTCGAGAAAGTCCTCGCCGAAATCGTCCCTTACAACGCCAAGGTCTCGCGTGAAAAACTCGAAGATCCGGTGCTGGAGCGCGCCCGTGGCCGTGAAGTACTGCTGGTGGACGACTCCAACGTGGCTCTCTCGCAATTGCGCGACACCCTCGGCCAGCTCGGCGTGAAGATGCACATTGCCAGCGATGGTCTGAAAGCCCTGAACATGCTCAAGGCCTGGGCCGATACTGGCGTGAGCATGACCGACAAACTGCTGATGATCTTCACCGATGCGGAAATGCCGGAAATGGACGGTTATCGCTTGACCACCGAAATTCGCAATGACCCGCGTCTGCGTGGCTTGTACGTGGTGTTGCACACCTCGCTGTCCGGCAGTTTCAACGACTCGATGGTGAAGAAGGTCGGCTGCGACAACTTCCTCTCCAAGTTCCAGCCGGACAAGCTGGTCGACGTGGTGCGCCAGCGTCTGATGCTCGACGAAGTCCCGGCCTGATCACACACCCATTGTAGGAGTGAGCCTGCTCGCGGAAGCGGTGTGTCAGCCCCCAATCATTACCTGACACATCGCTATCGCGAGCAGGCTCACTCCTGCAGTCATTGCTCTTTGATTCCTGATCAAGCTCGTATAGGGTGGCGTTTTTATCCTCCAGGGAGCTGGCCATGCTGCGTCTGAGCGCGCTTTATCGTTACCCGTTGAAATCCGGCAAAGTCGATGTGCTGCAACGCGTCGACCTCGACAAGCTGGGGCTTGATGGCGACCGACGCTGGATGCTCGTGGACGAAGCCAGCGGCCGCTTTCTGACCCAGCGCGCCGAAGCGAAGATGAGTCAGTTGTCGGCCCTGTGGAATGCGCAGGGCGGTCTGACCCTGAGCGCACCTGAACAGTCCTCCATCGAAATCGCCTTGCCGGGCAACGACGCCGAACTGCGCGGTGTGACGATCTGGCGCGACACCTTGCGCGTGCCGGATGCCGGTGATGAGGCCGCGCGCTGGGTCAGCGATTTCATCGGCAAGCCGACCCGGCTGGTGCAGGTGCCGCTGGATCGCGCTCGCACCACCCAGGCGGGCTATGGCAACGATGAGGATCAGGTCGCGTTCGCCGATGGATTTCCTCTGCTGTTGATTGGTGAGGCATCCCTGCAGGATCTATCGCAAAAGGTCGGACGACCGCTGGAAATGCTGCGTTTTCGGCCTAACCTGGTGATCGAAGGCAGCGAGGCGTATGCCGAAGATGGCTGTAAGCGCATACGCATTGGCGAAGTCGAGTTCCGTGTGGTCAAGCCGTGTTCGCGCTGCATTCTCACCACCATCGACCCGCAAACCGGTGAGCGCAGTGCCGATCGCGAGCCGCTGGCAACCTTGCAGAAGTATCGCGCTCAAGCCGATGGTGCGATGTTCGGGCAGAATCTGGTGAATGACAGCAATGGTCGACTCGAAGTCGGCATGCCGGTGGAGATTCTCGAGTAGTCCGTCACTGCAACGAAAAATGCCCGTGTCCTTGGACACGGGCATTTTTGTTGGTGCGGTGAAACCGTTGCTTTAGCCGCGGTATTCGCACAGGTAAGCGGTGTCGACCGCGACCTTGAGCTGGAACTTGCTGTTGGCCGGAACGTTGAACTGGCTGCCGGCGGCGAAGGTTTCCCAGTCGCTGCTGTCGGGCAGTTTGACGGTCAATGCGCCGGACACCACATGCATGATTTCACGCTGAGCGGTGCCGAACTCGTATTCGCCCGGGGCCATGACGCCGATGGTCGCCGGACCTTCAGCGGTGCCAAAGGCGATCGACTTGACGGTGCCGTCGAAGTACTCGTTGACTTTAAACATGGGCGATTCCTCGAAAAGGGTTAAAAAATGGAGGCGGCCAGTATGCACAAGGCTTTTCGCGCCGTCACCTGCCCGGCTTCTGTCTGGTGAGTTCTCGAATTCACCCTAGAGTGGCAAGACCAGTGGCAACAACCGTGCGGTGTTGCGCGCATCCTCCAGCGCCCGATGCTGCTGACCACTGAACTGCATGCCAGCCAGTTGCAGCGCACCGTTGAGGCCCAACGGCCGCTCCAGGCGTCGGGCCTTGGCGAAGCGTTGTTTGAGGTTCATGTGCGGCACCTTGCTCAATCCACTGTCGATTTGCAGACGCTGCCATTCCTGCAACAACTGCTTGCGGTCGTAATCGCCCCAGCTGGCCCAGCCTTCGAGGCGCGTCTGATGCTGCGCGAGCCAGCGTTCGAACGCCGGCCAGACTTCAGTCAACGGCTGCGCCGTGTCGATATTGGCCTGGGTGATGTGCGTCAGTTCACGACAAAAAGGTGTGAGCAACGGCCGCCGCGTCGGTTTGACGAAGCGCTGGAAGTGATCCTGCTCGCGCCCGGCACGATCGACCAGTGTGGCGCCGATCTCGATAATTTCCATTTCGGTGACCGGCCAGCCACCCTCATCGGTGGTGGCTTCCAGATCTATGACCAGCCAGTGAGGCATCGCAGGGTTCCTGATTTCCGCGTTCTGATAACTCAGAGCGTAGTCAAAACCCGCATGCGTGTGTGGGCGACTACTCGACCTGCAACAGAACCTGACGATTTTTTACCTGATCGCCGACCTTGACCTGCACCCGCTTGAGCACGCCGTCGATGCCGGCCTTGAGCGGGTGCTCCATTTTCATTGCCTCCAGTACCACCAGCAGCTGACCTTTGCTGACCGGGCTGCCTTCGCTGACCAAAACGTCGACGATGGCGCCGTCCATCGGTGCTTTCAAGGTGCCGGAGCTGACGCTGGTCTGACTGTCGATCACGGCATGAGTTCGATCCTCCAGGCGCAGACTGCCGGGATGGCTGAACAGCCAGAGGTGCCCGCTATCCAGTCGATACGCGTGACGCTGGCGCAAACCGTCGATTTCCAGTGTCAGCGACTGCGTGTCCTGGTCGATGAGTTTTAACTCGAGCGCGCGCTCGGCAACCTGCACGGTGAAGGCGCCTTGCGCTTGAGCGAGCAGTTGCACTGTCCAGTTCTGATCATCAAGCCCGAGTCGATAATGCAGCGGCACACTGGCGTTGTTGCGCCAGCCGGTGAGTGGCGCGCGGTGGGCGAGGGCGCTTGCTTGATAGAACAGCATCGCCGCAATCGCCAGTTCCTCGGCATCCGCAATGTAACGGTGCAAACAAGGGTGTTCGCTGAAGTGCCGGGCAATAAACGCGGTACTGAATTCGCCACTGATGAACTGCGGATGTTGCAACAGGCTGACGAGCAGGCGCTGATTGCTTTGCACCCCGAGCAGCACCGTGTCTTGCACCGCGCGCAACAGTTTGCGCCGGGCCTCTTCGCGGGTGGCGCCGTGGGCGATCAGTTTGCCGAGCATCGGGTCGTAGAACGGGCTGACCGCTTGCCCTTCAAGCAAGCCATGATCGATTCGCGCGCCGTGTTGCAGCGCCGGCTCCCAGGCCTCTACTCGACCGGTTTGCGGGAGGAAGTCTTGCGCGGGATCTTCGGCGTAAAGCCGCACTTCCATGGCATGTCCGTTGAGCAGGATCTGGTCCTGGGTCAGCGGCAACGGCTGACCTTCGGCAACCAATATTTGCCACGCCACCAGATCCAGTCCGGTGATCAATTCAGTCACCGGGTGTTCCACTTGCAAACGCGTGTTCATCTCCAGAAAGTAAAACTGCCCACGCGCATCGAGCAAGAATTCCACCGTGCCAGCACCGACGTAATTCACCGAGCGGCCAGCCTTGAGCGCCGCTTCACCCATGGCTTGACGCAGCTCAGCGGTCATCACCGGGCAAGGTGCTTCTTCGATGACTTTCTGGTGGCGACGCTGAATCGAACAGTCGCGCTCGCCAAGGTAGATCAGGTTGCCGTGTTGGTCGCCGAACAGTTGCACTTCGACGTGCCGTGGTTCGATCAACGCCTGTTCGAGGATCAATTCGTCGCTACCGAAACCGTTCAATGCTTCGGAGCGCGCGGTACGCAGTTGCGCTGGCAAATCAGCGGCGTCGTGCACCTGACGCATGCCGCGTCCGCCACCGCCGGCGCTGGCCTTTATCATCAGTGGAAAACCGATGCGTTCGGCCTCGCGCAGCAACGTTGCGTCATCCTGTTCAGCGCCCTGATAACCGCCGATGCACGGTACGCCGGCTTCGAGCATGGCGATTTTTGAGCGGCGTTTGCTGCCCATCAGTTCGATGGCTTCGGCGCTGGGACCAATGAAGATCAGCCCGGCCTGTTTGCAGGCGCGGGCGAATTCGGCGTTCTCCGAGAGGAAGCCGTAGCCGGGGTGGATGGCGTCGGCGCCGCTGCGGCGGGCGGCGTCGAGGATGGCCTGGGTGTTCAGGTAGGACTGCTGCACGGGGGCGGGGCCGATGTGTACGGCTTGATCGGCCATTTTCACGTGCAGGGCATCGGCGTCGGCATCGCTGAAGACGGCGACGGTGCGATAGCCGAGGGCTTGCGCGGTGCGCTGGATGCGGCAGGCGATTTCACCGCGGTTGGCGATCAGGATTTTGTGGAATGCAGGCATGGGCTATTTCCTTGGAAAGTTGCATTGCATGTGCTGGCCTCATCGCTGGCAAGCCAGCTCCCACAGGTTTTGTGAGCGACGCAAATCCCCTGTGGGAGCTGGCTTGCCAGCGATGCTTTTAGGTCGCCCACCGCGGTTTCCGCTTTTGCACAAAAGCCATGGTGCCCTCGATCCCTTCGTCGCCAGTCACTGCTTCGCTGAACCACTGCGCGGCCTCATCGAGCAATTCGCTAGACGGCTGACCGGCACTCGCCAACAACAATTTCTTGGTCATCGCATTCGCCTCGGGCGCGCAACACAGCACATGCTGCAACACTTCATCGAGTCGCTCGGCCAGCGCTTGGGCATCCTGCTCGACAAAGTGCACCAGCCCCAGACGCCGTGCCTGATGCCCATCGAAACGCGCCGCCGTCAGCGCCAATCTTCGGGTTTCGGTCAGGCCGATACGTTGCACAACAAACGGCGCAATCTGCGCCGGCAGCAAGCCGAGGCTGGTTTCCGGCAGGCCGAATTGCGCCTGATGGTCGGCAATCGCGATATCACTGACACACGCCAGCCCGAAACCGCCGCCAAGCACCGCGCCTTGCAGCACCGTGATCAGCACTTGCGGCGCGTGCTGTGCTTCCTCCAGCAAGGCACCGAACGCGCGATTCAAATCGCGGTAAGCCTCGGCGCCCTGAGCGCGTGCATTGGCCATGTCCTTGATATCGCCGCCGGCACAGAAATGCCCATCGGCCCCGCTGAGCACCAGTGCCCGAACAGCGCGGTCATCGCACACAGCCGCCAGCACCGCGCGCAGTTCGCTGACCATCTGCAGGCTCATCGCATTGCGACTGTCCGGCCGATTGAGGGTGATGTGCAGCACGCCGCCATGCAGTTCCAGCAACAGCGTCTGACATTGCGGCAGGTTGCTCATTTCTTTTTCCCCGGCAGGATGCCCATCAGTTTGCAGATGATCCCCAGCATGATTTCGTCGGCGCCGCCGCCAATCGATACCAGCCGCACATCGCGGTAGGCGCGGGCCACCGGGTTGTCCCACATGAAGCCCATGCCGCCCCAATATTGCAGACAGCTGTCGCTGACTTCGCGGCCGAGGCGCCCGGCCTTGAGCTTGGCCATCGACGCCAGCCGTGTCACATCCTGACCTTTCACGTATTGCTCGGTCGCCTGATAGACCAGCGCGCGCAGGCATTCGATTTCGGTCTGCAATTCGGCGAGGCGGAAGTGAATGACCTGGTTGTCGATCAGCGCATTGCCGAAGGTCTTGCGCTCCTTGCAGTACTCGATGGTGCTGTCGACGCAATATTCCAGGCCCTTGATCATGTTCGCCGCACCGAACAGACGTTCTTCCTGAAACTGCAGCATCTGCATCATGAACCCGGCGCCTTCATGGCCGATGCGATTGCGCTGGGGCACGCGTACGTTGTCGAAAAACACCTGTGCGGTTTCCGAACTGCGCATGCCGAGTTTGTCGAGGTGCGAACTGAGGCTGATCCCCGGCGTGTTCATCGGCACCATGATCAGCGACTTGTTGATGTGCGGTTTGTCGTCCGAAGTGTTGGCCAGCAGGCAGATGAAATCGGCGCTCGGCGAGTTGGTGATCCACATTTTGCTGCCGTTGATCACATAGTCGTCGCCGTCCTTGCGCGCGGTGGTTTTCAGCCCGGCGACGTCGGAGCCGGCGCCGACTTCAGAGACACCGATGCAGCCGACCTGCTCACCAGTGATCGCCGGACGCAGGAACTCTTCGCGCAGTTCATCAGAGCCGAAGCGGGCGAGGGCGGGGGTGCACATGTCGGTCTGCACGCCGATCGACATCGGAATGCCGCCGCAGTGAATGGTGCCGAACTCTTCGGCAGCGACAATCGAATAGCTGTAGTCGAGGCCCATGCCGCCGAATTTTTCCGGCTTGGAAATACCGAGCAAACCGAGGTCGCCGGCCTTGCGGAAAATTTCGTGAATGGGAAAGCGTCCGGCCTTTTCCCATTCATCGACGTGCGGATTGATCTCGTGCTCGACGAACTGGCGGACGGTACGGCGCAGGGCTTCGTGTTCCGGGGTGAAGATCATTGTTATTGTTCTCCGTAAGATCCGTGGCGGTCAGAACCGGCTGACGCCGAAGCTGTTGGGTTGCAACGTGCGAATGTCGGCTTCGTGACAGATATCGAGCAAATAACCGAGCAGGGTGCGCGTGTCGCGCGGATCGATCAGCCCGTCGTCCCACAGGTTGGCGCTGCCATAAAGCGCGGTGGACTGGCTGTCGAGTTTCTGCGCGGTGACCTGTTCGAGCATGTCGAGCATCTTCGGGTCCGGCGTCAAGCCGTCCTTGAGCTGTTTGGCTTCGGTAACGATGCGCAACACCTTGCCGGCCTGCGCACCGCCCATCACCGCCGTGCGGCTGTTCGGCCAGGCGAAGATGAAGCGCGGGTCGAGGCCGCGGCCGCACATCGCATAGTTGCCGGCACCGTAGGAACCGCCGACGACGATGGTCAGTTTAGGCACCCTTGCATTGGCCACCGCTTGAATCAGTTTCGAGCCGTGTTTGATCACGCCTTGCTGCTCGGATTCGGTGCCGACCATGAAGCCGGTGGTGTTGTGGAAAAACAGCAGCGGGGTCTGGCTCTGGTCGCACAACTGGATGAACTGCGCTGCTTTGCTTGCACCGTTCGGGGTGATCGGGCCGTTGTTGCCAATGAACCCGCAGGCGCGGCCCTGAATCTTCAATTGGCCGCAGATGGTTTGCTGATCGAACTCGCCCTTGAATTCGACGAAGCAGGATTCATCGGCGATGCGCGCGATGATTTCGCGCACGTCGTAAGGCTTTTTCGGATCATCGGGGATCAGCCCGAGCAATTCATCGATCGGGTAAAGCGGCTCTTTGTATTGCGGCTCCGGCAGCCACGGCAGCTGCTCGTTCCATGGCAGCATACGGAGGATTTCACGCACCTGACGCACGCCATCGGCATCGTTTTCCGCGAGGTATTCAGCCGTGCCGGCGACTTGCGCGTGCATCTCGGCACCACCCAGTTCTTCATCGGTGGCGACTTCGCCGGTGGCGGCTCTGAGCAACGGCGGGCCGGCCAAAAACAGCTTGGCCTTGCCGCGCACCACCACCACGTAATCCGACAGCCCCGGCTGATAGGCGCCGCCCGCCGTCGCCGAGCCGTGCACCACAGTGATCTGCGGCAAGCCCATTGCCGACATCCGCGCCTGATTGGCAAAACTGCGCGCGCCTTCGACGAAAATCTCGGCGGCGTAATTGAGGTTGGCGCCACCGCTCTCGGCGAGGGTGATCACCGGCAGTTTGTTTTCCTGAGCGATCTGTTGCAGGCGCAGGGATTTTTTCAGGCCGCTGGGCGAGATCGTGCCGCCCTTGATCGCGCTGTTGTTCGCCACGATCATCGCGCGGATGCCGCAGACGTAACCGATACCGGCGATCAGCCCGCCACCGGCCGAACTGCCATCCTTGTCGTCATGCAATTTGTAGCCGGCGAGGCTGGCCAGTTCGAGGAATGGCGCACCGGGATCAAGCAACAGGTTCAGGCGCTCGCGGGGCAGCAGTTGCCCGCGCTTGTCGAATTTCGCTTTGGCTTCGGCGGCTTTGTTCAGCAGGTTCTGTTCGAGTTGCTGCACTTGTTCTATGGCCGTAAGCATGGCCGCACGGTTGCGGGCGAACGCTTCGCTGTGCGGATCGAGTTGGGACTGGATCTGCGGCATGAGCTACTCCTTGTCCTTCAGCACATCGGGCAAGTAGGCCCGGTGAAAGCCGTTGAATGACTCGCTGTGAGTGGCCTTGTGCAGTGGCCATGCACGACTGCCGAGGCTGGCTGCGCCATCGATTTTCAAGGTGCTGCCACTGATGAACGCCGCCGCCGGGCTGAGCAGAAATACAATCGCCGCGCTGACTTCCGATTCGGTGCCGATGCGCTTGAGCGGTACATGTTCACGCAGGGTTGGAATCACCGCTTTGAACGCGCCTTCGTAAGTGTCCATACCGCTGGAGGCGATCCAGCCCGGCGCCACCGCGTTGACCCGCACGCCGGCATGACCCCATTCGAACGCGGCGGTTTTGGTGAAGTTGTCCATGCCCGAACGCGCCGCGCCGGAGTGGCCCATGCCGGGCATGCCACCCCACATGTCGGCGAGCATGTTGACGATATTGCCGCCGTGTTTGCTCATCGACTGGTTGAACACTTCGCGAGCCATCAGGAAACCGCCGACCAGATTGGTGCGCAACACGGTTTCGAAACCTTTCTGATTGATCGAGGCCAAGGGCGACGGGTACTGGCCGCCGGCATTGTTGACCAGACCATGGATCGGCCCGTGTTCGGCAATCAGTTCTTTCACCAATTGCTTCACCGCTTCTTCATCGCGTATATCGCAGGCCTTCCAGGATGCGCGGCCACCGTCCTCGGCGATTTCGGTGGCGACTTTTTCGAGCTTCTCCGGCTTGCGCCCGACCAGCAGCACATTGGCCCCGAGCGCTGCCAGTTCATGCGCGGTGCAGCGACCGATGCCGCTGCCGCCGCCGGTAACGATGATGGTCTGGCCGCTGAACAGATCGGCGTTGAAAATCGACGCGTAAGCCATGCAAACCCTCCTCTAGTCGAGCTGTTCGGCGATGCTCTGTGGCACCGGGATCTGGATTTCCAACAGTTGCTGGGCGAAGGCTTTGCCTTGCGGGTCGATGCGCAGACTGGCCACGCCACCACCGCCAAGTGCGTTTTCCAAAAGAAAATTCAGGCTGTGGGTGCCGGGCAGATACCAGCGTTCGACCCGGCCGTGGATCGGGTCGAGCACGTGGCTCATCCAGTCGACGATAACGGCTGGGGTCAGTGCTTCGGCGATCCACGCTAGGTACTCGGGTTTGCGCGGCATGACGCCGATGTTGCTGTGATTGCCTTTGTCACCGGAGCGCGCCACGGCCAGTTTCACCAAGGCCACACTGGCATCGGCGCGGCCCTGTGGTTTGGGCGGCTGATGGGGCAGGGGTAAATTCTCGCTGTCGAGCGCGCTCAGTGAGGGCAGGGTGCATGGATAGTGTTCACCGGCCATGTCGATGTGCAGCGAGCAAGCGCTTTTCTCGATCAGAAAGGAGAACAGACGGATCAACGGATACACCGTCGGCCGTCCGCCGACGATGCCGGTCAGCCCCGGTGCCATGCCGGTGGCGGCCTGGGCGATTTCCCGGGAGAACAGCACCAGTGCCTGTTTCAGCGGGTGGCGCACGGCGAGTTTGATCACCACTTCACGGCTGTCGCGGCGCTGGCCATGAGGGCCGTAGGTGGCTTCGCTGCCGAGCAGTTCGATGTTGATTTCGCTGTAGGGCGCCCAGCCGCGCTGGCTGTACATTTCCGAAGTCTTGTCGATGATCGCCTGACTGACGCGTCGTGCCTTATCCACCGCATCGATGCCGGCGATCAGGCAACTGGCGGTACAGCGAAAGCCATCCGGATAGGTGGCGCTGACCTTGTATTTATCCGGCGGCGGCAGGCCTTTGGCGCCGTGGACATGAACGAGGTTTTTGCCTTGTTGCTGAAGTTTGACCTGAGTGAAATCGCAGACCACGTCAGGCAACAGATACGCCTGCGGATCGCCGATTTCATACAGCATCTGCTCGCCAACGGTCAGTGGTGTGACCAGGCCGCCAGTGCCTTCAGGCTTGCTGACGATGAATTGGCCGTCGGCGCTGACTTCGACGATAGGGAAACCGATGTGCTCGTAATCCGGCACCTCGCGCCAATCGGTGAAATTGCCGCCGGTGCATTGCGCGCCGCATTCGATGATGTGCCCGGCCAGCGCGGCCTGGGCGAGTTTGTCGTAGTCGTGCCACGACCAGCCGAATTCATGCACCAGCGCCGCACTGACCACGGCGCTGTCAACCACGCGCCCGGTGATGACGATGTCGGCGCCCAGGCGCAAGGCTTCGACAATGCCCGGCGCGCCGAGGTAGGCGTTGGTCGATACGCATATCGGCGGCAGCGGGGCGCCGCTGAACATCTCGGTGATGCCGCTGAGTTGTTTGAATTGTGGTTGCAGGTCATCGCCGAGTAACACGGCGATTTTCAGCAGGACGCCGGCCTTGTCGCAGGCCGCTTGCAGGGCGGCGGCGCAGGCTTGTGGATTGACCCCGCCGGCATTGCTGACGACGCGGATGTTCTGCTCGGCCAACTGCGGCAACAGAGGCGTGAGCACTTCGATGAAGTCGCCGGCGAACCCTGCCTGCGGATCCTTCATGCGTGCGCCGGCCATGATCGACATGGTGATCTCGGCGAGGTAGTCGAACACCAGATAGTCCAGCTTGCCGCCCTCCACCAACTGCGCGGCGGCGGTGGACGTATCTCCCCAGAATGCACTGGCGCATCCGATGCGAACGGTGGTGGGCATTTTTATCTCCGACTCAGCAACCTGCGACAGAAGTGTCTGGAGGCTACCAAGCAAGCGCTTGGTTTGTAAACAGTTGAAACTATCTTCTGCCCAAGCGCTTGCTTGGTTGCCGCTGGCGGCTTAAATTGCGCGCAACCCTGCGGTTTCAGGGGGCAACAGACTGATCGACTGTAGGAGAGAACGGGTGGACGAGCAAAAAGCCCTGAGGGTCATGCGTGATTTGGTCGACGAGGGCCAATTGACCGACCCCGACAGCGCCCGTGGCAAATTGCTGCAAGTGGCCGCTCACCTGTTCCGTAACAAAGGCTATGAACGCACCACAGTGCGCGATCTGGCCGGCGCCGTCGGTATTCAGTCGGGAAGCATTTTTCATCACTTCAAAAGCAAGGATGAAATCCTCCGCGCGGTGATGGAAGAAACCATCCGCTACAACACTGCGTTGATGCGTGCTGCACTCGCCGATGCGGCTGATGTGCGCGAGCGCGTGCTGGCACTGATCCGCTGCGAATTGCAGTCGATCATGGGCGGCAGCGGTGAAGCCATGGCGGTGCTGGTCTACGAATGGCGCTCGCTGTCCGAAGAGGGCCAGGCCAAAGTGCTGGCGTTGCGCGATGTTTACGAAGACATCTGGCTGCAAGTGCTGGGTGAAGCCAAAGACGCCGGATTTATTCGTGGCGATGTATTTATTACCCGACGTTTCCTCACCGGCGCACTGTCGTGGACGACCACATGGTTCCGTGCCGGCGGCAGTTTGAGCCTCGATCAGTTGGCCGACGAGGCGTTGATTCTGGTCCTTGAAGCGCGCTGAAGCACTTTCTATCCGGCCGGGAAACTGGCTAACTTGGCGAAACCGCCTAGCTTGAATGCATTGATCGGTATTTTTTCGGGGAGTGGGGTGTTTTGAAGTCTTCGCCAATTCGGACGGCCGCGGGTTTGATGCTCGCAGCGCTGGCTGCATTTTGGGTTTTGCCCGCTCAGGCAGCGCAACTGGTTCGGGTCGGCGCGGCGCATTTTCCGCCTTACACCATTCGCCCGGAGAACGGTGCCGACACAGGCCTCCTGCCGCAACTGGTCGAGGCCCTCAATCGTTTGCAAAGCGACTATCAGTTCGTCCTCGTGCCGACCTCGATTCCCCGGCGTTTCGGTGATTTCAAGCAGGGCCGGATCGACATGGCGATTTTCGAGAATCCTGATTGGGGCTGGAAAGACATTCCGCACACGGATGTCGACATGGGCCTCGAGGATGCGGAGATTTTCGTCGCGCAACGCGAGGACGGTCGTCAGCAGAACTACTTTGCCGACCTCACCGGCAAGCGCCTCGCGCTGTTCAGCGGTTATCACTACGAGTTCGCCAACTTCAACGCCGACCCCAAATTTCTTGCACAGAATTACAAGGCCACGCTGACCTATTCCCACGACAGCAATCTGCTGATGGTCCTTCGTAGTCGCGCCGATATCGCCTTGGTGACCCGTTCCTATCTGTTCGATTATCTGCTGCGTAACGAAAAGGTGCGCGACGAGTTGCTGGTGTCACAACGTATCGATCAGGTCTATCACCACTACGCGATTCTTCGCCCGACGGCGCCGATTACCGGTGCGGCGTTTGGCAAGCTGCTTAAGGGGCTGCGCGACAACGGTGAAATGCTGAAAATTTTCGAGCCGTACAAGATTGCGGTGGTACCGGTGCCGAAGTAACGGCGTGTCATGCCCATCCGTTGGTCGGATACTTGGCTGACCCTGTCAGATCTGACAGTAGACGCCGTATTGGCTTCAGGTTTTGATTCCTTTCCACACCCGCTCTTTGTGAGCGGCTTGAGAAAAAGGAATTTGCCATGTCCAATCCATCCCCGATTTCACTGCGTTGTGTGCCTGCTCCATTCGTAGAGCAAGCCAGCGGGAATGTCCTCACCTTGAACAAACCCGATGGTTCGACCGGCATTACAGTCGAAGTGTCGAGGTGGCCCTTTATGGCGCTCGGGCAACCGACGACGCTGCATGCCTGTGGTCAGACAAGCGATGGTTCGCCAATCATGTTGCGCATCGCCGATGCTGAACCATTGACGCAGCAGGAATTTGAGGAGGGCTGGCGCAGAACGATTGCGTGGGATGACCTGCAGGATCTGAAACACAACAGTCAACTGATGCTTATTTTTCAGCTGGCCCTGAATAACGCGGGTTGTGATTGCCCACTGCTGTTTCCTCCGATCAGCCTCAAAGTGCGAGTTCCCTTCGAGGATCTGACGACCTTCTCCGACGCTGAAGAAGCGCCCTGGAACGGCTGGACAAAAGGCCCGGCTGCAATCGACCCGAGAGATCTGGTTGTCGCCAAGGACGGGGACATCTACGTTCTCAACAACCGCACGTACACCAACGCATCGGCTGGCATTATTCTGGAAAAAAACTTCGCGAACCTTGAAGCCGGTACGCGTTATGAGTTCGGTCTACAGGTTCGTCGAACCAACACCAGCTCCAGTGTGCCGAGTCTGTCGCTTGCAGCAGGCACCCAGACCGTCACTGAAGCCAAGGATTTTCCAGCCATGACTTGGGAATCACTGGAGGGCACGTTTACTGCTGATTCTTCGCAGTGCACGTTGGCAATCATCAGTCATACGGCGAGTGGCAGCGGAAACGATTACGCAATCAAAAGGATCTGTGTCAGGTCTGTTTAGTTTGAGAACATGGGGTTTGTCAGCTTCAGAGAGCCCCGCCAGCAAACAGCATCGTTAGATTGTTGGTGGGGATCTCTAAATTTTCCGGGCGCGATCACGTTCCAGCATTTAACTGTCGACGATTATCGTGAGCCCGACCCATGTCCAATCTGAATGACCTGACTGCCCTGGCCTTGCCTTCGGGCAGCCAACTGATCGCTGATGCCACCGAAAGCCGTCTGAGCCTGAGCCTGGACGGGCAACCGCTGATCCGCTTGCGCCTCGATCGAGAGGTCAAGGGGCCGATCCAGATCGATGAGCGCTTTGCGCTGCCGCCCGGGCAGGCGTTATGGGCGGCCTGTTACTGGCTGTTCGCGCGGGATCCGGCGTGCCAGCAATTGACTTGGCAACTGGATCAGCCGCCGACCGAAGCCTTGCTCAGTGGCTTGTTGATGAATACCGAAGTGGCTGGCGAATATCGCTGTGAACGCGCGCTGTTCTGGCAATTGCCGCAACCGTGGCTCGGTACTTCGTTGACTGGCAGCTACCCGCAGCAAATGGTCATTAGCCAAGGCAAACGTCATCCACTGCGCCCGGTGAAGCCACGGGGTGAGGTGTATCGGCGTTTCGATGCGCGTCTTGGTGCGTGGATTTCCCTGCGCACGGTCGAGATCGAAGAAGACCTGCCGCGCTTCAACCGCTGGCAGAACAGCCCGCGCGTTGCCAGTTTCTGGCAGGAAGAGGGCAGCCTCGAGAAGCACCGCGAATACCTGAGCAAGCTCGATGCCGATCCGCACACGCTGACCTTGATCGGCTGTTTCGATGATCAGCCGTTTGCCTATTTCGAAGCCTACTGGGCCAAGGAAGACCGGATTGCGCCGTTCTACGATGCCGACAATTACGATCGCGGCATTCACATGCTGGTGGGCGAGGAGGATCACCGTGGCCCGCACAAAGTGGCGAGCTGGCTATCGGCGCTGGTGCATTACCTGTTTCTCGATGATCCGCGCACTCAGCGTGTGGTCGCTGAGCCTCGGGCCGACAACGCGAAGATGATCGGCCACATGCAGAATCAGTGTTTCCACTGTGAGAAGGAGTTCGACTTTCCGCACAAGCGCGCGGCGCTGATGATGCTGGGGCGTGAGCGGTTTTTTGATCGGTGCAAATTGGCCTGAGGTGATTTAAAAGCAAAAGATCGCAGCCTTCGGCAGCTCCTACAGAGGAATGCATTTCCATGTGAGAGCTGCCGAAGGCTGCGATCTTTTTTATCTGGCGACGCGGTCTTAACGACGACCGGCAATCGCCGCATCCTGACGGCTGCCCGAGACCTTGCGGCAGTGCACCAGCGCATCACGAATCATGAAGTTGACCAGGGTTGGCGAAACGCCGAGCTCCTTGGCGATGTCCTTTTGCGGCACGCCATGCAGGCGGTACATCTCGAATGCATAGCGCGTGCGGCTGGGCAGTTCGGTCAGCGCGTCGGCGATGTTTTCCAGGGTCGAGAAGTTGATGTGCGAGGTTTCCGGCGAAGCACCTTGAATAACCACGTTCAGCCCTTCCTCTTCAGGGCCGGAGTACTTCTGCTCAAGCGCCTGTTTGCGGTAGTGATCGATGGCCAGGTTGCGCACGATCTGGAACAGATAGCTCAGTTGCGCCTTGATCGACGACGTGATTGGTGGCGCCGATTGCAGTCGGAAAAACGCATCCTGCACCACATCTTCGGCGCGCGACCGGCAGCCGGTAATACGGGCTGCAATCTTGACCAGAATCAGTCGATTGTCGACGAATGCCTGAAGTAGCGGTGAATCGCACTTGCTTGTGGATACTTGTTCCGTCATGGAAATCACCTTGCTGCCAAATAGGTTAGTGGGACGCCTGGGGACGAGGCCGTCCTACACATCGAGCGACAAATTATGTTGAATGATAATGATTGTCAATTGAGAAAGAGAAGTAATGCGCCACAAAGGTGCGATGTGAGAACTGCGACACGCCGCCACACCCCGGCCCCATTGGCGATCCAGCCTGCCGACTAATTATTTCAAGACGTCATCCGTTCTCATTGGTGAATGGTTCCGGGTGCACGACCCCGGCCAGACAGCATTCCAGCGCCTTGCGCGGTCGGCACAGACCGCGCCCAGCAGGCCCTTCGCGGGGCGTGACGCAGCAACCCGATTCCATTAGCAAGCCGAATTCAGGCAGGAAACCTCATGACCGACGCGTTCGAACTCCCCAGCACCCTGGTCCAAGCCCTTCAGCGCCGCGCGGCCCTGACGCCGGATCGACTGGCCTTGCGTTTTCTTGCCGAAAGCGAAGAGCAGGCTGTGGTACTCAGTTATCGCGAACTGGATGAGCGCGCGCGAACTATTGCGGCCGCATTGCAGGTCGAAGCCGAATTCGGCGACCGCGCGGTGCTGTTGTTTCCCAGCGGCCCGGATTACGTCGCGGCCTTCTTTGGATGCTTGTACGCCGGCGTGATCGCGGTGCCGGCTTATCCGCCGGAATCTGCGCGGCGTCATCACCAGGAGCGGTTGCTGTCGATCATTGCCGACGCCGAACCGCGTCTGCTACTGACCAGCGCCGACTTGCGCGACGCCTTGCAGCAGATCGAAGGCGCGCCGCCGTTGCTGTGTGTCGACACTCTCGACCGCACGCAGGCCGAAAGCTGGGTTGAACCGAGCTTGCCGCAAGACCATATCGCTTTCCTGCAATACACCTCCGGCTCCACCGCGTTGCCCAAAGGTGTGCAGGTCAGCCACGGCAATCTGGTCGCCAATGAACTGTTGATCCGTCACGGTTTCGGCATCGATGTAAATCCGGACGACGTGATCGTCAGCTGGCTGCCGCTGTATCACGACATGGGTCTGATCGGCGGTCTGTTGCAGCCGATTTTCAGCGGCGTACCGTGCATCCTGATGTCGCCAGCGTACTTCCTCGGCCGGCCTTTGCGCTGGCTGGAAGCGATCAGCCAATACGGCGGCACCATCAGCGGCGGGCCCGACTTCGCCTATCGCTTGTGCAGCGAGCGGGTCAGTGAGTCGGCACTCGAACGCCTCGACCTGAGCCGCTGGCGCGTGGCCTATTCCGGCTCCGAGCCGATCCGTCTCGACACCCTCGAGCGCTTCGCCGAGAAGTTCACTGCGTGCGGCTTCAGCGCAGACAGTTTCATGGCCTCGTACGGTCTGGCCGAAGCGACGCTATTCGTCGCCGGCACCCCGCGCGGCACCGGCATCCCGGCACTGCGCGTGGACGATCAGGCGCTGGCGCAAAACCGTGCGGAGCCGGGTGAGGGCAGCCCGATCATGAGCTGCGGCATCAGCCAGCCGGAACACGCCGTGCTGATCGTCGAACCCAATACCCTCGAAGCGCTGGCCGACAATGCTGTCGGCGAAGTCTGGGCTACGGGTCCGAGCATCGCCCTCGGCTATTGGCGCAACCCGGAAGCCAGCGCCAAGACGTTTGTCCAGCATGCCGGCCGCACCTGGCTGCGCACCGGTGACCTGGGCTTCGTCCGCAACGGCGAACTGTTCATCACCGGGCGCCTGAAAGACATGCTCATCGTGCGCGGCCACAACCTCTATCCGCAGGACATCGAGAAGACCGTCGAGAACGAAGTGGAAGTGGTGCGCAAGGGCCGCGTCGCTGCATTCGCGATCAATCAGAATGGCGAAGAAGGCATCGGCATCGCCGCGGAAATCAGCCGCAGCGTGCAAAAAATCCTGCCGCCGGAAGCCTTGATCAAAGCGATCCGCCAAGCGGTAGCCGAGGCGTATCAGGAGGCACCAAGCGTTGTTGTACTGCTCAATCCAGGCGCCTTGCCGAAAACCTCCAGCGGCAAATTACAGCGTTCGGCGTGCCGCAATCGTCTGGCCGATGGCAGCCTCGACAGCTACGCGGTGTTCCCGTCGACCACAGCCGAAACCGCAGAGTCGGCCACCAGCGCCTCCGAACTCGAAGCGTTGATCGGCAACATCTGGGCCGAACAACTCAACGTCAAACAGGTCAACGCCGACGATCACTTCTTCCTGCTCGGCGGCAACTCGATCGCCGCCACGCAAGTGATTGCCCGGGTTCGCGAAGAACTCAGCCTTGAGCTGAGCCTGCGTCTGCTCTTCGAAGCCCCGACACTGTCGGCATTCGCTGCTGCCGTGGCGCAACAGCAACAGGACGGCGGCAGCGCCCAAGGCGCAATCATTGCGTTGTCGCGCTCCGAGCCAATGCCACAATCGCTGGCGCAAAACCGTCTGTGGATCACCTGGCAGCTAGACCCGCAGAGCAGCGCCTACAACATTCCCGGTGCCCTGCGTTTACGCGGCGAACTGGACGAAGACGCCTTGCGCACTAGTTTCCAGCAACTGATCGAACGCCATGAATCGCTGCGCACGCGTTTCTTTGAGCGCGACGGCGTGGCCCTGCAACAAGTCGCTGCCGCCGCCGAATTCAATCTGCAACTGATCGACATCAGCGACCTGCCGGCCCATGAGCGCGAGGCCCGTGCGCAACAAATCCGCGAAGATGAAGCGCGCACCCAGTTCGACCTGGAGAAAGGCCCGCTGCTGTGGGTGACGCTGGTGCGTCTCGACGACGAAGATCACCAACTGCTGGTGACGCTGCACCACATCATCGCCGACGGCTGGTCGCTGAACGTATTGATCGACGAATTTTCGCGCCTGTACGCCGCCGCTTCGCAGGGCGCGACCGCGACCCTTGCGCCGCTGCCAACTCAGTACGCCGACTACGGCAGTTGGCAGCGCCAATGGCTGGCGCAGGGCGAGGGCGAGCGGCAACTGGCGTACTGGAAAACGCAGTTGGGTGACGAACATCCGACCCTGGAACTGGCCACTGATCATCCGCGCTCGACCCAACAAAACCACAGTGCCGCGCGCCACACCGTGCGTTTGGGCGCGCACCTCAGCGAGGCGATCCGCAACACCGCGCAAGCGCAACAAGCGACGCCGTTCATGCTGCTGCTCTCGGCATTCCAGAGCCTGCTGCATCGCTACAGCGGTCAGCGCGACATTCGCATCGGCGTACCCAACGCCAACCGTCCGCGCCTGGAAACCCAAGGCTTGATCGGTTTCTTCATCAACACCCAAGTGCTGCGTGCGCAAATCGATTCGCGCCTGTCGTTTGTCGAGCTGCTGGCCCAGACCCGTCAAGCCGCACTCGGTGCGCAAGCGAATCAGGATCTGCCCTTCGAACAACTGCTCGAAGCCTTCCCACAGGCCCGTGAACAAGGCTTGTTCCAGGTCATGTTCAACCATCAGCAACGCGACCCGAGCGCACTCAAGCGTCTGCCGGGTCTGCTCGCCGAAGAACTGCCGTGGCACAGCCGCGAAGCCAAGTTCGACCTGCAACTGCACAGCGAAGAAGACCGTAACGGTCGCCTGACGCTGTCGTTCGACTACGCCAGTGAACTGTTCGATTCGGCCACCATCGAGCGTCTGGCCGAACACTTCAGCAACCTGTTGCGCGAAGTCTGCGAACGCCCGGAGCAAGCCATCGGCGACCTGCAGCTGTTGACCGTCGGCGAACACGACCAGCAAAAAAACTGGAGCGTCGCACCGTGCACCCCGGCGCAACAATGGCTGCCGGAACGGCTCAACGAACAGGTGCGCAAAACCCCGGAACGCACCGCGCTGGTGTGGGACGGTGGCAGCCTCGACTTCGCCGAACTGCACACGCAGGCCAACCGCCTCGCGCACTACCTGCGCGACAAAGGCGTCGGCCCGGACGTTTGCGTGGCCATCGCCGCCGAGCGTTCGCCGCAACTGTTGATCGGTCTGTTGGCGATCATCAAGGCCGGTGGCGCCTATGTGCCGCTGGACCCGGATTACCCGGCTGATCGTCTCGCCTACATGCTCAGCGACAGCGGCGTCGAACTGCTGCTGACTCAGACCGAATTGCTCGAGCGTTTGCCGGCCAGCGACGGCGTCAGCGTGATCGCCATGGATGCGTTGCACCTGGAAAACTGGCCGAGCCAGGCGCCAGGTCTGCACCTGCACGGCGACAACCTCGCCTACGTGATCTACACCTCGGGTTCCACCGGCCAACCGAAAGGCGTCGGCAATACCCACGCAGCACTGGCCGAGCGCCTGCAATGGATGCAGAACGCTTACGCGCTCGATGAAACGGATGTGCTGATGCAAAAAGCGCCGATCAGTTTCGACGTGTCGGTGTGGGAATGCTTCTGGCCGCTGATCACTGGCGCGCGTCTGCTGATCGCCGGCGCCGGTGCACACCGCGATCCGCATCGCATTGCGCAGCTTGTTCAGGCCTATGGCGTGACCACGCTGCACTTTGTGCCGCCACTGCTCTCGCTGTTCATCGACGAACCGCTGAGCGCCGAATGCACCAGCCTGCGCCGGGTATTCTCCGGTGGTGAAGCGCTGCCCGCCGAACTGCGCAACCGCGTGTTGGCGCAACTGCCGGCGGTGCAATTGCACAACCGTTACGGCCCGACCGAAACCGCAATCAACGTCACCCACTGGCATTGCACCCCTGCCGATGGCGAACGTTCACCGATCGGTCGTCCGTTGGGCAACGTGATTTGCCGCGTGCTCGACGCCGATCTCAATCCGGTGCCGGCCGGCGTGCCGGGTGAGCTGTGCATCAGCGGTATCGGTCTGGCTCGCGGTTACCTTGGCCGTCCATCGTTGACCGCGGAACGTTTTGTGGTCGATCCGCTGGGCGAGCAGGGCGCACGTTTGTACCGCACCGGCGACCGCGCGCGCTGGACGTCCGACGGCGTGATCGAATACCTCGGCCGTCTCGACCAGCAAGTCAAACTGCGTGGTTTCCGCGTCGAACCGGAAGAAATCGAAGCGCGTCTGCTTGCCCAGAACGGCGTCGCCCAAGCCGTGGTGCTAGTGCGCGAAACCGCTGCCGGCGCGCAGCTGATCGGTTACTTCACCGCGACCGATGCCAGTGAACATCCTGACGAGCAAAGCGCTCGCCTGAAAACCGCGCTGGCCGCCGAGCTGCCGGAATACATGGTCCCGGCGCAACTGATGCGTTTGGACGCAATGCCTCTGAGCCCGAGCGGCAAACTCGACCGCCGTGCCTTGCCGGAGCCGCAATGGCAAGTACGTGAACACGTCGAGCCGGTGACTGCACTGCAACAGCAGATCGCCGCGATCTGGCGCGAAGTGCTCGGTCTGGCGCAAGTTGGCCTGCGCGACGACTTCTTCGCCCTCGGCGGTCACTCGCTGCTGGCCACGCAAATCATCTCGCGCACCCGTCAGGCCTGCGACGTCGAACTGCCGTTGCGCGCCTTGTTCGAGCACAGCGAGCTGGCTGATTTCGCCGAGCAGATCCGCCTGATCCAGGCCAGCGGCCGCACCAACAAACAGCCGCCGATCGACAAGGTCGATCGCAGCCAACCGGTGCCCTTGTCGTACTCGCAACAGCGCATGTGGTTCCTCTGGCAGATGGAGCCGGACAGCCCGGCGTACAACGTCGGCGGCATGGCGCGTCTGCGTGGCGTGTTGCATGTCGAGCGTTTCGAAGCCGCGTTGCAAGCGTTGATCCTGCGTCACGAAACCCTGCGCACCACCTTCCCGAGCGTCGACGGCGTCGCCCGCCAACAGGTGCATGCCGAAACCGGCGTACGCATGGGCTGGAAGGATTTCTCAAAACTTTCCGCCGATGTGCGCGAGCAAAAGGTTCAGCAATTCGCCGACGAAGAAGCGCATCTGCCGTTCGATCTGGAGACCGGCCCGCTGCTGCGTGCCTGCCTGGTGAAAACCGCCGAGCAGGAGCATTACTTTGTCCTGACTCTGCACCACATCGTCACCGAAGGCTGGGCGATGGATATTTTCGCCCGCGAACTCAGTGCGCTGTACGAAGCGTTTGTCGATGACCGTGATTCGCCGCTTGAGCCGCTGCCCGTGCAGTACCTCGATTACAGCGTCTGGCAGCGCAACTGGCTGGAATCCGGCGAGCGTCAGCGCCAACTCGACTACTGGACCGCGCAACTCGGTCGTGAACATCCGTTGCTGGAATTGCCGGGCGATCGTCCGCGTCCGCCGGTACAAAGCCATCAGGGCGAACTGTTCCGTTTCGACCTCAGCGACGACCTCGCCGCGCGGGTTCGTGCGTTCAACGCGCAAAACGGTCTGACCCTGTTCATGACCATGACCGCCGCGCTCGCGACATTGCTTTACCGCTACAGCGGCCAGACCGATCTGCGCATCGGCGCGCCAGTGGCCAACCGCATTCGCCCGGAAAGCGAAGGGCTGATCGGTGCGTTCCTCAACACCCAGGTGCTGCGTTGTCAGCTCGACGGCATGATGTCGGTCGGCGAGTTGTTCGAGCAGGTGCGTCACACCGTGATCGAAGGCCAGTCGCATCAGGATCTGCCGTTCGATCATCTGGTCGAAGCCTTGCAGCCGCCGCGCAGTGCCGCCTACAACCCGTTGTTCCAAGTAATGTGCAACGTGCAGCGCTGGGAATTCCAGCAGAGCCGCATGCTCGCCGGCATGACCGTCGAGTATTTGGCCAACGATGCGCGGGCGACCAAGTTCGACCTCAATCTGGAAGTCACCGACCTCGACCATCGCCTTGGTTGCTGCCTGACTTACAGCACCGATTTGTTCGATGAGCCGACCATCGCGCGCATGGCCAAGCATTGGCGCAATCTGCTGGAAGCGCTGATCGCCGATCCGCAACAGCGTCTAAGCGAATTGCCGCTGCTGGACGCTCTGGAGCAACAGCAACTGCTCGACAGCCTCGGCGTCGAACCGGGTGAGCGTCGTCTCGACCAGTGCATCCATCACCTGTTCGCCGAACAAGCGCTGGCGCGCAAAGATGCACCTGCGCTGACCTTCGCCGGGCAAACCCTGAGCTACGCTGAACTCGACGCCCGCGCCAATCGCTTGGCCTGGGCCTTGCGTGAACGGGGTGTCGGCCCGCAAGTGCGCGTTGGCCTGGCGCTGGAGCGTTCGCTGGAAATGGTTATCGGCCTGCTGGCGATTCTCAAGGCCGGCGGCGCGTACGTGCCGCTGGACCCGGAATACCCGCTCGACCGTCTGCATTACATGATCGAAGACAGCCGCATCGGCCTGTTGCTCAGTGATCGCGCAATGTTCAAAGCCCTTGGCGATCTGCCGCCAAGCGTGGCGCGCTGGTGCCTGGAAGATGACAGCGCAGCACTCGCTGCTTATCCGGCCAGCGAGCTGCCGTTTATCAGCCTGCCGCAACATCAGGCCTACCTGATTTACACCTCGGGCTCGACCGGCAAACCGAAAGGCGTAGTGGTCTCCCACGGCGAAATCGCCATGCACTGCCAAGCCGTGATCGAGCGGTTTGGCATGCGCCCGGATGACTGCGAACTGCATTTCTATTCGATCAACTTCGATGCGGCGACCGAGCGTCTGTTGGTGCCGCTGCTCAGTGGTGCGCAGGTTGTATTGCGTGCACAAGGTCAGTGGGACGCGGAAGAAATCTGCGGTTTGATCCGCACGCATAAAATCAATGTGCTCGGTTTCACCCCGAGCTACGGTAGCCAGTTGGCGCAGTTCCTCTCGACGCAAAACGAAATCCTGCCGGTGCGGATGATCATCACCGGCGGTGAAGCATTGACCGGTGAACACCTGCAACGCATTCGTGCAGCGTTCAAACCGGCGATGTTCTTCAACGCCTATGGCCCGACCGAAACCGTGGTCATGCCACTGGCCAGTCTGGCGCCGCAGGTGCTGGAGGAGGGCGCCGGCAGCGTGCCGATCGGCAGCGTGATCGGTGCGCGCGTGGCGTACATTCTCGACGCCGATCTGGCGCTGGTGCCGCAAGGTGCGACCGGTGAATTGTTCGTCGGCGGCGCCGGTCTGGCGCAGGCCTATCACGACCGTCCGGGCATCACCGCCGAGCGTTTTGTTGCTGACCCGTTTGCTACCGCTGGCGGGCGCATGTATCGCACCGGCGATCTGGTGCGCCAGCGCGCCGATGGTTTGGTGGAATACCTGGGTCGGATCGACCATCAGGTGAAGATCCGTGGTTTCCGTATCGAACTGGGCGAAATCGAAACGCGCCTGCTCGATCACGATTCGATCCGCGAAGCCGTGGTGCTCGCCCTCGACGCGCCAAGCGGCAAACAACTGGTTGGCTATTTAGTCACTGAAGTCGCTGAGCAAAGCGAAGCCAATCAGGCTGAACTGCGCGACGCGCTCAAGGCGCACCTCAAGGCACAATTGCCGGATTACATGGTGCCGACGCACCTGATTCTGCTGGCGAGCATGCCGCTGACCGCCAACGGCAAACTCGACCGTCGCGCCTTGCCGGCGCCGGATCCTGAGTTGAATCGTCAGGACTACGTTGCGCCAAGCAACGAACTGGAACAGACCCTGGCGCAGATCTGGTGCGAAGTGCTCAACGTCGAGCAGGTCGGTCTCAACGACAACTTCTTCGAATTGGGTGGCGACTCGATTCTGTCGATTCAAGTGGTCAGCCGTGCACGGCAGCAGGGCATTCATTTCAGCCCGCGTGATCTGTTCCAGCATCAAACTGTGCAGACTTTGGCTGCTGTGGCCAGCCGCACTGAACAGGTCACGGCCGAGCAAGGTCTGGTGTCGGGTGAATCGCGCCTGACGCCGATTCAGCACTGGTTCTTCGACACTGCAATCCCCGAGCGTCAGCACTGGAATCAGGCGTTGTTGCTGGAGCCGACCGTGACCCTCGAACCGCATCGTCTGGAGCAAGCGTTGCTGGCGGTGATCGAGCAACATGATGCCTTGCGCCTGCGCTTCACCGAGACCAACGGTCAATGGCAAGCGACGCACCAAGCCGTCTCCGAAGCGGCCGTGGTGTGGCAAGTGCGCGTCACCTCGATGGACAAGTGCGAAGCGCTGTTCGCTGATGCGCAACGCAGCCTTGATCTGCAAAATGGTCCGCTGGTTCGCGCCTTGCTGGTCGACGGCCCTGAAGGTCAACAACGCCTGTTTATCGCGATCCATCACTTGGTGGTCGACGGCGTGTCGTGGCGCGTATTGCTCGACGATGTGCAAACCGTTTACCGCCAACTCGACGCCGACCAGACGGTGAAACTGCCAGCGAAAACCAGTGCCTTCAAAGACTGGGCCGCGCGTTTGCAAGCCTATGCCGGCAGCGAATCCCTGCGCGAAGAACTCAACTGGTGGCAGACCCAACTGGCCGGTCCGAGCGCCGATTTGCCGTGCGAAAACCCGCAGGGCGGCCAGCAGAATCGTCACGCGCAAACCGTCAGCGTGCGCCTCGATGCCGAGCACACCAAACAGTTGCTGCAACAGGCGCCAGCCGCCTATCGCACGCAAGTCAACGACTTGCTGCTGACCGCGCTGGCCGGTGTGCTCTGCCGCTGGAGCGGTCAACCGTCGGCACTGATTCAACTGGAAGGCCACGGTCGCGAAACCCTGTTCGACGAGATCGATCTGACCCGCACTGTCGGCTGGTTCACCAGCGCTTACCCACTGCGTCTGACCCCGCACAACATCGAAGAGGCTGCGGGGCAGGGCGCTTCGATCAAGGCGATCAAGGAGCAACTGCGCGCGGTGCCGCACAAGGGCCTGGGCTACGGCGTACTGCGTTATCTCGCCGATGATCTCAGCCAGCGCAGCATGGCCGCGTTGCCGAACGCGCCGGTCACCTTCAACTACCTCGGCCAGTTCGACCAGAGCTTCGGCAGCGATGCGCTGTTCCGTCCGCTGGATGAAGCGGTCGGTGCCGCCCACGATCCGCACGCGCCATTGCCGAACGAACTGAGCATCGACAGTCAGGTCTACGGCGGTGAATTGCTGCTGCGCTGGACCTTCAGCGCCGAGCGTTACGACGCGCAAACCATCAACGATCTGGCCGACGCTTACCTCGGTGAGCTGCAAAGCCTGATCGCCCATTGCCTGCAAGACGAGGCCGGCGGCCTGACGCCGTCGGATTTCCCGTTGGCCAAGCTGACTCAGGCGCAACTGGATGCCTTGCCGGTACCGGCCGCGCACATCGAAGACGTTTATCCGCTGACGCCGATGCAGGAAGGCATGCTGCTGCACACCTTGCTCGAACCGGGCACCGGTCTGTACTACATGCAGGATCGCTACCGCATCAACAGCGAACTCGACCCGGAGCGTTTCGCCCAGGCGTGGCAAGCGGTGATCGCCCGTCACGAAGCGCTGCGTGCGTCGTTCTGCTGGAATGTCGGCGAAGACATGCTGCAAGTGATTCACACACCGGGTCGCACGCCGATCGAGTATCTGGACTGGAGTGCCATCGCTGAAACCGAGCAGGAACCGAAGCTGCAAGCGCTGCTGAAAAGCGAGCGCGAGGCCGGTTTCGATCTGCTCAATCAGGCGCCGTTCCACCTGCGTCTGATCAAGGTCGGCGCAGCGCGTTACTGGTTCATGATGAGCAACCACCACATTCTCATCGATGCATGGTGCCGCTCGTTGCTGATGAACGACTTCTTCGAGATTTACACCGCGTTGGGTGAGGGTCGTGAAGCGCAACTTGCCGTGCCGCCGCGTTATCGCGATTACATCGGCTGGCTGCAACGTCAGAGCCTGGCCGAAGCGCGGCAGTGGTGGCAGCACAATCTGCAAGGGTTCGAACGCACCACACCGATCCCGAGCGATCGTCCGTTCCTGCGCGAACACGCCGGTGAAAGCGGCGGCATGGTCGTCGGCGACCGCTACACCCGCCTCAATGTCGAGGACGGTGCGCGTCTGCGTGAACTGGCGCAGGCGCATCAATTGACCATCAACACTTTCGCTCAAGCCGCGTGGGCCCTGGTACTGCGCCGCATGAGTGGCGATCGTGACGTGCTCTTCGGCGTCACCGTGGCCGGGCGTCCGGTGGAAATGCCGGAGATGCAGCGAACCGTCGGCCTGTTCATCAACAGTATCGCGCTGCGGGTGAAAATGCCTGAGGACGATCAGCGCAGCAGCGTGCGTGAGTGGCTCAGCGCTTTGCTCGACAGCAACATGCAACTGCGTGAGTACGAATACCTGCCGTTGGTGAACATCCAGGAACAAAGCGAATTGCCGAAAGGCCAGCCGCTGTTCGACAGCCTGTTCGTGTTCGAAAACGCCCCGGTGGAAGTCTCGGTACTCGATCGCGCGCAGAGCCTCAATGCGACCTCGGACTCGGGCCGTACGCACACTAACTTCCCGCTGACGGCGGTGTGCTACCCGGGTGATGACCTTGGTCTGCATCTGTCCTACGACCAGCGCTATTTCGACGAATCGACCATCGAACGCATGCTCGGCGAGTTCAAGCGTTTGCTGCTGGCGCTGGTCGATGGCTTCCATGGCGACATGGCCGACCTGCCGCTGCTAGGCAGTGAGGAAGAGGAGTTTCTGCTGCACGGTTGCAACCAGAGTGCCCACGATTATCCGCTGGAGCAGAGCTACGTTGCGCTGTTCGAAGCGCAGGTCGCCGCGCATCCGCAGCGCATTGCAGCCACGTGCCTTGATCAGCAGCAGAGTTATGAGGAACTGAATTACAACGCCAACCGTCTCGGCCATGCACTGGTCGCGGCCGGGGTGCAGATGGATCAACCGGTGGCCTTGCTCGCCGAACGAAATCTCGATCTGCTCGGCATGATCATTGGTAGCTTCAAGGCCGGTGCCGGTTATCTGCCGTTGGATCCGGGCCTGCCGAGTCAGCGTCTGCAACGCATCATCGAATTGAGCCGCACGCCGGTGCTGGTCTGCTCTAAAGCATGCTTTGAACAGGCGCAGACTTTGCTGGATGAATTCAGCTGCGCCAATCGACCGCGCTTGCTGGTGTGGGAAGAACTTCAGGCAGCGGTAACATCGGCGCACAACCCGGGGATTTACAGCGGCCCGGACAACCTCGCTTACGTGATCTACACCTCGGGCTCCACCGGCCTGCCGAAAGGCGTGATGGTCGAGCAGCGCGGCATGCTCAATAACCAGTTGAGCAAGGTGCCGTACTTGAATTTGAGCGACGCCGACGTGATCGCACAAACGGCTTCGCAGAGCTTCGATATTTCGGTCTGGCAGTTCCTTGCTGCACCGTTGTTCGGCGCACGGGTGGACATCGTACCGAACACCATCGCCCACGATCCTCAAGGGTTGCTGGTGCATGTGCAGGCACAGGGCATCACCGTCCTGGAGAGCGTGCCGTCGCTTATTCAGGGCATGCTCGCTTCGGATCGTCTGAGTCTGGATGGCCTGCGCTGGATGCTGCCGACCGGTGAGGCAATGCCGCCGGAACTGGCGCACCAATGGCTGCTGCGTTACCCGGACATTGGTCTGGTCAACGCTTATGGCCCGGCGGAATGTTCCGATGACGTGGCGTTCTTCCGCGTCGACATGGCGTCGACGCGCGCCAGTTACTTGCCGATCGGTACGCCGACCGACAACAACTTGCTGTACCTCGTTGATGGCGCTCTGGAACTGGTGCCTTTGGGCGCGGTGGGGGAGTTGTGTGTGGCGGGGACGGGCGTTGGTCGCGGTTATGTAAGCGATCCGTTGCGTACCGCACCGGTGTTTGTGCCGAACCCGTTCGGCGCGCCGGGCGAACGTCTGTATCGCACCGGTGACCTGGCGCGGCGTCGCAGTGACGGTGTGCTGGAGTACGTTGGCCGGGTTGACCATCAGGTGAAGATTCGCGGTTATCGCATCGAGCTGGGCGAAATCGAGGCGCGTCTGCATGAGCAACCGGAAGTACGCGATGGTGCGGTCGGTGTGCAGGAAGGCGTCAACGGCAAGCACTTGGTCGGCTATCTGGTGGCGGCCGATTCGGCACTCAATCCGAGTGAACGCCTGGAGCGGATCAAGCAGCGCCTGCGCGCCGAGTTGCCTGAATACATGGTGCCGCTGCACTGGTTGTGGCTCGATCAGCTGCCGCTCAATGCCAACGGCAAACTCGATCGCAAAGCCTTGCCGGCACTGGAGATCGGCCAGTTGCAGAGTCAGGATTATCTGGCCCCGCGCAATGAACTGGAGCAGACCCTGGCGGATGTTTGGGCCGAGGTGCTGAAGGTCGAGAAGGTCGGCGTACGCGACAACTTCTTCGAACTGGGCGGGCATTCGTTGCTGGCCACGCAGATCGCCTCGCGGGTGCAGAAAACCCTGCAGCGCGATGTGCCGTTGCGGGCGATGTTCGAGTGCAGCACGGTGGAGGAGCTGGCCGAGTACATTGATGGACTGGCGGCGAGTGATATCACCGAGGAGAAGGTCGATCGGTTGAATGATCTGATGGCGGAGCTGGAGGGCCTTTGATTCTCTAGTGCCTGTAGTGGCCTTATCGCTGGCAAGCCAGCTCCCACAGTAATCGAGTGTAGCCACAGATTTTGTGTTCACTCTGGAACCTGTGGGAGCTGGCTTGCCAGCGATGGCGTCAGCGCGTTCAACACAATTAAACCAGTACAAACGCGTACATTTTCAGGGTTGACGACAAGGAACCGGCAGCTCAGTCTGCCGGTTCTCTTTTTTGTCGCGGGGGGTGGTCGATGCCTTTTTTCACGGTTGACGGACAAGCGCTGCATTACATTGATCAAGGCACAGGCCCGGCGGTATTGCTGGCCGGCAGCTACCTGTGGGATCAGGCCATGTGGGCACCGCAGATCGCTGCGTTATCGCCGCACTATCGGGTGATCGCACTGGACTTGTGGGGCCACGGTGAGTCGGGACGGTTGCCTGAAGGCACCACATCACTGGACGACATTGCTCGTCAGGCGCGGTCCCTGATCGATCATCTTGATATCGATCAGGTCACTCTTGTCGGGCTGTCGGTCGGTGGCATGTGGGGCGTACGTCTGGCGTTGTCGGCCCCGCAACGGATCAACGGTCTGGTGCTGATGGACACCTACGTCGGCGTCGAGCCGGAACCGACTCGTCAGTACTACTTCTCGCTGTTCAAGCAGATCGAAGAAAGCGGCGAAATTTCCGAGCAGTTACTGGATATCGTCGTGCCGATCTTCTTCCGTCCGGGTATCGATCCGCAGTCGGCGCTGTATCAGGATTTTCGCGCGAAACTGGCGGCGTACTCCTCGGATCGACTGCGCGAAAGCATCGTACCGATGGGGCGTATCACCTTTGGCCGGGATGATTTGTTGCCACGACTGGGCGAATTGAATGCGGCCTCCACGCTGGTCATGTGCGGCGATCAGGACAAACCGCGACCACCGTCGGAAACAAAGGAAATGGCCGAGTTGATCGGTTGCCCGTGGGTGCTGGTGCCGGAGGCGGGGCATATCTCCAACCTGGAGAACCCGCAGTTTGTCACCGAGGTGTTGTTGGCTTTCCTGGCTGACCGCCGTTGAAAAGATCGCAGCCTGCGGCAGCTCCTACAGAAAACGCTTTCCATGTAGGAGCTGCCGCAGGCTGCGATCTTTTGATTTTGCTTATTTAGGCCCGAGAATCTTCACCAACTTGTCCGGCGAAGGCGCACCTTGCTGCTGTTGCAGCTCACCCTTGTCATCCATATAGAAGATTGCCGGCGTCGCCTGCAAATCGAGGTCTTCCATCAACTGCATGTTCGCCGCCAATTTGCTCTGCACGGCCGCTGGAATATCTTTCAGCGCTTTTAGCGAACTGCCCTTGCCAGCCTTTTCGTGATCTTCCAGCGCCTTGACCGGATCCTTCGCGGCCAGCAGTGCCGCTGATTTGCCCGGGCTGTCCTCGCGAATGATGCCAACCATGATGTGCCGCAACTGCACCTTGCCAGCCTTGACCCACGGCCGCGCCTGTTCCCAGAACATGTTGCAGTAAGGACAGTTCGGATCGCTGAACAGGTACACCGTGCGCGGTGCATCCTTGTTGCCGTCCTGAATCCAGTTGCTCGCGTCGAACTTGGCCCAGACTTCCTTGGCCATTGGCGCGTAGACCAGTTTTTGCAGCGGCTCGCTGCTCAGGTCCTTACCGTCGGCGTCGTACAGATTACCGAGCAAAACGTGTTTGCCATCCGGAGTCAGGTACAGGGCCATGCCACGGTTCTGATATTGCGCCGCATAACCGCGCAGACCGTCGGGCGCATCGAACTGGCCGACGATTTTCGCGCCTTTGGCTTCGATCTGCTTGATCGCCGCAGGCAATTCTTCAGCGGCCTGCACCGACGGCAAGTGCAGCAGGGCGCTGCCCAGAGTCAGCGTCAGCAGGTGGCGGAGGCGGGGCATGGCAGTTTCCTTGCAGAGGTGGCCGGTGCAGTGGCCGGGTTCGAATTCGGGGTCGGGGTGTCGAAGTTTTCCAGGGCGCGCGCCAGGCTGGCGTTGGATAACTCGCCCAGGTGACTGCTCAGCAGCCGACCGTCAGGGCTATAGAACAGCGTAGTCGGCAAAGCCATGGAACCCACGGCCTGACCCAGGCGGCCGCTGCGGTCGAACAGCACGTTGTTCAGGCTCAGGCCCTGGGTCTCAAGAAACGTCGCCACGCTTTGCATGCTTTCGGCCTGATTGACGAACAGGAAGGTCAGGTCCGGGCGTTGTTGCTGGGCATTCTCCAGGACTGGCATTTCGCGCCGACACGGCGGACACCAGGTCGCCCACAGATTGATCACCAGCGGGCCGCCCTGATAATCGCTGAGCTGGATGGTTTCCCCGGCCGCGTTGCGCAGAGAGATGTCCGGCAGTCGGGTGCCTTGTTCATAGATGTTTAACGACAACGTCGCCAACAGCCAGAACGCCACACCGCTGGCCACGCCAAAGCCCAGTGGACGACGCAGCCCTGGACGCCGCCAGCCGCGATACAGCGCCGCCAGCAGCAACACAATCACACCCGGCCAGGCAAGGAAGCCACCGTCACGCAAATCGATGATCTGCCACGGGTCATTGCGATAGTGCGACCAGTACAGCAGCACAAAGGCAATCCGCGCCGCGAGCATGCCCAGCAGAAACAGGCTGAACAACGCCGACTCGGGGTTATCGCCGCCACGCTTGGCTACCCGCCAGCCGACAAAGGTCGCCAGTGCCAGAGCACTGATCAGCAGCAGGTGATTAAGCGCGATGGCAAATGTGCCGAGGGTGAAAGTCAGCATTAATTGGCGTCCCGGGTGGTGGCCCAGCGTTGCAGGAACGTCTCGGCATCGACTTCGCCGGTGATGCGCTGGCTGCGGCGTTCTTCGCCATCGGTGCCGATCCAGACGAAACTCGGTGGCCCCGGCACTTTGTAGCGGCTGAGCAGTTCGCGGCTGGCGGCATTGTCGGCGGTGACGTCCAGCCGCAGCAGGCGCACGTTACTCAAGGCTTGCATGACCTTGTCCTTGCCGAACACCTGCTTCTCCATGACTTTGCACGACACGCACCAGTCGGCGTAGTAATCGAGCAGCACCCACTGACCCTGAGCCTTGGCGGCATCGAGTTCGCGTTGCAGCGCAGCCGGCTCCTTGATCGTGGTGAACGCGTCATGAGCCGATGGCTGCGCTGCGCTGGCGCGGCCGGCGCTGTAGACCTGCAACGGCTGATACGGATCATCGCTGCCGCCTGCCGCGCCAATCACCAGCAGACTGCCCCACAGCCCGAGCAATAGCGAGCTGGCGCCGAACAGCTGGGCTACTCGGCCAAAACCTTCGGACTGTTTCCAGGCACAGAACGCAGCGATCAACAGCAGTGCACCGCACAGGCCCAGCCACAACGAAGCCTCCAGCACCGGACGCAACATCAACAGCGCCGTGGCGAGGAAGAGGAAACCGAACACGCCTTTGAGCAGGTTCATCCACGCGCCGGGTTTGGGCAGGAAGCGATTGCCCACGGTCACCAGCAACAACAACGGCACACCAATGCCGATACCCAGCGAGAACAGAATCAAGCCGCCGTACAGTGCGTTGCCGCTCTGCGCGATGTACAGCAACGCACCGGCCAGCGGCGCGGTCATGCACGGGCCGACCAGCAGACCGGACAATGCACCGAGGACCCCGGCGCCAATCAGGCTGCCACCGCTGCGACTGCGCGAGGCGTGTTCCAGGCGATCACGCAGGGCCACCGGCAATTGCAGTTCAAAGAAGCCGAACATCGGCAGGGCCAGCACCACGAAGATCGCGGCGAACGTGCCGAGCAGCCACGGATTCTGCAACCATGCCTGCAGGTTTGCGCCGAGCAGCGCAGCGATCACGCCCATCGCCGCATAGACCAGCGCCATGCAGATCACATAACTGCCGGCCAGCGCGAAACCGCGACGCGGGGTGGCGCCACTGCCAACGACCATGCCGGCCAGAATCGGCAGCATCGGTAACGTGCAAGGAGTAAACGCGAGCAACAGACCGAGACCAAAAAACACCAGTAAGCTCCAGCCCAGCGCGCGTTGTTGCAGGCTGCTGGCCAAGGCCTGATCCGGCGCTTCAGCGCTGGCGGCCACCGCCGCTTTGCCGCCCAGATCAATGACCCGGGTCTGCGGTGGATAGCACAGGCCGGCATCGGCACAGCCCTGATAGCTGACCTTGATCTGGCCTGTGGCTGTCGCCGGGATTTTCACTTCCAGCCCTTGGCGATAGACCGGTTGTTCCCCGAAAAACTCGTCGCTGTGGGACTCGCCTTCAGGCAGCGCGGGCTGTTGCTCTGCGCTCAATCCGTCGAATTTCAGGCGTTTCTGATACAGGTAATAGCCGTCGGTGATTTGCCAGAACAGTTGGGTTTCACCGGATTCCAGGCGTTCGGAGGTGAGCACGAATGCCTGGTCGACCGGCAGAAATTCCGGTTTAGTCTCAAATGGATTGTTTCCAGCCTGGGCCAGGCTGGACATCAGCAGAGCAAACAATAGAAAAAAATGACGCATGGAGGAGCCTTGTCCCTGTGCAAGTGAGGCGCAGAATGGGCGGCGGCGATTAACCGATAATTAACCGTATCCTACAAGGCCCTCCGGGCTTCGGCCAATCAGCCGCGCAGCAGTCCCGGCCAGTTCGCGTCATTAATGGTTTTCGGTCCGGAGACCAGACGGTCGGACTGAATGTTGTAAGTCAGGTATTGGTTGTCGGTCAGGAAGATGTACCAGTAGCTGTCGGCCAAAGTCCGGTCATTTTGCGCTGCCGTGATGATGCGGTCCTTGTACGGTTTCAGCGCGCCCAGCCGATAATCCCCGAAGGATTTGTAGGTCAGGGTCTTTGCCTTGTAGTTAAACGATAGATAGTGTCCGTCGTTGAGGATGAACCTGAATAGAAACGGGTGACCGGTCAGTTGGAACCAGGTGCCGGCGATGATCTTGTCGAAGTAGGGCAATATCGGCTTCCAGATCGAATCGGAAACTTTATAAAAGGCATCGACCTTGTCTTTGTCTTGATTATATTTACACACCACGGGTGTGATGCCCTGATAGAAAAACAACCAGGCAATATCTTCATCTGACGAGGTGTTCCAGCCGAATGAAGTGGTTGTCAGGCCGAAACGCAAGTCTTTGGCATGGGGGCCAAAGGTGTCCCAGCTATCGCCGACCGATGCGGGATAGTTGGCGGATACCTTATTGTCACCGAGATCGAATCGGGAATAGGTGTCGCTGTCCTTGAAGAAGAAATAAATACGGTCGGGGCCGGAGCGCCAATCGAGCGCGACGAAGTTTTTTAGTTGAGGCATGTTTATTAAGTCCCTTTAAAGTTGTTGGTGGTTGCCAGTCGAAAACTAAATGATCGAAGGGTTATTACATAGGGAGAAACTGTTTCTTTATTAGTGGGAAAGTTTCAGCGCCGGGTGAGGCCCTGCAACAGGTGGCGCCCCGATGTTTTTGCCCGGCTTTCCGTAAGCGCCGGTGACGGCCATAATTGCCGCTTAATCCTCGCCTGCTTCACTCGCCTTTTTTATCCACGGAGCACCCATGCACGTACTGGTTTGCGAAGACGATGAGCTGATTGCCAGCGGGATCGTTGCCGGCCTCACGGCTCAGGGTTTGACCGTTGAGCACGTCAACACCGCGTCGAAGGCGCGGGCGATGCTCAAGGTGGCCGAATTCGACGTGATGGTGCTCGATCTCGGCCTGCCCGACGAAGATGGCCTCAAGTTGCTGCAACAACTGCGGCAGAGTGGCCTGGAAATTCCGGTGCTGATCCTGACCGCGCGCGACTCGGTCACCGACCGCGTCGATGGTTTGCAGGCCGGGGCTGACGATTACCTGCTCAAACCGTTCGATCTGCGTGAACTGTTCGCCCGTCTGCAAACTTTGCTGCGCCGGGTCGCCGGGCGCAGCGTCAACCTGATCGAGCACGGCGCGCTGACCTACGACCCGAGCAGTCGCGAAACCACCCTGGCCGGGCAACCGGTGGACTTGTCGCGCCGCGAGCAATCGCTGCTGCAGGCGCTGCTGCACAATCGTGGTCGGGTGCTGTCCACTGAACAGTTGAAGGACAGTGTCTACGGCTTCAACGATGAACTGGAAAGCAACGCGCTGAACGTGCACATTCATCACCTGCGCAGCAAACTGGGCAAAGGCATCGTCGAAACCGTGCGCGGTCTGGGCTATCGCCTTGGCCCGGCCGATGGTGGAGATCAAGGCAAGTGATGAGTCTGCGACTGCGCCTGAGTCTGACCCTCGGCGCCGCGTTTGCACTGATCTGGGCGCTGGCGGCGGCGTGGATGCTCAGTGACCTGCGCAATCAGATGATGTTTTCCCTCGACCAGCGTCTGGTGGCGTCGGCGCGCATGGTCGCCGGGCTGCTGGAACAGTTGCCGACTTTGCCGAGCAAAGGCGAGGGCACGCATTTCAGTGCCGAACAACTGAATATCCCCGGTGGCATGGCCTGTCAGGTCAGCTCCTTGCGCGGGGAAATCCTCGCGCGCAGCCACAACAACCCCGAACAAGCGCTGGAAGCCGAGAAGATGGGCTTCCATGACCAGATGATCGACGGTGCACCGTGGCGCAGTTTCACCCTTGCCCGAGGCGATGTGCGGATTACCACCGCTGACCGGCAGATCGAGCGCGAGGCGCTGAACATGTCGATCCTGCTGGCGGCTTCGGTGCCGGTGGGTGTGGCGTTGCTCGGCTGTCTGTGTCTGTTGTGGCTGGGCATTGGCCAGGGTCTGGCGCCGCTCAACCGTCTGCGTGAAGCACTGATGCGGCGCAATGCCGACTCGCTTGAGCCGTTGCAGATCCAGACTTTCCCCAGTGAATTGAAGCCGCTGCTTGAAACGCAAAACCAGTTGTTCCAGCGCATTGGCAAAACCATCGAGCGTGAGCGCCGTCTGACCGGTGACGCGGCGCATGAACTGCGCAGCCCGCTGACGGCGATCAAGACCCACCTGCAAGTCGCACGCATGACCGATGGCAACGCCCGCGATCAGTCGCTGGCACGGGCCGAGGAGGGCGCCGATCGCTTGCATCGCACGCTCGAGCAACTGCTGTTGCTGGCGCGGGTCGAGGGCAGTCTGTCGTTCGATGACGGCTCGCAATGCAGCGCCGAGCAAGTGGCACGCCTGGCGATTCAGGACGCCACGGGGGGCGAACGCCTGCGCATCAAATTGCACCTGCCGGCCGAACTTTCTGTTGCACCGTTGCAAATGCCGGCAGTGCTGTCGATTGCGGCGCTGCGCAATCTGCTCGACAACGCCCTGCGCCATACGCCCGAAGACTGTGCGGTTGAGCTGAGCCTGGAAACCATTGGCAACCGCGTGCGTTTTGTCGTGCGCGACCATGGCCCGGGGATTGCGCCGGATGATCTGCAACACCTGACCCAACGCTTCTGGCGCAACGGCCAAAGCACCGGTTGCGGCCTCGGTCTGGCAATTGTTCAGGCGATCGTTCAGCGTTGTGACTGCGCCCTGCATTTCGACAGCCGCCCGGATGGCCTGCGCGTCGAACTGACCATGCCGTTGCAACCTGTCTGATTCCAGCACAGCCTGTGGAAGGAAATCGCGCCAGACACATCAAATGTAACTTCTCGGCGTTCGCTATCCGGACCGGGTGGGGATAAGGTCAGCGCAGCTTTGACTCAATGGATTGAGGGAACTGCGCCATGGAAGCACCCATCTGCATTCGTCCGGCCACTCTGGCCGACGCCGGTATCATCAGTCGCATCATCGAACGTTCGATCCGCATCGGTTGTGCGCTCGATCACCGTAACGATCCGTCACTCGTCAGCCAATGGATCGGCCTGCAATCCGCCGACTTCATCAGTGCCCGGCTCGCCGACCCGCACTTCTATCTGTGTATCGCGTTGCTGGCGGACAAACCGGTCGGTGTCGGCATGGCTCGGGCCAGCGGCGACATTTTGCTGTGTTACGTCCAGCCAGAGTCATTTCGCCGGGGCGTCGGACGGGCGCTGATGGAGGATCTGGAAGGCTGGTTACGGGTTCGCGGTGTTTCTCACGCTGATCTCAACAGCACGTATACCGGCCAGGCATTTTATCGGCGTCTGGGCTATCACAAGTCAGCGCCGCCCCTCGAATACCAAGGCTTGCAGAGTCTGCCCATGCACAAGTCGCTGGCAGCGCCGGGCTGACAACTCGATCTCGGGCTAAATCCTCAGGCCCCTTAAGCGTTTCCAGAACAGGAAAACCTGCAAGTGCGCCCCGCGATCGGAATGCGCACCTGTCCGGTGTGCTGTTTTGGTCACTATCCATAGCCAATTGAGGGGTCGAGAGATGTCAGTCGCCACCAGCCTTATCGAAGAGTCGTCGGCCCGGGTTACTTCGGCGCCGGCCGAAACGTTGTACCAGTTCAATGAATCGCCATTGCTGGCCCGGCAGGCCCGGCAGGAATCCAACGCCCGCAGTTATCCGCGGCGCATTCCGCTGGCGCTGAAGCGCGCCAAAGGCCTCTATGTCGAAGACGTCGAAGGGCGCACGTTCATCGACTGCCTGGCCGGTGCCGGCACGCTGGCGCTGGGGCATAACCATCCGGTGGTGATCGAAGCGATCCAGCAGGTGCTGGCCGATGAATTGCCACTGCATACCCTCGACCTGACCACTCCGGTCAAGGATCAGTTCGTCCAGGATCTGTTTGGCCTGCTGCCTTCCGCGCTCGCGGCTGAAGCGAAAATCCAGTTCTGCGGCCCGACCGGCACCGATGCCGTGGAAGCCGCGTTGAAGCTGGTGCGCACCGCGACCGGGCGCAGCACCGTGCTGTCTTTCTCCGGCGGTTATCACGGCATGAGCCAGGGCGCGCTGAGCCTGATGGGCAGCCTGGGGCCGAAAAAGCCGTTGGGTGCGCTGCTCAGCAATGGCGTGCAGTTCATGCCGTTCCCGTACGACTACCGCTGCCCGTTCGGCCTCGGTGGCGCGGCAGGTGTGAAAGCTAACCTGAGTTACCTGGAAAACCTGCTCAACGACCCCGAGGCCGGTGTGCAATTGCCCGCCGCGGTGATTGTCGAGGCGGTGCAGGGCGAGGGCGGTGTAATTCCGGCAGACATCGAGTGGCTGCGCGGCTTGCGTCGGATCACTGAGAAGGCCGGTGTGGCGCTGATCGTCGACGAGATCCAGAGCGGTTTTGCCCGCACCGGCAAAATGTTTGCCTTCGAACACGCCGACATCACCCCGGATGTGGTGGTGTTGTCCAAAGCCATCGGCGGCAGCCTGCCGTTGGCCGTGGTGGTCTATCGCGACTGGCTCGACACCTGGCAACCGGGCGCGCACGCCGGCACCTTCCGTGGCAATCAGATGGCCATGGCGGCAGGCTCTGCGGTGATGCGTTATCTGGTCGAACACAAGGTCTGCGAACACGCCGCGGCCATGGGCGAGCGCCTCAGCGAGCACTTGCGCATCCTGCAACGCGACTTCGCGCAACTGGGTGATATTCGTGGTCGTGGCCTGATGCTCGGGGTCGAGCTGGTCGAGCCGAACGGCACTCCCGATGCGCTCGGTCATCCGCCGGCGTTTGCGCGACTGGCGCCGCTGGTTCAGCGCGAATGCCTCAAGCGCGGGCTGATTCTGGAGCTGGGTGGTCGGCATGGCGCGGTGGTGCGTTTCCTGCCACCACTGGTGATCACTGCCGCCGAAATCGACCGTGTCGCGGAAATCTTTGGCCGTGCTTTGGCCGCTGCCACCGCTGCGCTGTAAATTTTTCGCCGCGCCAAACGTTCTTTCTACATACCCGGCTGCACCCCGCGTGCAGCCCACCCTTACAACGATGGAGAACCAGCATGACGTCAGTATTCGACCGCGAGGACATCCTTTTTCAGGTTGTGGTCAACCACGAAGAGCAATACTCGATCTGGCCGGATTACAAAGCCGTGCCGGAAGGCTGGCGCACCGTGGGCAAGAGCGGCCTGAAAAAGGAGTGCCTGGCCTACATCGAAGAAGTCTGGACTGACATGCGTCCGCTGAGCCTGCGCCAGAAGATGGAAGGGCAGGCCGCCGCGCAGTAAGCGGCCGGGCAAAAACAAACCCGCTGGACTGGAAACAGTCAGCGGGTTTTTTCTTGCCTTGGATTTGTGTTGCCTTTCAGGGCCCCATCGCTGGCAAGCCAGCTCCCACAGGTATTTTGGTGATTACAAAATCTGCGTTCACCGAGAACCCTGTGGGAGCTGGCTTGCCAGCGATGAACGATAACGCGGTGCAACTGGAATCACGCCCCGCTCAAGCCCTTGAGCAGCAAATCCACATTGCCTTCCAGCTCCGCCACCGGGTCCGCCGCATCGGTGCTCAACACCACCAGATGACTGCCGGACTCGGCAATCGCCGCTTTTACCGCGTCCGATGGCTGCCGATGATGCAACACCACCGCCACCTCATTGTCCTTGAGCATCGCCGTGAGTTTTTTCAGATCTTCAGGCGTCCACTCGGCATCCGGCCGTGGATCCTCGCCGATGAGTTCCAGATTGAGGCTGCCGATCAAATAGCCGAAGTGATCACTCAAACTCATCACACTGAGATTGTCGGCGCTGGCCAGTCGCGCCTCGCTGTCGGCGCTGAGCTTCAGCAAACGCTGCTTCAATGCCGCCAGATTCGCCTCGATCTTTGGCTTCGCGCTGGGTGCCAGGCGCACCAGATCCGCCGCCATCACATCCGCCATGCGCCCCATGTTGTTGCTCGCCAGCCATGGCTGACTGTTCAAGCCATCGACCTTCAGATCCGGTTGCACGGCGATGCCGGGCAGGGCGCCATCCACCGGTCGCGCGGCGTCGACTTCAACGATGCGGATATTGCTGCGACGGGCGATCGGGTACAGCGGATCATCGGCCCACAGCGAGCGCACGCCGATTACAGCATCGGCGCCGGTGGCCAGTTTGCTCAGTGCCGGCGCGCCGCGACCGGTGAAATACGCGGTCTGACGGCTGCCCGGCAGATTCGCTGGCGCCGCACGTTCAAGGTTGACATCAGTGCCTTTGAGCAGCACTTCGCCCAAACCATAAGTAATCGGCAACGACGCCAGCACTCGCAGCGGTTTAGCATTTTCGGCAGCCATCAACGGCGCGCAGACCACGCCGCACAAGGCCATGGCCAAGGTCAGTTTGCGAATTGAAAAAGTCATTTATCCAAGATTCCCTTTCAGACTCGGGACAACCCCGCGCGCAATGGCGGCAAGGGCAAAGGCAATACCGGCGACCAGAATGATTGCGGCGCCGGACGGAATCGGCAGATCGAACACGATCGGCGCAAGAATCCCGCACAACGTGCTGACCGTGGCGATCAACACCGAGCACCAGAAGAACCCTTTGAGCGACTGGCTGAGCAAGCGCGCCGCCGCGGCCGGGATCACCAGCAGAGCACCGACCAGAATCGCGCCGATGACTTTCACCGCTGCCACTGTGATCAGCGTCACCAGAATCACGAACAGATAATCCAGGGTCTTCACCGCCACTCCGCGCACGGCTGCCAGTTGCGGATTGAAGCTGGCGAGCATGATGCGGTTGTACAGCGGTAGCGCCAATGCCATGACCAGCGAACCGACGATGGCCAGCACCGCCAGATCGTTGCCGTTGACCGTCAGCACTGAACCGAACAGCACGTTCTCGAGAATGTGCACGTTGATCTTGCCCGCCAGAATCAACAGCAGACTCGCGCCCAACGCCAGCGACACTGACAGAAACACGCCAATCAAAGTATCCGGTGCGAGGCCGGTACGGTTGCGCAGGTAATTGAGCAGGATGCCGAACAGCAGGCAATAACCGAACAGGCTGCCATAGGGGCCGGTGTAGGGTTCGCCGAGCAGTATGCCGATGGCCACGCCGGTCAGCGCCGCGTGGCCCACCGCTTCGGAGAAAAACGCGAAGCGCTTGACCACCACCAGCGTGCCGAGGCCGCCGAGCACCGGGCCGATCAGCAGGCCGGCAAGCAGCGCATTGACCACGAAACCGTAGGCCAGCGCTTCCGGCAGATAACCGGACGAGGCCCAGCCTTGCACCATCAAACGAAAGGCTTCGTAACTCATCAGGCAGCGCTCCGTGGATGGGTCGAGAACAGCGTCAGCAGGCGTTCCGGGGTCAGCGCCTGTTGTGGCGTGGCGTCGAACAGCACACGACGGTTCAGGCCGGTGACCCGATCGGCCAGGCGCCCGACCGCTTCCAGATCGTGCTCGATCCACAGCACGGTGATACCTGCCGCGCGCCAGTCATTGAGCAGGCGCTCGAACACCTGAATCCCGGCTTCATCGAGGGCCGACATCGGCTCATCCAGCACCAGCAATTGCGGCGTCGGAATCAAACCTTGTGCGAGCAGCACCCGCTGGCGCTCACCGCCGGACAGCGCACCCATGCGCCGCTTGCGTTTGTCCTGCATGCCGACGCGTTCCAGCGCATCGCCAATGGCGCCGGAGTAACGCTTGCTCAAGCCGAGAAAAGCCGGGCGTCGCTGACACATGGCAGCCATGAAGTCGTCGACGGTCATCGGCAGACCGCGATCGAATTCCAGCGCCTGCGGTACATAACCGATGGTGCCGGGTTCGCCGGGCCATTGCAGGCTGAGCTGGCCCTGATGCGGCATTTGCCCGAGCAGGGTCTTGATCAGCGAACTCTTGCCGCCACCGTTGGGGCCGACCAGCGCGTGTACGCTGCCGGGCTGCACCTGGAAGGTGACCTTGTCGAGAATGGTTGTGCGACCCAGCGTCAGACAAACCTGCGCAAAATCCAGCGTCGGCCCCATAACCTGTAGGCCTTCGCCTGCTCGCGATAGCGGTGTGTCATTCAACAAAGGTGTCGACTGATCCGGCGCCTTCGCGAGCAGGCTCGCTCCCACAGGGGACTCGGTGTTTTCGGGGGAAAGGTTTTCTCTGGAAGTCATGCGCCAGACTCCTGAATCGCCCGCACCACGGTATTGAGGTTGCCGGTCATTTCCTTTTCGTATTTGTCGGCGGTGTATTCGCCGTAGGAAATGTGCGACAACGGATACAGCTTCACGCCGGATTCACGCTGAATCGTTTCGACGTAGGTGGAGGGGAAATCCATCTCCGAGAAGATCACTTTCACGTCCAGTTCACGCAATTGGTCGATGGTCTTCTTCAACTGGCTTGGGCTTGGCTCGATGCCGTGGGCCGGTTCGACCACGGCAGTCACTTCCAGGCCGAACTCACGCAACAGATAGTCGTAAGCCGCGTGTACCGTGGCCACGCGCAGTTCGGCATTCGGCGCTTGAGTCAGTTTTGCCAGCGCGTCGGCGCGCATCTGCCGCAGGCGCTTGCCGTAGGCGCGGGCGTTCTGTGTATAGGTCTTGGCGTTGTCCGGATCGAGTTTGCCCAGTTCGCGGGCGATGTTGTTGACCTGAGCGATGGAGGCGCTGATCGACAGGAACGTGTGCGGATTCACCACTTTGCCGGCCCCGCGTGCGGCAACGCCGGTGGCGGCCAGCAGCGGAACGTTTTCGTTGGCTTCGATGGTTTTGATGTTCGGCGTTTCGCTGGCGGCGATCATGCGGTCGGCGAAGTCGTCATGACCGACACCGTTGAGCACGATCACATCCAGCCCGCTGATGCGTTTGATGTCCTCGGCCCGAGGCTCGTAGGCGTGCGGATTGAAACCGGCCGGGATCAGCGGCACCACTTCGGCCTTGTCGCCGACGATGTTCGCCACGTAGCTGTAATACGGGTGCAGGGTGATGCCGATGCGCAGGCGCTTGGCCTGATCGGCGCTGGCCAGCGGGCTCAGCAGGCAGGCACACAGGCCCACTAAAAACAGGCGTAACAACGGACGGCGAGGCGATGAAATAGACATGGGCAAGCGGTCTTCTCTCGGAGTAGGGCGAGGAATCAATGGCGATGTTCGCGGGTAACCCCGGCATCGTATTGCGCGACGATCTGTTTCCAGCCAGCAGCGGACAGCGCCGCCGCATTCAGTTGCGCCGGGGCTTGAGCGGCGGCATCACGGTTGAGCCAGATGTCCGGCGCAGCCTTGTCATCGGTACTCAGCAGCATGACGAACGAGCCAGCGACAGTCGGATTCTGGCTTTGACCGACATACGCGGTGTTCGCCAGCAACTGCCAGGCATGACCCCCACGGCTGACCGAGCTCGCATCCTGGGCAAACGGGGCAAAGCCTTCGTCGGCCAGATTCTGCGGCGTCGGCAGGGCTTGCTGTTCTTCGCGCAGCAGGCGGATTTCGTCGAGGGTCACCCGCAGGTCGGCGTAGATGCCTTGCTCGGCAGCACTGAGGTCGCGACGGGCGTCGAGTTGATTGGACGCAACCGGCTCCGGCTCATGGGAAACCCCGCGCCACGCGACCACGGAACCGGCGACTGCCAGAATCAACAGGCACAACAGCAGCACATTGAGGGTTTCATGACCGGCGCCGGCCGGACGCACGATTTGTGTGGTTGGCGTACTCATGGGGCTTCGATATCCGCCTGGTCGATTTCCACAACGTGGCCTGGACCTGCGTCGAACAGCACGTAGAACTCGGCGCCAGGCTTCTTGAAGGTCAGCGTCGAGTCACTGCCGAGCTTGCCCGGCACCAGGATCGTTTCGTCGTAGCCAATCACATCGAGGGTCACCCCCGGCGCGCCGCTGCCGTCGGAGAAACCACCGGTGCATTTGATCTGCTCGGCGTCGATGGCTTTGCATTCGCACATCGGGTTGTGGGCCAGCGCACTGCCACTGAAACCGGCGCACAGCACCAGCAGCGCGGCCTTCAGGCGCAGGCGAGAAGGGCGTTGAGAGCAAGTCATGGTTTGACTCCTTGTTTGTTCAGCCAGGCGAAGGTGGCGGGGGAGGCCTGACTCAGGGGAATCGAAGCCTGGTGCATGCTGCCGTCCCAGCCTTCCATGGTGATCCACAGTTCGGCGTCGGCTCTGGTCTTCTCCGGGATCGGCATTTGCGTGCCCATGCGATAAGGCGTGCCGAAGAAAATGCTGCCGGCGGCGCGCAGGCTGCGTGGCTTGCCGATGCGCAGGTAGGTCGCCTTGACCTGATCGACACAGGCATCGCACAGCGCGGCGCTGAAGTCTTTCATGTAGCCGGCCGGACCGGTCAGCACCGGTGCTTCGTTGCGTAACTCGGCCAGGCGCAGGCTCCATGGCCCGACCTGGACAGTGCCGATCTCGTGCTGGCCCAAGCCGCTGTCACCGCGAAACAGCGAGGCGTCGGCGAAGTACTTGGGCATGAAACCCAGCGGGATCAACAGCAGCAGAACATTGATGTGGAAGCGCCATCTGTGCCAGAAACGCGCCAGTCGAGAAGGTTGGGCCTTGGTGATGGACTTGCTCACAGGCTGGCCTCCGAGGTTTCACGGCTCATGGCCGGTTGTGCCTTGATGCGGTTTTTCTTGTCTTCGCGCTTCAACGCATTGGCGGTGGCCAGGGCGGTGCGTTTGGTCCAGATCAACAAGCCGCTGAGGATCATCATGCTCAGGATCAAACCGAAGAAGAACCAGATCAGCTTGATCCAGATGCCGCCGAAATCCCCGGTGTGCAGTGGCCGCATGGACTCGGTGACGAACTCCAGCGACGAGCGATCGGACAGCAACCGTGAAGCGGCGATGTCGCCGTTGTACGGATTGAGCGTGGCGGTCTGGAACATCAGCGGATACCAGCCGCGCCCGCCGACGCTCATGTGGCTGTAGGCGTTGCCCGGCAGGCTGACGAAACTGGCTTCCAGCCCCGGAATCTTCTCTTGCGCGAGTTCGACGGCACGGTCCAGGCTGATCCGTGGCGGCGGGGTGCCGGCGGCAGAGATCGGCACGCTTTCGCGGGACATCGCCGGAATGATCGGCTCGCTGGAGATGGCGATCTGGTTATCGAACAGAATCGCCCGAATCAGAAACCAGATGCCGGTGATGGAAATCACTGCAATGAACCAGATCGACCAGATACCGCACAGCCGATGGAAGTCACCCCAGAAAATCCGTGCGCCGTGGCGCACGCGCAGGGTCGGGCGCAGAAAACCCTTCCAGAAGCGCTTGTAGACCACCAGACCGGTGATCAACGAGACCAGCATCGGCACGCCGAGGAACGACACCAGATACCAGCCCCAACTGAAGCCATTGGTGAACGGCACCAGCCACCAGCCATGCAGGGCCCGGGTGAAGGCTTTGAAATCGAAGGTCGGCGCAGGGCCCTGGATCACCCCGGTGTAAGGATTGACGTAGACCGTCTGCGAACGACCGTCCGGATAACTGACCGCAACGTCGAGCGCGAAGTGTGACTCATCGGGGCGACTGATGCTTTCAACGAGGGTCTGCGGTTCGGCTTTTTTGATCGCTGCCATGATCTGGTCATAGCTGAGCAGCGGCGCATCCTCCGCAGGCTGGCTGGCGCGCATCTGCGGGTTGGCCAGCCAGACGATTTCCTGACTGACCACCGCCAGTGTGCCGGTGACACAGACGATCAGGACAAAGAACCAGATCGGTAACGCCAGCCAGCTATGAACGAGGAACCACAGTTTGGAGCGGGATTTCTTCGACATGATTGCGCGTCTTGATAGCGGTGAAAGGGTGCCTGGCTACGGGCTTCGCAGCACGGGGACCCGGAAAGACCGGACGTGGCTTTTGCCTACGCGAACGGTCTGCATCTCTATAGGACGGATGAGCGAGGAAAATCCCGAAAGATGATATGAAAGCAAATGTTTCCCAATTCGCAGGGTTTGACAGATCCCACTGTAGGAGCTGCGGCACGCTGCGATCTTTTGATCCTGATCTTTAAAAACAAGATCAAAAGATCGCAGCCTCGTTGCAGTCGACAGCTCCTACAGGGTTTCGCTGATCGGCAGATCAAACACGATTCATGATCCACGCCATCACTGTCTGCCAATTGATGGCCGACCCGCGCTCCCTATGATGGGAATCACCTGATTTCCCTGAGTGAGCGCCTTGATGACTGCCAGAACCCTCTATGACAAACACATCGATTCGCACACGGTGTGCCGCCTCGACGATCAGGGCCATGTCCTCTTGTATATCGATCGTCAGGTGATCAACGAATACACCAGCCCGCAGGCGTTCAGCGGTTTGCGTGCCGCCGGGCGCGGGGTCTGGCGTCCGGGCACGGCGCTGGCGGTGGTCGATCACGTCAACCCGACCACGCCTGTGCGCATCGCGGCAATGCCTGATGCCGGCGGCGCCCGGCAAGTCTCGTATCTGGCGGAGAATTGCCGGGACTTCGGCATCGAGTTGCTGGACATCCTCGACAAACGTCAGGGCATTGAACACGTGATCGCTCCCGAGCAGGGGTTCATTCTGCCCGGCATGGTCATCGCCGCCGGCGACAGCCATACCACCACCTATGGCGCACTCGGCGCTTTCGGTTTTGGCATCGGCACCTCCGAGATCGAACACCTGCTGGCCTCGCAGACGCTGGTCTACAAACGTCTGAAAAGCCTGCGCGTGACCGTCGACGGCGAGTTGACAGCGGGCCTGACGTCCAAAGACGTGATCATGGCCCTGATCGGTCGCATCGGCGCGTCCGGGGCCAGCGGTTACGCGATCGAGTTCTGCGGCTCGACTATCGATGCCTTGAGCGTTGAAGCGCGCATGACCATCTGCAACATGGCTGTCGAGGCCGGTGCGCGCGGCGCGTTCATGGCCCCGGATGAAAAGGTCTTCGCCTATCTCAAGGGCAAGCCGCGCGCGCCGCAAGGTGAGTTGTGGGAACGGGGCGTGAAGAAGTGGCGCGAACTGCGCAGTGATCCCGGTGCGCTGTTTGACCGCGAGATTCACCTGGATGCCAGCATTCTTGAACCGATGGTCACCTGGGGCACCAGCCCCGATCAGGCCGCCGCGATCGGTGCGCGGGTGCCGGATCCGCAAGCGATCAGCGATCCGATCCTGCGCCAGGACATGCGCCGCGCCCTCAACTACATGGGCCTCGAAGCGGGCATGGCGCTCAGCGACATTGTTATCAGCCACGCCTTTATCGGTTCGTGCACCAACGCGCGGATCGAAGACTTGCGCGATGCCGCCAGCGTCGTGCGCGGTCAGCAAGTGGCCGGGCATGTACGCGCAATGATCGTCCCCGGCTCCAGCGAAGTTCGCGCGCAGGCCGAGGCCGAAGGGCTGGCGCAGATCTTTATCGACGCCGGGTTCGAATGGCGTCAGTCCGGCTGCTCGATGTGCCTGGCGATGAACGACGACGTACTTGCCCCCGGCGACCGCTGCGCGTCCAGCACCAACCGCAACTTTGAAGGCCGTCAGGGCGCCGGCGCGCGCACTCATTTGATGAGCCCGGCGATGGTCGCCGCCGCAGCGATCAGCGGTCGACTCACCGATATCCGCCACTTTGGAGTACGCCCATGAGCCTGCAACCTTTCACTCTAGTCAGTGGCCAGGCTGCGCCGTTACTGGCAGCGAACGTTGATACCGACGTGATCATGCCCAAGCAGTTTCTCAAGGGCATCGATAGAAACGGGCTGGATCGCGGATTGTTTTTCGATCTGCGGTTTCAGCGCGATGGCACGCCCAACCCTGAGTTCGTGCTGAACCAGCCCGCCTGGAAAGGTGCGAACTTTCTTGTGGTCGGGCCCAATTTCGGCTGCGGTTCCAGCCGTGAACACGCGGTGTGGGGCCTGCAGCAGATGGGCATCCGCGCGTTGATCGGCAGCAGCTTTGCCGGGATTTTCTATGACAATTGCCAGCGTAACGGCGTGTTGTTGATCACCCTGGAAGAGGTACAGGTGCAGCGCATTGGACAGCTTGTCGGTGAGCCTGAAACGGCGCGGGTCAGCATTGATCTGGAGGCGCAGCGGATTAGTCTGGCGGATGGCAGCGTGGTCGATTTCCAGATTGATAACCTGCGCAAAACCGCGTTGCTGCTCGGCCTGGATGCCATCGGCAGCACCCTGCAACGGCGCGAACAGATCAAAGATTTCGAACGCGAGCATTTGGCCAGTAACCCTTGGTTAGGCTGAACGCATAACCTGTGGGAGCTGGCTTGCCAGCGATGAGGCCGGCACTTCCAGCATTTGTGTTGGCTGAGCTGACGCCATCGCTGCGATGCGGCGTTCCGACAAGCCAGCTCCCACAGGTTTTTGTGGTGTTTTGAGCTACAGCGACAATCCTTTGAAATGCGCCTGCAAAAACTCCACACACGCGCGCAACTTCCCCGAATGCGCCAGCCGTGTCGGGTACACCGCCCAGACATTGGCACTCTGGCTGTAATCGTCCAGCACCTGCACCAAGCGTCCTTGCTCCAGCAGCGGTTTCACATCCCACAGCGAGCGCAACAACACCCCACGCCCGTCCAGTGCCCACTGCAAAACAATCTCGCCGTTGTTGGACGACAACGGCCCGCTGACCCGCACGCTCTCTTGCCCGCCGTCGCGATCCAGATGCCAGATCCCGAAAGCGTTGTCGCGTTCCTTGATCACCAGGCAATCGTGTTGTTGCAGTTCGTCCAGGGTCTGCGGCGTGCCGCGAAGTTGCAGATAACCGGGGGCGGCGCACAGCACTCGGCGGTTACTGACCAGACACCGGCCGATGTGCTGGCCGGGAATGTCGTCGCCGACGCGGATCTCCAGGTCGAAGCCTTCGTTGATGATGTCCACCACCCGGTCGAACAGGTCGAGGCGAATCTCCAGGTCTGGATAACGTTCGGCCAGCAGCGACACCGCCGGCGCGACGTGATTGCGACCGAAACCGAAACTGCTGCAGAGGTGCAAGCGCCCACGCGGGCTGTCGTGGGCGTCGGACAGTTCGTCGTGCAGTTGCTGGAAGTCATCGAGAATGCGCAACGCCCAGCGCTGCACCCGTTCGCCGTCCTCGGTCAGCGAGACGCGACGACTGGTGCGGTGCAACAGTCGCGTGCCAAGGGTGGTTTCAAGAATCTGGATGCGTTTGCTGACATAGGCCGGCGACAGGCCGAGTTCATCCGCTGCGGCGGCAAAGCCGTTCTTGCGGATCACGGTGAGTAGCACGCGCAGGTCTTCGGGCAGGGGCACGCTGTCTTTCTTCTGTGGCATGTCAAAACGAACACTGGCGGCAGAAGCCGCCAGCATAGCACCGAGATCCGGCGGCTCGGCTCAGCGCAAAAAGGCCAGTGCTTCGCCAAGCAACAGTTCAGGGACTTCTTCGGCAAGGTAATGGCCGGCGGGCAATGCCTGACCGCTGACGTCAGTCGCCACGTGTTGCCATTCCTTGAGCGGATCGAAGCAACGGCCGACGGTGCCTTCGGCGCCCCACAACACGCGCAGCGGTAGATTCAGGTGATGCCCGGCCGAGATGTCGGCGCGGTCGTGCTCAAGATCGATGCCGGCGCTGGCGCGATAGTCTTCGCAGATGCCACGGGCGCTGCCCGATTGGCGCAGGCAGCGCAGGTATTCGCCGAAGGCTGCATCGGTAAACGGCTTGAGCCCGGCGCTGCGGCTGCCCATGACGCTGCGCAGATAACCTTCGGGATTGGCTTCGAGCAAGGTTTCCGGCAATGGCGCCGGGCGGATCAGGAAGAACCAGTGCCAATACGCGCGAGCAAAGGCTTCGTTGGTTTGCGCGTACATCGACAGGGTCGGCGCGATGTCGAGCAGCATCATCCGTTGCACGGCATCCGGGTGATCGAGGGCGAGGCGATGGGCGACCCGCGCGCCACGGTCGTGAGCGAGAATCGAAAACTGCTCGAAGCCCAGCGCCTGCATCAACTCGACATTGTCGCGGGCCATTTCGCGTTTCGAGTAATTAACGTGCAGCTCATCGGCGGCCGGGCGACTGCTGTCGCCGTAACCGCGCAGGTCGGCGGCGACCACGCTGAAGTGTTCGGCCAATTGTTCGGCAATCTTGTGCCAGATCACATGGGTCTGCGGGTGCCCGTGCAACAGCAACAGGCCCGGGCCGCTGCCGCCGAGGCGGTAGGCAATGTCGACGCCGTTGACGTGGCGCTGGTCTTTGCGGAATCCGGCAAACATCGGGCTGATCCTTTTTCAGGGTTCTGGTTGGCTGCATCCTGAAATCGTCCGGCGTTTGCGACAAGGGGCAAAACGTGGTGGGCCGGTTCATGAAGTGTGATGGGTGTTGATAGTTATGGCCTCATCGCGAGCAGGCGAAGGCCTACAGTTGAAATGCGTTCCCCTGTAGGCCTTCGCCTGCTCGCGATAGCGCTATTGCAGACACTGCAACTCTCAACCCTGACTAAACATCTCCATCGCCCGCTGCTTGATCTGCTCTTCAGTCAGATCTTCCTTGCGCGAGGCGAGAAACCACAGATGCCCATACGGATCCTTCAACGTCCCGCTGCGATCACCGTAAAACTGGTCCTTGACCTCCGACACCGCCTTCGCTCCGGCATCCAGCGCTCGCTGAAAGGACTTGTCGACATCGGTCACATACAGATGCAAACCAACTGACACGGCTTGATCAGGATTACTCAACGGCCCCTGATCACAGGGCGAACCGAGCATGATCGCGCTGTCGCCGATGCGCAGTTCGGCGTGGCCGATGCCGCCGTCAGGCATGGCCAGACGCATGACCTCGGTGGCGCCGAAGGCTGTTTTATAGAAATCGATGGCCTCGGCGGCTTTGTGGATGCCGAGATACGGGGTAATGCTGTGATACCCCTCGGGAATGGGTTTGACGCTCATGACGTTCTCCCTGAATTGTTGTTCTATGGGACAGGACTCCACCGAATTTGTGGAAGATTCACTATAGAACCGTCCTCGCCGTGCAGACTTTTGCCCGACGAGCAGTCAATCCTTTGGAAAGTGCGGGCCAGGCCCTTGTTCGCCGAGTACATCGCCCTGATTGCGCAGCGGACAGGCCTCCATCGACAAACAGCCACAACCGATGCAGCCATTGAGCCGATCGCGCAGCAGCGTCAGTTGCTCGATCCGCGCGTCCAGTTCCTGTCGCCATTGCTGTGAGAGGATTTTCCAGTCTGCCGCGCTGGGCGCACGATCCTCCGGGAGGATTTTCAATGCCTCGCCAATTTCCGCCAGCGGAATCCCCAGCCGCTGCGCGACTTTGATCAACGCTACGCGGCGCAGTACTTCGCGCGGATAGCGCCGCTGATTGCCGGCATTGCGCTGGCTCTTGATCAGGCCTTTGGATTCATAAAAGTGCAGGGCGGTGACGGCCACGCCACTGCGCGCTGCGACTTCACCAACCGTTAACTGTTTGTGCACATTTTCTTTGCTGATCATTTGAAGACAGCTCTTGACCTTGACTTAACTAGAGGTTTTACCCTGCAGGTCTTCGAGTCGCAAGGCTCGTCTTACGCTGAGTGGGGGCATTCCATGAACAACCGCAGTTTTACCCAATTGATCGAATTCGAAATCGAACCACGCCAACAACCCGCCTTGGTCACTGCACTATCAATGCAAACCGAGCGCCTGGCGCAACGTTATGCCGGTTTTGTCAGCGCCAGTGTGCAGGCCAGCGATGACGGCCGGCGCGTGCTGAGTTTCCTCCAATGGCAGTCCCGCGAGGCGGGTGAAGCGGCATTTCGCAGCTTCGAAAGCGGCGAGCAGGACTTCTGGCAACTGATTCACACCCATCAGGCGAAAACCGTCACCTTCAACTCGTTTCAGGTGCTGAGCAGCATCGCCCGCAGTCACGACGATGCGCTGCACTGCCACCTGGTCGGCTAGATCGACAACTGGATCAGGCGTTCGCCCTGCAGATTCTCCGTGAGCCGCCGCTTGTTTACCGCCAGTTCGCCGATCTTGATCAGTCGCGTGCGGGTGACGTTGCGGCTCAGACCGAGCAACGCGGCGGTGTGCACCTGGTTGTAATGGCAGAAGCGATACGCCGCGCGCAGCAAAGCGTCTTCGACTTTTTCGTGCAGCGCGCCGGCCTGTTGCGCGAAGAGTTTTTGAAAGGCCTGTTCCAGTAAGGCCTCCGGTGAATCATCGGCACTGCTGTGATGATCGTCCGGGCGTTCGATGCGCAGGTTCGACAGACGCAAATCATCGCGTTCGATCACGCCGTTGCGGCAGATCAGCAAGGTGTGATGGATGACGTTCTCCAGCTCGCGAATATTGCCCGGCCAACTGTAAGCGCGCAGTTTGTGTTCGGCGCCGGGGCTGATGCTGACCCGCCCGTAACCGAGGCGTTGGCTGTAGGCCTCGATGAAATGGCGGGTCAGCGGCAGTATGTCGCCAGGACGCTCGCGCAACGGGCTCAGTTCCAGATTGACCACGTTGAGGCGGTAATACAGATCCTCGCGGAAATGGCCGGCGTTGATGGCTTTTTCCAACTGCACGTTGGTCGCTGCCAGCACCCGCACATCGATGGGAATGCTTTTGCGCGAGCCCAGTCGCACCACTTCGCGCTCCTGCAAAACCCGCAGCAACTTCACCTGAATCGCCATCGGCAGATCGCCGATCTCATCGAGAAACAAGGTGCCACCATCCGCTTCCTCGAACCATCCGGCCTTGGCGCTCAGCGCGCCAGTGAACGCGCCTTTTTCATGACCGAACAACTCCGCTTCCACCAGTGATTCGGAAAACGCCCCGCAATTGACCGCGATAAACGGCCGATGACGGCGATTGCTGAGGTTATGAATATGCCGCGCTACCAGTTCTTTGCCGGTACCGGTCTCGCCGATGATCAGCACACTCGCTTCACTCGGCGCGACCTGCTGTAAATGCGCGAGCAGGGCCTGGGACTTCGGGTCCTCGAACACCTGCGCAGTGGCGCGGATCGACGTGGCGAGCGCGGGGGAGGGCGGTAGGGTCAGCAGTTGCATGGGCTCGTCCTTCTTTTTAGTTCAAATGCAGGCAGGTCAGGAATAGAAGGTCGGCACCGGCAGCGACTGATTCAGCGCCCAGTCGCCCAACTCATGGAGTTTGTAGTCCAGCGGGTCGTGCAGGGTTTGCGTGCGCAGGTTGCGCCAGTGGCGATCGAGGCGCAGGGACGCGTGAGTGGAGCGCGCGCCGGTCACTTCGAACAAACGGCTGCAAATCTCCAGGCCCTGACGGCTGGCGGCGACTTTCGCGGTGGCAATCGCTGTCGCGACTTGGCCGCGCTCTTCGGCACTGAGATTCGCGCCTTTGGCCCAGGCCTCATCGAGCAACGCCGCCGCGCGTTCGACCAACAGGCGGATGCCTTCCAGCGCCACCCAGAACTCGCCGTAATGGGCGAGCACGTACGGATCTTCACGCACATCGCGCGCCGAGGATCTATGCCAGAGTCGGGTTTCGCTGAGGGTGTATTGCCGCGCCTCCTCGAAAGCGCCTTCGGCAATTCCGAGAAACATATGCGTGAAGGTCAGCTGCGCGATTAGCGGGCGCAAGCACGCAAACGGCGTGCTCAGCGGGCCGGGATCGAGCAGCAGTTCCGACTCTTCGACGCGTACCCGTTCAAACGTGGCGCTGCCGCTGTCGGTCTGACGCTGGCCGATGTTGTTCCAGTCGTTGTGCAGGGTGATGCCACTGCGGCCGCTGGGAATCGCCGCAATCAGCAATTTGCCGCCGGCACTTTCATCGACCGCCGAAGCGATCAGCATTTGTGAATCACTGGCGCCGGAGCAGAAGCTTTTCTTCCCGGAAAACTCGCGCCAGCCGCCGAGATCCTTGACCACGGTACGGGTGTCGAGCGGGTTCAGTGCGTTGCCCCAGAACCAGTTCTGCCGCGCAGTCTGTTCGAACCACGGCTGCCATTGTTCCGGCCGGGAAAACAGGCGCACGGTGGCGAGCATCAAATGATGGAAACCGAAGACGTGAGCAATCGAGCTGTCGACCTTGGCGAACTCGCGAACGACCTGCAGGGTTTCGCTCCAGCTCGCGCCGAGGCCGCCGTAGCGGGTGGGAATGCTCAGGGCCAGCAGGCCGCTGTCGCGCAGGGCATCGCGCTCGGCCTTCGGTGTGCCGCCACGTTCGTCGCGTTCGACGGCGGTCAGGGCAAATTCGGCGGCCAGTTGGCGGGCGGTTTGCAACGGGGATAACAAAGTACTTTGCGGTTTGGCGGTCACACGGTGTTCCTCGAAATCGACGCATTTCCTGTAGGAGTGAGCCTGCTCGCGATGAGGTCGGCACAATCGACATCATCGTTGACTGACCCACCGCATACGTCGGAGCGCCGCCCGGAGCAGGCTCGCTCCCACAAGGGATTTGGTTCAGGCAGTGGCTTTGGTGGGCAACACATCATTGGCAATCATTTCGCCAAACGGCCCGGTCAGATTGGTCACGCCACGCCCGGCCAGACTCGCATAAGGCTCGGGCAACAGCGGGAACACCAGCTCGGCAAAGCGGTAAGCCTCTTCCAGATGCGGGTAACCGGAGAAGATGAAACTCTCGATGCCCAGATCCGCGTATTCCTTGATCCGCGCCGCCACTTGCTGCGGATCACCCACCAGCGCCGTACCGGCACCGCCGCGCACCAGACCGACGCCGGCCCACAGGTTCGGGGCGATCTCGAGGTTGTCGCGACGGCCATCGTGCAATGCGGCCATGCGCCGCTGACCCTCGGAGTCGAAGCGCGAAAAGGATTTCTGCGCCGCTTCAATGGTTTCGTCGCTGATGTGTTCGATCAGTTTGTCGGCGGCTTTCCAGGCCTCTTCGGCGGTCTCGCGCACGATCACATGCAAGCGGATGCCGAACTTCACCTTGCGCCCATGCCGCGCCGCGCGTTCGCGCACGTCGGCGAGTTTTTCCGCGACGGCGGCCGGTGGTTCGCCCCAGGTCAGATAGACGTCGACCTGTTCGGCGGCCAGATCATGCGCGGCATCGGAAGAGCCGCCGAAGTACAGCGGCGGATAGGGTTTTTGCACAGGCGGATACAGCGCCTTCGCGTTCTGTACCTTCAAATGCTTACCGTCGAAATCTACCGCCTCGCCTTGCAACACGCGGCGCCAGATCTTCAGGAATTCATCGGTGACTTCGTAGCGTTCGGCGTGGCTGAGAAAGCTGCCGTCGCCCCGGTTCTCGTCCGGATCGCCGCCGGTCACCACGTTGATCAGCAAGCGCCCGTTGGACAGCCGATCAAGCGTCGCAGCCATGCGCGCCGAGACTGTCGGCGAGATGATCCCCGGACGGATCGCCACCAGATAACGCAGGCGCTCGGTCAACGGCACCAATGCCGAGGCGATCACCCAGGAGTCTTCGCAGGAGCGCCCGGTGGGAATCAGCACGCCGTGGTAGCCGAGACTGTCAGCGGCCTGCGCCACCTGTTTCAGATAATTGAGAGTGACCGGGCGCGCGCCTTGAGTGGTGCCCAGATAGTGGCCATCGCCGTGGGTCGGCAGGAACCAGAAAACATCCATGAACGGCTCCTCAGGCGATTTTCAGCAAGGGTTTGATTTGTGTGGCGAACAGCGGCGCCGCGCGTTCGGCGGCGAGGCGGATGCGCGCCTTCAACAGTTCGCTGGTGATCTGGTAATCGGCGAAGTCGGCTTCGGTGGCGTACACGCCGATCGGCAAGGTCATGGCTTGGAAGAAGCTGAACAGCGGGCGCAACTGGTGATCGAGGACCAGCGCATGGCGTTCGCTGCCGCCGGTAGCAGCGAGCAGCACCGGGGTGTCGATCAGGGCGTTGAGGTCGATCAGGTCGAACAGATGCTTGAGCAGACCCGGGTAGGAACCGCGATAAACCGGCGCGGCAACAATCAGCAGATCGGCCTGCTCGATGGCCTGCAACTCGGCTTCAACTTCCGCACTGAGTTCCTGACGCGATAGCGCAGCGCCGAGCGGACGAGCGATATCACCGAGTTCGATCAAATGGCTTTCGATGGTCAGGTGCCCAGCCAGTTCGGCGAGCAAGGCTTGGGTCAGCACCAGAGTACGGGACGGACGCCAGGTACCGCCGGAGAGGGCGACGACTTTCAGGGGACGCGACATGATCAGTTCCTTTTTCAACAGTTGCTCAGCGAGCAGTGAATGAGTCACCGGGTCTGAGCAAGCGCTGTACCAATTCCTGGAAGCCCCGGTTTACAAGGCGTTGAGCGTTAGCGTGGCGGTCGCCCCTGTGAGTAGCGAGGCGCTTTGTTGAATCGGTGTTGACTGAGCAACAGTTGCTGGAGCAACAGTGGTCAGCGCATAGGTGAAGTTATAAAGGCTGTTTGTTATTCCGTAAAAGAACGTTAATCGATATTTATAGATCGTTAGGAGATATGCACCGACGCGTGTCGATTTCCTGATAGCCACTATTGAGAGCGTTGATTTCTGCGCGGGCGTGCCGGGGCGTAGCCTTTGTCCATCGACTCCCCATTGCTCGCCAGGACGCTCCCATGAATCGTTTACTGACCGTTTCGCTGTTGCTCGCTGTCTCTGTACTCGCCGGTTGTGCCGGACACGTTTCGCCGGAGCTGCGTCCTTACACCGATGAAGAATCCCGCGAATTGGCGATGGAAGCGCTCAATCGCAGCGGCCTGTCCTTCGACGAATACCACGCGAAAAAAGCGCAATTACTCGGTCAGACCCAGTTCGACAAAAAAGCTGAAATGAGTGCCGAACGTTCCGTACAGCTGCACGGTCGCCCAAGCTGAAAGCAAACTGTACTGCTCGAAGTTTTACCCAACTGTCCGTGGGCTTGCCGGGCGGTGTGGGATAGGGTCAACACCTGAATGACCCTGATGGATTGCCTGCCATGACCCTCTCGCTTGACCTGCTGTTGGGCTTCGCCCTGTTTGCCCTTGTCACCTCGATTACGCCGGGGCCGAACAACACCATGTTGCTGGCATCGGGGGTGAATTTCGGCTTTAACCGCACCATCCCGCATATGCTCGGAATTACCTGTGGCTTTTTCGTTCTGGTGGTGGCCGTGGGCTTTGGCCTCGGCGCGGTGTTTCAGAACTATCCGATTCTCTATACGGTTCTGCGCTATGTCGGCGCGGCGTATCTGTTGTATCTGGCGTGGAAAATCGCCCACTCGGGGCCGGTCGGTGACAGCGCCGAAGGCGAAGCGAAGCCGATCAGCTACCTTGGCGCCGCCGCGTTTCAGTGGGTCAATCCCAAGGCGTGGATCATGGCCATCGGCGCCATCAGCACCTACACGCCGATGCAGGGCTATTTCACCAATGTGGTGGTGATTGCTGCGGTATTCGCCATCATTAACCTGCCGAGCGTCGGCGTCTGGGCAGCTTGCGGTACGTTGTTGCGCAATGTGCTGAAGGATCCGCGCTGGTTGCGCGTGTTCAACTGGGGCATGGCGGCACTGTTGGTGATTTCGCTGTACCCGTTACTTCTCGAAAGCTTTAGCTGACGCATCGCTTCAACCGCAGGCCGGATGCCTGTTAAGCTCGACTTCAGGAGCGTTCCTACGCACTTTGAATGAAGTTGTTCTTCTTTAACGGCATCCGATCAGGTATTGATGACGCTCTCGAACCGACGCGCAGCTCACAAGGCTGCGCCGTACCGTTTGCAGACACGAGCCTCCTGATCCCGGAACACGCTCTGCGAGTCTTTTATGAACACACGTCCGTTGTATTTCGATTACGCCGCCACGACCCCGGTGGACGAGCGGGTCATCCAGGTGATGATCGAGTGTCTGGGGTTTCACGGTAACTTTGGCAACCCGGCTTCCAGCTCCCACGCGTTCGGCCAGCAGGCCCGACACACGGTCGAGCAGGCCCGCCGGCAGGTCGCCGAACTGGTCGGCGCCAATGCTGAGCAGATCGTCTGGACCTCCGGTGCCACCGAGTCCAACAACCTTGCCCTTAAAGGTGTGGCCCAGGCGCGCGGCGTGTCCGGCGGCCATATCATTACCAGCCAGATCGAACACAAAGCCATCCTCGATACCGCCCGCCAGTTGCAGGACGCCGGCATCGCCGTGACCTATCTGGTGCCGGACGCCGATGGCCTGATCACCCCGCAAGCGGTCAGCGAAGCCATGCGTGAGGACACCTTTCTGGTGTCGCTGATGCTGGTCAACAACGAACTGGGCACCGTCAATGATGTTCAAGCGATTGGCGAAGTGGTGCGCAGTCGCGAGGCGTTGTTCCATGTCGACGCGGCGCAAGGCGCCGGCAAAGTGGCCATCGATCTGGGGCAATGGCCGGTGGATCTGATGTCGTTTTCGGCGCACAAACTTTACGGTCCCAAAGGCATCGGCGCGTTGTACGTCGGCCCACGGGCGCAGCAGCGTTTACAGGCGCAGATTCACGGTGGCGGACACGAAGGGGGATTGCGCTCCGGAACCCTGGCGACGCACCAGATTGCCGGGATGGGCGCAGCATTTGCCTTGGCCGCCGAGGCGTTCGATGTCGAGAAAAAAACCATCGTCGCGCTGCGTGAACGCTTGCTCGAACAACTGCTGAGCCTGCCGGGCGTGCGCCTGAATGGTTGTGCCACTCAGCGCATTCCGCACACCTTGAGCCTGACCTTCAGCGAAGGCGAATTCAACAGCGCGGCGTTGAGCCATTCGATTGCTTTCTCCGCGACCTCGGCCTGCAACTCCGCCAGTAACACGCCATCCCACGTGCTGTTGGCGCTGGGGCATGACGCGCATCTGGCCGGACGCACCATTCGCTTGAGCCTCGGCCGTTTTACCACCGCCGAGGACATCGACAAGGCCGTCGAACTGATCAAGACCGCCTGCGCCAGTGCTCCGGCATTCTGGGCGACAGGGCTTTAAACGAGCCGATTTCACGGCGACGAACAATAACGATGAAGTGATTAGCAGGAGACATGATGAGTACCCAGACCTCGACCGAAGGATCGGTGCCCCAGCGCCTGGCGCACACCCGTGAACTGATGCGCCGCGAAGGCATTCATGCGCTGTTGGTGCCGTCCGCCGACCCGCATTTGTCGGAATATCTGCCGGGTTACTGGCAGGGTCGGCAGTGGTTGTCGGGCTTCCATGGTTCGGTCGGGACGTTGATTGTCACCGCTGATTTCGCCGGCGTCTGGGCCGACAGTCGTTACTGGGAGCAGGCGAGCAAAGAACTCAAGGGCAGCGGCATCGAACTGGTCAAGTTGCAACCGGGTCAACCGAGCCCGCTGGACTGGCTTGCCGAGCAGACACCGGAAGGTGGTGTGGTCGCGGTTGACGGTGCGGTGATGGCCGTGGCTTCTGCACGTACCCTGAGCAGCAAACTGGAAGCACGCGGCGCACGTCTGCGCACCGACATTGATCTGCTGCAAGAAGTCTGGCGCGATCGCCCGAGCCTGCCGAACGCACCGATCTATCAGCATCTGCCACCGCAAGCGACGGTCAGCCGTGGCGAGAAACTGGCCAAGCTACGCGAAACCCTGCAAGAGCGCGGCGCTGACTGGCATTTCATCGCCACCCTCGACGACATTGCCTGGTTGTTCAACTTGCGCGGCGGCGATGTGTCGTTCAACCCGGTGTTTGTTTCGTTTGCGTTGATCGGTCAGCAGCAGGCCACGTTGTTCGTAGCGTTAAGCAAGGTCGACGCAGATTTGCGCTCGGTGCTTGAGACGGACGGCGTGACGTTGCGTGATTACAGCGAAGTCGCTGATGCCCTGCGTGCCGTGCCGAGTGGCGCGAGTTTGTTGGTTGATCCGGCGCGCGTTACCAGCGGTTTGCTGGATAACCTCGACAGCACGGTGAAACTGGTCGAAGGCTTGAACCCGACCACGCTGGCCAAGTCGCAGAAAAGTGAAGCGGACGCTGCACATATCCGCAAAGCGATGGAGCAGGATGGCGCGGCGTTGTGCGAGTTTTTCGCCTGGCTGGAATCGGCCTGGGGGCGCGAGCGCATTACCGAATTGACCATCGACGAAAAACTCACCGCTGCCCGTGAGCGTCGTCCGGATTATGTCTCGCTGAGTTTCAACACCATTGCCGCGTTCAACGCCAATGGCGCCATGCCGCATTACCACGCCACCGAAGAAGAACACGCGGTAATCGAAGGCGACGGCTTGCTGCTGATCGACTCGGGTGGTCAATACCTGGGCGGCACCACGGACATCACGCGAATGGTGCCGGTTGGTACGCCGAGCGAAGAACAGAAGCGCGATTGCACGCGCGTGTTGAAGGGCGTGATTGCCCTGTCGCGCGCGCAGTTCCCGAAAGGCATTCTCTCGCCGCTGCTCGATGCTATTGCCCGTGCGCCGATCTGGGCCGAAAGCGTCGATTACGGTCACGGCACCGGTCATGGCGTTGGCTACTTCCTCAACGTCCATGAAGGTCCACAGGTGATCGCTTATCAGGCCGCGCCTGCACCGCAGACGGCCATGCAGCCGGGGATGATTACTTCGATCGAGCCAGGCACCTACCGTCCGGGTCGTTGGGGCGTGCGGATCGAGAACCTGGCGATGAACCGCGAGGCGGGCAGCAGCGAATTCGGAGAATTCCTCAAGTTTGAAACCTTGACGCTGTGCCCGATCGACACGCGTTGCCTGCTGCCGGCGTTGCTGACTGAAGAAGAGAAACAGTGGTTCAACGCCTACCACGCGCAAGTGCGTGAGCGCTTGAGTCCATTGCTTGAGGGTGCGGCGCTGGAATGGCTGAACACCCGTACTGCGGCGATCTGATCGGCTGGGATTCAGGCGCTGTGTTCAGCGCCTGAATGATCGTTTAGCCTTGGCGCAAGGCTTCCGCAACGAAGTCCAGCCGATCCTGGCCGAAGAACAGTTGATCGCCGATAAACATGCTGGGTGCTCCGAAAACACCACGTTTAACAGCGGTTTCGGTGTTCTCCTTAAGCGCTGCTTTGACCGATTCATCGTTGCTCAGCGCCAGTACTTCCTGCGGATCGAAACCGTGTTCGCTCAGCACAGCAGCGACAGTCGCCGGTTCGTCGAGGCTGCGTCCTTCAACCCATAGCGCCGTGAACAGACAATCGATAAACGCCTGAAAGCGTGCTGGCTGACGCAACTGGATGCCGGTTACCGCACGCATCAACATCAGTGTGTTGATCGGGAAGTGCGGATTGAATTTCAGCGGCACCCCGTAGCGTTTTGCGTAGCGATCCAGATCCTCAAACATGTACCGACCCTTCGCCGGAATCATCGCCGGTGAAGCGTTGCCGGTTGCCTTGAAGACGCCACCGAGCAGCATCGGAATGTAGATCAGCTCGCTGTTCGTCTGCGCGCAAATCTTCGGCAGTTGGGTGTAGGCCAGGTAGGTGGCAGGGCTGCCGAGGTCGAAATAGAAATCCACGGTTTTCGTCATTTTCGCGTCTCTGTCGTTATTGTTATGGCGGGGGGCTTACCAGCGTTCGTTCCAGGGGCGCAGATCCAGCTCGAACGTCCAGGCATCCCGTGGCTGACTGTGCAGATACCAGTAGTTCTCGGCGATGTGCTCGGGATTGAGGATGCCGTCCTGATCTTTGGTGGCGTACTTCTCGGGGAAACTGTTGCGAATGAAATCGGTGTCGATCGCACCATCGACTACGACGTGGGCGACGTGGATGTTCATTGGCCCCAGTTCCCGCGCCATGCTTTGTGCCAGCGCGCGGATACCGTGTTTGGCTCCGGCGAAGGCGGCAAACCCGGATGCACCGCGAAGTCCGGCGGTGGCACCGGTGAACAGGATAGTGCCGCGTTGGCGTGTGACCATGCGTTTGGCCACTTCACGGGCATTGAGGAACCCTGAGAAGCAGGCCATTTCCCAAATCTTGAAATACTTGCGTGCGGTTTCTTCAAGAATGCTGCATGGCACATTGGCGCCGATATTGAACACAAAAGCTTCGATCGGACCGAGGCGAGTCTCGATGTCTTCAATCAGAGCAATGACGTCTTCTTCTTTGCGCGCATCGCAGGCAAAACCGTGAGCTTCACCGCCTTCAGCCTTGATCGCGTCCACTAGCGGCTGCAATTTGTCGGCGCTGCGTCGGGTGACGCAGGCGATGAGTCCCTCTTTGGCAAAACGCTTTGCAATCGCTCCGCCCGTGGCATCGCCAGCGCCGACAACCAATATGACCTTCTTGTTATTCATGGGTGATTGCCTTTATTAAACGATCGTTAAGTGAACGAACGTTATGCTAGGATCCAGACAACGTCAAGGCAGTCGATTCGAGGGCAAATACATGCGTTACTCCGCCAGTCACAAGTTGGAAACACGGGAAAAGCTGCTGCAGAGCAGCGCGCTGTCAGCAAAGCGTTCCGGTTTTTCCACGTTGGGCGTTGATGGTTTGATGAAGGCTATCGGATTGAGCGGTGCGGCGTTCTACAGCCATTTCTCATCGAAAGATGCGTTGTTCACTGCCATCGTCGAACGCGAGTTGGGTCAAAGCCTTGAACGATTGGGGGGGGAGGGCACGCGGGATCGTGAGCGACTGGAGCGCTGTCTCAAGCACTACCTGAGCATGGCTCACGTAGAGCAACCTGAGGCCGGTTGCGCGTTGCCGGCGTTGGGCGCAGAAATTGCCCGATCGGATGTTCTGGTGCGCGAGCAGGCCGAGCTGTGGATTTGCCGGCTTCAGGAGCGTTGGGCACAGATTCTTGAGAGCGAGACCCTGGCGTGGTCGGTGCTGTCGCAATGCGTCGGGGCGTTGGTGGTGGCGCGTATGTTGGCCACGCCGGACGTTCAGCAAGCGGTGCTGAAGTCCAGCCATGAAGAAATTGGCCGCCAGATTGCCGGGCAGCGCTGATCTATTTACAGATGACAATCATGCTGCGGCTGGTGTAGCCCGCAGGATTGAGACCGAACGGGTAATCGCCGGGCTCTTCCACGGCGTCACCGGATTTTGCGATGACCTTGTAGCCCTTCGGCAAGCAGGCATTGGCGGCACTGGCGTAGCACTTGTCCCAGGAGGACGATAGCCCTGAGCAGTTGATGTGCAGCCCTTTTTTTCCGCGTTTTACCTGAGTTTCCGAAGTCGCCGCACAACCTGCAACTGCCAGTATGGCGATCAGTATCAAAATTCGTTTCATTACCGTCCTTATAACGGCCACGAGTCTAATGCTCGGGTTTGCCTGTGTTCGCGTGCGCTCTAAGCTTTTGAAATCCCTGTCCGAAAAAATCCATGTCTGGCATTGGGTTACAGGTCTAAACATGGCCTAAATGCGCGTCAATTGCCAGACCTTCGTCGAATCCTCTTTCAATCAGCCGCGATGGCGGGTTTCGCAGCACTCCCCATGGTCATGGTTGCGCCGACAGATGCCAGAATAATGCACAGGATCGCCATCCATTGTGACAGTGTGAGGAATTCGTGCAGGAACAACAGTCCTGAGAGGGCTCCGAAGGCCGGTTCGATACTCATCAATGTGCCGAAAGTGCGTGCCGGGAGGCGGGTGAGGGCGACCATCTCCAGTGTATAGGGCAGGGCGGTGGACAGAATGGCGACGCCGATGGCAATCGGGATCAACGAAGGGGTCAATAGGGCTGAACCAGCATGCACGATGCCGATAGGGGCCACGAACAGCGCTGCGATCATTACCCCCAGAGCTGCCGTCGTTACACCGTTATCGGCGCCGGCCTTCTGACCGAACAGAATGTATAGCGCCCAGCAGACACCGGCTCCCAGTGCATACCCGGCGCCCACCAGATCGATTCCGGCGCTGGTTGTGCCTGTTGGAATCAGCAGCATCAAGCCGGCGGCAGCCAGGGCAATCCAGAGAAAGTCGATGGCACGGCGGGAAGCAAGGATGGCTACGGCCAGTGGCCCGGTAAATTCGAGGGCGACGGCAATTCCCAACGGCACCGTTTGCAATGACATATAGAAGAGGAAGTTCATGCCGCCCAATGCCATGCCGTAGACGAGGACTGTACGCAGTGATTTGGCGGTCAGCCTCGCGCGCCATGGACGCAGTATTAACAGCATGATCACGCTGGCGAAGATCAGCCGCAGCGTGGTGGTTCCCTGGGCGCCAACGATAGGGAACATGCTTTTGGCCAAAGAAGCTCCTGACTGGATCGACGCCATGGCTATTAATAGCAGGCCAACCGGAAACAGCATTGAGGCAAGAGAGCGTGGCTGGTCATTCATTACGTGGCATCGTCCAAGGTGAGAGCAAGGCATTATTATTGGTGTTGGGCAATATACTGCGCATTCGATCGAGTTACGTCTATATAGAAGAGTCCTTTTTTCCCCGGGTCGATAGAAAAGCGCAATTAACGCTTGACGGCAGATTTCAGATGTCTATAATTCGCCCCACTTCCGGCGCAGTCGAAACGGAAAACTCCTTGAGATTCAATGAGTTATGTAGGTTTCGGCAGTGAGTTGCTTCAGTTCATCGAAGCCGAAAGGAAGTTGAAAAAGA
>NZ_FYEA01000022.1 GCF_900187605.1 Pseudomonas sp. Irchel 3H7
ATCGGCGCTTGGGTGAAAGGAGGAGGGGCGAAATCTCCCACGGTCTGTGCTGCGTCAACAGTCAGAATCGAGCCTTGTCCCTCCTCCTCCCTTCAAGTCCTACCATACAAGCGAGCCTGCTCGCGAAGGCGTCAACTGATCCAACATCTCTTTTGAATGTACCGGCCTCTTCCCGAGCAAGCTCGCTCCCACAGAGTTCGGCGGTGTTCATTCTGCCGTGTGTACCCACCGGTACAAACCCCACATACCCCCGACAACTTGTGCCCTGAGGCTGCATAAGCCGGTACACCCACCGGTTTGCCATTCCAGGGAGTGAGTCCAATGATCGGTAGCGTCAGCAACTACACAAGCTATACCAGCACCAGCAGCACCTCCACGCAAAACGCGCGCAGCCAGCAACTGCAAAAAGAACTGTTCGCCAAACTCGACAGCAACAGCGACGGCGCAGTGGATCAGAACGAACTGAAAAGCGCCCTGTCGCAGAAGTCCAACGACGGCCTGCTGGTCAACCTGAGCAAACAGTTCGGTGATCTGGACAGCGACGCCAGCGGCAGCCTCAGCGCCGAAGAAATGACCGCCATGGCGCCGCCTCCGCCACCGCCACACGATCAAGCTCCGGACACCGATCTCGCCGACGCCCTGATCAGCGCCCTCGACACCGATGGCGACGGCGCCATCAGCAGCGACGAACTGAGCAGCGGCCTGACCAGCGCCGGCAGCAGCGCCGACAGCAACGAAATCTTCTCCGCCCTGGACAAGAACAAGGACGGCACCGTCAGCCAGGACGAACTCACCGCCAGCCTGACCCCTCCGCCGCCTCCGCCACCACAAATCAACAGCGACGAACTGTTCAGCCAACTCGACGCCGATGGCGACGGCAGCGTGACCGCGACAGAACTGAACAGCGCATTGCAAACCAGCAACAACAGCACCGCAACGACCAGCACCGACACCAGCGCCGCGCTGCTCAAGGTGCTCGATAGCGACAGCAGCGGCGGCGTGAGCAGTGATGAACTGAAAGCGGCGTTACAGGCTGGGAGAGAACGACCGGAGGAAGAACAGACCGCTTCGACCCAGAGCACCACTGAAGCGCTGAACCGCATGATTGCCAATCTGAGCAAACAGTACTCGCTGGAAAAAACGGCCTCGGTGGGCAAGTATTTGAATGTGGCGACTTGAGTCGACGCCATTATTTGCCACGGACAATCAAAAGCCCCTCACCCTAGCCCTCTCCCGTGGGAGAGGGGACTGATCGAGGTGTTTGGGAGAGCTACGCCGACGTGAAACACCGAGTCGTACTCAGATTCTGAAACAGATCAAAATCCCCTCACCCTAGCCCTCTCCCAGAGGGAGAGGGGACTGATCTGAGGTGTTTGGACGAGTTACACCGACGTGAAATACCGAGTTGAACTCAGATTCTGAAACACATCAAAAGCCGAACACCCCACGCTCTTCACCACTCAATAGGCCGAGTGTCCGCTCGCCTGCTTTTGATCTTGATCTTGATCCACGGGCGACGTCGGAAGGCTGAGTGGAGGGATTGATCCGGGCGTGGGAGCGCAGCGACCGTTTGGCGCAGCCAAACACAGCGGGAGTAGGTGCAGCGAAGCAAACCGGAGACGCTGCGCCCGGATCGATCCCGCAGCGAAGGAACCCCGAGCCCCAGCGAGCGGGCCGCACGTAGGAGCAAGCCTTTTGGGTTACCTTTTCGGCGTTTGGAAAAGGTGACCCGCCGTAAGGGCGGAACCCTAAGCCGCCGTTACCGCAGCAACGGATATTCACCCAAAACCCAAAACCGCTAGCGCCGCTCCTCAACCCGCCCCTGACTCTTGCTCCAATCCGTCAACAAACTATAAGCCACCGCCAACAACGTAGGCCCGATAAACAACCCGATAAACCCAAACGCAATCAACCCGCCAAACACCCCAAGCAACACAATCACCAACGGCAAATTCCCCCCGCGACTGATCAGATACGGCTTGAGCACGTTGTCCACGCCACTGATGATGAACGTCCCCCAGATCCCGAGAAACACCGCCATCCCATACTCACCTTTCCACGCCAGCCAGGCCGTCGCCGGCACCCACACCAACGGCGGCCCCATCGGAATCAGACTCAGCAGGAAGGTGACAATCCCCAGCACCAGCGCCCCCGGCACCCCGGCAATCAAAAAGCCGATCAACGCCAGAACCGCCTGCGCCGCCGCCGTGCCGATCACCCCGTTGACCACCCGCTGCACCGTGCCGGCCACCAAGTCGATGTAATACCCCGCCCGATCACCGATCAGCCGCTGCAGCAGACTGTGTACAAACGCCGCCAGTCGCGGCCCGTCACGATAGAAAAAGAACACAAAGACAATGCTCAGGGTCAGCTCGAGAATCCCGCCGCCGATCTGCGCACTGCGCGCCAGCAGCCAGTTACCGACCTGCCCCAGATAAGGTTTGATCGACACCATCAGAGCGGCGCCCTGCTGATCGATGCTGTTCCACAGCCCGACCAGACGCTCGCCCACAAACGGCAGAGTCCCCAGCCACACCGGCGCTTCCGGCAGACCGTCGACCTGCACATCCTTGATAAACGCCGTGGCATCGCGCACATGATCCGCCAGGTTGAACCCCAGCCACACCAGCGGCGCGGCCACGAGCAACATCCAGCCCAACGTCAGAATCGCCGCAGCCAAGGATTCACGGCCATTGAGCCAACGGGTCAGCAGGCGCATCAACGGCCAACTGGCAAACGCCAGCACCGCGCCCCAGAACAGCGCCGACCAGAATGGCGCCATCACCCAGAGGCTGGCACCAAACAACACCAGCAGCAGGATCTGCACCAGCAGGCGATCATTATTGAGCATGTAAGGTCTCGAAAAAGTCAGTCAGGCAAAGAGTAGGCGAACACACAGCTCGTGCTCGCCAAAAACAGCTTAACGCAACAGATCGATGCGCAGGCCAGAGCCTTCGACACTGCCGGTTTCCATGCGTGCCGCCCGCACCCCCTGATTGATCAGCGCCTGGCGCCAGGCTTCGGCCTTTGGCCCTGACACCGTTACACGCAACGTCGTGTCGAGATTAAGGCCACGGGAAATCAGGCGTAGCCAGGTGTCATCCGGGTCATTCACGCGATCAGGAAAATCCAGCTCACCGGTGCTTTTCAACTGACGCAACAGCGTCGCCGAGGTCGGCAGCAACTCACCCAGCGGTGCAACCGCCTCGAACTGTTCGACATGCAGATAGGCTTTGCGATTGCCACGGGTGATGCTGTAAAGCGCCACCAGCGTGTTGTCGCGCGGTGCGGCCAGCCTCAACAACAGATACGCCTGTTGTTCGTCAGCGCCGTACAACTTGGAGTTACCGAACACCTCGTTGGCCCAGAGGCTGCTTTCGCCGCAATCACGCGCCTGACACCAGAACAGCAATTCTGCGTCCTGCTTTTGCAGGGCCTCGCGGGCGGCGGTGAAGGCTTCGGTGGCGGAGTGTTCGGGGGGCAACTCGTAAGTCACCGACGTGATCTGGCCACGAGCAGTGACCTGGCCGTCGAAGCGCAGTTGCCCGCTGATCTTGCGGATCGAGCCCAGCGGGTAGATGCGCTCCAGTTCAACCGGAGGGCGATAGTCGACGATCTGCGCATCGGCCAGACGCGGCACGATCTGCAGATCCTGGCTGCCCGGCACATCGGCGGCGAACGAAACGGTACTGAAACAGCACAGTGCCAACAGACTGAGTGACCGTATAGTCAGGCTCATCGGATCGGTAATGCTGGATGATTCGAGGTCGCAGCGGTGTAGAAATCCATCGTGGTTGTCTCCCATTTCAACCCGCCCAGCCTCGACAGTTGCCCGCAGCAAGTCAAGGAATGGCGAAGAACCGATTGAAACAGTCTGCGACAAGGTCGGCCCCGGCCTCATCGTTCAGGTGCAAATGGTGCCCGCCCGCCAACTGTTCCCGACTGAAGGGTAGACGCTCCAGCAACTCGGGATGTTTAGCCAGCATGCCGTCAGCCGCGACCACCAAATGCGCCGGGCAACTGACCCGCAGCGCGAAAGCCATTGCCTGTTCCTCGGTCAGGCGCAGCGGTGATGGCAGGGTCAGTCGATTGTCGGTGCGCCAGGTGTAGCCGCCCGGAACCGGCATCAATCCGCGCTGAGCCAACAACTCGGCGGCTTCTCGACTGACCGCGACCAGCCCCTTCATCCGCGCTTCGATGGCACGGTCGAGGGTGTTGTAGACCGGTTTGCGTTTGTCGCGCAGATCCAGTTGCGCTTGCAGGGCCATGCCCATGCGTTCGGCGGCGTTTTCGCCTTTGTCTGTAGGAGGAATCACGCCGTCAATCAGTGCCAGATGACTGATGCGTTCCGGTAACGAACCCGCCAACACCATCGAGACAATGGCGCCCATCGAATGCCCGAGCAGGCCGAATCGCTTCCAACCAAGTTGCTCGGCGACCTGCAGCACGTCATGGGCGTAATCCCACAGGGCATAGCCGGCGCCGTTGGGTCGATGCCCGGAATGCCCGTGCCCGGCCATGTCCAGCGCGATGATGCGCAAGCCTTTGAGCTTCGGCGCCAGACGGGCAAAGCTGTTGGCGTTGTCGAGCCAGCCATGCAGCGCGATCACCGGCACACCGTCCTCGGGCCCGAACAAATGCGCGGCCAGTTCGATATGCGGCAGGCTCAGGCGGACTTCTTCGAAGGGCGGGCTCATGCGCAATCCTTGTCCTGGCGTTTTTCCCAACGGGTAAACAGGTTCTTCAACAACCGTGCGGTGTCCTGCGGGCGCTCAAGCGGGAACATGTGCCCGCCGGGCATGCTCAACGCCTCGCCTTGGGCCAGACGCGAAACGAAACGGGTGTGATGACGCATGACCACACGACTCTTGTGCCCGCGCACCACCGCCAGCGGCACCTGCAATTGCCGGGTGCGGCCAGGACTGGTGTGCGGCACGCCGCGATAGATGCTGATCTCGGTGGCCGGGTCGAAACGCAGGCGCAGTTTGTCGCCGACCTGATGCAAACCGTGTTGCAGGTAGGCATCGAAGCATTCCGGATCGAAACCACGGAACAGTGTCTTGCCAGCAAAATAGCTGCGCGCACTGTCGAGGTCGGCGAACTCTTCCCGCCGGCCCAGGGTGCGGCCCGCCGGGGTCAGTCTGTCGATGAAGCCAAAACGCTTGGCGGCACGGATCACCCACTGATCAGTGCGAGTCAACACGGGTGAATCAAGCATCACCACACCGCGATACAGCTCAGGGCAACGTAGCGCCGCGTGCAGGTGCAACACCCCGCCAAAGGAGTGGCCAACGCCCCACACTGGTTGATCCTGTTGCTGCAAATGGTGGATCAACTCATCGACAAGGTTGTACCAGTTGTCGTCCGCCGGGAAACGCGGGTCATGGGCATGCTGCTCCAGATGCGCAACCCGGTACTCAGGCGCCAGCGCCGCGAACAACTTGCCATAGGTGCCCGAGGGAAATCCGTTGGCGTGGGCGAAAAAGATCGGTTGCGACATGCTGGGTAAATCCATGAGCGGGAAACGTGGCGTTGATTGTCCGTAAGACCGCGCCTTACAGCAATGACCGTAACTGCCAGGAATGATGACAGTCCGGTCAGGGCTATGGTGAGTCAGTCGGATCGCTACCCCCTCACCCCAGCCCTCTCCCCCAGGGGGGCGAGGGGGAAAGGGAGCCGATCTCCATGCTTTTCCGAATCTGTATTCGACTCGGTATCTCAGGTCGATGAAGCACGTGAAAACAACGAGGTCGACCCCCTCTCCCTCTGGGAGAGGGCTGGGGTGAGGGGCTGATCACTGAAGAAACTCACTCAACGTGCCGGCGGCTGCTCACCCAACGGCACCACCGCCATGGTCAGCCGCGACACACAACTGGCCTTGCCTTCATCGCTGGTCAAACGGATATCCCATACATGGGTGGTGCGACCAATGTGAATCGGTTTGGCCACCGCCGTCACCCGGCCACTGCGCAAGCCGCGCAAATGGTTGGCGTTGATCTCGAGGCCGACGCAATAAAACTTGCTGGCGTCGATGCACAGATAGCTGGCCATCGAACCGACGGTTTCCGCCAGCACCACCGATGCGCCACCGTGCAGTAAGCCGTAAGGCTGATGGGTGCGATGGTCGATGACCATGCTCGCGGTCAGCGATTCCTCGTCGAACGCTTCGAAGCGGATGTCCAGCACTTCGCCGATGGTGTTTTTCTGGATCGCGTTCAACTGCTCGATGTTGGGGGTGGTACGCCACAAGCTCATCGCAGACTTCCTTTGTTGTTTTAGTGGTCGCTCAATCCTGCCACAGCACCGCCTCGCTGCGCTCGCTCCATTCTTCGAAACGCGCGCCATAGGTGTCTTCGATGACGTTGCGCTTGATCTTCAGCGTCGGCGTGAGGAAGCCGTTTTCCACCGCCCAACTGTCCTTGACCACTACCAATCGGCGCAGGCGTTCATGCTTGTCGAGCACGGCGTTGACCTCTTCCAAGAGTTTTTCCAGACTCGAATGCAGGCTCGCCCGGCCCTCCTCCTGATTGACGCTCGACAGCACACACAAACCCAACGGCGCGCTCAAGCCGTCTCCCACCACGCACACCTGTTCAATCCGTGAATGCACGGCCAAGCGGTTTTCGATCGGCGCCGGGGCGACGTATTTGCCTTTGCTGGTCTTGAAAATTTCCTTGAGGCGGCCAGTCAGGCGCAGGCGCCCTTCGGCATCCTGCTCGCCCTTGTCGCCGGTGCGCAGAAAGCCATCCTCGGTCAGGGTCTCGGCGGTCTTCTGCGGTTCCTTGAAGTAGCCGAGCATGTTCGCCTGACTGCGCACCTGCACCTCGCCCGACTCATCAATGCGCACCTCGACTTCCGGGCACGGTTTGCCGATCCAGCCCTGTTTGTATTGCCCCGGCAGGCAGATGTGCGAGTAACCGCAGCCCTCGGTCATGCCATAGACCTCCAGCACATCAAGGCCAAGTTTGCGATACCAGGCGAGCAACGTCTGCGGCACTGGCGCGGCGCCGGACAGCGCCACACGCAAGGCATCCAGCCCCAGTCCCGCCAGCACTTTGTGCCCGACACGTTTGCCAATGAACGGCAGGCCGAGGAGAAAATCCAGACGCTTCGCCGGGATCTTGCTGTACACGCCCATCTGGAATTTGGTCCAGATGCGCGGCACGCCGAACATCGCGGTTGGCCGAGCTCGCTGCAGATCGGTAATAAAGGTCTCAAGGCTTTCGGCAAAGAACACCGTTTGCCCGGTATAGATCGAGGCCAGCTCAACGAACATCCGCTCGGCAACGTGGCACAGCGGCAGGTACGACAGCAGCCGGTCGTTCTCGTTGAGACCAAACAGTTGCGTGCCACGCGTCGTGGCGAAGCCGAGATTGGCGAAACTGTGCATCACCCCTTTGGGCAGGCCAGTGGTGCCGGAGGTATAGATGATCGTCGCCAGTTGCTCGGCAGCCGGGCGCGGATCGTCCTGAATCGGTGAGCTGCGCTGCAAGTCTGCCCAACTGAAATCGAACTCCCCGGGCGGATGCAGCGGCAGGCTGATGGTCGGCAGATCGGCCGGCACGCCTTTGGCCATGCCCGGCCAATCGTCGAGTTTGCCGATGAAGGCGAGGACACTTTCCGAGTGATTGAGTACTTGCGCGACGGAGTCGGCGGTCAGGTTGGGGTACAACGGGACGGAGACGTGCCCGGCCATCCAGATCGCCAGGTCGGCGATGATCCAGTGTGCACAGTTTTTCGAGATCAGGGCGATGTGGCTGCCTTGTGGCAACTCGCGGGCGCGCAACCAATGTGCGGCGCAGCGGGCCTGATGGCCGACGTCGGCCCAACTCAGCGTCTCGACCTGGCCGCCGCCGATGGGCTGCACGAGGAAGCGCTGGCGCGGATGGCGGGCTTCACGCTCGTAGAACACGTCCAGCGGCAAACGGAAGGCGGCAGACATGCGACTCGCTCCTGTTTTTTGGGTCTGGAGCAAGCGTAGTCAACCAAGCAAGTGCTTGGTTGGAAAATTCAAACAAATAATTTCATGGTGTACGCAGAAACCAATGTGGGAGCGGGCCTGCTCGCGAATGCAGTCTGTCAGACACATAAAGGGTGAATGACACGCCGCTTTCGCGAGCAGGCGCGCTCCCACAAGGGATCAGCGTTACGGGTGCTTGAGGCTGTTGAGGGTCATCGAGCCGATGAGCAACTCTGGGCTTTCCAGCTCGGCCAGGCCGGCGGTGCTGACCTTCTCCGGCGGATACCCGGCGCCATGCTGCAAATAGCTCAGCAAGTTGCCCACCAACGGGTTGTGGCTGACCAGCAGCACGTTGCTCACCGACACCAGTTGATCGGTGACCTTGTCCGGATCAACCTCCGGCGTCAGCCACTCGACCGTGCGAATTTCCGGCTCGAAACCCAGCGTTTCACGAACAATCTGCGCAGTCTGTTGCGCGCGTAAATAAGGGCTGGCGTAAATCGCGGTCAGCGGCTGGCCGATCAAACGGGCGGCGCTGCTCAAGGCCTCTTTGCGACCGTGCTCGGTCAGTTCACGCTCGGAGTCGGGGCACGAGCCGTAAGGCACGGCTTCGCCGTGACGCAATACCCAGAGTTTCATAGCTTGGGTTCCTCATCTCGGACCGGATGTGGCGCCGGGGCAACGGCGTGTGGCGCTTCACCTTCCGGGGTACGCGGCGTTGGCCAGTCGGCGAACGGCCAGGGTTTCTGGTCGCTGTGGAAACTGCCGAAACGCCCGATCTGCGCCAGAAACTGGCTCAGGCTGTCGCCGAAATTCATCAGGCTGGCGCTCGGCGCGCCATAGATCAAACGATAGATCAGTTGCACCAGCACCACCGCGCCGAGGATGAACTGCGCCACTTGCCAGACCAGCACGTAGACGATCATCCACAACACGCGCAGGAGGATGGATTCGTACTTGGCTTCGGTTTTCGGATCGTTCATGGCTTGCTACTCCCGGCTCAATCAGTTGAAACCGCTGGTGGAAATAAAATCGACGTCGGTTTTCGGTTCGGCTCGCATCAGTAGACCGATCACCTGCTCCAGCGTGCGTCCTTCGAACAGGATCGCGTGCAGCCCGGCGACCAGCGGCATGTACACGCCGACTTCCTGGGATTTGGCCTTGAGCACTTTCAGCGTGTTGACGCCTTCAGCAACTTCACCGAGGCGCGACACGGCTTCGTCGAGGCTCAAGCCCTGACCCAGCGCGAAACCGACTTGATAGTTGCGACTTTTTGGCGATGAGCAGGTCACGATCAGATCACCAACACCGGCCAGACCGAGAAAGGTCATCGGGTTGGCGCCCTGATTCACGGCAAAGCGGGTCATCTCGGCCAGCGCGCGGGTGATCAGCATGCTCTTGGTGTTCTCGCCCATCTCCAGCGCCACCGCCATGCCGGCGATGATCGCGTAAACGTTTTTCAACGCCCCGCCCAACTCGACGCCGAAACGGTCGGCGCTGGCATACACGCGGAAGGTGCGACCGTGCAGCGCGGCTTGCACGGCTTTACAGAGTTCTTCGTCTTCGCTGGCGACGACGGTGGCGGTCAGCGCGTGCTCGGCAATCTCGCGCGCCAGGTTCGGCCCGGACAACACGCCGATGCGCGCCTGCGGGGCGATCTCTTCGAGAATCTGGCTCATCAGTTTGAAAGTCTGCGCTTCGATGCCTTTGGTCAGGCTGACCAGCATCTTGCCGCTCAACCGCTCGGCGTGGGCGGCGAGCACCGTGCGCAGTGCGCTGGACGGCAGCGCGACAAAGCACAAATCGCAGGCGTCGAGGGTTGCCTGCAGGTCGGTGACGGCGGTCACGCCGGGCAGAATCTTGATGCCTTTGAGGTAACGCGGGTTTTCGCGATTGACCCGGATGGCCTCGGCCTGCTCGGGGTCACGCATCCACTGCCGGACTTGATGGCCGTTCTCGGCCAAAAGGTTGGCCACGGCGGTACCAAAACTTCCGCCTCCCAGGACCGCAATCGGGCGCTGTTCAGTCATATGCAATCCGTTAATCCATACCAGTGGCGATGCCGGCATTATACGGGGCAGCCCACGCGCGGCCAGCCCCTGCATCAATTACCGACACTTGTAGGAAGAAGACCAACAAAACCTAGGAAAATGCCTGCAACGTGACTGGAAAAGTCGCTGTCCTCGGTTAACATGCGCGCCAATTCTTCGCTATCAAGGTTGTGTCGTGTCTTTTGGCTCTGCGTCCCCGCGTTCGTCCGTTTTACTGGCGCTGTTGTTCAGCCCGGTAGTGCTGGCGGACGACCTGTTCCTGGACAACGAAGCACTGCCGCAGGTGCTGACGGCCACGCGCCTGAAACAGACGCCGGCAGAAGTGCCGGGGAGCATGACCGTCATCGACAGCGAATTGATCAACGCCAGCGGCGCGCGCGATATCAGTGAACTGCTGCGGCTGGTGCCGGGGATGATGGTCGGCAACATCAGCGGCAATCAAGCGGCGGTCAATTACCACGGCACCAACGCCAGCGAAGCACGGCGCATGCAAGTGCTGATCGACGGCCGCTCGGTCTATCGCGCAGGCTTGTCCACGGTGGACTGGAGCGATATTCCGGTGGCCATGGAAGACATCGAGCGCATCGAAGTCTTTCGCGGCCCCAACACCGTCAGTTATGGCGCCAACGCGTTGATGGCAGTGGTCAACATCATCACCCGCCACCCGGCGGACAGCCACGGCACGCGGATGAAGTACACCCGAGGCCAGCGCGGCATCAATGATTTCTATGCCAGCCAGGGCACTGGCTGGAATGGCGGTGATTTGCGCCTGTCGTTGTCTGGCCAGGAAGATGATGGCTTCGACAGCGATCGCAGCGGCGCCGATTACCGCGACAGTCGCCGCTTGAATCGCTTCAGTCTCGCGGTCAGCCACACGCTCAGCGACAACCAGAGCCTCGACTGGCAGGTCAACGCCAAGGACGGGACCAACCAGCGGCCGTACACCTACCGCCCGGTGTTCTCAGGGATTACCGACGCTGGGAACAATTCCGACGTGGTGGCCAAGGATTACGCCGGCTCGGTGCGCTGGAACCTCGACATCAATCCCGAACACAGCCTTTATATACAAGGCTCGGCGCAACACTGGGATCGTCAGCAAACCTGGCGCGCCTGCGATGCCGAGGTATCGTTCAGCCCCGAACTGACGCAGTTGTGGCAACTCAACCCGAATTACACCGAACGTCTGGCGCGCAACATCACCCGTTTCACCGGCCCCGGCGCAGCGCCCGGCACCCCGCAGGAAATGGCCCTGGCCAATCAGGTGCTTGATCAATGGCGCAACGGTGCCAGCCGGACCCTGTGCGGCGACATCGACCAGAGCGCCCGCGAATCGCGTTACGACCTCGAACTGCAGGACACCCTCAGCCTGTCCGACAGCCTGCGACTGGTCAGCGGCATGAACTACCGTTACGACCGCGCCGACTCCGAGACTTACTTCAATGGCACGCTGGACGACACCACCTGGCGCGCGTTCGGCCAACTGGAATGGCGCGCCACGGAACACTGGCTGTTGCAGGGCGGCGCGATGTTTGAAAACACGCAACTGACTGGCAGTTCGCTGACCCCGCGATTTGCCGTCAATTACCTGATCAACCCGCGCCACGGCCTGCGTGCGGTGTACTCGGAGGCTATCCGCTCGCCGGACATGTTCGAGAACAACGTCAACTGGAGCTATCAGGTCAGCAACCTGCGGCCCTCGGCCTACGGCCAGTCGTCGGCGCGCTACTTTGTCAAAACGCGTGGCCCGGGCGATCTCGATCAGGAACACATGCGCTCGCGCGAACTGGGTTACAACGGCTATTTCGCCGAGTTGGGCCTGGCCCTGGATGTGAAGCTGTTCTACGACGAGATCACCGGAATGATCAGTGAGCCGCTGCGCAACAACCAATACATCGCGAGCAACGCCAACAGCTCACGGTTTCGCGGTACGGAAACCCAGCTCGACTGGCGCGTGAGCCTCGCCGATCGCCTGCGCTTCACCTACGCCTTTGTCGATGCCGAGGCGAGTAACCCACTGGATCAGCAATTCACCTCGCGCAACAGCGGTTCGGCCGGCTGGCTGCGCGATTGGGGCCACGGCTGGAACAGCGCCCTCTTCTATTACGGCGACAACGCGCTCAACGGCTACCGTTTCGAACGCGTCGACACGCGCATCGCCAAACGCATTGCGCTGGGCAAAGCCCAACTGCAACTGGCCGGCGTGCTGCAACAGCGCCTCGATCATGAGCCGACCACTTTCGTCGACAACAATTACGACGAACGCCGGGTGATGTATTTCAGCGCCGAGCTGGAGTTCTAGGATGCACTACGGGCCGTCACGGAAGCTGCCAACCTTTGGCCACTGGCTGGCCGGGGTGTGTCTGTTTCTGACCGCATGGCTGCATGGCGTGGCGGTGCAGGCGGCCGATATTCTGTTGACCGGCGCCGAGGAAAGTCCTGGCGTGCAAGCGTTCGTGCAGGCACTCAGCGAATTGCGCCCGACCGACAACGTGCGTTTCCAGCCACTGGCCAGTCTGCCGGCACCGGGCAAACTGCCCGCCAGCCTGCGCCTGATTCTGCTCGACCTGCCGAGTCTCGACTGGCGTCTGCAAGAACCACAAGGCCCGGCGACACTGGTGCTGCGCATCAGTCGCCTGCAAGCTCGCCAGCGCCTGGGCAACGCGCAACCGGCGCATCTGAGTTTGCTCTGGAGTGATCCGCCGCTGAGCCGACAGTTGCAGTTGATCCGGCGCATTTTGCCCCAGGCCCGGCGGATCGGCGTGCTGTTCGATCAGCACAGTGAATTCCTCCTCAAGGAACTGAATCTCGCCGCCGCGCCGCTGAACCTGCAAGTCGTCAGCCAGCGCTGGGACAACACCCACGACAGCCGCCCGCTGCAAACCGTGCTGAAAAACAGCGACGTGCTGCTCGGGCTCGACGACCCCGATCTGTACAACCCGAAAACCGCGAAAAACCTGCTGCTCAGCAGTTACTCACGGCAAGTCGCACTGGTCGGCCCCAACGTCGCGTTCGTTCGCGCCGGCAGCCTGGCCAGTACGTACAGCGATCAGAACGACTGGCTGGCGATGCTCGATCAATTGCTCGACCAACCGCCGGCCACTTGGCCGCGAACCCTCTACCCCGCACGTTTCAAAGTCTCAAGTAATGCGCAGGTCGCTCGTTCACTGGGTATCGAACCGTTGAATGAAGCGTCTGTCGCCAGCGCGCTGGCTGAAGGAGAACACCGCCCATGAGTTTCCGTCGCCGTTGGGACATCAATACCCGCACCCAGCTGATCAGCCTGGGCCCGGCGTTGTTGCTGACCCTGCTGTTGATCAGTTTTTTCACCTTCGTGCGCATTCAGGATTTGCGTCAGGAGTTGAACCACACCGGCCAACTGATCGCCAACCAACTGGCGCCCGCCACCGAATACGGGGTGATTTCCGGCAACAACGAAGTGCTGGAGAGCCTGCTCAAGGCCACACTGGCCACGCCCAATGTGCGTTTTCTTGAAGTGCAGGACAGCGCCAACCGGATTCTGGTCTACGTCGAACAACCCGCGGCGGCGCACGGTCGACCGCATCAGGTCGAAGTATTCCAGGCACCGGTGCGCCTGCAACGCATCGCCCTGCACAATGATTTCTTCCAGGACGGCAAGGTCAGCAATAGCGGGGCCAGCGAAGATTATCTGGGCCGGGTGATCGTCGGTCTGTCCAACGATGCCTTCAGTCAGCGCCAGCAGGAAATCCTGTTCAAGGCCGCAATCCTCGCGCTGTTCGCCCTGCTCTTCACGTTTGTGTTGGCGCGGCGCCTGGCCGGCAGCTTGTCGCAGCCGATCCGCGATATCGGTGACGCGGTGAAGGCCATTCAGGACGGCGACTACAAAACGCCGCTGCCGATCGTCGATGACACCGAACTCGGCGCGCTGTCGCAGCACATCAACAACCTCGCCCAGGCGCTGGAACAAGCCAGCCGTGAGCAACATCAAGCCATGGCGCAACTGATCCAGACCCGCGAGGAAGCGGAAAAGGCCAACAACGCCAAGTCCGATTTCCTGGCGATGATGAGCCATGAACTGCGCACCCCCATGAACGGTGTGCTGGGCATGCTGCAATTGCTGGAAACCACCGAGATGACCGAGGAGCAGGTCGAGTACGCCGCCCTCGCCTCGGAGTCCACCGAACACCTGCTGAAAGTCATCAACGATATTCTCGACTTCTCGCGCATCGAACGTTCCGAGCTGGAACTGGAGCACATCCCGTTCAACCTCGCTGAACTGATCGGCGCCTGCGCGCAGTCGTTCCAGCACAGCGCAGTGCAACGCGGCCTGGCTTTGAATCTGCGCATCCCGGACGACATGCGCGGTTTGCAGGTGCAGGGCGATCCGACGCGGATCCGGCAGATTCTGGTCAACCTCGTCGGCAATGCGCTGAAGTTTACCGAGCAGGGTCGCGTCAGCATCGAGGCGCAGTGGCAGTCGCTGGATCACGAATTGTTGTGGTTCACCTGCTCGGTGCGCGACAGCGGCATCGGTATTTCGTCAGAAAGCCTGGAGCTGATGTTCAACGCCTTCCAGCAGGCCGACAGCTCGATTTCGCGGCGTTACGGCGGCACCGGTCTCGGTTTGCCGATCGCCCGTACACTGGCCGAACGCATGGGTGGCACCTTGCGCGCGCAGAGCGAAGAAGGTCGTGGCTCGGTGTTCACCCTGGAAATTCCGCTGGCCCTGTATAAGCAGGCGCTGCCGGCACTGACCGCGCCGCGAGCACTGAACGGCAAGGGCCATGGCGAAGGGCGCAATGTCTTGCTGGTCGAAGACAACCCGGTGAATCAGACCGTGATTGAAGCGATGCTGCGCAGTCTGGGCTTTACTGTCAGTGTTGCCAGCGATGGCGCACAAGCCGTGCGCAGCGCCGAGGGCAGCGACTTCGAAGTGATTCTGATGGATTGCCGCTTGCCGATTATCGATGGCTACGAAGCGACACGGCAGATCCGTCTTCTGCCGGGTCGCAGCGATGTGCCGATCATCGCCCTGACGGCCAACGCCTTGCAGGGTGACCGCGAAACCTGTCTGTCGGCGGGCATGAACGATTATTTGGCGAAGCCGTTCAAACGTAATGATCTGCAGCAGATTCTGCAGCGCTGGGTGTCGTAGTGTGGGCCTTTCGACCATCTGCGACTGGCATGAAAAGCGAAAGTGCGGCAGTCTTAGGCACCCGAACGAGCCTCAAAAGGGGCTTGAATAAAAATTTCAGTGCACAAGTGTACATTCATGTCCTTGGTGCTGTGACTTTCACCACAACGCAATAGTCTATGAGTAGGCTGCCGGTTCGAGGCATGAACGCTTCGAACGGTCGGGAAGATTTGCCCCACCTGCCGCATGGGATTATTGAGGAGCTCGCATGACCAAACAAAACGCCTTTACTCGGGAAGATCTGCTGCGCTGCAGTCGCGGTGAGCTGTTCGGCCCAGGTAACGCGCAACTGCCCGCCCCGAACATGCTGATGGTCGATCGCATCACCCTGATCAGCGAAGAAGGTGGCAAGTACGGCAAAGGTGAATTGGTCGCCGAGCTGGATATCAACCCTGACCTGTGGTTCTTCGCGTGCCATTTCGAAGGTGATCCGGTGATGCCGGGCTGCCTGGGTCTGGACGCCATGTGGCAACTGGTCGGTTTCTTCCTGGGCTGGCAAGGTCTGCCGGGCCGTGGCCGTGCGCTGGGTTCGGGCGAAGTGAAATTCTTCGGTCAAGTGCTGCCGACCGCCAAGAAAGTCACCTACAACATTCATATCAAACGCGTCCTCAAGGGCAAGCTGAACCTGGCCATCGCCGATGGTTCGGTGACTGTCGACGGTCGCGAAATCTACACCGCCGAAGGCCTTCGCGTCGGCGTGTTCACCTCCACTGACAACTTCTAAGGGTTATTCGCATGCGCCGCGTCGTTATCACTGGTCTGGGCATTGTTTCGTGCCTGGGCAATGACAAAGAGACCGTCTCCGCTAACCTGCGTGCAAGCCGCCCTGGCATCCGGTTCAACCCGGAATATGCCGAAATGGGTCTGCGTAGCCAGGTTTCCGGCTCCATCGACCTCAACCTTGAAGAGCTGATCGATCGCAAGATCTATCGCTTCGTCGGCCACGCAGCGGCTTACGCCTACCTGGCCATGAAAGACGCTATCGCTGACTCCGGCCTGACCGAAGAGCAAGTGTCCAACCCGCGTACCGGCCTGATCGCTGGTTCCGGTGGTGCTTCCACGCTGAACCAGATGGAAGCGCTGGACATCCTGCGCGAGAAAGGCGTGAAACGCGTTGGCCCATACCGTGTAACGCGGACCATGAGCAGCACCGTTTCCGCTTGCCTGGCCACGCCATTCAAGATCAAGGGCCTGAACTACTCCATCGCTTCTGCCTGCGCCACCAGTGCTCACTGCATCGGTACGGCCATGGAACAGATCCAGATGGGCAAGCAGGACATCGTCTTCGCCGGTGGCGGTGAAGAAGAGCACTGGAGCCAATCGTTCCTGTTCGACGCCATGGGCGCGCTGTCCAGCAAGCGTAACGACACCCCGGAACAGGCTTCACGTGCCTACGACGCTGACCGTGACGGTTTCGTCATCGCTGGCGGTGGCGGCATGGTCGTGGTTGAAGAGCTGGAACACGCTCTGGCCCGTGGCGCCAAGATCTACGCGGAAATCGTTGGCTACGGCGCGACGTCCGACGGCTACGACATGGTTGCCCCAAGCGGCGAAGGCGCGATCCGCTGCATGCAGATGGCGATGTCCACCGTTGATACCCCGATCGACTACCTGAACACCCACGGCACTTCGACTCCGGTCGGCGACGTCGCGGAAATGAAAGGTGTGCGTGAAGTGTTCGGCGACAAGGCACCTGCGATCAGCTCGACCAAGAGCCTGTCCGGTCACTCCCTGGGCGCTGCCGGCGTTCACGAAGCGATCTACTGCATGCTGATGATGGAAGGCAACTTCATTGCCGGTTCCGCCAACATCGACGAGCTGGACCCTGAAGTGGCCGATCTGCCGGTGCTGACCAAGACCCGCGAGAACGCCACCATCAACACCGTGATGAGCAACAGCTTCGGCTTCGGCGGCACCAACGCCACGCTGGTACTGAAGCGCTGGGAAGGCAAGTAATTCCCCCCGCTTGAGCCACACACAAAAACGCCCCGACTGGTTCGGGGCGTTTTTTTTCGCCTGCAGAAAATAGCCGGAACACCGCTGATCCCTGTGGGAGCTGGCTTGCCAGCGATAGCGGAGTGTCAGGCAACGAAGATGCTTGCTGTGCCGACGTCATCGCTGGCAAGCCAGCTCCCACAGGGATCCAGAGCGTTCTGGAGATGAAACTTCTGTCATGAAACTTACCGCCCTGCGACCGAATGTCGCGGATTACGCGGGCTGCAGCACTGTTGCAAAAAACGCAACAACACCTTGCACAAATCAGCCGTTTACTTAGCAGGCTAACAAATTCTATAACAGAGTCCTGCACACGCCTTGCTGCAGATAACTTGAGATTTGGAGCTAGCAGATGACTGTAAAAGTAACTGAACGCGACGATTCACACATGTCCCACGAAGGCGTAGCCGCCGGTATCCGCATCTGGGATGTGCATCAACAAGACTTGCTGGTCGGCATGTTCCACAACGAGATCGATGCCCACAACTACAAGGCCGAACTGGAAGTGCAAGAACAGCAGCGGGATCTGAAATCCGCCTGATTCAACCACAGCATTGAAAACGACAAACCCCGCCATGAGCGGGGTTTGTCGTTGTTACAGCTTTATCGATTTACCACATCAGATCATCAGGGATCTGATACGCCGCGTAAGGATCGTCCTCGGTGCTGACCTCTTCAGTCTGCACGTTGAGCTGGACGATACGCTGCGGATCGCGCTCCTGGATCTTCAGGGCCGCTTCACGCGGGATGACTTCGTAGCCGCCGGCATGGTGCACGATCGCCAGCGAACCGCTGCTGAGCTTGTTGCGCATCAGCGTGTTGACCGAGATGCGCTTGACCTTCTTGTCGTCGACGAAGTTGTAGTAATCCTCGGTGGTCAGCTTCGGCAGACGCGAGACTTCGATCAGTTGCTTGACCTGCGCTGCACGCGCCTTGGCCTCGGCTTTCTCTTTCTGCTGGCGGTTCAACTCCTGGTCACGCTTGACCTTCTCGGCCATGGCTTCCTGAGCCGCGCGCTGCTGCGAGTCATCCAGTTCGATCTGGCCTTTGTGCGCCAGGCGCTGCTGCTTCTGCTTGTCTTTGCTGACCTGTTTGGCCTGCTTTTGATTGACCAATCCTGCTTTGAGCAACTGGTCGCGAAGGGAAATACTCATGGTGCTTACTCACTTGGGCAGTGGCTCAGCCGCAGCCGGGCAAATTCTTTTCCTGACGTTTGGCTTCACCCCACAGGGCGTCCAACTCTTCGAGGGTGCAATCTTCTATGGGACGGTGGGTGTCGCGCAATGCCTGTTCGATAAATCGGAAACGTCTTTCGAACTTGCCGTTGGCGCCACGCAGCGCGGTTTCCGGGTCAACCTTCAAGTGCCGGGCCAGGTTGACCACGGAAAACAGCAAGTCGCCGATCTCGTCAGCCACGGCGACGGGATCGTTTTCGGACATGGCTTCGAGGACTTCGTCGAGTTCTTCGCGCACCTTGTCGAGCACCGGCAAGGCGTCCGGCCAGTCGAAACCGACCTGGCCGGCGCGCTTCTGCAATTTGGCCGAACGCGACAGCGCCGGCAACGTGGCCGGCACATCATCAAGCAATGACAGTTGCTCGGGCGCGGCAGATTTCTCCGCACGCTCCTCTGCCTTGATCTCTTCCCAGCGCTGTTTGACCTGTTCTTCGCTCAAGCGCGGCACATCCAGCGGTGCGTAGAGATCACCGGTGGGGAACACGTGGGGATGACGACGGATCAGCTTGCGGGTAATGCTGTCGATCACCCCGGCAAATTCGAAGCGCCCTTCTTCCTTGGCCAACTGGCTGTAATACACCACTTGAAACAACAGATCGCCCAACTCGCCCTGCAAATGATCGAAGTCGCCACGTTCGATGGCATCGGCCACTTCGTAGGCTTCTTCGAGGGTGTGCGGAACGATGGTCGCGTAGGTTTGCTTGATGTCCCACGGGCAACCGTACTGAGGATCGCGCAGACGGTTCATCAGGTGGAGCAGGTCTTCAAGGCTGTAAATCATTTAGCTGTCTCACCACAAAATCCTGTAGGAGTGAGCCTGCTCGCGATCGCGGTGTATCAGCCACCATTAATGTTGACTGACACTCCCTCATCGCGAGCAGGCTCACTCCTACATTGGTCATCTTCAGGGCGTACGGTTACGCCGCGTTTCGATGATGTTCGGCAACTGCGATATGCGCCCGAGCAAGCGCCCCAGCGCATCCAGCCCCGGGATCTCGATCGTCAGGGACATCAGCGCGGTGTTGTCTTCCTTGTTCGAGCGGGTATTGACCGCCAGCACGTTGATGCGCTCGTTGAGCAGCACCTGCGAGACGTCACGCAGCAGACCGGAACGGTCGTAGGCACGAATGACGATGTCCACCGGGTAGGTGAGCACCGGCACCGGGCCCCAGCTGACCTGAATGATCCGCTCCGGCTCGCGCCCGCCCAGTTGCAGCACCGAGGCGCAGTCCTGACGGTGAATGCTCACGCCACGGCCCTGGGTGATGTAACCGACGATCGCGTCGCCCGGCAGTGGCTGGCAGCAGCCGGCCATCTGCGTCATCAGGTTGCCGACGCCCTGGATCTGAATGTCGCCGCGCTTGCCCGGTTTGTAGCCGGTGGCTTTGCGCGGAATCAGTTCCAGCTGTTCGTTACCGCGTTCCGGCTCGACCAGTTGCTGCGCCAGGTTGACCAGTTGCGCCAGACGCAGGTCGCCGGCACCGAGGGCGGCGAACATGTCTTCGGCGGTTTTCATGTTGGCCTTGTCGGCCAGCTTGTCGAAGTCCACCGCAGGCAGACCGAGGCGCGTCAGTTCGCGCTCGATCAGGGTTTTACCGGCGGCAACGTTCTGGTCGCGCGCCTGTAGCTTGAACCAGTGAACGATCTTCGCCCGCGCCCGCGAGGTGGTGACGTACCCGAGGTTGGAGTTCAGCCAGTCGCGGCTCGGCGTACCGTGCTTGCTGGTGATGATCTCGACCTGCTCACCGGTCTGCAGGCTGTAGTTGAGCGGCACGATGCGCCCGTTGATCTTCGCGCCACGGCAGTTGTGGCCGATTTCGGTGTGCACGCGGTAAGCGAAGTCCAGCGGCGTCGCGCCTTTTGGCAAGTCGATGGCGTGACCGTCGGGGGTGAAGATGTAGACCCGGTCCGGCTCGATGTCGACGCGCAGCTGTTCGGCCAGGCCACCGATGTCACCCAGTTCTTCATGCCACTCGAGGACCTGACGCAGCCAGGAGATTTTCTCTTCGTAATGGTTCGAGCCGGATTTGACGTCGGTGCCTTTGTAACGCCAGTGCGCGCAGACGCCGAGTTCGGCTTCTTCGTGCATCGAATGCGTACGGATCTGCACCTCAAGCACTTTACCCTCAGGGCCGATCACCGCCGTGTGCAACGAGCGGTAGCCGTTCTCTTTCGGGTTGGCGATGTAGTCGTCGAACTCTTTCGGGATGTGCCGCCACAAGGTGTGGACGATACCCAGCGCGGTGTAGCAGTCGCGCATTTCCGGGACCAGCACGCGCACCGCGCGCACGTCGTAGATCTGGCTGAATTCCAGACCCTTGCGCTGCATTTTGCGCCAGATCGAATAGATGTGTTTGGCCCGGCCGCTGATGTCGGCATCGACGCCGGTGGCCTGCAATTCATCCTTGAGCTGGGTCATCACGTCGGCGATGAAACGCTCGCGATCAAGCCGTCGCTCGTGGAGCAACTTGGCAATCTGTTTGTATTGATCAGGTTCGAGATAGCGGAAGGACAAGTCCTCCAGTTCCCATTTGATATGACCGATGCCGAGTCGGTGCGCGAGCGGCGCATAGATATCGAACACTTCGCGGGCGACACGGTTACGTTTTTCATCGTCGGCGGTTTTCACCGCGCGAATGGCGCAGGTTCGTTCGGCCAGTTTGATCAGCGCAACACGGACATCGTCGACCATCGCCACGAGCATCTTGCGCAGGTTTTCCACCTGCCCCTGCGTGCCCATGACCATCGACTGACGCGGACTGAGGCTGGCGCTGATAGCGGCCATGCGCTGCACGCCGTCGATCAGTTTGGCCACCACCGGGCCGAAGCGCTGACCGACGGCCGCCAGTTCGATCTGGCCTTCGCGTACACCGCGATACAGGACCGCCGCGACCAGAGAATCCTGATCGAGCTTGAGGTCGGCGAGAATCTCGGCGATTTCCAGGCCGGTACTGAAACTACCGGAGCCTTCGGCCCACAGATTCTTCTTGGCATTGGACTGTTGTTCGGCCTCGCGAGCGAACTCGCAGGCTTCTTTCAAGGCTTCGCGATCCAGTGCCAGATCGACACTGACCGCGTGATCGAGCCAAGCCTCGAGATTGATACTGCCGTCAGTGTTGATCGGCTGGTGTGCTCTCACCTGTACCATGTTGCTTTACCTTCCCTACGACGCAGATTCAATGCGTCAAATCGCTGACCTTCAGTGCCCATTCGCGCTCGCGGGGCTAAAGCGAGCGCTGCGCGGACAGGTCAGACGGATTCAGACGAGCCATCCTGGCTCGCTTCAAATAACGCCATGGCCTCGACATGTGCCGTCTGAGGAAACATATCGAGAATCCCGGCACGTTTTAACCGGTAGCCCTGCTTGATCAATTCGACCGTGTCGCGCGCCAGAGTTGCAGGGTTGCACGACACATACACCAACCGTTTGGCACCCAGGGTCGCCAGCTTGCGAACCACCTCGAAAGCACCGTCACGCGGTGGGTCCAAGAGTACCGCAGAAAAGCCGTTTCCGATCCACTGGGCATCGGTCAAAGGCTGGGATAAATCGGCTTGAAAAAACTTTGTGTTATGCAAATTGTTACTAGCGGCGTTGGCTTCGGCGCGATCAACCATGGTCTGCACACCTTCGACTGCCACCACTTCGCGCACGGCTTTGGCCAGCGGCAAAGCGAAGTTGCCCAAGCCGCAGAACAGATCCAGCACACGTTCATCGCAACCCGGTTTCAGCCAGTCCAGCGCTTGCGCCACCATCGCTTCGTTGACGCCAGCGTTGACCTGGACGAAGTCGCCCGGCCGGTAAGCCAGATCCAGATCCCACTGTTCCAGGCGATAGCCCAGCGACTGGGTCGCATCGACCGGTTGCGGCTCGCCTTCGCCATGCAGCCACAACTGCGCTTCATGGAATTGGCAGAAGTCCTTGAGGATGGTCAGATCCGCTTCGGACAACGGCGCCATGTGCCGCAGCAACACCGCCAGTGACGAGCCACTGAACAACTCGACATGCCCCAGCGCCTGCGGTTTGCTCAAACGACGAAGCATCTCCGGCAAACGGGTCATGATCGGTTGCAAGGGCTGTACCAGCACCGGACATTCGCTGATCGCGACGATGTCCTGACTGCCGGCGGCGCGGAAACCGACTTCGAGTTTCTTCGCCTTCATGTCCCAGCGCACGGCGATGCGCGCGCGACGGCGATAGCCGAATTCAGGTCCGGTCAGCGGTGCTGCCCATTCTTCAGGTTCGACACCGGCGACACGCGACAATTGCTCGGCGAGCATGCGCTGTTTCAGGGCAAGCTGTTCGTTGTGAGGCAAATGCTGGACGCTGCAACCGCCGCAACGGCCGGCGTGCTGGCAGGGTGCCGGGCGGCGCAGCTCGCTGGCCTTGAACACGCGTTCGGTGCGCGCTTCGACCACTTTGCCGTGGGCACCGAGCACCCGCGCTTCGACCTCCTCACCGGCAAGGGCGCCGAGGACGAACCAGGTCTTGCCTTCGAAAAACGCGATGCCGCGACCGTCATTGGCCAGGCGCTCGATGCTCAAGCGCTGCTTTTTGCCGGTCGGGATTTGCGCGGCCTTGCTGCCGCCCGTGGGCTGGAAGCGCAGGCCTCTCTCGTGCTTGGCCATCAGTTGGGCGCGTCGAAAATGCCGGTCGACAGGTAACGGTCGCCACGGTCGCAGATGATCGCGACGATCACCGCGTTTTCAACTTCTTTGGACAGGCGCAGCATCGCTGCCACCGCACCGCCCGAGGACACGCCGCAGAAGATGCCTTCTTCGCGGGCCAGACGCCGGGTGACGTCCTCGGCTTCGCTTTGCGCCATGTCGACGATACGGTCAACGCGATCGGCCTGATAGATCTTCGGCAGGTATTCCTGCGGCCAGCGACGGATGCCCGGAATGGCCGAGCCTTCCATCGGCTGCAGTCCGACGATCTGCACGCTGTCGCTCTGCTCTTTCAAGTAGCGCGACACGCCCATGATGGTGCCGGTGGTGCCCATCGAACTGACGAAATGAGTGATGGTGCCCTGGGTCTGACGCCAGATTTCCGGACCTGTGGTGGTGTAATGCGCTTCAGGATTGTCGCCATTGGCGAACTGATCGAGCACCTTGCCACGGCCTTCGGCTTCCATACGCTGGGCGAGGTCGCGGGCGCCTTCCATGCCTTCTTCCTGGCTGACCAGAATCAGCTCGGCACCGTACGCGGTCATTGCCGCTTTACGTTCGGCGCTGGAGTTGTCCGGCATGATCAGGATCATTTTGTAACCCTTGATCGCGGCCGCCATGGCCAGCGCGATCCCGGTGTTACCCGAGGTCGCTTCGATCAGCGTATCACCGGCATGAATCTGCCCGCGCAACTCGGCGCGAGTGATCATCGACAACGCCGGACGGTCCTTGACCGAACCCGCCGGGTTATTCCCTTCGAGCTTGAGCAATAGGGTGTTGCTGGTAGCACCGGGCAGGCGCTGCAAACGCACCAGCGGAGTGTTGCCGACGCAATCGGCGATGGTTGGGTACTGCAGGGTCATGGCGTATTCGCAATCCAGACGTGCGGGGGCGCCTATCATACCGGCAAACCCGCGCAGGCCATATCACGCAAAGTGCGGTGCTTATGGTTTATGGGAATAAGGGATTGAAAGTCGCACCAGTGGTGCGACTTTTGTGTTGAGCCATTTTCATTGGTGGTGATGCGCAGAGACTCTTCGCGAGCAGGCTCGCTCCCACAGGGAGTAGTGTCATTCGCAGAATAGTGTCAGCAGTGATGACACTATTAACTGTTGATCACACGATCTGCGGCGAACCGAGTTCCAATGTGGGAGCGAGCCTGCTCGCGAAGGCGTCAGGCGGCGCGAAATCACCCTCAGCGACCAACCGCAAATTCAACCGCAACCCCGCTCCGCTGTTCTCCGCCCAAATACTTCCACCCTGACGCTGCACGGCATTGCGCGCAATGCTCAGCCCCAAGCCAAATCCACCGTCCCCGGGCCGCGAGCCGTCGAGGCGGGTGAACGGTGAAAAGATCCGTTGCAGATCCCCTTCCGCTACGCCGCCGCCCTGATCTTCCAGCCACAGATGCCAGTAATCACCATCGCGCTGTCCATCAAGACGCACGATCCCGCTCGGCGGCGAATGCCGAATCGCGTTACGCAGAATGTTCTCCAGCGCCTGCGCCAGCGTATTCAGGTTGCCACGCACCCAGCATGAGGCCTCGACCGCGCACTGCAATTGCAGACTCGGCCAGCCGCTTTCATAACAGGCATTGTCGGTGAGCATTTCCCACAGCGCCTGGATCTGAATCGCCTCGTCGGGCAATGGCGAGCGCTCGGTATCGAGCCAGGCCAGTTGCAGGGTGTCTTCGACCAAGCGTTGCATACCGTCGACTTCACGACCTATGCGCTCACGCAGTTGCAGCAGACCTTGTTCGCTTTCACTGGCGACCCGCAAGCGGCTCAACGGTGTGCGCAATTCGTGGGACAGATCACGCAGCAGTTGCTGTTGCAAGGCGACGGTCGATTGCAGGCGTTCGGACATCGAGTCGAATGCCCGCGCAAGCTCACCGAGTTCATCCGGCCGTTGGGTGATGCCGCTCGACAGCCGTACATTCAACTGGTCGGCGCGCCAGGCGTTGGCCTGTTCGCGCAGGTTGTTCAGCGGCACGACCAGCAAGCGGTACAGACCGACACACAGCAATAACGTGAACAACCCGGGAATCACGCCGTTGGTGATGACGCGCCAGAACACCCGGTACTTGCCCGGAACAAATCGTTCGGGCAATTCGATCACCAGGCTGCCGGCAGACGGCTCTTTGGGGAAAGGAATGCGCAACCACGGCCGCCCCTGTTTGTGAATCGGCCAGTCGAGACCGCGCAGGAAGGTCAGGCGCTGCAATTCCTGATCATTGAGCGGATCATTGCTCAGCGACTGCAAATTGCCGCCGATCACGCCGACCCAACTGGCTTCGCGCAATTCCATGCTCTGCAACCAGTCATCAACACCGCTGCGTCCACCATGCTGCCACGCCTGTTCCGCTTGCGCGGCATAACGAGTGAGCGTGCCGCGCGCTTCGTCGGAGAGGAACTGGTTGCGCTCCTCCATGTAACGTCCCCACGACCAGCTCAGCCAGATCATCAGCAGACAGAAGGCCACCAGCAGAAACGCCAGTTTCCAGAACAGCGAATGCCGCCCCGGCAGTTCAGAGCGTTTCATCGGCGGCGCTCAATACGTAGCCCTTGCCCCAGACAGTCCGCACTTCACGCTCGGTGTAACCGATGGCTTTCAGTTTGCGGCGGATCTGGCTGATATGCATGTCGAGACTGCGGTCGTGGGCCGCGTAGCCGCGTTGCAAAACGTGCTGATAGAGGAAAGCTTTGCTCAGCACTTCCTCGTCATTGCGATTGAGGGTTTCCAGCAAACGGAATTCGCTGCGGGTCAGCCCGGCGGCTTGCTCGCGGAAAAACACATCGCACTGTTCATCGTCAAAACGCAGCGTACCGGCCGCCACCGGCGGCGCCAGCGATGCCGGTCGCCGATCCAGGGCAACTCGACGCAGGATCGCTTCGATGCGCACATGCAACTCGGCCATGCTGAACGGTTTGGGCAAATAGTCGTCGGCACCCAGACGGAAACCACTGATACGATCCGCCTCGGCGCCAAGAGCCGACATCAGCAGCACCGGTGTCGAATGGCTCTGGCGCAATTGCGTCAACACATTCAAACCGTCCAGGCCCGGCAACAGGATGTCCATCAGCACCACATCGAAGGGCTGGCGCCTGGCGATGCTCAGGCCTTCCTGGCCGTTCTGGCACCAGGTCACCTGAAAGCCGCTGCGGCCCAGATGTTCGTGAACATAGGCGCCGAGCACCGGATCGTCTTCGATGGAGAGAATGCGTGGCTGGCCAGCGGAAACAGGAGTCATGAGTATCTGCAAGTAATTCTCAGTTGAGACTGATTATTCAAGATTGCCGGGGATCGGGCAACTCAAGGTTGGTCCAGCCGACAAACGAACAGCGGCGCCCTGCCCCACCACGAGTGCATTTTTCCGGAGATTGCCTGCGAGCAAATCGCTACACTGCGCCCATGCCGCGTGCCGGATGCACGCATGAGTCAACAGATCAGCGGGATGCAGGAGATAGGCGTGCTCAAGAAACTGGGAATCAAAGGTCGCGTGTTGTTGCTGACCTTGTTGCCGACCAGCCTGATGGCGCTGGTGCTGGGTGGTTATTTCACCTGGACGCAGCAGTCCGACTTGCAGAGCCAATTGATGCAACGCGGCGAAATGATCGCCGAGCAACTGGCGCCGCTGGTGGCACCCGCCATGGGGCACGGCAATAGCGATCTGCTTGAACGCATCGCCACCCAGTCTCTTGAACAACCGGACGTGCGCGCGGTGACCTTCCTCGCCCCGGACCGCTCGCCGCTGGCCCATGCCGGGCCGACCATGCTCAATCAGGCGCCGAGCGGCGACAGCGCGCATTTGCAACGGCGCAGCGGCAATGACGCGACGCGTTACCTGATGCCGGTGTTCGGCAAACACCGCAACCTCGCCGGTGAACTGATCCCGGACGAATCCGACCGACTGCTCGGCTGGGTCGAATTGGAGCTGTCGCACAACGGCATGCTGCTGCGCGGTTATCGCAGCCTGTTCGCCAGCCTGTTGCTGATTGCCGCCGGTCTGGCGGGCGCGGCATTGCTGGCGTTACGCATGGGCCGCACCATCAACCGTCCGCTGAGCCAGATCAAGCAAGCCGTCGCGCAACTCAAGGACGGCCATCTGGAAACGCGTTTGCCGCCGCTCGGCAGTCAGGAGCTGGACGAACTGGCGTCGGGCATCAACCGCATGGCCGGCACCCTGCAAAACGCCCGCGAAGAACTGCAGCACAGTGTCGATCAGGCCACCGAAGACGTCCGGCAGAATCTGGAAACCATCGAGATCCAGAACATCGAACTGGACCTGGCGCGCAAAGAAGCGCTGGAAGCCAGCCGGATCAAATCCGAATTCCTCGCCAACATGAGCCACGAGATCCGCACGCCGCTCAATGGCATTCTCGGCTTCACCCACCTGTTGCAGAAAAGTGAACTGACCCCGCGCCAGCTCGATTATCTGGGCACCATCGAAAAGTCTGCCGACAGCCTGCTGGGGATCATCAACGAGATCCTCGACTTCTCGAAAATCGAGGCCGGCAAACTGGTACTCGACCACATTCCGTTCAACCTGCGCGACCTGCTACAGGACACCCTGACCATCCTCGCCCCGGCCGCACACGCCAAGCAGTTGGAGCTGGTCAGTCTGGTCTATCGCGACACCCCGCTGTCGCTGGTCGGTGACCCGCTGCGTCTGAAGCAGATCCTCACCAACCTGGTCAGCAACGCCATCAAGTTCACCCGCGAAGGCACCATCGTCGCCAGGGCGATGCTTGAAGAGGAACACGAAGACAGCGTGCAACTGCGCATCAGCATTCAGGACACTGGCATCGGCCTGTCGAATCAGGATGTGCGCGCGTTGTTCCAGGCGTTCAGTCAGGCCGACAACTCGCTGTCGCGGCAACCGGGTGGCACCGGTCTGGGGCTGGTGATTTCCAAACGCCTGATCGAACAGATGGGCGGCGAAATCGGCGTCGACAGCACGCCGGGCGAAGGCTCGGAATTCTGGATCAGCCTGAGCCTGCCGAAAACCCGTGACGACGCCGAAGATTTGCCGGCCGCGCCGTTGCTCGGGCGCCGCGTGGCGGTGCTGGAAAATCACGAACTGGCACGTCAGGCCTTGCAGCACCAACTGGAAGACTGTGGCCTCGATGTCACGCCGTTCAACACCCTCGAAAGTTTGACCAACGGCGTCACCGGCGCGCACCAGACCGATCAGGCGATCGATCTGGCGGTCATCGGCATCACCAGCAACGACATGCTGCCCGAGCGTTTGAATCAGCACATCTGGGACCTCGAACACCTCGGCTGCAAAGTGCTGGTGCTGTGCCCGACCACCGAACAGACGCTGTTCCATCTGTCGGTGCCGAACCCGCACAGCCAACTGCAAGCGAAACCGGCCTGCACGCGCAAATTGCGCCGCGCCCTGGCCGATCTGGTCAACCCGCGCCAGCCGCGCAATGAGCCAGGCGAACCGCTGTCGAGCCGCGCGCCGAAAGTGCTCTGTGTCGACGACAACCCGGCCAACCTGCTGCTGGTGCAAACCCTGCTCGAAGACATGGGTGCCAAGGTACTTGCGGTGGAAAGCGGCTACGCGGCGGTCAAAGCGGTGCAGAGCGAATCGTTCGATCTGGTGTTGATGGACGTGCAGATGCCAGGCATGGACGGCCGCCAGAGCACCGAAACCATTCGCCAGTGGGAAAGCGAGCGACACTGCACGCCGCTGCCGATCGTCGCCCTCACCGCCCACGCCATGGCCAACGAAAAACGCGCGCTGCTGCAAAGCGGCATGGATGACTACCTGACCAAGCCGATCAGCGAGCGGCAACTGGCGCAGGTGGTGCTGAAGTGGACCGGCCTGGCCTTGCGCAATCAAGGGCCGGAACGGATCAGCGACAGCGCGGCGGGCAATAACGAACTGCCGGTGCTTGATCACGAGGAAGGCTTGCGCCTGGCTGCCGGCAAGGCTGACTTGGCGGCGGACATGCTGGCCATGTTGCTCGCCTCACTGGAAGCCGACCGCGAAGCCATCCGCGCGGCGTGCGAAAACCGCGACCAGAACGCATTGATCGAGCGCGTCCATCGCCTGCACGGTGCCACCCGTTATTGCGGCGTACCGCAATTGCGCGCGGCCTGCCAGCGCAGCGAAACCCTGCTCAAGCAGGACGACCCCAAGGCTGTGGCAGCGCTGGAAGAACTGGAGCGCGCGATCAACCGGCTAGCGGCGCAAGCGAAGATCAGCGCCTGATCCACAGCAATGCCGGCCAACACCGGCAGCGCTAAAGTGGGATCGGGTGATTCAATCCGTGTCGATGTTCCAGGAGGATTTCATGCGCACGCTCGTTTTCAGTAGCCAGACCTACGACCGCGACAGCTTCCTCGCCGCCGATTGCCCGGCGGGTATCGAGCTGCACTTTCAACCGGCCCGGCTCAGCCTCGATACGGCAGCACTGGCCGACAAACACCAAGTGGTCTGTGCGTTTATCAATGATGATCTCAGCGCTGCGGTGCTGGAACGTCTGGCCGCGGGCGGCACGCGCCTGATTGCCCTACGCTCGGCGGGTTACAACCATGTTGATCTGGCTGCGGCGAAACGTCTCGGACTGGCCGTGGTGCGCGTGCCGGCCTACTCGCCGCATGCGGTGGCCGAACACGCCGTGGCGCTGATCCTGGCCCTCAACCGTCGTCTGCACCGTGCCTATAACCGCACCCGTGAAGGCGATTTCAGCCTGCATGGCCTGACCGGTTTCGACCTGGTCGGCAAAACCGTGGGAATTGTCGGCACCGGCCAGATCGGCGCCACGTTCGCCAAAATCATGCACGGCTTCGGCTGTGAGCTGCTGGCTTACGATCCTTTCCCCAACCCGGAGGTGCTGGCGTTGGGTGCGCGTTATCTGAGCCTGCCGGAACTGCTCGCGCAGTCGCGGATCATCAGCCTGCACTGCCCGCTCAACGAGCAGAGCAAACACCTGATCAACCGCGACTCGCTGGCGCACATGCAGGCCGGCGCCATGCTGATCAATACCGGCCGTGGTGGCCTGGTCGACACACCGGCACTGATCGATGCATTGAAGGACGGCCAGCTCGGCTATCTGGGGCTGGATGTTTATGAGGAAGAGGCACAACTGTTTTTCGAGGATCGCTCCGACCTGCCCCTGCAGGACGATGTGCTGGCGCGCCTGCTGACCTTCCCCAACGTGATCATCACCGCGCATCAGGCGTTTCTGACCCGCGAAGCACTGGGTGCGATTGCTGCAACCACCCTGCACAACATCGCGACCTGGGTGGCGGGAACGCCACAGAACCAGGTCGAGGGTTGAAATTTTTTCCGCTTACTTGGGTGAAAGCGAAGTCGCCAGAATCAGCATCGCCAGCCAGCCGAAGCCAAAAAAGCGCTGTTTCATCGAGTGGCCGTAGCGCAGCAGGAACCAGACGAAAAACATCGGCAGCAGGAAGATCATGATCTTCAGCCAGCCTTCCACCGGGCGACTGCCGTCGACATTGGTCTGCTCAGTGGCCGGTTGCTCGGTGGGCTGCTGGCGCCGACGCCGCGCAGCGGCCGGCATCACTTTCGGCAAAGGTTGCGGCTCAGGCGCTGGAGCACTGACTTCGGGCACAGCCTTGTTACGCGGCAGACTACCGAACGAGATTGTCGCAGCCTGAACAGGCGCGGCTACGGTTTGCGCGTGTACTGCTTGCTCCGCCATTGGAGCCCCGCAATGAATGCACGCGTTGGCTTCGGAGCTGATGCTCTTCTTGCATTCATAACATTCGATCAGCGCCATGTTCCGTTCCTTCAGATTCGAGGCCGGCAGTTTGCCATGAGTGTCGCGGCATTTGAACCGGATCGAAGGTCGCACGCGCGCATCATTCTGCAATCAAGCCCGTGCTAGCATGTCGCGCATATTTGGAGGACCCATGGTCGAACACGATTTCCGCTACACCCTGATGAACCCGCAACACACCCTCACCGAATGCCGCGCCCTCGTTCCGGGCCGCTATCAGGTCACCGGCAATGGTGGCTCGATTCGCATCGGTGACGCGCTGTTGGTCACCCTCAAAGGCAGCAAGGACTTGTCCATGCGCCTGACCGTTGAAACCGTCCGCCACCTGATCAATCCGCCGGGCCAATGGACCGCGATGACCACAGGCCCGGTGTTCGGTGAACTGGCGATCCACACCTGGCAGGTCAACTGCGACAGCTGTGCCAAAGAGCTGAGCTTCGAATTCGCCGTGGACGCCAAACTCGGTAAAACCGCCGAAAAACCGGCAGCCACCGCGCGCATCGCCGAACTGGGCTGGAAAGCCGTTGGTGACAAGCACTTGTGCCCGAAATGCCAGGTGTCGGCATGATCAAACGCCTTGCCCTGACCGCGCTGGTCGGTGCCGGCCTGGTGGGCTGTGCCGCAGAGCCTGTGCAACTGCAACAGAACCGCAGCTACATTCTGGAGTGGATCGGTGAGCGGCCGTTGATGGATTACAGCCATCTGACCGTGACCCTTGGCGATGATGGCCGCGCCTACGGCAACGGTGGCTGCAACCATTGGTTCGCGCCGTACACGCTGGACGGTGACAAGCTGACTTTCGGCAAGATCGGCAAGACCCGCAAGCTTTGTGCACCAGCGCTGATGGAGCAGGAACAACGCTTCCTGCAGGCGCTGGAGCATGTCGAGCGCTGGGACATCTCGCCGATCGAGCAGATGCGCTTCTGGCCGGCGGAAGGCAAGCCGTTGCGTTGGTGGCTGGAAGAGGGTTGATTGGCTAGACCGCCGATACCCTCATCGGAACGCCGCCCGCCTAGCCCTCTCCCAAAGGGAGAGGGGACTGATTGGGGGATATTGGGGAGCTACGCCGACTTGAACGAGTGCAACTGAATCCATAATCGACTGGGTCTTGCTTTGGCGAATCTACAATCGACTCGATCTCTCAGGTCGATGTACCTCGCCAGACACCTCGGTCGGCCCCCTCTCCCTCTGGGAGAGGGCTGGGGTGAGGGTTACTCTTTAGCGGCAACTCACTTGGTCGCCTGCAACGCCTCAAGCTTGGCCATCACCCCCGCCGCCGTCTGCTCGCCCATCAACTGTTCCCGCACCTTACCCTTGTTGTCGATGATGTACGTCACCGGCAGCGCTTCACTGCGCGGCAACTCGAACAGTTCCGCCGGATCCTGCGCCAGCACGGTGAACTTGATGCCCAGCTTTTCACTGGCGTCTTTCAGCTCCACGCCCTGCACATTGTCGAAGTTCACCCCGAACACGCCGACGTTCTTGCTCTTCAGCTCATCCGCCAAATGATTGAGTTCCGGGATTTCGGTCCGGCACGGGCCACACCATTCGGCCCAGTAGTTCAGCACTACCCATTGTTTGTCCAGACGCTCCGACGCAACCTTCTGGCCGTTCTGGTCGATACCGTAATCATTGCCGCAGCCCCCCAGCATCAACGCCCCGATTATCGTCAATGCCGCTGCCAATCGCCGTGTCATGTCGTGTTCCTTGTGAAAATTTGAAGGCGCCTGCGACCCATTGCCTCCGAAGGTTCTGGATTGCGCGCTGCACAGTTAGAATAGCCGCCACTTTACGCCAGAAGCGACCCGCCATGACCGATCTGACGCTTTATCACAATCCGCGCTGCTCGAAATCCCGCGGCGCGCTGGAGCTTCTTGAAGCCCGCGGCCTGACCCCGAACGTCGTGCGTTACCTCGAAACCCCGCTGAATGCCGCGCAAATCAAGGCCCTGCTCGGCAAGCTCGGGATCAGCGCGCGTCAGTTGCTGCGCACCGGGGAAGATGAATACAAAATGCTTCAGCTGGCTGACGAAAGCCTCAGCGAAGCGCAATTGATCGACGCCATCGCTCAGCACCCGAAACTGATGGAGCGGCCGATTCTCGAAGTCGGCGACAAAGCCGTGATCGGTCGTCCGCCGGAAAATGTGCTGGAGTTGTTGCCGTGAGCGCGCCGTACATTCTGGTGCTGTATTACAGCCGCAACGGTTCGACCAATGAAATGGCCCGGCAGATTGCCCGAGGTGTCGAGCAGGCGGGTCTCGAAGCACGCTTGCGTACGGTGCCAGCCATTTCCACCGAGTGCGAAGCGGTGTCGCCGGACATCCCGGACGAAGGCGCGTTGTATGCCACGCTCGATGACCTGAAAAACTGCGCGGGTTTGGCCCTCGGCAGCCCGACACGCTTTGGCAACATGGCCGCGCCGCTGAAATACTTCCTCGATGGCACCAGCAACCTCTGGCTGACCGGCGCCCTCGTCGGCAAACCGGCGGGTGTATTCACCTCCACCGCCAGCCTGCACGGCGGTCAGGAAACCACCTTGCTGTCGATGATGCTGCCACTGCTGCACCACGGCATGCTCATCACCGGCCTGCCGTACAGCGAATCGGCGTTGCTCGAAACCCAGGGCGGCGGTACGCCTTACGGTGCCAGTCATCACGCTGGGGCTGACGGCAAAAGTGCTCTCGATCAGCATGAAGTGGCGTTGTGTCGCGCGCTGGGTCTGCGGCTGGCGAAAACCGCTCAGAAACTGGTGGGCTGATATGGCGAAGAAGCCGAAGATTCTGCCGAGTGTCGAGTGGCTGGAGCCACGAGTGAAGGCGATGCGGGTGATTAGCCTGCTGAGCTTCTTCGCCCTCGCCGGCCTGCTGGCGGCCTACTATCTGCTGTTCGCCGATCTGCACGGCGCGCGGCCGTGGGTGATTCTGCTGGTCGAGTTGATCCCATGGATCGTGCTCGCCCCGGCAATGATCATGGGCAGCGCCCGCGGGCATTCGTGGATGTGTTTTGTGGTGAATCTGTATTTCATCAAGGGCGCACTGGCGGCGTATGACCCGAACCGGCAGTTGTTTGGTGTGCTGGAGATGGTCGCGAGTCTGGCGGTGTTCTGCTCGGCGCTGCTGTATGTGCGGTGGCGGTATCAGTTGAATCGCAAGCTGGCAGGTGAAGGCGAAATCTCCGTCGCCTGATTGAAAAGATCGCAGCCTTCGGCAGCTCCTACATTTGGCATGCGTTTCCCTGTAGGAGCTGCCGAAGGCTGCGATCTTTTAGCTGTTCAATGGTTGACGGTGTAAGCGAGCATCATCGAAATCTGGCTCATCGCCCGCCCGCCGCTCTGCTCGTGCCATTGATTGAACGCATCCTGCACAATCGCCAGATCGCGCAGACTGGTCGGCACCTTGTCGACGATCTTCTGTGCGTTCAGCGCGGCGACCACGTCGTAGCTCGGTACAAACGTGTCCTTGCCGACCATGCGCAAAAACCGTGGCGCCGACAGCCCACCCAGTTGATGACCGTGCTTTTTCAGGTAGGTCCACAGACCGACGATATCGGTCACCGGCCAGTCGGCGATCAACGCACCGAAACTGCCCTTGTCTTTCTCTACATCAAGAATGAACTGCGCATTGCGCGGCACGCTCTTGAGCTTGCCCAGGTGACGGATGATCCGCGCATCCTGCATTAAACGCTCAAGGTGTTCGGCGCTCATCAGCACGACTTTTTCCGGGTCGAACTTGAAGAACACTTCTTCGAAGGCTGGCCACTTGGCGTCGACCAGACTGTGCTTGAGGCCGGCGCGGAACACACGCAGGGCCATGGTCGAGAGGTAGCGGTCGTCGCTGATCTTGCGCAGTTGCGCCGGGGTCTTGGGAACGGGCAGATGGGCTTCCAGTTCAGCCGCCGAACCGAAGCGGTTCAGACAGTATTCGTGCAGCCACTTGTAATCGCGCATGCCCTCTCCTATTGAATGAAGCGAAGAAACCAATGTGGGAGCGAGCCTGCTCGCGAAGTGGGAGTCCCAGTCAACAAATCAGTTGAATGACACACCGCTTTCGCGAGCAGGCTCGCTCCCACATTTGAAATGTGTTTACAAGTTGACGACGTTGACGAAGCGCGAAGCGGCGGTCTCGTCGATCTTCAGGCTGGTGAAGTCGAACAGGTTGCGGTCGGCCAGTTGCGACGGGATCACGTTCTGCAGACTGCGGAAGATGCTTTCGGTTCGGCCCGGGGTCTTGCGTTCCCAGTCCTGCAGCATTTCCTTGACCACCTGACGCTGCAAGTTTTCCTGCGAACCGCAGAGGTTGCACGGGATGATCGGGAATTCCTTGAGGTCCGAATACGCCTGAATGTCTTTCTCGTTGCAGTACGCCAGTGGACGGATGACTACGTTGCGACCGTCATCGGCGCGCAGCTTCGGCGGCATTGCCTTGAGCGAGCCGTTGAAAAACATGTTGAGGAAGAACGTCTCGACGATGTCGTCACGGTGGTGACCGAGGGCCATTTTCGTCGCGCCGATTTCGTCGGCGAAGGTGTACAGCGTGCCGCGACGCAGGCGCGAGCACAGCGAGCAGGTGGTCTTGCCTTCCGGGATCAGTTCCTTGACCACCGAATAGGTGTCTTTCTCGACGATGTGGTACTCGACGCCCAGCTCTTTCAGGTAGGCCGGCAGCACATGCTCAGGGAAGCCCGGCTGTTTCTGGTCCATGTTCACCGCGACGATCTCGAACTTGATCGGGGCAACCTTCTGCAGGTGCAGCAGCACGTCGAGCATGGTGTAGCTGTCTTTGCCCCCGGACAGGCAGACCATGACCTTGTCGCCATCTTCAATCATGTTGAAATCGGCGACCGCTTCGCCGGCCAGGCGGCGCAGGCGCTTTTGCAGTTTGTTCTGGTTGACCGTAAGAGTGCCCATGACGCGAAATCCGTGAGGTGTGACGAAAGGCCGGCATTTTACGCAAAAACCCCGGGGTTGTGGGCACAGGTTGTCGTAGCCCGGAGATGGAACGTTTACAGACCCCGAGGCGATTACGCCCTGTTTTTACAGCGCGATTTGCTCTAAGCCCCTAATACCTGTGCGGTTAAGACCTTTCTATACTGCGACATAAGGTCGCACACAATCTGAAGACCTGTATTTGCTCGGCCACCTTGGCCCGTAGGCGCTCCGCTGGGGGGCGATGGCAATAACAAGAGGAGTGACTGGCATGATCCATCACGTAGTGGGACTTTTTACCCACCCCGATCAGGAATGGAAGGAAATCCGTGGCGACCAAGAGGAAAGCATCAGCCACATGTACCTGACACACACGCTGATTCTGGCGGCTATCCCCGCTGTCTCGGCCTTTATCGGCACCACACAGGTCGGCTGGGTAATCGGCAATCGCGCGCCGGTCATGCTCACCGTCGAAAGCGCGATCTGGATGACCGTCATGTCGTACCTGGCCATGCTCGGCGGGGTCGCGGTCATGGGCGCCTTTGTGCACTGGATGGCTCGCACCTACGACGCCAATCCAAGTCTGGCCCGTTGTGTGGCCTTCGCCACCTACACCGCGACACCGTTGTTTGTCGGCGGGCTGGCGGCGTTGTATCCGCACATGTGGCTGGGGATGATCGTCGGCACGGCGGCCATCTGCTACACGGTGTATCTGTTGTACGTGGGGCTGCCGACGTTCATGAATATTCCGTCGGATGAAGGCTTCCTGTTTTCCAGCTCGGTGCTGGCGGTGGGTCTGGTGGTGCTGGTAGCCATCATGGCGTTCACCGTGATCGTCTGGGGGCTGGGCGTTGGTCCCGTCTATACGAACTGACTCGCCAAACCAATCAGAGGCCGCCGCAAGGCGGCCTTGTCGTTTGCCGGATGACCATTCGGCAGCTCGGCGATTCGCAAGTCCGGGGCGTTACGGCATACTCGACGTCTATGGAGATCCATCAAGCATGCCCGAGCAACTCAATACCCGCGTCGAAGACTGTTACCAACTCGCAGAATCCTTTTTCAAACGTTCCTTCCCACGCCCTGTCGTCAGCCTCAAGCTGCGCGGGCAAAAGGCCGGTGTCGCGCATCTGCACGAGAACCTGCTGCGCTTCAACCCGCAGTTATACCGGGAAAACACCGAGCACTTCCTCAAGCAGACCGTGGCCCACGAGGTTGCGCACCTGATCGCCCATCAGTTGTTTGGCGAGCGCATTCAGCCCCACGGCGAGGAATGGCAACTGATCATGCGCGGCGTTTACGAACTGCCGCCGGATCGCTGCCACACCTATGCAATCAAGCGCCGCAGCGTGACCCGCTATATCTACAAATGCCCGTGCGCCGACAGTGATTTCCCGTTTTCGGCGCAGCGCCATAGCCTGGTGCGGCAGGGGCGGCGTTACCTGTGTCGCCGATGCCGCAACACGTTGGTGTTCAGTGGTGAGATGCGCGTCGAATAGTCAGTTTGTGTCGCCCTGACTGGCCCCATCGCTGGCAAGCCAGCTCCCACAGGTTTAGGTGTCTTACACAGAATCTGTGGACACCTCGAAAACTGTGGGAGCTGGCTTGCCAGCGATGAGGCCAGAACAGGCACTAAAGAATGACTTTGGCCCGGCGCAGCTCTTCAATTTTCGAAGGACTCAACCCCAACTCCGCCAACACCTGATCCGTATGCTGCCCCAACACCGCGCCAACATGCCGCGGCGCCGGCAACGCTTGGGAAAACTTCAACGGACAGGCCATCTGCGCCTGCGTCGAACCATCCCCGCGCGGCACCTGCGTCACCAGTTCCCGCGCCTGCAACTGCGGATGGCGCACCGCCTCACCCAGACTCAATACCGGCTCGACACACGCATCGATCCCGGCAAACATCTCGCACAACTCAGCAAAGTCGTGTTTTTCGAACTCGACCGTCAGCGCGTACTTCAATGCCCGCTGCTGCTCGGGCTTTGAGGACAAGCCCTGCGCCGCCAACTCCGGCCGCCCCAACGCCGTACACAGTTGCTGCATGAACCCCGGTTCCAGACTGCCCACCGACATCCAGCGGCCATCGCGGGAACGGTAATAATCGTAAAAGCTGCCGCCGTTGAGCATCTGGTCTTCCCACGCAGGTTCTTCGCCGCAAGCCAGATAGCCGGCACCGGCCATGGCATTCAGGCTGAACGCGCAATCGGTCATGCTCACATCCAGATGCGTGCCCTGCCCGCTCTGCTGACGCGCAATCACCGCGGCCAACAAGCCGATCACTCCGTGCAATGAGCCTCCGGCCACATCCGCCACCTGCATGCCCAACGGCAACGGCCCGCTGTCGGCGCGACCGGTGTAGCTGGCCAGCCCCGCCAGCGCGAGATAGTTGATGTCATGCCCGGCGCGGTCCTTGTATGGCCCGGTCTGGCCGTAACCGGTAATCGACACGTAAATAAGCTTCGGGTTGATCGCCTTCAGCGCTTCATAGCCCAGGCCCAGACGCTCCATTACACCGGGACGAAACTGCTCGAGGACGATGTCGTAATCGGCCAGCAACTGCTTGATCACTTCCACGGCTTCAGGCTGTTTCAGATCCAGCGCCAGGCTGCGCTTGTTGCGATTGAGGTAGGCGTGACTGGCCGAGACTCCGCCATCATGTGGCGGCAATACCCGCAGCAGGTCCATGCGCGTTGGTGATTCGATGCGCAGCACTTCAGCGCCCATGTCCGCCAGCAACAGCGAGGCGAACGGCCCCGGCAGCAGCGTCGAGAAATCGAGGATTTTCAGTGAGGCCAGCGGTGCGGACATGGGCGAACTCCTTGGGCGATGCACTCAGCCTAGGCAGCGATGCCGTGTACGGCAATCACCGGAAATGTCAGCGGGTATGACCGTTACGCTCAAATCGCAGGCAAGAAAAAACCCGCCGAAGCGGGTTTTTCCAGGCAAACAGGGCTTACTTCACATTGCTTGGGGTTGGGCCTTCAGCCACACCCAGGTCATCTTCTTCACGCTCGTCGGAGATACCGCGACCGCCCGAGGCCAGTTCGGTTTGCAGCTGATCGGTATCCAGCTCCTTGACCCACTTGGCAACCACGATGGTCGCTACAGCGTTACCAACCAGGTTGGTCAGTGCGCGCGCTTCGGACATGAAGCGGTCGATACCGAGGATCAGCGCCAGACCGGCCACCGGCAGGTGACCGACCGCCGACAGGGTCGCTGCCAGTACGATGAAGCCCGAGCCGGTCACACCGGCTGCGCCTTTGGAGGACAGCAGCAATACCAGCAGCAGAGTGATCTGGTGGGTGATGTCCATGTGGGTATCAGTCGCCTGAGCGATGAACACGGCCGCCATGGTCAGGTAGATCGAAGTACCGTCGAGGTTGAACGAGTAACCGGTCGGGATCACCAGACCTACTACGGATTTCTTCGCGCCCAGACGCTCCATCTTGATCAGCATGCGTGGCAGTGCCGATTCCGACGAAGACGTGCCCAGTACGATCAACAGCTCTTCACGGATGTAACGCACCAGTTTAAACACGCTGAAACCGTGAGCACGGCAGATCGCACCCAGCACCACCACCACGAACAGGATGCAGGTGATGTAGAAGCAGATCATCAACTGGCCCAGTTGCACCAGCGAGCCGACGCCGTAAGCACCGATGGTGAAGGCCATCGCGCCGAAAGCACCCAGCGGCGCCAGTTTCATGATCATGTTGATGATGTTGAACATGACGTGGGCGAAGCGATCGATCATGTCCAGCAGCGGACGACCGTACGAACCCAAGCGATGCAGGGCGTAGCCGAAGATCACCGAGAACATCAGCACTTGCAGGATGTCACCGGTGGCGAACGCGCCGACGATGGTGTTCGGGATTACATTGAGGAGGAAACCGACAATGCTCTGGTCTTTACTGGCCGTCACATAAGTGGCGATTTTCGAGGCGTCCAGGGTGGTGACGTCGATGTGCATGCCGGCGCCCGGTTGCACAACGTTGACCACGATCAGACCGATCAGCAGGGCAATGGTGGAAACGATTTCGAAGTACAGCAGCGCGTAGCCGCCGGTCTTGCCCACGGATTTCATGTTCTGCATGCCGGCGATGCCGCTGACAACGGTACAGAAGATGATCGGGGCGATGACCATTTTGATCAGTTTGATGAACCCGTCACCCAGCGGCTTGAGGGCCACACCGGTCTGAGGGTAGAAGTGACCAAGCAGGATGCCGATGGCGATGGCAACGATCACCTGGAAATACAGGGATTTGTACAGTGGCTGACGAGTCGTCATTGCAGGTTTCCTCAAGCGTCCCGCGTGGCAACATCCATCTGTTGGCCGCGAAACCTTAATTGCGAACCCTCCTGCACTGGAGGGATTTGTTGTTGGAGCAGCGTTTTCCATCAGGGCCAAACGCACGCTTCTGTGGCTTGTATCGCAAACGTCGTGCCACTTTGGTGCGATTGCCTGCAAGCCTTTTGATATCAGGGATTACAGGTTCATCGATGTCACCATCCGGTGACTGAAGTGTGGCGGATTTCCGCCAACTCGCCGCTTCTCGTCCTACAATTTGGCGGAAATCCGCCTTGTCGATGCATCCAGCCCGCCGCTACCATCCGGCGCCTGAAGAAGGATCTGCCGCTTATGCGCGAACGCACCATCGCCAGTCATTTTGCCCGTGCCGCCCTCGGTGGCGCACGCCGCGTGGGTTTCGATTACTCGGGCCTGCTGCTGCAACTGGGCATCAGCCCGGAATTGCTCGACGAACCTCGCGCGCGCATTGCTCCGGAACAATTCACCCGCTTGATTCAGGGCCTGTGGCTGGCGCTGGACGACGAATACCTGGGTTTCGGCAACGCACCAAGCAAACCCGGCAGTTTCGCCATGATGTGCCACGCCTCGATTCACTGCCGCAATCTGGAAAAAGCCCTGCAACGCGGCTTATTGTTTTATAGCCTATTCCCCGAAGCCCCGCGCCTGAGCCTGGCGCGCGAAGACGAATGGGTGCGCCTGAGCCTCGATGATTCGCAGATGTGGGACCCGGATCACTTTCTCACCGAGAGTCTGCTGGTGATCTGGCATCGCCTCGGCAGTTGGCTGATCGGCCAGCGGATTCGCCTCGAACAGGCGAGCTTCAGCTATCCACGCCCCGAGCATGGCGCCGAATATGACCTGTTGTTCCCCTGCCCGCTAACCTTCGGCACCGAGCAAAGCAGCCTTTTATTCCACAGCCGCTATCTGTCTATGCCGCTGTTGCAGGACGAACGCACGCTCAAACACTTCCTCGAACGCTCCCCCGCCGACCTGCTCTCGCGCCCGGACGACGGCGACAGTCTGAGTAGCCGTTTGCGCCGCTTGCTCAGCCGTGACACTGCAAATTGGCCGGATCTGGACGCGGTGGCGGCGCACTTGCACATCAGCCCGCAGACCTTGCGCCGGCACTTGCGTGAGGAAGGCACGAGTTTTCAGGAGTTGAAGGATCAGTTGCGGCGGGATATCGCCATTTATCATTTGGGGCGGGCGGATCTGTCGTTGCAACAGATTGCCGAGCAGTTGGGGTTTTCCGAACCGTCGGCGTTTCATCGGGCGTTCAAGAAGTGGACGGGGTTGACGCCGGGGGCGTATCGGGCGCAGGAGCAGTGAGACGCCAAATCAAAAGCCCCTCACCCTAACCCTCTCCCGGGGGGAGAGGGGACTGATTGGGGGATACTCGGTAAATACGCCGACCTGCAGGCTCTCTATTGAATCCATATTCGCTGCAAATCGCTCAGGTCGATAATTTTCCAAAGACACTTCGGTCAGTCCCCTCTCCTTCTGGGAGAGGGCAACTCCCAATCACACCGCCGGAAAATGAATCCTGAACGCCGCCCCACCCATCGGCGAATCCCCCAGCGCGAGTTTGGCGTTGTAGCTTTCGATAATATCCTTGACCACCGCCAACCCGATCCCTTGCCCCGGATGCTGGGCATCCAGGCGTTCACCACGCTCGAGGATCCGCGCACGCTGATCCGGCGGCACACCGGGGCCGTCATCTTCGACGCACAGTTCAATCCCGGCCAGAGTCTCACGCACGCTGATACGCACTTCGCCCAGACACAGGCGATAAGCGTTTTCCAGCAAGTTGCCCATCATCTCCAGCAAGGCACCCTGCTCGATCGGCACATAGCAGTGCTCAGGCAGATCAAAGGCCACGCGCACATGCTTGTCGCGGTACACCTTGTCGAGGGTGTCGCACAGGCTTTTCAGCACCGGTTGCAAGCGCACCTGATGTCGCACCAGTCCGCTTTTGCGCAAACTGGCCCGTTGCAGTTGATAGCTGATCTGCTGGCTCATGCGTTCGATCTGACTCTGCAGCACCCACGCTTGATCGCGTTCTTCGGGACGTTGGGCCATGTCCTCGCTAACCCCTTGCAACACCGCCAACGGCGTTTTCAGGCTGTGCGCCAGATCATCGAGGGAATCGCGATAACGACTGCGCTGCTGGCGCTCGCTGTGCAGCAAACGGTTGAGCGAGCCGGTCAGGCGCAGCAGTTCACGTGGGTGTTGTTCGGTGAGGCTTTCACGGGTGCCGCCTTCGATTTCGTCGAGCTCCTGACTGAGCCGGCGCAGCGCTTTGAGGCCCCAGGTCAGGCCGATCCACAACAGCGCCAGCAATACCAGTAATGCCGCGCCGAAGCCTAGATAGAGATTTTCGCGCAGGCCTTCGAGGGTGGTTTCGTACTCGCGCACCGGTTGCAGGGCGACGATGCTGAACGCCGCGCTTTTGCCGCCGAGCAGTTTGACTTCGACGTCATAGACGAAGAATTCCTGGCCATTGCTTTCGCGGATCCGCGCGAACTCATTACCGAGTCCGTCGTAGCGCGGTTTGTAGTTGATCTGCTCTTCCTGAGTCGCCTTCGAGCGCCAGACCAGATGCCCCTCGCGATCGTAGATATAGCCGAGCAAACGGAAATCGGTGAGGTTGAAACGCTCATCCGGCAGTTGCGTCGGCATCACCAACCGACCGTTTTCAATGCGCGCGGCAGAAATCAGCGTAGTGACGTCCGAGGCCAGCCGCTGCTCGATCGAGTCTTGCAGCGCCAGGCTGAACGCGCCTTGCATCGCCGGCAGCAAAGCGAGCATGAACAACACCGCCAACGTCGTGGCGGCGAGCATCAAGCGAACGCGCAGAGAACGAATCAAGTGCAGCGCTCATTGAACAGGTAGCCGAGGCCGCGCACGGTGTCGATCGGCTTGAACCCGGCCGGCCCTTCGAGTTTGCGCCGCAGACGGCCGACCAGCACTTCGATGACATTCGGATCGCGCTCGTCGTCATCCGGATAGAGCTGCTCCATCAAGCGATCCTTGGGCACCACTTGCTGGTGATGACGCATGAGGTATTCGAGGATGCGGTACTCGTAGGCGGTCAGCGCCAAAGGTTGTTCGTCGAGGCTCGCCTGTTTGCGATTGAGGTCGAGCAGCAGCGGGCCGGCAACGATGGTCGACTGAGTGAACCCGCTGGAACGGCGCAGCAAGGCATTCAAACGCGCGTCGAGTTCTTCGAACTGGAACGGCTTGACCACGTAATCGTCGGCACCGGCGGCGAGGCCTTCGACCTTGTCCTGCCAGTTGCCGCGCGCGGTGAGGATGAGGATCGGGAAGGTCTTGCCGCCCGCGCGCAACTGGCGAATCAGGTCGAGACCGCCCATGCCCGGCAGGCCGAGATCGATCACCGCCAGGTCAAAGTTGAACTGTCCGGTCTGGTACAGCGCCTCCTCGGCATTGGCCACGGACTCGACCACGTGGCCACTTTCCGTCAGGCGGGTTTGCAGGTGATGGCGCAAGAGCGCTTCATCTTCGACGACCAACAGTTTCATAACACTCTCCCGGGCAAATCAGAATCTCCAGTCACACACCTGTGGGAGCGAGCCTGCTCGCGAAGGCGATGGCTCAGTCGACCTCTCATCGACTGAACCGGCGCTTTCGCGAGCAGGCTCGCTCCCACATTGAACCTGCTGGCAACTCCTTAGAAATTGTAGTTGGCCGACAGGTAAGTCTGCGCGCTGCTGGTCAAATCCAGCGAGCCTTGCTTGCTGCCGCCGCTCTCTTTCATTTCAGTGCTGGCGTTGCTGCGCAGGTAACGGTAACCAAGTTCGACCGAGGTGTTCTGCGAGACTTGCTGCAACACACCGAACTGGCCGCCAACCGCATAACCGATGTCACTGTCGCGGCTGTAGCTCGGCGAATCCTGAGTCAGCTTGGTCAAACCCGCCGTCGCGCCACCGAACAGCTTGGTGCTGCCACCCACCGGGTAGAACAGATCGTAGCTGCCCAGCAGGTTTTCCTGACGCAGTTTAATGCCATTGTGCGAACCGGACACGTTGTCGTAGGTGGCGTAGTAGCGACCCTGGCTGTTTTGCTGACCGAGGCGGACGCCGTAGGTGTTGTTGCCGTCGATGGCGCCAGTGGCGTTCGGGTGGTCGAGGTTGTTGTTCAGCGAGTTGGATTTGTTGATCTTGTCACTGGTCTGGCCGAAGGACAGGCCGGCGAAGTTCGAAGTGGTGTCGGCCTGGGCCGCGATACTGGCGCTCATTACGGTCAATGCCAGCAACAGTTTGTTAAAAGTCATGGGTATTTCCTCTTTCACAGTGCTGTTTGGGTATGGCGCAAGGTTACTGACCTTCCCCTGTACCGCCCCTGAACCGTCTCTGAACCCGACCTGAACCAAATGAACTAGGCTGATTTGACCGTTTATTGTCAGGAGATCCGACCATGCGCCTGTTCCTTGCCCTCATTTTGCTGGCCGTCAGCAGCCTCACTCAGGCAGCGATCAAGACCGAGGAAATCCCCTATCAAAGCGCCGATGGCACAAAGCTGATCGGCTACTACGCCTATGACGACGCCATCAAAGGCAAACGTCCGGGTGTCGTCGTGGTGCACGAATGGTGGGGCCTGAACGATTACGCCAAACGCCGCGCACGCGATCTCGCCGCACTCGGCTACAGCGCGTTGGCGATCGATATGTACGGCGAAGGCAAGAACACCGAACATCCAAAAGACGCGATGGCGTTCATGCAGGCAGCGACTCAGGATGCGGCGGCTTCCAGCAAGCGCTTTGAGGCCGGGCTGAATTTGCTGAAGCAGCAGCCGCAGACCGACGCCAACAAAATCGCCGCTATCGGTTACTGCTTTGGCGGTGGCGTGGTGCTCAACGCCGCGCGGCAAGGTGAACCGTTGGCGGGCGTGGTGAGTTTCCACGGCGCGCTGGCGACCAAAACCCCGGCGACGCCCGGCAGTGTGAAAGCGAAGATTCTGGTCGAGCACGGTGCGCTGGACAGCATGGTCACTGCCGACAATGTCACGGCGTTCAAAGCGGAAATGGACAAGGCTGGCGCTGACTATAAGTTCGTCAGCCTTGACGGTGCCAAGCATGGCTTCACCAATCCGGATGCCGATCGCCTCAGCCATGGCGAGCACGGTGGCCCGGACATCGGGTACAACAAGGCCGCGGATGAAAAATCCTGGGCGGACATGAAAGCGTTCTTGCAGAAAATCTTTAGCTGAACAGGAACACCGCGGCGCGGCCTTCGCGAGCAGGCTCGCTTGTATGGTAGGACTTGAAGGGAGGAGGAGGGACAAGGCTCGATTCTGACTGTTGACGCAGCACAGACCGTGGGAGATTTCGCCCCTCCTCCTTTCACCCAAGCGCCGAT